>OZ245021.1:1875000-6431276 GCA_965223775.1 Gammaproteobacteria bacterium | reverse complement strand
GTCGGGATCTTCGAGGTCGGGGCGCACGGCGAGCTGGGGCTGGATGTATTCGACCTGCGCCAGGCGCAGCTCCCCGATCTCTCCGTCCGCGACCATCGCCCGCGCCTGCCGGGCCATCGGATAGGCCGAGTAGTTGTACGTGGTGCAGAAGACGAGGCCGCTCGCCCGCACCCGGGCGACGAGATCACGGGCATCGTCCAGGCTGGTCGTGAGCGGCTTGTCGCAGATCACGTCCCGCCCCGCGTCGATCCAGCGGCGGGCGAGCGGGTAGTGGCTGTCGTTGGGGGTCATGATCGCGACCAGGTCCACCCCGTCCGGCCGGGCGGTCTCGCCCGCGAGCATCGCGTCGCCGTCGCCGTAGGCCCGCTCCGGCGCCCAGCCGAGCGCCCGCCCCGCGGCGCGGGACCGATCCGGGTTCGAGGACAGCACCCCGCCGACCACCTCGTAGCGATCGTCGAGGCGTGCCGCGGTGCGGTGGACCTCGCCGATGATGCTGCCCGGGCCGCCGCCGATGACCCCGAGACGCAGCCGCCGGCCAAGCTTCTCGATAACGGGGTTGCCGGTCATGGTGTTCTCCGAAACGCGTTTGCCGCGGATGTCCGGGGATCCGGAACGGAGTGATCATTCATCGCCCGGTCATCGCCCGGGCTGGCATCTCGGGTGACGTGAAGCCGAACGTCGCTACCCCGACCGTTTTCAGCGCCATCGTCGAATAGTCGCATCGGCCGCAGCCCCTTGCGGCAAACCTGTACGGGGGCGGGCACCTGTGATCTTCCGTAACCGGTCGCCAATCCCACCGTTATCCGGGGATTGGAGAGGACTGCCGGCGACCGCCCGCAGCCGGACTTCATGACCGGTCCGGCAAGACAGTCCTCTCGGGGCAGGCTATTCCTCGCGGGGCTTGCCGCGCACTTCCCGCCCCAGGGTGTCCTCGTAGACCCGCATCATGGCCGTCGTGTCGTCGCCGCCGTAGCCCGAGCCCCGCGCCATCCGCATGAGGTTGTGGGTCTGGGCCGCGAGGGGCAGCGGAATGCCGATCTCGTCCGCGAGCTCGAGGGCGAGGTGCAGGTCCTTGTAGGCGAGGTCGAGGGCGAAGGTCGGGCTCCAGTCGCCCTGGAGCGCCTTGCGGGCGACCGACCGAAAACCGAAGCCGTCGCCGCTCGAGCTTCGGATCACCTGGTTCAGCACGTCCGGATCGATACCCGCCGCCGCCCCGAGCATGAGCCCCTCGGCCCCGCTCGCCATGTTGCAGAACGCCACCATGTTGTTGACGATCTTGGCGATGCTGCCCGCGCCGAGCGCGCCGGCGTAGATGACGTTCTTGCCGAACGACTCGAAGAGCGGGCGGTGCTCGTCGAACACCGCACGATCACCCCCCACCATGATCGCGATGGTCGCGTTCTCCGCCCCGGTGGTGCCGCCGCTCACCGGCGCGTCGAGCATCTTGACGCCCCTCGGCGCGAGGCGGTCCGCAATGCTCCGCACCATGGTCGGCGAGTTGGTGCTGAGGTCGATGTGGACCGTGCCCTGGCGCGCGCTTTCTCCGATCCCCCCTTCGCCGAGCGCTACCGCTTCCACGTCCTTGGGCATCGGCAGGGAGGTGAACACCACGTCCGACTCGGCCACCGCCTCCGCAATGGAGCCGACCCCGGTCCCCCCGACCGCCACACAGCGACCGACGGCCGCTTCGTCGCGGTCGCAGACGAGAATTTCGTGCCCGCTGTTCTTGATGATGTTGCGGCACATCGGGCCGCCCATGTTCCCGACGCCGACGAATCCGACCTTCATGTAGCGACCTCCCGGCTGCACTTGAGCGCCGCGAGGCTATCACAAGGCTCGGACCGCGGGTCACGCTGCCGCGAACGAAGCGGAACCCGCCCGGAATGGAATACGGACCGGGAGCGAGACGCGCGCGGTTGAGTCGCTTGCGGCCCGTGAAGCCCGCGGTCAATCCTTCGGCCGGGACGCAACCGCGATGATGCAGCTTCCCTTGTCGATGCCGGGGGCGGCGAGGTGGTCGTCGAGCTGCCGGCACGCGTCGTAGAGGGCGCGTGCGCGCGGGCTTCGCGCCACGAAGGCCGGCAGGATCGGCTGAAGGGTCGGGTACGTGCCCGCGAGCCGGAACTCGAGACCCGCCGATTCGCAGGCGCGCCGCGCCTCGTCCACCGTCATGGCCCGCGCCCGGATGGTGTAGACGGACTCTCCCGACCAGACCTCCAGCGTGTCGTTGTGGGGATTGAGATGGGAGTGAACGGTCGCCGGCCAAGGATAGAACCAGTCGTTCACGAGGGCGTTCCGGTTGTACCACGAGAGGAGCGCCGTGCCGCCCGGGCGAAGGACCCGTGCGATCTCGCGCGGAAGGTCCGCGGCGAGCTCCGAGGCGGCGCCGAAGTTCGCGACCGCGAGCGACACCGTCCCGTCCGCGGCCGGAATGCCGGCGTCCAGATCCCGGACCTCGAGCTCGACCCCCGGATTCCAGTCGCACCGAGCCCGGGCATGGTCGATCATGGCCGGCGAGACGTCGAATCCCCGTACCCGATCGAACCTCGACTGGAGGAACTCCGCGATCTGCCCGGTCGCACAGCCGAGATCGAGCGCGAGCGCCCGGTCCGGCGCCTCGCCGGCCGCCGCCTCGATCCATTCGAGCTCCCGATCGATGTAGGACGAGACCGCGTCCGCGTCCTCGCCGCGGCAGTACTCGTCGTAGCGCGGCGCCTCGGCCGCGGTGAGCTCCAGGAGCTGCGCGTGCAGCCGCGCGGGGGGAACCGGCCTGGTGTCGAGGAACGTGTCGCGCCCGAGCTCGTCGCACTCGATCTGCTTGGAGTGCCAGATCATGAGCGAGACCAGCTCGGCCACGTAGTGGAAGTCGAGCCCGAGCACGCGGCACTGGATCTGCTTGCGGGCGAACATCGACGCCTCGCGGTCCGCCGCCTGGAGGCTTGCGCCCTTGGCCTCCTTGATGCGCGCCACCTCGCGCACCAGGTTCGCCCGGGTCGCGAGCCACTCGAGCATCTGGGTATCGCCGAGATCGAGCCGAGCGCGGATCTCGTCGAGCGACATGAGCGGCTGGTCCGGCACGTTCGTCTCCCGGTGGTGTCCCGTTCAGCCGGCGTCCCGTTCAGCCGGCGTCCGGCGCCCGAAGCGCAAGCCCCTCGGCGATCTCGTCGCCGATCCGGGCCACGCTCGCCGCCGGGTCCCGAGCGTCGCGCACCGGCCGTCCCACCACCAGGTAGTCCGCACCGTCCCGTATCGCTTCCATCGGGGTGAGGGTACGCTTGTGGTCGTCGGACCCCGCGCCGGACTGACGAATGCCGGGCGCCACCACGAGAAAGTCCCGGTCGCGAAACGCGGACCGAAGCCGCCGCACCGAGGTTCCGGAGGCGATGAGGCCGTCGCAGCCCGCGTCGAGGGCGTCGCGGGCCTTCCCGATCGCGTAGTCGTCGATATCGAGCCCCGGATTCGCCGAAGCGCCGCGCACGTCCGCGGTATCGATGCTCGAGAGCGCGGTCACCATCAGGAACCGCGGGCGCGGCCGGTCCGCGCGGCCGGCCCTCGCCGCCCGCACGGTGGCGCCGGTCCCGTGGACCGTGAGGAACTCCACGTCAGCATTCATGTTCCCCACGGCCGCCGCCACGGTTGCCTCGATGTCATCCATCTTGAGGTCGAGAAAGACCTTCTTGCCCCGCTCGCGGAGCTCGCGCACGAACGCGAACCCCGCGCCGATGAAGAGCTGCCAGCCGACCTTGTAGAAGGAGACGAGGTCGCCGAGCCGATCGGCGAGCCGCAGGGCCGGCTCGCGGCCATCCACGTCGAGGGCGACGATCAGGCGATCGCCCGGGTTCTCGGGTGCATCCACGCTCCGCTCCATGCCGATCCCCTGACCTCGCGTTCGCGGCCCCGCCACTCGCGGCAGCCGCCGGCGGGGGCCATCCTCAAGGCCAGCCTCAAGGCTACCCTTGCTCGGACCCGGTTGCCACCGGAGGCGGGTCAGGCGCGCCGGGCCGGCTCGCGCAGCACGAGCGCGAGGCCGACCGCGACCTCGATGAGCCCCACCACGAAGCTCTGGGAGACCGTCTCGCCGAGGATCCAGGCGGCGAGCAGGGCCCCGGACACGGGAGTGACGAAGCCGAGGCTGATCATCGTGCTCGGCCGGTAGCGCCGGAGGAGATAGGCGATGATCATGAAGCCCAACCCCGCGATGATCACCCCCTGGAACGCGATTCCGGCGATGGGCCGCCATCCGATCGCATCCCACGCGATGGTCTCGGTGGCGAGCGCACCGGCGAGGAACCAGGGCTGCGCCAGCACCATCTGCCAGAACGTGGCGCGCACCGGATCGGTGGCGCGTATCACCCGGGTGGACATCACGAGCCGGATTCCGAGCAGCGTCCCGCTCAGGAGCACGAGCCAGTTGCCGGTCGAGAAGAGCTCGAGCTCCCCCGTCGCGGTCTCGCCGAGCAGCACCGTCGCGGTGCCGATGAACGCGGCGACGAGTCCGAGCGCGCGGACCGCGTCCAGCCGGTCCCCGGCGACCGCCAGTGGTCCGAGGAGGGCCGCGACGAGGGGGTAGACCGAGTTGAGCACCGAGCCCATGACCCCCGTGGTGAGGCCAAAGCCGACGTTCATGACCCAGATCTGGACCCCGAACATGAGGCTCAGCCCGAGAAAGGGCTTCCATTCCTCGGAAGACGGAAACAGCCGGATGCCGGCCAGGCGCGCCCAGACCCCGACGCATGCGATCCCGAGACAGAAGCGGAGAAAGGCGGTCCAGAAAGGAGGAAATGCTTCCAGGCTGAACTTTATCGCAACCGGATTGCCGCCCCATATGCAGTTCATCGCGACTGCGATGGCGACCACCATCCAGGGAATCGGCACGATTCTCGGCTACCTGTGCGGGAGCCCCCGCCCCCGTCGCGAGTAGAATACCGGCGCGCGCTGCGGTCGCGGTTGGTTTGCCGGGGTCATGGCCCCTTGGACGAGGAGAAAAACATGAAGCTGCTTCGTTTCGGTGAGCGTGGAAACGAGAAGCCCGGTCTGCTCGATGCGGGCGGGACCATTCGCGATCTCTCGGGAAGGATCGACGACATCGGTCCGGAGGCGCTCGCCCCCGAGTCGCTGGCCCGGCTCGCCGGCCTCGATCCGTCGTCGCTGCCGGCGGTCGATCCGGGTGTCCGGATCGGGCCGTGCGTCGCGAACGTCGGCAAGCTGCTGTGCATCGGGCTCAACTACTCGGACCACGCGGCGGAGACCGGCTCTCCGATCCCGAGCGAACCCATCCTGTTCATGAAGGCCACCTCCGCGATCAACGGACCGAACGACCCGGTCATCGCGCCGCGCGGCTCGACCAAGCTCGACTGGGAGGTCGAGCTCGGGATCGTCATCGGACGGCGGGCGAGCTACGTCGAGGAGGACGACGCGCTCGACTACGTGGCCGGGTACTGCGTGGTCAACGACGTGTCGGAGCGCGAGTTCCAGATCGAGCGGCCGGGGGGACAGTGGACCAAGGGCAAGAGCTGCGACACCTTCGCGCCGATGGGCCCCTGGATGGTCACGAAGGACGAGGCGCCGGACCCGCAGGCGCTCGCCCTTTGGCTGGAGGTGAACGGGGACCGGTTCCAGGACGGGAGCACGGCCACGATGATCTTCGGCGTGAAGACCATCGTGAGCTTCGCGAGCTGCTACATGACCCTCGAGCCGGGCGACGTCATCCCGACCGGCACCCCCCCCGGCGTGGGGGCGGGGCAGAAGCCCCAGCGTTTCCTGCAGGCCGGCGACGTGATGCGCCTTGGCGTCGGCGGGCTCGGGGAGCAGCGGCAGGAAGTCCGCGCCTGGCCGGGCTGACCCGGGGCGGGCGGCTTCCGCGAGTCGCGGACGCCGCGCTCCGCGAGGGCAACCGGAAGACGACCGGCCGGCCGCCGCCTACGCGGCGGCGGCAGTGGCGGCGACCGCCGGCTTGAGGTGGGCGACCCGCGGGGCGACCTCCTCCATCAGCAGCCGGAACGAGTTCTGCCAGACCTCCGGCGCGTGGGCATAGTCGAAGCAGAAGACGAGCAGGGTGCCGAACCCCCCGACCTCGTGGTAGACCTGCTCGAGCTTCTCCACCACCGTGTCCGGTGAGCCGATCACCCAGTTGTGGCGCGCGCAGTACTCGGGCGTCACGTCGGAGTCCGGCACGTCCGGTTCGTGCTTCAGGAAGTCGGTGAACCCGAAGTTGGCGAGGAGCGGCAGGAAGTACTCCCCCATCATCCGGCCCATCATGTCCCCGGCGGACAGCCGCATCGCTTCCTCGTCGGTCTCGGCCACGAGGATCTCCCGCACCAGCCGCCATTCGCCCCGGTGCGCGGTGCGTCCCGCCCTGGCGGCCCCTTCCTCGACCGCGTCCCAGTGCGAGCCGACGTAGGCGGGGTTGAGGTTGAGGCTCATGGGGATGAAGCCGTGCTCGCCGGCCATCTTGAGCGTGTCGGAGTTCTTGCTGAGGCCCGCCACCCCGATGGGAGGATGGGGGTTCTGGAAAGGCTTGAGGTGCGGCCGGAGGGTGTCGAACATGACGCCCGTCTTGCTCACGCTCCAGTACTTGCCCTTGTGGTCGAACGGCTCCGGATCCGTCCACAGCCTGAGGATGATGTCGAGGGCCTCGCGGGTCATCTCCCGGTTCTGCCCCGACATGCCGTCCACGTTGAACATCGCCCAGTCGCTCGGAAGCCCGCTCGCCGCGACCCCGAAGTTGAGCCTTCCGGCGGCAATGTGATCGAGGATCGCGACCCGGTTCGCGAGCTCGGCCGGATGGTGGTAGGGAAGCAGGAAGCCGCCCGGTCCGAGACGGATGTTGCGGGTCTCCTTGAGCGACTGCGCGACCAGAAGATCGGGCGAGGGATGGGGCTCCCAGGGCGCGGTGTGGTGCTCCCCGATCCAGGCTTCCGTGAAGCCGTACTCGTCCGCCCAGCGCAGGGTCTGGAGGTCCCATTCATGGCCCTCGCGAAGGTCGCGCTCGGGGGGATGGGAAGGCATGGTGAAGAGGCCGAAATCCACAGTTGACTCCTCGTGTGGCGTCTCTCGGTACGAACGAGAGCGACATCCGGCCACGCCGGCCGAACCGCCCTCCCGGCTCCTGCACTCTATCAGCCGCCACGCGACCCTTCGACTCGCCAGGGATCCGCGGCCATCTGCCGGCCGGGTCGTCGAAGACGCCGCGAGAACGGGCGCCGGGCGCCCGGCGCCCGGCGTGCCGCCTGCTATAATCCGGCGCCCGAGCCGGCTGATTCTCCCGGCCCCCGGTACGGATGCCCGACTCCCGCTCCATTTCCGCCGCTCCCTTCGGCCCGCCGGCATCCGCCGACCTTGCGGTGTTCGACGTCACCCTGGATCCGGAGGGTCCCACGTTCCTCGCCGGACCCGACGAATCCATCCTCGACGCGGCGCTGCGGCAGGGAGTACCGCTTCCCTACGGATGCCGGAACGGCGCCTGCGGCGCCTGCCGGGGCAGGGTTCTCGACGGCCGTGTCCACTTCCCGGAGAACGCGGGGCTGCGCGGCCTGACCGAGCGGGAGATCCGGGCCGGCTGGACCCTGCTCTGCCAGGCGCGGGCCTCATCCGACGTTCGCATCGCGGCCCGGGCGTACGGCGCCGGCGATGGCGTCCGCACCCTGCCGGCCCGGGTCGCATCCCGAACCCGGCTCGCCCACGACGTGATGGAGCTTCGTCTTCAGCTCCCGCCGACCGAGCGCCTGCAGTATCGGGCCGGTCAATACGTGGACATCCTGCTTCGCGACGGCCGCCGGCGCGCGTTCTCCCTTGCCAACTGCCCCGCCGACGACGCCTTCCTGGTGCTGCACATCCGCCACGTGCCCGGCGGGGCGTTCTCCGGCCACGTGTTCGAGGAGCTCGAGGAGCGTTCCCTTCTCCGACTGCAAGGCCCGCTCGGCAACTTCCACCTTCGCACCGGCAGCGATCTGCCCGTGGTGTTCCTCGCGGGGGGTACCGGCTTTGCGCCCATCAAGGCCATCATTGAAAATGCGCTGCTGGCGCCGTTGAGACGCGAAATGCACCTCTACTGGGGAGTACGTTCCGAGCAGGACCTGTACCTGCCCGACCTGCCGCGGGAGTGGGCGCGCGCGCACCCCCGGCTCCACTTCGTCCCCGTGCTGTCGGAGCCCGCCCCGGACTGGAGCGGGCGCACCGGCCTGGTCCACGAGGCGGTGCTCGCCGATTTCCCGGACCTTTCGGGCTACGAGGTCTACACGAGCGGTCCTCCGCCCATGGTGACGGCGGCCCGCGAGCTCTTTCCGGAGCGCGGACTGGACCTGGAGCGGCTCTTCTTCGACTCCTTCGACTACGCATACGAGACCGGACACGATGGCTGACGGAAGGGCAGACCGCGGCAGCGGAACGGACCGCGGGACCGGCGACGCGGCGGGATCCGACCCCCACCCGCCGGCCTGGAACGGCGGCGCGCCGACGCTCACCGAGCGCTACGACCCCGAGGCGGTCGAGGCGGCGGCCCGGGCGTACTGGGAGGAGGCGGAGACCTTCCGGGTCACCGAGGACCCGACCCGCGAGAAGTTCTACTGCCTCTCGATGTTCCCCTACCCGAGCGGGCGCCTGCACATGGGGCACGTCCGCAACTACACGATCGGCGACGTGGTCTCGCGCTACCAGCGGATGCGCGGCAGGAACGTGCTGCAGCCGATGGGGTGGGACGCCTTCGGTCTGCCGGCCGAGAACGCGGCCATCGAGAACCGGGTGCCGCCCGCGAAGTGGACGTACCGCAATATCGCGGACATGAAGGCTCAGCTCCGGCGGCTCGGCTTCGGCTACGACTGGTCGCGCGAGTTCGCCACCTGCACCCCGGACTACTACCGCTGGGAGCAGTGGATGTTCGGCCGGATGTACGAGAAGGGGCTCGCGTACAAGCGCAACGCGGAAGTGAACTGGGACCCGGTGGAGGGCACCGTGCTCGCCAACGAGCAGGTGATCGACGGGCGGGGCTGGCGCTCGGGCGCGCCCGTGGAGCGGCGCGAGATCCCGCACTGGTTCCTCAAGATCACCGACTACGGCGAAGAGCTCCTCGCCGGACTGGACGACATCGGCTGGCCGGACGCGGTGAAGACGATGCAGCGCAACTGGATCGGCCGTTCGCAGGGCGTGGAGTTCGACTTCGATCCGGCCGGCGGGGGCGAGCCGATCACCGTCTTCACGACCCGCCCCGACACCATATTCGGAGCCACCTACATGGCCGTCGCCACCGGGCACCCGCTCGCCGCGGAAGCGGCCGCGGCGGACCCGGCGGTAGCCGCGTTCATCGAGGAATGCCGGCGGATGGAGACCTCCGAAGCGTCGCTCGAGACCATGGAGAAGCAGGGCATCGCCATCGGGCGCAACGCGGTCCACCCGATGAACGGGGAGGAGATCCCGATCTGGATCGCGAACTTCGTTCTGATGAGCTACGGCACGGGCGCGGTCATGGGCGTGCCGGCCCACGACCACCGCGACCACGAGTTCGCGACGCGGTACGGGCTGCCCATCGCGCAGGTCATCCGGCCGGCCGGCGGCGAGGGGATCGACATCGGCTCGGGGGCGTTCGTCGAGCCCGGGATCGTGATGGACTCCGGGGAGTTCGACGGTCTGACGTCGGCCGCCGCGTTCGAGGCGATCGCCGACTGGCTCGAGGCCCGGGGCAAGGGCCGGCGAACGGTCAACTACCGGCTGCGCGACTGGGGCGTGTCCCGGCAGCGCTACTGGGGCTGCCCGGTCCCGGTGATCACGAGCGAGACGAGGGGCGAGATCCCGGTGCCGGAGGGACGGTTGCCGGTCGTGCTCCCGGAAGACGTGAGCATATCGGGCGGCGGCTCTCCGCTCGCCACCCTCCCCGAGTTCGTCGAGACGACGGATCCCGAGACCGGCGATCCGGCGCGGCGCGACACCGACACCTTCGACACGTTCATGGAGTCCTCGTGGTACCACGCGCGCTTCGCCTGCCCCGGCTGCGATACCGGAATGGTCGACGAGCGGGCGAACTACTGGCTGCCCGTGGATCTCTACATCGGCGGGATCGAGCACGCCATCCTGCACCTCATGTACGCCCGCTTCTTCCACAAGGTCATGCGCGACGAGGGCCTCATCGAGAGCGACGAGCCCTTCGCGAACCTCCTCACCCAGGGCATGGTGCTCAACGAGACCTTCTACCGGGAAGACGAGAACGGCTCGGCTACCTACTACTCGCCGGCCGAGGTCGAGATGGAGCGCGACGACAAGGGCCGGGTGACCGGAGCGAGGCTCCGGGCGGATGGCGAGCCGGTCACCGTCGGGCGCCTCGAGAAGATGTCGAAGTCCAAGAACAACGGCATCGATCCCGAGGACATGGTCAGCCGCTACGGAGCGGATACCATCCGGCTCTACATGATGATGCAGAGCCCCCCCTACCAGACCCTCGAATGGAGCGACGCCGCCGTCGAGGGAGCATTCCGGTTCCTGCGGCGGCTGTGGCGCATGGTGGCGGACCACGTGGCGGCGGGACCGGTGGCCGATCTCGTTCCGGAGAAGCTCGACCCGGACCAGCGCGCCGTGTGGCGCAAGATTCACGAGACCATCGCCAAGGCGAGCGACGACGTGGGCCGACGCTACACCTTCAACACCGCGATCGCGGCGGTCATCGAGATGCTGAATGCCCTTCGCGCACTCGAAGAAGAGTCGCCCCAGGTCCGCGCGCTGCACCGGGAGGGGCTCCGGGCCGCCACCGCGCTGCTCGCTCCGGTGGTGCCGCACCTCGCGCACGCCCTGTGGCCGGCGCTCGGCGGTGAAGGCCCGGTCGTGGACGCGGACTGGCCGGAGGCGGACCCCGCCGCCCTCAAGCGTGATACCGTGACCCTGGTGGTGCAGATCAACGGAAAGCTGCGGGGCCGGGTGGATGTCCCGGCCGGCACGGAGCGCGACGAGGCGGAAGCCGCGGCGCGCGGCAACCCCAACGTGGCCCGCCATCTCGAAGGAAGAACCGCACGAAAGGTTATCCTGGTGCCCGATCGCCTCCTCAACATCGTGGTGTGACGTGCTGCGCCTTTCCCTCGTGGCAGTCAGCGTCGGCGCGGCCCCTGCCAGTCCCGGGATCGTCGGCTGCGGCTTCGTTCCATGGGTCAACCCATCGTTCGACGCGAGACCCGGCCACCCTGGCGGTTTCTTCGCGGGGCAACTCCTCGGCTGACATGCGCATCTTCCTCTCCCTGACAGGCGCCCTCCTGGGCTTGGTTCTCGCCGGCTGCGCCTACCAGCCGCGCGCAGAGCTGGACCTGCCCGGGTCCGTCCGGGTGCAGGGGGGCTCGTTCGAGCTTCGCGATGCGCTCGAGGCGAGGCTCGCCGGGAGCGGGGGGCGGCTGGCCGGGAAGGACGCGGACCTCGTGCTCGCGGTCCGGCCGAGGGGCTTCGTCACGCGCCTGCTCTCGGTCGAGCCGGTGCGGGGAAGCGCGCGCGAATTCCAGGTCGCCTACCGCGTGCGCTATACGCTGCGAGACGGAAACGGAGAGCAGATTCTCGAGCCCGGCGAGGTGAAGGTGGTGCGCGAGTACCGCGTGCATCCCGGCGAGCGGTTGAGCCGGACTCGCGAACGAGCGGTCGTTCACGACGAGATGCGCCGCGAGGCGGCCACCGCGATCCTGAGGCGGCTGCACGTGCTCGCCGGCGGCTGAGGCCGCGGTGCAGGTTCGGCCCGAGCAGCTCCCCGGCCATCTCGAACGGGGACTGAAGCCGGTCTACCTGGTGAGCGGCGACGAGCCTCTCCAGTTCAACGAAGCGCTGGACGCCATCCGGGCCGCCGCCCGCGGGCAGGGTTTCACCGAGCGCACCGTCCTCGACGCGGACACCGGTTTCGACTGGTCGCGGCTCGCCGAGGCCGGAGCAAGCCTCTCCCTGTTTTCCGAGCGGCGTCTCATCGAGCTCCGTCTCCCGAGCGGGCGGCCGGGCGCGGAGGGGGGGCGAGCGCTCGCCGCATTCGCGGCCGATCCGGGGGACGACCTCGTGCTGCTGATCGGCGCCGGCCGGATCGAGACCCGGGCGAAGCGCTCGGAGTGGTACCGGTCGATCGAACGGGCCGGGGCGAGCGTCGAGGTCTGGCCCAAGGAACGCGCCGCTCTTCCCGGCTGGATCCGCGACCGCGCCCGCGCCCGCGGACTCTCCGCGTCGCCCGAGGCGATCGAGGAGCTCGCGGACCGCTGCGAGGGCAACCTCGCCTACGGAGCCCAGACCATCGAACGGCTCGCCCTCCTGGTTTCGAGGGAGCGGATCGAACTCGACGACGTGCTCGACGGCGCGGCCCACGGAGCCCGCTACACCTCCTTCGACCTCGTGGACGCGACGCTGTCGGGAGATGCTCCGCGGGCGCTCCAGGTGCTGGCCGGACTCGCGGCGGAAGGCGAGGCGCCGCCGGCCATCATCGGGGCCCTTGCGTGGCAGGTGCGGACGGTCGCCCGGATCGGCGGCGATCTGGAGCGGGGGGCCACAATCGACGACGCGCTCCGGCCGTTCCCCGCGTGGCGACGGCGCCGAGGCGCGGTGATGGCGGCCCTCAAGCGATCGCCGGCCGCGGAGTGGGGCGCCCGCCTCGCCGCCCTCGCGTGCCTCGACGCCATGTCCAAGGGGGCGGCCGCCGGCGACGCGTGGGACGGGATGCGGCGGCTGGTGCTCGACTTGTGCGGCGCCAACACGGCCCCGGTGCGCGCCGTATAATCGGCCCGAGAAGGGCGCGAAGCCCGCGCCGGAGTACGGAAATGGCGGCCACCGTCAAGAGCATCGACGAAACGGCGGACGTCCTGCGCTACGTGCGGGGACTCGGCGAGCGTGCCCGGTCCGCGGCGCGCGATCTCGCCCGGTCCGGCACCGCGGCGCGAGACCGGGCGCTGAGCGCGACGGCCGAGGCGATCCGGGCCGGCCGCGCGGAGCTGCTCGCGGCCAACCGGCAGGACCTCGACGCCGGCCGGGACCTCGAATCCGCGCTCGCGGATCGGCTGGAGCTGACCGAGGCCCGGATCGAGTCCATGGCCCTCGGCCTCGAGGCGATCGCGGCCCTGCCCGACCCCATCGGGGAGGTGACCGGCGTCGGCTACCGGCCGTCCGGCATCCAGGTCGGACGCATGCGGGTACCGCTCGGGGTGGTCGGCATCATCTACGAGTCGCGCCCGAACGTCACCGCGGACGCGGGCGGCCTTTGCCTCAAGGCCGGAAACGCGGTCATTCTGCGGGGCGGCTCGGAGGCGCTTCACTCCAACCGGGCCATCGCGGGGTGCATCCGGTCGGGGCTCACCGAGGCCGCCCTTCCCGCCGACGCGGTCCAGATCGTCGAGACCACGGACCGGCGGGCGGTCGGCGAGCTGCTCCGGCTCGACGAGTTCGTGGACGTCATCGTCCCCCGCGGGGGGAAGGGACTCATCGAGCGGGTCATCGCCGAGTCCCGGATCCCGATCATCAAGCACCTGGACGGGATCTGCCACGTATACATCGACGAGCGGGCGGATCCAGACAAGGCGATCCGCGTGGCCTACAACGCCAAGACCCAGCGCTACGGCACCTGCTGCACGATGGAAACCCTGCTCGTGGACCGCGCGATCGCCCCCGAGGTGTTGCCGCCTCTCGCCGCGCGATACCTCGAAGAAGGGGTGGAGCTCCGGGGCTGTCCGGCCACCCGGCGGCTCGTCGGCGACTGCGCGGAAGCGACGCCCGAGGACTGGGACACGGAGTACCTCGCACCGATCCTGTCCATCCGGGTGGTGGACGGCCTCGACGAGGCCATCGACCACATCGCGACGCACGGCTCCGCGCACACCGATGCCATCGTCACCGAGGACTACTCGCGGGCCCAGCGCTTTCTCCGCGAGGTGGACTCGAGCTCGGTGATGGTCAACGCTTCGACCCGTTTCGCGGACGGCTTCGAGTACGGGCTCGGGGCGGAGATCGGAATCAGCACCGACAAGCTGCACGCCCGCGGCCCGGTCGGGCTGGAGGGACTCACGTCGCAAAAGTTCATCGTTCTCGGCGACGGCCATATCCGGCAGTGAGGAACGGTCGGCCACGCCCGCGCGGGTTCCGGGGGGCTCCGGCCGCCCCGGGACGCGCCGTGCCCGTCCACGCGACGGATCCGACCCGGACCCCGGCGAGGCTGGCAATCCGCGCCCCCGCCCGGAATTCGCCCGCTTTGCACGCTCCACGGTTCCGCTGACGGTGCCCGAGAGCCCCTCCGCCTTGCCCGCTTCGTGCCGCCACGGAGGCTGACACGGCGGGCACGGCGGGCATTCTCGGCATCCTGGGCGGCACCTTCGATCCCGTCCACAACGGCCACCTGCGGTTCGCGGACAAGGCCCGCCGCCGGCTCGGACTGGATGCGGTTGCGCTGGTGCCGGCCGGCGTCCCGGTGCACCGGCCCCCGGCGCGGGCGACCGGCGACCAGCGCCGGGCCATGCTGGCCGCGGCGGTCCGCGGGCGTTCGGGGTTCTACGTGGACGCCCGCGAGCTCGCGGGCAACGGACCCGGCTGGACCATCGACACCCTCGCCTCCTTTCGCGCCGAGTTCGGAGAGCGGTCGCTCTGCCTTCTGCTCGGCGGCGATCAGCTCGAGGTGCTCGATACCTGGCGGCGCTGGCGGGAGCTCACCGACTACGCCCACCTGGTGGTGGCGCGACGAACCGGGGCCGGACGGCCCCGAGGGGACGAGGTCTCCCGGTGGGCCGAGGCCCGCCGGTGCGAGGACTCCGCTCGACTCCGCACCCGGCCGGCCGGCTCCATCCTCATGATGGATCTCCCGGCCGTCGACATCTCTTCCACCGCCGTCCGGGCGCGCTGCGCGGCCGGTGCGAATCTCGGCGATCTCGTGCCCGAGGCGGTGGAGCGGTACATCCAGCAGGAGAAACTATATTCCGATGGCGCGTGATGCAGAACGGAACGAACGGGGCCGGAGCGAGCCGGGCAGCGACGAGCTGCTCCGGCTCGTGATGGGCGATCTCGAAGAGATCCAGGCAGGCGACATCGAGGTTCTCGATGTCCGGGAGCTCACCGACATCACGGACTACATGGTGGTGGCCACGGGGCGCACCGACCGCCACGTGCGGGCCATTGCCGAGAAGGTGGCGGTATCGGCAAAGCACCGGGACGCACCGCCCCTCGGGGTCGAAGGCGAGCGCGAAGGAGCGTGGATGCTGGTCGATCTCTGCGACGTGATCGTCCACGTGATGCAGCCCGACACGAGAGACCTCTACCAGCTCGAGAAGCTCTGGTCGCCGGTCGTGGCGCTCCGCGAGCAGACCGGGGCGCCGGCGCCCTGACGCCGACGTCTCGGGGTCGATCGACGGGCGCGAACGGATCGAGCCCGCGTGTCCCGGCGGCGGGTCCCCGGGTCCGGGCCGGCGCGGAGGTTCCGCCCGAGCGTGTGCGCGCCGCGCCGCCCCACCCTTCGGAGACCGCACCGCGCGGTGCGGTGGCGGCCGACTTCGCGAGCGGCCGGCCAAGGCCGGAATGGCGGACAGTGCCGGGTACGACGCAAGCACCGCGAGCGGAGCGCAGAGACAGGTGAAGATCGTGCTGGCGGCGGGTTCTCGGGTCCGGGCCGGCGCGGAGGTTCCGCCCGAGCGTGTGCGCGCCGCGCCGCTCCACCCTTCGGAGACCGCACCGCGCGGTGCGGTGGCGGCCGACTTCGCGAGCGGCCGGCCAAGGCCGGAATGGCGGACAGTGCCGGGTACGACGCAAGCACCGCGAGCGGAGCGCAGAGACAGGTGAAGATCGTGCTGGCGGCGGTCGGGACCCGGATGCCGGGATGGGTGGACGCCGCATTCGAGGACTACGCGAAGCGGCTTCCCCCCGCCTGCCGGCTCACGCTCCGGGAGATACCGACCGCCTACCGCGGCGGAGCGGCGGCCCGCAAGGGTGCGGCCCCCGCCGCCTCCATCCGCCGCGAGGGCGAGGGCCTCCTCCGTGCCGTGCCGTCCGGAGCGCGGATCGTCGCGCTCGACGAGCGGGGCGCCGCCTGGTCCACCGCGGACCTCGCCGGGCGGCTGGAGGCGTGGCTCGCGGACGGGCGCGACACCGCCCTCCTCGCGGGCGGGCCGGACGGCCTCGCCCCGGAGTGCCGGGAACGGGCCGAGCTCACCTGGTCGCTGTCCCGCCTCACCTTCCCGCACGCGCTCGTGCGGGTCATCGTGGCGGAGCAGATCTGGCGCGCCTGGTCCCTCCTCAACCGCCACCCCTACCACCGCGCCTGACCGGTAGCGGCAGACACGCCTCCCGACGAACCCGGGGCGCCTTGAACGCGAGTTCCGGCCGACCCGGTCGGGCGCTGCGAGCACGCTCCCTCGTCATGACGACGGTCAGACTCGTCCGGGCGCAAGGAACCGAGTTCCCCATGCGCCCCGATCCCACCCGGGACTCGGCGCGCTTGCGTAGAATCCCGTCACTCTCCGAACCGAGCCGCACAGCATGAATCCGGGCGTCCGTTCCGAGCTCGCCCCGAGCGGCACCCTCCGCGCCGCGATCAACCTCGCCAACTTCCTGCTCGTGACCGGGCGGAGCCCCACCGGCGACCCGCAAGGGGTCGCCCCCGACATGGCGGCGGAAATCGCAAAGCGGCTCGGAGTGCCCATTACCTACGTGCCGTTCGCGACGCCGTCCGAGCTTGCGGACGCAGCGACCGCCGACGCGTGGGACATCGGCCTCATCGGGGCGGAACCGGCACGCGCCCAGACCATCGCGTTCACCGCAGCCTACACCGAGATCGAGGCGACCTATCTCGTGCCCGCGGGCTCCATGCTGCACACGATTGAACACGTGGACCGCGACGGGGTTCGCATCGCGGTCGCCGGCGGCAGCGCCTACGACCTTTTCCTCAGCCGCAGCATCGAGCACGCCGAGCTGGTGCGGGCAAGCGGGCTCGACGGCTCCTTCGACCTCTTCGTCGAGCAGAAGCTCGATGCGCTGGCGGGGCTCCGGCCGCGCCTCCTTTCCGACGTGGAGCGGCTCCCCGGAGCGCGCATTCTCGACGGGAAGTTCACGGCCGTTCAGCAGGCGGTGGGCACGCCGCGGGCGCGCGAGCGCGGGGCCGTGTTCCTGCGCGAGCTCGTCGAGGAAGCCAAGGCGAGCGGGCTCGTGCAGCGCCTGATCGACCGCCACCGCGTCCGCGGCCTTTCGGTGGCGGCCGGCGCGCGGTAGCGTCGCGGCCGGCGACCGCGGCCCCGGTGCCGATCGAGAGCCTCACCCGCCTGTTCTGCGGCCGGCTCCCGCTCGATAAAGGACAAGACCTTCGATTTGCGTCTCATTCGGAATATAATCCGAATTGGTTCGACCATTTCGGAACGTAATCCGAGTTGAGACAGTACACCCGCAAGCTCCGCATCGAGCTTCCACAAGGGCAATCGGCCTTTCTCTGGGGACCTCGCAAGACCGGCAAGTCGACGCTGCTCCGCCGGCAGTTTCCGCATTCCGTTCGCTTCGATCTTCTCGACACCCGGCTGTTGGTGGAGCTCACGCGAGCCCCGTGGACTCTGTCGCAGCGCCTGGGGGCGCTCGATCACGCAGCAACCGCGAACCCCATCGTCATTGATGAAGTGCAGAAGGTGCCGGGCATTCTCGATGAGGTCCATCGCCTGATCGAGAACGCGGGATTCAGCTTCGTGCTCTGCGGCTCGAGCGCGAGAAAGCTGAAGCGCGGCCGCGCGAATCTCCTCGGAGGGCGCGCTTGGCGTTTCGAGCTCCACCCCCTCACGTGGCCGGAGATTCCGGAATTCGACTTGTTGCGGGCGCTCAATCGGGGACTCGTCCCGCAACATTACGATGCGGCGAACCACCGGCGCGCGCTCGCGGGCTACGTGACCGACTACCTGAAGGAGGAAGTGTTCGACGAAGGGTTGACGCGAAACGTCGCCGCGTTCTCGCGCTTCTTCGACGCCCTGTCGTTCTGCCACGGCGAGCTGCTGAACTACAGCAACGTCGCCCGCGACTGCGGAATCGACTCCAAGACGGTTCGCGAATACTTCCAGATCCTCGTCGATACCCTTCTCGGAGTCTTCGTGGAACCGTTCAGCCGCCGCCGTTCGCGCGCCGTCATCACGCGGGCGCCGAAGTTCTATCTATTTGACGTCGGGGTGGCGGGGCAGTTGACCGGCCGCCTCATCGAGCGCGCGGCGGGCCCGGACTTCGGGCGCGCCCTCGAGCACCTCGTGCTGATGGAGATGCTGGCCTACCGGTCCTACCACGAGCGCGACTTTCCCGTACGCTTCTGGCGAACCAAGTCCGGACTCGAATGCGACTTCATTCTCGGCCGGGACGGCGCCACCGCGATTGAGGTGAAGGGCAGCGCGAACGTGCGCCCCGGGGACCTGAAAGCCATGCGCGCCTACGTGGATGAACATCGTCCGCGTCACGCCATCGTCGTCAGCAACGAGGACGCTCCCCGGCGAACGGACGACGGGATTCGGATACTGCCGTGGCGACAATTTCTGGAGCTGCTCTGGACGGATGCGATCGTCGAGTGAATACCGGTTCCGGCGTCGCGTCTGCTACCGCGGACCGGCGTGTCACGAAGCGACCGCGGTCTCGCTCGGTGGAGGAAGGAAGGGAACTCCGGCCCGCACGAGGAGGTCGGCGGTCTCGTGGAGGGGAAGCCCGACCACCGCGCTCCAGCTCCCTTCGAGGCGGGTGACGAAGGCGGCGGCGATGCCCTGGATAGCATAGCTCCCCGCCTTGTCGGCCGGCTCGCCGGTCGCTCGGTAGCCCTCGCGCTCAGCCGCAGACAACCGCCGGAACCAGACCCGATTTCGGGAGAGTCGCAGTTCGACCGTTGGCCGGGCTACCGTCCCGGAGGCGAGCGCAACCGCGGACAGCACCAGGTGGTCGCGGCCGGAAAGGCGTTCGAGGTGAACGAGGACCTCCGAGTCGTCGCGCGGCTTGCCCAGAACTTCGCCACCGACGACGACGATCGTGTCCGCTCCGAGGACCACCGGCGACGTGCGGTCGGCACGGCGTTCGGAGCGCGTCACCGCGCGGAGACCGGCGAGCGCCTTCTCGCGCGCCATCCGTTCGACGTAGCGGGCCGGCGTCTCCCCGTCCGCCCGGCTCTCGTCGACCGCAATATCCACCACCTTGAACCGGTAACCGAGCCCGGCGAGGAGCTCCCGCCGGCGCGGAGACCGGGACGCGAGATACAGCTCTACCAACTCCTGACCCTCCTTCCACGGTTCGGACCTCTCACGGCTTCAACGGCCCCCGCGAAGCGCGCCCTTGCGCTCGCGGCTCGTCAACGGTCCCTGCCCGGCTCGCCATGACCGTATTGTGCGTTGAGATCGGCCGCCAGCGGCGGGTCGGGCGCTCGTATACTGGCGCGCCGCCGATCCGGCTCGAGCGCGCGGATCGCGGCTTGGAAATTCCGGGAGAACGGGACGATGGCCAGCATCCTCTTCGCCAACGCGAGCATCCTCGACGGGAAGGCGACCGAGCGCCGCGAGGGACACCACGTGCTCGTCGAGGGGGAGCGGATCAAGGAGGTCTCCGACCAACCTCTCTCGACGGGCACGGCGGACCGGACGATCGACCTCGCCGGCCGGACCCTGATGCCGGGGCTCATCGACGCCCACGTCCACGTCAAGGCGACCCACCTCGATCTCTCCGCCATCAACGACGTTCCGATCACCTACATGACGGCGAGCGCCGGCGAGCTCATGAAGGCGATGCTGATGCGCGGCTTCACCTCCGTGCGGGACGCGGGCGGGGCCGACCGGGGAATGGCGGACGCGGTGGAGGACGGCCTGCTCGTCGGCCCGCGCCTCTTCGTCTCGGGCCTCGCCCTCACCCAGACCGGCGGACACGCGGACTTCCGGCCGCGGACCGCGACCTCGAACGTCATCACCTGCGCCTGCCAGGCGTCGACGGAGCAGATCGGCCGCATCGCGGACGGCATCGACGAGTGCCGCCGTGCGGCCCGGGACGAGCTTCGCAAGGGTGCGCACCAGATCAAGATCATGGCCGGGGGCGGGGTCGCGTCGCCCACCGACCCGGTCCACAACACCCAGTACTCCGCCGGCGAGATCCGGGCCATCTGCGAGGAGGCGGAGGCGTGCCGGACCTATGTGCTGGCCCACGCCTACATCCCCAAGGCGATCATCCGCGCGGTCACCAACGGGGTGCGCACGATCGAGCACGGCAACCTGCTGGACGCCGAGGCGGCGAAGGTGATGGCCGACCACGGCGCCTTCCTCGTGCCGACGAGCGTGACCTACCAGGCGCTCCACCGGCACGGGCGGGAGTTCGGGTTCCCCGAGGTCTCCATGCGCAAGCTGGGCGACGTACTCGAGGTCGGCCTGCGGGCGATCGAGATCGCACGCGACGCCGGCGTCCGGATCGGGCACGGCTCCGACCTCCTCGGCGAGTGTCAGGTCTACCAGTCGGACGAGTTCGCCATCAAGGCCGAGGTCCTCGGCAATTTCGAGGCGATCCGGCAGGCGACGGAAGTGAACGCCGACATCCTCAACATGGGCGGCGAGCTCGGCATCGTGCGGGCGGGAGCGCTCGCCGATCTCATCGTCGTCGACGGCGACCCGCTCGCCGAGATCGGCCTCCTCGCGGGCCAGGGTGCGCACATGCCCGCCATCATGAAGGGCGGCCGGCTCTTCAAGGACGCTCTCTGAAGGCGGTTCGGCCGGTGGCGCGCGCCCTTCGGCCCGGATCGGCCGTTCGTCGGGTACGCGAAACAGCGCCTATCCGGGGGTCGGAAAGCGGCGATCAGCCGGCGGGCGGGGCGCCGTTCTCGTGTGGGGCAAGGGCGGCATGGACGGTGCGGTGGGTCGGGGTATCGACGCCCGTCTCGCGGCCGAGACGGTCGATCGCGCCATTCAGGGCCGACGCCTCCAGGCGGTCGCCCCGCTCCAGGGCCGCGAAGATGGACGCCTTCATGGGCGCCGGCAGCTTGTCCAGAACCGCCATCGTCCGGATTTCCTGGTCCTCCGGCAGGGAGACTCCGAGCGCGCGGGCGACGGCGACCGATTCGGCGGTCAGGCTCTCCATCATCGCGCGCGTCGCCGGATTGCTCCGGCACGCGCCGAGCGGCAGGCGGGTGAGGCAGTTGGCTCCCGCCAGCGTGCAGATCATCACCACCTTCTGCCAGAGCTCGCGCTCGATGTCCTTCGGTACCGGGCAGTCGATTCCGGCCTCCGCGCAAGCTTCCCGCAAGGCGAGGACCCGGGGGCTCGCGGAGTTGTCCATCTCGCCGATGCGAAGGATCTGCATCCGGTCGAAATGGCGGATCACGCCGGGCTCTTCGATCAGCGCGCTGATATTCGCGACGCCGCCGAGCACCCGGGCCGCCCCGAGGATCCGGCACAGAGCCTCCAGGTGACCGATGCCGTTCAGCAGGGGAACGACGCCGGTATCGGCGCCGAGGGCGGGGCGGATCGCCTCCGCCGCGCTCTCGCAGTCGTAGGTCTTGACGGTGAACAGCACGAAGTCGGCGGCGCCGAGCGCGGCCGGATCGTCGCTCGCCCGGACGGGCTTGAGCTCGACGTCGCCGAGCTGGCTTCGGATCGCGAGGCCGTTCTCGCGCATCGCCTCGAGGTGCCGGCCGCGCGCGACGAAGCCGACCTCGTGCCCGGCCGCGGCCAGCCGAGCCCCGAAATACCCTCCGACGCCCCCGGCGCCCATCACCGTGAACTTCATGGTTCGATGCCCTCCGCTCGCCCGCCGACCCTTTCGGCTGGCCGCATGCCACGCGGCAGACTAGCGCATTCGAATGGCGCCATCCGCTTCAATCCTGCCGCCGGGGCGCAACGGATACTCCTGAAGCGCATGGGCGAACCGGTCGAGATCGCCAACGGCACCCTCTTCCTCGCCTCGGACGAAACTTCCTTCATCACCGGAACCCACCTGGTGATCGATGGCGGCGCGACCATCGACTGAAGCGGAAGCGGCTCGCGGCGGCCGATAGCGTTCCGGCCCGACCGAAGCCGCTCCGCGCGGCCGCCCGCACTCCATTCTCTTGTCATCCCCCGATCGAAGGGCTAGCCTTCGCACCCCGATTTCACGGGGAAACGGACTCGGGACGAAGGTGAATCCGCACCCGGGCCGAACCGGAACCGAGCGTCTCGAACCAGGGGAAGAAAGATGATGCGAGTTCGCCTCAAGACAGTCGCCGCCGCCGCGGCCCTCGGCAGCGTGGTCGCCGCCGCTCCGGCCCAGTCCGAAACGTTTCGCTGGGCGTTCCAGGGCGACGTGCAGACGATGGACCCGCACGGCCTCTTCGAGACCATGACCCTCGGCTTCCAGCGCAGCATCTACGAGGGGCTCGTCGCGCGCGACGAGAACATGAAGATGGTCGGCGCCCTGGCCGAAAGGTGGGAGAACGTCGACCCGAACACCTGGCGCTTCCACCTCCGCAAGGGCGTCAAGTTCCACGACGGTTCGGACTTCGCGGCCGACGACGTGGCGTTCTCCGTCGAGCGGATTCGCTCCGAAGGCTCCGACCTCAAGGTCGTCGCGCAGCTCATCGAGGACACCCGGATCGTCGACGACCACACCATCGACTTCGTCACCCCCGCGCCGAATCCGATCCTCCCGCTGCAGCTCGAGATCTTCTACATCATGGACCGGGAGTGGGCGGAGCGGAACAACGCCACCGAAGTGACCAGCGTGAAGGGGGGTGACGAGGGCAACTACGCGAACCTCAACGCCAACGGCACGGGCCCCTTCACCCTCGAGTCCCGGCAGTCCGGGGTGAAGACCGTGCTCGCCGCCCACCCCGACTACTGGGGCGAGATGAACGGCAACGTCACGCAGGCCGTGTTCACCCCCATCTCCCAGGACGCGACCCGGGTCGCGGCGCTCATCTCGGGGAACGTGCACATGGCCTATCCGGTGCCGGTGCAGGACTGGCAGCGCCTCGCGGACGCGCAGGGCGTGAAGCCGCTCGCGGGACCCGAGGCGCGAACCATCTTCCTCGGCTTCGACCAGATCCGCGACGAGCTGCTCTACTCCGACGTCAAGGGCAAGAACCCGTTCAAGGACGTGCGGGTCCGCCAGGCGTTCATCCATGCGATCGACATCGAGGCGATCAAGGACAAGGTGATGCGCGGCGCGAGCGTGCCCGCGGGGCTGATGGTCGCCCCGCAGGTCAACGGCTTCACCGAGGCGCTGAACGAGCGGCCGGCCCACGACGTCGCCCGGGCGAAGGAGCTGCTCGCCGAGGCCGGCTATCCGGACGGCTTCGAGCTCACCATGGACTGCCCCAACGACCGCTACGTCAACGACGAGCGGATCTGCCAGGCGGCGGCCGCGATGCTCGCCAGGATCGGGGTCAAGGTCACCCTTCTCGCACAGACCAAGTCGAAGTACTTCGGCAAGGTGCTGGCCCAGAACGGCTACGACACCAGCTTCTTCCTGCTCGGGTGGACGCCCTCCACCTTCGACAGCCACAACCCCATCTCGTCGCTGATGGCGTGCCGGGGAGGCGAGGACAAGCTCGGCGCGTTCAACCTCGGGGGCTACTGCAACCCGAAGATCAACGAGCTCGCGGCGATGATCCAGTCGGAGACCGATCAGGCCAAGCGCCAGGCGATGATCGACGAGGCGTTCCGGATCCACAAGGACGAGGTCGGCCACATTCCGCTCCACCAGCAGCCGCTGTCCTGGGGTCTATCGGAGCAGGTGGACCTGGTACAGCGGCCCGACAACGTGCTCGACCTGCGCTACGTCACGGTGCAATGACTCCGGGACGGGAGGGGGCGGCGGCTTCCGACTCCCCCTCCCGCACCCTTCCGGCGCCCCTGTCGCCACCGCCGGCACGGACTCCGTCGCAGGCAGCGGCGGCTCCAGCGTTCGGAGCCGTCATCGGCGGGGGCTCCTCCGCGGCGCGGTCGGCCCGGGGGGGCGCGAGCACCGCCACAGCGCCACCGGGGGCCGAGAGACGAATGAAGCCGTGGCGACACGCCATGCCGTGCCCTCCTCCGGCCGACCGGCGAGCGCACGCGAGGCAGAGGCGCCGGGCGGCAGGAGGCGTACGGATCAGAGCCGAAAGGTCGCCCGGCTGAATGCCTGCCTTCCTGCTCCGGCGGCTCCTCCAGTCGATCGTCGTCATGCTGACCGTCGCGTTGATCGCGTTCGCCCTCTTCCGCTACGTCGGCGATCCGATCAACAACATGGTCGGCCAGGACACGACCCTCGAGGAGCGTGAAGGGCTCCGCGAACGCCTCGGCCTCAACGATCCGTTCATCCTCCAGTTCGCCCGCTTCGTCCGGGACGCGTCGGCCGGCAAGTTCGGGCTTTCGTACCAGCACCGCCGGCCGGTGAGGGAGCTGGTGGCCGAGCGGTTGCCCGCGACCCTCGAGCTCTCCTTCGTCTCGGCGGTGCTGGCCCTCCTCGTCGGCGCCCCGATGGGGGTGTATACGGCCTTGCGGCGCTACGGGATCGTTTCCCGCGGCTTCATGACCCTTTCCCTCATCGGGGTATCGCTGCCGACGTTCCTCATCGGCATCCTGCTCATTCTCTTCTTCGGGGTCATCCTCCGCTGGCTGCCCACCTTCGGCCGCGGCGAGGTCATCGCCCTCGGCTGGTGGACCACCGGGTTCCTGACCGCGTCGGGCCTCAAGTCCCTCATCATGCCTTCGATCACCCTCGCCCTGTTCCAGATGACGCTCATCATGCGGCTCATCCGGGCCGAGATGCTGGAGGTGCTCCGGACCGACTTCATCAAGTTCGCCCATGCCCGGGGCCTGCCCGCCCGCTCCGTCCACTTCCGCCACGCCCTCAAGAACACGATGGTGCCGGTGATCACCATCACGGGCCTCCAGCTCGGGTCGATCATCGCCTTCGCCATCATCACCGAGAGCGTATTCCAGTGGCCGGGCATGGGGCTCCTCTTCATCCAGGCCATCGGCGAGGTCGACATCCCGGTGATGGCCGCCTACCTGGTGCTCATCGCGTTCTTCTTCGTGGTCATCAACCTCATCGTCGACATCCTCTACTTCGTCGTCGACCCGCGCCTTCGCGCGGACAAGGCGACCGCGAACGGGCAGTAGGGCGGGCGGCGAAGAACGATGGCGACAATGCAATCCGCCCGCGCGAACGGCTTCGGCGACCGCGTGCGCCGCGCCCTCGACAGCGACCTGTGGTACAGCTTCACCCGCTCGCCGGTCACCGTGCTCTCGGCGGCGATCACCGCGACCATCGTCCTCGCGGCCGTGTTCGCGCCGTGGGTCGCCCCGCACGATCCCTTCGACCTCGCCAGCATCGATCTCCTGGACGCGAGCCTCCCGCCGGTGTGGATGGCGGACGGCGACCCGCGGTTCCTGCTCGGTACCGACGACCAGGGGCGGGACGTGTGGTCCACGATCATCTTCGGTGCCCGGATCTCCCTCGTCGTCGGCTTCGCCGCGGTGATCTTCTCCCTGGTGCTCGGGGTCGGGCTCGGGCTCGTCAGCGGCTACGCGGGCGGCCGGCTCGACGCCTTCATCATGCGGATCGCCGACGTGCAGCTCTCGTTCCCGGCGATCCTGATCGCCCTGCTGATCGACGGGGTGGCGCGCTCCGTGCTGCCCCGCGATCTGCACGACGAGCTGGCGTTCTACGTACTCGTCTTTGCGATTGGCGTCTCCGGCTGGGTGCAGTACGCGCGCACCGTACGGGGATCCACCCTGGTCGAGAAGAACAAGGAATACGTGCAGGCGGCGAGGGTCATCGGCATCCGGCGGGGCACCATCCTCGTCCGGCACATCCTCCCCAACGTCACCGGACCGGTGCTGGTGATCGCCACCATCCACCTCGCCATCGCGGTCATCACCGAGGCGACGCTCAGCTTCCTCGGCGTCGGGGTGCCTCCGACGACTCCCTCGCTCGGCACGCTCATCCGCGTCGGCAACGACTTCCTGTTCTCGGGCGAATGGTGGATCACCATCTTTCCCGGACTCGCCCTGGTGGTGCTGGTGCTCGCCGTGAACCTCCTCGGCGACTGGCTCCGCGACGCCCTCAATCCGAAGCTCCGGTAGGCACCGAGGCGATGGCGCTTCTCGACATCAGGAACCTCCGGGTCGAGTTCCCGAGCCGCCGGGAGACCCTGGTCGCGGTCGACGACGTGTCGCTCGCCGTGGAACCGGGCGACATTCTCGGGGTGGTGGGCGAATCGGGCGCCGGCAAGTCGACCGTCGGAAACGCGGTAATCGGGCTCCTCGAGCCGCCCGGGGAAATGACCGCCGGTGAGGTCCATCTCGCCGGCCGGCGCATCGACAACCTGGACGACGCGGGGAAGCGAAGGCTCCGCGGCAAGCGGATCGGGATGATCTTCCAGGACCCGCTGACGAGCCTCAATCCGCTGCAGACCGTCGAGCAGCAGCTCGTCGAAACCATCGACCTGCACCTCGCGACCGGCGAGGCGAAGGCGCGGCGCCGCGCCGTCGAGCTCCTCGGGCAGGTCGGCCTCCCGGAGCCCGAGCTCCGGGTCAAGCAGTACCCGCACCAGTTCTCGGGGGGAATGCGCCAGCGGGTGGTGATCGCGCTCGCCCTCTCGGCCGAACCCGACGTGATCATCGCGGACGAGCCGACGACCGCCCTCGACGTGTCGATCCAGGCCCAGATCCTCGACTTGATGCGGACCCTGTGCAGGGAACGGAACGTCGGCATGATGATCATCACCCACGACATGGGGGTGATCGCCGACATTGCCGATCGGGTCGCGGTGATGTACCGGGGCCGGCTGGTGGAGCACGGCGCGACCACGAAGATCCTCGGGCATCCGGACCATGCCTACAGCCGGAGCCTCATCTCCGCCGTTCCGAGGCCGGACGTGAAGCTGGTCCGCTTTCCGCTCGTCACCTACATCGAGGACGCGGCGGAGAAGCGGCGCGACATCGACGTCCAGCGGCATTGGCTGGGCCGGGCCCGGGACTTCGGAGGGACGGGCGGCGGGCCGCTGGTCTCGCTCGAATCGCTCCACATGCGGTTCACCACCCGGCCTTCGTTCTTCAGGCGCAAGCGGGTCTACCTGGACGCGGTCAAGGACGTCACCCTGGACATCCGCGAAGGGGAGGTATTCGGACTGGTGGGGGAATCGGGCTCGGGCAAGTCGACGGTCGCCCGGATGATCTGCGGCCTCCATACCCCGGTCGCGGGCGCCATCCGGTTCGCGGGCACGGAGCTGACCGCGCTTCGCCGGGAGGCCGACCTCGATCCCTTCCGGCGCCAGATGCAGATGATCTTCCAGGACCCCTATTCCTCGCTCAACCCGCGCATGCGGGTGATGGACATCGTCGCCGAGCCCATCCGCTTCCATCGCCTCGCCGGCGGCCGGGAGGAGGTGGAAGGCATCGTCTCGGATCTCCTGGAGCAGGTCGGACTGGGCGCGAGGGCGGCGGTGCGCTATCCGCACGAGTTCTCCGGCGGGCAGCGCCAGCGCATTTCCATCGCCCGCGCCCTCGCGACCCGGCCCCGGTTCCTGATCTGCGACGAACCGACGTCCGCTCTCGACGTCTCCATCCAGGCCCAAGTCCTGAACCTCCTGAAGGACCTGCAGGAGCGGCTCGGCCTGACGATGCTGTTCATCAGCCACGACCTGCCGGTGATCCGCCAGATGTGCGACCGGGTCGGCGTCATGCGGGGCGGCCATCTGTGCGAAGTGCGAGAGACCGAGGCGCTGTTCGAGAGCCCGGAGCACGACTACACCCGGCACCTGCTCGCGCTCATGCCGCGGCTCGAGGGGCTGTCGCGGCAGGACCTTGAGATCGAGGAGCGGACGTAGGCGAGCGTCCGCGAGGGGACCCGGCAACGGGGCGCCCCGGGCCGGACGGGTCCGGCCTGCTCCGGCTCGCGATCGGAGCGGCCGGCACGCGCGCCGAAGGCCCGGCCGGGTTCATCGCAGCCGCCGAACAACGCTCCGTGATTCATCGAGGGGGCCGTCCACGGTCGAGGCGCCCGGCACCGCACCGTTGCGCGATCGTTGGACCAGGCCCGGTCGTCTGCTAGCATTCGCGCGCCCCGGCGCGAACCCGTTTCGCACCGCCAATCTCGCCACGTTCGAAGAGAACGACGACGGCATGCGCGGGGGCGGAAGGCTCCTCCACCCGCGCGCTGTGGCCGGGGGCGGATATCCGTCGGGCAGACCCACCCGGCGGCGGCACGGCGGCGGTACGCCCGCCGTGCCCGGCGAAGGCCTGGCGAGAAAGGCGGTCAGCCAGCTCGGAGATTCCCGTATGAGCACGAACGCTCTGATTCCGACATTGTTCGGGATCGTCGGCCTCATCGCCGCGATGATCATCTACCAGCGGATCCGCCGGTATCCGACCGGCGACGCGAAGGTGGCCGAGATCGGCGATCAGATCCATCGCGGAGCGATGGTATTCATGCGCCGCGAATACACGATGCTGGGCTGGTTCTGTCTCGTGCTCGTCCTGGTGCTGTGGTACTTCCTCGGCTACAAGACCGCGCTCTCCTTCATCGCGGGCGCGGTCGCATCCGCCGCGGCCGGCCTCATCGGCATGAGGACCGCCACCCGGGCCAACGTACGCACCACCGTTGCCGCCCATACCAAGGGCCGTGACGAAGCGCTCGCGGTGGCGTTCTTCGGAGGCTCGATCATGGGCCTTGCCGTCGCCTCGCTCGGGTTGCTGGGGCTCGGAACGCTCTACCTCTTCTTCGGCGGCGACCCCGAGACCGCGCACTCGATCCACGGCTTCGGGATGGGCGCCTCCAGCGTCGCCCTCTTCTCGCGCGTCGGGGGCGGCATCTTCACCAAGAGCGCTGACATCGGGGCAGACCTGGTGGGCAAGGTCGAAGCCGGCATCCCCGAGGACGACCCCCGCAACCCCGGGGTCATCGCCGACAACGTGGGCGACAACGTGGGCGACGTGGCGGGCATGGGCTCGGACATCTTCGAGTCCTACTGCGGCGCGATGATCGCCTCGATCGCGATCGCCTCGACCATGGTCATCGACGCGATGGACCCACTCGGGCTGCGGCAGGCCCTGATGTTCCTGCCGCTCGCCCTCGCCTCGACCGGGCTGGTGTGCTCTCTCATCGGAATCGCGCTGGTACGCGCGTTCTCGTCGCGCGAGCCCGGATTGGCGCTCCGCATCGGGACCATCGGGTCCGCCGTCATCTTCGTCGCGCTCGCCCTGGTCGTGATCCAGTGGATCGACGTCAGCGTCAAGGTATGGCTCGCGGTGCTCGCCGGCGCGGTCGGCGGGATCGTGATCGGCCTCGTCACCGAGTACTACACGTCGGGCGCCCCGGTGGAACGCATCGCCCGCGCCGGGGAGACGGGGCCCGCCACCGTCATCATCATCGGCATCGCCAAGGGCATGGAGTCGGTGACCATCCCGGTGCTCACCCTCTGCCTCATCATCACCGTATCGAGCCTGCTGGCCGGACTCTACGGAGTGGGGCTCGCCGCGGTGGGGATGCTCGCCACCGTCGGCATGACCATGGCCATCGACGCCTACGGCCCGGTCGCGGACAACGCGGGCGGCATTGCGGAGATGAGCGGCCTCGGGAAGGAGACCCGCGCCATCACCGATTCGCTGGACGAAGTCGGCAACACCACCGCCGCGATCGGAAAGGGGTTCGCGATCGGGGCGGCGGCGCTCGCCGCCCTCGCGATCATCGCCGCCTACGTGGAAACGGTTTCCGCTTCGATACCCGGCTTCTCGCTCTCCATCAGCGAGCCCAAGGTGCTGGTCGGGCTGTTCATCGGCGGCATCCTGCCGTTCTTCATCGCCTCGCTCACGATGACCGCGGTCGGCGAAGCGGCCTTCGAAATGATCAACGAGATCCGGCGCCAGTTCCGGGAGATCCCGGGCCTCCTGGAGGGCCGCGCGAAGCCCGACACGGAGCGCTGCATCGACATCGCGACCACCGCCGCGATCAAGCGGATGATCCCGCCCGGGATCATCGCCGTCGCGGTGCCCTGGGTGGTGGGCTTCGGCATCGGGCCGGAGACCCTCGGCGGGGTCCTCGCGGGCGCACTCCTCGGCTGCGTGCTCCTCGCCCTGACCATGGCCAACGCCGGCGGCGCCTGGGACAACGCCAAGAAGTTCGTGGAGAAAGGCAACCTGGGCGGCAAGGGGACCGACACTCACGCGGCGACGGTGGTCGGCGATACCGTGGGCGATCCCTTCAAGGACACGTCCGGGCCGTCGATGAACATCCTCATCAACGTGATGGCCCTGGTGAGCCTCGTGATCGCGCCGCTCCTCGGATGAGACGAGGGCGGCGCGGGGGAGCGTTCGGCCGCCCCCCCGGTCCGCGTCAGCCGGCCCGCGCCCGGGGTCAGACCTCGAACGAGGCGGCGAGCTTCTTCGGGACCGGCGCGTTCTTCAGCCGGACGTAGGCCGGCAGCCCGTCCGCGAAGGGAGGGAAGTCCTCGCCCGCGATGAGAGGACGGAGGTAGCGCCGGCACGCCTCGGTGATGCCGAAGCCGTCCTCGGTGACGTACTCGCGCGGTACCTTCTTCTCGACGTTGGCGACGTCGGCAAGCGATGCCTCGCCCACCTCCCAAGCGTAGGGATCGTCGCAGGTTCGGACGATGACCGGCATCACGGCGTTCCTTCCCGCAACCGCGAACTCGACGGCCGCACGCCCCATCTCGTAAGCCTGCTCCACGTCCGTGCCCGAGGCGATGTGGCGGGCCGCACGCTGGAGATAGTCCGCCACCGCCCAGTGGAACTTGTAGCCGTGGCGGGCGCGGATCATCTCCGCGATGACCGGCGCGACCCCGCCGAGCTGGGCGTGTCCGAACGCATCACGGACGCCCGCGTCCGACAGGAACCGCCCGTCCGGATGGCTGGCGCCCTCCGAGACGACCACGACGCAGTAGCCGTGCGCGTCGACACACTCGCGGACGCGGGCGAGGAACCGTTCTTCGTCGAAGGGGATCTCGGGAAAGACGATGATGTGCGGCGCATCGCCGTCGAACTCCGCGGCGAGCCCGCCGGCGGCCGCGATCCAGCCGGCGTGGCGGCCCATCACCTCCAGGATGAAGACCTTGGTGGAAGACCGCGCCATCGACCGGACGTCGAACGCCGCTTCGCGGACCGAGACCGCCACGTACTTCGCGACCGATCCGAACCCGGGGCAGTTGTCGGTAATCGGCAGATCGTTGTCGACCGTCTTGGGGATGCCGATGCAGGTGATGGGATATCCCATGCGTTCGCCGATCTGCGACACCTTGTGGGAAGTGTCCTGAGAGTCACCGCCACCGTTGTAGAAGAAGTAGCCGATGTCGTGCGCGCGAAAGACATCGATGAGCCGCTCGTACTCCGCCCGGCCGTCCTCGATTCCCTTGAGCTTGTGGCGGCACGACCCGAACGCGCCGGACGGCGTATGCCGGAGCGCCGCGATCGCCTCCTCCGACTCCTGGCTCGTGTCGATGAGATCTTCGGTCAGCGCGCCGATGATGCCGTCGCGGCCCGCGAAGACCTTGCCGATCGCACCCCGATGGCGGCGGGCGGTCTCGATGACCCCGGCCGCGGTCGCGTTGATGACTGCGGTCACGCCGCCGGACTGGGCATAGAGGACGTTGCGGGGGCTCATGGCAGTGTCTCTGGATCGCGCGGTGGCGCGGCAGAATAGCGAAGCAGGCATGTCCGCGCCACCGGACCCGATCGCCGGCCGAAACGATGACGGCGGGGCTGCTAGAATCCCGTATTCGAACTATTTCCAGACTCGAGGCGTTACCCGTGTCCTCGGTCCCTCTATCCTGCGACAGGCGCGTGTCTTCCGTGGTCGGACCAGCCGCGACCTGGTGGCGGCCGATTGCGATTCTTGCCATTGCGGGGATGTTGGCCCTCATGCCCGCGGTCGCCGCCGACAGCGGCCTTCCCGATCTCGGTGACGCGGCCGGCGAAACGCTCGCACGCGCCGAGGAAGAACGGCTCGGCGAGGCCTTCCTTCGCCAGGTCCGCCAACGGCTTCGACTGGTCGACGACCCCGAGGTGGTCGACTACATCGACACCCTGGGACAGCGCATCGCGAGCGCGGACCCGCAGCGGCGCTACCGCTTCCTCGTAGTCGACGCCCCGTCCGTCAACGCGTTCGCGGGGCCGGGGGGCGTCATCGCCGTGAACGCGGGCCTTGTGGTCATCACGCAATCCGAGAGCGAGCTCGCGGCAGTGTTCGCGCACGAGATCGCCCACGTCACCCAGCGTCACCTCGCCCAGCTCATCGAGCGCAGCGAGCTTGCCTCGCTCACCACCCTCGCGAGCGTGTTCGCCAGCATCCTCCTCGCAACCCAGAACCCCCAGGCCGGCCAGGTCGTCATCGCGGCGACCGCGGCCGGAGCACAGCATTCGGCGCTCCAGTTTTCGCGCGAGAAGGAAATGGAAGCGGACCGGACCGGAATGGCGCTGCTTCATCGGGCCGGCTTCGACCCCCGGGCGGTGCCCGCCTTCTTCGAGCGCTTCCAGGAATGGCGACGATTCACGTCCCGCCCGCCCGAGTTCCTGTCCACCCACCCCGTCACCGTGTCGCGCATTGCCGACACGCGCGGCCGCGCGGAGCAGTTCGAGCCACGGGTCTACCGGGAGAGCGCCGACTATGCGCTGATTCGCGCGAAGCTGCAGGTGCGGCTTGCGGCCACGCCGACGGCCGCGCTCGAGCGTTTCGAGGCGCTGGTCTCGGCCGCGGGAACGAAGGCCGCGGAGGTCGACCGCTACGGGTTCGCAACCGCCCTCATGGCCGCCAATCGCCATGAGGATGCGAGCATCGTCCTCGACGAGCTGCGAAGGGACTTCCCCGATCGAGCGGCGCACCGAACGGCGGCCGCGGAGGCATACGCCGCGCTCGGCGACGAAGACAAGGCGCTCGATCTTCTCGCCGCCTCGGTCGAACGCTTCCCCGACCATCGAGCCCTCGTGTACGGATACGGCCTCGCACTCGTGCGGGCGGGCCGTCCGGAGGACGCGACCGCCCTGCTTCGAAGATTCCAGCGCGAGCACGAGACCGACGCCGCCATCTACCGGCTGCTCGGATTCGCCCACCAGCGAGCCGGCCGCCCGGCCGATTCCCACATGGCGCTCGCGGAGTTCCACTACCGGAACGGAGACCTCGAGTCCGCCATCCGCCAACTCGACATCGCGCTTGCGGTTCCCGCCATCGGCGACTACCGGACTGCCCGGGCGGAGGCCCGGCGACAACAGTTCAGAGACGAACGATCCGGGCGACGGTAACGAAGGTCCACGGCGGGCATGCCTGAACTGCCCGAGGTCGAGACGACCCGGCGCGAGCTCGAGCCGTGGCTGGTCGGGCGGCGGGTGAGCCGGGTGCTGATCCGGGAGCGGCGCCTGCGCTGGCCGATACCGCCGGAGCTCGCCGAGCGCCTCGAGGGGCACCTGATCACCGGGCTCGCACGGCGGGCCAAGTACCTCCTCGCGAGCGCCCGCGACGGAACGGCGCTCATCCACCTCGGAATGGCCGGGAGCCTGCGGATCGTATCGAACGGTGAGCCCGCCGGCCGGCACGACCACGTCGACTGGCGGCTCGATGACGGACGGTGCCTGCGCTACCGAGACCCTCGGCGTTTCGGTGCGATGCTCTGGTGCGATGGCCCGCCCGCCGGACACCCGCTTCTCTCCCGGCTCGGCCCGGAACCGTTCTCGGACGCGTTTCACGGAGACTGGCTCTATGAGCGGTCGAGGGGGCGCCGGGCAGCGGTCAAATCCTTCCTGATGGACGGCCGGATCGTCGCCGGCGTCGGCAACATCTACGCCAACGAGGCGCTGTTCGAGGCCGGGATCCACCCGGGACGGCCGGCGGGACGCATCTCCCGCGGACGCTATGCACAGCTCGCCGGCGTTCTCCGGCGGGTCCTGCTCCGCTCGATCGGGGCCGGGGGCACCTCGTTTCGGGACTACGTCCGCACCGACGGCGAACCGGGCCGGTATCAGACCCGCCTGATGGCCTACGACCGGGCGGGGGAGGCGTGCATCCGATGCGGAGCGACGCTCCGCGGGCGCACCATTGGCCAGCGCTCGACCGTATGGTGCCCGCGATGCCAGCGGTAGCGGTTGACGGTCGACCCCGGATTCCCCAATCTCGCGGAGATGCCCGGCCGGTCCCCATCCGAATCGACCGTGCCGCCCCGATCGGCAACCGCGCCGTCGACGCCAAAGGAGCACGCATCATGGCCGGAGTGAAGGTCAAGGTCCCTTTCGAGATCCACCCCGACGCCTGGGAGATGCTGGTGCTGATCGGGGAACGCTACGAGCTGCCGGACGCGTCCAAGGCCCTCCGCTGTCTGCTGGACTACGCGGCGACGGACGGTGACTGGGACGAGATCTTCAAGAAGATCCGCTGCCGGCGGTGCGGATGATCAACCGGGCGGGGAAGCATCGCGCCCGAAGTACGGGCTGTCCAAGCGAACGACCCGACGTCACTCGCCCTGCACGTCGAGCCCTTGCGATGCGCCGCCCGGCGGACATGGAGTCGCTTCTCTCGTCCGGAGCCGCTGCAATCGTCACCGATCGCCTGAACCGGCTCGCGCACGGGGGTACGGCTCCCGGGCGGAGACCGTACATCGCCGCGGGTCTCGGCTCGGGGGCGTGTGGCGGGGACCCCGGCGCCCCCCTTGCTACGACGCGGTGGGGCGATCGACTCCGCGGATGTCCTGGGTCTGTGCCGCGACCGCCGCAATCTGGTTCTCGTCCCAGCTCTCTTCCTGCTGGAGGGCGAACAGCGACGTATAGCCGCCGGACCAGTCGGGAGGAACCTGGCAGGGCCTCGGATCGTGATACGCGTACCGCGCCGGGCGGCCACGGACGATGGCTCCTTCGTATCGGCTCGGCAGGGGATTGGCGGTGTAGGTAAACGCGTGCGCCGCGGAATAGACGTTCAGAAGGAGCGGGCGTCCGAGGTCGGAGAGATTCGGACGTGACCCGTGAATCGTCCGGCAATTGTGGATGGTGACCGAGCCGGACGGTCCCATGAGGTATTCGGCGGTGTCGAGGGGCACCTGCCCGAGATCGCGGTCGGAAAGGCATCCGACCCACTGGTCCTTGTCGTTGTACTCGTCGAAGAGCTCCCCCTTGTGGCTGCCGGGAATGACCCCCAGCGGGCCCTGGTCCGGCCCCACGTCATGGAGATAGGTACCGATCGTCAGCGGGCTGTAGTTGGTATGCGGCCAGTACTGGATATCCTGATGCCACTTGACCTCCTCGCCCCCCTCGGCCCATTTGAAATTGAGCTTCGAGTGGTGGAACTTGACGTCCCAGCCGACCAGGTCGGCGATGATGTCGGGAACGATCGATTTGGAGGCGAACTTCCAGTAGCGCTTGTCGTGCTCAACCGGGCTGGACAGGCGGCGGAGCCTCGGATTGTCCGGGGAATGGCCGGGCTCGAGGTCGAACACCGCATCGGACTTCGAGACCGAACGGCTCCTTTCCACCCAGTCGGCAGTGACCGCCCGCATCTCGTCCACCAGTTCCGGAGCGATGACGCTCTCGACGAGCAGGTAGCCGTTGTCGAAATAGAACTCCCGTTGCTCCTGGGTGAGAACACGGGGCGGGATGGTCAGAACCTGTTCTGGAGTCATGTCCGGAAGCTCCGGGTCCGCTCTGGATCACGCATGGTCGATCTTGACTCCCACGGTGTCAACCGGCACTCGGCGACCCGGGGCGACCGGGCCGGGGGGCTGCCCCGCCGGACCGGGGCGTCGCCGGCGTGAAGTCCCGCCGGCAGCGAGACGGTCCGGGGATTCCCGTGCGGATCGGCGCAATCCGACTCGGATGCGGGCCCGCACCATCTCGCGCCGCGCACCGAGCGCCCGCCGCGGGGGCTTCCGGAACGGTTGGCGCGACCCGACCGACCGTGTATTAATACCGGACGGAATCGCGCGGTCGCCCGAGTGGGCCCGAGGGAGGGGTCGACCCTCGACACCCGAGCCCATGCAGCGGACTCCGCCAACGTTCCAGGGGAGGTGGCAAGTTGCTAGAATCCATTTGGAAACAAAGCCTTGAATACCTCGAATCCGCACTTCCCCTGAAGCAGTTCGACACGTGGCTGCGGCCGCTGCAAGCCGAGATCACGGCCGACGGACTCTGCCTGCTCGCCCCGAACGAGTACGTCCGGGACTGGGTCGACGAACATTACCGCGAACAGATTCGCGACACCCTCGAGCGGGTGGGCGGCGGTCACGCGTACTCCGTCACGGTAGCGGTCGGTTCGGTGCCGTCCGCCGAGAGCGCGACACTCGATTTCGCTTCCGACCAATCGAACGACTCGGCCGGCCGCCGGCTGGTGGTGGGGTTGCAGTCGAAGTTCGAGTTCTCGAACTTCATCGAGGGGAAGTCCAATCAGCTCGCCCTCGCCGCGTCGCTCCAGGTGGCCGAGAACCCCGGCAGGGCGTACAACCCACTCCTCATCTACGGCGCGGTCGGTCTCGGCAAGACCCATTTGGTTCATGCGATAGGCAACGTCATCATGGTGCGCCCCGACGCGCGCGTCGCCTACCTGCCTGCCATGGATTTCGTCCGGGACATGGTGAGCTCCCTTCGCCACAACCGGATGGACCAGTTCAATCGGTACTATCGCTCCTTCGATGCCCTCCTCGTCGACGACATCCAGTTCTTTGCCGGGAAATCCAAGTCGCAGGAGGAGTTCTTCCATGCGTTCGACGCCCTCCTGCAAGGCGACCACCAGATCGTCCTGACATGCGATCGATATCCGAGGGAAGTCGACCAGCTCCCGGAGAGACTCACCTCGAGATTCGAGTCAGGCATCTCGTACGCCATTGAACCGCCCGACCTGGAAACCCGGGCGGCGATCCTCACCTCCAAGGCGGCGGAGGCCAAGGTCGTGCTCCCGGAAGATGTCGCGTTGTTCCTCGCCCACCGACTCAAGTCGAACGTGCGGGACCTCGAAGGCGCCTTGCGCAGGGTCATCATGGGATACCGGCTTCACCGCAAACCAATCACGATCGAATACTGCCGCGAGGTTCTGCAGGATATTTTCTCGATCCAGGACCGGCTCGTCACGATCGAGAACATTCAGAAGACGGTCGCCGACTATTTCAGGCTTCGAGTCTCCGACCTCACCTCGAAACGGCGTTCTCGATCCATCGTGAGACCTCGCCAGATTGCAATGGCGCTTGCGCGAGAACTTACCAACCGGAGTTTTCCGGAAATCGGCGCGACATTCGGCGACCGAGACCACACCACCGTGCTCTACGCTTGTCGGAAGGTCGAAATACTGCGAAAGACCGACAGCGCCATCGACACGGACTGCCGAAATCTTATGCGGCGCCTGAGAACATGATGTGGGCAAACTGTGGACAACCCCCGTCCCGGAAATACCCAAGGGTTTATCCACAATCCTTCAAGTTTTTCCACAGGCTCCCGAGTCCCCTCAGGAGAGATCACATCACCTTGATAATGATAGAAAACAACGGATAATCCACAACCCGGACGCGGCACAAACACAATAACATGAAGGAATAAAATGAAGTTTCAATTGGATCGCACGACACTGCTCAATGGACTTCATGTCGTACAGGGAGTAGTCGAGCGCAGAGAACGGTTGCCGATTCTGGGTAATATCCTGATCATACTCAAGGACGATAGGATTTCGTTGTCGGCTACGGACATGGAAATCGAGCTGGTTGCGAGACTTGACGCTCCCGGCGGCGATGGTGGAGAAGTGACGGTTCCGGCGCGCAAGCTGTTGGATATCTGCCGCACCCTTCCCGACGACGTGACCATCGAATTGGCGACCGGGGAAAATCGAGCGACCCTGCGGGCGGGCCGGAGCCGTTTTACCCTCAATACGCTTCCCGCGGCTGATTTTCCGACGAGCGAAGCGATCGAAGGCCTGGTGGAAGTGTCGGTCGCGCAGCGGGATCTGAAGGAGCTGGTCGAGAGGACCCATTTTGCGATGGCCAACCAGGATGTCCGGTACTATCTCAATGGCCTGCTGCTGGAGTTTCGGGGTTCGCGGCTTCGGGCGGTGTCGACGGATGGCCATCGCCTTGCCCAGGCTGAGGTCGAGCTCAAGCAGTCATCGTCCAGTGAAGAGGTTCATCAGTGCATTCTTCCCAGGAAGGGTGTGCAGGAGTTGTTGAGGCTGATTCAGAATTCCGATGATTCGGTGGACATCGTGGTCGGCAAGGCAAGTCTCCGGGCGTCCATCGGTGACGTCACGTTTACCAGTCGGTTGATCGAAGGGCGCTTTCCGGACTACAACCGGGTCATCCCGCGCCTGGAGCAGTGTGACAAGGAAGCGGAGGTCGACCGGGAGATGGTCCGCCGATCGCTGCAGCGAGCGTCGATTCTCTCGAACGAAAAGTATCGTACGGTCAGGCTTTCCTTTTCCACGAGTACCCTTCAAGTGACCGCGAACAATCCGGATCACGAAGAAGCCGAGGATGAAGTCGATATCCAGTACACCGGAGACGCGGTGGAAATTGGGTTCAATGTAATGTATCTCATTGATGCACTTGGAGTATTACCGTCAGAAACGGTGTCGTTCCACCTGAGTGATCCGGGCAGCAGCTGTCTCCTGACCCCCAAGGAAGATGACAGCTCCTGCCGGTACGTCGTGATGCCGATGCGCCTGTAGGTTGCGGTCGGGTCCGGCGCCGTGGAGCTTTCCGCGGCGCCATGAGAAGGGGTTCGTTCCGGCGCCGGCCGGTACGGCCGACACCAGGTATCGCCGGTCGACCGTGGAAGCCGCGACATGCGTATTGCCAGTATTCGCATAAGTGACGTTCGTTCGCTCTCGGATGTCGCCGTCGAGCCCGATTCGAGCATCAATCTTCTCGTCGGTCCGAACGGAAGCGGCAAGACGAGCTTTCTCGAGGCCATTCATATTCTCAGTCTCGGCCGGTCCTTCCGCACCCGGAGAACCCGGGCGGTCATTCGCCACGAGGCGGAGGCCCTGACGGTCTTCGGCCAGATTGAAGCTGATGAGGCTGGTCAGAAATGCACGATCGGAATCGAAAAGAGTGTCGGGGGGTCTCGGTTCCGGGTTGATGGTGAGGAAGTGCGGTCGGTCTCATTGTTGGCTCGACGACTTCCGGTCATGGTGATTGCGCCCGAGGGTCTCAAAGCGCTTCTCGAGGGGAGCGAACACCGGCGCCGGCTTGTCGATTGGACCCTGTTTCACGTGGAACCGCGATACCTTGAGGTATTGCAGCGGTATGGACACGTCCTGCGGCAACGAAACGCGGTGCTGCGTGAGCCCGGAGGTCCAGACGTCGAGCGTGAACTGGATGTCTGGGATGAACAGCTCGTCCAGCACGGAGAGCGTCTTGATTCGATGCGCCGGCGTCACCTGGAGTCCTCTCCCATGGCCGAAGTCACCAACGAGACGATCATGAACGTGCTGAACGAAGAGGTGACCTGGGAGTACTGGCCCGGCTGGGATCGGACCCGGGGCTTGCAGGAGGTGCTGTCCGCGCAGCGGAGCCGGGATCGACAGGCAAGGTTTACGACCGGCGGTCCCCATCGCGCCGATATCGTTTGGCGAGGCATGCGCGGCATGGCACGCGAAAGCCTGTCGCGGGGTCAGGGACGGCTGTTGGTCATGGCATTCGAGGTCGCGCAGGTCGGCTATGTGATGGGATGCAAGAACGTGAACCCCGTGTTGTTGGTAGATGACCTGAGCACGGAACTCGATATCGTCAGCATGCAGCGATTTCTTTCCTTGGTCGATTCGCTCGGCTTGCAGGTCTTCATTTCATCGGTTCTGGATGCGGTGGTCACGCTCATCCGCCCGACGGTGAGTGCGCGTGTGTTCCACGTGGAACAGGGGAAGGTGCGGCCGTGACGGTGATATAATTCATCCTTCCCGGTCTGGAGTATTCCCCAGGTGGCAGAACGTGCCGATTCCGCGGCCTACAGCGCGGAAAACATAAAGGTTCTCAAAGGGTTAGAAGCTGTACGAAAGCGTCCGGGAATGTTCATCGGGGATACCGATGATGGTACCGGCTTGCATCATATGGTCTTTGAGGCGGTCGATAACTCCGTTGATGAAGCGCTTGCCGGCCACTGCACGGAAATCAAGGTCACGATCCACGAAGGCGAGTCGGTAACGATCGCGGACAATGGCCGGGGCATTCCGGTCGACCTTCACGAGGAAGAAGGACGTTCGGCGGCTGAGGTGATCATGACCGTGCTCCACGCGGGGGGAAAGTTCGACGAGAACGCCTACAAGGTCTCGGGCGGTCTGCATGGTGTCGGAATCTCGGTCGTCAACGCGCTGTCTTCCGACCTTCGTCTCCGGATCCGGCGTGACGGCAGGGTTCACCTCCAGGAGTATCGGCACGGGGAGCCCGTGGACGATCTTCGAGTAGTCGGAGAAACGGACCGTACCGGCACGGAGCTCTGGTTCTCGCCGAGTCCGGACACCTTCGGCAACATCGAGTTTCACTACGATCTCCTTGCCCGAAGGCTCCGAGAGCTCGCCTTTCTCAACTCGGGAGTCCGGATCACGCTCGCGGACGAACGGACCGGCAAGCGCGACATCTACAGGTACGACGGCGGGATCCGCGCCTTCGTCGAGTACCTCAACCGTCACAAGACCCGTCTCAATCCCACGGTCTGCTATTTCGATGTCGATCGCGAGGGATACGGGGTCGAGGCGGCCCTTCAGTGGAACGACTCCTACCAGGAGAACGTTCTGTGTTTCACCAACAACATTCCACAGCGCGACGGCGGGACCCACCTGGCGGGTCTGCGCGCCGCGATCACGCGTACCTTCAACCAGTACATGGATGCCAACGGCATCGCTGCCAAGGCCAAGGTGGCGCCTTCCGGCGATGACATGCGCGAGGGCCTCGCGGCGGTCCTTTCGGTCAAGGTGCCGGATCCGAAATTTTCTTCGCAAACAAAGGACAAGCTCGTCTCGTCGGAAGTGAAGGCGATCGTCGAGTCGAGCGTTGCGGCGAAGTTGTCCGAGTTTCTTCTCGAACGGCCGCAGGAGGCGCGACTGGTCACCCAGAAGATCGTGGAGGCCGCGCGCGCGCGGGAGGCCGCGCGCAAGGCCCGCGAGATGACTCGCCGGAAGACGGCGCTGGACGTGGCCGGGCTGCCCGGGAAGCTCGCCGACTGCCAGGAGAAGGACCCGAGGAACTCCGAGTTGTTTCTGGTCGAGGGGGATTCCGCGGGGGGCTCGGCCAAGCAGGGACGAGACCGGCGCAACCAGGCAATCCTTCCCCTCAAGGGCAAGATCCTCAACGTGGAGAAGGCGCGATTCGACAGGATGCTGAATTCGGCCGAGGTCGGAACGCTGATCACCGCCCTGGGGTGCGGGATCGGGCGCGAGGAGTACGATCCGGACAAGCTGCGCTATCACCGCCTGATCCTCATGACCGATGCGGATGTCGACGGTTCCCACATTCGCACCCTGCTGCTGACCTTCTTGTATCGACAGATGCCTGAACTAATTGAAAGAGAACATGTTTTTATTGCTCAACCACCTCTCTACAAGGCCAAGTCAGGCCGCCACGAGCGCTATGTGAAGGACGATGCGGAGCTCGATCGATATCTGTTGGAGCTTGGCATGGTGGACGCGGTAGTCTGTCCGGGAGCCGGCGCCGCCGAGCTAATTGCCGGCAATGGCGCCGATCCGGCCGGGGAACGTATCGCCCCCGATCGGCTCGCGGAGCTGGCTGATGAATACCTCGCCGTGTCGGCGACCCGCGCGCGAATCGCGAGGATTCTCTTTCCGGACGTCGTGGACGCGTTGGGGCGCATGCCGCAGCTATCCAACGACGAGATGAGCGATGGCGAGGCTCTTCGGCGGTGGTTCTCCGGTCTCGAGGAAGAGCTCGGCGCGGCAGAGACACCCTATCGGGCTCGGGTGGAGATGGACGGTACGGACAGCTTCACCGCGCTCATCCACGCCCGGGTGCACGGAGTCGAGGTGGAGCGGGAGATCTCGGGGGACTTCTTCCGGTCATCCGACTACCGGGGCCTCATCCGCATGTCGCGTGACCTGCTGGCGCCGCTCGGGGAGGATGCGTGGGTCGGGCGCGGCGAGCGCCGCAAGCCGGTGTCCGATATCAAGTCCGCATTCGACTGGCTGACCTCCGAAGCACGCCGCGGGCTCAGCATCCAGCGCTACAAGGGCCTCGGGGAGATGAATCCCGATCAGCTCTGGGAGACGACCATGGACCCCGCACGGCGGCGCCTGGTTCGGGTCCAGATAGAGGACGCCGTGGCCGCGGACGACATGTTCTCCACTCTCATGGGGGATCAGGTGGAGCCGCGGCGGGACTTCATCGAAGCGAATGCCCTCTCGGTCGCCAATATCGACGCCTGAGGTCGAGAGCGGAACAAGCCTCGCCCGTATATTTCACCGATCTCCGTCGCGAGGGCGCCGGCGAAGCTGCATAGCAGAACGCCGCGGTAGCGGGACGAACGGACCGAAAGAGCGCTTACGCGCTGTCGAAGCGCCTTGAGGGAGTACGGCCCGCTACGGCGGCGAACGAAGTGAACGCGAAGCGATGGATCGGCGTCCGCAGCAGGAGATCGGTGAAATATGCGGGTGGTCAGCGGAGCTCGTCCCCCTCGGCGCGGGGTCGAGGGGCCGCCCTCCTCAGACGGTTGCGCCGCTGTCCACGGAGAGAACCTGCCCGGTGGTGACCCTCGACTCGTCCGATGCGAGATACAGCGCCATGTGCGCGATGTCCCGGGGCGTGCACCATCCGAATAGCTGGCCTTCCCGCACGAGCCGATCCACGTGCTCGTTCGCCTCGGCAAGCGCGGCGACCCGCGCGGTGCGCGTCGCACCGGGCGCGATCGCGTTCACGCGGATCCCGTGCTTCGCATACTCCGCCGCCATCGAACGGGTCATGCTCGCTACCCCGCCCTTCGCCGCGGTGTAGCAATCGCGTCCGCGCACCGCCATGAGGGCGACGTTGGACGAAGTGTTGATGACCGAGCCGCCGCCGGCCTCCATGAGCCGGGGGATCCCGTACTTGCAGACGAGAAAGGTGCCGAAGAGATCGAGACGGATGACACGCCAGAACTCTTCTTCCGGCGCCTCGGTGACCGGCCCGTCGACGTGGGTGGACCCCCCCGCGTTGTTGTACAGCACGTCGAGCCGGCCGAATCGGTCCACCGCCTTGTCGAGCGCGGCCCGGACGCTCCCCGCGTCGGTGACGTCGGTCTCCACCCAGAGGGCTTCCCCGCCCGCGCTCCGGACCCGCTGCTCCGTTTCCGCGCCGGAGACCGGGTCGATCTCGGCCACGACCACGCCCGCCCCCTCGCTCGCGAACAATTCCGCCGCGCTGCGGCCGATGCCGGTCCCGGCGCCGGTGATGAATGCGACCTTGCCTTCGAGTCGATCGGTCATGTCGTGTGGTCTCCTCGGTTGGACTCCGGGCGCCGCCGGCGGATGTCCCGGCGGCGCCGGACCGCGGGCACGATAGCAGAAATCACGTGGCCTCCCGGCTCCCGCCGGCCGGCCGGCCGGCCGGCCGGCCGCGCCGGGTTCATTTCCTGGGCAAAGAGGGTACTGACGAGGCAAGCCCGGAAAAATCACCGATTTCTTGGCTAGCGGACGCCAATCTGTCGCTTCGCGCTCCCAAGGTCGCCGCGGTACCGGGCCGTACTCCCTCAACCCGCTTCGACAGCGCGTAAGCGCTCTTTCGGTCCGCGAAGCTGCGTAAGTAGATGCGGCCCGCTACCACGGCATTCTGCTTCGCGGCTTCGCGACGCCCTCGCGACGAAATCGGTGATTTTTCCGGGCAAGCCGGTGGACCGCGGCGCACGCCGGGCCCGAACCCGCGCGAACGGGGACGAGCGGCCGTTCAGGAAAGCGGAGTTCGGGCGCAGCACCAGACCTCGATCCGCTCGACGCCTCGACCCCGGAGCGCCTCCGCCAGTGCCGACGCGGTGGCGCCGGTCGTCAGGACGTCGTCCACGATCGCCACCTGCCGGAGATCTGCCGGCCATCGGTGAACGGTGAACGCACCCGCGACGTTCGCGTGGCGCTCCGCCACGCTTTCGGCCTTCGCCTGGGGCGGCGTGTGGCGCCGGCCGACGCGGACTCCCCGCGGCCGCCGCACGCCCAGCGCCCGGCGGACGATGGCGGCCAGCTCTCCTGCATGGTTGAATCCGCGGTTGAGGAGTCGTCGCCGGGAAAGGGGCACGCCGATCACCGCGCCGGGCATCGCGAAGTCGGGTCGAGACGCCGCCTCCCGCGCGAGGAGCCGCCCGAGCGCGGCGGCCGCCGCCAGGTCCCGGTGATACTTCATCCGGTGGATGAGGTTGCTCAACGGCGGCGCGAAGCTCCAGGGCGCGACCACCCGATCGAACGGAGGAGGATGATTGAGGCAGGCGATGCAGGGCGCGGGCATGGGCGCGGGCGCGGACTCGGCCGCCGCCGGCGTGTCCGCGGTGGCCGCGGCGAACGGTGCCGCGCAGCGCGGGCAGGCCGCGGGAAGGAGCAGCGCCTCGAGCGTGCGTTCGCAATCGGCGCAAGGGTCGAGCGGCGTTCCGACCTCGCCGCACAGGCTGCACGTCCTTGGGAAGAGCCAGTCCAGGACGTCTCGAGTCGGGCCTTGATTCCGCGATCCGTGCAACATCGACCCCCCTCCGCCACCCCGGGACACGCGAGGTCCTGCCGTCCCCGGCGTGTCCTCGGCCCCGGCCCCGGCCCCGGCCCCGCCGCCGGACGAAAGGGCCATGCTCCTTCGGCCCCCGGCCAGCCGCCGCATCCGTGCCGCCGCGGTGGTCCCCCCGGGGGGGCATCATTCTAGGGGCGGATCATCCCGTGAACGAACGCCCGCCGATCCTCTCCGAAGCCCGTGTGCGTGCCGCGCTCGCCCGGGCTCCGGTCGCCCGCCGGCGCGGAGCGCCCGGCGCGGCCGAAAGGCTGTGCGAAGAGACCGCGGCAAGGTTGTTCGACCACCTGGACCCGGTGCGTCTCGAGCCCGGGTGGGTCGTCGACCTCGCGATGCAGTGCGGGCTGCAGGCTCGGTTGGCGGAGCGCTTTCCCGGCTCGAAGGTCGTGTCGTGCGGGTATGTTCCGCGCGCGGTCACCCCGGGCCTCGGTGGCCGGACCCTGGCCGTCGCAGCGAGTCCGATGGGCCTGCCCCTTGCTGCCGGCTCGGCCGATCTGGTGGCTTCCAATCTCGGCATGTGCTGGTTCACGGATCTTGGGCCGGTCCTCCGGGAGGTCTGGCGCGTGCTTCGTCCGGGTGGACTGATCGCGTTCGCGACCCTTGGTCCCGGTACCCTCGGGGAACTTCGAGGAAGCTGGAAGGCAGTGGACGATTACGCACATATAATTGATTTTATTGATATGCATGACATTGGCGATGCCATGCTGCAGGCTGGATTCGGGGACGTGGTCATGGATGCGGAACGGATCACCGTCACCTGGTCCGACGTGCCCGCCCTCCTCCGTGACCTCCGGGGCCTCGGGACCGGCAATCCCCTGCCCGGCCGCCCGTCCGGCCTCACCACTCCCCGGAAGCTCGGGGCCCTCGTGGACGCCTGCCAAGGGCAACTGCCGCCCGGCCGGGTACCGGCGACCGTCGAGCTCGTGCACGGTCACGGCTGGAAGCCGGAAGCCCGGGCCGAGGTGCCGCTCGAAGCATTCTCGCGGCCGCGGTAGCTGAGGCGCCCCCTTCGTCGCGGCCGGCCCGAGCCGCCGCCGCGGGCACCGGACCCCGGGGCGCCGGAGCGGATTGTCTCCTTCATTGGACGGGGCGGTTCGAGTCTCTTCCAATCCGGAACGGCACGGACCTGTTCGACGTTCCGCGGCCGGTGGGTCCCGAGCGTCACGATCGTTTCCTGATGATGCTCCGCTCCCGATCGTCTTCAGGCTCACGTCACGTTGGAATCACGACCCCCATTCAGGCTCATCTCTCATCCTGACTACGCACAATCCTCAGCTCGTTCCCGCGCGGCCTCCCGGGGTCGCGGGCTTCCAGCCCGCGGCGGGCCTCAGACCCGCACGCAACGCGACGGGAGTCTCCGCTCCGTGACCATGCCCGCGGGCTTCCAGCCCGCGCTCCCGGGAGGCCCACGGTCCCTCGAAGGCGGCGATCCCAGGAATGCGGTGGTCCCAACCTGAGTCTTGTACCGTAATCAGGTCTCTCATTGGACAAGGGGTCACCACTCAGGCTCATGTGTCGTTGGACAAGGCTTCGTATTGCGGCCCGTCAGGGGCTCTAGTACCATGCCGCGGCTTCGAACGGACTGGATTCGGCCGCGTACGGGAGAGCAGGGCGCGGACATGGTGTCGATGAGCGGTGAAGGGCCGGACCACACCCTGGTTCTGCGCCCGAACCTGTCTCTCTCATGGCGGCAAGCGAAGGTTTTCCTCGTGGTCGTGGCGCTCGTCCTCGTGGGCCTCGCATCCGGATTCGCGGTGATCGGACTCTGGCCGGTGCTGCCCCTCGCGGGAGCGGAATGGCTGGCGCTCGCGGTCGCGTTTTACCTGGTGCAGCGACGGGGTCATCGAATGGAGGTCGTCTCCGTAAAGGGCGGGCGAGTTGCGGTGGAGAAGGGCTCCGGTCCGTCGCGTGCCGCGAGATGGGAGTTTCCCCGCGGATGGGTGCGGGTGCGCCTGCAGCGCCCCCGGGTTCGCGGGCACCCGTCGCGGCTGGTCCTCACGATGCACGGCGAGGAGGTCGCGCTGGGCGATTTTCTGGCGGAAGACGAACGGCGGCAGGCGGCGGAGCTCCTGCGCCGGACGCTGGTGCGGCCCTTTCCGGAAGCCGCCGCCCCGGCCGCCGCCGACCATGGTTCTTGAGAAACGGATTCGATGGGTGGAAAGCAGTCCGGACCGGCCGGTGCCGCCGAGGCGACGCACCAGGCAGGCCAGCCAGTGAACGGAGAGCCGATGGCGCTCGACAATCGATCTTGCCGTGGATGGGTTCACCGGGCCTCGCGGGCCGCGGCGGGCTTGGCTGCGCTGCTGCCGATCGGGGCGGCCCACGCGGCGTGGGAGCTCAACATGCCGCGCGGCGTGACCCCGATCAGCCGCGAGGCATACGACCAGCACATGCTCATGTTGTGGTGGTGCATCGGCATCGGGATCGTCGTCTTCGGCGTCATGTTCTACTCCATGATTCGCCACCGCCGGGCGGCCGGCCACGCCGCGGCGAACTTCCACCACAACACCTTCGCCGAGATCCTGTGGACGGTCGTACCCGTGCTCATCCTCGTGCTGATGGCGATCCCCGCGACCCGGGCGCTCATCGTGATGGAGGATACGTCGGAGGCCGACATGACCCTCAAGGTCACCGGCCACCAGTGGAAGTGGCGCTACGAGTACCTCGAGGACGGGGTCGACTTCTTCAGCTCGCTCGCGCCCGAGAGCCGGGAGGCGATCTACACGGACGCGTATTCCCGCGAGCACTATCTGCTCGAGGTCGACAACGAGGTGGTGCTTCCCGTAGGCCGGAAGGTCCGGATCCTGCTCACCGCGAATGACGTCATCCATGCCTGGTGGGTGCCGGCGCTCGGCATGAAGAAGGATGCGATCCCCGGCTTCATCAACGAGATATGGGCTCGCATCGACGAGCCCGGGGTGTACCGGGGCCAGTGCGCCGAGCTGTGCGGCAAGGACCACGGCTACATGCCCATCGTGGTGCGGGCGGTCCCGCAGGAGAAATACGCGGCGTGGGTCGGCGCGCGCCACGCCGCGCAGGCGATGGTGGCCCAGGAAGCCGAGCGCGAGTGGACGACGGAAGAGCTGATGGCGCGCGGGAAGAAGGTCTATCTCACCGCGTGCGCGGCCTGCCACCAGCAGAACGGCCAGGGGCTGCCGCCGGCCTTCCCCGCGATCACGGACAGCCCGATCGCGACCGGCCCCCTCGACGGCCACCTCGACCGGGTCATGAACGGCAAGCCGGGGACCGCCATGGCCGCGTTTGCGGAGCAGCTCAGCGACTCCGATCTCGCCGCGGTCGTCACCTTCCAACGCAATGCGCTGGGCAACGCCGCCGGCGGCATCGTCCAGCCGGCCGCCATCCGGGCGGTCCGCTGAGGGGCCGCGGCTCCCCGCACGGCGAACGAACGGCAGGAGGAGTGTGGAGATGAGCGCGGCAACCACGCACGACGCGCACCACGACGACCACCACCATCACGGCCCCGAGCCCGGCGTCCTCCGGTGGGTGTTCACCACCAACCACAAGGACATCGGAACGCTCTACCTCGTGTTCTCGTTCCTGATGCTTCTGCTCGGGGGCGTCCTCGCGCTCGGCATTCGCACCGAGCTGTGGTCGCCCGGCCTTCAGTTCGTGGAGCCGGACTTCTTCAACCAGTTGACCACCATGCACGCGCTGATCATGGTCTTCGGCGCGATCATGCCGGCCACCGTGGGGTTTGCGAACTGGATGGTTCCGATGATGATCGGGGCCCCCGACATGGCCCTCCCGCGCTTGAACAACTGGAGCTTCTGGCTCCTTCCGTTCGCGTTCGCACTCCTGATTTCCACCTTCTTCATGGAGGGAGGCGCCCCCGCCGCGGGCTGGACCCTCTATGCGCCGCTCGTTCTCCAGGGCGGCGCGAACCTTCCGTTCGCGATCTTCGCCATCCACCTGATGGGCATCGCGTCGGTGATGGGCGCCATCAACATCATCGTGACCATCTTGAACATGCGCGCCCCCGGCATGACCCTGTTGAAGATGCCCCTGTTCATATGGACCTGGCTCATCACCGCGTTCCTGCTGGTGGCCGCCATGCCGGTCTTCGCGGGGGCGGTCACCATGCTGCTCACCGACAAGTTCTTCGGCACCTCCTTCTTCTCCGCCGCGGGCGGAGGCGACCCGGTCCTGTTCCAGCACATCTTCTGGTTCTTCGGGCACCCCGAGGTGTACATCATGATCCTGCCGTCGTTCGGGATCGTGTCCCAGGTCATCCCCACCTTCTCCCGCAAGCCCCTCTTCGGCTACGAGTCCATGGTGTACGCCACCGCCTCGATCGCGTTCCTGTCGTTCATCGTGTGGGCGCACCACATGTTCACGGTGGGGATGCCGCTCGCGGGCGAGCTGTTCTTCATGTACACCACGATGCTGATCGCGGTCCCGACCGGGGTGAAGGTCTTCAACTGGGTGGCGACGATGTGGCGCGGCTCGCTCAGCTTCGAGACCCCCATGCTGTACGCGATCGCATTCGTCATCCTGTTCACGCTCGGCGGGTTCTCGGGCCTCATGCTGGCGATCGTCCCCTCGGACTTCCAGTACCACGACACCTACTTCGTGGTGGCCCACTTCCACTACGTGCTGGTGACCGGTTCGCTGTTCGGCATCTTCGCCGGGGTCTATTACTGGCTGCCGAAGTGGACCGGGAACATGTATGACGAGCGGCTCGGCAAGTGGCACTTCTGGCTGTCGACCATCTTCGTCAACATCCTGTTCTTCCCGCAGCACTTCCTCGGGCTGGCGGGGATGCCGCGGCGGATCCCGGACTATGCGGTGCAGTTCGCCGACTGGAACATGGTGTCGAGCATCGGCGGGTTCGGGTTCGGGCTCTCCCAGCTCCTGTTCGCCTGGATCGTGCTCCGGTGCTGCCGGGGCGGGAAGCAGGCGACGGCCGAGGTCTGGGACGGCTCGGACGGGCTGGAGTGGACGTTGCCGTCTCCCCCGCCGTATCACACGTTCGAGACCCCTCCGGCGGTCCGATAGGCGCTCCACTTGGTGGGCGACGCTCCCGGTGAGGCGAAACGGCAGCGCAGGTCCAACGTCCGGCTCGCACTGGCGATCGCGGTCGTGGCCCTGGGGTTCTATGTGCTCATGTTCGTGACGGGATGGTTCCGGTGGTGAATTCCGCCCGCCCGGCTGCGCCCGCGAACCGGCGACTGGCGGTCCGGTTGCTCGTCGCGACCGCGGCCATGTTCGGCTTCGGGTACGCACTTGTGCCGCTGTACGACATCGTGTGCGACATCACCGGGATCGGCGGCCGTACCGGGATCGTCTCGGAGGCGACGGCGACGACCGGCGCGGTGGATGAGACGAGGGTGGTCAACGTCCAGTTCGTCGCGACCGTCAACAGCGGCCTGCGCTGGAAGTTCGATACCCCGAAAGGGCCTTTCGAGGTCCATCCCGGAAAGGTCTACGAGGTGAATTTCTCCGCCTCCAACCTTTCGCGCCGGCCGGTGATCGCCCAGGCCGTCCCGAGCGTTACTCCCGTCGGCGCCGCAGCGCACTTCAACAAGATCGAATGCTTCTGCTTCACCCGGCAGCGCCTCGAGCCCGGGGAGACCCGCGACATGCCGGTGCGCTTCGTGGTGGACGAGGCGATCCCGCGCCGAATCGGCACCCTGACCCTTGCCTATACCTTCTTCGAGGCGGAACCTGCCGCCCAGTCGGCGGCCCGGCGCGCCGCCCCCAGTGACGGAATCCGAACCAATGGCTGAAGCCCAGTACTATCTCCCCCACGGCACGCGTTGGCCCATCGTGGGCTCGATCGGCCTCACCGCTCTCCTCGGCGGCTTCGCGGCGCTGCTCAACGGCGCGAGCCTCGCGTCGCTGGTGATGGTCCTCGGGTTCGTGATCCTCGCGGCCATGATGTTCCTGTGGTTCGGGCAGGTAGTCCGGGAGAGCGAGTCCCGCATCTACAACGACCAGGTCGACCGCTCGTTCCGGTGGGGAATGGGATGGTTCATCTTCTCCGAGGTGTGCTTCTTCGGCGTGTTCTTCGGCGCCCTGTTCTACGCGCGCGTCTATTCCGTGCCCTGGCTGGGGGGCGAGGGCACCGGCGTGGCGACCAACCTGTTCCTGTGGCCGGCGTTCGACTCGGTGTGGCCGACCAACGGCCCGGAAGCGGTCGGCGGTGCGTACCAGGTGATGGAGGCGTGGGGGGTCCCCGCCCTGAACACCATCATCCTGCTCTCGAGCGGGGGCACCGTGACCTGGGCGCACTGGGGCATCATCAAGGGGAATCGCGGGCAGTTCGTCGGGGGGCTGCTGCTGACGGTCCTGCTGGGGTTTCTCTTCGTCGGCCTGCAGGGGTACGAGTACTTCGAAGCGTACACCCACCTCAACCTCAAGCTGTCGACCGGGATCTACGGCTCGACGTTCTTCATGCTCACCGGCTTCCACGGAGCCCACGTCACCATCGGCGCGATCATGCTCACCGTGGTCATGCTGAGAGGAATGAAGGGACACTTCGACACCAAGCACCATTTCGCGTTCGAAGCCGCGGCCTGGTACTGGCATTTCGTCGACGTGGTCTGGCTGGGGTTGTTCATCTTCGTCTACTGGCTCTGAGGGCGGCGGGGCACACTCACATTCCGTGTGGACGGATGAGCCCCGCCCACCAGAGCAGGAACAGCAGCACGAACAGCCCGATGGACATGCCGATCCGGACCGTGAGGGCCTTGGCGGTCCGTTCCGAGCGCCCGCGGCCCCGGACGAGATGGACCAGCGCGGATCCCAGGCTCGCCAGGATACCGATAAAGATCAATACGATGACTATGGTGGCGAAGTTCACGGGGGCTCGCTCCCGGGCCGGGCCAGCGACCGGAAGTCTAGCCCGAAAATCTCGCCAGCCGCCTGCTGCGGGTGCCAATCTGCTCTTGGTGGCGGGCCGTATGCCCTCGAGCCGCTTCAACGGCGCGGACGCGCTTGTGGTGGCTGGGTCTTCGGCGTTTCTCAGTCCGTGCGCCCCACCGCCACGCCATCCCGGCGCCCGCGCCCTCGCGACGAACGTTGGCGGGTGTTCCGGGCCGGCCCCGGTTCGACGGTCCGCGTCACCCGGGCCCCAAGGAACGGCGGCAGCATCTCGTCGCCGCCCCTGACGCTGGCCGGCTACCGGTTCTCGCCTTCCCTTGTGCCGAGCGCCGCGGCAGCGGTGGTGTTCGGACTGCTCTGCGGCCTCGGCTTGTGGCAGCTCGACCGGGCGGCCGGCAAGGAGGAGCGGCGGGACGCGTTCGAGGCGGGCCGCGTGGTGGTGCTGGACGAGACGGCCCTCGGCAGCGAGCCTCACGAGTACGCGCGGGTGGACTTCGGCGGGCGTTACGACCCGCTGCACCAGTTCCTCCAGGATAACCGCACCTACCGGGGCCGGCCGGGGTACCACGTGCTGACCCCCTTTCGGACCGCGAGCCACGGCGCGGTCCTGGTCAACCGGGGATGGGTGCCGGGCGGACCGGACCGGGCCGTCCTTCCCGAGGTCGCCACCCCCGGGGGCGAGCTGCGCTTGCGGGGAACCGTCCGTCTTCCCCGCGAGGACCTGTTCGTTCTCGGCGACACCGGCTACGCGGCGTCCGGGTGGCCGCGGGTGGTGCAGCGGGTGGAGATCGACGCCATGCAGGGTTCGCTGGGATATCCCCTCGCCGCATGGCTCGTGGCCCTCGACCCGGACGCTCCGCACGGTTACGTCCGGGAGTGGAAGGCCGCATCCGGGCTGACCCCGGACCGACACCGTGGATACGCCTTTCAATGGTTTGCACTCGCGGCGGCGCTGTTCGCGATCTGGGTCGCGGTGAACCTGAGGCGGTCCGCGGCATGATCGGTCGGTGCTTCTCACCGGGGCCGGCGGCGAGGCGGCGACGGGACGGGAGATGGAAGGGGTTCGAGCCCGGAAGGACCGGGGAATCCCCGGGCAGCCCCTCCTCCACGGCTCCGGCCGGGAGGTCCGCCGCGATCGGGCGCCGGGGCCGGGCGCTAGCCCGCAAATCTCACCAGCTTCCTGCTGCGGACGGCGATCCATGCGCTGTGACAGGCCGTACTCCCTCAAGCCGCTTCGACAGCGCGAACGCGCTAGTGTCGGCTACGCCTTCGCCAGCGCGTACGCGCTCCTTCGGTCCGTGCGGCCTGTCACAGCGCCGTCTCGCCGCCCTCGCGACGAAAGCTGGTGAGATTTCCGGGCTAGTCGTCCGAGCGGGGAGGGCTTGAAGCGATGCGGGTCAGGCCGAAGCTGGTGCTCCTCGGGCTCCTCGCCTTGTTCACGGCTCCGCTCGTTCTCGCGCTCGTGCTGTATGCCGGGGCCGGAACGTGGTTCGTGCCGGGAACGGTGAACCGGGCCCTGCTCCTCGATCCCCCGCGCCCCGCGCCGCCCGACCCCCTCGTGCTGGTGAGCGGGGAGACCCTCCCCCCCGACTTCCTCGATCGCCGGTGGACGCTCGTCCATCTCGCCGCGAGCGGCTGCGAGGCCGACTGCGAGGCCGCGCTCGGGGCGATGCGCCAGGCGCATCGGGCGCTCGGCCGGAATCGGGCACGGGTGCAGCGGCTGCTGCTCGTCCCCCCCGCATCTTCCTCCCCGGCCGAGACGGACCACCCGGTAGCGACGGCCACGGCCGGCTGGCAACGCTCCCTTCGCCGCGCGGACGACGGCGGAGCCGGGATCGGGCACGGAATCTGGCTCGTGGACCCGCGGCGTTTCGTGGTCTCGTACTTTCCGGCCGGGTCCGGTCCACGCGCGATCAAGGATGATCTCACCCGCCTCCTCAAGCTCTCGAAATGGCAGACCGGGTGACCCGAACGCAACGGCGGGAGCGGAGGATGGCGTTTGCGGTTCCCCGGCTTCCGGCCCTCGCGATCGCCGGAGCTTGCCCGGGCGGCCGGGCGGGTGGCCGGCCGGACCGCCGCGGCCGGCGGGCGGCGGGCGCCATCCGGTTCGCATGGGGTCATGGGCGTGGTGGACGTCCGTCCCGTTGCCGCGGGGGCAGGTCCTGCTGATGCACGAGCGGCGGTTGCGCCGGCTCGCGCTCGGGATCGCGGTGCTCGCGTTCGCGGTGGTGGTGCTCGGCGCGTGGGTGCGGCTCACCGGGGCGGGGCTCGGCTGCCCGGACTGGCCGGGGTGCTACGGCCGGATGGTGGTCGGCCCGGCCGGGTCCGGGCTCGAGGCGGCCATCGAGGGGGGGAAGGCGTGGCGCGAGATGGTCCATCGCTACACCGCGGGCGCCCTCGGGCTCGCGATCCTGGCCCTCGCGGTCATCGCCGCCCGCGGCCGGCGGCGCGGGGCGGCGGGCGGGCCGATCGCGCTCCCCCTCGCCCTCCTGGCGCTGGTCGCGTTTCAGGCCGCCCTCGGGGCGTGGACCGTCACCCTTCGGCTGCAACCGGCCGTCGTGGTCGCTCACCTGCTGGGAGGGATGGCGATACTCGGCCTGTTGTGGCGGCTCCACCTCGGCCCCGCCATTCCCGCTATCCCCGCCATCCCCGCCTCCCCCTCCGCCGGCCGGCCGCGGCCGGGGTGGCTCGGGCCCGCCGCCGCGGCCGGGGTCGCGGTGCTTGCGGTCCAGATCGCGCTCGGGGGCTGGACCAGCGCCAACTACGCGGCGCTCGCGTGCCCGGACTTTCCCACTTGCCACGGGAGCTGGTGGCCGGCCGGGGACTACGCGGCCGGTTTCCGGCTCTGGCAGGAGTCCGGCTCCGGCTCCGGATTCGAGGGCGGGGTGCTCGCCGTCGAGGCGCGGGTCGCCATCCACGTGGCCCATCGCATCGGGGCGCTCGTCACCGTCCTGTACCTGGGGGGGCTCTGCGGCGCGGCGATGTGGCGGGGCCGGCCGGACCGGGCCCTTGCCGCGGCGACCCTGTCCGTCTTCGGGCTGCTCGTCGTCCAGGCGATGCTCGGCGTGTCGAACGTATGGCTCGGATTGCCGCTCGGGGTAGCCGTCGCCCATAATGCGGTGGCGGCGCTTCTGCTGGTTGCGCTGATCACGATGCATCACCGATCGGGCGGACCTCCATGACCGGGTTGGCGCACTGCTCATGCCTTCCGCCGGGTTCCGGAGCGAAGCGTCCGCGCGGGCCGGAACGCCCCGCATTCGCGGCCCGCCCGGTGGCGCGGACACCCGCACCGGCCGCACCGGCCGCGCCGGCCGTGACGGCATCGAGTGCGCCGGGGGCCGGTGCATGCAGGGGGAGCGGGAGGAGTACCCGGGCATGACCGTTCCCCCCGCGAGCGCCGCGGCGGCCCGGCCGGCGGCCGCGTTCACGCAAGTCTTCGCGGCCTACCTCGAGGTGTGCAAGCCGAAGATCGCGGTCACCATCGTCTTCACCGCGGTGGTGGGGATGTTCCTCGCGGTACCCGGAATGGTGCCGATCGACATCCTCCTCGCCGGCGCCGCGGGAATCGGTCTCGGAGCGGCCGCCGGCGCCGCCTTCAACCACGCGGTGGAGCGGCGCATCGACTTGGTCATGGCCCGTACCCGGAATCGCCCGGTGGTATCCGGATTGCTCGCCCCCCGGACCGTGACGGTCTTCGCCTGCGTCCTCGCGGCCGGCTCGGCCGGCGTGCTCCTGGTGTGGGTCAACTGGCTGGCGGCGGCGCTGACCCTGGTCTCGACGACCGCCTACGCGGTGGTCTACACGGTGTGGCTGAAGCCCGCCACTCCCCAGAACATCGTCATCGGGGGCGCGGCCGGCGCGATGCCGCCGGTCATCGGGTGGGCGGCGGTGACGGGGGCGGTGGACCCGCACGCCCTGCTCCTCTTCCTCATCATCTTCGCCTGGACCCCACCGCACTTCTGGGCGCTCGCCATCCATCGGCGGAACGAGTACGCGGCGGCCGACGTGCCCATGCTTCCGGTCACCCACGGGGTCGCGTTCACCCGGCTCCAGATCCTGCTCTACACCCTGCTGCTCCTGGTAGCGAGCCTGTTGCCCTACGTCACCCGCATGAGCGGGATCCTCTACCTCGCGGGCGCCGTCGTCTTCGGGGCCGGGTTCGTGTACTACGCGCTCGCCCTCATGTTCCGGGAAGATTCGGCCCTGCCGATGAAGACCTTCGGGTATTCGATCGTCTACCTGTTCGGGATATTCGCCTGCCTGCTGGTGGATCACCATTTCCTGGTGAAGATGGTCTGACCGCCCGCCGCGCCCGGTGCCCGGCGCCCGGTGCGCCCGGTGCCCGGCGTGCGGCCGGAAAGCCGGGGCGGCGCTACTCGTTGTCGTCGACCTCCGCGCCCGCACCGCGCGAGCGGGAGCGCTCGCTCGCGAAAACGAGGATCCGGGCCGCGGCTTCGCGGATCGTTCGCCAGTCGGCGGGGGCCAGCCGGAGCCCCTTCGCGAGCGAGGCGGCATGGCGAGCCTCGAGCTCCGCCGCGCTCAGGCGGGAGAGAGGAGGCGCCGGCGGCAGGCCGGTGGGCGGTGCGCCCGCCGCCGCGACCAGACGCACGTCGGCGGCATCGAGGTCCGCGTACGAGCGATCGAGGGTCATCTCCCCGCTCGCGACGAGCGCGCGGCTCGCTCCGGACTCGAGACGGAAGTGCCATCCCCGGGCCGCCGCCTGGGCCGCCGCTTCCGGAAGGAGGGCGCGCGGGGCGCGGCAGCCCTCGAGGACGATGGCGGTACCGGCCTGCAGCATCGCGAGCTCGACGAGGGTGCTGCCCCAGACCAGGATCGGGCAGCCCGCGAGGTCTGCCCGGTTGCCGGCGAAGCTCGGGGGCCGGCTTGCGGCGCCTGCAATGGCGCGAAGGTCGGACAGGAGCGCCGCGGCCCCCCCGAGCCCGCGCGATTCGAGCCAGACCGCGGAGCGCGCGCCGTCGCGTTCGGTGCCGGCCGGCGCCCCCGCGCCTTCGAAAGCCCGGCCCGCGGCGACCCGGAGCTCCGCGAGGGAGACGTGCACGCGGGTCGCGTCGTTCACGCGCTGGCGTCGGAGGCGTCGGCGGTGCCGGCGCCGGTCGTCGCGAACGCCCAGTCGTCCGCGCCGGGGCGCCCGAGCTCGCTCGCGAGAGGGGCTCCCTGGAAGAACGTCACCCGGGTCCAGAGCAACGATTTCGGATCGAACCGGCTCGCCCCCAGCATCGACAGCTTGCCGCGCAGCAGGTCCGCCGGCTCGCAGCCCCGATCGAGCAGGTTGTCGTGGATCTCGGCGTAGGGCGAGTCTTCGAGCGACTGGATGCGTCTCACGATCTGCCGGAACCCGGGGTTCTCCCGGAGGAACCGGCCGGCCGGCATGGCGGGGTCCGCACGCTCGAGCGCCCGGTGCAGCTCCGCCGCCTGCCGCCCGATCCCGAGGCGGATCTCGCGTTCCGCCCCCGGCTCTTCGTAGCGGAAACCGAGCCTCGGTTCCTCCTTCTCCTCGGAGTGGTACCAGAACAGGGCCTGCGATTCGGGCCGGTCGAAGTCGACCTCGAGCGCCCAGCCGTAGCGCTCCTCGATCATCCCGCGGAGCGTGCCCACCGGCATCTCGGGCCGCACCTCCGCTCGTTCGTCCGAACCGGCGGCCGCTTCCAGGTCGTCGACCCGATCCGGATAGAGCTCGATGACGATGCTGTTCAGCAGCTCTCCGGTCTCCGCGTCGTCCCCCGCCCAGGCCGCGAGCGCGGCCCAGGGCCGCCGGCCGGCGAGGAACTGCCCATCGCCGTCCTCCGGGGCGGCCAGACGTTCGAGCTCCGCGAGGCGCCGCGCGACCGCCCGGAGGCGGCGTCCGAGGTCGGCATCCCCCACCTGTGGCCGCCACTCGGCGACATGGGTCCGGGCGCGTGTGAGCAGGGCCCGGAACCTCGCCAGCTCGGACGGGGACGCCCGCTCGACTTCCATCACCCTGGCGAGGGCGGTCTCGCGCATGCGGACCCAGCGGTCGATGAGCTGCGGGTGGCTGACGAGGAAGGGCGCCATCCCGAGTCCGGTCGCGTTCCCGATCCCGAGCGCCCGCCGCCGCGGACCGTCGAGTCTCACCGCGCGGCCCCCGCCGCGTCGCGCCGCGAGGTGATCCACCAGCTCCAGGCTGAAGTGGCGGATCAGGTACACGGCGAGCATCTCCGCCTGGAAGGGTTGGGTGAGGATCCCGGTTCGCCGGACCCGCTCGAAATCCGCGAGGCCGAACTTGCCGTTGCCGTAGACGGCGGTCGTTCGCAACAGGTAGCCCACCCGGCCGACGTCGTCCAGGGGCGGCTGGCGGCCGTCCGCGAGGGAGGCGACCACCTTGTCGAACAGCCGCACGCTCCGGTTGGCGCGGCTCAGCACGATCTCTCCCGCCCCGCAGCGCCCCGCCTCCTGCCGCGGCACGTTTTCACCGAGCCGATCGAGGTCGGCCGGTGTCGGAGGTTCGAGGGTGAGGGCGAAGCTCGCGTCCCAGCGCTCGGCGATGACGCGGTCGGTCCGGTCCGCGGGGTCGAGATGGTGCGAGAATGCCGCGAACCCGAGCACCCCGGCCGGGGTATGGACATGGTAGGCGACCTGTCCGTAACCGTCGTCGTCGAGGTCGCGGACGGCGGTCTCGATACGCCAGCCCTCCCGGGCCATGCGGCGAACGAGAACCCGGGCGAAGCTGAGGCGGGTCGGGTAGAACCGGCCGAGGCGGGAGAGCCGCATCACCGCGCCCGGGGGGCGCAGCATCGCCGGGGCCGGGTCCACGTCCACGCCGCTCACCTCGGGGGGCCCGTCTTCGAGGAACTGGCATTCGGCGCGCGGCGGCAGGGCCGGGTGAGCCGGTGGCCGGAGGCGAAGCTCCTTCCGGAGGAACCCTTGCATGGCGGAGGGCGGGCGGGCGGATCCGGGAACGAGAGCCGCGCTCGCGAGCCGCCGGAAGGGCGCCCGGATGCGGAAGCGGATCGCGGGGGTCCACACGGGCCGCCGGTGGGGTGGCGGCCGGTGCCGGGCGGGGGCGGATGCACGGTCGCTCTCAGCCGCGGACCTTCGACGCGATGAGGTAGCAGTGAACGTAGTCCATGGCGTGACCGTGCGGCGCCTCGCGGACCCGCGCCTCGTAGCGGTCGTAGAAGCGGTCGAGGATGGCTGCGCATTCCTCGGGCGGGCGGTCCGGGGAGAGCCCGCTCGCGAAAGTGGTTTCGCTCCACGAGCGCAGGGTCGGGATGTACTCGCGGGCGAATCTGGCCGGGTCGCCGTGCTCCTCGAAGTGGGCCTCGAACGGGCACCGCACCACCCGCGTCTCCGCGTGATCGAGCCGCAAGCCGGCACGGTGCACCGGGTTGTCCGGGTCCCGGAACGGCCGGGTGAACTCCTCCACCGTGCGGTAATGCTGAGGGAAGTTGGTATCGACGTACTCGTCGGGGGTGATGGACCCCTCGTCGCGAAGCTCCGCCCAGATCTCGCTGAAGATGTCGAACATGCTGATCCCGCCCGTGTTCCCGAGATAGCGCCCTTGTTCGTCGATGCCGAAGTTGAACAGGGCCAGGCGTCCGCCGGGGGCGAGCTCGCGCGCCCGGTGCAGCAGCATCGCCTCCCAGTCGCGGCGGCCCTGCTCGGTGTACGCGGCCCGTTCCGCGCCGGCCGCCCCGACCATGTGCACGTGGTTCTCGATCCGCGCCGGCTTCTCGCTCAGATAGTGCGACGCGGTGGCGGTGAATCCGAGGTGGAGGGTGCCGGGCGGGACGATCCCGCGGTGGAACGAGGTTCCGGAGGCGAAGACGTGGAGGTTGTCGATCTCGTCGAAGTACGAGGCGGTGTCGGCGAGGCCGAGGACGTTGCGGAAGAGCTGGCTGAAGTCGTTGCGGGGGAGATCGGTATAGATCATCTGGATCGGACGCGACGGGACGCGCCGCCGCACTTCCTTCAGCACCGTGCCCACCATCGTCATCGACGTGCCGGCGTCGGCGCAGCCCATGTCGGACATCGTGAACACCGAGCCGTCGTCGGGCGGGCTCATGTCTTCGATGCTCTGCAGGATGAGGGGGGTGGCGCCGTCGATGACGTGCTTGGCGCCGATCGTCGCGCGCGAGTAGTACCCGCCGCCCTTCATGGCGATGTCGCGGGCGGTGCTGGCCATGGCGAGGCGCCCCTGGGGAAAAACCGCCCCTTTCTATGTCATCGCAACGGTGGCCGCAAGCGCTCGGCGCGATGCCCCCGGGGTCGTCTCACCCTGCGGCTCCGGTCTCGGGGCAGGTCGGATTGGGGGCGGGAGCAGGAGCAGGCCGGACTGGCGCAGCGTAGTCCGACCTGCCAAGAGGCTACCGTTCAAGCGAAACATGGAAGGCCCACATGGCGGCAGTGGGAGAGAGGAGGGACGCCCGGCAGCGCAGAAACGGTGCGCTCCAAGGGCCGACGGCACGGACAGGATGGGCCAGTCCATCATCGGCCAGCGTGAAATGGCCCTGGTGATGCGCCCGGGGTGGTTTCACGCCCGCCGGGCCTTGCGTCTCCGGCCCGCGGGCATGCCCTCGTCCCGGCCGTCCCCTGCCGCGCGAGGCAGCCGGAGGTGACCAGCCAGGAGGTGATGAGCCCGGAGGCTACCAGCCTCGGCGCGACGACCGGTTCGGCCGGGCCCGGTGGACTGACCCGCTCCCGGCGCGTCTGCGCGGAACCGCGGCGTGGACGGGTGGCGCGGAGCGGGGCTCAGGCCTCGATCCGGCCCCGCAGCTTCTTCATGGCGTTCTTCTCGATCTGCCGGATCCGCTCCGCCGATACGCCGTACTCGTCGGCGAGCTCCTGGAGGGTGGACTTCTCCTCGCCGAGCCACCGCCGGTTCACGATGGACCGGCTGCGGTCGTCGAGGGTCTCCAGGGCTTCGTAGAGGGATCGGCTCGAGCTCGCCGCCCACTCTTCCGCCTCCACCAACTGCGCCGGCTCGAATCGGCGGTCCTCGATCCACCCCGACGGAGCGGGCAGATCGTCGTCCGCGCCGACCGGCAGGTCGAAGGAGGCGTCGCGGGCATGCAGCCGCTGCTCCATCTCGAGCACGGTGCGCGACGGCACGCCGAGGTCCGCCGCGACTTCCTCCACCTCCTTGTGGTTCATCCAGCCGAGACGCTTCTTCGCGCTCCGGAGATTGAAGAAGAGCTTGCGCTGGGCCTTGGTGGTCGCGACCTTGACGATGCGCCAGTTGCGCAGGATGTATTCGTGGATCTCGGCCCGGATCCAGTGGACCGCGAAGGAGACGAGCCGCACGCCGAGCGACGGATCGAAACGCTTGACCGCCTTCATGAGCCCGACGCTGCCTTCCTGAACGAGGTCGGCCTGTGGCAGTCCGTAGCCGGAGTACCCGCGGGCGACGCGGGCGACGAAGCGAAGATGCGAAAGGACCAGGCGCCGGGCCGCGTCCAGGTCTTCGTGGTCGCGGTACCGCTCGGCGAGATGCCTCTCCTCGTCCTCGGAGAGCATGGGGATGGTGTGCACCGCCTGGAGGTACGCCTCGAGGCTGCCCCCCGACGGGACTGCAAGCGAGAGTTCCAGTGCTTTGCCCATGGCGTTGACTTGCCTTTGGTGAGTGCGCGGAGCGAAGTTTAGCACTCGCCCGCGGAGAGTGCCAATTTCCGTCCTGTCCTGAAAGCGACGTGAAAGAGCGGCGGCGGGTTCGTCCCGCTACCGGCCCTGTCCGTTCCTCCAGTCAGGCGTAGGGATTTGGAACTCCTTGCGCGCGAGAATGGGCAGGCAACCTGTAGGAACGTGGCGCGTCCTGCAAGCCGATCGTGGGTGTGGTCGAGTTGATCGGCAGGAAAATCATGGTGATCGGGCGGTGCCCGGCCCCCGCGTCGGGAGTTCAGAGTCCTCGCACGCGGTGCTCGAGGTCGAAGACGTGAGGGTCGTCGATGCCGTGCGCGCGAAGCGCTTCCGCGAGGCGGAGCACGTAGTCGAGGTTGGTTCCGCTCGGGCCGGCGCACCTCGCGATCTGGGCCGCCATCGCCTCCGGCGGCGCCGGGCCGAGGAAGGCGTGGTTATCTCGCGGCGCGATGTAGACGCTGCCCTCGGCCGCGCGCCCGTCGCGAAACCGGAGCGTGACGTCCGTCAGCCCGTAGCCGTTCTTCTCGCGGTGGTTCAGGCGCTCGAAGACGCCAGCGTCGTCGTCCATGCGGAATGCCATCCCCTCGACGCAACCGCCCGCCGCGGGCACCAGGGTGACCACCCGACCCGGCGCGTCGGGCACGCCCCGGTGGTCGTGCGAGCCCTGCCAGAATCGCCGCACCCATCCGTCCACCCGCGCGACCCGCGCCTCGTGGTGCGGGAAGTCGGGACGCCAGATGAGAGAGCCGTAGCCGAAGAGCCAGCGATCGGACATGGATGGGCGGGGAATGAGCGACAGGCGGCCGCAAGTGTAGTGGGGAAGATGCAGCGGATCGAAGCCGGGCATTCTCCGCGACCGCCGTGCTGCCTAGCCCGGAAATCTCACCAACTTTCGTTGCGAGGGCGCGGAGATGCCGCTGTGACAAGGCGCACGGACCGAAAGAGCGCGTACGCGCTGTCGAAGCGGCTTGAGGGAGTACGCCTTGTCACAGCGAGCAGATCCGCGTCCGCAGCAGAAAGTTGGTGAGATTTCCGGGCTAGGCTCGCCATGTCTCCGATCGATGCCAATACCCTCGCCCTCCTCGGTCTATTTTGCTCGGTCCGCATGAATCGCGGGCTCAACTTGTTCCCCGCCGCCCGATCGATCTCCATAATCGGTCCTGATTACGCACAATCCTCAGCCCGTTCCCGCGGCTTCCCGGGGTCGGGGCCTCCTGGGAACGCGGGCTTCCAGCCCGCGGGCGACCGAAGGCCTGCCGTGGTCCACGCGGGCAAGGATGCCCGCGATCCCAGGAATGCGGTGGTCCCCACCTGAGTCTTGTACGTAATCAGGTAATTGGTTGATTCCATGCAGGCTTGTGGAACAGGCAGGTCCGTCCCGGCATGAACCCGGAATCCCCGCGCGACGAAGAGGTGCAGGCAGCGGTCGAGCAGCTACTGCTCGATCGAGGCCGGTTCACTCCGGTAGAGCTGCTGTTGGTCACGGGCCAGCTTCGCGTCGAGGACTATCAGGCTTGGTGCCGGGGCGAGCGCGCGCGACTGGACTGCGCCTTCGCCAGCGGGCCGCGAGGTGTCCGGGAGCGCCTGGAAGCGGCGGAGACCTGCGCCCGGGCACTCGGTCTCGTCCCCCGGCGTGACGTTCTTCCGGGTTCGGAGGACAATCCCGTGGGGGATGTGGTGGCGTCTTCCGATCCACGGTTGAACGACCTGCTGCATACCTCGTTTCATCCCCGTGTATCGGGGGAGCGGGGACAGCAGCTCGATCTCTTTCTGGACAGTGAGGTCACCTCCACGGTCAACACGTTGCTGGAGGCGCTTTGGGCGTGCGATGCCGGGGCGGGCAGGCAAGCCTGCACGCGTCTCGAGGCGCTCGTTCCCGACCACGCTTCCGCGGTCCCGGCCGCCACGCTGATCGAGATGCTGGACACACCGGCCCCGGATGATCCCGAGCCGGGACTGGAATGGGTCCGCCGGCTCGACGCGGAGTGGTCGCCGGCCGCGTTGGTCCTGTTCGGTACCGGTGGCGGGGAGTGGTTGGCCCCGTTCTGGTGCGGCGCCGGCCGGGCCCTGGAACCGGCGCCCTTCGATTCCGTCCACCCGAAGCGTCATGCGAGCTGGGCGTACCTCCGAGGGGGCGACTGGGAGAATCTGAGGCGCACGGTGCTCGAGACTCCGGCCCATGAGGACGAGCCTGTTCTGCTGGCGCGGCTCGCCGAAGCCGAGCACCGGCTTCGCGACCGTATCCAGTCCATCATGCACTGGTTCGCGCTCTGCTGGCGGGCGCCGGAGGCGTTCCGGAGGCTGATCGAGGCACAGGACTTTCCGGATGCAACGATCCGGGACGCGTGGCATCTCGCAGAGGAGCAGGACGACCTCGAGCCCGAGATTTCCCCGGCATGGTTTCCGGCCTGGATGCTGCTCCACGAGCACGGGCTTGCCCGCGGGCTCTCGTTCGCGGGCGGCGATAGCGGCCCGGAACGCGCTTTCGCTCTGCTCAAGGCCCTCCTCACCAGCCCCCCCGCGGAGAAAGCGAGCCTGGAGCTTCGCCGCGAGCTGGGAGCCATCCATCCCGGCCTGCTGCGACGCTACATGGCGAAGCTGGAGGTGCGACATCCGGTCGGACCGCTCTGAGCACACCCCGGAGTCCGGCGGGTGTCGCGGCAATGCGCGCAGGGGCGCGGCCACCCGAGCCGCCGTGCGGCCGACCGGGGGGAGGTCCGGAAGGAAGGCGGACCGGAAGGAAGGTGATTCGGATGGGCGGAAGCGGAGCCGTGCGCCGGCGGGCCTATCCCTCCCCCGGGGCGCGGGCGAGGAGGGCGTCCACGAAGTCGGCCGGGACGAAGTCCCGGAGGTCCTCGATGCCTTCCCCCACCCCGATGTACCGGATGGGAATGGCGAGCTCGCGGGCGATCGCGAAGAGCACGCCGCCCCGCGCGGTGCCGTCGAGCTTGGTGACCGCGAGCCCGCTCACCCGGACCGCTTCGGTGAACCGGCGCGCCTGGACGAGCCCGTTCTGTCCGGTGGTCGCGTCCAGCACGAGCAGGGTCTCGTGGGGGGCCGCGGGGTCGATCCGCCCGAGGACCCGGCGCACCTTCGCGAGCTCCTCCATGAGCCCCGTCTTGGTGTGCAGGCGTCCCGCGGTGTCGGCAATCAGCACGTTCGTCGCGCGGGCGGTGGCCGCCTGCAGGGCGTCGTACACCACCGCGGCCGAGTCCGCACCCGGCTGCTGGGCGACGACCGGGACGCCGCTCCGCTCCCCCCAGACCTTGATCTGGTCGATCGCGGCGGCGCGGAAGGTGTCGCCCGCGGCGAGCATCACCGAGTATCCACCCTCCCCGAACCGGTGCGCGAGCTTGCCGGCGGTGGTCGTCTTGCCGACGCCGTTCACGCCGACCACCAGCACCACGAAGGGACGTTCCAGCGACGACGGGGGCGCGATCTCGCAGCCTCGGGCCACCGGCTCGAGCGCCTGCACCATGTGTTCGCGCAGCGCATCGAGCACCGCCGTCCCGTCCGCGAGCCGCCGCCGCTTGAGCCGGTCGTGGAGGTCGGCCACTATGCGGTCCGTCAGGTTCACCCCGACGTCGGCCCCGAGAAGGAGCTCTTCCACCTCGTCGATGAGGACGGCATCGATCTTCCGCCGGGAGAACAGGTCCGCGAGGCCGTTCGAGAGGTTCTCCCGGGTGCGCCGCAAGGCGGTGCGGAGGCGGCCGAGGATTCCGGCCCGGGGGGTGTCGGGGGCGGGGCCGGGACTGGGGCCGGTTTGGTGGTCGGCGGCGGGCGGCATGTTCGCGGCGGGCGGGTGACCGGGACAGGCATCGAAGACGGGCGGGAAGTGTAGGCGAAGAATGGCGGGGGGTCGCGTGCGAATCATCGCGGGACGCTGGCGCGGGCGCCGGCTCGCCGTGGAGGATGAACCCGACGTGCGTCCCACCCCGGATCGGGTGCGCGAGACCCTGTTCAACTGGCTCGCCCCTGCCCTGCCGGGAGCACGCTGCCTCGACCTCTTTGCGGGAAGCGGGGCGCTCGGCTTCGAGGCGGTCTCCCGGGGCGCGGCCGAAGCGGTGCTCATCGACCGCAGCCGGGCGGTCGGCGACCGGCTCCGCGGCGAAAGCGAGCGGCTCGAAGCGGCCGGGTCCGTCACGGTGGTCGAGGCGGACGCGCTCGAGTGGCTCGCCCGCCCGCCCGCGGCGGCCGCCCCCGCCTCCTTCGACATCGTGTTCGTCGACCCGCCGCAGCGCCTCGAGGTGCACCGCGAGGTCGCGGTCCGTCTGGTGGAGCACGGCTGGCTGGCTCCCGCCGCCCGGGTCTGGTTCGAGGTCGTGCGCCGCCGGGAGCCCCCCCAACTCCCGGCCGGGTGGGCCCTTCTCAAGTCCGGCCGGGCCGGGGAGGTGCGCTATTATCTCGCTTCCTGCGATTGAAGCGGATTGCGCGGCGCACAAGGACCCTGGAGCATCATGGAAAAGGTGGCGGTATACCCCGGCACGTTCGATCCCATCCATAACGGCCACACCGATCTCATCCAGCGGATGTCCCGCCTATTCGACCGCGTCATCGTCGCGGTCGCCGCGAGCGCGGGCAAGAACCCGTGCTTCTCCCTGGGGGAGCGCGTCGGGCTCGCGTCCGAGGTGCTGAAGAAGTTCGACAACGTGGCCGTCGAATCGTTCGAGGGGCTCCTGGTGCACTTCGCGGCGCGGAGAAAGGCTCACATCGTGGTGAGGGGGCTGCGCGCGGTTTCCGACTTCGAGTACGAGCTGCAGCTCGCCAACATGAACAACAAGATGTTCGAAGAGCTCGAGACGCTGTTTCTTCCCGCCGACGAGGCGTTCGGATACGTGTCGTCGACGCTCGTGCGCGAGATCGCGATGATGAACGGCGACCCGAGCCCCTTCGTGGACCCGCTCGTGGCGAAGGCATTCGACGGCAAGCTGGCGACGCTCGGGAGTCGCCGCAAGAGCTGACCTCCCTGCCGGAGCTGCGTGCGCGGTGGCGGTCGTCGCGGGGCGCGAGCTCGGCGAACCGGATTCCTGCATCTTCGCCGGGGCGAATGCCATGCGCGAAGTACGTCCACAAGGCGCGCCGGTTGGCCGCCCCGGGCCCGATGGCTTCTAGCCCGGAAAAATCACCGATTTTCGTCGCGAGGGCGGCAAGATGCCGTGGTAGCGGGCCGCACGGACCTCAAGAGCGCTTACGCGCTGGCAAAGGCGTAGCCGACACTACGTCGAAGCGGCTTGAGGGAGTACGGCCCGCTAACGCGGCGACCTTGGGAGCGCGAAGCGACAGATTGGCGTCCGCAGCAGGAAATCGGTGATTTTTCCGGGCTAAGGAGAAGGGTCGCCCGCCGTCCAATCCTCGACTGAAATTCCGGGCACGCGCTTGAACTCCCCGGTGTTCGCGGTCACGACAATCAGACCCCGGGACCGAGCATGCCCGGCGATCATCTGATCGTATGGGCCGATGGGTGTGCCCGCTCGAGCCAGTTCGGCCCGGATCCTGCCGGTGTGCTCGGCCGCCTCGCGATCGTAGGGAAGAACCCTCAGCCGCGAGGCAAACGCCTCAATGTCCCGCAGATTGCGGTCCGGTTGGGCGGACTTCTCCGCGCCGTAAACCAGCTCCATCAAGGTGACGGTTGAGATGCACATGCGCCCCTCCTGGGTGATGAACTTCGCCCGCACCTCGCTCGGTCGATGCCGAATCGTGTGAATTGCCACGTTCGTGTCGAGCATGTACCGCATGGCCGACTACAGTGACGACCGTTCCTGATCGTCCGGCTGGTCGCGCTGCACCATGAAATCCTCTGAAACGCCGGGGCTGTCGAACCAGGTAATCCAGGCTTCGCCGGCCGGCGCGAGCAGGCGAGAGTTCCCGAGAACGATGACATCGACCTTCTTTACGCTGTCGGGGAAGGCAACGCTCTTTGGCAGGCGCACCGCCTGACTGCGATTGGACTTGAACACACTACCCTGATTCATGTGGATGCCTCCCAATGAGAAGGACTACCCACGGTAGCCGAACGGAGGGATATGTCAAGGGGATATACTACGGTCGCCCCGGATTGCTCAGGAAATGCCCAAGATACACCTCCACGTCGGGCCGGTAGCTGCCCGGGAAATAATCGAATATCAGCCCGAAGTCGCCCAGCCGTCCACTCACGCCGGCGCCGGCCGCATCGGTGCGCCACCACCGGCCCGCGTACGGTTGATGAGGCCGAGGACGATGATCAAGTTGGCGACGTTGAACGTCGCCCCGATCAGGAACGCGGGCGTGTAGCTGCCGGTCCAGTCGAAGACGTAGCCGGCCAGCCAGCCGCCGAGCCCCATGCCGAGGGTGCCGAACAGCAGGACCACGCCCAGTCGCCGACCGGCCTCGGCCGGCGGCAGGTACTCGCGGACGAGCACCGGGTAGCAGATGCTGATTCCCCCGTAGCCAATCCCGAACAGGGCCGAGACGGTGTAGAGCGCGAGCATTCCGTCTACCACCGCGTAGAACAGCATCGCCGCCGTCTGCAGGCCGGAGAACACCAGCAACGCGACGAGGCCGCCGAAGCGGTCGACCACGAAGGCGCCGGCCACGAGTCGTATGACAGCGGAGATGAACAATGCGATCGCGAGCATCTCCGCCGCTCGTGCAGTGGCGTGGCCGAGATCGCTCGCATGCGCGACGAGGTGCGCGACCGGCATCGCCATGGAGACGCAGCATCCGACGATGGCCAGGCAGATCGCGGCCTGGGTCGCGAATGTCGACAAACTGATTGCCCGCTTGCGGATCGTCGGCGCCTCGGCGTGCGAATCGACGATGCGGCCACCCTCGTCCCGAGACCCCGCGTCTCGCGTCGGCATCCTGCGCCAGAGCACCACGCTGAGCGGCAGCGCGGTGACCAGGACGAAGACGCCAAACCACAGAAACGTATCTCGCCAGCCCGCCATCTCGTTGAAGTATCGAAACACCGGCGGCCAGATGGTGCCGCCGATGCCCTCCCCGGCCGTGACCAGGCCGACCGCGAAGCCGCGCCGATGCTCGAACCAGCGCATCACGTTGATGGACAACGGACCGTAGATGGACGCGTAGCCGAACAACCCGATCATCACGCCGTAGACGAGGTATAGCTGCCACCGCGAGTCGATCGAGCTGGCGAGCATTGCGCCGGCGCCGATCATGGTCAGGCCGAGCAAGGTCACCGGTCCCGTTCCGGAGCGGTCGAACCAGTAGCCCATGGCGATGCCGCCGATCCCGGTGCCGGCGAAGAACAACCCGTAGGCGAGGGAAGGCACGGTGCGCGGCCAGTCGAAATCGGCCGCCATCTGCTTGAGGCTCACCACCAGCAGGAACATTCCGCCGCTGGCGATCATCACCAGGCAAGTGGAGACAACGAGCACTGCGATACCGAAGGTCCGCCGCTTCGCTCCCCGGTCGGGTGTGCGCGAGCTACCCATCTCGGAACTCAGCGGTCGGGGTCGGCATGCTCTCAATTGGCCCAACCAATTGGCGGCCCGATGACAACTCAGAGCGCGTACTGCTCGAAGATGGTCCCATGAGTTGCATGAGAACCCCAATTGCGGTGGGGCCAGCCGTTGCGATAGGCCAGCCCGGATGATCCTACTCTCCGGAGAGTCGGAGCGCGTGCTCGCGGATCCGTCCCCGAACTACTGGACCGACTGTGGGTGACTACCGGCATTGCCGTGCTCGGGCCAGTCGCTGCGCTTCCAAGTACTGACCAGGCCGCTTCTTGCACGAAGGCGGAGATTTTGTTTCTTGGGTGATTTTTCGGTAGTGGATCAGTTTGAAATTCCGTGTCGTAACCGAGTGACCACGGAAGACGACCGCAAGGCGCTGCCATCCACCGACTGAACGGACAGCCAAACCCACACCGCGGGGAGCAACGACATGGCAAGCACCGGGGTCGGGCATCCCCACATCGACGCTCGCTCGCTTGAGATGGCGAGGATTATTGTGAAGCGAATCGACGCCGATCCGACACTCATCGAGTGCGCGCACCGGTACCTCGCCGAGGAGGAGCGGCGCTACGGGACCCTCTGTCAGGCAAGCCGTGAGTGGAAGCAGATCCTCACCCGACCCTGGTCCGAGGTCCGCACGGTCCTCCTCGAGGAATCGGACGAGGGACAGCGCCTTCGAAGCTCCAAGCCCTTCGCAGGGATCGTCACCGAGGAGGAACGGCTCGCGATCATCGAGCAGTACCCGCCGCCGTGGCCCTACGTACCGTACGACCCTTCCCAAGTCCCCGACGAGGTCATGGCCAGGGTTCTCGAGGAGGCCCCGTGACCCGCGAACAGCTCGAGCACGTCATCCGCGCCGTTGCCGACATCACCGGCAGGCAGCAACCGGAACACCCGGGGCGCAACCGGGTGGTGCCTGGAGGTTCACGACATCGCAATCGCGAAGTATGTCGCGAACCGCGACAAGGACCACCGCTACCACCGCGCCTTGTGGAAACACGGTCTCATCGAAGCGGGGACCTTCGAGGAGCGTCTCTGGGCGACGGACATCGAGGAGAACCGACGCACACTCATCCGCACCGCCGCCCGGCGCCACAGAAGAGAGACTCGCCGGAATTGACCGACCGGAGTTCAAACTGAGCCACTACCCGCCCGGGCGGAGCGGCGGGAACGCGTCCCCTAGCGGCCGCGGAAGCGCCTGCGGTCGCCGTGGCGCCGGGTGGTCTCGTGGATGTCGAGGAGGATGCGCCGGACCTCCTCGTAGTAGGCGCGGCCCCTGCGGTTGAGGTACACGCCGGGGCGCCTTCGCCCGAAGAGCTCGGCGCCGAGATGGCTCTCCAGCATGCGGATGCGGTGGGCGACGGCGGGCGGGGTGACGCCGAGCTCCTTGCCGGCATGGGCGAAGCTGCGGAGCCGGGCGGCGGCTTCGAAGAAGCGCAGGCAGTCGAGGGGCGGCAGGGGTTTCACGAATCGGGGCGCCGGGAACCGTGTGGTTGGAGGTAGATAAACAAATATTTCGTAATTGTACAAATATATCTTTCTCTATACGCCTCCTGAAAAAGTTCCATCGGAGTGCCGTTTCGCCTTTGTGGGCGAGCATCAAGGGGTTTTTCAGCGGAATCTGGGCGGGCGTCGTGAGAAAGTTATATTATTGATAAGATAAAAAATAACGTGCTTACAATCTCTTGAAAGTTCGTTATATTCCGCCCCCGTCAGGCGGTGCTGCCATGGACGCCGCTGAAGTCACCGGGCGCGAACAGGGGCGGTACGGCGATGGACTTGATTTGTGCGAAGTGGTTGCCTACGGCATCGCCCTGTTCGGCGGTGGCTTCACCGGCACGCCGAACCTCGGCATCGGCCTCTCGGACACGAGCCGCTGGTGACCGCGGCGCGTGGCGGCGGCGCATCCGGGCGGGGGGTCTTGGTGGCGGCATGGCGACGAGCGGCGCGAGCCGCGTGAGCTCGATCTTGCCGCAACGCGGGAAAGGCTCGCGGGCCACGGACTCGGAGTGTCCCTTCGCTACGCGTTCTGAGGCGAAGAAAGCGGCCAGTGGCGAGCGACGGGACGTCGACTGCCACGACAAGGTCGCTGGGACGCCTTCGGGCATCCCGCCCCGACCCCCGCGCTCAACGCTCTGACCTTCCCGCCCGTGTGCATCATGCCGTGTCGGCATGGATCATGATTCAAGAAGCACTTGATGGTTCCAAACCGAGACCTTCACTATCGAGCTCGAACAGAAAGGATTGCCTGATTACGCACAAAGCTCAGGTCGGGGCGGCCGGTTTCCTGGGAGCGCGGCCTTCCAGCCCGCGGGCGGTCCATGCGGGCTGGAAGCCCGCGCTCCCGGGAGGCCCACCGTCCCTCGAAGGCGGCGATCCCGGGAATCCCGTGCACCCGACCTGAGCTTGGTGCGTAATCAGGACCTGGTTTGGAATTTACGAAGTGCCGGAATATTGTGCTACTAGTGGACCGGAGATCCGGAAGTGCTGGTGAGGAGGGGAAGCAGGATGACCAACAGGGTCGTATTCGATACCGAACTCGGCGCCAACTTCATTCGCTACGCGCACATGGTCGCGAGGCGAGGCTATGTTCACAACACGCTCGGCAACATGGTTATCCGCAAACCGCACCCGGACTTCGAGCACGGTGTGGCCTATACCAAGCATGCGGAAATCTCGCTCGAGGAAATGAGCCTCGAGAATATTGTCATCACCGATATTCCGACAAGCCGGTTGCTGTATGGCGAGGCGATGACGAGTGTCGGCCACAACCTCAACCGCGAAATCCTCAGGCTAAGGCCCGATATCAATGCGGTAATTCACGTGCATGATGACGAGACAATCGCATTTTTTGGTTCCGGGGCATTTCAGGAGGTCCGGATACTCTCGCTCGACATGCCCTTTATCCACGGCAAGCCGCCCTACTACCTGCCGGCGGACATGGACGTCGAGTCCGACGTCGGACCAGTCGGCGACTTCATCGGTGAGACCAACTGCGTGGTGTTGCTTGGCCATGGTGTCACAACGCTCGGGCGGACAATCTCGGAGGCCTATCACCGCTTGAACTCGTTCACTTCGGAGGTCCGGCGCAACATCATCGCTGAACAGCTCGCCGCTATTGCGGGCAGCAGCATCAGGTACCGCGGCCAGGATGAGATCGACCACATGTACCGGTTTGCCGAGAAGGTCATCTATCCCGACACGGCGGAAGGGGTCATGGCTGAGGATGGTTCCTGAACCGCAGCACCCGACCCTGGCCCGAAAATCGCACGAACGTGGAACCGTCCGATCCTATTATCAGTTGTAATTCAAATGGTTATACTGGATCCTGATTACGCATAATCCTCAGCCCGTTCCCGCGGCTTCGCGGGGTCGCGGGCCTCCTGGGAGCGCGGGCTTGCAGCCCGCGGCCGGCCGAAGGCCTGCCGTGGTCCACGCGGGCAAGGATGCCCGCGATCCCAGGAATGCGGTGGTCCCAACCTGAGTTTATTGCGCGATCAGGTACTGGATGGAACCAAGCGCCGGACGGTGGCGAAATGGAACCGCGAGACGCCGTCGTTCTCAAGGTGTGCAGAGACGGTTGTGGCCTGACGCTGCCGCCCCGTAGCCGTGGGTCCGGCGGGGGGTAGTTCAGGCTCAATGCATCCCGGGGGCGGGTTAGCGCTTCGCTCGTGCCGCGGAGCCGGACGCGGCCGCTTCCGGGCCGTAGGACTGGAGGGGGGCCACGTCGAAGCCGCGCTCGCGCATGGCCGAGATGGCGTCGAGCATGGCGCTCGCCCCCGCCATGGTGGTTGCGTAGGGCACGTTCTTGAGCAGGGCGGTCCGGCGCATCCCGGAGCTGTCGGCGACGGACTTGGCGCTCTCGGTGGTGTTGATTACGAAGTCGATGCGGTCGTCCTTGAGCGCGTCCACGATGTGCGGCGGGCCTTCGAGCAGCTTGTTGATGGTCTCGGCCACGAGCCCCCCGTCGCGCAGGGCCCGTGCCGTCCCGCGCGTCGCGACGAGCGAGAAGCCGAGCTCGGCGAGGCGCCGGCCGAGTTCCACCGCCTGCGGCTTGTCGCGGTCCCGCACCGATATGAACGCGCGGCCGCTCTCCGGGAGCGCCCCCCCGGCCGCGAGCTGGGCCTTCGCGAAGGCGCGCCCGAAGTCCTGGTCCAGGCCCATCACCTCCCCGGTCGACTTCATCTCCGGCCCGAGGATCACGTCGACCCCCGGGAACCGGGCGAAGGGGAACACCGCTTCCTTCACCGCGACGTGGCGCATGGGCCGTTCCTCGAGGCCGAAGTCCGCCAGCGCCTCGCCGGCCATGAGGCGCGCCGCGATCCGGGCTACGGGCAAGCCGATGGCCTTGGCCACGAAGGGCACGGTGCGGCTCGCCCGCGGGTTGACCTCCAGCACGTGGATCTCCCCGTCGCGGCTGACCGCGAACTGTACGTTCATGAGCCCGATCACCCCGAGCGCCTGGGCGAGCGCCCTCGTCTGGCGGCGGATCTCCTCGACGACCCTGTCCGGGAGCGAGCAGGGCGGGAGCGAGCAGGCGGAATCCCCCGAGTGGATCCCGGCTTCCTCGATGTGCTCCATGACCCCCGCGATGAACACGTCGCGTCCGTCCGACAGGGCGTCGACGTCGATCTCGACGGCATCCTGCAGGAACCGGTCGATCAGGATGGGGACGCCGCCGCCCGCTTCCGCGGACCGCTCCACGTAGCGTTCCAGGGCCTCGTCGCCGTGGGCGATCTCCATCGCCCGCCCCCCCAGCACATAGCTCGGACGCACCACGACGGGGTAGCCGATGCGTGCCGCCACCTCCTTCGCTTCCGCGGCCGTGCGGCAGGTTCCGTTCGGCGGCTGGCGGAGCCCGAGGTCCCGGAGAAGCGCCTGGAACCGCTCGCGATCCTCGGCCTGGTCGATCGCATCGGTCGAGGTGCCGATGATCGGGATGCCGGCCCGTTCGAGCGCGGGAGCGAGCTTGAGCGGGGTCTGGCCGCCCAACTGGACGATGACTCCGAGGAGCTCGCCCCGGCTCATTTCCGTCCTCGCCACCGCCACGACGTCCTCGACGGTCAGCGGCTCGAGGTAGAGCCGGTCGGACGTGTCGTAATCGGTCGAGACCGTTTCCGGGTTGCAGTTGACCATGATCGTCTCGATGCCGGCCTCCCGAAGCCCCTGGCACGCATGGACGCAGCAATAGTCGAACTCGATGCCCTGGCCGATGCGGTTCGGCCCGCCCCCGAGGATGATGACCTTCTTCGCGTCGCTCGGCTCGGCCTCGTCCTCGGGCGCGCCGAAACCGTCGCCCTCGTAGCAGGAATAGAGATACGGCGTGCTGGACTCGAACTCGGCCGCGCAGGTGTCGACGCGCTTGAACACCGGCCGGATGCCCGCGCCCTCGCGCGCGGCGCGCAGGTTCTCCTCGCGGGCGCCCTCGTCCTCCCCGGCGCCCGGCCCGCCCCCTCCGCCCCCGCCCCCGCCCCCGCCCTCGCCGTCGTCGTCGCCCGTCCCGCCGCCTGCGCCCCCATCCCCGGCACCGCCCTCGTCCCCGGCGCCCGCCCCGGCGAGCCGGGCCAGGAGACAGTCGGAGAACCCGAGCTTCTTGAGGCGGAGGAGGGCGTGCGGGTCGTCGCCGGGAACGCCGTTCGCCCGGATCTCCCCCTCGGCCTCCACGATCATGCGGAGCTGCTCGAGGAACCACGGGTCGTACCGGGTGATCGCGTGGATCGTCCCGTCCTCGAAGCCGTGCCGCATGGCCTGGGCGATGACGAGGATGCGGTCCGGCGAGGGCCGCGCGAGGCGCGCGACGATGCCGTCTTCGGAGGTGTCGTCGAACGCGACCGGGTCGAGGCCGGCGAGACCGGTCTCCATGGAGCGAAGGGCCTTGTGCAGCGATTCGGCGAAGGTGCGGCCGATCGCCATCGCTTCGCCCACCGACTTCATCGACGTCGTGAGCAGGGGCTCGGTGCCGGGGAACTTCTCGAACGTGAAGCGCGGCACCTTGGTCACCACGTAGTCGATCGCGGGCTCGAAGCTCGCGGGGGTCACCTTCGTCAGATCGTTCCCGATCTCGTCCAGGGTGTAGCCGACGGCGAGCTTGGCCGCGACCTTGGCGATGGGAAACCCGGTCGCTTTCGAGGCGAGCGCGGACGAACGCGACACGCGCGGGTTCAGCTCGATCACCACCATTCGTCCGTCCGCCGGATTGATCGCGAACTGCACGTTGGACCCGCCGGTGTCGACGCCGATCTCGCGGATCGCGGCGAACGAGGCGTTGCGCATGACCTGGTATTCCTTGTCGGTCAAGGTCAGGGCCGGCGCGACGGTGATCGAGTCGCCGGTATGGACCCCCATGGGGTCGATATTCTCGATCGAGCAGACGATGATGCAGTTGTCGGCGCGGTCGCGCACGACCTCCATCTCGTATTCCTTCCAGCCGAGGACCGACTCCTCGACCAGCACCTCGGTTACCGGGCTCGCCTCGAGACCGCGCCGCACGATGTCCTCGAACTGCCCCCGGTTGTAGGCGATGCCGCCCCCGGTGCCCCCGAGGGTGAAGCTCGGCCGGACGATCGCGGGAAGACCGACCGCATCGAGAGCGGCCCGGGCGTCCGCCGGGCTGTGGACGGCCACCCCGCGGGCGCATTCGAGGCCGATGCGCTCCATCGCGACCCGGAACCGCTCGCGGTCCTCGGCCTTGTCGATCGCGTCGAGGGTCGCCCCGATGAGCTCCGTGCCGAAGCGGTCCAGCACCCCGGCGGTCGCGAGCGCGCGGGCGGTGTTGAGCGCGGTCTGGCCGCCCATGGTGGGGAGCACGGCGTCCGGCCGCTCCCGCTCGATCACCCGCGCCACCACCTCCGGCGAGATCGGCTCCACGTAGGTCGCGTCCGCGAGCCCCGGATCGGTCATGATCGTGGCCGGGTTGGAGTTCACAAGGACCACCCGGTAGCCCTCCGCCTTGAGCGCCTTGACCGCCTGGGTTCCGGAATAGTCGAACTCGCAGGCCTGCCCGATGACGATGGGGCCGGCCCCGATGACCAGTATCGACGAGAGGTCGGTGCGCCTGGGCACGAGCCTGCGTTTCCTCCGCAGAGGCTTGCGGGGTTCCGCCCCCGGGCCGGGGAGGCCGGTCGAGGGCGCCCTCCCCGGCCCCGGCGGGGTCAGGTCGGGATTAGTTGGCGGCGAGGGGGCGGATCAGGTGGAGACGATTTTCCAGTCGCCGTTCTCGTCGCGGCAGGCGGTCCCGTAGGACTGTTCCTCCCGTCCTCCGATGATGACGGTCTGCTGGAACTCGCGGCAGGTCCGTCCCTCGCTGTCGGCGCCCTGGCGGGTGACCGTCGCGGACCCCTGGGCCGGCCCGCCTTCGTTCGCGGGGTTCTCCCAGGTGATGGACTCGCCGACGTCGGCGGTTTCGAGCGCCCGCTCGGCGGCTGCGCCGGCCCGCTGACGGGACGTCGCGTCCATGGACTGGCCGATGTTGCGCCCGACGGTAGCCCCGATGACCGCGCCGAGCGCGGTGGCCGCGGTCTTGCCGCTCCCCTTGCCGAACTTGCTGCCGACGACCGCCCCGGCGACGCCGCCGATGATGGTGCCGGCCGTCTCGTTCTCGCTCATGGTGGCGCAGCCCGACAGGGCCGGCCCGAGGGCGGCGATGAAGAGCCCGGCGAGAAGCTTCCGGGCGAGAGGTCTTGCTGGCTGGTTCATGGTCCGTCTCCCGGTGGCGCAGGTTCCGCCGTCCGCTGCCCTGACGCTCGACGATGCGGATATGGCCCCGCGAATTCTGGTTCGAGAGCTATTGTAGAACGTAATGGAAGGACCGGAACCCGGATCCGGGCGCTCGCGCCGAGGGGGTCGGCGCCCCCGGTGGACCGGCGCGCGATACCGGGTTCGAAGCGGCCGCCCGTTGCCCGCCGCCTGCCGCGCGTCCCCTGCCGCCCGGCCCCGTCCCCTGCCGCCCGGCCCCGTCCCCTGCCGCCCGTCGCCCGTTCGCGCGACGCGGCTTCGGGCTTACCGCCCGGTATCGGTTGCGGCGCCTTCGTCATGGAGATGGCACGCCACCGCGGTCCCCCCCGGCATTGAGACCCGGCGCGGCACCCTGACCGCGCAGGCCGGCATCGACTTCGCGCAACGCGGATGGAACGAGCATCCCGGCGGCACTTCGAGGGGATTCGGATAGCTCGCGCCAAGATGGGTGTCGGGAATGCCGAGCGTCGGGTCCGGGGTCAGCACGGACCCGAGCAGCGCTTCGGAATACGGGTGACGGGGCGAGTCGAAGAGGCTGCCCGTCTCCGCCTCCTCCACGATCCGGCCGAGGTACATGACCGCGACCCGCGACGCCATGTGCTCGACGGCGGCGAGGTTGTGGCTGATCAGGAGATAGGTCAGCCCGAGCTCCGAACGCAGGTCCTGCATGAGGTTCAGGATCTGCGACTGCACGGAAACGTCGAGGGCCGAGGTCGGCTCGTCGCAGATGACCATCCGCGGGCGGATGACCAGCGCCCGGGCGATCGCGACCCGCTGGCGCTGCCCGCCGGACAACTGGCCCGGATAGAGGTTGAAGAGCCGCCGCGCAAGCCCCACGAGCTCCATCATCTCTTCGGCCCGGCGCCGCCAGGTGCTCGGGTCCGGGTCTCTCTGCACCCGCAGGGGCTGGGTCACGATGGACCCCACCGAACGGCGCGGGTTCAACGACGAGTAGGGATCCTGGAAGATCGGCTGAACGCTGCGCGCGATCTCCATGCGCCCGAGGGAGGCGATCGGGCGCCCACCGATCTCGATCGTCCCTTCGCTCGGCGAAATCAAGCCCATCATCATCTTCGCAAGCGTCGTCTTGCCGCAGCCGGACTCGCCGACGAGGGCCATCACCTCGCCCGGCTCGATCCGCAGGGTGACCCGGTTCACCGCCTGCAGCCGCCGCTTCGGCTTCATGAAGCCGCCCGAAACGGTAAAGGCGCAGCTCACCTCGCGGGCTTCGATGAGCGCCGCCCCGCTCACCGGGGAGACTCCGGGCGGCCGTCGGTGGCGTCGTCGTCGTATCCCGGGGGGAGGACGCACCGGTAGCGGTGCCCGGCCTCGGCCCCGTCGCGAAACGCGACCGGCCCGGCCCGGCAGGTCTCGCTCGCGTGCGGGCAGCGGTCGGCGAAGTGGCACCCCTGCATGGCGCCGACGAGCGACGGCACGATGCCCGGGATCGTGCCGAGGTGCGCCCCGCGGCGGGTCTTCCCAGGGATCGGGATGCACTCCAGCAGCCCCCGGGTGTAGGGGTGCGCGGGGGCCTGGAAGATCTGGCGCGCGGTGCCTTCCTCGACGATCTGGCCCGCGTACATCACCGCCACCCGGTCGCAGAGCCGGGCGACGACCCCGAGGTCGTGGGTGATGAGGATGAGACCGGTCTGGAACTCCCGCTGCAGGTCGGCGAGGAGGTGCAGGATCTGCGCCTGGATGGTGACGTCGAGGGCGGTGGTCGGCTCGTCCGCGATGATGAGGTCGGGCTCGCACATCAGGGCCATCGCGATCATCACCCGCTGCCGGAGGCCGCCGGAGAGCTGGTGCGGGTACTGCCGCAACCGCCCCTCGGCCCCGGTCATGCCCACCTTCTCGAGCAGCCACACCGCCCGGGCGCGGGCTTGCGCCGCGCTCGTCCGGCGGTGGCGCCGCTCGGCTTCGACGAGCTGGTCGCCGACGGTGTAGGCGGGGTTCAGCGAGGTCATCGGTTCCTGGAAGATCATGCTCATCCGGTTCCCCCGGATGTCCGACATCGCCCGTTCCGACACTCCGAGCAGGTCCCGGCCGTCGAGCGCGAGCCGGCCGGCCGTGCGCTTCGCCCGCGCGGGCAGCAGGTTCATGAGCGCGAGCGAGGTCAGCGACTTGCCGCACCCCGATTCGCCGACGATCGCGAGGGTGCGTCCCCGTTCCACACGGAACCCGACCTCCTGCACCGGGTGGAGCATCCCGGCGGGCACCGGGATGTCGACGCTGAGGCTCTCGACCTCGAGGATGGGTCCGGCCATCGCTCCCGCTCCGGACCGCCGCCGCTACGCGCCGTCCGGGGCGGTGATGTCGCGCACCCCGTCCCCGAGCAGGTTGATGGAGAGGACCAGCGCGAAGAGCGCCGTCCCGGGGATCGCGATGAGCCACCCGTCAAAGAACATCAGCCCCTTGGCCTCGGAGATCATCAGCCCCCAGCTCGGCTCGGGCGGCTGGACCCCGAGCCCGAGAAACGAGAGGGCCGCCTCGAGAAGGATGGCGTGCGCCATCTCGACCGTCGCCACCACGATGAGGTGATTGGCGATGTTGGGGAGGATCTCGGTCGACACGATGCGCGCCGTGGAGCAGCCGAGCGCCTGGGCCGCGGAGACGAAGTCGAGGTTTCGCACCTGCATCGTCGCGCTTCGCATGACGACCGCAAAGCGGTCCCAGATGAGGAGGCCGAGCACCCAGATCACCACCGTGAGCGAGGATCCGACGAGGCTCACCACCGCGATGGCCACCAGGACCACCGGCATGGAGAGCCGGGTCGTGATGAGGAAGTTCGCGACCATGTCGACCCGGCCGCCGAAGTAGCCGGCGAGCACCCCGAGCACGGTGCCGATGATCCCGGAGATCAGCATCGCGGAGAGCCCGATGACGAGGGAGATGCGGGCGCCCCAGATGAGGCGCGAGAGGTAGTCGCGCCCGAAGTGGTCGGTGCCGAGGGGATAGGTCCAGGTCGCCTTGCTGCCGTCCGACCAGATCGGGGGGATCAGCTTTCGGTCCAGCACCTGGTCGAGGGGATCGTGCGGCGCGATCCACGGTGCGAACACGGCCATCAGCACGATCACGATCAGCACGGTGGCCCCGATGAGCAGCCCCGCGTGCCCGAAGATGCGCCGCCGCACGAGCGCCGACGGCGACGGTTCCAGGATCGGGAGGGAGACGATGGGGTCGACCTTGTCCACGGCCCGGTCCCCTCAGACCACCCGGATCCGCGGGTCCAGCCACGCGTTCAGCATGTCGGCGAGGAACGTGAGGACGATGTAGAAGACGCTCAGCACCAGCACGATCGCCTGCATCATCGGCAGGTCCGCGCGCTGGATCGATTCCCAGGCGAGGAACCCGAGGCCGTTGATCGCGAAGATCGTCTCGATGACGATGGAGCCGCCGAGCATGAAGCCGAACTGCACGGCGGCGAGGGAGACGACCGGGATGATGGCGTTTCGCAGCGCATGCTTGAACAGGACCCGCATTGGCCGCAGCCCCTTCGCGCGCGCGGTGCGGATGTAGTCCGCCTCGAGCACCTCGAGCATCCCCGCCCGGGTGAGCCGCATCACGGCCGGGGTGACGTAGTAGCCGAGCGCGATCGACGGCATCACGAAGTTCGCCCACGACGCACTTCCGGTGATGGGCAGCAGGCGCCAGTAGATGCCGAGCCACAGCATGAGGGTCAGTGCGAACCAGAAGCTCGGCATCGCCTGCCCGACCACCGCGAGGGTCAATGCCGCGCGATCGATGAGGCTATTCGGGCGGATCGCGGCCAGCACCCCCAACGGGACCGAGAGGGACAGGGCAAAGGCCAGGGCGAGGAATCCCAGCCACATCGTCGTCGGCAGCCGCTCAAAGATGATCTCGGCGACGGGTTCCCTCAGGTAGTGTGAGTGGCCGAAGTCGCCTTGCACCGCCCGCCCGAGCCAGCCCAGGTACTGGACGAGGATCGGCCGGTCATAGCCGTAGAACCGGCGAATGCTCTCGATGTCCTCCTCCGTCGCGCTCTCCCCGGCGAGGGCCACCGCCGGGTCGCCTGACAGGTAGATCATGGAGAAGGTGATGACCGAGACGGTAAGCGCCACGAGGATCGCGACGCCGAGCCGTTTTACGAGATAGGCCAGCATGGCGCCGGGTTCCGCCTCCGCTCGACGCGGCGGTCAACGCCGCGGTGGGCAGCGTCCGCCCCGCCAGTGCGTTCGGCGGGGCGGAAGCCGTCGTCGTCTAGCCTGCGAGCGCGCCTACTTCCATTTCGAGGCGAAGAAGCGCGGGATCTCGTCCGATGTCGGGGTGAAGTCGAGGTCGTTCGAGTACGCGTAGTACTTCGCGTACGTGAACATGGGCAGCCAGTAGAGCTCGCCCGAGATCCTGGTGAGCGCGTTCTTGTATGCCGCCTTGCGGAGCTCCGGATCGGTGGAGGTGTCCCCCTCCGCGAGCCAGGCGACCACCTCCGGATCCTTCGCCGGGTCGTCCCGTCCGCCGGAGAAGAAGTGGCTCGTGATCGCCGAGACGTCGGGAATGGAGGATGAGCCCCACGTCATGTGGTTGATCGGGGTTTGCCCCTTCCACACGAGGTCCCGGAGCGCACGGTACTGCAGGTAGGTGAGCTTGGCCTTGATCCCCACCTTGGCGAGATCGCCGATCACCGCCTCGGTGAACTCGCGCTGCCGGTAGGCATAGATGTCGAACTCGAAGCCGTCCGGATAGCCGGCCTCGGCGAGAAGCTGCTTCGCACGCTCGGGGTCGTGATCCCAGTGAGCCACGTCCTGGGTGCAGCCGAACTGGTCCGGATGGCAGGCCGAATGGATGACCACCGAGGCGGGGCCGACCATGTTCCGGGTGAGCGCCTCGCGGTCGATGGCGTGGGCGACCGCCTCGCGAACCCGCTTGTCGGTGAAGAAGGTCTGGCCGGAGTCTCCGTCCACGTCGAATGCGAGGTACGAAACCCGCATGGTCTTGGCGTTCTCGACGGTCACCGACTCCATGTCGGAGAGCCGTTCGGCCTGGTCCTTGGGAACGTCCCAGATCCAGTCGAGCCCCCCGGTCAGCAGCTCCGCGATCTGGGTGTTCATCTCCTTGATGGTGCGGAACCGGATGTTGCCGATGGACGGCTTCCCCTTGGGGCTGCCGTCGAAGTAGCTCTCGTTCTTCTCCCACAGCACGTACTCGCCCGGCCTGGATTCGACGAACTTGTAGGGTCCCGATCCGACGGGCGCCACGGAGCCGTAGTCCTTCTTGCCGTCGGCGCCCATCGGGGCGCCGTCGTAGTGTCCTTCCGGAACCACGAACACCGCGTTCGAGAGGTAGGCGAGGGCGGCCGGAAAGGGTTTGTGCAGGTGGATTCGGACCTTGTTGGGGCCGAGGGCCTGCGCCTGCTTCATCCAGTTCACGTTGCTCGTGGTCAGGACTCCGCTGTCGGGATTCGAGACGTGGTTGATCGTATAGGCGACGTCTTCGGCCCCGAAGGTCGAGCCGTCGTGGAAGACCACCCCGTCGCGAAGCTCGAGGTCCATCGTCACGTTGTCGACCCAGGACCAGGCGGTGGCGAGCAGCGGCTCGAACTCGCCCGTATCCAGGTTCCGGAAGAGCAGGGCGTCCCAGCCGAGGTGGCCCATCACGACCAGCTCGCGGACGTTGTTGTAGTAGGGGTCGACGATCGCCACCTCGCGGTCGGTCGCCCAGTTCATCGTATCGTCGGCGCGCCCGGCCAGGGCGGAGGTGGACCAAGCGCTTGCGGCGAGCAGCGCCGCCGCACCGAGAAGGAGCCCTTTCTTCATAGCACGATTCCTCATGGCGAAAGTACGTCTCCCGCAGGCTCGAGCCCGCGGCCCTTGTGCGGAGTTTGGCGAGTGCACCGAAAGGAAGCAACCTCGGCCTGGCCAACGGCCGCCAGTTTTTCAGGCCGCGCCAATTGATAATTCCGGTTCGGATTCTCGGAGACGGGAAACGCACGGAGTGGGATGTCAGTGCGCTTGCGTGCAGGTCCGGTTCGGCCCCGTGCCGGCCACGGTGAGCTGCCGGAGGGCGGGTTGCCCCATCCGCGGAACGACGGCGAGACTATCGAGCCGCATGAGCTTTCCCGGTCCGGCCGGGCGTGGTCGCCGGGGTCAGGTGGGTTGCCGGGGGCTCGCAGCCGGCCCTTGAGCGTGCGGGGCGCGGCTTGCGGCGCTCATCCCGCCGAACGTCAGGGAGGGGCGGCCCCCATCCGCTCCGCAAAGGCGCGGAAGAGGTAGTGGCTGTCCTGCGGTCCGGGGCTCGCCTCCGGGTGGAACTGCACCGAGAAGACGGATGTTCCCTCCACCCGGCAGCCGGCCAGCGTGCCGTCGAACAGGCTTGTGTGGGTTGGTATCACCCCCGGTGGAAGGCTCTCCGAGTCCACCACGAATCCGTGGTTCTGGCTCGTGATCTCGACGAGACCGGTGTCGAGGTTCTTGATCGGGTGGTTGGCCCCGTGGTGGCCGTTGGCCATCTTCACGGTGCGGGCGCCGAGGGCGAGGGCCAGCATCTGGTGGCCGAGGCAGATGCCGAAGACGGGCTTTCCGGTGGCCATCAGCCCCCGGATCACCGGCACCGCGTACTCGCCGGTGGCGGCCGGGTCGCCGGGTCCGTTCGAGAGGACGATGCCGTCCGGATCGTGACCCAGGATCTCCGCGACTCCGGCGTGCGCCGGCACCACCGTCACATGGCATCCGAGGCCCGCGAGACAGCGAAGGATGTTCCGCTTCACCCCGTAGTCGACCACGACCACCCGGCGGGTCGGCCGCGTCAGCCGGTCGTAGCCCGCGCCCGGCCGCCAGCGGGACTCGTCCCAGGTATAGCTCCCGCGGCAGGTCACCTCCTTCGCGAGGTCCATCCCTTCGAGGCCCGGCCACGCCGCCACCTCGGCCGCGAGGCTCTCCACGCCGACCGCACCGTGGTCGATTCCGGCGGTCTGGAAGCCCCCGGTGCGGATGAGCCGGGTCAGCCGGCGCGTGTCGATTCCGGCGATGCCGACGAGGCCGTTCGCCTTGAGCCAGCGATCGAGGGGCTCGAGGGCGCGGAAGCTGGACGGCTGGGTGAGATCGGCCCGGAGCACGAGGCCGCGCGCGGCCGGCGCCTCGCCCTCGACGTCATCCGCGTTCGCGCCGACGTTGCCGATATGGGGAAAGGTGAACGCGATGATCTGCCCGGCGTAGGAGGGGTCGGTCAGGATCTCCTGGTAGCCGGTCATCGAGGTGTTGAAGCACACCTCGCCGACCGCCCGGCCCTCGGCCCCGACTCCAAAGCCCCGGAACACCGAACCGTCCGCAAGCACGAGGATCGCGGAGGGTGCCGGTGGGGGTGAGGGCGCCATCGAAGGAGATCGTGCCACGGAACGGTCGCCGGCCGGAACACCCATCCCGCATATTTCACCGATCTCCGTCGCGAGGGCGCCGGCGAAGCTGCGAAGCAGAACGCCGCGGTAGCGGGACGAACGGACGGAAAGAGCGCTTACGCGCTGTCGAAGCGGCTTGAAGGAGTACGGCCCGCTTCCGCGGCGAACGAAGTGAGCGCGAAGCGATGGATCGGCGTCCGCAGCAGGAGATCGGTGAAATATGCGAGCCAGCCCGCCGGCGGTACGGGTACGGCTATTGGACGAGCATCGTCGAGACAGTCTGGATGAGTCCGAGGGCAACCATCAGTCCCACCCCGGCCAGAACGATGTTCAGGATACGGGCCTGACCGTCAATCTTCGCGTGAAGTACGTTGATGTCGGCTTTGAGTACGTTGATGTCAGCCTTCGTGGCGAGCTGGTCGGCGAGCTCGTCCCCGAGCGCGCGGGCCATGGCTTCGGCCTGTCCGGGGTCGACGCCCGCCTCCTTGAGCCGGTGCGCGAAGCGCAAGGTGTCGATTGCGGCCTGACTCACGAGATGCTCTCCATTGCTTCGGTCCTTCCCACGATCCTACCCCACGCGGCGGTCAGAAGTGCAGGGAGATGTCGCGGTGCACGGACTTGCAGGCCGCGATCTCGCGGGCCTGGTCCTTCGTCAGGCGCTCCTGGACCCGGAGTCCGATGCTGTGCCCGATCGCGCCCGCGTACTCGGTGAGTCCGGGCAACAGATCTTCGGCCGCGCGGGTGCGCCACGCGACCTCGCCGGCATGGAGCGCGCGCGCATCGGCGAGGAGCTCCGCCGCCTGCTCGCGGTCCGGCGATCCGCCCCGCAACGCCCGCCGCGCCTTCGAGAGCCGCGACTTGATCGCGCTGCTCCCCGCGACCTTGCCGAGCTCGCGCGAGTCCCGCTTGAGGGCGTCCATGGCCTGCTCCGGCGCTTCGTTCGCGACCACGCGCTCGAGGGTCTCGAGGGTCGAGCCGAACCGCGCGAGGGCCGCCGCGTCTGCGACGAGCGCCCGGAAGTCCGCGACCGTCGTGTAGGCGCTGTCGGCGTTGTGCCGGTATGCGCGCCGGGCCTTCGCCAGCACGTCCGCGATCTCGACGTAGCGCGCCCTCGCGCTGCTCCAGGCGGCCGGGAGGCTTTCCGCGACCTCGGCCTTGCGCGCTTCGGCCTCGCCGAGCTGCCGCTCTACCAATTCGATGTCGGCGTCGGTCGCGAGCTCGTACCGCGTGAGCCGTGAGCGGTCGCGCGCGAGCCGTTCGATCTCGTCTTCGAGGTTCCGGACCTCCTTCTGGCTGCGCCGCACGTCGACGTGCAGGGGGCGGTACTCGGGCAGGTACGCTTCGACCGCCGCGTCCGCGGCCCGCACCTGTCCTGCGAGCTCGATGCTCGCCCGCGCCTCGTCGAAGCTCGCGGCGAGCTTGTCGCGGACGGCGGCGGGGAGGTAGCCCAGGTCGAGCCCCGCCGCCCGGTCGATGGCCGCCCGGAGCTCGCCGCGGTTCTCGTCGTAGTAGGCGAAGACGTGCCCCTCCAGGCAGTGCTGGAGCTTCGGGTTCATCGGCGGGGGCGCGGTCTCGGAGCTGAGGTACACCCGGTTCGGCAGGTAGTTGACGAGGCTCGGGAACACCCCCGCGACGGCGAGCCCGATCAACTGGAGGAAGATGAACACCGCCGCGCCCCGATAGATGTGCACGGTCTCGACGATGGCGGGGGCCACCCCCCGCAGGTAGAACAGGGCGAAGCCGAAGGGTGGAGTGAGGAACGAGGTCTGGATGTTGATCCCGATCATCACCCCGAGCCACACCGCGGTGATGTTCGCCGACGGGTCCGCGAGCAGGATGGGAGCCACGATGGGCACCACCACCACCGCGATTTCGATGAAGTCGAGGAAGAACCCGAGGAAGAAGATGACCGCCATCACCACCACGAACTGGGTCCAGAACCCGCCGGGGAGGCTCGTCAGGTGCTCGCGGACCAGCTCCTCGCCCCCGAACGCCCGGAAAGCGGACGTCAGCATGGCGGCCCCGATGAGGATGATGAACACCATCGAGGTGGTCTTGGCCGTCTCGAGCATCACTCCCTTGAGGGTGTCCTCGATCCGGTACGCCCGCCACAGGCTCCACAGGATCGCGACGAGGAGCCCCACGGTGCCGATCGAGGCGAGCGCGATCCCCTGCACGTCCTCCGGGCCGGTGATGTTCTTGACGTTGATGTCGTAGCGGTTGAGGACGACGAGGAGCTCGGCGAGCGAGAGCACCGCGATGACCGCGGGGGCGAACGCGCTCCGCTGGCCCGCGCTGAGGCGGTATCCGCCCATGACGAGGGCGCCGATGGCGCCGATGGCGCCCGCCTGGTTCACGGTGGCGATGCCGGTGAGGATCGATCCGAGCACCGCGAAGATGAGGGTGAGGGGCGGCACGAGGGCGAGCAGCACCCTGAGGCCGAAGCTCCAGTCGTACTTCCCCTCGTAGGGGACGGGCGGAGCGGTGCTCGGCCGGATGAGGGCCTGCCCGAGGATGTAGATCATGTAGATCCCGACGAGGATGAGCCCCGGGATGAACGCCCCCATGAACATGTCCCCGGCGCTCGCGGAGACCACGTCGAACTCCGAGGGCATCGTGATCTCGCCCGTCGCCTCGCGGTACTCGGCCTTGCGGGTGGTGCTCGCGATGTCCGCCGCGCTCGCGAGCTGGTCCGCGAGGATGATGAGCACCACCGACGGCGGGATGATCTGGCCGAGGGTGCCGGAGGCGCAGATCGTCCCCGACGCGAGCGGCTTCGAGTAGTTGTTCCGCAGCATCGCGGGAAGGGAGATGAGCCCCATCGCGATCACCGTCGCCCCGACGATGCCGGTGGTCGCGGCGAGGAGGGCGCCGACGAAGACGACCGAGATGCCGAGCCCGCCCGGGATCGGCCCGAAGAGCTGGGCCATCGCGACGAGCAGGTCCTCCGCGATCCGGGACCGCTGCAGCATGATCCCCATGAATATGAAGAGGGGGATCGCGATGAGGGTGTCGCGCTCCACCTCCCAGTACAGACTTCGGAAGTTCGTGACCCCCGCGGTCAGCCAGTCGATCGGACCGCCCTGGGCGAAGTAGGCGCCGGTGTCGTTCGCGAAGAGCCAGCCGCAGAGCGCCGCGATGGCGATGGACGCGATCGCGGAGCCGGGGAGGGCGAAGCCGACCGGGAAGCCCGACATGAGGGCGCCCACCATGAGAAGGACGAGCAGGGCGAGGAAGAGGAGCTCCATGATCGGGGGCGGCGCGGTTCAGACCGCGCCGGGGCCGGCCGCCGCGATGCCGGCGGCGTCGGCGGTCTCCGCTTGCGCGGTCTCGGGGGCCTCTTCCCGGCGGAGGACGGCCACGCTCTCCAGGAAATAGGCCGCGAACTGGGCGGCCATGGAAGCCGCGAAGAAGATGAGGAAGCCCGCCATCAGGTACTTGACGTACAGCCCGAACCCGCTCTGCGAGATCTCGAAGCTCAGCAGCGGGCTCGCGAGGCTCGAGCCCTTGGACCACAGTCCCATGGAAAGGATGACCCAGCAAAGGGGGATGCCGAGGAGCATGGAGCCGATGGCGTTGGTCAATGCCTTCCTCCGGGCGCTGAAGCGGGTGTAGAAGAGGTCGACCCGCACGTGGCCCTCGTCGACGAGGCTGTATGCGCTCGCGAAGAGGAAGAGGGCCGCGTACCAGAACCGCACGAGATCCCCCATGAACGCCTGCTCGTAGGAGTAGATGAAGCGGGTGATGACGATGAGGAACTCGGCGAGCACGATGAGGAGCGCGAGCCAGATCACGGAGAGGGAGCGGGCGAAGAAGGAGATGAGGCAGGCGGCGCCCACGAGCGGAATGTGGATGTAGCTCCCCCGGAACCGGGAGAGGCCGAGCTTCGTGGTGAGCTCCTTGCCCACGATGGCGGGCAGGAACTCCTCGACCCGAAGGAAGGAGACGACCGCGTCGGCGAGGCCGATGAGGAACACCGACCAGAATCCGACCCGGACGATCCAGGCCGAGAGCGCGGACCAGGCCCGGGCGTCGTCCTGGGGGGTGCGTCCTCCGCGGCCGAGCCTCACCCAGGCCGCGAAGCCGACGATCGGCCCCAGGTAGAGGAGAAGCTGGACCCAGGCTCTCGCCGCCCCGCCCCCGTCGAGCGCGCTCGCCGGGGCGCCCGCCCCGATCCAGCCGAGGTGCGCGAAGAGGGCCGGCACCCCCGGCCAGCCCGTGGCGAACGTCAGCGCGAAGTTGACGAGGAACGCGACCGTGACGCACACCACCGCCCCCGCAAGCATCCGGGCTACGCGGTCGGTGGCGGCCGGGTGGGCGATGAGAGGGGAAGGCATCGGTTCGTGGGGTTCGCTCACGCACGCCGCCGCCATGGCCGGCGTCTCGTCCGTCCGGGCGCGTCGGCGGTCATCGTGGCGGCGGCGGCCGTCCTCGCATGCGGGGGCTCTCCGCCCGGTCCCCGGGGCGGGCGTTCGCCGGGGCCGGGGGCCGGAGCCCGCCTCGGAGCGAGCGAGCGCGAGGCACGCCCGGAGCCGCGGCCGGCTCCGGGCGCTCGAAGATGAAGGCGCGGCGGCCCATGAAGTCGTGCGCCGCCGCGCCCGTGGCCTTACCGGTGCCGGCGGGTCAGATGCCGAGCACGCGGTTGCGCTGAATCGCGTACTCGCCGTCCGCGATCGTCAGCCAGGAACCGACGGTGCGGAGCGCCTGCCGGTAGCTGTCGTCGATCCGCCGGGAGAGATCGCTGTGCTCGCGCGTCTCCGCGAAGACCTCCTCGGCCGCTTCGCCGAACGCGTCGGCCACGTCGTCACTGAACTTCCGGAGCTGGACTCCCTGCTCGTTGACGAGCTTGGCGAGGAACTCGCCGTTCTTGGCGTTGTACTCGGAGTACATGTTCTCGTGGAGGACCGTCGCGGCCGCGTCGATGACGAGCTGGTCGGCCTTCGGCAGCCCGTCCCACCACGACTTGTTGACCCCGAGGCTGACGATCGTTCCCGGCTCGTGCATCCCCGGGTAGTAGTAGAACTTCGCCGCCTCGTAGAACTTGAGGAAGCTGTCGTTCCACGGCCCGACCCACTCGGTTCCGTCGATGGCACCGGAGACCAGGTTCTCGTAGATCTGGCCGCCGGGAAGCGAGACCGGGGAGGCGCCGAGCTTGGCGAGAACGTCGCCGCCGAGGCCCGGCATCCGGAACTTGAGGCCCTTGAAGTCGTCCGCGGAGTGGATCTCCTTCTTGAACCATCCGCCCATCTGGACCCCGCCGTTCCCGGCCATGAGGCCCTTGACTCCGAACTCGGCCCCGAGCTCGTCCCAGAGCTCCTGCCCGCCCATCCAGCGGATCCACGCGGACGACTCGACCGCGATCATCCCGAACGGTACGGAGGCGAAGTAGGAGAAGGCGGGGTGCTTGCCCTTCCAGTAGTACTCGGCCCCGTGGTAGATGTGGGCGTTGCCGGAGGCGACCGCATCGAACGAGTCGAACGCCCCTACCCGCTCGCCGGCCGCAAAGTACTGGATCTGGAGGCGCCCGTCGGTCATGTCGGTGAGGCGTTGGGCGAAGCGCTGCGCGCCGGTGCCGAGGCCCGGGAAGTCCCGCGGCCACGTGGTCACCATCACGATCTCCTGGCGGCTTTGCGTAATCGCGGGGGCGGCAACGGTGGCCCCCGCCACGCCGGCGGTGCCCACCGCCGCGTTCTTGATGAAGCTCCGTCGCTTCATCTTCGTGCTGTCTTGCTTCGGGGTGTCGGTCATTCTTCTCTCCTCGGTGGATTGCATGATCTCCCGCGGGAGGAGCCATCGGACGGTGCAGGACTCGCATGCCCGCGCCGCTCGCGGGACCCGGGGCGCGGCCGCGCGTCTCCCGGCGAACGTGCGGCGCGCCGGCATGGCGTCTCCGTCGCGCCATTCTTCGCCGAACGCGAAGCGAAAATCAACCGGCGCGGCGTGCCGTACAATCGCCCCCCACTACCGATTCGACTGGCCGAGCGGGCCGCGCCGGAAGGCCGCGTCCCGCGAGCGGGGAACGGTCCGGCATGGCGCTTCTCATCACCGGCGAGTGCATCAACTGCGACGTGTGCGAGCCCGAGTGCCCCAACGGGGCGATCTCGATGGGCGAGGAGATCTACGTCATCGATCCCGTGCTGTGCACCGAGTGCGTCGGGCACTTCGAGACGTCCCAGTGCGTCGAGGTGTGCCCGGTCGAGTGCATCATCACGGACCCCGAACGGGTGGAGAGCCGGGACGTGCTGTTCGCCCGGTACCGGGGCCTCGTCGAGGGGATGTAGCAGGCCGGGACGCCCCGCCCGGACCGATCACCGGACGGATTCAGTCGGCGGCGGCGCTCCCCGCGAGGAGCAGGTGAGGCGGCGGGGTCCTCACGGTGCGCTTGCCGCGAAGCGCCTCCGGGCACTCGTCTTCCGGCACGTCGCCCGTCGGGTGTTCCAGGTAAGCGCGCACGAGATCGAGGACGGCGCCGGCGTCCTCCGGATCGAGCCGGCTGAAGCGCAGGTTGTACTTGCCCGAGGCGCGGAGCGCCACGTTGCAGGGGCTCAGGCAGCCGTTGAGGCAGGGCACCTTGAGGAAGTGCAGGCGCGGGGAGCCCGAGGCGGGGCTTTCCATCCCTTGCGCCCCTTCCCCGTAGAGTCCGCGGTAGAGTCCGCGCTCGATCTCGTCGGCGAGCCGCTGGCCGCGGCTCGTTTCGTCCGGCGCCAGCCGGAGATCACGGACGCAGGTCGTGCAGACGTACAGGCGGTGGATGGTCTGGGCCGCGCGCCGGCCGCTTCGCGGAGGCGGCATCGAACGTCAGCCGGCGGGGCGTTCGTCGAGATTCCGAAGGGCGGCGGGCGGGGCGTTCCCGCCCGCCGCCCCGCCGGCCGCAAGCTCCAGCCCGGCAATCACACCAACTTTGTGCTGCGGACCCCGATCCATGCGCTGTGACGGGCCGTACTCTCTCAAGCCGCTTCGACAGCGCGAACGCGCTAGTGTCGGCTACGCCTTCAGCCGGCGCGCAAGCGCTCTTTCGGTCCGCGAAGCTGCACAAGCAGATGCGGTCCGCCGCAGCACTGTCTCGGCGCCTTCGCAACGAAAGTCGGTGAGATTTTCGGGCTAGGCCGCCGCCTGCTGCACCGCCGCCATGATCGGCGGGCGCTTGTGGAAGGTTCCGTCCTTCATGATGCCGAGCAGCCGGCTCTGGTCCTGAAGGATGCTCACGTCGAGGGCCGGGTCGCCGTCCACCAGGAGGAGATCGGCGAGGTAGCCCTTCCTGACCTGGCCGAGATCGCTGCCCCTCATCATGATCTCGCCGCCCTGCCTGGTGGCCGCGACGAGCGCCTCCATGGGGCTGAAGCCGAGGTAGTTCACGAAGTGCTCGAGGTCGCGGGCGTTGTTGCCGATCGGGTTCCACGCGAAGCCGTAGTCGCCGCCCGGCAGCACCCGGACCCCCCGCTTCTTGAGGTCCTTCATGTTCTCGACCGCGATCTCGAGCTCGCGCCGCAGGCCCAGACCGGTCGCGACTTCCTCCGTGATGCCCCAGTCCGACGCTTCGAACAGGGTCGCGATGGTGATGCCGAGGGTCGGGGCGACGAAGACGGTGTCCTTCACCGACTCCAGCGCGTCGCGCGCCTCCTCGTCGCAGAGGGTCGCGTGATAGACGATCTCGACCCCGTGCCGGACGCACATCTTGACCGACTCCGCGCTCCGGGCGTGGGCCGCGACCCGCTTGTCGCGCGAGCGCGCCACCTCGCAGACCGCCGCCACCTCCTCGTCGTTCATCACCGTCTGGTTCGCCTTGGCGCACGGGACGAACTCGTCGCCGGACGGGTTGATCTTGAGGGTATCGACTCCCTCGCGGCACATCTGACGCGACACCCGCCGGAACTCGTCCGGCCCGTCGCAGATGATCTCGAACGACTGCCGGTCCTGCATGTGGCTCAGCCGGATGTCGCCGAGACCGCCGGAGACGGTCATCTCGGGGGTGGCCGCGAGCATCCGGGGCCCCGGGATCTCCCCCGCCTCGATTGCGTTCCGGATCACGATGTCGAGCCGGGGCTTGGCGGACGCCGCGCAGCAAAGGCTCGTGAAGCCCTGGTCGAGCAGGAGCTTCGCGTGGCGCATGGTGAGCAGGGTGTGCTCCTCGGGGGGCAGGGTGCCCATTCCTTCGAGGCTGGTGGTGTTCGTGAACGACGGATGGGCGTGGGACTCGACGAGGCCCGGCATCAGGGTCGCGCCGCCGCCGTCGATGACTTCCGCCCCGTCATGGTCCACTTTCGCCGCCACGTCCTTGATGCGATTGCCCTGCACCCGAACCTCGCCGGCGAATGCGGCATCGCCGGAGCCGTCGAGAATCTGTACGTTGGTGAAGACCGTATCGGCCATGGCTCTCTCCTCGATTCTTTCGTGGGTCTCCGAGCGGTCTCGCGCCGCTCTTGGGAAGTGGTCGAAGGGTAGGCCGCTCCGCCCCGACGCGCAACTTGACCTTGAAATGGCACCTGCTTGGACATCACGGAACGGGTGACCAGTTTCACCGGAATGTGCAGAGGGGGTCTGTCCCCGCGCAGGCGGGGGAACCCTCAACACGTCGCTCGAACCGCTCGGAAAATGGGGTCTATCCCCGCGCGGGCGCGGGAAGCCATCGCTCCCGTCTCATCGTGGTCGCCAGCGTCAGTCTATCCCCGCGCGGGCGGGGGAAGCCGATTTCGCCCTCGAGCCGGCCCGCCGACGTTGCCATTGTCGTCGGTCGCGAGGTCCGCAAGCGTCACGCGGCCCAGCAGCGCGTCCATGCCGCCCGCGGGCGAGGCGCCCCAGGACTGGCGCAATGACATCGAGAGCCCCCGGTCGGTCGACGGACGCGGGTCGAAGGAGAACGCGGTGCTCGCGCCCCACTCCCGGAAGCCGCTGGCCTCATGGGCGACCAGCCCGCGCGCCTTCATGTCGAGGGAGAGGCCATTCTTCGGATCGGCGAAGGCGAGGCCGCCGCCGAGGTTCGCGCCGAAGCCGGCCTGGAGAAGTTCTCCACCATGCAGCTGGTGGATGTCCACCTGCCGACCACCGATGGGCGCCACCTCGTGCTGCCCCGGCGTACCGACCCGACCCGGGACCAGCAACTGCTGCTCCATCAACTCAACCTGAAACTGCCGGAACAGCCCCCGCCGCGAATATCGGCCTGGAAGACCGACCCCGCGTCCACTGCCGTCGGCACCCTGTAGTGCCGACCTTTTGCTCTCGTGAACATTAAATCAATGACTTGCGGGCGCGAAAAGGCTGAGTTGTCGAAGTCGGGCTAGTACCTCTGCACAGAGGTTTTGATCGATTGAAATCTGGCGGTCATCGCAGGACGGGAAGGTTCTCGGGGTCGACGAGCACCTCGAGACATCGAGCCCGTCCCGGGGTTCGGTGAAGGAGCCCCCTTCGCTCCAGGGCGAGGATCATTTGGTGAACGCTCGGCGCGGTGACGGCAAAGAACCGCTGCAGGTCGGCTTGGGCGGGCGGGCGCCCGTTGACCTTCGTGTAGGCATGGATGAACGCCAAATATTGTCCCTGTCGTTCGGTGAATCGGGCGGTTGGGCTCGAAGGGATCGACACGGCGCGCGGTTCCTGATCGACTGTCTCCATCGTGCCGATGGAGACGTTGATGAACATACGATACATCGTGGATCTGAGCGAGGAACAACGCACGCAGTTGCACGAATTGACCGGCGGCGGGGGTCAAGCCCGGGTGCGCCGGGTCAAACGCGCGCAGATTCTGCTCGCGGCCGAGCACGGTCACGGCGATGCGGCGGTCGCATCCCTGGTGGGCGTGGGCACCTCGACGGTGTATCGCACCAAACGCCGGTTCGTCGAAGGGGGCGTGGAGATGGCGTTGAGCGAGGGGCCACGCGTTGGGGCGAGGCGCAAGCTCACCGGGCGCGAGGAGACGCTGCTGGTGGCGGTGGCGTGCTCGAACCCGCCAGCGGGACGCGCGCGCTGGACGCTTCAGTTGCTGGCCGGCGCGATGGTGCAACGCACCGAACACCAGGGGCTGTCGCGCGAGACGGTACGCCGGCGCTTGGCCGAGCAGTCGGTCAAGCCCTGGCAACGCAAGATGTGGTGCATCCCGTGCGTCGATACCGAGTACGTGGCGCGGATGGAAGACGTGCTCGACCTGTACAGCGAACCCCCCGACCCGCGCCGACCGGTCGTTTGTTTCGATGAAACCCCGGTCCAACTCATCGGCGAGACTCGAACTCCATGGCCGGCGCAGCCGGGAAAGCCAGCGCGTATCGACTATGAATATCGGCGCAATGGCACCGCGAATCTGTTCGTGTTCCTCGACGCGCATCGGCCGTGGCGGCACGTGAAGGTAACCGAACGCAAGACCGCCCATGACTTCGCCCGGTGCATGTACGAGCTGGCCCAGGTGCACTACCGCGAGGCCGAGACGGTCCGGGTGGTGCTCGACAATCTCTCGGCGCACAAGCCCGCGGCGCTGTACGAAATCTTCGCGCCCGAGGTCGCTCGCGAGGTCCTGCGACGGCTGGAGTTTCACTTCGTCCCCAAGCACGCGAGTTGGCTCAATATGGTGGAAATCGAGATCGGGGTGATGGTCAAGCAGTGTCTGGACCGGCGCATCGCCGACCGCGACACCCTGCGCCGTGAACTGGCAAGCTGGCAGCGCCGACGAAACGCCGAGCGAGCCCGGGTCAAGTGGTTGTTCGATGTCCGCCGCGCACGCGAGAAACTGGGCCGCGTCTACCCCAAGCCGCTCTCCAATGACCTCGCGCACGCCGCTTGAAACGGTCAAAACCTCTGTGCAGAGGTACTAGGTCCCGGCGTCGTACGGATACAGGTTGACCGAGTGCCGCGAGCGCCACTGTCCACCGCCATCGAGCAGCGACAGCCCGGAGACACCGACGAACCAGTCCGGGCTGGGACCGATCATCGAGACCAGCGTGAGAAGGGGATGGTCCTGGGTGACACTGATGTCGAACGTGGCGCTGCCCCTCCCGCCGGACCCGACGGACTTCTGGATTACGGACGCAACGTCCGATCCCTTGGCGTTGATTTCGGACCGGAATGTGCCCGTCGCCCCGAGCTCCGCTACGCCCTCAATCCCCGGGCTGGCCGTGCCGCCAGGACTCCAGAAGGTCACCTGGCTGTTGTGTAAGGCGTCGATCAAGGTGGGGAAGTGCGCGCCGGGTACCACCCCGCCGGGGGTGCTGCTGGTAGTCCACGCGCTTTGAAACGTCACGGTGTAGGTGGCTGAATCGACGTCCGTCTGCCCCTCCGCGGGAGCAGCCTGCCAGCCGCCGAGCCCGGCCGCGGCAAGAAGCATCGCGACCAGTCGGGCGAACGCCTGCGTCACCGAAGAGTGTCCGGCTCCGCCGACCGTCGGCGCCATCGAGCTCGCGTTGCCAATCTCGAGTGCCCTCGTGCACAGCCGTTGCCGGAACGGCGGTCAATCTGCGAAGCCTACAACGCCTGGACGCTGCGGGGCGCTCTGGTCAGCCAGGATCAGCCCGTGGGCGCGAGCGCGGCCTTCGAAGAAGAACCAGTCGCGCACGTTCCTCGCCGTAGAGATGAACGTGTCCCGCGCCCTCGACCCGGCCCCGGTACGCGCGCGCCTTGAGTTCACCGCCAGACCCTTTCCCCCCGCGTTTCCCGATTCGCGCGGCCGGCAAGGGCGGGAGTGTCGGTCCGTGCGGACAGCAGATACGCGATCACCAACGTGCAGTCACCCTGGCTGCGAAGGGCTGGCTGAACGGATTGCTCGAACCGTCTGCGATATGATCCGTTGAGGCGATGCTCGCCGAAGAGAGTCGTGCACGCGTTGCGGTACCTCTTTTTCTCCCGCACCGTCAGAATATTGGAGAAACTAGTTGATGGTGTTTGTTTCCAGCCGAAAACAAACGGAACTGTCCTACGACATTGCGATTTACGGCGCGGGCCCGGCTGGCATCTCGCTGACTCGAGCGTTGTCGGGCACCGGCCTACGCATCGGACTCTTCGAAGCGGGCGGCATGGAACCCCCGCCCATGGACTCAGACCATCCGTACCGGGGCCGCAACTTGGGCCTTCCCTACGAGTTGGCGGCCACACGCCTTCGTTACCTCGGCGGTTCATCCAATCACTGGGGAGGTTGGTGCCGGCCCTTGGACCCGTACGATTTTGCTGCCCGCGACCACATTCCGCTTAGCGGCTGGCCAATTTCGCGCGAAGACTTGAACCCCTACCTGGAAGACGCTCTGAAGGTCTGCGAGGTCGCCACCGGTGGGATTGGTCTCAGCGCCTTCGAGCACGATTTTGGCTACGAAGGATTCCTCCACCATGCCTTAAGCATCCCCTCATATTTTCACAAGATGGCGAACATTCTCTTGTATAGCCTGTGTTCGGCCAGCATGGCGGCGAATTCGTCGAGCAACGGTCGCAATCGTTCCGGTGGCCAGTTGGGAATATGTTCATAGAGCATGTGCCCTTGGCGAAACAACGAATGGGTGCGATGTTTCACGGTATTGACCTTCAACCACCGGTCATAGCCGATACGCTCTCCGGCGGCCCCGAGCAATGACAACAACGCAATTGCCAATACACTGAGCAACAACAGCCGGTCGCGGCGCTCGGGGCACGAGGTACGCATCGACGACAAGCCAAGGCCATAGCGCCGGTCCTTCAGGTCGCGAAAGCTCGTTTCGATCCCCCACCGTTTTGCGTAGTATTGGATGAGGAGCCGGGGTGCGGCGTTTCGGTCACTGGCCACCAGACACCAAGTGTCCTTCATGTTCTTGTCGCGCAAGCAAACGACCGTGCCGACGGGCAGCTGGTGAGCGTCGGTGATGTGGGCAGCTCGCAACGTGCGGGTTCGCCCGGCCGGGCCGACCCATTGCGACGCCAAGCGCCGCTCCCCGCTCTCACTGGTGACATAGTAGCTTGCGGGCAGCCGAATCACATAGCCGAATCCCAGCTCTTCGTCCAGGTTTTTGAACAAGTTACAGTCTGCAAACCCCCGGTCCGCGACCACCGTCACCTCTACCCCATCGGGCACCACCTCCGAGAACCGATACAGCAACTCGTCCTCATAACGGTTGCGGTTGTCCTTCAACGTCGCCGTCGATACCGTCTCCCACATCAGGGCCGTGGCCCGGCCATGCTCGGTGAGCATCGACAACATCAACGTATCGTGCCCATCGCGAGCGAAGCTGGTCCAATCCAATGCCACCACGATCTCCTCTCGCGCTCCAATCACATGAGGCACCCAGTGCGAAAAGAAATCGTCCAATTCGATGGCGGTATTGCTGAGCAACCGGTCGACCTGCTTGACGCCGTGTTTGCTCAGGGTGCCACGGGCGTGGGCCAAACCTTGTCCAATGGCATGGACGGCCAAGGAGGCACTGGTCAGGACTCCGAGCGTACCGTAGGCGAGCGACAAGACCCGCTTGGCGTGCAGGTCGCCGTCGTACAGCTCGGTGATGAAGGAAATCAGATGGTCTTCGCGAAGTACGTCTCGGGCTTTCACCATCCACCCTCAGAGGCGAAAACAGTTATTTTGTTTCCAACCTCCTGCCCGTGCAAGTCCGAAGTCGGACTTGGGGGAAAAAGTGGAGCACAATATTCGAGTCAACGGACCCATCGCAGGTGCAAATTGAGTACAAGGAATTAGAAAACTGTGCTTTCGCTATACTGATTTGGATCAAATCAAATCGTTAACAACGATTCCTTACAAAAAAGATGAGGGGATCGCTGAGCCACCATGCCGTTCCTGGGCTCAGGGTCAAGATTTTTCTATTCAGTCCGCCGACGCGGTTTGGTGCGCGTTACCTACGAGACCTTCGTGACGCCGAGCACGTAGACTGCTTCCTGGATGCAACCTTGGTTCGGCTGGTGACCGCCGGAAACGATATCGACAAGTCGTCGATCGTGTCATCGGATGGCACGCAGTCGCATGTATTCGCGGACTATCATGTGCTGGCCATGGGCGCCGTTGAGAACGCTCGTATACTCCTTCATTCGGGGATCGCCAATAGCAGTGGATTCGTTGGGCGATGCTTTTCCGATCATCTCGGGTCTACGGTCGGAATCGCGTTGTTGAACTCCAGAAATCGTTACCTTCTCCACAACGTGCGCCATGGAAACGTACGCCTCAAGGTATTGCCCCACCTCTCACTGTCCGACGAGAAAATGAGAGAACACCGACTCGCAAACTTTGGGATGGTGATTGACCTGCGAGGAAAAAGAGGCCTGGATGCTCATGGTCATGAAGTAAAACATCAGCTGAACCGGTTGACCTCCGGGAACAGCCTGGCATTCCGCGTGTTGGTTCGAATGGAGAACACCCCGAATCCTCAAAGTCGCATTACGCTGACCAACGACCCCGATGCGTACGGCGTGCCGCGGGTTGCCCTGAATTGGCAAGTCAATGCTTTCGATCTCGAATACATCGATCGGTTATGTCAGCTTCTGGGTCAGCAAATGGGAATGGCGGGCGGCAGGCTCAGAGTGGACTACACCCTCGCCAAGGCAAGGCGCCGCCCGGGTTCCTATCAGGCACACCATATGGGCACGACACGAATGAGCGTCGACCCGGAGAACGGGGTTGTCGACGCCGACCTGCGCTGCCACGACATTTCGAACCTGTACGTGGCGGGCTCGTCTGTTTTTTCGGCATTCGGCTTCGCCAATCCCACGTTGACCATCGTCGCTCTAAGCCTTAGGCTGGCTCAACACTTGCGCCGGAAAACGGGTCTTTCCGGTGCTTGACTTGACCTCAACCCGTCGCAGGTTCCTGCTGGTGGCAGGAGGCATTTCCGCAGCGGGCGCAGCAGTTGGTGCCCACTATCTCGTCTCGACGAGGGGCATCCTGTCGAACCCCAACACCGACCTGGAGGCATTTGTCGCTGCGGGTAATTTCTCGCCCGATTTGGGAGCACAATACCTGAGATCTCAGAAACTGCCCATAGATGCGGCGTATACCTTTCTGTCAGAAGCAAGGATGAACATCATTTCCGAGGGTGACATTCGTGACAACGTACAACGGCAGATAGAATCGGATTTTGTTCGGGGAGATATTTGCCGGCTCAATGGCTGGCACCTGTCGCTGACGGAATGCCGGCTGGCCGCCGTTGCTTTTGCGCTCCAGGAAAGCGGCGTCCACGTCGAAAAGCCCTTTTTCGGGGCTGAAGGACCTCTCGACCATCTTGCAGATGTTTCCATAGCCCAAGTCGAGCGCTGGGGACCCAAATCAGGGAAAGCCGGTGAACCGTTCAACCTGCAACCCGGTGGGGCATCGGCGATGTGGTTTCGTTTCCTGAACATCGATAGGTTTTCTGACTACCAGATCTTTTTTGGTTCCCAAGGCACCGTTACGACCGTAAACGCCGGCGCGAATCTGATCACCGCAAGTCTGACCGGGAAACAGTCAAGACGGCTCACGTCACGAGAAGGGGTTATCCCAATTCATCTGGTGGATCCCGTTCGAGGCAAGCAGTTGATTGGATACTTCCAAGTGCACCCTTGACCCGGAAAACCCACGAAGTGCACCCCGAACCGACTCATCCCCGGCCTCCGGCCGGGGCTGCACTGGAGCCGGAAATGTATCGTTCCGAAGTACCGAAACGCCCGAGCGCATACGGTGACCACCATGCCCAAGCACGAGCGCTACGACTCCGAGGGGCACATCGTCAACGAAGCGGGATTCGTCTCCACACCGGGTCAACTCGACGGCGAGGATCTCAAACGCGCGCGCGAAGCGCGACGGCTACGCGCGCACCTCCAGGAAAGAGAGCGCTATCGCGCCTGGCAGGATGGCGAACCCGAAGATCCCGAGCTCGCGTTCTGGACCGACGATGGCGACGCTTGACGAGGTCTCTTGGGCGCGACTGATGTGGAGCACCAATCGCCTGCGCAACGGCACGCGGCGCCGCGCACCGCCCGGTTGCTCGTCATTGGCGAGCCCGACCGGTTGCGGCTCGAGGGACGCCCCTGGAGCGCGCTCGACCTGCCGGACGGACCCGCTGCCGACCTGAGCGTGCTCGCCCCGGCGGCACAGCTCGTTGCCGCCGCCGGCGCCGAGGCTGTCGTCTTCCCCCGCTCGCGCACCGGCACCTGCCCCTGGTCGCCGTCGCGGCCGGGACTCGCGTTCCGGGCGTCCTCGCCGCGGTCCACGCGGCGGACCGACACGACGCGCGGAGCTTCCTCGACAGTTGGCCCATCGACGAATGGGACCTGCGCCCGTATCTCGACAGCCTCGTGCTCGTGGAACCCCGCTACCCGCGCCCGCGGCCCATCCGCCCGGCGAGCTGAACACCGTGCGACCCTGTTCCAGGGACAAGGAGCGCTTGGCGTATGCCTGATTTGACGTCTGGACCGCGGCCGCGCGGGACGATGCGGAGAACCGACACTGTACGAAGTCCCAAAGGGGCCCCAAACGCCAGGCAACCCGTCCCTCCATCGACAATCAGGAGACCGAAGTGGCATCCATCGATCTCGAATCTCTCGACATCGAACAGCTCCCCGAGCTGCTCGCCAAGGCCCAGACCGAGTTGGCATCGCTCTGTTGCAAACCTGACGAAGGGGTGAGGTGGTCGGGGAGGAAACGTGGTCGCCTTACGTTTCTGCGCTGGCCAAGCGGTCCTGTAGCAACACCATGACCTCGGTCAGAGCGTACGGTCCGAGGCCGAAGGCGCGCTCGACGAGCCTGGCCTCGCCGACGATGCCATCCTGAAGGGCGAAGAGCCCGGCTTGGCCCTTGCGCAGCGCGCGCATGACCTCGAAGCCCTTGATCGTGGCGTACGCCGTCTTCAGCGTCTTGAAACCGCGCACGGGCCGGATCAGCAGCTTGAGCTTGCCGTGGGCGGCTTCTACGGCGTTGTTGAGGTACTTCACCTGCCGGTGCCTCGTGTCCTTCGGGCACTTGCCCTCGGCCTTGAGCTCCGCGATGGCGCCGGCATAGGTCGGCGCCTTGTCGGTGTTCAGCACCTCCGGCAGCTCCCAGTCCTTCATCCCTCTCAGGGCCTTGCCGAGGAATCGCTTCGCGGCTTTGGTGTTGCGGGTCGATGAGAGGTAGAAATCAATCGTGTTCCCGAGCTTGTCCACCACCCGGTACAGATACGCCCACTTGCCGCGGACCTTGACGTAGGTCTCGTCGGTGCGCCAGCTCCGCGACTGCGGCCGGCGCCACTGCCAGCGCAGGCGTTTCTCCATTTCCGGCGCGAAATGCTGAACCCAGCGATAGATCGTCGAGTGGTCAACCGCGACGCCGCGTTCGGTCATCATCGTTTCGAGATCGCGGTAGCTGATCGGGTACCGGCGGTACCAGCGCACGGCCCAAAGCACGATCTCACCCCCAAAGTGGCGGCCCTTGAAATCGCTCATCCCCCAACCCCTCGCTCCAGCCTACGCAGACAGTTCACTACCCGTGCGCCGAACTTTGCAACAGAGCCCCGGCAACTGGCGCGGCGCCGCCTACCACAGCGGCAGCGGCAGCACCGCGCTCGTCTTCCGGTATGTCGTGAAGGCGACCGAAACCGACGCGGACGGCGTGGCGATCGGCACCAACACCCTCGCCCAGGGCGGCGACCCGACCATGGGCGTTCAGGGCGGCGGCACGATCCGGAGCGCCGGCGGGGTCAACGCCTACCTGGCCAACGCCGGCAAGGAGAACCTCTCCGCCCACAAGGTGAACGGCAGCCTGCAGCCCCCGAGCACCGCGCCGACGGTGAGCGGCGTTTCCGTTCTCGGCGTCGTCGCCGTCGAGACGCGCCCGATCTCGAAGGACGGGGTGATGGCGGCTGAGCCATCGCCGCGCGCGAAACGCCGCGCGCCCTCGACGCCGGTGCGCACCAGCCCACATCGGCGTCCGCCGCCCCGAGATTGCCGCCCTTCGAATCTTCCACCGCCTTCGACGAGGTGCGCGTGAAGCGGGTATCGCCCTTGATGGCCAGCGTGAGGCCGTTCCCGTTCTCCGGGGTCAGCAGCTCGTTGCGCAGCCCGGCCGCGCTCATCGCCATGGTCAGGTCGGTCTCGGTGCGCGTGCCGCGGTCGTATATCAGCGTGAGCTCGCCCGCGCCGTAGCCTGCTGACGCCCACACCGACAGCCGCTCGGAGAGCGTCAGCCCGGCATAGGGGTAGAGCCCGGTCAGCGTTGCCTCGACATCGCCCGCGCAGTTGTCGCCCGTGCACGTGCCTGCGTTGCGGTAGCCGCCGGTACCGCTGGAATGGCCGAGCGCACCCCAGCCCGTGATCCGCAGGTTGATCGCCGGCTTCGGCGCGGCGAGGGCGGGCGGGGTCCGGCTGAGCGCGCTACTTGTCGCCCGCGTTCCACCTCGACGGGCAGGGGGTGTCGCCGGAGTTCAGACTCCGGCCTTCGTTGAGCCTCTCGCGCGCCTCACCAGATTTCTCGGCCATCGGTATTCGCCGGTCAGGAGGATATGAGCCAATAGCGCTGGGGCTCGGTGAGAATGTGGCGTCTTTGCATGCGGTGTTGTCCCGGTTGAACATTAGTCTGTTTCGGACAAATTTCGCGCGAGGAAGATCAGCCGGTTACCGGCCACGGAACCCAGGGGGTTCAATTGGGACAGCGCGCCGCCATTCGCTACCGCGTCGCCGGGCTGTCCGTTCGGCGGCCGCCATCGACCGAGCTGGTCGTGGCGATTGCTTCCCGACTTGACGGCGTTCCGTACCTGCGGGTACATGTTTCTCCGAATCCGGCCGACCGAAGGTACGGCGTGCGCGCCGCACACCGCCGCCTTCGGAGAATCGAATGACGGGGAGGAAGGCATGAAGAAGGTTGCATGGAGCCTCGCCGGCCCGATTCTCGCCCTTTGCTGGCAAGCGAGCGCACAGTCGTTCCAGTCGTCGTTCAGCTTCCAGTACCGGCTCGACATCAGCGTTCACGCGACCGTCATGCAGGCCGGGCTTCGCTTTCAGGGGGCGCAGTTCGTTCCGATGATGGGCACCCCCTTCGGCCACATGGAGTTCCTGGTCGCCACCACGACCGCCTGCAACATCCGGATGTTCGGCCGGTCCGCCTTCGGTGTGGTGCCCATCTTCGACAGCGGACCGATCACCTCGGGTCTCTATCCGGCCCGGGTCGGTGGTGTCAGCCGCGGGGCCTGGCAGGAGTTCGTCATAGCCTCGTTCGATTGTTTCGGGAACCTGTTGGCCCGGGACCGCATCTCGTTCTTCACGCCCCCGCCGCAGGTCGTCACTGTCGAGCAATGGGAGCAGGTGACCGTGTCGCGCCGAACGGTGAGGATCGGCTATTGGTAGCTTGCGCCGGGGCAACTGAAGGCTAGGGCTGCCATGACGGACGGCGCGTGACGAGGCCGGCCAGGTTCGTGGTCACGCCCCGGAACGTTGTCATCCATCTCGAGGTGTGACGCCGCAGGATCGACCGCGTTACGTTCTTCAAGATGTCCATATATGCACGTTCGGGCCGTCTGGGCCTACACGAATGTTGTCGGTACCCTGGGTCATGAGCATTTGGTATGGCGTCACTCCGTTTTCCGCGCCGATCTGGATGTCCGCGCCGGCCTCGAGCAGCACCTTGCGGCGTTCGAGGGACCCCCGGCAGGCGCCCCGTCGATCGCCGCGATGCCGTCCTTACCAGCACGCGTTGAGTGTGAGTCCGATGCGGTGCTCGGTGGCGTCGGCGGCGGGATCGATTCGCAAGCCCTCGATGCGGACCTCGAAACGCTCGGTGCCCACGCCCTCCAGACGCCAGCCGAACCCGAGGACGAGCCGGTGTCCGGCCGAGCCCTCGGCGCCGTGCGCGTGCTCGCGCCGCGCTCCCTCGACGTCGAAGCCGAACGCGAGACCCATCCGCTTCTCCTCGGCAAGCCGCCAACCGAGCACGAGCTCGCGCCCGGTCTCCGTCAGCCCCAGCCCGAACTCCGGCGTCCCCGTGTAGCCGCCGTCGAACAGCGCGAACCCGTACGGGACATGTGAATCAGCTTCCCACTAAGTCGCGGACGAATTCCCAGTGCGAGATTGCCTGGCTCGTAGCTTGAGCTACGAGAGCGATGGCTGTGGTTATAGCGGCCCACGAATTCCATCGGCTTCCGAACGCGTTGGTTGCCGTACCAAGACTAACGGCCGCGATCGACTCCAGCCGAGGAGAATCGAAGGCGGCGCCGACGGTCAGCGCGTGCTGCATCCACTCGACGGTCACGGCGTCTTCGCTTTCGCAAAGCAGCGATCGGCGGGTCAAGCCGCTTCCTCCCGCTCCCCTGGTCGCGCGCGGTGTACCTTCACCTCGCGTGCAACTTGCAGCCTGCGGGCCCAGGCAGTACCGCTTGCATCCTGCATCCTGGCCATCCCGCCATGCGTCCTCTCGAGGTCACGACAAAGACCCGGCTGCCCCCCCCGGACGCCGGCCTGCCACTCGAATCTTGAACGAGGCGTCGGGGTGGGCAATCGGTGAGTGCTTGATCTTGAGGGGGCGGTCGGGCCGCTCGAGCGCGAGGTCGACGTCGTGGACGATGGTCGCGATGGTGAGCGCGATCTGCACTTCGGCAAATCCGCTGCCCAGGCAGCGGTGCCTTCCCAGGCCGAACGGCGCAAAAACGCCCGGTTTCTGGTGTTCCGGCGGGTCTCGCCGATAACGCTCGATGTCGAATCGGGCCGGATCGGGGAAGCACTCCGGCAGATGGTGCCCCACCGTGATGCCGGCGAGAATCTGCGCCCCGGCCGGAACCCGGTAGCCGCCGAACTCGAACGCATTGGAGACGATGCGCGTGACCGCCGGGGCGATCGGATACATGCGCAGCGTCTCGAGCGCGACGCGGTGCGTGACGTCGAGCTGGCGCAAGCCCTCCACCGTGGGTGTTCCGCGGCCGAACGCAGCATCGACTTCGGCCCTCATCTGCGCGAGCAGATCCGGGTGTCTCAAGAGGGCATATAGCATGTAAGAACACGCACTTGCGGAGGTATCGAGGCCGACCAGATAGGGGCCGAGAAAGGCCATCGGATAGTCGGTTTCGGGCAAGAACTGCGGATCTGCCCGGCTCATCTCCAGCAGATTGTCGATGAAGTCAGGTGTCTTGCCGCGACGGTTCTCCGGTCGGTGCGCGTCCAGCAGCTCGGCGTACAACTCCTCGATGCGTTTGCGGGCGCGCCGAAACCGCGGCCAATATTTCATCTGCTTCGGCCACTGATGCAGAACGTGAATCTTGAGAAGCGTTTCGAGAAAGACGACCAGATCGTCGAGATGGTCCCGCGGCGACATGCCGGTAAGCGGCAGGCCCATCTGCTCGGCGATGACCTTCTGAAGAGCCCGCTGGACGGCCATCGGCCGGTCCCGCGGCCACTCCGCGACCGCGCATCGGGTGATGTCGACGAAGTCGTCCAGCTTGCCCTCGATGTACTTGGGTGAGTAAGCCTTGGCCTGCATCTTGCGCGTTCGGAGATGCTCGGGCCCGTCCATGCTCACGATCAGCCGCATGGCTCCGGCGGCAAAATTGAAGTCGCGCCAGAACTCGTAGGAGCGCAGATGCGAGTGCCCGATTGTCGTCAGGAATTCCATCGCCTCGGGACCGGCAAACGCGATGAAGCGCCGATTGAAGGCCCGGACGCGGAAGATCGGACCGTGCTTCCGGTATTCTCGGGTCAGAAATTCGCGAATATCCCCCGACATGTCGAAGGCGTTGCCGACGAGCGGCCATCCCGAAGCGTGCGGGATCTCTTCGGGGGGGCGGACGGGCGTCGGGGCCGGGGGCTCGATCCGCCGGATGGCCGCCGCCACCTCCCGCCCAATCAGGTCGAGCTGGGCGATCCCGTCGATCCGCTCCCGCACACCGGCCAGCTCTTCCCGGGACAGGATGCTCTCGAAGACGCCGCAGGCCGCAGCCAGGCTGATGATGACGATGTCTCGCGGATCCGGGATATCCTCGCTGAAGATCGTCCGCATGATCCGGAACTGGACCTCCTCCGTCGTCCTCCCGCCCACCGTCGGATAGCGGCGCGCGCGCGATACCAAGCGTGAGAGAAAGACGAGGCCGTTGACCTCGGTTTCCAGAACCCCGCGCCCGACCAGCCGGTCGATGGCCTTGCGGCGGATTTCGCCGCTTCGCCCGGCCGTCCGCTTCAGCCAGACGGCGGTGTCGTGGACTGCCGTCTCACGCACGATGTCCGACAGGACCGGATCGAGCAGGTCGTCGCCCAGCGTCGCCGGGTCGATCACGACCAGACGCTCGAAATCCGTGTCGATACGGTTCTGAAGAGCCAGATCCATGAGCGCTGCCCCGGCGAGCGCAATGTCCCGGGAGTGCGCCGAAAGCGAAGACTGGATGTCGCCCTTATCGGTATCCAGAATCAGCAGGAGGACTTCTTCCGTGATTGTTAGCGTGTCCGCCCGTTCCTCTGCGAACATGTGGCCCCCACGATCGGACAAAGGGTGTTCGGTGCGGCCGGTTGACCAGCGCATCCACCGATCATGCCATCAATTTCTGCCCCGCACCCAGACCCGCATTCCTATCCAGGATCGTGTGCGCGGTGGCGAGCTCTTTTTCCAGTCGAGCGACCTTCGCCTCGAGCTGGCGCACCTTGGGACTGAGGGGGTTGTGCTCGGCCGGTTTCGCACCGCGATTGTTCGGCGTCAAGCCCTGAAGCGAGCCGCTACGCCGGGCCTAGGAAGCATCAAAATCCGTGGGGTCAAAGTAGCCGACATCGACGCTCGAACGTCCATACGCCGACCCCGAACGCCTGTTCGACTTTCAGACGGAGGACGGTTTCGCCGTTTGACCCCACGGATTTTGATGCTTCCCTCATGCTGTGATCTCGCCACCGACGAACCCAACGCATGAACTAATTTGCCCTGGGAACGCCGGGCGCCGCCGCGTCACCCCGCCCGGATTCTGGTACGGTACGCGGTCCCATTGGAGGACGTGCGAGCGCGGCGGAAGGATACACAAGGGGTCGGAACCGGTGTCGAGCGGCGGCACGTGGACGGAGAGGGGCGCGGCTCCCGCGAAGCGCCTCGACGAGCTCCTCGTCGAGCGGAACGACGTCCAGCAGGCCGACATCGACAAGGCGCTCCAGATCCAGCGCACGGTCGGCGGCCGGCTCGGGACCCTGCTGGTCCGGACCGGGGCGATCTCCGAGGACCTGCTGCTCCGTCGCCTCGCCGAGCAGCAGGGCGCCCGCTACCTTCGAAGCGACGAAGAGCTCCCGGACAGCCTGGACGTGTACCAGTTCATGGCCGGGTCCCCGATCAAGCTCGATTGGTTCCTCGACCACACGGAAGCGCGGGAGGGTACCAGACCGTCACCCGCCAGCGGGCCTTGCACGCCGGGCGGAGCCGCCCCCTCCCGCCGGAGCATGCCCGCCCGCCCGCGAGCCCGAGCTCAGCTTGCAGCCGGATGCCGGGCGGTTCACTCTGCCACCACCGCCGTGGGGTGAGGTCGTCCGAGAGGGTCGGGGTTCGGCTTGGGACCCGGAGCCGAATCCCGATCCCCACGGACGACTTGTCCCCCAGGTCTGCGGCGGTACAACCTTGCTCCGCCCTTTGATCTGGATTCGCTCTGCCGCCTAAACTACGGGCGGTGTAGTCCCGATCTGCTACCGAATCGGTGTGTACACGAGGTCGAAATGGAGCACATGCGCAAGAGGCGGCATGTCGAGGCAAGAGATTGGCCAGCGAGACGATGTGCGCCGACAGCCTATCGGAGACCGCAGGTGAACAGCGAATTCGTTTTGATCGGGAACCCGTCTCGCGGTTCCGGTTCCGGGCGCACGCCATGAGCCCTCTGCACCAGCGATTGGTTGGCGTGACTATCTGGGTGGCCGGGTTGTTGGGGGGTTGCGCCATTCTCGCCGGTATGTTGCAAACGGCGGAAATCTTCGTGTTCCCGGACCAGTTGTATGCCATCCTGTGTCTGGGCGTAGCCATTTCTTACTTGGTGCAAATGGCAATCAAGGCCCGATACGGGCGCGTCAGCCCTCTCGTTCGCACGGGCACGATCGAATTTCGGCAGAATCCCGTCCTGTTCCTCCTCATGTTCTCGACGCTTGCGGGGCTCTTGCTGGCGTTGATAATCGCGCTTGGTCGTTTCCTCCTTTCCGGAGCCCCCTGAACGCGCCTAGTCGGACACGCCCGGCGGCGCCGATGGTTCCGCTTGCACCGGAACCGGCCTCGCGGTGTTGTCGAGATCGTGCGCCATCAACTCCACCTGTCCGCCGGGCGGCACGAGATTCGCTGCTCGCTTCGCCAACTCCTGTTGGGTGGTACGAACGTGCCTGCCCGTAGTGGACGTCTGTGGGGCGGTTACCACGATCTCCGCATCGGACGCGTCGCTGTTGGGATACTTCGCCGCATTGGCGGTCAATGCATCGGTCTGCTCCGCACCTACCGGAATCACCGTTCCCGCCGCGGCCAGCGGGCGCACGGTAACTCTCGCCAGCTCGATTGTGCCGATCGGCTCGTCGGCTGACGAGGTGTTGACCACGATGAGCCTCAGTTCGCCTTGGTTCAGCAGATACTCCTGCCGCAACTCCGCTGCCCGGCCGGGAGGAAGCGCCACCTCGACGATCTCGAGATCGTCGGGGTCGAACGTCAGCGTTATCTGTGCGGCTCCGAATGGCTCTACTGCGGCGAAGAACAACAAATCCAGCACCCCGGTCTCTCCCGCAACGACCGCCACGGACGGTGCGGCGAAGAACGAGTCGCCGGGAAACTGCGCCGCCGCCGGGACGGGGAACCACAGGGCCGCAATCGCGGCCGCCGCCAGGCGAGTCGTCGCTCTCCGGAACATCATTGCACCTCAATCACGATTGTCTTGCGTACACCCGGCACCAGGTCGTCGCCACTCGTCGCTCCGGAGATCACCGTCGCGCCGCTGAATCGGATGTAGTACGTTCCGATGCCATCCGGCGCCGCGCGGCCGCTCATGACGACGGTCGTACGTCCAAGCGGCAGATCTACCGTTTTGGAAACGCTGCGTACCGGTACGTTTGAGGTGAGGACGGTCTTCCCACCGATGCTGACCTCGAAGATGTCGTCGTTGAGTAAGCCGTTGTCCCCCATCGTGATGGTTACCTGCCTCCCCTCGCAGTTCACTCTGACCTCGTCGGTCTTGATGTCGCCGCAGATGGCCTTGGTGCCGGTCACGTCGACGTAGCCGGGGAAGCCGGGCGTGCGCATCGGGCAGGCGAGGCTCGCCGTGCCGTCGCTCATCAGCGTCAACTTGCCGCCGTGGGTGGCCCTGAGGCTGAAATCGCTCGCGTCTGCAGTCACCCCACCGGTGCCAGGAATGTTGCCACAGAGATTTTTCATGTAACCGTTCATCGCACCTCTAAACTTCGACAGAGCCAAGTCTTGAATCGCGTCCTGAAGCTTTTTAAGTAGCGTCGCATGGGCGGTTTTGCCGATCGTGATCAGGAGGTCGCTCAGGACTTTCTTTGTGGCGCTCTTCCTGAGCAGCACACCCATTATCTTCTTGCCCACCCATTTCTCGAGCACGAGCGTTACGAGAGCTGTAGGCGACAGATACTTGCAAAGGTTGCCCAGCTTCAGAAACGTGACTTCGGCCGTGATGGTCGCCATCTCCTTTGACGACAGGTTCACCGTGCTCGTGGAGAGGCGCATGTCCATCTCGATCACGTTGAACACTTCTCCCAGCCAATTCGCGATTATCATGCCTGAAGCCAACGGCACGCAGACCGCTCCGAACGCAGTCAACCCGAGCGCCGTGCCGATTCCCGACGCAATCGCCAACACGGAAACCGCCGAGCATGCCGCGGCCATCATCGTCCCCGCATCGCCGATGGCCAACACCGCCAGCTTCAAGTTGCACACCAGCGGAACGTAGAAGTCGCAGACCGCGGAGGGGGAAAAGAGCCCGCTCTTCGGACCGATTCGACCCACGACATTCGCGGAGGTACCGAACTTCTTCCGGAAATCCGCGAGCCCGTTCGCGTAGAGGGCATCCTGTATCTGTTCGGCCAATTCCTCGCCGCCCGGCCCGCTCAGCAGCACCTCGAGCTCATGCATTGCGGCTTCGAGATCGAGTGCCATGACGCGTGCACCGGCCAGAGCGATGTCGGTCGCGTCCGTGGAGAGCCCGCCGTTCTGTTCGATGAAGCTTGCCGAATTCGCTTCGTAACTCGCGATCCACTGAGCAAGCTGCTCGAAGAACGCCATGACGTCGTCCTTTGCGCTCACCGGTGGCTTTGCGGGCATTCGCATAAGCAGCACCTGCATGCGGTCCGCGACTACGCCATCGGCTTCGACCACGACGTCGACTTCAGAATTGCTGGCCCTGGCGTTTTTCGGAATGGCGAACGTGGCATAGCCAAGAACCGCGCGCACCAGAGTGGGAACCTGCTCGCCCCCGACGGAAATCGCGATGTCGGCGTCCGGATCGTTAAGCGCGGGCGACACCATGGTCGCCACGCTTCCCGGATAGACGGAATCGGCCAGAATCGCAGAGGGCAGCTCCTGGCCGTTCAACAAGGCTTGAGCGATGAGCCCCACGTCTTTCTCGTCGACGGCCCCGGAAAGGTCCATGTCGGCCGCTTCGAAGCCTCGGGCATCCCGGTCATACAGCGCCGCCGCGCCCTGGGTAAGCCCCGCCGCGCCCTGCGCGGCAAGCAACAGGTCGTCCAGCCCCAACTGGTCGTCCTGTCCCACATCACCGAATTTCTTCGGAATCGACTCGAAGCCCGGGTTGGCTCCCGCCGCCGGGTCGAATACCGAAATGGTCGCCCTCGCCTCGGCAACCACGTTGGTTCCGCTGACCGCCTCGACGGTCGCGGTGTAGATCCCGGCGTCGGCAAAGGTCACGCTCACTTCTTCGCCGCTCATGACCTGTCCGTCGGAGAAGGTCCAATCGAACCGATCGAGCGTCACGCCGCTTGCGACCGCGTGGGTCCGCACACGCAGCACGACCGGCGTTCCGGCGCTTGCCGTGGTCTTGCCGACGATTTCGACGAGGGCCGCCGGGCCGGCCGCCCGGCCCGTGACATCGGTGGTTCCCGAGAGATTGGCGAGATGGCCGGTTGGGCTCTCCAGCAGGCTGAGCACCTCGATCGGGGCATCGGCGTCCACGTACAACTGCCACTTGCCGGCGCCATCGCCGAAGCGGCCGTCGAAATGCGCGGCGCCGTTCTCGAGCTCCTCCGCAGTGATGGTACGCGCGGCCTGGGCCGGGAGCGTCACGCGTACCGGGCCGGCGGAGGGAGGATTTCCGTTGTCGTCCAGCCCTGTGATAGTGACGTCGACGGCATCGGTAGTGGGGTTGATCAACCGCAGCCGGCTGCGCTGACTGGTGTTGGAGCCCGGGTTGAAGATCGGCACGTGGTATCCCTTCGCCGTCCTGCGCGCGAGCTCGTGCATGGAAGTCACGAACCCGTCCTCGGTACGGATGTAGGCCAGTGGCTCGATATCCAGCTCGGTGCGCATCGAAAGGCGCCAATCTCCATCGCCGTCGTCCAATCCGTCCGATAAACCCTTGGACGGGTTGCCGTTCTCCAGGTCCTGGGAGTTGAAGTGCCGGGTCTCGCCCGCCTGCAGCGAGAGCTCGATGGGTCCGTATCGCGTTCCCGCGTCGTCGATCCCGTGGATGGTCACCGTCCCGGCTTCGCCGGAGTGGTTGATGATCCGGGCAAAGCCCTGCTGGACCGAGTTCGAGGCCGCCATGAAGAGCGGCAACGCAAACTCCGACAGTTCACCGGCGGCGCCCCGAAACCCGGGTACGGAGAGATTCGCCAGGTGTCCGGTCGGGCTCGCGAGCAGGTTCATCACCTCAATCGGACCGTCGGCCGTGACCAGCAACCGCCACTTGCCCCTGCCGTCCCCGAAGCTTCCGCTCAGGTCGCCGCCGCCCTCCTCGAGCTGCCGTGCGGTGATCGTGCGGACCTCACCGCCCGGCAGCGTGAGAGCAACATCGCCTCCCGCCGGCGCCATGCCGTCGTCGTCGGTGCCGGTGATCGTCACCTCGACGGCGTCATCGCCCTGGTTCATGAGGCGCAGGCGGCTGACCTGCCGCTCGTTCTCGGCCGGGTTGAAGAACGGCACGTAGTACTCGATGGCGTCCTCGCCACCGCCCGACCGCGCAACCTCGTGCATGGTGGTCACGAAACCGTCTTCGGTGCGAATGTAGGCGAGCGGTTCGATGTCCAGCTCCGTGAGCAGCCGCAGCCGCCAATTGCCGACTGGCCTTCCGCCAAGACCGTCCGGCAGCCCCTTGGACGGATTTCCATCGGCCAGGTCGCTCGAGTTGAAGTGCCTGGTCTGGTACGCCTTCATGGAGAGGGTGACCGGCCCGAATCGGGAGCCGTCATCGTCCGTGCCATCGATGTGCACCTCTCCCGCCTCTCCGGAGTAGTTGATGATCCGGGCGAATCCCTCCCATTTCGGGTTGGAATCGAGCGGGAAGAGGTAGAGGTCGTGAACGAAGTCGTCCTCGCGTTCGGTCACCGTGACCGACGCGACGTCGATGCGGTTGTAGTTCGTGTCCGAGCTGGAGGCCGCATGCGTGAAGGTCGCCGAACCCGCGGTGGCATCGTCGTCCTCGGCCGCCGAAACGGTCACGAACTGCGCGGTCCCCCAGTTGGAAGGAGTGAAGGTCAGACTGGACGGGGCCGCGGTCAGGTCCTGATCGCCCGATGCCTCCGCCGTGACCGCAATCGTTACCGCCGCCGTCGGCGCCGAAAACAGCACCACCGAATAGCTCGATGTCCCGCCTTCGGCGACGGTCATCCTCTTGGGCGAAACGAGCACTCCGTAGAGCGACGCCGAACCGTCCACCTTGCGGGTGGGGTCGGCGGGCACTGCGGCGTGTCTCACATTGGCGGGGGTAATTCCGTCCGCGGCGTCCGTGATCAGCCCGGCGCCGGCTAGGGCATTGGCCGCAATGCTGATGCCGTCGGTGTCGAGATCAACCGCCAGCACCACGTAACGGAAGTAGACGGACCGGTCCCGCGCGGTAACACTCGCTGCAACGCGCGTCTGCGTTCCGATCGTCAGGAGCAGTGCGGCGGGAGCGATCAACTTCACCGCCTTGTCGAACGTGACGCGGACCGTGATCTGCTCACCGCGCGTGTAGGTATTGCCGACGGCAGGGGAGCTGACATAGTCGATCGATTCCACCCGCGGCGGGCTCTGCGCTTCGGCCGGCCCCGCCCCGAGCAGCCCGACGAGCGCCATCACTACCGGAAGTAACGTCGTCGCCAGCGGTGCGGTGGCGGTCCGCGGGAACCGGAAACGGAGTCGGACAGGTGTCAGGCGTTCGCCGGTCGATGCCATACCGGACGTGCGCTGCCTGAAGGGGCGCCAAAGACGGGCCAGCCGTCCTGAATGCCGTACCTTTGCCGCTGCGTCGTGGAACGCCGCCGACGGTGCTGCCGCCTCCGTCCCGCTGCTGACTACCGGTCCCGACATCGGTGTACGGAATTCCGATTCGGACATTGCACGGCAGGCTTGCATGGGCATACTACCCGTTACTGTGTATTGAACCCAATTCTTGGCAGCCGAATTCATTCATGTCAAGTATGCATGTCGAGCAGTCGAGCATGCCGGGTATCCAATCGTTCCTTCGGCCGGCCGAATGCTTCCACGAATCGAACGCGACACGCCAAAGGGGATAAACGTGTTGCTGCGCCAGGGGAGAACTTGTTGGAACAGGGGGCCGTGCACCGGTCAAGTGGGTCCACGTTGACCGAGAGACTCCTGTCCATCTCTCGTGCGACCGAGACGTCGTGTACCACGCATTGTCGGACCCTGGCGGAAAGGGGGGCGGCGAGACGGCGCTGTGACAGGCCGCACGGACCGAAAGAGCGCTTACGCGCTGCTGAAGGCGTAGTCGACACTAGCGCATTCGCGCTGTCGAAGCGGCTTGAGGGAGTACGGCCTGGCACAGCGCATGGATCGGCTCCCGCAGCAGGAAGCTGGTGAGATTTGCGGGCTAGTGATCCACTGGCGGGGCGGCCGACACTCGCGATTGCGGGTCAGAAAACCCGCATCTGGAGAGCACAGCCTGCGTACCTCGGAAGAGACCGTCGCGGTGATCCGCAGCATGGCAGGCCGGTGGTCCGACGCTGACATCTCCGCGTCGCTGAACCGGATGGGAATGCGGACCGGGCGCAACAACACATGGACCGCGCAACGTGTGAAGAGATATCGCTGGGAGCACGGCATTCTCTCCCAACTGCCCGCAACTGGGGACAATGCTCTCCTGACCATGTCCGAAGCCGCCGGCAAACTCCGTGTCAACCACCACGTGATCCGCCGTCTGATCCGACAGGGCATTCTCCCTGCCCAACAGGCGGCCCCCAAGGCTCCCTGGCGTATCCGCGCCGCCGATCTGATGGAAGATCAGGTCATCGCCGCCGCCGCCGAGCCGGCTTTCGGCCCATGTCAGACCAACACCCAAAACCAACTTTCAATGTTTTCAAATAGTTCGGAAGGGGACTCACAATGAGCACCGCTCCATTGAGCACCGAAAAGGTACTTGTTCGGGGTGCCGAGGCTTTCGGATTGGTCGAAGGCAACATCGCTGGCATCGTTATGGTGAGAGGTCAGCGAGCCCCGCGGTGTCAGAGAACCCATGCACGTTCGTAAGCGATGGAGTGGACGCCCCCCTACCCACGGCGTCACGATGCGCCAGGAAGACCCGCACGCGGTGTGCGGTCAGGGGACAAGGGGAGCGTCCATGGACAAAATTAGCATCATTGGCCTCGACATTTCGAAGAGAAGCTTCCAGGTGCATGGGGCGACGGCGGACGGGTTGCCGGTGCTGCGCCGCAAGCTCACGCGCGCGAAGGTGCTGGAGTTCCTCGCGTCCCAGCCGCAGTGCCTGGTGGTGATGGAGACGTGCGGGGGAGCGCACCATTGGGGGCGGGAGATTCAACAGCTCGGCCATGAGGTGCGACTGATCGCACCCATCTACGTCAAGGCGTTCGCGAAGCGCCAGAAAAGCAAAGTAGGCCGTCATTCCAATCGTGGAGTTCAGTTGATTGACTGCTCGTCTTCGTGCATAGAGGAGTCGAGTGTGAAAGCGAGCGGAATGAATGGTTCGAGCCGATACCGGCGTCGCACGGCGAGCGAATGGGAGAAATTGATTTCGCGTTACGAACACACGGGCCAGACGCGGAAGGATTTCTGTTTGTCGCAGGGGGTGTCACTGAGTACCTTCGATCTTTGGAGGCGTAACCTTCGCGGACGCACGACTGAGCAGAGTGAGTCGATGTTTGTTGAGGTCTCGGAGGTAGAGCCGATCGGGGCCTCGTCGTGGGATGTGGAGCTGGAGCTCGGTGGCGGGGTGGTTCTTCGAGTGCGAAGCTCGCGGTCATGTTGAATCCGACCTTGGCCGGTCGGATCTGGCTTTGCACACAGCCGACCGATATGCGCTGTTCGTTTGACGGGTTGTCGGCGCGTGTGCGCCGACATTTGGGAGAGGACCCCACGAGCGGGCATTGGTTTGTTTTCATTAATCGGCGTCGGAGTCTGCTCAAGATTCTGGCGTTTGATACCGGTGGTTACTGGATCTGGAGCAAGCGTCTGGAGCAGGGTCAATTTGGACCGCACGGTGCAGCGAAGGAAGGGAAACGGATATTGAGCCGCACGGATTTGCTGGCGCTACTCGAAGGGATAGATATGCAAATCATACGACAAAGAAAACGTTATCGAAAGACTACCTGAACGATTCGGTGCGTGATAGATTCGCGCCCGGTCGCTTGGATAACAGATGCACTGTGCCGGCTTCACGTACCGTTGAGCTCGAACGCGAGAACGCTCGTTTATCGAGCGCGCTTGACGAATCGAATGCGGCGCTGGCTCAGCTACAAGCCGAGTTCCAAGTTCTCAAACAACAGCTGGAATGGTTCCGGCGCCAGCTCTTCGGGGAAAAGTCAGAGAAACGCCTGGATCTTGACCCGGTCGAGCAAGGCAACTTGCTCACCGGCCTGGGCGTCGAAGCGCCGCCGGTACTCGATGAGCCCTCGACGCACACCGTCACCTATGAGCGCCGGAACAAAGTGCGAGATGCCGCGGTCAACGACAGCGGTCTTCGATTCGACGCCAGCGTGCCGGTCAAGACCATCGAGGTCAAAGACCCGGCCATCGAGGCGATTCCGGAGAATCTACGCGAGGTCATCGGCGAGAAGGTGAGCTACCGCCTCGCCCAGCAGCCGGGCAGCCATATCGTGCTCAAGTACGTGCGCCCGGTAGTGAAGCGCAAGGACACCCTGGCGATCGTGACCGCCGCGGCGCCGGGGCAGGTGCTGGAGCGAACCGCGGCCGATGTGAGCTTCTTGGCCGGGATGCTGGTCGACAAGTTCCGCTACCACTTGCCGCTGTACCGTCAGCATCAGCGCCTGGGCGACCACGGCATCGTGGTGAGCCGTTCGAGCCTGAACACCTGGGCGAGCCGGGCCATCGACCTGCTCGAACCGATCTTCCAAGCGCAGAACGCAAACGTGCTCCAAAGCCGCGTGTTGGCCATGGACGAGACCTCGATCAAGGCCGGACGAAAAGCCAAGGGCAAGATGCGAACCGGCTGGTTCTGGCCGGTCTACGGAGACGGCGACGAGATCGTGTTTCACTTCGCGCCCTCACGCGAACACCGCCATGTGCGCAGCTTCTTGGGAGAGTTCCGCGGCACCCTGCTGACCGACGGCTACGAAGGGTATGCAGCCTATGCGGGCACCCGCCCCGGGCAGGTCATCCACGGGCAGTGCTGGTCCCATACGCGACGCGGCTTTGAACGCGCAAAAGACGGCGAGCCCGAGGCGGTGGCCGAGGCCCTGGCCCTCATCGGTGCAATGTACCGTCACGAGAAGCAGATCCGCGACGACACCCTCACTGGCGCCGCAAAACGCGAGTATCGAACGGTTCATATCCGACCGGTGGTCGAGGCGTTCTGGAAGTGGTGCCGTACGAGCTGCGAACGCACCAACCTGCTGCCCAAGAATCCCTTGGCCAAGGCGTTGAATTACGCGCTTCAACGCCGCTTGGGGTTGGAGGTCTTCCTCGACGACCCCGAGGTGGCCATTGACACCAATCATTTATATGCCGACAACCGTTTTATGCCGACATTGCGACCCAAGTCGTTGACGGACCGGGTCGCTCCGGTCGGATTGTCGGCATAAAACGGGACGCATCGACCACGACGATGTAGTCCTGCGTCACCGCCGGCAGGCCGGTGGCGTACCGACGGATTACATCGGGATGTCCTGTGGCACACATTCCTCTCCGTGTTTCCATTGAGAGGAGCGTCCCATGGCGTCATGCAAACCCGCCCGGTCGGCTTTTCCGCCGACGGACTCCCACTGGCTGTCCCCCCACCGCAGCCGATTCCTGGAATCGCTTGCCGCGCAGGGCTACGCCGTACGCACCGTCAAGAGCTTCCGGCTCATGGTCGGCCGCCTGTGCACGGAGGCGGAGGCCCGGGGCCTCGGGCCCTACACGCTTGATACGAACGTCATGGGAGAACTCGCCGACGCGTGCCCGAGGACGGGCACGTCGTACATGGAGCGCGAACTCGCCATGGCTACGCGTCGCTTCACTGCCTACCTCGTTCATGTCGGCGTGATCGCTCCGGCGACGCCAACATTGCCGCCACTCGGTTTCCCGGAACAGCTCTGCGCCGAACTGGACCACTGGCTCAGGAACCACCAGGGGATGTTCGGGAATCGGCTGCGGGTCTACCGGAAGGTGATGCAGCACATCATTGGGTTCTGCTGCACCGCCACCGGCACTGCGGAGGATCTGGCCGCCATCACGCCCGACGCCGTCTTCGCCTTCCTGGACGGTTACGCCGGAAGGGCCGGTTGGCGTCTTCCCTACGTGCGCAACATCCTGCGGTTCCTCCTCTGGAGCGGGAGAACCCCGCGCGACCTGTCGGATGCCATACCCGGAGCGCCCGGCGGGCGACCGGACGGGTTGCCGCGCCATCTCGAGGCCAGCGTCGTTCAGAAGCTGCTCGAAGCCGTCCGCGGCGATTGCGCGATCGATCTGCGCGATCACGCGATGCTCCTGCTGATGGCCCGCCTGGGTCTGCGGGCGCAGGAAGTGGTTGAGATACGACTCGACGACATCGACTGGGGCGCGGGCCAGATGCTGGTCCGCGGCAAAGGCCGGCAGTTCGACCGTGTGCCGGTCCCCGTGGACGTCGGCGAAGGCATCGTCACTTGGCTGTGCAACGGGCGCAAGGGGAGCTCGCGTCACCTGTTCGTCTGCGTACGCCCGCCGTATGCACCGTTTACATCGTCCGAGCCCGTCCGTCGCGCGCTTCGCAAAGCGTACCGCCGCGCGGGTCTCGTCCCGCCCGGCGGCCAAGCGCGGACCCATGCCTTGCGGCACGGCCTCGCCATGGCGCTGCTGGACCGGGGATCCTCGCTCGCGGAGATCGGCGATGTCCTCCGCCACCGCTCGGCCCGGTCGACAACGGCTTATGCAAGGTACGACCATGGGGCGCTGCGTCCGCTGGCCCGCCCGTGGCCGGTGCCGGGAGGGGAACGATGATCCCGGTCGCCGAACGCGTGGAACAGTATCTCGTCCAGCGGGAGTCCTTCGGAACCGGCCTGTCGGCCAGTCCGGTTCGGGAACTGAGGAGGTTCGCCGCCTTCGCGGCGGACGAGGGAGCTGGACATGTGACGCCGGAGCTTTTCCTGCGCTGGAAGGTCCAGCGCCCCGGGGCGGCGAACCGGCAAACCTGGTTCTACCGGCTCAGCCATGTGCGCACCTTCGCCCGCTGGCTGCAGAGCCTGGAGCCGCGAACGGTGGTGCCGCCCCCAGGCCTCGTCCCGAGAAACCGCAGGCGGCCGCAGCCGTACATCTACACGGACGAAGAGGTGGCTGGCATCGTCGCCGGGGCAGCGCGGCTGCCGTCGAGACACGGCCTGCGCGGTCCCACCTACGCGGCCCTGTTCGGCCTGCTGGCGGTCACCGGACTTCGGGTTGGCGAGGCCGTGGCTCTCGATAACGTGGCCGTGGACACCGACGAAGCCGCGCTGCATGTCCGGCATGCCAAGAACAACAGGAACCGGACGGTTCCGATCACCTCGTGCACCGCCGAACGCTTGGCGTGCTACCGGTCGTTGCGGGATCGGACCCTTCGCGCACCCCACACACCGGCGTTCTTCCGGGGAGAGCATGGGCAACGGATCACGAAGGCTTCGGCGGAGCACAACTTCGCGCGCGTCGGCCAGGAGATCGGCCTGCGGGAGCGCCAGCCCTCGGGCCGTCGCGGCACGGGTCCCCGCCTGCACGACCTGAGACACACCATGGCCGTCCGCACCCTCGTCGACTGGTACCGGTCCGGCCTCGATCCAGACCGCGAGATGTACAAGCTGAGCGCATGGCTCGGACACGGCAGTCCCGACGAGACGTACTGGTACCACGAGGCGGTGCCCGAGCTTCTCCATCTGGCCACCGAGCGGGCGGAGCGAGCGACCACGGGAGGGAAGCGTCATGAAGGTCTGTGAATCCCACGCCTCCCTGCCTTCGCTCGTGCAGCGCTTCTTCGCCGACTGGCTCATCGCCCAGCGCGAAGCCAGTCCGCACACCGTGGCAAGCTACCGGGACACCTTCCGGCTCCTGCTCACCTACGCCAGCCGGCAACTCGCGCGGCAACCCACCGATCTGTCGGTCGCCGACATCGATGCGGATCTCGTCGCCGAGTTCCTGGCCTTCGTCGAGGACGACCGCAAGAACAGCATCCGCACACGCAACGTGCGCAGAGCCGCAATCCGGGGCTTCTTCCGCTTCGTCGCCATCCGCGAACCGGCACTGCTGCTGCATTGCCAGCGGGTGCTCGCGATCCCGGCGAAGCGCCAGACCAAACGGACGGTCGACTTCCTGGAGCGCGAGGAGGCCGCCGCACTGCTCGCGATGCCTGACCTGTCCACATCGATAGGCCGGCGCGACCGGAACCTGCTGCTTGTCGCTCTGCAGACCGGACTGCGGGTCTCGGAGCTGATCGGTCTGAACATCGGCGACGTGGTCTTCGGTCCCTCGGGCCAGCCGCATGTCCGGTGCCGCGGCAAGGGACGCAAGGATCGGGAGACGCCGCTGCGCGGCGACAGCGCCAGGGCGCTGGCTCAGTGGCTCCCGGAACGGGCCGGCGCCCCGCACGAACCATTGTTCGCGAGCAACCGCAAGCGGCGCTTCAGCCGGGATGGAATCGAACGGATCGTGCGGAAGTACGCCCGGCTGGCATCGGCGACCTGCCCATCGTTGGCGCGCAAACGGGTCAGCCCGCACACGTTGCGCCACTCCGCCGCCATGGAACTGCTCCAGAGCGGAGTCGGCTGCACGGTCATCGCCCTGTGGCTTGGTCACGAGTCAGCGGAAACGACGCACGTCTACCTGCATGCCGACATGCAGATCAAGAAACAGGCAATGGATCGGACAAGGCCGGTGGACGTGCCCAAGGGAGTCTACCGGCCCGACGACGAGCTGTTGGCGTTCCTCAACTCCCTTTGACCTGTTTTATGCCGACAATCCGACCGGTGCGACCCGGTCCGTCAACGACTTGGGTCGCAATGTCGGCATAAAACGGTTGTCGGCATATAAATGATCATGCCGATATCGGCATGATCATTTGGAACGAGCGCTACGTCCGATTCCCATGGGCAAACGAAACTGGCTGTTCACCTCCACCGAGGTCGGCGCCCGCCGGGTGGGCATCATCCAGAGTCTGCTGGTCACCTGCCGGCTGCACGGCGTGGACCCCTACACCTACCTGGTCGACGTCCTGCAGCGCATCAGCGAGCATCCGGCCAAGCGCGTCCGCGAACTCACCCCACGAATGTGGAAGTCGCTCTTCGCTCACGACCCCTTGCCCTCCGCCCTCGGGCACCACAACCACGACCCACCTTCACACTGACAGCCAGGCGACAAGTACGGCTCAGATTGCCCGTATGTGGACGCCCCCCTGGTTGGCAAGCACGACTTTGAACGAAGGGCGGCATGTGGGTCAGGTACCGTCGTATGTCCGGCCTCTCGATGCAGCCATTTTCGGCCGCGGGCCTGTATGGTTTTCGTCAGATCGGATCCAAATCGCTTACTCGAGCTCCAATGCTCTTCGGCCAAAAACTGGTTTTTCCGACCCTGTCTCACTGACCGTTTGCCCCTACTCTGTTCGCCGTCCTGCCCGCACTCGGTTGGGACAATCGCCGACGCGTGCCGCGACGCCCCGTGTTCGTGATTTCCTGCCCAGTCCGTCCCTATCCCGCGACCGCTTTCGGTGCGCGGTAGCTCTCTCCGGTGACCATCAGCGCCCAGATGATGCGCGCCATCTTGTTCGCCAGCGCCACCGCAACCAGCTTCGCCGGCTTCTCGGCTAGCATCCTGCGAAGCCACGGGTCGGTGATCTCCTTGCGCCGCCGGGCGTGGCGGACCACCGCCGTCGCTCCAAGCACCAACAGTTGTCGCAGGTCGCGCTGCCCCATCTTGGTAATCCGACCCAGCCGTTGTCGACCGCCGGTCGAGATCTCCCGCGGTGTCAGCCCAATCCATGCGGCAAAGTCACGCCCCCGGGTGAAACTGTCCATCGACGGCGCGAAGGCGTGCACCGCGAGCGCGGTCACCTCTCCCACCCCCGGAATCGTCGTCAGCCGTCGCAACTCCTCGTTCTCCCTCACCAGCATGCGCATCTGCTTGTCGACCTCGTCGACCTGCGCATTCAACTCGTCGACCCTGTTGCATCCCACGTAGTTTCGTAACCGATTTTTCGGTTTGTTTCTGATCGACCGAGGCTCGATTTCTCACATTGCCCCGTCATCGTCGGAGAGCCGGGCGCGGACGTAGGTCGGCACCGCGGTGGTCGCGCTGAACACGGTGGTCGTGGCGCAGAAGGGTTGAGCCCCCACGCCCGTCGTCGACGAACGGGCGCGGTGGGCGTCGGCGTTCGCGGGAGGGGCAGGGGATTCAGAACGCCGCGTCGTCGTTGACGAAGAGCTCGAGCTGCCTGTGATGGTACGAGCGCTCGCTCTCGCGGCGTTCGTCGTAGTAGCGGGTGATCTGAGCGAAGTATTGACCGTCGAAGGCGACGGCGAGGTCGTTGAGCAGTTCGGAGAGCTGGGCGGCGGCCTCGTCGCTGAGTTCGTGGGTCACGAGGAGGTAGGGCAGGTTCACAGCCGCAGCTCCGCGACGGCGTGCTCGAGGTGCACGGCGGAGACGGTGCGGGCGCCTTTCGCCGCGGCGGCGGTGAGGGCGTAGTGGGCGATGCGATTGATGAGCCGGGGCAATCCGCGAGCGCTCTGGAACAGCGCCTCGACGGCGGGAGGCTCGAACAGGGGCAGCTCGCAGCCGGCGAGGCGCAGGCGGTGGGCGAGGTAGTCGTCGAGTTCCGAGCGGTCGATGCCGGCGAGGTGGTGGCGTACGACGAGGCGCTGGGAGAGCGATTCGTGCACGGCCATGGCGAGGCGGCGGCGCAGCTCGGTGAGCCCGACGAGCAGCAGGCACAGGCGGTTCTCGCTGTCCATAGCGAAGTTGGTCAGGAGCCGGAGGTCTTCCAGGACGTCGTTGCGCAGGTGCTGGGCTTCGTCGATGACGAGCACGGGGAGCTGCTTGGCCTCGCACACCAGTCGGGTGATTTCGGCGCGGATGGCGCGGTAGGCGGTGGCGCGCGAGCGTTCGGTGGGCAGGCCGAGTTCCCAGGCGATGGACTTGTACATGTCGAGCACGTTGCCGGTGGTCAGCGAGACGTAGCCGACCCGATGCAGGCCGGGATGCAGGTCGGCGGCGACATGGCGGCATACGGTGGTCTTGCCCGAGCCGACCTCGCCGGTCATCAGGCCGATGCCCTTGAGTTCGATGAGGTGATGGAGCCGAGCCTCGGCCTCGCGGCGGGAGTTCGATTCGAACAGCTCGTCGGTGTGGGCCGGGGTTTCGAAGGGCAACCGGGTCAGGGCGAAGTGACGCAGGTACATCAGTTCTTCTCCTTGAGGTTTCGCATCGTCAGAGGCGAGGTGGGCGGCTGCGACGGTGGGGTGTCGCACTGGAGTTGCCAGGAGGGGCGGTCGCGCTTGACGGCGGTATTGGCGTAGGCGTCGAGGCGGGTGGCGAGTCCTGCACTGTTGCCGTCGTGGACGACCTCGATGGGTCGCGAAGGCGGTGCATCGGGGTCGTAACGCAAGGTGACGGTTTCGCCGACGAGGATGGCATCGACCTCGTAGAGCCGGCCGTGCAGGCTCAACGTGCGGTCTTTCATCACGCGGCGTTTGGCCTCGAAGAGGAAGAGGTCGTCGAGGTCGGTGGTGGGGTCGAGGTAGCGCACGTCGTGCCCGGCGAGCGCCCATTGCTCGAGCGGGGTGCGCCCGTCGAGGCCGCGATGGGGCGATTGGTGGTACTCGCCCTCGACCCAGGCCCACAGGGTGCGGTTCAGTGTGTCGAGGCTGGTGGTGGCCTCAGCGGTGAGATGGCGCAGCCAGGCGGCGCGAAGGGTTCGGAAGAAGCGCTCGATCTTTCCGCGCCCGGCGGGCTGATAGGGCCGGGAATGGATGAGCACGATGCCGAGTTTCGCGCACACGAGCGCAAGTTGCTGGGAGCGGAAGTTCGCCCCGTTGTCGACGTAGAGCCGGGCGGGCAGGCCGCGCCGCGCGATGGCCTGCTTGAACACGGGCAGCAACGCGGTGGTGTTCTCCGCGTAGGCGAAGGCGGCGAAGAGGATGACGCGGGTGGCGTCGTCGATGAACGCGATGAGGAAAGACTTTCTGCGCCGGCGCCCGTCGCTGACTTTGGGGCCGTGCATCACATCGCTCATCCAAAGCTCCCCGGCGTCACGGAAGGCGAACCGTCGCCGGTCGGTAGCGACGGGCTCACCGGGGCGCTTGTCGAGCAGGCCCTCGCGCGAGAGCAGCCGGTGCACGGTCGAGGGGGCAAGCGGGTGGTCGACGCCGCGTTCGCGGGCGATGGCGATGAGGGCTTTGACCGAGCGCGCGGGCTGCTCGGTCTTGAGCGAGACGAGCAGCTCGGCGACCTCGGGGGGCAGGCGCCGGGGCTGGCCGCGGTCGGCACGGGTCTTCGGATACAGCGCCTCGAACCCGCCGGTGCGATACAAGCTCAGCCAATCGCGCATCGTCTCGACGGCGACGCGGGTGCGCCGGGTGCCGGGGATGGTGTAGGTGCGCTGGGCCTTCTCGTGCAGGGTGCGCCGGATGTCTCGGCTGCCCGGGGGCAGGCGCAGCACGTCGGCGATGAGGCCGTAGCGGAACAGCGCCACGGCTTTGTGCAGCTCCTCATCGCAGTGGTTCATGGGCGAGGTCCTCGTCGGTGGGGCGCATCGGCCCGGGACGGGGGACGCTACGCAAGCGCCGGTGGCGGGTCAGGCCCCATCTTGTGTTGGGGCGCCCGAAGGCGATTCGTCGTGTTCAGACGGTGAGGTTGGAACCCCAACGGTGCGGGCAGCACGCGGAGCTGCGCGTCGGTGAGGGTGCGCAACGCCCGCAACGCGGTGTCAGTCTGGAGCCGCGTACGCACCGCGCCCACCTCGGCGATGCACCGCACGAGATACTCGGGCACCAGCCCGATGACGATGCTCAGGACGTGATGGACGAGACGCACCCGGCGCCCGACCCAGCGCATCGCCCCCGGGAGCTCGACCGCATCGCGGCGCAGCTCATTGGCCGCGGCGGCCAGGCTCGGGGCCTGCTCGGCGTGGGCCACCACCGCTTCGACCTCGTCCAACTCGCCAGGAAACCGTGCGGCCAGACACTCCGGCAGCAGGCTGAAGGTGGTGTGGCTCTCAGGGCAGTACCAGCGAGCGATCTTCGTCCCGCGCGGGCTCTTGCGCGCGTAGGTGCCGTGGCGTGCCAGCGAACATCCGCCGTGCGGGTGGTTCGGGCAGCGCTTGAGCCTTGCATCGCGCCACGCCTCGGCCCTAACGTATCCCTCGCCGGTAAGCCCCGTCTCGTAGCGAAGCTGCACCGGCCGTGGCCCGGCGGGGTTCATCCCCCCGCGCGGGCCAACTCCTCTCTCGTCGCAAAGGGTGTCGAGACTACGGCGGCGACCATCGCCGCGCCAAGCGCTGACGATGTGGACGCGTCCTGCGGACCGAGCGCCGTCCTACGGAACGCGTGGACAAGGCCTGGACAAGCGCTGCGCACTTGCCCACCCCTTGCCCACACTCGGCGCTTTCGCGCCCACATCCTCACCGCTTCTGCAACAACAATTCATGAGAACGGCGACGGCAACGGCTCCGGCCGGTCCCCCGATTGCTCCGTCATCCCAGGCAATCCGTCTACGGAACAGAGCGGGCAATTCCTGGGGGGATCTCACGAGGGAAAGCGAGAAACAACACCATTCTCTTGGATAATCACATATCCGTCGTTGTTGGTGAGCCTCCTGCCTACCACTTGCTCCCTCAATTCCTGCTCTGTCGTGATTCTGTTCTCATTTGAAGCGCCTGCGGAGGACGACTCCGAAACAGGCTCAATCTTCCAGACTGAGCGTTCCCCTTTTCCTTTCTTCGTCGTGGACGCAAACGTGTCGCCCGACACCTCGATAACCTGGCAGTCGTGACCGTAGTCCGTCGAGCCTAATTTCACTGTCCTGCAATAGTGCTGACCTTCCCAGGTCCATGTGCCACTAAGCTTGTGCTTGCCCCCTTTGCCAAAGGCTCCGGTCACCGTCCCATTCTCTTGGATAATCACATATCCGTCGTTGTTGGTGAGCCTCCTGCCTACCACTTGCTTCCTCAATTCCTGCTCCGTCGTGATTCTGTTCTCATTTGAAGCGCCCGCGGAGGACGACTCCGAAACCAGTTGGCACGTTGCTACCGCGAGAACGGCAAAGCCGGCAGCGAGACAAGAGTGACGCGGTGTACTCATCGTCCGTCTCCTTGACCGTTTGGTAGGTTCGTGAGCGTCCGTCGTTGAGCGCTACGAGCGCGATGTCGGTCCCGATGATGTTCAAAGCCTCGGAGCTCATCACGCGACGATACCACGCGGAGCGAGACCCGCAGCCTCCCTCCCAGTGCCTCGCGTCGCCTAACCCGGATTTGACACCACATAGATACACAGATCGGATTTCTGTAGGCAGATCAGTTCCTTATGAGTACTCGCGCAAAACGCCATGTCACTAGGCGTTCAGGCGAGCTTCAGAATCGGCGGAGGTGGGTCTATTTGAATTGATTTCAGTCGGTTAGAAGCACTCGGACGGGGCTTCGTCACCTGCCATAGCGTCCCATTCGGTCCGATCAATTGCGCAAGTTGTATCCCCTTCAGATCGTCGCGGATGTTGCGCCACGTATCCGCGCAAGCATGCTCGGCCATGCGCTCGAGCAACAACGCGATCACCGTCAATGCGATATGGGCGTGGATGCGGTGCACGGCCCGGTGATAGACCGGACGTAGACGCAGCCCGCTTTTGAGCTGCCGCCACGCCTGCTCGACGCGTTGGAGTTGTTTGTATCCCAGCGCCATGTCCTCGGCGCTGAGCGTGTCGTCGTTGCTATGCACGACGAACTTCCCGTCCATGCGTTCGGCCGCCTTGACCTTGGCCCGGTCGATGACCGGGCGTCCGGTACCGGTCAATCGGATGTAACGCCCGTAGCGGCCACTGGCGCGTAGCTCGCACACCCGTTTGCTGTGTTCGCCATCGGAGCACTCGCGCACCGTCGCCAACTCCGCTTCGAGCTCGCTCAGCACCTGGGCGCGATGATTGTGCTGGCGCTCGGCCTCGCGGGGATTGAAGCACACCACATAGCGCCGGCGCCGCTCGCCCTCGCCGACCACGACCTCCTTGACCTGAAGGTTCTCGGCGACCTCGCGATAGCGCCCGCGGCGGCTGACCACCTCGGTGTCCACCTCGCCGCCGCGATGCACCGGCATGCACACGATGTAGCGCCCGCCCCCGCGCGCCAGCGTGCGGAGATTCTGCGCAGACACCATCCCCGCATCGCCGACGAACACACACCGATTCAGCCGCCAGCCCCGCAGGTCCGCCTTGACCTTCGCCACCGTGGTCACATCGACGGTGTTGCCGGGGAACACCCAGTGGCGCACCGGAAAGCCGTCGCGGGTCACCGCGAGTCCGACCATCACCTGCGGCACATCCCCGCGTCCGTTCTTCGACTTCCCGCGCTTTCGCACCGCCCGATACGTCTTCGCACCCGCCGCCCGAGAGCCCCTGACCTCGTCGTCCTCGCCGACACCGGTGTCTTCCTCATCGACCTCGAAGTGCAAAGACGTGGTGTCGTAGAACACGACCTCCACATCGAGGTTGAGCCAGTCCGCCATCCGGAAGTACAGCCCCTCTTGTGGATCTGCTCGCGCGCAGCGTTGCTTCGAAGCAGTTCGTCGGCTTTGACGTACCGCCCTCCGTATCTCGTGAAATGGACGGTCGGTGCATCGCTCGGCGGCTTCTTCGACATCGTGATCTCTCCTGATGTCATCGGGCCGGCCGGTGTTTGCAATCGCCCGCCGGACTACTCCGCCTTCGCGCACCACTCGACGATGGCGGGCTTCGAGTCCGGCCCGATCTGTTCGCAGATGAGCCAGCGGGACTTCTCGCACTTGAGCTTGCGTTCCCAGTTGCGCGAGCCCGGCTTCTCGTTGGGGCATGAGGTGGCTCTTACATAGTCGCCGTACAGGATGGCGGTGCCCATCGCGATTGCGATCGCGACCGCGAGGATGACCGCGATTATCGCGGTGATCCGGACGAGGCCCATCACGGGGCGGCCCGGCCGGCACAGGGGCACGAGGTTGAAGGCGAGTGCTCCCACCACCACGAGCACCATTCCGGTCGCGTGGAAGGCGGGGCTCACCGGTTGGAACACGAATACGAGGGACGCGAGGCAAAGGGCGATGATCGACCATTCGATCGCGCGGGCGGTGGTGGCCGACATGCCGGTACGCGTGCGTGTGCCCGCCCCGGTCGCGGCCGGACTCGGTGGCGCCGCGGACACGTTTCGCTCGTCGCTCACGGTGCCGGCTCCACCCGGCGCCCGCTCTCGTCGAACAGGTGCACCGAGTCGGGCTCGAAGCGAAGGTTCGCCTGCTCTCCGACCGCGAGCCGGGTCGTGCGGTCCACCACCACCCGGAGGTCCTGGTCGCCGTGGAGGAGATGGACGAGCGTTTCCGCGCCCATCGGTTCCACCAGGTCGACGTGTCCCGAGATGGAGTCGTCGCTCGGCTCGGACACGAACTCGCACGCCCGCGGGCGAATGCCGAGGGTGATGCGGCTTCCCTGCGCGAGACCGGGGCGGGTGACGGGGAGCCGTACCCGCTGCCCGCCGAGCTCGAACCGGACGTGGCCCTCGCCGGCCTCGGTGAGCGCGGCCTCGATGAGGTTCATTCTGGGGGTGCCGATGAATCCGGCCACGAACAGGTTGGCGGGCTCGGTGAATATCCGGTGGGGGGTGTCGACCTGCTCGATGAACCCGTCGCGCATCACCGCGATGCGGTCGGCCATGGTCAGCGCCTCGAGCTGGTCGTGGGTGACGATCACGGTGGCCTTGCTGAGTCCGGCCAGCAGCTCCTTGATCTGCCCCCGCATCACCTGGCGCTGCTCGATGTCGAGCCGGCTCAGGGGCTCGTCGAACAGGAAGCAGTTCGGGTCGCGGATGATCGCGCGCCCCACCGCCGCCCGCTGCTTCTCCCCCTCCGCGAGCTGGCCGGGGGTGCGGCCGAGCACCGACTCGAGGTGCAGGAGCGACGCGACCCGCTTCACCCGTTCCTCGATCTCCGGCTTCGGGAGGCGCTCGTAGTGCAGGGGGTAGGCGAGGTTCTCGGCCACCGTGAGGACCGGGTAGAGCGCGTAGAACTGGAACACCATCGAGATGTCGCGCTGCGACGGGCGAAGGTGATTGACCCGGCGCTCCGCGATGAGGATGTCGCCCTCGGTCGCCTCCTCGAGCCCCGCGATCATGCGAAGGGTCGTTGTCTTCCCGCACCCGGACGGGCCGAGCAGGCAGAGCACCTCTCCCGCCTCCACGTCGAGATCGGCGCGGTTCACCGCCACCAGGGAGCCGAAGCGCTTGGTCACGTTGCGAAGGCGGATGGTGGACATGGTTCTTTCGCCGACCGCCCCGTCCTAGCGCCGGATGGTCCCGAAGGTGACGCCCCGCAGCAGGTGGTTCTGCAGGACGTAGACCACCACGACGACGGGGATCAGGAACAGGGTCTCGATGGCCGCGAGGAGCCCCCAGCGCACCCCGATGTCGCCTCCGATGGTCTGCGCCATCGCGACCGGCACGGTGCGGGTTTCCACCCCGGTGAGGAGCAGCGCGAACAGGAACTCGTTCCAGGTGAGGATGAGGCCGAACACCGCGGTGGCCGCGAGCCCCGCCTTGACCTGGGGCATGCACACCCGGAAGAACACCCGGTAGCCGTTGCTTCCGTCCAGCCGGGCCGCGTCCTCCACCTCGGGAGAGAGCTCGTCGAAGAAGCTCTTCATCATCCAGATGGTGAACGGGAGGTTGAACGCGGTGTAGAGCAGGATCACTCCGAGGTACGTTCCGCTCAGCCCGCTCACCCGGAACATGAGGAAGATCGGAATGATCACGACGATCGGAGGCAGCATCCGGGTGGTGAGGATGATGAAGAGATACGTCGCGTTCCCCTTGAGCGGGTAGCGCGAGAACCCGTAGGCGGCGAGGGTGCCGATGATGAGGGCGATGAGCACCGAGGAGCCCGCGATGAAGATGGAGTTGAAGAAGTAGAGGTCGAAATTGGTGTCCACGGCGGACTGACCCTTGATGTAAGCGCGGGCGAACACGCTCACGAAATTCTCGAGGGTCGGGGTGAAGAACCATTTGGGCGGGATCGCGAGCGCATCGGTGTGGGCCTTGAACGCGGTCAGCACGATCCACAGCACCGGGAAGAAGTAGACGAAGCTGACGACGCCCGCGAACGCGGTCCATCCCCACCCGGCCTGCCCGATCCGGCGCCTCATGCCGGCACCTCCTCCTCCTCCTTCTCGCGCTGCTGCACGAAATAGAGGTAGAGGTTGGTCAGCACGATCACGATGAAGATCAGGATGTAGGCGAGCGCGGAGGACTCGGCCGTCTTGAAGTACTGGAACGAGACCCGGTAGAGGTAGACCGCGATGGTCTCGGTGGACGTCCCCGGGCCGCCCTCGGTGATGAGGAACACGACGTCGAACAGCTTGAACGCCTCGATGGTGCGGAACAGGAGGGCGAGCAGGAGCAGTCCCCGGATATAGGGCAGGGTGATGGTGCGGAAGCGCCGCCACCACGAGGCGCGATCGATCTCGGCCGCTTCGTAGAGGTACTTCGGCACGCTCACGAGCCCCGCGAGCACGAGCAGCATCACGAACGGAGACCACATCCACGCGTCAGCGAAGACAATGCCGGCGATCGCCCCTTCCGGTGACGCGAGCAGGATGTAGGGCTCGCCGGTGAAGAGCCGCACCGCCTGGCTGAGGAGCCCGAAGGTCGGCTCGTAGTAGTAGCGGAAGAAGGCCCCGACCGCGACGAAGCTCAGCATCATCGGGGTCAGCACGAGCATGAGCAGGATGCGCCTTCCCGGGAACTCGCGCTCGAACATGAGGGCGAGGAGGAATCCGACGATGAGCTGAATGCTGACCGTGAGGACGACCACGATCGCGGTGGTCTGGAGGCGATCCCATACATTGGGATCCGAGATCACCTTGTCGAAGTAGTTGAGCCCCGCGAAGCGCGGCGGCGACATGCGGTTTGCCCGGAAATGGAAGAAGCTGAGCCCGAGCGACCACAGCAGGGGGAAGATGTTCATCACGAACAGGGTCGCGAGGGCGGGGGCGACGAGGAGCGGACCGGGCCGTCGCCCCCACGCCCTGGTCACCACCGTCGCGGTAACCAGGATGACCGCTCCCAGGCTCACCCAGAACGCCGCCTCGAGCGGGAACAGGAATACCGACCCCGGTATCGCGAGGATCGCGATGACGAGGGCGAGCCGCCAGTTCGAGAAGTGCAGCCTGAACCAGCCCGGGGCCGCGGCCTGCGCTTGCGTGGCCAATCGAGGATCCGATGTTGTCCCCCGCCGGGCGAGGCCGAAGCCCCGCCCGGCGGGGGACTGGACGGTACGGGTCCGGCTACTCGATGTGCCCCGCCTCGGTCAGGAGCCCCTGCTGGAACGCGGCAATCGCGTCCAGCGCCTCCTTGGCGCCCTGCTGCCCGGTGATGGCCTTGTCGAATTCCTCCTGCTGCTGGACGAGCAGCTCGAAGAACTCGGGGATGTGCCACACGTCCTTCTGCCACTGCAGGCTCGGCCCGAACGCGTGGTTCCATGGGCGGAAGCTCGCATAGTCATCCGCGAAATGAACGCTCTGGAGGCCACTCTGGCCGCCCGCCTGGGCGAACATCGTCTGGACCGGGCTCGAGAGCCACCACTTCACGAAGTCGATGGCCTCGCGGTTCACCTCGTCGCTGTTCCAGGTGGTCAGCACGAAGGGCTGTCCGCCGATGTTGGCGGTGCGGTTGATCGTCCCGTCCGGCATGCGCAGCCCCGGATGCATGGCGAAGCCCGTCCGGTCGTGGACCTTGGAGGTCTCGGCCGAGATCGCCGATTCACCGAACCCGATCCATTGCAGAATGTAGGCGACCTTGCCTTCCCGGAACAGCTCGTCGACCTTGAACACGTCCATCGTGCCCGTCTGCACCACCGGGGGCATGTACTGGAGCATCGAGAGGTAGTGTTCCAACCCCTTCACCGACTCGGGCGAATTGACCACGCCTTCCGCCTGGCCATCGGGCGCCTTGGTCTCGTCCCAGATGCTGCCGCCGTGCTGCCAGACGAAGCCGTTGATCTCCATGGACGAGAAGTCATAGCCCTTGCCGGCCTGGTATGCGATCCCGTAGAAGTCGTCATCGAGGGTCTCGCCGGCCAGCATGTCGCCGGCCTTGCGGCCGAAGAACTCGCCGAAGTTGGCCACCAGGTCCCAGTCGACGTCGTTCATCTCTTCGGGCGAGCACGGAAGGTCCTTGCCGTACCTCTCCTTGAACGCGGCCCGCTCACCCTCGTCGCAGAAGACGTCCGTGCGGTAGTAGACGATGATCACGTCCGGCATCTGCGGGAAGCCGTAGTAATTGGCGTCCGGGTGGGGGAAGCCGACCTCCGCGAGCTCCGCCGAGGTGATGTGCGGGTACGTGGAGTACGCCGATACCAGGGTGGGATGGAGGTCCTTGAACACGGCCTGGAGCTCGGGGTCGGCGTTGATGAAGTCGTTGAGCTTCATGTAGTAGCCGCCCTCGATGTTGGCGCCGAGCCACTGGCTGTCCGAAACCGCCATCTGGTACTTCTGCTCTCCGGAGGTGAGCGAGGCGGCGAGCCGGGTGTAGTAGTCCGGCCACGGAATGAAGTCCGGCTCCAGCACGACGTTGTTGCCGCTCGGGGCCTGGTAGTGCTTGTCGGCGAGGTCCTTCATGGTGCGGGTGGGCGGCCAGTCCGGTACCGCCATGCGCAGTACGATGTCCGCTCCGAACGCCGGCTTGACCGCCAGGGCGGAGCCGAGAAGGGCGGCACTCGCGAGAGCGCCGACGAGGGTCTTGAGAGTTTTCACGATCGTTTCTCCTCTCCTCAGTTGTTGATGGTTCAAGAGGAGTTCGTCTCCTCTCGCGGGGTCCCGCGTGCGTGACGCGAGGTCGGTGTCCGTCGAGTCGGGAGCGGGAATCATCGCACCGTTGCCGTGGCTCTCACGAGGCTTCCCCTGAGCCGCCTCGGACCGGTTGGCGCACCGGAAGGTGCCCGGTCCTGCTCGCCGGAGCCGCATCCAGGCCGTCGAGTCGGCCTTCCGGCCGGTGAATGAGCTCGTGTCGAAGAAGATACGTGCGATGGGGGAAGCCCCTTGCGATCGCGCTGCGGCTCCACGCGCGGGCGGAGCGGCCCGGTCTGCCGCCGGCCGCATTTGCGCCGCCGGGCGGGGTCTCATGCGGTGGCCTCGCGCGGCGCTGGCGCCCTCTCTCGGGCGAGAGCCGCGCCGGTATCCCGGGTGAAGAGATGGGTGCGCTCCACCGCGAGCTCCACGTCGAGCCGGTCTCCTGCGCGGTAGCGGATCGCATCGCTCTCCGGGAGCACCATCCGGAACATGTGCTCCGCGATGTCGAGGTCGAGGACCGTGACGTCGCCGAGCGGCTCCGTCAGGTGCACGCGGGCGGGAAAACTCGGCCCTCGCGGCGGCTCGCCGCCGGCCGGCCGGATGTCGTTGGGCCGGAAACCGAGCAGCAGCTCGGCGCCCGCCGGAAGGTCGGCGAGGGGCGCCGCCCACGGTCCTCCCGAGAGGCTCGCGAACGAGGTCGAAATGGAAGGACCGTCGCCCCGCTCGGCCGGGGCGAGGTTCATCTTCGGCGACCCGACCATCTGTCCTACGTACGTGTTCACGGGGTGTTCGTACAGCTCGTCCGGGGAGCCGGTCTGGACGATTCGCCCGTCGCGCAGCACCCCGATGCGTTCACCCATGCCGAGCGCTTCGAGCTCGTCGGGTGTCGCGTAGAGCATCGTCGTTCCGAGCTCCCGGTGCAGGCGCTTGAACTCCGCGCGCATGTCGTGGCGGAGCTTGGCGTCGAGATTGGTCAGGGGCTCGTCTAGCAGCAGCAGCCGCGGGCGGCGGATGAGGGCCCGGCCGATCGCGATACGCTGCTGCTCGCCGCCGCTCGCGGTCTCCGGTTTTCGCTCGAGGACGTGTCCTATGCGGAGCATCTCCGCCATTTCACCCACGCGCGCCTTGACCTCGGCCCCCGGCACCCGGGCTTCGCGAAGAGGATAGGCCAGGTTCTCGAACACGCTGAGGTGGGGATAGAGGGCGAAGGTCTGAAACACCATCGCGATCCCGCGCTCCGGCGAGGGGACGCCGTCGACGTTCTCGCCGTCGAATTCCACCCGCCCGCCGTCCGGCGCCTCGAGCCCCGAGATGACCCGGAGCGTAGTGGTCTTGCCGGCCGCGCTCGCTCCGAGCAGGCAGAAGAACTCCCCGTGCCGCACGTCGAGGTCGAGACCGTCGAGCGCGACGACCGAGCCGAAGCGCTTCCCCACCCCTTCGAGGTGAAGGTGAACGTCCGACTCCGGGTGGGAGCCGGGCGGCCGCCGGTCGGTCGGGCTCAAGGTCCGTGTCCCATTGTTCCAAGGGCCGGACGAGAGTGTCCGCGAACCATCGCCGCGGGGTCAACACGCAGTCTCTTCCAACGAGACATGAGTCTGAAGGAAGGCATGTGACTCCAATTCGAGGCGAGCTTGGGGCGGCCGCGGCCGCGGCGCCATCACGAGATGATCGTGACCCTCACGGCCTGTCGACTCCGGGCCGTCAAACCGGTCCGTGCGTTCCTCGACGGCGCCCGTAAGGCGGCCTGAACCGCCCGGCCGCGTCGTGCCGGAGGGGAGGCGCCCGGTCCTGGCGATGCGGTGTGAAATCCGCCCGTCCGCAGGGCCGTATCGGTGCGTTTGCGATGTTCCGGGATTGATTGGAGTGATCGCGGCCGCATCACTTGGAGTCGAGCCGTAGCAGCGTTTGAGCGCATTACCGAAGCTGTGCCTGTCCGGTTCGCTGTGCCACGATATCGAATTGATGGCAAGGATTTGGGGAGAACGTGATGGCGACGATCAACGTGCGGCAACTGGACGAGGATGTGGTTCGTCGCCTCAAGCGGCGTGCCGCAGCAAACAAGCGTTCTCTGGAAGGTGAGGCGCGGCACATTCTCGAGGGCGCGGTTGATGACGACATGTCGGCAAGACGCGCGTCCTTCCTGGGCCTGGCCGTACGGCTGCGGCGCGAGACCGAAGGAAGCACATAGACGCCTTCAGAGGTGTTGATCCGGGACGACCGCGAACACGGACATGGCGTCACTCGATGAGGCTGGTGGTCGATGCCAGCGTGGCGGTCAAATGGCTGATCGCGGAAGAGGGCTCGGACGCGGCGCACGGATTGGCGGCAAGCGGTGATGACTTGTACGCGCCGCGCCTGATGGCGTCCGAGATCGCCAATGCGCTGTGGCGCAAGGCCCGGCTCGGCGGTCTTCCCGTTGCCCTCAGCCCGGGTGGACCGGGAAATCGCGTGGGCGGAGGAGGTAGCGGCGGGCGATCGCCGCGTAGTTCCGGTAGATCGTCGGGCCGTCCGAGCCCGAGAACGCCTCACGATGGGCGCCCCAGGCGGCGGGGATCGCATGCCAGGGCAGGCCCGGGAAGGCGTGATGCACGGCGTGGAGGTTGTTGTTGAGATAGAGGAGGCCGCTGACCGGGCCGCCCGCAATGATTGCCGTGCGGCGATCCTCGTCGCTCGACGTCTCGTGCTCGGCGAAGGAACGCAGCAGCGTCAGTGAGAGGCCCGGCCAGGCGAACATCGCGACGTAGGCCAGGACGGAGAGCTCGCATACCCCCGCCGTCCAGGCGAGAACGAGCGTCACCCCCGCCACGTGCCGTGCCCAGACGCGGCCGTGCGCAAGGTCGCCTCGCAGCAGGCGGTGCGCCTCTTCGAGCCAGAAACGCCCGGCAATGAGGGCCGGCCCGCCAATCAGCCGTCCGGCCAGCGTCTGGTTGACGAAGTGCACGGCGCGGCGGAGCCGGCCCATGCGCGCCCAGTCTTCCGGCGACACGTAGAAGGACTCGGGGTCGGTGGCGGGGTGCGTGAGGTGCGCAACCGCGTGGTGCCGCTCATGGGTCTCCCGGTAGAGTTCGTAGGGCATCCACAGGCCGAGCGGCAACCAGACCAGCGCCGCGTTCAGCCGGGGAGAACCGGTCGGGTACCCGTGGATCGCCTCGTGCTGCAACGAGCCGTGCCACGCGGTGAGCCATGCGCCGGCCGGCAGCAGCACCCACCACGGGAGGGTCGCGGCCTGGTAGGTGAGCACGAACCATCCACCGTAGACGGTGACGAGGACGGCCCAGGTCGGCCATTGGGACCGGAACCGCGCTCCGGCGCAAGGCAAGGCAAGCTCCGACCCGCTGCCGGAAGCGAATCGTCCGGCCCGACCGAATGCCTGCCCGCTGCCCGGCATGCTGACTTCCCTTGGTGTGAAGACGGGCCTCGAGGGGTGCCGAGGCCAGTGCACATTGCACGTCAGCCGGTTCGTTTACGCAACGTGGGAATTCGAACACTTGGTCAATCTACGCCGCTTGTACGCATGATTGTTGACTGAACAGAACATCTCGAACACACTGTAAACAATCCCTCGGGGACCCGGGCAGATCGAGGTGAGGAGATGGACCGGCGAGACGTTTCCCGCGTGTTCCGGACGCGGCTGGCGGATGCGATGGAGCGAACGGGAGCGTCCCGAGCCGCGCTCGCGCGCCGGGTCGGGATCGATCGCTCGACCCTGACCCAGCTTCTCTCCACCGACGCGGACCGGCTGCCGCGCGCCGACACGGTGGCCGCCGTGGCGGCGGAGCTCAAGGTGAGCCTCGACTGGCTGCTCGGCCTCAGCCACGTGGAGAAGCTCGGCGCGGACATCCTCCACGAATCCCTCCAGGTGTCGCCGAGCGCGCAGCACCCGGCGGACGAGCAGCTCATCGAGTGGTTCGAGGAGGCGGCCGGGACCAAGATCCGCAGCGTGCCCGCCACCCTTCCGGAGTTCGCCAAGACCGAGGACGTGCTGCGGCACGAATACCGGGTGTTCTCCGCGCGCTCGCTCGACCGCGCCATCGGAGAAGCGAGGGAGAAGCTCGAGAAGCTCCGCCTGTCCGACACGGACATGGAGATCTGTCTGCCGCTTCAGGGAGTCGAGGACTTCGCGGAGGGGGGCGGGATCTGGAAGACCCTGGCCGCGCCGGCGCGGTCCCGGCAGCTCGAACGGCTCCTCGAAGTGGTGGAGGAGCTGTATCCGCGGCTTCGCGTGTACCTGTTCGACGGCCTCACCCACTACTCGGCGCCCTACACCATCTACGGCCGCCGGCGGGTCGCGCTCTACGCCGGACAGATCTTCCTCGTCTTCAACACGGCGGAGCACGTCTCCGTGCTGAACCGCCATTTCGACGACCTGATCCGGGCCGCCACCGTCAACCCCACCGAGATCGGCGCGTTTCTGCGGGACCTGCGGCATCGGGTACACGATCGCCGCTGAGCGGAGATGCCGGGGGGGAAGCCTCGCTCGGGGGCCGGCAGTCCCGCCCGCGGCCAGCCGGCCCCGAGCTGGCGCGTGCCGCAGGCGGGCACACGCCGCGGGCAGGAAGGCGCCGGATCCGTCGGGCGGCGGATCTCGGCCCGGAGCCGTGTCGTGCAGCGCCATGCGAGCCGCCGGTGAGTCCCGCGCGGCCCTCCTTCGCCCTCGCTGCGAAGACCGGCGACGGATGCGCTCCCCGGGGTCCGGAAGGTGGCGGATTCCGTGCTATCGTGCCCTTGGCCTGGAGATCTCACCAGCTTTGGCCGCGTGGGCACGGCGAGCGGACCGGCGCCCGCCGGCCAGGAAGCTGGTGAGGTTTCCGGGCCGGATGGCGGGCCGGGCAGCCTCCGCTCGACCGCCGGCCCGCTCCCCGCCTGGATGCCGCTCGCCGATGTTCGCCTATATCGACCCTACCGTCAGCACCCGCCTCGCCGCCCAGGGCAAGCTCATCCGGATCGATCGGCACGGGGAGCGTCTCGATCTCGCCGCCCCGACTCCCCCCGGAAGCCGCGCCCTCGACATCCTCGGGCCGATTCCGCTCCCGCTGCACATCGACGGGGAAGACCTGCACGCGCACTGGTACACGGTGGTGCGCCACAGCGAGCTCGAGCCGGTGGACGAGCTCGCCCGATCCCTTCGCGAGCGGGGTGCGGTCCGCCGGTTCGCCAACCTCGTGTCCCACATGTCGGTGAACAGCGTTCTCGTCTTCGGCGATCTTGCCGAGCATCCGGAGCCCCTGGTGCGCGTGCACTCGAACTGCCTGACCGGCGACGTGTTCGGATCGCAACGCTGCGACTGCGGCCCCCAGCTCGCGGCCGCCCTGCGCCGGGTCGCCGGCGCCGGCGGGATGGTGGTGTACATGGCGGGCCACGAGGGGCGCGGGATCGGGCTCTGGGCCAAGGCGGCCACCTATGTCCTGCAGGACGCAGGGGAGAACACGTACCAGGCGAACCGCTCTCTGGGGCTTGCCGACGACTCGCGCGACTTCTCGGATGCGGCGGCCCTGCTGCTCCACTTTCTGGGGCGCGATCGGGCGTTCCGCCTGCTCACGAACAACCCGAAGAAAGCGGATGACATCCGCGCCCACGGCCTCGGCCGGGTCCGGGTGGAAAAGCATGTGACCGGCGTGGGCGAGCACAACCGGCGCTACCTCGCCGCAAAGCGCGACTGGGGCCATACGATCGAGGACGGAGACCTCGGTGCGGATCCGCCCGCCCGCGGCGGTGTGCTCGGGAAGGAGCGGAAAGACGCGGAGCCGCCCCGGGCCGCGGGCCGGGAGGACGCTCCGGCCGCCGGCCCCGCCGGCCCCACCGACGGCGCCGGCGACACGAGCTGACCGCGGGCGGTGGATTCCGTTACCCAGATCGCCCTCGGCGCGGCCGTGGGCGAAGCGGTCCTGGGTCGCAAGGCCGGGTGGCGGGCGTCCTTGTGGGGAGGGCTGTGCGGACTGCTGCCGGACCTCGACGTCTTCTGGCCATTCGCGGATCCGGTCGCCGCCTTCACCTGGCACCGAGGCTACAGCCATGCCTTTGCGGTGCTCGTCCTGGCGACCCCGGTCATCGCCTGGGCGGCGATCCGCATCCACCCTGCGACCCAGCCGTTCTGGCGGGGCTGGCTGCTCCTCGCATTCCTGGCGCTCGTCACCCACCCGCTCCTCGACTGCTTCACGGTGTACGGGACGCAGGTCCTGCTGCCGTTCTCCGATGTTCCGGTGGCCTGGTCGACGATCTTCATCATCGATCCGGTGTTCAGCGTGCCGCTCATCCTTGGCGTGCTGGCCGCGCAGCTCCTCGCGCGCGAGCGCGGACTGGGGCATCGCCTCAACCACGCGGGCCTTGCGATCGGCCTCGCGTGGCTCGCCTTCACGGTGGTCGCCAAGGTGCACGTGAATCGGGTGGCCGAAGATTCCCTGCCGGCCGGCATCACCCGCTACCTCACCACTCCCTCGCCGTTCAACGCGGTACTCTGGCGGGTGGTTGCGATGACCGGAGACGGCCGATACCTGGAGGGATACCATTCGCTGCTGGACGCGGAACCCCGGGTCGCGTTCGTGTCGCGGCCGGACGGCCACGAGCTCCTCGAACCGCTGCGGAGGGAGGCGCCGGTGGCGCGCCTGATGTGGTTCTCCCGCGGTTTCTTCGCGGGCCGGGAGCAGGACGACGGCGCGATCGCGATGACCGATCTCCGGATGGGATTCGAGGAGCGGTTCGTGTTCTCGTTCGTGGTGGGCCGCCGGGAGGGGGAGACGATCGGGCCGGTGGCCGTGCGCCGCCGGTCGCCTCCGGACCTGCCGCCCGGCATGGGGGCCGGGCTCTGGAATCGGATCCTCGGCCGTTCGCCGCACCCGGCCTGCCTCGCCCCCTGCTGATCGGCCGGCCCGGCCTGCCCGGGCTGACGGGCTGACGGGCTGACCGGGATCGGTGGGGACGGGCGTCGCCGGGGCGCGGCGGGCGAAGAAGCAAAGGAGGCGACATGTTGCGTTCGGTGGCAGTGCTCGGAGCCGGCATCGTCGGCATTTCGTGCGCCCTGCATCTTCGGCGGCGCGGCTTCCGGGTAACCCTCGTCGACCGGCGCGAGCCGGGGTCCGAGACCTCGTTCGGCAACTCGGGGGTCATCGGGCGTGCGTCCATCGCGCCGCTCAGCCAGCCCGCGATCTGGAGAAAGCTGCCGCGCTACGCGTCCAACCGGGATCGGGCGGTGCGTTTCGGCCCGGGGTATCCCGCCCGGGAGATTGGCTGGTTCGTGCGCTTCCTCGCCAACAGCCGCCCCGGCGCATTCGACGCCAACGCCCGGCGCCTGAACGCTCTTCTCACCCACGCGCTCTCCGAGCACGAGGCGCTGCTCGCGGGCGACTCCGGGCTGCTGCGGCGCGACGGCTGGCTGCAGCTCTTCCGCACCGAGTCCGGCTTCGAGGCCTCCGCCGGCGCGCGCGCCCTGTGGTATCGCCACGGGGTCCGGTTCCGGATCCTCGACCGCGACGGGCTCCGGGAGCTCGAACCCCACCTCGGTCCGGTGTTCCGGCGGGCGATCTGGCTCGAGGACATCGCATCGGTCGCCGATCCGGGCGAGGTGTGCGGGCGGCTCGTCGAGCGGTTCGCGGCCGAGGGGGGAACCGTGCTTCGCGAGGAGGCTCGCACCATTCGCACGACGGACGGCGAGGTGCGGATCGGGCTCGGGGACGGAGAGCTCGCCGCCGACGAGGCGGTGGTCGCGCTCGGCCCGTGGAGCACGGACCTGCTCGCCCCGCTCGGTTATCGCCTGCCGGTCATCCGCGAGCGCGGCTACCACCTGCACCTCGCGCCCCGCCACAACGAACCGCTCGGCCGGCCGTGCCTGGATTCGGAAGGCGCCTACGTGATCACCCCGATGAAGGCGGGCCTTCGTCTCACCACCGGCATCGAGTTCAGCGCTCCGGACGCGCCGCCGACCCCGGTGCAGCTCGATTCGGTGCTCCCGCTCGCCCGGGAGGCGTTCCCGGCCGGCGGCGAGGTGGAGCCGAAGCCGTGGCTCGGGGCGAGACCCGGAACGCCCGACTCGCTCCCGGTCATCGGGCGCGCCCCCCGCCATCCGAACCTGTGGTTCGCGTTCGGGCACGCCTCCATCGGATTCGCGCTCGGGCCGGTGACCGGGAGGCTCGTCGCGGAGATGATGAGCGGTGAAGCTCCGCTGGTGGACCCCTTTCCCTATTCCGCCACCCGCTTCCGGGCGCTCGGATTCGGGCGTTGACGGCGCGGCGATCGCGCGGTCGGCCGCGTCGTCGAGGCCCGCTCGTCGAGCGCCGCCGCGGGGGCGGAAGGGCGCGGTGCGGCGAGGCGGGGCGCGGTGCATTTGGGCAGGGCGAGCCGAGGCGAGGCGGGGCGCGCGAGTAGCCGCCGCGGGCGCGAATGCGGCATGATGGCGGCTTCCGCGGGCGGGATGACGGTCCGTCCCCGGCGCCGCGTACCTCAAGGGGCATAGACGGAATGAAGATCGCAACCGGGCACGAATTCCACCAGCAGGTCGCGGCGGCGGCCGAAGCCATCCACCCCGACATCACCTGGGCGCTCGCCGACTGGGACGGCAACTGGGCGCAAGACCCCGAGGGGTCGGACCTCATCGTCTACGCGGGCGACGCCTACACCGACGCCTGGGTGAACGCGGTCACCTCCATCGCGCCGCCGAAGTGGGCGCACACCGAGGACGCCGGGATCGACGGCTTCTTCTACGACGACATGCGGGCCAAGGGGGTTCCGGTCACCCACAGCCCGGGGGCCAACGCCCCGGAGGTCGCGGAGCTCGCGTTCGCGGGGGTGATGTGGGGCGCGAAGCGCCTCGGGGAGCTTCGCGAGCAGCAGCGCGCCCACGAGTGGGAGAAGCTCGACCTCGCGGCCCTCTGCGCCACGACCGTCCTCGTCGTCGGGCTCGGGGCCATCGGGAGCCGCGTCGCGCACTTCGCCAAGGCGTTCGGGATGAACGTGCTCGGGGTCCGGCGTTCCCCCGAGCCGGTGCCGGGGGTGGACCGGCAGGGGACCACGGGCGATCTCGCCGCGTTCCTGCCGGAAGCCGATTTCGTGGTGCTCGCGGTGCCCATCTCCGACGAGACGGAGAGCCTCATCGACGAGGCCGCGTTCGCGCGCATGAAGAGCACCGCGACCCTTGTAAACGTCGGGCGCGGGGCGCTCGTCGACACCGATGCCCTGCGCGCCGCGCTCGCCTCGGGAGGCATCGCGCAGGCCTTTCTCGACGTGCTTCCGGTGGAGCCGTGGCCGAGCGACGACGACCTGTGGGACATTCCCAACCTCTTCATCACCCCGCACAACGGGTCGCGCTCCCCGATGTATCCCATCCGGGTGGGCGAGATGTGGCTCGAGAACCTCGAGCGATACGTCAAGGGGGAGCCGCTCCTCTACCGGGCGTTCTGAACCGACGGACGAGCCGGGCGGGCGGCTCGCGTAGCCAGCCGGCGCCGCTTCTCTTCGCCCCCCTCCTTGCGCCGCCGGCCGGTACCGCCTCGGCCGCGGGGCGTGGGCGCGGGCATCCGCCTCCGTCCAGACTCCTTGAGGCGCCGCGAACTTGAGTCAAGTTTCCGGAGGCATTGCGTGGATGAAACGTACGAGGCTGCTACCAGAAGAAATGCAGGCATTTCTCTTGGTACGGCGCGCCGGGGGTTGGAGAACCGTCGGGTGGCTTCGAACACGTCTCGTCGGTCCGAGGCGCAGCCTCGCCAGGTATCCGCCCCAGTTCCGGCATCCGCCTTCGTTCGGAGTAGAATGGCGCCGCCGGCCCGGAGCGGAGCCCCCGCGCCGCCGGAATCGACCATCCGGTCCGCCGCGGGCGGCAAGAAGCGCAGTTGCGAGCGATGAGTGCAGTATCAACCCAGGCGTCCATGCCGATTGTCGGCATCTCGTGCAACCTCAAAGTCGACGGCCGCTTCCGGCACCACACCACCGGCGAAGGGAACACCGTCGCCATACTGGACGCGGCCCGCGCGCTCCCGCTTCTCATTCCCGCGCTGGGAGACCGGCTGGACCCGGACGCCCTCCTCGATGCGGTCGACGGGATCATGCTGACCGGCGGCGTATCGAACATCGAGCCCCATCACTACGGCCAGGAGCCGGCTCCGGGCGAGGACGTGCGGGACCCCGGGCGCGATGCCCTGAGCTTCGCGCTCGTGCGCGGCGCGGTTCGCCGGGGCGTCCCGCTGCTCGGAGTCTGCCGCGGGATCCAGGAAATGAACGTCGCCCTCGGCGGGACCCTGCACCAGCGTCTGCACGAGGTGCCGGGCCGCCGCGATCACCGCCGAAACCGGGAGATCGAGTTCGAGGAGTCCATCGCCCCGCGGGATCGCCTGCGCCTCACTCCGGGCGGGCTGCTTTCGACCTGGCTCGGCGCGGACGAAGCGGTCGTCAACTCCCTCCACGGGCAGGGCATCGATCGGCTCGCGCCCGCGCTCGCCGTCGAGGCGCTGGCGGAGGACGGCACGATCGAAGCGGTCCGGGCCCGCGATGCGGCCGCGTTCGCGCTCGGCGTCCAGTGGCACGTCGAGATCGCGGCGCTGGTGCATCCGCTCAACCGGGCGATACTCGAAGCGTTCGGCGACGCGGTGCGCCGGCGCGCACTTGAGCGTCGCGGCGCCGTCCTCGACGAAGCGGCGGACTGACGGGCGCCAGGTGGCGGGGGCGCGCGAGGAACCGAAGCGAGCCGCGAGGGACACAGCCTCACCCGAATCGATCCGGGCCGGCGGCGGGGAGAACCGCGCCACCGGAGAACGCGCGTGCGGCCGCGAAGGACGGGGAATGCGATGAACGATCCCAAGCAGATCCTGGTTGAGCGCGCGGGGCCCGTTGCGCGGGTGACCATCAATCGCCCGGAGCGCCGCAACGCGGTTTCCTTCGCGGCATGGCAGAGCCTCGCCGCCTCCTTCGACAACCTCGCCGCCGATCCGCAAGTCCGGGTCATCGTGCTGACCGGGGCGGGCGACCGAGCCTTCTGCGCCGGCAACGACATCTCGGAGTTCGCCGAGAAGCGCTCCACCCCCGAACAGGTCGCGGCCTACGATGCGGTGGTGGAGCACGCCTACGAGGTCATCGGGGGTATCGAGAAACCCCTCGTCGCCCGGGTGCGGGGCTCGGCGGTCGGCGGCGGGTTCGAGCTCGTGCAGCTCTGCGACCTCCGGATCGCGGGCGCCGGGGCGCGCTTCGCGATGACCCCGGCCCGGCTCGGGCTCGGCTACAAGCTGGCGGACGTGCAGCTCCTCGTTGATCGGATCGGGGCGGGGGCGGCGCGCGAGATGCTGCTTACCGGCCGGATGTTCGATGCGGCCGAGGCCGAACGGATGGGGTTCGTGAACCGGGTGGTCCCGGACGCGGAGCTCGACGCGGCGGTGGATTCGTGCGCGGCGGAGATCGCGGCCAATGCCCCGCTCTCGATCCGGGCCATCAAGGTGGCGATCGGCGAGGCGCTCAAGCCGCCGGCGGACCGCGACCGGGCGCGCTGCGACGGCCTCGCGTCGGCCTGCAACCAGAGCGAGGACTACCGGGAAGGCCAGCGCGCCTTCGCCGAGCGGCGCGCGCCGGATTTCCGTGGGCGGTAGGCTCGGGCGGGCGCGGCCGTTGCAGCCGGCGCCGCCCGTTCGCGGCGGGCGGACCCGTCGTCACGGCGGCGGGCGCCTGCCTTCCCGCTCCCTTTCCCGTGCGGGACTTCCGTCCGAAGGGGGACTTTCCTCCTTGCCACAATACTGTTGCCTTAACCGGAATCAACCACAACTTCGGGCAACGATTTCCACCATTTGCCCCAACGACGAGCACGGAAACCACCTAACGCAACAGTATTGCTCCTTGCCAGGACTTCCTTGCCCATCGCGATTTCCATCTCCCAGCGTATTCCGGGGCTTGGGACACGGAGCGGAACGCCTCCCGGAGTCGGCGCGATGAGCACGCCGCCCCGGGTGCGCCCGGACACCATCAACCGGCTCGTCAACGCCGTCTACCCGGGGTTCGCCCTTCTCGCCGGGATGCAGCTCGACGTCTTCACCCCGCTCGCCGACGGCGCGTCGAAGGACGCGCCCACCCTCGCGGGCGAGATGAAGGTGCGGCCGGAGCTGCTCGACACGGTCCTCTACGCCCTCGCGTCCGCCGGCCTCCTCACCGTGGAGGACGGCCGCTTCTCCAACACCCCGGAGGCGGACCGCTTCCTCGTGCGCGCCTCGAAGGACTATTTCGGGAGTAACCACGAGGTCTACTCCGATCTCTGGAGCGCGGCCCTACGGACGGCCGACACGGTGCGGGCCGGCGCCCCGCAGGCAAAGCACGACTTCGCCGCGATGTCGCCGGACGCGCTTCGCTCCTTCTTCCGCGGTCTCGATGCGGCGGCCCGCGCCTCCGCGCGCAAGCTCCGCCGCGACTTCGACTTCTCCGGCTATCGCCACCTGCTCGACGCCGGCGGTGGCTCCGGGGGCATCGCGGTCGGCATGTGCGAGGCGTTTCCGGACCTTCGCGCGACCGTCGCGGATCTGCCTTCCGTCACCCCCATCACTTCGGAGTTCATCGAAGAGGCGGGGCTTGCGGGCCGTATCGGCACCCGCTCGTGCAACATCGTGGAGGAGCCGCCGCAAGGCGGTCCGTACGACGCGGCGGTGCTCCGGGCCTTCGTGCAGGTCCTGTCCATGGAGGACGCGGCGCGGGCGCTCGCCAACCTCGCCCGCGCCCTCGCTCCCGGCGGGCGCATCTACATCATGGGCAGGATGCTGGACGACTCCCGGCTCGGCCCGCCCGAGGCGGTGTCATTCAACTTCGTCTTCGTCAACATCTACGACGACGGGCGGGCGTACACCGAGGCCGAGCACCGCGAGTGGCTTGCCGCGGCCGGCTTCCGCGACATCGAGCGCTTCCCGATCGGCGAAGGCAACAGCATCATGACCGCGACGAGGGCCTGATTCGGCCCCCGCGCCGGTAGTTCTCGAGTCCGGATGAGGCAGGGGAAGTGCCATGGGACTGATACACGCGGACGTGGACCTCTCGAATCCGAGTCGGAGCGAGCTCGCTTCGCTCAAGGTCACGGCGCTGGTCGATACCGGCGCAATCCCCCTCTGCATTCCGGAGCACGTTGCCGTGCAACTGGATCTCGCGGAGCTCGAGAAGAGGGAAGTGGCGACGGCAGACGGCCGGCATGTTCCGGTCCCTTACGTCGGTCCGGTTCAGGTGAGGTTCGCGAACCGATCGTGTTTCACGGGCGCGCTGGTTCTGGGGGACAGCGTCCTGCTTGGCTCCATACCCATGGAAGACATGGATCTCGTCATCAACTCGAGAAGGCAGAGCGTGACCGTCAATCCGGAAAGCCCCAACATGCCCTCCGCGGTGGTGAAGGCGGGCCTTCCCACGGAGCGCATCGCCGGGCAACCCATCCGCAGAGCATCCTGACCGGACTTCCCGTGTCCGGCATCCGTACCGCCGTGACCGCCGAGATCGAGACCAGTTTCCGGAGATCGCGCGATCTCCGCCGACCCGGGGAGTAGTCCGCACCGATGCAGTTCGGCATGTTCATGGAGTTCGCGACCCGTTCGGACGGCAGCGAGGCGGAGGCGTTCCGGGAGGGCCTCGCCCTCGCCGAGGCGGCGGATGGGTGGGGGCTCGACGCGGCGTGGCTCGCGGAGTTCCACTTCGTGCCGGATCGCTCGGTGCTCTCCTCGCCGATCACCCTCGCGGCCGCGATCGCGGGCCGCACCCGCCGAATCCGGATCGGCTTCGCGGTGTACGTGCTGCCCTTGAGCCACCCGATTCGCATCGCGGAGGAGATCGCGACCCTCGACCACGTGAGCGGCGGGCGGGTCGACCTCGGGATCGGGCGGAGCGGCTTCACCTGGTTCTACGAGGGCTACGCGGTCCCCTACGCGGAGAGCCAGGGGCGGTTCGACGAGGCGGTCGAGGTCCTGCGCCTCGCGTGGCGCGGCGAACGGTTCAGCTTCGAGGGCGAGTTCTACCGGGTGCGCGACGCGCTGCTGTGCCCGCGCCCGCGGCAGCAGCCGCACCCGCCGCTTCGCATGGCCGCGACCCGGGGGGAGACCTTCCCGAGGGTCGGCGCGGCCGGGCTTCCCATCTTCGTCGGCCTTCGCGGCGACAGCCTGGACGAGCTCGCCGCGCAGCTCGCGTCGTACCGGGAGGCGTGGCGCGAGGCCGGCCATCCCGGTCCTCCGAGCGCCTTCCTCCGGCTCCCGCTGCACGCGGGGGCGACCGGCCGGGCGGCGCGCGAGGAGGCGCGGGACACCCTCGTCCACTACTTCAAGCGCCAGAGCGAGCTCGTGGCGAGCGACGCGGCCCGTCGCGGCGATCCGCCCGATTCACCGCGCTACGCGACGGCCGCCCGCCTCGCCGCGCTCGACTACGAGGACATCCTCGAGAACCGGGCCATCGTCGGATCGGCGGCGGAGATTGCCGGCCGCGTCGAGGAGCTTCGCGACATTCTCGGCATCGACGGCGTCGTCGGCGAGCTCAATCCGGGCGGGCTGCTCGACGAGGCGACGACCCTCGAGAGCCTTCGCATCCTCGCCCGCGAGGTGAAACCGGTATTCGGCGACGGCCGGGAGGAGCCAATCCAATGAGCGAATCGGTACGGATGACCCTGGACGAGGTGCATGCGCTCGCGACCGAGACCTTCCTCGCGAACGGCGGGTCGCCGGAGCAGACCCGGGCCGTCGCCGACACGGTGACCGCGGCGGAGCGGGACGAGTGCAAGTCGCACGGGCTCTTCCGGGTGCCGGGGTACATCGCGTCGATCCGTTCCGGCAAGGTGAACGCGGTCGCCGAGCCGAAGTTGGAGCGGCTCGCTCCCGGGGTGGTCAAGGTGGACGGGTTCAACGGGTTCGCCCCGCTCGCCCTCGAGGTGGGGCGGGAGCCGCTCGTCGCCCTCGCGCGCGAGCAGGGGATCGCGGCCCTCGCGATCACCAACACCCACCACTTCGCGGCCCTGTGGCCGGAGACGGAAGCTCTCGCGGAGCGCGGGCTCGTCGGCTTCGCGTTCGTCGCCGCGATGGCGTACGTGGCGCCGGCCGGAGGCACGAAGCCGCTCTACGGCACCAACCCGATGTCGTTCGCGTGGCCGCGCGGCGAGGGGCGGCCGCCGCTCTGCTTCGACCAGGCTTCGAGCGCGAGCGCGCGCGGCGAGATCATGATCCACCAGCGCGACGGCGAGCCGCTCCCGGAAGGGTGGGGGATCGACGCCGACGGCAATCCGACGACGGACCCGGCGGCGGCGCTTGCCGGCGCGCAGCTCCCCTTCGGTGGCTACAAGGGGGCGTCCATCGCCCTCATGATCGAGCTCCTCGCGGGGGCGCTCGTCGGCGACCTCTTCAGCTTCGAGGCGAGTGCGATCGACCCCGGTGACGGCGGCCCGCCCCGGGGCGGCGAGCTCGTGCTCGCCATCGACCCCGCGAAATGCAGCGTCGGCGGCAACCCCGTCCGCCACGCCGAGTCCCTGTTCGCCCGCATCGCCGAGCAGGAGGGCGCCCGCCTCCCCTCCGACCGCCGCTACGCGGCCCGCCGCCGCACCCCCACCGAAGGCATCACCATCCCCCGAACCCTCCACGACACCATCGCGTCCCTCCGCCACCCCTGACCCATCCCGCTGGCGGAGCCCGTCACGCTACGGGCGCGTCCGCGGCCTGCCGGTGTTGCGCGGTCCAGGGATTGACCGTCCTGACGCCTGTGTTTCGGAACTCCCTTTCGTTTCGGGTGACGACGGCAAGCCCGCGACTGGCGGCCGTTCCCGCGAGCATGGCGTCCGGGAGATGGCTGTCGAGCGATTCACCCCGCCGGCGTTTTTCTTCCATGATGCGTGCACATTCCTGCGCGTCGGATGCTGTCCAGTCGAGCCCCCGGTCTTCGAAGAAGTCATCCAGAAGGTCCTGGACCTGCCGGGCAAGATTCGCCCGGCACGGTCCGGGATCGAGCAGGCCGATTTCGTTGAGCACCTCCCAGAAGGGTGATGCACGAAAGGCCGAATCCCTCTCCCGCGATGGAGTCGAGAAACCCCGAGACGCGCGGCTCGGGACTCGGCCGCATCATTTCCGAGAAGACGTTCGTGTCGAGGAGCCAGGCGAGGGGCGTGTTCACCCTTCCGGCTCGTCGGTGAACTCGATCGGCCGGGAGCCGTAGCGGGCGGGTGGCGGTAGCTCGACCCCGTGTTCCGGTCCGAAGTGTCGCTTGAATGCCTCGGAAGGATTTGCATGACGCTCGCATCTCGCGCGTTCTTTACGGATGAGCCGGCGGATGAATTCTTCCATCGAAATGCCGAGCCGACGTGCTTCGCGCTTGAGCCAGGACTTGTCGCGCGGGTCCAGATTGCGGACGGTGACGGTTGAACTCATTGTGGCGCCTCCTGCCGGATGTCGAAAATGAACCACCGCCTCGGGGCCCTATGCTGGCAGAACTTTCTGGCAATTCTGCCTCGTCTCGCGTTACAACGAACACATGGCGGACTTGAGTCCTGCCGTCGAGGCCGGTCGGGACCCGCTCGTCGCCCTGGCGCGCAAGCAGGGGATCGCGGCCCTCGCGATCACCAACACCCACCACTTCGCGGCCCTGTGGCCGGAGACGGAGGCCCTCGCCGAGCGCGGGCTCGTCGGCTTCGCGTTCGTCGTCGCGATGTCGTACGTGGCGCCCGCCGGGGGCACGATGCCGCTCTACGGCACCAACCCGATGTCGTTCGCGTGGCCGCGCGACGGGGGGCGGCCGCCCCTCGTCTTCGACCAGGCATCGAGCGCGAGCGCGCGCGGCGAGATCATGATCCACCGGCGCGACGGCGAGCCGATCCCGGAAGGGTGGGGGATCGACGCCGACGGCAATCCCACGACGGACCCGGCGGCGGCGCTCGCCGGCGCGCAGCTCCCCTTCGGGGGCTACAAGGGGGCGTCGATCGCCCTCATGATCGAGCTCCTCGCGGGGGCGCTCGTCGGCGATCTCTTCAGCTTCGAGGCGAGCGACGTGAACCCCGGCGACGGCGGCCCGCCCCGGGGTGGCGAGCTCGTCCTCGCGATTGACCCCGCGAAGTTGAGCGTCGGCGCCAACCCCGTCCGCCACGCCGAGGCCCTCTTCGCCCGTATCCTCGAGCAGGAGGGCGCCCGACTCCCCTCCGATCGCCGCTACGCGGCCCGCCAGCGCACCCCCACCGAAGGCGTCACCATCCCCCGAACCCTCCACGACACCATCGCATCCCTCCGCCACCCCTGACCCCGCCGGACAAGCATTGAAACTCAATGCTGAGTTCGCCATGTCGGAACGATGCTTGACCGAACGTACCGGCGGTCGTTACGCTAAACTGTGATCAGGAGCTTTGGCGACAAGCGCACTGCCGCGATCCTTGCCGGCCATGCCGTTCGCGGTTTACCGATGTCGATTCAGCAACGTGCGCGGATGAAGCTCTTGGCGATCGATGCGGCGGGCCGGCTCGACGACCTGCGCGCGCCACCCGGCAATCGGTTGGAGGCTCTGCGGGGCGATCGCCGGGCGCAGCACAGCATTCGCGTCAACGACCAGTGGCGCGTCTGCTTCACCTGGCGCGACGGTTCGGCGTGGAGTGTCGAAATCGTCAACTACCATTGAGAGGTCGCATGACCATGACCATCGAACGAGAGGATGTGGATCGGCAGCGGATCGACTTTTCGGATGTCGTGTCCGGGCAGCGCCTGGCACCGGTTCACCCCGGCGAGATCCTGCGCGACGAGTTCCTGGCACCGATGGCGCTCAGCGTGTACCGGCTCGCCCGGGCGATCAAGGTTTCGCGGCCGAGGCTGAACGACCTCGTGCTCGGCCGGAGGGCCGTGACGATTGATACCGCGCTTCGCCTTGGGCGATATTTCGGCACGACGCCGGAGTTCTGGATCAATCTGCAGACTCGTTACGACCTCGATGTTGCCGAACACACGTTGCGCCGCGAGATCGAACGGGAGATCGAGCCGCACGCCGCGTGATGGCTCGCACGGGCACTTCCACGTGCCGGGCTACATCGCGTCGGTCCGTTCCGGCAAGGTGAACGCGACCACCGAACTGAAGGTGGAGCGGCTCGCGCCCGGCGTGGTCAAGGTCGACGGTTTCAACGGCTTCGCTCCGCTCGCCCTCGAGGTGGGGCGCGAGCCGTTCGTCGCCCTGGCGCGCGAGCAGGGAATCGCGGCCCTCGCGATCACCAACACCCACCACTTCGCGGCCCTGTGGTCGGAGACCGAAGCCCTCGCCGAGCGCGGCCTCGTCGGCTTCGCGTTCGTGGCCGCGATGGCCTACGTCGCGCCGGCTGGAGGCACGAAGCCGCTCTACGGCACCAACCCGATGTCGTTCGCGTGGCCGCGCGGCGAGGGGCGGCGGCCGCTCTGCTTCGACCAGGCTTCGAGCGCGAGCGCGCGCGGCGAGATCATGATCCACCGGCGCGACGGCGAGCCGATCCCGGAAGGGTGGGGGATCGACGCCGACGGCATTCCGACGACGGACCCGGCGGCGGCGCTCGCCGGCGCGCAGCTCCCCTTCGGCGGCTACAAGGGGGCGTCCATCGCCCTCATGATCGAGCTTCTCGCGGGGGCGCTGGTCGGCGATCTCTTCAGCTTCGAGGCGAGCGCGATCGACCCCGGCGACGGCGGCCCGCCCCGGGGCGGCGAGCTCGTGCTCGCCATCGACCCCGCGAAATGCAGCGTCGGCGGCAACCCCGTCCGCCACGCCGAGTCCCTGTTCGCCCGCATCGCCGAGCAGGAGGGCGCCCGCCTCCCCTCCGACCGCCGCTACGCGGCCCGCCGCCGCACCCCCACCGAGGGCATCACCATCCCCCGAACCCTCCACGACACCATCGCGTCCCTCCGCCACCCCCGACCCTCCCGCGCCGCGCGCCGGTCCCTGCGGAAGGGGTCCCGCCCTCACAACAGGACGCAGCCAACTCCTCAGCGGCGCCACCTCTACGGAAGGCCCAAGCGCCACGATGCGCCGCGCAGCCCGCTCCCGTCCACCTCGTGGAACACCCAAGAAGGGGACAATATTCCACGCGGGACTCCACCGGGCACCCGTCAACCCCGAACCGTCAGCCGCTGCTCAATCAGGAGCACTGTCGACGACAGAGTCCAAAAAATGTTCATAGTTGGTGCAATCGGGCCGATTACGATATCCTTGAAGACGATGGGGTCGCGTGCCCCTACAGCGAGGTGGGGAGTCTCGAAAGACAAATGACAACAATGATCTGGATGCCACACACGCAACGGAACCGCCTCTCGTTACGAGGGTCGCGAACAATGACACACGCGCGAAACTATCGAGGAGGTGCGTCGCGGCGGCGACTTAGACTGACAGGACCGATACGCTCATGGAGTCGAATGGAAGAAGACGCCGAGTGAGCTAATCGGAGGATGGGCTACAAATTGCGCAAAATGACGAAACTTGTCCGCGGTACCCGGGACTATGGCGAATGCTCCCCTTTTTGTGCCAAAGTGACCGATATGGCCTCAGCTACGCAAATCGAATGGACTGATTCCACGTGGAATCCTGTTACGGGGTGCTCCAAGGTCACGCGAGGTTGTGATTTTTGTTATGCCGAGCGGTTCTCAGAGCGCTTCCGAGGTGTGGTTGGTCATCCGTTCGAGAACGGGTTCGATCTGACGCTAAGACCCGAGCGGCTGCAGCAACCTCTCAAGTGGCGAACGCCACGCCGCGTGTTTGTCAATTCAATGAGCGACCTGTTCCATAAGGAAGTGCCTTTGAACTTCATTGACTCTGTGTTTGACACGATGGAAGCGGCTGAGTGGCACGTGTTTCAGGTCTTGACGAAACGCAGTTCACCTATGGTCCGGTATCTTCGGGCACGATATGGCGACGGTTTGGCGCCACCGCACATCTGGTTGGGGGTGTCGGTCGAGGATGCAAGGAACACCGTGAGGCTGACACATCTCCGGTCTGCTCGGGCGGCGACCAAGTTCGTGTCATTCGAGCCGTTATTGGGTCCGGTCGGCAAGATCGACCTGAGTGGAATTGCCTGGGCAATTGTCGGTGGCGAGAGTGGGCCTCGTGCACGGCCAATGCGGGAAGAGTGGGCAATTGAGATTCGAGACCAATGCCGCGTGTCTAGAGTGGCGTTCTTTTTCAAACAATGGGGCGGTATTCGTCCAAAGTCAGGTGGACGGAAGTTGCAAGGACGAGAATGGAGTCAATATCCGAGCGAGTCTAAATCGTCAATCAAGGAAACGGTTTCCATCAAGTAGTGGCTGAAACGATGGAAAATCCATATTCTGGGCGCGAGCAGACTCAGGCCAAGCATTATATCCTCAGGCGTTACCTACAGGCGCTGGCGTTCAAGGTCCTCACGTTTACCGACATCACGTACGTAGATGGCTTCTCAGGGCCATGGAGGACCGAGACGGAGGACTTTAGCGACTCATCCTTTATGATTGCTATCACGACGTTGCTGGACGTTAAGGGACAAGTAGAACAACGAAACGGCATTAGACGTAAGGTTCGTTGCTTCTTTTCAGAAGAGAACTCAAGGACATTTAGTTTGCTGGAGGACGCGGTCAAGAGATTTCACACCCCGGACAATGGATTCGAAGTCAAGACGTATTTTGGGAAGTTTGAGGAGGCAGTCAACGAAATTCAAATGTTCATTGGTCCCTCGTTTCCTTTGGGGATTATGTAGGAAAGTGCCGAAGCCCCCCGTGACGCCTTCGGCACTTTCTTGTAACCTTTCCGTATCTCAAGAGGATACGGGCATGGCACACAAGGCACCTGGAAAGAGCTTCCGCGAAGGCATCAGCCTCGTCCAGATCTTTCGCATGTTCCCCGATGACGCCACGGCCGAAGCCTGGTTCGTCGCCCGTCGGTGGCCGACCGGGGTCGCGTGCCCGCACTGCGGCTCGCTGAACGTCCAGACGGGCGCAAAGCACGCGACGATGCCGTACCGGTGCCGCGAGAAGCAGTGCGCCAAGCGGTTCAGCCCGAAGACGGGGACCGTCATGGAGGGGTCGAAGCTCGGGCTGCAAGTGTGGATGATTGCGACGTACCTCGTCTCGACCAGCCTCAAGAGCGTGTCCAGCATGAAGCTGCACCGCGACCTAACCATCAATCAGCGCTCCGCGTGGTTCCTCGCGCACCGGCTTCGGGTCGCGCTCACGCAGGAAAGTGGTCTCTTCGCCGGCCCGGTCGAAGTCGATGAGACCTACATGGGCGGGAAGCGGGCGAACATGTCAAAGTCGAAGCGCGAAGAGCTCACTGGCCGCGGGGCCGTAGGCAAGACCGCCATCGCGGGGGCGAAGGATCGGGATACGAATCAGGTTCGCGCCCAGGTGGTCGAACGCACCGACAAGCCGACCGTACACGGCTTCGTCGCCGCCCACGTGGCCCCTGACGCCAAGGTCTACACCGACGATGCGTTGGTCTATGAGACCCTTCCGAATCCGCACGAAGTAGTCAACCACAGCGCCCAGGAGTACGTCCGGGGCGATGTCCATACCAACGGTGCGGAGAGCTTCTGGTCGATGCTGAAGCGCGCCCACAAGGGCACCTTCCACAAGATGAGTCCTAAGCATCTCGACCGGTACGTTCAGGAGTTCGCCGCGCGTCACAACCTGCGCGACGAGGACACCATCGACATCATGGCCGCCGTCATCACCGGCATGAACGGCAAGCGCCTGCGCTACGTCGACCTCATTGCCGACAACGGACTGGATTCGGGAGCACGAACGGGTTAGATGTACACCTTGACGACGGAAACTGTGTGCGCGGTCTTGGCACAGAGCCCGTGGGGCAAGCCCGAGAGATGCGTTCGTTTCGACATTCTCCGCTCGCTCGCTACAGTCGAGGAATGCTACCGGGCGGGAATGGAAGAGGAAGAGCGCCTGCGTCGGCTGGCGACTGATACGTGGTATCTCGTGACAAGATCCAAGACGCATTGCCACAAGCAGCGCCCACGAATTGACTTCAGCGCCCAGGCGAGAGGGAAGAAGTGAATGCCTGACAAGCTGAAGAAACTGCCGCGCATCGTGGACGTGGTGGCCCCCACGTACCAGCCGTCGAAGACGGAACTTGAGGAGGACATGCGGGTCCGGGCGACGTTCGAGGAGGCGGTCGAGGCGCTTACCCGGCCCGTGAAAGTGCGCTACATCCCCCGGCCGAAGCGGCGCCCTGAGTGAGGGCGCTTCGGCACTTTCCTACATAATCCCCTTTCCTTTGATATTTATCGATCCTACCGGTTGGACTGGCTATCCGCTCGAAAAGATTCGACCGCTTTTCCAGCGTCAACGATGCGAAGTGCTTATAACTTTCATGTTCGATTTCGTGAATCGTTTCACGCACAGTGACGATGACGCAATTATTGAGTCTCTAAACCAAATCTTAGGAGGACCGGGTTGGCGGGACCGCCTCGATTCGAGTCTCACGCGTGGTCCGGCTGTAGAAAAAATGTTTCGGGAGACGCTCAAGGACATTGGCGGATTCAAGTGCGTTGTTTCGACGAAGATTGATAGGGCCACAATGGAGCGCCCGCACTTCTTCATTACCTACGCGACTAAGCGGCTAGAAGGCCTTAAGGTATTTCGACAAACGGAGTACGATGCGTTACGTTTGCATGAACGGAACCGAGCAAACGCCCAGGAACGTCTACGCGAGAAGAGAACGGGTATATCTGATTTGTTTTCCGGGCATCAAGCATCTGTGAATGAATCAACCATCGACGAGATCGTCGAAGAGCAAAGTGGATTGGCTTCGGACGCTATAATGAAAATTTTGTCAACGAGAGGCAACGCACGATTTGATAGTGTATTGGTTGAGTTGCTGGAGGCCTTTATGTTGAGGGAAACAAACGTCAAGGACATCTGTGTAGCACTGGCGAGGACTGGAAAGATTGAAAATACTTGGGGCAAAGGAAATCGAAAACCTCGTAGTGAAACAAGAATTAGGTTGGCTACAACCATTGATAACACCGTGATGTAGGCGCGGAATTTTCAATGTTTGAATCGTCGATTGAAATGGACGAGGAGGGTGTGACGATCCCATACGCTCCGTTGTTCGACAATGTCCGACTGAATCACGGATTTGTGGATACGCGTGGGCGCCCGGATCTCGCGGCAAGTATTGTGGAATGCGCACAATCATCCGCGATGAGAGCTCTTCTAGTGCAGCTGGCGCAACCGGGGGCTAAAATATTTTCAGTTGGGTGTGATATAGGCACGAAGTGCGTGACAGGCGAAGAGACGCCTTACTACACGGCGGGTGGATATGTTCAGATTATGAAGTCAGATTACGTAGGACGATCTCCACGGGAATATGCACGGTTTGGCGAAGCTGTAGCAGAAATGCTTAGGGTGAAATCGTGCGGTCACGAGTGGCGTTTAAACTTGACTCTCACGCCCGTGCAGTTCAATCTGGATGAGTTCCGAGACTTGACAGGATCGCTGTGGATTTGGTTTCATGCACTTGGGGATTCGAAAAGGTACGCAGTGGCATCGAGGGAGACGTATATTGTAAACCTCACTCAATGTTTGCTTGATGAAGAAAATCTAGCTTGTTTTGAGTAGATGTCGGTTTTCGGTTTCGGCGTTCGAAGAAATGATGCGATTCCTTGGGAGAAGCATTGTCGCGTGGGGCCAAAATCAGGCTGGTGCCAATCGCGAAACAACTTTCGCAGGGGTGGGGGCAGAGCGATAAGGACTCATGGAGGTTCATGGCTTACCTGTTTCCAGCTTGGAAAGGGCGATCAGGACTTCTTGGTCGAGGCCGTGGTGGGAGATCACCAAAGCCTCGGAGGCTTCGAGGTCTCGGAGCGAGGGTAATTGGGGGTGGAAGGGGAAGAGGTGTGGGCCGCGGAGCAGGGTGGACGGTGGTCGGGGAGTGTTGCCCATGGCGGAGAGCGTGGCCTTGATGGCCCAGAGGGCGAGTGGTGGGTTGTCTACGGGGCGTTTCGCGGTGCCGCAGTAGAGGCCCTTTTCGGTGGTTTCCAGCAATACGCCCCAGTCGATGTAGGCGCGTAGGATGCGGCGGGCGGCGCGGGCGACGGTTTCGCGTTCGCCGAAGCGTTCGCGGAGTCTGCGCTGCACCTGGGCGGCGCCTGCGGTGCCCTGCAAGCGGAGCAGCCGCCCGACGGCGTCGGCGACCGTGCCGAAGAAGGGGTAGACCGCCATGCACATGCACCAGTGCACCAGCATCCGTTCGCTCGGGCCACCGGCCCGAAGGTGATCGAGCCCTTCGTCGCGGAGCGCGTGGAGGTCCCTCGGGACTGTGACCCAGACCTTTGTCAGGATCGTGATGGCCTTGTCCCGGTTTCCCCGTATCGGCTGGCTCCCGACCGACAGTTTCTCCTTCAGTCGTTCGCTCAACGCGGCGACGATTTCAGCCCTCGGGTTCCCGGCGAGAACCAGATTCGCGGTGTAGTCCAGCCAGTCGAGGTGAATGCGCTGGCTGAAACCGATCTGGTCCCGGCGCGTCATGCCGCCGCCCGTTCAATCCGAATCCACGGGACGACGACCTCTTCAAGGGAAGCTCCGCCATGCCCGACGACGCGTTCGCCTTCCCGAATGAATGCTGATCGGCCCGGGGCAAGCAGGGCCAGACAGTCTTCGGGAAGCCCGATGGTGGGCCATGCGACGGCGTCCGGGAACTGGTTCTGCACGCGAGACCGCAACACTGCGTCGGGATAGATCCGTGCGCGCTCACCCCGTACGTCGGCGACGGCGCCTTCCGACGGCCGCCCACGGCCCTCCGCCTCGATATTGCCGTGGTCGGAGGTCAGGTAAACCGTGAACCCGTCTCCGAGCAACTTGTCCAGAAGTTCCGCCATGAACCCTTCGTCGGCCCACTGCCGGACCTGGTTGTGCATGCCCGCCGTGCCCAGCTCCATGCCGTGCATGATTTTGTCGACCTTGTCGACGACCAGGCCGAGCGCACGGATGTCCGTCCGCGACAGGATCTCGCTGGCGCCGTCGGGGGGGCCGTCTCCCAGCCCCTTGGCGTAACCGACGGCCCGCGCCCCCACCCCCTGGTCCACCCAGAATCGGCTCCACGACGACGCTTCCCGGTCGGTGGTGTGGATGCTCGACGGAAAGTAAAACGGGGCCTTCCCGGCGAAGATTGCCTGCCGGGAGACGGACGTGATGGTCGGCACCCAGGCGAACACGGCGCCTTCGTGGAAGCGGAGGCACGGCCGCTGGTCCGCGAGAACGTCGCGGAGCACGAGCCACTGATCGAGGGCGAGCCCGTCCACGACGATGAGCGCTGCCTTGTCTTCGGAACCACGCTCAAGCCGCCTCGCGAGGTAGCGCGGCACGTGATGGACCATCACCGGGGGGTCCGGCGGCTGGTTGTGGAGGCCCGCGTAGCGGCGCTCGGTCCAGGCGAGAAAGGTCCGATCCACTTCCTTCCGAAGCTCGGCAATCCGCGCGTCCGTTTGCGACCGCGTCGAAGCGGCAGCCTCCAACCGAAGAACGTCCAGCTCTGCCCAACGGTAGGCGAACGCGGTCCATTCGTGGTGCCGCGCATCGGGAGCGGGAATCGTGGCGGCGATCGCCTCCATCAAGCTCCCGAGGCGGCGCGAGCGGTCGGCCTCGGGGTCGATTCGGACCCCCACCGCCGCCCAATCGCGGCGAAGGGCATCGCCCGCTTCGTGAGACACGGCGGACAGCATCCCTTCGGCGAACAGGTTGTCGATATAGACGCGAACGTCGTCGTGATCGAAGGGAAGGTCCGCGGGCCCTTCGAGCTCGAGGCTGACCGATTCGCTTGCATCTCCCGGACCGTCGCGGGCCTCTCCTGCGAGGCGGTCGAGAAAGAGCGGCCAGCGTTCCTGCAGGAACGAGAAGAAGGCGTCCCGGCTAGGGACGATGGTTTCAAGGGGCCAGGAGTCGAATGCCCCGCTGCGCCGGAGCAGGTGAATCAGGCGGTCATCCAGGATGCGCGGCAGTCGCTCGCCCCGGTGGTGTCTCCGCAGCAGGACGCGCAGCAGGTCCGCCGGCTGCCTGATGAGCGCGGGCGCGATCTGGAAGACGTGGAGCAACGCGAAATCCTTCGTCGCGTCGTCTCCGAGCCGGTCCGTCCCTTCCTGTTTCCATGCGCGGTGGAGGGTGGCGAGATCGCCTTGGTCGAGCGAGGCGACCACCGGACAACTGAGGCCCGGAAACAGCTCGCCGAGACCGAAGGAGAGCTGTCGGCCGGCGCGCAGCACGTCGTAAGGAAGGGCCGCCATCTGGTGGTTCTCGGCGCGGACCACGACCACGAGATCGGTGGCCTCGCCCCGAACCCAGCGGGTCCGGAACCGCGATTCGTAGGCGAAGCGGAAAGCCACGCTGTCCTCGAACAGGAGTATTTCGAATCCCCGTTCGCGGATGGCTTCGAGAAGCGTCTCCTCGAGCAGCAGTCCGTCCGGGTCGGCCACCAGGGTGAGCTGGGCGACGTTCGGCGTGAACTCCTTCAGTATCCGGTCGCGCCAGTCGTCCGTGTTCGCGCATGGTCCGCTCACGCCGCTCCCGTCGCCTCCGTCCGCGTCAGCGCTTGGTCGAACCAGAGCAGGAGCTTCTGGTCGTCCTGAAGAACCGCCTCCGGAATCTTCTTGGCGACCTCGATGATGGTCGTGTAGTCCTGGTCCTGATATGCCTTGAAGAAGCCCGCTCGCACAGCCTCGAGACGGAAGAGCTTGAGCCTTCGCTGTGGGGACTGGCGGTATTCGTCGAACTCGCGCAGAAGAATGCGCGTGCGCCGCATCTCCACGTCGGCCGCCTTGTTGGGATCGGGCACGTACCAGCGGCCCGTGGCCTTGGCACGCAGGGCCGGATGGTCCTTCGGCAGGCCGCGCAGCTCCTTGAAGTTGGTGGAAAGCCAGGCATGGATCTGGCTTGGAACCTCGCCGGCACCACCGTAGTGCAGGAAGTTCTGCTCCAGCATCTCGGACAGCTCCGGCAGCTTCTCGTGCTTCTGCCAGCCCGCGATCTCGCGAATGAATTGCGGGTGAATGTCCTGGAAGCTTTGGGGCTTGCGTTCCAGTTGTCGCCTGAGCCACTGGATGGCGGAGGATTCGTCGACGACGAAGATCTCGAGTTGCACCACCTCCTGTGCGGCCAAGCGCCTCTTGTCATATTCGACCACCTGATCGGGGAGGAAGACCATGCCGTCGCGTTCGGGGAAACGGCGGGTGAGACCGGCCAGGAACTCGCCGAGAGACAGGGGCACCGTCACATTGCGCAGGACGTGGAAGGCGACCATGCGGTCGAACAGCAGATGCGGCTGGCGTTCGTTGACGACCTCTACCCGCCCCTCCTTGGCCACGAACACGGGCAGTTGGCCGAGATGGGTGCGGAGAAAGTCCCAGACTCCCTCCTCGGTGCCACTCGTGAGGGTGAAGCGTTCCTCCAGGCCGTCGTTGGGCTTGTAGGCGGAGATCACCAGATCCTGCTTGACCGCGGTGCTGGTGACCTGCCGGTAGGAGCCCTGTCGCTTGTCCATGGTGCGCACGTCGGCGACGACGAAGCCCGCGGCAAGCATCGCTTCCTGGATCGCGGTCCAGACGGCGTTCTTGGAGTTATGGAAGACCACCGTGATCCACCGGCCCGGCTTGAGGACGCGCTGATACTCCTCGAAGCACCGCTGCATCAGGCGCTGATATTCGGGCAAACCCTTTTGCTTGAAGCGGTCGACGATGGCCTCGGGCGTTGCGTTGGTCAGCACTCCGTGCCAGGACTCGACCAGGAAATTGAGATCGGCGTAGTAGATGTTCTCACCGAACGGCGGGTCGGTGAAGACGTAGTCCACCGAGTTGTCGGGAATGCCGAGGGACGCGGTCGTGCTCGCGGTCATGATGCAACTGGAGTTGTCCGTGGGCGATGACTTTCCGAAGGTTGATTCCAACCTCCTTAACTTTCCCGTCAAGACATACCAAGGACTGCATTCAGCGTGCTGGGAAGGAATGTAGTAAACACCAGTAAGGTACTGGTTGACCTGCGAGTAGCCTGTAGGCCGGTATCGATTGAGAGCCGACATTGTCCAGATTGCCTGCTCCACGAAGTAGAGCAGCATGTGGCGGAGGCGGAGGTCGGCGTGGGCATTGGCCCGGCGCCACATCGCAGCGAGGGCATGCGCGGCGCGGGGAAGAAAGAAGTGATGGAGGTGTGTGACGCCCGAGTATTCCATCCGGGCGCGTTGGTGCGTCATGTGCATGGGTGGGATCAGATCGGCAGGTACCTCCGGCGGCAGGGGCAACCGGTCGATCCGTTCGAGGGTCCCCATGTCCGAAGCATCCGGCCTCTTCCGGCAGGTCGCACCATCGAGCGAGTAGACGAGCATCGCCGGCTTACGCTTCGGCACTCGGATCGTCGCATTGATGGACGGATCGAACTGCGACTCGTACAGCCGTTCCAGCCGTCGCTTGTTTAGCTCGCTGCCGCAATGGGGGCAAGGAAACACGTCCCGTACCCGTCCACTGGTCGCGTCCAGCGCCTCCTCGGTGAACACGACGTCGCCCGTGCAATCGGGGCAACTGAACACCTCGCTCCAGACCGTGTAGTCGATTCGTCCCTTGGTCACGCCGTCGGTGTGCAGGGTTTCGTACATCCAGCCGAGCTCCGCCTCGACCTCGTCGAGCAGCGCGCGGCCGGCCTCGGCGAATGCGTCGAGATCGAAGGGCAGGCCGTAGTTGGCGGCGATGAAGCCGGCGAGCGGCGAAAGGTCGTTCTGGATCGTGCGTCGAAGTCCCCAGCTCGGCTTGCCGAAGCCTTCCTTGGCCCACAGGGCTTCCAGCTCATTCCGGTAGCTCTCCGGCGCCGTCCCGCACCATTGCGCCGCCACCCCGGTCATGCCCGTGCCCGCGAAACCATCCAGGACCAGGTCGCCGGGCTCGGTGTAATGGAGGATCGACGGCACGATAGCGAGATGCGGCACCTTGGTGTGATAGCCGTGCGCCCGGTAGACGGCGTGAGTCTTGCCCTCGCTGACATCGACCGCGAACGGCTTGCGGCGATAGGGCTCACTCGGATCGCTCGGCTTGCCGCAGGCCTCCACGAATGCGCCCAGGAGCGGATTTGGACACGCCGTATGCCACGGCGGATCGGAGAGGTTCAGGATGTCCTCGATCTCGCCGTGGGGAAAGCCGACCTCATCTTTCCAGCGCTGGAGCAGGTCCTTGGACGAGTCCGCGTGGCGCATCCGTTCGGCAAGGCTGCGAAGCTGCGCCGCATCGCCCATCGGCCAGTGCTCGACGGTCGCCATTCGGGCCGCTGTGTCGTCGACACCGGCAAACGTGGCGCCGCCGAGCTTGTCGTGCAGTTCCTCCAGACCTTCCCTCAGCCGGCCGAGATAGTGGGCTCGCCGCGCCTCGTCGTTCTCGAAGGTCAGGCCCAAGCACTCGACCGGCTGTCCGCGCCGAGCTTCCAATTCCTCCGCGTGGGACTTCTCGAACAACTCGTCCTGTCCCGAGGGATGGCGGTAGAGCCGGCCGGTTCGGTCATCCGGCTTGCTATGCGCCATTCGCCCGTTCCCCATTGCCCGTCCCGGCATCGCCCTTCACGCGGCGGGCCCGGAGGGCGACCCCGGCCTCGGACAGCACATAGGCTTGATGCGGATGGTTGGGCTGATCCGGATGGGTCATGCGGAGCACCCCACCCGCCAGCAGCGGTTCCAGGTGGTTGCGGCGAAAGAAGGTGCGGTGCGTCAAACCCAGTTCACCCATGATTTCAGCCATGGAACGCGGCACCTCGCAGAACGCGACGATGTTCCATCCCACATTGTCGAGCTCCACGGGTACCGGAGCTTGGTCAGTGACCAACCTCTCCGGTTCAAGACCAGCTTGGTCAGTGACCAACCTCCCCGATTGTCTGGTGCCTTGTGCAGTGGACAAGTCTTCCTGCCCCGACCGGGCTTGGTCAGTGACCAACCTCCCCGGCTCGAGGCCAGCTCGGTCAGTCCGCCCGAGCCGTCTCTTGAGATGTTCGGCGATGCCGAACACCGGGGTTTCAGAACCTTCCAACGGCGATATGAGAGCCTGAATCGCCAGCCGGTCCAGAACCGCCAGCGCGCCGGCCCCGGAGAGGCCCGTGACGGCCCGTACGTCGCGTGGGCGCAACCTGCCATGGCGACAGGCGAAAGCGAAAGCCCTGGCTTCGGCATCATCGAGGTGAACGCCCAACTTCGCCTGGAACAGGAGCTGCTCCTCGGACAGGAGCTCCTCCTTGAGGAGCGTCAGTTGAAATGCCTTCCGTGTCCTGTCGTTTTCGATGATCGGCGGGACATGTCCGAGCTGCCGCCAGTTGCGGAAGATTGCGCGGATGCCCGTCCCGGCCTGCTCGCTCAGACCGATGCGACGGAAGGCGTCAACGATTTTGGAGTTGCGGACCTCCTTGTCGCCCGGATCGAGGAGCTCGTCGGCCGACGCGAAGGCATCGCCCGGGTTCCACAACAGTGTACGGTCGTCGTAGAACCGGATCACTGCCTTACGCGTGTGCTCGGCATAGTCTTGGTGGATCAGGAGGTTGATCGCGGCCTCCCGGAAAGCGATGTAGTCCGGCGGATTGTCTTCCCGCTGCAAGGTCTCCGCATTGACGGAGAAGGGCCTTTCGGCACGTCGGAAATAGCAGTCCAGGAGCGCCTTCCAGGCTTCCACGAGGTTCGTCTCGATCACCACCCGGTCGCCCCAACGCTCGTCGGCAAGCTCCTCCGACCAGTCGCCTCGGCTCCACTGCCAGTCCACCACGGGACGGGGCAGCACTTGGTGCAACGCGGGCGGTGCGCCGAAGAGGAGGATTGCCGCGCGGGTCGGCGATAGCCGGCCACCGGTTTCGATCACGAGGCCCCAATGATGCAAGAACTCCACGTGTGACAGTGTTTCGTCGTGCCCTGGATTCCGGTCGTCGAAGAGCTTCCGGTACCAGCGCAGGGACGCGTCGTCGAAACAGTGCTCGGGATCGAGGTCGACGGTTCCTCCGTCGTAGCGCTCGTCCGCTGCGTCGCGCAGCAGTCGCTTGGTCTCCGTTTCCGTGCATCGCTCGTCGCCAGCGCCCCGCCGGATGTACGACTTCCGGATATCACCGCCCAGGTAGATCGGCTTGTCCTGCCTGCGCGCCTCGGGGACGTGGAAGATCAGGAGCACCTTGCCGTCGTCCTCGATCAGCCGCTCGTCAACCGCGATGACGCGGTTCAGCTTCTGGCCGGAACGCAAGACGCTGAGGAAGTCGTTCTGGACCTTGTCAACCTCCAGGACGCCGACGATCTCGAAACCACCGGCGCCGTCCCGGACACCGAAGACCAGCCAGCCGCCTTCGGTGTTGGAAAATGCGGAGACGGTCTCATAGGCATTCCTCGGAACGGCACGACGAGCCTCCTTGAACTCGATGTCGTTCCATTCGTAGCCCTTGAGACGTTCGATGAGCTCCGCCTTTTCCATCAGTGGCTACTCCAGCACCACCCGGACCTTGGCCGGTTCCTCTCCCTTGGTAAGCCCGTCGAGATATCCTTCGAAGCGCTTCTTCAATTCGACGGGGCTCGCGGGGGAGCCACCGGCGAGAAGGGCCGCCTTCAGGTTCTCGGCTGTGACCACGACCTTGACGAGCCCCGACAGAACCTCCTGGAGAGCCTCGACGAACTCCGGCTCCAAGGGATCGGGAAGCTCGCCCTCCGCCACGAACGCATTCACCCGCTTCGCGCGTTCGGGCTGGAGCAGCGACAGGTTCTCGCACGTCGCGGGATCGCCGAGGTTGACGACCAAGGTGCGCGTCCAGTTGGCGAGGAGCCGGTCGAGCCCGTCGTCGAGCCGCGCAAGGACTTGTCCGGCGGGGGGGGCTTCCGGCTCCAGGGCCGGCCTGAACCCGCAATGCGGGCAGACGGGGGAGGCTTCGAGCTCTTCCTTGGTGAGGGTGAAGCAGCTCTGAAGCCCGGCAAGGCGGTCCAGGAAGTCGGTCATGTGTCGGACCGGCATGAGGTCGATGGCCGAGAGTACCCGGAGCCGGTCGAGCCGCTCGTCGCGCATCAGTTCGGATTTCTTCTGGTCGTCGTTCACCCCAAGGCGGGCCTTGGCGTGGAGATCGAGATAGGCGCCGACGAAACGCTTCTTGAGATCGCCGAGTCTCCGCAGCGACCGGCGCCGGAACGAGACGGCATCGCAACGGTCCGAGCGCGTGAGCTCCGCCAGCACCTCGTTCCGGGCCTCCTTCATTCTTGCCACCCATCCATCGGACGAGGGGAGCACCCCCTCGGCCGCGGTGAGAAAGGCGGCGGTGGGGGCGAACTCGGAAACCAGCCCCTGGAGAGCTTCCACCTCCGCGAGGGATTCGAGCTCGGACGCATGGCCGGTCACCTCACCGGCCTCGTGGCGGAAGTTCTTGAGGCGGCCTGGTGACGTGTAGGTCTGGAGAGACTCGAGGAAGGACTTCGTCCGTTCCAGACTCGAGCACAGCCCTCTGGCTTCCTCCGAGTCGATCAGGCTCTCGCCCCAGAACGGAATGCCGGTCTGGACGGCCTGATGGGCCACGGCCAGCCGCCCAACGACCTTGGCGACGGTCTTCTGCAGCTCCTGAATCGGATCGGGCTCGCCCTGGGTGATGAGGTTCGCCATGCCCGGGGTCAGCCCGAGCAGCTCGAACAGCGCCTTCAGGGCCGGGACGTTCCAATCCTTGGGGCGCTCGACATGTCGGAAACGGATCAGCTCGTCGAGCGGCAAGGCGGCGAGCGCGGGCAGGTCGGCGGCGTCGAACTTGCGGCCGGGGACGGCGAGCACGAGATCGCCGGAATGGACCAGCGCCGCGAGCAGCACCGCGGCCCATTCGGGCTCGAGACGCAGGGTCTCGGCCGCGAGGTATTCGACGCCGAGAAGTTCCTGGATCAGCTCGCCGCGGTTGACGACCTGGCCGTGACCCTTCTTGTGCACCCGGTCGAGGATGTGAGCGGCGTACTTCGACCGACCGGGATCGAGTCTGGCGCCGTCGAGGAGACCGAGGGAATCGAGGACGGCGGTGCCCTGTCGGGTCTTCGCTGCGCCCGCAATCCAGCGCAGCGCGTCCTGGGCCGCCTGAGCGCGGTTACGGGATGTGATCAACACCGAGAAGGCGGGGTAGTCCGGTGCCTGCTCGGCGAAATGGCTTTCCAGGCAGATGCCGGCGACCGCGTTGATGAGATCGCGGAAGTTGATGCGCTCGGACGGGGAGATCCCCGAGATCTCGCGAAGCGAATGGCCATGGGCCCATTCGAGCAGCGCCTTGCGGTGCCCCTGGTGACCGACCTCGAAGGCCGAACCCATGTGCTCCTGAAGCCAGGAGACAAGGTCGCGAAGGAAGCCGTTTGCCTTTGATTCGTAGGTGGCCTTGGCATGGCCGGAGGACGTCGAGGCCAGGTCGAGAGCCGCCGCGTAGCCGCGCAGCGCGTCCCGGAAGAGGGCGTCGGCGCCGGTCAGGTGAAAGAACACCTCGTCCGACTTCTTCTCGTCATTGAACCGGGGTGGCTCGTGGTGCTGGATGAAATAGAGGTAGAAGTCGCGCGGCGGCACCGCGGTGGACCGTTCGTTCGGCGCCCCGAAGAACAGATAACCCTGGCGCGCGGCCTTGCGCGCACGCCACTCGAGCTCGTGTTCCCAGATGCGATAGCCGGTGACGTAGGTCTCGTCGGTGCACTCCATCACCCGCCGCAGGGCATCGTAGTAGTAGCGGTCCAGCCGCGCCGCGTCGAGGCTCCCGGCACGCTTCTCGATCAAGGCATCGAAGTCGTCGGTCTTCTTGAGGTCGAGGTAGTACTGGCGATTGTTCGGGTTCGATGAAATGAACTGACCGCTGACGGTCCTGTGGATCTCCCTCAAGACCGTTTCCACCTGCGACAGCAGGTCGTCGGCCGGGTCTCCCCCGAGATCCTCGATACCCGGCTGATAGAGGCAGAGGCTGTCCCTCAGCTCCTCGGCGGTGGCGCCCAGGGCGGCATGGATGTCGCCGGTGGTAAGCCGGTGCACCGACAGTGCGTGGATGACGCGCATCGCCATCGGCTTGTACGCCGGCCTGGTGAACGCGTGCTCAATCCGCGATTCCAGCACTTGGCTGCAATCGATGACGTCCTTGATGTCGGGAACGGACCGGAAGGATGGGTTTTCTCGCAGGGCCGACCAGTAGCCGTCGTAGGCGATCAGGCCGGGGCGGTCCGTCGGGAGGTCTCGCCCGAGCTGGGCCTTCATGGAGAGCGACAGGGTGCGGAGGATCTCGCGCTTCTCGACGGCGGTCACCCGCTCGAAGGTGTCGATATAGTCGGGGTGGACCGGGAACAGGTCCACGTATTCGTCCATGCGCTCGTTCATGCGCCCGTAGAACCGGGTGAACGGCGTGAGGTACTCGCGGATCTTCGTCTGCTGCTCGCCGGTCTTTCGCAGCAGGCGTTGTGCCACGACGAACTTGACGTCGCGCCGGGCGATGAGGACCTGCTCGAAACGGTCTTTCACGCGGCGGATGCTGTCGGCGACGAAGGCGAAGCGGGGACTGTCAAAGAGGGTTTCCTGCACGCCGGCGACGAAGCGGAACCGGAGGTCCTTGCAGACTTCGCCGATCTCGCGCAGGAAGTTGAGGTCGAGGACCAGCTCGTGGTCATCGCGCGACCGCAGGTAGTCCAGCAGCTCATCCACGACCAGCAGCAGCCCGTGTTCCGGGTATGTCTCCTGGAACGCGGCCATCATCTCCTCGAAGCCTCGCTTGCTGCCGGAGACTTCGGAGAGGCTCGGAAATGCGAACGCGACACCGAGCGCGTCCAGGCGCTCCTGGAGCTCGCCGATGACGATGTCGCGGAGGGACATCGTGGTCGTGCCGATCTCCGTGCGGACCACCTTGAACCTGCCGGCCAGGCACCGAGCCGCTTCCTGTGTCTTTGGGTTGGAGAGCTCCGAGACCAGATCGCCATGCTCGGCGATACCGGATATGGCCGACATCAGGTGCGACTTGCCCGTGCCGTAGTTGCCGACGACGAGGACCCCCTTGTTGTCGGCGGGCCGGTCGAATTGGAGCTGGGGGAACACCACGGTCGCCAGCCTCTCGGCCATCTCGTCGGAGATCACGTAGCTGCGGACCAGTCGGCGGGCGGCGGCCGATTCATCGGCGTCGCGGATCTGCACCACGGTCTCGATCGGATCGAACCGGACCAGGTCTTCGTACTTCATCGCGACGCCCCCCGGCCCATCACCCCACTGCCTCCGCACCGACTACCAGAACGCCATCCATGGGGCAGCGCCGGTACTCCGGATGCCCGGGTACGGCATAGAGGATGTGACCTTTCTCCGTCGATCCGTTCCAGGCCGCGACCACGGTTCGGCTCCGCGAGAGACCTCGCAACAGACGGAGCGGGTCCTGATGAAGCGCGGCATCGAAGAGGAGCTCGATGTTGTCCAGCAGGATGACGTCGCCCTCGGCCTCGGCGGCGATCCGCTCGAGAAGAGGCGCAACTCGGATGGGCCGCTGCCACCCGGTCAGATCGAGAAGACGGCGGGAGAGCTCGACACCGACGTTGATGAGCGGCGCACCGGTCCATTCGGCGAGATCCCGAAAGGCGGCGGTCTTGCCCACGCCTTCCGCGCCCACGACGAGGACGAGCCGATGGTAGAGGTTCTCCGCGTGTCCGAGCCTCTCGTTCACTGCCTCGGAGAGATGCCTTGTCATGCCCCATCTCCCTCCACCTTCGCGCCATCCGTACCGCCGTGCCCCAGCCAGCGGTCAATGGCCTGCTTTCGGAACCGCCAGTGGCGCCCGACCTTCTGGCACGGAACCCTGCCCTCCTGCGCCAGCTTGTAGAGCGTCGACCGAGAAATCCTCAAGTAATCGGCAAGCTCGTCAATCGTCAGGATATCGCCGGGCTCTTCATCCATGGAACGATCCTCCACGCCGTGTGGGCGGACCTGAGTGGTCGCCCGCGCGGTTAGTCGTCATTATCAGTTGTTGACGGATGATACCACCCGGTCTCGGAGGCGGTCGGCGCTGGCGGTTCTCCAGCAGCTCCAGCACGCTCGCGGTATCGCGCTCGCCGGCGCGCAGCTCCCGTTCGGGGGCTACAAGGGGCGTCGATCGCCCTCAGGATCGAGCTCCCCGCCGGGGCGCTGGTCGGGGATCTCTTCAGCTTCGAGGCGAGCGAGGCGGATATTGCCCCGAGACCGTACGTATCGCGGGGCAGCGGGATCGTAGCTGCGCATCGGCGGCGGGCGCGGACCTTGGCGAACGCGCCTTGTCGGGTGGCGGCAGCGCGGCGGGCGTTGACATCGGTAGGCCATTGACCTACATAACCCCATGGAATTCGAGTGGGACGACGCCAACGGCTTGTGCCCTGAGCTGGGTTACCCGTTTGCGACCCGGGCGCTCGCCTCTTCGACTGCGGCTTCGCGCTCGTCCTGACGAGCTGCGGCGGCTTCGCGAAGGGCTGCGACGACTGATGCACCCGCTTGTTCGGGAGTGCCGGAGTCGAATGGCGGGTTCGGGGCATACTCGATCCCGAGCTGAATCCTCCTGGCGGTTTCGGCTCCGAACAGCTCCGATGCCACCGTGAGGGCGAAGTCGATCCCGGCGGTGACTCCGCCGCCCGTGACCACGCTGCCGTCGACGACCACGCGTTCGGCCACGGGCTCGCACCCGAAGGCGGCGAGCATGGGGAGCGACATCCAGTGGGTCGTTGCCCGCTTTCCGCGGAGGAGCCCCGCCGCCCCCAGCACCAGTGCGCCCGTGCAGACCGACGTGACGTAGCGGGCCCCGGACGCCTGCCTGCGGAGGAAGTCCAGGGTCTCCTGATCGTTCAGCAGCGGGTTCATGCCCGCGCCGCCCGGCACGCACACGAGGTCGAGCTTCGGGCACTCCGCGAACGTGGTGGAGGGCAGCAGCCGCATGCCGCCGTCGGCAACGACGGGATCCAGGGTCTTCGAAACGAGGTGCACGTCGGTGTCCGGGAACCGGATGAAGACCTCGTACGGACCTGTCAGGTCGAGCTGGGTGAGCCTCGGGAACAAGAGAAGGCCGATTTGGAATTGCACGGTGGTTCGCTCCTGTCGCTTGGCTTGCGACTCTACCAGCGAGGCTGCCTCCGTAGCGTGCTGTTGTCCACCAGTGCCTCGTCCTCGGCGAGGCGCGAGTGTGTCACCGCGGCAGTTCTCGGACTCAACCCGGAGAAGGGCCGTCGTTCACGGGAGGGGCCCTTCATTCATTCGCACACCATGCTGTCGCCGTCCCGCATGTACCGGTACGCAGGATGAGATCGGTGGACGGGCGCACTCGCGTGCCGCCGCGCCGTCGTCGGACCCGGCTCCACATGGCCCGGGTTCGAGTCAGGTGGCTGAGCTCCTCATCCCCGTGGTTCCCTCGAAGGACGAGGTCGAAGCGCTCGGATGGCTGAGAACTGTGCGCAATCAGGAAATCCATTCTGCCCTGACCTCGACATTCGGGCGGCTTTGGTCAGGTTACGGGTGGTATGGGGATCTCCAGGCCTTGGGCCAGGTCTGTCAGGGACTGCCAGACCTCGGTGGGGATGGGGATGCCTTCCCGGGAGCGCTCTTCGCGGGCGCGGGCCTCAAGGTCTCCGGGCACCAGCACCTCGTCGAAGCCGACGGCGGGCGGGACGGCGTTGACCTGGCGCTTGAGCTCGTCGGAGCGGCGGGCGAAGTCGGCCATGGGCTGGAACAGGTCGGCCCTGAAGACGATCATGGTGACACCCTGGTGTCTCATGAGGGGGCCGCCGAGCTCGCCCTCCTGGTGGCCGTCGGCGCCGGCGAGCACCCTGCCGAGGAACTCGGTGGCGAGCATGAAGGCGTAGCCCTTGTGGCCGCCGAAGGCAATCATGCCTCCGCCCGTCGGGTAGCCGGACGGGTCGGTGGTCGGATTCCCGTCCTTGTCGACCAGGGAGCCCATCGGCACCTGCTCGCCCTTTAGCTGGGCGGTCCTGACCTTGGAACCGGCGATCCTGGTTGTGGCGAAGTCCATGACCATCGGGGTCTCTTCGCCGGCGGGGACGCCGATGGCAATCGGGTTGGTATGGAGGACCGGCGCCCGGCCCCCGAACGGCACGGCGACGGGCACCTCGGCTCCGTAGCCGGAGGCCCAGACGAGGGCGATCATGCCGGTCGCCACGGCCATTTCGGCGTACTCGCCCACACGGCCGATGTGCAGCGCCTTGACCAGGCTGACCGTCGCCACGTTCTGGTCGCGGGCCTTGGCGATGGCGACCTCCATGGCGTACTTGGCGGCCACATGGCCGAAGGTCCAGTTCCCGGAGACCAGGGCGGTCGTCGGGGTCTCGGTGAGGACCTCGGGCCAGGCGGTCGGTACGAGCATGCCTTCGCGGACCTCGTTCACGTACCGGGGCAGGTGGAAGACGCCATGTGTATCGACGCCGCTCAGGTTCGACAGCACCAGGGCGTCGGCGACTCGGCTGGCGTTGCGGTCGTCGGCGCCGGCGGCGAGCAGGACGTGTCTCGTCAGGTCGTGCAGATCTTCGGCGGCTATGGTCGGCATCTGTCGCTTGCCTTCCGTGACTCACAGTCCGGGTCGGTCGAGGCGCGGCGCGCCAAGATACAGGGTATCGGGAAACCCTGCATCGAGGTCCGCCTGGAGCTCGTCGCTGATGCGCTCGGGAAATGCGGTGAGGTCCGAGGCCGGGGCCCTCTCTGCCAATATGACCGAGACACCGGCGCCCCCTGATCGTCCATGAGGTATCCGCCGATGCGGGCGGCGGTCCGAGCGGACTGCCGGAGGGGGATGGCTACGCCTGCCGGGGTTCGGCGGGGGGCGGGGGGCTCTGGCGCGGGCGGACGCGGCGGCGGCGTGGCCCGAGGGTTCGGTCGATCCACAGGAGGCGGACCAGGAGCACCGCCGACTCGGCGACGAATGCGCCGATGAGGGCGTACATCCCGATCAACGCGCCGTTCGTCACCCCGAGGACGATTGCCGCACCGCCGATTGCCCCCACCATCACGAGCCGCACCGCGGAGGCGATTGCGATCGCCCCGGTTCGCTTGGCCGCGATGAGCAGGCCGCGGGCGAGGGAGGCGGCGGCCATCGCAAGCGCGAGAAGGAAGCCGAACGTGAGAGCGGGCGCGACGTATTCCGCCATGTGCGGGGGCAGCCCCATGACGTCCTCGAGCGCCCAGGTTCGCACCCCCTCCAGGTGGAACAGGAGCATCAAGGCTGCGAACCCGCCGCCCACGATGGTCGCGAAGGTCACGATCACCCGGACGTCGCGCCGGAACCGCACGAGGGTCTGAACGGTCTGGATGACGTTTCGCAGCGGGCTCAGGATCACCCGCATCAGGCTGTCGAGCAGACCGAAGGCGGCGAGGGCGAGCTCGGGCCGCACGAGGCGCCCGAGGAAGACGTTGATGGTGAATATCACGCCCGACTCGGCCGTTTGCATGATCATGATCGGCCAGGAGAACTTCCAGAGCTCCCGGTAGCTCGGGGGGCGGCTTCCGGCCGGCAGCCGGCGGAAGAACGGGCGCGCGACGATGACCCCGAATACCGTTTCGATGCCGATGCAGGCGACGAGGGCGATCGCGCCGACTTCCGCGCCTTCGATGAATCGGGTCAGTCCGGCAAGGACGACGGCGAGCCCCGCGAGGCGCACGACCGTCCCCAACGTGACGAATATCGTCTTGCGCTCGACCATGAACAGGCCGTAGACGAGCGACCGAACGACCGCGAACACGATCACGAAGGTGAAGATGAGGGCGCAGCGCTTGGCCGCGCTCGCGACCTCCGGGCCCGCCCCGAACAGGGTCCCGAAGAGCCAGTCGCCGAACGGGGTGAGGCCGACGGTGAGCATGATGAGGGCGATCGCGCCCGCGACCTGCAGGCTGAAGAAGAGCAGCCGGTACATCGAGGCGCGGTCCCGGATGTAGGACACGGCCACGAACTGGCACGCCCAGATCGGGCTCCCGAGGGTCGCGTGAAAGTAGAACGCGATGGAGTACGCGGCGAGGATCGGTTCGGGGTCGGCCATGCGGGCGAGGAAGGCGGAGATGACCGCGTGCGAGATCATCATCAGCTCCGCCATGAGCATGAGCGGGAGAAAGAACCGGAACGCGTCGCCGAGCGAGGTGGGGCGCCGCCGGAAGGCTCGCCCCGCCGGGGTGGAGGCAGAGGTCGAGGCTGGTGTGGAGGCCGTCCCGCCGCCGGGGCCGGCGGGGTTGTCGCTGGAAGTCCCCGAACCGCCGGCCGCGGCGCCTCTCAACATGCCGCGTCGACCGGGTACCGGCCGGCGAACTCGCGCTCGATTCGTTCCCGTTCCGCCGCGGCCCAGGCCGCGTGCTCCGGGCCGTGCCACGCTCGATGGTGGCCGGCCGCGTAGGCGAGCCCGTTGCGGTAGTACAGCATCGCGTTCAGCCGGTTGTCGACGAACGAGTTGCGCTTCCGGCGAACCTTGCCCGGAGACCCGATCACGACGGAGTCGGGCGGCACGACGGTGCCCTCCGTCAACAGCGCTCCCGCCCCGACGATGGAGTTGTCCCCGATCTCGCACCCGTCCATCACCACCGCCCCGATGCCAATCATGCAGTTCTCGCCGATCGCGGCGCCGTGCACGACGCAGTGATGGGCGAGCGAGGTGTAGGCGCCGATGCGGGTGTCGGTCTCGTAGCCGACGTGGATCATCGCGAGGTCCTGGACGTTGGCGTACGGGCCGACGATCACCTCGTTGCACTCGGCGCGGATGACCGCATTCGGCCACAGTGAGGCACCCTCCCCGATCCGGATCTTTCCGTGGAGCTGAACGGTGGGGTGCACCCACGCCGGGCGATCCAGCACCACCTCCGGTCCGAAACGAGACATCGAGCGTTCCTCCGTACGTTGCCTTTTCGTGCGGCCGCTCTTTCGAGCGGTGTCCGTCGTGCGGACGCTCAGGACGAGCGTCCGGAGACGGGAGCTCCGCAGGGAACCGCCCGCCCGCCGTCCCCGCCTTGTTCGCGCTGCGAATAGCGCAGCGGCAGCGCCCGCAGGCCATGGATCACGAGCTCCGGCCGCCAGGAGAGCGGCGCGGGCTCGAGCTCCAGGCACGCGAACCGCGCGAGCAGGCCCTGAAGGGCGACCCGGGCCTCGAGCCGCGCGAGCGGCGCCCCGAGGCAGAAGTGGGCGCCGGGGCCGAAGCTGACGTGCCGGTTGCGGCCCCGGTCGATGTCGAGCTCGTCCGGCCGCTCGAATACGCTCGGGTCCCGATTGGCCGCGTTCAGCACCAGGTGCACGCGCTCGCCCGCCCGGATCGTCGCCCCGCCGTACTCGACGTCCTCGAGGGCCAGGCGGAAGACCATCTGTACCGGCCCGTCCATGCGCAGGAGCTCTTCGACCGCGTCCGCGACCCGCTCGGGTTCGGCCCGGAGGCGCGCCATCAGGTCCGGGTTGCGAACGAGCCACAGCACGCCGCTCGCGATGAGGTTCGTGGTCGTTTCGTGTCCGGCGAACAGAACGAACATGAGGGTGTGGACGATCTCGTCGTCGCTCAAGTGCGCGCCGTCGCGCAGCAGGAGCTGGGTGAAGTCGTCGCGGGGGGTCCGGCGATGCTCCTCCACCAGGGCGTGGAAGCGCGCTGCCATGGCCCGCGCCGCACGTGCCGCGGCGCCGTACTTCGCATCGTGGCCGGTGTTCTCGACGTTGCCGAGGACGAAGCGGCCGAGGTCGTCCGACCAGCTCTTGAGCTGCTCGCGCTCGTGCCGGGGCATGCCGAAGAGCTCGGCGACGACGATGGCCGGCAGCGGGTGGGCGAAGTCGGCGACGAGATCCATCCGCCCGTCCGGTCCGAGCGGCTCCAGGAGCTCGGCGACCACCGCCCGCACGTTCGCTTCGAGCACGGGGATGTCGCGGGCGAGGAATGCGTTCTGCATTGCACGCCGGAGCTCCCGGTGGCGGGGCGGATCGTTGAACACCATCCAGTCCGCCAGGGTTCGGGCGAGGAACGCGATGTCCGAGTGGCCCTCGCCGCCGCTCCGGCGCTGTTCGAAACGGCCCATCTTCTCGACCGACAGCCTCGAATCGAGGAGAGCCCGGCGCACGTCGGCGTGGCGGGTCAGGACCCAGCCTCCGAGCGAGGCGCTCCAGTGCACCGGCGCTTCTTCTCGCAGGTGGTTGTAGACCGGGTGCGGATCGTCGAGTACGTCCGGGCTTCGAAGGTCGGGTGCGGACTCGGGTTCGGTGTTCATGTCCCTCGGGTGGCGGATTGGGCGCTCGTGTCGGGCCGATCCGCGGGCGGGGGTGAAGCGGCGGACCGGTACGCGGCGTGTCAGTCGAACAGGCGGGGCTGAAACCCCGGCGGGGTTCGGAAGTTGTTGACCAGGCTCACCACCCCGAGCACGACGAACCAGACCAGGGCCCAGCCCGGCAAGCTGAGGGTGAGGAAGGACCAGGATGCCTCCGCGCATTCCCCGGAGCCGGTGAAGATCATCCTGACGGTTTCCCCGATGGGAAACGTGTTCAGCATGTACTGAAGGCCCGGGCCGCACTCCGGGGTTTCTCCCGGCGGGAGGTTCTGCAGGCGGATGTGCCATCCCGCGATTCCCGCGCCGGCCGCAGCGACGATTCCCGCGATGACTCCATAGGCGCGCGCGCCGCCGTGGCTTCGCGGGCGATGGAAGGCCGCGGCGAGCAGCAACACCGCGAGCACCCCGAACGCGATTCGTTGCAGGATGCACAGGGGACAAGGCGCAAGCCCCTCGGCGTGCTCCAGAAAATATCCGTAACCGAGGAGCAGCATACAGGCGAGAGCCCCGCCCGCATTCACGATCCACGTGGAAGGCACGCCGGGAGTATAACGGGGGTTGGCTCGCATTTCCCGTCTCCAACCGGCTCCCGGTTCGGAAGACTCCCGGCGTGGACCTCGCCACGGGTCGGGTCCGGCTCGGGCCCGGTTCGGGAGCGCCCGCCGGCCGCGGACCGTTCCACCGGCCGGTGTGTTCCATGTCGGATCGGTCCCGGCTGCAACGCCGTACCGCGATCGCCGCCGGTCGCGTGCCGGGGCGCTAGCCCGGAAATCTCACCAACTTTCTGCTGCGGACACCGATCCATGCGCTGTGACGGGCCGTACTCCCGCAAGCCGCTTCGACGTAGTGTCGGCTACGCCTTCAGCGCCTTTCGGTCCGTGCGGCCCGCCACAGCACTGTCTCGGCGCCCTCGCGACGAAAGTTGGTGAGATTTACGGGCTAGGCGCTGCGCCCGGGTGCGGGCGAAGGGCGGAGGGCGGGCGGAGGGATCCCTCCGGGTACCGTCCAGGGCTCCCGGGCTCCGGGGCGGGCGATCCGGCCGGCATTCTGCCAAACTGGAACGATGCGGGAGCCCCGGTTCCTCGTCGATGCCGATCTCGTCCGTCTCTTCTCCGGGGACCGGCGGGTCGTGCTCGGACCGGACGCGGCTCGCCACGCGGCCGCCGTCCTGCGTTTGAAGGCGGGCGCGCCGCTCCGGGTATTCGATGGCCGCGGTGGAGAGTACCGGGCGAAGCTGGTCGCGGCGCGCCGGGGCGAGGTGCAGGTCGAGCTGGTCGAGCCGCTTCCCGGGCTCGCCGAGTCGCGCCTTCCCATCGTTCTCGCCCTCGGCGTCAGCCGGGGAGATCGCATGGACCTCGCGGTGCAGAAGAGCGTCGAGCTCGGGGTGGCCCGAATCGTCCCGCTTTGGACGGTGCGCGGCGTGGTGCGCCCGGAAACTCGCAAGGCCGGGGATCGGCTCGCCCGATGGCGCCGGATCGCGGAAGGGGCGTGCGAGCAGTGCGGCCGGAGCGCCGTCCCCGCCTTCGAATCGCCTCGGTCCCTTGAAGAGTGGCTCGATCGTCGGCCCCGCGAAGGGACCGCGATTCGGCTCGCGGGCCGGGGCGGCCGAGACTTCGCCTCGCTCCCGGCCCCCGAGCCGCCGATCACCCTTCTCGTCGGGCCGGAAGGGGGGCTCGACCCCCGCGAGGCCGAGCGGGCGGACGGGAACGGTTTCGTCGCGGCTCGGCTCGGCCCCCGGGTCATGCGCACCGAGACCGCGACGATCGCGGCCGTCGCTGCCGCCCAGCTCCTGTGGGGCGATCTCGGAGCGAACTCGGGTTGAGCCTCGGTCCCCGGGCGGCCGGGGTACGCCGGCGACGGACCGTGGACGGCCGGCAGTGGACCGGGTGGCGTACGGGGAGGGGCGGCCTCGCCGACTCGCCCCGATCAGGGGGACGGAGGCGGCCGGGGGCCGCTCTCGGAAGGACGGTTGATGCGGTCGAGGGCGGCCCTGATCCCTTCGAGCTGCTGGATGATCTCTTCCGAGATATCGGCCTCCCGCTCTCCTTCCGCCAGCCCCGTCCCTCCGGGTTGCCCCGGGATCGCAAGCGGATGCCGTTCGAGCTCGAAGGCCGCCCGCACCGCCTCGAGCTCCGCGTGGTCGCTCTCGGCCAACGCGATGTAGATCAACAGCTCCCGGAGCAGCCGGTCGGGAGGAGGCGGCACGCCCTTGCGCTCCGCGGTCTCTTCGAATTCCTTCGCCACATCGCCCATGATCCGCCGGACCGCCGGTCCGGCGGGGATGGCGCGTTCGCAGAGCCCCGTGCAGAACGCGGCCGCGACGCTCCAGAAGCTCCGGGCGGGCGACATCTCCGCCTCCGCGGCGTGCGCGAGCACCGACACGCTGCCGCGCACGAGCCTCGCGGCCGCGTCCCCGCCGGCGTCCGCATCCGCATCCACGTCCCCGTCCCCGTCGCCAGCCGTCCATTCCGCCATCCCCTTCCGGAACGTGGGCAGCAGGCGAGCGGCATCGGCTCGAAGAACCGCGCCCTCCTTCGATCCGGTCTCTGCCGGGGGTGCGAGATCGGGATCGAATTCCAGGGAAGAGGAGAACGGCGCCTTCCCCCGCACCACCCGCAAGTCGTCAAGGAGGAAGATGAGGGCGGAGTGCTCTTCCGCCTCGCCCGCGAGCACGCGTTCCAGGCCCCGTTCGAGCAGATCGAGTCCGCGAGCGGCGACGCCGTGAACCGTTTCCGAGCCGTTCGCGGCCTGGGCGGGCGATCCGCTCGGCGCCCCGGTCTTCGCGGCATCGGTTTCGGAAGCGACCGCTCGAATCTCCCGGACGAGGGCCGCCATGGCGTACAGGGTGGCTTCCCGGAAGGTCGTTTCGAGCTCCAGGAGCGAAGCGGTGTCGAGGTCTCCGGGGCCCGGACCCGGGTGCGCCAGCACCGAGTCGCGGGCGGCGGCGAGGCGTTTTCGGAGGGGTTCCCGAGCCGACAGGAGGGCGGCCGCCAACTGCGAACGACGGGTGACGATCCGGGGAAGGGAAGCGGTCGCCTCGCGTACGCGCCCTTCGAGGAACTCGTTGTCCATGGGCGCCCCCTTCGCGGGGTTCCGCGCGGGGTTCCGGTCTAGAGAATCGACGGCCCGGAGGAGGTCGCGGACGAGGCTGCGGGCGCGCCAGTCCGATTCGGCTGCTTCCGCCCATGCCTGGTCGAGTCCGGTCGCCTCGATCCTGAGGAGCCGCTGGCGCCACCAGAAGAGTCCTACCAGCCCGGCGAGGGCGAGAACGGCGGAACGCAACCGCCACGCGTCGAGCGAAGCTCCGAGGAGCGCCGGCGCCGGCGCCCGCGCGCTTCGCGCTACGAAGTCCGGCAGGATTTCCAGCACCCTCGCGCCGCCTTCCGCAAGGCGCCGGAGCTCCGACGACACGGGTTCGAGCGCCCCGGCCGTTCTCCGGACCGCGTCCAGTCGCTCACCGGCGGCATCGAGTTGCGACGCGACGGCCGCAAGCTCCGTGGGCAGGGTCGGCGTTCGGCCCGCGCGCGGGGCCGTGACGGCGGGTTGCCGGGCGGTCCCGGCCGCCGGAAGGCCGCGCACGCGTGCATGGACCTCCAGCAGCGCCCGCGCCCGGTCCAGGCTCGCGGGGTCCGTCAGACTGGCCCGGTCGACCTCTTCCGCGAACTGTCGCGAGGTGATGGCCAGGGCCTGCGCTCGTCCGAGCGGGCCGCCCTGCGCGCCGGCAAGAATGTCCGTGAGCCGGGCCGAGCCCTCCCGGAGAGCCCGCCCCTGTCCGCGGAGTGCATCGAGCTCGGTCCGGAACTCGAGGATCCGCTCCCATTCGGCGTCGACGGCGTCGAGTGCCGTGACGAGGCGCGTCCACTCGGCCTGGAGATCGGTTGCCGGTTCGGGGGGAAGGCGGGCGAGCAGCTCCAGCGAACGGATGCGCAGGGCGGAGACGGTGGAGGCCGCCGGAATCGATGCCCCGGCGAGGTCCTGCGGCAGATTCGCGGCCGCCGCCGCGACGGTTCGCTGTTCATCGGCGAGGGCGTATCGCCGGTCGGCCTCCGCCCGGTGCTCGAAGCGAATGAACGAGACGAAGGCGAAGACCGCAATCGCGGACAGGAGCACGAGCCAGCACAGGAACGCAAAGAGCTTTCCTCCCGTTCCCGGGGGGTTCTTCGCGGTCGACTGCCCGCCGGGAGGAAGGGAAGGAGTGGGTTCGGACATGCGCAGAAAAGTCGCTACCGCGAGTCGGGCAATGAATCGTCCGCCAGTGTCAGCGCGCCGTGACGATGGTAGTATACGCGGCGCCGGAGATTCAGGAATCGGCAGCCGCAACAAGTCGGACGACCGGTGCCGTCAACTCCCCAGGTACCAAAAGGAGTTCCTTGCGTGAAAAAGAGAATTGCCAGGTTGACCGCCGCCACGGGTATCGCCGCGGTGGTGACCCTCGGTGCGGGCTGCGCCAGCACCGACGATTTGAACGCCCTCCGGGCCGATCTCGACACCCTGAGGGGCGAGACCTCCGCTGTCCAGGATACGGCGACCGGCGCCGTGCAGGATGCGGAAGCGGCTCGGGCCGAAGCCGGTCAGGCTACCCGCACCGCGAACCGTGCTCTGAGCGCGGCCCGTGAAGCGCAGGCCTGCTGTGCGGGCAACAGCGAGAAGATCGAGCGCATGTTCAAGAAGTCGATGATGAAGTAGTCATCGATCTTCGATTCCGGTCATCCGGAGGAGCTCTCTCCGCCGGATGACCGGGAGGTTTGCCGGCTCCCCACCGCGACCGGGATTCCGTTCGCGGTGGCGAGCGCCTCTTTTACCCGCTTCCAGTCTACGGTAGCCGGCGGCGCTTCCCCCGGCGTAGCCGCGATGATCGACGTGACCGCCTCGGTCATGCTCGGACGCGATTCCTCGTCCGGGACGTCGACGTTCGGGTGCACCTCGATAAACAGCTCGTCCCCGGACCAGCCGGCCTTGACGCCCTGGTGTACGAGGGTGACCGGCGTACCGGATTTCGCCATCTCGAACAGCTCCACGATATGCTCGGGGTACATGCGGACGCATCCGTGGCTGACCCGCATGCCGATGCTGTAGGGCCGGTTGGTTCCATGGATCAGGTAGGCCGGAATGCCGAGGTACAGCGCATGGGTTCCGAGCGGGTTGTCCGGCCCCGGGCCCACCACGCGTGGCAGGGTCTCCCCCCGCTGGAGGTATTCCTCGCGAATTGAGTCGGGCGGGATCCAGGTGGGGCGGACCGCCTTTCGCACGATGCGGGTCACTCCGAGCGGAGTCTCCCAGCCGACCCGTCCGATGCTGATGGGCCACGTGTGCACGACCGGCTCGCCCTTCGGGTAGTAGTAGATCCGCATCTCCGGGACGTTGATCACCAGGCCCGCGCGAGGCGCCGCGGGGAGGACGAACCGCGACGGAAGCCGGATCGCGGTCCCTTCGCCGGGGAGCCACATGTCCATTCCGGGATTGGCGAGCTGCATCTCCGCGATTCCCATCCCGAACCGCCGCGCAACGTCGAGCAGCGTGTCCTCGAACCGGGCGACGTAATCTTCCGTACGGCCTACCAAGGACTGGTCCGCATCCACGCGCCAGATTCCGGTAGCGGCGAGGGCGGCCGGAGCGGGCGCCGTGACGGCGACCGCAAGGAGGCACGATGCGGCCCGGAGCGCCGGTCGCTTCGCGGGGCGTGCGCCCGAACGAGATGCAAACAGAGAAGTCATGCCGACAGGATAGCTACCGGCCGGCCACTTCGTCCACGATCCGCCCCGCGAGACCGACATATCGCTCCGGATCGAGCAGCTCCGCGATCGCTTCCCGGCCAAGGTGCGGCGCCACCCGGGGGTCTGTCGCGAGCTCCTCGCGGAACTGCGTACCCTTTTCCTGTGCGGCCATGGCGACTTCATAGACGATCTCGTGCGCGGTCTGCTTGCCGACCTTCTCTCCGAGGGCGAGCATGACCCGCTCGGAGAGCAGCAGGCCGCCGAGGAGGTCCGCGTTGGCCTGCATTCGCCCGGGAAACGGTTCGAGGTTCTCGACGACGGCGCGCATCCGGGCGAGGAGCGCGCCGCAGTAGACCACGAGCTCGGGGATTGCGGCGAGCTCCACCCGAAGCGCCGAGGCGTCACGCTCGTGCTCCTGGAAGAGCGCATCGGTGAGGGGGACCAGGAGCCCGCGCACGAGGCGCCAGAGCGCCACCGCAAGCTCCACGCTCGCGGGGTTCCGCTTGTGCGGCATCGTGCTGCTTCCGACCTTCCCGAGGTGGAACGGCTCGTGCACCTCATCGATCTCGGGTCGCTGCAAATTATAGATTTCGTTGGCGATCTTTCCAAGGGTGCCCGACACCTGCACGAGTAGCCAAGCCATTTCCGCAACCCGGTCGCGGGCCGAATGCCAGCAGATCCGGGGGGTCCCGAGCCCGAGGCGAGCGAGCGCGCGCCGCTGCATCTCGAGTCCGTTCGGGCCGAAGGACGCCATCGTGCCGACTGCGCCGGTGATGTTGCCCACGAAGATGCGCGGCTCGGCCTCCGCGAACCGGTCGAGGTGCCGGTCGATCTCGTCGACCCACACCGCGAGCTTGTAGCCGAACGTCACGGGCAGGGCGTGCTGGCCGTGGGTGCGCCCCACCATGAGGGTGTCGCGGTGGACGCGGGCCTCGGCCGCGAGCTTGTTCCGGATGGCGCCGAGATCCGCGAGCAGGATCGGCCACGCTTCGCGCACCAGCAGGACCATGCCGGTGTCCATGACGTCCTGGGTGGTGGCTCCGTAGTGGACGTACTCGCCGGCATCGCCGTCGCACAGGGCGGCCAGGGCACGGATGGCGGGCACGAGCGGATGGGACGTGGAGGAGATCTCGCGGCCGATCGCGTCGAGGTCCACGAGGTCCGCGTCCGCCTTCCGGGCGATCTCCTCCGCCGCGGCCTGCGGAACGATTCCGAGCTCGCCTTGGGCGAGCGCGAGCGCGGCCTCGATGTCGAACCATTTCTGGACCCGGTTCCGGTCCGAGAAGACGGATGCGACCTCCGCCGACGCGAAGGTGGCGCCGTAGAGGCGGGAATCGGTGATGTGGCTCGTCGTCATGTCGGGTGGTTCCTCGGGGTGGTTCGTCCGGGCAGAACGAAGGGACGGGACGGGACGGGTCGGGACGGGTCGGGTCGGGGTGGGGTGGGATGCGGGCGGCTCCGGGATCGGACTTTTCGCCGGTGACGGCTCGCTATACTGTCGCAGAACCGCGCGGGGAGAGCATCGAGAGTGGCGAAGTTGTGGGGAGGGCGGTTCTCCGAGCCGACCGACACCACGGTGGAAGCGTTCACGGCTTCGGTCGACTTCGATCGAAGGCTCTACCGGCAGGACATCGCGGGCTCCGTCGCCCACGCCACCATGCTCGCCGAGGTCGGAGTCATCGGCCGCGACGAGCGCGATGCGATCGTGGCCGGACTGCGGGGGATCGAGTCGGATATCGAGGCCGGCCGCTTCGAGTGGTCCTCATCTCTCGAGGACGTCCACATGAACATCGAGGCGGCCCTCACCGAGCGGATCGGCGAAGCGGGGAAGAAGCTTCACACCGGCCGCTCGCGGAACGACCAGGTGGCCACCGACCTTCGCCTCTACGCGCGGGGCGAGACGGACGCCATCATCGACGCCCTGCGCCGGCTCCGCGGCGCCTTGCTCGACCTCGCCGAGCGCGAGGCGGATACCGTGATGCCGGGCTTCACCCACCTCCAGGCCGCCCAGCCGATCACCTTCGGCCACCATGTGCTCGCGTGGCACGCGATGCTCGAGCGCGACACCGGGCGCTTCGCCGATGCGCGGCGCCGGAGCAACCGCCTGCCCCTCGGCGCGGCCGCCCTCGCGGGCACCAGCTTCCCGATCGACCCCCGGATCACGGCCGGGCTGCTCGGCTTCGACGGCCTCTGCGAGAACTCGGTCGATGCGGTGAGCGACCGGGACTTCGTGCTCGAATTCACCGCCGCGGCCGCGATCCTCATGATCCACCTGTCGCGGATGTCCGAGGAGCTCGTGCTGTGGTGCTCGCCGCTCTTCGGCTTCGTCACCCTGCCGGATGCCTTCTGCACCGGCTCCTCGATCATGCCCCAGAAGAAGAATCCCGACGTTCCGGAGCTGGTGCGCGGCAAGGCCGGGCGGGTGCTCGGCGCCCTCGCGGGTCTGCTCGCCCTGATGAAGGGTCAGCCGCTCGCCTACAACCGGGACAACCAGGAGGACAAGGAGCCGCTGTTCGACGCATCGGACACCGTGCGCGGATGCCTCGCCGTGTTCACCGGGATGATCGAAGGCCTTGAAACGGACCGGGCGGCGCTCCGGGCCGCGGCGGGCCGGGGCCACGCTACCGCGACGGACCTCGCCGACTACCTGGTGCGCGGCGGCATGGCGTTCCGGGATGCCCACGAGGCGGTGGGGCGGGCGGTACGCCGGGCGGTCGAGACCGGGCGCGAGCTCACGGAGCTGGACGTCGAGGAGTTGCGGGCGCTCTGCGGCGAGGTGGTGAGAAGCGATGTCCGCGAGGTGCTGTCGCTCGACGGTTCGGTGGCGTCGCGCGCGCATCCGGGCGGCACCGCCCCGGTCCGGGTCCGGGAGGCGATAGGGGCCGGGCGCGCGCGCCTCGCCGAAGCTTCGCCGGGCCGGTGAGGGCGGACTCTGCGTTCGCCCAGGCGCTCCTCGCCTGGTTCGACCGCCACGGCCGCCACGACCTCCCCTGGCAGCGGCGCCCCACCGTCTACCGGGTGTGGGTATCGGAGATCATGCTCCAGCAGACCCGGGTGGCGGCGGTCATCCCCTACTTCGAACGCTTCATGGCCCGCTTCCCCGACGTGGAGACGCTCGCCGCGGCCGATCTCGACGAGGTCCTCAAGCTCTGGAGCGGGCTCGGATACTACGCCCGGGGACGCAACCTTCATGCCGCGGCGCGCGCGGTGGCCGCGAACCACGGCGGCCGGATTCCCGACACGTTCGAGGAGCTCGTGGCGCTTCCCGGGATCGGTCGTTCCACGGCGGGCGCGATCCTCGCCCTCGCCCTCGGGCGGCGCCAGTCGATCCTCGACGGCAACGCCAAGCGGGTGCTCGCCCGGTACCACGCGGTGGCGGGCTGGCCGGGAGACCCGCCGGTGCGGGATCGGCTCTGGACGCTCGCCGAGCGGCACACGCCGCACCGGCGGGTCGGCGACTACACCCAGGCCATCATGGACCTCGGAGCCACCCTCTGCACCCGCACCAGGCCCGGGTGTCTCCTGTGCCCGGTCTCGGACGGATGCCGGGCGTACGCCGCGGGCGATCCGACCCGATTCCCCGCACCCCGGCCGAGGCGGCCGTATCCCACCCGCGAGAAGCTCCTGCTGGTGATGCGTGACGCGAGCGGCCGGGTCCTCGTCGAGCGCAGACCCCCGAGCGGCATCTGGGGAGGTCTCTGGAGCTTTCCGGAAGCCTCCGCCGCCCTCGACTTCGAGGACGCCGCCGGTGCGGCCGCCCGGCGCCATCGCCTGCGGCCGCGTCGCGTCCGGCGGCTGCCCGCGATCGAGCACGGATTCACCCACTTCCGCCTCCGGGCGACCCCGGTCGTCGTCTCCGTCGAGCCCCTTCCGGACCGGGTGGCGGACGGGGAAGCGGTGCGCTGGGTCGAACCCGGCATCGCGGCCGGCGACGGAGACAGAGACGGAGACGGCGGTACCGGCGTCGGTGGTGGCGCTGGCGCATCCGGGGCGGACGTCGGTCTCGCGGCTCCCGTCGGCGCGGTACTATCCCGGCTTGAGAAGGAGGAGCGAGGAAGCCAATGACCCGTACCGTGCGCTGCGTGAAGCTCGGCCGCGATGCCCCGGGGTTCGACGCGCCGCCCTACCCCGGCGAGCTCGGGCAGCGGATATTCGAGAACGTCTCGCGCGAGGCGTGGCAGGAATGGATCCGCCGCCAGACGATGCTCATCAACGAGAATCGCCTCCAGCCCCGGAATATCGAGGCGCGCCGGTTCCTCGAACGGCAGATGGAAGACTTCCTGTTCGGCGACGCCGACGCCCTGCCCGAAGGATACCGGCCGCCGGAGGAGTGAGTGGGGCAGGGTCGGGTCGACGCCGGGGGTCGACGCCGCCGGTCCCGGATTCGGTGCGGCGCCGGGCCGGGCCGGGCCGGCGCAGACGGCTGCGGGGTGCGTCCCGCGCGGCCCCGGAAGAGCCGTTCACGGAGGGGCCAGGGTAGAGCGAGCCCGAAATGGTTGATAGTCTCGGTTCCCGCCCTGCTTCGGGGTACAGCCAACGTTCCGGGAGGTAGCGACTGACATGCGGCGAAACAGCTCGAAATTCGACGCCGGCGAAGTTGCCTTCGTCGTCTGGCACGAACAATGGGATGCAAACATTCACAGTCACGCGGACCAGGGCGTCATCATCCTGGTCGAGGGAGAGGTCGGCGGGAAACCCACGGCTCTCCTCCGGTTCAACTGCTTCGACGTGGAACGCAGCTACGTCTATGCGCCCGAGGGCAGTAGTCGGATCTGCCGGATCGACCCCATCGCCGACGGAAACCCGATTGGCTGGACCATGCGACAGCTCCGGGACCGGCTCCCGCAGATGATCGATGCAGCCGGCTACGCCGAGATCGCCGCGAGGGTGGATTCGGGCCGGGTGGCGGCGGTTGTCGGCGATCTCGAGCGCGCGGCGCGAGATGCCTTCACCAACCACCGGCAGACGGTCAAGCACAACCGCGGGACCGACATCTTCGAGGCCGGCGCAATCCGCTTCGGGCTGGAGATGCGGACCCTGCCCGACGACGGCGGGCTGGCGATCCACGTGCTCTCGGACCTGGCCGGCCCCCCGGGCGCCCCCTACACGGAGGAGACCGAGATTCTCGCCTTCGATTGCTTCCGCGAGCTTCCCCACTATCACTACGGACCGCGGAACAAGAACCACCGCATCTACTGGGACAAGACCGTGGTGCCGGACCCCCTGGAGTGGACCCTCGCTCGCTTCAAGGCCGGCAAGCTCGGAGCGATGATCGCGGCGGCGGGCTATCCCGGCGTCGCCGCCGATCTCGATGACGGTCTGATCGCTTCACTGCTTCCCGCGCTCGAGACGCGGGCCCGGGAGATGCAGCCGAGGCAGGCGGACTGACGGGCCGGCGGGAGCCCCCGCTTCTGCGGCGCGGCTCCCGTCTCCCGGCTCCCCGCCCCGGCTCCCGGCTCCCGTCTCCCGGCCCCCGCCCCGGCTGCCGGCTGCCGGCTCCCCGCTCCGGCTGCCGGCTCCCCGCTCCGGCTGCCGGCTGCCGGCTCCCCGCTCCGGCTGCCGGCTGCCGGCTCCCCGCTCCGGCCTCCGAGAGCGGCAATGCCGCGAACCGCGGGCCCGCGCGGGCATGACTCCAAGATGCGAGTGCGGGAGATGGGGACAGATGCGAAGCCGTCCGGTCCTTGACGGACGGGACCTCCCCCTCGTCTAATACGCGCCCGCGGCCAGGTAGCTCAGTCGGTAGAGCAGCGGACTGAAAATCCGCGTGTCGGCGGTTCGATTCCGCCCTTGGCCACCATCACTCATAATGTCGGTTTACCCATAAGCCTCCCCATTGGGGGACTATATGGGTAAACCGACAGGGGCGCATTGTCGTAACTTCGGGAGGCTGATAGGGTTCTTTCCTCCGAAACAGCCTCCGGGGCAGCGCGCGATGGCACTCGATCTTCTTATCCGGAACGGCACGGTGGTCGATGGTTCCGGCATGCCCCGATACCGGGCGGATGTCGGCATCCACTCCGGAAGGATTTCCGAAATCGGGCGGATTCGCAGCCCCGCCGACGAGGTGATCGATGCCGCGGGCATGATCGTTGCGCCGGGCTTCATCGACGGCCACACCCATATGGATGCCCAGGTGGCCTGGGACCCGCTCGGAAGCTGCTCCTGCTGGCACGGCGTGACCACGGTCGTGATGGGCAATTGCGGCTTTGCGCTCGCGCCCTGCAAGCCGGAGGCGAGGGAGTGGTTTGCCGAGTGCCTGGAGGCGGTCGAGGACATCCCCAAGGAGGCGATGGTCGCCGGCATCGACTGGCGCTGGGAGACCTTCCCGGAATATCTGGATGCCGTCGAGTCGTTCCCCAAGAGCATCAACTACGCCGCTTATATCGGCCACTCGGCGCTCCGGATGTATGCGATGGGAGACCGCGCGCTCGACCGGGAGGCCGATGAGGACGACCTGAGGCTCATGGCGCATCTGGTGCGCGAGGCGCTCAGGGCCGGCGCCGTGGGCTTCTCCTCGTCCAGGGCCAACACCCATATCCGCCCGGATGGCGAACCGATTGCAAGCCGCATCGCGGCCTGGTCGGAAATCGCACATCTGGTCAACGCGATGGGCGAGCTGAACGCGGGTATCTTCCAGGTCGGGCCGGATGTGTCCGGCGGCGTGGCGCAGAAGGCGTGTCTGGACGAGTTGCGCAAGATCGCCGTGTCGAGCCGCCGCCCGCTCATGCTGGGCGCGCTCTCGTCGAGCCAGGGCGACAACCCCAACCCGTTCACCTACCAGTTCGAGTGGATGGACCGGGTTGCGGCCGAGGGCGGGCGGGTGTTCGGGCAGGCCACCACGCGGTCGATCAACGCGCTCTTCTCGATGAAGTCCTACCTGCCCTTCGATGCATTGCCGGTCTGGAACGAAATCCGCGACTTGCCGGTCGAGGAGCAGAAGGCCCGCTTCCGCGACCCGCAGGTGCGCGTCGGCCTGGTTGCCGCCGAAGCCCGGATGAAGCCCAAGGGCACCGAATTCCAGGGCGGCGGCGCGGCCACCACGGACCCGCGCAAGCCGGACTACGCCAACCTGTTCCCGATGTTCGACGTGAGGTGGGACGATCCCAGCGTCGAGGACCTGGCGCAGTCTTCCGGCCGGAACCCCGTCGAGGTCATGCTCGACCTGATGGTGGAGAACGAGGACCTCATGTTCGTCCAGCCGCTGGTCAACGAGAAGCCGCTGGAGGTCCGCGAGATGCTGAAGAACCCGCGCACCCTCGCGACCTTCTCGGACTCCGGCGCCCATGTGTGCCAGGAAATGGGCTCGTCGCTGCAAACGCATCTGCTGAGTTACTGGGTGCGCGACAAGCAGGCGTTCACCCTGGAGGAGGCGGTGCGCATGCTCACCTTCGAGAATGCCGCCGCTTGGGACATGCACGACCGGGGCCTGCTGCGCACGGGCCATGCCGCCGACATCGTCGTCTTCGACGAGGAGCGCATAAGCCCCTGCCTGCCCACGGTCGAGCGCGACCTGCCCGGCGGGGCGCACCGTCTGGTGCAGAAGGCCGACGGCATTGCGGCAACCGTCGTCAACGGCGCGGTCACGCTCCGCGACGGCGAGCCCACGGGCGCCCATTCCGGCACGCTGCTCCGGGGCACCGCCGCTCGCGACTGACGGCAGGACGGAGTCTGCCCGGAGCGCGGTCGAGGACGATGTGAAGACGCGCCGGCGCGTGCGCGCCGCCGAACACCGCCGCTCCATTGAAGAGGAGGCGCGCATCATCCTGCGCGAGGCCGTGGACGGCGGGAAGGCCGGCCCCGGGGACTTGGCGAGGTTCACCCGCGAATGCTTCGCGTCCCTTGGCGGAGTCGACAATATCCGTGCGTTGAAGCTCTCGATGTAGCCGTTTCTCGACAAGGTGAACGCGCCTCACGAGCGACACGAGGTATGCCAAACCGTTGACTGGAGCGCCGACGATCCGCAATCTTCCTTGGAACGCGTCCCACCTGGGGAATGTCGGTTGCGTATATTTCCGCGCGCGAGCCCGGAGCTGATAAGCAGAGACGCCCTTGTGTCGCGCCTGCGGCTGATGGGTGTGGCCCTGCCGGTGACGTTCGTGGTCAGTGTCCTTTTCGGTGCGATCCTGAACGGCGGCTTTTCCTGGTACATCGCTTACGCCTCGATCGGCACTGCCATCGTGATCGGGCTGCCGATCTTCATCTTCGAGCTGTTCTACGTGTACAGCCCGCTCGGCGTCGGCTTCCGGCGCTGGCCCTTTGCCCGTTTCATCGCCGTCCGGTTCGCGCTCTGGTGCGCCTGGATCTTCATTGCGACCCAGCTCTCGAGCCACTGGTTCGGACGCGCCGAGGGGGAACTGTTCGCGGGCGCCGACTTCTGGTGGACCATTCTGTTCTCCTTCGCGGTCGGGTTCTCGGTGGTCTCTGGTCTGACCTTGAACCGTCTGATCGGACCGGGGGTGTTCCGCAATTTTCTGCTCGGGCGCTATCACACGCCACGCGAAGAGAATCGCGCCCTGCTGTTCATCGACCTGGTTGGCTCCACCGCAATCGCCGAGCGCATCGGGGCCACCCGATTCCTCGAGCTGATGAACGAGTTCGTCCATGACGTTGGCGCGGCCCTGGAGGGGAGCGGCGGGGTGATCTACCAGTATGTCGGCGACGAGGCGATCATCACGTGGCGCCTCGACGAGACCCGAGACATCTCCGGCGCGGTGGAGGTCGTCTTTCGCCTGCGCGCCCGGGTCGCGGCCCGTGGCGACGAGTACCGGAGCCGCTTCGGCGTACTGCCAGCCTTTCGTGCCGCTTTGCATGCCGGTCCGGTCGTGGTGGGTGAAATGGGCGACAGCAAGCTCGAGATCGTGCTGCTTGGGGACACGGTCAACACGACCTCGCGGATCGAGCAATCGTGTCGCGAGTTCGACCGGGATTTTCTCGCCTCCGCCGAAGCGCTTGCCCTGATGACCTTGCCACCCGGGACCGAGAGCGAAACTTTGGCGCCGGTGGCGCTCAAGGGGAAGTCGCGGCAGGTCAAACTGTACGCCATTGCCAGGACCGCTCACGCCGAGCGTAGCGGTGTCCTTCGCGTGCGGCGCGAAGTGCCGAAACGCCGTTAATCCCGATCTGAGGGGCGAACGGGGGCGCACCTCGTCGGAGACGTCATCGGAAGATCCGGTGCTCGCGCCTTCGATGACCTTCGGCACGGGAGCGCTGCTCAGTCGTAGCTTCCCTGCAACTGCGCGATCGGGGGATTGCCGGCGTCGACTTCGGGTCTCGCCAGCGTCATGTCGACCAGGAGGAACTCGTCCCGCATCACCGCCTCGTCCGGCACCCCCAGCGCCCGGGTAACACGAAGCATGTCCACCCGCTCCGGCGCTCCCAGCGGCTTTCGGTAACGCACGGGCTCGGTTCCGAGGCTCTCGGCGCGGTAGCCCCGCACCGCCCACAGCGTGTTCAAGCGCGCCCAATCAATGTCGGGACGGGGACTGTAGAGAAACCAGGGCGGGCGGCCGCCACCACCGCAATCGAGAATGCGCGCGAAGATGAACGGGAGCAGGTCTCCCACGGAGCCGCTTTCGACCACCAGGTCCACACCACCCAGAAATTGCCTCAATTCCTCGCTCGGGGCGTCGCCGACGAGATCCTCGTGAAAGGTCCGATCGACAAATCCCAAGGCGGCCGCGTACTCGAGAGCGACCCCGGCGATGTCCGTACCGCCAATCTCGAACGCCACGGATTCCTCGCGCCGGGCGGCAAAAAAATCGGCATCCGCCTCCCAATGGCTCCGGGCATCGGCCGCGCGCCAATGCCGCTCGCCATACCGGGCGTAGATCTCCGGCATGGAGACGTCGTGGCGCAACAATGCCCCAATGGTGCCGTACCCGCAGGCGAAGTCCAGGACCCGCAAGGCGTCTCCCGCGCCGCGGGCGGCGCACACCGCGCGATGGATGGCCTTCAGCGCACCGGTCAGCGCCACCGGCATGCGGTACTCGGACGGCCTCAAGGCGTCGAAGTAAGGGCTCGGATCCTCGAGATCGTAGACCCGGCCGAAGTCGTCCTTGTGCCGCGGGAGATTGTCGCTCGGAGCGTTCATCTACGGGGTCGAAGTTCCCTGTCACACCGGGGCCGGACGGTCAACCCAACCTCGCCTCTCCCCCCCGGTTCGACTTGCGCGTCCTGCGAACCGGACCACCACGTTCACCGAGAGCCCGCAGTTCGACCTCGTCTGCGTGCCGGGCGGCGCTCAGGCCGCGGAGCGCACGGTTCCCGCGCACGGGCAGCAATCCGCCTTCCGCCGCTCGCCCGTGTGGGGCTCGTCCGCGGGAAGGAGGGCGTCGGCAATGGCTCCGGCTGGCAAGCCTTCCGGTCCCCGTTCGACCAGCGGACGCAACACTTCGAGGCGGGTCTCCTGCGCCAGCGCGCTCAAGACAACGATTGCGGAGGCCATTTCCATGTTTCCGATGTAGTGGAAATACAAGATGGAAGCAACCCGGCACCGAGAGAGAAGTCGCTGGCGCCACACTCACAACCGTGGAGTGTGGTCCCGTTGTCCGATAGCGATACGCCGCTCGGGCTGCGAAGCGCAGATTCTCGGTGCCGATGGCATCCGCTTCCGGGGCCGCAGCGGCGTACCATCGCCGCGTGATTCGCACAAGACAGCCTCCGGAAAATCCGGGGCGGTTCGGATTGGTACGAACGGAATCAGGAAAGGTATTGGATCATGACGGTGCTCGTGGAAACCCGTGCCGATCTCACGCTCGAAACCGCGCGGCGGGTGGCTTGGGAAGGCGAAGGTGTCGAATTCGGCGCCAGGGCGCTTGCGGCCATGGCGCAGGGCCGGAAACGGCTGGAACGCATTCTTGACCATGATCCGGAGATCACGATCTATGGCGTAACGACGGGTCCAGGCCGGCTCGCCCGTACGAAGCTCACGCCGGAGCAACGCGAGCAGTGGGCCGGCATGTCGCCCGCAAGGGCCGCGGCCTCCTGGGGCGATCCGCTGCCCGAACGCGTCGTGCGGAGCATCGTGCTGGCGCGGCTGACCAACTTCGTGGAAGGCCATGCCGCGGTATCGCCGGAGATCGCCCAGGGTGTTGCCGCCATGCTGGGCGAGGACAGGCTCCCGGTGGTCCCGGCAAAGGGCCAGGGTGGAGCGGGCGAGATTCTTTCGCTGAGCCACCTGTTCACCGGTCTGGTGGAGAAGGCGGAGCCCGCGATCAAGGACGTGCTGTGCCTGATCAACGGGTCGCCGGCGGCCACGGGCCTTGTCACCGATGCCGCACTTGTCGCCGAGAACCGGTTCGATCTGGCGGCGCAGATCTTTGCGCTGTCCTTTGAGGCATTCAACGCGCCGCTTGGCCATCTCGACGCCGCCCTTGGCGACTACTGGAACAACCCCTACGACACCTGGGCGCTCGGGCGCCTTCGCGAACTGGTGGGAGACGGGCACGGCGGGAAACGGCGCCCCTATCAGGCGCCCGTCAGTTTCCGCATCGTTCCGCGAATGCTGGGCCAGGCCCGGCGTGCGGCGACCATGGCCGCCGAGGTCGCCGCGGAGTCGCTCCAGGCCGTAACGGACAACCCGGTATGGATTGACGACGCCGGCGAGGATCATCCCTTTGGCCGCTTCGAATCGACCGGTGGCTATCACAATCCCCACGCGGTGCTCGCCATGGACGCCTTGACCGCCGCATGCGCCAATCTCTGCGTGCTTGCCGAACGCCAGGGTGCGAAGCTTCTGGACGGTGCCGTCTCGTTGCTTCCCGACCAGTTGATCCCTCCCGACGCCGGCGAAGATGTCCGCCGCGCCTTCATGGGATGTTTGCCGATGGCCCAGACCGGTTACGAGGAGGAAGCCCGTCTCTACGCCCAGGCCACGTTGCTGCCCGGCAGCGAATCGGGAGGTTTCGGCCAGAACGACGTGGCGAGTCCGGTGTTCCTGGCATGGTCCAAGCAGGATCGCGCCGGCTGGTGCCTTGACATGGCGCTTGCCAGTCTCGTGCCGATTGCCCTGCGAGCCCTCGACGTCACCGACCGGCCCGTTCCGTCGCGACTCACCGGACTCGAGGCAGTGGTCCGGGAGATCGTGCCCGATCTTGCGCCGCGACAGGCGTTCGGCCCCATGGTGGCCTCGATCGCCGATGCCTTGCGCCGCGAGATGTATCCCTCGTAGCGCGAGCCGCCGCCCGCCGTGACGCGAGCCGCCGCCGCCGCGTCCGCGACGAGTCGTCTTCGGGAGCTGCGCGAGGCGGCGGATTGGCCCGCGCCCGGAGCCCGGACTACAATCCGCTGGTCGAGAGGGACCCCGGGATCGCATCGGACGATGCTCTTTCGCCAGCTCTATCACATCGGCTCGGGCAGCTATACCTACCTGGTTGCCGGCCGTCGCGGCGGCGAGGCGCTCATCATCGACCCGGTGCTGGAGCAGGTCGATCGCTACCTGACGCTCCTCGGGGAGCTGGATCTCACCCTCGCCAAGGTCCTGGATACCCACGTTCACGCTGACCACGTCAGCGCAATGGGGACGCTCCGCGACCGGACGAAGTGCGTCACCGTGATGGGTTGCGAGGCGCCGGTGGACGTGGTCTCGATGCGTGTGCGCGACGGCGACGCGATCGATATCGAGGGCGTGCGCCTGCGCGCTCTCCACACACCGGGCCACACCAGCGATTCCTACTGCTTCGTGATGGACGACCGGGTGTTTACCGGAGATACGCTGCTCATCCGGGGGACCGGCCGGACCGATTTCCAGAACGGCGACCCGGTTGCGCAGTTCGATTCCCTGTTCAACAAGCTGCTTGCCCTGCCGGACGAGACCCTGGTCTGGCCGGGCCACGACTACAAGGGCGACACGGTCAGCACCATCGGCGAGGAACGGCGTTTCAACCCCAGGCTTCAGGTCTCCTCGGCGGAGGAATATGCCGGGGTGATGAACGCCCTCGACCTCGCGGATCCGAAAATGATGGACGTCGCGGTTCCGGCGAATCTCCACGTAGGCCGTGGACAGGAGGACGAGGCCCACCCCGAGTGTGCTCTCACGGCGAAGGACGTGATGCGCGCCCGCCGGCAGCCCGAGTACATCCTCGTCGATCTTCGGGAGGAGGCCGAGCGCGTGCGTGACGGCGCAATCCCGGACTCGGTGCATGCTCCGTACGGCCGGCTCGCAAGCATGATCCGGCCCGGTGGGGCGCTGCGTGCCCTTGCCTGCCGTCCCGGGCAACGGCTCGTCTACTACTGCGCCTTCGGCGAGCGTTCGGCAATGGCGGTCGATGCCTCCCGGGAGTGCGGCCTGGGGAATGTCTGCCACCTGATCGGCGGCGTCGCGGCCTGGCGGGAGGCTGGTGGCGCCGTCGAGGAGTGTTGATCCGGCCCGCGTCCCGCACGGTCCGCACGGTCCGGGCGCGCGGTGACGGCTCCCCCGGCCTCCGTCGTCCTTGGTCCTCTCCCCGCTAGAAGCCGAGCTGCCGGGGTAGCCACAGGCTCAACTCGGGCACGTAAGTGACCAGCACGAGCGCGACCAGGCTCACCACCAGAAATGGCCATGTCTCGCGCAGGAGCGCCGGCAAGCCGCAGCCGGCAATTCGTTCCGCCGCGAACAGGCATACGCCCAAGGGCGGGGTCAGGAGGCCGATGTTCAGGTTCAGTATGGCGATGGCGCCGAAATGCACCGGGTCCACGCCCGCCGCCACGGCCGCGGTGCCGAGGATCGGGATGAACAGGATGATGGCCGCGACGGGGTCGATGAACATGCCGAGCACGAGCATCATGAGGTTCAGGGCAAGCAGCAGCGACACCGGCTGCAGGTCGAGTTCCCGGACCGTGCTCTCGACCAGGGACGGCACGTTCTCCATCCCCATGACCCACGTGAAGATCGCGCCGCATCCCACGATGATGAGGAGCTGCGACGAGAACACCGCAGAGCGGTCGAGCACCGACAGGAACTGCTTCAAGCCCAGGGTGCGGTACAGAAATGCGGCAATCAGCAGGGCGTAGAAGGCCGCCAGGCCGCCCGCTTCGGTGGGTGTCATGACGCCGCCGAGGATGCCGGCCAGAATGATGACGGGGATCAGCAGGGGTGGAAACGCGGCGCGCGCCGACCGCGCTACCGCCCGCGGCGTGCGGTCCATCTCGACCCCCGCGTGCCCTCTCCTTCGAGCCTGAAACCAGACCAGCATCATCTGGCAGATTCCGATCAGCAGTCCCGGGACGATGCAGGCGGCGAACAGCGCCCCAATGGAGATACCCGCCATCGAGCCGTAGATGACGACGATCAGCGACGGCGGGACCATGGGGCCGATGATCGACGACGATGCCGTGACCGCGGCCGCATAGGCGGTGGAATAGCCGCTCCGGCTCATGGACGGGATGAAGACTTTCCCCAGCGCCGCGATGTCGCCCAGGGCGACCCCGGTGATGCCCGAGAAAAGGATGGACGCGCCGATGTTGACCTGGGCCAGACCGCCCGGCATCCAGCCGAACAGCACGTTCGCGAACGAGATCAGCCGGTCGGTGATGCGGCCCTCGTTGATGAGATCCCCCGCGAGGACGAAGAGCGGAATCGCCATCAGCACGAACACGTCGAGGCCCTGGAAGATCCGTTCGGGCAGAACGGGCAGAAATGCCGTCTGACCGCTGGCGACCAGCCACACGATCGAGGATACGGCCATCGTCCATGCGACCGGCAGTCCGGCGAACAGGAGGACGAGGAACGACGCAAGGAAGAGCCCGAGCGAAAAGCTCACTCGGGACTCTTCCACGGTCGGTCGGACCAGGAACGCAGCAGCCGGAGGACGAGGAAGAGCAGACCGAACGCGAAGGCGACCGGCAGGGCGGCATAGGGATACCGGAGCGAGACCTGCAGCCCGTCGCTGGTCTGTCCCCCTGCGAAGTCGACCGTTCGGATGGCCGCGAAGGTCAGGACCAGCAGCAACGCGAGAGTCACCAGGTCCAGGATCCGCATCCAGTACCAGCGCCGTGCGGGCTGCAGGAGATCGGGTATGAACGTCACCCGGATGTGGCCGTCAACCAGAACCGAGACCGCCGCGCCGGCCAGCACCGACCACACGAGGGCGTAGCGGGCGATTTCCTCCGTGAAGAACGGTGTGACGCCGAACCCGTAGCGCATCGCCACCTGCGCGACGATCAGTGCGAACAGCACCAGAAGGGCCGCGGCGCCGACCGCTCGCAACAGGTGCTCCAGCCGGCCGGCCATTGCGGGACGCCCGGTCCGCCGCCGGACCGAACCGATGCCGGTTCTACTCGGAGAGCCGGGCGACCTCGGCGATGACCTCGTCGACGAGCTCGGGCGTGTCCACGTTCTCCTTCAGCCACTCGACCGCCGCGGGCCGGACGCGGTCCGCGAATGCCATCTTCATCTCCATGGTGAAGGGGATCACCGTAACGCCCCTTTCCTCGGCCATGGCGATGTTCTTGGCTTCGGCCGCCCGCGACTCCTTGCGGTTGTAGGCGATGGCTTTCTCGCCCGCCGCGAGCACGACGGCCTTCAGGTCGTCCGACAGCCCGCTGAACCACCCGTCATTGATCCCGAGCGGGCCGAACGCGTAGATGTGACCGTCCAGCATGAGGTATTCCTGCACCTCGTGCAGCTTGATCAGGTTGAACACCCAGACCGCGTTGTCCTGTCCGTCGACCACCCCGGTCTTGAGCGATGTGTACAGCTCCGGAAACGCGATGGGGGTCGCCGACCCGCCCAGCGCCAGCACCGGAATGCCGAAGATCGGCGCCATCACCCGCATCTTCAGCCCCTTCATGTCGTCGGGGGTGCGGATTGCGCGGTTTGCGCTGTAGTGCTTGAAGCCGCCGGATTCCCACCACCCCAGCACCCGAATACCCGTCTTGGCGCGAATGTCTTCCGCCATCCTGGTGCCGATCGGACCATCCAGCAGCTTCCAGGCGGTCTCTTCGTCGGGGAACAGGTAGGGCATCGACAGGATCTGGATGTCCTTGTAGATCGATGCGTAGTTCCCGTCGGACGCGTCGGACATCTGAATGATGCCGTGGCGGACGTGATTCAGGCGTTCGTTGGGTTTGCCGAGGGCGCCGCCGTATACGATCTCCATCGTGATCGCGCCGCCCGAGCCTTTCTCCACTTCCGACTTGAAGAGCTCGAACATCCCGTTTACCGGCTCCGCGCCCGGAAAGTCCTTCTTGAGCATGAGCCCGGCCTTGATGGACTCGGCCGGCGCGTGAGCGGAGAACGCCGCAGCAAGAATCGCGGCCGCGGCCGCGATCGCCGCTTTCTTCCAGTGTGGTGTCATGGTGTGCCTCCCCGGGCGTCATGGAACGCGACGAGTGTACGCGGTCGAATTGACCGGACCCCGCCAAGTGGCCAAGGTGAAATGCCAGTGCACGCTCGACCCTGGCTCCACGGGCGGAACAGAGGACGGTGTGGCGGTCGGGAGAAGGGTCCGGAGTGCTCGCTCCGGAGGTTGCCGGGCGCGTCGTGAGGTGGTGAAGTGGTCGGGTGGGCGGAGCCGGGTGGGCCACCCGTCCGCGGATCGGATCGCCGGCCGCTCCGCCCGTGCGGTCCGCGCCGCGAATCCAGGCACCGTGACCGCGGGGGCAGGGGGCGGGGACGGGCGTGGGCCGATCGGCATGGCCGCCGGCCGGGCGGGTGGGCGTCGAGGGACGGAGCGAGAGAGAGATACGCCGTCGTACACGGGAGGGATTGCGAAGCAGTGGTTGGCAAGGATGGAAGAGGGGCGGGTATCGCCCGGGGAAGCGTCCCCGGGGGCGAACGGCCACCGCCCCGGGAGATCGTGACGGATGTCGATCGGGTGCAGGCTCGGTTCGAGGCGGGCGATGCGGTGGGGTTCACCGCGAGGGGCGGCGCGAAGACGACGGGCACGATCGAGAAGCTCAACCCGAAGAGGGCCAGGGTGCGGTGCGAAGGCGGGACGTGGGACGTGCCGTACCAGCTTCTTCATCACCTGGACGAGACCAGCCGGGGGGGGAACGAAGCGCGCCTGCTCGACGTTGCGAGGCAGGCGCGCGATCTGATGGACGAGCACGGGCTCGAGGCGTGGACCTTCCGCTTCAGTGCCGCACAGGGCAGGCTCGGCGAGTGCCGGGAACGGGAGAAGCTCATCCGGCTCAGCAGAAGGCATGCGGTGAAGGGCGCCCCGCGAGAGGTACGGGACACGATCCTGCACGAGATCGCGCACGCGCTCGCGGGCGCCAACGCCGGGCACGGTCCCGCGTGGAAGGCGGTCGCGAACCGGATCGGAGCGACGCCGAAGGCGCGCGCGGAGGAGAGCGAGGATACCCGGGAGCACCGGCAGGCCGCGAAGGCAAGGTTTCGCCCGGGCATGGAGGTCAGCTTCCGAACCAGAGGCCGGAAGCTCCGGACGGGAATCATCGTCAGGATGAACCCCAAGCGGGCGCGAGTGGACTGCGGCGGAATCGAGTTCCTCGTCCCCTATCTCGCGCTCGAGCCCGCCGGGAGGCCGGACGGGAGAGGGGGCTCGCAGGCTTGACCGAGGGAGCCCGACGGGCATGCGCAAGACCGGGCTGCTCCGCCCGAGCCGCAATCCACGGTACCGGCCGAGCCAGCCGGTTCCGGCCATGCCGGTCCCGCGGGTCGGCGGAACGTTCTCCCGCCGAACCGCACGGGCCGGCCATGGTTGTTCGGCCGGTTCGGCGAGGCTCTCAGCCCGTGCCGCGGGTTCCGGTGCCTCCCACCGCGCGGGCCGCGCGGCACAGGTTCGCGAGCTTGCTCCGGTCGAGGTCGTGCCCCAGCCGTCCGAGCCCGCAGCCGGGGGCCGCGACGAGGCGATGCGCGTCGATATGCCCCAGGGCCGCAGCCGCGCCGCTTCATCCCTTGATCGCCCCCATCGTCATGCCCGTGATGAAGTAGCGCTGGAAGAACAGGAACACGATCAGGGTCGGCACGCTCGCCACCAGCGACAGCGCGCCCTGAATTCCCCACGCCACGCTGTACTGGCCCTTGAGGGACACGATTCCGAGCATGATCGTTCGCTTCTCGTCGCTCTGGGTGAAGATGAGCGGCCAGAGGAAATCGTTCCAGATCCAGGTGAACTGAAGCGTCGCGAGAACCGCGAGGGCCGGCAGGCTGATCGGGAGTGCGACCCGGGTCAGGACCTGCCATTCGTTGGCCCCCTCGACGATCGCCGCCTCGCGCAGCGCGTTCGGGACGGTGGCGAAGAAGTTGCGCATGAGCAGGGTGCAGATCGGGATCCCCATCGCGATGTGAACGATGATCATCGGCCAGAGGGTGTCCAGCAGGCCGAGCCCGTTGAACATCCGGAAAAGCGGAATGAGGATGATCTGCGGCGGAAAGAACATCCCCGACACGATCGCCAGGAACAGCAACTCGCTGCCGCGGAACGGCAGCTTGGAGAACACGTACCCGGCGAGGATCCCGAGCCCGATCGATCCCGCCGTCGCCGGCACGGTGACCAGGAAGGTATTGATGAAATAGGTCTTGACCGAGGGGTGGGCCAGCACCTCCCGGAAGTTGTCCAGGAAGAGCCCGCCGGGAAACGTCCAGAGCGCGCCCAAGGCGATCTCGCGGGTGCTCTTGAGCGAGCTGAGAATCACCCCCAGGGTCGGGGCGAGAAACAGGAGGGCGAGGACGGAGAGGCAGATGAAGGCGACCACCGGCCACGGATTGAATGCCCGCCCGCCGGCGCCCGCCCCCGCAACCGACCCCGCGCCCGCCCGTGCCTTCCGTGCGCCCGTCCTCGCGCGCGCCCCGTCAGCCATGGATCTCGTCCAGCTTCCTGAGCTGCCGGAAGTAGATGAAGATGATGGCCAGGGTGAGCAGGAAGAGGATGACGGAGATCGCGCTGCCGTACCCCATCTTGTACTTCTTGAACGACTCGTTGTACATGAACATGGCGAGGGTGTCGGAGGAGTGGAACGGCCCGCCCGCGGTCATGATGTAGAGGATGTCGAATCCCTTCAGCGAGTTGATGACCGACAGGGCGACCACCACCACGGTGGCCGGGCGCAGCATCGGGAGGACCACGTACCACGTCTTCTGCCAGCGGTTCGCGCCTTCGATCGCCGCCGCTTCGGTCAGGTCCACGGGGACCGCGGTCAGTCCGGCGAGGAAGATCACCATCGAGAGCCCCATCTGCTGCCAGGACCACGCCACGATCACCGAGTAGAGCGCGCTCTGCGGCCTCGCGAGCCACGCGAACGTCTCGGGGTCGCCGGTCACCGCCCCGATGAACGTGTTCAGCAGCCCCCAGTCCGGCTGGTAGATCCAGATCCAGATCTGTCCGACGACGACCGCCGAGAGACAGATCGGGAGATAGAAGATGGACTTGAAGACGTTTGCGCCGCGCACCAGGTGCGAGTCGAGCGCCAGTGCGAGCCCGAGCCCTCCGAGGGTGGGCAGCAGGAGGGCCAGCACCATCCAGATGACCGTGTTCGCGATGGCGTTGGTGAACAGCCGGTCGGTCGCCACCCGGATGAAGTTCTCGAACCCGACGAAACGGTAGCGAGGATTGAAGCCGTTCCAGTCGGTGAAGCTGTAGTAGAAGGACTCGAGCAGCGGCCAGACGACGAAGATTCCGAAGACCGCGAGGGGCAGGAAAAGCAGGGCGATCCGCCACAAGACCGTGTGTCGATTCATCGTGCGGCGGCCGCTCGAGCGCTGCGGGTTCCGGGACCGGAAACGCAAGCCCTGCCGGCCGGGTGACGGAGGGGGCCGGCCGGCCCCCTCCGCCCCTCTCTCCGGATCTGCGGCCGGACGGCCGCTCCGTTCCCCCGCTACTTCTTGAACACGTCCCTGGCGCCATCCTCGGCGTCGGCGAGATAGCCCTCGTACCCCGAGGGATCGTCCATGAACCGGGCGAACATTGCGAGACCGATCTCCGCCATGGGCGGCGTCGTCGCGAGGTCATAGTTGAACGCGAACGTGTCGGCGTTCCCGACCGCCGCGAGCGCCCGCGTCATCACCGAGGTGTAGATGCTCTCGTCGACCCCGACGTTGGGCGACAGGGCGCCCTGCGCCTGGGCCCACGTGGCCTGGGATGCCTCGTCCGAGACGAGGAAGGCGACCAGTTCCTCGGCGTTCGCGCGGTTCGACGCGTTGGCCGAGATCAGCAGTCCGTCGACCGGTCCCACCACCGCGTTGGGAACGCCCTCGGCAATGGCCGGGAACTCGAAGAAGTCGTAGTCTTCGCCCGCCTTGAGGCCGTTGCCGTTCCAGTATCCGGTGATCCAGGTGCCCATCAGGGTCATCGCCGCGTCGCCGCGCGCGACCTTGTCCGAGGCGTCGGTCCAGTCGTCCGCGTTCGCGTTGGGCGTGAAGTATCCGGCGTCGACCAGCCCCTTCCACAGGCCCATGGCGGCCTTCACCTCGTCGTCGGTGTAGGCGGCCTCGCCCGCCATGAGCTTCGCCCGGTAGTCCGGACCCGCCGTGCGAAGGAGCAGGTAGTCGAACCAGAACTGGGCGGGCCAGCGGTGCTTGGAGCCGAGGGCGATGGGGGCGACGCCCTTGGCCTTCAGATCCGCGCACAGCGCCATGAATCCGTCCCAAGTGGTGGGAAACTCGGTCACCCCGGCATCCGCCATCACCTTCGTGTTGTAGAACATGCCGGCGTAGTGATAGCCGAACGGAACCAGGTGGCGGGCGCCGTTGTACATCGTGGCGCCGTCGGCCAGCGACTTCGCGACGATCGAATCCAGCCCGCGGGCGGCCCACATCTCGTCGATCGCCCCCAGGTTGCCGGCGTCGGCGACGAACTGGGTGCGTGCGCCGGCCCAGTAGCTGAAGACGTCCGGAAGGTTGCCGCCGGCCGCGCGGACCAGGATGCCGGTCTTGAAGTCCTCGTGACCGATGGGGCTGTCCTTGACCGTGATCCCCTTCGCTTCCTGGAAGCTCGCGAATATCTTCTCGAGTCCCGCCCGCCCCAGCTCACCGGTGAAGTAGTGGCTGATGGTGACTTCGCCTTCCGCCATCGCGGTGCCGCCCCAGCCGAATGCCCCGGTCAGTCCGAGTGCACAGCCCAGCACCGCCGCCTTGAATGGTCTGGTTTCACGCATGGTTCGTCCTCCTCTACCTTCGATTGGCAGGTTGTTCACAGGCAACGCCTATGCAAGCATTATGCGCCCGATCCGCGCCTGCCGACAAAGCCGATTCGAGACCCGAATCTTCGCCGAATTACCAGGCGCGATACCACCGGACGACGATGCAGGGAACCTGAACTTGGACAGAATTCGAGTCGGCTTCATCGGAACCGGCCGCATCTCCGATCTGCACGCAATCGAGTATCTGAACAATCCCCACGCCGAGATCGTCGCCCTCTGCGATCGGGACCCGGCGCTCGCGGAGGCGCGGGCGCGGGCGTGGGGTCTCGACGATGCGGCGATCACCGCGGACTATCGCGAGCTGGTGGCGCTCGACACCGTCGACCTCGTCGAAGTCCTGCTTCCGCACCACCTGCACCTTGAGGCGGCGCTCGCCGGACTCGCCGCCGGCAAGGCGGTCTCCGTCCAGAAGCCGATGTGCACGAGCGTCGCCGATGCCGATCGCCTGGTCGATGCGGCGCGGCAGGCGCGCGGCCCCTTGCGGGTATTCGAGAACTTCGTCTTCTACCCGCCCGTCGTCAAGGCGAAGTCCCTGATCGACGAGGGCGCCATCGGGGAGCCGCTGACGATCCGCATCAAGAGCAACCCGGGGCGGAGCGAAACGGCGTGGGAGGTTCCGGAGCACGCCCTCGCGTGGCGCCAGGACATCGACCGGATCGGGGGCGGCCCCCTCGTCCTCGACGATGGCCACCACAAGTTCGCCCTCGCCTGGTACTTCATGGGGCCGGCCGAGGAGGTGCACGCCTGGATCAGCCACACCACCGCTCCGGACGGCTTCGTGTTCGACGCCCCGGCCATGATCTCGTTCCGCTTCCCCGGCAACCGTTACGGCAACCTGGAGATCGTCTACTCGCCGGAGCTCGACATCGTGACCGAGCACTACGCGCAGGACGATCGGATCGAGATCACCGGCACCAGGGGCGTCGTCTGGATCAACCGCGGGCACGGGCAGCTCGGCGAAGAAGTCGTTCCCGTCCAGCTCTTCCGCGACGGGGTGCTCACCGACTACCGCGACCTCGAGACGGGTTGGGAGACGAGCTTCGTGCACTCGACGCGGCATTGCATCGAAGCGCTTCGAAACGGGAGCCCGCCGCGGCTCTCCGGGGAGGACGGGCGCGAGATCCTGCGCTTCGCATTCGCGGCCGAGGAGTCGGCGCGAACCGGAGCCGCGGTTCGGCTCTGACCCGCATTTTCCGCCGGTTGCGGTAGCCGGGTGACCGGCCGGCCGCGCCTCCCGGGCACTATTGACACCCTGTTCCTGCAGTGGGCGTGGAACACGCTCTGGATCGCAGTGGTCTCGACCGGGCTCTCGCTCTTCGCCGGTGGCCTCGGCGGGTACGCGCTCTCGCGGCTCATGTTTCCGGGCTCGACCGTATTCAGCATCTGGATATTCATCACCTGCCTGGTGCCGCCGGCGCTGCTCTTCATCCCGCTGACCGGCGTGCCGGGGGAGCTCATACTGGGAGATGTCTTCTTCCGGGGACCGCTGATGGCGGGCGCCCTGTTCGGCTCCGTCCGCGTGGCCATCGTCTACTCGTTCTTCGTCGAGCACTACGTCTCCGGAATGACCGGGGCGGTCAAGGGATAGACTACCCGTGTCCCAGGTGCTCGAGCCCGAAAACGATCGCAGAGGATCTTCGCAATGGCGCAAATCTTGCTGAAGGAACTGCACAAGTCATATGACGAGACCCCTGCGGTCCGTGGTATCGACCTGACTATCGCCGAGAACGAGTTCGTGGTGCTGGTCGGACCGTCGGGATGCGGGAAGACGACGACGCTTCGCATGATTGCGGGTCTCGAGCACATCACCGCCGGTGAGATCTTCATCGGTGACCGGCTGATCAACGACGTCCCGCCGCGCGATCGGAACATCGCGATGGTGTTCCAGAACTATGCGCTCTATCCCCACATGACGGTGTACGAGAACATGTCGTTCGGCCTGCGCCTCCGGAAGCTGCCGAAGGACGAGATCGAACGGCGGGTCAGGGAGGCGGCGGAGATCCTCGACATCGGGGAGCTTCTCGCGCGCCGTCCCAAGCAGCTCTCCGGCGGCCAGCGGCAGCGGGTCGCGATGGGGCGAGCCATCGTGCGCAATCCGGAGGCATTCCTGTTCGACGAGCCGCTTTCGAATCTCGACGCCAAGCTCCGGGTGCAGATGCGCACCGAGATCAAGCTCATCCACCAGCGGGTGCGCACGACCGTGGTCTATGTCACGCACGATCAGGTCGAGGCGATGACGCTGGCGGATCGGATCGTGGTGATGAACGACGGGTTGGTCGAGCAGGTCGCTTCGCCGCAGGAGATGTATGACAACCCGGCGACTCGCTTCGTGGCCGGTTTCATCGGCTCGCCTTCGATGAACTTCCTGCCCTGCAAGCTCGCCGGGAGCGGGTCGGGGCTGTCGGTGATCCTGTCCGACGGGATCCGGCTCAACGTTCCGGCGGAACGCGAGAGCCGCTACCGCGACCACGTCGATCGGGATCTCTCGTTCGGGATCCGCCCCGAGCATGTGACGGAGCAGCGCCAGCACACGAACGAGGACCAGCAGGACTTCGCCTGCAAGGTCGCGGTGCTGGAGCCGATGGGGATCGACACCATGGTCTTCATGAGCATCGCCGGGGTCGATGTGTGCGCCCGAGCCGCGCCGAAGTCGGTCATGAACCCGGGCGAGGACATGATGTTCACCATCGACATGCAGAACATGCACCTCATCGATCCCGCGACCGACCGGGTCCTTTAGGAGTTCTCGCAACGGTCCCGCTGCGCTGACGCGCAGGGGACTGATGCATGAGTCGAGCGCCCGTGCGGTATTGGAGTTGGTTCCATGGATGACCGGATGACCGGATGATCGATTGAGGTCCCCGCCGAGAAGGCTCGCTACACCCGGGAACATGTCGGCAGCGAACATGTCGGGTGGCTCTGCTTCCAGTCGGTTTATGACGACCTGGTACGGACCAGCCCCGACATGTTCGACTGAGACCTGTCGGCGAAGGACCCGCCGACAACGGCGACCGAGTGAACGGCGACCGAGTGAGAGGAATCGACAATGAAGCTTTACGATTTCGGGCCGGCGGTCAGCGCCCAGCGGGTCCGCGTGTTCCTGGCCGAGAAAGGGCTGGAAGTCCCGACCGAACAGTTGAATGTGCGCGACGGCGATCAGCTCGCCGAGCCGTTCACCTCGATGAACCCTTTCCACTGCGTGCCCTTCCTGGAGCTGGACGACGGGACGGTGATTGCGGAATCGATGTCGATCTGCCGCTATCTGGAGGAGCTGCACCCGGAACCGGCGCTGTTCGGGGGCACGGCCGAGGCGCGCGCGGTCGTCGACATGTGGCAGCGTCGCTTCGACCTGGACGGCTTCATCCCCATGCTGCACGCGGTGCGCAACCACGTGCCGATGTTCGCCGGCAGGGTCGTGCCGGGCACCCGCCGCGAGGATCTGCCGCAGCTTCCGGAAATGGTGGCCCGCGGCAAGGAGATGATGGAGATCTTCCTCGGCCGCATCGAGCCGCACATGGCCCGGAACGAGTTCGTCGCCGGGGCGGCGCTTTCCGTCGCCGACATCACGGGCTTTTTCGCCGTTCGCATGGCCGGCATGATGGGGATGGACCTTTCCGCGTCGTCTCCCGCCGTCGCCGCGTGGTTCGCCAGGGTGTCGGCGCGTCCGGCGTTCCAGGTCTAGCCCGGAAAAATCACCGATTTCCGGCTGCGGACGCCAATCTGCTCGCGGTAGCGGGCCGTACTCCTTCACGCCGCTTTGACGTAGTGTCGGCTACGCCTGCAGCGTCGTTCAGTCCGTGCGGCCCGCTACCACGGCATCTTGACGCCCTCGCGACGAAAATCGGTGATTTTTCCGGGCTAGCCCGGTCGGCATGAGCAAACCGTTCCGGGCCGTTCAATGCGGTGGCCCGGCGGGTCGGATCGGGGTCGGAGAGGGGTGCGGCGCCTCCTGCTCCTGCGCCGCGTCCGCGCTGGCGTCGTGCCCGGAAGGCGCGGCCGGCGGACGAATCACGATGTCGCGCGGGAACCGGCAGGCGAAGCGGCTGCCGCGGCCGGGCTCGCTCTCGATCTCGAGTTCTCCGTCGTAGTGGACGAGGGCATGCTTGACGATGGCGAGCCCGAGACCGGTTCCGCCCGCCTCGTGCGATCGTCCCTTGTCCACCCGATAGAAACGCTCGGTCAGGCGTGACAGGTGCTCGGACTCGACCCCTTCGCCCTCGTCGGTTACCACCAACCACGCTGCTTCGTCGTCAACCCGCCACTCGATCCGGATGAGTCCGCCGGCGGGCGTGTACTGGACGGCGTTGCGCACGAGGTTCGAGAACATCGCCCGGAACTCCGATACGCTCCCGGAGACCGTGGTGCCGGCCGCGATCTCGAGCTCGATGCGGTGCCCGCGCTCTCCGCTCAGTGCCTGGGCCTCCTCCTGGACCTGCGCGGCCAGGAGATCGATGTCGATCTCCTCGCGCGAGTCCGGGTGTCCGAGCGATTCCATCCGCGAGAGGAGAAGCAGGTCCTCTACCAGGTGCTGCATTCGCGCCGCCTGCTCGTGCATCGCCTCCACCGGTCGCTGCCAGCGGCCCGGCAGCTCGCCCGCGGCATCCTGCAGCATCTCCAGGTAGCCCCCGAGAACCGTGATGGGGGTTCGAAGCTCGTGCGAGACGTTGCTGAGGAAGTCCCGGCGCACCCGGTCGATCCGTACCCTCTCGGTCACGTCGCGGCACACCAGCAGGAACTGTCCGGCGGAAAACGGCACCAGGCCGACCATGACGACGTTGTCCGGCGCGGTCGGGGCCGGGATCTGGATGAACCGATCGAGATCTCCCCGCCGCCGGTAGTCCGTGAATTCGGGATGCCGCAGCAGGTTGTCGATGTGCTGCCCGCGATCTTCGGGATCCTGGAGGCCGATCAGCCGCTGTGCGGCCGTGTTCGACCACCGGATTTGCTGGTTCGCGTCCAGGATCACGATCCCGTCCGGCAATGCCTGCACGGAGCGCTCGTACTGCTCGACGTGCGCCGCCGCCTCGCTCGCCGCCTCGCTCGCCTCGCGCCGCTCCTGGTAGATCCGGTGAAGGACTTCCGCCCAGAGTCCGAACCCTTCCGGCGGCGGGCCGCCGAGTCCGTCGTTCAGCCACCGGAGCTGGCGCGCCGCGTTGCGAACGTTGAGGGCGGCGTAGAGTACCCCTGCACCGGCCACCCACCAGAGGATCCCGCCGGTGACGTAGCCGGCCGCCGCCGCGGCGGCGAACAGGCCCCCGATGATCCAGAGCTCGGCCAGCCAGGCACGCCGCATGGCCGGTCAGCCGTTCTCAGTCGGCAACCGAGAACCGGTAGCCGAAGCCGCGCACGGTCTGGACGTAGCGGTCGGCGCCGTGCGGGGCGAGCGCCTTGCGCACCCGGCGGATCTCGACGTCCACGGTGCGTTCCTCGATGAAGACGTCATGGCCCCAGGCGTTGTCGAGAAGCTGGGCACGGCTGTAGACCCGATCGGGGTGCGATGCGAGGAAGTGGAGGAGGCGGAACTCGGTCGGCCCGAGTCCGACCTCGACGCCCCGCACGAGGACGCGGCAGCTCTCGAGATCGATGAGGAGGCCGCCGGCTTCGATCCGATCCGCGCGGGCGTCCGCCGCCCGCCGGAGCAGGGCGCGGACCCGGGCCCGGAGCTCGCGCGGAGAGAACGGCTTGACCACGTAGTCGTCCGCCCCCGCGTCGAGCCCCCGGATTCGGTCCGGCTCCTCCGCCCGGGCGGTGACGAGGATGACGGGCACTTCGCGCTCGGCCGGTTCGCCCTCCCGGCGCAGGCGGCGCAGGAACTCGTAGCCGCTCGCCCCCGGCAGCATCCAGTCGAGCAGCACGAGGTCCACTCGCGACGCGCGAAGCGCCTTCCATGCGCTCGTCACGTCCTGCGCCTCGCGTACGTCGTATCCGGCTTCCCGCAGGTTTCCCGCGACCATCTCCCGCATGGCCGGCTCGTCCTCGACGACCAGAACGCTCGCACCCATGTCGACCTTCTTCCCTCGCAACGGTTCTTGGGCCAGACCCCGCTCCCGGGAGGTCAGGCCTCGCTCTGCGCCTGCAGCTCCTTGTGCTCCAGGCTCGTGTGCCGGATGTCCTTGCCCTTGACGAGGAACACGATGTACTCCCCGATGTTCTTCGCGTGGTCGGCGATCCGTTCGAGCGCCCGCGCGCACCAGATGATGTCCAGCACTTCGGATATGCGCCGCGGATCTTCCATCATGTAGGTGACGAGTTCGCGCATGCACGCGGCGTACTCGAGATCGACCGTCTTGTCTTCCCGGGTGATGTCCACTGCCGCCTCGACGTCGAGGCGCGCGAACGCATCGAGCGCCTGATGGGCCATCCGCTGGACGTGCCGGCCGAGATTGCGGACCCCCGCGTAGCGCATCATCCTCGGAGAATTACCGGCCAATCGCATCGCGGTTCGTCCGATCTTCTCCGCCTCGTCGCCCATCCGCTCGAGATCGGTGATCGTCTTGATGATCGCGATGACGAGTCGCAGATCGCTTGCCGCGGGCTGGCGCAACGCGATGATCCGCGTGCACTCCTCGTCGATCTGGACTTCGAGGCGGTTGATCTTGTAGTCGTCCCGGACCACCCGCTCGCCGAGCTCGCTGTCCATCTCCGCGAGCGCGGTGAGCGCGTTGCCGATCTGCTCCTCGACTAGCCCGCCCATCGCGAGCACCGAGGTGCGGACGTCCTCGAGCGCCTCGTCGTACGTGCGCGAGATGTGCCGGCCGGTCACCGACGGCCGCTCCGCTTCCGCTATTGCCATTTCGACTCCAGCCCTAGCCCGGAAAAATCACCGATTTCTTGGCTAGCGGACGCCAATCTGTCGCTTCGCGCTCCCAAGGTCGCCGCGGCAGCGTGCCGTACTCCCTCAAGCCGCTTCGACAGCGCGAACGCGCTAGTGTCGGCTACGCCTTCGCCAGCGCGTAAGCGCTCTTGAGGTCCGTGCGGCTCGCTACCACGGCATTCTGCTTCGCAGCTTCGCGGCACCCTCGCGACGAAAATCGGTGATTTTTTCAGGCTAGCCCACCCGTCCGGTGATGTAGTCCTCGGTCAGCGTGTGCCGGGGATTGGTGAATATCTGCGACGTCTCGCCCACCTCCACCAGGCGCCCGAGATGGAAATAGGCGGTGCGCTGGGATACCCGCGCCGCCTGCTGCATCGAGTGCGTCACCAAAGCGATCGCGTACTGTTGCCGCAGCTCGTCGATCAGCTCCTCGATGCGGGCCGTCGCAATGGGGTCGAGGGAGGAGCACGGTTCGTCCATGAGGATCACCTCGGGGCTCACCGCGATGGCGCGCGCGATGCACAGGCGCTGCTGCTGTCCTCCGGAAAGGCCCGTGCCGGGCTGCTCCAGCCGATCCTTCACCTCTTCCCAGAGGCCGGCCCGCTCGAGGCTTCGCTGCACGATCTCGTCCGTATCCGCGCGGGTTTCCGACAGGCCGTGGATGCGCGGTCCGTAGGCGACGTTGTCGTAGATCGATTTCGGAAAGGGATTGGGTTTCTGGAACACCATGCCGACGCGGGCGCGGAGCAGCACCACGTCCAGCTTCGGGTCGAAGATGTCCTCGCCGTCGAGCCGGATGGCGCCGGTCATCCGGCAGTTGTCGATGGTGTCGTTCATTCGGTTGAGGCACCGCAGGAACGTCGATTTTCCGCAGCCCGACGGCCCCACCAGCGCGAGCACCTCGTTGGAGCCGATGTCGATGTTGACGTGCTCGATCCCGATCTTCTCTCCGTACCAGACGTTCACCTCGCGCACCGTGATGCGGGCATTCGGCGAATGGACCTCGCCGACCGTCTCGTACGTTTCGCCGCGAGGCTCGCCGGCCGGCCGATGCGGCACGAAGGCAGTGGTAGCGGACGCTGCAACCGTACTCATGTGACCGCCTTCCCTTCCTTCAATCTTCCGTACCGCTCGCGCACGACGCGCCTACCAGCGCCGCTCGAACCGCCGCCGCAGCACCACCGCGAGGCCGTTCATGGCGATCAGGAAACCGAGGAGCACGAGGATGGCGGCGGAGGTCCGCTCCACGAAGGCCCGTTCCGGGCTGTCCACCCACAGGAATATCTGCACCGGGAGCACCGTGGCCGGGTCGAACGGAGTATGCGGGATGTCCACGATGAACGCGACCATTCCGATCATCAGCAGCGGAGCGGTTTCGCCGAGGGCGCGCGCCATTCCGATGATGGTGCCGGTGAGGACCCCGGGCATCGCGAGCGGCAGGACGTGGTGGGTCACCGTCTGCATCCGCGACGCGCCGATCCCGAGCGCGGCCTCCCGGATCGAAGGCGGAACCGAAGCGAGGGCCGCCCGGCCGGCAATGATGATGGTCGGCAACGTCATCAGGGCGAGCACCATCCCCCCCACCAGGGGAACGGAGCGCGGCAGGCCGAAGAAGTTGAGAAACACCGCGAGCCCGAGCAGCCCGAACACGATGGAGGGCACCGCGGCGAGGTTGTTGATGTTCACCTCGATGAGATCGGTCCAACGGTTGCGGGGGGCGAACTCCTCGAGGTAGAGGGCAGCGCCCACCCCGAGCGGGAAGGACAGCAGCAGGGTCACGACGAGGGTGAGGGCGGAGCCGACGAGGGCGCCGCGAATGCCGGAGATCTCCGGCTCGCGCGAATCCCCGGCGGTGAAGAAGGCGGAGTTGAAGCGCTTCTCGATCGCGCCGCGCGCGGCCAGAGCATCCACCATCTCGAGCTGGCGGTCGTTCAGGCGCCGTGAATCCTCGGGGACCGTGCGGTCGATGTGTCCCTTGAGGAGCATGTCCACGTCGTCGTCCGCCGGCAGCCACACGGTCCGGGCCTTGCCGATGAGAGACGGATCCTCGAGGACCATTTCCCGAAGCTGAAAAGACGCTCCGGGGCTTACGAGAGCCTGAAGCTGCCGGCGCTCCCGGCGCTTGCGCACCTCCGGAAAGGCATTCCGCAGGGAAGCCTTGACGAGTCCGCCGTAGTCCCCGGCGGACAGTGCATCTTCGCTCCGGGTTCTCTCCGGATCGAGCCGTTCGGGATCGAAGTGGATGTCGAGCGCGATGAATGTCTGCTGCCACGCGGAGTACCCGTTGGCCACGATGGTTCCGAGAATGAGCGCGAGGAACCCGATGCCGAGGGCGAGCGCGATTCGGCCGATCAACTTGAAGCGCCGCTCGCTCGCATAGCGGCGGCGAAGTCGGGCCTGGAAGCTCGGGCTCGCGACGGTGCTCGTCGCCTTGCGCTCGCTATTCATACTGTTCCCGGTAGCGCCGCACGACGTGGAGCGCGATCACGTTCAGCGCCAGGGTGATGAGAAAGAGCACGAGCCCCAGCGCGAACGCGGCGAGGGTCTTGGGGCTGTCGAACTCCTGGTCGCCGACGAGGAGGGTGACGATCTGGGCGGTGACGGTGGTGACCGCCTCAAGCGGATTCGCGGTCAGGTTCGCAGCGAGGCCCGCGGCCATGACCACGATCATGGTCTCGCCGATCGCGCGCGAAACGGCAAGCAGGATGCTTCCGACGATTCCGGGCAGCGCGGCCGGAAGCACGACGTGGCGGATCGTTTCCGACTTCGTCGCGCCGAGCCCGAGCGAGCCTTCGCGGAGCGCCTGGGGCACGGCGTTGATCACGTCGTCGGAAAGGGACGAGACGAAGGGAATGATCATCACCCCCATCACGAGTCCGGCCGCGAGCGCGCTCTGCGAGGCCACATCGAGCCCCAGGGCGGCACCGCTGTCGCGTATTGCGGGCGCCACCGTCAGCGCGGCGAAGAAGCCATACACCACGGTCGGGATGCCGGCCAGGATCTCGAGCAGCGGCTTCGCGACGGAACGCAGCCGGCGGCTCGCGTACTCCGCGAGGTAGATGGCCGCCATCAGCCCCACGGGCACCGACACGAGCATCGCGACGGCGGAAATGAGGAGCGTTCCCGCGAACAGGGGGATCATGCCGAACGCTCCCGAAGCCCCCACCTGGTCGGAGCGGATCGCGGTCTGGGGGCTCCACTCGATGCCGAAGAGGAAGTCGAACGGGGACACGCTCTGGAAGAAGCGCAACGCTTCGAACACCACCGACAGCACGATGCCCGCGGTGGTGAGGATGGCGACCGTCGAACTCGCGATGATGAAGACGAGGATCGCGCCCTCCACCTGGTTGCGGGCGCGTACCCGGGGCGAAATGCGCCGCCAGGCGAGGGCGAGGCCGAGCAGCGCGACAAGGGGCGCGGCGACGGTGAAGACGAGACGCCCGAGATCATCGAAGCTCCGGTAGCGAAACGCCGCTTCGGCGATGACGGGAGAAATTTCGTGCCGGATGAAGCTTCCTTTCACGTGGTTGCGAATATCGTTGACCACGAGCGCGAGCTCGTTCTCGGGAAGATTGCGAAGCTCGGGAGGTAGGTCCGCCACGACCAGCTCGGTCACGAACGAGGTGCGAAGCGCCAACCACAGGCACAACAGGAGCAGGGCCGGGATCGCACACCAGATTGCGGTGAGCGCACCGAAATACACCGGCCGGGAATGGAGGGTGCGGGCGTTCGCCGGTCCGCCCGCGACCGCGAGGGCGCGCCGGCGCCCGAGCTGCCATCCGAGCCCGGCGATCGCGAGGATGACGAGGGTGAGGGCGGGGACCGACATGGGTTCGTGAATCTAACCCGCGGAACGTCTGAAATGAGCGCCGGCAACCGGAGGGAGCTCCTCCGGCGGCCGGCGGCGTTGCTGCGTCCGTATCCGCGTCTGCATCTGCGTCCGTATCCGCATCTGCATCTGTATTCGCATCCGCGTCCGTCGCGTCATTCCATCGCGAGCTCGAGCGGAGCCAGGTTCTTCACGTCCGAGGCGAACTTCATCCGCTCTTGCTCCGGCATCGGGATGAGGCCCTTGTCCGTGAGGTAGCCCTCGTCGCCCCAGGCCTTGTCGCTCGTGAACTCGCCGAGGTAGCCCTCGATGCCCGGGATCTGGCCGACATGGGCCGTCTTCACGTAGAAGTAGAGCGGCCGCGACACCGGGTAGTCGCCGGAGGCGATGGCCTCGAACTTCGGGGCGACGCCGCCGATGTTCGAGCCCTGGAGCTTGTCCATGTTCTGGTCGAGAAAGCTGAACCCGAAGACCCCGAACGCACCCGGGTCGGCCTCGAGCTTCTGCACAATCAGGTTGTCGTTCTCGCCCGCTTCGACGTAGCCGCCGTCTTCACGAATGGAGTGGCAGACCGCCTTGTACGCCTTCTTGTCCTTCTTCTTCATCGCCTTGATGAAGTCGAAGGTCTTGCAGCCGCCCTCGAGAGCGAGTTCGGCGAATGCGTCGCGCGTGCCGGAGGTCGGGGGAGGCCCGAGCACCACGATCTTGCGGTCGGGAAGGGCATCGTTCACGTCCTTCCAGGTCCGGTAGGGGTTGGCAACCAGACCGGGGGTACCGGCGGGATTTGGAACCTCGCGGGCGAGGGCGAGGAAGATGTCCCGACGGCTGAGCTCCATGACGTCGGTCTTCTTGGAGTTCGCGAGCACGATCCCGTCGTAGCCGACCTTGACCTCGACGATGTCGGCAACGCCGTTGCCGTTGCAGCGCTCCACCTCGGACTGCTTGATGCGCCGCGAGGAGTTGGTGATGTCCGGATGGTTGACGCCGACACCGGCGCAGAAGAGCTTCAGCCCGCCGCCCGAACCGGTGGATTCGATCTTGGGGGTCCGGAACCTGGTGCTCTTTCCGAACTGCTCCGCGACGACGGTGGCGAACGGATAGACGGTCGAAGAGCCGACGATGCTCACGTAGTCGCGGGCCTGGGCGTGGGCGATCTGTACCGAGGCGGCGAGCGCGAACGGGGCGACGGCGGCCCCGATGAGGACTCGATTCATGTCCGCGTGTCTCCCATGCTTGGGCATGAAATGGATGACCGGCGGGACAGGCGCCCGCCGGGCTCCCTTTGTAGCGCCGTCTTGTTGCAGGAGTGTTACCGGGTTGCCGTCGCCGGCTCGTGGAGTAAGCGGGTTCTCGGGCCAGGAGCGTGCGCCGCAGAAAATTCTCGTGCGACGGTTCCCCACCGCACCCTCGAATTGCCCGCGTTCGTGTCCATTGTTGGGATTCGGCAGCCGAATACGGGCGCCATTTCCGGAAATCTGTCTCCCTGTCCCCACCTCCCGCCTTCAAGAGCGTACTGCGGCGAATACTCCTAGTACCTCTGCACAGAGGTCTTGACCGGTCGGGACGGCGCAGACGAGACCAAAGCGGCTCATACATGCTTGATTTTCAATCAATCAAAACTTCTGTGCAGAGGTACTAGCCCCGGACCCGGACCCGCCCCCCGGGGGTCGCTCGGTGGATGGTGCCGATGTGCGCCGCAGTCGCGCCCGCGGCCGCGAGGGCGGCCGCGCAGTCATCAGCCCGTTCTTCCGGCACGGTGGCGAGGAGTCCGCCCGAGGTCTGGGGGTCGAGCAGGAGGGCGGCCCGCGGGTCGCCGGGGTCGAGGCCGTCGAGCGCGATCCCGAACGCCGCGTTCGCCGCGTGCAGGGAGCTCCGCACTCCCCGCTCGAGGAGTGCGTCGGTTCCCGGCAATCGCGGGAGCGCCGCGAGATCGAGCTCCGCGTCCACCCCGCTCGCCCGCAGCATCTCCACCAGGTGTCCGAGCAGCCCGAACCCGGTGACGTCGGTGCAGGAGGTGGCGCCGTGGTCGCGGAAGATGCGGGCCGCCGCCGCATTGGAGCGGAGCATCGATGCAAGGGCGGAATCCACCGTCCCGGACGGGGCTTCGGCCCGCATGTCGGCCGCGAAGATGACGCCCGTGCCGAGCGGCTTCGTGAGGAGGAGCCGATCGCCGTCCCCGGCGCCGCCCTTCAGCAGGGCCGTGTCGCAGAGGCCGTTGACGGTGAGCCCGAGCGCGCACTCCGGGCCTTCCGCGGTATGTCCGCCGACGAGCGCGGCGCCGGCCTCGGCCAGGGCCTCGCTCACGCCGCTCAGCAGGTCGAAGAGATCCTGCTCGACCTTGTCGGGGGCCGCGAACGGGAGGGTTGCCATGGCCTGCGCGGTCCGGGGCTCCGCCCCCATCGCGAAGAGATCGCTCAGGCAGTGGATGGTCGCGATCCGCCCGAAGAGGTAGGGATCGTCGATGAAGGTGCGGAAGTAGTCGACGGACTGGACGAGGAGCTTGCCGGGCGGGACGCGGAGCACGGCCGCGTCGTCCCCGCCCTGGAACCCGATGAGCACGTCGGGGTGTGTGACGGGAGCGAGGCGCCCGAGAACGCGATGCAGCACCACACTTGAGACCTTGGAGCCGCAGCCCCCGCAGCGCATGGCGGCGGCGGAGGCGAGCTCGGCGGCCGGGTCGACGCCGCCCGCGCCGCGAATGCCGCCGGGTCGCCGCGCACCGTCGCCGTCCGCCGGGCCTCCGCCCGCGGCGCCCTCAACCGCCTGCGCCGCTTGCGGAGCGGGCTCGCCCCCCATCGCCGGAAGCTCCTGGTACTTGCGCATCCAGCGCCGGTCGATCCAGTCCTTGACGCGCCACACCCAGCGCCCTTCGAGCGCGAGACGGCCCCAGGACGCGACCGCGTTCCGGTCCCCGCTCGAGATGAGGGCGAGGGTGAGGGGCTGCGGCCGATAGGGCCCGAGGGTGCGGCCCGCCGCGAGGCGGGCGAGGTTCTCGGCGAGCACCGGCCCCTGGCGAACCGCGTAGACGCCGGACTTCGGTAGCCGGCGCGCGTCGAACGAGGCGATGTCGCCGGCTGCGAACACGAGCGGGTCGCCCGCCGACTGCAATGTCTCGCGCACGCTCACGAATCCCGCGTCGTCGAGATCGAGCCCGCTGTCGCGGAGCCACGCCGGGGCGCCGGCGTGGGTGACCGCGATCGCGAGGTCGCAGTCAACCGCGACCCGCTCGTCGCGGGTGGTCACCGCCTCGACCCGTCCCGGCCGCACCGCGACCACCCGGTGACCGGCGAGGAGCCGCACGCCGCGCTCGGCAAGCAGGCGGGTCATCCGGCGCCGTACGGCGCGGGCGTGCGATTCGACGACCTCGCGCGTCTCCGCGAGCAGGGTGATCTCGACCCCGTCCGGCACCCCGGCCCGCGCGAGGAGGGTTCGAAGGCGGTACCGGAGGGAGAGCGACAGCTCGGTCCCCCCGGCGCCGCCCCCGATCACCGCGACCCGGAGCCGCCCGCCCCGTTCCAGGCAGTCGCGCTCGACCTCCGCCCACCGTTCCCGGAAAACGTCGATCGGCTTGATCCCGAGGGCGTGCTCCTTCGCCCCCTCGATCTCGCGCATGGTCGGCTGCGAGCCGATGTCGAGGGAGAGGATGTCGAAGCCGATGGGCGGCCGGCCGGCCGCGAAGACCTGCCGCGTGCCGAGGTCGATCCCGGTCGCCGGGGCGTGCATGACGCGGGCATTTGCGAAACGAGAGAGCTTCCGCAGGTCGATGTGCACTTCCTCCGGCCGGTAGTGGCCGGCGACGAGGCCGGGCAGCATTCCCGAGTAGGGGGTGAGGAGGTCGCGCGTGACCAGGGTGAGGCGCACCCCGGCGACCGGGCGCATCCCGAAGCGCTTGAGCACCGCGACGTGGCTGTGGCCGCCGCCGAGCAGCACGATGTCGGTGGCGACGGGCGCGGGCGGGCCGGACATCGTGCTCGGGCTCGAAGGCATGGGCGGGGCGGGCGTGCTCGCGGGAACTCAGGTCGCAGGGTAGTGGCGGAAGAGGGTGGGAGTCGAACCCACCGGACACGTCTCACGCGTCCCATCGGATTTGAAGTCCGTGCGGCCCACCGGGCGCCGATCCTCTTCCCTGCGTCCGGTCAGCGACTCGTCCTCGAACTCCGCTTCATCCGCGGCGCGAGGCCCTCCCGGCGGGGGCGCAGGATAGCGCCGCCCCCCCGCACCCGTCGAGTGCCCACCCCCAACGGGTAGCGGCACGACCCAACCGGCGGCCAATCGAGACCGAAGCCGCGTTCAATCGCCAAACAGAACACACGGCACTGGCCGCGTGACTCACACAAGACAGTCTCCGGAAAACCCGGCGCGGTTCACTCCTCTTTGTGCCAGGGTTGGCACGCGGGTGAGTGTTTGATCTCGAGGGTCGTGCCCGAGTCATGCCGGAGGTCCCACGAGGCCCAGTCCCATCCTTCGGTCCAAGGGAGGGTCCACCCATTCCCGAGCAGATTCGCCACGAGGCACTCGACGAACTCGGCACGATGGACGTTGTTCATGATCTTGCGGTTGTATCGCCCGCGCACTGTGTCGAGGGTTCGCCGCTTGAGGACTTCGGCTTCGGTCATATGTCTTCACTCGAATTTGAACTGCTCGGTGGCATCTGCCGAGGAGGACGGTGGTTGCCGGTGCAGGCTCGCGGGTACGGGCGTCAGACGCTGCACTTTGGCTCCGGCCATACCGGGAAATACTCGGTCGTTCGCACGCACTTTCGCGCGGCGGTGAGCGTTGGCGGCGGTGGAGGAGGTTCAATGGTCCTTTCCCGCAGCCGCGGAGGAGACGACAACTCCGGATAACGGTAGCGAGCTTTCAGCGGACGGAATCGATCGACGCCCATGGCCATTGTTCTTGGCTTGTGCTCGGGTCCCGTTGTCCTTGCTCAGTCTCGATTTCAAAGGCTGGCGCTGCATTCCTTGCTCTTGAGAACCACAGCACTTGCTCCCGTGAGCTCAGATTGGCGTACACCGCTACCCGCGACGAGTTTCCTACCGCTTCGAAGTACCGGGGGGCGGCGGTTCCGTGTTCAAGTTGGTAGGCGGTTTCCTTCCGGAGATCGTCGCCGGCAAGTGGCGAGTTCAGCCGTTCGAGAATGTAGCCATAGGCGCTCGCATCGGTGTTTGCGAACAGTGCAGTAGCTATCGCCACCTGGGAGTGGCGCCCCGATTGTTCGTACTGCCATGGTTCTTCCGGGCTGGCGCGCCACCGGAACTTCCATCGACGTCGGGGGCTCTCGCTTTCAGGTTTGGTGCCTTGCGATTCATCCTCACCGGGCGCTGCGTCCGTTTGGCTCCCTGTAGTCGCCTGCTGGTCTTCGCCCCTCGATCCTCCGCGCAGCCGACGCGATGCCTCGTTTAGTTGCGCCGCTTCGGTCGCCCTCAAGGTGGCCTTCCACGCTGCTGCGGCGCGCTCGAGCATGTTCGCGTTGGCACGGTACCCCTGAGCGTTCAAGAGGAGTTTCAGGAATGCGTCCGGGGGGTTCTCGCGGGAGTTCCTGTACCAGGCTGCGAAGGCGCTTTGCAGGCTCTCCTCGTCTGCAATCCGCGCGACGTCGTCGGCATTCCAGGCCGAATTGAGTATCCCGGCGAGCCATCGGATCTCGCGGTCTTCAGGTTCGGTAACGTCGTGTTCGAGAAACGGTCGTTCCTCGAGCATTGGGGAGCTTGCGTTCTTCCGAAACCAGCACCAGTGGCGCCCGTTGGTGTACGCCACGTACTGCACGTCGGCGGCCATCGCGTAGCGTTGGATCTGCTTGGTCGGGGTGCTGTCCCCCAAGGACACTGAAGCCTTCTTCGCTTCGACGATCATCCACGGTTTTCCGTCCCGGAGGATGGCGTAGTCGACCTTCTCCTTCCCGGCGTGGATGTCGGCGCGGACCTCAAGGCGTACGTGGCGCGGGTCTCGGACGTCGTATCCGAGCATTTCGAGGTACGGATTGATCAGTGAAACCTTGGTTTGCTCCTCGTTGTCGCAGAAGCTCACGATGGCCCGTGCGCGGACCGCGAAAGTCTCCATGCGCTCTTTGAGTTCTTGATTCGGCGCGTTCATCGCGAGAGAGGATCCTCCGGCTCGTTCGGAACGTTGTTGCTCTCCCTGGATTGTAACGAAAAGACACTTTGGGGGGAGGATTGGAAACGAAAGTTTGTTTCTTGCCAGAAGCAGAACCGCGCCCGACGCCGACCCCGGTATGTGTCGCGCGCGCTACAACTGCGGCGCCGCCATCTTCGCGGACGACTGGCCGGGAGCGCGCAATGGAAGTGCGGTAACTGCTGGCTCGGGTTCGGCTGGGCGGGGCCACGCTGCTCTGGTGGGTCCGCCAGAGGTGCTCCGGGTTCGGGTCTGGCTCAGGCGCCGTCCTCGTACAGCCGTTCCATCATCTCGACGATGTCCGGGGCGTTCGAGAGGTGCGCGTGGATTGCTGTCGCGACGAGCTCTCTCGGGATGCCGTGGAGGGCCTCGGCGATCGGGCCCGCGATGGCGGCGAGGGTGTCGGCGTCTCCGCCGAGTGATACGGCGTTGCGAACCGCGTTCTCGAAGCTCACCGATTCCAGTGCGCATGTGATCGCTTCGGGGACGGTTCGCTGGCAGGTCTCGTCGAAGGAGTAGCCGGGCCGGATCTGGTCCACGGTTCGCGAGAGGTCGTAGCCGTACGTGTGCTCGATCGTCCGGTGGATCTGCGCTGCTTCTGCGCCCTGAAAGCCAAGCCAGATGGCATGGGTGGTCGCCCGCGCTCCCTTCATCCCCTCGGGATGATCGTGCGTGACGGCGGTTACGCGATCAGCGGCCTTCAGCGCCTCCTCGACCGATCGGCTGCGATTCAGGTACGCGGCCGGAGAGACCCGCATGGCGGCCCCGTTCCCGAAGCTCCCGTACGGCGCGGGCTCCCTGCGCTCAATCCAGCCGGCGAACATGCCGCCGTAACCGCGTCCCGGATGACGCCGGCACCATCGCTGCAAGATGGGCGCGGCAGGCAGATCGTCCAGCAGGATCTCCGCGACCGCGACGGTGCACACGGAGTCGTCGGTGTACTCGCACTGCGCTCCGAAGAACTCGAAGTCCTTTGTCTTGATCCGGTTCCATTCGTACATCGAGCCCACGATGTCCCCGATGATCGCACCCCACACTGCTCAGTACCTCCTCGCTGGCGCTTGGGCCGGCGCGTTGTGATTACTTCGCGCCGGGTTTCGACGCGGGTCCGATTCGAGGGCGAGTGCGGTCCGGCGATGTCGACGGCGACGGGGGAACTTACTCCTTGCCGCCGCCCGGGTCACCCTCGCGGATACGACCGCCGTCGCCTGTAACGAAGTCCGCCACTGTTCGCCCGAACCGGAACGCGGAACCGTCCGCTTCCGGCGGGTCAGGTGCGGGGAGCGGGGCGGTATGCGGCCCGGCGGCGCAGGGCCTGCAGTCGGGCGCGAAGGTCCGACTCGTCCTTGCACTGAAGGAGGGCGTCGACGACTTCTTCGTCGGTCACCCTGCCCAGCTCCTGCGGCTTGAGCGGAGACTCGAGCCCCGGCATCCCCCGCGAGGCCAGGATCCTGCCCGCGACCGCGTTCATGGTCTCGGCCCGTGCCTCGCCGCGCCCTTCCGTGCGCCCTTCGGCAAGCCCCTCGCCGCGCCCTTCGGCAAGCCCCTCGCCGCGCCCTTCCGTGCGCGCCTCGGCGCGCCCCTCGCGGCGCTGGGCGCGGAGCCAGGGCATGTCGTCGGGGCCGGTGCCCTCGCTTGCGCCGAGCGCCCGCCCCACCCGGGCGAGCACCTCGCCGGTCGCCGCCGAGAGGGCCGGCTCGTTCAGGGCGGTGTGGATCTCCTCCGCCGTCCACCCCGGAAACGCGCGACTGACCGGCACGGTGCGATAGCGCCCGCCCTGGAGGAGGTGAATCACGAGCCCCGGCAACCGGCCGGCTGACCGGTTGGGCGCATACCGTTCGGGAACCTCCACCCACACCTCGGGAAATCCCCACTCCTCGTAGAGCCAGAGCTTTCCCCGCCGCACGTCCGTCGTGTGGTCCACCTCCACCACGACGTCCGGAAAGTCGTGCTCGCCGATCACCATGCCCGCCTCGCGCGGTAGCCGCGAGCGCCCCGGGTGAAGGTAGACCGACTGGTCCGCCTGCAGGATCCGCCGCCGCTCACCGTGCTCGCCGCGAAGCTCAAGGTCCATCGCGCCGAAGCAGGCGATGGCCGAGCCGCGCATCGAGGCGATTACCTCGCTCAGGGCGGAGAGGCGATGTGAGGGGTATTCGTGGGTGGCGCTGGTCGGGTCGCGGACCATCCAGGCGGTCTCGGTGGCGGCGTCCCAGAACTCGAACCGGCCCTCGCAGGTGGCGACCTCGTCGCATCCGAGAAACATCGGCCGGCAGCCGGGGAACTCCGGCGCGGACTGCGCCGGCTGGCGCCGCGCCGTCACGGGAGGGGTTTTCTTGGTCTGCATCTCACGCCTCCATGCCATGGACCTCATCCATGGTCTCGAATTCAACGTCCCCGAATCTTCGACAGTGTTGTTGTCGCGGTCAACCCCCCAGCCCAGGTCGAAGCAGCGCACATCGCCGAGGGGAGTACGCGGCCTTGGCCGCGCGACTCGAACGAAGTGGTTCGCGGAGAACCCGGTGCGCCTCATGGGCCGAGTCCAGTCGGACCCGGCCGGATCCGGTCGGTTCGGTTCGGGTCGGGGGTGGGACAGGGCCGGGGCCGGCCTCCTCGGCGTCCAGGGTCGGTCGCCCACCGGCACGCCGGGGACGGCTACGGACCCAGATGCCGGGCTTCGGTCCGGGTGATCGTCGAGACCGCGCAATCCCACTCGGCGGCCGCTTGGCTCAGGTACTCGCGGACTGCGGGATCGACGTTCCGGGCATCGTCGATCTCGAACCAAGCGAGCGCCTTGACGGCCTCCATTGGCGGAAACTGGGAGCCATACAAGGCTACGGCCGCGCCGAGGCCGCTCTTGAGCGAGGCCCCGGAGCGCAAGATGGCGGCGATATCCAGGTAGTCGCGAGCGGCAACCCTTTCCAGCAGCACCTTGAGCTTGGTGGCGAACAGGTCCGGTATCGCCGCCACCCACGCGACGCCGTCATCGGTCTGCTCCGGATGTCCGACCCTGCCCATGTCGAGATCGCCGAAGAACGAGACCTTGACCGGCTCCGCCGAACCCATCCGAGGCGTCGAGATGGTGAGGGTGTCGGGTTCTCGCTGCAGTACGTCCGCGCCGTGGACGAACGGGATTGCGAACAGCCGCTCGAAATCGAACGGTTCGGAGGAGAAGAAATCGAAGTCCACGGAGGTCCGATGCCCCAGCCTCAAGGCGAGTGCCGTGCCGCCATAAAGGACGAAGGACTCCGGAACATCCGCGAGCGCCGGCCAGAGCTTGCGCTGCTCATCCGGCAGGATGTCGAGCCTCGGCTTGAACGTCATGGTGGCAGCGGCCTCGCCGGCAGCTTCGGGACCGAAGCGCGGCCGAGCCGCAGGTGCCAGAAGTGCCACGAACGGTCGTTGAAGATCCCGATGGGCGGGTCGTCCAGCACTCCGCGCAGTTCGTCCTCGGAGACCCGCGAGAGCAGCCAGCGGACGTCGTCGACGGTGCCGAGGGTCATCATCTGGGCAAGGAGAAGGCGCCGGTCGGCAAGGGTCTTGGCGGGCGGCTGCCACCAGACGTATTTCCTTGCCATCGCATTCGCCCGGCGGTCGCTTACCGTCGGATCGGCAAGTGGCGTTCGGGGTGTGTTCAAGTCGAAACCGCAGGGCCTTCCACCGGTCAAGTGTACGCGAGCGGACCGCATCCGCGCCGCGATCGGCGGCTCGGTCGCGGGGGTCGGGGCGCACGGGTTGACTGCCCCGATTCCCGGAAGAACCGGCGCCTTCGTCCACCGGGACGGTGGCGGCGCGAACCCCACGCGCGTCCGGGCCGGACCCGCGCCGGAAGTGGCCGGTCAGGGCGGGAGGATCGCGAACCCTTCGCGAGAAGCCGCCTGGTTGAGCCGCGCGTCGAAGCAGACGAAGCCGATGCTCGACGGATCCCCCTCGGCGGCGGCGAGTGCGGCTGCGAGCTGGAGGCCGTCGGCGGCCCGAAGCGGGTGTACCCGAAGCAGCCGCTGGGCGAGTTCCTTGACCCGCCCGTCGGGCTGGACCTCGTACCATGCCCGCGACAACGCGTGCAGGCGGGCGAGAAGCTCCGAGGCCTCGGCGGTGGTCAGGACGCCTTCGCGTTCGCGTCGCGAGACGGCTGCGGCGTACTCGACGGTGGTGCCCCACCACACCGCCATCCGATCGTCTCCGGCGAGGATCCGGAGCGCGCGTCCCGGTGCGGTTCATCAACCCCGAGGGCGACGAGGGCGGAGGTATCCCAGAAGTTCACCGGTGCCCTTCTCGGCGTTCCTCCGAGCGTTCTTCGAGCAGCGCCTCCAGTATCCCGGCGCCCGGGCGAAAGGGTTGATCCAGCACGTCCAGGGGACTCTCGAAGCTCCGACGCGACAGGACCCCCGCGCGTTCCAGTCGCTCAATCCTCGTGTCCTCGTCCACATCGTCCGCGTGCCGTGCGTGTTCCAGCGCACGCCCCACCGGGACGATCCGGGCGACGGGGGTTCGGCGATCCAGTACCAGCACCGATTCTCCCGACCTGACTCGGCGAAGATAGGCGCTCAGCCCATTCTTCACCTCGGAGATCGTCGCTCGAATCACTTCAGGTTCTCCTCTTCCCACCCTGATATGGCCATGTTAGCCAGGTCAATCAGGTCAAGCAAACCTGCCTGTTGCCGGACGACCTGCACCACCGTCCGGAGTGGATCCAATGCGACACCCAGGTTGGTTTACCCACCCCCCCGGAGCGCGAGGCTCCTCCTGGCACGGTTCGATTTCGGTTCGTGGGGTCGGGAAACGAAGTATCTATATAATGTTTATTATATAGATGAGGGGAGAGGTAGCATGCTTGCATGCAAGATCACCACGGTTGGGGCATCCGCCGGCATCATCCTGACCAAGGAGGCGATGGCGCGGCTGAGGGTCAAGAAGGGCGATACGCTCTACCTGACGGAAGCGCCTGACGGCAGCTATCGCCTCACCCCCTACAGTCCCGAGTTCGCGCGGCAGATGGCTCTCGCCGAAGACATCATGCACAGCGATCGCGAAGTGCTGCGGGCGCTCGCGAAGTGAGAGCCGGCGAGCCCGTCGCCTGGCGATGGGTTGAACGCGACGTGGTGTACACGATCCACGAACGCCAGCTTGCCGAGCATGGTGGTGCGGACGGTGTGCGCGATGCAGGCGTCATCGAGTCGGCGCTCGCTCGCGCGCAGAACCTTGCGACATACGCCACCCCGGACGTGGCGGCCTTGGCGGCCGCTTGCGCATTCGGGCCTGCGAAGAACCACGGGTTCGTCGACGGGAACAAGCGGACCGCATGGGTCACGTCGCGACTCTTCCTTGTCGACAACGGACAGCGCCTCGAGTTCGATTCCATTGATGCGGTGCGGATCATGGAGGGCGTGGCCGCCGGTCTCGTCAGCGAGACAGACCTCACCGACTGGTTCCGCCAGCGGATCGTGACCTGAACGATTCGGCCCACAACGCCGACCCATTCTCTTCGAGGAGTGCGGTCCGGCGACGTTCGTGACGACGGGGGGAACCTGCTCCTCGACACCGCCCAGCGTCGCCTCCATGGATACGGCTGCAGTGGCCGGTGAGGATGTCCGCCACCGATTGCCCGGGCCGGCTCTCGGAGCCGGTCGCTTCCGGCAGGTCAAGTGCGAGGAGCGGGGCGGTATGCGGCCCGGCGGCGCAGGGCTCGCAGCCGGGCGCGGAGGTCCGACTCGTCCTTGCACTGAAGGAGGGCGTCGACGACTTCTTCGTCCGTTACTCCGGCCAGCGCTTGCGGCTCGAGCGGAGACTCGAGCCCGGGCATCCCCCGCGAGGCGAGGATCCTGCCCGCGACCGCGTTCATGGTCTCGGCGCGTGCCTCGCGGCGCTGGGCGCGGAGCCAGGGCATGTCGTCGGGACCGGTGCCCTCGCGAGCGCCGAGCGCCCGCCCCACCCGGGCGAGCACCTCGCCGGTCGCTGCCGAGAGGGCCGGCTCGTTGAAGGCGGTGTGGATCTCCTCCGCCGTCCACCCCGGAAACGCACGGCTCTCCGGCACGGTGCGATAGCGCCCGTCCTGGAGGAGATGAATCACGAGCCCCGGCAACCGGCCGGCTGGCCGGCTGGGCGCATACCGTTGGGGAACCTCCACCCATACCTCGGGAAAGCCCCACTCCTCGTAGAGACCGAGCTTTCCCCGCCGCACGTCCGTCGTGTGGTCCACCTCCACCACGACGTCCGGAAAGTCGTGCTCGCCGATCACCATGCCCGCTTCGCGCGGCAGCCGCGAGCGCCCCGGGTGAAGGTAGACCGACTGGTCCGCCTGCATGATCCGCCGCCGCTCACCGCCCTCGCCGCGAAGCTCGAGGTCCATCGCGCCGAAGCAGGCGATGGCCGAGCCGCGCATCGAGGCGATCATCTCGCTCAGGGCGGAGAGGCGATGCGAGGGGAATTCGTGGGTGGCGCTGGTCGGGTCGCGGACCATCCAGGCGGTCTCGGTGGCGGCGTCCCAGAACTCGAACCGGCCCTCGTAGGTGGCGACCTCGTCGCATCCGAGAAACATCGCCCGGCAGCCGGGGAACTCCGGCGCGGTCCGCGCCGGCTGGCGCCGCGCCGTCACGGAAGGGGGTTTCTTGGTCTGCATCTCACGCCTCCATGCCATGGACTTCATCCATGGTCTCGAATTCAACGTCCCCGAATCTTCGACAGTGTTGTTGGAGCGGTCAACCCCCCAGCCCACCCCCCAGCCCAGGTCGAAGCAACGCGCATCGCCAAGTGGAGTACACGGCCCTGGCCGCGTGCCCCGCACTCCGATCCCCCGTAGCCGGAATGAGAAAAGATTGGTCCTCCGCGCATCCGGAACGCCTCCGACGCAATTCCGGCGATGGGCGTAGACTCCCCATACGCCGCGCGCACGCCGCGCGCGCGGCGTGTGAACGGCGTGCGCATGGTGAGGGAATGCGTTCATGATCAACGAGATGCACGAGCTTGCGCCCGACCCCTTCGAGCGTGACGGCTATCTGGTGGTCCGCGGTCTCGTCGATCGCCCGAGCGTCGACGAGATGCGCGAGACGGTGCTTCGCGCCCTCGACCCGCTGCAGGCGCCGGCGGAGTTCGAGGCCGATGTGGGGTATCCCGGTTCTCCCGCGAACCGCGATGCGACGGGGGGGAACACTCCGCGGCGGCTACTGCACGCCTACTCGCGCGGGCCGATCTTCCGCCGGTGGGCGACCGCGCCCGAACTGGCATCGACGCTTCGCCGCGTGATGCGCGAGGACCGCATCGAAATGTCCCAGTCCCATCACAACTGTGTGATGACCAAGCATCCCGGGTTCAGCAGCTCGACGGCGTGGCACCAGGACATCCGGTACTGGTCGTTCGACGCGCCCGATCTCGTCTCGCTGTGGCTCGCCCTCGGCCCCGAGCGCGAAGAGAACGGCGCGCTGCGGTTGATTCCGGGCAGCCACCGGCTGCACCTCCACCGGGGCCACTTCGATCGGCACCTGTTCCTGCGTCCGGAGCTCGAGAAGAACCGCGAGCTCATCGCCAATGCGACCCTCGTCGAGCTGGATGCGGGCGATGCACTGCTGTTCCACTGCCGGCTCTTCCACGCGGCGGGCATGAACGCCTCGGGGGAGGTCAAGCTCTCCGCGGTGTTCACCTACCATGCCCGCGGCAACCGGCCGATTCCGGGCACGCGTTCCGATCGGTATCCGTCGGTTCCGATCTGATTCCGCCGCCGGCCGCAAACGAAATGATCTGCGGTAGTCCCGGCGCGGTTCTGGGGGCTCGGCCGCCATGTGCTCGGGAGCCAGGTCTTCGACTACTGGAGGGACCCCTGGAGCCGGGTGCACGAGCACTGGACGGATTCCGACCGCCTGAACCGCGACACTCCGCCCAACCTGGTCGCGGTCGAGGACGGGCTCGACTCCCAATGGGGCGAGCCCGCCCCCGAGAAGTTCATCAGCCACGCCACCGAGTGACCGGCGACCGGGGGCGGCGGGCAGGCGCGAACGGAGAGGGTGGAGGAAGCTCGGCGATCTCACCGTCCCGCGTCGTCCGACCTGGCGCAATCGCGCCCTGACCCGGAGCAAGGACCGCTGTGTTCAGACCCCAATCGGTGTATTACTCTCAACCGTACGGGCAACTGCCCGGAATTCGGAACACCTGGATCAGTTCAATGGCATCGTTCGTGTCACGACTTCTCAAGGGCCTGTCGGGCGGATCTTCTGCCGGGGACAGGCCAGCCGATCGCGGCGAGGCGGTGGTCTACAAGGAGCTTGTCATTTACCCGGCACCGGAGCGCGAGGGGAAACAGTGGCGGGTTGCAGGCGTCATCATCAAGCAATCCGGGAACGTCGAAATGGAGCGTATCTTCACACGCGCCGACACCGTCGCTACGCGTGAGGAGGCTGAGACCGTGTCCGTTCGCAAGGCCCAGCAGATCATCGACGAGCGGGGCGCGGCCCTGTTCGGCGACGGCAAGGCAACCGGCCGGGCCTGAGCCCGGCGGCCGCTCCATCAGAACACGTGGAAGCGCCCCACCGCGGAGGGCACCACGATGCCGTCGCCAAACTCGTTGAGAAGGGCATGGACGGCGCGGAACCCGGTGCAGTGGCCGGGCACGATCAGGTCGAGCTCGAAGTCCCTCATGTCGCGGACGGTCTCGGCGATGCGTTGCTCCATGCCGGGGCCGGCGAGATGGAAGCCGCCCATGACCGCGTGGAGCGGTGCCCCGCCGAAGACCCGGGTTGCATGCTTGAGGACGTTGACGACGCCGGCGTGCGAGCACGCGGAAAACACCACCAGCCCCTTGTCCCTGACGTTCACGGCTAGGAAGCGCTCGTCCATGATCAGGGGATCGGGCTCCCACTCCCCGTCGTCGGAAAGAGACATGTGGCCGGCGAATCCGGTCTCGTAGGAGGTGACGCGGGGGATCTCGCCGCTTACGTAGAAGCGCCCGTCGTGGATGAGCTGCTCCTCGGCCGAGCTCACCACCGACGCGCCGCTCCGGGCGAGTGTGTCCGGGTCGGGGATCTCCTTGTATGGGACGAGCTGGCCGTCCGGGCGCTTGGACGCCCGCGCGCGAAACATGCCCGGGTGCGCGTAGTAGGGGATCTCGCGGTCGTCGTCGCCGCCCGGGTCGCGGATGAGCTCGAGCGCGGCGAGGAGTCCGCCCGCGTGGTCCCAGTGGCCGTGGGAGAGGACGATGGCGTCGATGCGGCCGAAGTCGACGGCGAGCCGCTCGCCGTTGTGCCGGACGGCGTAGCCGGCGGGTCCGCCGTCGAACAGCACCGTGTGCTCGTCGTCGCCGGCCCTGACGGTGATGACGAGCGCGAGCCCATGGCAGGCGCAGCAGGTGTTGTCCCCCGAGATCTCGGTCACCAGACCCTCGCGGATCAGGTACGCCCACTCGTGCGTGATGTCGGCCCCTGCGGGCAGCGTCGACAGGTTGTCGGTGACGTTGTCGACCAGCACCTGGACTTCGATCCGGTCGACGGCCCTGAGCTCGGGTTGCGCGGGCACGGCCTTCTACCGCAGCCGCGCGAGGACGAGAGCGGCGACGCCGGGAGCGGGCCGCTCACCCGGGCCGGGAAGCGCGACGTCGTCGATGAAGTTCATGGCTCGGCTCATACCCGTGGGACGTACCTGGGCCGCCATCCTGTCAGACGCCCTGGGTGAAGACAACGACCTGCCGAGCAATCACCTCCGCCGCATGTCGTCACGCCCTCTCGAGCACGATGTTGGACCAGTCGTCGAGCCGCGCGGTCCACGCCGGCAGCACCACGGTCAGCGAGTTGTCCTCCTCGATGATCGCCGGTCCCGGCACCTTGCGGGCGGCGGTCAGATCGCCGCGGTCCATCACCTCGGTCCGCACCCAGCCATGCTCGGGGCCGAAGAAGCACTCGCGCGCGCCCGACGGCTTCCAGCCTTCGACGACGGCGACCTCGAGCCGGTCCGGCACCCGAGGCGTATCCGAGAGCCCCCGGGCGAGGACGCGAACCCCGGTGATCTGGACGTTCTCCTCGTCGGAGCGATAGCCGTAGGTCTTGTCGTGCTCGCGGTGGAAGTCCTCCACGAGGCGCGCGAGGCCGGGTGCGTCCATCTTGGGGCCCGCAAATGGGAAGGGGACGGTCAGCGCGTAGTCCTGCCCCTCGTAGCGGGTATCCGCCGAGAGTGCGATCTCGCGGCGCGACGGGTCGTAGCCTTCGCGCTCGAGCGTCGCCTCCGCCTCATCGCGAAGGCCCTCGATGACCGCGTTGAGGCGCTCGAAATCGGGCAGGGCCGCGCTCGCGTAGTGCGTCCGCACGAGGTGGTGCTCGACCTCGGCGAAGAGCAGCCCGAGCGAGCTGAAGAGCCCCGGGAGCGGCGGGATCACCACCTTGTCCATGCCGAGCTCGTCGGCCACGTCGAGCGCCTGCACCGGACCCATCCCGCCGAAGGCGAAGAGCGTGAACCGGCGCGGATCGCGCCCGCGTTCGGTCGAAACGGCGCGAAGCGCCCGAATGAGGGCCGAGTTGGCGATGGTCCGGATCCCCCACGCCGCCTTCGCCGCATCGATGCCGAGGGGCTCGGCGATTCGTTCGCGGATCGCTCTCTCCGCGAGGTCGGCCCGGATCTTGAGCGCTCCGCCGGCAAGGGCCTCGCAATTGGTAAGGCCGAGATACACGTTCGCATCCGTGATCGTCGGCTCGACCCCGCCCGCGTCGTAGCAGGCGGGGCCCGGCACCGCACCGGCGCTCTGCGGCCCTACCTTGAGCGCGCCGGCCGGATCGAACCAGGCGATGCTGCCGCCCCCCGCCCCGACTTCGGCGAGATCGATGGACGGGACCCGGAGGAGATAGCCGCTCCCCTTCATCAGGCGATGGCCGATGCTGACCTCGCCGCCGACCTCGTACTCCGGCGAGCGCGAGATCTCTCCGTCCTCGATGAGAGCCGCCTTGGCCGTGGTCCCGCCCATGTCAAGGGTCATCGCGTCATGGATGCCCATGCGCCGTGCCAGGTGATGCACCCCGGTCACCCCGGCGGCGGGACCGGATTCGATGATGAGGATGGGGAACTCGCAGGCTGAGTCGATCGGCATCATGCCGCCGCTCGACTGCATGATCATGACCGGCGCCGGGACCCCGATCTCCCTGAGATCGTCCTCCATGGCGCGGGCATAGCGGTTGACCACGGGCTGGACGTAGGCGTTGATCACGGTCGTGCTGGTGCGCTCGTACTCCTTGATCTCGGGCAGCACCTCGGACGAGATGGATACGAACGTGCCCGGCGCCATCTCCGCGATGAGGTCGCGGGTGCGCCGTTCGTTGGCGCCGTTGACCCAGGCGTGGAGATAGCAGACCGCAATCGCGTCGACGTTCTCGGCGAGGAGACGCCGCACCGCTTCGCGAACCGCGGACTCGTCGAGCGGAGAGTCCTCTCCGGTCCGCGGGTCGACTCGCGAAGCCACCTCCCGGCGCAGGTGCCGGGCCACCAGGGGGGCGGGCTTCTCCCAGTGGATGTCGTAGAGCTTGTGCATCCGCATGCGACGGATCTCGAGAACGTCGCGGAAGCCCTCGGTGGTGATGAGTCCGGTGGCAGCGCCGGTGCGGGTGATGATGGCATTGGTGGCCACCGTCGCCCCGTGGGTGAAGGACCGGATCGCCGAGGCAGCCACCCCGTTCTCGGCCAGAGACTCGGCCACGCCCTGCCGGATGGCGGCATTGAAGTGCGGCGGCGAGGAGAGGACCTTCTTCGGCACCGCCCGGCCCCCCGGAGACATCAGCACGATGTCCGTAAAGGTGCCGCCGACATCCACGCCCACCCGATACCGAGCTTGAGGCGCTTCTAGTCCATTCTCATTCAATACGTTGCTTGCTTCGGTCACTACCGCTCTTCTCGCAATCTACTGCATGATCGAACGTGGGCGAATGCCCGCCCCGGGCGAGACGGGACAACGCGCACGGTATGGTCGGGACGGACTTCGCGTCGCCTCGAGTTTGCCGCGGGGCCCGGCCACGGCCCATCGTCTCGCGAGACTGGGCTCAACGCCGGCAGCGCGCCGTCTCGGCCTCGTCCACCGTCCACGTGGCCGTATCCACGGCGACCTTGTAGACCTCGCGGGCACGCTCGGCGGAGACCTTCCCGTCACGGACATCTCGCAGCACCGACGCGGGGTCGCGCTCGCGCGCGGGTCCGTAGCCGCCGCCCCCGCAGGTCTGGTAGCTGACGACGTCGGCCGGTTTCATGTCTACGGTACGCTTGGAGCCGAGCTCGCGGGCTTCGCCGTCGGGGTTGAGGATGTAGTACGCCTTGCGGCCGTCCTGTCCGCCGAAGAGCCCCCACGGCCCCCAGCGGTCGCGGTCCGCGAGGATGGTGAACGTCACCTCGTGGTCGTCGAAGCGGTAGTCGCGGCGCACGCCGAGCCCGCCCCGAAACCGGCCGGCGCCTTCGGAGTTCTCCACGAGCTCGTAGCGCAGGATGCGCACGGGATAGTTGATCTCCGTCTCCTCGACCGGCGCGTTCTCGGTATTCTGTCCGTGCGTCTGTACCGCGTCCGGCCCGTCGCTGCGCGCTCGGCCACCGTAGCCGCCGCCCAGCGTCTCCAGGTAACAGTAGTACGCTCCGGAGCGGGGGTCGACACCGCCGAACCCCGCGTGACACTGCATCGCCTTCGTCCCCGCGATCATCCGTTCGGGGATGGCCTGGGCCAGGGCCTTGAAGATGGTGTCGTTGAGGCGGACCTGGGTCTCCCATCCCCCCACCACCGGAAAGGGGTGCACGCAGTTCACGACCGTCCCCTCCGGCGCCACCATCCGCACGTGCCGGTAGAAGCCCTCGTTCACCGGCAGGTCCGGGTCCGCCACGCACTTGAGCGAGTACGCAGCGGCGGAGTAGGTCTGGGCGTAGGTGGAGTTCACGGGCGCCCGGCGCTGTGGCTCGGAGCCGGTGAAGTCGAACAGGACGCCGTCGGCGTCGACCACGACCCGCACCACCAGCCGCACGGGCCGGTCGGTGAATCCGTCGTTGTCGACGTACCCTTCGGCGACGTACTCGCCCCTGGGCAGTGTGGCGAGCTCGGCGCGCGTGCGCCGGTCGGTGTAGGCGATGAGCTCGTCCATGTAGAAGTTCACGGTCTCCGGCCCGTAGCGTTCGAACAGGGCCGTCAGGCGCCGCACGCCGGTGTTGTTGGCCGCGAACTGCGCCCGGAAGTCGCCCGCCGTCTCGCGCTTGGAGCGGACCTGGGACAGCACGAGCCGGAACACGTCGTCGACGATCTCCCCTTCCCGCACCATCTTCACCGCGGGAATGATCACCCCTTCCTGGTAGATCTCGCGGAACGCGCCGACGCTCGCCGGGGCGCCCCCGCCCACATCCACGTGATGGGCGAGGTTGCCGAAGTAGCCGTGAATCTCGCCTTGGTAGAGGAACGGGGCGACCACCACGATGTCGTTCAGGTGAGCGCCGCTCGGGTAGGGGTAGTTGACCACGAGCTGATCGCCCGGACCGAGGTTCTCGATCCCGTAGTCGAGGACCCCCTGGCGCACCGTTCCCACCATCGAACCGAGGTGGTTGGGCTGGCTGAAGGACTGCGCGATGGGGCGAAGGTCGCGGTCGAACAGACAGCACGAGAAGTCGCAGCGGGTCTTGATGTTGGTGGAATACGCGCTGCGCCGCAACGCCAGCGCCATCTCCTCGGTCGCTTCGAGAAAGCCGTTGCGGAGCACCTCGAACTTGATCGGGTCGACCTTCATTGGGGGACTCCTTCGTGCTGCGAAGAGTTCATGGCCGTTCCCGGGCCGGCCGGGGCGCGCGTCACGGCTGCGCCTGCATCCCGGCCCTGATGAGCAGGTTGCCATACTGGTCCACCTCGGCGCGGAAGCCGGGGTGGATCACCGTCGTCGAGTCCATTTCCTCCACGATCGCGGGACCCTCGACCACGCCGCGCGCGGGAAGCCCGTAGCGGTCGTAGCTCGGGCAGTCCACGAAGCCGCCCGCCTCGGCGAAGAAGACCTGACGCACGGTGCGAAGGGCCGCGGACGCATCGAGGTCGCCGCCGCTACCGCCGCTACCGCCGGTGCCGCCGCACGAAGGCAGCTCACGCAGCTTCGGCTTGACGATGTTTCCGACCGCGGTGAGCCGCAGGGTCACGAACTCCACCGGCTCGCCTGGCGCCGAGAACCCGTAGGCGCGTTCGTGCTCGGCATGGAATGCCTCGAGCATCCCGTCCAGCACGTCTTCCTTCCGGCCCTCGCCAAACGGTATGGACAGCTCGTAGCTCTGGCCGACGTACCGCATGTCGGCCAGACGCTCGAAGCCGATGCTCGCGTGACCCGTACCCTCCCCAATCAGCGCTCTCCGCCCCCGTTCCCGCATCTCGCGATAGAGCCGGTCCACCTGCTCCAGGTCGAGCGCATCCGCCGGCTGGATCAGGGTGGCGGAGTAGTCGTGCTTGATGTCGGTGACCAGCAGACCCATGGCTGACGCGGTGCCCGGGCTCATGGGGACCAGGACGGTGGGGATGTCGATCTCCGCGGCGAGGCGGTTTGCGTGCGCGGGGCCGGCGCCCCCGAAGGCCACGAGGACGAAGTCCCGCGGGTCGTGTCCGCGCTGCACCGAAATCCGCCGGAGCGCGCTCACCATGGCGTTGTTGGCGATCTCCACGATGCCGAGGGCCACCTCGACCACGTCCAGGCCGAGCGGGTCGGCGCACCTCTCCTTGATGGCATGCCAGGCCGCCGCCTCGTCGAGCCGCATCTCGCCGCCGAGGAAGTGATCCGGGTCGAGCCGGCGCAGGACGAGATTCGCGTCGGTGATGGTGGGCTCGGTCCCCCCTTGCCCGTAGCAGGCGGGGGCCGGATCAGCGCCGGCGCTCTGCGGGCCCACCCGCAGCACGTCACCCGAGTCCACCCAGGCGATGGAGCCGCCGCCCGCACCGATCTCGACGAGGTCGATGACCGGAGTGCGAATGGGATAGCCGGCACCCTTGGCGCCGTGCTCGGCCCGGGCGGCCGTGCCGACCTCGTATTCCTTGGTGATGCTCGGGGTGCCGCGCTCGACGAGCCCGGTCTTGGCGGTGGTGCCGCCCATGTCGAGGGACAGGATGTTGTCGAACCCGAGGATGTCGCCGAGATGGGCGGAGACGATGACCCCCGCGGCAGGTCCGGACTCGACCATGAACACGGGCTTGGTGCGGGCGGCCTCGAAGGTCAGGACGCCACCGCTCGACTGCATGACGAGGAGTTGGCCCTTGAGTCCGGAATCCCGCAGGCGCGCCTCGATGTTGGAGAGATACCGCTCGACGATCGGCCGCACCCCCGCGTTGATGAGGGTGGTGCTGGCCCGGAAGTACTCGCGGAACTCCGGAGCGACCTCCGAGGAGAGCGAGACCACCGCTTCGGGGAACACCTCGTGCACGATTTCGCGCGTTCGGTTCTCGTGCGCAGGATTCAAGTAGGCGTGGAGATAGCAGACCGCGATCGCTTCCACGCCCTCATGCTTCAGTTGCCGGGCGGCGGCCGCAACTGCCTCCTCGTCCAGCGGCGTCACCACTGCGCCCGCCGCGTCCAGCCGCTCCGGGATGCCGAAGCAGAGGTACCGCGGCGCGAGGGGGCGCGGCTTTTCGAACAGCAGGTCGTAGAGCGAAGGCCGGATCTGACGCTGGATCTCCAGCATGTCCCGGAACCCTTCGGTGGTGATGAACCCGGTGGGAGCAAGCTTCCCCTCGATGATCGCGTTGGTGGCCACTGTGGTGCCGTGCACGAGGTAGCCTGCGTCCGACGCCTCGATGCCCGCCTCGTGCAGGATGCGCTCGACGACGGCGAGAAAGCTGACCGAGGGGTCGCCGGGAGTGGAAGGGACCTTCGCGATGCGGGTCTCGCCGGAATGCTCGTCGACCAGGATCCCGTCGGTGAAGGTGCCGCCGATGTCTACTCCAATCCTGTATCTTGCTTGTGATTCAGTCATAACGTAATGTTTTCATTATGTTTCTACAACCTCACAACTTTCTGAATTTCCCCACGTCTATTCGTCACCGTAAGCGTAACGCAAGCGGATTCAATCCAACGCAAGACGTGACGTGTCCCTCCTGAGCGGTGATCGCCCGGATTCGCCGATCGCGGGCCCCGCTCCATCCGCCGCGATCTCCATGCCCACTATGGCCCTCCGGATCCGCCTCCAACCTTCACCCGTCGCCACTCGCGCACGCCACTCCATCTGTTGTGCGACTCTCCCCCGTCCCAACCCCGTCTTGCAACGACGCCCCGGTCGGCATCCCTTCTACACCAGCGCCCAGCCACAGCCATCCTCGCAGACCGATCCGACGCGTCATCGGCCCCATCGTAACCCGGCACGCCAAGTGCATTATCGGCGCACCGCAGTCCGCGACTGCTGCCGTGCGCCTGCTTGCACGGGACTCTAGCGCCGTTGCAGGTCCCGAGGCGTACAATTTGAACCCTTACTCGTGCAAACGTGTGGCGAAGGAAATGCAGATCGACGTACTCATTATCGGATCACTGTACTGATTCGACCTGCAAGTCCGGTTGACGAGGACACGAGCGAAGTCGTCGCGGAGAGGACGGAACGGAGACGAGAGCGTGACGGACGAGATCGCAAAGTTCGGCAACCTCGAGCGTGATCGCGTGATCGAGGCGATTCAGGTGCACTACGGAGTCACCCTGCACAAGGTGGGGAAACGCCCGAAGTGGCAGCGGGACGAGACGGGGAGGAACTGGTGGGTGCTGGGGGGCAGAGAGGACTGGCACGGAATCCCCGAAGAGATGATGGACGACGAGAGCGCCGCGTCGACCGAGGGCATGCTCGTTGTTGCACAGAAGAAGGTCGAAAGCATCGAGGCGTTCGCGGGGACGCTGGGTCCGCTCGTCGACGCGCGCAGCGAGCTGTACCGCGCGCAACAGAGCGTCGGCAGCGATCAGTACCAGTTCACGGTCGAGGTCCGCGGGGGCCGAATGCAGTGCGTGCAGGCGCCCACAATTGTGCTGAAGCGATTCGCGACGTTCCCGTACTCAGCGCTCGACAGGGAGCGGGACAGAAACTGGCACGCGGTCATGAAGGACGTTGCCGCGATGTCGGACAAAGACCGGGCCTCGCTGCTCAAGGAGCTGCAGCGCAGGGGAGCGACGACGGGGCAAGAGGGAGCTGAGACGAACCGATGAGGCAGGCGCACCGACGTGCGAGGGTGCAAGCGCACAGGCGCATATCGGTGAAACGGCGCGCGTGCGGTGACTGACCGGCAGCTGCATCGGGATGGCTGAGCAGGAGTCCCGCAGACACCACTACGTCCCCGAGTTTCTGATGAAGCCCTGGGCGGTTGACGGCACACTCAGCGGCTACTGGTGGAACGAGCGCAGACAGGGTCTTGCCTGCAAACGCCTGGGTCCCAAGGCGTTTTGCAACGAGCTGGACCTGCTGCTGCTGGAACGGCATCCAGAAGGCCGCGACATCCTGGAGAACAAGTTCTTCGGTGAGGTCGACACGCGGGGTGCGCGCAGCTGCGACCGACTCCTGAATGGGGGTCCCAGCGCGCTGCGTGAGCATGAACGGTGCGACTTCGCTCGGCTGATGCTCTCGCTCGAGGTCCGTGCACCGCAGACCGTCGACAAGATTCGGTCCGGGGCGACCGAGGCCGTTGACTCGATCGACAGGGACAGCGAAGTCCGCGAGGCGATGGAGGACGAGGGTGTGTCCGACCCACCTTCGATCTGGTATGCCCAGCAGCTGGGCCACACGCCGACAGATCGATTGTTCTCCAACGTCATTCAGGGGCTCGTGGAAAACCCGAGAATTGGAGGAAATCTGATCAATGCTCGGTGGGAACTCCTACGTCTGGGCGAGCGGGATGGGACCTTCGTGCTCTCCGATTGGCCGGTAGTCCGACTTCCGGAACGCGGAGTCTGGCTCCTACCCTTGGAACCCAGGACCGCGGTCGCGGTCCTCCCGCCGCCGAACACGATCGATCACGTTCCCGGGCGCAGAATCGCGAAACGGCTTAACGTGATCAGCGCGCAGCAAGCGCAACGGTTTGTCTTTTCCGTCGATGAGCAGCACGAGTATTGGCTGAAGAAACACCTTGCTCCAGGAAGCTCCGCTGCCTCGGATACACGCAGGCGCATGGGCGACGAAATGGCGCTGGCGACAAGGCGGCAGTGATGCCATCAAGACGGACACACACAATGCAGAGGAGAACATTCAGTCCGGCTCCGGCCGAGATCCCGCTCCGAGGGGTCGCCTCAAAGCGCTCCCCGCAGCGCCGGCGCGAAGGCGGAACAAATGGCGCATCCTCGACACAAAGATTACGCATTTTTCTAACCCATTGTATTAACGTCATTTTTATCCCCATCCTCTCCGCGCCGTAAGGATTCCGAAAGCGATTGAATTGCAACGTGAGGCCCCGCTCCGGGTCCCCTCTGCGCCTCGCTGACGATTCCTCCCCAAGCCTGTCCCCGATTCCTCGACACCGTGCTTCAGAGCGATCGGACGACCAGCGAGGCCGTCGTCGCTTCCCCTGCAACCGCGTCTCAGACGCCAGAACGGAACTCCAGAGCGGAACCGGTGTTCCGGCGACATCGCCCACCTCGCCCGGCCTTCGGCGGCATCCGCAGCCGGCGCTGATCGATCCCGCCGGTACTATCCAGGTTCGCCTTGGTCGGGTGCGGCGAATCCAGGTGTCATCCGCTCCGGGTTTCGGGCCTACAGCCGGCGAGCCCACGGCCTACCCCGGACGTGCCTCAAGTCGACTGTCTGGGTGAACGGGTTCGAGTAAAGTTGCATCCGCGTCCCGGGAAATGTCCGGTACCGACCGAGGGGCGCGCTTCCATCGACCCGCGGCTGCCTCGGCACGCCGAACGCGTGGGCGCCGGTGCGCGGCCCCGTGAGCATGCGGACTATTGCCGTGAGCGGCGCCATCCCGCAGCTCGTGCCTCATTCTCGGTGCAGAACCACTGCTCCCCCTTCGACGAGTTGATTCTGGTCTGGTCGTAGTAGCGCCCGCCCGGCACGTGGTAGATGCGCGTGCCGTTCTTGCTGATGTTGCCCTTGATGCTGCACCGTCCGCCGCTCTCTTGCCGAGCCATTGTCCGCGTTCCGCCGAGGCGCTTGCCCTTGCGCCACTCCGAAGGCGGAACGACCTCGCCGCGCCACACGCCCCTCACCGCCTGGTCCGGCCGGCTCTACGACCGCCAGGCGAGCAACCACGTCGCCGTCCACCACGACGCAGCTGCGTCCGCCAGGCGCTACAACAAGCGCCTGCTGTCCAAGGCCGCCTTCGCCGCCCTCACCGCGACGGTGACCGCATGCAGGACCGCCCACTACGAGCAGACGCTTCCCTGGGACGACCAGGGCAGCCGGTTGCTCACGGTTGCCAACTACGAGCAGTGGGATCGTCCGGCCGACGAGTGTGGTCGTTGTGCACAGCCTGCCGATCTCCTCCCCCTCGGTGGACGTTCACTGTCTTCGCCGATCTCGGCCCCCACGGCCTAAACGAACGGTTACATTCGAGCGTAGGTAACCGTTCCGACACCTCATGCCGGCAGTTTTGGTCGATCACGCGCTGGACGTCGCTCGAGAGGCCCTCTGCCTTCTCGGCCTCGATCTCGGCCGTCTCGTTCCGGGGGAGGAAACCGGCGAGGAAGGCGGTTATGCTGGATGTTACGCTTGCGGCACGCTTCGCCCGCATGGAGAACTCGATGGCTTTCGGTACGTCCAAGCCCTCGGTGCCGCTCTTCTGCCCGCCCATCCACACTCCTATGCAGTCCGTTTCATCGCCTAGGCGCGCAGTGAATGATCCGCGTTGTCAGGACGGAACGTACGGAGATAGTCGATGCCCGCAGCGCGCAGAGATGCGTCGTCTGAACCCACCGAACACAGCCGCGGGCAGATCGATTCCACGGCCTGACGGACGTTCAATTTCCCACATTGTTGATTTGCAAGGCGGTACCAAGTGCGATGTCGCTCAACCGGGAGAGTCCGAGCCACATGACGATGTTGCCCAGGAGCGGATCCTTGGATCGAGCGAGATAGCCGCCGAGCCTGGCAATCGTGATGAGATAGAGCGAGAGCGTCCTGGCCGGCGAAGGATCGGCGGCAGGATCCGGGATCAGCTGATCAAGGACGTTGATTTCGATTTCGGTCAGCACGAGAGCCGGTTCGAGGTCCGGCTCGGTCCGATTGAGCATCGTCAACCAGAACCCGCGTCAGCTCAGGATGCAGAACACTGCGAGCAACCTGACCAGCCTCTCGGCGGTTCGCAGCCGCGCCCCTTCGGCCCGGCAGCCCGATTTCAGGATCTTGTGGAAGACCTCGATCTTCCAGCACATGGCATACCAGCGCAGTTTCTCCACCGCATCATCGTGGCTGTCGACCGGCAGGTCGGTGATCAGCTTCCAGTCGATACGGGGCCGGCTGGCCGGCTCCTGCGGCTCACGGGCGTGCAACAGAGTGAGAACGAGCGACGGATAGCGTTTCTGTTTGCCGATCGGAGACCGGACCGTCATGCGGCGGTATGTGACCTCGACCTGCGCGATGCCGGGTCTACCCGTGTCGTCGGGGACGGCGCCCCAGTGCAATCCCCGGACCTTCACCTCGGTCATCGTGTCGGCCGACCCGTGGTTGCGGTCGTGGCCATCGAGGAATATGAAAGGCTGAAAGCCATCGAAGCCGGACTTCAGTAAGCACAGCAAGTGGAACGGACTCGAATGAATAGTGACACAATGATTGCGGAGAAGAAGCGTGCTCCGGCCAACCGCGACGAAAAGAATGGAGCAAGAATGAAGATACTTGAGGTTTTCGATAATGGTCGCACTGACCATTCGCTCAAGCCCCTCGATCCGACCGAGTTGACCGATCTCGACGCGTTGCTTCATGAAAAGGATGGCCGCTTGTACTTCAAGTGCCCAATCCGCAAGAAAGATATCCTCGCGAAGCCCGAGGAGGCGGTTCGCCAGCTCTGGATTCTCCGTCTAACAAAACGATATGGCTACCCGCTGACCAGACTCGCCGTCGAGTACCCGATCACCTTCGGCCGAGACAACTCGAAGCGCGCTGATATTGTCGTGTTCGACGCAGACCGACCAGCTGTGCCTTTCACGATTGTCGAGGTGAAACGGGTCAAGTTTAAGGATGGCAAGGAACAGCTGCGCTCCTACACGCACGCCACAGGCGCACCGTTGGCGCTCTGGAGCAACGGCGGCCAGACTATCGTCTGGCACCGGAAAAACCCGAACTACTTCGTCGAGTTGCCGGGTCTGCCGACGGTCAGTCAGACCATCGATGATGTTGCCGGGCAGCCGTGGTCCATCGAAACACTTCTGCAAAAGGAGAAGGAGCGCGAGCGAGAAGGCGCCAAGGCTCGCTCGCTTCGTGACCTCATTGAAGAACTTGAGGACGAGGTCCTCGCCAACGCTGGCGTGGACGTCTTCGAGGAGGTGTTCAAACTGATTTTCACTAAGCTTTACGACGAGATGGCGTGTTACCGCGGCACCTACAAGCATCTTCGATTCCGCAATAGCAATACTGCGGCTCAGCTGAAACTTGGCATTCAGTCCCTGTTCGACGAGGCGCGCAAGAAGTGGGAAGGCGTTTTCCCTGACGATGATCGCATCAAGCTTTCGGCCGATCACCTCCAAGTCTGCGTCGGCTCACTCGAGGAATGGAAGTTATTCAACTCCAACTTGGACGTCATCGATGACGCCTTCGAATACTTGGTGAACAAGTCCGCCAAGGGCGAGAAGGGACAGTATTTCACGCCGCGATGGGTCATCGACATGTGCGTGAGGATGCTGAACCCACAGGAGCATGAGACGGTCATCGACACGGCCTGCGGTTCTGCCGGGTTCACGGTGCACTCAATGTTCCACGTCTGGAAGCAGATCGTCGACAATCTCGGTATGCCGCAGTCTCACCTCTTCACCATGGAGGAGAAGCCTGCACGCTGCACGGACTACGTGAAGGAAAAGGTCTTCACCATCGACTTCGACGAGAAGAGCGTCCGCGTCGCCCGGTGCCTCAACCTCATCGCCGGAGACGGCGAGACCAACGTGATGCACCTCAACACTCTCGACTGGACGAAGTGGGACGAGACCGTCAAGCAGGACGACTGGAACGACACCTACGGTCCGGGCTTCTCGCGCCTTCGGAAGATTCGCGAAAAGCCGCGCCACAAGGACTACCGGTACTTCCAATTCGACGTGCTGATGGCAAATCCGCCGTTTGCAGGCGACATCAAGCAGAGCGACATGCTCTCCCCGTACGAGCTGGCCCACAAGGCGAACGGGCGCCAGGAGACGGCGGTGGGCCGCGACCTGCTGTTCATTGAGCGCAATCTCGATTTCCTGCGACACGGTGGGCGCATGGCCATCGTCCTTCCCCAAGGGCGTTTCAACAATGCGAGCGAAAAACGCGTCCGCGAACTCATAATGGAGCGCTGCCGCATCCTTGCGGTGGTCGGACTGCACCGGAACTCGTTCAAGCCGCACACCGGTACGAAGACGAGCGTGCTCTTCGTGCAGAAATGGAACGACGACCCGGCCGTCGGTCCGCTGTGCCCGAAGGTCGAGGACTACGAAATTTTCTTCGCCACGCAGCAGGTCGAGTCGGTGAATAACCGGGGCCAGAAGGTCTATGTGCGGGAGCCCGATGGGTCTCCAAAGCGTGACGAACACGGGCACTTCATCGTAGCCCACGACCTCTTCAACCACGATGGTCTGACCCAGGACGGAATCGCGGAGGCCTTTATAGAGTTCGCGAAAAAGGAGGGTTTCAGTTTTTTTCGCTAAGCCCCTTCGACAGCGCCCGGTTTACGGCGCTGACGGGGGGGCTGGAAGCGACGACGATAAGGATTTCTAAACTCGAGCGCACCCTACGCCTCGATGCAGAGTTCTTTCGAAAGGGCCATATGGCGGCAGCCGAGGGCGTTGAAGCTCACAATCACGACGATGTCGCATCGGTTGCCGCAGTTTCGGATGGGAATCATTTCACCATCAGCGCTGATTTTGTTGAAGACGGCATTCCTTACTTCAGAGGGCAAGATGTTGTTGGAAATTTCTTTATTGAGCAAGCTGATCCGTATTTCATCACGCCGGAGGCATTCAACCGCCCCTACATGACGCGATCTCACCTCGAAAAGGGAGACGTCCTTCTATCAATTGTCGGCACTGTAGGCGAACTTAGCCTTGTCGCGACGGACGAACCCGCGACTTGTAGCTGCAAATTAGCCATCCTCAGGCCAAGAGCGGTACAGCCCGAGTTCTTGGCTGTAGTCCTGCGCTCCACTCTTGGGCGGCTTCAAATCGAGCGCCTCACTCGTGGTGCTGTTCAGACTGGTTTGATTCTTGAAGACATGGATCAACTACTTGTCCCACGGTTCGGTTCGTTGCTTGAGGGTAAAATCGTAGAGACGGTCCTATCGTCACAGGAAGCGGAGCGAGACTCGTATCGCTGGGCGAAGACGGCGGAAGAAAACCTATACAGGTCTCTCGGGCTTGACGGCTGGGTCCCCACCACTCCCCTCAGCTCCCCAACTCAAGCTTCGCTGGTGAAGTCGGCTGGTAGAATGGACGCGGAGTACTTCGCGCCCAAAATCCAGGACCTGATCAATCGGCTTGGCCGAAAAGGCATCTCATTGGGGGATGTTGCGCCATCGCGCCGCGAGAAGTTCAAGCCATGTACTGAAGGCGAGTTCGATTACATTGAGATTGGCAGTCTCAATGGGGATGGCACGGCACGGAGCACACGTCTCAATCAAGCGGAAGCGCCCAGCCGAGCAGGGTGAAATTTTGTTCGGTGCAAGGATGAGCACGTGATTGGTTGGAATCCGTTGTGGTGGTGCGGTAGCCGGTGGAATGGGAGGAAGGGGAGGTCACGGAGGAGGGTATCTGAGTCGTTTGGAGGGGTATGCAAAGCAAACCGGAAGCTCGGATTGCCCGGCCGGGCGAGCGGGAACGTTGGCGCGGTGGTGGAGCCAAGCGCCGAGGGGTCGCAGTAGCGTGGGGCTCAGCGTTTGGGCGGGTTGATGAGCTGGCGCACGGCGTCCTGGGGCCGCCGAGCGTAGTGCCGGTGGGCTTGGGGGAGGGAGTCGAAGCGCCCCTTGAGGCGAACGATGGAGATGGCGAGGTTCGTGAGGCAGGCGAGATTGCGCGGCAGGTGTCCGGTTCGCACCCGGCAACGGTCTTCGTCGTAGGAGACGTCGCGCACGTGGTGGAGTCGATTTTCGATGCTCCAATGCCCGCGCACCAGGGCCAGGACGACCTGCGAGGTGGCTTGGTCGGGGGGCACGGAGGTCAGGCCGTGTACGGTCTCGTGCTCGACCTTGCCGGTCTTGACGATGCGCCGCTCGCGCTCGATGCGAAAGGCGACCTGACGATGAGGCAGGGGGGCGCGGTCGCGGTGCTCGGTGAGGTCGAGCACCCGGCAGCTTCGCTTCTCGATTCGTCCGTGTCCGTTGTCCGAGGTGTGATGCTCGGTGGCGCGCACCTGGGGAAGCTCCCAATCGAGCCCAGCCAACTCGGCGAGCAAGTTGGGGCAATTGTCCTTGACCGCGGTCATCACGTAGTGCGCGCCGCACTGCTCGACCAAGCACCGGGCGGTGTGGTGGTTGGTGTGCATCGCGTCGAGGGTCACGACGCGGCCGGTGAGGTCGAGCCCGGTGACCAGGGTACGCACGGCCGGGATCTCGTTGCTCTTGTCCTGTACCGCCTCTTGTCCGAGGACGATTCCAGAGCGGTGCTCCGCAGCGGCGACGAGCAGGTGCTTGGCGCCCGGATTGTGCCGGGCGGCACCGCGGATGTACTTCCCGTCGATGGCGACGGGGTCGGTGCGCGAGGCCTGCTGCGCGGCCCAGGTGCGCGCCGCGCGGTCGAGCACATCGGGGTCCAAGTTGGTGAGAACCTTGACGAACGCGGTCGTGGACGGGGCGGTGAAGCGCCCCAGACGGGGGCTGTAGAACGCCCGCAGGGCACGAAGCTGATGCTGGGTCAACGCTTGGGAGAACTCGCCGATTGCGGTCGCACCGTGGTATCCGGCAAGCTTCGCGGCGACCGCGATGGCCAGGATGGTGGCCAGCGGATAGCGCCGCCCGCGCGTGCTGCGGAAATCGGGCACACCATGAAGACACTCCCACAGGCTTCGCAGTCGATGGGCGGTCCACGGTCGCGGGTCGCCTTCGCTTCGCCACTTTGGGGCATCGTCGAGGCGGCACAGTTGCTCGCGCGCGTCGCGGGCCAGCGGGTAGACCAGGACCTCCTTCGGTCTGCCGTGGGGGACCCAGGTCGCGGGCGTGCCGGGCTTGCGGGCAAAGCCGCGGGTGTGGCCCAGCGCCTGCCAGTTCGCCGCCCGGTAGCACGCGCCGGTGAAGCGGGCCGGATCGACGAAGGTTTCTGCGATCAGAATTGGATGGCCATGCATTGCGCGGAAGTCGCCCGAGAGCCGGCGAAGGCTCAGCCCCAGCACCCGCGAAGCGAGGTTCGCCGCGGCGCACTCGGGCAAGATGAGGAACCGCGCGTTGTTGGCGATGAGGTGAAGGCGGCGAAACTGCTGCTCGGGCAGCCACCCGATCCAGCGGTCGCGGGCCCGGAGCTTGAACGCACCGGCGTGCCAACCCACGAGCGCCAGCCAGTGCTCGCCCAGCACTGCGACGTGGCGCACACTTCGCCCGACCAAGCCCCGGAAGGGCAGATAGTGGTGCGCGCCCATCAGCGCATCCCAGCGGATCCTCTCGTCGGCGCCCACCGCGGGGCGGACCGTGACCTCGCGCAGCCGTCGGGAAATCAACTCGAGCATCGTCTTCGCCGGGGTCGATGGGCCTGTGCCCCACTATGGCGCCCTCGACGCCATTTGTCCAGAGACCCAGTTTCGCCTGTCGCATCAATCAGCTACCAGCCAGGAAAAATTGGCCCTGCCCAGCCGAGCGACTTGGTTCGTGAGGTCTGGAGACGTGATTACATCGACGGTTCGACCGATCCGTAGGTTGTCCGCACTCATCGCAGATCATCAGGCTGGCAATGTCTGCTCTTCTGGTTTCGTTGTGCTCAAGCCAACCGCCGTTAGGCCTGAAGTGCTGCTGACGTATCTGCGCTTACCTGTCTTCTGTGAGCTGATGGATCTGCATACCAGTGCCAGCATGTATCCGGCCATTTCGGAGAAGGACTTGCTCAGCCTTCCTTTTTGTCCACCAGACGCGCCTACGGAAACAGCGATCTGCGATGCAGTTACAAACGCCCGGGACTCGCGGAACCGGTCGTCCGCGCTCCTCTATGCTGCCAAGCGCGCGGTAGAAATCGCAATCGAGGACGACCAGGCCGCCGCACTCCGTTTCCTGGATGAGCAGGGGGGCTGACCCGTGCCGCATCTCCCTGAAAATGCTCGTCTGTGGTTGGAGCGCGCGGAGATTGATTACATCGGCCCATTCGTAAAGGCGTGGGCCTCATTCAACGCTTGGTATCGGGAGGCATCGCGCCAGAAAAAGGACTCGGAAGGTCTTCGCTATGTCAAGCAGCAAGCGAACCCTGTTCGCAGCGCGATCATGCCGCTTCTACAGCCTGTCCAGACGGATGGGCACGGCAACCCGTTGCCGGATGCCGAAGCCGCTCAGAAGTTCAAGCTTCTGATCCGGGACCTACATGTGTGCCTAGATACCTTCCACATCGAGGTCACCAAGAACGACGTGCTTGAGCGAATTTCCTTTCGCGCAGTGTATCTTGGACGCGTCGCGAATACCCCGCAGACTTTCGATTACAAGCGGATGCGATATTGCGTGGACAAGGTGAACGGCCAATGGCAGAGCACAATCAGCTCGATTGCCAATCCCGCTGATGTCCGCGCTGACATTGAGCAACCCGAATACGATGTGGCTGCCCTGCAAGCTCATCAGCACTTTCTCGGCTTGTCGCAATACCAGCGAGCACGCCTCCTCGGGCTCTACCGGCAATGCAACCCGCGACCACCGACTGATCTCTTCGCCGGAGTTGGTGACCGGATTGCCGCCGGCGATGTCGATTTCAGGTGTACGGGCCAAGAACTGTTCTCGGCGCTTATCGAAGTGATCTACGCGATGCGGAACGCGCTGTTGCACGGCGAGCTGCAGCCGCATGAGCAGGCATTTGCGGCGTACGAGCCGGCATACCGGATCGTGATGAAGTTCCTCGACGCGCTCCGAGCGTAACGCCCAACCGCAATCCGTAGGGTGCTTTCCCAAACATTTCCAATGAATTCTGGGTCCGTTTCGTGCTAAACGGGAATTGGGCCGTGACCCTCCGCCGAAGACTGCGGGGTATTTCGGGCTGCGCTTGGCGGCGGGGTAATGCCGGTGTGGAAGCACCGGGCGGGGGTGTCGGTCTACGCAGCCTGATCGTGCCGCTGGCTGTCTTCCCAGTTCCAGGGGAGGAGTTCGTCGAGTCGGTTCTGCGGCGTCTCTCGGATCCGGTCGAGGACATCGGCGAGCCAAGCCTGCGGATCGACATTGTTAAGCTTGGCAGTGCCTATCAGCGTGTACATGGCCGACGCGCGAACGCCACCGAGGTCGGAGCCGCAGAACAGCCACGACTTTCTGCCCAAGGCAATTCCCCTGAGCCCCCTTTCAGCGGCGTTGTTCGTGAGGCAAATGCGACCGTCGTCGAGGAAGCGGGCGAACATCTCCCAGCGCCGGAGCATATAGTCCATGGCCTTCGCCACGGAGGAATGGCGCGACAACTTTCCGCGCTCGGCCTGCATCCAGGCCTTGAGGTCGGCCAGCACCGGCGCCGCGCTCAGCTCCTGGTGCAGGACGAGGCGCTGCTCGGCCGGCTTGCCGACGATTCCGCGCTCGATGTCGAACAGCACGTCGATCCGCTTCACTGCCTCCAGCGCGAGCGGCGAGATCGGCGACGCGGTCTTGCCCCGTCGCCTTCTCGCCGCGATGTCGGCGAGCTCCAGCCTGCTATCGAATGTCGACTATGGCATCCAGACACTCGACGCGTGTCCACCCACTGCGAGGAACCCCACCGCTCACTGCCGCAATCTCAAGGCCGCTTCGCGCCGGGTCGAAGGCATTCCCATCCCGCACGCGAATCTGCCGCACCCTGCGGCCCCGCATCACCTTGAGAACAAGTCCTCCGTCTCGAAGCCGCAGACCCCAGAAGGTCGCCCCGAACCTGACCACGACGCGGAACAGTGCGTGCTCGGTGACCTTCCCCACATCGAGCGCCCGTCCCTCGAGCATCGGCACGCCGGCCCAGAACGGCGCGGTGTGCTCGTTCAGCCACGGCGCCTCCCACGCCAGCAGGTTCCACCGCGCCGCCTCCAGGTCGGCGACGGTCTGCCTGCGAAGCGGAAACGGCGGCGGCTCGTGGGCCACCGGCCCGGCATTGGCCCGCCAGTCCGCGACGAAGTCCGGGTTGGCCCTCAGCGATCGCCAAACTCTCTCACGGGTCACCCAATAATCCCCAGTTAGGGTCACCGAACAATCCCCACCCTCCTCAACGAAGGAGGAGTGGTCATGAGCAGAATGTTCGAAGGCGCTCGGCGCACTATTGCGAGCCTGGCCCAGTGGGCGGAGGAATCTCGCATGGTCGGTCGAGAACTGTGGGAAGAACGTCATCGGGCGCGGTCAGTGAACGAATTGTCGGTCTCGGTGCTGGCACGTCGGTTCGGGCTGGATCGCAAGACGGTTCGGCGGTGTCTGTCGCGGCGTCCGTATCGGCGCGCGGTGAAGAAGGACACGCGCTTGGCCGAGCACGCGGGGTATCTCTACGCACGAGCGCCGGCGGTGAACTACTCGGCGCGGATCCTGTTCCAGGAGTTGCGTGTCGATCGCGGCTACACCGGTAGCTACGAGACGGTGAGGCGCTTCGTGCGACCGCTTCGCCGGCTGCAGGACAGGCCGAGGGGACGCTGAGACGCTTCGAGACGTCTCCGGGTCAACAGAGCCAGGTCGACTGGGGACAGTCCCGGGTGCGGTTCCGCGACGGCGTGGTGGTCCAGCACCTGTTCGTGCTCACGCTGGGATTCTCGCGTCGCAGCGTCTTCTGCGCGTGCGTTCTCCGACGCGGCGCGACAACGGGAACAGGTCGACGCGTCCCGTCTTGGGACGGCGAACGCGTAGCGTCTCCGCCTCCCAGTCGATGTCGTCGAGCTGCAAAGCGCACACTTCCCCGACGCGCAGGCCGTATGCCGAAAGCATGAGCAGCAGTGCCCGGTCGCGCAGGTCCGCCGGACAGTCACCCTCGGTCGACGCGAGCAGGAGCCGCTGCTCTCCCCAGGACGGCCCCACGGGTAGCGCCGCATCCCTGTAGACACGGGGTGCCACGATCGCCGCAGCAACCCCCGGGCTGCTCCAACCGCGATCTTCGGCAAAGCGGAAGAATGCCCGTAGAGCATCCGCATGGGTCCGGATCGTGGTGCGGCAACGGGGACGTCCGGTCCTGGCGTTGTTCTCGCTTAGAGCCCGATCGATGGTTGCAATCGTGACTTCGGCCAGAGCGCCGGTCGTTGCGCAAAACCGCCGCAGAAAGTCATCCGCCCGTGCTCGACGGTCGTGGATCGTGGCCTCAGACCAGCCGCGTTCCTGGCGCATGTAGTCGACAAAGTCCGCAACTACGCCAGAGTGCGGATGGGTCGATATTGCCGAGTCCTCCAGGCGGCCCGAGAAGCGTAGCCAGCAGGTGGCATGTGAGACAAAGTGGCGTTGGGCAACATCGGGGTTCCCACCCCGGCGTGCAGGGTCCTGGGAGACCCATCGCCGTGCGGCGGCTTCAATGTCGGGCCGAGCCACCTTTCCTTGCTCACCAAGCTCCAAGTAGTGGATGACCTTGACTTGGAGGGCGGCGATCCCGCGCAGCGTGGACGACCTGGCGCCCTGCTCGGCACGGTGAGCGAGGTAGGCGAGGCGGGATCGGGCCAATGGAGCAGCAAGATGCCGCTGAACCGCGTCGGCTCGCTTGAACAGATGGTTGAGTCTGAACAGTGTCGGATCTCCTTGCCAAAGGAAACACCGACAATAGCGACTCGATCAGCAACCATTATGCGCTGCGGAAACGCGGCTTGGCCTTGGCTCCACAACGGGATGGGCCTCGTGCAGCGCATAACGGGGAACAGTCCATAAAACGCTATCTGCGCTACAGCGCATATAGCGTTCACTCGCGTTGCAGCCCGCATGGTCGCTGGATCGCCCAAGGCGACCCGTTCCACCGAAGTGCTTCGAACGATGTCGTTACCTCCGTCATCCGCTCCGATTGCTACCGGCTGGAGCGACAGTTTGCCGGGCGGGATTCGCACCCGCTGAGGGACGGTGCCTTTCCACGGCACACGGTACATAATCAGGAAGGATTGTGCGGTACGTGCCTAGGAAGGGCCCGTTACAAACTCGTGCGTGCCGACTATTCTTCAGCGACGCGAAGTGCTGATTCCGATTTTCCGGCTCTCTCGAGGAACCCGAGGTCCCGTGCAATACCCATTACGCGCGAGGTCACGACCTTTCCGATGCGGATGTCCAGCTCACGGGGATTGCCCGACGGCACCCTGCTGGATGGCCAGTTCCGCCGCATGGGCCGCAACAAGTTCTCCCCGACAGCGTCTAGGCCATGAAGAAAGGCCTCGACCCTCTCCACGTCAGCTACAATACCGAACGGCCCAACTACGGACGCGGAATGAAGGGCAGAACGTCCGAAGAAGTCTTCCTCCACTGCCTGCCCAAACCCGGGACACCAAGGGAGGAGAAGACAAAAAAGGCCGCCGGAACCAGACATCCACCGGAACAGGCGACTGTCAGGCAAATACCCTATCTGTACATAATTTTCCTCTGCATACGCAAGTGGCCGGCATTCTTGGGTCTCAAGGGCCGCGTCGATTCACAACAACGCCGCGTTAGATAAACTGAAAATGCAGTATCACCCGTCGCAATGCCCTGTCCGCCTCCCAATAGTATGGCGGTACGAAATCACTACGCGGAATGTTTCTCCCCGGCAAAATCACTTCTCTATCCATCTTCCCCGCTTTGGTAAGTACTTGGTTCACGACAAGATCACTCTTCGTGCACAGCGGTAAGTCACGGCCAGTATAGGATTGTGCTGGCAAGCATAGAATCAAATGCCCACGTCGCCTTAGGGACTTCAGGGCAACGTCAAGAAATTTGGAATATAGGCGAGTAAGTTCAAGATGATCTATTGATGTGTTAAATCCGTATGGTGGGTCGCAAATTATTGCATCGAATGCGTCTTCCGGCAGTCGGCAAGCGTCTCGTGAAAAGACTTCATCCCGAATATCCCTCACTCCACTACCGACCTTACCTATAAACTCACCCGGGATCACGCTCTCAGAATACCTTCCGCTACAGGTTACATAGTTGCCATTCTCGGAAATGAAACCGACATCGATGTGTCTGCGAAGACTCACTAGGTGCTGAATCTGCTCGGTCAATTCATCGATCGAATCCGAAAGTGCCTTTTCGAACGTAATCGCCTTTCTAGCGTATCCTCCGCCGAATCTCAATTCCGCGCGGAGGCAAACATAAAATACAAGTCTCGTAAAGAATTCAGCTCTTTCTAATCGCTCCACGAAACCGCTGCTCATTTCAAATTCCTGTTCCTGATTAGGCTGTTCATCCTTTAATTCTTCGAGTAAGCTCTTGGCTGAAGTATAATGATCGGTCTCGTTTGTAATCTGAACACCAATTCCAAGATCCAGCAACCCTTGGATAGGTTCCTCTACAGGAGTCCTTTCTGATGCTGTCACGGCCCGTTGCAATTTCTTCAAACGAATTCCGATACTTTCCAAATGAGGAGTTTCTAGCGAAAAGAACAGTACATTGTCCTCGACAATTCGTTGTGTGACCGCATCCTTATCGGTGCATTGAATTTCCACCTCTGGCACGAGCCGTTTTGCTTCGAACCAAGTCGTTCCAGTCCCGCCAAATGGATCACATAGCTTTCCGTCACAGCTCCAGGTCGAGCGAGTGATATTTAGCAATGCAGCGGTAAGGGTATGTGGAAGTGTCGTATGTGATTTCCAAGCTGGTTTATTCTCATCAAAAATGACCAGAGGGTTTTCGTTCTTGACCAGTTGCTCATAACAAATATAGTATCGACTTCGGCCTGGATTTCTTGAGTCTCCTGTAGAAATTGACCGATCGTTGATTAACCAAAGTGTCTTCTTTGTATTGAAGTCATGCATCTCGATGTATGGACCTGGTTCAGGGATCGTCAGTCGATTTTTGTATTTGTGCCGCATGTCGTCTACAATTTTGGAGAGGCCATATATGCCCATATTTAGCTTATCGACGTACAGTTTGACATTTTGTATTCCACGTTCGATCTGAGAACGTGAACTACGATCGTAAGCTGAGAAATCTTCGTGGGCATATACTACGAACCTTATCGGTAGCTCATCCTCCGGAACTTGGGCAAGATAGGTATCTATACTATTCTCGAAATGATTTCTCTTGCTCTTGTCGAAGTTACGTATAAAAACTGAACGCCCTGCTGAGTGAATATAGCCAGCGTCTGATGTCATTTGCGAAAGGTCCAACGTTAGACCGGGAGGCAAGAATACTGCGCAAGAACAATAGAACATATCAACAACAATACTTGATGCAAAAAGTTCTTCATATATCTCTGCAAACGCAGTAACTTGAGCTCTTTGGTTTTCTTCGGATGTGTCGAGAAAAGTATTTATGTTCTCAAGAACGAGAGATCTAAACTGCTCTGTTGTATGAAACAAGTAATGTTGCGTTGGATGGTATTTTGTGGATTTTCGGCAGTGCAGTTCCAATAATGAAAATAGCTCAATATACTGTGTATTTGTGACGCCCAAATGCCGGTGGAAAAGGAAGAATGTAGGCGTACCATGACTTCTAAACCACTTTAGAAAAAACAAATCCCACTGAAACTCTCTTGAATCTTCAGATATAGACCCAAGTATGCAGTCGGTGAGAATTTGCGGAACGGTTTTTTTCATGATGAGCCTAACGCGGGAGGAGGTCATGTTCTTAGCTCGGGAGAAGGAACGCGCGAAGCGGACGCCATTTGGCGCAAAATGTGCGGGGAATCACAGTATCTGCGCTTGGAAATCCTAGGACGGCTAGCGTTTCCGTAGTCTGTTTGTTTTTTTCGAAGGCATGCCTTGTATTGGTTACCTGACAGTGGCGTAAACAGAACCGGAGCGCCAATTTATCCATTCCGGGGGCGGTGACTGCGCCCGGTACGGGGTACCAGACTATTGTTCCCATTCGGCCTTCCCGTCTCCTCGCGGCATTGTGGCTGCGCACTGCTGGCCCGTCGCGTAAGGATTCCGCAACCGGACGAGCTCTAACGTAAGCGCACCTAGTTCAGCTCCTGCCAAAGAGATGACCTCGCCACACAGCGCAGCGTCCGAAGGACCGAGAGCTTCTGTTCGCGATGTTCGTAACGAGAGCCGCGTTCCGTCCTCAGTCCACAGCATGGAGATTATTGTTTCCACTCGCTTTTCCCGCACTCGTCATCGGCTCCGAGAGGTTCGGCGGCGATCGGGCGCCGTAAGCATTCCGAGACCGGTCCGATTCCAACACCAGCGCATGCTCTTCCCCTCCTGTCGTCGCTCCCTCTTCATCTGGACGGTACCGCCTGTTCACAGATGACGCCGCTCGGGTCGCCGGCGCAGTGAGGATCGTACCTTAGCCGGCCGGCCTGCTCCCGTCCCGTCCTTCATTTCGCTGTCGCCACAGGTTCGGCGGCCGGTCGTGGGGACCGTTTCACGCGTCTGGCCGGGCGTCCCGAATCTCTCGTCCCTCTCGCCCGAGCACCCACGGGACCGGAACGTCCTTTTCGCACAACGTGCGTCACACGGCCGCCGCGTGGCCATCCGGAGTCGGGGCGGGCGGACCCGAGGGCACTTCGAGAAGGGCTCGGAGCAGAGTCCATCGAGGCGACACCGAGCACGGCCTTACACAGGAGCGGGACATGGCCAGGAACACTCACCTCATCCACGCCATCGCGGACGCCCTCATCGAGGCGCACGGCCAGGATGCCACGGAGTGGCTCGAGTGCGGGGGTCGTGCGGCCATCGAGCGCGGGGTCGCAGGATGGGGCGCCGCGATTTCGGAAGCCGCCTGGATCGACCGGCCCGAGGATGTCCTGGTGCTTAGGGCACTGCGGCACATCGAGCACACCATGGTGCTCACGGGGGGCGAGGATATCGCGGCCCGCATCCGCGCGCTCGTCGATGAGGACTGGCACGGCCGGCGGCCCGGGGCGAGGGCGCGCATTGGGGAGGTCTTCGCGCACGACCTCCTTTGCGGCGACACCGGCGAGCCGTTTGAGTCCATCGAGTACGCTTGGCGCGAGCACGGCGAGGCGGTGCGCGGTGAGGACGACGAGCAGCCGTGGAACGCGGCCCCGCCGCTCTCGGGCGCCGAGGCCCGGGTCGAGGTGTGCCTCGCCGAGGCGCGCTACGTCGAGCGTCGGGTCCCCTTCCTGGACCTGCCGGGACGGGTGCGCCAGGCGAAGGCGATAGCCAACGCGGACGACCAACGCGGATGGACACCGGTCGACGACGGCCCGATCTTCCGCTACGTGCGGTGCATCCGCGAAGAGGGCGAGGAGCGGATGGTTGCGCCCGACTTGAGGCTTCGCACCGTCTACCTGGTCGAGCTCGTGTGCCCTCCGGATCGCTCCGTGGTACTCGCCGAGGAGGGCCTCCGCGGTCGGCTCGAGGACGTCGCTTCGACCGCGGTCGCCAACGCGCGAGTAAGCCGGCGGTGGCGGGTTGGCCCCATCGATCCGATCCGGGTGAAACGCATCGAGTACGACCTCGACGAGCGCACGCACATCCCGGTGCCCGCCGCATAACGGGCGGCCCCGCCGCGCGATTCCGGCTGAGACTGCCACGCACCCGCCAAGGTTTCCGCTTTCCCGCTCCCGTACCACAGTCGCGCGTTCCTCCTCTCCGCGTCGCCCTCCGTCACGCCCCCGCATCTTCGCATTCCTGCTAGTGACCGAAAGGCGAACGTTCCGCAAGCCGGACGTCGAACGACAGGAAACGGTCGAACAGGGCGGTCTTTCGCCAGCGCCGGACGTCGAACATCTCCTGCATTTCCCTCCATTCCATTACTCCGAACCAGCGCAGCGGCACGAGAACGCGCGACACGAACAGCATCGCAGGTCGCCCGCGGTACCCATACGCCACCGGATTCTCGGGATCGGTGCACGACACGGCGAGCGTGTCGGCGCTTTGCCATTCGTCGGCTACACCGGCGAGCGCCCAGAGCACCACTGCGATGTCGTTCTGCGGCCATCGGCCCGGCACGCGCCGGGCAAGCCAGCCCACGAACAGCGAGAGGTCCATGTGCCAGAAGAACACCCTGAACAACAGCGCCTGAAGCGCGCCCCGGTTCCCCGCGTCCAGCATCCTGCGCCCCGGCGCCGTCAGCTCGAACGAGCGGGCGCCGCGCTCGATCAGTCCCGCCTCCTGCACCATCTGCCGCAGCAGGTGCAGCTCCCACAGGTCCCGTTCCCGGTACTTCGTCCCCTCGCGAAAATGCTCCGTCGCTTCCATGTCCGGCCAGGTCATCGCCGCTCGCATCCCCGCCACGCTCGCGAGCGAAAGCGCACCGTTCGACGTGACCCGCAGGCGTTCGCCCCCCTCGGCAACCGCGCGCAGTAGAACCATCGCATTGCCGACGAAGGCCGATCCGGCCAGCTCGTCCTCCTCGAGTTCCGACGAAACGCGCAGCGCACGGTTGTCAGGCGGAGTCCCGGCTCTCAGCGCCCGAATGCTCTCGGCATCGAGCAGCGGCCACACCGACTCCACGCCACCCGGCCAGTCCGACAGTTCCCGCTTCAACATCACCGTCTCCGCCCGGCGCCGGCACCGCCGATGCGCACGCCCATCCACCCGGCCCTCGCCGATTCCCTCCTCGCACCACGCGCGCAATAGGTAGCGCTCGCCATCCCATCGGTCAGCCCGCCGCGGAGCGCACGCGTCTGCGTCCCCCTCACTCGACGCTCCTCTCACCGCCGCCCGGATGTCCCCCGCCAGGAGGTCGCGGCCGGCTGGCGCCGGGCGAACCGCGGGAGCCCGCAGAGCGGCCCCTGCGCAGCGCCGCCACCGGGAGAGCCGCCATGACCCACATCACCGACGAACACCGCCGCGCCTTCGAGGCGCTGACCAGCGGCGTGCACGACAACTTCGCCCTCTTTTCCTGCTTCGTCGGAGGATCGCCCGCCGCGGCGATCGTTGCCGTCAACCGGTGCCCGCCCGCCGAAGAGGGCGCCGAGCCCGAGTACGCCGTCTCGCCGCTGTTCGTCAGCGTCACGCCCGACATGAAGCTCACCGACCATGACGGGCGCGAGGCATGAGCCGCCCCCGATCGCTTCGCCGCCGATGCGCCATCCCCGTCCCCGCCCAATGCCGGGACCTGATCGAACGCGGTGCGCTCGTTGCCGTCAATTCCTCGGGCGGCAAGGATAGCCAGTGCATGACGATCCTGCTCTCGCGCATCGTCCCCCTCGAACAGCTCCTCATCGTCCATGCGCCGCTCGGCGAGGTCGAGTGGCCGGGCACGGTCAAATTCATCGAGAGCACGATCCCCGCGGGCGTGCCCTTCATCCTGGCGCCCATCGCATCCGGGAAATCCCTTCTCGAAACCGTCGAACAGAGGGGCCGCTGGCCCTCTCCCAAAGCACGATACTGCACGGCGGGCCACAAGAGAGGGCCCATCGAGCGCGAACTTCGCCGTCATCTCCGCGCCCATCCGCACTTCGAGGGGCGCCTCGTCAACGCGATGGGACTGCGCCGCGACGAGAGCCGCGAACGCGCCAAACGCGACCCCTGGCGCCGCAACGAGCGCATGAGTGTCGCGGGCCGCGAGGTCTACGACTGGCTGCCCGTGTTCGACCTGACCACGGAGGACGTCTTTCGAGTCATCGACGAGGCCGGCCAATCGCCGCACCCGGTCTATTCGTTGGGGTTGAGCCGGTGTTCTTGCAGTTTCTGCATCTTCGGGTCGCGGTCCGACCTGCGCCGGGCGGCCGAGCTCCGCCCCGATCTGTACGCACGTTACGTGGCCCTCGAACAACGCCTTGGCCACACGCTCTCGCCTTCGCGCATGCCCTTGCCCGCAATCACCGGGATTCCCGTGCAACCCGCCGCCACGCTCGCATCGCCGGACCCCGCGCCCGCTGACACGCTCCGGCACGGCGGCAAGCCGCCTCACTCGCGCGCCAGCGGTGCCCCGTATCTTGCAGTTTCCCATGCCTCGCGGCTTTCCGGGTGACGCTGCATCCAGTCGCGGTACGCCTGCATCTTCCGTGTCCAGTCGAGCTCGCCGACGTACTCGCCCGTCTCGTTGATGAGCCCGGCCTCGAGCTCCGCCGCCACGACGTGCCAGTACATCTCGATCTCGGCGGCGAGCTTCTCGTCGCTCGTGTCCTCGCCACCCAGCACTGTCGGGCAGACGGCGCGCGCAACGGCCTCGATGTTCGCGGTCGAGCCTGACATCGCGCCACCGTAGATCCCATTCACCACGTCCGCGCGCCTCGCCGTCAGCCCGCGCGATCAACGTGCTCCCGACTACACCGCCATTCCCCGCCCACCGGCACGGTCGCGACGCCGCAGATCGTGCGATTGCCGCCCGACAGGAGAACGAGGCGGAGCCGAGCCTGCGAGGGGCGAGGCCCGCGCTGCGGGAGGGGTTCTCCCGCGGCCGGGCGATCCGTCCAACACGGAGAAGCCGATGCGCATCTACGCGAGAGACCAGGTTTGCCCGTTCCGGTACACCCGAGCCGAATGGGGCGCCTTCAGCAACTTCCAGCCCCTGGCCGTGCCGATCGCCGCCGGCCCGTGGACCTTCCGGTTCTCCGAGGCCGTCTATCAGGCCGCCAAGTTCGGCGCCCGCCCCGACATCCAGCGGCGCATCGCCGAAGCGCCGACGGCGAGGACGGCGGCGACCATCGGGCGCACCCCCCGCCTCGGCATCGACCCCGGCTGGAACGGGCAGCGCGTCGACGTCATGCGTTGGGTGCTGCGGTTGAAGCGCGAGGCGAACGCGCCCGAGATCGACGCGATCCTCGCCGCGACCGGAGACCGGCACATTGTCGAAGTCTCCACCCGCGACTCCTGGTGGGGCGCGCGGCCCGTCGCCGATCGCTTGGAGGGCAAGAACGTACTCGGCCGGCTCTGGATGGAGCTCCGCCTCCAGCTCCGCGACGGCGATCCGGCCGCGTGTTCGAGCCCCTGGCTCGAACGCATCCGCGTCGGCCGCCTGGCCGACCGCCCCGGAGGTCCCGACACCGCCCGTGAGGCCGCCTGAGGGCGGCCACGCCGTCACCACGACACCCCTGCGCCGCCTTGCGGTCCGACCCGGAGGGTTCGAGTCGGGCCCTCGGCGGCGCGCGGCCCGGCGGTCCCCTAGGGCGTCCGCGCCGCTCCGATTTCCCGCCATACGGAGCATGCCCATGACCCTTCCCGAGAAGATCTCCGCGGACTACACGCTGCGCCCGAGCGAGCTCGCCGCGGTGCTCGCGCTCCTGGTCGAGGCCCGCCAGCCCTGTATTGTCTGGGGGCCGCCGGGCGCGGCGAAAAGCCAGATCGCCCAGCAGGTCGCCGCCGCCGCCAGCCGCCAATATGTCGACGTGCGGGCGCTCCTGCTCGACCCCGTGGACCTTCGCGGCATCCCCTGGCGCGACGGCGCCGACCGCACCCGCTGGGCTCCGCCGGCGTTCCTGCCGCCGTCCGACGATACCGGACGCTGGCTCATCAACCTCGAGGAGCTGCCGTCCGCGGTCCCGATGGTCCAGGCCGCGTTGTACCAGCTTGTTCTCGACCGGAAGGTCGGCGAGTACGAGCTGCCGGAGGGCGCGTCGCTCATCGCCTGCGGCAACCGCGAGACGGACCGCGGCGTCGTGCATCGCATGCCGACCCCACTGGCGTCGCGCTTCGTCCACCTGGATATCCGTGTCGACGCCGAGGACTGGCTCGCCTGGGGCGCGGCCAACGGCATCGCGGCCGAAGTGCTGTTCTTCATCACCTACGAGTCGGACCTGTTGCACCAGTTCGACCCACAGTCGAAGGAGCGCGCCTTCCCGTGCCCGCGGACCTGGGAATTCGCGAGCAACATCGTCAAGCACCGCAACGGCCTCGATCCGGAGGCCGAGCGGGCGCTGTTCCGCGGCACGGTCGGCGAGGCCGCAGCCGTCGAGTTCGCCGCGTTCCTCAAGGTCTGGCGCGAGCTGCCGCATCCGAGGGCCATCGTCAACGACCCGGAGAACGCGGACATCCCGAAGAACGCGAGCGCGCTGATGGCGCTTTGCGGCGCGCTCTACAAGCTCGCCTCCGACGTCAACTTCGACGCCATCGTGACCTATGCGACCCGGCTCCGGCGCGAGGTCGGCGAATCGCTCGTCGGCGCGTGCGTGCGCCGCGAGCCGGACCTTCAGCGCTCGCCCGGCTTCATCCGCTGGGCCGCGGCAAAGACCCAGTGAAGGGGGCCGTCATGGTCTGGCGCATAACCCATTACCCCGCGGGCGACGCTCCCTCGCGCGACTACGCGGTGCGGGCGCCGAGCCTCGAAGCGGCGAAGCGGAAGCTCGCCGCCGTCATCAACGTCCCCGTGTGGACGCTCCGGTAATCGACAGGAGGAAGTCATGGACCTCAATCGCGACGCCATGCTGGTGTCCTTGCGCATCACCGCCTGGTCCGGCCGGCTCTACGACCGCGAGGCGAGCGACCACGTCGCCGCCCACCACGACGCCTCGGCCAGCGCCGGGCGCTACAACAAGCGCCTGCTGCCGAAGGCCGCCTTCGCCGCGCTCACCGCGACCATGAGCGAGGCCCGCACCAAGCACTACGAGAACAGCTTGCCGTGGGACGACAAGGGCGGGCGCCTGCTGACCGTCGCCAACTACGAGCACTACACCGGGCTCATGAAGGGCTTGAGCGAGCGCGTGGTGCGCCAGCGTGCCCGCTTCATCGAGGACTACGACGACTACGTCGACCAGGCCCGGCTCGACTTGGGCAAGCTCTTCCGCATCGAGGACTACCCCTCGAAGGAGGCGCTCCAGGGCAAGTTCGCCATCCGCTACCGCATCACCCCGGTGCCGGACGCGGACCACTTCATCGCCAAGCTCGCCTCCGACGATACCGACCGCGTGAAGCGCGACATCGAGCGGCACATCGAGGAGCAGCTCCACGATGCGGTGGGCGACCTCTACCGGCGTCTCGGCGAGGCGGTCGAGCGCGTCTCGGACCGGTTGCAGGAGGACGGGAACGGCAAGCCGCTCGTCTTCCGCAATTCGATGATCGAGAACATCCGCGACCTGGTCGACGTTGTGCCCCGGCTCAACATCTTCGGAGACGACCAGCTCGCGCGGCTCTGCGAGCAGGTGAAAGACCGGATCGCGAGCGTCGAGCCCGACGCGCTCCGCCCGTCGAAGACCTTCAACCCCGCGGCCCGCGCCCAGGTCAAGCGCGACGCCGACGCGCTCGCGGAGAAGTTCGCCGGCTACTTCGCGCCGCCGCCCGCGCCGGTGCGGGAGGCCGCGTGATGTCCGCGCGGGTGCTTTCCGAGTCCGCGCTTCGCGTCAGCGACTGCGTGACGGAGCTGCTGCGCAAGCAGCCCTTTTTCGGGAGCCTCGTGCTGAGGCTCCCGCTCCGGCCCGATCCAACGCGCGAGACGCTGGCGACCGACGGCCACGAGATCCGCTACTCGCCGCGCTGGGTGGCGGAGTCCGATTCGCACCTCATCGAGACCGCGATGGCGCGCGTGGTCATGGCCTGCGCCTTGAAGCACCACACGCGCCGGGGCGAACGGGACCCCGAGCGCTGGCAGATGGCCTCCCAGCTCGTCACGCATGCGCTCATTCGCGACGCCGGCTTCACGCTGCCGCCGGACGCGGAAGCCTGGGACGGTCTCACCGTCGAACAGGCCTACGACCGCCTCCAGGGTCAGGATGGCGACTCCGGTAACGATGGCAACCCATCCTCCGATGCCGACTCCGCCGGCGCGAGCGCGGCCGATTCCGAGCAATCCCCGCCCGATGCCGATGACGACGACACCGGCAATCCGACCGACTCCGCCGATGACGGCGACGGTCAGGACGACGACGGCGACGGTCACGATGCGGACGGGCAGGGTGAGGACCGGGACGGCGAGGGCCAGGCCGAAGACGACCAGGACGGTGACGGTCAGGCCCAGGATGGCAACGACGAAGGCGACGAGGGTGCGTCCGATGCGCCGCCGAGCCATGATCCGTCAGGCACCGGGGAAGTCATGGACGCGGACGCCCGCGCCGGCGACGGCGGCGAGTCCGCCCAAGCGCCCGTGGACGTCACCGCGGAGGAGCAGGCGTGGGACGAGGCCATGCACCAGGCGCTCAACATCGCCCGGGCCGAGGGCAAGGTGCCGGGTCGGGTCGAGGAGACCATCCAGAGCGCGCACGCGAGCACGCTCGACTGGCGGACGCTCTTGCGCCGCTACATGACCGATGCGGCGACCCACGACTATAGCTGGAGCGTCCCCAACCGGCGCTTCATCGACTCAGGGCTCTACCTGCCGTCCATCCGTTCGGAGGGTATCGACACGATTGCCTTCATCATCGACGTCTCGAGCTCGCTGCCCGCCCCCACGCTCGCCGAGTTCTGGGCGGAGCTTCGCGAGGTGGCAGCCGAGATCCGCCCCGAGCGCGTCATCGTGCTCCAGGTCGACACGACGCTTCAGGACGTGGCCGAGTACGCGGCCGACGACCTTCCCGAGGAGATCGCGATCAAGGGCCGCGGCGGCACCGACTTCCGCCCGGGCTTTGCTTGGCTCGACGAGCACGGCATCGACCCGGGCGTGTGCCTCTACTTCACCGATATGGAGTGCTCCGACTACCCCGAGGCCGAGCCTGTATTTCCAGTCGTCTTCTGCGATTACGGCGACAGCGACAGCCCGTGGCGGCACCCCGCGCCCTGGGGCGAGCACATCCCGATCGCCGCCTGATCTCCGCCAGGAAGGGCGGACAGACCGCCCTTCGCACCCGCACACCAGCGGAGGACCACGCCATGATCTCCACCGCCACCTGCCAGTACTGCGGCTGGAACGGGCCGGCCGACCGGTGCGGCCCGCTGAAGAACGCCTGGGAGCGCATCGCGCCGGGCGACGTCATGCCCGCGGGCGAGTGCCCGGAGTGCAACGCCTCGGCCATGCTCGACGAGGACAGGCCGGAGCCGTGCGTCCGCATCGAGACCACGCCGGCCCCGGAACGCGCCACGCATTTCGGGGTCCGCTCCACCGCACGGGTGCTCGCCGACGTCATGGCGACGGCCGCCGGCACATGGAGCTACCGCGTGCAAGACATCGACCACCACGGCTTTCGCGTCGCAGTCTACCCGCAGACCCCGTATCCGCCGATGCTCCCCGACGGCTATCTGCGGATCGTGCCGGCGTCGCGCCGGAGGAGGGAAACATGCACCTAACCGACCTGCGCATCGACGAGATCGTCAAGGTCCAGGGTCTTCCGCGCTACGCGCGCGGCCGGGCCACCTTCACCAACGGGCGAAGCTACGACTTCGACGCCAATTTCGCGCACGGATACGAGGACACCCGCATCTTCGTCTGGCGCCCCACCGACGGAAGAGCGATGGACCCCACCACGCGCACCGCGCGCGCCATTCGCGACCGCCTGGGCTTCACCGAGATCGCGCGGCGCGAGCACGACGCCATCGCGGCCTTCGAGTACGAACGCCTCACCGCCTGCCAGGCGCTCATGCCTCCCGGCGCGTCCTGACATTCGCCCCAAGGGCGGCGCATGCGCCCTTCGCCACGCCCCATCGACCATTCGCCACCAGCGAGGCAGAGCCCATGAAGATCACCCGCGACTTCCGACCGCTGTCGGACCGCTACGCCTTCGATTGCGGCCCGTGCTCCTACGCCAACGGGTTTGCTCAAGTCGACACCAGACAGGACGCCTCCTACCTGGGTTCGTGGGCGTCCCCGACCCGGCGCACCATCGTCAGCTTCTGCGAGGGCGACGTGACCACGACGGTGTGCGAGACCGACGAGGAATTCGCGCAGATCCGCGAGCTCGCCCGGTGGAACGACGAAGCCGGCTACGGCCCGATGAAGATCGACGCCGCATGCCACGACGAGCTGCGCCAGGCGTTCGAGAACCTCGGCCTCGCCGACCTGTTGCACTGAACGCCGTATCCGACGCGGCGGCGGTTCTTGCCGCGCATCCAGCCAATTCCATCGGGGCGTGAGCCTCCGGCGAACGTGTGACCGCGCGCGTGCGTTGCGCGGGAGTCGCCGGAGTCAGCCGGAGGGACCGGCCTCGCGGGTTCGAATCCCGCCCGCCCCGCCAATTCCCCGCAATACGAGGAGACGCGCATGCCCTTCGATTCCGACGCGACGATGCGCGCCGCGCGCATTCTCACCGACCACGACCCGGGGCCGGGCGACCGCCTCGACGCCTTCCTCCTGCTCACCGGACTGGAGTTCCTCTGGCGCCGCGACGGTCCGGGCGCGGACTTCGCAGAAGCGGTGTGCCGCTACGAGGCCGTGTCCGGAGGACCCCTCCCGAAACCGGCCTCGCCACCGTCCTTCGGCGTCGTCAAGTGGCGGGGCGCCGAGCGCCGCCACGAGGTCGCGGTGTGGCTCGCGGGCCGCTTTCTCGGCTGGCTCTGGAGCCCCACCCGGCGCCGCTGCCGGGCGGCCTGCGACTGGCACGCCGATGACCGGGTCCTCATCGCGCTTGGGCTGCCGCACGCCACCGTCCGAGCGGACCCGCCGCGTTCCCTCGACGACGCCGAGCGCCGCGTCACCGAGCTGGCCCTCGCCAATGTCGTCGACCCGGCATTCCCGGACCCTGCCCGCGGGGTTTCGCCGTGAGGCGCGCGACTCATGGAGCGCCGGCCCAAGCGCTCTCCGACGCGCTCCACGCCCTCGCCCGGCTCGCGTCGTGGGTGTCGTGGACGGCCGATACGGACCTTCCGCCCGAACCCTTCGTGAGCGCCCGCGCCGTGCGCGACGCGGCGGCGGCACTTCGCGACGCCGCGGGCCTCCTCGACGAAGCCGCCGATCGGGCCGACCCGCCGCCCGAGACCGCCCGGCGGGCGGCCGCTCCCGTCTCCGGCCCTTTCCCGGACGACCCCTCCGGGGCCGGCGCCGGCCGTCCCGTCGCCGGCACCCGGGCAACGCAAGAGCAGCAACCGGAGCCGGAGCCGAGCCCGGCCCGGGTGGGCGCATGCCGGCCGGAGAAGGCCGCGTTCGCCCCGCCAATCCGTTCATCCATGGAGACTCGAATGAACCACACCGCACCTCCGCCCGAGCCGCTCATCCGGGAGATCCCGCTCTGCCGGCTCGCACTCGCGCCCGAGAACGTGCGCAAGACCCCGCCCGACGAATTCGCTGAAGAACAGCTCCGGGCGTCCATCAAGGCGCACGGGCTGCTGGAGAACCTGGTCGCGCGCAGCGACGGCGCGGATGACGACGGCGCCGAGCGCTTCGCCGTCGTCGCCGGCGGACGCCGCCTCTCGGCGTTGAAGGCGCTGGCCGAGAACGGCACGCTTCACGCCGACCATCCCGTGCCCTGCAAGATCGCTCCAAACGGCGATGCGGGCGAGCTTTCGCTCGCCGAGAACGTCATCCGCATCCCCATGCATGCCAGCGATCAGGTGGTCGCGTTCTCGAACCTCGCCAAGGCCGGCCTCACTGCCGCCACCATCGCCGCGCGCTTCGGCGTCACCGATCGCCTGGTCGAGCAGCGGCTGCGTCTCGGCAACGCCGCCCCCGAGCTGCTCGACGCCTACCGCGCCGAGGAGATCGATCTCGAGACGCTGAAGGCGTTCTCGGTCACCACCGACCACGACCGCCAGCGGGCAGTCTGGGAGCTGGTTTCGGGGCAGGGCTACCGCCCGTCGGCCTGGCAGGTGAAGCGCCTGCTGATCGAGGAACGGGTGCCGGCGGGCTCACCCGTCGCGCGTTACGTCGGCGTCCACGCCTACGAGGCCGCCAGCGGTCCGGTGCTGCGCGACCTCTTCGCCGACCAGTACGAGAACGGGGTGTGGCTCGAGGACCCGGCGCTGCTGAACGAGCTCGCCATGAAGAAGCTCACCGCCTCGGCCGACGAGCTCGCGACCCGCTGGAACTGGGCCGAAGCCATGCTCGAGGTCGACTGGAGCGCCACCGCACGCTTCGGGCGCATCCACCCCGAGCCGGGCGAGGAGACGGTCGAGGAGACCGCGGAGATCGAGCGCCTGCGCACCCGGCACGAGGAGCTCGCCAATCTCGACGAGGACGACTGGACCGAAGCGCTCGCCGACGAGGCCGAGGCCATCGAGACGCGCCTCGAGGCGATCGCGGCCGAAGTGGATTCCCGCGCCACGTTCCGGCCCGAGGATTTCGCGATCGCCGGCTGCATCGCCACCGTCGGCCGCGACGGCACGCTCCAGCTCATCCAGGGGCTGGTGAAGCCCGAGGACATGCCGAAGGAGACCGCCGGCGACGCCAACACCGCCGATGGCGATACCGGAGACGCCACCGCCGACTCCGGCCGCGTCGACGGACCCGCGATCACGACTCCGCTGGCATCGCCGGTCGACCCCCGCGCAAAGGCCCGCGCGGACGCGGGTGTCGGCATCGGCCTGGCCGACGATCTGCGCGCGATCCGCACCGCGCTCGTGAAGGCGCACCTCGCGGGCGACTTCGACGCCGCGTTCGACCTCGTGGTGTTCCAGATGGTGCGCGCGGTGTTCGCGCGCGGCTACACCGGCTCGTGGCACGCGCTCGACATCGTCTTCAACGAGACCGCCGACCGGCCCACGACGCGGACGAACGACGACGACTTCGCCGCCTGGAGCCCGGGCGAGGCCATGCTCGCCGATTGGTCCCATCTCCCGTTCCAGTGGATGGAGGGCGACGACGACGCGGCCTGTTTCGCGGCGCTTACGCGCCTGCCCCGCGCCGACAAGGAGAAGCTGTTCGCGGCCGCGGTCGCGCGCACCGTCAAAGGCCAGCTCGCCTTCGAGCACGGCGCGCGCCCCGAGCTCGAGGCCACCGTCGCGCGGCTCGGCATCGACTTCGCGAAGCACGTCCGGCCCACCGCCGACATGCTGTGGTCGCGCATCAACAAGAGCCGCATCCTCGACGCCGCCCGCCAGACGATCGGCACCGCCTGGGCCTCGACGCGCGCGAAGTACAAGAAGGCCGACCTCGCCAAGTCGATGGAGGACGCCTTCGCGGCCGGGACCCCTCCGGTCGGCATCGGCGCCACGGCGCACGCCGCCGCGCTCGCCTGGACCATGCCGGGCTTCGCGGCGTTCGATGCGGGCGGCACCGAAGACGACACCGGGACGCAAGCGGCTTCCGGCGACAACTCCGATGAAGGCACGGACGCATCCGTGGATGCAACGGACGAGCCCGCGCCCGAGGAGAAGTCGCGCATCGCCTCGGTCGTCGAGAGCATCGAGTCCCCGGACGTCGCCGAGCGCCGCGCCTCCGCCCTTGCCGCCACCGCGGCCGATGGGGCCGCCGATTCCCCTGCCGTCCCCGAACCGGACGGTGGCGAGGCCCCGGACGGCCCTGCCGACGGCAACGGCCACGGCGCGTCCACCGGCGCGGAGGGCGAGGGCGGTCCGGAGGCGGCGAACGGTCGAGGCGGGGGCGAGGACAGTCCCGCCGATCCGTCGGTCGCCGACGCCATCGACGCGATGAACGCGGTCCCGACCGCCGATGGCGGACCCCGCGTCATCGTGCAGCAGGTCGGCCCGGTCAACGGACACGATGACGGGAAGGACCCGCTGGAGATCCCCGAGTTCCTGCGCCGCGTCCACTGACCGTCCGTCATGGCATGCGCCCCGTCCGGAACTCTACCGGGCGGGGCGCTTCCCTTTGCGCATTCTTCACGGAGTCCGCCGATGAACGACACCGCCACTGCGACCATCCGCGCGCGCATCGACGACAGCGCCATCAAGCGCGTCACACGCGCGTTCACCGCCACAATCGCCGACGCCTTCACCGAAATATTGCAGAACGCACGTCGCGCCGGCGCGAGACGCGTGCACGTCGCCGTCGCCGGCTCCGATGGCGACCTCGCCGTGACCGTCACCGACGACGGCTCAGGGCTGGCCGACGCGGGCGTCCTGCTCAGCTTCGGCGAGAACGGCTGGAGCGAGGATCTGGTGCGCCGCGAGGACGCGGCGGGAATGGGCATGCTGAGCCTCGCCCGGCGCGGCTGCACCGTCTCGTCCCGCCCGCGCACGACAAACGGCGACCCCGCGCCCGGCTGGCGCGTCGAGCTCCTTCCCGAGCATTTTCTGGGCGAGGCCGACGCCTCGGTCCACCGCGACGACACCGCACCGTATCCCTGCGGCACCGCGGTCACGTTCCGCACGGGCGATGACGCCGATGCCGTCCGAAAGGCCATCGGCACCGCCGCCTGGCACTATCCGCTGCCGGTCGTCTTCGAGCATGCGCCCGACACCCCCGCGGGCGGGGAGCAGCTCGAACGCCGCGCCTTCCTCGACGGCGCGCTCCACGCCGAGCCCTGGCGGGGGCTCGTGTTCGGCGTCTTCAAGGACCGCTGGGCGGGCTTCGGGCTGAACGACCCCGACGTCAACTTCCACGGCCTCACCGTCTCGGTCCGCCTGCCGGGCGTCGAGGCGGTGACCGGCGCCCGCTGGTCGGTCGCGGCCGACATCGTGGATTGCCCCGAGCTCGAGCTCGTGCTGCCGGCGCGCAAGGAAGCCGTCGAGACCGCGTTCCTCGCCGAGATGCGCGAGGCCGCGCGCCTCGCCGTCTACCGCGCCATGGCCGCCGATCCGGACCCGCGGCCTGCATTCAAGGACTGGAAGCAGGCGCGCGATGCCGGTATCGACATCGCCCCGGCGCCCGCCGAGCTCCGGCCCTGGCGCCCCGGCCTCGCCGACATCGACGACTGGCGAGAGCCCCCGAAGCTCCAGCCGGTCGGCGCCGATGCGCTCAGGATGGAGCACGAGCCCGAGCCTCCCGAGGCGCAGGCGTTCCGGCGCGCGGCCGAGCGCAACGCCATCGCGGAGCGCCTGTTCGAGACCGACCGCAGACTCGAAGGCTATCGCTGGTATGACGCGACCCCGCGTATCGTCAACCTCCACACGCAGGTCACGCTGAAGGGCAGGACCTGCGCGCTCGACGCCTACCCCGTGCCGGAGCGCACCGGCGCCCCGGACGCGCCCCTGCCCACGCGGCCCGACGCCATCTGCATCAGCCTCGCCATCCGGCCGCCGGAGGGTCCCGGCCACATCCTCGACTTGTCCACCGATCTCGCCTTCGCGGGCGAGGCGTGGTCCTGGGTCCACGACGCCCTGCCGCTCGTCACCGCGGACAGCCGCATCGAGCCCCGGGACCTCGCGCAGCTCCTTCGCGCCGGGTTCTTCTCGCCGAGCGACGACTCGCAGGCCGATTCGTGGGAGCGCCAGCGCGATCTCTTCGACCAGGAGGCGCTTCACCTGGCCACAAGACTCCTGGTCTCCGACGACGACGCCCAGGTCACCTCCATCGCCGATGCGGTGACCCGCGAGCTCTTCTGGCTCATCCCGCACGAGCGCGGCGCCGAGATTTCGGTGCGCGACCGCAAGGTCACCGTGACGCTCGGCGAGCCCGTCGAGGAGGTGGCGTGATGACCAGGCAATTCACCGTTCAGTGCGGCTACAACGCCCACTTCGCAAACACGGTCACCGTAGACGCCGCGACCCTCGAGGAAGCGCTCGAGAAGGCCATCGAGGCCGCCAACAACGACGACGCCTGGCGCAGCACGGACGACTGCGGCCCGAGCTATGTCGACGCAGTGTGCGAGGGCGCCGACGCCGACCCCTGGGCCGCGGACACCGCCTTGACCGTCCCCGAGCGCTTCACCGAGCAGGGCGAACCTCCCGTGCTCACCATCACCGATCCGGCAAAGCCGACCGGCGGCATCGAGGTCACACGGGGCAAGGTGCTGCTCCGCTTCGTCGGCGACGCCGGCACCGTCACCACCGAGCTCTGCGATCCGCCGCATCCACCCGCCAACAAACCCCTCGTGACCGTTCGCCGCGGACCCGATTCGCGCCCCGAGGTGACCGTCACCGAAGGCCGTGCCCGGATCCGGCTGCTGGACGAATAGCCCGCCGGCGCGCCGCCGCCACGCCATCCACTCCCACCACCAGCCCCCGGCCGCCCGGAGCCCGGCCGGCGTCCTTACGCACGAGCGAGGGTCGGGGCGAGGGAGCGTCCCGGCGCTGCGCGTCCCGTCTTGATTCCCCCGGAGGCCCCGCCCATGAACCAGAACACCGCAACCCCGGCCGAGCCTGCCGTGATCGCGGCCGCACCGCCGTGCTCCGCCGACGAGGCGCGGAAGCGCGCGATCGCCCAGGCGCTCTGGACCGAGATCCACTGGCTGATCCCGACCGACCGCGCCGTGACCATCACCGTCAACGGCGACGACATCGCCGTCGCCTTCGGCCCGCCGAACCCAGCCGGCCGGCCCACCGCCCACTGACCGGAGGCGCCCATGAAACTCCTCACCAAAGCACTGCGCGAGCGGCTGCTCAAGAACGGCAGAAACCGCGACCGCGACCACGCACCGCCACTCAAGCTGTTCAATCCATGCGGTGCGGCGACGTGGTTGATCTCCGAGCTCGACGAGGACGGAGTGACGGCATTCGGCCTGGCCGATCTCGGCTTCGGCACGCCCGAGCTGGGCTACTCGAACCTCACGGAGATGGCGGCAATCCGAGTCCGGTTCGGTCTCGGAATCGAGCGTGATCTCCACTTCCGTCCCAGGCATCCACTGAGCATCTACACCGAGGCCGCCCGCGCCGCCGGGCACATCGTCGAGTACGGCCCCGAGCTCGACGCCGCCGCCGAGCGCCACAACGCCACCGCCGCCCACGCCTGATCGCTTCCTGATCACCGCCTCGCCCCGTCCCGGTCCGCCCGGGGCGGGGCGTTTTCGTTTCCCGTGCCACCAAGGAGACGGCCCATGCCCGCCACCGAACCCCCCACCGGCACCACGCCCGCCGGCCCGCCGCCGGCCATGCACCCGATGGACCCGGCGCGCGGCGAGAACCTCTCGCCCAAATTCGCCGCACTCCTGGCCTGGCTGACAGGCCGCCCCGCCATGACCGAGCCCGCCATCACCGCCGTCGTCGTCACCGGCTCCTGCGTCTACGCCAGCACCACCCACGACCCATTCTTCAACGCACTCATCGGCTCGTGGTCCGACGTCGAAACCAACCTCCGAGGCTGGGGCGTCGCCTGCGAAGCGGACGACGCAGTGATCGACACCCTCGTCGACAAGGTCCGGAGGGCTTCGCAGTGAGCGCCCTCGACCACATCGCGCCGGACTTCAACCGGCACGCCGACGCCCTCGTCATCGCCGAGTCCGGGGCCTGCAATCCGGCGGGCATCACAGCCACCCTGCACCACGCCTGCCGCCAGGTCATCCACGAGGGCGGCCGGCAGGCCGACGACCCCGCCGTCCGGCTCATCGCCCTGCAGCTCGCCTTCATCGTCAACGTGGGTCGCGTCCTCGACCCCGCCGACTACGCCCTTCTGGTCGACACCTGCCGCGCCCGCGCGGCCGAACGCCGCAACGCCGTCCCCGCCTGACTCCGCACGCCCCCGGCCCCCGCCGCCGCGAGGCGGGGCAGCCGCTCCGGGGCAGGCCCGGCCAGCCGGCGCGGGAGATGCCACCCGCGCCGTCCGCCCGGAGGTTCCACGCCATTTCACCTGGAGATCGCCATGCTCGACGCCCATTCGGCGCCGGACGCGTCCGCGCGCCCGCAGCCTCCCCCCGGTTCGGTCGCGGTTGCCGGCGCACCGCAGACTCGCACCGGCGCGGGCGCGCTCATCGCCGCGGCCCGAACCCTCGCGCCGGTCCTCGAGGCCGGCCGGCCGCTCGACGCCCCGACCCTGCGCACCGCCATGACCCGCGCCTTCGCCGCGAGCGACGCCCACGGCGCGTGGCTGTGGAAGGACGCCTACGAGGCGGCCGAGGCGACGGTGGTGCTGTTCCTGCAACGCTACGGGCGCGCGATGCGCAACCGCGCCGGCGCCGGGCCCGACGGACCGCGGAAGATGCTCGCGATGCTCGCGGCCGTCGCCGCGCTGGAGCCGTCGCACACCAAGCGCTCCGAGCAGCAGATCCGCCTCCAGCAGTTCTCCACACCCCTCCCGCTCGCCTACGCCGTGCTCCGGGCCGCCGCCATCCGCCCGGGCGATACCGTGCTCGAACCCTCCGCCGGCACCGGCATGCTCGCCGTGATGGCCGAGTGCGCGCTCGGAAACCGCGCCCCCGGCCATCTCCATCTCAACGAGTTCGCGCCCGTTCGCGCCGGCCTCCTCGCGGACCTCTTTTCCGAGGCCGGCGTCACCCGCCACAACGCCGAGACCATCGCCGACTTCCTGCCCGGCGTACGGCCCACCGCGGTGCTCATGAACCCGCCCTTCTCGGCGACCCCGGGCGTTGCGCGCATCCGCCACGACGCCGATCTGCGCCATCTCCGCTCGGCCTTCTCGATGCTGCCGCCGGGCGGGCGGCTCGCCGCCATCACCTCGGCCCACTGCGTCCCCGGCGATTCGGCGTGGCGCGACGCCTTCGCCGCCTTCGACGGGGCAGCGCGCACCGTCTTCACGATGGCGATCGACGGGCGCGCCTACGCACGCCGCGGCACCGGGTTCGACACCCGCCTCACCGTCCTCGACCGCAGCGCGGCGCCGGGCATCGAGATCGACGGCCAGGCCCGCGCCGCAACGCCCGCCGAGCTCCTCGACGCTGTCATCGCGCGCGTGCCGCCGCGCCTGCCCATCGGCCCGCAGACGGCGCGGCCCGCGCCCGCCGGCCACGGCCGGGACCTGTTCGGCCAACCGGTCGCCGCCCCCCGCCCCCCGCCCAAGCGCGCCAACCGACCGGCACCGGAGCCCGCCCATCACTGGGGGCCCGTCGCCGAGCTCGCCGTCGAGACTGCCCGGCCCGACTTCGACGCCCGGACGTCGGCTGCCGCTTCCACCGCCGGACCCTACGAGGCATGGCGCCCGAGCGTGGCGCGCATCCCGGGCGCGATCGAGCATCCGACGCCGCTCGTGCAGTCCGGCGCGATGGCCGCGGTGCCGCACCCGGTACCGTCCTACCGCCCGATGCTGCCCGAACGCGTGGTCGCCGACGGACTCCTGTCGGACGCCCAGCTCGAGAGCGTCGTGCTCGCGGGCGAGGCCCATGCGCGCCACCTCGCCGCCGACTACCGCATCGGCTCGGGCTGGGAGACCGTCCAGCGCTGCAACGACGACGGCGAGCCTGTGGATTCCGACTCCGTCACCGGCGACGGCGAGGTGCTGTCCGCCCCGGTCCGCTTTCGCCGGGGCTGGATGCTCGGCGACGGCACAGGGGCCGGCAAGGGCCGCCAGGTCGCCGCCATCGTCCTCGACCACTGGCTGCGCGGCCGGAAACGCGCGCTGTGGCTCTCGCAGTCCGACAAGCTCGTCGAGGACGCACGCCGCGACTGGACCGCGCTCGGGGGGCGCGACGACGACGTCATCGCGCTCGGCAAGTTCCGCCAGGGGGCCGAGATCCCGCTCACCGAAGGCATCCTCTTCGCGACCTACGCGACGCTGCGCTCGCCGGCGCGGCAGGGGAAGCCCTCGCGGCTCGACCAGATCGTCGCCTGGCTCGCGGGCTCGCTCGACGAGGACGACCGCCATACCTATCAAGGGTGCATCCTGTTCGACGAGGCGCATGCGATGGCGAACGCCGCGGGCTCGAAGGGCAACCGGGGCGAGGTCGCGCCGTCGCAGCAGGGCCGCGCAGGCCTGCGGCTCCAGAACGCACTCCCCAATGCGCGCATTGCCTACGTCTCGGCGACCGGCGCCACCACCGTCCCCGGCCTCGCCTATGCAGGACGGCTCGGGCTTTGGGCCGCCGGCGAGACGCCGTTCGAGACCCGCACCGAGTTCGTCTCCGCGATGGAGGCGGGCGGGGTCGCCGCATTGGAGGTGGTCGCGCGCGACCTGAAGGCGCTGGGGCTCTACCAGGCCCGCGCGCTCTCCTATGACGGTGTCGAGGTGGAGATTCTGGAGCACCCGCTCGCCGATGCGCAGCGGCGCATCTACGATTCCTACGCCGGCGCGTTCAAGGTCATCCACCACAACATCGAGGAGGCGCTCAAGGCCACCGGCATCGTCGACGGCGAATCGACGCTCAACAAGAACGCCAAGTCCGCCGCGATGTCGGCCTTCGAGGGGGCGAAGCAGCGCTTCTTCGGCCACCTGTTGACGTCGATGAAATGCCCCTCGCTCATCCGCGCGATCGAGGCCGACCTCGACGCCGGGCGCTCCGCCGTCGTCCAGCTCGTATCGACCGGCGAGGCGCTGATGGAGCGGCGCATCGCCGAGATCCCGGCATCGGAATGGGACGACATCAACGTCGACCTGACCCCGCGCGAGACCGTCATCGAGTTCCTCGCCCACGCCTTCCCGGTGCAGCTCCAGGAGCCCTTCACCGACGACGACGGCAACCTCATGAGCCGGCCGGTGTTCGACGAGGACGGAAACCCCGTGCTCTGCCAGGAGGCCATCGCGCGCCGCGACGCGCTCATCGAGAAGCTCGCTTCGCTCCCGCCCGTGCCGTCCGCGCTCGACCAGGTGGTGCAGCACTTCGGGCACGATGCGGTCGCCGAGGTGACCGGCCGCTCGCGCCGGGTGCTGAAGGTGACCGACGCCCGCGGCGAGCGCCTCGCGCTGCGCAGCCGGCCGGCCTCTGCCAACCTCGCCGAGACCGCCGCGTTCATGGACCGCACCAAGCGCATCCTGGTGTTCTCGATGGCAGGGGGAACGGGCCGGAGCTACCACGCCGATCTGTCATGCGCCAACACCGAGCGGCGTATCCACTACCTGCTGGAGCCGGGGTGGCGGGCCGATCAGGCCATCCAGGGCCTCGGGCGCACGCACCGCACCCACCAGGCGTCGGCGCCGCTGTTCCGCCCCGTCGCCACCGATGTGAAGGGGGAGCGGCGGTTCATCGCCACGATCGCTCGTCGGTTGGACTCGCTCGGCGCCATCACGCGCGGCCAGCGCGATTCGCAGACCGCGATGGGCGGCGACGACCAGGCGCTCTTTCGCGAGAGCGACAACCTGGAGAGCCTGTATGCGAAGGCGGCGCTCCGCCAGTTCTACGGCGCGCTCTGGCTCGGGCGCATCCCCGGCTGGTCCGTCGACCGCTTCGAGAAGGCCACCGGCCTCAAGCTCGCGCACGAGGGCAGCCTCAAGGAGGAGCTGCCGCCGATGCCCCGGTTCCTGAACCGGCTTCTCGCGCTCCCCATCGACGAGCAGAACGAGCTCTTCGCCCAGCTCGAGGAGCGCATCGCCGCCAACATCGAGCAGGCCGTCGAGGCCGGCACCTATCATGCCGGTGTCGAGACCGTGCGCGCCGACTCCCTCGCGGTCGCCGGCCGCGAGACGTTCTACGAGCACCCCGGCACCGGGGCCGCGACCGAGCTCGTCGAAATCCTGCGCCGCGACCGGCTGAATCCCACCACGGCCGATGCCGCGATCGACATCGCCGCGCACGACCCCGGACCGGACGGCAAGCCCGTCCTGATGGTCAACGCCCGCTCGAAGCGCGCCGCCGTCGCGCTGCCGGCGCCGTCTCGCATGTTCGACGATGGAGGGGTGCAGGAGCGCGTGCGCCTCGTCCGACCCGCGGTGCGCGAGACCATGGCCCGGGCCGAGCTCGACGCCTCGCACTGGCGCCGGGCCGAGAAGCCCACCTGGCGCACGCTCTGGGAGCACGAGATTGGCGAGCTCCCCACCCACCGCGAGTCGCGCTTCTGGCTCGCCGCCGGCCTGCTGCTGCCCATCTGGGACCGGCTGCCGTTCGAGAACATGCGGGTCAGAAGACTCACCGCCGACGACGGCCAGGCCCTCATCGGGCGCGTGCTCGACGCCGAGCAGGTCCGCGCCGTGCGTACGAGCTTCGGCCTCGACGGAGGCTTCGCCATGACCGGCGCCGAAGCCTTCGAGGCCGTGATGGGACGCGGCACCGCGCTCGCGCTCGCCAACGGCTGGCGGCTCGCGCGCCGGCGCATCATGGGCGCCGACCGCGTCGAGATCGAGGGACCCGCCGACGGCGACACCGACGCGCTCAAGCGCATGGGCTGCGCGATCGAGATCGTGTCCTGGCGCGCCCGCGCCTTCGCCCCCGGCGCGGAGGCTCTCGAGCGCATCCTCGAACGCTGGCCGCTCGCGGCTTGAGCCCCGCCCGCGCCATACGTATCGCCGGCCCGCCGCACCCGGCGGGTCCGGCCCGTCCGATACCATCCCCCGCGGCGCCGCGCCCGAGGAGCACGTGCCGCCGGCCCGTCGTCCGCGGCCCTCGCCACCCAAGGAGACCGATTCCATGACCACCCAGACCTTGCCGGACGACCCGAACTACTGCTTCGTGCCGGCCTACGACATCGACGACGAGGTGCAGCAGATCCGCATCGTCATCGAGGGCATGAGCGGCTACATCCCCACCGCGCTCGTTGCGCTGACGGTTCAGGACGCGGAGACCCTGTGCGACAAGCTGAACCGCAAGCTCGGGCTCTCGCGCGAGGACTGGACCGAGCTCGCGGCACGCTCCATGCGCGCCGAGACCCCCGAGCCGGACGACCCTTCCCGACACTGAACCCACGCCCGGCGCCCCACACCGCCACGCGGAAGTTGTCCAGACCATCACCATGTTTCCCGACAAGGGGGCGCCACGCCATGTCCACCGCGACAGCCCGTCGAGCCGTCATCGGCGCTGCCGCGAGGCAAGCCCTTCACCGGCGCCCGACTCCTGAACCACGGCACGCGCGGTGCCGTCAACCGCATCATCGACCGGCTCTGCGAGGATGCCGACGTCAGCCGGACCGGCCCCGTCCGCGCACGTTGCGCTGCTGCGCAGCCGGCCCGCCTTCCTCCACTGCGAACGGCCCGCTTCTGCCCGCTCGCCGCCGACCGGGGCGGCGGCGTCTTTCCGCCCGGTTCTCCACCCCGATTCCACCGCTCCCGGGACCGCATCGCGCTGGACTCGACGGGTGATTGCGCGACAATCTGCATCTCCAGTCATCGTTCGATTGCCGGAGGACTCCAGTGTCCCAATCCGAAGCCAACGACGAACGCGAACTCCGGATCGTGTCCGACGCCATAAGACGCGGCATGACCACGCGCGAGATCGCGACCCTCCTCCACGGCGAGGCGGCCGTGTCCGAGCAGTGGTCCGTCGACAGTGCCATGCGTACCCTCACCCGAAGGCGAATCCACAGGGCGCGCCAACTCATGCGGGACGAACACCCCGACCCCGCGGACCCTCGATAACCCGCGCCGCCGTCCTTCGCCGCAACCCGAACCGCCCAGCGCCCCCCACCTCCTATCCCTGCGGCGCCGTGCTGCGCAGCCGGCCCGGCGTCCCCCGCGCTCACCCCCGCCGCACCAGCCAGTACCACGCGATCCACACCGGCACGCTGAGCACCACCGCGTAGCGCGCAATCGCGACCGGGCCGAGCAGCCCGGCCACCAGCGACGCCGAAACCGTGACCGCGCCGGCCCGCGCGACCGCAACCGGCGACCCCACCATCATCGACACCGTCGCGAGCCCCCTGCCTGGCTCCGCCGCCGGCCCGCCGACCGCCGCGAGGCGCACGGGCGCCCTCGCGCACGTCCCTGCGCCCAGCCACAGCGGCGCAAGCGCCCGCAGCCCGCACCTTCTCATCGATTGCCGTCTCGCCATGGCTCGCCCGCGCCCGGACGCAGACGCGCCCGCAATCCCGACCGCGCACGCCGCCGCCTCCCGCCTCCCGCCCGGGAGGCCGAGCGGAGCGTCCACGGGGCCCGGTCCGGGGCAGCGGAGAGAGCGCTCCCGGGCCGCTCCCCCACGCTGCCGAGGATGCACCCGTCATGGCGACCGACATTCCGCTTGCTCCCGCCGTCCGCTCCGAGACCGCCGCACCCTATGCCGTGCCGCACGCGCTCTCGCCGCCCCAGCCGCACGACATCCTCCTCGCGCGCATCGAGCGCGCCGGACCCGCCGCCCTCGACGACCACGAGCTCCTCGGGCTCGTCGGCATCGACCTCGACCCCGCGACGCTCGCCGCCGTGGGGGGCCTGCGCGAGCTCCTCGACGACCCCGACGACACGCTCAGGGCATTCCTGCTTGGCGCCGAGGACCGCGCCCGGGTCCACGCCCTGCACGAGCTGCACGCGCGCTGGCTGCAGGCGCGGCTTCGCCGCGACGGGGCGCTCACCTCGCCGGCCCACACCCGGCGCTACCTCGAGGTCCGGCTTCGCGGACTTCGCAACGAGGTCTTCGTCGCGGTCTTCCTCGACTCGCGCCACCGTCCCATCGCATACGAGGCCCTCTTCAATGGAACCGTCGATGGCGCCACCGTGCATCCGCGCGTCGTGGTGCGCCGCGCCCTGATTCACAACGCCGCCGCCTTGGTCGTCGGACATGGACATCCGTCAGGGGTCGCGGAGCCAAGCCCCGCCGACCGCGCCATCACCAAGCGGCTCGCCGAGGCGCTCGCGCTCGTCGACATCCGCCTCATCGACCACTTCGTGGTCGGCGACGGCGAGACCGTCTCGTTCGCCGAACGCGGTCTGTTGTGAGCGGGCCGCGCCGGGACGCTGCGGGCTCCTTCGCGGCCCGCCGCACCCTCTCTCCCTCCGTCTGCGTCCATCGAGCCAGAGCCGTGCGAAGTGCCGGGCGAACGCCCGGCAGGGGAGAGGGAGAAGGGCTCCCGTCCCGATGCCGGACGCGGCAACCGGACGAGGAGACTTGGCGATGTTCGATTTCGACGTTGAAGTGCATTCCGGCTCGGATTTGCTTGCGCAACTCGGCCTCGATGGCCGTGCCATCCGCACCATCCTCGAAGAACCGGCTCCCTTCGACCCCCGGGGCGACGAAGCAGAGTGAGGGGGAAGCGAGGAGAAGGTGAACGGGAAGGGGCTGGGGAGAGTGACCCCCGGCCCCCGACCGGTTCACAACCCATCGTCATCAACCAGACCTTGAAGGAGAACCGCAATGGCCTTCGGATTGAATCGCGCGGAAATCATCGGCCGCCTCGGCGCCGACGTCACTGTCAACCACCTCACCAGCGGCGGGCGCGTCGCCAACCTGTCGGTCGCGACCGACGAGTCCTACCTCAACAAGTCTCGTGTTTCATGATGCACCTTGTTCGGTCTGTGAGGATTTTCCGGGCCATCCGCTGATCGTGCTGTCCCCTCGCACTCCATGTGGGACAGCCGAGGTCGAGCCACATCGTTCCATTTCCTCCGATACCGGGTCAGGCGTCAGCCCGGAGTTGGAGTGAAGCGAAGAAAGGGTGAACGGAGAAGGGGTCGGAGAGAGTCGTCCCGGTCCCGGCCGTTCGCATCCCATCGTCATCAACCTGACCTGAAGGAGAAGACCATGAGCTTCGGACTGAACCGCGCGGAAGTCATCGGCCGCCTCGGCGCCGACGTCACCGTGAACCATCTCACCTCGGGGGGCCGCGTCGCCAATCTCAGCATTGCGACCGATGAGGGGTATATCGATCGCAACTCCGGCAACCGGGTCGACAAGACCGAGTGGCACCGCTGCGTGACCTTCCAGCCCGGTCTCATCGACATGCTCGTCAAGAACGCGAAGAAGGGCCGGCTCGTCTACGTCGCGGGCAAGATGCAGACCCGGCGCTGGCGCAAGGACAGCGAGGACTCGGACCGGTTCTCCACCGAGATTCTTCTGGTCCCCGGCTCCAGGATCCAGTTCCTCGACAAGGCGAACGGGGCCAACGGCAACGCCGCGGCGCCCACCAACGGCGAGGCCATGCCGGCCGGCGGCAGCACCGCGCCCGCCGCCGACTTCGACGACGACATCCCGTTCTGATCCGCTCACCATCCTCCCTCCACCTCGGGCCGGCGCTTCGCGCGTCGGCCCTTTTTTCATGTCGCGAGAGCCTGGCATAGCTCCGCTCGGCGAATCGCCTCATCGGGCTCTGTGCACCGCTTCGCCGGCGCAGTTCGCTCTGTACATGCAGTATCGTCGCCGACCTTCGGTCGGGACGATGACCCGCTCCACCCGCGCGTCCGTTGCCGTTCTGCCCAGCAGCCGCACGACCCTCACGTTGAACCCGAGTTGGGCGGCTACTTCCGCGGCCGTCGCGAAGCCCTGCTCGCGAAGCCGTTTCGTCGCACGCTCGAGGTAGCCGGGCAATCCGTAAGCCCGCCGTATCCTGCCCACGCCCTTGGCCGTGTAGGACTCACCCTTCCAGTTTCGGCGCCCCATCGCGTTCAGCTCGCGCGCACCGCCTTCGTCTCCGTGCGTTTCGAGCAGCCGGTCGACCGCGGCGACCGTTTCCGCCGGTGTCTTGCGGATCTCCGCCATCGGTCTCGGCAACTGAAGGGGCTCGAGCGTCAGGGAACGACCCCCGCGCATACGCAGACCGATGGTCACCTCCGAGCCGTCCCGGGTCAGCGTCGCATCCTCGATCAGAAGCCCGAGCAGCCGCTTGCGATCCGCGTTTCCGGTTTGGGCGGCGTTCCATACCTGCTCGAAGTCCCACGCCAGTTCCCGAATGCGCTCGACCTGGCGCTCGGACAGTTCGGTCTTGCGCACCGTGGCGCGGTCCTCGCGTTCCCGGCATGCCTCTTCCAGCTCACGCAGTCGCTCGTTCCAGTCCGCTTCGAGCGATGCCGCCACCAGCCGGTTCGCCGGGTCGACCTCGAAGAACCTGCGTCGCGCCAGGTCGGCCTCGTAGCGGAAGCCCTCGATACGCCTGGCGCGCTGGGCATCGGCCTCGGCGAACTCCACCTCGACCTGCTCCTGGACCGCCAGAGCAAGATCGATGCTCTCACCGTTCATCGCGTCGATCACGAAGCGCGATATCTCGGCGTCGACGAGATCGCCGCGCATGCTCTGGCAGACTTTCCGTCCGTAGCGGACGAGCTCTTCATTGCAGACGTAGACGTAGCGCGCCGGACGGTTGCGATGCGGCAGAGCGCGGTTGTATTGCATGCCCATGCGCCGGCCGCAGTGGCCGCAGATCACCCGCGACTGCAACAGCGCCGCCCCCTCGCGGGGCGCCGCGGTGCGCAAGTCCGATTCCAGGAAGGCCGCGGCATTGCCTCTCAGGGTGGCTCGATTGCGAAGGTACTCGTCCCAATCGATAAACCCCACATGCGCGTCCGGGATGCACACCTGCCACTCCTCCATCGCAACAGAGCGCAATCGGGCTGTCCCGTCCGCCTGCCTCTCGACGCGCCTGCGGCCATAGACGAAGGCGCCGGCGTAGCGCGGATTCCTCAGAATGCGGCCGACTTGCGGCACGCGCGGAAGAGCCCAGCGCAGCTCACCGTTGGCCGGCCCGCTTCGCGGACGCGCCGGCAGCTCGATGTTCTCGCGGTGCATCCATTTCACCACCGCCATCGCCGACCCCATTCGGCCGAAGCTGTCGAACACGAGACGGATGGCGTCGACGACGGACCGGTCACCGTCGAACACCACCTCGTCCCTGTCGTTGTAGTCCAGGCCGACCGGCAACCGCATCTTCAGCGCACCGCGCGCGGCGGCGCTGCGCTGGCCGCCCACCATCCGCGCCTTGATCCCCTGAAGCTCAAACTCGCTCAGGGTCCCTTTGACGCCGAGCAAGAGCTTGTCGTTGCCGTCGTTGGGATCGTAGATGCCGGTCTCGTCGAGGATCAGGGTATTGGTGATGCCGGCGATCCGCAGCAGCTGGTGCCAGTCGGCGTTGTCCCGCGCGAGCCTCGAGACTTCCAGGCCGAGAACGATGCCCACCTCGCCGGCGGCGATGCTCCCCATCAGGTCGCGGAACCCGCTGCGGTTGCCGGTGTAGGCTCCCGACTTGCCCTGGTCCTCGTCAATCACCCGGATGCGCTCCGCAGGCCAGCCGAGCGCCGTCGCCCTTTGGCTCAGCCCGTACTGGCGCCGCGTGCTCTCGGTGTGTTGCATGACCTGGCGAAGCGAGGACTGACGCACGTACAGGCAAGCCTCGCGCTCCAGATGATGCGGCGCGATCTTGCGCGTTTCCGCTTCAGGCATGACGGTTCTCCTCGTTCTCCCACACGGTGTTGGCGATCGCCGCAGGCGACGACACGCGCAGCAGGCGCCGGACTTGGCTGGCGGCCTCCGCGATCACGGCGTCGGCGATAGGCAGTTCCACCCTGGTGGACGAAGGCGGCGGCCGCGGGCCGGTGCGGTTGCACCCAGCTCCGGCCATGGCCAGGGCGCCGCGCAGACCGTGGAAGCGCAGCGCGGCGATGGCGTTGCTGTTGCCGCCCGACAGCCAGAGCCCTCGCCAGCTCTCGTAAGTCTTCCAGGCGTCCTCGCGCATCATGGTCCGGGTTCCAGCGGTTTTTTTTGAACCCGCTCCAGTGCCTTCTCGAGACCGCGCGGATGCACCCTGACGCCGAACTCGGCTTCGATCAGCGGCGCCAGCCGGCGCGCTCCCACACGTCCGTGCAGGGCCCTGTAGTCCTCGACGAAGCGCAGTATCTCCGGGCTGATCTTGTGCGGCCCTCGCGGCCCGCGCCGTGCCGGGATGAGTTCCTGCAGCCCGCCCCCGTCGAACGCCTTGACCATGCGGAAGCAGGTCGGCCGCGAGACCCCGAACCGTGCCGCCGCCTGCGCGAGGGTGGCCTCGCCCAGCCGAACCACCCGGACCATCTCGTAGCGGACCTGGAGCAGGTCGCGGGCGTCGAAGAACTCGCCCACCGCGAACATCGGGTCGCTGACCCTTTCCGGCGTCCGGTTGAGGGTGCCGGCCTCCCTGAGCCGGTCCTGCTTCTCGGTGTCGTCGCGACGGTCTGCCATGGCGGTGCGGTCCTCCGAGATAGTTTCAATAATTAATACGCTATCTCTCGCCACCAAGTCAACCATCGATCCCGATGGCTTCGCTTCATATGAAGGGATACCAGCTATTATCTGGCATTCCATACCCGGAACAGCCGTGCATGAGCGCCCTAATTTCTGAGCATATAGCGCCATTATTTCTGATTACGCTCGACCGCGGGTGCGCGGAGTGAATCCACAATCGCGCGAAGCACAATCAGGTCGTCCCCCCGGAACAGGCAGCGGCCCAACGCAACGCGCTCGAAGTCGTCCACCTGCCGCAGGGACGTCCAGGAAACCGGCACGCTGACGAGGGTTGGGCTGGCCGAGCCGTCCGCGAAGTAGCGAACAATCGCTCTCTTGCATCCGCCCACACGGTCGTAAATCCGAACCGTTTGGCCCCTGAGCGGATGAAACGGGTGGGTGATCACAACGTCCTGAAGATCACCCTCTTCGTCGGAACTGCCTGCATTTGGAAACGGTAGATAAGCAGACCGGCGAGCGGGTCGACAAGACCGAGTGGCACCGCATCGTCACCTTCCAGGACGGGCTCATCGACATGTTCGAAAAGCACGCCAGGAAGGGCCGCCTGGTCTACGTCGCGGGCAAGCTCCAGACCCGGCGCTGGTCGAAGCCCGGCGAGGACGGCGACCGGTTCTCCACCGAGATCCTCCTGGTCCCGGGCGGACGCGTCCAGTTCCTCGACAAGCCGAACGGCGCGAACGGGAACGGCTCGGGGCAGCCCGCGTCGGAGCCGGCGAACGGTCCGGCCATGCCCGCCAGCGGCACCCCGGCGTCCTCCGATCTGGACGATGACATCCCGTTCTGACGGGAATTTCCCGTTGTAATTCAACGGGTTACGTCTCTACTCCCTCCCACCTCGGGGACCGGCGCTTCGGCGTCGGTCCCCCTTTTTGCAGGCCGCTTCGAGTCCTTCCCCCGGAGTCCGAGCCGAGCGCCCATGCGGGCGCCCGCTTCGCACCTGGAGAGAGAGCATGCCCCGCGACACCGACAGCATCTTCGCCCACGGGGCCGTCATCGTCCCGGACTTCGTCACCCTCGCGGAGGAGGCGCGCATCCTCCTTCGCATCGCCGAGGCGCCCTGGCTCACCGAGCTGCGCCGGCGCGTGCAGCATTATGGATTCCAGTACGACTACCGGGGCGCGACTGCGCCTGTCCCCGCCGCGCCGTTCCCACGCTGGGCCGGTGTCATGGCCGAACGGCTCCGGGCGCACTTCGCCGGCGCGCTCCCGGTTCAGTGCATCGTGAACGAGTACCGCCCCGGGCAGGGCATCGGGATGCACGCCGACCACGCCGACTTCGGCCCCACGGTCGCCTCGCTATCGCTCGGCGCCTCGTGGCCGATGCGCTTCCGCCGCCGCGATACGCGCCCCTACGCCCGCGACGGCCTGCCCGGCGACGAGGTCGCGGTCCTCCCCCGCCGCTCGGTCCTCGTCCTCGCGGGGGTGGCGCGCCATCGCTTCATGCATGGCATCGACCGCACCGACACCGCGCGCGAGACCGTGACCCGCATCTCCGCGACCTTCCGAACGCTAGTGGCGTAGCGCGTCCGCTGCTTGCCCCCTATCCGGAGCGCGCGGACCCTGACCGTCTTCCAGCAGGCCAGCAAATCTCGTTCGGGCGCATCCCTGCGGGACCGCGCTCTCGTGCTCCGCATCGAGCCAAGCTGCGCTCGTCTCGACCCTGCGGGCTTCGATCGCTTGCGCGGGGGCTTGCGCCCCCCAAAGGGTCCCCCCCGAGGCCCTCGCGCGGAGCGCGAGGGGTGGAGTGCGCCTCTCATCACCGGCAATCCCCATCCTCGCACACGTGCTCGGCTCGTCAACGGCTGCGCCGTCCGCTCGCGCGGCCCTCACGGGTGACGAGCCCTGCGCGCGCGTGTCTCCGATGGATTGCCGGTGATTCGGCCGGCGCCCATTCGGAGGATGCCCTCATGACCACCGAGACCATCACGCTCCGCGCGGTCGAGACCGGCGGCGACGTCCGCTGGACGGTCGCGCTCGACCTCTCGCGCGACACGCTCGAACGCGTCTTCGCCCTCTCGCTCCTCGACGGCGAGCGCTTCGACTCCATGCACGACGCGGCCGAGGCCGTCGCCTTCGCCATCGCCCTCGACCGCAAGCACGCCCCCGTCCTGCACTGAGCCGGGCGCGCTCGCCTCGCGCCTCACGCAGAGAGTGAGGCGTGCTTCGAGGGGGTGAACGGGACCGGCATCGAGACAGTCCGGACCCGACCGTCTCCGACTGGACCACACGGGAGAGCCTGACATGAGCCAAGTCTTCGATCGCCTGCTCTGTGCGAGCGCCAACGGCCAGCGCGCCCCCATCGACGCCGACGATGTGCGCGAGCTCCTCGATCTTTACGAACGCACGCCCGGCGAGCACCCGAAGCCGCAGGGGCCGTTCCACCTGAACGAGTACCTGACGAACCGCGCCTTCGGCGGACCGGAGGAAGGCGGGTGGTGGTACGACACCGGTACGGTCGTCGCCTGCCACGGCACCTACCCGACCGTGGACGAGGCGGCCGCGGCCCGCGATGCGATGGCCTCCGCCATCGCCGAGCGCCGGATGGGGTGCCACCCGCCCGACTCGGTGCTCTGCACCGGGTGGCCGGAGCTCCGCATCGAGCCGCACGCCGGCGCGGATTTCCCGCGCACCCGGCCGCGCTACGAGTGACACGGCAACCGGCAGGGGGGCGGCGCATCGGCGCCGCCCCCCCCTTTGCCGGCCGTCCCGAGTCCGTCCCCGTTCGGGCCGCGCGCCCGCGCTTCGCGCGCGGCGCTTGGCCCTCCGGCGCCGGCGAGAGCCGGGGCGGGCCGGTATCGGGGCGTTCCCGCCAGGCCCCGAGGAGTCCCGCCATGCCGAACCCGTGCCTTCCCACCGGAGATGCGCCGTGAATGCCACCGCCATCGCCGCCGAGCTCGCGCGCCGCGCCGAGGCCGTCTGCCGGCGGTACCTGCCGCACGGACGCCGCCAGGGCCGCTACTGGGTCGCGGGCGACCTCGACGGCGCCCGCGGGCGCTCGCTCTACGTCCGGCTTGGACCTCCCGGCACGCCGGGCAAGTGGACCGACGCCGCGACCGGCGAGCACGGCGACCTCCTCGACGTCATCCGCCATCGCCTGCGCGCGCCGACGCTTCGCGCGGCGCTCGACGAGGCCCGCGCCTTCCTCGCCCTGCCGGCTGCGCCGGCCGCGGACGAGGGCGGCGCCTACGACGCCACCGAAGCGGCGCGGCGCCTGTGGCGCCGTTGCCGCGCCATCGACGGCACCCACGCGGAGCGCTACCTCCGCGCCCGGGGGCTCGCGCGCTGCCGCTTCTCCTGCTTGCGCTTCCACCCCGAGCTTCGCTACCGCGAAGGCTCGTCCGTGCACCGCCTGCCGGCGCTGGTCGCCGCCGTGACCGGCGACGACGGCGCCGTCACCGGCGTGCAGCGCACCTGGCTCGACCCCGGCTCGCCCGCCAAGGCGGGCGTCGCCTCGCCCAGGAAGGCGCTCGGGCGCATCTACGGCCTCGCCGTGCGCTTCGGACGCCCCGCCGACGGCGCTACGCTCCTCGTCGGCGAGGGCATCGAGACCGTGCTCTCGCTCGTCACCGCCGTGCCGCAGATCGACGCCGCGGCCGCGCTCACCGCCGGAAGCCTCGGCGCATTCTCAGCCCCGCCCGGCGTCGCGCGGCTCGTCATCGCGCGCGACAACGACGTGGAAGGGGAGCAGGCGGCGATGCGCCTCGCCCGGCGCTGCGCGCGGGCGGGCGTCGCCGCCCTGGTGCTCGTGCCCGAGGGCGACGACTTCAACGACGACCTGGTCGCGCTCGGTCCCGACACGCTCGGCGCCCGGATGCGAGGGCACTTCCTCCGGTGAGAGGCGCGCGAAGCCGACCGGGAGGTGAATCGGGAATGAGGAGAGAGTCGATGTCCCCACTCATCTACGCCGGCATCGGGGCGCGGAAGACGCCCGGGCCCGTACTTGCCGTCATGCGCCGCATGGCCTGGTATCTCGCGTCGAAGGGCTGGCACCTGCACACCGGCGGCGCCGACGGGGCCGACCGCGCGTTCGCAGAAGGCTCGCCCGTCTTGCGCACCGTCTTCCTCCCTTGGCGCGGCTACAACGGCTGGAGCGGCCCCGGGTGCGTGTCCTTCGGCGACAGGGCGCTCGCCAAGCTCTACCCGTTCGCCGCCGCCCATCACGATGCCTGGGAGCGGTGCAGCCCCGCGGTGCGAAAGCTCCACGCGCGCAACGTCGCCATCGTGGGCGGCGTCCCGAACGGCGAGCCGGTGCGCGCGGTCATCTGCTGGAGCGAGGGCGGGCGCGCGACCGGCGGCACGGGTCTCGCCATCCGCCTCGCACGCACCGCGGGCATCCCGGTGTTCAACCTCGCGACGGTGCATCCGCGCGACGTGTGCCTCGCGATGAACCGGCTCGCCGCGGACCGTGGGGCGGAGGAGGCGGCATGAACGCCGGAACGGCCCCCGCTTGGGGCAGGGGTGCCATCCCAACCGTTCACGCCCTTCTCGCTACCGGGGCCAGCGTGTCACACGTCCTCGCACCGTCAACCCGCCTGCGGCGGGTCCTCCACTTCGTTCCGGCCGCTTGCGCGGTGACGGCACTGCGGGCGCGCGCCACTTCTGCCCCAGTAGCCGAAGGGCTCCCACAACGAAGGAGAGGACCATGCCGCACGCCATCGCCAATCTGAAGCACGACCCCGACGCCGTGAGGAACGGCGCGGTGCGCATCGACCGCCGCACGAAGTGGGGGAACCGCTTCGTCATCGGCAGGCACGGCACCCGCGACGAGGTCATCGCGCGCTACCGCACCGAGCTCTGGCGGCGCATCCGCGCCGGCGAGGTCTCGCTCGACGAGCTCGCGGCCCTCGCTCACCGACGCCTTGCCTGCCACTGCGCGCCGCTGCCCTGCCACGGCGAGGTGCTCGCGCGCGCCGCGGCCTGGGCCGCCCGGCGCCTCTCCGGCTGAGGCGAAGAGCGAGGGCTCGAGCGGCGAAGGGGCGAGCGGCCGTGCGCAGAGCGAGGGTGTCGGCCCTGCGTCCCCGCCCCCACCAACGTCCTCCCCGTCCGCGACCAGGAGCGCGCCATGCCCATCGTCTACCGCGACGCCGACCTCTTCGCCACCGGCTGCGAGGCCCTCGTCAACCCCGTCAACTGCGTCGGCGTCATGGGCCGCGGCCTCGCGCTCGCCTTCAAGCGCCGCTACCCCGCGCACTTCGCCTCGTACCGCCGCGCGTGTCGCGCCGGCGCCCTTCGCCCCGGCGCCGTGCATGTCGACGACCTCGGCGCCGGCGCCTGCCCGCGCTTCCTCGTCGCCCTGCCCACCAAGCGCCACTGGCGCGACCCCGCGCGGCTCGACGACATCGAGCGCTCCGTGCGCGCCTTCGTCGAGGCGCTGCGCGAACACCGCGTCGCGTCGGTCGCCATCCCGAAGCTCGGCTGCGGCCTCGGCGGACTCGCCTGGTCCGACGTCCACCACGCCATCGCGCCCGTGCTCGCCCCGGTCGCCGCCACCGGCTGCCGCATCGTCCTCCTCGCCCCCCGACCACGAAGCCCGGGCCGAGCGCGAACGCGGCGAAGACAGTCCCTTACCACACCGCCGCCACGCAGCGAGGAGCGCACCATGAGCCGCATCGCCTTCAAGCGCATCGCGCCGCACGAATCGCGCATCTACCAGGACGGCGACCACGTCGGCGACGTCTATCGTCAGGACGACGTCCTCAACGCGGGCAGGCACTACTACGTGGTGCACCTGGATGAGGACTACCGTGGACCGCACCGCGTCCACGACCGGTCTCGCATCCGCGAGGTCGCCCAACGACTCGTCGATACCCATCCGCTATGGCCGTGAACAACGGTGGGGCCGCACTGCGTCTCCAGGCGCAAAGGGCGGAGCAGCGTTCAACGCGAAGGTTGGGCGCGTCGCTTCGCGACCGGGCTACCCTGCCGAGCCCGCTGAAGCGGTCTCGACCCTGCGGGCGGGTATCCCTCGCGCCTCCGCTCGCACGCTCGCTGCGCGCTCCGCTTGCCAAAAGGCACGTCCGTCAATGGGGATAGGGGTACTCCTCCCGACGTATGCCCATTGTCCCACACGTGCTCAGTGCGCCAACCCGCTAAAGCGGGTCCTCCGCTGCGCTTCGCTCCGCTCCGGCCGGGGCTCGGAATGAAACGGCGCTGGCGCGCCTAGGCCCGGCGGCGCGCGCGACCGTGGCTCAGTCGCTTCGCTCCCTGCGCCCGCACCACTCGCGCACACCGCCGCGCCATTCATTCCGGCCCCGGTGGCTCCCCTGCGCGCGCGTGAATCAATAGGCACACGTCGGACGGCGAACGCCCCGGCGCTTCAGGGCCGAAAGGCTCTTCCCTCTCATCCTTGCATCAGGAGAACGTCATGTTCGATATCGACAACACTCAGGCTCAGTCAGTCACCGCTACGGTTTGCGAGAACGCCCAGCTCTACGGCGCCACGCCGGAACGCGACGAGTTCGACCCCCGCGAGGTCTGGGACCAAGACGACGCGATGGACGCGGTGGGCGAAGCGTTCCGCATCCTCGCAGAGGGCGTCGGACCCACCGGCACGCAGCTCGCCGACGAACGCGAGAGCCTCCTCTGGGGCTTCGTCAACACGTTCGACGCACAGGTCCGCAGACTCGACCGCAGCGTCGATAGGCTCAGCCCGGAGCTGCGCGACCTCCAGACCTCGCAGGACGGCACCGAAATCAAGTCCCGCGAGCTCGAGCTGGTGACCGACCGCGCGCAGAACTTCGGCGACCGGCGCGACGCGTTCGAGAGGATGCGCGACGCAGCCGCCGACGCCTACCGCGCAGACACCGGCGGCACCTGGCGCCCGCGCCGCGGCAGCAACGTCTCGCAGACCGGCAAGCTCACCTCGGCGGCCATCGACGCACGCGACTTCATGCGGGCGAGGAAGGACCGCGAGACCCGGGCGCACCTGCCCCAGGGAACGCTGGTCGCCATCGCGGGCGGCAAGAACGTCACCGACGCAGGCGCCATCATCGCGCGCCTCGACAAGGCGAAGGCGAAGTACGACGACATCATCCTCGTGCACGGCGGCGGACCCGGCGTCGAGCGCATCGCCGCACAGTGGGCCGAACGCAACGGCGTGCACCAGGTGGTGTGCAAGCCCGACTGGAACGCACACGGACGGGCCGCTCCGTTCCGGCGCAACGACGAGCTGCTGAACCTCCTGCCGAAGGGCGTCATCGCGTTCCCCGGCTCCGGCATCACCGACAACCTGGTCGACAAGGCCGTCGCGCTCGGCATCCCGGTGCAGCGGGTGGCTGCGTAGCGCGCATCACGGGCCGCGTCGCTTCGGCGGCGCGGCCCTTTTCCTTTGGTCGGACACCACGACCGCCGCACGGCCCGCCTTCGCATCGCGCGTCGCGCAGCGCGCGCCGCGCTCCGCGGCGGCTCCGCCGCTCTTCCTCACCACGACCGCGCGCACCTGCAACTTCATCAGCGGCAGCACGACCTCCTTCACCGCCTCGCCGTGCTCGACAACAACGTGCGGCGCGCGCCGGCAACGTGGCCGGTGATGGCGGACGTGATGGTGACGGTGATTTTGCCGGTCGCCGTGACTCCGATGCTGACGACGACGGTGCAGACCGTGATGCAGCCGATGGTGCCGTTGCTCGATGCAGTTTCGCCTGACACTACGATGAGGCTGGGCGCGTCGCTTCGCGACCGGGCTACCCTGCCGAGCCCGCTGCGCGGTCTCGACCCTTCGGGCGGGTATCCCTCGCGCCTCCGTTCGCTTCGCTCACTGCGCGCTCCGCTTGCCCGGCGGCTCGCTGACGCTCTCCGCCGCGTGCTGGACCGCCGCCGTCGCGCGGCGTTCGACTACCTCGTTGGGACTACCGCCGCGTCTTCCTCGCGCCGGTGCTTCGCGCAGCGCTCGTCGCAGACCTCGCCTCGCTCGCCCTGGCCGGCTGCGCCGGCTGCGGGCATCGCCTCGAGCTCGGCCCGGGGCACTCCGTGCGTCGCCGGTGCCGGCTTCGCCGCACACCGGCTCGCGCACTCCCCGCCGCAGTGCTCGCTGCACTCGTGCGCGCGCTCCTGCGGAGCGCGACCGCACTTCGCTTCGCACCGCGCCGTGCACCGGTGCCCGCACCAGTGCGGACACCGCCGCCTTCGCCTTCGGCAGCGTGCTGCGCACGACTGCCCGCGGCTCCCGCCGCAACGTCCGCCACTCAATCGCCGTGGCGGCTCCCCTCCGCCGGCTTCGCCGGCGTCGATTCCCCCCTCGCTCATACCGCAGGTTCGGCCGTCCTGACCGCCCGGGGCGGCCTTGGGTCTCACACCCGACGCATCCCTGATGCAGGGCGCGCAAGGCTGCCCATGCGCTGTCTCGCATGCCCCATTTGTTGATCGTTCGCTGCCCTGCGCGTCCCTGTCGTGCCGGAAACAGTGATACCAATCTGGTACCTCAGCCTCCTGCGCACCACCGCGCCACCTCCGCTCGCCCCTGTCGCCGTTGAACCCGGCACCCGTTTCCCACCGCCCGACCCCAGATACCAAATTGGTGGCGCGCACACCTGCGCACCGCTATGACTGATACCAATCTGGTACCTTCAAATCGGCCGCGATCTCGCCGCCATTCGAGACCGATTCCCGCCCCGACACGGGCCAAACCCGCGACGAGAGACCATGGTCCAGACCGTCCAGAAGAACATCCGCGTCACCCACGAGCAGTGGGAGCGTATCGAAAGGGCCGCCGACGAGCGTGGCACATCGGCCAACCAGCTCCTCCTCGAGCTCGCCATCGAAGCGCTCGACCGCCGCGAATGGCCCCGAACCGAGGCGGAAATCCATCTTCTGCGCTCGGCGATGTTCACCGCGCAGGCCACTGCGCGCGACATGGCGGCGGCCGGACGCAACGAGGAGATCGAGGAAATTGCGCGCGCCATCTCGAAAGTCGCCCCGGAATTGCCGCCCGAACCGGGTGAACAGCAATAGCGGACGGCCTGTCACCTGTCAGTTTCCGACCCTCCCTGCGAGAACGAACGGACCCGGCCACGACCGAAAATCAGGACAACACCCTCGATGTCGCATCCACTGGAGCGACTCGCTGAGCCCGACATGAGACTTCACCACTACAGAAACCACCTGGCGCGAGAACTCGACCAGCGCCCCGATCACCGTTCACAGGACATCCAGAGCTACGTCCTCACGACCGCCATACTTGCGAGGCGCATCGACGACCGCCTCCGGGGACGCCTCAAATCCGAGTCCATCACCGCCCGTTGCGGCAGTCCTCTCGACTTCCGACAACTCCTCGGCCTATTGATCCACTACAGCCGATTCGAGCCCGGCCTCGACGTGATCGCCCCCGGCCGCTCCGAGGACCCGCCGGACGAACCCTTCTTCCGCATCAACTCCAAAGGGAGCAGGACCCAACGCGCCGCCGCCAAACTTCTTGCCATCCGCCTCGCGGACTACTTCCGCGTCATCGAGAAGATGGCGCACGACGATGTCTTCGTCCTGCGACATCTGGTGCCGGCGACTATCAACCGCCTCAAGCACGCATCCGCCGCCGGCGCCACTGCCGATCCCGACGCTCTCCTGGAGGTCGTCGCATCCCTCGACGACGCAATCCACCTGATCCGCGACTTGGCCGGCACCCTCCTTTCCCTACGGGATGTGCCGCTGCATGCCTTCGACATCCGCTTCGAACGCCGGGGTTCCTGCGAATGGGATCTCGACACCCAACTCGACGCCAGCGATCTTTACCCGACGTTCGGGTCCCTGATCGACGGCTACGAAACCGAGTGGCGCTACACACCATTCGCCCCCTCGACGATCGGAGGACCGGACCATTGCATCCCTATCGAGATCCCCGATCCCAACTTCCGTCCCATGGCACTTCCCTTTTCCGGGCTCGCGGACACCTTCGACGAGATTCAGAAGCGCCTGCCCAATCCCTGATCGGGGGGTGGCTCCAATCCCCCACCGTGCGCCAGGCACGCAAAAGCCTCCGCAGTTCGGCCTCACGTCCCCTTAGTCTGAACTTCGAGAGTATGCACGAATCAACCTGTTGTTTTTCGGGATAAAACAAAAAAATGGCAGGTGCGCTACTGGGTACGTTCCAGGCGAACCCCCAGCAGCTTGAAGGCTTTGCGCTGCAGCGCGGTGGGTCGAGTGATGAGGTCGAACGGCTCGGCGTTGACCAACGGCGCCACCACGCGATTCTTGGCAATCGTGGCCAGGTCGTCGAGCAGGGTACGGAAGCTGTGCACCGACTCCCCCGAGGCGGTGCGTTTGCGCCGGGCTTTGTCTTGGGCCGAGGGTGAGACCTCGGCCGGCGCCACCACCGATGCCCGTGCGGCCTCGGCCACTTCGGGCTCCTCGTCGTCGAACAGCAAGGGTTTGAGCCGTTGGCGCATGTGCCACTCGACGTAGTAGGCGAGCATGCACAGGAACACGTGCGCGCGCACCCGCGAGGCGGCGTAGTGATAGATGGGGCGCACCTTCAGGTCGACGGTCTTGAGGCTGCGGAACGCGCGCTCGACCACGCTCAATCCCTTGTAGGCGCGCACGGTCTGCTCGGCATCGAGCTCGGTGGCTGGGACACTGGTGCGCACGATGTACAGCCCGTCGAGGGCCGCCTCGGCGGCGATGGCGTCGGCGTTGCGCCGCCAAGCGAACGTGGTCTCGGTGATATCGAGCTCGAAGTGCTTGGCCATCTTGTACTTGCCGATGACCTTGCCCACGCGAAGGGCGATCTTCTCCTGGCCCTTGAGCCGTCGCTTCTCGCGTTGCGTGGCGGCGACGATGGGGGCGAGCAGGGCTTCGGTGGCCTGTAACAGCGCTTCGCGTTTCCTCGCCCGCTCTGTGGCCAAGCGCTCATTGCGGCACACAATCAGCCGCTCGCCCGGATAGGCATCGCAGCGCAGCTCCGCCAGGTCGGTGTCGTCGAACATCGAGCGTTGCACCGCGCCAGAACTCACCAGCTCGCGGATCGCAGGCGCGCGCAATGTCGTGATCCAATCGAGCCCCGCCGGTGCAACCTCCTCACGGATGCGCGCCTCGGTGAGCATCCCGCGGTCGCCGACGAGCACCACGCGCTCCAGGGCGAAGCGCCGGCGCAGCTTGTCGATCTGCGCCCCCACGGTGCGGGGGTCGGCGGTGTTGCCCTCGAAGACCTCAACGGCGACCGGACATCCCTCGCGGTTGCACAGCAGCCCGAACACGATTTGCAGCTTCGCGCGCTTGCCATCGCGCGAGTAGCCGCGCTTGGCCAGCGGGCAGCACCGCCCCTCGACGTACGTGGAACTCAGGTCGTAGAGCACCAGCGCGCCGTCGCTGAGGTGGCGTTTGGCCAAGCGTTGCTCAATGACGCCCTGGCGCTCGAGCAGCCAGTCCATCGCCGCGTAGAGCTCGTCTTCGTCGACGCTCTCGATGCCGAGCATCTCAGCGAGGGAGTCGCGCGCGGTATCGGTGGCCAGCCCTCGGGCGGTGGCGAGCTTCGAGCCTGGGGCGAGGATACGGGCGACGATGAGCGCGATGACGCGCTCGCGCTCGGGCGAGGCGGCAGAAGCGATGAGACGGTCGAGGCGCAGCTTGCGCAACGTCCCGAGCACGGCGGCGACATGGCCGTGGGGGCGAGAGCGGATGATGTCGAAGGCGGAGGTGAGGTCGGCGACGGCGGTGCCGCCTTTGAGCAGGATGCGCAGACCCTCGACGAGGGAGGAGGGCCACTTTGACAAGTTGGTCAGCGTGCGTTTGCGGACTTTACCGGCGTCGCGATAGGACTCGCGCAGGAGGATGGCGGGCGGGGAGTTTCGGTTGGGGACGGATTCGATGTACATGGCTACCGAGATTAGGCGTGTACATCGACATCGTCAAGAGTGAATCTGGAAATATCCTCCATTTACATGGACACAAAACAATAGGATTTCTGCCTAACAAATCAATAAGAATCAATGAGATATACTGAAACTACAGGAGATTTCTCTCGGAAGTTCAGCTTAGTTCAGCTGTTCCTCCCTCCACCGCTCACCCGGAAGGAGCGAGAACGACCGCTCGGAAACCATTTGAGCCACTTCCGCTGCCCGCCACGCGTATAGATTTCGACCTTTGCCCAGGAGAGTTGTAGAATCCAACTCGCCTCCGGACACGACCCGGGGCAAGGAGGTGCACCTTGAAAGCAATATTGACGAACTCCGATCGGGCGCACCCTTGCTCGTAGCCTCACGAGCCGAAGCCCGATCGTTACCTCCCGACCTCTTACAAGCCCGAAACCCCCTCCACTTCGTCGCTTCTTCCGGCACTCCCGCCTGCCCGCCAGAACTCCTCCAGCGTCGCGGGCCATCCGCCCTTGCGCTCGCGGTTCCCGGCCGTCACAGCGCCCCGATTGCCCGCCTCCGCGATCAACTCCCTGTGCCGGGCCGCGTCTCGACGACCTTCCTTCTCATCATCGTTTGCTTGATCCGCAGCGCATGCTGCGGCTCCGTCAAGGGGAATCCACGGACCGGTTCCATTCCAACGAGCTGGCCCTGGCGCCGGTCTCACCCTCGGGCCACCGGGATCTCACACTGGTCCGCGGCGTAGAGGTGTGAAAGCCCGGCTGTTCGGCGAACGGCCCTCGTCAACCAACTCTGCCCCATCGGAGCAGACTTGCTCCCAATCGCCGCGCCGTCCTTGCCTTGGTCTTGCGGTTGCTTCCCGAGCGAGCGGCCGATCACGTCCGCGCCAGCGACGACTGGATGCGAAAGAAGTCCTGTATCTCGCTCGAAACGTCGATCCGTTCGGACAGGAGCGTGCCGTGGGCGATCTGGTTGCGGACGTTGTAGAGCTGCATGGCCCGCTTCCATTCGCCGCTGCCTTTTTCGAGAACCAGCGTCAGACGGTTCTCGAAGCTCAGCCCCGAAAGCCGGCGGTCGTCCGGGTTGTACAAGGACCAGGCACGCCGATACCGCCAGTCCTCGTGTGCCTGCGCATGCCGGATGGCCTCCCGGCAGGCATCGTCTATGTCCGTCTCCAACTGGCCCCAGGCCAAGACGAACCACGCCTGATCGTTGAGCTCCTGCTCGCGGGCGACGCGGTCGCGCTCATCGTCCTCGCCGGTGGCATCGCAGCCGTCGCGCACGTCTCCGAGAAACCTGTCGATCCGTTCGTACGATGCCGCGATGGCCTGAAGGTCGCTCACTGAAGGATGCGTCTCAACCAGTCTCTCGTCACCGCTTCCCGCTCGCACCGGTGCTCATCGCGAGCCACCCGCCAGTCCGGCTCTTCGAAGTTCTCGGCCGCATCGACGATGAGGTAACGCCGGCCGTCGCGCTTCATATCGATCCGGCCGTTGTTGCCGATGATCCACAGCGCGTGCGGTTCGAGCTTCACGACCTGGCCCGCCCGGCCATACAGTTCGAGCGTAGGCATCCGCTTCGCCTGCACGCCGAACTTCCGCATCAACTTCTCATGCATGAGCACCGGCGCGCCGCGACTGGCCTCCCATCCGTCCGGCAACCAGTCGCCGATCATGACGTAGAGGCCGTTCACGCGCCGCTCCCAGTCATCCACGCGCCGCCTTACGTGATGCGCGTCGATGCTTTCGCTGGTGACTTCGTCGAGAACCGTATTCATTGCACCGTTTCACCTTTCCGCGCGGTCGGCTGAAGTGTCGATTATCAACCCCGCACCGGCTTGTGAACACCTTATATGGGGTGGCCGGCACCGTTTCAACGCCGCGAACCGGTCCGACGGCAAGCCCGAAACCGAACCTCCGCAACCGTTCCACCTACTTTCCCGTCGACACCACTACAGCCCCAAATCGCGCTCGACGGACTTCGGCTCCGGCATCTTCTCGGCTTCCTTCGAACGCCCGGTGCCCGCCTGCGGGCCCTCCAGCGAGGCGCCCATCTCCCTCGCAGCCCCGCTCTCCGGCCCTTTCGCCCTGTCCCTGCCGAGCGCTTCGAGCGCCGCGATGCGCTCGCCCGAGAGCGCCTCGAGCTGTTCCTTGAGCCCCGCCTTGTCGTCGGTGACGAGCTCGGCGCCGTCGCGCGCGCGGCTGATCTCGACATAGAGCATTTTCTGGTTGGTGAGGTTGGGGTGGTTGGCCTCGATGGCGGCGATCACGTTGTCGACCGTCCGGCCCTGGAACGCGTGCACGGTCGAGGCCCAGGCCCGGTCGATGTGGCGAAGCTGCGGATCGCCCGCCGTCATGTCGAGCGTGCGTCCGTCTTCCAACCGGAACGTGACACGACCGTCGTTGACCGCAGTCACCTCCGCGGTCTGGCTGTTGACGAGCCCCAATCCGGCATCGTTGCGGGTCCAGCGGATGCGGTCGCCGGCCCGAAGCTCCATCGCCTGCCGCCTGTAGACCTCGACGCCGCCGGCACGCGCGGCGATCCGGCCGGGCTCCCAGGCGACGCTCCCGCCGTCGGTCCCCGCGAGCGTCACCGTGCCGGCTCCATGGTCGACGCCGGCGACGCGGAGCTCATCGCCCTTCTCGACGCCGAGGCGCTTGTAGGGACGGTGGAAGCCGACGACATCGCCCGCCATGTAGTTCCGCGCGAGCGCCTTCTCGGCGTTGGTATAGCCGCGCGAGACGAGCCGTTCGGTCACCATCGCGGGACCGTGCACGATGCCGTCGCGGGTGAGCCGCTCGCGGACGATCGCGTTGATCCCCTCGCGCAGGCTGTGGCTCGGCGCCATCAGCCCGGTGTTCTCGCGCTGCTCGGGTGACAATGCGAGCCAGCGCGCGGCGGCGGCGCCCGCGAGGTTGTCGGGGTTCACCTCGGCCACGTTGTCGCCCAGCTTCTCGAAGGCGCGTCCGATATCGCCCGCGAGGCTCGCCTCGACGGCCGCCTTCAGGGCCGGATCGCGCTGGCGCATGATCTGGTCCATCACGGCGGTCCTCATGCCGGCGGCCTGGAGCTGCGCGAAGGGCTTGCCGGCATCGACGGCGTCGAGCTGCTTCTCGTCCCCCACCAGCACCACGCGGGGGATGCGCAAGCGGTCGGCGATCCGGAGCAGGTCGCGGGCCTGGACGGTCGAGGCGAGCGAGCCCTCGTCGACAATGAGCACGGTCTTCGCGAAGGCGGCGCGCATCTCTTTCTCGCCCTTCGCGGTCATCCGCCCGGCCGCGACGCCTGCGTAGCGCGCGAGGAAACGCTGCAGGGTCTCGGTTTCGATCCCGGCCTCGGAGCTGAGCGTGCGCGCGGCCGAGGCCGAAGGCGCGAGGCCCCGGACCTCCCAGCCGCGCTTCTCCAGCAGCGCGCGGGCGCGGTTCAGCATGGTGGTCTTGCCGCTGCCGGCATAACCCTGGACGCCGACCGTGCGGTCGTCCGAAGACAGGATCAGCTTCACCGCCGCCTTCTGGCCGTCCGTGAGGGGGCCGTTACGGAGCGCCTTGTCGACCGCCCGGGCGCGCACCGGGATCGCGCCGCGGTCCCGGCCCGCTTCCATCAACGCGATCGTCTCCTTCTCGTCGCCGACCGCGCGGTCGGTGGTGAGCAGCCCGTCCATGCCGGGAAGCCGGGCGGCGTGCAGCAATCCGTCCTTCTCCAGCCGCGCCGCCGCGGCCTCCGCCTCGCCCACCGTCACCGCGCCGGGGTTCCAGGCGAGCGCGGCGGCGAGCAGATGGGTCCGGGAGAACACCGCCTCGCGCTCCGAGAGGTGCGCGACGGCCCATTCCACGGCGCGCTGGGCGGGCGAGCCGGGGATGCCAGCCTCCGGGCCGAGCCCCGACGGCGGCGTTTCCGGTACGCTCCCGCGGCCTGCCGCGCGGTCCATGTCCCGCCGAGCGGCCCCCGCTTCGTTCGCGCCCCGCGGAACCGGCGCCGCGTCCCTGCCGGCACTCTCCCGCTCCGCGCCCTTCGCCGCCGTCTCGGCCGTGAGCGCGCCGGCATCGAACCCGAGATCGGCGGCCTGGCGCTGCCAGACGCCCGCGAGCTCGTTGCGATCGATGTCGCGCTTCGCGGCGCGGCTCATCAGGGCCGCCCGCTCGGCGAGGCGCGGATTGTCCGAAGGCGCCCCCATGCCGCGCTCCGCCATGCCCGCCTCGATCTCGGCGCGGCGGGTCGAGAACGCGTCGATCGTCTCGCGGGAGACGCCGGCGATCTCGAAACGCCCGTCCGAGTGGGTCTTCTCGATCCCGTAGCCGAGGCGGGAGAGGCCGCGCGCGAGCTCGCTGCGGTAGATGGCCCCGATCAGCATCTTCGACTCGTAGAGCTTCTCGTTGGCCATCGACCGCCACTTGCCGTCCTCGCCCTGCACCATGTTGGCGATCACCGCATGGGTGTGGAGCTGGGGGTCGAGGTTGCGCGAGGTGTCGTGGCGGAAGGTGGCGGCGACCATCTTCTGCCCGCCCTCGCGGACCATCCGGCCCGTCGCCGGGTCCTTCATCCGGGTCTCGGCGGCGTTGCCCTCGATCCAGGCAAGCGTCGCCTGCACGGCCCGGTCGTGGACGTCGACGATGCGGGCATCGCCGCCGACCAGGCCGACAAGCGAGACCGACTTCGGGGCCGAGAGGGTGACGTCGCGGCCGGGGCGGTGGAGCAGCTTGCCGTCGCGGTCGCGGCGCCCGAGCTCGCGCCCGGAGCCGTCGGGCACCTTGCCCTCGAGGACGGCGCGGAAGATGTCGGGGTCGACCGGGCCGGTGAGCCCGAGCGCGTCGGCGCCCTTGCCGGCCCACGCGCTCGCCTCCCGGTGCTCCGGATCGTCGCTCGCGTAGTAGCCGTCCTTCTCGTAGTAGGACGTGCCTTGCGCGGCCGAGGCGATGGCGCCGATCGAGGCCACCATGTCAGAAGCGCATCAGGCCGCCGGCCGGCTCCGGATCCTCCGGCGCTGCGGCGGGCTCGGGCGGGCCCGCCGTGTCCCCCTCCGCCGGCGGGCCGGGAGGGGGCACGGCCCCGGCCGCATCGGGCTCGATCGCCGGCTCCTCCGCCGGGACTACGCCACCGGCCCTGTCCTCGGGCGCGCCCGCCACCCCGGTATCCGCATCGGCGCCGGCATCCTTCTCCGGCACCACGTCCGAAGCCTCTTCCGTGGCCGGTGCGCCGTCGCCCGCAGCGCTCGGCCCAGAGCGGGTCTCTGTCCTCTTCTCCCGGGCAAGCTCGGCCTCGGTGACCAGATCGAGCTCGCCCTGTCCGAACCAGCCCGCCGGCTCCTCGGGCAGGACCTCCGATGCCGGAGCCGCCTCGCCGGGTGCCTCGCCGCTTGCGTCGGCCTCGCCTGCATTGGCCTCGCGCGGCACGAAACGCGCGGCCGAAGCGGGGCGCTTCACGTATTTGAGGCGGATCGAGGCGACCGGGAGGGGGCCGGGGAACTTGAGATAGCCCTCGAGGTTCGGGAGCCGCATGATCTCGGACGGCAGCGCCAGCGCCCGCAGCTCGCGCCGGGGCGTGAGCGACACCCCGTCGCGGATGGTGTTGGCGCCGTAGGAGTAGCCCTCGGCCACCTCCTCGACCTCGCTCCGCCCGAGGCTGTCGGCCGACCACTGCGCGGTGTCGCGGTCGGGCGCAGCGAGCACCACGCGGGTGCCGCAGAGGCCCGAGATGGTCTCCGCGCCGTTGCGCCCGTAGAGGTCGCGCAAGGCCGAGGCGACCTGGACGCCGAGCACGAAGCAGCCGCCGAACTGGCGCGATTCGGCGAGCCCCGGCTGGAGCGAGGGCACTTGGTGCAGGGTGGGGAGCTCGTCGAGGATCACCCAGATGCGCCTGCCGTCGTCCTGGGCGAGCGAAAGCATCGCGTTGACCGCGATCTCCAGCCAGGTCGAGATGAGCCCGCGCAAGGATGCATGCTGGTCGCCGCGCGAGGTCAGGAACAGGAACCCGTCCGCGTCCTCATTCGATATCCAGTCGCGGATCGAGAACGGCTTGCCGGTATCGGGCAGGAACTCCAGCGCGCTGAGATTGGCGGTCAGCATGGCACGCACCGAGAGCGCGGTCTTGGGGTTGTCGGGGTCGACGATCGACTGCGCGACCGTGCCCTCCATGGCTTCCGCCAGCGCGGTGAGATCGGTCTTGAGCAGGTGGTCGACGAGGACCCTGTTCTCGGTCACGCCCTTCTTCCAGAACACCCCGGCGCCGTTGGAGAAGAGCTGGCGCGCGGCGGTGACCCAGAAGGGATCGACGGTGTCCTTCTGCTGCGGGATCAGCGCGGCGGCCATCATGTCGAAGTCGCGGGGATTGCGGGCTTCGAGGAAGGGCGACCAGCGCGGCGCACGCGCATCGAGCGGGTTCATCAACACGTCGCGCACCGGATCGAGGAATGCCGCGGTGTAGCTCCCCATCTTGTCGTAGATGACGCAGCGCTCGCCGCGGGAGCGGATCTGCGCGACCAGGTCGGTGATCAGCACGGTCTTGCCCGAGCCGGTGGTGCCCGAGACGATGGTGTGCTGGGTCTCGGTGCGCTCGGGATACGGGATGCCCGCGATGCGGTAGGGCCGGAGCTCCTTCCAGCCCGGCATCCGGTCGCGCGCGCGCAGATGGGAGGGGCGCACCCGGCGGCGGAGCTCGCCCGCCGTCACCAGCTCGGCGCCCCGGATGCGGCGCCGGCGCGAGAGCTGCACGCCCCGGTACCAGAACCAGGCGAGAAAGAGGGCAATGACGCCGACCCCGGCCTTGGCGCCGAGCCACGCGCTCGCGAACATCTCCGCCTTGATGCGCTCGCGCGCCTCCCAGGCCGGCACCGACGATGCAATGTCGCGGATGGTCAGCACCCGGCGGGTGCCGTCGGGGAAGCGGATCTCCTGGCCCGAGTCGGGCTCGTAGCCGAGGACGAGCTTGACCTCGGCCAGCGTGACCATGCCGGCGGCGTACCACTCGGCGCCCGTGGTCGAGCGCCACAGGTTCCACGCCGGCACCGCGACCACCATGAAGGCGGCGAGCATCATCGCCGCCTGCACGAGCTGCCCCCACATGCGCAGCCCGTGGAAGACGGTCTGGCCACCCCGCAGCGTGCTGCCGCCGAGGCCCCGCATCAGTCGGTCCCCGGATGTGCGCGCGCCGCACGGACCGCGCGCTCACGCCTCCCCATCGCCGCTGCTTCCCTCGGGGGCGCCCGCACCCGGGCCACCGCCCTTCGGCCGCGGCGAGACCACGTTCACCATCCCCTGCGGGCCGGCGACGACGATCTCGGTGGCTTGGCGAGCGTTGTCCTGCTTGTCGCGGTACTCGCGCCGGGCGATCCGCCCCTCGACCAGCACCGCCGCGCCCTTGGCCACCATCGCCTCCACCGCCTTGACGGCGCCGCCGAAGACCACGATGCGGTGCCACTCGGTCTTCTCGGCCGGGTTCCCCTCGCGGTCCTTCCACCGCTCGGTGGTGGCGAGGCTGAACGAGGCGGTCCGTTCGCCGCCCCGCAGCTCGCGGATCTCGGGGTTGCTTCCTGAGCGCCCCAGCAGCGTCACACGGTTGATGTCCAGCATGTCGTTTCTCCTCACGGTCTTCAGGGGGTGTCCCGGCCCGGGGTCCGCGCCGCCATGAGGCAGAGCCCGGCCCGGGCGGGGGCGAAGGGGCGGGGGTCCGAGGGGGCTGCCGGCCGTAGCCTTTCCGGCCATCGCCGGTATGCTCGGAGAGCATGAACATGACGCGAACATCCACGGACTCCCGCCTGCCCACGACTTGGCGCGAACGCATCTTCGTGCTCGGCGGGCTCGCGCTCGCGGCGCTCTGCTCGGCCGCCGCGCTCTTCTTCGACGCGGGCACCGATCTCCTCGGCCCGCTCTGGATCGGCGCCATGGCCTGGACCGTGCTGGCGAGCCTCGCGGGCGCGCTCCGGCGGGGGTTCCGCGACCGCGACTGGTCGGCGTTCCGGAGCTATGAGCTTCCCGACCGGCGCGACGAGCGCATCGACTGGGCCACCAAGACCGGACGCTATGCCCATCTGCGCATCCAGGAAGAGCACGAGCGCCTGATGCGCAGCGACCACCTCCGCTGACCCGGTCACGGCGACTGGTCCTTCCAGTCCGGGTCGAACCGCACCGTTCCGCCATTGCCCGCCTCGTCCCCACCGTCCGGCGCGGCGTTCTTCGCGGTGCCGAACAGCTGGCCCGCGAGCCAGCCGCCGATGACGGGGAGGTTCTCCGTGGCGTGGCGCTCGAACGGCTTCTCCGTCTCCACCGCGACCCCGGCCCGGCCTTCACGGGTGCGCTCCCCGGTCAGCCCGGCCCGCGCCTCGCGCCCGGCCTCGCTCACCGTCATGTCCGCCCGCGTCTCGGCGCGCATCCCCCGCGCGGCGGCCTCGACCTCGCCCGGGATCGGCGCGCCCGCCACATAGGCGCGGTCGCGCACCCCTTCCGACCAGCCCCCGTACGCCGCGGCGGTCTCGCGCGTGTAGGCGCCGCGCATCTCCCCCGCCGCGCCTTCGTATTCCGCCGCGCCGCCGACCGTCGCCGGATCGGGTCCGGCCGGTGCGGGGAACTTCTCGGCGATGAACGCGGCGGCGTGCTCCCTGAGCGCCTCGGCGTCCTCCGGGGTCTGCGGGGAGGCGATCCGCATCGCGCCCGCGGCGCCGATGGCGCGTCCGTCCGCGCTTGTCCGTTCCGAGAGCCAGACGAAGAAGGGCTGGCCGAGCTCGCGCTCGATGGCCTGCGCGTCCGAGCGCACCTGGGCCGCCTGCTCGGACCAGGTCTCCGATTCCTGGTGCGCCAGCGAGGCGCGCTCCTCGAAGCGCTGCATGCGAGTCAGGTTGGCCGACAGGCTCTCGTCCAGGCTCGCCATGTCGCTCATCCCCGTCTGCATGGAATGGCGCCGCGACGCTTCCGCCACCTTCGACCAGGTCTCCGTGACCCCGTGCTGTCGGTCGTACTCCTGCATGCGGTTCCAGGCATCGGACTCGATGGTCTCGCCGCGCCACATGGCGGAGCCGTCGGCGCCGAGCTTGGCGATGAAGTTCCACCCGCCCCCGACCCGCGCCTCGCCGGTCAGCACCATCGCCTGGGTCTTGCTGAGCCCACTCACCTCGGCGAGCTTCTCCATGTGCGATTCCAGCTCCTGCACATTCGCGCTCTCGCTCTCGGTGACGCCGCGCGCGTAGGCCTCGCCGGTGCTGACGTCATGGGAATAGCGCTCGATCAGGCCGGTGGCGTCGGTGACGGCGGCGTTCCTCGCCTGGCCCGCCTCGGCCGACCAGTGCCGCGAGAGGCCGCGAGCCTCGGCCGCGCGGGTCTCGTGGCTCGTGGCAAGGGATTCGGTGAGCCTCACCCCGGCGGCCGGGATGCGGCTCGTGGCGCTCCCGGCATCGACGATCGGCGTGCCGTCGGGCGCGACGGTGAACCCCGCGCCGGCGGGCGCGTAGCCGGTGTAGCGGTCGGTGTCGACATGGGCGGAGGTGCGGATCTGGCGCCCCTCCAGGCTCGCGAAGCGGTGGGTGTCGTAGCCGGTGTTGGCGAGCGAGAGGTTGCCGGTGGTGCCCTCGTGCGCCGCCGACGAGGCCGCGTCCTGGCCGACGGCCAGCACGGACGTCGCCAGGATCGTCGCCTTGGAGAGGCCGTAGGCGAGCGCGGCGGCGAGGAACGGCACCGACATCGACAGGTAGCCCGACATCACCGCGACGTCGGAGGCGACCGCCCGGATCCCGGCTTGCGCGATGAGCGATATGCCGATATCGCCCCCCGGCATCGCCGCCGCCGCGCTCATCCGCTCGGCCGCCTCGCCCATGGAGATGCGGTGCAGCACCGCGTAGAGCGGCCCCCAGGACTGGAGCCACACGAGCCCCGTCACGTAGGAGCGGAATATCGCCGTCCCCGCCGGGGTCAGCATGAGCAGCACCGCCATCGGGAAGGCGCCGACATAGAGGCACTCGAAGACGATGCGAAGGAGCGGCACCCAGGTCTCGGCCTGGCGCCCGATCGCCCGGTAGGCGGAGACGGTCTGGGCCTCGGCCCGGGCCTCGGTGTAGGCCCTGAGCGCGGCGGCGTTGCCGGCCTCGGCCGCCCACTGCTCGCCGGCGTCGTGGACCGCGTTCAGCACCATCTGCTGGCGCATGATCTCGCCGGCCGAGCGCGCCGCGCCGATCAGGAAGTCGTGGGCGGCGGGGAGCGCGGCGAGCAGCTCGGCCCGGGCCAGCGCTTCGGTCCGGGCGTCGGGGAAGATGCGCCGCCCGAAGATGGTGCCCGCCCGCGCGATCTCCGCGTTCCATTGGGCATTCAGCCGTCCCGCGCCCACCGCGCAGGTGACGATCTCGCGCTCGATGGGCGTCGCCCCGGTGCCGACCGCGGGCAGCCGGGTCGCGAGCTCGAACATGCGCGCGGGCGAGGCCCCGGCGGACGGCGTGCCCGTGGCGGTCACCAGCCGCCAGATATCGGTGGATTCCCGGAGGTCGTCGGCCGAGACGTGGCCGAGCAGCAGGGCGTGGAACACGCACTGCCTGGCGTAGTTGCGCAGGTTCCGCGCGAACACCGCGTCGGTCACCTCGAGCCGCGTCGCGGATGCCGCGAGCCGCGCCCCGAAGATCAGCCCGTGACGCTGGTAGGCGAGGTCGTCGGGGAGCGTGAACGCCTGCTCGGTGAGCCGCGTCAGCCCGTCGCCGACCTGGCTCGTCAGCGAGGCGAACAGCGCGAGCCCCACCGGCACGTTGGCGACCACGGCAGGCGCGAGCGCCGGGTCGAGCCGGTCGACGATGCGCACCGTCGCCTTGGGCACGATCATCGCGCCCCACACGGCGACGAACAGCAGGATCCACTTGGCGTTGTCCTTCCACGAGCCGCCGAACGCGGTGCGGAACAGGATCCAGCCGAGCCCGGCTGCACCGCTAAGCTGGGCGAGCGCCACATAGGCGCCGCCCCCGGTGATGGCGGCGACGGCGTTCAGGAGGTCGACGAGATAGGTCCCGCCGCCCATGGTGAAGAGCTCGTACACGGCGGGGCCTCAGCGCGACCCGGCGCCGGCGCCGCCGCGCGAGAAGGCGAGCGCGGCGCGCAGGTCCGCCGAGAGCGCGCCCGCGAGCTCGGTCTCGATGAGCCTCAGCTTCTCGACCACGGCGAGCGCGGTGTTGAAGCGCTCCAGCCCTTGCGCGCGGTGCCGGGCGAGTGCGGCGCGGTTGACCCGCAAGCCCTCGCGCCAGCGCCGGAGCTGGTCGCCGTCGGCGATGTCGAGCGTGCCGGCGCGCTCCTCGACGGTGCGGTGCAGGTCCGAGATCCAGACCTGGAGCACGTCGAGCGCCACCGCTTCGGCGAGCGCGTCCATCTCCTGGTCGACCACCGCGCCGCGGTAGGCGGCGGCGGTGTTGGCGACCCGGTAGACCGGGAGCGTGGTGAGGTTGACCAGGCCGAGCGCCTCCGCCGGCGGCGCGGTATCGGTCCTCACCGCGTCCACCAGATCGCGCAGCAACTCCGCCACCCGCGTCCGGAAGCCCCGGTCCGCCGGGACCGTCACGCGCCCGAGCGCGGGGTTGAGGCAGCGCGCGGTCTCGTCGCAGCGGTAGACGGGCAAGTCGCCGCCGCCCTCCATCAGGATCTCGGTCACGCGCCGGTCGAGCGCCAGCGGCTCCAGCACGCGCACCCGGGGCCCCGCGTCGTCGCCGTCGGAGACGGGCGCGGTGACGATCACCGTGCCCGAGACCGACATGGCGAACTCGGCGAGCCGGGTGTCGCCCGAGAGGAAGGCGGACGCCCGCACCGCCTTCCAGGCGTAGTTGACGTTGACCGGGACCTGGTCGGCCATCGGACCGGACGCGGCGGCCAGCGTCGAGTTGCGCCGGCCGTCGGCGCCGCAGCCGTGCTTCGCCGCCGCGTAGTCGGAGAAGATCCCCTGGCTGGTGCCGATGGCGGCGCAGATCGAGGCGCTCGCCCGGTCGTTCTTCGACCACACCGCGCCGACCAGCGCCTGGGCGGTCTCGCAGGAATTGAGGTTCTGGTTGTTGACCCAAGTGCTAAGCGCGCGGAGCTTCGCCATGGTCTCGGCGATCACCGGCGAGATGGTCTCCAGCGCCAGCTCGAAGGCGAAGCCGGCCGCGTTCTGCGCGACCGCGCGGCCGAAGGCGATGAGCTGGTCGGAGTCGATGAACGAGAAGGCGCCGGCGAAGGCGTCGATGCCGCCGCAGCCGGCGCGGAAGCTCGGCAGGCTGACCGTCGCGATGGTCTCCGAGCGCACCGGGGCGCGCAAGTACAGGTTGCCCAGCGTCCAGTGCCCCGAGGCCTGGCCGTCGAAGGCGGTCGGGCCGGTGGTGTTGACCGCCGCGCCGCGCCAGAAGTCGGTCATCTCCGAGAGCACGTCGGCACCGGCGGGCGCGGTCAGGAGGGCGGCGCCGAGCAGCGCGCAGACCGCAGCATTCCTTGCCTCAATAATCATGGCCGGTCTCCAGGGCGGTGAGCGCGAAGATGCGCTCCTCGAGCTGGTCCTCGGCCATCACGCCGAAGCCCACCGGCAGCACCCGTTTCGTCTTCGTGTCGAACAGCACCACGGCCGGGACCGGGGCGCCGGCGAGCCCGAGCTTCGCCGCGCGCCCGTTGTCCGGCACCGCCTCGGGCCAGCCCTCCAGCGCCTCGCCGGTCAGCGAGACGGCCAGCACGTCGAGACCAAAGCGGGAGCTGAAGGCGCGCAGCAGCGGGCCGAACACCCGGCAGCCGGCGCAGCCCGCATGGCCGAGATAGATGAGCCCGTAGCGCTCGCCCAAGCGCGCCAGCGCCGCGTCGCGGGCGCCCCGGCGTTCGTCGGACCAGAGCCGCTTGGCGAGCGCGCCCACCGGGCGCCTCAGCGTGTAGTCGAGCTCCGGCGTCGCCCAGACCGTGCGCCGGAAGACGTCGGAGAAGACGGCGGCGCGTTGCAACGTCTCCTGCTGCAGGCGCAGATAGGCCGCGACGTTCTCCGCCGAGGGCTCGAGGATCGCCGCGCCGCGCGCTTCCTCCAGCACACGCCGCATCTTCCCGATGCGCTCCGTCGCGCTTCGCGTGTCCGGAACCGCCGGCGCGGGCGCCGGTTGTGCCTGCGGCGGTTCCTCCGGCCGGTCGCAGTAGAAGTGCCAGCCGAGGGAGGGACCTTCGCCCGGAGCCCCGCACCAGGAGCGCCATTCCGCGGCGCCCGCCCCGCAGGTGCAGACCAGCAGCGTCGCCACCGCCGCGATGGCGCAGTTTGCGGCGCGCGCCATCACTCGCCCCGGCGGTAGAAGTCGCGGATGCGCGCGCGCATCGCCGCCCCGGTGTCGCCCGCGTCGGGCAGCGAGACGGCGGGCTCCGTCGACCCGTCCATCAGGTCTTCGGTAAACTCCGAGAGGTCGAGCCGCCCGAAGTCGATGCGCTCGACCTCGGCCACCGTCAGGCCCCGGCAGTCCGACCAGCCGACCCCGAGCTGGGAGCGGCCCTGCTCCTGGAGGATGCGCCCGAGCTTGGAGCCGAACACGCACCAGGCCCGCGCCCGGCGGATGCAGGCCCCGAAGAAGGTGCGCCTCGCGCAATACCTGCCGAGATAGCGGGTGTTGCCGGCGTGGCGCTCCTCCGCGAGCTCGACCTCTTCCGCGGAGCAGTCCGCAAGCCCCACCAGGGCGCCGGAGTCGGTGCAGCAGTTGGCGAGCCCGAACCACTTGATGGCGCAGGTCCGCCGCTCGCCGGTGAAGAAGCGCAGGCGATCGCGGTCGAACTCCTCGCCGCCCAGCTCCATCGCCATGTTGAGGCGCGACGTGGCGTCGACGAACCCGGTATTGGACTGCGACCGCACGGTCTCGCAGCCGGCGCCGACGCACCAGCTCACCCGTCCGCAGGCGCCGCCGTCCCCGGCATCCTCCAGCCCGGCGCCACAGTCCGCGACGCTGCCCGAGGCGAGCCCGCCGGCCCCGTGGGCCGCCGATTGCGGGCTGCCGGCGATGCCGTCGGCGCGCGCCGCTTCCGGGCCGCCCGCCGACACCGGCCTCTCGGGCCGCGTCACCGTGCCCTCGACCACCGCGCGCCCGGCCGCGCCGCCCGGATCGTCCGCACGGCCAAGCCGCGCCCGGGCCGCATCCGCCATGCCGGAGGCGGTGAGGCTGCGCTCCGGTACGTCCGTCCCGGCGTAGCCCGGCACCGCCGCCGCCTTCGCCGCGTCCCGCGCGATGGCGCCCGCCGCCGACAGCCCGGCGCGGCCGATCTCGCGGGCGGCGGCCTTCGGGTCCTCGGCCCGCGCCGCCTGGCCGCCCATCACCCACAGCATCAGGCAGCAGAGGACGAACATCGCGAGCCAGGCCAGCAGGCGCACGACCCGCGTCGCGCGGTCGATGAGCACGTCCGCCCGGCCGAAACGAGGTTCGCGGTCCACGGTCATTCCTCCCCCCTCAGCCGGCCGAGATACCGGCGCGCGGTTTCGCGGGCCACGTCTCCTTCCGCGGCGATCGCCTCCAGCGCGGCCGCGAGACCGATGTTGCCGGCGATGCGGTCGTGGGGCGGCGCGGGATCGTCCGAACAGCCCTGGCTCCGGCACGGCGGCACGCCGCCCGGCGCCACGACGACGGCGGGCACGCGCGTCACGCCGAACAGGCGGAACAGGCGCGGATCGATGGCGACGCCCGCGTCATGCCCGCCGAGCCGGTTGCCGACCGCCTTCACCGTCGCCCGCAACCCGCCCGCGTCGACGCCGCGCAGCACCAGCGGCGTCCCGGTCCGGGCCGCGTCGCGCGCCCATTGCCGCCAGCTCGCCGCCGGCACCGAGAGGCTCGTGAACAGGAGAATCTCCGCCGTGCCGCCGCGCCCGGCGAGACCGTGCGCCGTGCGCACCGCGTGGCGTTCGGCCGGGAGCGGGGCCGGAGACCCCTTGCCGGACCCGGCGCCGGTGGCGGCCCCGGATGCCGCCTTGCCGGCCCGTTCCAGGGCACGCCCGATCACCTCGCGCGTCCACTCCCCGAGCCCGCCATCGCCCGCCTCGCGCAGCACCTCGGCCGCGAGGTCCCGCGCCTCCTCGCCAGCCGCGGGCGGAGGCCCGTCCGCCAGGACGGGCCGGCACAACGCGGCCAGCAGCAGCACGCACACGAGCCCGGCGAGGATGCGTCCCGTGCGCGCCGTGCCGCGCGGTTTCAGAGGAGGCAACATGTCCGTTTTCTCCACAGCAGGTAGCCGAAGCTCTCGCCCGAGACCGGGATTTCCCGGAGTGATTCCCACAGCACCGAGGAGCGACCGGTCGGGTTGCAGCCGGTGAGAGGCGAGGTGGCCGGGACCGGCTGGGTCATCTGCCAGCGGTACTGGGACTTGCGCATGATCGGCATCGGGTAGCGACCGCAGAGCGCGGCCGAGCCCGAGGTGCCCCAGGCGAGGCCGGCCCGGTGCAGCCGGTAGACCAGGCGCTGGGCCGCCAGCAGCGAGGCCTGCACCCCGCCGACATGGGCCGCGACGTTGCCGGTCAGCGGGTACATGCCGCCCTGGCAGCCGGCGCACCAGAACATCGGGTCCAGCGGCAGCCCCGCCGAGGAGGCCGCGCAGTCGGCGGCGCAGGCCGCCTGCGCCGGCAGGTTGGCGAACAGCGCCGCCTCCGGGTTCAGGAGAAACGACAGCTCGTCGTCGAGCCAGGCCGGATCGAGCTCCGAGGTCCAGGCGATATCGAGCCCGCCGCCCTCGAGGCAGCCGAGATCGATCAGCGCCCCGATCCAGGACAGCAGCGGATAGACGTAGTAGTGCGCGTGCCACACCGAGCCCTTCGCCCCGTCGCCGCCCGAGGATCCGGTGCGCCCGCGCGCGGCGGGAAGCCCCGGATCGATGGTCAAGCCCCCGAGATTGGGGAAGCACCAGGGGGTGCGCGTCACGTCCATCAGCCGGGCCGGCTCCCACACCCCGAGCGAGAGCCCGATGCGCGGGATCGGCGAGCCGCAGAAGCAGATCGGCGAGGAGGGGTTGGGGGTGTCCGGGGCGCCGGACGCGCTGCCCATCCGGATCGGGCCGATCGAGATCGGGAACAGGCACTCCCAGCAGACGTCCGAGATGGGGTTGACGAACCGCCCGGTGCAGGACTGCGCCGAGGCCGTCCCGGCCGGAAGCGCCGCGCACAGCATGAGGGCGAACAGCAGGCGGCTCATGGCCCGCCGTCCGCGAGCGGGATCTCGGTGATGCGCAGCTTCGATCCCGCCTGCTCGACCAGCGCCGGCGTGAAGCGCAATCCGAGACGCGCGGCGAGCCGCCCGCCCTGGTCGAAGAAGAAGGCCCGGCCGTGAGCGCGGGCCAGCGCGAGGGGGCGCCCGGCGAGCAGCACGATCTTCGCACGTCCCCCGTGCGCGAGCGCCCAGGCGACCTCGGCGTCGCGCCGTGCGTCGATGAACAGCAGATCGCGGGCGAGCGTCATGCCGGCCAGCGGGTCGAGCCGCGTGCCGGCCGCCGCGATGAGGGTGCCGTCCGGCGACCGGAGTTCGCGCTCGACGACGATCGCCGGATCGAACAGGCGCGAACGGCGTTCCCGTGCCGGCGCGACGCCCGCGACCGGGTCGGGCGCCTCCAGCCGCGACCGCGTGCGGGCGCGGGCCTCCGCCTCGAGCCGGGCGAGCTCGCCCGACTCGCGCATCGCCGAGAGCCGCGCCTCGATTGCCTCGAGCAGGTCCGGCTCGGCGACCGGCCAGGTGTGGCCGCGCACGCCGAGGTCCGCCGCCCGGGCTGGCGCCGCGGCCGCGAGCAGCGCCGCAACCGCCGACACCCGCATCGCGGATGCGAGGGCGGACCGGAAGGGACGGGCGGGGTTCATGGCCGCCGCCCCGCCGGCGCCGGAAAATCCTCCGGCCCCACCAGCGGCCCTTCAAGGCCGAGCCAGGGAATGTCCGGCATGGCGATGGCGCGTCCGAGGATGCGTCCGCGCGGCACCAGGCCGATCTCCGCATAGCGGCTGTCGTGGGAGTCGACATGGTCGCCGTGGAGGTAGTAGTGCCCCGCGGGGATCGTCACCGGGCGCATTGCTTCCAGCGCTCTGCCGTCCAACGCGTGGCTCTTGGCCTTCCCCAGCGCGACGCCGCCGACCGTCACCCGGCCCTGTGCATCGACCGTCACGGTCATGCCCGGCACGCCGCGCACCGTCTTGAGATACGGCACCGGGGAACCGAGCGCCTCCGGCGGCTCGAACAGGACCCGGTCGCCGATCGCCGGTTCTTCGCCGAACAGGGGGAAAGCGGCATAGCCCCAGGCCCCGTCCGACCAGCTCGCGTTGATATGCACGCGCGAAGCGGCGGCGAGCCACAGCGCCGCCAGCGCCACCATGACGGCCAGCCCGATATGGCGGCGACGCGCGGTCATCGGACGGCCTCCGCCGGGTCGGGCGGGGCGGCGGCAAGGACCGCCGCCAGCGCCGCCTCGACGCGGGCGGTCATGTCGGGCGCCCCGGCGGCGACCGCGCGGGCCGGCAGCAGCACCACGCCCTCGCGTTCCGCCACGTGCGCGAGCGCGCTCTCCAGCGCCGCGGCCCAGCGACGGGCCCCCGCCGCGGCGTCTTCCGCCGTCGACTCCGTCCCGGCCGCCGTCACGGCATAGCCGGCGGCGATCTCGCCGAGCCGCACGCTCGCGATCGCCGGCGCCTCGGGGACGGCCAGGCGGACCGTCGCGGCCGAGACCGCCGCCGCCACGGCGCCCGAGAGCAGCACGGCCGACAGCACGACCGGCCAGGCGGCGTCCTCGCGATGGCGGCGTTCCCGGCCCATGTCAGGCATCCGGCGTTCCGCCCGCGCCGCCACCGGCCGCGCCGTTCTTCTTCCCACCCCGATCGCCTGCGAGCGCCCGGAACCGGGCAAGCCAGGCTTGCGCCGCGCGCTCGGGCGCGATGCTTCGGATACGCCGCTTGAGCGGCGGGAACCCGATCCCGGCATCAGCCGGCGCGTCGTCGCCGAGCAGGTCGCGGCTCTCCGCCGCCCCCGCCATACGGCCCACGAAGCGCAGCAGCTCGGCCTGCTCCTCGTCGAGCGCCGCGCTCAAGCCCGCGGCCTCGCGCACCGCGGCCTCGATGCCGCTTGCGAGGCGCGCCGTGCGGTCCGCCGCCCGGGCCGAGCCGGTCCACTCGCCCCGGAACCACGCGGACGCGGCGCCGGAGAGGAGCGCGTGCAGCGCCAGCGTGCGCCGGTCCTCGTCGATGAGCCCGCCCAGCGCCTCGACCTCCTCGCTCACGATCACCGCATGGGCGGCGAGCGAGTGGTAGCGCCGCATCCGCCCGCCCCGGCGGCAGCAGTTGGCGAGCACATGCGCCAGCGCCTCAAAGTCGATATCCGCGGCGGTCACGGTCTCGGGGTCGTCCGGCCAGGCGAGCGGCCGGTCGCCGGGCGCGGGCGTTGCAGGTCTTGCTCTCATTCGTGCTGTCCTCCCGTTTCGGTGGGTTCGGGTTCTTCGGTTCCGCCGCCCCCGGAGGGAGCGTCCCCGGCGCGACGGGCATCCTCCGCAGGGGGAGCGTCCCCAGCGAGGGGAACGTCCCCGGCATGGGGAGCGTCCCCGGCGATGCGGTCGATGGCCTCGACCGTCGTGAGGCCCTGGGCCTTCAGCGTCTCGACCGCGGCGAAGGCCGGGCCGCGCGAGGAGAAGAGCGCCACAGACCAGGGGTCGAGCACGAGCCGGGCGACCCGCCAGCCGTCGGGGCCGTGCAGCACGAGCTCCGCATAGCGCCCGTCGGCGGTGGTCAGGCTCTTGAGCGCCCGCTCCATCCCGGGGTCGCAGTGGATGCGCTTCTCTTCGCGGAGCAGCTCGACCGACTCGTCCTTCTGGGCGAGGAAGACGGTCCAGTCGGCGTTGTCCCACGCGGCGCGCGCGGCGGGGTTGGCGTAGTAGTCGTTGACCGACTGGGTGCCGGTCACGAGCGCGCCGCGGTACTTGCGCGCCCGTCGCGCGGCGCCCTCGAGGAAGGTCCGGCTGTCCTCGCCCGAGAGCAGGTCCCAGGCCTCGTCGATGACGATCGCCTTCGCCCGCGTGCGCGGGCCGTGATACATGCGCTGGGTGGCGAGGAAGACCACCAGCATCAGCACCACGCCCTGCACGTCGCCCCTTCCCTTGAGCTCGGCGAGCTCGAACACGGTGAGCGCGTTCTCGAGGTCCGGCACCCCGGACCCGGCGAAGAGCCTTCCCGAGGCGCCGCCGGGGCACCAGGGCCCGAGCGCGGTGCCCATGTCCTTCGCGCGGCGGTCGTCGCGCGCTTCGAGATGGTTGCGCACCGTGCCGAGATCGGCCTGGTCGCGAGCCTCGTCCCAGGCCGCCGCGATGGCGCCGTCGATCAGCGCCGCCTCGATGTCGTCGATGCTTCCTCTGCGCCGGCACATGCGCCCGATGACGCCCGCCAGCATCGCGAAGCACTCCTCGCGGTAGTCGCCGTCGCGCTCCGCCGTCCCGGCGTCGATCATCGCGAAGGGGTTGAGGCAGGCCGGGTCCTTGCCGAAGGCGATGAAGGCGCCGCCGAGCGCCTCCGCCGTATGCTGGAACGAGCGCCCGTCGTCGATCACCACCGCCTCGCCGCCGGCGCCGATGAGGCCCGCGACCAGCTCCTGCATCAGCACCGACTTGCCCGAGCCCGACTTGCCGGTCACCGCCACGTTGTAGTTGCCGGCCTCGTTGGCGAACGGCGACCAGCAGGCGGGCTGGCCGCGCCGCCCGATCAGGAACAGCGCCGGCGGGTTGTCGGCGTGGGCCGGCTGGCCGCGCCACTCGCCATGGACCGGCGCGAGGTTGACCGCGGACGCGGTCAGCAGCGTCTTCATCCGGCCCATGCGTTCGAGATCGGCGTCGAGCCCGCCCGCCGAGGCCATCGGCAGGCAGGCGAGCCAGGAGGGGAGCTGGACGTAGCGCTCGGCCGCGACCCGCCAGCCCTGGCCGTGATAGATCGCGCGCACCGCCTGCTCGGCCTCGTCGAGCGCGTCCAGGGCCGAGTAGACCGCGACGGTGTAGCAGGCCCGGACCAGCCGCTCGCCGTCCTTCAGCCGTTCCGTCACCGCCTGCCAGTCGCGCGCCTTCTCGGGCAGGCCGGGGAGATAGCGCGCGATCCCGGTGCCCGCCTGCTGGGTCGCCCGCGCGCTCTTCAGGAACGCCTTCTCGCCCGCCGCCTCATCGCCGGTCATCACGGTCAGGGTCGTGAGCACCGGGCAGCCCGGCTGGAGGAAGTCGCGGTGGAAGTCGCCGATCAGCGCGTTGCCACGCCAGCCCGGCCACACCTCGGGGAAGGCGATCGCCGACAGCACGCGGACCGCCACGTCGGTCCCCTCGGGGTCGTGGAAGGTGAGGCCGGTCGGCGCCACGGTGAGCGCGCGGCCGGGGGCGATGCACTGCTCGTGGAGCGGATCGCGCGGCGACCAGCGCCTGGCAGGGCGCCGGGTCTCTCCGGACCGGGGCGTTCCCCCGCCGCCCGCGCCCGCGATGTCCGGGGCGGTGAGCTCGGCGGCGAGCGAGAGCAGGGCATCGGGCTCGAGCCGCCTGGCATGGGCGCCGGCCGAGGCGAGCGTGCCTTCGAGCGCCCGGCGGAAGGCCCCGAGCGCGGTCTCGGCGGCCGGCCCCGCACCGCCTGCGAGGCAGGCGGTGACGAACACCCGGTAGTCCGAGAGCGTGAAGGGCGGGCCGCCCGCATGGAGCTTGCGCCAGCCGCCGCGGGCGAGAAGCGCGCCGCGCCGCTCCCCCATCCGCGCCAGCGCCCCCCCGGCGCCGGCGCGCGGCTCGGCCCAGGCGTCACAGGCCGCCCCGAAGCGCGGGCTCGCCCAGTGGATCACCTGCACCGTGCAGCGCTCGGGCGCGGCGTCGGCCAGCGTGCCCGCCAGCGCGCTCAAGGCGTCCGCGTCGATGCCGGCAAAGGGCGGCAGCTCGATTGCGAAACCGGTGCTGGCGGCGTTGACATAGAGCTCGCTCGATTCGTCGAAGGCGCGCCAGGGCAGCAGCGCATGCAGCGCCGCCGGCATCGCGGGCGGCGTCCAGGGGCCGGGCGCCTCCGGCCCCTCGAAGAGCTCGAGCAGGCGCGAGATCACTTCAACCTCCAGCCGGCCGGCTCCAGCACCACCCGGACATGGGCCGCCTCGCGGTAGACGCCGTCCGCATCGACGAAGGGCGCGATCCAGATGCGCCCGATCGCCTCGCCCGTGCGCAGATCGCGGGCGGGAGCGGCCGAGGCGGGGAGGGCGGCGGTATCCGCCGGCGGTTCCGGCGCCACGGCGGCGTCGTCCGCGGCGCTCTCCGGAACCCGCGCGGCGGCCGGGGCAGGGGATTCGGCGACGGGCGTCGCGGTAGCGGGGATCGCGGCGGCGGCGTCCGCAACGGGCGCCGGCGTCTCCCGAGCGCTGTCCGCATCCCCGGCCCCGAACAGCCGCGCCAGCCAGGCGAAGGGATCGAACCCGGCGCCGCAACCCGCATCGCAGGGCCGCGCCGGGGGCGCCGCTTCGGAGCTCTCGGTGCCGCGCACCCGGTAGAGCGGCTCGCGGAGCACGGGTCTCTGGTCCGCCCCGGCGCCCGGCACCGCCGGATCGGCCGCCGCGACGCTATCGCAGCTCGCGCCTTGGGCCAGCGGGCACTGCCAGGACTCGCCGACATGGGTCGCCGAGCAGCCCGCCAGCGCCATGGCCGTGACGAGCGCCGCCAGCACCGGCGCGATCCGATTGCGCTTCGTTGAATCCGTCATCTCACTTGCCTCCCTGGGTGGGTGGGGCGGCGCGGCCGCCGGACCGGGGCGCTCCCCCGATGCGCGCGCCCTCGAGAAACACCAGCGTCACCCGGGTGCCGGCCCGGAGCTGGATCACCGGCTGGTACTGCTCGGCGCGGCGGATCATGTAGTCGGCAACCTTCCGCCCGGCCGAGGCGGCGCCGGCGCCCAGGCCCGCGCGCCCGATGTCGCTCAAGCCCGTATTGGCGACGGCGGCGGACCCGCCCGTCGCCACCGCCTGGGGCTGGAAGGCGCTCGCGACGCCCTGGCCGACGCCCGAGACGAGCCCTGCGAGGAACGCCTTCTCGACCAGCGCCCCTTCGCGGCTCACCACCGGCCCGCGCACCCCGGTCTTGCCCGAGCCCGCGACGAACCCCGCGACCGGGGTCTCGACGACGGTGCCGGGGCGGGTCCCGGCGCAGGTCATGGTCCTGAACCTGGCGTAGACCTTCTCCGAGGAGAGGTCGCCATGGGCGGCGCCGGTCACCGTGCAGCCGGCGATGTCGACGGCGAGCGCCGTCCCGTCCCCCGAACCCGACGGCGCCGCGGTCCAGGCCGGGCCGGTGATGCGGAACAGCACCGGGCGCGGGTCGCCCTGTGACGAGACCCCGGCCGAGGCGTCGACGCCCGCCAGCACGACCGCCTCGGCGTGGGCGCCCGCCGGCAGCCAGCGCGCGACGGATTTCTCGACCGCCTCGGCGACGGTCTCCGCGCCGCTGCGCGGGCCCGTCCCCGAACCCCCGGGATCGCCCTCCAGCTCGAACGTCTCGATCAACGGCGCCGGCGCCACGGGCGCGCCAGCGGACCGGGCGCCCGACGGCGTGGCGGCCGGCACCCGGAAGTACGGGTCCGAGCCGGGCGGGGCGCCCGGCGCCTCGCCCGGCGCCGGGACCGCCCGCAGGCGCCGCTCGAGCTCGTCGATCGCCGCCTTCTGCCGGTCGATGACTCTGCGCGCGTCCCCGCCGTCCTCGACCAGCCTCGCGCGCAGCCGCTCGTTCTCGGCCGCGAGCCGCCGCGCCGCGCCCTGCATCTCGCGCAGCCTCGCCTCGATGGCGCCGATCCGCGCCTCCGAGCGCCGGGTCCAGACCTTCTCGGGCATGTCCGGCCCGGCGAGCTCGGCCTCGATGCCGCCGGCGGGCGCCGGACCCTTGCCGCCGCCGGCGCCGAGCCAGGCCGCGAGCACGATCAGCACCGCGGCGGCTAGACCTGAGAACAGCACCAGCTGGCGCCGGCGCACGGCTTGCGCATCGCCGTCGGCCGCGCCCGCGGGCGCGGAGCTTCGCCCGGCGGCGCTCATCGTGGGTCTCCCGCCGGCGCGGCCCCGGAAACGGTCTCGGTGATCAGGACGGCGAGCCGCCCGCCCGAGGGTCCGCTCCCGGGCGGCGCCAGCCACAGCGCCGCAACCCGCGCACCGTCTTCACCGTCGAACACGGTCCCGGCGAGGGCCGCGGCATGCATCGCGTCGCGGCCGGCCTCGACCACATGCGCCGCGAAGCGCGGCCCCCGCCACGTCTCGATCGGCGTGAGACCGTCCACCGACGCCCCGCCCCCGGGAAGAATGTCGTAGCCCGGCAGCACCTCGCGGCGCGCCACCGCGCGCACCAGCCGCACCAGCGCCGCCACCCGGGGCCCGCCCCGGACCCCGATCCGGGGATCGCTCGCCCCGGCCCCGCGCCCGGCGATCCCCGCCGAGGCGGCGTCGGGGTTGCGGATCAGGATCTGCGCCGAGCCCCGGTCGGCAGGGGTGAGCGTCAGCCGGTAGGTGAAGCCCCGCTCGGTGCCGATGAACAGCGTGACCGGGCTGCCCGCCACGGCCGCCGGCGGCGCCACGGGCCGCAGATAGAGGTCGCCGCTCGCGGGATCGTGCTCGACGGCGAAGCCGCCGGGGCTGCGGATCACCCGCCGGATGCGGTCGCCGCCGAGCGCGATGCGGCTCACGTCCCGCGCCGAGATCTCGGCGGCGAGCTCCGCGTGGTCGGCCGCGTCCAGGATCTGCATCGCTTGGGCCGGCGCCGCCGTCATGGCGAACGCGGCCGCTGCGGCGAGCAGTGCCGCCAGCGCGGCCGTGCGGGTCCCCTTGAATTTCTTCCGTGTCATGGTCAGTCCTCCAGCTCCTCGAAGCGCAGCAGCCCGATGCGACCGCCGTCGATGTGGAAGGCGAGCCGGTAGCGCCGGTCCGCCCGCGCCGCCTCCTCGCGCCCGATCCAGGTCACCAGCTCGCCCGCGATCTCGACCGTGAGCCGCCCGGTGTCGGCCTCGATGTCCGTGGGATAGAACGCGGTCGCCAGATCACGCCCCGCCATGCGGCCCGCTTCGGCCTCGACCCAGGCGCCGATCGCGCCGCGCGCCGAGGCATGGCTCATCCGCGCCGCCGCGCGGCGCACATGGGCCGCGTTCTCGGGCGTGAGCGTGAGCAGCGTCACCGCCGCGGTGCGCGCCATGTCCTCCAGATACCGCGCGCCGGCGCGCCCGCCGCCGACCTCCCACACCGGCCCTGCGACCGCCGGCAGCAGCACCGTCACCGTCTCGCGGTTCGCCAACCCGACGCTGAGCGCCAGGTTGACCGCCATCGAGGCCAGCAACAGGGCGCCGAGCGCGACCCGGATGTCGCGGGCGCGGCGCATCCCGGTCTCCATGAGCGCGCGTCTCACCCGCCCCCCCTCAACCGGCGAAGCGCCGCAGATGGCTCGGCGGCGTGCGTTTGAGCCGCAGCACGAAGTCCGGCAGGAACCAGTAGAGGGCGTAGCGCGCGATGTTGGCCCCGCCGCCCCGCTTGACGCGGCGCAAGAGCAGCCAGCCGCCGGCGCCGGCGACCAGCCCCGGCACGAACTGGTTGGCGGCAAGCCCCAGCAGCGCCGGGCCCAGCAGCGCCGCCGCCTCGTCGACGGTCCAGAACAGCCAGCGCTCCGGATCGTCGAGGCGGCGGGGAATCGTATGGCGCGCGGTATCGCTCATGCCCGCGCCCTCAGACGATCGCCGTGCCGACCAGGCCGGTGACGATGCCGGTGCCGGCGCCCGCCGCGATGCCGACGCCCACCGCGCCCATCAGCTGCATGGCGTTGAAGCGCAGCACCGAGCCGACCAGCGCGGCGCCGACGGCGAGCGCCGCGGCGAGCTGCCCGCCGGTGCCGCCGACGATGTCCGTCACCGTGTCCAGCGGATTCTCGAAGGTGTCGTCGGTGGTCGCCAGCGCCACATCCGCCCCGGCCAGCGCGAGCGCCGCGGCGAGCGCCCCGATCCGGACCGCGCCCGCGAGGCGGGCGCTGCGTTGCGTCCCCGCGCCCCTCATCGGGCCGGCTCCCCGGGCGCGGGACCGGGGCGTTCCCCCGTGCCGGGGCGTTCCCCCGTGCCGTCGTCGGAGGTCGAGCGCCGCCGGCGGGTCTTCGCCCAGGCGTCGAGGTCGGCGCGCAAGTAGCGCACCCGGCCGCCGAAGCGGTGGAACACCGGCCCGCCGCCCGAGACCCGGTAGCGGTCCAGCGTGCGCGGCGAGAGGCCGAGATAGTCGGCCGCCTCGCGGGTCGAGAGGTAGTTCCGTTCTTCGTTCATGGTCGTCTCCCCGGTGATTTGCCGTTGCCGCCGCCGGGCGGGCGCCCGGAGCTCGCGGCGGTAGGCACGCGATTGGAACCGAGGATGACGCCCGGGGGGGAGGACGAATCCGGCCTACCCCTGAATCCGTCCGCCCCTTTGCCGACAGACGACGACACACGGCGCCACCCGTCCCCGTCCGACGGCGGCCCCGGGCTTCGCAAACGCGGGAGAAGTGCGGCAGTCGCCGCGCGGCCGCCCGCCCGGCGCCCCCGCCGATCCGAATCGCCGAATGCCGAATCGCCACGGCGGCCGGGCCACGCCGCGCGCGCACCGTCCGGTCGGCGCGCAGCATGGGGAACGGGACCGGGCGCCAGGCGCCGCGCCGTCGGTGAGAATGGGTGCTGTCCGGTGAGAACCGGTGACCGCGCCGGCCGGGAACCGCCGGCTACATCGGCGAGACTCCGCAGGCGGGATCGCGCACGTATCCTCGCGCGCCGTCGCCCGCCGGCGTCACGCCCCTGCGCACACCGCCGCCCGGCCACCACGCCCGGGACGGTGCACCGGATGCATCGAGACGCCGGTCTTCGACGAGGGGAATCGCGCGCCGCTTGCCGTGCCTGCCGGACGCGCCGGCTACAACGCAGGGGATTGCAGGGAAGGGGGCCGCCGGAACGGATGCCGGCGATACGGCGCCCCAGGACTGGGCGGCGCGCTCTACCATTGCGCGGCGAGCTTCAGATAGCCGATGTCCCTCAGGTAGCGGGCACGGTAGATCCGCCGGCGCACCGTGCCGCGCAGCGGACAGCCCCGGTACCACTCCTCGGCGACCTTCTCGGCGCCCCAGATCGCCTCGGCGATCTCGCGCGCCTCCTTCCCGGCCCGGTCCCCGTCGAGCGCAATGAGAAGCTCCCTGTCCCCGTCCCCCGGCCCGCGGGAGGGGCCGGACCGCCGAGCATCCTCCACAGATCGCGCGCATGCCCGTTGAGGCGCGGCCAGTCGCGCCCGAAGCTCGCGCCGGGAACGAAACTCCCGCGGTATGCGTCGAAGCGCGCGCCGTCGGCGATCCTGACCTGCCTCGCGCGCCCGGCGCGCTCGACCTTGAGGATCAGCGCCCTGTCGGCGAGCCGCAGCCCCGAGAGCGCCGCACCGGTCTCGCGGGCCAGCTCCGCCAGGCCCGGTCCCTCGGCCGGCGCCGGCACCGCCTCGATCATCGGCGCCACCGCCCAGAACGCAGACGCAGGCCCGTTCGCGGCGAGCGGGTCCTCCCAGCCCAGAAGCCCCCAGGGGCCCGCCTCGAGGTCGGCCCGGGTCTGCCGGCGGATGGGGAAGGGGGCGTCCAGGTACGCCGCCGCGGGGTCGCTCAGCGCCCGGTGCGCCTGCGCGTAGTGGTCATTGCGCTTCAGGAACTGCCATCCGCGCGCACCGCCGCCCTCCGCCATGCCGACACCTGAACTCCCACCTTGGCGCCCGGCCCCCGTCACCAGCGGATGACCGCGCGCAGCATCGCGCCGTGCTCCGCCGGGGTGTCGTCGTTGGCGGTCTCGCGCCGCGTCGCGTCGAGACTGACCTCGAAGCCCGGATCGCCCGGCACCGCCGAGGTCAGCCGCCAGCCGAGCCGGTAATCGCGCGCATTGTCCGAGAGTCCGAAGCCGATGTTCGGCGTGCCGGTGAAGGCGCCGCCGAACGCGGCGAGCCCGAAGCCAAGCTCGCCCTCGAGCCGGCTCGACGCCTCGAAGCGACCGCCGTCGTCGTTGGCCGCGAGCCCCGCCAGCGTCTCGCGCCCGAGCAGCGCGTCCATGCCGCCCGAGGGCGACGCGCCCCAGGACTGGGTGAGCGAGAGCGCGAGCCCCCTCTCGGTCTCCGGGCGTGGATCGAAGCCGAACGAGACGCTCGCGCCCCATTCCCGGAAGCCCGACGCCTCGTGGGCGATGAGCCCCCGAGCGCTGGATTCGAAGACAAGCCCGCGCCTCGGATCGGCGAAGGCGAGACCCCCGCCCATGTCCGCGCCGACGCCGGTCTCGGCGTCGCCGCCGTCGAGGCGCAGGCCGAGCTCGACCGACGGCGTCACCGCCGCCCCGTCCCCGCCGTCCCCGAGCGCGAAGCGCCGCGCACCCTCGATGCCGGTGCGCAGCAGCCAGACATCGGCATCCGCGGCCTCGAGCTTGCCGTCGCCGCTCCCGACCGCCTTCGACGAGGTCCGGGTGAACCGCGCATCGCCCTTGACCGCGAGGGCCAGGCCCTCGCCGTTCTCCGGCTTCAGCAGCTCGCTGCGCAGCCCGGCCGCGCCCATGCTCATGGCGAGGTCGGCCGTCATCGCGGCCACGCCCTCGGGGATGAGCGTCAGCTCGCCCGCGCCGTAGCCCGCCGCCGCCCAGGCCGACAGCCGGTCGGTGAGCGTCAGCCCCGCATAGGGATAGACCCCGGTAAGCGTCGCCTCGACCCTGCCGCCGCACTGGTCGCCCGCGCACGATCCTCCCTCGCGGTAGCCGCCGGTGCCGGTCGAATGCCCCAGCGCAAGGCCCGCCGTCCAGCGCTCCGCCGCCCAGTCGGCGCCGAGGAGCCCGGTCGTGACCTCGCCGTCGAGCGTGAGGTCGCCCTCGCGCCCGTCGAAGCGCGTCATCGCGCCCCGGCCCCAGAGCGCGGCGAAGCCGCCGCCCTCGGCCGACCCGCCGGTCAGCGCGAAGGACGTGCCGGTCACGAACTCGCGCCCGGTCAGCCCCCGCGACTCGAAGCGCGCCCGGCCGTCATCGCCGTACGCGCCGCCGTCCCGGCCGTGCGCTCCGGCGCCGGCCAGCCAAGTCCGGATCGCCTCGGCGGCGCGGTCCGCGGCATCGATGCCCGGCGCCCCGTGCGGTGCGGCGGCGTCGTTCGCGCCCGCCGCACTCCCGCCCACGCCGCCGTCATCGTTCCACGACGGCAGCGCCTGCCCGGCGAGCGTCGCCTGCCCGCCCGCCGCGCGCGGCGCCTCGAGCCGCGCCTCGACCGCGTCCAGAACATGGCCCGTCACCGTGCGCCCGAAGCGCGCCAGCCACGCCTTCGGCATGTGGTCGGAGTTGACGATCGTGCCCACCGCCTCGGCATCCGCCAGCTCGGCCCCCGAGGCGTTCGACAGCCGCAGCACGAAGCTCTCCTCGCCCTCGTCATGGGCGTCGTCGAGCACCGCCACCGCGACCGTCTTCTCCGTCTCGCCGGGCGCGAAGACGAGCGTGCCCGAGGCCGCCGTGTAGTCCTCGCCCGCCTTCGCCGTCCCGTCCGCCGTCGCCCAGTCCACCGTCACCGGCGCGGACGCCGCAGGCGCCAGCGTCACCGTGAACCCGATCGCCGCGTCCGCGCCTTCGCGCGCCCTGGCGTCCGCCACCCGCAGCGCCGGACCGTCCGCTTGCGCCGTCGCCTCCGCCGAGGCCGGCACTGCCGCCCGCGCCGCCGCCTCGTGCGCCAGCACCGCGTTGTTGCCGCTCCCGTCACGGATCGTGCCGCCGCCGAGCGCGAGCCCGTTCTCCACCACCCGCACGCCGTCGATGGCGCCGTCTTCCGCCGTCACCGTGTAGGCGAACGCCAGCACCGCCGTGCCCGAGCCCCGCGCGTAGGGCGCGCGCCGCGCCTGGCCGCCCACCTCGATCCCGATCGAGGGCGTGCCGTCCTCCGTCGCCACCGTCACCGCCTCGCTGAAGCGCACCGTCACCTCGGCCGCGTCGCCCGCGTCCCAGCGTCCGTCATCGCCCGGCGCCGCGATCGACACCCCGGTCACCGCCGGCGCGAGGTCGTAGGCGAGGTCCGCGTTCACCCCGGCGCCGCTCCTGATCGTGCCGCCGTTCAGCGCGAGCGCGTTCTCCGCCACCCGCGCGCCGCCGACCGCGCCGTCGGCCGCCGTCACCGTGTAGGCGAACACCAGCGCCGCCGTGCCCGAGCCCCGCGCGTAGGGCGCGCGCCGCGCCGCCCCGCCCGCGACGATCCCGATCGAGGGCGTGCCGCCGGACGCGTCCACCGTCACCGGCTCGCTGAAGCGCACCGTGACCTCGATCGCCTCGCCCGCGCCCGCCCCGCCCGCGCCCGCGCTCAGCGCGGCGCCGGTCACCGTCGGCGCCGCGGCGGCGGCCGTCTCCCGGCCGGGGATGACGGACGGGCTGCCCTCGACGCTCGACAGCACCGCTCCGTCCGTGCTGCAGATCCCCTTCGCGCTCCCGCCGCAGGCCCGGCCCGTCAGCAGCTCGAACTCGATCGGCCCCGTGCTGTCGGGCACGAGGAAAAAGATCCAGTCGTTCGCCGCCGCCGTCGCGCCGAGCGGCCAGACGCTCGCCAAGGTCGCCCCGGTCAGCTCCACCGAGGAGGTGTCGGGCGCGATCGCCGCCACCGCCCGGTTGAACGTCACCACCACCTGCGGCCGGTCGGACGGCCCGCCATGGTCGGCCGAGTGGTAGTTGCCGCCCACCCCCGCGCTCAGCGTCCGCAACGGGGTCGGGGACGGGCCGGGGATGGTCTGCGGGCTGCCGCTGACGCTCGACAGCACCGCTCCGTCCGCGCTGCAGATCCCCTTCGCGCTCCCGCCGCAGGGCCGCTCCGTCCTCAGCGTGAAGCCGATCGGCCCGGCGCCGTCGGGCACGAGGTAGAAGACCCAGTCGTTCGCCGCCGCCGTCTCGCCGAGCGGCCAGACGCTCGCCAGGGTCGCCCCGGTCAGCTCCACCGAGGAGGTGTCGGGCGCGATCGCCGCCACCGCCCGGCTGAACGTCACCACCACCTGCGGCCGGTCGGACAGCCCGGTGTGGCGGGTCGAGTGGTAGGTGGGGTTGTCGCCCACCACCGCGCTCAGCGCCGCCGCGGAGGGCGGCGCCGCCGCCGTCGGCGTCCCCGTCATCTCCGTCGACGGCGCGCCGTCCTCGGCATTCGCCCTGGTCGCGATCACCCGCACCGTGTACGCGGTGCCGGCGGTGAGACCGAGGATCGTGTAGCTCGTCGTCGCGCCGTCCGTGACGTGCTGGCGGGTGGCGTCGTATTCCTGGCTCCCCGACTTCCACTGCACCCTGTAACCGCTGGCGCCGCTCACCGCGTCCCACGACACCGCGAGCTGACTCACCCCCGCCGTCACCCGCACGTTCGTCACCTGGCCCGGGGCCGCCGCCTCCGGCGTGCCCGTCATCTCCGCCGACGGCGCACCGTCGCCCGCGGCGCTCACCGCGCGCACCTCGAAGGTGTACTCGGTGCCGTTGGTGAGGCTTGAAATCTCCTTCTCAAGCACGTTGCCGGCGTCGGTCCATCGCCTCCAGGTGCTCCCGCCGTCGCTGCTCACTCGGTACTGATAGCCGGTGACAGTCGACGTGCCCGCATCGGACGGTGCGCCCCAACGCAGCGTCACCTTGGCGTCGCCCGGCGTCGCGCCCAGATTCGTCGGCGCGCCTGGAACTTCGTCGTCGTCGGTGATCGTGACCGTCACGGCGTCCGGAAACGTGACCCAGGGGTCGGTGCTCGGCGACGCGAAGGCGCGGATCTGGAAGGTCTCCCTGTCGTCCTCGTCGACAACGTCGTTCACGACGGTGAGCGTGTAGGTCTTCTCGGCTTCCCAGGTCGTTCCGCCCGACGACGCCGCGAAGTCCGAGGGCTGGAAGTTGGGAGCGCCGTGCGTTGCCCGCAGAACTTGGTTCACGTGCTCGTTGCCCTGGGTGAAACCCAGGTAATCGTCATGCAGGGTGGCCGTTAAACCAGAATTGCTAACGTAGAACGCGACGTTTGACGACGGCGCCGCCGCCGCCTCGGTTACGGCCTTTACTGTCAGGGTCGTGGTGAGCGTGTCCGCGCCCTCGCCGATCGTCGCCGGATCCACGGACATCGTGACGCTCACATTCTGCGTGACCGCCTGCGTGTTGCCGCTGGTCAGCGTCTCGGCGTTCGAGGCGTTGTCGGTGAACAGCACCCGCACCTTCAGCTTCTTGCCCACATCCGCCGCCACCGGCGTGTAGGAGGAGGTCGTCGCCCCGGCGATGTCCGCGTCCGAGCCGTCCACCCGGACCCACTGGTAGCTGTAGACCGGCGTCGCCGGCACGCCGTCGCCGTCCACGACGTCCGACACGGTCACGGTGAGCGCCTCGCCGTACGCCGGCGTCGTGTCGCTGATCGTCACCGTGCCGGTCGCCGGACTGTTGGCCGCGGCGCTCGTGGTCCTGTCGCCCGACGCCGACCACTCGCCCGCGCCCTCGGCGTTCTCGGCCCGCACCTGTACCTCGTACTCGGTGGCCGCCGCCAGGCCCGTGATCGCCGCGGACAGGGCCGTGCTGTCGGTCGTGTCGTCAAGCTCGGTCCACGTCGCCCCCGAGCCCTTCACCCGCCAGCGCACGTCGTAGTCCGTGACCGCCGGACCGGCGTTCGAAGGCGCCGACCAGTGCACCGTCAGACCGCTCGCAGTCGCAGACGGGAAGGTCGGCGCGCCGGGCGCCCCCGGCGCCTCGGTGTCGTCGTCGGTCACCGTCACGGCGATCGTCTGGGTGGCGGTCATCTCCCGCGACCCCGTGCCGCTCGTCGCCTGAACGATCGCCACGTAGGTGTTGTTCGTGCCCACGTCGGTCGGGTTCTCGTAGTCCGGCGCGTCGGCAAACGTCAGCGCCCCGCTCGATCCGTCAATCGCAAACTTCGAGATGTCGGCGCCGCCCGTGAGCGTGTAGCCGGTGATGCTGTCTTCAGCGTCGCCGTCCGTGGCCACGACGGTCAGCACCGTCGTCGTGTTCTCTTCCACCTCCGCAGTGGCCGGACTCGTAAAGCGCGGCGCGGCGTTTGTGGAGGCCGCGGCCTTGGTCAAACAGACCTGGACAGTGGCGCCCTTGTTGTAAGGGAACGAATCCTGATGGCTAACGTCCGCCCAACTGAAGGTTTTGTCATTGTCATAGAGCTCGGCGTCGGTGAGCGCCAAAGAGACGCTGCCCACATGCAGCGTGAAATCGTTGCGTTCATTGCTCGGAAGCGCGGCGGAGAGAGCCAGCCTGTACGCAGGCTTCCCTATCACCCGGAACCACAACTCCTCGACCTTGTAGTTTGTTCCACCGTGGGAGAAGCTCTCGGTGGTCAGGCTGCCGCCACTGGTGATGGGCCAGCCAAAGCCAAAGTAACTGCGACTCGACTCGCCACCCACGGTCATCGTCGCCGACCATTGGGCGCTGTCGCACATCGCGACGGGCGTGACCGCCGGGGGGTCGTTGTCGCGCACCGTCACCGACAGCGCCGCTTCGACGTCGGCGTAGTCAGCTCCGGTCGCCGTATGCGTGAGCGTCACGGTGTCGTCGACCGTGTCGGTGTCCTCGCCGGCCGTGACCTGCACCTGCCACGTACTCGGCCAAGTAGACGGGGTGAACGTCCTTGTCTCCGGCAACACGGTCAGGTCCGTGCCCGCCTGCCCAGTCACCGTTACCGTCACGTCGCCGGTCGGTCGCGTCGCCAGTGACACCATGTACGTGCGGCTGCCGCCCTCGTTCACCGTCAGCGACGTCGGGTTCAGCGTCACGCCCCGGCTGTCGGCGGCGGCGCTCGTGGTCCTGTCGCCCGACGCCGACCACTCGCCCGCGCCCTCGGCGTTCTCGGCCCGCACCTGCACCTCGTACCCGGTGGACGCCGCCAGGCCCGTGATCGTCGCGGTCGGGGCCGCGCTGTCGGTCGTGTCCTCAAGCTCCGTCCAGCTCCCCGGCGGGGTCTTCACCCGCCAGCGCACGTCGTAGTCCGTGATCGCCGGGCCGGCGTTCGTCGGCGCCGACCAGTTCACCGTCAGACTGCTCGCAGTCGCGGTCCCAAAGGTCGGCGCGGCCGGCGCGCCCGGCGCCTCGGCGTCGTCGTCGGTCACCGTCACGGTGATCGTCTGGGTGGCGGTTATCGCCCGGTCCCCGGCGCCGCTGGTCGCCTGAACAATCACCACGTAGGTGTTGTCCGGCCCGGCGCCGGTCGGGTTCTCATAGTCCGGCGCCATGGCGAAGGTCAGCGCCCCGCTCGATCCTTCAATCGCAAACTGCGCTTGGTCGGCGCCGCCCGTGAGCGTGTAGCCGGTGATGTCGTCTTCAGCGTCGGAGTCCGTGGCCACGACGGTCAGCACCGCCGTCGTGTTCTCTTCCACCTCCGCAGTGGCCGAACTCGTAAAGCGCGGCGCGGCATTGGCCGCCGGCGTCCCGGCGATACGCTCGGCCGCGCCGTCGCCCGCGGCGCTCACCGCGCGCACCTCGAAGGTGTACTCGGTGCCGTTGGTCAGCCCGGCGACCTCCTTCTCCAGCACGTTGCCGGCGTCGGTCCAGCTCCCCCAGGTGTTCCCGGCGTCGCTGCTCACTCGGTACTGATAGCCGGTGACAGTCGACGTGCCCGCATCGGACGGTGCGCCCCAACGCAGCGTCACCTTGGCGTCGCCCGGCGTCGCGCCCAGATTCGTCGGCGCGCCTGGAACTTCGTCGTCGTCGGTGATCGTGACCGTCACGGCGTCCGGAAACGTGACCCAGGGGTCGGTGCTCGGCGACGCGAAGGCGCGGATCTGGAAGGTCTCCCTGTCGTCCTCGTCGACAACGTCGTTCACGACGGTGAGCGTGTAGGTCTTCTCGGCTTCCCAGGTCGTTCCGCCCGACGACGCCGCGAAGTCCGAGGGCTGGAAGTTGGGAGCGCCGTGCGTTGCCCGCAGAACTTGGTTCACGTGCTCGTTGCCCTGGGTGAAACCCAGGTAATCGTCATGCAGGGTGGCCGTTAAACCAGAATTGCTAACGTAGAACGCGACGTTTGACGACGGCGCCGCCGCCGCCTCGGTTACGGCCTTTACTGTCAGGGTCGTGGTGAGCGTGTCCGCGCCCTCGCCGATCGTCGCCGGATCCACGGACATCGTGACGCTCACATTCTGCGTGACCGCCTGCGTGTTGCCGCTGGTCAGCGTCTCGGCGTTCGAGGCGTTGTCGGTGAACAGCACCCGCACCTTCAGCTTCTTGCCCACATCCGCCGCCACCGGCGTGTAGGAGGAGGTCGTCGCCCCGGCGATGTCCGCGTCCGAGCCGTCCACCCGGACCCACTGGTAGCTGTAGACCGGCGTCGCCGGCACGCCGTCGCCGTCCACGACGTCCGACACGGTCACGGTGAGCGCCTCGCCGTACGCCGGCGTCGTGTCGCTGATCGTCACCGTGCCGGTCGCCGGACTGTTGGCCGCGGCGCTCGTGGTCCTGTCGCCCGACGCCGACCACTCGCCCGCGCCCTCGGCGTTCTCGGCCCGCACCTGTACCTCGTACTCGGTGGCCGCCGCCAGGCCCGTGATCGCCGCGGACAGGGCCGTGCTGTCGGTCGTGTCGTCAAGCTCGGTCCACGTCGCCCCCGAGCCCTTCACCCGCCAGCGCACGTCGTAGTCCGTGACCGCCGGACCGGCGTTCGAAGGCGCCGACCAGTGCACCGTCAGACCGCTCGCAGTCGCAGACGGGAAGGTCGGCGCGCCGGGCGCCCCCGGCGCCTCGGTGTCGTCGTCGGTCACCGTCACGGCGATCGTCTGGGTGGCGGTCATCTCCCGCGACCCCGTGCCGCTCGTCGCCTGAACGATCGCCACGTAGGTGTTGTTCGTGCCCACGTCGGTCGGGTTCTCGTAGTCCGGCGCGTCGGCAAACGTCAGCGCCCCGCTCGATCCGTCAATCGCAAACTTCGAGATGTCGGCGCCGCCCGTGAGCGTGTAGCCGGTGATGCTGTCGGCGGCGTCGCCGTCCGTGGCCACGACGGTCAGCACCGCCGTCGTGTTCTCTTCCACCTCCGCAGTGGCCGGACTCGCAAAGCGCGGCGCGGCGTTGGCCGCCACCGGCGTCCCCGTCATCTCCGCCGACGGCGCGCCGTCCTCGGCGTTCGCCCTGGTCGCGATCACCCGCATCGTGTACTCGGTGCCGGCGGTGAGACCGGGGATCGTGTAGCTCGTCGTCGCGCCGTCCGTGACGTGCTGGCGCGTGTCGGCGTACTCCTGGCTCCCCGACTTCCACTGCACCGTGTAGCCGCTGGCGCCGCTCACCGCGTCCCACGACACCGCGAGCTGGTTCACCCCCGCCGTCACCGCGACGTTCGTCACCTGGTCCGGCGCCGCCGCCTTCGGCGTCCCCGCCATCTCCGTCGACGGCGCGCCGTCGTCGGCGTTCGCCCTGGTCGCGATCACCCGCACCGTGTACTCGGTGCCGGCCGTGAGATTGGGGATGGCGTCGCGGGTCGTCGACCCGCCGGTGACGACATGCTGGCGGTCGCCGGAGTCGTAGTCCTGCGATCCCGACTTCCACTGCACCGTGTAGCCGCTGGCGCCGCTCACCGCGTCCCACGACACCGCGAGCTGTTCGACCCCCGCCGTCACCCGCACGTTCGTCACCTGGTCCGGCGCCGCCGCCTTCGGCGTCCCCGTCATCTCCGTCGACGGCGCGCCGTCGTCGGCGTTCGCCCTGGTCGCGATCACCCGCACCGTGTACTCGGTGCCGGCCGTGAGATTGGGGATGGCGTCGCGGGTCGTCGACCCGCCGGTGACGACATGCTGGCGGTCGCCGGAGTCGTAGTCCTGCGATCCCGACTTCCACTGCACCGTGTAGCCGTCCGCGCCGCTCACCGCGTCCCACGACACCGCGAGCTGGTTCACCTCCGCCGTCACCCGCACGTTCGTCACCTGGTCCGGCGCCGCCGCCTTCGGCGTCCCCGTCATCTCCGTCGACGGCGCGCCGTCGTCGGCGTTCGCCCTGGTCGCGATCACCCGCACCGTGTACGCGGTCCCGGCGGTGAGACCGGGGATCGTGTAGCTCGTCGTCGCGCCGTCCGTGACGTGCTGGCGCGTGTCGGCGTACTCCTGGCTCCCCGACTTCCACTGCACCGTGTAGCCGCTGGCGCCGCTCACCGCGTTCCACGACACCGCGAGCTGTTCGACCCCCGCCGTCACCGCGACGTTCGTCACCTGGCCCGGCGCCGCGGCCGCCGGCGTGCCCGTCATCTCCGCCGACGGTGGGCCATCGTCGGCATGCGCCTTGGTCGCGATCACCCGCACCGTGTACTCGGTGCCGGCCGTGAGATTGGGGATGGTGTCGCGGGTCCTCGACCCGCCGGTGACGACATGCTGGCGGTCGCCGGAGTCGTAGTCCTGCGATCCTGACTTCCACTGTACCGTGTAGCCGTCCGCGCCGCTCACCGCGTCCCACGACACCGCGAGCTGGTTCACCTCCACAGTCACCACCACGTTCGTCACCTGGTCCGGCGCCGCCGCCTTCGGCGTCCCCGTCATCTCCGTCGACGGCGCGCCGTCGTCGGCGTTCGCCCTGGTCGCGATCACCCGCACCCTGTACTCGGTGCCGGCCGTGAGACCGGGGATCGTGTGGCTCGTCGTCGCGCCGTCCGTGACGTGCTGGCGCGTGTCGGCGTACTCCTGGCTCCCCGACTTCCACTGCACCGTGTAGCCGCTGGCGCCACTCACCGCGTCCCACGACACCGCGAGCTGGTTCACCTCCGCAGTCACCACACGTTCGTCACCTGGCCCGGCGCCGCGGCCACCGGCGTGCCCGTCATCTCCGCCGACGGCGGGCCATCGTCGGCATGCGCCTTGGTCGCGATCACTCGCACCGTGTATTCAGTGCCGGCCGCGAGGCTCGGAATGGTGTAGCTCGTCGTCGCGCCGTCCGTGACCGTGTACTGGCGGGTGGCGTCGTATTCCTGGCTCCCCGACTTCCACTGCACTCTGTAGCCGTCCGCACCGCTCACCGCGCTCCACGACACCGCGAGCCGGCCGACCTCGGCGGTCACGCTCACACCAGTCACCTGGTCCGGCGCCGCCGCCTTCGGCGTCCCCGTCATCTCCGTCGACGGCGCGCCGTCCTCGGCGTTCGCCTTCGTCGCGATCACCCACACCGTGTACTCGGTGCCGGCGGTGAGACCGGGGATCGTGTAGCTCGTCGCCGTACCGCCGGTCACCACGTGCTGGCGGGTGTCGTCGAAGGCCTGCGCCCCCGACTTCCACTGCACCGTGTAGCCGTCCGCGCCGCTCACCGCGTCCCACGACACCGCGAGCTGGTTAACCTCCGCAGTCACCACCACGTTCGTCACCTGGTCCGGCGCCGCCGCCTTCGGCGTCCCCGTCATCTCCGTCGACGGCGCGCCGTCGTCGGCGTTCGCCCTGGTCGCGATCACCCGCACCGTGTACTCGGTGCCGGCCGTGAGATTGGGGATGGCGTCGCGGGTCGTCGACCCGCCCGTGACGACATGCTGGCGGTCGCCGGAGTCGTAGTCCTGCGATCCCGACTTCCACTGCACCGTGTAGCCGCTGGCGCCGCTCACCGCGTCCCACGACACCGCGAGCTGGTTCACCTCCGCAGTCACCACGACGTTCGTCACCTGGTCCGGCGCCGCGGCCGCCGGCGTGCCCGTCATCTCCGTCGACGGCGCGCCGTCGTCGGCGTTCGCCCTGGTCGCGATCACCCGCACCGTGTACTCGGTGCCGGCCGTGAGATTGGGGATGGTGTCGCGGGTCGTCGACCCGCCGGTGACGACATGCTGGCGGTCGCCGGAGTCGTAGTCCTGCGATCCCGACTTCCACTGCACCGTGTAGCCGCTGGCGCCGCTCACCGCGTCCCACGACACCGCGAGCTGTTCGACCCCCGCCGTCACCCGCACGTTCGTCACCTGGTCCGGCGCCGCCGCCTTCGGCGTCCCCGTCATCTCCGTCGACGGCGCGCCGTCGTCGGCGTTCGCCCTGGTCGCGATCACCCGCACCGTGTACTCGGTGCCGGCCGTGAGATTGGGGATGGCGTCGCGGGTCGTCGACCCGCCGGTGACGACATGCTGGCGGTCGCCGGAGTCGTAGTCCTGCGATCCCGACTTCCACTGCACCGTGTAGCCGTCCGCGCCGCTCACCGCGTCCCACGACACCGCGAGCTGGTTCACCTCCGCCGTCACCCGCACGTTCGTCACCTGGTCCGGCGCCGCCGCCTTCGGCGTCCCCGTCATCTCCGTCGACGGCGCGCCGTCGTCGGCGTTCGCCCTGGTCGCGATCACCCGCACCGTGTACTCGGTGCCGGCCGTGAGATTGGGGATGGTGTCGCGGGTCGTCGACCCGCCGGTGACGACATGCTGGCGGTCGCCGGAGTCGTAGTCCTGCGATCCCGACTTCCACTGCACCGTGTAGCCGCTGGCGCCGCTCACCGCGTTCCACGACACCGCGAGCTGTTCGACCCCCGCCGTCACCGCGACGTTCGTCACCTGGCCCGGCGCCGCGGCCGCCGGCGTGCCCGTCATCTCCGCCGACGGTGGGCCATCGTCGGCATGCGCCTTGGTCGCGATCACCCGCACCGTGTACTCGGTGCCGGCCGTGAGATTGGGGATGGTGTCGCGGGTCCTCGACCCGCCGGTGACGACATGCTGGCGGTCGCCGGAGTCGTAGTCCTGCGATCCCGACTTCCACTGTACCGTGTAGCCGTCCGCGCCGCTCACCGCGTCCCACGACACCGCGAGCTGGTTCACCTCCACAGTCACCACCACGTTCGTCACCTGGTCCGGCGCCGCCGCCTTCGGCGTCCCCGTCATCTCCGTCGACGGCGCGCCGTCGTCGGCGTTCGCCCTGGTCGCGATCACCCGCACCCTGTACTCGGTGCCGGCCGTGAGACCGGGGATCGTGTGGCTCGTCGTCGCGCCGTCCGTGACGTGCTGGCGCGTGTCGGCGTACTCCTGGCTCCCCGACTTCCACTGCACCGTGTAGCCGCTGGCGCCACTCACCGCGTCCCACGACACCGCGAGCTGGTTCACCTCCGCAGTCACCACCACGTTCGTCACCTGGCCCGGCGCCGCGGCCACCGGCGTGCCCGTCATCTCCGCCGACGGCGGGCCATCGTCGGCATGCGCCTTGGTCGCGATCACTCGCACCGTGTATTCAGTGCCGGCCGCGAGGCTCGGAATGGTGTAGCTCGTCGTCGCGCCGTCCGTGACCGTGTACTGGCGGGTGGCGTCGTATTCCTGGCTCCCCGACTTCCACTGCACTCTGTAGCCGTCCGCACCGCTCACCGCGCTCCACGACACCGCGAGCCGGCCGACCTCGGCGGTCACGCTCACACCAGTCACCTGGTCCGGCGCCGCCGCCTTCGGCGTCCCCGTCATCTCCGCCGACGGTGGGCCATCGTCGGCATGCGCCCTGGTCGCGATCACCCGCACCGTGTACGCGGTGCCGGCGGTGAGATTGGGGATGGTGTCGCGGGTCGTCGACCCGCCGGTGACGACATGCTGGCGGTCGCCGGAGTCGTAGTCCTGCGATCCCGACTTCCACTGCACCGTGTAGCCGTCCGCGCCGCTCACCGCGTCCCACGACACCGCGAGCTGGTTCACCTCCGCCGTCACCACGACGTTCGTCACCTGGTCCGGCGCCGCCGCCTTCGGCGTCCCCGTCATCTCCGTCGACGGCGCGCCGTCGTCGGCGTTCGCCCTGGTCGCGATCACCCGCATCGTGTACTCGGTGCCGGCGGTGAGACCGGGGATCGTGTAGCTCGTCGTCGCGCCGTCCGTGACGTGCTGGCGCGTGTCGGCGTACTCCTGGCTCCCCGACTTCCACTGCACCGTGTAGCCGCTGGCGCCACTCACCGCGTCCCACGACATCGCAAGCTGGTTCACCTCCGCCGTCACCACGACGTTCGTCACCTGGTCCGGCGCCGCGGCCACCGGCGTGCCCGTCATCTCCGCCGACGGCGGGCCATCGTCGGCATGCGCCTTGGTCGCGATCACTCGCACCGTGTATTCAGTGCCGGCCGTGAGATTGGGGATGGTGTCGCGGGTCGTCGACCCGCCGGTGACGACATGCTGGCGGTCGCCGGAGTCGTAGTCCTGCGATCCCGACTTCCACTGCACCGTGTAGCCGTCCGCGCCGCTCACCGCGTTCCACGACACCGCGAGCTGTTCGACCCCCGCCGTCACCACGACGTTCGTCACCTGGTCCGGCGCCGCCGCCTTCGGCGTGCCCGTCATCTCCGCCGACGGCGCACCGTCGCCCGCGGCGCTCACCGCCCGCACCTCGAAGGTGTACTCGGTGCCGTTGGTCAGCCCGGCGATCTCCTTCTCCAGCACGTTGCCGGCATCGGTCCAGCTCCCCCAGGTGCTCCCGCCGTCGGTGCTCTGCCGGTACTCATAGCCGGTGACGGTCGACGTGCCCGCATCGGACGGCGCGCCCCAACCCAGCGTCACCTTGGCATCGCCCGGCGTCGCGACCAGCATCGTCGGCGCGCCCGGAACTTCGTCGTCGTCGATGATTGTGACGGTCACGGCGTCCGGCAGCGTGACCCAGGACCAGGTGCCCGGTATTGCTTGCGCGCGAATCTCAAAAGTCTCGGCATCCTCGTCCACGTCGTCGTTCACGATGGTCAGCGTGTAGGTCTTCGAAGCCTCCCAGGTGGTCCCGCCGGACGACACCGCGAAGTCCGAGGGCTGGAACGTGGGAACGGCGATCGTTGCCTGTAGATTCGGGTTTACGTTCTCGTTGCCTTGGGTGAACCCCAGGTAGTCGTCATGCAGGGTGGCCGTCACGCCGAAATTGGCGGCCGCGAATACGACGTTCGCCGACGGCGCGGCCGCCGCCTCGGTTACGGCCTTCACCGTCAGGGTCGTGGTGAGCGTGGCCGCGCCCTCGTCGATCGTCGCCGGGTCCACGGACATCGTGACGCTCACGTCCTGCGTGACCGCCTGCGTGTTGCCGCTGGTCAGCGTCTCGGTGTTCGAGGCGTTGTCGGTGAACTGCACCCGCACCTTCAGCTTCTTGCCCACGTCCGCCGCCACCGGCGTGTAGGAGGAGGAAGTGGCGCCGCCGATGTCCGATTCCGTCGACCCGTCCACCTGGATCCACTGGTAGCTGTAGACAGGCGTCGCCGGCACGCCGTCGCCGTCCACGACGTCCGACACGGTCACGGCGAGCGCCTCGCCGAAGTGCGGCGCCGAGTCGCTGATCGTCACCGTGCCCGTCGCCGGGCGGTTGGCCGCGGCGCTCGTGGTCCCGTCGCCCGACGACGACCAGCCGCTGTCGCCCTCGTCGTTGGTCGCGCGCACCTGCACCTCGTAGGCCGTGGACGCGGCAAGGCCGGTGATCGTCGCGGTGTTCCCGGTGATGTCCTGCGGACCCTCGGTCCAGCTCCCCGGCGGCGTCTTCACCCGGTATTGCACGTCGTAACTCGCGATCGGCGGACGGCCGTCATTCGTCGGCGTCTCCCAATTCACGACCAGGGTGCTCGCGGTCGCCGTCCCGAAGGTCGGCGCGGCGGGCGCCTCCGGCGGCTCGTTCGCGTCGGTCACCGTCACCGTGATGGTCTGGTCCGCGGTCAGCACCCGCGTCCCGGTGCCGCTCGTCGCCCGCACCTTCACGATGTACTCGTTGTTGCCCACGCCGTTCTGCGGGTTGGTGCTCGCGGCGTCGGTCGGGTTCTCGAAGTCCGGCGCCACCTTGAAGGTCAGCGCCCCGCTCGTCCCGTTCAGCGTGAACTTCGAGTCGTCGGCCCCGCCGGCGAACGCGTAGCCGGTCACGGCGTCGCCGGTGTCGCCGTCCTCGGCCGCGACCGTCAGCACCGCGGTCGTGTTCTCCGCCACGCTCGCCGTGACCGAGCTCGTGAACGACGGCGCCGCGTTCGTGGAGACCGCGCCCTTGGTCAGGCAGACCGAGACAGTGTTTCCCCTTTGGTAAGGGAACGAATCCCCATGGCTGTTGTCGCTCCAGGCGAAACCCTTGCCATTGTCCCGGCTTTCAGCGCCGGCGAGTCCCAACGCGGCGTTGCCGCCCACATGCAGCGTGAAGCCGGGAAGTTGATCGCTCGGGAGCGCCACGGAGAGGACGAGCGTATACCCCGGGACAATGCCGGAACCCTCAAGTCCCTTCCGGAACCACAACTCCTGGACCACGTAGTCCGTTTCACCGTAAGAAAACGTGTTGGTGGAAAGGCTGCCGCCCTCGGCGAACCCGCCATAGCCCTTGTAAAAGCCACTCGACTCGTCACCCACGGTCATCGTGGCCGACCAGAGGGCGCCGACGCACGCCGCGACATTGAGCGGCGCGTTGACGGTCCCTTCGCCCGATTGCGACCATGCGCTCGCGCCCTCGGCGTTCTCGGCCCGCACCTGCACCTGGTACGTCGTGGAGGCCGTCAACCCGGTGATGGTCGCCGAGGTGACGGTGATCGCCGTATCGACCACCTCGGTCCAGCTTCCCCGCGGCGTCTTCACCCGGTAGCGGTAGTCGTAGTCCGCGACCGCCGGGCCGGTGTTGTCCGGCGCCGTCCAGCTCACCTCCAGGCTCGTGGCCGAGCCCGAGGTCGCCGCCACCGTGGGCGCGTCCGGAGCGTCCGGCGCCTCGTCCGCGTCGGTGACGGTGACGGTCACATCGATCGTGGCGCTGTCGGTGCCGTCCGACACCTTGACCGTCACCGCGTGGCTCGGCTTCGTCTCGTGGTCGAGCGGCGCCCTGGTCCTGAGCTGCCCGGTGGTCCCGTCGATGGCGAACGACGCCGCGTCCGTCCCCTCCAGCGAGTAGGTCAGGGTGTCGTCCGCATCGGCGTCCGTCGCCGTGTAGGGCGAGCCGATCGCCATGTCCGCCGCCGTGTTCTCGGCCACGCTCTGCGCCGTGGCCGCGAGGGCCGCGGCGTCGAACACCGGCGCGGCGTTGGTGAAGGCGCCGGCCCGCGGCGTCGCCGACACCATCGCGTAGGTGCCGTTGCCGTTGCTGTTCCGCGCCCGGACCTGGAAGAAATATTCCTGTCCGCCGATCAGCCCGGCCACGGTGTAGGTTCTGGCAGCCCCGTCGCCGATATTGATCCACTCGCCGCTGACCGGCGCGCTACCCAGTCGGTAGCGGTAGTCGTAGTGGGAGATGTCGGCCGTGCCGGTGGTGCGCGGCGGATCCCAGCTCAGCTTCACGCTGCCGGGGCCGGGGGTCGGTGTCAGTGCGGACGGCGGGCCTGGCCTGATGGGGGATGCCGATGTGATTCGCACGCGCGCCACGATCGGCGAGCCCAAGCCGACAGCGTTCCTCGCCCGAATCTCGACTTCCCAGATCCCTTCAGTCAGATTGAGTTCGCTGTGAGAATGTTCGCTGCCGGATTTCGTAGCTGAACTCGTGATGCTGCTGCCAAGCCGATCGATCTTGATTTCGTAGAAAGTGATCTCGCTGCCGCCGTCGCTCCCTGGCGGCGCCCAGCTCATGTCGATCCTGCCAGCGTTTCCCCCCCCGGAATGGGACACGATCTCCACTTCCAAATCCGTGACCGGCCCCGGGACGGTCCGCCCGCCCGTGGCGGTCACCGCAATCCTCACCACGATCGTGTCGCTGTCGGTGCCGTCCGAGACCCTGACCGTGACCACGTAGCTCGACTTCGTCTCGTAGTCGAGCGCCGCCTTCGTCCTGAGCTGGCCGGTGGACGTGTCGATGGCGAAGGACGCCGCGTCCGTCCCCCCGCCGAGGCTCCAGATCAGCGTGTCGCCGTCGCCGTCGGTCGCCGTGTAGGGGGAGCCGATGGCCGTCCCCGGCGCCGTGTTCTCGGCCACGCTCTGCGTCGTGGCCGCGAGGGCCGCGGCGCTGAACTGCGGCGCGTTGTTGCCGGGCGTGGCGACGGCGGCCTGGGGAGTCGCGGCCACCTGTGCATAGGTGCCGTTGCCGTTGCCGTTGCGTGCCCGCACCTGGAAGAAGTATTCCTGTCCGCCGGCCAGCCCGGTCACGGTGTGCGTACTGACCGTCCCGTCGCCGATATTGATCCAGGCGCCGCTGGCCGGCGCCCTACCCAGTTGGTAGCGGTAGTCGTAGTGGGAGATGTCGGCCGTGCCGGTGGTGCTCGGCGGATCCCAGCTCAGCGTCACGCTGCCCGGTCCGGGGGTCGGTGTCAGTGCGGACGGCGGACCCGGCCTGATGGGGGATGCCGATGTGATTCGCACGCGCACCACGCTCGGCGAGCCCAAGCCCACAGCGTTCCTCGCCCGAATCTCGATTTCCCAGATCCCTTCAGTCAGATCGTCTGCGCTGTGAGAACGATCGCTGCCGGATTTGGTAGCTGAAGTCGTGGTGCTGCTGCCAAGCAGATCGATCTTGATTTCGTAGAAAGTGATCTCGCGGCCGCCGTCGCTCCTTGGCGGAACCCAGCTCATGTCGATCCTGCCAGCGTTTCTCCCCTCTGAATGGGACACGATTTCCACTTCGAAATCCCTGACCGGCCCCGGGACGGTCCGGACGGTCACCGCGGTCACCGCGATCCTCACCACGATCGTGGCGCTGTCGGTGCCGTCCGACACCGTGACAGCGACCACGTAGCTCGACTTCGTCTCGTAATCGAGCGCCGCCTTCGTCCTGAGCTGGCCGGAGGACGTGTCGATGGCGAAGGACGCCGCGTCCGTCCCCCCGCCGAGGCTCCAGATCAGCGTGTTGCCGTCGGCGTCGGTCGCCGTGTAGGGGGAGCCGATGGCCGTCCCCGGCGCCGTGTACTCGACCACGCTCTGTGTCGTGGCCGCGAGGGCCGCGGCGCTGAACTGCGGCGCGTTGTTGCCGGGCGTGGCGACGACAGCCTGGGGAGTCGCGGCCACCTGTGCATAGGTGCCGTTGCCGTTGCCGTTGCGTGCCCGCACCTGGAAGAAATGCTCTTCGCCGCCGGTCAGCCCGGTCACGGTGTGGGTCCTGGCAGCCCCGTCGCCGATGTTGATCCACTCGCCGCTGGCCGGCGCGCTACCCAGTTGGTAACGGTAGTCGTAGTGGGAGATGGCGGACGTGCCGGTGGTGCTCGGCGGATCCCAGCTCAGCGTCACGCTGCCCGGTCCGGGGGTCGGTGTCAGTCCCGACGGCGGGCCTGGCCTGATGGGCGATGCCGATGTAAGCCGCACGTGCACCACGCTCGGCGAGCCATAGCCCACAGCGTTCCTCGCCCGAATCTCGACTTCCCAGGTACCTTCAATCAGATTATGTGCGCTGTGAGAACGATCGCTGCCGGATTTGGTAGCTGTAGTCGTGGAGCGACTGCCATGTAGACCCATCTTGATTTCGTAGGAAGTGATATCGCTGCCGCCGTCGCTCTTTGGCGGATTCCAGCGCATCTCGATCCTGCCAGCGTTTGCCCCCCCGGAATGGGACGCGATTTCCACCTCGAAATCCGCGACCGGCCCCGGGACGGTCCGGGCGGTCGTGGCGGTCACCGCGATCCTCACCACGATCGTGTCGCTGTCGGTGCCGTCCGACACCCTGACCGTGACCACGTATCTCGGCTTCGTCTCGTGGTCGAGCGGCGCCTTCGTCCTGAGCTGGCCGGAGGACGTGTCGATGGCGAAGGTCGCCGCGTCCGGCCCCTCGAGGCTCCAGGTCAGCGTGTCGCCGTCGTCGTCGGTCGCCGTGTAGGGGGAACCGATGGCCGTCCCCGCCGGCGTGTTCTCGGCCACGCTCTGCTCGGAGGGCAGGCCGGCGACGAACGCCGGCCCATTGTTGCCGGGTGTGGTGACGGCAGCCTGGGGCGTCGCGGCCACCTGTGCATAGGTGCCGTTGCCGTTGTCGTTGCGTGCCCGCACCTGGAAGAAATGCTCTTCGCCGCCGGTCAGCCCGGTCACGGTGTGGGTCCTGGCAGCCCCGTCGCCGATATTGATCCACTCGCCGCTGACCGGCGCGCTACCCAGTTGGTAACGGTAGTCGTAATGGGAGATGTCGGCCGTGCCGGCGATGCGCGGCGGAACCCAGCTCAGCGTCACACTGTCGAGTCCGGGGGTCGCTGTCAGTCCGGACGGCGGGCCTGGCTTGGTGGGCGTGTCCCCCGTATAACGAACCCGCAACCACGCGATTGGCCCCTTGCCCACGGCGTTGATCGCTCTGACAGCCGTGTCATAAACGCCGTGGGGAAGGGTAAAGTTCGGGGCGTAATCACTATAGGACGTCTGAGTTGCCGGAACCGGGCGCCAACTTGCCTGGGCCAACGCCGGAACGAAAAAACTCAAGACTTCGTAGCCGGTGATTGGAGTCCCACCGTTGCTCGCAGGGGCGTCCCAATGGATCCTGATAGGTCTTTGCCCGAGTGAAAATCCCATGATGTTGGCGCGCAGACTCGTGACCGGCCCCGGGACGGTCCGGGCGTTCATGGCGGTCACCGTGATCCTCACCACGATCTTGGCGCTGGCGGTGCCGTCCGATACCTTGACCGTGACCACGTAGCTCGACTTCGTCTCGAAATCGAGCGACGCCTTCGTCTTGAGCTGGCCGGTGGAGGTGTCGAGGGCGAACGACGCCGCGTCCGGCCCCTCGAGGCTCCAGATCAGCGTGTCGTCCGCATCGGCGTCGGTCGCCGTGTACGGGGAGCCGATCGCCGTCCCTGGCGCCGTGTTCTCGGCCACGCTCTGCTCGGAGGGGAGGCCGGCGACGAACGCCGGCGCGGTGTTGGCGGAGGCGGCTGCCGTCTCGGTCTGCGCCTGCGCGGGGGCGGCGAAGCCGGCCAGCGCGGCGCAGGCCACGGCGGCGGCGGCGAGGACGAAGAGGCCACGGAGCCCCGGCAGGGCGGCAGGCGAGAGCAGGCGGCGCAGCATCACGTGTTCAACTCCCGCGGTTGGACGCCGGACCGGCCGGACGGGGTCCGGACGGCGCGAAACGAGGGATGGGGAAGCCGCCGCCGGCCCGCGCGCGCTCGCGGGGCGAGGGGGACGGCAAAGCTCGGGACGGGACCCGCCGCCACGGCGGGGGAGCAGCGCGGAACGGCACGGCGGTCAGCTGCGCGGGAACATACCGCGCCCGCCCCGGCAGCGTCCGGGGCCAGACGCCGCAGGCGATGGCGCTGAGACACGGGAAGGCTCGACCGTGCGCGAGCCCCGCGGCGGCGGACGGCTCAGGCGGGCGGGCAAGGCACGGAGAAGGGGTACTGGCAGCTCCCCGAGGGGTGATCCGCCACCAGGGCGACGCCAGGCGCGTCGTGCCGAGCCCCGGCGACGGGACGCTGCGGCTCGTCTCCGCCAACCCCGAGTACCGCCGCCTCGCCGACGACGTCCACATCGTCGGCAAGGTGCTGTGGAAGGCCACCCGGGTGTAGTGGCCGCGTCCGCCGTCCCCCTCACCACCGGATCGTGCCGCGCAGCATGATGCCGTGCTCCGCCGGGGTGTCGTCGTTGGCGGTCTCGCGCCGCGTCGCGTCGAGACTGACCTCGAAGCCCGGATCGCCCGGCACCGCCGAGGTCAGCCGCCAGCCGAGCCGGTAATCGCGCGCATTGTCCGAGAGTCCGAAGCCGATGTTCGGCGTGCCGGTGAAGGCGCCGCCGAACGCGGCGAGCCCGAAGCCAAGCTCGCCCTCGAGCCGGCTCGACGCCTCGAAGCGACCGCCGTCGTCGTTGGCCGCGAGCCCCGCCAGCGTCTCGCGCCCGAGCAGCGCGTCCATGCCGCCCGAGGGCGACGCGCCCCAGGACTGGGTGAGCGAGAGCGCGAGCCCCCTCTCGGTCTCCGGGCGTGGATCGAAGCCGAACGAGACGCTCGCGCCCCATTCCCGGAAGCCCGACGCCTCGTGGGCGATGAGCCCCCGAGCGCTGGATTCGAAGACAAGCCCGCGCCTCGGATCGGCGAAGGCGAGACCCCCGCCCATGTCCGCGCCGACGCCGGTCTCGGCGTCGCCGCCGTCGAGGCGCAGGCCGAGCTCGACCGACGGCGTCACCGCCGCCCCGTCCCCGCCGTCCCCGAGCGCGAAGCGCCGCGCACCCTCGATGCCGGTGCGCAGCAGCCAGACATCGGCATCCGCGGCCTCGAGCTTGCCGTCGCCGCTCCCGACCGCCTTCGACGAGGTCCGGGTGAACCGCGCATCGCCCTTGACCGCGAGGGCCAGGCCCTCGCCGTTCTCCGGCTTCAGCAGCTCGCTGCGCAGCCCGGCCGCGCCCATGCTCATGGCGAGGTCGGCCGTCATCGCGGCCACGCCCTCGGGGATGAGCGTCAGCTCGCCCGCGCCGTAGCCCGCCGCCGCCCAGGCCGACAGCCGGTCGGTGAGCGTCAGCCCCGCATAGGGATAGACCCCGGTAAGCGTCGCCTCGACCCTGCCGCCGCACTGGTCGCCCGCGCACGATCCTCCCTCGCGGTAGCCGCCGGTGCCGGTCGAATGCCCCAGCGCAAGGCCCGCCGTCCAGCGCTCCGCCGCCCAGTCGGCGCCGAGGAGCCCGGTCGTGACCTCGCCGTCGAGCGTGAGGTCGCCCTCGCGCCCGTCGAAGCGCGTCATCGCGCCCCGGCCCCAGAGCGCGGCGAAGCCGCCGCCCTCGGCCGACCCGCCGGTCAGCGCGAAGGACGTGCCGGTCACGAACTCGCGCCCGGTCAGCCCCCGCGACTCGAAGCGCGCCCGGCCGTCATCGCCGTACGCGCCGCCGTCCCGGCCGTGCGCTCCGGCGCCGGCCAGCCAAGTCCGGATCGCCTCGGCGGCGCGGTCCGCGGCATCGATGCCCGGCGCCCCGTGCGGTGCGGCGGCGTCGTTCGCGCCCGCCGCACTCCCGCCCACGCCGCCGTCATCGTTCCACGACGGCAGCGCCTGCCCGGCGAGCGTCGCCTGCCCGCCCGCCGCGCGCGGCGCCTCGAGCCGCGCCTCGACCGCGTCCAGAACATGGCCCGTCACCGTGCGCCCGAAGCGCGCCAGCCACGCCTTCGGCATGTGGTCGGAGTTGACGATCGTGCCCACCGCCTCGGCATCCGCCAGCTCGGCCCCCGAGGCGTTCGACAGCCGCAGCACGAAGCTCTCCTCGCCCTCGTCATGGGCGTCGTCGAGCACCGCCACCGCGACCCTCTTCTCCGTCTCGCCGGGCGCGAAGGTCAGCGTGCCATTCGCGGCCACGTAGTCCTCGCCCGCCTTCGCCGTCCTGTCCGCGCTCGCGTAGTCCACCGTCACCGGCGCGGTCGCCGCAGGCGCGAGCGTCACCGTGAACCCGATCGCCGCGTCCACGCCTTCGCGCGCCCGCGCGTCGGCCACCCGCAGCGCCGGACCGTCCGCTTGCGACGCCGCCGCCGAGACCGGCAATGCGGCCCGCGCCGCCGCCTCGTGCGCCAGCACCGCGGCCTTGCCGCTCCCGTCACGGATCGTGCCGCCGCCGAGCACGAGCCCGTCGGCCGGGACGGCCACGCCGTCGATGGCGCCGTCTTCCGCCGTCACCGTGTAGGCGAACGCCAGCACCGCCGTGCCCGAGCCCCGCGCGTAGAGCGCGCGCCGCGTATGTGCTCCGACCTCGATCCCGATCGAGGGTGTGCCACCCTCCGTCTCCACCGTCACCGCCTCGCTGAAGCGCACCGCCACCTCGGCCGCGTCGCCCGCGTCCCAGCGCCCGTCATCGCCCGGCGCGACCACCGACACCGCGGTCACCGCCGGCGCGAGGTCGTAGGCGAGGTCCGCGTCCACCCCCGCGCCGCTCCTGATCGTGCCGCCGTCGAGCGACAGCGCGTTCTCCGCCACCCGCGCGCCGCCGACCGCGCCGTCTTCCGCCCTCACCGTGTAGGCGAACACCAGGGAGGCCGTGCCCGAGCCCCGCGCGTAGGGCGCGCGCCGCGCCGCGCCGCCCGCGACGATCCCGATCGAGGGCGTGCCGCCGGACGTGTCCACCGTCACCGGCTCGCTGAAGCGCACCGTGACCTCGATCGCCTCGCCCGCGCCCGCCCCGCCCGCGCCCGCGCTCAGCGCGGCGCCGGTCACCGTCGGCGCCGCGGCGGCCGCCGTCTCCCGGCCGGGGATGACGGACGGGCTGCCGTCGACGCTCGACAGCACCGCTCCGTCCGTGCTGCAGATCCCCTTCGCGCTCCCGCCGCAGGCCCGGTTCGTCAGCAGCTCGAACTCGATCGGCCCCGTGCCGTCGGGCACGAGGTAGAAGATCCAGTCGTTCGCCGCCGCCGTCGCGCCGAGCGGCCAGACGCTCGCCAGGGTCGCCCCGGTCAGCACCACCGAGGAGGTGTCGGGCGCGATCGCCGCCACCGCCCGGTTGAACGTCACCACCACCTGCGGCCGGTCGGTTGGCCCGCCATGGTCGGCCGAGTGGTAGTTGCCGCCCACCCCCGCGCTCAGCGTCTGCAACGGGGCCGGGGACGGGCCGGGGATGGTCTGCGGGCTGCCGCTGACGCTCGACAGCACCGCTCCGTCCGCGCTGCAGATCCCCTTCGCGCTCCCGCCGCAGGGCCGCTCCGTCCTCAGCGTGAAGCCGATCGGCCCGGCGCCGTCGGGCACGAGGTAGAAGACCCAGTCGTTCGCCGCCGCCGTCTCGCCGAGCGGCGAGACGCTCGCCAGGGTCGCCCCGGTCAGCTCCACCGAGGAAGTGTCGAGCGCGATCGCCGCCACCGCCCGGTTGAACGTCACCACCACCTGCGGCCGGTCCGACAGCCCGGTGTGGCGGGTCGAGTGGTAGGTGGGGTTGTCGCCCACCACCGCGTTCAGCGCCGGCGCGGAGGGCGGCGCCGCCGCGTCCGTGCTCTCGCGCACGACCGCCGACCAGGCGCCGTCGCCGGCGCCGTTGACGGCGCGCAGCCGGTAGTACTTCGTCGTGCCCGCCTCGAGCCCGCCATCGGTCCACGACACCGCCGCCGGGCCGAGCGTGGCGCCGGACGGGGTCCAGCCCCCGGCGCCGTCGTCCGAGACCTCGAGCTCGTAGCGCAGGATCGCCGACCCGCCGTCGGCCGGCGCGCTCCAATCGAGCCGGATCGCCGTCCGCCCCTCGGCCTCCGCGCTCAGCGCCGGCGCCGACGGCACCGCCGCCGCGTCGGTGCTCTCGCGCACGACCGCCGACCAGGCGCCGTCGCCGACGCCGTTGACGGCGCGGAGCCGGTAGTACTTCGTCGTGCCCGCCTCGAGCCCGCTATCGGTCCACGACACCGCCGCCGGGCCGAGCGTGGCGCCGGACGGGGTCCAGCCCCCGGCGCCGTCATCCGAGACTTCGAGCTCGTAGCGCAGGATCGCCGACCCGCCGGCGTCCGGCGCGCTCCACTCGAGCCGGATCGCCGTCCGCCCCTCGGTCTCCGCCGACAGCGCCGGCGCCGCCGGCACCGTCGCCGCCGGCGTCCGGTTGCCCACCCGCGTCCAGTCGAACCCGGCCGCCAGGTTGCCGGCCAGGTCCTTCAGCGCCCCTTGCGCGACCGGGTTGCCGTCCGCGTCGGACGGCGCGTCGTAGCGCACCCATACCCTGTCCGCCGACGTCACCGGCGCGGCCAGCGTGAGCCACACCAGGACGCCCCCGACCCTGACCGCCTCCGGGCGCGCGATGGCGCTCCCCACCCGCACCTGCAGATGCGTGCGCGCCGGCGTCGATGCCGTGCCCTCGTCGAGGGCCGCGTCGAACACCATGGTGAGCGTGGCGCCGTTCACCGACGCGCTCGCCAGGGACGGCGCGGTCCCGCCGCCCGCCGGCGTCACGCCCGCCCCTGCCGCCGCGCCCGCGCCGGCCGCGTTCACCGCCCGCAGCTCGAACTCGTACGCCGTGGCGTTGTCGAGATTGGGCACCGTGTATGTGCGCGCCGCGCCGTCCCCGGCCCGGGCCCACGTCCCGAACGCCCCGGCGCCCGCCCGGTGGCGCACCTCGTAGCGCTCGATCGCCGCGCCGCCGTCGCTCGCCGGCGCCCGCCAGGTGAGCGTCACCGCGCCCTCGCCGCGCGCCGCCTCGAGGCCCACCGGCGCCGACGGCACCGCCGCCGCGTCGGTGTTCTCGCGCACGACCGCCGACCAGGCGCCGTCGCCGGCGCCGTTGACGGCGCGGAGCCGGTAGTGCCGGGTGGTGCCGGCCGTGAGATCTTCATCGGTCCACGACACCGCCGCCCGGTCGAGCGTGGCGCCGGACGGGGTCCAGCCCCCGGCGCCGTCGGCCGAGACCTCGAGCTCGTAGCGCTCGATCGCCGACCCGCCGTCGCCCGGCGCGCTCCAATCGAGCCGGATCGCCGTCCGCCCCTCGGCCTGCGCCGACAGCGCCGGCGCCGACGGCACCGCCGCCGGGGTCGCGCTCGCGCTCGCCGCCGCGCCCGCCAGCCCCGCCCGGTTCACCGCGCGGAGCTCGAACCCGTACGCCGTGCCGTTATCGAGGTTGCGCACCTCGTGTGCGCGGGCCGCGCCGTCCCCGGCCGCAGTCCACGTCCCGAACGCCCCGCCGGCCTCGCGCCGGCGCACCTCGTAACGCACCACCGCCGATCCGCCGTCGCTCGACGGCGCCTCCCAGGTGAGCGCCACCGCGCCGTTCCCCGGCGCCGCCGTGAGGTCGACCGGACGCCCCGGCGCCGCCACCGGCGTCGCCGCCGCCGGGATCGCCTCGCCCGCGCCCACCGCGTTCACCGCCCTGAGCTCGAACGCGTACTCCGTGCCGTTGTCGAGATCGCGCACCGTGTACTCGCGCGCACTGCCGCCGCCGGCCCGGCGCCACGTCCCGAACGCCCCGCCGGCAGCCCCGAAGCGCACCTCGTAGCCCGTGACCGACGACCCGCCGTCGCTCGCCGGCGCCTCCCAGCGCAGGAGGACCGCGCCGTCGTCGGCGCTCGCCTCGAAGCCCCGCGGCAGCCCCGGCGCCGCCGACCCGGCCCGCGGCGTCGCCGCCGCCGAGACCGCCTCGCCCGCGCCCACCGCGTTCACCGCCCTGAGCTCGAACGCGTATTCCGTGCCGTTGTCGAGGTTGCGCACCGTGTGCTCGCGCGCCTCGCCGTCCCCGGCCGCGGTCCACGCCCCGAACGCCCCGCCGGCCGCCCCGAAGCGCACCTCGTAGCCCGTGACCGACGACCCGCCGTCGTTCCCCGGCGCCTCCCAGGCCAGCGCCACCTCGCCGTTCCCCGGCACCGCCGACAGCGCGGCCGGCGCCCCCGGCGCCACCGCCGGCGAGTTGTTCGTCACTTCCTCGTCCGAGAACCCCTCGGCCTCGTTGCCGACCCCGTCGGCGAGCGCATTCGAGGGCGGCGGCCTGTAGTCGGCCGTCACCTCGGCGCCGCCGCTCACCGCCGCGGACAGGTACAGCAACAGCTTGTTCCCGGTCCGCCGCACATGCGCCGGCGTCAGCGCCGCGCCGTCCACCCGCACCGTGAACGCCGACGGGTCGGGCCCGCCGCGCAGCCGCTCGCTCCAGGTGAGCGTCAGCAACGTCCCGTTCACGACCGCCCCGGTGAGGGCCGGCCCCGCCGTGTCCACCCGCCCCCCACCGCCGTTGTGCACGTGCAGCGGGCGCAGGTCGGCGGTCGGGTTCCCCGCCGGATCGGTGATCGCGCCGCCGTTCGCCTGCAGTGCGCCCCGCCCGTCGATCCGCACCGCGCCGTCGTCGCCGGCCCGCACAACGTAGCGGAACCGCACGGACGCGCGATCCGCCTCCGCGTACCACGCCCTGCGCTCCTCGCCGCCGATCGTCAGCCGCACATAGGGCGTCCCGCAGCGCTCCGCGATCGACCCGTCCGTGCAGTGCGTGTCCACCCGCTTCCCGTCCTCGACGATCCACACCGCCACCACGTCGATCGCGTCGCCCACGACGCTGGCCCCGCGCACGTCGTTGCCGAACTGAAGGATCACCGGGCGCTCCGGGCCCTCCGTGTCGACCCGGTGGCCGCCATACGGCCCGCCCGCCGGGTTGTCCGTCCCCGCCGGCGCCCCGTCCGCGCCGGCGATCGTCCCGCCGCGCAGGCTGGCGCCGCGGATCCCGACCCCGTCGTCGTCGGCGTCGCCCGCCGCCACCCGGTAGCCGAAACGCAGCACCGTGCCGGGCGCGCCGCCGATATAGGCCGCCGCGCGCAGCGCCTCGCCCACCACCAGGTCCAGCACCGGCGCGCCGCTCACCTCCACCGCGCGGTCGAACCGCACCGTCGCCACGATGTTCGCGCCCACAGCGTAGACCCCGCCCGACTCCGGCGCCGGGCTCGAGCCGAGCGCCACCGCCACCGGCCGCGGCGCCCGCAGCGCCTGCGTCCGGTTGTCCACCCGGCGCGGCGCGAAGTCCGCCGCCGGGTTCCCCGAGCGGTCCCGCACGCCGCCGCGCGCCGGCGCCGCGTAGCCCACCGTCACCGCCTCGCCGATCAGCACCGGCGCCGCCAGCCTCAGCACCACCGCGGCGCCCTCGACCGACACCCGCGCAACCGCGCGCGCGCCGCCCCCGACCGACACCGTGAACGCCGTGCCCGGCGGCACCGCGGCGCCGTCCAGCGGCTCGTCCCACACCAGGCGCAATACCGCCCCCTCCACCGTCGCCGCGCTCAGCACCGGCGCCGCCTCGTCGGCCGGCGTCCCGTTCAACACCCGCAGCCCGTGGAAATCCTCGACCCGGTTGCCGCTCTCGTCCCGAAGCGCCGTCTCCAGGCACGCCCGCGCCGCCTCGTAGTCCACCGTCACCGCATCGCCCGCCCGCACCGGCGGCGTCAGCGCCAGGTTCACCTCGCCGCCGACCGTCGAGACCCGCGACGCCCGCACCGCGCCGTTCACCCGCACCGTGAACGGATTGCACTCCAGCGGGTAGCCGAACCGCTCGTTGAACAACAGCCGCAGCACCGCGCCGTCCACGCTCGCGCGCCGGAGCACCGGCGCCGCCAGGTCCTGCGCCCCCGGCGTCCCCGTGGCCTGCGCCACCGCACCCGCGCCGACGCCGTTCACCGCCTTGAGCTCGAAGTTGTACGCCGTGCCGTCCGTCAGACCCTTCACCGTGTGGCGGGGCGGGCCGACCACCGTCGCCCAGTCCCCCCATTCCCAGCTCCTCGCCGAGGCCAACTGGCGGCGCAGCCGGTAGTTCAACAGATCGGCCCCGTTCAAGGCCGGGAACCGCCAGCGCAGCGCCAGCTCGCCGGCGCTCCCCGTCGGGAGCGCCCGGAAGTCCCCCGGCGCCCCCGGCACGCCCACCGGACGCGCCTGCTCCGGCGCCGACGCAGCGCCCGCGACCTGGCCGTTCACCGCCCGCACCTCGAACTCGTACGTCCTGCCGTTGGTCAGAGCGGTCACCGTGTGCTCGCGCGCACGGGCGCCGCCCACCCGCGTCCACGCCACGAACCGCCCGCCCGCCGGGCGCCACCGCACCTCGTAGCCGACGATCGCCGAGGCGCCCCGGTACGCCGGGGCCTTCCACGAGAGCGCCACCTCGGCGTCGCCCGCCTCCGCCGTCACCTCGCGCGGCGCCGACGGACCGGCCCGCGGCGTCGCCGCGGCGCTTGCCGACAACACGCCCGCCCCCGCCGCGTTCACCGCGCGCACCTCGAAGCGGTACCCGGTGTCGTTGTCCAGCCCCCCCACCGTCACGGTCAGGTCCGCCCCGGCCCGCGTCCACAGCGAAGGGAAGGCCGCCGCGCCCGCCGCGTGGCGGTATTCGTAGCGCGTGACCCGCGCGCCGCCGTCGTCCGCCGGCGCCCTCCAGGTGAGGGTCACCGCGCCGTTCCCCGGCGCCGCCTCCAGCTCGCGCGGCGCCCCCGGCACCGTGCGCGGCGTCGCCTCGGCCCGCGCCGCCTCCCCGAAGCCCCGGGTCCGGGCGCTCCAGCGCACCTCGAACTCGTACGCCGTGCCGTTGGCGAGGTCCTTCACCGTGTGCCCGCGCGCCGTGCGGCCGCCGGCCACCTCCGTCCACGCCGACCAATCAGCGTCACCGGCCTCTCGGAACCGGAACTGGTAGTCCCCGGCGCTCTCAAGCGGCGCGCCCGGCGGGCTCCAGCTCAGCGACACCTCGCCGTTCCCCGGCGCCGCCACCAGCGCGGCCGGCATCCCGGGATGCGGGTCGTCGTCGGCAATCTCGACCTCCACCTCCGCCGGCCGCGGCAGCGCCGCCCCCATGGCGCCGGTGAGCCGCACACCGAAGACCTCCGCCCCCTCCGCCCGCCTGTCGTTCACCACCGCAACCGAGACCGTCTTCGTGGTCTCGCCGGCGGCGAAGACCAGCGTGCCGCGCGCCGCCGCGTAGTCGTCCGGCGCCTGCGCCGTGCCGTCCACCGTCGCCCAGCCCACCAACACCGTCTCCGGCGCCGCCGGGGCCAGACGCACCGTCACCGCCAGCGTCCCCGCACCCTCCGCCACCTCGTAGCGCGGCTCGCCGAAGGACAGCGCGTAGGTCGGCGTGTCGTCGTCGGCCACCGTCACCGCGAGAGCCGCCGTCACCGCGCCGTAGTCGGCGCCGCTCGCCGTGTGCGTCAGCGTCACCACGTGGTCGTCCGTGTCGTCGTCCTCGCCCGCCGACACCGTCACGTCCCTGGGCGTATTCCAGTTCGACGCCGTGAAGCTCAGGCTCGACGGGTCCGGCGTCAGGCCGGTCCCCGCGTGCCCGCTCACCGTCACCGTCACCGGACCCGTCGGCTGCGAGGCCAGCGCCACCGTGTAGGTCGCGCTCCCGCCCTCGGCCACCTCCAGTTCCGTCTTCGACAGCGCCACACCGCGCACGTCGTCGTCGGTCACCGTCACCGCGAGCGGCGAGGACGCGTCGGTATCGTAGGTGGCCCCGGGGCCCACCGTCACCGTCACCGAGCCGTCGGCCTCGTCCACCGCGTCGTCGTCGATCCGCACCGTGATGCTCGCCGTCGCTGAGCCGAGGGCGAAGTCCGCCGAGGACGGCGCCGTGTAGCCGCCCGCGGTTTCGATGTAGTCCCCGCTCTGGGTCACCGCCACCGCCACCGTCAGCAGCCGGTCCACCGGGTCGCTCCGCGTAAGCGTGTACGTCAGGGCGCCCACGGCCTCGGACACGGATCCGGACCCGTCGTCGCCATCCCGGGCGATCGTAATCGTCGGCTTCGACGTCGCCGCGGACACCACCACCGACCAGGCGCCGTCCCCGGCCTCGTTGAGCGCCCGCAGCCGGTAGTGGTTCTCGGTGCCGGGCGCGAGCTCGTCGTGCGCGTACAAGACCGCCGAGTCGGCGAGCGTGCCGCCCAGAGCCGTCCAGGTGTCGTTGCCGTCGTTGCCGTCGTCGCTGTAGTCAGACGAGACCTCGAGCTCGTAGCCGGAAATGGCGGCGCCGCCGTCGTCGGGCGCGCTCCAGCGCAGATCGATCCGCCGCTCGCCCGCCGCCGTCGCCGTCAGCACCGGCGCCGACGGCACCGTGCGCGGCGTCGCCGTGGCGGTGGCGGAGACCCGCCCCCAACCGATTTCGTTCCCCGTTTGGGCCTGAAATGCGTACTCGGCGCCGTTGGCGAGGCTGCCGACGGTGGCACGGGGATCGGATGCGAACAGGTCTGTCCATGCGCCGAAGCCCGCATCCGTCGATTCCTTGTACCGGTATCGCACAGCACTGACGGTCCTGCCGCCGTCGTTCGGATCGACGGGCTTGGCAATAGCGACCACCACATGGCGGTCCCCCGCGGTGAGGGTCAGCCCGGGCGCGTCCGGCGCCGTGGCCGCCGAGGCATCGACCCCTTCGTCGCCGGCGCCGTTGGCGTTCACCGCGCGCACGTTGAACGAGTAGTTCCGCGGGTTGGTCAGGCCGGTGACCGTGTAGCTCCGGACGTTCGACTCCGCGCCGCTCCCGCTGGTGAGGTCGGCAGGGGCGATATCCGTCCAGGCGCCCGGCGATCCGACCCGGTGCTCCCGCCGGTACTGGTACTTGGTGATCGGCGAGCCGGAGTCCGCCGGCGCCGTCCACCTCAGCACCACCTGGCCGGCCGCGACGTTTGCCGTCGCCGTCAGGTCCGTGATCTCCTCCGGCAGGCCCACCGGCGTGCCCTTGACGGTCCTGCTCGGTCCGGCGCCCTGGGAGTTCACCGCCCGTCCCTCGAAGGTGTACTCCACGCCGTTGGTCAGGCTGGTAATCGTCGGCAGGCTTATGTACAGGGCAATGTGCTGCCAGGCACCAAACTCCGCCTCCCCCTTCTTGTACCGGACTTCGTGTCGAAGGAGGATGGAGCTGCCCTGATTGTTCGGCGAACTGAGAAATAAAGTTACCTTACCGTCGCCCACGGAACTCACGCGGAAACTGCCGAGCTGCTCGGGCTTGCCGTCGCCGATCGTCCCCGTCGCCCCGCTCTCGAGCGTCTCGGCGTTGCCCGCGCCGTCGGTGAAGCCCACCCGCACCTTGACGGTCTTGCCCGCGTCGTCCGCCACCAGCAGGTAGCTCGACTCCGTCGCGCCGGCGATGTCCGTCCCGGTCGCGCCGTCCACCCGGATCCACTGGTAGGTGAAGGTGAAGTCGCCCGCTTCCCCGGCCGTGCCGTCGTTGTTCCCGTCCGGCAGCCCGTCCGCGTCCATGATGTCGGTGACGCTCACGCTCGCGCGCAGCGTCTTGCCCACCGCCCTGGTGCCGCTGATCGTAACCGTGCCGCCCGTCGCCGGTTTGTTGTCGCCCGCCACGGCCGCCGCCGGCGTCTCCGCGACACTCGCCGCGGCGCCGTTGCCCGCGGCGCTCACCGCCCGCACCTCGAAGGTATACTCGGTGCCGTTGGTCAGCCCGGCGATCTCCTTCTCCAGCACGTTCCCGGCGTCGGTCCAGCTCCCCCAGGTATTCCCGCCGTCAGTGCTTCGCCGGTAGTCGTACCTCGTGACGCTCGACGTGCCCGGAGCGGTCGGCGCTGCCCAACGCAGCGTCACCTTGGTGTCGCCCGCCGTCGCACCCAGGTTCGTCGGCGCGCCTGGAACGTCGTCGTTGTCGACGATCGTGACGGTCAGGATGTCTGTTGCAGGCAAATTCGAAAGATCACTAGGGGGAGGGGTTTCCGTGATTACCCGGAACGTCTCGTTTTCCTCGTCCAAATCGTCGTCATAAATGTCGATCGTCCACGTCAGGGTCGCGCGCCAGACCGTCCCGTCGAGCGCGAACTCCGACGGTGGCACGAGGACCTGGGCGGTCAAGATTTCAAAGTCGCCTTCTGCGGATAGAGCCGTTTCGCTCCTGGAGGAGATCGTACTGCCGTAGATCTTGCCCGGCTGCCGCGCGCCCGCGTCTGTCTCGACGGTCAGGACGACCGTGACCGTGCCGACGGACTCCGCCACCGGCGATGCCGGCTCGAGCGTCAGCGCCGCCGTCAGCGGCGGGTCCTCGTCGTCGGTCACGTCCACCGTGTGCGTCGCCGGGGTGCCCAGCGTGTAGCCGGTGCCGGCCTTGAGCGTCGCCGTGATGCGCCCGCCCACGCCGACGGGCGCGCCCGCGAGGTCCGGGTCGTAGGCCGAGTCGTCGTCGAGCGCCACCACCAGCTTCGCCTTGTCCTCGCCGATCGAGAACTCCACGTCCGTCGCGTCCGAGTAGGCGGACGCGTCGTCCAGCACCGTGCCCTCCTCGGTCACCTGCACCTTCACCGTCAGCTTCGCCGTCGTCGCGCCGGTGCGCGCCAGCGTGAACACCACCTCGTCGTCGGCCTCGGAAACCGAAGCCGCCGCCGCGATCGTGACCGTCGGATCGCCGGAGGCGACGGCCGCCGTCGTCCCCTCGCCCGAGGCCGACCACGCGCTGTCGTCCTCGTCGTTCGTTGCCCGCACCTGCACTTCGTACTTGGTGTCGGCGTCGAGACCCGCGATGGCCTTGCCCTTGCCTGCCACGTCCTGCGGGCCGTCGATCCACAAGGTGGCGCCGCTCTTTCGGTAGCGCAGATCGTAGCTCTCGATCGCCGGACCCGTGTTCGCCGGCGCCTCCCAGCTCACGTCCAGGCTCGTGGCCGAGCCCGAGGTCGGCGTCACTGTGGGCGCGTCCGGAGCGCCTGGAGGCTCGACCACGTCGGTGACGGTGACGGTCACAGCGATCGTGGCGCTCGCGGTGCCGTCCGACACCTTGACCGTCACCGTGTAGCTCGACTTCGTCTCGTGATCGAGCGCCGCCTTCGTCTTGAGCTGCCCGGTGGACGTGTCGATGGCGAACGACGCCGCGTCCGTCCCCCCCAGCGAGTAGGTCAGGGTGTCGTCCGTATCGGCGTCCGTCGCCGTGTAGGCCGAGCCGATGTCCGTGTCCGCCGCCGTGTTCTCGGCCACGCTCTGCGTCGTGGCCGCGAGGGCCGCGGCGCTGAATGCCGGCGCGGCGTTGGTGGAGGTGGCTCCCGTCTTGGTCAGCCGCGCCCGGTAGTGATAATTGTGATACCAACCTAGGAATGTGTCTCCTGGCCAATAGAATCGCTTGTCGCTGTTCTGGAGCGTGGCGGTGCTCAGGGTGAGCGCGACGTCGTCCGCAGCAGGGACAATACTGTCGTCGGCGCTGGTCGTGGCTGAGGAGGACAGGTGCAGCGTCATTGCGTTCCGGGTCGCCGCCGGGAGCGCCTTGTCGAGTTCCAGATAGACCTGGTTCGAGTTCGTGGCGCCGGCCAGCATCTTGATCGTGTAGGTGACGCTGCCCTCCGTGAACGTGTTCTTGCTGATGGTTCCACCGCTACCCCCGGCCAGATTCCAGTACCCCTTGGCGTGTTCACCTTGCGGCCAAGTGCTCGGCACCGTGCCTGCCGGCAGCGTGCCCCCTGAACTGGACTTCATGATCCCCGACCAGACCTCCGTGTCGCTCTGCGCTTGCGCGGGGGCGGTGAAGCCGGCCAGCGCGGCGCAGAGCGAGACGGCGGCGGTGAGGACGAAGAGGGCGCGGCGCCCCGGCAGGGCGGAGGGCGAGAGCAGGCGGCGCAGCATCATGTGTTCAACTCCCAACGGTTGGACGTCGGACGGGCCACACGGGGCCGGGCCGGCGCAAGGCGAGGGATGGGGAAGCCGCCGCCAGCCCGCGGCCGCGGGGCGAGGGGGACGGCAAAGCTCGGGACGAGACCCGCCGCCACGGCGGAGGAGCGGCGCGCAACGCCACGGCGGTCAGCCGTCGCGGGGACGCACCGCGCCCGGCCCGGCGCGAAACCGGACGCCGGGGACAGGTCGCGCCAGTGGCGCGCAAGGGCGCGGGGAACGGCGAAAAGGCCCCGCGTCCGGCGCGAACCCCCGGGCCGCGCCGGACGCGGAACAGCGCTGGCGGGCGGGAAGACGGTAGGGGCTGGGGGGAGCCGCGCGTCCGCCGCGCGACGGACGGCTCATGCGGGCAGGTCGGGCGTAGGGATGGCTCGGCTCGGCTCGGCTCGGCGTAGGGATGGCTCGGCTCGGCTCGGCTCGGCTCGGCTCGGCTCGGCTCGGCTCGGCTCGGCTCGGCTCGGCTCGGCTCGGCTCGGCTCGGCTCGGCTCGGCTCGGCTCGGCTCGGCTCGGCTCGGCTCGGCTCGGCTGGCTCGGCTCGGCTCGGCTCGGCTCGGCTCGGCTCGGCTCGGCTCGGCTCGGCTCGGCTCGGCTCGGCTCGGCTCGGCTCGGCTCGGCTCGGCTCGGCTCGGCTCGGCTCGGCTCGGCTCGGCTCGGCTCGGCTCGGCTCTGCTCTGCTCTGCTCTGCTCTGCTCTGCTCTGCTCTGCTCTTAATTGTACTGGCGAAAGTTAACAACCGAATCCCTCCACTCGCACAGGCGTGACCGTTTGTACTGACACGAATACCGTAGCCCAATGATGCACATTTCACATGAACTTGGTGTGTCTTATTCTTCTACTTTTATATTCTTTTCATGACTTCACGCCCAACTCCGATAGAATCCGCGCAGACGCGGCCCGACGGGCGCTGAATCCGGCCCGTCCATCAGCCGGCGAAGGAGGGGGAGACTTGACCGATTCGGGCGAGCTGAGACGTGAAAACGAGGCGCTGCGCGAGCGCATCGCGCGCCTCAGCGCGGCCATCCGCCGGCACACTCAGCGGCGAGTGTGATCCGTCGTCGACGTTGCCGTCGCTCGCTAGGGCTTGGAGGCGGTAACGGTGTTTGGCAACGGGTCCGAGTGGCACGTGCCGACGCCGGCGAGACGGTCGCCGCCTCCGGGTACACACTCGACGCGGTGTTCGCGGATGATCACGCATCGCCGCAATCGCGCCCCGGCGCAAGACCGCCGCAACGTCCCCGGTCGCGCTCCTTCGGTCCCGGCTGCGCGCGCCGCGCGCCGCTGCGCCGTTGAACGCGGCGCAGCGCCAGGACGGGCCGGAGGTGGAGGGCCCGCCGCGCCGGTGGCCACAGCAGGCGCTCGGCCAGCCGCAACAGCAGTGACGCAATCGCGAAGCGCGCTCTTGCGAGACCGGCCGCCGTGCGCCGGCGCGGCGGAACCGGGACGCTCTCCTGCCCGTCGCCGCCGCGGCGCAGCCGATCGACCGGGAGAAGGACCGCGGTCCCGCCTTCCTCCCCGGTGGCGTAGCCCAGCAGCGCGTAGTCCTCCGCGTAGATCTCCGCCACCACCCGCCGCACGTCCTGGCCGAGCCCGCCGGCACCCAGATCGCCGGCCCGCGCCGCGTTGCTGCGCGGCAGCCGGTCGGCGGGCATGCCGAGCCGGCGGCACAGCCGGGCAATATCCTCCTCCAGGGTCTCGACCCGCCCGATGAACCCCGGCGCCGGCACGGCCGCGAACGGCCCGCCGGCGCCCAAGCCCGGCAGGAAGCTCGCCTGCGTCCTCGCGTGGCACAGCTCGAACCCGAGACATCCGAGGGCGATGCGTGCGGGGCCGAACTCCCGCTCCCGGTTCTCGCGAAAGAAGCGCTGCGCGTCCTCTCCCCACAGATCCCCGAGCCGGAGAAGGTCGCGGCAGAGCTCTGCGAACTCGCGCGGGCCGCCGTGGCGCACCGGGGGCGTGCGCAGCTCGCGCGAGCGCCGCTCCTGCAGCCGGCAGGCGTGGTTGTAGAGCGAGACAAAGCGCGCCAGCGGATGGCGCACGAAGGAGAACGCGAAATACTCCGGATAGAGCTCGGGGATCCGCGCCGCCGCGCCCATGCGGGCCGACAGCAGCCCGCCCGACCAGTAGGGCCGGATCGTGTCGCGGGCCCCGGCATGGCTGAACATCCACTCGCGCAGGGCGGTGCTCGCGCATTTCGGCACCTTGAAGTAGACACACCGGTAGCGGTGCGAGATCACCGACCGCCGTCCCGCTCGGGGCCACGCCCGCGCACCGGCGCCCGGGCCGCGCGAGAGCGATCGGAGCGTGGGTCGTTCGGACCGCCCCGGCGCATCATTGTCCTGCTCCGCGCCGGTACACCTCCCGCGGCGCCAGCACCGGCCGCGCCGGGGCCAGCGCGCGCGCCCGCGCCAGGTGGTGGCGCGCGCGGGCGCTGTACGCCGGCTCGGTCGACGACACGGTGGCGTAGAGCCGCACCAGCGCATGGCGCAGCCGCCAGTTGGCCGGCTCCGCGCGCACCGCCGACTCCGCCTCGCGGTCGGCCCACGCAAGCAGCCGCAGCGCCTCCTCCGGGCGCTCGTGGCGCAGCACCCTCCAGTTGCCGGCAAGGTTCTCGAACAGGATCGCGCGCGGCGTGTTGGCGAGCGGAGCGAACGCGTCGATGGCGCGCCCCAGATGATGCATGAAGCGCCCCGAGGTCTCCGCCAGGTAGAGCGCGGACGCGCCCCGGCCGATAGCGATGTTGGAGTAGAGCCCGGCCGCGACCACTCCCAGCGCCGCGACCAGCACGAGCGCCCGCAGCCCTCCGCCCGCGCGCCCCTTCGCGCGCCCCGACGGCCGCGCCCGGCGCACCGCCAGCCAGGCCGGGCGCCCGCCCGCGCGGGCCTCGAGATGCACCGCAAAGGCGAACAGCACGGTGAACTGCAGCGCGCTCGTGGCCATGGAGAGCTGCAACTGCCCGACCGTGAAGTGGGCGGCGGCGCTTGCGCCGATGCACAGCACCAGTGCCCGATCCCCCGCCGCCATCCTTCGCGCCGCCCTCAGCACGACCGTGAACAGGACGCTCCACAGCAGCACATGCAGGACAAGGCCCGGCACTCCCGCGCCCACCGCCTCCTCGATCAGCCGGTTGTGGGCCCGGTCGTGAACCTCCAGGTCCTCCGCGGCGCCGGCGGCGTGGCGTCCGAACGCAACGATGAAGTTCTCCGGCCCCCAGCCCAGCAGCGGCCGCTGCGCGATTCCCTCCAGGCCGGCCTCCCAAGCCGCCAGGCGCCGGGTCATCGCCGAGGCCACCGCCGCGGGGGAGGTCATGCGGCCCGCCAGCGGGTTCTCCGCGCCGGCCCCGCCCATCGCCCAATCAGCCGGCCCTGGGCGCACCGGCGCCGCCGCTGGCGGATCTCCCCGATGCAGATCGAGCGCCGGGGCCAGCACCAGCGCCGCCGAGAGCGCCCCCGCGCCCGCAATCGCGCCGGTCGCGGCAAGCGCCGCCAGCCGCATCCGCCCGGCGGTGGCGAACGCCCAGCCGGCGCCTGCGAACAGCGCCCCCGCGCCGACCGCCGCCAGCGCCGCCATCGAGCCCGACAGCGCCAGTGCCCACAGCCCCAGCACGGCCGCGGCGAGATAGAACCCACGCGCCCCCCAGCGGGCCGCCGACGCCGGCCCCGCCCCGCCCGGCCGCGCCTGCGCCGCGACCAGGAACGAGCGCGCCACAAGGCCCAGCGCGATCCACAGGTGAACCGCCATGTACCACCCGAGCCAGGCCGCGTTGCCGATCGTCACGCCGATGCGCGGGAAGTTGCGCTCGGGGATCAGACCCAGCAACGGCAACTCGACCCCACGCGCCCTCGACACCGCCAGCAACGCCAGCGCCAGCCCCACCCCGGCGTGCAGCGCGAGAAGACGCCGCCAGCCCCGTGCCGTCCTGACCGACGAGGCCAGCACCGCCGCCAACGCCAACCAGTGCAGACCGTCCACGAGCCCTCCCTGGCGCGCATAGTGCGACCACAGACTGCGCTCGCTGCCGACCCCGGCCAGGGACGCCGCAAGCGACACCGCGACGCCGGCGCCAAGCAGCGCGAGCAGCACCGAGCGCGGCGGGGCGAAGGAGCGGTGGCGCAACGCCAGCACGACCCAGAAGACGAACACGAGCTCGATCAGCGTCCGCGAGAACAGCGCCTTGGGGGTCACGAACGGGAAGGCCGTTGCCGGGTAGAACACGAACGGCAGCGCGAGCAGCACCGCGATGCCGGCCCCGATCCCGGCAACCGCCCACGCCGGCCCGTCCTGCGTCCCTCCCGCGCCCGGGCGCGGCCCGGCCACCGACGACCACAGGAACCCCGCCCCCCAGCACAGGTGCATCGCCGCGAGCAGCACCGGCACCAGCACCGCCTCCGGGCGCCGCCGCCTGAGCCCCGCACCGGCCGCTGCGCCGGCGAGCAGCAGCAGGTAGGCCGCCGCCAGCGCCAGCGCCGCCGTGGCGCCCGCCGCGCCCGCGCCGATCGACGCCGCCAGCGCCAGCACCGCCAGCGGCGGCGCGAGCTGGCGCCAGCGCACCGACCCCGGATGCAGCCGCAGCATCGCCCGCTTCCAGTAGCCGTACTGCCAATAGCGCACCGCAACCGCGCGAACGCTCCCCCGCGGCCGGTAGCGGGCTGCGATCGCGGGATCGAACCATACCGTCTCGCCGGCCTGTCTCAGCCGCACGTTGAGCTCGTAGTCCTGGTTGGCCGGCAGGCCCGCCTCGAACCCGCCCGCGGCCTCCAGCGCATCGCGGCGGTAGACGCCCATGTACACCGTGTCGGTCGGCCCCGCCTCGCCGCCGATGCGCCAGCGCGCGTCGCCGGCCCCGAGCGGCGTCGTCATCGCCAGGCCCGCGGCCCGCTCCATCGCCGTCGTCCCCGCCGGCACCAGCCGCCCCCCGACGCAGCCCGCGCCGGTCTCCCTCAGCGTCTGCACCGCCCGCGCCACATACGCCGGCGGCAGCTCCGCGCGGGCGTCGAGCCGCACCAGGATATCGTGCGAGGCCGCGGCGATGGCGCGGTTGAGCCCGGCCGGCGTGGTCCCCTCCGGGTTGGCCACCACCCGCGCATCGGGAAGCTCCCGCGCCGCAAACGCGGCGAACTCCGACGCGCCCGTCCCGTCGGCGATGACGATCTCGACCGTGCCCCGATAGTCCTGCGCCAGCGCCGAGCCCACCGCCCGCGCCACCGTCTCCTCGCCAGGCCCGACCGGCACGATGACCGACACCGGCGGCGTCGCCGGCGCAACCGCCGGGCCGCGCCCCGACCCGTTCATGCCGGCGCGCGCAGTCGCGCCGCAGCGGCCGCCGCAGCGGCCGCCGCAAGGACTTGCCCTGTCGTCATCGCGGCGTCACTGTCCGCGCCCCCGGCACAGCTTGCCTGGCCGCTTCCACGCCCCCGGCGCCCGGCCCGCCTCCCCGACGGCGCCACAGCATCCCCGGCGCCGCTGCGCAAGCGAGCCCATCACCGCGGTTCCTGCCCACTTGACCGTGGCGGCGGGGACGGGTGGGACGGGACGCCATCCCCGGCGCAGCGCGCTCTCTCCCATGCGAGGGCGCTGCGCACGATCAAGCCGAGGTCGTCGTAGCGCGGCGACCATTGCACGGCCGCCCGCAACCGCGCGGTATCGCAGATCAGTACCGGCGCGTCGCCGGCGCGGCGCGGGCCGTCGCGGACGTCGAAAGCAACGCCTGCCTGCGATTGCACGGCCCCGAGCACCTCGCGGACCGAGAACCCCCGCCCAGAGCCGCAGTTGAGCACGCGGCTCGGCGCGCCATTGTCCAGAGCGCGCAGCACCGCGACATGGAGGGCGGCGAGATCGGAGACGTGGATGTAGTCGCGCACGCAGGTCCCGTCCGGCGTGGCGTAGTCGGTGCCGAACACGGTGACGCGGTCGCGCAACCCCGCCGCGGCCTCGCACGCGACCTTGATCAGATGCGAGGCGTTGGGGCCGGATTGACCCGCCCGGCCTTGGGCGTCGGCGCCCGCGACGTTGAAATAGCGAAGCGCCGCGTAGCGAAGCCCGTGGCGCGCGGCCAGTTCGTGCAGCAGCCGCTCGGTCATCAGCTTGGAACGCCCGTAGGGATGAATGGGCCGCGCCGGGGCGTCTTCGGCCACCGGCACCGCGTCCGGCATGCCGTAGACGCTCGCGCTGGAGGCGAACACCAAGCGCTTCACTCCGCCCCGGATGCAGGCCCGGATCAGGTTTGCGCTGGCGAGGCTGTTGTTGCGGTGGTACTTCAGCGGCTGGGCGAGCGATTCGAAAACATCGATGCTGGCGGCGAGGTGCATCGCCGCCGTGACGCCGTGCCCGGCGATGACCGCGCCGACCGTGCCGATATCCCCGGCCTCACCCGCGACGAACGCCGTGTCGTGGGGCACTGCCGAGCGCCGCCCGGTGGAGAGGTTGTCGAGTACGACGACCCGGTAGCCGGCCTCGCGCAACGCCAGCACCGCGTGGCTGCCGACATAGCCGGCGCCGCCGGTGACCAGCACCGAGCCGGTCGGCGCCCCGCGTTCGCCGGTATCGCACGCGGCGTTCACGCCGTGACCCGTGGCCGTAGCGGCCTCGACTTGCCCGGCCGGTGTCCCGTCGCGAGTGGGTGGCCCGGACCGTCGGATCGGCGCCGCTCGGGCATCATGCCCGCGCTCCCGGGCATTGCGCGGCAGGGCCGCGGAGCCTGAACTCCTCATCGACGCCTTCCCGCGCACCGCGCCCCGATGCGCCGGCGCGCCTTGCGCCCGCGCACCGCCTTCGCCAGGCACCCCGCCAGCAGCTTCAGGTCCAGCACCGGCCCCATGGCCTCGATGTAGAGCAAATCGTAGCGCAGCTTGTCGCGCGGGCGCGTGTGGTACGAGCCCCGGGCCTGGGCGAGGCCCGCGATCCCCGGCCTCACGCGCAGCCGCCGCGCGAACCCCCGCGCCTCGCGTTCGAACCGCGCCGCAAGCTCCGGGCGCTCCGGGCGCGGTCCGACGAGGCTCATCTCGCCCCGCACGACGTTCACCGCCTGCGCCAGCTCGTCCACATGGAACCGCCGCAGTACGCGCCCCACCGCCGTGTGCGCGTCGCCCTCGCGCGCCAGCACCGGTCCCGTCTGCCGCTCGGCGTCCACCGCCATCGTGCGGAACTTCACGATCTCGAACGCCCTGCCGCCGCGCCCGACCCGCCGCTGCCGGTACAGCACCGGACCGCCGTCCTCGAGTCGGATGGCGAGCGCCACCGCGACCCACCCGACCACCCACAGCGGCGCGAGCGCCAGCCCGGCCGCCGCCAGCAGCGCCAGGTCGAACGGCCGCTTGTACCGCCCCGGCGCCCGCGCCGCGCCGTTCGAGCCCCGCCGCCGGAACGGCGCTGCCGCCGCCACACCCCCGCTGCCACCGTCTCCGCCCACCCGGCCGTCCACCGCCCTCAACCCCCGCAGCCCGTCAACGGCGGCCGCCCGACCGACGCGTCGAACCCCGCGAGCGCGGGCCGCCAACCCGCGCGCCGCCGCCCCGAATCAGGGGCTGAGCGTCCGCGAGAGCCCGCGCCCCGATCGAGGCGCAGCGCGCCCGACACGCCCCATTCCTCGTAGCCCCTCTCCTCGTGGGCGAGCAGCCCCCGCGCCCGTGCCGACGGGCAGCGATGTTTCGGGAAGGTGAGCGGGCGGGGAGTGTCGGTGCGCCGCGGCGCGCCCGAGACGGCGGAAGACGGGCGAGGCGGACGAGCGAGGCTCGGGCCACAGTCCTGGCTCGGCCAAATTGCCGCGAAAGTGAACATGACCGACTCCCCCACTCGGACAGGCGTGACCGTTGTACTGACACGGAAACCATCGCCGAATGATGCACATTTCGTATGAACTTGGTGTGTCTTATTCTTCCTCTCTTGTATTATTTTCATGACTTCTCGCCCAGCTCCGAATAGAATCCGCGCGGACGCGGCCCGGCGGGCGCCGAATCCGGCCCATTCATCCGCCGGCGATGCGAGGGGGAGACTTGACCGATTCCGGCGAGCTGAGACGGGAGAACGAGGCGCTGCGCGAGCGCATCGCGCGCCTCAGCGCGGCCGTCCTGCGCATCAGCGCGAGCCTCGATGTGATGACCGTCCTGCAGGAGGTGGCGGACAGCGCCCGCGCGCTCACCGGCGCCCGCTACGGCCTGATCGCGACCGTCGACGAGGCAGGCGAGGTCCAGGACTTCGTCAGCTCCGGCATCACGCCCGACGAGCATCGCCAACTCGTTGACTGGCCGCACGGGCCGCAGCTCTTCGAACACCTCCGGAACCTTCCGGGAGCGGTGAGGCTGGCGGACCTCCCCGGATACATCCGCTCGCTCGGCTATCCGCCCGACCTCATCTTCTCGAATACCCTGCAGGCGACGCCGATGCGCCACCGCGGCCTGCATGTCGGCAACTTCTTCCTCGGCGAGAAGGAAGGCGGCCAGGAGTTCACGGAGGAGGACGAGGAGGTCCTGGTGCTGTTCGCCTCGCAGGCCGCCACCGCGATCGCCAACGCCCGCACCTACCGCGACGAACGACGCGCCCGGGCCGACCTCGAGGCCCTGGTCGAGACCTCGCCGGTCGGCGTGGTGGTATTCGACGCCGGAACCGGCCATGCGGTGTCGTTCAACCGCGAGGCGCGGCGCATCGCCGAGGTCCTGCGCACCCCGGGCCGCGCCGCGGAGCAGCTGCTGGAAGTCATCCGCTGCCGGCGCGCCGACGGGCGCGAGGTCTCGCTTGCCGAGCTCCCCCTGGCACAGCAGCTCGGCAGCGCCGAGACGGTGCGCGCCGAGGAGATGGTGCTCTCGGTCCCCGACGGGCGCAGCGTCGCGACGCTGGTCAACGCGACGCCGATCCATGCCGAGGACGGCACCGTCGCCTCGATGGTCGTGACCCTGCAGGATCTGGCGCCGCTCGAGGAGCTGGAGCGGCTGCGCGCGGAGTTCCTGGGGCTGGTGAGCCACGAGCTGCGCGCGCCGCTGACCTCGATCAAGGGCTCGGCGGCCACCGCGCTGCGCGCCTCGCGGGTCGTGAACCCGGCCGAGGCGCGCCAGTTCTTCCGGATCATCGAGGAGCAGGCCGACCACATGGACGGGCTGGTCAGCGACCTGCTGGACGTCGGGCGCATCGAGGCGGGCACGCTGTCGGTCGACGCCGAGCCCTCGGACGTGGCCGCCCTGGTCGACCGGGCCCGGACCACCTTCCTCAGCGGCGGCGCCGGACACGCCGTTCGCATCGACCTGCCGCCGGACCTGCCCCGGGTGCTGGCCGACCGGGAGCGCATCGTGCAGGTGCTGAACAATCTGTTCGCCAACGCCGCCCGCCAGGCGCCGGACACCTCCCCCATCCGGGTCGAAGCGGCACGCGACGGCGTGCATGTCGCGATCTCGGTCTGCGACGAGGGCCGGGGGATCGCGCCGGACCGGCTGGCGCAGCTGTTCCGCAAGCATGCGGGCCTCGCCGGCGGCGAGCGAGAGGGGCGGACCGGGGCGGCCGGGCTCGGCCTCGCCATCTGCAAGGGGCTGGTCGAAGCGCATGGCGGGCGCATCCGTGCCGAGAGCGGCGGGCTCGGCCAGGGCGCGCGCTTCACCTTCACGATCCCGGTGGCCGCGGACGCCTCGGCCGCCGCGGCCGGTGTGTCGCGCACCGGCGCGCGCGCCTCGCGCGACGCCCGCGCGCCGACCCGCATCCTGGTGGTGGACGACGACCCGCAGACGCTGCGCTACGTACGCGACGCGCTCGCCGAGGCGGGCTACGCGCCGCTGGTCACCGGCGACCCGCAGGAGGTGTCACGGCTGGTCAGGGCGGAGAAGCCCGGGCTGGTCCTGATGGACCTCATCCTGCCCGAGATCGACGGCATCGAGCTGATGGAACGCGTGCCCGAGCTCGCCGACCTGCCGGTCATCTTCATCTCCGGCTACGGCAGGGACGAGACCGTCGCGCGGGCGCTCGAGGCAGGCGCCGCCGACTATATCGTCAAACCCTTCTCGCCGACCGAGCTCACCGCGCGGGTTCGCGCGGCGCTGCGCCGGCGGGCCGAGCCCGAACCCTTCCAACACGGGGATCTCGCCATCCACTACGAGCAGCGCCGGGTGAGCGTGGCCGGGCGCGACGTGCCGCTCACCGCCACCGAGTACGAGCTGCTGCGCATTCTCTCGCTCAGCGCGGGACGGGTGGTAACCTACGATTCCCTTCTGCGCCAGGTGTGGAACCAGCGTGAGAGCGAAGATCCGCAGCGGGTGCGCACATTCGTGAAGAAGCTCCGGACCAAGCTCGGCGACGACGCGGCGCGCCCGGCCTACATCCACACCGAGCGCGGCGTCGGCTACCGCATACCCAGACCGGGCGGTCCGTCATAGCGGCGCCACCTCGCCCGGCTCCCGCTCACCTTCCTCGAACGCCTGCCCGCACGCTGCCTCCGCCCGGCGCCGGTCGGCTTCGGGCGCTGCGACACCCGCTCGGGCTTCGTGGCTGGACGCTGCGCCGAGGATCACCCGCCCTTCGGTCGGCTCGAAGCGAGCGGTGCGCGAAACCGCGATCCATCCCCCGCGCTGAACTGCCGGGGGCCCCGTCCCGCGGGCCTCCCGCACCGCCCGATCTCCGCCCCGGATGTCACCGCAGCGAGACGAACTCCGCCCGTGCGCCCGTCACCCGCGTTCGCTGGAACCACGCGGAGACACCTGCCTCACAACGGTGCCTCCCGGACCTGCCGCTGCACGCCGTTCGACGACACCGCACCCTGATCGCTTCGCGCATTCCGCACTGATCTACGATCACACTGCAAGCGAGCACACCGCAAGGCAGGCGCCATGAACAAAGCGCAACTCACGTCGCTCGTCGCCGACCGGGTTTCCCTGTCCAAGGCCACCGCCCGTCCCGTGGTCGCCGCCGTGTTCTCCACCATCGGCGAGGCGCCCGCGCGAGGCGACAACGTCTCGATCGCGGAGTTCGGCACCTTCACCCCCAGAACCCGCGCTCCGGCTCGTGCACCGCTCCCCGCTCTCGAGCAAGCGCTCGAGGCCGTCGTCGCGCTTCTGTCTGGTGCGGGACCCCGAGGGTCGGTGACGGCGCCGGTGCCGACGCCACGTCCCGGCGCCGGCGTTCGGCCGCCCCAGCGCGGGCCCGGGCGGCATGCGCATCGCTCTTCGACCGTTTCGCCTGAGCCGATTGGCTCCGCACACCGCGTTACACTCCTCGGACAGCTCCATGCCGAGCGACGCCGGCGCGCGACGCGGCCTCTCGCTCCCCCGTTGCGCCGTTCTCGCAGACACGCCACCCTGAAGCAGGAGCGGTGTGCGTCAACCGGGGGATCTCCCGCCGCGCCGCAACAGGGGAAGAGGACGTGAATAAGGCCGAACTGGGAGCGCGCCTGGCCACTGGGTTCTCGCTCTCCAGGGCCACCGCCGATCGCATGGTCGGCGCCGTCTTCGCCGCCATCGGAGGAAGTCTCGCGAACGAGGAGCCCGTCTCCATCGCCGGTTTCGGGACCTTCCGCATCAGGGCGCGCCCGGCTCGCCAGGGGCGCCCGTACCGGCGAGACCATCCCGATCGCCGCCTCGCGCACGCCCGCGTTCAAGGCCGGCAAGGCCCTTCGCCACGCCGTCGACAAGTCCCGGGCTCGAGTTCGCGGCAACATCCGCAATCGGGTATTGCGAGAGAGCCGTTGAACGACTGTCCGGCTTGGCGGCCACTCGCACCGACTACGACAACGACGCGCGCCGGTGCTCGGGCGTTGAATCGGTGCTGCTTGCGGTTCCGCGCCCGGACAACCGTAACAGTCGGCGCAAGCGTCCCGCGCCCGCCAGGCCCTTGAGCTGCGAACCACGATGATGTTCATCGCAGGGAGGAGACGTCGGGAAATCTGCGATTCGTCACTCGTGCGAACGCATGCGCAGTCACCCGTGGATATTGAATGCTCTCGCGAGCGGATACCTTATATGGGTAACTATGCATTTTCTCCTAACGACAGTTGTGCGCACCGATGCCCAGGCCAAATACCGCAACCGTTTCCCAACTGCTTACGGCCACCGTGGCTCCTGGCTAAGGAACCCAAGCGCTTTAGCAAGAAAGAAGAAGTTCTCGAGACCGGCCACTGGTCTCTCAAACGAACTGGCATCACCTCCCCACCGAGCCCTCCACAGTACCGATACTCATTCGAGCGGCCCCCCAAGTTTCCCATCATGTCCGGCACCATATTGTCACCTGCCGGTTACTCTACCTGCCGCGCCAGATCATTCATTTCGCCCTTCGCGCCAATTGTCATTATAATGATATGACAAACCCTAGATCTCAGATGGGAGAATCGAAAATGACTGACCAAGAAATATCAGGTTCCTTGCTCAAGAAAATTGGCCAAATCACCCAAGTATTAGGAGTTGTCGCAACGGCCGCCGCCGCTGTCTTCGCCTCGGCAGAGTATTTTTCCAATACGCAACAAGAAAAAGTCAATCGAACATTTTCCTATTTTGCAGATTATCGATCTATAGAGATGATTACAGTGAGATCTAACTTAAATGCTGTGCTTTCGGATTTAGACAGCATGAAAGATTCCACGTTGGCCAATGAGGAAAAAATCGACAAAATGATGAAACAGCCACACCTATTACACTATGACACAGTGGTTAGCTTCTTTGATACTGTCTACCTTTGCATAGAAACTGGCGGTTGCGATAGGATAACTGCCACACGCCTTTTCCTTGGAGAGGCCCAACAATTGCTTTCTTCCGTTCGTCCTGCCGTTGAGTACAAAACCGAAGGTAATGCCCACCACGCAATCGGACTACGGTGCCTTGCGGCAAACTACGAAGACGCGATATGTTGAATTGCTTAAGTTTTCTCACGACATTCCACCTTCCATATGCCGCACCTATTCTGCAACCACCGTGAGTATTGCGCAAGGTTACATTGCGCACCAGCAGCCGCGAGGCTCATTATCGTCTACACGCGCCGCTGGTACCTATTTGATGGGCAGACAGAAACTAACCAATCACGACGCCCAAGACACAAGCCAGTCGAACGCCCCAGCAAGCATATTGCATCAGCGGCGCCGCGATATTCGATGCTCCATCGACAAAAGCCGTGGCCAGATCTTTCTATACGTCCCTTTTCCCAATACTTTCGACCCGCACTGCACCCACACAAAACAGGCGGAAACTAACTTCCGAAAACGCCACATTCCCTGCCGTGTACCGCACTGCCATACTAGCGCTTTACTCTCCCAGAGCCACTAGCGAATATACACTCTACGTCCTTCAGAAATACGTTCCGCGTCTATCCAATCTGATCCGTTCCCGCGCACCCAGCGTACCCGATAGACTAGCCTAAACTCCTCTGGCAGCATCAATCGGACGTTTCGTCTATGTGTCCCCTTCTTCTCCCAGCCGAGACGCACCAACAACCCCGCGTACAGCAGTTCGCCATCTGAACCTTCAATGTCGAAATTCACTACCGCTTCAACGGCGCCCTTTTCCTCCGAACTGCCTGCATGATTGACAAATGTAAGTTCCGTTAGTTGAAACCCGTCCGAATGCACAACGACACAATCATCAATTCCACAGCCACGACTGCCTCCGGACAATATCCCAATTGAACCGGGTTGTTCCAACCGAATGTCCTCGTTCATCATTGGGTCCATAGACCAGCTGACGGTTACATTCATGCCGCCTTCACTGACGAGGCTTTCAATCAAGGAGGAAACGGTCGCAAAATCAGTCGACAACAGCACCATCATTGCATTGCCCTTCTTTGGCACGACTGACTCGTGACGAAATACTGTTGATCCCCTTGGCCGAAGCTCCATAACCGTGGCGTCGGGAAGTATGCCACTATACAGAAACCCTTTTCGCTCGATCGCCTCCTTCAAGTACGGCAATATTGACGAGGAAGTCTCGGCCTTCGCAGCGAAGCCGACGTATAATTTCTCATCGGAATCTCTAAGTCGTTCCTTCCACAAGTGGAAAAAAGTGGGCGGCGACGTCCGAGTATTCTGCATTTCCAAGATACGAATTGCGTCCGGCACATTCCACAAATCCAATGTTCCCTCTGTGCCGATAAGCTTAGCGTAAGTTGAGCCGAACCTACTGCCCCATCTGTCCACGTCTTCTACCCGATACACCATTCGCAAGGACTCAGACTGACGTTGTAACGACTCATTGTTGGTCGTCCAATATGACACTGATTTTGACGACATCTTGGTGAATGGTTTGCGCCGTAGCAACAACCTCTCTCTCACGATCCGGCCTACTGCTCCTTTGTCGCCACTCGCGCCCGCGCCAATCAATTCGCCATTCAAGTAAGCATCCGCAGCCACGCCCCATTGTTCCAATGCCTCCTGACTAAATTGCGCCACAGCGGGTTCCGTGGAAGGTCGAACGTAGATTTGGTCCGCCACTTTTTCCTTCAGGTAACCAGCGAAGATCTGTGCAACAAATCCCGCACCATCCCGGTACATTCCTCCCGGCGTAGCAATTGAAACGTAGCGGTGAAGAATGTGCTGAGGATTGCGATCGATTTCGAAAGAAAGGATATTTCTCCACTCTTGGAGAAGTAGTGGAATACAATTCGATTTATCGATGGCCATATTGTAGAGAGAGACGTACGGATTTGTGGGTGAAATCTGTTTTAGTGAGAACGCCAAATGACGGGCACTGATTGGACAACGATACGCTGTTGGCAAATCCAAACTCTTGCTTACCCACGACCACATGCGCAGTGGCGCTTCGAGAATTTGTGAACCAAGTGTTATAGTCCGAGCAAGTATAATGGGGTTGTTGTTTACCGCTCTGGACTTTACCGAGAAATTTAGTATGGGTGGCTCTACAATGTCTGTCATGTTGATTTCGCCGAAAGACAACGGAGACATCGTCCTATCCAAATGAAGCTCATTAACCAATAACTTGAATCCGGAGTAGGTGTTGTCAGGTGTGTCTGTGCTTGGCGAAGTGCGTAGACCAAAAGTCCCCTCGACAGTAAGTCGCTGGCCAATATAATATTGTGCGGTTTTGCCTTCGTAAATGTCGGCGTAGATGGAACCACCTCTGATGTCATCAATGCGGGATAGAAAACGTCTGTTGTTGTGAAGGCGCTGGTGCCAAAAATAGACTAAGGGACGACGCAGTAATTCATGATTTAGAGTTTGAGTCCACGGATTCCAGCTTTCGTACGGAGAAGTAGTGTCTATTGGATTGTGGATGTGTTGTGAAAGATAAGGTGTTCGCTCAACTACAATTTTTCCTGGGGGAGGAAACTGGTTCGTGCCTTCTATCGCAGAGCGAACTTCGAGTGGTGAAAGATCTATTCCCACAGTGTGCATGAGTAAGAAGAGCTTGGCTACCAGATTCGGTTTTGATGTCAAGTGTCTGTCATTAAGTTGGCTCAGTAACCAATGGGCTGCATCCCATTGAAGTTGATCACACCACGCGGGATCTTGAAAGCCGGAGACGAACACCGATTGGAGTCTAAGTTGAAGAGCATCGCAGGAATAGGGGTCGCGGTCCCGCAATAGTGGTCGGAGCCAACCGAGCGTGGCCATTCGAGCAAGAAAATAGAAATGGACTTGGTCAGGTAGCGAGAAGGTTTCAATATTCATGCGGCTTAGTGGTACCGGTTCACCTTGGTCAATAAACGTTCCCAACAGATTGAGATAAAATCGTTTGAAGGAGGCATCGGTGGTTGGGGAGGTTACATCCGCCACTTTTTCTAAGAGTGTTTCAGCGTTCGTACTTTGAACCGAAAATCCGCTAGCGAGAACAAGGATGGCTAGGAAAAGATAGTTTTTCACTCGACCCCTACTGCGTCGGGCCGGGAGTCTGTGGACGGAGGTTTGTCGTCGAGATGCCGATTTCGGCCTCGAAGCTGTCGGAAAACGTTTCGACACCGGCGCGTGGTGGGCATGAGTCGAGCTGTCTGCACCTAACGACGCCGAGGAAGTATTTCTGTGGCGGGAAAGCTTTGACTGCATGACCAAACGCCCGGGGAAAAGACGCCGTCGGAGATTGTGCTGCCGTTGGCCGCCAAGTTCGACCCAAGTATCCGTGAACCACATAGAAGCGTTTGGATTTCGGCTTCTGTTCTCTGGTTGTTCTGGTTCGATGTAATTGAACTTCTCGGCGCTGGGGCGGGTGAATGGATTGCGATGACCCACGTCGACTACTCCTGTGCGGGCACAGCTAGCTGGTGCGGCGGGCCGGGAGGCGCGCCGGTGTAAGGCGACCGTACGGATGCTGTCCACTACACGCGCCAGCAACCCGATAACGGAATCGTGCGGCAGATTCGTGGTGCTGTCGAACTTGTCTGGACCGAGGACGGTACTGATCATCAGTAGGGTCTCGCCGAGTGCTGGCGCCTAGGATGCGTCAGAATGGTATCCGAGATCACGTAGTTGCGGAAACGCTCGAATCTGAATCCGAGTCGACAGCAACACTGTCCGAAACGAGTTCCGCGGCAGCCTTCACGGAGTCCCGCGCTAGGTGCGCGTAGCGTGCGGTCGCCTGGACCTTACAGTGGCTAGGAGCTTAGCGATTATCGGCAGGCTCCCTCTCTCACTCAGGGAGAAATCCCTGGACGCATAGGAGTGGCGGATGCGATGAAAGCGGCGGCCGCCACGGCGGCACTCCTCGCCGGGGCTCTGGCCGCGGCCGTGACGCATGGCGCGGAGCCCGCGAGCAACGTCAACGCGGTGCGGAGCAACGACGGGCTCGGGCACTGGATCTACGTGATCCCGGTCAAGAGCGCCGTCAAGCTCCCCGGCAGCTCGCGGGCGCGGGAGTATCCCGGCGATCGAGATCGCGCGGCCGCGATCCTGGGCTTGAGCTGCCGGGCCGGGGAGGGCCCGATCACGGCCTGGCTGATGGTGGATATGGGCCCGGGAGAGCCCGATGCGCTGACGTTCTTCGACAACCCTGTGAAGGCGTTGTGGCTCGAGTGGAGGGATCGGGACTGGACGAGCCGCGAGGTACGGGTACGGACCGGAGGCAGGGGCGGAAGCGAGGATGCGAGAAGCTCGATTCGGCGCCGGGTCGTGACCTACGACGACCCGCGTCCGGACTGGCAAGCCAACCTGCAAGCGGCCCGTGTGCTGGAGGCCATCGGGGCCGGCGGGCCGATCCGGATCGAAATCGAGGGGGAGCAGATCCGGATCGAAGCCGAGTACGCGCCCGAGGCGGCGCTCGACGAAGCCGCACAGGCAATGAGGAAGGCATGCGCGGTGGACGGGCAATAGCTGCGGTCTTCGCGGTCGCCACCCTGCTGGTGACGAGTACGTCGGAAGCGCATGACATGAGGGTTCTCGGAAGGGCCGACGAGGACAAGGGGCCATGGCATCTTTATGCCGGGCCGTGACGCACCCGAAGACGGCGATCGTTCACCTCCGCGATACCGGGGACTGGCGCGGCATCCGGGTTGGGGGATGAGATGACGGGCGGCGGATCGGTTGCTTGATTGGCCGGCATCGCAGGGTGGGTCCCGGGGGGCGCTGATCGGCGCTGGCCGGGGAGGTGATTCGGGCCGGGAACGGGTGTCGGGGCTGCGAGGATGGCTGCGGCCGGAGCACTGGAGTAGAAGGAGTTTCGGCCAGGGCGTCGTTGAACGGCGGGGTCCGGCCGGTGGAGAGTCGCATGACGGATGGAGTGGCTTTGGCGTGAGCGGGGGTCGTCCGGGGACGAAGACACAGCGGGACAGCCCCGCGGGGTTCGCATCGGTCGGTGGCGGGCCCGGGTCGGGGAGGTTCCGGACGGGCGGTGCGCGCACGGAGATCGGCCGGGTAGGAGGGGCTCGGCAACGACCCCTCCTACCCGGCCTTGCGGAAGATCGGCGATTCCGGGGGTGGGGGGGCGCCATGCGCGGCCATGGCGTGCCCTGATAGTGGTGAAATCCGGTTGCGAAATGCTTACGCAAATTGGCGAAAAAATATCAGGCAAGGCTGGCCGAGTTTGGAGATGATCGAAAAACACAAGATATAACAATGCGATAACAGAGGTACATTGCGCCGCGAGGCGCTGGAAATCTCCTCGAAAAAAAAGGGCGTTGTTGCACAACTGTGACAGAAATCATGGAGTTGGGCTATCGTGGCACCACGCAGATTGAGTCGAGTCCGCTGATCGGTCGTACACGGAGGGGATATCGGCGGAACTGAGCCGATTCCCGCGGGGCGCCCGTCAGCCTCCCTTCCGGCCCCTCTTTGCGTCAAGCAGCGTGATCGCGCGGTTCAGGCCGATGGTCAGCACGTCGTCGTCGGCCGGGATCGAGACATAGGCCCGTGCGTGTCTGAGCCATGGGCCGTAGCGCCCCATGCCGGCGAGGATCGTCTGCCCCGTCCCCGGGTGGACGCCGACCTCCCGGGGCAGGGCGAGCAGGGCGCGCGCGACGGCCAAGGTGACCTCGTGCTCGGCAAGCCCCTGCGGGACGGACACCCGCGCCGTCGGGTGCGGCCCGCCCGGCTCGCCCCGCTCGACGTAGGGCCCGTAGCGGCTGCGCTGCAGGGTGATCGGCAATCCGGTGTCCGGGTCGTTGCCGAGGGGCCGGGCCTGCCCTGCGCCCCCGAGGCCGGTCGCGAGCGGGCGAGTGAACCGGCAGTGCGGGAAGTTCGTGCACCCGACGAAGGCCCCGCGCCGCCCGAGCCTGAGCTCGAGCTGCCCAACTTCGCACCGGGGGCAGGGGCGCTCGCCGACGGGCGCACTGCGGCCGAACATGAACCCCTCAAGCGCGGTTTGCATCGCCGCGCGGACGTCGCCACGCCCGAGCGCGCCCGCGTTCGCGAGCGCCTGGTCGAACTCGCGCCAGAACCCGCGTAGCAGCCCCTTCCATTCGAGCGCGCCGGCGGCGATGCGGTCGAGGTCGCGTTCGAGCCCGGCGGTGAACCCGTACGCGACCCAGCGGGAGAAGAACGCCTCGAGGAACGCGGTGACCACCCGCCCGCGCTCGAGCGGCACGAAGCGCCGCTCGTTGAGCGCGACGTACTCGCGCTCGCGCAGCACCCCCACGATCGCGGCGTAGGTCGAGGGGCGTCCGATCCGGAGCTCATCGAGCCTTTGCACGAGGCCCGCCTCGGTGTAGCGGGGCGGAGGGCGGGTGAAGCGCTGCGCCGCGCGCACCTCCCCCGCGCTCAGCGCCTCGCCCGGTGTCATTTCCGGTAGCCGGAGGCGCGCCCCTTCGTCCCGGGGATCGTCGTCGTCGCGGCCCTCGCAATAGAGCCGGAGGAAGCCGTCGAAGATCGGCTCCGAGGTGCTCGCGTGCAGGATCAGGTCGGCCTGCGCCGAGCCGATGTCGACGCGCACCCGATCGATGCGCGCCGGGGCCATCCGGCTCGCGACCGCACGCCTCCAGATGAGCGCATAGAGCCGCCCCTCGTCCGGTCCCAACCGGTCCGCCACCCAGTCGGCGTCGCGCGAGAGGTCGGTCGGGCGGATCGCTTCGTGCGCCTCCCGGGCGCCGCGCCCGGGGGAGCGGAGCGCGGCCGTCACGGCGGGCAGGTACGCCTCACCGTAGCGGCGTTCGACGATGTGCCTCGCCTGCCCGGCCGCGCTTTCCGAGAGCACAGTGCTGTCGGTGCGCATGTAGGTGATGAGACCCGTCGCCTCGCTGGCGAGCTCGACGCCTTCGTAAAGGGCCTGTGCAACCTCCATGGTACGGCGTACGGAGAAGCCGAGCTGGCGCGAGGCGTCCTGCTGGAGCGAGGCGGTGGTGAACGGCGGCGGTGGAGCGCGCCTCGCCTCGTCGCGCTCGACAGCCTCGACGTGCAGGGCAGCGGAGCGCACCCTCTCGCGCGCCCGCTCCGCCATCGTCTGCGTCTCGATGCCGAAGCGCCCGAGCTCCGTGCCGTCGAGGCGCCCGAGCCGAGCGATGAACCGCCCGCCCGCGTGCGTGGCGAGGTCGACGTCGACGGTCCAGTATTCGCGGGGGATGAACGATTCGATCTCGGCTTCGCGCTCGCATACCAGGCGCAGCGCCACCGACTGCACCCTTCCCGCCGAGCGGCTGCCCGGGAGCTTTCGCCACAACACCGGCGAGAGGTGGAACCCGACCAGGTAGTCGAGCGCACGCCGCGCCTGCTGGGCGTGCACCAGGTCCATGTCGAGCTCGCGCGGGCGCGCCATCGCCTCGCGCACCGCCTCGGGCGTGATCTCGTGGAACACCACGCGGCGAACCACCGCCTCGCCGAGCGCCCCCCGATCGCGCAGCCACTTGAGCACCTGCCACGAGATGGCCTCGCCCTCGCGGTCGGGGTCGGTGGCGAGGACGAGGCTCTCGGCGCCGGCGAGCGCGGCGCGGATGGCGCCGAGCGCGCGCCGCGCCCGCGGCCCCGTCTCGTAGACGATCTCGAATTCGCGCTCGGGCCGCACCGAGCCCTCGCGCGCCGGCAGGTCGATCACATGGCCGTAGCTCGCGAGCACTTGGTAGTCGTCGCCGAGCCAGCGCCCGATCGTCTTCGCCTTGGCGGGCGATTCGACGACCACGACGTGCACGGCGCGTCCGCCCCTGCCGCGCCCCGGGCCGAATGCACGCCGGCGCCCAGACCGGGCGTCGCCCGGCCCCGCCAACGACATTCGTGATCGGGGTTGCGCCACTGTCCCGCCTGTCGGCTGTCCGTACCGCTGCCGCCGCACGCAGGACTGCCTTCAATAACCGCACGAAGGCGAAAATGAAAATGCCGATCGCGGCGAAATCCATACGCTGAACGTATGGGGATGCGCCCGGCGGGCAGGCGCGCTGGCGCCGTCCCGGAGCGGGCCTGCGCCCGCGCGGACGAACGCCGGGCCCGGCGCGGCGCCGTGTCGCTCCCGCGACAGAAGCCGCGCGGGAACGGCGCGCCCCGGGGAGCGTCAAACCTCGAAGGGCGGTTAAAAGAGCGCGGAGCCCACCCCACATGTACCGGTAAGGGACATGCGACCGGCCGCGCCAGCAGCATCGGGGAACGTCGCCATGTTCGAGAAGAGAACCGACCTCGTCCGCTTCCTTGCCGTCGCCGAGGCGGGACGCATCTCCGTCACCGCCGAACGGCTCGCCATCACCCAGCCGACGCTAACCCGCGATATCGCCCGGCTGGAGCACCGCATCGGCGGCCGGCTCTTCGAGCGCCTCCCGACCGGCGTGCGGCTCACCGCTCTCGGCGCCACCGTGACCGAGCGCGCGCGGCGCATCCTGCGCGAGATCGAGGACGCCGAGACCGCCGTCGACGCCGCCCGCGCGGGGCGCACCGGCGTCATTCGCATCTCCGCCACCGCGCCCTGGACCGAGACCGTCCTCGGCCCCGCCGCCGCGTGCTTCCACGAGGAGTTCCCCACCATCGAGCTCAGGCTCGAGACCACCACCCGCGCCGAGGGGCTGCGGCGCCTCGCCGACGGCGAGAGCGAGCTGCACTGCGGCGGCATCGACCCCGACGAGCCACTGCCCGGGTTCTTGCGCCGTGAGCGCTTCATCGAGCTCACCGCCGGCATCGTTGCCTGGCGGGGCCACCCCCTCCTCTCCGGCCGGGTCACCCGCGCGCGCCTCTCGCGCTACCCGTGGATCGACTTCGACTGGCCGGCGTCCGCTCCGCACGGCGCGCGGCGGGCGTCGCTCGACGCCATCCTCGAGCGGATCCGCGGCGCGGCCCCCGCACGCACGACGGCCGTCCTTCGCACCGGCGCGGCCGGGCTCCTGCTGATGGCGGACGGTCCCTATCTCGCCTGGCTTTCGCTGTCCCTTCTCGACCAGCTCCCCGGCCGGTTCCTGCAGCCGCTGCCGGTCTCGTTCGGGCGGCACCGCTACCGCTCGGGCTTCGTCGCGCGCCGCGCCGCCGAGGACCTCTCGCCGTTCGTGCGCCTCGAGCAGCTCGTGCGTGAGTTCGCGCTGGGTCCGACCGCCTGACCGGCGTCGCGCGGCCGGCGGCCGGGCACCGCCATCTATGCCCTTCTCGACGATGACGCGCCAGGCGACGGCGTGGCCCGAACCGCCGAAGACCGCGACGGACGCCAGGCTGTTTAGACCGCCTTCACGGACTCCGACACTGAGCCCAAAGAGTGTTGCGTCCCAGCCGTGTACTAGTGTTCAGATGCGGGTCGGCGGAGGTGGAGCGTTGAAGAAGGACGGGGCCAAGGAAAACGGGATCGGGAGGTTCTCATAGCGCTCGACGGACACCGGGCTGGCAAGAGCACGCGCGAGATTGCCGAGGACCTGCTGTTTGGCGCGGAGCGCGTTGCGGCGGAGTGGTCCCCAGAGAGCAGTGTGCGATCGCGGACGAGGCGGCTGGTGCAGAAGGCGCGAGCACATGCGGAACGGAGCCAGCGCGACACTTAGGCGGCATCGTGTGTGGACGGCCTTACGCAACGCCACCGTGTCCGACTTTCAGAACAGCTCATGACGTTCGCGTCCGAGAGGATAAGGGGGGATTTCTGCCATCGCTCGCACGTGCGAGCGCATGCGCAGTAGTGCGCAGAGATTGAATCTTCTCGCGCGCGGGCTCCATATATGGCGAGATGCGAATTTCCGCTTGCGACAGTGCTGCGCGCCGGTGCGCTACAGTTGAACCGACACCGCTCCCTGGTCGCTTACGGCAGTGGGCAGCCCACAGCCCGGCGCCTCGAGCAACGACAGCCAGTAGCGACTTTCAGTAACATCACGTGCCGGCACCAACCGCCACTTACCACGAACGCAGGAACCATTCATCACATGCATGCCTCCGCCGATTGCCGCGGGACATGTATGCCGACCAACAATCATCCCGGTTATCGCCAGCCTGCAATCGTGCAAGGAGTCTCATTCAGCACCCTTCTATTCCCTCTCTGCCAACATTGATGAGATATCTGCACCCCTTGGAATTACTGTAGGGCGGTGGAGATGAGAACCGATGATCACAGAGAGAGAATCGATGACATTGAACGAGATGGGCGCTCGGGCTCTGGGGGTTGAGGAGCGGAGCGACGAGACCCCCCAGAGCCCGAGCGAGCGGCGCGAGGCCGGCGCCGGACCCCGAGGTGGTAGCCAGGGCGAAGCGGCGCCAGTTCACCGCCGAGTATCGACTGCGAATCCTCGAGGAGGCCGACCGCTGCACGCAGCCCGGCGAGGTCGGACGGCTGTTTCGCCGGGAAGGGTTGTACACCTCCCACCTGTCGGCTTGGCGCAAAGCGCGTCGTCAAGGCTCGTTGCGGGGCCTGACCCCGAACAAGCGCGGTGCCAAGCCCGCCGAGCGCAACCCGCTCGGTGCGAAGGTGCGCGAACTCGAGGCCAAAGTGGCTCGGCTGGAGAAGGAGCTGCGCACCGCGCACACGATCCTGGAAGTGCAGGGAAACGCCCCAAGGCCGCCGCGGCCCTCCTGTAGTGAGAGAAACGCGGAAGCGCGCGTAGACTATCGACCTGCCGGGGGGAGCGACCGTCGACTTATTGGTGGATTCTTACCCCGCAGGGAAACGTGGCCCAGGGACAGTAGCGGACCGGAATTTGGTGCCCTCGATGCAGGAGCCCGTTTAGGAAATTGATGCTTTCCGCCGTCCCGCCCTCCGGCTCGTGACAAGACAGGAGAGTGAGTGATGGCACGAACGAAAGGCAAGAAGAGAAAGTGGTCCGTGGTTCATCCACGGGCCGCCGGGATCGATATCGGTTCGCAGTTCCATGTGGTGGCGGTGTCCGAAGACTTGGACACCGAACCGGTGCGTACGTTCTCGACGTTCACCAACGACCTCCATCGCTTGGCCGAATGGCTCAAGGGGCTGGGGATCGCGACGGTGGCAATGGAATCGACCGGCGTGTATTGGATCCCGGCGTTCGAGATCCTTCAGGCTCGGGGAATGGAAGTGGTGTTGGTCAACGCGCGAGACGCCAAGACCGTTCCCGGTCGCAGGACCGACGTCAACGACGCACAGTGGCTCCAACAACTGCACCAGTACGGACTGCTGCGCGGGAGCTTCCATCCCTCGCGGGGGGTTGCGGCATTGAGGGCGTATCTGCGCCATCGGGAACGACTGTTGGACTACGCCGCAGCCCACGTCCAGCACATGCACAAGGCGCTGACGCAGATGAACGTGCAGCTTCATCACGTGGTGTCGGATGTGACCGGCGCGACGGGGCTGCGCATCATCCGAGCCATCGTCTCCGGCAACACGGACCCCGAGGAGCTGGCTCGGTTCCGAGACGTGCGCTGCAAGGCTTCACCTGAGACCATCCGCGAGGCCCTGGTGGGCAACTACGAGCGCGAACATGTATTTGCCCTGTCGCAATCGCTGGCCCTGTATGACTTCTACCAAGTTCAGGTCGCAGGATGCGACGAAGAGATTGAGAGAGCACAGGCACAACTGCGATCCGATGTCGCCACACCGCAGGCACCCCTACCACCGGCGCGCGCCAAGAAGAGTCACTCTGCCAATGGATGGGCCTACCCCGGTTCGGTGGACGGTTGAGGGCTGTCGCCACCGGCACTGGGGTGAACGATAGCCGATGGAATGAAATCTCTCTCGGAGACCGATGTTGAGGGTCTCCCCGGAGGATGGTTGTGGATCCCCGGCCGGTCGATCCGGAAGGGCTCGAAGTTGGTTTGTTCGCGATGACCCTCGGTGCCTATCGGTCGTCCCGCGCCCGCGCGGCGTTCGAACTCGTTGGGGCTCAGATACCCCAGCGCGGAGTGCAAACGGCGGGTGTTGTACCAGGATTCCAGGTACTCAAAGATGGTCAGGCGTGCTTCGGCCTGGGTCTGGAACGAACGCCGGTCGATGACCTCGCATTCGAGCGTGGCGAAGAAGCTCTCGGCCATCGCATTGTCGTAGCAGTCGCCCGCCGAGCCGGTCGACGTCACCACCCCCGTCTCCCGGCACCGTTTGCCGAAGGTGAGCGAGGTGTACTGAGCCCCCTTGTCGGAATGATGGATGACCCCTTGGGGGCGGCGCTGCCCGATCGCCATGTTCAGCGCCGCGAGCACCAGCTCGGTGCGAAGGTGGTTGGCCATGGCCCACCCCACCACCTTGCGGCTGAACACATCGAGCACGATGGCCAGGTACAAGAACCCCGTCCAGGTCGGCACGTAGGTGATATCGGCGACCCAGATGCGGTCCGGCGCCTCGGCGGTGAACTGGCGTTCGACCCGGTCCGGAGCCGCACGGTGGCCCGGCTCGCGGCGCGTGGTGCGCGTACCGCGGCGCCGGCTCACTCCGGCCAACCCCGACTCTCGCATCAGCCGAGCGACCCGTTTACGGCCCACCCGGCACCCTTGGTTCCCTAGCTCGGCATGCACCCGAGGCGCCCCGTAGGTGCCGCGAGAAGCCTTGTGGATGGTCCGAATCGTGCCGCACAGCTCCTCGTCGCGCTTCGCACGATGGGAACGCCCACGGCCTCGCCACGCGTAGTACCCGCTGGCGGAGACGCCCAGCACTCGGCACATCGTGGCCACCCGATGATGGGCCTGGTTCGCCTTCACGAGCGCGAAGACCTCCCCGGTATCGTGCCGGTCTCCCGAGCGAACCAGGCCGCGGCTTTTTTTAGGATTTCGCGCTCTTCGCGAAGCTGGCGGTTCTCGCGGCGAAGCCGCCGCACCTCCTCGAGCTCCAAACTCGTCAGACCGTCCTCACGACGTCCCTCGTCGCGGTCCGCCTGGCGCACCCAGTTGCGGATCGCCGACGCGGAGCACTCGAACTCGCGGGCCAGCTCCCCGGGCGCGCGGCCCGTGCGAACCAGCTCCACCATCTGGCGCCGGTACTCCGGCGCGTACGGCGGTTGTTTCTTCGACATCTGGACACCTCCTCTGCGCAATGTTCAGGTGTCCACCAAACCGGATCAACTTCAGGATTGCAGTTTGACGTGCGCAAGGCCCTGTTCGCCTTGCTCGGCGTCGACCTGACTCAAATCCATGGCCAGGGGCCGTATGTCGCGGTGAAGCTGGTCAGCGAATGCGGGACCGACATGACGAAGTGGCCCAGCGCCAAGCACTTCACTTCGTGGCTCTGCTTGGCTCCGGGCAACAAGATCTCCGGGGGCAAGGTGCTCTCCTCGCGCACTCGACGATCCTCAAATCGAGCGGCCTCATTGCTGCGCTTGGCGGCCACCACCGTGGGGCGCACGGACACGGCGCTCGGGGCATTTTTCCGGCGCCTTGCAGCGCGGGTCGGCAAGGCCAAGGCGATCACGGCGACTGCTCGGAAATTGGCGGTGTTGTTCTACAACGCCATGCGCTATGGCATGGAGTACGCCGATCCGGGCGCCTCGTACTATGAGGAACGGTATCGCCAACGCGTCGTTGCCAACCTGCGCCGGCGGGCGAAGTCACTGGGGTTTGTTCTCCAGGAGGAGGCGGCCGAAGGAGTTTCTTAGGAAAGTTGCCGGGCTGCTGGGATTCAACCTCAGCGACGGGAAGAACTGCTGATGGCGGCCCAAGGGCTCGCCTCACAGGTCGGTGTGGCCCCAGCGTGCCGAGCGCTGGGTGTGTCACGGGCCACCTTCTACCGTCGTCACAAGGTCACTCCCGGGCACCAGCAGCCCCGTTCAACGCCCGCCCGGGCGCTGTGCGACTCCGAACGCGAGCATGTGCTCAACGTGCTCGCCTCCCCCCGCTTCGTCGACCGCGCGCCCGCCGAGGTCGTCGCCACGCTGCTCGATGAAGGCCAATACCTGTGCTCGGAGCGCACGATGTATCGGATCCTGGCACCGAGTCGGCCGACGGCACGAACGGCAGGGCGTGCTTGTGCTACTGGGCGAGAGAGCCGGAAGCGCCACTAGCACGACGGACAGAATCAGGATGGGAAGTCGCATGGTTTGCGCCTTTCGAGTTCCAGAGGTGCGGGAGAGCCCAATCGCGGTACGCCGTCAGCGCGTGCAGTCAGTGCTCGACACTCACGCCGCGCGCTATGAGCGTCCGGATATGACCCGCCGCCGCAGTGTTCAACGGGTTTCCAACCAACGTAAGCCGATCGCCATCGCCCAATCCCGCGTTCGCAACCAACGGTGCGATATCGGTGATTTGGTTGTCTTCCAGGTCCAACTCCTCCAGCGCCGTCAGTCCCGCCAGCGCAGTCACGTCGGTGATTTGGTTCTCTTCCAGGTCCAAATCCTTCAGCGCCGTCAGTCCCGCCAGCGCCGATACGTCGGTGATTTGGTTGCCGCTCAAATTCAGCTCCTCCAGCGCCGTCAGACCTGCCAGCGCCGACACGTCGGCGATTTGGTTGTCATTCAGGTTCAGCTCCACCAGCGCCGTCAGACCTACCAGCGCCGTCACGTCGGCGATTTGGTTGTCATCCAGGATCAGAATCTGCAGGTTTCTCGCACATTCCAGCCCTGACAGGTCCTCGACCCCCGCCGCCTCTGCCTCCAAGTGCCTCAATCCTGCCAGAGCGCTCGCCGGTATCCGATCGGAGTCGTTCAGACCCAACGCGTCCACGATGGCATTCCGCAGTCCGGCATCGGGAATGCTCACGTACTGGCCGGCGCAGTCAACTGGTACGTCCACCATTTCCGGTGTTGGCGTCGAAAGGTTCGACAAGTGCCCGGTCGGACTGGCCAACAGGTTCATCACGTACAAAGGCATGCGCCAGTCATCGATCGATGGATGCTCCGCGAACACCCTCAGCTTCCACTTGCCTTGACCATCGCCGAGGCGCCCGTCAAGCCCTTCCCCTCCTGACTCCAACTCAAGGGCGGTTACCGTGCGCGATTCATGTGGCCCCAAGTCGAAACTCACGGGGCCGGCAAGTACCCATCCATCGTCTTCATCGTCATGGTACTGAGCGGGGGCGTCGTCCTTGGCGATGATGTTGACCACGACATCGTGAGGGTTCGGATTGATGACGCGCAGCCGGCTGACTTGGGACATGTTGCTGCCCGGATTGAAGATACCCACAAAATATTCTCCATCTTCGTCACCCACCACGCGATCGTGCATCGCGGTCAAGAATCCGTCAGCGGTTCGGATGTAGGCAAGCGGCAAGATGTCGCTGAGCTCGGTCCCGAGATTGTCGGGTTCCGCTTCGAGATACAGCCACCAAGCGCCTTCACCATCGCCGAGTCCCGCAGACAGTCCTTTGGAGGGATTTCCGTGCTCGATGTCGTGGGAGTTCAAGTGCACTGTCGCGCCCTCGTCCATGGACAGGCTGACAGGACCATGCTTGTTGCCCGCGTCGTCGTAACCGGTGATGGTCACCGTGAGATCTGTGCCAGCGAAGATACGGGCGACGCCAGTCCAGCGTTGATCGGATGCGGCAGGGAACAGCGGCAAGAGATGGGCGCGCTCGGCCGCCGTCGAGAAGAGGTTCTCAAGCCCGGTGATCTCTCCTTCAACAATCCTGTCGAGCGTCCCTGGCCCGTTAAACACGAGAGTGTCCGTCCCCTCGCCAAAGTTAATGTCCCCGGTGATTCGACTGTCGCCCGTGATTGTGAGGACGTCGTTCCCTCCATAGAAATTCACGCTTCCGTCGACGGAACCGCCCCTGATCGTGAAGTGGTCGTTCGTTCGCCAATACTCGGAACCGAACTCGACCCGACCGTTGAGTCGGCTCTCATAGAGGTTGAGGGTACCAATCGCGCGCACGGCAACAGCTGCGGTGACCGTCGCGCCCCCGGAGACTTCGACCAAATTGTCGTCACCGGAGTCACCTTCTCCGGAGGCAGTAATTCCGACACCGTCGCGCTCGTCGAAGTCTTCAGTGTCCGGATTGTCGGTCTTCGCGCCATAGGCGGTGACGGTGGTGGACTCGCCAGAGACCAACACGCGAGCGCTGCCGGAGTCGGAATCAGCCACGATTCCGAAACCCATGCCGCTCTCATCTTCGGTGGTTTCGGGGTTGTCCCGGGCACCGGCGGTGACGCTGCCACCGGTCATGCGGACGACCACGTCGACCGCTTCGTCGAGTCCATAGTGGGCCCGATTGTCCATGTCGTCCGTAGCGGCGAGACCTGCGACGAATGAGCCGGTTGCCTTCACGTTGCCGGTGTTGAGCACGGTGACGGTACCGTCATACGCCATGGCATGGGCACCGGCCACCAAGGAATCGAATTCCATCTCAACCTCGCCGTCGTCGTAGCGCTCGATGCGAAACACGGTACTTCCCGACACATGTATTGTCCCGTGGTTCTCCGCCCGAGCGGCGCGAGGCGCATCCGTTCCGGCACCGGTTTCCCCGTAGCTGTAGATGGTGGCGAAGAGACCCGGCGCGCCGTCACCATGGGTACGAATCGTAGCTCGCTGCTCATTGATGGCGGTGCCGGCTCCTCGTTCCGACTCAGCCGCGATACCCGCAGCGCTATGCACGTAGCCACCATTAGGCAGCCCGAACGCGTCGCCACGGGTGGTAATGTCGCCGCGGTTGATACCCCGGGCTTCGCCCGTTCCCGTGGTGTAGGCCCATATGCCTCTCGCGCCGGTCCCGTGGACTTCAATCACGCCGCTCTGCGCGTCATTGGCAGAATTGCGTTCATTGACGGCGATGGCGTCTCCCCTGCTCGAACTACTACTCTCGGTGAATGCGGCGACGCCGTCCGTAGTCCTGTAGTGGGGGCGGCCGAAATGCGCGGACCCGTCATAGATGTCTCCTTGGGTCACGACCCGACCCCGATTGGTGGCGGTCGCCGTTGCAGTCTGGCCGGTCGTCCAGGATTGCAGGCCACGCGCGCCCCGGCCCCGGGTTTCGATCAGGCCAGTGTTCAAGCCGGTGGCGTCGCCTGACTCTGAGCCGACACTAACCGCATGGGCGCGTCGACGGGCCGGAGACCCATCATCGCGTACGTACTCGTGGACTTCGCCGCAGGTGATGACCGTTCCGCGGTTGGTGGCGGACGTCGAGGCATCGAGTCCTCGTTCACCTGCTCGGTTGACGACGATTGTCTGTCCCGCCTCGTTGGTCAGGGATGCGCCGCTTCGGGCTGCTGTTCCCGAGTCCGACGAGGGTGTGCACGTCTGACCGTACACCGGGGGCACGACAAGTACCGCCCACGCGAAGTATATGCCGACGGTTCCGGCCACAGCCGTGGAGGGATACGCCCTTGTCATGGTTGCTCTCCTGTTTCCACGCATCAGAGGTACGGCGCGGAGGAATGGCGCCGGGCCGTTGCAAACGCCAAGTGCCGCACTCGTGCGCGCGCTCGCGACCCGCATCCCGAACCTGAGGGACGCGCGCTCAAGATCGATGCCGCTCTCAAGCAACGGCGCCTCGTCGAGCCGCCCGCGCGCCCGGGCCGTCGATCTCGCCCGGGCGGCACGCGAGTCCACGCCCGATCCCGCTCTCCGTTGTCCTCTTTTCATCCCTGTCGTTTCGCCCTTCGCCCGCAATCCAACCCCGCCCCGCTACATCGTCCCGCTGCCCCGGCACGGACACTACAGCTAAGTAATGCACATTTTGTATGACCTTAGTGTGTCTTATTCTTCCTCATTTATATTCTTTTCATGACTTCACGCCCAACCCCGAATAGAATCGGCGCGGACGCGGCCCGGCGGGCGCCGATTCCGGCCCATCCATCAGCCGGCGAAGGATGGGGAGACTTGACCGATACCGGCGAGCTGAGACGTGAGAACGAGGCGCTACGCGAGCGCATCGCGCGCCTCAGCGCGGCTATCCTGCGCATCAGCGCGAGCCTCGATGTGGTGACCATCCTGCAGGAGGTGGTAGACAGCGCCCGCGCGCTGACCGGCGCCCGCTACGGCTTGATCGCCAGCGTCAACGCCGCCAGCCAGCCCCAGGACTTCGTCACCTCCGGACTGACCCCGGACGAGCAGCGGGAGCTGCTGGCGTGGCCCGACGGGCCGCGGCTGTTCGCGCACCTGCACGACCTTCCGGGCCCGCTTCGCATGGACGATCTTCCCGGCTACATTCGCTCCCATGAGCGTGGCCGGGCGCGACGTGCCGCTCACCGCCACCGAGTACGAGCTGCTGCGCGTGCTCTCGGTCAGCGCGGGACGGGTGGTGACCTACGATTCCCTTCTGCGCCAGGTGTGGGGCCAGCGTGAGAGCGACGATCCGCAGCGGGTGCGCACATTCGTGAAGAAGCTCCGGACCAAGCTCGGCGACGACGCGGCGCGCCCGGCCTACATCCACACCGAGCGCGGCGTCGGCTACCGCATGCCCAGACCGGGCGGTCCGTCATAGCGGCGCCACCTCGCGTTGATTTTCAGATGGGTTCCCGCTCACCTTCCTCGAACGCCTGCCCGCGCGCTGCCTCCTCCCGGTGCCGGTCGGCTTCGGACGCTGCGACTACCGCCCGGCCTTCGTGGCCGGACGCTGCGCCGAGGATCACCCGCCCTTCGGACGGCTCGAAGCGATGGTGCGCGAAACCGCGCCCCATCTCGCGCTCTGAACTGCCGGGGGGGCCCCGTCCCGCAGGCCTCCCGCACCGCCCGATCTCCGCCCCGGATGTCAACGCAGCGAGACGGACTGCGGCGGTGCGCCCGTCACCCGGGTTCGCTGGAACCACGCGCAGACAGCCGCCTGGCCTCTCAACGGTGCCTCCCGGACCTGCCCTTGCACGCCGTTCGACCACACCGCACCCTGATCGCTTCGCGCATTCCGCGCCGATCTACGATCACACTGCAAGCGAGGCACACCGCAAGGTAGGCGCCCTGAACAAATCGCAGCTCACGTCACTCGTCACCGCCGTGTTCTCCACCATCGGCGAGGCGCTCGCGCGAGGCGACAACGTCTCGATCGCGGACTTCGGCACCTTCACCCCCAGGACCCGCGCTCCGGCTCGTGCGCTGCTCCCCGCTCTCGATCAGCACTCGTGGCCGTCGTCGCGCTTCTGTTTGGTGCGGGACGCCGAGCGTCGGTGACGGCGCCGGTGCCGACGCCACGGCCTGGCGCCGGCGTTCGCCCGCCCCAGCGCGGGCCCGGGCGGCATGCGCATCGCTCTTCGACCGTTTCGCCTGAGCCGATTGGCCCCGCACACCGCGTTACACTCCTCGGACAGCTCCATGCCGAGCGACGCCGGCGCGCGACGCGGCCTCCCGCTCCCCCGTTGAGTCGTTCTCGCAGACACGCCACCCTGAAGTAAGAGCGGTGTACGTCGACCGCGGGATGTCCCGCCGCGCCATCACAGGGGAAGAGGACATGAACAAGGCCGAACTGGGAGCGCGCCTGGCCACTGAGTTCTCGCTCACCAGGGCCACCGCCGATCGCATGCTCGGCGCCGTCTTCGCCGCCATCGGAGAACGTCTCGCGAACGAAGAGCCCGTCTCCATCGCCGGTTTCGGGACCTTCAGCATCAGGGCGCGCCCGGCTCGCCAGGGGTGCCCGTACCGACGAGACGATCCCGATCGCTGCCTCGCGCACCCCCGCGTTCAAGGCCGGCAAGGCCCTTCGCGACGCCTGTCAACAAGTCCCGGGCTTGAGCTCGCCGCAACATCCGGAACCGGGTATTGCGAGAGGGCCGTTGAACGACTGTCCGGCTTGGCTGCCACTCGCACCGACTGCGACCACGACGCGCGCCGGTGCTCGGGCGTTGAATCGGTGCTGCTTGCGGTTTCATGCCCGGACAACCGCAACAGTCGGCGCAAGCCTCCCACGCCCGCCAGGCTCTTGCACTGGGAACCACGATGATGTTCATCGCAGGGAGGAGATGGTGTGGATTGTGCGATTCGTCACTCGTGCGAACGCATGCGCAATCGTACGCGGAGATTGAATCTCCACGCGCGCCGGCTCCTTATATGGCAGGATACGAATTTTCGCCTGCGACAATGATGCGCGTCCGTGCGCTCTAGTCGAAAGACGAAGCGTTCCCTAGCTGCTTACGCCCGTAAACACCTCAACCCCACAACGTTCCCACAAAGAAGCCAGAACGCCACCAATCGGCGCTATCAGACTCTTGAGCCGCTGGTGCCCACAGGTACTGCGCCAAAGTCCGCCCGCCCCAGAGCTCGTGCTCCACGCTGCAGCCAAACTCGGAACCGCTAATCACCGTCCCGTCAGCCACCTCACACCTCCCCTTTATGGCTGCGCTTCGTCAACACTTCGGCCGGGCACCACAATAAGCACCGCTCATTCCATCCTATCTATAGCCATCACTCGTCACACATCTGTCCCTTCCATACTAACCTTCTCTCCGTTCGGCTGTCTCTGGGAAGATTGACAGGTGGATCGTCTGAACTGGCACACGCCACATCCAACATCACCTGCGTCAGTCCTTTTGCATCCCTGAGAATTGTGCTGGACAAATCGGCATTTGCAAAATTCGCCTTATAGACCTCCGCCTCTCGTAGATTAGCTCCATTCAGCTTAGTGTCGACCAGATTGGCTTCCGATAGGTCGGAACCCGAAAAGTCTACCTCAGAGAGATCCACCCCAGTGAGGTCGATTCCGTCGTCCACCGAAAAATCTACGAGGCTGGCATCTAAGTTTCTCAGGTCCATACCTATGCGCGCTACTCGCTCGAAAATCTGCACGTGACCAGAATAGTTGGCCCTTTCCTTACGTGCTACATCGAACCGCTCCAAGAGTATAGAAAGAAGTGTCGCTTCACGAAGTAACTTGTCAGCTGCTAGAGCTACCAATGTCTTCTTCCGGAGTGTTTTCTCCTCTGCTAATGCCGCCAACGTCTCGCTGCGAAGTTCCTTTTCGGCTCCCAAAGCGATCAACGTTTCCTCGCGCAGCTCCTTCTCTTCCGCTAGTGCGACTAGAGTTCTCTTCCGGAGATCCCTTTCCTCAGATAACGCGACTAATGTAGTTTTTCGGAGCTCAATCTCTATCCACAACGTGCCAAGTGCAACAATCAGTGCACAGACTGCAATAATGATGCCGTAGGGTTCAAACCACCTGGCGAACAACTTGAGCCGGCCATCTTGACTTGGTGGCAGAGGTTTGCCGCCTTGCTGCGTTTCGCTCATCTTTGTGGCCTCCCGCTACAGGATAACGTTGACATTGCGACCACCACACTCACCGTGACAGTCAAGCATGGTGCAAGACTCCCCTGACTGCTGAGGTCACCGTCCGGGTACAGCTTATCTGCAATTCCACTCTCATATGCACCCAGCCGCAGGCTATTGCTGACATTCAGTATGATTCAGCGTTTGATCGCGGCAGATACTCAGGTATAACTTTTCACCTCTCCAATAGACGCCGTCCTGGATCATCCAATCGTCTGCCAACGAATCCATCGGAGGATCTTCTTCAACGTAGCACGCTCCACTACCTCCAAAAATTTGGTCCAATTCTCCTCCGAAGAATTCATCAAAGATTCGTAAGTCAGTGCCGGAAACATTTGCCCTATAAATGTTCGAACTCCGCTGTGCATATCCGAACAGTTTGGCTTGTCGCAAATCTGCGAATCCAAAATTGGCAGATTCCCATGAATAGCGGTGGAATCTTACTCCACGCATATTGCTTGATTGTCCACTGACATTTCTCCAACTCACATCGACAAAGCTAGCATTCGAAAAATCAGCGCAGTCCCAGTAAGTACCAACCATGTTTGGTCCGAGAAAAGTAGCTCCTCTCGCGCTAGAGCCTTGTAGATTGGTATTTTCCAGGCTTCCTCGTTCAATCGTTGCGCCATCAAGGTTCGCGTTCGAAAGATCCGCATCCACAAATGTTACTTCATAGAGGTGGGCATCCGAGGCCACTAGGTCCGAAAGGTCTGCTTGGTCCAAAACCACTTTTCGCAATTCACCAGTCTCACAAATGACCTTCTCTACAGCGACCTTAAGCCCAATAGAGTTGTCTCCGGGATTGTATTGACGGATAATCTCCTGAGCTTCAAAGAGTGTAAGAGCCCTGTCGCACAGTGGCGCATCTTGACCTAACGCGATAGATACCGAAAAACACGCAATGGTTAGTGCAAGGAGTGTTCCAATACGCGATGTGTTGAGAGCCTCGGCCAGCCTTCTCACGAATTTTTCCATGCTACACCTCTGTACAGGTATCGCTGCCGTAGTCGCCTTTGTCTGAACTTTGGCGACCACTCACGTTGCCTGTATCCTACCACGGTCGCGCGCGTTCCAACAGAAACGGAGGGGTAAGCGCCTCGTAAAGTACGTCGTTCCGTAACGTCGTCGGTCGTGCCAGTGTTCACCATCCATCGTTGTGTGAGGCGCGTAGTTGATGGCACAAGCGGATTCGCGGTGGGCCGATCTGCGGCCGCGCGAACGGGTCTGACCCGATCATCTGCGCACGGCCCGCCATCAAGGCAGACGTTGAAGTCGTATGCCCAGGTCCATGGGCTGTCGGTCAGTGCACTGCACACGGCGCGCTCGATGCTCAAGCCCGGCGGAACCTGTCAGGGAGGCGGCGGGGTCGGCACCTACGTTCGTACCCGTGCGCATTCCGCCGCCGGCTGGCGCGGCTTTTCGCGTACACCTGCCCAACGGCGTCGTCGTCGAGATCCCTGGGCACGCCGATGCCGCGCGCGTTAGCGCGATGCTGGAGTACGCGAGCCGGCTGTCATGATACCTCCGCCGCACGAGGGTGGCATCGAGGTATGGCTGAGCTTTGAGCCGGTGGATTTCAGAAAGCAGATCGCGGGGCTCGCCACGCTGGTGTAGGACACCTTGGCGATGGACCCGGCCTCGGCCCAGGTCTGCCTGTTCAGTTGGGGATTTCTCCGAATCCGACGCACGCGCGAGCCCATGCGCAGTCACGCGCGGGTACCCGTGCTCGCAAGTGCGATCAGTTGCTGGTTGACGCTTGACCTATGCTCCAGAAACGCTTGGCACGGTCGCCGACGACACGGCGCAGACGGACATCGAGTGGTCCCAGTATCTTGACTTTCCACATCACCTGTGGTAAGAGCCTACGCGACGTTTGGCCTTCGGCTAGAACGGATTATCCAAACTAGGAATTGCATCAATGCGCAACGTTCTTAGAGTCGGCACTTTGGCACTGTCAATTATCATGATGCCATCGCATCTTACGGCACAAATCGATACAGAAAGCCTTACGCACATTACGAATGCCGTGCGAGATATGTGTTTGCATCCCGATCGTAGAGGAAATTTCTTGCAAGTCGAAGGCGAAGCCGATGCCGGCATTTTGGTGAAGATTGTAGGCGCCAATCTCTCTGGGACAATAAAACATGAAAGTTGGGAGGGAATCAATCAAAGGTTTGACCAGTACAAGACTGATCCAAGAGAGTGCACGGTACAAGTGTTGCCAGTCATCATCGCGAATTTCACGCCACGTACGCAAGATACGCTGACGACAGAGGATATTCAAGGATTGTTAGAAAACATCATTCATGAGTTCGAAATTAGCCACGTCGAAAGATCTAGATTTACAAATCACTTGGCACTCGAAATCGCTAGGCAAAGAAGCTTTATGTTTCCGGTGTTGCAAGCGGCCGGAGATTTCGAAGATCTTCGTCTGCTAAATTCGCAAGAAAACGAGAGCGGAAAACGTATCTATTCTTTTGTTGCATATCATGAGAGCGCAAATTTCGTGTGGACAATATCCACCAACAGCAACGGCATTGTCGACGTATTGTACGTGCAGCCAATTTGATTTTTCTTGAACCTTGGTTCCCGAAAGCATTGGTTGCTTTTCTCCGGGCATCCACCAAGCCGGAGGGTGCAATTGGCGTATCACCGCACACTCTCGGAGAAGCGCATCGTCCTCTACCCGGGCTTCAGGTTCCCTGAAGGCGGGACTCTCGATCTTGTACTGACCACACCCATACATCCTTTCTGGAACGCGGCTTTGTCTGGTTCGGGGAACAGCTCACGACATTTGCGTCCGATACGCGAAACTGCGATCACATCGACGGCTGCGCCGTGTGCAAACATGCGCAGCGCCCGCGCCAAGACCGTTACACCCTTGATCGTTCGCACGACACGGCTGTGCACGGAGGCCGCCGAGTTACAGCCGCAATCCTTCCGGTCGGCATGCGGCACTTCCATCCTCGCCGGTCCATGCTCAGAGCCGACCACCGCTCGCGGTACTTCCAAACTCAAGAATTGCCTCGACGCTCACCGGTCTCATAAACCGCCCCTTCGGTCACTCCGCCATCGCGTTTCAAATCTACTACCTTGAGTCGGATCTGTTCTTTTGAGTCTTCCAATTTCTTCATCTCGTCCATAGCTTCTGAAAAGTAACGCTGGTCTTCTCCTCCTAGAGCTGTAGTGGATCCTATCCGTGCGAAAGTCGCGCCCCTCGTGAACCGCAGTGCCGCTTCTCCGCCATACGGGTTCTTTCGATAAGTAGAATAGGACTCAACAGTCAAACGAAGTTCATGGAGTTTGCGAAGACGACCGGCCATTGACTCTCTTTTGTCGATCGCATCAGTAATTCGTGCACGCAGTCGTTCAGCTTGAATTGAACGCCTAATCTCCTTATCCAGATTCTCTATCTGTTCACCAAGCTCCTTTCTTGCTTCCACTTCAGCCCTTTCCACGATCACCGGCACATCATTTGACGAAACTTGGTACACACAGAACTTACATTTACAATCACCGCAGTCAATCGATGCGGAATACTTCGTTTGGCTTGGTCGTGCCCAAGGATGGTCGGGAGAAGCCGTAACGAAAGTGACCGTAGACTTGCCGCATGGGCACTTGCATGCGTGTTTGGAAATGTCATCGGTTGCCATTTTATCTCGTTCCCTCTTTGCTCGGCGTCTTCGGGTTCGAATTATGAACCTGACTTGCCCACTGCTTTCGCCGATTCCGGCCCCTACACTCGGGTAACTGCGTCGATTGGCCAAACTGATGGAAACGCAGTTCACACGGCACTTAGGTCAACTCCGTAGCCTCTGTTGGCCTCCTGTCGAGAATGTCGGCGCCGATGCTGTCGGCGACACGAGCTGACGACGCTTTGATCGAATCCCGCGCCAAATGAGCATAGCGCGAGGTGGTGTCGATTTTGTTGTGGCCGAGAAGCTTCCCGATCATGCTCAGGCTCTCGCCGAGCGCCAGCGCCCTCGACGCGAAGGAGTGTCTGATGTCATGAATTCGGACGTCTTGAAGCTCCGCCCTCTCGCGCACCCGGTCCCAATAGTGGTTGAGATCGGAGAGATGCCTGTTCGGCTTGAAGCCGGGAATGACCCAAGGATTGTCCTTGACGCGCGGAAGCTCCGCCAGCACCCGCGCTGCCGCCGGTGACAGCGGCACCATGCGCGCACCTGTCTTGCTGTCGCGAAGGCGGAGCTCGCCGTCCTCGAGATCCACGTGCTCCCACCTGAGCGTCACGATCTCGTTGCGTCGGCACCCGGTCAGCATCAGCAGGCGAAACGCCGCCGCCGGGTACACCGGCAGCGTCTTGTCCGCCTCCATTTCGTTCAGAATGTCGCCGAGACGGCGAAACTCCTCGTCGGTGAGGAACCGCTCGCGCTTCTTCTCCCGGTACTTGCGCACGAACTTGCACGGGTTGCTGCCCGTGCGAAGCTTCCACAACTCGGCGAGGTTGAACAGCTTGTTCCCGATCTCCAGCACTCGGTTCGCCTGATAGGGCATGTCGCGAAGCTCGTAGTGCAGGTCGGCGATGTGCTCGCGGTCGACTTCCTCCACGGCGAGGTGGCCGTAGGCAGGAAGGATGAAGCGTTCCAACACGCTGCGGTACAGCTTCGCCGTTCCCGGCTTGCAGTGCAGCGCGACATGCTCCCTGAGATAGCGCGCCGCCACGTCCGCTACGGTGACCGTCGAGGCGGGCTTCCCCTCTGGGTCCTGACCGCTCTTGATGCGGGCGATGGTCTCGGCCGCCTTGCGCCGCGCCTGGTCGGCCGAGATCACCCCATGGCGCCCGAGCGTCACCCGCTTCGACTTGCCCTTCGTCCTGGTCTGAACCACGTACACCTTCGACCCGGACGGATACACCCTGACCCCGAAGCCGGGCAGCTCCCGATCCCAGAATACGACGTCCTTCTCGTCAACGGAGAGCCCGTCGACGGTGCGTTTGGAAATGGTTCGATACTGGAGCTTGGCCATCGCGCGCCTCCGGACTTGCGATTTTTCCGGCCGCTCCGCCGTGCCGTAAGCGTAAGCGTAGCGCAAGCGATCGGGGTTCAATTGGGGCGCATCATGGGCTGTCAAAGGCGGTAAGTCAAGTCCTGCTGAATCGACGTAACATTATGAAAAATAGTCGTTTAGGGTAGGTTTGGATATGGTAGGCGGCAGGTGGCGTCAAAGTCATTGACGTATGTGCCGCCTACGTCCACCCCGATCCGGTACCGGGCGTCTGATCGCTCGTCTTCTTTCATTGGGACATATCTTCCCTGCCGTGCTCGAAACCCCTGGCGGGTCCGGCCAATACAGCAACTGGTCCGGCGGCCGTCATCTTCGCACGCCGCCACCCCCCGAAGGCGGCTACGCCGCGCCCGGGCACCGCATCGGAATCCGGCTCTCGGCGCGCTGGCCGCCCGGACTTCGGACGCCGTCAGGTACTCCCTTGGGTTTCGCGGCCGTCACGCCCCGAAGGCCGGGCCGATTGACAGGGACGGGCGCCCGTCTCTAGCCTCGTCCTCGGGCTGCCCACCCGGCCGCGAGGCGACTCGACCGGACCCAACGGTGGGCGCACGCCGTCTCCGTCCGCCCGCCGGGTGGAGCAGGCAGGCCGAGAGAGGACGATGCCGCGAGATTTCGACCCGACCCGCCTGGAGGTCATCCGAAACGCGCTCGAAGGGATTGCCGACACCATGGCGATCTCGCTCTACCAGACCGCGCGCTCGGCCGTCGTGCGACTCGGCTGGGACTTCTCGACCGCCGTGCTCACCGCCAAGGGCGATCTCGTCGGGCAGGGCATGTGCCACCCGATTCACCTCGGCGGGATGGCGCCCGCGCTCGCCGGCTGTCTCGCCTGGTTCAGGGACGACATCGCCCGCGGCGACATCTTCATCACCAACGACCCGTACGAAGGGGCCCAGCACCTGCCCGACATCTACCTGTTCAAACCGGTGTTCCACGAGGGCCGCGCGCTTGCGTATGTCGGCGCCGTCTGCCACCACGCGGACATCGGGGGAAGCGTTCCCGGTGGCCAGGGTTTCGCCAATACGGAGATCCACCAGGAGGGGCTGCGCATTCCCCCCTCGAAGCTGCACGAGGAGGGCAAGGCCAACGAGACCATCTACCGTCTGCTCGAGAAGGCGGTACGCGCGCCCGAGACGGTCCTGGGCGACCTTCTCGCCCAGGTGACCGCGACGCACATCGGGGAGCGCGAGCTGCTGGCGCTCATCGAACGGACCGGGACGAGCGAGTACCACGAGCTCGCCGCCGGCCTCCTCGACCACACCGAGCGCCTGACCCGCCGGGCGATTGCGGAGCTTCCCGACGGCACCTGGTCGTTCACCGACCATGTCGACAACGACGGGATCTCCGACGAGACCATCGCGATCGTGGCGACGGTGACGAAGACCGGGGACGAGATCCACGTCGACTTCGACGGCACCTCTCCGCAGTGCCGGGGCTCGATCGTCGGGCTCTTCCACATGAACGCGAACTTCGTCCACATGGCGCTCCGCAGCCTGCTCGGCGCCGATCTCCCCAGCACCTCCGGCTTCTTCCGTCCGATCACGATCACCGCCCCGCCCGGGTGCTTCGTGAACCCGCTCCCGCCCGCCGGGGTCGCGGCCCGCCAGCTCGGAGGCCGGCGCATCAATCAGGCGGTGTGGGGGGCCCTCGCCCAGATGGCACCGGAGCGCGCGTTCGCATGCCCGGGGGGAGCGGACTCGAGCATCGCCTTCTCCGGCCTCGACAGGAGCGGGGAGCCGTGGCGCGGGTGGGTGCTCACCGAGGGGTTCAACGAGATCGCGTGCGGCGGGCGCCCCGACAAGGACGGCATGGAGGGCCAGGGGTCCAACATCACCAACCAGGCGAACACGCCGATCGAGCTCCTGGAGCTCGAGTACCCCATCCGGATCGACGAGTACGGCTTCGTACCGGACACCGAGGGGCCGGGGCGCTACCGCGGCGGACTCGCCATGTCGCGCACCTACACGTTCCTCGACGACGAGATCGAAGTGCGCGTCCGTTCGGACCGCGCCAAGCGTCCGCCATGGGGCATCCAGGGCGGCGGCAGCGCGTCGCCCGCGCGGATCCGCCTGGAGGCCGGCGACGCCATGCACGTGCTCCCGAGCAAGTCGACAACCGTCATGCGCCGCGGCGACCGGCTTCGCACCCAGTGGTGCGGCGGCGGCGGACATGGCCCCCCGCTCGATCGCGAGCCGGAGCGTGTTCTTCGCGACGTCGTCGAAGAAAAGATCACCCCTGCCCATGCCCGTGATGCCTATGGCGTAATCGTCGACGAGTCCGGGCGGGCGGTAGACAGGAACGCGACCGAGGCGCTTCGTGCCGCGAAGGCTCGCCGGACCGACACCGGCATCGGCACCGGCGCGGGGACGGCCCGGACCACCGCCATTCCGGCATCCGGCTGACGCCGTCCGGGCGACCCCAACGGAGTCGACATGACCCGCCCCCGCCCCCGCCCCGGCCCCAGCCCCCGCCCCGGCCCCGGCCCGAGGCCCAACGCCAGCCCCCGGGCCGGCCCCACCGATCCGACGCAAATCGAGGTCGTCCACAACGCCCTGTCCGGCATCTCGGATGCGATGGCGGTCACCCTGGTCCGCACCTCGCGCTCGTCCATCGTGCGCCTCGGCTACGACTTCTCGACCGGCCTCCTCAGTCCGGACGGAGAACTCGTCGGCCAGGGTCTTTGCCAGCCGATTCACATGGGCGGGATGCCGCCCGCGCTCAAGGCCTGCGTCGAGCACTACGAGGGGCGGATCTTTCCCGGCGACATCCTCATCAACAACGACCCCTACGAAGGGGGCAGCCACCTCCCCGACATCTTCATGTTCAAGCCCGTCTTCGCGGGCGAGACGCTAATCGCCTATGCGTGCGCGATGAGCCATCACACCGATGTCGGCGGCCGGGTGGCCGGGGGCAACTCGAGCGACTGCACGGAGATCTACCAGGAGGGGCTGCGCATTCCGCCGCTCAAGCTCTACGAGCGGGGCGAGCCCAACCGCACCCTCTTTCGCATCATCGAGAAGGCGGTGCGGGTGCCGGACAAGGTGCTGGGCGACCTGCGCGGCCAGGTCTCCGCCCTCCGGCTCGCCGAGGAGGAGCTGGTGCGGCTCGCCGGGCGTCACGGCGCCGAGCGGTTCCTCGAGCTCCAGGGCGAGGTCCTCGACTACACCGAGAACCTCACCCGGATGCGAATCCGGGAGCTGCCCGACGGGGCCTTCAGCTTCACCGACCACGTCGACGATGACGGATTCGGGTGCGGGCCCATCGCCATCGTCGCCAACCTCGTCAAGGAGGGCGACGAGATCCGGGTCGACTTCACGGGCACCTCTCCCCAGGTGAAGGGTGCGATAAACAATCCCCTCGATTCGACCAAGTCCATGGTCCATGCCGTGACACGGGCGGTCCTCGGCGGGGAGATCCCCAACACGGGCGGCTATTTCCGGCCCGTCACGGTGACCGCTCCGGAGGGGACCTACGTCAACCCACGCCCCCCCGCGGCGGTCGCGGCCCGGTTCCTCGGCTGCCTCCGGGTCTCGCACGCGGTATTCGGCGCCTTCGCGCGGATGTTGCCCGACGAGGTGCCCGCCTGCGCCGGCAACCTGACCATGGCCGGTTATCGCCAGGAGGGAAATGCGCGCAAGCCCTGGGTGCAGGTCGAGGGCAGCGGCGAGATCGCCTCCGGCGCGTCCGCGTTCCACGACGGCATCGACGCGCAAAGCGGGGCGGTATCCAACATCACCAACATCCCCGCGGAGCTGATCGAGGTCGAACACCCGATCCGGATCGAGGAGTATTCGCTTAGCTACGATTCGGAAGGGGCGGGCACCTTTCGCGGAGGGATCGGGCTGACGCGCCGGTACCGCTTCCTCGCCGACGACACCCTTGTCCAGCTTCGCTCCGATCGCATGGACCACCCGCCCTACGGCCTTTGTGGCGGCCAGGCGTCACCGCCCTCCCGGGTCTCCTTCGCCCACCGGGGCGGTCCCGACGAGCCGATGCCGTCAAAGTTCATCGTCTCCGCCAGGGAGGGTGACACGCTCACGATCCGGATGCCGGGGGGAGGCGGCTGGGGAAATCCCCTGGACCGGGACCCTGGGGCGGTGCTCGCCGACGTGAGGGCCGAGAAGCTCTCGCCGAAGCGCGCGAAAGCGATCTACGGCGTCGTGCTGGCCGGGGACGGGCGCGAGATCGACGGCGCGGCGACTCGCGAGCTCCGCGCAACCCGCCGCCGGAGCGCGGAGGAGAGCGCCGAGTCCTCGTCCGCCTGAGCGCCCGCCGGGGGCGTGTCCACGGCCCCGGGGAGGCGCGGCCGCGAGGCTTGCCCCTCCGAGCGGCCCTTTGTCCGGCCGCATCATCCGATTCGGGCCGGCGGGCTGATGTCCAGCCCGGCTGCGCCTCGGACCGGCGAGGCATGTGGTGCACGCCTGGGAGATGGGATGGTCCGCCCCGCTACCCACACGGCCTCAGAAGGGCCAGGATAGAGGTGTCTATACCACCGGGAGCGAGGCGGACCATGAGCAAGATTACCCGAATGGGGATTGACCTGGGCAAGAACACCTTCCATGTGTGCGCGATGGACCGCACGGGTCGTGTGGTGTTGCAGAAGCAGCTCACGCGCCGGGGGTTGGAGAAGTTCATTGGCGCGCACGAGCCGTGTGTGGTGGGGATGGAGGCGTGTGGAGGCGCCCACCACTGGGCGCGCCGGCTGCGCGCGATGGGCTATGACGCGCGGTTGATGAGCGCGCAGTTCGTCAAGGCGTACGTGAAGTCGAACAAGAACGATTGGCGCGACGCGGAGGCGATCTGCGAGGCGGTGGGTCGTCCGACGATGCGCTACGTGCCGGTCAAGACGGTTGAGCAGCAGAGTCTTCAGCACCTGCATCGTGCTCGGTCGCTGGCGGTGGGGCAGCGCACGGCGCTTGCGAACCAGATGGGACGGGTTGGCCCGAGTCATTGCGCCGTAGCGTAGCCGCTCGTGTTGCTGGATGGTGATCGCACGTACCCGCCGATTCCGGCTCGAAACAGGTAATCGGACCGTCATTCGGAGTGTTCATGCCGGCCGAGAATCCCGTGCAACCGGGAACGTGCCTGCGGTTCGGCAATAACAGGCGCTCTCGATGGGAACGTCGGCGCGGGCCTTCGCGAAGTCGAGCCTCTGTCGCAGAAGCCGATGCTCGTTGGCGTCGCCCGCGCGTTCCACACATTCCATCAGCCCCTGCAGTGCCCAGACATTGTCGGGATGCTGACAGCAGCGCGGAAGACTCCGGTCATAGCCAAGGTCCGCGCGAAACACAGCTTCGGCGTCCCGATACAGGCCCTGCTCCGCCAGGAGCGCGCCGAGCGCATGGCGCGGCGGATGCATCCAGGCCCAGGGTTCGGTGTAGTTGAGGGCGTCGTCGCGAGAGACCGCGAGGCGAAGACTGGCGAATGCGCGATCGTAGTTCCGCTTCCGGTATTCCACCTCGCCCGCCAGCATCGCCTCCCCGACGCGGAGCATGTCGCGAACAGTATTGCTGAGAAAGATCACGTCCTCGGGAATCGTCGCCGCGGCCGCATCGAACGCGCACTGGGCCGCCTGTCCCTCCTCGATGTGGCCGAGCGCGGCGTGGGCGACGCCCTGTCCATAGGCATGCATCGCAGCTCCGATGCGGTGAAGCGAAGGGTCGTCCGGTCCGGGCCGTGCGGTGAGAGCGCGCCAGCGGCCGAAGCGGACCAGGACATGCGTGCCCATGGCGGCGTAGCCGTCCAGGATCGAGGCCATGAAGGGCTCGCTCCCGGAGATTAGCGCCGGCGTGGCCATGGCGGCGATGCGCTCGGCGGCTTGGGCGGCCTTGGCGTACTGGCCGAGAAACATGGCGGCGTACATGAACAGATGGAGATCGTGACACCGGGCGGTGGTGTAGAAGTTCCGGTCTCCGGCGAACGCGAGGTACTTGTCGTCGGCCCGGACCGCGCGTTCGCTTTGGAGGACCGACTGGGCGTAGTCGCCGCAGAGCACGTAGACATGTGCCGGCATGTGCTCGAGGTGGCCGGCGTCGGGGGCAAACCCGCGCAGCATGTCGGCCGCCTTCAGGGCACGCTGCGGGACGGGCGACATTTCCAGTGCATGGATGTACATGTGGGGAATGCCCGGATGAACGGGGCCGCCCTGCCCGATCTTGCCCATCCAGCGTTCCAGCACCGGCATCACCTCGCTGGTGCGCGCGTTCGGGTTGGGCTCGCCGGTGTCGAGGTTCCAGAGCTGGCGCGGCGTGCAGGTAATCGCGGCTTCGACATAGAGGGCGGCGATGTCGGGGTCATCCTCATGCGCGCGGTACACGTCACGCATCGCGTCGGCGTAGTCCCGGTGCCAGGCGTTCAGGACCTCGCGATCGGTTTCGCGGCCGTTCCGGTACCGCCTGGCCAGCGATCGGATGAGGGCCTGTTCGGCCGGTGTCGCGTCGTCTGCGAGCGACAGCGCGGTCGTCACGGCGTCGTGGCAAATCGGGAGCACGTCGGCAATCTCGGCATCGGAGTACCGGATCCATGTACGGTTGTAGAAGGGTCCGGTCGCGTAGGCGATGCCCCACCAGGCCATGGCGCACCGCGGATCTTCGCCCGCCGCTCGCCTGAAGCAGGCGACGGCTTCATCGTGGTTGAAGGCGAAGGTCCAGTTCAGCCCACGGTCGAACCAATGCTGCGCGGTGTCCGCGTTCGTGGAAATCTTGCGCGTCCAGGGTCCAAGGTCGAAGTCGTAGCTCACATCCGGTCTCGCAACGGCAACGGGCCGTGGGGATTATGCCGGCACGGGGTATCCGGCGGCCCTCGCGGCCCGGTCCCATGCCAGGGTCGGATGAAAGGTCTCACGCGTGACGTTCTCGAATCGCTCGATCAGGAGCGCATCCCTGAATTGGTCGAACCAGGGCCGCGAATGGGCCGCGGCAAAGCAAGCGCGCAGGCGATCGACGGTTTCCTCGGGCAGTGCCGGCGCGGCGACGAATGCCGGCATCGGCGCGGTTGCGGTCGAGTCCAGAACGCGGATGTTCTCCGTCATCGCAGGCGCGTATTTTCGCATCAGCATGTGCCAGTAGGCATCGAGGGGTCCGACATCGATCGTCCCGTCCACCACGCTCTCGAGGATGCCCCGGGCCGTGACGAGGTGTCCGACGGAGTGCCGGTAGACCTTTGCCCGGCTGTCGCTTCGCCAGGGCAGGAGGTGATGGCGCAGCGCATTGAAGCCCGAATGCGAGTGCTCGACGGTCCAGCCGGCGGTGCCGCCGAAAGTGTCGGCGAGAACCTTGTAGGGGGCATCCGTGCGCACAATCAGGTCGGTTCTGTAGACGGCCCTTCCGCGGGCCCAGGACGCGGCGGGAACCGGGGATGCCAAGGGCACGACATCAGCAAGTTTGAGCGCGATCGGGTATCCGCACATCTGCACGCAACCCAGGTCGGGACGGCGCCAGAGCTGCTCGAGCGGTCGCGGCGCCGCGTAGGTCAGATAGGCGAATGACGTGCCGGCGTCCTCGGCCACATGGGCGATCAGATTGTCCCAGACCGCTTCGGCTTCCGGGCTGACGGCATACATGCGGGCATTGGAAATGAATGTCATGACCGCCGGATACTCAGTTCGTTACATCCAATCTGCAGACGTGATGCCGGGCAGGTTGGACCCGTCCACCGAGTCCGGTCAAGCCGTTCACCTGTCGTAGCAAGGCGACGCGGGGGTTTGATTGTCTCGAGGCGACTCCGGACATCCGGGAACGCGCGGCTTTCCGGCGCGGTGCGACAGCGCCCGCCCTCCAGGAAGATCAAGGCAAGACCATAGCCCCAAGTGCCGAGATTCGGTCTTGGCGATCGTCGACACCGCGCAGTTCCACTCGGCGGCCGCTCGACGCAGGTATTCGCGGATTGCAGGGTCGACGTTCCGGGCGTCGTCGGCCTGGAACCAGGTGAGAGCCTTGACCGCTTCCATCGGCTGCACTTCGTGCATGCGCAACACCTCGTCGACCGGGGCGCGCCGCGCCGAGACCTCGCCCAAGCGCTTGTCCACCAGCCCGTCGTGTCCCTCGTCCTCGTAGCGGTCCACGCAGCGCCGGAACGTGCGCTCACACCCCCCCCCAGCAGCCGTGCCGCCTCCTCCTGCGTCAGCCGCCGCGACTGCCAACCGCCGTACGCTTCCTCGAACCTCATCCGTCGGATCTCCTGCAGCACTTGTGTCCGGGTCATGGGGCACCTCCTCGGTGCCCATCAAACCGGACAGATGACGTGCTGCAACACCGGACAGACTATTTGCTCCTGACAGGCATCGCCGATTTTGTTGCCCGTATTCCCATGCCAGATTAGAATCCTTCCATCTCGCAAAGCGAGTGATAACAATTCACGGGAAGGACCAGACAAATGATGGAATTCTCACGAAGGACTCTGGCCGTACTGGCCATGGGCCTGATCGCCTCGAGCGCGACGTTTGTGAGCATCGAGTCGGCGGAAGCTTCCGACAAGACGTTCAACCTCCGCATGGCGAACAGCCTTTCGGCCAAGGATCCCTACATCGTTCGGCAGACGAAGATGGTGGAGACCATCCAGGAACGGACCGAGGGAGTTGTCAACATCACCATGTACCCCGGGGCGACGCTGATGAAGGGCGGCGAAGTCCCCAAGGCGGTGGCCACCGGTACGGTCGACATGGACTCGGTCGGCATGGTGTTTTACGGGGGAATCTCCGACGTGGCGGCGATTCTCGTGCCAGGCTTCGTCGGCATCACGACCGCCGACACCCTCCGCATGCTGGAGAGCGGCAGCGAAGGCCGCAAGCTCATCGAGGATCATTTCGCGAGCCTTGGCATCAAGACCCTGGCCTTCTGGAATCAGGCGGACATCGGGTTCGTGACCTTCAAGCCATTGAATACGGTGGATGCCTTCAAGGGCGAGAAGCTCAGGGTTTCGAATGAAATCGCGGCACAGGTGCTGCGCGCGCTGGGAGCGGAACCTACCGTGATGGGCGGTGCCGACGCGGTCGACGCCATGCGCCGCCATATCATTGAAGGCTCCACGTGCCATCCCACCTGCATCTTCAGCCGCGGTTACCTGGACTTCGCCAAGTCCTACAACCCGTGGACGGTGGTGCCGAACCTGGGCATGCTGACCATCAATCTGAAGTTATGGAACAGCATGCCTGCAGACGTTCAGAACATCATTCAGGAGGAAGCGGATTCCGCCGCGCATGATCTGACGAACTTCGTCGCTACAATCCAGGGGCAGGCCATGTGGACGCTGGCCATGGATCACGGGCTTTCGCTCCTCGCCATCAGCGCGGAGGAGAAGGCGAAGCTGCGCGGAATCGCCAAGCCAATCTACGATGCATTCGTCAAGGATGCGAGACCACAGCCATTGGTGACGGAGGTTGCCGAGCTTCTGCTGCAGGCGGCCGAGGGCCAATAGCTCGAAGGTGCGGTTCGCGGCAACCACGCTCGCTCGGCGAGTGGGAGACACGGATGGACGAGGGCCGCCGACGGGCTCAGCCCGTGTCGTCGCCATGTTCTGAGCTCCGCGTTGCAAGGCGGTGACAGCCCTTGAGCGGCTCACGGCGAGCGAGGGCGCACGGCTCATTGCCACGGGCCGGATCACCGCCGAGTCTCTGGTTCGCGCGTGCCTGGACCGGATTGAAGCGCGCGAGCCGATAGTCCGCGCCTGGACCTTTCTCGATCCGGATGCCGCGATTCGGCAGGCCCGTCAACGTGACCGGACAACGCCGACCGGCCCGCTCCATGGGGTCCCGATCGGGGTCAAGGACGTCATCGACACCGCCGACATGCCGACCGAGTACGGCTCGCCCATCTACGGCGGCCACCGCCCCGGGCGCGATGCGGACTGCATCGCCCGAGCCCGCGCGGCCGGCGCGATCATCCTCGGCAAGACGGTATCGACGGAGTTCGCCTGTCCTGGTCCGGTCAGGACCAGAAATCCGCACGACCCACGGCGCACGGCCGGGGGCTCGTCGAGCGGCTCGGCGGCAGCGGTAGGCGATTTCATGGTCCCCCTGGCGCTGGGTACGCAAACCGGCGGTTCGACCCTGCGCCCGGCTGCCTACTGCGGCACGTTCGCGTTCAAGCCCACATATGGTCGCATCAGCCTCGCCGGCGTAAAGCCGCTAGCCCCTTCCTTTGACACCATCGGTCTGATTGCGCGGAGCATCGACGACCTTGCGCTTCTGAACGCCGTCCTGGACGGCGACCTCCGGCGCCGGAGGACCATCACGCGCAGACAGGCGCCGCGGATTGGCGTGTGCCGGACTCCGTACTGGCACCACGCCAGGAGGTCCACCCGCCGTGCCCTGACCGAAGCGGCGACGGCGCTGAGGAACGCGGGGACCGTGGTCATGGATGTGGCGCTGCCAAGAGAGGTTCGTGAGCTGGGCGATGGTCTCGACTTGGCCATTGCCGTCGAGGCTCCCCTTGCGTTCGTGCACGAATACGAAAGGCGTCGCGAGAAGCTTGGCAGAAGTCTCCGCGGAGCGATCGAGCGGGGACTCGTCGCCCCAATTGAGGAGGTACAGCGGGTACGCCGCGCCCAGATGGCTTCGGCGACCGCGGTCGACCGAATATTCGATCGCTGCGAAGCGCTGCTCACCCCGTCCGCGCGTGGCGAAGCCGAGCCCGGCGACACCGTCGGCAGCGCCGTATTCAACGCAATCTGGACGGCGATGCACCTGCCGTGCGTTACCCTGCCAAGCAGCCGGGGCGCGAACGAGTTGCCGGTCGGGCTGCAGCTTGTGGGCCGGTCCGGGCGGGACCGAGAGCTTCTCGGGCTCGCGCGCCGCGTCGCGCGCTGGCTAATTGGCTGACCGCACCGAGAGCGGCAAGGTGCTCGCCGTCCCCACCTGGCGCGTTGAACCGGCCGATGCGGCCGGCGACACTGAACCGGCGTGGAAGGCCGTACCCCGTGGAACGACAGGTAGAGAAGAGGCGAGCCGCGATGACCAAGGGTTCCGTGTTTCTGGGGCGAGACGATCGGGTCGGCGACGAAGCCGATGCCGTCCTCTACACCAATGGCGGCGAGGCGCCGATCGTTTCCATCACGCACGTTGAAGGCGTGCCCGTCAAGCGACCCATCGAAACAAAGATCCTGATGCCGGGGCCGAAGGCGTCCTTCCTCGAACAACACCTGGAGCGAGGCCAGATTCTGCCCTCGGTACGTTATGCGCACGATGTGATGTGCTGCCTGGTGCGGGGCAGCATGCGTGTGACCCTGGCCGGCGAGCACTACGAGGCGGTTGCTCGCGACGGATGGTGCGCAGCGCCAGGCGTCGAGGTTGGCCTGGAGGCGCTCGAGGACTGTGTTCTGGTGGAATGGATGTCTCCGCCCCATCTGATATCGGGCGGCCGACTCATTACGTGGGGCGCGGCGCCTGCGTGTTCGTCGCATATCTTTGCGCGCTGGGAGGCGCTCGAGGCGATGCGCATGCAGAGGGTGGAGGGAGGCGTGGAGTTTGGGCCGCCCGGAGAGGATGTCCGTCAGTTCTTCAAGGTCCTGGCTCCCGGGCCACGGGTTGGCGTCATCTGGATCAGTCACCTCAAGGGAAAGGTCGCCAACCACAAGCACTATCACCATTTTCTCTGCTATCTCCTCAGGGGCAAGATGCGGGAGAAGTTTGGCGGAACCCAAGAGCACATCTGCCTGCCCGGAGATATCTGGGCGACGCAGGCGGGCGCGTACCACTACACCGAGGCGCTGGAAGACAACGAGCTGCTGGAGTTCAAGTGGCCGGCCCCCATGCTGTGGAACGGAATCATCCATTCGTGGGAGAACCGGTGGTAGCCCCGTGCTGCCCGGCTGCGGCGCGGGCAAGCACCGCCAGACTGGCTGGGCCTGCCAATGGAATTTCTCCCACCGGTCAAATGATTTGGCCGCTACGGCGGGCGACGTGTCGCCCGGTTGCATCGGGCCGACGATTGACGCAGGTGAACCGTCGGTGGGTCGACTTCCGCGTGAACGACAAGCGAGCCGTTCGTTCCAATGTCCTGAGGGACTAGCGGAGTTCCAGGATGATGTTCCCGACCTCGTCCACGCGACCCTCCCAGTCTGGAAAGGCGACCGTCGTCGATCCCTCCTCCTCGACAATGGCGGGCCCCCGGAAGCTGGCCTCTGGCGGCAGGAGCGCGCGCCGGTAGACGGGGGCCATGCGCTCGGCCCCGGCGAAGAACACCGCGCGGCTTCCCATGTCGGCCTGCTCCAGACTGCGTCCGTCGCCATCGAGAAGAGGGAAGGAGAGCTTCGGCGCGCGGCCCACGGCCGTTACCCGAAGCGTCACCAACTGGAGGGGGCGGCCCGGCGGCGAGTAGGACCACGCCTCGAAGTAGCGTTTCACGAAGGTCTTGGCGATTTGGTCCCGGTCGAGCGTGCCGGGGGTGACTTCGATGGGCAGCTCATGTGCCTGTCCTTCATAACGGATGCCCAGCGAACAAACGATGGTTCGATCGGAGTCGGCAACCCTCTCCGACGCCAGCAAGGCCTGTCCCTCGGCCACCATCTGGCCCAGCCGCTGCGATACGGCCCCCATGTCCGCATCGTCGAGGAGCGTGAGATGGGTGCGCGCGAGCTCATGGCGAAGATCGGAGGTGAGGAGACCCAGGGCCGAGAAGTTTCCGGGGTAGTTGGGCGAAACTACCCGACGCATCCCCACTTCCTGCGCCACCGCGCATCCGTGCATTGGGCCGGCGCCACCGAACGCGATCAGGGTGAACGCCCGGGGGTCCTCGCCGCGCTCGACGGAGATCTCCCGGATGGCGCCGCTCATGTTGGACTCGGCGATACGCAAAATGCCCTCGGCGACGAAACGAAGGTCCGTGCTGCCCAAGCGCTCGGCAATGCGGGCGACGGCAGCCTCCGCTTTGTCTTTCTTCAGGTTCATGAAGCCGCCCAGTCGGGTGTCGAGGCTGATGCGGTTGAGAACCAGATTGGCATCGGTGACCGTCGCCTCCAAGCCGCCCTGGTCATAGCAGGCGGGGCCGGGCTCGGCTCCGGCACTCTGCGGTCCCACGGCGAACCGGCCGTCAGTGTCAATCCAGCCGATGCTGCCCCCGCCGGCGCCAACCGTGCTGATGTCGAGCTGTGGAATCTTGAGGGGCAGTCCGCTGACGATGCGCTGGACGGCCATGCTGGGTTCGCGATTCTTCACCAGGCAGACATCGGTGCTGGTTCCCCCCATGTCGTAGGTAATGAAGTCCTCGAACCCCATCTGCCGCGACAGGAACAGGCCGGCGGCCACCCCCCCGGCGGGTCCCGACAGCACCGCCGTGACGGGGAACTGCGCGGTTTGTCCGGCCGCCGCCACCCCACCGTTGTTCATCATGATGAGCAGGTCGCGATCGAAGCCCTTCTCGTTCAAACGCTGGCCGAGATCGCCCAGGTAGCGCTCCATGACCGGGCCCAGGTAGGCATTGAAGACAGCGGTCGTGAAGCGCTCGTATTCGCGAATCTGGGGCAGCACCTCGGAGGAGCCGCAAACGAAGCGACCGGGCAGCCGCCTCCGCAAGGCCTCGACCACGGCACGCTCGTGGGCGTCGTTGACGTAGGCGTGGAGAAAGCAAACGGCTACGGCGCGGGCATTGTGCGCCTCGATGCGGCAAACCACATCGTCGAGCGCACTCGTATCCGGCTCGGTCAGGCTTTCGCCATCGTGGGTCATGCGCTCGTCCACTTCCAGGCGCCATGAACGCTTGACCAGAGGTGGTGCCTTGCGAAACCGTGGGTTGAACAGGCCCCCAGTGAACCGCTGACCGGTGCCGATGGCAAGAACGTCCCGGAAACCCTTGGTGAAGACACCGACCGTGGAGGCGCCCTTGCGTTCAATGGCGGTGTTGGTCGCTACGGTGGTCCCGTGCAAACCTCGACTGACCTGTCGGTAGTCGACCCCGACCGCCTCCAGCCCCCGGGTGAACCCATCCGCCTGATTGGCCGGGGTCGAAGGTACCTTGGCCCCCGAAATTCGACCCGTGTCCTCGTCGAACAGAATGACGTCGGTGAAGGTTCCGCCCACGTCCACGCCGAACATCAGCATCTCGTGTCCTCGCCTCGAATGGTTGTTCTCGTCGTCCTCGATCGAACGTCAGGAGTATCGCATCCTGGGCAGCCAGAGGGCGATTTCCGGGAAGACCGTGATGATCACCACGGCCACCGCGAGCAATACGACGAAGGGTATTCAGGGGCCCGAGAGAGCCGCTCCGAGTGTCGCGAACGCCGGGCCGTGCGCCGCCTCTTGCCGAGGGCGCAGGCACATTCACTGACAATGGGGGAGGGCGTGATGGACAGCATCGCGGGACTCAGGATCGCTGACGTGCAGTGCGCGCGGGATCAACAGTCGGCTCTCGATGCGAGCCACTCGCGTACCGTGGCCAGGCGCAGGGAGAAGTCCGCTTGCGGCAGCTTCGCGACCACGTCCGGTCAGCGTCAACTGTTTTGTCCGTCCCGTTGCTCTCGGGACGCCAAAGCGTCAGACTGACGCCATGTAGCCGGCCCTCGGGGTGGGTATTCCGAATTCGGAGGACCGTTCAAGGATGACCAGGAAACATGATCCATTTGCGTTCGAGTTGTTCAAGAACTCGACCTGTTCGATCGCCGACGAGATGGCTCTCACGGTTCTTCGGACTGCATATTCCAGCGTGCTGAAGGGCAGCATGGATTACTCCACCGCCATATGCGACGGCGAAGGGAAGATGTTGGCCCAGGGCCTCACCCTGCCCCAGCATCTGTGCTCAATCCCCCCCGCGTTGGCGTCGGTTCTGCGCCACTACGACAACGAGATGCAGCCTGACGATGTCTATATCCTGAACGATCCCTTCGACGGCGGCATGCATCTGCCCGACATCTTCATCTTCAAGCCGATCTATTTCGAAGGCCAGCGAATCGCTTTCGCCTCCACCATCTGTCACCACACGGACGTGGGCGGTCGAGTGGCCGGCTCCAACGCCGCCGATTCGACCGAATGCTATCAGGAGGGTCTGCGCATACCGCCGCTGAAGCTGTTCGAGGCGGGCGAGCGCAACGAGACGTTGTGGAAAATGATCGAGAAAAACGTGCGGGCCCCGATCCTCTTGCAGGGAGATGTCCGGGCCCAGCTCTCGGCATGCCATACCGGCGAATCGGGCTTTCTGGAACTTGTCAAACGTCACGGCGCGGCGAATGCCCGGGCCCACATGGCCGAGATCATCGACTACACCGAACGCCTGACGCGGGCCGCCATCCGCGAGCTGCCGGATGGGACCTTCGACTTCGAGGATTGGCTCGATGACGATGGCATTGACTTTGGCAAGCCCGTGCGCATGAGGGTCGAATTCCGCAAGCAAGGCGATCAGATCTCTGCCGATTGGACGGGCAGCGATCCCCAGGTCAAGGGGGCGTTGAACTGTACGCACTCCTTCACCGCAGCGGCGGTCTACACCACCGTCAAATCGATTCTTCCGGGAGACATTCCGGCCAACGAGGGGTTCTTCCGCGCCATCGAGGTAACTACCCCGCCAGGGACCATCACCAATGCGGTCCTGCCGGCGGCGACCGCGGCCCGCGGCCTGACCGGCTTTCGCCAGGCGGACTGCTGTTTCGGAGCGCTGGCCAAGATGGTGCCGGACCGTGTGTGCGCCGCTTCCGACGGCGGCAACGTAGGCGTTTCCCTGGGCGGCTATCGGGCCGACCGCAGCCCCTACATATACGTCGATTTCTTTGCCGGTGCCTGGGGCGGGCGTCCATGGGCGGATGGCTTGCAAGGCAATGCCAACCTGTGCGCCAATCTGTCGTCGGTTTCCACCGAGGTGACCGAGGTCGAGACCCCACTGCAGATACTCACCTACGAGTTCATCCAGGACGCCATGGGTGCGGGCAAGTTCCGCGGCGGCGCCCCCTTTCGGCGCGACTACCGCATGCGCGAGACGGAAGGCACCATGCAGATCCGCAACGACCGGTGTGCCTTTCATCCGTACGGGCTCTACGGGGGCAAGCACGGTCGGCTTGCGCGCAACCTCTTCAACCCGGGCACGGATGACGAAATCATGACCGGCAAGATCACCCGGACCATACGCAGCGGTGACGTTTTCCGCTATGAAATGGCCGGCGCCGGTGGTTGGGGCGATCCCCTCGATCGCGACCCCGAGCGGGTATTGAAGGACGTGCGCAACGAGTACATCAGCCTGGGTACCGCACGCGACGATTACGGGGTCGTCGTCGATTCCCGTTCGTGGTGCGTCAACGAGGACGAGACGGCGGCGCTGCGCGAGGTCCTCCGCCACGAGCGAGGTTGGCGGGAGGCGCCTTTCATCGATCGCGGTCCCCTGCCGCCAGGTGTCTAGCCGAAAGATCCGGTCACCTTGAACGCAAGAGTGGCGAACAGAGAGCGACGAGCGCGGCGCGAGTCTCGATATCGAGTCGGAGTCGACATCGGGGGCACGTTCACCGATATCGTTTTTCTGAACGATGAAGGAACCCTCTTTACGAAGAAGGTGTCTTCCAGTGTCGAGGACTACGCGCGCGCCATCGTCGAGGGTCTCGAGGAGGTATATGCCGAGAACGGTGTCGGAGCGTCCGGTGTGGAGGAGGTGCTGCACGCCACCACCGTGGTCTCCAACGCCATCCTGGAGTACAAGGGCGCCAAGACCGGACTCATCACGACCCGAGGGTTCCGGGACGTCCTGGAGCTGCGACGGCTGCGCATGCCGCGGCTCTACGACCTCGCATGGGAGAAGCCCCCGGCCCTGGTCGAGCGCTATCTTCGGATGGAGGTGACCGAACGCCTCGACGAGAAGGGCGACATCGAGGTTCCCCTCGACGAAGACGATGTAGAAAGAGCGCTCGATCGGTTGTTGGCCGAAGGCGTCGAGGTCTTGGCCGTGTGCCTTCTCCATTCCTACGTCAATCCGGCCCATGAGATTCGAATCAAGGAGATCGCGAGGAAGAAGGCTCCCGAGCTCCCGATTTGCATCTCGAGCGAGGTCCTGCCCGAGATCAAGGAATACGAACGCACCTCGACCACGGTCATCAACGCGTACGTCCTTCCCATCGTGCGCCAATACTGCTCGCACCTGCGCGCGGACCTTGACCGCAGCGGCGTGACGTCGCCGCTTCATTTGATGCAGTCAAACGGCGGGCTGACCACCGCCGCCGCGGCATGTGAAATGCCCGTGCATATCGTGGAGTCCGGCCCCGCAGCCGGCGTCGTCGGTTCCCAGGCGTTGGCCCGGAAGATGGGCATGTCGAAGATCATTACCTTCGACATGGGAGGCACCACCGCCAAGGCCTCGATCATCGAGAATGGGGAAGTCACGCGCGCCACGGAGTACTCGGTGGGTGCCGGTATCATGATCGGCTCACGGTTGCTGACCGGGGCCGGGTATCCACTCAAGGTGCCGGCCATCGATCTGGCGGAAGTGGGAGCGGGCGGAGGCTCGCACGTGTGGATCGACCCCGCCGGTTCAGTGCAGGTCGGTCCGCAAAGCTCCGGTGCGGTGCCGGGTCCGGTGTGCTACGACATCGGCGGTACCGTGCCGACGGTGACGGACGCAAATCTGGTGCTGGGATACCTGAATCCCGAGTACCTCGTTGGCGGCGCTTTGAAGGTCAACGCGCGGAAGGCCCACGAGGTCTTCACCAGGGAAATTGCCGATCCCCTCGGACTGTCCGTCGAGCATGCCGCGTATGGGACCCATGGGATCGCGGCTTCCAACATGATCCGGGCCATCAAGGCGGTTTCCAGCGAGCGGGGTCGAGACGTCCGGGAATATGCCCTGTTCGCCTTTGGCGGCAACGGCCCGCTGTTCGCCGCGGTCACCGCCGAATCACTTCGCATGTCCCGCATCGTCATCCCACCGTGTCCGGGCGTGTTTTCCTCCTTCGGGCTCCTCTATTCGGAGATCGAGCACCACTGTTCGCGTACGTTCTGGCGCGTCATCCGCGACACCGACCCGGCCGAAATCGCCGGGGTAGTCGCAAACATGGAGGCGGAAGCCCTGGCCGCGCTCGAGACGCAGGGGTTCACCGGCCCGCGCGCGCGGGTCCAGCGCGCTGTCAGCATGCGTTACAAGGGGCAGTCCTTCGAGCTGACCGTTCCCTTGGGCGACGGGCCCATCAATGCTCGCTCCCTCAAATTGTTGGAGGAAGGCTTCGGAGCGGAGCATGAATATACCTATGGCCATCGGGCTGGGCCGGACGAGCCGGTGGAGATCGTCAATCTCCAGGTGGTCGGCCAAGGCGTACCGGACAGATCCCGGGTACCGGACGGCATCAGCATGGGCGGCGCCCGCCTTGCGGCACCGACCAGGCGGCGGGCCTATTTCGGTCCGGAGGCGGGGTGGCAGGAAGTTCCGGTGCTGGCCCGCGCGGACCTGGAAGAGCAGCGCAAAGGGCCGTGCATCATCGAGGAGTACGACGCCACCTGTATCGTGCCGGCGGGCGCTCGCGCCGAGCTGGACAGTTTTGGCAATATCGTCATCGATCTTCGTCCGGCGTCGTAGAGGAATGCCAGTTCGACCGCGCGGACGCCTGCCGGGGCTGCGATTCTCGGGCTGAAGTCGGAAAGCTGCCGCCTGTCTGGCCGCAGGAGCAGTCGATTCTCACTGTCCTGCCGACCCGCAGTCCGGTCTCGACCATGGAGCCAAGACCGACGTTGAACTATCATCCCAAGTGGACCACCCGGTCGGGACAGGTAAGATATCGCGACGGCCGTTCTTCCCGAACCGGAATTGAAGGTCCGGTAATCGAGACGTCAGTCGTTCGAACAACAGGGAGCGTGCGAATCGTCGAATGGCCACGCGAGGAGCGGAAGATGGGGCGATGACGGCCGAGCCCAAAGACGCGGTCTCGCCAAAATCCGTCGACCTCATCGAGGTCGAAATCATTCACAATGCTCTGATCAGCTTCATCCGGGAGATGCGTCACACGATCATTCGCACCTCCTTCGGACCAAGCCTCAGGGAAAGGCATGATTTTTCCTGCGCCCTCCAAGCCCCCGACGGGGAGCTCGTCGCAATCTACCAGGACAACCCGCCCCACATCGTGCCCACGGTCTACGCCGTCCGCGGCGTTCTCGAGCGTTTCGGCGACGACGTTCAGCCCGGAGACATCATCCTTCTCAACGACCCATACGTTCTTGGCGGCCACATGAATGACGTGACCCATCTCTACCCTGTGTTCGCTGGTGGACGCCTGATCCTGTGGATCGTCATTCGGCTCCACTACACGGACATCGGGGGGATGGCAGCGGGCAGCATTACCCCCGATTCCACCGATGTATACCAGGAAGGGATCCGCATCCCGGCGGTGAAGGCGTACCAGGCGGGCGAACCGAACGACGCACTCCTCGACGTCTTGTTCGCCAACGTCCGCGTTCCCGAGGAGCGCAAGGCCGACTTCATGGCCGTGATCGCTTCATTCTGGACCAGCGAGAAGCGCCTCCGGGAGATTCTCGATGCCTATGGCATCGACTCGGTCATCCGGTGCGGCGAAATTGTTCGCGACCGCGCCGAGCGCTGCATGCGCGACGCGATCAGTGCGCTGCCCGATGGCGACTACGCCTACGAGCTGAACCTGGACTCGGACGGAATCGAGAGCCGATGGATCCCCCTCAGGGCAACCGTACACATCAAGGGAGACTCCATCACCGTCGACTTCAGCGACAGCGCGCCGGTAGTGATCGGTCCGATGAATGGCAGTGAGGCGACGGCGGCCTGCGCCGCATTCGTAGCGATCAAGGGACTCTTGGACCCCACGCCCAACGTGAACGGAGGGTCGTTCCGTCCCATTCGGGTCGTGACCCGCTCGGGAACCCTCTTTCAGGCACAGCCGCCGACACCGACCTGCGGCGCCCAGGACCTCATGCACCGGGCAACCAGCGTCGTCCTGGGCGCATTGGCGCCGGCCATTCCCGCAAACGCCCTGGGAGACCATTGCGGGCCTGGTCATCACTACATGCCGGGTTGGGATCCGCAAACCGGCCACCGGTTCATCATGTACGACTCTCCCATCGGCGGGACCGGCGCCGTCCATGAGTGCGATGGCGACGACGTTCTTGCCGGATTCGAACGCGGCGACCACGGTCGCATCATGCCCATCGAGATCCACGAAACGGAGTTCCCCTTCCTCGCCGAGTTCAACGAGTTGCGAGTAGACAGCGGCGGCGCGGGAAAGCAGCGCGGCGGCCTCGGCATTCGGCGTGGTTGGCGACTGATCCGCGGCTCCGGTACCGTGACGGACATGTCCGAGCCGAGCTTCACGCCCTATCACGGGCTCCTCGGCGCCCTTGGCGGCGCGCCCAACACCACGACGGTCATTCGCGATGATGTGCTGCTGGTACCGGCTGCGGCGATCGGAAAGACCGTTCGCTTTCCCATCCAGGAAGGGGATCTGGTTCAAATCCTGAAATGGGGCGGCGGGGGGTACGGCGATCCCCTCGACCGAGATCCGCGGGCCGTGCTGCAGGATGTAGAGCAAGGGTATGTTTCCGCCCGAGCCGCGCGTGAGATCTACGGGGTCGTCGTCTCCGGCGGCGCCGTCGACGCGGGAGCGACTCGGCGGATGCGAAAGCGACTCCGCGGCCGGCGCATCCATCTCAGCGTGGTGGCCGTACCCGGGGACACGCTCTCGGACCACGTCCGGCGGTGGGACCTCGCCCCCGAAGTGGCGGTGCGGCTCGAGGTCGAGGAGGGGGACGTGGTCGAGTGCGTCGCCCCCGGGATCGCCCCGCTCCGGGGCCGGGTGCGGATCCGCCGCAGCCAGGCGGCGACAGACCTGCCGACGGGCCCGTTCGCCCTCCGGGTCTTCCGAGTCTGCCCCGGAGATCAAGTGTGGGTACGCAAGCTCCACAACCCGATGCAGTGGGAGCTGGCGAGCGCCCGGTCTCGCGTTGCGGTCCGAGGTACGGGATGAACTCGTAGATGACGGCGGGGTTTCAGGGAGCGAGCGCAAAGCGATACTGGGTCGGTATCGACATCGGCGGCACGTTCACCGACATCGTTCTCTACGACGCGAAGCACGGGGAGATTCTGGTCTACAAGACGCCCACCCCCGCCTCCACCCGTGCCGAGACCGTGCTGGCGGGCCTGCGCGCCGCTCTCGATCGCTACGGTGCCAAGGGAGCGGACGTCGCCTTCCTGGGCCATGGGACCACCGTGACCACAAATGCCCTGCTGACCAGGGAATCGCCGCCGACTGCGGTCCTGACCACGCGCGGGTTCGGCGATGTACTCGAAATCCGACGCCAGACCCGGCGCGACACGTTCGACTACTACGTCGATTTCCCGCCGCCGCTGGTGCCCAGGACCGACGTTCTCGAGGTCACCGAGCGATTGGAGGCCAGCGGGGACATCGTCACACCCCTTGAAGTGGGAGAAGTGATCGAGGCGCTCTCGGCGCTGGTCGCGAGGGGCGTACGGTCGTTGGCCGTCTGCTTCCTGCACAGCTACGTCAATCCGATCCATGAGAGGGCGGTCCGCGACCTCGCCCGCGAACATGCGCCCGAACTCCTCCTCAGCCTGTCGTGTGACCTGGTGCCGGAATTTCGCGAGTACGAGCGGACAAGCACGACCGTCATCAACGCTTTCGTGCGACCCGTCGCGACGACCTACCTGTCACATCTTGAAACGGGTGCGACGGAGCTCGGCATCGAAGCTCCGTTGGTGGTAGTGCAGGGCAACGGCGGAATCATGTCCACTGAAACGGCCAAACGGCAGCCCGTGGCCCTGATTCGATCGGGGCCCGCCGCGGGGGTCGCCGGCGCGGCCTTCGTGTCCGGCCTGGCCGGCGAAAAGCAGATCATCACACTCGACATCGGGGGGACCAGCACCGACGTAAGCGTCTTCGACGGAGAAACACCTTCCGTCATGCGTGACTGGCACGTCGACACCTTTCCAGTGAAGTGGGCAGCCCTGGACGTCCGGTCCATCGGGGCCGGGGGAGGGAGCATCGCATGGCGGGACCCGGGCGGACTGCTCAAGGTCGGCCCACGGAGCGCCGGCGCCGATCCCGGCCCCGCCTGTTACGGCAAGGGCGGGAACCAGGCAACGGTCACCGACGCCCATCTCGTCCTGGGAAGGATTGTCGCCGGCACCGTCCTGGGCGACAGCCTTCGCATCGACGGCCGACAGGGGCATGCGGCCATGAACGGATTGGGGGAAGAACTCGGCCGAGGGAGCGAGGAGACCGCGGCCGGCATCATCGAAATCGTCAACTCGGCAATCGCCCAGGAGATTCGTTTCATCTGCGCCGAGAAGGGTTTCAATGCGCGCGACTATACGCTCGTGGCCTATGGCGGCGCCGGTCCGATGCATGCGGCCCAGGTTGCTGAGGAGCTGGGCATTCGCAAGGTGCTCATCCCCTATCGACCGGGACTTCTGTGTGCCTTGGGAGTCCTGGCTACGGAACCCAAGGCGGACTTCGCCATGACGCGCATGGTGAGTCTGAACGCGAATGAGGGAGGGAGAACCGAGGAAGAGATCAGCGCACTCTTCGGGGAACTGGATGAGAGAGCGCAGCAGTGGCTCGAGGAGCAGAAGATTCCCACTCGGGCGGTGCGCCGACACTGGTCCCTCGACCTGCGGTATCGGGGCCAGAACTATGAACTTCCCATTTCACTGCCGGCAGCCGAGATCCGAATCGATCAGATTGTCGAGACCTTTCACCAGCGCCACGAGGAGACGTATGGCTATCGTTCCGCAAGTGGCGTTGTGCAGTGTGTCAACATCCGGCTGAACATCGTCCTTGAGGCGGATCATCCGCCCCTGCGGGTGCCGCAGCCCACGGCCGCAAAGCTCGTGGCCGACGGACACCGAGACGTATTTGCGGGACGCCGGCATGGCCGCCTCGCGTTCCCCGTTTACCGGCGAGACCGGATTCCGGGTAACCACTCGTTTTCCGGTCCGGCCATCATCGAGCAGATGGACACCACGGTCGTCGTCCTGCCCGAACAGCGCGTTCAGGCGGACGGTTGGGGCAATCTCGTACTCGAGTTCGAACGATGAGCTCCGGCGATACCACGAGGCAAGATCGGATGGATCCGGTGCTGGTGGAGGTCATCGGCAATCGCTTGCAAACGGTGGCGCGGGAGATGCTCATGTCTCTCATCCGTGCCGCGTTTTCTTTCAACATCAAGGAGCGCTTCGACTGTGCGGCCGGGCTCTACGATGCCGATGGGAACCAGGTCGCGCTCGCCTGCTACCCTCCACTGCACATGGGCGGAATGCGCGACGTGGCGCGGCTGTTGCGAGCCGAGTATGCACTGGACGAGATTCGCCCGGGCGACATGTACATCACAAACGACCCCTACGTGGGGGTCTCCACTCATCTGCCCGATGCCGTCCTCGTCGCGCCCATCTTCCATGACGACCGAATCGTCGGCTACGCCGCATCGTGCGCTCATCACGCGGACATCGGCGGTCGTGTGCCTGGCGGCCAGGCGCCCGATTCTCGCTCCATCTTCGAAGAAGGATTCCGACTTCCCTTGGTGCGGCTCTATTCCGACTACAAACCGGTGCTGGATGTCCTCAAGATCTTTCGAACCAACGTTCGCAACCCGGACGAACGCGAAATGGATCTCAACGCGCAGTTTGCCGCCAACTTCGTGGGCATGCGCGGCGTCTTGGAAACCTGCCGGCGCTATGGCGCCGATGTGATGAACGAGGCAAATCGGGCCTGGATCGACTATTCCGAAGCGCGGTTGGACGACGCGCTGCGGCGCCTGCCCGACACCAGGTTCTCCCACCAGGAGCAAGTGGAGGACGACCTCGGTGACGAGCCGGTAACCTTCAAGGTCACTGTTCAAGCCAAGGACGGTCTTCTCTACGCGGACTTCACGGGCACCAGTCTCGCATTCGAGGGCGCGAAGAACATTCCGTTGAACGCCACCGTTGCGACCGTCTGGGTGGTGGCCAAGAGCATGCTCGACCCACAGATTCCGGCCTCCGAAGGCGCATTTCGCCCCCTCCGGGTCATCGCTCCCGAAGGCACCATCGTCAATCCGCAGCCACCCTCGGCGGTGGGAGAGCGTGCGCTGAGCTGTCAAGTGTTGGCCGATGTGCTGATGGGGGCCATGTCCAAGCTGGTCCCGGAACGGGCCCTCGCGGAGTGCGGTCCCCATCACGGCATCAACATCTCGGGCGTCAATCCGCGCACCGGGCGCTACTTTGCCAATCACGAATCCTTCGCCGGCGGTATGGGCTCGAGGCGCACCAAGGATGGCGTCAGCGCCTGCCGGGTTCACATCGCGGGAAGCGCGAACCTTCCGGTGGAACCCCTGGAGGCGGACCTTCCCGTCCTCATTCGACGATATGAGCTGCGCCGCGATTCGGGCGGCCCGGGAGAATTCCGGGGCGGGCTCGGGTTGCGCCGGGATATCGAGGTGCGAAGCGACGAGGTACGAGTCACCTTGCGTAGCGAACGCCAAGTGATCCCTGCCTACGGCATGGAGGGCGGGGGTCCTGGCGCGACGGGAGAGTTCATCTTGAATCCGGATACGGAATCGGAAGAGAAGCTCCCAATCTTCGTCTCCAATCGTCGCTTTGCAAGGGGCGACGTAATCAGTATTCGTACGCCGGGGGGCGGGGGATACGGTGAGCCCCGTGAGCGACCTCGCGAGCTTGTCGAAGAGGACGTACGCTCTGGATATGTCAGCCGCCAAACGGCGCGAAAAATCTACGGCGTATGATTGACGGCGGCTACCGGCCAATTGTGGTCGGTTGCCGCGCGTAGATCGGACTGGCTCACCGGAGCCGGTCGAGGAGGCGCAAATGGCGCACGCAGAGCTACCCGAGCCTCCGGTTCTCTCCGAGATCCTTCGCTCTGCCCGGGGAGATCCCTCCGCGATCCCGTCCCTCGTTCGACGACTGGTGGACGACCACGGGTCAAGGAACGCCTCTTCTCTCAATCTGGTGGCGTCGCACAACTACCTCAGCCCGAACGCGCGCGCGCTGCTTTCGTCCAGCGTCGCCGACGAGATCATCTCCGGGACACTGGGTTCACGGAACCACTCGGGAAGTGCCTGGATCGAAGCGGTCGACACGATCGTGGTGGAACTGTGCAAGCGAATCTTCGGCGCGGCGTGGGTGGAATACAGACCGATGAGCGGAGCCCAGGCCAACGGGTTGGCGCTGGCCGGCTTGGCTGGCCCGGGAGATACGGTCATGGCGCTCGAGCGCGAGCACGGCGGCCACCGAACCTATCGCGAGGACGGCTACGCGGGCGTTCTGGGGCTCCGGCTCGTTGACATTCCCTACGACGGTGCGGCCGACGCCATCGACCTCGACCGCCTGGAGACGGCGGCCCGCCGCGCGCGTCCGAAACTCATCATCGTGGGCACGGCCGAGCTGTGCTTCCCCTATCCCCTGCCGGAGCTTCGGGCGATCGCCGAACTCGTCGGCGCCCGGCTGTACTACGATGGGGCTCACATCCTTGGCCTGGCGGCCGGAGGACAGTTCCAGGACCCGTTGCGCGAGGGGGCCGAGATTCTGATCGGTTCCACCCAGAAAACCCTGGGAGGTCCCATCGGCGGTCTGATCCTGACGACCGATGAAGAGGCAGGATCCGAGATTACGCGCGTTACTTCCGGACTGGTCTCGAACTACCACAACAACCGGATCGCCGCCCTGGCCGTTACCCTGGCGGAAATGGCCCAATTCGGGCGCGACTACGCCTCCCAGGTCGTGCGCAACGCGCAAGCCCTCGCCCGAAGCCTCGCTCGAGAGGGGTTGCAGATCTTCGGCAAGAAGGTCGGCTACACCCGATCTCACATCGTTCTCCTGGACGCGACGACGCTACCCGTCGGCAGCAAGGCTTTCAGGAAACTCGAGGAAGCGGGCATCCTCACGACCCGCGTGCCCTTGCCCCACACCTGGCCGGAGCGGCGCGGCATCCGGCTCGGAACGGCGGCCGTGACCCGGCTGGGCATGTTCGAGGCGGACATGTCGAATATCGCCTCCCTCATTGCAAGGGTAGCGACGGGGGAGCCAACCCGGGAGGTCAACGCCGACGTGAGAGACCTGGCCCGCTCGTTCACCAGTGTCCAGTACTGCTCTTGAGGGAATGGCCGGTGGAGGCTTGGAGCACGTGGATTGCAAGAGGGGCGGACCGCCTTCTTGGCGTCTTGATTGTCTGTTTCGCCTCGGTCTCGGGAACCGCGATTTTCCTCATGGCGGTATTCATGGCGGCCAACGTCATCTCACGACAGGTCTTTGACCGCCCGTTTCTTGACACGGTATTGCTGGGTGAACTCTCGGTCGTCGTCCTGACCTACATGGGCATCGCATGGGTGTACCGTCTCGGACGACACGTATCGGTTCGGGTCCTGGTGGACCGGTTTTCCTGGAGAACACAACTCTGGATCGAAGTGGCGGGCCTGTCCGTGTCCCTCATCGGGATCGCGGTCGTCATCAACGAGACGTGGTTCTTTGCCTATACCTCCCTGCAAATGGGAGAACGGCTGAGAGGCATATTTCGGGTCGATGCGTTCCCCTTCCATGTATTGATGCCGGTCGGCTTGTCACTGTTGAGCCTGGAAGTCATTCGAACCATCGTGCTCGACTTGACGGCCTTGGCCAAGAGCAGACCCGAGCTCGCTCGGCATGCGCAGTCGCACGGACCCGACGTCGAACATCCGGACTAGCACTCCGACAGGCTCGCACCAGGCGCTGGTCCGCTGAAATCTGCCCGGAACTTCAAGGCGTGATGAAAATCTCCCTCGCATCGTCCGGCGGCCCCCGCTCACCTGGGAAAATGTAATGGACCTCTGGGTGATCGTCGCCGTTCTCGGAGGAAGCCTCCTGCTCCTCCTCTTTTGCGGCATCCCCGTCGCCTTCGCGCTGCTGGTCTCCGGAATTCTCGGCTTCTGGCTCGGCGCCGGGACCCAAGGTCTTCAATTCATCGGAATCATCTTTTGGAGCAAGACCTTCTCCTTCAACTTCCTGGCCATCCCCCTGTTCGTGTACATGGGTTATCTGCTCCGGGAATCCGGTCTCGTCGCGGCCCTGTTCCGGGCAATCAACCTGTGGCTCGGCAGGTTGCCGGGCTCCTTGGGAATGGTGGCATTGGTGGCGTCCACCGTGTTCTCCGCAATGAGCGGATCGGGCGCGGCGGCCGGTGCTGCACTGGGTTCGGTCATGGCACCGGAGATCCGCAAGTACAACTACAGCGCGCGACTGATTCTCGGATGCCTGAATGGCGGCGCATCCTTGGCGCCGCTGATACCACCGAGCATTGCCCTCATCGTTTATTCCACGCTGACCGACGTCCCGATTACCCGGTTGTTTGCCGCCGGCCTGATTCCGGGCCTGCTCATGGCGCTCATCATGGTTCTCTATGTCATGGTCGTCAGCATTCGAAGGCCGCACTTGGCACCACGACCGGTGGAAGTCGTCAGACTTGGCGAACGCGTCAAAGCTCTCTCGGTTTTTCCCGTGGTCGGGATGGTGATTTTCATCGTCCTCGGCGGCATCTTCCTGGGCTGGTTCACGCCGAGCGAATCGGCCGCCGTCGGCGTCGTGGTGGCCGTCGTCGTGCTGGCGCTCCACCACCGACTGCGCCCGCCCGGAATCGCGGCCGCCATTGTCCGGGGCTCCCGCGAGGCGGCCGTAGTGGCAGTATTCATCATGGTTCTGATTGTTTGCGGTTCCGTCTTTTCGAACGTACTGAACTTCCTTGGACTGCCCCAGATGGTGGCGGCAAGCCTGCTCGAGGCGGGTTTGAGCGTCCTGGAGTTCTTCATCCTCATCAGCCTTCTCCTTCTCGTCATGGGCATGTTCTTCGATGCCATCACGATCCAGGTGCTGACGGTTCCATTTATCCTGCCCGTACTCAGTGCCCTGGGCATCGACCTGCTCTGGTTCGGTGTCTTCATCGTGTTCTGGATTGAAATCGGAACCTTCACCCCACCCTACGGCCTGCACTTGTTCGTTCTCCAAGGGGTGATGAAGTCAAGCTACTCGGATGCGGTGATGGGGTCCCTGCCGTTCGTTCCCATCTGGATCGTCGGGGTCATCCTCTTGTACTTGTTTCCCGAACTCGCCCTGTGGCTGCCGACGAAGCTGTACTGAGCTCGACTCCGCATCACGAAGACGTTCTTGCGCCCAACTTCCACTACCGCAACGGGCGAGCCGAACCGGCAGTTCGATCACCTGCCGGAAATCACGACCGAGAGAGGAAGCCCCAAGTGCCGAGATTCGGTCTTGGCGATCGTCGACACCACGCAGTTCCACTCGGCGGCCGCTCGACGCAGGTATTCGCGGGTTGCAGGGTCGAGGTTCCGGGCGTCGTCGGCCTGGAACCAGGTGAGAGCCTTGACCGCTTCTATCGGTGGGAATTGCGCGCCGTACAGGGTGACGGCTGCGCCGAGACCGTCTTCGAGAGAGGCCCCGGTACGCATGATGGCAGCGATATCCAGGTAGTCCCGTGCGGCAATCCTCTCCAGCAGCACCTTCAGCTTGGTGGCGAACAGGTCCAGTATCGCTGCCACCCACACGATGCCGTCGTCGGTTTGCTCCGGATGCCCGACCCTGCCCATGTCGAGATCGCCGAAGAACGAGACCTTGACCGCCGCCGCTGGGTTTATCCGATGGGTCGATATCGTCAAGGTCGCGGGCTCTCGCTGCAGTACGTCCGCGTCGCGGACGAACGGGATCTCGAACAGTCTTTCGAGGTCGAGCGGTTCGGAGGAGAAGAAGTCGAAGTCTACCGAGGTCCGGTGCCCCAGCCGAAGGGCGAGGGCCGTGCCTTCGTACAGGACGAAGGTCTCGGGCACGCTGGCCAGCGCCGGCCAGAGCGCGCGCTGCACTTCGGGCAGTATGTCGAGTCTGGGTTTGAACGTCATTCGGGTAGTGGCCTGGTCGGCAGCTCCGGGACCGGAACACTGCCGAGCCGCAGGTGCCAGAAGTTCCACGAGCGGCCGTTGAAAACCCCGATGGGAGGGTCGTTCAGTACTCGGCGCAGTTCGTCCTCGGATACCCGCGCGAGCAGCCAGCGGATGTCGTCGACGGTGCCGAGCGTCATCATCTGGGCGAGGAAAAGACGTCCGTCGGCCAAGGTCTGATGGGGCGGCTGCCACCAGACGTACTTCCTGGCCATCGCTTCCGCCCGGGGGTCGCTTGCCACCCGATCATCAAGTGGAGTTCGGGTTGCGCTCAAATCGACACCGTGAGGCCTGCCACCGGGCAACTCTACACGCGGGGCCCGTAGCGGTGCCACTGGCGGGCCGATCGCGGGGTTGGCGAGCGCTACCCGGGCCGTCGCGGCAGGGCTCGAAGCCGGGCCCGGAAGTCCGATTCGTCCTTGCACCGTAGCGAGGCGTCGACGACTTCTTCGTCGGTCACCCCGGCCAGATCCTGGGGATCGAGCGGAGATTCAAGCCCCGGCATCTCCCGCGAGGCGAGGATTCTGCCCGCGACCGCGTTCATGGCTTCGGTACGCGCCCCGAGGCGCCCTTCCGCGCGGCCTTCGGTGAGCCCCTCGGCGCGCCCCTGCGCGTGCGCTTCGGTCCGTGCCACCCGGCGCCGCGCACGGAGCCAGGGCATGTCGTCGGGGCCGGTGCCTTCCCGTTCGCCGAGCGCCCGTCCCACCCGGGCGAGCACCTCGCCGGTCGCCGCCGACAGCGCCGGTTCGTTCATCGCGGTGTGGATCTCCTCCGCCGTCCACCCCGGAAACGCGCGGCTGACCGGCGCGGTGCGATAGCGCCCGCCCTCCAGGAGGTGAATCACGAGCCCCGGCAGCCGGCCGGCCGGGCGGCTGGGCGCATACCGTTTGGGAACCTCCACCCACACCTCGGGAAAGCCCCACTCCTCGTAAAGACCGAGCTTCCCCCTTCGAACGTCCGTCGTGTGGTCCACCTCCACCACCACGTCCGGAAAGTCGTGCTCGCCGATCACCATGCCCGCCTCGCGCGGTAGCCGCGAGCGCCCCGGGTGAAGGTAGACCGACTGGTCTGCCTGCAGGATCCGCCGCCGCTCACCGTGCTCGCCGCGAAGCTCGAGGTCCATCGCGCCGAAGCAGGTGATGGCCGCGCCGCGCATCGAGGCGATCAGCTCGCTCAGGGCGGAGAGGCGATGCGAAGGGTATTCGTGGGTGGCGCTGGTCGGGTCGCGCACCACCCAGGCGGTCTCGGTGGCGGCGTCCCAGAACTCGAACCGGCCGTCGTAGGTGGCGACCTCGTCGCACCTGAGAAACATCGGGCGGCAGCCCGGAAACTCCGGCACCGGCCTCGGCCGCGTCTGCCGGGGCCGCACCGTCACGGAAGGGGGCTTGTCGGACTGCATCTCGAGCCTCCATGCCATGGACCTGATCCATGGTCTCGAATTCAATGCCCAAGAATCTTCACCATTGTTCGGCGCGCGGTCAACCCCTCGTCCCGGGTGGAGTGGACAGGGTTTTGATGATCGCCCACGACATGAGCGATAATCGCCCATGTGATGGTCGATTCATCCTATCTGCCCAGAGTCGCTTCCGGCCTGCTGGAACGGGCCCTCGCCGCCTCGCCCGTCATCGTGCTGATGGGCGCCCGCCAGACGGGCAAGAGCACCCTGGCGCAGTCCGAACCGTTTCTCAAGGACCGTCTCTATCTCACGCTCGACGATCTGGAGACCCGGGAGCACGCTCGAATGGCCGCCGGGGACCTCGTCAGGAGAGCACCCCGGCTGACCCTGGACGAGGTGCAGCGCGAGCCGGAGCTGCTCCTCGCGGTCAAGCGCGTGGTGGATGAGGATCGCCCCCGCCGCAACGGCCGATTCGTCCTCACCGGCTCCGCGAACCTGCTGCTGATGAACCGCGTCTCCGAGACGCTCGCGGGGCGGGCCACCTACGTCAACCTCTGGCCCCTGACCCGCCGGGAACGCCTGGGAGTGGGCGCTCCCGGGCTCTGGACCGAGCTCCTGTCGGCGCCCGTCGGGGAGTGGCTCGATCTGCTCGAGTCCCGGCCCTCGGTTCCCGCCGACTGGCGGGACGCGGTACGCGGGGGCGGCTATCCCACGCCGGCCGTGGAGCTGAGAAGCGATGACGCCCGTTCACTCTGATTCGACGGATACCTTCGAACGTACCTCGAGCGCGACCTTCAGACCATGGCGACCATCGACAACCTCGTCGATTTCCGGCGGCTCATGCGCGCGGCGTGTCTTCGCCTCGGCACCATGGTCAATCAGACCGAGCTCGGCCGCGACACCCGGGTCCCGCGGGCGACGGTGCAACGCTACCTCAACCTGCTGGAGACCTCCTTTCAACTGGTCCGCCTGGAGCCATACTCCGTCAATCGCACCAAGCGCCTGATCAAGACTCCGAAGCTCTACTGGAGCGACCCGGCGCTCGCCCTGTGGCTGAGCGGCTCCGGAGCGGCCTCCGGGGCGCACCTGGAGACCCTCGTCCTGCTCGATCTGCTGGTCTGGCGCGACGGCCAGGTCCCGGCCCCGGAGGTGCTGTACTGGCGCACGACGACCGATCTCGAGGTCGACTTCGTGGTCGAGGTCGCCGGCCGGCTGCTGCCCGTCGAGGTCAAGGCGGCCGCGAACCCCGGCTACTCCGATACCCGGAGCCTGCGCGCCTTTCGGGAGGAATACCCGGATCGATTCATCGGCGGCCTGCTGCTCCACGGCGGCGGCGAGACCCAGTGGATGTCCGACCGCATCCTCGCCGTCCCCTGGTGGCGCGTGCTGTAGAACCCGTCGGAGCCGGACCCCCTCGCCCGCCGCCCCGGGAGCGTCCGGGAGCGGACCCTCGCACCTGCCGGCCGCTGCCGATGCAACCTCGGCATGTCTTTGCGCAGACCGTCGATACAGGCCCCGTCCACTTCGGCCGGACCGAAGAATTGCGCCTCGGGAAGCGGAAGGGCCGCGCTGACCGGGAGTGAGCTTAGCCCGGGTCCGGCCATGCAGCCGTCGGCCGACGCGGCGTCGAAGCCCAACGACCTGGCCGTCTGATTGTCCGGCCGAATTCCGATTCGAACTGGCACCGTCCGGAGCCGAACGGGCCCGGCCGGGCTGCTCCGGGGCCGGGTCCGACTGTGCCGCGAGCGCGGGCACCGGATGGAAACTATAAGTTCCGATGTAACTGTTTTGACTGATCATGAATCATGTTATCTTAGTCACCCAGAGAGAAGTCCTCTCGGCTGCCGAATGGATTGCAGGAGGGTGGCGTGGCGACGAACGATGCGACCGCGAGCGAACAGGCCGGCGGGCCTTCGATGGACGCTTCGCCCGGGCGAGGGAACGCTGGCCGGTCACCCGCAATCCTCCGCAATGACGGTCGCGGCCCGCGGTTCTCGCGTGGCGCCGGGGCCGATTCAGAGACGGGTATGCGGTTCCCGTGGTGGCCGGTTTTACAATTTGGAGCCGAGCTGAGCCAAGCTGATCGGTACTCGCTCAGTAGAGCGGAAGGGTCGGATGCAAGGACCACCGTCCCAAGGTGCGGTTGGCTCCGAGACTTCTCGTGCTCGTCGAGCTCGGTATTCCGGCCACGGATGGTACTCACCGAGAGTATGAGGACGAGAACGAACCCGCTCCGCTCCCCGACGAGTCTTGCCTGCGATGGTCGTTGAGGCCCGTCGTGTGTAGGCCCCTCTTGTTCCGGCTTGTTGGCTGAATGTGCTGGCCGTTACACCCCTTGGCGGTAACACATTGCGGAGGTAGCTTCGTGAATCTATTCGTTCGTGCAAGTCTGATACTCCTCTTATGCGTTGCGTGGTCTGGTGGGGCGCAGCGGGCATGGGCGGAAGCGTGCGATTCGGTACAGTCTGTGACGGTATTTCCAGAGGAATATGTTGGCGACGCGCGTCTTGGAGATTTGATGGCACATCTGATTGCAAGCGGACGCAAGATGGCCGTCGAGCAAGTAACGACTACCCGGGTTCTAGCCAAGAGCACCGAGACAATTCAAAATGACGATGTGAATTTCCAATCCTATAGCTCGGAGCGGTTCGTAGGCACGGTCAACTCCCACGAGATACTTGCCCGGGAGTCGGGACGAATTGGCAAACGCGAAACGCTGCGCCTAACAATGCGGGTAAACGTCTGTGTCGGACCGGCAAATCAGATCTGGTACATCCGAGTCCAAGACATAGAGTCTGAAAGGTCGGGAGTTCTGGACTGGATGACATCACGCCTGAAGAGTCCAACGGATCGAATCCAATTGGTACGTTCGGGGGAGCTGGGTGCCGATGATGCGTCCTACACGATTCGAGGATTGGTGTTTTCGGAGCGTATTTCGGTGGGCGACTTTACGAACGACAAGGAGGTCCAGGAGTACAATAATTGTGTAAGAAGAGTTCAGTCGCAAACCCAAACTCAAAAGAACCTTCTGAACTCGATTGGCTTGGGCAGACTCGGTTCACTAGTACCGAGAAACGGAAATTCCTCGGCCGCTTGCGGGAACCGACCGCAGCGAATCCTAGGCAAACGACTGGAAACGGAAGCAATATTCCAAATAAAGATCTGCGACCCCCACCTTGGGGACTGTCAAGCGGTTCGTCAGCTCTATGGTTCTCGTGCGGTCGTGAAGACCAAGAAGGAGGAAGAAATCGCGGTTCGACGGTTCTACCACGAGGGATTCGGCCTTGTGGGAAGCATTGCCCTACACAACCTTCAACGCTCGCTAGGAATGCTCGATAAATGAGGACAACGGCGGCGCTGGCAGGTCTCCTCGTTGCGAGCCCGGTTTCGGGAGAACAAGTCGAGGTTCGGCCCGCAGTGGAGCTGCGGGAATGCAGAGCGGGAGTCGACTATCAGGTAAAGGTCAAGTTTCCCATGGGGCGACACCTGTCAGTACAAATGCGGCGGGCACGAAGCCAGGCTACTCAGACGTTGACTCGTTACCTCTTTGGAATGGAAACGGGGAAAGAAGTGGCGGTCGAGTCAAGGGATGGGGACATAGTCGCGGCAAAGATTAAGCACTCCGCAAGGACCAATGGTCTCTTGCGCAGCATGGTTTACAGGGGAATCAACGAAGTCGCCCCGAAACTGGAATTCGCGTTTACACTATCCTACTCGAATGACCTTTCGACGGTAGTGTATGACCTTGTGTGTGAAGAGAAGTAGGGAGGGCACTCGATGAGCAAGAATTGTGGACCGGTCCTGGCTGCATGGCTCATGGTTTTCGGATGGGGAGGGCCAACGCATGCGGCAGACGAAGTGGAAAACCAGCACGTTGGAATGTACAGTCCTGGCTTGGTTTCCGATTGGGAGAAGAGCCTTCGCGAAAGGGGTCTTGTGCAGGGTGCGAACGAGCGGGACATATACGTTGCGGCTGGCCGAATGATCGTGGAATTTCCAACGGGCCACCCGGGGTTTCATGAGGCTAGAAGCGTGGCCTTCGACATTGCGTATCTGCGGGCCAAGACGGAGCTTGTGAGGTTTCTTGGGGCGTCAATCGAGCAGAGCAATTCGTACGAAGCGCTCGAGAATGCGCAGTGGTCGGACGGTCAGGGAGAAGCATTGGATCGGCTCAAGCAGGCGGATCGGATCTGGAGGAAACTGAGCGATCTCGCCGAAGCGAAGCTGGATGAGGAACTTGTGGCGATTGATCCGAAATACGATCCGGACAAGTATGGAACTCGAGAAGAGAAGGAAAAGGCGTTCCGAGGGGCTTTCAGCCGGAAGATCCGGGAAGTAGCGTCCAGCTACGTATCTGGCGCCGTTCCCCTGGAGGTGCTGGAGGGACCGGTAGAGGACGGCAATGCATACGAGATCCTCGTGGGGCTGGTATGGAGTCCACGGCTTGAACTAGCAGCCCGGGCGGTTGCCGGGGGATATGCTCCGGTTCGCGCAGACGAGGCTGGGGTCCGAATCCTGGATTGGCTGCCGCAAGACAGTGACTCGATCTGTGCGAGTTGGGGTGTTCACAAGATGATCGACGAGAATGGCGACCAGGTTTTTGTGGGATTTGGCCAAGCTGCTCCGCGCAAGACCTCGGCATCTCGCCGGACCCGGGCAGAAGAGGCGGCACTGCGGCGGGCAAGGCTTCGCGCCACGGGAGCCATCAGGGGATTCGTTGGTGAGGTCGTGAGGTCGGAGAGTTCGGAGGAAGGCGAGGAGATATCCATCGAGTACGCCGACGCGGCGATGAGCGGCGCGCTCGGCAGTACTTTCGTGGAAAAGCTGGAATCGAACGCCAAGGCCATAACGATCACAGGACTTACGGTGGTCGGCCAGTGGGTGCTGGCACACTCGGCCGACGAGCAGCGGGTCGCAGTGGTAGCGGTTTCTTGGACTCCACGGGGATTGGCCACGGCAAAGCGGGTTCGCGATGCGATGCTCGCGCCGGACAAACCGTCTTCGGCGGAGCCCGCCTCTGCGTCTGACGCTCCCACTCCGAAGCTGCTGCACAAGGAGAACATCAAGACCAAGGACTTGTAGCGTCAGCGCTACCGGCCCATCAATACGACGACCAGACCCTCTCTGCCAACATCCCCGAGACATCGGCGCCCCATGGGGTTGGTGTAGGGCGTGGAGGTGATAGCCGATGAGAGCAGAGAGAGACCCGGTGACCGGGACGCAGACGGGCGCGGCGGCCCTTGGGGTCGAGGAGCGTAGCGGCGAGACGCCAAGGGCCGAAGTCGAGCAAGACCGGTCGGCTCCAGATCCGGAGGTGGTAGCCAAGCCGACCCGTCGTCACTTCACCGCCGAGTATCGGCCGCGGATCCTCGAGGAAACGGACCGATGTGCGCTCCCTGGCGAAGTCGGACGGCTGCTTCGCCGTGAGGGTCTGTATACCTCGCATCTGGCCGCAAGACGCAAGGCGCGGCGTAGCGGTTCACTTCGGGGATTGGTGCCGAAGAAACGCGGCGCGAAACCGGCTGAGCACAACTCCCTGAATGCCAAGGTCTGTACGTCCGGCCTGCGGCGGTGCCACTGGCGGGCCGATCGCGGGGTTGGCGAGCGCTACCCGGGCCGTCGCGGCAGGGCTCGAAGCCGGGCCCGGAAGTCCGATTCGTCCTTGCACCGTAGCGAGGCGTCGACGACTTCTTCGTCGGTCACCCCGGCCAGATCCTGGGGATCGAGCGGAGATTCAAGCCCCGGCATCCCCCGCGAGGCGAGGATTCTGCCCGCGACCGCGTTCATGGTCTTGGCCCGTCCCTCCCGGCGCAGCGCGCGGAGCCAGGGCATGTGGTCGGGACCGGTGCCCGCCCGTTCGCCGAGCGTCCGGCCGACCCGGGTGAGCACATCGCTCGTCGCCGCCGACAGCTCCGGCTCGTTCATCGCGGTGTGGATCTCCTCCGCCGTCCACCCCGGAAACGCGCGGCTCTCCGGCGCGGCGCGATAGCGCCCGCCCTCCAACACGTGAATCGTGAGCCCCGGTCTCAGGCCGGCCGGGCGGCTGGGCGAATACCGCTCGGGGACCTCCACCCACACCTCGGGGAAGCCCCACTCCTCGTAAAGACCGAGCTTCCCCCGGCGGACGTCCGTCGTGTTGTCGACCTCCAGCACCACGTCCGGAAAGTCGTGAACGCCAATCTCCATGCCCGCCACGTGCGGTCGCCGCGCGCGCGCCGGATGAAGGTACACCGCCTGGTCCGCCTGCAGGATCCGCCACCGTTCGCCCCGCTCGTTGCGAAGCAGCAGGTCCATCGTGCCGCAGCACTCGATCGGGGACCCGCGGACCGCGGCGATCAACTGGCCGAGCCCGGCGAGCCGTTGCGAGGGGCCCTCGTGGGCGAAGCCGGTCGGGTCGCGCACCACCCAGGCGGTCTCGGTGTCGGCGTCCCAGAACTCGAACCGGACCTCGCAGGTACCGATCTCGTCGCACCTGACAACTACCGGGCGGCAGCCGGGGAACTCCGGCACCGGCCTCGGCCGCGTCTGCCGGGGCCGCACCGTCACGGAAGGGGCCTTGTCGGTCTGCATCTCGCGCCTCCATGCCATGGACCTGATCCATGGTCTCGAATTCAAAGCTCCCGAATCTTCACTTTTGTTCGTGGTTCGGTCAACCCTCTCGCCGCCCGCTCCGGGGCCGCTCCGACTCGGCCTGTCGGTCGTCTTTCAGCCGTTCGTCAAGCGGCAGTCGGATCCCGCTGGAATCGCCGCCCGCACCGCCCATTGCGATTTTCCAGGTCTCGATTGCGTCGTGTCAGGGATTCTTCTGTGCATTGTGTGCCGCGCCCGGCGGCGCTTCGGGGTCCGCGGCGTACGGTGGAGGCTCCTCCTCGCGCAAGCGCAAGCTGTCGGGCCGACGTCGGCGGACGATGCGGGCCACCGCCTCGGTTCGCTCCGCTCGGGTAAAGCCGAGGCGTACCCCTTCCACCGCTTCACACACCTCGGCCGGGGTAATGCCTTCCAGCACCTCGGAGGCGGCGAGTGGCCGCGGTGGTCCCTCCGTCCGCAGGGAGAGGAATTCGGCCCGCAGCTCTCGCGATCCCTTGCGGCCGTGCAGCCGCCACAGCTCTCGTACCCCCATCTGCCCGTAACGCTCGCCCTTGCCCTCGTCGGCGCTCGTGATCTCGGCCTCGACCACCAGGTCGGGCGCGACATCGAGCAGGAATGCCTCTGCGGCCGCTTCTCCCTTCATGGTCTCGGCCCGGTATCTCTCGACCCGTTCGCCGACATAGAACGTGCAATCGGCCTCCATCCCCGTGCCGGGCGGCTCGCTACGCCTCCGAAGCCGCACGGAGCCAAGACTCTTCGATTTCTTGCCAAGCCCGTCAGCCACGACCTCCACGATGTCGTCGAATATCCGGGCCAAGTCTTCGTGGAGGTGAGAGGGCGTCATCAAGGTGACGAGCCCTCGCGCCGGATCCAGGCAGACGCGCCGGAAGTGCCGGTTCCAGTCCACGGCAGCCAGCTCGGCGATGGTGGCGGGGTCGGCGCGAAGGATGTGAATGGTCGAGCCGAGCGGCCCGACATGCATGGTGACAGGGGCGCTCACGGCGGATTTGCCTCCGGCAGGAACCAGTGGAACGGCCGCCGCGAAACCGTCCGCTCCAAAGCATACACCACCCGTTCTCCAGGCGGGCGTCGACCTCTTCGTCGAAGAGCGGTTCGCAATCCGTCGGGGGTTTCGATCATCTGGATGGGTCCTTTCACGGCGCGGCTTTGGCCGGCGTCGATCGCGAGAGCGACCAGGACCCTTCGTGACCGGCGCCGCGCAGCCATTGTTCTTCGAGAACATGGCGGCGGCAGGTTCGTACCTGCCACACGCAAGCGCCGATGATCTCGGCGCACCGTCTCAGCCGAAGAGATCCTCGGGCCGGCGGACGACGATGCGGGCGTCGCCGATGCGGCGCGTGAGCCCCGCACCGTCGAAGTACTCCAGGACCTGGATGGTGAGGTTGCGTCCGATGCCCGAAGTGTCGCGGAACGTCCTGGCGTCGAACCGGCCGTCGTCGGCCCCCGCGGCAAGCCGCTCCGCCACCTCCGCGAGGCGCCGGACCGCGCCCGGGTGGAAGAAGCGGTTCGGCGCCACCTTGACCAGCAGACCGCGCCCTGCCGTCCGGCCGAGGAAGAGGGCGAGGAGGTTTCGGTCCACACCCAGCGTGCCGGCGAGCTCGGCGAGGACGGGGGGCTTCACCGCGTCCTCCCCCAGATGGAGCGAGACCTTGCTCCACAGCGCCGCGTCCCGGGACGACAGCCGCGGTTCATGCTCGGGAGTGCGCAGATACCGTCCTTCGCGCACGAGACGCCCGTCCCGCACCAGGCTTCCGATCGCCGCCGCGGCGACCTCCCGCGACCGCCCGGCCCCGCCCGCAAGCTCCGCCGACTCCGCGCCGGCGCGCTCCGGAGAGTCCTCATGCGTCCGGCGGACCGCGGCGAGCAGCCCTTCCTGGAGAGAGTGCCAGTCTGCGCCCGCGAATCCGGCCGTCCGCCCGCGCGGGAGGGCGACCGCCCCGACCCCGGCGCGCTCGAACAGCGCCTGCGCTTCCGCCGGCCGGAGGTTCCAGGCGCCCGCGAACTGGTCGAGGTCGACCCCGTTGGCGCTCGTCGCGAGCAGGCCCGTGAGGGCGGTGCCCGGATCGCTCGCGGCCATGGCGCGCAGAGCCGCGATCCGCTCGGGCCGGGCCCGCCCCCGGAGCGCGCCGGCCGGGTCGAGCACCGCCCCGCCCGCGACCGTGCGCCGGGCCGACTGGTCGCGGAGGATGAAGCGGTCCCCGCGCACCCCGACGAAGGGCTGATCGACCACGACCTGGACGAGCCCTTGCGACCCCGGGGCGATGGTCCGTCCTACCAGCACCGCGACCCGCCCGGTGAAGGATGCCGCCCCCGCGTGCACGTGCACCGGGGTCCAGTGGGCGAGGGGGCGGTCTTCGCTCGCGAGCACCCGGAGCTCCGCGTCGAAGCGGTGCGACACCCCGGGGGCGGGCTCGCCGGTCAGCCAGTCGCCGCGCCGGATGTCCGTGCGGCCGAGCTCGGTCCCCGCGAGGTTGAGCGCGCACCGCTCGCCACGGGTTCCGCGCTCCGCCGGCCGGTTCTGGGCGTGGATGCTGCGCACCCGGAGCCCGGCCCCGGCCGGGGCGAGGACGAGGCGGTCTCCGACCGCGACCTCGCCCGCGAATACCGCCCCGGTCACCACCAGGCCCGCCCCCCGGACGGAGAAGGAGCGGTCGACCGCGAGCCGGAAGCGGGCGCCCGTCTCGACCCCCGCGGTCCGGCGCTCCGCGGCGAGACCGCCGAGGTGATCGTGGAGCACGGTCATGCCTGCCCCGGTTACCCCTGAGACCGGGAACACCGGTGCTTCCGCGAGGCCGGTGCCTTCGACCAGTGCCCGGGTCTGGCTCACCACTGCCGCAGTCCGCGAATCATCCACGAGGTCGGTCTTGGTCACCACCACCGCACCGGCTTCGACGCCGAGCAGATCGAGGACCGCGAGGTGCTCGCGGGTCTGCGGCATGGGGCCGTCGTCGGCCGCGACGATGAGCAGGGCATAGTCGATTGCGGCCACCCCGGCCAGCATGTTCCGGATGAAGCGCTCGTGCCCGGGGACGTCCACGAATCCGAGCACCGCTCCGTCGGGCCGGGTGTGGTACGCGAAGCCGAGGTCGATGCTGAGGCCGCGCGCCTTCTCCTCGGGAAGCCGGTCGGTGTCGACCCCGGTCAGGGCCTTGACCAGGACGGTCTTGCCGTGATCGACGTGCCCGGCCGTCGCAATCAGCATTTCAGCGGTGCCGGGGCGGCGCGGCGGTCTCTTCGATCCGACGGTTGGAATCGCTTGCGCCGGGCGCACGAGGCGCGTCCCTCGCGTGTCGTCCGCCCGCGCTCCGGTCGCCTGCGCTCTGGTCGCCTGCGCTCCGGTCGCCCGCGCCGCCGGGCGCCCCGCGGTCCCCGCTTCCCGTCTCTTCGCCGAGGAGCGGCGCCAGAGCGTCCAGCAGGTCGGACTCGCGTTCGAGGCACCGCAGGTCGAGGACGAGCGCTCCCTCCCGGATCCGGCCGATGACCGGGAGCGGGAGGGCGCGGAGGGCGGCCGCCAGCTCTTCGACCCGGCGTCCGGACGAGCGGCCGCCTCCGGACGGCGGGCGGAGGGAGATACCCGCGCTCGGCCGGGTATCGACCGGAAGCGCTCCGCTCCCGATGCGGCTCGCGCACTCGACCGCCTCGACGCTCCCCGCTCCCGTGAGCCGGCCCCGGAGCTTCGCCGCGACGCGCTCGGCGCTCGCCCGGATCTCGGACGCCGGCCGCACCAGCCGCCGCAGGGCGGGCAGCTCACGGACCAGCCGCTCCGGGTTTGCGTACAGGGGAAGCAGGGCGCCGAGCGCGGCGAGGGTGATCTTGTCGACCCGCAAGGCCCGTTTCATCGGATTGCGCCGGACGTCGGAGACGAGGTCTGCGCGTCCCGCGATGATTCCGGACTGGGGGCCGCCGAGCAGCTTGTCCCCGCTGAAGGTAACGAGGTCCGCTCCGTTCGCGAGCGTTTCCCGGGGGGTCGGTTCGTGGGGAAGTCCGAACCGTTCGAGCGCGATCAGGGTCCCGCTCCCGAGATCGTGGACCCACGGCACGCCGCGCTCTCGGGCGAGGGCCGCGAGCCTCGCCGGCTCCGGCGCGGCGGTGAACCCCTCCACCACGTAGTTGCTCGTGTGCACGGTCATCACCGCCCCGGTCCGTTCGCCGATGGCGCGTGCGAAGTCCTCGAGGTGGGTCCGGTTGGTGGTGCCGACCTCGACCAGTCGGCAGCCGGCCCGGCTCATGATCTCGGGAAGCCGGAAGGAGCCGCCGATCTCGATGAGCTCTCCGCGCGACACCGGAACCTCGCGGCCGAGCGCGAGGGTGTTGAGAACCAGCAGGACCGCGGCCGCGTTGTTGTTCACCACCGTCGCCGCCTCGGCCCCGGTCAGCCGGGCGAGCCACTCCTCGACGTGGGCGTCGCGCTCCCTTCTCTTGCCGGTGGCGAGGTCGAGCTCGAGGTTCATCGCGGAGCGGGCCGCCTCCGCCATCGCCTCGACGGCGGCCTCCGGGAGTTCGGCCCGCCCGAGGTTCGTGTGGAGGACGGTGCCGGTCAGGTTCAGGACAGGTCGCAGGGACGGCCGGGCGGCGGCGCGTGCGCGGTCGAGCGCCGCTTCCGCCACCTGTCGTTCGGAGTCCTCGGGGGGCGTCTCGCGGTCTCCGCGCCGCATTGCGCCGCGGAGATCCTCGATCGCTCCGCGCACCGCTTCCACCACGAGCTCGCGCCCGTGCTCGCGCGCGAAGGCCTCGATGTCGGGCCGCCTGAGTATCCGATCGACACCGGGAAGACGCGCCAGCGCCCCGCCTCCGTCTCCTCGCGGCATGGCTCCTCCGCTCCTCTGCGCGGCGTTCGGCGCCGCGGCGGTGGCCTGCTCCGCTCCGCCCCGTCCCGTTCCGTTCCGTTCCGCCCGGTTCCGCCCGGTTCCGTCAGGCGCGTTCGAGGGCGGACGGGAACGCGACCCCGCACCCGCCAATCCCGCAGTACCCCCACGGATTCTTCGCGAGATACTGCTGGTGGTAGTCCTCCGCGTAGTAGAACTCCGGCGCCTCCCGGATCTCGGTCGTGATGCGTCCGTATCCGGCTGCGGAGAGCGCTGCCTGGTATGCGTCGCACGACGCGGCCGCGGCGACCTGCTGCTCGCCGGAAGTGACGTAGATCCCCGAACGGTACTGGGTGCCGACGTCGTTGCCCTGGCGCATGCCCTGGGTCGGGTCGTGGCTCTCCCAGAAGCATCGGAGCACGTCGTCGTAGTCAACGATCTCCGGATCGAAGACGACCCGCACCACCTCGTTGTGGCCGGTGCGGCCGGAGCACACTTCTTCGTAGGTGGCGTTGGGGGTATGGCCGCCGGCGTAGCCGACGGAGGTGGACCAGACGCCCTTCAGCTCCCAGAAGCGGCGTTCCGCCCCCCAGAAGCAGCCCATGCCGAACATCGCGAGCTCGAGCCCGTCCGGGAACGGAGGCTCGAGCCGGTTGCCGTTGACGAAATGCGCATCGGGCACCGGCATCCCCCGGCTTCGACCCGGCAGGGCGGTTTCCGAGGACGGTATCTCGGTCTTCCTGTTCGTGAACCACATGCTGATTCTGCTCCTGGTCCTTGACTCGGGACGTTCGGTCTTCCTCACCCGGCTGCGTTCCGCGGGCGGGAGGTCCGCCGGACGCTCAGTGGCCCATGATCACCGGCAGTTCCGCGTACTTCAGGATGTGCCGCGTCGGGCCTCCGAAGATCATCTGCCGCAGGCGGCTATGCGCGTAGGCGCCCTTGAGCAGCAGGTCGGGGCCGGTCTCCATCGCGTCGTCGAGCACCGCGGGTCCCGGGGCGCGGCCGTCGAGCGCGGTCACGTGGGTGCTGGCGTTGATGCGGTTGGCAGTGAGGCACCGCGCGACCTGGTCCACGTCCGGTCCGGGCACGTGAACCCCCTCGACCGCGCAGACCAGCACTTCGCGGGCCGCTTGCAGCAGGGGCATCGCCACCCCGAGCGTGCGCGCCGTTTCGGTGCTGCCGTTCCACAGGACCGCGATGCGCGCGCCGAAGGTCGGCGGAAGGGACGGCGGGGCGAGGAGCAGCAGGCGGCCGCTCTCGAACAGGGCCGCTTCGCAGAGGACGTTCCAGTCGGGGGAGGATTCCTCGGTCTCGCGGCCGATGGCGATGAGATCGAAGACGCGTCCGTACTCGCCCACGATCTGCTCGCCGAGGCCGTCGATCTGTCGCCAGACGGCGCGCGCGCCCTCCGCCGATTCCTCCCCGTCCTCGAGGAAGTCGATCCCGTTGGCGCGCACCCGCTCGACGAAGCGCGCGCGCGCCTCGTCGCCGCGCCGGAGCTCCTCGTCGGCAAGCTGGGTCACGTACCCGCCGATGGCGATTCCCTCGCTCGCGTAGACGAGCGGGGCAGTCTGGATGAACAGTCCCTCGACGCAGGCGCCCCTGTCGGTGGACGCCCGGCAGGCGAGATCGAGGGCGGCGAGCGCCGTCGCGTCGTCGCGGAACGGAACCAGGATGGTCTTCATCGTGTTCTCCCACCTTGGCCTCTTCGGCTCGACGTGAGTATACGCCGCAAGCCTCGCCCGCCACCCGGCACGGGGGCGGAACCGTCGTCTTGCAACCAGGCTGCTTCGCGCTCGCGGCGTTCGCCGCGTCCGGGCAACGAGGAGTCGGAGAGGTCTTGGCTCCGGACCCCGGTTCGGACCCGTGCGCGGGATCGGCCGCGGTCACCGCCACGGTCGAGGCTCCGGCCACGGGGAGCGGCGGCGTCAAGCGGCGGCGTCCGGCGGCGTCAGATGGCGTCCCCGCGCGGGTTGAAGATCCGGGCGGGCGGCGGGGGAAGCTTGAGGGGGGGCGCACTCGGGGGAATGATGTCGATGTTGACGACGCCGAGGTTTTCCCAGGCCCGGCTCGAGAAGAGGTCCTTGATCTCGATCCGCCCCCGGGTCCGGATCGCCTCGTCGGTCACCTCCTGGATCCTCTCCGCCACCGTCCGCCGCCACGGGAGCGTGTAGTAGCGGGGCCGCGTCTCGCCGTCGAGCTGGACCCAGAGATAGATCGCCCGCCCCTCGTCGACGCTGGTCCCGAGGAGGACCGCGTCGCACACGTGGTCGCTCCACCACTCGTGGGCCACCGGCTTGGGCCGGCCCAGGATTTCGGTGAGGGCGACGTAGCTCGCGGGGATCAGCGTCACCGCGAGGATGACCGCCGCGGCCCGCGGGACCGTGCGGCGAGGGGCCCAGATCGCGACGGTGGCGAGCAGCACCGCGGCGAACACCGCTGCGAGGTAAAAGTAGAAGAGCAGGCTCATGGCAGGTTACTCCCGGCTGGCGCGCTCGTTCGGCCGGCCCTGTCCGGCGGCGGGTGCCGGCATCGCACCCGGGTCAATGCGCCACCGTCACCAGGCGCCGGCGAATGGTGGTCACGCTTTCCTCCACGAGCTCCCCCTCCCCGTCCAGGCGAAACCGGAACGCGGTCTCCTCCTGGTTGCGGCGCACGAGGTTCACGGTGGTCTGGAGGATCTGGCGGGCGACGTCGAACTGCTTGCGGACGCTCACCACCACCTTCACCGGAATCTGGAGGCCGGCCGGCAGAATCCCGTACATGTGCACGTTCACGACGTACTCGCCGGCCGGGATCCCGCGGCTGTAGGTGATCTCGTAGTTGAGGCCGGTCGCGTCGGCCTCGTCTCCGAGATCGTCGCGCAGGAGGTTGAAGTACTCGCTCCCCTGGTTGTAGAAGCCGACGGGCACGTCCTCGGGCGCCCGGACCCACAGGTCGACATCGTAGGGCAGGTTCTCCGGCCAGTGGATTTCCACGATGACGTTGCCGGGCGCGCGGTGGTCCTGGGTCTCCTCCTCGGCCTTTCGAACGTGCGGCAGCAGCATGATGACCATCGCCACGAAGCCGATGAGGGCGAGCATGATGACGTCGCGAAAGACCGTCCCGGTGCTGTCCTCCGTGAAGCCTTCAAAGGGCGACTGCACGCCGCTCCCCGAGCTCGATGATCGCGTTGTAGAGATGGAGGGTGCCGGTCGCGAGCATCCGATGGTTGACGATCAGCCAGACATGGAGCACTGCTCCGACCAGGGTGGTGTAGAGCGCGATCCCCATCCCCTCGACGAGGCTCGACACCATGGGCGCGATCTGGTGCACGTTCCCGGTCACGTCGGGGTCGATGCTGGAGAGCGCCACGATGAATCCGATGACCGTGCCGATGAGGCCGAGAAACACCAGGGTGTTCGCGATGTGGCCGACGACCGAGATGTAGCTCGCCATGCGGAAGCGAAGGAGGTCGGCCGCAATCCTGGGGTCGCCCCCGTTCGCGCCGGGGAAGCGGTCGAGATAGCCGGCCGCCCGCGAGTCGGGGGCGGGGTGGCCGTCGCGCACCTGGTTGAGCTCGAGGCTGGTGCGCAGGATCTTGAGCGCGCAGATGACGAGCCCGACGAGGAAGAGCGCGAAGATCCCGAGACACATGAGCCACGCGCTGCTCTTCAGCATGGCGTCCAGCCAGCCCTGCAGCCACGCCGCCCCGAGGATGCCGAGGCAGGCCGCGTTGAGCAGCGCGAAACGGAACATCAACAGATAGCGATACATCCTTCCCCCCGCCGGGGCGGGCGTCCGCGGCGCCGGCTGGCCGCCCGCTTGGCCCGGCCCCGTTTCCCGCCTGCCGTGCGGGGCGGAATTATAGGCCGCCCGGCCTCGTCCTCGATCACGGGTTTGCCCGCGGCGCCCTCCGTCGACGCGGACATCGGCCCCGGCGGGCGGCTGGGGTGCTTGCGGGGGCGCTTGTGGGGGCGCTTGCGGGGATGTCGGGCCGCGCGCAAACTCGCCGGGCGGGCCGGCGCCGAGGGCTTGCCGATCATCGTGGGCATGGCGGCGTTCATGTTGACTCGCCGGGTGGGGCCGAGGACCTGAATCAGGGCGGACGGAGCCCGGATGGAGACTCCGCCGCGCGCGGGCGGCCGCCAATCTGGAGCCGGAGCCGAGGACGAGACCTGATGAACGACGCGAAATCGAAGCGAAAGGCGCTGCGGGCCATGCTTGCATCGGGGGAGCTGGCCGCGGTTCCCGGAGCCTGGAATGCGCTGGCCGCGCGGCTCGTGGAGGAGGCGGGATTCCCGGCCGTCTACATGACCGGCTCCGGGGTCGCCAACACCCTGCTCGGGAAGCCGGACGTGGGCCTCCTCACCATGGGCGAGATGACGATGATGGCCCACTACCTCGCCGAAGCGGTGTCGGTTCCCGTCATCTGCGATGCGGACACCGGCTACGGCAACGCGATCAACGTGATCCGCACGGTGCACGAGTTCGAGGCCGCGGGGGTGGCCGCCATCCATCTCGAGGACCAGGTCAATCCCAAGCGTTGCGGTCACATCCAGGGAAAGGAGCTCGTTCCCTGCGAGGAGATGGAAGGGAAGCTCCGGGCCGCCGCCGACGCGAGGCGGGACGACGACCTCGTCCTCATCGCGCGCACCGACGCGCGCGGCCCGGCGGGGCTCGATGCGGCGATCGAGCGCGCCAACCGCTACCGCGAGGCCGGCGCGGACGTGACGTTTCCCGACGCCCTTCTCTCCGAGGAGGAGTTCGAGGCGTTCGCCCGCTCGGTGCCGGGGCCGAAGATGATGAACATGGGAGGCTACGCGGCGCGGCGCACCACTCCGAAGATGCCGCTCGAGTTCCTGCAGCGGATCGGATTCGGCGTCGCCATCTTCCCGCTCGCGATGCTGCGCGCGGGGGCGCGGGCGGAGCGCGATTTCCTGGAAGGGCTGAGGGCGCGCGGCACCGCCTTCGAGCGCGAGCACATCGAGACCTTGAAGGGCCATCCCATGGAGAACTGGTACGAGTTCACCGGGATCGGCGGGATCCGCGAGCTCGAGATCCGCTATCTCCCGGAAGACCACGTGGGGCGCAAGTACGAGGGGGAGGGCTATCGTCCGGGTACCGGCGGTCCGTCCGGATCCGGGGGTTGATTCGTCAGCGGGGCTCGCCGGCACCTGCCGCCGGCTCCGCGCCGATGCCGCCGGCTCCTCCCGGCGTCGGGCCGCGGACGCTTCGCCGCGGCGTCCACGCGCGCCTCCGCCGTCCTTTCCGGCGCGGGCGCTCCGGTGCCGCGGGCGCTCGGGCGACCCACCGGGCCGGGCGTGCGGCGCGGGTCGAAGTCTCCGCTCAGGACGCGACGGCTACCCGCGAATCGATCGCGTCCTCCAGGTGGGCCGTGCAGTTCAGGGTGGCGACGGCCCACGGCGCGCGCGATTCCGTCACCGTGACCGAGGTGTTGTGGAATCCGCGGTCCGCCTCGATGCCCGCCGGGAGGGCGAGGTGGTTGAGCGCGAAGGAGTAGCACACCAGGCCGTGGGTCACCGCCACCACGTTGCCGGCGGTTTCCTTCGCCTGCCGGGCGATGCGTTCCCAGGCGGCATCGGCGCGCGCGTGGAACGCCTCCCAGCTCTCGCCGTTCGGAGGAACCACACCGTCGTCGAGAAAGTCGGGGACCTCGTCGTGGGACCGCCCGCACCAGTCTCCGAAGTTGCGTTCGCGAAGCCGCACGTCGACCTCGACCGGTGCTCCGGTCGCGCGGCGCACCGCATCGGCGGTCATTCGCGCCCGGGAGTAGTCGCTCACCAGGATATGGGCGACGCCCTCCCGGGCGAGCCGTTTCGCGAGCGCCTCGGCCTGGGCGAGCCCCCGTGCGTTGAGGGGGGTCTGCGGCGACTGGACCATGCGCGAGGCGTTGCCGTCGGTCTCGCCGTGGCGGACGATGAACAGGGACAATGGATGTCCTCCTGTTGGCGGGAACGAGAGGCGGGCGGTCAGGCAGGCCCGCACCCGGGGCGGGCGCCGCGCGTGCCGCCGCGAGTATTCTCCATGGACCTTGCGGCCGGAGTACGCCCCGCGGCGCCCGTTCCCTCGGCGGGCCGAGGCCCGGCGGCGCCCGGGCGGCGGGATATCGGCCGCCGGTGGCGGCAAGGACGCAGGCATGCATGCATGCGTCGTGCCGCAGGCGGCGCGCGAAGGGGCGGCACGCGGCGCGCGGGCGTCAGCCCGAGGACGGAGCGGGGAAGGCGGCTGGCGCCGCTCCTGCCGGCTCGTCCTCGATGGGCTTCACCATGTCCTCGACCTTCTTTCGCAGGTTGTTGAGCGTGTACTCGGAGATCTCGTAGGCCCAGCCCTCCCAGCGCCGGGTCAGCTTGTTCACCTCCTCGCGCGCCGCTGCCTCGTCCAGCAGCGACTCGGTCGTCTCGGAGACGACAAGGGCGGGATCGAACTCCGCGGCCATGCGCACGAAGGTCCGGTCTTCGAGGGCTCCGGTGCGCACCTTGAGCCGGAGTCCGTCGAAGGTATCCGCAACGATCTCGATCCCGTCGGCGTCGAAGTCGACTTCCTCCGGCCGCGCCACGTCGTTCAAGGTGAACGTGGCGGCAGCGGTGCCGATTGCGTGCACCGAAAAAGGCTCCTCGACTTCGTGGCCGTCCGGAATGCCTTCGAGCGCGAAGTCGGTCTCCTTGGGGGACGCCTTCGCAACCCGCACGACGGTCCCGTCCGGATGGGTCACCGCGACGCGGCGCACGCGCATCTGGTCGATCTTGATGACTTCGCGCTGCAGCCAGTCGATGGCCCGGCGATTGCGCGGGATCTTGCCCGATACGAGCCACGCGCGCGGGTCGCCGGCGACCCGGACGAAGTACTCGTCGACGTCCGTGCCGGTCGACACGAATCGCCGCTTGCCGACCACGAGGTTCGCGACGGTCTTGCCCCCGGCGTCCTTCAGCACGTAGCCGAAGGACTCTCCCTCCGTGTCGGTCGGATCCTCCAGTTCCAGCTTTGCGTAGTGTTCCGGCTGCGCCGTCTTCGGCTCGACGCGGGCGAGCTCGGCGGCGCCGACAAGCAGTCCGCGGACCTCCGACTTCTCTGCCGGATAGCCGTGACGGTCGGTGACCGACCAGCTTGCGTCCGCGAGGGAGAGGGTGATGGTCCCGCCCTTGTGGGTGGCTTCGATGCGCGTCACCTCACCGAGCCGCTCCAGCAGGCCGGGGAGCAGCTTCTCGCCGCTCTTCGCGATGCCGGAGTCCTCGCGCTGGACCAGGATCGCCGCCGCGACGGCGACCGCGACCAGAACCGCAAGGACGATGAGGGTTCGATACCGTTGCATGCTTCGCTCTCAGACCGCGCCGGAGCGCATGGCGGTGCGCCGCCGCCGCATTCGGTGCAGGCCGGCCAGCAGCCCTCCGATCCCGATCACGATCGGGATGAGGCCGATGTTGATGAACTTGAGCGAGGCCTCCAGGGCTTCGATGTCCTGGCGGAGCGAATGGCGCACGTCCCGCAGCTCGCGGCGGATGCGGACCCGCTCGTTCGTGAACTCGGTGATCGCGTTGCGCTGGTCCTCGGTCAGGACGATCTCGTCGCCCTCTCCGGTGCGAAGCACGGAAAGCCGTGCCTCGGTCTCCTCGAGACGTTGCAGCAGCTCCTTCTCCTTCTCCCGGAAGCGCAGCTCCGCTTCCTGGCGAAGTTCGTTGAAGACGGTGAAGGGGCGGAGAAAACGCCCGCGGCTGCGGATCCCGATGAGGTCGCCGCTCCCCGTCAGGTTGTCGAGGGCGTTGATGACGAGGCTTCCGTTGCCCGAGATGGGTATGGGTATGCTCCGGCCGAACACGTTCTGCCGCTGCACCCAGAAATGGTCCTGCAGAAGGTCGGTATCGCCGACCACGATGACGTTGATCTCCCCCTCGCCGAGGTGGGTGGACGCCGGCGCCTCGGCCGTTGCGGAGCTCTGCGATTCGGTTCCTTCGCCTTCGCCTTCGCCCGTTCCCTCGTCTCCGGTCTCCGGGGGCGGGGGGGGGCCATCCGCAAATGCGCTCGCCGCCCTCCCGCCGACCCGCGCGGCAAGCACGTAGGAGGTCCCGTCCGGGCGGAAGTCGCGCATCAGCCGCTCGAGGTCCGCCATCGGTCCCACCAGGTTGGTGTCGACGAGGCCGGCGCCCGCCGGGGTCGTGCGCGCGAGCGGGTCCACCGTCAGTCCGGTGTCCGGAAGCGTCACCAGCGCCCCCGCCGTGCCGAAGGTGAGATTTCCGAGATCGGCGGTGACCACGTCTTCGCGGTTGAGCAGCGGCGCCGGAACGTTCATCCACACCGGGTACCGGATGGTGGCGACGCGGTCTCCCACCTGGGCCTGGACGTCGGCGCCGATCTGCATGTCGCCGACGGTGAGGGTGGTGTCGAGCTCGAGGCCCCAGGCGGCCAGGAGATCCTCGAGCTCCGACTTGCCGGGGGCGGGCGGCAGCCCCGGGATGGTCGGCACCATGTCCGCCTCCGCGTTCGGGTCCACGAAGACGAGGGCGTGTCCGCCGCCGAGGACGAACTGGTCGATGGCGTAGCGAGTCCCGTCGGGCAGCCTCTTCGGGTGCACCACCATGAGCGCGTCCACGTCGTCCTCCACCCGCTCGAGACCGGCGGCGGACAGGCGCCGCACCTCGAACAGCTCCTCGATCCGCTCGAGGATCAACCACGGCTGAGGAGGCCGGCCGGTCATCATCGCCTGGCGGCTCTGGCCGTCGAGGGGCAGGGTGGTGAGCAGCCCGATGACCGGTCGCGCGGCTTGCCCGAGGGTGTGGATCATCTTGGTGAGGTCGTACTCCAGGAACTCCTCGCGCGCGGGCGTGAAGCGGGGGATGACCTCCTCGTCGTCGAGGGTGTTGGTGCCGACCAGTCCGAAATAGAACGTGGACTCTCCGTCGAGAAGCGGAATGCCGCTCAGGCCGAAGGCGACGGCCCGGTCTTCCACCTCGGAGAACGGCTCCGGGTCGAGCACGGTGAGGATGATCTTTCCGTCCGCGGCGTGTTCGTATTCCCGGAGGAGGTCGCGTACCCGCGCGACGTAGCCGGAAACCGCCGGCAGGCGGCTCGCGAGCGAGCGCGACACGTACAGGCGCAGCGTCACCGGCTCGTCGAGCCCCCGGACGATGTTGCGGGTGCCCTCGGACAGGGTGAACAGCCGCTGCTCGGTGAGATCGAGCCGGAACCGGGTGAGGGCCTGGTTGGCGAACATGTTCAAGGCGAGGAATGCCGCCACCGCGAGCACGATGCCGCCGATCGTGTAAGTCCTGCCGCCCAAGTCTCTCTCCTCTCTCCTCTTTCCTCGCTTGCGCCGCGGTTTCCCGGAGCCCCTAGCGCGCCTTGCTGACTTCCAGGGCCACTACGTTCACGAACAGCCACAACGCGATCAGGGAGGCGAAGTACACGATGTCGCGAAGATCGATGACGCCCTTGATGATGTCCTCGAAATGCCCGAGGAAGCTGAAGGAGCTGATGGTCTCCACCAGGAACGGGGGAGCCCAGGCGCTGAACACGTCGAGCACCAGGGGGTATCCGCTCAGCACGAACAGCAGGCACACCACCGCGCTCAACACGAACGCGATGACTTGGTTGCGGGTGAGGGCGGAAATGCACGACCCGATGGCGAGGTAGGCGCCCGCCATGAGCAGGCTGCCGAGATAGCCGGTGAGGATGATCCCGTTGTCGGGATCGCCGAGGTAGTTGACCGTGATCCAGACCGGAAAGGTGAGCGCGAGGGCGATCGCGGTGAACAGCCAGGCGGCGAGGAACTTGCCCATGACCGCCTGGGTCATCGTGACCGGGAGGGTGAGCAGCAGCTCGATCGTCCCCGCGCGGCGCTCCTCCGCCCACAGCCGCATCGCCAGGGCGGGGATCAGGAACAGGTACAGCCAGGGATGAAAGCCGAAGAATGCGGTGAGGTCGGCCTGGCCGCGGACGAAGAACCCGCCGATGTACATCGTGAACACCCCGGCGAGGGCCACGAACACGCCCATGAACACGTAGGCGATGGGGGTCGCGAAGTACCCCTGGAACTCGCGTCTGAAGATCACCAGGACGTTGGCCAACGCTCTACCTCGGAATGAACGGGCTCAGGATCGGGTCTGGTCGGGTGCGGTGATCGCCCGGAAGACCTCTTCCAGCCGTCCGCGGTCCACCGTCAGCTCCTCGACCTGCCAGCCGTGCTCGCGCGCGACCCGGCTCACCTCGACCGCGACGGCGCGGCCGCTCTCGGGCCGGACGCGGAGCCGGACCCCGGTCTCGCTGGCCCCATCGCCGCCCACCTCTTCGACCGACCGCACTCCCTCCACCGCCGCGAGCGCCGCCCGGGCGCTCTCGGGCCCGACCCCCCGCAGCGAGAGGGTCACCGCGTTATGGCCGTCCGCCCGGGCATGGAGCTCTTGCGGGGTGCCGTCGCTCACGATCCGGCCAGCGGAGATGATGACCGCGCGCGAGCACACCGCGTCGACCTCTTCGAGCAGGTGGGTGGAGAGGATGATCGCCTTGCGCGGCGCCATCTCACGAATGAGGGACCGCACCTCGTGCTTCTGGTTGGGATCGAGTCCGTCCGTCGGCTCGTCGAGGATGAGCACTTCGGGGTCGTGGAGGATCGACTGAGCGAGACCCACCCGTCGCTTGAATCCCTTGGAGAGCGTCTCGATCGGCTGCTCGAGCACGCTCTCGATCTGGACCCGGGCTACGGTCTCGTCTACCCGTCGGCGCTTCTCGTCTCCCCGGAACCCCCGGATGCCGGCCGCGAATTCGAGGAAGGCGCGGGTCGTCATGTCGGAGTACAGCGGAGCCCCCTCGGGGAGGTAGCCGATGCGGCGCTTGACGGCGATCGGGTTGGCTGCGATGTCCTCGCCGCCCACCGCGACCCGGCCGGAATCGGCCGGGAGGAAGCCGGTGACGACCTTCATCGTGGTCGACTTCCCGGCGCCATTGGGGCCGAGGAACCCGAGGACTTCGCCCCGGCCGACCGCAAAGCTCACCCCGTCGACCGCCTTGATCGGCCCGAAGTGCTTGACGAGGTTCTCGATCTGGACCAGTTCGGTCATTTCTCCGCCTTGTTCCCCCGCCCCGGCGAGGAAGAATCTTCCCCGGCCCGCGACGGCCGGAGCCCACCCGTGGACCGGGCGAGAAAGAGATACCGGCTTTCACGTAGGAGCGAGCGCCGAAAATTCAACCCCTGCGATCGAATCCGGGGCGAAGGATCTCGATCAATCGCGGCTTGCCACGATATCTCACCAATTTCCTGGCTGGCGGACGCCAATCTGTCGCTTCGCGCTCCCAAGGTCGCCGTGCTCGCGGAACGAGCCGGTGTCGAGCAATCCGTCGATGCGCTCGCGGATGGTGGAAAGGCCGCGCCGTCGCTGCCGCGCGATGCCCTCCGGTCCGCCTTGCGCCTTCGCGAGCTCTCGCCGGTAGTGGACCTCCTCGACCTCGGCCTTCCAGCCGGCCCGCTCGCTCACTGCTGGTGGCCCGTCCCCGCCGCCCCGCCGGGAGAGCGGGGCATCCGCTGAATGGCATCGTCGGTCTCGACGGCCTCGACGGCCTCGACGGCCTCGACGGCCTCGACGGCCGCGAACGGCGGGCCCTTGAGCTCGACGGTGTTGCCCTCGGGGTCCTCGACGTAGATGGACGGTCCGTCGCCCCGCGCTCCGTAACGGGACTCGACCGGACCCGCCTGGTAGCCGCGAGCCGCGAGCGTCGCGCGGATGGCCTCCTCCTCGAACGGTTCCACCTGAAGGCAGAAGTGGTCCATGTTTCGGGGGCCGTCCGGCGGGCCGCCGCCCGTGCGGCCGAGCTCGCTGTCGACGGGGACGAGATCGATGAGGGAGGACCCGGCGCGAAGCTGCACCAGCCCGATGTCGAGCTCGCGCTCGACGGGACATCCCAGGGTGTCGCGATAGAAGTGAAGCATCGCGTCCAGATCGCGGACCCGGAGCACGACGTGATCGAGGCCGATGATGGGGACCATGGCGCTCACCACTGGTTGCGAAGTTCGCGGAGGCGCACGAACACCGCCTTCGGACCGGGGTCCTCGGGAAGGTCCGGGAACGCTTCGCGCAGCGCCGCGATCACCGAGGGACTGGTCAGGCGAAAGAACGTGTTCACCCGTTTCTCGAGGTCGAGCGTGGTCACCATCGCCCGGTTCGGGTCCTGGTCCCGCACGTCGTCGCGCAGCCGCTTGGCCTCGGCGTTGTCGGGCTCGCGGTCGAGGGTGAAGTTGAGGTTGTTCTCGATGTAGTCGTGGCCCGGGTAGATGAGCGTATGGTCGGGGAGCTGCGAGATCTGCTCCGCGAACGTCGAGTACAGCTCTTCCGGGTGCCCGCCGTTGTGGCAGTTGCCCGCACCCGCGTTGAACAGGGTGTCGCCGCAGAAGAGCGAGGGGGTTTCGGTCCGCGAGAGGAGACACACGTGGCTCATCGTGTGCCCCGGCGTGTCCAGGGACTCGAGCTCCACCGTGCGCCCGACGCGGATTACGTCCCCCGCTCCGAGCCCCCGGTCGATGCCCGATACCGCCGCCTTGGCGTGGGCCAGGATTTTCGCTCCCGTCGCCGCGACCATCGCGTCGTTGCCCCCGATGTGATCGAAGTGCTCGTGCGTGTTGAGGACCTGGGTCACCTCGAAGCCCCGCTCCTTCGCCTTCGCGAGGCACTTCTCGTGGTCGAGGGGGTCGACGGCGAGAGCCTCCCCGGTCTCCGGGCACGCGATGAGGTAGTTGAAGTTGCGATAGGCGTTACCGGTCCAGATCTGTTCGACAATCATGCTGTTTACCTCTTGCGGAACGTTTTGGCGCTTCCATGCAGTCAGGATTCTTCGCGCGCGGCGGCCGCGTCAAGGGCCTTCCCCCGCCGGCTCTCGCACGAAACCGAGGCGGGCCGGGAGCTGGGCGGCCGGAATGAACTCGATCGGCGTCACTCCGCCTCCCTCCCAGGCAAGGCCGAGATCGGGCGGGTGTCCCGCCGCGGCCGCGGCCAGCTTCGCCTCCAGCGTGTCGTCGTCCATCGGCTCGCCGTCCGGGAACCCGAGGCGCTCGGAGAGGGCTTCGAGGTCCCGGTCGTCGACGAGCCCGGGTCCGAGATCGGTCACCAACGTGAGGTTCTGCTCCTCGTCCAGCGACGCGGCCACCGGCGCGCGTGCGGTCCGGCCAGTGTGGGCGGTCAGGGTACCCGCATCGTCGAGCCGGTACACGAACGGCGCATACTCGAGCGACACGAAGACCCGCTGCGGGCCGTTCTGGAAGAACCACCGGCCGTCCTCGTCGCGGGCGTAGTTGCGGTCGATGAACCGGTTGGCCGCGTCGTTCGTGATGAGCCCTCCCTTGAGGCGCCACCGACCCCGGCGATCAAGGCCGAGCCAGCCGAACACGGCCGGCACGTCGGGCCATTTCGCCATCGCCCGCAGGACGGCATCGTCGAAAATGGCGGTACGCCTCCGGCCGCTCCGGTTGACGGCTCGGATTGTCGGCCGGGCGGCGGGCGGGCCGCAAGCGGGAGCAGGAGCGGGAGATGCGGGAGGCGGCATCGGAAGCGGAAGCGGGAGCGGGAGCAGGAGCGCGAGCGTGGGCGAAAACCGGAGCGGGAGCGTGAGCGGGAGCGTGACGGGGAGCGTGACGGGGAGCGTGACGGGGGAAGGAGCGGGAGCGGAAAACGGAGGACGGAAATGATCGCGTTGCTGCAACGGGTCTCCACCGCCGAGGTACTGGTGGACGGCGAGCGGGTCGGCGGGATCGGCGAGGGGTTGCTCGCCTTCGTCGGAGTCCGGAGGGGCGACGGGGAACGCGACGCCGAGCGTCTCGTCGAGCGCGTGCTCGGCTACCGGGTGTTCCCGGACGGCCACGGGCGCATGAAACTGAGCCTTGCGGACACCGGCGGGGGCCTGCTCGCCGTGCCGCAGTTCACCCTGTCGGCGGACACCCGAAAGGGGATGCGGCCCGGCTTCAGCACCGGCGCGCATCCCGACACGGCGCGGAAGCTCTTCGAGCACTTCGTGGCATGTGCGACCGCTCGCCATCCGGTGGTCGAGACCGGCCGGTTCGGCGAACGGATGCAGGTCCGCCTCTGCAACGAGGGGCCGGTCACGTTCTGGCTGGAGACGCGGGGGTCGGGAGCCGGCACGCGCGACTGATCGGTTCGTGTCCGCGGCCGGGAGCCGCTAGTCGGCGGAGGCGGGGCGGGCGCGCTCGTCGAGCCGCCCCCGGATCTCCCCTCGAAGCTCGGAGAACTCGCGCGCCAGTCCGCTGTGGTCGTCGGCGAGGCGGGCGAGCTGCCTCCGCACTTCACGGAAGCACTCCGCCACCTGCTCGAATCGACGATCCATGTCTTGACGCATTGACCGCAGCATCCGCCACATGAGCCCACCGAGGGCGACGACGAGACCTCCAAGGGCGGTGCCCACCGAGAGGATCGTCCAAACTTCGGCACTCATCCCTGTTCTCCCTGGCCTGTGCCTGCCACTCGTGCCGCGATCCGAGCGTGCGGAGAAGTATAGCGGCGGCCGGCGCTCAGTCCAGGGAGATTCGTAGGAATTCGAGCGCTCTTGTGCAGGAATTCCGGCTGCCGTACGTAGGACAGGCGCCCGAAGGCGCCTGTCCGATGGAGGCCGGCGCACGCGGGGCGCGCCGGCTGGTTGGAGTGCCGGCCTACGCGGCGTCGGCGTCGATGACCTTGGGTCCGGCAGCCGCGCCGATCGGGACGCGCCGGGGCTTCATCGCCTCCGGGATGTCGCGCACCAGGTCGACGTGCAGCAGCCCGTTCTCCAGGGTCGCTCCGACCGCCCGCACGTGGTCGGCGAGGCGGAAGGTCCGCTCGAACGCCCGCGCGGCGATGCCGCGGTGCAGGAACTGCCGCTCCTTGTCGTCCTCCTTGCCCTGGCGCCCGGACACGAGGAGGGTGTTCTCGCGCGCCTCGATGTCCAGATCGGACTCGGAGAACCCCGCCACCGCGAGCGAGATCCGGTACTCGTACTCACCGGTCTTCTCGATGTTGTAGGGCGGGTAGGTGGGGGCGGACTGGTCCAGCCGGTTCACCGACTCGAAGAGGTCCATCATCCGGTCGAAGCCGACCGAGCTGCGGAATAGAGGGGTTGCATCGAACATTTTCATGGCTCACATCCTCCGATTGAGCAACGTGACGTGTGGGACCCGGTTCACGCGATCCCGTTTGCCGCCGGGTGCTCCCTCTCGGCAAGCGCCCGGACGATCACCAACGTTGGGCCGCCGGCCCGGTATTCAAGCGCGCAGGTCCATTCGGTCAGGTAACTCTCCGGACCGGCGGCGAACTGAGGTTCACGACCCCGCCACCGTGATCGACAACGCCCCCGAGCAGTTGTTCGTCGTGTCGGACTCGTTGGTCACCGCGTCCACGCACGCCCCGTAGTAGTACGTGCCAGCCGTCAACGGCGCCGTCAGGTCGATCCCCTCCGAAACCTGGCTCGAAGGGACCAACGCAGAAACTTCGTCCGTGCCGACCTCAGTGTCAGACACGGAGATCGTTGCGTCCGTCGAGCGGTAGTATCGCAACGTCGTGGCATCCGAATTCGCGTCTCCATAGTTTCGGACGGTTGCTGAGAATTGGATGCGAGTTCCAGGACCAACGCCGTCAAGAGGGGTGAACGCGATTACCCCAACGATCCTCAAGTCCGGCTGCCCCGATGATTCCTCCTCCACAGCGATTGTCACTGATGACGAACAGTTGTTCGTGGTGTCCGACTCGTCCGTCACCGCGTCCACGCACGCCCCGTAATAGTACGCGCCCGCCGTCGAGGGCGCGGTCAGCGAGATCGACCCGGCGCTCGTCCCCGAGGCAGCCAATGCCCCCACCGCGTCCGTGCCGACCTCGGTGTATGCATTCCAACTGATACACAGAGCGCGCGCGCCATGGTTGCGAAAATGGTCCGATGCTTCCGGAATCGCATCCGTATCGGTGCCGTGGCTCTGGTTCGAATTCACGTCCGACGCAACGGACCGCATACCCATCTCCAACACCGCGTAACCCGGGTGTCGGGTCTGGTGCGCGGTCGAGACCCTGGCATAGCCGATGCGGGCGGATGAGCTGTTCATTTTGGGTGTGCCCTGGACACGGTCTGTACATTAACCCGGAAACCACCCGAAATGAACACCAAAAAGCGGGTCCTGGGTGTTCACTCGTCGCGTCCTTGTGGGTATACCCATCATGACGCTCACGCGTCCTTTCTTTCCAAGTCAATGCGCCGGTCGAGATCGACCTCGAAGCGGCCATAGGGGTTGATGTGCGTGTAGATGAGCGGTGACAGCCCGCGCAAGTCATCGGAGGAAAGCGTGGTCGCCCTGTGTGCCATCCGGCAGTGCGTGATCGAACAGGACGCTCACGCTTTCGGTCAGGTCCACCTTCAGCAGCCCGTCAATCTTGACCGCGCGAATGCTTCGGTGGTTGCGGTCATGCGGCCGTCCAAGGATTGACGACATCGATTCCCGTGCCTTCGAAATCTCGCATGTTGCGCGTCACCAGGACGGCGCCACGCGCGCGGGATATGGCGGCAATCTGGCAGTCGGCCTCGCCGATCGGCCGGCCCGCGCGGCGACGGCCTGATGCGATCTCCGCATAGGCGCGGGCAGCGGCTCTGTCGAACGGCAAAATCCGTTCGGAGAAACCAAGGTTGAGCCACCGGGTCATAGAGGTCTCCAACGAGTCACGTCGTCTGCCGGCCGGCATGATCGCGACACCGTAGAGCAGTTCCGCCTCGCTGACCGCCGTCAGAAACAGATCCTCCGCGTCCTGCTCTGCAATCCAAGCCGCGACGGTAGACGCCGGGGCCGGCCGCATGAGTTCGGACGCTACATTCGTGTCAATAACAAACATGCGGTGCGGCTCAGGCGAAGTCAGGGGGTTCGCGCATCGGGCCGCGCGGGGGAAGTTCGAGCTCGACACCGCCAAGGGGAGCGAAGCACTCGCGGGTGAATGCCGCCAAGTTCCGGGGACCGGCTTTCCTGTCGCTCACGGCCTCGCGCAGGATGATGCGCACCTCTTCTTCCATCGAGCGGCTGTGCTCGGCGGCACGTATGCGCAGGCGCGTCTTCACCTCTTCATCGAGATTGCGGATCGTGATGCTCGCCATGTCCCCGTTCCGTACTGCGACTATGGAAGCGCCAAGCTAGCGCATGATTGCAATGCAAGCAACATTTCAGAGCCTGCGTCGCGCCCGCGGCGTCGCAGACGCATGATCGCAACCGCTGCCGGGTCCGGCCGGGCGGGTACATGTTTCTCGGTGGCAAGCGGGAACAGCGCGGCCGCGCCCGCACGGCAAGCACTGGGCCGAAAAACCTGGTAGCGGCAGGCCGCCGATCTCAGCTTCGATTCGGCGGACACCCCTTTCAAGCCGCCTGAGGCATCTACAAGATCCCGGCAGCGCAGGACTGCGATCGCGAAATTTCCTTGTTTGTCGGCAAGTTCCACGAGACGAAGTCCGATGCCCGTCCCTGAGTGGTTTTGTCCACGACAGCCCGGAAGAAATCTACTCACGACAAGTCGATGTCCGGGGGAGTTTTCGGAAATGGGGGGGCGGCGACCATGAGCCCAATCGGCTGCGCTCGCGTCGTGATCGCTGAAGGGCGCCAGGTGTTCCGCCGCCAGCGCGGCGCGCCGTGCGGCAGGGAAGGCTCCCGCCGCGCGATATCGGCGTGCGGGTGCGCTAGCGCACGACGAGGCCGGGGCTCGCGAAGGCGTCCGCGACGGGCTTGGCCGCGGCGAGGTCGATCTCCGGGGTCCGATAGTGTTCGGGGTGAGCGGCGGCGAAGGCGGCCGCGAACCGGAGCAGGAGGTCTTCGCGGAGCCTTGGGCCCACGATCTGCAGGCCGACGGGGAGTCCGTCGCTCGTGAAGCCGCAGGGGATCGACACCGCGGGGAGCCCGGTCACCGAGAACGTGTATGCGGTGAGGAAGATGTCGTAGTAGCGCTCGACCTTGCGGCCCCCGACCTCGTCGGGAAGGGGCCGGTCGAGGCGGAACGCCGGGGCTCCGACGGCCGGGGTGATGATGAAGTCGTGCCGCTCGAGGAGCGCCCGCACCCGGTGCCAGTGGTCCGTGCGCAGGCGCTCGGCCTTCGCGATTGCGTGCACGTCCACATCCTGCGCCGCCTCGATCTGGTTGATGAGCGGCGGGGTCATGACGTCGCGGTGGCGTTCGTAGCGCTCGGTATAGCGCGCGATCATCCCGAAGCCGCGCGTGCCGAAGATGATCTCGGCAAGGCTCGAGTTGTCGAAGAAGGTATCGTTCACCTCGCAGCCGAGGGCCGCGAGGTCGCGCGCCGCGCCCCGCACGAGCGCCTCGGTCTCGGGCTCGACCGGGACGAGCCCCCCAAGGTCGATGCTGAGGGCGAGCCGCGTGCCGGCAAGGTCCGCCGGCTCGGCCGGCCCCCGTGCGGCGGCCGCGAAGTCGAGCCCCTGGGCGGGGAGCGACATCGGGTCGCGATCATCCGGCCCGGAGAGCACGTCGAGCAGCAGGCCGACGTCCTCCACCGTCCGGGCCATCGGGCCCTGGACGTGCGCGACCAAGGTGTCCCAGCCGAACTCGGTGGGATAGAACGCCACCCGTCCCGGAGCCGCGCGGATCCCGGCGAGGCCGTTGAAGGAGCACGGGATGCGGATCGAACCGCCGAGATCGGTGCCGAGCCCCGCGGGCGCCAATCGCCCCGCGACCGCCGAGCCGGTGCCCCCGCTCGATCCCCCGGCAGTGTGGTTGACGTTCCAGGGGTTGCGGGTGGTTCCGAAGATGGGATTCGTGGTGTTCACGTCGTGCGCGAACTCGGGGGTATTGGTCTTCCCGAGCACGATCGCACCCGCCGCCCGCAGCCGCTCGACGCAGATGGAGTCTTCTTCGGGGACGTCGTGCTCGAGGATCTTCGAGCCGAACGTGGTGCGGATCCCCCGGGTGAAGATGTTGTCCTTGACGACGACCGGCACCCCTTCGAGCGGCCGCGTCGCCGCGCCGCCCGCGAGTCGCCGATCGACCGCGTCCGCCTCGTCGAGCGCCTTCTCGTTCAGGGTGCAGATGGCGTTCAGGGTCGGGTTGACCGCGTCCACCCGCGCGAGCATCGCCTCGGCGACCTCGCGGGCGCTCACCTTGCGCTCCGCGACTGCCCGCGCGATGCGCGCGGCCGAAAGGCCCGTGATGTCCTGGTCCAATGCTTCGCTCCTCACGATTGGGGGGGCGGCCGGAAGGCGCTGTGGTCCATGGCGATCACCCGCCGCGCGAACCGCCATTCCCCGTCCCGGCGGACGATCGTGTCGTCGTAGGCCCCGATGTCGCTCAGCACCGGCGCATCGCCGGGCACGCCGTCATAGCCGTGGAGATAGCACCGCCCGCGCATCGTGTGCTCGTCGACGGCCTCGAGCCAGAGGCCGCTGTTCCAGTGGCGGCGGATCCGGTCCCCGCGCCGCGCCTTGTCCTGGCGCTTGAAATCGCGGAGGTTCTCGCGGCCCCGGATGTGCAGCCCGACTCCGGGGAGGGATAGCTCGCCGCTCTCGGTGAAGCACGCTGCATAGCCGTCGGCGTCGCCCGCGTCGCTGCACCAGTTGTAGCGGGCGTAGAGATTCTGGATCGCGGTGTATGCCTCGGCGAAAGCCTGAGCCGAGCCGTCGCCCGATTGCATCATCGAAGTCCTCCCTTCGTGCGGCGCGGCCCGCGATCCGGCTCAACCCGATCCGATCCGAATCGATCCGAATCGATCCGATCGCGTCGCCCCGGAGCCCTCTCGCTCGTGGACGACGCCCCGCGAACCGCCTCCGCGTTCCGGATTCTACAGGGGCGTCCGGCCGCCACGGCCGGTCGAGGCCGCCCCGCCCGCAGGCCACACGGCCCCGCGCCTCGCGGTCAGTACCGCCCGCCCCGCCCGCAGGCGACACGGTCCCGCGCTTCGCGGTCAGTACCGCCCGCCCCGCCCGCAGGCCACACGGTCCCGCGCCTCGCGGTCAGTACCGCCCGCCCCGCCCGCAGGCGACACGGTCCCGCGCCTCGCGGTCAGTACCGCCCGCCCCCAAGGTAGCTCCGGAGGATGTCCGGGTTGTCGGCGAGCTTCGCCCCCGCCGCCGCCGCCCCCACGTTCTGCTCGACGAGCAGGATCGTCATGCCGCGCTCCTGCTCGACATCGTCTTTCGGGAGCATGACCCGCCGCCCGGCCGTTGGCGTGCTCGGCAAGTCTCGCGCACAATTGCGGCGACCATCCGGCGCGGCGCATCGGGCGGAACGGGTGCTCCCGGGCATCCGGCAGCCGCCGGGACCGCGGCGAACCCTCGCCGTTCGAGTGCGCGCGCGCCCAACCTGGCAGCTCCGAGGAGAACGACATGCTGTTCGACGTCCGCACGTACACCTGCCGTCCCGGCAGCATCCGCAAGCACATGGAGCTCTACGAGCAGAAGGGCTGGGAAGCGCAGCGGCGCAACCTCGGCGAGCCGCTGTTCTACGGCGCCTGCGAGACCGGCGATCCGAACCAGTACGTCCACATCTGGGTATACGAAAACGCGGCGGATCGCGAGAAGAAGCGGGCCGCGATGCAGGCGGACCCGGGCTGGCAGGCATACATCGCGGCGAGCGCAGAGGCCGGCTGGCTCATCAAGCAGGAGAACAAGCTGATGGTGAACGCGCCGTTCTTCGAGTCGAGCGTCAAGCCGAAGTAGGCGTCCGCCCCCGCGCTCGGGCGTAACCATCGGGAGCGCGGGCTTCCGGCCCGCGAGCGGTCCGCGGGCGCCCCCGGGCGCGGGCGAAGCACGCGCCGCTCGGGGGCTCCGTCCGTGGGGTCGCGAGTCTCAGGCCGTCCCGTCCGCCCTCATCGGGCCGCCGCTGACGCGCTCCAGGAGCTCGAGAAGGCACCGGTTGAATGTCTCCGCCCCCTCGTAGGGGACCCAGTGGCCGGCCCCTTCGACGATGTGGATCGGCGCTGCGGGATCGAGTCGGCGCAGCAGCTCCTCTCTCTCCGCGCGGGCGGGCAGGAAGGGGTCCCGACCCCCCCAGATCGCGCCGAGCGGCGCGCGGATGGCGGGCAGCGCCTCGAGGAGGATCGAGGTGACGGCCGAGGTGTGGGACCGGATGCGGACCTTGGCGGCGTTGCGGATCTGCATTTCGAGGGCCAGCTCGTCCGCGTTCGCGGGGTCCGCGAAGAGCAGGGTGGTCATGTTGTACCGGTGGATCGCCCGGAACGCGTCCTCGCTCATCCCGGGTTCCGGCTTTCGCAGCCGCCCCGGCCCCTCGAAGGCGAGCCCGAGGCCGGACGCCCCGACCATCGTGAACGTCGCGACCTGCGTTCCGAGGCGGGCCGCGGCGTGCGCCCCGACCATCGACCCGAAGGAGAAGCCGACGATGTGGACGGGCTCCGAGCGGCCGAGCAGCCCTTCGATGCCCGACGCGATGATCGTGCCGCTGATGCGCACCAGGTCCTCGACAGGCTCGGTGATCGGCGGGAGTCCCGAATCCCCCATCCCCGGGAGGTCCGCCGCGAACACCCGGTAGCGATCCTTCAGGGCCGGGATGTTCCGCACCCAGTGCATCCAGGACCCGGTCCCGCCGTTGAGGAGCACGACGGCCGGCCCCGGCTCGCCCCAGCGGCGCCATACGGTGGCGGCGTCGGCGAGGCGCGGCTCGATCCGGAACGCCTCGGCTTCCATCCGGTCGAGGTATTCCGCCGCCTCCCGGCGGGAGTCGATTCTCACGATGGGCGTCGGAGTGGACGTGGCCGTGGGCCTGGGAATGGTCGTGGTCGTTACCGTGGAAGTGTGCCTGGCCGTGGCGGATGACGCGGTCAGGCGCGAAGGAGCAGACCGAGGCTCCGTTCGAGCACCGCTTCCGCCTGCCGCTCCAGATCCGCCGTCGAGGCGCTGCTGATGGGGTGCTCCATCACCGCGAACGGGTACTCGGGCATGCCGAGAACCCTTCGCATCTCGTTCGCCGCGGTCACGAACCGGTCCGTCATGATCCCGATCGCGGGAACCCCTCGTCGTTCGGCCAGGATCGCGTCGTGCAGACTGCACGACGAGCAGCTCCCTCAGTCTCCGACCCCCGCGATCGCCGCGCTCCATTCCGCCGCCTCCTCCATGATCGCCGGCTCGGCGGGGGCGCTGAAGCTCTGCTTGACCCGGAGCACGACGTCCGTGGCCCCGTACCGGGTGCGAAGGAGGTTTGCGAGGTGGGCGAAGAACGGGGCGGTCCCCTTCTTGCCGTTCGAGATGATGCCGACGGTGGCGCCGGCGAGCCCCGGCAACCGGGGGGCGAGCGCGAAGCCGGCCGCGTCCTCCTCGAAAGTCGGATCGAGCACCCGCAAGGTCATGTCGTCATCCTCATCGGCCGGCGGCCGGGGTATTTTCGTACATCGGATCGATCGAGACGAGGGACGGGCTCGCGGCGCGCCGGCCGCGACGCGAAAACGGACCGGCCGGACCGGCCGGGACGCGGCCGGATTCGGCGCGCACTGGCTCGCATCTCTCACCGATCTTCGTCGCGAGGGCGCCGAGACGCCGCGGTAGCGGGGCGAACGGACTGAAAGATGCTGAAGGCGTAGCCGAAACTGGCGCATTCGCGTTGTCGGAACCACGTGAAGGAGCATGGCCCGCTATCGCGAGTGAATCGGCGACCGCGGCAGGCGATCGGTGAGAGATGCGGGCCAAGGGGAGACTGGCGAGCCTCGCCGGCTCGACGAGCCTCGCGCCGCGCGCGGGCCAAGGGGCATCCATGGACGATCAGGCCGGCGGCGCGGAGGCGCCGTCCGCCGGCGCATCGCAGTCCAGGCACGCGCCGACCGCAAGGGTCACCGCCCGGCTCTTGTCGCCGAGCCACGGCGGGATGACCGCTCCGAATCCGCCCGCCGGGCCGCCCGCCGCCACCAGCAGCAGGTGTTCGGGATCGGGGAGCGCCCGGTACTCGCGCTCGCCGCGCCCGCCCACCACCTCGCCCTTGCCGACCGTGGCCCATTCGTGGCGGTGGATGCGGGCCCGCTCGAAGATGCGTTCGCGCACGTCCGCGCGCGACCAGCCGGCGGCCGCGAAGTGGTCCCGGAGCTGGGGGGGCATGACGATCGCGTAGTTGCCGGGCCAGATGGAGTACTGGCGCATGTTGGCCCGCATCTCCGCCGCGAAGGTCTCGAGGATCTCCTCCGGCTCGGTGGTCCATTCGTTCATGATCTGGCGCGGGGCGCCCGCCGCCATGACGGTGACCGCCGAGGCGCCGTCCGGGACCCCGCGCTCCGCGGCGAGCGACTCCCAGGGGGACCCTTCCTCGTCCTCCGCGATGCAGAAGCTGAACTTGCCCGGATGCCCGAGGGTGGAGCGGTCGATCCCGCCCGGCCGCACGTCGAACAGGTTGATGAGGCACAGGCGGACCGCCCGCCCCACCACCGCGCTCGCCCGGTCGCTGTTGCCGAGGGCGTTGAACGTCCCGTCCATGCCGAGCCGGAGGCGCTCGTCGCCGTTGATGACGATGAACACCGCACAGCCCCCGGTGCTCGCGGTCGCTCCGTGCAGGGAGAACTCGTCGCGCAGCATCGCGGAGAGCGCGGTCACGACGACCGGAAAGTGCAGGGGGAGGCCGCCCGCCATCACCGTGTTGACGGCGACCTTCTCCGCCGTCACCGCCCGGCCGCGGACCGGCTCGACGCCGAGGACGTGCTCGGGCGGCATGGCCGCCGCTTCAAGACACGCCGCGACCGCGTCCTCGGTGGGGGGCACGACGGGGAGCCCGTCGGTCCAGCCCCGGCTGTGGAAGAGCTCCTGGAGGGCGAGGAAGTCGGGGGCCTCGTGGACGCTGGACGCGAGCTCCATGGCGGTTGGCGCGGACTCCGGTTGCGAGCGAGGGCCGCCGCCCGCTGCCCGCGGCCGGCGCGGGGCCATACTCTACCTGACCGCTACCGTCGGCAGCAGGCGGCAGCCGGGACCGGGGAGTCTCGAGGGCGCGGGGCCGGAGATGCTCTCCCGGGGTGCGGATCTCACCGGGCTCGCGGCCGGGCGCCTCGAGCGGGATGAAGGTGATCGGGATGGGAAGACCTGCCCGGCTCGGGACGCATCTCCCCGGACGTCATTGACGGCCCCGCGGCTACCGGAACTCGGCGGCCTCGCGCAGCATTCGATCGCGCAGGGCGCGTTTGTCGATCTTCTCGGTGGCGCCGCGGGGGAGCTGCTCGTCCTGCAGCCACACGTAGCGCGGAACCTTGAACCGCGCGAGGTGTCTCGCCACGTGCGCCCGCACCGCCTCCGGGTCGAGGTCGGCGCCGGGCCTCGGCATCACCACCACGGCCAGCTCCTCGCCCAGGCGCGGGTCGGGGACGCCGAAGGCGGCCGCCTCGAATACCGCCGGGTGCTGATACACCACGCGCTCGATCTCGGCGCAGTAGATGTTCTCGCCGCCCCGCAGCACCATGTCCTTCTGGCGGTCGCGGATGTAGACGTAGCCCTCCTCGTCGATCTCCGCGATATCTCCGGTGCGAAGCCACCCGTCCCGAATCGTCTCCGCCGTGGCCTCCGGCTGCCGCCAGTAGCAGCGCATGTTCATCGCCGACTTCATGACGAGCTCGCCCTGCTCGCCCGGCGGAAGCTCGTTGCCGTCGGCGTCGATCACCTTGAGCTCGACGATCGGGGACGGTCGGCCGCAACTGTCCGGTCGGTCGACGAGACCCTCGTCCGTATTGCTGGCGCCGCCGGCGTTGGTCTCGGTCATGCCCCAGCCGATAGCCCAGTGCTGGTCCGGCATCCGTTCCTGCAATCGCTCCACCATGCCGCCGGGATTCGGAGCGCCACCGCCGGCTACCGCGCGGAGGCTCCGGAGGTCCCGCTGCGGCAGGGAGGGCGACTCAAGCATCTCCCAGGTCATCGTCGGTACCCCGAGGAACGACGTGACGCGTTCGCGTTCGATGAGATCCAGACCCAGCTCCGGATCCCACTTGTGCATCATGACGACCTTGCGGCCGACGCCGAACGAGGCGAGGAGGCAGGCGTGGCTGCCGGCAACGTGGAACAGAGGCAGCGGCATCAGGAGCGACGGCTGGAACTCGGGGTCCTCTTCCGGCGCTTCGAGCGTTCCGGTGGCGATTCGCAGGGCCGCGTTGAAGCCCCAATTGGCGAGAGCGCTCAGCACGCCGCGATGGGTCGACACGGCTCCCTTGGGAAAGCCGGTCGTGCCGGAGGTGAAGAAGAGCGTCACGTCATCGTCGAGGGTCAACTCGACGTCCGGCATCGGCCGACCCGCGGCCGATTGCCAGACCTCGTCGAAGTCGGCGACGCCTTTCGGCAGAGCGTCGTTCCAGCGTGCGCCGATGCTGCGGACGCCCAATGCGGGAAGGCGGTCGGCCAACCGTTCGTAGCGCGGCCGATCCAGGAAGACGAGCCTGGCGCCGCTGTCCTTCAGGCCGTACTCGAGCTCCTCGCCGGACCACCAGGCGTTGAGGGAAACGGAGATGGCGCCGCACGAGGTGATCGCCATGAAGGCGATGACCCACTCCGGGCAGTTCCGCATCCCGATCGCCACCCGATCGCCCTTCTCGACGCCGTAGCGGTGGATCAACTGGTGCGCGAGCGCGGCCGCCCGATCGTGGGCCTGGGAGTAGGTCAGGCGCGTGTCCTCGAAGACCAGGAAGTCCTTCCCGCCGTGGTCCTGCCGCGCCTGGTCGTAGATGTCTCGGAGCGAGGTCGGAAGATTGCGAAAGACGGTGTGCTCGACGCCGCCGATGGTCTCGGTGGCGAGCTCGTACTCCGCACCGGGCGCGGTCAGGCGGGCCAGCGCCTCGTCGCAGGTCGGGTGGCCCGCGGACGGCTGAGGTTTCGTTCTGCTCACGTCGTCGCTGTCAGCGCCGCCCGCTCTTCTTCGCAGTCGGCGAAGGAGCGCTTCCGCGTCGCGTTGCCGAGGAGCACCTTGGCTACGGCTACGATTATCCAGCGCTCACTGGAGACGTCATCCCGGCAGGAGCCCGAGCGCTATTCGATACAGTTCCCTCTCCTCGTGTCGGCCGTGCGCGGTCGCCGTTCGATGCGCACTTCGAGGCGCTCGAGCCCGCGCACGACCGTTGAACGCCGATACCGGGGCGAAGGGCCTGCGAGCGAGACCCGCTCGACTTGTGCCGCCGCAGCGGCGATGACGGCGCTCGTCTCCATCCGTGCGAGCTCGGCCCCGATGCACTGGTGCACACCGTGCCCGAAGGCTGCGTGCTTCGGGCCCTTGCGCGTGATGTCGAGCCGGTCCGGCTCGCTGAATGCCGCCTCGTCGCGGTTTGCCGATCCGGTGAGCAGTATCACCCCTTCGCCGGTCCGGATGGTCTTTCCGCCGATTTCCGCTTCGCTCCTTGCGATTCTGAAGTCCGTCTGTACCGGGCTGTCGTAGCGAAGCACCTCGTTGATCGCCTCGCGCGCGCGCTCCGGCTCCTCGCGCAGGCGCTCCATCTGACCGGGGTGGCGCATGAACGCCCAGAGTCCATTGCCAATGAGATTCGTGGTGGTCTCGTTGCCGGCGATCATGATGACGCCGAGCATGTCGGCGGCTTCGGTGGTGTTGATGAGCTCTCCGCGTGCGGCTTCGCGCGCGAGCGTGGTGACCGCGTCGCCGCGCTGGCTGCAAGCGCGTTCTGCGAGGCGCTCGCGGAAGTACCCCGTGATGCTCTCGCCCGTGATATGCGCGGTCTTTCGCTCGGCTCGCGTCGCGATCATCTCGAGCAGGCGCGCGCGCTCTGCGGACCAGCGCTGCCAGAGCGCCTCTTCCTCCTCGGCAATCGCAAGCATGCGAAGCATCACCCGCATCGCCATCGGCTGCGCGACTTCGCTCATCCACTCCACGTATCCGCGCCTGGCCGCACGCCCGACGATTTCCTCTGCGAGGGCCTCGATATGCGGCGCGAGCGCCATCAGCTTCGGCTTGGTGAACGCTTGCGCCGCCACCTTGCGAAGCCGAGTGTGCTCGGGTGGGTCAACGAGCAGGATGCTGTAGTCGTCCGGGGCGGGCGGGAGCACGCTCGCGGTGGCGTTTCGCCAGCGCGGGTCGTTGGAGAATCGCTCGTGATCCCTTGCCACCGCGAGCACGTCGTCGTAGCGGCTGATCAGCCAGCTCCCCAGGATGGAGCTTCGGTGTACCGGGCTCCGCTTTCGAAGCGCCGCGTACACGGGGTAGGGGTTCTGGATGGTGCGCTCGGAGAGCGGGTTGTAGCTCGCGCCGCGGAGCGCGCGCTCGGCGAGGCTCGCCGCGAACGCGCCGTAGCGCCGCCATGGATCGTGCTGCGCCGCGTGGGTGTGGCTGCTCTTCACCGGTGGCGATGTGCGTTCGGACTCGCTCGCGCGGGAAGCCGAGGAGAGTACATGACTTCGGCCGTCAAGGGCCGGCGAGTTTTCCGCGATCGTGTGGAGTGCGCCCCTGAACCGGCCGCGCCCCACCCCGGCGGCGTGCGAGAATCCCGCGGACCCGGCCACCAAGAGGCCGGAGGACGAGAACGAGGAGGCTTGCCGACCGCCATGCCTGACGTCGCCGGATTCCGCGCCAAGCTCGCGACCATCGTCCCCTCCACGAACACGATCGTGGAGGGCGACTTCAACCACCTGTTCCGCATCCCGGGCGTCACTTTCCACACCGGGCGGATGTACATCGAGCGCCCGGCGCTCGACTCGAACGACGCGTTCGCGGAGCTGCTCGGGCAGGTGGACCACGCCTTCGAGATCGCGGTGCGCGACGTCGTGACCTGCGAGCCCGACTACCTCGTGATGGGGATGTCGGCCCCGACCTTCTGGGGCGGACGCGACGGCAACGCGGCGTTCATCGAGCGGGCGCGGCGCCTGTCCGGGCTCGAGGTGACGACCGGGGCGGAGGCCTGCGCCGACGCGCTCACCGCGCTCGGGGCGCGGCGCATCGCGGTGCTCACCCCGTACCAGCCGATCATGCGCGAGCAGATCGTCCGGTTCTTCGAGGAATCGGGCTTCCCGGTGACCCGCTATGTCGATCTCAAGTACCCGAGCGCGACGGCCATCGCAGCGGTGACCCCGGACGAGCTCCGGGGCGTGATCCGCGACCTCGACGGTCCCGACGTGGAGGCGATCGTGCAGGTCGGGACCAACCTCTCGATGGTGGAGCTCGCGGCGGAGGCGGAGGGCTGGCTCGGGAAGCCGGTGATCGCCATCAATACCGCGATCATCTGGCACGCCTACCGCGCGAACGGGTTCGAGGACCGCATCTACGGCTGCGGGGCGCTCCTCCGCGAGCACTGAGGCCGCACCAGACTCCGTGAGGGGTCCGAAATGCCTCGTCGGTCGGAGGCGACGCCTCGCTAGGAGTTTTCGCGGTCGGCCTCCGCTCCGCCGTCCGGTTCCGCGCTTCCGCCGTCGTCCTGCCCCACGCCGCCGCCGGTGTCACTGTCGCCGTCGCCCGCGGCCGCCTCCCCGCCCGTTCCGAGCAGGACCGCCGCCCAGCGGGTCTCGTCGCTCGCGGCAAGCGCGATCTTGGCCGTGATGGTGAGGGGAACCGACAGGAACATCCCGACCGGGCCGAGCACCCATCCCCAGAAGATGAGGGACAGGAACACCACCAGGGGCGAGAGGCCGACCCCGCGGCCCATGAACCGCGGTTCGAGGACGTTGCCGAAAAGGACGTTGGCCGCGAGGTAGCCGGCCGCGGTCCAGAGCGCGGCCGCGGGGCCGAGCTGCACGAGGGCGAGGAGAACCGCCGGCACCGCCGCGATGATCGACCCGATGTTCGGGACGTAGTTGAGGAGAAAGGCGAGCAGGCCCCAAAGGACCGGGTAGTCGACCCCGAGGAGCCAGAGCCAGAGCCACACTGCGACCCCGGTGCCGAGGCTCATGAGGCTCTTGATCGCGAGATAGCGCCGGACGGTGCCGGTGAACGCGTCCACGCTGGCCCGCGTGAGGTGTGCGTCGCGGGCGATGGCGCGGAGCTTCCCCGAGAAGGTCGACGCCTCCAGCAGGATGAAGACGACGGTGAGGAGAATGAGGAACACGTTCGCGAGCACGATCCCGAAGCCGTTGAAGAGCTGGCCGGCGAGCTCGAGGACCCAGGCGGGATTGACGTGGTCCAGGATCCCGGCGCGGTCCTGCGGGAGGTCGATGCCGAGCCCGCGCAGGGTCTCCACGAGCGAGCCGAATTGCCCCTTCAGCCGCTCGGTGTAGCGCGGAAGGTCGTTGGTGAAGTCGTTGACCGAGGCGCCGACAACGACCGAGAGTCCGAAGATCGCTCCGACCACCGCGAGGATGACCACGACGAGGGCGAGCGCGCGCGGAAATCCGCGCGCCTCGAGCCAGAAGAGGGGCGGCGTGCTGATGACCGCGATGAAGACCGCGAGCAGGAAGGGATTGACGAACGCCTGGGCCGCCTTGAGCCCTGCCACCACCACGACGAACGCGGCCGCCGCGAGGAGGACGGTGTGGATCCGAGGATGGTGCTGCAGGGACTGCATCGCGCGGAAAGGTGCCGGAGGCGGACGAAGGATGCAACCGGCCGCCGTTCGCCCGGGCCGCCCTCCGTGCTATAACGCCGCCCGCGCCCCTTCCGTTGGGACTCATATCCATGACTTGACGAACGAGCAGACCGTGTGGAGTCTTCACCACTCGGGGCGATGTCGGGTTACGCCTTCGGCAGACCCGACCTACCAAGGGACTACCGGTCCCGGGCAGGTCGGATTAGCGAAGCGTAATCCGACACCAGGGGGTCGGTTCGATGGCTGTCAAGTCATGGATATGAGTCCCCTTCCATTCGATCGCACTGGAGGTCCGCCCGGAGGACGCCCCGGCGTCCGCCCAGCCGACGAGCCGACGAGCCACCCAGCCGCCAAGCCGCCCACCCGCCCGCCCCGCCCGCCACTGCCACCTGCCGAGCCCGCAATGCCCGACTCCTCCTCTGCCTTCATCGACCTCCCCTCCCTCGACCGGCTTTTCCGCCCGCGGTCGATTGCGGTGCTCGGGGCCTCCTCCTCTCCGACCAAGGTCGGGGGGCGTCCGGTCGCGGCCCTCATCCGGAACCGCTACGAGGGCGCCGTCTACCCGGTCAACCCGCGCTCGGAGACGATCCAGGGCCTGCCCGCGTTCGCGAGCGTCAAGGACATCCCGGGCGCCGTCGACCTCGCGATCTGCACCGTCCCGCCCGGCGCGGTCATGAGCGTGCTCGGGGAGTGCGCGGAGAAGGGGGTCGGGTCGCTCGTCGTCTTCACCTCCGGGTTCGCGGAGGTGGGCGAGAGCGGCGCCCAGGAGGCGATGGCGGGGCTCGCCCGCGAGGCCGGCATCCGGCTCATGGGCCCGAATTGCATGGGGATGGTGAACTTCGGGAGCCGCGCGGTCGGCTCCTTCCATCCCGCGTTTGCGGATGACATCGTGCCGGGCGCGATCGGGCTCGTCAGCCAGAGCGGGGCGTTCGGGGGGCTCGCTTACATGCTCGCGCGCTCGCGCGGGCATTCGCTGAGCTACATGTTCACCACCGGCAACGAGGCGGACGTCGACATCGGGGACTGCACCGCGTTCCTCGCCGACGACCCGGACACGAAGGCGATCCTGCTCTACATGGAGGGGTGCCGGAACGGGCCGAAGTTCCTGGCCGCCCTTGAGCGCGCGCGGGAGAGCGAGACGCCGGTCATCGCGGTCAAGCTCGGGCGAACGGAGGCGGGCGCGGCGGCGGCCGCCTCGCACACGGCGGCCCTCGCCGGCGAGGACGCGGTGTACGACTCGCTCTTTCGCCAGTTCGGGGTGTACCGGGCGGACAGCATCGAGGAGTTCTTCGACATCGCGCGAAGCTGCGTCGTCGGCACCCTTCCCGCCAACGAACGGGTGGCGATGGTCACCGTCTCGGGCGGGGTCGGGGTGCTGATGGCGGACGACGCGAACGGGCGCGGACTCGAGGTCGCCCCGATGCCGGAGGCTGCGCAGCGGCGAATGCTGGAACTCGTTCCCTTCGCGGCGGCCCGCAACCCCATCGACGTCACCGGGCAGGTCCTCAACGACCCGACCCTGCTCGACCAGGCCATTGAGCTCGCCGCGACCAACGGAGACTACGGGAGCGTGGTGAGCTTCCAGGGGTCGATCGGACGCAATCCCGCCTTGATGGAGGCGACCCGCGGCGCCTGGATCGAGCGCAAGGCCGCGAACCCCGAGACGCACTTCGCGGTGTCGGGGTTCTGCACGGAGGACTACACGCGGGACCTCGAGGCGGCCGGAATCCCGGTCTACGAAGAGGCGACCCACGCGACGCGCGCGATCGCGGCGCTCGCGGGCTTCGCACGCTCCTTCCGCGAGCGGCGGGCGCGGCCGGCCGTCCCGGCGCCCGCGGCCCTCCCGGCCGGCCCGCTCAACGAGCTCGACGCCCTGAACATCGTCGCCGCCGCCGGCGTCCCGACCGTGCCCGCCCGCCTCGCGCGGACCGCCCGCGAAGCGGCGGCCGCGGCCGCGGACCTCGGCTTCCCCGTCGTCCTCAAGGTGCTGTCGGCGGACATCGTGCACAAGAGCGACATCGGGGGTGTGCGCCTTGGCGTCTCCGATCGCGCCACCGCCGAAACCGCCTTCGACGAGATCCTCACCTCCGCCCGTACCGCGCAACCGGACGCGGAGATCGACGGCTGCCTCGTCGCCCCCATGATCACCGGAGGCGTCGAGACCATCCTCGGCGTCCAGCGCGACCCCGTGTTCGGGCCAATCGTCATGTTCGGGCTCGGCGGCATCTTCGTCGAGGCGCTCAAGGATGTGACCTTCCGCGCCGCCCCCTTCGACGAGGCCGAGGCGCGGGCCATGATCGAGGAGATCGCGGCCTTCCCCGTCCTCACCGGCCTCCGCGGCCAGCCCCCCGCCGACCTCGACGCCCTTGCAGCGGCCCTCGCCCGCCTCTCGCTCTTCGCGGCCGCCAACGCCGACGCCATCGAAAGCCTCGACCTCAACCCCTTCCTCGTCCGCCCCGACGGCGCCCTCGCCCTCGACGCCGTCCTCGTCACCCGCCCCCCCACCCCGTAACCCATGCAGAGCGGGCTGGAAGCCCGCGATCCCAGGAGGGAGGCCCGCGACTCTGCGACGCTACGGGGCCGGGCTGAGGATCGTGCGTAATCAGGTCAGCGTTTGCGCACGATGACCAGGCATCGCATGAGCGCGTGCCAGCGGTCCTTGCCGGCAAGCCGGTAGGCGTCCGCGGCCCGTCGGCACTCCAGCGCCTTCGCGCGCAGGTATCGAAGCTGGGCCTCGCCCTCGTAGGCATCCGCCGGATCGGGCCGCGGGTACCAGGTCTCGGCGTACCACCCGCGCATCGTGCGTTCGCACTCCCTGCGGTCCGCGGCGCCCATCGCGAGCGGGGTCGCCTCGTCGACCGCGAGGCAGGCCCGGGCGGGCTTGTCCGGATCGCCCGGCGAGGGGACGAACAGCTCCGAGTTCCGCCGGTACACTCGCAACGGTACGGAGCGGACAGAATGACCGAGACCGATACCGAGACCGATACGGAATTCTCCCGAAGCGCCGACGCCGAAGTGTTCGGCTGCGGGCGCGGGCTCGACCTCCTGGAGCGCATTGCCGAGAGCCGAGACGGCATCGGAACCGCGGAGGTGAGCACCGTCCTGGGGCTCAGGAGCGCCAAGGGCATCGGCTCGCGACTTCGCGCCACGAGGACCGAGGTCGATTCCCATGGGATCCGGTTCGAGCACGCCGTGGTGCGGACGCCCGGAGGCAGGGGAATGGGCTCGACCTGGGCGCCGGGGCCGAGGCTCGAGCATGCCCTGCACGTGCTCCGGCGAACGAGAAAGCGGATCGGGCAGCCCTTCGACCGGCCCCGGGAGCCCTGGCCCGGCGCGGGGTACACCGGGCCCGTGCTCGTGCTCAGGGCGCTCCTTCACTCGTACGATCTCTTCGCGATCCCGGGAGGGATCGACGAGGCCCGTGCCATCGTCAACGACCTCGACGACCCGCTCATCGAGAGGCCCCGTACGCTCCACTTGGGCGAGGTGTACATCGAACGAATTGAACCCGGAGACGGAGCGGACGAGGTCGAGGTCCCTTCGGGGTACAAGCGGCACGGGGAGTGGATCCGCGGTCGCGACGACTACGGCTCCATCCGGACGATCCCGTCGAACTGGTCGGACCCGAAATACCACCTCGGCGTGTCATTCGCGGAAGCGCGCCTGGCGGAACGCCGGCTCGCGCTCCGGGACCCGGTCGAGCAGACCATCCAGGCCGCCATCGACGGGAACCGGGAGGAGGATGGGCTGTGGCAAGTCCTCGACGGGCCGAAGGTGTATCGGTACGTTGACTGGATGGGAACCCTCAAGAAACGCTACGCGCCACCCGTGGACCTCCGGCTTCGGGTGCAGTGCGAGGCGGTGGTCGATCCCGAGGGGAGGCGGCAGCGGCAGGGGCAGGCGGAGCGGCCGCGGATTCTCCGGTTCGAGTCGCTTCGAGGCGAAGAATGGACAGGTGCCCGCGCCGAGTGCCGCAGGCAGGGGTTCGACGTGGAAGGTCAGCGCCAGCTCGTGGAGGTCCGATACGCGAAGGTCCAGCGCAATCCTTTCGAGCGGGCGGCGGCGAGAGCGCTGCGCCGGGGCACGGGGAGGCACGCCGGCATGTCGCGGAGGCGCTAAGGCAGGTCGGATGCCAAGGCATGCATCAGGCGCTCCGAGAACCCATGAGGGGGGCGCACCGCCCTCCCTCGTTCACCCCGTCCCTGGGCCGATAGCGCCCGGAGAACGACCGTCGCCGACGCGGTGTGCGCTGATCGTGGCTGGTTCAATTTGGGTGTTCGCTTCCATACCGGCATCCCCGGCGCGGACCGGGCGCCGATGTGGCACGCCTGCCGGACGCGTCGCCGTCGAGTGTCTCGTCGGGCGTCGTCGCCTTGACGAGCCCGCCCTCGGGCTCACCGGCCAGGGCGATCACGAAGGTCCGCGTTACGGCCAGAGATCCCCCAGGCTGAAGGTGATCGCATCGAACGGCCGGATGCAGATCGGATCGTCGTCCTTGGCCGCTGCGATCAGCACCCACTCCCCTTCGCGGAGCTCGAACGCCTCCAGGGTGCGGTCCGTCGGGTCGACGAGCCACAGGTGCCGGACTTCTTCGCGGGCGTAGATCGGGCGCTTGCCCTGGAGGTCGAGCCGGCGCGTCGAGGCCGACAGCACCTCGCACACCCAGTCCGGTGCGAGGGTCACGTAGGCGGTCTCGGGGTACTCCGGCATCCGCTCCCGGCGCCAGCCCGCGAGGTCCGGCACCAGGATGTCCTCGCCGAGATGCATCTCCGGCTCGAAGACGATCCACCACCCGCCCGGGCCGCCACGTCCCTTGCCGTACGGTCCTACCAACTCGTCGCCCAGATACGAGCTCGCCAGTGCATGCAGCATCGCCGGGCGCGGATGGGTGTGGAGCGCCCCGTCGACGATCTCGGCGACCTGGTGCGCGGGCGCGTCGAGCACGTCCTGGTACGTCGCCCTGCGCCGGGCGAGCGCCTCACTCGTGGATGCGGCCATCTCGAGCCTCCGGTTCGGAGTCCGAGCCTACGTCCACACGCGGCTCACGAGCTCCCTCATCGTCGTCCTTCGCGGAACCGAATCTTCGGACCCGGGACGATACCTTACCGCCCAGGAACTGACCACCGCGTCTTTCCGCCCCGCGTGCTCGAGGAGCCTTCTCGCCGGCGTTCCCGGCCCGGCCGAGATCGTGACCGTACGGAACAACCAATCTGTACACGGCCAATTCGTTCATCACGGAGTTATTTCCAATCATGGCCAAGATCGCACCCATTCACCCCGGACACTTCCTGCTCGAGAACCTTGAGGATCTCGGGATTACCCAGTACCGCCTCGCCAAGACGATCGGCGTTCCCCCGCGGCGCATCAACGAAATCGTCCATGGTCGACGATCCATCACCGCGGATACGGCCCTTCGGATCGGGCGAGCCCTCGGAACCACTCCCGAGTTCTGGCTCAACCTTCAGCGGCACTACGATCTCGACGTCGCCCGAAATTCCATCGACGTCGACGTCATCGAGCCGCTCACTTCCCAGGACGCGGCACCCGCCGCCGCCTGAATTCCCTTGGCCGAGCACTCGCCTGCCCCGAGGCGTCCTGACGCCGACAAGGTTCCGAACAGGGTGATCTCCGCGCGGTTCGTGACACTCTGTTGGGAAAGCCCGCCCGCCTCGACGGCGGCCGCGAATCGCTGCTGCTGATCGGGATACCGGTCGGACACCTCGTCGGCGACATGGTCGGTGACGATGAACGCGTGCGAGTGCCCGGCAATCAGAGCCATCCGGTCGATGCGCAGGAAGTTCACGAGGACCGACGCATCCGTCACGACCACTGTCGAAGGCGACACTCCCGCGAGACGGCTCACTCCCCGCGCGCGGCTTCGGCCAGACGAAGAAGAACGTCGCCCTTCATGCCCAGCATCTTGCCGAGCTCGAGCACGCGGCCGCGGGAGATCTCCTCGCGACGATATGCCTCGATGGCGAGGTGAGCAATCTCGCTGCGCAGTTCACGGTCGCGGGGTTCGGATTCCTCGACATCGCCAACCATGCTGAGCTCCCGGAGGAGCTGTCGCCCGAACCCTTCGTGTTCCAGGAGATCCCGGGACTGCCCATGGGAGATATGGCGAAGGCTCTTCAGCCGGTACAAGGCGGCCTGATAGCTCACTCCGAATCGATGAGCGAGTATCGCGATGTCCTTGTAGTTGATCCGTTGCGAACGCGCTGGCGAGCGAAACTCCGCGTCGATGTGGCCACCGCTCGCGACATCGAAGATGGTCTGTTCCTGGCGGCTCGGAAGCCCCTTGTCGAGACGCCGCAACGCCTCGTAAACGCCGTTCCTCGGCATGAGAAACGCTGCTGCGAACGCGTTTGCGCGCCGCTCGACCATTTCCGACGAGTTGCCGGTGCTCGAGATCGCGATGTTGCGGTCGCGGTCGAGCAGCGCGTGAGCGTATTCGTGGGCATACGAGAAGCGCTTGCGCCCTCTCGGGTGGGATGAATTGACGAGAATGGCGAATCCGATGCTGGGGTGACGCAGGAACACCCCCGACATCTCGTTGGGCAGCCCAACGCCCGAGGCCCATATCCCCTGCGATGCGATGAGCTCGGAGGCATCGGCGATCGGGGCGTTGCCGATCCCGAGGCGTTGCCGCTCCTCCACCGCGGTCTGCTCGCCCTGCGTGACCGCTTCCCAGGCCGAGCGCGGAAGCCGAACCTCATAGTTCGGCGGGCCGGACCGCGGCTTGCTGCCGAGAAAACGCTCCAGGGCCACGCCCTCACGGCAGAGGCTCACACAACGCGCCACCTGCTCGTGCGTGGCCGGATCGCTTTCCAGACCTGGCGCCACCCGGTACAGGGCCACCAACACGTCCTCATTCTCGTCCCGCGGTCCCTCCTGGAAGAAAGACGACACGGGCTGCAGGTAGAGCCCGGCGAGCTTCGCCAACTCCAGCGTCGACACCATCGAGAGCCTGGACCTCAACCCCTTCCTCGTCCGCTCCGACGGCGCCCACGCCTCCGACGCCGTCCTCGTCACCCGCCCCCCACCCCGTAGCCCATGCGGCGCCGACGGTCAAGGGCCAGGACGCGACTGATGTCCTTCCTTTGCCAACCTCTCCAAGTGCTCATCGAGATTCATCCGTCCATGGAGGATTTCGACGACTTCGAGCGTGTCCGGTCTCTCGCGCAGGATCAGGAAGTGTGATCCCTCGCGGTAACAGGTGAGACCGGCGGCATCTCTGACTCCCTGCATCAAGAGCTCGCCGCACCGCGCTCTCGGGCCTGTTCCCGCGGCAAGCGCCTCGATCCGCGCCGCCAGTTGCGCGGTACAGGCATCGGCTTGCGCCCCACCCAAGTTCTGGATCGCATATTCGAGTATGTCGGCGAACCGGGCGGGGGCGGCGGGAGCGTAGACGACCGCCTTCACCGGCTGCCGAGCCGTCGCTTGACCTCCGTCAGGATGCCGCCGAGGACCTCGGCAGGGGGTCCGCTTGGACCTTCGCCCCGATCCGGTTCGTCGAGGGCAATACCGACGCGCGCAGCACTTTCTCGTGGAGACACTTCGCCCAGCGACCGACGCGGCAGTCTTCAGCGCGAGGACGAACGGCTTCACCCGCGTCGCTCCGCTCCCGCCATGCCCCGCCACGTCGGCGATGGCCTTCATCGACGCGCGGCGCACACGTGGCGAGTTCGAGTCGAGACGCTGCGTTCGTGCCAGGTGACGACACCATGGTGCGCGTAGCCTTGGAGCTCATGCCGGAAATGATCGCAGGGCGCGCGTCCGCTCGCGAGTGGTGACTTGACCGCGGCGTGGGGGTCCTTGGCGACCGTCGGTACACTCGCAATGGTACGGAGCGGACATGATGACCGAGACCGAGACCGAATTCTCCCGAAGCGCCGAAGTGTTCGGCTGCGGACGCTGGCGGGGCGGCCGGGCACCGGTTCGGCCTCGGGTTCGGCTGGCGCCTCGAGGACGCGGGCGCCGGCACCTTCGAGGTGCGGCTCGAGGGCTCGTGGCTCGAGCCCGCCAACGACGCCACCGAGCACCGCATCGGGCTCTCCCTCAACGCGCGCTGGTGAGCGGTGGACGGACTGGCCATGGGCAGGCAGGCTCCCTGCGGTGGATGTCCCTTTGCCCGAAGTCGACCACCAAACCGACAGCGTCGCGAAGACCATGATCCTGATGAGAAATGCGGGCTAATCGTTACAATGCGATGTCCCGGTTGCAAATCCCTGAGAAATAAAAGGACGCCAATTCCATCTGTCAGCACCGCCGGCACGGTTCTCGGTGTGGTCCACTCGCTCAGGGGCCGGGCATGGCGCGAGCGGCCGGGCGATGCCGGGGCGGCGGCGGCGATAGCCCAGCGGGAGGGGCTGCCGGATATCGTCGCGCGCGTGCTCGCCAGCCGGGGCGTGACGCCGGAAGCGGCGGGGGCCTTCCTCAAGCCGCAGCTCAGGACCTCCCTGCCGGACCCATCCTGCCTCAGGGACATGGAATTCGCGGCCGAACGGCTCGCCGACGCCGTCGAAGCGGGCGAGACGGTGGCCGTATTCGCAGATTACGATGTGGACGGTGCAACTTCGGCAGCGCTGCTCGCGCGGTTTCTCCGCGCAACCGGCGGTGCGGCAACGATCCATGTGCCGGACCGGCTGACCGAAGGCTACGGCCCGAACGAAGCGGCCTTCGACCGGTTCGCGGAGTCGGGACACCGGCTGGTGCTGACGGTCGATTGCGGCACCACTGCCTTCGCGCCGCTTGCCCACGCCGCCCGGATCGGCCTCGAATGCGTCGTCCTCGACCATCACTTGCCCGAAGCCCGCCTTCCGGAAGCGCTTGCCGTCGTGAACCCCAACCGCACGGACGAGACCGGCGCGCTCGGCGGCCTTGCCGCGGTCGGGGTGGTCTTCCTGCTGGTCGTGGCCGCCAACCGTGCGCTTCGCCGGCGCGGCCATTACCGGTTTCGTCCGGAGCCTGACCTGCGCGAATGGCTCGACCTCGTGGCGCTCGGCACGGTGGCGGACGTGATGGAGCTGACCGGCCTCAACCGGACCTTCGTCTCCCGCGGCCTCGAAGTGCTGGCCCGAAGGGGCAATCCCGGTCTCGCGGCCCTGCTTTCCGCCGCTGGCGTCGAGCACCAGCCGGGCGCTTACCATCTGGGCTTCGTGCTCGGGCCCCGGATCAATGCCGGCGGGCGAATCGGCGAGGCGGGGCTGGGCGCCCGGTTACTCGCCTCCGACGACGCCGAAGAGGCGCGCCGTATCGCCGAAGTGCTCGAGAGGCTCAATCGGGAACGCCGGGAGATCGAGGCCGACGTCCTTGCTGCTGCCCTCGCCATGGCACCTGAGGAGAGCGCTCCCTTCGTCCTGGCGATCGGGGAGGGCTGGCATCCCGGCGTCGTCGGCATCGTCGCGAGCCGGCTGGTGGAGCGCTACCACCGCCCGGCGCTGGTGGGTGCCAGGGAGGGAGACCGGGTGCGGGGCTCGGCGCGCTCGGTCCCCGGCGCACCCATCGGCCCGGCGGTGCTCGCCGCCAGGGACGCGGGCCTGCTGGAGGCCGGTGGCGGTCACGACATGGCGGCCGGCTTCACGCTTGATGTCGGCAGGCTGGCGGCCTTCGAGGCGTTTCTCACCGAGCGGTTGGCGCCGCTGGTGCCAGCGGGCGGTCATTCTCCGCCGCTCGACATCGATGCCGGCCTGTCCATTGCGGGCGCGTCGGGCAGCCTGCTGGAGCATCTGGAGGCGGTCGCACCCTTCGGCCGCGGCAATCCGGAACCTGTCTTCGCTCTCCCCGGGGTGCGCGTGCGCTATGCCCGCATCGTCGGCAAGGACCATGTTCGCGCCGACCTCGCCGATGCCGGCGACGGGCGTCTCGCGGCCATTGCCTTCCGTTCGGTGGAAACGCCACTCGGCCGGGCGCTGCTGGAGACGAGCGGGCGCGCACTGCATGTCGTCGGCACCTTGCGGGCCGATGACTGGCGCGGAAACGGGGCCGTCCAGTTCGTCGTCTCGGACGCGGCGCCGGCCGGGAGCGCGCACTAATGTCCAATCCAGCCCTGTCGGGCCCGGACGGCCCAAACGTGCAAACATCGACATCTCGAAGAACGTAACGCGGTCGATCCTGCGGCGTCACACTACGAGATGGATGACAAAGTTCCGGGGCACCACGAACTTGACCTGCCTCGTCACGCGCAATCCATCATGCCGGCCCTTGCCTTGTAGACGGTTCCGCGTGAGACCACCGGCTCGCGGGCGATACAGGATGCGCTGAACGAGTCGACGCCTTGATCGCCGTCGACAGGACGATTCTCATGGCGTCAGTCCGGCGTCGATGTGCAGCAACTGGAAGCATACGAACGACGGGCGGGCCGCTGGATCGCCGCGTACCGCACGCTGGCGCCCCGGGTCGGGCGCGAGACGCCGCTCATGCGCCGCACGCTTGGGCGTTTCCGGCGCCCGAGTTTCGAGGACGCCGTTCGCGTCGGGGAACGGTTCGTTGCGGAGTTCGGCCTCGGCGGCATCTTCGTCGAGGCCCTCGAGGACGTGGCCTTGCGCGCCGCCCCCATCGACGGATCGCAAGCGCCGGCCATGATCGAGTCGGTCGCCGCCTACCTCCTCCTCACCGGTCTTCGCGGCCAGCCCCCCCGACCTCGACGTCCTCGCGGCCGCCCTCTCCCGCCTCTCCCTCTTCGCCGCCGCCAACGCCACCGCCATCGAGATGACCTGCCCCTGGCGATCGGTCCAGTTGCCCGGGAGCAGGTCACGAGCCGCGCTGTCCCGGATCGAATTCATCTCGTGCGTGCGGTAGCGAATGTTCCTGTCCCAGTGACCGCAATCCATCCCCTCCCCGCGACAGACCTGATCCACTCTTCGTCCGGAGCATCGATCGCGAAGTGATCATCGTGCACCTCGACAGCTACGCCCTCGGCGCGAAGACGCGCAGATACGATGTTCTTGCCGAGGTTCCGATCGAGAAAGAGCGTCGGCAGCTCAGGCGGCGGCTTCAAGCTCGCACCGGATCGCTTCCTCGATCTCCGTGCCCGGGCGTTCGTAGTCATCAGCGAGATCGCTGATCGACTCTCCGAGCTTGTAGCGCTCGGCAATGATCCGGGTAGCGAGACCCGTCCCAGCGATGACCGGACGCCCACCTGCGAGCGCCGGATCAATCAAGACCAGGGTCGGAGCATTCCTGAGCGAATGCCGGGTAAAGGGGTAGAGCTTGATCGGGATCCCGCCAGGATCGCGCTCGATTCGCTTGAGGGCACCGGCGATGACTTCCCGGATGACCGCCTGACCCGAGCGGCTGAGATTGATGAGCTGTCCGTAGTAGTCGGTGAAGACATGGACGCCATCGGTCGCCAGCACGCGACTGACAAGTGGATGGCGCGCGTCGATCGGCGTTTGCGCGAGCCTCGACAAATACTCGATTGCCTCTCGAACGGCCGGCATCTTCACCTGGTGCTTGCGTCGAAGCGCGGACAGGACGTGGAGCTCGGTGAGGTTCAGGAACGAGACGAGCGTCGGAGGACCAGGAGACGGAACGTCGATGAGCGGCAGATAGCTGCCCCGGCCAACCGACCAGTAGCGGATCGTGGCCGCCGGCACCGAGAGGTAGTGCGCCGCTTCGGAGATCGTATAGGTTGGAAGCTCGCGTCGGTCGGTCACTTCATCGCGCCTCGCTCGGCCGGGCCAAGAACGGACACCTGCGCCGCACGTCCCCCGGGCGCATGTAGCACGGCGATCCGGTCAGGGCAAGGCGACGAGGGTTCGGGAGCGAGAGGGGACTCGGCTGCGAGAACCGCCAGGTCCCGCCCTGACCGACGCCGCGTTCAATGGACGCTCCCGGCGCGTGATCGTACGTTTCACACGCGCCGCCCGGAGCAAAGCCCCGAAACGGCGGGAACGCGCCGCGCGGGCGCTTGGCATCGTTGGAAGTGGCGCTTGGTTGCGCTCGGTGGCCTGACGCTGGCGATTGCGCGTGCGGTGCCGGACGCGGCATTGCGCCACAACGGACGCGACGAAGCAGAGAACGTGCCGCCGGCCCTGTTCTCAGGACCGTACATGGAGGATCTCGGGCTCGCGGTCGGGGAGGGCCTCGTCTCGGTGCGCCGGGCCGCGGCACTACTTGAGCTGAGCGTCGACGATCTTTCGGATCTGTTCGCGGCGCACGGCGTCGCGCAACCGGCCGAGCCATGAAGCGTCATGGTTCGGCATCGCGGCACCGTGCTGGTGGACACGAATGTCATCCCGGAGGCGCACCGGACGGGATCCTGGCGGGCGCTGACGGGCGGCTACGCCGTGGAGACGGTGGAGGTTTGCGTCACGGAGACCCGGACGAGGTTCCAGCGCCGCCGGCCCGAGCACCGGATCGACCGGGCGGAGCTGCGGGACAGGCTCGCGGCCGTCCATGCGGTCGGGGAGCAGGAACGCGCGGTGCCGGCGATCAGGGCTGGTGAACTCGCGCTCGATCGGGCGGTGCGGCTGGACGGTACGCCCGTGGCCGGGCATCGGAGCCTCGATGGCGGGGTAGTCATCGAGGACGTTCATGATCTCGTGGGTCGTTCGGTGGTCGCACGGCGACGGCACGCGACCTCCATGGCATCACTGATCCTGAGGGGGGACCTGACGGCGGACGGTGTGCCCGTGCAGGACAGCCGGCTGCTCTGCATCCCGGTGCTGGTGGATGCGGAAGGTCACGCATCGTCGCCAGAGGACCGCCTGTTCGTCGATGTCGTGCACGTGGCGCTCATCCGGGCACTTGCTGGAGCCGAACCGCTGGCGCCGGAGGCGTTCGTGGTCAACTTCTCGGTGGGTATCGGGCGCTCTAGTTTCGCCGGCCGCATCAGTTCATTGGCGCGCTTGCTGGACTGGTGGGCGCACTCCGAGGGGGTGCTGTTCGTGGTGTCGTCCGGGAATGTGCTCGAGGACCTGGGTATTCCCGGAATGACGTCGGTAGCCTTCGAAGAAGCGACGCTTCAGGAGCAGCGGGAACTTGTCGCCGCTGCACAGAGAGCCGGCCGTCATGAGCGGACGCTTCTCGCGCCGTCGGAGGCGCCGAACGCGTCACGCTGGCCGGAGGCGGCGGACGCGCGTTACCGGGAGGAACGCCGCAGACTTGGACGGGACCGGCACTTTCAGGCGAAGGAAGAAGTGGCGCGGCAATTCGGTCATGGGGTTCTGGACGCGGACTTGATGCGCGAGGCGCCTGGATTCGGCGCGACCCTGGTTGGTCTTGGAACCGTGCGGAAGGATACGGCGCACGTGTTCGATGTTCCGCTGCCTTCCTCAATGTCGGGAGATTCCGTGCATCGTGCGATGTATGTGACGCTCGCGTGGTTTTCACCGATGGAGGCGAGCCGGGCCCGGTATCGGCTTGCGGCATTGGAAAAGGTTGAGTGCGTGCAGATCTGCGCCAGTTACTGCCGGTCCCCCCTCCCATCACCGCCGCAATCAGCGCCGCCAGAACGGCCACCGCCTCCTGTCTCGCGGCCTCCGGCAGGTTGACCCGGGGCTGCGGCTCGAACATCAGCGTCCTCTGCAGCCTCTGTTGCCTTGGATATCTCATCGCGATCTCCTGTCGCCGGTGGAGCCGACTGTGCGGACCAGACCGCAATGAGATCACGAAGCTCGGACAAGGCCGAGTGCGACAGGCGTGGACGATCGCGCAGCCCCCACTGCGCTGCTTCCGGCGCCGTCATCCACAACGGAAGGTGATACCGATGCCCATCGGCATCGGCGACAACGACAATCGGTTCGCCGCGATGCGACCGGTTTTCCAGCGTCGTTGCCCGGGTTCCAGCGAGAGGACGAAAACGGTAATGGACCGTGACGGTCTCGTTTACCTTGTGGGGTTTGTGTGCGGGTCTACACCACCGCCCGCTACGCTCATCTCGCCAACGATTCCGTCAAAGGCCGCCGCAAACCGCATCGCCAGCAGAATCGCCGAAGTGGCGGGGTGGTGTGCTTGCCAAGGAATTTCGGGCGGTGTGGAATGGCGGCTGGTCGACGGCGGGGCCGGGTAGGCGGGGTCGTTACCCGTTCCATTCCACACTGACGGTCTCGGGACATTTCCCTTCGTCGTCCACGGGCAACATCTCAAGCCAACGGTCGATGCCGTTCGGCAGATCGATTTCTTCCATTTCGCGTGCCGCCTCGACTTGCATCTGCCATTCTTCGTCGCTGAACGGACTTCCAGCCATCATCTCCACGGACTCTCGCATGTTTGCGAGAGCTTCCTCGTCCTCGTCGAGGCTCTCGTCATCCGAGTCGCAGCCGACGGGATTGCAATTCACCAGTGTCATGCCGTCGGTATAGTCCCTCTGCCCGCCCTCCATCGCCAGACGTTCGTGGTAGGAAAGTTCGAATCCTTGGTCGTCTACGAACAACGAGTAGATGAAATCCGAATCGCCCGGCTTCCTCGCCACTCGGTTCTCGATCCGGACGCTCCCTCCATATTCTCCGACTTCCGGCAGATTCCGGATTGCCGAGATCGTCCGCTCGGCATGAGGCAGCTCGCCTTCGTCCGAGATGCGCATCAGAGCCTCCAACCGGTCCACCAGCCGTGGTTTCGATGCTTCGTATCGGGTGTTCCATTGCAGCTTCATCGTGTCGGCTTCGACGGACTCGTCGACATCCCACACTTGACTCTGGTTGCGACCGGCAGCATGGGCCGGTGCCGCGCCTTCGTGAACGGTTGGGTCCGTCGGTGTGGCTTCGGCGGTCGGGGCCTCGGGAGTCGGTGCGAATCCTGCTGCGGCTTCGGCCTCTGCAATTGCTTCGCGCATCTCGCGCATCACATCGTGCTTCGGGGTCATCTCCCCGACTTCCAGCGGTCTGATGCCGAGACCCTCGCACGCATCCAACACGCTCTTTATGGCGGCCTCGCGGTCCGTGTACCAAGCCGACTCGCGAATCCGGACGAAGGTCCAGCCTGCCCGCTCGAGCTGGCGCTGGCGGGCCATGTCCTGCTCGTAACGCTCGGCACCGTGCCAAGCATCTCCGTCGCATTCGACGGCAAGGCGTGCATCGTTACCCTCTACCACCAAGTCGATCCTGTAGCCGGCAACCTCCGCCTGCGGGTGAACCGCAAACTTGCGGCGAAGCAGCTCCAGCGCGACATCGACTTCGAACCAGCTCTCGTAGGGGTCGGGTTGATTTCCCTTCAGGCGCCGTGACCGTGCTTCGCGTTCGAGGCGGTCCAGGTCTTCGGACTGTCGGGCGAAAGCTCCGTGTAACGGATTCTCGAAGAAGGCGATCAGCTTGCGGCGAAGGTCGTCGGGTCCGAGGTCGTGCTGCCGGACGCTGTGGAACAGCCGCACCTGATCTCGCGCGCGACTCATCGCCACATTGAAACGTCTCTGATCCGGCAGCGTCGTGAGGGCACGGTGCCGGACGTTCGGGGCCGCGACCAGAGACAGGAAGACGATGTCTCGCTCATCACCCTGAAACGCGGCCGGCCCCCCGCAGCGCAATCGGTGTGCCTCCATCGTCTCGGGGTCGAGCCGCTTCGCAAGCTCGTGCTCGATCAGATGCGCCTGCGCGCTCCCCTGCAGGGCGATGACCCCGAACGACTTCCCCTTGTAGTCCTCGTCGTCGATGACCTTCTCGATCTCCTCGACGACTGCCGCCGCCTCGGCCCGATTGAGGATGCGCGCTCCCTTCCCCTCACACGCGCCCTCCGCGACGAATCTCGATTGCATCGCGGGAAGCCTGTTCGGGGGCGCTTGGCGCAACGGGATGAGGGGCGCGTCCCGATAGCAGAGATCGTTGCTGAAGCGGATGATCTCGGGAACGCACCGAAAGTGCTCGCGCAACGTGATCGGGTGCTCGAACGAACGCTGTGCGTGGTCGAACAGGCTGGTGTCGGGCCGGAACTCGTCGCGGAACCTGAACTGCTTCAGGTGCTCCCTCGCCAAGCGAGCGATGCTGTCTTCGGGGACGCCGACCGCCTCGGGGCTGTTCTGCTTGTCGTCGCCCACGACGATGATCCGCTTTGCGAGCAGGAGCAACGCGAGAGCTTCGCCGCTTGCCTGTGATGCCTCGTCGACGATGACGGTGTCGAACAGCCCTGGTTCGGCGTCCACCATGTCCCAGAGCCGGTGCAGCGGCATCACCCAGGCCGGAATTCGCGGAACGCAATCCATGAGGTACCGGCGGGCGGTGCGCCGGTGACGATACGCATACCTTCCGGTGCCCTTGCCGATTCGACCCACTGCCTTCGTCCAGGCATTCAAGCTGTGAACCGTTGGCTGGTCCAGACGCTCGAAGAACGCACCCCATGCCCGAATGGAGACCAGTTCCTCCGTCGCGTTCTCGATTCTTCGCTGAAGGCGATGGTGCTCCCGGACGCGCTCCTCGCCGGCCGCCGCATCCGAGACCTGGTGCAACCATGCATGGGCGCTCGACCATGCCCAGGCTTGGTTCATCGCGCGAATTCTCTCCGTCCAATCCGAGTCGCCTGCGGTACTTCGCAGCAGCTTCGCCAAGCCAGGACACGAGCGATCCAGCTCTTCGAGGAGCGCGTCGTAGCGAGCCAGACGTTCCTTCTGTTCCCGAATGCGTTCTCGTTCATCCCTGGCGGTGCAATAGCCGTTGAAGTCGCGTGTCTTCACCGCTTCGGCCATGCCCGCCAGGCACGGGTGAGCGGCTCCGTTTCCGCATTCCCGAATCGCTTCCAGTACCTCCTCCAGGTCCGCTCGGGCGCCCTGCACGGCCCGCTTTGCCAGCTCTGCGGCACCGGCTCCGATCCACTGATTCCGCTCGTCCGGTAGAGCAAGAGAAGTTCGCTCCCCCGGCAGTGAGGCGGCGATGGTCGTCACACGCTTCGAGTCGAAGAACTCGAGGAGAGCGCGCAGTTCGTTCGTCAGGTCTCGGGCGCGAGCAACGGCCTGCCTCCAGCTTGGCAGCGCAGGCAAGGCATCCGGCCACAGTCGTGCGAGCTCCTGGATGTTTCGGTCCAGGTCGAGATACGCGACGACGCTTGCCAATCGCTCGACGCTGTCGGGCCTCCGGCCATCGACCAGGCACGATTTCTCGATGTGCGCGGTCTCCTTCACGACGCGTGGCGCAACGATTCCGAAACCCCGACGCCCGCCCTGCCTGAAGTGGGCCAAGCGCTGCTGAGCATCCGTACGAAAGTGGTCGGGCGGTACGCCGGAAGGAAGCTCGACGCGCGTCGTGCCAAGCTGGTGCAACAGCGCGGTTGCCTCGCGGAGCAACGCATCCGATTCGAGCGCGAGGCGATTCCACCGATCCACGCTGCCGGCAAGACGATCCGCCAGGATCGTCTCGGTCAGACCGCCGAGCACGCGGGTCGCCTTGGTGGCAAGGTTCTCCAGGTCCACCAGCGTCGAGCGAAGCGCGTGGAGGGATGGCGACGGACTCTCGGCAAGCGCCTCGACTTTCTGCGGTACGGCCGTACCCGTCGCCCGGGCGGCGGATTCTTCGGCGGCTGACAACGTCGCGATGAGCGTCTTGAATCGGTCCGGCCCGGGGAGCAGAGCGGTGCCCACGTCCAGGCGCAATTCGGCGAGTGCCGCCTCGTCGAGTTGCGCGTGCATCTCGGCAAGAAACGCCGTTTCTGTTTCATCGAGTGGAAACGGACTCTCGGGCTTATCGAGACCGGGGAGCCAGCCGAGCTGTCCACGCCGCTCATCCAGACTCCGTGCAATCTGCGCCGCCGTTCCCTGATAGCCGCCGGGCAGCGTATGGGGATGGGTCTCCGCCTCGCGGGAGTCCCGCAGGAAGCGTTCGGCCTTGGCCAGCTCGCTTTCGAGTGCCAGAAGATGTTTTTCCGTCCCATCGATTGCGTACCGGTCATGCGCCGGTCCGAGCCACTCGGTCTTCCTTCGCAGAATGCCCCGTACGCTCTCTTCCAGGAGCCGCTGGTCTTCGCGTGTCGAGCCGAGCGCGGTGACGCTCAGGTCGCGAATGTCGGCCGGCAGCAACGTGCCGAGGACCGCCAGCGCCTTGGGGGCCTGCGCGGTGACCAGGATGCGGTCGCCCATCGCCAGGAGATGGCAGATCAGGTTCGCGATAGTATGGCTCTTGCCGGTCCCCGGTGGTCCCTTCACCAGGACGCAGGGGTTGTGTTGCAGGCGGTGCACGATTTCTCGTTGTTCATCGTTGGCTGGCCGCGGGAAGAGGAATCGGTCCGGGATTCCTTGCCCCGGTGCGTCATGATCTCGACCGCATTCGAGGTCGACGGCAACGCCCTCCGGTGTTTCGCCTTCTCGAAGAAGGAAGTTCCACGGCCTCGTGGCTTCCAGACCGCCGCCGGCGGCGGATTCCAGGAATGATCGAATCAGATCGTCGTAGCCCGTGGGACGGCGTTCGCGCAGCACGAGCGCGGGGGCATACGATACTCGCGGGCGCTCCTCGGCTCGGTCGGCAGGGATGAGACCCTCCTCATCGACCTGCGCGTCGGAGCGGAGACGGTTCGCCAATTCGCGCAACACAGGCGCAAGGCGGGAGGTGTTCCACGCTTCGAGGTCGAGTTCGTCGAGTCGTGACTCGATTGCCTCTGCATCCAGGCTGGGCTGATGCTGGAGGTCCAGCATGTCGAGTTCGATCCGGAAGCGTTCGAAGGAAGCGGCCGGAACGACGCTCAACAGCCCTCGCGCCGCATCGAGCACGATCTCGGCCGGCGCCGTGAGAAGGTGGCGCCTGACCGGCGTGTCCATCGGGTCACGCCACTCAAGCAGGCCGACCGCAAGCAACAGCTCGTATCGTTCTTCAGCCTCTTCGAGGCGGCGGCGCATGAAGTCCAGGTTCTCGTAGATGTTCTGGACTTCCTGCCACCGGCGCATCCCCTTCGCCCAGGGCTCCCATTGGTCGACGAGATATTCGAGCCACGCCTCCTCGACCTCGGGGTAGTCGTCCAGGCGGCGCAATTCGGGCCGCATTTCGGGAGGACTTCCGAACTCGAGACGGTCTTGTTCGACTTCGACGAGCACGGTGATCTCCGGGTGGAGGTCCGGATCTCTCTCCGTGCGGTCCAACTCATCGGCCCGCACCCAGTCGACGACCGTCTCCGGCACAGGCGGCCGCATCGGCATGCGTTTCTTGCGCACTTCAAGCCACAGCTCACCAAGATCTTCCGCGCTTTCCATCAGGAAGGGAGATCGGCATTCGGCGTGTCCCGTTGGCACGTCGCCGAACCAGATGACTCTGTCTCGGTCCCCATAGGTGCTGAACCGCCTCCGCCTGAGCGTGGCGGTTGCCTTGAGGAAGGCCAGAAGATCAGTTCCCTTGTCTGTTGCCGTTTGGTTCATTCGTTGGTCTACGGATCGATTGCGTCAAGGATGGAGACACTCCGACTCCGAACGAGCCCGGCGCCGCGTCGATGGTAGCCGACCTGGAACGGAAGAGCGCTACGTGCGCGAGCACGCCTCGATACACTGCGTGTCGGTGACGGCAGCACATTGCTGCATCATGTTCGGCAAGCACCGGGGCTGGCTCGGGGCGCCGCCGTCCGCAGGCCCTTGACCGTACCCATAGCGGGACCGCTGCCCACGCGATGAAGGAGGAGTCGTACATGACAAACGTGTCACTGCCTTCCGAAGGAGAGTGCCGGAATTGTGGCGCACCGAACCTGAAGGATTCGAGCGCTCGCGAATCGGTCGCGGGTTGGTGCGTGAATGTCAGTACGGTCTGAGTGCTACCGCCGAGGGCCCCTGTGCATCGGCGAAGGGGCCGGTATGCATCGACCACCTCACCGCCACAGCACCGCGCTGCCGTTCGCGTCCTCCAGGCGCATGTTGCCCTAGGTCCGGTTGATGCCCGCGACCCTGCGCTCGTCGCCCTTCCCGAGCCCCGAGCCCCGAGCCAACTCCGATGCGCCCACGGTTCGCCAGTCAGTCCAGGTTGGCAAGTTCGTGGGGAAGGGCTTCGGTCCAAGCGAAGTAATGTTTTTTATATCAGCTATTTGGGACCTCACGCCGGGTCTCGGTCCAGGTACCTGCTCGCGTCAAGCATCGTCTTCATCCGGAGGCCAAATCTGCCGAAGTGCTCCGTTGGAAGTGAGCGCCACCACGAACGGGGCAGGAGTCGCCGCGACGAACCGAGCGATCCTCGGCATTGACCGACACAGCACCTCGGCGATCGCCTCGCCCGTCGCAGCCTTCATGCGGATGACGATGACACGAGCCGCGCTGTCCCGGATCGAATTCATCTCGTGCGTGCGGTAGCGAATGTTCCTGTCCCTGGTGACCGCAATCCATCCCCTCCCCGCGACAGACCTGATCCACTCTTCGTCCGGAGCATCGATCGCGAAGTGATCATCGTGCACCTCGACAGCTACGCCCTCGGCGCGAAGACGCGCAGATACGATGTTCTTGCCGAGGTTCCGATCGAGAAAGAGCGTCGGCAGCTCAGGCGGCGGCTTCAAGCTCGCACCGGATCGCTTCCTCGATCTCCGTGCCCGGGCGTTCGTAGTCATCAGCGAGATCGCTGATCGACTCTCCGAGCTTGTAGCGCTCGGCAATGATCTGGGTAGCGAGACCCGTCCCGGCGATGACGGGACGCCCACCTGCGAGCGCCGGATCAATCAAGACCAGGGCCGGAGCATTCCTGAGGGAATGCCGGGTAAAGGGGTAGAGCTTGATCGGGATCCCGCCAGGATCGCGCTCGATTCGCTTGAGGGCACCGGCGATGACTTCCCGGATGACCGCCTGACCCGAGCGGCTGAGACTGATGAGCTGTCCGTAGTAATCGGTGAAGACATGGACGCCATCGGTCGCCAGCACGCGACTGACAAGTGGATGGCGCGCGTCGATCGGCGTTTGCGCGAGCCTCGACAAATGCTCGATTGCCTCTCGAACGGCCGGCATCTTCACCTGGTGCTTGCGTCGAAGCGCGGATAGGACGTGAAGCTCGGTGAGGTTGAGGAACGAGATGAGCGTCGGAGGACCAGGAGACGGAACGTCGATGAGCGGCAGATAGCTGCCCCGGCCAACCGACCAGTAGCGGATCGTGGCCGCCGGCACCGAGAGGTAGTGCGCCGCTTCGGAGATCGTATAGGTTGGAAGCTCGCGTCGGTCGGTCACTTCATCGTGCCTCGCTCGGCCGGGCCAAGAACGGACACCTGCGCTGCACGTCCCCCGGGCGGATGTAGCACAGCGATCCGGTCAGGGCAAGGCGACGAGGGTTCGGGAGCGAGAGGGGACTCGCCTGCGAGAACCGCCAGGTCCCCGCCCTGACCGACGCCGCGTTCAATGGACGCTCCCGGCGCGTGATCGTACGTTTCACACACGCTGCCCGAAGCAAAGCGCCGAAACGGCGGGAACGCGCCGCGCGGGCGCTTGGTATCGTTGGAAGTGGCGCCTGGTTGCGCTCGGCGCCCTGACGCCGGCGATCGCGCGTGCGGTGCCGGACGCGGCATTGCGCCGCAACGGACGCTGCGAAGCGGAGAACGTGCCACCGGCCCTGTTCTCAAGACCGTACATGGAGGATCTCGGGCTTGCGGTCGGGGAGGGCCTCGTCTCGATGCGCCGGGCCGCGACTCTGCTCGAGTTGAGCGTCGACGATCTTTCGGATCTGTTCGCGGTGCACGGCGTCGCGCAACCGGCCGAGCCATGAAGCGTCATGGCTCGGCATCGCGGCACCGTGCCGGTAGACACGAATGTCATCCTGGAGGCCCACGGGACAGGGTCCTGGCGGGCGCTGACGGGCGGCTCCGCCGTGGAGACCGTCGAAGATTGCGTCACCGAGACCCAGACCGGGTTCCGGTGCCACCAGCCCGAGCACCAGCTCGATCAGGCGGAGCTGCGGAACAGGCTCGCGGGCGTTCATGCGGGCGGGGAGCAGGAACGTACGGTGCTGGCGATCAGGGCTGGCGAACTCGCGCTCGATCGGGCGGTGCTGCTGGACGGTACGCCCGTGGCGGGGCATCGGAGCCTCGATGGCGGGGTAGTCATCGAGGACGTTCATGATCTCGTGGGTCGTTCGGTGGTCGCACAGCGCTGGCACGCGACCTCCATGGCATCACTGATCCTGAGGGGGGACCTGACGGCGGACGGTGCGCCCGTGCAGGACAGCCGGCTGCTCTGCATCCCGGTGCTGGTGGATGCGGAAGGTGGCGCATCGTCGCCGGAGGACCGCCTGTTCGTCGATGTCGTGCATGTGGCGCTCATCCGGGCACTTGCTGGAGCCGAACCGATGGCGCCGGAGGCGTTCGTGGTCAACTTCTCGGTGGGGTTCAGGCGCTCGAGTTTCTCCGGCCGCATCAGTTCATTGGCGCGCTTGCTGGACTGGTGGGCGCACTCCGAGGGGGGCGTTCGTGGTGTCGTCCGGGAATGTGCTCGAGGACCTGGGTATCCCCGGAATGACGTCGGCAGCCTTCGAAGAAGCGACGCTTCAGGAGCGGCGGGAACTTGTCGCCGCTGCACAGAGAGCCGGCCGTCATGAGCGGACGCTTCTCGCGCCGTCGGAGGCGCTGAACGCGTTGACGGTGGGCGCGGCGTCGGTGGACCTGGCGCCAGCAGGTTGGGCTCCGAGGCCGGGCGAGGTGGCCATTCAGGATGACGGCGAGCCGTCCCCGGCAATCTCCACGGCCCACAGACCGGGGCCGTTCGGCGCGATCAAGCCGGACTTGCTGGCGTATGGCGGCCGGCATGACGTTCGAACGATTGCGGCGGGCGACAACTTGCGATTGCGCGTCATGCGAGAGACGGGACGGTCCGGAGTCTTCGTGGCGGCGGCGCGGGCGGGGCCGGGCGGTTTGGAACGCGCGCGCGGAACGAGCTGCGCAGCGGCGTTGACCACGCGCGCGGTGTTGAATGCTGCGGCCGAGTTGACTGGCGAGGATGGCCCGTTTGCGGGTCAGGAGTTGCCTCGGCGAGACCTCGCGTTGCTGACGAGGGCCCTGGCTGTGAACGCGTCACGCTGGCCGGAGGCGGCGCATGCGCGTTACCGGGAGGAACGCCGCAGACTTGGAAGGGACCGGCACTTTCAGGCGAAGGAGGAGGTGGCGCGGCAATTCGGTCATGGGGTTCTGGACGCGGACTTGATGCGCGAGGCGCCTGGATTCGGCACGACTCTGGTTGGTCTGGGTACCGTGAGGAAGGATTCGGCGCAGGTGTTCGATGTTCCGCTGCCTCCGTCAATGTCGGGAGATTCCGTGCATCGTGCGATGTATGTGACGCTCGCGTGGTTTTCACCGATGGAGGCGAGCCGGGCCCGGTATCGGCTTGCTGCATTGGAAGCGGTAGCCGCCAATGGCGATGAATTCGGGGATGGTGCGGCAGACAGGGGGTGGCATCTGGCAATGAAGAACGGGCATCTGGACGGCAAGATGATCAAGCGTGGGACCCTCTGGTCGCGGCGGATGGTCCATGATCGGGTCCGGGTGCCCGATTTCGAGGATGGCGCGACCTTGCCGATTCGGGTCCAGTGCCGCGACGCGTCGGGCGGTGGACTGAACCCGGATGACGACATCAGGTTTGCGATAGTCGTGACCCTGGAGGTGGCGGGGACGGTTCGGTACGACGTCCACCAGGAAGTCAGGGATGCACTGCGTGTCCGGGTTAGAGACTTGGGGTAGAGCTGGCTCGTCGAGCCGTGAAGGAATTGCAGTGGCGCATTCCGGGAACCGCCCGGATCCATGGCGTCAGTGTGGGAGTTCTCCCCCTCCGCCCACGACCCTCTGCCCTCGGCGCTCGGCGCTCGGACGTCACACCCACGACCCCCCTTCACACTGAACGACCATTCTCAAGTACGTCCTGGATTGCCCACTTACGTAGCTCGAAGTTGCGTCATCGGGACGCTGGCGGCCAACGACCGGGTGGCGATAGTCACCGTCTCGGGCGGGGTCGGGGTGCTGATGGCGGACGACGCGAACCGGCACGGGCTCACGGTCCCGGCGATGCCGGAGGCGGCGCAGCGGCGCATGCTCGAGCTCGTGCCATTCGCGGCGGCCCGGAACCCCATCGACGTCACCAGCCAGTTCCTCAACGACCCGTCCCTCCTCGACCAGGCGATCGAGCTCACCGCGACGAACGGGGACTACGGGAGCCTCATCAGCTTCCAGGGCTCGATCGGTCGGAACCCCGCCCTCACGAAGCGATCCGCACCTCCTGGATCGAGCGCAAGCGCGCAAATCCCGACAAGCACTTCTCGGTGTCGGGATTCTGCTCGGCGGACTACACGAGGGACCTGGAGGCGATGGGGACCCCGGTCTACGAGGAGGCGAGGCACGCGACGCGCGCGGTTGCGGCCCCCGCAGGCTTCGCGCGCTCCTTCCGGGAGCGGCGCCCACGGCCGGCCGTCCCAGCGCCCGCATCCCTCCCCGCCGGGCCCGTCAACGAAATCTCGGCCCTCAAAGTCCTCGCCGCGGCTGGTGTCCCGATCGTTCCCGCCCGCCAAGTCTGAACGCCCACGAGGCGGCGGATGCGGCGCCGGACCTCGGCTTTCCCGTCGTCCTCAAGGTGCTCTCCGCGGACATCCTCCACAAGAGCGACATCGGGGGCGTCTGCCTCGGCGTCGACGCCGCGACGGCCTTCGACGAGATCCTCACCTCCTCCCGCGACGCGCAACCAGAGCCGACCATCGACGGCTGCCTCGTCGCCCCCATGGTGTCGGGCGGCGTAGAGACGATCCTCGGCGTGCAGCGCGAACCCGTGTTCGGCCCGATCGTCATGTTCGGGCTCGGCGGCATCTTCGTCGAGGCTCTCAAGGACGTGACCTTCCGCGCCGCCCCCTTCGACGAGGCCGAGGCGCGAGCCATGATCGAGTCGGTCGCCGCCTACCCGCTCTTCACCGGCCTCCGCGGCCAGGCCCCCGCCGACCTCGACGCCCTCGCCGCGGTCCTCTCCCGCCTCTCCTGCTTCGCCGCCGCCAACGCCATCGAAAGCCTCGACATCAAACCTTCCTCATCCGCCCCGACGACCCCCTCGCCCTCGACGCGGTCCTCGTCACCCGCCCCCAACCCATGATCCGGCTCGAACTGCCGCCGCACCGCCCTCCCCAAGCCTTGCCCCCACCCCGCGTTCTCGGCCTACAATCGGATATCGGAAACCTCGGGCGGGAGAGGGTGTGTATACCCCGAAGACCATCGACGCCAGAACCAGACAATCGTGCGACGGCGCTGGACCCCAGACGTCTATGATACGGTTACGGGACCATCCGACGAATTCCTTCATGGCACGCGAAAAAGATCTAGAACGGCAGGTGGTAACAACGACTTGGTTACTTTCATCGGGACCATGCAGCGCGTATCGTTGCAGACCCCGGGCAGACTCGAAACCGTGTTGGCACAGGCGTTGGCTCTCGTCCAACGCCTTGACCGAAGCGAGACGGATCCCACTTGGACACGGTGCCTTGATTCACGAACGCAGATTTGTCAGCTTTCGGAAAGATACCACTACCGCACGCACCAAACTTGACGAAGAATTGGCAAACGAAGGTCCGGTTCGAACGACACATTTCCAGCTACTGGGAAAATTCGTTTCATGCTACCGTGTCAGCCGGCTGGTTGAAGAGATTGGGAGTCAGACTGCCTGCCACCAATTGACCATCCATTGTCCACAGCACGGCGATATCCAAGGTACTAGGCACCGTTGTCGTGGAATACAGGCGAAATGATGGCAACCGTGCACAAAGTGGTGTTTGTCGCCAATGATAGCCTCTACGCGGTTGCCGGGCACTATGACCGCAAACGCGACTTGATGCGTCAATCGGGGAGAAGCCCATCATCACTGGGCGAACAAAGGGCGCTTCCGCCGCCCGTCATGCCCCTGTCGGTCACTACAATGGGTGACTTGTGAACATTACGTTTCGAACCCAATTGCTCGGTAACATAAGCGGTTTTTGCGAAGAGTGTGCTCTTGACTTGGCTAGCTCGGAGGTGTTGGTCGATTTGATTGTGCGCCTGTCTCGATATCGGGAAGAAGGGACAGAGTTGACTCCCCACGTATACTTGACAGATAACGTTGACCTGTTGATAAAGATGCTTCCGGAAGGTGAAAAGATATCGATTTCTTCTTCTTTTCCAAATGCTAGTGGAGTCGGAGAGATGCTAAAGATCTGTGCGCCCTTAGCAACAGACGATTGGAGAGTATTCGGCCAACAAAGTGAAGATGTAATGGAATTCGGCCTTTTTCGCGGCTCTAGTAATCCATTATCAATTGGCATTGATGAGATTCTGTTGTTGGAACAAGAGGAGGCGATAGTAATGGGGATTATGTAGGAAAGTGCCGAAGCGCCCTCACTCAGGGCGCCGCTTCGGCCGGGGGATGTAGCGCACTTTCACGGGCCGGGTAAGCGCCTCGACCGCCTCCTCGAACGTCGCCCGGACCCGCATGTCCTCCTCAAGTTCCGTCTTCGACGGCTGGTACGTGGGGGCCACCACGTCCACGATGCGCGGCAGTTTCTTCAGCTTGTCAGGCATTCACTTCTTCCCTCTCGCCTGGGCGCTGAAGTCAATTCGTGGGCGCTGCTTGTGGCAATGCGTCTTGGATCTTGTCACGAGATACCACGTATCAGTCGCCAGCCGACGCAGGCGCTCTTCCTCTTCCATTCCCGCCCGGTAGCATTCCTCGACTGTAGCGAGCGAGCGGAGAATGTCGAAACGAACGCATCTCTCGGGCTTGCCCCACGGGCTCTGTGCCAAGACCGCGCACACAGTTTCCGTCGTCAAGGTGTACATCTAACCCGTTCGTGCTCCCGAATCCAGTCCGTTGTCGGCAATGAGGTCGACGTAGCGCAGGCGCTTGCCGTTCATGCCGGTGATGACGGCGGCCATGATGTCGATGGGGATTATGTAGGAAAGTGCCGAAGCGCCCTCACTCAGGGCGCCGCTTCGGCCGGGGGATGTAGCGCACTTTCACGGGCCGGGTAAGCGCCTCGACCGCCTCCTCGAACGTCGCCCGGACCCGCATGTCCTCCTCAAGTTCCGTCTTCGACGGCTGGTACGTGGGGGCCACCACGTCCACGATGCGCGGCAGTTTCTTCAGCTTGTCAGGCATTCACTTCTTCCCTCTCGCCTGGGCGCTGAAGTCAATTCGTGGGCGCTGCTTGTGGCAATGCGTCTTGGATCTTGTCACGAGATACCACGTATCAGTCGCCAGCCGACGCAGGCGCTCTTCCTCTTCCATTCCCGCCCGGTAGCATTCCTCGACTGTAGCGAGCGAGCGGAGAATGTCGAAACGAACGCATCTCTCGGGCTTGCCCCACGGGCTCTGTGCCAAGACCGCGCACACAGTTTCCGTCGTCAAGGTGTACATCTAACCCGTTCGTGCTCCCGAATCCAGTCCGTTGTCGGCAATGAGGTCGACGTAGCGCAGGCGCTTGCCGTTCATGCCGGTGATGACGGCGGCCATGATGTCGATGGTGTCCTCGTCGCGCAGGTTGTGACGCGCGGCGAACTCCTGAACGTACCGGTCGAGATGCTTAGGACTCATCTTGTGGAAGGTGCCCTTGTGGGCGCGCTTCAGCATCGACCAGAAGCTCTCCGCACCGTTGGTATGGACATCGCCCCGGACGTACTCCTGGGCGCTGTGGTTGACTACTTCGTGCGGATTCGGAAGGGTCTCATAGACCAACGCATCGTCGGTGTAGACCTTGGCGTCAGGGGCCACGTGGGCGGCGACGAAGCCGTGTACGGTCGGCTTGTCGGTGCGTTCGACCACCTGGGCGCGAACCTGATTCGTATCCCGATCCTTCGCCCCCGCGATGGCGGTCTTGCCTACGGCCCCGCGGCCAGTGAGCTCTTCGCGCTTCGACTTTGACATGTTCGCCCGCTTCCCGCCCATGTAGGTCTCATCGACTTCGACCGGGCCGGCGAAGAGACCACTTTCCTGCGTGAGCGCGACCCGAAGCCGGTGCGCGAGGAACCACGCGGAGCGCTGATTGATGGTTAGGTCGCGGTGCAGCTTCATGCTGGACACGCTCTTGAGGCTGGTCGAGACGAGGTACGTCGCAATCATCCACACTTGCAGCCCGAGCTTCGACCCCTCCATGACGGTCCCCGTCTTCGGGCTGAACCGCTTGGCGCACTGCTTCTCGCGGCACCGGTACGGCATCGTCGCGTGCTTTGCGCCCGTCTGGACGTTCAGCGAGCCGCAGTGCGGGCACGCGACCCCGGTCGGCCACCGACGGGCGACGAACCAGGCTTCGGCCGTGGCGTCATCGGGGAACATGCGAAAGATCTGGACGAGGCTGATGCCTTCGCGGAAGCTCTTTCCAGGTGCCTTGTGTGCCATGCCCGTATCCTCTTGAGATACGGAAAGGTTACAAGAAAGTGCCGAAGGCGTCACGGGGGGCTTCGGCACTTTCCTACATAATCCCCATGTCGATGGTGTCCTCGTCGCGCAGGTTGTGACGCGCGGCGAACTCCTGAACGTACCGGTCGAGATGCTTAGGACTCATCTTGTGGAAGGTGCCCTTGTGGGCGCGCTTCAGCATCGACCAGAAGCTCTCCGCACCGTTGGTATGGACATCGCCCCGGACGTACTCCTGGGCGCTGTGGTTGACTACTTCGTGCGGATTCGGAAGGGTCTCATAGACCAACGCATCGTCGGTGTAGACCTTGGCGTCAGGGGCCACGTGGGCGGCGACGAAGCCGTGTACGGTCGGCTTGTCGGTGCGTTCGACCACCTGGGCGCGAACCTGATTCGTATCCCGATCCTTCGCCCCCGCGATGGCGGTCTTGCCTACGGCCCCGCGGCCAGTGAGCTCTTCGCGCTTCGACTTTGACATGTTCGCCCGCTTCCCGCCCATGTAGGTCTCATCGACTTCGACCGGGCCGGCGAAGAGACCACTTTCCTGCGTGAGCGCGACCCGAAGCCGGTGCGCGAGGAACCACGCGGAGCGCTGATTGATGGTTAGGTCGCGGTGCAGCTTCATGCTGGACACGCTCTTGAGGCTGGTCGAGACGAGGTACGTCGCAATCATCCACACTTGCAGCCCGAGCTTCGACCCCTCCATGACGGTCCCCGTCTTCGGGCTGAACCGCTTGGCGCACTGCTTCTCGCGGCACCGGTACGGCATCGTCGCGTGCTTTGCGCCCGTCTGGACGTTCAGCGAGCCGCAGTGCGGGCACGCGACCCCGGTCGGCCACCGACGGGCGACGAACCAGGCTTCGGCCGTGGCGTCATCGGGGAACATGCGAAAGATCTGGACGAGGCTGATGCCTTCGCGGAAGCTCTTTCCAGGTGCCTTGTGTGCCATGCCCGTATCCTCTTGAGATACGGAAAGGTTACAAGAAAGTGCCGAAGGCGTCACGGGGGGCTTCGGCACTTTCCTACATAATCCCCTTTGCAATCAAGCAGGAATACGTCAATGAGCTCGTGGAAGATGCGATTTGAAAGTCGGCAAACGAGCGGCGGGCGGTTGTGAACGCGATGATCCTGGAGTGGATGAACAAGGGAGAGATGAAGGACGCGGTGGAGGATGTAAGGAAGAAGGTTTGGCTGGAAATCTCTCAAGGCTTGGGCGAGGTAAGAAACGAGGAAACGTGAGCGATGTGGGGAATGCGAATCGTATGGTGTCGACGACCGGAACTTGATCGATGCGTGGCTGAAAGTGCCCCCGTCCGCGCAAAGTGTCGTGTGAGTTGAAGGCCGTGCGACGGCCGTCGGGCCATGGACGTGGATTCGGGAGACACGGCGTGGTTCGTGGCGCGGTTCGCATGAAATTTCCCGTACGCAATCTCGTGGATCTCGAAGACGGATTGGGCCGGATCGGCACGATGGGGGCAGGACTGGTTCATGGCGCATCTGGCTCGTCCGTTTTCAAGGAATCGCCCAGGACAATGATCTCGGGATTGGTGTCGCGCAGCACCTGAATGTGCGTGACGGGCCAGTCGGTGTCCGGACCGGACCCGCCTTCGAGGATCTGTTTCTCACGGTATCCAAAGATCCAGAATCCCGCTCGTTCCAGTTCTCCGATATGCTCGTCGATGGAACGCGCTGCACGCATTCGATCACGGACGGATTCTAGTCCCAGCTCACCCCAATCCTGGGCATCCTGGAGGAAACCGGCGACGAGCTCGTCTTCGGCTTCATCCTTGAGCTCGTCGTAGTGATGAGCGAAGGCACAGGCGTTCGTGACGATGTCGAGAAGTTCCTTGCCCGACCGGATGCGTCGAAGGAACGCAGGCGTGTTTTCCGCAACCCGTCGGACGTGCAAAGGTTGCGTTCGTGAGTGAGACGAATCCAATTGTTCGGAAACCCATTTCTCGTGACCGGCCTTGATCTTCGCAAGACGAGACGCGGTGTATTCCGACTGCTGGTCGTCGATCAGCTTGTGGTGGATTTTGCACAGAAGCAGCAAGTTGGCATGGTCGTTCAGGTTCTCTCGGGGGAATTCGGGATCGTGTCGGGGACCGCCGGAAACCGGGGATACGATGTGACATTCGTCGCCGACGATCGACTCGTCGTCGACCGGCGTACCGTCCATGATGAGTTCGCGCCGGCACATGGCGCACCGACTGCCAGAACGTCCCCATAGCAGCTTTCGGCTACGTGCCGAGATTGTCATGGTCTGTCTGCCGTACCTGGATGCGGGAAGCTAATCGTGGCGGGTAACGATCGTTACCCTTAATCCACGGACGACCTGCGGGTTCATCCGGGGCGGTCGGTCCACGAGGTCGGATGCGTGGCGCCGCAGTTCGCGATACCACTCGGCGAACCGGCCGGGTCGGATTCCGTCCTCCCAGGACAGCGCAAGCTCGGCTAGGCTCTTCATTGGGTAGTCGGGATTCACGACGGCTGTGCCACGGTTGCAATGCACGCGCTTTGTCCTCTGGCTGGCGAATACGGTGGGAACGTCCAGGGGAGCAGCGGGAAGCAACCACGTGTCGCGAGCCAAGTTGGGAACGTCTCGCACCAGTTTGTGCGTGGAAACATAGAAGGGGAAGACATAGTAGACTGCGCCGGACTCCTGTACGGCGAGGTCGTGCAGCGAAGTGTGCTGGTCTCTGCCGAGTGTGAATGTGTAAGGCAGGTCGTCCGAGGGGCCTCTGGGGGCCTTGAACTGAAAAGCGAATATTCGGGTGCCATCCGGCAGCCGAGCGAAAAAATCGACGCCGGTCCTGTGTTCCTCCCGCTGCGTGAGGCCTCGCAGGTACGCCTTTGGCATATTCAACGGGCCGCGTAGCCAGGCGAGCAATTCCGCGCCGACGTTGAGTTCAAGAGATTTCTCGGAGACCTTCATGGTTGCGTCTCGGAACGAACGGGTTTACGGGAGCGCCCGGCCAGAGTGTACAAGCTAGGCGCACGCGGGTCTTCGTGGGTTTTGGGCTCTTGCTGACGTGGCCACTGCCCAACGGGGGTATGTCGAGCTCCCCGGTCTGCGATGTTCATCGCGAAGACCCAGGAGGCGCTGCACGGGGGGCTGTCCGGGCAGCGGAGCGCGTTTTCGCGCACGATCGCCTCAAGTCGACTGAATAGCGAGAAGTCCTCGGCCGAATGCTTGGCAACGAACCTGGAGCGGTAGCGCCCGAGCGTGTTGTTTCTCGCTTTCCCTCGTGAGATCCCCCCAGGAATTGCCCGCTCTGTTCCGTAGACGGATTGCCTGGGATGACGGAGCAATCGGGGGACCGGCCGGAGCCGTTGCCGTCGCCGTTCTCATGAATTGTTGTTGCAGAAGCGGTGAGGATGTGGGCGCGAATGAACCGTACCGGGTTTCCCGGAGGCTCCAAACCTTGAGAGACTGGAGCGATGAAACATTCAAACAGATACTCCCCGGAGCTTCGGGAACGGGCAGTGCGGTTGGTCCTGGACCCCCAGGGCGGGCACGAAACGCAATGGGCGGCGATCGTCTCGGTGTCGTCGAAGGTGGGCTGTTCGGCCGAGACGCTACGCAAGTGGGTTCGTCGAGCTGAACGCGATGCGGGGGTTCGACCCGGGCTGACGAGCGAGGAGCGTGAGCGGCTCAAGGCGTTGGAGAGGGAGAACCTGGAGCTTCGTCGGGCGAACGAGATCCTGCGCAAGGCTTCGGCGTATTTTGCCCAGGCGGAGCTCGACCGCCGACCCAAAACATGACGTCGTTCATCGACGCGCACCGCGGCCAGTACGGGGTCGAGCCGATCTGCACGGAGCTGCCGATCGCCCCGTCGACGTACTACGAGAGCAAGGCCCGGGATGCGGACCGCAGCCGGGTGCCGGCGCGTACCCATCGCGACGCGGAACTGCGCGAGCACATCGCCCGGGTGTGGGAGGAGAACTACCGGGTGTACGGGGTTCGCAAGGTGTGGCGACAGCTCCAACGTGAGGGCATCGCGGTGGCGCGCTGTACGGTCGCGCGGTTGATGCGCGAGCTTGGTCTTCGCGGCGTGATGCGGGGCCCGCGGGTGAAAACGACGACGCCCGTGGCGACGCTCGCGTGTCCCGCGGACCGGGTCAACCGGGTGTTCCAGGCCCCGCGCCCGAACGCCTTGTGGCTGGCCGACCTGACGTACGTCGCGACTTGGGCGGGGTTCGTCTATGTCGCGTTCGTCATCGACGCCTATGCCCGGCGCATCGTGGGCTGGCGGGTGTCGAACTCGCTTCGCACCGACCTGGCGCTCGACGCGCTCGAGCAGGCCCTGTACGCCCGCGTGGTGGACTCTCACGATGCCTTGGTCCACCACGGCGACCGCGGGTCGCAGTATCTGTCCATCCGCTACACCGAACGCCTGGCCGAGGCCGGCATCGAGCAGTCGGTCGGGAGCGTTGGCGATTCGTACGACAACGCCCTGGCCGAGTCCATCATCGGGCTGTACAAGACCGAGGTGATTCGACCCCGCGGCCCGTGGCGGAGCCTCGAAGCAGTGGAGTTCGCAACCCTCGACTGGGTCGATTGGTTCAACAACCGCCGGATCCTCGAGCCGATCGGAGACCGACCTCCGGCCGAGGCCGAAGCGGCGTACTATCGACAAACCGAGCACACGGCGCTGGCCGCGTGACTCACACTAAACAGTCTCCGGAATTCCCGGCGCGGTTCAGGTGTTGGTCAGGTCATACAGCGTGACCGTGGGGTGCAGGTCGAACAGCCCCATCGCGCGGTCGAACAGGTGGCGTTCGATGGCCTCGCGGTGTGCCATGAGCGCGTCGGAGGCGCGATACAGCTGCATCGGCCCCATGGTCTGGAAATCCACCTCCAGCAACTCGCCAAGAGCGCTTCGTTCGCCGAGCCAGCGCCGCGTCGCGCGTTCCGAGCCCGGACGGGCCATGCGGGCGATGACCGAGCCGATGGCCGCCGCGCACAGCGACCCGGACAGCCCCAGCTCCGGGAGCCCGGTGCGAAGTGCGAGCTGGTCCATCGCCCACAACCCCACGTGCTCCACGCCGACCGAGCGCGGTCGCACGAGTTCGAGCGAATCGACGTCCACTCGTTGGATATCGGGTCCATCGTCGGGGGCGTCGGCGCGCGCGAGCAGTTGGGCGGCGATACGCTGGGCGTGGGTTTCCAGCCCCGGGGGGCCATCGGGGTCGAGTTGGAGCTGGCCGGTGAGGATCTCGTCGATCCGTCGGCAAAGGGCCGGCCAGTGGTGTTGCGCGATCTCGAAGTGTCGTCCCAGATTGAGCAAGGTGCGTTGGCGTACCTTGGAGCCGACTCGCTTGGAGCGAACGAGGCGATGGGTGAAGTACGCCTCGCCGGTGTCGGTGCTGCGGGTTTGGGTGCGGCGGATGAACATCGCGGTACGGTAGCGCGTGGGGCGCCCCGATGCAATACATACAGAATATTTTATGGCACTACATCAGCCCCTCCACCATCAATTAATCACTTACGCTCCAAAAACCGCCCAATCCGGGGCAAATACCGGCCAATCACAGCTCGCAAGGGTAAAGTTGGGTTAGGTAGAGGCCGTCGGCCATGAATAGAAGCCCGGCGGTGCCGGCGCGCAGGACAGTGGCGACGCTCGCCGGGGCGGTGTCGCGCAGGCGTGAAGGAGCGGGCCGAGGGACGCGCGGCCGCTGGTGGTTGTCGGACGTTGGCGAAGAATTTCGGAGTGTGGAAACGCTCACCGTCGGCAGCGTCGTGGAGTCGGGATCGGGCACGATGGCCGAGAGGGGTTCGGGTTGCGACGATCTGGGTGGACGAGGGGGCAAGGCGGCGGTCACGGGCCGCGCGAAGAGGCGCTGGCGATAGCCGATGTCTGTCGACGGGAGCGCGACGAGACGCAAGCCGATCAGAGGTCAAGGGCTTCGATGTTGTCGGCGCCGAACCAGTCGTTCACGGTGTGCAGGGCGGGACCGGAAAGCTCTTGGGTGAAGAGGACTGCCAGACGCTTCTTCGGCCTTGAGCAGGTCACGTAGAAGAGGTTTCGATTGCGCTCGAAGGTGTCCTGTCTGATGGCGGGAATGGCGGGGGGATCAGCAGCCAGTTCGAGCATCTGGCTGAAGTTGTAGCGGTTCCAGCCTCTGCCGACGACCACGAGCACATTCTCGAACTCGGCGCCCTTGACGCCGTGCTTGGTCTCGAACGGGGAGTGTCCCGAGAGATAACGGCAGAGCGCAACGATCTCTTGGTATGGAACGGCGCGGAGGTGGTCGAGCTCCTTCAGCGGGCGAGGCATGTCCTCTTCAGGCTCCGGAACGAACTCCCGCAATTCGCGCTCGCGCCGCTCCACGGCATCGGGAATCCGCGGCCGGCGCACCGCAAGCAGGTGGTGCAGCACGTCGCCGACCGTCGCGCCGTCTCTCAGCTCGATCAGCCTGTCCATGGCTTCGGACCACTTGCGCTTGTCGTCGTGAGCGCGAATCGCCGGCACGCCGGAGCCGAGCGCACGAAACATCTCGCCGTACTTCTGTGAGAGGTAGGCATTGCAGGCCGGTTCCAGAGCATCGGCGAAGTAGGCGATATGCGGATGCTCCTTGTTGGTGAAGGACTCATTGAACCTGAATACCTCGGGAATGCTGGGGTAGCCCTGCCTGCCTGCGAGAACTCGGTGCGTGAGCATCAGGATCTTGGTGGTCTCGGGAGAAAGGTCCCAACCCTCCCCGTCAAGGCGGTCGAGGACGGTCTGAAGCGCGTTCTCTGCGGCCTCGGCAGGCAGATCGCCGCCCCAGTGGCCGCCGCTGCGGCGCTGGCTTGGCCAGGCGTTGGTGTGAAAGATGCGGACCTCGCCCTCCGCGTCCGGATCGACGACGGACTGGGGCAGTTCGGGCCGCATGCGGTTCAGGCAGTCGACGACGGTCGGAACCGAGCGGAAGTTCGCCTCTTTGCCGATGACGGCGAGGCCCGGATGTTCGATCTGTCCGCAGCCGTTGCCGTAGATTTTCTGCCAGTGGTCGCCGAAGAACCCAAATTGCGGGGCGTCGTCACGGCCGAGGAAGTGCTGTTTGATGGAGTCGATCCAGCCGGCGTCGGTGTCCTGATACTCGTCGATTAGGATAATCGGATACCTGTTCGTCAGGATACGCCGGAACTTGGAATGTTCCATGAGGGCGATGGTGAGGAGGAGGACATCGTCGTGATGGATTGAGATGCGGGCGTCATTGATCCCTCTGTGCCCGAGCTCGTAAGCAACGGGACGATCGCCGAGGTCACCGGCTTCGGCGAGTCTCTCGGGCCAGTGTTCGAGCTCGGGCAGCCGTTCGCGGAGCTGTCTCTGGAAGCCGACGATGAGCGACCAGCAGAAGGCGTGGATGGTGTTGCAATGGATGAGCGGGCTGCGGTCGGTGCGGGCCTCGATTTCGTCCTTGGCAACGTTCGTGAAGGTGATGCAGGCGATCCGTTGGTGGCGTTGCGGCAGGGTGTGGCGGTAGCGGTCGATAAGGAATTGAAGCGCCTTGACCAGGGTGTAGGTCTTGCCGGCGCCGGCGCCGGCTTCGACGAGGAAGCTCTCCCCGCGCTCAAGGCAGCGATGAACCTGCTCGAGGGTCCTCTGGCTGGCCTCCTCGGCCGGGTTCATGGGCAGCGCGGGCTCAGCCATCGTGCGCCACCGCGGTTTCGGGGGCATCGACGGCGGCCCCGGCCCGGTCAATCGGCGCTCCGGCATCTGGAATGCCGCCGAGCGCGAGCCATCTCAATCCGTCGAGGATGTAGCCGGGCGGGGACCAGTCGGTGTCGTCGATGGCGTGTTTGAGCGCGAACTCGGACTTCTTGATGGTGTTGATTTTGTTCCATGCGCACCCGGCCCGCTCGTCGGGCGTGGCGCCTTCAATGTCGAACATTGCCGGGTTTGCCAGCATGAACGCGTCCTCGAAGGTGCGGCCGCAGGGACCGCCCTCGGCCTCGGGCCGCTGGAAGGCGATGCGCCGGAGGTTCTCGACCTTCGCAGCGTCATCTTTGGCGAGAAGGGCTGCGGGGGAGCAGTCGCCGTCGCCGAACCAGGAATTCAGGCAGGCGTTGCTCGTCGCGGTGCCCTGGTGCACCGGGCAGGCAGTGCGGTCGGCGGCGACGGAGTCGAGGTCGGTAATGATGAGAGTGCGCAGCTCCAGGAAGTCGAGAAGTGCGAAGAAGATGTGCGCATAGGCGCCGCCGACTTCCATGGTCGTCACGTACTGGCTGGAGAGCTTGGGCTGGCCGGGCTCGGCCTCCTCCAGCTTGTTGATGATCACGGGCAGTAGCAGGCGCTCGCTCGTGCCTTCGATCAGCACGGCCTTGTCGGCGAAGAAGAGGTCGCAGCGCGTCAGGGTGAGGTACTGGTGGATAAACCGCCTGTGCTCCACCGACGTACCACGCAGCCCTTGGCGCAGATCCTTGATCCTGGTGTGGCGCAAACCGTCGACGGAGGTGGGAACGAAATAGCGAATCGCCTCGAACCCGGCTGCGTTGGCGACGTGGGAGGAATGGGTCGACACAATGAACTGGACCGGCCAGGGCAAGGGAGCGTCTTCGGCCTCGCTGAGCTGGCGGGCGATGTTCGAGACCTGACGGATGAACACTTCCTGCATCTGTGGATGCAGGTGGGCCTCGGGCTCCTCGATGAAGACGAGGTGGACCCCGGGCGCGGTCGGTTCCGCGCGGAAGGTGCGGTAGAAGCTGACGATCCGAAGCAGTATGAAAATGAGATTGCGTATGCCGAGGCCCGTATAGGACTCGGGCAGCAGGATGCCGTGATGGCCGGCGTATCGCACCCTGGTGTGGCGCGAGAGGAGACGTTCGACGTCGAGTGTCGTCTCGGTTTCTAGCTCGGAGCCGTCGAGACCGGGATAGCCGAAACTCCGCAACGTCGGCATGAGCTTTTGTAGCTCGTCCCTGAAGCCGCCCTGAATCGTGTTCTGGATCTCGCGCACTGCATCCTGGAGGGCCTGGGCGATGAGCTGCTCATCCTCGCCTGCGGTGGGTGACTTCGCGGCGGTGAAGAGGCCTTCCAGAATCTTGGCGAGGACGTCGGTGTCTCTTGAGGTGTCATCGTCGAGTCCACGCTGGGCATTCACGAAACCCGTTCTGAGAAGCGAACGGAGCGCGGTTACGGTCATCGGTTTCTTGTTGGTGTCGTCGTTGGGGTCTTCTGCCCATATGTTGGCGGTGAAGAGGTCGGGTACGCGCTCGCGGAGCTCCTGGAAGAAGGCGATGCGGTCGTGTTCGGTTATAGCGCCGGCCGGCTGGTCGGCGAACAGCGATTCGACGGCGCCGTCGCGCAGCTCGTAGCGGGCCACGACCAAGGTTTCGTTGCAGTCCGGGTCGAGGTCGACGATGAAGTCGCTGAGCGCGCCAAGATCGCGTTGGTCGGGGTCGTAGCGGACTAGGAGCCGTAGCTCGATGCTCGGAATGAGGGTGCGAACCTCGTCGTCGGGCTGCCCGGCGTTCCTGGCCGCGAGCGCGTCGCAGAAGCGGTCATAAGAGGTGTTGGAGAAGTCCTCGATCCGGAACTTGGGGTTCTGGTCCACGAGAAACCGGCGGATGGCCTCGGACAGGGACGTCTTGCCGCTGTTGTTGCGCCCGACGATGAGGGTCGTAGGGGTCTCGAGCGCGAGCTCGGTATCGGCCAGGAGGCGGAAGTTCCTGACTGTGACTTTGTGAATGTGCATGTGCGGCCCTGTGTGTCGGAGGATATGCGTCAGGCAGGCGAGGTCAGGATTTCTTGATGGGAGCAGGATCTGCCGCGGCAAGTCCTTGCTCAAGGGCGAAAACGGACGGCGGGAAATCAAGAGTCATTGTGATACGAGCCCCGGAGGGACGGATGGGGGCCGCTTGCGGTGGACCGGACCCAGGACAATCCGTCGCGACGGGCGCCGGTCCATCCTTGCGCGGATTCGGCTTTCCCTTCGGGCTCCGGGGTGACGAACCAGGACCCGGGCGGGCGATCGCGGTCCTGCTCACGCATGGGGGTCGCGCTCGGGTTCGCCGTTCGGGTCCGGCACGATGGTTGAGATGAACTCGAGGATCTCCTGAGCGTCCTTCTCCCGCCCACCGCCCGTAGTCTTCTATGCTGAGCAGCACATGTACGGGCTTGCCACGATCCGTGACGAACACGGGTCCCGTCTTCGCCGTCCTCTTCGCGCAGGCGACATTCTGGTTGAGTTTCCGGCTGTTGACGGTCGTGATGGTTGAGGTAGGAGAGGTGACCGTTGTCGGCTTGTGCATCCCTTGGTGTGGGTCCCGGGTCAATGCGGGATACAAGGGAAAGTGGGAAGACCACAAAGACTACCTGAAACATCTCGCCGGGGTTCTCTCGCGCAAACCCTCCAAGCGTCTCGTGGTGATGGGGGACTTCAACCAGAAGTCCGGTCGCCGGCGACCCGGTAGTGAAGCAGCTCACCGAGCCGCCTTGCTCCAGCGGGCGATTCCTCCGCATGTCACGCTGGTCACCTGCGCGCTCGAGACCATCGACCACATTGCGCTAAGCGCTGACATGGAGGTCGGGGCTCTGGACGTGATCAGCAACATCCCCGGAGAGCGGGAGCTTTCCGACCGCGGCCAGTTCGGGGTCGTCGCCGATGTATCGGTTCGAAGTTGTTGACGGCCACCGCAGATTCGCGCGTTCGTACATGTGGATCAACCAGGGAAGTACCAACGCTCAACGAGCACCGGCAGAAGTGAGCAACGCCCGGAGGGAATGCCGTTAAACGAACGATTGCCGCCGCCGTCTTGATGGCCACGATACAGGCACCGCACGCCGTCAGCGACGGTCAACTGGCGCTCGAAGTAAAGGAATGGGTCATCGATCCGTGCTTCGAGGTGGTTGCCGCGCTCACGGTATCGCGGATACCACACCGAACCGCTTTCGCGCGGACTCTCGCGTGCCGATATCGTCGAGAAATTGAAGGAATCGCGGATCGAGCCCGCGCTCGACTTGATGGTGCGTGCACTGAATCCGAACGTCGATTGGCGGACGCGACGTGAAGCGTATCCGCAACTACTTCGAGCTTGCCTGCAAAACGCGATCGACGATCCGGACTTGTGAGCGGCGAGCTCCGCGAGTCCTGATCGGCCCGGATAGCCGGTGTCTCAACGATGTTGGCAGTGAGGGGTAATTGACGCGAATGATGCATGCGTAGCGGGGCGAATCGTTGCTGGCGGCGTGGCGTGACAGTCTGATTATCGGCGCGTCTAGTCCGCCCGGCTGCGTTGAAGCCGTTACGGAATTGTGACTCGATCACCACTAAACAGGGTTGTTTGACCTTCAGCGATTAGAACATCTCGCCATTCCACCTGTATGGTGACCACCTCACTTCCACTCAAGCTCTTCCAGCCGGTCATCCAGTGCTTGACGAGTTGCTCCGCGCTTAAGCGGTCGGCGCGCATGGCCTCGGCCATGTTACGAGTGACCTTGACCCACAAGAGGCTTTCCATGGCGTACGCGCCGACCGCCACGCCTTCTGGCACGGCGCGGCAGAACTGTTGCACGTTTTGGAGATCTTGCTTCGTCTGTCCCGCGATCGGACCACACATCTCTGATCGACCGGAAAAGGACTGCTGCGCGAAGACTGGACTTGGTACGTTCACGGCCCACAGACACACCATCAATACCATTAGCATGAACGAGCGCATATTTCCCCCTTGTTGTTTCGCAGATTATTTCATGAGCGGCAGTCCGAATTATATCATGGTGGTGCTCGATCTTGCGCGCTGGAATCTTGCCCGGGCCACGGCGGTAGATGACCTTGACGTGCTTGCACCCGGGTAGGCGCTTCGCGATCCGGCAGGCATCCATCGCGACGTCGCCGCCACCGACCACCACCACCGTCTCCGGCATCTCGGGGCGCTCGCCCGCGTTCACCCGGCGCAGGAAGCCGGTCACGGGTACTACACGAGTGCTGGACTGCACCGCGAGCGCCCGATTCCAGTCCAGCCAAGACCTGATTCACTTCTACCTGGACCGCGACCCCGACGGCGAGGAATACATCGGCTACGTCGCAGTGATGACGTTCTAGTGAGACGGTACGTGAATAGTGGCGCACGCCCTTGAACCAAGTTGGAGATAGGCCCGAGCGGATTCAAGCACCTCCGACGGGGCCACCCGCGGCAGCCTGTAGCACTCATGTGGACGCAGAGCAGCCATCTCGAACCTTCTCGATTCCTCATCGGAATGCATCGACCACTGACCTTCATCACCGCATCCCATTCACCGGATGCCGTCGCCGACATCCAGGGCGCGGAAGAGGCATTCAGCACCGAGAGTGACTTGTCGTCGAATTCTACACGCTCGACCGGATGGCCCCATGGGTTGGGATTGGATTTCGCAGAGATTGGCATAGCCCCGTTTTGGTGGACACCCCGATGCTGAAGAGCTTCTTCGACTCGATGAGCGATGCCGGGAGCATGCGGGACGAGGCGCGCCGCGTGCACCCGCTCCGGCGCTATGGCACGCCGGAGGACATGGCGAACCTCCTCAACTGGCTCGCCGGCGACGAGGCGCGCTACGCGACGGGGCAGTTGTGGGTCCTCGACGGCGGCATCTCGGCCCAGGTGCAGCAGATGCGCATCTGAGCCGCGTCCCGCACCGGCGCGCCCCGCCCTGCCCCCGTGCCCCGCGCCGTCACGAACTGGCCCGGCCGTTGTAGCGCGGCAGATCATTTGCACGTGCAGCGATTGTACGCAACCAATCAATCGGAGCTAGACTGAAAGCGTTGGTAGAAGTCGGGGTCGAATAGCCGGGCGGAAACAATTTCAGATCTCGGAATGACTACCCGAAAGTCCCTTAGGCTCTCGCCAAACGCGTCAACGGACTTCCCCGTGAAATGGTCCCGCATCGCCGGCGCGTAGTGAGTTGTGATCACTAGATCCTGCGTGTCCCGGTGACGATAACCGCTCGAGACTGGCAGCAGCGCGAGGTCGGCCTCTGGCCACCTGCTTATCGTATTCCCGACGGCAAAACCGATGTACGACTTACCGCTCTTCAGGGACACCCCCAGAAGCCTCGAACGCTTGATCGCCTCGGCGATCAGCAGCTCGACCAAATCGCCGTACCTCGCGGCGACCCGTTCCTCCCATTTCCCTTGGTCGAAAAAACGATTCAACACGTGTGGCGCGAGGAGTCCAACGCCTGCGCTCACCATCGCGGCGTTCTCGAAATCGGCCTTGAGCCAACCACACCACTCCTCTACGCCCAGCAGGGTGAGGTACGCCGCTCCAAGGAGCACCACTCCGACCACAGCGGACTGGAACGCAATGTGGTAGCCGGATCGCCTGAGCGACTCCGTTCTGGTGGGTACCAAGTGAGTGAGTAGCCAATATCCGCCCAGAACGGGAAGAAGGCTCGCCTCGAAGTTCACGTGGCTTCTTTCTCGTCCTTCGTCCGTGGCACAGATGCCTCGGCCAGCTCGGCCATGCGCTCGATCTGCTGCTGGACTCCCTTGTTGGCTAGCAGATCGTCGACATCAACGAATCGTTGTCCGGCATGCGGATACTTCACTCGAACCTCCTCGTTCGGCTCCTTCTCTGGCTGATTCGACATGATGCTTCCTCCGCTGATTGATAGAAGCTGCGTCCTGCAGGCCATGGCCACAGATTACCACTTCCTGAGTCGCATCTTCTGGTTCGCCCCAGTCACGCCCACAACTCTCAGCGCCTCACCTCCCTCGCCGGAGCCTGCTACGGCAGGTTGACAACGCGTGCGGCAGCAGATGCGCAACTGAGCCGCGCCCCGCGTCCCGCGCTGACGTGCCCCGCGCCGCCCCGCCCATGTCCGGCCGGCCGCCGCCGCGCACGATTTCGAGTCCGCAGGTTGCGGGTCACGATCCTTGCGATGCCTCCGGATCGAGAAGCGGGATATCCATCGCGCGGGCGACCGCATTCATCCGCCGGTCGTAGCTCGCGAGTTCCACTTCCTGACCTTGATCCGCCAGATACGCGCACGACGCCAGATGCAGGGCGTCGAGGGTCCGCAGCGGCCCCGGACCGGGAAAGGCATCCAGCGCCCGCGCCAGAACCCGCGGGGTCAGCTCCAGCAGCGCGACCCGTCCGACAAGCCCGCGAGCCGCCGCGCCGTGCGAGTCCGCAAGCCCGCGCGCGTGCAGCGGCGTCCATATCTCGTATTCGAGAAGCCGGCTGGACACCAGCGTCCCGTCCCAGAAGGACGCCGGGGGTTGGCGGTCCTCGGTCAGCAGCCAGGCCAGCGCGACGGACGTGTCGAGATAGATCAACGGTCGCGTCGGCTCTCGTCGAGTTCGGCCAGAACCTCGTCCAGACTGGCGACCGGGGCGGGTTTGGGCGGCGGTCCCGAGCCCGTCAGCGCCGGTGGTGCGAGCACGCCGGACCGCACCGCATCCGCCAGGAAGGCATCGGCGAGGACCGGGCTCCGCGTCTCCCTCAGCGGGCCCAGCTCCGCCACCACACGGTCACGGTCGGTCACCAGGATCGTCTCGCCGGACGCCGCGAGCCGGACGTATTCGCTCAGCTTGCTGTTCAGGACCTTGATGCCGACCGATCTCATGCCGGGCAAAGTAGCGACCGATCGCTACCTTGTCAAATGACAACCACTTCGATTTCGGTTGGGGCGCACGCCGGTCGACTACGGTCGACAGACTCCGGTGGAAGTGCGGAACCGCGCGTCAGCCTTGAACATGGTCTGCGATGGTAGCGAGAGCATCGGCGGCGGCCTTGTGAAGAGGGTCCATGTCAATGGTTCCGCCATCCCGAATGGGAGCGAGGTCTTTGCCGGTATGGATCCAGCCCCCTTCGGTTTCGTGCTCTCGCCAGCCGTCACCAAGATTGGTTCCGGTCGTATGGTCCGTGTCATCCGCACCCCAAAGGGAAAGGCCCAGCTTCACTCCTTCAAGAGGGACGAGGATCGCCAGTCCGATCTGCAAGTTCCCGCCGCCGATGCCGATGCCGAGGCCGCGAGCATGTGGGACGACGCGCGCCTCGTGCACCCGCTACGGCACGCCCGAGGACATGGCGAACCTCGTCAACTGGCTCGCCGGCGACGAGGCGCGCTACGCGACGGGGCAGCTATGGGTCCTCGACGGCGGCATCTCCGCCCAGGTGCAGCAGATGCGCATCTGAGCCGCGTTCCGCGCCGGCGCGCCCCTCCCGCCCCGCCCCTCCCGCCCCGCCCATGTCCGGCCGGCCGCCGCCGCGCACGATTTCGAGTCCGCAGCGATCATCCGCGGTGAGTTCATCGGCCATCCGTCGCGAACGCCAAGTTGGTGATTGACGGAACGCGAGCTCCTCGTGAACGTTGGTGGCCCTACCAATCAGATGCAATCCTGGTGCGGTCGAACGAGCGATGTCGTTTGGACAAGACCCAGGCGTTCGAGTGCGGCCAGGTGTTCGTTCGCGGTTCGAGGTGGGTTCCGCAGGGCCGCCCGGTGACCGCGGACAGCCGCAAGCACAGCCTCGGGGTCGGCATCGAAGAGACCGGCGATGAACGCGTCGGGATGCTGTGCCGTGAGTCCATGGGGGGCCAGGTGGTCAGCCGGAAAATCCCGCAGGTTGCGGGTCACGATCATGTCCGCCCCTCCTTCGATCGCGGCGGCCAGCACATGGAGGTCGTCGGGGTCCGGGAGGTCGAGGCCGGCGGCACGCGCCGTGTAACCCGTCACGACCGCTTCGGGAAAGTGCCGGTCCATTACCATCCGAGTCCGTTCCAGCATGCATTCCGTGAGATCGGGACGGTCTGCCAGAACGCTCCGTATCCACTCTGCGTGGATGTCTGCGCTCCAAAGCGGCGCATACAGGTACTGGTCGGCGAGACGCAGAAGAACGTCCCGGAGGCCGGCCGGATAGAGGATGTTGGCGTCGAGCAACGCCGTGAGAAGGGCCACGGACTATTGCAAGCCGAGATCCTGATCGAAGGCGGTGAGCTCATCCAGCGCCTTGCGACGACGGGATTCCGTCTCGCGGCGGTGGTCGACGATGTCCTGGACCCGGACACGGCGATGCGCGCCTACCTTGCGGCAGGGAATTCGGCCTTCGTCCAGCAACTGGACCAGATGCGTTCGCGATACCTGCAAGAGGTCGGCTGCCTGACGCGTCGTGAGTTCCGCATGCAGCGGTGTCAACGCCACGCCGTTGCCGTGCGCCATCTGGTCAAGGATCTCCTTGAGTAGCCGAACCGCCGACGTCGGGATATCGATGGGTTCGGAGGTAGCGGCGCCAAAACGCGCGGAGACCGGGTCCGTTCCATCACTGACGGCCGCCAGCTTCCGGCCCGCTCGGTCCGCGAGGGCCACATCTTGGTCACTCGGAATGGCTGTTGCAGTCGTTGCGTTCATCTCGAGCCTCCACCAACCTGCGACACGTTAGACACCAAACGCCGCAGATGCAACAAGTGTCGCAAACACCACGGTACCTGTACATCATCGCACCAAGGTGGTCCGATCCGGTGTGGTCCCTCCTTCCGGTATCCGGCGCTCGGCGTCGGCCTCCCCAGCCGCAATCGCAGGCGAACTCACACAGGTCTTCTCCGGTGCGGAGAAGCGCAAGCACCCTCAAACCGCCGAGCCGGGAATCGTTCATGATTTCGCGCTGGCACGCTCCAAGGCCGACTCGACACGCTGGGCCACAAACCGCGCGAACGGCTCCATGTCCTGGTCGATGCTTGCTCGCTCGAGAGTCGCGAGACAGGCGTCTCAATCATCGACATGGATCACGGTCCACGGATAGCCGCCGGATGCGAGAAGCGCATTCATGACGAAGCGCGCCATGCGGCCGTTGCCGTCCGCGTAGGGGTGGATGTAGCCGAACAGCCAGTGCCCGAGGACGGCCTTGACGGACGGTTCCGCCTCACTCCCGAGCAAATCGAAATACGCCGGCATGGCGTCGCGCACCGTCTCCCAGCGAGGCGGGACGTGGCGCGATCCAGGTGGCGAGGATGCCGTCGAAGCCGGCCCCGCTCTCGGGCAGGAGCGGGGGTTCGGGGCGGCGCCGGTCGAGCTCCATCGCGATGCGCAGGGTGTCGCAATAGATGTCGGCGCCGATCTGCAGCACCGGGGTGCGGCGAAATCCCCCCGTGAGGGGCATCAGGTCCGGCTTCGGGAGGGTCGCCGGGACGATGACCGACGCCCAGGCGAGTCCCTTCAGGCCAAAGGCGAGGCGAATCTTCTCCGCGTAGGGGGAGATGTCGTAGTGGTGAAGGATGAGCTCGGTCATCTCGGTCAGGTGTGAATGCAGGTGTGGACGATTTCCGCTTCGGTCGGCCCGGAGCTTCCTTCGGGCCAATTGAAGCAGATTCTCCAGTGGCCGTTGATGCGTCACCCGGTTCCGATTGCGTCACGCGGTGTCGGGAACGGGCGCGAATTCGGGGAGGGACCGACGACAATCGTCCGCGCCGTCGTTGCCGTTGCGTGCGGCCGTTCCACGGTCGATGCACGGCCGATTCCCGAGTGTGCGGAGGTACGGGGATGTCGGGCACGAATTCCTCGTCGCACGCGGTCCGGGACGCCGCCCACCCGGGTCGCACCGGCTGGGCATGGCACCCGCCGCTCCCCCTTGCGCCGGTCCCGGTCTTCGTCTGGCCGCCCCGCCCGCTCGGCGCGCTCCGGTATCTCCTCTCGCGCGCGTTCCTGGGATCGGTCCTGATCCCGTTCGGGGCGCTCGCCGCGATCACCTGGTACTGGCTCCAGCCCGCGCTCGAGCGCTGCGCCGAGCTCCGGGCGGACTGGATCCTCGAGATGTACGCCCGGAACCTCGGGCTCATGCTGCTCGTGGCGGGGGGACTGCACCTCTTTTTCCACACCCTCGTGCGCCAGGGGACGGAGCGGAGGTTCGATGCGCGGGCGCTGAACGCCACCCCGCAGCGCTTCTTCGCGCGGAGCCAGGTCCTCGACAACATGCTCTGGACCTGCGCGAGCGGGGTCACCGTCTGGACCGCCTACGAGGTGGGCTTCATGTGGGCATACGCGAACGGCCTCGTGCCGTTCTACCTCGACCCGGGCGCCCACCCGGTCTGGTTCGTCCTCGGGTTCGTTGCGATTCCGTTCTTCGCGGCGACGCACTTCTACTTCGTCCACCGCCTGCTGCACTGGCGCCCGCTCTATCGGCTCGCCCACGCCCTCCACCACCGAAACGACAACCTCGGGCCCTGGTCGGGGCTCTCGATGCATCCGCTCGAGCACGTCATCTACTTGAGCAGCGTGCTCGTCCACCTCGTGGTGGCCTCGCACCCGCTCCATGTCCTCTTCCACATGCAGTGGAACACCCTGGGGGCGGCCGTTTCCCACGCGGGGTTCGAGTCGCTGACGTTCCGGGGGCGGGCGCTCGTCATGCTCGGGTCCTTCCACCACCAGCTTCACCATCGGCACTACGACTGCAACTACGGCACGCCCTTCATGCCCTGCGACCGGTGGTTCGGCACCGAGCACGACGGCACCCCGGAGGCGATGGAGGCGGTGCGGCGCCGGCGGCGGTCCCGCTTCGCCCGGGCCGTTTCCTGACGTTCGGCCGCGCCGTCAGCGTTGTGCCGATGCGCCCTGTCCGGTCACGTCCGGATCGGGCACCGCTTCGGCACGCAGCTTCAGGCCCTGGGCGCCGACGACCCTGAGAACCGTGTCCAACGTCGGGTTGCGTTCTCCCGAATGCGCCTTGTAGAGGCTCTCGCGACCCTTCTGCAGACGAGCTTCACCAGCACCGCACACCGCTCCTTTCATCCGGCAGCCGAAGCACCGGGCGAAGTAGCGCGCCGGCCCGCCGGGGCTGCTCCCGACACGGTCATGGAAGCCCCGTCTACCCTGACGGAGAATAGCGAAGCATGAAGAATCTTCCAGCCCGGTTCCGGGTCGGAGCCGACGTGGTCGGCCCGCAGACGGTCCCCGACACCGGAGAGGTCGTTCCGTGACCGGGCGCCCTTCGGTCGTCATCGTGGGGGCCGGGATTGTCGGCGCGTCGCTTGCCTACCATCTGGCGTCCGCGGGCGCGGCGGTGACGATTGTCGAGAGATCGCAGCCCGCTTCGGGGGTGACGGCGCGCTCATTCGCGTGGATCAACATCGTTCACGGCAACGCCCCCGTCCTCGCGCAGCTTCGCAACCTCGCGATCACGGACTACCGTCGCCTGGAGCGGGAGTTGAACGGCGCGCTCGCGGTCGACTGGAACGGTGCACTCACCTGGTCCGAGGAACCGGCCGAGTCGGAGCGCGCAGTCGCCGAGCACACCGCCTGGGGCTATGACGTGAGGCTCGTCGAGGAGGACGAGATACGCCGGCTCGAGCCCCGACTCGTCGCGCCGCCGCCGGTCGCGGCCTTTGCCCCGGGCGAGGGAGCGCTCGACCCGGTTGCCGCGACCCTGACCCTCGTTGGCGCCGCAGTTGAGGCGGGTGCACGGCTCGTCAAGGAGGCCGAAGTGAGGGCACTCGCCCACACGGATGGCCGTGTCTCCGGAGTCGTCCTGTCGGGCGGTGCGATAAAGGCGGACGTCGTGGTGCTCGCCGCCGGCACGGACTCGGCAGCGCTCTGCGCCTGCATCGGGATTGAGCTTCCGGTCGAGCCCTCGCCCGCGACATTGTCCCGCTTCGCAGGACCCAAGGGCCTCGTGGGCCGTGTCGTCTCCGGTCCCGACCTCGAGATACGCCAGGACCCCGCCGGGGGTCTGTTCGTGGCGGACCACTATGTAGAAGGCGAGACGCCGGAAGCTCGGGCCGCGGACACCCTCGCCCTGATTCGTCGGCGGATCCGCGGTGCCGACGGGGTCACGTCAATTGATGCCCGGGTCGGCTGGCGGCCCATGCCCGCCGAGGGCCTGCCGATTGTCGGGTTCACACCGGATGCGCCCGGTCTTTATCTCGCCGTCATGCATGCGGGCGTGGTGATGGCGCCCGTCGTCGGCCGACTCGCCACCGGCGAGATCGTGGCCGGGAGCGAGGCCGAGGCGTTGGCGCCCTGCCGTCTGCGAGCGCGATCGCGGTGATACCCTCGCGCGGGCAGGACATCTTCGCGTCGGCGTGCCGCGGCCCGCGCTGTCCCGCATCGTTCGCCCCTCCCGCACCCGCCCGAGCGCTCCCCGCCGCTTCGCCCTTCGGCGGTGCGAACCGGGCCGGACCCACGTATGCGAACGCGTCACGCAGCCGTTACTGCATAGCCCAGGCGCGGGAAATGGACATGCACGGGGCCGACTTCGGGGTCGTCGCGCCGTATGGCGATCGTTTCCCGGGTGGCGTGGACGAGCTCGCCTTCCACCGGGTCCCGCGCAAAATCCTCGGTCGCGACTCGAACCCGGCCGCCCCGCAGCGCCAGGTCGTGGCTCGGGACGCCACGGGGTGGGTCGTCCGGCACTGCGTCCGATGCGATGCGAAGCGCGTCGCGCGCCGAGAGCTCGGAGCGCTCTCCGTGCCCGACGGCCGCGATGCGAGCCATCCAGTCCCGGGTCCGGGGAAAGTCGTCGAGAGCATGCGCGGCCCTGCCGTCGAGCGCTCTCAACCACCACAACCGCTGGTAGAGAGCGAGGTCCGCGAGCCGGGGCAACCGCCCGGGCGCGAACCACCGTTCCCCGGCGAGAAGGTCCTCCACCCAACCGAGCATGAAGTGGAGCTGGCCTTCCTGATGCGCAAGGCCCGCCGCGACCTCGTCCATGGTCGGCACCGGGTGGCCCCGCATGTCCGCGCGGTCCCTGAAGAAGGTCTCCGGCAGGGCATCCCGGTTCATCCCCGTGACGTAGCGCGCGGTGGGCCACATCAGCACCCGCTCGGCCCACGTGGCCAGGATGCCGTCGAAGCCGGCCCCGCTCTCGGGCAGGAGCGGGGGTTCGGGGCGGCGCCGATCGAGCTCCATCGCGATGCGCAGGGTGTCGCAATAGATGTCGGCGCCGATCTGCAGCACCGGGGTGCGGCGAAATCCCCCCGTGAGCGGCATCAGGTCCGGCTTCGGGAGGGTCGCCGGGACGATGACCGACGCCCAGGCGAGTCCCTTCAGGCCAAAGGCGAGGCGAATCTTCTCCGCGTAGGGGGAGATGTCGTAGTGGTGAAGGATGAGCTCGGCCATCTCGGTCAGGGGTGGATGTGGATGTGGGCGCGCATGGGCGCGCATGCTCGCGGCACTTGCCGGCGTCTACGCCTCACAATCGGAGGCAAGCGCCGGCAGGTTTCCGGCCGACACCAGGCAGTCCACGATGCGCATGGCATTCGGCAGATCGACCGCATCGATCGACGTGATCCGGTCCGCCACCGCTTCTTCCTTCCACGCCCTGAGCTGGAGGACATGGATGAAGTGCTGCTGAACCGCCGCCAGTTGAAGACGGAGGACGCGGCTGAAGCTGCGGAGCACCGCTTCGTTCATCCGTCCCTCCCGTGTAGCGTGCCCGAGCCCGACCGGCGTCGACCCGGGGCGCTCCGCTCCAGGTCGCCCCGGGACGATCGTCCACCCAGTCTCGCACGAGCGCCGGTCACGCTTCGGCCCAGGGATCGATGAGCGCCACCCCCGTCGCTTCGAAGTCGGCCGGATTGCCCGTGACGACCGTCATGCCGTGCCCGATGGCGGCTGCCGCGATCAGCGCGTCGCGCCGCTCGGCCCGAGGATCGGGCACGTTCAGCCGGGCGCACTTCAGGGCGACCGCAGCATTGGCCGGCAGCGTGCGCTCCAGGAACTCGGGCAGCACGTGCCGATCCTTCGTCGCCGCAACCCCGGCCGGCGACTACGCCGCGATATTCCTCTCCGCCGTCTTCCGGTAGCCGTAGGCTCGGCTGCATTGTTTCAATCGGACAATCGTATACTTTTAATTGGTCAAGTATTGACTTTCAGTTAGTCGGAGTCCATCTTTCAAACAGTCAGTGATCCGAGACGCCAACATGTATCCTCGCCATGTCGAAAAACGGGTCCGGGAAGCCCTGGCGGATACCAGGGTCGTGCTGCTGTCCGGCCCCCGGCAATCCGGCAAGACCACGCTGGCGCAGCGGATCGCGGGCGACGATATCCCGTTCGTCACACTCGACGACGCCACCGTCCTCGACGCTGCGTCGGCCGATCCCGTTGGCTTCGTTCGCGGTCTCGACAGGGCGGTCATCGACGAGATCCAGCGCGTGCCGGAGCTCGTCCTGGCAATCAAGACCACCGTGGACGCTGACCCGCGCCCCGGCCGGTTCCTGCTTACCGGGTCCGCCGATTGGATGACGCTCCCGCGCGTCGCGGACTCGCTTGCGGGCCGCATGGGGATCGTCCGCCTGCTGCCGCTGGCCCAGGCGGAGCTGCGCGGCGCACCCACTACCTTTCTCGACGAGGCATTTGCAGGCAAGCCCCCGGCATCCCGAATCTCGGTGGTCGGCGACGACCTCGTGGAGACGGTTCTCGCGGGCGGCTATCCCGAGGCACTCACCCGCTCCGGGTGGCGGCGCCGACGGGACTGGCATCTGGACTACATCGAGGCAATCGTCCAACGCGATGTCCGCGACGTCGCCCGGATCGAGCAACTGGGCTCGATGCCGAGGCTGCTGCGCGTTCTTGCCGAACATTCCGGGCAACTCGTCAACTGTTCCGGGTTCGGCGCGCCGCTCGGCATGAACCATGTCACGACGCGAAAATACATGGGCGTGCTCGAGAACCTGTTTCTCGTGCAGGCTCTGCCGTCCTGGTACACCAACGCCCTGAAACGCGCCACCAAGTCGCCCAAGCTGCATTTCCTGGACGCCGGATTGCTCGCCGCCCTCAGGGGCATCACGCCGGATCGCCTGCGCCGCGACCGGACGCCGTTCGGAGCGGTGCTGGAGACATTCGTGCTCGGCGAGCTTCTCAAGCTCGCGGGCTGGGCCGATGACCGCTACGCCTTCTCGCACTTCCGCGACAAGGAGCGCAACGAGGTGGACATCGTGATCGAAGACGGGCTCGGACGGATCGTCGGAGTCGAGGTGAAGGCGTCGGCCACCGTGTCCGCGAGAGACTTTTCCGGCCTGCGCCGCCTCGCGTCGGCCGCCGGCGAGAGTTTCGCCCTCGGGTTGGTGCTGTACGACCATGAAACAACCGTGCCGTTTGGAGAGAGGATGGCCGCCGCCCCTGTCTCGACACTGTGGTCGTGACGACGAAACTCGGCGGAGCGGAGACTGGTGAAGCCGGCGCCGATGGGCAACTGGCTGGCCGTCGAGCTGGCTCGGGACGGACCCGACGTCGACGCCGTGCACTGCCCTTCGCCAACCCCGCATTCAATCGCGGTCAAGGGCAAGGACGGGAGTGATGACCTTCCTTTGCCAACCTCTCCAGGTGCTCATCGAGATTCATCCGTCCATGGAGGATTTCGACGACTTCGAGCGTGTCCGGATTCTCGCGCAGGATCAGGAAATTTGAGCCCTCCCGGTAACAGGTGAGACCGGAGGCATCTCTGACTCCCTGCATCAAGAGCTCGCAACGCCGCGCTCTCGGGCCTGTTCCCGCGGCAAGCGCCTCGATCCGGGCCGCCAGTTGCGCGGTATGGGCATCGGCTTGCGCCTCGCCGAATTTCTGGATCGTATATTCGAGAATGTCGGCAAATCGGGCGAGAGCGGCGGGAGCGTAGAAGACCGCCTTCACTTGTTGCCGAGCCGTTGCCTTACCTCCGTCAGGACACCGCCGAGAACCTCGGCCGGGGGTCCGCTTGGACCTTCGCGCCGATCCAGTTCGTCGAGGCCGGTCCCGACCCGAGCCCGAATCTCGGTGAGTTGGTCGGCATGTTTCCGGCGCTGCAATTCACGCAGGCCGTCCCGTACCACCTCACTGGCGTTGTTGTAGGTGCCGGATTCCACCAGATCGTCCACAAACTTGGCGAGATGGGCCGTCAGGGCGACGTTACGGCCATGAGCGGTCGGCATGTTCCATCCTCTTCCCGTCTATCCGATGAGACGATGCTAGCAGAGGGTGTCAAGGTGTGACACCCGTTGCCGAACTCCCTGTGCCTGCGCCCGGGAAAATCGACCATGAAAGGGTGACCGCTTCATTGTCCGACGAAGAGTGCCGACGATGGCTCTGGCGATTCGCAACCCTGGCGCCCGCCCCACGGCACCCGAGGAACTCTGCCTTCGAGCGGGTCCCCGTGTACCTGCCGCGCCGGTCTGCGCGCAGACCCGCCTGCAGGCTTACCCAAAATCTATTTGACACGCGCGTGGCGTCTTCGCGTCGGTGCCCAAGCACGCCGGTGCCGCGACATGGTCGGTCGACCGCTTCCTGGCCGCCTCCCGTCTGCGCCATGGCGGCGCGATCGCCTGTCACTCGGCCCTTGAGCTGCAGGGCGGCGCCTGCACGCACGGGCATGACGTGCAGGTCATCGCGCAGGGTGAGCCAGGCATGGCGGAAATGAGCCCTGTCGACGGGCAAGGTGAGATAGCAGAGATGCTATATTTCACGTTTATTGAGAAATTATGCTGTTGAGTTATACCAAATCTCTTGCGGAAACTCGGGCGTGGTGTAAAAATCAGGCAAATATTCTCGAATAACGTGAATTTCAGTAGAAGATCTATACTACGCCATGAACCGAGAAACCGCGATACCGAAGGGACGCCGCAGGATGGCTGCAGTTGTTCGGGCGGCTGGCGATATCGTCCGCATTGCCGATGCCGAAAGAGTGCTCGATGTCAGCCGTTCCGACGCCGCGAAGCTGCTGTCCCGATGGAGCGGCCAGGGCTGGCTACGACGTGTCGGTCCAGGCGCCTATGCACCGGTTGGTCTGGATTCCCTGGGCAGCCAGCAGGTCCTGGATGATCCCTGGGTGCTGGTCCCGGCACTGTACGACCCTGCCTATATCGGCGGCCGGACGGCCGCGGAGCACTGGGATCTGACGGAGCAGATCTTCCGTGACATTGTCGTGATGACAGGGCAGCCGGTGCGCGCGAGGAACCAAGAGCGCCATGGCGCAAACTTCACCCTGCGGCACACCCGGCCGGACATGATCTTCGGCACCAGGAACGTCTGGCGCGGAACAACCAGAATCGCGGTATCGGACGTTCACCGCACCATCGTGGACATGCTCGACGATCCGGGCCTCGGGGCTGGCATCCAGCATGTCGTCGACTGCCTCGCATCCTATTTCGACCGTAGGGACCGGGACGACGACAGGTTGGTCGCCTATGCTGACCGGCTCGGCAACGGCGCCGTGTTCAAGCGCCTGGGCTTCCTCGCAGAACGCGGATCCGACAGGGCCGCCCTTGTCGAGGCATGCCGGACGCGGCTGACCCAGGGCAACGCCAGGCTCGATTCCGCGCTTCCCTGCCGCCGGCTGGTAACGCGGTGGCGTCTGTTTGTTCCAGAAAGCTGGGTTCAGGTAGCGCCCGCGTGATCGACCGCCGCGAAATTCTCGATATCGCCGGTACGTTCGGATTGCGACCCCAAATCGTCGAGAAGGACTATGTGCTGGGTTGGGTTCTCGCTGGCATCTACCAACCGGCCGCCCTCGCCGAGAGCTGGATATTCAAGGGCGGGACCTGCCTCAAGAAATGCTATTTCGAAACCTACCGCTTCTCCGAAGACCTCGACTTCACGCTTACCGATCCCTCTCACATCGATAGTGGCTTCCTGGCCGGCGTCTTCCGCGAAATCGGAGAATGGATCTACGAGTGGACCGGCATCGAGATCCCCGAAGAGCTCCAGGAATTCGAGATATTCGAAAACCCGCGCGGCACGGTGTCCTGCCAGGGCAAGCTCAGCTACCGGGGGCCGATCGCTCCGCGCTCGGGTGGTCTCCCGCGCATCAAGCTGGATCTGACTCCCGATGAGCTTCTCGTCCTGCGGCCGGCGCAACGCGCCATCTTTCACGACTACAGCGACGCGCCGGCGGAGGGAATCGCTGTCCTGTGCTACGCCTATGAGGAAGCGTTCGCCGAAAAGGTCCGTGCACTTGGCGACCGTCCCGACCACGCGATCTCTACGATGTGGTCAATCTCTATCGAAACGCCGAAGCGCGACCCAAGTCCGAGGTGCTGCACGATGTCCTGCAGCAGAAGTGTGCGCATCGCGGGCTCCCTGTTCCCAACCTCGACTAACTGGAGGCACACAGAGGGGATCTCGATGGCTCCTGGCAGCCGATGCTTGGCCACCAGCTTCAAACCCTACCGCCTGTCGAATCCTTCTGGGGCGTTCTTCCCGAGTTCTTTGCCTGGCTCCAAACCGGCGTTGCGCCCGCCATGCCGGCCACGTACCGGATGGCGGCAGGCGAAATCGTGCTCAGGGACCGGACGTTGCGCCTGCCGGTCTCTGGCAGGGCCCAGTCAAACCTGGAAATCATCCGCTTTGCGGCCGCCAACCGCTTGTGCGTGGACCTCGAGTATGGAGAGACTGTCCGGCGGATCGAACCGTATTCCCTGCGACGCACCCGTGATGGCAACATCGTCCTGCACGCCACAAGGGCCTCCGATGGTCAGCATCGGAGCTACCGAATCGACCGCATACAGGGCGCGCGGACGACCGGGCAGAGTTTCGTTCCTCGATTCGCGGTAGAACTGAGCCCGCAGGGTCCGGCCGTCATCCTGCCAGCCGCAACCCGGTCGGAGGCTTCGGGAGGGTTGAGTCGGCGAGCACGCGTGGCGCCGCGCAGGCCGAGATCAGCAGGTTGATCGAACCGGTGCTCGGGCCGTCGGCGCTGGAACCCTGTCTGGGTCTCCGCGACGCAATCCGCTTAGGAGTGCCCGCCAATCAGATCCATCCGGTCGATGCGCAGGAAGTTCACGAGGACCGACGCATCCGTCACGACCACTGTCGAAGGCGACGCTCCCACGAGACGGGTCACTCCGTCCCTGTCGCCGATGATCGCTCCTCACATGGTATTCGCAGGCTCGTGCGGTCGTGGACGGAAAGTGGGGTGGCCTTGACGGCGCCGCCCGCTCAGTAAATCCCAACCGCTGCAGCCGGCCGCGCACCTCCCTCCGCCGCCAGTCATGTTTCGGCCCGGGGATCGGTGAGCTCCACCCCCGTCGCTTCGAAGTTGGCCACATTGCCCGTGACGACCGTCATGCCGTGCACGATGGCGGTTGCCGCGATCAGCGCGTCGCGCTCCCGAGGCACGGTGACGTGCACGATGTCGAGCGCCTCGTCGGCCGTCGCCGCCTCGACGAGCCAGCCCTCGTGCTCGCAGGCGACGGCGACCGCGCAGGTCCGCGTTACGGCCAAAGATCCCCCAGGCTGAAGGTGATCGCATCGAACGGTCGGATGCTGATCGAATCGTGGTCCTTTGCCGCCGCGATCAGCACCCGCTCCCCGTCGCGGAGCTCGAACGCCTCCAGGGTGCGGTCCGTCGGGTCGACGAGCCACAGGTGCCGGACTTCTTCGCGGGCGTAGGCCGGGCGCTTGCCCTGGAGGTCGAGCCGGCGCGTCGAGGCCGACAGCACTTCGCACACCCAGTCCGGCGCGAGGGTCACGTAGGCGGTCTCGGGGTACTCCGGCATCCGCTCCCGGCGCCAGCCCGCGAGGTCCGGCACCAGAATGTCCTCGCCGAGGTGCAGCTCCGGCTCGTCGATGATCCACCACCCGCCCGGGCCGCCGGCGTCATAATCGAACGGACCGCCGATCTTCCGACCCAGCACCGAGCTTGCCCGGGCATGGGGCATCGCCGGGCGCGGATGCGTGTGGAGCGTCCCGTCGATGATCTCGGCGACCTGGTGCGCGGGCGCGTCGAGCACGTCCTGGTAGGTCGCCCTGCGCCGGGCGAGCGCCTCGCTCGTGGATGCGGCCATCTCAAGCCTCCGGTTCCGGATCCGACCCTACGTCCACACGCGACTCACGAGCTCGCTCATCGTCGTCCTTCGCGGAACCGGCCTTCGGACCCGGAACGATACATTAGCGCCCAGGCAGTGACCACCGCGTCGATCCGCCCCGCGCGCGAAGGCGCTTTCTCGCCGGCGACCCCGGCCCGGCCGAGGCCCCGGGCGGCCCGGTTTCGGGGGAGGGTTCACGGTGGCGAACCGGAGGTTGTCCATGCGCAAGGTTCGAGAGGTTCCGCGGAAAATCCAATGGTCGTCGACCAGCGGGTCTGAAGCTGACGGTCGCCGCGGGCGGTCGAGAGTGGCCAGGGTGGTCCAGGGTGGTCCAGGGTGGTACACCGAGCCGTTGTCGGACAGGTGTGCGACGGCTGTGACTTCATCGTGGAGACCACGGATCGGATGCCTGAAGTTGCCCCGCTTTGGTGGACACCTGAACATTGCGCAGAGGAGGTGTCCACATGTCGAAGAAACAACCGCCGTACGCGCCGGAGTACCGGCGCCAGATGGTCGAGCTGGTTCGCACGGGCCGCGCGCCCGGGGAGCTGGCCCGCGAGTTCGAGTGCTCCGCTTCGGCGATCCGCAACTGGGTGCGTCAAGCGGATCGCGACGAGGGCCGTCGTGAGGACGGTCTGACGAGTTCCGAGCTCGAGGAGCTGCGTCGGCTTCGTCGCGAGAACCGTCAGCTTCGCGAGGAGCGCGAGATCTTAAAAAAAGCCGCGGCCTGGTTCGCTCGGGAGACCGGCACGATACCGGGGAGGTCTTCGCGCTCGTGAAGGCAAACCAGGCCCATCATCGGGTGGCCACGATGTGCCGAGTGCTGGGCGTCTCCGCCAGCGGGTACTACGCGTGGCGAGGCCGTGGGCGTTCGCGTCGCGCGAAGCGCGACGAGGAGCTGCGCGGGACGGTTCGGACCATCCACAAGGGTTCTGCAGGCACCTACGGGGTGCCTCGGGTCCATGCCGAGCTGCACCGCCGCGGATGCCCGGTGAGCCGCAAGCGCGTGGCTCGGCTGATGCGTGAGGCCGGCTTGGCCGGGGTGAGCCGTCGCCGGGGCACGCACACCACGCGCCGCGAGCCGGGCCGCCGTGCGGCTCCGGACCGGGTCGAGCGTCAGTTCCGGGCCGATGCACCGGACCGCATCTGGGTCGCCGACATCACCTACGTGCCGACCTGGACCGGGTTTGTGTACCTGGCCGTCGTGCTCGATGTGTTCAGCCGCAAAGTGGTCGGGTGGGCCATGGCCAACCATCTTCGCACCGAGCTGGTGCTCGGGGCACTGAACATGGCGATCGCACAGCGCCGCCCCCAAGGGGTCATCCATCATTCCGACAAGGGTACGCAGTACACCTCCCTCGCCTTCGGCAAGCGATGCCGGGAGATGGGAGTGGTGACGTCGACCGGATCGGCAGGCGACTGCTACGACAACGCGATGGCCGAGAGCTTCTTCGCCACGCTCGAATGCGAGCTGCTGCAACGGCGCTCGTTTCAGACCCAGGCCGAAGCACGCATGGCCATCTTCGCGTTCGTGGAATCCTGGTACAACACCCGCCGCTTGCACTCTGGGCTGGGGTACCTGAGCCCCAACGAATTCGAACGCCGCGCGGCCGCGGGGCGCCCGATGGGCACCGAGGGTCATCACGAACAAGCCAACCTCGAGCCCTTCCGAATCGGCCGGCCGGGGATCCACAACCACCCTCCGGGGAGACCCTCAACACTGGTCTCCGAGAGAGATTTCATTCCATCGGCTATCGTTCACCCCAGTGCCGGTGGCGACAGCCCTCAACCGTCCACCGAATCGGGGTAGGCCCAGCCTCACTCATTGCCTGCGGCGATCGGGATGCGAGCATGCTGATTGCCGGAGTGCCCTGCCGAACCTCACTACCTGTCCTGAGAGCGTAGAAGTCCATATTTGATATGTGGCTTGGAGGCTGCCCTGAGGAGTCAATGGTCGGAGTTCTTGGCTTTGTCTTTGACGGTATAAGCCATATCACATATATTGCTACGGTCGATCACGGCAAAGATACATCCCGAACTTCCATGTCCCGGCTCATCTCCGCACCCTTCTTCAGCGCACACCCGGTCTTCCGCCGCGCCGAATACGCCGCGGCTGTCGGCCGCCGCCCCCAGGACAAGGTCGTCACGGCGATGCTCGCCCAGCATCTCCAAGCGGGCAACATTCGGCGCGTCGCGCGTGGCGTCTTCGCGTCGGTGCCCAAGCACGCCGATGCCGCGACATGGTCGGTCGACCGCTTCCTGGCCGCCTCCCGTCTGCGCCATGGCGGCGCGATCGCCTATCACTCGGCCCTTGAGCTGCAGGGCTGCGCCTACACGCACGGGCATGACGTGCAGGTCATCGCGCAGGGCGAGCCAGGCATGTTCGAGGCGGTCGGCTTCGGCTGCCGGTTCGTCAGGCCGCCGCGCGGCTTCGCGCCCCCCGATGGCGTCACGGCGATCGACCGCCTGGGACTGGAGGTCAGACTGACGACGATCGAGCGGACGATCGCGGATCTGTTCGACCGCTACGACCTGGCCGGCGACTCGGAGGAACTCTTCAACTCATTGGATCTGGTGGCGCGGGTCGACGCCGCGGCGGTGGTCCGGTACGCGCGTGCGCTCGGCAAGGCGACTGCCGCCGGCGCGCTGGGCTTCTGGCTGGAGCGCGAGCAGAAGCGGCTGGACGTGCCGGATGCTGCGCTCGAAGAACTCCGCACGCTGATGCCGTCTCAGCCGCGATATGCCCTTGGCGCCAGATCGGGCGAAGGGCGGACGGCAAGGGGTTGGAACGTCATTCTCCCCATCGACGTCGTCGAACGCAGATTCGAGGGGCTGTGAATGGCGGCGCCGTCTGCCCGGACCCTGCAACGCCTCGCCGATGACACCGGCAAGCTCCGCGACTTTCGACGACGCCACACGGCAACCACCAACCGGGCGCGGCTGGAGGACGTGGCCCCCTCGCGCCAAGTCGCCTCGAGACCCACTTCGAAGCCCGGATCGCCCTTCCGCGCCGAGTCCAGCCGCGAGCCGAGCCGGTAGTCACGCCCGCAGTCCTCGTCACCGCCCCGCCACCCCATAACCGGACTCCCATCGCCGCCGGCCGCGTACCACCCGCCGCCGCCGGTCATGTGTCGGCCCAGGGATTGATGAGCGCCACCCCCGTCGCTTCGAAGTCGGCCAAGTTGCCCGTGACGACCGTCGTGCCGTGTACGATGGCGGTTGCCGCGATCAGCGCGTCGCGCTCGGCCCGCGGATCGGGCACATGCAGCCGGGCGCATTTCAGGGCGACCGCAGCGTCGACCGGTAGCGTGCGCTCCAGGAACTCGGGCAGTACATGCCGATCCATCCAGCGCCGCAGCCGCTTCCCCTGCTCTGCATCGCGCCTTTCGATGCGCAGAATGCCGATCTCCAGCTCCATGAGGGTCAGCGCGGAGATGTAGAAGTTCGCCGCGTCGTGCCCTGAAATCCACGCGGTCACACGGGCGTCGGCTCTGCCGTCGCCGACCTTGCGCAACTCGGAAACGACATTCGTGTCCAGCAAGAACATCAGGAAAGATCGGCGTGAGGGCTTTCGATTCGGGCGCGGGGCGGATTCAGGTCGATATCGGCCAGCCCCGCCATGGACAGGGCCTCCAGGAGGTTCCGGCCCTCTCCCGCCAGGCGCCGGTAGTCCTCGATGCTGAGCAGCACATGTGCGGGCTTGCCTCGGTCCGTGATGAACACGGGCCCCGACTTCGCCGCCTTTTTCGCGCGGGCGACATCCTGGTTGAGTTCGCGGCTGGTGACGGTCGTGACGGTCATGGCAAGCCCCCGGGAACCGAATGTAGGTATGTGACTACATTTTCGAAGGAGTTGCAACGAGGCGAAGCGCGGCCGCCGCCGCCTCGCACACGGCGGCCCTCGCCGGCGAGGCTGCGGTGTACGACTCCCTCTTTCGCCAGTTCGGGGTGTACCGCGCGGACAGCATCAAGGAGTTCTTCGACATCGCGCGGAGCTTCGTCGTCGGAACCCTTCCCGCCAACGAACGGGTGGCGATGGTCACCGTCTCGGGCGGGGTCGGGGTGCTGATGGCGGACGACGCGAACGCGCGCGGGCTCGACGTCGCCCCGATGCCGGAGGCTGCGCAGCGGCGCATGCTGGAGCTCGTGCCCTTCGCGGCGGCCCGCAACCCCATCGACGTCACCGGGCAGGTCCTCAACGACCCGACCCTGCTCGACCAGGCCATTGAGCTCGCCGCGACCAACGGAGACTACGGGAGCGTGGTGAGCTTCCAGGGGTCGATCGGACGCAATCCCGCCTTGATGGAGGCGACCCGCGGCGCCTGGATCGAGCGCAAGGCCGCGAACCCCGAGACGCACTTCGCGGTGTCGGGGTTCTGCACCCCGGACTACACGCGGGATCTGCCGGGGCGTGCAATACTCGAATCATGCGGGCGGACATCGTCATCATCGGCGGAGGCATCATCGGGTCGAGCATCGCATACCACCCGCCTTGCCGGGAATTCGAGTCGATGGTCGAAGACAGCCGGCACGGGGCCGCTTGCCCATGAATCGGGTCCGGCGCATCGCCTGCATCGGCGAGTGCATGATCGAGCTGTCGGGCTGGGACCCGGCGGCCGGTACCGCCCGGGTCGGGTTCGCCGGTGACGTGTTGAACACCGCGGTCTACCTGGCGCGGCTGCTGCGCGACCGTGACATCGACATCTGCTTTGTCAGCGTCGTCGGCACCGACGGGTTCTCGGACCGCATGGTCGCCCAGTGGGAGGAGGAGGGTATCGACTGCCGCTTCGTCGGCCGCCGCGCCGACCGCCTGCCGGGCATCTACGCCATCGACACCGACGCGGCCGGCGAGCGCTTCTTCCGCTACTGGCGGAGCGAGAGCGCGGCGCGCACCTTGTTTGGCGGACCCGGTCCCGGCGCCGGACCCGGCCCCGGCGCTGGATCCGGCCCCGGCCCCGGCCTTCACGAGATTGCCGCCTTCGACGCGATCTACTTGTCGGGCGTCACGCTCGCCGTCCTCGACCCGGCGGTCCGCGAGGCGCTCATCGAATGTGCGGGGGCATTGCGTGCGCGTGGCGGGGTCGTCGCCTTCGACGGCAACTACCGGCCGGTGCTTTGGCCGGACGCGGCAACCGCGCGCGCCGCCCTGGACCGGATGTGGGCGCATTCGACGATCGCATTGCCCTCGGCCGACGACGAGGCGGCGCTCCGTCCCGGTTGCGACCCCGGCCCGCGGCTCGCCGCGCTCGGCGCGACGGAAATCGCCGTCAAGCACGGTGCCGCCGGGCCCGTCCTGTGGCCGCGGATCGACGATACCGTCCGCTACGCCGCGGCCGAATCGGTCGTCGACACGACCGGCGCCGGAGACGGTTTCAACGCCGGCTATATCGCCGTACGGCTGGCCGGGCGTGATCGGGCGGTGGCCGCGGCGGCGGGGCACGCTCTGGCGCGCGCGATCGTCGGCCATCGCGGTGCGATCCTGCCGCGGTCGGCCTTCGATGTGGTCGCCGGCGAGATCGCGGCATGATGTCGGCGCGCGACATCGCGACCCGCGGGCCGCTGATCCCGGTGCTGACGATCGCCGATCCCGCGCATGCGGCGCCGTTGGCCGAGGCGCTCCTCGCTGGCGGCGTCACCGTGCTCGAGGTGACCCTGCGCACGCCGGCGGCACTCGAGGCAATCGCCGAGATCGTGCGCACGTGCCCGGGCGCGACGGTTGGCGCCGGCACGATCCGCGACGCCGAGCAGCTTGCCGCGGCGATTGGGGTCGGTGCCGCCTTCGGCGTCAGCCCGGGCACGACCGCCCGTCTCGCCGCCGCCGTCACGGAGAGCGGCCTCGCGTTCCTGCCCGGCGCGGCGACGGTGTCGGAGGCGATGGCGCTGGCCGAACGCGGCTTCGACGTCGTGAAGTTCTTCCCCGCCGAGGCCGCCGGCGGCGCCGCGACACTCAAGGCGTGGCAGGCACCGTTGCCCGATCTCTGGTTCTGCCCGACCGGCGGCGTGACGCGCGACAACGCGGGCGACTATCTGGCGCTGGCCAACGTTGCCTGCGTCGGCGGTTCCTGGATCGCGCCGGCGGGGCACATCGCGGCGACCGACTGGGCCGGCATCACCGACCTCGCGCGCGCCGCGATCGGCGATCTGGCGCGATAGCGGCCGGACTCACGAGCAAAGGCGGGGCGCGGCGAGGAGATGGAGGAGCTGGAGAAGATGGAGGAGCTGGTACGCAGCGCTCGTGCGCTGCAGGACGAGCTGCAGGACGAGCTGCCGGATGAGCTGCAGGACGAGCTGCCGGGCGGCGCGTTGGACTGAAGGTGTCCTTCGCACGCGTGGCCATGCCCGAGCCGGTCCGGGCTCAGCGCCATGCCACTGCAATGGCGGGGCTGAGCGGCAGGATGCTCCCGGAGGTCCGGTCGTTCGCAAGATGGCCGGGCAAGAACGCCGTGGGAGACCATCGTTCCTCGCGTCCGCACCGGTCCCGGGCGACCACCTCCGCCTGCTTCACGTTTCCTCGATTCGCCTCGAGCCAACCGGGGAGCGGATGGTGGGGCGCATCGGTGACGGCCGCATGCAAAGCCCGTGGTTGGTCATGAAGCGGATGAGTCCCGGCGCCCGGCAAAGAACCGGCAGAGCTCGGCGTCCGGCACCTGATCTTCGGACTAGGCAAAGGTGCCGTGGTCGCGGATCTCCTCGGCCGCGCGACGGATAGTGCCGAAGGTGGCGCGGGCGAGCGACCCGCCGATGCTCACTCGCTTGACCCCCAGGTCCTCGAGCCGGGCGACGCTCATTGGATTGCCGGCAAGACCCATGACCACGTTGACCGGCCCATCGACTTCCTTCACCAGCGTTGCGATGGTCTCGGCGTCGTTGATGCCCGGGACATAGAGACAGTCCGCGCCCGCTTCCCGATACGCATTGACCCTCGCCACCGATTCCTCGAACGGGTTCGGGTGGCCCACGAGATAGCACTCGGCTCTCGCGGTCAGGGTAAAGGGAAACGGCAGGGACGCGGCGGCGGCCACCGCCGCCGCGATTCTCTCCACCGACAGCGCCCGATCATAGAGATCACCCGTGCCATAGGCGGCGGCATAGTCTTCGATACTGGCGCCCACCGCGCCGGTGTCGGCCACCCGGCGGATGGTTTCGGCGACCTCTTCGGGCGTATGTCCGTAGCCGTTCTCCGCATCCACACTGACCGGAATGCGAACCGCATCGACAATCCGGGCGGTCTCCTCCAACGCCGCTTCCCGGGTGAGGACACCTTCATAGTCGGGGAGTCCCAGACAGAAGGAGATCCCTGCGCTAGTCGTCCCGACCGCGGGGAAGCCGGCTGCTTCGAGCATGCAGGCGCTGCCGGCGTTCCACGCATTCGGCATCACGAAGATGCCGTCGGCCGAATGCAGCTCCTTGAAGACCTTCCCTTTGCTTGTCTGCGCTTCAATCAATGCTCCGCCTCGTGCTTGTCGGAGAAGCTCTCGGCATGCTCCGCGGGCCGCGCCCGGGGGCATGGTAGTCGACCACCCGGGGTGGAAACGCGGCAATTCTCGGCGCGATTCGATGTAGCGTCAGTGCCGGCGAGTCAGAATTGACGCGCTGAAGAGGATCGCCATGTTCAGCGCCGCGAGCACCAAGCCCGACTCTCGCATGAGCCGAACCACCCGTTTACGACCCACCGGGCATCCCCGGCTCTTCAGTTCGGCGACCACGTTCGCGTCCAGCAGGAACATCAGGAAAAGTCGGCGTGAGGACCTTCGATTCGGGCGCGCGGCGGATTCAGGTCGAAATCGGCCAGCCCCGCATGGACAGGGCCTCCAGGAGATTTCGGTCCTCTCCCGCCAGCCGCCGGTAGCCCTCGATGCTGAGCAGTACATGTGCGGGCTTGCCTCGGTCCGTGATGAACACGGGCCCCGACTTCGCCGCCCTTTTCGCGCGGGCGACATCCTGATTGAGTTCGCGGCTGGTGACGGTCGTGATGATTATGGCAAGCCCCCGGGGAACGGTTGTAGTTATGCGACTACATTTTCGAAGGAGGTGCAACGAGGTGAAGCGCCGCCGCACTCATCGGCAACCGCCAGTGGTCGGCTTCGCACCCGAATCGGTGGTCGACTTCACCGGACTGCCCAGTGGGCGCGGGCGAGCGAGACGCCGGTAATCGCGGTGAGGTCTGCGCCCGGACCGGCCGTGCGCCACAGGGACTCCTGGCCGGCAAGGAAGAGAAGGGCGTCGAGCCGGCTCCCGGGACTGGGCTCGCGGTCGATGAGAAGATGTGCGGCGCGCACGGTGTCGGCGTTGTCGTGGAGCATGGTCGATTCCTCTGGAACGAGGGAAGCTGCCCGTCGCCGGTAGGGCTCTGGCAGCGGGGGTGTGCAGCGTCGGGAACGCGATCGTGACGGACCGATGAACCGAACCCGCTGCGCTGGAACACGCCTTTCACCGCGCCGGCCGCCGCCCTCTCCAGGCCGGACTCCGTCTCCAGAAGGCGCCAAATCACGCTCGTGTGAACCGCCTCCGTGTGGCGCGAACGGTGAACCGACCGACGGACGCCTCGATGCGCGGGCGTCGTAGATCGGCCGCTTGCGCTATCCTTACGGTCGGCCTGATACGCTCAGCCGGAGGACGGCCGAGGGGACAATGGAACGGGAGTTACAACAATGAGTTGTCGGCGGAGTTCAGGTGCAGGAATCGGTGCTCATGACGAACATCGCCGACACCAGTCGGCCCGAGGCAGCGGTCTCCTTTGTCGACCGCTGTTACTTGACGTGATCGTCGAATCAGCCAGCGAACTTCCCGTTATCTAGCCCGGAGACGGCAAAGCCTTGAGGTCAAACAAACAATTCAGTCATGTCCGGACAATTGCGTTCTCCAACCCTGGCACGTTCTACTGGCTTATCGCGCCAATGGTAGTATGGATGTTCATTTTGGGGATTATGTAGGAAAGTGCCGAAGCGCCCTCACTCAGGGCGCCGCTTCGGCCGGGGGATGTAGCGCACTTTCACGGGCCGGGTAAGCGCCTCGACCGCCTCCTCGAACGTCGCCCGGACCCGCATGTCCTCCTCAAGTTCCGTCTTCGACGGCTGGTACGTGGGGGCCACCACGTCCACGATGCGCGGCAGTTTCTTCAGCTTGTCAGGCATTCACTTCTTCCCTCTCGCCTGGGCGCTGAAGTCAATTCGTGGGCGCTGCTTGTGGCAATGCGTCTTGGATCTTGTCACGAGATACCACGTATCAGTCGCCAGCCGACGCAGGCGCTCTTCCTCTTCCATTCCCGCCCGGTAGCATTCCTCGACTGTAGCGAGCGAGCGGAGAATGTCGAAACGAACGCATCTCTCGGGCTTGCCCCACGGGCTCTGTGCCAAGACCGCGCACACAGTTTCCGTCGTCAAGGTGTACATCTAACCCGTTCGTGCTCCCGAATCCAGTCCGTTGTCGGCAATGAGGTCGACGTAGCGCAGGCGCTTGCCGTTCATGCCGGTGATGACGGCGGCCATGATGTCGATGGTGTCCTCGTCGCGCAGGTTGTGACGCGCGGCGAACTCCTGAACGTACCGGTCGAGATGCTTAGGACTCATCTTGTGGAAGGTGCCCTTGTGGGCGCGCTTCAGCATCGACCAGAAGCTCTCCGCACCGTTGGTATGGACATCGCCCCGGACGTACTCCTGGGCGCTGTGGTTGACTACTTCGTGCGGATTCGGAAGGGTCTCATAGACCAACGCATCGTCGGTGTAGACCTTGGCGTCAGGGGCCACGTGGGCGGCGACGAAGCCGTGTACGGTCGGCTTGTCGGTGCGTTCGACCACCTGGGCGCGAACCTGATTCGTATCCCGATCCTTCGCCCCCGCGATGGCGGTCTTGCCTACGGCCCCGCGGCCAGTGAGCTCTTCGCGCTTCGACTTTGACATGTTCGCCCGCTTCCCGCCCATGTAGGTCTCATCGACTTCGACCGGGCCGGCGAAGAGACCACTTTCCTGCGTGAGCGCGACCCGAAGCCGGTGCGCGAGGAACCACGCGGAGCGCTGATTGATGGTTAGGTCGCGGTGCAGCTTCATGCTGGACACGCTCTTGAGGCTGGTCGAGACGAGGTACGTCGCAATCATCCACACTTGCAGCCCGAGCTTCGACCCCTCCATGACGGTCCCCGTCTTCGGGCTGAACCGCTTGGCGCACTGCTTCTCGCGGCACCGGTACGGCATCGTCGCGTGCTTTGCGCCCGTCTGGACGTTCAGCGAGCCGCAGTGCGGGCACGCGACCCCGGTCGGCCACCGACGGGCGACGAACCAGGCTTCGGCCGTGGCGTCATCGGGGAACATGCGAAAGATCTGGACGAGGCTGATGCCTTCGCGGAAGCTCTTTCCAGGTGCCTTGTGTGCCATGCCCGTATCCTCTTGAGATACGGAAAGGTTACAAGAAAGTGCCGAAGGCGTCACGGGGGGCTTCGGCACTTTCCTACATAATCCCCTTCATTTTCACTCAATTGCAATAGTTCTATTGAAATGGTGAACGAGGAGAACAGTACCAATTTGCGTCATGCTCTCGACTGGTTTCTTTCTTTTCTTGAACCGAGTTCGTGGATCGCCCGGAAAACCGTTATTGAAGAATATCTGGAACGTGTTCTTCTTGCCCGGAGGACACGGGACGACGCGACGGAGCACGAATCCATCTCCGTTGGTGTTGACCCAATGGGTTGGTATCTGTATCTAGCCGAGACCGCACTTACGGCTGTTGAAAAGTACGAGCCTCTCCAGGGAGCTCGGGTTATTCCAATCTTTGAACGAATAGGAGAAAATCTTGACTTAGTAATGGAAATTAATGGGATAGACGAAAAGGTTAAGTTTCTCACTAGCCAACCGTCTGTTTCGGTAGATTCAACGCTATTTGAAATTCTGGTCGCTCTCCTGTGGAAGCGAAATGGATGGAGGAATGTATGGCTCCTACCCGAATCCCCATTGGAAAAGCGTCCGGATATATTGATCGATTCACTCGGTACACGATGGGCCGTCGAATGCAAACGATTGGCAAAGACGTCGGAGTACAGCAACAAGGAACGTACCAAATGGCTTAGGCTTTGGCGGCCGTTGAGCGATTTCTTGGTGAGACATCGCCTACCGGTCATTCTCGATATAGTATTTCACGTGGAATTAGAAACACTTTCCGATGAATTTGTTGCCATGGAGTTGGCAGGTAAATTGCCACTCATCCATTCATACCCCAGCCATATCGTCTCGAACGACGTATGGGATGTGCGAGTTTCCCGAAGTACTCTGGAGAGAGCAAAAGCTCATCTGAGACACAACTACGTAAAACTCCCATCTAATCAGCTGAATGAACTAATTGGGGATAGACCAAGTCCCGAGGCAGAGTTTACTACTGTTGTTGGCGGTCAAGTCGCAAGACTACGCGCCGGGCGGGGCCTAGGTCGCTACCTCGACACCATAGATTTTGCAGCAGGCGCGTTCTGGCGGTGTGATTCTCCAATAGCAATAAGACGAAAGGCACGAGATGTTCGGAAACGGTTATCAGACGCAATTGAACAGTTACCGCAGGGTATTCCGTGTGTTGTTCACATAGGTCTGGAAACACTGGATGGGCCCTCCGTCGAAGCCGAAAGAATTCGACGTATCTTCGATTCGCTTGGTCGATTTGATGCTCGTGGACGGGATTTGCGGTGGGTATACTGCCATCTTTACCAGTCATACGCGCCACCGGATCAAGCATGGGTGGTGGATGAAACGGTATATTACTTTTCGAGATCGACGACAACGATAGATAGACCTCTCATTCATTTGGGCACAATTGTTCCCGAGAGTGAGCTGTCGGACTCGGGGGTGCATTGGCTAAGAGAACCTCCATGATCTGGTCCTGCCCGTAGAGGTGCGGAGACGCTGATTCGGTTTAGATAACCGATTTTGGTGACCATTGGTGTGTCCTGATTCATTTCTCCCTGTGCTTCGTGCCTGGACGGTGTAACTGCCAGACGTTGTCAAGGTCCAATGCGGGTAACTCCTCACGAATTCGATGAAGGGCTTTCTGGCTATACCTCTTATGTTCCTGAGTACCGAGACGAATGATCTTGAAATAGTCACTGTCGTTTTGGAGTCTAAGGTGGCGGATGACCGCCAAACACTTCGGTTGTGTGAGGGAAACGTGGTTCGCGAGCTGCTTCAGACCAAGATTGTAGTAGTCCAGCTCGTTTACGCGCCTTACGCGGACGATGGTGGCATTGGGATCATCTTCGCCCACTAATTGAACGGGCTCCCCCTCTTCTTTGGTGAGTCGCAAGGAGACGTCGAATCCAGTGCCGGTAGTTTCGAGCTTTAATGTAGCCATACCGGGGAATAGGTCATACCAGGATTTTCCGCGTTGTATTTCGTGAATCTGCTGGCTCAGCTGCCTGTCGGTAGGTTGTGTGCGTTCTCCAGCCAGCGACTGTTCAAGGATGGCCAATCCCCGTAACTTGGCCGCAGCCTGCAAACGCTTTCGCGAGCGAGGGGCGCAGAGACGCTTTATGTCGGCGAATTCGGCATCAAAGACCGCTGCAAGATGTTGTGGCGGTGAGACACAAACAGGTAGTACTCGTTCGGGGAAGTGTGCCTTGAGTGCTTGACCATAGATGGCCGTTAGTATCAATGCGAAGAGCGTCAGGCCAGCTTGGGCGTGGAGATATAGATGTTGCTCAGAAAGATCAACCCAATAGTGCTGGGCGGCATCGCGAAGTGTGTTTATGTTCTGTATCGTTAGTGCGTCTTCTTCGCTTAGGCATTTTACATTAGCTTCGCTTACGCACTTACGGACGCATCTGTCGAAACCTATAGTCTGATTGTCCTGGGCACCACGTAGCTTGCCTCCGCGATGAACAATTACTGACTTAAGTAGTAACTCAAATGCTCGGTCCAAGAAGATCAATACGGCCTCGTGGCGGCCGCGATCGTAGGGACGATTAAAGTGATCAATGGACAAATAGAGACTATCCGCGGCTTTGTCGAGTAGGACTTTTGCTTCTCTCTTCACGTTTTCTCCCTACACACCAATCGGCGTGTTGCACGTAGGTGGGAAGGGCAGGGCCAATTTTTCCTGGCTGGTAGCTGATTGATGCGACAGGCGAAACTGGGTCTCTGGACAAATGGCGTCGAGGGCGCCATAGTGGGGCACAGGCCCATCGACCCCGGCGAAGACGATGCTCGAGTTGATTTCCCGACGGCTGCGCGAGGTCACGGTCCGCCCCGCGGTGGGCGCCGACGAGAGGATCCGCTGGGATGCGCTGATGGGCGCGCACCACTATCTGCCCTTCCGGGGCTTGGTCGGGCGAAGTGTGCGCCACGTCGCAGTGCTGGGCGAGCACTGGCTGGCGCTCGTGGGTTGGCACGCCGGTGCGTTCAAGCTCCGGGCCCGCGACCGCTGGATCGGGTGGCTGCCCGAGCAGCAGTTTCGCCGCCTTCACCTCATCGCCAACAACGCGCGGTTCCTCATCTTGCCCGAGTGCGCCGCGGCGAACCTCGCTTCGCGGGTGCTGGGGCTGAGCCTTCGCCGGCTCTCGGGCGACTTCCGCGCAATGCATGGCCATCCAATTCTGATCGCAGAAACCTTCGTCGATCCGGCCCGCTTCACCGGCGCGTGCTACCGGGCGGCGAACTGGCAGGCGCTGGGCCACACCCGCGGCTTTGCCCGCAAGCCCGGCACGCCCGCGACCTGGGTCCCCCACGGCAGACCGAAGGAGGTCCTGGTCTACCCGCTGGCCCGCGACGCGCGCGAGCAACTGTGCCGCCTCGACGATGCCCCAAAGTGGCGAAGCGAAGGCGACCCGCGACCGTGGACCGCCCATCGACTGCGAAGCCTGTGGGAGTGTCTTCATGGTGTGCCCGATTTCCGCAGCACGCGCGGGCGGCGCTATCCGCTGGCCACCATCCTGGCCATCGCGGTCGCCGCGAAGCTTGCCGGATACCACGGTGCGACCGCAATCGGCGAGTTCTCCCAAGCGTTGACCCAGCATCAGCTTCGTGCCCTGCGGGCGTTCTACAGCCCCCGTCTGGGGCGCTTCACCGCCCCGTCCACGACCGCGTTCGTCAAGGTTCTCACCAACTTGGACCCCGATGTGCTCGACCGCGCGGCGCGCACCTGGGCCGCGCAGCAGGCCTCGCGCACCGACCCCGTCGCCATCGACGGGAAGTACATCCGCGGTGCCGCCCGGCACAATCCGGGCGCCAAGCACCTGCTCGTCGCCGCTGCGGAGCACCGCTCTGGAATCGTCCTCGGACAAGAGGCGGTACAGGACAAGAGCAACGAGATCCCGGCCGTGCGTACCCTGGTCACCGGGCTCGACCTCACCGGCCGCGTCGTGACCCTCGACGCGATGCACACCAACCACCACACCGCCCGGTGCTTGGTCGAGCAGTGCGGCGCGCACTACGTGATGACCGCGGTCAAGGACAATTGCCCCAACTTGCTCGCCGAGTTGGCTGGGCTCGATTGGGAGCTTCCCCAGGTGCGCGCCACCGAGCATCACACCTCGGACAACGGACACGGACGAATCGAGAAGCGAAGCTGCCGGGTGCTCGACCTCACCGAGCACCGCGACCGCGCCCCCCTGCCTCATCGTCAGGTCGCCTTTCGCATCGAGCGCGAGCGGCGCATCGTCAAGACCGGCAAGGTCGAGCACGAGACCGTACACGGCCTGACCTCCGTGCCCCCCGACCAAGCCACCTCGCAGGTCGTCCTGGCCCTGGTGCGCGGGCATTGGAGCATCGAAAATCGACTCCACCACGTGCGCGACGTCTCCTACGACGAAGACCGTTGCCGGGTGCGAACCGGACACCTGCCGCGCAATCTCGCCTGCCTCACGAACCTCGCCATCTCCATCGTTCGCCTCAAGGGGCGCTTCGACTCCCTCCCCCAAGCCCACCGGCACTACGCTCGGCGGCCCCAGGACGCCGTGCGCCAGCTCATCAACCCGCCCAAACGCTGAGCCCCACGCTACTGCGACCCCTCGGCGCTTGGCTCCACCACCGCGCCAACGTTCCCGCTCGCCCGGCCGGGCAATCCGAGCTTCCGGTTTGCTTTGCATACCCCTCCAAACGACTCAGATACCCTCCTCCGTGACCTCCCCTTCCTCCCATTCCACCGGCTACCGCACCACCACAACGGATTCCAACCAATCACGTGCTCATCCTTGCACCGAACAAAATTTCACCCTGGTGGGAAGGGTTCGGCACCGGCGTTGGAGAGGAACCGCTCGTGGCTTCGTTCCTCGTACTTCCGCACGAACCGGCAGGGGTTGGTCCCCTCCGGCACAATGCCCCACGCCTCGGCCATGTTGTAGAGACGCGATAGGACCTCCACCACGCGTTTTGCCATGGTCGGGGTCTCGTGGAACCGGTAGTGCAGTGCTGCGACGTGCGGGCGTCCGATGGCTCTAAGAGGTAGCGAGCCGATGACCGGTGCGATGTGTCTGGTGAGAACGAAGCGGTAGAGATCCGCGGTCTTCGGCTTACAGCGCACCGCTACGTGTTCCCTAAAATACCGGTGCGCCGCTTCGGCAACCGTGGGCCCGGTGTTCGATGGCGACGTTCCGTCGGCCACAACCGAACCCACACCTGCCTTGACGCGGGCGATGAGCTCCGCCGCCTTGCGCCGCGCTTGGTCGGCCGATAGCACGCCATGCCGTCCAATGGTCGTGCGCCCCGACTTTCCGCGTGCACGGGTCTGGGCCACGTAGACCTTCGCTCCGGACGGATACACCCGTACCCCAATTCCGGAGAGTTCCCGGTTCCAAAAGACCGTCTCGCGGTCTCCCACCGGGAGCGCCTGGACCGTTCGCCTCGAGATCGTTCCGCGGTTCAGTTTGGCCATCGTGCAAACCCTCCCCTGACGTGCGTCGAAAGATTCATGCCGCGATCGCCGTTGCTCGCACGGTCTCCAGCACCTGCATCAACTCATCCAGTTCCGCGGTGCTGAACAAGCCATCCGGACCGCGAGGCGTGATGTCGGTGAACGGGGATTCATAGAGCCGATCAGGGGCGACAATACCGTGCTCCGTAAGGTGATCGACGACGAGGTTCACGAACCTTAAGCATCCCCTCATATTTTCACAAGATGGCGAACATTCTCTTGTATAGCCTGTGTTCGGCCAGCATGGCGGCGAATTCGTCGAGCAACGGTCGCAATCGTTCCGGTGGCCAGTTGGGAATATGTTCATAGAGCATGTGCCCTTGGCGAAACAACGAATGGGTGCGATGTTTCACGGTATTGACCTTCAACCACCGGTCATAGCCGATACGCTCTCCGGCGGCCCCGAGCAATGACAACAACGCAATTGCCAATACACTGAGCAACAACAGCCGGTCGCGGCGCTCGGGGCACGAGGTACGCATCGACGACAAGCCAAGGCCATAGCGCCGGTCCTTCAGGTCGCGAAAGCTCGTTTCGATCCCCCACCGTTTTGCGTAGTATTGGATGAGGAGCCGGGGTGCGGCGTTTCGGTCACTGGCCACCAGACACCAAGTGTCCTTCATGTTCTTGTCGCGCAAGCAAACGACCGTGCCGACGGGCAGCTGGTGAGCGTCGGTGATGTGGGCAGCTCGCAACGTGCGGGTTCGCCCGGCCGGGCCGACCCATTGCGACGCCAAGCGCCGCTCCCCGCTCTCACTGGTGACATAGTAGCTTGCGGGCAGCCGAATCACATAGCCGAATCCCAGCTCTTCGTCCAGGTTTTTGAACAAGTTACAGTCTGCAAACCCCCGGTCCGCGACCACCGTCACCTCTACCCCATCGGGCACCACCTCCGAGAACCGATACAGCAACTCGTCCTCATAACGGTTGCGGTTGTCCTTCAACGTCGCCGTCGATACCGTCTCCCACATCAGGGCCGTGGCCCGGCCATGCTCGGTGAGCATCGACAACATCAACGTATCGTGCCCATCGCGAGCGAAGCTGGTCCAATCCAATGCCACCACGATCTCCTCTCGCGCTCCAATCACATGAGGCACCCAGTGCGAAAAGAAATCGTCCAATTCGATGGCGGTATTGCTGAGCAACCGGTCGACCTGCTTGACGCCGTGTTTGCTCAGGGTGCCACGGGCGTGGGCCAAACCTTGTCCAATGGCATGGACGGCCAAGGAGGCACTGGTCAGGACTCCGAGCGTACCGTAGGCGAGCGACAAGACCCGCTTGGCGTGCAGGTCGCCGTCGTACAGCTCGGTGATGAAGGAAATCAGATGGTCTTCGCGAAGTACGTCTCGGGCTTTCACCATCCACCCTCAGAGGCGAAAACAGTTATTTTGTTTCCAACCTCCTGCCCGTGCAAGTCCGAAGTCGGACTTGGGGGAAAAAGTGGAGCACAATATTCGAGTCAACGGACCCATCGCAGGTGCAAATTGAGTACAAGGAATTAGAAAACTGTGCTTTCGCTATACTGATTTGGATCAAATCAAATCGTTAACAACGATTCCTTACAAAAAAGATGAGGGGATCGCTGAGTTCACGAACTCGATCTGGTTGGCCGATAGCGGCTTCTCTGCAAGGAAGATCCGCATGGCGTCCTTGGCGGCGCTGCGATCCATGCCCACCAGCGACCGCACGAACAATCCAAGTCCCTGGGACTCCTCGGTCGCGCGCCGAAGCTCGTCGGGCGCGCCGAGGCCGCTCTCAATGAGCATCCGCTCCAGCTCGGCGAGGTCAGTCACGGTGAGCGGTCTGTTCGTTCTCAGTTTTCCGATGGCGACGTGGTCCATGTGCTCGCGAAGAAACGCACGTGCCTTGGCCAGGAACTTCGCGAAGTCCGTGCCGGGAGCGAAGCCAGGCAGGTCGACGTCGATCTCGCCACCCATGAGGTCCTCGAAATCGGTGTAGACCGGTTTGCGTTGCCGCTTGTCGATGAGCTGGACCAAGCTCCTGAGTCGACGACGCATGACTTCCAGCATCGGAACAGTGATGTCCTGCCACCAGTCGCCGGTCTGTACGTCCTGGATGAGCGCCATCTGGTTCCGCACCATCGGGATGGCGGCCGTTTCCTCGAGCAGTCCGGCGATCTGCTTGACCCGATCGCGCAGCCGGGCGAAGCCGGGCTCGTGCCGCAGGAGGCTGAGCTGCAGGCTCAGCGCGAGCAGGTCGAACCGCTTGGCCTCCTCGTTCTCCGGGTCCAATTCCGAAGGCAACCCGGCCACGTCGTGCGAGAGTTCTGCCAGGGTCTCTGCCGGCAGTGATACCCAGTTTTCTGGCTTCGCGTATTTCTCGACGAGCCGGCGCCGTGGGCGCACCACGAAGTTGTCGAGATTCATCGCCGCAACCTCGCGCTGCAACAGATCGGCGAGGGACCGGCGAACCGCGTCGTCCGTTTTCGGATCGCCGTAGGTGGCCGCGGGCTCCTTGACCATACCCGATTCGGCTTCCCCGCCCTGATGGTCCAGGGTGGCAATCAGATCCAGCCGTGCGTTGAACAGGCGCTTGCCGAGCGAATCGGCGACCGAACCCTCGGTGGCCGGGATGTCCTGGCTGAAGTATTCGAGGTTTTGGCAGTAGTCGAAGAGATAGAACAGTTCCTTGTCCCGGTTCGGCCCGAACAGATCGGGACAGAGCCGCGTGCCGCGACCCACCATCTGCCAGAACTTGGTCTTCGAGCGCACCAGCTTGAAGAAGACCAGGTTCACGACCTCGGGGATGTCGATGCCGGTGTCGAGCATGTCTACCGAGATTGCGAGGTGTGGGTTCTTCTCCTTGTTCGAGAAGCTGTCGATAAGGCTCTGCGCGTACTCAGTCTTGAAGGTGATGACGCGGGCGAACTCGCCCTTGTAGTGCGGATAGTTGGCGTTGAAACGCTCGGCGATGAACTCCGCGTGGGCCTGGTTTTTGGCGAAGAGGATCGTCTTGCCAAGCCGGTCGCCGCCGGCGACCGTGAGGCCGCGGGTCATTAGGTGCGCCAACACCTTGTCCACGGTGTCCTTGTTGAACAGCCACTTGTTGACCGCCTCGGCCTCGACCCGGTCGGGTACCGTGCCGTCGTCGTCCCATTCCAGCGCGTCCCACTGGTCCTTTTCCTCTTCCGGCAGCTCGTCGTACTTGATGCCCTCGCGCTGGAACTTGAGCGGCACCGAGACGGCCTTGGGCGGCACGAGGAAGCCGTCGCGCACCGCCTCCTCCAGGGAGTAGGCGTCGGTCGGTACGCCGTCCTCCAGGTCGAACAGGCCGTAGGTATTGCGGTCCACCTCGTCCTTGGGCGTCGCCGTGAGCCCGACCAGCAGCGAGTCGAAGTACTCGAAGATGGCGCGGTACTTCTGGAACACCGAGCGGTGCGCCTCGTCGATGATCACCAAGTCGAAATGGCCCACCCCGAAGCGCCGCTGGCCGTCGCTCGCCTCGTCGATCAGTCCCATCATGGTCGGATAGGTCGAGACGTAGACGCGTCCCTCGGCGTTCTTCTCGGTGACCAGGTTGACGGGCGAGGCGGCGGGCAAGTGACGCTTGAAGGCATTGACCGCCTGATTCACCAGCGCCACCCGGTCGGCGAGGAAGAGTACGCGCTTGGCCCAGTTGCAGCGCATGAGCAGGTCGGAGAGCGCGATCACCGTGCGCGTGTTGCATCCCACGTAGTTTCGTAACCGATTTTTCGGTTTGTTTCTGATCGACCGAGGCTCGATTTCTCACATTGCCCCGTCATCGTCGGAGAGCCGGGCGCGGACGTAGGTCGGCACCGCGGTGGTCGCGCTGAACACGGTGGTCGTGGCGCAGAAGGGTTGAGCCCCCACGCCCGTCGTCGACGAACGGGCGCGGTGGGCGTCGGCGTTCGCGGGAGGGGCAGGGGATTCAGAACGCCGCGTCGTCGTTGACGAAGAGCTCGAGCTGCCTGTGATGGTACGAGCGCTCGCTCTCGCGGCGTTCGTCGTAGTAGCGGGTGATCTGAGCGAAGTATTGACCGTCGAAGGCGACGGCGAGGTCGTTGAGCAGTTCGGAGAGCTGGGCGGCGGCCTCGTCGCTGAGTTCGTGGGTCACGAGGAGGTAGGGCAGGTTCACAGCCGCAGCTCCGCGACGGCGTGCTCGAGGTGCACGGCGGAGACGGTGCGGGCGCCTTTCGCCGCGGCGGCGGTGAGGGCGTAGTGGGCGATGCGATTGATGAGCCGGGGCAATCCGCGAGCGCTCTGGAACAGCGCCTCGACGGCGGGAGGCTCGAACAGGGGCAGCTCGCAGCCGGCGAGGCGCAGGCGGTGGGCGAGGTAGTCGTCGAGTTCCGAGCGGTCGATGCCGGCGAGGTGGTGGCGTACGACGAGGCGCTGGGAGAGCGATTCGTGCACGGCCATGGCGAGGCGGCGGCGCAGCTCGGTGAGCCCGACGAGCAGCAGGCACAGGCGGTTCTCGCTGTCCATAGCGAAGTTGGTCAGGAGCCGGAGGTCTTCCAGGACGTCGTTGCGCAGGTGCTGGGCTTCGTCGATGACGAGCACGGGGAGCTGCTTGGCCTCGCACACCAGTCGGGTGATTTCGGCGCGGATGGCGCGGTAGGCGGTGGCGCGCGAGCGTTCGGTGGGCAGGCCGAGTTCCCAGGCGATGGACTTGTACATGTCGAGCACGTTGCCGGTGGTCAGCGAGACGTAGCCGACCCGATGCAGGCCGGGATGCAGGTCGGCGGCGACATGGCGGCATACGGTGGTCTTGCCCGAGCCGACCTCGCCGGTCATCAGGCCGATGCCCTTGAGTTCGATGAGGTGATGGAGCCGAGCCTCGGCCTCGCGGCGGGAGTTCGATTCGAACAGCTCGTCGGTGTGGGCCGGGGTTTCGAAGGGCAACCGGGTCAGGGCGAAGTGACGCAGGTACATCAGTTCTTCTCCTTGAGGTTTCGCATCGTCAGAGGCGAGGTGGGCGGCTGCGACGGTGGGGTGTCGCACTGGAGTTGCCAGGAGGGGCGGTCGCGCTTGACGGCGGTATTGGCGTAGGCGTCGAGGCGGGTGGCGAGTCCTGCACTGTTGCCGTCGTGGACGACCTCGATGGGTCGCGAAGGCGGTGCATCGGGGTCGTAACGCAAGGTGACGGTTTCGCCGACGAGGATGGCATCGACCTCGTAGAGCCGGCCGTGCAGGCTCAACGTGCGGTCTTTCATCACGCGGCGTTTGGCCTCGAAGAGGAAGAGGTCGTCGAGGTCGGTGGTGGGGTCGAGGTAGCGCACGTCGTGCCCGGCGAGCGCCCATTGCTCGAGCGGGGTGCGCCCGTCGAGGCCGCGATGGGGCGATTGGTGGTACTCGCCCTCGACCCAGGCCCACAGGGTGCGGTTCAGTGTGTCGAGGCTGGTGGTGGCCTCAGCGGTGAGATGGCGCAGCCAGGCGGCGCGAAGGGTTCGGAAGAAGCGCTCGATCTTTCCGCGCCCGGCGGGCTGATAGGGCCGGGAATGGATGAGCACGATGCCGAGTTTCGCGCACACGAGCGCAAGTTGCTGGGAGCGGAAGTTCGCCCCGTTGTCGACGTAGAGCCGGGCGGGCAGGCCGCGCCGCGCGATGGCCTGCTTGAACACGGGCAGCAACGCGGTGGTGTTCTCCGCGTAGGCGAAGGCGGCGAAGAGGATGACGCGGGTGGCGTCGTCGATGAACGCGATGAGGAAAGACTTTCTGCGCCGGCGCCCGTCGCTGACTTTGGGGCCGTGCATCACATCGCTCATCCAAAGCTCCCCGGCGTCACGGAAGGCGAACCGTCGCCGGTCGGTAGCGACGGGCTCACCGGGGCGCTTGTCGAGCAGGCCCTCGCGCGAGAGCAGCCGGTGCACGGTCGAGGGGGCAAGCGGGTGGTCGACGCCGCGTTCGCGGGCGATGGCGATGAGGGCTTTGACCGAGCGCGCGGGCTGCTCGGTCTTGAGCGAGACGAGCAGCTCGGCGACCTCGGGGGGCAGGCGCCGGGGCTGGCCGCGGTCGGCACGGGTCTTCGGATACAGCGCCTCGAACCCGCCGGTGCGATACAAGCTCAGCCAATCGCGCATCGTCTCGACGGCGACGCGGGTGCGCCGGGTGCCGGGGATGGTGTAGGTGCGCTGGGCCTTCTCGTGCAGGGTGCGCCGGATGTCTCGGCTGCCCGGGGGCAGGCGCAGCACTGAACCGCGCCGGGAATTCCGGAGACTGTTTAGTGTGAGTCACGCGGCCAGCGCCGTGTGCTCGGTTTGTCGATAGTACGCCGCTTCGGCCTCGGCCGGAGGTCGGTCTCCGATCGGCTCGAGGATCCGGCGGTTGTTGAACCAATCGACCCAGTCGAGGGTTGCGAACTCCACTGCTTCGAGGCTCCGCCACGGGCCGCGGGGTCGAATCACCTCGGTCTTGTACAGCCCGATGATGGACTCGGCCAGGGCGTTGTCGTACGAATCGCCAACGCTCCCGACCGACTGCTCGATGCCGGCCTCGGCCAGGCGTTCGGTGTAGCGGATGGACAGATACTGCGACCCGCGGTCGCCGTGGTGGACCAAGGCATCGTGAGAGTCCACCACGCGGGCGTACAGGGCCTGCTCGAGCGCGTCGAGCGCCAGGTCGGTGCGAAGCGAGTTCGACACCCGCCAGCCCACGATGCGCCGGGCATAGGCGTCGATGACGAACGCGACATAGACGAACCCCGCCCAAGTCGCGACGTACGTCAGGTCGGCCAGCCACAAGGCGTTCGGGCGCGGGGCCTGGAACACCCGGTTGACCCGGTCCGCGGGACACGCGAGCGTCGCCACGGGCGTCGTCGTTTTCACCCGCGGGCCCCGCATCACGCCGCGAAGACCAAGCTCGCGCATCAACCGCGCGACCGTACAGCGCGCCACCGCGATGCCCTCACGTTGGAGCTGTCGCCACACCTTGCGAACCCCGTACACCCGGTAGTTCTCCTCCCACACCCGGGCGATGTGCTCGCGCAGTTCCGCGTCGCGATGGGTACGCGCCGGCACCCGGCTGCGGTCCGCATCCCGGGCCTTGCTCTCGTAGTACGTCGACGGGGCGATCGGCAGCTCCGTGCAGATCGGCTCGACCCCGTACTGGCCGCGGTGCGCGTCGATGAACGACGTCATGTTTTGGGTCGGCGGTCGAGCTCCGCCTGGGCAAAATACGCCGAAGCCTTGCGCAGGATCTCGTTCGCCCGACGAAGCTCCAGGTTCTCCCTCTCCAACGCCTTGAGCCGCTCACGCTCCTCGCTCGTCAGCCCGGGTCGAACCCCCGCATCGCGTTCAGCTCGACGAACCCACTTGCGTAGCGTCTCGGCCGAACAGCCCACCTTCGACGACACCGAGACGATCGCCGCCCATTGCGTTTCGTGCCCGCCCTGGGGGTCCAGGACCAACCGCACTGCCCGTTCCCGAAGCTCCGGGGAGTATCTGTTTGAATGTTTCATCGCTCCAGTCTCTCAAGGTTTGGAGCCTCCGGGAAACCCGGTACGGTTCAGTCCACCACCTTGGCCAGCAGCGCCGGAGTCGGGATGGTGAAGCGCGCGTCCTTCATGTGGTGCGCGTAGGTGGAGTCGACACCGCCGAGCTGTTGGGCCAGGTCAGTGCGCAGATAGGGGAAGACGTGCTCCCCCACCACCGTGAACATCTCGGCCGGGGCGAAGTGCTTGAAGCGCGACCAGCGGAAGTCCTCGTAGGACCGAGCCTTGGCGTCCTTGCCTTCCGGGAAGACCCGCCGCTCCATCGGCTTCTTGAGCCGATTGGCCTTGTTCTCCTCCAGCGTGTGCATGTCGTCGAGCCGACGGAGGAACAGCAGGTAGGTGATCTGCTCGATCACCTCCAACGGATTCGAGATGCCGCCGGACCAGAATGAGTCCCAGATGCGGTCGATTTGGGTCTTGATGTCGCCTGTGATCATTTAAAGGAGCTTCCCGGTTTGGTTTCGTAGCGCGATGGCCGATTGTTCTAGAACGACATGGCTGTGCGGGTTGGCGGCGGCTGCACCCCGTTGCCCCGCCGCGCGGCGATCGAGCGAGAGGCCGCGGCCAACGAGATGCACCGCCACCGGTCCGAAGAAGCACGCGATGGCATAGGTGCGACCGCCAATCTCCGGGCCGACGGAGACGGGCAGGAATCCGAATTCGAGCTCACGCAGGAGCGGCAGACTCCATTTGTCGTTGGTGAGGCCCGTACCCGCCTCGATCTCCGGCAGGTTTGCGGCGGCGGCCGTGAACTCCCCGTAGTGCCTGCGCAGGCGGTTCCAGGAGTCGGTGATGGCCTCGTTCAGGCGTTCGCCGGTCGAGAGCCCGTAGTCTTCCGGCCGGGTGCCGACAAGCGTCGAACGCGGGTCGAGGACGCGCTGTAGGAGATCCGGGGGCAGCAGTCTGCCCTCGGAGCGGACGGTTTGGAATTCCTGGTTGGGGCGAGGCATTTGGGTCAGTGTTCCGGGTCCGTCCGCTCAGGACGAGCCGGAACCTCAGATCCGCAACTTATTGATAGAAAGTTCATTTTCGAGGAGACGCGGATCGTGTTATGGCGTCTATTGGTTCTCTTATTGGAGTATTCATTGGGTCGTCATCGCTTGCTGACCCAATCTGCCCGGCGCTGCCTGCGGCAAACCACCGTCCCGCCCGCGTAACCCCGATGACCTGGGCGCGGCCTTCGACAGCCAGCTCCTTGAGTAGCCGTTTGACTTGATCACGTGACAGCGCAGGCAGCACTTGCAGCAAGTCCCTGATCGGTGCCCCTTCCGCGCCGCTATCGGTCAAATGCTGCATCAACAGCGCCTTGTTGGTCTCTCGATCCAAACCGCGCTTCCGTGTATAGGCGCCGGCACGGCTCAGAGATGCATAGAGAGATCGGGACAGAAGGTACTGTCTACCCCGTCCTCGGCCCCGCTGCTCCACGGCGCCTGCCTCGACAAGGCCGGGAATCCTGTCGCGCATGCCCTCCGTCAGCGGCTGTTCGCGCACGATGGCGTCCAGAGCAAGAAAGTCATAGGTCGAGAACCCCATGAGTTTCTCGTTGCCAAGTCGTTCCAGGAAGCGCACGAACGTCGGGTCCCGGATGCCGCCCTCCAGCGTCAGGCGAACCTCGTGGGCCGCCGAGCCGGCGAAATTCGGCAACGGTTTACTCTGGCGAATGGCGGTTTCGACCATGATGTTGAGACCCTGCCCCGACCGTTCCACCAAGCCGCCGCGCGCCAAAGCCTCGGCGATGCGTCGATTTCGCGGGTTTTGCTGATCGATGATGTTTTCGGGCCCGATGCCTGGCGGGAAGCCGCCGGGGCTCACGACTTCGAGCCGTTGCGCGTATTGGCGTACGAACACCGAGCCGCCCAATCGATAGTCCCGGTGGGAAAAGGCATTGAGTAGTGCCTCGCGCACTACCGCTTCGTCGAAGGTCGGGATGTCATAACGGAAGAGACCGTCCTGATAACTCTGGCGGTCGTTGCGCAAGTTGATCTTCTCCCACAGCCGGTCGTGAATCAGAAAGAACCCCTCGCGGAACTCCGTGCGGTCTTGTGCCGGGCCGGAGGCTTCGGATGACCGGTACTCGAAGACGATCTCCGCCTGCGCCAAGTGTCGTCCGAGGGTGCTTCGCGTGCCAAACAGAATGAGTGCTGCATGGGTCAACTCGCCATCGACCATCAATTCCGCATCGGCCAGCGTTTGATCGTCTGTTCGTTGCGCTATGCGCGCATCTCCCGCCTTGCGAGCCCATCGTGAACGGAAATCGGTAAGCGCCGTGGGTGACAAATCGGTGAGGCGCGCGGCGCAAGGCTGCGCCGAGAAATCGGGGCCGGTCTCGTCGAACATGCTCTTGAGTTCTGCGTCGCCGAGCGGAGCCAGTTCATCGCCGGCACGCTTGAGATAGCGCCCATCCAAGTTCCATGCGGTTCCGGGGAGGCGCGCTGGTACGTGCACGATCAGAACTCGTCGATTGTCGTACCGGATCTCTTCGACCGGTATGCGGTGGCCGAGTCGTTGACGTAGCCCAGCTTCCGTACGCCCAGACTGCGAGAATGCCTGCGTGCCCACGACTGTGCGGGGGCGCTGATCCGACACTCCGAGCAAAATCTGACCGCCGCCCTCGTTGGCCAGAGCCACGCAGTATCGAAGCAGTTTCCCGAAATCGTAGCTGTGCCGCGCTTCCTTGAACTCGAGGCGTGCACCTTCGGGCGCTTCCAGCCATTGCCGAAACTGTTCCCTCGACGTGGTCATGCTGGTTCCCTGACAGCCGGCAGCAGAGGCAGCAGAACGTAGGCGCCGAGGAAGTCCACCGGTAGCACCGGCTCGATGTCCACCCGCTCCTTCGCTCGCGAGGCGGTGCGCACCCGCTCGTGGGCGCCGAGCTGGGCTGTGGCCTGCTCGTGCGCGACAGTTTCGAGCGCGGCTCGCAGCTTCGGCAGGGAGGGCAGTATCAGGCCGAGCTGCTGCTCGATGGCGGTACGAAGGAGGTTGCCCTCGGGGTGAGCGGTCAATAGCCGTTCGCTCTCCTTGATCGTGCCCCCGGATCTGAACGTCGGGTTGAGTTGGAGGAGCGGTTCTGGCCAGAAGCCCTCGGCTTCTAGAATGTCGTCGAAGTATCCCTTGATCTTCGCGTCGCGAATCTTGATGAAGCTCCGGGTGTAGTCCCGGTAGTCGGAGACGAGATTTCTTCTGAGGTCGAAGACGTCCATCCCAAGCCTTCACGCCACACTCGACAGATGCGAGGAGTCCCCTCGCTCATCAAACGAAGGAAAAGACCGTTCCGCCCATTCACGGACGGCAAGGGGCGTAGCCTCGCGGGTGCAGGAGTTCAGAAGAAGCGTCCTCTCGACGGTATTCGCACTAATGTACCAGTTGCTGCACCTTATTGATCCATCCACACCATCGTTCCAGTTAGCTTCTCGTCCTCGCCATGATTCAACCGGTCGAGGGACTTGCCGCCGCCGAAACCACTTGTCAAACGGATTGGTCTCCAGCATCTCGCTCCTCGTCACGACAATGTGAATTGGCTTAGTTTGGCACGGTCGTGATGCGGTTGAGGACGGGGGCGATGCGGTGGGGAATCCGGGATCGGGTGGCTCCGCGAGAGGATGGCGAGCGCGAGGGTCGTCGCGACGTTGGCGACCATGCCGCGCCGCTTGGGGTGGCCGGCCTGCATCAGGATGTGGGGGGCCGGCTACCGGCTGGAGGAGGTCTCCGTGCTCGTGTGGGAGGCGGGTGGGGATCAGGGGTAGTCGCGGTGCTCGCGGAACTGGATGCTGATTCTTGGGCCGGCTGTTTTCACCTTGGGGATGCCGTGACGCCAGGTGCGCTGGCAGGAGCCGCCCATGACGAGGAGGTCGCCGGCGCCGAGGTCGAACCGGAGGGAAGGGCCGCCCGCGGCCGGCTTCAGGAGGAAGTGCCGCGGCGCGCCGAGGGAGAGGATCGCGACGACGGTGTCCGCGATGCGCCGCCCGATGCGGTCGCCGTGCATTGCGACGCTGTCGCGGCCGTCGCGGTACCAGGCGAGCCGGACGCTCTCGAACCGCCGCCCGTACCGGCGTTCCAGCGCTTCGTGGGCGTGTGCGAGGGCCGGCGGGCTCGGTCCGTCGTCGGGAATCGTCGCGGTCAGCCGGGGGACCTCGATGACCGCGCCGTGCATCGCGCGCCGCTCCGTGTGCCAGTCGGTGCCCTCGCGGAGCGCGCCGAAGAGCGCGGTATGCCCCGGGAGCCAGCCGGGCTCATGCTCGACCCACGACTGCGCATCGAGCTGAAGCCGGCGCGCGGCGGCGCGGGCTTGGCCGGCTTGGCCGGCCTGACCGGGTTGGCCCCGGGTCTCGTCGTGGAAGAGGTGAAGCTGCGACATGGACTTGGCACGAGGAGCGGTGGGGCGGGGTGGCGCTCGCGGTTCCGCGAACGTCGTGGTGTCGCCCATTTTGCAACGAATCCGGTGGCCGCTACCGCGCCTTTCGGCAGACGAGCTCCATTGGCACCGCGCGGCGCTCCTTGAGCGCCCGCCCCGTGTTCGCGATCGCCTCCCCGGCGCGCGCGCCATGGATCAGCGAAACGGCGCGGTGCGGCGGCTTCCCGCCCGCTTCGACCGCCGCGCGCGACCGGGCGGCGTAGGCGGACGAAGCCTCCGTCGTGTCACGCTGGCTCTCGATCGTGAACCCCGAGGCCGCGAGGTTCGCGCGGGTCTCGTCCGCCGTCGCGAGAAAGCTCGACGAGGCGGTCCGCGCCCACGGCATCGGGTAGTCCGGCTCGCCGCCCCCCGGTCCCTGCACGACCTCCGACAGCGCAAGCCAGGCGCCGGGCTTGAGCACGCGGTGGATCTCGCGATAGAGCGCCCGCTTGTCGGCGATGTTCATGGAGACGTTCATCGAATAGGCGCCGTCGAACGCCGCGTCGCCGAACGGCATTGCGAGCGCATCGCCCTCCTCGAAGGAGACCTGTTCCTCCTCGAGCCCGACGAGCGACGTCAGGTGCCGCGCGACGCCGCAGAACTCGGCCGTGAGATCGATTCCGCTCACCCGGCAGCCAAAGCGCCGGGCGAAGTAGCGCGCCGGCCCGCCGAGGCCGCTCCCGACATCCAGAACATGATCCGCCCCGGAGACTTCGAGCCGGTTCGCCATGTCCTCGGTCGCCTCCAGGCCCCGGCCATGGAAGTGGTCGTAGGGGGCGAGCGCCTCCAGGGTCGCGCGCGCCGGATCGACCCCGTCCTCGCGCAGCCTCGCCTCGAGCCGCGCGAGCAGATCGCCGCTCGTGTAGTAGCCGGAGATGTCGGACGCCGCGGTCACCGGGCGGCCCGGGCGCGCCTGCTGGCCATGGCGGCCGAGCTCGATCTCCTCGCGCGGCGTTGGGGACGACAGACCGGATCCGAGGTGCCTGAACGGGATTGGCAACCGGATGAACGTCGCGAGTCGCTGGGACTCCGAAGACTCAGATGCAAACGAAAGCAACAGCTTGGCGCGCCGATCGGGGTGGAAACCGCGCGCAGACAGACAAGAGTGCGGTCAGCTCGATGTTCGGACACGTATCGTTACCATCTGCTGTTGCGGTGGCCGATCCGGTACGGTTGCGGCCCGCGGCAAGACGGAGCCAAGAGGGAGCCAAGACGATGACTGCATTCCTGATCGTGCGCGCCGAGGTGGACCCGTCCGTGCGGGACGCGTTCGACGCCTGGTACCAGAACGAACACCTGCCGGACGCGGTCAGGTCCTTCAGCGCCGCCGGCGCCTGGCGCGGCTGGAGCGACGTGGACGACAACGTGCATATCGCCTTCTACGAGTTCGCGGATCTGGCGGAGGTGAACGCGGTGATGGCGTCCGACGCGCTCAAGCGGATGGTCGGTGAATTCGACCGGAATTGGCAAGGCAAGGTGACCCGGACCCGCGAAGTGGTGGAATCGGTCCAGGCGATCTGAACTGCGGCACTCGCACCGTCGCCGACATCGGGGAGGTCGCTCGGTGACGCCCACCTTGCCGACGGGCACCTGGCCGACGCGGCGGAGCAGGTCGGAGCCTTCATCGCCCGCGCCATGGATGGCACGGCACCGCCACCCGACGCAGCGCTATCGAAGCCCCGCCGCTTCGATCGCTTCGTCAGGACATGAGCGCGCCACAGGCCCGGCGGGCGCCCGGGCCATGGAGCACGGCCGCGCCGGCGTGCGGCGTGTTTGAGCATATATAAATATGTCTTATAGATAATAATTGTTTATCTAAAACAGGTTAACGGCACAGAGTCTTGACATGGCCGCGCATGTTCTGTCCTACTCGCGCCAGAGCGGCCGCAGTGCACCGACTCGTGGACAGGCCATCGAGGTCGGCTACGGCTTCGGCGCGTTCGGCGGGCGCGGCCTCGTGACGCCCCATGCGGGCCTCGGGCTCGCAGAGGCCGGCGACCGGACGTGGCGCGCGGGCGCGCGCTGGTCGCTCGCGCCGCACCTCGAGATGAGCCTCGTCGGCACGCGCCGCGAGCCGGCCAACGACGACGAAGCGCCGCAACACGCCCTGATGCTGCGCGGCGCGCTTCGCTGGTGAGGGGCGCCGGGCGCGCGCCGGGCGCCGCCGGGTGGAGCGGCTTTAGGAGAGACGAGCAGATGGTCGATACGGAGATTTTCTCGAGACGGCTCGACGCGCCGGCGAACTACTTGGACCGACCGTGAAGACTCGATGAAGCGGCAGAGCCGGTGTATCGCGCCGAGCGTCGAATTCGCGATCTCGCCGCAGGCTATACTTGCCTTGGGTGTGCGTCCCCTGACAAGGCGCCGTGTCGATGAAGTTCGAGATCCTCGGCGACCTCCGACACATCGAGACAATTGCTGCAGGCCGGGGGGTGTACATCCGGCGTCACCTCGACCGCATGTACGGCAAGGGACGATGGCGCAAGAGGAAAGGAACGGCGACCGTCAGGTTCGAGGACGGGAGCACTTGCGAGGCCGAGATCCACTGGTTTGAAGCTCACGGAATCGGACGCAGGGATTTCAAGGTGAAGAAGGTGCTCTCATGAGTGAATTTGTCATCTGCATCGGCAACGATGGCAATCTCGCGAGTCTGATCGTGGGCAAGGTCTACCGCACCTTGCCCGATGCCGAGGCGCAGGCTCACGACCTTCTTCGAATCATCGACGAAGACCGGTCGGAACCCGACGGATATCTCTACTCTGCATCCATGTTCGTGCCGATCGAACTGCCGGATGTGGCGAAGCGGGCACTGTCGGTGGCCGACGTCCAGATCTGAGGCGAGCCTCTGCGAGGCCTGCGGTCGCGCGAGCCGGCGAATGGCGACTTTTCCGTCCGCCGAATGCAGACAGTCGACCGCACTGCACCTCCCGGGGGCGAGCTCGCACACGTCCCGACTCGACCATGCAGGTCGCGGCGCCTCGATTTGTCAACGAGGTTCGGTCCCCGCAATACGAAGATCGGCTCCATCGACCAAGCCGGTCGTTCAGTCCTGCGCGACCGGCTGTTCACCGTCGGCGAACTCCTCCGGATGGACCAACTCCGGCCGGATCCAGCGTTGTCAAATTTGGAACCAGGTCGCCTCAGACTGTTTGACCGCATGACCTGAGCCGTGCGCGGAATCGTATCCATTGTCGAAGGCCACGGTGAGGTGGAGGCCGTTCCGATGGGTGCGTCCCTCGAACTGGTACCTGACCGGCTTCCTGATTCCGGCCGGCGCGCCGCCCGAGCAGAGTAGCGACACCGAGGAAGACGACGACCTCGACGAGATGCCGGAGTCGGCAGGTCTCGCGGAAGAGTCGACGGAGGAGCGCAAGGCCGCGAAGAAGGGCTTCTTCCAGTGGATGGCGTGAAACGTGAGACCGATCCGCGATCGCTCCGGGCGGTAAAGGATGAGGAGTGATATCGAGACGACGATGAGGCACGGGCAGTAGTAGTTGACGGGGTCGAAGAAAATCACCTGCAAGCCCCCGATTTCGATGTCGGGGGCCGAGGGGATGAGCTTGATGGAGGATCGCGCCGCGGCGCCTGCGCTCGAAGAGCTCGGCGCCGAGATGGCTCTCCAGCATGCGGATGCGGGGGGCGACGGCGGGCGGGGTGACGCCCAGCTCCTTGCCGGCATGGGCGAAGCTGCGGAGCCGGGCGGCGGCCTCGAAGAAGCGCAGGCAGTCGAGGGGCGGCAGGGAAATCACGGATTCGGGCGCCGGGAACGATCGGGTCAGGCTGAGATAAATATATTCTTCGTAGTTGCACAAATATATCTTTTTCTAGTCGCCTGCCGGGACGGTGCCGATACAGTGCCGTGTCGCGCTTGCACGGGTGGATCGAGGGGACATTCCAGCGGAAGAAAAACACAATCATTGATATAAATTGATTTGTTTTAACGTTGTAAAAATCAGTATTTGCAAAGTCTTGAAAGACCGCTATGATTCATTCACGCCAGCGGTGCCGACATGGAGGCCGCTGACGTCACGGGGAACGGCGCGGGAGTGGCACGGCAATGGGTACGATTTGCGCGAAGTGGTGGGAAGCTGTCTGTTCAACCTTTACCTTAGTTAAGAGCGCCGAGCGCCGAGCGCCGAGGCCATGACTGCGCCTCGGCTGCGGGAGCAACGCCGCCCGCCATCGCCGCCTGACACGCTGCCGTCCCGCCGGGACGGCGGTTCCTCTCCTTGTACGTATGCCGCATCCTCCGCCGACCGGCCGGCGAGTTCCGCGCGCCCGCGTGTCGCGCGGCGCGGGTTCGTCAGCTCCGCCCGCGCGCTGGCCGCCGCGGCGCTGCTCGCGCTCTCCGGCGTGCTCGCCCTGCCGGCGCAGGCCCAGACGACCTGTACGCTGGACACCGCCGCCGGCGACCTTTGGTGCGGCGTGGTGACGGTGGCGCTGCATACTACGGCCAGCGTCGACGTTGGGTATGGGTTCGTGGATGCATCGGCCACTACGAACACGTCCGATACGGGCGCCCTGTCCGACGAGACGTTCTCGGTGGGAGGCAACTACACGATTGATACTGTGGTTACAGGACTAGACACCGCAGCGGGCACACTGACGTTCGGCCTGACCAGTAACCTCAGCGCCGCCGACAAGGAAAAGCTGGTCCTGCATGTCGGCAGCCGTTCGTTCGCGTTCGACGGTGCCAGTCCAGTTCCTGGCAATAACTACCAGTGGTCCAACACCGGCCTCGACTGGTCCTCGGAGTCCACCGTCACGTTGTGGCTGCGGGTGCTCCCGCCGCCAGCCGCGCCCACCAACCTGACGGCCTCGCCTGGGGACCGCCGGGTGACCCTCGCGTGGGACGCGACGGCGGCGGACGCGGACATCACGCGCCACGAATTCCGCTACAAGTGGAGGACGACGGGAGACTACATCCCGTGGCAGGCGATTCCCGACAGTGCGCCGGGCGGCGGCAACGCCTCGGGCTACACGCCCCCCGGGGCTTCCGACGACTACCCGGCGACCGGGTATCCCAACCTGATCGATCACGTGTTCCAGGTGCGGGCGGTGAATGCCGTGGGCGAGAGCGGGCCGTCGAACGATGCGGCGGTGACGCCGCTGCACCCGAAGGCACCGCCGGCGCCGACGGTGAGGGCGCCCCCGTTCACGGCGGGGCTGCTGGAGGTGAGCTGGACGGCGGGCGGTCTCGACTACGCGGTGCGTTACTGGCCGGCCGATGAAGACGGCCGTTCGTTCCGGATCAGGCGGACGACGAGGGACACGAGCGCACTGATCCAGCCGCTGGCCGCGAACACCGAGTACCGGGTTTCGGTGTCGGAGGACAGCGGGCCATGGTCGGCGGTGGCGACGGCGCGCACCGGGGCGGAAGTGCGCAACCGGGGCAAGCCGGTGCTGAGCCTGCATCTGCTCGACTCCGGCGGCAGCGAGATCGGCGAGGGCGCCATCACCGAGGGCGGGCGCGTCCGCTACCGGATCAAGGCGACGAACATTCTCAATTACCACGACTGGGGCAACCCCGGGGTGCTCGGCTATTTCCGGCTCCGCGCCGACGTGGCGGGGGACCGTCACCCTCCGCTTCCGTTGGGGTACGTGGAGGCGGGGAGAATTGCCTGCGAGATGAAGCCGCTGATGCGCGTGGGTCTGGTGGACACGCAGCCCTCCTTCACGCAGACGTCGGCGACCACGGGGTACTGGGACTTCAGGACGGCGGTGATTCCGGCCTATACCGCCGAGCTGGGGCCGTTGACGCTGGCGCTTCAGAGCCAGCGTTGCGGCAACTTCGCCCTGTCGGGGCCTTACCCGCAGGTCGGCAGCCCGAGTTCTGCGTGCGTGACGATCGCGGACAACGGCAAAGGCGGCGCCCACCCTCGAGAGCACGCTGACCAGCGTGCACCCCTATGCGCGCTACCGGGCGGGCGAGCGCCTCACGCTGTGGGGCATGCTCGGCTACGGCACGGGCGACCTGACCCTGACGATGAAGGGCCGCGACGGCGCGCCCGACACCAGGATCGACACCGGCACCGGGTTCCGCATGGCGGCGGCGGGGGCGCGCGGCGTGCTGGTCGCGGCCGGGGACACGGGCGGGTTCGAGCTGGCGGGGCGCACCGATGCGCAGCTCGTGCGGACGACCTCGGAGAAGACCGACGGGCTCGCCGCGACGACGGCCGACACCAGCCGCCTGCGGCTCGTGCTGGAGGGCTCGCGCCGCATGGAGCTGGCGGGCGGGCAGACGCTGACGCCGACGCTGGAGGTGGGGCTTCGCCATGACGGCGGCGACGCCGAGACCGGCGCCGGCATCGAGGCCGGCGGGGGCGTGCGCTACGCCGACCCGGCGCTCGGGCTCACGGCGCAGGCGAAGGCGCGCACGCTGATTGCGCACGAGGACTCGGACTACCGCGAGTGGGGCGCGTCGGGCTCGGTGCGCATCGACCCCGGCGCCTCGGGGCGCGGGCTCTCGCTGACCCTCGCCCCGGCCTGGGGCGCGGCCTCGGGCGGCGCGGACCGGCTGTGGTCGCTGCGCGATGCGCGGGCGTTCGCGGCCAACGACGCGTTCGACCCGGCCGCGCGCCTCGACGCCGAGGCGGGCTACGGGCTCGGCGCCTTCGGCGGGCGCGGGCTGATGACTCCCTATGCCGGGCTCGCCCTCTCGGAGACCGGCGGGCGGGCGTGGCGCACCGGCGTTCGCTGGACCCTCGGGCCGGGCGTCGCGTTCGGCGTCGAGGGCACGCGCGGCGAGCCCGCCAACGACGACCCGCCCGAGCACGGCCTCGCCTTCCGCGCGACGCTTCGCTGGTAAGCGGCGCAGCCATCACCGGCACCGTGCGGGCGGCGTTCACGGAAATTGCCTCGTCTCGCGCGTGCTCATCGTCGAAGTTGCGCTGCATCGTAGCCTCGGCGCGGTCCGATCGAGATGGTGCGTCTCTCACCGGGAATGCCTGCAAGCCAGAAGGGCGGGCGCTCCCATGGCCTCCACCGCGTTGGCGACGAGCTGTGCCCCGACCTCGTGGAGCTCCCGGCGGTTGACGCGGATGCGGGAGGCTTCGTCGTCCATCCGGAACGCCACGTGAAGGGTGGCGTCGATCTCGTCCCTGGCGAGTGAGAAGCTCTCCTGCACCCCTTTGACTACGACGATCGCTTCGGTTTGCCGGCAAACTCACTCCTGACGGGCGTTACCCGTTGGCGCCGTGGTATTCGATCTCTGCGCCGTTCTCTGAAGATATTGGATGGGTGTTGTCATTTAAATGGCCACATACGGCCCTCTGTGCGAATAAGGGTATTTTAGAGGCCGACCATGACCTCTTGACATATATCCCACTTATCGGCCAAATATGACCTTCAGTGCGCGATATCATGCTATAAGAGGTCAAAATTTGCCGTTTGAGGGGTATATGAGAACATCCCGACAAATCGAAACCGAGATCGGATCTCGTCTGGCACGATTGCGGCTGTCCCGCAACGTGACGCAATCCATGCTGGCGGCAGACGCCGGGGTCGGTGTGCGCACCGTGCGGCGTCTCGAGGCCGGCGCACCATCGAGCCTCGACACCTTCCTGCGTGTCGCCCTGGCGCTCGGCTTGGGCGATGCGATCCTCGGCGCATTTCCGACGGGTCAAATCCGCCCAATCGAGCGCGCCTCGCGGATCGGTCTTGAGCGCCAGCGGGCACGTCCGCAATCAAAGGAAGACCGGGACGCGAACTGGACATGGGGTGACGACTCGGATGACTGACGCGAACGTCATCCTTTGGGGTCGACGCATCGGGGCGGTGTCCTGGGACGAGACGCGTTCCCTTGGGGTCTTCCAATACGACCGGGCTTTCGTCAGCGCCGGCATCGAGGTTGCGCCTCTGACGATGCCCACCAGAGAAACACCCTGTGAGTTCCCGGCTCTCAACCGGGAAACCTTCAAGGGTCTGCCGGGAATGCTTGCAGATGCGCTGCCGGACGGGTTCGGCAACCGGCTCATCGACGCATGGCTGGCGGAAACCGGCAAGAGCCCAGAGGCATTCAACCCGGTCGACCGGCTCTGCTACATCGGCCGCCGCGGCATCGGTGCCCTCGAGTTCGAGCCGGCGCTTCGGAAACACACGAGAGCGAGGAAACTGGAAGTCGCCCGACTCGTCGACCTGGCGAATCGGGTGCTCGACGAACGCGCAAACCTCGCCGGGCGACTCGACGGAGAGGACAATGCAGAGCCTCTCGAGGACATTCTGAGCGTTGGCACGTCCGCAGGTGGCGCGCGGCCGAAGGCCGTTCTCGCCTGGAACCCGAAAACCGGCGAATTCCGATCCGGACAACTTGATGCCGATGCGGGGTTCGAGCACTGGCTCCTGAAGTTCGACGGCGTTTCGAACAACAAGGACAAGGAGCTGGCCGACCCCGAAGGTTTCGGCAAGATCGAATGCGCCTACGCAAGCATGGCGCGCGCAGCCGGCATCACGATGTCGGAGTGTCGGCTCCACCACGAGGGCGGCCGCAGTCACTTCATGACGAAACGATTCGACCGGGACGATACCGGCCGCAAGATCCACATGCAGTCACTCGGGGCGATGCAGCACTTCGACTTCAACGACCCATCGGCCTACTCTTACGAACAAGCCGTCATGACGATCCGGGACCTGGATCTCGGGATGGTTGCAGTCGAGGAGCAATTTCGTCGGGCAGTCTTCAACGTCATGGCGCGCAACCAGGATGACCACGTGAAGAACCTCTCGTTCTTGATGGACCGGTCCGGGAAATGGTCCCTGTCCCCGGCTTATGACGTCGCCTACGCCTGCAATCCAAGCGGCACATGGACCCGCGACCACCAGATGAGTTTGGCTGGGCGCCGGAACGGCTTTGAGCGTGACGATATCCTTCGGTTCGCCGCCTCCATTGGCATGAAAAAGCGCAGAGCGCTGGAAGTATTGGACAAGACAAGCGCTTCCGTTCGGGACTGGGGCATGCACGCTGAAGCTGCGGAGGTCGCGCCGCGCGATGCAGCACGGATCGAGAATGCCTTCAGATCGAACCTGATGTCGGGTCGGTAAACGAGATGCCCGATCAGGTTGCGAGGATGCGGCGTCTCGCCAGGTATCGGCGAGGAGGCGCCGCGGATGGTCACGGAGGCTGGCGCCGGTGTCTCGGGAATGTTGGCAGAGGGGGGGTGCGGCCATGCGCGCCTTGCCGCGAGCGGTGCGACAATTCGTCGGGTGGCCGCCTTGGCCGGGTGGCCGCCTTGGCCGGGTGGACGCCTTGGCCGGGTGGACGAACGACGCGCGATGGCGGGGGCTGATGACAGTCGCTACCGGACTCCGATGACCGAATTCCCGGGATCGCTTCTCGACGGCTACCGTTCCTTCAAGGACTGCCGGTATGGGCCGGAACGCGCGCGCTACCGCTCGCTCGCCGAGCACGGGCAGACGCCGGAGGTCATGGTGGTTGCCTGCTGCGACTCGCGTTCGGCGCCGGAGACCATCTTCCATGCCGTGCCGGGCGAGCTGTTCGTCGTCCGCAACGTCGCCAACCTGGTGCCGCCCTACGAGCCGGACGGTGTCCACAAGTCCACCTCCGCCGCGCTCGAGTTCGCGGTGCAGAGCCTCCGGGTGCGGCACATCGTCGTGCTCGGCCACGGGCGCTGCGGCGGCATCCGGGCGGCATTGCATCCGGAGGCGGAACCACTCTCCCCGGGTGACTTCATCGGCAAGTGGATGACCCTGCTCGGGCCCGCCGCGAGCGAGATCGCGGCCGGCGAGCGGCTGACGGAGGCGGAGCGGCAGACCGCCCTCGAACGCGCCTCGGTACGCCATTCGGTCGCGAACCTGCGGAGCTTCCCCTGCGTCTCGATCCTCGAGGACCGCGGCCGGCTCCACCTCCACGGCGCGTGGTTCGACATCGCCGACGGCGAGCTCTGGACGATGGACCCCGCCACCGGAGACTTCTCCCGGGCGAAGTGAAGCGCCGCCCGCCCCGTCGACGGGCCCCCCCGAGTGAAGCGCCGACGCCCCGTCGACGGGCCCCGCCCGAGCGAAGCGCCGCCCGCCCCCGTCAAGCCCGTGCTCCCGGGGAAAGAGAGAATGCCTGGGAGCGCGGGCATCTTGCCCGCGTGGACCCGAGCGGGCCTCTTGCCCACGGCGGGCTGGAAGCCCGCGCTCCCGGGCAGCCTGCGCTCCCGGGCAGCCTGCGCTCCCAACCTGAGCTTCGTGCGTAATCAGGTTCCTCATTGGACAAGGCGGCAAGTTGCCGCGCATACGGAGCCACGGTAGCATCGAAGCGCCGGGTCACCGTGTCGAGGCGACGTCGGCCCGGAGCCGCAGCAGCTAGCGATGAAGGAGGATCCATCGGCCAACCGGCGACACTCGGCTCGAATGAAGAGCCGCGAAGGCCGCCAGGCAACAGGTACGCAGCGGCGTGTCGCGGAGTCATTCGAAATGCTGCAAACGGCATCATGAAATGACGATTGACAGGAGGAAATGCAAATGGGAATCAAGAAGTTTTTCGGAATCGCGCTGTCTGGCGCCATCTTGTCCGGCACCATGGCATTCGGATTCCTTGCTATCCCGGCCAACGCGGAGGACCGATCGGTCAAGGTCTGGTTTGGACGGGAGAACTTTATCCCTGACGATCGATTCGCGATGTTCAATTCCGAATACCCGGATATCAACGTCGAGTATGAAGTGATCCGGCTGGAAGACGTGAATGCGCAGCTCATCCTCGCGATGCGATCGGGCAATGCGCCCGACATCGTGCAGATTCACTCCCGCGACGTCGAACAGCTTGCCATCAACAAGGTGGTCAAGGACTTCTCCCACAAGATTGCGGAATTCAAGGAACGCTTCCCGGAGACCTACGGGCAGCTTGCGCCGCTGACCTGGGAGGGCGCTTCCGATTCCAAGGGCAGCATCTACGGCGCAGCCCTGTTCGCCCAGTCGATCTACCTCACCTACCGTACCGACTGGCTGAAGGAGGCAGGCATCACGCCGCCTCTGGAAACGACGGACCGGGTGCTCGAGGCCGCCCGCAAGATCGCCGCAATGGGCGACGATCGGCTTGGATTCAGCCTGATTGGGTGTTGCCACAGCACGGTATGGGAGCTGCCGCTGTTCCTCTCCATGGGCGGACAGATCGTTGACGGGGTCCCTCAGATCGACAGTGAAACCGGCATTGCATGGATCAGTTTCTATCAGACCCTGTTGAGCGAGGGCAGTGCCCATCCGGATACGCCGTCGTGGGATTCCGGTCAGATGCGCGCAGCCTTTATCGGCGAAAGGGCCGGCATGATGAACGAGGGCGAGCACATCTATGTCGAGGTCCACAAGCAGATGCCGTATGGAGAGGGCAAGTGGGCGTTCGAAAGGCTTCCGACTCGTCCCGGGCAGACGGAGCCGCAGATCCAGTCCGGATTCGCGTTTCCCTTCATCGTGACCACCGCCAACGAGGATGAAGACGCGGCGCTGCTGGTTCTCGAATACCTGGCACGGCCGGCAATCGCCAAGCAGGTCGCCATCCGCTATCAGCCAACGACGAATGTCGCCGTTGCCGAGGACCCGGAATACCTGGCCGCCAAACCCTGGGCGGGCGACGTTGTGCCGATTGCCTCCAACCTCATCTCGCTGCCGACGCACCCGACCCGGGTGATCCAGATCTATGACGTTCTGAAGGAGCTCCGCAGCGCGATGGTAGCCAATCCGGGCGCCGATCCCGCGGGCATTGCCGCGGAATTCCAGAAAATGCTGAACGACGCGGCGGGCCTCTGACAACGAAAGGCGGCCCGGTCACCGGACCGGATGCGACCCGCTCTCATCGGTAGAGCGGGTCGCATCCCGCCGGTGACGGCGCACGAGACTTCGACCGGATGAACGCGACGTTCCACGATCCGGAGGTCCTGACGGCCGGAGAGCGGGTCTCGGAGATCGGCAAGCGGCTGGTGCCGTACCTCCTGGTCATCCCCGGCCTCGTCCTCGTCCTCGGCGTTCTGGGCTACGCGGTGGCCGGCGGCTTCGTATTGTCGCTGAACGAAACCGACATGTTCCTCAACAAGACGTTCGTCGGCCTGAAGAACTATATTGCCATTGTCGAGAATCCCCGGTTCCAGAATTCGCTCTGGAGAACGCTCGTCTTCGTTGTTCTGTCCATTGCCCTCGGCATTTCCATGTCGATGATGTTCGCGCTGACCCTCTACCACGTCGGTTTCGGCCGGCGTTTCTTCCGTGGGCTCAGCCTCGTTCCGTACTTCGTTTCCGGCATTGCCGCGGCCGTCATGTTCCGGTTCATCTTCACCACGAGCGGTGGATTCGTGAACTATGTTCTGACCTCGTTTGGTCTGGATGCGCCGTCCTGGCTCGGCAATCCGGTTCTTGCCTTCACCGTTTCCATCCTCGCCAACGCGTGGTTCATGGTGCCGTTTGCCACCCTGATCCTGCTCGGCGGCCTCCAGACCGTCGACAAGGACATCTACGAGGCGGCCAAGCTCGACGGCTCGTCCGGCCTGCATACCTTCCGCAGGATCACGCTGCCCCTCATCAAGCCGATGATGGGCGTCAGCCTCATCTGGGTCTCCTACATCAGCTTCAGCACGTTCGACATCATTCTGGCGTTGACGGCGGGGGGGCCGGGACGCGCTACCGAGCTGATCTCGGTCTACATGTATCAGATCGCGTTCCTCGAGCTCGACTTTGGCCAGGGCTCCGTCCTGATGGTGATGCTGCTGGCCTTCAACACCCTCCTGAGCCTCGTCTACCTGCGGTTCTTCGTCTACGGCGACCGCCGCTACAAGGTCGTGACATGAACGCTCACCGCGCGGCCGGCACGATGACGGGACGTTCGCGATGGTGAGCAGGGCGGTGAGCGGTCCGAGTCCGATGCGCGAGAGCGGCGTATTCACCACCGGCTTTCGCCACCGTCTGGGCCGCTTCATCCTGATCGGGATTCCGCTCGCAATCCTGGTCATCTGGACGACGCTGCCGATCCTCTGGGCGGTGCTGTCTTCCCTGAAGGAGTCGCTGGAGATCTACGAGTCGAACACGCTGCTGCCGGCAAATCCGAATCTCGACGGCTATCGAACGGTCCTGTCGATGCGCGGTTTCGACTCCTGGCTGTTCAACAGCTTCCTGGTTACCGTCGTCGCAACCATCGTGCCATTGGTGCTCAGCATAATCGCCGCCTACGGTTTCGCCCGCCATGCCTTCCGATTCCGGCACGTTCTGCTTCTGCTCTATCTCGTGCCCCGCATCATTCCTCGCGTCAGCCTGATCGTGCCGCTCAACAGTCTGATGAGCGATCTCGGTCTCATCAATACGTACTGGGTGCTCTTCATCACGTACACGGCGAGCGCGATTCCGCTCTCCACCTGGATCCTGGTCGGATTCTTCGCGGCGATCCCCAAGGAGATTGAAGAATCGGCCACGATGGACGGTGCCAACATGTGGAACCGCTTGCGGCGAGTCATATTGCCGATCGCCTGGCCCGGTGTGGTGACTGCAGCGGTTCTTTGCATCCGCGAAGCGTGGAACGAGTTCGCCTTCGTCCTCGCGCTGATCAACGAAACCTCGATGCGAACGCTTCCCTATCAGCTCTACATGCTCAAGGATTCCATGGGCGTGCAGGACTATGCGGTCTACAACGCCTTCACGATCCTGACCGTTCTCCCGCTCCTCATCGTCTACCTCCTGCTCGAACGAAGGGTGGTGGAGAGCATCGTGTCGGGGGCGGTGAAGTAGCATGCGGGAGATCAGGGTCCCGGCGGCCGTACCGAGCAACCAACACTCAGGACTTGTTCAATGAGCACGTCGCTCGTGGAGCTCCACGACCTTCGCAAGAGCTTTGGGCCGCTCGAGGTCCTGCACGGGATCGAGCTGGCGATCGAGCAGCACGCCTTCGTCGTCCTCGTCGGTCCCTCCGGCTGCGGCAAGTCGACCTTGCTGCGCATGATTGCCGGCCTCGAGGCGGTGACGTCCGGCTCCATCGTCCTGGGCGGGCGGGTCGTCAATCGGGTTCCCGCAAAGGATCGCGGGATCGCCATGGTGTTCCAGTCGTATGCGCTCTATCCCCACATGACGGTTCGGGAAAATCTCTCCTTCAGCCTCGACATGGCCAGGACGCCCAGGGCGGTGAAGCAGGAGCGGATCGAAGGGGCCGCCGGCATCCTGTATCTCGATACCCTCCTCGAGCGCTTCCCCGCTCAGCTCTCGGGCGGCCAGCGCCAGCGCGTGGCGATGGGCCGGGCGCTCGTCCGGGAGCCGGTGCTGTTCCTCTTCGACGAGCCCCTGTCGAACCTCGACGCGAAGCTGCGGGTCGAGATGCGCGCCGAGATCAAGGCGCTGCACCAGCGTCTCAAGAGCACGACGATCTACGTCACTCACGACCAGGTCGAGGCCATGACCATGGCCGACCTCGTCGTCGTCATGAACGATGGCCGAATCGAGCAGCTTGGTCGGCCGCTCGAGCTCTACGATCATCCGGCGACGGTGTTCGTGGCCGAGTTCCTGGGTTCGCCGGCCATGAACCTCATTGCCGGCACGGTCACGGAGAGCGAAGCGGGTCCGGTGGTCGATGTGGGGGACGGTCTGACCTTGCCGATTGCTCCGAGCATCGCCGTGCGGCCGGATGCGGAAGTCGTCTACGGCCTGCGGCCGGAGCACGTCAGGATCGGAGACGGCCAAGCCGGGCTGCCCGCTACGGTAACGCTCGTCGAACCGGCCGGCTTCGAGACGCACCTGCACGCCGACATCGGCGGCCACGTCATGCGAGTCATTTCCACCGAGAGGCTGGATGTGGTGCCCGGCGATTCGGTTTCGTTGGTCCCGGATGCAACGCGCGTCCACCTGTTCGACTCCCGGACGGGCAAACGACTGCAAGGCGGACCTGGGCCCAACGGGTAGATCCGTTCCTGCCCGCGGCAAGCGCGGGCCGCCCCCGTCAACGGCTCCCGCGGAGTGGTGAACCGTCGCGCCCGTCCCCGTCAACGGCTCCGGCCCAGGAGGGTGCGCCGCAGAACGCTTCCACAAGCGGAAGGTGGGGACTCGACGCCAGATAGTCGGTCGAATTGCGCCTGCTTGGGTGAGGAATCCCTAAAGCGGACAAGATTGCAGGCAAATTGGAGGCTCCAGTGGGGAAATTATTCACAAGAATTTTCTGCGGCGCACACTCCCAGGGAAGCGCCGGCCGCCCCGGTCAGTGGCCCGGGCGGACTGGCTTCGCGAGCGAGGCGGGGAAGTTCACCTTCCGGGTATGGCGGTTCCGCGAGAGGATGACCGATTCCTGGAGATGTCGCATGGTCGATACGGCATCGTCCCGATTGGATCAGGGCATCATGGGTCCGGCCCAGCGGTTCATGCCCACATCGCGCGCGACTGCGCGCAGGTACATCTCGCGGTAGTAGGGGCGGAGCTCCGCGGCCGCGGCCGCCGTCCGGGCGAGTTCCCGCCGGTGCTCGGGCACGAGCGCCCGCACCTCCCTCTTCAGGGCTTCCTCGTCGACGGTGAGAACCCGCCCGTTCTCGCAGACGACCCGGCCGGCCACCATGGTCATCACCACGGAAGAGCCGTTCTCGCAAAAGACGAGCTGGCGGCGCAGATCGTTGAGCGGGGTAAAGGCGATGGTGTTGAGATCGACCAGGATGACATCGGCTTCATGGCCGGCCGCGAGGGCGCCGACACGGCCTTCGAGCCCCATGCCGCGTGCGCCCCCCCGGGTCAGGCACCGGAGCAGCTCCGGGGCGGTGGGCCAGTTCCGATACTCCGGATCCGCGACCCTGTGGATGAGGCCGGCGGCCTTGGCCGCGCCCCACAGGTTCGCGCTGTCGTCGACCGAAGCCTCGTCGGTGCCGAGGCAGATCGGGATCCCGGCCGCCCGGAGACGGCGGAACGGCATGATTCCGCTCCCGATCTTCTGATTGCTGATGGGGTTGTGGGCGACCGTGCAGCCGGAAGCGGCGAGGAGCTCGATGTCCTCATCGTCGACCCAGACGGCGTGGATCACCATCATCCGCCGATCGAGGACACCGGCGTCGTGCACGTAGCGAATGAGCGACTTCCCGTGTTTCTCTTCGCCGAGGACCCGCTGCAGCCTGGTCTCGAGGATATGGACGTCGTAGGGGATCCGGTGCCGCTCGCTGAGCTCCGACAGGGCCTGGAGGTATTCCATGGTGACGCGCTGGGGCGCCGAGCATGAGACGGCGGTCCCGAGCCGCCCGTCGCAGGCGCCGTTCCATCGCTCGATGAACCAAGTGTAGAGATCGGTCAGCTCCTCGGTCGTCTGCCGGGGCGTCTCGGCCATCCTCCGGCGGATGTCTTCCGGCAGGATGTCGTGGAGAAACGGGTATTTCTCGTACTCGACCACGTTGGGCTGGTCGATGGTGACGACGGCCCGCATTCCGCTGTCGACATAAGCCTGCATCAGGCCGTCGATGGCTTCCTCGGTCGCGCGCGGGTTGTAGAAGGCGTCGTCGTGAACGGCGGTCACCCCGAGCTTCAGCATCTCGACCGCGCTCAGCAGGGTGCGCACGCGATTGAGATGCGGCGAAGGCGGCTCGTCGCTGAATGGAGGGACCTCGTAGAGCATGAAGATCTCGAGAGGCGAATCGTCGGTGGCGCCCTTGAGAAAGTTGCCGGGCGAGTGGAAGTGGCCGTTGATGAGGCCCGGCATGGCAAGCAGGTCGTCGGCCGGAATGACCTCGAGGTCCGGCTCTTCGTTCGAGACGTCGAGATCCGGTCCGATGGCGGCGATCCGGGTACCGCGAACGAGAATATCCGCCCGCGGGAATTCCGTGTCGTCGTCGTCCATCGTGAGGACGCGGGCGTTTCGTATCAGGATTGACATGGCCGCCTCCATCGGAATGCACGGTCATGGAGTTGCAGGAAAGCAGACTAACCGTTTCTCGTTTTCGGGACCGAAAGAGGGAGGCATTCTGCTTCGCAGCTTCGCGGCGCCCTCGCGACGAAAATCGGTGATTTTTCCGGGTCAGAGCCCGCTTCGGCTCCGTCCCAGCACCTCGGGGTTGACGAGATGCTCGGGCATCTCGCCATTCAGCACCCGCACCGCTTCCTCGGCCGTGCGGCGTTCGAGCTCGATCGTCGAAGCCTGCGAGAAAAAGGCGGTGTGCGGGGTGATGATGACGTTCTCGAGACCGAGCAAGGGGTGGTCCGCGGGCGGTGGGGCGGTGCCCATCACGTCCAGGCCCGCTCCGGCCAGATGTCCGCTCGCGAGCGCGCGAGCCAGCGCCTCTTCGTCGATGATGCCGCCGCGCGCGCAGTTCACGATGATGGACCCCGGCTTCATCATCGAGAGCTCCTTGGCCCCGATCATGCCTTGCGTCTCCGGGGTGAGCGGCGTGTGCACGGTGATGAACTCGGAGCGCCGGAGAACCTCCTCGAACGACGCGATCTCGACCCCGTCGATGGTCTCGCCGGGCGCATGCAGCGGGTCGAAGGCGACCATCTCCATCCCGAACGCCTTCGCCTTCGCGGCGATGGACCGTCCGATCCGGCCGAGCCCGACGATCCCGAGGGTCGCTCCCCGCGTGCGGTGCATGGGCCGGTCCAGGGTCACCGACGACCAGGCGCCCGCCTGCACGGACCGGTCGTGGGGGACGAACCGGCGGTTCAGGGCGAGGATCATGCCGAGCGCATGATCGCCGACCTCGTCCATGCAGTAGTCGGGGACGTTGGTGACGACAATGCCGGCGGCGGTCGCGGCCGGGATGTCGATGTTGTCGACGCCGATCCCGTACCGGCATGCGGCGACGCACTTCGTGGCGGCGCGCAGCACGCTGCCGGTGACCTTCGCGAAGCAGAAGAGGATCACGTCCGCGTCGGCCGCGAGGCGCGCGAGTGTTTCCTCCGACGCGTCCGGCGCCGCCAGCGGCTCGACTCCGGCCGCGCGAAGCACCTCGCTCTCGGTCTCGATGTCGGGCCATACGTAGTCGGTGATGAGCGCTTTCTTCACTTTCCGTCTCTCGGGTATCCGGCGCTCAGGCGGCGAGCTCGAGGATCTCCATGACTTCCGCCGCGCCGTCGATCCGGCGCGGGTTGCGCGGGATCCAGGGCGTCTTCATCGAGCCCCTGGCGATGCGCTCGAAATGTTCCGGGCCGACGTTCGCGGCGGCGAGGCTCCGCGGCATGCCGAGGGCGGCGATGAAGCGGTCCAGCACGTCGCCCGCGTCCTCGCCCGGATGGCCCATGGCCGCCGCGACCAGCGCCTGCCGGTCGGCGTTGACCTCCCGGTTCCACCGCATCACCGAGGGCAGCATGATGCACGAGGTATGGCCGTGCGGGATATCGAAGACGGCTCCGAGGATATAGCCGATCCCGTGGCTCGCCCCCATCGGGACGCCGCTCGCGAGCGGCGCCATCGACATCCAGGTCCCCATCTGGCAATCGAGCCGGGCGGCGATGTCGCCGGGCTCCGCCTTGACCCGGGCGAGCCCGCGGGTGAGCAGCGTGAGGCCCTGCAGCGCCTGGGCGTCGCCGTAGGGATGCGCCTCGAGCGAGCAGGTGCCTTCCACGCAATGGTCGACGGCGCGGACCCCGGTGGAGAGGAACAGCCATTGCGGCGTATGCACGGTCGGCGCGGGGTCGAGGATGACGGCGCGCGGCATGATGCCGGGATGACGGATGAGCTCCTTGGTCTGCGTGGGCTCGTTGGTCACCCCGGAGATGGCGCTGAACTCGCCGCCGGACAGGGTCGTCGGGATGGTGATCTGGGGCACGGTCGGCGGGTTGATCGGCGGCGGCCCGGCGGTGCCGTCCGGGCCGACCACCGCGCGCAGCATGTCCATCTGCTCCGGTGCGTCGATGTCGTTGGCGAGGCAGAGCGCGACCGCCTTGGCGCCGTCGGTGATCGAGCCGCCGCCGAAGGTGACGATGAGGTCCGTCCCGGCCTGCCGCGCGGCGCTGGTGGCCGCGATCACGTCGCGGCGCGGGGTGTGCGGCGACATCCGGTCGAACTCGCCCGCGACCTTGTTCCCGAGCGCCCGGCGGAGCTTCGCGATCTGGTCCGTCTCCCGGTTGAGGGTGCCGCTCACCATCAGGAACACGCGTTCCGCGCCCCGGCTCTCGACCTCGGCCGCCGCCGCCTCGGCAAACGGCTTGCCGAACGTGACCGATTCCATCTTCCCGAATGCCACGCGTCCCGATAGCGCCATGTTCGTTTCTCCTGCGGTTGGGATTGCGAGTTCCTGACTACGTACGAAGCCAAGGCCGGGCCCGCCGTCTTCCAGGCCCGCCGTCTCCCGGGCCCGCCGTCTCCCGGGCCCGCCGTCTCCCGGGCCCGCCGTCTCCCGGGCCCGCCGTCTCCCGGGCCCGCCGTCTCCCGGGCCCGCCGTCTCCCGGGCCCGCCGTCTCCCGGGCCCGCCGTCTCCCGGGCCCGCCGTCTCCCGGGCCCGCCGTCTCCCGGGCCCGCCGTCTCCCGGGCCCGCCGTCTTCCAGGCCCGCCGTCTTCCAGGCCCGCCGTCTTCCAGGCCCGCCGTCTTTCTGGGTCCGCCGTCTTCCTGGGAGCGCGGGCTTCCAGCCCGCGGGCATGGTCACGGAGCGGAGACTCCCCTCGTGTTGCGTGCGAGCCTGAGGCCCGCCGCGGGCTGGAAGCCCGCGCTCCCGGGAGGCCCGCAGTTGCGCCGGTACGCTGGTCCGATGGTGCGCCAGTCCGATGGTACGCCGATGCGCGGATGCCCAGGGGAGCGTCCTCGGCCGGAGGCGGGGGCGGAATGACTGAAGGCTGTCACACGGCGCCCGCGAGGGCCGCGTAGTCGCCGACCAGAAGGCGGTAGGGCGGCTCGTCCTCCTCGATCTCGGGGAAGCGGCCGACCGGCTGGTGGAAGCGGTTGTCGTTCACGTCGTCGTTGACCACCGACACCTCGCCGAGGAGCACCCGCCCGCGGGGCGCGGTGAGCTTGTGATAGCAGCCGGGCTCGAGGGTGATGCTCTCGCCGGGGGAGAGCTCGAGGGTGGTCCCGGCCGGCACCTTGCGCCGCACGCCGTCGAGGCTCAGGGTGACGTCGGTGTCCGCGAAGGAGCCGTCGTCCGCGGCGTTGTGCACTTCCACGCCCATCGTGCCGCCCGCCCGCACGATGATGTCCTCGACCTTGATCCAGTGGTGGTGGGCCGGGCAGTGCTGGCCGGGGTCGAGGATGATCGCCTTCTCGCAGTAGGTCTTGCCGACGCCGGCCTCGAGGTTCGCGAGCCGGCCATTCCGCATCGTGAAGAGGAGGAGGCCGCAGGTGTGGTACTCGCCGAGGCCGAAGTCGGTGATGTCCCAGCCGAGGCCGCAGTCGACGATCTCCGAGATGTCGCCGGACGGGCTCGCCCAGTCCTCCGGAGTCCAGGACGCGAACGGCGGCAGCCGGAAGCGTTCCGCCTCGAAACAGGCCTCCGCATCGCGAATCAGCGCGTTGATCTCCGAGCGCAGCATTTCATTTCTTCCTCTGTCCAACCTTCAGCGGGTTGCAACGAACTCGTCGACGCCGATTCCGGCTTCTCGGAGAACGGCGCGAAGCGTACCTTCTGCCATGTCCCGGCTGTGGCGCGGGACCGTTACTTTCCGACCGGATTGCGCATGGCGCCAGACTTCGTGGCTGCCCGGTCCGGGGCGGTCAAATTCGTAGCCGAATTTTCTGAGGCGTCAAACAACTTCCCGATACCGGAACCCCGAAAGCCGCCCCACTACGGCACACTGACCGGTACCAGCAGATCGATTTCGATGCTGCTCTCGGGGAGATCTCGTCAGCGCGCGAGGGAGCGGGTCACCGTGTTCGATGCACGACTCCGCGATCTTTCGTGCGAGGCCCTGTGCAATCTCGGCCGCCTCGGTGATGCTGCGCCCCTCCGCAACCAACCCCGGCACATCGGGGCTCGTGGCGAGGAAGCCGCCCTCGTCCAACGGTTCGATATGAACCCGGATCGCTGCTTCGTGCATCGTCCTTCGCTCATGCGCGGGGGGCAGGTAGCATAGTCCAAGCGATCCACGCGACTCCAGTTGGGTAAACGAGCCATGACGGCAGCAACGAACCCGAACCCCGCCACCGACCCGATCACCCTCGAGGTCGTGCGCAACAAGCTCGACGGCATCGCAAACGAGATGCAGTCGACCCTCGTCCGGAGCTCGTTCTCACCCATCGTGAAGGAAGGGCTCGACGCGTCGGCGAGCCTGTTCACCCTCGAAGGCGAGACCCTCGCCCAGGCGACGGCCATCCCCATCCACCTCGCGACCCTCATCCCGGTAGTGCGGACGGTGCTCGGGAAGTACCCGGTCGGGACGATGCGCGAGGGCGACATCTACATCATGAACGACCCCTACCTCGGCGGGACCCATCTCCCGGACATCGCGCTCGTGATGCCCGTCTTCACGGGCGGGCGGCCCATCGCTCTCAGCGCCGCGATGACCCACCACCAGGACGTGGGCGGCATGTCCCCCGGCTCCGTTCCCCCGAACGCGACGGAGATCTTCCAGGAGGGGATCCGGATCCCGCCGCTCAAGTACCGGGACGCGGGCGAGATCAACCGGACCCTGGTCGATCTGCTCTGCCTCAACGTACGGGTCCCGGAGACGTTCATGGGCGACCTCAACGCGCAGGTCGCGGCGTGCTCGATCGGCGCGCGCCGGGTGGCGGAGCTCGCCGAGCGCTACGGCGCGAACCGCCTCCCCGCGCTCACCGGGGAGCTCCTCGCCCGCTCCGAGCAGCTCGTGCGGCGGGCCATCGAGCGCCTTCCGGACGGGCGCTATTCGTACGTCGACTGGCTCGACAACGACGGCGTCGCCCTCGACGAGCTCGTCCGGGTGGAGGTCGTGGCCGAGATCGCGGGAGACCGGGTGCTGGTCGATTTCGAGGGCACGAGCCCGCAGGTGCGCGGTCCCTTCAACTGCGTGCCGTCGGGCGCATACGCCGGCGCGTACTTCGCGGTGCTCGCGATGACCGACCCGTCGATCCCGATCAACGGGGGCTGCTTCCGGCCGATCGAGCTTCGCCTTCCCGAAGGGAGCCTCGTGAACCCGCGCGAGCCCGCACCGGTCAACTCGCGCACCTCCACCATCAAGCGCATCGCGGGCACGATCATCGGCGCGCTTCGCCAGGCCCGGCCCGAGGACGCTCCGGCGGACGCTGCCGCGGCCCTCCACGTCCTCGCGTTCGGGGGCGCCCGCGAGGACGGGTCGCGCTACGTGGTCGGCGAGCTCATCGCGTCGGGGAGCGGTGCGAGCCGCGGCCGGGACGGGGTCGACGTCATCGAGACGGACGGGTCGAACTGCATGAACCTCCCGGTGGAGGCGCTCGAGATGGACGTGCCGATCCGGGTGCGCCGATCGGAGCTGCGTCCCGACTCGGGCGGGCGCGGCGCGTTTCGGGGCGGCCTCGGCATCAGCCGGGAATACGAGGTGCTGGCCGGCGAGGTCGTCTTCACCCACCGGGGAGAGCGTCACCGGCGCCCGGCCCGGGGGGCGGCGGGCGGCGACCCCGGGGCGTGCGCGCACTCGGTCATCCGGCGGGTGAACGGGGCGGAGGAGATCATCCCGTCGAAGACCCTGGTGCGGCTCGAGGAGGGGGACCGGGTGGAGGTCAATACGGCAGGGGGAGGCGGCTACGGGGATCCCGCCGCCCGTTCCGCCGACCGGGTCGCGGCCGACCTCGCGGGCGGCAAGGTCAGCGAGGCGAGCTGGGCCGCCGGCGCGGCGACGGTGGCGACGGCGGGGGACGATTGAGCGATGCTCTGACCACTCCTGCCCCGGGCTCGATGGTCCCCGACTGAAGATGGGCGCGAGGACCGGCGCCGAGTACATCCCCACGAGTTCGGCGACGGCACCTGGTTCTGCGACGAGGCTCCGTTCCGGGCGCTCCGCCCGACCCTCCCGGTGTGGATGCCGAGGGTGAACGAGAGCATCAAGACCATCGGCTCGCACAACCTCCTCGCGACGCCCTCGAAGGCCGGTCTCGACCACCCCGAGCTCCGGCCGCGACCCGCCCGTTCGAATTCGGACGGCCGGCTACAGTACCGGCATGCCGAACAGCGCAGCGTGAAAGTACGCGAGGAGGCCGGCGACGACGATTCCCGACACCAACGCCGCCACGTCCAGCACGAGGCGCGGCGCCTTGTCGGTGGCGGGCCGCTTGCCGCGCGCCACCGCGCTTGCCGTCGCCACCACCGCGAATCCCGCGAAGGTCCCGAAGAGCGTCACCGAGCGCAGGTCGCCGTTCGCCGCGAGATGAGCGAGCGCCCATAGCAGGAGTCCGAGCAGCATGGGGTGCCGGACGACGGATCGGATGTGAGTCGGCATGTTGGCCGCTGCAAACAGGACGAGCGCGAGGGGCACCAACGCCATCGCCGCATGGCGTCCCCAGCCGGGAGGTGAGTAGACGGGCTCGAACGGAGCCGCCGAAAAGCCCCACACCACCATCACGAGGCTCGCGAACGCGATGAGCGCGAACACCCCGCGGTACGGCATCTCGCCCATGCGGGCCACGAGCGCGGCGCGAAGGGGCGGAACGCTCGGGATCAGGTGCAGGACGAAGAAGAGCGCGAGACCGGCAACGAGAAGCGTCATGGCGGATGCTCCGTCCCTACTCGTCGTTCGCCGCGGGGAGCCCGGCGCCGCTCTCGAGGAGGGCGAAGGCCCCGCCCTGGACGTCGGCGCCCGGTGAGTCCGGATCCTCCGGCGCGGTGGCCATGATCGTTTCCGCCCAGCTCTCCGCATTGTCCTCCGGCCGGTAGCCGAGCCGCTCCGCGCTGGCGTTGTCCCACCACGTGCGGGTGTTGCCGGACACGCCGTACACGATCTCGAAGTGCAGCCCCGGGTGGTCGAGCCCGATGCCGATGAGCTGGGCCAGGTCGCGGTGGCTGGTCCAGATGCTGAGGCGGCGCTCGTCGATCGGCTCCGGATAGGCATTGCCGATCCGCACCGCCATCACCTGAAGCCCGTACTTGTTGGCGTAGAGCGCGCCGATCGCCTCGCCGAACGCCTTGCTCACGCCGTAGCGGCTGTCCGGCAGCACGGTGACGTCGGAGCCGATCGTGCGGCTGCGCGGATAGAAGCCCACCGCGTGCACGCTGCTCGCGTAAATCACCCGCTTGGCCCCGGACTGGCGCGCCGACTCGAATACGTTGTAGGTCCCGTCGATGTTGATGTCCCGGATCGCTTCCCAGGTATCCTCGCTCGCGATGCCGCCGAGGTGCACCACCGCGTCCACGCCCTCGACGACTCCCTGGACCGCCTCGAAATCGCGGAGATCCACCTCCACGAATTCTTCGTCCTCGCCGAGATCCGGCGGCGTTCGGACATCGGTCAGCCGCAGCTTGTACCGGCCCGCGAAATTCTCGCGCAAGCCGGTGCCGATGAGGCCGGCCGCCCCCGTGATCAGCACGTACTTCATGTTCTCGCCTCTCCTTTCTTCTCGTTCCGCGTGCGGTCGCGACGCTTCTGAAACCTGTCCTTGCCCTGCCGGGCCGCCCTGTTCAAGAATCTCCGAGCCCAACTACACGGCAGGGCCGTCCGATGGCGCGGTGGAATCCGGTCTTCGCGCAAGACACGCGCGCATGGCCGCCGAGCCGAGTGTGACACAGGAGCCAGGCAATGAAGACCATTACCGCCGTCATCCGCGCGAAGACGGGCAGCATGGTCCCCGGCTGAAGATGGGCGCGAGAACGGGGGCCGAATACATCGAGGGCCTTCGCGGCGACGGCCGCGAGGTCTGGCTCGGCGGCGATCGGGTCCGCGACGTAACCGACTACCCCGCCTTCGCGGGCTCCCTCCGCGGGATGGCGGGTTTCTACGACTGGCAGCATCGCCACGCCTGCGATTGCATCGTCCCCGGCGGGAGCGGCGCTTCGCCGATGGGCATCAGTCATCTCATCCCGCGCGGCCCCGGCGACCTGAGGCGCCGGCACCGGGGGCTCGAGCGGCTCGCGCGTTACGGCGTCGGCATGCTCGGGCGAACCCCCGACTACCTCAACGTCACGTTTGCGGGATTCGCCGGCCAGCCCACCATCTGGTCGGCCAACGGCAATGGCGAGGGCGCCGCGAATCTCATCGCCTTTCAGCACGAGATCGCCGAGAAGGACCTCGCCCTCACCCATACCCTCATTCATCCCACGGTCGATGCGCGGGTCGAGCCCTTCGAGGGGGTCAATCGAGAGACGGCGGTCAGGAAGGTGGCGGACACGAGCGGCGGGATCGTCGTACGAGGCTCCCGGATTCTCGGAACCCTGGGCCCGTTCGCGGACGAGCTGGCCCTCTACCCGAGCCGTCCGATCCCCGGGGACGCCCGCGACATCGCGCTCATCTTCTCGATACCGGTGTCCACCCCGGGAGTCAAGATCATCTGCCGGGACCACTACGGGGTCGATGCCGACCCCTTCGACAAGCCCTTCTCGTCCCGGTTCGACGAGCAGGACGTTTTCGTCGTGCTCGACGACGTCGAAGTGCCCGGGCACCGCGTCTTCCTCGACGGCGATCCGAAGCTCTACAACTCCGTCACCGGCTGGGGCTGGCATGGGAACATCATGCAGCAGACCTCGATCCGGGCCACCGTCAAGCTCGAGTTCGCCTACGAGCTCTGCTGCCGCATGGCGGAGATCACCGGCCAGGGCCGCCGGCCGGAGGTCACGAAATTGCTGGGGGAGATCTGGGCCTACGCCGAGCTTGCGCGCGCCGCCGTCCGGGCGGCCGAAGCCGACGCCCACGAGTTCGGCGACGGTACCTGGTTCTGCGACGAGGCTCCGTTCCGGGCGCTCCGCCCGACTCTTCCGGTGTGGATGCCGAGGGTGAACGAGATCATCAAGACCATCGGCTCGCACAACCTCCTCGCGACGCCCTCGAAGGCCGGTCTCGACCACCCCGAGCTCCGGCCCTGGCTCGACCGCTACCTGCCAGGCGCCGGAGACGCCGATGCGGCCGAACGAAGCCGCCTGTTCCGAACCGCCTGGGACTTCGTCGGCTCCGCGCTCGGCGGGCGCACCGAGCTCTACGAGCGCTACTACCTCGCTTCGGCCGCCCGCACCTACACGTTGGCCCACGCCGCGGCGCAGCGGGATCGGGAATGGAACCAGGTGCCGGAGTTCTGGGCGCACATGGACGAATTGCGATAAGCGGTCCATCTTCGCCGCGCACCGGTCCCTAGCCCGGAAAAATCACCGATTTCTTGGCTGGCGGACGCCAATCTGTCGCTTCGCGCTCCCAAGGTCGCCGCGGAAGCGGGCCGTACTCCCTCAAGCCGCTTCGACAGCGCGAACGCGCGAGTGTCGGCTACGCCTTCGCCAGCGCGTAAGCGCTCTTGCGGTCCGTGCGGCCCGCTACCACGGCATTGTGCTTCGCAGCTTCGCGCGCCCTCGCGACGAAAATCGGTGATTTTTCCGGGCTAGCCGACCACGGAGGGGCCGCGAGCCCACCCCGAAAATCGTCGGTTCTGAGGATACCGCCGGCGCTGCTCGCGCTCCGACAATCCGACCGGGGGCCAAGCCTCTCGTCGACGCATGGCCCGATACGCCGTGAGGGGGAGGATTGGAGGTTGCGGGACGCCGACCTGGTTGAGCTGACCGTCTCCCAGGCTGCGGCCGCGCTCCGCGAGCGGGCGTGCTCATGCCGCGAGTACGTGCAAGCGCTCATCGCGCGGTGCGAGGCGCAAGCCCACCTCAACGCCTTCGTCTCCCATGACTGGGAGGCACTGCTCGCGGCGGCTCGCGCGGTGGACGGCGGCGACGGCACCGGCGGCCGGCTCGCCGGCGTGCCGCTCGCCTTCAAGGACAACATCGATACGACGAGCCTCACGACGAGCGGCGCGACCGGCGCCCTCAAGGGCTTCGTCGCGCCGCGGAACGCGCCGGTTGCGGGCGCCCTGTTCGATGCGGGCGCGCTGCTCGGAGCCAAGGCCAACATGCACGAGCTGGCCTTCGGCATCACGACGAACAATGCGGTCACCGGTGCTTCCCGCAACCCCTGGGACCCATCGCTGATCCCCGGCGGCTCGAGCGGCGGGATCGCGGTCGCGGTCGCGGCGCGCATGATGCCGGGCGGGATCGGGACCGACACCGGCGGCTCCGTTCGCTTGCCGGCGGCCCTGTGCGGCCTCGCGGGCTTTCGTCCGAGCGTCGGGCGCTACCCCGGGTCGGGAATCATCCCCATCTCCCACACCCGCGACACGGTCGGCCCGATCGCACGGGACGTGGCCGATATCCGGCTGCTGGACGCGGTGATGGCCGGCACGGACCGAATCGATCCGGTCCGAGAGCTGGACGGCCTTCGTCTCGGAGTCCCGCGCGCGGCCTTCTATCGGGACCTGGAGCCCGAGATCGCGGCGGAAGCAGGCCGCGTGCTCGATCTCCTGGCCAATCTCGGCGTCGAGTTCATCGAAGCGGAGATCCTCGATGTCTCGGACTTGAACGCGGCGGTGGGGTTTCCGATCGCCCTCCATGAATTCGTGCGGGATCTGCCCCGCTATCTCGCGGAGAACGGGATCGGGCTGTCGATGAACGACGTGTTCGAGGGAATCGGAAGCCCCGACGTCAAGGCCATCGTCGGCTCGCAGCTCGGCGCGGAAGCGATGCCGGAAGCCACCTATCTGAAAGCCCGGGACATCGACCGGCCCAGGTTGCAACGCAACTATGCCTCCTGCTTCACGGATCACGACGTCGAGGCGGTGATCTTTCCCACCTCGCCGGTATCGCCCCGGCCCATCGGGGAAGACGATGCGATCGAGCTCAACGGCGAGCGGGTCCCGACCTTCACGACCTACATCCGCAACACCGATCCGGGAAGCAATGCCGGCATCCCGGGGATCAGCCTCCCGACCGGATTGACCTTCGCCGGTCTCCCGATCGGGATGGCGCTCGACGGACCGGCCGGATCGGATGAAAAGCTCCTCGCCATCGCGGCCGCCATTGAACGAGCCGTCGGATTTGATGCCGGACCGGACCTCTCCTGAATCGGACCCGAACCACTTCGGAGGAACTCGACATGAATCGAAGAGAAGTGCTCAAGACATCCATCGGCGCCGCCGTGCTCGCCGGCCTTGCGCCGAGCTTGCCGGCCTCGACCGCCCGTGCCGCGGTCCCGCTCAAGGTCGGCGTGCTGATTCCGATTTCCGGACCGGCGGGGCTGTTCGGACCTTCGTGTCAGAACTGCACCCGGCTCGCGGTCGAGGAGATCAACGCGGCGGGCGGGATCCTGGGGCGAACCGTCGAGCCGATGTTCACGGACGTCGGCGGCCCGCCGGCCGATGCAACGAAAGCGGCGCTCAAGCTCTGGAAGGGCGAGGGCGTCGAGGCATTCATCGGCATGCACGACAGCGCGGTGCGCGGCGCCCTGACCAATGTGTTCAAGGGACAGGTGCCCTACGTCTACACGCCCGTCTACGAAGGCGGCGAGTGCTCGGCCGGGACCTACGTGCTCGGCGAAACCCCGACCCAGCAGCTCGAGCCCGTCGTTCCCTGGATGGCGTCGAACCGGGGCGCGAGCCGGTGGTATCTCATCGGCAACGACTACAACTGGCCGCGCGATACCAACGCCGCCGCCAAGGGCTATATCGCGGCCTCGGGCGGTTCGGTCGCCGGCGAGGAGTACCTTCCGTTCACGGCCGACAACTTCGACTCGAACCTCGCGAAGATCCGGGAGACGGGCGCCGACGCGGTCCTGATCACCCTGGTCGGCGGCGCCTCGGTCGGCTTCAACCGGGCGTTCGCGAGCTTCGGCCTTCCGAGCCGGGCGCTGCGGCTCGGGACCCTGATCGAGGAGAACACGCTCGCCGGCATCGGCGCGGAAAGCTCGGCGAACCTCTTCTCCTCCGCCGGGTACTTCGCGAGTATCGACACCCCGGCGGCGAACGCGTTCGCGAAGGCTTACGCCGCGGCATTCGGCGCCGACGCCCCGGTGCTCAACACCCTTGGCGAATCCTGCTACGAAGGCTTCAAGCTCCTGGACGCCCTCGCGGAGCGGGCCGGATCGCTCTCTCCGGCCGAGATGGACGAGGCGGCCGACGGGACGAGCTACGACGGGCCGCGCGGCCGGGCGACCATGCAGGACCGGCACGTCTCCCAGGACATCTACCTCGCGGAGGCGGCCGGCGCCGGGTTCCGGGTCATCGAGACCTTCCCGAACGTCGGGGCCGGGGACAACTGCGGGTGAGCCTGCCGTGAGCCAGCCCGCAGTTCTCACCGGGGGTCATCGCGAGAGCGCCGGGGCGCCGCGGTGACGGGCCGCAAGGACCGAAGGGCGCTGGCGGGCGAGCCCGGGAACCAGGACGATTCGCCGGCGGCGCTTCGTCCCGGCAAACGGGAACCTGATTACGCACAAAGCTCAGGTTGGGAGCACGGGATTCCCGGGGTCACCGCCTTCCAGTGACCGTGGGCCTCCCGGGAGCGCGGGCTTCCAGCCCGCATGGACCGCCCGCGGGCTGGAAGCCCGCGCTCCCGGGAATCCGGCGGCCCCAACCTGAGCTTTGTGCGCAATCAGGAACGGGCAAGCGACGAACGGCTTGCCCCGCCTGCAAGCGAAGCACGGACCGCGTAGCGCGGCAGGTAGCCTGGCCGAAGCGGCTCGAGGAAGCACGACCCGTCACCGCGCACGGGGGGCGGCCGCCGGGCGGGAAGCGGGTAAGGTATGCGGGCTGAGTCTTCGTTGGGAGGTGCGTGGAGCTTCTCGGCACCTACGGCCTGAACTACCTCTACATCACCGCGGTCCTCGGGCTCGTGGTCCTGGGGCTCGCGGTGGTGTTCGGCCTGCTCGGGGTCATGAACATGGCCCATGGTGAGTTCGTGATGCTGGGCGCCTACAGCGCGGTGGTGGTGCAGGCCGCGGGCCTGCCGCTCCTGTTGTCGATCCCGTTCGCGATCGCGGTCTCGGCCACCGTCGGCGTGCTGGTGGAACGGCTCGTCATCCGTCACCTCTACCGCCGGCCGTTCGACACGTTCCTCGCCACCTGGGGGCTGGCCGTCCTGCTGCGCGAGGCGATCGAGGCCCTCTTCGGCCGCGAGTACAGGAGCGTCGACCAGTTGCTCCCCGGCACGGTCGACCTCGCCGGAATCGAGTACCCGGCGTACCGGCTCGTCCTGCTTGGCTTCGTCATCGCCCTGTTTGCCGGCCTCATGCTCTGGTACCGGCGGAGCAATGCGGGCGCGCGCATCCAGGCCATGGTGTCCAATCCGCCGCTCGCCGCGGCGGTCGGGATCGACACCGCCCGCCTCGCCCGCCGGACCTTCGTATTCGGGGTCTCGACGGCCGGACTCGCCGGTGCGCTGCTCGCGCCCCTCGTCCGGGTCGAACCCTACATGGGCCTCGACTACCTGCTCTCCTCGTTCTTCATCCTGGTCGTCGGCGGCCTCGGCACCCTCGAAGGAATGCTCCTCGGTTCGGCCGCCATCAGCGGCACCGACACGGTCGTTTCCGCCGTCTTCGACAAGACGGCGGGCCACATCAGCGTGCTCGCGATCTCCATCGCGTTCCTCTGGCTGAGGCCCCATGGGCTCTACTCTCGGCGCTAGCCTGGCCGTGTTCCTCGGACTCGCGCTCGTGCCGTTCGTCTGGTCGAGCTTCACCGCCTACGAGCTGGGGCTGTACCTGCTCTACGGAATGGTCGGCCAGGGAATCGCGCTCTGCTGGGGGCGAGCCGGCTTTCTGCCGCTCGGCCAGGCCCTCTTCTTCGGAATCGGGGCCTATCTCGCCGGCGCGGGGCTCAGGTCCCTGGGAGGCGGCTCGTGGCTGCTGCTTCCCGTCTTCGCCGGCGCCTGCCTGATCCCGGCCTTGCTCGCGGGCGCGGTCGGCGCGCTCGTCTTCGACCGGCAGGTCGGCTCCGGACCCTACTTCTCCCTCATCACCCTCGCCCTCGCGATGCTCGGCTTTCAGCTCGCGAACTCGATGGTGGAGGTGACGGGCGGCTTCAACGGGATGACCGGGATCCCCGAGCTCGCCGGGATCGACCCCTTCGAGCACCTCTACTACGTAATCGTCGCGGCCCTGGCGGTCACCACCGCGGTGAGCGGCTATCTGGCGAGGTCCCCGTTCGGACAGTTGCTGGCCGCGATCGCCCAGAACGAAGAACGGCTCCAGTACTTCGGCTTCCGGACCAGCCGCCTCAAGGCCATGGCGTTCGCGATCAGCGCCGGGATGGCGGGCCTGGCCGGGGCCCTCTACGCCCCTCATCAGGGCATCGTCACCCCCCAGGCGGTCGGATTCCTGCTCTCCGCGGAGCTCGTGATCTGGACCGCGGTCGGCGGTCGGACGAGCCTCGCGGGTCCGGTCCTGGGGGCGGTCGCCATCGGTTTTCTCGCCTCGGGGCTCCGCGATACGTTCCTGTACTGGGAGGTCGCGGTCGCCCTGGTCTTCGTCATCGTGGTCCTCCGATGGCCGGCCGGGGTGGCCGGCATGCTCCAGTCGGCGGCGGCCCGGGCGATCGGCAGACGGGGCGGACCGGGCGGGTCGCGGGAGCGGGCGCCGGAGCGCCGCATCACCCTCCCCGCGCCGGCCGGGAAGCCGAGCCCGAAGCTCCGGTTCGAGGCCGTCGACGTGAGGGTCGGGTCGGTCGAGATCCTCAGGGGCCTCAGCTTCGAGATCGACGCGAAGGCCATTCACTGCATGATCGGACCGAACGGCGCGGGCAAGACCTCGGCCTTGAATGCGCTGACCGGAAAGCTGCCCCTCGCGGCCGGCGACATCCGCTGGGCAGGAGCGTCCCTCTCCGGCGAGAGACCTTACGGCACGGCTGCGCGCGGGATCGGGCGGAAGTTCCAGGTCCCGTCGATCTTTCCCGCCCTCACCATCGGCCAGAACGTCGACATCGCGATCTGGGCGAACCGGCTCCGGGCGGCCGATCTCTTCCGGTTGACGCCCTACCGGTGGCGCACCGATCTGCTCGGAAGGCTCGAGAGCCGCTTTCCCTTTCTTCGTGATGACGGCCAACCGGCCGGGACCCTCTCGGTCGGCGAGCGGCAGATGCTCGATTTCGCGCTCACCATGCTCGCCGAGCCCGACCTCGTCCTGCTGGACGAGCCCTGTGCCGGGCTCTCGGTCGAAGAGACCGCGCGGATGACGGAGGCGATCGCGGAGCTGACGGCCGAGATCGGCGCGACCGGCATCATCATCGAGCACGACATGCAGGTCGTGGAACGCCTGTCGGATCACGTCCTCGTCCTGCACCAGGGCCGCCTGCTCGCAAGCGGGACGATGGACGAGGTCCGCAACGACCCGGCCGTGCAGGCGGTCTATGCCGGGGGCAGCAAGGGGTGAGCGCCGCCTTGCTGTCGGTCGACGGGCTGTCTGGCGGCCATGGGGACATCACGGTCATCCACGGCTTCTCGGCCGCCATCGCTCCCGGAGAGCTTGCTTTCGTCACCGGCCGCAACGGGGTCGGCAAGTCGACCCTGGTGAAGCTGGTGGCCGGGCACCTGCCGATACGGGCGGGCCGGCTGACGTTCCGCGGCCATGACCTGACCGCGGCCCCCGGGCACCGCCGCCGCCACTTGGGGCTGGGGTACGCGCCGCAGGAAGGCATCGTCTTCGACGAGCTGACGGTCGCCGAGAACCTCACCCTGCAATACGAGAGCCGTTCGCTCGACCGATACGAGGCGCTGTTCGGTCTCTTCCCCTTCTTGAGCGAACGCCTCGCGCAAGGAGCCGGCACCCTCTCCGGCGGGGAGAAGAAGATCCTCTCCTTCTGCCGCGCCCTCGCCGAGGACACCGAGCTGGTCATCCTCGACGAGCCGACCGAGGGTGTGCAGGCCGAGAACATCTTCCGCATGGCCGAGGCCATTCGGGGCGCGGCCGGGAGCGGGCGCGCCTTCCTCATCGTGGAGCAGAATCTCAACCTCATCGAAGAGACGGCAGACCGCGTCTACCTGCTCGACCGCGGCACATGCGTCTTCGAAGCGCCGAACGGCCCGGGACTGCGCCCCGGCCTGCTGGAGAGGCTGCGGATCTGAGGCTTGCGGGAGGGGTCCCAGCCCGGGCTAGTGAAGGGCCAGGCGTTGAAAGAGCTGGTTCCGGCCGGACACGTTCAGCTTCTCGAAGATGTGCGTGAGGTGGGTGCGCACGGTCGTGTAGGCGATCCCGCACTCATCGGCGATCTCCCGGTCGGACTTGCCAAGGATCGCGGCCATCGCGATCTCCTTCTCGCGCCGGGTCAGGGTCGCGCGCGACTGCACGCGTTCCAGCGCGATCATCAGCGAGAGCACACCGTGGTCGTGCCCTTCGCGGGCAAGAGCGGTGCGCATCGCGTTGGTGAAGGCGGGGCCGATCGAGTCCAGGATCTCGATCTCGCGGCGCGAGAAATCCTCCTTTTCGCGGGCGCGCCAGATCCTGAGGTCGCCGATGTTGGTTCCGGCCGAGTAGGCGTAATAGTTCACCCCGAACCAGAGCCCGTCCCGGGCCAGAAAGTCATTGAAGAACTCGGTGCTCTCGAGGCGCCGCCGGGAGATGATCTCGGCCACGGCGGTCGCCCGCCGGCGGCGTTGCAGTTTGGGGGTGATGGGGTCGCAGAACTGATAGTGGGACTCGTAGGTACGGAGGTTCTCGTCCGTCATGTTGACGGAGACGCGTTCCTCGAACGTGGCGGAGGGCTCGGACCACACGTAGGAAGCGAAGAACTGGGCATCCAGGAGACGCAGGAGCAGCGGTCCCACCCGTTCGCGCAGCTCCCGGGAGCCGTGGCCGTATGACAGCTCGGTCATGATCCGGAAGACGATCCCGGATTCCTTGGACGAAAGGTTCACCGTCGGAGCCTCCCGTGCATCGGTGCGCGCAAGCGCCCTGCCGGTCCGGACTCTAGACCGCGAGGTGGCGGACGCGCAACTGCGGCGGCGGCCGCTCCGGGCTCACGGCCACGGGAGCCTCGCGTTCCAATCTACCGTTCCGGGTGCACCGACAACCGAGGTTCCGCCGAGGACGTCGGCCGGCGACTCCGGTTGCACTCCGGGACTTCGACGGTCACTGCCCTCGGTCGCCCGAAACGGGCTCGCGGCGCGCCGCCGCAAGGGCGCCCGAGGCGTGGGCGAGCCGCATCGCCTCCTCCAGCCACGCGAGCCGCTGCGCGGGCGTGGCGGCGAGCATGGTCTCGAGCTGCGCCCGCTCCACGTCCGCCCAGGAGACGTCCCACCGCTCGGAGCGCCCGGCCGTTCGGTCGGTCTCAGACTTCACCACGCTCTCCCTTCAGCCGCAGGATCTCCTCTACGGATGTCCGGCCCTCGGGCCGATCCGTTCGAGCCCAGGCGCCCGGACGATCTTCCCGTGAACTTCGGCGGGTTCCGTCAGACAAGGCACGTTGCGTCCGGCTGAGAAAGGTCTATTGCAACAATGCAGCCGTCGCACGCCACATCTTGTCGAAGGACGCCGAGCGGCGGCGTGCCGACACCATATCAAAGCCGGCGGTCAACGCGGCCTGGTCGGTCGTCGGGCTATAGGATCCACGCATCCGGTAGCGGAGCCACTCCTTGGCGCCCCGCATCGACTCGGGATCCTCCGGTGCTGATGCATCCAGTGGAATCCCGCGCGTACCCGCAATCGACTCGACCGCCGCGAGAAACCAAGTCTCGTACTCACACTTTGCCAGGACTGCCTCGATGCGCCGGCCAGAACCTGCCGCGCGAACTCGCTTCAGGATGACGGGTCCAATGTCCGCCGGGCAATCGCCGTTCGCATCCAGCAGGATCAATATGCAACCGCCGTCTCCAACGCGAGCCGAAGCCAGGCTCACATACCGTTCCAGCTCGCCTTCCTTGAGGATTCGCTGGCGACGTACGCGGATCGGTCTCAAGACGGTTGGCGGGGAGAGCGGAGCCGCCTCCGAGGCGATCCGTCGAATCAGTACGGGAACTGCCTCCACCTCACCATCCCCTTCGACTATGGCGACGATCTTCGCCAAGGATCACGCCTCGTCGCGGAAGAGGTTCAACTGCCTTGGCGTTGACAGCTCAGGATCCGGGGTGAGCTGGTCGATGCGGAGCAGCTCCCCGGCCGTGAACAGGTGATTCCGAAGCATTGATCGGCCCGTGTCGTCGAGCGGGGCGAGCCGCGTCTCTCCATCTTCCGAGACCACGGCCACAATGGACTCCAGTCGAATCGTGTCTCGATCGAGCAGGTCTGCGCTATGGCTGGTGACGACCACTTGCACGCGCGCGCTCGCTTCGAGCAGCACATCCGTCAGCACCCCCGCCGCGGCGGGATGGAGGGCGCCTTCCGGCTCTTCGATGCCTACCAGCATCGCGTTTCCCGACTCCATGCCGGACCCCTGATAGAGTGCTACGAGCACCCCGAGAACCCGCAGGGTTCCGTCCGATACGTTGTTCGCGAGGAACCGCCATGGGTGGCGGTCGCCCCGCACCTCCTGGCGAAACTCCAAGGTCAGCTTGGGTCCCACGGTCTTCGGCTCCATGCCCACCGTTCCCGGGACAACCTTGGAGAGGTACTGGCCCATACGCTCCGCGCTCTCGGGCGCGCCCGTCTTCAGGCTCGCGAGAACGCTTGCGATGTTGCTTCCGTCCGGCTTGAGGAGATCGCCCGGGTCCGGCGACTGGAGTTCGCGGATCTGCTCGGGGTGGAAGTTGTAGAAACCCATCCCGGCCAAGGCATCATAGACCGGGCGGAACGCCGGATATCCGGCTACCTGCATAAGGTACAAGCGGTCGCTTCCGGCCCCCGGAGGGTGGGCGAATGAGCTGGCGACCGTTCGTCCGTTTTCTACTCGGAAAGAGCCCGCCCGATCCCGATCCGTTGAGCTGGCCACGCACTCCTCTTTCCGAACGATGTATCGGCCTTGCGGCTTGGCGCCGACTTCGAATGCGTACCAGCCGGACGACTCGGGAAGCCGGAAATCGAGACGGATGCCGAAGTGGTTGGGATGGCCGCGCGACCGCCGTCGCACCTCATTGATGCCGCCGCGCTCGCGGATCGCATGATCAAGGGAGAATCGGAGAGCCTGCGAGGTAAAGCGCAGCGCGTCGAGGAAGTTGCTCTTGCCGGCGCCGTTCGGGCCGACCAGTATCGACAGCGGAGCCAGCTCGATGTCGCACGCAGCGATGCTCTTGTAGTTCCGCAAGGCGACGCGGGTAATCGTGGGAGGCTCGGGTACGGGCGTCGTGGCTGGCTCCGGCATCCCGCAATGAAAACACATCCGACCGATCAGGGGGAGCCATCGCCCGCCTGCGAATCGTTCGACGACCTCTCGTGCGCCGCTTGCTCATGTTCGTCGTGGGCCGCCATCATCAGATTGGGGGCAAGCGGTTCAGCAGGCGAGGGTGCCGGTCAGCACCGGGTGCACCTTGCCGCCGACGCGGATCGGGTCCGCGACCTCGAGATAGAGGCGCGACGGGCGGTCGATCTCGAAGCCCTGCTCCACCTTGAATTCGCCGGCGAGGCCGAGCGAGCGGAGATGCGCCGCGAGCGCCGCGTTGGCGCTCCCCGTCGCCGGGTCTTCCCGGATCCCCTGGTTGACGATCAGCATCCGGGCAGCGAAGTTCGCGTCGTCGTTGTAGGGCTCTTCCGCGAAGACGAACACGGCGAGCCGACCTCCCGCCGCGACGTCTTCGTACACGACCGGATCGACCACGACCCGCCGCAGGGCGTCGAGCGATCGGACGCCGATCAGCACGAACCAGGGTCCCACCGTGGCGAACCGCGCCGGGTAGCGGGCGTCCAGGTCGGACTCGTCGAGGCCGAGCAGCGCCGCCGCCCGCCGCGCGTCCAGCGAGTGCCCGAGGTCTACCGGTGGCGGCTCCATCCACGCGATTCCGCCCGCCTCGAAGGTCACCCGGACACGCCCCGCCGCGAGGTCCAGCGTGTACGCACCCCGGTTTCGGCCCAGCACCCACGCGGTGCCGAGCGTCGGGTGCCCCGCGAACGGGAGCTCACGGTCCGGTGTGAAGATGCGGACCTTCGCCTCGCCGTCACGCTCCTCGACGACGAACGTCGTCTCGGAGAAGTTCATCTCCCGGGCGATGGCCTGCATCGCCCCCGCATCGAGATGGGCGCATTCCCGCACCACCGCGAGCTGGTTGCCGGCGAGCGGCCGCTCCGCGAATACGTCGACGATCGAACAGTCCATGGCCGAATGGGTGGCCGCCTTCACCGCTTGCACCGGCTTGCGAAATTCTCCCGCAAGCCGCTCCCGATGAGGCCGGCCGCCCCCGTGATCGGGACGAACTTCATGTTCTCGTTTCCCCTCCGGGCCGCGGGCCGCAGTCGAATCGCTCCGCGGGGCCGATGCCCCTTCGCGGACCGGCATTCATGGTACAGGCCGCCGGCTCGATCCGGGCGGAACGCAGGCTCCGGACGCCTCCGCTTCGCTCCGGTCGGTCAGAGCCCTCCGAACCGGGATCCGAAGGCAAGGGATCCTCATGTTCCGATCGACCGTCCCGGCTACTTCGACATCCGACGTTCCGGCGAACTCGTTGGTCCGACGACTCCGGTGCAGACTCGCCGCTCCAAGCGGTCCTGTCCTCGATCCCTGCCGCTTCCCCCGTTCGGGCCGGATTGCAGGACGATCCGGGACTCCGCACGCGCTGAACGACGTTACCAGCGGGCGGACGAGATGGGGCAGAATCCGCATAGGTCGAGGAAGGGTGCTCATGCACCGGTGCATCCGTGAGTGACGCCGCCATCCGCCGGGCTGCTTTCGATTGGCTCACCGAGCAGGTCGCGCGGCACGATGACGTCCTTCCTTGGTCTGTACTCCGCCAAGGATTCGATACCAGAGAAGTCCGCGTGCCCTTGGTCAGCATGCAGGGCATCTTCAAAGCCGCGCGCGTGCGAGCTGCCTCTTTCAGTGCGGACAGCCGTCGATGGACCCTACGACGATCGGGCGGGCAGCGATGGACGTTTCCTCTATGCGTATCGCGGTCGGGATCCGATGCATCGGGACAACGTCGGGCTCCGCGAGCTGATGCGGCGGCGGATCCCGCTGATCTACTTCTTCGGTCTGCTTCCTGGGCGCTACCTCGCCGCTTGGCCGGTATTCGTTGTCGGAGATGAGCCGGAACGTCTCCGATTCTCGATCCAGGTCGACGATGCCTCGGTGCTGGACATGCTGGCGTTCCGCCTTCCGTCCCCATCGGTGGCCCTCCACTACGAACCCGGCGGTGACGAGCGGCGTCGATACGTGACTCGCGAACTCCAGATCCGGCTCCATCAACGGTCCTTTCGGGAGCGTGTGCTGCGTGCGTACCGAACGCAATGTGCGCTGTGCCGCCTCCGGCACCACGAATTGCTCGACGCCGCCCACATCGTGCCAGACCGTGAACCCGGGGGAGAGCCACGGGTGCCGAACGGGCTTGCGCTCTGCAAGCTGCATCACGCCGCATTCGACAGATTGTTCGTCGGCGTGCGCCCGGACGGAGTCGTCGAGGTTCGGCGCGACATCCTCGAGGAGCAGGACGGGCCGATGCTGGTTCACGGTCTGAAGCGGCTTCACCAGCACCGAATACATGTGCCGCGCCGCAGCGAAGATCGGCCCGACCCGGTCTTGCTGGAAGTGCGCTATGAACGGTTCCTGGCTGCTGGCGGGTGAGAGCTGTCTCGCCGCGCCGCCGATATCGCAAGCCTCCGAGTGCTCGCGCGCTCTGCCGCCCATCCGGCATCTGCCATGCCACGCCAGCGATCTTTCTTTCACAAGAACTTTCTGCTGCGAGAACTTCTAGCCCGCATATTTCACCAATCTTCGTAGCGAGGGCGCCGGCGAAGCTGCGAAGCAGAACGCCGCGGTAGCGGGCCGCACGGACCGAAAAAGCGCGTTCGCGCTGTCGAAGCGGCTTGAGGGAGTACGGCCCGCTACCGCGGCGACCTTGGGAGCGCGAAGCGACAGATTGGCGTCCGCAGCATGAAATCGGTGAAATCTACCCATTGCCACTCTTCTGAAATCGATATATCTATAACTAATTGTTATAAAAATATAAATCTGACCATCCAGATCCTGTTAGGTCCCATTGTAACGATCTGGGCAACACCAATGGAACACCAGCGTCCTCCGGATTGATCGGCACTGCGCCGCATGGAACGTGTTCGTTCGGTCATCGGGCGATGACATCGCCAGGCCAGCGGCGGATCGGCGTTCTTCCTGACTGAGTACGGCTGAGCTCGGTGGATTCCTCACTGCTGTCACCCGTTGAACGAACGAATACATGGAACGTAACTGCTCGGCGTGGACGCCAGAGCAGAGTGCTGGCGAGCACGTAGAGCCCGGTCGACGCCCCGAGAAGCGTCGAGCCTGGGTGCGTGCGCGGCCACTCGAGGTTCACCAGCGTGAGCGAGGCGACCCCCGCGATCGCTGCCGCAGTGCTCGTGAGGTAGAGCATGAGAACCCTCCGGTCCACGTCGCGCATCGTTCGTCCGCAGACGATGAGGACGGCCGAGAAGGTGACGGCCGTGAACACGGCCCAAGCGACGCCGTGCCAGTCAATTTCGGCGTCTTGGGTGTGGAGCGCGAGGGCAAGGCCCACGAAGGCGGCGAGGAGCGCGAGGAGCCGCCCACGGTGAAGGAGTCGGTGGCCGATCACATGCGCGGCCTGGTCGGCGACCTGCTCGATGCCGGACGCATAGACGCCGGCACGCTGCCGGTATCGCCCGAGACCTCCGAGGTCGCCGCCTTGGTGGACCGGGCCCGCAACACCTTCCTCTCCGGCGGCGCCCGGCACGACGTGCTGATCGACCTGCCGCCCGATCTGCCGCCCGATCTGCCGCGGGTGATGGCCGACCGGGGGCGCATCGTGCAGGTGCTGAACAACCTGCTCTCGAACACCGCCACAAGTGCGCCGGAGTCCACGCCCTGTCGTAGGGAGTCGAGAGCCGGTTGAGCGTGTCGCACGGGGAGGTGTTTCCGTTGCGGGCTTCAGCGCCGAGACTGCGGCAGCGACGCCAGCGATACTACGAGCTGCATGAGCTCCGCCTGTCGGGTGACGCCGAGCTTGGCGAACACATGCTTCAAGTGCCAGCGCAGGGTGTGTTCGCTGCGACCGGTCGCGGCGGCAATGTCGCGGACCGACCAGCCCTCGGCGAGCAGCACAGCCATCTGGCTCTCCGCAGGCGTCAGGCCGAGGATCGCAGCGACTGAACCCGAATCGAGACGCGCCCGGCGTACCGGGTCGACGACCAGCACCAGTGCGGAAACGCCCTGAGGGCAGGAGACCAGGTGCCGCCCGTCCACGGGGCTGACGTGCAGCATGAGCCGCCGCAAAGCGGACGGACCGCTCACCATCATCGAGCCGGCAACGCCCTGCTTGCCGAACGGCGGCAGCGCACGCGCCAGAAGCCTCTGGAGTTCGGCGTCGTCGCTTGGAGACGCGGCGTGCAGAAACCCGCCTTGGTCCAACAAGGCGTCGACTTGGCGCAGCATGTCGCGGGCGTGGTCGTTCGCGGCCACAATCCGCCCGCGCGCGTCCAGTTGGATGACGCCGGAACGGGTGTTGTCGAGCAGCCCCATGAGGGACGTGCCCAGGGCCCTCGCAGTGGCCAACGCCTGACGCAGGACCACGTACTGGCGCAGATGGGGCAGTAGACGCTCGATGGTCTCGATCTGAGTGGACGACCAGCCGTCGGAGTCCGCGGGATCGGAAAAGCCACAGATGATGCGGGACCCGTGCGGCCCATCCAGGCGCACGTTCAGGCCGTTCTGCGCGTGGCAGCGCGGGAGCTGCTCGTTGTAGGCCGGAGAAGTCTTCTTCTCGAAGGCGGTGTAGAGGTCAGCGACCGGGACCACCAGACTGTCGGGCAGTTTCCTGAGGCGCGGGATACGCTCGTCCCGGGCATGGTAAACCTCGAAGTATCGGTGCTCCCATTCCTCGCGTCGTCGCCCGCGGTAGCAGAACCGCGAAACATAAATTTCGAGGTCTTTGCGGGTAGTTCCGGCGGCGAACACCAGGGCGTTGCCCTTCACCTCGCAGAGCTCGTCGATGAGCCCGGAGGTGGCCGGCCACCGCGCATCGTCGAACACACCCGCGTGCAGCGACGCCAGGACGCGCTCGAAAAGGCCCTGCCCGCTCACGACCCGGCCGCTTCCCAGGCGCGGTTCCCAGTCCCTGCGCGGCCTGCTCGTCATCAGTGCGACGAGCGCCTGGTCGCGGGACTCGAAGAGATTGGCGCGAAACCGTTCTTCTCTCGCGCGCTCGAGAATCGTCTCGCGGGTCGCCTCGGTGGCGCCCACCCGGGCCGTTTCGAGGCTGAACGCGATGTTGGACTGCTTTCCGCGGGCGGCGAACCGAGTCCAGACATTGGGTGCGATCACGCACCCGGCGTAGTTGACGAGGAAGTACCAGCGATGCCCCGACGCCGAGAGCTGGCGGTCGACCTCGTCGTAGAAGTCGTCGATCGCACTGTGGCTGGTGAAGTGAAGCGAGGAAAAGTCGACTTCCATCAGCTCCAGGGCGTCGTGGAACACGATCCGGTCCCGGATCGTCTTGTCCATCACTGCCTGTGCGTTCACTGCCCCGCCCGCCAGGGAGGCACCTCCGGGAATCGCGGGCTTGAACACGCTGCGTCGCGGATGTTCAGGTCCCCTGCGACGGTGCGGAAGACCGGGCCGAACCGCGCGTCCCGTCTCTCTGCTCTCGCCGACCGTGCCGCGGTCGGTGCCTTTGCCTGTTGGTAGAGCATTCAGAGAGTATTGACGAGCGGCGCATCGCGTGTCAGCCCCCTCAAACAGGGGGTATGAGAAAGTGAAGGTTGCCCCGGTCTTCATTCCGGAACGCCGGGCGCCCATCGTCGTTCGCCCGTGAGGCTACTCCTGGTCGTCGCGCCCCTTCGGTCGCGCGAGCGGCGCGCCAATGCAGTGGTGGACGCCGCAGGACGGTGGGACGGATCTCATCGGAGCGAAGAGCCGCGATCCCGGAAGGCATCGACGACGCTCCGTTGAGACCGGCGGCAAACGCACGCCGGATGTCCTTGATGCCGTTGCTCAGCCGTTCTTCGCCCCACCCCACCGATCCGGGTGGCGCGCGGAAGAATCGGACGACCTATGGTCCCGTGAGTTGCACTGGAGACAGCAAGGTTGTGGAACCTGGCGCGGTCGCCATATCTACTGTGCCGATTTCCAGTCAGCGGTCGGCTGACGAAGTGCGGCGCTTGGGAGAGTAGTTCGCTCATGTCCGCTGACATTGAGGCCCAGGCCCACAACACTTTTCCCAAGCTGCTCCTGCGGAACGCCAAGCGGTGGCCGGATCGTCCGGCCATGCGGGAGAAGGACTACGGTATCTGGCAGAGCTGGACCTGGCGCGAAGTCCTCGACGAGGTGCGGGCATTGGCGTGCGGCCTCGCCGCGCTCGGCGCGAAACGCGGCGACAAGGTCGCCATCATCGGCGACAACCGCCCGCAGCTCTACTGGGCGATGACCGCAGCCCAGTCACTGGGGGCCATCCCCGTCCCGGTCTACCAGGACTCCGTGGCCGAAGAGGTCGCGTACGTCCTCAACCACGCCGAAGCAGCCTTTGTCATCCTGGAGGATCAGGAACAGGTCGACAAGGTCCTGGAGGTACGAGAGCGCTGCCCGAGCGTGCGGCTCGTGGTCTATGAGGATCCTCGGGGCCTGAGTCGCTACGACCATCCATTCCTGCACGAGTTCGCGAAGGTGCAGGCGCGGGGCCGCAAGCATGATGCCGAGAACCCGGGTCTGTTTCTCCAGGAGGCGGCCAGGGGCGTAGGGCTGGACCCCGCCGTAATCCTCTACACGTCCGGCACGACCGGAAGGCCCAAGGGGGTCGTCCTTTCCTTCGACAACCTCGTCCTCACCGCCGGGAACGCGGCCGTGCGCGATCGTCTCGGAGAGGACGAGGAGGTGATGGCCTACCTTCCCATGGCCTGGGTCGGCGACAACATCTTCTCCTTCGCCCAGTCCTACGCCACCGGTTTCTGCGTCAACTGCCCCGAGTCGGGGGCGACGGTGATGCACGACCTGCACGAGATCGGCCCGACCTATTTCTTCGCCCCGCCGCGGATCTGGGAAAACATCCTCACCGAGGTGATGATCCGCATCGAGGATACCGGCTGGCCGAAGCGCAGGCTGTTCCACTGGTTCATGGCGGTCGCGCGGCGCGCGGGCCCGCGCATCCTCGACGGCAAGCCGGTGCGGCTTGCCGACCGCCTGCTGTATGCCCTCGGGCGCGCCTTCGTATTCGGCCCGCTGGTCAATACGCTCGGGTTCTCGCGGATCCGGCTCGCGTATACCGCGGGCGAGGCCATGGGGCCCGACATCTTCGCGTTCTATCGCTCCCTCGGAGTGAACCTCAAGCAGCTCTACGGTCAGACCGAGGCGTCCGTCTTCGTGACGATGCACCCGGATGACGACGTCCGGCCGGACACGGTCGGAACCCCGGCACCGGGCGTCGAGATCCGGATCGCGGACGATGGCGAAGTCCTGTATCGCAGCCCCGGCGCGTTCCGGGAGTACTACCGGAACGCGGAAGCCACGAGGGAGACCAAGACCCCCGGCGGTTGGGTGCGCACGGGGGATGCCGGCTACTTCGACGAGGCCGGGCACCTGAAGATCATCGACCGGGTCAAGGACGTGGGAAAGCTCCGCGACGGGACTCTGTTCGCCCCCAAGCACATCGAGAACAAGCTCAAGTTCTTCCCCGAGATCAAGGAGGCGGTCGCCTTCGGCAACGAGCGCGAGAGCACCGTCGCGTTCATCAACATCGATCTCCAGGCGGTCGGGAATTGGGCCCAGCGGCAGGGAATCGCGTATGCGAGCTACCAGGACCTCGCCGCCAAGGCCGACGTCTACGACCTCATCCAGGGCCATGTCGAGCGAGTCAACCGGGAGCTTGCCGCCGATTCCCATCTCGGGGGAGCGCAGATCCGACGCTTTTTGATCCTGCACAAGGAACTCGATGCCGACGACGCCGAGCTGACCCGCACGCGCAAGGTGCGGCGGCACTTCATCGCCGATCGGTACGGCGCCCTGGTGGAAGCGCTCCATTCGAACCGGGACCACTGCGAAGTCGAAGCCCGGGTGACGTTCGAGGACGGCAGCACGGGGACCCTGCGCGGCGACCTGAAGATCCGCGATGCAGCCCGCTTCCCCCCGTGCGTCCCGGAGGTACGGCCGTAGCGGGCCGGGAACGTGGAAGCACGGGCCGTGACGGTCAGGACGATTCGGGACCGCATCGTGTTTCACGACGCCCTGGACGTGATGGAGGTCGACTTCTCCTCGCTTCAGCTCACGACCCAGGGGGAGATCGACGACCTTTTCGACGAGGTCGACCGCCAGCTCGCGGCGTCGGGGCGCCGCTGGTACTTCCTCGTCAACTACGCCGGGTGCGTGATCGCCCCCGACACCTGGGCCCGGTTCGCCGCCCGGGGCAAGCAGTCCAACATCGCGTTCAGCCTCGGAACGGCACGAGTGAGCGCCACCGAGGAGATCCGCGAGACGATTCGCGCGAGCGCGAGAGAAGAACGGTTTCGCGCGAATCTATTCGATACGCGCGACCAGGCCCTCGTCGCCCTGATGGACCGCAAGCGTCGGCGCCGCGACCGGGATGCCGCGTCGGCCACCGCATCGTTTCTCGGTGTCGAGGACATCCACCTGCGCTTTGGCGGCATACGCGCTCTGCAAGGGGTCACCTTCGAGATCGACCGCGGCGAGATCTTCTCGATCATCGGCCCGAACGGGGCCGGCAAGACCTCCATGCTGAACGTCATCAGCGGCTTTTACCGCCCCGACCGCGGCCGCATCGCGTTCGAGGGCAACGACCGTACCCGTCTCGCTCCCCATGCCGTCGCCCGGCTCGGCTTCGGGCGGACCTTTCAGAACATCGCCCTGTTCAAGGGCATGACGACCCTGGACAACATCATGTCCGGCCGGCTGCTCAAGACGAAGAGCAACTTCCTCTGGAACGCGCTGTATTGGGGACGGGCGGCGCGCGAAGAGATCCGCAACCGGAAGCACGTCGAAGGAATCATCGATTTCCTGGAGATCCAGGAGTACCGCAACGTGCCGGTGGGCCGTCTTCCCTACGGCATCCAGAAGCGGGTCGAGCTTGGCCGGGCCCTCGCCATGGAGCCCACCGTGCTCCTCCTGGACGAGCCGATGGCGGGTATGAACGTCGAGGAAAAGGAGGACATGGCCCGCTCCATTCTCGACATCAACGAGGAATGGGGCACCACGATGATTCTCATCGAGCACGACATGAGCGTGGTCATGGATCTCTCCGACATCGTGGTCGTGCTGGACCACGGCGAGAATATCGCCGAGGGCACCCCGGACGACGTGCGCACGGACCCGGTCGTCGTGCGGGCGTACCTGGGTCAGGGCTAGCGCCTCTCGATGCGCGCCGGGTCGAATGAAGCGTGAACGAGCCGTGTGGTCCGTAGCGTTCTTCCTCGAGGTGGTCGTCGGGGGCGCCCTGTCCGGAATCATGTACTCCCTGGTCGCCCTCGGGTTCGTCCTCATCTTCAAGGCGTCGGGGGTGTTCAACTTCGCCCAGGGCGCGCTCGTCCTGTTCGCGGCGCTGACCCTCGTGCTGCTGCTCGAGTTCGGAGCGGCCGGCGCGTTCTGGGACTGGACGGGTTGGCTCTCGATCGCACTTGCCGCGGTATCCGCGGTCCTCCTCATGAACCGGCGTTTCCGGGCCGTGCCGCGACTGCCGCTCGGCGCGATACCGGTCGAGATCGTGGTGGCGGTAGCCGGCGGGCTCCTGCTCCTCATCGTGTTCGGAACGAACCACGATCTCTGGCGCGCCGTCTTCGTGACCCTCCTCGTCTTCCTGACCGTCACCGGGGGCGAGAAGGGGCGCCACTGGGCGGTGGGGATCCTCGGCGGGCTCGCCCTCGTCAGCCTGTTCGGCGGCGACGTCAACTTCTTTCGGGCGTTCGCGGTCACCGTCGTCGTGATGATCGTGCTGGCGATGGCTATCGAGCGGGTCGTGTTGCGCCCGCTCGTCAACCAGGCCCCGATCATTCTCTTCATGGCCACCATCGGGCTGAGCTTCGTGCTCGAGGGGCTGGCCCAGGGGGTCTGGGACGCGAACGTCCATGCCATGGACCTCGGCATTCCGGACATTCCGTTCGAGATCGCCGGCGTCTTCATCAGCGAGCTGGACCTGTACGCGGCGGCGCTCGCCGGGCTCCTGGTCGCCGGGCTCGCCATCTTCTTCAACCGGACCTGGGTCGGTCTCGGTTTGCGCTCGGTGGCGGATGACCACCAGGCGGCGATGTCGGTCGGCATCCGCCTGCGGACGATCTGGCGCGTGGTCTGGGCCGCGGCGGGAATCGTCGCGCTCGTGGCGGGCGCCATATGGGGAACGAAGCTCGGCGTCCAGTTCAGCCTGGCGTTGCTCGCGTTCAAGGCGCTGCCGGTGCTCATCCTCGGCGGCTTCACCTCGATTCCGGGCGCCATCGTCGGCGGGATCATCGTCGGGATCACCGAGAAGACGTTCGAGGTCTTCGTCGGGATTCCCCTCTTCCACGGCGGCACCGAGAGCTGGAGCCCGTACATGCTCGCCATGGTCTTCCTGCTGTTCCGGCCCCAGGGGCTGTTCGGCGAAAAGATCATCGAAAGGGTCTAGGCCGTGCTGTATCGGGACGTCGGACAGTTTAAGGACAACTACGCCGCGGACCACGCGATCTTTCGCATTCGCCAGGACCGGCTGGGGGTAACGGCGGTGCTAGTCGCCGCCTTCGTGGCCGTCCCCTGCTCGCCGACCAGTACTGGCTGGGACCGATTCTGACCCAGTTCCTGGTGTTCAGCCTTGCCGCGCTCGGCCTCAACCTGCTCACCGGATACGCCGGCCAGTTGTCTCTCGGCACCGGGGGCTTCATGGCCGTCGGGGCATACGCCTGCTACAACCTCGCGCTTCGATTGCCGGAGCTCCCTCTGGTTCTCGATTTCTTCATCGCGGGCCTGTTCGCCGCGATGGTCGGCATCGTCTTCGGACTGCCGAGCCTGCGGATCAAGGGCTTCTACCTCGCGGTGGCGACGCTTGCGGCGCAGTTCTTCCTGCTGTGGCTCTTCGACCATGTGGGCTGGTTCACGAACTACGACCCGGCCGGCGTCGCCTCGGCCCCGACGCGGACCCTGCTCGGGTCGTTCGCGACGGAGGGAGGCCCGCTCGCCTTCCTCGCCCCGCTGAACGTCGTCGTGTCGGGCCCCAACGCGACCGCCGAGACGAAGTACCTCGTGACCCTGGCCGTCGTGGTGCTCCTCGCGCTGCTCGCGAAGAACATGATCCGCAGCCCCACCGGACGAACCTGGATGGCGATCCGCGACATGGACATTGCCGCGGAGATCATCGGCGTCCAGCTTCTCCGGGGGAAGTTGCTCGCCTTTGCGGTCAGCTCGTTCTACTGCGGGGTGGCCGGCAGCCTCTACGTGTTCACGTATGTCGGCAATGCCGATACCGAGGCGTTCGACCTCGCCCGCTCGTTCCAGATCCTTTTCATGATCATCATCGGCGGGCTGGGAAGCGTCATGGGTTCGTTTCTCGGCGCGGCGTTCATCGTGCTGATGCCGGTGGTGCTGAATACGCTCTCGTCGACGTTTGCCGGCGGGACGATGTCAAGCGACGTGCTGTCGAACCTGGAGCTCATCATTTTCGGCAGCGTGATCATCCTTTTCCTGATCGTCGAACCGAACGGCCTCGCACGGTTGTGGGAAATCGGCAGACAGAAGATGCGCACGTGGCCATTCGCGTACTAGAACCGCCGCGGAGCGGTTCGCTTCGGCTTCCTGCGGTGCGAGCCCACATCCGCAGGAAGAACCGTGTCTCCGTGACCGGAGACCAATTCCCGAAAAAGGGATCCATTTACAGGAGAAACTCTCATGAAAACCCGAATCGGACTCAGTTTCGTGGCTGCCGCAATGCTGGCGGCGACGCCGTTTGCCACCGTTTCGGCGGCGGACAGCGAGCAGTTCTTTCCCATGCTCGTCTATCGGACCGGGCCCTACGCGGCGGGCGGCACCGGCTTCTTCGGCGGCATCGAGGACTACTACACCCTGCTCAACCTGCGCGACGGCGGCGTCGGCGGGGTGAAGCTCACCTGGGAGGAATGCGAGACCGCCTACAACTCCGACCGCGGGGTCGAGTGTTACGAGCGGCTCAAGAACTCCGGCCCGACGGGGGCAAGCATCGTGCAGCCGCTGAGCACCGGCATCACCTACCGGCTCATCGAACGTGCGACGGCCGACAAGGTCCCGGTCATCTCGATGGGATACGGCCGCACGGACGCGAGCGACGGTCGAGTGTTTCCGTACATCTTTCCCCTCGTAACCAACTACTGGAGCCAGAATACGGCAAAAATCAAGTATATCGGGATGAAAGAAGGCGGCATGGACAGGCTCGCGGGCTTGAAGATCGCCAATCTCTACCACGAGTCGAGCTACGGGAAGGAGACCATCCCGGTCCTGAACGTGCAGGCCGAGCGCTACGGCTTCACCGTCGAGCACTACGCGGTACCACACCCCGGTCTCGATCAGAAGGCCACGTGGCTGCAGATCGGTCGGGTATTCAAGCCCGACTGGGTGATCCTTCGCGGCTGGGGGGTCATGAACCCCACCGCGCTCAAGGAGGCCCGGCGCGTCGGATTTCCGGCGAACAAGATCGTCGGCGTCTGGTGGAGCGGTGCGGAAGAGGATGTGATTCCGGCCGGAAGGGCGGCCGTGGGCTATGTCGCGGCCGGTTTCCATCCGTCGGGAAGGAGCTTTCCGGTCATCGACGAGATCCTGGAGATCGTCTACAGCGCTTCGAAGGGAAACATCTCGCCGCAGCGGGTCGGGACCATTTATTACAACCGCGGCCTCATCTCCGGGATCCTCACCACCGAGGCGCTGCGAATTGCGCAGGCGAAGTTCGGACAGCAGCCGTTGACCGGTGAGCAGATCCGCTGGGGCATCGAGAATCTCGACATCACGGAGGATCGAATCAAGGAACTCGGTGCGGAAGGCCTGATGTCGCCAATCAAGGTCTCCTGCAACGACCATGAGGGCGGCGGCGCGGTGATGTTCCAGGAATGGGACGGCGACCGGTGGAACCGGGTCACGGACTGGATCCAGACCGATCAGGAGATCGTGCGCCCGATGATCGAGACCTCCGCCGCGAAGTACGCGAGCGAGAAGGGCATCGCGCTGCGCACAGGGATGTCGCTCGGCTCCGAGTGCCCGTGAACGAGGGAATGGTCCGGGACCCCGAGCAGGGGAATGATCCCGGTCCCGGACGACGGAACAGTCCGGGTCGGGGACGAGGGAACAATCCGGGCCCCGAACAGGGGAAGGTGACGCCGTGACCGGAAATGCACCCGTGATTCTGAGCATTAACAACATCGAGGTCATCTACGACCACGTGATCCTGGTGCTCAAGGGTGTTTCGCTCGAGGTCTTCGAGGGGGGCATCATTGCCCTCCTCGGGGCCAACGGCGCCGGAAAGACCACCACCCTCAAAGCGATATCGAATCTGCTCCAGTCCGAGCGGGGCGAGGTCGCAAAGGGCAGCATCGAGTACCGCGGCCGACGCACGAAGGACCTCGACCCGGCCGATCTCGTCGAGCAGGGCCTCATTCAAGTCATGGAAGGCCGTCATTGCTTCGAGCACCTGACCGTGGAGGAGAACCTGCGCTCGGGCGCCTATACCCGCAGGAGCAGTCGTGCCGAGCTGGCGCGAAATCTCGAAATGGTCTACAGCTACTTTCCCGCTCTTCGCGATCGCCGCAGGATTCAGGCCGGTTACGTCTCGGGTGGCGAGCAACAGATGACCGCCATCGGCCGGGCGCTGATGTCGCGCCCCAAGCTCATCCTGCTCGATGAGCCGTCGATGGGACTTGCCCCTCAGCTCGTCGACGAGATCTTCGCGATCGTCAGCCGACTGAACGAAAAGGAAGAGGTGAGCTTCCTCCTCGCGGAACAGAACGCCGCGGTCGCGCTTCGTTACGCATCGTACGGCTACATCCTCGAGAACGGTCGCGTCGTCCTCGACGGCGAGGCGGAAGCGCTGAGGGAGAACGAGGACGTCAAGGAGTTCTACCTCGGGCTTTCCGTCGGCGTGCGCCGCAGCTACCGCGACGTCAAGCACTACAGGCGCCGCAAGCGCTGGCTTGCCTGAGCTCGCCGCTATCGCCACATGTTCGGTGCGCCACGAGGCTGCGAGATGGGGGATGGGGACAGTGCGCTCGACAGTTTCCGGATCGATTCGAGGACGGTGAATGTGCGACCGGGGGTAGCGCCGAGACCCATCAGTTCGCCCGGCGTGCGGGACGCGTCTTCCCAACAACCCTTCCCGGCTGATTCCAGCCACAGAGGTCGTCGTCTTCACCCGCCGGCCTGCGCCACGCCGCGAAGGACAAGCTCGCGCATCAACCGCGCTGGTGCAGCGGGCCACCGCGACGCCCTCGCGGCGAAGTTGGCGCCACACCTTGCGAACCCCGTACACCCGGTAGTTCTCTTCTTACACGCGCACGATGTGCTCGCGAAGCTGCGCGTCGCGACAGGCATGTGCCGACAACCGACTGCGGTCCTCTTCCCGGCCCTTTGAGACGCGCACACCGAAGCCCATCAGCCGGTCGTCCCGGAGGATGTAGCGCCGGTACCGGGGCCTAGCGTCGGCAACGGTGCCAGTCGTGAGGCGGGCGTGGTACAGGGCCACCCTGCGTTGACAGTTTCGCGTGGCGGAAGGTTGGTGGATGTGATCCATCGGGTGGACGGATGGCGAATGGGAATCTCGAAATGGAACACCGAAGATGCGACCTGGATGCACGGAACGCGACGTCCTGACCACTTCAGCGGTGGAGAGTCGTCAAATCACATGTTCCATTCAACAACCAGATTCCAACTCCCGTCCACAAACGATATCTGATGTCTACTCGATGTGATGAAAATCGGTGATTTTTCCGGCCTAGAGGTCGATGTCGACCCCGACCGGGCAGTGGTCGGAGCCGTGCTCGTCCGGCCAGATGAAGGCATCCCGCACCTGCTCCATGGCCTCCGGGGAGGCGAGCACGTAGTCGATCCGCCACCCGACGTTGCGCGCGCGGGCACCGCCCCGCTGCGCCCACCAGGAGTAGTGGTCCGGCTCGTCGGGGTGCAGGGCGCGGAAGGTGTCGATCCAGCCCGCTTCGAGCCAGCGGTCGATCTCCTCCCGCTCCTCGGGCAGGAACCCGCTGTTCTTGACGTTCGCCTTGGGCCGGGCGAGGTCGATCTCGCGGTGCGCGGTGTTGTAGTCGCCGATGACGAGCACCGGACACTGCCGGCGAAGGCGCTGCACGTGCTCGAATACTGCGCGATAGAAGTCGAGCTTGTAGGGTACCCGGCTGTTGTCGCGGTCCTTGCCGCTCCCCTTGGGGAAGTAGCAGTTCACCACCGCGAATCGGCCGCGGCCGGACCGGAAGTGGGCGGCGACGAACCGCCCCTCGGCGTCGAAGCGCGGCTCGTCGAGCGAAGTCTCGACCCGCTCGGGCTCCGGCCGCGCGTAGAGCCCGACCCCGCTGTATCCGAGGCGCTCGGCCGGCGAGAACGCCACGTTCCAACCCGCCGGCGCGCGCGCCTCGGCCGGGATCTGATCCGGCAGCGCCCGCACCTCCTGCACCCCGAGCACGTCGGCCCCACACCGATCGAGGAAATCGGCGAATCCGCGCTTCGTGCAGGCGCGGATCCCGTTGACGTTCCAGCTCAGGACTCGCATGCGTCCTGCCCTCATTCGCCGCCACGGGGGTCGGGCTCGACCTCCTCGGAAATCGACCGCTGGAGCGATTTGCAGAACTCGAGGCGATCGGACAGGTGGTGCGTGCCGATTTCGTGCACGCGTTCCCAGTCCAGGTCGCCATAACGGTGAGCGATCAGGTTCCGAAGTCCCGCCGCGGCCGCCATTCTGGACGCGAGTCCGGGATCGATGACGTGGTGCTCGGCCAACGCCCGGAAAACCTCCGCATAGGTGGCGGGGACGGTGCGACCCTCGTCCGCGAGCCTGTGGGTCGCCAGGGACAGACATTCCTGGATGGCGACAAAGAGGTTGAGGACGACCACTTCACGTTTCGTGCGATCCGCGGCAAGGTCCTCCGGCTCGGCCGGCAGCGTCTCCCGGATTCGCGTAGCGGCGTCTTGCACCGTGGCTATTCCTCGCGCGACGACCGGGCGGTCGATCATCGGCACTTTCTCGACAACATCGCGTCGCTGAACGCGCGCTCCAGCGGCTCGAAGTCGAGATATTCGAGAATCACCTTCGCTTTGCGCGCGACGAGAGCCGGGCGATCGCGTACCCACACCTCCTTGCCGTCGCGGAACACCCGGTACGCCAGACCGGTGGGCGCGCGGTCCAGCTCGAGGAAATCGACGGTGTGCCCTGTCGCATCCTCGAGGCCGGAGACGATATCGCCGATCTCCCGCGCGGTCGGGCGGTGCCCGCCCGTGAATCCGAGCGCGATGTCGAGATCGCTTCCGGCGTGCGAGGTTCCGCGGGCCATCGACCCGAACACGATGGCGAAGGCGGCATGCGGCACCTCCGCGAGCGCGCCTCGAATACTCGCGCCAAGCTCGGTGTCCGACTGCCCGCCGGCAGCCGCTTCATCTACCGCTTGCATTGCTGCTCTCGCCGCCGGGCCGAATCGGCCCGCCGACAGATGGAAATCCGGGAAGATTCCGACGAGATGGAGTCAGTCCCCGCTGGCGAGCTTCGCCATTGCGACCTCGCGCGAGACGGTCATCGGCCCCGCCAATTCGCGGAACTCGGCGAGAGATGCCTGTTCCCCGTGGTACTTCACCGCTTCGTCGTCGGTATAGATCTCCCAGATGAAGAAGCGGCCCGCATCGTCGTCGGCCTGGGCCACGTCGAAGGTAAGGCAGCCCGGCTCACCGAGCGAATTCTTCGCGTGACGCCGCAGTCGATCTCGAAACTCCTCCACGCATTCGGGCTTCACCTGGTAGTCGACGTGAATGACGATCATGGAACGTACTCCTTGGTGTTCAGGTCTCCGCCGCCCCGAAGCCGCTATGCGTACTCGATGATGCTCCGGGCGACGTCGCCCGCCGCAAGCGCATCGTACGCCTCGTTGATCTCCTCGAGCGGGTAGCTCCGACTCACGAGGTCGTCGAGGTTGAGCCGCCCCGCGAGATAGAGGTCGCACATCCGCGGGAGGTCGGTCCACGCCTTGGCCGACCCGTACCAGCAGCCCATGATGACCTTCTCGGTACGCGGAATGGATAGCGCGTTCAACGTGATCTCGTCGTTCTCGGGGGCCATGCCGACGATCACCGTGGTGCCCCCGAGGCGCGTGCACTCGTATGCCTGGAGAATGGTCGGGCCGAAGCCGATCGCCTCGAATGCGTAGTCCGGTCCGCCCTTGGTCAGCTCCTTGATGCGTTCGACGACTTCCTCGTTCGTCGCGTTCGATGCGTTGATGGTGTCGGTCGCCCCGAACGTCCGGGCGTAGTCGAGCTTGTTCGCCTTCGTGTCCACCGCGACGATCTGCTCCGCACCGGCGAGCCTCGCGCCCTGCACGCAGTTGAGCCCGACGCCGCCGCAGCCGATGACGACCACCTTGGCGCCCGGCTCGACCTTCGCCGTGTTGACGACCGCGCCGACCCCGGTCATGACCGAACAGCCGACGAGGCTCGCCTTGTCGAGCGGCATGTCCTCGCGCACCGGGACCGCCCCCGATTCGGGGACCACCGCGTACTCGGCAAAGGAGGCCATGCGAGCGAAGTGATGGATGTCCTCGCCGTTTCGATGCAGCCGCACCGTGCCGTCGAAGAGGAACCAGCGAGGCGTTTCGGTGCCGTTGCAAAGGACCGGCCGTCCGCCGACGCAGTGGTCGCACCAGCCGCAGTTCGGCCGGAAGTTGAGGATGACCGGCTGGCCCGGCTTGACCTGGGTGCAGCCGGGTCCGACCCGCTCCACGACCCCGGCCGCCTCGTGGCCGAGCACCATGGGGAGCGGCATCGTCCACTCGCCCTTCATCACGTGGTAGTCGGAGTGGCAGACCCCCGACGAGGCAATGCGTACCAGCACCTCCCCGTCCCGCGGCTCGTCGAGATCGAGGGTCTCGACGACCAGCGGCGTATTGGGTTCGTAGAGAACGGCGGCCTTGATCTTCATGAACGCTCCTCGCGGTAACGGTTGGCCGGCCGATCCGGTCGGATCGGCCCGCACGGTATGGGCACAGGATAGGCGATCCGGAACCGAATGGGGCAAGATGAACGGTACGGCGCGGCGCAGCACGTCGCGGCGCAGCACCGCATGGTAGGCCGTCCCGCAGCACGGCACGGCACGACAGGACACGGCGCGGAGCTGCACCGCGTGGTTCGGCGGCAGGACGTTGCGCGGCGAAGTTCGGCGGGACGGGGCTGGCCGCAGCACGGCAGGCCACCGCACGTCGCGGCAAGGAGAAGGGACAGGCGTTTGAAGATCGAAGTGGTGGGCGGGGGCCCGGCCGGGCTCTGGTTCGCGTTCCTCCTCAAGAGCCGCCGTCCGGCGTGGGCGGTCCGCGTCCACGAGCAGAATCCCGCCACCGCCACCTATGGCTTCGGGGTGGTGCTGTCGGACGCGGGGCGCGAGCGGGTCCGAAGCGCCGCGCCGGCCGCGTTCGACCGGATCGCCTCGCGCATGGAGCGGTGGGCGGACCTCACGATCGTGCACCGGGACGTGGCGGTCCCCATCGACGGCAACGGCTTCTCGTCCATCGGCCGGCTCGATCTGCTCCGGACCCTGCATGACCTCTGCCGGGAAGCCGGCGTCTCGCTTCGCTTCGACGCCCCCGTCGCTTCGGTGGCGGGGCTTCGCGCGGACGCCGACCTCGTGGTTGGCGCCGACGGGATCAATTCGCACGTGCGCGCCGTGTTCGAACCCGAGTTCCGGCCCCGCACCGAGCTCCTCGGCAACCGCTATGCCTGGTACGGCACGCAGCAGGTGTTCGGCACCCTGACCCTGACCTTCCGCTCGAACGCCGACGGCGCCTTCGTCGCCCATCACTACCGCTACGGCCCGGACATGAGCACGTTCATCGTCGAGTGCGATGCCGCGACCTGGGAGCGGAGCGGTCTCGACGGCCTTGATGACGCCGCGGCGAGACGCTACAGCGAGGCGATCTTCGCTCCCGACCTCGGCGGCCATCCGCTCATCTCGAACCGCTCCGATTGGCGGCGCTTTCCGGTGCTCGCCTGCGAACACTGGCGGCACGAGAACGTCGTGCTGATCGGCGACGCGCTGCGGAGCGTGCACTTCTCCATCGGGTCCGGCACCCGGCTCGCGATGGAAGACGCGGTCGCGCTCGCCGACGCCCTCGACGAGAGCGGCGGCCGGGTGGCGGAAGGGCTCGAACGCTTCGAGGCGGCCCGGCGTCCGGTCGTCGACAAGCTCCTCGCGGGAGCCGCGGGAAGCTGGAGCTGGTACGAACGGTTCGCCGGCCGGATGCACCTCGCCGCGCACGAGTTCGCGTACGACTACATGACTCGGAGCGGCCGGGTGAGCGACGAGCGGCTGCGGGCAATCGCCCCCCGGTTCATGCGCCGGGTGTACGCCGCGCGCCAGGCGGCTTCCGGCCGGTAGTGCAAGCGGTCGCCCGCGGTTCGTGGCCGCGGATTGCCGTCGACCCCGGATGTGGATTCACCGGGAGCGGTCGTCAGCCCGCAGCTCTCCCTCCTCCCCGCAACGAGGGCGCCGTCCCGGTCGCCACGGCGAGCGGAGCCGGTGCGAACCGAGGCTCCGGGTCGGGGGGCAGGAGAGAAACGGACGGTCAGGCGCCGCTCCGAGGGACCGCGGCCGGCCCGATGCTCAGCGCTGGACGGCCGGCGCCCACGCGGTGGTGCGCCCGCCGATCTCGATGTGCTCGATGGCTTCGCCGCGCGCGGTCGTCGCCTCCGCCCGCCGCCCCCAGCGGCGATGGAAGAGCCACCCCGCCGGATAACGGCTGCTCTCGGCATCGACCGACACCGCCGTCTCGACCACTCGCCGGAGCACCGTGCGGAGCCGCTTCGCTTCCCGGTCGTCGAGGTCCCGGGCCCGCCGCCGGGGGTCGATGCGGGCCTGGTACAGGACCTCGTCCGCGATCCAGTTCCCGACCCCGGCCGCGAACCCCTGGTTGAGAAGCAGCGACTTGATGACCACGGAGCGCGAGGCGAGAAGCCGGGCGAACTCGCGCGGCGGGGGGAGGGCGAGCAACGGGTCGAATCCGAGCCGGCTGACCGGCGGCTCCTCGCGCGGCGCCTCGCGCAGCACCAGCCGGCCGAGCCGCCGCGCGTCGGTCATGACGAGCTCCGCACCGTCCTCGAAGGTGAACCGGACCTTCCAGTATCGGGGCGGCCATTCGTCCGGCCGGTGCGCAGGACCGGTGGCGAGCTTGAGGGGCGTATCTCCCGGGACCCGGAATCCGCCGGACATGCCGAAGTGGAAGAGCGGGTGGGGCGGCGCATCGAGATCGAACCAGAGCTGCTTGCCCCACCGGCACGCCGCGAGCACCCGCCGCCCGCACAACGCCTCCCACTCGCTGACCGCGGCGCCGGCATAGACGATCGCATCGGCGGCACACGCGATCTGCTCGATCCGCCTGCCCGCCGCCACCGACTCCGCGAGCCGGCGGCCCCGCTCAACCTCGGCAAGTTCCGGCATGAGACGTCAGGCCCGGAACGCAAGTTCCGCGGACACCGCCATCCTCGGTCGAGGACGCCGGACGGCCGGTCTCGTCGTGCTCCGCGCGAAATCGAGGCAGCGTTCCGCCATCCGGTGCACGCCCGCTCAGGCCGCCGCCGCGAGCATCATCTCCGACGCCTTCTCGCCGATCATGATGCACGCGGCGTTGGTATTGCCGGAGACGAGGGTCGGCATGATGGAGCCGTCCGCGATGCGAAGCCCCTCAATGCCGCGCACCCGCAGCCGCTCATCCACCACGGCCATCGGGTCCTGGCCCATCTTGCAGGTGCCGACCGGATGGAACGCGGTCTCCGCCGTTGACCGGATCCATTCGACGATCTCGTCGTCGGACTCGACCTCCGCACCCGGCTTCATCTCGAAGTCGCGGAAGTCGCCCATGGCGCTCGTCGCCATGATGCGGCGTACCCAGCGGACGCTGTCGACGAGGATGCGCCGGTCGAGCGGGTCGGAGAGGAAGTTGAAGCGGATGGCCGGCGCCTCCGCCGGATCGCGCGAACGGACGTGAATCGAGCCGCGGCTCTCCGGGCGCAGCACGTACGTGGCGCAGGTCATGCCGGGATCGGGGAGGAGGCTCCGGTCGTTCGCGGCGCGGATCGCGTACGGTGCGAAATGAACCTGGACATCCGGGGCCTCGAGTCCTTCCCGGCTCCGCAGGAAGGCGAGCACCGGGGCGGAGGGAAGGCTGAGGAACCCGCCGCGGGTCGTCGCATATCGGATGACCTGCCAGACGAGGCCGAGGCCCCGCGCCCGCTCGTTGTAGGTCGCTCCGTGCGGCTGGAGCCGCCAGACCACGCGCGGGGCCATGTGGTCGACGAGGTTCTCTCCCACCCCCGGGAGCTCGTGCACCACGTCGATCCCGAGTTCGCGGAGGACCTCGGGCCGCCCGATCCCGGAGAGCTCGAGAAGCTGGGGAGAGTTGATGGAGCCTGCGCAGAGCACCACTTCGCGGTTCGCCCGCGCCTCGATTTCCTGCCCCCCGGTCGAATACCGCACCCCGGTGCAGCGCCCGCCGTTGCCGTTGCCGTTGCCGGCGCCGTCCCCGTCGAGGACGAGCCGGCGCGCGAGCGCACCGCTTGCGACCTCCAGGTTCGCCCGGCCCCGTGCGGGCCCGAGATAGCAGTGCGCGGTGCTCATCCGCCGGCCGCGGCTGATCGTGGCCTGGGTCTTGCAGATCCCTTCCTGGCTCGCGCCGTTGTAGTCCGGGTTGTGCGGCAGGCCGGCCTCCACCCCGGCCCGGAACAACGCCTCGTAGAGGGGGCTCTCGTCCGGCACCTCGCTCACCCGGAGCGGCCCACCCTGCGAGCGCCATTCGTCCGCCCCGCTCTCGAAGTGCTCCATGCGCTGGAATACCGGCAGCACGTCGTCGTAGCCCCAGCCGCGGTTGCCGAGCTGGGCCCAGGTGTCGTAGTCCAGCCGCTGGCCGCGGACGAAGACGAGGCCGTTGATCGCGCTCGATCCACCGAGCAGCCGCCCGCGCGGGATCGGGATTGTCCGCCCTCCCGAGCCCTCGTCCGGCTCGGACCGGTAGCACCAGTTCGCGGCCGGATCGTCGATGAGCTTCGCGAAGCTGATCGGCATCGGGCTCAGCCAGTGCCTCCGGGGGCCCGCTTCGAGCAGGAGCACCCGCCACCGGCCGCTCTCCGACAGCCGGTTCGCGAGCACGCAGCCCGCGGACCCCGCCCCGACCACGATGAAGTCGTGCCGGCGTTCCTCCACTACCCTTTCTCCCGTTCCCTGTCAGCCGAAGCGGCGGCTCCGCCCTGGGCCGCGCCTCGCCCCCGCCCGAGCCGTGCGTCGTCTCCACCCGCGCCTTCGCCCCGCCGCGCACCGCGCACGAGGCATTCCCATGCCGCCGCCCCGAGTCCCGGCGCCATCCGCGCTCGTGCGGGAAAGGCGGCGGCGCTCCCCGCCGCCGGCGCGGCGATTTTCCGCCGGCTCGCCGAGCCCGGCCGCGCTAGACGGCGGTCATCCCACCGTCGATCACGAGCTCCGCCCCGGTCACCCACCGCGACTCGTCCGAGGCGAGGAAGAGGCAACCCTGGGCGATGTCGATCGGCTGGCCGAACCGGCCCATCGGGGTCTGCGCGAGCCGCGGGGCGGCGCGTTCCGGATCGGAGTGGACCGGCAGGGTCATGGGGGAATCCACGAAGCCGGGATGGACCGAGTTGACCCGGATCCCCTCCTGCGCATATTGGGCCGCGGCGGACTTGGAGAACGTCCGCACCGCACCCTTGGAGGCGTGGTACGCCGCGTTGTGAGTGGACCCGACGATGCCGTAGATCGAGGAGATATTGATGATGGAGCCGCCGCCCGCGGCGAGCATCGCCTCGATGGCGTACTTCGTGCCGAGAAACACCCCGGTCGCGTTGACCGACATGACGTGATTCCAGTTCTCGAGGTTGGCTTCGCCAACCCGGGGGGCGGCCGAGCCGTCCGGCAGCCGTCCGGAAACGCCCGCCGCGTTGAGCATGATGTCGAGCCGGCCAAACCGTTCCCGCACCGCCGCCATCGCTTCGCGCCATTCGTCCTCGAGCGCCGTGTCGAGATGAACGTACATCGCCGAGCCGCCGGCCGAGGAAATCTCGTCCACGACCTTCGGGCCGAGGTTGTCGTTGATGTCGGCGATCACCACCGCCGCCCCCTGCTCGGCGAACAGCCGGGCGCTCTCCGCCCCGATCCCGGACGCGCCCCCGGTAATCATCGCCACCTTGTTATCGAGCCGCTTGCCGACTGCCATCTTCGGTCTCCCCCGGACTTCGTCCCGCCGCAAATGTACGCGCTGCTCTCCGAAACCGGAACCGGCCGGAGGACGGCCGGTCAGTCGGAAGGCTACCGCGAAGACTGAGTACGAATTGCTTCAAGGCGGCGCAACGATGCTGATTCGTTCGGAGAACACGGCGAAGTTGCGTACGTTCCACGTCACGAGCGCCGCCGCACGGGCCTTCAGAGCAGACGCCGCGATGAGCACGTCGTACGTCTGCCCGCCGATCATTCCGAGCTGCCGTGCGTGGCGCAGCGCGCGCCAAGTATCTCGTCCCGTCAGGTGCACGACAGGTGCGCCGGACCAGTTCGTCTCGATCAGGGCAACCGCATCCTCGGCTCGCAGTCGATGCGGTGAAGGCAGCCGGGTGAGCACCGCATACGTCTCGGCCAACGAATGAGCCGCGAGAACCAGCTCCTGATTGCTGCGAATGCGGCGTTCCAATTCGGAAAGGGTCCGCCCGTGGTGTTCGTGCCACGTGCACACGGCCGCGACCAGGCAACTGGTGTCGCAGAGGTAGCGGCTCAATCAGGAGACCTCGTCGGCGTTCCGGAACCACGAACCGCTGCGGTCGCGTTCTCGACCACGGATGCCTCCAAGGCCGGCGGATCCTGGCGCGGCACCGCGACGACAAAGCTGCCTTCCCGCTCGAGGGCCACCGCGAGCGGCACCGGCTCGATCTCCACGCGTCCGGAAACCACCCGGAATCGGACCTCGGTACCCGGTTCCAGCCGTGCTGCATCACGAATCGCCTTCGGAACGACGAGTCGGCCTGCCTTGTCGATGGTTGCATTCATGGCAGAGATGATACCAATTCTCGAACCATCCATGTCACCAACCATAATCGACAGCGGGTGGTTCTCCGTTATCGTGCAGGAGGGCGTGCAGCCCGGAGGCGAAAGACGACCACAGCCGGAATGAACACTGGCGGCGACGCAGATATTCCGGCGGCTTGCTACGCCGCCTCGAGGAGCCGGGCGGGGTCGAAGGGCGAGAGATCGACGCAGCGCGCCTCGCCGGTCGCAATCAGCTCCGCCATCGCCTTGCCGCTCGCCGGGGCGTTCAGGATCCCCCAGCAGTTGTGGCCGGTGGCCACGAATACGCCGTCGCGGCCGGGCGCCGCACCGAGCAGCGGCATCGCGTCGGCGCAGATCGGCCGGTAGCAGGCCTGGCGGCGGGTGATCTCCGCATCCGCGAGCCCCGTTGCGAGGGTGCCCGCGATCCGTCGCAGCTCGTCGCAGCGCGCGTCGTCGACTCCGATGTCCGCGGGGTCGACCGGGACCGGCTGGTCGTCGGACATCCCGCACACCCAGACCTCCCCGTCCGGTCGCGGATAGATCTCGGGCGACAGGATCTCGCCGCTCGCGGTGCGGTACTCGCAGAACAGCATCTCGGCCGGGACCTCGAAGTCGGGGCGAAGGGTGATGCTGAACCCCTTGAGCCCCCCGATCGGCGGGAGCGGAAGCCACGCGCGGGCAAGCGCGGTCCACGGCCCCATGGCGAGCACGACCGCGTCGGCCGGGACCACTTCCCCGTCCACCACCACGCCGCCCACGGAACGCTGCGCGCCGCTTTCGGCAAGCCCCTCGACCGCGCCGATGCGAACCCGCGCCCCGCCGCCTCGGCAGGCGGCATCGACGAGGGCGCGCGTGAACGCGGCGGGCTCGACCTGCGCGGTGGTCTCCGGGGTGCCGATGCGCCCGTGCACGGCGCAGTTGCCGTCGAGCCAGGCGGGCGCGGGGTGGCGCGCGTGGCCCGCGACCGATCCCTCGTCGGCGCCGGCGACCATCAGGGTATCGACCCGGCGGTAGCCGTAGTCCGCGTCGAGCCGGTCGGCGAGCTCCGCGTGCAGGTCGAAGCTCGCGCGGGCGAGCGGTCCCATCGCGTTGCCGTCGCACCAGTCGCGGGCGAGGAAGCCGCCCGCCTTGCCCGAGGCGGCGGCCGCGATCGAGCAGCGTTCCACGAGGGTGACCTCGACCCCGAGCCCGGTCAGGAAGTAGGCGGTCGCGGCGCCGATGACCCCGCCCCCGCAGATCACGACCTGCACGGGGCGGCCCTCCTCTTCCGTTCCTGACTACGTACCCGGTTCATGTCGTGGGGCTCACCGCGGCTCCGACTCGGACCCGACCGCCCACCTTGGCGCCTCGCGGCACTATCGTGTCGGTGCTGCAGACACCACGCGGTCCACGAGAGGAAAGGAGCGCTCGATTCGGGCCGAAGAGCATGCGCAATCCGGTTTCCGCGGGCCGTGGGTCGCCGGCAGTGTAGCGGAGCCGACCCGGCGGATGACGATCGCCGGCCCCGCTCGTTTGCACGTCTGCGTCTCGTCTCCGAGGCGACCGACGCCCTTGCGGCCGGCGCAAGGCGGCGGAGACCTCACGCCCGGGAGGATCCGCATCCGTCACGGTGTATATTTCCGGGCGGCGGTCGGAGGTACCGCATCCTCGTGAAGAGAAACGGTACGCTTTGGCCGGAACGTGATTGCCGAACCGGCGTGGAGGAATCGACATGGGAACGAAATGGGTATCGGGGGCACTCGCCCCGGCCCTGCTGGCGGCGCTGGCGGTCGTCGGGTCGGGCGTGCCGGCGGTGGAGGCGGCCGGCGTCAAGCTCAAGGCGGCGAGCTTTCTGCCCCAGCGGGTGATCTTCGCCAAGCACTTCTACGAGTGGGCCGCGAAGGTCAACGAGGAGTGCGCGGGCGAGGTCGAGATCAGCGTGGTCGGACCGGCCGCGATCGGCTCGCTCCAGCAGTGGAACGCCCTCAAGACCGGCGTCATCGACATGCACTTCGGTCCGCCCAACTACTACAAGGGCGCGGCGGTAGAGGCGGACGTCTCCATCCTCGCCAAGAACGGCGCGGCGGAGCAGAAGGAGAACGGCGCCTGGGCGATGCTGAACGAGCTGCACAACGAGCGGCTGAACGCCTGGTACCTCACCCACATCCACGATGGGGTCAACTTCTTCCTCTACACCAGCAAGCCGCACCAGGACGGACGGTTCGAGGGCATGCGGATTCGATCCGTGCCGATCTACGACGGATTCTTTCGCCATCTCGGCGCGTCCCCGGTCCGCATGGCTCCGCCGGAAGTCGGCACCGCCCTCGAACGTGGCGCGGTCGACGGTTACGGCTGGCCGCTCTGGGGGGTGGTCGACTTCGGCTGGCACAAGTTCACGAAGTACCGCCATGGCCCGGGATTCTTCAGCGCCAACATCAACATCCTCGTCAACCTGGACCGGTGGAACGGGCTCGCCGAGTCCCAGCGCGCCTGTCTCAACCGGATGACGGGCTGGCTGAACACCGAGTGGCCCAAGTGGCGCGACGCGGAGAGCGAGAAACAGGCGAAGCTCCTCGCGGACGCAAACGTCGAGTACGTGGACCTCGGGGCGGAATGGGCGGCCAAGGCGGAGGCGCTCTACTGGGAGGCGCTCGAGGAGGCGAGCCCGGAGTTCATCTCCAGGATCCGCCCGTTGCTGCAATAGGGCCGGCCATGCCCGCGGTCTCCGGGGGGCGTCGCCTGCACGGGCCGGATCCGCGCCCCCGCTTTCCGCGGGGCGGATGAGAACCGGGCGGGTCAGGAGCCGAACGGCGTCCTACCGGCGCGAGCGGTGATGCCCGGGACTCCACCGGCACGCGACGGAGGCGATCGCTTCGCCTCGCCGCGGAGCGAGAGCCCGGCGCCTCCGCCGCGCGAGGACGAACCGCGGGGGGGCGCAGCCGGTCCCATGGTGCGGCTCGTCAGGGTGTTCGCCGGGGTGGCGGGCACTCTGCTCGGCGTTCTCGCGCTCCTCATCTGCTTCGACATCGCGAGCCGTCAGACAGGCTGGTTCGCGATGCCGTGGTCGCTCGATGTAGCCGAGTACCTCCTCTACCTCATCACCTTCCTCGCGGCGCCCTGGGTGCTCGTCTCCGGGGGGCACATCACGGTGGATCTGGTTGCGGCCCGCCTCGCACCGCGCGTCCGCCGCCGCACGGATCGAAGCGCGAACGCGATCGGCGCCATTGCCTCGCTCCTGCTGTTCTGGTTCGCGTGCCGGGTCTGGTGGCGATCCTTCGACGACGGCACCCTCGTCTACGAGACCTTCGTGTTCCCCGAATGGTGGCTGTACACCGCCGCGCCGCCTGTATTTCTCGTCCTCGCCGCCATCTTCATCCACCGGGTCGTGCGGACGCCCGCCGCCGATCCGGCAGCCGGTCTCGGTCCGGGGCGCTCGGCCGATGCGCTTTGACCTCGGCCCCCCGGCCGAGACCGGAGGGATCGGATCCGGGAGATGCCGGGCGGCGTGCGCCACTCGTCGGCGCCACGGATTTCGGACCAACGGAACCATGCCAAGCCGCCGGCGTTCGCTCGGTCTCCCTGTCCGCCGGGCGGGAATGCGTCCGGGGCAACGCCGCGCCGGGCCGGATCGGGTCAGCCGGCCGTCCCTCCCTGGCCCGCATATTTCACCGACCTCCTGCTGCGGGCGCCGATTCATCGCTTCGCGCTCCCAAGGTCGCCGCGGTAGCGGGCCGCACTCCCTCGAGAGAGGAAATGCGAGCATTTCCTTTTCGCTTCGACAGCGCGAACGCGCTAGTGTCGGCTACCCGTTGCGCTCCGCAGTCCGTGCTTCGCCGGCGCCCTCGCTACGAAGATCGGTGACGTATGCGTGCTAGGAGTTTTCGCATCGGCCGCCGCAGACAATTCTCGTGCGACGGTTCCCCACCAGCACCCTCGAATTGCCCGCGATCGTGCCCATTTTTGGGATTCGGCAGCCGAATACGGGCACCATTTCCGGAAATCTGTCTCCCTATCCCCACCTCCCGCCTTCGGAAGCGTTCTGCGGCGCACCCTGGCCGGCGAACTCCTGCGTCGCGGGCCGCGACGGCAGGAGCGGCGGAGGTACGGTAATGGAGTGGTACGAGATCCTCGCCCTCCTTATCGGTGCCCTGGTCGCCTTGATGATGCTGGGGCTTCCGGTGGTGTTCGCCTTCTTCGCGGTCAACCTCGTCGGCGCGTTCGTCTTCATGGGCGGCGCCATCGGGCTCGACCAGCTCGTGCGCAACGCGGTGGACGCCGCCCAGAGCTTTGCCCTCCTCCCGATCCCGCTCTTCATCCTGATGGGCGAGATCATGTTTCACACCGGGGTCGCGGGACAGGCGATCGATGCGGTGGACCGGCTCATCGCCCGCGTGCCGGGGCGCCTCTCCCTGGTCGCGGTCGCGGGCGGAACGATCTTCTCTTCGCTCTCCGGCTCCACCATCGCCAATACCGCAATGCTGGGGAGCACCCTCCTCCCGGAGATGTACCGGCGGGGCTACCGGCCCGCAATCTCCATCGGCCCCATCGTGGCCGTCGGCGGGCTCGCCATGCTCATCCCGCCGTCCGCCCTCGCGGTGCTGCTCGGCAGCATTGCCCAGATCCCGATCTCGGGTCTTCTCGTCGGCGCGGTGATCCCTGCGCTCATCCTCGCCGCCCTCTTCGTCGTGTACATCCTCGTCCGGTGCCGGCTCAATCCCGAGCTTGCGCCCCCTTACGAGATCGGCGACATGAGCTGGCGCGAGCGCATCGTGCCCTTCTTCAAGTACGTGCTGCCCCTCATGAGCATCTTCGTCGTCATCGTGGGGAGCATCATCGGCGGCATCGCGACCCCCACGGAATCCGCAGCCCTCGGGGCCATGGCGTCGCTCACCGCCGCCGCCCTCTACCGCCGCCTCACCTGGGCGAACTTCCTGGTCGCGATGCGCCAGACGCTCCGATTCACGGTCATGACCCTGTTCATCATCTGCGGCTCGATCACCTTCTCCCAGATCCTCGCCTTCTCCGAGGCGTCGACGGGGCTCGCCCGGATGGTTCTCGACGCCGATCTCGCCCCGCTCGCGGTGCTCATCGGAATGCTGGCGGTGTTGATGGTGCTCGGCTGCTTCATGGACCAGGTCAGCATGATGATGATCACCGTGCCGCTCTTCCTGCCCGTCGTGGAAGGGATCGGCTACGACCCGATCGGGTTCGGGGTGCTGATGCTGATGGTTCTCGAGATCAGCCTCGCGACCCCGCCGTTCGGCCTGCTCCTGTTCGTGATCCGGGGGGCGGCGCCCGAATCGACCACCATGCAGCAGATCATCGGGTCGGTGGCTCCGTTCATCGGGCTCGCGCTCGCCGTCGTCGTCCTCCTCATCGCCTTTCCGCAGCTCACCCTGTTCCTCCCCGGGCTCATCGACCGCTGAGCCCGCGGCGCGTTCGCTCCAGGGGTGCCCCGCGGGCGGGGCAATTGAAATCCACCGACCCTTTCCTTTGACCCGCGCGCCGAAATCTGGTTCACTGATCGGGTCAGGACGCGCTCATCCAGAGCGGTGGAGGGACAGGCCCTTTGAAGCCGCGGCAACCGCCAAGTGCGGTGCCAATGCCTGATCGATGAGTCAGCCGAAGGCGGTACTCCGCACTCGGCGCTCAGAAGAGCGCGTAGGAAGTGAGAGAGGAGACCGCCAGATGTTGGTCCTGCGCCCCCTGTTTTTCGCCCCTTTGGGGGCCATATCCTGCTTGAGTTCTCGGGCTGGCCATCCGCGCCGCCCGTTCGGCTGTACGTAGCCAATCCCACCGCCTGACACATACGGGGGGCCGCCGGTCCTCCCCGTGTTTCGTTTCACCATCGTGCAGGTACCGCTCCGCGGCCCGAGAAATCAATTCCATTGAGGAGAACCCGATGACTGAACACTCCGAGACCTCCGCCGACAACGGCGTCAACGTCGAAGCGCTGCTCGGCGCCCGCGACGCATTGGGCGAGACGCCGGAAGCGGGCAAGTTCGTCTGGCGGGCCACCAACGAGTGGCTCCACGGAACCCACAGCCGTTCGTCGGTGGAGGGCTACTTCGGCCTCGGCGGCGAGCACTCGCACAAGTCGACCTTCGGCTTCGAGTCCGACCATCCCCTGGTTTTCGCGGCCGAGGACAACGCCGCCACCCCGGTGGAGATCGTCCTGGTGGGCTTGGCGAGCTGCCTCACCGCCGGCGTCGCCGCCGTTGCCCAGAATCGGGACATCCAGCTCCGATCGGTCAAGGCGACGGTCGAAGGCGACATGGACATCCAGGGCATCTTGGGCGCCGACCCCGACGTCCGGAACGGGTTCAGCGGTATCCGCGTCAAGTACGACATCGACGCCGACGCCACCCCGGACGAGATCGAGGCGCTCGTCGCCCAGTCGCAGAAACGCTCGGCGGTGTTCGACATTTTGACCAATCCGACGAACGTGTCCGTCGAGGTGGATTGACCGCTGCCGTGCGGACCACCACCCTCGTGGTCGGGGCCGGGCACGCCGGCCTCGCCGTGAGCCATTGCCTCGCCGCAAGCTCGATCGACCATGTGTTGCTCGAGCGCGGCGAGGTGGCGAATTCCTGGCGTACGGAGCGATGGGATTCGCTTCGGCTGCTCACCCCCAACTGGCAGACCCGGGTTCCCGGCCTCGCCTACGACGGAGACGATCCCGACGGCTTCATGGAGATGGCCGAGGTGGTGGCGTTCATCGAACGGTACGCTCGACTCGTCGACCCGCCGATCGAGACCCATACCGCCGTCGAATCCGTACGCAGGAACGGAGACGGCTACCAGGTGGTGACGGATCGAGGGGTATGGCGGTGCCCGACGGTGGTGCTCGCGAGCGGCGGCTGCAATCTGCCCAAGGTGCCGTCCTTCGCGACTGCCCTGCCCGACTTCGTCGAATCCCTGACGCCGATGGACTACACCACGCCCTCGGCCCTCCCGGACGGTGGCGCCCTGGTGGTGGGCGCTTCGGCAACCGGGGTCCAGATCGCCGAGGAGGTCCATGGCTCGGGACGCCCCGTGACGCTGGCGGTGGGCGAGCATGTCCGCGTGCCGCGGTCCTATCGGGGGAAGGACATCCTGTGGTGGATGGACCGGACCGGACTGCATGACGAACGGTACGACGAGATCGACGACATCGGACGGGCGCGCCGGGTCCCCGCGCCCCAGTTGGTGGGGACCCCCGAGCGGGCCACCCTGGACCTGAATGCGCTCACCGATCGAGGCGTTCGCCTGATGGGCCGCCTCGTGGGGGTCGCGGACGGCAAGGCGCAGTTCTCGGGCTCGCTTCGCAACAAGTGCACTCTCGCCGACCTGAAGCTCGGCCGGCTGCTCGACACGATCGACGAGTGGATCGCCAGCAGCGGCCTCGACGAGGCGGTGGAGCCGGCGCACCGGTTCGCTCCGACCCGCGTGGAGGAATCGCCCCCGTTGGTGCTCGACCTGGCCAAGGGCGGGTTCGCCACGGTCATCTGGGCCACCGGCTTCGAGCCCGACCACTCATGGCTCCACGTGCCCGTTCTCGACCGCAAGGGACGGCTCCGCCACGACGGCGGGGTGGTGAGCAGCTCGCCCGGGCTGTACCGGATTGGCCTGAACTTCCTGCGGCGGCGCAAGTCGAGCTTCATCCACGGTGCCGGGGACGATGCCCGCGATCTCGTAGGCCACCTTGCCGCCCATATCGGAGCACGTGCGCCGGCCGAAGGAGAGTGAGGACCTCGGTTGTCCTGCAAGGTGGCGGCCGATTTTCGGATTGATCGCTTCGTCTCTTGCGCTTGCGCTTGCGGTGGCCACTGTCCTCATCGCCGCCTTCCCGCCGCTCACCTTGTTCCTGCCGGGGTTGATCGACCGCTGACAGGAGATCGGCGCGAGCGGCGCCTCGGCCGCCTCGGCCACCTCGGCCGAAGGAGTGGAATCTCGTCTGATCCCGTTCCGGGCGGTGGGACACGCGGCGACTCCGGGAAGGACTTCCCCGGGAGCGGCAAGCAATGACATGCGGTAATTCTGCCGCACGCCGCCGAAGAGCGCTTCGCTCGCCGTGGCGGCCCGGATCCGCCGTGGCGGCTCGGGTCAGCCGTGGCGGCTCGGGTCAGCCCGCTACCCCGCCTGCTCCTCCGAGCGATCCGTCGCGGGCGGCGGGGTGCGCGAGAGGGCGGCGATCTCGGCCCTGAGCGACGGCGTCATGTCGATTGCAATCGAGTCGAGCGAGGCGCGGAGCTGCTCGAGATTGCGCGCGCCGATGATCGGGGCGGTGACCGCGGGATGCGACCCCACCCAGGCGACGGCCGCGCTCACCGGATGCAGTCCGCGGTCCCTGCAGAACGCCGCGAACCTCGCGGCGACATCGTGCATCCACTCCTCCCCGTAGCGCACGTTGTACATCTGGTTCGCGTGGAGGCGGCTCTCGTCGCCGCCTCCGCCCGCGTACTTCCCGGAGAGGAGGCCGCCGGCGGCCGGGCTGTAGGGGATGACCGCGATCTCGTGCGCCTCGGCCATCGGCAGGATCTCGACCTCCGCCTGGCGCTTGACGAGGTTGTACATCGGCTCGAGGACCTCGAGGCGCGACCATCCGTGGCGCTCCTGCACCGCGAGCGCCGCGAGGGTCTGCCAGGCGGCGTAGTTGCTGGCGGCCGGATAGAGCACCTTGCCGGAGCGAACGAGATCCTCGAGCCCCCGCATCTGCTCGTCGATGGGTGTACGCCGATCGAACTGGTGCAGGAACAGGATGTCCACCCGGTCGGTGCCAAGGCGCCGGAGGCTCGCCTCGACGGCCTTCGTCACATGACGGCGCGACGACCCGCGGGCGTTGATGTCGTCGCCTTGGGGGCTGTAGCACTTCGTTGCCACCACGAGCTCGTCGCGATGCCCCGTCATCAGTCGGCCAAGGATTCGTTCAGACTCGCCGGAATTGTACGTGTCGGCGGTATCGAAGAAGTTGATGCCGGCGTCGCGGCACGCCGCGTACATGGCGGCGGAAGTCTCCTCGTTCGCGTCGCCGCCGAACGACATGGTGCCGAAGCAGAGCTCCGAGACCTGCACGCCGGTCCGTCCGAGTGGTCGATGCTCCATCTTGTGTCTCCCGTTCCTGCCGCCCGTCCCTTCCGGCTCCCGGCCGAGTGCTTGGCGACGGGTGCATTCTCGCCGATCCTGCCGCCATTCTCCCGAATCGTGTTGCCCCCGGACCGCAGGGGCCGATGAGGGTTTGCAACTTCGACCCCGGTCCGTAGAGTGGCCGCCCGGTATTGCCGACTCGGGGAAGCGGAGCATGGGCGAACGGCTGAAGGGGGTGAAGGCGATGATCACGGGCGGCGCGGGCGCGATCGGGTTCGCGACCGCGCGGGCGTTCGTGCGCGAGGGCGGTTCGGTCTTCGTCGCGGACGTCGACGAAGGGGCGGTGGATGAGGCCGTCGCCTCCCTCGCGCCCGAGGCGGAGGCGTCCGGGGTCACCGTCGCCGGCGGCACCGCGGACGTGCGCTCCCCCGCCGAGGTGCAGGCGCTGATGCGCGACGCCGCCTCGCGGCTCGACGGCCTCAACGCGCTCATCAACAACGCCGGGGCGAACGTCCGAAGCCTGCTCGTGGACTACACCGAAGCGGATATCGACCTCATCCTCGACGTGAACGTCAAGGGGGTGGTCCTGTGCAGTCAGGCGGCAGTGCCGCTCATCCGGGAAAGCGGCGGCGGCTCCATCACCTCCACCTCGTCGCAGGCCGGCCGGCGCGGCTGGGACCACAGCACCGTCTACGGCGCTTCGAAGGCGGCGGTCATCGGCTTCAGCCGTTCGATGGCGGTCGAGCTCGCTCCGGAGATCCGGGTCAACTCGATCTGCCCCGGTCATGTCCGGGACACCGGGATGGCGTGGCGGACATTCCACCAGCGCAAGGCCGCCTCGCAGACGATGGAAGAGTTCAGCGACGAGTTCGCACGCGAGTTCGTCCCCCTCAAGCGCCTCCAGACCGCGGAGGACATCGCGGCCGGTTTCGTCTTCCTCACCTCCGACGAGGCACGCGAGATCACCGGAGCGGCCCTCAACATCGGCGGCGGCGTCTCCATGGACTGACCCTCGCGCCGCCGCTGGTCTGCGAAGGGGTGCATCGCCTGGCCCGCGTCTTGCCTTCGTAGCCTGTGCTGGCACGTGATCTTTTCGCTTATCGATATGCGATATATCATGAGTCATGGTTCGGACCTTCCGTTGCAAGGATACGGAACGGCTTTCCGCCGGTCACCGGGTCCGGCGTTTCGCCGCCTTCGAGAGGGTTGCCCAACGCAAGCTCGCACAACTGGACGCCGCGGCAACCCTGGATTTCCTGCGAGCACCGCCGGGTAATCGACTCGAGGCGCTCAAGGGTGACCGCGAAGGCTCGTACAGCATTCGAATCAACGCCCAATGGCGATTCTGCTTCCGCTTCGTAGATGGAAACGCATACGATGCGGAGATCGTCGATTACCACTAAGGGAGGCTCTCGGCCATGACTCGATTGGAGCCGGTTCATCCGGGCGAGGTTCTGAAGCACGACTTCATGGATCCGTTCGGGTTGTCTGCCACCGCACTGGCGAAGGCGATAGGCGTAACCCCGGCGCGGATCAACGAAATCGTTCGCGGCCGGCGCGGCATCACTGCGGCAACGGCGCTACGTCTCGCGCGGTACTTCAGCACCGATGCGCAAAGCTGGATGAACCTTCAGGACCGGTACGAACTCGCGCGCGTGGAGCGGGAGGACGCCGATTCGCTGGAGGCAATTCGTCCACTCAAAGCTGCATGAGCACAGTTTCGCTGTCCGCGGTAGCCACGATGTTCGAGAATTTCCAGGGCGATGTCGATCCGCCCAGACTCAGCCGTTGCGATCTCCCTGAGCGGTGCGACCGAGGAAGAAACGCGAGCCTCGCGACAGGGAGTCGGATGCCATGAACTTCGAGGAGCATGCGGCGAAGCCCCTGCTGCGGGCGGCGGGAATCGCGGTTCCCCGGGGGCGCCTGGCGCGGAGCGCCGGCGAAGCCCGAGCGGCGGCGGCGGAAATCGCGGGTCCGGTGGTGGTCAAGGCCCAGGTGCCGGCCGGAAAGCGGGGCAAGGCGGGCGGGATCCGGCCCGCGGGCGATGCGGACGCGGCCGGCGAGGCGGCGCAGGCGATCCTCGGCATGGAGATCGCGGGACACCGTGTCGAGTCGGTGCTCGTCGAGGAGCAGGCGGCGATCGCGGCGGAGTACTACGCGGCGGTCCTGAACGATCCGGCCTCCAAGGGGCCGCTCGTGATGTTCTCCCCCGAAGGCGGGATGGACATCGAAGAGGTGGCGGCGGCGAGCCCGGCTCGGGTTCGGCACGCCCCGGTCGACATCGCGCGCGGACTCGATCTCGAATCCGCGGGCGCGATGCTCGACGGATTCGGTCCGGAGATTGACGAGGCGTCCGTCGCGGAGTTTCTCGTCGCGCTCTACCGGGCGTACCGCGACAACGACGCGGAGCTCCTGGAGGTGAATCCGCTCGCCCGGCTCGAGGACGAGCGGCTGGTCGCCCTCGACTGCAAGCTCACCCTCGACGACTCGGCGATCAAGCGCCGGGAGGCGCTCGCGAGCGCTGGAAGTCCGGAGCCCATGACGGCCCTCGAAACACGCGCTCAGGCGCTTGGTCTCAAGTACATCGAGCTCGACGGCGATATCGGGGTGATCGCCAACGGCGCGGGTCTCACGATGACGACCATGGACGTGATCACCGGCCAGGGAGGGAAGCCTGCGAACTTCCTCGAGATCGGAGGCGAGGCGTACACGAAGGCCAAGCCAGCGCTCGAGCTCGTGCTTGCGAACTCCCGGGTGAAATGCCTCGTCGTCAACTTCTGCGGCGCGTTCGCGCGGACGGACGTCATGACCGGCGGCGTGCTCGATGCGTGGGAGGCGCTCCGGCCGGCCATCCCGGTCTTCTTCAGCGTGCACGGCACGGGCTCGAGCGAGGCGAGGGAGATGCTCCGGCAGCGCCTCGGGGTCACCCCGTACCCGACGATGGACGAGGCGATCGCGGAGGCGGTTGCCGCGAGCGGGGAGGCGGGAGGCGCATCATGATCGTTCGCGCCGGCGAGCGGGTGCTCGTGCAGGGGATCACGGGGAAGCAGGGCACGTTCTGGACCGAGCGCATGCAGGCGTACGGCACGCGCGTCGTCGCGGGGGTGAATCCGAAGCGGGCCGGCGCCGCGCACTGCGGGGTGCCGGTATTCGCGAGCGCTCGCGAGGCGATGGATGGCGTCGGCTTCGATGTCTCGGTGCTGTTCATCGCGCCGCTCGGGGTCAAGGCGGCGGCGCTCGACGCCATCGAGGCGGGATGCCCGCGGGTCGTTGTCCTCACCGAGCACGTCCCCGTGCAGGACGTGATGGAGGTGCTCGCGGCGGCGCGGGCGAACGGCGCCGCCGTCGCCGGCCCGAACACCGCGGGCCTCGTCACCCCCGGCGAGTGCTTCGTCGGCTTCATGCCCGCGTTCGAGGCCGACATCTTCCGCTCGGGCAGCGTGGGGGTGGTCTCGCGGAGCGGGAGTCTCGGCACCCTCGTCTGCCTCAACCTCGTGCAGGCGGGATTCGGCGAGTCCGCCTTCGTCGGGATCGGCGGCGATCCGATCATCGGCACCACCACCCTCGATGCGGTGCAGTCGCTCGACGCCGACGAGCGCACGGACGCGATCGTGGTGGTCGGCGAGATCGGAGGCACGATGGAGGAGGATGCGGCCGAGTACGTCCGGGACATGGAAAAGCCGGTCGTCGCCTTCATCGCGGGCGGGGCGTCGCCCCCCGGAAAGAAGATGGGGCACGCGGGGGCGATCGTGATGGGCGACAAGGGCTCCTGGGCATCGAAGCGCCGGGCGCTAGAAGCGGCCGGGGTCGAGGTGCTCGACACCCCCTCCGGCGTCGGTCCGGCCGTGCGGGCGGCACTTGGCTGAACCCGGCCTTTCATCTTCGCCATTCGAATCTCGTCGCTACCGTTCTCGGCGTTCCCGGCCGGCCGAGCAGGCCAATGGCTCATGCTCGCCTTCGCCAATCTCTCGGATCCCGAGATTGATGAAAGATGCCAATGACTTCGATCCAGCCCGGGAGTATCCGGTAGAACACCGAGAACGGGAACCGTTGAACCATGGCCCGGCGAACGGTCGCCTCAACCACCTGGTACATCCTCGGTTGTGCCGTGATCCGTTGGAAAGACCTGTCGATTTCCTCCTCGAAGGACGCGAGCATGTGCGGGGCTTCTCGAAGGTACCCGCCCGCGGCGAGCAGGATATCCCGTTCGGCGGCCGGCGTGAGCCGAACCGTCAGGGTCATGCCTTGCGAGGAAAGACCCTTTCGAGAACTTTGTTCCAGGGCGTCGCTCGATCCTCTGGATCTGCCCCTTCCAGCTCTGTCAAGCGCTCACGGATCAAGTCCCTTTGCCACTCGGGGACAGGAATATCTTTCGCCGTCAAGCTGTCCCAGATCTCGACGACGAGATCAATCCGTTCTTCCGGCGGAAGTTCGAGCGCCTGCCGCTGGACTTGTGCCTTGGTCAACATCGTCTCAAAGATACGCTTCTGCACCTCCGAGTCAACACGACCCGGCCATTCCTCGAGCGCGCCTTCGGACCCGGATCGTGCACCTTGGCCGAGGCCATGGCGGTGCTGCAGGACCATCCGGTCAGCGCACAGACCATTGGCGAACACCTTCCCCAGCCTGACCACCTCCCCATACGCGCCTGGAGCGCACTATCGGCCAAGGACGACGTCGAGGCCAGCAAGCAGCAAGTCGATCTTCGCCCGCGAGATCCGGCCTGCGCGTTCTTCGAGCAGCGTCCGGTCGAGGGTGACGACCTGCGAGACGTTCGCGGCCGAGTCTTTCGGCAGACCCGTCATCCGCGCCGTCAGCAGCACGTTACCTGGTGCGTCCGCCCACCGCAGATTGCTTGTGAGTGGCACGCAGACCACCGTGGCCACTCGGCTTCGATTCAGGGCATCGCCCTGGATTACGACGACTGGTCGCCGAAATCCAGGCCCTGAACCGGTGGGCGAGGGTAATTCTGCCCAGCATACGTCGCCCTGGGAGATCACCATTCGACACGATCGAGCACGCGTTGCCCCGCGGCAGCGAGGAAGGCATCATCGTTGTCGCCAACTTCGTCGCATACGCGGTTCATCGTGTCGGTGATCTCATCGTGCGCATGGCGCGCAACGTACTCGTCGAGCGCGGCCGCGTACACTTCACTCCGGGATCGCTGCTCTCGCCGGGCCAGTTGCTCCGCACGTTCGAAGATGTTGTCGGGAATCGATACCGCCGTTTTCATACCATTAGTATAACCGTCGCACGCCGCGCGCGCGCAACGGATTTCCTTGACGATCCGGTAAGCCGTTGCCTTGCTGATCCCAAGCGGTTTGGCGGCATGGCCGAGCGAGATTCCGGCTTCGATGAGCTTGCGGGCCGCAGACACGGTCTCGGGGTCGAGCGTGGTCGAGGAGCTCGGCGAGCCCGGGCCGATTGAAGCGCTCGCCGGACACGCGTCGGTGAACGCTGTAATGGAGCCCTTCGCCTTTCATGGAACTACCCATAACTCTTTGTTTTACCTGATTACGTACCAAGATCAGCCGAACTGCGGGCACGAAACGCCATCGACCTCGATGGCTCGCCGGAGACCGCGAATCGACGTTCGGGCTGCCGGAAACGTCGTTGCGTGGCCGCCTGAGCCCCGGTTTCCTGCGGCCGGCAGTCGCAAGCTGAGCTTGATACGTAATCAGGTTGTTTTATGGACGTCACATTTGACATGAAACGGCGAGGATCGGCGCAGATTGGGCGCGCCAGTGTCCCCGAAGTTCCTTGCGCGACAGCGCGGGGGCACGACACCGTGGAGGCTCATAGCTGGCCGTCGGCGGGCCAGTCGTCGAGGAGGGCCTGGTAGGCCGGGTCATCGTAGCGCGAGAGGGCGAACGCATCCGCCCAGGGGGGGAGCGGGCCGCCCGTCACGTGCGCCGCGAGGAGCTCGCCTCCCGCGCACGACCCCATGATCCCGAAGCCCGAAAACGCCGCGCAGACGAAGGAGCCTTCGAGCGGCAGGGGGCCGACGAGAGGGCGGTTCTCGCGCGTGCGCACGTAGTAGCCGCCGTCGATCCACGGCTTCGGCAGGCGGCCGAAGTAGCGTTCGAGCGAGGGCAGCATGCGCGACATTCCGCGGAGCACGATCTCCGGGTACCGGGGATCCCATTCGAATGGAAACTCGGGTTCGCTCCGCTTCTCCTCCTCGTAGGTCCAGTAGAGGATGAGGGTATCGCCGTTCGGCCCCCCGTCCGGGCGCCCGTGCGCCCCGGCCGGAAACGGCTCGAGGAGGGTGCGGCCTTCCGGGTCCTCGCCGAGGGCCTCGCGTTCCTCCGCCGACCAGGGGAGCCGGATCGGGTCCGCCCAGATGAAGAGCGGGGCGTCCCGGGGGACCGCCCGCTCGCGGTCCGCAAAGGACATCTTGACGTGGCGCTCGAACCAGACCGGGAGATCCGCCCCGAGCCACCCCGCGACCTCCTTCGCGAACGGTCCCGCGGCGTTCACGAAGACCGGGGAGGCGATCCGCTCTTCCCCGCCGTTCCGGAGCGAGACCCGGACCCCGCCGACCCGGCCGCCCGCCTCCAGCACCTCGTCCACCCGGCCGTTGACCAGAAACGCCCCGTGCCGTCGGGCCTCCTCCAGCAGGTACATGCCGAGCTGCTGCGCGCTCAGCCAGCCGCAGCGCCGGGCGTGCAGCACCGCCGCGACATCCGGAGAGATCCACGGGAAGTGCCGGCGGATGAGCGCCCCGTCGACTATGAGGTCCGCCCCGTCCGGCATGCCCGCGTAGCCGTCCGTCCGGTGCGGGACATAGTCCGCGCCCCGGCTCCCTTCGTGGCGCCGTAGCGGCCCCGCCCCGAGCGACTCCGCCTCCCGCCCCGCCGCCTCGAACGCCGCCGCCCGTTCCGGGTCCGCGGTCGCGAAGAGGTACCCCCTGCGGTTGAGGTGAAACCGGTTGCCGCTCGCCCCGGCCAGCTCCTCGAGCCAGTCGACGCTCCGGTTCATGAGCGAGACCATCGCGTCCCCCGGACCCGGCCACCAGTTGCGGTAGCACTCGGTGGACTTGTCGCTCGTCAGGGAGAGCGGCGGGCGTTCGTCGACGATCGCGACCCGCCGCAAGCCGCGCTGCGCCGCGAGGTGCCAGGCGCATGCGATCCCGACGATTCCCGCCCCGCAGACGATGGCGTCGGCGGTCCGATTCACGCGATCACATCCTTCATTCGGGCACGGCATCGGCGGACCGGAGGGTGTTCGGCGGGGAGCTCGGGCAAGGGCCTGTTCACCCGACCGGCCGTTCCGGTGTCGTTCGCCAATCCATCGATGAGTCCTGCGTTTCCGGGTCGGGGTCGGCGCGAGAAAAGCGTGCTGCAAGTGACTGCGGAAAGGACGGCAACTCGTTGATTCATTTAGACGCAATGGACATGGACGGCACAGTTGCCAACACGTTCGAGGCAATTCGCCCTGCGGGCTACCGGACGAGCAGCGTGCCGAGCCAGGCCGCGCCAAGGCACAGCGCAACGCTCATCAGCACGTTGGCGGCGCCCGCGAACCAGCGGCCGGCCTGGAGGAGGGCCAGGGTCTCAACCGAGAACGTCGAGAACGTCGTGAACGCCCCGAGCAGCCCCGTCATGACCAGCAGGCGCAGCTCCGGAGGGACGTGCATCTTCTCCGCGAAGAGCGCGAACAGCCAGCCCATCGCAAAGGAGCCGGCCACGTTGACGATCAGGGTCCCGAGGGGGAAGCGCGGGCCGAATGCGGCGGCGACTGCGGTCGAGACCCCGTGGCGGGCAAGGGCGCCCACCGCACCGCCGAACGCAACCGCGAGGATCTGGGACAAGGGTGGAGGCTAGTAGGCGTCCGCTTCGAGCGCCATGAGGGTCTCCGCCCCGGACCGGATGGCCGCGTCGAGAGACGCCGTCTCCGGCAGGAGGCGCCCCATGAAGTAGCGCGCGGTGGCGAGCTTCGCCCGGTAGAACCCCGAGTTGTCCGACGGAGCGCGTTCGAGCGCCGCCTCCGCCATCGACGCCCACAGGTAGGCGAGGCACACGAGCCCGGTGAACCGGAGATAGTCGACCGCCGCGGCCCCGATCTCCTCCCGGTTCTCGGCCGCCTGCTCCATGAGCCATTGCGTCACGACCTGCAAGCGCTCGAGCGCGGCCGCGAACGGCCCGAGGAACTCGGCGAGGGCCTCGTCGTCCTCCCGCTCCTCGATGAACGCCCGGAGCTCCGCGGCGAGCTCTCGAACCGTGTCCCCTCCGTTCATGAAGAGCTTGCGGCCGACGAGGTCGTTCGCCTGCACCCCGTTGGTGCCCTCGTAGATCTGCGCGATGCGCGCGTCGCGGACGAGCTGCTCCATGCCGGTCTCCGCGATGTAGCCCGCCCCCCCGAACACCTGCTGGCAGCGGGTGGCGTTCTCGTAACCGAGATCGCTCAGGAACGCCTTGACCACCGGGGTGAGCAGGGCCACGCGGTCCCCGGCCTTGCGCCGCGCCTCCGGATCGGGGTGCCGGGCGGAGCGGTCGATCTCGAGCCCCACCCAGCCCGCGAACGCCCGCGCGCCCTCGTTCCACGCGCGGGTCGTCTGCAGCATCCGGCGCACGTCCGGGTGCACGATGATGGGATCGGCCGGGAGATCCGGGCGCTTGGGGCCGGAGAGCGATCGGCCCTGAAGCCGCTCGCGCGCGTACGCGACGGCGCTCTGGTATGCCTTCTCCGCGACCCCGAGCCCCTGCAGCCCGACCGCGAGGCGTTCGTGGTTCATCATCGTGAACATGCTGGCGAGGCCCCGGTGCGGCTCGCCGACCAGCCAGCCGGTTGCGTCCTCGAAGCTCATCACGCAGGTCGGCGCCCCTTCGATGCCCATCTTGGTCTCGATCGAGACGCAGTGCGCGCCGTTTCGCTCGCCGGGCTCGCCGTGCGTTCCGACCAGGTACTTCGGCACCAGGAACAGGCTGATGCCCTTCACCCCGGGGGGAGCGTCCGGAAGCCTCGCGAGCACCAGGTGGACGATATTCTCGGTGAGGTCGTGCTCCCCGCAGGTGATGAAGATCTTGGTCCCCGTGATCCCGTAGCTGCCATCCGGGCGCGGCGCCGCGCGGGTGCGGATCATCCCGAGATCGGTTCCGGCATGCGATTCGGTGAGGCACATCGTGCCGCTCCACCGCCCGCTCACCATGTTCGGGAGGTACTTCGCGCGCAGCTCGTCGGAGGCGTGCGACTCGATCGCGATGCACGCCCCGTGGGTGAGGCCCGGGAGCAGGCTGAGCGCCATGTTGGCCGAGGTGAACATCTCGTCGATGAAGAAGTTGAGGGTCTCCGGGAGACCCTGCCCGCCGTACTCGGGATTCCCGGATACGGTCAGCCAGCCCGCGTCCACCACCGCGCGATAGGCGTCGCGGAAGCCGTCGGGCACGCGGACCGTCCCATCCGGCCGCCGCTCGCAGCCCTGCTCGTGCCCGGGCATGTTGGTGGGATGGACGACCTCCTCGAAGAGCCGGCCGGCCTGCTCGAGCACGCCGTCGATGAGCTCTGCGTTGACCTCCTCGAACCCGGGAAGCTCCGCGAACCGGTCTTCTACCCGGAGTACCTCGTTCAGCACGAACTGCATGTCGCGCACTGGCGCACTGTATGTCTGCATGTCGGATTCCGTCTCCTGCTCGGTGGGCCGGCTTCCGCCGGCTTCCTGCCCCGCCGCCGCCACTCGCTTTCGGGCCCCGGGCGGCCGGGCGGGGAGGAGGAGGGCGTGCCCGCGGTCCCGCCCGCCGTCTCGCCGTCCCGCCCGCCGTCTCGCCGTCTCGCCGTCTCGCCGTCTCGCCTACATGTTCGGGTAGTTGGGGCCGCCCCCGCCCTCCGGCGCCACCCAGACGATGTTCTGGGTGGGGTCCTTGATGTCGCAGGTCTTGCAGTGTACGCAGTTCTGCGCGTTGATCTGGAGCCGCCGGTCTTCCCCCTCCTCCACGAACTCGTACACCCCGGCCGGGCAGAACCGCTCCTCCGGGCCGGCGTAGTCCGCGAGGTTCACCGCGACCGGCGTCGCCTCGTCGCGCAGGGTCAGGTGCACGGGCTGGTTCTCTTCGTGGTTGGTGCCGGAGAGGAAGACGGAGGAGAGCTTGTCGAAGGTGAGCTCCCCGTCCGGGCGCGGGTACTCGATGCGTTTCGCGTCCGCCGCCTTCCGGAGCCGGCCGTGATCGGCATGGCCGTAGCGAAGCGTCCACGGCGCCCGTCCGCGGAAGAGCACCTGGTCGATTCCCGCGTGGAGGGTGCCGCCCATGAGCCCCCAGCGGAAGCCCGGCCGCACGTTGCGCGCCTCGTGGAGCTCCCGCCAGACCCAGGACGCGCGGAACGCCGCCGGGTATGCGTCGAGCTCCTCGCCCCCCTCCGAGCCGCCCGCCACCGCCTCGAAGACCGCCTCCGCGGCCAGCATGCCGGACTTCATCGCGGTATGGGTGCCCTTGATCTTGGGCGTGTTGAGGGTGCCCGCCTCGCAGCCGACCAGCACCCCGCCCGGGAACGCGAGCTTCGGGAGGCACTGGAGGCCGCCCTCGTTGATGGCGCGGGCGCCGTAGGAGATCCGCCGCCCGCCCTCGAAGGTCTCGCGGATCTTCGGGTGGGTCTTGAAGCGCTGCATCTCCTCGAACGGCGAGAGGTGCGGGTTCTCGTAGTCGAGTCCGACGACGAAGCCGACCGCGACCTGGGTGTCCTCGAGGTGGTAGAGGAACGACCCGCCGTAGGTGCCCGAGTCGAGCGGCCAGCCCGCGGTGTGCACGACGAGCCCCGGGCGGTGCCGCTCGGGCCGGACCTCCCAGAGCTCCTTGATCCCGATGCCGTAGGTCTGCGGCTCGACCCCGTCGCGAAGGCCGAAGCGCTCCATCAGCCGGAGGCCGAGGTGGCCGCGGCACCCCTCGGCGAAGAAGGTGTACTTCGCGCGGAGCTCCATGCCGGGCATGAAGTTGTCGGTGGGCTCGCCGTCGCGCCCCACCCCCATGTCCCCGGTGACGATCCCGCCGACCGCGCCGTCCTCGCGGTACAGCACGTCGGCGGCCGCGAAGCCGGGGAACACCTCCGCCCCGAGCTCCTCCGCCTGGCCGGCCAGCCACCGGCAGAAGTTCCCGAGGCTGATGATGTAGTTGCCGTGGTTCTTCATCGCGGGCGGAAGCAACCCGGTCGGCCAGGACATGCCTCCGCTCTCGGTGAGAAAGACGAAGCGTTCCTCGCTCACCGGGGTGCCGAGGGGCGCCTCGCGCTCGCGCCAGTCCGGGAGGAGCTCCTCGAGGGCGCGGGGCTCGAGCACCGCCCCGGACAGGATGTGGGCGCCGACCTCGGAGCCCTTCTCGACCACGCATACGCTGAGATCGTGGCCGCGCTCCTCGGCGAGCTGGCGAAGCCGGACCGCCGCCGCGAGGCCCGACGGACCCGCGCCGACGATGACCACGTCGAACTCCATGGATTCGCGCTCGATCGTCGCTTCGTCCATCCTTCCGTCCCCGTTTCTCCGCCGGCCGCTCGCCGGCTCCTCGACGCCGCGCGAACCACCCCATCCGGCCCGCCGTGCCGTTTGCCGCGATTATAAGGTCCTGAACCGGACCGGAACCCTGCTCCGCGGAACGCTCCTCGCCGGTTCAGGCCGGGAGATGGCCTTGGTGTCGGCTTCGACTACCCGCACCGCATCGGGATCGTGCGATTCGTGGGAACACATTCGCAGTACGACGAGGTCGATGCTTCCAACGTCTGGAATTCTCGTGGCGTCGTCATCGTTTCAGTTGAGCCAAGTCTTCGTTGAAGGCCCCCTAGGAGTGTGCGCCGCAGAACCCTTCCGAAGGCGGGAGGTGGGGACAGGGAGACAGATTTCCGGAAATGGCGCCCGTATTCGGCTGCCGAATCCCAACAATGGACACGAACGCGGGCAATTCGAGGGTGCGGTGGGGAACCGTCGCACGATAATTTTCTGCGGCGCACGCTCCTAGGAGATGGGATGGCCGGCGTGCTTACGGCGGGTCCGCGCAGAGTTGGTTGGTCCCGGCGGCGATGGGGTTGTTGAATGCATCTCGCACCGCTTCATTGTCGAGCACGAAACGAACGCGGGCGGCGACCACGGTCAGCCCTCGTTCTCGCGGGCTTCCCTTTCGATCAGGTCACCGCGGGCCCCCAAGTCGTCACGTGCGTGCGGCGCCATGTTCTCCTGGTCGCCGACCGGAATCACGTCGTCAACGGGCTCGTGCGGCTGGTCTTCAAGGTCTTCGATTCCGTGTTTCATGAGCGACGCGTCGGCTTCGCCCTCCGCTTGCATCCGGCGCGGGAGGAACTTCCCGGCCTCCATCATCTCGGACTCGGTCGTGATGGGTGCGGTGGGTACCTCCCATGCCCTTTCTCGCGCTCCGCGCTGTATTCGGCCGTGGTCAGCGTGGTCCAGGAGCCGGGCTGATTCATGATCTTGGGCACCGGCGACCTCTGTTTCCCACAGGGAGACTTTCAAACAGCCAACGACCAAGCTCAGTCGCGGACAAACCGTGGAGCCGGTTGGCCGTCGGCTGGGCTGAAGCGCCGGATTAGATCGCCACCTCCAAGAGGGCCTTTGGATTCTGGTACGCGATGGTCAGCAGAGTTTTGGCTGGACCAGATGGAATGCGACGGCCTTGTTCCCACTCTTGGAGCGTCCGAACCGACACACCGAGCAAATGTGCGAACTCCGACTGGGACAGACCGACCTGTTCTCGGGCCGCCTTCACCGACGGGAAGTGTTGAACACGGCCGATCTCGCCTCGCTTGAGTTGGCGAATGCCTTTCAGAATCTCTGCGCCAATGCTGCGATGCTCGTGCTTAGGCATTTTCGATTTCCTCGCGGATTTGCTTCAGAACGTGCGCCGGAATGTTGTCGGCCACGTTCTTGGGATACAGGGTCAGCATCCAGATCACTCCCTGCTCTGGCCGCAGGAAGTAGATCACGCGAATTCCACTCCGTTTCCCGCGCCCAGGTAGCGCCCATCTGAGCTTTCGGACCCCTCCTGAGCCTGGAATCACCAATCCAGCGTGTGGATGGTTCGCCAGATGGCTTTGGAGTTCGCCGTAGGCTTCGTCGCTCAGGTAGCCGGCGACCAGTCTCGTGAAGAGCGGGGTTTCGACGAACGTGACCACATGGCCCATTGTACGTCATTGCCGTATACCACGCCAGCGGGCTAACGACCAAGCTCAGCCGCGGACAAGCCGCGTTGTGGGTTGGCCGCCGGCCCCGCCCCGGCCTTTGACCTGTCTGTTGCGCCCCCCACGCCAGACAGACCGGCCGATCGTGTCCGGGCGATTACCAAGGTCCTGAAACGGAACCTGCCCTTGACTTTGCGGCCGGCCCCTACCTAGATTGCCGCCTCGCGCGAGCGGGCGGCAACCCCCCGTTCGCCTTCACGCAGCCGAGGCAGGGGAACAGCGAGAACGATGAATTTCCGGATCGAGCCGGCGACGCCGGAGCAGCGACGACCGAAGCCGGCGGACGAGAGTTCGCTCGGGTTCGGCAAGATCTACAGCGACCACATGTTCACCATGCGCTGGACCTCGGACGGCGGCTGGGGCGAACCCACCGTACGGCCCTTCTCGAACCTGGACCTTTCGCCTGCCTCCCTCGTCCTGCACTACGGCCAGACGATATTCGAGGGGCTCAAGGCGTACCGGAACCGCGGGCGCCCCGGCACGGTGAACCTGTTTCGCGCCGCGGACAACGCAGCGCGCTTCAACACCTCGGCCGTGCGCCTCGACTTGCCGGAGGTGGACCCGGACATCTTCGTCGGCGCCATCGAGGCGCTGCTCGAGCTCGACCACGAGTGGATCCCGCATTCGCACGGGACCTCGCTCTACGTGCGCCCGACGATGATCGCGACCGAGCCCTACATCGGCCTCAAGTCCACCCACGAAGCCCTGTTCTTCATCATCACCGGCCCGGTCGGCGCCTACTACCCCGAAGGGTTCAATCCGGTGAAGATCACGGTCTGCGAGCAGTACTCGCGGGCCGGCCCCGGCGGGCTGGGCGCGGCCAAGACCGCCGCGAACTACGCGGCGAGCCTCAAGGCCGAGAAGGAAGCCCTCGGGCGGGGCTTCACCCAGGTCCTGTGGCTCGATGCGGCGGAGCATCGCTACATCGAGGAAGTGGGCTCGATGAACATCCTGTTCAAGATCGGGGGCACCGTCATCACCCCGCCGGCCGGCGATACCATCCTCGCGGGCATCACGAAGGACTCGGTGCTGAAGCTGCTGACGAGCTGGGACATCCCGGTGAAAGAGGAGCGGCTGACCATCGACGACGTGCTCGGGGCGCAGGACGACGGGACCCTCGAGGAGGTGTTCGGGGCGGGGACGGCGGCGGTGATCTCGCCGGTCGGCGCGCTCGAATGCAACGGGCAGACCCACCACATCGCGAACGGCGGCACCGGGCCGCTCGCGGAGCGGCTCTTCAACGAGCTGATCGCCATCCAGTACGGGGCGCGACCCGACCCGTTCGGCTGGATCCGGGAGGTGGCGCCAGCCGGCGCGGGCGGCGCATCCACCGCGGGCGGCTGAGGGACGGGGAGAACCGCTCCCCGGGCGCGGGGCTTCGCGCCCAGCGGCTTCCTGCAGTACGCCCGGCAGCCCCTCGAGCCGGCCGGCGCCGCAACCCCTTCGCCCCCCTCCACGTCCGGCCGATGCACCCTCATTCGCAGCCAGGCAAGCGTTGCGCAAGCGTTGCGCCCGGGAGTCCGGGCCGTCCCGGGAACGAGGCGTCGTGACCGGCGGGCGCGCCCCTGCCGCCAAGTCGCCTGGCCCGGTGGCCACGGCGCCCCGGGACGGCGAGCCCGCATCCTGATGGAGCTATGGGTCCCGATCACGCTTGCCGCGGCGTTCATGCAGAACCTGCGGTCGGCACTCCAGAAGCACCTCAAGGGAACGCTCAGCACCTCGGGCGCCACCTTCTGCCGGTTCGTCTACGCGGCGCCCCTCGCCCTCGTCTACGTGGCGGTGCTCGGCGAGGGGTACGGATTCGAGTGGCCCGATCCGAGCCCGCGCTTCGTGCTGTTCTCGATGCTGGGCGGCCTCACCCAGATCACCGCGACTGCCCTCCTCGTCTACCTCTTTTCGCTTCGCAACTTCGCGGTCGGCACCACGTACTCCAAGACCGAGACGGTGCAGACCGCGGTCTTCGGCCTCGTGATCCTCGGCGAGCCGGTGAGCTCCACGGCCGTGTTCGCGATCATGATCAGCCTCGTCGGGGTGATGTCCATTTCGGTCGCCAAGAGCCATCTGACCCTGCGCAACCTGCTCCTCGGCTGGACCGGGCGGGCCGCCTTCATCGGCATGCTGTCCGGCACCTTCTTCGGACTGAGCGCGGTGGCCTACCGGGCGGCCGCGCTCTCCCTCGGAGGCGAAGGGTTCCTGATGCAGGCCGCGTTCACCCTCGCCTGCGTGGTGGTGTTCCAGACGGCCGTCATGGCGGCATGGATCAGGGTGCGCGAGCCGGGGGAGCTGACCCGGGTGATCCGGGGCTGGCGGGTGGCCTCGCTCGTCGGGGTATCGGGGATGATCGGCTCGGTCGGCTGGTTCACCGCGATGACCATCGAGAACGCCGCCTACGTCCGGGCGGTGGGCCAGATCGAGCTCGTCTTCACGTTCATCGCTTCGTATTTCTTCTTCCGGGAGCGATCCACCGGACTGGAGATCGCGGGGATCCTCCTCATCGTCGCGGGCATCGTCATCCTGCTTCTCGGCTGATCATCGGACTCCCCGAGCCTCGTGCAGGAACGCGGCCACCGCGGCGTTGAATTCCTCGTGGCGCTCGGCGTTCACCGCATGGCCGGCCGGCAGGTCCACCACCCGGAGACCCGGGACGTTTGCCGCCGCGTAGTCGCGGTGCGGGGCAAATCGCTTCTCGTAGCTACCGCACACCATCATGGTCGGGACGGAGATCGTGCGCGCGGCGTCGCGCACCGACACGTCGACGTTGAGATGCCGGTAAGAATCGGCGACCGCGCGCGGCTCGATGCGGCGCGCGTCGGCCACGAGCTCTTCGTAGAGCCGGGGCGGAAGGCGCCGGGCGCGGCGCGGATGCACCGGCAGGTCCTCGACCGCCGCGAGGCCCCGCGTCTCGATGTCCTCGATCGCGGCCGCCGCGAGACGGCGCCGTTCGAGGATGATCTCGGCCGTCGCGAACGCGGAGTTCGAGTTGGTGAACACCTGGGCGACGACCCGCCCGGGGTACTCGAGCGAGTAGCGCAGGGTCAGCGACGCTCCGAGCGACTGGCCGCAGAGGTACCAGCGCTCGACCGCCAGCCGTTCGCGAATCGCCTCGAACTGCCCGAGATAGCCGGCCGCCGAATAGTCGTCAGGCGATTCGCCGGCCGGGGAGCGCCCGTGGCCCCAGAGCTCGACGACCACGGGCCGGCAGACCGCTCCCAGCGGCTCCAGGTTTTCCCGCCACTGCGCCCGGGTCGAGAGGAAGCCGTGCACGAACAGCATGGGCGGGCCGTTGCCGGGGTGCTCCTCCCAGTGAAGCCGCGGTTCCATGCCGCGGAATCTTAGCCCGGAAAAATCACCGATTTCTTGGCTAGCGGACGCCAATCTGTCGCATCTCCCAAGGTCGCCGTGTTAGCGGGCCGTACTCCCTCAAGCCGCTTCGACAGCGCGAACGCGCTAGTGTTGGCTACGCCTTCGCCAGCGCGTAAGCGCTCTTGCGGTCCGCGAAGCTGCGCAAGCAGATGCGGCCCGCTACCACGGCATTCTGCTTCGCAGCTTCGCGGCGCCCTCGCAACGAAAATCGGTGATTTTTCCGGGCTAGCAGTCTGCCCAACCAGCGGCATACGCACGCGCCCTCGGCCGGTCTCTCCGCCAACCAAGTACCGGAGGGCGATGCCCGTATGATCTGCCAACGGGCTCCGATCCAGACGCGGTGCTGAATGACTGGCGGCGATGATCCACTCTTCGGGGTGCGCGACGGTTACGACCGGTGGGCGAGGGTCTACGACCACGACGCCAATCCGCTGACCGCCCTCGAGGAGCCGCGCGTCCGCGAGGCGCTCGGCGACGTACACGGCCAGGACGTGCTGGATCTCGGGTGCGGGACCGGCCGGCACACCACTTGGCTGGCCGCGGCCGGGGCGCGGGTCACGGCCATCGATTTCTCGGCGGGAATGCTGGAGCACGCCCGGCGCAAGGCGCCATCCGCCACTGCGCGTTTCATCGCTCATGACCTGCACGAGCCGCTGCCGCTTGGCGACGCGACGTTCGACGCGGTGGTGAGCGGCCTGGTCCTCGAGCATCTTGGCGACCTCGCAGGGTTCTTCCGCGAAGCACATCGCGTGTTGAGGCCGGCCGGGCGGGCGGTGATCTCCGCGATGCACCCCGCGATGTTCCTGCGCGGCAGCCAGGCGCGCTTCACCGATCCCGATTCGGGGGAGGTCGTCCAGCCCGGCAGCATTCCCCATCGGCTCGGAGACTTCGTCATGGGGGCATTGGACGCGGGCTTCACCCTGCGCGGGGTCGACGAACACGCCCCCGATCCGGACTTCGCCAAGCGCTATCCGAGGGCGGAGCGCTACGTGGGCTGGCCCATGCTGGTGGTGCTCACCTTGCAGGCAGGCGGCAAGGGAGGTGAGAAACAGCGATAGCCTGACTCCCATAGCCTGGCTCCCGCGGAACAGAAGATCCGCGTTCAAGATGTTCGCCGGTCGAGATGCCTTCCGATTCGGAGATTGCGATGCGCATCCAAGGCGAATATTCTGTTTTGTACAATATGTTCGAAACGGGAGGCGGCCATGCCCGATACTCTGACCGTCAGCGAGGTTCGCGAGAAGTTCGCCGAGATCACCGGTCGCGTTCAGTTCGCGGGTGAACGGATCGCGATGCAAAAGCACGGCAAGACAGTCGCCGTGCTGGTCCCGCCCTCGGACCTCGAAGCATTGGAGGCACTCGAAGATCGGCTGGACCGGCTCGACGCTCTCGATGCGCTGGCGGACTACCGAGCGAACGGTGGCGTCAGTCTGGCGGACATCTCCTGACCGCCGCCCCACGCGGCAACGTATACGAACGACTTCGCCGGCGGCTGGGTTGAACCTTCCGAAGGACTCCAACCCACTCCTGCCGCAATTCCCCTGCCACGTTCGACACGACTGTGCCAATCGTTTGTTTCGGATGCTCGTCTGCTAAGATGCGCCCTTGCTGGCCCGCGTCGATCCTGGCATGGCAGTTGACCGAAAACTCCTTGAAATTCTTTGCTGTCCGGTGACCCGCGTCCCGGTAGAGCGGTTGCCGCCGGCCAAGCTCCAGGCCGTGAATGAAGCCATCCGCGAGGGCCGCGTCAAGTACGCCGACGGCTCTGCGGTGGAGACGGAGTTCACCGAAGCGCTGGTGACGGCGACTGGAACGACGATCTACCCGGTGGAGGACGGCATTCCGGTCATGCTGGAGGATCGGTCGATAGCCGCCTTCCAGTTCGAACCTCCCGGTTAGCCGCAAGCCCGCACCCGGGATACCGGACCCCGGACCCTGACAACCGAAAGGAGAACACCAGATGACCATTTCCGTTGGCGACCGGATCCCTTCGAGCAATCTCACCCGGATGACGGACGACGGACCGCAGCCGGTGTCCACGGACGATTTCTTCGCGGGCCGCAAGGTGGTCCTGTTTGCGGTTCCCGGTGCCTTCACCCCGACCTGCTCCGCCCAGCACCTTCCGGGGTTCACCGCGAACATCGATGCCCTCCGCGCGAAGGGTGTCGACGCGGTCGCCTGTCTCGCCACGAACGACGTGTTCGTCATGGATGCGTGGGGGAAGGACCAGGCCACCGGGGGCAAGGTCGAGATGCTCGCCGACGGGAGCGGCGAATTCACCAAGGCGATGGGCCTTGAGTTCGACCTCTCGGCGCGAGGCCTCGGCGTGCGGTCGCAGCGCTACGCGCTCGTCGCCGACGACGGGGTGGTGACGACCCTCAGCGTGGACGAGGGCGGCGGGCTCGACAAGAGCTCGGCCGAGTCCATTCTCGCCGGCCTGTAGCGGAAACCGGAGGCGGCCGGCGGCCATCGGCGCCGGCCCGCCGGCCGCGATCCAGGTCTACTCGAGCACCTTGGCGAGTTCCTCGTCGAGCTCGGGGAGGGCCTTGAACAGATCCGCGACCACGCCGTAGTCCGCGACCTGGAAGATGGGCGCTTCCTCGTCCTTGTTGATGGCGACGATCACCTTGCTGTCCTTCATCCCCGCGAGGTGCTGGATGGCGCCGGAGATGCCGACCGCGACGTAGAGATCCGGCGCCACCACCTTGCCGGTCTGCCCCACCTGGTAGTCGTTCGGCACGAAGCCGGCATCCACCGCCGCCCGCGAAGCTCCCACCGCCGCTCCGAGCCGATCGGCGACCGTCTCGAGCAGGTGGAAGTTGTCTCCGCTCTGCATGCCGCGCCCGCCCGAGATGACGATGCCGGCCGAGGTCAGCTCCGGGCGCTCGGACCGGGTGAGCTCCTGGCCGACGAAGCTCGAAAGGCTGCTCCCCCCGGCGCCGGCGCCCACTTCCTCGACCGGAGCCGAGCCGCCGCTGTCGGATACCGCGTCGTAGGCGGTGACCCGGACGGTGACGACCTTCTTCGCATCCGAGGTGCGCACGGTCGCGATCGCGTTGCCCGCGTAGATTGGGCGAACGAACGTATCGGCGGACTCGACCCCGATGATGTCGGAGATCGGAGCCACGTCGAGGAGCGCGGCCGCCCGGGGGAGGATGTTCTTGCCCCCCGTGGTATGGGCGGCGAGGATCGCGTCGTACGGGCCGGCGAGGTCGACCAGCAGGTCGGCGATGGGCTCGGCAAGGCCGTGGGCGTAGGCGGGCGAGTCGGCGAGCAGTACCCGGGCGACTCCTTCGACCGCCGCCGCCGCCGCCGCCGCGCTCCGGCAGCCCTCCCCGCAAACGAGCACGTGCACGTCCGGGTCGAGCTCCCGCGCCGCGGCCAGCGCCGAGAGGGTTGCGTTGAGTACGGCCGAGCCGTCGTGCTCGGCATAGACGAGAACGCTCATCAGATCACCTTGGCCTCGTTTCGGAGCTTGTCCACCAGCCCGGCCACGTCTTCCACGATGACCCCGGCCTGTCGCTGCGGCGGTTCCTTGACGGAGAGAATGGTCAGCCGCGGTTCGGCGGACACCCCGAGCTCTTCCGGGGTCACCGCGTCGATCGGCTTCTTCTTCGCCTTCATGATGTTGGGGAGCGACGCGTAGCGGGGCTCGTTCAGGCGCAGATCGGTGGTGATCACCATCGGGAGCGCGAGAGCCACCGTCTCGAGGCCGCCGTCCACTTCCCGGGTGACGTTCGCGACTCCTTCGCCGCCTCCGTCGAGATCGATCCGGGACGCGAACGTGCCCTGCGACCAGCCGAGGAGACCTGCGAGCATCTGCCCGGTCTGGCTGTTGTCGTTGTCGATCGCCTGCTTGCCGAGGATGACCAGCCCCGGACCCTCGCGTTCGACGAGGACCTTGAGCATCTTCGCGATGGCGAGGGGCTGGAGCTCCTCGTCCGTGAGCACGTGGATGCCCCGGTCCGCGCCCATCGCGAGGGCGGTGCGGACGGTCTCCTGGCACTTCTGCGCGCCGAGCGAGACGACCACGATTTCCTCCGCCTTGCCCGCCTCCCTGAGGCGCAGCGCCTCCTCGACCGCGATCTCGTCGAAGGGATTCATGGACATCTTGACGTTGGCCGTCTCGACCCCCGTCTCGTCGGACTTGACCCGGATCTTGACGTTGTAGTCGACGACCCGCTTGACCGCCACCAGTATCTTCATCGCCGCCTTATCGTCCCGTGACCGGCCCGGATTCGGGCGAGCGCGAAGGGTAATTGCGCGCGCCGCTCCATGCAACGGAACCGGGCCCGGACTCGGTGGCGGCGAGCCCGGCGAACCGGCGGTCCACGCGAACCGACCGCTCCCCTCTCCGGAACGGTGGGATGGAGTCGTCGACTCGTACGCACCCCCCGCCCGGCCGCGGTTAGCCCGGGAAAATCACCGATTTTCGTCGCGAGGGCGCCGCGAAGCTGCGAAGCAGAATGCCGTGGTAGCGGGCCGCACGGACCGCAAGATCGCTTACGCGCTGGCGAAGGCGTAGCCGACACTAGCGCGTTCGCGCTGTCGAAGCGGCTTGAGGGAGTACGGCCCGCTACCGCGGCGACCTTGGGAGCGCGAAGCGACAGATTGGCGTCCGCAGCCGGAAATCGATGATTTTCCGGGCTACAGGCGGGCGAGCTCGCCTTCGATGGCCGCGAGGGCTTGCAGGGTGTGGGCGGCGGCGAAGCAGTCCACATGCGGCAGAGCGGCGGCCATCGCGCGGGCGACCGGCTCGTAGCCCCGCCACCCGAGCAGCGGGTTCAGCCAGACGATGCGCCGCGCCCGGCGGCGAAGACGCTGCATCTCCCGGGACATGGCCGAAGCGTCCCCGGTGTCGTAGCCGTCGGAGAGGATCATGACGACCGACCGGCTGTTGAGGGCCATCCTCGCGTAACGGTCGTTGAAGACCCCGAGGGATTCGGCAATCCGGGTTCCCCCGCCGAAGCCCTGCGCGAGGAGGGCCAGCCGGGACATCGCCCGGATGGGGTCTCGGTCCCGCAGCGCATCGGTCACCCGGACGAGCCGGGTGTGGAAGAGGTAGGCATCGGACTCGACCCAGGACCCGACGAGCCCTTTCACGAACTGGAGGAAGAACCGGCTGTACTGCTCCATCGAGCCCGAGACGTCGAGCAGGACCACGATGCGGACCGGCCGGTCGCGGCGGCGGCGGCGCACGAGGTCGATCGGCTCGCCGCCCCGGCCGAGGTTGCGACGCACGGTGCGGCGGAGATCGAGGCGCGGAGCCCGGTGCGTGTTCCGGTAGCGCCGGCAGATGCGGTAGCGCATGGCGCGGGCCAAGCTGGCGGCGAGACGCTCGGCCTCTGCGAGCTCGCCGGGGTCGGCAAGATGGCGCAGATCCGTCTTCGCGAGCGTCGATCGACGGGACGCCACCACGCGGCCCGTGCCCCGGGGCTCATCGTCGTCCTCCCCGTGCGCGCCGGAAGGCTTGACCCTCTCCGCGCCGCCGGCCGGGAGTTCCGGGAGGTGGCTCCGCCACAGGTCCGGCCGGGACGGCGACCGAGAATTTCGGGAGGGAGCGGCGGGCCGCCGGCGGACCCGGCCCCGCCCGTGCCAGTACGCCTCGAAGAGGTCGTCGAACCGCTCCCATTCCTCCTTGCGGCCGGCGAGCAGGGACTTGAAGCCGAACCGGACCTGGCGCGGGTCGCACCCGTCGATGTCGCCGAGCAGATCGAGGGCCGCCATCGACTCCCCGGGCCCGACCGCGAAGTCGTTCAGCCGAAGGTGGGCCACGAACCCCGCGACGCGCCCGGTCAGTGCCTCCGGGTCAACCCCGCTCATTCCGGGAATACTCGCAGTCACTCGGCTCGGCTCGGGGCCGAGGTTCCCGGGACCCGCCCCATGGAGTCAGGGCGGAGCCCGCGTCACCGCAGGGATCCCGAAGCTTCGCTTCCCGGTCCCTGAACCGCAGTGCCGTTCGCCGATACCCTGTCGTCGGGCGCCTGCACGGCCGCGAGCGTGCGAACCTCTCCGAGGATGGTCTCGACCCTGGTCATCCGCTCGCGAAGCTCGGCCTGACCTTCCGCCAGCTCGGAAATTCGGGAATCCAGCCTTCCCGTGCTGACGTTGATCAGCGCCGCGAGTCCAATCCCCGTTCCGGCAACCGATACCCACACCGAAACGAGAACCGCAACTGCTCCCTTCTTCATGCGATGGCTCCATGCGCTTCATCCCTGGAAGCCGCATCGTAGCACTCCCGGCCCGGCCGGTGCGGCCGCCTTTCGCATTCGAGATTCACTCTCCGAGCGCAGTGTCTCGTGCGATGTGCAAGCTTCAGGCCGCCGCCCGGTCCGCAATCCGCGCCAGCACCTCGGGGGTGACCGCGGCCCGGTCGGACTCGGTCTTGAGGAGGCAGACGAGGCTCGCGCGGATCGACTCGGGATCCCCGGCGAGACTCTCGACTTCCAGATCGAGCAGGGCGGCGACCCAGTCGAGCGTCTCCGCGATCCCCGGCTTCTTCTCGAGGTCCTCGCGCCGCAGCGCGTCGATGAACCGGACGACCTGCCCGGCCAGCCGGTCGCCCGCCCCGGGCACCCGCGCCCGGAGGATGGCGAGCTCGCGCTCCGGCTCCGGAAACTCGACGTAGGAGTAGAGGCAGCGGCGCCGGAGCGCGTCGGAGAGATCGCGGGTGCCGTTCGCGGTCAGGATGACGTGCGGGATGGTCTTCGCGGGGATCGTCCCGAGTTCCGGAACCGAGACCTGGAAATCGGACAGCACCTCCAGCAGGTACGCTTCGAACTCCTCGTCGGCGCGGTCGATCTCGTCGATGAGCAGCACCGGGGCCTCGTCCTGCGTGATCGCCTCGAGCAGCGGCCGGCGCAACAGGTAGGGCTCGGAGAAGATGCGGTTCTCGGTCTCGTCCGCGCTCTCGTCGTGCTCGTGGGCCTTGATCGCAAGGAGTTGGCGCTGGTAGTTCCACTCGTAGATCGCGGCCGCCGCATCGAGCCCTTCGTAGCACTGGAGCCGGATGAGACGAGCCCCCGATACGGCCGCGAGCGCCTTTGCGACCTCGGTCTTGCCCACGCCGGCTTCGCCCTCGACCAGCAACGGCCGGCCGAGGCGAAGCGCGAGGTGGAGCGCCATCGCGAGGGCCTCGTCGGCGATATAGCCGACCGCCGCGAGGCGACCCTTCAGGTTCTCGATCGAGGTCAGCCCGTCAGTCCCAGCCGCTCCGCCGTCTTCCATACGCGCCAGTGGTCGTGCGGCATCTGGGTGTGGGTGAGGCCGAGATGGGCGAACGTGTCGTTGACCGCGTTGGAGAAGGCCGACACCCCGCCGACGTTCGGGCTCTCCCCGACGCCCTTCGCGCCGATCGGGTGATGCGGCGACGGGGTCACCGTGAAATCGGTCTCCCACGCCGGGGTCTCCACCGCGGTCGGCAGGAAGTAGTCCACGAGGTTCCCGCCGCTCACGTTGCCGAGCTCGTCGTAGGCGAGCTCCTGGCCCATCGCGATGGCGAGCGCCTCGGTGAGGCCGCCGTGCACCTGGCCCTCGATGATCATCGGGTTGATCCGCGTCCCGCAGTCGTCGAGGGCGTAGAACCGGCGCACGCTGGTGACCCCGGTATCGACGTCGATATCGACGACGCACACGTAGGCCCCGAAGGGATAGGTCATGTTGGGCGGGTCGTAGTAGGAGACCGCCTCGAGGCCCGGCTCGATCCCCGGGACCGCCTGGTTGTAGGCCGCGAACGCGAGCTCCGTCATGGTCTTGAACCGCTCGGGATTGCCCTTGACCTGGAAGCGATCGACCTCCCACTCGAGGTCGTCCTCGTGCACCTCGAGCAGGTAGGCGGCAATCATCTGCGCCTTCGCGCGGATCTTCCGGCCGGCCATCGCGGTCGCGGCGCCCGCGACGGGAGTGGAGCGCGAGCCGTAGGTGCCGAGCCCGTACGGCGCGGTATCGGTGTCGCCCTCCTCCACCGTAATCAGATCGGCCGGGATCCCGATCTCGGAGGCAAGGATCTGGGCGAACGTGGTGGCGTGCCCCTGGCCCTGGCTGATGGTGCCGAGGCGCGCGAGCGCCGACCCGGTGGGATGGATCCGGACCTCGCACGAATCGAACATGCCGAGGCCCAGGATGTCGCAGTTCTTGACCGGGCCGGCCCCCACGATCTCGGTGAAGAACGAGACCCCGACCCCCATCAGGGTGCGCGTCTCGCCGCGGGCGAATGCCTCGCGGACGGCGCGCTGCTCGGCCCGGAGCGCCTCGTAGCCGACGGCTTCGAGCGCCTTGTCCATCGCCGCGTGGTAGTCGCCCGAGTCGTACTCCCACCCGAGCGCCGACGTGTACGGAAACTGTTCGCGGCGGATGAGGTTCTTCATCCGGATCTCGGCCGGGTCCATGTCGAGCCGGCGGGCGAGGACGTCGATCATCCGCTCGATGAAGTACGAGGCCTCGGTGACCCGGAACGAGCAGCGATAGGCGACCCCGCCCGGCGCCTTGTTGGTGTACACCCCGTCCACCGCCACGTGGGCGGCCGGGATGTCGTAGGAGCCGGTGCAGATGTTGAAGAAGCCGGCCGGAAACTTGGTGGGATCGGCGCACGCGTCGAAGGCGCCGTGGTCCGCGGTGACGCGGCACCTGAGGCCGGTGATGCGGCCGTCCCGGGTCGCCGCGATCTCGCCCGCCATGTGGTAGTCGCGGGCGAAGGCGGTCGCGATGAGGTTCTCGATGCGGTCCTCGATCCACTTGACCGGAACCCCGGTGACGATCGAGGCGACGATCGCGCACACGTATCCGGGATAGACGCCGACCTTGTTTCCGAAGCCCCCGCCGATGTCCGGCGAGACGATGCGGATGTTGTGCTCCGGAATGCCGGAGATGAGCGAGGCGACGGTGCGGACCGCGTGCGGCGCCTGGAACGTGCCCCAGACGGTGAGCTTGCCGTTCACCTTGTCCATGGACGCGACGCAGCCGCAGGTCTCGAGCGGACAGGGGTGCACGCGCTGGTAGGAGATCATCTCCTTCGCCGCCACCTCGGACTGCTCGAACGCCCTCGCGGCCGCCTCGGCATCGCCCGCCTCCCAGGTGAAGATGTGGTTCGGGTGGCGGCGCGCGCCATGCGCGCCCTCGGTCTTGTCCGCGATGTCCTCGCGCAGGATCGGGGCATCGTCGGCGAGCGCCGCGAGCGGGTCGACGAGGGCGGGAAGCGCCTCGTACTCGACCTCGATCACCTCGACCGCATCGGCCGCGGCGTAGCGGTCCTCGGCGATCACGAAGGCGACCTCCTGGCCCTGGAACAGCACCTTGTCGTCCGCCAGCACCGCCTGCACGTCCCCCGCGAGGGTCGGCATGTAGTGCAGGTTCAGGGGCTTGAGATCCTCCGCGGTCAGCACCGCCACGACCCCCGGCAGGGCCTTGGCGGCCTCCGCGTCGATGGACTTGATGCGGGCGTGGCCGTAGGGGGAGCGGACGAAGTCGCCGAACAGCATGCCCGGCAGCTTGATGTCGTCCACGTAGTGACCCTTGCCCTGGGTGAAGCGGGCATCCTCCACCCGCTTGCGTTCGCAGCCGAGACCCTGGAGCTTCTCGACGCGTGCTTCGATGGTGTCAACCTGTTCGGCCATTACGCTGCCTCCTTCGCCGTGCCGAGTTCAGCGGCAGCGGCGCGCACCGCCTTGACGATGTTCTGGTAGCCGGTGCAACGACAGAGATTGCCGGAGATGCCGAAGCGGATCTCCTCCTCCGTCGGGTCCGGATTCTCCTGAAGGAGCCGATACGCGCGGGTGATCATGCCCGGCGTGCAGTAGCCGCACTGCAGGGCGTGATGCTCGCGGAACGCTTCCTGGAGGACGTGCGGCGTGCCATCCGGATTGGCCATGCCCTCGATGGTCAGGATGTCGGCACCGTCCGCCTGGACCACGAGAACCGTGCAGGCTTTTACCGACTTGCCGTCGAGATCGACCGTGCAGGCGCCGCACTGGCTCGTATCGCAGCCGATGTGCGGCCCGGTAAGGTTCAACTCCTCGCGCAGAAAGTGGATGAGGAGGGTGCGCGGCTCGGCGAGCGTCTCGACCGCTCGGCCGTTCACCGTCAAGCTGACTCTGGATTTGGCCATCGGGATCCCTCGAACGTTCTCTTGCGTTGTCTCTCGGGCGGGGGCGGGCGTGCGGACCGGATCCGGATCAGGCGTCCGGCACGGAGAGGGCGCTCGCTCGGGCCGCCTCGACCGCTCGCCGCACCATCACTCCCGCGATGTGCCGTCGATAGTCCGGGGGACCGCGCGGGTCCTCGGCCGGCCGGGTGATGGCCTTCGCGGCGTCGCCCGCCCGGGCGATCGTCTCGGCGTCGAGGCGGCTGCCGGTGAGGATGGACCCGGCTTCATCGGCGAAAAGCGTGGTATCCCCGACGTTGGTGAGCGATACCGCCGCGCTCGCGCACGTCTCCCCGACCAGGCTCAGGACCACCGCGGCGGCGGCGGTCGCGTAGTCCCCGATCTTGCGCTTCTGCTTGAGGTACGCCGCGCCGTGCCGCCGGGGCGGGACGGCGAACTCGATCGCGGTCAGGATCTCGTCGTCCGCGCGGGCGGTGGTGTACGGCCCGTGGTAGAAGTCGCGGGAGCTCACCCCGCGGGCGCCGTTCGGCCCAGCGAGCAGATAGGTCGCATCGAGCGCCTGCATCGCGGCCGGCAGGTCGTTGCCGGCATCCCCGTTGGCGAGGTTGCCCCCGACCGTGCCGCAATAGCGTACCTGGGGATCGGCGATCTGGAGCGCGGTGTCGCGAAGGAGGGAGCACGCCGCGGCGAGCGGCTCGGAGGCGATGATCTCGTGCTGGGTGGCCATGGACCCGATGGTGACCGTGCCGCCCTCGATCGAGATGCCCTTGAGCTCGTCGACTCCCTGCAGGTCGATGACGTGCTCCGGCGCGGCGAGACGGAGCTTCATCATCGGGACGAGGCTGTGGCCGCCCGCCATCACGCGGCTGTCGTCACCCAGTCTGGCAAGGAGATCGACCGCTTCGCCGACCGACCCCGGCCGGTGATACTCGAAAATTCCGGGGATCATGCGTGCTCCTCAATGGTTCGACCGTGTCTGCGTGTCCCTCGTCCGTTCCCTCCGGAGATTCCTCCGACCTCGGCCTTGCGTTGCCCGAACGAGCGGAAGCCTTGCCCGGCATCGTAAGCCAGAGTCCACCGAGAGACAACGAAGGCCGATCGAGGCCCGGTTGCGCGTTGACACTTCCCTGCCCCCGTCGGTATCCTTCGCCGCCCTTGCGCTGCCCCCAGGTCACATCGAAGTTCACACCGAATGAAGAGAACGTTTCAGCCCAGCGTGCGCCGTGCGAAACGCCGCCGCGGCTTCCGCGCCAAGATGCGCACCCGCGCGGGACGGCGGATCATCAAGGCGCGGCGAGCCAAGGGCCGGGTGCGCCTGGCGTCGTGAGCTGCTGACGCTGGATTGCGACCGTTCGTTCGGAGGCGACCGACGGCTCCGCACGCGGCACGACTTCCGGCGGGTATTCGAGGATCCGGTCCGCTCAATCGACCGATACTTCTCGGTCCTTGCCCGAGCCAGGAGCGCCGGCCCGGCGCGGCTCGGGATCGCGGTGGCGAAGAAGCGCGTTCGCCGGGCGAACCGGCGCAACCGCCTGAAGCGGCTGGTCCGCGAAAGCTTCCGGGAGAACCAGAATCGGCTCGCAGGATTGGACCTCGTGGTGCTCGCTCTCGCGACCGTGGACCGGGAGCCCGGGGTGGTCCTCCGGGGTTCGCTCGAGCGGCATTGGACGATGCTGGCGGAACAATGCAAGTCGCGCTGATCGCCCTCGTCAAGGTGTACCGGATCGCGGTGAGTCCGCTGATCGGGCCGTGCTGCCGGTTCCATCCGAGCTGCTCGGCGTATGCAATCGGGGCGCTCCGGCGCTTTGGTCCGCTGCGCGGGTCGTGGCTCGCCGTACGACGAATCGCGCGCTGCCATCCCTGGCACCCGGGCGGGTACGATCCGGTGCCCCCCGGCCCGCCGTCCGATAGCCTCCGATAGCGACCGACCGAGGAGCGGCGCCCGTGCCCGTCGAACAGTTGCGTCCCATCCTGCTCATCGGGCTCGCGGTGGTGAGCTTCCTGCTGTGGCAGGAATGGCAGGAAGACTATGGGCCGGGCGCGCGGCGCGAACCGGCCCCCGCCGTCCGCGACACTCCCGCGGCGCGGGACCTGCCGACCACGGACCGATCGAGCCGTGGAGGCGCCCGCTCCGGCACCGGGTCCGACGTCCCCTCGGCGGCGGACGTGCCGAGCTCTTCCGGACAGCCGGCACCGGCCACCTCTCCGGCGGGCAGCACCGATCTGGTGGTGGTGCGCACCGACGTCCTCACCGTTCTCATCGATCCGCGCGGCGGCACGTTGCGACAGGTATTGCTTCCCCGCTACCCGATTTCAATCGAGGAACCGGACCACCCCTTCGTTCTCATGGACGACCGGGCCGGGCTCGTGTACGTCGCGGAATCCGGCTTGGTGGGGGCGTCCGCCCCGACCCATCATTCGGTGCTGACCCCGGAGCGGAACGACTACGAGCTCGCTCCGGGAACCGACCGGCTCGAGGTGCGCCTCCGCTGGCAGGACGAGAGCGGGGTCGGGATCGCCAAGGTGTTCGAGTTCGCGCGCGACAGCTACGAGATCGGGGTGCGCTACGAGATCGACAACGAGTCCTCCCTTCCCTGGACCGGACAGGCCTACGGGCAGTTCCGGCGGGTCCCCCCGGCGGAGTCGGGCGGTATCGGCAACGTCGCCAGCTATACCTATACCGGGGCGGTGCTGTCGAGTCCCGACAAGCCCTACGAGAAGATCGACTTCGACGACATGCAGTCGGAGAACCTCGACCGCGAGGTTCACGACGGCTGGATCGCCATGATCCAGCACTACTTCGCGAGCGCCTGGATCCCGGAGCAGGCGGTGGCGGCGCGCTACTACACCAAGGTGCTGGATGGGGGAGAGTATCTCGCGGGTCTGGTCGGGCCCTCGGTCACGGTGGCGCCGGGGACGAACGGCAAGACGAGACTCAAGCTCTACGCCGGACCCAAGGTGCAGGATCGGCTCGAGGCCGCAGCGCCGGGGCTCAAGCGCACCGTGGACTATGGATGGCTGTTCTTCATTGCCCAGCCCCTCTATTCCGCCCTGTGGTTCATCCACGAGTACGTCGTGAACTGGGGCTGGTCGATCATCCTGCTCACCTGCCTCATCAAGCTCGCCTTCTACCACCTCTCCGCCGCGAGCTATCGGTCGATGGCCCGCATGCGCAAGCTCTCGCCCAAGATCCAGAGCCTGCGCGACCGCCACGCCGGCGATCGCCAGAAGATGAACCAGGCGATGATGGAGCTGTACAAGAAGGAGAAGATCAATCCGCTGGGCGGATGCCTCCCCATCGTCGTGCAGATCCCGGTATTCATTGCACTGTACTGGGTGCTGCTCGAGACCGTGGAGCTGCGCCATGCCGGCTTCATCTTCTGGTTGAACGATCTCGCCTCGCACGACCCGTTCTTCGTCCTCCCGGTGCTCATGGGAGGCTCCATGTTCCTGCAGCAGCGGCTGAGCCCCACCCCCCCGGACCCCATCCAGGCGAAGGTGATGATGTTCCTTCCCATCATCTTCACGGGTTTCTTCCTGTTCTTCCCCTCCGGTCTGGTGCTCTACTGGCTCGTCAACAACCTGCTGTCCATCACCCAGCAGTGGGTCATCACCAAGCGGATCGAGAGCGGCAAGGCGGCCTGAGGGCCGCTCCCCGGGGCCGGGTCGTGGTTCCGGCCCCGAGCGCCGCCGCGGGCGGGTGACGGACACCATCGCCGCCGTCTCCACCCCGCCGGGCCGAGGCGGAATCGGGATCGTGCGGGTGAGCGGGCCGCGCGCCGGAGAGCTGGCGAGAGCGGTGGTGAGCGGGCTTCCCCAACCTCGGGTCGCGACCTCGGCCCGGTTTCTCGCGGCCGATGGAGAGACTCTCGACACCGGGCTCGCCCTCTGGTTTCCCGCCCCGCATTCCTATACCGGGGAGGACACCCTGGAGCTCCAGGGTCATGGCGGGCCGGTGGTCCTCGACCGCGTGGTCGGCCGGATATTCTCCCTCGGCGCACGCCCGGCGCGGCCGGGCGAGTTCACCGAACGGGCGTTCCTCAACGGCAAGCTCGATCTCGCCCAGGCCGAAGCCGTCGCGGACCTCATCGATGCGGCCACCCACGAGGCGGCCCGGCTCGCCCGACGTTCGCTGGACGGCGCGCTTTCCGAGAGAGTCAACGCGGCGGTGGCCGAGCTCGTGAGCATCCGGACCTTCATCGAGGGGGCCCTCGACTTCCCCGACGAGGAGGTGCCGGATCTGCCCGAAGACCTTCTCTCGGAGCGGCTCGACCGGGTCCGCGCGGCGGTGGCGGCGGCGCGCGGGTCCGCCGCCCGAGGCAACCTGCTCCGCGAAGGGTTCGGGGTGGCGATCGTGGGCCGTCCCAACGTGGGCAAGTCGAGCCTGCTGAACCGCCTGGTCGGGCGGGAGCGGGCAATCGTGACCGAGGTGCCGGGCACGACCCGGGACACTCTGCACGAGCCGGTGCAGTTGGACGGGTTGCCCCTCAGGGTCGTCGATACCGCGGGCCTGCACCCGACCGACGATCCCGTGGAGCGGATCGGCATCGAGCGGACGTGGGCGGCGGTGGACGAAGCCGACGCGGTGCTCGCGGTGGTGGATGACCGCCGCGGACTCGAGGACGCGGACCGCGAGATCCTGGACCGGATCCCCGACCGTCTTCCGCGGGTGATCGTCCACAACAAGATCGACCTCACCGGCACATCCGCGGGAGAGCGAAAGACCGGGGCGGGCTACCGGATCCGGCTGTCGGCGAGGACCGGCGAAGGGGTCGACCGACTGTGCGAGCGGCTCAAGGCCCTCGCGGGCTACGAGCCGAGGGCGGAGGGCCTCTTCATGGCGCGGCGGCGCCACCTCGCCGCGCTCGACGACGCCCTGGCCGCGCTTGATGCGGCGAAGCGCGGGGGCGAGGAAGGCGCCGGGAGCGAGCTCGTGGCCGAGGACCTTCGGCTCGCCCAGCGCGCGCTCGGGGAGATCACCGGGGAATTCACGACCGACGATCTCCTCGGCCGCATCTTCGCCACCTTTTGCATCGGAAAGTAGCTGGCGTGGAAATCTCATCCAGCTTTCGTCGCGAGAGCGCCGGCGAAGCTGCGAAGCGCGAAGCGCGAAGCAGAACGCCGCGGTGACGGGCCGCACGGACAGAAGAAACGCGAGCGTTTCCTTTCGAAAGAGGGCTTGCGCGCTGGCTGAAGTCGCCGCCGGCCCTGCGTCGAAACGGCTTGAGGGCGCACGGCCCGTCACCACCGGATGGATCGGCGTCCGCAGCAGAAATTCGGGTGAGATTTTCGCGTTAGGATCCCGCGATGCTCTACGAGCTCTCCGAGCGTCCCCGGATTCTGCTCATCGGAGCCGATGGCCAGCTCGGCTGGGAGCTCCGCCGCACCGCGTCTCCCCTCGGTGACGTGTTCGCGACCGTCCAGAACGCCTCGCGCCGCCGCAACGTGTCAGGGGATCTGCTCGATCTTTCCGATCACGGCGCCATCCGCCGGGTCGTGGCCGAGGTGAAGCCGCACGTGATCCTCAATGCGGCGGCGTTCACCGACGTCGATCAGACCGAACGCGAGCCGGCCATCGCCACCGCGATCAACGGTGTCGCACCCGGACTCCTCGCCCGGGAGGCGTCGCGATACGAGGCGCTGCTCATCCATTACTCGACCGACAACGTGTTCGATGGCGAGCTTGACCGCCCCTACAGCCCCTCCGACCCGCCCCGTCCTGCGAACACCTACGGGATCACCAAGCTCCAGGGCGAGGAGGCGATCCGGGCGATCGGGGGGCCGCATCTCATCCTCCGCACGAGCTGGCTCTACGGTGCGCGCGGCAACAACTTCCTGATGACCGTGCTCGATCTCGTCGATGCGGAGCGCCCGATCTCCATCGTGAGCGACCAGTTCGGCGCGCCGACGTGGACCCGTTCGGTGGCTTCCGCCACGGTCCAGATCCTGTCGCTGGCGCGGGTGGCGGGGGCGGCGTGGATGCGCGAACGTTTCGGCACTTACCACATCACGGCGGGAGGGCGTTGTAGCTGGTACGAGTTCGCGGCGGCGATCCTGGAACGGTACCGGGAAGGGGACTACGAGCTGACCCCCCAGTCGACATCGGGATTTCCAGCGAGCGCGGCCCGGCCCGCCAACGGAGTGCTCGACTGCGCGGCCATCCGCCGGGCGTTCGGGATCGTCCTCGACGACTGGAGGCTCTCCCTCGAGCGGGTGATGGAGGAGGTCCTGGAGGTTCGGCGGCGGCCCCGCCCCGGACCGCGCGTACGCCATGAGGGGGGGAGAGAGCGGAAGTGACCCGGCGGCGCGGGCTGAGGGCAGCGGCGGCCCGCCGTTCCCGGGGCGCGCTCGTCCTCTCCGCGTTGGCCACCGGGCTCGGGGCGGCCGGGGCCGCAGAGGGGGCGGCGGCGCCGATCCGTCCCGTGTCCGAGGCGGTGGCGATGGTGGGAACCGCAGACTACTGTACCGGGTACGAGAGAACGTTCCACGGTAGTTGGAGGCCAGAGGAGGTCCTTTCTCCCGGCCCACCCGTGCTGTTCCGAATCGGTCTGAACGCGGGCGGCGCGGGATGCTACGCCCAGCTCAACATGAAGACGCCGCCCGGGGTCGCGCCCTACGAGCTTCCCCGCTTCCGGGCCAGAGCGAGGGAGGACGCTGGCTGGACCCTTCGTTACCGTGCCATCGTCCTCGAGATCGATCCCGAGAGCGGAAGGGTCGTCCGCCGCGAAGGCGGGAGCGTGGTGCGAAGCGGCGTGCTGCTCCCGCGGCCCCCGCCGGTCTGCGAGGCGCTACCGGCGCCGTCCGCGGAGCGGAGAGCGCGCTGGTACGGCACGTGGCGGGGACGCTTTCCGGGCGCGCCGTTCCCGGTCACCCTCCAGCTCACCGAGTCATTGGCCGGCAACGTCATGGGCCGAATCTCGATGCTCCTGATGAAGCAGGACTTCTCGGGCTGGTACCACGGCGAGATGCTGATTTTCCGATGGAAGAACCGCCACGTGGGACTCGTCCTGGAGCCGGATGGCGACACCCTCGTCTACAACGACTACCGGGGGCGCTTGTTCCGGTTCCGCCGCCGGGGCTGATCGTCCGATCGAATTCCCGGCCGGTGGTGCAGAATGGGGAGAGAGCGCAGCCGCGTTGATCGGACCTGTCCGATCCGGAAAGAATGGCCGGCATGAAGTACTTCGATCTCGAAGGGTTCCGGACGGCAGAAGCGCGCTCGGACTCGTTTCCGCGTCTCGCCATGGATGATCTCCTTCGTCCGAAGCACCCCGCGGCAATCGAGCGGGATTTCCCCGCGAACGGATACGCGGGAACCGTCGAGCCACCGTTCCACGCCATGAGGCCGTCGATGAACGAGGCGCCCGACGATGTGCGCGACGGTCGCCGGCCGGGCGGGGCGGGTGTTCACGTCGTCGAGGTGCACGGTTTTCGGGAACACCGATGCGAATCATCGTAATCAACCTCGACGAGGACGCGGACCGGCGCCGGCGCGTCGAGAGCCGGCTGACGGAGCTCGGGCTTCGCTGGGAGAGGCTTCCGGCACTTCACGGAACCCGCCTTGCTCCCGCCCACCTGGACCTGGTCGATCGAGACGCGCAGGTTGCCCGCGGGCTGCGATTCTCGCCCGGCGAGATTGGCTGCTGGCTGAGCCATCGCATGGCCCAGCGGAGGATCGCGGAAGGGTCCGACGAAATGGCCTTGATCCTGGAAGACGATGTTCGCATTCGAGAGGATCTGCCTGCGGCATTGGAACGAATAGAACAGGGAGCGGCGGGGAAATTCGACGTCGTTCGCCTCCACCGTTTCAAGTTGCGGAGAAAGTACGTGCCGATTCGCGACATCGGCGGCGGCAGCACGATCGGTCTCGTGCGTCCGACGGATTCGGGGGCGCAGGCCTACGTCATGTCCCGCGATGCGGCTCGAATCCTCATCGACCGAGTCCCCCGGATGGTTCATCTGGCGGACCATACCCTTTATCAACACTGGACACATGGTCTCGTGGTGTGCTCCATCGACCCTCCCGTCGTTCTCCATGACGATCGGGGTCGCTCCTCGATCTCGGCCTGTCCCGGCCTTCGCCTCGAGGATGCCCGTCCGTCGCGGTTCCTCAGGCGGAAGTGGCACCAACTGGAAAGGAAATTCAATCGCCGACTGGATTTCCACCGGATGCTGAGGTCGAACCGCTGGGTCTCGTAACGGTCATGAGCCCGCCGAATGAGTCGTCGAACATCGTTCCCGGTGGAATCCGAATTCCGAGGTAAGCCGCGCGGCCAGGATCGGGCGAGGCGGCGCCCGTGAGTCCTGTCCGGATGCGAATCCGGGAGCCCTACCGGGCCTACGGCAGCCGATTGAGCGCCCTCCCCCGGCGGCCGCACGATGACGGCATCACCCTGCACTCCGGCAGGAACCTCATCCACACGGCGACCCTTTCCGAGCCCGGGGGCGAGTCGATCGAGGTAGCGGTAAAGGCCTTCAGGGTGCCCTCTCGGGCGAAGGGTCTCATCTACGCGCACCTCCGGCCGTCGAAGGCGCGGCGTTCGATGGCGCACGCGGAAAGGCTCCTCGCGCTTGGAATCGGCACTCCCGACCCCGTGGCCAGCATCGAGTACGAGCATGCCGGAAGCCTGAGAGAAAGCTACTACGTCTGCCGGTATTGGCCGTCGGACGTCGATTTGACCGGACTGTTGTACAAGGGGGATGCAACCGGCCAAAAGACGGACCTGCTGCTGGAAGAGCTTGCGCGGTTTACGCTGCTGCAGCACGACAACGGCGTTCTGCACTTGGACTACAATCCCGGGAACATCCTCGTCCGATCGAAGGGAGATGGCTTCGATTTCGCGCTCATCGACCTCAATCGTCTCCGGTTCAGGACCCTCGATGCGGACGACCGCATATCCGCCCTGGTCCGTCTGACCACGGTGGTCGATTACCTGAGAATCATCGGCCGTCGGTATGCAGACGTCCTCGGCGAGGATCCGGAGCGTTTTTGTCGAAAGCTCGAGATCGCTCATTCTCGTTTTCTGGGAAGAAGACGGACCGTGAAACAGATCAAGTCTCTGTTCCGCATATGAAAGTCGACAAATCGTTCTTTCGCTGGGACAGCTACTCCGATCAACCGTCCACCATCGACAAGCGCACCAGGAGACGGCTCCGTCTCCATGGTGCCCGGGACGACCTGAAAAAATGGCTCGTTTCCCTTTCGCTGCCTTGGGTGCTATTCCGGAGCTGGTTGTCACGGAGCGAATTCGATGCCTATCACAACGACGATCGGATCGGTCTTTGCTTAAACCTCGAACGGCCGCTCGACGACAAGAAGATTCTTTCCGGATCCGACATCGCCCGCATCATGGAGCCACTGAACCTCAGTCGGATCGCCGTACGCATTCCGCTGCACGACATCGATCGAATGGAGGAATATGTCGAATTTATCCGGCATTTCTTAAGGTACGAAATTCTGGTCGTAGTTCTCCAGGACCGGGAATTCATCGAGGACAAGGCGAAGCTGGAGCACGCCCTTCGTCGCATCTTTACCGCACTCTCCGGGATCGTGGGGCGTTATCAGATCGGCAATGCGGTGAACAGAATCAAGTGGGGATTCGTTTCGCAGCGCGAGTACCTGGAGTTCTTTCAGACGGTTTGGAGTCTAAGAAACAGGGAGTTCCCGGACGTGAAGCTGGTGGGGGGCGCTGTCATCGACTTCGAATTGCCGGAGCACCTCGGCGCCCTGTACAACCGGTTTCCGATTGCATACGACGGCTATGCGTCCTTGCTCTACGTTGACAGGCGAGGGGCTCCGGAGGAACGGCAGTTCGGGTTCGATCTCTCCGGCAAGATCGAGCTTCTGGGGAGGTTGGTGGCGAAGAGCGGGAAGTTGCACCCCCGGCGGCAGACGTCCTTCTGGATTACGGAATTCAACTGGCCCTTGGAGGATACCGGCCTCCACGCTCCGTCCCTGGACGATTGCCGGGTTGGAGAGTCCGAACAGCTCCTATTCTTGGTGCGGTACTTTCTGCTCGCGCTGGCGTCCGGATCGGTCTCCGCCTGCTTCTGGCATCAGCTCGTGGCGCCTGGCTACGGGCTCATCGACAATCGGGGCGGCGTCCTGCGAGAGCGCCCGGCGTTCCACGGTTTCGCCACACTATGCCGACTGTTCAACGGCGCGTGGATCGAGGCATTCGACCGCCAGAATGAACTTGGCCACTATCGGCTGACGGCACGAAAGGACGGGGTGGAGATTCTCGCCCTCTGGCGCTTTGGCGGCACGGTGTCGATTTCCATGCCTCCCGGCAAGAACGCCTTCGGCATCGAAGGCGAGGCGATGGATATCCGGGCCGGACAGCCCGTCACGGTCGGCGAATCCACCATTTACCTGGTCGATGCCTGACGGTTGCCGCTTGCGGGCGGCGTTCGCACTCCGCGGCGGCGCCGATTCCGCGGCGGCGCCGTAGTACCGATACACCCTCGAGTGTGTCCTGCAATCCTCGCCGCCAGCCGGGATTGGAGTTGATCCAGTTGCGTGGACACTCCGACACTGTTCCGAGGAGGTGTTCCGATGGCAACGACAACCGCAGTGTACGCGCCGGAGTACCGGCACCAGATGGTTGAGCTGGTCCGGGCGGGCCGCACGGCGAAGGATTTGGTTCGCGAGTTCGAGTGCCCCGCTTCAGCGATCCGCAAATGGGTGAAGCTATCGACTGCGCGAAGCCAAGGAGCGTGCCGCCCAGCGCTCCAAGGCACGCTCGCGCCGAAACGCCAACACCCGTGCATCGTGAGGAACGTGTCCGTGAACCAACACGCCCCGCCGCTCATCCACCTTCCTCTCAACCTCTCCGGCGAAGCCGCAGCGAAAATGCTCGAACTCCTCTACGAACTCGCCCACCGGCTCGAAAACCACTACGCCGAGCAACTCTACCGCTACCACAACGCCATCGATGAGCGACAAGCCGAGCTCTGGCCACAATCCGAACCGCCGCCTTGAATCGTCTCCCGGATGACGACCGCCACCATCGCATCCGCCTGTTCGCCAAATATGCGCGCTTCTACACAGCCATCAACAGGAGCTACGGCGGCTTCGTCGAGAAGTTCGTCAGCTTCGCGAAGAACGAGTCATCCTGGCAAGAAGCTGCGGCCTGGTTCGCTCGGGAGACCGGCTCGGTACCGGGGAAGTGTTCGAGCTCGTGAGGGCGAACCAGGCCCGTCATGGGGTGGCCACGATGTGCCGGGTGCTGGGCGTCTCCCCCAGCGGGTATTACGCGTGGCGAGGCCGTGGGCCTTCTCGTCGTGCCCGGCGCGACGAGGAGTCGCGTGGCACTTACGGGATGCCGCGGGTGCACGCGGAGCTGGTGGCCGGTGGCTGCCGGGTGGGTCGCAATCGGGTCGCTCGGCTGATGCGAGAGTCGGGCTTGGCCGGGGTGAGCGGACGCCGGGGCACGCGCACCACGCGCGTGGACCGTGGCCACCTTGCGGCTCTGGACCGGGTCGAGCGTCCGTTTCGGGCCGATGCGCCGAACCGGATCTGGGTGGCCGACACCTCCTACGTGCCGACCTGGACCGGGTTCGTGTACTTGGTCATCGTGCTCGACGTGTTCAGCCGCAAGGTGGTGGGGCGGTGGATGGCCAACCATCTTCGTACCGTACTGGTGCTCGGGGCGCTGAACATGGCGATCTGTAAGAGCTTAGACTTGATCCGACAGTGGTCGTGTTTTGGACCCGGAGGTCGGCGGGGTCTGAAGTGTCCGATGTTGACTACGCGGCGATTCGTTTCTCCCGTGCCAGGTCGATGCTATCAAAGAAGGTCTGCATCGGGGTCTTGTCGTAGACTCCTTGAACAAGGGCCAGATTGACAATTGAGTCAAGTTCACGCGGCGAGAGGTATACCCTCCCAGAGCCGCTGTATTTCGCGGTCGAACCGATGGATGACGCGGTTCAGGGAGCTGGGGGACGTGGCCGGTTTGTCCATGGCGTGCGACACGGCCGGACGCAGGACCCGGACGAAGACGCGGTGGTAGCAAAGAGCGACACGCACTCCGGCGTCGGTGACCGCGTAGCGATGGGTGTGGGGGATGGGCTCGATGAGGCCGCGCAGGCGCAGCCGACGAAGGTCGTAGGTCATGCGCCCTTGGCCGTACTCGTCCACGGTCATGCCGAGCAAGGGGGCGAGCGTTTCGCGTAGCTGGCAATTGGCGAACCCTCCGGGCAGCAGTCGGAACGACGCGACGGCCGCGAGCAGTGCTTGGACGCGGGGGTCGGCAAAGCGTAGCGCCGAGGCTCGTTGCCGGCCCACCACCCGGGGACGGTTCAGCTCATCCAACACGTTGGCTCCGAGGGTCGCGTCATGGCTGACACGCTGGACGCGCAGCAGGCGTCGGTTGGCGGCGAAGCCAATGTGGATGAGATCCTCGAGGTTGTGCAGCCTTGTGCCGACATCGAAGTCGTAGGTGTTGTTGATGACCGTCTCGGTGCGAAGCGCGCGTCCCTCTGGCGAAAGAAATACGAGGCCCCTGCCCCGGTCTGAAGGACCGGCACATACACGTTCAGATACATCTGAAGTTGCCCCGTTTTGGTGGACACCTGAACATTGCGCAGAGGAGGTGTCCAGATGTCGAAGAAACAACCGTACGCGCCGGAGTACCGGCGCCAGATGGTGGAGCTGGTTCGCACGGGCCGCGCGCCCGGGGAGCTGGCCCGCGAGTTCGAGTGCTCCGCTTCGGCGATCCGCAACTGGGTGCGTCAAGCGGATCGCGACGAGGGCCGTCGTGAGGACGGTCTGACGAGTTCCGAGCTCGAGGAGCTGCGTCGGCTTCGTCGCGAGAACCGTCAGCTTCGCGAGGAGCGCGAGATCTTAAAAAAAGCCGCGGCCTGGTTCGCTCGGGAGACCGGCACGATACCGGGGAGGTCTTCGCGCTCGTGAAGGCGAACCAGGCCCATCATCGGGTGGCCACGATGTGCCGAGTGCTGGGCGTCTCCGCCAGCGGGTACTACGCGTGGCGAGGCCGTGGGCGTTCGCGCCGCGCCCAGCGCGACGAGGAGCTGCGCGGCACGGTCCGGACCATCCACAAGGCTTCTGGAGGCACCTATGGGGTGCCTCGGGTCCATGCCCAGTTGCACCGCGGGGGATGCCCGGTGAGTCGCAAGCGCGTGGCTCGGCTGATGCGTGAGGCCGGTTTGGCCGGGGTGAACCGGCGCCGGGGCACGCGCACCACGCGCGTGGACCGCAGCCGCCGTGCGGCTCCGGACCGGGTCGAACGCCAGTTCACCGCCGATGCACCGGACCGCATCTGGGTCGCCGACATCACCTACGTGCCGACCTGGACCGGGTTTGTGTACCTGGCCGTCGTGCTCGATGTGTTCAGCCGCAAAGTGGTCGGGTGGGCCATGGCCAACCATCTTCGCACCGAGCTGGTGCTCGGGGCACTGAACATGGCGATCGCACAGCGCCGCCCCCAAGGGGTCATCCATCATTCCGACAAGGGTACGCAGTACACCTCCCTCGCCTTCGGCAAGCGATGCCGGGAGATGGCAGTGGTGACCTCGACCGGATCGGCAGGCGACTGCTACGACAACGCGATGGCCGAAAGCTTCTTCGCCACGCTCGAATGCGAGCTGCTGCAACGGCGCTCGTTTCAGACCCAGGCCGAAGCACGCATGGCCATCTTCGCGTTCGTGGAATCCTGGTACAACACCCGCCGCTTGCACTCTGGGCTGGGGTACCTGAGCCCCAACGAATTCGAACGCCGCGCGGCCGCGGGGCGCCCGATGGGCACCGAGGGTCATCACGAACAAGCCAACCTCGAGCCCTTCCGAATCGGCCGGCCGGGGATCCACAACCACCCTCCGGGGAGACCCTCAACACCGGTCTCCGAGAGAGATTTCATTCCATCGGCTATCGTTCACCCCAGTGCCGGTGGCGACAGCCCTCAACCGTCCACCGAATCGGGGTAGGCCCAGTCCGTTCGATGCATTCGAGCTCCAGCGTCGTGTGCTCGTCCAACACTTGCGCCGCGCACCGTGCTATGTTCACCACTCGGACTCCGGTCGATGGGCTCCCCACTTGGCCACCATACGGCCACCGACGCCTCACGGCGACTGTGAACGCGGACCCGTCCGCAGAGCGGAGCAGCGACTGGAGTCCGTCTCACCCCCGCAACACATGTCTCGTCGGTCTAAGGCGAAGCCTCGCTAGAAGTGGTCCATCCTGAAGTTGTGGAGAGACAAGCAGGAGCACCCTCATGGCGAGGAAGCGATACAAGCCTGAAGAGATCGTGCCGAAGCCGCGCCAGGTTGACGTCCTGGTGTCGCAAGGGCACGGCGTGGCCGATGCGATCCGTCAAATCGGTGTGAGCGAGGTCACGTTCTACCGCCTGCGCCCGAAGTCCTGGTGCCTGGATGGGCCGCGTGGCCGGCAGGCGCGGCTGGTGGCTTGTGGACAAGTAGACAGCCCGGCTCCGCCGGCCTGACCACTTCCCGACAGGCCCAACCAAGACAAGAGCAATCCATTCTCACCGTCCTACCGACCAGTTGCCCGAACCCGACCGTGGAGCCAAGGCCGCCGCTGAGCTAACATTCATAGTGGACCACCCGAAGGGGGCAGATCATGCACGACCACCCAAACGACTTCTCTACGACAAGGAGCAACGTGCCAAGGAGCGATATGTTCGGCAAGAAATCGATCGCGTGTCGCTCCGAGACGTTGCGGAGTTTCTGAAAGCACTGCGTTCCGTGACCGGTTGTTTTGCCGAAGTCAAGGTGTTCGAATTGGACCCGAATGTATTTTGTCTTTCAAAATGATAGCAACGGTTTTCAACGAGTACGCGGCGCGCCGATTCGGCCTCGTTCTGCTCTATCACGGAATCTGGGAGCGTGTTCCACGGGACTTGGACGGCGTCGTTCACAATGTGAGACCGGAGGTGTTTTCGGCCCAGATTGATTGGCTGGTACAGCATTTCGACGTCGTATCGATTGACGAATTCATGCAGTTCGACACGGTCAAAGGAAAGGCGGCGATCACATTCGACGACGCTTATCGAAGCGTTTTTGACGTTGCCCTGCCAATTCTGCGGTCACTTCGCCTGCCGGCGACCGTATTCGTCAACGCTGGAACCCTCCAGGGTGCGCCGTTGTGGCGTGACAAGGTTCGATTCCTGATGAACAACCAGCTGGTCGGCGATTTTCTGGTCTGGCGTCAGGAGAACTCACCCGATGCGCCGCCGTTGGACGAGGCGACGTTTTATCGCACATCGAAGACACCCGCTATCAATTCCGGTCGATTCGACCAGCAAATCGATGCCTTCGCCAAGCGGCGGGGCCTGTTTGACGAGATTCAGGGTTTGGCCGGACAAATTGCCGATCGGGAGGTGTTGGTCGACGATCCTTTGGTCACGTACGGAAATCATACGTATAGTCATTTCCTTTTGTCGTCCCTTGAGCCGATGGAGCAGGCGAGGGAGATTCGCGCCAACGAAGCCGCCCTTGAGCGACTCGGCCTACCGCTGAGCAGGATATTCGCCTTGCCGTTTGGCGGACAGCGCGATTTCAACGCCGAAACCGTCAAGATCTTGCGCCAGGACGGATACGTCGGCGTGGTTTTGAGCCGCCACCGTGTAAACTCGGCCAGACGTCGCAACGCCTTCTACGCCGAACGCTGGATGCCTCCGGACGACACAATGCTGTTCCATCGTCGGTTGGCTGGACTGTACGCACGGGGCATGATGCGCCATGACGCGTGATCGCAATCGTGGCTATCCAGGGGAGTTGAAGCGATGTTCAAGCCGAGGATCGGTTGGTCGGCGGCAAACACTGTTATCTCATCGCGTTAGAAAATCCCGGCTCTCTGGCCTCAGGGCCGGCCTGCCGGCCACGCGGCCCATCCAGGCACCAGGACTTCGGGCACAGGCGGTAGAACGTGACCTCGCTCACACCGATTTGACGGATCGCATCGGCCACGCCGTGCCCCTGCGACACCAGGACGTCAACCTGGCGCGGCTTCGGCACGATCTCTTCAGGCTTGTATCGCTTCCTCGCCATGAGGGTACTCCTGCTTGTCTCTCCACAACTTCAGGATGGACCACTTCTAGGGGGTGGATCAGGTGCCGTCAGCGCCAGTGTCGACCGACCCATTCGGTCGGGCGGCAGATGCGATGAGGACGCCCGCTCCGGTAGCCTGCGAGGGCCTCGTGCGGATTCGGCCGGCCATGGAAGACGACGATCCGGGCGTCCGAAGGCAGCCGCGGCGGTACGAGAAGATTGAGGGGAAGCGCAGGAATGCAGTGACGCTTGAAGCTCACTACCCATTCGGACGGCCACCATGCCTTGTCCCGGCCGAGCGCCTCGGCGAGATAGCGCTGGTCCACCACCGTCCGGTATTGCGAGAGGGCCCGATCCCGCTCCGCCATGAACCGGTCGAGAATCGCCCCCGAGCTTCCGGACTCGAATCGGAACACCGACGAGTTGCCGGGCTCGCCGTGACGGCGGAAGAGGCGCTGCAGGGCCTTCTCCCAGTCGCGGATGATGCAGGGCCGGCCCGGCGCGAACGAGAAGAAGTCGTCCATTCGACCCGTGATCAGGATGTCCAGATCGAGGAAGAGGCTCTGGCCGGACAGCCCGGCGAGACCGTCCCGGAAGAGCGCGAGCTTGAGCCACGGGGTGCGCTGCCAGGCAGGGGGGACATCGAAGTCGGGAATCGGGTGGACCTCGACATCCGGGCTCAGCCCCCTCGAGTCGTCGGTGAAGCAGAGGAACCGGAAGTCGAGCCCGAGGTGCCGGCGCACGCCCGAGTGGAGCCGGTTCACGTATTCCGGCCCGTACTTGGTGCCCCACTTGAGGGTGAGGATTTTGACGGTCATGCGTTTGCAGGCTCGCTTCGATTCGGAGGCAGGCGCGAAGACGCGGGCGATAGCGCTACAGAGTACTCCGAAACCCCGTTCTGATGGGTCCGCAAGTGCCTCATCACGGAGACGCAAGGCGCTGCGGCCGTGAGTCGTAAGCGTTCGTACCGCCCATTCCTATCACAGCGAATGACTCCGCTGGCACACTATCGGTATCCCTCATGACGGACCGTGCCGTGCTGCCATCGATTACTGGCGGAAGACGCGGTCCCTGTGATCAACTGGTATCGGTAGTCCACCGCGCGCAACAACAACACACCACCAGTGGAGGAGATCGACCGGCTAGGCGGTTCTGTCCGTAGCCCCTGGCGCCGACAGCTTGAAGACGGCGGGGGGTCGTGAGACGGCCGCTTCATCGTCCGGATTTGGAAGAGACCGAAATTCCATTGATTTTCAAGAAATAATTCGGCCAAACGGCTCCGCTTTCGAAGAATTTTCGGGTTGGCTTGAGTCGACGACTTGGAGGTCCATGTCCTTTATTTCAAAGAAATTCTGAATGGTAAAATCGGATGAATGGATGTCCGACGATCCTCGAAGGACGCCACATGGCCGCGCACCCACACGATGGAGTTCGATTTCGTGGGCCCGCGTCTGCGGTCTTCCAATCAAGTCGCCTACCCCCCATTTCGGGCTTCATCGGTTGGTCCGAGTCGCCTTCGTCCAATCGTTGAGCGGCCCCGATGGGAATCGCCGGATGTTCATACCCCAGGAGCGCTGCACCAAGGCTCTGAGCACTCCCCTCAGCCGAGAGCGGGAAGGATGGTGCCATGATCCCGAGCGCTCCGGTCCCGGTCTTCGTGGACATAATGATGGTTCCGACCGAGGGAGGGCTGTGCACCGCGACGGCGCATTTCTTGTCCGTTACCTGAACACCGGTGATGGAGTGTTCTGAGATGGTATTCGCCTGACACTGGGCCACGCTGAGAGGCGTGGTCATGCCGCCCCTGGGGGGGTGTAGGATGGAGTTGCAACCTTCATCCGAACCCTGACCAGGAGCAAAGACATGACCACGAAGGTCAACCGACCGCCGTCCAACGGCATCGTGGAACGGTTCCACCGGACGCTGCTCGACGAATACCTCCGGGTCGAAGGCCGGCGCACCTGGTTCGAGACCATCGACGAGATGCAGGCGGCGCTCGACAAGTATCTTGTCGCCTACAATCGGAAGCGCCCGCACCAGGGCCGGCGCATGAACGGACGCACCCCTTGGCAGGCGTTCCAGGAGGGTCTGCCGCGACGTCCGAAAACCAACCGTAGGGCCGAACAGGAGGAGCGAAAGGCCGCTTGAACGACCCCCCGCCGGCATCAAGCCACCGGGGCGACACTGTCAGGTGATCACCATCTCTGTACAATATTGGAATTGATCGATCCGAGTGGACGAAAGCAATGAGTTCCGGGTCGCGGCTCTGCCCTATCCTAGGAGGAGTTTCTCATATTGCTCCACGGCACGATCGACGCTGAAGAAGGAAGCCCGTTGCCGGAGCATTTCGCGTTCGGGAGGTTTTTCGAGGGTGCGCGCCATCGCGTCTGCGAGGGCCTCCGAGTCTCCGACCGGAACCAAAGGCCCCAGCCTCCCGTCTTCGAGGATTTCGCGGGGTCCGTAAGGACAGTCGGTGCTCACCACCGGACAGCCACAGGCCATCGCCTCGATGAGGACGGTGGGCAGCGCTTCGTTTCGCGACGACAGGACGAACAGGTCGGCCTTCGCGAGGAACGCGTAGGGGTTCTCCTTGAACCCGGGGAAGTCGACATGTTCAGCGATTTGGAGTTTTTTCGCGAGCGACAGCAACTTAGGTCGCACGCGACCCTCTCCGAGCACTACCAGCCGCACCGGACGGTGTGCCACGAGTTGAGCGAAAGCAGTGAGCAGAACTGTGTGGTCCTTTCTCGCGATCAGCTTTCCAACGGAGAGAACTACCGGGAGTTCTGGTTTATCCAACCAGGAATGATTCGCTGGTTCGAGCGATTGCCGCTCGAAATATCTCGAAACTACAGGGTTGTATATGACATGCGACTGGCTGCACGCAAGTCCCTGGATCTTTGCGAATTCGGTTGACACGCCATGAGAGACTCCCACGACGGCATCCGCATGGGGATAGGAGCGGCGCGCACGGGCAAGCAGTCGCCCGCGCTTCAGCGGTTCATGCAACGTCGCCACGGTCCGTACGCGATGGCGTGAGATTCGCCAGGCGATTGCCGCCGACGTAACCGCAAGGACATTCATCGCGAGAAGGGCATCCGGTCGCTCGCGATCGAGATACGCCGCGATGCCGGCTGCCCAACGAGGGAGCCTTGTACTGAGGAGAAGGGGGAACAGATCCGGACGCAGGCTCGTCGCGATTCCAATTCGTGGGTAGCGCACCCGCCAGGGAGGCCGATCGGACACGAGAGGTCGAGGACTCCCGGCAATTCGATCCAGGTTCCTCTGTGTTCTCGCATCGCTTCGTCCCGACGAATAGAAGACGCGCGCACCCTCCGGCACCTCCTCGGGGTAGTGGCAGAGGAGTCGCTGGAGGAGAAGATCGACGTCATGTCCACGTTCGAGCAGTCCGGCTGCAATGTACAGCGCCTTGCGTTCGGCACCTTGTCCAGCCAGGCTCGGTGAGAGGATGGCGATTCGGCTCTTGGAGCTTCGTCGAGAACAGTTGGTCATGGCGAGGGCGTTTCGTTCACGCGTTCGTGCTCTTGGTCGCCTCTCGAGACGCGACCGTGAACGCGCTCGCGTTGACGATGATTGTCCACCAAATAACGCTGCTGGAAAGAACGCCATAGAACCCCAAGTGACCCGAGAATGGGAAGAGCGCGGTAATCAGGACAAGCGCGTACGGAAAGACGAATCGGAATGCGTCACGTTCGAGACGCCGTAGCCTTGTGAGGAACGCAATTGCGAGGATCACGTATCCCATCAATCCGATTACACCTGTCTCGGTGGCAATTTCGAGAAGCTGCATGTGGGGCGTCTTTGCAGCGCCGTGCGTTCCGTCATATATGAGGTAGTAGTCCTTCTCCGGGTTATAGTCGCGATACGCGTAGAAGAAACCCCGCGGACCGACTCCATTCAGCCAGTGGGCCGACCACATGTTCACCGCGGTCTCCCAAATCGAAAGACGATAAGCGATTGCAAACTCGATTTGCTCCCGGTCGCCGCTCCACAGTGCGGTCAGCGACTCAATGCGGGGCTCAAACACCCTCCACGCCCGCTCTACGACACCCGGCCAAGCATAGGCGGCGAGCGTTACCGCGAGAACCGTCGCGACAAGAACGCCTGCGATGCGACCCGGCCTGCGTCGTGCCCGGCCTGCCGTGTGGCGGTCCGGCGAACAAAGCTGGAACAGCAGGTATCCTACCGTAGCTATCACCAATGCGCCCCACGAAGCTCGGGACCCGGACAATGCAATCGTCACGAAATAGGGCACGAGTAGCACGAGGCTCCATGGCCAGCGCCGACTGGCAAGTCGAACGGCTTCGTATACGAGGGGGGCGAAGCTCGCGAGCAGGTATCCCAATCTGCCGGTGTAGAACATCCCCGAAAGCCGTGCGCCTTCCGGATAAGATATTCCGAACCAGTTCGTGCCGGTCTGAAACTGCCATAGTGCGTCGAGAACCCAGAAGCCGCAGATCGCTGCGACGCCCGCAACCACCCACGCGAGTTGCCTGTATTTTCTGTATGCGCAGACTGCGTAAGCGCCGGCGAGGAAATAGATGCAGAAGCTCGCGGTCTTGCGAATCGACTCGCCGAGGTTCACCGCATCCGGCAACGACGCGAGCATCGGCAGCCAGGTGCAGAGGAACGCGATGCAGAGAAAACGGTACTCGGGCGAGGCGAGCAGCGCTCGACGGGACGCCACCTGCACCAGTCCCAGCACTGCGAGCGCGATCATCGGGAGGTTGAAGAGCGGTTCGGCCGGCAGGAGCGCGATGATCGCGAGCAGCAGGCCAGTCGCGACCCGCGGGTCGGGTTTCAGAAGGAACGTCGCGATTCGGGAGGGCACGCGCGCTACCCGCGAGTTACTCGGTGAATGCGGCATGGGTTTCGGAGTGGCAGCGATGATTCGAGTTCGTCGGGATGCGGCGGAAAATCTCGAGGTCATACCCGAGGATCTCGTTCGCGTTAGAAAAAAGGTTCATTTCCCGGGTGATGAGTCCGGTTCGATGGCCGGATACCGTGACCGTGCCGTCCCGCCGGAGAGAAACCCGGACTCCGAACGCCGTCGACATCAATTTCGGAGCGGCGGAAATGATCATCGAGACCGGCTCCGGCCGTCGACGGGTGTCGATTCGGGGAGGTCCTTGAGGACGCGACCGGCTCGCGCCGACCAAGTGTAGTGCCGATTGAAGTCTTCCAGTGCCGTTCGCCCCAGTTGAGCACGCAGCTTCGGGTCCACCTGGAGCCTTCGAAGCGCATCGACCCACGCATCAGCGTCTTCGGGCTTGACCAGCCAGGCGTTGCGTCCATGTTCCAGCACCTCTCGGAACACCGGCAGATCGGCGGCCACGATGGCCCGGCCCTGGGCCATGTATTCAAATATCTTCAATGGCGAGCACCAGCGGGAAGTATCCCGCTTCCCCTGTTCGAAACGTCGACCGAAGGGAACCAGCGTCAGATCGAAACCGGCGATTAGGCGACCCACATCACAATGGGGGACATATCCTCTAAAACGGATGTTCTCGATGCGCGCGGTTCGCTCGCGCCATTCAGCGATGTCTCGTGGTATCCCACCTACGATGTCAAATCGAACCTCGGGTAGCCGAGGGGCAATTGCCTCTATGGTCTCCAATGCTTTCCCCTTGTAGAGATGTCCGACATACCCGGCAGTAAACCCGGCCTTGTCTTCCCCGGCATCGAACCTCTCCGGGTTGGCTGCATCAGGTGCTATGGTGAAGGAGCCGGGGCCAAGCTCCGGGAAAGCGGATCGGAAATCGCCGGCGAGCGAGTGGGTGATGACCACGAGACGCCTGAATTCCCGCGAAAATAATGTTCTTCGCGTCAATCCAAGTCGAGGGTGGTGGCGCGGCATGGCATGGGTCTCGTAGACATAGGGAATTCCGACCGCGGTCCAGAGGCGAGCGAACCTGGTGGTCCGCGAATAAATCAGTTCCGGTTGGAGCTCATCCAGCAAGCGTTTCAATTGACGGTACTGAAGCAATCCTCTGACAAGAAATGGATAGTGGCCGATCACCCGAATGCCGAATGACTCTGCAACTCCGTATTCGCCAAAGAGGGAATTCTCGAAGCCGGGTCCGGCGCTTTCCGCCGCTCGGATCACCAGCGTGACGTCATGACCCAGTTCGGCCATCGCCGCGCACATGTGCATGACATGCACGGGATTCGCGAGCCGCGTCGGATACCGTGTCAGGTGGAGATAGCAGATCCTCATGCGGCTTGAACGCGGGACTGCGACTGCCGGAGGTTCCGATAGAGCGCGCTCGATCCGAGCAGCTCGGAGTGGGTTCCGACGGCGACGATCCGCCCCTCGTCCATCACCGCGACGCGGTCCGCCATCTCGATGGTGGAAGGACGGTGGGCGATGATGATCGTGGTGCGCCCTTCGCGGAGGCGGACCAGAGCGGAGCGGACCCGATGCTCCGACGGAGTATCGAGGGCGGAGGTCGCCTCGTCGAGGATGAGGATGGGGGCGTCCTTCAGGAACGCCCGGGCGAGGGCGAGGCGCTGGCGCTGCCCGCCGGAGAGGTCGAGGCCGTTCTCTCCCACCACCGAGTCGAGCCCGTCCGGGAGGTCGTCGAGGAAGTCGGTGACGAACGCCGCCTCCGCGGCCTGCCGGATGGATTCGCGGGAGGCCGACTCGAGCCCTCCGTAGGCGATGTTCGCGGCAACCGTGTCGTTGAAGAGCACGATCTCCTGGCTCACGATAGCGATCTGGCGGCGCAGCGACGCGAGAGTGAGCTCCCGGATATCGATCCCGTCGAGACGAACCGCTCCGGTCAAGGGGTCGAAGAACCGGGGCAGGAGGTTGGCAAGGGTCGACTTCCCGGCCCCGGAGGGCCCGACCAGGGCCAGGGTCTCCCCGGGCTCGACGACGAGGGAGACGTTCCGGAGCGCGTGCGGTCGGTCGTCGCGGTACCGGAACACCACCGAATCGAGCTCGATCCTCCCCTGCGTCCGGGTGAGCTCCCGGGTCCCAGAGTCCGGCTCCCCGGCCTCGTTGACGAGTCCGAACACGCTCTCCGCTGCGGCAAGTCCCTGCTGCAGGTTGGCAACGACGGTGGCGAGGTGCCGGATGGGCCGCAGCAACAGCATCGTCGCCGCCATGAAGCTCACGAAGCTGCCGATGGTCACGGTGCCGGCCGCCGCCCGATGCGCGGTGATGGTGATGATCGCGCCGATCGCAATGGCGATCACGACCTGGACGATGGCACCGGGCGAGGCGCCGGCCATGGCGAACTTGAAATTGGACAGGCGCACCGCCTTGGCCGCCTCCGCGAACCGCCGGCGCTCGTAGTCCTGACCGCCGAATACGCGCACCGCCTTCTCCCCGTCCAGCGCTTCACGGAGAAGATGGCTGACGTGGCCCATGGAGTTCTGGACGAGGCGGCTCACCCGACGGAGGCGCCGGTTGAAGTAGCGGACCGTGAACCCGACCGCCGGCGCGGCCAGGAGCATCAGGAGAGTGAGCTGCCAGTCGATCCACGCCATCCAGGCAAGCAGACCGATCACGGCGAGGGTGTCCGTTACCAGCACGGCCAGGGTCCGGTCCGCGGCCTGGGCGATCCGATCGGAGTCGAAAGTGAACTTCGACATGAGCCGCGGCACGGAAGGCCGGTCCGGCCGCCCGATCGGCAGTGCGAGAAGCTTCTCGAACATGAGCAGGCGGAGATCGAAGAGCACTCGCTGGGAAACGACCGAGAAGGCGGCCGTGCGCGCCCAGTTGGCGATGCCCCAGGCGACGAAGGCGAGAACCAGCAGAACGGTGAGGCCTCCCACGACGTAGGGGTCGCGTTCGATGAAGCTCTCGTCGAGCACCGGCTTCAGGATCATCGGGATGGCGGGCTGGGCGGCGGCCGCCATCAGCATCGCGAGCACCGCGAGCGCGAACGGGCGCCAATGCGGGCGCGCGTGTCGCAGCAGGCGCCGGTAGAGAACGATCGACTGGGACTGGTTCACGGCACGAACCGCCGAGTCAGCGGTCAATCAGACGGAACTCGGCGCCGCAGTAGGGGCACTTCGCCTCCCCGGTCTCCTCGACCGGAAGATAGACCTTGGGATGGGAGTTCCAGACCGCCATGTCGGGCATCGGACAGCTCAGAGGCAGGTCGGCCCGGGTGATCTCGTAGCGGCTCTCGGCGTTGGGTTCGCTCACCGTTGCGGCCTTGACGGGGGGGCGCAATTTCACCACGGCGGCGGGGCGAAAAAAAGCCCCGCCGCCGCGATGACGCGGACGGCGGGGCCTTGGTCACGGCCTTGGCGGGCAGCCCGAGGCCGCCCCCGCCGCCGCCCCGGGCCTACATCATGCCCATGCCGTCCATGCCACCGCCCGGCGGCATTGCCGGCGGAGCGTCGTCCTTGGGAGACTCGGCGACGCTCGCCTCGGTGGTGACGAGCAGCCCGGCGATCGACGCGGCGTTCTGCAGCGCGGCGCGGACCACCTTCGTCGGGTCGAGGATGCCCATCTCGATCATGTCCCCGTACTCGTGGGTCTGCGCGTTGAAGCCCTGGTTGCCGGATTCGTCGGCCACCTTGGCAAGCACCACGCTCGCCTCGGCGCCGGAGTTCGCGACGATCTGACGGAGCGGCTCCTCCATGGACCGCCGGGCGATCGAGATGCCCATGTCCTGATCGTGATTGTCGCCGGTGAGCCCGAGCACGGCCTGCTGGGCGCGCACGAGGGCCACGCCGCCGCCCGCGACGACGCCTTCCTCGACCGCGGCGCGGGTCGCGTGCAGCGCATCCTCGACGCGGGCCTTCTTCTCCTTCATCTCGACCTCGGTCGCGGCGCCCACCTTGATGACGGCCACGCCGCCCGCGAGCTTCGCCATCCGCTCCTGGAGCTTCTCGCGGTCGTAGTCGGAGGAGGTCTCCTCGATCTGCTGCCGGATCTGGTTCACCCGGCCGTCGATCCCGCTCTTGTCGCCCGCGCCGTCGATGATCGTGGTGTCCTCCTTGGCCGCGATCACCCGCTTGGCACGGCCGAGGTCATCGAGACCAGCCTTCTCCAGGCTCATCCCGACCTCCTCGGAGATGACGGTGCCGCCGGTGAGGATGGCCATGTCCTCGAGCATCGCCTTGCGGCGGTCGCCGAAGCCGGGCGCCTTGACCGAGCACACTTTCACGATGCCGCGGATGGTGTTGACGACCAGGGTGGCGAGCGCCTCGCCCTCGACGTCTTCCGCGATCAGGAGGAGGGGCTTGCCCGCCTTGGCGACGTTCTCGAGCAGCGGCAGCAAGTCCCGGACGTTCGAGATCTTCTTGTCGTGCAGGAGGATGTACGGATCGTCGAGCTCGGCGGCCATGCTGTCCTGGTTGTTGATGAAGTAGGGCGACAGGTAGCCGCGGTCGAACTGCATGCCCTCGACGACGTCCAGCTCGTTCTCGAGCCCGCTGCCGTCCTCGACGGTGATGACGCCTTCCTTGCCGACCTTGTCCATGGCCTCGGCGATGATGTCGCCGATCGCGTAGTCCGCGTTGGCGGAGATCGCGCCGACCTGGGAGATGGCCTTGCTGTCCTTGACCGGCTCGCTCAGCTTCTCGAGCTCGGCGACGGCCGCGCCGACGGCCTTGTCGAGGCCGCGCTTCAGATCCATCGGGTTCATGCCGGCGGAGACCGACTTGAGGCCTTCGCGCATCATCGACTGCGCGAGCACGGTCGCGGTGGTGGTGCCGTCACCCGCGACGTCGGAGGTCTTGGAGGCGACTTCCTTCACCATCTGCGCGCCCATGTTCTCGAACTTGTCCTTGAGCTCGATCTCCTTCGCGACCGACACGCCGTCCTTCGTGACCGTGGGCGCGCCAAAGCTCTTCTCGAGCACCACGTTGCGGCCCTTGGGGCCGAGGGTGACCTTGACCGCGTTGGCCAGGAGGTTGACGCCGCGGGAGAGTGCCTGGCGGGACTCGTCGGCGAAATGTACGTCTTTTGCGCTCATCTGGGTAAGACTCCTGAGCAGTGCGTTTGCTTGGCTTGGAGGGGATGCGGAACGGGCCGGGTCAGGCTTCGACGACCGCCATGATGTCTTCCTCGCGCAGCACGAGGAGATCGTCGCCGTCGACCTTCACCTCGGTACCCGAGTACTTGCCGAACAGGACTTCGTCGCCGACCTTGACGTCGAGCGCGCGTACGGACCCGCTGTCGAGGATCTTGCCGGGGCCCACGGCCGTGATTTCACCGCGGATCGGTTTTTCGGTGGCGGTATCGGGAATGACGATGCCGCCCGGAGAGGTACGATCCTCTTCTTTCCGCTTCACGATCACGCGGTCGTGGAGGGGTCGTATGTTCATTCGGAAATCTCCTGCTTCCGGTAGTTGGGTCAGAGACTGAAGCCTTCGGGAGCCGGTTCGGACCCCGGACGGCCGTGGTCGCGTCACCGAGTGGAGCGCCTCACGATCAGTTTGTTAGCACTCACTCGAATCGAGTGCTAATAATAGGGGCGGCTTCGCCCAAGTCAAGGGCCGGAGAACGAATCAGTCGTCCCGGTCGCCCCGGTCGTCCCGGTCGTCCCGGTCGCCCCGGTCGTCGCGGTCGCCCCGGTCGTCGCGGTCGTCCCGGCGCCAGTACTCGCCCTTGAGGGTGCGCCGGCCATGCTCCGGGTGGGCGCGGTTCCGGTGCGGGCCGGCGGGCCCCGGGTTGGTGGCAGTGAGGATCAGGCGCTGTCGGACGGACGGAATCAGGCACGCGAAACCGGCCGCGTCGGTGATGAAGCCGGGGGTCAGCAGGAGCGCGCCGGCGATGAGCAGCACCGCTCCTTCCAGCAGCTCGAGCGCCGGGAGCTCCCCCTTCGCCATCGAAGCCCGGGCGCGCATCAGCGTGGCAAGGCCCTGCGCGCGCATGAGCGCCGCGCCCACGACCGCGGTCAGCACGACGAGCCCGATGGTCACGACCGCGCCGACCACCGAGCCGACCTCGATGAGCACGTAGATCTCGGCGAGGGGAACGACGAGAAACAGGATCAGCAGCGAGCGCACGGCAGACATCCGGAGCGGCCAAGGGATATCATTTCACCATCAATCGATCGGCGGCGGGTCATGGGACCCGTCCTGCCGGTCCGGAGGCGGCCTCGCCCGGCCTCGCCCGGCCGGTGCACGGGTCCGGCGGGCGGGGCGCGCGAACAAGTCCGGGCTGCGAGGCCCGGGGGGAGTGGATCGATTCGGATGAACACTCGGACGTCCTTCCCGACTCGGCTCCTGCTCGCATGCGCGTGCATGTGCGCGCTGTCGGCCGGACTTTCCGCGTACGCCGCGGGGGTGGCCACGGGCGCCCCGGCAGAGCCGGCCGCGGACTCCCCCGCCGGACTGGCGGCGGCGGCGGTACCCGCGCCGGGCACGATCCCGGCCACTCCGGCACGCACGCTCCCCGGCATCCCATCCGAGCCGGTGCTCGGCGGACCGCGCTCGGCCTCGGAGGGCGCCGCCACGTCCGACCCGGCGGCCGGCTTCCTTCAGGACCTCATCGACGCGGCGCGGGATGAGCCCGAGTTCCTGCACCCGGACGAAGCGTTCCGGGTGGAGGCGTCGGCCCGCGAACCGGCTCTTGCCGTCGTGCGCTGGCGCATCGAGCCCGGTTACTACCTGTACGCCAAGCGGATTGAAGTGCATCTTCCGGAGGGCTCCCCCCCGGGGACATCGATCGTCGGGCTCGAGCTGCCGCCCGGCGAGATGCAGGAGGACCCCTACTTCGGGCGGGTCGAGGTCTACCGTTTCGAGGCGGCGGCGTCCGCACGGCTCGCTCATGCGGGTTCTCCTCCGCCCGCCATTGCCCTGGACGTGGTCTACCAGGGCTGCGCGGACGAAGGGCTCTGCTACCCGCCGATCCGCAAGTCCGTTCCGGTGCGGCTCGACGGAGCCGCGCCCGGGGCGCCGGCCGGCGGACCGGCCGCCTCGGCCTCCCGCGCCGACCTTCCTCCGGCCGAGGCCTCGTTCTCCGAAACGGACCACATCGCCTGGCGGCTCGCGACGGCCGGCCTCGGTGCGAGCATCGCCGCATTCTTCGGATTCGGTCTTCTGCTCAGCCTTACCCCCTGCATCTTTCCGATGGTCCCGATCCTGTCGTCCATCCTCGTCGCCGGGGGGGCCGCCGCCGGCGGCCGGACGAGGGGCCTCGCCCTCTCGCTCGCCTACGTCTCGGGGAGCGCCCTCGCGTGGGCCGTGATCGGTGGGATCGCGGGGCTGCTCGGCGCAAACGTGCAGATTGCACTTCAGAGTCCCTGGGCGCTCGGCGCGGTCAGCGCGGCACTTGTCGCGCTCGCCCTGTCCATGTTCGGTCTCTACACCTTCGAGCTTCCCACCGCCTGGACCACGCGCGCCTCCGGATGGACGAATCGGGCCGGACGCGGCGGGGGCTACGCCGGGGCGGCGGCGATGGGGGTCGTATCCGCCCTCATCGTGGGGCCGTGTGTCGCCGCGCCGATGGCCGGCGCGGTCCTCTACATCGGTCAGGCCGGGGACGCGGTGCGGGGCAGCCTCGCCCTGTTCGTGATGGGGTTCGGGATGGGGATGCCGCTGCTCGCGCTCGGTGCGTCGTCGCAGCGGCTGCTGCCCCGGGCGGGGCCGTGGATGGATATCGTCCAGCGCACGGCCGGGGTCGTGCTCCTCGGCGTGGCCGCGTATCTGCTCGAGCGGGTGCTGCCGCCTCCGGCGGCGTTGGCCGCGTGGGCGGTCGTCGCCGCGTCGGCCGGAGTCGTTCTCGCCTGGGCCGCCTGGAGGCGGCTGGTGCGGGGAGGGCGTTACGCGGCGGCGACGGGGGCGCTCGTCGCGGCGGCGTATGCCGCGGTCCTGGTGGTAGGTGCATCGACCGGGGCCCACGACCCCCTTCACCCGCTCGCCGGACTGCGATCCCCCATGGGCCCGGGAGCGGGAGGGCTCGAACCGGGGGGACGGCTCGACTTCGCCGCGATCAAGGGCCTCGACGGGCCCCACGGGCTCGAGGCGGCGCTCGCGCGGGCAGAGGCCGCGGGACGCTTCGTCATGCTCGACTTCTACGCGGACTGGTGCGTGTCGTGCAAGGAGATGGAGGAGGGCACGTTCCGCGATCCGCGGGTGCTCGCGGCCCTCGGGGAAGTCAGGGTCATGCGTGCCGACGTGACCGCGAACGACGCGGCCGACCAGGCCCTGATGAAACGCCTCGGCGTCCTCGGTCCTCCCGCGATCCTCTTTTTCGGCCCCGATCGCGCGGAGCGGCGCCGCTATCGCACCGTCGGCTTCAAGGACGCGGCGGACTTCACCGAACGGGTGACCGGAGCGACGAGTGCCGCGTGACTCCCGCCGGTGGTGGTGCGTGCTTGCGGGGGCGGCGCTGCTCGCGCTTGCGGCGGGATGGGGGACGGGACGATATTTCGGTGGGGGGACCGGCGAGGATGCCGCCCGGGCGGCAACCGCGGCCCGCTCCGGCACGACCGCCCCCGAGGCGCCGGCCGAGGTCCTCCACCGGCCCCGCCCCGATTTCACGCTCCCCGACCTCGACGGCCGGCCGCGGCGTCCGGACGAGTGGAACGGGAAGGTCCTCGTCGTCAACTTCTGGGCGACGTGGTGCGCTCCCTGCCGGAAAGAGATTCCGCTCCTCATCGAGCTCGAACGGCGCCGGCCCGGCGTAAGGGTGATCGGAATCGCGCTGGACCGGCCCGACGCGGTGCGCGGATTCGCGGAGGAGCTCGGAATCGGCTATCCCATTCTCCTCGACGACCTGCGAGGAAGCACCATGCGCCGCTATGGAAACCGCATCGGGGCGCTGCCGTTCACGGTGGTGACGGGCCGGGACGGTGTGGTCGCCTACGTCCGGCTCGGGGAGCTCGAACCCGGCGAGCTCGACAAGGTCACGGGCGCCCTGCTCTGACGCGATTCATCGAAATGGACGTAATTCGGCGTAAATAGCGTCATTTTGGGCGAAATTCGCGTCATGATCGAGACGTTTCCCTCGATCTCCCTGCCGCTCTCGTGCTAGCCTGTCGATCCCCGAACCGCTGCCTTGCGGCCCGGGGCAGCAGGGTTCCTCCGGATGGCGAGCGATTTTCGATGGCGACAATCCTGGTCCTGCACGGGCCGAACCTCAATCTCCTTGGCACCCGCGAACCGAAGCACTACGGTACGGTGCGCCTGGCCGAGATCGACGCCCTCCTCGCGGTGGAGGCCGAGCGCCTAGGCCATCGCCTGGAGTCCCTCCAGAGCAACCGCGAGTACGAGCTCATCGAGCGTGTGCACGCCGCGGCGGACGACGGCACCGACTTCGTCATCGTCAACCCGGCGGGGTTGACCCATACCAGCGTCGCTCTGCGGGATGCGCTCACCGGAGCGGCGCGGCCGTTCATCGAAGTGCACCTTTCCAACATTCACGCGCGCGAGCCGTTTCGGCACCACTCGTATTTCTCCGACGCCGCGATCGGAGTGGTCTGCGGTCTCGGCCCGCTCGGTTACCGGCACGCGCTTCAGTCCGCCTCCGAGTGGCTGGCCGCACGGGACCGGTCGTAGCGTCCGGACGCCGCTGGAGCAGCCATGGATCTCAGGAAGATCAAGAAGCTCATCGAGCTCCTGGACGAGTCGGGGATCGCGGAGCTCGAGGTCACCGAGGGCGAAGAGTCGGTCCGGATCAGCCGTTACGGCGCCTCCCCGCCGCCGTTTGTCCAGGCCTTCGGACCGGGCCCGTATCCGGCCGGCGCGCCGGCCGCGGACGGCAATGTCCCGGCGCTGGCGGCGCCTCCCGCTCCGACGGAAGAACGAGCCTCCCCGAGCGGGCACGAGATCGAGGCCCCCATGGTGGGCACGATGTACCGGGCGCCTTCGCCGGGCGCACCTCCGTTCGTCGAGGTGGGTTCGCGGATTTCGGACGGCGATGTGGTCTGCATCATCGAGGCGATGAAGATCCTCAACCAGATCGAGTCCGACGTCGGCGGGGTGGTAAGGGAGGTCCTGGTCGAGAACGGTCAGCCGGTCGAGTTCGGCCAGACCCTCATGATCGTCGAATAGCCCGGCTGCGATGCTCGACAAGATCGTGATTGCCAATCGTGGCGAGATTGCGCTACGCGTGCTGCGGGCGTGCCGGGAGCTCGGGATCCGGACGGTCGCGGTCCACTCCACGGCCGACCGGGATCTCAAGCACGTGCGGCTCGCCGACGAGTCGGTCTGCATCGGCCCGCCGGAGGCCGCGCAGAGCTACCTGAACATCCCCGCGGTCCTGAGCGCGGCGGAGGTGACCGACGCGGTCGCCATTCATCCCGGTTACGGATTCCTCGCCGAGAACGCCGATTTCGCGGAGCGGGTCGAGCAGAGCGGGTTCGTCTTCATCGGCCCTTCCCCCGACACCATCCGGCTGATGGGCGACAAGATCTCCGCCATCGACGCCATGCGGCGGGCCGGCGTTCCCTGCGTGCCCGGGTCCGAGGGCCCGCTCGAGGAGGATCCGGATGAGAACGCCCGCCTCGCGCGCGACATCGGGTACCCGGTGATCATCAAGGCGGCGGCCGGCGGGGGCGGCCGCGGGATGCGGGTGGTGAACAGTGAAGCGGCCCTTGCGAACGCGGTCCTGATGACCCGGGCCGAGGCGACGTCCGCGTTCGGCGACGGCACCGTGTACCTGGAGAAGTACCTCGACAACCCGCGCCACATCGAGATCCAGGTGCTGGCCGATTCCCACGGAAACGCCGTGCATCTCGGCGAGCGGGACTGCTCGCTGCAGCGCCGGCACCAGAAGGTCATCGAGGAGGCGCCCGCGCCGGGCGTCACCGACCGGGTGCGCCGGCGGCTCGGGGCGCGCTGTGCGAATGCGTGCAAGGCCATCGACTACCGCGGGGTCGGCACCTTCGAGTTCCTCTACCAGGACGGGGACTTCTATTTCATCGAGATGAACACCCGACTCCAGGTCGAGCATCCGGTCACCGAGTTCGTGACCGGGATCGATCTGGTCAAGACCCAGATCCGCATCGCGGCAGGAGAGCGCCTGCCCTTCAAGCAGTCCGACACCACGATCAGCGGGCACGCGATCGAATGCCGCATTAACGCCGAAGATCCCGTCACGTTCGCACCCAATCCCGGCAAGATATCGCTTTTTCACGCACCGGGCGGGCCGGGGATCCGGGTGGACAGCCACCTGTACTCCGGATACACGGTCCCCCCCAACTACGATTCGCTCATCGCGAAGCTGATCGCTTACGGCGATACCCGCGAGTCCGCCCTCGCACGGATGCGAATTGCCCTCGACGAGATCATCGTGGACGGGATCCGCACCAACGTGCCGATGCACGTGGACCTGCTGAACGACAGTGGGTTCATCGAGGGCGGGGTCGGCATCAGCTATCTCGAGCGCAAGCTCGCGCGGTAGCGCGGCTGCGGGAAGTGAGCGGCGCGGATACGGGCGGCTGGCTCTGCATCGCCCTGGAATGTCCCGTCGAAGAGGCGGGCGGGGTCGAAGAGGCGCTCGAGGCGTCCGGGGCGATCGCGGTCTCCCTTGAGGACGCGGGGGAAGAGCCTCGGTTCGTGTCCTGGCCTCCCGAGCGGCCGCTCTGGGGGAAGGTACGCGTTTCGGGATTGTTCCCGGAGGGGGTGGACGGACTCGAGCGGGTGGCCGCCCGCTTGTCGCCCGAGCTCCTGGAGACCGCCCGCGCAAGCGAGCTCCCCGAAACGGACTGGACCCGCGCGGGACGGGAGCGGATTCAGCCGATGCGGTTCGGCGATCGGCTCTGGGTGAGCCCGACGTGGGCGGAGCCCCCGCCCGAGGCGGCGTCGGGAGTGGTCGTACGGCTCGATCCGGGCCTTGCGTTCGGAACCGGCTCTCATCCGAGCACCGGTCTTTGCCTGCGCCATCTCGCCGGTCTGGATCTCGCAGGGAAGCTCGTGATCGACTATGGGTGCGGGTCGGGCATCCTCGGGATTGCGGCGCTCGGGCTCGGAGCCAGGCGGTGCCTCGCCGTCGACATCGATCCGCAGGCCCTGGCGGCGGCCCGGGAGAACGCGCTCCGCAACCGGGTAGCCGAGCAGTTCGATATCATGTATCCACAGGGGGTGGTCGATGCGCTTCGTCGCTCGGAGACCTCGACATCGGACATCCTGGTTGCGAACGTCCTGGCCGGTCCTCTCGCCACGCTCGCCGGCACGTTCAAGGGCCTCGTGGGGCACGGCGGCGAACTGATCCTGTCCGGGATCCTCGCAACCCAGGCCGGCGAGCTGATCGAGGCATATGCGCCCTGGTTCGGGCTGGCCATCGTGGAAAGGGAAGAAGACTGGGTTCTGCTGGCGGGGTCGCGCACCCGCTAGACATCGGGGGTAGGCATGTACACGTGCTGTCCGCAATGCCGGACGTGGTACCGCGTTACCGAAGCCCAGCTCGGAGCGGCCCGTGCATGGCTGAGATGCGGGCAGTGCCTCGAATCCTTCGATGCCTCTTCGCGCCTGTGGTCGAAACCGGACGAAGGCTCGCCGCTGGTGCCCTGGAGGGCGGATGAGGACCACGGGGACGCGGCCGAGTTGGCCGGCCCCGAACCGGAAGCCGCTTCCGAGCCCTCCGGCGAGAACGAGCGGGAGAAATCCTTCGAACCGCTGCCCGGTCCCCACCCGGAGAGCCCCCTCGGGGACGACCGAGTACGCTCCTCCGTCACCCTCGGGGAGTTCGATATCGAGGTGGGCCTCGAGTCCGATCCCCCGGGCCCGATGGTGGGAGACGTTCGCCGGGTTTCGGCCGGCGGGTCGCGTGCGCGCCCGGGCTCCGATCGCATTCACGAGGGGCGCGTCGCGGCGCGCCGCCGGCGAAGCCGCGAACAGGCGATCCTCAATCGGATCGAAGGGTTGGACCTCCGGCGGGGGCGCCGCTGGGCCGCCAACTCGTGCATCGTGCTGTTGCTGCTGCTCGCCCTGCAGTACATGTGGTTCATGGCCGGAGACCTCGCGACGGCTTTTCCGGTGCTCGGTCCGGCCCTCGACGAGTTCTGCACGGTGACCGGATGCGAGATGCAACGACGCAGCGCCCACGACGGGATCCGCGTGGTATCGCGCACCGTGCGCCCGCACGCCGAGTACACGAGCGCCCTCTCGGTCCGGGCGACCCTCGAGAACCGTTCGCCCGAGGCTCGCCCGTTCCCGGTGGTGGTCTTCGTCCTCTACGGGAAAGACGGTCGCGCCGTCGGCAGCCGGGCCTTCGAGCCGGCGGAGTATCTCGACGAAGGAACCGTGCGCCGCGAAGGACTGGAGTCCGGCCGCCGGGTGGACATCGCGTTCGATCTCGTCGCTCCGTCCGAGGTCGCCGTCAGCTTCGATCTTCGTCTCATCTAGCCTCATCGAGCGCGGTCTTCTCGCGAGCCCCCGGCGACCGCGGAACGGCGTCCGCCAGCCGGGAAGTCGGTGAGGCCGGTCCGCCAGCGCGCCATTCGACGGCTTCGTCGGGCCCGCGCGGGACCGCCGGGCCCTCGCGACGGATCGGCCACGACCGGGTGGCGTCACCGCGCCGGAGCAACGCGCGCACCTGTTTTTCGAAATTTTCCCTGTGCGAGTTCCTTGGGGGTTTGTCGTTGTTGTTCTTCCCGGTACCATTCCGGCACGGTGGCGGATCGCCCGGCGTGGCAGGAGGCGCGAGAGAGTGTCGGAAGGAAGTACGCGGGGCGATGGGCATTCCGGCACGGCGCAAGGGGCTGTCGGCGACGGCGACGGGGACGGGGATGCCAGGCAGCTTACGCTGCGTGAGTTCATCTACGGGCGGGTCTCGGACCTGTTCTCCCGCCTGGACGGAGATGAGTGCGATGGCCTGTACCGCATGGTGATCGGCGAGGTGGAAGGCTCCCTGCTCGATGCGGTGATGAAGGAGACCGCGGGGAACCAGGGCCGGGCGGCGCGGATCCTCGGCATCAACCGCGGTACGTTGCGCAAGAAGCTTCGCGCCCACGGTCTCATCCCGCAGGCGCCCCTGCCGACAGGCGGCGGTGGCGGCTGAAGCGAGAATTCGCCGAGCGCTGATCAGCGTCTCGGACAAGCACGGAATCGAGGAGTTCGCGCGGTCGCTTCACGGGCTCGGGGTCGAGCTCGTGTCGACCGGGGGCACGGCGCGGCTCCTCGCCGGAGCCGGGATTCCGGTCGCCGAGGTCTCCGCGCTCACGGGCTTTCCGGAGATCATGGCGGGACGGGTCAAGACGCTCCATCCGCGTGTGCACGGGGGCCTGCTCGGGCGGCGCGGCGCCGACGACGAGGTCATGCGCGAGCATGGCATCGAGCCGATCGATCTGCTGGCCGTCAACCTGTATCCCTTCGAGCGGACGATCGGTCGTCCGGACTGCCGCTTCGCCGAGGCGGTGGAGAACATCGACATCGGAGGGCCTGCCATGCTGCGGGCCGCGGCCAAGAACCATGCCGCCGTCACCGCGGTGTCGGACCCGGACGACTATCCCCGGGTAATCGAGGAGATGCGGCGACGCTCCGGGGCCCTCTCCGCCGAGACCCGGTTCGCGCTCGCCGCAAAAGCGTTTGCCCACACCGCGGGGTATGACGCGGCCATTGCAAACTACCTCGGATCGGTGGTCGATCCGGCCCGCCATCCGGTGGAGCGAAGCCGCTTCCCCGCTGTCCAGACCCGCCAGTTCGTCCGGCAGGCGGAGATGCGTTATGGGGAGAACCCTCACCAGGCAGCCGCCCTCTACCGTGACCGGGATGCGCCGGCCACCGAGCCCACGGTGGCCGGCGCCCGCCTCGCCCAGGGCAAGCCGCTCTCGTTCAACAACATCGCCGACGCGGATGCCGCCCTGCAATGCGTCCGCGCGTTGGGCATGCAGCCGTCCTGCGTCATCGTCAAGCACGCGAACCCGTGCGGGGCGGCGGTCGCGGAAACGGGCCGCGAGGCGTACGAGCGAGCGTTTCGCACCGATCCCACGTCCGCGTTCGGCGGGATCATCGCGTTCAATCGACCGCTCGGCGGTGATCTGGCGCGGGCGGTGCTGGAGCGCCAGTTCGTGGAGGTGATCGTCGCGCCCCGGATCGCGGACGAGGGGGCGGCCGTCCTTGCCGCCAGGCCGGACGTGCGGGTCCTGGTTACGGATGAACCCGAAGAGCCGGTCGAAGGGGCCGCCGGAGGCCGGGAAGCGTATCTCGACATCCGGTCGGTGCGGGGCGGAATCCTGGTTCAGGAAGCCGACCACGACGGGGTCACCCGGGACGATCTCGAGGTCGTCACCCGCCGGACCCCAACGCCGTCCGAGTTGACCGACCTCCTGTTCGCCTGGCGCATCGCCTGGTTCGTCAAGTCGAACGCCATCGTCTATGCCCGGGGCGGCGCCACCTACGGGATCGGCGCGGGTCAGACGAGCCGCGTGTATTCGGCTCGCATCGCGCGCCTCCGGGCGCAGGAGGAAGGGCTCGACCTGCACGGCACGGTCATGGCCTCCGATGCGTTCTTTCCGTTCCGCGACGGGATTGATGCCGCGGCGCAGGCGGGAGTCGCGGCCGTGATCCAGCCCGGGGGCTCGCGACGGGATCCGGAAGTGGTTGCCGCGGCGGACGAGCACGGGATGGCGATGGTGTTCACCGGCGTGCGGCACTTCCGCCACTAGCCCGGAAAAATCACCGATTTTCGTCGCGAGGGTGCCGCGAAGCTGCGAAGCAGAATGCCGTGGTAGCGGGCCGCACGGACCTCAGGACGCTGAAGGCGTAGCCGACACTACGTCGAAGCGGCTTGAGGGAGTACGGCCCGCTACCACGGCGACCTTGGGAGATGGGAAGCGAAGCGACAGATTGGCGTCCGCAGCAGGAAATCGGTGATTTTTCCGGGCTAGCCCTGCCATGTCATGAGATTTTTGTCTGGACAGTGGATTTTCCGCGTGGCATGCTGGTTCCATGTCACAGTCCCAGATCAGCCGCACATTGCGGGACGAGGCGGCGGTTGCGCGTATAGCGTCGATCCTGTCTCAGGAGCGGTTCGACAGTCGGTCCGCCCTGGGCCGGCGGATCTGCGAGGAGTTCTCGTTCGCCGACGCGCGCGGGCGCCCTCAGCTTGCCGGCTGCATGAAGGCGCTCGGCGCCTTGGCCGAGAGGGTTCCGGACATCGTCCTTCCGCCGCCGAAGGCCTCGGCGGTGGAGCGCCGGCCGCGCCTGCTCGAGACCGATGTCCCCGAGCCCGAAAGAGTTCCAGCGCATCCCACGCGGATACGGGATCTCGGGATCGCTGCCGTCGCGGACGCGGCGGACCGGGCCCTGTGGAACACGCTGATCGCACGCGAGCACCCGCACGGGATGACGACCTTCGCGGGCTGCCAAGTCCGCTACCTTGTCGGTTCGGCGCACGGTTGGCTCGGGGCGGCGGGATTTGCCGCCGCCGCGCTGCGAGCCGCGGCGCGGGACCGCTGGATCGGATGGGACGACGCCGGGCGCCGGGGCCATCTTCAGCGCGTCGTGTGCCTGAGCCGTTTCCTGATCCGCCCGTCGGTGCGCTGCCCGCACCTGGCCAGCCACGTGCTCGGGCGCATCCTGCGCCGCCTGCCGGCCGACTTCGAGGAACGCTACGGCTTTCGCCCGTATCTCGTTGAGAGTTTCGCCGACGAGGGATATGACGGAACCTGCCTGCGCGCGGCCAACTTCCTGTGCGTCGGCAGGACCGCCGGTCGCGGTCGCCAGGACCGGGAGAAACGGCGGGCGGAGACCGTGAAGACGGTCTTCGTGCACGAGTTGGAACGCTCCTGGCGCAGGAAGCTGGGGGTTCCGCCCGTGGATCACGCGCCCTCGCTGGAACCGGGCGAGGGCCTGAACGCGCAGGACTGGGCGCACAACGAGTTCGGAGGAGCACCCTTGGGAGACAGACGGCTTTCGGCACGGCTGGTGAGGAGCGCCGGACTTCTGGCGGCTTATCCCGGGCACAAGATCAACGCCGCTCCTGACGCCGACAACACCGCGGTCAACGCCTTCTACCGTCTGATCGAGGCGCCCGCCGAGTCGGAGATCACACCAGGAAACATCCTCGCGCCGCACCGTGAGCGCAGCATCCAGCGCATGCGCGGCCAGCGCACGGTCCTGGCGATCCAGGACGGCACGGACCTGAACTTCTCCCGCCGTCCCGGCTGCGACGGCCTGCAGCTGATCGGAAGGAACCAGACGACGGCGACGAGCCTGGGCTTGCACATGCACGCGACGCTGGCGGTGACCGCAACGGGCCTGCCGCTCGGCGTGCTCGCGCTGGGCTTCGATCCGGTGAAGACCCTTTCGAAAGAGGAGGAGAAACGCCGCAAGACGCAACGGTGGTTCGAAGCCTTCAACGGCACCGCCGACGCCGCGCGCGAGATCGGCGGAAGGACGCGGGTGCTCTGCGTGTGCGACCGCGAAGCCGACATGTTCGAGCTTTTTGACGTGCAGCGCCGCCGTCCACGCGTCGAGCTGCTGGTGCGCGCCAGGTATGACAGGGTGCTCGGAAAGGGGAAGCCGAAGCTGTTCGCGACGATGAGCGGCGGCACGCCCGACGGCCTGATCGACGTCGAGATCGAAGGGCTGACGGCGCGTGCGAAATCCAGCCGCAAGAAGGCCCGCCCCGCGCGGGAGAAGCGGCTGGCAGGCTGCGAGCTGCGGTTCCGCCGCGTCACGCTGCCGGCGACGGACGCCGTCCCGGGCGCAGATCCGGTTGCTGTGCATGGGGTTCACATCAAGGAGATAGCGCCGCCCAAGGACGAGGAACCCGTGCAGTGGTTCCTGCTGACCACGGTCAAGGTCAAAACCGCACAACAAGCTGCGCAAGTCGTCGGTTTCTATCTTCAAAGGTGGCGCGTCGAGGATTTCTTCCGGGTCCTGAAATCCGGCTGCCGCGTCGAGTTCCTGCTGTTCCGCACCGCCGACAGGCTGCAGCGGGCGATCGCAATCAACGCCGTCATCGCCTGGCGCATCATGGTGATGACGCTGCTCGGTCGCCAGGTTCCTGACTGCGACCCGCAGCTGATGTTCGCCGACCAGGAGCTCGGCTTCCTGCGCGATTACGCCCTCGAACACGGCCTGGATGCGCCGGAGCGGCTCGGCGACGCCGTGCGTCTGGTCGCGCATCTGGGCGGATACCGGGACCGAAAGCACGATCCAGACCCGGGAAACCAGATCATGTGGCATGGACAGACGCGACTGACGAGCGCCGCGCTGGGCCATGCAATCGGGTTTCGGGCCGGCCAAAGACACGCGCTGCGCGTGGAAAAATAGCACGTCGTCAACCAGACTTATCATGACTCGGCAGGGCTAGCCCCGCCCGGCTGGGAATCGGGGAGACATCGGAGGCGAGGATGAATATGGAGGTGCTGGTGGTCGGCGGCGGAGGCCGCGAGCACGCCCTCGCGTGGAAGCTTGCCGCGTCGAGGGAGGTGGAGCGGGTCTACGTCGCGCCCGGCAACCCGGGGACCGCGGGCGAGGCGGACGTCGAGAACGTCGAGATCGCGGCCGATGACGTCGGTGGCCTCGTCGAGTTCGCGGTCGCGCGCCGCATCGATCTGACCGTCGTCGGCCCGGAGGCCCCCCTGGTGGCCGGGCTCGCCGATTCACTTGCGGCCGAAGGCTGTCCCTGCTTCGGCCCGAGCGCGCGCGCCGCGCGCCTGGAAGGCTCCAAGAGCTTTGCCAAGTCGTTCCTCGTCCGGCACGGGGTCCCGACGGCGGGCTACGAGACCTTCGACCGGCTGGTTCCGGCCGCGGACTACGTGCGCTCGCGCGGCGCTCCGATCGTGATCAAGGCGGACGGGCTCGCGGCGGGGAAGGGAGTTACCGTCGCCCGAACCGTCGATGAGGCGGTCGGCGCCCTGGAGGCGGCGCTTCGCGACGAGGCGTTCGGCGCGGCCGGCGAGCGGGTGGTCGTGGAGGATTTCCTCGAGGGCGAGGAGGCCAGCTTCATCTGCCTCGTGGACCACGATCGGGTCATCCCCCTCGCGTCCTCCCAGGACTACAAGACCCGCGACGATGGAGACGCCGGCCCCAATACCGGCGGCATGGGAGCGCATTCCCCGGCTCCGGTCGTGACCGCCGCGCTGCACGAGCGGGTGATGCGGGACATCGTCGGCCCGACGGTGCGCGCCATGGTCGCTGAAGGCACGCCGTTTACCGGGTTCCTGTACGCCGGCGTGATGATCGGAAGGGACGGGACGGCGCGGGTGCTCGAGTTCAACGTGCGTTGCGGCGACCCGGAGACGCAGCCCATCATGCTGAGGCTTCGCTCGGACCTCGCGCAGATGTGCCGCGCGGCGGCGGGGGGGAGGCTCGAGAGCGGGGCGGCGGAGTGGGACCCCCGGACCGCCCTCGGAGTGGTGCTGGCGGCGGAAGGCTATCCGGGCGCGGTCCGCCGCGGAGACCCGATTCTCGGACTGGCCGAAGACCTGCCGGATACCCGGGTGTTCCACGCGGGGACCGCGCGGGGAGAGGATGGTCGGGTGGTAACGGCGGGAGGCCGGGTGCTTTGCGTGTGCGGTGTCGGCCGCGACCTCGCGGCGGCGCGCGATCGCGCCTACGCTCGGGCGGGCCGCATCGACTGGCCGGGCCGCTTCTGCCGCACCGACATCGGCCGCCGGGCCACCCCGCCCTGACCCCGGTTGCGGCAGTCTCGGCCTCCGGCGCCGGAGACGCCGGAGACGCCGGAGGCCGAGGAGCGCGACAGGGCGGGATCAGGTGGTGAGCCAGCGGAACTTCTGCGGCTTGCGCTCCGCTTTCGGGTTGATGGCGACGTTCACGAGGGTCGGGCCGTCGACCGCCATCGACTCGTCGAGGGCCTTGCGGAGGTCCGCCGGGTCCTCGACGTGGAACCCGCGTCCTCCGAACGCCTCCATCATGAGGTCGTAGCGGGCGCCGCGGGTGAGGGCCCCGGGCGGGAGAAGCCCCTCGACGTTCGGCGCTTCGCCCGCCGACGCCCCGATGCCGCCGTTGTTGAGCACCACCGTCTTGATCGGGAGGCCGAGACGGCAGATGGTCTCGACCTCCATCCCCGAGAACCCGAAGCCCGAATCACCTTCGACCGCGACCACCGGCTGGTCCGGGCAGGCGACTGCGGCGGCGATGGCAAAGCCGAGGCCTACCCCCATCGTTCCGTAGGTGCCGGCATCGAGCCGCTTGCGGGGCTGCGAGTTCGGCAACTGGGTGCGGCCGATGTCCATGGTGTTGGCCCCCTCGCTCACGATGATCGCGTCGTCGGGCATCCATTCACGGATGTCGCGGAGCGCCCGGTAGTAGTTCATCGGGACGGAGTCGTCGTCCAGCATCGGCGCGATGGATGCCGTGTTCTTGCCCGCGTTCTCCGCGAGGGCGGAGCGCCACGCGGTGTCGTCGGGATAGAACCACTGCCGGCTTCCGAGCGCCTGGTTGAGCTGGGACACGACCGCCCGGCCGTCTCCCGGCAGCGCGACCTCGGTCGGCACGTTGTTCCCGATCTCCTCCGGGTGGAGGTCGAGCTGGATCACCCGCACGTCATTCGAGAACCGCGGCGCGAGCCCGAAGTGCATGATCCAGTTGAGCCTTGCCCCCATGAGGAACACGACGTCGGCCTCGCGAAGGGCGTGGCTGCGCGCCGCGCCGACCGAGAGGGCATGGCCGTCGTCCATCACCCCCTTGCCCATCGGCGATGCGAGGAAGGGGAGGCGGGTCCGCTCGATGAACGCGCGCACCTCGTCCTCCGCCCGCGACCACGCCATGCCTTTCCCGACGATGACGAGTGGCCGCTCGGCCGATTCGAGCGCGTCGAGGGCGGCCTCGATGGACTCCGGGGCGGCGTGGAAGCGCGGCGGCTCCGGCACGGTCGCGGCCGCAGTTACCGAGTCTTCGTCGATCTCTTCCCGGATGATGTTGTCCGGCAGGTCGAGGTAGACGGCGCCCGGCCGCCCGTAGATGGAGGTTCTGACGGCCTGCTCCACGAAGTACGGGATCCGGTCCGCGCGGTCCACCTGGTGGGCGTACTTGCAGTACGGGGTGGCGGCCATGACCTGGCGCTCCTCCTGGAACGCTCCCATGCCGTTCTGGTAGGTGGGAGACGCCCCGCCGATATGGATCATCGGCCAGGCGTTCCACTTCGCGTTGGCGAGACCCGCGAGGGCGTGGATGACCCCCGGCCCGCAGACGGTGAGACACGCCCCCGGGCGGCCGGTGAGGTAGCCCGCCGCCTGGGCCGCGTAGGACGCGGCCTGTTCGTTCCGCATCCCGACGTAGGTCATCCCTTCAATCTGGGCGGCGGCGGCGACCGGCTGCACCGGAAATCCCACCACCCCGAACATGTGCTCCACGCCCTGCTGCTTGAGGCTCCTCACGAGAAGGGTCGCGCCGGAAATTTTCGACATCCGTCTGCTCCTTGGTTGGTAATCGGTTCTCGGGTGTGCGCTGGCGTTCAGCCCCGGCCCACGAACGGCATCCTGGTTGCCATCACGGTGAGAAAGAGGGCGTTCGCGTCGGGCGGCAGGGTCGCCATGTAGGCGATCGCGCGCCCCACGTTGTCCGCCGCCATGGTGGGCTCCACCATCGTCGTGCCGTTCGCCTGGGCCACCCCTCCCTTCATCCGCGCCGTCATGTCGGTCTCGGCGTTGCCGATGTCGATCTGGCCGCAGGCGATGTCGTACGCCCGCCCGTCCAGCGCGGTGGACTTGGTGAGCCCGGTGATCGCGTGCTTGGTCGAGGTATAGGGCGACGAGAACGGCCGCGGGGTGTGGGCGGAGATGGAGCCGTTGTTGATGATCCGCCCCCCGCGCGGGCTCTGGCTCTTCATGATGCGGAACGCTTCCTGGGTGCAGAGGAACGACCCGGTGAGGTTGGTATCGACCACCGCCCGCCACTGCTCGACGGACAGATCCTCGAGGGGGATGGCCGGCGCCCCCATCCCGGCGTTGTTGAACAGGAGGTCGAGGCGGCCGAAGACCTCGACGGTGCGCGTGAAGAGGGCGCGGATGGACTCGGGATCCGTCACGTCGGTCGGGACCGCGATCGCCCGGTCGCCCGTCGAGCCGACCTCCGACGCGACCTCCTTGAGGGGCTCGGGGCGCCGCCCGGCGAGCACGAGGGCGAACCCTTCCGCAGCGAGGGCAAGCGCCGCCGCCCGCCCCACGCCGGTCCCGGCCCCGGTGACGACCGCTACCTTCGCTGTCTCGCCTTCCGCGCTCATCCGCTGCTCCCGTCGCGCCCTGTCCGGGCGTTGATTGTATCGCCGAGGGCAGCCGGCTACCGCAGGGCCAGCTAACAACGATGTCGGCGCCTTTGCCTACAAGTTACGGCATCATCCGCCCACAACGAACCCTTGCCGGGCTGGCGCCGGTGGCATATCTTTGTCCGAGGACTTACGGGGCCGCCCACCTTCCTGGGCGGCCTGACCGAGGATAATGGATTGCCCACTCCCCTCCCGAGCGGCCCGCCCCACCGCCGATGAACCATTCCGTGCCCTCCGACCCGACGCGCAGCGACACGCCGCCCGCCCCCGGCTCCGAGGAGAAGCTTGACCGGTTGAGAGCCCTGCTGCGCGAGATGTTCCAGCTCGACCGGGGCGACCTGGATTTCGGCCTGTACCGGATCATGAACCTGAAGGCAGGCGAGATCACGGCGTTTCTCGACAACGACCTGCTGCCGCAGGTGCAGGACACGTTGCAGGGAATCTCCGCCGAAGACCGGGCCAAGCTGGACGAGGAGCTACGAAGCACGCTCGCAACGATCAGAGAACTGGGAGGTATCGATCCCGAAGATACCGATAAGGTCAAGGAGTTGCGTCAGCAGATCGCCGACGCCCGGGAGGACGCCGAGGCCGAGGCGGACGTCTACGGCCACCTCGCCAATTTCTTCGGTCGCTACTACGCCGAAGGCGACTTCATGTCGCAGCGCCGCTATTCGGGCGGCGGCGGGCCGGCCTACCTCATCCCCTACGACGGCGAGGAGGTGAAGCTCCACTGGGCCAACGCGGACCAGTATTACGTCAAGACGACGGAGAACTATGCCTCCTATATGTTCGCGGTCGGAGACGACGGGCCGCGCGTGCGCTTCGAAATCGCGGCGGCCGACAACGAGAAGGACAACGTCAAGGAAGCCGCCGGCAAGCAGCGCCGCCTTCTCCTCGCCGGAACGACGCCCGTGGCCGTTGACGGCGCTGATCTGGTCGTCCGCTTCGAGCATCGCCCGTTGACGGACGGCGAGAAGAAACGGTTTCCGGGCAACGGCAGCCACCAGCAAGGCCGAATCAACGCGGCGGCGGTGGAGCGTATCCTGAACCTGAAGAGCCTGGACCAGGACTGGCGGGTGCGCTTGGTCGCGCTGGCTCCGACCGAGGCCAACGGCGAGCGCACGGTGCTCGCGAAGCACCTCGAGCGCTACACCGCGAAGAACAGCTTCGACTACTTCATCCACAAGGACCTCGCCGGCTTCCTGCGTCGCGAGCTGGATCTCTACCTCAAGAGTGAAGTGCTGAACCTGGACGATCTGGCCTTGGGGGACGCGGCCCGGTTGCGCCGGGCGCTCGCCCGCGTACGCACCATCCGCCACATGGCGGACAAGATCATCGCCTTCCTCGCGCAACTCGAAGACTTCCAGAAGCGGCTCTGGCTCAAGAAGAAGTTTGTGCTGGAGACACAGTATTGCGTGACCTTGGACCGAGTGCCGGATACGCTCTATCCCGAGATCGCCGCCAACGTGGCGCAGCGCGAGGAATGGGTCGAGCTGCTCGCCATCGACGAGGTAACAGGCGATCTCGGCAACGGCGGCACGGGCTACAGCGAACCGCTCAGCGTCGAGTTCCTCAAGGCGAATCTGTATCTGGTGCTGGACACCGGGCACTTCGATGCGGACTTCACGGACCGGCTGCTGGCCGCGCTGTCCGCAGCCGGACCCCTGGATGAACAGATGGATGGGTTGCTCATCCACGGCGAGAATTTCCAGGCCCTGAACCTGCTTCAGAGGCGGTATCAAAAGCAGGTAGATTGCATCTACATCGATCCACCTTTCAATACGGACGCGTCGCCGATTCTCTACAAGAACGGATATAAATCGTCAACCTGGATCTCCCTCATGGAGGATAGACTCCTTGCATCCCGAGCATTGCTTTCCGAAAGTGGTGTACTGGTCGCGGCTATCGATGATGAACAGCATCGGGAGCTGAGCTTTCTCCTTGCCGGTATTTTTGACAACCGTATGCTAGGAACGATCCTGGTCCGTACGAATCCGTCGGGACGCCCTACCCAGAGTGGATATTCCGTGGCGCATGAGTACCTCTTGTACGCCGGTCAGGGGCAGAACTCCGCCGTTGGCCGGATGCCGCCGACAGGAAAACAAATGGCCCGTTTCTCGGAACGCGATGAGCGAGGAGTATTCGAGTGGAGGAATCTGCGGCGAGAGGGTTCCGGCTCGGACCGGGCCTCAAGGCCCACTCTTTACTACCCAATATATATCAGAAATGGAGTCATACGCGTCCCGGAAATGACTTGGCATGTAGAAACGGAGGAATGGATAGTAGAAGATGAGCCGCTGAGCGGCGATCAGGTTGTGTTTCCGGACGATGAGAATGGTGTACAGAAGCGGTGGCGTTGGGAGTGGAAGACCGTAATGAGCTCCCTCGCGGACCTCGCGGTGCGCAAGGATCGGACCGGCAAAGATTTCGTGTATTGCAAGAGACGTCCTCACAAGGAAGGTGTGGTCTCGATATCGTGCTGGTTCGATGCAAAGTATTCCGCCGTTGAGCACGGCACGGCGCTTCTGAAGGATATGTTCGGAAAATCGATCTTTTCATACCCGAAATCGATTCATGCAGTGGTAGATTCCATATACATCGCAGGGGCTCAACTGGAAGATGCGTGCATTTTCGATTTCTTCGCCGGCTCCGGCACCACCGGTCACGCAGTCATCAATCTTAACCGAGGGGATGGAGGGCAGCGTAAATACGTTCTCGTGGATGCGGGACATCACTTCGATACGGTAATGTTGCCACGCATCAAGAAAGTCGTCCATTCGCGCGACTGGGCGGACGGCAAGCCGGCCTCGCGCGACGGAGGAACGCAGTTCTTCAAGTACGTCCGCCTCGAATCCTACGAAGATACGATGGACAGCCTCGAGCTGGCGCCTGTGGCCGATGACCTGCTGGCAGAGAACACCCCGCTGGCCGAAGACTACCGGCTGCGCTACGCCTTGGGAGTGGAGACGGCCGGTAGCGCCGGCCTGCTGGGAAGGAAATTCGTCAACCCATTCGAGTACACCCTGTCGGTAGTGCGTGACGGATCCCGTCAAGCAGAATCCGCCGACCTGCCCGAGACCTTCAACTACCTGCTCGGCTTGCGCGTCGCATCGCGCCGTCGGATCGATGGCGTGCTCGCTACCACCGGCACGGATGCCGAGAGGCGCCCGTGCCTCATCCTCTGGCGCAACCTCGAGGAAATCGACAACCGGGCACTCGAGGCATGGTTCACCCGCAACCGGCCGCGTCTCCCCGAAGCGCTCGACCTCATCTACGTCAACGGCGACCATACCCTGAACGCAATCAAGCAGCCGAACGAGACTTGGAGCGCCGAGACCATCGAACCGGCGTTCCGCGAATTGATGTTTGAAGAAGACAGGGAATGAGAGCGAACCAGCTTATCGAATGCCCACAACAGGTGCGCCCGCACATTGTGCTTCTGGGAGCAGGGGCCAGTCGAGCCGCCTTCCCCGATGGTGACTTGTCATCGAGACCAATTCCGCTGATGAACGACATTGTGGATTGCCTCGAACTGAGACCGATGTTGGATCAACTTGGAGAAGAATTCGCAAGTGAGAGCGATTTCGAATTGATTTACTCCAGAATAGTTTCGAATCCGGAATATGAGCACATAGCCAAGGAGATAGAAAAGAGATTGAATTCATACTTCTCCTCTCTCGAACTTCCGGACGAAGCAACGATATACGATCGCCTGCTGCTATTTTTACGTCCAGGGGATGCGGTGCTCACGTTCAATTGGGATCCATTCTTGTTCGATGCTTACGTGCGCAACAGCTCTATTGCAGCACTTCCAGGAATATTCTTTCTGCACGGCAACGTTCGGATCGGCAAGTGTCTCGACCATGTTGAGAAGTGGGGAAGGAGGTGGGTAGCATGTCCCGTATGTTCCAAACCTTTCAAGAACGTACCGTTGCTCTATCCCATAGGGAAAAAGGATTACTCAAAGGATCCTTATATTGAACAAAGCTGGAAAGCAGCCAGGGAACTCTTCAGGGAGGCGTTCGTTCTCACGATATTCGGCTACAGTGCGCCTGACTCAGATAGAGATGCTGTTGACATGTTGAAGGCGGCATGGATGGGAAGGAGCCGCAGGAAAATTGAGCATATTGAAGTTATTGATATAGAGGATTTTGGTACTCTATATGAACGTTGGAAACCTTTTACACCTACGTTCCATCTCACGCACCGCCAACAATTCGATAAATCCTGGATAGCCCGATGGCCACGGCGTTCCCGTGAAGCTGTATGGTTTCCAGCAATCGAAGGTGAAGTGTGCGAGGAGTTTTCGTTGCCACCTACGAACGACTTGGATGAGATACAAGAAAGAATCGCCGAAATCGCTAGGTATGAGACATGAGGACGGTATCGGAAATAGGTGGAAGCTATGAGTCCGTCGGTGATTGATTGCGGTGTTGGTGCCGAAAGAGCATTATGGTTCAATGGTGAACCGCTATTATGCTGAATAAGGCTGTGATTCCGTCGCGCCAACGTCAAGCGGACAGCGCGCCTCTGCAGAATCGGCTCGCTCTGCATCGCTTTGTCTGCCACGAATTCGGGTACCTTGGGGGCATGTCCGACATGCTCGACTTCCTGCACGATCTGCCCGCAGGCTTTGACGCAGCCGGTGAGAGCGAGTACGCCCAGGCGCTGTTGCTGCACCGGCATCGCGACCGCGCCAAGGTCACGCCGGAGCAGCTCACCGAGTACGACGCCAACATCGCCGCGCTGAGCCGCGAGTTGCGGATGACCGGGGAGCATGGCCGGGTGTGGAAGCCCCACCAGTATCTCGCCCTGCTGTTCACCGAGCACTACCTGAACCGCTACTTCGCCGACCCCGAACGCCTGCGCGCCGATCTGAACGAGGCGAAGCGCCAGGATTCACTGACCAAGCTGATGCCGGACTACACGCCGGACGACCTTCGCACCGTCGCCTTCCAAAGCGCGACCGGCTCCGGCAAGACGCTCATCATGCACGCCCACATTCTCCAGTACCGGCACTGGCTTGGCCAGGTGGGCAAGCGGCTCAACAACGTCGTCCTGCTGACCCCGAACGAGCAGATGTCGGCGCAGCACGAGCGCGATCTGCGTGAGAGTGGCCTCCATGCGCGCATCTTCTCAAGCGAGGCTGGGGCGGACCTGTTCGCGCCGGTCGAGATCATCGACCTCAACAAGCTGGCGGAGAGGAAGGGCGTCAAGCGCGTCGCAGTGCGGGACTTCGGCGAGAACAACCTGGTGCTCGTGGACGAGGGGCACCTCGGCGCATCGGGCAAGGTGTGGCGCGAGCGGCGCGCGGAGTTGGCGCGCGGCGGCTTCGCCTTCGAGTACTCCGCCACCTTCAACCAGATCACGGGCAAGGACGAGACCCTCCGGGACGCCTACGGGAAGTGCCTGCTGTTCGACTACGCCTATCGCCGGTTCCACGAGGACGGTTACGGCAAGGACTACGCCATCTCGAACCTGCCGGCCGGGATGCGGGACGAGAACAGCGATACGTACCTCCTTGGCTGCCTGCTGACCTTCTACCAGCAGTGCCGCATCTGGCGGGACAAGGGCGCCCGCTGGACGGCGTTCAACCTTGCGAAGCCACTCTGGGTGTTCCTCGGCAAGACGGTGACCGGCAACAGATCGCAGGCGGACGAGGCGACGAAATCCGACGTGGCGGTCATCCTCGACTTCTTCGGTCGAGTGCTCGCCAACGGCGGTGCGACCCGCGCCATGATTGAACGTCTTCTAGCCGGCCGGTCCGGGTTGACTAACGACGCCGGAGCGGACTACTTCGCCGGCCGGTTCAACTACCTCAAGAACGACCGCACCAACCGCCCGGACGACCTCTACGCCGACATCTGCGAGACCCTGTTCCACGGGCAAGGGCGGCTGCACGTCGTGTATCTCACCGCCGGCGAGGGCGAGCTGCACCTGCGCGTTGCCGACGGCCCGGTCTTCGGCGTGGTCAACGTCGGAGATTCGGCGGCGCTCTACCGGATGCTGACCGCTAACGGCCATCCCGATCTGGAGATCGAACGGGAAGCCGGCTTCGCGGAGCGGCTCTTCGCCGGCGTGGACCGGCCGGACTCGACGGTGAACGTCGTCATCGGCGCGCGGCGCTTCATCGCCGGTTGGAACTCGTGGCGTGTGAGCACCATGGGGCTGATGCACGTCGGGGTCGGCGAAGGCCCGGAAGTCATTCAGACCTTCGGGCGCGGCGTGCGCCTCAAGGGCTGGAACATGAGCCTCAAGCGCCACTTGAGAAGCGGCGCCGAGCCCCCCGCGGACAGCGACGATCTGGCGGAGATGGAGAGGCTGTACGTCTTCGGGCTCCGTGCCAGCTACATGCAGACCTTTCGCGAATTGCTGGACAGGGAAGGGATACGCACCGAACGCGAGACGATTCGGCTGCCCGTCACCTGGAACTTCGCGAGGAAGACGGGCCTCAAGATGCTCCGGTTTGCGCCGGACCGGAAGTACGAGCTTTCCGGATGTCGGCCCGTCCTGCCCGGCCCCGGCGGCGAGGGTGGCCCGCGCGCGGTGCTGGACCTCTACTCGCGACTGCACTCCGTGGCGTCCAACGGCGGTGCCGCAACCGGCCAAGGATCCGGGAAAAACCTGGTCAAGCTCAGCCCCGCTCATACCGCCCTCTTCGACAGGACCCGCGTTTGTCACAAACTGTTGAAGAGGAAGCGGCAGAGAGGCTGGCACAACCTCGCCATCGAACCGGACACCGTCGGCCGTCTGTTGGCGAACGGCGACTGGTACGAGCTGTACGCTCCGCCGGAAAAGCTGAACGTGACCGATTTCCGGCAGGTGCGCACCCTGGAGGACATCGCCGTCGATCTCATCACCGAGTACGCGGAGCAGTTCTGGCGGAGAGAGCGACGGCGATGGGAGCACGACAAGATCGAGGTAGTGACGCTGGACGAGGGCGATCTGAACCATATCGAAGCCTGGGAGCTGTCAGCGGACGCGACGGAGACCCGACTTGTCGAAGACATCCGCGCGCTGGCGTCATGCGTCCAGGACGCCTGGTTCCATCGTCTGAAGGTCGGCGTCATCCTGGCGAAGGTCCACGCCTATCAGCCTCTGCTGCATGCCGGGAAAGATCGCCAGGTCACGGTCCGGCCGGTTCCGCTGGATGAGAATGAGAAGAAGGTCGTCGAGGAATTAGCGACCCTGGCCGAGAATGGCGACCCCTGCCTGCAGGGCAGGGAGCTGTTCCTCATCCGCAACCTGACCCGGGGGCGGGGCGTCTCATTCTTCGACGACTACAACTACTATCCTGACTTCATCGTCTGGCTGAAGGACGACGATCGCCAGCACGTGGTCTTCCTCGACCCGAAGGGGCTTCGTCGGCTCGGCGACCGGGAACGCCGCAAGGTGCGTCTGCACCACCAGATTGCGGAGATTGAGAAGCAGGTGCGCTCCGACGATCCAAATCTCCATCTTCGCGCCTATGTGCTGTCCGTCACGTCACCGGCGCTGATCGACGACAGCGGACGCTCCGCGGAAGATTGGAAGCAGGACGGAGTGTACTTTCTGGATGAGCCCGACTGTCTGAAGCAGGTGGTCGGACATGCCCTGGAGACGGAACCCACCGCCTGATTACCGCAGAGGTTCCCGCCGGTCAGGGCCAGCCGCAAGACAAGGCGGCGAACCTTCCCGCTACGGGTGCGTGCAGGGGCGACCGGCCCCACTCTTCGGAGGTTCAAGCCGGACAGCACGCACCCCGGAGGGAGGTGGCCGGGCGCGGTCAGACGCCGTCGCGCGGGATCGCCTCGAGCCACGTCCGGGCGAATACGCAGCGGCCGTCCTCGTCGGCTTCGAGCCGGGCGTGGACCCGGAAATTCGCATCGTCCGAGGTCATCCGCATCCAGGTCCGGATCCGGATGTCGAGCTCTCCGGCCCGCCCGTACACGTCCTCTCCTTCGAGCGCCACGCTCGCGCTCAGCGGGTCGTCCGGATGGATCTCGAAGCGCCGCCGGATGAGGTTGCCGTACGTCCAGCCGCTCGTGTCGAGCCGGGTGGTCCCGCCGTCCTCGACGTGCACGAACGCCAGCCGCCCGGTCGCGACGTCCTCCTCCATGCGCGCCACCACTGGAGGCGCCGGCCGGAGCGCGGTCCGCGGCGCGAGCGGCGTGCTCGCGGGGGGCGGGAGCTCGCGCAGGGCCGCATCCTCGGCCCGGTCCGGGCGGACGGGCAGGGTCAGGGTGGAGCGCCCCGCGGTGACCGTGAGGGTCACCGGCTCCGGGGCCGGCCAGGCGATCGGCCAGAGGCCGGTCGCGACCGCGACCCGGATCCGGCTGCCCGCCGCGAAACGGTGGGCGTTGTCGTTGAGCCGCAGGCGCACGGCGACCGGCTCGCCGGGCACGAGCGGCGTCACCCGCTCGTGCGCCGCGTCGTGGGTAAGGTTGAGGAGGCCGAAGCTCACCAGCGCGACCGCGCCCTCCGCCCGCACCTCCGAGAGGCGCACGCTCACTTGGGCCACCGGCCGGTCGCTCGCCACCTCCATGCCGACCACCGGCGTGCCGAAGAACGCGAGCGGCTCGGCGAGCGGTTCGGTATCGAAGCAGAGCGAGACCGCGTCGTCGGCCCGCTGGTCGAGCGGGCATTCCGGGCCCCCGGCCCCGCTGTTGCCCCAGAACGGGATCGTCCTGCCGGCGGAGGCGGGGGATGCCACCTCGATCCCCCGCTCCGGCCCGGGCGCTTCTCCGAGGCCGTCCGGGTTGAGATACCAGGTCCGTTCCCCGATCCGGAGGCTCGGCCAGGCATCCTCCGCAATCCAGCCTCCCGGCGCGTGCTCCCGGACCGAAGCGGGCCGGCCGGTGTCGTGCATCCAGGCCCGGACCATCGGCTCGTCCGCGAAGCCGTCCCCTTCCCGTCCCTTGAGCCACCGATCCCACCAGCGAAGGCTCTCCTCGAGGAACCCGACCATCGGCCCCGGGCGCGCCTGGTGCGGGTACTGGTGTCCCCACGGCCCGATCAGGGCCTTGCGGGGCACGTCGAGGTTCTCGATCAGGCGAAGGACCGGGTTGGTGTAGGGATCGGCCCAGCCGCCCACCGCGAAGACCGGACACGCGATCGCGGAGCAGTCCTCACCCACCGAGCCGTGCTTCCAGAACGCGTCCCGGCGCTGGTGCGGCAGCCACTCCAGGATCCAGGGGGTGTTGTTCTCGAGCCGCCGTATCCAGGTCTCGCGCCAGCCGGCACCGGCGAGGAGCGGATCGGGCGGGCGGGCGTTGTGGCCGAACATGGTGAACGCCCAGTTCGGGTTCTCCAGCAACTGGCACCCGCCCATGGTGTGGATGTCGTCGGCGTAGCGGTCGTCCGTCGAGCACACCGTGATGATGGCCTTCAGGGCCGGGGGACGGCGCGCGGCCACCTGCAGGCTGTTGAAGCCTCCCCAGCTCTTGCCGAACATCCCGACCGCTCCCGAGCACCAGGGCTGCGCCGCGAGCCATGCGATCACCTCGACGGCGTCGTCCTGCTCCTGGACCAGGTATTCGCCGTGGAGGAGGCCGTCGGACTCGCCGCTCCCGCGCATGTCGACCCGGACCGCGCAGTAGCCGTGTCCGGCGAGCCAGGGGTGCATCGCCTCGTCGCGGGCGGACGTGCCGTCGCGCTTGCAGTACGGGATGTACTCGAGGATCGCGGGTACCGGGCGCTCCTCGGCATCGATCGGCAGCCAGTAGCGGCAGGCGAGCCGGGTTCCGTCCGCCAGCGCAATCCAGGCGTGTTCCACCTCCCGGATCTCGCAGGGAAGGGACGCGAGGGGACGCGAGTTGCCGTTGTCCAGGCTGCCTTGCGCGGCGATCATGGGTGCCGCTTGCGCTCGGCCCCGAAGGAGGTTCGGTCCGGCCGTTCTAGCCCGCAAATCTCACCAGCTTTCGTCGCGAGGGCGGCGAGACGGCGCTGTGACAGGCCGCACGGACCGAAAGAGCGCGTACGCGCTGGCGAAGGCGTAGTCGACACTAGCGCGTTCGCGCTGTCGAAGCGGCTTGAGGGAGTACGGCCTGTCACAGCGCATGGATCGGCGTCCGCAGCAGGAAGCTGGTGAGATTTGCGGGCTAGCGGTAGCCGCTCGTGTAGGGGAGCCGCTGGTGGACCTCGCGCACCGCGGCCGCGTTGCCGACCAGGCTCCCGGTGCTGTCCCAGTGTCCTTCGAGGAGGGAGCGGCGGCGGCTCTCGGGCATCTCCAGATCGACCATCTCGTTGCCGCCGCTGATCTGCATCGCATCGAGATCGAGGGTGAACTCGATGGAAGGGTCGGCGTCGGCCGCGGCCTGGAGCCGGGCGATGTCCTCCGGCCGCGCCCGCACCGCCGGAACCCCGATCATCTCGCAGTTGCCGGCGAAGATCTCGCCGAACGAGACCCCGACCACCGCCTCGATGCCCCATCGGCGCAGGCATTGCGGGGCGTGCTCGCGGCTCGACCCGCAGCCGAAGTTCTCGTTCACGAAGAGGAGCTTCGCCTCCCGGCACTCCTCGCGGTTGAACGGGTGGTCCCGCGGGGTCCCGTCGGGCTCGAATCGCTCGTCCTGGAAGGGGTACTGCCCGAGCTCCGAGAAGGTGATGGCCTTGAGGTAGCGGGCGGGGATGATGCGGTCGGTGTCGATGTCGTTGCCGTGGATGGCGATCGCCTTCCCGGTGATGGGCTTGACGCCGAGTTCGGACATGGCGGCTGGCTCCCTGGTTCCTTCGCTACCGGCGAGTCGTCTGGTTTCGTGGCACTTCGGGCGGGGCTCAGGCGAGCTCGCGCACGTCGGTGACCCGGCCCTCGATGGCGGCCGCGGCGGCCATGGGGGGCGACATCAGGAGCGTGCGTCCCTCCGCGCTCCCCTGGCGGCCGATGAAGTTGCGGTTGCTGGTGCTCGCCGAGATCTGGCGTCCGACCAGCTTGTCCGGGTTCATGCCGAGGCACATCGAGCAGCCCGCGTGGCGCCACTCGAAGCCGGCCGCCCGGAACACGTCGTCGAGTCCTTCCTCTTCGGCCTGCGCCTTCACCTGCTGCGATCCCGGTACCACGATCGCCTTGACGCTGCCCGCGACCCGGCCTTTCTTCGCGATCTCCGCTGCGGCCCGGAGATCGCTGATCCGCGAGTTGGTGCAGCTTCCGATGAACACGATGTCCACCGGCACCTCGGTCATCTTCTGGCCGGGGCGAAGGTCCATGTGCGCGTACGCCCGCTCGACGGTCGGGCGGTCCGCCTCGTCGAACTCCTCGACCGCGGGAAGCGGCTCGCCGACCCCGACGCTCTGCCCCGGGGTGATGCCCCAGGTCACGGTAGGCGCGATGTCCGCCCCGTCCATCCGTACGACGTCGTCGTACTCGGCATCGGGTTCGGACGCCATCGACTTCCAGTGCGCGACGGCCCCGTCCCACGCGCGCTCGTCCGGGGCGTGCTCCCGGCCCCGCAGGTAGTCGAAGGTGGTCCGGTCGGGGTTGACGTAGCCGACCCGCGCCCCGCCCTCGATGGCCATGTTGCACACCGTCATCCGCCCCTCCATGGACATGGACTCGATGACGGAGCCCGCGTACTCGTAGGCGTAGCCGATCCCGCCCTTGACCCCGAGGCGGCGGATGACGTGCAGGGTCACGTCCTTCGGCTCGACCCCGGGCCTCAGCGCTCCGCCGATCTCGATGCGCCGCACCCCGAGGGGGTCCACGCTCAGGCACTGCGAGGCGAGCACGTCGCGCACCTGGCTCGTGCCGATGCCGAACGCGAGGGTGCCGAACGCGCCGTGGGTCGCGGTGTGGGAATCGCCGCACGCGACGGTCATCCCGGGGTGGACCATCCCGAGCTCCGGCCCGATGACGTGCACGATGCCCTGGCGCCCGGACGCGAAGTCGAGGAAGTTGAGGTTGTGGCGCTTCGCGTTGGTCTCGAGAGCGGCCATCATCGCTTCCGCCTGGGCATCGGCATAGGGCCGCGCCTGGTCGTCCGTCGGGATGATGTGATCGACGGTGGCCACCGTCCGGTCGAGATACGCCACGCCGAGCCCCCGCTCGTGCAGCATGTCGAAGGCCTGCGGGGTGGTGACCTCGTGGGTGAGATGCAGCCCGATGAAGAGCTGGTACTGCCCGGTCGGAAGCCGGGTCACGACGTGCGCGTCCCAGATCTTGTCGTAAAGCGTGTTCTTCGCCATGTCGATCTCGCTCGAACCCACGGGAGGGCGCAATGATAGTGGCCTTGCGCGCCCCCCGGCCAGCCCGCGGCTGTGCGGGATCGACGGATACGACGCCCTCATCGAGGCGGGGACGGAGATCGACGAGATCCCGGTCATCGGCGGCGGGGCGCGGAGCACGCTCTGGGGCCGCATTCTCGCCGGCGCACTCCGCCGCCCCCTGACCTGGCACGCGGGGAGCGAGGTCGGCCCGACCCTCGGCGCCGCCCGCCTTGCGCGCCTCGCTGCGAGCGGCGAGCGGCCGGACGAGGTCTGCACCCCACGCCCCGTCGCCCGCCTGGTCGAGCCTGACGAGGAGCTTGCCCGCCGGCTCGCTCCCCGCCTCGAACGGTGGCGCGCCCTCTACGTCGTCCTCCGCCCCGAGATGCGCCGGTCCGACAGCCCCTGAACGGGGCAAGCCCGGAGGCAAAAGGGAGAGGCTCGAACGCCAGCTTCCGCGTTGGAAGCGCGAGAGCCGGTAGCGGCGCCGAGCGCGGAGGGGTCAGGCGGGGCGGACGAGGGCGTGGCGCTTGCGGCCGGCGGAGAGCTTGATGGCGCCTTCGGCGGTCAGGTCGCTCGGGCCTACCGTGCCGGTCTCGTCGTCGATCGGCTCGTCGTTGACCCGCGCGCCGCCGCCCCGGATGAGCCGCCGTGCCTCGCTGTTGCTCTTGACGAGCCCCGCTTCGCGCATGAGGTCGTAGACCGGAACCCCCTCGTCGAGGCGTGCCCGGGGGATCTCGATGGTCGGGAGCCCGGTTGGGAACCCCCTCGGCGGACGGACCTCCAAGTTTCCCTCCGCGCTCGGTGCCCCGGTGGCGACCGTCCCTCCGAACGTTTGCCGGCTGGTCTCCGCCGCCTCCCGGGCCGCCTCGCGCCCGTGGCAGAGGGTGGTGGCCTCGGTCGCGAGGATCGCCTTCGCCTCGTTGATCTCCGCCCCCTCGAGCGCTTCGAGCCGGGCGGCCTCGTCGAGGGGGAGCTCCGTGAACAGGCGAAGGAAGCGCCCCACGTCGGCGTCCTCGGTATTGCGCCAGTACTGCCAGTACTCGTAGGGAGAGAAGCGGGCCGGGTTGAGCCACACCGCCCCGGCCGCCGTCTTGCCCATCTTCGCGCCGCTCGCCAGGGTGATGAGCGGGGAGGTCAATCCATACAGGTCGAGACCGGTGGCCCGGCGGCCGAGCTCCACCCCGCACACGATATTTCCCCACTGGTCGGAGCCGCCCATCTGCAGGCGGCATTCGTAGCGCCGCCCGAGCTCCAGGAAGTCGTATGCCTGGAGGACCATGTAGTTGAACTCCAGGAACGAGAGCGGCTGCTCGCGGTCGAGGCGGAGCTTCACCGACTCGAAACCGAGCATCCGGTTGACCGAGAAGTGCCGCCCGTACTCGCGCAGGAAGGGGATGTAGTGAAGGGCGTCGAGCCAGTCCGAGTTGTCGACCATCAGGGCCGCGCCGCCGTCGAAATCGAGGAAGCGCTCGAACACGCGTCGGATGCCGGTGATGTTGGACTCGATATGCCGCTCGGACAGGAGCTGCCGGCTCTTGTCCTTTCCCGACGGGTCTCCGACCTTGGTGGTGCCGCCTCCCATGAGGACGATGGGACGATGGCCGGTACGCTGCATGTGCCGGAGCAGCATGATCTGGACAAGGCTTCCGACGTGAAGGGAATCGGCCGTCGCGTCGAACCCGATGTAGCCGGTGATCCGGCCGGAGGCGGCGGCCGCGTCCAGCGCCTCGAGATCGGTGCACTGGTGGACGTAGCCGCGCTCGACGAGGGTGCGCAGAAATTGCGATCGCAGGGAGGTGGGCGCAACGGTCATGGTCAGGGAGCCGGAAAGGTCGTGCATGCCATCGAACGGGGGTTGGAGATCGTGGAGACCCGAGAGAAAGAGTATAAGGTGCGGCGGCGCCCGTCACCGCGGGAGCCGCGGGCCGTTTCCCCGGGACGGACGGCCCGCGCGCCGGCGCCCGCGGTGTGAGGGCGGCGGACACTCGCTCGGCTCGCTCGCAAGCCGCCGGGTTGCCGAACGAGGAGCCTGGAAGGAACGGAGTGCAGAACGTCCGCGAAGCCCGCTCGAAGGAGGCCCGCCCGCCCCGTCCCCGGCTCACGCTCCTCATCGTGGCCCTCGGGATATCCGCGGGGCCGCTCGACACCTCGGTCAACATCGCGTTCCCCGCCATCACGTCCGCGTTCGGCAACGATGTCGCGGCCATCCAGTGGGTGATCATCTGCAACGTCCTCACGTACGCGAGCCTGATGCCGGGTCTCGGCCGGCTCGCGGACATCGTGGGCCACAAGCGGGTGTTCGTGACGGGACTCCTGTGGAGCGCGGGCGCCCTCGTCCTCTGCGGGCTCGCGACGACCTTCGGGTGGCTGCTCGCGGCCCGCGTCCTCCAGGGGGCGGGGATCGCGTTCCTCCTGAGCTGCGGCCCCGCCCTCGCGACCTTGTCGTTTCCGGAACGCGACCGCAGCCGGGTCCTCGGGTGGTACACCACGGGTTTCGCGGCCGCCCTCATGCTGGGACCGGTGGTCGGGGGCGCCCTCGTAGACGTCTGGGGTTGGCAGGCCGTGTTCTGGTTCCGGTTGCCGCTCGTGCTGGCCGCGGCCGTGCTGGTCGTCTTCCTGGTGCCGGACCCGGGTCACGCGACCCCGGACGAGCCCTTCGACCTTCGCGGCGGTCTCGGGCTCGGGGTCGCCCTCGCCGCCGCCCTCCTCGCGCTCAACCAGGGGCACCGTTTCGGCTGGGCCGCGGTCCTCTTCGTCGCCGGCGCGGCGGTGATCGGGTTGTGGTTCGTGCGGCACGAGCTTCGCACCCCGCACCCCGTCATCGACGTCCGGCTCTTTCGCATCCGCCCCTTCGCGGCCGCGAACGCCGCCCACGTGCTCATGAACCTCGGGAGCTTCATCATCTACCTGCTCACCCCCTACTACCTGGTGCGGATCATGGGGGCGGGGACGGCGACGGCGGGGCTCCTCCTTGCCGCCTCGCCGCTCGGGATGATCGTGGCCTCGCCGGTGGCGGGCCATCTGCTGCGCTACACCGGCTCGTTCCGGCTCGGCGTCGCCGGGCTCGCCCTCCTCGGCATGGCCCTTTGCGCGATCGCCCTGCTCCCGGTCGAGGCCGGGGCGGCCGCCCTCGTCGCCGTGCTCCTCGCCCACGGGTGCGGGCAGGGACTCTTCCAGGTCGCCAACATCGACTTCGTCATGGGGAGCATCCCGCGGAGCCGCCAGGGAGTGGCAGGCAGCCTCAACATGGTGACCCGGACGGTCGGCGTGGTGACGGTGGCGAGCACCGGCACGATGCTCTTCGCCGCGCTCGGGGGCGAGGCGGGGGGCGCGGACGCGTTTCTGTACGCCTATCGGATCACCTTCCTCGCTGCCGCTGCGGCGGTCATCCTCGCGATCGCGGTTCTCGGCACGGCCCGCGCCGCCCCGGCCCCGCGGTCGCGATAGCCGCACGACCCGGGAAGTCCCCCAGGACGAGACGCCAGAGCCGCCCGTCAACCGGTAAGATCACTCCCTCGACGCATCCCTGATGCCCGCCGCTTCCAACCGGACAGGAACATGACCAGCGAACTCGACGCCACCACCTCGAAGGGCCTTCGCAACCGCTACGCGATCTGCGGGGTCGGCGAGACGACCTACATGCGCGGCTCGAAGTACTCCACCCGCTCGCTCGCGACCTGGGCGGTCAAGAACGCGATGGACGACGCCGGGATCGCCGCGGCGGACATCGACGGCATGCTCTCCTATTCCGGGAACGACTCGACTTTCTCGACCTTCGTCGCCGGCGACCTCGGGATCCGGCTCAACTTCTACATGGACGTGCACGGCGGCGGATCGAGCACCGAGGCCCTCATCGGGATCGCGACCGGGGTGATCGAGGCCGGAATGTGCAACACGGTCGCGATCTTCCGGGCGATGAACGGTTACTCGCAGGTCCGCATCGGCGGGACCGGCGCGCGCTCCGCAGTGCCGATCGTGGGCGACCAGATCCACATGCGGGCTTACGGCTGGCAGAGCGCGGGACAGATGTTCGCCCCCACCTTCATGCGCCACCTCCACGACTACGGGACCACCCCCGCCCAGGTCGCGGGAGTCAAGGTGGCGCACAGCAAGCACGCCTCGAACAACCCGAAGGCGTACTACCGGAAGCGCTACACGGTCGAGGACGTGCTCGCGAGCCGCATGATCTGCAAGCCGCTCCACCTCCTCGACTGCTGCGTGGAGACGGACAACGCGACCTGCATCATCGTGACGCGAACCGAGCGCGCCCGGGACCTCCGGCCCCGCCCCGCCCTCATCCGCGGCGTGGTCGGGCGCTGCTGCCGCCCGCGTGCCGACAACTACTACCAGCACGGGCCGCTCGCGACCGTCGCGGGCCACTACGCCAAGGACATCCTGTGGCCGAACGCGGGGCTCGGGCCGTCCGAGGTCGACCTCACCGGCTCCTACGACGCGTTCACCTTCACCGCCATGCTCCAGCTCGAGGACTACGGCTTCTGCGCCAAGGGCGAGGGCGGGGAGTACGTGTCGAACGGCACCATCGAGCTCGGCGGCGCCCGGCCCAACAACACCTCGGGCGGCCACCTCTGCGAGGCCTACACCCACGGCATGAACATGGTCATCGAGAACGTCCGTCAGCTTCGGGGCGAGGTCGACGACTCGTGCCCGATCGGGGAGGACGGAACCCGGCAGCACACCCACGACTACCGGGAAGGGGGCTGCCGGCAGGTGCGAGATGCGCAGATCAGCGCGAATCTCGGCTGGGGGACCCCGGGGCTCGGGTCCGCGATGGTCCTCGAGCGGGGTTGAGGCGCCAGCGCCGGCGCCGGCGCCGGCGGGCACCGGGGCCGCGGCGGGCACAACGGTTACGAATACGCAACGACGGATACGGAGGAGCGGGCAATGCCGCTGAAGGGCGATTACCTCGGGATGACCCTCACCATCGAGGACGTGGACGCGGAGAACCGCGAGTTCTTCCGCTACTGCCACGCGGGCGACTTCCGCCTCCAGCGCGGACGCGAGAGCGGCCTGCTCCGCTATCCGCCGACTACCGCGTGTCCGTGGACGAGCGACCGCGAATCCGACTGGGTATCGGTGGAAGGGAAGGGGACCGTTCACACCTACACCGAGGTGCACCACCCCATCCAGCCCGCGTTCCACGACCTCGTTCCCTACCTCATCCTGCTCGTGGACCTCGATACCCAGAAGGGCGAGCCGACCGAGCACGAGGCGCTGCGGGTCGCCGGAAACCTGGTCACCCCGGACGGGACCTTCGCTCCGCCGGAGACGATCGAGCGGGTCGGCATCGGGACCCGGGTACGGATGGTGTTCGTCGAGGTATGCGACGGGCTGTCGGTCCCCCACTGGACCATCGACGAGGAGGCCGCGCAGCCCGACCCGCCTTGGCGCTACCCCGAGACCTGAGCCCTCACCGGGCGCTTGCATGCAGCGCCGGGGCGTCCTATGGCGTGTAACCTGTTACACACCCCGAATGATGGCTGCCATGAGTCACCGCATCAACGTCATCGTCCACAATGACGTCTGGCGTTTCCTGAAACAGGTATCGCAGGGCGACCGCAGCCGCACGATCAATCTGGCGCTGCGCGAATGGGCCCGCGGACGGCGCCGGTTCGATGCCGTGGCCGAGATGGACCGGCTTCGGACCGATGCGGAGACCCGGCCGGTCACCGCCGCCGAATTCGTCCGCTGGATACGAGAGGATCGGGAATCCGGGCACTGATGGCGTTGCGTGTCGTCGTACCCGACGCTTCCGTCATCCTGAAATGGGTGCTGCCCTTCGGGGAGGAGCCCGACCTCGGACATGCACTCGCGTTGCGCAACGCAATCGCGAGCGGCCAAGTTCGCGCCATCGTGCCGTCCCTGTGGTTCCATGAGGTCGGCAATACCCTGGCGCGGCGGCAGCCCGACCGTGCCGAACACTCGCTCAACGCCCTCCTGCGTTTCGATCTGGAAAGCGCCCCCCAATCGCCCGGATGGCTCGACCGCGTGCTCGACCTGACGCAATGCTACGGGGTGACGTTCTACGACGCGGCCTATCACGCGCATGCGATCGTGGAGCGAGGGGTATTCGTTACCGCGGATGAGCGCTACGTCACGCGCGCGGGAGAGGCCGGCTTCGTGATGCGGCTCTCCGAATGGGCGCCGGCGTGAAATGACCCTCCGGCGCCGCCGGACGGCGGGAAGACGGGATTTGCCGGTCATCTCGGGCCGGCGGATACATCGGGTTCCGGTGCCGAAACAACCAGCCCGGAAATCTCACCGATTTGTTGGCTAACGGACGCCAATCTGTCGCTTCGCGCTCTTGAGCACGAGCCCTCCTGCGGCGAGCCGCAACCCCTCGATTCGTGCCCCCGAGCTCGCAAGCAGTGCGAGCGTCGGCCGGGCGCCCTGAACGAGCTCGGCGTCGGGCATCGGTGCCTCGGCCAGAACGGCGACAGCACGCCGTCCTCCCGGTCCGGATCCTTCCACGCCGGAAGCGCGAACCGTGCTGCAACCGGATCCGCGCGGCCCTGGATTCGCACCGAGAACGGCGCCGGCTCGAACGAAGGCGCATGCGCCGACGCCTCGTGCACCGCCCGGTACTCGGCATTTCGCCTCAGATATTCCCAGGCGAACGCACCGTTGCCAGCGCCCATGGCCGAGCGCCGGCCGTTGAGCGTGGCCGCCGTCGCGCTCGTGAACAAAATGGCTCGCACGATGACGATGCGCATGCACACCGCCACGACCCCGGCCGCCCGCTCCCGCCCGAAATCACGTACCCGGGTCGAGAATGACTTGAACTCGAGCGCATAACCGGCGGTCGCGTACCAGGGCGCCTGAAATTCCCAACTGCCGACGAGTCCGATCCGCCGACCTGGCGCGTTGGTCGGGGCGTCGGGAGCGGTCGTGCGGGTCCGCGAGAGCGCTCCCCGGAACTCAACGAAGCTGAAGCCCGAATTCGGGTCGGCGACCCCTGCGAGCACAACCCGGTGCGGCAGCCCGAGGGGGGCGAGCGCCACGATGATGGCGAGGAGCAAGACACGCATTCGAAGTCTCCTTGGCGCTGGAGACATCGTTCCCGGGACGGTCTCGGGACAGCTTGCGCACAGGCGTCATGAGGGAAGGAGAGAGCGACACGGCGCGGGATCCGCGAGGACGGCACCGGGAGATGAACCTCACTGGTGTCGTGCCATCACGATGTCGTCGAAGCCGCTGCAGCCGTCGGGGCCGAAATCGCCGCCGCCTGGACTGCCGCCTGGATCGCCGCCACGGTGACCGGGACCTGGTTCGCCGAGGCGATGATGGCGTAGCCGTAGCCGAGACCGGGGAGCTCGTTCACCCAGCGGATCGCGCCCGTGTCGGGCTCGAGCGACCACAGCCGACCTCGCGTGTAGGCGAAGATGCCATCGGGCTCAACCGCCACCACTACGAGGTCCCGCCCCTTGAGCTTGGTGCGCCACACTTCTTGGCCATCGCGCTTTTGGATACGGACGACACACCCCCTGGTGCCGAGGAACAAATCGTCTGCGAGCTGCATCACTGAGCGTCCTCTCTGTCAGCGGGGCCTCGTCTTCGTCAAGCGCATGGTGAGCCCCTCCCGGTTCATGCTCTCACAAGGTCCGCTTTCGGGGGTCTGCCCTGGCTCCGGTCAGGGCGGCGTGGATGCGGCTCCTCCTGGCTCGTACCGCCGGGCCACCCGGACGCGGCGTCGAGTTCCTGTTCGGTCCGCTCGTTGACCGTCATCATCACTGCCGGATGGTCCGCGGTGGTCACTCCCCGCCGGGGGAAGTGCCGTGCGCGAGGTGCTCGGAAACGAACCCCGCGAGCGCCGCACCGAGCGGAAGGAGAAGCGCTTCGGATCGGCCATGCCAGAGCTTCCCGATGCACGGTCCCTCGTAACCGGGCGGAATCGGTGATCAGTTCCCTCCGGAATCGCCCGCGCCTGGGCCTCGCCGGAAAGCCTGGCCTCGACCGGCACCGCGAGACTCGTCGGTTCAATCCTTCCCGGCATCGACGGTTCAACCCCCGCTCATCCATCCGTCTCCCCCTTCCACGGCTCGCCCGGAAGGAGCGAGACCAGCCGCTCGGATACCGTCCGCGCCGCTTCCCGCGGCCGCCACTCGAACCCCGGCCTGGGAAGCGCGCTCATGTCGGCATTGAACTGCGCATTGTCGATCTTCCCCCCAAGGTTCCGCTCGAACATCGCGCGCGTCACCGGACCGCCCTCGCGCTCCATGTACTCCCGGAATGAAGCCGCGATCCGTCCGGCATCGCTCCGCGCGTCCGCCAGCCCCATCGCCAAGTCGAACAGGTCCCGGCCCTTGCGGCGCTGATAGAGCGCTCTCAGCTTCGTTGCCAGCAGTTCGTCGAGCTCGAAGGTCGTGATATCGGCCCGCCCGGAGTACCACCGCGAATCGATCGAGAACGCGCGTTTCGTGAAGCCCAGCACCGAAAAATGCTCGCGCGTGTTGATCTCGACCTTGAGACGCAGTCGCATCGCGGGCACGTCCTCGGACAGGAACCGGTAGCCGAACGTCACCCGGCCTTGTGACTGCTTCCACCGCGCCTCGCCCAGCCAGGGATCGAGCGCGCTTCGCAAGCCGTCCATCAGCGGACCCGCAGGCCCGGGCTCGACCTGGACCAGATCGATATCCTCGGAATAGCGCGCGGGCGGCGTCAGGTAGAGCTTGTAGAGCGCCGTCCCTCCCCGGAAGGCGAGCGCCCCGGCAAGAAGCGGATCGGAGAATATCTTGACCAAGGCACGGCTGATGACCAAGTCCTGCTCGACCTGGAAATCCTCGCTCCACGGCGCCCGCTCCCGCCACTGGGTGATGTAGTCCCGCGGGATCACGCTTCCGTCTCGATGCTTGCGTTCACCAACAGGCGCCAGTCCTTCGACCGCCGCGCACCCTCGGCATCCGCGCCGGGCAGGAGCTTCGTGAAGTTGCGCGCGCGCTTTCGCACATGCTCCTTGAGCAGCGCGGCCCTGTCTCCGGCTCCGACATGCTCCAGGAGGTAGCCCAGACGTTGCGCCCAGAGGATCGACGCGGACTGCGAAGCCTCGACGAGGCGCTTCGGATCCATGTCGTCGCCGAGTTCAAGGAGCACGCCCGCCACCCGGTCCACGCCCCCGGCGCGATGCATGTATCCGACGAGATCGACCGCCGTCGCCTCCACGGTCGAGACCAGGACCGTTCCACGGGGATTGTTGACGCTATCGACCGGAACGGCATCGAGGTCACGGCGCGCGACAAACGCGACCCTGACGGAACCGCACACGATCGCCGGCCGGTTCCTCTCCACCACCACCTGGAATTCTTGCGGGCGATGATGGGCCGCGCCGTGGTACTGCGCGGCCGATAGCAGCCCCACGTAGTACCGGGCGCTCCGGTGCTCCATCAGCGCCGGAATGAACTGATCCGCCGGCAGGCAGCCGAGCCGCCTGTACTCGGGCGGCACGATGACGTAGAAACCGCGCGCGGGGCTTGCGATTTCTCCCTTGGTCGCGAGGCGGCTCAGCACCTGGCGTGCTGCCGCCTCGGAAACCCCTAGCGCCGAGCGAAGCTCTGACGAGGTAAAGTGATAGCGGCCGCGGGCGGTCAAATCCGCGATGACGTTGCGGGCGCGCGGTGCGGCAGATGCAGACATGACCCCGACAAAGTACCCTTATTCGTCACGTTATCAAAGTCAGGTCGTAACATTCGCGACCCATCCATCGGTCGACGATTCTGTCTCACAGCCCGAGAGCGCGGTAGACGCTTCTCGGTTCCGGCGACTTCTTCGCTTCCTTCGCGCGTCCCAAGAACCGCCTGCGGATAACCGGGCGGTGGAGAAGCTGCTCGAAGAAAAGGGCTTCGTCATGACGGACAAGGCCCACCCGAGCGCCCAGGTCAGCCGCTACTACCTGACCCACCCGGACGCCGAAGACGAGTGCTGACTCCGCGGCTCCAACCGCTTTGACGGCAGGTAGAACAGGCTCATGCAAGCCGCTTTCGCACCCCGCCAGGGCGGCGACCATCCGATCCCGATCACGGTCGGCTACGCCATCGACGCCCGGCGCCGGCGTTTCCCCGACGAGACCCTCACCGTCTACCGGCCCTTCGACGAGTCGGGCGCGGTCTACCGCCGGACCGACGAGGTTATGGCCAATCTCAAGGACAACGATCTCCTCGACCTCGGCACTTGACCACCCGCTCGATCTCCGGACCCCCGGTATCTGGATTCGGCCGATCGGGTGGACCCGCGCGCGCTTCTGCCGCCGCGAGCCGTCCAGGTTCGCTCCGATATGGTGACACCGCTAAAGTTCGCCATGGCCGGCGAGACCTTGAGGCCTGTCGAACGGGTCGGACCGAGCAAAGAGGACCTGAAACGGTTTCCGGATCCGGTGCAGGATCGAATCGGCTTTGCCCTGTACCAGGGCCAGCTCGGGCGCGAGCACCGCGACGCCAAGCCGCTAAAAGGGTTGGGCTCGGGAGTCCTGGAGGTGGTTTCGCGACACGACGGGGACACCTGCCGGGTTGCGTACACGGTTCGATGCAAGGCAGCCGTCTACGTCTGCGGACAGGACTTCTTCGAAGAACCTAACGATCTGCCCGTCGATCCTGGAGAGGAATGCGTTGCGGCCGAACCCCGGAGGATCGTGCGCCGGCGCACCGACCTCGTCGAGGAGGACATCGGGGCCGCTTCATCCCGCCGCGAGGAGCGACGCCAGTTCGCCGAGGCCAATTGCCTCGACCCCTTCGCCCCTCGGGTACCGCGCGTCGCCCGAGTACACGACGAAGGAGCGCTCCGGTTCGAGGTCTTGCCGCGCGTGGTGGAATCCCCGGTCGAGCTTCGGTGCGAGGCCGCGCTTGATTTCGACTGCCCATCGGTTTCCCCCCGGCATCTCGAGCACCAGGTCGATCTCGGCGCCGGCGGCCGTTCGGTAGAACCACGCTTTCACCCGGTCCGGCGCCGCCCGGAGCAGGTTTTCCACTACGAATCCTTCCCAGCTTCCGCCGGCGACCGGATGACCCAGCACCGCATCCCGGTCATCGAGGCCGAGCAGCGTGTGGACGATGCCGCTGTCGCGTACGTAGACCTTCGGGGACTTCACCAGGCGCTTGCCGACATTGGCGTGCAGGGGCGAGAGGCGCCGCACCAGCAGGAGGTCGACGAGCAGGTCGAGATAGCGGGCGATCGTCTTGCCATCGACGGCAAGGCCACGTGCGAGCTGAGCCGCGTTGAGCGTGCCGCCCTGCAGATGGGCCAGCATGGTCCAGAAGCGGCGCAACGTTTCCGCCGGCACGCGCGGCCCGAGCTGTGGAATGTCGCGTTCCAGGTACGTGCGGACAAAGTTCTTCCGCCAGACTGCGCTCGCTTCGTCGCTCTCGGCGAGAAAGCTGTCCGGGAATCCGCCCCGGACCCAGAGTCTCTCTCGCGCGTCGCTATCGCCATCGCCTTTACCGTCGCCATCGCCGTCGACTTCGAGAACGTTGAATGGCTCCAGCTCGACGCAGGCGATGCGGCCGGCCAGGGATTCCCCCGACTGCCTGAGCAGGTCGATCGACGCCGAGCCCAGCAGCAGGAATCGTCCCGCCCGAAGTCCGCGTCGGCGCCCCTGGTCGATGAGGCCGCGAAGCGTCTGGAACAGCTCCGGCACCCGCTGCACCTCGTCCAGGATCACCAGCTTGTCTTCATGCCCGGACAGGTAAAGGGCGGCATCGCTCAGCTTCCCCCGGTCCGCCGCATCCTCGAGGTCGAGATAGACGCTCGCTCGCTCTTCGGCGATGAGCTCGGCCAGCGTGGTCTTGCCTGTCTGGCGGGGGCCGAGCAGAGCCACGGCTGGGAACTGGTCCAGCCGGGCGCGAATGAGCTGCGATTTCTGACGCGGAATCATCCTTGCAATTATGGCGATCAATGCCATAATTGCAAGGATATACGAAGGGCGAACCCATAAGTAGATCCTCGCAAATCCACCATCGCATGCCGGATCTGCAAGAATCCGGCCTGGAGCACCAGGTTTGGACACGGGCCGCGGAGCTCAGGTTCGTCGTTCCGCGTTCGGCGTGCCGCAGCACGGGCGGTAGCCGAGCTCCGCCGGCTCGGTCGCGGCGTCGCCGATGCGACGACCGGGAGTTCGATCCGCACCGGTCGGCCCACCTGTCGGCACGCCGGGGCGACGATCCGGCCCGACCGGGGTCGACGATGCTGCCCGTCGGGCGGAACGCGGCGAAGGCTGACCACGACCGGAGCGCGAGAGCGCGAGACAGAACCCATGCGCATCGAGACGGCCGAGAACTGGTACGAGGTGCGGAAGCTCGACGACGCCATCACGCACATTCTCGAACCGCACATCCTTCCCTTCTACCGTTGCAACATCTGGCTCGTGCGCGGGCGGGAGCGGAACCTGCTCGTCGACTCGGGTTCCGGGCTCGTGAGCCTCAGCGAGCGGATCTCGGACGTCACCGAACGCCGCGTGCTCGCCGTCGCCACGCACTCTCACTTCGACCACATCGGCTCGCATCACGAGTTCGACGAGCGCGCCGCGCACCCGAGCGAAGCGCCGTACCTGGCGGAGCCGGATCGCCGGGCAATCCTGATCGACCCCTACGCGACGACCGGGATGTTCAGCGCCCTTCCTCCGGGCGGATTCGACCGGGGCACCTACGAGGTCCTGCCCGCACCCGCGACACGGCTCATCGTCGATGGCGACATCCTCGACCTCGGCGACCGCCACCTTGAAGTCCTCCACACCCCCGGGCACTCGCCGGGCTCGATCGCGCTCTGGGAGGCGGCGAGCGGGGTGCTCTTCTCGGGCGACACCGTCTACGACGGGCCGCTCGTGACCGACGCCTGGCATTCGGCGATCGACGACTACGTCCTCAGCATGGAGCGCCTGCTCGCGCTTCCGGTGCGCGTGGTGCACGGCGGACATTTCTCGAGCTTCGGCGGCGCGCGCTACCGGGCGCTCATTCAGGCGTTCCTGGACGCGCACCGCGCCTGAGCAAGCGCGGACAGTTCCGGTCAACGCGTACGGTGCCGGACCGGGTGCCGGCTCGATCCCGGGCACGATCATTCCTGTCTCGGTTCGCTGGGATCCACCACCTCGCCGCTGGCCCTCGGCTCTGTCGTGTCGCCCGCCGCCGCAATCTCATCGAGCAGTGCCCGTGCGCCTGCAACCCGCGCGCCCAACGCACGCACCCGAGCCCGCAGCCCCGCGTCGGACGTGTAGACCAGGGCCGTCGCCGGATCCGGAAGCGCATCGACCAGATCCACGATTCGGTCGTCAGCCCCATCCCGGTGGCCATGTCCGGTGTGGACCACGGCGAGGCGGTCCTGGGGCGGAAACAGGCCCGGCGACCCGGGCCCGTCGAACACGATCGTCCAATCGCCGCCGCGGCTCCGCGCCACCGGAGCGATGTCGGCGACGAGCCGCCCCGCAGCCTCGGCCCGGTTGCGCCACCAGCCGTCCGGACGCGATCCCATCACGTTGTTTCCGTCCACGACCACCGTGCGCGTCATCGCGTGAATTGTGCCGCCAAACCTCGCGCCACGACACACGCCGTCTTCCGAGGGAAGGCGAATTGTTACCGTGACGGACCTCCCTTGCCTTAGCCTTACGCTTGGCTCCCCATCCCGGTCGACCATCTCCGGAGTGAGACTCGCCCTTCACTACAATCCGAGTTGCCCGGACTGCGTGCGGCAAGCGAGGCGCACCGCGCGACTGGACTGGTTGCGGGCGATTGAGCTCAGGACGGACCGCTCCCCATTGGGAGAGGTGTCCGTCGGCGAGATCGTGGTCGTCGACGAGCAGAGCCGCCGGGTGTACACCGGCGTCTACGCCACCCGCATGGTGTGCCTGAGGATCCCGCTTCTCTTTCTCCATGGGCTCCTTCTCTACCTTCCGCCCATCCGAATCCGGGTTGGGGGAGCACAGCCGGGGTGCAATGGCGACGCGCGTAAGACTTGACATCACGTCCCTCGCGATCGTGGCGGCGCTGCACCTCGTCATTGGCGGAGTCCACCAATACGCTCATGTCGTCGCCGGAGTGGAGAACTCGCCTCTTGAGGTTCTGTTCATCGTGCTTGTCGTCACGATCGCGCCATGGGCAACGATCTGGGTCGCCTGGAAAAGGAACCTCACGATCGGCGCGCTCGTGTTTTCGGTGTCGATGCTGGCGTCTCTTGTCTTCGGCCTCGTGTTGCACTTCGCAGTCGAGAGTCCGGACCTCCACGCGACCGTGGTTCCGGAGCACAGGACCCCGTTCCTCCACTCCGCAATGGGGCTCGCGCTGCTGGAATTCGTCGGATTTGTCCTTGGGGCGCACGTCGCGATCCGAAGTCGGCACGCGGCGTAGTGCTTGTGATCGGGTCTACCGAAGGGCTTCGAAACGTTCTCGCTACACTTGCCGACATGAACGCGGTCCGGTTCCGATTCGATCCGCAGCACGCGCTCCCCAACGCCGCCTATCGGGACCCGGGGCTGCTTGCCGCCGAAATGACCCGCATCTGGCACAGGGACTGGGTCTTCGTCGCCACCGAGGATGCCCTCGCGGCACGCGGCGCCGTTCGCGCCGAACGAATTCACCGACAAGGCCGCCCATTGCCTGCCCGGCTAGCGCGCCGGGAAGCCCGGGCGGACGGCCTCACCTGCCGATGATGCTGGACACCGTGCTTCGGGGCGCCCGCATCGCGGGCGCGGACGAGGACGCCGATGCGCCGCTCGTGGACATCGGAATCGCGGGCGGCACGATTGCCGCCGTCGAGCCGAACATCCGTTCCGATGCCGACTCCGTCGACCTCGGCGGGAAGCTGGTCTCGCCCGGCCTCGTCGAGACCCACATCCACCTCGACAAGTCGCGCATCGTGGACCGTTGCGCACCCGCCTCGGGGCGTGCCCGCGACCACATGGAGCGGGTGTCCGCGATCAAGTCCGGGTTCACGGTCGAGGACGTGTACGCACGGGCCGCCGCGACGCTGGAGCAGTGCATTCTCAACGGCACGACGCATGTTCGAACCCACGTGGAGGTGGACCCGAACGTCGGGCTTCGGTCCTTCGAGGCGCTCAAGCAGCTCGCGACCGACTATGCCTGGGCCGTCGATCTGGAGCTTTGCGTCTTCGCACAGGAAGGCTGGACCAACGTGCCGGAGACCGACCGGAACGTCGTCGCGGCGCTCGATCGGGGTGCCTCCGTCGTGGGCGGCGCGCCCGGGTACGACCCGGACCGCGCGGGTCAGATCCGGCGCATCTTCGAGCTCGCGCTTGAGTTTGACCGGGACGTGGACATCCATCTCGACGTCGGCCCCAGTGCCGACGAAATGGACATCGACCTCGTCTGCGATCTGACCGAGCGCCATGGATACGGCGGGCGGGTCGCGGTGGGGCACGGAACGAAGTACTCGCTGTTGCCGCCCGACCGGTTGCGGACGCTCGGGGAGCGCCTCGCCTCGGCCGGGGTCGCGGTGACGGTGCTGCCCGCGACCGATCTCTTCGTGACCGGCCGGCACCAGGACCATGCGGTGGTGCGGGGCGTCGCGGACGCGAACGCGCTGCTCGCGCACGGTGCGAACTGCTCGCTCTCCACCAACAACGTGCTGAATCCGTTCACGCCCTACGGCGACTGCTCGCTCATCCGCATCGCGAACCTCTACGCCAACGTCGTGCAGCGCGGCAACGAGGAGGAGCTTGCGGAGTGCTTCGAAATGCTCACCCGACGGTCGGCGCGGCTGATCCGATGCGAGGACTACGGCATCGTGGCGGGCCGCCCGGCGGATCTCGTGGTGTGGAACGCGCGCTCCGCCGCCGAGGCGGTGGCGACGATTGCGCTGCCGCTCATCGGCTTCAAGCGCGGGCGGCGGACCTTCAGCCGTGCCCTGCCGGAGCTCCATCGACCCTGATCCGGTCCGCGTCGCGTCGCGGTGCGACGCGGCTCCAACGCACCGCCTGGCAGCTCCCGGCACGCCCGGCGCCGACCGCGACCCCGGCGCGGCGCCCGCCGCTCAGGGTGGTCCTGATGCCATCAGCAGGGCCGGGCCCGCGCTCGCGATTGCGACCAGCAGCGCGATGTTGAACGCGAGAAGCTGTCCGAATGTCATGGCGAGGTTGGTTCTTCCTGGAACATCATGCATGCCGGGGGCATGATCGTGCCGGAGAGCGTTCCGTGGCGAGAGCACCTGGACCAGGCGCTGGCCACCGGCATCGATGTCGGGGCACTCTACCTCGGGCTGGTTCCTGTCTGCCGTTGACATCTTGCACATGCAACGGAGCAGGTGGGCGACACTTGCGGCCACAAGACGCGAACGCCAACTGGAGAACCTCCCCATGACATCGAGCAGCAGACGCTCCGGAATCAAGCTCAACCGTCCGTTCGTCGGGATCCCCTCGTTCCTGCGCGCGCGGATCGAAACGGACCTCGACGCGCTCGACGCCGACATCGCCGTCTACGGGGTTCCTTTCGACGAAGGCTCGCCGTTCCTCGCGGGTTCGCGCATGGGGCCGCGCTCGATTCGAGAGCATTCCCTGCGCTTCGCCGCCTCAGACGCCGGGTTCCACGATCCGGAATCCGGGCGCACCTACCTCACCCACGAGATGACGAACCGGACCATCGCCGACGTCGGCGACGTCGACGTGTGGCCCACCGACGTGAAGAGCACGTTCGACAACGCGACCGACCTCACCAGGGCGGTCCTCGCCCGAGGGGCGCTGCCGGTGGTCCTCGGCGGCGACCACTCGGTCACCTATCCGATCGTCAGGGGGTACGAGGACGAGGAGCCGCTGCACGTCATCCACTTCGACGCCCACATCGACTACGCGCCGTTCATCCACGACCTGCGCTTCACCAACACCCACACGTTCCGCCACGTCGCTCCGATGCGGCACGTGCTGAGCCTCGCCCAGGTCGGGATCCGCAGTCTGCGGAGCGCAGGGTCGGAGATCCAAGACTCGATCGACGACGGCAACCGGGTGATGACGATGGGCGAGTTTCGCGCCGTGGGCCCGAAGGGCGTCGCCGAGGTGGTGCCGCGCGATGCGCGCACCTACGTGAGCATCGACATCGACGTGCTCGACCTGCCGTTGATCCCGGGGTGCGTATCGGCGGAGCCGAACGGGATGAGCTACGCGGAGCTGCGCGACACCCTCGTCGCCATCGCCGAGCACTGCGAGGTGGTCGGGCTCGACCTCGTGGAAGTCAACCCGACCCTGGACGTGGGGACCGGCGTCACGTCCTACCTTGCCGCGCATACCGTGCTCGAGTTCCTCGGCAACGTCTGCCGCCAGCCGAGATGGGAGCGGCACCGCGAGGCCCGCGCCGCGGAACGCGGCTGACTCGGGTGGGAAGTGCGCCATCCGAGCGAGCGAGGAGTGCGAGCATCTCCTGAAGCGTCCCTGAAGCGTCCCTGAAGCGTCCGTGAAGCGTCCCTGGAGCGAGGCCCGGGAGCAGGGAAGGCACTCGACGGCACTCGACGGATCATGGGGTCGTGCGAACCATGACCCGCAACGAGCTGCTTCGACGTCGGCTCAACTCACCGCGGCGTTCAGGTCTTCCGTCATGGCGTCCCAGATCGGCGCCAGGTCCATCAGTCCGTCCCAGAACCCCTGGTTGCGCCGCTCGTCGAAATCGCCAAGGCGCGTACCCTGCTGCTCGACCCAGGTGTAGTACCCGAGGTTGAAGATCCGTTCGCGGTCGAAGCGCGTCAGTTCGCTGACATGGTCCGTCGCCGCACCAAGGAGATGCTGGCCAAAGGCTTGCGCCGCCTCGACCTCGGAGAACCCTCCTGCAAACTGGTTCGCCCGGGCAATCTCGATCTCCGAGTGATACATCTCGGCGCCGTCCGTCGCCACGGTCAGCACGATGTCGTCGGGACCGAGCGCCATGTACTTCGCGTACTTGATGGCGCCGAGAACGTTGGCAATCGACGAAAGACCGAGGTCGCCGAGGGCCGAGAGGCTCTGCTGGTCAACGTGCCTGTGCCTCGAGAGATAGGCCCTGCCGGTGACCGTGTTGAAGACGACGTTGAGCGCATCGCTCGCCCGGTCGGAGACCCCGATCACGAAATCGGTGCCCATGACGTTGTGAATGAGCGGCACGTGCTTGTCGCCGATGCCCTGGATGTTGTGCTCGCCATAACCGTTGTAGAGAAGCGTCGGGCATTCCAGGGCTTCGACGACGCAAGTTTGCGTTCCGATCGAGCGCTTGAGCCAGTCGCCCGCGGCGAGCGTTCCGGCCGACCCGGAGGCGCATACGAACGCGCGCGCCGTCTTGCTTCCGCCTTCGTCGTGCGCCGCGAAGATCCGCTCCAGCGCCGGACCGGTGACGGCCCGATGCACGATGTAGTTCCCGTACTCCGAGAACTGATTGAGGATGAGGTTCCGCCCGTCCCCGGCCAGGACATGGCAGGCGTCGTAGATCTCCTTGACGTTGCTTTCGGTGCCCGGCGTGCGGTGGATGTCGCCCGGATCGACCACCCACTCCTCGAGCCAGCGGAAACGCTCCCGGCTCATGCCCTCGGGCAGCACCGCAACGGATCGGCATCCAAGGAGCCTCGCGATCGCCACGCCCCCACGGCAGTAGTTGCCGGTCGAGGGCCAGACCGCGCGGTGACGCGTGACGTCGAACGCTCCGGACACGAGGCGCGGAACGAGGCAGCCGTATGCGGCGAGCACCTTGTGGGCGCCGATCATCGGGAACCGGTTGCCGAGGGCCACGATGATCTTCGCCCTCACCCCGGTCAGCGCTTCGGGCAGCACGATGTGCTCGGGGACATCGACCAGCGAGGTTCTGTCCGCACCATTGTGCCAGTGGACGCGAAAGAGGTTGCGGGCATCTGCACGGTCGGGATCGACCCCGGCAATCTCCTCGGCCTTTGCCGAGAGGTGCGACGGCGGGTCGGCCAGTTGAGCGATGCGAGGGAGCTCCACGCCGAGCGCCCCCAAGTGAGCGACGTTCCGTTCGTAGCCGTCCTGATCGACGATCTCGCGCTCGAGTCCTGGCGTCATGTCCGGCCCATGCAGGTTGCCTCACCATCGTGCCGCGCGACCGTTCCGGCCACGGCGACACTCGTTGGCGCACGGCTCCGGGACATCATATCCGTACGCCACTGAACCGCCCCAAGTTTCCCGGAGACTTTCATGTAGGGGTCACGCGGCCAGGTGCACGCGGGTCATTGGCCTTCCAGCGCGATGCGGTGGCTGTCGAGGAGGCCGGGGGCGCGGGCCGGGTCGCCGCGGCCCCAGCCGCATTCGGTCGCGATGCCGAAGTCGGCCCGGAAGGCGCGTTCGTAGGCGGCGAAGAAGTCGGGCCGGGACGAGGGCGAGACGAACCAGCAGCCGATCGCCATCGGGGTCGGCAGGCACACCTGGAAGCGCACGCCCGCCGGCAACGTCCCGGCGTTGCGCATCGCAACGAAGCGGGCGTAAGGAGGCGATGGCTTCGGGTGCATAGCCCGGGTCGAACTCGACGGTCGTCGGGTCGACGCCGGCGCGGAAGCGAAGGTGGCGGCCATTTCCCGGTAGAGTTCCCGGGACCGCTCGTAGAAGGCGAGGAGCTGGGTCTGCGGGTCGGCGATGATGTTCCAAGCCCATGTCCGCCATTTCCTGCGCGCCGATGCCGATATGGGCCATGCCGCCGGGGCTCGCGAGGTGGATGCGGCCGCCCGCCTCGCGCGGTTCGAACGCCAGACCCTGAGCCTCGAGCTCTCGATGCTGGCGAGCCCCGCCTGGCCGCCGAGACTGTCGTCGCCATGAACGATTGGCCGCGCCCGGGAACGACCCGCTGGGCAGCTTCCCGGGTCGTCCATTCGCTGACCAAGAGCAGGGGTTACATCACGACCCTGACGGCCGACAACCTCGTCGACCGGTAGCTCGTCCGCGGGTCAGATCCGGCCCGGCGCAAGATCCCATGTTGATATATTCAACACGGGAAGGGAATATTTCAACACGTTTGCGCAACAAGTTTCCCAGCATTTAACGCCCCAAGTTTCCCAGTCGCCTAGTCACGGCATTGTGCTTCGCAGCTTCGCGGCGCCCTCGCGACGAACATCGGTGATTTTTTCCGGGCCAGCCCGCTGTCCCGAGAGAAAATCCGCACATCGGTGCATCGTTCGGGAAGATCGGTCGATGTCGTGCCGTCTCGTGCAGCGTGGTTCTACGCATTCGGTTCGAGGGTCATGATCCCGTCGTCTCCGGTGAGCGCGGTCCAGCCGGGGGGAACGAGGGTGGTGGTGTCGTCCTGCTCGACGATCGCGGGACCCGGGAGCCGGTCGCCGGGGGCGAACGAGTCCCGGGCGACGATGCGGGTCTCGACCGGGGCCGGCTCGTCCGGAAACCGGACCATGCGCCGATCGCCGGAACCCGTGCCGCCGGGGTTCGTTCCTCCGGCCTCGACGCCGGGGAAGCCGGCGCCATCGGTCGCGCCATCGGCGAAAGCCCCGGCGGGTCGTCCACGGCCCACGCCGGCACTGCCGGACACCTCGCCGGTGCGGGCTCCCGTCCCGGAAGGGATCCGGCTCGCCCCGGGTGCGGCACTCGGCTTCCCCGGCGGCGCCGCATCCGCGGCGCAGGACATCCGCTGGCGATGCACGGCCCGGACGTTGACGAAGCGGGCGGGCGCCGCGACCGCGTGGCCGTGGACCCGCTCGTGGGCCGCGAGGAAGTCCGTGTAGAGGCGCTCGAGACCGTCATCGGCGCCCGGATCGAACGGCACTTCCAGGTGGTAGCCTTGGCCGACATGGCAGACGTCGGCGAAGTGGAGCATGTCGACGTCGTCGTCCGTGGAGAGCCCTTCGCGCTCCATGAGCTTCCGGCCGGCCGCGTCGAGATCGGCGACGATGCGCCGCACCGGCGCCATCGTGAGTCCGGCAAGGGGCGCCCCGAAGGCGATGGATACCTCGTGCTCGATCGGCGCGGCGAGGAGCCCGGCGGCGGAGAGCACGCCGGGATGGCGGGGCACCACCACCCGCGCGATGGCGAGGTCGGCCGCGAGCGCGCACGCGTGGAGGGGGCCCGCGCCGCCCATCGCGACCAGGGTGAATTCGCGCGGATCGAACCCCTGGCGCACCGAGACGAGGCGGATGCCTTCCGCCATCTGCGCGTTGACGACCTGGTGGATGCCGGCGGCCGCGTCTTCGATGCCGAGCCCGAGCGGCGCGGCGATGCGCTTGGCGATCGCGTCGCGCGCGCGTTCCACGTCGAGCTCGATGGCGCCTCCCGCGAAGTACTTCGGATCGAGGTAGCCGAGCACCACCGACGCATCCGTCACGGTCGGCTCGCCGCCTCCGCGGGCGTAGCAGGCCGGCCCGGGCTCCGAGCCAGCGGACCGCGGGCCGACCCGGAGCCCGCCCGCGTCGTCGAGCCAGGCGACGCTTCCCCCGCCGGCCCCGATCGCGTTCACGTCCACCATCGGCACGCGCACCGGGAATCCGTCGATCGCCCCCTCGCTTCGGATGAGGGGCTTGGCGCCGGACACGAGCGCGATGTCCGAGCTGGTGCCGCCCACGTCCAGGGTGATGAGATCGTCGTGTCCGGCCGCCGCTCCGGTCGCCTGGCCGCCGATTACCCCGGCCGCCGGACCGGACAGAAAGAGCCGCACCGGACGGTTGCGCGCGAGCTCCGCACTCGCAAGTCCTCCCCGCGACTGCATCACCTGGAGCGGGGCGGGTACCCCGGTCTCGCCAAGGCGCTTCCCGAGATCGGCGAGGTAGCGGCGCACCGCCGGCTTGATGTACGCATCGAAGGCGGTGACCGCGGTGCGCTCGTACTCGCGGAACGCGGGGTCGACCTCGCTCGACAGCGAGACCTCGAGTTCCGGATGCTCCGCACCCGCGATCTCGCGTACCCGGCGTTCGTGCTCCGGGTTGATGAACGAGAAGAGCAGGCAGACCGCGATGCACTCGGCTCCGGCCGCGACGAGCCGGTCGAGCGCGGCCCGCACGGAGTCCTCGTCGAGCGGCTCGATGACCTCGCCGCCCGGACCGACCCGTTCCCGCACCCCGATCCGCATGGCCCGCGGCGCGAGGAACACCGGGGTCTGGGGGTCGAGCCGGACCTCGTACATCTCGCGCCGCATCTGACGCCCGATCTCGAGGGTGTCGCGGAACCCTTCGGTGGTGATGATCCCGAGCCGGCCGCCCGTGCGTTCGAGCACCGCGTTGGTTGCCACGGTGGTGCCGTGCGCAAGCTGGGCCAGGGAGCCGGGCTCGACCCCCTCTGCCGCGAGGCGTTCCACCGCGGCGAGGGCGGCCTCGCCGGGGTTCGCCGGCGTGCTCGGGACCTTGAACACGAGGGGCGGCTGCCCGTCGCGTGCGCACACCACGTCGGTGAAGGTGCCGCCGATGTCAACACCAATCCTGAGTCTTCCTTGCTCTCTAGTCATAACATACCGTTTTTATTAGTTTTTATTTGCCGATCCAACTTCACAATTTCCCTTCAAAATTTCGTTGCCGTAAGCGTAGCGCAAGCGGATTCAGTCTAACGTGAGGCGTGACATATCTCTCCAGAGCGATGATCTCCTCTCTTCGCCCATCGCGAACGCCGTTCCATCTCCCGTAGTCTTCGCCCCTTGGCTCGCTCCTGTCTTGCGGCGATACTCCGGTCTGTATCCCTTCTCCGATCAAAGTCATCCTCGCAACGCATCCCGTCGTTGGCCTCATCCTAACCCGGTTCGCGATGCCCATCACCGTCGCACCCCGATCCGGGACTACTGTGCGATGGGGACGTTGCACCAGTCCGATGTCCACAGCTCAGATTCGGGCCGAGGCGGGGAGCACGGCTTGGGCTACGACGTCGCCGAGGCTGCACCCGCGACGGAGAGTTTTCTGCTGGGGATACGCTACAATTGCCTATTCCTGATGATTGGCCTCGTTTCATGACGGCTCCACCCGCGTCCTCCATCGTTTCCGACTTCGGTCGGCTCTCGCGGGCCATCAACGCCTCGCCACTCTTTTCCGACCTGTCCCGGCTCTCGCGCGCCATCAACGCGTCGCCGGTCGTCTCCGACTTGTCCCGGCTCTCGCGAGCCATCGACGCCTCGCCGATCATCTCCGACCTCGCCCGGCTCTCGCGAGCCATCGATGCCTCGCCGATCGTCTCCAACCTCGCCCGGTTCTCGCGCGCCTTCGACGCTTCGCCGATCGTCACCGACCTGAACCGCCTCTCACGCGCCGTCGCGATCCCAACAGGTGCACTCAGTCTCGAACGTTCAACGCGGACCTGGATTGCGAACTCCACTACGCCCAACGTGATGTCGTACCATGACGGATATTCAGAGCCAGCTAACTGCGCACATTCTGATCTCCGCCCCGATCGCCCCTTGGACTTACCTCGCTCGGGCGACTCCATATCGACCAGATTTGAGTTCTGCGTTTCCCTAGGTCCAACACCGATACCTCCGGCTATTGAGGCCGTTGATCCTGAGGCCAAATTTGATTCGCGACATTGGTCGATGCTCAATGCACTTGAGCAACGCCTCCGGTCTTTCGTGGAGCGAAATCTCAGCCACTCAGTCGGTTCAAAGTGGGTGAAACAGAGGGTGCCACAAGAAGTGCGCGAACGATGGATGAGACGCCAAGAGGAAGATCGGGAGAGCGGAAGACCGGTTTATTCCACGATTCAGTACGCTGACTTTATGGATTTAGCTGATGTAGTCGCGCGTGGCGACAATTGGCGCGAGGTGTTTCGACACGTCTTTTCCGACCGCGATGACATCACGGTCGCCTTTCGTCGTCTCCACCCTATACGAAAAGCCATTTCCCACGGTCGCCCCCTTAGTCGTATCGACACTCTAACGTTGGTCAGCGAAACCGTTCGGATTCTTCATGCATTGCGGTTGACTGTTTTGCATTGAGGCGTTGCCGCTATCGGCAGCTGCCTAACGCAGATGAGATATTTCGACACAAAGATTACGCGTTCTTTCAACCCCTTGTATCAACATCCATTTTTCTCCCTGTTCTCCCTGCGCCGTAAGAATTCCGAAAGCGATTGAATCGCAACGCGAGGCCCCGCTCCGAGTCCCCGCTGCGCCTCGCTGACGATTCCTCCCGGAGCCCGTGTAAGTGTAAGTGTTCGGCGAAGCCGTGACGGCTCGACCGGTCCGCTGCGATGAACGGCGGCGTTGGTCACATGCTGACTCGCGTTCGGCCCATCACTGAACTTGTCCGCAGGCTTGGCCTTGCCCTTGGGCGCATTCGGCGTACTACGCGACCTCGCGCCGCCACGGCCTCAGACCAATTTCAGACTTCCTGACACGAACCAGATTTCCGGGTTTAACCACGGTCGTTGATATCCTCCTGCAGCGCCGCTGGGCCACTCTGCTTCATTCGACTACTTCTCGACCGAGTTTCTCCAGACAAGCCACCCAAGCATCAAAGCGCTTGCACTCCTGGCGAATCTTCGCCAATGTGATGCACTCTGCCAAGTTCACGCCGTCCACCACCTTCTGATATGTCGGGATCACTTTCTTGACTCTCTTGCTTGGTGCCGACGCATCGCTGTCATTAATGTCCTCTGGCGTTGCAAACCGACCTCTTATCCTTTTCAGCCGTTGTACGACCGTGGGAGTTACACTTGGCATGTTCTGGAACGCTTCCACGTTTGAGAACAATAGCCCCTCAAATTCGTGCCTCTGTACGTATGGATAGATTTTGCAACGGCCGCCGCGCGGCATTCTGTCCTCAACCTCTGTACAAATTCGCTCCTCAAGTTCCTCCACAGTCGCTTCTTTCTTGCCCTTGAATCCATAATAGTCAACCAGCGAGGTTACCACGTCGTACGATCTACAAAAGGCACGCATCTCTCTGGCGATCCTATGTACACCCACTCCGCCCCCAAGGTTGTGCCCCGTCACGAATACACCATCGTGACAAAGGTGGCTGGCGAGAATTCGCTTGACGAATTCCTCTTCGGTCTGCCCCTCCACCAAGATTGCAACGCGGATCAAGGGCGCCCTCCAAGCACGTTCCTTTGCCACAGTTCGCTGGGCAGATATCCATCCTCAAGCCATTCTTTGTAATCATCCGAGGCAAGCGCGTAAGCCCGTGTGCCCTTGTTGTCCATTCCCATCACCACCACTTCATCCAATTCGAAAGCGTCTATGAGCAACGGCGACTGCGTCGCTACCATGATCTGTCTCTTGTATGACAACGCCTTGACCATCCCTCCAACCAGCGCAATACCTGCCGGATGAAGTCCAAGTTCAGGCTCGTCGAGAAGCACGACAGTGGGCAGCATTTCGGGCGGCAGATTCAACAGTGTGACAAGCGCGAACAACCGCAACGAACCGTCTGAGGTTAGATGGGCACCTAACGTCTTGCCGCCGTTCCTGGAGGTCCATCGCAACGCGACCCTCCCCTGGGTGTCATGAAGGTCGAACCGATCAAATCCCGGCAAGACGCGACCAATATGGTTGCAAATCAACTCGTATCGCGGTCGATCCTCTCGCTCCAAGTGCAACAGGACCGCAGCAAGATTATGCCCGTCGGTTGCCAGTCTTTGATGGTCGCCAAGGTCACAAGGTTTCTTGAATCCCGAGTCTCTGGATGTGTCGTGGAATTGGTACACACGACTGTCTCCTAGCAGACGCACGATGTTTCCGGCCACGCGCCAGTGGATGGTCGCAGGATTGAACCGATGGCCCACGGCGACTAGCCCCGCTTCGACCCCCCCGGTGCTGCTTTCAATACGCTGCCAGTTCGCACTCTCGTGCTCCCCATCTCGCAACCGGTAGGCCTCGTCCGCCAACAGCAGTCTATCGTTGCTCCCGTATTTGAGCGAAAACCGATACTCGTAGTAGTCCGCTAGTCCGACCCGCAGGACCACGTCAACCTCAACGCGCGGCGTTGTCTTACTGCCGTCGAAGAGCTGATCGTCCCCACCGCCATGTTCACCCACGAAATCTGCCAAACGGCGAGGTCCCAGCATGCGCTGCATCATCTCGAAGAGCCGGATGACGTTGGACTTACCGCACCCGTTCGGCCCGATCATGGCCACCAAGTGTCCCAAATCGCATAGTTCCACGTTCCTAAGAGAACGGAACCCCCGAACGCGAACAGAGTCTACGCACGCCCCTCCTCCGAAGTCGTCCGAGCGATCAGGTTGAACGACGTAACGAAGACGCAGCTCGTCGATATCGTCTTCCCGCGTGTCATCTTTCACGTCGACAACCTGCACCGCCGCGTAGTAGCCGCTGACGTTACGGAATACGACAATTTCACCCTCGCGAGGTGTCCGCGTACGCCCGCCGTAATCGAGAAACCTCGCGTCGATGATCTGATTTATCGACGTATATCCCGAGGCCAAGGCCACTCCTTCAATCGACGGCGCGTCGTTGTAGGCATGGACGCTGGTGGCATTGCACTTGCTCCACCTCGTCTCGAATTTCAGCTCGTTTCGCCCGATCACGAGTTGCCCGCCGTGGTCGTAGTCTAACCACACCGCCTCGCCCGTCAGAGATGTCAGATGCGGATTTCGGGTCGTCGCAGTACCGACATCTTTCGCCAGACGGCCGGAGCGTCCGACTGAGATATCTTCGGCCATTTTCATAAACGCATAGTCGTCGGCACTGCGGAAGTCGGTGCCCCAGGGTAATCCGTCCGGTACCGAAGTATCATCGAAGCGCAACGTCACCACAGCGCCGCTCTGTTTGGCAATCTCACAGAGGATCAAACCCCTTTCGTCTCGTTCCCATGCTCGGTCAAGGTATTGCCTGGAGAACAACAAGACGACAAGCACCGCTCGTTCCAGACCGGCGTGCAGGTCTTCGTCCGCGATGCGCGACGCCCGCTCGACGGCCTCGAAGTCATCACAAAAAACCGCTAAGCCCTGACGTTGCAGTTCCCGCGTCAGCGTCTGAGCGACAGCCCGTTGTTCGCAAACAAACGAGATCGCCACTTCATGGAGCTTTACTTCGGTCATATTGCTCCATTCATCCCTTTGTGGTTTCTAGACACCCTAGGACCGATAACGCACTCATAACGCACTACAAGCCCCGAGAGCTGTCAGCATGCCCGTGGTTCACAAACCCGCCTTCGCGAGCGGTGAACATCCGTCTAGGTGCGGCCCATCAACGGTTTGACCGGAAAACACCTTCGGCCGGGCGATGTTGCGAGATCGCGGGTGGCTGAGCCGCTGATGGTGACGGCGCCCACCGTCAGAATAGCGACTTGATGGTCGACGGGCATGCTGAATGCTTCTCGCCTCATAGACCGGGTTTGAGGGTCCGGTCAGGAAGGCGTCGCGCAAGTCCATAATCGGGAGGAAACCGCCGGGACGCCTGAGTGGCATCGGTTGCGAATGAGGGCCGCAGTGGGCGCAGGGGGTATCGGGAAAGTCGCCGCCCTTGTTTGCAGAAGCAGCCGTTAGATGTTTCGTTTCGGCACCGAAAACTGCTGCTGTCAGGTCAAGTTTGCCCAGGTTCTCGCAACCATGATGCACGACCGTAACCGAACCCGCGTCCGTACCGAACCGAGGTGTCACCATGCTCTCCATATTCCCCGTAGCTGCCCCGAAGGCCGCATCGTCCGATTCGTTCCGCACTCTGGACATTGCATTCCACAGAAGGCGAACGGCAGGAAGTGGGCAGGGGAGGCGCGCGAAAGTCAAGCAACACCCAACCGAGCCCCGACCCTCCGGAAACAAAGCCTGAACACGCTCTGAAAGGCGCCGAGTGTACTGAAACTCCACAAGGCCTGAAGTTGTCACAGCACCTGTTCGCGATGTTCGTAACGAGAGCCGCGTTCCGGCCTCGGTCCACAGCATGGAGGTTATTGTTTCCACTCGCTTTTCCCGCACTCGTCATCGGCTCCGAGAGGTTCGGCGGCGATCGGGCGCCGTAAGCATTCCGAGACCCGTCCGATTCCAACACCAGCGCATGCTCTTCCCCTTCTGTCGTCGCTCCCTCTTCATCTGGACGGTACCGCCTGTTCACAGTTGACGCCGCTCGGGTCGCCGGCGCAGTGAGGATCGTACCTTAGCCGGCCGGCCTGCTCCCGTCCCGTCCTTCATTTCGCTGTCGCCACAGGTTCGGCGGCCGGTCGTGGGGACCGTTTCACGCGTCTGGCCGGGCGTCCCGAATCTCTCGTCCCTCTCGCCCGAGCACCCACGGGACCGGAACGTCCTCTTCGCACAACGTGCGTCACACGGCCGCCGCGTGGCCATCCGGAGTCGGGGCGGGCGGACCCGAGGGCACTTCGAGAAGGGCTCGGAGCAGAGTCCATCGAGGCGACACCGAGCACGGCCTTACACAGGAGCGGGACATGGCCAGGAACACCCACCTCATCCATGCCATCGCGGACGCCCTCATCGGGGCACACGGCCAGGATGCCACGGAGTGGCTCGATTGCGGGGGTCGTGCGGCCATCGAGCGCGGGGTCGCAGGATGGCGCGCCGCGATTTCGGAAGCCGCCTGGATCGACCGGCCCGAGGATGTCCTGGTGCTTCGGGCACTGCGACACATCGAGCACACCATGGTGCTCACGGGGGGCGAGGATATCGCGGCCCGCATCCGCGCGCTCGTCGATGAGGACTGGCACGGCCGGCGGCCCGGGGCGAGGGCACGCATTGGGGAGGTCTTCGCGCACGACCTCCTTTGCGGCGACACCGGCGAGCCGTTTGAATCCATCGAGTACGCTTGGCGCGAGCACGGCGAGGCGGTGCGCGGTGAGGACGACGAGCAGCCGTGGAACGCGGCCCCGCCGCTCTCGGGCGCCGAGGCCCGGGTCGAGGTGTGCCTCGCCGAGGCGCGCTACGTCGAGCGTCGGGTCCCCTTCCTGGACCTGCCGGGACGGGTGCGCCAGGCGAAGGCGATGGCCAACGCGGACGACGACCGCGGATGGACACCGGTCGACGACGGCCCGATCTTCCGCTACGTGCGGTGCATCCGCGAAGAGGGCGAGGAGCGGATGGTTCCGCCCGACTTGAGGCTTCGCACCGTCTACCTGGTCGAGCTCGTGTGCCCTCCGGATCGCTCCGTGGTACTCGCCGAGGAGGGCCTCCGCGGTCGGCTCGGGGACGTCGCTTCGACCGCGGTCGCCAACGCGCGAGTAAGCCGGCGGTGGCGGGTTGGCCCCATCGATCCGATCCGGGTGAAACGCATCGAGTACGACCTCGACGAGCGCACGCACATCCCGGTGCCCGCCGCATAACGGGCGGCCCCGCCTCGCGATTCCGGCTGAGACTGCCACGCACCCGCCAAGGTTTCCGCTTTCCCGCTCCCGTACCACAGTCGCGCGTTCCTCCTCTCCGCGTCGCCCTCCGTCACGCCCCCGCATCTTCGCATTCCTGCTAGTGACCGAAAGGCGAACGTTCCGCAAGCCGGACGTCGAACGACAGGAAACGGTCGAACAGGGCGGTCTTGCGCCAGCGCCGAACGTCGAACATCTCCTGCATTTCTCTCCATTCCATTACTCCGAACCAGCACAGCGGCACGAGAACGCGCGACACGAACAGCATCGCAGGTCGCCCGCGGTACCCATACGCGACCGGATTCTCGGGATCGGTGCACGACACCGCGAGCGTGTCGGCGCTTTGCCATTCGTCGGCCACACCGGCGAGCGCCCAGAGCACCACTGCGATGTCGCTCTGCGGCCATCGGCCCGGCACGCGCCGGGCAAGCCAGCCCACGAACAGCGAGAGGTCCGTGTGCCAGAAGAACACCCTGAACAACAGCGCCTGAAGCGCGCCCCGGTTCCCCGCGTCCAGCATCCTGCGCCCCAGCGCCGTCAGCTCGAACGAGCGGGCGCCGCGCTCGAACAGTCCCGCCTCCTGCACCATCCGCCGCAGCAAGTGCAGCTCCCACAGGTCCCGTTCCCGGTACTTCGTCCCGTCGCGAAAATGCTCCGTCGCTTCCATGTCCGGCCAGGTCATCGCCGCTCGCATCCTCGCGACGCTCGCGAGCGAAAGCGTACCGCTCGACGTGACCCGCAGGCGTTCGCCCCTCTCGGCCACCGCGCGCAGTAGAACCATCGCATTGCCGACGAAGGCCGATCCGGTCAGCTCCTCCTCCTCGAGTTCCGACGAAACGCGCAGCGCACGGTTGTCCGGCGGAGTCCCGGCTCTCAGCGCCCGAATGCTCTCGGCATCGAGCAGCGGCCACACCGACTCCACGCCACCCGGCCAGTCCGACAGTTCCCGCTTCAACATCGCCGTCTCCGCCCGGCGCCGGCACCGCCGATGCGCACGCCCATCCACCCGGCCCTCGCCGAATCCCTCCCCGCACCACACGCGCAAACGGTAGCGCTCGCCATCCCGTCGGTCAGCCCGCCTCCGGGCGCACGCGGCTGCGCCCCCCTCACTCGACGCTCCTCTCACCGCCGCCCGGATGTCCTCCGCCAGGAGGTCGCGGCCGGCTCGCGCCGGGCGAACCGCGGGGGCCCGCAGAGCGGCCCCTGCGCAGCGCCGCCACCGGGAGAGCCGCCATGACCCACATCACCGACGAACACCGCCGCGCCTTCGAGGCGCTGACCAGCGGCGTGCACGACAACTTCGCCCTCTTTTCCTGCTTCGTCGGAGGATCGCCCGCCGCGGCGATCGTTGCCGTCAACCGGTGCCCGCCCGCCGAAGAGGGAGCCGAGCCCGAGTACGCCGTCTCGCCGCTGTTCGTCAGCGTCACGCCCGACATGAAGCTCACCGACCATGACGGGCGCGAGGCATGAGCCGCCCCCGATCGCTTCGCCGCCGATGCGCCATCTCCGTCCCCGCCCAATGCCGGGACCTGATCGAACGCGGTGCGCTCGTTGCCGTCAATTCCTCGGGCGGCAAGGATAGCCAGTGCATGACGATCCTGCTCTCGCGCATCGTCCCCCTCGAACAGCTCCTCATCGTCCATGCGCCGCTCGGCGAGGTCGAGTGGCCGGGCACGGTCAATTTCATCGAGAGCACGATCCCCGCGGGCGTCCCCTTCATCCTGGCGCCGATCGCGTCCGGGAAATCCCTTCTCGAAACCGTCGAACAGAGGGGCCGCTGGCCCTCTCCCAAGGCACGATACTGCACGGCGGGCCACAAGAGAGGGCCCATCGAGCGCGAACTCCGCCGTCATCTCCGCGCCCATCCGCACTTCGAGGGGCGCCTCGTCAACGCGATGGGACTGCGCCGCGACGAGAGCCGCGAACGCGCCAAACGCAACCCCTGGCGCCGCAACGAGCGCATGAGCGTCGCGGGCCGCGAGGTCTACGACTGGCTGCCCGTGTTCGACCTGACCACGGAGGATGTCTTTCGAGTCATCGACGAGGCCGGCCAATCGCCGCACCCGGTCTATTCGTTGGGGTTGAGCCGGTGTTCTTGCAGCTTCTGCATCTTCGGGTCGCGGTCCGACCTGCGCCGGGCGGCCGAGCTCCGCCCCGATTTGTACGCCCGTTACGCGGCCCTCGAACAGCGCCTTGGCCACACGCTCTCGCCTTCGCGCATGCCCTTGCCCGCAATCACCGGGATCCCCGTGCAACCCGCCGCCACGCTCGCATCGCCGGACCCCGCTCCCGCTGACACGCTCCGGCACGGCGGCAAGCCGCCTCACTCGCGCGCCAGCGGTGCCCCGTATCTTGCAGTTTCCCATGCCTCGCGGCTTTCCGGGTGACGCCGCATCCAGTCGCGGTACGCCTGCATCTTCCGTGTCCAGTCGAGCTCGCCGACGTACTCGCCCGTCTCGTCGATGAGCCCGGCCTCGAGCTCCGCCGCGACGACGTGCCAGTACAGCTCGACGTCGGCGGCGAGCTTCTCGTCGCTCGTGTCCTCGCCACCCAGCACTGTCGCGCAGACCGCGCGCGCAACCGCCTCGATGTTCGCGGTCGAGCCTGACATCGCGCCACCGTAGCACCCATTCACCACGTCCGCGCGCCGTCAGCCCGCGCCGATCGACGTTCTTCCGACTGCACCGCCAATCCCCGCCCACCGGCACGGTCGCGATGCCGCATGCCGTGCGATTACCGGCCGACAGGCGAACGAGCCGGAGCCGAGCCTGCGAGGGGCGAGGCCCGCGCCGCGGGAGGGCGTTTCCCGCGGCCGGGCGATCCGTCCAACACGGAGAAGCCGATGCGCATCTACGCAAGAGACCAGGTTTGCCCGTTCCGGTACACCCGAGCCGAATGGGGCGCCTTCAGCAACTTCCAGCCCCTGGCTGTGCCGATCGCCGCCGGCCCGTGGACCTTCCGGTTCTCCGAGGCCGTCTATCAGGCCGGCAAGTTCGGCACCCGCCCCGACATCCAGCGGCGCATCGGCGAAGCGCCGACGGCGAGGGAGGCGGCGACCATCGGCCGCACCTCCCGCCTCGGCATCGACCCCGGCTGGAACGGGCAGCGCGTCGACGTCATGCGTTGGGTGCTGCGGTTGAAGCGCGAGGCGAACGCGCCCGAGATCGACGCGATCCTCGCCGCGACCGGAGACCGGCCCATTGTCGAAGTCTCCACCCGCGACCCTTGGTGGGGCGCGCGGCCCGTCGCCGATCGCCTGGAGGGCACGAACGTGCTCGGCCGGCTCTGGATGGAACTCCGCCTCCAGCTCCGCGACGGCGATCCGGCCGCGTGTTCGAGCCCCTGGCTCGACCGCATCCGCGTCGGCCGCCTGGCCGACCGCCCCGGAGGTCCCGACACCGCCCGCGAGGCCGCCTGAGAGCGGCCACGCCGTCACCACGACACCCCTGCGCCGCCTTGCGGTCCGACCCGGAGGGTTCGAGTCGGGCCCTCGTCGGCGCGCGGCCCGGCGGTCCCCGAGGGCGTCCGCGCCGCTCCGATTTCCTGCCATACGGAGCATGCCCATGACCCTTCCCGAGAAGATCTCCGCGGACTACACGCTGCGCCCGAGCGAGCTCGCCGCGGTGCTCGCCCTCCTCGTCGAGGCCCGCCAGCCCTGTATCGTGTGGGGGCCGCCGGGCGCGGCCAAAAGCCAGATCGCCCAGCAGGTCGCCGCCGCCGCCAGCCGGCAATATGTCGACGTGCGGGCGCTCCTGCTCGACCCCGTGGACTTGCGCGGCATCCCCTGGCGCGACGGCGCCGACCGCACCCGCTGGGCCCCGCCGGCGTTCCTGCCGCCGTCCGACGATACCGGCCGCTGGCTCATCAACCTCGAGGAGCTGCCGTCCGCCGTGCCCATGGTGCAGGCGGCCCTCTATCAGTTGGTGCTCGACCGCAAGGTCGGCGAGTACGAGCTGCCGGAGGGCGCGTCGCTCATCGCCTGCGGCAACCGCGAGACGGACCGCGGCGTCGTGCATCGCATGCCGACCCCGCTGGCATCGCGCTTCGTCCACCTCGATATCCGTGTCGACGCCGAGGACTGGCTCGCCTGGGGCGCGGCCAACGGCATCGCGGCCGAAGTGCTGTTCTTCATCACCTACGAGTCGGACCTGTTGCACCAGTTCGACCCGCAGTCGAAGGAGCGCGCCTTCCCGTGTCCGCGGACCTGGGAGTTCGCGAGCAACATCGTCAAGCACCGCAACGGACTCGACCCGGAGGCGGAGCGCGCGCTCTTCCGGGGCACCGTCGGCGAGGCCGCCGCAGTCGAGTTCGCGGCGTTCCTCAAGGTCTGGCGGGAGCTGCCGCACCCGAGGGCCATCGTCAACGACCCCGAGAACGCGGACATCCCGAAGAACGCGAGCGCGCTGATGGCGCTCTGCGGCGCGCTCTACAAGCTCGCCTCCGACGTCAACTTCGACGCCATCGTGACCTACGCGACCCGGCTCCGGCGCGAGGTCGGCGAGTCGCTCGTCGGTGCGTGCGTGCGCCGCGAGCCGGCCCTTCAGCGCTCGCCCGGCTTCATCCGCTGGGCCGCGGCCAAGACCCAGTGAAGGGCGCCGTCATGGTCTGGCGTATCACTCATTACCCCGCGGGCGACGCCCCCTCGCGCGAGTACGCGGTCCGGGCGCCGAACCTCGAAGCGGCGAAGCGAAAGCTCGCCTCTGCCATCAACGTCCCCGTGTGGACGCTCCGATAGCCTGAGAGGAGGAAATCATGGATCTCAATCGCGACGCCATGCTGGTGGGCCTTCGCATCACCGCCTGGTCCGGCCGGCTCTACGACCGCGAGGCGAGCGACCACGTCGCCGCCCACCACGATGCCTCGGCGAGCGCCGGGCGTTACAACAAGCGCCTGCTGCCCAAGGCCGCCTTCGCCGCGCTCACCGCGACCATGAGCGAGGCGCGCACGAAGCACTACGAGAACTCCCTGCCCTGGGACGACAAGGGCGCGCGGCTGCTCACCATCACCAACTACGCGCACTACACGGAGATGATGAACGCGCTCCGCGAGCGCGTGGTGCGCCAGCGCGCGCGCTTCATCGAAGACTACGACGACTACGTCGACCAGGCCCGGCTCGACCTCGCCAAGCTCTTCCGCATCGAGGACTATCCGTCCAAGGAGGCGCTTCAGGGCAAGTTCGCCATCCGCTACCGCATCACGCCGGTGCCGGACGCCGACCACTTCATCGCGAAGCTCGCCACCGACGACACCGACCGGGTCAAGCGCGACATCGAGCGCCACATCGAGGAGCAGCTCCACGACGCGGTGGGCGACCTCTACCGGCGCCTCGGCGAGGCGGTGGAGCGGGTCTCGGACCGGTTGCAGGAGGACGGGAACGGCAAGCCGCTCGTCTTCCGCAATTCGATGATCGAGAACATCCGGGACCTGGTCGACGTCGTGCCCCGGCTCAACATCTTCGGCGACGACGCGCTCGCGCGGCTCTGCGAGCAGGTGAAGGACCGGATCGCGAGTGTCGAGCCGGACGCGCTCCGGCCGTCGAAGACTTTCGACCCCGCGGCCAGGGCGCAGGTGAAGCGCGACGCCGACGCGCTTGCCGAGAAGTTCGCGGGCTACTTCGCGCCGCCGCCCGAGCCGGTGCGGGAGGCCGCCTGATGTCCGCCCGGGTACTTTCCGAGTCGGCGCTTCGCGTCAGCGACTGCGTGACGGAGCTGCTGCGCAAGCAGCCCTTCTTCGGGAGCCTCGTGCTGAGGCTCCCGCTCCGGCCCGATCCCACGCGCGAGACGCTGGCCACCGACGGCCACGAGATCCGCTACTCGCCGCGCTGGGTGGCGGAGACCGATTCGCACCTCATCGAGACCGCGATGGCGCGCGTGGTGATGGCCTGCGCCTTGAAGCACCACACGCGCCGGGCCGAGCGGGACCCCGAGCTCTGGCAGATGGCCTCGCAGCTCGTCACCCATGCGCTCATTCGCGACGCGGGCTTCACGCTGCCGCCGGACGCCGAGGCGTGGGACGGCCTCACCGTCGAGCAAGCCTACGACCGCCTCCAGGCCCAGGACGGCGATTCCGGTGACGACGGCAACGCACAATCCGATGCCGCCGCTGGCGCTTCGCCCGCCGGCCAAGCCTCGCCCGACAGCGAGGACGGGGACTCCGACGACCAGACCGATTCCTCCGCCGACGACAGCGACGGTCAGGACGAGGACGGAGACAACCACGACGGCGACGGCCAGGGCCAGGACGGCAACGACGAAGGCGACGAGGGTACGTCCGATGCGCCGCCGAGCCACGATCCGTCCGGCACCGGGGAGGTCATGGACGCAGACGCCCGTGCCGGCGACGAGGGCGAGTCCGCCGAGGCGCCCGTGGACGTCACCGCCGAGGAGCAGGCGTGGGACGAGGCCATGCACCAGGCGCTCAACATCGCGAGAGCCGAGGGCAAGGTGCCGGGTCAGGTCGAGGAGACCATCCGGAGCGCGCATGCGAGCACGCTCGACTGGCGGGCGCTGCTCAGACGCTACATGACCGACGCGGCGAGCCACGACTATAGCTGGAGCGTCCCCAACCGGCGCTTCATCGACTCAGGCCTCTACCTGCCCTCGATCCGTTCCGAGGGCATCGAGACGATCGCCTTCATCGTCGACATCTCGAGCTCGCTCCCGACCGCGACGCTCGCCGAGTTCTGGGCGGAGCTGCGCGAGGTCGCGGCCGAGATCCGCCCCGAGAGCGTCGTCGTCCTCCAGGTCGACACGATTGTGCAGGACGTGGCCGAGTACGCCGCCGACGACCTCCCCGACGAGATCGCCGTCAAGGGCCGGGGCGGCACCGACTTCCGCCCCGGTTTCGAGTGGCTGGACGAGCAGGGGATTCAGCCGGGCGTGTGCCTCTACTTCACGGACATGGAGTGCTCGGACTACCCCGAGGGCGAGCCTCCCTTTCCGACGATCTGGGTCGACTATGGCGACGGCGACAGCCCATGGCGGCACCCCGCGCCCTGGGGCGAGCACATCAGCATCGCCGCCTGACATCCCGCGGTGGGGCAACGCGCCCCTCCGCCCAGCTCCAGACCACGATGGGAGGATCACCGCATGGTCCCCACAGCCACCTGCCAGTACTGCGGCTGGAACGGGCCGGCCGACCGGTGCAGCCCGTTGAAGAACGCCTGGGAGCGCGTCTGCCCGGGCGACATCATGCCGGCGGGCGAATGTCCGGAGTGCAACGCCTCGGCGATGAGCGACCAGGACAAGCCCGAGCCGCGCATCGCGATCGTCACCACGCCGGTGCCGGAGCGCGCTACGCATTTCGGCGTCCGCTCGACCACTCAGTCGCTCGCCAATGTCATGGCGATGGCCGCCAACACGTGCACCTATCGCGTGCAGGACCTGGACCACCACGGCTTCCGGGTCGCGGTCTACCGCCGGAACCCATATCCGCCGATGCACCCGGACGGCTATCTGCGGATCGAGCCCGCGTGAGACCGGGGAGAAGAGCATGCATCTCACCGACATCCGCATCGACGAGATCGTGAAGGTCAACGGTCTGCCCCGGTACGCGCGCGGCCGGGCCGTCTTCACCAATGGGCGCAGCTACGACTTCGACGCCAACTTCGCGCACGGATACGAGGAGGCCCGCATCTTCGTCTGGCGCCCCACCGACGGCCGGGCCATGGACCCCACCACGCGCACCGCGCGAGCCATAAGTGACCGGCTCGGCTTCACCGAGATCGCGCGGCGCGAGCGCGACGCCATCGCGGCCTTCGAGTACGAGCGCGTCACGGCCTGCCAGGAACTCATGCGTCCCGGCGCGTCCTGACGTTCACCCCGGCGCCGGCCCGTCCGCCCTTCCCCCGCCCCATCCACCATCCTCCACCAGCGAGGCAGATCCCATGAAGATCACCCGCGACTTCCGGCCGCTGTCGGACCGTTACGCCTTCGACTGTGGCCCGTGCTCCCACGCCAACGGGTTCGCTCAAATCGACACCAAACAGGATGCCCCATGGTTTGGCGGATGGGTGTCTGCGAGCCGGCGCACCATCGTCAGCTTCTGTGAGGGCGACGTCACCACAAAGGTGTGCAACACCGACGCCGAGTTCGTCGACGAGCTGCGCGAGCTCGCCCGGTGGAACGACGAAGCCGGCTACGGTCCGATGAAGATCGACGCCGTATTCCACGACGAGTTGCGCCAGGCGTTCGAGAGCCTCGGCCTCGCCGACCTGCTGCACTAGCACCGTATCCGCGGCGGCGTGATCGGCAGCGCCTTCGGCGGCAATCGGATGATCCGCCAGTGCGGGCCGGACGCCCGCTCCTCCGGTTCCCGCCCCGTGCATGACATGGCGGCGCATCCGTGCCGACCCGTCCGCCGATCGGGACCGCGGCCCCCGCGGCGGCGCATCGGCACCGCCGCCCGGGCGGCTCCACTCCCCGACACCACGCACGCGGCGCGCGCAACCGGTCGTGCCCGCGAGGAGACGCACATGCCCTTCGATTCCGACGCGACGATGCGCGCCGCGCGCATTCTCACCGACCAGGACTCGGGGCCCGGCGACCGCCTCGACGCCTTCCTCCTGCTCACGGGGCTCGAGTTCCTCTGGCGCCGCGACGGTCCGGGCGCGGACTTCGCCGAAGCGGTGCGCCGCTACGAGGCCGTGTCCGGACGCACGCTCCCCAAACCCGCCTCGCCGCCGTCCTTCGGCATCGTCAAGTGGCGGGGCGCCGAGCGCCGGCACGAGGTCGCGGTGTGGCTCGCGGGACGCTTTCTCGGCTGGCTCTGGAGCCCCACCCGGCGCCGCTGCCGCGCGGCCCGCGACTGGCGCGCCGACGACCGGGTCCTCGTCAGCCTCGGCGTCCCGCACCAATGCGCCCGCGCGGAGCCGCCGCGTTCTCTCGAAGATGCCGAACGTCGCGTCAGCGAGCTCGCGCGCACCCATGTCCTCGGTCCGGCATTCCCGGACCGCAGCGCGAAGACCGCCCCATGAGCCGCCTTCTCCATGGCGCTCCGGCCCGGGCGCTCTCCGACGCGCTCGAACCCTTCGTGAGCGCCCGCGCCATGCGCGGCGCCGCGCAGGCGCTGCACATGGCCGTGCGGCTCCTCGATGACGCCGCCCAGCGGGCCGGCCCGCCGCCGGAGTCCACCCGGCGGGTGACCCACTCGTCTCCCGCGATGCGCCGGAGGACGCCTCGGGGGACGGCGCCGGCCGTCCCGCCGCCGGCACCCGGGCAACGCAAGAGCAGCAACCGGAGGCGGAGCCGAGCCCGGTCCGGTCGGGCGCATGCCGGCCGCAGAGGGCGGCATTCGCGCCGCCAATCCGTTCATCCATGGAGACTCGCATGAACCACATCGCACCCCCGCACGAACCGGCGATCCGCGACATCCCGCTCTGCCGGCTCGCGCTCGCGCCCGAGAACGTGCGCAAGACCCCGCCCGACGAGTTCGCTGAAGAACAGCTCCGGGCCTCCATCAAGGCGCACGGGCTACTTAAGAACCTCATCGCCCGCGCCGACGAGCCGGACGCGGACGGCGCCGAGCGCTTCGCCGTCGTCGCCGGCGGACGCCGCCTCGCCGCGCTGAAGGCGCTGGCCGAGAACGGCACGCTCCACGCCGATCATCCGGTGCCCTGCAAGATCGCCCCGAACGGCAACGCCGGCGAGCTCTCGCTCGCGGAGAACGTCGTGCGCATCGCGATGCACCCCGCCGACCAGGTGGTCGCCTTCGCCGCGCTCGCAGGCGCCGGGATCACCGTCGCCTCCATCGCCGCGCGCTTCGGCGTGTCGGAACGCACCGTCGAGCAGCGCCTTCGCCTCGGCAACGCGGCGCCCGAGCTGCTCGACGCCTACCGCGCCGAGAACATCGACCTCGAGACGCTGATGGCCTTCGCCGTCACCACCGACCACGACCGCCAGCTTGGCGTGTGGGAGCGGGTCTCGGCCCAGGGCTACCGGCCGTCGGCCTGGCAGGTGAAACGCATGCTCACCGAGGAGCGGGTGCCGGCGGGCACCGCCATGGCCCGCTACGTCCGCGTCGAGACTTACGAGGCCGCGGGCGGCTCGGTGCTGCGCGACCTCTTCGCCGACGAGTACGAGAACGGGGTCTGGCTCGAGGATCCGAAGCTGCTGGGCGAGCTCGCCATGACCAAGCTCACCGCCGCGGCCGACGAGCTCGCGACCCGCTGGAAGTGGGCGGACGCCATGCCGGAGGTGGACTGGAGCGCCACCGCGCGCTTCGGGCGCATCCAGCCCGAGCCCGCCGAGCCGACCGCCGCCGAGAACGCCGAGATCGAGAAGCTCCGCACCCGCCACGACGAGCTCGCCACCATGGACGAGGACGAGTGGACGGACGAGCTGATCGAGGAGGCCGAGGCCATCGAGCCGCGCCTCGACGCGATCGAGGCCGAGGTCGACGCACGGGCGACGTTCCGCCCCGAGGACTTCGCCATGGCGGGGTGCATCGCCACCATCGGGCGCGACGGCACGCTCCAGGTCATCCAGGGGCTGGTGAAGCCGGAGGACATGCCGAACGAGAGCGGCGCCGACACGAACGGTCAGGATGCGGACGCCGGGGACGACGCCACGACCGACTCCGGCCGCGTGGACGGTCCCGCGATCACCACACCCATCGCCTCGCCGGTCGACCCCCGTGCCAAGGCCCGCGAGGAAGCTGGCGTCGGCATCGGGCTCGGCGACGATCTGCGCGCGATCCGCACCGCGCTCATCAAGGCGCATCTCGCGAACGACTTCGAGGCCGCCTTCGACCTGGTGGTGTTCCAGCTCGTGCGTGCCGTGTTCGCGCGCGGCTACACCGGCTCGTGGCACGCGCTCGACATCGTCTTCAACGAGACCGCCGACCGGCCCACCACTCGGGCGAACGACGACGATTTCGCGGCCTGGAGCCCGGGCGAGGCGATGCTCGCCGACTGGTCGCACCTGCCGTTCGAGTGGATGGAGGGCGACGACGACGCGGCCTGCTTCGCAGCGCTCCGGGCACTGCCCAGCGCCGACAAGGAGACGCTGTTCGCGGCCGCGGTCGCGCGCACCGTCAAGGGCCAGCTCGCCTTCGAGCACAACGCCCGGCCCGAGCTCGAAGCCACCGTCGCGCGGCTCGGCATCGACTTCGCGACGCACGTGCGGCCCACCGCCGCGATGCTGTGGTCGCGCATCAAGAAGAGCCGCATCCTCGACGTCGCCCGCGAGACCCTGGGTGCGGCCTGGGCATCGACGAGGTCGAAGTACAAGAAGGCCGATCTCGCGAAGTCGATGGAAGAGGCGTTCGCGGCCGGAACGCCCCCGGTCGGCATCGGCGCAACGATGCACGCCGCCGCGCTTGCCTGGACCATGCCGGGGTTCGCAGCGTTCGACACCGGCGGCGCGGATGGCGACGGAACCGCGAAGGACCCGGCACCCGTCGACAAGCCCGATAAGGCCGCGGACGCATCCGGGGATGCCACAGCCGATCCCGCCGGCAAGCCGACGACGACCTCCGTCGTCGAGAGCATCGACTCGCCTGCCGTCGCGGAGCAGCGCGCGGGCGCCATCGCGGCCCAAGCCCGGAACGGCAACGGTGAGTCCGCCGCCACCGCGGTACCGGATGCAGGCAAGGCCCCCGAAGGCCCCGCCGGGGGCAACGGCCAGGCCGTCCCGGCCCACGCGGAGGCCGAGGCCGGTCCGGAGCCGACGAACGGTCGATGCGAGGGCGAGGACCGTCCCGCCGATCCGTCGGCCGCCGACGTCATCGACGCGATGAACGCGGTCCCCACCGCCGATGGCGGACCCCGCGTCATCGTGCAGCAGGTCGGTCCGGTTAGCGCACACGAGGCCGGCGAGGACCCGCTCGAAATCCCCGAGTTCCTGCGCCGCGTCCACTGACCGTCCGCCACAGGCCAAGCGCCCCGTCCGGAACCCCTCCGGGCGGGGCGATTCCCTTTCCGCATCCTTCACGGAGAGCGCACATGAACGACACGCCGACCATCCGTGCACGCATCCACGAGTCCGCCATCAAGCGCGTCACCAGGATGTTTGCCGCGACACTCGCCGACGCCTTCACCGAGATTCTGCAGAACGCCCGCAGGGCCGGCGCGAGGCGGGTCCATGTCGCCGTCGCCGGCTCCGAGGGCGACACCGCCGTGACCGTGACCGACGACGGGGCCGGCATCGCCGACCCGGGTGTCCTGCTGTCGTTCGCCGAGAACGGCTGGAGCGAGGACCTGGTGCGCCGGGAGGACGCGGCCGGCATGGGAATGCTGAGCCTCGCGCGGCGCGGCTGCACCGTCTCGTCCCGCCCGCGCACGACGCACGGCCAGCCCGCCCCTGGCTGGCGCGTCGACCTCGCGCCCGAGCATTTTCTCGGCGAGGCCGACGCCGAAGTCCGCGCCGACGACGCGGCGCCCTACCCGCACGGCACCGCCGTCACGTTCCGCACGAGCGATGACGCCGAGGCCGTCCGAAAGGCTATCGGCACCGCCGCCTGGCACTACCCGCTGCCGGTCGTCTTCGAGCATGCGCCGGACACCCCCGCCGGGGGAGAGCAGCTCGAACGCCGCGCCTTCCTCGACGGCGCGCTCCACGCCGAGCGCTGGCGGGGGCTCGTGTTCGGCGTGTTCAAGGACCGGTGGAACGGATTCGGGCTGAACGACCCCGACGTCAACTTCCACGGCCTCACCGTCACGGTCCGCCTGCCCAGCGTCGAGACCGTGGCGGGCGCCCGCTGGTCGGTCGCGGCCGACATCGTGGACTGCCCCGAGCTGGAGCTCGTGCTCCCCGCGCGCAAGGAGGCGGTCGAGACCCCCTTCCTCGCCGCGATGCGCGATGCCGCGCGCCTCGCCGTCTACCGTGCCATGGCCGCAGACGCGGACTCGCGCCCGGCGTTTGAGGACTGGACGCGGGCGCATGACGCCGGTATCGACATCGCTCCGCCGCCGGCCGAGCTCCGGCCCTGGCGCCCCGTCATCGCCGACGTGGACGACTGGCAGGAGCCGCCGAAGCGCCAGCCGATCGGCGACGATGCGCTCAGGATGGAGTACGAGCCCGACCCGCCGGAGGCGCAGACCTTCTGGCGGGCCGCCCGGGGCAACGGCATCGCGGAGCGCCTGTTCGAGACCGACCGCCGCCTGGAGGGCTACGGCTGGTACGACGCCATTCCGCGCATCGTCAACCTCCACACGGAAGTCACCGCCGACGGCCGGACGTGCGCGCTCGACGCCTACCCCGTGCCGGAGCGCACCGGCGCCCCCGAAGCGCCGCTGCCGGCACGGCCCGAGGCGATCTGTATCAGCCTCGCCGTCAAGCCGGCGCAAGCGCCGGGTCGCATCGTCGACCTCGGGACCGACCTCGCCTTCGCGGGCGAGGCGTGGTCCTGGGTGCACGACGCGCTGCCGCTGATCGCCGCAGACAGCGTCCTCGAGCCCTGGACGCTCGCGCAACTGCTCCGCGCCGGGTTCTTCTCTCCGAGCGACGATGCCGACGCAGACTCCTGGGAGCGACAGCGCACCGACTTCGAGCAGGAAGCGCTTCACCTGGCCACGAGACTGCTCTGCTCCGACGACCAGGCGCGCATCACCACGATCACCGATGCCGTCGCGCGCGAGCTCTTCTGGCTCATCCCCCACGACCGGGGCGCGGAGATTTCGGTGCGCGACCGCAAGGTCACCGTGACGCTCGGCCAGCCTGCCGGGGAGGCTGCGTGATGAAGAGGCCCTGGACCATCGCGTTGGGCTACACCCGCCACTATGGCGCCACCGTCACCGTGGAGGCGGACTCGCTGGAGGAGGCAATCCCGGCCGCCATCCGCGACGCCGACGACAACGAGCGCTGGAAGGACACGGGTCACGCCAGCGACGCTTACGCCGTCGCCGCGTGCGAGGGCGCCGACGTGGACCCGTGGGACGGCCCGGTCTCCGCGTTCCCCATCCCGGACCGTTTCACCGAACGGGGCGCACCGCCCGTCGTGACCCTCACCACCCTCGGCCCGCCCGGGAGCATCGAGGTCTCGGGCGGCACCGTCCGGCTTCGCTTCGTCGAGCGTGCGGGCACCGTCACCACGGAGGTCACCGACCCCCCGCCGCCCCCGGCCAACAAGCCCGTGGTCACCGTGCGCAGACGTGCCGACGGCGCCCCGGATGTCACGGTGCAGAACGGCAAGGCGCTCGTTCGCATTCTGGACGACTGAACCGGTCCCGGCCCGTCGCCGCCGGCATTCCATCCACTGCCACCACCAGCCCCCGGCCGCGAGGAGCCGGGGGCCGCTTCCCCTCGGGCAAGGGAGGGCCGGGGCGCGGGAGCGTCCCGGCGCTGCGCGTCCCGTCCTCATCTCACCGGAGGCCCCGCCCATGAAACCTCACGCCGCATCCGATGCGAAGCCCGCCGCCCTCGAGGCCGCACCGCCCAGCGCCGACGACGAGGCGCGCAAGCGCGCCATCGCCCAGGCGCTGTGGACCGAGATCCACTGGCTCATGCCGGCCGACCGCGCGGTCACCATCACCGTCGACCGCGACGACATCGCGGTCGCGTTCGGCCCGCCGAACCCCGCCGGCCGGCCCGCCGCCCACTGACCGGAGGCGCCCATGAAACTTCTCACCAAGAAGCAGCGCGAACGCCTGCTCAAGAACGGGCGGAATCGCGACCGCGACCACCCGCCCGCGGTCAAGTTCTTCAACCCCTGCGGGGCGGCAACATGGCTGTTCTCGGAGCTCGACGAGGACGGAGATACGCTGTTCGGCCTGGCCGACCTCGGCTTCGGCACCCCGGAGCTCGGCTACTCGAGCCTGGCCGAGATCGCCGCGGTGCGGGTCCGGTTCGGACTCGGCATCGAGCGCGACCGGCACTTCCGGCCGAAGCATCCGCTCAGCGTCTACACGGAGGCCGCGCGCGCCGCCGGGCACATCGTCGAGTACGGCCCCGAGCTCGACGACGCCGCGGGGAACCGCACGGCCGCCGCCGCCTGACCCCCGCCCGTTCCCGCACCGCGCCCCGTCCCCGGGTTCCTTCGGGGGCGGGGCGTTCGTCTGGTCCCCACACGGAGGAATCCATCCATGCCAGACCTCCACATCGAGGCGCCGAGCGCGCCCGCCCCTCCGCCGCCGGCCCTTCACCCGATGGACCCGGCGCGCGGCGAGAGCCTCTCGCCCAAGTTCACAGCGCTGCTCTGCTGGGCCATCGGCCGCCCGCCGATGACCGAGCCCGCCATCACCGGCGTCGCCGTCACCGGAGACTGCGTGTTCGCGGCCACCGACCGGGACCCATTCTTCAACGCGCTCATCGGCTCGTGGTCCGACGTCGAGGCGAACCTCCGCGGCTGGGGCACCGCCTGCGGTGCCGAGCCCGCCGCGATAGACGGCCTCGTCGACACCGTCCGGAGGGCATCGCCGTGAGCGCCCTCAACGAGCTCCCGCCGGGCTTCGACCGCCACGCCGACGCGCTCGCCATCGTCGAGGTCGGGGCCTGCAATCCGAGCGGGGTGTCGCTGACCCTGCACCACGCCTGCCGCCAGGCCATCGGCGAGGGCACCCCGCAGCGCTCCGACCCCGCCGTGCGGCTCATCGGGCTCCAGTTGGTCTTCCTTCTCGACGTCGGCGGCGTCATCGACGGGGCCGAGTACGCCCGCCTCCTCGAAGCCTGCCGAACGCGCGCCGCCGGGCGCCGGAACGCCGCCGCCGCCTGATCCCGCACATCCCCGGCCCGCGCCCCCCCGAGGCGGGGCAGCCGGCCCGGGGCAGACCCGACGAGGCGGCGCGGGAGCCCCCACCCGCGCCGCTTTGCCGGCGGTTCCACGCACGTCCACCTGGAGATCGCCATGCTCGACGCCCATCCGGCGGCGGACGCGTCCGCGCGCCCGCAGCTTCCCCCCGGTCCCGCCGCCCTTGCCGGCGCCCCGCAGACTCGCACCGGCGCGGGCGCGCTCATCGCCGCGGCCCGGACCCTGCTCCCCGTGCTCGAAGCCGGCCGGCCGCTGGACGCCGCGACGCTGCGCACCGCCATGACCGGCGCCTTCGGGGCGAGCGACGCCGAAGGCGCCTGGATCTGGAAGGACGCCTACGAGGCGGCCGAGGCGGCGGCGGTGCTGTTCCTCCAGCGCTACGGGCGCGCCATGCGCCAGCGGGCCGGCGCGGGCCCCGACGGCCCCCGCAAGATGCTCGCGATGCTGGCGGCGATCGCCGCGCTCGAGCCCTCGCACACCAAGCGCTCCGAGCAGCAGATCCGCCTCCAGCAGTTCTCGACGCCGCTCCCGCTCGCCTACGCCGCGCTCCGGGCCGCCGCCATCCGCCCGGGCGATACCGTGCTGGAGCCTTCCGCCGGCACCGGGATGCTCGCCGTGATGGCCGAATGCGCGCTCGGGTCCCAGGCTGCCGGCCATCTCCATCTCAACGAGATCGCCGATGCCCGCGCCGGGCTGCTCGCCGCGCTCTTTCCCGAGGCGAGCGTCACCCGCCACAACGCCGAAGCCATCGTCGACTTCCTGCCCGGCCTGCGTCCCGGCGTCGTGCTCATGAACCCGCCGTTCTCGGCAACCCCCGGGGTCGACCGCATCCGCCACGACGCCGATCTGCGCCACCTCCGCTCGGCCTTCTCGATGCTGCCGCCGGGCGGCCGGCTCGCCGCCATCACCTCGTCCCACTGCGTGCCGGGCGATGCGGCCTGGCGCGACGCCTTCGCCTTCCTCGACGGCGCGGTGCGCGTCGTCTTCACCATGGCCATTGACGGACGCGCCTATGCCCGGCGCGGCACCGGCTTCGACACCCGGCTCACCGTCCTCGACCGCAGCGCCGAGCCCGCCGTCGCCGTCGACCGCGAGGCGCGAGCCCCCGACGCCGCCGCGCTGCTCGATGCCGTCATCGCAGACGTCCCGCCGCGCCTCGCCATCGAGCCCGCGCCCGGCGCCGATCTCTTCGGCCATCGGCCCGCACCCCGCGCCACGACGCCGAGGACCGCACGCAAGCCCGCCGCCCAGACGGCGCCGAAGCCCGCCCATGACTGGGGACCCATCGCCGATCTCGACATCGGGACCGGCCGGCCCGACTTCGACGCCCGGACGTCGACCGCCGCTTCCACCGCCGGCCCCTACGAGGCGTGGCGGCCGAGCGTGGTGCGGATTCCGAGCGCGATCGAGCATCCGACCCCGCTCGTGCAGTCCGGCGCGATGGCCGCGGTACCGCATCCGGTGCCGTCCTACAGGCCGATGCTGCCCGAACGCGTGGTCGCCGACGGACTCCTGTCGGACGCCCAGCTCGAGAGCGTCGTACTCGCGGGCGAGGCCCATGCGCGCCACCTCGCCGCCGACTACCGCATCGGCTCGGGCTGGGAGACCGTCCAGCGCTGCAACGACGACGGCGTGCCTGTCGATTCCGACTCCGTCACCGGCGACGGCGAGGTGCTGTCCGCCCCGGTCCGCTTTCGCCGGGGCTGGATGCTCGGCGACGGCACCGGCGCCGGCAAGGGCCGCCAGGTCGCCGCCATCGTCCTCGACCACTGGCTGCGCGGCCGGCGCCGTGCGCTGTGGCTCTCGCAGTCCGACAAGCTCGTCGAGGACGCGCGCCGCGACTGGACCGCACTCGGGGGGCGCGACGACGACGTCATCCCGCTCGGCAAGTTCCGCCAGGGGGCCGAGATCCCGCTCACCGAAGGCATCCTCTTCGCGACCTACGCGACGCTGCGCTCGCCTGCGCGGCAGGGGAAGCCCTCGCGGCTCGACCAGATCGTCGCCTGGCTCGCAGGCTCGCTCGACGAGGACGACCGCCATACTTATCAAGGGTGCATCCTGTTCGACGAGGCGCATGCGATGGCGAACGCCGCGGGCTCGAAGGGCAACCGGGGCGAGGTCGCGCCGTCGCAGCAGGGCCGTGCGGGGTTGCGCCTCCAGAACGCTCTCCCCGATGCGCGCATCGCCTACGTCTCGGCGACCGGCGCCACCACCGTCCCCGGCCTCGCCTATGCGGGACGGCTCGGGCTTTGGGCCGCCGGCGAGACGCCGTTCGAGACCCGCGCCGAGTTCGTCTCCGCGATGGAGGCGGGGGGGGTCGCGGCGCTGGAGGTGGTCGCGAGGGACCTGAAGGCCCTCGGGCTCTACCAGGCCCGCGCGCTCTCCTATGACGGCGTCGAGGTCGAAATCCTCGAACACCCGCTCACCGATGCGCAGCGGCGCATCTACGATGCCTACGCCGGCGCGTTCAAGGTCATCCACCACAACATCGAGGAGGCGCTGAAGGCGACCGGCATCGTCGACGGCGAATCGACGCTCAACAAGAACGCCAAGTCCGCCGCGATGTCGGCCTTCGAGGGGGCAAAGCAGCGCTTCTTCGGACATTTGTTGACGTCGATGAAGTGCCCCTCGCTCATCCGCGCGATCGAGGCCGATCTCGATGCCGGGCGCTCCGCCGTCGTCCAGCTCGTCTCGACCGGCGAGGCGCTGATGGAGCGGCGCATCGCCGAGATCCCCGCATCGGAATGGGACGACATCAACGTCGACCTCACCCCGCGCGAGACCGTCATCGAGTTCCTCGCCCACGCCTTCCCTGTGCAGCTCCAGGAGCCGTTCACCGACGACGAGGGCAACGTCATGAGCCGGCCCGTGTTCGACGAGGACGGCAACCCCGTCATCTGCCAGGAGGCCGCCGCGCGCCGCGACGCGCTCATCGAGAAGCTCGCCTCGCTCCCGCCCGTGCCGTCCGCGCTCGACCAGGTGGTGCAGCATTTCGGGCACGACGTGGTCGCGGAAGTGACCGGCCGCTCGCGCCGCGTGCTGAAGGTGACCGACGCCCGCGGCGAGCGCCTCGCGCTGCGCAGCCGGCCGGCCTCCGCCAACCTCGCCGAGACCGCCGCGTTCATGGACCGCACCAAGCGCATCCTCGTGTTCTCGATGGCGGGGGGGACGGGCCGGAGCTACCACGCCGACCTGTCATGCGCCAACACCGAGCGGCGTATCCACTACCTGCTGGAGCCGGGGTGGCGGGCCGATCAGGCCATCCAGGGCCTCGGGCGCACGCACCGCACCCACCAGGCGTCGGCGCCGCTCTTCCGCCCCGTCGCTACCGACGTGAAGGGCGAGCGGCGGTTCATCGCCACGATCGCTCGTCGGTTGGACTCGCTCGGCGCGATCACGCGCGGGCAGCGCGATTCGCAGACCGCCATGGGCGGCGACGACCAGGCGCTCTTTCGCGAGAGCGACAACCTGGAGAGCCTCTACGCCAAGGCGGCGCTGCGCCAGTTCTACGGCGCGCTCTGGCTCGGGCGCATTTCCGGCTGGTCCGTCGACCGCTTCGAGAAGGCCACCGGCCTCAAGCTCGCGCACGAAGGCAGCCTCAAGGAGGAGCTGCCGCCGATGCCCCGGTTCCTCAACCGGCTGCTGGCACTCCCCATCGACGAGCAGAACGAGCTCTTCGCCGAGCTCGAGGAGCGCATCGCCGCCAACATCGAGCAGGCCGTCGAGGCCGGCACCTATCATGCCGGGGTCGAGACCGTGCGCGCCGATTCGCTGTCCATCGCCGGGCGCGAGACCATCTACGAGCATCCCGGCACCGGGGCGGCCACCGAGCTGGCCGAGATCCTGCGCCGCGACCGCCTGGTGCCGACCACGGCCGAGGTGGCGCTTGGGCTAGGCGAACGCGATCCCGGACCGGACGGCAAGCCCGTCCTCATGGTCAACGCGCGCTCCAAGCGCGCCGCCGTCGCGCTGCCCGCGCCGTCTCGCATGTTCGACGATGGCGGGGTGCAGGAGCGCGTCCGCCTCGTCCGGCCCGCGGTGCGCGAATCCATGGCCCGGGCCGAGCTCGACGCGTCGAACTGGCGCCGCGCCGACGACACCCGGTGGCGCATGCTCTGGGAGCAGGAAATCGCATCGCTCCCCACCCACCGCAACTCGCGCTTCTGGCTCGCCGCCGGCCTGCTGCTCCCCATCTGGGACCGGCTGCCGGCCGAGAACATGCGGGTGCGCCGGCTCACCACCGATGCGGGCGAAGCTCTCATCGGGCGCGTGCTCGACGCCGAGCAGGTCCGCGCCGTGCGTACCAGCTTCGGCTTGATAAGCGGCTTCGCCATGACCGGCGCCGAAGCCTTCGAGGCGGTCATGGGACGGGGCAGTGCGCTCGCGCTCGCCAACGGCTGGCGCCTCGCGCGCCGGCGCATCATGGGCGCGCACCGGGTCGAGATCGAGGGACCGGCCGACGGCGACACCGACGCGCTCAAGCGCATGGGCTGCACCGTCGAGATCGTCTCGTGGCGCGCCCGCGCCTTCGCCCCCGGCGCGGAGGCTCTCGAGCGCATCCTCGAACGCTGGCCGCTCGCGGCTTGAGCCACCCCCGCGCCATACGTATGGCCGGCCCGCCGACCGCCGGCGGGTCCGGTTCGTCCGATACCATCCCCCGCGGCGCCACGCCCGGGGCACGTGCCGCCGGCCCGCCGTCCGCGGCCTTCGCCACCGAAGGAGACCGATTCCATGACCGCCCAGACCTTGCCGGACGACCCGAACTACTGCTTCGTGCCGGCCTACGACATCGAGGACGAGGTGCAGCAAATCCGCATCGTCATCGAGGGCATGAGCGGCTACATCCCCACGGCCCTCGTTGCGCTGACGGTCGACGATGCAGAGCGGCTTTGCGACAAGCTGAACCGCAAGCTCGGGCTCTCGCGCGAGGACTGGACCGAGCTCGCGGCACGCTCCATGCGCGCCGAGACCTCCGAGCCGGACGACCCTTCCAGACACTGAACCCGCGCCCGGCGCCCCACACCGCCACGCGGAATTTGCCCAAACCATCACCATGTTTCCCGACAAGGGCGCGCCACGCCATGTCCACCGCGACAGCGGTTCGAGCCGCGATTGCCAAGCTGCCGCGAGGCAAGCCCTTCACCGGCGCCCGCCACCTCGAGCACGGCACGCGCGGTGCCGTCAACCGCATCATCGACCGGCTCTGCGAGGATGCCGACGTCAGCCGGACCGGCCCCGTCCGCGCACGTTGCGCTGCTGCGCAGCCGGCCCGCCTTCCTCCACTCCGAACGGCCCGCTTCTGCCCGCTCGCCGCCGACCGGGGCGGCGGCGTCTTTCCGCCCGGTTCTCGACCCCGATTCCACCGCTCCCGGGACCGCATCGCGCTGGACTCGACGGGTCATTCCGCGACAATCTGCATCGCCAGTCATCGTTCGATTGCCGGAGGACTCCAGTGTCCCAATCCGAAGCCAACAACGAACGCGAACTCCTGATCGTGTCCGACGCCATAAGACGCGGCATGACCACGCGCGAGATCGCGACCCTCCTCCACGGCGAGGCGGCCGTGTCCGAGCAGTGGTCCGTCGACAGTGCCATGCGTACCCTCACCCGAAGGCGAATCCACAGGGCGCGCCAACTCATGCGGGACGAACACCCCGACCCCGCGGACCCTCGATAACCCGCACCGCCGTCCTTCGCCGCAACACGAACCGCCCAGCGCCCCCCACCTCCTATCCCTGCGGCGCCGTGCTGCGCAGCCGGCCCGGCGTCCCCCGCGCTCACCCCCGCCGCACCGGCCAGTACCACGCGATCCACACCGGCACGCTGAGCACCACCGCGTAGCGCGCGATCGCGACCGGGCCGAGCAGCCCGGCCACCAGCGACGCCGAAACCGTGACCGCGCCGGCCCGCGCGACCGCAACCGGCGACCTCACCATCATCGGCACCGTCGCGAGCCCCCTGCCTGGCTCCGCCGCCGGCCCGCCGACCGCCGCGAAGCGCACGGGGGCCCTCGCGCACGTCCCTGCGCCCAGCCACAGCGGCGCAAGCCCCCGCAGCCCGCACCTTCTCATCGATTGCCGTCTCGCCATGGCTCGCCCGCGCCGCGCCGCAGACGCGCCCGCAATCCCGACCGCGGACGACGCCGCCTCCCGCCTCCCGCCCGGGAGGCCGAGCGGAGCGTCCACGGGGCCCGGTCCGGGCGAGCGGAGAGAGCGCTCCCGGGCCGCTCCCCCACGCTGCCGAGGATGCACCCGTCATGGCGACCGACATTCCGCTTGCTCCCGCCGTCCGCTCCGAGACCGCCGCACCCTATGCCGTGCCGCACGCGCTCTCGCCGCCCCAGCCGGACGACATCCTCCTCGCGCGCATCGAGCGCGCCGGACCCGCCGCCCTCGACGACCACGAGCTCCTCGGGCTCGTCGGCATCGACCTCGACCCCGCGACGCTCGCCGCCGTGGGGGGCCTGCGCGAGCTCCTCGACGACCCCGACGACACGCTCAGGGCATTCCTGCTTGGCGCCGAGGACCGCGCCCGGGTCCACGCCCTGCACGAGCTGCACGCGCGCTGGCTGCAGGCGCGGCTTCGCCGCGACGGGGCGCTCACCTCGCCGGCCCACACCCGGCGCTACCTCGAGGTCCGGCTTCGCGGACTTCGCAACGAGGTCTTCGTCGCGGTCTTCCTCGACTCGCGCCACCGTCCCATCGCATACGAGGCCCTCTTCAATGGAACCGTCGACGGCGCCACCGTGCATCCGCGCGTCGTGGTGCGCCGCGCCCTGATTCACAACGCCGCCGCCTTGGTCGTCGGACATGGGCATCCGAGCGGAGTCGCCGAGCCAAGCCCCGCCGACCGCGCCATCACCAAGCGGCTCGCCGAGGCGCTCGCGCTCGTCGACATCCGCCTCATCGACCACTTCGTGGTCGGCGACGGCGAGACCGTCTCCTTCGCCGAACGCGGTCTGTTGTGAGCGGGCCGGGCCAGGCCGCCGCGCACCCCTTCGCGGCCCGCCGCACCCTCTCTCCCTCCCTTTGCGTCCATCGAGCCAGAGCCGTGCGAAGCGCCGGGCGAACGCCCGGCAGGGGAGAGGGAGAAGGGCTCCCGTCCCGATGCCGGACGCGGCAACCGGCAGAGGAGACTTGGCGATGTTCGATTTCGACACAGACGTGCAGACGGGCCCGGACCTGCTCGCACAACTCGGCCTCGATGGCCGTGCCATCCGCACCATCCTCGAAGAACCGGCTCCCTTCGACCCCCGGGGCGACGAAGCAGAGTGAGGGGGAAGCGAGGAGAAGGTGAACGGGAAGGGGCTGGGGAGAGTGACCCCCGGCCCCCGACCGGTCGCAACCCATCGTCATCAACCAGACCTTGAAGGAGAACCGCAATGGCCTTCGGATTGAATCGCGCGGAAATCATCGGCCGCCTCGGCGCCGACGTCACTGTCAACCACCTCACCAGCGGCGGGCGCGTCGCCAACCTTTCGGTCGCGACCGACGAGTCCTACCTCAACAAGTCTCGTGTTTCATGATGCACCTTGTTCGGTCTGTGAGGATTTTCCGGGCCATCCGCTGATCGTGCTGTCCCCTCGCACTCCATGTGGGACAGCCGAGGTCGAGCCACATCGTTCCATTTCCTCCGATACCGGGTCAGGCGTCAGCCCGGAGTTGGAGTGAAGCGAAGAAAGGGTGAACGGAGAAGGGGTCGGAGAGAGTCGTCCCGGTCCCGGCCGTTCGCATCCCATCGTCATCAACCTGACCTGAAGGAGAAGACCATGAGCTTCGGACTGAACCGCGCGGAAGTCATCGGCCGCCTCGGCGCCGACGTCACCGTGAACCATCTCACCTCGGGGGGCCGCGTCGCCAATCTCAGCATTGCGACCGATGAGGGGTATATCGATCGCAACTCCGGCAACCGGGTCGACAAGACCGAGTGGCACCGCTGCGTGACCTTCCAGCCCGGTCTCATCGACATGCTCGTCAAGAACGCGAAGAAGGGCCGGCTCGTCTACGTCGCGGGCAAGATGCAGACCCGGCGCTGGCGCAAGGACAGCGAGGACTCGGACCGGTTCTCCACCGAGATTCTTCTGGTCCCCGGCTCCAGGATCCAGTTCCTCGACAAGGCGAACGGGGCCAACGGCAACGCCGCGGCGCCCACCAACGGCGAGGCCATGCCGGCCGGCGGCAGCACCGCGCCCGCCGCCGACTTCGACGACGACATCCCGTTCTGATCCGCTCACCATCCTCCCTCCACCTCGGGCCGGCGCTTCGCGCGTCGGCCCTTTTTTCATGTCGCGAGAGCCTGGCATAGCTCCGCTCGGCGAATCGCCTCATCGGGCTCTGTGCACCGCTTCGCCGGCGCAGTTCGCTCTGTACATGCAGTATCGTCGCCGACCTTCGGTCGGGACGATGACCCGCTCCACCCGCGCGTCCGTTGCCGTTCTGCCCAGCAGCCGCACGACCCTCACGTTGAACCCGAGTTGGGCGGCTACTTCCGCGGCCGTCGCGAAGCCCTGCTCGCGAAGCCGTTTCGTCGCACGCTCGAGGTAGCCGGGCAATCCGTAAGCCCGCCGTATCCTGCCCACGCCCTTGGCCGTGTAGGACTCACCCTTCCAGTTTCGGCGCCCCATCGCGTTCAGCTCGCGCGCACCGCCTTCGTCTCCGTGCGTTTCGAGCAGCCGGTCGACCGCGGCGACCGTTTCCGCCGGTGTCTTGCGGATCTCCGCCATCGGTCTCGGCAACTGAAGGGGCTCGAGCGTCAGGGAACGACCCCCGCGCATACGCAGACCGATGGTCACCTCCGAGCCGTCCCGGGTCAGCGTCGCATCCTCGATCAGAAGCCCGAGCAGCCGCTTGCGATCCGCGTTTCCGGTTTGGGCGGCGTTCCATACCTGCTCGAAGTCCCACGCCAGTTCCCGAATGCGCTCGACCTGGCGCTCGGACAGTTCGGTCTTGCGCACCGTGGCGCGGTCCTCGCGTTCCCGGCATGCCTCTTCCAGCTCACGCAGTCGCTCGTTCCAGTCCGCTTCGAGCGATGCCGCCACCAGCCGGTTCGCCGGGTCGACCTCGAAGAACCTGCGTCGCGCCAGGTCGGCCTCGTAGCGGAAGCCCTCGATACGCCTGGCGCGCTGGGCATCGGCCTCGGCGAACTCCACCTCGACCTGCTCCTGGACCGCCAGAGCAAGATCGATGCTCTCACCGTTCATCGCGTCGATCACGAAGCGCGATATCTCGGCGTCGACGAGATCGCCGCGCATGCTCTGGCAGACTTTCCGTCCGTAGCGGACGAGCTCTTCATTGCAGACGTAGACGTAGCGCGCCGGACGGTTGCGATGCGGCAGAGCGCGGTTGTATTGCATGCCCATGCGCCGGCCGCAGTGGCCGCAGATCACCCGCGACTGCAACAGCGCCGCCCCCTCGCGGGGCGCCGCGGTGCGCAAGTCCGATTCCAGGAAGGCCGCGGCATTGCCTCTCAGGGTGGCTCGATTGCGAAGGTACTCGTCCCAATCGATAAACCCCACATGCGCGTCCGGGATGCACACCTGCCACTCCTCCATCGCAACAGAGCGCAATCGGGCTGTCCCGTCCGCCTGCCTCTCGACGCGCCTGCGGCCATAGACGAAGGCGCCGGCGTAGCGCGGATTCCTCAGAATGCGGCCGACTTGCGGCACGCGCGGAAGAGCCCAGCGCAGCTCACCGTTGGCCGGCCCGCTTCGCGGACGCGCCGGCAGCTCGATGTTCTCGCGGTGCATCCATTTCACCACCGCCATCGCCGACCCCATTCGGCCGAAGCTGTCGAACACGAGACGGATGGCGTCGACGACGGACCGGTCACCGTCGAACACCACCTCGTCCCTGTCGTTGTAGTCCAGGCCGACCGGCAACCGCATCTTCAGCGCACCGCGCGCGGCGGCGCTGCGCTGGCCGCCCACCATCCGCGCCTTGATCCCCTGAAGCTCAAACTCGCTCAGGGTCCCTTTGACGCCGAGCAAGAGCTTGTCGTTGCCGTCGTTGGGATCGTAGATGCCGGTCTCGTCGAGGATCAGGGTATTGGTGATGCCGGCGATCCGCAGCAGCTGGTGCCAGTCGGCGTTGTCCCGCGCGAGCCTCGAGACTTCCAGGCCGAGAACGATGCCCACCTCGCCGGCGGCGATGCTCCCCATCAGGTCGCGGAACCCGCTGCGGTTGCCGGTGTAGGCTCCCGACTTGCCCTGGTCCTCGTCAATCACCCGGATGCGCTCCGCAGGCCAGCCGAGCGCCGTCGCCCTTTGGCTCAGCCCGTACTGGCGCCGCGTGCTCTCGGTGTGTTGCATGACCTGGCGAAGCGAGGACTGACGCACGTACAGGCAAGCCTCGCGCTCCAGATGATGCGGCGCGATCTTGCGCGTTTCCGCTTCAGGCATGACGGTTCTCCTCGTTCTCCCACACGGTGTTGGCGATCGCCGCAGGCGACGACACGCGCAGCAGGCGCCGGACTTGGCTGGCGGCCTCCGCGATCACGGCGTCGGCGATAGGCAGTTCCACCCTGGTGGACGAAGGCGGCGGCCGCGGGCCGGTGCGGTTGCACCCAGCTCCGGCCATGGCCAGGGCGCCGCGCAGACCGTGGAAGCGCAGCGCGGCGATGGCGTTGCTGTTGCCGCCCGACAGCCAGAGCCCTCGCCAGCTCTCGTAAGTCTTCCAGGCGTCCTCGCGCATCATGGTCCGGGTTCCAGCGGTTTTTTTTGAACCCGCTCCAGTGCCTTCTCGAGACCGCGCGGATGCACCCTGACGCCGAACTCGGCTTCGATCAGCGGCGCCAGCCGGCGCGCTCCCACACGTCCGTGCAGGGCCCTGTAGTCCTCGACGAAGCGCAGTATCTCCGGGCTGATCTTGTGCGGCCCTCGCGGCCCGCGCCGTGCCGGGATGAGTTCCTGCAGCCCGCCCCCGTCGAACGCCTTGACCATGCGGAAGCAGGTCGGCCGCGAGACCCCGAACCGTGCCGCCGCCTGCGCGAGGGTGGCCTCGCCCAGCCGAACCACCCGGACCATCTCGTAGCGGACCTGGAGCAGGTCGCGGGCGTCGAAGAACTCGCCCACCGCGAACATCGGGTCGCTGACCCTTTCCGGCGTCCGGTTGAGGGTGCCGGCCTCCCTGAGCCGGTCCTGCTTCTCGGTGTCGTCGCGACGGTCTGCCATGGCGGTGCGGTCCTCCGAGATAGTTTCAATAATTAATACGCTATCTCTCGCCACCAAGTCAACCATCGATCCCGATGGCTTCGCTTCATATGAAGGGATACCAGCTATTATCTGGCATTCCATACCCGGAACAGCCGTGCATGAGCGCCCTAATTTCTGAGCATATAGCGCCATTATTTCTGATTACGCTCGACCGCGGGTGCGCGGAGTGAATCCACAATCGCGCGAAGCACAATCAGGTCGTCCCCCCGGAACAGGCAGCGGCCCAACGCAACGCGCTCGAAGTCGTCCACCTGCCGCAGGGACGTCCAGGAAACCGGCACGCTGACGAGGGTTGGGCTGGCCGAGCCGTCCGCGAAGTAGCGAACAATCGCTCTCTTGCATCCGCCCACACGGTCGTAAATCCGAACCGTTTGGCCCCTGAGCGGATGAAACGGGTGGGTGATCACAACGTCCTGAAGATCACCCTCTTCGTCGGAACTGCCTGCATTTGGAAACGGTAGATAAGCAGACCGGCGAGCGGGTCGACAAGACCGAGTGGCACCGCATCGTCACCTTCCAGGACGGGCTCATCGACATGTTCGAAAAGCACGCCAGGAAGGGCCGCCTGGTCTACGTCGCGGGCAAGCTCCAGACCCGGCGCTGGTCGAAGCCCGGTGAGGACGGCGACCGGTTCTCGACCGAGATCCTCCTGGTCCCGGGCGGACGCGTCCAGTTCCTCGACAAGCCGAACGGCGCGAACGGGAACGGCTCGGGGCAGCCCGCGTCGGAGCCGGCGAACGCTCCGGCCATGCCGGCCGGCGGCGCCTCGGCGTCCTCCGATATGGACGATGACATCCCGTTCTAGAAACGTAATTTCTCGTTTTAATTCAACGGATTACGTCTCTCCTCCCTCCCACCTCGGGGACCGGCGCTTCGGCGTCGGTCCCCCTTTTTGCAGGCCGCTTCGAGTCCTTCCCCCGGAGTCCGAGCCAAGCGCCCATGCGGGCGCCCGCTTCGCACCTGGAGAGAGAGCATGGCGCGCGACACCGACAGCATCTTCGCCCACGGGGCCGTCATCGTCCCCGACTTCGTCACCCCCGCGGAGGAGGCGCGCATCCTCCTTCGCATCGCCGAGGCGCCCTGGCTCACCGAGCTGCGCCGGCGCGTGCAGCACTATGGATTCCAGTACGACTACCGGGGCGCGACTGCGCCTGTCCCCGCCGCGCCGTTCCCACGCTGGGCGACTGTCATGGCCGAACGGCTCCGGGCGCACTTCGGCGGCGCGCTCCCGGTGCAGTGCATCGTGAACGAGTACTGCCCCGGGCAGGGCATCGGGATGCACGCGGACCACGCCGATTTCGGCCCTGTGGTCGCGTCGCTTTCGCTCGGCGCCTCGTGGCCGATGCGCTTCCGCCGCCGCGATACGCGCCCCTACGCCCGCGACGGCCTGCCCGGCGACGAGGTCGCGGTCCTCCCCCGCCGCTCGGTCCTCGTCCTCGCCGGGAACGCGCGCCATCGCTTCATGCACGGTATCGACCGCGCCGACACCGCGTGCGAGACCGTGACCCGCATCTCTGCGACCTTCCGCACCCTCGCGCCGTAGCCCGTCCGCTGCTTGCCCCGTATCCGGAGCGCGCGAACCATGACCGCCTTGCGGCGGACCAGCACGTCTCGTTCGGGCGCATCCCTGCGGGACCGCGCTCTCGTGCTCCGCATCGAGCCAAGCTGCGCTCGTCTCGACCCTGCGGGCGTCGATCGCTTGCGCGGGGGGCTTGCGCCCCCCCCAAGGGTCCCCCCCGAGGCCCTCGCGCGAAGCGCGAGGGGTGGAGTGCGCCTCTCATCACCGGCAATCCCCATCCTCGCACGCGTGCTCGGCTCGTCAACGGCTGCGCCGTCCGCTCGCGCGGCCCTCACGGGTGACGAGCCTTGCGCGCGCGTGTCTCCGATGGATTGCCGGCGATGCGCCCGGCGCCCATTCGGAGGATGCCCTCATGACCACCGAGACCATCACGCTCCGCGCGGTCGAGACCGACGACGACGTCCGCTGGACGGTCGCGCTCGACCTCTCGCGCGATTCGCTCGAACGCCTCTTCGCCCTCTCGCTCCTCGACGGCGAACGCTTCGACTCCATGCACGACGCCGCCGAGGCTGTCGCCTTCGCCATCGCCCTCGACCGCAGGCACGCCCCCGTCCTGCACTGAGCCGGGGGGCACCCGCCCCCGCGGCGCGGGGGCTTCCGCGCTTCGCGCAGAGGAGGAGGTGTGCCTGGCACAGGAGGGTGAGCGGGACCGGAATCGAGAGAGTCCCACATCCCCATCCTCACGGAGATTCCGACATGAGCAACATCCTCGACCGCCTCGTCTGCGCGAGCGCCAACGGCGAGCGCGCGCCCGTTGACGCCGACGACGTGTCTGCGCTCCTCGACCTCTACGAAGGCTCCCCCGGCGAGCACCCGCAGCCGGACGGCCCGTTCCACCTCAACGAGTACCTCGCGAACCGCGCCTTCGGCGGACCGGAGGAAGGCGGGTGGTGGTACGACACCGGTACGGTCGTCGCCTGCCACGGCACGTACCCGACCGTGGACGATGCGGCCGCGGCCCGCGATGCGATGGCCTCCGCCATCGCCGAGCGCCGGCTGGGGTGCCACCCGCCCGACTCGGTGCTCTGCACCGGGTGGCCGGAGCTCCGCATCGAGCCGCACGCCGGCGCGGATTTCCCGCGCACCCGGCCGCGCTACGAGTGACACGGGAACCGGCAGGGGGGCGGCGCATCGGCGCCGCTCCCCCCCTTTGCCGGCGGTCTGGAGTCCTTCCCCGTTCGGGCATCGCGCCCGCGCTTCGCGCAGGCCGCTCGCCCTCCCGCGCCGACGAGAGCCGGAGCTTGGCCGGTATCGGGGCGTTCCCGCCAAGGCCCGAGGAGTCCCGTCATGCCGAGACCGTTCTTCCCGTCCACCGGAGGTGCGCCGTGAACGCGGCCGCCATCGCCGCCGCGCTCGGGCGCTGCGCCGAGGCGGTGTGCCGCCACTATCTTCCCCACGGCCGCCGCCAGGGCCGCTACTGGGTCGCGGGCGACCTCGACGGCGCCCGCGGGCGCTCGCTCTACGTCCGGCTCAGGCCCCCCGGCACGCCGGGCAAGTGGACCGACGCCGCGACCGGCGAGCACGGCGACCTCCTCGACGTCCTCCGCCATCGCCTGGGCGCGCCGACGCTGCGCGCGGCGCTCGACGAGGCCCGCGCCTTCCTCGCTCTGCCGGCTGAGCCGGCCGCGGGCGAGGGCGCTTCCTACGACGCCACCGAGGCGGCCCGCCGCCTCTGGCGACGCTGCCGCGCCATCGACGGCACCCACGCCGAGCGCTACCTCCGCGCCCGGGGGCTCGCGCGCTGCCGCTTCGCGGCGCTGCGCTTCCACCCCGAGCTTCGCTACCGCGAAGGCTCGTCCGTGCGCCGCCTCCCGGCGCTGGTCGCCGCCGTGACCGGCGACGACGGCGCCGTCACCGGCGTGCAGCGCACCTGGCTCGACCCCCGCTCGCCCGCCAAGGCGGGCGTCGCATCGCCTCGCAAGGCGCTCGGGCGCATCTACGGCCTCGCCGTGCGCTTCGGGCGCCCCGCCGACGGCGCTTCGCTCCTCGTCGGCGAGGGCATCGAGACCGTGCTCTCGCTCGTCACCGCGGTGCCCGAGATCACCGCCGCCGCCGCGCTCTCCGCCGGGAGCCTCGGCGCATTCGCGCCTCCGCCCGGCGTCGCGCGGCTCGTCATCGCCCGCGACAACGACGACGAAGGCGAGCAGGCGGCGATACGCCTCGCCCGGCGCTGCGCGCGGGCGGGCGTCGCCGCCCTGGTGCTCGTGCCCGAGGGCGACGACTTCAACGACGACCTGGTCGCGCTCGGTCCCGACACGCTCGGCGCCCGGATGCGAGGGCACTTCCTCCGGTGAGAGGGCGCGCGAAGCCGACCAGGGGGTGAATCGGGAATGAGGAGAGAGTCGATGTCCCCACTCATCTACGCCGGCATCGGTGCGCGGAAGACGCCCGGGCCAGTGCTCGCCGTCATGCGCCGCATGGCCTGGTATCTCGCGTCGAAGGGCTGGCACCTGCACACCGGCGGCGCCGACGGGGCCGACCGCGCGTTCGCCGAGGGCTCGCCCGTCTTGCGCACCGTGTTCCTCCCCTGGCCCGGCTACAACGGCTGGCGCGGCCCCGGAACCGTGTCGTTCGGGGACAGGGCGCTCGCCAAGCTCTACCCCTTCGCCGCCGCCCATCACGATGCCTGGGAGCGGTGCAGCCCCGCGGTGCGAAAGCTCCACGCGCGCAACGTCGCCATCATCGGCGGCGTCCCGAACGGCGAGCCGGTGCGCGCGGTCATCTGCTGGTCCGAGGGCGGGCGTGCGACCGGGGGCACGGGCCTCGCCATCCGCCTCGCCATGACCGCGGGCATCCCGGTGTTCAACCTCGCGACGGTGCATCCGCGCGACGTGTGCATCGCGATGAACCGGCTCGCCGCGGACCGTGGGGCGGGGGAGGCGGCATGAACGCCGCAACGGCCCCCGCTCGGGGCAGGGGTGCCCTCCCAACCGTTCACGCCCTTCTCGCTACCGGGGCCAGCGTGTCACACGTCCTCGCACCGTCAACCCCTGCGGGGTCCTCCGCTTCGCTCCGGCCGCTTGCGCGGTGACGGCACTGCGGGCGCGCGCCACTTCTGCCCCAGTAGCCGAAGGGCTCCCACAACGAAGGAGAGCACCATGCCGCGCGCCATCGCCAATCTGAAGCACGAACCCGACGCCGTGAGGAACGGCGCGGTGCGCATCGACCGCCGCACCAGGTGGGGGAACGAATTCGTCATCGGGCGCGATGGAACCCGCGACGAGGTCATCGCCCTCTACCGCGCCGAGCTCTGGCGGCGCATCCGCGCCGGCGAGGTCTCGCTCGACGAGCTCGCGGCCCTCCACGGCAAGCGCCTCGCCTGCCACTGCGCGCCGCTGCCCTGCCACGGCGAGGTGCTCGCGCGCGCCGCGGCCTGGGCCGCACGGCGCCTCTCCGGCTGAGGCGAAGAGCGAGGGCTCGAGCGGCGAAGGGGCGAGCGGCCGTGCGCAGAGCGAGGGTGTCGGCCCTGCGTCCCCGCCCCCACGAACGTCCTCCCCGTCCGCGACCAGGAGCGCGCCATGCCCATCGTCTACCGCGACGCCGACCTCTTCGCCACCGGCTGCGAGGCCCTCGTCAACCCCGTCAACTGCGTCGGCGTCATGGGCCGCGGCCTCGCGCTCGCCTTCAAGCGCCGCTACCCCGCGCACTTCGCCTCGTACCGCCGCGCGTGTCGCGCCGGCGACCTTCGCCCCGGCGCCGTGCATGTCGACGACCTCGGCGCCGGCGCCTGCCCGCGCTTCCTCGTCGCCCTGCCCACCAAGCGCCACTGGCACGACCCCGCGCGGCTCGACGACATCGAGCGCTCCGTGCGCGCCTTCGCCGAGGCGCTGCGCGAACACCGCGTCGCGTCGGTCGCCATCCCGAAGCTCGGCTGCGGCCTCGGCGGACTCGCCTGGCCCGACGTCCACCACGCCATCGCGCCCGTCCTCGCCCCGGTCGCCGCCACCGGCTGCCGCATCGTCCTCCTCGCCCCCCGACCACCAAGCCCGGGCCGAGCGCGAACGCGACCGAGACAGTCCCCTACCGCACCGCCGCCACGCAGCGAGGAGCGCACCATGAGCCGCATCGCCTTCAAGCGCATCGCACCGCACGAATCGCGCATCTACCAGGACGGCGACCACGTCGGCGACGTCTACGCACACGACGACATCCTCAACCCGGGTCAGCGGATTTTCCTCATCCACCTCGACGAAGACCCCCGAGGACCGCACCGTGTGCACCAGCGACACCGCATCCGCGAGGTGACGCAACGTCTCGTCGATACCCATCCGTTCTACGCGTAAGGGCGCTGGGATGGGGTTTCGTTTCCACTCGCGAACTTCGGAGCCGCATTCAACGAAGAGGTTGGGCGCGTCGCTTCGCGACCGGGCTACCCTGCCGAGCCCGCTAAAGCGGTCTCGACCCTGCGGGCGGGTATCCCTCGCGCCTCCGCTCGCACGCTCGCTGCGCGCTCCGCTTGCCAAGAAAGGCAGGTCCGTCAATGGGGATAGGGGTACTCCTCCCGACGTATGCCCATTGTCCCACACGTGCTCACTGCGCCAACCCCTTCGGGGTCCTCCACTCCGCTGACGCTCCGTTCCGGCCGGGACTCGCAGGGCAACGGCGCTGGCGCGCCTAGACCCGATGCGGCACGCGACCGTGGCTCGCTCGCTTCGCTCCCTGCGCCCGCACCACTCGCGCACCACATCGGGTCATGCCCTGCGGCCCCGGTGGCTCCCCTGCGCGCGCGTGAACCAATAGGCACACGTCGGAAGGGTCCGGCGCATCAGGGCCGCAAGGCTCAGCTCTCACTCTTGCATCAGGAGAACGTCATGTTCGATATCGACAACACTCAGGCTCAGTCAGTCACCGCGACGGTTTGCGAGAACGCGCAGCTCTACGGCGCCACGCCGGAACGCGACGAGTTCGACCCCCGCGAGGTCTGGGACGCAGACGACGCGATGGACGCGGTGAGCGAAGCGTTCCGCATCATCGCGGAAGGCGTCGCACCGGACGGCTTCCAGCTCGCCGACGAACGCGAGAGCCTGCTCTGGGGGTTCGTGAACACCTTCGACGCCCAGGTGCGCAGGCTCGACCGCTGCGTCGACAGGCTGAGCCCGGAGCTGCGCGACCTCCAGACCTCGCAGGACGGCACCGAAATCAAGTCCCGCGAGCTGGAGCTGGTGACGGACCGCGCGCAGAACTTCGGCGACCGGCGCGACGCGTTCGAGAGGATGCGCGACCTCGCAGCCGACGCCTACCGCGCAGAAACCGGCGACACCTGGCGCCCGCGCCGCGGCTCCAACGTCTCGCAGACCGGCAAGCTCACCTCGGCGGCCATCGACGCACGCGACTTCATGCGGGCGAGGAAGGACCGCGAGATGCGCGCGCACCTGCCCCAGGGAACGCTGGTCGCCATCGCGGGCGGCAAGAACGTCACCGACGCAGGCGCCGTCATCGCGCGCCTCGACAAGGCGAAGGCGAAGTACGACGACATGGTGCTCGTGCACGGCGGCGGACCCGGCGTCGAGCGCATCGCCGCACAGTGGGCCGAACGCAACGGGGTGCACCAGGTGGTGTGCAAGCCGGACTGGAACGCACACGGGCGGGCCGCACCGTTCCGGCGCAACGACGAGCTGCTGAACCTCCTGCCGAAGGGCGTCATCGCGTTCCCAGGCTCCGGCATCACCGACAACCTCGTCGACAAGGCCGTTGCGCTCGGCATCCCGGTGCAGCGCGTCGCCGCCTGAGCCGCATCGCCACCACGGGCCGCGTCGCTTCGGCGGCGCGGCCCTTTTTCTTTGGTCGGACCCGAACGCCGCCGCCACCGCACGGCCCGCCTTCGCTTCGCGCGTCGCGCAGCGCGCGCCGCGCTCCGCGGCGGCTCCGCCGCTCTTCCTCCGCACCGGCTCGCACACCTGCTACTTCACCAGCGGCAGCACGACCGCCTTCACCGCCTCGCCGTGCTCGACAACAACGTGCGGCGCGCGCCGGCAACGTTGTCGGTGATGGCGGTCGTGATGGTGATGGTGATTTTGCCGATCGCCGTGACTCCGATGCTGACGACGACGGGGCAGCCCGTGATGCAGCCGATGGTGCCGATGCTCGATGCAGTTTCGCCTGACACTACGATGAGGCTGGGCGCGTCGCTTCGCGACCGGGCTACCCTGCCGAGCCCGCTACGCGGTCTCGACCCTTCGGGCGGGTATCCCTCGCGCCTCCGTTCGCTTCGCTCACTGCGCGCTCCGCTTGCCCGGCGGCTCGCTGACGCTCTCCGCCGCGTGCCGGTCCGCCGCCGTCGCGCAGCGTTCGACTACCTCGTTGGGACTACCGCCGCGTCCTCCTCGCGCCGGCGCTTCGCGCAGCGCTCGTCGCAGACCTCGCCTCGCTCGCCCTGGCCGGCTGCGCCGGCTGTGGGCATCGCCTCGCGCTCGGCCCGGGGCACTCCGTGCGTCGCCGGTGCCGGCTTCGCCGCGCACCGGGCTCGGCACCGCCCGCCGCAGTGCTCGCTGCACTCGTGCGGGCGCTCCTGCGGAGCGCGACCGCACTTCGCTCCGCACCGCGCCGTGCACCGGTGCCCGCACCGGTGCGGCCACCGCCGCCTCCGCCTCCGGCAGCGTGCTGCGCACGACTGCCTGCGGCTCCGTCCGCATCGACCGCCACTCAATCGCCGTGGCGGCTCCGCTGCGCCGGCTTCGCCGGCGTCGATTCCCCCATCGCTCATACCGCAGGTTCGGCCGTCCTGACCGCCCGGGGCGGCCTTGGGTCTCACACCCGACGCATCGGTGATGCAGGGCGCGCGGGGCTGCATATGCGTCGCCTACGATGCCCTTGGGCATGATTCTGCGCACCCCTGTCGCCGCCTGTCGTGCCGGAAACAGAGATACCAATCTGGTAGCTCCCCGAATCGAGACCCAACGTATTGATATCGCGCGGTTTATCGGCGCCGCATCCCAAAGCGTGTTCGCCGTGTAACACGCCCTCCGGGCAGAGATACCAAATTGGTGGCGGACACGCGTGCGCACCGCTATGACAGGTACCAAACTGGTAGCCTTGCAGGCGCCGCCATTCGCCCGCGATTCTATACCGATTCCCGTCCCGGCACGGGTCACACACGCGAAGAAACGAACATGGTCCAGACCGTCCAGAAGAACATCCGCCTCACCCCCGAGCAGTGGGAGGGCATCGAAAAGGCCGCCGAGGAACGCGACGTCTCGGCCAATCAGCTCCTCGTCGAGCTCGCCATGGAGGCGCTCGACCGCCGCCAATGGCCCCGCACCCGGGCCGAGATCTACTTGCTGCGCTCCGCGATGTTCACCGCCCAGGCCATGGCGCGCGACATGGCGGCCGCCGGGCGCGGCGATGAGATCGAAGCAATCGCGCGCAACATCTCCCGGGTCGCCCCGGAACTGCCGCCGGAAACAGACGAAAGCGGATGACGGATCGCCTCCCCTGGCCGAAATTCCGCGCCACCGGACAGCCCGTTCGAACCGAACCCTGCGCCTCGACGTTGCACTCGCGCCGGGCCGGAAGGCCCGCGCAGCCTTCCCCGGACGGGCTTTCGAGGCAGATCCGACGACCGCGGCCGACCGGAATCCGTCCAACCGCGGTCGCCCGCGACGCCGTTTCGACCACGCCGGCGCCCCTCGCGGCCCTGGCGACCCACCCCGCAGGATGCGAGCATCGCCCTCTGCACAGTTGAGCAAACGGCATGCCGCAAGAAAGGAACACTACCCCAGAGATCAGATGGGACGGCAAGAGCTGCGCGCTGCCGACTCTCGCGACACATAAGCGAGGACATCACGATGATGACACCCCCGACCAACCGACTCGTCCTGCGGTTCCGCCCGTGGACGATTTGGGCGCGCACCGTCCTGTACGAGTATTTCTCGATGAGCTGGGCGGCGCGGACCGCAGCCGAGAACACGACACATCCGCCACTCGAAGCCCGACTCGTGGGAGAGAGCTTCGAACTCGCGTTCAAGGTCCTCAACATACTGAGCCGGGGTCCCGAGCGCGATCTCAAGCTCGGGCATAGCCTGGACGCGTTGATCAGCGACGTGCCGCCACTTGACCGCCTGCTCAGGAAACTGTGGGGTCGCGATCTCAAGCACGTGATCGACATATTGGATGGCGAGTGCAATCCCTCCCAGGTCCGTTATGGCGCCGGCGCCGGGAAGTCGGACGGACGGAAACGCATCATTCCGAGCGGCTATGCCCAAACACCTGGCGTGTGGACCTCTACCACGCTGACGCTGTACGAAGAGTTAATGTCCTCGTTGGGACAGGCGATCTGGTCGAACTATCCCGAGGGTGACCGGAACGGCAACCCCGTAGAGCGATGCATCAAGCTACTCCCTGCGAAGTCGTCGCCAGAAGGCCTAAGACGGATGAGCGCCGAGGAGCAGGCCACGTTGGAGGAGCAGATGAGCGACCCCACCATCTGGGCCTTGATTCTCAAGGCGGAGTGCGCCGACGGCATTGCGGCAGACGTTCCCTATTGGGGGATTATCCCGTTGGAACGCCTGAAAGACCCCGTGGGGACGAAGTTCTACGTCCGGGCGCGCATCAGCGCCGCCATGGTCGCCGACGTTGAGGTGACCAAGAGCCGCGGGGGCATGAGCGTCGGTTCTTGCCGGATCGCCGGTCGCGAGGATGGCCGATACCGGCTCACGATTCACACCGCCCTTGCCGTGTTGCCGCGCCGGGGCGAGACAGCATAGCCGAGCTTCCGAGCACTCTTGTCGCGAGAGCCGCAGGCGCACTTGGGTGCCTGGACCTGCTCCCTGAGCGCCGCCTTGTCGTCGGTCACGAGTTCGGCGCCGCGCACGCTCGGCTGATTTCTACGTACAGCATCTTCCGGTTGGTCAGGCTCGGATGGTTCGCCTCGGTCGCGGCGATCACCGTATCCACCATCCTGCCCTGGAACGCGTGTACGGTCGAGGCCCGGGCGCGGTCGATTTGGCGAAGCTGCTGGTCGCCCGCGTTTACGTCCAGAATGCGCCCGTCCTCGAGGCGGAAGCCGACCCGGCCGCCGGAGACCGCCGTCACCTCCGCGGTCTGGCTGTTGACGAGCCCGAGGCCCCGCCAACGTCATAGGTTCACCTGATACGGCCGCCGGCGCGGAAGACCGCAGTCTGGCAGAGCATATCAACACAGAGCATCCACAGGAACGTGCAGCTCCGTGACGATATGGGAGGGCACCCTGACTCCGTACTCCGCCTCGAATGTAGGTACGTCGCCCAGAATATTCCGGAATGACGACGCCACCAGAATCCCGTCTCGTCGCGCCACGATGATGTCTTCCTTCATCCCTTCCCAGTCCTCCAACGCGCACCGTGCGATTGCTCGATAAAAGTGTCGGTCTCCAACGCTCGTGACTTGCCTGTTCCCAGCCACTAGACCGGTTGAAATCGCCTCGTCATAGTCTGTCAGTGCCTCCTCTAGCGAACCGTTTTCACGATATGCGTTTCCGCGGTCGATGAGCGCTGCAACCAATCCGGGTTGCAATCGCAGCGCCTCGTTCAGGTCTTCCATTCCCCGCTCCTCGTCGCCTCCCTTCCGATGTGCATTTCCACGTCCACGGTACGCCTGAGCAAGCTCCTTGTTCCTTGCGAGTGCTTCCTCAAAGTCGCGTATGGCCCTGTCCGTCGCGCCCTGAAACAAGTACGCCTCTCCGCGCCCGCAATACGCTTCGTCCGGCCGCACACCGCCCTGCGCCTTCTCGATTGCTCCCGTGTAGAGAAAGACCACCCCAGCCACGTCAAGCGAGACAAAGGCCACTTCGACAATCTCCCGTACCCACCGACGTATCACGAACATGCTCCTTTCATCCTTCTGGTAGACCATCCCAATCTGGTGGTAAGCGTGACGCATCCTCTCAATCTCTACATCAAGAATCGTTTCGTCGCCCGAGCAACGCTTCAAATACTCCACCCCGTCAGACTCGGGTTCGCCGGGCGACATCCGAAACTCGCGGATATAGGGACTCTCGTCCAGATCCTGATTCCTGATGAACCCATGTATATCGTTATAGACAGTTCGCTCCGAAATCCCATGAAATCGGGCTAGGAACGACAGCAGCCCCTCCTTCAGATCGCTCGGGACGACGACCGTCTCATCCCGCGCACTCGGCACAATAAACCCCCGCCAAGGTCGAACGAACACGCTTTTTTGGGAGATGATCCTGTTGTTCTTCTGCCTGGGTTCCACCACCGTCCCCTGGTCCGGCCACTGCAGAACCACTCTTCCATCCTTGCCATCGCCTCCGGCGCAAGCGAAGAACAACGCTACGAGGTAGTCGGTGGTAAAATCGATCAGGTTCGTCTTGCCGCCGTAGTGCTGGATTTCTGCAAGGATTTCCGTTTCGTTGGTCAAGCTCGTGTACTGTCGCGCACTTTCGATGATCTCTTGCTCCACCCGCCCGATATCGAACGCCTCATGCGTGCGCTCCGGGCATTTCCTGTACAAGCCCGACGACACGACCTCGTAGCACTCCGGCTCACCTCGGTACACGCACGAGCCAGGCCGCGCAGACGACTTCGCGACAATCTCGGCCGTCACCGCCTGAATTCGTTCCAACTCGCGAGTCTCCAAACCCTCAGGCTCCTCGATTGCTTCCACTGTCACTTCCTCGGTCCAATCTTCCCCATATTCATGCCTAGTCCCGCGCCCACCCGATGGCCGGTCTCATGCCAGAGCCGAAGCCGTGCATCCCGATCCGTCGCGGCACTAACCCGAACTCCGCAGCAACCCGGTCACGGAGTGACGAGCGGCACCCGTGTCGCACGGCGCCGATGCCACGGATCCGGCGCAGCCGGGCCACGCCCGCCGCCATCCGGGCTCGGCCCGCAGCTCGCCGTCGAACGCCCAAGCGGTACCTCGATCCGACCAGACCGAAAGAGTCTTGAAGGGTGCTGGCCCGATACCAATGAAGCCGGACGCGGCGCGCGGGTGAACACAGAGCATGCCGAGCCAATCAGGCGCCCGCGGGACAAACATGCGCGCCGCCATTCTCACAAACGTTCTCTCACCGGTCGAGACCATGATGCTCGCGAACGTGCATGGCCTTCCACGCAAGCATCGGCATGGCACCGATGCGCGCCCGTATCTCAGGCTCGACACCGAGCAGATCGGCGTTGACTTCCCCACGGTCGAGGATACCGTCAAGAAAGCACCGCTCGCTCTCGGACAACTCGAACAGGAAAGCGAGTCGTTCCCGGCACAGCGCCGCGGACTGCGCAATCCATGCGTCGATATCTCCCGTGTCGGTGAAGAAACCACGGGGTAGGCAGATCGCGAGATTCCGACGAATTTCGCGCGGATCGCATGCGATGGAGTCGCTTGACGCGGTTCGCCAATCCCGGCGGTTGCAGGCGCCGAGAGCCAGGACAGCGGCCTTGATCCAGCCCCAGTCGAGCCCCTCGATCGACAGAATGCGGCGTACATCGAACAGATCGCGTGCAGCGTGCCTATCGAAGAGCGCCACGATCTTTCCGGCCACGATCTCGTGGAGATCGAGGACGAGAACACGGCTCGTCCGAACGCGGCCGAGGAGACGGGACTCCATACGGATCGCGCCGAACAACGGCTGGCGCGCCACATAGTTCAGGTCCAGCTCCAGCGAAGCGTTGCCACCGAGAGCGGACGCGTACCGCGACAGCCACTTTCCCCCTGCGTGCCCGGTCGGCCGACGACGCACGCCGTAGCCCTGAGAGGCGAGGAGGCGATCGATCGCGGCATCGACCTGAGGGCGCTCGCTCTCCATCGTCGCCAAGTCGAGCGCGCCGACATAATTCAGATCGATATCCACTGAAAGCCGGTCGAGATCGAGGTGGAAGACATTCAGTGCCGTTCCGCCCTTGAGGACGAGGCACTCGGAAAGTACCGGGTCTTCAGCGATCTCATCCAGCAGTTCCAGGAGCCGCAGCACCTTCTCCAACGTATCCAGTTGGTATCCGGTCTCTGCTGCGAGGCGCTGCAAGGTCTGGACGGTAGGCGGCGCCATTCACAGCCCCTCGAACCGGCGGTCAGTGACATCGGCAGGAAGGATCACGTTCCAGTGCTTGGCTGTCCTTCCCGATCCAGGCTTGGCACCTAGCGCATATCGAGGCCGAGACGGTGCCAGCGCCCGGAGGTCTTCCAGCGCACGTTGCAGCACGCCCAACCGCCCTCGCTCGCACGCCAGCCAGAAACCGATTGCGCCGGCGGCCGCGGCGTTGCCACGCGCCTGCGCGTGCCGGACCAATGCCCCGGCGTCGACACGCGCCACCAGGTCGAGCGAGTTGAAGAGCTCCTCCGCACCTCCTGCCAGATCATGACGGTCGAACAGATCCGCGATGGTGCGCTCCAGCGTCGTCACCTTGACATCCAGCCCCAGGCGATCGACCACGGTCACGCCGTCCGTCGCCGCGCCGTTCGGTCCGGTGAAGCCTTGAGGCGGCCTGACGAACCGGCAGGTTAGGCCGCTGGCCTCGAATACGCGCGGCTCACCGGGGGCGATGATTTGCACCTCGTACCCTTCGGTATAGGCGTAGCCGTGCAGTTCCAGCGCCGAGTGATAGGCGATGACGCCGCCTGGGCGCAGCCGGGAGGCCGCCAGGAAGCGGTCAACGGACCATGTGCGCGCGTCCGCGTGCTTGGGCACGGAGGCGAACACCGAGCGGGCGATGCGCCGGATGTTGCCCGCCTTGAGATGCTGGGCGAGCATCGCCGTAACGACCCTGTCGCCCGGCTCGCGGCCGACGGCGGCAGCGTATTCGGCCCGGCGAAAGACAGGGTGCGCACTGAAGAAAGGGGCCGAGATGAGCCGGGACATGGCAACCTCGCGGGAACTTGGTCAAAGTCTGCCATAACCATATATGAAATTGCACTTGGTCCTTCAATGACGAGTCGACCTGCGCGCCGCCCGGTTTCACCCCGCCGGCCCTACACCAGACATCAGTTATGGTTTCTTCCGATTCTGACAAAGCACGTTCATGCTTTTCGCCACCTTCCTGGTGTTGCTCGTCCGCCGCCGTCTTCGACTCGGCATCGACCCGCGACGATGCCGTTCGGCCGGACACCGGCCGGTGCATGTGCCGACGGGTTCGGAACAGTAACCCTTCGAGCTTCCCGAACCGCGTCTACAGCCCAAGGTCGCGGTCGACGGACTTGGGCGCCGGCGTCTTCTCCGGCTCCACCGTGCGGCCCGCGCTCCGCTGCGCGCCGATCTCCGCGTCCATGCCCCCGGCTTTGGCCGCCTCCGGCGCCTTCGCCCTGTCTTGCCCGACCGCTTCCAGCGCCGCGAAGCGCTCCCCGGTGAGCGCCTCAAGCTGTTCCCTGAGCGCCGCCTTGTCGTCGGTGACGAACTCGGCGCGGTCGCGCGCCCGGCTGATCTCGACATAGAGCATCTTCCGGTTGGTGAGGTTCGGGTGGTTCGCCTCGATCGCGGCGATCACGGTATCGACGGTGCGGCCCTGGAACGCATGCACGGTGGAGGCCCAGGCGCGGTCGATATGGCGGAGCTGCGGGTCGCCGGCGTTCATGTCGAGCATGCGCCCGTCCTCGAGGCGGAAGCTCACCCGGCCGTCCCTGACCGCCGTCACCTCGGCGCTCTGGCTGTTCACGAGCCCCAGCCCGGCCTCGTTGCGGGTCCAGCGGATGCGGTCGCCGGCCCGGAGCTCCATCGTCTCCCTCCTGTAGACCTCGACGCCGCCGGCACGCGCGGCGATCCGGCCGGGCTCCCAGGCGACTCTCCCGCCGTCGGTCCCCGCGAGCGTCACCGTGCCGGCTCCATGGTCGACGCCGGCGACCCGCAGCTCGTCGCCCTTTTCGACGCCGAGGCGCTTGTAGGGACGGTGGAAGCCGACGACATCGCCCGCCATGTAGTTCCGCGCGAGCGCCTTCTCGGCGTTGGTATAGCCGCGCGAGGCGAGCCGTTCGGTCACCATCGCGGGACCGTGCACGATGCCGTCGCGGGTGAGCCGCTCGCGGACGATCTCGTTGATCCCCTCGCGCAGCGCATGGCTGGGCGCCATCAGGCCAGTGCGCGCCCGGTCCTCAGGAGACAGCGCGAGCCAGCGCGCGGCGGCGGCGCCCGCGAGATTATCGGGGTTCACCTCCGCCACGTTGTCGCCCAGCTTCTCGAAGGCGCGTCCGATATCGCCCGCGAGGCTCGCCTCGACGGCCGCCTTCAGGGCCGGATCGCGCTGGCGCATGATCTGGTCCATCACGGCGGTCCTCATGCCGGCGGCCTGGAGCTGCGCGAAGGGCTTGCCGGCATCGACGGCGTCGAGCTGCTTCTCGTCCCCCACCAGCACCACGCGGGGGATGCGCAAGCGGTCGGCGATCCGGAGCAGGTCGCGGGCCTGGACGGTCGAGGCGAGCGAGCCCTCGTCGACAATGAGCACGGTCTTCGCGAAGGCGGCGCGCATCTCTTTCTCGCCCTTCGCGGTCATCCGCCCGGCCGCGACGCCTGCGTAGCGCGCGAGGAAACGCTGCAGGGTCTCGGTTTCGATCCCGGCCTCGGAGCTGAGCGTGCGCGCGGCCGAGGCCGAAGGCGCGAGGCCCCGGACCTCCCAGCCGCGCTTCTCCAGAAGCGCGCGGGCGCGGTTCAGCATGGTGGTCTTGCCGCTGCCGGCATAACCCTGGACGCCGACCGTGCGGTCGTCCGAAGACAGGATCAGCTTCACCGCCGCCTTCTGGCCGTCCGTGAGGGGGCCGTTACGGAGCGCCTTGTCGACCGCCCGGGCGCGCACCGGGATCGCGCCGCGGTCCCGGCCCGCTTCCATCAACGCGATCGTCTCCTTCTCGTCGCCGACCGCGCGGTCGGTGGTGAGCAGCCCGTCCATGCCGGGAAGCCGGGCGGCGTGCAGCAATCCGTCCTTCTCCAGCCGCGCCGCCGCGGCCTCCGCCTCGCCCACCGTCACCGCGCCGGGGTTCCAGGCGAGCGCGGCGGCGAGCAGATGGGTCCGGGAGAACACCGCCTCGCGCTCCGAGAGATGCGCGACGGCCCATTCCACCGCCCGTCCTGCGGCCGATTGCGGGACACCCTCCGTGCCCCGATCGCGGCCGGACGACGCCATGTCCGTGCCACCCTCCAGCACAGCTTCGCTGCCGCTCCGCGCCGCATCGCGGCTCACGCCACGCTGCCCGGTTTCCGGCGCCACCGCGCCCGGCGCCGCGTCCCTGCCGGCACTCTCCCGCTCCGCGCCCTTCGCCGCCGTCTCGGCCGTGAGCGCGCCGGCATCGAACCCGAGATCGGCGGCCTGGCGCTGCCAGACGCCCGCGAGCTCGTTGCGATCGATGTCGCGCTTCGCGGCGCGGCTCATCAGGGCCGCCCGCTCGGCGAGGCGCGGATTGTCCGACGGGCTCCCCATCCCGCGCTCAGCCATCCCGGCCTCGATCTCGGCGCGCCGGGTGGAGAACGCGTCGATCGTCTCGCGGGAGACGCCGGCGATCTCGAAACGCCCGTCCGAGTGGGTCTTCTCGATCCCGTAGCCGAGGCGGGAGAGGCCGCGCGCGAGCTCGCTGCGGTAGATGGCCCCGATCAGCATCTTCGACTCGTAGAGCTTCTCGTTGGCCATCGACCGCCACTTGCCGTCCTCGCCCTGCACCATGTTGGCGATCACCGCATGGGTGTGGAGCTGGGGGTCGAGGTTGCGCGAGGTGTCGTGGCGGAAGGTGGCGGCGACCATCTTCTGCCCGCCCTCGCGCACCATCCGGCCCGTCGCCGGGTCCTTCATCCGGGTCTCGGCGGCGTTGCCCTCGATCCAGGCAAGCGTCGCCTGCACGGCCCGGTCGTGGACGTCGACGACGCGGGCATCGCCGCCGACCAGCGCGGCGAGCGAGACCGACTTCGGAGCCGAGAGGGTGACGTCGCGGCCGGGGCGGTGGAGCAGCTTGCCGTCGCGGTCGCGGCGCCCGAGCTCGCGCCCGGAGCCGTCGGGCACCTTGCCCTCGAGGACGGCGCGGAAGATGTCGGGGTCGACCGGGCCGGTGAGCCCGAGCGCGTCGGCGCCCTTGCCGGCCCACGCGCTCGCCTCCCGGTGCTCCGGATCGTCGCTCGCGTAGTAGCCGTCCTTCTCGTAGTAGGACGTGCCTTGCGCGGCCGAGGCGATGGCGCCGATCGAGGCCACCATGTCAGAAGCGCATCAGGCCGCCGGCCGGCTCCGGATCCTCCGGCGCTGCGGCGGGCTCGGGCGGGCCCTCCGTGTCCCCCTCCGCCGACGGGCCGGGAGGGGGCGCGGCCCCGGCCGCATCGGGCTCGATCGCCGGCTCCTCCGCCGGGACTACGCCACCGGCCCTGTCCTCGGGCGCGCCCGCCACCCCGGTATCCGCATCGGCGCCGGCATCCTTCTCCGGCACCACGTCCGAAGCCTCTTCCGTGGCCGGTGCGCCGTCGCCCGCAGCGCTCGGCCCAGAGCGGGTCTCTGTCCTCTTCTCCCGGGCAAGCTCGGCCTCGGTGACCAGATCGAGCTCGCCCTGTCCGAACCAGCCCGCCGGCTCCTCGGGCAGGACCTCCGATGCCGGAGCCGCCTCGCCGGGTGCGTCGCCGCTTGCGTCGGCCTCGCCTGCATTGGCCTCGCGCGGCACGAAACGCGCGGCCGAAGCGGGGCGCTTCACGTATTTGAGGCGGATCGAGGCGACCGGGAGGGGGCCGGGGAACTTGAGATAGCCCTCCAGGTTCGGGAGCCGCATGATCTCGGACGGCAGCGCCAGCGCCCGCAGCTCGCGCCGGGGCGTGAGCGAGACGCCGTCGCGGATCGTGTTGGCGCCGTAGGAGTAGCCCTCGGCCACCTCCTCGACCTCGCTCCGCCCGAGGCTGTCGGCCGACCACTGCGCGGTGTCGCGGTCGGGCGCAGCGAGCACCACGCGGGTGCCGCAGAGGCCCGAGATGGTCTCCGCGCCGTTCCTGCCGTAGAGATCGCGCAGCGCCGAGGCGACCTGGACGCCGAGCACGAAGCAGCCGCCGAACTGGCGGGACTCCGCGAGCCCTGGCTGCAATGACGGCACCTGGTGGAGCGTCGGGAGCTCGTCGAGGATCACCCAGATGCGCCGCCCGTCGTCCTGGGCCAGCGTCAGCATGGCGTTGACCGCAATCTCCAGCCAGGTCGAGATGAGCCCGCGCAAGGATGCATGCTGGTCGCCGCGCGAGGTCAGGAACAGGAACCCGCCGCGCTCCTCGTCGGATATCCAGTCGCGGATCGAGAACGGCTTGCCGGTATCGGGCAGGAACTCCAGCGCGCTGAGATTGGCGGTAAGCATGGCACGCACCGAGAGCGCGGTCTTGGGGTTGTCGGGGTCGACGATCGACTGCGCGACCGTGCCCTCCATGGCCTCGGCGAGCGCCGTGAGGTCGGTCTTGAGCAGGTGGTCGACGAGGACCCTGTTCTCGGTCACGCCCTTCTTCCAGAACACCCCGGCGCCGTTGGAGAAGAGCTGGCGCGCGGCGGTGACCCAGAAGGGATCGACGGTGTCCTTCTGCTGCGGGATCAGCGCGGCGGCCATCATGTCGAAGTCGCGGGGATTGCGGGCTTCGAGGAAGGGCGACCAGCGCGGCGCACGCGCATCGAGCGGGTTCATCAACACGTCGCGCACCGGATCGAGGAATGCCGCGGTGTAGCTCCCCATCTTGTCGTAGATGACGCAGCGCTCGCCCCGGGCGCGGATCTGGGCCACCAGGTCGGCGATCAGCACGGTCTTGCCCGAGCCCGTGGTGCCCGAGACGATGGTGTGCTGGGTCTCGGTGCGCTCGGGGTACGGGATGCCGGCGATGCGGTAGGGGCGCAATTCCTTCCAGCCCGGCATCCGGTCGCGCGCGCGGAGAGGGGCGGACCGGACGCGCTTCCGCAGCTCGCCCGCGGTCACCAGCTCCGCGCCCCGGATGCGGCGCCGGCGCGAGAGCTGCACGCCGCGGTACCAGAACCAGGCGAGAAAGAGGGCAATGACGCCCAGCCCGGCCTTGGCGCCCAGCCACGCGCTCGCGAACATCTCCGCCTTGATGCGCTCGCGCGCCTCCCAGGCCGGCACCGACGATGCAATGTCGCGGATGGTCAGCACCCGGCGCGTGCCGTCGGGGAAGCGGATCTCCTGGCCCGAGTCGGGCTCGTAGCCAAGGACGAGCTTGACCTCGGCGAGCGTGACCATGCCGGCGGCGTACCACTCGGCGCCCGAGGTCGAGCGCCACAGGTTCCAGGCCGGCACCGCGACCACCATGAAGGCGGCCAGCATCATCGCCGCCTGCACGAGCTGGCCCCACATGCGCAGCCCGTGGAAGACGGTCTGACCGCCCCGCAGCGTGCTGCCGCCGAGGCCCCGCATCAGGCGGTCCCCGGATGCGCGCGCGCCGCACGGACCGCGCGCTCACTCGTCGTCATCGCCGCCGCTCCCCGCGGAGGCGTCCGCGCGTTTCGGGGCGAGCACGTTCACCATGCCCTGCGGGCCGGCGACGACGATCTCGGTGACGTGGCGCGCGTTGTCCTGCTTGTCGCGGTACTCGCGCCGGGCGATCCGCCCCTCGACCAGCACCGCCGCGCCCTTGGCCACCATCGCCTCCACCGCCTTGACGGCGCCGCCGAAGACCACGATGCGGTGCCACTCGGTCTTCTCGGCCGGGTTCCCCTCGCGGTCCTTCCACCGCTCGGTGGTGGCGAGACTGAACGAGGCGGTCCGTTCGCCGCCCCGCAGCTCGCGGATCTCGGGGTCGCGTCCCGCGCGCCCCAGCAGCGTCACACGGTTGATGTCCAGCATGTCGTTTCTCCTCACGGTCTTCAGGGGATGTCCCGGCCCGGGGTCCGCGCCACCATGAGGCGGAGCCCGGCCCGGGCGGGGGCGAAGGGGCGGGGGTCCGAGGGGGCCGCCGGCCGTAGCCTTTCCGGCCATCGCCGGTATGCTCGGAGGCCATGACCATGACGCGAACATCCACGGACTCCCGTCTGCCCACGACTTGGCGCGAACGCATCTTCGTGCTCGTCGGGCTCGCGCTCGCGGCGCTCTGTTCGGCCGCCGCGCTCTTCTTCGACGCGGGCACCGATCTCCTCGGCCCGCTCTGGATCGGCGCCATCGCCTGGACCGTGCTGGCGAGCCTCGCGGGCGCGCTCCGGCGGGGGTTGCGCGACCGCGACTGGTCGGCGTTCCGGAGCTATGAGCTTCCCGACGGGCGCGACGAGCGCATCGACTGGGCCACCAGGACCGGGCGTTATGCCCATCTGCGCATTCAGGACGAGCACGAGCGCCTGATGCGCAGCGACCACCTCCGCTGACCCGGTCACGGCGACTGGTCCTTCCAGTCCGGGTCGAACCGCACCGTTCCGCCATTCCCCGCCTCGTCCCCACCGTCCGGCGCGGCGTTCTTCGCGGTGCCGAACAGCTGGCCCGCGAGCCACCCGCCGATGACGGGGAGGTTCTCCGTGGCGTGGCGCTCGAACGGCTTCTCCGTCTCCACCGCGACCCCGGCCCGGCCTTCACGGGTGCGCTCCCCGGTCAGCCCGGCCCGCGCCTCGCGCCCGGCCTCGCTCACCGTCATGTCCGCCCGCGTCTCGGCGCGCATCCCCCGCGCGGCGGCCTCGACCTCGCCCGGGATCGGCGCGCCCGCCACATAGGCGCGGTCTCGCACCCCTTCCGACCAGCCCCCGTACGCCGCGGCGGTCTCGCGCGTGTAGGCGCCGCGCAGCTCGCCCGCCGCGCCTTCGTATTCCGCCGCGCCGCCGACCGTCGCCGGATCGGGTCCTGCCGGCGCGGGGAACTTCTCTGCGATGAACGCGGCGGCGTGCTCCCTGAGCGCCTCGGCGTCCTCCGGGGTCTGCGGGGAGGCGATCCGCATCGCGCCCGCGGCGCCGATGGCGCGCCCGTCCGCGCTTGTCCGTTCCGAGAGCCAGACGAAGAAGGGCTGGCCGAGCTCGCGCTCGATGGCCTGCGCGTCCGAGCGCACCTGGGCCGCTTGATCGGACCAGCTCTCCGATTCCTGCTTGCTAAGCGATGCGCGCTCCTCGAAGCGCTGCATGCGCGTCAGGTTGGCCGACAGGCTCTCGTCGAGGCTCGCCATGTCGCTCATCCCCGTCTGCGTCGAATGGCGCCGCGACGCTTCCGCCACCTTCGACCAGGTCTCCGTCACCCCGTGCTGTCGGTCGTATTCCTGCATGCGGTTCCAGGCATCGCTCTCGATGGTCTCGCCGCGCCACATGGCGGAACCGTCGGCGCCGAGCTTGGCGATGAAGTTCCACCCGCCCCCGACCCGCGCCTCGCCGGTCAGCACCATCGCCTGGGTCTTGCTGAGCCCACTCACCTCGGCGAGCTTCTCCATGTGCGATTCCAGCTCCTGCACATTCGCGCTCTCGCTCTCGGTGACGCCGCGCGCGTAGGCCTCGCCGGTGCTGACGTCGTGCGAATAGCGCTCGATCAGGCCGGTGGCGTCGGTGACGGCGGCGTTGCGCGCCTGGCCCGCCTCGGCCGACCAGTGCCGCGAGAGGCCGCGGGCCTCGGCCGCGCGGGTCTCGTGGCTGGTCGCCAGCGACTCCGAGAGCCGCACGCCGGCGGCCGGGATGCGGCTCGTGGCGCTGCCGGCATCCACAATCGGCGTGCCGTCGGGCGCGACGGTGAACCCTGCCCCGGCCGGCGCGAATCCTGAGTAGCGGTCGGTATCGACATGGGCGGAGGTGCGGATCTGGCGCCCCTCCAGGCTCGCGAAGCGGTGGGTGTCGTAGCCGGTGTTGGCGAGCGAGAGGTTGCCGGTGGTGCCCTCGTGCGCGGCGGAAGAGGCCGCGTCCTGGCCGACGGCGAGCACCGAGGTCGCGAGAACGGTCGCCTTCGACAATCCGTAGGCGAGTGCGGCGGCGAGGAACGGCACCGACATCGAGAGGTAGCCCGACATCACCGCGACGTCGGAGGCGACCGCCCGGATCCCCGCCTGGGCGATGAGCGAGATGCCGATATCCCCGCCCGGCATCGACGCCGCCGCGCTCATGCGCTCGGCCGCCTCGCCCATGGAGATGCGGTGCAGCACCGCGTAGAGCGGCCCCCAGGACTGGAGCCACACGAGCCCCGTCACGTAGGAGCGGAATATCGCCGTCCCCGCCGGGGTCAGCATCAGCAGCACCGCCATCGGGAAGGCGCCGACATAGAGGCACTCGAAGACGATGCGAAGGAGCGGCACCCAGGTCTCGGCCTGGCGCCCGATCGCCCGGTAGGCCGAGACGGTCTGGGCCTCGGCCCGGGCCTCGGTGTAGGCCCGGAGCGCGGCGGCGTTGCCGGCCTCCGCCGCCCACTGCTCGCCGGCGTCGTGGACCGCGTTCAGCACCATCTGCTGGCGCATGATCTCGCCCGCCGAGCGCGCCGCGCCGATCAGGAAGTCGTGGGCGGCGGGCAGCGCCGCCAGCAGCTCGGCCCGGGCCAGCGCTTCGGTCCGGGCGTCGGGGAAGATGCGCCGCCCGAAGATGGACCCCGCCCTTGCGATCTCGGCGTTCCATTGGGCGCCCAACCGCCCCGCGCCCACCGCGCAGGTGACGATCTCGCGCTCGATGGGCGTCGCCCCGGTGCCGACCGCGGGCAGCCGGGTCGCGAGCTCGAACATGCGCGCGGGCGAGGCCCCGGCCGACGGCGTGCCCGTGGCGGTCACCAGCCGCCAGAGGTCGGTGGATTCGCGCAGGTCGTCGGCCGAGATGTGGCCGAGCAGCAGGGCATGGAACACGCACTGCCTGGCGTAGTTGCGCAGGTTCCGCGCGAACACCGCGTCGGTCACCTCGAGCCGCGTCGCGGATGCGGCGAGCCGCGCCCCGAAGATCAGCCCGTGACGCTGGTAGGCGAGGTCGTCGGGGAGCGTGAACGCCTGCTCGGTGAGCCGCGTCAGCCCGTCGCCGACCTGGCTCGTCAGCGAGGCGAACAGCGCGAGCCCCACCGGCACGTTGGCGACCACGGCGGGCGCGAGCGCCGGGTCGAGGCGGTCGACGACGCGCACCGTCGCCTTGGGCACGATCATCGCGCCCCACACGGCGACGAACAGCAGGATCCACTTCGCGTTGTCCTTCCACGACCCGCCGAAGGCGGTGCGGAACAGGATCCAGCCGAGCCCGGCTGCACCGCTAAGCTGGGCGAGCGCCACATAGGCGCCGCCCGAGGTGATCGCGGCGACGGCGTTCAGCAGGTCGACGAGATAGGTCCCGCCGCCCATGGTGAAGAGCTCGTACACGCCGGGCTTCCCGCGGGCCTACCTGGACCCGGCGCCGGCGCCGCCGCGCGAGAACGCGAGCGCGGCACGCAAGTCCGCCGAGAGGGCGCCCGCGAGCTCGGTCTCGATGAGCCTCAGCTTCTCGACCACGGCGAGCGCGGTGTTGAAGCGCTCCAGCCCTTGCGCGCGGTGCCGGGCGAGCGCGGCGCGGTTGGCCCGCAGGCTCTCGCGCCAGCGCCGGAGCTGGTCGCCGTCGGCGATGTCGAGCGTGCCGGCGCGCTCCTCGACGGTGCGGTGCAGGTCCGAGATCCAGACCTGGAGCACGTCGAGCGCCACCGCTTCGGCGAGCGCGTCCATCTCCTGGTCGACCACCGCGCCCCGGTAGGCGGCGGCGGTGTTGGCGACCCGGTAGACCGGCAGCGTGGTGAGGTTGACCAGGCCGAGCGCCTCGGCGGGCGGGGCGGTATCGGTCCTGACCGCGTCCACCAGATCGCGCAGCAGCTCCGCGACCCGCGTCCGGAAGCCCCGGTCCGCCGGGACCGCCACGCGCCCGAGCGCGGGGTTGAGGCAGCGCGCGGTCTCGTCGCAGCGGTAGACCGGCAAGTCGCCGCCGCCCTCCATCAGGATCTCGGTCACGCGGCGGTCGAGCGCCAGCGGCTCCAGCACGCGCACGCGGGGCCCCGCGTCGTCGCCGTCGGAGACGGGCGCGGTGACGATCACCGTGCCCGAAACCGACATGGCGAACTCGGCGAGCCGGGTGTCGCCCGAGAGGAAGGCGGACGCCCGCACCGCCTTCCAGGCGTAGTTGACGTTGACCGGGACCTGGTCGGCCATCGGACCGGACGCGGCGGCCAGCGTCGAGTTGCGCCGGCCCTCAGACCCGCAGCCGTGCGTCGCCGCCGCGTAGTCGGAGAAGATCCCCTGGCTGGTGCCGATGGCGGCGCAGATCGAGGCGCTCGCCCGGTCGTTCTTCGACCACACCGCGCCGACCAGCGCCTGGGCGGTCTCGCAAGAGTTCAGATTCTGGCTGTTGACCCATTGGGCGAGCGCGCGGAGCTTCGCCATGGTCTCGGCGATCACCGGCGAGATGGTCTCCAGCGCCAGCTCGAAGGCGAAGCCGGCGGCGTTCTGTGCCACCGCGCGGCCGAAGGCGATGAGCTGGTCGGAGTCGATGAAGGAGAAGGCGCCGGCGAAGGCGTCGATGCCGCCGCAGCCGGCGCGGAAGCTCGGCAGGCTGACCGTCGCGATGGTCTCCGAGCGCACCGGGGCGCGCAAGTACAGGTTGCCCAGCGTCCAGTGGCCCGAGGCCTGGCCGTCGAAGGCGGTCGGGCCGGTGGTGTTGACCGCCGCGCCGCGCCAGAAGTCGGTCATCTCCGAGAGCACGTCGGCCCCGGCGGGCGGCGTCGCCATGAGCAGGCCCGCCGCCAGCGCGGCGCGGAGAGCGCCCTTCCTCGCATCAATAGTCACGGCCGGGCTCCAGGGCGGTGAGCGCGAAGATGCGCTCGGCGAGCTGGTCCTCGGCCATCACGCCGAAGCCCACCGGCAGCACGCGCTTCGTCTTCGTGTCGAACAGCACCACGGCGGGGACCGGGGCGCCGGCGAGCCCGAGCTTCGCCGCGCGCCCGTTGTCCGCCACCGCCTCGGGCCAGCCCTCCAGCGCCTCGCCGGTCAGCGAGACGGCCAGCACGTCGAGACCAAAGCGGGAGCTGAAGGCGCGCAGCAGCGGGCCGAACACCCGGCACCCGGCGCAGCCGGCATGGCCGAGATAGATGAGCCCGTAGCGCTCGCTCAAGCGCGCCAGCGCCGCGTCGCTCATCCGCCGGCGCTCGTCGGACCAGAGCCGCTTGGCGAGCGCGCCCACCGGGCGCTTCAGCGTGTAGTCGAGCTCCGGCGTCGCCCAGACCGTGCGCCGGAAGACGTCGGAGAAGACGGCGGCGCGTTGCAACGTCTCCTGCTGCAGGCGCAGATAGGCCGCGACGTTCTCTGCCGTGGGCTCCAGGATCGCCGCGGCGCGCGCTTCCTCCAGCGCGCGGCGCATCTCGCGGATGCGCTCCGTCGCGCTTCGCGTGTCGGGAAGGGCCGGCGCGGGCGCCGGTTGTGCCTGCGGCGGTTCCTCCGGCCTGTCGCAGTAGAAGTGCCAGCCGAGGGAGGGACCTTCGCCCGGAGCCCCGCACCAGGAGCGCCATTCCGCGGCGCCCGCCACGGAGTTGGAGACCAGCAGGGTCACCACCGCCGCGATGGCGCAGTTTGCGGCGCGCGCCATCACTCGCCCCGGCGGTAGAAGTCGCGGATGCGCGCGCGCATCGCCGCCCCGGTGTCGCCCGCGTCGGGCAGCGAGACGGCGGGCTCCGTCGACCCGTCCATCAGGTCTTCCGTAAACTCCGAGAGGTCGAGCCGCCCGAAGTCGATGCGCTCGACCTCGGCCACCGTCAGGCCCCGGCAGTCCGACCAGCCGACCCCGAGCTGGGAGCGGCCCTGCTCCTGGAGGATGCGCCCGAGCCTGGAGCCGAACACGCACCAGGCCCGCGCCCGGCGGATGCAGGCCCCGAAGAAGGTGCGCCTCGCGCAGTACCTGCCGAGATAGCGGGTGTTGCCCGCGTGGCGCTCCTCCGCGAGCTCGACCTCTTCGGCCGAGCAGTCCGCAAGCCCCACCAGGGCGCCGGAGTCGGTGCAGCAGTTGGCGAGCCCGAACCACTTGATGTTGCAGGTCCGGCGCTCGCCGGTGAAGAAGCGCATGTCGTCCCGGTCGAACTCCTCGCCGCCCAGCTCCATCGCCATGTTGAGGCGCGACGTGGCGTCGACGAACCCGGTATTGGATCGGGACCGCACGGTCTCGCAGCCGGCGCCGACGCACCAGCTCACCCGTCCGCAGGCGCCGCCGTCCCCGGCATCCTCCAGCCCGGCGCCACAGTCCGCAACGCTGCCCGAGGCGAGGCCGCCGGCCCCGTGGGCCGCCGATTGCGGGCTGCCGGCGATGCCGTCGGCGCGCGTCGCTTCCGGACCGCTCGCCGACACCGGCCTCTCGGGCCGCGTCACCGTGCCCTCGACCACCGCGCGCCCGGCCGCCCCGCCCGGATCGTCCGCACGGCCAAGCCGCGCCCGGGCCGCATCCGCCATGCCGCCGGCGGTGAGGCTGCGCTCCGGCACGTCGGTCCCGGCATAGCCCGGCACCGCCGCCGCCTTTGCGGCGTCCCTGGCGATGGCGCCCGCCGCCGTCTGCCCGGCGCGGCCGATGTTGCGGGCGGCGGCCTTCGGGTCCTCGGCCCGCGCCGCCTCGTGTGCGAGCACCCACAGCATCAGGCAGCAGGCGGCGAACATGGCGAGCCAGGCGAAGAGCCGCACGACCCGCGTCGCGCGGTCGATGAGCACGTCCGCCCGGCCGAAACGAGGTTCGCGGTCCACGGTCATTCCTCCCCCCTCAGCAGGCCGAGATACCGGCGCGCGGTTTCGCGGCCCACGTCCCCTTCCGCGGCGACCGCCTCCAGCGCGGCCGCGAGACCGATGTTGCCGGCGACGCGGTCGTGGGCCGGAGCGGGGTCGTCCGAACAGCCCCGGCTCCGGCACGTCGGCACGCCGCCCGGCGCCACGACGACGGCGGGCACGCGCGTCACGCCGAACAGGCGGAACAGGCGCGGATCGATGGCAACCCCCGCGTCATGGCCGCCGAGACGGTCGCCGACCGCCTTCACCGTCGCCCGCAACCCGCCCTGGCCGACGCCGCGCAGCACCAGCGGCGTCCCGGTCCGGGCCGCGTCGCGCGCCCATTGCCGCCAGCTCGCCGCCGGCACCGAGAGGCTCGTGAACAGGAGAATCTCCGCCGTGCCGCCGCGCCCCGCGAGACCGTGCGCCGTGCGCGCCGCGTGGCGTTCGGCCGGGAGCGGGGCCGGGGACCCCTTGCCGGACCCGTCGCCGGCGGCGGCCCCGGATGCCGCCTTTCCGGCCCGCTCCAGGGCACGCCCGATCACCTCCCGCGTCCACTCCCCGAGCCCGCCGTCGCCCGCCTCGCGCAGCACTTCGGCCGCGAGGTCCCGCGCCTCCTCGCCGGCCGCGGCCGGAGGCCCCTCCGCCAGGACGGGCCGGCACAACGCGGCCAGCAGCAGCACGCACACGAGCCCGGCGAGGATGCGTTCCGTGCGCGCCGTGCCGCGCGGTTTCAGAGGAGGCAACATGTCCGTTTTCTCCACAGCAGGTAGCCGAAGCTCTCGCCCGAGACCGGGATTTCCCGGAGTGATTCCCACAGCACCGAGGACCGCCCGGTCGGGTTGCAGCCGGTGAGAGGCGAAGTGGCCGGGACCGGCTGGGTCATCTGCCAGCGGTACTGCGACTTGCGCATGATCGGCATCGGGTAGCGCGCGCAGAGCGCGGCCGAGCCCGAGGTGCCCCAGGCGAGGCCGGCCCGGTGGAGCCGGTAGACGAGGCGCTGGGCCGCGAGCAGCGAGGCCTGCACCCCGCCAACATGGGCCGCGACGTTGCCGGTCAGCGGATACATCCCGCCCTGGCACCCCGCGCACCAGAACATCGGATCGAGCGGGAGCCCGGCGGACGAAGCGGCGCAGTCGGCGGCGCATGCCGCCTGGGCCGGCAGGTTGGCGAACAGCGCGGCTTCCGGGTTGAGCAGGAACGACAGCTCGTCGTCGAGCCAGGCCGGGTCGAGCTCCGAGGTCCAGGCGATGTCGAGCCCGCCGCCCTCGAGGCAGCCGAGATCGATCAGCGCCCCGATCCAGGACAGAAGCGGATAGACGTAGTAGTGCGCGTGCCACACCGAGCCCTTCGCCCCGTCGCCCCCCGAGGACCCTGTGCGGCCCCTGGCGGCGGGAAGCCCCGGATCGATGGTGAGGCCGCCGAGATTGGGGAAGCACCAGGGGGTGCGCGTGACGTCCATCAGCCGCGCCGGCTCCCACACCCCGAGCGAGAGCCCGATGCGCGGGATCGGCGAGCCGCAGAAGCAGATCGGCGAGGACGGGTTGGGGGTGTCCGGGGCGCCGGACGCGCTGCCGATGCGGATCGGGCCGATCGAGATCGGGAACAGGCACTCCCAGCACACGTCCGAGATCGGGTTGACGAACCGCCCGGTGCAGGACTGGGCCTCGGCCGTCCCGGCCGGAAGCGCCGCGCACAGCATGAGGGCGAACAGCAGGCGGCTCATGGCCCGCCGTCCGCGAGCGGGACCTCGGTGATGCGCAGCTTCGATCCCGCCTGCTCGACCAGCGCCGGCGTCGCCGCGATACCGAACCGGGCCGCGAGCCGGCCGCCCTGGTCGAAGAAGAAGGGTCGGCCATGGCGCCGCGAGAGATCGAGGGGCCGGCCCGCGAGCAGGACGATCTTCGCCGGGCGGTCGTGCGCCAGCGCCCAGGCGATCTCCGCCTCGCGGCGCCCGTCGACGAACAGCAGGTCGCGCGTGAGCGCGTGGCTCACCAGCGGGTTCACCCTCGCGCCAGCGGCGGCAATCGGCGTGCCGTCCGGCAGCGCGATGTCCCGTTCGACGGTAATCGCCGGATCGAACAGGCGCGAACGGCGCTCCCTGGCGGGCACGATCCCCGGGACGGGTTCGGGTTCCTCCAGCCGCGACCGGGCGCGGGCGCGGGCCTCCGTTTCGAGGCGGGCCAGCTCACCCGAACGCTGCATGTCCTGGAGGCGCGCCTCGATCTGTTCGAGCAGGTCCGGCTCGGCGACCGGCCAGGTGTGGCCGCGCACGCCGAGGTCCACCGCCCGGGCAGGCGCCGCGGCCGCGAGCAACACCGCAACCGCCGACACCCGCATCGCGGATGCGAGGGCGGACCGGAAGGGCCGGGCGGAGTTCATGGCCGCCGCCCCGCCGGCGCCGGAAAATCCTCCGGCCCCACGAGCGGCCCTTCGAGGCCGAGCCAGGGGATGTCCGGCATGGCGATGGCGCGTCCGAGGATGCGTCCGCGCGGCACCAGGCCGATCTCGGCATAGCGGCTGTCGTGGCTGTCGACGTGGTCGCCGTGGAGGTAGTAGTGCCCCGCGGGGATCGTCACCGGGCGCATTGCTTCCAGCGCTCTGCCGTCCAGCGCGTGGCTCTTGGCCTTCCCCAGCGCGACGCCGCCGACCGTCACCCGGCCCTGTGCATCGACCGTCACGGTCATGCCCGGCACGCCGCGCACCGTCTTGAGATACGGCACCGAGGAGCCGAGCGCTTCCGGCGGCTCGAACAGGACCCGGTCGCCGATCGCCGGTTCCCCGCCGAACAGGGGGAAGGCGGCATAGCCCCAGGCCCCGTCCGACCAGCTCGCGTTGACATGCACGCGCGAAGCGGCGGCGAGCCACAGCGCCGCCAGCGCCACCATGACGGCCAGCCCGATATGGCGGCGACGCGCGGTCATCGGACGGCCTCCGCCGGGTCGGGCGGGGCGGCGGCAAGGACCGCCGCCAGCGCCGCCTCGATGTGCGCCGTCATGTCGGGCGCCCCGGCGGCGACCGCGCGCGCGGGCAGCAGCACCACGCCCTCGCGTACCGCCACGTGCGCGAGCGCGCTCTCCAGCGCCGCGGCCCAGCGACGGGCCCCCGCCGCCGCGTCTTCCGTCGTCGACTCCGTCCCGGCCGCCGTCACGGCCCAGCCGGCGGCGATCTCGCCGAGCCGCACGCTGGCGATCGCCGGCGCCTCGGGGACGGCCAGGCGGACCGTCGCGGCCGAGACCGCCGCCGCCACCGCGCCCGAGAGCAGCACGGCCGACAGCACGACCGGCCAGACGACGTCCTCGCGATGGCGTTCCCGGCCCATGTCAGGCATCCGGCGTTCCGCCCGCGCCGCCACCGGCCGCGCCGTTCTTCTTCCCACCCCGATCGCCTGCGAGCGCCCGGAACCGGGCCAGCCAGGCTTGCGCCGCGCGCTCGGGCGCGATACTTCGGATACGCCGCTTGAGCGGCGGGAACCCGATCCCGGCGTCCGCCGGCGCGTCGTCGCCGAGCAGGTCGCGTTGCTCCGCCGCCCCCGCCATGCGGCCGACGAAGCGCAGCAGCTCCGCCTGCTCCTCGTCGAGCACGGCGCTCAAGCCCGCGGCCTCGCGCACCACGGCTTCGATCCCGGCCGCGAGGCGCGCCGTGCGGCCCGGCCCGGTCCGCGAACCGGGCTCGGCCGCCCGCGCCGAGCCCGTCCACTCGCCTCGGAACCACGCGGACGCGGCGCCGCAGAGGAGCGCGTGCAGCGCAAGGGCGCGCCGGTCCTCGTCGATGAGCCCGCCCAGCGCCTCGATCTCCTCGCTCACGATCACCGCATGGGCGGCGAGCGAGTGGTAGCGCCGCATCCGCCCACCCCGGCGGCAGCAGTTGGCGAGCACATGGGCGAGCGCCTCGAAGTCGATATCCGCGGCGGTCACGGTCTCGGGGTCGTCCGGCCAGGCGAGCGGCCGGTCCGCGGCCGCGGGGGTTTCGATCCTCGCTTTCATGCGCTCTCTCCCGTTTCGGTGGGTTCGGGTTCTTCGGTACCGCCGCCCCCGGAGGAAGCGTCCCCGGCGGGGGGAACGTCCCCGGCGATGCGGTCGATGGCCTCGACCGTCGTGAGGCCCTGGGCCTTCAGCGTCTCGACCGCCGCGAAGGCCGGGCCGCGCGAGGAGAACAGCGCGACCGACCAGGGGTCGAGCACCAGGCGCGCGACCCGCCAGCCGTCGGGGCCGTGCAGCACGAGCTCCGCATAGCGCCCGTCGGCGGTGGTCAGGCTCTTGAGCGCCCGCTCCATCCCGGGGTCGCAGTGGATGCGCTTCTCCTCGCGGAGCAGCTCGACCGACTCGTCCTTCTGGGCGAGGAAGACGGTCCAGTCGGCGTTGTCCCAGGCGGCGCGCGCGGCGGGGTTGGCGTAGTAGTCGTTGACCGACTGGGTGCCGGTCACCAGCGCGCCGCGGTACTTGCGCGCCCGTCGCGCGGCGCCTTCGAGGAACGCGCGGCTGTCCTCGCCCGAGAGCAGGTCCCAGGCCTCGTCGATGACGATCGCCTTCGCCCTCGTGCGCGGGCCGTGATACATGCGTTGCGTCGCGAGGAAGACCACCAGCATCAGCACCACGCCCTGCACGTCGCCCCTTCCTTTCAGCTCGGCGAGCTCGAACACGGTGAGCGCGTTCTCGAGGTCCGGCACCCCGGACCCGGCGAAGAGCCTTCCCGAGGCGCCGCCGGGGCACCAGGTCCCGAGCGCGGTGCCCATGTCCTTCGCGCGGCGGTCCTCGCGCGCGTCGAGATGGTTGCGCACCGTGCCGAGATCGGCCTGGTCGCGAGCCTCGTCCCAGGCCGCCGCGATGGCGCCGTCGATGAGCGCCGCCTCGATGTCGTCGATGCTTCCTCTGCGCCGGCACATGCGCCCGATGACGCCCGCCAGCATCGCGAAGCACTCCTCGCGGTAGTCGCCGTCGCGCTCCGCCGTCCCGGCGTCGATCATGGCGAAGGGGTTGAGGCAGGCCGGGTCCTTGCCGAAGGCGATGAAGGCGCCGCCGAGCGCTTCCGCCGTGTGCTGGAAGGAGCGCCCGTCGTCGATCACCACCGCCTCGCCGCCGGCGCCGATGAGGCCGGCGACCAGCTCCTGCATCAGCACCGACTTGCCCGAGCCCGACTTGCCGGTGACGGCGACGTTGTAGTTGCCGGCCTCGTTGGCGAACGGCGACCAGCAGGCGGGCTGGCCGCGGCGCCCGATCAGGAACAGCGCCGGCGGGTTGTCGGCATGGGCCGGCTGGCCGCGCCACTCGCCATGCACCGGCGCGAGGTTGACCGCGGACGCGGTCAGCAGCGTCTTCATCCGGCCCATGCGTTCGAGGTCGGCGTCGAGCCCGCCCGCCGAGGCCATCGGGAGACAGGCGAGCCAGGAGGGGAGCTGGACATAGCGCTCGGCCGCGACCCGCCAGCCCTGGCCGTGATAGATCGCGCGCACCGCCTGCTCGGCCTCGTCGAGCGCGTCCAGGGGCGCGTAAACGGCGACCGTGTAGCAGGCCCGCACCAGCCGCTCGCCGTCCTTCAGCCGCTCCGTGACCGCCTGCCAGTCGCGCGCCTTCTCGGGCAGGCCGGGGAGATAGCGCGCGATCCCGGTGCCCGCCTGCTGGGTCGCCCGCGCGCTCTTCAGGAACGCCTTCTCGCCCGCCGCCTCGTCGCCGGTCATCACGGTCAGGGTCGTGAGCACCGGGCAGCCCGGCTGGAGGAAGTCGCGGTGGAAGTCGCCGATCAGCGCGTTGCCGCGCCAGCCCGGCCACACCTCGGGGAAGGCGATCGCCGACAGCACGCGGACCGCCACGTCGGTCCCCTCGGGGTCGTGGAAGGTGAGGCCGGTCGGCGCCACGGTGAGCGCGCGGCCGGGGGCGATGCACTGCTCGTGGAGCGGATCGCGCGGCGACCAGCGCCGGGCAGGACGCCGGGTCTCCGCGGACCGGGGCGTTCCCCCGTCGCCCACGCCGGCGATGTCCGGGGCGGTGAGCTCGGCCGCCAGCGAGAGAAGGGCGTCGGGCTCGAGCCGCCTGGCATGGGCGCCGGCCGAGGCGAGCGTGCCTTCGAGCGCCCGGCGGAAGGCCCCGAGCGCGGTCTCGGCGGCCGGTCCCGCACCGCCTGCGAGGCAGGCGGTGACGAACACCCGGTAGTCCGAGAGCGTGAAGGGCGGCCCGCCCGCATGGAGCCTGCGCCAGCCGCCGCGGGCGAGAAGCGCGCCGCGCCGCTCCCCCATCCGCGCCAGCGCCCCCCCGGCGCCGGCGCGCGGCTCGGCCCAGACGCCGTAGGCCGCCCCGAAGCGCGGGCTCGCCCAGTGGATCACCTGCACCGTGCAGCGCTCGGGCGCGGCGTCGGCCAGCGTGCCCGCCAGCGCGCCGAGGGTCTCGGCGTCGATGCCGGCAAAGGGCGGCAGCTCGATCGCGAAACCGGCGCTGGCGGCGTTGACATAGAGCTCGCTCGATTCGTCGAAGGCACGCCAGGGCAGCAGGGCATGCAGCGCCGCCGGCATCGCGGGCGGCGTCCAGGGCCCGGGCGCCTCCGGCCCCTCGAAGAGCTCGAGCAGGCGCGAGATCACTTCAACCTCCAGCCGGCCGGCTCCAGCACCACCCGGACATGGGAAGCCTCGCGGTAGACGCCGTTCGCATCGACGAAGGGCGCGATCCAGATGCGCCCGATCGCCTCGCCCGTGCGCAGATCGCCGGCCGGAGCGGGCGAGGCCGGGAGGGCGGCGGTGTCCGCCGGCGGTTCCGGCGCCACGGCGGCGTCGTCCGCGGCGGTTTGCGGAACCCGCACGGCGGCCGGGGCCGGGGATTCGGCGACGGGGGTCTCCCGAGCGCTCTTCGCATCCCCGGCCCCGAACAGCCGCGCCAGCCAGGCGAAGGGACCGAAGCCGGCGCCGCAGCCGGCATCACAGGACCGCGCCGGGGGCGGCGCTTCGGAGCTCTCGGTGCCGCGCACCCGGTAGAGCGGCTCGCGGAGCACGGGTCTTCGTTCCGCCCCGGCGCCCGGCACCGCCGGATCGGCCGCCGCGACGCTGTCGCAGCTCGCGCCTTGCGCCAGCGGGCACTGCCAGGACTCGCCGACATGGGTCGCCGAGCAGCCCGCCAGCGTCAGCGCCGCGACCGATGCGAAGACCGAGATCGCGGTCCGGCGACGCGCGCGTTTCTTGCGTTTCGTCATCTCACTTGCCTCCCTGGGTGGGTGGGGCGGCGCGGCCGCCGGACCGGGGCGCTCCCCCGATGCGCGCGCCCTCGAGGAACACCAGCGTCACCCTTGTGCCGGCCCGGAGCTGGATCACCGGCTGGTACTGCTCGGCGCGGCGGATCATGTAGTCGGCGACCTTCCGCCCGGCCGAGGCGGCGCCGGCGCCCAGGCCCGCGCGCCCGATGTCACCGAGGCCCGTGTTGGCGACCGCCGCCGCGCCGCCCGTCGCCACCGCCTGGGGCTGGAAGGCGCTCGCGACGCCCTGGCCGACGCCCGACACGAGCCCTGCGAGGAACGCCTTCTCGACCAGCGCCCCCTCGCGGCTCACCACCGGCCCGCGCACCCCGGTCTTGCCGGACCCGGCGACGAACCCCGCGACCGGGGTCTCGATGACGGTGCCGGGACGGGACCCGGCGCAGGTCATGGTCCTGAACCTGGCGTAGACCTTCTCCGAGGAGAGGTCGCCATGGGCGGCGCCGGTCACCGTGCAGCCAGCGATGTCGACGCGGAGCGCCGCGCCGTCCCCCGACCCCGATGGCGCCGCGGTCCAGGCCGGGCCGGTGATGCGGAACAGCACCGGGCGCGGGTCGCCCTGTGACGAGACCCCGGCCGAGGCGTCGACGCCCGCCAGCACGACCGCCTCGGCGTGGGCGCCCGCCGGCAGCCAGCGCGCGACGGATTTCTCGACCGCCTCGGCGACGGTCTCCGCGCCGCTGCGCGGGCCCGTCCCCGAACCCCCGGGATCGCCCTCCAGCTCGAACGTCTCGATCAACGGCGCCGGCGCCACGGGCGCGCCAGCGGGCCGGGCGCCCGACGGCGTGGCGGCCGGCACCCGGAAGTAGGGGTCCGAGCCGGGCGGGGCGCCCGGCGCCTCTCCCGGCGCCGGGACCGCCCGTAGGCGCCGCTCGAGCTCGTCGATCGCCGCCTTCTGCCGGTCGATGACTCTGCGCGCGTCCCCGCCATCCTCGACCAGCCTCGCGCGCAGCCGCTCGTTCTCGGCGGCGAGCCGCCGCGCCGCGCCCTGCATCTCGCGCAGCCTCGCCTCGATGGCGCCGATCCGCGCCTCCGAGCGCCGGGTCCAGACCTTCTCGGGCATGTCCGGGCCGGCGAGCTCGGCCTCGATGCCGCCGGCCGGCGCCGGACCCTTGCCGCCGCCGGCGCCGAGCCACGCGGCCAGCACGACCAGCACCGCGGCGGCGATGACGGAGAACAGCACCAGCTGGCGCCGGCGCACGGCTTGCGCCTCGCCGTCGGTCGCGCCCGCGCCGGAGCGGTTGCGTCCGGCGGCGCTCATCGCGGGTCTCCCGCCGGCGCGGCCCCGGAAACGGTCTCGGTGATCAGCACGGCGAGCCGCCCGCCCGAGGGTCCGCTCCCGGGCGGCGCCAGCCACAGCGCCGCAACCCGCGCACCGTCTTCACCGTCGAACACGGTCCCGGCGAGGGCCGCGGCGTCGTGCGCATCGGTGCCCGCGCTCGGGCCGCGGCCGGCCTCGACCACATGCGCCGCGAAGCGCGGCCCCCGCCAGGTCTCGATGACCGTGAGCCCGTCCGGAGCCTCTCCGGTCCCCGGCACGATCTCGTATCCCGGCAACACCTCGCGGCGCGCCACCGCGCGCACCAGCCGCACCAGCGCCGCCACCCGGGGCCCGCCCCGGACCCCGATCCGGGGATCGCCCGACCCGGCCCCGCGCCCGGCGAACGCCGCCGAGGCGGCGTCGGGGTTGCGGATCAGGATCTGCGCCGAGCCCCGGTCGGCAGGGGTGAGCGTCAGCCGGTAGGTGAAGCCCCGCTCGGTGCCGATGAACAGCGTGACCGGGCTGCCCGCCACGGACGCCGGCGGCGCCACGGGCCGCAGGTAGAGGTCGCCGCTCCCGGGATCGTGCTCGACGGCGAAGCCGCCGGGGCTGCGGATCACCCGCCGGATGCGGTCGCCGCCGAGCGCGATGCGGCTCACGTCCCGCGCCGAGATCTCCGCAGCGAGCTCCGCGTGGTCGGCCGCGTCCAGGATCTGCATCGCCCGCGCCGGCGCCGCCGTCATGGCGAACGCGGCCGCTGCGGCGAGCAGTGCCGCCAGCGCGGCCGTGCGGGTCCCCTTGAATTTCTTCCGTGTCATGGTCAGTCCTCCAGCTCCTCGAAGCGCAGCAGCCCGATGCGACCGCCGTCGATGTGGAAGGCGAGCCGGTAGCGCCGGTCCGCCCGCGCCGCCTCCTCGCGCCCGATCCAGGTCACCAGCTCGCCCGCGATCTCGACCGTGAGCCGCCCGGTGTCGGCCTCGATGTCCGTGGGATAGAACGCGGTCGCCAGATCGCGCCCCGCCATGCGGCCCGCTTCGGCCTCGACCCAGGCGCCGATCGCGCCGCGCGCCGAGGCATGGCTCATCCGGGCCGCCGCGCGGCGCACATGGGCCGCGTTCTCGGGCGTGAGCGTGAGCAGCGTCACCGCCGCGGTGCGCGCCATGTCCTCGAGATAGCGTGCGCCGGCGCGCCCGCCGCCGACCTCCCACACCGGACCGGCGACCGCGGGCAGCAGCACCGTCACCGTCTCGCGGTTCGCAAGCCCCACGCTGAGCGCCAGGTTGACCGCCATCGAGACCAGCAACAGGCCGCCGAGCGCGACCCGGATGTCGCGGGCGCGGCGGATCCCGGTCTCCATGAGCGCGCGTCTCACCCGCCCCCCCTCAACCGGCGAAGCGCCGCAGATGGCTCGGCGGCGTGCGTTTGAGCCGCAGCACGAAGTCCGGCAGGAACCAGTAGAGCGCGTAGCGCGCGATGTTGGCCCCGCCGCCCCGCTTGACCCGGCGCAGGAGCAGCCAGCCGCCGGCGCCGGCGACCAGCCCCGGCACGAACTGGTTCGCGGCAAGCCCGAGCAGCGCCGGGCCCAGCAGCGCCGCCGCCTCGTCGACGGTCCAGAACAGCCAGCGCTCCGGATCGTCGAGGCGGCGCGGGATGGTGTGGCGGGCGGTGTCGTTCATGACCGTCCGCTCAGATAATCGCCGTGCCGACCAGGCCGGTGACGATGCCGGTGCCGGCGCCCGCCGCGATGCCGACGCCCACCGCGCCCATCAGCTGCATGGCGTTGAAGCGCAGCACCGAGCCGACCAGGGCGGCGCCGACGGCGAGCGCCGCGGCGAGCTGCCCGCCGGTGCCGCCGACGATGTCCGTCACCGTGTCCAGCGGATTCTCGAAGGTGTCGTCGGTGGTCGCCAGCGCCACATCCGCCCCGGCCAGCGCGAGCGCCGCGGCGAGCGCCCCGATCCGGACCGCGCCCGCGAGGCGGGCGCTGCGTTGCGTCCCCGTGCCCCTCATCGGGCCGCCTCCCCGGGCGCGGGACCGGGGCGTTCCCCCGGACCAAGGCGTTCCCCCGGACCGGGGCGTTCCCCCGTGCCGTCGTCGGAGGTCGAGCGCCGCCGGCGGGTCTTCGCCCAGGCGTCGAGGTCGGCGCGCAAGTAACGCACCCGGCCGCCGAAGCGGTGGAACACCGGCCCGCCGCCCGAGACCCGGTAGCGGTCCAGCGTGCGCGGCGAGAGGCCGAGATAGTCGGCCGCCTCGCGGGTCGAGAGGTAGTTCCGTTCTTCGTTCATGGTCGTCTCCCCGGTGATTTGCCGTTGCCGCCGCCGGGCCGGCGCCCGGAGCTCGCGGCGGTAGGCACGCGATTGGAACCGAGGATGACGCCCGGGGGGGAGGACGAATCCGGCCTACCCCTGAATCCGTCCGCCCCTTTGCCGACAGACGACGACACACGGCGCCACCCGTCCCCGTCCGACGGCGGCCCCGGGCTTCGCAACGCGGGAGAAGTGCGGCAATCGCCGCGCGGCCGCCCGCCCGGCGCCCCCGCCGCTCCGAATCGCCGAATGCCGAATCGCCACGGCGGCCAGGCCACGCCCCGCGCGCACCGTCCGGTCGGCGCGCGGCAAGGGGAACGGAAGCGGGCGCCGATCGTGCGACGCCGGTGAGAATGGGTGAATGGGTGGTGTCCGGTGAGAACCGGTGACCGCGCCGGCCGGGAACCGCCGGCTCTATCGGCGAGACTCCGCAGGCGAGATCGCGCACGTATCCTCGCGCGCCGCCCCGGCGGCGCCGTCGCCCGCCGGCGTCACGGCCCTGCGCACACCGCAGGTCAGCCCCCACACCCGGGACGGTGCACCGGATGCATCGAGACGCCGGTCTTCGACGAGGGGAATCGCGCGCCGTGCCTGCCGGACGCGCCGGCTACACCGCAGGGGATTGCAGGGAAGGGGACCGCCGGAACGGATGCCGGCGATACGGCGCCCCAGGACTGGGCGGCGCGCTCTACCATAGCGCGGCGAGCTTCAGATAGCCGATGTCCCTCAGGTAGCGGGCACGGTAGATCCGCCGGCGCACCGTGCCGCGCAGCGGACAGCCCCGGTACCACTCCTCGGCGACCTTCTCGGCGCCCCAGATCGCCTCGGCGATCTCGCGCGCCTCCTTCCCGGCCCTGTCCCCGTCGAGCGCAATGAGAAGCTCCCTGTCCCCGTCCCCCGGCCCGCGCGAGGGGCCGGGCCGCCGACCATCCTCCACAGCTCGCGCGCATGCCCGTTGAGGCGCGGCCAGTCGCGCCCGAAGCTCGCGCCGGGAACGAAGCTCCCGCGGTATGCGTCGAAGCGCGCGCCGTCGGCGATCCTGATCTGCCTCGCGCGCCCGGCACGCTCGACCTTGAGTATCAGCGCCCCGTCGGCGAGCCGCAGCCCCGAGAGCGCCGCACCGGTCTCGCGGGCCAGCTCCGCCAGGCCCGGTCCCCCGGCCGGCGCCGGCACCGCCTCGATCATCGGCGCCACCGCCCAGATCGGAGAGCACGGCCCGTTCGCGGCGTGCGGGTCCTCCCAGCCGAGAAGCCCCCAGGGGCCCGCCTCGTGGTCGGCCCGGGTCTGTCGGCGGATGGGGAAGGGGGCGTCCTCGTATTCCAGCACGCCGTCGGCGAGCGACAGGCGCGCCTGCGCGTAGGGGTCATTGCGCTTCAGGAACTGCCATGCGCGCGCACCGCCGCCCTCCGCCATGCCGCCACCTGAACCCCCGCCCCGGGCACCGCCGACGCCCGCCGACGTCACCAGCGGATCGTGCCGCGCAGCATCGCGCCGTGCTCGGCGTTCTCGTTCGCGGCCTCGCGCCGCGTCGCGTCGAGACTGACCTCGAAGCCCGGATCGCCCGGCACCGCCGAGGTCAGCCGCCAGCCGAGCCGGACCTCGCGCGCATTGTCCGAGAGTCCGAAGCCGATGTTCGGCGTGCCGGTGAAGGCGCCCCCGAACGCGGCGAACCCGTAGCCGAGCTCGCCCTCGAGCCGGCTCGACGCCTCGAAGCGACCGCCGTCGTCGTTGGCCGCGAGCCCCGCGAGGGTCTCGCGCCCGAGCAGCGCGTCCATGCCGCCCGAGGGCGAGGCGCCCCAGGACTGCCCGAGCGAGAGCGACAGCCCCCGGTCGGTCTCCGGCCGCGGACGATAAGCGAACGAGACGCTCGCGCCCCATTCCCGGAAGCCCGGCGCCTCGTGCGCGACGAGCCCGCGCGCCTTCAGGTCGAAGCTCAGCCCGTGCTTCGGATCGGCGAAGGCGAGACCCCCGCCGAGGTCGGCGCCGAGTCCGGTCTCGGCGTCGCCGCCGTCGAGGCGCAACCCCAGCTCGAACGACGGCGTCACCGCCGCCCCGTCCCCGCCTTCCCCGAGCGCGAAGCGCCGCACGCCCTCGATGCCGGTGCGCAGCAGCCACACGTCCGCGTCCGCCGCTTCCATGCTGCCTGTCTTCGCCTTCGACGAGGAGGTGCGCGTGAAGCGCGCGTCGCCCTTCACCGCCAGCGCGAGGCCCTCGCCGTTCCCGGGCCGCAGCACCTCGCCGCGCAGCCCGGCCGCGCCCATGCTCATGGTGAGGTCCGCCGACATCGCCGCCCGGCCCTCGGGCGTCACCCTCACCTCGCCGGCGCCGTAGCCCGCCGCCGCCCAGCCCGAGAGCCGGTCGGTGAGCGTCAGCCCCGCATAGGGATAGACCCCGGTGAGCGTCGCCTCGATATCGCCCGATCCGGCAGGCCCGCGGTAGCCGCCCGTGCCGCGCGAATGCCCCAGCGCAAGGCCCGCGGTCCAGCGTCCCGCCCCGGACCCCGATCCGGGGTCCGCCGCCCAGTCCGCGCCGAGCAGCCCGGTCGTGACCTCGCCGTCGAGCGTGAGGTCGCCCTCGCGCCCGTCGAAGCTCGTCAGCGCGCCCCGGCCCCAGAGCGCGGCGAAGCCGCCGCCCTCGGCCGACCCGCCGGTCAGCGCGAACGACGTGCCGGTCACGAACTCGCGCCCGGTCAGCGCCCGCGACTCGAAGCCCGCCCGGCCGTCCTCACCGTACGCGCCGCCGTCCCGGCCGTGCGCTCCGGCGCCGGCCAGCCAGGTCCGGACGGCTTGCGCGGCGGCGCGGTCCGCGGCATCGATGCCCGGCGCCCCGTGCGGCGCGCCGGCGTCGGTCGCGGCCATCGCACTCCCGCTCGCGCCGCCGTCATCGTTCCACGACGGCAGCGCCTGGCCGGCCAGCGTCGCCCGCCCGCCCGCCGCGCGCGGCGCCTCGAGCCGCGCCTCGACCGCGTCCAGAACATGGCCCGTCACCGTGCGCCCGAAGCGCGCCAGCCACGCCTTCGGCATGTGGTCGGAATTGACGATGGTGCCCACCGCCTCGGCGTCCGCCAGCACCGCCCCCGAGGCGTTGCTCAAGGTGAACAGGAAGGTCTCCTCGCCCTCGTCGTGGGCGTCGTCGAGCACCGCCACCGCGACCGTCTTCTCGGTCTCGCCGGGCGCGAAGGTCAGCGTGCCGGCGTCGGCCAGGTAGTCCTCGCCCGCCTTGGCCGTGCCGTCCGCCGTCGCCCAGTCCACCGTCACCGGCGCAGGGCTCGCAGGCGCCAGCGTCACCGTGAACCCGATCGCCGCGTCCGCGCCTTCGCGCACCCGCGCGTCCTCCACCCGCAGCGCCGGGCCGTCCGCTTGCGTCGCCTCCTCCGAGGCCGGCAATGCCGCCCGCGCCGCCGCCCCGTGCGCCAGCACCGCGTTGTTGCCGCTCCCGTCACGGATCGTGCCGCCGCCGAGCGCGAGCCCATTCTCCGCCACCCGCACGCCGTCGACGGCGCCGTCTTCCGCCGTCACCGTGTAGGCGAACACCAGCACCGCCGTGCCCGAGCCCCGGGCGTAGAGCGCGCGCCGCGCCTGGCCGCCCACCTCGATCCCGATCGAGGGCGTGCCACCCGAGGGTGTGCCGTCCTCCGTCTCCACCGTCACCGCCTCGCTGAAGCGCACCGCCACCTCGGCCGCGTCGCCCGCATCCCAGCGCCCGTCATCGCCCGGCGCCGCGATCGACACCCCGGTCACCGCCGGCGCGAGGTCGTAGGCGAGGTCGGCGTCCACCCCGACGCCGCTCTTGATCGTGCCGCCGTTCAGCGCGAGCGCGTTCTCCGCCACCCGCGCGCCGCCGACCGCGCCGTCTTCCGCCGTCACCGTGTAGGCGAACACCAGGGAGGCCGTGCCCGAGCCCCGCGCGTAGGGCGCGCGCCGCGCCGCCCCGCCCGCGACGATCCCGATGGTGGGCGTGCCGCCCGAGACATCGACCGTCACCGGCTCGCTGAAGCGCACCGTCGCCTCGATCGCCTCGCCCTCGGCGTAGCCCCCGCCGCCCGGCGCCGAGGTGACCGACACCGCGCTCACCACCGCCGGCGCCGACACCGCCGTCTCCCGGCCGGGGATCTCATGCGCGGTGGAGGGCACATCCGACAGCATCGTCCCGGCCGCCGTGCAGATCCCCTTCGCGTTCCCGCCGCAAGCCTGGTTCGCCACCAGGGTGAACCCGATCGCCCCCGGGCCGTGGGGCGCGAGGTAGACGACCCAGTCGTTCGGCTCGTCCTCCGTCACGGCGAGCGGCCACGCGGACACGACGTCCGCGCCCGACACGTCCAACGAGTTCGAGGCCGCGTCGATGCCCGCCACGGCCCGGTTGAACTCGATCACCACCTGCGGGCTATCGCCCGGCCCGGTGTGGGAGTCCGAGGCGTAGATGTTGTCGTCACTCGTCAGCACCCGCGCGGTCAGCGCCTGCCCGGAGACCTCGCCCGGCCCCCGAACGACGTGCGGGCTGTCGGGAACGCCCGACAGCGGGACCTTGCCCGCGGTGCAGATCCCGCCCTCGGCGCAGGGCCGGCCCGACACCAGCTCGAACCCGATGTCCCCACCGCCCTCGGGCTTGAGACGGAATATCCACTCGTGCCGCGCCGCGTCGAGGAGCGCGACGCTCAGGCGCGTCGCGCCCTCCACGCGCACCGACGGCGTGGCGAGCGCGATCCGCGCCACCGCCTCGCTGAACCGCACCACCACCTGCGGCGCGTCGCCCGGCCCGGTGTGCGATGCCGAGGCGAAGTCGCTGTCCCCGTCCGCCAGCACCCGCGCGGTCAGCACGGCGCCCGCCGCCGTCGTCCCCTCCCGCACCGCCGACCACGCGCCCAGCTTCTCGCCGCCGAGCGCCCGCACCTGGATCTCGTACGCGGTGCCCGCGTCGAGCTCCTCGATCGTCGCGCGCGTCTCCGTCCCGGCGTGCGGCCAGTCGCGCCACTCGTCGCCGCTCCCGGCCTTGCGGTAGCGCACCTCGTAGCCGGTCACGCCCGCCGCGCCCGGCGGCGCCTCCCAGCCCACGCTCAGCGTGCTCTGCGTCGCGCCGCTCACGGACAGCTCCTCCGGCGCCGCGGGCGCCGCCACGTCGGTCGCCGGATCCGGCAGCACCGCCGACCACGCGCCCAGCCCCTCGCCGCCGAGCGCCCGCACCTGGATCTCGTAGGCGGTGCCCGCGTCGAGCTCCTCGATCGTCGCGCGCGTCTCCGTCCCGGCGTGCGGCCAGTCGCGCCAGTCGTCGCCGCTCCCGGCCTTGCGGTAGCGCACCTCGTAGCCGGTCACGCCCCCCGGCGGCGCCTCCCAGCCCACGCTCAGCGTGCTCTGCGTCGCGCCGCTCACGGACAGCCCCTCCGGCGCCGGGGGCGGCGCCACGTCGGTCACCGTCACCGTGACCGGCTGCTCCGCCGTCAGCGCCCGCGGACCCGCGCCGCTCGTCGCCTCCACCGTCAGCTCGTACACGTTGTCGCCGTCGGCGTCCGCCCGCGCCTCGAAGTCCGGCGCCTCCCGGAACCTCAACTCGCCCGTGCGCCCGTCGACCGCGAACTTCGCCCCGTCGGCGCCGCCGGCGATCGCGTAGCCGGTGACCTCGTCCCCGGCGTCCGCGTCCTCCGCCGCCACCGTGCCCACCTCCGTCTCGTTCTCCGCCACCTCGAAGGCCGCCGGGCTCGTGAACGCCGGGGGCAGGTTCGCGTCGTCGTCGAGGATCGCGATCGTCACCGGCGCGCCCAGCGTCACGTGCGCGGGAGCATCCTCGTCCCGCCACGCGAGGCGCACCGTGAACGTCTCCGCCGGCTCCGCCGCCGCGTCGTCCACGATCTCGATCGGGCGCTCCGCGCTCGCCGCGTAGTGCGAGCCGTCGGCGGACCGCGCGAACGCCGCCGGCGCAAGCGTGACGCTCGCCTCGATCGCCCGGAAGTCCTCGCCCGCCGCCGCCGTGCCCGCGGCCGTGGAGAGCGTGAGCTCGAGCGCCTCCGAAGGCGCGCGCGCCGCCTGCGTCCTCGCCGTCACCGTGACGATGACCGCGCCGCCGTCGACGTTCTCCGCGACCTCGGCCGGCGCCTCGAGCGAGACCGTCACCTCGGGCTCGTCGTCGTCCAGCACCGCCACCGTCGCCGTCTTCGCGGCGCCGAGCACATACTCCGCGCCCGCCTCGAGGGTGACGATGACCGCGCCGTCGGGCTCGTCCTCCGTATCGTCCTCGGTCCTCACCGCGAGCGTGACGCTCGCCTCGTCCGCCGGGAACGTCACCGTCTCCCGGTAGCCGCCCGCCGTCGCGAGCACGCCGCCCTCCTGCGTCACCGCCACGGCCACGCTGAGCGCCGCCTCGAGCCGCCCCGTGCGGGTCAGCCGGAACACCGCGTCCTCGCCCTCGTCGACCTCCGCCGGCGAGAACGCCGCCGCCACCGTCACCGCCGACGCCGCGCTCCCGAGGTTGCGCGCGACCCGCTCCGCGAAGCCCGCCGCGGCGTTCCCCGCCGCGTCCCGGATCGGAGCCGCGCCCGGCGTGTAGCTCACCCGGACCGTGGCCCCGACCGTCGCCGCCTCGCCGAGGGCGAGCGTCACCGTGCGCCCCGCCACCTTCACGCCGTCGTCGTCCACCGTGCGCGCGCGGCCCGCGACCCGCACCGCGAAGTCCGCCCCCGCCGGCGTCGAGTTCGCGTCCAGCGCCTCGTCATAGGTCAGCGTCACCACCGCCCCGTCCACCGTCACCGGGCCGTTCGGCGCGTCCGCGTCGAGCGCCGGCGCCTGCTCGTCCCCTGTCCCGTTCACCGCCTCCGTCGCGTCCAGCGCCGCCGCCTCGTGCCCGTTCAGATCCCGCAGCCGCGCGCCGGACGTGGGCGGCGTGTAGGCGACGGTCACCCGCGCGCCGATCGCCACCGCCGCGTCGAGGGTCAGCACCGCCGCGGCGCCGCGCACCGCCACCCGGGTCACCGTGCGCCGCGCCCCCCCGGCCGTCACCGCGAAGGCGCCCGGCGCCGGCGCCGAGCGCCGGTCCAGCGCCTCGTCGTAGGTCAGGGTCACCACCGCCTTGTCCACCGCCGCGCGCAGGAGCTCCGGCGCCCGGGCGTCCACCCTGTGAAACCGCTGCCGCGCATTGCTGCCGCTGTCCAGGAGCGCGCGGTGGCCCAGGTCGGCCGGGTTCCCCGCCGCGTCCTCGATCGCCGCGCCGTTCGCCGCGAGCGCGTTCGCCGCGACGCTGAAGCCGTTCGCGTCCTGCTCGCCGTCCACGACCTCGTAGCGCAGCAGCAGGGTGTCCTCACCCGACCCCTCGCGCACGTACACCGCGTCCCGCGCCGCGCCCCCCACGTCGAGCGCCACCGACGGCGTCCCGCCCGCCGTGTCCACCGTCACCGGCCCGTCGAACAGCGCGCGCAGCTCGATCGCCTCGCCCGCCCGGTAGGCCCACCCGCCCGGCGTCGAGACGACCTGCAGGATCACGATCGCCGGCGCCGTGCCGTCGAACCCGACCCCGGCGAAGTGCCGGACATGGAACGACCGCTCGGCGTCGTTGCCCCAGCCGTCGCGGATCGTCGCACCGTCGAGCCGCAGCGCCTCGACCTGCATGCCGCCCGCCTCCTCGCCGTCGCCGACCGTGTAGCGGAACGCCAGCGCCTGCGCGCCCGAGCCGGCCGCGTACGCGGCCACTCTCTCCCGGCCGCCGATGCGCAGCACCACCGACGGCGTCCCGCCCCCGGTGTCCACCTTCACCGGCCGGTCGAACGTCACCGTCACCTCGACCACATCGCCCGCGGCATAGGTCCGGTCCGCGCCCGAGCTCACCTCCACCCCGGCGACCCGCGGCGGCGCGGCGGGAACCGCGTCGCGGACCGTCACCGACGCCGTGCCATGCGTCCCGGAGACGTAGTACCCCTCGCCCTCGGCGACCGTGAGGGTCACCCGCCTCGCCGGCCCGGGCCCGGGATCGGCGCTGGTATCGGCCGACCACGGCGCCGTCGATGCCCCGGCCCCGAACGTGACCGTCTCCGGCGGCGTCCCCGCGAGCGCGCTCCCCGGATCCACCGCCGTCACCGTCACCGTGAGCGCCGCCGCCGCCGCACCGTTCCGCGCCAGCGTGAACCGGACCGGGCTTCCCTCCTCGACCTCGGACCCGTCCGCCTCGATGGAGATCACGTCCGAGACGTTGACCCGAAGCCGGGGGTCGTCGGGGAGCGCCCGGTGGCCCAGCTCCGCGGTGGCGCCTCCCGCGCCCTGGAGCGTCGCGCCGGTGCCCAGAAACAATCTGTCCCTGCCGATGCTGATGCCGTTGTCGTCGGAGTCGGTCGGGAGCGTGCCATCCCTCGGAACAGATCTAGCGAACACCAGCGCGTCGGTGCCCGAGCCGCTTTCGTAATCGAGGGGCCAGTCCGTACCTCCGATATTCACCAGGACGAACGCATACCCATCCAGAGTCACCGCCTGATCGAAGGTCACCGTCACCTCGATCCGGTCCCCGGTCATGTAGGTCTCGTCCGCCCCCGGGTCCGAGGTGATCGCGACGCCCGTGACCCGCGGCGCCGCGTTGACCCGGTGCCGGGGGTCGGCCGACACCGCCGGGTGGTCCAGCACCGCGTCGACGCCCGCCGCGTTGCGCAGCGTCGCGGGGCCAAGGAGACGCAGGCTGTTCGCGGCGATGCTCACGCCGTCGGCGTCGAATTCGGTCGCCGAAAAAGAGACATCGAACACCAGCGCCGTCCCGCCCGAGCCGCGAATTAACGGGATAGGGAGCTCCTTGTTGCCGACAGTCAGATTGAGGGCCACGCCCCCAACCACAGTCACCGCCTGGTCGAAGGTCACCGTCACCTCGATCACGTCCGGGCTCGTGTAGGTTTCGTCCGCCCCCGGGTCCGAGGTGATCGCAACGCTCTGGACCTTCGGCGCACGCGGCGCCGCGTTGACCCGGTGCCGGGGGTCGGCCGGCACCGCCGGGTGGTCCAGCACCGCGTCGACGCCCGCCGCGTTGCGCAGCGTCGCGGGGCCAAGGAGACGCAGGCTGTTCGCGGCGATGCTCACGCCGTCGGCGTCGAATTCGGTCGCCGAAAAAGAGACATCGAACACCAGCGCCGTCCCGCCCGAGCCGCGAATTAACGGGATAGGGAGCTCCTTGTTGCCGACAGTCAGATTGAGGGCCACGCCCCCAACCACAGTCACCGCCTGGTCGAAGGTCACCGTCACCTCGATCACGTCCGGGCTCGTGTAGGTTTCGTCCGCCCCCGGGTCCGAGGTGATCGCAACGCTCTGGACCTTCGGCGCATGCGGCGCCGCGTTGACCCGGTGCCGGGGGTCGGCCGGCACCGCCGGGTGGTCCAGCACCGCGTCGACGCCCGCCGCGTTGCGCAGCGTCGCGGGGCCAAGGAGACGCAGGCTGTTCGCGGCGATGCTCACGCCGTCGGCGTCGAATTCGGTCGCCGAAAAAGAGACATCGAACACCAGCGCCGTCCCGCCCGAGCCGCGAATTAACGGGATAGGGAGCTCCTTGTTGCCGACAGTCAGATTGAGGGCCACGCCCCCAACCACAGTCACCGCCTGGTCGAAGGTCACCGTCACCTCGATCACGTCCGGGCTCGTGTAGGTTTCGTCCGCCCCCGGGTCCGAGGTGATCGCAACGCTCTGGACCTTCGGCGCATGCGGCGCCGCGTTGACCCGGTGCCGGGGGTCGGCCGGCACCGCCGGGTGGTCCAGCACCGCGTCGACGCCCGCCGCGTTGCGCAGCGTCGCGGGGCCAAGGAGACGCAGGCTGTTCGCGGCGATGCTCACGCCGTCGGCGTCGAATTCGGTCGCCGAAAAAGAGACATCGAACACCAGCGCCGTCCCGCCCGAGCCGCGAATTAACGGGATAGGGAGCTCCTTGTTGCCGACAGTCAGATTGAGGGCCACGCCCCCAACCACAGTCACCGCCTGGTCGAAGGTCACCGTCACCTCGATCACGTCCGGGCTCGTGTAGGTTTCGTCCGCCCCCGGGTCCGAGGTGATCTTCACATTCGTGACGACCGGCCTGAGTCCGACCTTGTGGTCGCCGGTGTCCGGCACCGCCGCATGGTCCAGCAGGGCGGGCAAGCCCTTCAATGCTCCTCCCGCCCCCTGGATGAGCGAGCCGTTCAAGCGGATGCTGTTCGCCCCGATGCGCACCGGCCCGGTGTCGCCCGGCTGGACATAGGCTTCGAACACCAGCGTCTTCGCGGCGCGGGTGTTTCCCCAGAGCACCGCGTGCAGGCGCCGGCCGCCGATCTCCAGGGCGAGCAGCGGCCGGTTATGATTCTGCGAGCCGTGGACGATGGCCAGCACCGGCTCGGAAAACTCCACCGTCACCTCGATGACGTCGTCCTCCACGTAGTGCCCGTCGGCGCCCGGGTCCGAGGTGATCGAAACGGACTTCACGAACGGCCGGCGCGGGGGGTTCACCCGGTGCCTGGAGCCGCCCTCGACCCCGCCATGCCCGCCCGCCACCGGATTGCCCGCGAGGTCCGTGACCGTCCCCGCCAGGCTCCCGGCCACCACGCCCACGCCGTCATCGTCCCGGTCGTTCGCCCCCACCGCGTAGGCGAACACCAGCGCCGGCGTGCCCGTGCCGCTCTCGTAGCGCGCCTCCCTCTGCGTCGTCCCCACCATCAGCTTGACCGACGGCGCGCCCTCGACCTTCATCGCCTCGTCGAAGGTCACCGTCACCTTGATGGAGTTCCCCGTCACGTAGCGGTAGTCCTCGCCCGGCTCCGAGGTGAGCTTCACGCCGCCGGCGATGACCTTCGGCGCGATGCCGTCGACCTTGTGGCCGGGGAACTCGTAGAGGCGATGGGTCGAATCGCCCAATAACGATGACGATCCGTCCGAATACGTGAATTCGGCCGTGCCCTTGTTGAAGCCGTTCCGGGGGACGGACACGCCGTCGGCGTCGAGCTCCCCGTCCGCCACGGTGTACGTGAACGTCAGCGTCGCGGCCGACCCCGACGAGGTGGAAAACGAAGCCGTGCGCGGGTTCTCTCCCACATTGAGCTTGAGCGACATCGAACTCCCGCCGGTGAGGCTCGCGAAGGCCCTCTTGAGCGTCACCGTGACCGTGATCGTCTCGCCCGCCTTGTAGAAGCCGTCCGGGCCCGGATCCGAGAGCGTTATGCCCGCGACCTCCGGGCCGTACACCTTGTGGTCGGCAAAGGGGCCATAGGCGGGATGCGCCAGGTTGACGACCACGCGTTCAGCGACCGGGAGGCTCCTTGAGGCCCCGCTCACAAGCCGGTTGATACTGGGGTAGGTCAAGCTGTCGGCGACGATGCCGACGCCGTCGGGGGCCCGGTCCGTCGACTTCACCTTGTACGCATAGTCCAGTGTCATAACGTATTCATTGTTGAAGTGAGTGCTTTGAAGAGTCGTCCTGGCTTCCCGTGTCCCTCCGCCCTCTCCGTCGCCGAAGTCCAGCTCGAGAAATGGTGCGTAACGCCTTACAATCGGATTGACAATCGCATGCCAACCGTCCTGGTTCACCGTCTGGCTGAACGTCACCGTGGCCGTGATCACCTCGCCCCTCGTGTACTCCCCGTCGGGGCCGGGGGGCGAGGTGATCCTGATGCCGGCGACGCGTGGAACGCGGTTCACCTTGTGGTCGCCAAACGAGGTGTAGGCGCCATGCGTCAGATCGGCAGCTACGGTAGTCCCAGCCCGTTCAATTATTGTGGTGAGTCTCCCGAAGCCGTTTGCCGGAACGCTGACGCCGTCGAGATCGACATCGCCCGCCACCACCGTGTACGTGAACAGAAATTGCCCGGCGTGTGCGGTCCTTACGTTCTCTAAGGAATAGGAGAAATTTACGGTCCGCGTGTTACCTCCCACGCTCAGCTTAAGTTGCGGCCGCTGAGCGGAATTGGCACCAAAGCTGACATCTAGTCTCTCGCTGAAGGTCACCCTTATATCGATCACGTCGCCCGTCACGTACTCCCCGTCGGCCCCGGGGCTCGAGGTGATCTCAATGTTGGTGATCGTCGGTGGCGGGACCTTGGCGCCGTTCACCTTATGCGAGCCGTTGCTGCTTGCCCCTGTCCCGGTCAGCAACGCAGGCCGTTGCGTGGATGCACTCTTGATCGAGCCGCCGCCTTGAACCCCGGCAGAGGGTCTGCCGTCCTGTGCCAGCGGGTTGTCGAAGATGCTGACGCCATCCGTATCGGCATCGTCTGCCGTCACCACATAGTTGAAAACCAGAACATTCGTACCGCTCCCGGAGGCATACTTCGCGCCGCGCCGGTCGCCGTTCCCCGAGCCCATCCCGATCGATGCCAGGGGTGTGCCGGTCACGACGACGTTCTCGCTGAAGGTCAGTCTCACCGCTATCGTTTCGCCTCGAATGTAGGTGACCCCGGACCTCGGGGACGAGGTGATCGCGGCGCCGGTGAGCCGGGGGACAGTGACGCCGGCCCCGTCGACGGCGATTTGGAGAGATCGGTAGTCCGACTCCCATGAGCTTGGTTTGCGCAGAAGCTGGCTATTGGCGATGCTCCATCCCGCCTGTCCGACGTAGGCGTCGTCCGAGGTTACCGCTACGGCGGGGGCGGTGCTGAGCCCCCCCACATAGGTGAGGTGAACGAAGTACGTCCCCGGCTGGAGCACGACGCCCCCGCTCGGGACGGTGAAGGCCAGCTCGCCCGACGAGACCGTGGCCGGCTCGGACAAGGTCGCCAGCGTCTCGCCCGGCTCGTTCGCGCCGTTCGCGGCCCGCAGGGTCACGGTCGGCACATGATTTGCGCTGATGTTCGAGAGCTTCACGTAGATCTTGTCCACGCGATAGCCGGCGGGAGCCGTGAATGCCTGGGCCATCCCGGCCGCGCCGATGCTCCAGTTCGTGGCAGTGGCCTTCTTGATATTGGCCACGAGGATGTCCGCCTGCGCGGGCGCGGCGGCGCCGAGCACGGCGGCGCAGGCGACGAGCAAGGCGGCGAGGGAGAGGAGGAGCCGGCCGCGCGGGCGGCGCGCGGCGGCGGGCGGTTCAGACGGGCAGGAGGGCCGGGGAGGCCGTTGTCCGGCGCCCCGCGCTCGCACGCGGGGCGAGGGGGACGGCGAGGGTGCAGGCCGACACCACCGCCAGAGCCGGGGAGCGTCGCGGAGCGCCACCGCGGTCAGCCGCGCACGGACGCACCGCGCCCGGCCCCGCGCGACACCGGACGCCGGGGACGGGTCGAGCCCGCGGCAATGCCGGTCCCCGGCGCCACCGCGCCCGGGCCGTTCGGAAGGTTCGGTGCAGGAGGGGCGCCGCCCGGCTGGCCGGGCGCAACCGTCAGGCCATAGTTGCGGCTCGGCTCGGCTCGGCTCGGCTCGGCTCGGCTCGGCTCGGCTCGGCTCGGCTCGGCTCGGCTCGGCTCGGCTCGGCTCGGCTCGGCTCGGCTCGGCTCGGCTCGGCTCGGCTCGGCTCGGCTCGGCTCGGCTCGGCTCGGCTCGGCTCGGCTCGGCTCGGCTCGGCTCGGCTCGGCTCGGCTCGGCTCTTAATTGTACCGGCGAAACTTAGCATCACCGAATTCCCCCCACTCGGACAAGCGCGACCGTTGCACCGGCACTGGTACCGAAACCTTAGCCCAATGATGCACATTTCGTATGAACTTGGTGTGTCTTTTTGTTCGAGTTTTATATTTCTTTCATGACTTCTTGCCCAATTCCGAATAAAATCCGCGCGGACGCGGCCCGGCGGGCGCCGACTCCGGCCGCCCCGCGAGCCGGCCAGGACGCCGCCGGACCGGGCTCAGGGGCCCGATCGGAGGGAGGAGTGACTTGACCGATACCGGGGATCTGAGACGTGAGAACGAGGCGCTGCGCGAGCGCATCGCGCGGCTGAGCGCGGCCATTCTGCGTATCAGCGCGAGCCTCGATGTGGTGACCGTCCTGCAGGAGGTGGCGGACAGCGCCCGCGCGCTCACCGGCGCCCGCTACGGCCTGATCGCGACCGTCGACGAGGCAGGCAAGGTCCAGGACTTCGTTAGCTCCGGCATCACGCCCGACGAGCACCGCCAACTCGTTGACTGGCCGCACGGGCCGCAGCTCTTCGAACACCTCCGGAACCTTCCGGGAGCGGTGAGGCTGGCGGACCTCCCCGGATACATCCGCTCGCTCGGCTATCCGCCGGACCTCATCTTCTCGAATACCCTGCAGGCGACGCCGATGCGCCACCGCGGCCTGCATGTCGGCAACTTCTTCCTCGGCGAGAAGGAAGGCGGCCTGGAGTTCACGGAGGAGGACGAGGAGGTCCTGGTGCTGTTCGCCTCGCAGGCGGCCACCGCGATCGCCAACGCCCGCACCTACCGCGACGAGCGACGCGCCCGGGCCGACCTCGAGGCCCTGGTCGAGACCTCGCCGGTCGGCGTGGTGGTGTTCGACGCCGGAACCGGCCATGCGGTGTCGTTCAACCGCGAGGCGCGGCGCATCGCCGAGGTCCTGCGCACCCCGGGCAGCGGTCCGGAGCAGCTGCTGGAGGTCATCCGCTGCCGGCGCGCCGACGGGCGCGAGGTCTCGCTTGCCGAGCTCCCGCTGGCACAGCAGCTCGGCAGCGCCGAGACGGTGCGCGCCGAGGAGATGGTGCTCTCGGTCCCCGACGGGCGCAGCGTCGCGACGCTGGTCAACGCGACGCCGATCCATGCCGAGGACGGCACGGTCGCCTCGATGGTCGTCACCCTGCAGGATCTGGCGCCGCTCGAGGAGCTGGAGCGGCTGCGCGCGGAGTTCCTGGGGCTGGTGAGCCACGAGCTGCGCGCGCCGCTGACCTCGATCAAGGGCTCGGCGGCCACCGCGCTGCGCGCCTCGCGGGTCGTGAACCCGGCCGAGGCGCGCCAGTTCTTCCGCATCATCGAGGAACAGGCCGACCACATGGACGGGCTGGTCAGCGACCTGCTGGACGTCGGGCGCATCGAGGCGGGCACGCTGTCGGTCGACGCCGAGCCCTCGGACGTGCCCGCCCTTGTCGACCGGGCCCGGACCACCTTCCTGAGCGGCGGCGCCGGCCACGCCGTTCGCATCGACCTGCCGCCCGACCTGCCCCGGGTGCTGGCCGACCGGGAGCGCATCGTGCAGGTGCTGAACAATCTGTTCGCCAACGCGGCCCGCCAGGCGCCGGACACCTCCCCCATCCGGGTCGAAGCGGCATGCGACGGCGTGCATGTCGCGATCTCGGTCTGCGACGAGGGCCGGGGGATCGCGCCGGACCGGCTGCCGCAACTCTTCCGCAAACATGCGGGCCTCGCCGGCGGCGAGCGGGAAAGCGGGACCGGGGCGGCCGGGCTCGGCCTTGCCATCTGCAAGGGGCTGGTCGAGGCGCACGGCGGGCGCATCCGGGCCGAGAGCGGCGGGCTCGGCCAGGGCGCGCGCTTCACCTTCACGATCCCGGTGGCCGGGGACGCCTCCGCCGTTGTCGGTGTGTCCCGCACCGGCGCGCGCGCCTCGGGCAACGCCCGCGCGCCGACCCGCATCCTGGTGGTGGACGACGACCCGCAGACGCTGCGCTACGTGCGCGACGCGCTCGCCGAGGCGGACTACGCGCCGCTGGTCACCGGCGAACCGCAGGAGGTGTCCCGGCTGGTCAGGGCGGAGAAGCCCGAGCTGGTCCTGATGGACCTGATCCTGCCCGGGACCGACGGCATCGAGCTGATGGAACGCGTGCCCGAGCTCGCCGACCTGCCGGTCATCTTCATCTCCGGCTACGGCAGGGACGAGACCGTCGCGCGGGCGCTCGAGGCAGGCGCCGCCGACTATATCGTCAAACCCTTCTCGCCGACCGAGCTCACCGCGCGGGTTCGCGCGGCGCTGCGCCGGCGGGCCGAGCCCGAACCGTTCCGGCTCGGCGAGCTCGCCATCCACTACGAGCAGCGCCGGGTGAGCGTGGCCGGGCGCGACGTGCCGCTCACCGCCACCGAGTACGAGCTGCTGCGCATGCTCTCGGTCAGCGCGGGACGGGCGGTGACCTACGATTCCCTTCTGCGCCAGGTGTGGGGCCAGCGTGAGAGCGACGATCCGCAGCGGGTGCGCACATTCGTGAAGAAGCTCCGGACCAAGCTCGGCGACGACGCGGCGCGGCCGGCCTACATCCAAACCGAGCGCGGCGTCGGCTACCGCGTGCCCAGACCGGACGGTCCGTCATAGCGGCTCTACCTCACCCGGCTCCCGCTCACCTTCCTCGAACGCCTGCCCGCGCGCCGCCTCCGCCCGGCGCCGGTCGGCTTCGGGCGCTGCGACACCCGCTCGGGCTTCGTGGCCGCACGCTCAGCCCAGGATCACCGCGTTACACTCCCCGGACAGCTCCATGCCGAGCGACGCCGGCGCGCAACGCGGCCTCCCGCTCCCCCGTTGCGCCGTTCTCGCAGAGACGCCACCATGAAGCAGGAGCGGTGTGCGTCGACCGGGGGATGTCCCGCCGCGCCATCACAGGGGAAGAGGACATGAACGAGGCCGGACTCGGAGCGCGCCTGGCCGTGGAGCTCTCGCTCACCAGGGCCACCGCCGATCGCATGGCCGGCGCCGTCTTCGCCGCCATCGGAGAACGTCTCGCGAACGAGGAGCCCGTCTCCATCGCCGCTTTCGGGACCTTCACCACCGGGGCGCGCCCGGCCCGCAAGGGGCACAATCCCCGCGTACCGGCGAGACGATCCCGATCGCCGCCTCGCCGACGCCCGCGTTCAAGGCCGGCAAGGCCCTTCGCGACGCCGTCGACAAATCCCGGGCTCGAGCTCGCGCCAACATCCGGAATCGGCCATTGCGAGAGGGCCGTTGAACGACTGCCCGGCTTGGCGGCCACGCGCACCGACTGCGACAACGTCGCGCGCCGCTGCGCGGGCGTTGAATCGGTGCTGCTTACGTCGACCCAAGCGTCCAGCGCCCGCCAGGCTCTTGAGCTGGGAACCGCGATGATGTTCGTCGCAGGGAGAAGACGTGGAGATTTCCGAAATCCGCCGCACGCGCGCTCCAATGCGCAGACAGGCGCGGAGGTTGAATCCCCTCGCGTGCGCGTTCCTTCGTATCGCCATATGCTAGCTTTCTCCTGCGACAATGCTACGCCGGGCTGCGCTTCGCTTGAAGCGACAACGCTTCCGGACTGCTTACGCCGCTGGACAGCTGAACAGGTAGTCCGACTCATAGTGTTCCTCGCCGACACACGATCAGCCATCTCCCGGTACCGTGATACCTTCACTGCGTCTGCTGAGACACCGATGGCACCCCCTCGCTTGGTCCCGATTGCCCGACTGGAGCGACTCCAAGGAGCACACCCATGATGACGTCTACCGTTGCGTCCCACGTCCCATGCCATACCTCGTTGTCCGCGGCAACCATCGGCACCGCGTCTAGCAACGTGTTCACCATAATCAACGCGCTCGCCATACCACACTTCCTCAGCGATTCCGAGGTACACTACAGTCACGTTACGCTTCACCAATCCAGACAGGGAACCGTTGAACAGACAGAGGAGAACTCATGATGAATATTCGCATTCTGAGTGTTGCAGTTGTCACCACCCTGCTTTTTCTGCATACACCTGCCCACGCTGGTGAGGTTCGCCTTGTCTCCGACACTTGGGACAACATTCCCGTTGTTGAATTCTGCGAGGGCATGAACGCTCCACAACGCTGCGTTTATAGCGATACCGCCTATAGTGTACAGCGCGGCTACGTCTACTCCGGACAGGACAAGGTTTGTTATCGTCGCAGCAGCGATCCGTATTACGCCAACAGCCCGCTTAACCAATGGACCTGTGCAACTCGACTGATTAGCGGTTCTTATACCTATAGTATAAATTGATATCAAATGATCGTTGAGACGCTGAGGCCCTCGGCGAACTCGTTTTGAAGCCCAACGCCCGCGACTCGCGGCGATGAGTCAGATTGTGTTGCGCAAGGTAGGCATCGCGGCAGGTTGGCTGGATCAAACGGGGTCCGAGTTTCCCAATCATTAGCGGGTTTTTCCGAACCGGGAGCGAGAGCCCTAGACACAAGGGAATGCCTGATTACGTACCAAGCTCATCCGAGCAACGGAAACGAAACGCAATCGACCTCGATGGCTCGCCGGAGGCCGCGAATTGACGTTCGGGCCGCCGGAACCGTCGTTGCGTGGCCGCCTGATCCGCGGTGTCCTGCGGCCCGCAGTCGCAAGATGAGCTTGGTACGTAATCAGGAGGGAATGTGACGAAGGCTTACGTCCTCCAACGGGGCAGGGCCCGGTGAGAGTCTCTTGTGGGAGCCAGTCTCTCGCAATGTCGCCGAAATCGCCACAGAGTATGAGAATTCGCGTGGCACAGAAAATTGTTCCGAATCGAAGCCAACCGTCCCGCACAGCGGACACCACGCTGCCCAATCACCGCGCAACGCCCCGCGCGCCGTACCATCGTGAATCCAGCAGATTCCGATTCGCGGAAGAGTTCACGACGTTTGCGTCCGACACGGTCAGCCGCGATTCCGTGAACGAGTTCGCCGTGCGCGTGCATGCGCACCACCCGTACGGAGATGCGATGCCCCAGGAGCGGGGGGTGACTGCGTCCCTGGCGCCGCAACGCTTCTCAAGACAGGGCTATTCGCGGATGCGCTTGAATTGAACTGGAACCGCTACCGGGCCGCTTTCGGCTGACGCCGTTCGCAACCCGCGCGGTCATGCGGGTCCAGTCGTCTCCGCCGGCCTCTGACCGTGATTGGTCACGCCGTTGATGTCCGCAGCGATGCATCGAGACTGCGCCTGGGCGCTCGGCCGCGGTCCTGCTGGCAGTTGTAGATCGACAGTCCGAGCGGCTCGGGCGGTTTGGCGTTGCTCGTTCTCTTCTCCGGACTACGCCGTCCAGCCGGTGCCCTGGTCATTCGTCAGCGAGCGGGATGTGGCCTCGAAGGTGCCCGAGTAACGCTCGGCCATCGCCCGTACCTCGGTTGCGGCGACGGTCGCTTGCTCGGCCACGAACTCGCCAATCTGGACAACACTCACGTTCTGCGTCGCCTGGTGCACGAGCACGCCGGCGACCATCCCGACCAGTAGAGCCAGACCCGCCGGACCTCCGATCGCAGCGACCTGCGATGCCGCCACGAGTGTGGCGCCGGCGCTGATGCCGCCCTTGAGCTGCCCATCGACGAGCTCGGCGTACTCGCCCGCGTGATGGGCCTTGTGAAACGCTCGCGCGAGTGCGACGACGGTGACGAGCAGCACCAGCGGATTCGTGCGTGCGAGTGCTGACACGCCCATCCCCCCGACGAACCTTGCAAACGACTCGGTGTCGGCACGATTCCAGCATAGCGCCGTCGCCACGACCCCGATGACTCCACCGAGGACCTGGCCAGCGTCGTAGGTGTTGAGGTCGTAGAACCAGTTCTTCGGGATACCGAGAGCCGATGCCAGGAATTCGGACACCTTGTCGTAGGTCGCCTTGTCCCAGTTCGCGAGCGGGAGTCCTTTGACCGTGGTCATGTCCCGGAACAGCCCCTGGAGCAGCCCCATCGCCTCCTCGACAATGGTGTCGTCGGGCGACGCGTCCCGAACGGCACGGAAGGCGCCGAGAATTGTGTGTCCGCCGTCGAACAACCGGTGGCATGCACCGCCGATGCCGGTCGCGAGGTACTCCGCGTCCATCGCCTTGTCGTAGATGGTCGCAGGTCCGGCTACCATGCCCGTGAGCATGCCATTCAGGTCGGCGGACAGAGCGCTCGCCAGGAGCCCCTGAGTCGTCGCGAGAAATTTGTCGGCGTGGCGACTTGCCGAATCCAGCGCCTGCCTGGAACCAGTCCGTACCCGACCCGCGGCCGCACGCGCTGCCTCCGACGACTTGCGGGGCACGGTCTGAACGGACTCCAGCACCGACGATGCGGTGTCCTTGAGCCTCCCGGGATTGACCTTGTCTCGGGACTGGTCATTCTGCTTTACAAATTGCTGCGCCGGACAGGCGCTGGAGGGAGTGAGAAGGGAAGCCGTCGGGCCGTACCCGTGAGATGATTCGAGGTGATGAAAACTCGGCATCCACAGGAGCCAGTCAATGACCGTACTCCAGCGCACCGACCTGACGACTTCCCAGAAGATTCAGTGTGCCGCAGCGGCGGTGGCAGGGCAACACGCCCACGGCTCGAAGACGGCGCTGAGTGAGACGTATGAGATTTCCCGGCCCACGGTCTACGCCGTGGGGGCGGCGGCGGAATCGGTACTTCGCAGCCATTTTGAATCACCGCTGCTCCAGGGTGCGGCGGTCGATGTGCGGGTCGATGATGCGCAGCTTCGCCGGGCGGTGGTGGCGTTGCGAGTGCTCGCACCCAACGCCATCCGTCCGATTGAGGACTTGGTGCCGTTGCTGTATCCCGGGGTGAAGGTGTCGTACGGGACGATTCAGCAGATGTTGGTGGAGGCCGAAGGTCGAGCGGCTCGGTTCAACGCGCAGGTCTCGCTCGGCGGGGTCGAGGCTGGGGCGCTCGATGAGATGTTCAGCCAGGGCGAGCCGGTGCTGGCCGGGGTGGACCTCGACTCGGGGTATCTGTTCGGGTTGTCGTTGAGCCCGACGCGCGATGGGGAGGCGTGGGCGGAGCTGCTTCGCGCGGGTCAGGCGCAGGGGCTGGGGCTGTCGGTGGTGGTCAAGGATGCAGCGCGTGGGATTGCGGCGGGGGTGAGCGAGGTGTTTCCGCATGCGGAGCAGCGCGACGATTGCTTTCATGTGCTCTACGAGATGAACAAGGTGCGTCGGCGCCTGGAGCGGCGCGCCTATGGCGCGATTGAACGCGAGGGAGAGGCGCTGGGGCGCTTGGGCAAGATACGCGCGTGCGACAAGGCGCGCCGGCGCAAGGGCAAACACGCCCTGAGGCGGGCGCGGCGCGAGTGCGCCGAGGCCATCGAGCGATTCGACGCCTTCGAGGCGGCGATGGACACGCTGCGCGGGGCGCTGGAGTGTGTCGACATCGCAACCGGTGAACTGCACCGCCCCGAGCACGTGCAGGCGTTGATTGAGCAGGTGGCGCGGCGTATCGAGTCGCTCGGAGTGGGGGAGTGCGCGAAGCTCGCGAAGTACCTGCGCAACCGGGCGCCGGGGTTGGTGCTGGCGCAAAAGAGTGTGTTGCCCCGGCTCGAGGCGTTGGCCGAGCCCTGGTCGGCGCAGGCGGTGAGCTTGGCGTGCCGGTGCTGGTACTTGGTCCGGGCGCTGCACAAGCGTCCTGCGCGCGCCCGGCATCGTGCGCTGTATCGTCATCTGCTCGCCGCCTACGGGGCACTGCAAGACCGACTTGGCGCGGCGAGCGCATCGCTGCTCGATGCCGTCGAGGAGGTGCTGCACCAGCGCCATCGCGCCTCGAGTGCCATCGAGGGGTTCAATGCGGCATTACGCCCCTATCTCTACGTCCACAAGGGCGCCACTCAGGGCTTTCTCGCCCTGTTCCGTGCCTGGTTCAATCTGCGCACGCGGCGCTGGGGACGGCACAAGGGGACCAGCGCTCACGAGTGCCTGACCGGACAGCGGGTCCACGACTGGCTCACGCTGCTCGGCTGTCCGCCCTCGCCGACACTGCACTAATCCACGGGCGCTGCCGCGCCCTCGCGCTATTGGACACCCCCCGACCCCGAGCACTGCGTGCCTCGGGACAGGCCCGCTCGTGTGTGTAAAGATGAATTGCCGCATTTTGATCGGTGCCCTTGTCTCGCAGCCGCTTCACGCGTTTTTCCTTGGTGCCGTTTCGGATGCGCACGACATCGCGCGGCGGCGAGCGCGCCACAACTGCCGTTTCGCCACCCTGTTCTCCGCCATCGCTGCCGTAATCGCGCGGGATGATTCCGTCACCATCGCAGGCTGCGGGTGGGTCCGCACGAGGCACCGGGTGCACTCGCCAGCCAGAAATCAAAAGACCGGAGCCGTCGTCACCGTCGCCGACACCTTCAGTCGAGAATATCCGCACCGATACAGTCCGCGACAAGGGCCGACGACGCCTTAATCGAATCCCGTGCCAGATGCGCGTAGCGCGAGGTCGATTGGACTTTCCGGTGGCCGAGGAGCTTGCCGGTCATCGGTAGGCTTTCACCCAGGGAGAGAGCCCTCGAGGCGTAGAGTGGCTGAGACCATGGTTCCGGTCACCGCCGGACATCTCCCGAGTACCCGCGAACCACCGAACCGAGTCCGGATTTCGCATTTGATGGCCCTTGACAACGATGTCATGGTCCGTGCCGCCGTCGATGACATCGTTGTCGTCGCCGCCATAGAGGGTATTGTTACCATCGCCGCCCCAAATCGTGTCCGCGCCGGCAGCGGCGCGCACATCATCGTCTCCGCAAAGCCCGAATCTGATCGTCTCTGTCTTAGGCCGCGATCGCGTCGCCGCCGTCCGTGCCGGTGATCGTGCCATTCCCGGCTGTGCCCCGGATGCGGCTCATAAAGTGATTCATGTCTCGCTCCCTTCGGTTGTGCTGCAGTGGTTCATCCCCGCGGGTGCGGGGGATGCCAGTTATGCGAATTACCCTTATCGCCAGCGCTCGCGAGGTAGAGCGCATCACATCGACTCAGTTGCAGCTCGCGCTCGCGGTCTGCCGTGCTTCAGCAATTGCGCGGTCGTACGCTCCAAGCGTGTGGGCAGGACAGCCGCCGCTCGCCAACTCTCGACGCACGGCCTGAAGGGTGCTCACGTAGTGCCGCGCGGTGCCGCACATTCCACCGAAAGATTGGTTCTGGGCGGCGCGTGCGATTTGCTCGGCGCGGCGTTGGGCCTGCGCACACGAGCCGACGGACGCTGGCGCGCCGCCCGCCGGCGACCCGTTGGAATCCATGCTGGTCGCTCCGTCCAAACGGATGAGCGACTCCAGAAGCTCCGTACCAGGGCGCCCGCCCCCGTCACGCTGAGCCAAGCCGTCCACGATACCGCTCAAGATGCCCACCACTGCCCACGTATTCGCCTTGCGCTTGCGCGCCCCTTCTTCCTCCAGTCGTTTGCGTTCCGCAGCCCTCTCCAATTCGGCGAGTCTTCTGTCTATCCTTTGCGCTTCCAACCGTTGCCGTTCTTGCGCCAGCCTCTGGCGTTCCCGCTCTTTCTCTTGCGCCGTACGCGCTTGCGCCAGCCTAGCCTCCTCCTCTTCCCGCCTCTGCTTCTCCACTTCCATGGCCAAGCGTTCCAGCTCCGCCGCGAGCCCCATGCGTTCCCGCCCCTCTTCTATGGCAAGGCGCTCTCGTTCCTCTTCCAGGGCAAGGCGTTCCCGTTCCTCTTCCAGCTCCCGGCGCTCCTCGGCATCGGCGTCGAGCTTATTTGAATCCGAATCAGGAACGCGGCAACTACTCGTCAGAATCCGCAAGCCACTTTCCACATCACCCGTCTCGTGCAAGAAGTAACCGCTGTCGCTGATCACGCCTCCGCCCCGATGAAACACTTGGTCATACTGGCGGTTGCCATCGAACGGACCCACGTCCATTGTCAAAGACACCTTGGCGCACGTTTCCGGTGGTCGATAGTCAACCCTGATCTTCCAACTGCCCTTGCTGCGGGCAAAACCCTGACTGTCTATAATGGACGTGTAGTCTTCTATGGTCCGACTTGTCCTGAAAACAGAGCAGTCCTTGTACTTATCGGCCGGGCATTGATCCACGATTGACGCTACGGGAGTCAAGACAGCGAGAAGGAGGACAACCGTGCTTGCGTGATTCATGGCGATGCTCCTCTTGGTGCCGATACAATGGTGGCGGGAGTTCGGTTCAATTCAGCGCGGGATTTTCCTTGACGAACTCCAGTGGAGTCCTGCCCGCGTCGTCCTTCGCATCGGGGTCGGCGCCGACATCGAGCAGGGCCTGAAAGACCGCCCGGGATTTGCCGAACCATGCCGCCAAATGCAGGGGTGTCCATCCGCCTCGCTTATCCCGGGCGTTCACATGGGCTCCCGCCGCTGCCAAGGCTGCCACGAATTCGGGCGCTCCACCCTGCGCCGCATAGTGCAAAGGCGTGCGTCCATTCTCATTCCGGGCATTGGGGTTCTTCGTCTCCAGACAACGAGAGAGAGCCGCCAGCCCGGCATCCTTGAAGAACGCAGCCGTGTTCCACTTGTCGCAGGACACCTGCGATACCGCCTCCGCCGGGGCGTTCGCTGTCTCCTTTCGCAGTACGCTGACGATTTTGGGCTTTCTGCTGAATTTCTCCGCGTATTGCAGGGGGGTCCGTCCCTTCTCGTCGAGCACGGTGGGATCGGCGCCGGCCTGAACCAACGCGGCCACGATTGCGGGTGACTTACCGAACACCGCCGCCAGATGCAGGGACGTCCTGCCTTCTTTATCCCGTGCGTTGGGGTTTTTCGTCTTGAGGCATGAGGAGAGGTCGGCGAGGGTAGCGTGCATGAAGAATTTCGAAGTGTTCCATGCGTCGCAGGACACCCGCGAGGCCCGAACCTGCTTCTCGACCTGCTCCTTCACGGCGGCCGCCTCCGCCTGCCTTTGTTTATTCCTGTAGGCCGCGACCGCTTCCTCTTTGAAGGCCGCCATGCGGGTTTGACCGTCACTTGCTTCTGCCGCTTCTTGAAGGGGAGTCTTTCCCTCAGCATTCCGCGCGTTCGAGTCCGCTCCGCCGGCCAATAGGGCAGTGATGACAACCGGTTCATCGGCCATCGCGACGGCTCTGTGGAGGGGTGTATTTCCGCCAGTTCTAATAACAATGTCACCAAATACATGCTTCTTGACCGGTTCCCGCGCGTTCGGGTCCGCTCCGGCCTTCAGGAGGGCCGTGAGGAAGTCTAGGTCAAGACCAAAGGTTGACACCACCTCATACAGAGGCGTACCTCCCTCACCGTTCCGCGCGTTGGGATCGGCGCCGGCCGCCACTAGGGCCTCAACGAACGCTTGGTATTTGCTTTCGCCGCCAGATCCAAGTGTTATCGCAGAGTCGGCGAGGACGTGCAGGGGCGTCTCTCCCTCGGCGTTCCGTGCGTTGGGGTCGGCTCCAGCCTTCAAACAATGGGAAACTTCCTCGACGGTAGCTAGTCTGTAGAACCTCGACGTGTTCCAGCCGTCACAAGACAACCGCGAGGCCAGAACCTGGTTCTTGACCTGCTTCTTTAAGCCGGTCACCTCCGGTTGCTTGTGTTTCAACATGAAGGCCACGACGGCTTCCTCTTCGAAGGCTGCCATGAGGGCAGGATTCTTTTCTCTTGCGTCTTGAAGGGGAGTCCCTCCCTGGTAGGTTCGGACGTTGGGGTCGGCACCGCCCGCCACGAGGGCCGATATGATGTCCGGGGATGGCGTGTACTCGACTGCTGTGTGCAGGGGTGTCGATCCGGACCTATTCCGGGCATTGGGGTCGGCACCGGCCTTCAGGAGGGCCATTACGGCCGCCGGGTTCTCATTGAGTGCCGCTTCGTGCACGGGAGTGTCTCCGAATTCGTTCCGCGCGTTCGGGTCGGCACCGGCCTTCAGGAGGGGGATGACGGCCGCCATGTTTCCAACGAGTGTCGCAATGTGCAGGGGAGTCGTTCGGGTGTCGTCCTGCGCTCCAAGGTCGGCGCCAGCCTTCAGGAGGGCAGTGATGACCTCCGTGTTCTTATTGGAGTTGGCCGCAAAGTGCAGGGGAGTTCTTCCTTGATCGTTCCGCGCCTTGGGGTCGGCGCCGGCCTTCAGACAACGGGAAACATCCACCACTCTAGCTTTCTTGAAGAAAATACGTGTGTTCCAGTCCTTGCAGGAAACCCCCGCCGCCAAGGCTGGCTGGACCGCCAGCAACGCCGCAAGCGCCACCGCCGCGCCAATGGTCCGAAACTTCGTTGTGAGAGCGGCATTCATCATCGTTCCCTCGCTTCGGTGTGCCGGACCCCGGGCCGGCAGTGGTTACTCGAATCGCAGTTCACGTACGCGTCAAGCTTGCCGGAACGGACGTTATCCGGGCTGCGGATCTTTGAGCGCGAGCGAAAGACCCTGGTCGGTGCCCAGATGCGCTACGCCGTCCATGACCGCGACGGCTGGCCGCTCGCTATGCTCGGCTTCAGCACTGCGGCGTGGAAGCTCGCCCCGCGCGACCACTTCATCGGGTGGACGCCGCAGCTGCGCGAGAAGAACCTCCCCCTCGTGGTCGACAACCCGCGGCTCCTCATCCTTCCCTGGATCCATGTCCCCAACCTCGGCTCGCACAGCGTCACCGTGCGGCCGCTCACCGCGACGGTGTCCGGATACAGCGGCCTTGCGGCGTTGTTGACGTACAACTGGAACTGGACCGACTGCGGCTGCTGGATCCCGTCATCGCGCGGGCTGCCGTCCCCGAGCAACGCCTCGTCGTAGGTCAGCACCAACACGGCGCCGTCCACCGCCGCACTCTGGAGAACGGGCCTGGTACGGTTCGCGCCCTGCGCCCATGCGGTGCCGGCGAAAGCCAGCGCGGCGAAGGCGAAGAGGACGATGGCGAGCAACCCGCCGCGCCGCCATGCGGCAGGGTCGGCACCGGGGAGGGGCCGCATCCCGCCCATCTACCAGCGCGCCGTGAGCCGGAACCCGATGCCGTGCTCGGCCGCATTGTCGTTCGCGGCCTCGCGCCGGGTGGACGCCTGCCCGGCCGCGACAGCGTTCTGGACATGCGTGTCGTAGTCGCCGATGGTGCTGGATTGAGCGTTGCGCTTCATTGAAGTGACGATGAGCAGCAGGAACTGGTCGCCGGCGCCGAGGCCCGACGGATTCAGGGGCCAGTCCGCGGGGACTTCCGTCTGCGCGTGCACCGGCAGGCCGACAGCGCCGCGAACGCCAGCAGCAGTCCCGCCGCCGTGCGGCGGGCGAAGGAACTTGCGGGGCGGGGAAGGCGTCCCCGGCGCGCATGGCGATTCCGGCCCACGGGAGCACCGTGCCCGAGGGCACGGCCGCGAGGATGGCCGGACGATCGGGAAGAAGCGGAACGGCGGCCCGCGAAACGCGGGCGCAGAAATGGCTCGGCTTGGCACCATTATCCGGCGAAAGTTGACATGACCGACTCGCCCCACTCGGACAAGCACAACCGCTGCACCGTCACCGGCACGGAAACCATAGCCCAATGATGCACATTTCGTATGAACTTGGTGTGTCTTTTTCTTCCACCTTTATATTCTTTTCATGACTTCCCGCCCAGCTCCGAATAGAATCCGCGCGGACGCGGCCCGGCGGGCGCCGACTCCGGCCGCCCCGCGAGCCGGCCAGGACGCCGACGGACCGGGTTCAGGGGCCCGATCGGAGGGAGGAGTGACTTGACCGATGCCGGCGAGCTGAGACGTGAGAACGAGGCGCTGCGCGAGCGCATCGCGCGGCTGAGCGCGGCCGTCCTGCGCATCAGCGCGAGCCTCGATGTGATGACCGCCCTGCAGGAGGTGGTGGACAGCGCCCGCGCGCTGACCGGCGCCCGCTACGGCTCGATCGCCACCGTCGACGCCGCCGGCCAGCCCCACGACTTCGTCACCTCCGGACTGACGCCGGACGAGCAGCGGGAGCTGCTGCACTGGCCCGACGGGCCGCGGCTGTTCGCGCACCTGCGCGACCTGCCGGGCCCGCTTCGCCTGGACGATCTTCCCGGCTACATCCGCTCCCATGGCTACGGCCCCGACTTTCTGATGTCGAAGACCCTGCAGGTGACGCCGATGCGCCATCTGGGCGCCCATGTCGGGCACTTCTTTCTCGGCGAGAAGGAAGGCGCACTGGCGTTCACCGACGAGGACGAGGAGGTCCTGGTGCTGTTCGCCTCGCAGGCCGCCACCGCGATCGCCAACGCTCGCACCTACCGCGACGAGCGACGCGCCCGGGCCGACCTCGAGGCCCTGGTCGAGACCTCGCCGGTCGGCGTCGCGGTGTTCGACGCCGCGACCGGCCATCCGGTGTCGTTCAACCGCGAGGCGCGGCGCATCGCCGAGGTCCTGCGCACCCCGGGCCGCGCCGCGGAGCAGCTGCTCGAGGTGATCCGCTGATGAGCTTGTCGATTGGGTAGATGTTCACCCGCCCTTGGCACCTCGAAAGGCATGCACCAGAAAGAGTGCGACGCAATACTATAGTTATTGCTGCATCGACATGCTCGAGCTCAACCGCAGACTCGCCGCCATCTTCCACCGGCCGGAGGACCGCTCGGATCAGTTGCCCTCCGCCGCGTCGCGCAGGCAGTGTCCGCAGTAGCGGAAGACGATGCCGCTCGGCACGAACGCACGCGCCTTGCGCATCGCCGCCTCTGGAGATTCGAACTCCCCGAGTGGATGCCAGTGGTCATTCGCGCCGGACGGCACCGGGCGTCGTCGCCTGCCTTCGGAGTCGAACGGGCAGTGCGCGCATCCGTGCAGATGCACCATGACGTCGTGCGCGCTGTACGCACGCGCGGTCCAGTTCTCGTACGCGTAGTAGCGCTTCATCGCCGCATCCTTGGTGAACTTCGACATTGTCGGCCGGATCGGCTACTGGCGCGATCGCCGCCATCCCGCCGCCCGCGCCTCGGCCTCGGAGCAGAACCACCGCTCGCCGCTCGCGGCATCGGTGCGCGTCCGATCGCAGAACGGGCCGCCCGGAACGTGGTAGATGCGTGCGCCGCCCTTGCCGATGTTGCCCTTGATGGTGCACCGCCCGCTCCCGCGCTGCGCAGCCGGCCGGGAGGCCACGGGCTGCGAGGCCGTTCTTCCACCCGCGAGCCGCTCGCCCCTGCGCCAGTCCCAAGGCGCCACTACGTCGCCATGCCGACACCCACCCCTCCTTGGCGCTGTCCGGAGCCGGACCCGAATCTTGTCACGGCAAACCTGCGGCCTTACCCTGTTGGCCGCCCTTTCAATGCTTCCGGAGTGCGCAGCCAATGCTCGGAATCGAAAAGGTGGACCACATCGGCATCCGGGTCAGCGACAAGTCGGTGTCCATCGCGTTCTACGAGCGGCTTGGTTTCCGGACGCTCTCCGACACCGGTTTCGAGAAGGGCCATCCCATCATCATGCGCCATCCCTCGGGCGTCGTCCTCAACCTGCTCGGGCCGGCCGACATGCCGAACGACCGGAACATCCTCATGGACGCGAACGAGAAGTACCCCGGCATTACCCACGTCTCGTTCAAGGTCGACTCCATCGACGCCGCCAGGCGATTCCTTGCCGATCACGACATCGCGCTGAGCGGCCAGTTCTCGTTCAAGGACCTGCGCGCGGTGTTCATCCGCGATCCCGACCGCAACGTGATCGAGCTCGATGCCTACGCCGGGGAGGAACCGGAGACGCGCAGCGGCGAGGACGGGCCTGGCGGATACCAGGCGCATCCATAGCCGGGGGCTTCAGGTCTCTGGAATGACGCGCGAGCGCCCAGGGCTCGCGCATGAGCGATCCCGGCGCCGCAGGCTTGGACGCGACGAAATCGGCCGCTGCGCAAGAGCGCGGGGGATCCGAAACGCGGCGGGGGCCCGGGAGTGAGTGATGGCGAAGCACTACTTCCCCGACATCCATGAGGACTTGGAGGACGGGAGATACTTCGTCAAGGCGAACGTCGCTGGCGTGAGCCTCCGGCAGCAGGCCGTTTCCGGATGAGTTGAGAGTCAACCATTGGAGCTGGCCCGCGATCGACGGAACAGGCATGACAGGAATGCGATACGGGTGTTCTCGGGCGGCGCCCGCATCGGCTTCGTTCCGCGCGACATCAACACGCGATTCGCGACCTGTCTCGATACGGGCAAGGGCATCGAGGCGGAGATCGAAGCCGTAGTGGAAGGAACGCCGGACAAGCCCGCCATGGGCGTTGTGATGAGACCGTATCCGCCCGAGGACGTCCCGATGGAATTCGACGAGGAATGGCGCCGGGGCTGGCGAACTCCGCCAAGAAATCGAAAAGCGGTGCGGCTCGGCAAGGGACCCATGCCCGGACCGGACGGGTCAGCAGGGGAGAGAACTCCATGAAGCCACCGCGGACCTGTTTCGCCATGGTGGCCGCGCTGATGCTCGCTGCATGCGTCGGCGCAGGGCCCGATACGTCGGTCCCGTCTTACCCCGGGATTCCAGCACCCCTTCATGCACACCACGCTCCCATCGTGGACCTCGACGGCACGCTGCATGTGGGGGCGAATGTCCGTGCTCCGGCTCGGCAGCTCACCCTGATCGCCCATCACGGCGAGACCGGTGTTTCGCATGGATCGGTGCGCGACGGGGTCGGCGCTGCGGAAGTCGTTGCCTATCTGCAAGCCGACGCCTCCTCCCCGATCTCCGACGACGAAGACGAAGACGACAGGTACGACCAGGTTTTTCCCGACGGATTGTTGGTGCGCTTCGGCAGCGCGCCGCCGACCGTTCGCGCGGCACAAGGCACTGCTCCGGAGTTGGTCTGCGACACGCTTCGCGTGGTCCAGGCCATCAACGCGGCTCTGCCCCGGGACTGGCAACTGGGGTTCAGCCGCGAACGGGGCCCCGCCGACGCGACGATGCCTTCGCACGGCGAGATCCTGGTCGAGTTCGCGCCGAAAGGGGCCTGGTCCGATCTCGGCACCCCGCCGGAGGGCGAGGACCTCGGGCTCGCGCTGCCGCAATACGCGATCGAGGCGACCGGAGATCCGAGGGCACCGTTCAGATTCGAGATCGTCGCCGGCCGGATCTGGGTAGACCCTACGCGAACCAGTGGGGACGAGCGCCTGGGCGTCATCGCGCACGAGATCATTCACCTGCTCGGCCGAGGCCACGTGGATCCGATGCGGTTCCCGGCAACGATCATGGTGCCGGGCGGCAGCGAAGAATTGTCCGAACACATTCTTCACCCCCTCGATCGCGAAGCTCTTCTCGCCGTCTACAGCCGCCTTGACTCGGGCACCGTGCCACAGAGCATTGCGGAAGAGCTGGGGCCCTGGTCCGACATCTCGATGCACGTGCGCGGGGACAGTTCGATTCCAGGCGGCGAGATTGCCTTCGGCGCCGCCCTGAGAAACGGATTGTCGCAGCCCTGGGCGTTCGGACCGGCGCCGGCCGTGAACCTCGAGGACAACCCCGAGTTGGCGGGACCGGTGCGCTGGGCCGGGCGACTGACGGGCCTCACGCCGGACGCCGAGATCGTCGCCGGCGCCGCCAGCGTGACGGTTAAATTGTCGACGCTGTCCGGCACGGTGGACTTCACGGGACTCGAGCACTGGGCGGCCCATGCACCGCCCGGCGCCATGGGCACCGGAGCGGTGTGGCACGACGGCGAGCTCAACTACCGAATGGAGGTACGCGGCAACACTTTCGTTCAGACCGGTGGCGATGCCGGAACCGTGACGGGTGCGTTCTTCGGCCCGGCGCATGAGGGCATGGGCGGTGTTCTACAACGCGATGACCTGAGCGCCGGATATGGCGGTAAACGGCAACTGTAGCGGTTCGCGATGATCGGGGGCCGGGCGCAAGCGGAATGCTTCTTCCAATGGATCCCGGTCTCGCCTCGGCACAGCCTCCGAGGGCCACCGTCGCAGACCGACTCGAGGCTGTGCCGGACCGAGAAGGGGAGCGCGGGCGGACGGCATGAGGCGCGGGTGCAGCCGATGAGACAGGTGCCGCGCGTGGTCCCGGGAAGCTCCGTTGCACCGCACCCGACCCGACACGCCCACCACCGATGCGCGCTCCGGCGATTCCCTGGACCGTGATACGCTCACTGCGCCAGCCGACACGATCGATGGCGTCCGTTCAATCGATCGCGGTTCGCCCGATCGGACGGATTGCGACGAGGAGGCCGATGAGAAAGCCACAGCTCACATCCCGCGTCGCCGAACGTACCTCGCTGTCCACGACGGCGGCGGCAGCCACACGGTCAACGCCGTGTTCGCCGCCATCGCCGACGCCCTCGGACAAGGCGAGACCGTCACCATCGCAGGCTTCGGGACGTTCTCCACGAAGAGCCGGCCCGAGCGCCCGGGCCGCAATCCGCGAACGCGGGAGCGCATCGCCATCGCCGCGTCGAGGACGCCCGCCTTCAAGGCCGATAAGGCCGTGCGCGGCGCGGTGCGGTGACGCCACGAGGTCGACGTGCGCAGCCCGCAACGCCCCGGAGCGGACGTCCGCCCGCTTCCGTTCCGGCTGCCCGGCGTCGGGAAGCGCCTCCCCTCCCGGTCCCGCCAACCTCGCCGGCAACGCAACCCCGGTCGAGATGACGAGTCGTGCCGCTCGCACTGGGCCCTGGCGCGTGCCGTGAGGACGTTTGTCGCAGACAGAAGACGTGGAGATTCTGTCGATTCGTCACTCGTGCAAACACGTGCGCAGTCATGCGCCCGGATTGAATCGACTCGCGCGCGGGGTCCTTATACGGCCGGATTCGTGTTTTCTCCTGCGACAGTGCTGCGCGCCGCTGCGCTCCGGTCGAAGTGGACACGTTCCCTGGCCGCTGACGGTGCAGGGCCGATTACGCTCCAACACCTTGTGCAAGGACGGTGAGCACGGAATGTTCGCCCAACAACCTGACGGCCCTCGCGGCCACTCCACAGGAACCATTCATCAATTTCCATCCAGCTTCGGCAATGCAGCCTCCGCTCCCGTGCCGACGACGGGACAAACGATTCAGCGCCCACCAAAGCAGCGTAGGACGTGATCATGGACTTTCTCTACAAGTACGTTTCATCACAACGCGTCCTCACATGCCTGCCGGAAGTAGGCGACGGTACTCTGCGCGCAACCCAGCCATCGGCCCTTAACGACCCCTTCGAATGCGCCACTGCAAAGAAGTTTGTCGAGAAGGACAGCGATGCCGGTAATCGCCGGCTCTCGATCGTCCTCACCAACATCCATCACAGTACTCCGGTCAGCGAGAGCGAGGTGCTGGAGGCGAGAGAGCGATATGGCAGCTTGTATATGCGAGAACTAATGTCGCAACAGCTCTCCCGCCGCTTCGGGGTAGTTGCCTTCGCCAGCAGCCCGTACCACCCTCTGATGTGGTCACACTACACCGTGGACGGCTCGGGATTCGTCATCGCCTATGAACTCCGGGAGCTCAAGCATCTCTGCGCGACCGAGGACCACCTGCGGCCCGTCCAATACTCCAAAACACCACCCTTTATCATCGACTATCCCGTCTTGTCCGACGCGGGCAACATCTTGAAATTCCTCGCCCTCAAGAGCGACCACTGGGCGTATGAACAGGAATGGCGATTGATCGTCGAGCTGAACGCCACCATCGGCACCGGCCACAGGGATGTGCACGACCAGTCAATCAACCTCGTCCGAATCCCCAACAGGGCGGTGTCCAAGGTTTTCTTCACCGAAAGGACTCCAGAGAACGCGGTAGACGAGATTCGAAGTCGCCTCGAAGACGGGAACAACCGTTACCGCGCCAGGCTTCTTAATAAGCTGGTTCTCTCCGAGACGGAGTACGCCTACGTGGAAGCGCACGCGGTCGAACAGGCTTGACCGCTTCGCCGAACCTGCATATGAAAGCTGTTTTTGCCGATACAACTCATGACCGACAAAATGCACCTGAGTCCCACTGCTACCAGCGTGCCAGAACTCCTCCGTATCGCCCTCGAGGACTTCCCAGAGCTCTCGATGCAATCCGAGAAACACATCCACAGCCGCACTCATTTCGGGGGGGGGGAAGAAGCGTGGCAAGGAGATCAACACTTCTGCTCCGACTGCTTGTCACCTTGCTTCCGACAACGAATGTGAATTTCTCTCACGTTGCCATGCGCCGGCATTGGCCAAACACTGCACAACTAAATGACAGTTAACCCCAAACCTTCTGGCCCTTCCGTCAATGGGCTTAGAACCCACTGTTGTCCCAACAAAGCTATAGAACGACCTTGTAACATTCTGTTTTAGCGAAGAAAATAGGCACTTTCCACAGGGCATCGATTCGGACGGTACCCTGCTTCTGCGACCATTATCCCACCACGTCGGAGGGGATGGTCATGCACTCAGGTCGGTTCGTGTTCTACCACCCCAGTCTGCCCCCCCTGAGCGCGAGCAACGACATGAGCCGCGATCCGAAACGAGCGAGACTCGCGGCCCTCCTTCGCGAGAACGACCTCTCCCTGGCCCGCGCATCCGCCGCGATCGGGAAGAACACGACCTACCTCCAGCAATATCTGGGCCGAGGCATGCCGAAGGTCCTGGCGTCCCAAGACACGGAGGCGCTCGCTCAACTCCTCGGATGCGACCCCTCCGAGCTTCAGCACGAGGCCGGCACGGCACCAGCGCCCATGGCCCGAATCAAACGCTCGCGGCGCCCGCTTCCCGGCTTCGTGGCCGTTCCGGAAATCACCCTCAACCGTCACACCGACCCCGATGCCATCGTTGGGGCACCCGACCCGCAGGAGCCATTCTGGCGCATACCCGATCCCGTCCTTCGCTACGAAAAACACGCCGACCCCGCGCACGTCCGCATCCTCAAGATCGAAGACGACATGATGATGCCCGAATTGCACTCGAGCGATCGCGTTGTCGTCGACACCTCGCGCCGCTGGCCGTCGCTCGGTGAACTCTACGTCCTGTGGGACGGCAACGCGATCGTGGTCAAGCGCGTCGAATGGGGGGATAACTCCGAGCCATTCAAGTACCGACTCCTCTCCGAGGGACGCTTTCATCCTCCCTACACCTGCCTCAGATCCGAAATTCGATTCTTCGGCAACGTGCTATTCACCGTTCGTGCATGTTGATGCCTGCCGGAGACGCTGGCCTGCCGCCTTCACCCACTTCACCGGTCCCGAAGCGTCCTAATCGTCTATATGCCGTTCCGTTCCTCGGCTGAACGATAACAGCCGCGTCAGTTGTCTTCAGCGTGAACGATCTACCCTTCTATAGCCCCAAATCTACACACACGGGACATTCCAGCGCCGGTAGCCCTTCCGCTTGCGAGCGAACCACTCCGCACTCCTCGCACACCACCACTCCGACGAACGTCTCGCAAATTAGGCACTTGCCTCGATAGACACCACGCGTTTCGTTGAGCGGGTCGTAGCAGACGCTCTCCGCCTCTCCGCATAGGGCACAACTGACGAACGCCGCCGCGTCCATGACGACGGTCAAGCCGCAACAGTGGCAGAAATAGTTTTCGGAGAGCCGTGCGCTGAGGGCCTCAACCCCGCACCCCCAACAGCGGTACTCCTTCTCGCCATCAAGGCTTTCGCTGGCGGACCGGACAGATTGAGCCCGATAAGGCGCGAAGTTTGTCAGGCGTTCGAAAACGTCCAGGTCGAGAAACCGGGCATGGGTTTGAAACTCGCCTTGCTCTCTTTCCTCGCCCGCCGCGAATATTGCCAATGCCCCAATGAGGACCCACGCGAGTTCCTTTCTCACCTCATCGACATCCACCTCTGCGGTGAAATGAACGAGCGCGTTCCGTAGATTTTGAGCCCTCAGGAACAACTCCCGCTCTGTCTTACTGAAGCCTTCTTGCTGCCGAATTTCCTTGAGGCCTTGGCTATAGCCAATCGTCCGGAGCCGTCCCGAGGTCGCTGCGGCAACGAGGTCGCCTTTTGGTACCGATCCATTCACGATCGAACTGAACCCACTCTCCTTTACCAATCGGTACTTCAGCAGCAGCTCGATCGCTGTCTGGATCGAAACAACGCCCACCTTCGCATCCCGAGGGGTCGCTTCATCCGCGAACAGGATTCGAAGACCCGTATTCAGGAAGTCGAGTGCGTTCGCGAAAACTAAGTCCGCCGGGTTGGGCTTCCGCTCTTGAGCCATCACCATCACTCCTAAACACGCAACCAATTCAGAGACTAACGCAGCCCACGTAGCACCCCAACCTGCGTTCCTGTCCCTCTCCACGCGCCTCGCCGCCGAGAGGAGAGGTTGGTCGTGAGCGGGGACGGTAGGTCGGCGTCCGGGAGGGCGTCGCCGCCGTTTCCGACCACCGGCACCAGGGAGAACGGCACCATGCATGCAGCAATCACGCTTCCCGGCATCTCGCGCACCTTTCTCACCCACATGGGGGTCCGCGGCCTCGAGGACAAGCGCTACGTCGTGGAGAGGTTCCAGGCCATGGCGGACGGCGACATCCGCCGCGTGGCCGGCGAGGAGCCCGCGGCGAAGAAGGGTCGGCGCAAGCCGGCCCGCTCCGCGCCCGGTCGCTGCCGCGCCTTGCGGGCATCGCGCTTCGCATCGCCGCGGTGTTCCGGCGCACGGCCGTCCACGCCGACCCGTCCCCCTGTCTCCGCCGTTCGAGCCAGAGCGGCGCGCGCGCAGGGCGAGTGCCCGATAAAGGAGAGGGAGGCGGTCTTCCTCGGCACCGGGCGCGGTACGGGAGACCCGACCATGTTCGACTTCGACACCGACCACGACCTCGTGACCCCGGCCGGCGACGGCCTCATCGCAGAACTCGGTCTCGATGTCGTTCCATCCGCGACGCGCTGGCCGACGACCAGGCCCCGGCGCTGCCCCGACCGCGAAGCCCCGGCGGACGGAAGGTAGAGGGTAGCGAGAGAAGGGTGAACGAGGGGGTCGGGGAGAGAGATGCCTGGCCCCCGCACGTCCGCCAACCCATCGTCATCATCCAGACCCGAAGGAGAACCGCAATGGCATTCGGAATGAACCGCGTGGAACTCATCCGCCGCCTCGGCGCCGACGTCACAGGCGAACGCAATCGCCATGACGCCGTCGGCGTTCGTTGATATCGACTCGTCAACTCTCGCTGTTCGCGTTTCTAGTAGTCGGCCTCCGGCCCCGATATGCGATCCTCGAACGCAACCGCGCGGTCGTCACCCAGTTTCAGGGCGATGCAATCCCCGCGGTGTTCAGCGTGTCGGTGCCGTACCCGGTCCATAGCGCCAATGCTCTGCGCGCTGCGATCGAGATGCAGCGCGCACCGACGACCGAGCTACACCGTACACGGCGACGCGGTCAATCTCGCGGGGCGGCTCGAAGCGCTCAACCAGGAGCTTGGCTCGCGTATTCCGGTCTCGGAGGCGACCGTGGCGCAGGTGGCGGGGTTCGACATCCGGCCCGTGGGAGAGGTCCGGATCCGTGGCCAGACCGCCCCGGTGGCGGTCTACGCGCTCGGTGACGCAACCGCCTGACAACGAGATATGAAGAGAAGGCAGAGGGAAGTGCGGCATCCGAAGGCGGTCACCTGAGGCGCGAACGTGCTGGGAGCAAACCGGACGCATTCGAGCGCATCGTCGATGTCCTCGACCGGGCCATGCCGGACGACGACCCCTCGCCGCGCCCCCTCGACAAGACCACGAGCATCGTTGAACATCGCCGCTCGAACGCACACCGGAGAGAAGCCGTGAACCGCACGGAGCTCTGTGCGCGCATCGCCGCCCGCTCGTCATTGTCGAGGGCCGATGCCGCCACCGCGGTCGACGCCGTCGTATCGGCCATCGCCGACGCACTCCAAAGGGGCGAGGCCGTCAGCATCCCAGGCTTCGGCAAGTTCACTACTCGCCACCGCGCGGCGCGTCTGGGAAGAAGTCCCCGCACCGGGGAAGCAGTTTCCATCCCTGCCCGCACCGTGCCGGCGTTCAAGCCCGGCAAGACCCTTCGCGACAGGATCGACCGATAGCATGGCGAGCCCCCCGGTTCACCGGCCCCCTCCCGGCCGCGAACCGCTGCCCCGGCGGGCGCGCACATTCGCGATACGCCCGCAGCGACACGAGGGCGCCGATCCGTCGCCGCCTTCGCGCCTTCGCCCGCACCATCGCCGCAGCCGGTCCCACCGTCACCGCACCCTCGCGATCACCTCGCCCCTGCCGGCATTTGAACCTCGACTGCTGCAGGGACATTCCGCTTGTATGACGTTTGTGGAAGAGAGGAGATGTCCGGGAATCTGCGATTGGTCACACGTGCGAGCACCTGCGCAGTCACGCGCGCAGAATGAAACGTCCCGCGCGCGGGATCCCTATACGGTCTGATGCGAATTTTCCTCTGCGACAACGACGCACTCGGATGCGCACCCCTGATACCGGACCCGTTCCCTGGTCGCTTACGGCACCGGACCGAACGAGGCCCAACGCTTCGTGCAACCACCGCCAACTCGGGCTATCCGTCCCACAAGCCCACCGATTTAACACGACCACCGGATTCGGTCGAACGCGAGCCCCGCGCGCCCGAGCACACACTGATCTCCATCGTCGGACCATCGACGGACGTCGCGCCATGGTCTCGGGCGCGGCCGGCCCGCCGAACCCTCAAGGGAACCTTACGAACTGACGGGTCACACGGTCCGCCGCGCACACGCGGGGCTCGAATGACGGTCAGCTAGCACCACCCGAGAGAACGCACACCGGGACGAACGCGTATCGCACACGCCTTCGGATAGCTCAAGCCCTTCAAACGCACCGCGCCGCGATCCGAACAGACCGCCACCAACTTTAGCTCCTTCCTCGCACTCGCCGTGGCATTCACCTTGATCAAATGCATCCACGGAAACTAACATTCCAAGTGGATTACTCGGTGAAGGCAGGTCAATTGCACCAACAAAAGGCGCGCGAAACTGATTCGGGACCCGTCGCTACCGCAACAGCATGGGAGCGTGGTGAAGGACCTCCGGTCCCCCTATGCCGACATTCAATACGTAGCTGAGGTTACCGATGACGGTTGCAGAAAGACCAAAGGAGCCAGAAATGGGCGCGAAACCGGCGATTGTTGGCCGAGTCCCGTGGAAGTACGTGATCAGTGGCCTCGGACTTGTAGCAGCTATAATTGGTATATGGCAGTTCATCGTCGACCCTATGCATGACAACCGAAAAAAACAAGATATTTTTTCAGAAATGGCGAAAAGGATTATAGAAGATGAACCTCAGTATATCAAGGTGTACGAGGACATAGTCAAAGAACTACCCAGTCGCATCCAACAGACGGAAGATAAGATGCATTGGGAAGAATTCGAGATTTTTTGGACCACGAAAATCGACAAGTTTGATGCTTTCCACAAGTCAATGTGGGAAGCCGCCATCAAGGGAGAAGTATTGGCAGGTGCAAGCGAAAGAGCAGGTCCGTTGTGCCGAAGCGTGGCGAAGGTTCTTGCGACTCACTCGGAAGTGGATAGACGTCTGGCAAGCCTGTATGGCGTATTGGTATCATACAAAGATGGTCAGGAGCCTGTACAAACTGAGCCAGTTCGTGTGTTCAAGAATGGCCTTCCCGTTTTTTACATGGGTAGTCCGGTAATTCACGAACAGGTCATCAACGACGTGAGTGGATTTGTAACCGTTGTTTCAGTCCCACGATTTCGTTACCTGCCTGCGATATATTCGAAAGCATGTGGCGCTGCTGATCCGTTCATTGAACCCAGCGCAGAAGTGTTAAGAACAGGACTTACTATTCTGCGAGGTGAATTGACCAAGGCTTGTCGTGTCGTTCGAACGGTGAGAGAAGAAAATGAAGCGTTTATCGAAGAAGAATTTCGTAATATTGGGAGTTCAGTTCATGATGATCTATTGTCAAACAAATATCGCCGTTCGACCTTCGCGAAAATAGGAACAGATTTGGTCAGTCGGCTAGAAAAGAGGGGCTCTGAACTTGCTAGAAGACACGATGCAGCGGAGAATTTCGCGTGCAAGGTTGCAAGAGTACTAGGGGAAGTTCCGGTTTGTTTCGGTGACGTGCGTTGTTGACCATTCACTTGGGCAGACTCTAGGCGTAACTACTCGGGTCAGTTATCGACGGCACGCGCGGCGAGGGCGATCTGAATGGCCACCAGGGGATTGTATCCCTGGTTCGCCATGGACTGGAGATAGCTGGAGACTCGGCAATAGGCTTCTGCGTATTGGGGGGTGGGGAAGCATCCGGAGACTTTCTGCTTGACCTTGCTCATTCGCAGGTCGAGCGCCGCGCGATTGGTGAATGCGACGTCGGGATTTCTAGTGAACAGCGATACGGCGTTCTCGTACTTCTTCATCCACTCCCACAGATTGTGGGCGTCGGACTTGGCGACCCGGCCGCGCTGACCCTTTTGACGCAGGGGGATTGGCGGAAGCTCGCGCTCGCCCTGGGTGAGGATGGTGCGGTAGCGTTTCTGTACGGTCTTGTACTCGCTCTCGTTCAGTCTCTTCGTAAGCGAATCACGAAGTACGTCCTTCCACCGATAGACCGGCCGTGCCACGGTTGATGGTTCATCGACCGTTGGAGGGGCAGGCCATGGCCGGGACGTATCCCAATTCACAGGTTCCGCGCGCGAGGAGCGCGCGCCAGCAGTTCTGGCTCGACCATCTTCGCGCCTGGCAGGCGCAGGGCACCTCGCTGCGAGCCTACGTCGAGGCGAGCGGCCTGTCGTCGAGTTCGCTGTACCGGGCCCGTCGCAGGCTCGAGCGCCGGGGGTTGTTGAGCGAGTCCAACGAAGCCGCCCCTCCGTTCGTGCCGGTGCGCGTCGCGCCCCCTGCGCCAGCGTGTCGAGTGCTTCTGCCCAACGGCGTCGTCGTCGAGATCCCCGAACATATTGAACGCGCGATGTGCACCGCAGTGCTCGAAAGCGCGAGACGGCTGCGATGATCCGCCCCGCTCACCACGGCATTGAGGTCTGGCTGTGCGTCGAGCCGGTGAACTTTCGCAAGCAGATCACGGGTCTGGCGACGCTGGTGCAGGACCAGCTCTCGATGGACCCGTTCTCGGCGCAGTTGTTCGCGTTCACCAACCGGCGCCGGACCCAGTGCCGGATCCTGTACTGGGAGCGGTGCGGGTTCGTAATGTGGCACAAGCGCCTCGAGCGGGCGCGCTTTGCCTGGCCGCGCCGCGGCGACGCCGTGGTGAGCCTGAGCGGGGTGCAGCTCAACTTCCTGCTCGATGGATACGACCAGGGCCAATTTTTCCTGGCTGGTAGCTGATTGATGCGACAGGCGAAACTGGGTCTCTGGACAAATGGCGTCGAGGGCGCCATAGTGGGGCACAGGCCCATCGACCCCGGCGAAGACGATGCTCGAGTTGATTTCCCGACGGCTGCGCGAGGTCACGGTCCGCCCCGCGGTGGGCGCCGACGAGAGGATCCGCTGGGATGCGCTGATGGGCGCGCACCACTATCTGCCCTTCCGGGGCTTGGTCGGGCGAAGTGTGCGCCACGTCGCAGTGCTGGGCGAGCACTGGCTGGCGCTCGTGGGTTGGCACGCCGGTGCGTTCAAGCTCCGGGCCCGCGACCGCTGGATCGGGTGGCTGCCCGAGCAGCAGTTTCGCCGCCTTCACCTCATCGCCAACAACGCGCGGTTCCTCATCTTGCCCGAGTGCGCCGCGGCGAACCTCGCTTCGCGGGTGCTGGGGCTGAGCCTTCGCCGGCTCTCGGGCGACTTCCGCGCAATGCATGGCCATCCAATTCTGATCGCAGAAACCTTCGTCGATCCGGCCCGCTTCACCGGCGCGTGCTACCGGGCGGCGAACTGGCAGGCGCTGGGCCACACCCGCGGCTTTGCCCGCAAGCCCGGCACGCCCGCGACCTGGGTCCCCCACGGCAGACCGAAGGAGGTCCTGGTCTACCCGCTGGCCCGCGACGCGCGCGAGCAACTGTGCCGCCTCGACGATGCCCCAAAGTGGCGAAGCGAAGGCGACCCGCGACCGTGGACCGCCCATCGACTGCGAAGCCTGTGGGAGTGTCTTCATGGTGTGCCCGATTTCCGCAGCACGCGCGGGCGGCGCTATCCGCTGGCCACCATCCTGGCCATCGCGGTCGCCGCGAAGCTTGCCGGATACCACGGTGCGACCGCAATCGGCGAGTTCTCCCAAGCGTTGACCCAGCATCAGCTTCGTGCCCTGCGGGCGTTCTACAGCCCCCGTCTGGGGCGCTTCACCGCCCCGTCCACGACCGCGTTCGTCAAGGTTCTCACCAACTTGGACCCCGATGTGCTCGACCGCGCGGCGCGCACCTGGGCCGCGCAGCAGGCCTCGCGCACCGACCCCGTCGCCATCGACGGGAAGTACATCCGCGGTGCCGCCCGGCACAATCCGGGCGCCAAGCACCTGCTCGTCGCCGCTGCGGAGCACCGCTCTGGAATCGTCCTCGGACAAGAGGCGGTACAGGACAAGAGCAACGAGATCCCGGCCGTGCGTACCCTGGTCACCGGGCTCGACCTCACCGGCCGCGTCGTGACCCTCGACGCGATGCACACCAACCACCACACCGCCCGGTGCTTGGTCGAGCAGTGCGGCGCGCACTACGTGATGACCGCGGTCAAGGACAATTGCCCCAACTTGCTCGCCGAGTTGGCTGGGCTCGATTGGGAGCTTCCCCAGGTGCGCGCCACCGAGCATCACACCTCGGACAACGGACACGGACGAATCGAGAAGCGAAGCTGCCGGGTGCTCGACCTCACCGAGCACCGCGACCGCGCCCCCCTGCCTCATCGTCAGGTCGCCTTTCGCATCGAGCGCGAGCGGCGCATCGTCAAGACCGGCAAGGTCGAGCACGAGACCGTACACGGCCTGACCTCCGTGCCCCCCGACCAAGCCACCTCGCAGGTCGTCCTGGCCCTGGTGCGCGGGCATTGGAGCATCGAAAATCGACTCCACCACGTGCGCGACGTCTCCTACGACGAAGACCGTTGCCGGGTGCGAACCGGACACCTGCCGCGCAATCTCGCCTGCCTCACGAACCTCGCCATCTCCATCGTTCGCCTCAAGGGGCGCTTCGACTCCCTCCCCCAAGCCCACCGGCACTACGCTCGGCGGCCCCAGGACGCCGTGCGCCAGCTCATCAACCCGCCCAAACGCTGAGCCCCACGCTACTGCGACCCCTCGGCGCTTGGCTCCACCACCGCGCCAACGTTCCCGCTCGCCCGGCCGGGCAATCCGAGCTTCCGGTTTGCTTTGCATACCCCTCCAAACGACTCAGATACCCTCCTCCGTGACCTCCCCTTCCTCCCATTCCACCGGCTACCGCACCACCACAACGGATTCCAACCAATCACGTGCTCATCCTTGCACCGAACAAAATTTCACCCTGTGGATACGACCTGTGGCGGATGGATCCGCACCGGCAAGTTCGCTACGTCTCGATGTACTGAGCCGCCATCAACGGTGTTGATCGCCCCATCAACACATTGGATCACTGCTCCGCGAGGCACCGGTTCCCGAACTTCTGTATGACAAATGCCGCCGAATCCGCGCGGAGCGACCATTTGCACGACTCCGCAATCCGTTGGAACGCGAAGCCTGCCGTCCCGCGCCGAGGATCGCACGCCGCGCATCCGCCGCAACCGCTCCGTGGACAATCCGGGGTGAACTCTGCCGTTTAGAGCCACTGACGTCGGACCGACCTGCCGGCATCCACCACATCCAGACAATCATACCCGAACACCACCTCGTCCGAGTCACGGAACGGCTTGGGACATTAGCGTCCGATACGAAACTTCACGGTGACGTCAACGACTGTCGGTTGTACGTACAAGCGTTCACCACGCCCGCGCAGCACTGCGATACACGAGGGCCGATTCATCGCTCCATCGCCGTAGGCGTAGCACGTCACACGACAGGGCCGTCCACGGCTGCGCTCAGACTGTGAACCGGGGCCGCTACCGCTCTGCTTACGGCTCCCAACGGCTCACGGCCGGAATCACCGTAAAGAAGCGGACGCGTAACGTGCTCGGCATCGCTGTACACCGCGGTTGTATCACATCGAACGATGTCTCGGGTCCACACTGTCACTTTACACACGCCGTTCCCGACCATCCACGCAAGAGGTTCGCTTGAACGTCGGTGACCCTACCGATTGGACGTCGCTAACTTTTCGTTATACCTGCACTGAGTATCAGTTTACTGGCTGGCATTGTTCTTCCAATAGCAGGCATTGGACCTTCTCTCTTATCCTTCACATATCTCTCAAACGCAATCATTTCGCTTGTCTTGTGATTTCGGTAAATTGTATACAAATCTGCTACGAGGTAATTGAAGCTATACTCGGTTTCGAAGTACGCAACATCCGTTCCTGTTCGGAACGACGCCCGATATTCAGCCTCTTCGATTCGGGCGTCAACTGCGTGCAGTTGGCATGGATGAAGCCATCCTTGATTCAATACTAACAAGGAATTAGGACAGGTCGCATTTCCTGCTCCAATCCCTTGAATCTGAAATTCATTTAGTAGTCTTTCTTCACCAATCTCCGACCTACCACCCAATATGAAGCAATATATTTCCCTCGTTTCCGCTTCCCGCTCACTATCCTCTTTTTCGATATCTGCCATATCCATAGTGCTTCCATATCTTCTACAATATACCGTTCTCTTGGGTTCCGTTTCTCGTTGGTCTGGTTCTTTCCAATACCTGCAAAGTTCTCGCACCGATCTTACCTTGTCGAAGGAGTCCCTTAGGTTGTTGATCTTCAGGATGCTCTTTATCTCGCCGACAGCGATCACGCCTTCACACGGATAATATCTGGCCTCAGGAGTGTTGTTTATTTCGAACACTGGGCAAATGTCTCGTTCATACAAAACAATGTCCAACTGCCGACTTGTCCTTCCCCAACTGTCCATGACGCATCCCTGCCCTACAGCGATTCCTCTCGGCAAGATTTGCTCAAGGTGTGTTCGGACCGGGTACTCGATGGCGCTTCCCACGAGTCCGGGAGTTGTTGCCGTTCTGGCATCAGCGATGGCGTCAACTAGACGATCCCCAACCCTCTTGATGTATTGAACCGAGTCAAACGTAGATTTCATTTAATTCCCCCGTTTGTTACTGGCACAGGGTATCATGGTTGTCGGTGCTCAATGATGGCATTTCGTAGTCGTGGTTGCGAACCGGCGGTGCAGTCATAACGATTCTGCAATGTACATACGGCACCGGCTGGTTGAGGTTGTCGGTGATTCAGGGTTGGCCGACCGTCCACTTCCTGGTTAACGAGTAGCCGCAGTCCGTCCGCCGCCGCGCTCTCCATCCGCCCGATCGGTGACGCATTGTCCGTGGCGGCGTCCGACGCGGGTTGTATCCGGGATCCACATGGTTCTACAACCACGGGTGCTAGGCCGTTAGCTTTGTCGGGGAACAGTGCGTCAGGCCGACGCTATGGTCTCCATGGGCTTCCGGTCGAGAATGTCCGCGCCGATGCTGTCCGCGACGCGGGCCGACGACGCCTTGATGGAGTCCCGCGCAAGATGCGCGTAACGCGAGGTCGTGTCGATTTTGTTGTGGCCCAGGAGCTTCCCGATCATGCTCAGGCTCTCGCCGAGCGCTAACGCCCTCGAGGCGAAGGAGTGTCGGATATCGTGGATGCGTACGTCCGGAAGGTCTGCTCGCTCGCGTACCCGGTCCCAATAGTGGTTGAGATCGGAGAGATGCCTGTTTGGCTTGAAGCCGGGAATAACCCAGGGATTGCCCTTGATGCGCGGAAGCTCCGCGAGCACCCGCGCCGCCGCTGGCGACAGCGGTACCATGCGTGCACCAGTCTTGGAGTCCGGCAGGCGAAGCTCGCCCCCCTCGACATCCACGTGCTCCCATTTGAGCGTCACGATCTCGTTGCGTCGGCACCCGGTCAGCATCAGCAGACGAAACGCCGCCGCCGGGTACACCGGTAGCGTCTTATCCGCCTCCATTTCGGTCAGAACGTCACCGAGACGGCGGAACTCCTCGTCGGTGAGGAACCGCTCGCGCTTCTTCTCCCGGTACTTCCGCACGAACTTGCACGGGTTACTGCCCGTGCGAAGCTTCCACAACTCGGCGAGGTTGAACAGCTTGTTCCCGATCTCCAGCACCCGGTTCGCCTGATAGGGCATGTCGCGAAGCTCGTAGTGCAGTTCGGCGATGTGCTCGCGATCGACCTCCCCGACGGCAAGGTGGCCGTAGGCAGGCAGGATGAAGCGTTCCAACACGCTGCGGTACAGCTTCGCCGTTCCCGGCTTGCAGTGCAGCGCGACATGCTCCTTGAGATAGCGCGCCGCCACGTCCGCCACCGTGACCGTCGAGGCGGGCTTCCCCTCTGGGTCCTCGCCACTCTTGATGCGGGCGATGGTCTCGGCCGCCTTGCGCCGCGCCTGGTCGGCCGAGATCACCCCATGGCGCCCGAGCGTCACCCGCTTCGACTTGCCCTTCGCCCTGGTCTGAACCACGTACACCTTCGACCCCGACGGATACACCCTGACCCCGAAGCCGGGCAGCTCCCGATCCCAGAACACGGCGTCCTTCTCGTCAACGGACAGCCCGTCGACGGTGCGTTTGGAAATGGTTCGATACTGGAGCTTGGCCATCGCGCGCCTCCGATTTTCCGTTTTCTTGGCCACTCTGCCGTGCCGTAAGCGTAAGCGCAGCGCAAGCGACCGAGGTTCAATCGGGGCGCATATTGGGCTGTCCAAGGCGGTAAGTCAAGCCCTGCTGTATCGACGTAACCCTCGGAAATATAGTCGATTATAGTAGAGTCGGGTATGGTAGGCGGCAGGTGGCATCAAATGTGTTGACGTATGTGCCGCCCACGTCCACGCCGACCCTGAACGGGGCGTCCGATTCAGTCATGTCCAACTGTTTCCATCATGTTGTTCCTGATTACGCACAACACTCGGGTTGGGACCACCGCATTCCCGGGATCGCCGCCTTCGAGGGACCGTGGGCCTCCTGGGATCGCGGGCATCCTTGCCCGCGTGGACCACGGCAGGCCTTCGGCCGTCCGCGGGCTGGAAGCCCGAGCTCCCAGGAAGCCCGCGCTCCGAGGAGGCCCGCGACCCCGGGAAGCCGCGGGAACGGACTGAGGATTGTGCGTAGTCAGGATGTCATTTGGACCATTCCATGCACATGTTTCTCACGCCCCATCGCGCGCGGGCAAGAATCTCGCAAGCGGCAGGGAACGAATTCCGGTTCGAACAGCCGCCCGCTCCGTCTCGCCATTTCGACCAGGCAAGACAACCGCTGCCGTACCTGCGAGCCGATTCCGACTCCGATGTGCCACGGGCGCCGTACTCGAAGATGCTATATTCGATCGAGGTGTACGCGGAGCGCGTCATGCCTCGATTCGACGCATCGTCGGCGCTTGCGGCCGGCCCCTCCCGGGGTCTGAGAAGCCAGCGTAACCGCTCTCCGATGGTCGCGCCACGGCCGTCGCTCGCCCTCGTCCTGCTGCTTGCGTCGTCAATCGCACTGGCCGACGACACGGTGGCGCGCAGTTTCTGCGATGCGCCGCCCCATGATGAGGTGTGCTCGGTGGCGCCAAAGGACAACACCGACTTCGACGCCTCCTTCATCTACCACAACCTCGAGAAGAACGCGCAGAACCCGTTCGACATTTTCTCCTGGCAGACCTTCGTGGCCCTCAATTGGCCGGCGAACGAAGCTGGCGCTCCGATCGGTGAGCTGATTGGCGCCCACCCGAACCTGCCGCGCGTCTGGCAATCCTACAAGCAGCCGCGCGAAGTGTTCGGGCTCACTGGCGAGGACCAGCCGTGCCGCTCGGGCGCGGCCGCAGAAATCGCAACGGATCAGATTCTCCAATCGAGCGGCAAGCCGCTGATCGATCGGGATCTGAACTACATCGTCTTCGACACCCGCATGAACGGCCGTACCGGGCAGTACATCGTCGCCAACGATCTCGACTCGGCGGAAGGTCAGCGACGCTTCCGGCGGGCCGGCAGGGAAGTCGACTTCCCTCGCGGCCACTATCAGGACAAGCCGACGCGGACCGGCGGCGAGCTCGGCGCGATCGCGCTGAAAACGTCATGGAAGATCATCGACGCCAGCGCGAGTGAAGAGGCTGGGTCCTACTACACGGTTGACGGACTGATGGCGGTGCCGGGGGCTCTGAGCGAGACCGGCGAGGCGCTCTGCATCAGGACTCGCATCGGTCTCATCGGCATGCACATCATGCACCGGACCGACAGCGGCAACGGCGGCGACTGGCTCTGGACGACCTTCGAGCACGTGAACGCCGCGCCGATCGCCGACAACGCGCTCGATCCCAACAACATACTGGGAGAGCTGTTCGCCGATGGCTGTCGCGTCGATACGGTGCAGAGCCAGCGTTTCGTTCTCTTCAATCCGGGCTGCAAGGGCTGTGCGACCAACACGACCCCCGTGGCCGAGTGGAAGTGGTTCGAAGATGCGCCGCATGCCCGCGGCCATGCCACGCGCGGCGAGTTCGGAACCCAAGTGGTGCGGTGCTGGAAGATCTTCGAGAGCACCGCTCGCGTGAACACGGTCTGGCGGGCCAAGCTTCGAGACACGGTGTGGAGCAACTACCAGCTCATCAGCACCCAGTGGCGCGGCTCTCCCAGCAGCGAGCTGTTTCCCAACGGCGAGGTGCCCCGATTTCTGACCAACGTGACGCTGGAAACCTACGACCAGTACAGTCACGGCGGAACGTGCATGGGCTGCCACGCGAAGGCGGTTACCTTGGCGGGACAGGACGCCAACTTCAGCTTCTTTCTGAGCAAAGCGAGGTAGTCCGCGGGCGCCGGCTGCAACGAGGTTCGTCCGCACGGCCCGATCGGCTAGTTCCCCGATCGACCGCGACGCCTCGCGTCGGCGAGCTCGGCCTCGTCCCAGACGCCGATGATGATGCCCCTGTCCATCTCGCTGCCGGCGCGCCGGAGTATCGTGTCGTCGGAGATGGTCGTTCGCATGTGGTGGCGCCGGAACCAGTGGTCGAGGGTGTCCTGCAGCCGCTCGCGCTCGCCGGCGTGGGCGGGGCCGGCCCCGAGGTCGATGAGTTCGTCGGGGTCCGTCTCGAGGTCGTAGAGCATCGGCCGGAAGCCTTCCGCGTGGATGAACTTGAAGCGCCCGTCGAAGATCATCACCAGCCGTGCCGACTCGACGGGCCGGTCGAGGAGGGCGCGCGCCGCCCGGAACGAGTAGTCATACTCGCTGATGACATGGTCGCGCAGCTTCTCGGTCGTCCCGTGGAGCAGGGGCAGGAGAGAATGTCCCTCGAACACCTCCCGGCGCGATCTCCCGCCCGCGGCCTCCACGAACGTCGGCGCGAGATCGATACCCTCGACCAGCGCCCGGGACACGGCCCCCCGGGTCGCATCGGCCTCCTCGGACGGGTCGACGACGATCAGCGGGACCCTGACCGAGGGCTCGTGGAAGAGCTCCTTCTCGCCCAGCCAGTGGTCGCCCAGATAGTCTCCGTGGTCCGAGGTGAAGACGATCATCGTTTCACCCGTCCGGCCGCTCCCGTCCAGGTAGTCGACCAGCCGGCCGATCTGATCGTCGATCTGGGTGGTGAGCCCCATGTAGGCGGGAATCACCCGCTCGCGGACCTCGTCGCGGCAGAACGCTTTCGAAAACCGGTGTTCGTACCAGGCGGCCAGCACCGGATGCGCGTTCTCGCGCTCGGCCTCGCTCCGCACCGCGGGCAGGACGTCGTCCCTGCCGTACATCGCGTGGTACGGCGCGGGAACGATGTAAGGCCAGTGCGGCTTGATGTAGCTCAGGTGCAGGCACCACGGCGCGTCGCCCGCCTGCTCGATGAACTCGATGGCGCGAGTGGTCGCGTAGGGCGTCTCGCTGTCGTTCTCCTCGATCCGCGCCGGCTTGTCGGCGTGGCACATCAGCCATCCGGAAAGGATCTCGCCGTCGTCTCCCTCGGCCGAATCGGCCCACTGCTCCCAGGGATTGGTCCCGTCGTAGCCGAGCCCCTTGAGATAGTCCTGATAGTGGCTCGGCGGCCGGCCCTCGCTCGGGTGGAGCCCGTCGAGCCGGTCCCAGATGTCGAATCCGCACTCGGCCACGCGCGCCCCCACCACGCTGTCGGGGTCCAGACCCAATCGCTCCATGCCCTCGCGGTCGGCGTGCATGTGGGTCTTGCCGCACAGCGCGGTCTGCATGCCGAGTGGACGCAGGTGGTCCCCGAGGGTCATCTCGCCGATCCTGAGCGGGACGCTGTTCCAGGTTGCGCCGTGGCTGCGGACGTAGCGGCCGGTGTAGAAGCTCATCCGGCTCGGGCCGCAGATCGGCGACTGCACGTAGGCGCGGTCGAAACGCACGCCGCGCGCCGCGAGCGCGTCGATGTTCGGGGTGCGGATGGTCGGGTGCCCGTAGCAGCCGAGGTAGTCGAACCGTAGCTGGTCCGCCATGATGAACAGGATGTTCTTCACCGCCCGGGGTTCCCGGTCATCGTGTCAGGGCACGGCGCCGGGCGGCGGGTCGCGGCCGCGCATCCGCGATGCGCACCGTTGCCGGGTCCTCGTTCCCTTCGCCGCGCCGCCTCACGATGTCGGTTCGGCGGTCGCCGGCCAACTGGACGGCCTGTTCCTCGCGACGCCGGACGGCCTCCTCCGGTGCAGGGTCCGGGCGCGAGATGATGCGCGGGCGAACCGCACGGAAGCCGAATCGGTCCGTCCGGCAAGGGTGTTCGGCGCGGTCAGGCGGCGACCGCCCGGACCGCCGCCTCCAGCTCGCCGGCCGCGGGCAGCATCGCGTGCTCGATCGGAGTGCTGTACGGAACGGTCACGTCGGCACGGGTGACCCGCTTGATCGGCCGGCGCAGGGAGTCGAAGCAGCGCTCGGCCACCAGCCCCGCGACTTCCGCCGCAAACCCGCACGTGCGCGCGGAATCGTCCGCGACCACCAGGCGGCCGGTCTTCGCGACTGACGCGGCAAGCCCCTCCTTGTCGAACGGAAGGAGGCTGCGGGGGTCCCATACCTCGACGTCGATTCCGTCCTCCGAGAGGCGCTCCGCTACCTCCAGCGCGGCGCGCACGAGGTATCCGACGGCACAGACCGTCACGTCGGCGCCGGTGCGCCGGACCTTCCCCTGCGCAAGCGGCGTTCGCTCGCTTCCCGCCGGCACTTCGCCGGTCGTCCCGAGCAGGTTGGCGTTGACGACGAACGCGACCGGGTCGTTCTCGAAGATCGCGGCGAGCATGAGCCCCTTGGCATCCGCCGGCGTCGCCGGACAGACCGTCTTGATCCCTGCGTGGACGAGGAAGGTGTAGGGGTTGTCGGAATGCTGGCCCGCGCGCCCGCCTCCCGCGCCCGCCCCCATGAGGAAGAAGGTGATCGGAATGTGCGCCTGCCCTCCGAGCATCAGGGGAAGCTTTGCGGCCTGGTTCACGATCTGGTCGAAGGCGGGAAACATGAGCGACGCCACCTGGAACTCCACCACCGGCCGCATGCCGGCGAGCGCCGCTCCATTGGCGAAGCCGGTGAAGGCGGCTTCGGAGATCGGCATGTCCAGCACCCGCTCCGGGGCGAAAGCGTCGTCGAGGCCGGCCGTCTCCGCGCGCACCCCGCCCCGGATGTTCTCGCCGAGGATGAGGACGGTGGGGTCGTCGGTCATCGCTTGGTGCAGCGCCTCGTTGAGCGCCTGCACGAACGTCATCTCTCTCATGGCTCAGTGCTCCCAGCCCGGTGCCGGAAAGTCCGGATAGGTATCGGCGTACATGTAGTCAAGGGCCGATTCGGGCCGTGGACGGGGGCTGTTGCGGGCGAACCCCACCGCCCCCTCGAGCTCGCGCTCCACCTCCTCGTCCACCTCCTCCCGGCCGCCGGACCCCCACCCCGCATCGCGGGTGATCTCGCCGGCGAGCCGTTCGACGGGGTCGCGCCCGCGGGCTTCCGCGAGCAGCTCCTCCGAGCGGTTCTCGCGCATTCTTCCGCCGGTCGCGATGTTGTGCACGGAGTATCGGGCGGTCCGGAACTCGAGGAAGGTCGGCCCGCCCCCCGCCCGCGCGTGCTCGACGGCGGAGGCGGAGGCCGCGTGGACCGCCCGCACGTCCATGCCGTCAACGGACCGGGCGGGGAGCCCGAATCCCGCCGCCCGCCGGACGAGGTCGCCTCCCAGCATTTCATCGATCGGGGACGTGATGGCGAACCCGTTATTCTCGCATGCGAAGACCACCGGCAGGTGCAGGATCGCGGCGAGGTTCAACGATTCGAGCAGCACCCCCTGGTTCATGGCCCCGTCGCCGAAGAAGGGGACCGCGACCCGGTCCTTGCCTCGGATCTTGAACGTGTGCGCCGCGCCGCAGGCCATCGGCGCGCCGGCTCCGACGATTCCGTTCGCTCCGTAGATGCCGAGCTCGAAGTCCGCGATGTGCATGGAGCCGCCGCGCCCGCGGTTGTAGCCGCTCTCGCGGCCGAGGAGCTCCGCGAACATCCGGTCCGGGGCGCCGCCCTTGGCGAGGATATGACCGTGCCCGCGGTGGGTGCTGGTGATCACGTCGTCCGTGCGAAGGGCCGCGCACACCCCGACCGCGACCGCCTCCTCGCCGATGTACTCGTGCACCGGACCGGTGATCTCGCCGTCCGCCACGAGCTCCGCCGCCCGCATCTCGAACCGGCGAAGACGCCTCATCCGCCGGTACCATTCGACCGGATCGCGGCTCTCGGACATCGAACCCCTCCCCCTTTCCGCTTCGTGCGCTCTCGCGCGCCGCCGAGATTCTAGCCCGGTTCCGCGCGCGCCGTGACGGAGCCCCATCCCGCCGCCGATCCGGGTCCCCACGGTCCCGCGTCGGGACGAAGGGTTCATTGAGAATCAGTGCAGGCGTTCGATGTCGGAGATGGAGTCGAATCCCCGGTCGAAGCTCAGGATCCGGTGGATACGATTGCTGCGCATGATGGCCGCGTGAAGGGCGTCGCGCGCGGAAACTCCCTCCAGCGCACCGATAATGGCCCGGGCCATGCGGATCTCCGTCATCCCGAACGTCAGGACCTCGTCGACGAACGCGTCGAGGCTGCGGAACGCGGCATCAATCGCATCCGACCTTCGAATCGCAGTGTAACGATGCAGAATCTCCTGGTAGACCTCGACGTCCGTCACCAGCCGTTCGCCGTTCCGGATCAGGTTCCCAACGAGGGCGATGGCGCGTGCCTTGTTGGGGTGCTCGGCGCCGACCAGGTACATCGGCACGTTCGAGTCGATGAAGATCACGCAGGATGATGCCCGGCTTCGATCTCGCGCAGCATGACGTCGATGTCGGCCGTGGGGAATTCGTGGCGCGCGGCCTCCGCGACGGCAGCGAGCTTGGCTTCCACCGTCGCGGGATGGTCGTGTCGAGCCCGTCGTAGTGTCTGGCGGACCCATTCGGCGACCGTCATCCGAGATCGGCGCGCGGCGGCCTGGATCTCCAGGTACTCCTCTTTGTCGAACAGGACTTGCAATCGCTTACTCATAAAGCGTAAGCCTATAAGACTCATCCATGATGAGTCAAGATCCGTCGATTGCATTCGCGCCGCAGGGAGGCAAGACTCGGGGTCGAAATGGAGCGGCGGCGGAAACGGTTCATGGCAGCGCATTCGGATTCGGGGAAGGAGGGCCAAGGGCCTGTGGAGCGCCTTCGCGCCAAGCTCGCGCGCGACGAGCCCCTCGTCGTGGTGAACGCGGACCACCCGTCCGCGAGCTTCGTCGAGGTGCTCGCCCGGCAGCCGATCGACATCGTTTTCATCGACTGCGAGCAGGGGAGCCCCGACGTGGAGTCGGTGGAGAACATGGCACGGGCCGCGCGCCTGCACTCCATGGCGAGCGTGGTGCGGGTGTTCAGCCCCGCCGACTGGGTGCTCGAGCGATACCTCTTCCGGGGAGTGGACGGGGTGGTGGTCCCCCGGGTCGAACGGGCCGTGGACGCCGCCAGGGTCGTCGAGTCGGTGCGGTACTGCTACCCGCGCGATCCGGTCGGCAAATTCGTTTCCGTCCAGATCGAGACCGTCACCGCGGTCGAGGAGCTCGACGACTTCCTCGCCGTGGACGGCATCGACGTCTACTTCATCGGCCCCGTGGACCTCGCGAAGAGCATGGGCCACGAGGGCGACTTCCGGGCCCCGGAGGTGCAGCGGGTGATGGACGAGGTGATCGAGAGGGCCCGCGCGGCGGGCCGCCACACAGGCGTTCTGGTCAACTACGAGAACGTCGGCGAGTACGTGGCGAAGGGGGTGCGCTTCCTTTACACCCACGCGAACGACTTCGTCGCGGCCGGTGCGCGCACCTTCGCGGAGCGGACTGTCCGGTAACGCCGTACCCCGGCCGCGCCGGCGGCCACCGCGAACGGATCAGGCTTCTCGTGGCCGCAGTGGTCCGCCTATTCCTTCGTCTCGTCGCCGTGGCCCATCTTGGAATGGTCCATCTTCGAGTGGTCCATCGCCTCGTCGCCGAACGTCACCTTCTCGATGACGATGTCCCGGACCGGCTCGTCGAAGGTCAGCTTGAGCGTCCACTCGCCCAGCATCTCGAGCTCGAGGCGCCCCTCGTACGAGCCGGGCTTGCCGGCGACCGGCCCCGGACGAATCGGCTTGACGTTGTGGGTCAGGGGCATGCTCGCCATGTCGGCGTTGACCTTGAACGCCGCTCCGTCCATGGGCTCGTGGCTCTTCTTCCCCGTGACGTCGAACATGCAATGGAATACGAGCTTCTCGTCCGTCGGCTTGCACTCGACGTTGACCATGGGTCGCTCCCCGGCGGCGAACGAAATGGTGGGCGCCAGCACGAGCAGGCTCGTGACCAGCCGGAGTCCGATCGATTGCATGATGTCTCTCCCCCGTCTTCGTTGTTCGGTGCCGGTGAGCTTGGCTATTGGCGTTCGATTCCAAGGTAGGCGCGCGCCAGCCCTTCGTCGTCGAGCAGGCGCGCGGACTCGCCCTCCAGGATGATGCGGCCGCTCTCGATGACGTAGCCGCGGTCCGCGATGGCGAGCGCCTGGCGCACGTTCTGCTCGACCAGCAGGATTGTCACCCCGTTTCGCCGCAACGTGACGAAGAGGTCGAAGACCTCCTGCGCGGCGAGCGGCGCGAGCCCCAGGGAAGGCTCGTCCAGCATGAGAAACGCCGGTTCCGACATCAGCCCCCTCGCGATGGCGAGAAGCTGCTGCTGCCCTCCCGAGAGGTTGGAGGCGAGCTCGCCGGTGCGGGGCGCGAGAACCGGAAACAGCTCGAGGACGCTGGCCATGCGCTGCCGCTCGCTCCCGCCGGGGCGGGTGATCCCGCCGAGCACCAGGTTCTCCTCGATGGTGAGGTCGTCGAAGATCAGCCGGCCTTCGGGCACCTGCGCGATCCCGAGCGGCACGACGCGGTGGGCGGGGCGGCCGGTGATGTCCTTCCCCTGAAACGCGATCGTGCCGAGGGCGGGCCTCGTCACCCCGCAGATCGCGTGCATCGTCGAGCTCTTTCCGGCCCCGTTGGCGCCGATGAGGGCCACGATCTCTCCCTGGTCGACGCGCAGCGACACCCCCTGGACGGCCCGCACCTTGCCGTAGGAGACATGGAGATTGCGGACCTCCAGCATGGTCGCCACGGTCAGGCCGGGGTCCGCCGCCCGAGGTAGGCCTCGAGGACGGCCTCGTCCTCGAGCACCGCCGCGGTCGTTCCGTCGGCGATCACCTGGCCGAAGTTGAGGACGCAGATCCGCTCGCAGAGCGACGAGATCATGTCGATCTTGTGCTCGATGACGATGCAGGTCCGCCGTTTCGTCGCCACCTCCGCGATGAGCCTTGCCATGCCCTGCGTCTCCGCCGGGGTCATTCCACCGGCCGGCTCGTCGAGGAGGATGAGCTTCGGATCGGTGACCAGGGTGCGGACGAGCTCGAGTCTTCGCTGTTCCGGCAAGGTGAGCTTGCTCGCGAGCTCGTCTACCCGTTGGCCGAGACCGCACTCGTCCAGCAGCCCGACCAGGCGAGCGCGGTCGGCCGCGCTCAGCCTTCGGACACTGGAGGAACCCGCGAAGACGGCGGCGGCAAGGTTCTGAAGGACCGTCATCCGGTGGAGGATGCGCGGGGTCTGGAAGGTGCGGGCGAGTCCGAGGGCCGCGATCCGGTCGGGGCGAAGGCCGGTCACGTCCCGGCCGTCGAACCGGACCCGGCCGCGCTCCGCGGGCGAGATGCCGGTAATCACGTTGAGCAGCGTGGTCTTTCCCGAGCCGTTCGGCCCGATGAGCCCGACGATCTCGCCCGCCGCGACTTGCAAGCTCACTTCCGTGAGCGCCGCGACCCCGCCGAACGACCGGGAGACCCGTTCGACCTCAAGCACCCGATCGCTCCCGCGAGCGCGCGGACCGCCGCTTCGCTCGGGACGAGGTCAGCGCACGCCACTTGGCGACGATGGCATGGACCGCCGCCTCGTCGAGCAGGCCGCGGGGACGGAAGATCAGCAGCAGGGCGACGAGTCCGCCGAACACGATCATCCGGTAGCCGGAGAATATCCGTGCCGACTCGAGCAGTCCGATGTCGATCCCGACCCCGATCAGGGGGCCGAAGGCGGTCCCGAGCCCGCCGATGAGGCCGTAGGCGAGGCTGTGCACCCCCAGCATGACGTTGAAGATCTTCGGCTCGAGATAGGTGTTCATGTGCGCATAGAGCACCCCGCCGATTCCGGCGATGGCCCCCGCCACGACGGTCGCCAGCACCTTGTAGTAGGTGCGGTTCACGCCCTGCGCTTCCGCGAGCAGCTCGTCTTCGCCGAGCATGCGCCAGATGGCGCCGAGCCGCGTTCTCTCGATGATGAAGAGGAACGCGAGCACGCCCGCGAGGAGGGCGTAGATGAGGAGCATGTACTGGAAGGCGCTGATGTCCTGCTCGAAGATGTAGCGGATGCCGCGAAAGCCCTCCGAGCCGTCCGGCCCGATCAGCTCACCGTCGATTTCGACCTGGTAGCTGAATATCTCGAAGATGAGCCGTACCATCTCCGCGAACGCGAGGGTGCCGATCGCGAAGAAGAGCCCTCGCATGCGCAGCGTCGGCCAGGCGAGCAGGAACGCCGCGGCGCCCGCCGTCGCCGCGCCCCACACCAGCCCCGGCCAGAACCCCCAGCCCCACATGGCGGTCGCGATGCCCGACGCATAGGCGCCGATCGCGAAGAACGCCTGCTGGCCGAACGAGATCTCGCCGGTCAGGAGCAGGATGTAGGCCGACAGGGCGATGAACGAGATCATCCCGATGTTGGAGAGGATCTGAATGAGGTATTCGTCCATGGCTGGCTATACCCGGCGCGCCGCGAGCTGGCTGCGCAGCGTCTGGCGTTGCGCGAAGAGGCCGCCCGGCCGGAAGACGAGGAAGGCGAAGAGGACCGCGTAGGCCGAGAGGTCCCGGTACTCGGTGCCGAGATACCAGCCGCAGTGGGCTTCGATGATGCCGAGCAGCAGACCACCGGCGATGGCGCCGGGGATCGAGCCCATGCCGCCGAGGGTCATCGCGATGAGCCCCTTGAAGGTCGCCCAGAGCCCGAAGTACGGGGTGATCTGCTGATCGGTGGCCGCAATCAGGTATCCCGCGACGCCGCCGATTGCGGAAGCCAACGCGAACGCCGAGAGCAGCACCAGGCCGGTATTGATGCCGACGAAGGCGGCGGCGGCCGGGTTCCTGGAGACGGCGCGGAGCGCGAGTCCAAACCGGGTTCGATACAGCAGCAGGTGCAGGAGAATCATGATTCCCGCCGCGGAGCCGAACATGATGAGATGTTCGCCGCGGACGAAGAACTCTCCGAATTCGAGCGAGAAATCCGCAAGCGGCGGGAACGGATAGGTGCGTTCGGGGAAGATGACGGTGACGAGTTCCTCGAGCTGCATCCAGACGGCGAAGCTCGAGACCATGGAGGCGAGCGCCGCCCCACGGCGCACCGCCCAGAAGCAGACCCGTTCCACGTAGAGGCCGGCCAGCACCGATCCGGCAAGGGTCGCGGCGGCCACGAGCAGGAGGCCGGCCTCGAACTGAAGGTGCAGCAGGGTGCCCGCGAAGATCCCGAGCATGATCGAGGGGCCGTAGGACAGGTTGAGACGTCGCATCAGCCCGAAGATCAGGGTGAAGCCGATCGCGAGCAGCGAATAGGACGAACCGACGAAGATACCGTCGAGGGTGTTCTGGACGAAGTCGACGATCACCGGTCGGCCTTCATGGGTCCGCCGCCCCGGAGACGAGGAGCGCTCTTAGCGCGGAAATATCACCGATTTTCGTCGCGAGGGCGACAAGATGCCGCGGTAGTGGGCCGCACGGACTGAACGACGCTGAAGGGCGAGCCGGAACCGGACGAAGCGCCGGTGGCGCTTCGTTCCGCTTCGCGGCTTCGCCGGCGAGCGGGCAAGCCCTGGATGGCTTGCCCGGCCTGCAAGCGAAGCAGGGACTGCGTAGCGCAGCAGGTAGCCGACACTACGTCGAAGCGGTGTGAGGGAGTACGGCCCGCTACCGCGCGCAGATTGGCGTCCGCAGCAGGAAATCGGTGAAATTTCCACGCTGACTTCAGACCTCCGCCCCGAGATAGGCGCGCTTGATGATCTCCTCCTCCTCCATCTCTCCCGGGATGCCGTCGAAGACCACCCGGCCCTGCTCGATGAGGTAGAAGCGGTTGGCGACCTGCAAGGCCATGTGCGCGTTCTGCTCGACGAGGAAGATGGTCGTTCCGTCCTCGTTGAGCTCCCGGATGATCCGGAAGATGTCCGCCACGATGAGCGGTGCGAGGCCGAGAGACGGCTCGTCCATCAGGAGGAGCTTCGGCCGCGCCATGAGGGCACGGGAGATGGCCAGCATCTGCTGCTCGCCGCCCGAGAGGGTGCCGGCGTACTGGGTCGAGCGTTCCCGGAGCACGGGAAAACGCGTGAACATCGCCTCCACGTCCCGGTCGATCTGCGATGGATCGTTGCGCGAGAACGCGCCTGCGTGCAGGTTCTCCTCCACCGTCATGTCCGCGAACACCAACCGGTTCTCCGGCACGAGAGCGATGCCCTGCTCGACGATGTAGCGCGGCGCCCGTCCCCCGATCTCGCCCCCCATGAGGGTGATGGAGCCCCGCCGGGGCTTGAGGATCCCGGCGATGGTCATCATCAGGGTGGTCTTGCCGGCGCCGTTCGGCCCGAGGAGGCAGGTGATCTCGCCGTCCGCGGCGGAAAGGTTCACTCCCTTGAGCGCCTCGATGTTTCCATAGGCGGTGGCGATGTCGTTGACCTGGAGAAGGGTCTCGGTCACGATGGTTCTCCACCCGTCTCCGCGCCCTCCTCGCCGGCCTCCTCCGAGCCGCCGAGGTAGGCTTCCTGCACCGCCTGGCTCTGCTGGATCTCCGCCGGGCTTCCCTCCGCGATCTTGCGGCCGAAGTTGAGCGCGGCAATCCGGTGGGTTATCCCCATCACCAGCTCCATCACGTGCTCGACGAGGAGGATGGTGATGCCCTGCTCCTCGTTCAGCAACCGCAGCCGCTCGTCGAGCTGCTTCACCTCCTCGAGGTTCATGCCCGCGGCCGGCTCGTCGAGGAGCAGGAGCTTGGGGCGGGCCGCGAGGGCGCGGGCGAGCTCGAGGCGCCGCTGCTCCCCGAACGCGAGGCTGCTCGCGAGCTCGTCTCGCTTGTCGGTGAGCCCGGAGAACTCGAGCTGTTCCTCGACCGACGTCCGCTGGCGCCGATCTCCCGAGAGCCAGCGCGAAAGAAAGCCTTCCGCCTGTACCGACTCGCGGCCGTTCTGGGCCACCCACAGGTTCTGCCAGACGGTGAGCTCCGAGAAGAGCCGAATGTTCTGGAAGGTCCGGGCGATGCCGTTTCCAAGGGCGATGTGCGGCGCGTTGTTCGTGATCTCCGCCCCCTCGAACAAGACGCTGCCCGCGGTGACCGGAAACACTCCGCAGACGAGGTTCACGGTCGTGCTCTTGCCGGAGCCGTTGGGTCCGATGAGCCCGAAGATCTGCCCCCGTTCCACCGTGATGTCCAGCTCGTCGACCGCGCGGACGCCGCCGAAATGCTTCGACAGGCCGCGCAGCTCAAGCATTGCGCCGCTCCTCGACCCGGAACAGTCGGCCGAGTGCGCGGGTGACCCGCGCGTCGATGAATCCCGACGGCCGCAGGTTCATCGCCAGCACGATGAATGCGCCGAAGAGGATGTTCCGCAAGTCGCCGAGGAAGCGCAGGCCCTCTACCAGCACGCCCTGAATGAACAGGACCGCGAGCAGGGTGCCGACCACGGACCTGAGCCCGCCCAGGATCGGATAGGCGATGGCGAAGGTGGCCAGCAGCACCCCGAAGTTGAGGTGCTCGACGTGGGTCGTGTAGTGCGCGTAGAGGCTGCCGCCGATTCCGGCGATGAACCCGCCGATGGTGAACGCGGTCACCTTGATCGCGGTCAGGTTGATCCCCACCGACTGGGCGGCGAGCTCGTCCTCCCCGACCGCCCGCAGCACCGATCCGATTCGCGAGCGGTCCATCCACCACAGGACGGCCATGATGACGGCGACGCAGATCCACATGAAGATCGCGACGTCAAGGGTCGTCCATCCGTTCTCCGGGAAAAACCGGATCTGGCGGAAACCTTCGCCTCCGAGCGGTCCGATCTGGAACCCTCCCCGGCTGACCTGGTAGTCGAAGTTGAACCAGAACAGCCGGACGAACTCCCCGAAGGCGAGGGTCGCGACCGTGAACATGAGGCCCTTTACGCGAAGGGCCGGGAACCCGACCACGCAGGCGAGGGCGCCCGCGACGAGGCCGCCGGCGAGCATGCCGGGGACGATGTGCCACTCCGCGAGAACCGTCAACATCCCCGCGATGTAGGCGCCGATGGCGCAGAAACCGGCTTGGGCCATCGTGACTTGGCCAGTCAGCAGGATCACGTAGGCGGAGAGCCCGATGATCGTGTGGATCGCGAAGATCTGAGCGAGGCCCCAGATGAAGTCCATGGTGTTCCGACCCCTCTCGGCTTAGCCCTTGCGGGCGGTGGCCGCGTCGTACCCGGGGCGTCCTCCCGTCCTTCGGCGACCAGCGCCAAATCTCATCGCGAGTCCTCCCAGGCTTGGCCGGAAATTACTCATGTCTCCCCGCGGTGCCGAAGATCCCGCCGGGTCGAAACGCGAGGAAGACGAAGAGAAGCAGCATGACGTACATGTCGCGTTCGGTCACGCTGCGGATGAGCTGGAACGTGTTCTCGAACGCACCGATCAGCAGCCCGCCGACGATCGCGCCGGGGATGCTGCCGAGCCCGCCGATCACGGCCGCGATCAGGCCCTTCACGGTGACCGGGATGGTCAGGAGCGGGGAGAGGATGCCGACCGAGGCCCCGATCATGGCCCCCGCAATCCCGCCGATCACCCCCGCAATGATGAACGTCGTCGAGTTGGTGCCCTGCACGCTCATGCCGCAGAGCTGGGCCGCGACCGGCTGCTGGGCGACCGCCCGGGTCGCCATGCCGAGCTTCGTGCGGTAGAGGACGTAGAGCAGAAATGCCGTCGCGAGCACGCTGAGGCAGAAGACGAACAGCAGATCGCCTCGCATCCCGAAGTCGCCCCACTCGAGCATGACGTCGTCGAAGAGAGCCGGATAGCTCTGCGGCATGCCTTCCGTCGCATGGACGATGAGCTCCTCGAGAAAGAGCAGCATCCCGACCGTCGCGAGGAGCGACGCGAGGGGTGCCCCGGACGGGATGTATCGGAAGTTGCAGACATAGACGAGGTAGCCGAACCCGCCCGCCGCGATCGCGGAGATGACATAGGCGAGCGGGGCGGGAAGGGGGATCTGGGTGCCGACACCCCAACTGAAGTAGGCGCCGGCAAGCGCGGTGGCCGCGTAGGCAAGGTTCAGCTTGTCCATCACCCCGAAGATCAGGGTGAAGCCGATGCCGATGATCGCGTAGGTTGATCCGTAAAGGACACCGTCCACGATCGTCTGGAAGTAGTCGAGCGGCGCCCAACCGAAGATTTCGATTTCCACGATGCGTCCCCCGATTCCCCGGGTGGCTCAGCTCTCCGGCGAAGCGGACCGGACCGGCCTCGCCGGCCCGGTCCACTCCCCGGAAGGATGCGTCAGCTCGCGCCCGGATCGTGCAGCACGGCCCACTCGCCGTCCTGCGCGTGCACATAGAGGTAGGGCTTGGTCGCCTCGCCGTCCGACTCCCGGACGATCGTCCCGAGGAGGCCTCCGGTCGTCTCGAGCTTCGCCAGGCCGTCGCGGAGCTTCCGGCGGTCTTCCTGGACCGTGTCAGGCTTGCCCATGACGCCTTCGGACTCCATGACCTGCTTGATCACGTAGACGATCTCCCACGCCGCGGCACTGTGCAGATCGGCGTTTCCGCCCTTCTGATTCGTGAGATCCGCGACGAGCTTCGCCTGCTCGGTGACCGGCGCGAAGCTGCTCGGGATGATGACCCCTTCGGCCGCTTTTGAGCATCCCTGCAGCGTCTCCATGCTGGAAGAGCTGGTGAGCCCGATGATGAGCTTCGTCTTGACCCGCTGGCGCTTCATTTCCTTCAGCATGCCGCACAGGGTGAACGGATGCGACGAAATCGCGATCACGTCCGCCTTGGACTTCTTCATCGCCCGCACCTGCTGGGTGAAGTTCGTGTCCGCGAGCAGCCACTTGGAGAAGCCCACAACCTCGAACCCGGCCTCCTTGGCCCGCGTGTCCATCACCTTGTACCAGGTGAAGCGCGAATGGGCGAAGTCCTCCTCGACCCCGCCGTAGACCGTCGTGAGATCCGGATAGTTCTCCTTCACCCACAGGAACAGGGTGCGGTACATCTCGTTCTCGTTGGGCACGTTGCGGAACGCCCACTCGGAGATCTTCGCCAGACCGCCCTTGATCGCGGTGTCCGTGAACACCGGAAGCTGCAGGCCGGAATCGCCGTCGTCGTTCACATTTCTCTGCAGGACGCCGAAGAGGGGCTCGGCCACGTTCGAGCAGGTCGGTCCGACCGCGACCATCGCCTCGGAGCTCGCGATGCGGCGCAGCACGGATATCCCTTCCTCTGCGGTGCAGCGGTCATCGTCGAAGGTCATTTCCATCATGGCCATGGTGCCGTCGCCGAGCTTGACGCCGCCGTCGGCGTTGATCTTCTCGACGGCCGCCTCCATGACCGCCTCGGTGTTGATGCCGAACGAGCGAAGAACGCCGGACTTGACGCCGAAGCCCGCGATCTTGGCCGTCCGTTCGGCCGCCGCAGGGGTGGCGACCGTTCCCAGCAACGCGGCTACCGCCACGGCCGACAGGAGACTCAGGGTCTGCTTCTTCATGGAAGTTCCTCCTTATCCTGGTTCTCGACTGGATTCTCGGCGACCCGCATCCCCTCCGTCAGGGAGCGGACGTGGTCCGCCCGCGAACCTGCCGACCCTATAAGAACAGGAATGCTTCCGTCAATACAAGCCGAAGGGTTGTTCGTCACGGCCCGTTTCGCCTGGGCGCCACGCCGGTGTCCGGTCGGCCGGATCGCCGGAATCCCGGCCGGCCGGTCGTCCCGAGGCGTCGGATCATCCGGCATCCTCTCGTTCCGGTGACGCCGGCCGGACCGATCTTCAAGGTCCGCCTGCGCCCGCGACGTGGTCCAGCCGGGTGCGTCCTTCGCGGCGGAGGATGGTCCGGACCCTCTCAGCGAGGCAGGTAGCGCGGCAGGACCCGCCAGCCGGAACAGGCAGCGCCCGCGCACAAGAGCTCCTCGATCTCGGCCTCGGCGAGCCCCGCCTCGGCCAGCACCTCGGCCGTGTGAGCGCCGGGGAAGGGGGCGGGAGGCAGGTGCCGCACGGGCGACGCCTCGGGCCGGATCCACGTCGGCAGGGGCAAGGTGGTGGTGTGGCCGGAGGGGTGAGGCCCGCGGAAGAGGCAAAGCGAGCCGCTGCTCATCCAGTTGGATTGGCGCTCCGTGTCTTCCACCGTGCGGTCGGCGCGGATATCCGCGAGGGTCCGGAGCGCGGTCGCCCCGGCCCCCGGGAGCCCCGAGAGACGCTCCTGGAGCTCGCCGAGCCCGAGCCGGCGCACCGCCTCGGCGATCGCGCCGGCCGAGGCGTCCGCCGCGCCGACCGCCCGTGCGAGCCGCACGCCGTCCCCGGAGCGGCAGCCGACCCAGGCCCATCCCTCCGCCACCTCGTAGATCCGCTGCCCGGGCCCTTCGCCCATCGCCTGCTGGCCGGACGGCTCCGCGCCCGGACCCGTGCCGTTCCAGGCCACCATGTGCGGAAACTGCACGAGCTGCGCGGCCATCGCGAGCGAGGTGCGGACGAAGCTTCCGCCGTGCCCGCGAGCCCGCGCGAGCAGGGCCTGGGAGATGCCCGCCGCCGTCGAGAAGCCGGTGATGTAGTCGACGCACGAGGCGATGGCGTGCATCACCGGCTTCCCCGGGCCGCCGCCGTAGCGGGCCATGATCCCGGACGCCGCCTGCAGGACCGGATCGAAGGACGGGTCGTTGTCGTAGGGACCGGGCTCGGTCCCCATCCACGCGCCGATCTGGCAGGAGATGATCTCCGGATTGGTCGCGGCAAGCTGGTCGTGGGCGATGCCGAGCGAGCGGGCCGAGCGGTCGAGGTAGTTGTGGAGGACGACGTCCGCCCCCTCGACCAGACGCACGAGCGCAGCCTTTCCATCCTCGGACTTGAGGTCCAGGACCAGGGCGCGCTTGCCCTGGTTCACGTCGACGCCGAACCACATGGTCGCGAAGGGTCCGGCCTGGGGCGCGGGCGGATCGATGCGGATGACGTCCGCGCCGTGCTCGGCGAGGGTGCGCCCCGCGGCCGGTCCGGCGACGATGTTCGAGAAGTCGAGCACCCGGACCCCGTCGAGAAGCGCCTCCGCCTTCGGGTTCGCGCCCGCGCTCGCGGGCTGCTCCATTGGCGGGGCCAGCCACTCGAAGGCACCCTCGACGGCAGCCCCCGCCCGGAGCCCCGGCGACCGGACGGTCTCGCTCTCGATGGAGAGGAAACGCCCCGGCTGGCGCACCCGGCCCCGGTTCGGGTCCTCGAGGTCGGTCGTCACCCCGCCTTCGCGCAGGGCCGGATCGGCCAGCCATTCGGCGCTCGTCTGGACCATGGACACCGGGACCTTGGCCCGGCGCATCATCGCCTCCCACTCCTTGGCCGGCCGGGTTCTCGCGGCCGCTCCGATCAGATCGATGAGCCGCTTTCGCCACGCCGGGGTCAGGCTGGCCCCCTTGTTGACGTTGTTGCCCGCGTCGTGCTCCACGTAGGGCGTCTCGCTGACCATCCCCTCCGCGATGACCTGGTCGTAGATGCCGAGGACCTGGAGGAAGGCGCGGTTCTGGTAGACGTGGTCGGGGGCGCAGACGAAGAGAATCCGCCCATCCGCGCATTCATAGAAGTTGATCGTCGGGTTGGCATGGCCCCTCACGTATTCCGCAATCTGCGCGACGTGGTCCTCGGTCATGTGGCCGCGCAGGTCGCGGAGCGCGGGGAAGACGAGGTCCAGCACCGCGTTGTCGATGGTCGGGAAGTTGTAGCGCGAGGGTTGCCCCTCGATCTTGCACGTGAGCAGGGCCATGGCGGCCATCACGCAGTCGGCGAGGGGCACCTCGAGGTGCTGGCCGTGGCCGGTGCGCTGCCGGTGGTAGAGCCCGAGCGAAGCGGCGAGGGCTCCGAGGACGCCGCCGTAGGCCGAGGCCATGGGGATGGCCGAGTAGGTGGGGGTGCCGAGCAGGGCGCCGAGGGGGCTGATGTTGGTATAGACGCCGACGGAGGCGTCGATGGCGCCTTCCCAAGCCGGGATGTCTCGCCTTGGATCCCCTTCGGCGAAGCCGGGCAGAGAGACGTGGACGAGCCCCCGGCGCTCGCCGTCGAGCCCGCCGTAGTCGAGCCCGAGCTCGGCGGCGGCGCCGGGGCGCATGTTCTCCAGCACCACGTCGGCTTCGGCGGCCCGTTCCCGGCAGGCGTGCCGCGCCGCCTCGTCCTTGAGGTCGATCTCGAGCAGGCGCTTGCCGCGATCCAGGAGGGGGTCGGCGGCGTGGGCCTCACGGCCGGGGCGCACGATCTCGACCACGTCCGCCCCTTGGTCGGCCAGCAGCATCGCGGCCACCCGGCCGGGCCACCGAGTGCCGAGATTGAGCACGCGCACCGCCGAGAGCGGTGCGGCCCGTTCGTGTCGAGGAGCTGTCATGTCCGCCCTCCCGAGGCCGGCCCGACTGGAGTCCGCGGCGGCGCCGAGCACTGCGGCGCCGCCGCAACCGGCGCCGATTGTAGCCGCGGCCGGTCGCCCGCGGAGGAGCGAACGGGAGCGGCCGGCGAGGCCCTTCGGAGAGCGGAGCGAGAACCGGCGGACCGCCGGGCGGTCAGCTCACGCGCGGCTGCGTCACGCCGATGAGGGTGTCCCGGGTGACGAGCTTCGCAAGCTCCTCCTCGCTCATGCCGTCCGTCCCCGCGGGCCTCATCGGCAGAACCAGGTAGCGCATGTCGGCGGTGCTGTCGTGGACCCGGATGTCCACGTCCGGCGCGATCTCGGTCCCGAACTCGGCCAGCACCGCGCGCGGCTCGCGCACCGTCCGGCTCCGGTAGCTCCGCGACTTGTACCAGTCGGGGGGGATGCCGAGCAGGAACCGCGGATAGCACGAGCACAGGGTGCATACCACGACGTTGTGCGTCTCGGGCGTGTTCTCCATCACCAGGATCGGGATGGGTCCGATGTCCATGCCGAGCTCGGCCGCGGCGCTCTTCGAGTCGGCAACGAGCCGCTCGCGGAAGCCGGGGTCGATCCAGGCGCGAGCCACGAGCTGCGATCCCCGGGCCGGGCCGATGGTGTCCATGTGCTCGATCTGGGCGCGCATCTCGTCCGCGGAGAGGATCCCTTTCTCGATGAGGAGGCCGGTCACCGCCATCTGCATGAGTTGATGGCGCGAAAGGGGGGTGTCTTCGAGGTCCGGCTGGGGAGGATGGTGATGGGTCGGGTCCACGTCGTAGCTGCCGTGGTCGTGGCCGTGTTCGTGTCCGCCAGCGTGTTCATGGTCGCTCATTTCGTGTCTCCCGGCTCGGGCGCGAGCCAGTGCTCGTAAATCTCGATTTCCACGCGGTCCCGGTCGTTGCCCGGGTATTCCGGCCAAAGCGACCGGCTCGAGAAGCTCACCCGGTACAGCACGTCATGCGCCGCGTCCCGGTTGCCGTAAGCGAGCTGCTCGGGGTTGCGGAACCGGCCGCAGATCCGCTCGACCTCGCCGTGCTTCCCGCGACAGTACCACGGGGTCCGCACGTGGCCGGGAGGAAAGCGCTGGTGTACCCGTACCCGGTCGCCCGGTGCGAATTTGGCTTGCATGGCGAGTCGTTCTCCTGTCGCAACCAGGGATTTGCCGGTTCGCGCTCCTTCGTTCACTCCGGTTGGCGGGAGCCTGGTCCCGCCTGGTGGCAGGACATGCTCGCGCACGCGGCTTCGGAGCGAGCCCGGGGGGCTACTGTACAATCCCCGTTCCACGGCTCTCCCGTTCCGCGAAGTTCCGCAAGCAACAGCGCTTTCGATACCTTGGTGCACGTCCGGTCCGGCGTTCTTCCGGCAACAATCGCCGTGATGCCCCGGATTGGAGCGGTCCGTTCATGGCAGTTCCTTTCGGATTCCGGACTCGATCTCGGCCATGCGCGCGCCGAGCTCGCTTACTTCGATGATTCTCTTTTCGAGCAAGATGTTGGTCATCGACGCCATCCATCGCTCATAGTAGCTGTAGCGGTCGTAGGCATCGGCGCCCAATTCCTCGATACCCCGGCGAAGTTCATCCACGCTCAGCAGCTTTCGTTTCCCGAGAAGAACCATGAGGGCGTCCACTCTCTTCTCCCATGGAGCCTTGCCGTGCTCTTCCCGATCGATGAGACCGGCGTCGATTCCGCCCATGTCGTGGTGTCGTCTTTCGGTCATGAGGGGATCCTCCTTTCCCCATTCTGCGCGACTCGCGAGCGTCAGTCCATGCCTTGCGTTGACGGTCGCAGTTGCGGCCATCGCGGCGCCAGCCGGCTACCGCTTCTCTGCGGGCAGGAATGTTCCCCGTGGCTACGTGAGCCGCGGCGCCAGCGGTCGGACGCAGCCGGCGACAGGGCGCGCGGCCCGCGCCGGACAGAGTCGGAGGCGATCGGGTGCGCCCGGGGGCGCACCCGTCGGCCGAATCAGCTCGTGGAGTGGATCTGATACATGGGAATTGACTTGAACGCCGCCATTTCGATCCCGCGCTCGCTGAGAATCTCCTGTACCCACTTCGGAGAACGCCCGATGCCGGTCCAGGTCTCTTCGTGATTCTGCGGGTTGCGATACTTCGCGGGCATTTTCCGGCGGCGGCGGCCGGCCGGAGCGGCAGTCCCAAGCTCGGGGAAGACGTCGCCCATCTTGTAACCTTCCGCGGTTACCCGTCGTTCGAGCTCCGCCCGCAGTTCCTGCCGTTTGCGCTTTTCCCGTGAGGCCATTTCGGTCTGGACTTTTCCTACCAGCTCGCTGAGTTGATCCACGTTGAGTCCCTTGAGGTCAATTTGGTCCACTTTGTCTGCTCCTGTCGATAAGAGGCACGAGTCGCCTGCTCTTCCAAGTCGATTCCGGCACGGGCGGCGGGTCGGGTGCTCTTCCCGCAACGCCGGTGCACGGCAGATGGTCATGTATAGACGCGGCGATTCTGTCAAACGTCCGTTCGAAAGTCTACCCCCTTTTTCTTGGATTGGGTGTATCGGGCGGCAAGGCCGGAGCGGCATTGCGCCCACCCTCCAGTCTCACCAGGATCCCGGTCCGGCTTGTGGCGGCAATTCACTTCTCGCCCATTCCCGTCAACGTGGTGACGGTGATATTCGCGAACGAAGCCTCGACACGTTGCTGCGAGCTCCATACGGTCTCCGCAATCCCGACTCGATTCCGATTGAGGCGTGTTCCGCTTCGCGGCTTCGCGTTTCCGGGGCCTTGCGACGAGAGCAGGGGAGAGGGAGAGACGGGCAGTCCGGTTCGAAGCCTCGAGCGCGAGGAGAAGTATCCGGCTGCAGGTCGATCCGGGCGCTCCAGTGAAATGGCGGGAGCCCGTCGCGCCGGCTACTCCCGTCCGGTCACGAGCTCCAGTACGTCCCGATCCGCCACGCGATAGTTGCGACCTACTTGGCGACCGTTCCTGGACCCGTTTCTCCACAGTCGACCGAATTTGAAATTGTCCGCGATCTCCTGGTGAACCATACGTGCGACGTCGTACACCGTATCGCCGCGCCGTACGGTGAATGGCTGGCCGAAGTCGGGTGGACGCCCCGGGGCCTTGGTATAGACCCGGACCACCTCGAGCGTTTCGAACAACCACCTCGCAAGTCCTTCGAGACCGTTGCCGGTCCGGGCCGAGACCGCCATCGACGGATACCGGATCTCCAGCAGCTCCTGGAGGATCTCGATCTCTTCCTCCGCGTTCGGAACCTCCTCGGCCCGGGCCGCGATCAGGGCCGCCGGCAGCCGGATCGCGAACGGATCCTCGATCTCCTCCTGCGCCTCCGTATCCGGCCGATTCCACTCCGGAACCAGGTTGATCTTGCGGGAAGCGAGCGCCGACAGCAGCCCGGCCAACTGGTCGAGACACTCGGGCGCGCCGACGTCGACCACAAGCAGTGCCGCGTCGGTCGGCTGCAGGGCGTTGACGATCCATGACACGGTGTAGTCGGCCGTGATCGGCGGGAGGTCCACGAGCTGCAGGTTCACGTCCTCGTAGGGAATCATTCCCGGCTGGGGGAACTGGGTGGTGAACGGATACGGTCCGGCTTCGGCCCGGGACCGCGTCAACCGGTCGTGCAGGGTGGACTTCCCCGAGTTGGGGGGGCCGAGCAAGGCGATCTGGGCCGCACCCTCGGGCCGCACCACATGGCTCGGCCCGGAGCGGGCGCCGCCCTTGCGGCCGGCCGCCAGCTCTTCGGTGAGCTGCTTGATTCGGGTCTTGATGTCGGCCTGGAGGTGCTCGGTCCCCTTGTGCTTGGGGATGGTCCGCAGCATCTCGCGCAGTCGATCGAGGCGCTCCTTGGGCTCGCTCGACTGGCGGAACGCGGCTTCGGCGGCCTTGTAATCCGGACTCAGGTTCGCGGGCATCGGTTCTGGCTTGCGTACGGCGGGCGAGCGGGTCGGAAAGATTCGCGCATCCACCCGCCGAGGTCAAAGGCGGGGCGTGTTCGTTTACCATCCGCGGGCGGCGCGGGCCGCGTCCGGAGGTCGGACGGCGCGTTCGCGCGCCGGCGAGGAGGTAAGCTCGATGCGGTACTCGGCGATAGAGATGATCGAGAAGCTGGTCGGATTTCCGACCGTGTCGCGGGACTCGAACCTGGATCTCATCGAGTTCGTGCGGGACTACCTCGCCGAGTACGGTGTCGAGAGCCATGTGGTTCCGAACGCCGAAGGTACGAAAGGGAACCTGTATGCGACGGTGGGTCCTCGCGTCGCGGGAGGGGTGGTGCTCTCCGGGCATACCGACGTGGTGCCGGTGGACGGCCAGCCGTGGGATACCGATCCGTTCACGTTGACCGAGCGGGGCGGGCGGCTCTACGGCCGCGGCACCTGCGACATGAAGAGCTTCAGCGCGTGCGGGCTCTCGCTCGTGCCGGAAATGGTGGCGGCGGGGCTCAAGCGGCCCATCCACTTCGCCCTTTCCTACGACGAGGAAGTCGGCTGCCGCGGCGCCCCGTCGATGATCGCCGAGCTCGTCGAGCGGCTGGCCGCCCCGCGCGCGGTCATCGTGGGGGAGCCCACGGACATGCGGCTCGTCAATGCGCACAAGGGAATCAGCGGCTTCGAGACGGTGGTGACCGGCCACGAGGCCCACTCCAGCCAGACCCATCGGGGCGTCAGCGCGGTGATGACGGCGGCCCGGCTCATTCACTTCATCGACGAAATGGCCCGTGAATGCGCGCGCCGGCCCAAGCCGGAGCTGGGCTTCGTTCCGCCCTATACGACCATCCACGTGGGAGTGGTCAAGGGCGGTACCGCGGGGAACATCATCTCCCGTGAATGCCGGTTCGTCTGGGACCTGCGCAACATGCCGGGCGATGAGCCGCAGGCGTATCTGGAGCGCTTCGAGGCATTTTGCCGCGATGAGGTTCTGCCCGAGATGCGCGGGGTGGCTCCAGAGTCCGATATCGTAACCACCCAGCATTACCGGACCCCCGGACTGCGGGCGGACCCCGGCAGCGCCGCGGACGAGCTCGTGCGCGTCCTCACCGGCGACAACGACACCGGCGTCGCGTCCTACGGCACCGAGGCCGGGCAGTTCCAGGAAGCGGGGTTCTCCACCATCATCTGCGGGCCGGGCTCCATCGACCAGGCCCACCAGCCCAACGAGTTCATCGAGCGGTCGCAGGTCGATGTCTGCACGGCGACGCTCCGCCGGCTGATCGAGCTTCAGGCGGCGGGTGCCTGAGTCTTGCCGGCGGATACAATCGAAGCGGACCGGCGATCGACCAACCGCCGGAGCAAGGAGATGATCGGATGACAACCGCCAATTGCTGGGACGACGCATGCGAGTACGACTATGCGGCGATCGTCGACGGCCTCAATCGGTACCTGAAGCTCAAGACCTTCCCCATCGGGATGCGGCGTTACCGCACGGTGGAGGAGATGGAGGCCGTGCCCCGCATCCGGCGTCCGAATCCGACGGAGAAGCTCGCGACCGACCAGGTGGTCGGACAGAGCCGGTGGATCGGCTGGACCATCGGCATCACCATGGACAACCTCATGGGCGCGCAGTGCGGAGCGGTGATCGGTCTTCATCCGCGGAGCAAGGAGTGGCTGAGCGGGGATCGGATGCACGGCGTGTGGTACGGGACGCTCGAGGACAGCGCCGCCCACCAGGCCGCGATGTCGTGCGCCTCCCACGGCGACTACGAGGCCCTCGCCGTCTCGCCCCTCACCGCCGGCCGGATCGACAACCCGGACATCTGCCTCATCTACGGCACCCCGGGCCAGATGATCACCTTCGTCAACGGGCTCCAGTACCGCAACTACCGCAAGTACACGTTCACCTGTGTGGGCGAGAGCGCCTGCGCGGACTCCTGGGGGAACGCCCTCAAGACGGGCGAGCCGTCGCTCTCCATTCCCTGCTACGCGGAGCGCAAGTTCGGTGGCGTGCAGGACGACGAGATGCTGATCGCGATCCCGCCGAGCTACCTCCCCGGGGTCGTGGCCGGGCTCGAGGCGCTGAGCCGCAACGGCCTGCGCTATCCCATCCCGAGCCACGGCATCCAGAAGTCGCCGCTCGACAGCATCCAGACGAGCTACGGCTGAACCGCGAGCGAGGGCGCGCCAGGGGCGGCCCCGCGCCCGAACGCCCGGAGAGAACCCCAGGGACCGCGACGCGCGAGAGAGGAGGGAAGGATATGGCGCGAAGAGAACCGCCGGCCGTGCTCGGCCCGGGCGAGATCGACGAGGCCCTCGCCTCGCTCGACGGCTGGGAAGTGCAGGGCGGCAAGCTCCATCGCGAGTTCGTCTTCGCGAACTTCGTCGAGGCGTTCGGGTTCATGGCGCGGGCTGCCCTGGTGGCCGAGCGCTCCAATCACCATCCGGAGTGGTTCAACGTCTACCGTACCGTGCGGGTCGACCTCACCACTCACGAATCGGGCGGGATCACGGAACGCGACACGGCGCTCGCGCGCGCCATGAACGAGCTGGCCGGATAGTCCCGGATAGTCCGCGGCGTCCTTGCCCGACGCCGGGGAGTCCTGAACGCGAGACAGGGGGAGCATCATGCGCTGGGGAAGGTTCGAGGCCGACGGCCAGGTCAGGTACGGGATCGTCCACGAGGACGAGGTGGACCTCGTGATCGGGAGCCCGTTCGCCGGGTACGAGCCGGCCGCGGACCGGCGCCCCCTCGATTCGCTGCGGCTCCTCACCCCGGTCGAGCCGCGCACCTTCTACGCGGCCGGGCTCAACTACCTCGAGCATATCCGGGAGCAGGCGGAGAGCCGGGGCCGGGAGCCGGACATCCCCGAGCAGGCCGACATCGGGTACCGGGCCAACAACGCGCTCGTTGCGCACGGCGAGACCATCGTCATTCCGCGCGACTCCGAGGGGCCGGTCGAGTACGAGGCGGAGCTGGTGGCGGTCATCGGACAGCGGGCGAAGAACCTCGCCCCCGAGGACGCGTTGTCGTGCGTGCTCGGTTTCACCATCGGCAACGACGTGAGCGAGCGCGCCTGGCAACGCTCCGACCGCACCCTGTGGCGGGCCAAGAACACCGACACGTTCAAGCCGATGGGACCCTGGATCGAGACCGACGTGGAGCTCGGCGCCCTCGAGACGATCGTCCGGGTGAACGAGCGCGAGACCATCCGGTTCCGGACCAACGACATGCTGTTCTCGGTCGAGACGTTCATCAGCCGCATGTCGCGCTATCTCACCCTGTATCCCGGCGACGTCGTGTGGATGGGCACGGAGGGGAAGGCGCCGGCCTTGCACCCCGGCGACCGGGTGGACATCGAGATCACCGGCATCGGGGTGCTGAGCAACCCCGTCGCGGCGGAGGGCTGAGCGATGTCCGGGCAAGACAATTCTTCCGGGGCGGGCCGCCCGGCGGGGGGCGGCGGAGCCGCGCGCCCGATGGACGGGGTGCGGGTCCTCGACATCGCGACGTTCCTCGCCGCGCCGTTCTGCGGGACTCTCCTCGCGGAGTTCGGCGCGGAGGTCATCAAGATCGAGCAGCCGGGGGTGGGAGATCCCCTGCGCCGCTTCGGCACTGCGAGCGCGAGCGACACCGGTGACAGCCTCATCTGGCTCCAGGAGTCGCGGAACAAGAAGTCGATCACCCTCGATCTCCGGAAGCCGGAGGGAGCCGGGCTCCTGAAGCGGCTCGTGTCCCAATCCGACGTGCTCGTCGAGAACTTCCGTACCGGTACCCTCGAGCGGTGGGGGGTCGGCTGGGAGACCTTGCGCGAGGTGAACCCGAAGCTCGTGATGGTCCGCATCACCGGCTTCGGGCAGACCGGGCCGAAGGCGCGCGACCCGGGGTTCGCCCGCATCGCCCACGCATTCAGCGGGCTGAGCTACCTCGCCGGCGAGCCGGGCGGCCCGCCGCTCATGCCGGGCTCGACCACCCTAGGGGACTATCTCGCGGGGACCTACGGCGCGCTCGGGGTGCTGATGGCCCTGCGGGCGGCGGAGCGCACGGGCGAGGGACAGTACATCGACATCGCGCTCTACGAGCCGGTCTTCCGCTACCTCGACGAGATGGCCGTCGCCTACGCCCACAACGGGTACGTGCGCGAGCGGATGGGGGCCGACACGGTGAACGTGGTGCCCCACAGCCACTATCCCACCGCGGACGGGAAGTGGGTGGCGATCGCGTGCACCAACGACCGGATGTTCAAGCGTCTCGCCGACACGATGGGCCGGCCCGAGCTCGCGGCGCCGGACCGCTACGGGCCGATCGCGAACCGGCTCGCGCACCGGGCGGAGGTCAACGAGGTGGTGGCGGAGTGGACCTCGTCCCTGCCCCAGGCCGAGGTGCTGGCCCGCTGCGGCGCGGGCGAAGTGCCGTGCGGGCCGATCCACAGCATCGCCGACATCTTCGCGGACGAGCAGTACGCGGCCCGGGGGGACCTCGTCGAATTCGAGGACGAGCGGGCCGGCAAGGTGACCATGCCGGCCGTCTTCCCCTTCCTCTCCGGGACCCCGGGACAGGTCGACCACCTGGGGCCGCCCCTCGGGGCGCACGTGGACGACATCCTCGGCGATCTGCTCGGCCTCGACGAGGCGGAGATCGCCCGCCTGCGGGACGAAGGGGTGATCTAGCCCGACGGCGCCTCGGAGCGACGAGGCATGTGGTGCGCTCCCAGGGGGGCTCGCGGAAGACTGGGCTCAACTGTCAAGTTGATGACGCCTCAAGGATTCCAGTCCCGGGTTGCCCGCCGCACCGCGCTTGCGCGCACAGCGGCCGTCCTCAGGGAACGCTTCCCTGACCGACGGGAAGGGTGGGGAACTGCAGGGCGAGCACCGCGACCCCGCCCGGCCCGGCCTCCATCTCGCATTCGCGCTCGCCGGCGGTCGCGAACCGGCACGAGAGACGGGACAGCTCTTCGCCGCCGTGCACGAGGCTCCCCGCGATGACGACCTGGTACTGACCGCCGCCGCCGCACGGCCGCACGCAGCGCATTCCCGGTCCGAGCCGCACGAGCTCCGCTCCCATCCCGTCCGCCTCGACCTCGATGAGCGTCTCGACGGCCGGTGAGTCCAGGTTCCGAAGGGCCGCGGCCGGCCGCTCCACCCGCGGGGCGAGGCGCTGGCGCTGGCGTCCCCGCACGAGGCGGCTCCGCATCGCGGGCATGTACTTCGCGCCCGGGTCCCATGACTGGCGCAGGGTGAAGTACTGGATGCCGCGGTCTTCGGCCGCGATCGGCCCGTAGGGAGTGTGTCCGCCCGCGAACTGGACCGTCACCGGGTCCGCCCGGCGCTTGCCGATCCGCCCCGATCCGCCGACGAAGACCTGGAACTGGTTGGTCTCGTGGAAGTGTGGCGGGGTGACGGAACCGGGAGGCTGGCTGACGAGAAAGCCCTGCGGCAGCCCGTTGTCGTTGGTCTCGTTGCCCTCCACGTAGGTTCCGCGCTGCGGCACCGCCCCGACGAACTCCCGGAGCAAGTACTCCTGGCCATGGACGTCCACGACCCGGCGGCGGTCGTTCGCTTCGGCGATGGAGGTGGCGATGAGCATGGGGTCTCCCCGGGGCGGTCGTTCACGACGGAAGGCGTGGCGTACTTCCCGCAGCGGTCATCCGGCCGGCCAGCCCCTCCCGGATTCCCTGAATTGCCTTGGGTCGTCTCATTTGAGCCAAGTTTCGCATGATCGGAGCCGGAGTCCTGCCTGCCCGGCGACCCGGCAGGTCGGGTTGTCCGAAGGTGCGACTCGACCTGCAACCCGCACCTCGCGCGACGCTACCGTTGATGCCTCGTCGGTCCGAGGCGCAGCCTCGCCAGTCCCTTGCCCGCCCGGCCGGCCGGTCGGCCTGGTCACTGCGCCTGCTCCTCGTTCCCGGAAGTCGACCCGATCCGCCCTCGCCGGGCGGGTCCGGCTTCTCGTCAGTGCGGCCGTCCCGGAGGATGGGCGCGAATCGCCTCCTCGTCGAGCTCCGTTCCCCACCCCGGTCCGGCCGGCACCTTGAGGCAGCCGTCCTCGATCTCGGGCACCCGGGTCACGAGGTCGTCCTTCCACGGCACGTCGTCGATGTCGATCTCCATGACCCGGAAGTTCGGGATCGCGGCGCAGAAGTGGGCGCTCATCACCGTCGAGAGGTGCCCGTAGAAGTTGTGGGGAGCGACGTTCACCTCGTACGCCTCCGCCATCGCCGCGATCTTGAGCCCCTCCCAGGCGCCGTTCCAGGGGATGTCGATGATCGCGACGTCCATGGATGCCCGCTCGAAGTACGGCCGGAAGCCCCGGACGCCGAACAGCGACTCGCACGAGGCGATGGGGGTGCGCACGCTGTCGCGGATGCGGGCGAGGGCGGCCGGGTCGTAGAGGTCGATCTCGAACCAGGTGAGCCCGAGGTCGTCGAGGGCTCGGGTGACCTGGAGGTAGCCCTCGGTCTTGAAGTTGAAGTTGAGGTCGAGGTGGATCCCGACGTCCGGCCCGGCTCCGTCGCGAAGCGCCCCGAGCTGGCGCCGGAGCGCGTCGACGACGTGCCGTCCGGCGTTCAGCTCCGGCCAGCCGGGGGTGCCCGCAAAGCCCGGCATATGCAGGCGCGGCCCGTCCTCGCCGAAGAGGAAGATGTTGGTCTTGAGCCCGCGGAAGCCGCGATCGCGGATCTCGCGCGCGAGCGCGGCGAGGTCGTCGAGGGTCTCGATCGGCGGGCGCCCGATGTGCCGGGCCGGGGCGCCGAACCGGTAGGTCCCGCAGTGCGACCAGTAGAGCTCGAGGCGGTCGCGCACCGCCCCGCCGAGGAGGTCGCACACCGGAACCCCGAGCGCCCGGCCCTTGATGTCGAGGAGCGCGTTCTCGATGGCCGCGATCGCCTGCTGGACCATCCCCCCCGGCGCCTGGCGGGTGGCCGCATAGAGCTTGGCGCTGACCCGGGAGATGGCGAGGGGGTCCTCGCCCGCCACCCGATCGGCCACGAGCCGCTCGATGACCCGGCTGAGCCCCGGGCTGCCGTAGCACTCGTTGTACTCGCTGATGCCGGTGACGCCTTCGTCCGTCGTCACCTTGAGGAACGAGAAGTCGCGCCATCCCGCGTCGCAGTGCAATGTCTCGCAGCCCGTGACCTTCATGCTCTCCCGTCTCCCGTGGCTCCGCCGGGCGCCGTCCGGCGTCCCCGGTTTCCGCTCCCCATCTTCGTCCCCGGGCGGCCGGACCGGGGGTTGTGCCGGGCGATGCGCTCGATTGCGCGCCGCTTCACGTTCACGCGGCGCCTCCGGCCGGAGACGACCGTGCTCGACGCGGCGATACGGTCGTCCGGCGCCGCGTCCTCAACGCCCCATCGCGCGGCTCATGCGCCGCGGGTCCGCCCCGCCCTCCATGATCCCGGTCTCGAGATCGAGCTGGATCGCGCACACCCCCGCCGTGCGGTGGGAGTAGTCGTCCAGCCGCTCGACGCCGTGGCCGCGGGCGGCGAGCTCGCCGGTGACCGATTCCGCGACCCGTCCTTCGACGGTGAGCCGCCCGGGGAGGCTTTCGTGGGGCTCGAACGAGTTCGGGAAGCTGTGGCTCGCGAAGCGGGGAGCCTCCACCGCGTCCTGGGTGCTCATCCCGAAGCGGGCGACGTTGAGCAGCACCTGGAGCATCGCCTGGGTCTGCACGTCGCCGCCCGGGGTGCCGAACGGCATGACCCGCCGCCCCGGCCATCTCGCGAAGGCGGGGTTCGGGGTGAGCCGGGGGCGCTTGCCGGGTGCGACCGAGGAGGCGTGCCCCGGGACGGCCCAGGACTGCGAGCCGCGTGACGACGGACAGAAGCCGGTGCCGGGGATGACCGGCGACTCCCACGAGAGGTCGCTCGGGGTCGCCGAGAAGCAGTTGCCGTGCCGGTCCACCGCCGCGCAGTAGGAGGTGTCGGCGGAGGCGGGCGCCGGATGGGCGGCGGACTCGAGGCGCTCCTCGAGTGCGAGCGCGCCGCCGGTGACCCCATCGCCCGCGAGCCCCGCCGGAGGCATGCCGGGCCACGCCCGATCGGGCCGGATGAGGGCTCGTCGTTCCCGGGCGTAGCCGGCGGACAGGAGCCGGTCGAGGGGAACGTCGACGAACCGCGGGTCGCCGTAGTGGCGCTCGCGGTCGGCGAAGGAAAGCTTCATCGCCTCGGCGATCGTGTGCACGTAGTCGGCGCTGTTGTGTCCGAGCGCGGCGAGGTCGGTCCCGTCGAGGAGGCTCACCATCTGGGCGAGCACCGGTCCCTGGCACCACGGCCCGCAGGTGTAGACCTCCGCCTCGCCGAGCCGCGCGACGACCGGCTCTTCGATCGCGCTCTCGTACTCGGCGAGATCCTCCATGGTGAGCCACCCGCCGTTCTCCTCGTGATACCGGGCCATGGCCCGGGCGAGGTCGCCGCGATAGAAGGCGTCGCGCGCGGCCGCAAGGCCGGCGTCGCGCCCTGCGCGCGCCGCCGCCGCCGCTTCCTCGTCCACCATGTGCCGGATGGAGGCCGCGAGGTCGGTCTGCACGAAGCGTTCGCCTTCCCTCGGCGGGCGGCCGCCCGGGAGGTAGATGGCCTCGTTCGAGGGCCAGCGGCGGTAGCCGTCCTCGCGCGCCGTCAAGTATTCGAGCATCACGTGGTGCATCGAGAACCCGTCGCGCGCATACCGGATCGCGGCCGCCGCCACGTCGCCGAAGCTCATGGTGCCGTAGCGCCGGAGGGCGAGGATCCAGGCGTCGGGCGCGGCGGGCACGACGGTGCGCAGGAGCCCGGTCGGGACGTGGCCGTCGAACTCGGATACGAAGCGTTCGATCGAGGTGGCCCGCGGCCACCAGCCGAGGCCGCTGATCGTCACCACCCGCTCCTCTTCCGCGAGGTAGATCATGATCGGGGCGACCCCCGCGAACTGCACCATGTCGCTGTGCACCACCCCGAGGGCGAGCCCGGCCGCGACCCCGGCGTCCACGGCGTTGCCGCCCGCCTCGAGGATCTCGTAGCCGGCCTGCGTCGCGAGATGGTGGCCGGCGCTCACCATGTGGTGGGTCGCGTGGATGGGGGGCTGCAATGCCATCGGGGGCGCTCCGAGTCGTGGGTTCCGCGATGATAGCGGGTCCTGATTACGCACGAAGCTCGGGTTGGGAGCCCGGGATTTCCGGGATCGCCGGTTTCCTGGGAGTGCGGGCTTCCAGCCCGCATGGACCGACCGCGGGCTGGAAGCCCACGGTCCCAGGAGGCCCACGCTCCCAGGAGGCCCACGCTTGTATGGTCCGCCCCGCATTTGCAAGGGGGGAGCTGTTCGGGCAAGCAGGTTCAGTTGCACACTTGTATCCGGCCTCTGGAGAGGGAACCTCGGTTCCCGGGCCCTGATGGAATCCGCGCACGCCTCGCCTCATCTCCCAGGAGGCCCACGGTCCCAGGAGGCCCGTGCTCCCGGGCGGCCCGCGGTCCCTGGAAGGCGGCGATCCCGGGAATTCCGTGCTCCCAACCTGAGCTTCGCGCGTAACCAGCCCGGAAATCTCACCGATTTTCGTCGCGAGGGCGCCAAGATGCCGTGGTAGCGGGCCGCACGGACTGAAAGGCGCTGAAGGCGTAGTCGACACTACGTCGAAGCGGCTTGAGGGAGTACGGCCCGCTACCGCGGCGACCTTGGGAGAAGCGCGAAGCGACAGATTGGCGTCCGCAGCAGGAAATCGGTGATTTTTCCGGGCTAGGTAGCCGGTTGCCCGGGAACCGGCCCCGCCGCCCGCCGCGGATGGCTCGCCGGGGACTCGATTCGGCGGACGGACCCGGGCCCCGGCGGTCCGAGGCGGTTCGAGATGGCGTGAGATGGCGTGAGGCGGTCCGAGGTTGCGCGCGGCTACCCGCCGGGGTCTTCTCCATCGCGCTCCGCGAGCGAGAGGTCCATTGCGGTCGGCCGCCCGAGGCTCCGGCGATCCACCGCCACCGCCTTGATGAGCGCATAGACCGGGCGGCCGGGGGCGAGCTCCAGCTCGTCCACCGAGCGGCGCATGATGCGCGCCCAGAGGGGAGTCCCGACGTCGAGGAGGACGTGCGCCTGCGGGCCGTCGTTCGGGCCGATCTCCACCACCTTGCCGGGCAGGACGTTGAGGATGCTGGTCCGCCCCGGGGGTTCGAGCGCGATCGCGACGTCGCGCGAGCGCACCCGGAGGTTCACTTCCGCCCCTTCCGGTATCTCGACACGAGGTCCGATGACCTCGCCTCCGTTGAAGGCGAAGTGCGTGATCCCGGTCTCCGGGTCGTGGCCCGCGACCCGCATCCGGATGATCGAGCCCGCATCCAGGCGTCCCGCGTAGCTCCGAAGGTCGAAGCGGTTGGATACCTCCTCGATGGAGCCGCTCGCGACAATCCGGCCCTCGCTCATCAGCACCAGTTCGGATGCGAGGCGCACCACCTCGTCGATCTCGTGGCTGACGTAGAGGGTGGGGATCCGGAGCTCCCCCGCGAGTCGCTCGATGAAGGGGAGGATGTCCTCCTTGCGGTCCTGGTCGAGGGAGGCAAGCGGTTCGTCCATCAGGAGCAGCCGAGGATTCGCGAGCACCGCGCGCGCGAACGAGACCCGCTGGCGCTCCCCGCCCGAGAGGGACGAAACGCGCCGCCCGAGGAGCGGCTCGAGATCCATCAGGCGGATCACCGTCTCGGGGCGGAACATCCGTTCGCCCTTCGGGGTGCGGCGATGGCCGTAGAGGATGTTTCCCCGCACCGTGAGGTGGGAGAAGAGGCGCGCGTCCTGGAAGACGAGGCCGGCCCGGCGATCACGGGCCGGGACGAAGATCCGCTCGTCCTGCCACACCGTGCCCTCGAACGCGATCCGCCCACTCGCTTCCCGCTCGAGCCCCGCGATCGCCCGGAGGAAGGTCGTCTTGCCGCAGCCGGACGGTCCGAAGATCGCGGTCACCCCGGAGAGGCCGATGTCGAGCGATGCGTCGAGGCGGAAGTCCTTCCGGTCGAGGACCAGGTTCGCTTCGAGGCGCAGGGCGGTGTTGGGATCAGCCGCCGGCATGGACCGGGAAGCGCCGGTTGACCGCGTACACGGTCACCAGCACCAGGAAGCAGAAGCCGAGGAGGATGGCGGACAGGGCGTGGGCCGCCGGGTAGTTCAGGGTCTCGACGTGCTCGAAGACGGCAATCGAGATGACCCGGGTCTCGCCGGGGATGTTTCCGCCGACCATCAGGACCACCCCGAACTCCCCGAGGGTGTGGGCGAAGCCGAGCACCCCGCCGGTGATGAAACCGCGCCGGGCCATCGGCACCGCCACGGTGAAGAAGGCGTCGAAGGCGCGGGCGCGCAGGGCGAACGCCGCCTCGAGCGGCCCCCGTCCCACCGCCTCGAACGCCCCCTGGACCGGCTGCACCACGAAGGGCATGGAGTAGATCGCGGACGCGAAGACCAGGCCCTCGAACGAGAAGGTGAGGGACTGTCCGGTCATGGACACGAGGAGCCCGCCGAGGGGGCCGCCCGGCCCGAGCAGGAGGAGGACGTAGAAGCCGAGCACGGTGGGCGGGAGGACGAGAGGGAGGGCGACCACCGCCTCGACGGCCACCCGGAGCCGGCTGCGGGTGCGAGCGAGCCACCACGCGATTGGCGTCCCGACCAGCATGAGGATCGCCACCGTGATGGCGGCGAGCTCGAGGCTCAGCCAGAGCGGACTGAGATCGAAGGGCATGTCAGCGCCACTTCGTCCCGGAAACGGCCGTCGCGGCCGCCGCGTCCTGGCGCTGCGTCATTCGGGAGGGGCGGAGTAGCCGAACGTCTCGATCCGCCGCAGGATGTCCGGGGCGGCGAGGAAGTCGAGGAACGCGAAGGCGGCCTCGTTGTCCGCGGCGCGTTTCAGCAGCACCATGTCCTGGCGGATCGGTCCGTGCAGGTCGGCGGGGACGAGCCAGACGCTTCCCTCCGCACCCTTGGGACGGGCCGGGAGCTGGGACTGGGCGATGAATCCCATGGCGGCGTTCCTGGTCCCGATGAACTGGAACACCTGGGCAACGTTGATCCCGCGGACGAGCCGGTCCTGAATGAGCTCCCAGAAGCCGAGCCGCTCGAGAGTCTCCTGCGAGGCGACGCCGTAGGGGGCGACCTCGGGGTTGGCGATCGCGATCCGCCCGTCGCCGAGGGTGCCGAGGGCTTGCGCCCCGCCCGCAGTCACCCGCCCCGGCTCGGCGCTCCACAGGACGATGCGCCCGAGGGCGTAGGTGCGCCGGGTTCCGGGCAGGGTGAGCCCGGCCTCCTCGAGGCGCTGCGGGCGGGCCGCGTCCGCGGAGAGAAAGGCGTCGTAGGGCGCCCCGTTCGTGATCTGGGCGAAGATCTGGCCGGTCGAGCCGGAGCTGATTCGGAGCGAATGCCCGGTGCGGGCCGCGAACTCCTCGGCGAGCGACCGCAGGGGCAGCAGGAAGTTGGTGGCGACCGCGACCGTCGCCTCGGCGGCGGTGGCCGCCGGCGGCCCTGCGAGACCGAGTGCCAGGGCGGCTCCGAGGGCCGCCACGAGGAGAACACGCCGCCGCGGGGGAGACGGCAGGGAGCCGGATCCGCGCCCGCCCGCTCTGCGCACTTCGCAGCGCAAGCCGGTCGCGCCGGCGCCGGTACCGAACCGCCGCCCGTGCCGGCCCTTCGCACGGCCACGAGCGTCCGGCTCACCGCCACCGGCGAGATCGGCCCGGCCGAGCATATCCGCGCGCCTTCCGCCGGACCGGTCGCGCAAGGCAGCGCGCGGCAAGGCGACGCCCATGGCGGCGTCAGGCGCTCGCGCTCGGGCGCGCGCTCACCGCCTCGTGCCAGCGGCGCACGTTGCCGCACGCCTCGGGGATGTCCACCTTCAGCCGATTGATGAAGTCCACGGCCACCAGGGCGGTGATGTCGGCCACGGTGCAGCGGGTTCCGGTGACGAACTCGCGCCCGTCGAGCTGGCCGTCGAGGGTGTTGAAGAAACGCCCCACCCGGAGCCGGCCGCGCTCGGCGAGCTCGGGGATCTGGGCCACCGGATCGGGGCCGGCGAGCGCGTGGTCCTTCATTCCCCGGGAGACGTTGCGGAACATCTCGGCCGCCGCCTGGAAGCCCTCGAACTCGATCCGGTGGTCCCACATCGCGACGACCCCCTGCTCGGCCGGATCGCTTCCCATGAGGGGCGGTTCCGGGTACGCCGCTTCGAGATAGCGGCACACCGCGACCGATTCGTAGATGCAGGTCCCGTCGTCGAGCTCGAGGACCGGAACCGTGCAGGTGGGGTTGATGGCCCGGAACGCCTCCCCGAAGTGCTCGCCGTTGCGAAGGTCCACCTGGACGGTGGGAAGATCGATCCCCTTCTCGGCGGCGAAGATGCGCACGCGGCGCGGGCTCGGGGCGGTGACGCAGTCGTAGAACTTCATCGAGGGCTCCTGTGGGCCGGCCGGCCGGCACCGGCCGCGGCTCGGGTTGATCGTGTCGATGGCGGGTGGGGCCGGGCCAAGCCGCCTAAATTACCACGCCCGCCCGGCGATGGCGGCGGGGGATCTCGCCCGAGACGAGACACCGTGCCGGCCGGATTCTTCCGGACCGTCCGACTGCAGGCGCGCCTCGCATGCTCCGGAGCGGGCTCAGGCTCGGGTGCGAGCCGGCCGGCGCCGGCGGAGCAGCATCCGCAGGCCGGTGTAGAGGGCGGGGACGGCGGCGATGACGAACCCCGGGGCGTAGCTTCCCGTCGCCTCGAGGATCGCGCCGAACAGGAGCGGGTACAGCATGATTCGGTGCTCGTGAAGAGGAGCACGCCCCCCGTCATCGCCCCGATCCGGTCGACCGGGGAGAGGCGCGCGATCTCGGCGAGGAGGACCCCGTGCCAGCTTATCGCGGTGCCGGCGTACACCACCGCGACCGCGGCGATGGCGACGATGGGCCAGCCGGGCCCGAAGTTGGCGGTGGCGACGCTCGCCGCCGCCATCACCACCGCGAGCCACCCGAGGAGGGCGCGCGCGTTGAGGAACCGGCTCGCGATCCACCCCCAGAGGATCCGCGCGCCCACCGCGGCCGCGTTGCCGGCCGCGAACACCCAGCCCGCCGTCCCCGGCGGGTATCCGAGCCCGTCCGCGAGGAACGCGAAGAGGAACGCCCCGTAGATGGCCTGGAGACCCACCCACGACACCGAGCAGAGGGCGAGCTCGCGGAGCCGCGGATGAACGAGCACCGCCCGCACGGTGTGGACCACCGCCCGCATGGAGATGCGATGCGAGGGGCTCGCGTACTGGTCGAACTCCGCGCGAAGCGGCTGGAGGAGGAAGGCGAGGACGAGGCACATCGCCCCGCAGGCGATGAACGCCCCCTCCCACCCGAAGGCGATGGTGAACGCGGGCACGAGGACCCCGGCGAGCATGCCGCCTACCGGCACCCCGGTCTGCTTGATGGAGAAGATGAGCGGGGCGCGCCGGGGCGGGCAGTAGCGGCCGAGGATGTCTGAGCTGGCCGGGGTCGAGACGGCCGATCCCAATCCGATCACGAAGGCGGTCATCGCGAAGAGAATTGCCCACCCCGGCCACGAGAAGAGGAGCCCGAGGCCCATCAGGACGAGGGCGGTCTGGCTCACCCGAAGCGCTCCGAAGCGCTGGATGAAGGAGCCGGAGGCGCCCGCCGAGAGGGTGGACGCGACGTACATGATGGCGGTGTAGAGGCCGACGAGCGAGATGCTGAGCCCGAGCGATTCGGAGATCGCGGGCGCGGCGATGGGGAGCACCAGGGTCGACATGTAGAAGAAGGCCTGCTGGATCAGCATCGCGACGACCGCGAGCCACAGCCACTTCGCCTGCCGGGTGGTCGGCGGGGCGTCGGGCGGGGGGTCGGGCGGAGGGTTGTCGGGAGCTGTCCGGGCGGGGGGCCGGTCCGGTCCGGTGGTCTTCATGTCGTACGCGGGTCCGTGCGAGGGAAGTGGCTGGCCCGTCGCCGCTTGCCGGGATCGCGCCGCGCGATATCATGATGGCGCCGCGGAGGGTTGCGCGCGGCAAGGCGGAAGGGAGTCCGCTTGACCGCGTGCGGGGCGGACACCGGAGCGGGGCCGGAACGAGGGCGGAAGGGGCAGAGGCAGAAGATGTTGACGCGCGAACAGGTCGAGCACTACCGGCGCGAGGGCTACGTCGTCGTCGAGCGCCTCCTCGGAGGGGAGACACTCGCGGAGCTCCGCCGGGTGACGGGCGAGGTGGTCGCGACCGCCCGCGGTCTCGTCGCCCATACGAAGGTGCTCGACCTCGAGCCCTCCCATACCCCGGAGCGGCCGCGCGTGCGCCGCATCAAGAGCCCCCACCTAGCCCATCCGTTCTACTGGGACATGGCCGGCCACCCGCCCGTCATGGCCGCCCTCGAACCCCTCATCGGTCCCCACATCCGGGTACGCGCGGGGGGCAAGGTGAACCTCAAGTCGCCGGGCTTCGGCGCGCCCGTCGAATGGCACCAGGACTGGGCCTTCTACCCGCACACCAACGACGACGTGCTCGCGGTCGGCATCCTCCTCGACGACATGGACGAGGGGAACGGCCCGATGATGGTGCTCCCCCGCAGCCACCTCGGCCCGGTGCACGACCACCACGCGGACGGGGCGTTCTGCGGCGGCATCGACGTCGAGCGCGCCCCCGTCGACCTCTCGGGCGCGGTGGCCCTCACCGCCCCCGCGGGCAGCGTCACCATCCACCACGCGCGCCTCGTGCACGGCTCCGCCGTCAACCGGAGCGAGCGGCCGCGCCGGGTCCTCTTCTTCGAGTATTCGGCGGCGGACGCCTGGCCGCTCGCGGGGACCGAGCCCCTCGACGACCTCGAGGAGTTCAACCGCCGGGTGGTGCACGGCGAGCCGACCCTGGAGCCCCGGCTCGCGCCGGCCCCGGTCCGGATCCCCCTCCCCAAGGCGGTCTACCAGGGCTCGCTCTACGAGAACCAGCGTACCCTCGGGCACCGCTACTTCGCTGCGGCGCACGAGCCGGCGCCGGGGCCGGAGCCGGATGCGGCGCGCGAGCGGGCCGCGGCCGCGGACTGAGCCGGCCGGCGCCCATGATCCGCGAGCCGGTCACCGGGCCGCGCGCCTGGACCCGTACCACCATCCGGGACCGGGACTGGCGCCTCCCGATGCCGGAGGCGTGCACGGCGGAGATCGCGCGGCTCGCCCGCACCCTCGAGCGCGACCCGGTCCCCTCCTTCCTGCTCGACGATGCCGACTACGAGCTCGACGCGTGCCGCGCGCTCATGGGCGAGGTGCGTCGCCGTCTCGATGACGGGCCAGGGGTGGTGGTCGTCGACCGGGTGCCGATCGAAGAGCTCGCCGGCCGGCCGAGCATCGAAGCGGCGTTCTGGCTGCTCGGGACGATGGTGGGGCGCCCCGTCGTCCAGTCCCGGGACGGCGAGGTGCTGGTGGAGGTCACCGACACCGGGGTCAAGAAGCGGATCGGAGTGCGCGGGTTCCGCACCAACGTCGCCCAGCCGCCCCACGTCGACAACTCCTTCAACCACACCCCGCCCGACCACGTGAGCCTGCTCTGCCTGCGGGCCGCCCGCGAGGGAGGGGCGAGCCGCTTCGTCAGCTTCTACTCGGTCCACAACGTGCTTCTCGCGGAGCACCCGGCGCTGCTCGAGCGCCTCTACCGCCCCTTCTACCAGGACCGCCAGGGCGACTTCTGGCCGGACGAGCCGCAGACGGTGTTCTTCCCGGTCTTCGATCTCCGCCCGGATCTGCGCTGCCGCTACACCCACTTCACCATCCCGGCCGGGTACGAGACGGCGCGGGTGGAGATGGACGAGGAGACGCGCGCGGCGTTCGAGACGATGACCCGGGTGGTGGAGGACCCGACCCTGTGCTGCGAGTTCACCCTGAAGCCGGGCGAGCTCCAATTCGTGAACAACCGCTGGTGCGGGCACGGGCGGGCGTCCTTCACCGACGACCCGGACCCCGAGCGCAAGCGCCTCATGCTGCGGCTCTGGCACCGCGACGGCGGGGCGCGCCGCTACCGCGGCTGATCGGGCCGCGGGTCAGCGTCCGGAGCGACGGCCGCCCGACCCGACCGCATGCCGCGCTCCGAGCGCTCCCGCGGGCACGAGGCAGCGAGGCATGGCCGTCCCCGGCCACGGGCTGCCGGGCACAGTCGTGGGTACGGCGCGAAGCGGAGCCGCGCCCACTCGGAGCCGGCGCGCGGCCCGGATGGCCGAATTGGCCGAAACGGCTGGCGAGAGCCCGATGCGTGGCCGGGTGGGTGAGGTGCCGGCCCCGCGGCGGACGGCCGGCGGCCCGGGCTCAGCGGGCGCGGAAGTGCCGGCCGATGAGCTGGCGGTGGACCTGGTTGGTGCCCTCCCAGATCTGGGTGATCTTGGCGTCGCGCATCAGCCGCTCCACCCGGTAGTCCTTGATGTAGCCGTAGCCGCCGTGCATCTGCACCGCCTCGGTCGCCATCCGCATCGCGAGGTCGGAGGCGCGAAGCTTTGCGATCGAAGCCTCGATCGCGTAGTCCCCGGCACCCGAATCGCTCTCCACGAGCCCCGCCACGTAGTCGAGCCACGCTTCGCACAGGGCGAGCTCCGAGGCGAGGTCCGCGAGGAGGAACTGGTTGCCCTGGAAGTCGATGACCGCCCGCCCCGACTGGCGGCGCTCGTTCATCCAGCCCACCATGTCGTCGAAGGCGGCCCGCGCGATGCCGAGGGCGTGGGCCGCGATCGAGGGGCGCGACTTGTTGAGCGAGGCGAGGAGGATCCGGAGCCCGTCCCCGGGGCCCCCGAGGAGGTTCGCGCGCGGCACGCGGCACCCCTCGAAGCGGAGGGTGACGGTGGACGAGGCCCGCATCCCCATCTTGTCCTCGCGCCCGGCGACGGTCATCCCGGGCGCCCCGCGCTCGACGACGAGGGCGGTGATCGCGCCCCGCGGGTCCTCGATCTCCGACCACTTGCCGAACACGAGGAGGAGCTCGGAGACGTCGCCGCTGCTGATGAAGGTCTTCTCCCCGGTGACCACGACCTCGTCGCCCTCGGGAACGAAGCGGGTCCGCATCGCGGTCGCGTCCGACCCCGCGGAGGGCTCGGTGATGACGAGCGAGCCGAGCCCCCCGTGCGCGATGCGGGGGAGGAGGCGCGCCTTCTGCTCCGCCGACCCGAAGTCGATGAGCGGCTTCATGGCGTGGAAGGTGGTGGCGTAGATGATGCCGGTCGAGGAGCACGCGCGGGTGAGGAGCTTCACGCACTCGAGGTAGGTGCCGAACGGGAGGAGGGCGCCCTCGTACGCGTCGGGCACGAAGATCGCGTTGAGGCCGAGATCGTTGATGGCAGCCATGTTTTCGGCCGGAAACTCGGCCGTGCGATCATGGTGGGCGGCGCGGGGCGCGATCACCTCGTCCGCGAGACGCGCCACCGAGTCGAGGACGAGCCGTTCCTCCTCGCTCCGCTCGCGACGGTTCTCGATCCGTTCGATGAGGTTCATGGAATGGAATGCGGCGCCGATCCGCCGCCCGCGATGGCCGCGCGGACGGTAGCACACTACGGGCCGGGCCGGCCCGGACCGGTCCGCAGCGGCCCGGAGCGCCCGGAGCGGTCCGGAGCGGACGGCACCGGAGCCGACTCGAGGGCCCGGCAATTTCCTCGAAACCATGGTGGTGGGCTTGATTTTTCGCGCTCGGGCAGCATTTCACCGATCTGAGTGAATCGAGGGGAACATGAACGTTCGAGAATCACTATCCAGAGGCCGTGCGATGGCCCGCGTAATCGTGGTGCACGGGCTGTTCTTCGTGCCGTTCCAGTTCTCGGTCCTGGTACGCGCGCTCCGGCAGGCGGGATTCATGCCGTCGTGCCCCCGGTATGCGAGCACGCGCCAACCGGCCGCGGCGTCGGCGCACGAGATCGGCGACGTGCTCGACCGGATCCGGGCCGCCGCGGGTTCGGGCGATGCCGAAGGCGCGGGGCCGGTTCACTTCGTCGGATACTCGCTGGGCGCGCTCGCGCTGCGCTCCGCGCTCGCCGAGCGCCCGGACTACCCGGCTGGCCGGTTCGTCATGATCGCGCCTCCGAATCAGGGGGTCGGGTCGCTGATGCGCGGCATGCCGGATATCGGGGTGCGTTGCAGCGGGCCTGCGTTCGAAGATCTCCAGGAAGGCTCCGACTTCGTTCGCACCCTCCCGCCCCCGCCTCCGGGCTCGGGGATCATCGCCGGCGATCGCCCGTCTACCGCCCTGCATCCCTCGTGGTGGATCCGCCGGCACCTCGATCCAAGCGGCCCCCACGACGGTACGGTGGAATTGCGGAACACCCGCCTCCCGGACGTCCCTCACGTCACCGTGCATCAGTCGCATACCTCCATCTGCTGGAACCGCGAGGTCGCCACCCTCGTGCGGACCTTCCTCGAGACCGGCCGGTTTCCCCCCGCTGCCGCGGCCTGAGCGCGCCCCCCGCCACGAACCGCCGAACGGGCGTCGCGGGGCGGGCCCGAATCCTCTGCCGAGCGTTCCGACTCCCCCCTCTGCGGGCAGGGTGTCGCGCATCCGGGCCATCGCGGCGCGGGGGTGACAGGCAGTGACCCGCCTCACGCAAGCGGAACGGCCGGCGCTTCGTCCCTTTCCCGCCGTGGCGGTCGACCGAAACGGTCGCCGCGGGCACGATGGCCACCGGGGGAGCCGGTGAGTACCATCCACTCCCATCTCCATCCCTGATTCGAACCCCGTTCGAGGAGGTCGCGCCATGGCAATCCAACCATTCGTCGACCAGGACGTTCCCGGCCCGAGGCGAGACTACGTCGGCTACGGCCGCCACGTGCCGAAGGTGCGATGGCCGGACGGGGCCCGGGTCGCCGTCAACATCGTCCTCAACTACGAGGAGGGGTCGGAGTACACCCATGCCGCGGGCGACGGGCAGAACGACGGGCTGACCGAGATTCCCTACGTGATGGATGCGGCCTACCGCGACCTCGCGGCCGAGTCGGTCTACGAGTACGGCTCGCGGGCGGGGGTCTGGCGAGTCCAGCGTCTGGTGGACGGCCTCGGGATCCCGATCACCTTCTTCGCCGCGGCGACCGCCCTCGAGCGCAACCCCGAGGTCGCGGCCTGGCTCCGCGAGTCCGGCCACGAGCCCTGCAGTCACGGCTGGCGCTGGGAGGAGGTGTGGCGGCTCGGACGCGAGACGGAGCGCGAGCACATCCGCTGGGCGATCGAGTCGTTCGAGGAAACCATCGGCGAGCGACCCCTCGGCTGGTATTGCCGTTACGGGCCCTCTGTCCACACCCGCGAGCTCCTCGTCGAGGAGGGCGGCTTCGTCTACGACGCCGACGCCTACAACGACGACCTCCCCTACTTCACCGAGGTTCTGGGCAAGCGCCACCTCATCGTGCCCTACAGCTTCACCTACAACGACGCCCGCTTCGTGCTGCCCCAGGGCTACGGCTCCCCGGACGACTTCGCGACCACCCTCAGGCGTGCCTTCGACACCTACTGGGAGGAAGGCGCCGAGCGCCCCCGCATGATGTCGATCGGCCTCCATCCCCGCCTCGTCGGCCAGGCCGCCCGCATCGCCGGGCTCCGCGACTTCCTCGAATACGCCCTCGACAAGGGCGGCGTGTGGTTTGCCCGGCGCATCGACATCGCCAACTGGTGGCTCGACCACCACGAAGAGTTCAAGCCGTAGGCCCGGCCCGGGCACTCGAAACGACGCAGAGGCCGCGGCCGAGCCGCTCGCGGTCCGTGTCCGCCGGGTCTCGACGATTCCGCGTCCCTTCCGAGGCCCGCGTCTTCTCCGAAGCCCACGGCTCGTCCCACGCCCACGGCTCGTCCCACGTTCACGGCCCGTCCGGAGCCCGTGGCTCGTCCGGGCGGGACTCGAACGGCCCGAACGGCTCGTTCGGGTCAACCGGGAGGGAGTGGCGAGCTACACGGTAGAGCTCGCCTCGCAGCCGACGGGGCCGGGGCCGGGGCCGTCGCGGGGCTCAGGCGAGGCCCATGTGGGAGTGGAGGGCGGCCTCGTCGGCGAGGGCCGCGCTCGGGCCCTCGAAGACGACGCGGCCGCGGTCGAGGACGAGGGTGCGGGGGGAGAAGCGAAGGGCGAAGCGGATGTGCTGCTCGACGAGGAGGATGGCGAGCCCCGATTCGTCGCGGAGGCGGGTGATCACGCGCTCCAGCTCTTCCACGATGACGGGCGCGAGCCCTTCCGACGGCTCGTCCATGAGGAGCACCTTCGGGTTCCCCATGAGGGCGCGGCCGATCGCGAGCATCTGTTGCTCGCCGCCGGAGAGTAGCCGGCCGCGGCTGCTCCGGCGGGCGGCGAGGCGCGGAAAGAGCTCGAGCACGCGCTCGCGGCTCCATTCGCCGGCACGGGCCGCGACGTCCAGGTTCTCGGTGACCGAGAGCGAGGGGAAGACCTCGCGCTCCTGGGGGACGTAGCCGAGTCCGGCGCGGTTGCGCCGGGCCGTCGGCCAGGCGGCGATGTCCGCCCCCGCGAGCCGTATCGTCCCCGCGCGCAGGGTGGTGTGGCCCATCACGGTCGCGAGCAGGGAGGACTTGCCGACTCCGTTGCGCCCGATGACGGATACGCTCTCGCCGGTCGCGACGGCGAAGCCGATGTCCTCCAGCACCACCGTCTCGCCGTAGCCGGCAAAGACGCCCTCCAGCGCGAGTGCCGCTTCAGCCGGCATGGCTCACCAGGTATCGTGGTGGCGCGGTGGAGGCTCCGCCTGGCCGTCCGAGGGCGGGGAGGCGGGCGCGGGGCGGGGTACGGGGTACCCCGAAGCGGGGCCACGCCGGGTGCGGCACGAGGGATGGCGCCCCGGCACGACGAACCGGCCGGCGTCCGCGCCGAGGCACCGGCAGGAAGCGAGGGTCAGGCATGGGCCTCCTGGCCCTCGGAGTCGCCGAGGTACACGGTGCGGACCTCGGGGTCGCGGGCGATCTCCTCCGGCGTCCCTTCCGTCAGGATCGCGCCGTCGACGAGCACGGTGACCGATCGCGCGAAGCTGAAGACGACGTCCATGTCGTGCTCGATGATGAGGATCGCGATGTCCTCCGGCAGCGATTCCAGCACGTCGAGAATGAGATGGCTCTCCGCCGAGGGAACCCCCGCCGCCGGCTCGTCGAGCAGCAGCACCCGGGGCCTCTGCCCGAGGGTGACCGCGACCTCCAACAGCCGCTGCCGGCCGTAGGGGAGCTGCTTGACGGGGGTGAGCGCATCGCCCGCGAGCCCGAGGCTCTCGAGCAGCCCCATCGCCTCGTCGATCGTTTCCGACTCGTTCGCGTTCCGCGCGAAGAATCGCCAGCCCCGCCCGCGGCGCTCGGCCGCCGACAGCGCGACGTTCTCGAGCGCGCTCAGCTCTCGGAAGAGCTCGGTGATCTGGAACGTCCGCGCGAGCCCCTTCCTGACCCGCGCGGGCTCGCTGAGCGCGGTCACGTCCTCGCCGCCCGCGAGGATGCGCCCCGCGTCCGGCCGAAGCGCCCCGGTAATGAGGTTGACGAGGGTCGTCTTGCCGGCCCCGTTCGGCCCGATGAGGGCGTGCCGCGCCCCGGGGGCGAGCGCCATGCTGACGTCCCGGGTGACGTGGAGCGCGCCGAAGCTCCGGCCGAGTCCCGCGATCTCGAGAGCGGGGCGGGTCATGCCCGCCCGCGCCGCGTTCGCCGAAGCCACGCCGCGACCACCTCGGGCGCGCCGAGCAGTCCGCCCCGGAAGAAGAGCACCGTCAGCACCAGCACGAGCCCCACCCCGAACTCCCAGAACTCCGGGCTCAGCTTCGCGAGCTCGTCCTCCAGGGTCACGTAGACGACCGCCCCGGCGAGCGCGCCGTAGAGGCGCCCGGCTCCGCCCAGGATGAGGACGATGAGGACGGTGCCCGAGCGCGCGAAGCTGAGGACGTCCAGGGTCACGAACTGGTTCTGCTGGGCGAAGAGCGCCCCCGCGAGGCCCGCCATGGCCGCGGAGATCGTGTAGGCGACCACCAGGCGGTGGTGGACCGGCGCGCCGATCGCGTGCATCCGCCGCATGTTCTCCCGGATGCCGGTGAGCGATCGTCCGAAGGGGGAATGCACCAGGCGGCGGAAGACGAGGAAGCAGACGAAGAGGATGGTGAGGCTGTACCAGTAGTACGTGTGGCCCCAGAGGTCGTTCTCGAAGTGGCCGAAGACGGGGTCGATGGCGATGCCGGTGAGGCCGTCGAACCCCCCGGTCCACGCCTCCATCGTGTTCGCGAGCTCCTGGAGCAGGATCGCGGTCGCGAGGGTCAGCATGAGGAAGGCGAGCCCGTGGTAGCGGAGCAGCACCCAGCCCGAAACGAACCCCGCGAGGGCGGCCGCGGCGGCCCCGACGGCGAGTCCGCTCAGGGGCTCGTTCCAGCCGAGATGGGCCGAGATCATCCCCGCCGCATAGGCCCCGACCCCGAAGAAGGCGGTGTGACCGAGGGTCACCACCCCCGCGTAGCCGAGGATGAGGTCGAGCGAGAGGGCGAATAGAGCCATCACGAAGATCGTGGTCCCGAGCACCGCGTAGTCCGGCATGACGAAGAAGAAGGCGACGGCGAGCACCCAGGGGAGGGCTTCCGCCGGACGCCAGCGCTCCCGCGCCCGCAGGAACTCCCGCGCCGCCGTGCGGGCGGCGTCCGGGTCCGGGTCCGCCGGCCGGGTGCTCACCTCGTGTGCTGCTTGCCGAAGAGCCCGTCCGGCCGCGCGAGCAGGAGGGCGATCGTCGCGACGAAGATGAAGAACGCGCCGCCCTCCGGCCACAGGTACTTGCCGGCGGTGTCGATGAGCCCGAGAACCACGGCGGCGACGAACGCGCCGAGGACGCTCCCGAGGCCGCCCGCCGCGACCACGATGAGGAAGAAGACCAGGTACTGGATCGCGAAGACCGGGGAGATGCCGACGATCTCGATGGCGAGCCCGCCGCCCACCCCCGCGAGCCCGCTCCCGAGCGCGAAGGTGAGGGCGAAGAGCCGGTTCACGTCGATGCCGACCGACTGGGCCATCCTCCGGTTGTCGACCGCGGCGCGGATCTTCGCGCCGACGAGGGTGCGCTCGAGCCCGAGCCAGAGGGCCGCGATCAGCACGAGGCCGAAGACGATGGTGAACAGCCGGTAGGCGGGGACGGTGCGCAAGCCGAGGTCGACCTGGCCGGTCAGGAACGAGGGCACCGCGATCGCGGGCGGCGAAGGGCCGAATGCGAAGGTGATGACCGCGGTTGCCATGAAGACGAGGCCGATGGTGAGGAGCACCTGGTCGAGCTCGTCCTTGTCGTACAGGGGCCGGTACACCAGCCGCTCGATCGGGACGCTGACGCCGCCGGCGACGAGGAACGCGATGCCGAGGGCGGGGAGGAAGGGCACCCCGAGGTTGTTCATGAGGGTCACGGTGGCGTACCCGCCCACCATCGCGAACGCGCCGTGCGCGAGGTTGACGAAGCCCATGAGGCCCATGGTGATCGAGAGGCCGACGGAGACGATGAAGAGCAGCACCGCGTAGGCGAGGCCGTCGAAGAGGATGGTGACGGCGGCGGTCATGGCTCGACGCTACGCAAGCGGAGCAGGGGGCGCAAGGGGCGCAAGGGGGGCGGGGGGCAGGGAGCGAGCGGGCGCGGGACGGGCGAGCCGGTCCCCGGGCACGAGGCTCCGCCGCCCGGGAACGAAGCCGGGAGAGTACGGCCGCGCCCGCCGACCCGACCCGCCGCTCCCGCCGCTCATCGCGCGGCCATCGGGAGGGCGGGGCACGGACGCGCCCTGCACCCCCCGCCGCTCCCGCCCGTCGCGTCGCCGCCCGGCGGGGAGCGTGCCTCGCCCGGTCCGGCTATCCGGTTACCCGGCTACCCGGCTATCCGCCCGATTGGGCTACTTGCACTTCCCGATCATCAGCTCCTTGCAGGGGTCGCGGACCTGCGGGATCGAGTGCAGCACCTTGATCATCAGGCGCCCGTCCCCCTGCACCACCTCGTGCACGTGCTGGTCGTGCACGATGTCCCGCGTCTCGGGGTCGATCATGATCGGCCCCCGCGGGCTCTCGTAGCGCCACCCGGCAAGGGCCTTCATCGTCCCCTCGGCGGTGATCGCGCCGTCCTGCTCCTTGATCGCGTGGGCGATGGCGGCCATGCCGTCCCAGCCGCCGACCCCCATGAAGTCCGGAGTCGTGTCCTCGCCGTAGGCTTCCTTCCAGGCCGCGACGAAGGCCCGGTTGATCGGCGTGTCGTAGTCGGCGGAGTAGTGGTGCATCGTGATGAGACCTGCCATCTCCTCGCCCATGCCCCGGAGCTTGGTGTCCTGGGTGAGGTCGCCCGGGCCGATCAGCCTCACCCCCTGGTCCTTCATGCCGGTCGCGATGTAGGTCTTGGCGACGGCGGCGGTGTGGTTGCCGGCCGGCACGAAGACGTAGAAGCAGTCGGGGGCCGCGTCCTTCACCCGCTGGAAGAAGGGCGTGAAGTCCGGCACCTCCCGCGGGCCGCCCATCGGGAGCGCTTCCACGAGCTCGCCGCCCGCCGCCTCGAAGCCGGTCCGGAACGCGTTCAGGCTGTCCTTGCCGGGCGGATAGTCGGTGTAGCCGGCGGCCGCCGTCTTGCACCCGAGCTGGTCGTGGGCGTAGCCGCCCATCGGATAGCCCGCGTGCCACATGGTGAAGGAGACGCGCGCGATGTAGGGGGAGAGCTTCGGGATCCAGGCCGTGCCGGCGTTCATGACGATCATCGGCACCTTGCTCCGGGTCACGAGGGGCGCGCTCGCGATCGCGTTCGGGGAAAAGACGAACCCGGTGAGGAGGTCCACCCCCTCCCGGGTGACCAGCTCCTGGACCGCGTTCTTCGCGATGTCGCCGCCCGGGCGCTTGGAGTCGCGCTTGATGAGCTCGACGGTGTGACCCCCGAACGCGTCGGGGTTCTCCTGGATGAAGAGCTCGAGCCCCCGGTCGATCTGGGTGCCGAGCTCCGCTCCGCCTCCGGAGTAGGTCAGGACGACGCCGATCTTGACGGTGGCGGCCTGCGCGGAGGCGACGGCGACGGCCGCGGCGGCGAGGAAGGGAGCCACGGCGAAGCCGCGGGGGATTCTTCCGAATTTCATGCTGCTCTCCTCGTAGTTGCTGGGTTGACGTTCACCGGACCGGCCCGGGAGGAGCCGGCCCCGGATGGATGTTCATGGTCGACGGGAAGCGTGGGCGGAGGCCGGGGGACCGGGGGGCCGGGGGGCCGGCCGGCCGCCGGAACGACCGGGCGGCGAGCCGCCGGACTGGCGCTGCTCCGGCGGAGGGCAAGCCGACCGCCCCTCAGGCCCGCGCATCCGCCGGCAGGGCCGCGTCCGCCCAGCCGGGGGGCGGCTCGCGCCCCGGATGCACCGCCCCGCAGTTCGGACAGGTCCGCGCCTCCTCGTCCCCGTAGAACGCGTCGAAGAGGGGCGGCAGGTCGGTCACGATGTTGGTGACCGCGACCTCTACCCGGTGGACGAGGGTTCCGCAATCGAAGCAGAACCACTCGAAGCCGTCCATCATCCCGGGCACGCGGGGCGACTCGACGACGAGCCCGACCGAGCCCGGCACCGGGCGCTGCGGCGAGTGCCGGGTGTGGGGCGGCAGGAGGAAGACCTCGCCCTCGCGGATGGGGACGTCGAAGATCTCGCCTCCCTCCGCGACCTTGAGCACCATGTCGCCCCCGATCTGGTAGAAGAACTCCTGCACGGGGTCGTCGTGGAAGTCGACCCGGCCGTTGGGGCCACCCACCACCATGACGACCATGCCCGACTCCTCGAAGACGAGCTTGTTGCCGACGGGGGGCTTCAGCAGCTCGCGGTGGCGCTCGATCCAGGCGTCGAAGTTGAAGGGCTTGAACGACGGGTGGGTGGTGTTCATCGCTACGCCTCCAGGGTGGCGGCGGCCGCCGCCGCCTCCTCCGTCCTCGGGGCGAGGCCGCAAGCTTCGAACGCGGCCCGGGTGGCCGCCCGCTCCTCTTCGGTCAGGCTCAGCATCGGCCGCCGCACCGGTCCGCCCGCCTGGCCGAGCAGCTCCTGCCAGTACTTCTGGTGGGCATGGGGCTTTCCCGGCGGGCGGGTCGACTTGAGGGCCCGGCGGACCGGCCCGAGGCTGTCCCGGACCGCCCGCGCCGCCGCGTAGTCGCCCCGGAAGGCGAGGTCAGTGTACTCGCGCATGCGACGGTCCTCGCGGGTCTGCAGCAGGAACGGCGGGGTGGAGCAGAGGTAGAGGCGCCACCCGAGGTCGACGACGTTGTCGAGCCATTCGTCCTCGGATGCCGTGCTGACGAGGAGACGGTCGCCCGCGAGGTCGGTGAGCCGGACGTACATCTCCCGCGGAACGCTGTACTTGATCGCGACGATGTTGGGGAGGTCGGCGATCCGGGCGCAGAGCTCCGGGCTCATCACGTAGCCGCTGTCGGGGTGGCTCCACATCGCGATGCCGATGTCCACCGCCTCGCTGATCGTCCGGTAGTAGCCGTAGAGGAGGTCGTCCCGGTCGGTCACGAAGTGCAGCACCGGCGCGTGCACGACCACGTAGTCGGCGCCCACCGCCTCGGCATGGCGGGCGAGGGCGATGACCGTGTCCATGTTCTGGTCCGAGCAGGACAGGACCGTGCCCGCGCCCGTGCCCCGCACCGCGTCGACCGCGATCTCGAAGACGCGCTTTCGTTCCTCCATCGTCATGGAGAAGAACTCGCCCTGCTTCCCGGCGATGAACACCCCGTCGATCCCGAGGTCCTCGACCCAGTGCCGGATGTTCGAGCTCGTGCCCGCCTCGTCGATCGACCCGTCCGCGCGGAAGGGCTGGAGGGCCGCGGCCCAGATCCCCCGCATGTGGGCGCGCGCGTGGGCCTTCGCCTCGTCTCGCCGGTACTTCATGGTTCCCGTCCTCCAGCGCCCACGAGGGAACTCGCGCCGACGCGGTGGGCGGCGATGGCCGCCGTCGCGGAGCGGCCGAAGACGATTACCCGCTGGCGGGTGGTCGCACCGCTATCACTTCGCGCAAACCCTCGATCAATCCCTCCATCTTCGCTTGACCGCGTTCAAGCGCCGCCACCCGGCCATGCAACGCTCGAAGGTCCTCCCGGACTTCCCCGAGCGCGGCAAGCGTCAGCCCGCCCACGACCGCGCCGACCATGACCACCGTGAACATCAGGCTGATGACCTCCCACGGCACCGGGCGCCAGTTTCGTGCGCGCGGGCCGGTTCGGTCCGGCTCGCCGTTCTTCGTCCGTGCATCCATGTATCGACCCGACATCCGTTTTCTCCATCGTCCATCCGGCACGCCGGTGATCGTCCCCCGCCAAGGGGGGCCGATTCCGGTTCGACCTTCCGTACCACCCGGCGGTCGACCCTGTGAATCGTACCCGCGCGCAGCCCTCGTGGATAGCCTCCCGCGTAAGCCGTCCGGTGGGATCGCCGTCAGAATTCAGCCTGCCCGCCGTGGGAAATCGGCTCATCGTCACGTTCCCTTCCCATGCGGGTGAGCGCGACCGCCGCCGCGGCGTAGAGGAGGGCGGCGCAGGTGATGACGAACGTCTGCCCGTGGTGGACCGCGAGCGCGGTGGCGAGCACCGCGCCGACGACCGACGCGCAGCCGTTGACTCCCCACGCCCAGGGCACGAGGCCGGGGTCGAGGCGCCGGAGCCGGGCGAGGGCGCGCGGGAAGGGCATTCCCATCAAGGTCGCGATCGGTGCGACGAGGGCGGCCGCGGCCGCGATCTTCACGTCCGGCGCGGCGCCGAGCAGCGCACTCGTCAGGTAGGGAAGGGCGGCGAGGCAGGCCACCGCGAGGGCCACGATCCCGGCCGCCGGCCAGGCGAGGGAACCGGCTCCTCCGCCTCCGGGGTCGCGCCGGCCTGCGAGCCAGCTTCCGATCCCCGCAAAGACGAGGAACGCCGCGAGCACCACGACGAGCGCGTGCAGCGGGTGGCTCAGGATCACCGTGAAGCGGCTGATGAACGCGATCTCCATCATGAGGAACGCGAGCCCGAGGGCGAAGAAGCCGGCGAGCGCCGCCCCGCGCCGCGCTCCCCCTGCGCGGCCGCCCGCTCTTCGCCGCACGAGGAGGAGGGGGAGCAGGATGAGGGCCGCGCTCGCGACCGCCGCCTGGACGAGGGCGGCGGGCAGGGCGAGATAGCCGATCGCGAGGAGTCCTATCCCCCCCTCTCGGCTCAAGGAGAGGATCTCGGGCGCGTGCGCCCACTTGAAGAAGCTCCAGAGATAGGGTCGATCGTCGGTGGCGGGGCGGATGTCGAACTTGTAGCCGCGGACGAAGGCGTCCCGCTCCGGGCCGAGAAGGCGGCGCGCCGCCTCGTGGAACCAGGGCCGCTCCGTCACGTTGAAGCGGTTGGCTTCGCCGGCCTCGATCCCGGGCACGTGGACGAGGTCGAAGGCCCGGGTGCGGGCGAAGCTCCGCACCGCCTCGACCTGGGCCCCGGTGAGCGGCGACCGGCTCGCGACGAGGGTGGTGGTGTTCCAGCTCCGGATCCACGCGAGGCGCCCGGCCGCCGGGGCGATCTCGTCCGCCGCGAGCGCGTCGAGCATGGTTGCGAGCAGCCGGGGCCCGCCGCGCGGGGGAAGCTGGCTCCAGCCGGTGACGGCGACCATCCCGCGCGGGTCGAGGCGTGCGAGCATGCCGCGCAACGATTCCACGGTGAGGAGCCGTTCCTCCTTGAGGGCGTGGAGGCCGGTCGGGCTCGCACCGAGTGCATCGACCTGGATGAGGTCGTATTCCTCGCCGCGCGCCGCCTCGACGAACGCGCGCGGGTCGCCGACGTGGAGGCGGACGGCGGGGTGCACGAATACGCCTCCCGAGAACCGCCGGTACCGGTCCCGCGCGATGGCGGCGACGTCCGGCTGGGGCTCGACCGCGTCCACCGCGCGCGCCCCGCCCCCGAGCGCCTGCAGCACCGGGACGCCGCCGCCCGCCCCGAGGACCAGCACGCGGGGTCGTTCGAGGAGGTGGTAGGGCAGGGCGGAGGTGAGGTCGTCGAGATAGGCGGGGGGCGGCGCCCGCGCCGGTAGGCGCGGGATCACGATCGGTCCGTCGGCATCGACGAACAGGGCGACCTGCTCCGGCACCGGAGCCCGGGCGAGGAGGCTGAGTCCCGGCGCCCACCGGACCGGAACCCTTTCGTTCTCGACCGCGCTCACGAGGCCGAGGGGGCCGGACCGGCTCTCGGTGGGAGTCGCCCCGGTCACCCGCAGCGCCTGCGGCAGGGGCTTGAACGGCGAGATCCGGAGCTCGCCCCAGCCCGGATCGGCGATCAGCAGGAGGACGATGACGGCCGCGTGCGCGAGCAACGCCCAGCGAGCGGTCCGCGGGGCGCGGACGGCCGCGAGCACGCCCGCGAGCGCCGCCATCGCCCCGAGGCCGTCCAGGGTCCGCTCGGCCGGGAGCCAGGAGAGGAGGCCTACCGCCGCGAACGCACCGCCCCCGGCGCCGGCGAGGTCCGCCGCGTAGACGCGCGAGAGGCGGTCGCCGAACACGATGAGGGTGCGACCGATCCCGGTCGCCGCGATGAAGAAGGGGATGGTGAAGAGGAGCTCGATGACGAGCAGCCAGCCGACCTGCCGGAGAGACCAGGGAAGCTCGAGCACGTTGAAGGGAACGTGCTGGGCCACCGCGAAGCAGGCCGGGGCGGCGACCGCGAAGGCGAGGGCGGCGACCGCGAGAAAGGGTCCGGCGGGAAGCCGGATCCGGTTGCCCACCACCACCAGGAAGGCGCCGCTCGCCCCGAACCCGACGAGGGCGATGCTGATCACCATGAAGGCGAAGTGGTGCCACTGGACGATCGCGAGGAGCCGGGTGAGGAGGACTTCGTAGCCGAGGGTGGCGGCCGAGAGCAGCGCCACCGCGGCGAGCAGCACGAAGCCGGGCGCCCGTTCTTCGACGTTCATCGACCGGATCTAGTGGCCTCCGGTCAAGGGCACGAACCGGACCGGAAGGATCTGGCGGACGCTCACTTCGCCGTCCGCCCGTTTCCGCACGAGGAGCAGCATCTGCACGGAGAAATGCTCGCCGACCGGGATCACCAGCACCCCGCCCGGCGCGAGCTGCGCGACGAGGGGCGGCGGCACGTGGGAGGCGGCGGCGGTGACGATGATCGCGTCGAACGGAGCGGCATCCGGCCAACCGAAGTAGCCGTCGCCGAGGCGGACCTCGACGTTGTCGTGGCCGAGGCGGGAGAGCCGCTCCGCCGCCTGCCGGGCGAGGGGCGGCACGATCTCGATGGTATGAACGGCCTCGACCAGCTCCGCGAGGACGGCGGCCTGGTACCCCGAGCCGGCGCCGATCTCGAGCACCCGGTGGTGGGGGCTGAGCGCGAGGAGGTGGGTCATGAGGGCGACGATGTAGGGCTGCGAGATCGTCTGGCCGTGGCCGATGGGGAGAGGCCGGTTCTCGTAGGCGAGATCCGCCGTCTCCCGGGGGACGAACTCGTGCCGCGGCACCCGGTCGAGCGCGGCCATCACGTCGGGGTCGATCGCCGCGACGCCGGTGCTCGCCGCCGTCCGGGTGGTGGTGTCCGCGATCGCCTCCAGCATGGCGCGGCGCATCTCGTCGGGGTGGGCGGCGGCTCGCGCTACCCCGGCCCACGCGAACGCAAGGGCACCCGCCGCGCCGAGGAATCCGCGCCGGCCGAGCCGGCGGGGCGGGTGAGGCGGGCGGGGCGGATGGGAAGGGGGAGCGGCTCCGTCCGCCGCTCGTTCGCCGGCCGTCTCGTTCATGGCCAAGTGCCCTCCGATCGCCGCGCCATCGTCCATGATAATGACGATGCAGGCGGCAGGTGCGTGCGACCCGCGCCCGGCCAGCACCGGATGGAGAAGGGAGGCGCCGAAAAACTTCGGGCGGATAGCCCGAACGGCGCGGCCAACGCCCGGCCGGAATCGGTTGAACAAGGGGGAGCGATCATGCCCACCGTGGCGATCATCGGAGCGAGCCGGGGAATCGGCCTCGGACTCGTCGAGCGGTACGCGAGCGAGGGTTGGCGGGTGCACGCGACGACCCGCGCCCCGGAGCGCCCGGGCGCGCTCGGCGAGGTCGCGGGCGACGTGCACCTCCACGGCTTCGAGGTGACCGACCGCGCGCAGCAGCGCGCGCTTCGGGACGCCCTCGAGGACGAGGCCATCGACGTCCTCATCCACAACGCCGGCGTCTACGGCCGGGGCATGCGCGCCGCCACCGTCAACCGCGTCAACGCCGAGGCCCCGATCGAGGTCGCCGAAGCGCTGATGGACGCGGTGCTGCGAAGCGAGCAGCGGAAGATCGCCCTCATCACCAGCATGATGGGCGCCCGCCGCGGCTCGACGCGGAGCCTCGGAAAGTACGGCGATTCGAAGGCCGCCCTCAACGACCGCTTCCGCGCCCGCGAGGCGGCATGGCGCGAGCGCGGATGCCTCGCGGTCGTCATCCACCCCGGGTGGGTCCGCACCGACATGGGCGGGCGCAACGCCGCAGTCTCGGTGGAGGAGAGCGCGCGCGGCATCTGCGAGGTCATGGCCGCCCTCGACGACTCCCGCCACGGCCGCTTCTGGACCTGGGACGGCCGCGAGCACCCCTGGTAGGCGGCGGCGCGGCTCTCGCCGCCTCGCCAGTCGAGCACCGCCGTGAACCTCCGCGGAGCCAGGAGATCGGTTGGCTGCGCGCGTCGATCTCACCCGCTGACCGACCGGTTACGTTCCAATGTCGAAAACTCATCCGTAGTACACGCCGGAATTCCGGCGTCAGATGGTCGAGCTGGTCCGGTCGGGCCGTTCGGCCGGGGAGCTGGCCCGCGAATTCGGGTGTTGTGCTCAGACCATCCGTAACCGGGTGCGGCAAGCCGATCGGGACGAAGGGAGTCGTGAGGACGGTCTGACGAGTTCGGATCTTGAGGAGCTTGCGTGTCTGCTCTCACATGAGATCAGCGACGGGGCGGACTCTCCAGGTAACTCCGGTCGGTAGCCTTCTTTTTCGTTGCTCCAGTTGCGGGTGACTCATCTTTGCTCTCGATCAGAACCAGATGCTCGCCGGCGAGCACCGCGGTCAAGAAAGCGCTGCCGGCGGCTTTCCTGTCTGCAAATTCCTGTGATGTGTACAAGGTGGAATTGATCCTGCGGTCCAGACTCGCTTCTACAGGCATCAGGGTCGAGTAGATGTCCTCCAGGGTCACCTGGTCCGCGACGACGAGCAGATCGATGTCGCTGGCCGCGGTATCGGCGCCTTTTGCGACCGAGCCGTATACCAGCGCCAGTGCGACTCGGTCGGCGAGGGGTTCAAGCGCCTGTCGGATCGGTTGGACCATCGCGACTGTCTTGAGTACCAGGCCATGCAGCTCGTCGAACACTGGCGATTCGGGGTTGGCCTGGTAGTGTTTCTGCTTGCCGATGCGTGTGACGTTCACCAACCCGCTCGACGCGAGACGTTTGAGTTCGCGCTGCACGGCGCCGGAGCCGGAGCCGGTCAGCTCGATCAACTCGGTGGCAAAGAAGCTGCGGGAGGGCTGGCCGAACAGCAGCGCGAGCACGCGTTGCTGGGTCGTGGTGAACAGTGCATCTGCGAGGCTGGTGGGCATATCCATGTGCGCGGCCACCGACTTGCGGCGGCCCGGACGCGATGCTCGTGCCGGCGCCAATATGCCCATTTCGAGTATTTTAGTGCCCATTTCGGGCATGGTTCAACCGGCTGCCCGCGGAGGACCGAAGCTAGTCCGGAAATCTCACCAGCTTCCTGCTGCGGACGCCGATCCGCTCGCTGTGACGGGTCGTACTCCGTCAAGCCGCTTCGACGTAGTGTAGGCTACGCTTTCAGCGTCTTTCGGTCCGTGCGCCCCGCCACAGCGGCGTCTCAGCGCCCTCGCGACGAAAGCTGGTGAGATTTCCGGGCTAGGCCAGCGCCGTGCGATCATCGCTTGGTCCCCTCCAGCCGCGCGGCAACTCGTGTCACCGCTCCAATTCGAACCGTTCGATGAACAGACCGCCTTCCAACTCGACTTGCCCCACTTCAAACCAGGGCGGGCGCGGTTGACGATGACAGGGGTTGGGCGGTATCGGGCGGGGTCGTCCGAAAGACCGCGGCACCGCGAGATACGTTGAAGATTCGGAGTCGGTATTCGAATTTTCAACGTCCGGTCATGTTGTCCGACGCATCCCCGGTCGCGATCAGCGGATATCCGAGCCGGTTTCCGGGAAGTAGACGGCGGGGTCGAAGTTGCGGAAGCAATCGAGCCACTGCGCGTTGCACTGGCGCTGCCACTCGCTTCCGGGCGGCACGGAGGTCGAGCACCGGTAGCGTTCGCGCAAGGCCCGGGTGCGCTCGCTCTCCTCGATGCACACCGTCGCGATCCCCGCCACGACCCCGCCCTGGCGCTCGACGAGCCGGATGCCGGCATCCATGGTGCCCCCGGTCTCGACCCACTGGTCCACGAGCAGCACGCGCGTTCCGGGGCGAAAGGCGGGGGTGCGCATTTCCATTTCCTGCGTGCGTCCCGAGTAGTTCATGAACTCCACGGAATCGGATTCGACCGGCAGCTTCCCCGCTTTGCGCAGGGTGAGGAATCCCCGGCCGAGCCGGACCGCGATGGCGGATCCGAGCACGAATCCCATGGCGTCGAAGCCCGCGACGACGTCGATGTCGGCGCGATCGAAGGGCGCGACGAGGTCGTCGACCGTCGCCCGGAAGAGGGCCGCGTTGATGTACAGGGTCGATGGGTCGAGCCAGGCGAAGCGTTCGCCCTTCACGTTCGGGGCCATCGCTGCGAGATAGGGGCGCTCGTCGGAAGGCGGGAGCTCCCGGCTCGCGGCCGGGCGGTCTGCCGGTGAGGGAGACGGAACCGGGACTGCCTCGGGCTCACTTGCCGGCTCGAGGACCGACGCGTCTCCCGCATCCGCCGCCCCCGCCGCGCGGGTCACCGCGAGCAGCCGGCGAAGCCGCGCCGGGTCGATCTCGTAGAAGTCGCCGGGGCGGTTGATCCCGGTCGCGACCAGCATCGCGTCGACGTCCGGGGCGTAGTCGGCCGCGTTCTCCGGGGTCACTCCGGAGGCGAGCGCGAGCGGAGCGTCCCCGCACCCGCGCCGGAAGGCGGCGATCTTGGCGCGGTCCGCCGCCTCGCCGGTCGCGACTCCCGACGTCGTGACCGCGTCCATCCACGCGGTCGCGGTCCGCGCCGCGGCCTCGTGGTCCGAAGGCGCGACCGGGCGCTGCTTCTTGAACGCGGTTCCGCCGAAGTAGAGGCCCGGCCAGCCGCTCTCCTCGCGGGCGGCCGCGATCTCCGCGGCCTCGGTCTGCAAGTCCGCCGGCACGCGCTCGTCGATCCGCGCATCGTCCGCCCAGTACGCGTCGATCTCGACCCCCTCCGCCTGGAGCCGGCCGAGAACCGGAAACGCGTCCCGGCCGGTCACCGCGAGGAAGTTGACGCCGAGCCATAGCGACGGGAAGCGGGCGCGCACCTCGCCGAGGATCGGCACCAGCTCCTCACGGGCGAAGTCGTGGTTGATGAGGAACACGCCCTGCGCTCCCGCCTCGATCGCGACCGCGGCGTTCCGGCACGCCTGCGCCGCGTCGCGCACGTGGATCACGGGCAGCACCGCCGGGCCGGCGGTCTTGAACAGCCGCCGAAATCGCATCCGGTTCATCGCTTCGATCCCCTGCGTTCCGCTCCGCACGCTCTGTCTCGCTCGCGCCGGGACGGGCCACCCCGCCGCGCGAATGGTCTCCTGATTGCGCACAAGGCTCGGGTTGGAACCCCCGGCGCCCTGGTCCGGTCGGCCTCCCGGGAGCGCGGGCATCCCGGACTTTGGGGGGCCTTCGGCCCTTCGCGGGCTGCAAGCCCGCGCTCCCGGGAGGTCTCGACCCCGGGAACCCCGCGAAATCGGGCTGAGAATTGTGCGAAATCCAGAATAGTCTTGCACGCTCCGGGCGACGCGCTAACATCCGGCGACCGCCCCCCTTGCCGTCGCTCCGGCGGCGCGCGCGGACGCCGTCCGCCGTGCGGCGGCAAGACCGAGAAGTTCGGCCGAGGAGGAAATCCCATGCCAAAGCATCGAGAGCTTCCGGGAGCCCGCGCGGTTTCCCGGCGTACCTTCGTCAAGACCACCGGCGCGGTCGCGGGTGCGCTCGCCGCGCCCTTCGTCATCACCTCCCGGAAGGCGTTCGCCGAGCCGGTCGAGATCAACATGCTGTCCTGGTACGGCCTCGCCGAGCCCGACATGGTCGCGGCGTTCGAGGCCGAGCACAACGTCAAGTTCAAGCCGAAGTACTACGCCGGAGGAGACAACATGCTGGCGGCGCTCGCACAGTCGCCCCCCGGCACCTTCGACATCATCCATACCGACGCGGAGTTCGCGCGGATCCTCACCGATCGCGGCGATCTGGTCGACGAACTGGACCCCGCGGACTATCCCTTCGACGACATGCTGCACGAGAGCTTCACCCGCTTCCCCGGCCACTGGAAGGACGGCAAGCTCTACTCGGTGATCAACCGCTTCGGGCACCTCGGGGTCTCCTACAACAAGGAGCACGTCAGCCTCGAAGAGGCGATGAGCTACAACGTGTACTGGAATCCGAAGGTCGCCGGCAAGGTGGGCCACTTCGACTGGCATCTGCCGAACCTCGGCCAGGTGAGCCTCCTCAACGGCAACACCGATCCGGGCCCGTTCGACATCTCCGCCGGCGCCTGGGACCAGGTGCGCGAGAAGACGCTCTCGCTCAAGCCCCAGGTCAAGGGCTTCTTCGACTACGGCGGGACCTTCGCGTCGTTGAAGAACGGCGATGTCTGGGTCAGCGTCGGGATCGGGGACTGGGTGACGGGGGTGCTGGAGAAGGACGGTGCGCCGGTCGGCTCGGCAGTGCCCGACGAGGGCGGCATCCAGTGGACCGAGTCCTACTCGATCGTCTCCACCTCCACGAAGAAGGACCTGGTCCGCAAGTACATCCAGTACACGCTGACCACGGAAGGCCAGGTCCGATCGGCGAACATGGCGGCCTATCCGGCCTTTGTCGTCACCGGAGCGGGGTTCAAGGCGCTTCAGGAGCAGACGCCGGAAGAAGCGGCCCGCACCGGCCAGCTCGACGGGGCGCCCAACAATCCGATCACCCTGATAGACCAGGGTCGCATCCACTATCGCGACATCCCGGTGCAGCAGAGCCTGGAGGAGTGGAACGACTTCTGGTCCGAGTACAAGAACGCCTGACGAGGCGGCGCCCCGGCCCGGCGAGGCATGCGGTGCTCCGTCGGGCGCGCCGGCGTCCGGCCGGATTCCCGGGAGGGGTGCGTCCGGTTCCCGGGAGCGCGGCCGCAGGCCAATCTCCTGGGAGCGCGGGCTTCCAGCCCGCGTCGGGCCGCGGGTCAGCGATTGTCTCCGCGGGCCGGAAGCCCGCGCTCCCGGGACGCCTCGGACGAGACCGCCCGGAGCGGCTTCATCACGTTTCCGGAAGCCCGCGCTCCCCGGGGTGTCTCGGGCAAGACTCGGTTCATCCGCAAGGACCGTGGCGCCTCGATGGGGCCGGCCGGCGCGCCCGGCCTCGTCGCCTTCGCGTGCGCGGGCGTGGGCCGGAGAGGCTCGGAGGCGCGCCTGACATGAACGCTCCCGCGCCTCCTCGTTCTCCGGGCTGGGGCTGGGGCCGGGGCCGGGGAGGTGCGCCGGTGCGCTTGACATGAAGGTTCCCGCGAATCCTCGTTCCGAGGGGGTCATTCGCGCATGACCGTTCCGGACCGCTTTCGCGGCACGAGGACCGTTTCGCTTTACGGACTCACCTTCGCGCTGCCGATGGTGGTGTGGCAGCTCGTCTTCTTCGTGTTTCCGCTCATCTTTCTCGTCGCGCTCACGTTCTGGCTCGTCAAGAACTACCGGATGGTCCCCGGCTTCGATTCCGTGAACTGGGTGAAGATGTACACGCGGGGGTACTTCCGGGACGCGTACGGCTTCACCTTCGCGATGGCGCTCCTCTCGACCGCGGTGACCAGCATCCTCGCCTTTCCCGCGGCCTACGCGCTCGCGTTCAACGTCTCGGCGGGGGCGCGTCGCTGGGCCGTCTTCTTCCTCATCATCCCCTTCTTCACGAGCTATCTCGTCCGCGCCTATTCGTGGCAGATCTTTCTTGGCGACGAGGGGATCATCAACGCGATCGTGTCCCTCGTCGGGCTCGGGCCGTTCCCGATGCTGAATACGCCGTTCGGAACCGTGGTCGGCTACCTTACCCTCACCCTGCCCCTGGTCGTGGTGCTGCAGCTCTTCAGCCTGGCCGCGGTCGACCGGAGCCTCGTCGAGGCGGCCTGGAATCTCGGGTGCGGGCGGATGCGAACCATCTTCACCGTCATCATCCCGCTTGCGAAGATCGGGCTCATCATCGCCGCGACCTTCTGTTTCATCCTCTCGTTCGGCGACTTCGTCAGCCCCTACTACCTGGGCGGAAGCCGGCCGCCCACCCTCAGCATCCTCATCATCGACACCACGAAGTCCGGGCAGCAGTGGCCGCGCGCCGCGGTCGTCGCGTGCACGATGATCGTCACCCTCTTCGTGGTCGCCTTCACCGCCGTCAGTCTCGCCTACCGGAAGCGGACGTGAGCGAGCGGCGGGCCATCGCCTGGTTCCTGCGCGCCTACGTCGCGGTGGTGTTCGCGTTCGTATTCGCCCCGATCGTCGCGAGCTTCGTCTTTTCGTTCAACTCGGACCGTTTCCCGACGATTCCCCTCGGGCACTTCACCGTGCACTGGTACGAGACCATCTTCGGCGATCCCGACGTATGGGAGGCGTTCGGCAACAGCCTCGTCGTCTCCGCCGTGACGTGCGTGCTCGCGACCCTGATCGGCTTCTGCACCGCCTACACGGACTACCGCTACCGCTTCTTCGGCAAGGGCGCCTATCTCGGGCTCGCGCTGCTGCCGCCGACCATTCCGCTCGTGATCATGGGGCTCGCGATGCTCGCCCTGCTGTCCCGGATCGGCATGTCGGGGCAGCTCTACTCGGTCATCGTGGCCCACGTGGTGCTGTGCTCTCCGTTCGCGATGGCGATCATCCGGCTTCGCCTCGCGCAGATGGACCCGAGCCTCGAGGCGGCGGCCTGGAATCTTGGCGCGAGCGAGTGGCGGGCCATGGTCGCCGTGATCCTGCCGTTCACCCGGCCGGCGATCGTCTCCGCTCTTTGTCTCACCGCGGCGGTCTCGTTCGACGAGTTCGCGGTGGCCTGGTTCGTGTCCGGCCTGAACAAGACGGTGCCGGTGATCATCCTCGAGATCCTGCAGGGAAACGTCGACCCGCAGATCAACGCGATCGGGACCTTCGTGTTCGTCACCTCGATGACCCTGGTGGTGATCGCGCAGGTGCTGCTGATGACCCGGGAGCCCCGGCGTGTCTGAACCCCTCGTGGTGTTCGACAACGTGGTCAAGCGCTTCGGCGACACGGTGGCCGTCGAGTGCATGAATCTCGAGATTCACAAGGGCGAATTCCTCGCCATCATGGGGTCGAGCGGCTGCGGCAAGACGACTACGCTGCGCATGCTCGCCGGCCTCGAGACCCCGAGCGAGGGAGAGGTCCGCTTCGCCGGGCAGCGCATGAACGAGGTCGGCGCCTCGGAGCGGGATACCCCGATGGTGTGGCAGACCCTCGCGTTGTTTCCCTTCCTGAACGTGCGCCGGAACGTGGAGTTCGGCCTGAAGATGCGCGGCATGAGCACGCCGGCCCGGCGGGCGAAGGCGTTGGAGTGGCTGGAGCGGCTCGACATCGCGGAGTTCGCGGAGCGCGACGTGGCCCAGCTCTCCGGCGGCCAGCGCCAGCGCGTTGCCCTGGCTCGCTCCCTCGTGACCGAGCCCGAGATCCTGCTCCTCGACGAGCCGATGAGCGCCCTCGACGCCAACCTCGTCGTGCGGATGCAGGCCGTGCTGGCGCGGCTCCAGCGCGAGCTCGGGATCACGTTCGTCTACGTGACCCACAGCCAGTCGGAAGCGTTCGCCATGGCGGACCGCGTGGTCATCATGAGCCGAGGGCTGATCGAGCAGGTCGGCTCCCCCCAGACGGTCTACCGCCATCCGGCGAATCGATTCGTCGCCGAGTTCGTCGGCACCAACAACCTGCTTTCCGGGACGGCCGCGGAGGTATCGGACGATCGGCTCGCAATCGAGACCCCGCTCGGTACCTTCGCCGCCCCGCCCAACCCCGAGCGCGCGGTCGCGCCCGGCGATCGGTGCACCTTCGTGGTGAGCGCGGATCGGGCGATGCTCGCGGGCGAGCCGAGCGGGGCGCGGAACGAGCTGGCCCTCACCCTGATCAGCGAGGAGTTCGTGGGCAGCGTCGTCACGCTTCACCTTGAGGCGGCCAACGGCGAGGCGTTTCGCGTGCAGCAGCAGCAGCGCGAGCTCGACACCCTCGCCCTCGACGTGGGCGCGCGCATGTGGGCGCGGTGGAACGTCGCCGACGCCTTCGTCCTCCCCGCCGAGTGACGAGCGCCTGGACCGCATTGCCTGCGGTCTTCCTCGCGAGGGCGGGCCGAACGAAGAGCGCGCGAAGCGGGGGGCCGGCGTCCGTGGCGGAAGAGGGGCGACAGGTGCGGTCCGTGCGCCGTGTGGAAGGCCCCGTCGCGTTCGTCCGAGCGGGCTCAGTGGGCGATGGCGTGCGACGCGTCCATGTAGATGGTCTCGCCGGTGAGGTAGGGGATGTCCTCGGTGAGGAGGGCGGCGACGAGCCGCGCCACCTCCTCGGGGCGGGCCGCGCGTTTCAAGGGGACGCGCGACTCCATGTAGCGGCGCATGTCCTCGCGGGCGAGGAACTCGCGGTTGAGCGCGGTCTCGACGTACCCGGGGGCGATGTTGATGACCCGGATCCCGTCGTCCGCCCACTCCGCCGCGAGGCAGCGGGTCATCGCCCCGACCGCCGCCTTCGACGCGCAGTAGGCGAGGTTGTAGGGGACGGCCATCCGGTCAAAGAACGAGCCCATGTTGATGATGGTCCCCCCGCCTGCGCGGACGAGGTGAGGGTGGATCTCGCGCGCCCCCGTCATCACCGCGGTCGCGTTGAGGGTCATGATCCGCTCGTACTCGGCGGTCGCGAGCTTCCGGCTCGGCGCGGACGCGTGGACGCCGGCGTTGCTGACGAGGGCGGCGATCGGCCCCTCGGCTGCAATGGACGCGAACGCCTCGCGGAGCGCCGCCTCGTCGGTCACGTCGCACCGCATCGCCCGCCCGGCGGGTGCGCCGCCGCTCCGCGAGAGCGACCACACCGCGAACCCGCGCACCTCGAGCTCGGCCGCGACCGCCGCCCCGATCCCGCGGCTCGCACCGGTCACGATGACCGCGCCCTGCTTGCCCTTTCCGTCAGGCATCGCGGAACCCCGGCGCCCGCTTCTCCACGAACGCGCTCATCCCCTCGGCCGCGTCGCCGGTCTGGAAGGAGAGCGTCGAGAGGTCCGCCTCCACCTTGAGCCCCTCGTGGACCGGGAGGTCGAGGGCGCGCTGCACCGCCTCGCGCGCGAGCCGCAGCACGGGGAGCGAGTATCCGGTGAGCTCGGCCGCGAACGCGAGGCCCGCCTCGATCGGATCGCCTTCGACGATACGGTTGACGAGGCCCATCGAGAGCCCCTCGTCCGCCTTCACCATGCGCCCGGTCATGACGATGTCGAGGGCGTTCGCCTCGCCGACCAGGCGGGGCAGGCGCTGGGTGCCGCCGTAGCCCGGCACGAGGCCGAGCTTGATCTCCGGGAGCCCCATGCGGGCGGCCGTCGTCGCGAGCCGGAACGTGCAGGCCATCGCAAGCTCGAGGCCGCCCCCGAGGGCGAACCCGTCGATGACGGCGATCGACGGGACGGCCAGGTCCGCGATGCGTTCGAAGAGGGTCTGGCCGAACCGCAGGCCCTGCCGGTGCTCCAGGGGCGTGCGCCCCATCAGCTCCTTGACGTCCGCCCCGGCGCAGAACGCCCGTTCCCCCGCCCCCGCGACGAGAAGCGCCCGCACCTCTCCCTGCTCGACCCCGTGCTCGATCTCGCTCACCCGCACCTCGATCTCGCGCAGGACCGCGAAGCTGAGGGCGTTCAGCGCCTCCGGCCGGTTGAGGGTGAGGATGGCGGCGCCGTCGCGGCGCCCGAGTTCGACCGGCATTGCATTTCCCTCGATGATGAAGCGAGGGCGGATCATAGGTCAGCCGCGTCCGATGCATGCGCGCGCGGCGCCGGGACTCGATGCGGCGGCCGCCGTGTCGCTTCGCGCGGCGGTCGGTTCACCGATGCGCGCCCCGTGGGGAATGGCGGGTCGAGGGCGGGCGAGCCCGGAAATCTCACCGGCTTTCGTCGCGAGGGCGGCGAGACGGCGCTGTGACAGGCCGCACGGACCGAAAGAGCGCGTACGCGCTGGCAAAGGCGTAGCCGACACTAGCGCGTTTGCGCTGTCGAAGCGGCTTGAGGGAGTACGGCCTGTCACAGCGAATGGATCGGCGTCCGCAGCAGGAAGCTGGTGAGATTTGCGGGCTAGAATGCGCGCCGCCATGCACAAGTTCTCTGATGTCGCGTTGCGGCGCGTGATCCGCACCCTGCTCGAACGGGCCGGCAGCGAGCCCGCCGAAGCCGCGCAAGTCGCCAATCATCTCGTGGATGCGAACCTCCGGGGCCACGACAGCCACGGCATCGGCCTCATTCCGCACTACGTGCACAACATCACGAACGAGACGATGCGGCCGAACACCGGGCTTGCCCTGATCCGGGACGGCGGCGCGGTGATGCAGTTCGACGGCGGCCTGGGCTTCGGCCAGCGGGTCGGCGCGGAGATGATGGAGCGGCTCATCGAACGGGCGCGCGAGCTCGGGACGGTGGTGGCGGCGCTCCGCAACGTCCACCACCTCGGCCGTATCGGGACCTACGCCGAGATGGCGGTGGCGGCGGGGCTCGTCTCGATCCACTTCGTGAACGTGACCGGACACCCGCCCCTCGTCGCCCCCTACCGCGGGAGCCACGGCCGGTTCGCCACCAACCCCATCTGCATCGGGGTGCCGGGCACCGCGCGGCACGATCCCTTCCTGCTCGACATGGCGACGGGGCTCGTCGCGGTGGGCAAGGTCCGGGTGGCCCTCAACAAGGGTGAGGAGATGCCGCCCGGGACCCTGGTCGACGCCAGCGGGCAGCCGACGACCGACCCGAGCGTCATGTTCCCGGAAGACGAGTCGATGCGCGGGGCGATCCTGCCGTTCGGCCTCCACAAGGGCTATTGCCTTGTCTTCGCGGCGGAGCTCCTCGCGGGGGTGCTCGGCGGGGGCGGGACCTCGAACCCGGAGACGCATCGCCTCGACACCATCTGCAACCACATGCTGACCGTCGTCATCGATCCCGCCTCCCTCGTCGATCCGGAATGGATGGAGCGCGAGATCGACACCCTCGTCGACTACGTGACCTCCTCCCCGCCCGCGAACCCCGGCGAGCCGGTCCTCGTCCCGGGCGACCCCGAGCGGATGGCCCTCGAGAAGCGGATGGCGGAGGGCGTCCCGGTGGACCCGATCACCTGGGACGGCATCCTCGACGCCGGCGAGGTCGTCGGCCTTCCGCGGACCGAGGCCGCCGCCCTCCTCGCCAACGCCTGAGCCGGCTCGTCGCGCTTCGCCGCTACGACCCGCGGCTGGAGCGTGGGCCGCGGTCGCAATGCCCCCTTGCGCGTGGCGGCGGTCCCCCGAACGATGTGATCTCGACCTGCCGGCGGGCCACCTGTTCCGGGAAAGGGCGCGGGGGCCACTCGGCCATGAGAGCACGGCATCCGCCGCTCGCGACGGAAGTCCTTCGGTCGCGGTAGTCGCCTTCAACCGGCGCCGAAGGGATCGATGTGGCGTGCCCCCGTCCGTGCCATGTGTTTCACGTTCCGGGTCACTACGACGAGGTCTCGTTCCAGCGCGGTGGCGGCGATCAGCGCGTCGATGGCCGGAATCGGATCGGGCATGCCGAGATGCCCCCAACGTTCCGCAATCGCTTGATCGACGTCGATGATGCGGTTTCTGAACTCATCGACGGTTCGGTGCAACCAGGCCTCGAGCACGCTCGCGGAGGTCGGGTCTCGTCTGCGAATTCGTTCGATACCCCGTCGAAGCTCGCCAAGGGTCAGGACGCTCAGAAAAAGCTCCTGAGACTTTCGTTTCCGGAACCACGTCACGACGTTCGGATTGGCTCGTTCGCGTTTCCGAAGCTCGGACAAGACATTCGTGTCCACGAGATAGCTCATATCTCGACGTGTCGGAGTCCCGAGGGGTCGCGATCGAAGTCAGCGTCGTCGCCGACGTCGGGGATGGCGAGCAGGTGCTCCACGAACGGATCGGACGACTGTGCGGGGCGGGAGCTCTCGACGTGTCTGATTCCCTCGTCGGACAACGTCCAGGTACCGCGAGGCGAATCGGCCCGTAGATAACCTTCCTTCACCAGAGCGCTCCGCTCCCAGCAGGTTGCGTTCCACCACCGCTCGTCACCCGTTGAGACGAGCCCCAGGTCGCCCGGCAACAGGGCAGTCGACATGCGCTCCTTCATGGCGGATCGCACGTCCCGGGGATGCCCCGAGCCGCCCATCTGGTAAAGAGTCTCCAACAAGGGCCGTCGAAACTTCTTTTGGGGCAGCCTGTCTCCGGGTCTGCCGCGTCCCGGACCGATGCGGGGTTTCGCGGCTTCTTCCTCCCGTTCCTCCGGCCGGCTCCGACTGGATCCGACCTTCGTTTCTTCGGCGGCATTCAATGCCTTGGCGAGCGCTGACTCCGCCGTGTCTTCCAGAGGTTCGGCCCACGTCTTGAGCCGTCGCATCGTTTCGTCCGAGATCCTGATCACCGGCATCGTTACAGGTTCCAGCTTGTAACCTGGTAACTACATTAATACATCAATCTGCATTGTCAACTTGCCGGACGGAGGATTCCTTCGCTACGCGTCGTGTTGTCGTCGTATTCCCGCGTCTTCCACCGCGGCGCTTACCGCGTAGATCAGGACGTTCGTGTCAAATAGGTAACTCATACCCCGCCACTTGTTTCGCGTGCGCTGACATGGACGCGAATGTGATACCTAACCTGCTGTATTGAAAGTATTTTACAACCCTGCTAAGATGTGTCACTCTCGCCGTTCGCACCCTTTGTCAGCCACGTTTACACTCCTTGTTGAGGCCCTCGCACTACCCAAACGCTTACGGCGGTGGTACCGGTCGAATCCCACCGGATCCTTGATCGCAGGAGCACCGCAACATGGCAGAAGCCCAGTTCCGCACTCTCTCCAAACGCGTCGTGGACCGCCTCTCCGTCAACGGCAAGGACGCCATCTTCTGGGACCGCGATCTTGCTGGTTTCGGCGTCCGAGTCTACCCGAGCGGCAAGAAAGTCTTCGTCGTCCAGACTCGTGCCTTCGGCCGCTCGAAGCGCGTGAGCCTCGGCAGGTATGGTGACATCACCACCGAGATCGCCCGCAAGAACGCCACCGCGGTCATCGCCCGAATCAAGAAGGGGCAGCCCCCGGTTGCGGCGGAGCCGGAACCGGCGCCCGACCCGACCGCTGCCGACCTCGCCGAGCGCTACCAGCGCGAGTATGTCGAGATGCACTGCAAGCCGGCCACCATCTCGCATTACCGCCTCATGCTTCGCAAGCACATCGTGCCTGCGCTTGGAGAGCGGCTCGTCGCGGATGTCGAATACAAGGACATCCTGGCCTTTCACAACAAGCTGCACCACATGCCCACGGTCGCCAACCGGGCGGTCGACATTCTGGTCAAGATGTTCAACTTGGCCGATGCGTGGGGCTGGCGTCCCTCCGGCACCAACCCGTGCCGGGGCGTGTCCCGCTTCAAGGTCGAGAAGCACGAGCGTTTTCTGACCCGTGAGGAACTCTACCGGCTCGGCCAGGCGCTCAGGGCCGCGCCGGCCGAACGTCTGGCCTCCACCCATGCGGCGGCGGCCATCCGCCTCCTCGTGCTGACCGGATGCCGGCGCAACGAAATCCTCGGCCTGCGCTGGGACGACCTGAACTTCGAGACCGGCGAGATGCGGCTGCGCGATAGCAAGACCGGCGCGCGGATGGTGCCGCTTCCGCCCAAGTCGGCCGAGGTGTTCGCCGGCCTCTCCCGCACCCCCGACAATCCGTGGGTGTTTCCGGGCAGGAAGAAGGGCACCCGCCTGGTCAACCTCAACGACTCCTGGGATCGGGTCCGCAAGCGCGCGGGACTCGACGGTGTCCGCCTGCATGACCTGCGTCACACGTACGCGTCCCGTGCTCTCGCACTGGGCGAGAGCTTGCCGATGATCGGCGACCTGCTCGGTCACCGGAAGGTGAATACGACGGCGCGATACGCCCATCTTGCACGAGACTCGGTGCGGGATTCGTCGGCGAAGGTCGCCGCGGACATCGGCGCGAGAATTGCGCCCTCCGACGGACGGTAGCGCGCCGGTCAACAGATAGCTTGAAAGGACTCCACCCATGCGCAGCCCCAACAGGCAAACCCTCTCCAGGCGCATCGTCGATGCGCTTCCTGTCACCGATCGGGAGACCGTCTACTGGGACCGCGAGGTACCCGGCTTCGGCGTGCGCGTGCATCCGTCCGGGTCCAAGGTCTACATGGTGCACAAGCGATCGGCCGGAAAGTCCCGGCGCGTCACCATCGGCCACCACAAGGTCTGGTCACTGGACGACGCGCGGCGCGAGGCCGGAGAAATCATCGCGAGGCTCAGGAAGGGCGACAAGCCGGGCCGCCCCGGCGCGGACTCCCCGTTCGCCACCGGACCCACGATCGGCGAGCTGGCCGAGCAGTACATGACGGACCATGTGGCCGTGCGCTGCAAACCGACGACCGCGCGATCGTGCCGTCACATCCTCGACAAGTTTCTCTTGCCTGAGTTCGGTGCGCGGCGCCTCGGCGAGCTCACTCCCAATCAGGTCGCGACCCTGCACTACCGCCTCCGGGAGACGCCGATCATGGCGAACCAAGTGATCTCGCTGCTTTCCCGGCTCTTCCACAAGGCCGCAGCATCGGGCGAGGCCCCGACCGGAGGCAATCCGTGCCGGTTCATCAAGAAGTATCCGGCGCGAAGCCGCGAGCGCTTTCTGTCGGAGCAGGAATTCGAGCGGCTGGGTGCCGTGCTCCGCGAGCTCGAATCAGCACACAGGATCTCGACGAGCGCGGCAGCGGCGCTCCGGTTGCTGATGCTTACCGGATGCCGGCGCAACGAAATCCTGACGTTGCGATGGGAGCACATCGACCTCGAACACGACGAGCTGCGCCTGCGCGACGCCAAGACCGGCGCGCGTGCTGTGCCGCTGTCCCCGACAGCGAGACAGATCCTCACCGGATTGCCTCGACAGGCCGACGACCCCTGGGTTTTTCCCGGGCGCGAACCCGGTACGCGCATGGCCAATCTGAATGCGTCGTGGCAGGTCGTTCGCAAGGAGGCCGAACTCGAGGATCTACGAATCCATGACCTACGTCACAGCTTCGCGTCCAGGGCTCTCGCTCTCGGCGAGAGCCTGCCGATGATCGGCAAGCTCCTCGGTCACCGTCAGGTCCAGACCACCGCCCGCTATGCCCACCTCGCGCGGCACTCGGTCAAGGCCGCCGCCCGGAGGATCGAGGACACCCTCGCCGACGACATGGACACGCCTCCGAGCGTCGTTGCCGGAACGTGATCTGCGTCACGCATTCGCCTCGCGCGCGGTAGATCTCGGCGAAAGCCTTGCGATGTTCGGAAAGTTTCTCGGACATACCCAAGTCCAGACTACCGCCTAGTATGCACATCTCACGGGGGACACCGTAAGAGCATCGGCGTCGCGGGGCGGAGACAACATTGGCAAGGCACTGGCGTCGCCCGAGTTGTAGGGCCGGTCGCTCCAACCAGAACGGATCTCCCGTCACCCGCTCCACGCCCCGGCCGGATCCCCTTTCATCCTCCTATCCGCGGCGAAGCGACCGCGTACAAATCACCGTCTCATCAATATGCTACGTCGGAAGTCATCGTTCAACGCTGCCCGCATGCGTGTTTTTCCTCGTGCTGATCTTTGGATGATCCCGCTGGTGCGCTGTGCCCTGACCTCGCACGCAATTTCCCCTTGGAACAAATCGAGAGAAGTGACGTGCATCCTGATTTAATGCACCGCTTTGACGTACAGATAACTTCCATACTCGTACTGGACCTTAGGTATCCTTAAGCTTCCTTTAGGCCGCTTCTATAAGAATTTACTCGCAGTAGCCATGAAGACTGCACCCACGAATAACGGCAACCCATGAATCGTTGCTACTCTCCAGTTTTCCTGAAAGAACACTTCTCTCAATACGATTATTCCGTTTGCAATGTACAATCGAAGAGATACTTCCAAGAACAGGTACAAGAAAACGAAGATATACGCCCCAAATACCATAAACAATAGCACGAATGCCGAATGGAAGTTGGCGTCATTTGGAAACCGATTCCACATTATAGAAAACAAGAACATTGCGATTACAATGCCCAACACAGTTGCCAGTGTGGATGCAGAGTATACATATGCAGCATAATCCACCAGCTTCCTGTAGGACGTGCCCTTCTTACAAAATATGTAGTAAAAGGTCCCAAGCGATAGCGCACTGAAATATATCATGATCACGAACAAAAGGCCCAATATAAGATCATCTAATATGGATATGGAAGTTATCTCCGGGATCTTAATATTCTCAGTGGCGCGGTTTTCTCGTAAGTTGCGAGCTATGTATCCAATTATTGGCACTGACGAAATTACAATTCCACTTGTCTCCAGAATAAACCACAAGGGACCGAACACCTTATCTTGTCTTGTATCTACGCCATATCTGACAGTTCCTAGCAGAATGGTTGTTCGCAATTTTATCTCTGAACTAGAATCGAAGAAATATAGAAAGAAATCACGAGGATGATAGACAACTAAGTACCAGGTACGAAATAGAATCAAGGGATTCTCTAGAAGAGAATAGAGAGTCTCACAGTCTATGATGGAGAGAATTGATCTCTTCTTGAATTTGGAACTAGATGGCGAAGGCGTTTTGTCTGTGTTCATGAGTCTTCTCTGCACTAGGTTAGACTTCAAGCGCGGAAACGCTTTGAGTATTTGGCTTGCGCATGCGCGGGCAGCACTGTCGCAGGAGAAAATTCGAATCCAGCGATATAAGGTACCCGCGCGCAAGGGGATTCAGGCGCCGTGCATGATTGCGCATCGGTGCGGATGATTGACGGATCGCACAGATCCCGCCATCTCCCTCCTGGTATGTTCATCACAATGGATAGCGATTCTTGGTTTTGCGCTTTGGGGCTGTAGATCGTCAGCAACGGTCTGTCCACGCTATGGTCACCTCGGCGCAGTCCGCGCGGTCGAGTGAGCGTTCAGTGGCACTTGGCTCCATCGTGCTATGCACAGCCGCGATCTGCTTTAGCAGCGCTCGGGCCCTCGCAACTTGGGCGCCCAGCGCAACCACCCGAGCGCGCAGCACCGCGTCGGACGTGTAGACCAGCGATGTCAACTGCTCTGGGAGTGTATCCACCAGCTCCACGATCCGATCATCCGCGCCATCCCGGCGGCTATGCCCAGTATGAACCACGGTTAGACACTCCTGCGTCGGCGCCATTTCGGATGGCACCTGCCCATCGAACACGATAGTCCATCCGCCACCGTCGTGGAGTGCCAGGGGAGTGATTTCAGCGATGAGGCGTCGCGCGGCCTCGGTGCGGTCGCGCCACCAGCCGTCTGGACGCGACCCCATGACGTTGTTGCCGTCCACGAACACTCTACGTTGCACCGCCTGGGTCATGCCGTCTCGCCGTCGCCCTCGTGTCGCGGAGGCTTCCCGAAAACGGAGCGGTGCCCGCTGCCGTGTCCGAACGCGATCATACTTGGCGCACGGACACGGGACACGGTGCCGGTGCGACCCGCACCTGGCAGGGGCACCGCGACCGCCGCGGTGCCCCGAGTATCTCGACGAACGCATGCCCAACAATGGGTCGAGGTGGACGCAGTGTTGCCCAGCCTACAGCGTGAGGACATCTTGTTGAACTTGGCGATCTACGGCCTCGCGTCATCTGTCGGACGCAAATGTTCCTAGCGCCTTCGTGAATGGCACAAGGTGGTGTTTGGGAAACGATGTCTGGGTATGGATAGTGTCCGTGGGACGGTCCGAGCGTCAGCGGAACCCACGCGGATGGAATCACGATGGCGCGCCTCACGGACCGTGAGCCGCCAATTGGCCGGCTGAATCCGGGAGTGGCGCAACCCGGCTCTGCTGGCTCTCACGCGGCCAACGATGCTGCGCTTCCGAGAAATCCGCCCTGCTGCCAAACGATTTAATCTGAGAGACAACACGGCTCAGGCGAAGAACTTCGCCAACTGCTCGATCGGCTTGATCGTCTTGTCCACCGCCTTCTTGACGGCCTTCAGCTTGTCGGTTGCCTGCTTGACCGCTTTCGAGGCCTCCTTGGCGTCCTTCGTGCCCTTTCGGATCTCCTTCATATCCTTCTGGACGTCCGGATCGGCCAGCATGTAGTCGGTCAATTCCTTGATCTGCTCGTCGATGATTTCGTCGATCTTCGCGAAGATCTGGTCCAGCTCCGCATCGATCTCCTTCAGTCGGCGCTCATCGGTCTCGTGGCGCTTCTCGCGGGCAAGCGTCACCTGAGAAGGGAACAGCACCTTCTCCAGAAGGGTCTCGCGGTCGTTCTCCAGCTTACGCGTCGTCATCGAACGACCTCCTAATCTTTCAATCCCAACGCTGCGGCCGCTTCCTTCGCCGCCTCGCCAATGCTCTTCAGCCGCTCGACCGCCAGCCGAGCCAGCTGAAAGTCATCGGGCGACCGCACGGCGTTCAACAATTGTGTATGGGCCTCGCCCACAGCACCGTAGCTCACGCCCCTGAGCACCAGGGTCTTGGCGTATGCGCGATACTCCAACAGCCGATCGATGACCGCCTGCTGGCGTTTGACCCGGTCGGCCCGTGGCGAGTGAGGCGTCAGCTCCCGCAGGTCCCGCTCGGCCTTGTCGATGGCCTGGTACTGGAACTGCAGCAGACGCCGCCGCAGAGGCACCTCGGCCCTTGCCAGTTTCTCTGTCATGCGCTGGATCGCGCCGTCCGTGCGCACGACGACGTCACGGAGCGTGTTGTACTTGCGCCGCTCGATCCCGGCGAGGTGGATCTCGGCATAGACCGACGCCAGCGCGGAGATCGGCCCGGTGATGTCGATATCGGTATCTCCGAGCTGTTTCAGCGCATCACCGGCCATGCCAAGGGACGCGCCCGCCTCGGCCGCCGCCGTGCGGAAGGCCGCCTCGTCCTCTGCGGCGGTCAGCGCTGCGAGCGCCGCGGCATAGTCGCTGATCGCCTTGGCATACGGTAGAAGCCGCCGGTCGACCGGAACGACAAAGACCTCGGGCGCCGGCTTGTTAGCCTGACGCCGGAAGAGCGTGCAGTCCTCGATCAGCTCGCGCCGAGTCTTCAGGGCGGCCTTGCCCGCGGCCTCCTCCAGGTCCCCATTGGGCGGGCGAGCCAGAACGGAAGCGAACTCCGCGCACCGCTCGCTGACGCTGAACTCCCAATCGTCGCGGATGCGGTCGCGTTCGGCCTGGTTCAGGGCATCGACTTTGTCATGCAACCCGATCCAGGCGATCTCGACCCCTGTCGCCGCATCTCGGAACCCCGCCGTTTCCTTCTCGAAGACCCGCGGACTACAGCCAGCGATCAGCACGGCCGCGACGATTGCGATGATCAGGCGCATAGGCCCCCCCGAACGACCTTTGCGAAAGGGTACCACCGGTACTTCCCAAGAGGCAGTCTTTCAAGAGCAAAGGCGTGTGAATCCTCGGGGTTGTCGAGCATGTGTACCGGCACGAGTGTGCCACCCTCGTCTGACTGCCCTCTAGCGCTCCAACGACGACGGGGAGGAACCGTTATCGACGGCACAGTTCCCGGCTTCTCGAGTTGCATCATTCTCTTTGTAGAGTATTTCCTGATGACGAACCCACGGATTCTCGAATCGCACTCACAGAGGTGGATGTCGATTAAGATTTTTCTTCCTTCGATAACCTTCAGCGGCGTCTGCGTTCTGGTCCGAGTAGGCACCGCCATCACATAGAATGGGCCAGAAGCTATCCCATTTCTCCCCGGAAGTCTGGCTTCGCGACTACGGTGTCGACCACATTGCAACAGGTATATAATTCGCGTCCGGCCGCTGCTCCGCAGGCAGTTCACGAAAGAACTCGAGGTTCGTGACGTTCTCAACATCTCTAAATGACGAAAGATATTTCTCTGGTTCCCGTTCCAGATCTGAATCGTTAGGCACCAAGAATGCTAGTACATCAGGCGCATCGTCAATTAGACGGACGTGTAATCGGAAAAAATGTGTTGGAATTGCAACACCATTCCCAATCGTCCGTATAACGCGCTGATCCTCTAGGGTACCAGAGGTAGGCTTAACGAAAGCAGGTCCTGCCATTATGTAAATCGACTGTCCGGTTGCATCGACATACTCCCGTGCCATGCGCTCAAGTCGCTGCCATACACCGCGATTCAACATCGGCGTCTGAGGAGCTACATTCGATAGAAAATAAGTTGCACGTACTGCGTCTTCACCAACCCGCCTCATATCTACCCTCGATACCAGATTGCCTGCGTCATACCTAAGCCTGGAGAAAGTGTAATCTCGAGTTTCCGCCGAAATCTTTGGGTCCAAATTCGGATCGGGCCTAAGTCGAACTCTAGACGGGCGAGGTGCCTCAGGTCGTTTGTGCAGACGGTAACCCACCCAGTTAGGAATTTTAAGCTTTGGATTATAGCTAACTACATAACCTTTTCGGATTAGAACAGGGCCGGGCGACGGAGCACCGCCAAATAGAAATCCATCGGGAATCTCATTGTAGGGGATATCGCCATGGGACACCAACAGAACGTTTTCCGAAAGTAAGAGGCGTGCGGGCTCGGGCGGCACGTCTACTCCTGGCTCCTTCCACTGAATTGCGGCACTTGCAAGGTCTACTGTATATGATTTACGCCGATTGTTGACGAATATTGCAGGAGAATAATGTATTCGTCCGTTTTGCCGGCTTTCCTGTATTTCGACGTACCAATCTTCCTGATTCGTCGCGATAAATGTCGTCGATCCTTTGGGTGGCGAGCCTTCCAGCGTCAATGTCCGCTTTTTCGGGTCAGCTTTTGCTCCTGCGGGCGACGCACTTACGCGGTAGGAACGCAATGTGCCCGTCTCCGTGTGGCTCCCGCGTACTGTTACTACCAATAGTGGGCGAGGAACCGGGTCAACTTTTCTAGGAGAGGAAGCAAGCCGTTCAATGGTTTCAGCGATTTGAGTGGATTCGTAGCCGGAATGTGTGATGGTAAAGCGTATGATCGCGTCTTTTTGCCTTCTCGGGAATGAAATGCGGAGAGGTTCGTTCACTTTGCGTGTGTATTCGACTACTCGATCGACCGCGTCGGGTGGTTCGTACGCTTTTACTAGGGAGATGGAAAACGAGTTATTGGACAATTGATGTAAAGAAATGGAAGTGGAGGGCGATACAACGATCTCTACCCCCAACCTTAGCGTCAATATTTTCCAAGAAAGGAAGCCGCAGACACAAGATACAATTACGATAGACGCGATTGCTCGTCGGAGTGTTCGGAAAATAAATGAGATGACGGATTTGATCATCAGAACCAGTAACGCATCGCGATCTTCCCTCAAAACGAGAGACAAGAGTGCGAGATAGGCGAGCGCTGTGCTTATGCCAGTAAGGAGGAGTGCTTGATCCGTAGTAAGGTGGCCCCAAAGCGCAACCAGAATGATGGCCGCACCGAAAAGGACATAGAATGGGATGGTGAGATACTTTGGCATCACTCGGTAATCATTCGGAAGCTCAACCGGGGTAGCACAGGACGAAGGCAGAAGCGATGTTCCGATGAGCGGGGCGCATAACAGCTAGTCCCGCGGGTCGGCGGCCGACTACGGCTACTACTGCAGCACCGCCTGGAGTTTCACCTCTTTGGCCTTGGCGAAGTCTGCGGGAGAGATGAAGCCCCTCTTGTCGTGGTTGATGCGGATGCCCAAGGACTTGTAGCACTCCCATACGTATTCCGAGCAGATGTATTCTCGGTCACGCTTCAGGGCTCTCTTGTCGGCGGCCGAGAACGGCAGATAGCTGGCTGCGATGCGGGCGGCGATCTTGGCGATCTCGTCCTGGTCGTAGGGATAGCCGAATAGGTCGACGGCGAATTGGCCGAACTTGAGGAGTCTTCTTGAACTGGCCTTGGCGTTGAAGTCATCATGGCGAGCGATGGCCAAACGTCCTGGATATGGATTGCCCTTGCTGTCGTAGTCGGTCAGGTACTTGCTCAGCGGCACAGTGCGGATGCCCAAGGGCTCAACGCTTTCCAGGACCATGATCCGGTCGATCGCGTCCAGCCGCATCACGAAGCCCACATGGCTCCAGACGCTCTTGGTTCCGGCCCGAATCATTCGCGAGAAAATGCCCGACCCCGAACAGAGTAGCAGGTCGCCGGAGGCGATCTGGGGCCGGAACTGGGTGTAGTTGGCCACGGGCGCAGTGGGGAACTTCCTTATGGAGATGGTCATCGGTGTGTCCTTCTCTGTCGCGATTGAATGTTCCTTAGGTCGTTCGTGCTCTGCCTGTTTGGAGCGATTCACGAGGTGAGAGTGGCCAACGAAACAGCGGGGCGATGAAGCGCGGCGTCGGCGAGCTCGTCCTCGATGAACACTGACTCCTTGGCGTGGCGCCAGGGGCAATTCGTATGTGGTGAACCGCTTGGTGCTGCTGCGGTGCGTGATCCCGCCGTCGAAGTCGGAGATCCAGAGTTCTGCGAGGTGGGCGCCCGGCTTGCCTGCGACTCCATCGAGCAGAAAGGTGGTCTGCGGCGTCGCCCAAATGGCGTGAACGTCGTCGACGATGATCGTGGCGTTGTCACGCAGCGTGATGCCGTTTGAGGTGCACTCCTCGGGGACCTGCTTTCGTTCCCGGTCGACATCGACCCAGTACAACTCGTCATTGGCCAGCCCGTAGAGGATACGCGAGGCGTCGGGCTGTGAGCTGTTCAGCGCCGTAAGCGGCCAGGGAACGTGTGTGCTTCGACTGAAGCGCAGCGGCGCGCAGCACTGTCGTAGGAGCCAAGTCGCATCGAGCGATATAAGGAACCCGCGCGCGAGAGGATTTAAGCTCGGCGCGTGACTGCGCATGTGTTCGCACGAATGACGAATCGCAGAGTTTCCAATGTTTCGTCCCTGCCACAAACGTCCCGCGCCCTGGCGAATGCGCCCGCACGGCGGTCCGATCGCCCTCGGCGTGAAGGGCGTCGGGCGAGCTCGCGATGCGTGAAGCGCGGGCTCGTCGATCGGCTTGACGCAGGCGCAGGGGAAGCTCCCGGCTTCCAGGCCGAGCGCTTCGGCGCGTGCGTATGGCGAAGGGGTGCACCTGCGGCGGCGGCGTTGCCGGGACGAATGGCCGGCACCGGGCCGCTTGGCCCGCCACGCTATCCGTTGACCGCGTCTCGAAGGGCCTTCGCCGCCTTGAACGACGGCACCTTCGAGGCCGCGACGGCGACGGGCTCCCCGGTTTGCGGGTTGCGGCCTTGGCGCGCGGCGCGGTCGCGGATGACGAACTGCCCGAAGCCGGCGATGGCGACGGGCTCGTCCCGCGCGAGCGCGTCGCCGATGGCGGAGAACACGGCGCCCACCATGCGCTCGGAGGTGGCCCTCGTCGCAGACGTCTCGGCGGCGACGTGGGAGACGAGTTCGTTCTTGTTCATCTTCGCTTCCCCTTGAACTGCGATCGGATTGCGCGAAACGGCGCGAGTCCCGGTTAAGCGTGCCGTCTCTGCGAACGCCACGCAACCGGGCGTGCGGGCAGTCTCGGGGCGTACAGGCTTGGTAGAACTGGCCTCGGCCCAGTGTTGGATGGTTGGTTCCAGCGGCGACATCGAGCGCTGGCGGGCGGTGGGTGTGGGTGGCGTGTCGCCTCGGAGCCGGAAGTCGTCGGAGAACGTCGCGCGCTCGCGAGCGCCCAGCGTCCAGGAGCCGCTTGAATGACGCGACGGCGGCCTCATATCAATCGGTAGCGAACATGCGGCCGGCCGCTCCTAAGAAGGAAATGGCGGTATGTTCGAGAAGCGACACGACGTCATCTGCTGTTGGGCCGTCGCCGAAGCGGGAAGAATTGGCCGGCCTGCGGGGCGGGCGACCGTCACCCAATCGACACCCTCCCAGTTGTCGGGCGCATCGAGCGCGGTCCGCACGAGCAGAAACCCAACGACGCAAGGCTCTCGAGTTTCGATCTCCCCGCAACGCAGTGCGCCGCCAGCGTGCCGCCGGGCGAGATTGCGTACATTGGTATCAGGCGCGACCGGCGACTGCTTCTCCGCACCGTTTCCGACGTCGATCTCCGCCGCTCGGTCGGGATTGGCTCCGCCGCGCGAACTCGCACGGGGAGACGAGAGACGGATTCGACGCTGCATGGCCCGTGCCGCCATTCCTCACATCCGCGCAACGCAGTACGCGCCAAGTGACGCAGGACGGAGCGCTTCGGGGCACCAATCATCATGCGCACCGTATCGGTCACCGGGCCCGGACAGTCCGGTGCGAACATCGGCAAAGTGTCTCTGGACCGGGCGAGCGTACTGGTTATCGTCAGTCTCCAGTGTACAGCGCACAGGCACCGAGATGGTTTGCATCGGCACGGCGACCTACCGCCACCGCACCGAAGTACGCACACCGGGTCGGCTGGATGCTCGGCGGGACTACTCCGCCCTGGCCGCGACGCTCATCGAGGAGAACGATTCCGAGCCTCTCGCGGCTGCGAGGTGCTGGTGTGCCGGATGGGTGTGCCTGGGAAGGCAGATTCGCGGCGCGGCGGCGCGGCGGGGAGGAGCAACAGGCGGCGACAGCGCCGCGACAACCGCTAAGACCGTGCCGTCCCGAGAAAGGTGTTCTAGAACAATCGTTTGTGCTGATTTTCAGGCTGCGCGGACCCAGCTCTCACGGCGCCGGATTGCTCGCGATAGCTGTAGATATCGCGAGCAACCACGTCAATACCTCCCTCGCGCACGCGCACGGACGATCCCGGCCTCAAGGCCCGCTGCTCGCCCTTCATGTGCCCTATGTGATTGAATTTGGGAAACTTGTCAGGAAACTGGGAGCGTGCGCCCATCCGTGTCGGCGTGACGCCGCGCGGGTGCGGCCCGCCGATTATTGCTCGCGATAGCAATTTTGGGATGCGCGCGGATCGGGTATGCCGGACGCCCGCCCGCCTGAGTGGCGCCAACGCTGCAGCGCAGGCCCTCATACCTATTGTAAGCCATCCGCCCAATCGCGCCGCTATCGCATCGCGCTCACTCACGCTTCTGCAGTCGCGCGAGCTGCGCGACGCCGCTGCGCCGGGCGAGCAGCCGCTCGCCATAGCGGCTCACCATCACGGTCGACTTCCATCGCCCAGCGTTGAGGATCAACGGCATCTCGATGCCGGCGGCGACCATGTCCTGCGCCGCGCCGACCCGGGCGCTGTGCCCGGACAGGCCTTCCACGAGCCCCTCGGGCAGCCCCGCCCGCTGCGCCATCGACTTGAAGATGCGCGGGACCTGGCTGGGATGGAGCCGTTCGCCGAGCGCGCCTGCCTTGTGCACCGAGCGGAACAGCCGCCCGGCGGTGAGGCCGCTTCGCTCGAGCCACGTGCGCACCAGCGACACGGTGTCTCGCGCGAGGTAGACGACCTCGCCGTCGCCTTCGCCGTCGGTCTTGCTGCGACGCACCAGCAGCGACGCATAGCCCGGCGTTTCCACCAGTAAATCCTCGACTTCGAGCGACGTGAGCTCCGCCCGGCGGAGCATCCCGTCGTAGGCGACGGCGAGCAGCGCACGGTTGCGCGCATCGATGAGGCGCTCGCCCGCGGCCTCGACCAGGCGCTTTCGAAGCGGCCAGGTCAGCCCCTGCGCCTGCCCCTGGCGGCGCCCCTTCGCGCGGTGCATGCGCTTGAGCGCGAGCTGCACCAAAGGGCTCGCGGTCGTCTGCGCGCACCCGATCGCCCGTTGCGCGATGGCGATGCTCGTCACATAGCGGCGCACCGTCGCCGGCGCCCGGGTTTCGGCCATTGCCTCGACGAAGGCCGCCACCGTCTCCGCAAGCGCAGGCAGCGCCCGCTCCCCCTGCGCGGCGCACCAATTCGCGTAGATGCCGAGGTCGGAGCGCAAGGCCCGCTCGGTGTTGTGGCTGAACGCACCCCGGGCGGCCCGGACGTAGCGCCCGAGCTGCCGCGCTATCTCGGACTCGCCGTACGCCCCGGGCCGGGGGTCCGGGGCGGGCCTCAGCGAAGCCTCGAATGGGGGGTCGAAATACATGGACGGGTCTCCGCGTCTGCCTGACACGGACCGCCGTTTTACTCGCGATTCCTACAGTTATCGCGAGCCAATCGCCGAAGCAGGCGCCGGGCACGCGGTAAGGGAGTGGAGCCATGAGCTGGGGGAGCGTTCGTGATGGCGGGGTGCGCCGCTTCGTGTTCGCCTGGTCCGCGGCGGTCTATGGCGTCCCGCCGGTGGTGCCGGTTGGCGAGGATGCGCCGCTCGCGCCGATCGCGCCCTACGGGGCGGCGAAGGCGGCGTCGGAGCGGGTGCTGCGCGAGGCGGCGCGCGGGCGGGACTTCCGCGACGTGGCGCTGCGCCTGTTCAACGTCGCGGGCGCCGGCCGGGGGGCGGTCGCGGCCGGGCGGGGAAGCCCGCGCCTGGTGGATGCGGCCTGCGAGGCGGCGGTTGGGCTGCTTCGAGGTGGGCGACGGTGCGCTGACGCCGCGCCTCGAGGTGGGGCTTCGCCACGACGGAGGCGATGCCGAGACCGGCACCGGCATCGAGGTCGGGGGCGGGGTGAGCTACACCGACCCCGCCTCGGGAAGCGGGCTGACGCTGCTGGTGGCGCCGAGCTGGGGCGCGAGCGGGGGCGGCGCGGAGCGGCTGTGGTCGGCGGGCAATGCGCGGAGCCTCGCGGCGAACGAGGACGCCGCCCCCGGGAGCGGCCTCGATGCGGAGGTGGGCTACGGGTTCTCCGTGCTCGACGGGCGCGCCGTGGCGACGCCCTATGCCGGGTGGTCGCAGTCGAGCGAGAGCGAGACGCTTCGCCTCGGGCAGCGGCTGCGGCTCGGGCAGGCCTCGGAGTGGCGCGTCGAAGGCGAGCTCGGCGAGGACGCGCGGATCTGGCGCGCGGGCTACGGCTATCGGCTGGGGAGCGGGCTCACCTTCACCACCGAGGCGAGCCGGCGCGAGCCCGCCAACGACGACGCGCCCGAGCACGCGCTGATGCTGCGCGCGTCGATGCGCTGGTAGGGGCCGCGCGATGCGCCCCCTCCCCCTGCGCGGCCGGACCGTGCCCAGGCGCCTCCCGGGCGCGGGGGCGGTCTCAGGCCCGGGTGACCTTGCACAGCACCCGGCCGACGATGTGGATGTCGTCGGCGGGCGGCACTTCGGACGCGAGGCGCTCGGACACTCTGCCACGGCTGGTGCTGCACGTCAGCCCCGTGCACGACGCGGGGGTCGAGCCCGGTCAGGGCCGCATCGGCGCGCTCGTGCCGGCGGTCGATCCCGCGGACCGATAAGAGTTGGAAATGACGAACAACTCGCCGTCCACCGAGCCGGCGGTTGCTTCCGAAACGAGGAGGCCAGCAAACATGTCGCGCCCAAATCCGTCGATACGCCCACCGACACGCCGGCGGCCCATTGCGGCAATACTCCTCGCTCTTGCGGTCACGATGATTTCAATGCCGTGGGGTAGGGCGATTGCCTTTGACCCGTATTTCCAACTGGGAATCACACAGCTCGACCCGGGGTCGAGGGACGCCTCCAATCTCTCCGGAGAAGATAAATGGAGAATCGTGCGCTTCCTTGGCTTTTTCACGGGATGGAACCTGGAGCGAATGGGTGTGTCGGCCGGGGAGAAAGTGAACTTTCAGGTGGAGCCTCTCGTCTCTGCAAGAATTGGCAGTGTTCACTTGGAACTGACCGGTGCGCTGACCGCGTCACGCACAGACAATTCCGCCCCCTATTCGTTGTACGAAGATGTGGCCGGGATGGCCTTGCCAGCGGGGACTTACCAGATCAGCGCAACGGTCTATTCAGAGCCGGACAGAGGAGGCACCCCAGGCACGACGGTCAGTGCTGCGTTCACCCTGATGGCGGACACCACCGCACCGTCGGTTTCGGTAAGGTGTGGGAAGCAAACTTCGATCAGCGATCCGACCTCGGGTTTAGCGCAACTGCTCGGTTCGAATGTGTCGGTGTCAGATACGTTTTTCAACAAGATCCCGGTGGAAATCGGCATCAGCGAACCGCCCGTGGGATTCGATGGGTCGCAGATTGAGATCACCCATGGCACCGGTGGGATGTTCGTCGGGCTCATTCTCAGCCAATCGGACTTTCTGGGCTCCCAAAGCTGGCATTTCTCCGTGCACTATGTAGACAACGCCACGGGGGAGGCCACGGTCAGGGTTCCGGCGGGCGCGTTTACAGACGAGACGGGGAACGCCAACACTGCGTCCGAAAGGCTTCACATCGCGCAGAACCGCACGGTCTCGGCTGCGGATACAAGCGCGATGGAGGGAGCTAACGCGACAATGGACTTCGAGGTGACTCTCGACGCTGCGAACGATTGTGAAACAGCGACGGTAGACTGGGCGACCGCGGACGGCACAGCGATGGCGGGCCAGGACTACACCGCGGCCAACGGGTCGCTCACCTTCGCCCCCGGGGAGACGACCAAGACGGTCAGCGTCGTCGTCCTGGACGACGAGGTGGAAGACAGCGGCGAGACGTTTACGCTCCAACTCAGCAACGTGTCCGGCGTGACCCTCGCCAATGCGACGGCGACCGGCACGATAAACAATGACGACACGGGGTCGGAGGCTGACCTGCCGTCAGTGACGATTCAAGCCGATGCCTCTTACGTGCGCGAGGGGTCGGACGCAGTCTTCACGCTGACGCGCAGCGGGGAAGGCTCGGAGGCCTTGCCGGTTGCCGTGTCGATCCGGGAGACCGGGGCGACGTTGGGCGCCTCGACACCGACGAGCGCGACCTTCGCAGCAGGCGCGCAGGAGACGAAACTGCGGGTTCCGACCGTCAACGACAACGCTGCCGAGGCCGACAGTACGGTGACGGCGGCGGTGGCGGCCGGGGACGGCTACGCCATCGCGGAGGACGTGTCCCCGGCGACGGTGACGGTGGAGGACGACGATGCCGCGCCGGCGGTGGCGACGGCCGCTGCGATCCTGGTGCCCGAGAACGGCACCGCGGTGGCGACGCTTGCCGCGACGGACGAGGACACGGCGGCGGAGAGCCTCGCCTGGTCACTGGCGGGCGGCGCGGACGCGGACCGGTTCACGTTGAGCGAGGGCGGCGCCCTCGCCTTCAAGGCGGCGAAGGACTACGAAGCGCCGGACGACGCGGACGGCGACGGCGCGTACGCGGTGACGGTGCGCGTCAGCGACGGGGTCAATGCGACGGACGCGGCGCTGACGGTGACGCTCACCGACGTCGACGAGGTGGCGCCTTCGCTGACGGCCGCGGCGGTGAACGGCCCGGCGCTGACGCTCTCCTTCGGCGAGGCGCTGGACGAGGCCTCGGTGCCCGCGGCGGCGGCGTTCACGGTGGAGGTGGAAGGTACGGCGCGCGGTGTCGACACGGTGGATGTGTCCGGGAGCACGGTCACGCTGACGCTCGCCTCTGCGGTGGCTTCGGGCGAGGTGGTGACGGCCGGCTACGCGGTGCCGGCGGGACCGGATACGGCCCCGCTCCGCGACGCGGCGGGCAACGCCGTGGCCGGGTTCTCGGGCCAGGCGGTGACGAACGAGACGCCGGCGCCGGAGAACGCGGCGCCGACGGGTGTTCCCACCATCGGCGGCACGGCGCAAGTGGGCGAGGTGCTGGAGGCGTCGGTCGAGGACGTCGAGGACGCGGACGGCCTGGAGGACGTGACCTTTGCCTGGCAGTGGCTGTCGAATGACGGCACGGCGGACACGCCCATCGAGGGCGCGACGGAGGCGACCTACACGGTCGCGGTCGCGGACATCGGCAAGACGCTCACGGTGCGGGTGACCTTCACCGACGAGCGCGGGACGGAGGAGACGCTGGAGAGCGCGCCCACGACGGCGGTGGTGCCCGAACCGCTGACGCTTTCGGTTGCCGATGCGCAAGTGCGAGAGGAGCCGGGTGCGACGCTTGATTTCGTGATCGCGCTGAGCCGCGCGGCGGAGAGGCAGATCACGGTGTACTACATGGCGTTCGACGGCTCGGCGAAGGCGGGTGCGGACTACACGGCGGCGAAGGGGAGCGTCGTGTTTTCTCCGGGCGATGTGGAAAAGACGGTTTCCGTGGCCGTGCTGGACGATGGGCTCGACGAAGACTCGGAAACCATGAAGTTCTGGCTGTCGGGTGTGCGTGGACTTCTCGTGCAACAGATAACGGACCCTTATGGGGTCGGGACGATCCTGAGCCACGCCGCGCTGCCACCGGAGGCGCCCCGCAACCTCTCCCTCGCGGCCCCCGAGGGGCGGGAGGGAGAGTTGGTGGTGTCGTGGGAGGCGCCGGAGAGCGAGGGCGGCTCTGCGGTGAGCGGCTACAAGGTGCAGTGGAAGTCCGGCAGCGAGGATTATGACGAGAGCGCGTCCTCGGCGCGCCAGGCGGTGACCGACGCGGCGACGTTGAACCACACGATCACGGGGCTTGGCAACGGTGTCGAGCACACGATGCGTGTCATGGCGACGAACGCGGCGGGCGACGGCGCGGCGGCGGAGGCGACGGGGACGCCGCTTGACCGGGTTGCGCCGTCGCTTGCGGGGGCGGCGGTGAACGGGACGGCGCTGACGCTGACCTTCGGGGAGGCGCTGGACGAGGGCTCGGCGCCTGCGGCCGACGCGTTCACGGTGGAGGTGGACGGTACGGCGCGCGGTGTCGACACGGTGGATGTGTCCGGGAGCACGGTCACGCTGACGCTCGCCTCTGCGGTGGCCTCGGGCGAGGTGGTGACGGCCGGCTACGCGGTGCCGGCGGGACCGGATACGGCCCCGCTCCGCGACGCGGCGGGCAACGCCGTGGCCGGGTTCTCGGGCCAGGCGGTGACGAACGAGACGCCGGCGCCCGCCAACGCGGAGCCGACGGGTGTCCCGGTCATCGGCGGGGTCGCGGGCGTGGGCGAGACGCTGGCGGCGTCGGTGACTGAGATTGCGGACGCGGACGGCCTCGGCGGCGTGACGTTCGGATACCAGTGGCTCTCGAACGACGGGACGGCGGACACGCCCATCGAGGGCGCGACGGAGGAGACCTACACCGTCGCGGTCGCGGATGTCGGCAAGACGCTCAAGGTGCGGGTGACCTTCACCGACGAGCGCGGGACGGAGGAGTCGCTCACCAGCGCGCCGACCGCGGCGGTGGCGGGACCGTTCACGGCGAGCGTGGCGAAGGTGCCGGAGAGCCATGACGGGTCTGGCGTGTTCACCTTCGAGCTGCATTTCAGCGAGGAGTTCACGATCAGCTACCGCACCCTGCGCGACGTGGCGCTGCGGGCGACCGACGGCACGGTGTTGCGGTCGCGGCGTCTGAAACGGCCGTCGAACAAGGGCTGGGAGGTCCACGTGCGTCCGGAGACGCAGGGGACGGTGACCGTCGTTCTGGCGGGGAACCGGCCGTGCGAAGAGACGGGAGCGGTGTGCGCGAATGACGGCCGGCGGCTTTCGGGCGGGGTGGAGGTGAGCGTCCCCGGTCCGGACTCGGCCAACACGGCGCCGACGGGGGTCCCCACCATCGGCGGCAGGGCGCGGGTCGGCGAGGTGCTGGCGGCGTCGGTCGAGGACGTCGAGGACGCGGACGGCCTGGAGGACGTGACCTTTGCCTGGCAGTGGCTGTCGAACGACGGCACGGCGGACACGCCCATCGAGGGCGCGACGGAGGCAACCTACACGGTCGCGGCCGCGGACGGCGGCAAGACGCTCACGGTGCGGGTGACCTTCACCGACGAGCGCGGGACGGAGGAGACGCTCACGAGCGCGCCGAGCGCGGCGGTGACGCCCGCCCTGCCGGCGGTGTCGATCGCGGCGGTGTCCTCGCCGGTGACGGAGGGCGCGGACGCGGCGTTCACGCTGAGCCGGACGGGAGACGCCTCGGTGGCGCTGACGGTCTCGGTCACGGTGAGCGAGAGCGGTGCGATGCTCGCGGGCGAGCCGCCGGCGGCGGTGACCTTCGAAGCGGGCGCATCGACGGCGGTGCTCGGGGTCGCGACCGAGGACGACGAGGCGGTCGAGGAGCCAAGCGCGGTGACGGCGGCGCTGGCGGCCGGGGACGGCTACGCCCTTGCCGCGGACGCAGGCTCGGCGACGGTGACGGCGGAAGACGACGACGCCGCGCCGGTGGTGACGACCGCCTCGCCGATCGTCGCACCCGAGAACGGCACCGCGGTGGCGACGCTTGCCGCGACGGACGAGGACACGGCGGCGGAGAGCCTCGCCTGGTCACTGGGGGGCGGCGCGGACGCGGACCGGTTCACGCTGAGCGAGGGCGGCGTGCTCGCCTTCGAGGCGGCGAACGACTACGAGGCGCCGGACGACGCGGACACCGACGGCGCGTATGCGGTGACGGTGCGGGTCAGCGACGGGGTCAATGTGGCCGAGGCGGCGCTGACGGTCACGCTCTCCGACGTCGACGAGGACGCGCCTTCGCTCACGGCGGCGGCGGTGAGCGGCACGGCGCTGACGCTGACGTTCGGGGAGGCGCTGGACGAGGGCTCGGCGCCTGCGGCCGACGCGTTCACGGTGGAGGTGGACGGTACGGCGCGCGGTGTCGACACGGTGGATGTGTCCGGGAGCACGGTCACGCTGACGCTCGCCTCTGCGGTGGCGTCGGTCGAGGTGGTGACGGCCGGCTACGCGGTGCCGGCGGGACCGGATACGGCCCCGCTCCGCGACGCGGCGGGCAACGCCGTGGCCGGGTTCTCGGGCCAGGCGGTGACGAACGAGACGCCGGCGCCCGCCAATGCGGAGCCGACCGGCGCTCCCACCATCAGCGGCAGGGCGCGGGTCGGCGAGGTGCTGGCGGCGTCGGTCGAGGACGTCGAGGACGCGGACGGCCTGGAGGACGTGACCTTTGCCTGGCAGTGGCTGTCGAACGACGGCACGGCGGACACGCCCATCGAGGGCGCGACGGAGGAGACCTACACGGTCGCGGTCGCGGACGTCGGCAAGACGCTCACGGTGCGGGTGACCTTCACCGACGAGCGCGGGACGGAGGAGACGCTCACGAGCGCGGCGACGGCGGCAGTCGCGGCGGCACGAGTGGAGGTCTCGATTGCGGCGGCGAGCTCGCCGGTGACTGAGGGCGCGGATGCGGTGTTCACGCTCACACGGACCGGCAATGCAGAGGCTGCGCTCACGGTGCCGGTGAGCGTGTCGCAGACCGGGAGCGTCCTCGACGGTGCGGCGCCGGCGGCGGTGACGTTCGCGGCCGGATCGTCGACCGCATCGCTTGTCGTTGCGACCGAGGACGACGACGCGGCCGAGGCGGATGCGCGGGTGACGGCGGGCGTTGCGGCCGGGGACGGGTACAACATCGCGTCCGGGGCTGGAACGGCGGGCATCGACGTGCTGGACGACGACCGGTCGGCGGCGCAGGTGACGGTGCTGTGGTCGGCGGACATGGCGGTGGTCGACTACGAGACGGGGGCCATCGGCGCGGCGAGCGCGGATCTGTTCTCGAACCAGGGCGGCACGGCTGGGCTCAAGGCAAAGTGGCTCTGGCACTACGCGCCCGAGCGCAAGCTCCGTGTGGCGTTCACGACAAGTATTCCCGAGGCCGAGGGTTTGACGCTGCACCTGGGCGATGTGGCGATCGCGTTTCCCGAGGGAAGCGGCGGGGACTCGGGCTTTACCTGGAGCGAGATCGACCTCGACTGGACCGACGGCGAGACGGTGGCGGTGCGCTTGACGAGCGCGGCCGCGTCGGCGCCGGCGGGTCCGGGCTTGTCGGCCGCGGATGCGCAGGTACGGGAAGCGGCGGGCGCGTCACTGGTGTTCCGGGTGACGCTGGATTCCGTGCAGGACGAAGCGGTTTCGGTGCGCTACGCAACGGCGGACGGGACGGCAACCGCGGGCGCCGATTACGTCTCAGCGAACGGAGCCCTTCGCTTCGAGCCGGGGGTCACCGAGAAGACGGTCGCGGTTCAGGTATTGGAGGATGCGCATGACGAGGGATCGGAGACCCTGTCGCTCACACTCTCCGATCCCTTTGGCACGCGGCTGGCGGATGGGCAGGCGACCGGGACGATCGTCAACACCGACCCGGTGCCGAAGGCGTGGCTCGCCCGGTTCGGGCGCACGGTGGCGGGCCATGTGGTAGACGCCATCGGTGAGCGGTTGACGGGGCCGTCGGGTGGGGGCTCGCATGTGACACTGGGCGGGCAGCGGCTATCGCTTGACGGCGTACCGCAGGGCGCGGACCGGGTGTCCGGGGAAGGCGAACAGACGGCACGAGACGGGCTCGCGGCGCAGGCGGACCGGATCGGGGGCTCCGCAGACGGCGGCGCGTGGGACCGCTGGGAGGCGGATGGCCGGTTCGGGGACGGCTGGATGCGCGACGGTCCCGGTGCCGGCACCCGGCCGATGACCGGGCGCGAGTTGCTGCTCGGGAGCTCGTTCCATCTCGCGCTCGGGGGCGATGAGGAAGGCGCTGCGGACACCCGCTTCACGGCCTGGGGCCGAGCGGCGGTGTCGCGCTTCGACGGGGATGCGGAGGGCCTCGCGCTCGACGGCGAAGTGACCACCTTCACGCTCGGGGCGGACGCGGCGTGGGAGCGCTGGCTCGCCGGCGTCGCGGTGGCGCTGAGCGAGGGCGAGGGCTCGTTCCGCGACCGGCCGGAGACGGACCGGGAGAGCCGCGGCGCGGGCGCGCTCGCGAGCACGCTCACGAGCGTCCATCCCTATCTGCGCCTCGAGGCGAGCGAGCGGTTCTCGGTGTGGGGGATCCTCGGCTACGGCACGGGCGGGCTCGAGCTGGAGGTGGACGACGGGGAGCGCTGGACAACCGACACGACGATGCGGATGGCGGCGGCGGGGGCGCGGGGCGTGCTGGTGCCGGCGCAAGAGACGGGCGGCTTCGAGCTCGTGGCGCGCACCGATGCGCAGCTCGTGCGGATGACGTCGGCGGCGGCGGCGGGCAGCGGCGGGGGCAATCTTGCGGCGACGGAAGCGGACACCAGCCGCCTGCGCGTGATGCTCGAAGGCAGCCGCACGTTCGAGGTGGGAGACGGGGGTGCGCTGACGCCGAGCCTCGAAGTGGGGCTTCGCCATGACGGGGGCGACGCCGAGACCGGCACCGGCATCGAGGTCGGGGGCGGTGTGAGCTACACCGACCCCGCCTCGGGGCTCACGGTGGAGGCGAAGGCGCGGGGTCTCGTCGCGCACCAGGATGCCGACTACAGCGAATGGGGCGCGTCGGGCTCGGTGCGGATCGCGCCTGACGCCTCTGGGCGCGGGCTGACGCTGATGGTGGCGCCGACCTGGGGTGCGGCCGGGGGCGGCGCGGAGCGGCTGTGGTCACTCGACGATGCGCGGGGCCTGGCGGCGAACGATGACGTGACCCCCGGGAGCGGCCTGGATGGGGAGCTCGGCTACGGGCTCGGGGGTCCGGGGGGTCTCGGGGTGGCGACGCCCTATGCGGGGCTTTCGCTCTCGGAGGCGGGCGACCGGGCGTGGCGCACGGGCGTTCGCTGGTCGCTCGGGTCGTCGGCCACGCTCGGGCTCGAAGGCACGCGGCGCGAGCCGGCCAACGACGAGGCGGCCGAGCACGGTCTGATGCTGCGGGCGGCGCTCAGGTGGTAGGGGCGTGCGATGCGGCACATGACCCGCATGGGCCGCGCGTGCGGGCCTTGCATCGCCCGGGACGGCGCCGCCGCCTCCGGTGAGCGTCGGGAGCGCCTCGCCGGCGAGGCGGCCATGGTTCGCACGCTCGCGCCGAGCGGCCAAGGGGCATTGGCGGGCGAGCCCCGGGCGCCGTGCACGGGCCGCGGCGGGGATCGGATCGGGCTCGGCCTGACGCCCCGGTGGTAACCGGGCCGGTGTCGGACGGCTTCTGGCGGGGGAGCGGCGGCGGCATGGCAAGGGGCGGCGGTGCGCGCGGCTGGCTATTCCTGAGGCGAAACTCCGAGTTCGAGGACGCATTCGAGGCGCGCCCGCGCGAGGCGCCGGTATTCGAGGACGCCCCCTTCGCGCTTCGCCGCCAGTCGGCGTCCGAGCGCGGGCTCGGGCGCTTCGGGCTCTACGGATGGGAGGACCCCTTCGCCGAGGACGGACCGGCCTCGCCGTTCTGGTCGGTGGCGCCGATGCTCGACGTCGTGCCGGTGCGGGGCGAGGACCGGGGCCTCGCGGCGCTGGCGCGCGCTGCCGGCACGGCGCTCGCGGGCTTGCGGCTCGCTGGCGGGCCGCTGATCCTCAAGCTCGAGCGCGGCGGGCGCGCGCAACAGCTTCGCATCGCCGAGGGCGACGCGTTCGATCCGGTCCGCGACAGCATCGAGGTGCGGCTTCGGCCCGATCGTCCGGGGGTAGCGGGCCGCCATGCCCGCAGCGGCGAGCTCTGGAGGATGCTGCGTGTGCCGGGTCCTCCGACGGGGCGGGGTCGGGGGCCAGGGATCGCGAACTGCTGCAAGCGCTCGACCTCGAGAGGGCCGGGTGGCCGCAGCCCCGGATCGCCGCGGCGCTGTGGGGCCCCGAGGCGCTTGAGGGCGTCTGGGATGAGGACAACAAGTTCCGCAAGCGGGTGCGGCGGTGCCTCGCCCGCGCGAGGTACCTTGTGGACGAGGGCTACCTGAAGCTCGCGGCGCAGCCCTGATCCGCGCGCTCTTCCTCCTCCGAGCGCAGCCGCCCGCCCCTCCCATCGCGCAGTCTCCCCGGTCCGAGTGGACCGCACGGCGTGCCCGAGCGCGCCGTTTCGCGGCCCGCTGAGCGCCGATCGGAACCCTGAGCGGCGCCCGGGCGGCAATTCGGCACATTTTTTTCTTCCTGTTCGCTGCCGGCACGCACGGCGGCCCGTGGCGGCGGGCGGCGCCGGCGGGCGCGCCATGGCGCCCGAATCCGGGGGGTGTCACGCGTCGCAAGGGGGGGACGGATTCCGGAAAAGCAAAAACCGTCCCCTGCCGCGCGCGCGCCTCCTTCGCTCAAATCGCCTCCGGGACCGCATCGGAGCGCAGCTGCGCGTGGCCCGGGGCGGTAGGCAAGGCCGGGCGACCGGCCGGGACTCTCAAGGAGACGAACATGAACGGGGAACGACACTATCTCTCGACGCGCGAGGCGGCCGACTATCTGGGCCTTTCCTCGCGCACGCTCGACCGCTACCGGGTCTCGGGCGAGGGGCCGGTGTTCCACCGCTTCGGCGGGCGGGTGCGGTATCTGCGCGCCGACCTCGACGCCTGGGCGGCGACGCGCCGGCGCGCCTCGACCTCCGACGACGGCACCGCGCTCGAAGGAGCGGCCCGGTGAGGGGCGCGGCGGGCACCGGGGCGCGGCTGGTGCGCGCCCGGACGCAGGCGGTGCTGCCGGGCGCCGCCGCCGCCGCGGCGGTGGCGCTCGCGGGCCTTGCCGGCATGGACGCGGCGCAGGCCGCGTCGGACACCACCTTCTCGGGGCCGCTCAGCACCGTGACCGACATGGTCTCGGGCACCGGCGGGCAGCTCGCCGCGGCGCTCGCCGTGGGTGCCGCGCTCATCGGCTCGGTGCTTCGCTTCAACGCCATCCAGCTGCTCGGCGCGATCGGCGTCGGGATCGCAGCCGGTGCGGGCACCGGCATCGTGACCGGCCTGGTCGGCACGGCGATCGTGTGAGGGGCCCCGGTGAGCGGCTCAGGCTCCCACGCCATCCCGCGGCGTCTCGACGATCCGGAGCGGTGGCTGTTCTGGACCATGGACGAGGCGGCGGCGCTGATGGGCCCGGCGGTGCTCGGGCTCGCCGCCAACGAGTTCGTCATGGGCCTGGTGGCGGGGGTCGGGGGCTGGGTGCTGCTGCGGCGCGTGAAGCGCGGCGGCGGGGCCAACATCGCGCACTACGCGCTCTACTGGTTCCTGCCCGAGTTCGCGCTCCGGCTCCGCGCCACGCCGCCGAGCCATCTGCGGCGGTTCGCCGGGTGAGGCGGCGGTGAGGCGCGCGCTGATGGAGACCGGCGCGCGGCGGGTGCGCGACGCGCGGGTCGCGCTCGCCCTGCTGCTCGCGGTGTCGATGGCGGCGAACCTGGCGCTCAGCCTCGGGCTTGGCCTTCGCGAGGGGATGACGGTGCTCGTGCCCGCGGTGTCGGGGCCTGCCTGGGAGGTCGGCGGGAGCTGGGCCGGGCGGCGCTATCTCGAGGATGCGGCGCGCACCGCCGCGGTGACGCTGCTGACCTTGACGCCCGAGAACGCGGGCCACGTGCGCGAGGCCGCGGCGCGGATGAGCCACGCCTCGGCCCGCGGCGCGATCGGCGCCTGGGTGGCGGCGGAGGCCGAGCGCATGGCGCGGCGCGATCTCGCGAGCGCGTTCTATCCCGGGAGCGTCGAGGCCGAGCGCGGCGGCTTGAAAGTCGAGGTCGCGGGCGAGCTCGTCACCTGGATCGGACGCGAGGAGGCCGCGCGCGAGCCCCGGCGCTACCGCCTCGCCTTTCGCATCGACCACGGACGGCTCGGGCTCGTGCGCTTCGAGCAACTGGAGGAATGACCATGACACGCTTCCCGGGCGGACGCGCGGCGGTGGCCGCGCTCATCGCCCCACTCCTCATATACATGGGCGCCGCGTCGCCGGCCTCGGCGATGCAGATCCTGGACGCGGTCGATCATGGCGAGCTCGCGGCGGCGATCGCGGCCGGCGAGGTGAGCCGCATCGCACTCAGCCACGACCGGGTGAAGAAGGTGATTCGCGCCCCGGACGGGCTCAGGGTCGAGCATGACGCGGCGAGCGGCGATCTCTACCTCACGCCCGCGGGCGGGGCGGAGGACAGCGAGGCCGCGTCGCTCTTCATCGTGACCGAGAAGGGCTTCACCTACCGGCTCACGCTGACGCCGGTGTGGGACGGCGCGGCCCAGATCCTGATCCGCAACCCGGTGGCCGGGGCCCTGGACGGGGACGCGGCGGGGCGCGATCCGCGGATCGCCGAGCTGGTCGCCCTGGTGCGCGCGGTGGCGCGGCGCGAGCCGATGGCGGGCTACGCGATCGAGGGCGGCGGTGCGCAGAGCGCCGGCGCGGTGAAGCTCATCGAGACCTGGCGGGGGCCGCGCTTCGCGGCGCATGTCGTCGAGGCCGGCGGCGCGCCGGATGCGGCGGCCCTCGCCGGGACCATCGGCCGGGGCGCCGCCGCGGCATGGGTCGCGGGACCCGGCACCGGCCCGTCCGGGGGACGACTCGGCGTGGTGGTCACGGACATCACGGGAGCGGCGCCGTGAGCGCGGCGGCTCCGGACGCCGATGCGCGGCGGATCCGCCAGCGCCAGCTCCTGCTGTTCTCAAGCGTAGCGGCGGTCCTGCTCGCGGTGTTCGCGGTGTGGATGGGGCTAAGCGGCGGCGGCAAGCCGGCGGCGGTGACCGGCATCGAGGCGGAGCTCGCGGGACCGGGCAGCGCCGAGGACAGCTGGACGCGGCGCTCGGAGGCGCGGATCGGCGACATCGAGTCGCGGGTTCGCTCGATGGAGGCCGAGGCGAAGCGGCTGCGCGACGAGAACGCCGGGCTTCGCGACCAGCTCGCCCGGGACGCGGCGAACGCGCGCGCGGTGATCGACACCCACGCGGCGACGATCGGGGAGCTCGAGCGGCGCCTCGGAGCGCCGGGCCCCGGGGACGCCGCCGGGGACGGCCCGTTCCTGCCGGCCGGGCCGAGCGCGTCCGCGCCGGCCCCCGCTGCCGAGCCCGCCCTGCCGGCGGCGCCCGCGCCGATGATCGAGCGCTTCGATCTGGAGGGCGATGCCGGGGGAGAGACGGGCGCCGTTGCGGACGCGATCGGCCCGGACGCGAAGGCGCTCGGGACCTGGCTCCCGGCGGGCGCGCATGCCGAAGCGGTGGTGCTCGCCGGCGTCGACGCCTCGGCCGGGCTCGCCTCCCAGGGCGATCCGCGCCCGGTGCTGCTGCGCATCACCGGCGCCGCCTGGACCGCGGCCGGGGATGGCGCGGCCATGTCGGTCGATCTCGCGGGCTGCACCGTGACCGGCGCGGCGCATGGCGATCTCTCCTCGGAGAAGGTCTACGCAAGGCTGCGCACGCTCACCTGCGCCGGCCGCGATCCGGACACGGTGGTCGAGACCGAGGTCGCGGGGTTCGTCGCCGGCACCGGCAAGACCGGGGTGCGCGGCCCCGTCATCAGCCGCGAGGGGGCGCTGGTGGAGAAGGCGTTCCTCGCGGGCCTCGTCTCGGGCGTCGGCCAGGGGGTGCAGGCCGCGTTCAGCCCCCAGGCGGTGGCGACCGGCGCGGGCACCGCTGCGCTCGCCAACACCGGGCTTGGCGACATCGGCCGCGCCGGGCTCGGGGCGGGCGCCGCGACCGCCGGGCAGAAGGTCGCCGACTACATGATCCGGCGCGCCGAGCAGTACCAGCCGGTGATCCAGCTCCACGCCGGCACCCGCGTGACCGTGGTGTTCCTCGAGGGCACGCGTCTCGACGGACGCCGCCCCGCACCCCCCGAATCGCAGGAGACCCCCCGATGATCCATCCCGCAAGACCCCTCCTCGCCGCGGCTGCGCTGCTGACGCTCGCGGCCTGCTCGGCCACCCATGTGGGCGAGTCCTGGCAGTGCCCGCTCGCGCAAGGGGCCGGGTGCTCGACCGTGGCCGAGGCCGATCCGGCGCTGCCGCGCGAAACGGCGGAGGCGGCGCCCCCGCCCGGGGCGCCGCTGTACCGTCCGCGCACGTCCCCGGGCGGCGCCGAGCCCGCGGCCGCGAGGAGCTGCGGCGGCGATTGCGAAGGCGGATTCGACCCCTTCGCTTGGCTCGCGGGGCTGTTGCGCACGATGACCGGCGCCGAGGGCGGTCCCGCTTCGGGCCGGACCGAGGCCGGCACCGGCACGGGCGGGAGCGAAGTCGCCGTCCCGGCATCGTCCACGGTTCCGGACGCGGGCGCGGCGCAAGCGCTGTCGAGCGTTCCGCTCGCGGCGGCTGCGACGACCCCTGCCGCCTCGACCGGCGCTGGTAGCTCCGCCCGGCTCCCGGCCGGTCTCGGCACCGCCGGCGGAGCAGAGGCCGCGTCCGCCACCTTGGTTCCCCCCGCCCCCGCCGCGGCCGACGCCGAGCTCCGCGAGCCCGAGGTGATCGGGCGGATCTGGATCGCGCCCTTCGTGGACGCGGATGGGCACTACCGCGAGGGGGCCTGGGTGCGGACGGTGCTCGATCCGGCCGGCTGGAGGGCGCCGTGATCGGGCGCCTGGTGGAGCTGTTCGAGGGCCCGGAGGCGCCCGCGCCCTGGGCGCCGCCCGCGATGCCCGCGGCGCTGCATGCGCTGCTGCCCTGGCGCGCCTTCGACGAGGGCAGCGAGCTCTACGTCAACGCAGGCTCCATCGGCTTCGTGCTCGAGATCCCGCCGTTTGCCGGCATCGACGAGGAGACGCTGGGGGCGCTCGCCGGCACGCTCGCCGACGCCGCCCCGGAACGATGCACCGTGCAGGCGATCCACTGGGCGAGCCCGCGCTTCGGCGCGGCGCTCGATGCCTGGGCCGAGCCCCGGCGCAGCGCCGGTGGCGCGCTCGCGGTGATGGGCGCACGCCGGGTGCGGATGCTCACCCATGCCGGCTGGCGGGCGCTCCATGCGGGCGGTCCGCCCTTCACGCTCGCCGACTACCGGGCGTTCCTGACCGCCTCGCTCGCCGGTCCCCCCGGCCCGGCCGCGGAGACCGATCTCGGCGCCTTCCGCCGCGCGCTCGAAGGCACGCTCGCCTCCGCCGGCGCGAGCACGCGGCGCCTCGGGCCCGACGCGCTGCTGGCGTTGGCCGCGGAGCTCGTGGCGCCCGACACCGGCGGGGCGCACGACGGGGGGCTCGACCGCCCGCGCCGGCGCTGGTCGCCCCGCGATGCGCTCAACGAGCAGTGCGCGGCCCCCGGCCGCGCCCTCTCGGTCACGCCGACCGGGCTCGTCTTCCACCACCCCGACGGCGAGGACGTGGCGGTGCGGGTCTTGAGCGCCGTCGCCTTCCCCGAGGTGTGGCCGGGCTGGCGCGGCAACGCGCTCATCGGCGACTTCCACCGCGACTTCCTCCAGCCCGGCTGTCCGGTGCTGACGTGCCTGACGGTCATGACCGGCGAGGCCGCCGACGGCGAGCGGGCGTTCCTCAAATCCGCCCGCGCGACGCAGCAGGCGGGCACCGGCATCGCCCGCTACCTGCCGGGGCTGCCCGAGAAGGCGCGCGACTGGCAGGCGGTGACCGAGCGCCTCAAGGACGGCGAGAGGCTGGTGCGCGCGAGCTACATGGCCGCGGTCTACGCGCCGGCTCAGGCGATCGACGAGGCCGAGCAGGCGGTGCGCGCGATCTATCACGGCCAGGGCTGGCGGGTGAACGCCGAGCGCTACGTGCAGCTCCCGTCCTGGCTCGCGTGCCTGCCGATGGTGCCGGCGGGCGGGCTCGACGCCGACCTCGCCCGCATGGGCCGGATGAAGACCCTGCTCACCTCCTCGGTGGTCAACCTCGCACCCGTGCACGGCGAGTGGCGCGGCCAGGCGGCGGGAAGAGAGAGCCCGCCCGCGCTCTTCCTCATCGGGCGCCGGGGCCAGCCCGCGTGCTGGTCGCCGTTCGCCAACGACGCCGGCAACTACAACGTCGCGGTCACGGGCAAGTCGGGCTCGGGCAAGTCGGTGCTGATGCAGGAGCTCGTGGCGGGCATCGTCGGCGCCGGCGGCGAGGCCGTCGTCATCGACGACGGGCGCTCGTTCCAGCACACCGCCGAAGCCTTGGGCGGCGCGTTCATCGCCTTCGGCAAGGACGCGGCGACCTTGAACCCCTTCGCGATGATCGACGCCGGGACCGCGACCCATGACGGCGACTACCGCGAGGAGTGCTTCGCGATGCTCGCGGGTGTGGTCGGGCGGATGTGCCGGCGGCGCGGCGCCATCGACGACATCGAGGCGGCGCTCATCGACGAGGCCATCGCGCGGGCCTGGGACGAGGCCGGCAACGACGCCGATCTCGGCACGGTGCGCAAGCACCTCGCCGCCCGCGAGGACCGGCGCGCCGCCGACATGGGGGTCGCGCTCGGCCCCTGGTGCCCGGGCGGGGCGAGCGGGCGGCTGTTCGCCGGCGGCGACGTCCCCGACCTCGACAACGCGCTCACCGTGTTCGAGCTCGCGGAGCTGAAGGGAAGGGGCGACGTCCAGGGCGTGGTGCTGATGCTGGTGGTCTTCCTCGCCACGCAACGCATGTATCACGGCCCGCGCACGCGGGCGAAGGCGATCGTCATCGACGAGGCCTGGGACCTGCTCTCGGGCGAGGACAGCAAGGCGTTCCTCGAAGGCGCCGCGCGCCGCGCGCGCAAGTACCGCGGCGCGCTGGTGACCGGCACCCAGTCGGTCAACGACTACTACGCCAACCCCGCCGCGCGCGCCGCGTGGGAGAACTCCGACTGGGTGATCTTCCTCGCCCAGAAGGACGAATCGGTCGAGCTGCTGAAGGCCGAGAAGCGCATCCATTGCGATCCCGGCATGGAGCGGGCGCTGAAGAGCCTCACCACCGCCGAGGGACGCTATGCCGAGCTCGTGCTGCACGGCCCCGACGGCTGGCGGGTCGCGCGCCTGGTGCTCGATCCGTGGTCGGTGGCGCTGTTCTCCTCGCGCGGCCCGGCGTTCGCCGCGGTGGAGAACCTCAAGGCCGAGGGCCTCACCACGCTCCAGGCCATCGACCGCATCGCGGGCGGGCTGCCGGGCGCGGAACCGCAATCGGGTTCCGGCCGGTCTCGCCGCTCCGAACCCGAAGACGAGACGCAGGGAGACACCGAATGACCGCAAGGACCGGCGGCGCCCGCGCCGCACCCGAAGACGGGTACCGCGCGCTGGCCTGGCCGGGCGATCCGGAAGGCGTCGCCGCGGCCGATATCGACTTCACCGCGCTCGCCCACGTGCTCGCCAACACCTGCCGCCGGGGCGGGAGGATGCGCCACTTCCACTCGCTCGCGGCCCACGCGGTGATCGTGTCGGAGGAGATCGAGGCGCTCGACGGGATCGGCGCCGAGGACCGGCGCGAGCTTGCGCTGCACGCGCTGCTTGTCGGTGCCGCCTCGGCCTGGTTCCGGGGCGAGGCGGCGGGCTCGGCGCGGGCCGCGGACCGCACCGCCCGGCTCAGCTCCGGCATCGAGCGCAGCGTTCGCGAGGCGGCGGGGCTCGAGGCGGCGCTCGACGAGGAGCGCGCCGAGCTCGTGCGTTTCGTCGCCCGCATGGCGAGCGCGGCCGAGTCGCGCGACCTCGTCGATGGCGACGCGCCCGCGGGCGCCGGAATCGCGTTTCCGCCGCTCAAGCGCCGCCTCCGCAGCGTCGCGCCGGACCGGGCGGCGCAAGTATGGCTCGCGCGGTTCCGGGCGCTTGGCGGGGATCGGGCGGACCGGAAGCCGGCAGGCGGCGGGTCGCCCGATGCGTGAGCCGGGTTCGATGCGGCGCGCACACCGGAGCGGCGCCGGTGTGGCCGTGGTGCTGTCCGCGGTGCTGCTCTCGGGCGCGGTGGCCGCGGTGGTGTCGGTGGCGGTGGTGCGCTTCGTCGCCGAGCGGACGCCGGCGATCGCGAGCGTGCGGCTCGGCGAGATCGCGGCCGACTACGCGGTGTCGGCCGCCGGCAACGATCGCTCGGGCGAGGCGGCCGCGGCCGATGCCCGGGCCTGGGGGATCGCGCTCGAAGCCGCGCTCGACCGCGTGGCGCAAGCCACCGGCTCGGTGCTGCTGCCGGCGCGCGCCGTCGCCGCCGGGGCGCCCGATGCGACCGAGACGGTGAAGTTCGTGCTGCGGGAGTATCTGGAGGCGCGGCGGGGCGGCACGGCGGAGGCGGGCCCGTGACCGCGCGGCGGCGCACTGTGGGGCTCGCGGCGATCGTGGCGCTCGGCATTCTCTGGCTGCTCGCGGCTTCGCGCGTGCATGTGAACACGAGCTGGTCGGACGGGGCCTGGGGCTATCTGGCGCTGCCGCTCGTGGGCGCGCCGGCGCTGGGCGACGCGGTGCTGTTCCGCCCGCCCGAAGCGGTCGGTGCCGGCGTGGCGTATCTCAAGACCGTGCGCGGCCTGCCCGGCATGGGCGTCACGGTGGATGCGGAGCGCACGGTCGCCGTCGGCGGCGTCGTGCTCGGGCGCGCGAAGACCCATGCGCTCGACGGGCGCTCGCTCGAAGCGGTCGCGCCCGGGACCGTCCCGGACGGGCACTACTACCTGCACGGGTGTCACCCCGACTCCCATGACAGCCGCTATGCGGAGATCGGGCTCGTGCCGCGCGAACGCATCGAGGCGCTCGCCGTGGCGCTCCCCGACATCCCCTGGCTCGATCTGGAGGGGCCGCTGGTCGGGCCGCAGGATGCCGGACCGGCGGCGGAGGCGGGGCGATGAGACGCCCGATCGTCTTCCGGTCCCTGGCGGCGGCCTGGCTCGTGCTGTCCCTGTTCGCGGCGCAGGCCCGCGCCGAGGACCTCGGCGTGCGCGGCGCGACCTGGCCGATCGCCGAGCCCGACCTGCTCCTCGAGATCGAGGCGCGCCTGGTGGACATGCAGCGCTCGGGCGAGCTCGCCCGGCTGGAGCGCGAGGCCCGCGCCCGCGCCTTGTCCCGCATGGAGGCGCCGGAACCGGTCGCCGGGATCGCGCCCGCCAGGGCGCCGCGCTCGCGGCTGTTCGATCCCGGCACCGTGCTCGACCGCGATCTGCGCGGCGCCGACGGCACGCTCGTCGCCGCCCGGGGCACGCGCATCGATCCGCTGGCGCATGTGCCGCTCACCCGCGATCTGCTGTTCATCGACGGCAGGCGCGAGGTGGAAGTCGCGTGGGCGCTCGGCCGGAAGGACGCTTCGAAGATCGTCCTCCTTGCCGGGCGTCCGCTCGCGCTCGCGCGCCGCCACGCGCGGCCCTTCTTCTTCGACCAGGGCGGGCGCCTCGCCGCCCGGCTCGGGCTCGAGCGCACGCCGTCGCTGGTCGTGCGGGAGGGGACGCGGCTGCGTATCGACGAGATCCCTCTCGACGATCGCGGTCCGGGGGACGGCGAGGAGCCCGGCGAATGAGTCCGATCCGCCTCCTGCTCGCGGCGGCCGCGCTCCTCGCCCTCCTCCCGGCCGGGACGGCCTCGGCGCAGTCCTGCACCGGGCGGTTCGTGAACCCGATTGCGGATGTGTGCTGGGAGTGCCTGTTCCCGATCTCGATCGGCCCGCTCACCATCGGGAGCATGACGGGCGCGCCGGACACCGCCAATCCGGGCTCGCCGATCTGCCTCTGCGGCTCGCCGATCCCGCGCATCGGGCTCTCGCTCGGGGTGTGGGAGCCGGCCAGGCTCATGGACGTGACGCGCGCACCCTGGTGCTTCCCCAATCTCGGGGGCCTCACCATCGATCCGGGCCTGCCCGCCGCGCGCGGGCGCACCGGCTCCTCGGGCGGCGACGGCGCCGCCGGCTCGGTCTGGCACGCCCACTACTACGTCTATCCGCTGCTGTCGTGGATCGGGGCGCTGCTCGATCTCGGCTGCCTCGAAGGCGGCTCGCTCGACATCGCCTGGACCTCGGAGCTCGATCCCGCCTGGCTCGACGACGAGCTCTCCTTCCTCCTGAACCCGGAAGCCGCGCTGTTCGCGAACCTGCCGGCGCAGGCCGCGTGCGCCGCCGACTGCGCGGCGTCCTCGGCGGGCCTGCCGCTCGATCCGATGTTCTGGTGCGCGGGCTGCCAGGGCGGGATGTATCCGCTGACCGGCAATGTCGCGGCCCATGTCGGCGGCGTGCAGGCGTCGCTCTTGGCCGCCGAGCGCCTGGTCTACCGCCTCCACCGCCTCGGCCTCGCCTGGGGGACGTTCGGATCGGGCGCGCTCTGCGGGCGCTACCCGATGCCGATCATGAGGAAGTCGCAGTACCGCTGGCAGATGACCCAGCCGGTGCCGGCCACCTCCCCGCTCACCGGCTGCAACCCCACGGGGCGCTCCTCGGTGCTGTGGGAGACGCTTCGCGAGCTGCCGGTCGCGGGCGAGAGCTTCGGCTACCTGCTGTGGCGCAAGCGCAACTGCTGCCTGTTGTGAACCCCTTGAAACACAACGATGACTTGCAACTGCGAGAGAGCACGATGACCCGCAACCGTCCACGAACCATTGCCATCCTCGCCACCATCGCATGCTCCGCGCTCGCGGGCTGCTGCGCCCCCGTCCGGGCGGACGAGGCGCTTATCCCCGCCGAAGACCGGGCGCGCGATCTGGTGGACGGGGTGCCGCGCGAGGCGGGCGGGGACGGGCTCGGGGAGTGGACCCGTTCGGTGATCGAGCGCGCGCTGAAGCGTGCCGGAGGGATCGCGTCCGGGACGGCCGCCGCCCCGCTCCCGGCCGAACGGCATGCGCCGGCGCTTGGCGCGCGCGGACGGACCGGAGCGGGCGAGGTGATCGTGTTCACGAGTCTGTCGGTGCCGGCGGCGAGCTGGCGCCAGTCGGCGCGCGACGCGGCCCGGATCGGCGCGCCGCTGGTGCTGCGCGGGGTCGCGCCCGAGGGGTTGCGGGCGACGGTGCAGGCGGTCGGCGCGCGCCTCGGCGGCGCGCAAGCTGGGGTCGCCATCGATCCGCGGCTGTTCCGCCTGTTCGGCATCGAGCGGGTCCCGGCGGTGGCCGTGGTGCCGGGCGGTGTGCCGGCGTGCCGAAGCCGCGGGTGCTCGGACGACGCCCCGCCGCCCTTCGATGTGGTCGCGGGGAATATCGGCCTCGCCGCCGCGCTGGAGGCCATTGCCGCCGAGGGCGGACCGGGGCGCGACGTCGCAAAACGGCACCTGGCGCTACTGGAAGGGGACGCGCGGTGAGCGCGGAGCGCGGCGCCGGGCCGGACCGGATATCGGTCCAGGTCGACCGGGCGACTCGAATCGTCCGGCTGCTGACGTGGATCGCCATGTTCGCGGCCTGCTGCCTGCTGCTCTGGCTGCTCGCAGGCCAAGCGGCCAAGGCCGAGGACCCGAAGGCGGCGGCCCGCGCGCTCGGGCAGGCCGGACAGGCGGCGGCGGGCGCGATCGCGCGGGACGCAACGAAGGCCGCCGATGTGCCGGGCTATGCGGGCACGAACCTGCCCGAGCGCCGTCTCACGGCCGCGGGCATGGAGGACGCCGCGCGCGATGTGCTTGGCCGTCCCGACGCACCGGGCGGCGATGCCGGGCGCACGCTGATTGTGGGCACGACGTCGCGTCCCGATACGACGGTGCCGGCGGACGATCCGGCCGTCGTTCGCGGCGAGCGGATCGCCGAGAGCCCGCAAGCGCCTGCCCACGGCGCGGGCGGGCTCGCCTCGGGCGGGGTGGCCGATTGCGGCGCGCAGGTCGCCGATGCCGAGCGCGGCGGGGCGTGCGGCGGGGTCGCCTGGTGCGTCGGCGCCGATTGCGGGAGCGTGGGCGCGCGGTCGAACACCGGCTTCGTGGATGCGACGGCCCGCCTCAACATGGCGCTCGAGATGGGCGGCGAGGAGTTCGACCGCGACGACTTGCGCTTCTTCACCGGCCAGCGCCAGGTGTGCCGGATCCGCTGGGGCGGACTCGCCAACTGCTGCCGCAACTCGGGGCTCCTGGTCGGGCTCGGCAACTGCTCGGCCGCCGAGCGCGAGCTCGCAGAGGAGCGCCACGACGGCAACACGCGCTACCTCGGCAGCTACTGCGCGCGGCGCACCTTCTTCGGGTTCTGCACGCGCCGCGAGCGCGCCTGGTGCGTGTTCGGCTCCAAGCTCGGGCGCATCCTCCAGGAGCAGGGGCGCGCCCAGCTCGGGATCGGCTGGGGGAGCTGCCGGGGGCTCACGGTAGCCGAGATCGAGGGCATCGACTTTGAGCGCCTCGACCTCTCGGAGTTCACCGCCAACCTGATGGACGGGTCGATGGAGCCGTCGGTCTCGCTCCCCGGCGCGGGCGACACGCAAGGCGCCATGCGCAGCCGCATCCGCGACTTCTACCGCCGGGGCGAGTGATGGCGGCCGGTCGCAAGACAGCGTTCGCTGCGGTGGGGCTCTGGGCGGTCCTGGCCGCGGCGCCCGCGGCGGCGGAATGGCGCGAGTGGTGCGGGGCGCCGGAGCAATCGCTCGGCTGGCATTTCTACTGCGACCGCGAGGCGCCGGAGCCCGTGCCGGAGGCGTCGGCCGCCCCGCCGGCTTCCGGGACGGCGGCGGGAAGCGCGACGGAACGCGTGCACGAGATGCGCCGCGCGCTCGAGGAGGCCCGCGCGGCGGCGATCCTCGAGCCGACGACGGAGAACGTCGCCGCCTATCTGCGTCTGCAACGCGAGACCCTGCAGCGCGCCGCGACCTTCTCGGACGTGTTCCGCCGCACGGTCTGGGCGACGCCCGATCTCGACTACACGCTGACCCGCCCGGTCGGCGCGCTTGGCAAGCAACTCTGGTCGGACGAGCGGAGGCAGGCGCGCGAGGCGGCGCTCGCCCGCTTGAGCGAGCGCTACGGGCTCATCTACCTCGGACACACCGGTTGCGGCGGCTGCCGGGTGTTCGGCCCGCTGCTGCGCGCGTTCGCGATGCGCCACGGCCTCGACGTGCTCGCGGTGTCGATGACGGGCGGGCCGCTCGAGGGTTGGCCGGAAGCGGTCCCCGACCGGGGGCGTGCCGCGAAGCTCGGGCTCTCGGGCGTGCCGCTGCCGGCCGTGGTGCTGTTCGACACCGCGACGAAACGGGTCCTGCCGGTCGGGTTCGGCGTGCTCGCCGAGGACCAGCTCGCCGAGCGCATCTTCGTCCTCACCGCCCTGGAGACCGGCCGTGACTACTGAGAGAAGGGGCGTGCGTTCGTTGGCGGCCGCCGTCGCAGTCGTTGTCCTGACCGCCGCCGCGCCCGCCCGGGCGGACGTGCTGTCCGAGATGAACAATTTCTGGCGCGGCGCGGCCGTGAACACCACCGGACCCACCGCCTTCGACGGCCAGGCGTCGGGGCACTGGACGCTCGGCAACCTCTATCTCCGCGCCCCGGTGCGCTCCGAGACCATCGCGACGGTGAACCTGCCGAGCTTCCGCGCCGGCTGCGGCGGCATCGACGCCTTCGCCGGCGCGTTCTCCTTCATCGACTCCGACCAGCTCGTCGCCTTCGCCCGCGCCGTCGCCCAGAACGCCGCCGGCTTCGCCTTCGAGCTCGCGCTCGAGACCATCTCGCCGGTCATCGCCGAGACCATGTCGAAGCTCCGCGCGCTCGCCCAGTGGGTCAACAGCCAGAACCTCAACTCCTGCGAGACCGCCCAGGCGCTGGTCGGCGCCGCGTGGTCGAAGAACGACCGCGCGTCGGGCGCGATCTGCGCCGCCATCGGCACCAGCCAGGGGATCTTCTCCGACTACGCGGCCGCCAAGCACGGCTGCGGGGCGGACGGGCGGCGCAACTCGACGCTCGCCGCCGCCTCGGGCGCCATGGAGGAGCAGGTGCCGGTCAACGTCAACTACGCCTGGAAGGCGGTCCGCGCCTCGTCGTTCCTCAGCGCGGACCCGCAGCTCGCCGAGTTCGCGATGTCGGTCACGGGCACGGTGATCGTGACCGGGCCGGTCTCCGACGCCGACACCTCGGGGCCGCGGGTGCGCATCCTGGAACCCTTGGCGCTCGACCGCCGGGTGACGGAGATCCTGATGGAGGGCGGCGGCGACCTGCCGGTCTACCGCTGCGACACCACGGGCGATTGCCTCAACCCGACGCTGGGGCGGGTGACGGTCCCCGCCGGGCGCGGGTTCCGGACCCGGGTCGCGGAGCTGCTGCGCGACCTCGTCGATGCGGTGCGCGCCGACACCGCCCCGCCCGCACCGGCGCTCGGGCTCGTCAACCTGACGACCCTTCCGGTCTACCGGATCGCCAACACCGCGGCGGCCTATCGCGGCGCGGTCGTCGACCAGGAGGTCGACGCGCTCGCCGAAGCGGTGGCGCTCGACGTGCTCCAGGTCTGGATCTCCGATCTGCACCGCACCGTCGAGGAGCGCGCCGGGACGCTCGACATCGCCGACGGCGACCAGCTCCGGCGCTGGCGCGAGGGCCTGCGGGCCAACCGGGTCATGCTGGCCCGCCACCGCGCCGAAGGGCTGGAGCGCTTCAACACCGCGCTTGGCGTCGTCGAGAAGCTCCGCCTCATCGAGACCGAGCTCGCCGGCGCCCTCTCGGCGGACCTTCGCGCCGCGCTCGCCTACTCGCGCGGCGGCGCCGGCGCCGGGTCGAGATAGCTGCCCGTGTACGAGCTCTTCACCATGGGCGGCGGGACCTACCTGGTCGACCTGCTGAACGCGGTCGCCGCGATCACCGGCGGCGGCGCCTATGTGGTGCTGGCGCAGCTCGCCGGCGCGGCGGGCGTCGGGTGGATCCTCTTCCGCACCGCCTTCGGCGGCTCGTGGAAGGAGAACGCGAAGTGGATCCTGCTGTTCGTCACCGTGTGGGGCGCGATGATCGTGCCGAAGGCGACCGTGCGGGTGGTGGACCGGCTCGACCCGTCGCTCGCGCCCGCCGTCGTCGCCAACGTGCCGGTCGGCCTTGCGCTGTTCGCGTCGTTGACCTCCCAGGTCGGCGACGGCCTCACGCGCCTCACCGAGCAGGCGTTCACCCTGCCGAACGATCTGCACTACCAGCGCCACGGCCTCATCTTCGGCTCGCGCCTCGCCGCCGCCGCGACCCGGCTCGAGGTGACCGACGCGGTGTTCGCGCGGAACCTCCGCGGCTATGCCCGCCAATGCGTGTTCCACGCGCTGCTGCTGGGGCACATCTCGGCCGACGATCTGAGGGAGTCGACCGATTTGTGGCGGCTGGTGACGGCCACGGGCACGCCGTCGGCCGGCGCCTCGCCCGCGCGCATGTTCGAGTTCGCGACCCGGCTCCCCGCCGTCGGCACCGGCGCGACGCCCATCGACCGCGAGATCGTCACCTGCCGCGACGGCGCCGGGAGGCTCGGCGCGCAGTGGAACGCGGAGATCGCGCGCGCCGGCGCCATCTTCGGGCGGCGGCTCTTCCCGAATGCGGCGACCGATGCACTCGCCCGCGCCGAGCTGATGGCCGCGCTGCCCGCCGCGCACGACTTCCTCATCGGCGCCTCGCGCTCGGCGGGCGAGATCATGCGCCAGCAGATGGTGCTGAACGCGCTCCACGACGCGGGCGAGCAGTGGGCGGCCGAAGCGGGCAACGCCGCCGCGCTGCGGTCCTACACGGAAGCCCGCGCCGAGGCCCAGACCGTCGCGGCCTACCGGGCCATCGGGCGCCAGGCCGAGACCTGGGTGCCGCTCCTTCGCATCGTCTTCGAGTGCCTCTATGTCGGCGCCTTCCCGATGGCCGTCATCCTGATGCTCACTCCCGCGGGGATGGGGATATTCCGCTCCTATGTGACGGGGCTCGTGTGGCTCCAGAGCTGGGGGCCGCTCTACGCCATCCTGCACCGCATCTCGATGGGGGAAGCCGCCGAGCGCATGGGCGTGACCGCGCTGATGCCGGGCGGAGACATCGGCATCTCGCTCGTCGCCCAGGCCGGGATCCGCGCCGTCGCGGCCGACGTCGCGGTGATGTCGGGCTACCTCTCGATGTCGGTGCCGTTCCTCGCAGCGGCGCTCGCCTACGGGCTCTCCAAGGCGACGGTGCTCGCCACCTCGGTGCTCGCCGTCGGCCAGGACGCGGCGAGCTCGGCCGCGCACGAGAGCACCACCGGCAACCTCTCGCTCGCCAACACGAGCACCGACACCCACCGCTACGCGACGCTGGAGGGCCGCCAGATCCGCACCTCCGCCCATGTCGATACCGACCGCTATACCGGGTACGCACCTGCGGGCGCCGCGTTCACCGTCGCGGGCGACGGCACCCCGATCGCCGACATGGGTGCGGCCACGAGCCGGGTCCCGGCCGCCGGGGTCCGGCTCTCGGAATCGCTCAGCACGCACCACGAGGAGCGCGCGGCGGAGGCGCACTCGCTCGCGCGCAACTGGTCGGTCGAGGCCGGCCAGGCGCGCAACGCCGCCGTCACCGACGCGACCGCCCTGGTCGAGCGCTACAGCCACGACGTGAGCACGGGCGAAGCGCATGCGCGCGGCGTGACCGAGAGCGAGAGCGCGCAGGTCCAGGCGCTCGAATCGCACCTGGAGAGGATGTCGGAGACGGCCGGGATCACCCGGAGCGAGACGGCGATGCTGACCGGCGAGGCGCGAGTCGGCGGGGGCTGGGACTTCATCGTGAAGGCGCGCGCCGACGGTTCGGCCATGTGGCGCGGCCAGACCATCGGGAAGGAGGCGTGGGACAGCATGAAGGACTATGCCGAGAGCCACCAGGTGCTCGACCTGTGGTCCAGCGTCTCGGAGGCGTCGCGGCGCTATTCCACCGCCACGGGGATGAGCGACATGGCGAGTCTCGACGAGAGCTTGTCGGCCAACCTCACGCGCATGCAGCGCTTCGAAGAGCGCGCGTCGCTGGCGCGCACCGAATCCGAGAGCTGGTCGGAGCAGGCCGCCCATGTGCGCTCGGACGCGCAGGCGATCGAGCGCGAGCTCGGCCAGCCCTTCTTCGCCTGGCTCGCCGAGCGTCCGGGCGCCGACGGACGCCCGATCGGGGCGGCCGGCGCGATGCGGCTCGCCTCGCCGCAGACGCCGGAGGACGCTGAAGTGCTGCGCGGCCATGCGGCGAACTTCATCGCCGAGCGTTTCCCCGAGCCGGCGGGTCCGGATCCGGCGACGATCGGCGGCGCGGCCGTCTACGAGGGGGCGGCGGGCGAGATGCGCGGCGCCTATGCGCGTGAGACCGCCGCGGCCTATGGAGGGTGGTCGGAAGGCGTGCGCGACCGGGCCTATGTCGCGGGGGCGCCCATTCCCGGCGAGGTCGAGGCTGGGGCGCTGGGGATGCGCGCCGAGACCCGGGCCGGCATGACGGTCAGCGAGGCCGGGCGCGAGGCGCGGGCCGGGTTGACGGAGGAGCGCGCGCGGGAAGGCCGCGCGGCGACGGCTGTCGAGGTGGAGAGGCCCTTCGAGGAGCACGCCACGGAGAACCTGCCGATCGTCGGCGATTGGCTCGCCGGCAAGCTCTACGGCACGGCCAGGAACGCAGCGCCCGACCGCGAGGGATCGGAGGACGAGGCGCTCGGGACGGACGTCGGCAGTGACCCGGAAGAGGCCGGGCGCACAGCCCGTGCCACGCCGGAGGAGCGCAAGCGATGGCGCCACGGCGGGCGGATCGGGGACTAGCCGTGATCGTGGTTGCGCAGATGCTCGTCGTCGCGAAGCAGCCGGTCCTCGTGGTCTCCCAGCCAGGCGTAGGTCCCGGTGCGGGTAGTCCAGTCTGCTGCCTCGTCTCGTCCGTCGGGGAACTCGTGGCGGCCGAAGGCCGACCAGTCCCGGTAGCGGAACCCCTGCCAGAGCGCGCCCGCGAGGCTCGCGAGCACGGTCCAGGCGATGGCCGCGACCCACAACGGACCGAGGTGGTCGGCGCCCGCGCCGAGCGCAAGCGAGGCGGCGGTGCAGAGCGTCGCGAGGCCGAGTCCGCCGAGCACGAAGGCGCGCATCCGCCAGGTTGTCCGGCGCTTCGCCGGGGCTTGGAATGTTCGCGTCACGTTCATGGTCTCCCATCCTGTCCGGTGTGCGCCGGTCCGCAAGCGCCGGAGGCTCTCTCCGGCCCTGCCCTCCTCACCCGGGCTCCGGCCCGCCTCCGACTCCGGGCGGCGCGGCGCCATGCGTGGGGCGCCGGATGCGGAACCGGACGAACCCGTTTCCTTCACCTGCGCCGCTCCCGCGCGGACCGGCGCGCCTTCCCAACCGAGAGGAGGACAGTGACATGCTGGATATCAACCGGGTGACGCTGCTCGGCCGCGCGGGGCGCGATGCCGAGCTGCGCGATCTGCAAAGCGGCGACAAGGCCGCCTCGTTCAGCCTCGCCACGACGGCGAAGTGGAAGGGCCGGGACGGCAAGGCCGCCGAGGCGACGCAATGGCACCGCATCGTCGTCTACGGCGGCGCGGTCAAGGCGGCCGGGGAGATGGTGCGCAAGGGCGCGGCGGTGCTGGTCGAGGGGCGCATCGCCCAGCGCGAGTACCAGGACCGGGAGGGCCAGCCCCAGAAGGTCACCGAGATCGTCGTCGCCGGTCCGCAAGGCATGGTCAACGTGCTGTCGGCGCGTCCGAAGGGAGCGAAGGCGATGAGGACGCGTGAGCGCGAAGGCCGTGCGGCGTTTGCGCGGGCGCCGGCCGCGGGCGCGGGACCCGCCTGATGCGCGGCATCGGCGGCTCGACGCTGCGGGGCGGGCAGACCGTCTTCCACGGGCTCCGCATGTGGGGCCAGCTCTTCAAGGCGGCGATCATGCTCGCCGCCTTCATGGCGGTCGCGGTGCCGGCCTGGAACCTCTGGCGCTCGACGACGGGCTACGAGTGGTATGCGGCCGGCATGTACACGCTGGCCGAGATGAAGCTCGCCTTCGGCTACGACCCCAAATCGGGCCAGGAGGTGCGCGCGCCCGGCGGCTCCGTGCAGGTGCTCACCATCCGCGACATCGCGGCGTCCGCGCCGGCGTGGCGGATCCGAGAGCGCATCAAGGCCGAGATGTTCGCGAGCGCCTGGCTCGGCGCGAAGGCGGGGCTCGGCATCATCGCGGCCTTCCTCGCCTGGTTCTGGTACCGCGGCGTGCAGCTCGGGCGAAGGCGCCGCATCCGGGGCGCGGAGCTCGTGAGCGCGGCGGAGCTGCGCCGCCGGGTGCAGCCGGCGCATCTGCGCGCGCTGGGCGCGCTGCCGGGCTCGGGACGCCTCCGGCCGTACCGCATCGCCGGCATCCCCTATCCCGAGCGCACCGAGACCCAGCACACCATCGTGTCGGGCACCACCGGCTCGGGCAAGACGGTGCTGATCTCCGACCTCGTCGCCCAGATCCGCGCGAGGGGCGAGCGCTGCGTGCTCTACGACAAGATGGGCACCTACACGCGCTCGTTCTTCGATGCGGACCGCGACGTGCTGCTCAATCCGCTTGATGCCCGCGCGCCGCGCTGGTCGCCCTTCCTCGAAGCGCGCAACCCCCGCGACTTCGACATGATGGCCGCCGCCCTCATCCCGCAGCAGAAGGACACCGTCGACCCGTTCTGGGTGACGGCCGCACGCCAGCTCTTCTCCAACGGCGCCGGGGTGTTCTGGAAGAAGGGGGTGACGGAGAACAAGGTGCTGGTCGACCATCTGCTCAAGACCGACCTGACGGCGCTCGCCGAGGCGATGGAGGGCACGGTCGCGCAGTCGATCGTCGATCCCGACAACCCGAAGACCGCGCTCAGCGTGCGCGCCATGCTGACCGCGAACCTCTCCGCGCTCGAGTTCCTGCCCGATACCGGCACGCGGTTCTCGATCCGGGAGTGGATATCGCGCGAGGACGGCGCCCGGGGCAGTGGAGGCTTCCTGTTCCTGACCTCGCGCGGCGACCAGCATGCGAGTTTACGCGGGCTCATCTCGACCTGGCTCGAGATCGCGGTCAACGCCATGCTCTCGCTCGCCCAGGAACGCGAGCGGCGCATCTGGGTCATCCTCGACGAGCTCCCCACCCTGCACCAGGTGCCCTCGCTCCAGCCGGGGCTCGCCGAATCGCGCCAGTTCGGCGGCTGCTTCGTGCTCGGCGTCCAGGTCGCCTCGGCGCTGCGCGACCTCTACGGGCGCAATGGCGCGGAGACAATCTCGGGCTTGTGCGGCACCCGCGTCGTGCTCGCCGCGCCCGACCGCGACACCGCGCAGTGGTCGGCCGACAGCCTCGGCCGGAGCGAGGTCGAGGAGGTGGCCGAGGGCTACTCCTACGGCGCCAACACCATCCGCGACGGGGTATCGCTGACGCCGCGTCGCGAACTCCGTTCGCTCGCACTCCCCTCCGAGATCATGCGTCTGCCCAACCTCGAGGGCTATCTCAAGTTCCCCGGACCGCTCCCGGTCGCCTCCATCCGCCTCAAATATGTGAGCCGGCCCGGAACCGCGAAGCGGTTCGTGCCGCGCGAGGCCGACGCGGATGAGGCGCCGCCCGGGAACGGGGACGCGGCGCGCGAGGGGGCCCCGCCGGGGAACGAAGACGGGTCCGGGGTGGAGGTCCCGCCACCGGACGGGCTGCCCGAGGAGCCGGATGGCTGGTTCGGCCAGGGCGAGCTCGACCTCTTCGCTCCGGCGGGGGCGGGCGGAGGGGGCGAAGCGGGCGCAGGTGAGCCGGCGGACATGAAAGCGCTGCCGCCGCCCGGACCGGTACGGGACGAAGGCGGCCGGGATCGTGTGGAGGATTCGGGCGCCGAAATCCCCGAGGCCCGCGTCGCCGGCAAGCCCTCACCGCCGGCCGAGGAGAAGAGCGCACCGGCGGCGCCGCCGGAGACGGACGCCGGCGACAGCCTGATCCGATTCTGAGATGGTCGCCTCGATCGGCGCCATCGCCTCGGCCGCGCAGGGCGTCTCCTACTACGAGAAGGACGGCTACTACGCGAAGGACGATGCGGAGCATCGCCACGCCAGCGCCTGGTTCGGGCGCGGCGCGGGCGAGCTCGGGCTCGAAGGTTCCGTCGATCCCGACGTCTTCCGGGGCGTGCTCGAGGGCAAGGTGCCGGACGGCTCCGGGCGCGAGCTCGGGCGCCGCGAAGCGGACGGCACGCTGCTCCACCGTCCCGGCCGGGACGTCACCCTCTCGGCCCCGAAGTCGGTCTCGCTGGCCGCGCTCGTCGGGGGCGACGCCCGTGTCGTCGACGCCCACGACCGGGCGGTGCGGGCAACCCTCACATGGATCGAGGGCAACGCCGCCGAGACGCGGCTGAAGGACCCGGCGACGGGCCGGATGGTCCGCGAGGGCGGGCAGAAGATGGTCGCCGCCACGTTCCGCCACGACACCTCGCGCAACCTCGACCCGCAGCTCCACACCCATGCGGTGATCGCCAACATGGTGCAGGGCGAGGACGGCAAGTGGCGGTCCATGGCCAACGAGAAGCTCTACGAGTCGAAGATGCTGATCGGGGCCATCTACAGGAGCGAGCTCGCGCGCGGCCTCTCCCGCCTCGGATACGGCATCGAGAAGACCCACGCCGATGGGCGTTTCGAGATCGCCGGCGTCTCCCGCGACGTCATCGATGCCTTTTCGACCCGCCGCGCCGAGATCGAGGCGGGCATGGCGGAGCGCGGCATGGGGAGCCCTTCCGACAATCCGCGCCTCGCCGAGCGGGCCGCATTGGTGAGCCGGGCCGCGAAGCGCGACATCGACCGCGACAAGCTCGGCGCCGTCTGGCAGCGCCAGGCCGCCGATCTCGGGTTCGACGCCCCCACCCTCACGGCCGAGGCGGCGGCGAAGGGCGCGGAGCGGGAGGGCGCCGGAAAGGACACGGCGCCGTCCGGCCACGATCGGGGCTCGGAAAGCGTCCCGGAATCGCCGGCCACGCGCGCGGTGGAATGGGCCGTTGCGCATCTCTCCGAGCGCGAGGCGGTGTTCTCCCGCACGAATCTGCTCGCCGCCGCGCTCGCCTGGAACCCCGGCGAGGTGACGGTCGGCGAGGCGGAGGCCGCGGCGGCGCGGTTGGAGAAGGCCGGATCGCTGCACGCTGCCCGGCTTCCCGGCATGGAGGGGCTGCTGACGACGGACAAGGCGGTGGGCAACGAGAAGGAGACGATCGCGCTGATGGCGGCCGGCCGGGAACGCGGGGGAATGCCGATGCGCGCCCGCGCCGTCGACAAGGCGCTCCGGGGCGGTCCGCTGACCGAGGGCCAGAAGGCCGCCGTCAAGCTGATCGTCGCCTCGCGCGACCGCGTGGTGGGCGTCCAGGGCTACGCCGGCAGCGGCAAGACGACGATGCTGAACCGCGCCCGGGCGCTTCTGGAGAAGCGCGGCTTCGAGGTGCGCGGTCTCGCGCCCTCGGCGTCGGCCGCGCGCACGCTGGAGTCCGAGGCCGCAATCGGAAGCGAGACCCTGCAGCGCTTCCTCGCGCGCCACGCCGGGGTTGCGGCCGGGCGCATGACCGCGAAGGGCGAGAAGGAGATGCGCGCCGCGTTCGCGAAGACGGTGCTGGTGATCGACGAGGGCTCGCTCGCCTCCACGGTCCAGACCCGCGACCTGCTCAGGATCGCCGACAGCCTGCGCATCCCACGCGTGGTGCTGGTCGGCGACGAGAAGCAGCTCGACGCGGTCGATGCCGGCAAGCCCTTCGCACAGCTCCAGGCCGCCGGCATGAAGACCGCCGTGATGGACCAGATCATGCGCCAGCGCGATCCCGCCCTGAAGGAGGCCGTCGAGGCGAGCCTCGCCGGCGACATCTCCCGCGCCTTCGAGAAGCTGGGCGACAATGTGGCCGAAGTGAACCCCGACAATCTCGCGGGCGCCGCCGCCGCGCGCTGGCTCGCACTGTCACCCGAAGATCGTGAGAACACGGGGCTGATGGCGCCGAGCCACGCGCTTCGCGAGGGGATCAACGGGATCGTCCGCGAGCGCCTGACCCGCGACGGGGTGGTCCACGGCCCGGCAATGGAGACCGAGCGGCTGGTCTCGCGTGGCTATACCAACGCGGAGAAGGCGCTCGCCCGGAACTACATGGCGGGCGACGTCGTGGGGTTCCACCGTCCCTACAAGCGCCTCGGCGTCGAGAAGGGCGACGAGCTGCGCGTCGCCGGGGTCGACCGGGCGGCCGGTACGGTGACGCTCGCGGGCAAGGACGGCGCGACGGTCGCCTGGCAGCCGGGCCGGATCGCGGCCCGGGCGGGAGGCGTCGAGGTCTACAGGAAGGAGACCATGGAGCTCCGGGCCGGCGACCGCATCCGCTGGACGCGCAACGACGCCGGTCTCGGGCTCGTGAACAGCCAGACCGCCGAGGTGACCACGGTCAAGGACGGACGGGTCAGCTTCCGTCTGGAGGACGGGCGCATGCTCGACATGAACGCCGGCGACCCGCAGCTCCGCCACGTCGACCGCGCCTGGGCGTCCACCGTGCATGCGTTCCAGGGGCGCACCGTCGATACCGTGATCGCCGCGATCGAGGCGAACCACCCGAACCTCACCAACCGGAAGATGCTCTACGTCGAGATCAGCCGCGCGCGCGACCGCGCCGAGCTCGTGACCGACGACAAGACGGCGCTGAAGGAACAGCTCGAGGCGCTCACCGGCGAGCGGATTGCGGCGCTTGAAGCGGTCGGGGAAGGAAGGGCAAAGGAGCCCGAGGCCGCGAAGGCGGGGGGCATGGACGCGGAGATTGGTGGGGAACGGAGCGCGGGCCGAACGCCGGAGCCGGAGATGACGCCGGCGCCGAAGTCCGTCGACCGCGATCTCGGGCTGTAGTCGGCGTGTCGACAGGCCGTCACGCAACGTTGTCGAGGCGACTCGACAGCTCGCTGCTGTCGATTGACCGGGGACTTCCAGAGTGACTATGATGCCCGGCAATTGGTCCCCGCCGGACTCGCCGCAAGGCCCCGGCGGGGTTATTTTTTGCCGCCATGCCTGTTGAGCCTCACGTCAAGCGCGCCGTCTCGTTCATCGACGGGCAGAACCTGTACCGGCACGCGAAGGACGCGTTCGGCCACCATCATCCCAACTACGATCCGCGCAAGCTCGCCGACGCGCTCTGCGCCGAGCATGGCTGGGTGAATGACGGCGTGCGGTTCTACACCGGCGTCCCGAGCGCGGACAGGTCGCCGATGTGGCACGGCTACTGGACGCGACGCCTGACCGCGATGCGGCGGGCGGGCATCGCCGTTACCTCCCGTCCCCTGCGCTACCGGGTCGAAACCGTCCGGCTGCCGGACGGTTCCGTCCATGAGATTCCGGTCGAGCGCGAGAAGGGAGTGGACCTGCGGCTGGGGCTCGACGTGGTGCGCATGGCGCGCAACGGTGAACTCGATGTGGCGATCCTGTTCAGTCAGGACCAGGACCTGGCGGAGGTTGCGCGTGAAGTCCGCGACATCTCCCGGAGCGCCGGGCGCTGGCTGAAGGTGGTGTCGGCATTTCCGCACGGACCGCGGGCGACCTCGAGTCGCGGCATCGATCGGACCGACTGGTTCCGCATGGACCGGGAGTTCTACGATGCCTGCCTCGATCCCAGGGACTACCGTCCGCGCCGATAGCGGTGGCGCCGGGATGCGTGTGCAGGGCGGGCTCGAGCGGGGACGGTCTTGGGTTGGAGATTCGGCAGTCAGTGGGGAATGGGCATGCGCGGAATCGTCGATAGACTTGAGGCCGAAATCGAGCCGGGGAGGCTCATCGCGAAGCCGGAGACGGACAGGGAGTATCGAGTGAAGGGTTGGGGCAGAAGGCGCGGAGAGCGAGCCCTGATCTACTGGATTCCGAACCGCAAGGACAAGTCGAGTCCCTATCAGAAGGGCGTGACGGTATCGGAGTGGAAGGGCGCGTACGAGCGGCTCGTGTCGGCAGGGGAACTGCGCCACTCGTGGTTCAGGTCCGCCCTGCCGGCATGCCACGGGGAAGGTTCGTGCAATTTCACGACCGTCGGCGGCGTGTTCGTGCTGCTGGGATTGGCCGTTCGGGAGGAGCGCGGCGCGTACCGGAGGGTTTGAGCGTGGGAAGCGCTGCGGGGGGCCTGGGTTCTTGGGAGTTGCAGGAAGGTCGGTCCGTGCAGGCTTTGCCTCCGCGCGAACGCATGACTGTCCGCGGCCAACCCCATGTGGTTGCGATAGCCGGTGTCGGCGCGGTCCCGCGCGATTGTGCGCCGGTGGACATTGGCGCGGCTCCAAGCGGTTGCGGAGCGGCGGGAGTCCAGGGGTCAGTCGCCGGGCGCCGGCTCGGAACCGGCCGCGAAGGCCCGGGCCGCGAGCGCCGACCACTCGGCCCTGTCGACGCGGAGTGTCTCGTTGAGGCGGTCCACGAACAGCTCGCCGCTGTCCGGATCGGGCGCCATCATGTCGGTGCCGGCCGCCCAGAGCCGGCCGTCGGACTCCTGGAAAATGACGTAAACGCGATGCAGAAGGCCCTCGACCGGATCGGGATGCAGGGCGAAGGCATGGCGGGGGCCGGGCCCGTCGACGACGGTTTCGGTCATGGCTGATTCGTGTCCTCTGTCGGAGTGGGCAGGAACGACTCGACCAATTTCGGCTCGTCCCAGCGGCTTGCGACGTCAATCCACGGACCGATCCTGTCGAGAAAACCGGGTTCGTTCGATCGAATCGTGAATGTGTGCAAGCGGTCGACGACCTGGCGCATGAGGTCGCGCATCTGTTCGTCGTCGATATGCGAGACGTCGGGCCAGGGAATGCGCCGCCCGTCCGCGTCGATCACCGTTACGTCGGAGTAGTCGCCGGTCTTCGTGACCGGGGCGAGGCCGGCATGGATGCCCTCGATGGAGGTGTTTCTCACGCAGGTCACGACCATGGTCCGTATGAGAAGGGACTGCAATGCGTCGTCCGGGCTCGGGTGTTCGTGCATCGGGATTGGCCTTCGCGCGTCAGCGTTTGGGAAAGGGAACGACATTGGTGGCCGCTCCGACGGGGTCGGTGCGCATCCTGAGACAGGTGGGCTCGCCTTCGCCGGCGGCGGTCTTCGCCCGGACCTGGACCTCGTACTCGGTGTCGGGCTTGAGATCGACGAAGGTGCAGGTCGAAATCGGAGTTGCAAATCCAAGGCTCCAGTCGCCGCAGCCGACCTCGCGGATGCGAGCGACATAGGTGACGCCGGGCTCCCACTTCGCTTCTAGCAGCCTGCCGTGCTCCACGGGCAGGGTCACGCGCCACGTCTTGCCGTCCCACTTGGTCTCGGGACCGGGCTTCTGACCCTGAGTCATGGCGTTTGCGTTCTCGCGTGGCGCGCCGTGGAGGCGCCGGGATTCGGGCCGCGTCGCTCGTCGAGCCGTCCGATCTTGCCGCGTGGAGGTTCGGCGATCACCCGGTTTCGTCCGTCTCGGGCGGCAGTTCCGGGGCGACTTTGGAGATGTTGCGGGCGATTTCTTCGATCTCCTCGCCGCGCCCGGCCACCGCCATGTCGCGCGCCATGGCCTGGGCGGTGAACATCGCGGAGCGCAGCAGGTAGATCTCGGCCCGGGTGCGGGGCCATTCGCGGCGGTCGAGGGCCTCGATGGCGAGCTCTACGAGGAGCTGATTGGCCGAGACGTCGCGTTCCTCGGCGGCCTTTTCGATGCGCTCCCACTGCTCGGGGGAGAGGCGGATGTTCTTCTGGACGGTCTGAACCATGGTCTCTCGTCGCGGGTTTGGCCCGTCTCGGGGCGGGAATCGGTCTCGAATGGCGGCGAGATCGCGGCCGATTCGAAGGTACCAGATTGGTATCAGTCATAGCGGTGCGCAGGTGTGCGCGCCACCAATTTGGTATCAGGGGTCGGGCGGTGGGAAACGGGTGCCGGGTTCAACGGCGACAGGGGCTAGTAGAGGTGGCGCGGTGGTGCGCAGGAGGCTGAGGTACCAGATTGGTATCACTGTTTCCGGCACGACAGGCGCGGACAGGAGTGCGAAGGATCATGAGCGCGGGCATCGAAGGCGAGACATAGGCAGCCTTGCGCGCCCTGCATCAGCGATGCGTCGGGTGTGAGACCCAAGGCCGCCCCGGGCGGTCCGGAACGGCCAAGCCTGCTGCATCAACGTTTGGGGAATCGACGCCGGCGAAGCCGGCGGAGGGGAGCCGCCACGGCGAATGAGTGGCGGGCGGTGCGCCCGGAGCCGCAGGCAGTCGTGCGCAGCACGCTGCCGAAGGCGAAGGCGGCGGTGTCCGCAGTCATGCGGACACCAGTGCCCGGCGAGGTGCGGAGCGAAGTGCGGGCGCGCTCCGCAGGAGCGCCCGCACGAGTGCGGCGAGCACTGCGCCGGGTGGTGCGCGAGCCGGTGCGCAGGCGTTGTCCGGCACCCGGCGGCGCACGGGTGCACCGGGTCGAGCCGGAGGCGATGCCCGCAGCCGGCGCAGCCGGCCAGGGCGAGCGAGGCGAGGTCAGCGACGAGTGCGGCGCGAAGCGCCGTCGCGAGGAGAGCGAAGCGAGCGTCCGGCATCGTGTCGGGAACTTCGGCACGGCGTGGCGTGCTCTTCGGCAAGCGGAGCGCGCAGCGAGCGCCAGCGAGCGGAGGCGACAGGGATTGCAGCGGAAATCGGAGCGAAGCGGAGATTGCAGCGGAAAGCCCGGCCGCGAAGCGGGTCGCCCAGATTGTTCGTATGGATACCCGTACCCGCATCCATCATCGACACCATCGACACCATCGACACCATCACCGTCTGCACCTTGGTCGTCAGTATCCGATGCATGGTCACCAGCAGCACCGGCATCCCCGGAATCAGCATCGACGAGATTGCCACCATCGTCGGCCCCAACACCGGCAACGTCATCGGCGCGCACCGCGCATTGTCGTCGAGCGTCGCGAGACGGTGAAGGAGCTCGCGCTGTCGCTGGTGAATCGTCGAGTGCGCCAGGCCATGCGGAGGAAGAGCGGCGGAGCCGGCGCGATGCGAAGGCGGGCCGTGCGGTGGCGGCGGCGATGGCGTCCGACCAAAGAAAAAGGGCCGCACCGCCGAAGCGATGCGACCCTTGGGTGGCGATGCGGCTCAGGCGGCGACGCGCTGCACCGGGATGCCGAGCGCGACGGCCTTGTCGACCAGGTTGTCGGTGATGCCGGAGCCGGGGAACGCGATGACGCCCTTCGGGAGGAGGTTCAGCAGCTCGTCGTTGCGCCGGAACGGAGCGGCCCGCCCGTGTGCGTTCCAGTCGGGCTTGCACACCACCTGGTGCACACCGTTGCGTTCGGCCCACTGTGCGGCGATACGCTCGACGCCGGGTCCGCCGCCGTGCACGAGCACCATGTCGTCGTACTTCGCCTTCGCCTTGTCGAGGCGGTTGATGACGGCGCCCGCGTCGGAGACGTTCTTGCCGCCCGCGATGGCGACCAGCGTTCCCTGGGGCAGGTGCGCCCGGGTCTCGCGGTCCTTCCTCGCCCGCATGAAGTCGCGTGCATCGATGGCGGCCGAGGTGAGCTTGCCAGTCTGCGAGACGTTGCTGCCGCGGCGCGGGCGCCAGGTGTCGCCGGTCTCTGCGCGGTAGGCGTCGGCTACTGTGTCGCGCATCTTCTCGAACGCGTCGTGAAGTTGCCCCGCTTTGGTGGACACCTGAACATTGCGCAGAGGAGGTGTCCACATGTCGAAGAAACAACCGCCGTACGCGCCGGAGTACCGGCGCCAGATGGTCGAGCTGGTTCGCACGGGCCGCGCGCCCGGGGAGCTGGCCCGCGAGTTCGAGTGCTCCGCTTCGGCGATCCGCAACTGGGTGCGTCAAGCGGATCGCGACGAGGGCCGTCGTGAGGACGGTCTGACGAGTTCCGAGCTCGAGGAGCTGCGTCGGCTTCGTCGCGAGAACCGTCAGCTTCGCGAGGAGCGCGAGATCTTAAAAAAAGCCGCGGCCTGGTTCGCTCGGGAGACCGGCACGATACCGGGGAGGTCTTCGCGCTCGTGAAGGCAAACCAGGCCCATCATCGGGTGGCCACGATGTGCCGAGTGCTGGGCGTCTCCGCCAGCGGGTACTACGCGTGGCGAGGCCGTGGGCGTTCGCGTCGCGCGAAGCGCGACGAGGAGCTGCGCGGGACGGTTCGGACCATCCACAAGGGTTCTGCAGGCACCTACGGGGTGCCTCGGGTCCATGCCGAGCTGCACCGCCGCGGATGCCCGGTGAGCCGCAAGCGCGTGGCTCGGCTGATGCGTGAGGCCGGCTTGGCCGGGGTGAGCCGTCGCCGGGGCACGCACACCACGCGCCGCGAGCCGGGCCGCCGTGCGGCTCCGGACCGGGTCGAGCGTCAGTTCCGGGCCGATGCACCGGACCGCATCTGGGTCGCCGACATCACCTACGTGCCGACCTGGACCGGGTTTGTGTACCTGGCCGTCGTGCTCGATGTGTTCAGCCGCAAAGTGGTCGGGTGGGCCATGGCCAACCATCTTCGCACCGAGCTGGTGCTCGGGGCACTGAACATGGCGATCGCACAGCGCCGCCCCCAAGGGGTCATCCATCATTCCGACAAGGGTACGCAGTACACCTCCCTCGCCTTCGGCAAGCGATGCCGGGAGATGGGAGTGGTGACGTCGACCGGATCGGCAGGCGACTGCTACGACAACGCGATGGCCGAGAGCTTCTTCGCCACGCTCGAATGCGAGCTGCTGCAACGGCGCTCGTTTCAGACCCAGGCCGAAGCACGCATGGCCATCTTCGCGTTCGTGGAATCCTGGTACAACACCCGCCGCTTGCACTCTGGGCTGGGGTACCTGAGCCCCAACGAATTCGAACGCCGCGCGGCCGCGGGGCGCCCGATGGGCACCGAGGGTCATCACGAACAAGCCAACCTCGAGCCCTTCCGAATCGGCCGGCCGGGGATCCACAACCACCCTCCGGGGAGACCCTCAACACTGGTCTCCGAGAGAGATTTCATTCCATCGGCTATCGTTCACCCCAGTGCCGGTGGCGACAGCCCTCAACCGTCCACCGAATCGGGGTAGGCCCATCGCGCCGGTCGCCGAAGTTCTGCGCGCGGTCCGTCACCAGCTCGAGCTCGCGGGACTTGATTTCGGTGCCGTCCTGCGAGGTCTGGAGGTCGCGCAGCTCAGGCGCCAGGCGGTCGACGCTGCGGTCGAGTCTCCGCACCTGTGCGTCGAACGTGTTGACGAAGCCCCAGAGCAGGCTCTCGCGCTCGTCGGCGAGCTGCGTGCCGGTGGGCCCGACGCCTTCTGCGAGGATTCGGAACGCTTCGCCCACCGCGTCCATCGCGTCGTCTGCGTCCCAGACGTCCCTGGGGTCGAACTCGTCGCGTTCCGGAGTGGCGCCGTAGAGCTGCGCGTTCTCGCAAACGGTCGCGGTGACTGACTGCGCCTGAGTGTTGTCGATATCGAACATGACGTTCTCCTGATGCAAGAGTGAGGGTTGAGCCTTGTGGCCCTGAAGCGCCGGGGCGTACGTCTCCCGACGTATGGGAATTGGTTCACGCGCGCGCAGCGGAGCCACCGGGGCCGCAAGGCATGGCCCGGCGATGTGCGCGAGTGGTGCGGGCGCACAAGCGAGCGCAGCGAGCGCGGAGCCACGGTCGCGCGCGTCGCCGGGCCTAGGCGCGTCAGCGCCGTTGCCTTGCGAGTCCCGGCCGGAACGGAGCGCAAGCGGAGTGGAGGACCCCGCCTTCAGGCGGGGTTGGCGCAGTGAGCACGTGTGGGACAATACCCATTCGTCGGGAGGAGTACCCATTCCCCCATTGACGGACCTGCCTTTTTGGCAAGCGGAGCGCGCAGCGAGCGTGCGAGCGGAGGCGCGAGGGATACCCGCCCGCAGGGTCGAGACCGCTTTAGCGGGCTCGGCAGGGTAGCCCGGTCGCGAAGCGACGCGCCCAATCCTTGCCTTGCACGCCGCATCGACCTTCGCGCCTCCGAAGGCAATCGCATGGCACCGCCTCACGCGACCTCGGTGCTGTAGATGTCCTCGTCGGAGGACGCGAGGATGGACTGCACGTGCGTCGCGTCGCACAGCACAATGATGTCGTTGCCCGCCGGTTCCTTGATGGCCTCGTAGAACGCGGTCCACGCGTCGTCCTTCACCTTGTGGACGGAGAGCACGTCGCCCGGAAGGGGCAGGTCGGTCTCCAGGACGTAGAACACGGTGGCGTCGACCGCGAGGACCTGGTAGCGGGGCGCGATATCGGGCTCGCTCCGCCACAGCGTCACGCCGGTGTGGCGGTCGATGACGAGGGTCCTGCACTCGGGGTAGGCGCGGACGCGGCGCTTCGCCTCCTCCCAGGCAGTGCGCCTGTCGTCGATGCGCGACGGCGGGTCGAAGAGGTCAATCCAGTCCTCGTCGATGGTGCGGATGATGTAACGGGGGGCCATCGCCTCTCTCCTCTCTGCATACGGGCTTGCCCACTCGCCGGCTCCCCTCTTCCTCCGGCGAAGCGGAACAGGGGGCGCCGCGAGCGCGGCGGCGCCGAGGGCGCGCGCCGCCTCACGCGGCTGTGCGGGCGGCGAGGGCGGAGGCGGCCCATGCGGCGGCGCGGGCGAGGACCTCGCCGTGGCAGGGCAGCGGCGCACAGTGGCAGGCAAGGGTCTTGCCGTGGAGGGCGGCCAACTCCTCGAGGCTCACCGCGCCTGCACGGATGCGCTGCCAGAGCCGTCGGCGGTAGCGCTCGATGACCTCCTCGCGCGAGCCGTCCCTGCCGATGACGAAGCGGTTGCCCCATTTGGTGCGGCGGTCGATGCGCACCGCTCCATTGGCGAGGGCGTGCGGCTCATGCTTCAGATTGACGATGGCGGTGCGGTGCATGTTGCTGTCCTCCGTTGTGGGAGCCCTTCGGCTGCTGGGGCAGAAGTGGCGCGCGCCCGCAGTGCCGTCACCGCGCGAGCGGCCGGAACGAAGTGGAGGACCCGCGCTCGCGCGGGTTGACGGTGCGAGGACGTGTGACACGCTGACCCCGGCAGCGAGAAGGGCGTAAACGTTTGGGGGTGCCCCCAACCGCTCGCGAGGGAAGAGCGGCCCGCACGCTCACCCCTCTGCCCCTGCCTGCGCCTCCCGGGCGATGCGGTTCATCGCGATGCACACGTCGCGCGGATGCATGGTCGCGAGGTTGAACACCGGAATGCCCGCGGTCTCGGCGAGGCGGATGGCAAGGCCCGTGCCGCCGGTGACGCGCCCGCCTTTCGTCCAGCACACCACCGCGGACACGGGCACGGTGACGCCCGCGCCCCCGATGACGGCGACGTTGCGGGCATGGAGCTTTCGCACCGCGGGGCTGCACCGCTCCCAGGCGTCGTGGTGGGCGGCGGCGAAGGGCTGTAGCTTGGCGAGCGCCTCGTCCCCGAACGACACGGTGCCGGGGCCGCGCCAGCCGTTGTAGCCGGGCCAGGGCAGGAAGACGGTGCGCAGGATGGGCGAGCCCTCGACGAACGCGCGGTCCGCGCCGTCGGCGCCGCCGGTGTTCAGGTGCCAGCCCTTCTCCACGAGATACCAGGCCATGCGGCGCATGACTGCGAGCACGGGCTCGGGCGTCTTCCGCGCTCCGATGCCGGCGTAGACGAGTGGGGCCATCGACTCTCTCCTCTCCTCATTGCGAGCTCGCCCATGGACCCGTCCCACACGCCCTCTCACCCGACGAGCCACGGCCCCACCCGGGCGGCGAGCGCGTGCGGACCGAGCGTGACGAGGTCGTCGTTGAAGTCCCCGCCCTCGGGCACGAGCACCAGGGCGGCGACGCGAGCCCGCGCGCAGCGCCGGGCGAGGCGTTCGGCCGCCCGCTCCCCCTCGGCGTCGTTGTCGCGGGCGATGAGGAGCCGCGCGACGCCGGGAGGAGGCGCGAATGCGCCGAGGCTCCCGGCGGTGAGCGCGGCCGCGGCGGTGATTTGCGGCACGGCGGTGACGAGGGAGAGCACCGTCTCGACGCCCTCGCCGACGAGGAGCGAAGCGCCGTCGGCGGGGCGACCGAACCGGACGGCGAGGCCGTAGATGCGCCCGAGCGCCTTGCGAGGCGCCGCGACGCCCGCCTTGGCGGGCGAGCGGGGGTCGAGCCAGGTGCGCTGCACGCCGGTGACGGCGCCGTCGTCGCCGGTCACGGCGGCGACCAGCGCCGGGAGCCGCCGGACGGACGCGCCTTCGCGGTAGCGAAGCTCGGGGTGAAAGCGCAACGCCGCGAAGCGGCAGCGCGCGAGACCCCGCGCGTGGAGATAGCGCTCGGCGTGGGTGCCGTCGATGACGCGGCAACGCGCCCAGAGACGGCGGGACGCTTCCGTCGCGTCGTAGGAATCGCCTGAGCCCTCGCCGAAAGCCGGCGCAGCCGGCAGGGCGAGGAAGGCGCGGGCCTCGTCGAGCGCCGCGCGAAGCGTCGGCGCGCGCGAGCGATGGCGCACGAGGTCGAGGAGGTCGCCGTGCTCGCCGGTGGCCGCGTCGGTCCACTTGCCCGGCGTGCCGGGGGGCCTGAGCCGGACGTAGAGCGAGCGCCCGCGGGCGCCGTCGAGGTCGCCCGCGACCCAGTAGCGGCCCTGGCGCCGGCCGTGGGGCAGGTACTGGCGGCACACGGCCTCGGCGCGCTCGGAGAGCGCGGCGGCGAGGCGGGCCGCGTTCACGGCGTGTCTCCGGTGGAGACGATGCAACGGTTCGGCATGACGGGACTCCTCGGCCTTGAGCGGGACGCCCCGATACCGGCCGGCCGCGCCTCTCGGCGGCGCCGGAGGGCGAGCGGGCCGCGCGAAGCGCGCTCGCGAGGCCCGGACGGGGCCGGTCTCGAAACGGGCAGCACGAGAAAGGGGCCGACGCGCGAAGCGCCGGCCCCGGTTCGGGAAGGAGGAGAACGTGCCGCTACTCGTAGCGCGGCCGGGTGGCGGGGAAGTCTCTTCCCGCGTGCGGCTCGATGCGAAGCACCGGCCAGCCGGTGCAGAGCACCGAGGACGGGTCGTGAAGTCCCTGCCGGCGGTCGGCGAGCCAGTTCGCCTTGGCGTCGCGCGCCGCCGTCGCCTCGTCCACGGTGCCGAAGGCGCCGTGGCAGGCGACGAAGCGGCCGGTGTCGTACCACCACCCGCCTTCCTCCGGCCCGCCGAAGGCGCGGTTCGCGAGGTACTCGTTGAGGTGGAACGGGCCATCCGGCTGCGGGTGCTCGCTGGGCGAGGCTTCGCAGAGGTCGAGGAGCGCAGACACGTCGTCGGCGTCGACGGGCGCGCGCTCGCCGTTGGCGCTTGCGCAGACGAGGCGGTCGAGGATGTTGCTCATGTCGGAGTCTCCGTGAGGGTGCGGATGCGGGACTCTCTCGATGCCGGTCCCGTTCACCCCCTCGAAGCACACCTCCTCCTCTGCGCGAGGCGGCGGGAAGCCCCCGCGTCGCGGGGGCGAGCGCGCCCGGCTCAGTGCACGACGGGGGCGTGCCTGCGGTCGAGGGCGATGGCGTGGGCGAGGGCTTGAGCCGCGTCGTGCATGGAGTCGAAGCGCTCGCCGTCGAGGAGCGAGAGGGCGAAGAGGCGTTCGAGCGAGTGGCGCGAGAGGTCGAGCGCGACCGTCCAGCGGACGTCGTCGTCGGTCTCGACCGCGCGGAGCGTGATGGTCTCGGTGGTCATGAGGACATCCTCCGAATGGGCGCCGGGCGAATCACCGGCAATCCATCGGAGACGCGCGCGCGCAGGTCTCGTCACCCGAGAGGGCCGCGCGAGCGGACGGCGAAGCCGTTGACGAGCCGAGCACGTGTGCGAGGATGGGAATTGCTGGTGATGAGAGGCGCACTCCACCCCTCGCGCGAAGCGCGAGGGCCTCGGGGGGGACCCTTTGGGGGGGCGCAAGCCCCCCGCGCAAGCGATCGACGCCCGCAGGGTCGAGACGAGCGCCGCTCGGCTCGATGCGCAGCACGAGAGCGCGGTCCCGAAGGGATGCGCCCGAACGAGACGGGTGTGAACCCGACAAACGCGCTACCCTGCGAGAGTGCGGAACGTCGCGGAGACGCGCGTCGCGGTCTCGCGTGAGCTATCAGCGCGGTCGATGCCGTGCATGAATGTCCAGCGCGCATCGCCCGAGAGCACCAGCACCGAGCGCCGGGGGAGCGTCGCGACCTCGTCGCCGGACATGGCGCCGGCGGCGTACGGACGGGTGGCGCGCGGCCGGAAGCGCATCGGCCAGTCGTCGGCGAGCGAGAGCGACGCCACGACGGGACCGAAATCGCGGTGGTCGGCGTGCATCCCGATGCCCTGGCCGGGGCGGTACTCGTTCACGATGCACTGCACCGGGCGGGAGCCTGGGAAGTGCGGTCGGAGCCGTTCGGCCATCGCACTGGCCCACCGTGGGAACGACGCGGCGGGAACCGGGCGCGACGAACCCCTGTAGTCGTAGCGGTAGCCGTAGTGCTGCACCCGGCGGCCGATATCGGTCATCCACGGCGCCTCGGCGATGCGACGGAGGATGCGCGCCTCCTCCGCGGGGGTGACGAAGTCGGGGACGATGACCGCCCCGTGGGCGAAGATGCTGTCGGTGTCGCGCGGCATGCTCTCTCTCCAGATGCGAAGCTGGCGCCCGCAAGGGCGCTCCGCTCGGACTCCGGCGGGAGGACTCGAAGCCGCCAGCAAAGGGGGGGCCGGCGCGGATGCGCCGGCCCCGAGGTGGAGGGAGGACAGAGCGACCGTCCGATCAAAACGGGATGTCGTCGTCGAAGTCGTCCGTCGACGTCGGGGCGCCGCCGGCCGGCATCGCCGGGCCGCTCGCGGGCTCCGCCGCGGGCTGCGAGGCGCCGTTCCCGTTCGGCTTGTCGAGGAACTGCACCCGCCCGCCGGGGACGAGGAGAATCTCGGTCGAGAACCGGTCGCCGTCCTCGCCGGGCTTCGACCAGCGCCGCGTCTGGAGCTTGCCGTCGATGTAGACGAGCCGGCCCTTCTTCGCGTGCTTCTCGAACATCGTGATGAGGCCGTCCTGGAAGGTGACGATGCGGTGCCACTCGGTCTTGTCGACCCGCTCGCCGGTCTGCTTATCTACCGTTTCCAAATGCAGGCAGTTCCGACGAAGAGGGTGATCTTCAGGACGTTGTGATCACCCACCCGTTTCATCCGCTCAGGGGCCAAACGGTTCGGATTTACGACCGTGTGGGCGGATGCAAGAGAGCGATTGTTCGCTACTTCGCGGACGGCTCGGCCAGCCCAACCCTCGTCAGCGTGCCGGTTTCCTGGACGTCCCTGCGGCAGGTGGACGACTTCGAGCGCGTTGCGTTGGGCCGCTGCCTGTTCCGGGGGGACGACCTGATTGTGCTTCGCGCGATTGTGGATTCACTCCGCGCACCCGCGGTCGAGCGTAATCAGAAATAATGGCGCTATATGCTCAGAAATTAGGGCGCTCATGCACGGCTGTTCCGGGTATGGAATGCCAGATAATAGCTGGTATCCCTTCATATGAAGCGAAGCCATCGGGATCGATGGTTGACTTGGTGGCGAGAGATAGCGTATTAATTATTGAAACTATCTCGGAGGACCGCACCGCCATGGCAGACCGTCGCGACGACACCGAGAAGCAGGACCGGCTCAGGGAGGCCGGCACCCTCAACCGGACGCCGGAAAGGGTCAGCGACCCGATGTTCGCGGTGGGCGAGTTCTTCGACGCCCGCGACCTGCTCCAGGTCCGCTACGAGATGGTCCGGGTGGTTCGGCTGGGCGAGGCCACCCTCGCGCAGGCGGCGGCACGGTTCGGGGTCTCGCGGCCGACCTGCTTCCGCATGGTCAAGGCGTTCGACGGGGGCGGGCTGCAGGAACTCATCCCGGCACGGCGCGGGCCGCGAGGGCCGCACAAGATCAGCCCGGAGATACTGCGCTTCGTCGAGGACTACAGGGCCCTGCACGGACGTGTGGGAGCGCGCCGGCTGGCGCCGCTGATCGAAGCCGAGTTCGGCGTCAGGGTGCATCCGCGCGGTCTCGAGAAGGCACTGGAGCGGGTTCAAAAAAAACCGCTGGAACCCGGACCATGATGCGCGAGGACGCCTGGAAGACTTACGAGAGCTGGCGAGGGCTCTGGCTGTCGGGCGGCAACAGCAACGCCATCGCCGCGCTGCGCTTCCACGGTCTGCGCGGCGCCCTGGCCATGGCCGGAGCTGGGTGCAACCGCACCGGCCCGCGGCCGCCGCCTTCGTCCACCAGGGTGGAACTGCCTATCGCCGACGCCGTGATCGCGGAGGCCGCCAGCCAAGTCCGGCGCCTGCTGCGCGTGTCGTCGCCTGCGGCGATCGCCAACACCGTGTGGGAGAACGAGGAGAACCGTCATGCCTGAAGCGGAAACGCGCAAGATCGCGCCGCATCATCTGGAGCGCGAGGCTTGCCTGTACGTGCGTCAGTCCTCGCTTCGCCAGGTCATGCAACACACCGAGAGCACGCGGCGCCAGTACGGGCTGAGCCAAAGGGCGACGGCGCTCGGCTGGCCTGCGGAGCGCATCCGGGTGATTGACGAGGACCAGGGCAAGTCGGGAGCCTACACCGGCAACCGCAGCGGGTTCCGCGACCTGATGGGGAGCATCGCCGCCGGCGAGGTGGGCATCGTTCTCGGCCTGGAAGTCTCGAGGCTCGCGCGGGACAACGCCGACTGGCACCAGCTGCTGCGGATCGCCGGCATCACCAATACCCTGATCCTCGACGAGACCGGCATCTACGATCCCAACGACGGCAACGACAAGCTCTTGCTCGGCGTCAAAGGGACCCTGAGCGAGTTTGAGCTTCAGGGGATCAAGGCGCGGATGGTGGGCGGCCAGCGCAGCGCCGCCGCGCGCGGTGCGCTGAAGATGCGGTTGCCGGTCGGCCTGGACTACAACGACAGGGACGAGGTGGTGTTCGACGGTGACCGGTCCGTCGTCGACGCCATCCGTCTCGTGTTCGACAGCTTCGGCCGAATGGGGTCGGCGATGGCGGTGGTGAAATGGATGCACCGCGAGAACATCGAGCTGCCGGCGCGTCCGCGAAGCGGGCCGGCCAACGGTGAGCTGCGCTGGGCTCTTCCGCGCGTGCCGCAAGTCGGCCGCATTCTGAGGAATCCGCGCTACGCCGGCGCCTTCGTCTATGGCCGCAGGCGCGTCGAGAGGCAGGCGGACGGGACAGCCCGATTGCGCTCTGTTGCGATGGAGGAGTGGCAGGTGTGCATCCCGGACGCGCATGTGGGGTTTATCGATTGGGACGAGTACCTTCGCAATCGAGCCACCCTGAGAGGCAATGCCGCGGCCTTCCTGGAATCGGACTTGCGCACCGCGGCGCCCCGCGAGGGGGCGGCGCTGTTGCAGTCGCGGGTGATCTGCGGCCACTGCGGCCGGCGCATGGGCATGCAATACAACCGCGCTCTGCCGCATCGCAACCGTCCGGCGCGCTACGTCTACGTCTGCAATGAAGAGCTCGTCCGCTACGGACGGAAAGTCTGCCAGAGCATGCGCGGCGATCTCGTCGACGCCGAGATATCGCGCTTCGTGATCGACGCGATGAACGGTGAGAGCATCGATCTTGCTCTGGCGGTCCAGGAGCAGGTCGAGGTGGAGTTCGCCGAGGCCGATGCCCAGCGCGCCAGGCGTATCGAGGGCTTCCGCTACGAGGCCGACCTGGCGCGACGCAGGTTCTTCGAGGTCGACCCGGCGAACCGGCTGGTGGCGGCATCGCTCGAAGCGGACTGGAACGAGCGACTGCGTGAGCTGGAAGAGGCATGCCGGGAACGCGAGGACCGCGCCACGGTGCGCAAGACCGAACTGTCCGAGCGCCAGGTCGAGCGCATTCGGGAACTGGCGTGGGACTTCGAGCAGGTATGGAACGCCGCCCAAACCGGAAACGCGGATCGCAAGCGGCTGCTCGGGCTTCTGATCGAGGATGCGACGCTGACCCGGGACGGCTCGGAGGTGACCATCGGTCTGCGTATGCGCGGGGGTCGTTCCCTGACGCTCGAGCCCCTTCAGTTGCCGAGACCGATGGCGGAGATCCGCAAGACACCGGCGGAAACGGTCGCCGCGGTCGACCGGCTGCTCGAAACGCACGGAGACGAAGGCGGTGCGCGCGAGCTGAACGCGATGGGGCGCCGAAACTGGAAGGGTGAGTCCTACACGGCCAAGGGCGTGGGCAGGATACGGCGGGCTTACGGATTGCCCGGCTACCTCGAGCGTGCGACGAAACGGCTTCGCGAGCAGGGCTTCGCGACGGCCGCGGAAGTAGCCGCCCAACTCGGGTTCAACGTGAGGGTCGTGCGGCTGCTGGGCAGAACGGCAACGGACGCGCGGGTGGAGCGGGTCATCGTCCCGACCGAAGGTCGGCGACGATACTGCATGTACAGAGCGAACTGCGCCGGCGAAGCGGTGCACAGAGCCCGATGAGGCGATTCGCCGAGCGGAGCTATGCCAGGCTCTCGCGACATGAAAAAAGGGCCGACGCGCGAAGCGCCGGCCCGAGGTGGAGGGAGGATGGTGAGCGGATCAGAACGGGATGTCGTCGTCGAAGTCGGCGGCGGGCGCGGTGCTGCCGCCGGCCGGCATGGCCTCGCCGTTGGTGGGCGCCGCGGCGTTGCCGTTGGCCCCGTTCGCCTTGTCGAGGAACTGGATCCTGGAGCCGGGGACCAGAAGAATCTCGGTGGAGAACCGGTCCGAGTCCTCGCTGTCCTTGCGCCAGCGCCGGGTCTGCATCTTGCCCGCGACGTAGACGAGCCGGCCCTTCTTCGCGTTCTTGACGAGCATGTCGATGAGACCGGGCTGGAAGGTCACGCAGCGGTGCCACTCGGTCTTGTCGACCCGGTTGCCGGAGTTGCGATCGATATACCCCTCATCGGTCGCAATGCTGAGATTGGCGACGCGGCCCCCCGAGGTGAGATGGTTCACGGTGACGTCGGCGCCGAGGCGGCCGATGACTTCCGCGCGGTTCAGTCCGAAGCTCATGGTCTTCTCCTTCAGGTCAGGTTGATGACGATGGGATGCGAACGGCCGGGACCGGGACGACTCTCTCCGACCCCTTCTCCGTTCACCCTTTCTTCGCTTCACTCCAACTCCGGGCTGACGCCTGACCCGGTATCGGAGGAAATGGAACGATGTGGCTCGACCTCGGCTGTCCCACATGGAGTGCGAGGGGACAGCACGATCAGCGGATGGCCCGGAAAATCCTCACAGACCGAACAAGGTGCATCATGAAACACGAGACTTGTTGAGGTAGGACTCGTCGGTCGCGACCGACAGATTCGCGACGCGCCCGCCGCTGGTGAGGTGGTTGACGGTGACGTCGGCGCCGAGGCGGCCGATGAGTTCCACGCGGTTCAGTCCGAATGCCATGACGATCTCCTCATGGTCTGGTTGATGACGATGGGTTGCGAACCAGTCGGGGGCCGGGGGTCACTCTCCCCAGCCCCTTCCCGTTCACCTTCTCCTCGCTTCCCCCTCACTCTGCTTCGTCGCCCCGGGGGTCGAAGGGAGCTGGTTCTTCGAGGATGGTGCGGATGGCACGGCCATCGAGGCCGAGTTGTGCGAGCAAGTCCGGGCCGGATTGCACGTCAGCGTCGAAATCGAACATGGGCGAGTCTCCTGTGCCGGTTGCCGCGTCCGGCATCGGGACGGGAGCCCTTCTCCCTCTCCCCTGCCGGGCGTTCGCCCGGCGCTTCGCACGGCTCTGGCTCGATGGACGCAGAGGGAGGGAGAGAGGGTGCGGCGGGCCGCGAAGGGGCCCGCAGCGGCCTGGCCCGGTCCGCTCACAACAGACCGCGTTCGGCGAAGGAGACGGTCTCGCCGTCGCCGACCACGAAGTGGTCGATGAGGCGCACGTCGACGAGCGCGAGCGCTTCGGCGAGACGCTTGGTGATGGCGCGGTCGGCGACGCTGGGCTCGGCGACCCCGGACGGGTGTCCGTGCGCCACGACGAGGGCGGCGGCGTTGTGCATCAGGGCGCGGCGCACCACGACGCGCGGATGGACGGTGGCGGCGTCCACCGTGCCCTGAAAGAGGGCCTCGTACGCGACGGGCCGGTGCCTGTTGTCGAGGAAGATGGCGACGAAGACCTCGTTGCGAAGTCCGCGAAGCCGGGCCTCGAGGTAGCGCCGGGTGTGGTCCGGCGAGGTGAGCGCCCCGTCGCGTCGCAGCCGGGCGAGCATCCAGCGCGCATGGAGCTCGTGCAGGGCGTGGACCCGGGCGCGGTCCTCGGCCGGCAAGAGGAAGCTGCGCAGCGTGTCGTCGGGGTCGTCGAGGAGGTCGCGCAAGCCCCCCGCGGCGGCGAGGATTGCGGCGTCGAGGCGCACGCCGACGAGGCTGAGGAGCTCATGGTCGTCGAGGGCGGCGGGTCCGGCGCGCTCGATGCGGGCAAGGACGGGCGCGGGCGGCGGCGATGCCGCGACCGGCACGGCATAGGGCGCGGCGGTCTCGGAGCGCACGGCGGTGGCGAGCGTGGATTGGGGGGGCATGACGGCTCCATCGTCGGCAGGGAGGTGGCGCGGCCCGGAGGCTCTCCACCGCCTCCGGGACCGCGCCCGCGCGGATGCTTCCCTCCGCCTCGCGGCCGGCGAGGCGGCCGGGTTCGGTCGTGACGGAAGAGAGCGGTGCTCAGGCGGCCGATGTGGACCGCGTCGGGGTGGGTCGCGCTTTCGGAGCGGAGCGTGGAGGACGGCGGGCCGGCTGCGCAGCGTCGAGGGCGGGTCAGTGCCTGGACGGGTCGTCCGGTTCGGGGGTCTCGGCGCGCATGGAGCGGGCCGCGAGCGCGGTCCAGTCGTCCCTGGTGAGGCCGAGGCGAGCGTTCAGCTTGTCGCACAGCCGCTCCGCATCGTCGACGCTCAGAGCGATCAATGCGGTTGGGACGTAGCCCGACATGCCCTCGATGACGATGCGGATCTGCTGCACCTCGTCTTCGATGTCGTAGGCCGGCACGAAGCAGTAGTTCGGGTTGTCCGGCAAGGTCTGGGCGGTCATGGAATCGGTCTCCTTCGATGGCGAAGGCCGCGGACGGCGGGCCGGCGGCACGTGCCCCCGGGCGAGGCGCCGCGGGGGATGGTAGCGGACGGGCCGGCGCCGCCGGAGGACGGCGGGCCGGCGATACGTATGGCGCGGGCGCGGCTCAATCCGCGAGCGGCCAGCGTTCGAAGATGCGGTCGAGAGCCTTCGCGCCGGGGGCGAAGGCGCGGGCGCGCCACGAGACGATCTCGACGGTGCAGCCCATGCGCTTGAGCGCGTCGGTGTCGCCGTCGGCGGGTCCCTCGATCTCGACTCGGTCCGCGCCCATGATGCGCCGGCGCGCGAGCCGCCAGCCATTGGCGAGCGCGAGCGCGGCGCCGCGACCCATGACCGCCTCGAACGCTTCCGCGCCGGTCATGGCGAAGGCGCCGCCCAAGCCGAAGCTCGTGCGCACGGCGCGGACCTGCTCGGCGTCGAGCACGCGGCCGATGAGGGCTTCGCCCGCATCGGTGATGAGCCGGCGCACCCGCATGTTCTCGGCCGGCAGCCGGTCCCAGATGGGGAGCAGCAGGCCGGCGGCGAGCCAGAAGCGCGAGTCCCGGTGCGTGGGGAGCGATGCGATCTCCTGCTTCCAGAGCATGCGCCACTGGGCCTCGTCGGTCCGGCGCCAGTTCGAGGCGTCGAGCTCGGCGCGCGCCATGGACTCGCGCACCGCGGGCCGGACGAGGCGGACGCGCTCCTGGACCCCTCCGTCGTCGAACATGCGAGACGGCGCGGGCAGCGCGACGGCGGCGCGCTTCGAGCGGGCGTTGACCATGAGCACGGGCTTGCCGTCCGGTCCGGGATCGCGTCCGCCGATGTCGAACGCTGCATCCGCCGCGGTTGGTTCCAACCGGTCGCGGCGCAGGATCTCCACGAGCTCGGTGGTGGCCCCGGTGCCGGGATGCTCGTAGATGGTCTCGCGCCCGGCGATGGACAGCGAATCGGCGCGCACGGTCTCGACGCCGGCATGATAGGTGCCGGCCTCGACGGCCTGCTCGATGTTGGCGGCGATGCGCTCCTCGAGCTCGGCGAAGAGCTCGTTCTGCTCGTCGATGGGGAGCGCGAGAAGCCGGTTCAGGAACCGGGGCATCGGCGGCAGCTCCTCCTTGAGGCTGCCTTCGTGCGCGAGCTTGAGGCCGGTGGCCTTCTCGAAGCGGTCGACGGACCAGCCGGGGACGCGCCCGAGCCAGAGCGCGCCGTAGAACTGGCGCAGCGCCGCCTTCGCATACAGGCTCTCCAGGTTGTCGCTCTCGCGAAAGAGCGCCTGGTCGTCGCCGCCCATGGCGGTCTGCGAATCGCGCTGCCCGCGCGTGATCGCGCCGAGCGAGTCCAGCCGCCGCGCGATCGTGGCGATGAACCGCCGCTCGCCCTTGACGTCGGTGGCGACGGGGCGGAACAGCGGCGCCGATGCCTGGTGGGTGCGGTGCGTGCGTCCGAGCCCCTGGATGGCCTGGTCGGCCCGCCAGCCGGGCTCGAGCAGGTAGTGGATGCGGCGCTCGGTATTCTGGCAAGAGAGGTCGGCGTGGTAGCTGCGCCCGGTCCCTCCCGCCATCGAGAACACGAGGATGCGCTTGGTGCGGTCCATGAAGGCGGCGGTCTCGGCGAGGTTGGCCGATGCCGGACGGCTGCGGAGCGCGAGGCGCTCCCCCCTGGCATCGGTCACCTTCAGCACCCGGCGCGAGCGGCCGGTGACCTCGGCGACGGCCTCGTGCCCGAAGTGCTGCACCACCTGGTCGAGCGCGGACGGCACCGGCGGGAGTGAAGCCAGCTTCTCAATGAGGGCGTCGCGCCGCGCGGCGGCCTCCTGGCACACGACGGGGTTGCCGTCGTCGTCGAACACCGGGCGGCTCATGACGTTGCCCTCGTCGTCGGTGAACGGCTCCTGGAGCTGCACCGGGAAGGCGTGGGCGAGGAACTCGATGACGGTCTCGCGCGGGGTGAGGTCGACGTTGATGTCGTCCCATTCCGATGCCGGGATCTCGGCGATGCGCCGCTCCATCAGCGCCTCGCCGGTGGAGACGAGCTGGACGACGGCGGAGCGCCCGGCGTCGAGGTCGGCCTCGATCGCACGGATGAGCGAGGGGCACTTCATGCTGGTCAACAGGTGCCCGAAGAAGCGCTGCTTGGCGCCCTCGAAGGCCGACATCGCGGCGGACTTCGCGTTCTTGTTGAGCGTCGATTCGCCGTCGACGATGCCGGTGGCCTTCAGCGCCGCCTCGATGTTCTGGTGGATGACCTTGAACGCGCCGGCGTAGGCGTCGTAGATGCGCCGCTGCGCGTCGGTGAGCGGGTGCTCCAGGATTTCCACCTCGACTCCGTCATAGGAGAGCGCGCGAGCCTGGTAGAGCCCCAGCGCCTTCAGGTCCCGCGCGACCACCTCGAGCGCCGCGACGCCGCCCGCCTCCATCGCCGAGACGAATTCGGTGCGGGTCTCGAACGGCGTCTCGCCGGCGGCCCAAAGCCCGAGCCTACCGGCATAGGCGAGCCCGGGGAGGGTGGTGGCGCCGGTCGCCGAGACGTAGGCGATGCGCGCATCGGGGAGCGCGTTCTGCAACCTCAAGCCCGCCCGGCCCTGCTGCGACGGCGCGACCTCGCCCCGGTTGCCCTTTGACCCCGCGGCGTTGGCCATGGCGTGCGCCTCGTCGAACAGGATGGCGCCGTCAAAGGCGTGGCGGTCATCCTCGTCGAGGGAGCCTGCGAGCCAGGCGACGATCTGGTCGAGGCGCGACGGCTTCCCCTGGCGGGCCGGCGAGCGCAGCGTCGCGTAGGTCGCGAAGAGGATCCCCTCGGCGAGCGGGATCTCGGCGCCCTGGCGGAACTTGCCCAAGGGGATGACGTCGTCGTCGCGCCCGCCGAGCGCGGTCCAGTCGCGGCGCGCGTCCTCCACGAGCTTGTCGGACTGCGAGAGCCAGAGCGCGCGGCGCCGGCCGCGGAGCCAGTGGTCGAGCACGATGGCGGCGACCTGACGGCCTTTCCCCGCGCCGGTGCCGTCGCCGAGCATCCAGCCGCGCCGGAACCGCACCGGGGCGGACAGCATCTCGCCGTCCCCGGTGGAGGAGTCGGAATCGACGGCCTCGCCGATAGCCTGCCCCGGACTGGTTCCGGGGTCGTTGCAGCGCTGGACGGTCTCCCATCCGGAGCCGATGCGGTAGTCGGTGGCGAGGTGGCGCGCATGGGCCTCGCCCGCGAGCACGACGCTCTCGAGCTGGGCGTCGGAGAGGAGCCCGTCGGTCACTACGCGCTTGGGCAGCATCGGCCTGTAGGACGGCACCGGATGCGGTACCGCGGCCATCGCGCCGGACTGCACGAGCGGGGTCGGATGCTCGATCGCGCCCGGAATCCGCATCACGCTCGGCCGCCATGCCTCGTAGGGGCCGGCGGTGGAAGCGGCGGTCGACGTCCGGGCGTCGATGTCGGGCCGGCCGGTCCCGATGTCGAGCTCGGCGATGGGTCCCCAGTCATGGGCGGGCTTCGGCGCCGTCTGGGCGGCGGGCTTGCGTGCGGTCCTCGGCGTCGTGGCGTGGGGGCTAAGCCGATGGCCGAAGAGATCGGCGCCGGGCACGGTCTCGATTGCCATGCGCGGCGGTACGTCCGCGATGACGGCATCGAGCAGCGCGGCGGCGTTCTCGGCACGTGCCTGGCGGTCGACGGCGATGCCGGGCTCGGCGCTGCGGTCGAGGACGGTGAGCCGGGTGTCGAACCCGGTGCCGCGCCGGGCATAGGCGCGGCCGTCGATGGCCATCGTGAAGACGACGCGCGCCGCCCCGTCGAGGAAGGCGAAGGCGTCGCGCCAGGCCGCATCGCCCGGCACGCAATGGGCCGAGGTGATGGCGGCGAGCCGGCCGCCCGGCGGCAGCATCGAGAAGGCCGAGCGGAGGTGGCGCAGATCGGCGTCGTGGCGGATGCGGTCGACCCCGGGGGTTGCCGAGAACGGCGGGTTCATGAGCACGACGCCGGGACGCAGGCCGGGCAGGAAGTCGGCGATGGATTCGGCGTTGTGGCGGGTGACGCGCGCATCGGGAAAGAGCGCGGCGAGCAGTCCGGCGCGGGCATCGGCGATCTCGTTGAGATGGAGATGGCCGGCGGCCTGGGACCCGAGCGCGCATTCGGCCATCACGGCCAGCATGCCGGTGCCGGCGGAGGGTTCGAGCACGGTATCGCCCGGGCGGATGGCGGCGGCCCTGAGCGCCGCATAGGCGAGCGGGAGCGGCGTCGAGAACTGCTGGAGGCGGATCTGCTGCTCGGAGCGCTTGGTGTGCGAGGGCTCCAGCGCGGCGATCGCCGCCAGCATCGCGAGCATCTTGCGGGGGCCGTCCGGGCCGGCGCCGGCCTGGCGGCGCATGGCGCGGCCGTAGCGCTGGAGGAACAGCACCGCCGCCGCCTCGGCCGCCTCGTAGGCGTCCTTCCAGACCCAGGCGCCTTCGGCGTCGCTCGCCCCGAAGGCGCCGGTCATGGCGGTGCGCAGCGTCGCGGCGTCCAGCGGCCGGCCGGCTTCGAGCACGGGGAGCAGGGTCCGGGCCGCGGCGATGAGCGCGCCCGAGCCGGCGCGGGCCTGCGGGGCGCCGGCAAGGGCGGCGGGACCGGGGGGAAGCTGCGGGCGCGCGGACGCGTCCGCCGCCGGATGGGCGTCGAGCATGGCGTTCTCCAGGTGGACGTGCGTGGAACCGCCGGCAAAGCGGCGGCGGCGTGCCGGCGCCCGGCGTCGCGCGTTCGGCAGGCTTCGAGGAGGCGGGCGTACTCGGCCCCGTCGATGACGCTGCCGACGTCGAGAAGGAAGGCGAGCTGGAGCCCGATGAGCCGGACGGCGGGGTCGGAGCGCTGCGGGGCGCCCTCGGCGATGGCCTGGCGGCAGGCGTGGTGCAGGGTCAAGGACACCCCGCTCGGATTGCAGGCCCCGACCTCGACGATGGCGAGCGCGTCGGCGTGGCGGTCGAAGCCCGCCGGGAGGTCGTCGAGGGCGCTCACTGCGATGCCCTCCGGACGGTGTCGACGAGGCCGTCTATCGCGGCGGGCTCGGCACGGCAGGCGGTGCCCCAGCCGCGGAGGTTGGCCTCGACGTCGGACCACGAGCCGATGAGCGCGTTGAAGAACGGGTCGCGGTCGGTGGCCGCGAAGACGCACTCCCCGGTCACAGCGACGCCGGTGATGGCGGGCTCGGTCATCGGCTGGCGGCCGATGGCCCAGCACAGCAGCGCCGCGAACTTGGGCGAGAGGTTCGCGCCGCGCGCCGGGTCCATCGGGTGCAGGGCCGGCGGCGGGCTGGCGGGCGCGGGCGGTGCTTCGATGTGGGTGTGTGGCATCGTTGGAGTCCTCCCTGGTGGCGGAAAGATGAACGCCCCGCCCCGGAGGAACCGGGGACGGGGCGCGGTGCGGGAACGGGCGGGGGTCAGGCTGCGGCGGCGGTCGTGCGGTTCCCCGCGGCGTCGTCGAGCTCGGGGCCGTACTCGACGATGTGCCCGGCGGCGCGCGCGGCCTCCGTGTAGACGCTGAGCGGATGCTTCGGCCGGAAGTGCCGGTCGCGCTCGATGCCGAGTCCGAACCGGACCCGGATCGCGGCAATCTCCTGGAGGGAGGAGTAGCCCAGCTCCGGGGTGCCGAAGCCGAGATCGGCTAAGCCGAACAGCGTATCTCCGTCCTCGTCGAGCTCCGAGAACAGCCAGGTTGCGGCCCCGCAGGGGTTGAAGAATTTCACTTGGGGGGAATGATCGCGGTCGCGGTTTCTTCCGTTCTTGAGCAGCCGCTCGCGCTGCTTCTTGGTGAGGAGTTTCATGGGCGCCTCCGGTCAGTGGGCGGTGGGCCGGCCGGCGGGGTTCGGCGGGCCGAACGCGACCGCGATGTCGTCGCCGTTGACGGTGATGGTGACCGCGCGGTCGGCCGGCATGAGCCAGTGGATCTCGGTCCACAGCGCCTGGGCGATGGCGCGCTTGCGCGCCTCGTCGGCGGCGCTGGGCGGTGCGGCCGCGATCGCGGCGGGCTCGGCCGGGGTTGCGGTGTCTTGTTTCATGGGCGGGCCTCCGGTGAGATGAGGACGGGACGCGGAGCGCCGGGACGCTCCCGCGCCCCGACCCCCGCTCGTCCCGACGGACGCCGGCCGGTCTCCGGGCGGCCGGGGGCTGGTGGTGGCGGTGGATGAATTGCCGGCGGTGGGCCGGCAGGCGGCGGTTCAGCCGTCCACAATCCGCACGCGCGCCTTGCCGTGGCGGACCTGCACGTGAGGTTTGCCGCGGGCGTCGAGCGAGACGGTGACGAGCGGCTTGTTGCCGGGTGGCGGTGGCGGGTCCGTGACCTCGGTGGTGACGGTGCCCGCATCGTCGACGAAGCGCAGCCGCACGGTGCCGCCCGAGACCTCGATGCTCCCGGGCGGGCCGAGGGCGGTGAGGGTCACCATCGGCGGTGCGCCGCGCTCGGTGAAGCGGTCCGGGATGGGGAACGCGGAGACCGGGCCGTCCCACGGGTCCTTGTCGGCGCCCTCGCACGCGGCGACGGCGTAAGCGTCGCTGGCGTGACCCGTGTCCTTCCAGCGCTCGTTGTCGTCGGCGTAGCGGATGGCGGCCGGAATGGCCTCCTCCAGCGATTCCGCCTCCACGGTGACGGTGGCGCCATAGTGGCGGGCGTAGCCCAATTCGATGGTCCAGGGCCTCTTCATCATGCGGCCTCCCCGACAGGCTCGCCCAGGGTCACGGTGACCTTGCGGTCGCGCACCGAAATCTCCGCGCCCCGGTCGTGGGGGATGAGCCAGAAGAGCTCGCGCGCGACGGCATCGGCGATCGTGGTGATGCGCGCCTGGTCGTCGGAACAGAGAAGCCTCGTGGCCAGGTGAAGCGCTTCCTGCTCGAAATCGGTGCGCTGGCGCTCCCAGGAATCTGCGTCGGCATCGTCGCTCGGTGAGAAGAATCCCGCACGGAGGAGCTGCGCGAGCGTCCAGGGCTCAAGGACGCTGTGCGCGGCGACCAGCGGCAGCGCGTCGTGCACCCAGGACCACGCTTCGCCCGCGAAGGCGAGGTCGGTCCCGAGGTCGACGATGCGGCCCGGTCCCTCCGCCGGCCTCACGGCGAGGCTGATGCAGATCGCGTCCGGACGCGCGGGCAGCCGCGCTTCGGGCGCGCCGGTCCGCTCCGGCACGGGGTAGGCATCGAGTGCGCATGCCTTCCCCTTCAGCGTGACCTGCGTGTGGAGGTTGACGATGCGCGCGATCGCGTCGTACCAGCCATAGCCCTCGAGCCGGCGGTCGGTCTCGAACAGGCGCTCCGCGATGGCGTTGCCCCGGGCGGCCCGCCAGAGGGTCTGCGCCTCCGGCGGCTCGGGCTCGTACTCCATCCTGAGCGCATCGTCGCCGACCGCTTGGCGCTTCGGGGGCTCCTGCCAGTCGTCCACGTCGGCGATGACGGGACGCCAGGGCCGGAGCTCGGCCGGCGGCGGAGCGATGTCGATACCGGCGTCGCTGGCCCGCTTCCAGTCTTCGAACGCCGGCCGCGAGTCCGCGTCTGCGGCCATGGCGCGGTAGACGGCGAGCCTGGCGGCCTCGCGCATCTCGTCTAGGAACGGGGTCTCGACCGCCTCCTTGCGCGCAGGCAGCACGAGCTCCAGCTCGGGACAGTCCACGATGTCGGCCGCGACCGACCAGCGGGCGCCCGCCACGGTCTCGACGCTGGGCAGGCGGACCGACACCGTGAGGCCGTGGAAGTTGACGTCGGGGTCGTTCAGCCCGAAGCCCGCCCAGCGGTCCTTGAACACGCCGAACACGAGGCCCCGCCAGCGCTCGGCGTGGAGCGCGCCGTCGAGGAAGGCGCGGCGTTCGAGCTGCTCTCCCCCGGCGGGGGTGTCCGGCGCATGCTCGAAGACGACCGGAAGCGGGTAGTGCCAGGCGGCGGTGCCGACGCCGGCGCGGACGGCCTCGGCGTCATCGGTCGTGCGGAACGTGAGGGCGGTGCCGTGCGGGTAGGGTGCGGCGTCGTCGGTGCGGACTTCGGCTTCGGCCTCGCCGAGAAAATGCTCCGGCGCGAGGTCGACGCGCCAGCCAGGGGCGGGCTCGCCGTGCGTCGTGCGCGGGCGGGACGAGACGGTGCAGCCGCGCCGCGCGAGGCTGAGCATGCCCATACCGGCCGCGTCCTCAGCCGCCACCAGGTCCTCGCTCCAGCCGTTCTCGGCGAATGACAGCAGGACACCCGGGTCGGCGATGCCGGCGCCGTCGTCGGTCACGGTCACGGTGGTGTTGCCCTCGGAGCCGGCGACGGCGACATGGACCCGCCTGGCGCCAGCCCTGCGGGCGTTCTGCAGAATCTCGGTGAAGGCGTCGGCGAGTGTCGCGGCAAACATCCTGGTGACGAGCTTGATGGCGGACTCGTGGATGCGTGCGCGGATAGTCGGCGTGTCGTTCATGTGCGCTTTCTCCGTGAAGAATGCGGAAAGGCAAGCGCCCCGCCCGGAGGGGTTCCGGACGGGGCGCTGGACCTGAGGCGGACGGTCAGTGGACGCGGCGCAGGAACTCGGGGATTTCCAGCGAGTCCTCGTCGGCAGCCTGTCCGTTGACGGGGCCGACCTGCTGCACGGTGACGCGGGGCCCGCCATCGGCGGTCGGCACCGCGTTCATCGCGTAGATGGCGTCGGCGGCCGACGGATTGGCGGGAGTGTCCTCGCCCTCGCCTCGACCGTTCGCCGGCTCCGAAGCGGCCTCGCCCTCCACGTGGGCCGGGGCAGCCTGGCCGTTGCCCCCGGCGGGGCCTTCGGGGGCCTTGCCGGCATCCGGCTCCGCGGTGGCGGTGGACTCACCGTTGCCGTTCCGGGCTTCGGCCGCGATGGCGCCCGCGCGCTGCTCCGCGACGGCAGGCGAGTCGATGCTCTCGACGACGGAGGTCGTGGTCGGCTTGCCGGCGGGATCGGCCTTGGCATCTGCGCCGCCGGTGTCGAACGCGGCGAACCCCGGCAGGGTCCAGGCGAGCGCGGCCGCATGCGCCGTGGCGCCGACGCTGATCGGCGGGGTGCCGGCCGCGAACGCCTCCTCCATCGACTTGGCGAGGTCGGCCTTCTTGTACTTCGACCTCGTCGATGCCCAGGCCGCGCCCAGGGTCTCGCGGGCGACGTCGAGGATGCGGCTCTTCTTGATGCGCGACCACAGCATCGCGGCGGTGGGCCGGACGTGCTTCGCGAAGTCGATGCCGAGCCGGGCGACCGTGGCTTCGAGCTCGGGCCGCGCGCCGTGCTCGAAGGCGAGCTGGCCCTTGACGGTGCGTGCCACCGCGGCCGCGAACAGCGTCTCCTTGTCGGCGCGGGGCAATGCACGGAGCGCCGCGAAGCAGGCCGCGTCGTCGTCGCCCTCCATCCACTCGAACGGCAGGTGCGACCAGTCGGCGAGCATCGCCTCGCCCGGGCTCCAGGCGGCGAAGTCGCCGTCGTTCGTCCGCGTCGTCGGCCGGTCGGCGATCTCGTTGAAGACGATGTCGAGCGCGTGCCACGAGCCGGTGTAGCCGCGCGCGAACACGGCACGCACGAGCTGGAACACCACGAGGTCGAAGGCGGCCTCGAAGTCGTTCGCGAGATGCGCCTTGACGAGCGCGGTGCGGATCGCGCGCAGATCGTCGGCGAGCCCGATGCCGACACCCGCCTCCTCGCGGGCCTTCGCACGGGGGTCGACCGGCGAGGCGATGGGTGTGGTGATCGCGGGACCGTCCACACGGCCGGAGTCGGTCGTGGCGTCGTCCCCGGCGTCCGCATCCTGACCGTTCGCGTCGGCGCCGCTCTCGTTCGGCATGTCCTCCGGCTTCACCAGGCCCTGGATGACCTGGAGCGTGCCGTCGCGCCCGATGGTGGCGATGCACCCCGCCATGGCGAAGTCCTCCGGGCGGAACGTCGCCCGGGCGTCGACCTCGGCCTCGATCGCGTCGAGGCGCGGCTCGATGCCTTCGGCCTCCTCGACCAGCTCGTCCGTCCACTCGTCCTCGTCCATGGTGGCGAGCTCGTCGTGGCGGGTGCGGAGCTTCTCGATCTCGGTCTTCTCGGCGTCCGTCGGCTCGCCCGGCTCGGGCTGGATGCGCCCGAAGCGCGCGGTGGCGCTCCAGTCCACCTCCGGCATGGCGTCCGCCCACTTCCAACGGGTCGCGAGCTCGTCGGCCGCGGCGGTGAGCTTGCGTATGGCGAGCTCGCCCAGCAGCTTCGGATCCTCGAGCCAGACCCCGTTCTCGTACTCGTCGGCGAAGAGGTCGCGCAGCACCGAGCCGCCCGCGGCCTCGTAAGTCTCGACGCCGACGAAGCGGGCCATGGCGGTGCCCGCCGGCACCCGCTCCTCGGTGAGCATGCGCTTCACCTGCCAGGCCGACGGCCGGTAGCCCTGAGCCGACACCCGCTCCCAAACGCCAAGCTGCCGGTCGTGGTCGGTGGTGACGGCGAAGGCCATCAGCGTCTCGAGGTCGATGTTCTCGGCGCGGTAGGCGTCGAGCAGCTCGGGCGCCGCGTTGCCGAGGCGAAGGCGCTGCTCGACGGTGCGTTCCGAGACCCCGAAGCGCGCGGCGATGGCGGCGACGGTGATCCCGGCGCCTGCGAGCGCGGCGAAGGCGACCACTTGGTCGGCGGGGTGCATCGCGATGCGCACGACGTTCTCCGCGAGCGAGAGCTCGCCGGCGTTGCCGTTCGGGGCGATCTTGCAGGGCACCGGATGATCGGCGTGGAGCGTGCCGTTCTCGGCCAGCGCCTTCAGCGCGGCGAGGCGGCGTCCGCCGGCGACGACGGCGAAGCGCTCGGCGCCGTCCGCGTCCGGCTCGTCGGCGCGGGCGACGAGGTTCTCCAGCAGGCCGTGCGCCTTGATGGAGGCGATGAGCTCGGCCTCGGCGTACTCGTTGGCGGGGGTCTTGCGCACGTTCTCGGGCGCGAGCGCGAGGCAGCTCAGCGGGATCTCCCGGATGAGCGGCTCAGGCTGGGGTGCGATGTGGTTCATGCGGGTCTCCATGGATGAACGGATTGGCGGCGCGGATGCCGCCCTCTCCGGCCGGCATGCGTCCGTCCGCGCCGGGCTCGGCTCGGCCTCGGGTTGCTGCTCTTGCGTTGCCCGGGTGTCCGCGGCGGGCCGGCCGGCGCCGTCCCCGGAGGGGTCGTCCGGGGCGTCGCCGGCGACCGGAGCGGCCGCCCGCCGGGCGGTGTCGGAGGGCGGATCGGCCCGGTCGGCGGCGTCGTCGAGGAGCCTCGCGGCCTTGCGGAGCGCATTCGCCGCGTCCCGCATGCAGCGGGCGCTGACGACCGGTTCGGGTCCGAGATCGGGGTCGGAAGTCCACGATATCCAGAACGAGAGTCCGGCCAGGGCTTCGAGCGCTTGCCGCAGCGCCTCGGCGGGGGCGCCGTGGATCGCGCGGATCACGGCGAGGTCCTCCGGTCGGGGGCGATGTCGATGCGCTCGCCCCAGGGCTCGCGGTTCCACTCCGAGGGCGGGCTGGAATAGTTCACCCAGATCGTGTCGAAACCGGGCTCGGCCTCGGGGTAGCTGGAGCACTCCATGTCCGTGAAGTAGAGGCACACGCCCGGCTGTATCCCGTGCTCGTCGAGCCATTCGAAGCCCGGGCGGAAGTCGGTGCCGCCGCGGCCCTTGACGACGATCTCGTCGGGGAGATCGTCGGGCGCGTATTCGGCCGCGTCCTGCACGGCGGCATCGACCTGGAGGACGTGGACGCTCTCGGGCTGGATCTCGGTCGCGACTTCGCGGAGCTCGGCCCAGAATTCCGCGAGGGTCCGGGCCGGCAGCGAGCCGGAGGTGTCGATGATGACCGCGATCGCGTCCATGCCCTCCGAGCGGATGGAGGGGAGATAGAGGCCGCCGTCGATGAAGCGCCGGTTCGGGAAGCTCCAGCTATAGTCGCGGCGTGCGGCGTCGGTCATGTAGCGGCGCAGGAGGCTCCGCCAGTCGAGGGTGCTGGCGTGGGCGTTGCGCACCGTCTCCTCGACCCCGCCCGGGAGCTTGCCCTCGGCCCGGGCGAGGTTCATGGCCTGGTGCATGGCCTCGTCCCACGCCTGCTCCTCGGCGGTGACGTCCACCTGGGACTCGCCTGCGTCGGCATCGCCGGCGCCGCGGGCGCCCGCGTCCATGATCTCGCCGGTGCCGGAGGGATCGTGGCTCGTCGGCGCGTCGGACGTGCCGTCCCCGTCCTGGCCGTCATCGCCCGGACCGTGCTGCCCCTGTCCGTCGCCGTCTCCGGGCGCGCCGGACGACTCATCGTCATCGGCGCCGCTGTCGGGCGTGTCGGCTGGGTCGTCGGACGAATTGTCATCGCCATCGCCGGCAGCGGACGGCTGGCCGGCCGCGGCGGCGCCCATCGCGGCACCAGCCGAAGGCGAATCGCCGTCGCCGCCGGACTCGTCCTCCTGGGGCTCGGGCAGGCGGTCGTACGCCTCCTCCACGCTCACCCCGTCCAACGCCTCGGCGTCGGGTGGCAGGGTGAAGCCCGCGTCGCGAATGAGCGCATGGGTGACGAGCTGCGAGGCGAGCTGCCAGCGCTCCGGGTCGCGCTCGCCTCTCCGGGTGTGGTGCTTCAGGGCGCACGCCATGACCACGCGCGCCATCGCCGTCTCGATGACGTGGGCGTCGGTGGCGGCCACCCACCGGGGCGAGTAGCGGATCTCGTGCCCGTCGCTCGCCAGCGTCTCCCGGCTCGGGTCGGCGCGGAGCGGGAGCCTCAGGGCGAGGCTCCCGAAGAAGGGCTGCTTGCGCAGGAGCTCGGTCACGCCGTCGCTCACGCGCTGCGTGGATTCCTCGAGCACGCGGGTAGCCATCACGCGGCCTCCCGCGCCGGCTCGGCGGGCGCCCCGAAGTAGCCCGCGAACTTCTCCTTCAGCTCGTCGGCGTCGCGCTTCACGCGCGCCCGGGCGATGGGGTCGAAGGACTTGGACGGGCGAAGCGCGTCCGGCTCGACGCTCGCGATCTTCTCCTTCACCTGTTCGCAGAGCCGCGCGAGCTCGTCGTCGCCGAAGATGTTGAGGCGCGGCACCACGTCCACGAGATCCCGGATGTTCGAGATCATCGAATCCCGGAACACCAGCGGCTTGCCGTTCTCGTCCTCCTGCAACCGCTCCGAGACGCGCTCGACCGCCTCGCCGAAGCGCCGGTAGAGATCGCCCACGGCATCGTGCAGGCGCTCTTCGATCTGGTGCTCGATGTCGCGCTTGACCCGGTCGACGTCGTCGCTCGCGAGCTTCGCCATGAACTGCTCGGCGTCCTGGACCGCGGTGATGCGGTAGCGGACGGAGAACTTGCCCTGGAGCGCTTCCTTCGTGGGGTAGTCCTCGATGCGGAAGAGCTTGCCGAGGTCGAGCCGCGCCTGGTCGACGTTGTCGTCGTAGTCCTCGATGAAGCGGGCGCGCTCGCGCACCATGCGCTCGCGGAACCCGTCCATCAGCTCGGTGTAGTGGTCGTAGTTGGCGACGGTGAGCAGGCGCGAGCCCTGGTCGTCCCAGGGAACCGTGTTCTCGTAGTGTGCGGTCCTGCACGCGCTCACCGTCGCGGTGAGCGCGGCGAAGGCGGCCTTGGGCAGCAGGCGCTTGTTGTAGCGCCCGGCGCTGGCCGCGGCGTCGTGGTGGACGGCGACGTGGTTGCTCGCCTGGCGGTCGTAGAGCCGGCCGGACCAGGCGGTGATGCGCAAGCTGACCTGCATGGCGTCGTCGGTGAGGTTCATGGGGTCTCTCCTGGGCTAACGGAGCGTCCACAGGGGGACGTCGAGGGCGGCGGCGAGCTTGCGCCGGGCGGTGTCGAGGCTGGGTGCGCGCACCTTGTATTCGCGCGAGGGCGCGACGCCGGCGGGGTAATGGGTGATGCGCCAGGTCATGGGCGTCTCCCTCACCGGGTCCTGGCGGCGGCCCAGCGGATGAAGCCGGGGGAGCGCTGCAACGCCGGCTCGCGGCGCACGCACGAGCCGACGAGGAACTCACCGACCTCGCGCCGCAGCCGCGCGGCGTAGGTGACGATGGCGTCGAAGTTGACGTCGCTCGCCATGCGGTAGAGCGAGCCGCAGAGCGCCATCAGCGCGCTCGCGTTCTCCGGGATGTCGGCGTTCTCGGGGTCGCCGATGACGGCGCGGGGATGGGGCAGCTCGCGCCAGACCTTGAGGAAGGCGGCGAACTCGACCGCCGCGGCCTCGCCGATGGTGCCCCGGAACAGCGCACGCTCGACCGCCGGGTCGAGGCCGTTGCGGCGGTGCACGATGTTGCTGGTGAATTCCCACGTCCGGGGGCACGGAAACGCCTTCTCCTTCGACTGCGGATCGAACTGGTGCAGGAGCGTCGGTTCGAGCTGGATGAAGAACAGCACCTCGGGGGCGATTCCGTTCGAGGCCGCCCAGGCCAGCCAGTCCTCGGCGTCGACGCGGATCTCCAGGTGGACGAAGCGCGAAGCCAGCGGGGTCGGCATGCGGTGGACCACGCCGCGGTCGCCCTCGCGGTTGCCGCAGGCGATGAGCGAGGCGCCCTCGGGCAGCGCGTACTCGCCGACCTTGCGTTCGAGGGCGAGCTGATAGAGCGCCGCCTGCACCATCGGCACACAGGACGGAAGCTCTTCGAGGTTGATGAGCCAGAGGCCGGCATCGTCGGTCGGCGGCAGGAACACCGGCGGTGCCCAGCGGGTGCGGTCGGCGGCGTCGCGCCAGGGGATGCCGCGCAGGTCCACGGGGTCGAGAAGCAGCGCCCGGACGTCGACATACTGGCGGTTGCCGGCCGCCGCGACCTGCTGGGCGATCATCGACTTTGCCGTGCCCGGGCCTCCCCAAAGCATGGCCGGCTGGCGGGCTTCGACGAGCAGGGCGAGGGTCGCGGCGACTTCGCTCGGGCGGAGCGTGTAGTCCGCGGAGATGGTTGCGGGTTGGGTCATGGACAGGACTCCGAAATGGCGGGGAGGCGGCGCGGGCACCCTCCGGACGCCCGGCCTTCGCCCCGGTCCGGGCTCCTGCTCCTACTCCTGCTGCTTCGGGGGGGACGGCCGGCGCGGCCCGTCGGCTTTCGGCGAAACGGCAGTCAGACGGCCGCCCGGGCGGCGCGCGGAACGACGGGGCCGCCGGCCAGCCGGCCGACGCGGATGCGGCCGAGCCAGGCGCCGGAGCGGGATTCCGGGTTCCCCTCGAGGAGCTGCTGACGGAGCTCCATCCAGAGGCGTCCCAGCACGTTCCTGCCCTCGTAGCGGTCGGCGACGGGCCGCGCTCCCCACCACGGGTCGCGCGCGGACACCTCGACGATGGGCCGGTCTGCGGTCTCAGCAAGCACCGCGTCGATCTCGTCCGCGTTGGCCTCGCGCTTGCATCGCAGCACCCAGCGCATGACATGGACGCGCTGGGCGTTCCAACCCGGGTCGATGCCGAGACGCGGCGTGCGGCCGATGGCGGCGGCCTCCCTCGGCGTCGGTGCTTCGGCGATGCGTTGCTGGACGTCCGGGCGTGTGCCGAACTTTGCCGCTTGATACACCGCTTCGGACGTGAAGAACGTCCACGGGCCGGTGGCGATCGGCACGCCGAGAGGCTGGAAGTTGCTGAACGCGCCCCAGGCGGCGGCGGTGTAGCGGAACGGACAAACCCGGTCTTTTGCATAGATGCGCATCGGCTTCTCCGGTGTAGAAAGTTTTGCCCGACGCGGGGGACTCGCTCCCCCGTAGCGGGCTTCACTCCTCATGGGGCCGGACTCCGGCTCTCGCGGGGAAGCGGCGTGCGCCGCAGTCGGGTTCGACCGGCACGCCGGTCAGAGCCGGCAAGGGCACCCCGGTCGGCGAGAGCGTGTGGCCGATGCGCTCCTCGAGGAGCGCGTACCGGCGATAGAGGACCGGCTGCAATCGCGCGGCGGTGCGCAGATCGGAGCGCGAGGCCATGATGCAGAACACGCATGACAGCCTCGACATTCCCATCCCGTAGGCCGGATGCGGCGACTGGCCGGCGGCGCGGATGACGTCGAAGACCTGGTTCTCGGTGAGATCGAAGACCGGAAGCCAGTCGAACCAGGACCTGCCCGCCTTGGAGTTGCGGTCGCTGCGTTTCCAGGGGAGCTTCCTCGCGCGCGCCGCACTCTCTTCCGCGCGCATGCCCATGGCGTTCACCAGCCGCCCGCCGAATTGGGGATGGGGCTTCAGATAGCGGCGCAGTTCTCGCTCGATGGGTCCGCGCTTGGTCGAACTCGTACACCACCGGACCGATGGCGACGGGAAACGGCCTCGTTCCTCGATGCTGTCGAGCAGCGACTTGCCGGAGGTGACGGGGGCGAGGATCAGCGCCACGCCGTCGGGAAGCGTGTTCTCGATGTGCTCGATCGTGCCCGGCCACTCGACCTCGGCGAGCGGGGCGTGAACGACGAGTAGTTGTTCGCGGGGAACGATGCGCGATAGCAGAATCGTCATCGCCTGGCTGTCCTTGCCGCCGCTGCTCGATAGAGCAACGAGCGCGCCACGGTCGATCAGCTCGCGGCATTCGGATGGAACGGAAATGTCGGAGCGGCGGCGTAGCGCCGGTGCGCCACTTTTTACAGCTTCGAGGACGCGGTGTTCTTCGGCGATGTTGGTGGTCATGGCGGCGGTCTCCCCGGCGGTGGCGCGGGGGACCGTCTCCCGGCCCCCCGGTTCGCCCGGGGAAGGCCGTCCACCTCCTCCCGCCGTCGCGGCCGGCCCGCCGGCTGTCGAATTGCGCGTGGACGTGTGGAAACGGGTTGTGGTCGGCTGGGGGAGCAAGGCCGCTGGCCCGGCGGCACGGGAAAACGGGTAAATTGCTGGCGAGATCGGCGGACTTGCCGGTCGGTTCGGTCAGTGAAGACCGGGAGGGAAAGCAGGGGCAGTGCGCGCGCAACTCGGCAGGAAGCGTTGCGAGCGACGAGGCGGTCGGGCTAGACAAACAAGGAGATCCGGGAGTTCGGAACGGAACGCCCGGCGTCGCGAAATCCGGGAGATCGAAATGGTCAGCGAAACAATGGCGCGGCGGGGCACCGCCAGCATGGCGAAAATGATGGGCCTGATGTGCGTCGCGGACTCGAAGCTGGGCAAATTCGGGGAGGGGCAGTGCCCAGTCACCAGGACGGGCGACTATTCGGATGTCGTGGTCGTGGACGGCGACGGTCGGATCATTCCGTGGGAGCGCGCGGCCCGTCTGGACGCCACCGAGATGGGTCAGACGATGCGCGAAATCGTGGACAAGCTGTACACGTTTCTTCTGAACATGGAGGAAGCGGAGCTGGCGGCGCTACGGGATCATCGACGAAGCGAGACCTCGGAATGGGACAGGCCCAGAGAGGATCCCGGGCTGAAGAAGCAGATGGAGGTGCTCGCAAGCGGCATCGTCGAGAGCGGGCGGAGGCCGGATGCGGCCGACGGCGCGACGAAGGACTGACCAAGGCGGTTCTGGTAACCTCGACCTCGGCCGCCCTGACCACGTGCAGTTGATCTTCCATCGCCGCGTGACCCAGCGCACGCCCTCTCGGTATCGCACCCGCGTCATTACCGACGGAGTGACTCCGTCGCTGCACGTGGACTACAAACGCTCGCGCATCAAGCAGTATCACAAGGAAGAGCGCGCGCTGCGCACCGAGACCGTCATCAACAACACCTACGACTTCGCCATCGGCGGACGGCTGAGCAACCTCGATGACCTGAAACAGGTCGGCTTCGCCGCCAACTGACGCCTGTTGCGCGTCCAACGGCTCAGCCACGACGGCCCGCTCGGGATGGAGACGTTCGAGCAGTTGCACCGCCCTACCGTGGTGGACGAACGGCGCGTGTCGGCGCTTCGCTTCGGCGACCCTCGCATCCAAGCGTTGCTCGCCGCCCTGCTCACCTTCCGGCTGCTGCCCGTGGGCTTCGCAAACCGCGAGCTGCGCGAGCAGGTCGCGCCGTTGCTCGGCGTGAGCGCGGACGCCTATGGTCCCGGCCGCGCCAGCTATGACCTGCGCCGTCTTCGCCTGCGCGGTCTGGTCGAACGGCTGCCCCGTTCGCACCGTTACCGCGTCACCGAGGCCGGCCAGCGCGTTGCGCTTTGCTACTGCCGGGGCCAGCGCCGAGTCCTCGCCCCGGCGCTCTCGGCGCTGTTCGACGACAAGGCACCGCCGGCACTCGGCCGGCTCGTCGCGCGCTTCGACCACCACATCAACCGCCTCTATGGCAGGGCGAAAGACTCGCTGCAAAAACTCGGCTCATAATGGCAAGATCAACCCCGCTCAAGGAGTCTAGCTCCAATGCGCGTGGGCGTTGTGGCGGAGAAGCGGACTGTGGGCCTGAACTCCTCGAAGGAGCCGACGGTTCAAGTGGAATCTTGGGCGCAGAGGCCATGAGTGCGTCCCGCATGCGGGACAACTCCTCCCGCGCTGCATGCTCCCCGCCGTCTCCGCCTGACCTGTGTTGTGCCGCGCGCCGCGCGGCGCGGCTCGGTGCGGCCCTGGTGCTCGCGCTGTCGCTTCTTCCGACGGTTCCGGCGCAGGCCCAGGACAAGGTCGAGGTGTGGTCGGCGACGCTGGACGTCGCGGACCTCCCCGCCTTCGAAGCTGTCGGCTGCAGCGATTTCTTCTTGCCCGTTGGGGGCCAACGGTCGCGGACGGTGAACGTCGGCGGCTCCCCTTGTGTCAGCCACATGTCGGCCGTGGGCCGAAGACAGACCGGTACGGAGCGCCTGGAGCAGGCGGTCGACGCCTACCGACGTGCCGAGTGCCCGGGCGCGCGAGCGTGTCGGCGGGACAGGCTGTCCGACGAACCGGGGCCACCTCAGTGATCGGGGGCATCGGCGAGCGGTCCGATTGGTGGCGAGGTCTCGCCCGGTGGGTGCTGTGTGCGCTCGTGGCCTGTTGCTCGGCTGGGGTGGACAGCGCCGTTGCCGCTAACAACTTCACGCTTCGATGCTACGACTGGCGAGCTGAGGTGCCATTCAGCGCAAGTGTCCGTGTGTCCGAGGGAGATGAGTTCGTCATCAATGTCGGGTGGTCTAACCACAACATGTACGAGAAAATGGCCGTGGAATGGCAGACGAATACATTTCGTATGGCACGTGTGGCGCATACGGCCACGCCCGACGTCGACTACGTATCGCGGCTCAGGTTTCGTCAAACGAGGAGGGAGAGCGGCGACATGAACCACACGTTCGCTACGCACGAAGACGATCTGTATGAGGGAGACGAGACGTATGAGGCTGGATACTCGAAAGCGACTGGTGGCTCCGACATCGATGGCGACAGGTACTGCCAGGTCACGATCGTTGACGACGATGAGCTGAAAGTCGTGAACGCCTGGTTCAACTCTGCGCCCGCGGACGGGTACACCTACCGCACGGGCGAGTGGATCGAAGTCAACGTGAAGCACAACGGGAAGGTCGCCGTGCACGGCGACACGCTCCTGTGGTTCTTGTTCAGCGACCTGCAGTACCGCAGGTTCAACTACCGGCGCGGCTCGGGCAGCGATACCCTGGCGTTCGGTTACCAGGTGCAAGTGGGCGACCGAAACCTCAACCATAGGTTGAGCCCGGTAGGTGGCCACATACTGGGCGATGGCAACCTGTACGGCGTATGGACGGATTCCTCGCATCACACAGAAGATGTGGCTATGCGCGCGTTGCCGCCAGGCTTCGGCCAAGAGGTGAACGTGGACGGGCGCCCGTATGTCACGGACCTGGAGGTAACCTCGTCCCCGTCGCAAGGGTCGACCTATGGGAGGGGAGAGTCGATCGAACTGAGCATGACGTTCGATCAGGCGGTCGAGGTGGTGGGGGAGGTCGCGCTGAGCATGCGGATTGGCGAGGATCAAAGTGCCAGGTGGTGGCGGGGAGCCCAGTATCGACGCGGTTCCGGAAGCGACACGCTGGTCTTCGCTTACGAGGTGCAGACGGAGGATCTGGACGACGACGGCATCAGCGTTGTAGCGGGCCACGCTGACAGCGACGGCACGATCACGTCGGGATTCTCCGGTACGGGAACCATCGAAGCTCTCGACACCGATGTGGAGCTAGACCCGCGTTACAGCGGCTTTCTCAATCTGGCGGATCACAAGGTGAATGGTCGCGCGTACCTGTCCACCGAAGCGAAGCTGAGTCACCTGAGCCTGAGCGACGGGATGAATGCGGTGGCGCTCAATCCGGCCTTTGACGCGCAAAGGACGAGGTACACGGCGTCGGTCGGGAACGCCGTGTCTTCGCTGACGGTGGCGGCAAGGACGACGCATGACGCCGCCACGGTGGCGTATCTCGACGTGAGCGACATGGAATTGACCGACGCGGGGGCGGACACGAATGGCTATCAGGTGACGCTCGCCTCTGGGGTGAACACCTTCAAGGCGAAGGTCACGGCCGAGGACGAGCTCACGACGGAGACCTACACGGTCGTCGTCACCCGCGGAGAGGTCACAGGCGGTGTCTGCGACCGGACCGAGCAGGTCAAGAATGGGCTGGTGACCGCAACCGGGGCGGACAACTGCTCGCTGGTGACCGACGACATGCTGGCTGCGATCACGGTTCTCAATCTGAACGACACCGGTCTTCGGGCGCTGCATCGGGATGATTTCGATGGCTTGACATCGCTCAAGTTCCTGTATCTGGAAGATAACGAACTGACGTTGGACGGATTGCCTGCGGGCATATTCACGTCGTTGCCGTCGATCATCGAGCAGATCGGCGTACGGGGCAATCCGGATTGCCCCGAGCGCGGCAACGGTTGTTTTCCGCCTCCGATCACAGTGACGGCGACGTCCGACGGATCCGACGGGCTGACGGTGCGATCCGGCCGAACGGTGGTCATGAGCGCGGATACTGGAAGTGACCTTGATCCTTTGGGGCGGTCATTGAACTACGGTTGGTCGCAGAAGAGTGGTCCGAGCGCGAATCTGTCAACTTCGTCAGACGGACGAACGGCGAGTTTCATCGCCCCGCAGGTGAGCGCCACGGAGACAGTCAAGTTCTCCGCAACCGTGACCCCGGCATCGAACGGGACGGATGGCAGGCAGTGGGCCAAGGCTATCCGAGACGCCTTTTGGGAAGAGGTGGTTGTCGAGAGCGCCGAGATTGTCATCTTGCCCCCGCTGACCGTCGAGTCGATCGGATTCACCTCCGATCCGAACGACGACAACCGGGCCGGCGACGACGACACCTACGCCATCGGCGACTCGATCGAGGTGACGGTGACGTTCAACGACACGGTGACGGTCGACACCATGGGTGGTGGCGGGCCGCACCTCACCCTCGACATCGGAGGCGCCACATACTCGGCGCCCAATACGGCAGGGTCCGGTTCGCCCGGGCTCGTGTTCATGTACGAGGTTGAGCCGGGCATGCTGGACACGGACGGGATGGCGATCCCGGCGAACCCGATCGCGCTCGATTCCAGCACGATCAAGAAGGGCGACGGCAGCGGTCCGGACGCGGTGCTGACCTTTGCGGGAGAGGCCGCGGATTCAAGGCACAAGGTGGACGGCGTACCGCCGGTGCCGGCGAGAGCGGCGACCTCGGGCGACGGCATGCGGATCGTCCTCGGCTTCAACGAGGCGCTGTCGCCGGCCACACTCGGCGCGGGCGCCTTCGCGCTCGCGGTGAACAGGGGCGCCGCGCCGGGTGTCAACACCGTCGCGGTGAGCGGCGACGAGGCGACGCTGACGCTCGCGCACGCGTTGCACGCCGGGCAGGCCGTGAGCCTGACATATACCGATCCGGGCGACGACGATGCCATCGAGGACCGGGCGGGCAACGACGCGGCCTCCTTCACCGCCGGCTCGGGCGGCGTCCCCGCCGTCGTCAACAACGCGCCCGTGCGCTGGGCGGTGACGTTCGACCCGGAGACGATCGAAGAGGACGCCGGGGTCTCGACGCTGACGGTGAGCACCGGGGGCGCGACGTTTGCGGACGCCAAGACGATCGCGCTGACGCCCGGCGGCACGGCGGACGAGGGCACCGACTACACGATCGCGTCGACGTCGCTGACGCTGGCGCCGGGCGAGACCGAGGTCTCGACGACCATCACCGCGAAGGCGGACACCGAGGACAGCATGCCGGAGACGGTCACGATCACGGCGATGATCGGGACCGAGCAGATCGGCGAGACGCAGACCCTCACGATTGAGGGTATCGAACGCCCGGGAGCGCCGCGCTCCTTCGATGTGGCCGTGAACACCGGCTACGCGCAATTGGCGTGGTTGCCGCCGGAGTCGGTCGGCGGCGGCCCGATCACCGGCTACGAGTACCGGCGCAAGGAGGGCAGCGGGAGCTACGGGGACTGGCAGGAGGCGGGGGACGCTGATTCGCGTAGGTTCGACGACTACGACGTGTCCGCGAACACCACCTACGTCTACCGGGTGCGGGCGGTGAACGGCGGCGGCGGGGGCGCTGCGTCCGACGAGGTCTCGGCCACCGTCGGTCCGCCGATCGAGGTGGGTGCCGACCCGCTCGAGTACGAGGTCGCCGAGACCGCGGGGTCGGTCACGATCAAGGTGGTTGCGAGGGTCCCGCGGAACTGGGATGTCTACGACCGCGAGTTCGAGGTCACCGCCTCGACCGAATCGGCCTCGGCTACGTCATTCGAGGACTACAGACCGATTACGGAGAGCTTGGCGTTCGTCCCCTCCGACTTCACGAACATGGGCGGGCAGTACATCGCGACCAAGGACGTGTCGATCGAGATCTTGGACAAGCCCGAGGCGGAGGACGAGGAGTCCTTCGTGGTTCTCGTGGAGCCCACGTCCGGTCTGAACGCCTTCTTCGAGTTCCCCGACGCGACCGACACCGCGACGGTGAGGATCGTGGACGACGACCACGCGCCGCTGATCGAGCCGCGGCAGTTGAACGTGGTGTTGGACCGGACCGAGGTGGGTCGGCTGCGGGCGAGCGACGCGGACGGGGACGCACTGACGTGGCGCATCGTCGGCGGCGCTGACGGGGACCAATTCGAACTGACCGAAGACGGGGTGCTGAGCGTGCTGACGGCTCGCACGAGCGCGACGCTTGCGAACCCGGACGACCATGACGGGAACGGATTCTACGAGGTCGAGGTGGAGGTGAGCGACGGGGGGAACCCGGTCACCGCGACCCTCTCGCTGCCGCTGTTGGACGCGGAGCCGGCGTCGACGCCGCTGCGGCTGCACGTCGGCGCGGGCGACGGCGAGGCGACGGCGTACTGGTCGGCGCCGGCGTCGGACGGCGGTGCGCCGATCGAGCGCTACGAGTACTGGGTGCACAGGAGCGGGAGGGACTCGCCGCTGACGGGGCGCACCTGCCCCGAGGAGGTCCTGGCGCAGGGCGAGCGCGCCTGCGCGCTGTTCCTTCAGAGCGGTGAGCCCGAGGACTGGACACCGGTGCCGGGCGGTGCCGAGGCGCGGCGGGTCACGGTGGGGAACCTGGTGAACGGCAAGCTGTACCAGTTCAAGGTGCGTGCGGTGAACGCGGCCGGGCCGGGCATGTACGCGTGGGACTGGGCGACGCCGTACGCGGAGCCGTCCGAGGCGCCGGAACTGACGGTGACGCTCGCCGACCGGACGGTGGACGACACCGTCACGACGGTGGCGGTGGCGCGCTGGACGGAGCCTGCCAACCCCGCGGGGCTGCCGCTGGTGGGGTACCTCTTCGAGGGCTCGCGCGATGGTGTGGAATGGGCGAACGCCGACGGGAGCCATCGCTCGGAGAATTTCTACAGCGCCTTCATCGGCTCGTGCAGCGAGACGTACCACTCGCCGTGCGACCCGGAGTTCAACACCCGGCGTCTGGTGCTGGAGGCGCACATGACGGACTGGCACTTCCGCGTGCAGGCGCTGTACTCGGCCGGGACGCTTGAGGTGCACGCCGACGCCCCCGAGGAGGCCAAGAATAAGCTGCGCGTGTGCTCGCCGTTCTCCAACGTGGCGCGGGCCGGGGAGGACGGGACGTTGCCGGAGGCCGAGCCGTTGACGGTGCGCTTCGAGGGCAAGCCGGGGAGTCATTCGGGGACGCCGTTCAGCTTCCGGGTGGTGTTCAACCAGGCGGTGGAGATAGACGAGGCGGGGTTTGCGGCGCATGCGCTCGTCGTCGGCAACGGGACGTTGACGGCGGCGGCGCGGGTCGAGGCGAGGCGCGGCGCGTGGTCGGTGACGATCGAGCCGGACTCGGTCGCGGCGGTGTCGGTGTCGCTTGCGAACCCGCCATGCGGGGAGCCCGGCGCGGTGTGCACCGCGCTCGGGGGGAGGCTCGAGGTGGCGCCCGCGGAGATGGTTCCCGGGCCGGCGCCGGGTGTGGTGACGGGCTTGGAGCTGGTGGACACGGCGTCGGGCGGAGAGACGGTGACGCTCACCGACGGCGCGACGGTGCGGCTTGCCACCCCGTCGGCGCATCGTTACGGGCTCATGGCGACGGTGGCGAGCGCCGATGTGAAGAGCGTGGGGCTCGCGCTGCGGGGTCCGGGGCCGAACGACAGGGTGACGAAGACGGAGAACTATGAGCCCTGGTCGCTCACCGGCGATACCAACGGCAAGGCGCACGGCCGGGCGCTGCCCGTGGGCAGCTACACCCTGGTGGCGACGGCGTATGCGCAGATGGACCTCGGGGGCGCGGCGCTCGGAACGCGCAGTGTCGCCTTCACGGTGGCGGCGGCCTCGGACACGGCGGTCGTCGTGGATACCGACGCACCGGTGTTGACCGGCTTCGAGCTGGTGGACACGGCGTTGAACGGGAAGCTGGCGACGCTGAGCGACGGTTCGACGGTGGAGCTGGCCGACCCGTCTGCGGATCGTTACGGCATCGTGGCGCAGGTCGCGCCGGGCGGCGGGGTGAAGAGCGTGACGCTGTCGCTGTCGGGGTCGAACAAGTCGGTCTCGCCGCGCGTCGAGAGCGTCGAGCCCTGGTCGCTCTACGGCGACGACCTGCAAGACCCCTACGGCGAGGACCTGCCGGCGGGCTCGTACACGCTGAGCGCGACGGCGCATTCCGAGATCAAGGGCGCCGGCGCGGTGCTCGGGACGCTCAGCGTGCGGTTCACGGTGCAGGGGCCGCCGGCGCTCAGCGTGGCGGACGCGGCGGCGAACGAATCCGAGGGGAGCATCGCGTTCGCGGTGACGCTCGACCGGGCGGCGCCGGGGCCGGTGACGGTGGAGTGGGCGACGGCGGACGGGAGCGCGACGGCGGGCGAGGACTATACGGGCGCGTCGGGCACGCTGCGCTTCGATGCCGGCGAGACGTCGAAGACGCTTGCGGTGGCGCTGCTCGACGATGCGGTGGACGACGGCGGGGAGACGTTCACCGTCTCGCTGTCGAACGCCTCGGGGGCGGTCATCGCCGACGGCGAGGCGGTGGGCACGATCGAGAACGCGGACCCGATGCCGTCGGCGTGGCTGGTGCGCTTCGGGCGCACGGTGGGCGGCCAGGTAGTGGACGCGGTGACGGCGCGCTTCGAGGCGCCGGGCGCCTCGCACGTGACGCTGGGCGGCGAGCGGCTGAGCCTCGAGGGCGAGACCGGGGACGCGCCGCAGGGAGCGGACCGGAGGGACGGCGACGACGAGCAGGCGGCGCGGGACACCCTGTTGGCGCTCGCGGACCGCTTCGGGGGCTCTGCCGACGGCGGCGGGCGGGACCGCGGGCAAGCCGGCGTCGGGACCGGCGACGGCTGGTTGCGCAACGGCGCCGGGGCGGACGCGCGCACGATGACGGGGCGCGAGCTCCTGCTCGGGAGCTCGTTCCATCTCGCGGCCGGGGGCGGGGACGGGGCGGCGTCGGTCGCGGCCTGGGGCCGTGTGGCAACGGGCGGGTTCGACGCGGAGGTCGACGAGGTGCGCCTCGACGGCGAGGTGACGACGGCGATGCTGGGGGCCGATGTCGGCCAGGGGCGCTGGCTCGCCGGGGCGGCGGTCGCCTACAGCGAGGGCACTGGCGGCTATGCGCTCACCTCCGGGGCGGACTCGGCCTTCGACACGGGCGAGGTCGAGAGCCGGCTGACCACCCTCTTCCCCTATGCGCGGCTTGCCTTGAGCGAGCGGGTGAGCGCGTGGGGCCTTGTGGGCTACGGGACGGGGACGCTGACACTGACCGAGGCGCACGGCGAGGCCGAGAAGCGCTACACCACCGACATCGGCCTGCGGATGGGCGCGGTGGGCGCGCGGGGGACGCTGGTGGCGCCCGAGGAGTCGGGCGGGTTCGAGCTTGCCATCCGCACCGACGCGATGCTGCTGCGCACGACCTCGGATGCGACAGACGGCATGGCGGCGTCGCAGTCGGACGCGAGCCGTCTGCGGCTCATCCTCGACGGCTCGCGGAGCTTCGAGATGGGCGCCGGGACGCTGACGCCCCGCGTGGAGCTCGGGCTTCGCCATGACGGCGGGGACGCCGAGACCGGGACCGGCGTCGAGGTCGGGGCGGGCTTGCGCTACCAGGGCGAGGGCGTCGCGGTCGAGGGTGCGGTGCGGGGCTTGCTCGCACATGAGGACGAGGGCTACCGCGAGTGGGGCGCGAGCGGATCGGTGCGCATCGACCCGGGGGCTTCCGGACGCGGGCTCTCGCTCACGCTGTCTCCGACGTGGGGTGCGGCGTCGAGCGGGACGGAGCGGCTGTGGGGGCTTCGCGACGCGTCGGGGCTTGGCGCGCGAGACGACGCGTTCGACCCCGGGCACCGTCTCGATGCGGAGATGGGCTACGGGTTCGCGGTGCTCGACGAGCGCGGGGTGGCGACGCCCTATGCGGGCTGGTCGCGCTCGAGCGAGGGCGAGACGCTTCGCCTGGGGCAGCGGCTGCGGCTCGGGCAGGCAACCGAGTGGCGCCTCGAAGGGGAGTTCGGCGAGGACGAGCGCATCTGGCGCGCGGGCTACGGCTATCGCCTGGGGAGCGGTCTCACCTTCACCACCGAGGCAAGCCGGCGCGAGCCCGCCAACGACAACGCCCCCGAGCACGCGCTGGTCTTGCGGGCGTCGATGCGCTGGTGAGCCATGAGCGGCACGGTGTGGGCGTGGCGGTTCCTCAGGCGTCATCCCGGCCATGCGGCCGAGCGTGCGCGCCGGCGCCGAAATGACTGACGGCTCGGAAGACGGCCGCTATGGTGGCGCGGACAGGTTCAGCGGACCCGTCGGAGGCCGGGCGGGAAGCACCACGCTCGCGGGGGCCGGGCAGCGGGTATACGCGGCAGCGTTCAACACAACAGGGGTTACGCGAAATGCTCGGTATCGAGAAGGTCGATCACATCGGGATCCGGGTCAGCGACAAGTCGGTCTCTATTGCCTTCTATGAGCGACTCGGCTTCAGGACTCTGTCCGATACCGGATTCGAGAAGGGCCATCCGATCATCATGCAGCATCCCTCGGGCGTCGTTCTCAACCTGCTCGGCCCGGCCGACACGCCGAACGACAAGAACATTCTCATGGACACGGATGAGAAGTATCCGGGCATCACCCACGTGTCGTTCAAGGTCGGCTCGATCGATGCCGCCCGGCAATTCCTCGCCGGGAACGACATCCCCCTAAGTGGCCAGTTCTCGTTCAAGGATCTGCGGGCGGTCTTCATCCGCGACCCCGACCGCAACGTGATAGAGCTGGATGCGTACGCCGGAGAGGAACCGGAGACCCGGAGCGGCGGCGCCGATTCGACCGGCTATCACGCACATCCATAGTCGAGGGCATCACGGCCGGGGCGCGATAGATGCAGCCCAACAGGTCCACCGGATCCCAATCCTGCCAGGATGTAAGGAACCCGTTGTGTCGTTCCCCCCGGCCCCGCGTGACCGGGTGATGGTGCGGACCAGCACCGGGGCGGGAAAGAACACGGAGAAGAGCGACGGCCCGGTCAGGCATTTGACCCGCCGTCCGAACGGTCTCGTAACCGTTCCGATAAACCGTGGAACCGACCGGCTCGCCGGCACGGTCGATGCAGCCAGACGACGGATCTCTGCGCATTGCGGGCTTTGACCACGCCCGTTCGTTCGGGCCAGCACGGGTTGTCGGAACGGTTACACGGTCTCGTTGCGGAAAATCGGCGGTTCCGGGGGTGGGGTGCCATACGCGGCCATGGCGTGCCCTGATAGTGGTCAAATCCGGTTGCGAAATGCTTACGCAAATTGGCGAGAAAATATCAGGCGAGGCTGGCCGAGTTTGGAGATAATAGAGAAAAGCAAGCTATAACAATGCGATAACAGCGGTAAATTGCGCCGCGAGGCGCTGGAAATCTCCTTGAAAATAGACGTTGTTGCACAACCGGGCCGGAAGTCGGTCCCGCCCCCGCCCTTCGCTTCGAGCTCCTCGGGGAGGTCCTCGCCCGCGTACTCGGCGACATCGGTGATGCGGGTGTCGACCTGCAGGACGATGACCCGTTCGGGGTTGAGCTCGTGTGCAACCTCGCGCACCTCGGTCCAGAAGCTCGCGAGGAGTTCGAGGTAGCTGTAGATGCTTCCCGAGGTGTCGAGGAGGACCGCGATCGTCCCCATCGCTTCGGAATGCATCGCCGGGAGGTACAGGCCCGAGTCGATGAACCGGCGGTTCGGCCGGCTCCAGGTGTAGTCGCGTTTGGCCGTATCGGTCATGTAGCGGCGCAGCAGCGTTCGCCAGTCCAGCGCGCTGGCGTGGGCGCCCCGAATCGTCTCCTCCACCTGGCCCGGCACCTTGCCCTCGGCGCGGGCGATGTTGAGGGCCTGGTGCATGGCCTCGTCCCAGGCCTGCTCCTCGGCGGTGATGTCCACCGGCGCCTCGGCCGAATCGCCGCCGTCGCGTGCGCGGGCGTCGGCGTCCATGACCTCCCCGGTGCCGGAAGGATCGTGGCTCGGCGGAGCATCGGACGTACCCTCGTCGCCTTCGTCGTTGCCGTCCTGGCCCTGGCCGTCCCCGTCGTGGTCGTCTCCGTCCTCGGCGTTGGGCTGGCTGTCGCCGTCGTCGTCCTGACAGTCCTCGTCGCCGGAGGAATCGGTCGGATCACCGGAGTCCTCGTCCTCGCCGTCGGGCGAGGGTTGGCCGTCGGCCGAAGCGTCGGCCCCGGCGGCACCGGACGATGCGCCGGCGTCGTCCCCGGAGTCGTCGGCGCCGGGCTCGGGCAGGCGGTCGTAGGCTTGCTCGACGCTCACCTCCTCCCAGGCTTCGGCGTCGGGCGGGAGCGTGAAGCCGGCGTCGCGAATGAGCGCATGGGTGACGAGCTGCGAGGCCAACTGCCAGCGTTCGGGGTCCCGCTCGCCCCGGCGCGTGTGGTGCTTGAGCGCACACGCCATGACGACGCGCGCCATCGCGGTCTCGATGAGGTGCGAATCGGTGTCCGCCACCCAGCGCGGCGAATAGCGGATCTCGTGCCCGTCCGTCGCCAGCGTCTCGCGCGTGGGATCGGGCCGAAGCGGGAGCCTCAGCACCAGGCTCCCGAAGAAGGGTTGCTTGCGCAGCAACTCCGTGACGCAGTCGCTGACGCGGAGCGCCGATTCGGCCAGTACCCGCGAGGACATCACGCGGCCTCCCGCACCGGCTCGGGCGGCGGCGCGAAGTAGCCCGCGAACTTCTCCGCGAGCTCGTCGGCGTCGCGCTTGACCTGGGCGCGGGCCGCGGGGTCGAAGGTCTTCGACGGGCGGAGGGCGTCGGGCTCGACGCTCGCGAGCCTCTCCTTCACCTGCCCGCAGAGCCGCGCGAGCTCGTCGTCGCCGAAGATGTTGAGACGCGGCACGACGTCGACGAGGTCGCGGATGTTCTCGATCATCGAGTTGCGGAACACGAGCGGCTTGCCGTTCGCGTCCTCCTGCAACCGGTCCGAGACGCGTTCGACCGCCTCGCCGAGCCGCCGGTAGAGGTCTCCCACGGCGTCGTGGAGCTGCTCCTCGATGTGGCGCTCGATGTCGCGCTTGACCCGATCGGTGTCGTCGCAGGCGAGCTTGGCGATGAAGTGGTCCGCGTCCGGCACCGGGGTGATGCGGTAGCGGATGGCGAACTTGCCCTGGAGCGCCTCCTTCGAGGGGTAGTCCTCGATGCGGAAGAGCTTGCCGAGGTCGAGCCGGGCCTGGTCGACGTAGTCGTCGTAGTCCTCGATGAAGCGGGCGCGCTGGCGCACCACGCGCTCGCTCAAGCCCTTCATGAGCCCGGTGTAGTGCTCGTAGTTGGCGACGGTGAGCAGCCGCGCGCCCTTGTCGTCCCACGGCAAGCTGTTCTCGTAGTGCTTGGTGCGGGCCTCGCTCATGGTCGCGGTGAGCGCGGCGAAGGCGGCCTTGGGCAGCAGGCGCTTGTTGTAGCGCCCGGCGCTGGCCGAGGCGTCGTGGTGGGCGGCGACGTGGTCGCTCGCCTCGCGGTCGTAGAGCCGGCCGGACCAGGCGGTGATCCGCAGGCCGGCCAGCATGGCGTCGCGATTGAGATCCATGGGTTCCTCCTTGTCCGCTATCGAAGGGTCCACAACGGGACGTTGAGTGCGGCGGCGAGCTTGTCTCTAGCCGCCTCGTGGCTGGACGCCCGCACCGCGTAGTCGCGAGACGGGGCGTCTCCCGCCGGGTAATGGGTGATGCGCCAGACCATGGCGTTCTCCTTCACTGGGTCTTCGCCGCGGCCCAGCGGATGAAGGCCGGCGAGCGCTGGAGCGCCGGCTCGCGGCGCACGCACGCGCCGACCAGGGACTCGCCCACCTCGCGCCGGAGCCGCGTCGCGTAGGTGACGATGGCGTCGAAATTGATGTCGGAGGCGAGCTTGTAGAGCGCTCCGCAGAGCGCCATCAGCGCGCTCGCGTTGCTCGGGATGTCGGCGTTCTCGGGGTCGTTGACGATGGCGCGTGGGTGCGGCAGCTCGCGCCAGACCTTGAGGAACGCCGCGAACTCGACCGCCGCGGCCTCGCCGACGGTGCCCCGGAACAGCGCCCGCTCGGCCGACGGGTCGAGCCCGTTGCGGTGCTTGACGATGTTGCTCGCGAATTCCCATGTCCGGGGACACGGGAAGGCGCGCTCCTTCGACCGGGGGTCGAACTGGTGCAGGAGGTCGGGCTCGTAGGTGATGAAGAACAGCACCTCGGCCGCGATCGCGTTGGCCGCACCCCAGGCGAGCCAGTCCTCGGCGTCGACCCGGATCTCGAGGTGGACGAAGCGCGAGGCCAACGGGGTCGGCATGCGGTGGACGACGCCGCGGTCGGTCTCGCGGTTGCCGCAGGCGATGAGCGACGCGCCCTCGGGGAGCTCGTATTCGCCGACCTTGCGGTCCAGCACGAGCTGGTAGAGCGCCGCCTGGACCATCGGGACCGCCGACGGCAGCTCCTCGAGGTTGATGAGCCAGCGTCCGGAATCGTCGGACGGCGGCAGAAGGCCGGCGGCGCCCAGCGGGTACGATCGGCGCCGTCGCGCCAGGGGATGCCGCGGAGATCCACGGGGTCGAGAAGGAGCGCGCGAACGTCGACGTACCGGAGGCTGGCGGCCGCGGCGACTTGCTGCGCGATCATCGATTTTGCCGAGCCCGGCGGGCCCCACAAGATGCAGGGCTGGCGGGCCTCGACCAGGAGGGCGAGCACCGCGGCGAGCTCGCTCGGGCGCAGCGTGTAGTCCGCGGAAATGTTCTCGGGAACGGTCATCGGCGTGCTCCGGATGGCGGGGAAACGGAGCGGCGCGGACGCCTCTCGGCAGCCGGGCCGCGCCCCGCCGGTCGCCCGACTCCACGCTCGGGGTTCGGATGCGGAATCGCCGAGCGCGCGTCGCGCCGATGGCGCAGCGGTCGTCAGGCGGCCTCTCGAGTGGTGTCCGGCAAATCGGCGCCGCCGGCGAGGCGGCCGACGCTGATCCGGTCGAGCCAGGCGCCGGGACGTGCCGCGGGATCGTGGTCGCGAAGCTGCTGGCGGAGCTCCATCCAGAGCCGGCCGAGGACGTTCCTGCCCTCGTAGCGGTCGGCGATGGGCCGCGCGCCCCACCAGGGATCGCGCGTCGAGACCTCGACTATGGGCCGGTTGCCGGTCGCGGTCAGCACCGCGTCGATTTCGGCTTGGTTGGCCTCGCGCTTCATGCGCAGCACCCAGCGCATGACGTCGACGCGCTGGGCGTTCCAGCCGGGGTCGATGCCGAGGCCCGGCGTGCGTCCGATGGTGGCGGCCTCCCTCGGCGTCGGCGCCTCGGCGATGCGCCGCTGGACGTCGGGGCGGGCGGGGAACTTGCACGCCTGATAAGCGTGCTCGGATGTGGCGAACGTCCACGGGCCGGCGGCGATCGGCACGGCAAGGGGCTGGAAGTTGCTGAGCTCGCCCCAGGCTTGGCGTGTGAAACGAAACCCGCAAACCTGGTCTCTCGCGTAGATGCGCATGGGCTTCTCCGGTTCGGACGTTCGCCCGGCGCGGGGAGGACTCGCTCCCGTGCCGCCGGGCTCGCCCCTCACGGGCCGAACTCCGGCTCCCGGCGCCACGGACGGAGGGGATGGGTGGGGGGCGGAATCGGGAATGGAGCGGGAGGCGCGGAGCGGTTGGGAGCGGCGCTCTACGGGCCGGCGGAAGGAGTGGCGCTAGGGTCGATGCGGACGCCGTCGCAGAGGCGCAACGAGGCGTCGGTGGGCTCGACCGGAATGCCTGTCAATTCGGGAAGCGGAATGCGGCTCGGCGACAGCGTGTGACCGATACGTCGCTCAAGCTCAACGTATTCTCGGTACAGACGAGGGCGCAGCTCGGCGGCCCGGCGCAGATCGGATCGAGAGGCGAGAATGCAGAAGGAGCAAGAGCAGCGGCTCACGCCTTGGGCGTAGATCCAGTGCGGGGACTGGCCGGCTTCGCGGATGACACGGAACACGTCCGCCGTCTCCAGGTGATGGATCGGAAGCCAGTCGAACCACTCCCGACCCGCCCGGCTGTTGCGGTCGTTGCGCCGCCAGGGCGTGAGCTTCGCGCGCGCCGGGCTCTCCGAAGCGCGCATCCCCATCGCGTTCACAAGACGGCCGGCAAAGCGAGGATGGCTCCTGAGGTAATGGCGCAGCTCGCGCTCGATAGGCGTACGCTTCGTGTCCGACGTGCAGAATCGTCGCCGGGAATCCGGGAATCGGCCGCGCTCCTCGATGCGTTGGAGCAGGGATTTCCCGGAGGATGTTCGGGCCAGAATGAGGGGCACGCCCGCCGGAATTGTGTTCTGGATAAGCGTCAGCGTGCCACTCCACTCCACCTCTCCGAGCGGCGCATGGACGATCACGAGCTGCTCGCGGGGAACGATGCGCGAGAGCAGGATCGTCATGCACTGGCTGTCCTTGCCACCGGAATGGTTCACCGCGACCAGGGCGCCGCGTTGGACAAGTTCCCTGCACTCGGGAGGGACGGCGATGTCGGAACGACGGCGGCGCGTCGCGAGGCCGCTCATGCCTCGCGACCATCGTAGTCGGTCAGGACAAGGCCGTCGACAATCGAGATGAACAGGGGCTTGATGTGGAATTCGGGCTCCCCCGTCTCTTCGGCGGACGCACACTCGTTGACGGCGATGATGGCCGCCGCCGGTTGGTGGTTGCAGAAACAACTGAACAACGCGAAGTTGTCGTGGTCGCCGCTCGTCAGGGCCTCGAAGGCGCGGCGGTGCTCCTCGGTGATGTTGGTGGACATGGCGATCCCCGTCTCGGTGGCGCAGTGAGCGGAAGCGGCGAGCCGTGCTCGCTCTGGCACAGCCGCCTCCACCGGCCGGAGCCGGTCTCGGCCTCCTGGCGGTGGGGTGCGCGTCGGCGGCTACCGGGGGGCGCCGGCCGGCGAGTACGAGGCGGATGGAGTGCCGCAATCCGCCAGTTGGGCTACAGCGCGCGCCGGAGACTGGACTCAACCGGAGTCACGGAACGGGTCAATCCGGTACCCCTCCGGCACGGGAAGGTCCGCCCATTCGTCGAGGTCGTAGCGGATGCGCCTGACGAAGATCGGCTCGCCGGGAGCGACGCGCCAGCGCCGGCTCACCCGCGCGCTCTCGACCGCCTTCGAGGCAACGTCTTCCAGCCGGCCGCGGAGCCCCTCCTCGACGAGCACAACCGAGCGGCCGGGGGCGCACACGAGCTCGACGGTGGAGAGCGTGCGAAGGCGAAGGTCCGGCGGAATCGTCCGCTCCACCCCGTCCTCGCGCAGAGCCCGGACATAGCGGAACACCGGACCGTCCGCGACCGGCGTCCATCCGCTCTCGTCGCCCGCGTCCACCGCGGCTTTCGCGTGGCGGACTTTTCCCGGGAGGTCGACGAACGGGACGCGGCGCTCGACGTAGCGCGCCTCGGCGAGGCACACCGCGAGACGGGTCTCGGTTCCCGAGAGCGGCGTTGCCGCGTTCCACGGCTGCTCGTCGTCCTCGCCGCGGACCGCGCTCCCGTGCTCGCGCCAGTCGTACTCGATGGACTCGAACGGCTCGCCCGTGTCGCCGCGCAGGAGCTCGTGCGCGAACACCTCGCCGATGCGCGTCGCTGTCTCGACACCCCGTGCGCGCCAGTCCTCGTCCACGAGCTCGCGGATGAGAGCCTCGGTGTCCGGCCCGCCGAGGACCGTTACCCAGTGCTCCTCATGGCGAAGCGCCCGGAGGACCAGCACGTCCTCGAGCCGCTCGACCCAGCGCCCTTCCTCGATCGCGGCGCGCCACTCGGCGACGATGCGTTCGATGTTCGCGCGCCCGCCGTCTTCGAGCCACTCGGTCGCTTCCTCGTCGTACTCGCCGATGAGGGCGTCGGCGATGGCGTGAATGAGTTTCGTGTTCGCCGTCATGTCGTGCTCCCGTCAGCAAAGATCCGCTCCGGGCGGTCTCGGCGGCTCTCTCCGAGCCCCTACCGGAACGACCTCCATCCCCTCGCCTCGACTCCCGATGGCGGGGTGGGCCAAAGGTGCGCCAGGGCTGTGCGACGTGGACGTGCCGGTCCTGTCGGCGTCGGACCGAGACAGACGGGAGTTGACCGAACGCCACCACGTCGCGGACACGCGCCGGTCGAAACGCCAGCGGACTCTACGGTGGCGGTGGAACGATGGACGGGACCGAAACGGGGTGGCCGGCTACCGGCGAGACCTGACAGCGGCCCTGCGCGAACAGAGCGCCCGCGCCCCCGTCCACTAGAAGCATGGACGACAGGAGCATCACAGCATGCGTTGGCCTTGGAACCGGGTTGTTTCCGGTATGCTTACCGCTTAGGTCACGCGGCGCGTCGCTGTGACGTAACGAGGAGCCTCGAAAACCATATGAAAACAATCACATCTGTGGCTCGGATACGCGAAGGCGCCGCCTGTTCGTTACGAACATCGCGAATATGGCTCGCACGCGCCGAACACCCATTTCCGTCTGCGTATTGCCTCCCATGCGCGTCATCGTTCGGCCAGTACGTCGCGAACGGAAGCTCCTTCCTTGGCAGCGTACCAATGTGAATGTTGTCCGCCCACGGTTCGAGCTGAATCCGGAGCATGAACCCGCGGCTGTTGTGGCAGCTCGGGCCAGCCGGAAATTGAATCCTTAGTGCGCCCGTCAGGAAATACAAGAGTGAAAGCGGACGACTTGGCGTCAGGAACACAACACTTCCGGTTGTGCAACCCCGCCGACGGGCATTCGAATGCACCAAGGATAGGGTGGAGTTCTGCCTCTTTCGTATTGGTAGACTAGTATCTCCGGGAGATTCCTTTTGTCATAAAGCCTGCCGAAGCGAAAAACGACACTATTTGGAGCAGCGAGAAACAAGTGAATACGTTGTATACCCCGGGTTGCTAGTTCACCGACTATTTTCAGGAATTGTTTGCCCAGCGCACGTTGTTTGTCTTCTGACCAGTGTGAATCTGGGGAACCATCTTCGAGTCTTAGCTCGACGATTGGGATTCCGTCAACGAGCGCGCGAATATCTTCCGTATTGATTCCATAGGAAACTGATACGACTAGGGCTGCTTCGGATTGGGATCTCGGCGCCCGGGGCGATTCGATAACCTCAAAGCGCATTCCATCATCCGAGGCATCGAGTGCACGCCAAGCTTCCTCGTGCCTATTCCAATCAAGTATGACGACCGATCTCTCATCGTCGATGAGTACACCACTGAGGAACGAAAACGGCACCGAGGCTAAACCACCGTAAACTAGAGTGATGTCACTCCGATCGAGACCATCTTCACGACGTCTCAAATCTACAGGTAGTGACGCTAAAGTTTCTAATGCTACATGTGGACTTACTATTTCTCCATCCTTGACTCTCTGACGAAGATCAACAAGCATACACTCGAGTTTTCCTTGTACTGTTTCTGGGATGGCAGCACTTAAGGGTGATCCACCCCCTTCACGTAAGCCTCGAACCTCAATCACAATTACCTTTTTCCTGCTTGAGCGTTTCTGCTCAATTCTATATCTGAGAACTTCCCAGACAAAACCACCGACAAGTAATGAGACGCCGACCAATGCCGCCAAATAGGCAATTATCGTCGGTGTGCCACCGGAACTGTCCAATCCGATAGCAATTCGACCGTCCCGAAACGGTAACGAAACGTCTAGTGCCCAACCAGCACCGAACGCGAGTACTAGGGATGTCAGTCCAATACGCATTACAATCAGGGCGGGACTACGTCGCCGGAATAGCCAGTCGATCAGAGATCGAATGAAGTGCTCTAGGAGGGATTTCATTGGCCTTCCCGGGCATAGCCTTGGAGGATTGTCCACTCGGAAAGTTGGTTGAACGTAGGACTTAGTACCATTGGTGGTCCCCAGATCAACGTCAACAACAGCTCTGTCTTGTCGGAGGCAAGGGTACTGGTTCCCTTTCGTGCGTTATCCACGTTCTTCATCACCTTGATCGAGAGTCGTGGCTCCCGCGGGCTCAACCTTGCACTCGTTGCTTGTGTTTGTGATGGCTAGTCTTGGCACCATGCTGTTTCCGTCGGGTGCGAATTCGTAAACCACTAGATCAGGATGATAGCTGTCGAACGCCTGCCCGAAGAACACGCATGCTGCGTTGGATGCGCACGGAAGCACATGTACTCGCCTCGCGCCGTGTGCGTCTCGCAACCGATGAAGCAGTTCCTGCATCCGTTGCCGGAACAATGCACCATCGTCCGGGTGACCCAATGCGCCGTTGCCCAAGTACCCGGTGCAGGCAACCACCGATACGACGCCCATTCCGAGGGACTGGGCCGTTGACTGCATTGAGTTTGGCATTGCAGTAAGCGCCAGCAGCAGGCACACCTCGGGCTCGCTATCCGACAGTTTGTCCACGCCGTCAACTGCATAAAATTCGCCGCGGGGCTCGTTCACCGGCCAGTACCATAAGCCGTTCTCGCGGTAGCGGAGCATCGGGGTGATATCGCATTTGTTTCCGAGCTTTGCGCCGAGCGCAATCAGAGCGGGCATGAGTCCGATTGCAAAGAGTGCCGCGCGATACCCCTCGCCGTGTGTTTGAAGCAGGATGTCTGCCGCTGTCTGCTCGACTGCCGAGGCCATTGCAGTCCAGAGATCCGGTCCGTGCAAGGATCGCAACAGTGCTTCGTTGTCGTTCACCTGCCTAACCTGACCGTCCAATCGGGCGCCGATGGGTTTCATCGCCCGGGCGATCTGCTGAGACGATGGCAACGCAATTCTTTGTCTGTGCACGGGCCACGCTACGCAATAGGCGGGGGTAGGCGCGAGGGCCAATGCGTCCAGAAGTGCTGTGGCCTCTGCGGAGAACAGCCTGCGCATAGCTGAAAGCCTTTCTGCCGGATAGTCGGCTTTCGCAACCTTATCGACTAGGCGGTGGTGTGTTTCGCATAACAACAGGATATTGGTGGGGTCGTCCGCGAGGCCATGCGACAGATACAGCACCCCTCGCGTCCCGCGCTGTGACGCCGCGACGTTGTGGGCAAGAGTTGCAAAGTTCCCCCGCTCATGCGTCACCGGGTCCTTGGTAAGGTCGGCGCCGCAACCCTCGAACATGCACCTTCCGTGCGCATCAAGGAGGACTTGGTTGCGAGTTCCGGTGCTGAGCCCAGCGCCGCGGCCGCTCTTGCAGAGGTTCGCCTCGACCTCCTCAAAGAATGTTTGCCAGTCCTCTTTCGCCTGCTCCTTGACCTGGCCGAACGACTCCTTCCAAGCGGTTGTCAAGTCAGCCAAGCTGCGCGTCTGTCCAGTCGTCATTGTGTGACCTTGCCAGCACCGGAGTTGCATCGGCCCGGTCGTTCCTACACCGTATGCTTGTAGGGCGTCGACGCTCTGCGCGGCTGACAGAGAGAAGCGCGATGCACCCACGACCGTCTCGCCGTCGAGAAGCACGGTCACGATCGCCTGGGGTCCTTCGTCCATTAGCACGCCGACGCGGTTCCATGACACAAGAGCCCGCAACGCGGCCACGTGGTCCTTCACTGCATCCAACGCGGTCATCGGCACCTCACGCGTTTGCACGACCGTGGATTCTTTCGGATCAATCGATTTCATCTCACTGGTTCTCCTACCGCAGCCGTCTGAAGCTCCCTCTCGTCCGTACGAATACGCGGACCTCCTCGGTACCGACCACCACGAATGCTAGCGGGCGCCCGCGGTTCGCCCTCAGGCACGTGACCCAGTCGTTTTGGTCGATGTCCGATGGCTCCGGTACCGGTTCTGGATGCGTGTGCCATGTACCGAGATAGATCGCCCTGCCATCCGTATCGGCGAACATCTGACATACTGCCCGTTGATGTCCTGGGTCGCGAAGCGCGAACGAGTACCGCGAGCGCCGGTCGCACGGCATGGGAGTGGTCACCGCCTCGATCCAGATCTCCCGGTGGTCGACAGACGTTGTTCCCATCAACACACCGAACGACTCGGCGGCGTTCGCCTCTGTTTGCCGATGCCCATCCCAGATGCCTACGACGTCCTCGTGCACGGTCACCCGCCGACCGTATCCCGCGAAAAATGACACGCCGTCACGAACCACAGAGGTCGCAGTTTCTGTCATGCAGGGGCAGGATACGTAGCGATTCGGTGAAATGCCGGTATCGCCGCGTAACCGCTAGGGAGGCCCGCCGAGCCTCCACGTCCGCCCCTTTCCAGCTCACCTTCAAAGACTTGGTCACCTGACCTTCGAGAAAGCGCACAGCTAGGTCCGAGGCAATCGACGCCGTGTATCCGGCGGCGATCCCGCTATATGGCAGGAACTGCGTGCCGCATCCCCCGTGGTTACGCATCACGACCTGGTCCGGTGCTAGGAAATTCAGATTAGACACGAGCCCCCGCGTAAGCGTCTTTGGGTCGACGTACGCGCAATGCCAACATCCCTTCGTCCCGGGAACTGCTATGATTGCATGGCCGCCGATTCCGTAGCCCTCCAGCCAACAGTTAATGATCGGGACACATACCTGTTCGTGGATGCAGAATTCCGCGAACACGCGTTCCACATTGGGCGAACCGATCGCGATTATCACAAGATCGAATTTTCTTAGTGCGGCTGAATCCCGTAAGTCTTGCAGTGACTTGCGAGAAGGTACTGCCTCAGCCCAAGGGTGCTTCCGGACAATTTCTTCCGCCAGCGCCTCGGTCTTGAGCCGGCCTATGTCCTTCACCGACAGAGTGTGGCGATAGAGATTCTCCTCAAGAAATTTCTCCGGATCGGATACGGTGAGGTGTCCTACCCCGGCGGATGTCAACCGTAGTGCGAGGTCACTGCCAACCGACCCGCAGCCTACAAGGAGAATCGATTTGCTACTCAGGTCCAGTGATCCACCGCCCCGTGGAACTAGCGACCCCCGCGATAGCGATCTGACCCTGTAAGGTGTAGCCGTCCAGCGACCCGCCTCCGCCTCATCCGCTGACGTCGGCAACGAGCTCTTCGAAGGCGCGTGCCAGTGGAGCGCGAACATGGTATCCCCGTCTGGAATCGGCGCCGAAAGGACAAGCCAATACTCGCGACTGTTTTTCCTGTGGAGTCTTCGCAGTTCGCGACGGTCCGTCTTGTCCACTCGCGCGACGACCCTGAAGTACCATTCCAGCAAATCGCGTTGCGTCGCCGGTGCGGGTTCCAGGTCGTCCAACCGTGCCGCAAGCGCCTTCCCGACGACTGGGCGCGTACCCCATCCCGCGCTAGCCCGCACCGACGCCATGCGGCGATCGTTTGCGAACGTGCCCGACAACGCGATCGGCCTTGTATGCAAGTCGGCGCCGGATTTCGCGCCGGGTGGCTTCACCTGCAGACCTTCGCACTTGTCCCCACACCATGCCACAAAGAGTTCATTTGGCTCCCCCGGCGCGTTGTCGCATAGGATCTTCCAGTGGGCATCGAACTCTCGCAGCTGCTCCACCCGATTGTACGCGGGATCCTCGATCAGCCGGGTCAGTGATTGAACGTGTTCTTCAACGGTGTCTCGGTATGCCAGTTCCGGTTGATCGATGTTGACCGCAGTCGATGACGGGTCGGCAATACACACTTCCCCGTAGTCGCCATTCTCGTCCGTTCCCACGTGCGCCAGCTTCCCGAAGCCGTGGTCATCGACGAGGTAGAACTTCGGCAGGCGCAGCAGTTCGTCCGGGAACGTGTGGGCGAGCGTTACCGTCTGTCCTTGAGCGACGAACTCGACCATCAGCTTCGATCCGGCCTCCGTCAACCGGGCAGCATAGCCGAGCTCCTCTATGCAACTTCGAATGCGATTCCTGTTCATGCACCGACGGATGCGGTAACAATTCCGGCGCTCGAGTACCTTGCCTTCTCCGTCTTGGAACCTCCCTTCGGCGGATCCGGAACCTCGAAGTCGTCTCCGAAGAGCTTGTTGAGGATCTGGCACTGCTCGCGTTCGTCGCTTAAACCCTCGGCCTCAGCGAGTTTGTCATTGAGCCGCTTGAGTTTGTTGTAGAGTTGTGTTCCCGTATCCAGGCTCGAACCGTCGAAGATGTCGCGCCAGGGCTGCACTGGAAGATCCACACTAACGCGGTACCGTCCGGTATCCTTCTCGGTAAAGTAGCCCGCGCCCAGAATGGTCCCCACGGTCTCGCGTAGAGCCTGCAGATCCTGTCGGGCGCCCTCCATGCTGAAGGACCACTGGAATCGCTCTTTCACCATCACCGTGAGTCCAATCGAAAATACTCTCGGTGCCAGCGTTTCGTTGAACTGTACGTCGCGCCAGCGCTTCAGGTAACGCACCAGGCGCCGAAACTGTGCCAAAACGTCTTTCGCGTCATCTCCCCCGTAGCTGCTGTCATTGTTGATCCAGTCCGTCAGGCCGTGCGGATCGGCGGCCGACCATTCCCGGTTGTTCTCGTCGGAATTTTCCTTGCCCACCGCGAGATAATGCTGATCGCTCAACTGCTTGTAGATGATGAAGTCAATGTGGACATTGTCGCTGGCGTAGTCCGCTGTCACACAGGGCTTCTTGATTTTCGCGTTCTTGAACCCGCGATCTTCGAGCACGTCGAGCGTCGTCTTCTTCGGCGTCACCGGATTCTCCGGCGCAGCGTCGTCTTCGATCACCAGGGCGCGGTCGATGTCGTAGTCGCCGGAAATCGGCACGATTCCGGTGTTTGTCTTGAGTGACCCCTGGATGAAGTCATTGACAATGGGATAGCCTGCATCCTTGAACGCCGACTTCACGTCCTTCTTGATGCTGTCGTCGCGCTCCCGCGCCTTCTTGTAGGCATCGTCCCTGCGGCCGAGCTTGATCTTCTCGTGGAACTTGTCGAAGTGGGTCTGGATTCCCATGTTGCCTCCGTTGCCTTCACTTCATGCTGTTGTCAACTGGTACGTACGCACCCCGTCCGCCACCCGGACGCGTTGCTATCACCTCGCAGAAATCTCCGTTGGAACCATCGACGGTGTTGTTGCGGCCCGCTCTCGTTCGGGTCTTCTGAACGTGACGGTCAGAGGCTCGACGCAGACTTCGTCTGGGACCACCCCGATCCCGGTAACGATTCGTGCGGCGAGAACTCACCGCATTCGCATCCGGGCAGTGGTGGAGGACGCAAAACGAGGGACAGGACCGGCCGCGGGATGCTGAGACTGCATGACTGACCTTCTTGTTTGAGTTGTCCGAATTCGCCGATATGGGGTCAGTGGACCGGATCTTCAAGCTAGCCTGGTTTCGGTCCTCCGTCTGGCTCGAATCTTGATCTACGAGAGGACATCGCCGGCGTTGTCCCTTGGCCTTCGCTGGTTGTGTGACCGAGTTCTTGTGGAAGACCAAGTCGCAGTTGAGTTGAAGGTCGGACCGTAGTCCGTCGAGGACGTAGGTCGTTCCTCCAACATTGGGCAAGCTTGATTCCGGGCCTGGCAGCCTGTTTGGAAGAGAGCTGTGTGACTGAAAGATGTTGTAGTGCCGTGGGCACGACGTCACCAGTGCCTTGAACTCATTGAGCGTGCAGGAGATCTCCGGGGTGAGGAGTTGCTCCGTAACCCTTGAGTTCAAGCTCCCTTTCCAACCGTTCTGCGAGGACATTCCGTGCTCGGCGTAGAGGATTCTGACCCGCATTCGGACATGCCAGGGGTGCAGGGCCTCTGCTCCCTTGATTCGGCTGTTCCCTAGTGACAGGGTTGGTGTCACTTCACCCTCCTTCGGCGCGATCTCCGACTCCGGCGCCCACCGTTTGAGTCCTGCGGTGGGTGCCGACCGCCTCCACGCCATTCGCCGCTTCCAAGCCACTCCTCAAAAAAGAACAGCCATTCATACGCCCACGGGACGATCGTATCGGCTATCGTGAACATCGGGAGCCACTCCCCGCTCCCCGGAAAGTACAAGCAGAGGCGCTGTTCCGTTTGGCTATAGACGTGCGGCAGCGTTCTGCCGCCCGCCAAGTCCGACAGGTCGGGTGATACGACGAAGACCTTTGGCACGCCAGCGACGCTGTAGCGCAGTTCGATCTGATACAGCCTGCTCACCGCGGTCGGCCGAAGCGGGCAGCACCACCGCAATTCGCTCCGACGAATGGTGCCGGTGCCGTCCGGATACCGTTGCCGCAGGCAGAGCAGTTGCTGCGCGAGCGAAAGCCTGCGATTACCGGCGTATCCGACCGTTCGAGATTTACCCTTGCCCGCCATAGAACGTATGAGCCCGAACGCCGACGCCCAGCGTCCCGGTCGTCAGTCCAACGCCGGCGGCGACCCGAAGATGACCGGACTCGCGAGTTGCCGTCACCGCACTGGCGACTGATTGCATTGCCCTCCCGGACTCACGTTCGCCGAAACGCCCCGCAATGTGCTTGCGAATGGCTTCCATTCCCGAGGTCTCGCTCAGTCGGCGAAAATCGTCGAGCGCCGCCCGGCTCCACGCGAAGAATGCATCGGCGCGCTCCGGGTGCTGGTTCCACTTCTCGGCAAAGTTCTCCCCGTCTGTCGTCGGGTTCCATACGAAGAACTGCCGCCGTCCTTCGATGTTCCGGATTTCAACGTGGCGGGGCATGCTGTGGATCACCTCCAACAGCAGGTCGAATTCCGATCTGTACACGCGCGAGGCAACCGCCCGAACATAGGCTCTTGCCGCTAGGGTGGTGACGATGACCGAAATCGGCGCCGTCCCTGAATCCCGGCCCTGAAACCAGACGTCACGATGGCGCTTGAAGAGCTGCACCGCCCGCACCAGGACGTTCTTGAACGGAATTTGGTCGGGGAGCGGTTCGACACCTGCACGAACCCCCTCGCGGAGCCCTTTCTCGATCGCTGGCTGAACCGCGGCCTGCCCGTCGAACCAGTCCGCGTAGCCCCTTGGATTCGTGGGCGCCCAATGACGGAGCTCACGATCCGGCACGACGAGCCCCCCGTTCGAACAGTTGCTGTTGGCCACCGCCGGTGTGATGTCCATGTGGAACTCACCCGCGTAGTTCAGCCGCCAGCACCTGTTCTTGGGCTCAAGCATGTCACGGTAGGTCCTGTGCTCCCTCAAACGGTCGCCGACCAGCCTCATGACCAGCGACGGTTCGAAACCATCGTGACCGCCAACGAGCCAGCACACGAGGTCGACATCGAACTCGTCGCGCCCCAGAGGTCGCACCGTCGTTCCAATCCGTATCGAACCCTGCGCAAACACCTCTGGGTCCAGCCGTGCGAGCACGAGGCCATCGTCCAGCCAGCGGCCGACGGCACCGTATTTGGCTGTTGCGTCCTCGTACTGGGCCGGCGTCAGTTCGAGCTGTCGGCACAGCAGTTCCAGCACCCCGGCCAGGTACCGCTTCTTGCTGATGGGGTAGTCATCCATCATCGCATTCATGTTCTCATCCTCATGTCCTAGCTCGCTCCGCCCCGGTCTGATTCCATCCATTAGCAGGACCCGAGGATCCCTCGTCGCGCTCCTAGACGCCGCCTTTGCGTCAACATTTAACGGATTCCACGCATAATTTGTTCACTACAGCGAACCATTATAGCTACTGGGTCCCACTATGCAAGCACTCTCGATACCGCTACTCTGAACAGGGGACGCCGACGGAGGGGAAGAACCCGTGACTACAGCACTCGGAACCAAGATCCGCACGCTGCGGAAGGAACGCGGCTACACGCTGGAGCAGTTGGCCGAACGGGCCGGTTCGAGCAAGAGCTACATCTGGGAACTGGAGAACAAGACTCCGCCTCGGCCCTCGGCCGACATGTTGACCCGTATCGCGGACGCTCTGCGCATCACGATCGATTATCTCATAGACGATGCGGATACCGTCACTCAAGAGGACGCAGCCGACCGCGCTTTCTTCCGAAAATTCAAGACGCTAGATCCCGCTGACAGGGCACGACTTCGACGGATGATCGATCACTGGGATGACGAATGACCATGACCGGCTCAGCCACACCCGAACAGTGGGCGATCCGCATCAGCCATATCCTCAACACTGCGCAGGGGGTCGAGCACTTTCCCATCGACGTTGCCGAGGTCGCGCAGGAGCTATCTCACACGCTCTTCCCTGATGACCCGGTCAGCCTGATCAAGGGTGACGACTTGCCGAGCTTCGAGGGAGCGCTCGTTCGCGCTCCTTCCGGAAAGAAAGGTTGGGGAATCCTGTTCAGCACCTCCATCGCGTCGCCCGGACGCATCAATTTCACGCTCGCCCATGAGTTTGGGCACTACCTGTTGCATCGGTTGGACTACCCGAATGGGTTCAGATGCTCCGCCCAGGACATGGTTCGTTGGGACAGCGAATACGCCAGAATCGAGCACCAAGCCAACGTCTTCGCATCGTTTCTGCTAATGCCGCTGGACGACTTCCGGAAACAGCTGCCGCCATCGGTCGCACCGGATCTCGACCTTCTCGGAGCCTGCGCAGACCGCTACGGCGTATCGCTCACCGCTGCGACACTGAAATGGCTCAGCTTCACGAAGCGCCGTGCAGTTCTCGTCTTGTCGCGAGACGGCTTCATCCTGTGGGCCCGGTCCAGCAACTCAGCGCTTCGAACCGGCGCCTACATCAAGACTGCGAACCGGGCACCACGGCCGATTCCTGCAATGTCCCTGGCCGCCCGTCGCGGCAAAGACCGCGTGTCGTCTACCGAGATGGAATTAGACGAGGGTGTCTGGTTTCCGCGCGAGCCATGCACGGAACTCGCCCTGATCTCCGACCGCTACGACCTCACTATCTCGCTCCTGCACCTCGGAGCCGCACTGACCCCGGACCACACCGATGAGGACGACGAGGGCTTGCACGAGTTGCGGGCACCTGATTGGACGTGAATGAATCGCATGCGACCTCATTGCGATCGCCCCAACGACTGACCCGGTTGTTCACGGCTCGTTGTTCTGTTCCTAGAATCCAAATTGGCAGGGCGTCAGCGCTGTGGCGACGCATCCGGTGATGTAGTTGTCGTGAACCGACGCCTTCGAGTACGGGGACCGACTGATGATGGATTCGACAGGGAGGCGCGGAGGTGGTCCGAATCGGCGCGTGGTGTTGAGCCGCAATCTTGTCCTAAACGCTTACGGAACCCAGAGCACGAGAATTATACTGTTGTAAAACAATGATGTACGAGATCAGGCGACATGTGTGTCAAGGAAGCGCGTTGCGCCGGTGCAATGCGTCGCGCGCGAGGTTGTCCGCGGACCGAAGTCCTCCACCACGGGTCCGGATTGCTTCCAGTGTCTTGTCCTGAAGTGTGCGTCGGCAATCGAATTCCGTCTCGGGAACTTGGCCTTGGACCAAGGCAACGAGATAGGCGCGGGCCAGTGCCGAGACGGATGTTCCTGCCTCCGCCGCCTTGACTCGGGAGAGCCGGTACGTTTCTTCGTCGACGGATACCGTTATGTTCTTCACGGGCACGGATCCACAGCTTCTGTGCTGCGCAGCAAATGGATCTCCTGGTGGCCGCGCAATGGCCTGCACGTCCCGAAGCTGGAGCGTTGCGTTCCGTGCGCCGTGCGCCTTCTGCCTTCCGGCCGCGGGCGCTATTCTCCAGTCTCCAGCGACCGGAAAGCGCGGGTGTCGGGTGCCGAGCCGACCCGCGGCGATCAGGAGGGCACTGCGGTGAAGATTCAACGCTTTCGGAAGTTCAACACCCGCGACGTCTACCCCGGCGGCCGGCACGACAACGACATGTGCATGACCGTGCGGGCTGGAAACCGCATCTTCGTTCGGGGCCAGACCGGAATCGATCTCGAGCAGACACTGCGCGATCCGGCCGATCCGGCGGCCCAGGCCAACCAGGCGATGGAAAATGCCAAGGTGCTGCTCGAGGAGGCGGGATCGAGCCTCGAGCATGTCACCATGGTCACCACGTACCTCACCGATCCCGCCTGGCGGGTGCCGGTCTATCGGACGGTGGCCGAACACCTGCGCGGCAACCACACGGTCGGCACCGGGCTCATCGTCAAGGGTCTGGCGCTGCCGGAGATGAAGGTGGAGCTCGATCTGGAGGCGGTGGTCCCCGAGACCGCCCCGCACCGGAAGTACCGGCAGATGAACTCCCGGGACTGGTACGGAGAGACCGAGCTCAATCACGATAGCTGCTTTCTGGTCGACACCGGCGACGAGATCTTCCTGCGCGGCATGATCGGCTCCGAGCTGGACGGCCGGACCATGCACGGCACCGGCTTCACCGTCGCCGACGCCGCCGCGCAAGCCGACCAGGCCATGAAGAACGCTCGCATGCTGCTCGAGGAAGCGGGGTCCGGGTTCGACGACGTGATGAAGACCCGCATCTACATCGGCGACCGCGCCTACCGCGAGGCCGTCTACCAGACCATCGGCCGGCACTTCGGCGACACCTGCCCCTGCTCGACCGGCCTCATCATGCGCGGCTTCGCCCGGCCCACGATTCTGTTCGAGATCGACATGGCGATCATGAGGAGCAAGGGGACGCCGCACCGGCGCCTGCACCGGTTCCATACCGACGAGGTGTACCGGGACGGCCAGAAGCTCGGCATGCGGTTCTGCAAGGCGGTGCGGGCCGGCAACGTCGTCCACCTGCGCGGCCAGACCGGCTCCACCCCGGACGGCGAGTTCCCGTTCCCGGGCGACCCCGCGGCCCAGGCCGACCAGGCGATGAAGAACGTCGCCGTGCTGCTGGAAGAGGCGGGGGCGTCGCTCGGGGACATCTGCAAGATCCACACCTACATCGCGCACCGCGGCCACCGCGAGGCCGTCTACCGCGCGGTCGGCCGGCACCTCGAGGGTGTCCACCCGTGCGGCACCGGCCTCATCGTCGACGGCTTCGCGCGGCCGGAGATCCTGGTCGAGATCGACGTGGTCGCGGTGATTCAGGACTGAGTCGCAAAGGCCGAGTCGGGGTGTCCACGAAACCGGAACAACTCCAGGTTGGAGAAACACCTTTCAGTCGAGGGATCCCTGGCTACGCACCGTTCCCACGGTGGCGTTGACCGAATGGATCAGGACGTTCGTGTCATGGAAGCGCATCGCGTCGTTGCAACCCGTCGCGCGCGAGGTTGCACCGGGTTGCGGCCTTCTCCGACCTCGGCCGGCGGTGTCATTGGCCGCCCGGTTCGGGCGACTTCAATTTCCTACCTGATTACGCACGAAGCTCAGTTTGGGTCCGGCGGTTTCCTGGGAGATGGGATGGTCCGCCCGCGGGCTGGAAGCCCGCGTTCCCAGGAGGCCCACGGTCCCCGGAACGCGGCGATCCCGGGAATCCCGTGTTCCCAACCTGAGCTTCGTGCGTAATCAGGATTTCCTATGTCGGGGTGAGCGGGGCGTGGAGCTTTGTATCGGGGCAGACGATCCCGCCCCGGTCGCCGATCGTGACGCTGCCCCAGCGGGCCGCGTAGCGCTCGGGGAGCTGCCGGCCGTTCGGAGGGCAGAGCCAGAGGCGAAGCAGGTGGCGCTTGCGCTCCGGTTCCGGCCAGTCCTCGAACGCGGTGCGGTCGTGGAAGATGGTGTGGTTGTGGAGGAGCTGGATGTCCCCCGGGGCGAACTCCATGTCGAGATGGAGTTCGGGGTCCTCGGCGAGGGCGTCGAGCAGGTCCAGGGCCTCGACGTGCAGCGGCGTGAGACGCGGGGCATTGCGGTGGCGCTGCGACGACTCGACGTAGCGCCGGGAGACGTAGCTCGACACAAGCCCCTGGTGGTGGTTGAACACCGCGTTCAGGAAGAACGGCTCCTCGTTGTCGGGGACTTCGCCCCGGCGGTCGAAGGGAACCGGCTCGGAGAGGACGGCCGCGAGATCGGGCCGGCGGCGCGCCATCTCGTTGTACAGGGTCACCGAGCTCAAGATGCTGCTCAAGCCCCCCCGCTTCGCCGGGCGGAGGCACATCAGCGCCACGATGTCGCACGAGTCCGAGTGGTAGAACTGGCGCTCGGTGGTCTGGTACGTGCGGACGTTGGGGTCTCGGGTGTCGTAGTCGAGATCGCGGACGTGGCCGAGGACGTGACCCATCGCGTTCTGGGACACCGCCCGGCCGAACCAGGACCCGATCCCCCAGTACACGCGCGCGGTTCGCTCGATCGGCCAGCCTTCGATGTCGAGGCCCCGGAGGAGCACGAAGCCGCGCCCGCCGATGACCTCGTTGCGGAGCGCGAGGAGCCTCGGGCCGAGGGTCGGGAGTGCGAAGTCGCGGGAGGTGATCGCCTCGATCGGAAGGTGCGAGGTGGCTTGCCACGCCGCGTCCAGCTCCGCCCGGTCGGCGGCGGTCAGCCGCACGATCCAGTCGTCGCGGTCGCGCATATCGGCCCCCGTCCAGGCCGACGGACCGTCGTAGCGCTTCGGCATCGCGCCCGTTTCCATCGCCGCGAGGGCCGCGGCGCCGGGAGCGGTCGCGCCGCCGGGAGGGGAAACGGCGCCGGGAGGGGAAACGGCGCCGGGAAGGGATGCGGCCGGTGGTGTGGGGGTGTCCGGCCGGAGGGCCGCGCTCGCTGTTTCCATGGTGTCCGTCATCCTGGTCGTGACAGGTGCGATTGGCGCTCCGCGTCCGATCCGCGGAGCGCCGGCAACAATCGGTGGAATGAGTCTATGGACCCTCGGGCCGGCTGTCCACGCACCGCGCCGGAAGGAGATGGCGCGGTTCCGGTTCGGTCTGTGTCTGCCGATCGGTGGATTCGGACGCCCGGCGTGGGGCCGCCCCGTTCCGGAGTACGTTGCACGGGAAAGACCTGCCGCCGGTGACCTTGCTCCCGAGCCGGCCCGGAAGTTGAAACTGTTCCGCTATCCGTCGTTACCATGTGGAGGGAGCCGGGAGAAGTCGGGGAGCACCAGGAACGGCTCGAGGAGGTGCGAGAGTGGACCGGACCGAACGCTTCTACCGGATCGATGCCCTGCTGCGCGAGCGCGGGGTCGTCTCGATCGGGACCTTCCTCGAGGAGCTCGAGGTCTCGCGCGCCACCTTCAAGCGCGATCTCGAGTACCTTCGCGACCGGCTGCACGCGCCGATCGCGTGGGATCGGGCGGTGCGCGGCTATCGGTTCACGGATCCGGCCCCGGCCGCCCCCCGCTACGCCCTCCCCGGGCTCTGGCTGAACGAGGCCGAGATCCGGGCCCTCCTCGCGTTGCGCGAGCTGCTCGAGAGGGTGCACCCGGGGCTGCTCGGGCCGCACGTCGAGCCCCTGATCGACCGCGCTCGCGCGCTTCTCGGCGGCGACGGCGGGGGGGCCTCGGAAGTGACGCGGCGCGTCCGGATCCTCCATGCGCCCCGCCGCGAGGTCCGCTCCGCCGAGTTCGGGACCATCTGCGAGGCGCTGCTCGCGCGCCGCCGGGTGCGCGTCGTCCACTACAGCCGGCCGCGGGACGAGACGCTCGAACGCACCCTCTCGCCGCAGCGCCTCGTGCACTACCGCGAGAACTGGTATCTCGACGCGTGGTGTCACCTCCGGAACGGGCTGCGGAGCTTCGCCCTCGACTGCGTCCGCCACGCGGCGGTGACGGACGAGCCCGCGCGCGAGATCGCGGACTTCACCCTCGACCGCGACCTCGGCGCCGGCTACGGGATCTTCGCCGGTGGGGGGCGGCCGCGCGTGGCGCACCTTCGTTTCTCCAGGATGCAGGCGCGCTGGGTGGCCGACGAGATCTGGCACTCGCGCCAGGAAGGCGCCTTCGATGCGAGCGGGCGCTACGAGCTCAAGGTGCCGTACACCGACTCGCGCGAGCTCGTCATGAACATCCTCAAGTTCGGGCCGGAGGTGGAGGTGCTCGGTCCCCCCGCCCTGCGCGCCGAGGTGGCCGACGCGCTCCGGGAGGCGTGCGCTGTCTATGGCCCCGGCACCGACGACTCCGACCCCGACGGCGGTTAGCGGTAGCCTGTACCCGCGAGGGAGCGCTTCACGCAACGGCGTGATGCTCACGAGGAGCAGGGGCAGCAGGGGGACCGCGAGGAAGAGGTCGGTGCCGGGCACCAGGGCGAGTGGCACCAAGGCGAGTCATCGAGGCGGTTAACGTGCTGTACTATCGGGTGCATCGACGTATGCAATCAGGCTTGTGGCGAGAGCTACGGGAGATACGCCACGTTCGGAGGAGCCATGGCAGAAATCGCCATCGACAAGCGCACCGCGACCGCATCCCTCTACGAGCGCGACTTCTACGCCTGGACCCAGCGACAAGCAGCCATCCTCCGGTCTGGCAGTCTCGCCGGCGTGGACCTGGAACATCTGGCCGAGGAGGTCGAAGACATGGGCCGGGAGCAGAGACGTGCGGTGCGGTCGCAGCTCAGACACCTGCTCGTGCATCTGCTGAAACTACGTTACTCCCCGGCCACCGATCCGAGATCAGGCTGGATCGAGGAGATACACAACGCCCGAACCGAGATCGAGGACCGCTTGGCTGACAGCCCCAGCCTCGCACAGTATTTGGCCGGATTGTTCATTGAGGTCTGGCCCAAAGCCCGTCGGCGGGCCATCAGCCAGATGGAAGTCCACGAGAAGCGGCCTCCCGTCCCGCAGGATTGTCTCTTTACTCTGGAGCAGGCCCTGGACGATGACTACTGGCCCGACTGAAGGCTGAGGCGGGCTAGTTGCCGCGCAGCCTCGGATCCAGCGCGTCGCGCAGCCCATCGCCGATGCCGTGAGCCCTTGCCGAGGTGCGGGGCCCGAGCGGCGGTCACATGGGCGGCAGATGCTCCCGGAACCAGGCGAGGGTCTCGCCCATGACCTCGCTGAAGGCGGGCTCCACGTAGACCTCGTAGTGCCCGTAGCCTTCGAGTACCACCAGCTTCTTCGGCTCGCCGGCCCGGTCGTAGAGCGCCTGGGACTGGACTCCTCCGGCGGTACGAGCCGGTCGTCGTCGGTGGTGATGAAGAGGATCGGGCGGGGGGCGATCTTGTCCACCACCCACTCCGGATGAAAGCCGAGGGTCTCGTCAACGTACCCCGCCACGACGATTCGGACCGCTTCGGACTGCAAGGAGGGAGACTGCCAAGCCCGGTAGACGCGGGAGCGCTTCGTGGGCCGCGCGCGCATCAGGACATCCACGCCCAAACCGATATCGAGCACGACATGCTCCCGAGGCGCTGGCCTCCACAGGCCGACCCCTTCACACCAGCGCGTGATAGTGTGTCTTTGGTCACTTTCCACGAAACCAAGAGAAATCGAAACCGGCCATGGCCGAGCCCGCCCGAGGCTCCGAACAGGGATGTATGGCTTGGGCGCCCAGGAGCCGGAAGCGTTGAACGAAGCCCTTTGGCGCGCGACCAAGAGCATGCGCCGCACCCTGTACGCGCCGTCGAGAGACGAGCTGGCGTGAACAGTCCTATATCAAGCATCTGTTCCTGACGCAGTATCTTCAGGTAGCCGGATACAAGACGCTTCAAGGGCGCTCACCTACGTTCAATTTCGTGGATGCCTTCGCGGGTCCTTGGCGTGTCTCGGAAGTCGCAAACTACTCTGATGCATCGTTCCACCAGGCCTTGCGATCGTTGGAGACCGTGCGCGCTGATCTCGGCAAGAGTGGTATCACAGGATTGAAAATTCGTTTCTGTCTATGTGAAAAGCGCGCAGAGGCCGTAGCCGAGCTACGACGATACGCGGAGCAGAACGGACACTTCGAAATTCACGTCTTCCCAGGATCATTTGAGGTTCGCCTGAAGGAAATCAGCTCAGTCTGCCGCGACGGTTTCACTTTCACGTTCGTTGATCCGACCGGCTGGAACATTCGTTCAGGCCCCGTACTGGAATTTCTACGCGAGCAAAATGGTGATTTTCTACTGAATTTCATGGCCGAACACGTCAATCGCCACGCCGAATACTCGATGGTTTCCGCTTCTTTTGGGCGCTTTCTCGCAGACCCGGACTGGGAAAGCGATTTCGATGCTCTGCCGCCGGACTGGAGCAATGAGAGGCGCGTCATGTACCTTCTGAAGGCAAAGATGAAGGCGACGGGCGCTGCAACGTATCTGCCGGACTTCCCAATCCTGAAACCACGCGAGAACCGTGTCAAGATGCGCCTCGTCCTCGGTACGCACTCGACCAAGGGTCTTGAGGTGTTCCGAGATGTTCAGGCGAAGGTGGAGCGCACGGAGATCGAAATGCGGAACCAATTGCGTGACCCGAGCGGTCATCACTTAAGCCTGTTTTCAGAGGATGAGACTGTTGCGTTGCAGCAGAACGCGGCGGGTGTCGGATGTCCCAAATTCCAGCGAAACGCCGAGGAACGTGTGAAGGAATTCTTGGCCGACCGGCGCTCCGCCGCGTTCAACGCGATAGCGACCGACGTTCTTGAGGAAGTACCCATGAGGCTGACGCAGATCAAGAGCCTCGTCAACGCGATGAGGAAACGGGGAATCGTGATATTCGACCTGCCGCCGCGAAAACGTGTTCCACAGCCGGAGACTCTCACCTCGCTTGGAGCGTGACGTAGATGATTTCAGGTTCATTCGGGAGAAGCAAGGCGTCGAAGAAAGACTGGGCAGAGTTCGTGCCGGCCATGCGCGGCAAGGTCATGCGCTTCGAGATCGTCGATGAAGACGAATGGGAGCAGCGGCTGAACGCCATGCTCGCCGGGTAGTCACCCGAGGCAATCAGGGCGGGTCGGGACTTCGGTGGGGGAGTCCGGGTTTCGGAACCGCACGGCGTCGGGCGAGACAGGTGGATATCTCAGGGGTTGCGAAGCACACGGCTTCAGCGCTTGAATTCAGGTTCCTCGTGCCGCTTGGAGCTCCCTTCGGGTCAGGGGAAACCTGCCCCGCGACCGCCGCCTTACCGGCGGCGATCCGTCTCGCACGCCGGTTCGGTCACACCGGCGGCAGGTGCTTCCGGAACCAGGCGAGGGTCTCGTCCATGACCTCGCTGAAGGCGGGCTCCACGTATACCTCGTAGTGACCGTAGCCTTCGAGCACCACCAGCTTCTTGGGCTCTCCGGCACGCGCGTACAGCGCTTCGGACTCCTCCGGCGGCACGAGCCGGTCGTCGTCGGTGGTGATGAAGAGGATGGGGCGGGGCGCGATCTTGTCCACCACCCACTCCGGGTGAAAGCCGAGGGTCTCGTCCACGTATTCGAGCGGGAGGGTATTGAGGGCGGACGGGATGTTACGCCGCGCGGCGGCTGCGAGCTCCGCCGACTGGCGGTCCGGGAGCAGCACCTCGCTTCGCTCGACCAGTTCCGACTCGCCGTCCATCGCGCGCTTGACCCGGTCCGCGGCGGACCGTTCGAGAAGATCGAACCACTCGTCGGGACGGCGCACGCTCCGCATCCAGCGTTCTCCGTGTCCGATCCCGACCACGCTCACGACGCACTTGACCCGCCGATCGACCGCGCCGGCCCACACCACCGTCGCCCCGCCGTAGCTCGTGCCGTAGATGCCGAGCCGCGCCTCGTCCACCCCCGCCTGCGCGCCGAGAAAGGTGAGGGCGGCCTGCACGTCCGCGACCCGGCTGTAGGGAGCGAGGCGGGTGCGCGGCCCTTCGCTTTCTCCCCAGCCCTTGTAGTCGAAGGCGAGGACCACGTAGCCGGCCTCGGTGAGCACTCGCGCATTGTCCGGCAGGTAGAGGTCCTTGACCCCGGTGTAGCCATGGCAGAGCACGATGCCGGCCCGCGGCTCGCCGGGCCGAAGATTACCGGGCGTGTACAGATCCCCGACGAGCCGGAATCCCTCGGAGTGGAAGGTGACGGGGGTTGCGCTCATGCCGAGCCTCCTCTTCGTTCCCGTCGGGCCGAGGCGCCAGACGAATCTCGCCGCTGCGCCGGATACCGCGGCCGACGTGTGCGTCGCGGCCAGCATGCAATGATACGCTTGCCGCGGTTGGCGACCGCCGCCTTCGGCGCCGCTCCTCATCCGGCAGGCTGCCTGCGCGAAACCCAAGCTCCCCATCGGCATCCAGACCTTCCGCCGCCTCCGCGAGGACGGCTGTTACTACGTGGACAAGGCGCCCTACGCCAAGCGCCTCGCGGACGAGGGGACCCACTACTTTCTGTCTCGGCCCCGGCGCTTCGGCAAGAGCCTGTTTCCGGACACGCTGAAGGAGTTGTTCGAGGGCAACGAAGCCCTGTTCCGGGGTCTGCACGTCCACGACAAGTGGGGGTGGTCGGTGCGCCGCCCGGTGCTGCGGCTGAGCTTCGGCGGCGGCGAGTTCAAGCAGCCGGATTATCTCCAGGAGGATGTGACGGACCAGCTCGAAGCCGTTGAAGATTGTATGGGCGTCCAATCGCGCCACACCAGCGCCCCGCCGGTGCCTGGAGGCGGCGGACGAGGCGTTCCCGGAAACGTTCGTGACCGCCGGGTCGCCCAGGATCGTGACTACCACAATGATGAACCATCACTACCCGACCCACGAGCAGTATCTGTTCGAGGTGGTCCGCGAGATCGGCAACGAGTACTGCTTCATCGTGGACCAAGGGTTCCTGCTCCGGATCGACGCGCCCGGCATCGCCATGGAGCGGGCGGGATTCTTCCAGGCTCTGGGTTCCGATCTCCGGGAGCGGATCGTCCAGCACCTCGAAGCGATCGACTTCCCGCCTGGAGCTTCCTCCGGATCAGAGGAAGCCGATCTCGAGACTGCCGATTCGTCGGCTGCGGTTCATCCCGCGCGCGAGGCCCGCCACGCGGGTGGCCGGTGCGGTGCTTCCGGAACCAGGCGATGGTTTCGCCCTGTCACCTCTTGCCCTTGCCGTATCCGGACAGGCTCATCTCTCGTCCGGTCAGCGCGGCCGGCGTCGCAGCCGCGCGTGGAGATCCACCTCGCCCTTGCATTGTAGCGCCACGTCGATGATCTCCTCGTCGGTCATGCCCTCCAGGTCATCGGCATCCAACGTCAGGTCGCCACCCGCAATCCCGCGCGCGGCGAGGGTCCTGCGGACGAGCGCCGTCATCAGCACCGCACGTCCTTCCGCAATGCCTTCCGCGCGCCCCCTGTCACGTCCCTCCGCAATGCCTTCCGCGCGCCCCCTGTCACGTCCCTCCGCAAATCCTCGGGTGTGTCCCTCCCGGCGGTGCGCGCGAAGCCAGGGCGTGTCGTCGGGGCCGGTTCCCTCGCGCACCCCGAGCGCGCGGCCCACCCGGTCAAGCACCCGGCTCGTCGCCGTGGACAAAGCTGGCTCGTTCAGCGCCGCGTGGATCTCCGCCGCCTTCCACCCCGGAAACGCCTCGCTCTCCGGCGCTTCCCGGTACGCGCCGCCGGCGAGAAGATGGATCGTCAGACCCGGCCGCCGGTCTGCCGCACGACTCCGCGCACGCCGCTCCGGCACGTCCACCCACACCTCCGGAAAGCCCCACTCCTCATAGAAACCGAGCTTGCCCCGGCGAACGTCCGTCGTGTGATCCACCTCCAGCACCACGTCCGGAAGGTCGTCCTCCCCGACTGTCATCGCCGCCTCGCCCGGCAGCCGGGCGCGGTCCGGATGAAGGTACACCGACTGATCCGCCTGCATGATTCGCCAGCGCTCTCCGCGTGCGTTGCGAAGCAGCAGGTCCATCGTGCCGAAGCACTCGATGGGAGACCCGCGCACCGCGGCGATCAACTGGCCGAGGCCCGCGAGGCGTTGCGAGGGATGCTCGTGGATGGGGCTGGTGGGCTCGCTCACCACCCAAGCGGTCTCGGTATCGGCGTCCCAATATTCGAACCGGCCCTCGTAGGTGACGAGCTCCTCGCACCGGATTCGGACCGGCCGGCAACCGGGAAACCCGGCCGGGCCGGGCGGGCGCCGCCGGTAGCGCGGCGCCGGGCGTTGCACCAGCACCGTGTCTTCGTCGTTCCGCATCTCGGGCCTCCTCTCCATATCCTTGGCCTCCGATCCTTGGAGTATAGCTCCGTCCGGCCATCGCCACCCGCCGGGCGCGGGTACTTGCCCGATGAATGGGCCGCGACCGGCTCCGAGTTGCGGGTACTGCGGGCGGGCCACAATGCTACGCTTGCCGCGGTTCGCGCCGGCCGGGAGAGAGGCCATGAAGATGAGCGAGTCGCGCATTCTCACCACCCACATGGGGAGCCTTCCGCGCGACCGGGTGCGGCTGCACTCGTGCTGGGGGAATCGGGACGGCCCGCACACCGAGGACGTGGCCCTGGAGCACGTGCTCCCCCATCTCCTCGAGGCCAGGGTCGGCGGGCTCTGCCTGCCTTTCGCCAACCCCCGCCACTCCCACGAGGTCGAGGCCCTCGGGAGCAGCGCCATTCCCGGCGACCTGATCGTGGTGGCAGGGGTCATCGAGTCGACGAACAACTACGTCGAGCACCCGGAGGTGGTCAAGCGGCGAATCCTCGAGGCCGCCGGTGCGCTCGGGGACCGCGAGCGTCTCATCGCGGGGGTGGACTGCGGCTTCGGAACCTTCGCGGGCGACAGCTTCGTGGCCGAGGACGTGGTGTGGGCCAAGCTCGCGATCCTCGCCGAGGGGGCGAAGCTCGCTTCCGCGGAGCTGTGGTAGCCGGAACGCGATCGGGCGTCGGCGGCCGTTCCCGTCGCCCGACGCGCTGCCCGGCCGGGAGAAGCCGCTCTTTCGGGTTTACGCCTTGCCGGCGCCTCGGTTGTCGGGTGGTCGCGGCCGGGATGATCCGCATGCCGGATACCGGGCCGGCCCCTGCGTCCGCGGGAGGGTGAAGGTCGGCCTCGAGGCGCGAACGGAGCGCTCCGGGGGGGACGGGAACGCACCCGCTTCGATGCCCGGAAGCGCCAATTTCTTTCGTCGACAACAAGCTCACGTCATGAGCCACCGAGCGTCGATAATGGCGCCCATGAACCTCCTTCCCTTCGTACGTCCAGGGTCGAGACGGGGCCATTGCGCGCCGCCGCCATGCGGTTTCGGGCGGGCGCGGCCGGACTCGGCCGAGCTGCCGCTCCTCCTCGACCGGGTCGACCCGGCGCCCGCCGTCCTCACCATCGCCATCTCGTCGCGGGCGCTCTTCGACCTCGAGGAAAGCCACCGGGTGTTCACCCGGGAAGGGATGGAGGCGTACGCCCGCTACCAGGCGGCGCGCGAGACGCAGGTGCTCGGCAAGGGTCCCGCCTTCGCCGCGGTGCGAAAGCTCCTTGCCCTGAACGACCTCGAGCCGCGCCGGCGCCGGGTGGACGTGGTCCTTCTGTCGCGCAACAGCGTGAACGCCGGGCTCCGGGTGCTTCACTCGATCGCCTGGTACGGGCTCGACATCCGGCGCGCCGTGTTCGCGGGCGGCGTGGACCGTTACCGCTACCTCGGCGCGTTCGGCGCCGAGCTCTTTCTCTCGGCCGACGGAGACGCGGTGCGAAGGGCTCTGCGGGCCGGCCACGCGGCCGCCATGCTGCTGCCGAGCGAGGGCGGCGCGGGCGAGGACCAGGCGTCTCCAGGCGACCGCGAGTTGCGCATCGCGTTCGATGGTGATGCAGTGCTCTTTTCCGACGAGGCGGAACGCGTGTACCGGACCCACGGGCTCGACACCTTCGTGCGGAGCGAGCAGGCGGCGGCGCGCGAGCCGCTTCCGGGGGGGCCGTTCCGCGGGTTCCTCGCCGCCCTTCATCGTCTCCAGGCCGAGTTCGGGCCGGAATCGGCGCCGGTCCGCACGGCGCTCGTGACCTCGCGGTCGACCCCCGCCCACGAACGGGTGGTTCGCACCCTGCGGGCGTGGGGCATCCGCATCGACGAGGCCCTTTTCCTCGGGGGAAGCGAGAAGCGCGGGTTCCTGCGGGCGTTCGGGGCGGACATCTTCTTTGATGACCAGCGGCGCCATTGCGACGCGGCACGCGGGGTCGGAGCCATCGGGCACGTGCCGAACGGCGTCGCGAACGAGGAAGGCTGAGCCCGTTGCGCCTGCGCCAATCGAACCGGATGGAGGTGCTGGCCGCCGAGCTCGCGGAGCTGATGCGAATACCCCCGGGCGATCCGTTCGCGCCGGAGTGGATCGTGATCCCCCATTCCACCATCGGGCAGTGGCTCTCGCTCGAGCTCGCGCGCGCGCTCGGCATCGCGGCCAACGTCCGCTTCGAGCGGCCGGCCGAGTTCGCGTGGACGATCATGCGAGGCGTGGTCCCGGAGCTCTCCCGAGCGCAGCCGTTCTCTCCGGCGCGGCTGCGCTGGCGTATCCATCACCTCCTGCCCGAGTTTGCGCGCGAACGGTGGGGGGGAGCGGTGCGCGGCTATCTCGCGGACGGCGATCCGCGCAAGCGGTTCGAGCTCGCGGACCGCCTCGCCCGGGTATTCGATCGATGCCTCCTGTACCGGCCGGACTGGATCCGGGAGTGGGAACGCGGCGCGGTCCCGCACTGGCAGGCGCGGCTGTGGCAGCTTCTCGTCGGATCGAAGGGCCCGGCCGAGCACTGGGTCGCGGCCATCGACTCCTTCCGCGAGGCGCACTCGGCCGGGGAGTGGCCGTCCATGCGTTCCTCCCGCCCGTCCCTCGGCTCGAGCGCCCGCCTTTCCCCCGGCGCCGGTGACCGGTCCGCCGCCCGGTCCGGCGTTCCCGCCGCTGCCCGCCCGCCTGGCTGGCCGCTTCGGGCGAGCTTCTTCGCGGTGCCCGCTCTCTCACCGTCCTATCTCGAAATGTTGGGCGAGACGGCACGGGGGATCGAGCTCCACCTCTTCATGCTCAATCCGTGCCGGGAGTATTGGGGCGACATCTATTCGCGGCGCGAGCTCGATCGGCGCGCCGGGGGCGCGGACCCCGAGGAACGCTACCTGACGGAGGGGAACGAGCTGCTCGCCGGCTGGGGGCGGGCGGGGCGCGATACGTTCGACTCCTTCGTCGAGGTCGCGAGCGTGGGCTTCGAAGAGCACTTCGAGGCGCCCGAGGGATCCGCCAGACTCGCGGCGGTGCAGCGGGACATCCTCGATCTTCGTCTCGCGAGCGAGGCGGCGGAAGCGGAGGAAGCGGGGGCGGCGGAGGAGGCCGTGCGGGTCGGTGGGTCGGCGGAGCCGGAGAGCGAGGCCGACGACTCGATCCGGATCCACGTCTGCCATTCGCCCTTGCGCGAGGCCGAGGTGCTGCACGACCGCCTCCTTCGTCTCTTCGACACCCACCAGGATCTCGAGCCGGCCGACGTCCTCGTGCTGACCCCGAGCCTCGCCGTCTACGCACCGGTCTTCGAGGCGGTGTTCGGGGCGGCGGGACGCATCCCGATCAACGTCGCGCGCGCGACGGGCGGTGGCTCGCGGACCTTGCGCGCGTTCCTCGACCTCCTGGACCTGCCGGGCTCGCGTCTCGGGGCCGAAGCGGTCCTTGCCCCCCTCGACGCGCCCGTGGTCCGGGCCCGGTTCGGGACCGACGAAGCCGACCTGCCCGTCGTTCGAGGCCTGGTTCGGGAAGCCGGCATCCGCTGGGGCGCGGATGAGGCCCACCGCGGCGCCGAAGGGCTCCCGGAAACGGCAGATCACACGTGGCGGCAAGGGCTCCGCCGTCTCCTCCTCGGCTACGCGATGCCGGCCGCGGACGTGCTCGTCGCGGGAATCGTGCCCTGTCCGGCCGGGGTCGACGGCCGGGAGGTCGGCGGCGAGCTTCTCGGACGTTTCGTCTCGTACTGCGAAGAGGTGCTCGGGCTTCGCGCCCGGCTGGCCGGAGAGCGCCGGCCGGCGGATTGGGGAGAGGCGCTCCGCGCCGTGGTCCAGGGCTTTCTCTCGGATGGCTCGGGGCCGGTTCGCGCCGCCGGGGGAGCGAGGCATGGGGGTCTCGCCCGTGAGCTGGCCGGCGAGGTGAGTGCGATCCGGGGCCTCATCCGGGACTTCGAGCGGGAAGTGGAGGGCGCCGAAACGCCGGTGCCGTTCGCGGTCGTTCGCGATGTTGTGCGCGAGCACGCACGAGACGGTTCCGGTGAGACGGCGCGACTTGCCGACGGGGTGACGGTGGCGCCGCTGGCCTCGGGGTGCATCTTTCCGGCGAGGGTCGTGTGCGTCGCCGGCATGAACGACGGCGCGTTCCCGCGCTCGCCCTCGTTCCCTTCCTTCGACGTGGTGGCGGCAGGGCCGGTCCGGCGGGGCGACCGCGATGTCCGGCACGAAGACCGCTTCGCGTTCCTGGAGGCCCTCCTCGCCGCCCGCCGCTGCTTCCTCGTGACCTGCACCGGGCGCGGCCTTCGCGACGACGCCCCGATCCCGCCGTCCGTGCTGGTGGATGAGCTGAAGGACTACCTCGGCCGCCGCTTTCCGGGCGCGCCGGTCGAGACCCGCCACCCCCTGCAGCCGTTCAGCCCGCGCTACTTCACGACCGCCGGGAACGAAGCGGCGGGCGAGGCCGCGCTGGCGGACACTTCATCGGACGAGGCGCAGGGCACGTCATCGGACGAGGCCGCGGAGACGGCGGGCCGGACGGCGGCGGGTATCGAGGCCGGTGTCGAGGCCGGCGCGCCGGCCCGCATCCCGGCCCGCATCCCGGCCGGCGCCTCGGCCGGCACCCCGGCCGGCGCCTCGGCCGGCATCCCGACCGGCGCGTCGGCCGGCACCCCGGCCGGCTCGACGCGGGCCGAAGACCTGTTCAGCTATTCGCACGGCATGTGCGAGGCGGCCCGGACGATGGTGGCGGGGTGGCAGGAGTCCGGTTCTCCGGGGCGCTTCGCGGCCGGACTGTCCGAGCCGGACCCCTCCCGGCGCAGTGCCGGCCTCGCGGAGCTGATCGCGTTCTTCGCCAATCCCACCCGCTTCCTGCTCCGCGAACGGCTCGGGGTGCGGCTCGAGGTCGACGATGCCGCGCTCGACGAAGAGGAGCCGTTCGAGCTCGACGGCCTCGATCGCTACCGTCTGCGGTTGGATATCCGGGAGCAGATGAAGGCCGGGATCGAGCCGGCCCGGGCCGAGGCGCTCCTGCATGGATACGGGCGTCTTCCCCAGGCGGGGCTCGGGCGGATCGTCCAGGAGGACGCGCGCGAAGAGGTGGAGCAGCTCGAGCGACAGCTTGCCCCGCACGGCGCGGCGCTCGGTGCGCCCCCGCGGGAGATCGAGTTCGAGATCGGCGGGTTCCGGATCGCCGGGACGGTCGAGCAAGCCGGGCCGGACGGGATGGTGTGGTGGCGGATCGGGAGGCTCCGCGCCCGGGACCGGATCGAGATCTGGCTGCGGCAGCTCGCGTGGGCGACCGCTGGCCATGGTCCGCTGGCAGCGACCGGCATCTCGTTGGAGGGGGGCTCCTGGAAGACGACCCCGTTCCCGGCTCCCGAGCGCGCGTGCGAGCAGGTCGAACGGTGGCTTCATGCCTGGTGGCGGGGGCTCACCGCGCCGCTCCCGTTCTTCCCCGAGACCTCGCTGGCCTATGCCGCCGCCATCGTGCGCTTCGGGGCCGGTGGAGCGCAAGCCGCGGAGGAAGCGGCCTGGGAGAAAGCCCACGGGGCCTGGTTCGGGGGGCCGTATCGACGGGGGGAGCGGCTCGATCCCTATCTTGGCCTCGTCCACGACCGCGACGACGCGTTGCAGGTCGCGTTCGCGGACCTTGCGACCGAGCTCCTCGTACCCCTCGTCGGGGGAAGCCGGTGAGCCCGGCGAACGAAGCCGGCCGCACGCCGATCGACCTCCCCATCGGCGGTTCCGGGACCGCGTTCATCGAGGCGAGCGCGGGGACCGGGAAGACCCACGCGCTCACCACCCTCGTCGCCCGTCTCGTCGTCGAGGAAGGCTGGCGGATCGACCGGATTCTGGTCGTCACGTTCACCCGCGCCGCGACCGCCGAGCTTCGGGACCGGATCCGGCGGACCCTCGGCGCGGTGCACGGGGCGGTGAAGCCGCGCGTCGCGGGAGGGGTTCCCGAGGGGCGGGCGCCGGCGCCCGCCAATCGCTCGGATGAGCCCACCGCCGCGGATGATCCTCGCCCCCCCGGGGCGGGCGCCGAGGCGCGGGATCCGGGAGGGGACCCGCAGGCGGAGGGGCTGCTCGCCGAATGGGACCGTGCGGGGGGAGTCGACATGGCGGAGGCGGCCCGCCGCCTCGAAGCCGCCCTGCACGACATCGACCGGGCGAGCGTGTGCACGATCCACGGTTTCTGCCAGCGGGCGCTTGCCGATCTCGCCTTCGAGAGCGGCTTCCCGTTCGGATTCGAGGTGAGCGGAAACGACGACGGGATGGTGGCCGGCGCGGTGCGGGACTTCTGGCGCCGCCGGCTCTATCCGGCTTCGGCGTTGCTGATGCGCCATGTCGTCGAGAACGGGTTCCTCCCGCGCGAGCTTGCCGGCTGGGTTTCGAGCCGGCGGTCGAGGGCCGGCGCCACCGTCCTCGGCGGCGAGCCCCTGTCCGAGCCGCTCGACACGTGGGAGGCGGCGTGGCGTGGCGAGTTCGAGGCGTCGCGGGCGGTCTGGGAGCGGAACCGGGATGCGTTTTCAGCGGAGCTTCTCGGCGGAAGCTGGGTGAACCGGAACCGCTACCGCCGCCCGACCGTCGAGCAGGACCTGGCGCGGTTCGAGACGATGTTCGCCGCGGCCGAGCCTCGGCTGCCGGCCGAAGGAGCGGTCGGACGCTACGGCCGGGAGCGCCTTTCGGAGGCGTGCAAGAAGGGCTGCACGCTGCCGGAGAACCCGCTGTTCGAGGCATTCGACCGCCTGGAGGAGGCGTCCCGGGAGCTCCGGGCGGTCTTCGATCGCTGGCTCCGGTGGGCCCGCCGGGAAGCGCTGGATGAGGTTCGCGAATCCGTCCACCGGCGGGTGCGGGAGGATCGGCGTCTCGGCTACAACGACCTGCTGATCGAGCTTGACGGTGCGCTTCGAAGCACGGGAGGCGCGCGCCTCGCGGCCCGCATCCGCCGCGAGTACCCGTGCGCTCTCGTCGACGAGTACCAGGACACCGACCCGGTTCAGGCGCGCGTCTTCGCCCGGATCTACGGCGAAGCCGGAGACCGGGCGGCGCCGGTGGGCCGGGAAGAGCCGGCGGGCGGCGGGCGGCAGCCCGGCCCGGAGGGGCCGGAGGGGCCGGACCGGATCGAGACGGCTGGTGAACCAGGGTGGGAGACGGACGGGCCGGGCGCCGGGGAAGGAATGGAAGGAGACGGACCGGCCGCCGCCGCGCGACCGGAGCCGGACCCACCGTCCGGCGGCGGTGGGTGGCCCGGGCACGGAGGCGGGACCGGCTCCGGCCCGGCGGCCGGGAACGAGCGCCTCGGCCCCTTCATCGTGGTGGGCGATCCGAAGCAGTCCATCTACCGCTTCCGGGGGGCGGACGTCTTCGCCTACCTCGCGGCCCGGCGCACCGCCCGCGAACGCCTCCCGCTCGGGCGCAACTGGCGCTCGGTGCCCGCCCTCGTCGAGGCGGTGAACGCGGTGTTCGATACGTCCGCTCCGTTCGTGGTGCCCGAAATCGAATACCGCCCCGTGGCGCCCGCCCGGCCCGGCGGCAATCCCCTCCGCGTCGCGCCCGACGGGTGCGGCGCGCCGTTCCGGTTCTGGCTCATCCCTCCGGCGGAGAACGGCCGGCCTCGGACGAAGGACAGCGCCAGGCCGATCGCCGTGGATGCGACCGCGAACGAGGTCGTCCGGTTGCTGGAGCTCGGTGCCCGCGGCGAAGCCGTCATCGAAGGCACGGCGCTCACCGGCGCGGACATCGCGGTGCTGGTCCGGACCCGAGCCCAGGGCCGGTCGATCGCGGATGCGTTGCGCGTTCGCGGGGTCCGCAGCGTCGAGCTCGACGATCGCAGCGTGTTCGAGACCCGGGAAGCGGAGCAGATCGAGCGCCTCCTGTGGGCGTTGATCGAGAACGGGCGGGAGGCGAGGGTGCGGGGAGCCCTCGCCGGCGACCTGTTCGGGCTCGACGCGCCCGCGCTGCTTGCCCTGGACGAGGACGAGCCGGCCTGGGGCGAGTGGGTGGAGCGGCTCGCGGGCTGGCGCTCGGAGTGGGAAGCGCGCGGCATCGGTCCGGTCCTGCTGCGGCTGCTCGAAGGCGAGGGCGGGGCGGAGCGGCTCCTCGCTCACCCCCACGGGGTGCGCCGGTTGACCAACGTTCGGCATCTCGCCGAGCTGCTGCAGGAAGCGGAGACGGAGCGCCGGCTTGCTCCGGCCGAGCTTGCCGCCTGGCTGAGCCGCCGCCGGTCGGCGGGGGCCGAAGGTCCGGACGAAAGTGCCCAGCTCCGTCTCGAGAGCGACGAGCAGCTCGTCAGGATCCTGACCGTGCACGGGGCCAAGGGTCTCGAGTTTCCCGTGGTGTTCTATCCGTTCGCGTGGGACGCACGGGCCCCGGGGCGTTCGGGCGGCGCGGGGGACGCGGCGTACCACCTGGGCGAGACGCAGGACTATTGCGAGGTCCTCGACCTCGATCCGGACGAGCGGGCGTGGGACCGCGCGTGGCTCGAGGAATTCTCCGAGTCGTTGCGGCTCTTCTACGTCGCGCTCACCCGCGCGAAGTACCGGTGCGTGGTCGCTTGGGGACAGGTTCGCGCGGCCGAGCACGCGCCGCTCGCCTGGCTCCTGCACCGAACGTCCCGCGAGCCGTCGGCGGAAGACAACTCCCGGCCGGGCGCCGATTCGGCGGTGGGGCCGAACGGTGCCCCGATCCCTGGTTCGGCGGCCGTGGCGGACGCCGGCCGCGGCGATGGGCCGCAGACGAGGGTGGGTGGTGCTTTTCCCGCGGTTCCGACAACGGGGCCGGCTCCGGAAGACGGCCCGAGAGGCGGCAATTTCGCGGCGGGGCCGGAAGACGCGGGCGGCGCGCTTCGTGCCGCCGCCGACCGGTTCGCGGCCCTGGGGGCGGAGGAGTGGCGCGGGGAGATCGAGGCGTACGCGCGCCGCTTCCCGGATCGGATATCGGTGACCGCCCTGGACCCGGAGCCGGGCGAGGTCCGTTCGTCGCTCCTCTCCGCGGCTTCGCCTCCGGCGCTCGCCGCCCGCGGTCTCGACCGGCCGCTCCGGCGCATTCGCCAGATGACCAGCTTCTCCGCGCTCTCCGCCGAGGCCCACTCGGCCGGTGTCGGCATCGCCGCCGATGCGAGTGCGGGTCGATCGCCGGCCGGACCCGGCTACGTCGAGCTGGAGCAGCCGGACCACGACCAGCACGAGGAGCCGGCCGGTGACGTGCCGGAGCCGGGGGGGAGCGAAGCCGGCGCGGAGGACCGCGAGCGGACCGTGTTCACCTTCCCGCGGGGTCCGGTCGCGGGAAGCTGCCTGCACCGGATCTTCGAGAAGCTCGACGAGTCGTCCGGGAGCGATTCCGGCGAACCGGGTCTCGATGCCCTCTGCCGGGAGGCTCTGGAGGACTTCGGCATCGCCGGCGAATGGCGGCCGATCGCTCGCACCATGGTCGAGCAGACCCGCGCGCTACGGCTCCGGGAGCCGGGGAGAGACGGGCCCGGCGCGACGGGCGGCTTTCGTCTCCGCGATCCGGTGCGGCGGCTCGTCGAGCTCGAGTTCCGCTTTCCGGTGGACGGGCTCGACCGCGTCCGGCTTGGCGAACGGCTCGCCGCGCACGGCTATCCCGATCCGTTCGCCGGCCTCGCGGAGAGCGCGGAAGAGGGTGAACGGCCGCCGATCCACGGCTTCCTCCGGGGCTTCGTCGACCTGGTGGTCGAGCACGCCGGCCGCTGGTACGTCATCGACTACAAGTCGAATTGGCTCGGGGCGGACCCCGGCGACTACGAGTCGGACGCGCTCGCCGGCGCGATGCGCGAGAGCGGCTACTCGCTTCAGTACCTCATCTACCTGGTGGCGCTGCACCGCTATCTCGCGGTGCGGTTGCCGGGGTACGACTGCGAGCGCCACCTTGGCGGAACGTTCTATCTGTTCGTCCGCGGCATCGACCCGGCGGCCGGCATGAGCCGCGGGGTGTACTTCGACCGTCCTTCGGCCGTGTGCCTGCAGGCCCTCGACGATTGCTTCCGGGGAGGGGGGATGGCGTGACGCGGGCTGGATCTTCGACCGTCGCTTCGAATCCGGGCCGGGCGGAGCAGTCCGGCCGCGGCCCGCGGGAGAGCCGCTCCGGCGCCGGCCGCTCGCGGGGCGCCGTCTCGTCCGTGCTGGAGGGACTCTACCGCCGGGGGCATATCGTCGATATCGACCGGCACTTCGGGGAGCTGATCGGCGAGCTGGACGGCCGTGGCTCGCCCGAGCTGGTCCTGGCGGCGGCCCTCGCGAGCGCGTGGGCGCGGGCCGGGAACGCCTGCCTGGCGCTGCCGGACGTGGCCGGCCTGGACTGGCCGCCCGGGGAGAGCGCGGTGCGCCTCCCGGCCCTCGAACCGTGGATCGAGGCGCTCGAAGCGAGCCCGCTCGTCGCCCGGCCCGGAGACGAGGAGCAACGCCCGCTCGTCCTCGACGGCCAGCACCGCCTCTATCTCGCGCGTTTCCGGACCGCGGAGCAAGTGGTCGCGAGCGGTCTGCTCCGGCTTGCGGGCGAAGCGGCCGGGCCGGATTCGAGCGGGTTCGAGGTGTTGCTCGACCGCCTCTTCCCGGGGGCGGAGCCGGACGATCGGCTGCGGGCGGCCGCCCGCACCGCCCTTCATCACCGGGTGTGCGTGGTGTCGGGGGGGCCGGGCACCGGGAAGACCACGACCGTCGCGGCGATCGTGGCCCTTTTCATCGAGCTCGAGCTCGCCTCGCCCGGCCGGCTCGCGCTTGCCGCTCCGACCGGGAAGGCGGCGGCCCGCCTTCAGGAGGCGGTGCGCGCGCGGCTCCGGGAGCTTGCGCCGCTCGCGCCGGCCGCCGAAGGGTACGAGGCGAAGGCGACGACCGTGCATCGGCTCCTGCTGCAAGGGGGAGGCCGGGGGCTGTCGGTCGACGCCCTGATCCTGGACGAGGGCTCCATGGTCGATCTCACCCTGATGGCACGGGTGCTCGCCGCGCTTCCGGACGGCGTCCGGCTCGTGGTGCTCGGCGACGCCTCGCAGCTTGCCTCGGTTCAGCCCGGCTCGGTATTCGCGGACCTGTGCCGGGCCGGCGAGAGATCGACCCCTCTTTCTCCCTGCGTGATCGAGCTCGTGCGCAACTGGCGTTTCGACGAGACGGGCGGGCTCGGACGCCTTGCCGGCGCGGTGGTGCGCGGCGACGCGCCGGCCGCGGTCGCGGCCCTCGAGGATCGATCCGACGGTGCGACCGGACTCCGTCCCCTTGCCGACGGGGCCGCGTTCGAGCGGCTCGCCATCCGGTTCGCGGAGGAGCGGTTCGCGCCGATGGTGCGGGCGATGCAGGCGCTCCGCGAGCCCGGCGGCGAAGCCGGGCCGCTGTCCGCGTTCCGGGTGCTCTGCGCGCATCGCATCGGCCCGTTCGGAGCGGAGCGCTTCAACCGGTCGGTGGAGCGCCGGCTCCGCGCCCTCGGCCTCGCCCCGGCGAACGATGCGTTCTACCCCGGGCGGCCGATCCTCGTCACCCGCAACGATCCGCGGACCGGGCTCTCGAACGGGGACAGCGGGATCGCGCTCCGCGACTCCGCCGGCCGGACCCAGGTGTGGTTCCCGGATCTCGAGGATGCGAGCGGTCGTCCGCGCCTCGTCACGCCGGCCCGCCTTCCGCCTCACGAGAGCTTCTTCGCGGTGACCGTGCACCGGGCGCAGGGTTCGGAGTACGACGAGGTGGCGGTGGTGCCGGGCCCGGCCGATTCGCGCGTCTCGACCCGCGAGCTGCTCTACACCGCGGTGACCCGCGCCCGGCGCCGCGTCGTCGTCCACGGCTCCGCGGAGAGCGTCGTCGCCGCGGTCGGGCGCCCCACCGAACGTTCCTCCGGCCTCCTCGACGCCCTCATCCCCGACGATCCCCCCGCCCCCCGCTAACCCGGGCGAAGTTGGAGAACGCGAAAGTCTTCGGGCATCGCGAAGCAACAAGGACGGCCCGCGCCCGGCCGCGCGTCTCGCGTCCGGCGACCCCGGACCGTGCTCCTCGGTCGGGGAATGCTCGCGACGTGAGCCACGAACAACGAGACCGTGGCCAGTCGAGGAAAGGGTATGAATCGTGCCGACGAGTGCGGTACTGTCGGGCGAGACTCAGCTTTGCGAGTTCCGACCGGAGGAAGACACAATGGCCAAGTTCGTCATGTTCGGCAAATACACTCAGACGTCGATGGACGGGATCAGCGCGTCGCGCACCGAGAGTGCGAACGAGGTGATACGCGAGCACGGCGGAGAGACGATCGGCATCTACGCCCTGCTCGGGGCGTTCGACCTCATCCTGATCGTCGAGCTGCCGGATATCGAGACCGCCATGCAGGTCTCGATGAAGCTGACGCGCCTGACCGGAGCCGGGTTTCAGACCTCGCCCGCCGTTGACGTAGGGGCGTTCGACGCCATCGCCTCGGGGTAGGGTTCGCGTCCGCCCGTTGGCGAAGACTTCGGGCACCGGCGTGGCTGGATGGTCGGACGCCTCCGACTCCGGCGGTCCGTGAGCGAGGGGCGACGCCGCGGCTTCGCATCGGTTCGAGACGCGGGGAAAGGTGGCCGGCGGGGTGGACGGGCACGCCCCCGGGGCCTGACGGGTGTAAGCTTCGGAGCTATCGGACACCGTCGCGACTTCGCCCCGCTCGCTCACCTGGCTGTCGATTGTCCGCCGGGTCATTGGAGCGCGATGAGAGGCCCGGCAGACTCGCCGGCAGCAACCGGGAGCACGCCATGACCAAGGTACTGACCACCGCGGCAGTCGCCCGGCTGCACCGCGACGGGTTTCATTTCCCGATTCCCTGCATCTCGGAGCGCGAGGCGGCCGACTGTCGCCGGCAACTGGAAGCCTTTGAGGCGGCGAACGGCGGGGCGCTCACCGGCGCCAACCGGTTCAAGACCCATCTTCTGTTCAAGTGGCTTGCGGACCTCGTCCGGGCGCCGCAGATCCTCGACACGGTCGAGGACCTGATCGGCCCCGACATACTTTGTTGGACCACCCATTGGTTCATCAAGGAGCCGCGAAGCCCCCAGTACGTCTCCTGGCACCAGGACAGCAACTACTGGGGTCTCGACACCCGGGACCTCGTCAGCGTCTGGGTGGCCCTCTCGCCCGCGACCGTCGAGAGCGGCTGCATGCGCCTGCTGTCCGGCAGCCACCTCGAGCCGCCGATGCCGCATGTGGATACCTATGCGGACGACAACATGCTGACCCGGGGCCAGACGATCCTCGATGTCGACGAAAGCAAGGCGGTCAACGTGGAGCTCAAGACCGGCGACGCCGCGCTCTTCGCCTACGAGATCGCGCACGCCTCCCATCCCAATCGGAGCGACGATCGACGAATCGCCGTCGTGCTGCGCTACATGGCGCCGACCGCGCGGCAAACCCTCTCCGACTGGGACAGCGCGGCCCTCGTCCGCGGGGAGGACCGCTACCGCCATTTCGAGCACGAGCCGGTGCCCGCCCGCGACCTCGATCCGATCGCGGTCGCCTTCCACCGCAAGGCGGAAGAGCAGCAGCGCCAGATCTACTTCCGGGGCACCGCCTGGCAGGACACCCGGGTGTCCCGCGAAGGGGTCACCGCCCCCTACTGACTCCGCGGTTGGATCATTTGGCTACCAGACGGCAGTTGCGAGACGATTTGGGGGCCCGGTGGACATTCGGCCTGGCGAGTTGCGAGGGCCACGGCCGCGGATCGCGATGGAAGCGCCGGTAGCTTCATCCGGTGGTGGATTTGACCATTCCGACCCATTCCGGCCCATTCCGGCCCATTCCGGCCCATTCCGACCCATTCCGGCTCATTCCGACTCACTTCGGCCCATTCCGGCCCATTTCGTGGATCTGAGAGCTTGATCCATCGTCAATGTGAGTGACTCGGGAGGAGCGGCTGCGCACGAAGGGAGGGGGAAGGCGATGAAGGCTTCTTCGATTCGGGCCCGGTTGACGGGGGCGCTGCTCGCCGGCGCGGCGCTCGCTCTTTGCACCGCGGCCGCGCTCGCCGCGGACGTGAGGCCGGGGACGGAGGATCCCCTCAGCGACGCGCTCGTGCCCGTGCCCGAGCTCTCGCCCGGCGACGTGGTCCGGATCCAGCTCGAGGCGCTTCGGAACAACGACGAACGGGACCGCGGCATCGAGGTCGCTTTCCGCTTCGCCTCCCCGGCCAACCACGCGAACACCGGCCCGCTGCCCCGCTTCATCCGGATGATCAAGCAGGGCCCCTACGCGCTGATGCTGGATTTCCGCCGGGCGGCCTACGGCACGGTGGAGTTGAGGGATAACCAGGCCCGCCAACGTGTCACCCTGACCGGCGCCCACGCCCGGGTCTCGTACTGGTTCCATCTCTCGCGTCAGTCCGAGGCGCCCTGGGCGGATTGCTGGATGACCGACGCGGTAGTCGTCGAGCGGGTCCGGGTCCGGGCGGCGTAGCCCGTCGCCGCGTGCTTTCCCGGCGTCTTGCTCGGGTCGCTGCACGAAACGATGTCCGCGATCCGGCGGAGCATCCCGGCCAACCGGCCTGCGACTCCCGAGAATCCGGACACCCGAGCGTTTGAGCGCGACAGGGTCGATGGCACCCACCACCGCCCCGCATTCACCAGCCCGCATATTTCACCAATCTCCTACTGCGGGCGCCGATCCATCGCTTCGCGCTCCCTTCGTTCGCCGCGGTAGCGGGCCGTCTCCCTCAAGCCGCTTCGACAGCGCGAACGCGCCAGCCCGGAAAAATCACCGATTTTCGTCCCGCTACCGCGGCGTTCTGCTTCGCAGCTTCGCCGGCGCCCTCGCTACGAAGATTGGTGAAAACTGCGGGCCAGGCGGGCACCGGTCCGCGACCTCGGCCGACTGCGGTTTCCGGAGGATCGGGACGCAGGGATACGGTTCGCGCGGACCGGCGAACGGGACCATACTAGAGCCTGATTCCGCGCATGGCCGCGAGAAGTCATGAAGCTTCTTTGCGTCGGTGACATCCATCTCGGCCGGCAGCCCACGCGCCTGCCCGAGCGAGTTCTGGACGAGCTGCGGGCGAGCGAGCTCGGGCCGGCCGCGGGGTGGCGGCGGGCCGTCGACTTCGCACTCCGGGACGAGGTCGATGCGGTGCTGCTCGCGGGCGACGTCGTCGAGCAGGAGGACGACTTCTACGAGGCCTACGGCGATCTTCGCCGCGGGGTCGATCGCCTCGCGGCGGCCGGCACCCCCGTGCTCGCGGTGAGCGGGAACCACGACGTGCAGGTCCTCCCCCGCCTCGCCGACGCGGTGCCCGGCTTCCGGCTCCTCGGGCGCGGAGGCGCGTGGGAAGTCGAGGACGTCGCCGGGCGCGACGGGCGGCGTGTGCACGTGCTCGGCTGGTCCTTCCCCGAACGCCGGGTTTCGACGAGCCCGCTCGCCGCCCACGAGCTGCCCGCGCTCGATTCGTGCTCCGGGCCGGTCATCGGCCTCCTCCACTGCGACCGGGATGCGGCCGGGAGCCCGTACGCGCCGGTGCGCTCCGCCGAGCTCGAGAACGCCCCGGTCGATGCCTGGCTGCTCGGCCACGTCCACAAGCCGGACCCGCTCGTCCCGCCCCGCCCGATCGGATATCTCGGATCCCTCACCGGCCTCGATCCGGGGGAGGCCGGCCCGCGGGGGCCATGGCTGCTCGAGAGCACCGGTCCGGAGCTTGTCCTGGAGCAGTTGCCGCTCGCGCCGTTGCGCTGGGAGGAGGTCGAGGTCGCGCTTGACGGGATCGAGTCGGCGGAGGAGGTGGACGGCCTCACCGTCTCCGCCCTGGACGCGCTCCACGAGCGGCTCGCCGCGTGTCGCTTCCGCCCGCGGGCGGTCGGGTGCCGGCTCCGTTTCACCGGTCGTACCGCGCACCGGAGGGAGGTCGAGCGATCGCTCGTGGCGGCCGATCCGCTCCACATTCTCCACGCGCGCGAGGACATCCTGTACTTCGTGCACGACTGGCGGATGGAGGCACGCCCGGCGCTGGACCTGGACGAGCTCGCCCGGGGCGCCGATCCGCCGGCCCTTCTCGCCCGCAAGATACTCCTTCTCCGCGCACCGGCCGGCAGTGCGGATCGGCAGGCCCTCCTCGTCGGCGCCCGGCGGCGCCTCGAGCCGCTGGGGGAGCGCCGCAGCTTCAGCGCGCACGACCTCGCTCCCCCGCCCGACGAGGAATTGGCGGAACTGCTGGAGCGCGCCGCACTCGGGGCGCTCGCCGAGCTCCTGGCCCAGCGCGGGGGTCCGGCGTGAGGCTCCGTCGGGTCGCCGTCCGCCGCCTGCCCGGGATCCCCCGTCCCGGCTTCGAGCTCGAGGGGTTCGCGGACGGGATCAACGTCATCGTCGGACCCAATGCATCCGGCAAGACGAGCATTCCCCGCGCCGTGCGCGCGGTGCTCTACGCGGGTGAGCTCGCGCGCGAGAACGTCGATGTCGAAGCCGTATTCGCGCTCGGGGATGGGGAGGCGGAAGGGAGAGGGAAAGGGAAAGGGGAAGGGGAAGGCGATATCCAGGCCGCTCGCATCGGCTCCGCCGTGACCTGGACCCGGAACGGGCAGCGGATCGAGGCTCCGGCGCTCCCGGAGCACCGCTTCGTGTCCTGCTACACCCTCCACATCGAGGATCTGCTGGGGGGCGATGCCGACACCGACGGCGACATCGCCCAGCGCGTGGTGCGCGAGATGGCCGGCGGCTACGACCTCGACGGCGCCCGGAACGCATGCGGATTCTCCGTTCCGTCCCGGGTTGGGCAGACGGAGGTGAAGGAGCTGTCCTCGGCGGAATCGGAACTGCGCCAGCAGCAGGGCCGGCAGCGCGAGCTGCAACGCGACGAGGAGCGACTCGGCTCCCTGGAGCGGGATCTGCTCGTCGCGCAGGACGCGGAGCGCGAAGCGGCTCGTGTCGAGGCGGCTCTGCGGCTTCTCGAAAAGCGCCGGGAACGGCTCGAGGTCGAACGGCGCAGGGCGGCGCTTCCTCCGGACATGGACCGGTTGTCCGGCACCGAGGCCGAGACGCTGGAGCGCTTGCGCGGCGAGCGGCGGAGCGCGGAGCAGGACTTCGCCCGCGCCGAGGCCGAGGGCCGCACGGGCGAACGCGCCCTCGCCGCGACCGGGCTTTCCGGGAGCGCCCTGGACGAGGGCACGACCGGGGACATGCGCCCTCGGCTCGCCGAGCTGCAGCACCGGGAAGACGAGCTCGCGCGCGAGCGAAGACAGGGGGAGGAGGATGCGGCGGCACGCGACCGGGCGGCTCGTGAGCTGGGCGGCGAGCCCGGCGAGGGCGTGCGCCTCGGCCCCGAAGCGATCCACGTCGTGGACCAGGCTCTCGACGAGATCCGCCTGGTCGCGGCCTCGATCCGCGAGCTCGAGGCGGAGATCGGCCGCCTGTCCGACGTGCCGGAGACGGGACCGGACCCCGAGCGTATCGACGAGGCGAGACGCGAGCTCCTGCACTGGTTGTCGGCGCCGGGCGCGCACGCGTCATCGGCCGCGCGCGGAGTAGCATTCGCGGTGCTTGCCGCGATTGCGATCGCGGGCGCCGCGGCGGTGGGCCTCCTCGTCCATCCGGTGGCGTACGCTCTCCTCGCTCCGGCCGCGATCGCGCTCGCCTATCTCCTGCTTCGCAGGGGCGGAGGCGGAGCCGGCCAGCGCAGGGAGGCGGAGCAACGATACCGCCGGCTCGGGTTCGAGCGGCCGGAGAACTGGGAGCGAGAGCGGGTCACGGAACGCCTCCGGGGGCTCGACCGCGATTTCGGCGCGGCCCGCCAGCGAGTGGACGACCTCCGTCGCCGCCGGGAAGCGGAGCGCAAGCGAGAGAACCTTCGCACCGCATTCGAGCACGAGCGCGCGAGGCTCGCCGAGATCGCGCGCCGGGTGAACTTCGACCCCGAGGCGCTCGACGCCTCGTTCGATCGCTGGCTGCGGCTCGCGGGAGACTACGACCGGGCCGACATCGCGCTTGGCAAGAGCCGGCAGCGGTACGCCGCGCTGGAACGCGACGCGTACGCCTTGCGGGCCGGCATCGCTTCGTTCCTCGCCGAGCACGGGGAAGACCCCCGCATCGCAGTTCCCGCGGTCGAGGCGATTGCCGGCGGACCGACGACCCGCGAAGTGTCCGGCGACGAAGCGACGGACAACGAAGCGCCCGGGAATGAGGTGGCTGGCCCCGCCCCGCCCGGCGGCGAACCGCCCGCGGCGGAGGCGCTTCGCCAGCGCCTGGAACGACTGGCCGACCGGGTCCGCCGGCGCGACGGGGCCGAGCGTGACGTCCGGGTGGCGCGCGAGGGTCTGGAACGGCTGTCAGGCGAGATCGCAAAACGGGACGCCGAGGCGGAGGATCACTTCCGAAAGGCCGGCCTGGAGCCGGGCGACGAGGCGGAGCTGCGTCGCCGGCTCGAGTTCCTGGACGAGTGGCGGTCCCTCGATCGGCAGCTCACCGAGGTGCGCGTCGCGGAGGCTCTGCTCCACGGGGAGCTCGGTGATCGCCCCGACCTCCTGCAGGTGGTCGAGGAGGACGGCGAAGCGTCGCTCCATGGCCGCCGCGACGCGCTTCGCGAAGGGTCGGCACGGGCCCCGGCCCTTTGGGACGAGATCGCCGGGGTCCGGGCCCGCGTCGAGCTGGCATCGAAGGGGCGCGCTCTGGAGGAGGCCCGCGCCCGGCGCCAGCGCGCGGAGGACGCCCTCCACCGTCGCTTCGACGAGGCGATGCTGGCGCAGGCCGGCGCCCTGCTGCTCGACCAGGTGGAGTCCGAGCACGTCAGGACGAGCCGGCCGGCGGTCTTTCGCCGGGCGGAAGACTGGTTCGCGCGCTTTACCCGGCACCAGTTCGAGCTCGCGATGGGGGCGGCCGGCGACGGAACGTTCCGGGCCCGCGAGACCGCGACCGGAGAATGGCGCGCCCTGTCGGAGCTTTCGAGCGGTACCCGGATGCAGCTCCTCCTTGCGGTGCGGGTCGCCTTCGCCATCGAGGCCGAGAAGGGCCGGACCCCGCTGCCGCTGTTCCTCGACGAAGCGCTGACCACCGCGGATCCCGAACGTTTCCGGGCGGTGGCCGACAGCCTCCGGCGGTTCTCCGAGGAGGAAGGGCGCCAGATCTTCTATCTGACCGCGCAGCCGGAAGAGGGTCGATACTGGGCGGAAGCGGCGCCGGCGGTCATCGATCTCGCGGCGAGCCGTCGCGCCGGACGTGCGGTGACCGTTCCCGAGGAGGTCGGCCTGCCGCCCGCCGTGCCGGAGCCGCCGCGCCCCGACGGCATTCATCCCGAGGAGTACGCCGTGCGGATCGGGGTGGAGCCGGTCCGACCCTGGGAGCACCCGGCCGGCACCCATGTCTTTCATTTCCTGCGCGACGAGCTCGATCTCCTCTGGCGACTCCTTTGCGCCGGCGGCGAGCGTCTCGGTCCTCTTGCCTCGCTGCTCGGCTCGGGCGAAACGAGTCTGTTCCTCTCTCCGGCCGAGCAATCCCTCGTCCGGCTCCGGATCGCGGGCGCCGAGGCGTGGATTGAGGCGTGGCGAGTCGGTCGCGGACGGCCCGTCAACCGCGATGTGCTCGCCGCGTCCGGCGCCGTGACCCCGGTCTTCATCGATCGGCTGGTCGAGCTCGCCGACGAGGTGGACGGCGACGCCCGGCTGCTGCTGCGCGCCATGGACACGGGAGCCGTCCCGCACTTCTGGGACCGGAATCGGCAGCGGCTCGAAGAATGGCTCCGCGAGAACGGTTACCTGGGCGACACCGACCTCCTCGACCCGCGTGGCCTCGAGAGGCGGGTAGCCATGGCCCTCTCCGCCCACGGCATTCCGCCCGAGGCCTCGCTCGCCGAAGCTGCGGAGATCGCGCGGAGCATGGAGGCCGGTCTCGCCGTCGGCCACAAGGGGGCGCGCGCCGTGGTGGACCTGGTCGCGCAGCGTGACGCGGACCGAAGCGAAGCCTCCTGAACGTGCCGGGGCCGCGGGCCTTCCGAACGGGATGCTCGTCCGCCCGCGCGACCCGAGGATCAGGTCATCCTCGCCTCCCAGCGGGCGTTCATCTCCGCGAACTTGCGCTGGGACTTCTCCCAGTCGACCGGGTGTTCCTCCGAGGTCGCCGGATCGAACTCGCCTCGCGCGGTGGTGATGAGATCGCCGCCGTAGACGTGAATGGCTCCGGTCGGCGCCAGGGTGGGGACGTCCACCGCGTGGATCGCGTCCTCCCCCATGATCCGGGTGTCCCGCGGCTCGAGCCGCGCCGTGCCCCGGCGCTCGATCCGCCCGTCTTCCGTCCGCCGGTAGAACGTGTTGTCCTCGACGCCCCGGTAGATCCCCATCACCGCCCAGAGGTTGTGTTCGTGGGGTTCGACGGAGATCTCCGGCGGCCACACGATGTGGAGCACGAGCAGCTCCGGAGAGCGGAAGAGCACGGTCGAATGGCCGCGGGTGAGCGGCCCGAATGCCTCCTCCACCGCCTCGGGCGCCGAGACGGCACGGGCCACGACCTCGCAGACGGCGTGCCGCGGTGCGGCGTCCGCGTTCGCGGCGTGGACGTCGCTGAGAAACGAGTCGACGGAGAACTTCATGGTCCCGCCCCTCCGGGTGGAAAGCGGCTGCCCGCCATCATGCACCACCGGCGAGGCGCCCGCCAGCCGGCCGGCCCCCCACCCCGCCGCCCGCCTCCTGCGGGTCGACTCCTCGAGGGTCGACTCCCCGCGGCGGGCGGCGGGGTGGGGGGCCGGCCGGCTGGCGGGTGCGGATGCCCGCGCCCGCCGCCGGTCCGGTCAGGGGATGACGAGGAACAGGCGCGCGTTGCCCCGCAGGATATTGAGAGCGATAGCGCCGTCCGCTTCCGCGGCGACCTTGGAAAATTCCGCGACCGAGCTGACTTCCGCTCGATTCACGGCGGTGACGATGTCGCCCGGCCGAAGGCCGTTGCGCTGTGCCGGGCTGCCTTCCTCCACTTGGGCCACCAGGACCCCCTTGACGGTTTCGTATCGGGGATGGCTCGGATCGAGGTCCCGGAACTCGGCTCCCTTGAACTTGTTGACCGCCTTGCTCTCGGCGAGGACCTGGCTCGAGGAGCGCCCGGTCCTGGCTCTCATCTTCCGCCGCTCGCCATCGCGGATGTACGTGATTTCCATGTCGGTGCCGAGGCGCATCAGCCCGATCATGTTCCTCAGGCCGGAGCCGTCTTCCACCGGCCGCCCGTCGATGGCCAGAATGACGTCGCCCGCCTGGATCCCGGCTTCGTCGGCGGCCGAACCGGGCACCACCTGGGAGACGAGCGCCCCCACCGCGGCGTCGAGGTTCAGCGCCTCCGCGATGCTCGGGGTCACGTCCTGGATGTGGATCCCGAGCTGTCCGCGCCGGACTTCGCCGTACTCGATGAGCTGGTCCATGATCTCCCGGGCCATCGCGGCGGGGACCGCGAACCCGATGCCCACGTTGCCGCCCGCCGGCGTCATGATCGCGCTGTTGACCCCTACCAGCTTGCCGTCGAGATCGACCAGGGCGCCGCCCGAGTTGCCGGGATTGATGGAGGCGTCGGTCTGGATGAAGTCCTCGTAGCCGCCGACGTTGAGGCCGGTCCGGCCGAGGGCGCTCACTATCCCGGAGGTGACGGTCTGGCCGATGCCGAACGGATTGCCGATGGCGAGCACGAAGTCTCCGACCTCGATCTTCTCCGAATCCCCGAACGCGAGGGCGGTGAGATTGTCGGCTTCGATCCTGAGCAGGGCGATGTCCGTTCCTTCGTCGCTTCCGAGGAGCTCGGCATCGAAGCTGCGCCGGTCCGCGAGGGTCACGATCAGCTTCTCGGCGTTGTTCACCACATGGTGGTTCGTCATCACGTATCCCCGTTCCGCGTCCACGATCACCCCGGATCCGACGCTCTGCCGGGGCTGGTTGCGCTGCGGTTGCGGGATGTTGAAGAACCGCCGGAAGAACGGATCGTCGAACATCGGATGCCGGGGCACCCGGTTTCGGGAGATGACCGCGATGTTGACGACGGCCGGGGTCACCTGCTTGAGCATCGGCGCGAGCGTCGGCTTGCCGTTGCTTCCGGCCGGATAGGGCCACTGCGCCCCGGCGGTCGCGGCGGCGGCGAACGACAGCAGGACGAACAGGGCCCGGTACCTTGCAGGGTGCGGACGTGTCATGTCGGATTCTCCTGGCGGGGAGCGCGCCCTACCCATTGTGGGGCGCGCCCGCGGCCTTTCAAGTCGAGTGGATGGTTCGGCGGCCGCACGGTCATATCCCGACATGGCGCGCGATCGCGTCCGGGCTGGCCCGCAGGGTCTCGCTCGTCCCGCTCCATACGATGCGGCCCTTCTCGAGGATGAAGTGGCGGTCCGCGATGCGGGCGAGGTCGTCGATGTTCTTGTCGATGATGAGGATCGACTGTCCGGCGGCCTTGAGCCGGGTGAGGCACGCCCAGATCTCCCGGCGCACCAGCGGCGCCAGCCCCTCCGTCGCCTCGTCGAGGATCAGCAGGACCGGGTTGGTCATGAGGGCGCGGCCGATGGACAGCATCTGCTGCTCCCCCCCGGAGAGCAGCGAGCCGGGGGTGCCGCGGCGCTCCGCGAGGGCGGGGAACAGCTCGTAGACGCGTTCCTCCGTCCAACCGCCGCCCCCGCCGCCGGCGTCGCCCCCGCCGCCGTCGCGACGCGCGCGGGCGGTAGCGACCAGGTTCTCGTGGGTCGTGAGGTTGGGGAAGACCTGGCGCGCCTCCGGCACGAGGCCGATTCCCGCCTGCCCGATTCGCCAGGGCGGCTGTCCGGAAAGCTCCCGGCCGGCCATCCGGACGGAGCCGTCGAGCGGCGGCACCAGGCCCATGATCGAGTACGCGGTCGTGGTCTTGCCCATTCCGTTTCGGCCGAGGAGGGAGGTCATCTCGCCGGCGCGGACCTCGAGGTCGACGCCGTAGAGCACCTGGCTGCGCCCATAGGCGGCGGTGAGTCCCCGCACCTCGAGCAGAGGGTCAGCCATCGGACTCGCTCATGGCGTTTCGTCCCCCTTCCCGTTCCCGTTCCCGTTCCCGTTTCCGGCATCCGGGAAGTCCTCGCCGAGGTATGCGCGCCGCACCTCGGGATCGGCCCGAATCGCCTCCGGCCGGCCGGAAGCGACCACGCGCCCGCTGACGAGGACCGTGATCCGGTCGGCGATGGCGAACACCGCGTCCATGTCGTGCTCGATGAGCAGAAGGGTCCGCTCGCGCCGCAGGTCGCGCAGGGTCGACACCATCCGGGCGGACTCCTCGGGCCCCATTCCCGCCATCGGCTCGTCGAGGAGCAGCAGGCGCGGCCGGGTCGCGAGCGCCATCGCGATCTCGAGCTGGCGGTGCTCGCCGTGGGAGAGGTCCCCGGCCGTGTCTTCGGCCCGCCCGTCGAGGCCCACCCCCGCGAGGTGGCCGAGCGCCGTTCCCCGAAGGTCCGCGTCCCGGAGGGCGTCGTCCCACATCCGATAGGCATGCCCCGAGGCGGCCTGCACGGCGAGCACCGCATTCTCGATCACCGTGAGCGTGGCGAAGATGCTCGTGATCTGAAACGATCGGGCGAGCCCGAGCCGGGCACGGCGGTGGGCGGGGAGGTGAGCGATGGACCGGCCGTCGAGCTCGATGGTTCCAGCGTCGGGGAGGGTGGAGCCCGCGACCTGGGCGATGAAGGTCGTCTTCCCCGCTCCGTTGGGGCCGATGATGGCATGAGCCTCATGCTCGAACACGTCGAGGTCGATGCCGTCGGACGCGGTCACGCCGCCGAAACGCCGGGTGAGGCCCCGCACGGAGAGCAGCGGCGCTGTCATCCGCCGGTTCTCGCCCGGAGGGAATCGACGTGGGAGGCCGAACGATGATCGGAAACCGGCTCCGGCGCCTCCGGAGCGATCGCGAAGCCGAACGGAAGCTGCCGGAGCGCGTGCAGGCGGCGATCCGGCGCCAGCAGGCCGAGAGCCAGCGGCTCATCAGCCTGCTCCAGCTCGGCGTGGTCCTGTTCTTCATGTTTCTCGCCGCCATCCAGCCCGGCCAGCCGTCCGCGGTGAGCAGTCCGGACGTCATCGACCCGGTTCCGATCGTCCTCGGCGGGTACGCGCTGTTCACCCTGGTGCGCCTGTATCTCTCGTGGCGGGAGCGGCTCGTGCCCTGGCTTCTCTACCTCTCCATCGTCGTGGACATGGGGCTTCTCCTCGCCCTCATCTGGTCGTTCCACCTCGAGTACGGACAGCCGCCGTCGTTCTATCTCAAGGCGCCGACCATGATCTACGTCTTCATCTTCATCGGGCTCCGGGTGCTGAGCTTCCACGCCCGCTACGTGGTCGTGGCGGGGCTGACCGCCGCCGCCGGCTGGGCAACCCTCTCCGCCTACGCCGTCTACGCTTCCGGCGGCATGGAGATGGTGACCCGGGACTACGTCGTGTACATGACCTCCAACTCGATCCTGATCGGGGCCGAGGCGGACAAGATCATCGCGATCCTCGTGGTGACCGTGATCCTCGCGGTGGCCATGAACCAGGCTCGGCGCCTGGTCGTGCGCTCCGCCGCCGAAGGTGAGGCGGCCCGGGACCTCTCGCGCTTCTTCTCGCCCGAGGTCGCCCGGCAGATCACCGCCTCCGAGCAGGTGATCGAGGCCGGCAGCGGACAAGCGCGCGACGCCGCCATCGTGTTCTGCGACATTCGCGGCTTCACCCGGTACTCGCACACCGTATCGCCGGGCGAGGTGATCGCGATGCTGACCGACTATCAGCACGCGCTCGTCCCGGCCATCCAGGCCCACGGGGGGACCATCGACAAGTTCATGGGTGACGGCATCATGGCCACGTTCGGTGCGGTCCGGCCCTCGGAGACGGCCGCCGCGGACGCGCTGCGGTCGGTGGACGCGGTCATGGAAGCCGCCGCCGAGTGGAACCGCCGCCGCACCGCCGAGGGCCGTCCGGGGCATCGGGTGAACGCGGCCGCCGCCTTCGGTCCCATCGTGTTCGGCGCGGTGGGCGACCGCGACCGGCTCGAGTACACCGTCATCGGCGATCCCGTCAACCAGGCCGCGAAGCTCGAGAAGGCCAACCGGGCCGAAGCGGTGGACGCGCTGACGGACCGCGGCACGTTCGAGGCCGCCGTCCGGCAGGGCTACGAGCGCGAATCGGTCGAGCACCGTTCGGGCTCCCGGCTCGAGGGATTCGACGAGCCGGTCGATCTCGTGGTCCTCGCTCCCCGGTCGAGCAGTCCGTCGAGCCCCCCCCGGTAGAACAGGACGACGAGGACGAGGATCAGGCCGAATGCGAGCGGCCAGTAGATGCTGAATCGGGACAGGAACTCCTCGAGGAGGATGAACGCGGCGGCGCCGAAGAGGGGCCCGAGGGCGCTGCCCGCCCCCCCGAGCACGACCATGAAGATGAGCTCGCCGGAGCGGGTCCAGTCCATCATCTCCGGACTGATGAAGTTCGTGAAATTGCCGAGAAGCCAGCCCGCGAGCCCCGCGATCGTCCCCGCGAGGACGTAGCAGGCGAGGCGGTAGCGGAACGTGTTGAAGCCGAGGGCCTGCATGCGGCCGTCGTTGTCGCGCGAGCCGCGGATGACGAGACCGAAACGCGAGCGGACGATCCGGCGCACGAAGAACATCACGAGCGCGAGGACCGCCAGCGCGGCGTAGTAGAGCTCCACGTTGCTCTCGAGGTCGACGAGCCCGCCCGCCTCGCTTCTGAGATCGATGACCAGCCCGTCGTCGCCCCCGTACTCCTCGATGCTGACGAACGCGAAGTAGACCATCTGGGCGAAGGCGAGGGTGATCATGATGAAGTAGACCCCGCGGGTGCGAAGGCTCACCAGGCCCGTGACGAAGGCGAAGAGGGCGCTCGCGCCGAGCGCGAGGGGAAGCTGGACCGCCGCGGAGTACTCCCCGTAGTAGGCGGGGATCCCGACCGCGTAGGCCCCGATCCCGAGGTACGCCGAGTGGCCGAAGCTGATCATCCCGCCGTAGCCGAGGATGAGGTTCAGGCTGGCCGCGGCGATGGCGAGGATGAGGATCCGGGTCGCGAGGTCGAGGTAGAACGGCTCGTCGATCCAGGCCGTGAGCGGGGGCGCCGCGACGAGGAGCGCGAAGGCGAGGGCCCCGGCGAGGGTGCGCGGGTCCCGGCCCGCGCGGCGAAGCCGGGCGCCTGCGGAAGCGGAGCCGGGCCGGCCCATCAGCGGACCCGGGGCGGGAACAGCCCCTGCGGCCGGAAATAGAGGATGGCGGCCATCAGGATGTAGATGAGCATGGCCGATACCGCCGGGGCTGCCGTCTCCGCCGCCTGGTTGGAGAGCACCAGCTTCATCGCCCCGTCCAGGAACGAACGCCCCATGGTATCGATGAGCCCCACGATGAGGGCGGCGATGAAGGCCCCCCGGACCGAGCCGATCCCTCCGATGATGATGACCACGAAGGCGACGATGAGGATCTCGTTGCCCATGCCGATGCTCGCCTCGGTGATCGGCGCGATGAGCAGGCCCGCGAGCCCCGCGAGCGCCGCGCCGGCGCCGAAGACGAGGGTGAAGAGGGCCTGGATGTTGACGCCGAGCGCGTTCACGAGCCGGGGGTTCGAGGCCCCCGCGCGGACCAGCATCCCGGTCCGGGTACGCGCGATCACGATCCACATGGCAAGGGCGACGGCGAGTCCGCCCGCGATGATGAGGAGCCGATAGACCGGGAAGACCACGCCCCCGGGAAGGTTCACCTGGCCGTTGAGGCTCTGCGGCAGCGGGAAGCTCAGGCCCTCCGGGCCCCAGATCAGGTGGACCAGGGTGTCGAACACGAGGATGAGTCCGAAGGTGGCGAGCACCTGGTCGAGATGGTCGCGCTGGTACAGGTGGCGGATGACGAGGAGCTCCACCACCACCCCGATGGCGAAGGTTGCGGGGAGGGCGATCAGGACCCCGAGCAGGAACGAGCCCGAGGCGAGGGTCACCGTCGCGCACACGAATGCCCCCACCATGTAGAGCGAGCCGTGCGCGAGGTTCACGCAGTCCATGATCCCGAACACGAGGGTGAGGCCGGCGGCGAGCAGGAAGAGCAGCACCCCGAGCTGAAGCCCGTTCAGGAACTGGGTGGCGACCAGGGTGACGTCCATGGGCTCAGGGACCGGCCGGGAGGGGAGCGGCGGTTTCGCGGAACGAGCGCCGGACCCGGGCCGCCGGCGGCGGCGCCGGGTCCGGCCGTCGCAGACGCCGGCCGGGGAGCACGGGCGGCTGCCCCGGCCGGAGCGGGAGCGGGCGGGTCCCTACATCTTGCACTCGCTTGCGTAGCTGTCCTGGTGCGCGGTGTACACCGTCTCCACGATCCGGGTGGTCCAGTTCCCGTCGTCGTCCTCCACCACCTGTCGCAGGTAGAAGTTCTGGATCGGGAGATGGTTGTTGCCGTAGGTGTACGGGCCGCGGACGGAAGGATAGTCCGCGGCGGCCATCGCCGCCCGCAGGCCGTCCATGTCCTCGAGGTTGCCGTTCACCGCCTCGACCGCGCTCTTGATGAAGAAGATCGTGTCGTAGGACTGCGCGGCGTAGAACGACGGGTAGCGCCCGTGCTTCTCGCGGAACGCGGACACGAACTTGTGGTTCTGCGGGGAGTCGAGGTCCGGAGCCCAGAACTGGGTCATGAGCGAGCCGAGCACGCCCTTCAGCCCCGCTTTCTGGAGGAGCGGCAGGGAGATGGAGTCGACCGTGAACACGGTGTAGAGCGGGATCTCGTCCACCAGGCCCGCCTGCTCGTACTGCTTGATGAAGGCGCCTCCCGCGCGGCCGGGGTAGAAGACGAAGATCGCGTCCGCCCCCGATGCGCGGGCCTTGGCGAGCTCGGCGGAGAAGTCGAGCTGCGCGTCCTTGCCCCATTTCGTCATGTCCTTGCCGACCACCTCGCCTGCGAAGGTACGTTCGACCCCGGACACCATGTTCTTTCCGGCCGCGTAGTTGGGGGCCATGACGTAGAGCATTTTGACGCCGTTGCGGTTGAGGACCTCGCCCATGGCCATCGGAGTCTGGTCGTTCTGCCAGGAAGTCGAGAAGAAGTTCTCGTGGCAGAGCTTGCCGGCGAGCTGGGAAGGGCCGGCATTCGAGCTGATGAGGAACTTCCCGGCGTCGAGAACGGATTTGCGGGACGCGAGCAGGACGTGCGACCAGATGAACCCGGCCACGAAGTCGACGTCGTCGGACTTGACGAGCTTGTCCGCCTTCTGCTTGCCGATCTCGGGCTTGAACCCGTCATCTTCGTAGATGATCTCGACGTCGAGTCCGGCCATCCGGGCGTCGATGTGCTCCACGGCGAGGTCGACCGCATCCTTCATGTCGCGGCCGATCACGCCGGCCCCGGTGGTGAGGGTGGTTACGAAGCCGATCTTGACCTTGTCGGCCCCCTTGGCGGGGTGGAAGGCAAGGGCGAGAAGGCAGGTGGCGAGCCCGAGGGCAATCGGTAGCTTGTTCCGCATGTCGTTGGCCTCCTTGGGGGCGCCGTCCGTCCGGCGCCACCGCGTTGTTGGTTCAACGAATGATAGACGAAAGCGAGGAGGGAGGGCGGTTGCAGCGGGCCGCGAAGTCGGCGAGATACCGGAGTCCCCGGACCGCGCGACTGCCGTACCAGGACACCATTTCGGCGTCGATGAGCGCGATCGGCGTTCGGGCGCCGCCCGGTGCCGCGCGCACGAGGGCGGCATGCTCGGGCTTGAAAGGGTAGGGCTCGCTCGAGAGGAGAACGAGATCGATGCCTGCGAAGAGCGATTCTTCGAGCTCCACTTCCGGATAGCGGACGCCGGGGTCGTGGGCGGCCGTCTCCCAGCCGACAAGGGCAAGCGTGCGCGAGATGTAGGTATCGCGAGACACCGTCATCCACGGCTCCTTCCAGATGAGGTACAGCACGCGGCGCGGCGGTAGCCGGCCCGCCGCCTCCTTCACCGCCGCGAGCCCCTCCGCGAAGGCCCTTGCGAGGCGTCGCGCGGCCGCCTCCCGCCCGAAGATCGAGCCGAGGAGTCGGTACAGCCCGGGGTTGTCGGCGGGGCCGAGAGGGTGGGTGACGATGACGTGGGGGGTGAAGGACTCTATCGCCTCCACGTCGCTCTTCCGGTTCTCGTCCACGTTGACGATGACGTGGGTGGGCTTCAGCCGGCGCAGGCGGTCGAGGCGGACCGTCTTCGTGCCCCCCACCCGCGGAACGGGTCCGACGGCGTCGTGCGGATGGACGCAGAAGGTGGTGCGGCCGGCCACGAAGGGGCCGAGCCCGAGATCGAAGAGCAGCTCCGTGATGCTCGGGACGAGGGAGACGATGCGAGGCTCGGGGTTGGCCCGGGGGTGCTCGCGGCCCGTGTAGTCGGTGCGCTCCGCGGTCACCCGCGCCAGCATCCGCGTGTCGACCCCCCGCCCTCTCCGTGCCCGGCGCGCATGACTGATGCTGCGGCCGCCGATCCCCTCGCGGTAGCGGACCGTACTTCCTCACGCCGCTTCGACAGCGTGAACGCGCCGGCGAGGCCGGGCCTCGGACCGGCGATGCATTCCCGGGAGCGCGGGCATCTTGCCCGCGCGGGCCACGGTGGGCCATCGGCCCACCGCGGGCTGGAAGCCCGCGCTCCCGGGAGGGCCTCGCAGATAACCTGGATCAACTGAAAAGAAGAAGGCGAAGTTCGCGCGCTCAGCGGTTCCCGGTCCCGCCCCGCTCCGAGTCCGCGGGCGCGGCCGGCGCCGCCCATCGCGGCGGGCGCTTGTCGAGGAATGCGCCGATCCCCTCCTGCGCGTCGCCGGCCATCATGTTGCACGCCATGACGCCCCCCGCGTAGCGGTGGGCCTCGGTCAGTCCCTGCTCGAGCTGGCGGTAGAACATGCGCTTTCCGGTCGCCACGGTGGCGGCCGGCTTGGCGCGGATCGCATCGCAGAGCCCGGCGACGGCCGCGTCCAGCTCCTCGGGCGGCGCCACCCGGTTCACGAGGCCGCGGGCTCGCGCTGTCGCGGCGTCGATGAACTCGCCGGTGAAGAGCATCTCGAATGCCTGCTTGCGCGCCACGTTGCGGCTGAGCGGCACGCTGGGAGTGGAGCAGAAGAGGCCGTGGTCGATGCCGTTGACCGCGATCCGGGCCTCGGTGCTCGCCACCGCGAGGTCGCAGGTCGCGAGGAGCTGGCAGCCGGCGGCGGTGGCAAGCCCGTTCACGCGTGCGACGACCGGCTGGGGGAGGCCGACGATGCTCAGCATCATGCGGCTGCATCGCTCGAACAGCGCTTCCTGGAACGCCTGGTCCCGGTGGGCGTACATCTCCTTGAGGTCGTGGCCCGCGCAGAATGCCCGCCCCGCCCCCGTCAGGACCACGACGCGTACCGAGGGGTCCGCCGCGATCCGGTCCAGCGCCTCCTGGAGGGCGCCGATCATGGACTCGGAAAGGGGGTTGAGGCGATCCGGGCGGTTGAGGGTCAGGGTGGCGACGCCGCCGCCGGCCGTCTCGATGAGTTCCGGGCCTGGGTCGTTCATCTCGTCTCCTCGTCCGGTGCCGGCCGGCCGCCGCTCACTCGTCCCCTTCTTCTAAGTCGGCGACGAACGCAGCCGCTACCCGGTAGCACACGGCCTCGATTCCGTCCTTGTTCGGCTGCTCGTTCATGAGTTCCCGCAAGATCGCTGAGTACAGCTGGCCGCTGCTCTTGACACTTTACATCGCGAACTCCCCGCGACGGTCCGGATCGTCTCCGATCGCGGTCGCGGCCTCGACCCCTGCGTTGAACGCGGCCATGTTCGCGAAGAAGAGCGCGTGCGACATGTACTCGGCCTCTGCTTGCGTCGGCTGCCATTTCCGGCCCCAGATCATTGGTCTGCCTCCTCCCTCGTGCTTCCGCCCAGCACCCGGACCAATACCTCCCACTAGCGTGGAATGGTCCTGGTCCCCGGCGGCCGGGGGTACTCGGGTCTTTCGAGCGATGGTATTCTGCCTCGTCGACTCCGGCGACGCGAGCGGGCGCACGCGGGCCCCGCGCGCGAGGACGCGCCCCGCGGATCCGAACCGAGCACCATGGCGGGACACAGCAAGTGGGCCAACATCCAGCACCGCAAGGGCGCGCAGGACGCCAGGCGGGGCAAGCTGTTCTCGCGTCTCATTCGGGAGGTCTCGATTGCGGCCCGGCTCGCCGGGGCGCAATCTGACGGAAACCCGCGCCTGCGACAGGCGATCGACAAGGCCCTCGCCGGCAACGTTCCCAAGGATACGATCGAGCGGGCCGTCCGGCGCGCGAGCGGCGACGCCGATCTCGGCAATCTCGAGGAGATCCGCTACGAGGGTTTCGGCCCCGGTGGGGCGGCGGTCATCGCCGAGTGCGTGACCGACAACCGCAATCGGACGGTTGCCGAGGTTCGACACGCGTTCTCGAAGTGCGGCGGAAACCTCGGGTCCGACGGATCGGTCGGCTACCTGTTCAACCGGGTGGGCCAGTTGAGCTACCCCGCCGGTGTGGACGAGGACGTGCTGATGGAAACCGCGATCGAGGCCGGGGCCGAGGACGTGGTCGTCGACGAGGACGGCTCCTTCGAGGTCGTGACCTCGCCGGAGGACTACGAGGCGGTGCGCGGCGCGCTGCGGGCCGCGGGCCTGGAGTCCGAAGAGGCGGGAGTGACGCTCCGGGCGGTCTCCAACGTTTCCCTCGAACTCCCGGAATCGGTCCGCATGGTGCGGCTCATCGAGGTCCTCGAGGATCTGGACGATGTGCAGCAGGTCTATTCGAATGCCGCCATATCACTCGATACGCTCGCTCGGATCGATCAGGCCGCGTCTTGAGCCGAGTCCGGCGGCGTCCGGGCGGGTTCCGCCGAGTCTCGGGGCGCCGGGTTGAGCGGCGCGAGGATCCTCGGGATTGATCCGGGCTCCCGGATCACCGGCTACGGCGTGATCGAGGTGGTTCCGTCCGGAAACCGGCACGTCGCGAGCGGCCGCATCCGGGTTGCGGGCGACGACATGGCCGGGCGCCTTCTCCAGATCGTCGAAGGGTTGCGAGAAGTTTCGGAGCGGTACGCGCCGAGCGAGCTCGCCATCGAACGGGTCTTCGTCAGCCGCAACGCGGAGTCGGCCCTGAAGCTGGGGCAGGCGCGGGGGGCCGCCCTGGTCGCGGTCCCCGGCATTCCCGTCTTCGAGTACGCGGCGACCCGGGTCAAGCAGGCGACGACGGGGAGCGGGAAGGCTTCCAAGGGCCAGGTGCAGCACATGGTTCGCGTGCTCCTCTCGCTGCCCGAGGCGCCCCCGGCCGACGAGGCGGATGCGCTCGCCGTCGCCCTCTGCCACGCGCACAGTCGGGACATGCTCGCGCGGATGCGGCCGGACTGGCGCCGGTGATCGGGCGCCTGGAAGGAGTGCTGCGGGACCGCCAGCCTCCCCGGCTGCTCGTCGACGTGGGCGGCGTGGGGTACGAGCTCGAAGCCCCGATGACCACGTTCTACTCCCTGCCGTCGGTGGGCGAGGCGGTCGTGCTGCACACCCACCTCGCGGTGCGCGACGACGTTCCCTGCCTGTACGGATTTGCCCGCCGCGTGGAACGGGACACGTTCCGCCGGCTGCTGCGGGTGAGCGGAGTCGGCGGGAAGGTCGCTCTCGCCCTCCTCTCCGGCCTCGATGCCGACGGCCTCGCCCGTTGCGTGCGCGCGGGGGATGCGGCCGGACTCGCGCAGATCCCCGGCATCGGCAAGAAGACGGCGGAACGGCTCCTGTTCGAGCTGCGGGATCGGATCCTCGGGGCCGGGGGCTTGGGGGTGGACGTGCCGCAGGAGCCGCTGGCCGAAGCCGTCGCCGCCCTGGTCGCGCTCGGCTTCTCGCCGAACGAGGCGCAGCGAAGGGTCGCGGCGGTCGACGCGACGGGTCTCGACAGCGAAGCGATCGTACGCGCGGCCCTGCGGGCGGTGGTGTCTTGATGCGTTGGTCCCGTGGTCCCGGTTCATCGAGAGGCGGTCCGCCGAGAACGCGGGGGCGGTTCGCCCGTGCCGCCTGACCGGCCGGGCACGCCGGGGCGGGGCGCCGGTCCGCGGGTCGGTCCGGGATGACCGATCGTCTCATCGCGCCGGCGGCGGAAGCCGGCGAGGAAATCGTCGAACGGAGGCTCCGCCCCCGGCGGCTCGACGAATACGTCGGCCAGCCTGCGGTTCGCGAGCAGCTCGGCCTCTTCATCGAGGCCGCTCGCGCGCGGGGCGAAGCGCTCGATCACGTGCTGATCTTCGGCCCACCGGGCCTCGGCAAGACCACGCTCGCCCACGTCATCGCCCACGAGATGGGGGCGAATCTACGCCAGTCGTCGGGTCCGGTCATCGAACGTGGCGGGGACCTTGCCGCCCTGCTGACCAACCTGGAGCCGCGCGACGTCCTCTTCATCGACGAGATCCATCGCCTGAACCCGGCCGTGGAGGAGATCCTGTACCCGGCGATGGAGGACTGCCAGATCGACATCATGATCGGCGAGGGACCGTCTGCGCGCTCCCTCAAGCTGGACCTGCCGCCGTTTACCCTCGTCGGTGCGACCACGCGAGCGGGACTCCTCACGTCGCCGCTCCGCGATCGCTTCGGCATCGTTCACCGCCTGGAGTTCTACAGTCCGGACGAGCTCGCGACGATCGTCGCCCGCTCCGCCGGGATCCTGGGCGTGTCGATCAACCCCGGGGGCGCCGGGGAGCTCGCGCAGCGCTCCCGGGGCACTCCCCGGGTTGCGAACCGCCTGCTGCGCCGGGTGCGGGACTACGCCGAGGTGCGTTCCGACGGCCGGATCGTCGAGGAGGTGGCTTCCCGGGCGCTGGACATGCTCGAGGTGGACGCGAACGGTCTCGACGTGATGGACCGCAAGGTGCTGAGCCTTCTCATCGAGAAGTTCGACGGGGGGCCGGTGGGCGTCGAGAATCTTGCCGCCGCGCTGAGCGAGGAACGGGGGACCATCGAAGAGGTGGTCGAGCCCTACCTCATTCAGCAGGGCTACCTCATGCGCACTCCCCGGGGGCGCGTCGCGACCGCTGCCGCATGGCGGCATTTCGGCCTGGCGGCTCCCGCCACGCCCGATCTGTTCCGCGCGGAGCGGGCGCCGGCGGACGATCCACGACCGGATTGACTTTCTCCCGTCCGTCAGGATCCGTGACCGATCCCGGGCCTGGCCCGCAAATCTCACCAACTTTCTGCTGCGGACACCAATCCATGCACGGTGACGGGCCGTACTCCCACAAGCCGCTTCGACAGCGCGAACGCGCTGGTGTCGACTACGCCTTCAGCGCCTTTCGGTCCGCGAAGCTGCGAAGCAGATGCGGCCCGCCACAGCACTGTCTCGGCGCCCTCGCGACGAAAGTTGGTGAGATTTACGGACCGGACCGGGTACGGCCCTGCGTTCCGGTCGTCCCGGCCAGTCCGGTCGGCTCCCGGCGGCTGCGGGATCGCGGCGAGCGGGACGGCGGCGCCCCGCCCGGGGCCGGTCCCGGCGAGGACGGCGGAGGCGTTTCCGGATATCCATTCCGTCCATGAGAGCCCGGCGCGAGTGTTACAATGCCGCGATTGCACAGGGCAGGTCTGGTGCTGAGACAGTCGATCACGAGATCGATGAGCGAGCTCGTGATTGAGGCAATCGTGCGGATGGCCCATATCGTCACGGCCAGGCGGCGGCGCAGGTTGCCCGAACCCCTCTTTCGCGGCGTGCGGCCGCATTCGGGATGCCCGCGAACGGTCGCGGGCGGTATGAGATAGCGGATACTCGGGATGGGAGTCGATCTCTCCTTGTTGCGGCTCGTGCTCGGCGCGAGCGTCGTCGTTCAGATCGTCATGCTTGGCCTCCTGGTCACTTCGGTGGTGTCGTGGGCGCTCATCTTTCGCAAGCGGGGCGTGCTCGCCCACGCACGGCGGGATGCGGTCGACTTCGAGAGCCGTTTCTGGTCCGGAACCGATCTCGTGTCGATGTACAACACCATCAACAATGCGGACGCCGACCCGGGCGGCATGGGGAGCATCTTTCGCGCCGGATTCCGCGAATACGCCCGCCTGCGGCGCACCGGAATCGATCAGCGGGACGTGATCTACGGCTCCGAACGAGCGATGCGGGTCGCGATGCGGCACGAGGTCGACGATCTCGAGAGCCACCTGTCGTTCCTCGCGACCGTCGGTTCCACGAGTCCCTACATCGGTCTGTTCGGGACGGTCTGGGGCATCATGAACTCGTTCCAATCCCTCGGCAACGTGGGGCAGGCGACCCTCGCGCTGGTCGCACCGGGGATCGCGGAAGCGCTGATCGCGACCGCCATGGGCCTCTTCGCGGCAATTCCGGCCGTCATTGCCTACAATCGCTACCTCAGCGACGTGGAGTCGCTGTCCAATCGCTTCAGCACGTTCGTGGAGGAGTTCTCGACCATTCTCCAGCGCCAGCGGGTTAGCTGAGTCGGAGCGGCGGGAGTTGCGATGATGCCTTCGGATTCGCGTAAACGTCCGATGTCCGAGATCAACGTCGTGCCCTACATCGACGTGATGCTCGTGCTGCTGGTCATTTTCATGATCACCGCTCCCCTGCTCACCCAGGGCGTGAAGATCGATCTTCCCGATGCTCCCGCCGAGGTCGTGGAGGCGACCGATGCCGAACCGCTCATCGTCAGCGTGGATTCCGCCGGACGCTACTACATCAATTTCGGCGGAGACGAGACCGAACCGGTCGACGAGGCGACCCTGCTCAACCGCGCCGCAGCTCTCCTGCTGCACCGGCCCGGCATCCAGATACTCGTCAAGGGCGACCAGTCGGTCGAGTACGGGGCGGTGGTGGTCGCGATGGCGATCCTCAAGGAGGCGGGGGCCCCTTCGGTCGGTCTGTTGACGGAGCAACCCGCCCCCGGGGGTTGAGAACGGTCGTGCGCGAAGCCCTCGACCAGGCCGGCCCCTACATACTCGCGATCCTCGTCCATGCCGCCGCCGCCGGGGTGCTCGTGCTCTCGGTCCAGTGGCCGGGGCTGAAGCGGACGGCGCCCGAGGTGGCCGATTCGGTCCAGGCCACGGTGGTGGACGAGGAACGGGTGCGGGCGGAGCTGCAGCGCATCCGGGACCGCGAGACGCAGAGGCGCCGCGAGGAGGAGGATCGGGCGGAAGTCGCCCGGGAGCAGCGCGAGCACGAGGAGCGCCGGCGGCAGAAGGCCGAGACGGCCCGCGTGGCCGAGGAGCAGCGCTGGAAAGACGTCGAGGCGGCGCGGCGAGTGGAGGAGGAGCGTCGCAGGGATGCCGAAGCCGCGCGCGTGACCGAGGAGCAGCGTCGCAGGGATGCGGAGGCCGCGCGTCTGGTCGAGGAGGAGCGCCGGACGGAGGCGAAGACCGCCCGCCTGGCCGAGGAAGAGCGCCGAACGGAGGCGAAGACCGCGCGCCTGGCCGAAGAGGAGCGTCGCAAGGATGCCGAAGCCGCGCGCGTGGCGGAGGAGCAGCGCCGGCAGGAGGCCGAGGTGGCCCGCCTGACCGAGGAGCAGCTTCGCAAGGATGCCAAAATCGCGCGCGTGGCCGAGGAGCAGCGCCGGGCGACCGCGGAGGCCGCGGCCCGGCAAGCCGAGGAGCAACGTCGCAAGGAGGTCGAAAAGGCGCGCAGGCAGGAAGAGCTGACAATGGTCGCCCGGCAGCGGGATCGGGAAGAGCGCGAAGCCGAGGCGGAACGGCTGCGCCGCCAGCGCGAGGAAGAACGCTCCCGCCGGGAACTCATGGCTCGAGAACAGCAGCGGTTGGAGCAGGAGCGAAAGGCCATTTTCGCGAAGGCGCTCGAGGAGTATATTGGCGCCATCCAGTCGAGCGTGGCCAGGAACTGGCGCCGCCCCACCGGCGTACCGCCCGGCTTGAAATGCACGGTAAACGTGGTCCAGGACACCAACGGAAAGGTCCTTAGCGTGGAGATCGCCCAGAGCAGCGGCAACGTCGCATTCGACCGTTCCGTCGAGCAGGCGGTTCGGGCTGCTTCACCGTTGCCGCCGCCGCGGCAGCGGCCCGTGTTCGACCGCGAGATCGTCTTCCTGTTCAATCCCAGGAGCTGACCGATGCCCAGGTTGCAGCGTTGGCTGCCCTTCTTCGCCGTCCTCTGCGCGGGGGTGGCCGGCCCGGCGCATTCCGCACTGAAGATCGAGATCACCCAGGGCCTGGAGAGCGCGACGCCCATCGCGGTGGCGCGGTTCGGGCAGTCCGTTTCGGGGCCGGTTCCACCGGAGTCGATGTCGACCATCATCGCGGGCGACCTCGCGCGGAGCGGCCGCTTCGCGCCGCTTCAGAAGCTGCCGCAGCACCCGGTGCACAAGGAAGATGTCCGATGGTCGGACTGGCGCCGCCTGCTGGTCGGCAGTCTCGTCATCGGCTCGGTCGGCCAGGTGGTGCGAGGCGGGGCCCGGGAATACGAGGTCGAGTTCCGGCTCTTCGACACCTTCACCGCCGCCCAGCTCGCGGGCCAGCGCTATTCCCGGGTTCGCCCCGACCAGTTGCGGTGGGTCGCGCACCAGATCAGCGATGACATCTACTACGCCCTGACCGGAGAGCGCGGAGCGTTCGCGACGCGCATCGCGTACGTGACGGAGACCGCCGGCGGGGAAGGGCAGGTCGTCTATGCGCTCAACGTGGCGGACAGCGACGGGGGCAACCCGGTCGTCCTGCGGACCTCCCCCGAGCCCCTCATGTCGCCGGCCTGGTCTCCGGACGGGCGCTGGCTGGCGTACGTGTCCTTCGAGGGAGGGCGCTCCCGCATCCTGTTGCAGGAGCTCGCGACCGGTCTGCGCCGCAAGGTCACGGACTTCGCCGGAATCAACGGCGCACCGGCATTCTCGCCGGATGGCAGACGGCTCGCGCTCACGTTGTCGCGGGAAGGCAGTCCCGATATCCACGTGCTGAACCTCGAATCGGGCGAGCTGCGGCGTTTGACCAGCAGTGCGGACATCGACACCGAGCCGGCGTGGTCGCCGGACGGGCGCGACATCGTATTCACCTCCGACCGAAGCGGAGGGCGGCCCCAGCTCTTCCGGGTCTCCGCGTCGGGCGCAAGCACGCCCAAACGCCTCACGTTTGCCGGCCGGTACAACGCTCGTGCGGTGTTTTCTCCGGACGGGTCGCGGCTCGCGTTCGTGCACGAATCCGATGGCGACTACCGGATCGCGGTCATGGGGATTGGAGACGGGAATATCGACGTGCTCACGAACGGAAGGCTCGACGAGTCTCCGACCTTCGCTCCGAACGGGCGACTGATCCTCTACGCGACGACCGAACGCGGCCGATCCGCGCTCGCGGCGGTCTCCATCGACGGCCGCTTTCGCCAACGCTTGTCGATCGACGAGACCGGCGTCCGGGATCCGGCCTGGTCGCCAACGCTGTCCCGGCGCTGAACCGGACCGAGTTGGCCGCCGGCGAGTTCCAAGCAACACGAATCGGAGATGACGATGCAAAGAGGCAAGGCGATCTTCGGCGCGGCGGTGCTCGCGTTGATGGTTGGCTGCACCACCGGAGCTCCCGAGCAGGCGGCGGCCCCGCCCGAAGTGGAAGACCGCCCCCCGCCGGGCGGCGAGACCGCGCAAGGGACGGCGGCGGATTCCGAACCGGGGGAGGCCGGCACTACCGGGACCCTTGCGGACGCCGGGGGCGTCGAAGGGAGCCCTCTGGCGGCTGCCGACGGGTCGGACCTCACGCTGGTCATCTATTTCGACCTCGATTCGAACGAGGTGCATCCCGATGACCGGATCGTGGTGGAAGCGCACGCGCAGTTTCTCGCCCGCGACGCCAGCGCCGAGGTCGTGCTGGAGGGGCATGCCGACGAGCGCGGCTCGCGCGAGTACAACGTGGCGCTGGGAGAGCGCCGGGCGAACGGGGTGCGCGACATGCTCCGGCTGCTCGGAGTGGCGGACCACCAGGTTCGCACCGTGAGCTATGGCGAGGAGCTCCCGGCCGTGATCGGCCATGAGGAAGAGTCATGGTCTCGCAACCGGCGCGTCGAGTTCGCCTACGCCGCCCGCTGATGCCGCCCAGGGCCAGCCCGCAAATCTCACCAGCTTTCTGCTGCGGACGCCGATCCATGCGCTGTGACAGGCCGTACTCCCTCAAGCCGCTTCGACAGCGCGAACGCGCTAGTGTCGGCTACGCCTTCGCCAGCGCGTACGCGCTCTTTCGGTCCGTGCGGCCTGTCACAGCGCCGTCTCGCCGCCCTCGCGACGAAAGCTGGTGAGATTTCCGGGCTAGCAGGGTCCCGAGGTCCGCAGGATGAAAGCTGCACGCACCGGTCCCCGGACCGATCAGGTGGCCCTGGTCCTGGCCGCGCTCGCGTTTCTGCACTTCTTCGCGCCGCCGGCCGCCGCCCAGACCGGTACACCGGCTGCTGCCGGCGCACCACCCGCTCTCGCCACCGAATCGTCCGTACGCGAGCTCAAGGCCCGCATCGAAGAGCTCGAAGGTCGCCTCGGCGCCAGCGCGCTCCTGGATCTCATAGCCCGGATCGATCGTCTCGCGAAGGAGATTCAGGTGCTGCGTGACCGTACGGAGATCCAGGCGCACTCTCTCGAATCGTTTCAGGGCCGGCAGCAGGACCTGTATGCCGAGCTGGACCGGCTCGCCCATCGGTTCGCGCAGTCGGCTTCGGAGGTTGCCGGGGCACCGCCGAAAGAGGTGGAGACTCCCGGTCCGGCGGCGGAACCCGGAGCCGGTTCGTCCACCGTGGCAGTGGACTCCACGAGTCCGGGGGAGTCGGGAGAGCCCGGCACTGGCACGCCGGAGGGGGCTTCTCCCGGCGCAGCGGAACCGGGAGCGGGAGGCGAACGTTCCGGCCCGACGCCGCGGTCCGAGAGCCTGCCGCAGTACGACCCCGTGGAGGAGCAGGAACGTTACCAGCTCGCCTTCGATCTGCTCTCCGAAGGCCGGTTCGAGCGCGCCGCAAACGCGTTCACGCAATTCCTGGCCGCTTACCCGGACAGCCGTTACCGGGACACGGCCAGGTTCTGGACGGGAGAGTGCCTCTACGCGCTCCGGAGGTTCGAGCCCGCCCTCCAGGAGTTCAGGGTGCTGGTCGATGACCATCCCGACAGCACGAGGATCCCCGGTGCGAGGCTCAAGATCGGGTTCATCCTCCACGAGCTCGGTCGTACCGAGGAGGCGTCGGAAGTGTTGAGGGCGCTCGTGGAGTCCGCTCCGGACACCTCCGAGGCGAAGCTCGCCCGCGACCGGCTCGAGCGCCTGCCCTAGCCCGGAAATCTCACCGATTTTCGTCGCGAGGGCGCCGCGAAGCTGCGAAGCAGAATGCCGTGGTAGCGGGCCGCACGGACTGAAAGAGCGCTTACGCGCTGGCGAAGGCGTAGGCGACACTAGCGCGTACGCGCTGTCGAAGCGGCTTGAGGGAGTACGGCCCGCTACCACGGCGACCTTGGGAGCGCGAAGCGACAGATTGGCGTCCGCTAGCCAAGAAATCGGTGATTTTTCCGGGCCAGCCCCCGGAGAACGCGGGCTCGCCTCTCTCGCCGTATCGCCGCTCCGAGCGCGGTGACCGGCGGCTCCCGTCGCGCGTGGCGACGGCCGCTCCCGCGGCTTCCCGGCGGCGAAAGCGGAAGGGAGGCTGGACCGGAACCGGGCCGGGGCCGTGTTCCTACGGACCCGCGGGGGGGTTCGCCTTCAACCCTCCGGATCCGCGATGGTGGTCGGTCGTCTTCTCCTTGTAGCGCTTGATCTGGCGGTCGAGCTTGTCGGCGAGCGCATCGATGGCCGCGTACATCTCGTCCTCCACCGCGTCGGCAAAGAGCTCCCGGCCCGTCACGTGCACGGTGGCCTCCGCCCGGTGCCGTACCCGCTCTACCGAGAGCACGACATGGACGTTGGTGACGTGATCGAAGTGTCGCTCCAGCCGCCCGAGCTTGGTGCGGGCATACGACTCGAGCGCCTCGGTGACCTCCATGTGACGGCCGGTTACGTTCAGTTGCATCGAAAGTGTCCTCCCGGTCTTACCACAATCAGGCGCTGACGTTGAGGTTGACGGCGCGTTCGCGGCGCCTTTCGTTCGCGGGCGGGATCCCCATCGATTCCCGGTACTTCGCAACCGTCCGGCGGGCGACCCGGAACCCGGCCCGCTCGAGATCCGAGGCCAGGCGCCGGTCGCTGCAGGGCCGCCCGGGTTCTTCCCCCTCGATGATCTTGCGAAGGCGGGCCCGGATTGCGGTGGCCGAGGCGGCGCCCCCGTCCACGGTCGAAATCTGGCTGGAGAAGAAGTACTTGAGCTCGAACACCCCGCGTGGGGTCTGCACGTATTTCCGGTTGGTTACCCGGGACACGGTCGATTCGTGCAGATCGAGCTCGGATGCGATGTCGCGCAGCACCAGCGGCTGCATCCCCTCCTCGCCGCGCTTGAGGAAGTCCGACTGGCGCCGAATGATCGCCCGTGCAACGCGAAGGAGCGTCTCGGCGCGGTTCGCGAGGTTCCTGATGAGCCATCGCGCTTCGGACAGGTGCTGCCTGAGGGACAGGTTCTCGGTCCCCTGGTCGCCTCGCCGGACGAGCTCCGCGTAGACGGGGTTGATGCGCACCTGCGGGATCGCGCCCGCGTTCAGCTCCACCCGCCAGTCTCCCGCGACCCGGAACACCCTGAGATCGGGTGTGACGTATTCGGTCGGCGGTCCCGGGTAGCCCGCGCCCGGACGCGGGTTCAACGTCCGCAACAGCGCCAGGGCGCCGCCCAGCTCTTCGCGGGTCGTCTCGTTGCGGCGCACCAGTCCCGCGAGGTCGCGCCGGGCGAGCGCCTCGAGATGGTGACGGGCGATGCGCATGGCGAGTTCCCGGTGCGGCATGTCGGCGGCGGTCTCCTCAAGCTGGCGCAGCAGGCATTCCGAGAGCGAGCGAGCGGCGACGCCGGGCGGTTCGAACCGCTGCACGCGTTGCAGGACCGCCTCGACCTCCTCGGATTCGGCCCTGAGACCCAGGTGCTCGAGCGCGTCGAGCAAGTCGTCCATGGAGCATTCGAGATATCCGCGCTCGTCGATGGAATCGATGATGACCGTCCCGATGAGGTGGTCCTCGCCGGAGAAGCGCGCGCTGTTGAGTTGCCAGAACAGCCGATCGCGCAGCGATTCCTCGGGTTCGGGCAACGAATCCGTGCCCCTTCCCTGATGGTCCCGGACGGGTCCTCCTCCCCATTCTTCGCGCGGAGGCTCATCGTCCATCTCGAGCATGTAGTTCGACTCGAGAAGTTGCCCCAGCTCGCCCCGGAGCTCGAGCGTGGATAGCTGCAGCAGACGTATCGCCTGACGCATCTGCGGCGTCATCGCGAGCTGCTGTCCGAGCTTGAGCCCCAGGGTCTGCTTCATTGCAGTCGTCGCTGGCCGTCCGGGCGGTGGCGGATACGGATGGGAGCCTCCCTCTACAGGATGAAGTCCTGCCCCAGATAGACATCGCGGACCGTGGGATCGTCGGCGATGTCGTCCGGCGATCCGTGGCAGATGATCCGGCCTTCGTTGACGATGTATCCGCGATCGCAGATCCCGAGCGTCTCCCGCACGTTATGGTCGGTTACGAGCACTCCGATCCCGCGCTCGCTCAACTGGCGAATGAGACCGTGGATCTCGGATACGGAGATCGGGTCGACGCCCGCGAAGGGTTCGTCCAGCAGCATGAAGCGTGGCCTCGCGGCGAGCGCCCGAGCGATCTCGACCCGGCGCCGTTCGCCCCCGGAGAGGTTCTCACCGCGTGCGTCGCGCAGGTGCTCGAGACCGAACGCCTGCATGAGCTGCAGGGCCCACCGTCCGCGAAGGCCCGAATCGAGGTCGCGGCGCAGCTCAAGGACCGCAAGAAGGTTCCGCTCCACCGTGAGCTTGCGAAAGATGGAAGGCTCCTGGGGAAGAAAGCCGAGCCCGAGGCGCGCGCGCACGTGCATCGGGCGGTCCGTCAGATCGATCTCGTCGAGATGAATGGTTCCGCCATCGGCCGGGATGAGGCCGACGAGCATGTGAAAGCTCGTCGACTTCCCCGCACCGTTGGGACCGAGGAATCCCACCACCTCTCCGCTTTGCACCATGAGGCTCACGTCTTCGACGACCGTGCGGGAGCCAAAACGCTTCGCGAGCCCCCGGGCGGTAAGCGAGCTCACTTCTTCCCGCCCCGCAGGGTGATCGTGACGCGGCGGTCTTCCTCTCCCGCTCCCTGGATGCTGCCGGTGACCGAGTTGTAGTCGATGCGCTCGGCGTTCATCCGGAACTCGCCCTGTGCGATCTGCGCGCCCCCGACAAAGAGCATGGCGCCGTCCTCCACCTGGTACTCGATGCGCTCGGCCCGGCCATTCTGCACCTGACCGTCTTCCAGGCGCTGCTGGAATCGGGCCGGTTCGCCTTCCGAGACGAGCCTTTCGAGGTCATAGCGTTCGTCGAAGTACATGGTGACCAGGTCGCCGGTGATGCGAAGGCTGCCCTGGACGATGACCACCTCGCCCTTGTAGGTGGCGATGCGCTTCTGATCGTTGAGGCTCGCCGACTTGGCGTCGATTCGGACCGGCTGCTCCCGGTCGGTCGACAGGGCGCCGGCCCCGGTCGGACACGCGGCGAGAGCAAGCAGGAGCAACAGGAGACGGGTTTGCATGGCAGGCCTCCCGGTCACCGTGGTCGCATGACGCCGCTGGCGTCGCTCAGGAACTCGATCCGGCCTTCCTCCAGCCAGATCTTCACGCCCGTACCTCGCGCCTCGAAGGTCGCTGCGCGAACGGTGGCGGGTTCGTCGGACTCGCCGTAGTTGTTCGTGGCCATTATCCGCAGGTCGCGACTGTCGATCTCGAGCGGCTCGACCGCGTCGCGCCGCCCCTGTACCGGCCCTGGAAGATAAATGTTTTTACCGTCGGGAGAAACCTCGCCGCTCGCGGCCTCGAAGTGCCATCTCGGTCCGGCCGCGGGGAACACGGTCAGGCGAGGGCGCACGAGCACGGACTTCGACTTCGGGGTCATGCGCCGCAGCTCGTCCGCCCGCAGCCGCCGGAACATGCGCCCCAAGGGGTCGGTGGTCAATGCGTCGACCTGCTCGATCAACAGGTGCGGGGGCGAGCCGGGGGCAGGGGCGGGGCCGGGCGAGTGGAGCGGCAGAGGGAACGCGAACCACCCGAGCGCGAGGACCGCCGCCGCGACGGTCGCGAGGACCTCCGGCGCGACGGAATGACGAAGAGCCGGGGGGCGGGCCTTCCTGCCTTGCGCCGGCGGCATCTCCGGCAACCGTCACCCGGCCTGGCGGTTGGCGGACAGCCAGCCGTCCACGAGCCGCACGCTCTCGTCCACGACCACCGACCGCATGCCTTTCCGGGCCGCGATCGTCTGTACCAGGTGGTCGGCGCGTTCGATGCGGGGGGCGCCGGCGAGCAGGGCCCGCGCCGCGGACGAGGGCTTGGTCAGCCCCCTCGCCGCGTTCGCATATTTCTCGAAGGGGACCTGGTCCTCCGCGGACGCGCCGATCGCCCTGCATACCGAGTTCACCCAGTCGTATACCGACCGCGACAGGTCGAGGTCCCGGTGGACCGCGTCCCGGATCGCGCGCATGTCCTCCTTCTGCACGCAACGGTAGTTGCCGGCCAGCAGCATGCTCCACTTCGCCAGCGGGACGAACACGGAGTCGTGCACCTTGAGCTTGACGGACAGCTCGACCGGCCCGCTGCCGTCATCGTATCGAATGGCCTCGATGTCGGCCTGCAGGCCCCGCAGCATGGAGGTGTGCTCGTCCGACTCGAATCGGGCGGACCGGAAGTTCGTCGGGAGGCTGACCTGGAGCACGTTGGTCCCTTCCTCGGGGGGGCGGAACGCCTGCGCGTCCGGGCTGCAAAGGGTCATGTTCTCCGGAACGAACGAGTCCCACACGGAGGGATCGGTATAGCAGGCGCGAAGAGGCTCGACGTCGAGTCCCGGAATCCGCGCAAGGTAGGGGAGCGGCGGCATGTTCATGATGGACATGCAGGGGACGGCGGACCGGGCGACTGCATCCAGAAGCTCGCGCACCCCCGGCGCGCCATACTGGGGCTCCTGCATCGCAAGGGCGACCAGATCGAAATCCGCGGGGTCCACGACCCCGGTGGTGGCGCCGGTCAGGCGGCCCGGCAGCTTCCGCGAATCGACCTCCACGAGGTCGTTGCGTCCCTTCACCGGCATCCTCACCCGCTGGCCTTCCCGGTTGATGAGCTCGGCCTCTTCGGGCAGGCAGACGAGCGTCGTGGAATGGCCCGCGGCGCAGAGCTTGATGCCGAGCAGCGCCCCGTAGGAGGCGCCCATGATCATGATGTTGTACATGCCTGTCTCCATGCGGTCTCCGGTGCGGCGCGCGCGCCCGTCCACTCGACCAGTTTAACCTGCATCGTTCGCGCGTTCGTTGTCAGGACGCCGGTTCGCGGCGCAACGCGGGGGCGGGATGCGGGTTAAAGTATCCCTGCTCTCAGTAGATCGTGAAGGTGCAGGATTCCGATTTGCCGGTGCTCTTCGTCGACCACCACCAACGCGGTAATCTTCCGTTTCTCGAGGATGTTGAGACACGCGGCGGCAAGGGTCTCCGGCGATACGGTCACCCCTTTCGGGGTCATCACGCTCCGGATGGGGGTCTCGCGCAGATCGATGCCGTTGTCGAGGGCCCTGCGCAGATCCCCGTCCGTGAAGACGCCGAGGAGGCGGCCGTCAGGGTCCACGATGGAGGTCATGCCCAGAGTCTTGGCCGTCATTTCCAGCAGGGCGTCGCTCGTCAGCGTATCCGGGCCGACCATCGGCATGCGGCTCCCGGTGTGCATGAGGTCCTTCACCCGGATCAGAAGGCGGCGCCCGAGCTGTCCACCCGGATGAGAGCGGGCGAAGTCCTCCGCCCCGAAGTCCCGGGCTTCGAGGAGCGCAATCGCGATCGCGTCTCCCATCGCGAGCGCCGCGGTGGTGCTGGCCGTGGGAGCGAGTCCGAGCGGACAGGCTTCCTTCGCGACGCTCACATCGATGTTCACGTCCGCTTCGCGCGCCAGGCGCGACGATGGATTGCCGGTCAGGGTAATGAGCGGTACCCCGATCCGCTTGATGAGGGGCACGATGGTCAGGATCTCGGCCGTTTCGCCGGAATTCGAGAACGCGATGACCGTATCCTCGCGCGTGATCATTCCGAGGTCGCCGTGGCTCGCCTCCCCTGGATGAACGAAGAACGCAGGCGTTCCGGCGCTGGCCAGCGTCGACGCCACCTTGTGTCCCACGTGCCCGGACTTGCCCATTCCGGTCACGATCACGCGTCCCGGACGTTCGAGGATGATCTCGCAGGCGCGGGCGAAGTCGTCGTCGATCCGGGGCAGGAGTCCACGGAGCGCGTCGATCTCCGTGCGGATGACATCGGTCCCGAGCCGGAGGAGGGTGCTCTTGCTCATGCGGTTGGGGGGGATCCCGGCGGAAGGCGGTGCACCCTATTGGAATTGATTGGCCGGAGCCGTGCAATGGCGGCCCGCCCGGGCCGGTCGCGGGCATCGGTCCGCGGGGCGGATCGATGAGCTCAGGCAGGGACGTCCTGCTTCGCGACTGGCTCGACGAGGCGGCCGGGCTTCGAGGGCGCCTCGAGCCTCTCGCCGGCGATGCGAGCTTTCGTCGCTACCTGCGGCTGCGTACGGACCGCGAGTCGTTCGTGGTGATGGACGCTCCTCCGGACAACGAGGACTCGCGGCCCTTCGTGCACGTGGCGGGCCTGCTGCGGGCGGCCGGCGTGAACGTGCCGGAGGTCCACGCCTTTGACCTCGACCGGGGTTTCCTGCTGCTCGACGACCTCGGCTCCGTGTCCTATCTGGACCGGCTCGACGGGGCCAGTGCGCCCGCCCTGTACCGGGATGCGCTCGCGGCTCTGGTCCGGATGCAGGACAAGGTCCCGGCGGATGCGGTGCCGCCGTACGACGAGGCGCGATTGGCCGCGGAGCTCGAGCTGTTTCCGGAGTGGTTTCTGGGCGCCCATCTCGGCCGGCCGCCGACTGGAACGGAGAGACGGGTGCTCGACGAAGCGTTCGCTCTTCTCATCGAGGCGGCGCTCGCGCAGCCCCGGGTCTTCGTGCACCGCGACTATCACTCCCGGAACCTGATGGTGCACGCACGCAACCCCGGGATCCTCGACTTCCAGGACGCGGTGGCCGGTCCCCTGACCTACGACCCGGTGAGCCTGTTTCGCGATGCGTACATCTCGTGGCCGGCACCGCGGGTCTACGAGTGGCTGGACGACTACACCGGCCTCGCGACGCAGGCCGGGCTCCTGTCCGCGGAGCTGCCGGTGGACGCGGTCCGGGCCCGCGTGCGGCGCGATTTCGACCTCATGGGCGTCCAGCGGCACATCAAGGTGGCCGGCATCTTCGCCCGCCTGTGGCATCGAGACCGCAAGGCGGCCTATCTCGGCGACATACCCCTCGTCCTCGGCTACCTGCTCGACGTGGTCGCCGGGTATCCGGAGCTCGAGCCGCTCGCCGGCCTGTTCGAGGCCCGCGATCTCGCCCGTTACGCCGGAGCGGATCCTTGCGAGCCATGATCCTCGCGGCGGGGCGCGGCGAGCGCATGCGGCCGCTCTCGGACGCGGTCCCGAAACCGCTGCTGGAGGTGGCGGGAAAGCCGCTCGTCGTACACGCGGTCGAGAGGCTCGTGGAGGCCGGCTTCGTGGAGCTGGTCGTCAATCTCGGCTACCGGGGCCGCCAGGTCCGAGAGCTCCTGGACGACGGGTCGCGCTGGGGCGCCTCCATTTCGTATTCCGACGAAGGCGGCCGGCCGATCGGGACCGGGGCCGGCATCGTCCGGGCGCTGCCGCTGCTCGGCCCCGGGCCGTTCGTCGTCACGAGCGCCGATCTGCGGACCGACTTTCGGTTCGAACGCCTGCGGCGGGCGGCGGTCCGGGAGGTCCATCTCGTTCTCGTCGCCAACCCGGACCACAATCCCGGGGGGGACTTCGTCCTGAAGGACGGTTCGCTCCTTCGTTCCGGTCCGGACCGCCTGACGTATTCCGGCATCGGCGTCTGTTCGCCGGCCGCGTTCCAGCCCGCGATCGCCGGCGCCGCTCCGCTCGCCCCCTACCTCGACCGCGCGTGCGAGCGCGGAACGGCCACCGGCGAGGTGCATCACGGGGCGTGCGACAACGTGGGCACCCCCGCCCAGCTCGCCGCCGCCCGCGATCGGGCTATCCCGACTTCGGGACCGAGGGATCGGCGCCGGGATCGGTGACCGAGAGCCGGTGGCGGTTGGAGTCCAGCGTGGCACTGCCGATCCCGCGAACCTTCACGAGGTCCTCGATCGAGACGAACGGTCCGTTCTCGTCGCGGTATGCGACGATGGCCGTGGCCTTCTTGAGCCCCACTCCGGTCATTGCGGAGGCGAACTCTTCCGCGGTGGCGGTGTTGATGTCGATGGCGTCCTCGGCGGCCGCGGGAATGGCCGCGAGCAGGCACGCCAGCAGCACGCCGGGAAGGGCGAGGCGCCGAAGCGCCCGAACGAAGGTCCGGGGGCGATTGACGAGGATGGTCATGTTTGTCTCCTGGGTTCAAGCCTTCCTTTGTGCCGCCCGGCGACGCAAGGACTTCGCTTCGCGGCGGCGTTTCGCGCCCTCCATCGGACGCCTCGGAGAGGCTATGCGGGCGGATCCGGGGCCGCCACCCTTCGCCGTAGGGCCTCGTCTCGGGTTTCGTAGGGAATCCGGCCGCAAGTCGTGCGCGAATTGGCCCAATCCGGAGCCGGAGCATTGGTCCCCGGACGGTCCGATGGGATAAAGTCGCGCCCGATGACCATGGCCGATCCATTCTGGGCCAGCAAGTCGCTGGAGGCGATGTCTCGCGAGGAGTGGGAGTCCCTGTGCGACGGATGCGGGCGCTGCTGCCTGAACAAGCTCTGGGATCCGGAGACCCGGCGGGTGCGCACCACCGCGGTGGCCTGCCGTCTCCTCGATTGCGACACCTGTCGTTGCCGCGACTATGCCAAGCGGGTGGAGCGGGTTCCCGAATGCGTCGTGCTCTCGATCGAGAACGTCGACGACCACAGCCTTCTGCCCCGGAGCTGCGCCTACCGCCGGCTCGCCGAGGGCCGGCCGCTCGCCGCCTGGCATCCGCTCGTCTCGGGAAGGCGGGAAAGCGTTCACGAGGCGGGCATTTCGGTTCGGGGGAAGGTCATCAGCGAGGAGTGGGTGCATCCCGATGACCTGGAAGAGCACATCGTGGACTGGTTCGACTGATCGAACCTCCCGGCCTGTCGAGGACGCTCCGGAGTGCTCAGGCTGATCGTCGGCGTGTTGTTGTTCGGGCCCGCGCTGGCCGTGCTCGCGCTCGTGCTGGTCCTGGACAGCGCTCCGCGGAGCGGGGAGCCGCGGCTCCCCGCCACCGCTCCGGCGCCCGCCGGGGCCGGCATCGTCAATGTCCAGGTCACCATCGAGCTTCCACCGGAGTATCCGCGCCGGTACCTCAACATCGAGCTGGATGCGGAGCGGACCGTACGCGACGGCTTGCCCACCATCCAACGCGTGGCCGTCGGCGCCGTCGACGTGTCGGGCTGGCTCGCCGAACGGGCGGTGCGGTGGGCGTTCGACAAGCGGGTCGTCGTGACCGATGAGCGCCTGCAGCTCGCCGCGGTCCGCGCCCTCGAGTCGTATCCCGAGCACCTGGAGCTGGACTGCGCCTGGCCGAGAACCGCGGTGGAGCACTTGCGGGTCCGGGCCGTCTCCGGCGGGAGCCCGAACTGGCCCGGCTTCTACGCCGAGCGCGTCGCGGGTTGGGCCGCTGCCGAGCCGGGGTCCCGGGCGCCCGTCCTCGGGCTGCTGCGGTCGCTGGTCGGCGAAGCGGCGGAGCGAACCGCGGCCGGTGCGGATCCGGTGGTCGAGAACCGTACCGCGATCCTGCTGGCCGCCGCCCAGACGTTCGGCTGCACGCCGGTCGCGGGCGGCCGGCCCATACGGCGCGTGCGGCCCGTTCTGCACCGCCGCCACGACCTTGGCCGCCATTTCGTTGCGTCCGCGGCGCTCGCGGCGCTGCTCGACCGGGAGATCTCCGAATCGGTCGGACTGGACAAGGAAGTCAGCGACTCCCGGGACTTCAGCGGATTCAGCTTCTCCGACATTGCGGCGAACCGGGCCGGTGCGCGATTCGGAGAGCTCGCAACCGCTTCGGCGCTATCCGCGCGGCGGGTGCAGGACTGGATGGAGCAGGCCGAATCGGATACCGATATCATGCCCGAGTTCCGCGACCTTCCCGACCATCTTCCCGAGCCGGAGCTGAAGCGGCGGTTCGGTGAACCGGGACAGGGAGCCTACGAGCAGGTTCTCGAAGAGATCGAAGCCCGAATGGCAGACGTTGCGTTGTACCGGGTATCGAAATGAAGCGACTGACCAGCGCCCTTGCCATCGCCGCCCTCGCCGCGTGGGCGGTTCCGTCCGCGGCTCAGGACCTCGGGAAGTTCAAGGACTGGCGTGCCCATCACTTTATCGGGGACGGCACGCGGATCTGCACGATGTGGACGCAGCCGAAGAAGGCCGAGGGAAAGTACAAGCGCCGGGGCGAGATATTCGCACTCGTCAGTCACCGGCCAGCCGACAAGCGGGTCGGCATCGTCTCGTTCGAGATGGGCTATCCGTTCGCCTCCGGCAAGGAGCTGGCGGTTTCCGTCGACGGCGGCCGGCCCGTCCGCCTTCCAACCAGCGGGAGGCTCGCCTGGCACGATTCGGCGGAGATCAACCGCACGCTCGTCAACGAGATGCGGGGCGGCCTCAAGATGGTGGCGACCGGGCGCTCCAAGCGCGGGACGAAGACCGTCGATACCTACTCGCTTCAGGGATTCACGGCGGCCTACAAGGCCATCTCGCGCGCCTGCAACGTGCGCTGATCGCGAACCCGGCCGCCGTGCGTCTCCGGCCCTCGCCCGGCCGGGACCGGCGGATCTACTCCGGCATGAATCCGAGCCAGTCGACGGCCGGGTCGCCGAACGCCAGGAAGTACGGGTTCAGAAACGATTCGCGGGTGTTGTACCGAAGCGGCTCGAGCCCGATATCGGTCAGCCGTCCCCCGGCCTGCTCCACCACGCACTGCGCGGCGGCAGTATCCCATTCGCAGGTGGGACCGAAACGCGGGTAGACGTCGATCTCGCCTTCGGCCACGAGACAGAACTTGAGGGAGCTTCCAATGGAAATCCGCTCCGACGGACCGAGATTGCGAATGAACGCCTCGGTCCTGCGGTCGGCGTGGGAACGGCTCGCCGCTACCCGCCACGGCCTCGCGGCCGGTGCGCGAACGCGGAGCTCGGACATGCCGTCCGCGTCGTAACGGCGGGCGCCGAGGCCGCGGGCGGCCGCGTAGGAGACTCCCGTCACCGGCACCGCGACCACCCCCAGCACCGGCGCATGCCGGTCGATGAGCGCGATGTTGACGGTGAATTCACCGTTGCGGTTAACAAAGTCCTTCGTTCCGTCCAGGGGGTCCACCAGCCAGTAGCGGGTCCAGCCGGCCCGCGTGTCGAAGTCGACGTCGGCCGACTCCTCGGAGAGAACGGGGATGGCGGGAGAGAGATCCCGAAGGCCCTCGACGATGATCCGGTGCGAGGCGAGATCCGCTTCCGTGAGCGGCGACTCGTCCGCCTTGCGCACCACCTCGAACGCAGAGTGGTAGACGTCGAGGACCCGTGCGGCGGCGGCGGCCGCGATCTGCCGCACGCCGTCGAGCAGCCGGCGATCGACCTTCGAGGTCATGCCTTTCCCGTGCGCTCGAACCGCAGGTCCCGGATGCCGAAACCCCGGCTGCGGCCGCGCTCCTCGAAGCGGGTGGGGGGCCGTTCGGTCGGACCGGACCAGAAGGCGCCGGGCCCGGCGAGATTCTCGAGCCGCGCAGATGCCGCGAACACGGAAAGCATGTGAAGGGCGTAGTCGTCGTCGTCGGTGGCGGCGAGGATACGCCCTCCCGGCCGCAGACGCGACGCGGCCAGCTCGGCGAATCCGGGCTGCACGAGGCGGCGCTTGTGGTGCCGCGCCTTTGGCCAGGGGTCCGGGAAATAGATCCAGATCTCGTCCAGCGAGGAATCGGGGAAGCGGTGCCGGAGCGCCTCTCGGGCATCGCAGAACAGGACCCGGACGTTCTCGATGCCGCGATCGTGAGCCCGGGCCAGGAGGTACCCGATCCCGGGCGCGTGGACCTCGATGCCGACGTAGTCCCGGTCCGGCCGCGCGGTCGCCGCGTCGAGAAGGACATCTCCCCTCCCGAACCCGATCTCGACCACCAGCGGCGCCCGGCGGCCGAATACCGCGGCGGGATCGATGGGCGGGCCCTCTCCCGGAGGCACCCGCGGCTCGGGGGGCGGTCCAAGACCGAAGCGCGGCCAATGATGGTCGATGGCCCGTTCCTGCCCCGCCGTCATCCGGCCCGCCCGCAGCACCCAGGAACGGATGCCAGCCCGCACGTTCAGGCGATCGCTCCCTCCACCGGCGAGGAGGCGCTCGCGAAGCGCCGGCGCGGCATGCGGCCGGCCCGGAACGCCTCGCGGCCCGCCACGACCGCGTGCTTCATGGCCGAGGCCATGAGCACCGGCTTGCGGGCGGCCGCGATCGCGGTGTTCATCAGCACTCCGTCGCACCCGAGCTCCATTGCGACGGCCGCGTCGGAAGCGGTCCCGACCCCCGCGTCGACCACGATGGGCACCTTCGCATCCTCCAGGATGGTGAGGATGTTCCAGGGGTTGCAGATGCCGAGACCCGAGCCGATGGGCGCCGCGAGGGGCATCACGCTCACGCACCCGATTGCCTCCAGCCGCCGCGCCATGACCGGATCGTCGTTCGTGTACACCATGACCTCGAATCCGTCGGCGACGAGCCGTTCGGCCGCGGTCAGGGTCTCGGTGACGTTCGGGAGAAGGGTCTTGTCCTCGGCCAGCACCTCGAGCTTCACGAGGTTCGCCCCGTCGAGCAACTCGCGGGAGAGCCGGCAGGTGCGCACGGCGGTCGCGGCGTCGTAGCAGCCGGCCGTGTTCGGCAGGATGGTGTACCGGTCGGGCGGGAGGTAGTCCAGCAGGTTCGGCTCGTCGGGGTTCTGGCCGATGTTGGTGCGGCGGATCGCGACGGTGACGATCTCCGCGCCGCTCGCCTCGATCGCGGCCCGGGTCTGTTCGAGGCTCTCGTACTTGCCGGTGCCGACGAGCAGGCGGGACTCGAAGCGCCGGCCGGCGACGATGAACGGGTCAGCCGTCGATTCGGATGCATTCATGGCGTCGATCTCTTGAAGGTGTTCAGGGTCGCCTTCATCAACCGCCCCCCACGGCATGGACGATCTCCACTCGATCGCCGTCCCCCAGCACGAAGTCCGCGTATTCGCTGCGCGGAATCACTTCCTCGTTGAGCTCCACCGCCATGCGCCTTCCCGGGAGCTCCAGGCTCGCGACGAGGCCCGCCAGCGTCGTGCCGGTTTCGAGCATCCGGGTCTGCCCATTGAGAACGATCTGCACGGCCACGATCTTATCCGTTTTCAGGACGTCGGCGAGTCCTTGCGGCGCTCCCCGCGCAGGCTTTCATTCTTCGAACCGCGGGTTAGAATGGCGGGCGAAGCGGGTGTAGTTCAATGGTAGAACATCAGCTTCCCAAGCTGAATACGAGGGTTCGATTCCCTCCACCCGCTCCACCTCAGCTCTCCACCGGCACGATCCGCGCATCGATGCCATGGGCGGTCAGCACCCGGGCCTTCACCGCCTCGGCCGCTTCGCGGCCCCGGAACGGGCCGAGCATCACCCGATGCCAGGTCCCGTCGGCCGCATTGTTCGTGTGGATGCTGGACTCGAAGCCGCCGAGGGCGAGCGAGGCCCGCAGCCGATCGGCCTCCTTGCTCTCCCGAAACGAGCCCACCTGGACGCGAAACTCGCGGGTGCCCGAGGGTGGCGCCGCCGGTTCGGAGGCCGGTTCTCGACCCGTGGCGGTCGCGGGACGGGCCGCCGTCCGCTCGGCCGGCCGGGGGGCTCTGCCGGGGACGTCCGACTCGCTGACGTTGACCTCCTTTTTGGGAAGGAGCCGGTAGAAGTCGAAGTTCGTCTTCGGTGGTTCGATCCGGCTGGGGGCGCCGACTCCATCGTCGGCCGGACCGTCGAACCAGTCCGGGAGTCCCGCGTGGTGGAGCTGCACGCCGGCCGCGACCGCGAGCCCGAGGAGGAGTCCGCGGAGAAAGCCTCCTTTCCCGCGCGAAGAACGGACCTGCCGGTGCTTTCTCGCCATATTCGATCGCCCTACATGGTCTCGGGCGCGTTGACTCCGAGCAGGCCGAGCCCGTCCGCGACGACCCGGCGGGTCGCTTCCGCCAGGGTCAGGCGGGCGCTCTTCAGGTCCGCCTCGCCGCCGAGGATGGTGTGCGCGTTGTAGAAGCTGTGGAATGCGGTCGCGAGCTCCCGGAGGAAATGGGCGAGCTGGTGGGGCTCGCAGGCGTCCGCGGCGGATTCGATGACTTCCGGGTACCGGGAGAGCGCCTTCAACAGGTCGAGCTCGTGGCGTTCGGTCAGGCGCTCGACGTGTCCGAAGTCGAGCCGGGTCCCGTCTCCGGATTCTTCCCGCGCCCGTCTCAGCACGCTCGCGATCCGGGCGTGCGCGTACTGCACGTAGTACACCGGGTTCTCGTTGGATTGCGACTTCGCGAGCTCGAGGTCGAAGTCCAGGTGCTGATCGCTCTTGCGCAGCACGTAGAAGAAGCGGGCCGCGTCCGCTCCCACCTCCTCGACGAGATCGTGCAGGGTGACGAACTCGCCGGACCGGGTGGACATGGCGACCCGCTCGGAGCCGCGCCACAGGCTCGCGAGCTGCACGATCACCACGTCGAACGCGTCCGCGTCGAGCCCGAGGGCCCGGATGGCCCCCTTTACCCGTGCGATATAGCCGTGGTGGTCGGCGCCCCAGACGTCGATGACCCGGTCGAATCCTCTCTCGAACTTGTCGAGGTGATAGGCGACGTCGGAGGCGAAGTAGGTGCTCTGTCCGTTGGCCCGGACCAGCACCCGGTCCTTTTCGTCGCCGTTCGCTTGCGCGTTGAACCAGAGCGCTCCGTCTCGTTCGTAGGCTTGGCCGCGCTCGCGCAGGGTCTCGAGCGCGCGCGGGACGGCCCCCGACGAGACGAGCTCGCGCTCGGAGAACCAGCGGTCGAACACCACCCCGAATCGGGCGAGGTCATCGCGGATCCCGCCCAGGATGCCGGCGAGCACGGTATCGGCCACCAGCGCGTAGTCGCGTTCCCCGAGGGCGGCGCGAGCCCCCGCGATGAGGGCGTCGAGAAGCGCGTCCGCGTCTTCGGCGGGGGGAACCCCGGAGAGGTCGCGGCCCAGTCGGGCGTCATGGTCCCGGGCGAGCTCCCGGGCAACGTCCCGGATGTACCCGCCCCGGTAGCCGCCGCCGGGGAACGCCGGGCGGTCCGGCCAGTCGATGACCTCCAGGTAGCGCAGCCAGACGCTGAGGGCCAGGATGTCCATCTGGCGGCCCGCGTCGTTGACGTAGTACTCGCGCTCGACCTCCCAACCCACCGCCTCCAGCAGGTTGGCCATCGCCGCACCGCAGGCCGCGCCGCGGCCGTGTCCGACGTGCAGCGGACCGGTCGGGTTGACCGACACGAACTCCACCTGCACCCGCTTGCCCGCGGAGCGCCGCGACCGGCCCCACGGGGAGTCCGAGCCGACGATCTCGGCCGCGGTGCGCTGAAAGGCTCCTTCGGCCATCGTGAAGTTGATGAAGCCGGGGCCGGCCACGGCCGTCGATTTCACGTCGCTCGACGCCGGCAGGGCGGCGACGATGCGCGCGGCGAGAAGGCGCGGATTCAACCGGGCGGCGCGGGCGAGCCCAAGCGCGGCCGGGCACCCGAAATCTCCGTGCCGAGGGTCGCGGGTGCGCTCGATCACGACCGGCGGCACTGACTCGACATCAAGCTCTCCGCGGGCCCGAAGGGTGCTGATGGCGCTCGTGACGAGCGCTTCGAGTCCGCGTTTCAAGGGTTTGTTCCGGCGTGGGACGGGCAGGAAATCATTCTCGCATCTTTCTTCCGGCCGGATTGGGGTGCGTTTGCCGCCGCGCTCATCCGAGCTCGATGGGGTCGACGTCGAGCGACCAGCGAAGCCCGCGCGGGGTCCGGATCCCGGCGAGCCGCTCCACCCAGGGCTGCAGGAACGCCTGGAGGTTCGTCCGTGACGTCGATCGCAACAGGAGCTGCGCCCGGTACCGTCCGCCCTGTCGCTCCATGGGCGAGGGCACCGGACCCATCACGTCCACCCCGGGGCGATGCAATCCACCGGCAAGCTCCCGTGCGGTCGCGAGGAACCCGGTGCTCGCGGCCCGCGCCGATGCCTCGGCGCGCAGCAGAACGAGGCGCGCGAAGGGAGGCAGCCGGATCTCGTCCCGCTCCGCCAGGGCCTCGGCGGCGAAAGCGGGATAGCCCTCGCGGGCGAGGGCGGTGAGGAGCGGGTGGCGGGGCCGGCGGGTCTGCACGATCACCTCCCCCGCGAGCGTTCCCCGGCCGGCCCGTCCCGCGACCTGGGTGACGAGCTGGGCCACCCGCTCCGGGGCGCGAAAGTCCGGGCTGAGAAGGCCTGCGTCCGCGTCCACGACCCCGACCAGGGTCACCCGAGGGAAATCGTGTCCCTTTGCGAGCATCTGGGTCCCGACCAGGATGTCCGCCGATCCGTCGCGGGCCGCTCGCACCATCCGGTCGAGCTCGCCCCGGCGCCGCGTGGAGTCCCGGTCGACGCGCAGCACCCGGGCGGACGGGAAGCGCTCCGAGAGCCCTTCGGCAAGGCGCTGGGTTCCGCTGCCGACGGAGACCAGATCGGGGGACCCGCATGCGGCGCAGCGCGCGGGGATGCCCTGTTCGGCCCCGCAGTGGTGGCAGCGCAGGCGGCGGTCGGCCCGGTGCAGGACGAGCCGTGAGTCGCAGTGGCGGCACTCGATCGCCTCGCCGCAGTCATGGCACAGCACCACCGGCGCGAACCCGCGGCGATTGACGAACAGGAGCGTCTGCTCGCGGCGCCGCAGCCGTTCGTCGATGGCCTCGATCAGCCGTTCGGAGAGCCCGGCCGCAAGGGGCTGGCGACGTACGTCGTGGAGCACGATCCGCGGCATCCGGGCCCCGCCGGCGCGCTCCGCGAGCCGCAGCCGCCGGCACCGGCCGGCGGCGCAGAGGTGGATGGTCTCGAGGGAGGGGGTCGCGGAACCGAGCACCACGGGGACGCCCTCGATGGAGCCGCGCATGAGGGCGAGATCGCGGGCGGAGTACCGGAATCCGTCCTGCTGCTTGTAGGACGGGTCGTGCTCCTCGTCGACGACGATGAGGGCCGGCCGGCAAAGGGGGGTGAAGACGGCCGAACGGGTCCCGATGACGACGCGGCTCGCCCCGGTGCGCGCCGCCTCCCAGCTTCTCGTCCGCTCGCCGGCGGGCATCCCCGAGTGGATGACGGATATCGGGACGGGGAGGGCTTCGCGGAACCGTGCGACGAGCTGCGGGGTGAGCCCGATCTCCGGAACGAGGACGAGCGCCTGGTCGGCGCCGGATCGGACGAGGCGGTCGATCGCGAAGAGGTAGACCTCGGTCTTGCCGCTTCCCGTCACCCCGTCGAGGAGAAAGGCGCGGAAAGAGCCGGCCGCGGATGCGATGGCGTCGACGGCCCGCGCCTGCGACTCGTTCGGGGTGGCAAGCTTCGACACGGCTCCGGCCGGGGGCGGGGATGCCGCCAGCGGCTCTACCCAACCCTTCCTTGCGAGTGCCCGCACGGCGGGACGCCAGCTCGGAATCGAGCGAAGCTGCGTCTCGGCGAGGCAAGGCTCGCCGCCTGTCCGGGCCGCTTCCTCGAGAGCGGCGACCACCGCCGCCTGCCGGGGGGCGCGGGCAAGAGCGCAGCTTCCGGCGGCCGTTCCGGTGAGGCGCCAGGCCCGCGCCGCGGGAGCCGCCGGGCGGGCCCGGCGCAGGCCCGCCGGGAGGGCGGTCCGGACCACCTCGCCGATCGGATGGTGATAGTACTCCGCGGCCCAGACCAGCATGCGCAGAAGAGGAGGCGGGATCGACGGCTCGTCGTCGAGCCGCTCCGCGATCCGGCGAAGCCGCCCGGCTTCGATCTCGGACTCCCCCGCGGCTTCGAGAACCACTCCGGTGCGCACCGAGCTGCCGAACGGGACCTTCACCCGCATGCCGGGTTGCAGCGGACCGGCGCCGGATTCTTCAGGGGGCGGCAGGTACTCGAACCAGTGGCGGAGCGGGCCCGGCACCGCGACTCGGAGAACGCGCGCCACGGCCGGCCGGTCTCTAAAGGCCGTGAGTCAAGCGCGGATGGTAGCGAGATGGATTCTCGTCACGGGTCTCTCCGCTCGCACCGCTTCCCACCGCCTGAATGTCATCCGCCTGTGTTTCGCCGCTCCGAGAACGACGAACATGTCCGGCGCCACCCGCGCCCCCGGATTGCCTTCCTCGTAGTGATCAGCAGGTCTCCCGAGACGTACACGTCCGGGCGGTGCCGGAAGTACACGTCGAGGGCCGCAATCGCATCGATCATGGGGTGGAGCTGCCAGTCGTTCTCAGCCATCGGCTGGCCGTCGGAATCGGGATATTCGCCGGGGACCCGGGCAAGTACGGATTCGCTCATCGGCGAGTCCTCCGAAACAGGGCGCGAGCGTCACCGCGGGCGCATCGGAGGCGACGGTAGCACGGGCGCTTGCGCATCCTCAAACCGGGTCGTGCCGGATGGAACGCGCCGGGCGTGGCGTTCCGTCGCGGCATGTGCCGGGGTAGGGGCCGGGACCCGCCTCGCGCCGGGAGCAGGCGCAGCCGAACGTCCAGCCGTCGCGCTCGAGTCGGCAGAGGGCCTCGCGATATTGCGCGGTGTTGTCGCGCTGGCGACACGATGCCCGGTTCGTCGTTGCGGTCCGGCCGGCCGGTCGTCAGCGCACGGCCCGGCGGGCCGCCGTCATCGTATGTAGAGCCGGGCCATGATCGCGTAGTGCGCGGTGTCGTCGCCGGAAGTGTCATTCCGGAACGTCTGGTCCACCCCCACCGTCACGGACTCGCCGATTCGGACACGGTAGCCGAGCCGCAGGGCCCGCCGGTGCTCGGACAGCGATACCCCGGCCCAGGGGGTCCCGGTCGCGGCACCGCCCCGGATCGGGATCCCGTAGACCACGGTGATGTCGATGGTGCTCGTCGTGTCCGCGGTCACGGTGAACTCCGCATTGCCCGCATCCTCGGCGACCGTGACGTCGTCGATACTGAGGGTCGGACCCCTCGGCGGCCGCGGGCGACGATCGTCGCCGTCGTCGTCGTGGATGGTGCCGACGCCCTCGTCGTCCTCGATGGTGGCGCCGGCCGGATTGGTGAGGCGCACCTTGAACGTCTCGTCCTGCTCCTCGTCGCTGTCGTCGGTCACCGTCACCTCGACGGTCGCGGTCCTCTGGCCGGCGGTCAGGGTCAGGGTGCCGCTGGTGCTCGTGTAGTCGTCGCCGGCGGTGGCGGAATCGTCGGCGGTCGCGTAGACCACGGTGATGTCGATGGTGCTCGTCGTGTCCGCGGTCACGGTGAACTCCGCATTGCCCGCATCCTCGGCGACCGAGACGTCGTCGATTGTGAGGTCGGGCAAATCCGGCGGCGGAGGCGGTGGAGGTGGCGGAGGCGGTGGCGGGTTGACGCGGTCGTCGTCGATGATCGTGCCCACGCCCGTGCCGTCCGCAATTGTCGCGTCGCCGGCGTTGCTCAGGTTTACCGTGAACTGCTCATTGCTCTCAACGTCGTCGTCATCGAGCACCGTCACCGAAATTGGCGCGGACGTTTCCCCGGCTTGGATGATTACCGTCCCGTTCGCACTCCGGTAGTCGCGGTTCGCCGTGGCGGAATCGTCGGAGGTTGCATACGACGCATACACCGTTTGGGTTTGGGCGGCGTTCAGGCGCACGGTGAACTCGGCGCTCCCCGCGCTCTCGTTTACTGTTACGTCATCGATGCGAAGCTCCGGGCCCGGCGGTGGAGCGACGACCCTGACCGTCACCGTGCCCACGCGGTGTATGGGGCAAAAGGTGTCGTCCTCCCATACTTCGTGGTCGAACGTGACCTCGGTGCCTGCCACGGCGCTTTCTTCAGCGGCGATCGAGACGTGTTTCCATTGTTTTGAGTCGGCTTGGTCGACCCGTCTACCGAGTGACGGGACCCAGCTAAGCCCCTTGTATCCCTCTTCGCTAACGGCACCGCGCACGCTGCCGTCGGCGTGGATCCTGACCCACCAGTCGTCGGTGAGCGCTTCATGGCTCAGTCTGAAGCAATAGCTGACGCGCCCGCCCGGCACGATTTCCAGACGGAGCGGCGAATGGTCCGCATCTCCATTGCACGTCGATCCGCTCTCCGAAGCATCCGTCACCTCCACGGTCCCGTCGCCCGGATTCCCGGTCCATGTCGTGCGCTCCTCGGTCTGAGCGTGTACCGGTGGTGCACCGGCGCAGGACAGAACCACAGACAGAACGGCGGCGAGGACGACGAGGCGCCGGTCGCGGAATCCGCGGGCAAGGAGTGGCATCGGGGGCGGCTCCGGCAGCGCGTTCAACCGGATTCGCGGTCCGAAGAGCGGGGCGCCGCGGAGGCGGCGCGGGATGTCATGCATCCTCGAAGGCTTCCGAGTAGCATGGAGGCACAGGCCACCATATATGGCGTTCGCGTTCTGTCGGAACCCAACATATGGGCCGATTCCGCCTTTTGTCTCGTTGATCATGAAGCCGTCCTAACGAATCATCAATCCAATTTATCATAAGATAATAAAATGGTATCTTGCTATGATAATTATTCTAAAATATATTCGGAGTTCCTGGACGTGCGTTCAGCGCGAAGCGGCGCGAACATGGAACGCCGTTGCCTCGGACGCCCGGGGGACGACACGCTGGCCCCCGGCCGGGGCCGACGAATAGTGCATTCCCGGAGTATGCGGTGCCGCACGAACCCGACTGGCTCACTGAATGAGCCTTGCACGTAGTCAGGTCAAGCCATGTACCATGCAGCTCAGGCTGGGCGCACTGCGGCGCAGCGTTGTTGCTCGTGCTCTAGCCCGGAAATCTACCCAGCTTTCGTCGCGAGGGCGGCGAGACGGCGCTGTGACAGGCCGCACGGACCGAAAGAGCGCGTACGCGCTGGCAAAGGCGTAGCCGACACTAGCGCGTTCGCGCTGTCGAAGCGGCTTGAGGGAGTACGGCCTGTCACAGCGCATGGATCGGCGTCCGCAGCAGGAAGCTGGTGAGATTTGCGGGCTAGCCCGCGTCTTGCATGAAGGCCGCGATTTTGTTTCCGGGGAGGTTGTCTCGGTTTTCTCGCACAGTTATGGCGCAGGGTTGGTTGCCGGAATTGCAGGTCCGTTGCTCGTTGGGATCATCCTTTGGGTAATTGCTCCAAACATGGCGCGGTCGATAGTTTCCGCGGCGGGAAAGACCACTGACCTCTGGCTTGGTACTACAAGAATTCAAACAATCCACATCTAGAAGAGCTGCTGGGTCGTGCCGGACGCGCGGCTGTTGTCCGATGACGAGGCTCCCGCCTTCGTTCCGGCCGCGCGCCCCGCGGGAAGGGTCGGCAGACTGGCCGCGCGGAACGTCTCGAACAGCGCGTCCGGGTCGGAGGCATCGGCGAGCCGTCCGGTGTCGGAATTGATCCGAACCTTGACCAGGCCCTCGGGGGGAGGGGGGATCCGTTCCGGCACGCCGGCCAGCGCGGTACGCATGAACCGGATCCACATGGGAAGGGCGGCCCGGCCCCCGACCTCGTTCCGCCCGAGGGTCTTGTAGTCGTCGAATCCCACCCAGGCGACGGCCACCAGGCTCGGCACCAAGCCGCAGAACCACGCGTCATGCTGGTTGTTGGTGGTGCCGGTCTTCCCGCCGAGGTCGGTGCGCTCGAGCGCGAGCGCCTTGCGGCCGGTGCCGCGACGGATGACCTCGCGCAGGATGGACTGCAGGATCCAGATGTCGCCGGCCGGCACCGTCCGGGGAGCCACCGCGGCTCCGTCCTTCTCCACCGTTCCGTCTCGACATTCCCGGCACACGCGCGCCGGCGCCGCGGCGAGCACCGTCTCCCGGCGCCGGTCCTCGATCCGGTCGACGAACCAGGGGTGTACCGCGAACCCGCCGTTGGCGAGCACCGAGTAGGCGGTGGCGGACTCCAGCGGCGTGATCTCGCCGCTCCCGAGGGCGAGGGAGAGACTGCGCGGCAACTTCTCCCGATCGAAGCCGAAGCGCTCGACGTAGTCGAGGGCGAAGTCCACTCCGACCTCGCGCAGCAGCCGGATCGAGACCAGGTTGCGCGACTTCACGAGCGCCTCTCGCAGCCGGGTCGGCCCGAAGAACTTGCCGCTGTAGTTCTCGGGCCGCCACTCGGCTTCGAGGGCGGGGTCGTCGAACACCACCGGGGCGTCGTTGATGAGGCTCGCGGCGGTGAAGCCCCGCGCCAGCGCCGACGCGTAGATGAAGGGCTTGAAGCTGGACCCGGGCTGGCGGCGGGCCTGGGTTCCGCGGTTGAACTTGCTGCGGACGAAGTCGAAGCCGCCGGTCATTGCAAGGATGGCCCCGTCCTCGGGGTCCATGGCGACGAGTGCGCCCTGTACCTCCGGAACCTGGGCGAGCTCCCACCGCTCCCCGGTCCGGAGCACCCGGATGCGGTCTCCCGGGGCGAGCACATCCGACGCCTTCTCCGGTGCGGGCCCCCGTCGGTCCACGTTCACGTATGGCCGCGCCCATTCGATGCCCTCGAAGGGCAGGACGACCTCGCCTTCGCCGCGAACGTGCACGGTCGCTTCCTTCGCGCCGGTTCGGGTGACCAGGGCGGGAAGGAGCCCGCCCACGGTCGGAACGTCGCGCAGCAGCGTTTCGATGCCGGCCGGGTCCGGCGGCCCGTCGAGATCGTGTCGATCTTCCGGCCCGCGGTAGCCATGGCGCCGGTCGTACTCCAGGAGAGACTCGCGCAGGGCGCGTACCGCCGCCGCCTGGAGGCGGCTGTCGATCGTCGAAAAAACGCCGTAGGAGCGGGTGTAGGCGGACGCCCCGAACTCCTTCTCGACCTCCCGGCGGACCATCTCCGCCACGTAGGGGGCCTCGGTCTCGGCCGCCGGGGCGTGCCGGGAGGCGGTGGTCGGCGCCCGGGAGGCGGCGCGCAATTTCGCCTCGTCGAGGTAGCCGACCTCGAACAACCGGCGCAGCACGTGGTTGCGGCGGGCGGTCGCCCGCTTCGGGTTCGTGATCGGGTTGAACTCGGAGGGTCGCTGGGGGAGCCCGGCGATCATCGCCAACTGCGGCAGGTCGAGCTCGTCGAGCTTCTTGCCGTAGTACACGTCGGCGGCCGCGGCGACCCCGTAGGCGCGGTGGCCGAGGAATATCTTGTTGAGGTAGAGCTCGAGGATCTCGTCCTTCGACAGCTCGCGCTCGATCCTCAAGGCCAGCAGGATCTCGTTGAGCTTGCGGAAGTAGGTCTTCTCCCTGCCGAGGAAGAAGTTGCGCGCCACCTGCATCGTGATCGTGCTTCCCCCGGGCCCCTTCTGCCGGGTGCGCACGAGGTGCACCACGGCGCGGACGATCCCCCGCCAGTCGACCCCGGGGTGCCGGTGGAAGTGCTCGTCCTCGGTTGCCACGATCGCCACCCGGAGCGCCTCCGGTATGGCCGCGAGGGGGAGCGGGCGGCGGCGCATCTCCCCGAACTCCGCGATCAGCCGCTCGTCGCGGGCGTACACCCGCAGGGGCACCTGGAGCGGAACGTCGCGCAGCGACTCGGCGGACGGAAGCTGGGGAACGAATTGGACCCAGATGACGAGGGCGGCGGCGAGGATGGCGACGAGCCCCGTACCGGCGGTGAGAGACAGGACGAATAGAACGCGGCGCATCCGGCGACCCCGCTGCCCGGGGAGGTCATTATGGGGGAAACCCGCAATCTTCGCAGAACCCTGCCCCGCCACTTGCCGGTGGCGCCTCGTCCAAGCATCATCAAGAGATGAGCGTGCATTCGAACATCTTCCTGGTCGGCTTCATGGGGTCCGGAAAGACCACGGTCGGAAAGCAGCTCGCGGCCGATCTCGGCAAGGAATTCTTCGACTGCGATCGGGAGCTCGAAGAGCGTACCGGGGTGGACATTCCGTACATCTTCGATCTCGAGGGGGAGGAAGGCTTCCGCCGCCGGGAAGCCGCGGTGCTGCGCGAACTGACCGGGAAGCAAGGCATCGTACTGGCGACGGGAGGCGGCGTGGTCGTCGACCCCGAGAACCGGAGGGCGCTGACCTCGAACGGTCTCGTCATCTACCTCCATGCGTCGGCGGAGCTTCTGTATCAGCGTACTTCGCGCGATCACAGCCGGCCGATGCTGTACGCAGAAGATCCGCGCGCGCGCATCGACGAACTGCTCAAGGTGAGAGAACCCCTGTACCGGGAGGTCTCCAACCTCGTCGTCGAGACCGGCCGGCGAGGCTTCCGGAGGGTCGTGCAGGATATTGTCCGCGCGCTCTCGGACCGCCCGCGGTGATTCGTCCCCCGCCCGTTCCGCGGCCGCCGCTTCGGCGGTACGGCGGCACCGCGGGGGGCACGGTGGCCGCCCGCTCGCCCGGCCCTTCGAACCGTTTCCCGCGGTTGCGAAGCCGCGCTCGCGGCGCGCGCCCGGCGCCCGGCCTATAGAATCGGGTCCATGCAACCGCTGGTAGTGGACCTCGGCGACCGCGGCTATCCGATCCACGTCGGCTCGGACCTCATCGGCCGTTGCGATCTGTACGCGCCTCACCTCGCCGGCCGCCAGGTCCTCGTGGTCACCGATGAAGCGGTGGCCGGTCTCTATCTCACCGCATTGCGCCAGGCGCTCGAGGGTCGCGAGGTCGCCTCGGTGGTACTGACCGGCGGGGAGGCCGAGAAGACGCTCGGCGCCGTCTCGCGGATCATCGACGTGCTGGTGGAGCGGGGATTCAACCGCAGCGCCGCCGTGATCGCCCTCGGCGGCGGGGTGGTCGGCGACGTCGCGGGCTTCGCGGCCGCGATCTACCACCGGGGGATCCGGTGCATTCAGGTTCCGACCACCCTGCTCGCCCAGGTGGACTCCTCGGTCGGCGGCAAGACCGGGGTCAACCACCCGAAGGGCAAGAACCTGATCGGCGCGTTCCATCAGCCAGCGTGCGTCCTCGCCGACACCCGGGCGCTCGCGACCCTCGGCGGGCGCGAGCTTCGCGCCGGCCTCGCGGAGGTCATCAAGTACGGGGTGCTCTGGGACGGAGCGTTCTTCCGGTGGCTCGAAGACCACCTCGACGGGCTGCTCGCGCGCGACGAGGGGCTGCTTGGCCAGGCGGTGCGGCGCTCGTGCGAGATCAAGGCCGAGGTGGTGAGCCGGGACGAGCGGGAGGAAGGAGTACGCGCCCGGCTCAATCTCGGGCACACGTTCGGGCACGCGATCGAGGCGGGAATGGAGTTCGGTTACTGGCTGCACGGCGAGGCGGTCGCGGCCGGGATGTGCATGGCCACGGACCTCGCGGCGCGCATGGGCTGGCTCTCCGGCGACGAGGCCGGCCGCGTGCAGGCGCTGGTGCGACGCGCCGGTCTGCCCGATCGCGGTCCCGCGGATCTCGCGCCCGATACCTTTCTTCGCCTGATGGCCCGGGACAAGAAGGTGGTGGACGGAGGCATCCGCCTCGTGCTGCCGCGGGCGATCGGCGACACCGTGCTCACCAGCGACTTCGACTCCCGCGCGCTCGCCGAGACCCTCGAGGCGTGCCGCGCCGACATCGAACCGCCATTCTTCGGCTGATCCCGCCCGTGGTCCTCCCCGGCGATGCCGTGCTCGACCGGGCGGCCTCGGGGTGGGTGTCAACCGCAGCCGGGGATTAGTGAGACATGCGGGCCAGGGTCGGGCGGAATCGGTACCGCGGGGCGGGCGTTCGGCCGGCGGCACGGGGGGGCGCCGGAGGGTGACCGGCAACGCAGCCCGGGCCTGGGCCGCGGGAGTCGCGCGCGGTTTCTGCGTCGGCGCCGCCGATCTCGTACCGGGGGTGAGCGGAGCGACCGTCGCCATCGTGCTCGGGATCTACGAGCGGCTCGTGGCCGCGATCCGAGGGTTCGATCTCGCGTTCGCCGGTCGGCTGCTGCGGCTCGACCTGCCGGGCGCAGCCCGGCGCATCGACGCCGGATTCCTGCTCCCCCTCGTCGCCGGCATCGTGGTCGCGGCCGCGTTCTTCACCCGGGTGGTGTCACTCGCGGAGCTGATGGAGAGCCATCGGGTCGCGGTGCAGAGCTTCTTCTTCGGGCTCGTCACGGGAGCGCTGGGGGTGCTTCTCGGCGAAGCGCGGCGCGGCCATTCCCTCCGGTGGCCGGATGTCGCGGCCGTGGTGGTGGGGATCGCCGCCGGGTGGGGGCTCGCGGTCGCGGTACCCGCGTCGACTCCCGAGACCGCCTGGTTCGTGTTCGCGTCCGGCGCGTGCGCGGCCGCCGCGATGATCCTGCCCGGGATCTCCGGGGCCTACGTGCTGGTGCTGCTCAAGAAGTACACCTACGTGCTGGCGGCGCTCGGGCGGCTCGATCTCGCCGTGCTGGTGCCGTTCGCACTGGGGGTGGCGGCCGGACTGGCCCTCTTGAGCCGAGTCCTCGGCTGGCTGCTCGGCCGGTTCCGCCGGCCGACCCTCTTCACCCTCGCGGGGCTCGTGGCCGGCTCGCTCTGGTCTCTCTGGCCGTACCGGCCGGCGATGGGGGAGCGGTCGATGCCGGTATGGCCCGAGACCCTCGACCCGGTGAGCCTGCTCCTCGCGGTGGCGGGAATGGCGCTGGTGGCGGCGCTCCACCTCGCCGCCCGTTCCCGTGCCTGACCCGTTCGGGAGCCGGGCCGGCGGCGCTGCGGCGGGGCCGCCCGACAGGCGATCTTCTACACTAGTCCCCTGTCGCGGGGGTGGATCGTGCGCCGGAGGCTGGAGGAGACCGGAGCCCGCTACCGTACCGAGGGGCTCGAGTACGGCACGACGATGAAGGCGGAGGAGTGCCTTCGCGAGGGCAACCGCCCACGGTCGGCGCCGGGACCGCGCTCGTGGCAGCGCTCCCGTGGGCTCGAACCAGGCTCGGGGCTCGGCATCGCCGGGAATACGCACATTCGGTTGGCGTGAGGGGGCAGCGGCAGTCTGCCCGAGAGGAGGACGATTGATGAAGCGACAGGCACGCGTTCGCAGATGGCCGGTTCTGGCATGCCTGCTGGTGCTCGGCCCGGCTGCGCTTGTTCAGTCCGGCCGGGCTGCCGAGCACTCCCTTCCGCTGGTCCTGCCGGCGGGCAATGACGCGCTCACCGGATTCGTCCGGATCGTCAACCGTTCGGATCGCTCCGGCACGGTCGATATCCGCGCCATCGACGACACCGGCGACGAAGCCGGGCAGGTCAAGCTTTCCATCGGGGCAAATTCGAGCCGGCACTTCAATTCCGAGGACCTCGAATTGAATGAAGAGAGGAAACTCTCGGACGGAGTCGGAGAGGGCCAGTGCAACTGGCGGCTCGAGCTCGAGACTGACCTCGACATCCTGCCCCTCGCCTTCGTCCGGACCGGCGACGGGTTCGTCACCAGCATCCACGACGTCGTCCCGGAGGTCGAGCCGGGGCGCCACGACGTGGCCATATTCAATCCCGGGAAGAACATGACGCAGCAGAGCCGCCTGCGGTTGGTCAACCCGGGGGATACCGTGGCGGAAGCAGTGATAAGCGGCACAGACGACAATGGAATCGGGTCGGAGGAGTCGGTGCGGGTCACGGTGCCGGCGGGCGGAGCCTGCATGGTCACCGCCGCCGAACTCGAATCGGGCGAGGCGGAGGACGACACCTGCCGCTGCGAGGTGGTGAGCGGCGAGCTCGGAAAAGGAACCGGAAAGTGGCAGCTCTCCGTCACCACGGACCAGTCGATTCAGGTGATGAGCGTCCTCAAGACCCCCGAGCACCTGACCAATCTCTCGACTGTGAAGTACGCCGGGTTTGCCCCACCGAATGAGTCCGCGTTCAACGCCCGCTTCGTCGACCGGCGGGTGCGGGCCACGGACGGAACGGGCCACGTGGACTTCACCTCCTCCGGGCGCTTCCACGAGTCCTACCTCGGGGATACGTTCGAGGGGGGCTATACCTACGAGAACCAGGGACCGAATTCCGGGACGCTTGTCCTTGACTACGACGACGGCGAAGTGTGCACCTCGCTCGCCGCCTTCGATTCGTTCGTCGCCGGCACGACCCTCAGCGTGTGCGAGGACGTTGGCGAGCTCGAGCTGCAGCCGATCCGGAGCTGGGTGCTCGTGGACATCGGTCCGGCCGGCACCGCCCCCGCGGACCGCGATGCGTTCGACGACCTCGTCGACTCCCGGCGATTGGTGCCGGGCGCGGGTTCGGGCTTCGGAGTAGCCGTGGTCTTCGATCCTCCCGGGAACTTCCGCCAGGGTTCGGGCGGCACGCAGCGGATGGGAACCTACACCTACATGAACACGGGTGGGAGCTCGGGCACGCTCGAGCTCACGTACGGCGGTGGCGGAACGTGCACCCTCGACCTCGTGTTCGAGGCGGACGACTCGGGCAGCATGGAGTTCGAGTGCGTCGACGCTTCGAGCAACACGACGATGGGCTCGACGAGCTGGACGCTCGAGTACGCCGGTCCAACCGGCCTGGCGCCCGCGGACCAGAACGCGTTCTACGAGCGCTTCCGCAACAAGCGCTTTGTCTCGCCCTTCGACCCCCAGGGTCTGTCGTTCTTCCTGGATTTTCTCTCCCTGACGCGTTTCGTCGAGGTCGCAGGTGTGGTTAGATACGAAGGTACCTACACGTATGCAAATACGGGGGCGAATACGGCGGATATCATCTTCGAGTACGACGATGGCGATCGCTGCGAGACCGACCTCACTTTCCGTACGGAGACTTCGGGCGTCGTCACGGAAGTGTGCATGTATGACGGGACGAACACGTATGACTGGCAGGCCATGTAGCTCCGCCGTAACCTTGCGCGACAGAGCCGGGCCGCGGCCATCGACACTCGGCCCGCGTACCCCGCGGGGTAGCCGGCCCGATGTAGGTCCCTTCTGGAGCGGGTCGTATTGAGCCGCGGAAGAAGGGGCCTGCCCCCGGGCCGGCGGGCCACGCCTCCGCCCTAACCGGTTGACCGTCGCCGCATGCAGGACGGCAGAAACGGGGCCATTCCCGTATCCGTCCGCGCGACAGGAATCCTCTGCGTTGGGCGGACTAGTACCTCTGCACAGAAGTTTTGATCGATTGAAAATCAAACATGTATGAGCCGCTTTGGTCTCGTCTGCGCCGTCCCGACCGGTCAAGACCTCTGTGCAGAGGTACTAGTGGGTGCGCCGGTAGATGATGGTGTAGACGACGAGGAAGAGGCCGATCATCAGCAGGGAGAAGATCGTGGACGCGGTGCCGAGGGCGAACAGGGTGGGCCGAATCCGCTGCGTCATCGACGCGTTGATGTCGAGCGGAAGGGTGTTGAACTCGCCGGCAAGCAGCGTCGTGCGGGCGAACTCGTCGTAGGAGAGGGTGAACCCGAAGAGGCCCGCGGCGACGATGCCGGGCAGGATGAGGGGCAGGGTCACCTCCCGGAACACCGTCCACTCGCTCGCTCCCATGTCGCGCGCGGCCTCCTCGAGGCTCGCGTCGAAGCGGTTGAACACCGCCATCATCACCAGGAATCCGAACGGAAGGGTCCACACCACGTGCACCCCGAGCCCGCTGGACCACCACGCGGGGGAGATGCCGACCTGCTTGAGCAGGGTCGCGAGCCCGAGGCTGAGGAGAATCCCCGGCACCATGAGCCCGGACATGATCGTGTAGAAGAGCGCCCCCGCGCCCCGGAACGGCCGGCGGAAGGCCATCGCGAGCATGGTCGAGAAGAGGGCGGTGACCACCATCACGATGAGGGCGAGGATGATGGAGCGGAGCAGGGCCCCCTTGATGTCGCCGACCGTCGAGGGTTCGATCAGCTTCTCCCACCAGAACAGGCTCACCCCCCGCATCGGGAAGCTGGTGCCGCCGCGCTTGCCCTGGAAGGAGAGGATGAACATCGCGAACATCGGCCCGTAGATGAAGACGATGAAGACCGCGAAATAGACCCCGAAGCCCGACTTGACGAGCGTCCGGCGGCGGGCCTCGGCGGACTTGCGGGGTTTCACGGGCGTCTCACAGTTGGCTCCGGATGTCGACGATGCGAAGGATGATGATCACCCCGATCATCATCGCAATCATCAGCATGAGGGCGTTGACGGCCGCGAACGGGTAGTTCGCGAACGTGTAGTAGTTGAGGATCACGGTGCCCACCGTCGAGACCTTGCCGCCGTACACCACCACCGCGCTCGCGAACTCCCCCATCAGCATCACGAAGATGAAGATCATGCCGATCGCGACCCCCGGAAGGGACAGGGGGAGGATGATCTCGCGGAAGATCTGGAACGCGTTCGCCCCCATGTCGCGCGCCGCTTCCAGCACCTGCCGGTCAATCTTGGCGAGCGAGAAGAAGATGGGGCCGACGCAGAGCACGACGTAGAGCTGCACGAGGGCCGTCGTGTAGCCGAACTCCGAGTAGAGCAGGAACGAGACCGGCTTCTCCACAATGCCGAACTCGACGAGCGCCCGGTTGAGGAGCCCGCGGCGCCCGAGCATCGGCAGCCAGGCGACGGCGCGGATGAGGTAGCTCGTCCAGAACGGGACCATGCAGAGCAGAAACAGGGCGAGCTGCCACTTGAATGCCTGCACCTGGAGGGCGAGGAAGTACGCAATCGGATAGCCCACGAGGAGACAGAGGGCCATCACCGTCAGCGCGAACCGGATGGTCATGCCCAGGGTGGAGACGAATACGCTCGGGGTGAGGAACTTGCGCGCCTCCGGATCGAAGAAGCCCTCGACCTCGATGTAGTCCACGTAGTTCTTGATTGTCAGTTCGGGGGCCATCCCGTAGCCGGTCGAGGTGAAGAAGCTGAATACGAGGATGCTCGCGAGGGGCACCAGCAGGAAGACGAAGAGCCAGAGGGTGGCGGGGGCGATCAGCCAGCCGGCGTGCCCACCCGGCGCGCTGCGCCGGCCGCGGGCGCCCGCTGGCGTTGCGTCCTCGCCGGATGGCGCCGCCTCGACCGCGAGACCGACGCCCTTCCTCCCGATGTCCCGCGAGGAGGGGGCGGCGCCGATGAGGCCCGGATGGTGGGGAATCGCGTGGTTGGCCATCGATGCTCGGACCGGTGGGCTCGACCGCCTCGGGCGGCCGGGTGCGAACCGGTCGGCAGCCGGGCCGGCACCGGCCCGGCTTCGCCGGCTGAATCGGCCGGGGGACGCGCCGCGCGCCCCCCGGCCCGGGGCCGCTCAGGCCGTCAGGCGTTCAGGAACTCCGTCCAGCGCTCGACGAGGTAGTCGTTCTCGTCCATGAGCGAGTTCCACACCGCGATGTTGCGGAACCGGTCCCAGTACGACCCGCCGTCGCGCACCTCGCCCTCCGGGACGATGATGGTGCCGTAGGGGTCCGGCAGCTCCTTTGCGGCCGGCTTTCCCGCGTACCAGTAGTCCCACTCCTCGGGCTCGAGGTGCTTCTTGACGTTGTCGGGCACCGACATGTAGTAGCCCTGCCTGGCGACGAACGCGCCCGCCCAGCCGTCGAGCCACCAGTTGAGGTACTCGTAGGTCTGGTCGAGCGCCTTGCCGGTCACCTTGGCCGAGATCGCGCAGCCGCCGTGCCAGCCCCGCATCCCTTCCTTCGGGAAGGCGTAGATGCAGGGGACGCCCTCGGCCTTGATCGCGGTCACCGCCGGCGACCACATGCTCTCCAGGACCACCTCGCCGCTCACCATGAGGTTGACGGACTGGCCGAAGGTCTCCCAGAAGGCGCGGAAGTGTCCGGCCTGCTTCTTCTCGATGAGGAAGTCGATGAGGAAGTCGATCTCCTCGCGAGTCATGTTCCCCTTGTCCTTGAACTGGTAGAGGCCGAGCCCTTCCACCCCGAGGGCGGCGTCCATGACCCCGATCTGAGGGGCGTTGAGAAGGGCGACCTGGCCCGCGAAATCCTCGCTGAAGAGCTCCGCCCAGCTCTCGATGGGCCGGCCGGTGTCCTCGGGGTTGTAACCGAGGGAGTCGGCGTTGTGCCAGCCGGGCAGCATGCTGATGTAGCGGGACGGCCCTTCCACCCGGTTGCCGTCCGCGTCCAGCCACAGGTGCCGGAACGGGGCGTCGCCCTGGCCGGGATTGGACTCCGGCGTGAGGCGCCCGGTCTTGGTAAGGTCGGTGACCTTTTCCCATTCCGGGATGCGCTGGGTGTCGATGGGTTGCCACACCTTGGAGGGGATCATCACGTCCATGTCGTTGAAGTAGCCTTCCGCAACGTCGTACTGGTCGTTCTGGTTCAGCATCTTGCCGACCATCGCGCCGTAGCCGAGGGCCTGGCCGCGGATCGGGAACCCCAGGTCCGCGGCCGCCTTGCCCTGGATTTCGTTGATGATGCTGACCGCGAGGCCGATGGTGCGGATCCCCTCGTCGGCCCGGGCAATGTGGGGGAATCCCCCCGCGAGGGCGCCCGCCGCGACTACTTTCGCGCTGTCGCCCATGAATTCGCGGCGAGTACGGCCGCGCCGATGATTGTTTCTGACAGTCATGTTGTTGCCTCCGTTGAGCTGTCGTCCCGAAAGTTCCGTGCGGCCAAAATACCGTAAACTCGCGCCGGTTGGAAATCGCCGTCGCCGGACCCGGCGCGAGCGCGGGAGTGCGGCACGCACGAGACGGCGCGGCACGCACCGGGCCGCGCGGCGCGCACCAGGAAGCGGGCAACGGCCGAGGAAGCGCAGGACAGCCGAAAAGGCGTGGCACGGATGGAGAAACCGGGATGAGCATACTCATCAGGAACGGCCGGATCGTGACCGCGGCCGACGACTACCGGGCGGACCTCTTCATCCAGGGAGAGACCGTCGCCCTCATCGGCCAGGACCTCGTCCTCCCCGCCGATCGGGTCATCGATGCGACAGGAAAGCTGGTCATTCCGGGCGGGGTGGACCCGCACACCCACCACCAGATGCCCTTCGGCGGCACCGAGACCTCCGACACCTTCGAGACCGGCACCCGGGCCGCCGCCCACGGCGGGACCACCTGCATCGTCGACTTCGCAATCCAGACCCGGGGCACCTCCACCATCGAATGCCTGGACGCCTGGCACGCGAAGGCGGCCGGCCGGACCGCCATCGACTACGCCTTCCACATGATCATCACCGACCTTCCGGACCACCGGGTGCCGGAGATGCGCCGCCTCTCGGACGAAGGCGTCACCAGCTACAAATTGTTCATGGTCTACCCGGGGGTGATGCTCTCGGACGACGGGACGATCTTCCGGGCCATGCGCAAGGCGGGCGAGGACGGAACGCTCGTGTGCATGCACGCGGAGAACGGCATCGTCATCGACGAGCTGGTGAAGATCGCGCTCTCCGAGGGGCACACCGAGCCCAAGTACCACGCCCTCACCCGGCCGACCCGCCTCGAGGCGGAGGGCGCGCACCGGGCCCTCGCCATCGCCGAGGTGGCGCGCTCGCCGGTGTACATCGTGCACCTGAGCTGCCACGACGCGCTGGTGGAGCTCAGGCGCGCCCAGGACCGCGGGGTGATGGCCCACGCCGAGACGTGCCCCCAGTACCTCCTCCTCGACATGGACGCGTACGACGAGTCGGGGTTCGACGGAGCGAAGTACGTGCTCACCCCGCCCCTGCGGGAAAAGTGGAACCAGGAGGAGCTGTGGCGGGGGCTTCGCGCGCGCGACCTCGACGTCATCTCCACCGACCACTGCCCGTTCTGCATGCGCGAGCAGAAGGAGCTCGGCCGCGAGGACTTCAGCCTCATCCCGAACGGCGGCCCCGGCGTCGAGAACCGGATGAGCCTCATCTTCCACCACGGGGTCAACGCCGGCCGGTTGGACGTCAACCGCTTCGTGGAGCTCACCTCCACCGGCCCGGCCCGGATCTTCGGGATGTTCCCGCGCAAGGGCACGATCGCGGTCGGTTCGGATGCGGACATCGTCGTCTTCGACCCCGAGCGCGAGGTCACCATCAGCCGCCACGATCCGCGCACCCACCACATGAACATCGACTACAGCGCCTACGAGGGGTTCAAGGTGCGGGGGTACACCGAGACGGTGCTCTCGCGGGGCAAGGTCGTGATCGACCAGGGCGAGTACGTGGGCCGGCCCGGCGACGGACAGTTCGTGAAGCGCGGCCCCTACGGCGGGGCGTACGCGCCGCTCGCCGCCTCCGGCCGGAGGTCGAGCTACTTCTGAAGCCGCCCGCGCGCTGAAGCTCCCGCTCTTCCCGAGGCCGCTCCGATGATGGCGGCCCGAGCGCCGCCTTCGTTCCCGCCCCTTGCGGCGACGGAACGAAAGCGGAGCGGAACAGGAGCGCTTTCGCCTGTCTCGCCGGCCGATCGGACGCCCGGCCGGCCGAGGGGCGTGTGGTAGCCTTCCGCGCCTTGCAAGCGGGGAGCAGCCGGTGAGTGAACCCACCACCTACTACACCGTCAAGTGGCCGCGGGCGCAGGAGCACCGGCTGCGGAGCCGTTCCGGGGTCCTGGTCGAGACCAACGTGCAGGGCCAGGTGGCGCTCCACTTCTTCGACGAGACGCGCGAGCTCGACGCCGAAGTCCGCTTCGACGAGACCGGCGAGCGCATCTCGGACCCGCGCGGCATCGTCTACGTGCGCGAGGTCGCGGATTCCGTCCTGCTTACCGAGTCGAGCGCCCGGCAGCTCCGCGACGTGCTCAACACCCTGTTCGCCGATCCCGCGCCGCAACGGATGAACTGAGCTCCCGGCACGGCCGTCCGGCCGGGCCGGGCCGCAAACGAAGGCTACTGCGCCGCGCCGGCCGGCCGCACAATCTTCAGCAGCCAGAACATCACGCAGAAGACGGCGGTCATGATCGCGAGGGCGACCACCGCGCCGAGGCGCCGGCCGAACTCCCCGTCGAGCGCGCCGACGTCGAGCAGGTAGGCGCACAGGATCTGCACCGCCTGCAGGGTCGCCCCGCCGCTCAGCAGGATGGCGGTGAAGGTGGAGCCCCGCAGCGAGCTCAGGACCATCGACTCCACCTGCTGCTGGCGGGCGACGTACACCCGGTACGCGCGCCAGTGGTAGCCGCAGAATCCCACGATGCCGACGATGACCGCGGCCCAGAAGATGACGTTGGCATAGCTCAACCCGTTGACGACGAGGTCGAACAACGCCTCGAACGGCTCGGAGTAGTAGAGCAGGATCAGCACGATCAGGTAGATGACGAGCCCGACGAGGGCCCAGAACCACTGCCAGCCGGTCATCGCGTCACTCGCTGGTTTCGCATGGTAGAAGGCGTCGCTTCCTCACGGCGCGGCCGCGATCAGCAGCCCGCCGTAGAGGACGAAGAATACCGCATCCTTCACGATGTGGCCGGCCGTGCCTTCGCCGCGGTCGTTCTCGCCCCGGCCCGCGGCCACGAGCGCGATGATCTCGACCGCGCAGGCGACGAGCCCGAGCACGATGAACGGCCAGGGCGTAGACCACCAGGAAAGGTCTTCCGGCGCTGCCGCGCCCTGGGTGAACCGCCAGAGCCAGAGGAGCACCGGGAGGAGGGTGAGGTAGGCGAGGCCGACGATCCACCGCAGCCGCGTGAACTTGCGATCCACCAGCCAGAACGCAAAGACGAAGAGCGCGACGTGAAGGGCGTCCCAGAACAGGGCCGTGTATTCCTCCGGCGCCGCGTTCGACACGAGGTTGAGATACCCGAGCACGAGCAGGATCGTGAACGCGTCGCAATACAGCCACTCGCGGAAGGAGACCGCCCCCCCTTTGACCGCCCATGCCCGCGACGCCTTGTCGAAGAGCAGCACCAGGGCGAGGGCGAACGCGGCGGGGTAGAGCAGGTTCGCGACCAGGGCGTAGGCAAGGGCCGGGGAAGCGTGGACCCACCCGGTGGCGAGGAACAGGACCGTGAGGAGGGCGAGGCCGAGCAGCCGAACCCCGGCCGGCGATTCGAGCCCGTCCTCCTCGTTCGCGCCGCCTTGGCGCCGCGCGGGGCGCCGCGAGGCCCGGACCACGAGGTAGACGAGGAACGCGATGGCGCCGGCCGCCGCCATGGCGAGCATCGCGACGAGGAACACGTCCCCCGCGGTCTCTCCCCGCCAGTCGCCCGCGCCACGGCTCCAGTACGCGGCGACGACGACCGCGGCCGCGAGCAGGGCGACGAGGATCGCGGCGAAGAGGACCTCGTACCAGCGCGTCCCGCTGCGCGAGGCTCCTGCGGTCGCTCCGGGCCGCTCCCTTCGCGGGGGCGACGGATCAGCCAACCGCGCGCGTCCCCTGTGCGGGGCCGGTGTTCGGCGTGGGCAGCCGGTCGAGATAGGCCAGCACGTCCGCGAGCGGCTCCACGTCGCCGAACTTGGCGTCGATGTCGAACAGGTTCCACTCCACCGCGCCGGCGATGCGGTCCCCCACCGCCTCGCGCACCACGATGGGCCGGAAGCCTTCCGCGATCGCGTCCTCGGCGGTGTTGCGCACGCACGCCGACATCGTGACCCCGGTGAGGAGCACCGTGTCCACCCGTGCGGCGCGCAGGTACCCGGCGAGGAACGTGCCGTGGAACGCGCTCGCCCGCTTCTTGACGATGACCGGCTCGCCGGCCATCGCCTCGATCCGATCGTCGATCTCGACCGGCTCGGTGCCGGTCAGGAGATGCTCGGCCGGGATCTTGTGCTGCCACAGCCCCGAGTCCGGGTGCGGGCCGTCCACGTTGTCGTACGCGGTGGTGGTGTACACGACCGGGATCCCCTTGGCGCGCGCGCCGGCGAGGAGCTGCTGCACGCTCGGGATGATGGTGTCCATCCCCTCGCACGAGAACGCGTGGTCCGGCCGGGTCCAGGCGTTGGCCAGATCGATGTTGACGAGCGCGGGATGGCTGCCGTAGCCGATGCGGCGCCGGAACCCCCGCGTCTCGTAGAGCTTCGAATTCACCCCGAAGAGGGTGTCGAGGGCCTGTCTCGTCGCGTCGTCCATCGTCCGGCACCGTGTCGTCGCCAAGCGGCCGAAGAACGTAGCACCCGCCCGCCCGGCTGTCGATAGCCCGCGCATTGCACGCTCCCGCGGATTGGATAGACCGGTCTGCGGAGCTTCCCGAATCGCAAGCCGGCGTCAAGCCCACGGAGTGCGATGCGGAGCTGATGCCAGTCGTGGACGCCATCGCGTGACGTTGCGATGCATCCTCTTGACAGGATTTAACCAGTCCTGGAGACTGGTCATATGGAAACCATCAATGCGTCCGACTTCAAGGCCCGTTGTCTCGCGATCCTCGATCGCGTGTCGGCGACCGGTGAGCGAGTGGTCATTCTGAAGCGGGGTCGGCCGGTAGCCGAGCTGGGGCCGGCGAGCCGCACGCACGCCGAGTATCCGCAGTTGGAGCTGAAGGGCACGGTCACCGTGGTCGGCGATATCGTCGGACCCGCGGTTCCCGAAGAACACTGGGAAAGCCTCGGGCAGTGACGGCGCTGCTCGACACCCATGTGTTCATCTGGTGGCTGAATGACCGCGAACGGCTGTCACCCGCCCAGCGGGAGGTGGTCGAGTCGGCAGGTTCGCAAAACCCACTTCTGGTATCCGACATCTCGCTCTGGGAAGTGGCGACGTTGCACGGCCTCGGCCGCATCCGGCTCACCCTCCCGATTCGAGAGTGGCTTGACAAGGCGGTGGCGCCGCCGCTGGTGCGCCGACACGGCATCTCCCCTGCAATCGCCGCGGAGCTCGCCGCGCTGCCCGATTCCTTTCATCGCGACCCGGCGGACCGGATCCTCGTCGCGACCGCCCGGGTGCTCGGTGCCACATTGCTCACGCAGGACCGCAGAATCGTCGACGCGGCCCTGGTCAACACGTTGCGCTGAGTTCTCCGAAGCGGAGCCGAGCCCTGAATGCGGGCTCCCCGACTCCGTCCCTCCGCGGGGCGTGTGGATGAGGTCAGATGATGCCGCGGTCGCGGAGGTCGCGGAGGTCGCGGAGCGCTCCCGCGCCGAGCCCGAGGCGCTCACGCAGTCTCGAACTTGGCCGTGGAGCCTGTACCGTCCATGAACTAGTATTCTTGGGGACCTCAGGGCCGCCCGGTGGGCCCTTCTTCTTCGCTCGTCGGGCCGGCCTCCACGAACAGGGCGGCCGCGCGGACTCAGGTGGGCATCATGTATCTGGAATCATTGAAAGTAGAGCGATTCCGCGCATTCAGGCGCACCGAGGTCCGCTTCCGTTTCCCGAATTCGGCCGATGCGAGCCGGCTCAAGTACCCCAACGTCAATCTACTCTTGGGAAACAACGGGATGGGCAAGTCGGCAGCGCTCAAGGCGGCTGCCATCGCGCTCATGAGTCCGATCATCGGATCGACCGGATACCGGCCGTATTCGCTTGTCCGCCGAGAAAACGGGGTTGCCCCGGGTGACGCCGAAATCGAAGCTCGAGTCGAGCTCTCCGATCAGGATTCCCTTGAGAGTCCCCATGCTGAGCCGTATCTCGAGCGGTTGGGAGTCCGAGTCTCGCGCCGCCACACCACCGAGACCTGCGAGCCATCTCCCAAGCCGACGGACCCCGTCTGGGAAGCGATGTACGAGGACAGTTCGCCAGCCTTCTTCTTTGTCGGCTATGGCGTCTCACGCACGGTCGAGAGCCCGGAGAAGATCGACCCGAGTCTCCGTCGCCGCAGCCGTCATCTTCGCTACGAACGGGTCGCCGGTCTCTTCGAGGAACAGACGACGCTGACTCCGCTCGTCTCATGGTTGCCGGGTCTCCGGAGCTTGAACCCTGCCCGATACCAGGAGGTCGCAACGCTCCTCGGACAATTGCTGCCCGAAGGTACAAGCTTCCGCGGGCGAGAGGGGCGCGAAGACTACCTTTTCCGTCACCGCGGGCTTGATGTCCAGCTCGGCGCTTTGTCGGACGGGTTTCGCGCGTACATCGGATGGATCGGAGATCTGCTGTACCACATGTGCCTTTGCTGTCCGTACGGCGAGAAGCTGGTCGACCACCGGGGGATCGTGATGATCGACGAGGTCGACCTTCATCTGCATCCGGAATGGCAGCTCGTCGTGCTGCCGACCATTGCCCGGGCCCTTCCGAAGCTCCAGTTCCTGTGCACTTCGCACAGCCCAATCGTGGCGGGAACCGTGGAGTCGGCCAATCTGCACCTGGTCCTGCCGGACGGCGAGATGGCATCGGTACTCACCCGGCCCGAGGTGGAAGTCCACGGATTGACTTCCGATCAGATCCTCCAGAGCTCGCACTTCGGGCTCGTTTCGACGCGGGCGCCTGATTTCTACGAGGAGCTCCAGGAGGTGTCCCGGGCCGTGTCGCGCGGTGAGCCCGGTGCTGCGGCCAGCTTCATGGAAATGACCGCCCTTGGCGCGGGTGCATCAGGAACCGATGGTCGGCAAGCGACGCGCTGACCGGAATTCAGGCCGGTGATCGGCTAGCCGAACGGGTGAGTCGCGGCGGCCACGACATCCGGCCCCCGGATATCGAGCGGCGCTTCGTCCGGAGTCTCGACCGTCTGTTCGACGACTACGTCCCGCTGGTGGACCGCACGGTATGCTTCTTCAACGTCGGCCCGACTCCCCAGCTCGTGTTCACGCGGGAAGCCGAGCATCGGGTGGTGACCCAACCTTCCATCCTTTGAATGCTGGAATACAAGAGACGGCATGGCTCAACCCGGTAAGTTCGAAGAGGAGGCGCTCGCCGCCCTGCAACGGGCCGTGACCCGCGCCCTCGACCGCAAACGCCGCCTCGGGCAGTACGCCGTCTTCTGGGAGGACGGGCGGGTGATATTCGACGGCCCCGACGCACCGGCAGAGCGCGAGGGGCCGGCAGGCCGGAGCCGTATCGGGTCGGGGGAGGTCGCCCCGCCTGACACCGATCGCCCGGAAACCGATACGAAGCGGAGCGGCTCATGATCGACGGGCGCCTTCGAGCTTCAGGAATTGCCATGACTAACCCATTGGGTTATATTGATCGAGATGCAGACCGTTGCGGAAACCCCTACCTTTTCCCGTCAGGCTGACAGGTTGTTCAGCGAGGACGAAAGGCGTGAATTGGTGGACCATCTGGCCCGCAATCCCATGGCGGGTGACGAGATTCCGGGCACCGGTGGTGTCCGGAAGCTTCGCTTCGGAGCTTTGGGCCGTGGCAAGAGGGGTGGCGCGCGGGTGATCTACTTCTACGGAGGCGAGCGGACGCCGGTCTACGCGCTCCTCGCCTATGCGAAGTCCGCCAAGACGGATTTGAGCCCGGCGGAACGGCGGGCGGTGGCGACCCTGGCCGCAGCGATCAAGGCCGCCGGAAAGGAGGGAACATGAGCACGTTCGGAGAAGACCTGATTCAGTCCCTGAACGAAGCCTTGGCCCATGCGAAGGGCGATGGCCCGGCTGTCCTTCACCCTGCGGTGACCCCGCGTGAAATTCGGAAACAGGCGATGCTCACGCAGGCCCAGATGGCGCCCCTGATGGGCATGAGCCTGTCCGGATACCGGAAATGGGAGCAAGGTACGCGGCGGGTCAGAGGTCCGGCCGCCACGCTTCTGCGCATCATCGAGAAGGAGCCCGAAGCGGTCCGGCGCGCGCTATTCCCGCCGTCGCATCCGCAGCCGCAATCCTGAAGCCGCGAAGGACGCGAAGAGGTGACCAAGGTCGGCGAGCGGGAGATCCGGACCCAGCGGCGGGTGGTCGGTTTCTTCCGGGACGCCCTCGGCTACGACTATCTCGGGCATTGGCAGGACCGCCCTGACAACCGGAATGTCGAGGAGGAGTTGCTCAGGGATTGGCTGAGGCGCCAACCGAAGGTCGGCGAGCGGGTGGCCGAGGTCCGCATCAGAAAGATGAAGACTCGCTGGGGGACATGCAACGCGGATGCACGGCGTATCTGGCTGAATCTCGAGCTCGCGAAGAAGCCGCCGGCATGCCTCGAGTACGTCCTCGTGCACGAGATGGTCCACCTCTTCGAACGCACCCACAACGACCGGTTCCGATGCCTGATGGACGACCTCATGCCGCAATGGCGCACTCGCCGGGACGAGCTGAACCAGGCGCCGCTCGCCCACGAGGACTGGACGTACTGACGCGTTCGCCCGTCGTTTCGTGAGCGTCGCAGTCCCGCTGCACGTCGCCGGCAACCCGGCACGGGATTCCCCGAGCCCGGATCCCGTCCCTTGGCCTCGCCGCATCTGGCCCAATCCATCTACAGTTCCGGGATTCATACGCCTATATTGACGTACGTCATAACTCACGTATGATGCCCGACCAGGAGGACGTTGTTATGCAGATCAACCCCGGCGGACGACTGGACACCAGAGACGTGATGGGCCGAGACAACCAGATTGCCAGATACTGGGGCGTTCTCGAGCGCCAAGGGCTCATCATCTCGGCGGAGCGACGCATCGGCAAGACCCACATCGTCCTGAAGATGCAGGACGAGTGCCGAAGCGATTACCTGCCCGTCTATCAGGACCTCGAGGCCGTTCACTCGATCGCGGACCTCATCCGCTCGATCTACGGCATCGTTCAGCAGTCCGTGGGCGGCTCGCCCGGTCTCAGGGCTCGCTTCGCCAAGTGGTCCGGCCTGCTCCCACGCAAAATCGCCGGCGTCGACCTGCCGACGCCCGATGGCACCTGGCAGGTTCTCCTTTCCGACGCATTCGAGGATCTCATTCGCATTGCCGACCACCGGATCGTCCTGATGCTGTGGGATGAATTCCCGCTCATGCTGCACAACCTCCAACAAAGGGAGGGGCCCGACTCGGCCATCCGACTTCTGGACTACCTCCGCGCCCTGCGCCTTGCCCGCGCCGACCGCCTGCGCTTCCTGTTCACCGGCTCGCTCGGCCTCCATCTAGTGCTTCGATCTCTGCGCAAGGCGGGAAACGCCAACGACTCTGTCAACGATATGCTGTCGCTCACCGTCCCGCCCATGGCCCATCAGGACACCTGCGACCTCGCTGTGGCACTGCTCACGGAGACCCGTGCCGACCCGGTGCAGATCCCCGGCCTCGCCTCGCGGATTGCCGGCGAGGTCGGCGGCTTTCCCTACTATATCCACCACGTCGTGGACCAGGTCCACCAACTGCGGCGCCCGCCTGCCCCCGAGGACATCTCGTCCGCCGTGGACCACCTCGTCTACGACTCCCACGACCCAGCGAACCTCAACTATTACCTGAACCGCCTGTCTACGTACTACGCCGACGACGAGCGTTCGCTCGCCTTGGTCGTGCTCGACACCATGGCTGGCTTGTCGTCGCCAGCACCCGTCCCTGAACTCCTCAATCTGTGCAGGCACCGGGACCCGTCGCTCGCGGATGAGCAGCTTCGCGAGGTCCTGGCGGTCCTCGCCGAGGACCACTACATCGAGGCGAGGAAGCACGACGGCGGAGCCGCGTACGACTTCCGTTGGCCGCTCGTCAAGAGGTGGTGGAAGGAGAAACGGTCATGAGACTGGGCTTTCTTCGCAGCTCACGCTATAGCCCGGGAAACATGGATCGCGAGTCCCTGGAAGCTCTCTTCGTCGGGCGCGGCGATGTCATGGAAGACGTGCTGTCCCGCGTCACCACGTCGATACGAAGCCCGGAGAAACACTTCGTTCTCCTGGTCGGGCCAAGGGGTTCGGGGAAGACCCACTTCCTGGCCCTCGCCCACCATCGCCTGATGGATCGGTTCGACACGGCCAACGCCCGCGACCGCGTCGCCGTCGCCCTGCTCAACGAGGAAGAGTGGGGAGTCGCATCGTACGTCGACCTCGTTGTCCGAATCCTGAGAGCCCTTGCCGGTGAGGCGCCGGACCTCGATGCCGAAATCGCCCGGATATACGACAGATTCTCGAAAGACCCCGCGGGTGCCGAGACCCTCGCGGTTGCACTGCTTCGGGAACACACCCGAGGCAAGACGCTCCTGCTGCTCTGCGAGAATCTCGTGGACCTGTTTCACGGGCTGAGCGAGGAAGGGCAGAAGCGGTGGCGAGCCACCATTCAGGAGGACGGCAACTGGACCATCGTGGCGTCCACGCCGTCACTGTTCGCCGCCGTCACGCTGCAGGACAACCCTTTCTACGGCTTCTTCACCATCCGGGCGCTGGAGAAAATCAACTTCGACACGGGACTCGAGCTGCTGGCCAGGAAGGCCGTCCACGAGGGCAAGACGGAGTTGGCGGAATTCCTCCGCACACCTCTCGGCCGCGCCCGCGCGCGGGCCGTTCACCATCTCGCCGCCGGCAACCACCGGGCCTACGTCGTCCTGTTCGACTTCCTTGATAAAGAATCACTCGATGACCTTGTCGACCCGTTCATGCACATGGTCGATGACCTGACGCCCTACTACCAGGACAGGATGCGTCAACTCCCCCCGGCTCAGCGGAAAATCGTCGAGTTCCTATGCCTGGAGGGCACGCCGACCACCGTCAAAGACATATCGACGCCCTGCCTGATGTCGCACCAGACTGCCGCCAAGCAGATTGGCGAGCTCGAAGTCGCCGGATTCGTCAGCCGGATGCGCTCCGGACGCAACACTTTCTGTGAGATCTCGGAGCCGCTGATGCGAATCTGCATCGAGGTGAAAGACAACAAGACCCAGCACTTCCGTCTGTTCGTCGAGTTCCTCCGCCATTGGTTCACCAATCGTGAACTGGAGCAGCGGCGTGCGACGTTTCAGCACGATGACCACGCAGCCGATCTGGATCGTGTGTACGTTGAAGAGGCAGTCAGGTGCTCTCTTGCGGATGGACACGAACCGTTCGTCGATGCGCTTCAAGACGAAGCGATGCGGTGTTGGGATGCCGACGACTACAAGGGCCTCGCGGCAATACAGGAGACGCTGGCGCGGGATAGCGGTCGCGCCGACGACTACAGCACTTGGGTGTTGGCTCTAGTGGAGGTGGGAGACACCCATTCTGCGATCGCGGCGGGACACGAGGCCGCCGCGAAGTGCCTCGACAACGCAAGCCTCCAATACTGGCTCACCCACGCGTATTGCATGGAGGAGCGATTCGCTGAAGCCCTCTCCGCCATCGACCGGGCCATCGCTCTCGACAGCGATGATCCCGCTTACTTCTGCCTCCGGGCCGACGTCTTGCTGGGACTAGAGCAGTTCGAGGAGGCAATCCAGGACGCGCAAGCTGTTCTCGACATGGAGCCCAATCACTGGCACAGCTTCGAACAGATGATCAACGCCGCAGTCGCCATGGATCGTCCGCAGGATGCCGAAGCCCACGCGCGGGAGCTGGTTCGGCTCGCACCCACCGAGCCGGGAGCGTTGCTCGCCGCGTCAGAAGTCCACCGATCCCAAGGCCGGCTGGACCAAGCCCTGGTACTCGTCGATAAGGCGCTCGACATCGATGCCGATGACCAGCAGGCGCGCCATCTGCGCGGTCTCGTTCTTTTCGATTCAGGGGACTACCGCCGAGCGAGCAAAGAGCTGCGGCGCGTCGCATCTCATCACCCAAATTCCGTATCTGTGCACTGCCGGCTGTCCGACTCGTTGCTCCTTTCCGGTGAGTGGGAGGAGGCCGTCGCAGTTGCGGAGCACGTCGTCGAAATCGACCCGGAGCACTCCCACGCACGCTACGTGCGTGGAGAGGCATTGATTAAACTCGACCGTGCCGCAGATGCGGTCGCGGCCTTCGACGAACTCTTGCCTACGCGCGACTGCCGTACATTACTGCTGGCGGCCACGTCGGCTCGAGAGTTCGGCGACTACGCGGCGGCCGAAAGGTACCTCGACCGGGTCGCCGGACTGCAGCCCGACAATCGAGAAATCTGGATAGAACGCACGCGTCTCCACATCGACGAGGGCACCTTCGGCGCGGCAGCCGAGTGTGCCGCCCGGATTGCCTTGTTGCCAGGCGGTTCGCTCCTGGGACGCCTGCTCGCCGCGCAGGCGGTTGCCGCAGCCGAGCCGTTGCCCGTGGCGCTCGATACGCTTGGGGCCGTCATTGAGCCCGAAGACTTCGAGAGCGACGAACTGCTGCACATCAAATCCACTGCGGGGATCCTGACTGTCTCGGTGCGCAATTTCGGTCCCCGGTATCTTCCCCAAGGCTTGGCGAAGCTCCGGGACCTGTTGACGCATCTGCCCGACGAAGGCGTCTTCAGCGACGTACTGACCGACTTCCTTATCGAAAATGTCAATGATGGTTTTGTGGGGTCTCTCGCGAATTGGGAGAGCACTATGGAGAGCCTCGTTTCCTCCCTGGCCGACCTTCCCGATTGCCGCATCTCCCTCGAGATGCTCCAGGTGGCGGTGAGGTTCACGAAGACGGGAGACGAGAGGCACCTGCTGAGCCTCCCGCTCGAACAGCGGCAACTGCTGGAGGACATCCTGCCGCCCGCCGCCGGCGAGCGCGCCGGCCGAGCCTGATCGACTTCAATGACCATCAGCGGGTCAGATGATGGCGCGGTCGCGGAGGTCGCGGAGCTCTTCCTCGCCGAGCCCGAGGCGCTCGCCCAGCACCTCGTCGGTGTGCTGGCCGAGGGTGGGCGGGGCCTGCCGGTACGAGACCGGGGTTCCCGAGAGCTTGATGGGGCTCGCGATGAGCTTCGCGGGCCGGCCCCCGGTCGCGGGATGATCCATCTCGATTACCATCTCGCGCGCCTGCACCTGCGGGTCCGCGAACACCTCTTCCAGGGTGTTGATCGGGCCGTTGCCGATCCCGGCCGCCTCGAGCCGCTCGAGCCACCACGCGATGGGCCGGGTCCGGGTGATCTCGTTCAGGGTGTCGGTGACCGCATCGCGGTTCCGGACCCGCTCCACCGCGGTCGCGAACCGCTCGTCCTCGAGCAGGTGCCCGCACTCCGCCACCTCGCAGAAGCGCTCGAAGGCGGGGTCGTTCGCGACCGAGAGCACGAAGTACCCGTCTGACGCCGGCATCACCTGGTAGGGCACGATGTTCGGGTGCTGGTTGCCGAGCCGGGGCGGGTTCTCGCCGGTCGCGAGGTAGTTCATGCCCTGGTTCGCGAGCCATGCGACGTGGGCGTCGAGCATCGAGATGTCGACGTGCTGGCCTTCGCCGGTCAGGTGCCGGTGGCGCACCGCGGCGAGGATCGCGACCCCCGCGTACATCCCCGACATGAGGTCGGCGATCGAGACGCCCACCTTCATCGGCTCCCCGTCCGGCTCTCCGGTGATGCTCATGACCCCCCCCATCGCCTGGATGAGCGCGTCGTAGGCGGGCCTCGCGGCGTAGGGGCCGGTATGCCCGAAGCCGGTCACCGAGCAGTAGATGAGCCCCGGAAATTCGTCCTTGAGGTCGTCGTAGCCGAGCCCGTACTTCGCGAGAGTGCCGGTCTTGAAGTTCTCCGCGAGGATGTCGCTTCCCGCGATGAGCCGGCGCGCGATCGCCTGGCCCTCCGGGTGCCCGAGGTTGAGGGTCACCGAACGCTTGTTGCGGTTCGTCCCCGCGAAGTAGGCGCTCTCCGAGCTGTCCTCCCCGTCGGCCCGAGGCAGGTAGGGCGGGGCGAAGTTGCGCGTATCGTCGCCCGCCCCCGGCCGCTCGATCTTGATGACCTCCGCCCCGAGGTCGCCCAGGATCTGGGTGCAGTGCGGCCCGGCCAGAATGCGGGTGAGGTCGAAGACCACGAGACCGTCGAGGGGACCGTTCATCAAGCTGCTTCCTGCTCGTAGTGGGCCTGGACCGCGCCGCAATGTCGCCCGCGGCGCCGGTTGGCAGGGGCGCAGCCGGAAGCGCGGAAGGCTAGCCCGCAAATCTCACCAGCTTCCTGCTGCGGACGCCGATCCATGCGCTGTGACAGTCCGTACTCCCTCAAGCCGCTTCGACAGCGCGAACGCGCTAGTGTCGGCTACGCCTTCGCCAGCGCGTACGCGCTCTTTCGGTCCGTGCGGCCTGTCACAGCGCCGTCTCGCCGCCCTCGCGACGAAAGCTGGTGAGATTTCCGGGCTAGCAGACCACGTCCTCGGTGCGCGCCGGCGAGTCCTCGACGGCGCCGAGCCCGGCTCCCGGGAGGGTGCCGGGGGACAACCGGGCCGCACCCATCCGTCTGCCGCATTCACGGCGTCTGCGCAGGCGCCGTCCTGCCCGGCGCAGTGGACAGATTGGTCAGGTGCCCGGTCGGACTGGCCAGCAGGCTCATCACTTGAATGGGCCGATCCGACGTCACCACCAACCGCCACTTGCCGGCACCGTCGCCGAGCGCGCCAACGAGGTCCCGGAGGGCCTCCCCTCTACCCTCTTCGGACTCCAGCTCGCGTGCCGTGACCGTTCGTGCCGCCCGAGCCGGCACCGAGAGTCGCACGGCCGTCCCCGGCGAATCGCCGCCGGCGTCAAACCCCTCGATGAAGACCTCGGCGGCCTCCGGGCCGCGGTTGATCAGGCGCAAACGGCTGACCTGGCTGGCGTTGCGGCCAGGATTGAAGATGGCGACATGGTGCCCGGCCCCGGTGTGCGGGACGACGTCGTGCATGCTGGTCACGAAGCCGTCGTCCGTGCGCAGGTAGGCCAGCACCTCGATGTCGAGGCCGCTGGTGAGCACCAGGCGCCAGCGGCCCCGACCTGGGCCCGTGGCGCCGTCCAGCCCCTTTTCGGTGTTTCCGGCCTCCAGGTCGCCGGAGTTGATGTGGACGGTCTCGTTCGCGCTGATGGTCAGGCTCAAGGAGTCGTATGCCGACCCCTCGTCGTCGAAGGCGTCGATGCGCACCTCGCCGTCTTCGTTCGAGTGATTGATGATGCGCGCGAAGCTCTGGCGCCCGAGCGGATTGGACGCAGGCGCGAACAACGGGATGTGGTGAACTCCGCCCGCCATGTCGTCGTCCATGATCGTTCCGGTCGCTGTCCCGTCCCTGATTCCCACCCTCGCGGGCAGGGTCGTTCCCGTCCTTGCGGACAGCGTCACCGTAAAGGTCTCGTCCGGCTCATCGTCGCTGTCCTGTACCGTCGCCACCGAAACGGTCGTCGAAGTCCGTCCCGCGGCGATGCTCACGTCCCGGGCCGACGTCTCGTAGTCCATGTCCGCGGTGGCAGTGTCGTCCGGCTCCGATGCCGGCATCGCCACGAGCTCCAGGGCGCGGTCCAGCGTGCCGCCCGTCAGCCTCACCGTGAACGTGACGGGATCGCCTTCACTCGCCCTCGCGTCCGCGATGTTGACGGTGATGCTGGAGGGCGGGGGCGACGTATCCGGAACGTATCCGATGCGTTGCGTCGCCATGTCGCTGCCGTTGCCGGCCAGGTCCCGGGCCGCGCCCGGCACCACCGTCACCGTGATGATCGCCGGCGCGTTCGTGCTCGCCGGCGTCACGCTCGCCGTGTATTCCCGGTCGTTGCCGCGCAGGTTGGTCGCCGACCCGTTCGTCACCATGATGCCCGACAGCGTCAAGCCCGTGACCGGCTCGCTGAAGCGGATGCTCACCGTGAACGACGAGCCGCTGGCGCTGGACGGCCCGATCGCCACCGTCGGCGCGGTGTTGTCCAGCATGAACGTCTGATAGCTGGCGCCCGACGGCAGGGCGGGGTCCAGCCGCTGGCCAGCGCTGTTCCCGATGTTCTGACCGCTCGCGAACCGAAGGGAGACTTCGCCGTCGAGGTCGTTCAGATCGCCGCCGGAGACGGTGACCCACCGGATCGCTCCAGTGCCGCTCACCGCCGTCGCTTGCGCCGTCGTGCCGGCGACCTCGAAGTCGGCGGTATCCACGCCGGTCACCGCTTCGCTGAAGACCACCTGCCAGACCAGCTCGTCGTCCCGGGTTCGTGCCGTCACCGGCATCCGGCGGGTGATGGCGGACACCGTCGGCGGCGGCGTGTCCTTGCGCACGAAGCTCAGGGTCGCCATCGGTTCGTTCGAGAACTTGCCCGTCCCCCTGATGCTGGCGATGGTTCCCTGCGGCATCGTGGCAGGATTGCCGAGCGAGAACGCCTCTCCGTCCTCGGTCCCGGCGTCGTACGGATACAGGTTGACCGAGTGCTGCGAGCGCCACTGTCCACCTGCATCGAGCAGCGACAGCCCGGAAACTCCGACGAACCAGTCCGGGCTGGGACCGATCATCGAGACCAGAGTGAGCAGGGGATGATCCTTTGTGACATCGATGTCGAACGTGGCACTGCCCCTCCCGCCGGACCCGGGGGACGTCCGGACCACGGCCGCAACATCCGATCCCCTGGCTTCGATCTCGGACCTGAATGTACTCGTCGCCCCGATCTCCGCCACCCCCTCGATCCCCGGACTGGCCGTGCCGCCGGAACGCCAGAAGGTCACCTGGCGGTTGTGCACGGCGCCGATCAAGATGGTGAAGTGCGCGCCGGATACCACCCCGTCGGGGGTGCTACTGGTGGTCCACTCGCCTTGAAACGTCACGGTGTAGCTGGCTGATTCGTCGTTCGTCTGCCCCTGTGCGGGAGCTGCCGGCCAGCCGCCGAGCCCGGCCGCCGCAAGAAGCGTCGCGACCAGTCGGGAGAACGCCAGCTTCACCGAAGAGTGCCCGGCTTCGCTGACCGTCGGCGCCAACGAGCTCACGTTGCTCATCTCCAGTACCCTCGTTCACAGCCGGTGCCGGAACAGGGGTTCATCCTACAACGCGTACAACCCCCGGATTCTCGAAACCGCCTCGGACCGACGAGAGAATGCAAGCGGAGGCCGTGCTGCGTCCCGTCTCCGGGCAGCTCTCCGGATTGCCGCACGTCGGCTCGGCTCAGCGGAATTGCGCCTTGGCAACGGTCCATCCGGAGGTCGTGATCGAGCAGACCGGGGCAGCGTCAAGCCGGTCGGATTCTGGTACGTTATGCGATCCGCATTGGATGACGGCAAGCGCGGCGGCAAGATGCACAAGGGGTTGGAATCGGCGCCGGCCGGCGGCCGGTGGGCGGGCGCGGCGCCCGTGAAGCGCCTCGACGAGCTCCTCGTGGAGCGGAACGACGTCCAGCAGGCCGACATCGACAAGGCGCTCCAGATCCAGCGCTCGGTCGGGGGCCGCCTCGGGCCGCTCCTCGTCCGGACCGGGGCCATCTCCGAGGACGTGCTCCTCCAGCGGCTCGCCGAGCAGCAGGGCGCCCGCCATCTCCGAAGCGCGGAAGACCTCCCGGACAGCCTCGACGTGTACCACTTCATGTCCGAGTCGCCGATCAAGCTCGACTGGTTCCTCGACCACGCGGTGCTGATGTGGAGGCGGGACGAGGCGCTCTGCTGCATCGCCCGCGACATCCTCGACCACGCCCTGCGCGCGACCCTCAACTACTTCTACCCCGGTGAGGCGGTGACGTACTGCCTCGCCGCCAACCACCAGATCGACCGGCTCCTCGACTTCGTGAAGAAGGAGCGGGCGATCGAGAACCTCTACTCCGGCGACAGCGCGAAGCAGCTCCGGGAGATGGCGGAGGAGGCGCCGATCATCGAGCTCGTGAACAACCTGCTCTCCCAGGCCGTGGATCTCAGCGCGTCCGATATCCACGTGGAGCCCGCCGAGGAGCAGTTCGCGGTCCGGATGCGGGTCGACGGGGTGCTCCACACCCGCCTCACCCAGCCCGTCGAGCGCTTCCCGGCGGTTGCTTCGCGCATCAAGCTCATTTCCGGCATCGACATCGCGGAACGCCGGCTCCCCCAGGACGGGCGGATCTCGACCCGCATCTCGGGGCGGGAGATGGACATCCGGGTCTCCACGGTGCCGTGCGCGTTCGGCGAATCCATCGTGCTCAGGATGCTGGCGAAGGAGCGCGACGACCTCACCCTCGGCAACCTCGGCATGGAGGCGGACCACCTCGAGCAGTTCGGGAGCTGGCTCCACACCAACAACGGCATCGTGCTCGTCACCGGACCCACCGGCTCGGGGAAGTCGACGAGTCTCGCGGCTGGCCTCCAGGACATCGACGACGGCATCAAGAAGATCATCACCGTCGAAGATCCGGTGGAGCACCAGATGCCGAACATCACCCAGATCCAGACCCACGCCGAGATCGGCTACACCTTCGCGCGGGCTCTGCGCGCCATCCTGCGCCAGGATCCGGACGTCATCATGATCGGCGAGATCCGGGACCTCGAGACGGCGGAGATCGCGATCCGCTCCGCCCTCACCGGCCACCTGGTGCTCTCGACCGTGCATACCAACGACGCCCTGTCGAGCTTCACCCGGCTCATCGACATGGGGGTGGAGCCGTTCCTGGTGGTGGCGCCCGTGCGCGGCGTCCAGGCGCAGCGCTTGGTGCGAAGGGCCTGCCCGCGCTGCGCCCACCCCGTCGACCGCCCGTCCGCCCTCCTCGGCGAGCGTCTCGCGGGCCTCCCGCCGTCCCTCGTCGGGGACCGGTGGGTCCGGGTCGAAGGCTGCGAGGCGTGCCGGAACACCGGCTACAGCGGCCGGACCGGCATCTACGAGCTGGTGCCGGTGTCGGTCGAGCTCCAGGAGCTCGTCGTCAACGGGGCCAAGCTCACCGACCTCAAGGTCCTCGCGCGCCGGCAGGGCCACCGCACCCTGCTCCAGGACGGTCTCATCAAGGCCTCCCGCGGGCTGACCACCGTGGAGGAGATCACGCGCCTCGCCCTCGAGGACTGATCGCCCGTGCCGCAGTACGATTACGAGGCCATCGACCGCGACGGCCGGCTCGTGAAGGGGCAGGCGGAGGCGGCCTCGGTGACGGACCTGGTCCGGGGCATCAGCTCCGAAGGCCACACCGTCGTCGACGTGAGCGAGCGCCGCGGGGGGGCCGGCGGCGCCGGGCGCGCCCTGCTCCGCCGCCGCGCCCGTCTCCAGGACCAGGTGATCGCTCTGCACGAGCTCGCGACCCTGCTCGAGTCCGGGGTGTCGCTCAGCGATGCGGTGCTGGCGCAGGCCCGCGGCAGCCACCATCCTGACCTCGCGAACGCCTTCGACGCCATCGCGAAGTCGCTCCTGCGCGGACAGAACTTTCGCGATTCCCTCCACGCCGGCGAGCTTTCACTCCCTCACTACGTCTACTACCTGGTGGAGGCCGGGGAGCTGAGCGGCCACCTCGCGCAGGCGCTCCGCCAGGCGGTCCTGCAGATGCAGTACGACCAGCGCACGGCGGTCGAGATCCGGAGCGCTCTCCTCTATCCCGCGATCCTCATCGCCTCGGGCTTCGCGGCGGTGCTCCTCGTCTTCGTCTTCGTCATCCCGCAGTTCTCCAACCTGCTCGACGACGTGAACGAGCTGCCCCTGCTCGCCGAAGCGGTGCTGCGTATCGGAGTCTGGTTCAACGACAGCGGCTGGCTGCTCGCCGCCGTCGCCGCCGTCGCCGTCGCCGCCGCCGTGGCGCTCTCCCGCCAGGCGGGCGCCCGCCAGCGGGCCCGCGACCTCTTCGCCTCCCTGCCGGTGTTCGGGACCTGGTTCTCCGAGTCCGACACCGCCCGCTGGGCGTCGGTGATGAGCGCCATGCTGGCGAGCCGGGTGGGCCTCATGGAGGCCCTCGACCTCGCCGCGCGCGGCGTCGGCGTCTCGCGCCGCCGGGTCGCCCTCGAGCAGGCGACGGGCGACGTGCGCGGGGGCGCCCCGCTCTCCGAAGCGCTCGAGAAGCGGAGCGCCCTCACCCCGACCGGCTACAACCTGCTCCGGGTCGGGGAGCAGTCCGGGCAGCTCGCCGAGATGCTGCGCGCCCTCGCGACCCTCTACGAAGAGAATGCCAAGCGACGGATGCGGCGGGTCCTCGCCCTCATCGAGCCGGTGGCGGTGCTGTTGATCGGTGCGTTCCTCGGGGTCATCATGATCGGCATCATCCTGGCGATCACCAGTGTCAACGACATCGCATTTTGAGCCGGTCGGCGGGGTACCGGTACGCAACCCCGGCATCGCAGTCCGAGCGAGGGCCGATGCCGGCTCCGGGGTTGGCGCCAGCACCTGCGCCGGCGCACGCGAAGCGGCGGCGGTGGCGGCGATCGCCGCCCGCAATGCCGGCTTCACCCTCATCGAGCTCCTCGTCGTGCTCGTCATCCTCGGGCTCCTCGTCGGGCTCGTCGGCCCGCGGCTCTTCGGCCGGGTGGACACCTCGAAGGTTCAGGTCGCCGAGACCCAGATCAAGATGTTTCGCGGCGCCCTCCAGGCGTATCGCCTCGACATCGGCCGCTACCCGTCGAGCGACGAGGGGCTCGCCGCCCTCATGCGCGCCCCGCAGGAGGTCGCCTCCTTCTGGCACGGGCCCTATCTCGAGGACCAGTTGCCGGCGGACCCCTGGCGGAACCCCTACCGGTACCAGCATCCGGCCGACAACCTCCAGGGCTTCGCGCTCTATTCCCTCGGCGCCGACTCGAAGGAAGGCGGCGAAGGCGTTGATGCCGACGTCGGCTACCTGCCGGGCGACCGTTAGGAGACTGATCGAATTAAAGTTTCCAACTCCATCGCGGGTGCAGTTCACAGTTCCGGTTACCGTGGAGCTCGCTTCGATGCGGAGACCGCCGTCACCTGGAAACTCAATTTTCGTCGCCCTCCTTAGCGCCGGGGCGAGGCCCCCTCGCCCGCCGCCCACGAGCCGCGCGTCCCGCTCCGGGCCGTGCCTTGGGCGCGGTCCCGAACCGCGCCGTGGGAGCTGCCGCGACCGCTGGCGTTTCCGCTTGCCGCGTGCCGCTCGCCTCGGCCGCTTCCGTTTCCGCTTGCCGCGTGCCGCTCGCCTCGGCCGCTTCCTCCGCCTCCGCCTTCGCCTCCGCCTCCGCCCCGCCACTCCCGGTTCCGAGTCGGGGTTCACCCTGCTCGAGCTGGTGGTGGTGCTCCTCCTCCTCGCTCTCGTCGCCGCCCTCGCCGTCCCGAACCTCGAACGGCTCTACGCGGGCGTCGTCCGGTCGACCGAGCGCGCCTACATCCTCGACCAGTTCACCGGCCTCGGCCGCCGCGCCATGCACGGCGGGCGGACCTTCGTGGTCGTCGCCTCCGGCGGCGGCGAGCCCTCCGCGACCGCCGCCGCGCCGCGGGAGGCGCGGGCCCGCCCCGGCGACGCCGGCCCGCTCCCGCCGGCCGCCCGCCGGGACCATGCCCCGCACCGCATCGACCTCCCGGAAGGCTGGGAGATCTCGTTCGACGAACCCCTCGTCGTGCGGGCGAACGGGGTCTGCCTCGGCGCCGAGCTCACCCTGCGACACCGGGGCGAGGTGGACGTCCGGATCCGCCTCGAGCCGCCGTTCTGCCGGGTCGACGCCGATGCATAGGCCGAATGTCCCGCGCCCCGCCGGCCGTTCCGCCGGCCGCTCCGCCGGGTTCACCCTGCTCGAGACGGTCGTCGCGCTCGTCATCTTCACCGGCGGCGCGATGGCCCTCTACGCGCTCTTCAACACCAACCTCATGGCCCTCGTCCGCGTCCACGACGTCTCGCGCCAGATGCCCGCCGCCCGCCACGCCATCGAGTACCTGTCGTCCATCAACCCGCGCGAGCAGGATTCGGGAAAGGTCGAGATCGACGGAATGGAGGTCGTGTGGTCGGCAAGGCTCGTTCAGCCCCCGCGCGACAGCCAGACCCTGACCGGGGGCCGCGGCTACTACGAGGTGGGGCTCTACGAGGTCGAGTTCGCGATGAGCGACGGGGACCGCTCCCTCGGCGCCTGGCGGATGCGGGTCCCGGGGTACAAGAAGGTCCGGGAGCCGGACATTTGAGCCGCCCCCGCGCGAAGACGCTTCCGCCGCCCGCGGCCCAGCTCGGCCTCACCCTGGTCGAGATGCTGGTGGTCCTCGTCCTCGTATCGCTCCTCGGGACCCTCCTCATCCAGGGCGCGGGGTTCTTTCTCGGCCAGTACGCGACGGTGACGCGGGTGCACCGCGATGCGTCCCTCGCGGCGCTCCGCCAGCACTGGTTCGTCACCACCGTGCAGGGCATGGTCCCGTCCCGCCTCGAGGCGCGGCGCTTTGCCGGCGACGCCTCCTCCTTCGAGGGCGTCACCCTGCAGCCGCTCGCGGCGCAGTCCGGCCTCCCGGTCCGGGTCCGCTGGTCGATTGGCGACGCCGACGCCGGCGCCACGAACGCCGGCGCCCGCGGCGCGGACTCCGTCGTCTACACCGAGGCGGGCGGGGCGTCGTGGACCGTGCTCGCGGCCGCAGACGAAGAACGCCTCGCCTTCGAGTACGCGGACGCGACCCGCGAGTGGCTGGCGACCTGGTCGGCAGAGGAGAAGGCCCGCGAGCGCATCCCCCGCATGGTGCGCCTCGTGTCGGGCGACGGACGGACCCTGTGGTTCGCCCGCCTCGCCCTCTACCCCGAGGCGGTCCCCAACTACCGGGAGGATTTTTGAGCGCCGCCCCCCGCCGCCGCCGCGACCAGCGGGGCTTCGTCCTCGTCGCGACCCTCTGGGCGCTCGCCGCCCTCGCGGTCCTCGCCGCCTACATCGACGGGGTGGTGGCCGCCGACGTGCGCGACGCCATCGACGCGAAGCGCGCGCTCCAGGCGGAGCTCGATCGACGCAGCACCGAGGCGACCGTCACCTACCTCCTCGCGACCGGCCGCATGAACCACCGCGGCCTGATCCTCGAGGCCGAGCAGCGGTTCTCCAACTTGCTTTCGGACGAGGAGTTCCTGCCCCCCCACGGCGACGGCGAGATCGCGGCGACGGGCGCGGTGTACGCGGGCGTCGGCGGGGCCCGCTTCTCCATCCAGGACGAAGGGGGGCTCGTCTCGGTCAACGCTCCGCGCTCCACCCACTTCCAGGCCCTCCTCGCGCACCTCGGTCTCGCCCGGTCCGAGATCGAGGGGATCGTGGCCCGGGTCGAGGACTACATCGACTCGGACGACACCCTCAGCCTCAACGGGGCGGAGCGCTACGACTACGAGGAGCGGGGACGGCCGCCTCCCCTCAACTGGATCATGTCGAGCCCCTTCGAGCTCATGAACGTCCTCGGGCTCGACGCGGCAATCTCCCCCGACGCGTGGCGGGACCTCATGCCCCTGCTCACCATGCGCCCGGTCTACAGTTACAATTTCAACACGATGCGACCCGAGGTCCTCGCCGTGCTGCTCGGCCTGGACGTGCGGGGAGTGCGGCGGCTGGTCGAGGAGCGCGAGAAGACCCCGATCGTGCGGCTGAGCCAGGTCGCCCTCCTGAGCGGGCGGCACCTCGACATCGACGAGATGGAGGTCCGCACCCTCCCGTCGCGCTTCCTCCGGGTCTCGGTCTGGCACGAGGGCGACGGTTCCCGCATCCTCACCGGCATCGCGCTGACTCCTCTCGGCACCTCGGAGCCCTGGCGGAGGGACTATCGGTACTCCGAGCCCGTTTCCACCCATGAGGGTTCGAGAACGCCCCGTGAGCCTCCTCTCGAAGCTGCGACGGACCTTCTCCGGTAGGCCGAACGTCATCCAGACCCGGGAGGGCGCGGCCCGGCTGCCGGCGAGGTCCGCCCACCCGCACTGGATCGTCGGGCGCGCCCTGTGCATGTACCGCTGCGAGGACCTTTCGGGCGTTCCCCGCGGCAAGCGCCGCGCCGCCCTCGAGCTCAAGCTCCCGGTCTGGAGCCCCTTCGAGCGCACCGGCCACCACTCGGTGTGGTCCGGCGGCGCCGCGATGGTGTGGTTCTGGGACGAGGACGAGGTCGGCCCCCGCGGGGCGCCCGACCCGCGGCCCGCGCGGGCGCGCCGGCGCGCCACGGACCGCGTCCTCCCGGAGACGATGTTCTATCCGCGGAAGGAGGACGGAGTGCACCTCCAGGCCTGCCGCGAGGGCTGCGAGCTTCAGCTCTGGCGAGGGGGCGTGCTCGCGGACGCCTTCTGGTTTCTCGAGCCCCCGGACGAGCGCGAGCTCGGCTGGTTCCTCGACCGCCAGGAGAGCGCCCCGCCCGCGGCGGCGTCCGCGATCCCGCCGCGGACGTCGGGCGCCGGACTCGCGCCCGAGCCGTGGCGCGTCTCGCGCACCGTCGGCGAGTGGCTCGAAGCCAACGAGCGGACCCTGGTCGCGGCCGGGCTCCTCGCCCTCTCCCTCGCCGTGGTCTGGCAGGAGGCGAGGTTCTGGAAGATCCGCCACCTCGAGGACGCGGCGGCGGCGGAGCTCACCCGGCTTCAGGACGAGCTCGGCCCCCTGCTCGAAGCGCGGAACGCGTTCGTGGACCAGCGCCGGGCGAACCTCGCCCTCCGGGCGCTGCACGAGGGACCGAGCCAGGCCCTGCTCATGAGCCTCGTCGACCGGGCCCTCCCCAACGCGGAGGCCGAGTTCCGGGAGTGGCGCTACCAGCGGGGCGAGCTCCGCCTCATCGTGACCGACCCCGCGCTGGACCCAATCGCCTACGTCCGCGCCCTCGAGGCGGAGCCGCTCTTCGGCGAGGTCAAGGCCGCGCCCGCCCGCGGCGACGACCGGCTCGAGATCACCCTGAGGATCCGGGGGTGAAGGCGCTTCGCCGAGCGCTCGGGCCGGCCGCGGCCGAGTTCGCGGGCAGCGCGCGGCTGCGCTGGGGCGTCTGGCTCATCCTCGCGACCCTCCTCGTCTGGTGCATCCTCGTCCAGTCCGACCGGCTCGCCGAGGCCCGGCGCGACTACGCCGCCGAGTCCGAACGCCTCGCCAAGGCCGAGGCCCTCCTCCGCCGCCGGGACTGGCCCGAGCGCCTCGAGTCCGAGCGCGAGACCCACCGGAAGATCCGCTCCGAGTTCTGGCCGGCGGAGACCGAGGGGCTTGCGCAGGCGAAGCTCCAGGCCGCCCTCACCGCGATCGCCGAGGACCTCCGCCTTCGCAAGCCCCGCCTTCGCGCCGGGACGAGCGAGCCGCACCCGGACCTCCCCGAGGTGTGGCGCGTTCAGACCCGGCTCGACGCCGCCTACCGGCCGGGGGTCGAGCTCAAGCTCCTCCACGCCCTCGCGACCCATCCGAAGCGCCTCGTCGTCGACCGCCTCGAGCTCGTCCGGGGAAGGCGGCGCGATTCGCGCATGCTGCTGATCCTCTCCGCCTACTTCGTGGGCGTGAAGGCGGAGGAGGGCTGAGCCCGGCCCCGCAACCCGGCACCAACAACCTCACGAACTCCGATCGACACCAGAACACAGGCAAGACGAGAATTGCTGTTGGCCGCCGAAGTCGCTTGAATTACGCACGGTATTGCCGTACACATACGCACCATGTTCGTCCGCTCCTTTCGCCACCGGGGCCTGCGTCAGCTTGTCGAGAACGACTCGCCTCGGCTGCTGAAACAGGACCTCGTGGAGCGGGTGCGCGGCATCATGACGGCGCTGGCCCTGGCCGAGAACATGGGGGCTTTGTCCGGGAGGCGGCGCCCGGATGGCGGGTCCACCGGCTGTCCGGCGAGCGTTGCAACGAATGGAGCGTTTCGGTGTCGGGCAATTGGCGGATCACCTTCGAGGAACGGGACGGCGGGATCGAGCGCGTGAACCTGGAGGACTACCACTGATGACCAGCGGCGGAATCAAGATCGGAATGACCCCCTCGCACCCCGGAGCCTTCATCCGGATCGAAGTGCTCGAGGAGTTCGGGTTGAACGTTGCGGCGGCCGCGCGGATTCTCGGCGTGCGCCGTGCGACGCTCTCGGATCTGGTGAACGGCAATGCCTCGCTGTCGCCCGAAATGGCGATGCGGGTGGAGAAAGCCTTCGGCGTAAACATGGACCTGCTGCTGCGGATGCAGGCATGGCACGACGCGACGCAGATGCGGGCGCGCGCTGACGAGGTCGACGTTCGGCGGTATCAGCCGGCATGAATGGCTCGCGCGACGAAAATTATTCCTGATTACGTACAAAGCTCAGGTCCGGACCAAGGGTTTCCCCGGGGTCGCGGGCTTCCCGCCCGCGTGACCGGTAGCCGGCTCGCGGCCCCCTTCCGCGCGATTCCCAGCCTGACGGGCCGGGGCGGCCGGACAAGCGCGGGGCCGCTCTGTATATTAGGGAGACCAACCCGGAGGTCGCGATGCTGAACGAGCCCGTGTCGGGGCGCCCCCTCACCCGGTCCCTGGACCCGGGGGCGGCGTGATGGCGGCATGGCGCCGCGCGGCCGGGGCGCTGCTCGCGGGCGGCGCCGCCGTCGCCGCCGCCCTCGCGATGCCCGTCCGTCCTCCCGACCCGATGGGTGTGGCCGACCCGGGCGACATCCTCCCCGCGGCGGTGTCCGAGCCCGAGCCCGAGAACCTCGGCGCGTTCCTCGAGAGCCGGCGCTGGGGGGGCTTCGTCGAGGAGAAGGCCAGGGAGGCGCCGCCCCCGCCCGACGAGCCTTCCCTCAACCCGGTCCTCGCGAGCATGGGCTTCGTCGGCCTCATCGTCACCGGGGACGAGAGCGCGGTGCTGCTCGAGTCGCCGGCAGGGGGCATCACCCGCGTCGCGCCCGGCGAGACCCTGCCGGACGGCCGGATCCTCGTGTCCGTGACCGACAACCAGCTCGTCCTCAAGGGCGAGGACATGCCCGAGGAGGTGCTCACGTTGTTCCCGCCCGTACCAGGCGCCCCCCGCGACGGGGGCCTGCCCGCAGAAGCTGACGGCTCCGTCCCGGGCACCATCCTCGCGGACGAAGCCGGAGGGTCGCAATGACCGCCCCCCGTCTCCTTCGGCTCGCGGCGCTCCTCCTCGTGCCCTGGCTCGCGGGCGCGTGCTCGATGCTCGAGATCGACCCGTTTCCCGAACCCATCCGGCCCGCCCGGGCGCCGGCCGAGGCCGCCTCGGCCGAGAAAGCCGACGCCCCCGCGGCGCCCGCCGAGGAGCCGCGCTCCGGGCCCCGCACCACCCGCGCCCCCGGCGTCGTCATCCAGCGGACGGTGGCCGAGGGGATCGTGGACCGCCTCGGCCAGGACCTCACCGGGGACCCCATCCGGGTCAGCTTCCACGACGTGCCCCTCATTCCGTTCATCAACGCCGTCTTTGGCGACGAGCTCGGCATGTCCTTCGTCATCTCCCCCGGCCTGCGGGAGAAGGCCGACCTCGTCACCCTCAAGCTCACCGAGCCGCTCCCCCCCCGCCAGCTCTTCTCGACCGCCCGCCGGGTGCTCCGCGAGTACGGGGTGGATGTCCAGGAGGCGGAGGACGGCATCCTCACCTTCTCCGCGAGCCAGGAGGCGGCGTCGCGCGACGTGCCCCTCCTCGTGAGCGGCCGCGCCCTCCCCGAGGTCCCCCTCACCCATCGCACCATCTTCCAGCTCGTGCCCCTCGCGGTCGTCCGGGGGCCGCAGGTGCGGGGCTGGCTCCTGGAAGCGTTCGACCGCAAGGACCTCAAGGTCCTCGAGGACCCCCATCGCAACGCCCTCCTCCTCAAGGGCAGCGCGGACATGCTCGCCCGGGCGATCGCGATGATCGAGGTGCTCGACCAGCCCCTCCTCCGGGGGCGGCACGGGATCATCATCGAGCCCGTCTTCATGGCGGCGGCGGACCTTGCCGGCGCCCTCAACTCGGTCCTCCAGGCGGAGGGATACCAGTCGAGCCTCGGCGTCGGGGGGGCGGCCAGCGTGATCCTCCTCCCCCTCGCGGGAGTGAACAAGGTAGTCGCCTTCGCCTCCGACCGGGAGACGATCGAGCACGTCGAGGAGTGGGCGCAGGTCCTCGACACCCGGCAGAAGGAGTCGATCGACGAGGCGGTCTTCACCTACGAGGTCCGGAACACCCAGGCCGAGGAGCTGACCGAGACCCTCGAGCGGATGCTCGGGGTCCGGGTGGACGCGCGCGCGCCCCCCGAGTCCGCCGGGGCGAGAACGGGCGGTGGCGAGGGAGGCGAGAGTCCCGGGGCATCACCGGCCCCGGCGCCGGCCGCCGCCGGGACCCGGATCGTCGTCGACCCGCGCCGGAACCTCGTCCTCTTCCGCGGCTCAGGAAGCGAGTGGGCGGAGGTCCGGAGCGTCATCGAGAAGCTCGACCGGTCCGTCCCCTCCGTGCTCATCGAGGTCCTGGTCGCCGAGGTCAGCCTCACCGACGAGGAGAAGACCGGGTTCGAGTTTCTCCTGAAGGGCGGCATCGGAAGCCGCGGGATCACCGCCGGGACCCTCGGCGGAATCGGCCGGAGCGGCGGCGGCCTTTCCTTCACCCTCGACAGCGGCGGCGAGACCCGCGCCGCCTTGAACCTCTTCTACAAGGACGACCGGGTGGTCATCCGCTCCCGGCCTCGTCTCCTCGTCAAGAGCGGGGAGACCGCGAGCATCGACGTCGGGAACGAGATCCCTGTCATCACCCAGTACACGGACGACGATCGCGAGGTCGACGGGACGACCACTGTCCTCCAGGACGTCTCCTACCGCAAGACCGGGGTGCAGCTCGAGATCAAGCCCCTCGTCCAGGCGAACGGGCTCGTCGACCTCCAGATCTCCCAGCAGTTGAGCGAGGCGCGGCCGGGGGCGGCGACGAGCTTCGGGGGCTCCCCCACCATCCTCAACCGCCGGATCAGCACCAGCCTCACCCTCCGGGACGGCGGCTCCCTCGTCATGGGGGGGCTCATCTCCGGCAACCAGAGCGCGGGCGAGCAGGGGGTCCCCTTCCTCGGGCGGATGCCGGTCCTCGGAAGGCTCTTCCGCACCGACACCCTGCAGGAGGACCGCACCGAGCTCCTCGTCATGGTGACCCCCTACGTGGTCGCCGACCACGAGGAGGGCTGGGAGCTCACCCGGCGAATCCGGGAACAGCTCGACCTGCACGTGGAGATCGGGAAGTGATTCAGGGCGATGCGAGATCCCGGCATGAACGGATTGCATTGCCATCGTCGTCGATGGACAGGGGTTTCGGGGTTGACATGACCCGAGACCCGTGGATAATCCCTCGGCAGGTGAGTAGTGGAGGTTCTCGGTTGGGTCACGCGAACACCTGGAGGATGAAACCCGGCCGCCGCGTTGGCGGAAGGGTTGACAATCTCCTCGCACCGTGGACAATCTCATCGTAGCCGCACGACATGAGGCAAACATGGAGCTGAAGAACTTGGGTCAAACGGCTGCTTCGGCACTGATCCACACGGACATTCGACTTGAACGGGAGCACTGGACAATGTTCAGAAACAAACTACTTGGGATTGCTGCCGCAGCCACGCTGGGTCTTGCGGCCATGCTGGGGTCTACCGCAGCTTACGCGTTGAAGATATTCGACTCCGCCCCCGCTAACAGGGCGGAAATCATGGCTGATGGCAATGACAGCCTCACCTATGCCGCGGAAACGCTGTTGATGGGTGATGGAAACGTGACGGAGGCGTTGGACGAATCCGACATGTCGGTGTATCACAACATCACCGATGAGCTCTTCCTCGCCGCGCCGGCCGACATTGGTGCGACTGAAGGGGATACCTACGTTGTCGCAATCACGCTGGATGGCATGGTGTTCCAGGGGGCCCAATTGGCGGACAACGCTTTGACGGGTGGTGACTTCGATCTGGCTGCGGGAGGGGCGTCTGGAGACAAGTTGGTGGTGTTCCGGTTGACGGACGGGGCAATTGACGTCACAAATGGATTCCTCCACTTGGCCGCCAGCTTCGCAGTTTCGGCGGGAGGCGGCAGCGCCACGCTGACCATGACGAACCAGACGCTTGCGGGACTGAATATCATCGGGATCACCGGGACCAAGTCGCACCCCGGGAACGTCGTCAAGATCGCGCCGGGGTTGGATGAAACCGCAATGGCCACGGACGCGACCGCCGATGTCGCAGCGAGTTTCAAGAAGTTCGTAGATGGAATGTCCGTCGCTTCGGTCGGGTCCGTCCGGGTGGGATTTGACGCCACGACTCGCAACGCCACCGGGACCGGATCGGGAACTGCGGGCAATGTTCTCGACAACCTGGACGAAGTCATGGACACTGGAACGACGGGCACCACGCCGAACAGCACCGTCACCTTCATGGGCGATTTCTCCTTCGCGAGCAAGGTGTTCACGCATGGAGACGACGACTGTGGCGCTGATGACGGCGCCGAAAGTCCTCAGGGTACAGGCACCGACGATGCGTTGGCTTCTGCAGAGGACGACCTGCTGATTCGTGACGACGATGACATGGTCACTGATTTGACGATGACCATGGCGGCAAACGTGGCGCACGCAGACAACCCGTTGACCGCCGCGCGGTACCTTTGCATCATGGTCCAGGGGGAGGACGATGAATCGGAGGACGGCATGGACGCTCCGAGGATCCCGGAGACCGCTGCATACACCGCGATGGGTAGCTACATGGGACTCGAGAACGCGGCGATTGGCCCGATGTCCCAGATGCAGACCCTCGGCAAGATCGGGCGCAACGGGGCGACCGTCCACATCCCGTACATGACCACACAAGAGAGCTATAACCAGACCCTCGTGATCGTGAACCGGGGCCCGGCGGCCGACTATGAGATCACCTTCCGGCCTGAAGACGGTACGACGGCTACGGCAGGTGGTGACGCCACAGGGGAATTGGCGGCCAACTCGACCACCGTCCTCAGCCTCCTGAAAGGCGACGTCGTCACCCTTGAGGGAAAGCAGCGTACGGCCGCTACCATCATCATCGAGGCTCAGCCGGGGATGATCAGTGTTGCCACCAATCAGAGGAATCTGTCGGACGGCAGCACCGACACCGTGAACCACAACTAGATCGGAAGTCGAATAGCCTCGACTGAGGCAACGTCCGGAAAGGGAGGGCTTCGGCCCTCCCTTTCCTTTTCGGACCCGGTACTCTTCGTTCCCGAATTTCGTCTGCCGTCGCTTCGTGCTGTCGCTGCCGCCCGGAGATCGGTGAGCTTCGGGCGCCTTTGCTCACGACTTGGTGGCTCACCTCTTCGCTGGCTCTCTACTGTCCCGGAACCCGAGGCGCGACCGGTCTTCGTCCTGCCGAAGTATTCGGGATGACCGCGACCCCGCACCGTATGCTCTGCGATGGCGCTGCCCTCAATTCAGACCCATAGCGCCGAAACGGAGGTGCGTTGCAGGCCCATTGACTTGGCCGCATGAGCGTTTCAGACTGCCGGAACGCTCAGGGATGGCAGGCTTCGTACCCGGCTGCGCGCACGAGACTGGGGGCATATCCCGGCTGGTTTGCTGAAGCAAAATCCGCATCACCCGCTGTGAAGATCAACTGTTGGCGGCACCTCCGATGACCAGGCACGCAGGCTTGTGAACCGACTGGAAGGCAGGGTAGCCGTCGTGACCGGTGCGGGCCGCGGAATCGGGAAGGGGATCGCGCTCGCGTGCGCGAAGGAAGGTGCATTCGTCGTCTGCACGGCGCGGACGGCGAGTGAGGTCAACGGCGTTGTCGAGCGGATCGTCGGGTGCGGGGGCTGCGCGAGAGCGGTGACGGCCGACGTCACCAGTCCGGATGAGGTCTCCCGCCTCTTCGAAGTAGGCCTCAACGGTCTGAAGCGCCTCGACATCCTGGTCGCGAACGCAGGCAGAGGTGCGGGGGCCGACAAGGCTCCGGTTCGAGAAAGCGATCCGGCTGTCTGGCGGAATCTCCTCGACGTGAACCTCCTCGGTGCGTACCACTGCGCCCGCGAGGCAATCCCGTACCTGCGCGAGTCCGATGCGGGGAAGATCATCGTGATGGGTTCCGGGAGCCGGCTGCGAACTCCCCCCGGGCTCTCGGCCTACTCCGCCGCAAAGGCGGGGCTCTGGGCTCTGACCCGGACTCTGGCCGCCGAGCTCAAGCCGAATCACATCGCCGTCAACGAGATCATTCCCGGACCGGTTCTCAAGGAGCACATGCTGACCCCGGAGAGGCTGCGGGAAATCGAAGACAAGGGACCTGTCGAGCGCCCCAACGGAGAATGGCACAAGTTGCCGGCCGATCTCGGCGAGCTCGCTCTCTTCCTCGCATCTCAGCCCCGCCTCGGTCCGACCGGGCAGAGCTTCAGCCTGCTGCGAAATGCGTGATCGCGGTCTCGCACTTCCCTCTGCGAGACCCGGATCGACTCGGGTCGACGGAGCCCTGACAGCCGCGGCTGCCGATCTTGGCCGTGCGCGTGGAAAGCCGAACACATGCTTCGCTCGATACGGCGCCGGCTGAGGAGAGAGGCCAGGCCCCCCGGCCCTCGCGGAGACTGGGAGCGAAAAGGACTCGTTGGACCGTTCGCTATCCTGAGTCGGCGCGATGCGGTTCGAATCGGGCGCGAGTTCAACGATCAGTACGAGCGGTCGGGCATCGCCACGACCCGCAATCGGCACGTCGATCTGCCCGTGCTGGCCGAGCTATGCGTGCGTCCGGGCCTGTGGGAGACGGCGCACGCGCTCCTCGGCGACGAGCTCCTCCTCTGGCGCACCAACATGTTTCTCGGAAACCCGGACCTCCCCTGGCATGAGGACCATCACGCCCGGTTGTTTGCCGCCGGGACGTTCAGTCTCTCGATGCTGCTTGCCATCGAGGACAGCCCGCCCGACAACTGCCCCGTGTTCGTGCCGGGGTCCCACCGGCTGACCGTAGCGGAGAAGGAGCTGAGGTACGGAATCACCGCCCGGAACCAGACTTCGGGAAACGTGCGGTACGAGGGGCGGATCGGCCCCGAGTTCTGCAAACCGGTGGCCCTCGATGGCGGTCAAGCGATCGTATTCCACCCGGCTCTGCTGCACGCTTCGTCCGGCTTCGTCAACGGAAAGTCCGCGCCATCGAAAGAGCGCATGAGCATCACGTTCCGCCTGGCGTCATCGACTGCGGAGCTTCGCGACGAAGCGTTTCCGGAGGGACCGGAAGAGCGGGACCTCGTGCTGCACACCATCCGCCGTCCCTTGATGCCGCAAGCGTAGCCCCTGCGCGAGGGGAGGCCTTCCGGCGCCTGGCGCGTAATGGTACCGCGCAGAGCGGATGCCGTTCAGGGGTTCCTCGGGTGGTACCGGTCGATGAGGCGGTTGAAATACGCTACCCGTTCGGCATGCCGTTCCGCGCCCGGCTTGGCGAGGAGATTCGTGTGCTCCATGGGATCGTCTTCATGGTCGTACAACTCCTCTCCGCCCTTGGCATATCGGATGTACCGCCACCTCGCATTCCGGATGGTGACGTTCCCCCTGCCGTATACCGTCATGGCGAAGCGGTCGTCGTCAGCGCCGCCGTCCTTGAGCAACGGGAGCAACGAGCTCCCATCCATCTCGTGGTCGGGCCGTGGCAGCCCAGCGAGCTCAAGCAGGGTCGGGTAGAGGTCGATCAGGCTGACGGCGGACTCGACTGCACGGCCGCGGGGCAGTACCGGCGGGTAGCTCAGGATCAGGGGGATCCGGGTCGACTCCTCCCACAGGGTCATCTTCCGCCACCGCTGCTTTTCGCCGAGGTGCCAGCCATTGTCCCCGAATACGACGACAATCGTATTGTCCGCGTGGCGGCCGTCGTGGAGCGCCTCCAGGAGCCGTCCGATCTGGTCGTCGACAAAGGTGCTCGCGGCGCTGTAGGCCTGGACGGCTCGCCTCCACCCTCCCGCCTCGAGGACCTTCAGGTGGTCCGAGTGTTCGTAGTCGACCTGCTTGCTGAGCGGGCTCTTCCACGCGAACTTTCTGCCTTCCGGCGGAACGTCGTCGAGGTCGTCCTCCTTGACCTCGGGAAGTACCACCGAGTCCAGCGGGTACCGCTCCAGGTAGGTTCTCGGCAGGTACCAGGGCAGATGAGGGAGGTGGAACCCGACCCCGAGAAAGAACGGCTGTTCGTGCTCGCCCTGCAGCACGCGGATGGCCCAATCGGCAAGCTGAACGTCTGAGAGTTCCTGTTGTTCGTACTCCACCGCTCCCCAATCGAACCCGTCTCTCGGATGCAGTCCGGTGAGCTTGCTCAGCACCACGTCCGGATCTCTCTTCTGGTTGGCGGGGCGTTCGAAGGGCCGGTAGACATCCCAGTGACGCTTCGGATCCGAGAGAGACGGATATATCTTGCCGCCCCCGAGTGCGACGTAGCCGTGGCGCCGAAAATGCTGGGTCAGGGACGCGACGCCCGTCAACGTCTCCTCGCGGTTGCTGTATTGAGCGATGATCGGACGGTTGTTTCTCGGATAGATACCCGTCAGGATGCTTGCCCGCGTGGGCCGGCAGACCGGTACGGGCGTGTGTGCATTCCGGAATGCGACCCCTTCGTTCGCGAGCCGCCGAAGGTTCGGAGAGAAGATGACGGGTTTGCCCCGGGTCCCCTCGTTGAACGGCTCGATCCAGCCGTTCATGTCGTCAATCGAGATGAACAGGACATTCGGGCGCGCAGCCCGGACCGGGCTCGGAAGAAAGGCGCTGCCGACAAGGATCGCTACCAGGGTGAGCAGGAGTCCGCTCCTTCTCGCCGTAGAGCCTTGAATTCGGTCCTCCCGCCGCCGTGTCTGCATTTACCGTCCTCTCAAGCTCATCGCGCACCCTTCGCGCGGAGCGGCGCGTACTCCTCGCACACCGCGCACGGGCGGTGCGGGAAGGAGGCGTTGCCGTTGGTCCGGATTTCCCGGAGCAGGAAGTCCGAATCGTCCAGCCCGCTGTGGGGAGAGGTGCGACATGGGGGCGCCCCCGCGCCGTACCGGCGGAGGCTGATTATAGACGCTGACTCCTTCCCGGCAAGGCGCCTTCTCCTGCACCTCGGACCCCAAGACCTTTGGCGCCATGAGCACCATGATGTCGTCACCGTCAGAGCATCCGCAAACCTTTCTTCTCGCCTTCCCCGCTGAATACGAAGACGTCCTTGTCGTCGTCTCCGCCGTAGAGGGTGTCATCGCCTTCGTCACCCTCGGGGGGTCGTCATCGGCTCCGGCCTCCGGCTCGTCACGAGCCGAGCGCGATTCACTCCCAACCCGCGGTCTCGATCCTGCCAATGGCGCCGGGACCGACCTTGAACTAACATTCCAAGCGGACCACCCGGTGAGGGCGGGTTACCGGAGTGGCGTCGAAGATGGCGCGGATGACGGACAGGAAAATCGTCTTCGTATGCGGGCTGCACAACAGCGGCACAAGTATTCTGCACGACTGCCTGCGTGAGCATCCTCAAATCAGCGGATTTTCCGGCACCGGAGTGCCCAAGGACGAAGGCCAGCACCTGCAGACGGTATTCTCGCCGGCGCGGGACTTTGGCGGATCCGGAGTGTTCGGTTTCCATCCCGAGGCAGCGTTGGACGAGTCGTCAAGGCTCGTCACCGACGAGAACCGCAAGCGGCTGTGGGAACAGTGGTCGGCGCACTGGGATCTCGACGCCGCGGTTCTGCTGGAGAAATCTCCGCCCAACCTGATTCGATGCCGCTTCCTGCAGGCGATGTTCCCCAATGCCCGCTTCGTAGTGATAGAGCGTCACCCGGTGCCGGTCTCGTTGGCGACGCAGCGACGGAAAAACATCAGTCTGTCCTCGTTGTTCCGACACTGGCTGAAGTGTCACGGGATATTTCGGGCCGACCGGAGCATGCTGAATCAGGTCATGGTTCTCAAGTACGAGTCGTTCACGTCCGACCCCGAGGGTCAGATGCAGGCCGTCTACTCGTTTCTCGGTCTGCCGCCGGCGCCCCGTCGGCTGGAGGTCCGATCGGATATCAACCGGACGTACTTCGATCATTGGCTTGCCATGAAGCGCCGGCCGCTCGGCAGGCTGCATGTGCAAGCACTCATCGCCCGCTTCCAGCGCCGTTTTCTCGACTATGGATACACGTTGCGGAGTCTTCAGGACGACGGTCGGGCCTAGACTTGCCCCGTATCCATATGGGGGGATGAAATTCGCCGGTGTCCTGAGCCCCCACGGTACCCGGCCACCGCGCTGTCGCGCAAGGACCATCCTGATTACGTACCAAGCTCATCCTGCTCAGAAATAGTTCTCAGCCAGCTTGAGCACTCGGTAAGGCATCGGCGCGGTTCGCAGGGCGACGAATGCGAGGCGGGGAAACATCTCCGTGAGCGAGAAGCGGCGGCTGAAGCGGTAGGAGAACTCGGCCAGGTAGCGCGGCAGATGCTTGGAGCTGAAGTGGTGGTAAGTGCCATGAAAGGAGCGCTTGACGTTGCCCAGAATCGTGTTGACCCAAGTGAGCGCGGGATGCTGGGCGCTTTGCGGTCCACTTCCGGTCACGAACGGCTGGTGAATGCACCCTGCCTGCTGCACGGCGCTGAAGCAGCTCAAGGCGTCGGACACCACGACGGTGCCGGGCTCCAGGTGGCACCGGGCCCAGGCCGCGATCTCCTCGCTGCGAAACCCACCGACACGGCTCAGGCGCATCCTCATCGGCCGGCCCTCATCATTGAGCTCCACGGCGGCCACGAACGGCGTCTTGCCCGGCGCGCCTCGCCCAGATTTGCCGCCGCGGCGCTGCCCGCCCCAGTACGCATCATCGAGCTGCACCCAGCCGCCCAAAGGGCGCGTGTCATCGCGCTCCTTCATCACCTGCATCAGCTTGTGCTTGACCTTCCACGCGGTGTTGTAGCTCACCGAAAGTTGCCGCGACAGCTCCAACGCCGAAATGCCGTTCTTCGTCTGCGTCATCAGGTACATCGCCACGAACCAAGTGCGAAGCGGCAGCTTCGTGTTGGCCAGGATCGTTCCCGCGGTCAGCGAGTCCTGGTGCCGGCACCTGCGGCACTGATACAGCGCCCGGCTTTGATGGCGCCAGTGCCCGGTGTGCTCGCATCGGGGACAAACGAACACCCGTTCGGCCAACGCCAACGAAACAGCGCCTGTGTGCACTTCTCCTCGCTCCCGTACTCGTCCATGAACTGCGTCAGGCTGTAGCCCTTCTGAAACTGAACCCGATTGCGTGCCATGCCCGGCTCCCGATCTTTCAACTCGTTGCAACTATACGGGTCCGCCTGGCTCACTGGATGAGCTTGGTACGTAATCAGGTCCACCGAAGCATTCGCGCGGTCAGGATTGACGGGCTGCTGAAGGTGGACCTGACCGAAAGCGTGAGCGTCCTGTTCGATCACGCACTGCCGGATGGCACCCAGGCCGACCAGGCTTTCCTCGGATGACTTGCGCGTGCGGACGCCGCTCATCTACACGCACATCAACCCCCATGGCCGCTTCAAGGTGGATCTCGACCGGCGCATTGACTTCGAGGGAAAGGCCGCATGAGCGTCACGATGGGTATACCCACAAGGACGTGACGAGTGAACACCCCGGGCCCGCTTTCTCGTGTTCATTTCGGGTTAATGAACAGCTCACCCGCCCGCACAAATCGGCACCCCACACTTTTTGGTACTCCCCAGAACGGCCGGAGCGGCATGTCAGTAGCGTATCGACACCCGGCCGAACACGGTAAGCTCGGTATCGGTGTCTCTTCGCACGGCCGCTTCCGCTCCTACGTGCGCAGAGACGGAATCGCGCAGCCGGAAGCGGAGCCCGCCATTCACGACCAGCGCGCTGCCGGTGTCTCCGCCCTTGCCCCGCACCGACTCGCCCGAGGGGAGCTTGCCGGACAGGACGTCGCCGCCGTTCGCCTCGTGCTCGACGACGATTCGCGCGTAGGGCAGGGCGTTGACGGTGCTGCCGGTAACGGAACGGCGCTCGATGCGGCCCCCGGCGAAGACGATGCGCGTGGCGAGGTCCTGCTTCGCGACCGAGAGCGCGATGGGTCCCGCGTCCTCCACGTAGGCATCGACCGACGAACGGCTCCAGCGGGCACCAAATACGGGGCCGAACACCGTGTTGCCCCGCGGGAAGTCGTAGCCACCGCTTACGAGGAGCGACCGGGTCGTTCCGTCGGGGCTGGCCGAAGCGCTGGGGTACGGAGAGAAGCCGGTCGGGCGGCCAAGTTCGTGGCGGTCGCGCGACGCGCCGGCCGCCGCCCCGACGTAGAAGCCCCGGCCGTCGACGTCGCGTCCGTCGATCCGGCCATAGACACTCCCGAACACGGCGTCGAGATCGCTTTCGCCCCGGTCGCCATCGAGCACGAGGCTTCCAGTGGACTGGCCGAGAGCGGCGCCTGCGAGCACCGCCCGTCCGGGCATTCCTTCGACCCCGAGCATCACGGTCCGGACATTGAATTCGAACCCCCGCCGACTGCTCTCGCCTTCGCGCGCCCCGTCGCGGATGCTGCCCGCGAGGTACACCGTCCACCCGCCCGGCGTGGTCCGCTCCGCCGTCGCCGCCGCCCAGTCCGGCGTCCCGGAAAGTGCGGCGAGGCGCGTTTCTACCAGACGCTGTCGGTCGCCTGCGGCGAGATTCCCGAGCGCTGCACGCGACACGATGTCGGCGCCCGCCTCGGCGAGCGCGTCGACGTTTGCGGCGAGGAACTCGGCCGCAATTGCATGCACCCGAGCCGTCGGGTGGAACGGATCCCAATAGAGCGTATTCTCGGCCGCACTCGGCGACGCTTGCGCCACTCCCGGGCAGGCCCCGGTCGCCGCCGGAGGCAAAGGTTCGCGCCGGGTGTGGTTGAAGACGAAGCACGGGGTGGTGAGGTTCTCGAGTCCGTAGCGCGACGAGCTCGCGAGCAGGTCATCGAACAGGTCGTTGAAGCTGACGATGGCAACATCGATGCCGAGCTGCGATTCGAGGCCGTCCGCGGTCTGTCGGAGCGCGGCGTTGAACGCGTCCGTTAGCGCGGTCGCGCTGGCGGCCGTGCCCGCCCCGAGCGACCTGACTGCCGGGAGCTTTCCGATGTCCGGCATGTCGACGAGCACGAAGCGCTTCTGTCCCGCGTGTGCCAACCGGCCGATGCCGGTCGCGACGTTTCCGATGACGGTTGCGACGTGCGCTTGCGGGGTGACGCCGGGCAGCTCCCCCTCGAAGAGCGCGCTCAGGTCGTTGGCGCCGATGAAGTAGACGGCGAGTCCGTTCGGGCTGACCGCCCCGCGGCCAATGGCTTGGGCGACCTGGTCGAGCGCATCGATGGGGCGGGTCGGTTCCCCCGACCCGGACCGGGCCCCTCCGATCGCGAAGTTGAATACCTGGTCCTCGGCCACGCCGAGCTCGTCGCTGATGAGCTCGGCATAACTCGGACCATTCGAGAACCGGCCCATCCAGTAGTACGGTGCGGGCGGGGCGCGGCCCGGAGCAAGCACGCGGAGCTTTCCGTCGTCGGAGATGCTGTCGCCGATAATGACGATACTGTCCGGAGCGGCGCCGGCGGGGGCCGCGAGCGCGGCGGCCGCCGCGAGGGCCACCCCAAGCAGGATCCATTGCACTCGGTCTTTGGCTCGAACAAGCATGGGCTTCTCTCGAACATGAGCTGTCGGTGCCGTTGACAGGTTCCGCTGGGGTTATCCCGAGTGCTGTTGAACTTGCCGGTGGCGATCTCCCGGATAATTGTAGCGGCTTTAGATCATCGGGGCTCGGGCGCGAAATCATCGCCGTTTCTGGCTCAGGTTATCTGAGACTGCAATCCCCGTCGGGCTCAGATTCTGTGCGACAGACTCACATTGCTGAGACTGGACGGCAGGTCATGAGACCGGGCGACGTGCGTCACAACGCCAGCCCCACAGCGCGATCCGATCGGCGAACTCCCGCCAGTCTTACGCGAGCGGCTGAGGCCTCAACATGTTCTTGCTCCTCTTCGCGCCGGGGAACGAGCGGAGATGCGGATCGACCGTGGAAGACGAAGACGACCACGCAAGGGCGTTCCTGATTACGTACCAAGCTCGCCTTGCGACTGCTGGCCGCCGGAAACTGGTGTTCAGGCGGCCCCGAAACCACGTTTCCGGCCGCTTGGCCGTCGATTCTCGGTCTCCGACGAGCTCTCGAGGACGATTGCGTTTCGTGTCCGCAGCGCAGATGAGCTTCGTACGTAATCAGGAGGACCATTGGGGATAATTCAGGGGCTCCATTAAGCCCCTTCCCCCTCGGGGGAGGGGTTGGGGTGGGGGGAGCCCCGGACGTGGGCCCCCTCACCCCCGGCCCCTCTCCCGGAGGGAGAGGGGAGAGGAAGGAGGGCCGTTCCGGGTGTGGGGTCGACAACCGAAATCAATGGCTTGCGGATGTTCCACACAAGCGGGGTGGTCGCCTCGGAATTATCGTACGCCGCTACGTCCAACGGCCGCCGATTCCAGCATTGCATCCAGCCGCTCCTGATCCGGAGCGAAGTATCGCCGCAGCCGATCCCGGAGATCCGGCTGCATGGGTTGACAGGCGGACTTGGATACGCTGTCGATCGAAATCCGGTGAGCCGGCAGACCGAGGAACGTGAATACCTTGTTCATTGCCGAATCGGCGTCTTTGAACAGGTCTTCGCTCTTGAGGAGGAGAAGGTTTCCCCTTGGGAAATGGTCGAGCCATGCTCCCAGGTGGTGCGCATAGCGGCCTCGGTCGAGGTACGAGAAGTGGCGGTGTCGATAGCTGAAATAGTGCGGTGGCTGTTTCAGCAGGCGGTCCGAACCGGACAGTCGCTCCGGCTCGGCCGCGATTGCTTCTTCGAAGCTCAGGGTCTCGATTCCCCTGCGGCATTCATGGTGGTAGTGAGAGAGAGCCCGATCGGCCGGATCGCGGAGTATCGCGATGAGCTTCATGTCGGGGTTGAACGCCTTGATCCGCGCGGGGGCCAGAGGATGGACCATGTAATAGGGTGAAGCCTCGAACGTGATCGTCGGGTGGCTGCTGGCGACTCGCCTGTGGGCTCCGGGGAAATGGGCGAGGTACCAGCCGGGCCCCTTCTCGTATTGAAAGTCGAAGTAGTGAACCTCCTTGCGAAGCGGTGGAAGTGTGCAGGGATGCATTGCGAGATAGCGGAAGAGCGAGGTCGAACCGCTCCTCTGGGCCCCGATGACGAGAAACGTGGGAGCGATGCGTGCTGGCGCCGTCCATTTCCTCCAGGCTGCCGGATCGACCCACACCCCTTCTGGTCGAGTGAATCGGTCGGGGTGCTTCATGCAATCGTGTCCTCCCGGCTCTTCTCGCCTTTGTCTCGTTCGTCTCGCGGATACAGGTGTATCGCGCCCAAGATTTCGATCGGCAAGCCGCGCCCCTTGACGATCCGGCGGGCGGGCGAAGAACGTGACGTGCGTTCCAGAGTCGGGAAGCGGAAGGAGGAGCGGGCGGGTGCGGCGGAATGTCGCCCCCGCGAGGGCCGGTCGGGCAGGCCGCTCCGTCAGCCGCGCTTGCCGCGGACAAGCGCCTCGAGCTCCGCGACCCGCGCCTCGGCCGCCCGCCGTGCGACCGCTTCCTGCTCCGCCCGTGACTCCGCGGCCCGCCGTGCGACCGCTTCCTGCTCCACCCGCGCCTCCGCCGCCTGTCGTGCAACCGCTTCCTCCTTGAGACCGAGCAGGCGCTGCCCGCTCACCGGATCGCGGAAGTACAGCTCCCCGCCCCGGCCCGCCAGCAAATCCAGTCCCAGCGTCTCGCTGCGCAACATCAGCATCCCGTCCAGCGACTCCGCGACCGGCCGCGGCTCGTACACCCCCCTGCGCAGCCGCCGCCCCTGCAGACGCGACGGCAGGAATTCCCCCCTCGGGTCGACCTGCCAGTACTCGCGAACCCCCAGACGCTCGTACAGCACCCGCTTCGCACCCTCGTCCTCCTCCCACGTGCTCGGCGACGCCACCTCCAGCACGAAGTCCGGAACCTTCCCCTCCTCCCAGACCTTGTACACCGGGCGCATCCGGTTCTCCGCCCCGAACACCACGAACAGGTCCGGCGAGACCGACGCCCGGGGATTGCCCTCCTCGTAGTAGATGAACAGATTCCCCGCCACGTACACCTTCGGGCAGTCGGCGTACCGGGCGCTCAGCACTCCGCGGGCGTACATGATGGCGGCGGCCTGCCAGTCATTCTCCGACATCGGCTTGCCGTCCGAGCAGGGATATTCCATCTCGGCCGGCGACGGAACGGTTGCGCTCATCGGCGAACTCCTCCCCATGGCGAGCCGGTGCGGCCCGCACCGATGTTCCGAGCGACGGTAGCATAGCCCTGTCCCCGTCCCAAGCCGCTGCCACGTTGGCGGAGCACAGCATGGCGCAGGGCGGGGCGCGGTGGCGTACGCCAGATTCTCGATCTTCGTCGGATTCCGCCCCGGCGGTACCGGGCCGAATCGGATGCCCGGCTTCGCACCGAAGATCGCCTTCACCGTCTGCTGGATGTGGGAACGCGGACGGAGCCGGAACGCCACTCCAAGGTGGGCGCGTCGTGGGAGGGGTTCGTGATCGAGAATCTCGTCCGGGCCCTCGGCGTGGACGAGCGCCAGTGCGATTTCCGGGCCACGAATTCCGGCGCGGAGATCGATCTGATCGTGCAGTGCGGCGGCCGGCTGCGGGCATTCGAGGTCAGGCTCACGAGCGCGTCGGCGGTCGCCGACCTCGGCCTGGGTTCCTCTGGACGTGATCCACGCCGGCGAGGAGACCTTTCCCTTCGCCAAGGGCATCCGCGCAGTAGCGGCGTCAAGATTGTTCGACGACCTGTGAACCGGTCGGGCAGGCGGGCAGACGGGCTGGCCAGGAATTATGATCCCGGACCACGGATGGCGGGCGGCGCGCAGGTGCGGAGGCCGCCTTCGAGCGATCCGGTCCGGCCGTCGCGAGGCCATGCTGCGGGAGAGGGGAGGAACAGCAGATGCAGCGGCCAAGGCGGGGACTCCTCACGGGGCCGGAGCGATGACGAGGTCGCGAACGTGGCTGCTGACCGGGATTCCGCGCTCCGGTACGTCGCTGGCTTGCCGGCTGGCGGGCGAGCTGCCGGACACCGTGGCTCTGTCGGAGCCTGTCCGCCGCAAGGCGTTCGGAGGGATGGAGACCCCGCGCGTCGCCTGCGCCCGAATCGGCGGCTTCGCGGAGCAGGCGAGGGAGCGGATCCTGGCCGAGCGCCGAGCGTCCTCCATCCAGGTCATGGGTCGCCTCGACGACAATCGGACCGCCTCGACGCATACGGCGGCCGGCCTGCGCCGGCTCTCGAGCGGGTGGGGCGAGATCGCAATCGACAAGCCCCTGTCCGCCCGGTTCACCCTCCTCATCAAGCACAACGCCCTGTTCGCTGCGCTCTTGCCGCGCCTGGCGGAATCCTTTGGCTGTCTGGCCCTGGTGCGAAATCCGTTGTCGGTGCTCGCCTCCTGGCAGACCGTGGACCTGCCGGTCCACCGGGGGCGCATACCGGCCGGCGAGGAGCTCGACCGGCGCCTGTTTCTTGCATTGGAACGCGAGCCGAACGTTCTGCAACGCCAGATCATCGTGCTCGACTGGTTCTTCACTCAGTACCGAGCCCATCTTCCCCCGGAGAACATCATCCGTTACGAGGATCTGATCGAGACCGGTGGTCTTGCCCTCTTCCGGCGGCTGGGCCACCCCCGGGCGCGGCCCGCGATCCTGGAGAATCTCAACGACAGCGCACTCTACGACAAGTCCGTGGTCGACATGCTGTTGGATGCTCTGCTGAGCACCGGCGGCACCTGGACGCATTTCTACCGGCCCGTTGACTGTGAACAGGTCGCGGACCGGATCCGGCGGCGCAGGTAATGGCCGGGCTCCCGGGCGCGACGATCGAGGTCGGCCGGCTTCGGAACGAACGCGGATTGACGCGGGGTGGACCTGAGCGTCCCATAACCCGATCGGTGTCGAGAAAGGTGTGGTTTCACCGGGAGTACGTGCGCCTCTACGGCGGGCACGTCAAGCACTCCCATTACTTCGATCACGTTCTGCGGATGCCCGGTTTCGCGCCGAGAATCACGTTCACCGGAGAGCCCTCCAACGAGTCTCTCGCTCGCGAACGCGCCCAGCTCTGGCCCGCGGGGAACGGAGTCGTCGCCGAGCGGTGGGAGCCGGGCCCCCGTGACGTGCTCTTCCTCGCCGGACTGGACTGGCGCTTCCTCGACGGGAGCGGGCTGGGTGCTCTGCCCAACCCCAGGATCAATCTCATCCAGCACGTCCGTCACGCCCACGCCGGCACCGAGCTCCATCGTTATCTCGCCGAGAGGGCGATCCGGATCTGCGTGAGCCAGGAGGTCGCCGGCGCGGTCTCCGCCACCGGCCGCCCGCGTGGCCCCGTACTGACGATCCCGAACGGCATCGACGTGACGCCCTTCGAGGCCGCGGACGAAGGCTCCCCGGACGGGTTCGAGGCGCGGCCCTCGGCCGTCACGATCGTCGGCTACAAGCGGCCCGACCTCGCTCGGGGCCTCGCTGCGCGTCTGCATGCGGAAGGCGTGCAGCATCGTCTGCTCACCGAGTTCCTCGACCGTGGTGAGTTCCTCGAGCTGCTGGCCGGAAGCCGGGTCGCGGTCTGCCTGCCCCATGTCGAGGAGGGCTTCTATCTCCCCGCCCTCGAGGCCATGGCGTCGGGATGCCTCGTGGTGACCCTGGACGGTGTCGGCAATCGTGGCTTCTGCCGCCATGAGGGGAGCTGTCTGATTGCGGAACCCGATCCCGATTCCTTGCGCGCGGGGGTGACGAGAGCGCTCGGCATGCCGGCACCGGAGCGGGGGCGCATGCACCGGCACGCCCGGGACACCGCCGCCCGGCATTCGCTGGAGGCCGAACGGGAGCGGTTCCACGCCATCCTGGGTGACGTCGACCGGCTCTGGCGCGATACGGGGCTCGGGGTGGGCGCGGCGTGGCCGCGGCCGTGTGAGCCGGACCAGTCGGGGGGGACCCCGCCGCCGGCGCGAGTCGAACCCGAGCCGCATCGGCCCATGCTCGGCTTCATGATCGTGGGCGCGCAACGATGCGGGACGACCGCGCTCGCGCGCTTCCTCTCCCGGCACCCCGGGGTCGCCATGTCATCGCCGAAGGAGGTGCATCTCTTCGATGGGGCGAACTACTCCTCGGACTGGACCTCGGAGCAGATCGACGCCCGCTATCGCCGTGCCTTCACCGAGGGCGCCGGCGGGCGGATCCGGGGCGAGGCGACGCCCGTTTACCTGTTCTTTCCCGAGATCGCACGCGAGCTCAGGCGATACCACCCCGGGCTCAAGCTGATCGTGCTCCTGCGCGACCCCGTCGGGCGCGCGCTCTCGAGCTACTACTTCCAGAAGCGCCGGGGCAAGGAACGAAGACCGTTATGGCTCGCGCTGCTGCTCGAGCCCCTGCGCCTGCGGCGCCGCCACAATCCGCGCGCGAGCGGCTCGCTGACGCGGGTGTGCGCGTATCGCCGGCGCGGTCTCTACAGCCTCCAGTTGCGCAACCTCTACCGGTCCTTCGACCGGGAGCAGGTCCTCATCGTCCGCACCCGCGACCTCGAGGAGCACCACGATGCCGTCCTTCGCCGCGTCTTCGCCTTTCTCGGGGTGGACGAAGGGGTGCGGATCGCCCCCGAGCGGGTCCATGAGGCCGACCGCGGGGGGAGGAAGCACCGCGTCGTCTCCTGGTTGCTGAGGCTCTCCTACCTGGCAGAGTACGCCCGGATGCGCGCGCTGTCTCGCTCCCTTCCGGTCCTGACGGAAGACGAAGGTCCAGCTCCCCTATCCTGAAAGCCGCTCTTGCGTCTCCGCTCCCGGGGCCGGCGCCGAGTCATGACGATCCTTGCGACGCGGGCGGCGTGCCGGTCCGGGTTGCGGACCGGGACCGCGCGATCAGTCGTTTGAACAGGATTCGGGCCCTGATCGACCCGACCGGGCCCGGTTTTGTCTGATGCACCAGTTCGCTGTCGAAGAAGCGGGCGGGCGGGCCGGTAAGCCCGACCGAACGCGTGAAGGAAGCGAGGGGGGCGAGGAAGTCCTCTCGAAACGCCGCCCCGGAGCCGAAGTGCAGGAGCGGGAACTGGTACTTCCGGTGCAGGCGAAGAAGCTCGGAGTTGTACGCGCACCACAGTCGCAGGGCTTCGTCCGTTCCGATGGCGAGACTTCCCGTCCTCGCGACCAGGGAGCGAACGGCCAACGACGGATGGCGGAACACGCCGATCATGCGCGCGCCGGGCAGGAGCCGAAGCCAGCCTTCGACCGCCCAGATGGTGCGAGGATCCTTGAAGCCCCAGGGGCGGGCGGCCTGGAGGTAGGGTTCGATGAGGAATCGGGCCCGCTCCTCGTCGGCCCCGTCCCATGGAATCTGGCGCTTCGGCGGGTGGTTCCACGTTGCCCCGTTTCTTGCCAACAGCTCGTCGTGGAAGCTGCGGATGGACTCGTTCTCCTTGTTGCCCTTCCGGTTGAACGGGGCGGCGCGATTGACTTCGCCCAGGTGCAGCCCGGCCGCCTCCAGGCTCCCGGTCAACAACGAGGTGCCGCTCCGGTGCATGCCGAGAACGATTATGCACGGTGGTGACGACGATGGGGTTTCAGTCATTCGTGACGTCAGCCATCAGGAATCTACCGACGGCCTTCATGCGACCGTACCGCTCCCCGAGATCGGCGAGGAACGGGAATGACGGCCGGCGATACTCCTCACCGGTCACCTCGGTGAATTCACGAAGGCTTGCACCGAAGTAGCCGTCCTGCGACGTGGCGGCCCCACCGTGGACCTGGTGAAAGGTGGACTCGCCGTAGAGCAGAACATTCAGCCCCCGGCCGCGGTCTGCACATCGACTGAAGAGATCGAGGTTGCAGAGGCCGCCTCCGGGGCGGGCAAATCCTTCCCGGTACCCTCCGAGCGAATCCCACGTCTCGCGCGCCATCGCGAATGCGTTGCTCTCGTTCTGCAGCAATGGGTTGCGTCGATCATGGGCGCCCGCCCAGACACTGATGGAATAGAGATGGTCGAGATCCGACATCCAGTCGACGGTGCCGAGGAGTTCGTCTTCGGCTGCCTGGTCGTAGCCTTCCCGGACGGATTGCATCTGCGGCTTGGGGCCGAGGTGGTGGCTCGCGACGAACGTGAAGGCGTCGGGGTGGCGGGACAGTACGTCGGCCGTCCGGCGAACCAGGTGCGAGCTCGCAAGGCGCGCGCCGTCGATGCAGACCATCAGCCGGTCTCCGGTCGCGTGGTCGCGGACGGCCGCGTTGATGCAGACGACCGGAGAGGGGGAGGCGGCGTCCGGCGCCACCCGAACGAGGCGCACCGGCCGGGGGGCGGCTGCGGCCGCGTCGCCAAGGTCGAGAGGCTCCGGCGAGCCGTTGTCGACTACGATGATCTCGTAGTCGAGGTCATCGACGCATCGTTGCAGTGGAGGCAGGAGCGACGCGATGGTGCGAGGCGCTTCGCGCTGCATCGCGTACGTGGCGACGACGATCGACAGTTTCGATGCGGGCATGGTTGACGGCGGTCACATTCGGGTTCGGGCAGGATACTCGAATGGCGTTCCCGCGCTCGGCGTCGAGATGGCAACCGCCTTCGGCCACAAGCTCGGTGGAGACCTCGAGCCGTCAGTGCGCCGCGCGGGGCTCGCGACCACGGCGAGCCCCGTGGCGAGGGCACGCCGTGCGCACGTACCGAACATCCTGCTTCTCCCGTTGCGGGCAGCGTGCCGTCGACTGCGGCGGTGCCCGCTCTTCTGCATTTGTATTCAGTTTGTATGGCTATTTTTGGGAATTATCAAGATAACTTGACCGAGAACGGCGGCGCGTGGGGACAATCCGCTGTCGCCGGTGACGCCACCGCGCGCAACATTTCTTCTTGCCGAAGCACTGGGTACGCTCTAGGATGGGGACGGAAGGCGGCACGAAGGGCCGCGCGTAACAAAGGGAGAATGACATGAGGAAGATGCAGAAGAGGCTCCACATTCTTCTCTTCGAAGAAGGCGATACTTGGGCGGCTCAGTGCTTGGAACATGACATCGCCGCGCAGGGTAGGACGATGGAAGAGGCCGCCGAATGCTTGGCGTTCACCATCGTGGCAGAGCTCGAAATGCGAGATGGCGATCTGTCCGAAATCCAGCCTCCGCCTCAAGAATTACGTGATTTGTATCAAGCGGGCGCGGAAGTGCCGGGATCTGTCGAAGAGGATCCGCAGAAGTTTGGACGAAACCTCTGGGGGCAGCTTCCGAGCTTCAGCATGCCGGAATGGCGGGTCGCACGAGCTTAGGAAGCCCGATGACGTGGGATGAGATGATCGAACTAGCATGTTCCGAATTCAGTTGCACGGCGGAAATTCTTGTACGTACGCCCAAGATCAAATTCAGCGGGTCCCTCCGGGACGCGCGTAATCCTTCGCGTTCGCCAATGACGGTCAAGATCTCGCGGAAGCAAGACGGCAAGGTGACAAAGGTAGCCCATGTGACATTTCCTGACGGGGGCGATGTTCCGAAGGAAAATGCGCGTCGCAGCTTCAGTGCCCGTCTCGGTCTTCCTTACAATGCATTCAATGGCTTATGGGGTCAGGATACCACGCGGAGCATACAATGAAGCGTCCTGACTACGGCGACGCCACGCCCGAGGACCTCGCTCGGGCGCTGCTACGGCCTATCCGTCGAACGGGATCGCCTCCACGAACCCCCGATCGCACTCACGGGTCCGACCAAGAGCCGGACCTGAAACAGTCCCGGGAGCACACAGGAGGTCATCCCGGGTTCTCGGAAGACGTTGCGACTCACTGATCCATGCGCGCAATTCGTCCTGATTCGCCTTCTCGTTAGTCCCCGCAGGCCGTCAACCCCGCGCGCCCGAGTCGAGCCCGTTGTCCGTGATGAGTTGGCGGTACATGAGCCTCCGGCCGATGAGTCCGGCGACGACGTTGCGCATGATGTCGATGGTGTCCTCCTCGCGCAGGTTGTGTTTCCCGGCGAACTGGCGGACGTAGCGGTCCAGGTGCTTCGGGCTCATTTTGTGGAAGGTGCCGGTGTGGGCGCGCTTGAGCATCGACCAGAAGGATTCCATACGTGACCGGGTCGGAGAATCGATCGGCGTCTCGAGGCGGATGCGTATCGGGAGCGCCCGGTTGCTGGAATGCCCCTGCCGCTTCCTCTGCGCACTGCCGGCCGCCGAAGCGAAAGTACTGAAGTCCGTGCTCGCCCGTCGGTCGGGCGCAGGTATTCCACCCCCGAGAGGCCGCTTCGCCCCGGCCCTCTGACCGGCGGCGGTTCGCCGCCCGCGTCTCTCCGGTGCGGAGAGACAGCGGGATGTTTACCGCGAGAGGTTCGTTAGGTTCCCCGTGGGACTTCGCAACAGGCTCATGACCTGGATCGGCCGGTCGGCGGAGACGAAGAGTTGCCACTTGCCCGACCCGGCGCCGAACCGGCCGGCGAAGTCGTCCGAGCCCTGCTCGAGCTCCTCGGCGGTCAGCAGGTGCGCTGCTCCCGCCGGCAGCGTGAGACGCACGCTGCCCTCGGGCGGCGAATCTCCCTGATCGTCGCGGCCGGTGATCTCGATCTCCGCGGTGCTGTCCCCGGGGTTGATGAGACGCAATCGGCTCTGCTGGTCGGTATTCCTGGCGGGGTTGAAGATCGGCACGTGGAAGCGCATCGATCCGTCGTCCGCTTGCGCCGCTACATCGTGAATGCTGGTCAGAAATCCGTCCGGTGTTCGGATGTACGCCAGGATCTCGATATCGAGCTCCGTTGCCAGTTCCAGTCGCCAGTTGCCAGTGCCGTCCTCGACTCCCCCGGACAGTCCCTTTGAGGGGTTTCCGTCTTCGAGGTCCCCGGAGTTGAAATGTCTCGTCTGCTTCGCATCCAGCGACAGATCGACGGGGCCGTAGGGCCGGCCTTCGTCATCAATGGCATGGATGCGCACTGTGCCGGCCTGAGCGGAGCGGTTGATGATCCGGACAAACCCCTGTTGGCTCGAGTTGTCGGCCGAGGTGACGAGCGGTACGGCGGGCCGCGATTGCGGCGCCTCGCGGTAGTTCGCCATGATGGGCGCGGTCTCGTTGATGACCCGCGCGTTGTTGCGAACATCCGCATCGCCGGTGGGCGTTCCCATAAGGGATACGTCCGGGTTGGAGAAGTACGGTTGGAGGACCGGGCAACTTCTGTCCCGGTTCCAGGACATGAGCGTCCTCCAGTTGCCGAGGTCGTTGCAGAATGCGTGGCCATGGGAGAAATTGTGGTTCTCGAATGGCGGGTTGTAGTCGTTGCCGGCGCCAAGATTGTGGCCGAGTGCTCGTGCAAAGCTGTAGTTGCCGATACAGTTCTGCCCAACGACGCTGAACGCAAGACTCGCGCCGAAATAGCTGGAATAGTTGTAGGCCGAAGTGCACTGATTTTCGTTGTGACGGCCGCGCAGCAGCACGACCACGTCCGCTCCGTGCCGGTCGCGCACCGCGTGCGCCTCGTCCATGTAGCCGTCGTCGGTGGTAACCAAGTGATCGAGGTCGGTATACAAGTCATCATGTTGCGCGTAGTTCGTCTGATAGCTGTAGGCCAGCCGCACCCGGGCCCGAATCAGGCTGTTGGCGAATATCCGGTTGGCCTGGTCGAGTGCAAGGCGAATGAGCGCGTCGGCATTTCCGGCCTCGACGCGAACCTGCCACGTGTAGGCAACCAACAAGTCGATCACGGCCACGCCGTCTTCGGAAGCCGTCGGTGGATTGGAATCCCCCGGCGATGCGTAGGACGGGTCCTTCACCCCAACGGCCCCGATGTCGTCTTCGGACTGCATCTCCAACCGGCTGGAATCGTATCGGTAGACGGCGGTGAGCCCTCCGCCGAGCGGATGCACCTTGAACGTATCGGCGCCGCGCCGAATCGTGCCGAGCACGTCCAAGCCGAGCACCACCAACGAACACTCCGACCCCGAGGCCTCGTCGCGGGCATACAGGCTGTAGTCGTGATCGGTGCGCAGCTCGATATTCAGATCGTGAAACGATACGGTCCCCTCCGTACCGGCGCCCTCCGGCCCCGGTACGTCGAGCGACACGGCGCGGGCGCTGAGTACGGCGCCGGGAAACGCCTGTCCGATCCGGACGCCGATGGCCGCGGGATCGCTTCGTATCGCCTCCAGGGTAGCGGCTTGATCCGCGGAGAGACTGTCGGCCGTGAACTCGGCGCCCGACAGATACTCCACGAGCATCGGCGGATCGTGGGCAATCGCCGGGCCGGCCAGGATCGTGATCGACGCAAACGTCACAAGGAACGCGATGCTCGAGCTCTTCACGCCCACCTCCGATGGAACGAACCCGTTCGGATGGCCCGGTTCAGTACCTCTTGAAGATTTTTCTACTGCGAGAGATTGGTGAGATTTCCCGTCCGGCTGAACAACAGACTCATGACCAGGAGCGGTTGATCGGCGGAGACGGAAAGCTGCCACTTGCCCGTCCCGCTCCCGAACTGGCCGGAGATTCCGGCCGCGCCCTGTTCGAGCTCCTGCGCGCTCACCATGTGCGCTGCCCCCGCCCGCAGTGTGAGACGAACACTCCCCCCGGGCGGCGCATCGCCCTGATCGTCCTTCCCGGAGATCTCGATGCTGGCGTCGTCGTCGCCGACGTTGATCAGACGCAACCGGCTTTGCTGGCCCGTGTTCTTTCCGGGATTGAATGTCGGAACCCGGTAGCGCATCGAACCCTCGTCCTCCTCGCCCGCCACCTCGTGGATGCTGGTCAGAAAACCGTCGGTTGTCCGAATGTACGCCCGGGGCTTGATGTCCAGGTTCGTGGACAACTCCAACCGCCAGTCGCCGCTGCCGTTGAGAACGCCTCCGGAGAGACCTTTCGAGGCATTCCCGTCTTCGAGGTCCGTGGAGTTGAAATGCCTCGTCTGCTTCGCATCGAGCGACAGGTCCACGGGCCCGAAGCGCCGGCCCTCATCGTCGAATGCGTCGATGCGTACCTTGCCGGGACGCCCCGAGCGGTTGATGATCCGCACGAATCCCTCTTGCGCCGAATGGTCGGCGGACAGGACGAGCGGGATGGAGTGCGGCGGGGGCAATGCCGTCCGGAATCTTGCCACGTGCTGCGCCGTCTCGTTGATCACCCGCGCGTTGTTGCGAGTGCCTTCGTCACCGGTCCGTGTTCCCTGATAGGAGACGTTCGGGTTCGAGAAGTGGGGCGCCCGTGGCCGACAGCCATTGTTGAAGTTGTACGACATGATCGTTCGCCAGTTGCGCCGGCTGTTGCACAAGCCATGGCCGTACGGAAACCCCGTGTTCGTGTCGGTGTCCGGATCGTGGTGCGCGCCCAGATTGTGGCCAAGCTCGTGTGCGAACGTATCGGATCCACAGCTCTGTGCGCTGACGCTGAAGGCTCCGGATTCCTGCCCGTAGTAGATATCCCCACGGCCGCAATAGTCGCTGTTGCGTGCGACCAGCAGGGCGACCAGATCCCCCCCGTACTGGTTGCGCCGCGCATGCACCTCGTCCATGAAGCCGTCGTCGGGTGTTTGCAGCCGGTTGATGTCGGTAATCAGCGCGTCGGTTTGCCGGTACTCGGTCCGATAGCTGTGGACCGGCCGCACCCGAGTCCGGATCTGGCTGTTGGAAAGGAACCGGTTGGTGTCGTCGAAGAACAGGCGAATGAGCGCGTCGATATTGCCTGCTGCGGTTCGGGCCCGCGGGGTATAGGCGACCAGCACGTCAATCGTCTCACCACTGTCCCCCGGTGCAGGCGATTCGCCCGTATCCGGTTGGGAGGACTCCTGCCGACTCGTACCGGAATCGAATCCCGACTCATTGCTCCGCTTGCGCTGCGGCGATTGGAGCGGTTGGCTCGACACTCCGCACTCGGCGTCTTCCGGCCACCGGCTGGTGTCGCGGCGATACACCGCGGTGAGCCCGCCGCCGAGCGGACGCGCCTCGAAGACCTCGCCCTCGTACGTGATCCTGCCGACCACGTCCTGGCCCAGGACCGCCAGCGAAACCTCCGACTCCGGCGTTTCGTTCCGGCCATGGACACTGTAGTCGTGCTCGCTGCGCTGCTTGATTTCGAGATTTCCGAACGACGCGATCGTCTCGGGTCCGGCACCCGCCGAACGTGGCAAGGGCAGGACAAGCGACAGGGCGCGGGCGTCGCGTACCGCGTCAAGGGACGCCCTGCCGATCCGGACGTCTACGGCGCTGGGGTCGTCGCGTATCGCCTCCAGGGTCGCAGACCGGCCTCGGGAGACTCTGGCCCGAAGTTCCTTCGGTCCAGCGGCCATGTGCCCGACACTCGGGATGTACTCCACGAGCCTCGGCGCTTCGTGCGCATCCAACGGGCTCGCCACAATCATGGCTGACATGGCTATTGCAATGGATGGCATGCTCCATTGCTTCATCTCGGTTCGCCTCGCTTTGGCTGAAATTGGAAATGCCCATCCCGGCCCTCAAGAGGCCGTGGACGGAGCGGGGCGGACAATCCCACTCATCCTCGGGCGGGACCGCGTGAGCGTACGCCTTCAACCCCTCGTCCGCAAACGCCGAGCGGTAGAACGCGCGGTGGCGCACGCCGCCCGGCAGCAACTGGGGCGCCGTCGCCAAGCGCTCTGCGGTGGCGTTCCGACAGGCGTCCAACGCTGCCCAGTCCGCCTCGCTGAACATCTGCGTCGCCGGGTTCGCAATGGCTCGCTGCACCAGCGTCCGTTCGGCGGGTGCGGTGTGTGCGGATGCCCCCTCCTCGGGCTGATTCGGCCGCTACGTGCAACCAGCGCCGGAGCCGGGCCGGCTGCCTGAGTTGCTCCCTTGCTGCGGCGCGAGGAAAATGCCGGCGTCGCCCGCGCATTGCAGATCCGGAAGGGAAGTGTGGACGTGGAACGTGAATCGATGGAATTCGACGTGGTCATCGTCGGCGCGGGACCATCGGGGCTCTCCACCGTGATCGCGAAGGTGTATCGGGCATGCAGTGAACGCCATGGAGACAATGAGATGAGAAGCGGTCATCCATCCCCCCCCGATCCGTATTGCACCAAGACCGCACTTGCCTTCGCCTTCATTGCCCTCGTTGGGTACCATGTCGTCGCGGGAGCTCAACAGGTGGGCGGCGCGGTGAATCCGTCGGTGCCGGAGGTGGTTCCGGCCGCGGAGCGCAAGTTGAGGCTCGATTACTCGGTCACCCCGATCGCTTTGCGGATCGTCCTGCCTCCCGCGGATACGGCCACCAAGCGGTCGGCGGCGGGAACGAACAGGAGCCGACCGCTTCAGATCGGGTTTCATCGCGCCATGCCGGACAAGTTCCAGGGAGACCTGTCGCCGCGGCTCGACTGGGTGGATATGGGTGACGGATCCATCGTCGCCGCCCTGTCGGTGACCTCTCCCGAAGCGTCGGCAATGAGGATGGGCATTCGCGCCGAGCTGCCCGAGGGAGGCGAGATCCGCTTCTTCGACGGGCAGACGGATCAAGGGCACGACGATCCGGGCTTTCCCGTTATTGGTTGGGATGATCTCCGCTTGAAGGACGAGCGTCCCGCAATCCCGCCGCCGCCCGTTGTGAAGGGCGGCGCCACCGGAACGCAGGGCGCACCGCCTTCCCGGGAAGCGTTGCCCGCCCTTTCTCTCAATTTGAAAGGAGGAAGCAACCCCGAGATCCTGTGGTCGCCCGTGGTCGAGGGTGACACAGTCGGGGTGGAGATCACGCTGCCTTCGGTGGAAGCACGGTCCGCCTTCTCATTCGGTATCGAGAAGCTCTCTCACATCCATGCTCCGATGGGGTCATCCTGGTACGAGCCGCGCCGGCTCGACTGTTTTACTCACATTGACGTCCAGTGCCCCGCGGCGCGTTTTCCGAGGACTCAGGCAAACGCGGTGGCATCCATCGTCTTCGAAGACGACGAGCGCACGTTTCTCTGCACCGGTACGTTGTTGAACGACAAGGCGGAAAGCACCTTCATTCCTTATTTCCTGACCGCGCACCACTGCGTGCCGACACAAGAGGTTGCGCGTACCGTGGAAGCGTGGTGGTTCTATCAGCGGGAGACCTGCGGGCGGGTGGAGATCGACGATCGGTACAGCGTTACCCACGGCGGCGCCCATCTGCTGGCAACCAGCCTCGATCAGGATTCAACGCTGCTTCGCCTGGAGGGCAGCCTGCCGGGCGGAGTGTCGTTTTCCGGCTGGAGCGCGGAGCCCATCGACCATCCGGCCGCGGTATACGGGCTCCATCATCCGGACGGACAGGTCATGAAGTACGCTGCCGGAATAACGTTGGGTCAACAGGACGTTCCGGTCACCAATTTGGGCACCGTGGTCAACGCCATCGTCGTGAGATGGAACAGCGGGGCAACCGAGGGGGGCAGCAGCGGGTCGGGCCTGTTTGACGACCTGCTGCTGATCGGGGCTCTGGCCGCCGGCACCGATGTATGCGAACAGGGTCTCGACGTTTACGGTTCCCTCCGGGACTTCTTCCCGCAGATGAAGCGCTGGCTCGATCCGATCTTCTCTCATGCCATCCCGTTCGTCACGCCGGCCTCCAACCTGGGCCAGGAGGGATTCGTCCGGATCGTCAATAACTCCCATCGCGCTGGAACGGTGAGCATCCACGCCATCGACGATGACGGCGAGCGTTTCGGTCCCGTCACCCTGTCGCTGGACGCGAAGGAGGCGAAGCACTTCAACTCCGGAGACCTGGAAGACGGGAACTTGTCCAAGGGGCTGTCCGGAGGCGTGGGGGATGGCAGCGGCCACTGGCGGCTGGAGCTGACCACCGAGCTGGAGATCGAGACCAGGGCATACATTCGAACCGCGGACGGTTTCCTGACCAGCATCCACGAGATGGCGGCGGAAGTGGAAGCGGACGACGGGGCGCAAGAGGGCACGGAATTGGAAGGGGCCGCGGTGCGCTACTACGTGCCCATCTTCAATCCCGGCAGCAATGGCAACCAGGAAAGCTGGCTGCGCCTCATCAACCCCGGCGACCACGCTGCCGCGATCGCGATCGACGGCACGGATGACGGTGGCGAGCCGGCGCCGGAGGGCGACGTGCGCCTCACCCTTGCCGCCGGAGCGGCGCGCATGCTGACCGCGGTGCAGCTCGAGCAAGGGGACACCGCCTTCGATGGTCGCTTCGGAGACGGAACGGGCAAGTGGCGATTGTCCGTCTCTGCCGACCGCCCGATCCAGGTCATGAGCCTGATGCAGAGCCCGACGGGGCACCTCACCAACCTGTCGCGCTGAGCCTGTTGGCAGACGCCTCAACGAACCCGACGACGCCAAGCCCCCGCACGCCGCGCCGTGATCTCCGCCAAGGATCTGGTACCTCTGCACAGAGGTTTGCTGTGTAAGAAACGTGGATACTCGCGCGGGGGCGGCTGCCTTATATAGTCCATATATGGAATCGTTGCAACCAGAAAGGTGTGGGCCGACGCGCTACTCGAGCAGGACCACCTGTGGACGCCCGGACCCGTCGGCCCGACCGGCTGAGAACCTCCCCTCGACAGCATGGATACTCATGTCTCGCTGAACAAGACCAGACCTTGGGAGGGGCAGGTGGTTCCGCTACAATGCGCCGCGAAGCAGGCATCGGCAGCCGGCAGGCCGGGTCGTTCGGGGTGTTCCGAGGCCACGACCCCGCTGAGGTAGAGAGAGGGGGCGTCATTGCAGACGTTGCGATTGGATGCGGACGCTCACCCGGCGGCGGCTGATGGGGACGGTTCAGCGGAAGCCTTCGGTGATGTCTCGGAATCCGCGCCGGGGCCTGCCCCGTCGCAGGCCGGTCTAGCCCTCCTCGATATCATCCAGGGCGCGCGTGCGCGCTACCTGTGGGGTCTGCTCGGCTGGCAGGACATCCGCCGGCGCTATCGGCGCTCCGTCCTGGGTCCTTTCTGGCTCACCATCAGCATGGGTGTGTTCGTGGGGGCGCTGGGCACGCTCTACGGGGTGTTGCTGAGGGTCGAGATCGAGCACTACGCGCCATTCCTCGCGCTCGGCTTCATCGTATGGACCCTGATCTCCGGTGTGATCACCGACGGTTGCAATGCGTTCATCAGTGCGGAGGGCATCATCAAGCAAGTGGGCCTGCCCTTGTCGGTCCACGTGTATCGCCTGCTCTGGCGCAACCTCCTCATCCTCTGCCACAACGCGGTGGTCTTCGTCATCGTGGCTGCCATCTTCACGGTTTGGCCGGGTTGGGCAGGACTGCTCGCCTTCCCCGGTCTCGTGCTTCTCTGCCTGAACGGGATCTGGGCGGGCCTGCTTCTCGGAATCCTCTCGGCCCGCTTCCGCGACGTGCCGCCGATCGTGGCGAGCGTCGTGCGGATCCTCTTCTTCGTGACCCCGATCATCTGGATGCCCGAGCTCATGCCAGGGCGGGCCATGGTGCTCGACTTCAACCCGTTCTTCCATCTGGTGGAGGTGGTGCGGGCCCCTCTGCTGGGGCAGGTTCCGGGGCTGGTCTCGTGGATCGCGGTGCTGGGCATCACGCTCGCGGGATGGCTCCTGACGTTCGAGTTCTTCCGTCGCTACCGCCGGCGGATCGCCTACTGGGTATGAACGCGACGGTCAGTCTCCGGCTCGAGTCGGTTACGGTCGACTTCCCGGTCTACAACGCCAGTGCACGTTCGCTGAAGAACCGGTTGCTGCATCACGGCACGGGCGGACGCATCGCGCGCAGTGCCGGCAATCGCCTTTGCGTGCGTGCGCTCGAGGATGTGAGTCTCGCGCTGGAGCACGGCGACCGACTCGGTCTTGTCGGCGCCAACGGAGCGGGCAAGACGACGCTGCTGCGGGTGCTCGCGGGCGCCTACGAGCCCACGCGCGGTCACGTACACAGACGCGGCCGGTCGGCTTCGCTCCTGAACGTATCGCTCGGCATCGATGCCGAAGCAACCGGCTACGAGAACATCATGATCCGGGGGCTGTTTCTCGGACTCATGCCCGAGCAGGTGCGAGAACGCATGGAGGAAATCGCGGCGTTTACCGAGCTCGGCGACTACCTGGCGATGCCGGTGCACACCTACTCGGCCGGCATGCGGCTGCGCCTCGCCTTTGCGGTGTGCACCTGCTTCGAGCCCGAGATCCTGCTGATGGACGAATGGCTTGGCATTGGCGACCGGGCCTTCGTCGAGAAGGCAAGGCGCCGCCTCGAAGAGTTCGTGGAGCGGGCCGGCATCCTGGTGCTCGCCTCGCAGAATCCCGTCCTGCTGGAGCGTATCTGTACCACGGGGATTGTGCTCGAAGCCGGGAAAGTCAAGTCTAGCGGACCGATTGGCGAAATGCTGCAGGGATACCGGTCGTAATACTATGTCGGACGATAAGATCACCAAGACCGCGATTCTGGTGGCCGGCATGCACCGCAGCGGCACTTCCGCGGTTACCCGTGTCCTGAGCCTCCTCGGCTGCGCTTTGCCGAAGACCTTGAGCGGAGTCGCTTCCGACAACGTGCGCGGATTTTGGGAGAATCCAGCGATCAGAGATTTGAACGATCAGATCCTGGCGTCTGCCGGATCTGCCTGGAATGGCTGGGAGGCATTTGATTCGTGCTGGTATGCTTCTCCGGTTGCCGCCGCATTTCACGAACGCGCTAAAAGGATACTTGAGGGTGAATTTGGCGACAATCGGCTTTTCGTTTTGAAAGATCCTCGGATATGCCGCCTGCTGCCGTTTTGGATCGATGCGGCGAGAAGCTTTGGTGCCGAACCAGTCATTGTTTCACCAATCCGTAACCCTCTTGATGTAGCCGCGTCCTTGGAGGTGCGCGATGGAATCGACCCATCCATCGGGCTCCTCATGTGGTTGCGGAACCTTCTGGATGCCGAGGCCGCCTCACGCGATATGAAGCGTGCCTATCTGCGTTACGAACGTCTTCTCTCCGAGCCTCATGCCGTTGTGGACGAGCTAAGCGGCGCTCTCGGTGTTGTCTGGCCAAAGCGATCAATCAATACGGACATGGTGGTCGACGAGTTCCTCTCGCCCACGCTACGCCACCATCGAACCGAGGATGCCGCCTTTCTCGCGAATCCAAGACTGTCACATTGGCTCCGGTCAAGCTTCAAGATCCTTGATCGATGGGCGTGTGGAAAGGCGCAAAAGAGAGATACGTCTGCTCTGGACCGAATCAGGGCAGCCTTCGACGACGCGACGCCGGTCTTCGGTCGAGCGGTTGCGGTTGGGTTGAAGGCGAGACGGGAGCTTGGGTCGGCCCGGGAGGTGTTGGCCGAGCGAGAGGGTCGGATCGGGGAGCTGTCGGCGGAGCTTGGGTCGGCCCGGGAGGCGTTGACCGAGCGAGAGGGTCGGATCGGGGAGCTGTCGGCGGAGCTTGGGTCGGCCCGGGAGGCGTTGGCCGAGCGAGAGGGTCGGATCGGGGAGCTGTCGGCGGAGCTTGGGTCGGCCCGGGAGGTGTTGGCCGAGCGAGAGGGTCGGATCGGGGAGCTGTCGGCGGAGCTTGGGTCGGCCCGGGAGGTGTTGGCCGAGCGAGAGGGTCGGATCGGGGAGCTGTCGGCGGAGCTTGGGTCGGCCCGGGAGGCGTTGACCGAGCGAGAGGGTCGGATCGGGGAGCTGTCGGCGGAGCTTGGGTCGGCCCGGGAGGCGTTGGCCGAGCGAGAGGGTCGGATCGGGGAGCTGTCGGCGGAGCTTGGGTCGGCCCGGGAGGTGTTGGCCGAGCGAGAGGGTCGGATCGGGGAGCTGTCGGCGGAGCTTGGGTCGGCCCGGGAGGTGTTGGCCGAGCGAGAGGGTCGGATCGGGGAGCTGTCGGCGGAGCTTGGGTCGGCCCGGGAGGCGTTGGCCGAGCGAGAGGGTCGGATCGGGGGGCTGTCGGCGGAGCTTGGGTCGGCCCGGGAGGCGTTGGCCGAGCGAGAGGGTCGGATCGGGGGGCTGTCGGCGGAGCTTGGGTCGGCCCGGGAGGCGTTGGCCGAGCGAGAGGGTCGGATCGGGGGGCTGTCGGCGGAGCTTGGGTCGGCCCGGGAGGTGTTGACCGAGCGAGAGGGTCGGATCACCTGGCTCGACACGGAATTATTCGAAATTAGAGCAAGCACGTCTTGGCGACTTACTGCACCGATTAGATATGTGGGGCTCCCCGTAAAACGAATAATTCGTCGCATAAAGTTCGTTTTTTTCATCCTTCGGACACCTGGAGCCACCAAGGAGATTCTGCAAAAAATCCATATCGTCTTTCGTCAAGGTGGTGTAGCTGGTATCAGACAGAGGCTGCGCCTTGTCTTTGAGCGTCATGGGCAATCCGCGCAAAATATACTGTCGATCAAAGATCAAAGGGAAGAATTTGCTCCGCCGGACGCTGAATCGGAACCTGATATTTTTGTTTTGTCGATTATAGACTGGGATTTCAGATTTCAGAGGTCGCAGCACCTGGCAATAGAGCTCGCGCGATCGGGAAGGCGGGTTTTCTATATCGAGATGATGCTTGAACCAAATGGATTGAAAATAGCCAAAATAGACAACAATTTGTACCGAATCAGATTGCCGGGAAAGGACATCGGCTATATTCAGCCTTATACCGGGCAGGCGACCGAGGAACAAAAGATAGCGTGGTTCGAAGCCTTCAATTATTTCTGCGATTCGGTAGAAGCAACGTCGTTCAAACAGGTGATTATTCAACATCCATTTTGGTGGCAACTGGTGAGATCAATATCACCGGAATTTCAACTGATTCACGATTGCATGGATGATATTTCGGGCTTCTCGAATACGGACCGTTTCGTGCTGGATCTGGAAAAAGAGATGATCGCAAATTGTGACGCGCTGATCGTTAGTTCGAAAACCCTCTTTGAAAAGCACAAAGATGCCAAGCTTCCAAAACTCATTCGAAATGGAACCGGTATCAAGCACTTTTATTCCAAGAACATGACTGACTCTATTGTATTCAGACAGAACCTTCCTGCTCTTGAAATAGGGCGCCCGAATGCAGGAGTCTCGGAACTCGAAATGGTTAAGGTAGGGTACGTTGGCGCTATTGCCGAGTGGTTTGATGCCGAATTGGTAAGAAATGTCGCGTTGAATGAACCGAATTTTCAATTTCATCTTTGCGGAGCCGTGAGTGATCAGGAGGTGAATCGGCTCTTAGGGAATATAGAGAACATTTTCATGTATGGGGAGGTTGGTTACCTGGAAGTCCCTTCTTTTCTGGCGGAGATGGATGTTCTCATCATCCCGTTTAAAATAACTCCCATTATCGAATCCTGTGATCCGGTGAAATTTTACGAATATTCAGCTATGGGTAAACCAACCGTAGCCACACGCCTCCCTGAACTGAGCAGAGCGTCGGATTTGGTGTTCTTTGCATCGACACCGGGCGAGTTTTCCGACCAGGTCGGAAGTGCGTATGAAATAGGCAAAGATCAGGATTTTTGCGATAAACTGAAAAATTACGCTTTGCAGAATTCCTGGAAAAACCGCTGTGATGATTTTATTCGCGTTCTTCAAGATCTTCCATTGGTGTCGGTTATAATTCTTTCATATGGCGATCCTGACCTCTCGAAGGCTTCGATTCATTCATTGTTCGACCGTGGGTTGACCTATCCGAAATTGGAAGTTCTGGTTGTAGACAACGGATCATCGTCTACGAGTTTGGACGAGATCATATCTTTCGCGTCAAGATATCCCGGCGTGCGAGTTATAGAGAACGGCTCGAATCTCGGATTCGCCAAAGGCAATAACGTCGGCTTGACTCACGCAATCGGTGACTATGTGATGTTATTGAACAATGACACCTACGTGGCCCCTGGAGCTGTTCATGCCATGGTAAGGCATCTTTCGCGCAATCCGGAAATAGGCGCGGTGGGTTCATTGACCAACAACATCGGAAACGAGGCAAAGATGTTTGTAGACTATAGAAGTATGGAAGAAATGAAAAAGACAGCGCGGCGGATAAGTTTCGGTTTTCGAGGTCGATTTTTTCCGGTCGACACAGTCGCGTATTTCTCAGTAATGTTCAGACGGAGCGATCTCGAACTTTTCGGTTTTTTGCCGTTGGACTATGGACTCGGCATGTTCGAAGATGACGACCACTGCAAAGTCATCCAGTCCAAGGGTTATATTACGGCAGTAGCGGAAGACGGATTCGTCCATCATCATTTGTCGGCAAGTTTTGATGATATGGGTAGTGCCCAGAAGGAGGCTCTTTTTGAGGAAAATAGATTGAAATTCGAGAAGAAGTGGGGACCTTGGAAGGGACATCAATATCGAAAATCACGTCCGATGGGGATACTCTAGAGTAAATTCTAGTTTGCTTAATTGTTATGAGCAATCGAATACTTTGCCTCGTGGGAACGCGCCCCGAAGCCATTAAAATGGCCCCCGTCATTCAGTTGCTGAAAAGTGAGTATTGGGCGGAGGTAAGAGTGCTGGCTACTGCTCAGCACCGTCGTTTGCTTGACGAAGCGCTTAGCTATTTCAGCATTGAGCCTGACCTGGACCTGGATGTCATGCGTCCGAACCAGTCGCTTGCGAGCTTGACGAGCCGTCTGATTCTTGGTCTTGATGACGTACTTCGGTCGGAGAAGCCTGAGGTGGTTTTGTTGCAAGGTGATACCACTACAGTCATGAGCGCATCCCTTGCTTGTTTCTATCAACGTATACCGTTCGGCCACGTGGAGGCGGGGCTTCGCACCTGGGATGTTCACAGTCCTTTCCCGGAAGAGGCAAACAGGATGATTGCGGGACGACTGGCAAGATGGCACTTTGCCCCCACTATCGGGTCACGAGACAATCTGTTGAGGGAAGGTATTCGAGATGAAGAGATTTTCGTCACGGGCAACACGGTCATTGACGCCCTGTTCCTGGCCGTAGCTCGTGATTGCAAGCTCGATATCGGTCTAGATCCCGCCAAGCGATTGATTTTGGTAACCTGTCATCGCCGAGAGAGCTTTGGAAAACCCTTTCACGATATCTGCCGAGCGCTGGTTTCCATCGCAACAAATAATTCGGATGTAGAAATCTTGTATCCGGTACATCCAAATCCAAATGTGAGGGACCATGCATACGAAATGCTGGGCAGCGTTCCCAATGTAATCCTGTGCCGACCACTGGATTACCAGGACTTTGTCTCCGCTATGAATGCGTCCTATATTGTCATCACTGATTCCGGAGGTGTGCAGGAGGAGGCACCGGCATTGGGCAAGCCAGTACTCGTCCTGAGAGAAAAGACCGAACGGCCCGAGGCGGTACAGGAGAATGTAGTGAAGCTGGTCGGCAGCAGCTACGAGACAATCGTATCGGAGACCCAGCGTTTGCTGGACGATAAAGGTGTTTATTACGGGATGGCGCGCGGCGTATCGCCTTATGGAGATGGCCACGCTTCCGAACGAATCGTCCGTGTATTGAGAGAACACTTCCAGGTCCAAGGACCATTTTGAGCAAAGTTTGAGGTGGATTCAAGAGCGATGGGCTTTTCCACCTCGAGGCAGAAAATACTCCGGGCCGAAGCTCAGGCGCCCGGCATCACTGGCAACGGCGGAACGCGCGAACACGGAGGCGAACTGTGTGCAGCCGGGGCGCGCGCATGATACGCTGTTAGCGGAACATTGGACTTCAATGGGCAGGATTACGCCATGGCTATCACAATTCTGACAGGGCTGCCCGGATCCGGGAAATCCGAAACACTCATCAACAGAGTTGGCATGGCTTTGCAAGAGGGACGCGTCGCCCTGACTTTTTCATGCTGTGACTCCCCAACACTTCGCGCCCGACCCGGCATCGCTGAGCGTCGAAGACTGAGTTGTCGCTCAGGCTTGAGCGCCCGGCTGGATCATTTCGTATCCACCGAGCAGTCTATCGATCTCCTCAGTGAGGCGCCGGCTGGCGCCCTTTTAGCGTTTGACGAAGCACAGCACTTTGGCGATGAACTCGTCGAATCTTGGTGTGCGGCTGCGGAGCGCGGAGCCGAGATATTGATCGCTTCACCGAGTGCCATCCAGCTTGATGCATTGAAGAGCCGAGGACACAAAGCCGTTCATTTGCAACTGAGGTGTCAGGTGTGTCATGAACGTGAGGCATCCACCTTTTTCTGCCATCTCGACGACGACCGAACCGAGTCCGTCTGCGATGATTGCTGCGAGCGCCTGAGGGCGGAGGCCAAGACAGAGATCATCGACCGACTTCGCCGCAACGCGCCCCATCCTGGAGAAGAGTGGAGCTATCAACCCATCGAGTTGCCGGAGTGCGGTAGCTGGGGCGTAGTCCGGGAGGATACCCCAAAGCGCCACCAACTCATCAAGGACATATGTGCAAGCCAGGGCCTCCCGAATGCATATTCCACCTACCTTGATGTTGGATGCAATACCGGCTTCTTTTGTTATCAGATGCACAAGGCAGGTTTCAAATCTACGGGTGTCGACATCGTTGCCAACGATATTGAGGTCGCAAGACTGCTCAGCACGTACTTTCGCCGGGACTACGCGACTTACGTGGTATCCGATGCGCACGAATACCTGCGGGCCACCCAAGGTCATACCTTCGACGTGACCTCAGCATTCAGCGTGTTTCAATGGGTGATGATCCAGAATACCCCCGAACATGGTATCGATTGCATGCATTGGCTTTTCCGGAAGACCAGTCGTATTTGCATTCTGGAGATGGGTGAATCAACAGAAGCCCATTACATCAATCGGGTTGGTTTGAAATACGACAGCGCCTGGATATACGACTTCATGCAAGCACACGGTGGGTTCGAATGGATCGATCTTATCGACATGAAACGGAGCAAGCTCAAGCGCGACCTGCTTGTCGGCTACAAGGCCTAGCGAGGCTTCGCCTCAGACCGACGAGACGTGTGTTGCCGGGGTGAGACGGACTCCGGTCGCTGCTCGGCTCTGCGGACGAGTCCGCGTTCCTGGTCGCCCTGAGGCGTCGGTGGCCGTATGGTGGCCAGGTGGGGAGCCCTTCGGCCGGAGTCCGAATCGTGAACGTAGCACGGTGCGCGGCGCAAGTGTTGGACGAGCACACGACGCTGGAGCTCGAATGCATCGACCGGATGTATCTGAACGTGTATGTGCCGGTCCTTCAGACCGGGGCGGGGGCCTCGTATTTCTTTCGCCAGATCCGCGGCAATCCGATGCCTTCGTCGGCGCTGATGGTGCCGATGACGCGCCGCTTTGTGGCCGCCCTGGAGGGGTTCGCCAAGCGCAAGGGGGTGGAATTGATCCGCTTCGAGCGCACTTCTGGTGGTTGGAGGCATGCTCTGGTGACCTCTTCGTGTTCCCGGTCGTAGGGTAAGATTGGACATCTCATCAAGGCGAGACGAGAAGGCAACCGATGCGGTCCGAAACGTTGAATATTCCGGATGTCAGGGTCCTGAAGCCGAGGAAGCATGGCGATCATCGCGGATTCTTCTCCGAGGTGTACAACAGAAGTGCGCTTGCCGAGGCAGGAGTCGACATCGACTTCGTGCAGGACAACCACTCGCTGTCAGCCGAGAAGGGAACGGTGCGCGGGCTTCACTTCCAGGCGCCGCCCTTTGCCCAGGACAAGCTGGTCCGGGTGGTGCGGGGGTCGGTGTTCGACGTCGCGGTCGATCTGCGGCGGGACTCACCCACCTATGGCCGGCATGTAAGCGTCGTTCTGTCCGCTGAGGCGTGGAACCAGATCTTCGTTCCGGTCGGCTTTGCCCACGGGTTCATGACGCTCGAGCCCGATACCGAGGTGGTCTACAAGGTCAGCGACTACTACTCGCGGGAGCACGACAGGGGGCTTCTGTGGAATGATCCGGCGCTCGGCATCCAATGGCCCATCCCGGAGGACGAAGCGGTGCTCTCCGACAGGGATCGCGTACACCCCAAGCTTGCGGAACTCGTGACGCCCTTTGGGTAGCCAGGGCAGTTGGCCTCCTCGACTTGGCGACAGTCGGGCGGCCGGCTAGTCCAAGGGCGAGGTCCGGACGTTCCCCGAGGCGAGCTCGGCAGGGAATGGAGGAGGCGTGGAACGCATACTGGTGACGGGAGGGGCGGGCTTCATCGGCTCTTGCGTGGTGCGGCGGCTGGCGGCGGCCGGCAAGGAGGTCGTGACCCTGGACATGCTGACCTACGCGGGCCATGTCGAGTCCCTGGGAGCGGCTTCGGACGCTCCGAACCACCGTATCGAGCAGGTCGACATCCGAGACGCCGAAGCCGTGCGCCGGGCTTATTCGGAAGCGCGCCCGGACGCGGTGATCCATCTCGCGGCCGAGTCCCATGTGGATCGTTCCATCGACAGTCCCATGGACTTCGTCACCACCAACGTGCAGGGGACGGTGACGCTGCTCCAGGCGGCAACCGAGTATTGGCGCAGCCTGGGCACCAGCGCGCAGGAGACCTTTCGTTTCTTGCACGTCTCGACCGATGAAGTCTACGGTTCGCTCGGGGCCACGGGCGTCTTCACCGATACCACGCCATACCGGCCGAACTCGCCCTACTCCGCGAGCAAGGCGGCCTCGGACCATTTCGCCCGGGCCTGGCACCGCACCTACGGCCTGCCGGTCATGATCAGCCACTGCTCCAACAACTACGGTCCGTACCAGATGCCGGAGAAGCTGGTGCCGGTCGTCATCCTGGCCGCTCTGGAGGGGAGGCCGATCCCCGTCTACGGCGACGGGAAGAATGTGCGCGACTGGCTCTTTGTCGAAGACCACGCGCGCGCCCTGGAGCTGATCGCGTGCCGGGGAGGGCCTGGCCAAGTCTACAACGTCGGGGCGGACGCGGAGACGACGAACATCGACCTGGTGCGGGCGATCTGCGGATGGTTGGATGAGCTCGTGCCCGATAGTCCCTGCTGCCCGCACGCCGATCTCATCGTCTTCGTCGCGGACCGCCCGGGGCATGATCGTCGCTATGCCATCGATTCCGGCCGCGTGCGCCGGGAACTTGGCTGGCGGCCGACGCTCGATCTGCACGAGGGCCTGGGACGCACCGTTCGCTGGTATCTCGAGAACCGCTGGTGGTGGCAAGGGATCCGCGAAGGCGGCTTTGAGGACCGCCGGCGTCAGGGCCGGCCCGACCGGAGCTCGGCCTGATGCGTCCGAGAGTGTTGCTGCTCGGCCCGAATGGCCAGCTCGGATGCGACATCCTCCGTGCGCACCGGGAGTCCGGGGAGCCCTTCGACTTGCTGCCGCTGGCGCGCGGCGAGCTGGACATGGCGGTACCGGGCGCGGTCGAACGCGCCCTCGGTGTCCTGAGCTTCGACGTTCTTGTCAATTGCGCGGCCTGCACCAGGGTGGACGAGGTGGAGGACAGCGCGGCTCTCGCCTTCGCCGTCAACGCGCACGCGGTGCGAGCGATGGCGCGGGTCTGCGCCGCGAAGCGGGCCCGGTTCGTCCAGGTCAGCACCGACTACGTGTTCGGCGGAGACCTGGCGCGCCGACGGCCGCTCCGCGAGGATGATCCGCACGCGCCGGTCAACGTCTACGGCGCCTCCAAGGCGATGGGCGAGACCCTTGCCCGCCTTGCATCCGACGACGTCGTCATCCTGCGCGCCGCCTCGCTGTTCGGGGTGGCCGGAGCCAGCGGCAAGGGTGGCAACTTCGTCGAGACCATGATCCGCGCCGGGAGGGAGAAGGGGGCCTTGCGGGTCGTTGACGACCAGACCATGTCCCCGACCGCCACCGCGGACGTCGCGCGCGTCGTGGTGCGGATGTTGAACGACGGTTGCGCGCCCGGGATCTATCACGTGGTCAACGCCGGTTCGGCGACCTGGTTCGAGTTCGCACGCGAGATCGTTCGCCGTGCGGGGGTCGCGGCGGATGTCGCTCCCTGCGCCACCGGGGAGTATCCGGTGCGCGCCGAGCGGCCCCGGTACAGCGTGCTCGACAACGCCAAGGCCTCGGCTGCGTTCGGAGCCATGCCCCCGTGGCAGGACGCGCTCGAACGGTACCTGCGCGCCAAGGGGCATCTGGCCACGTAGAAGCCGGAGTTGCCCCCGGCCGGGTCGTGCATGGACGGATGCGCCCTGGCCCCGGCCCTTGCCTCCGCCAACTCCCGGGTGGCGTCAGCCGCCTCGGGATCGCGCACCGAAGCGCCGGATCCTTTCCTTGGTATTCGAATCCGCCTGCCCTACATTCGACAGGGACAAGGGTTTCTCGTTGAGTGACGCGACTGCGATATGGAGAGCCACGGGATGGATGAAAACGAAACGGAGGCTGTCGAGAGCCGGATGAAGGGCATCATCCTCGCGGGGGGAGAGGGCACGCGGCTCTACCCGATCACGAGCGCGGTGAGCAAGCAGCTCCTGCCCGTCTACGACAAGCCGATGATCTACTATCCGCTCAGCGTTCTGATGCTGGCGGGGATCCGGGAGATCCTGGTGATCACCGCGCCCCGGCACGGACCGGACTTCCAGCGGCTCCTCGGCGACGGAAGCCAGTGGGGTCTCTCGCTACGGCATGCGGAGCAGCCGAGCCCCGACGGGCTCGCCCAGGCCTTCCTGATCGGCCGGGAGTTCATCGGGGGCGACTCCTGCGCACTCGCGTTGGGGGACAACATCTTCCATGGACACGGCTTGACCGAGAAGCTGCTCGGCGCGAGTTCCCGCCGGAAGGGCGCCACGGTCTTCGGCTATCAGGTTCGTGACCCCGATCGTTATGGGGTGGTCGATTTCGACGAGCGCGGTCGCGCCACCTCCATCGAGGAGAAGCCCGCGCGGCCGCGCTCTCACTGGGCCGTGACGGGGCTCTATTTCTACGACAACGACGTCGTCCGGATTGCCGCGGACGTCAAGCCGAGTGCCCGCGGCGAGCTGGAGATCACCGACGTCAACCAGCGTTACCTTGAACGGGGAGATCTGCACGTGGAGCGACTGGGCCGGGGATTCACCTGGTTCGACACCGGGACCCACGACAGCCTGGTGGATGCGGCCGGCTTCGTCCAGACCATCGAGAAGCGCCAGAACCAGCGCATCGCCGTCCCCGAGGAAATCGCTTTCCTGAACGGGTGGATCGGCCGCGCGGAGCTGGCCGCGCTCGGCCATCGTCTGTGCAAGAGCGGCTACGGCGAGTACCTGCTGCGCCTGGCGAGCGAGTCCGACTGAAGGGATGTCCGGGCCGCCCGACAAGATATCGGCCGACCAGGCTGGAAGCGCCGAAGATGACGGCGAACCGCTCCTCGTCGGACCCTTCGTCACGGTCGGGGGTCAGGCGAACTGCGCCATCCACGGCGCTCATCCGAAAAATTCGAAATCTTCGGTGTTGTTGAACGGAAATCGCTGGGCGCCCGCAGAGCCTTCCATGCCGAGATAGCGCCGCAGCGCCTTGTGCACGTGCTTGGGGTAGATGATCGTCCTGCTCCGGTCTTCGCGTTGGAGCGTTCGGGGGTTGATGCGCTGGGCGAAGTGCAGCCCGTCGTTCTCGCCGACCGCGCGCCCGGTCCACGGCTGGTCCTTCTCCATGACGATGAAGCTGCCGATGGGCCAGTGGTCCTTGCCCGCCCCCGCGTTGTAGAAGTTCGTGCGCCCGAAGTCCGAGCCGATCACCACCACCATGCGGTCGGCCACCCCGTGCTCCTCGGCGTACTCCCAGAGATGGTCCACCGAGTCGGTCAGGTTCCCGAGCAGCCACTCGTGGTCCGGGTCGGCGATGTCGCGCAGGAGCTGCGCATCGTCGATGCGGGTGAACCGGGTGAGACCCGAGGTCGCGGAAAAGCCGCCGAAGCTCAGCCCACCATCGCGGAATCGGACACCCAGCCGTTGCCGTGCGACTTGACGGGGCGGCCGGTCTGTCTGAAGAATCGAAGCCTGCCTCCATCGCCACGAGAACTGATCCATGCGGGCGTTGTCGAGTCCATTCATCCTCGTCTTGAATCTGCTGTTCCCCGCTGCGGCCCTCGGCGTCTCGGAGGGGGACCTGGCGCCGGACTTCCGTCTCCCGGTATTGGGCAGCGATTCGACGCGGTCACTGTCGGCAACTCACGGAAAGGTCCGATATATCGATTTCTGGGCATCCTGGTGCCCCCCGTGCCGGGTGTCGATGCCGGAGATCGTCGCCCTTCAGGAGGAGCTGGGCGGAGAACGCTTCGAGGTGATCTCGGTAAATGTCGATGAGCAGGTCGGCGATGCCATGAGGTTCCTGAGCCGCCATCCCGTGAACTTCGACAGCCTGAGCGACCCCCAGGGACTGACCGCGGAAGCCTATGCCCTGCTCGGCATGCCCTCGTCGTTCGTGCTCGACCCCGAAGGCCGCGTGACGCTGGTGCACGTGGGCTTCAAGCGGGGCGACATGAAGGCGATCCGGGTGCATATCGTCGAGCTGCTCCGCCGGTTTCCGGAATAGACCCGTGAGCCGGTCCATGCCAGCCGCACTGGCCGTCGTGGTTGCCGGTCTGGTGCTGGGGGCCTGCGAGGCGGTTCGCCCGTGGGAGCGAGGAACGCTCGCTCGTGCGGAGATGCAGCTCGACCCCAACCCGCTCCAGACCAGCCTCTATGAACAGGTCTACGAGAGCAAGGAGGCGGCGAGCGGCGGGACGAAGACCGCCGGCGCCGGCTGCGGCTGCAAGTAGCGTGAGGCAACCCTCTCCGTTGACGGCGCTGACCATTGCCTCGATGTCGCTTCCCGCGTTTGCGGCGACCCAGCCGGCCGAGTCGACGCTGTCGGTGGGCGTCTCCAACTACCGCGAAGCCGACATCCCGCAGCATCTCATCGTCGGCGGCGACAACCGGCGGTACGACATCGATATCCGGCAGTTCAGGCTGTTGACACCCGTCGGCCGGAAATGGAGTCTCGATCTCGGCCTTTCTCAGGAGACGATGTCCGGCGCATCGCCCTGGGGAACGGTCATGGGTCCGGACGGAAAGCCGGAACTCATCATGAGCGGGGCCACCATTCACGACTCTCGGACCGAGCTCAATCTGTCCGCGGCACATTACGGGGAAGACCACAGCACCGCGCTGACGTTCAGCCGATCGAAGGAAGACGACTACGAATCCAACGCGCTTTCTCTCTCCGGAGAATGGACGTTCAACGACGGGCTCACCACCTTGTTGCTGGGCGTCAGCTATTCGAGCGACGACATCGAGCCCACCGACGCGGCCGCGTTCGGGCGGGTGCGGAGGGAGGAGAAAAGGAGCCGATCAGCGTCCGTCGGCGTCTCCCAGGTGCTCGGCAAGAAATCCTCGATGTACCTGGGGGGAAGCGTCGCGGAGCATGCGGGGTACCTGTCCGATCCGTACAAGCTGCGGGACGTCCGGCCCGGGAAGCGCCTCGAATGGGCCCTGAGCGCGCGCTATCGACGTTTCCTCGACGGACCGGATGCCGCGCTTCATCTGGACTACCGCTACTTCGGCGACGACTGGAGCATTGCGTCGCACACGCTGCACACCTCCTGGTACCAGAATGTCGGCACGAGCTTCCAGGTGGTTCCGAACGTTCGTTATTTCACTCAGACGGAAGCCGATTTCCACCGTCCCTTCGACGATTTCGGCCTGTCGATCGACAAGCACCAGTCCAGCGACTTCCGTCTGTCCGCATTCGGCGCGTTCACCTTCGGCGTCAAGGCGGTCGTTCGACAACCCGGGTGGTCGCTGACGTTGAGCGCCGATCGCTACGTCGCAAGCGAGCGGTACGGACTTGCATCGGGGTTTCAGCATCCCGCCCACCTCTCCTTTACCCTTGCTTCCATCACCTACGACATCACGTTCTGATCGATGGCGCCATACCATTCCCGGTTCAGCGCAATGGGCTGCCCTTGCGAGCTACGGTTTCACTCGGAGACGGAGGAGTCGTTAGCCCGCGCCGTTGAACGATGTCTTCGTGAGATCGAGCGCTTCGAGAAGAAATACTCGCGCTATCTTCCCGACAGCGTGGCCAGCCGGATAAACCGGGCGGCCGGCCGGGAATCCATCCCCATCGATGAGGAAACCGCGTCCATCCTGCGGTACGCGGAGGCAGTCTACGAGCAGAGCGGCGGGCTGTTCGACATCACCTCGGGCGCGTTTCGGCACGTATGGCATCCGCGCCGCACGACATTGCCGATGCCCGGCGAGCTGGACGCCTGCATGGAAAAGGTGGGCTGGGACAAGGTGCGGTATTCCGGACACGAGGTCTATCTGCCCTTGCCCGGCATGGAGCTGGACTTCGGCGGGGTCGTGAAGGAATACGCCGCGGATGCGGCCGCCGTGATGGCGAGGAGAGCCGGCATCCGTCACGGGTTGATCAATCTCGGCGGCGATATATGCGTAGTGGGACCGCAAGCGGATGGACATCCCTGGCCGATCGGTATCGTTCACCCACTGCGCACCGACGCTGCAATCGCCACGCTGTCGCTTGCGGAGGGCGCTCTGACCACTTCGGGCGGATATGAACGGTTTGTCGAAATAGAAGGGAAGCGTTACAGCCACCTCATCGATCCCAGGACCGGCTGGCCCGTCGATGGGCTCTTGAGTGTCAGCGTCGTTTCGGACCGGGCGATCGTTGCGGGCTCCGTCGCGTCGGTCGCGTCGTTGCAGCCGCCCGCCGATGGCCTCGCATGGCTCGAGCGGTGCGGCGCACCCTACCTTGCCATCGACCCGCAGCTCGCCTGCCACGGCCATCTTCACGGCGGATGACCGCCCGTCCGCGCTCGGCCGGTTCGGCAGCCGGTCTCCGCCAATGACATCCCGGCCCGCCGGCGCGTGAACCCGGCCGTCCGGCGAGTCGGCGAAGGGCCCGAGGTGCTCGGGGTTGTTGAACGGAAACCCCATCTCGTCCGGCGTGCATTCGCCGTCCGGCGGCCGACCTTGCGCGTCCGGAGTCGAGCTGCGGGGCTTGCATCTCCCGCGGGCGGGGAAGGCCGTTCCGGACTCAGAGCCCGGACCGGCGGACTCCATCGCCCCGGCGGGCGGGCGCACTCGGAAACTCCGGGCGAAAGGGCCGGCAGGTGATCCCGAGAATCTCCCGAACCGGGGCCGGGTCGAGAATATGGGATGCGTTCATCCGGTCCAGGCTCGCTGGGCTGTAGCTCGTACCGGACGCGGCTTGCCACACGCGGAATGCGGCTCGTGCGAAACCGAGGGGCAGGTAGACGAGCATCGGTCGCCGCCCCAGCGCCGCGAAAATCGCCCGGACCAGGTCGCGATAGGTCAGTGTCTCGCCGCCCGGGAGTTCGAAGAGCGTTTCCCGAGCCCGCGGGGCGTTCAGAGCAGCCGCCATGGCGTTCGCCACGTCATCGGCGTGGATTGGCTGGCGGTAACCGAGTCCCGGCCACACGACCGGAAAGGCTCCGAACCTTCGTATGAAGCCCGCGATCACGCTGATATTGCGGTCGCGTCCGGGATCGTAGATGAGCGCCGGCCGGAAGAGCGTCCAGACGAGCTTTCGGTCCTGGCAGAGCCGGCGGACCTTGTCCTCGGCACGCCGTTGCGCCTCCGCCGCCCGTCGCTCTTCGGGATCGGAGCTCTTCGCCTTGAGGGCCGCGCCCGACGAGCTGAGCGCGATCAGCGTTCCTCCACCGCAAATGCGGCCGATGACGGCCGGCAAGGCGGAGAGCGGAACGAGGGAGAACAGGGTCGCCGTGGCGGGAACGCTCATGCGTTCTCCTTCGCGCATGGTTCGCCAGCAGAACCCCGGGGGCACTGCGTACGGGAACGGCCCCGGACCGCGCGTGAGACACCAGCCCGTGAATCCCTCGACCGCGAGGCGCCTCACAAGGTATCGACCGACCAGGCTCCTTGCGCCGAGAATGACCGCGAACCGCTTCTCGCCCAGTGCGCCGTCGGAGCTCGGGGTCACCCGATGCGGGCCGTCCGCCGGCGGTTCGCGCTCGTCTCGACTGCGGTTCACGTTCCGTCTTCTTCCGGGCGCGATTGCCGCCGCTTCCCGTACCGGCGGACGCCGTTTTCCGCCGCATCCGGCGTGCGGAGAACCGGCTGGCGCCGTCCAGGACGGCAGAGGGATTGAATTGCCCGGACTCCGAATCGCGTGAGGATCGCGGCCGCCAGCGGGCCTCGCACGGGTAGCCAGCGCAGGCCGCGGTAGTGCACGCGGAAGTAGCGCAGGAAGCCGCGGGCCTTGTGCCACTCGATCTGAAACGCACTGGCCCGGCTGCTGCTCTCGTGGTGGATCGCTTTCACGTGGGGGGCGAAGTAGATCGGAATTCCGGACCGGTGCAGGCGCAGGCAGAGGTCGAGATCGTCCACGTGCAGAAAATAGCCTTCGTCCATGCCGTCGACGGCGTGGTAGGTTGCGGTCGGAAGCATCATGCACGCGCCGGAGATTGCCGGTACGCGGGCCGTGCCGCCGGGGAGCGGGTCCTCGTGGTGGTTGAGCCGGTGGCGCCGGAAGAGTTGTGGCGAGAGCCTGTCGAGCCGGCATGCTTCGACCAATGCCGTGAAGGGGGTGAGCAGCGCTCGCCGTGACCCGCGTTGATTGCTGCCATCGGGATTGAGCACGCGACATCCGAGCATCCAGTCGTCGCCGAGCGCGGCGGCTTCGGCCAGCAGGGCGGGAATCGCACCGGCACCGAGGCAACAGTCCGGGTTCAGCAGCAACAGATGGCGGCCGCGCGCCCGGCTCGCCCCAAGGTTGCAGCCGCGCGCGAACCCGATGTTGCCGTGACCGCTGACGAGGCCAAGGCGCGGCTCCGCCGCCGCCCGGCGCTCAAGCTCCGCGGTCACGTCGGGCGGATTCCCGTTGTCGACCAGGATGAGCTCGGCGACCCCCTCCTGAGCTGGGGAGAGCACCGAGGCAATGGCCTCGAACAGCACCGGCCCCGTCCGGTAGGAGACCATGACGACGCTGACCGCGGGCCCGGGGTCGCCGTGGCAGAATACGGCGGCCTCCTCCGATGCCCCTGGTCGTGTCGCCGTGTTCGCCATGCCCGAGCTCCCGATGTCTGCCTTCGAACCGGTTCGGTGCCGGCCGTGAGCCGTCTCTCGCGCCCGCCGGTCTGATCCGCCGGCTGCCGTGGCCGCGTGGATCGTGATCGTACTCGTGGCGACCGTCGCGTTCACGGTCGCGGCCGCGTTGACCGGGTGGTGCGTATTCAGAGGGCGGAACCGCTGGCTCGTCGATCAGCCCAAGAAGCGCTCGCTGCACGACCGGCCCGTCTCGCGGGCCGGCGGCATCGCAATCCTCGCCGGACTCGCCGCCGGACTTGCGCTCGCCGCGCTCACTGAAACGGTCGTCCAGGGGTACGCCTGGGTGCTTGCCGGCGCGCTCCTTGTCGGAGGGGTCTCGCTCCTGGACGACGTCACGGGGGTCTCCCCGGCGATCCGAATCGTCTTCCACTTCGTTGCCGCGGCGTGCGTGGTGCAAGCCGGCCTGTCCGCCGAACGGATTCTCTTTCCCGGCGGAGCGCTGGAACTCGGTTCCGTCGCGGGTCCCGTCTTCACGCTGCTGTTCGTAGCGTGGTTCGTCAATCTATATAATTTCATGGATGGGATGGACGGTTTCGCAGGAGGCATGGCAACGATCGGGTTCGCGACCCTCGCGTTGCTCTGTGCTCCCCGCGGCACGGTCATGCTGGTCGCCGCGAGTCTGGCGGCAGCGGCCGCGTCTCTCGGATTCCTCCTGTTCAACTTCCCGCCGGCGAAGATCTTCATGGGCGATCTCGGGTCGACTCTCCTCGGATACTTCTCGGCGGTCGTCATGTTGCGGGCAGATCATGCCGCGTCGGTACCGCTGTGGATTTCCGTGCTCGTATTTTCTCCGTTCATCGTGGACGCCACGGTCACGCTCCTTCGGCGGATCCTCGCGGGCGAACGACCGTGGCGCCCGCACCTCGGCCATTTCTACCAGCGACTCGTGCGGCTCGGATGGGGGCATCGAAAGACCGTCCTTTGCGAGTACGGTCTGATGTTCGCGTGCGCCGGCTCGGCGGTGGTGGCGCTGTGGGTGGCGCCCGCGGTGCAGGCGGTGTTGTTGGGCGGATGGGTGGTCGGGTACGTCGTCCTCGCGCTCGCCGTCACCAGCCTGGAACGAAGGGCGGGATCTTGAAGCTCGCACGGGTCGTCACCCGTCTGCGCTCTCGAGGGGGCGCCTTTGCACACGACGCCCTGATGATTCCGGTCGCATGGCTGGGGGCGCTCTGGCTTCGATTCAACCTTGGCACGATCCCGGCGGAGTTTCTGGAACAGGCGCTTCTTCTCCTGCCCCTGATCGTCACCGTTCAGGGTTTGGTCTTTCTGTACTTCGGACTCTACCGTGGCGTATGGCGCTTCGCGTCGATGCCCGATCTCATCCGGATCCTCCAGGCCGTTGTCGTGGGGGTGTCACTGTGCGCGGTCGGGGCGTTCCTCCTGACCCGCTTGGCGTATACCCCCCGCGCGTCGTTTCCGCTCTTCGCCGGATTGCTCGTGGCTCTTCTGGGCGGACCGCGGCTGGCTTACCGGTGGCTCAAGGATCGGAGGTTTCTCCCGGTGGTTTCCGGAAGGATGCTCATCGTGGGAGCAGGAAGGGCGGGAGAGACGCTTGTACGCGATCTGTTGCGCGCTCCGTCCCGCGAATATCGCCCGGTCGGGTTTGTTGACGATGATCCCGAGAAAAAGGGGCGCGACGTTCAGGGAGTCCGGATCCTGGGCCACTGTGGACGGATTCCCGAGTTTGTCGCCCGCACCGGCGCGGAGGTCATCGCCATCGCGATACCGTCCGCAAATGCGGCCGAAATGCGAAGGGTCGTGGAACTCTGCGAGCGGGCGCACGTGCCGATCCGGACTGTGCCCCGCATGAAGGAGCCGGTTTCCGGCCGCGGAGCGCCCGCCGCGCTGCGGCCGGTCGCCATCGAGGATCTGCTGGACCGGGCGCCGGTGCAGCTCGATTGGCCCACCATACGCCAGGAGCTGACCGGACGCAGGATTCTCGTCACCGGCGGCGGCGGTTCCATCGGGAGCGAGCTCTGCCGCCAGATCGCCCGTCTCGAGCCTTCCCACCTCATCATCACCGATATCAGCGAGTTCAACCTTCATCGGATCCATCTTGAGTTGAGAGACGCCCAACCGACCCTCGCGCTCTCGATCGTGCTCGCGGACATCTGCGACGCCGCGGCCGTGGAGCGCGTATTCGAGCGCTATGGGCCGGAGGTCGTGTTTCACGCGGCCGCGTACAAGCAGGTGCCGATCCTGGAGGGCCACGTGCGAGAGGCGATTCGGGTGAATGTTCTCGGTACCCAGACGGTGGCGCGCGCGGCCGCAAAGCACGCCACCGACCGTTTCGTGCTCGTTTCGAGCGACAAGGCGGTGGACCCGGTGAACGCAATGGGGGTGAGCAAACGGCTCGCGGAGATGGTATGCCGAGCCATCGGTGAAAGGTCGCCGGTGACCCGCTTCATCGCGGTCCGGTTTGGAAACGTGCTCGACTCCGCCGGCAGCGTGGTTCCGCTGTTTCGCGAGCAGATCGCCCGCGGCGGCCCGGTCACGGTGACCGATCCGGAAATGGAACGCTACTTCATGACGATTCCCGAATCCTGCCAGCTCGTCATGGCTTCGGCGGTTCTCGGGAAGAGCGGCGAGGTGTTCGTTCTCGACATGGGCGAGCCGTTGCGTATCGTCTATCTGGCCGAGCAGATGATCCGGCTCTCCGGCAAGATCCCGGGCGAAGACGTCGCCATCGAGTTCATCGGCACCCGTCCCGGAGAGAAGCTGACCGAAGCGCTGTTTCATCCTGCCGAGTCGCTCCGTCCCACGCATCACGACAAGATTCTTCTCGCGCAAGGCGAGCCCACACGGTACACCGAGTTCTCGGCCCGGCTCGCAGAATTGCGCCAAGCCTGCGATGCCTTCGACGAGCAGGAGCTGGGAAGGATTGTCGCCGAGCTCGTTCCCGGTTACTCAACCGGACATGTCGCCCCGCGCGCCGCGCTTGCGGACGGCTCGAGGACCGGTGACCTTGATGACCTTGAGCGACCGGAAGCGGTTGACGGGGAGCGGACCGGGACCGTGGCGGAAAACGTGATACCGATTGGCCAGCGGACGCGCTGACGGCAGGTCTTCTCGCCAGCTTCGACTCGATGCGCCACTTATTCCGGCCCCGGCCCCGGCCCCGGCCCCGGCCCCGGCCCCGGCCCCGGCCCCGGCCCCGGCCCCGGCCCCGGCCCCGGCCCCGGCCCCGGCCCCGGCCCCGGCCCCGGCCCCGGCCCCGGTCCCGGCGCCGGCGCAGTTCCCGGGCGGGATGCCGTCGGGGACCGCGGGGGTGGCGGACGCGGCGGGCCGAGGCGCACCTCGATGCCGCGGGCCGCGAGGCGGGCCTTCGCTTCGCGCACCGTGTAGTCGCCGAAGTGGAAGATGCTCGCCGCGAGCACCGCATCCGCCCGCCCCTCGATGACCCCGTCGGCGAGGTGGTCGAGGGTGCCGACCCCGCCCGAGGCGATGACCGGGATCCCGACCGCGTCGGAGACGGCCCGGGTGAGCGCGAGGTCGAAGCCGTCCCGGGTCCCGTCCCGGTCCATGCTGGTGAGCAGGATCTCGCCCGCGCCGAGCGATTCCATCCGCTCGCACCACTTCACCGCGTCGAGGCCGGTCGGGCGTCGGCCGCCGTGGGTGTAGACCTCCCATCCGGAGCCTTCTGCGTCGCGCCGCCGCGCATCGACCGCGACCACGATGCACTGCGAGCCGACCTTGGCCGCCGCGTCGGCAACGAGGCGGGGGTTCGTGACCGCCGCGGTATTGATGGAGACCTTGTCCGCGCCCGCGTTGAGGAGCCCGCGGATGTGCGCGAGCTCGCGGACGCCGCCCCCCACCGTGAGCGGGATGAAGACTTCGCTCGCCACCGCTTCGACCACGTGGATGAGGGTGTCGCGCTCGTCCGACGAGGCGGTGATGTCGAGGAAGGCGAGCTCGTCCGCCCCCTGCTCGTCGTAGCGCCTCGCGACCTCGACCGGGTCGCCGGCATCCACGATGTCGACGAACCGCACCCCCTTGACGACCCGGCCCGCGTCCACGTCCAGACACGGGATGATGCGCGCCGCGAGTCCCATCGGCCGGAGACCCCCTCTTTCGCTCTCGCCCAGCTTACGATGCCCGCGATCCCGCCCGGCCACCGAATTGTTGCAGCGGCAAGGTACGGCCGGTCGGGCTGGACCCGACCATGGGGGCCCAAGCTCGGAGTCACTGCTGCTGCCAGCTTGCTTCATAATCCAGGAGGTGTCCTTGGTCAAGCAGCCTTTTCCTGGGTTGGTCGGGAGGGGACAGGTGCACACAACCAGACGAGCGAGATTGACCTGCTCTTGACGGAGCGCGCGATTCACCTTGCCGCGAGCCGGTCCGGGCGCTCGACGAACAGAGTGAGCCGGCTTGCCCGCACAACTTCTCACGTGAAAAAGACGGGCGGCCATACGGGCGCTGGGTCTCAGCCCTCGGCGGGCCCACCGGAGCCGCCTGGTCGGATAGCTTCCGTTCGAATGATCGAGAGGATCCGTCGACTCTTCTGATACAGGAATGATCGATTCTCAAAGGATAAGCTTTGATATAGTCAGGGATCCTCTATCGGCGGTGGGGGAGGCGTGCCCCGTGTGACGAATCCTTCCAGGGCTCCAGTGTGGGCGATGCTCCTGGCGGCGGCCCTGGCCGCGGCCAGCGGGGCAACGCGCGCTCAGGAGGGAGGGGCTGCAGCCGCCCGTGCCGTGGAGCGCTTGACCGCGGCGTCCGCTGCGCAAGCGAAGCGCGCCCGTGTCGAACAGCTCCGGAGTGCCGCGCGAGCGGAGGCGCACGCGCGGATGCCGAGCACCATGTACGCATCGACCCCGAGTCCCCCGGGGTCGATGCCGTCGTGGCACCCCGTCCTGGTCGAGCCGGAGACGGACGGTTCGGGCCGCCCGCCCGCCGCCGTGCCGGGGCCGGTTTCCCCGAGGTCCGGAACCGGCGGCGTGTACCGTATTCCGCTCTTCGCCGCGGCCTCCAATCCGCTCGGGCGCCAGGGCTTCGCGCGAATCGTCAATCGCTCCGACCGCGCGGGCGAGGTTCACATCGAGGCATTCGACGATTCGGGGATGCCCGCCGGTCCGGTGACCGTTTCCATCGGCGCGAACGAGACGGTGCACTTCAACTCCGACGACCTGGAGGGCGGCAACGACAAGAAGGGTATCGAGGAAGGGACGGGTCCGCCCGACGAGGGGAACTGGCGCCTGGAGCTGACAAGCACCCTCAACCTCGAGGTGCTGTCCTACATGCGGACGAAGAACGACGGGTTCCTGACGAGCCTTCACGACCTCGTGCCGCGGACCGAATCGGGGCACCGGGTGGTCACCTTCAATCCGGGCAGGAATCAGAACCAGGTGAGTTGGCTTCGCCTCATGAACCCGGGAGATGAGGCGGTAGAGGTCCGCATCGAGGGTATTGACGACAAGGGGCGGTCGCCGGACGACGTGGTCGAGGTCACGGTGCCGGCGGGGGCGTCTCGCATGTTGAGCGCTGCGGAGCTCGAGAGCGGAGGGGACGATTTCACCGGCGCGCTCGGCACGGGCTCCGGCAAGTGGCAGCTCATGGTGAGCTCGGAGCAGGCGATCGAGGTGATGAGCCTTCTCGCGAGCCCTACCGGGCACCTGACGAACCTCTCCGGGGTGCCCGACAACGCCGAGTCGGGCGACCATGGCGCGACGACCGCGCACACCGTGCCGCTGTTTCCCTCGGCCTCCGACCCCCGGGGGCGCCAGGGGTTCGTGCGGGTCATCAACCGTTCCGGGCAGGCGGGGGAGGTGCGGGTCGAAGCCTGGGACGACGAGGGGATGCACCGCGATCCGGTGACGATTTCCATCGGCGCGAAGGAGACTCTGCACTTCAACTCCACGGACCTGGAGGACGGCAACTCGGAGAAGGGGTGGCTTTCGGGAGGCATCGGGCCGCCGGACACGGGGGACTGGCGGCTTCGGCTGGGCTCGACCCTGGAACTGGACATCCTCGCCTACATCCGGACCGACGACGGCTTTCTGACGAGCATGCACGATGTGGCCCCCAGCACCGAGGCGGGGCACCGGGTGGTCACCTTCAACCCGGGGAACAATGCCAACCAGGTGAGCAGCCTTCGCCTCATCAACCCCGGCGATGAGGCGGCGGAAGTGACCATCATGGGGACCGACGACAAGGGTGCGTCACCGGGGAACGCGGTGGTGCTGTCATTGGCGGAAGGGGCATCGCGAACGCTGACCGCCGCGGAGCTCGAGAGCGGAGAAGCGGAGGGTCTGAGCGAAGGGCTCGGCGACGGCACGGGCAAGTGGCGGCTCGTGGTGACCTCGGATCAGCCCGTTCAGGCGATGAGCCTTCTCTCGACCCCGACCGGGCACCTGACCAACCTGTCCACCGCGGCTCGTGGAGCGGTGGAGGCGTTGCCGACTGCGGAGGAGGTGTTCCGCGACCGCATCTCGGGGCCGGTGGTGCAGGCGAAGTGCATCAATTGCCACGTTGACGGCGGTCGGTCGGGGAACACGCGGCTGGTCTTCGTCCGCTCGTCGAATCCCGATCACGAGGCGCTCAACCTGGAGGCGTTCGAGAACTTCGTCGCGACGGTGGAAGGCGCCGGCCTGCGCATCATCAACAAGATTCAGGGCGTCGGGCACGGAGGCGGGGAGCAGGTACGCGCGGACACCCCCGAATTCGCGGACATGGAGAGCTTCCTCCGGCTGCTCGGTGAAGACGTCACGCCCGCGCCGGTCACCCTGCAGACATTGTTCGACACGGTGGAGATGGCGCCGACGCCCAGGGTCCTTCGCCGCGCCGCCCTCATCTTCGCCGGGCGCATCCCGACCGATGCGGAGTACGCGGCCGCCCGCGGTGGCGGCGAGGCGCTACGCGCGACCATCCGCGGGATGATGGAGGGGTCCGAGTTCCACGAGTTCCTCACCCGGGGGGCCAACGACCGGCTGCTGACGGACCGGAACATCGGGCAGGTCATCGACCACAACGTCGGGCGCTACTTCGTCGACTTCGTCAACGAGACCTATCGCCGCCGCGAGGCCGCGTTCGGGATCGGCAAGCCGGGACGGTACTACGAGTGGAACGATCGCTCCCAGCAGGGATTCCGCCGCGCACCCGTCGAGCTCATCGCGCACGTGGTGGAGAACGACCTTCCCTACACCGAGATCCTCACCGCCGACTACATCATGGCGAATCTGTGGGCGGCCGACGGCTACGGTGCGTCAACCACCTTCGACGACCCCGAGAACATCTACGAGTTCAAGCCGTCCCGGATCGTGTCCTACTACCGGGAAGGCGAAGGGTTCGTGTCGGAGTACGACCCGGCAATCGGCTCGACCCGGGTGCTCGATCCCGGGCCGCTTCATACGAACTATCCGCATGCGGGGATCCTGAACACGACGTCGTTCCTGTTGCGCTACCCGACGACGGCCACCAACCGCAACCGGGCGCGCTCGCGCTGGACCTACTACCACTTCCTTGGCCTCGACATCGAGAAGTCGGCGTCGAGGACCACCGACCCGGTCGCGCTCGCGGACACGAACAACCCCACCATGCACAACCCGGCGTGCACGGTCTGCCACACGGTAATGGATCCGGTGGCCGGCACGTTTCAGTACTACGGTGACGAGGGGTTCTACAAGGACAAGTGGGGCGGGCACGACTCCCTTGACAAGTTCTACAAGAGGGAGGACGGCGGGCCGTCTCTTCCGATCCGGGCCGGTTCCTGGCGGAACCGCGAGACGCTGTCCTGGCCGGTCCGGATCGCGGCCGGCCGGCAGACCCTGCGAGTGGTGTTCACGAACCCCTTCTGGGTGGAGCGCACTCGCATTGGCGGCACCGTCTACCTGGACCGCTTACGCGTGAAGGACGCTCGCGGCCGCGAGCTCGCCCGCCGCGAGTTCGAGGACCTGGGGCCACCGATCCGTTACTTCAACGGGCGTCCCTGCGGGAGGATCGCCGAGAGTCCCCGTGGGCGAGAAGACCACGTCAAGTTGTGGTGGGGCAACGAGGAGTGCGCGTTCTTCATCGATTTCGACGCCCCGAGCGACGGCGTCTACGATGTCGAGATCGTCGCCTGGGCGGACCGGTACGAGCAGTACGAGGGCGGGTTCGCGAGGCTCGCGGTCGGGGTGAATCAATACCGGGAGGGCGACACCTGGTACCGGGGCATGCGCGCTCCGGGCTTCGCGGGCGAGCGAGCGCCGAATTCCGACAACACCGTGCGGTGGCTCGCGCGGCGGATCGTCGCGGACGAACGGTTCGCGACCGCCGCGGTGGAGTTCTGGTGGCCGGCGCTCATGGGCTCCGAAGTCGCCGAGCCCCCCGAGGACGAGGGAGACGCGGACTTCGAGGGGCGCCTGCTCGCGGCCAACGCCCAGGGGGCGGAGGTCGAGCGTCTCGCCGACGGCTTCCGGCGCGGCTTCCACGGCGGACCGGCGTACAACCTCAAGGACCTCCTGGTCGAGATGGTGCTCACGAAGTGGTTCCGGGCGGATGAGGTCGAGGATGCGAACCCGGTGCGGCGCAGCGCGCTTCGGGACGCGGGGGCGCGGCGACTGCTCACCCCCGAGGAGCTGGCTCACAAGACGGACGCCCTCACCGGGGTACGGTGGGAGCGACGACCCAACCTGGGGTGGCCGTACCAGGAGTGGTTGAGCGGACTGACCCACCAGTTTCGGCTGCTCTACGGCGGGATCGATTCGGACGGGGTCACGGAACGGGCGCGGGACATCACCCCCGTGATGGCCGGGGTGGCCAAGCGGCACGCGATGCAGATCGCGTGCGCAGTGGTCACGCGCGACTTCTATCTCCGGACCGGGTCGGAGCAGCGGCTCCTTGCGGGGATCGACAAGCACACGACGGACCCCGGCGCGATCCGGGGCAAGCTCGTCGACCTGCACGACACGCTGCTCGGGGTCGAGGCCACCCTCCATTCCCCGGATGTGGAGCGGGCGTACGAGCTGTTCGTCGACGTGCTCGAACGAAAGCGCGCCGAGCGGAACGACTGGTTCGATCACTGGAACTGCTATGCCGGTGCGCACGACCGCTCCTTCTTCGAAGGGCTCCTCGACGACATCATCGTGGAGTACGGGAACGAGGAAGGGCATCGGTGGTACGACTTCGACTGGGGCCGGTTGAACCACTACCTGAACCAGCGCGACTGGTCGGACCCCGAGTACGCCGCGCAGGCGTGGGTGGTGACCCTCGCGTACCTCCTGATGGACTACCGCTACCTGTACCTCTAGGGGGATCGCTGGCATGAGACGACGTGCACTCCTCAAGGGCCTGTTGGCAGTCGGCGCGACGGCGGGGTTCCGTCTCCCCCTCGTTCATGCGGCGGACTACCGCGGCAAGCTCTTCGTCTTCGTCCAGGCCGACGGCGGATGGGATCCGACGAGCTTCTGCGACCCCAAGGACAACACTCGCGGCGAGCCCGTCATCAACCACTGGGCGGAGCGCGACGAAATCCGCCAGGCCGGGAACATCCCCTACGCGCCTTTCGCCGGCAACGTCGCGTTCTTCGAGAAGTACCACCGCCGGATGCTGGTCATCAACGGAGTGGACGCGCAGACGAACTCGCACACCGTCGGCATCGTGCACAACTGGAGCGGGCGCAACTCCGAGGGGTACCCGACGATGAGCGCGCTCCTCGCCGCACACTACGCCCCGGACCAGGTGGTCGCTTATCTGAGCTTCGGCGGGTACGCGGAGACCGCTGGGGTCGCCCGCTTCACGCGCATCGACGACGCGGATTTGCTCCGCACCATCGCCACTCCGAGAGCGGGGATGGAGAGGTTGTTCGATGACGAGGACTGGGAGGCGTTGAGCGCGGCGCGGGCGGAGACGGACGCGCGCCTCGCGATGGCTCCCGGGCCGCTTCCGGGGGACGAACGGCACCGTGCGTTCCACCGCTCCGCGCTCGCCGCCGAAGGCCTGCGGGCCTACGCGGACGCGCTCCCGCCCGAGCACGAGATCGAGGAGGGGGAGGAGGGCCCCCCCGGCTTCTACAGCAATCTTCGCCGGCAGGCGCAGCTCACCGTGCTCGCGTTCAAGACGGGAGTCGCGATGAGCGCGGACCTCTGGCTCGGCGGATTCGACACCCACACGAACCACGACCCGGACCATGAGTGGCTGCTCAACAACCTGACCCGAAGCGTCGACTACCTCTGGGAGTACGCCGAGGAGCACGGGGTCGCGGACCGCATGGTGGTGGTGATCGGCTCGGACTTCGGGCGGACCAACTTCTACAACTCGGTGGACGGCAAGGACCACTGGCCGATCGGAAGCTACGTCGTCATGGAGAAGGACCAGCCGTGGACCAACCGCGCGGTGGGGGAGACGGACGGGCTGCACTTCGCCTACCGGATCAACCCGCGCACCCTCCGCCGCGACGACCGGGGCGGGACCATCATCTATCCGAAGCACGCGCACAAGGCGCTTCGCCGGTACTTCGGCATCGAGCAAACCGACGGCGCGCAGCGTTTCCCGTTCAACAACACCGAAGACTTCGCCTTCTTCGCCGCCTGACCGGGTCCACCAACCGGCCGCTCGGCAAACTGCACGCCGAGTGGCGGCGGGGGAGGTTGGACTAAAGCCCCCAGGACTCGCCGCCGAGCTCGCGGGCGAGGGCGGTCGCGGCGGCGAAGTCCAGGGTCCCCTCGTAGAGCGCGCGGCCGATGACCGCACCCGCGACCCCCGCGTCGGCCACCTCGCACAGGGCCCGGATGTCGTCGAGGTCGCGGATCCCCCCCGATGCGAACACCGGGACGTTGAGGTCGCGGGCGAGGCGCTCGGTTGCCTCCACGTTCGCCCCTTCGAGCATCCCGTCGCGCCCGATGTCGGTATGAATGATCGCCTCCACCCCGCAGTCCTCGATTCGCTTGGCGAGGTCGTCGACGCGAATCCGGGTGAGCTTGGACCAGCCGTCCACCGCCACGCGCCCGTCGCGGGCATCGAGCCCGACCATGATGTGCCCCGGGAACTCGACGCAGGCATCGGCCACGAAGCCGGGGGTGGTCACCGCCCGGGTTCCGAGGATGACGTACCGCACCCCGGTCGCGAGATAGCCCTCGATGGTGTCGTCGTCGCGGATCCCGCCGCCGACCTGCACGTCGATATCCGGGAAGTCCGCCACCAGGGCACGGATGACATCGGCGTTCCGGGGCGCCCCCTCGACCGCCCCGTCGAGGTCCACGAGGTGCAGGCGCCGCGCCCCCGCGTCCACCCAGCGCCGGGCGGCGTCCCGGGGGTCGTCCTCGAACACGGTCGCCTCGTCCATCCGGCCCTGGCGCAGCCGCACGCACTTGCCGTCCTTGATGTCGATCGCGGGAATCAGGATCATCAGTGGGCCTCGTCCCAGTTCATGCCGCTGCCGGCCTCCACCTCGAGCGGCACCCGGAGGCGGCCGACCCCCATCCGGTCCGCGAGCTCTTCCGCCGCCCGGGCCATGTGCTCCTCGATGGCGGCCGACGCTTGCGCCACCGCGTCTTCCGCGACTTCGAACACGAGCTCGTCGTGCACCTGCATGATCATCCGCACTTCGTCCTCGCGGCCGGCCGTCCACTCGTGCAGGGACACCATGGCCCGCTTGATGACGTCGGCGGCGGTGCCCTGCATCGGCGCGTTGATCGCGGTGCGTTCCGCGTACTGCCGGCGGGCGGCGTTGCGCGACTTGATCTCGGGCAGGTACAGCCGGCGGCCGAACACGGTCTCGACGTAGCCCCGGTCGCGCGCCCGGCTCCGGGTCTCGTCCATGTACGTCCGCACCCCCGGGTAGCGCTCGAAGTACCGTTCGATATAGGCCTGCGCCTCCCCGCGCTCGATCCCGAGCTGGCGCGCGAGGCCGAACGCGGACATGCCGTAGATGAGGCCGAAGTTGACCGCCTTGGCGCGCCGGCGCAGCTCGCCGTCCACCTCCGCCTCCTCGATGCCTCCTACCTCCGCGGCAGTCGCCCGGTGGATGTCGCGCCCGGCCGCGAACGCTCCCACCAGGCCCTCGTCCCCGGACAGGTGGGCCATGATGCGCAGCTCGATCTGCGAATAGTCCGCGGCGAGGAGCCGGAACCCGGGCGGCGGGACGAACGCCTGGCGTATGCGCCGCCCCTCGGCGGTGCGAACGGGGATGTTCTGGAGGTTCGGCGCCGACGACGACAGCCGGCCGGTGGAGGCGACCGCCTGGTGGTAGCTGGTGTGGACCCGGCCGGTCGCCCCGTTCACGCTCGCGACGAGGGCCACGGTATAGGTCGAGCGCAGCTTCGAGAGCGCCCGGTGGTCGAGGATGATGCGGGGCAGGGCGAACTCCCGGGCCAGGTCCTGGAGCACCGCGTCCGCGGTCGACGGCTGGCCGGTCGGGGTCTTCGTCCGGACCGGCAGCCCGAGCCGGTCCGCGTCGAACAGGATCGCCTGGATCTGCTTGGGCGACTGGAGGTTGAAGGGGCCGCCGGCGGCCTCGTGGGCCTCGTGCTCGTGGGCGTCCATCCGCACCGCGAGCTCCTCGCTCAGCACCCGGAGCCGTTCCGCGTCGACCCGCACCCCGCGGCGCTCCATCGCGGAGAGCACCGGGACGAGGGGCATCTCGATCTCTTCGTACACCCGCTCAAGGGAGGACCGTTCGGCAAGCCGGGGGGTGAAGAAGGAGTGCAGGCGCAGGGTCACCTCCGCGTCCTCCGCGGCGTAGGGCCCCGCCTCGTCGAGCGGGACCTGGTCGAACGTGATCTGCTTCACCCCCTTGCCCGCCACCTCCTCGTACTTGCGGGTCCTGATCCCGAGGTACTTGGTCGCCAGGGAGTCCATGTCGTGGCGGGACGCGGTGCTGTCGAGCACGTAGGACTGGAGCATCGTGTCGTGCGCGATGCCGGCCATCGCGATGTCGTGGTTCGCGAGCACGCTCATGTCGTACTTGAGGTTGTGACCAATCTTGGCCCGGTCCGGGTCCTCCAGGATCGGGCGGAGCGCGCCGAGAACCTCCTCCTCGCCGAGCTGGTCCGGCGCCCCGGGGTACCGGTGCGCGAACGGGACGTACGCGCCCTCGCCGGGGGCGACCGCGAGGGCGACCCCGACGACCCGCGCATCCATGTAGTCCAGGCTGGTGGTCTCGGTATCGACGGCGAAGACCTCCGCGCCCGCGATCCGCTCCATCCACCGGCGAAATGCGTCTTCGGTGAGCACCGTCTCGTACGTCGCCTCGCTTGCCCGGGCGGGCGCGGGCTCGCCCTCCGGCCCCGCTCCCTCGCTTCCTCCCGCCTCGTCCAGGAGCGCGCGGAGCAGCGAGCGGAACTCGAGCCGGCGGTACAGGGCCTCCAGGACGCCGCGGTCCGCGGGGCCGGGGCGCAGCGCTCCCGGGCTCTCCCCGATCTCCACGTCGCGGCGGATCGTCACGAGCCGGCGCGAGAGGTCCATCGGGCTCTCCGCCGCCCCGTTCGACGACAGGAACGCGCGCAGGTTCTCGCCGACCTTCCCCCCGATCGCGGCCGCGTTGGCCCGGACCCCGTCGAGGGAGTCGTAGGCGGTGAGCCATTTGACGGCCGTCTTCGGCCCGACCTTGGGAACGCCCGGCACGTTGTCCACCGCGTCGCCGACGAGGGTCAGGTAGTCCACGATGCGGTCGGGGCGAACTCCGAACCGCGCCTCGACCCCGGTCTCGTCCAGGATGGAGTCGTCCATGGTGTTCACGAGGGTGGTCCCCCCCCCCACGAGCTGCGCCATGTCCTTGTCGTTGGTGGAGATGATCACCCGGAACCCGCTCTCGCGGGCGCGATCGGCGAGGGTGCCGATGACGTCGTCCGCCTCCACGCCGGGCACGCACAGGAGGGGCAGGCCGAGGGCGCGGACGAGCTGATGGAGCGGCTCGATCTGCTCGCGGAGCTCGCCCGGCATGGGGGGGCGGTTCGCCTTGTACTCGGGATACCACTCGTCGCGGAAGGTCTTCCCCGGCGCGTCGAAGATGACCGCGAAGTACTCGCTCGGAAAGTCGGCCCGGAGCCGGCGGAGCATGTTGACGACCCCGAGGATCGCTCCGGTCGGCGCCCCGTCGGAGTTGGTGAAGGACGGCATCGCGTGGAAGGCCCGAAAGAGGTAAGACGAGCCGTCCACGAGTACGATGGTGGGTGAGTCCGTCATGGATCTTGCGTGCCGGAAAGCGGCTCGATGATAGCTTGAATTCCCGCGCCCCGCATTCGGCTTCGGCCCGGCCGGCGCTCGGGCGTCGGGTTGGCGCGGAAGCGCCGCGGCCGGCAGGGGGGCGAATGCCGGGCGGCGTCAGGCGCCCGCCCCGCCCCTTCACGGTCCCCGGGCGGGCGCCCGGGGCGGGGAAGGGCCCGGACCCTCAGGCGAGCGCCAGTGTGCCGAGGCCGAGGATCGCGGCGAATCCCACCACGTCGGTAATCGTCGTCAGCACCACTCCGCCCGCGAGCGCGGGGTCGACGGAGAGCCGCCGCAGGAGGAGGGGAAGCGACGCGCCCGCGAGCGCGGCGACCAGGGTGTTGAGGAGCAGCGCCGCGGCCACCACCGCCCCGAGCCAGGGGTCCCGGAACCACAGCGCGGCGATCGCGGCGACGACCCCGGCCCATACGAGCCCGTTGATCGCGCCCACCATGAGCTCCTTTCCGAGCAGGGCGCGGGCGTTGTGGAACCCGAGCTGCCCGAGGGCGATCCCCCGGATCGCGATGGTGAGGGTCTGGGTCCCCGCGATCCCCCCCATGCTGGCCACCACCGGCATCAGGATCGCGAGCGCCACCACCCGCTCGATGGTCTCGTCGAAGCGCCCGATCACCCAGGCGGCGACGAGGGCGGTCGCGAGGTTGGTCCCGAGCCATACGAGCCGGCGCCGGGCGGCCGCGCCGACAGGTCCGAAGAGATCGTCCTCCTCGTCGAGTCCGGCCATCTGCATGAACGACCGTTCCTCCTCGTCGCGGATGACGTCCACGACGTCGTCCACCGTGATGCGCCCGAGCAGCCGCCCTTCGCCGTCCACGACCGGGGCGGAGATGTAGTCGCGCCGCTCGAAGAGCTTCGAGACCTCGTTCGCGGGCAGATCGGCGGACAGGGGGGCGACGTCGTCGAGCAGGAACGCTTCCACCGGCTCCTCCGCGTCCCGGGTGAGGAGATCGGCGAGCCGGATCGTTCCCTGCAGCCGCCCGTCGCGGTCCACGACCATGAGCCGGTTGGTGGCGGGGGGAATGTCGCCGAGCCGGCGCAGGTACCGCTGCACCACCTCCACCGTCACGTCCGCCCGCACGCTGATCGCGTCGCGGTTCATGAGGCCGCCCGCGCTGTCCTCGGGGTAGGCGAGGGCGCGGGAGAGCCGCTCGCGGTCCTGGGCCGCCATGGCCTCGAGGACGTCCTCCATCACCTCTTCGGGGAGCTCCTGGAGGATGTCGACGATGTCGTCCTCGTCGAGGTGGGCGGCGAGGCCCGCCAGCTCCTCCGGCCGCATCGTGAGCAGGCGCCCGGCGCGGACCGCATCCTCGATCTCGGCCAGGACGTCGTGGCGGCGGGCGGGGTCGATGCAGCTCCAGGCCCCATCGCGATCGCGCGCGGGAAGGGATTCGAACCAGTCGGCGACTTCGGCGGGGTGAACCTCGTTCAACGCATCGCGCAAGGCGCCGCCGGCGCCTCGCTCCAGGAGCTCCGTCAACCGTTCGTAGCGCGGGGTGGGTCGGGCGAGATCGCCGTCGCGGTAGCTCTCGTTCATCTCTTCGCCGCTTCCTGTCCGGGCCGGGTTGCCGTCCTCGTCGCCCCGTCGCCCCGTCGAGTCGGCCGCGCCGGGCTCGACCGGACCGCAATCCGGGGCGCGAGGAGGATTCGCATTCGAGCGCCGAGGGCGCGCCGGGAGAGCACGGAATGCCGCACCCCGCCGCCCGCTCCCGTGGCCGCTCTTGCGGCCGCTCTTGCGTTCGCGTGCATGATCGCACGAAGCCGATTCCCCATGTTCCGGGCGTTGCCGGGAAGCGCGTGCGACGGCCGTACCGGACCGGGCGGGAAGGCCCGGGAAACGGCCTGGGAAACGGCCTGGAAATCGGCCTGGAGAACGGCCTCGCGACCGGTCCCGGAAAGAGCCGATTTTTTTCCGTCCGGGGGATTTGCACGGCCCGCGATTCTGCTATTGTCGCGCGCGCCACGGAGCGGCCCTCGGCGCGGGCTCGGCGGTCGCCGCACGGTTCCGGCCGCGTCGAAAAAACTGAACCACATCAATTTATTCGACGTGACGAGGAGTGCCATGACCCGCCAGCCGGAAAGCGTCGACCAGTCCGACCGCATCGTTCCCGTCAACCTCCGCCAGAGCGGCCGGACGCCGACGGAGCTTCTCATTTCGACCCGCGTGCGGAAATCCCCCTACTGGCACCTGTCCCACGAGGCGGGCTGCTGGCGGGCCACCGTCTACAACCGCATCTATCACCCCCGCGGCTACGTGCGGCCGGAGGACGGCGGCGCGGCGGCGGAGTACGAGGCGCTGACGAAGCACGTCACCATGTGGAACGTCGCCGTCGAACGCCAGATCCGGGTGAAGGGACCGGACGCGGAGCGCTTCACCGACTACGTCATCACCCGTGATGCCACCCGCATCGAGCCGATGCACGCGAAGTACGTCATCCTCTGCAACGAGCGGGGCGGGATCCTGAACGATCCCGTGCTGCTCCGGCTCTCCGAGGACGAGTTCTGGTTCTCGCTCGCGGACTCCGACATCCTGTTCTGGCTCCAGGGGGTCAACGTCGGGATGAAGATGGACGTCGAGATCGACGAGATCGACGTGTGTCCGGTGCAGATCCAGGGGCCGAAGTCGCTCGACCTGATGGCCGACCTGGTGGGCGAGGGCATCCGGGACATTCCCTACTACGGCCTCATGGAGGCCGAGATCGCGGGCTGCCGGGTGGTGATCTCCCAGTCCGGCTTCTCGGGGGAGAAGGGCTACGAGATCTACCTCCGGGACGCCACCCTGCACGCCGAGAAGCTCTGGTACGCGGTGCTCGAGGCGGGGAAGGCCCACCAGCTCATGGTCATCGCTCCCGGCCACCAGCGACGGATCCAGGCCGGGATCCTGTCCTGGGGGCAGGACATCGACCACGAGACGGTGCCCTTCCAGTGCGATCTCGCCTACCAGGTCCCGCGCAGGAAGCGGGGCGACTACATCGGGCGGGCGGCGCTCGAGCGCATGCGCGACGAGATCGAGGCGGGCCGCCCCCCGTTCTCGATGGTCATGGTGGGGATGACGATGGGCGGGAAGCCGATCGACGACTACGCGCCCGACTTCTGGCTCGTGTCGGATGCGGGCGGCGGCGATCCCGTCGGCTACCTGACCTCGCCGTGGCATGCCCCGGAGCTCGGCGCCAACATCGCGATGGGCTACGTGCCCGTGGGCAATTCCGCCGTCGGCACCGAGCTCGCGGTGTGGCTGCCCGACGAGTACGCGAGCGAGCCCGGGAAGCCGGATCGCGCCACGGTATGCGAGGTGCCGTTCCGCCCGTCGGTCAATCCGAGCGCCCGCGAGGTCGCGCGCGCCCGGGGCGAGGACGCGACGGTATAGCCCGGTGGCGGGCAGGCTCGTCGAGGGCGAGCCTCCGCTCGATCGGGGGCGGGTCTACCGCGGCGAGCTGCTGGTGTTTCGCGGGCTTCCCGCGATGGGCAGCCTGGTTGCGCGGGCGCGGGCGATGGCCGAGGCGGCCTTCGCTCCCGACCCGCCGCCCCTCGCCCAGGACTCGCTCGCGCCCGAGGACTTTCTCGCGCGCGCGGCGACGCTCCGCCGGTCGTTCCTGCGCGACCGGGACGCCCGTGCGGCCTTTCGAGCGGTGATCGAGTCGATCGGGCTCGATCCGGACTCGACCTACGCCGACCGGCTGATCCTCCGCCTGCAGCCGAGCGGCGACACCTATTCGGGGCGCCGGACGCGCGATCTTCCCCCGCACCGCGACACCTGGGGTTCGAACCTGATGGCCCAGATCAACCTCTGGGGTCCGGTGTTTCCGCTCGATCCGGGCGCCACCATGGTGATCTGGCCGACCCTGTTCGACCGTCCGCTGCCGAACACGAGCGCGGACTGGGACCTCGAGCGCCTCCGGGAGGCGCCGGGCCGCTATTCGCTCCTGCCCGAGCTCCGCGGCCCGGTCGGCGGGGCGGCGGAGGTCCCGATCGTGATCGAGCCCGGCGACCTGCTGTGCTTCTCCGGCGCCCACCTGCACGCGAGCCGGCCCAACCGGACGGGGCGGGTGCGGGTGAGCGTCGACTCGCGCACCGTGGACCTCGCCGACATCCGGGCGGGGCGCGGGGCGGTGAACGTGGACGGGCGCGCCCCGCGCGTCGGCCGCGACTGGTTCCACCGGGTGTCGGACGGCGCCGGACTCGCCGAATCGTGCACGAAGCGCTGATCGCGGTCGCGCTGATCGCCGCCGTGGTCTGGCTGTGGCGGGAGAGCCTGCGGGCCCGCGAGGCCGCGACCCGCGCCGGGCGAAGGATCTGCGCGGCCAACGACGTGCAGTTCCTCGACGAGACGGTGGCGCTTGCCAGGATGAACCTGGCCTGGAACGGCCGGGTGGCGCTCGTGCGGAGCTACCGGTTCGACTACAGCACGGACGGAGCCGACCGTGCGGCAGGGCTCGTCGTCGTCCTGCGGGGCACCATCGTCCATGTCCAGCTCGCCGGTCCGGGAACCATGCATTGAACGAACGGAAAGGTAAGTGTGGGCCGCGTCGAGAAATTTTGGTGCTTCATGGATCCAAAACGCGACCCCCGTACCAGCTCTGCATGGCAGTGCTTAGGTGCTCTCTCTGGATTGAACGGATCCTCGTTGGGATGATATGGTTACAGGGCCGGGGTTCAGTGAGGACGTGGCTGTGACACTGGAGACTGTTGGCACGCGATATCGGCGCGATAGCCGGCTTGCGTACCCGGAAGCCACCCATGTGGGAGATGGTGCACCGGCATTTGGTCGGATCGTGGAGGTAGGCTCCTCGCGAGCTTGGGGGAGTGTGCTGTAGCGGGGAGGTAACCCCAAGACCAATGCGGAAAAAAATGAAATGGCTGGACCCATGCAGACAGCACGCGTACGAAGCGAGACTCTCGCGCGTGGTGACGCGACCAGGGACGATGCGGGATTGACTGGTTGGATACACTCTAAAATGACGGGCTTAGACAGTTTCGTTGCTGACTCTGCCGAACCAATTTTGAGTTCGAAGGCATTTCAACGTTTGTACGATGTGACTTTCTTGGGAATTCTCTCGCCGCACTTCTCACATCTTTCCGGTCATCCGCTTTCGTCAAGAGTTGACAAGGGGCTTGACCTTGCAGACGACGGAAGCCGAGCGGACCATAGTCTAGCGGTGGCGGGTCTTGCGGTTAAATTTTGTGATGCTTTTTCTCTGTCGATAGCCGCGAAGAAATATGCTGTTGCTTGGGCACTGATTCACGATATCGCCACTTGGCCACTTTCGCATACCGGTGAGGTGGCATTTTCCAGCATTACCGGAACTACACATAAGCTTCTGCGGCACAAGATGGTGATGGGTTCTCTGGAGCTTCCAGATGACTTTCGGCTGTTGGATCGTATCCAGGAAATGGGTATTGACTCCGACCGGTTGAATATTTTGTTTGAAAAACGAACACATCGATTAGATGAGATGGATAAAGACCTCAAGGAGTTTCACATGGTATATTCGCTAATCCATTCAGCGATAACACCAGATACTCTTGAAGGAATTTATAGATCGGGTCGGGCTATCGGTATTAATGTGCCAGATCCGGAAAATGTCCTGAATTCGTTCGAGATAAAAGAGATCGACTGTTTCGATGATGCGATCGTGCGGAGGAACTATTCCGGACCTATTTTGAAGTTTTGGCGCCAGAAACAAAAAATCTACGATAGGTATATCAATGCGACACGAACTGTCGAATTCGAGTCTCGTTGGTCCGACGCTATCAAGGAGGTATTTGGAGATGTATCGTTGGTCGAATCTCTCGAGTTAAGCGAGGATGAAATAGTTAAGAGCGTGTCTCAAACAGGTCTTCCGCCATTTGAATCAGTTAATAGATATAAGGCGCCACAGAAGTACATTCTAGATTGCAGTCTAAGAAACAAACGAGTACTCCACAGCGACTCTCCTATCGAGCACCTAGATAGCCTTTTGATTCGTCGTCAAAGATCGCGAGGGTGAAGAGACGTGTCTTCTCACAATTACCTGAGTCGCATCAAACCACAATCTGCTGAAGTCTACCAGCGTGCTGACGAATGGAGCAACAAGATAATCACCGACGCGAAAGAGATAATAGAAACATTCGCAGATTCTAAATCTCAGAGATTAGATGATCTTTGTTTCATTGTTGTCGGTTCGGTCGGTCGAAACGAAGCGCTTGATGCTTCTGACATGGACATTGTCCCCGTGGCTCGCAATGAGAAGGCTTTAGAGACTTACATGTCATACGACCAAGAAGTTCGTCAAGCACTACGTAAGAAGCTAGACATAGATGTATCAAAAGGTCAAGAGCTCACCAGACCAGATTTCATTGATTCGCTAGTTGATCCGGAGAGTATCGGTGGACCGAAGGATACAAGTCAATGCCTCACGAAAAGACTACTTATTCTGACTGAGGGACGGCAAGTTGCTGGCGGTTACCCGCAGAGGGATATAAGCCAAGGGATTCTGGATGCCTATGGCAACAGGGAACGATCCAGCGGACGCCATACGTTGTCGCTATGCAATGATATTGCTAGATACTACAGAACGCTTTGTATTGAATACAAGACGAAGGCGGACGTTGAGGGTGCGGACTGGTGTAGTCGCAATTTGAAACTACGTCATAGCCGGAAAATCTGGTATTTCGCCAACATGATATCAATCGCAGAATTGGCGGAATCTCACCCGGAGGGTGAACGTGAATACAATGACAAGCTTCTTCAGCGGTTTTTCAAACCGCCCATCGCTCGGCTCTGCGAGGCGGTACTGAAGACACAACCAGTTGAAACTGTTCATTTACTGGAAGTTTATGCGTTTTTTCTTGAGTTCATGAGCGTCGACAAGAATCGCATTGCACTTGCGAAGATCGAGCATGGAGCGCGGTATGATATTGACCTCCAAAACCCGTTCCCGATGATGAAGTTCAATTCGGACCTTCTGCATCATCACATGGTTCGCATTATCGATGGTCTGCCGAATTCAACACGTCAGCATGTCTTTGATTGGTTTCTTTTTTAGTCGGCTTAATGTGGACATGTTCTTTCTTGAATACAGCTACAGCGAAAAGCCCTCAGGCATTGGGGCTTGATAGGATGGACGAACAATGAAGGGTACGTCTACAGTGGATATAGTGAAAAATACCCGAGATATTTCGACGGCGCAAAATTGGCGTGTGTTGAAGTTTGCATGGTGTGGGTGCGGCGAGAAGGGCAAGGATAGGGAGGCGGGACGGGAACGTCCTAGGTCGGTACGAGTGGCCGTGTGGAAACCGTGGATAGTTGCGCGTTTCGGTGTTCAAACTTCGATACGGTTGGAGAGTCGGATGAGATGTTGCTATGGGTTTCCGAAAGCGGGTGAGCGCGCATGAACCTGACCAACCACTTTCTCATCGCCATGCCGGCGCTCCAGGATCCGAACTTCGCGCGCACGGTCACCTATCTCTTTGCACACGACGAGGACGGGGCCATGGGACTCGTCATCAACCGGCCGGCCGGCTTCGATCTCGGGACGGTGCTGGAACAGGCCGGGGTGGAAACCGGCCCCGACTCGGAGGACGATCCCGCCCGGCAGCTTCCGGTGATGGAAGGGGGGCCGGTCATGAAGGAGCGCGGCTTCGTCCTGCATCGTCCGGCCGGCACGTGGGAGCACGCGCTCGCCGTGGAGGGCGAGGACATCGCGGTCGCCATGTCGCGCGACATCCTCGATGCGCTCGTCGCCGGGCGTGGCCCGCGGGACGTTCTCGTCGCGCTCGGCTACGCGGGATGGGCGCCGGGACAGCTCGAGCACGAGGTCTTGCAGAACGCGTGGCTGAGCGGTCCGGCCGATCTCGGCATCGTCTTCGAGGCGCCGTTCGAAAACCGTTGGGAGCTGGCCGCCCGCGGCCTCGGGGTCGAGCTTCACAGCCTGTCCGGGCAGTCGGGGCGCGCGTGACGGCCGACAAGACCTTCCTTGCGTTCGACTACGGCGAGCGCCGCATCGGGGTAGCGGTGGGGCAGTCGGTCACCGGAACCGCGAGTCCGCTTTCGACGGTCAGCGTGCGCGACGGAGAGCCGGACTGGGTCTCCATCGACGGCATCGTCGCGGCGTGGAAGCCGGATGGACTGGTCGTCGGGGAGCCCCTTCACATGGACGGCCGGCCCCAGCCCATGACCCGGCGCGCCCGGCGATTCCGGCACGCCCTCCGGCGCCGGTTCGCACTCCCCGTGCACACCGCCGACGAGCGGCTGACCACCGTGGAGGCGCGGGCGGAGCTTGCCGAACGGGGCGCGTTCCGCGGGTCCGGAGCGCGGCGCCGGCATGAGATCGACCACCCGGTCGCGGCCCGGATCATCCTCGAGTCCTGGCTCGGCGAGCGGCGGCCGGACCGGGCTGCGTCGAAGGCGGGCGGCGACGCGGGCTCTCGCCCGGGCCCGGGCCCGGCGCCGGCGTCCGCGGCGGAAGGTGGCTGAGGCGCCCGTGCGGCCTGACCCGGCGGTCCCCGCATCTCCCGGCCGGGGGCCGTTCCACATCATCGATCCGGGGCCGTTCCATCGCTCGTTCCTGGACGAGATCTGCGCGCTCGCCACCGAGGTACGCGCCGTCGCCAAGAGCCGGGACGGGCGTGTCGGGCTGCAGGCGCTCCTCGCGGACCGCCGGGCGATGCTCTACTTCACCCAGCCCTCGACCCGGACGTTCCTCTCGTTCGACAACGCCTGCCACATCGTCGGCATCCGCACCAGCGAGATTCGGGATCCCTCGACCTCGTCGGAGGTGAAGGGGGAGAGCCTCGAGGACAGCATCCGCACCTTCAGCTCCTACGTCGACATCATCATCATGCGAAGCGGCGAGCCGGGCCTTGCCGCGCGTGCGGCGCGCATGATGGATTCGATCGCGCGCCCGGTGCCGATCGTCAACGCGGGGAGCGGTCCCGACCAGCATCCGACCCAGGCCCTCCTCGACATCTACACCCTCGACCGCAGCTTCGCCGAGCGGGGCGGCATCGAGGGGAAGACGATCGGTATGATGGGCGACCTCGCGCGGGGGCGAACGGTCCGCTCGCTGTGCCATCTCCTGCGGCACTATCCGGGAGTGCGGCTGCGGTTCCTGTCGCCGGCCGAGTTCCGGATGCGCGGGGACGTCAAGGATCTTCTCGAGCGCCACGGCGTCGAGTTCGAGGAGACGGGGTCTCCCGGCGAGGTCCTGCCCGAGCTCGACGCCCTTTACCTCACGCGCCTTCAGTCGGAGTACGACGGACCGGGCGAGACCCCGCGGTTCGACCACGTCCGGTTCGGAATCGGGCCGGACGAGCTCGGGCGCATGAAGCCGGACGCGATCATCATGCACCCGCTGCCCCGGGGGCCGGAGCTCGACCCCCGGGTTGACGAAGACCCCCGGGCGATGTACTGGCGGCAGGAACGCAACGGCATGTGGGTGCGCGCGGCCCTGCTCATCCGGATCCTCGGGGCCGAGGCGGCGTTTCGCGAGATCCGCCCGTGAACCGGGCACACCGGGCACACCGGGCACACCGGGGCACGATTTTCCTCGAGGACGCCGATGTGCTCGAGAACGACCACCGCGCGGCCGGACAGCACATCCTGCGGATGCGCTCGCCGGCGGTGGCGGCGCGGGCCGCGCCGGGTTCGTTCGTGCACCTTCGCTGCGGTCCGTCCCTCGCGATGCGCCGTCCGATGTCGGTGATGCGAACGGAGTCGGCCGAGGGCTGGTTCGAGCTCCTGTTCAAGGAAGTCGGCGCGGGGACCCGTCTCCTCGCGCGGTGCGAACGAGGCGATCGGCTGAGCGTGCTGGGGCCGATCGGCCGCGGCTTCTCCCCGTCCCCCGAGCGCCCTCGCCGCCTGCTCCTCGGCGGCGGCGTCGGCATCCCTCCGGTCCTGTTCCTCGCCGAGCGGCTCGCGGCCTCCCGCCCGGTCGTGCTCATGGGATCGGAGGTACCGTTCCCCTTCGACGTCCGTCCGTCCGCGATACCCGAGGCCGGGCTTCCGGCCGGCGCGGCCCTCGCATGCCTCGAGGACTTGGGGGTCGCGAGCCGCACGGCGAGTCGGGCGGGGTTGCCGGGCTGCTTCGACGGTCTGGTGACGGACCTTGCGCGGGGTTGGCTGAAGGTGCGACCCTCGCGCGGGCAGGTGGAGGTGTTCGCCTGCGGCCCGGAGCCGATGCTGCGGGCGGTCGCGGAGCTTGGAAGGGAGTTGGGGGTGCCGAGTCAGCTTGCCCTGGAGGAGCACATGGCGTGCGCCACTGGCGGCTGCGCGGGGTGTACCGTCCTGGTGCGCACCCCGGCCGGACCGGCGATGAAGCGGGTGTGCGTGGACGGGCCCGTCTTTGACGGGGCGAGCGTGTTCGGAGCCTAGATCCATGGGTGCATCTCGGCCCCTCGAGGGCATCCGCGTCGTGGAGCTCGGCCAGCTCATCGCCGGCCCGTTCGCGGGCAGTGTCCTCGCCTATTTCGGAGCGGAGGTCGTCAAGGTCGAGCCCCCGGGCGGCGGCGACGCGATCCGCGGCTGGCGCGTGCTGCGCAACGGGACGTCCTACTTCTGGCGGATGCTTGGGCGCAACAAGAAGTCGGTCACCCTGAGCCTTCGGACCGAGGAGGGCCGGGCCCTCGTCAAGCGACTCATCGAGGGCGCGGACGTGGTGATCGAGAACTTCCGGGCGGGGGCGATGGAGGGATGGGGTCTCGGCCCGGAGGAGTTCAAGGAGTCCAATCCGGGCCTCGTCTACACCCGTGTTTCCGGCTACGGCCAGACCGGACCCTATTCGGAGCGGCCGGGCTACGCCTCGGTCTGCGAGGGCATCGGCGGGTTCCGCTACCTGAACGGCTTCCCGGGCGAGGCCCCGGTGCGGCCCAACCTGAGCCTCGGTGACACCCTCGCCGGCCTGCACGCCGCGCTCGGGGTCCTTCTCGCCCTGGTGGAGCGGGGGAAGTCGAGCCGCGGTCAGCTCGTGGACGTCGCCATCTACGAGTCGGTCTTCAACGTGCTCGAGTCGGTCGTCCCGGAGTACGACGGCGCGGGCCTGGTGCGCGAGCCGTCCGGCACCACCCTGACCGGGATCGTGCCCACCAACACCTATCCCTGCCGGGACGACCGGCACGTCATCATCGGCGGCAACGGAGACGCGATCTTCCGCCGGCTCATGCGGGCAGCGGGCCGGGAGGACCTCGCGGACGACCCGCGCCTCGCCCACAACGCGGGCCGGGTGGATCACGAGAAGCTCATCGACGACGCGCTCGCGGATTGGACCCGAAGCCTCGACCTGGCCGAGGTGCTCGCGCGGCTCAAGGAAGCGGACGTGCCCTCCGGCCCCATCTACAGCGTTGCCGACATCATGGACGATCCCCACTACCGCGCGCGGGAGATGTTCCACCGGGTGGAGATCGACGGCGAGCCCCTGGTCCTCCCCGCGATGTCTCCCCGGCTCGGCGCGACCCCGGGCGGCACCGAGTGGCCCGGCCCGGAACTCGGTTCCCACAACCGGGAGATCCTGGAAGAGCGGCTGGGGCTCGGGGAGTCGGAGATCGAGGCGTTGCGGGGGAAGGGCGTGCTGTGAGCCGGGGACTGAGCCAGGTGGCCGGCTCCCTCGCCGCGGTCCGCGACCGGATTGCGGCCGCGGAGCGGCGTTTCCGCCGCCCGCCGGGAAGCGTGGCCCTGCTCGCGGTCGCCAAGACCAAGCCGGCGAGCCTCATCCGCGAGGCGTGGGAGGCGGGGCAGCTCCTGTTCGGCGAGAACTTCGTCCAGGAAGCGGTGGCGAAGCTCGACGAGCTCTCGGAGCTCTCCGGTCCCGGGGGCATCGAGTGGCACTTCGTGGGCGCTCTCCAGGCCAACAAGTCGCGAACGGTGGCGGAGCGCTTCGCCTGGGTCCACACCGTGGACCGTGCCCGGGTCGCGCGCCGGCTGAGCGACCAGCGCCCGGCGTGGCTGGCGCCGCTCAACGTGTGTCTCCAGGTCAACGTGAGCGGCGAATCGTCCAAGTCGGGGGTACCGATCTCCGAAGCCGCCGAGCTCGCCGCGGCGGTGGCCGAGCTTCCCCGCCTGCGGCTGCGCGGGCTGATGGCCATTCCTCGGCCCTGCATCGAGCTCGACGCGCAGCGCGCCGCGCTCCGGCCGCTGGTCGAAGCATACGACCGCCTGCGCGCCGACGGTCATCCCCTCGATACGCTGTCCATGGGCATGACCGACGACCTCGAAGCGGCGGTGGCCGAAGGCGCCACCATGGTCCGAATCGGCACCGCGGTGTTCGGACCTCGCGGCGAGTCCCGCGCCTGATTCCGCGGATGCGGCCCCCGCGCCGCCCGCTGCCTTTGCCGGATGCTCCGAATCTTCCATAATCCCGCCCGTTCGTGAACCTGCGGAGCCGAGCATGACCTGGAATATCGCCTTCATCGGCGGGGGCAACATGGCGTCGAGCCTGGTGGGCGGGCTCGTGGAGAGCGGTCATCCGCCGGCGGCCGTCCTCGTGTCGGAGCCCGAGGCGGAGAAACGCCGGGATCTCGCGGAACGGTTCGCGGTGGGGGTGACCGCCGACAACCGGGAGGCAGCGGCCGCGAGCGACGTGGTGGTGCTGGCCGTCAAGCCTCAGATCATGGCCGAGGTCGTCACCGGGGCGGCCGGGGCGATGCGCGAGCGCGGGCCGCTCGTCGTCTCCATCGCGGCCGGAATCCGGATCGCCCGGATCCTCGAATGGCTCGACTACCCGGCTCCGGTCGTCCGGACCATGCCGAACACCCCGGCGCTCCTCGGTTGCGGAGCCACTGCGCTGTTCGCGAACGAGGCGGTGACCGAGGATCAGCGCGACGCGGCGCAGGCCATCCTGCGATCGGCCGGGATCGCTCTCTGGGTCGACGACGAAGACCTGCTCGACGCGGTGACCGCGGTCTCGGGAAGCGGGCCCGCGTACTATTTCCTCCTCATGGAGCACATGATTGGAACCGGGGTGCGCCTCGGGCTCACCGGCGAGCAGGCCCGCGCCCTGACCCTCCAGACTGCACTCGGCGCGGCGCGCATGGCGCTCGAAGCCGGGCGGACTCCGGAGGAGCTTCGGGTGGGCGTCACCTCTCCGGGCGGAACCACCGAGCGGGCCCTCGACCTCTTCCGCGCGGGCGGGTTCGGCGAGCTGGTGGATCGCGCCCTCACCGGGGCGCGCGACCGCTCGCGCGAGCTCGGCGGCTGATCGCACCGCCGTGGACGTACCCTACGCCGGAAACGCGCTCACCTTCGTCGTGCAGGTGGCGTTCGGGCTCTACATCCTGATCCTCATGCTGCGCGTGCTGCTGCAGGTGCTCCGGGCGGACTTCTACAACCCGCTCTCGCAGTTCGTGGTGAGGCTCACCGAGCCGGTGCTGGCCCCGCTGCGCCGGATCGTTCCGAGGGTCGGGCGGATCGAGGGCGGCGCTCTCATCGTGATGCTCGGGGCGCAGATGTTCGAGCTCTGGCTGGTGTTCGGGGTGAAGGGCGTCGAGTCTTCGCTTTCCGGCCTCGCGGTGATCTCGGCGGCGGAGCTGCTCGATCTGTGCACCACCGTCTTCTTCTGGGCGATCCTCATCCGGGTGGTCCTGAGCTGGGTGAGTCCGCGCACCCGGCACCCGGCGAGCGACATCATCCACAGCCTGACCGAGCCCGTGCTCGAGCCGGCGCGCCGCGCCCTGCCGGCCATGGGTGGCTTCGATCTGTCGCCGATCCTCGTCCTCATCGGCCTCCAGCTCGTCAACCTGCTGCTCATCGAGCCGATCCGCGACGCGGGCCACCTGATGTTCTGAGCCGATGGGAGGGGACGACACGGCGCGGCGCTTCATCGATCTCGCCCTGGAGTGCAATGCGCTTCGTTTCGGGGAGTTCGAGCTCAAGTCGGCCCGCGTCAGCCCCTACTTTCTCAATACCGGGTTGTTCAATTCCGGGCGGACCCTCGCCCGGCTCGGGCGCTGCTACGCCGAGACCATTCTCGCCGCCGGTCTCGAGTTCGACATGCTCTATGGACCTGCCTACAAGGGGATCCCGCTCGTCGCGAGCGTCGCCGTCGCCTTCTTCGAGGCGGAAGGGAAAGACGTGCCCTATGCGTTCAATCGCAAGGAGGCGAAGGACCATGGCGAAGGGGGGACCACGGTGGGAGCGCCGCTCGCCGGGCGGGTCCTGATCGTGGACGACGTCATGTCGGCCGGCACCGCGGCGCGCGAGTCCCTCGCGATCATCGGGGCGGCGGGCGCCGTTCCGGCCGGGTTCGTGATCTCGCTCGATCGAGAGGAACGGGGGATCGGGCGCAAGTCCGCCGCCCGCGAGGTGCGCGAGGACGCGGGGCTTCCGGTGGCGGCGGTCGCGAGCGCGACGCAGCTCCTGCGGGCCGTCGAGACGCGACCGGACCTCGCCCGCCACGCGGCGGCGATGCGAAGCTACCTCGAGCGCTACGGCGAACGCTGACCCGGCCTGGACGACGACCGGCAGGATATCTGCGTCCGCGACACGCGCTTTCCCGACCCGAACATCCGCATGATGCGCATCACCCGGCAAGGGGGCCAGGATGGACCGAACGGCTGTGGCTCGTGGACTATCCGGACTTGTGCTTCCCGCCTTGCGGAGCAATCACCTTGCGAAAGGTGAGAGAAATACGGCGTCTTCGTTTCACTCTGGCCGGTGCGGTCTTTCTATTTGGTATTTCATGTGTCCAGCGATACCGGGAATCGCCGTTCATTATCGCAACGCTCCGCCGTTCGAGCACTTGGTTGACCTTTCTCTTCGTGCTCTTCTCGCGGAACACCATCTCCCATGACTCCAGCAAGCTGATTGTGGCGATTCCGTCGGCGAAACTTGGGCTATCAGAATGGGGACGGATTCCCTGAGTCGCGATATATTCGTTGACAATGACCTGATCCGGGAGCTCGCGCACAAGTCCCTTCGAAACGAGGCGGTGTGCCAGCTTCTCGGCCCAATCGGGCAAACGACCAAGGTGCATGGAAGGATCGACCTTGCGAGCTTTGTAGTCGTATCGCCAGCCATAGTGTTGGACGCGTCGCTTGATATCGGAATTCCACTCGCACCGATCGATGGTCGCGACAAGTTCCTCTTCTTCAGTCGCCGTAAGGAACTCCCGTGCGTACTTCAGACCAGGAATATCCAGTTCCTCGACATTCAGATCCCGAACCTGCGGGGTGGGTGGGTCAGGCAATCGTCCACCCTCGACCGCGACCCGGTGTCGAAACGAATCGGCGTCAAACATCTCTTCGATGCTGGCCCCTTCTGGTACCCGCAACCTGACCTCTCCTCTGACTTCAAGGTGCGAGTCCGGTTTGTCAACCGCGCGGACAGTACCGGAACCGCGAAGAGGAAGCCGCGTATCCCTGAAAACGATCTCCTGATTCATGCACTGCCAATCCAATTCCTTTGCAACCGCTTGCGCCTCGCGCCGTGTCGTCACATCTTCAAGGTCCGCCGCATACCATCTGCCTCTGGCCTTCTCCGGACGCCGGGCAAAATCTTCGCCACCCCAGGACAATACGAAGTTGCCGGACTCTCTACGCCAACTGGGTGCGTCGGAGGCAAGCGACGGCCAGTTGACTTCTCGTGCATCGTGAGCGCAGGCACGTAGTGCGTGAACCGAAAGGAGTTCGCGTTGGAGCGCGTCTCCGCGGAAGTAAGTATCCAGCCTTCTATATCCGTGAAGAAGACCGCACAGCGTTGCTGCCGACCAGGCAATCGCGGGAGGCAGGTCCGGAAGATCCTGGAACCACGTCTTGAACCTGAGCGGATCGGAACGTGTCAGCACCAGTTGAATGGCTATCCCTACCGGACAGGATCGCCAGTCATCAAGCCGAATCGTGGATTCTGCACGCAAGATGCGGTGCGTAGACTGTAGCCAAGCGGATATGCCGCCCACGTTTACCGGACACTCGTAATGAGAGGCCGTGTCAGCAATGTGTTCTGCGAGCTCCCGTGGCGCGACACTGCTCTCAGCCGAGTGGCTCAAAAGGGAGTCGATAGCAGCCAACCAGAGGCAATCCTGCAGGCTGGATGGCTTCGTGTTGTCTGACGATGACGCCCAAGGTGGGAACCGCCACCAGGAAGCGCCAACGTTGTTGGCCAGTACCGGGAGTCCTGCTCGATCGGAAGCGAAGCTCGTGGTGAGAAGATCCAGCCATGGATCGATCCGTGGTACTGCCCACACGGCCATGCTTATGGCACCGTGTGTCGCATCTTCATTTTTCGGGATTACAAGCTTGGCATTCGCCTCAAGGGGACAAGTATCAGGCGCAAGAACGTCTTTGGGCTTTGTATCGACTCTGACCACATCTTCCGGAAGTATCAGATTCGATGCGAACCGGGCCATCCCTTTCAGGCGTGCGCATTCTTCTTCGGATGATACTGCAATCTCCTGTATCGCGAAGGTAGGAAACACGCCCGGCCAGTACAGCGCCGTGTTGGACGACTCGATTTCCCGAATAGACCGAGTTTCCCATTGTATGCCGTGGAATGTGGCCACTTCCAGTTCAGGCAGTTTCTCGGTATTCAGCTTCAAGTGGATCGCTATCGGGTGGCCTTCCTCGGCGCTGTCCCGTTCAGCGGCATATCTCCCAATTCCTACCAATATACCGGTGTGTGACGGCAGAGGACGCAGCCAGCCGTCCTGAAGCGCATCCAACAGCCGCCGGTGATCCGTAGCCAGTCCCAGCCAACACACGTCCGAGGCATGTCCCTCGCTCACGACGGAGAGTTGGAACGGTATCTGGCTGCTGTTGGATGTCATGTTCGCTCCAGGATATCCGCCCCCGGCAACGCCACGGCAGCCCTTTCCTGGAGAATGCCAGGGCCGAACAAGAGGAACAAGTTGTCTCTCGCACGAGTGCACATCATGTACATCGACCGGCGTTCCGTGTCGTTTGTGCAGGGGATGAACGCCTCGAGCTCCAGGATAAACACGGCATCGAATTCCTGCCCTTTTACCGACTCCTTGTTCAATATTGTCACACCGGGTTCGAGCATTTCGATCATATTTTCATTCTTTTCTTCGCTATCGTAGAAATCGACGCGCCGTTCCGGTAGCCGCTCGACGAGCATGCCATGAACCATGCGACCAGTATCATTCTCGTTGACGATGATGCCGATGCTCCCGCCACGATTCGTCCACCAGTTTGACACGAGCTCGGCGGTAGATTCAAGGCTTGTTGACCGAACGAGACGTGGAAGCTCGCCAGGATCGGTACGGATCACTGCTGCAGCCGGGAGCCGGCCACTGTGAAAATGCTCGGCCAATCTTGCGATTTCGGACGTATTTCGATGATTCTGCCTGAGTATGATGGGATCACCCAGACCTCCCGCGCCCTTGATCTGCTCAAGTGTTGTACGTTGTGCGCTAACGGCTTGGTCTTCGTCGGCGAATACGGAAAGTGTCCGCGATACGTAGCCTGAAGCGTATCGGAAGAATCCCTGCGGAAGGTCCTGCCCTTCATCCACCACCAGGTGCGATCTGTTGGGGCGTTCTTCAGCTTCCTCAAGGGAGGAGACCATCGATTCCCAATCATACATGAATGGATCGTGTGGCCGATTCGGAGGTCTTCCGTTGGTGCGTCTTCGATAGTCCTGCCAAACGAAGCTATGCATCGTCTGTACACTGATGTCGCTCTCCTTGACTATATCCAGCAGACGCCTGAGCATGCGATTGAAGGTGACAATTGCGACCGATGGTCGCGGCTCGTCCTGCTTCATTGCCGCCGCCATCTGTGCCCGGTATACGGCGAGGACGGTCTTGCCGGAACCTGGTGGACCGACGACGAATAGGGACCGGTCGAGAGGGTACTCCAGCACGTCGAGTTGTTCGGGTACATTCGCAAGCTCGTCCCAAGTCGGGAGTCGCACCGCCGGGCGTCGCACTTCAGTTCTCTCCGAGTCGAAGGATGTCTTGATCTTGGCGATAGAACAGGGCGTATCGGAGGCTTCGTTCTCTAGTCCGAAGTTCCCTGCGTTGAGATAGAACAACTCATTGACAGTCGTTCGTATTTTCAGCTTCAGGCGATTCCCGGTACTGGGAACATTTCGATGAGTTCGGCGACGCGCCGTTGGGTCTGGGTGGGCTCGGTGAGGAGCGAGAAGGCCGGAGCCGTGGGGTCCGACAACACCCGGCAGGTGTTGCGGCAGCGCGTCGCGAGTTCGGCGAGCAAGGTATCCAGGCTGTGCAGGGCCAATCCGTCGTCGGTGCGCCGGCGCGCCTTTTTCTTACGGGCCCGGGGTGTGGGCTTGGCCGGGGCGACCGGATCGCGCGTGCGGCGCGCCTCGTCCAACGTCTCGTCGTCGAACAGCAACGGCGCCACGGCACGGCGAAGATGCCATTCCACGTAGCCCGCGAGCAGGCATATGAACAGGTGCGCCCGCACCCGGCGCTCCTCGCGATGGCGGATGGGCCGTACCCGTACCTCAAGGCCCTTGAGGGTGCGGAACCAGCGCTCCACGTCCGCAAGCCCCTTGTAGGTGCGCACCGTGTCGTGGCTCGACAGCCGCGTCGCTGGCTCGCTCGTGCGAAGCACGTAGATCCCGTCCAGACGCGCTTCGGCTTCGATCCGCTCGGCGTTGCGTTGATACCGCAGCCGGGCGTTGTTGACCTCCCACTCGAAGTGCTTGCCCATCTTGTGTCGCCCCAGCACCCGCCCGACCTTGCGTCCGAGCTCGGCCGCCCCAAGGGGCGTGCGGGTGCGCCGCGCCGCCTCGCGTGCGACGCGTTCCAACCCCGCCTCGGTCGTGGCCAGCAACTCCTCGCGCTTGCGCGAGCGTTCCTCGGCCAGCAGCGGGTTGTAGCACGCCACCAAGCGCTCGCCCGGATAGTCCGGCGAGACGATCTCGGCCAGGTTCTGCTCGTCAAACAGCGACAACTGCAACGCGTGTTGCTCGACCAGGGCGCGCACCTGCAACGACTTCAGCGCACTCACCCATCCCAGACCCCGGTGGCGCTTCAGGTGCTCGATCTGGACCTGCGTCAACAGGCCCCGGTCCCCGACCAGCACGACCCGTTCAAGCCCGAAGCGCTCCTGGAGCTTCACCACCTGGTCCGGGACGGTGTTCGGGTCGGCAGTGTTTCCCGGATACGCCTGGACGGCGACCGGACACCCTCCGGGGGCGCTCAGCACGGCGTACACGAGCTGTGTCTTACCGCGCTTGCGGTCGCGGTTGTATCCGAAGCGCATCAGCGGGCAGGTGCGGCCCTCGTAGTAGCTTGACGACACGTCGGCGAACACCGGTTCGCCTTCGTGCAGATGGCGCTTTGCCAAGCGCTGCTCGATTCGCTCCTGGCGTTCGAGCAGCCAGTCCATCGCCTCGTACAGGTCGTCCTCGTCGTCGTCGCCGACCCCGAGCTCCTCGGCCAAGGTCGTGCAATGCCACAGCCGGGTAGTGGCGAGCTTCGAGGCGGGATGAAGCAACCGTTCGAGCACCATCGCCAGCACCCGGTCGCGCTCGCGGCAGCGCTTCGCGGCGATGAGCCGCTCCAGTCCCAGGCGCCGGCAAACGGTGAGCAACGCTTCGACATGACCGTGCGGTCGGGAACGTTCGACCGTGAAGGCGTCCTCGGGGGCGATGAGTCGGCGGCCCTTGAGCACTTGGCGCAGTGCCTCGACCTTCTCCGAGGGCCAGTCGGTGAGGTTGGCCAGCGTTTTCTTGCGCACCCGTTTGCCCTCGCGCCAGCCTTGGCGAAGGAGGATCGCGGGGCGGGAGTTGCGGTTGGGGACGGTCTCGATGTACATGGGAACGAAGATAGCAATTCGAATCCACCATGTCAATGATATCTCTCAATATACATGGGAACAAAAATCACCCTCCCTCCGGCATTTTTTCGATCTACGTCAATGACTTACCCTCGATTTGACCCCAAAATCCCCAGGAACTTCGGTCTAGTACCAGCCCATCTATCGATCTCAATCGTGCCGGTGTCATCAATGAATGGCTTGAAGCCCGCGTCCATCAACCCTGTACGGAAGATCGGGTAGCTACGGTTGGCTTCAGGCCGTGAGGAATTGGTGTAGAGGACCGTGACCGGGCCGCGCCCGAGTCTCGTGAGCAACCCCTCCAGTTGGTCAATGAGCCCTCTGGTATCCAGGGTCGGGCTTGCAAGAAGGTACGAGACGATGACGAACACCGGACGAAAGCCTGGCGCGCGTTGCCAGGGAACCGAGCGGATGTCAGGCGACCAGTGCCGGTCAATCTGTGGCGTCTCGTCAAGATCGGCTGCGGCCAACGCCAGCGTCTCACCAAGTTCGCGCATTGCCCGTGAACGGTCCACGCCGATGTAGTCGAGATGGGAGTCACGCCCGAATACACCAACATCGTGCAACCCCCACCAAGCCGGGGTACCCCGCCGGACGCCGGTGACCCGATCCGGCAGCGTCGGGATGACCGAGAGCGGGGTGAAGAGAAAGTATCGACTACTGCGGAAGAGGTGACAGGATACGCAGCGGGTCAGCCGGGGCGGATCATGGTGCCGGAGCCGGCCTCGGTGAATACTTCGAGCAGGGTCGCATGCTCGACTCGTCCGTCCGCGATGGTCGCCGCCGCCACCCCGCCCCGGACCGCGTCGAGCGCGCACTGCACCTTGGGCAGCATGCCCCCCGAGATGGTCCCCGCCGCCCGCATCGCGGCCGCCTGCGCGAGGTTCATCTCGCTCACGGTGGCCCCGTTCTCGTCGAGCAGCCCGGGCGTGTTGGTGAGCAGGATGAGCTTCGTCGCTCGCATCGCCTCGGCGACCTTCCCGGCCACGAGATCGGAGTTGATGTTGTAGCCGTGTCCGTCCGCGGAGAATCCGATCGGGGCGATGACCGGGATGCAGTCACCCGCCACCAGGTGGTCAAGGAGGTTGGTGTCGACCTCGCTCACCTCTCCCACCAGGCCGAGATCGAGCATTTCGGCGTTACCGTTGCCGTTGCCGTCGTCGTTGCTACCGCTGTCGCCGCGTTTGCCCCCGCTCCCGCCACTCTTCTCGCCGCCGCTCTCGCCCTTGCCGCCGCCGGCCGCGGCGGGCATGAGGAGCTTCCGCGCGGTGAGGAGATTCGCGTCCTTGCCGGTGAGGCCGACCGCCCGGCCTCCCGCCTGGTTGATGTGGGAGACGATGGTCTTGTTCACGAGCCCGCCGAGCACCATCTCCACTACCTCCATGGTCTCCTCGTCGGTCACCCGCATCCCGCCCACGAACTCGCTCTTCTTCCCGATCCGGGCAAGCCACTCGCCGATCTGGGGACCGCCGCCGTGCACCACCACGGGGTTCATCCCGACGCACTTCAGGAGCACGATGTCGCGCGCGAAGCTTCGGGTGAGCTCCTTCTCCACCATCGCGTTCCCTCCGTACTTGATGACGAAGGTCGCCCCGGCGAAGCGCTGGATGTAGGGGAGCGCCTCTGCGAGCACGCGCGCCACGTCGTTCGGAACGGTCGGTGAATCGGTCATGTTCTCGTTGTTCCTGGTTCGGCTCTCGGGGTGCGCGGCCGGCCTCCTCCCGGGGGCGGGCCGGCCCTTTCGCCTGGTGTTCCGGCACGTCGATCTTGACCGATCGCGAGCCGGAGTGCTGCCGGCGCGGCCCTGGCCCGCAAATCTCACCAGCTTTCTGCTGCGGACGCCGATCCATGCGCTGTGACAGGCCGTACTCCCTCAAGCCGCTTCGACAGCGCGAACGCGCTAGTGTCGGCTACGCCTTCGCCAGCGCGTACGCGCTCTTTCGGTCCGTGCGGCCTGTCACAGCGCCGTCTCGCCGCCCTCGCGACGAAAGCTGGTGAGATTTCCGGGCTAGAAGGGTACCCGCAGGGCCGGGTCCAGTCGGAGGAGGAGGCCCCGCACGTCGCTCGCGATCCGTTCGAGCGCCGCCTCGGAGTCCGCTTCCAGTCGGAGCGCGAGGCTCGGCGAGGTATTCGATGCCCGGATCAGCGCCCATCCGTCCGCAAGCTCGGCGCGCACCCCGTCGAGGGTATCGAGCCGCGCGCCGGCGAAACCCGGAGCGTCGGGCAGCGCGTCGAGGACTCGCTCCATGAGCCTCTCCGGCTCGCCCTCGCGCATCTCGATCCGGAGCTCCGGGGTGGAGATCCCCTTGGGCAGGGCGGCGAGCCGCGCGGTCGGGGACTCCGGGGAGGCGGCGAGGATCTCGAGCAGGCGGGCGGCCGCGTAGAGGGCGTCATCGAACCCGTACCACCGGTCGGAGAAGAAGATGTGTCCGGACATCTCGCCGGCGAGCGCCGCCCCCGATTCCTTGAGCATCTTCTTGATGTACGAGTGCCCGGCCCTCCCCATCACCGCGCGCCCGCCCCGCGCCGCGATGAACGCGCCGAGATGGCGGGTGCACTTGACGTCATGGACGAAGACCGCCCCGGGGCGCCGGGCCAGGATCTCTTCGGCGTAGAGCATCATGAAGCGGTCCGGCCAGACGATCTCTCCCGTGCCGTCCACCACGCCGAGCCGGTCGCCGTCCCCGTCGAAGGCGAGGCCGAGATCGGCCCGCTCCTCGATGACGGTCCTCGCGAGATCCGTGTAGCTCTCGGCGACGCTCGTGTCGGGTGGGTGGTTCGGGAAGCGCCCGTCCACCTCGCAGTGGAGCTCGATGACGTCATGGCCGAGGGCGCGAAGGAGTCGGGGCGCGATCGGCCCGGCAATGCCGTTGCCGGCGTCGACCGCGATCCGGAGGCGTCGTCCGGGGGCGATGCGGGCAGTGACCTCCCGTACGTAGCCCTCCCGAGGGTCCTGCGAGGAGCGGGAGACGCCGCCGCGGGGGGCGGCCTCGCCACCGCTACGGCCCTCGCTCGTGTCCCCGGCGCCCGCGTCCGGCAAGGAGGTCCCGGGCCAGCCGTGCGCTTCGAGCCGCTCGCGCAGCTTCTGGATGCGCGCCCCGAACAGGGCCTCGCCGGCGAGGGTGATCTTGAGTCCGTTGTAATCGGGGGGGTTGTGACTTCCGGTGATCATGACCCCGTTCCCGATCTCTCGGGCCGCGAAGTAGAGGATCGGCGTCGGTAGCTGCCCCGTGTCCACGACCGAGACCCCGCCCGCGAGCAAGCCGCCCGCGAGCGCATCGCGAAGTTGCGGGCCGGTCAGGCGGCCGTCGCGCCCGATCGCGATCCGGCTCTCCCCGAGTTCGCGCGCCTCGCGGGCGATGGACCATCCGATGGCATGGACCAGTTCCGGGCTCAGCGGGTCGGGAGCGATACCGCGAACGTCGTAGGCGCGAAAGACCTCGGGGGGGATCCCGCGGCCGCGGGGCTTGAGAGCGGATGCGGGTGGGGTCTTGGGAGTCGGCATGGTCCGGTCATTCCTCCGCGGCGTTCCGGCGGGTTGCGGCGCTCGTGCCGCACCCGTTGCGCGCAGTCGAGTAGTGTAGAGCGGCGTGACGGGGTGTGACGTGACGTGACGCGACGGGGGGTGGCGTGGCGAGGCGCGGTGTGGTGCGAGTAGCGTGGCCTCGCGTGGCGCGTGCGCTGCGACGAGACGAGACGAGACGAGACGTACGCGGGGCGGCGCCGCCCGCCTCCATCGGCTGCCGGACGCCGCTATCGGCGGCCGGCTACCGGCGGCCGGTGTGGCCGAATCCGCCCGTCCCGCGCTTGGTCTCCGAGAACTCCTCGACCAGCTCGAAGCGTGCGCGGGCGACGGGGACGATCACGAGCTGGGCGATCCGCTCCCCCGGCTCGACGACGTAGGGCTCGCGCCCCCGGTTCCAGCACGAGATCAGGATCTCGCCCTGGTAGTCGGAGTCGATGAGCCCCACCAGGTTCCCGAGCACGATGCCGTGGCGATGGCCGAGCCCGGACCGCGGCAGGATCACCGCCGCGTAGCCGGGGTCGGCGATGTGGACCGCGAGGCCGGTCGCGACGAGCAGCGTCTCGCCCGGGCCGACGGTGGCCGGCCGGTCGATGCAGGCTCGCAGATCGAGGCCCGCCGAACCGTCCGTCGCGTACTCGGGGAGCGGGATGTCCCGCCCGAGCCGCGGATCAAGGGCGCGAAGCTGAACGTCTGGCAAGGAACCGCTCGGTGACGATGGCGAGGAGCTGGCGGGCGAGCAGGGTCTTCGATCCTGCGGGCAGATCGGCCCGGCCGCCGTCCGGCCACAGCACAAGGAGCGCGTTTCGGTCGCTGTCGAACCCGAGGTCGGCGCCGCCGACCCGGTTGCCCGCGATGAGGTCGAGGCGCTTTCGCTCGAGCTTCGAGCGGGCGTGCCGTTCGAGGTCCTCGGTCTCGGCCGCGAACCCCACCGTGAACGGCGGATCGTCGAGGGCGGCGACCTCGGCGAGGATGTCCGGCGTCGGCCGGAGATCGAGGCGGAGGGGGGCCGCCTTCTTCTTGAGCTTGCCGGGTGCGGGGGTGGCCGGGGTATAGTCCGCGACCGCCGCGGTCGCGATGAAGATGTCGCATTCGGGCACGCGCGACAGGACCTCGCGGTGCATCTCCGCGGCGGAGCCGACCGCGACGACGCCGACCCCGGGCGGCGGTTCGAGCGATACCGGCCCCGACACGATGTCGACCTCCGCGCCGAGTCCGCGCGCGGCCGCGGCCACCGCGAAGCCCATCTTGCCGGAGCTGTGGTTGCTGATGAAGCGGACCGGGTCGATCGCCTCCCGGGTGGGGCCGGCGGTCACGAGGACCCGGACTCCGGCGAGCGGGGCGGGACCCGCGTCCGGCGTGCCGGATGCGTCGCCGGCCGGGGGGGAACCTGGCGACGGGTCCGCGGACGCCGGCCTGCCCTCGGCAAGCAGCTCGGACACGATGTCCGCGGGCTCGCTCATCCGTCCCGGTCCCACGTCTCCGCACGCCTGCCAGCCCGCGTCGGGCCCGATGAACCGGACCCCGCGCTCCACCAGGACCTCCAGGTTGGCCCGGGTCGCGGTCGCGCGCCACATCTGCTGATTCATGGCCGGCGCGAGGAACAGGGGAGCGGGCGTCGCGAGGCACAGGGTGGTGAGCAGGTCGTCGGCGAAGCCGTGCGCGAGCCGCGCCATCAGGTTCGCGGTGGCCGGGGCGGCGAGCACCACGTCCGCCCAGCGGGCGAGCTCGATATGGCCCATTGCGGCCTCCGCCGTCTCGTCGAGCAGGTCGCGGTGGACCGGCTCGCCGGACACGGCCTGGAAGGTCAGCGGGGTGACGAACGCCTCCGCTCCGGCGGTCATCACCACGCGTACCTCGTGCCCCGCGTCCTTGAGGCGGCGGACGATCTCGGGACTCTTGTAGGCGGCGATCCCGCCCGCGACGCCGAGGATGATGTTCATGAATTCCCACGAACGGCGAGCTTGTTTCTCCCTGCCGGCGAGGAAAATGCCTACTCCGGCGGCAATGCCCGGGTGTTACCGTGCAGGCTCGCGACGCGCAGGAATTGTCCAGCAACGAGAGGCGGATGTCCAAACCGCCGAATCGGCCGGAGGGCGGTCTCGGGGGCGACCGCCCGGCGGTGCCGGACACAGGCGGTACGCGGTTGCCAGGGCGGCGATCGCGGGCGGGCTCGGCGAGCCTTTCCCGCGTTCGCGTGGACGAGGATCGAATCGGGAGCAGCGCCGACATGCTGAAGGGAGTCACGGAGCCACCTTCGAGCGAGGGGCTCGCGATCAAGGACTGGCCGGAGTTGGAGCGGCCTCGCGAGAAGCTGCTCCGCAAGGGCCCGGACGCGCTCTCCGACGCGGAGCTCGTCGCCCTGTTCGTCCGGTCGGGGACCAGGGGCAGTACGGCGGTGGACGTTGCCCGCGGTGCGATCGTCACCTCGGGAGGCCTCCGCGGGCTGCTGGACCTCGCGTGCGAGGATCTCTGCCGGTTGCCGGGCTTCGGGCCGGCGCGCTACGTCGAGCTCCAGGCGTGTCTCGAGATCGGCCGGCGCCACCTCGCGACGCAGCTCGACCGCGGCGAGCCGCTCACCACGCCGGACGATACCTCGCGCTTTCTGATGGCGAAGCTCCGGCACCATCCGTTCGAGGTGTTCTCGTGCCTGTTCCTCGACAACCGCCACCGCGTCATCGAGTTCGAGGAGATGTTCCGCGGCACCATCGACGGAACGACCGTGCATGCGCGCGAAGTGGTGCGCCGCACCCTCAACCTCAACGCGGCGGCGGTGATCTTCGCCCACAACCACCCGTCCGGGGTGGCGGAGCCGAGCCACGCGGACCGGGTCCTGACCGATCAGCTCGTGAACGCGCTCTCCATGGTCGAGGTGCGGGTGCTCGACCACCTCGTCGTCGGCGACGGGGAGTGCGTCTCCTTCGTCGAACGCGGCCTCCTGTAGCCGCCGCCGGCCCCGTTCGGTATCCACGGCAATCCTTGGTGTCCGGCCGACCACTGACGTACACTTCATGGATATTGATACGTCACCCTTTGGAACTCACATGCAGACCAAGCTCACCCTCAGGATGGACGATCAGCTCATCAGGGGCGCCAAGGAGTACGCGGCTCGAGCCGGGAAGCCTCTGTCTCAAGTGGTAGCCGAGTACTTTTCCGCCATCACGTCACGGAACGACCTTCCTTCAAGACTGACTCCCACGGTTTTCGCGCTGAAGGGAGCCCTCAGGGGGGGCGAGATCGACCCGGAAGACTATCGTTCCCATCTTGAGGAAAAGCATCTGTGAAGGTCCTGTTCGATACCAATATTCTCCTGGACTTTCTTCTCGATCGCCGCCCCTTCTCGGACCTCGCGGCCGATCTTCTCGCGCGCGCCGACCGAGGTGAAATCCAGGGATTCGCGTGTGCAACCTCTTTCACCACGATTTTCTACTTGTCGAGCAAGGTCGTGGGATTGTCGAACGCTCGCGAGCACATCAGGGCTCTTCTCTCGATACTCAGCGTGTCGCCGGTCACTCGAGCAGTTCTGGAGGGTGCGATTGTCGGCCCCGTCGGCGACTTTGAAGACGCCGTCATTGTCGAATCCGCCTGGCAGATCAACGCCCAGGCTATCCTGACCCGCGACGAGAAGGGCTTCCGGGAATCCCGGATTCCGGTCCATTCGCCGACCTCGCTGCTCGTCATTCTGAATTCCGGGCAGCCACTCGCCTGATCGAGAGAGAACCCCGGTGCGCCGCCTGCGAACGCCCGGCGAGACGATGGGATCCAGGCGGCAGGGAGGCAAGTCGAAGTCAGCTCACCACGGTATGGTCCGCCGGCAGATTCTTGGGGTCGTACGTGACCCTGGCGCTCTCTCGCCGCTCGAGAACGCTGCGGTGAATCAGCGCCCCGTCAGGGATCTCTCGGGTGCGGCTGCCACGCATTTTCCAGAATCCGGAAAAAGACTGGTGCATCTTGTCGTGGGGGTCGGGATGCCGGGATGCGAGCCCTGCCCGGTCGATTCTCAGGCCGCGGGCAGAAGCCTTCTCCAGCATCCAGTGGAGCGCGATGTTCGACAGCCCGCGTTCGTCGTACGAGCCGCCCACATCGGAATGGACGCCCGCGAACCAGACCTGCTCGATGGTCTGGCCTTCCACGACGTCCGCCTCGTTCCATGGGCACGGCGCGAAATCGCGGCGTCGTTCGTCGATGGAGAGCGCGTGACAACCGAACTTCACTTCCGGGTTCAGCGTGTGGTCGTGCCATCGCTTGCCCGCGTTCAGCACCAGCGACTCGACCGTGTCCCAGACCCCGATGAACTCAATCGGGCATCTGCACGCAAACGTGCTCCGGAAGCCGGCCGCGACATCGTCGTCGCCCTCGGTGTTGTAGATTCTGGACGCGTACTCGACGAGGTTCTCGTGCCCCTCGTTGAGCAGCCCGCACTTGTGAAGCATCCCGGCGAGAGACCGGACGGTGAACGCGCCACGGCTGAATCCGAAGAGGTACACGCGGTCGCCGCTCTCGTAGCACTGCATGAGACGGCGGTAGGCGTCTTCGACGTTCCGTTGCAGGCCCTTTCCGGTCATCTGGTCGCTCATGGCGCGCAGATCTCCCGTCTCCTCGTGGTACTCCCAGCCGCCCGTGCCGACGCCGGGATCGTAGTACGCGACCTGATCCCCGTCCTTCTCGGCGAGTGCATAGGTCTCGACGACGTTCGTGTTGTTGCGCCCGTACTCGTTGCCGGTGCCGTCGCAGCAGATGACGATGTTCTTCATTGAGTTCTCCTTGGACCTACCCTGCCGGCATCCCGCTCACGCGGTGTGTCGAACCCCGCGGTCCAGCGAAAGCAGATGCGCCCCTTCGCGTTGACTCGAATGCTGTGCTGACCGGCGCGGTTGCCAATGCCTGCTCCATGTGGAAGGCTACATTTTCTCTCCGCCGGAGGGCGGCCGGGGATGGAGTAACCGGCGCGGGACGTTTGAAGGAGGAGAGGATCATGTTGTACGAGAGAGTGCAGCAGTGGACGGTACAGTGGTTGGAGGAAGGACGGGCGGAGGGTCTGGCCGAGTGTCGGGCACAAGAGCGGGCGAGACAAGCACGAGTGATGTGTCGGATGGCGGCCCGAAAGTTCGACGAGAGGGTGGCAACGGAACTTGCCGAGCGCCTCGAATGGATCGTCGACCCGGAGCAAATGACCGAGATCGGCGAGTGGCTGATCGAGTGCGAAGATGGCGACGAACTTCTCGCCCGGGTTGGGGAGCCGTCGCTGGAGCACATTTCCGAGGTCCTGAGTGAGATTGGAAAACAACGAGAGGCGCAGTGGCGGGCTGAGGGCCGGGCGGAAGGTCTGGCCACGGGCCGGGCACAAGGTCGAGCCAACATGGCGGAGGTCATGTGCCGGATGGTGGCTCGCAAGTTTGACCAGGGGACAGGGGAGCGACTTGCCGGACCGCTGGCAGAGAACTCCGATCCAGTGTGGTTGGGTGAGATCGGCGAGTGGCTGATCGATTGCGAGGACGGCGACGAGTTGCTTGACAGGGTGGAGGCGCCGTCGCAGCGAGACGGCTTGAACGAGACAATCGCTGCGGCGTTGGAAACATTCAGTGAGTTTGAAGTGCAGTTGCGGGCCGAGGGTCAGGCACAAGGCCGGGCGCGGGGTCGAGCCGAGATCATGCTCCGGCAGGCGGTCCGGAAGTTCGGTACCGCAACGGCGGAGCACTTCGCCGGGCTGTTGACCAGGATCGCCGATTCGGAACGAGTGGGCGAAATCGGCGAGTGGCTGATCGATTGCGAGGACGGCAACGAATTGCTCGACCGGATGGAAGAACTGTGTGGAATCTCTGTGGCCGGAACGGAGCCTCCACGTGGATGAAGGCGGTGTAGGGCATACCGTTTCGCGGTGTCCCCACCACTCGACGAGGCCATCCGCCGCCCAGGACCGCACTTGGTCAGATGAGACCGAGGTGGGGTTCCCCCCGTCCGGCGCTCCCGCCAGCGTGAACGCGATGTCGCCGCGCACCTTGCAGACCAGTGCAGCGGCTTCGGCGAATTCGCGCACGCCCTTGTCCCACAGCAGTCGGGACACCATCGTCACCCGGATCGGGCCTTCCGGCCGGTCCCCAAGCTGCCCTGGATACGGCGGACGGAAGATGCGCGGTGGCGCTCGCCGGAGCGGAGGGGCACGAGAATTTCCTCGTCTCGTCTGGTAGATTCTGTCCCTCGGGAGGGGTATGATTCAACGACTGGATCATGGCTATCTGAGGGAGAGCAAATGCCTTGCAAAGGTCAGCATGTCGTTCCCCGAGATGGGAAATGGGGTGTGCGGAAGGCCGGTGCCGATCGCATAACGCGGAGTTTTGACACGCAACGTCAAGCGATTGAGGCTGCACGAGAAATAGCTCGGAATCAGAGAACGGAACTGTATATTCATGGCCGGGATGGCCGAATTCGCGAACGAGACTCCTATGGGAAAGACCCATATCCACCGAAGGGATAGAGCTAGAGTTGAGCGACTCCAACCTTGATCGGAATGTATTTGTAAATTGTCCGTTTGACGGAGAGTACGAACATATTTTACAAGCTATTCTTTTCTGCCTCGTGCGATTCGGGCTGAAGCCGCGCATTGCTACCGAACGCAGTGACGCCGGTGAGGCACGGATCGACAAGATTCTTGAACTGATTGGATCGTCTCGATACTCAATTCACGACCTTAGTAGATGTCAAGCCCGCGAGGCGGGAGAACACTACAGACTCAATATGCCCTTTGAGCTTGGACTGGACTTTGGATGCCGCAAATATGGAGGAGAGGCGCTTTCAAAAAGGTCATTCTGATACTCGAAGAAGAGCCCTGTCGCTATCAGGCGGCGATATCCGACCTGGCAGGCAGCGATATCGACGCACATGGTGGCAAATATGAAATTGCTGTAAGAAGGGTTCGAAACTGGCTAACTGGCCTGGGTGCCTTTGAGCGCGTTGGTGCAGCCAGTATCGTGGCGGAATATGAAGATTTCCTGAAATGGCATTACGAGCGGCAGCTCGAAGCCGGTTTTTCCGAAGACGACATCCAAGACTATTCAACCGCGGAACTATTGAATGCGATGTTCGAATGGGCCAAGCTGGGCAGACCGAGGGACTGACATCTGCAACTGGTCCGCGCGCCCCAGCGGGAGACTGCGCGCGATGTACAGGTGGTGGCAAGTCCTCAGGCGGTCTCGACCGAGGCGAGATCGCAGGTGGCCGAGATCGTGATCGGGCCTTTCACGTCCACGAGTTTCCGCCCCGTGGGTGCGGGTGGGCATGAGGTCTGTGCTCTTCTTGCGCTGAAGGTCATACAGGACGATGACCTGGTCCCGGCTTTCGGATAGGTGACATGTCGTACCGAAACCCCTCACCCGCGACCAAGTTTCCCGAGCTCATGGAGCGACTGTGGCGGGGGGCCACCGCCGGAATCGAGCTCAGTGAATTCAAGCTCCGCCAAGTCGGGCGTGATGCACGCGCACTCATCAACTCCGATCCTCTCCGGAGCGCCGGAGCGCCTTCGCCATCAACTCGAGTCTTCGGAGCTCGGCGATCTCCGCTTCGAGCTCGGCGATCGTCTGCGCGGCGGTCAGCCGGTCGAGGAGCCGCCCCTCATGGCCTCCAGTTCCTCTCCGGTGGCCTCTTCGAGGTCGTCCTCCTCAAGGGTGGATTCGAGTCCCGAGGACGGGATCCCGTCGCCATCGTCCCGGCCGGCCGCCCGGCCGAGCTTCTCCTCTTCCAGGCGCCCTTCGAGGCGGGCGAGACGACGCCTCAGCGACTCGTGGATCGCGGCCGGAGAGGACGCGAGGCGGCGCTGCAGGATCTGGAAGACAAGGCGGCGGCCATCATGTTGAAGTCCGTGGGGCTTCGAGCCTCGAGGAAGAGCGATCAGCGCGGCGCCCGCGCATCGAGCGGGTTCATGAGCACGTCGCGCGCGGGGTCGAAGAACGCGCGGGTGTGGCTCTCCATCTTGTCGTAGAGGACGCAGCACTCGCCCTTCGCCCGGATCTGGGTGACGAGGTCGGAGATGAGCACGGTACTTCCTGAGCCCGTGGTGCCCGAGACGATGGTGTGCTGGGTCGCCGAGCACGTCCATCGTGCCTTCGAGGCCGGGTTCCGCACCGGCCAGAAGCCCATTGCGGTCAACTTCATCGCTGCCATCAGCAGCCGATGGCCAGTTGACAAGTGGGCAGCCCGGCTACCCCGCCCTACCGACCAGCAGCTCCGTCCCGACCATAGAGCCAAGGCCGAAGCTGAATCAACATTCCAAGTGAAGCACGCGGTGGGGGGCAGGTTGCGCGGTCCAGCGCTGGCGCGTGCCCCCGCTTCCCGTATAGCCGCCCGCTTCCTCTCCTCATCGGGTTGTCGAGCCCCCCGCGACTGATATAGTCGCAGGACTGGTGCTTTCGTGCACCGGGCATACGCCGTTCTCAGCATCGACTAGGAGAAGACAATGCGCCGATTCAAGACCATCGCCAAGATGACGGCCGTGTGTGCGATGGCGCTCGGAGTCTCCGGCACGAGCTTCGCGGACAAGCTCGATGACGTGATCAATGCCGGGGTCCTGCGCTGCGCCGTCGTGCTGGATTTCCCCCCGATCGGATATCGGGACGCCAACAACGAGCCAGCCGGCTTCGACGTGGACTACTGCAAGGACCTTGCCGCAGCGCTTGACGTGGATCACGAGATTCTGCCTGTCACTTGGGCGGAGCGGCTGCCCGTGATCGTCACCAACCGGGCGGATGTCGTATTCGGGGGCACCTCGGATACGCTCGAACGCGCAAAGACCGTCGGCTTCACCATTCCCTACGCAATTTACTACGCCCAGGCCGTGGTGGGCAAAGACTCCGGGGTCGTGACCTTCGAGGACATGAAGGGGAAACGGATCGCGGGGGCGGTTGGTACCGTGCCGGAGCAGGAGTTCCTAAAGTACGCCGAGGCTTGGGGTACCGAGGATCTCTACCAAGGCTACCAAAGTGAGAACGAGGTCTTCCTCGCCGTCGCCCAGGGCAAAGCGGACGCGGGCCTCACCACCAACACCGCGGTCAAGCCGGTTGCGGAGCAGTACGAGACGATCATCGCGGGGCCACGGATGCCCTGGACTACCGATTACACGTCCGTCGTCGGCCCGCGCAAGGACGTCTCTTGGCTCAACTACCTCAACCTCTTCATCACCCACCAGGTCCGCTCCGGGCGGTACGACGAGCTGTGGATGAAGTACGTAGGATCAAAGGCTCCCGAGCTCCGGATCCCGGGAGTCTACTACTAGGCCTGCACCCGCTTCGTTGAACGTGAGCATTCGTGCACACGGGATTGGAGCGGCGACGAACGGGAACCGTCAATGGTCGGAGGGCGACGCGACCGGGGTACGGACAGCGCCTGACGACTCGAGGACGAGGATCCGGGGGTGTGGGCAAGCGGTGCGGGTAACGAGTACCGCTCCATCGGCGACGGCGTCGATGGCGGGGGGCTCGATGGGCACCACAGGCGGCAGACCGGCAGCGATTGGCGTTTCGATCCGGACGACCGCGATACGCCGGGCGAGTAGAGCAATGCCAAGCACCTCTCCCGAACGACGCGTTCGGCCGATGCTACGGTAGCCAGCCTCCCCGGTGCCGGACGCCGGCCCCGGGGAGGCTCGAAATGGAAGCCAAGTATGGACTACACCTTCCACTGGCGACCCGTTCTGCGCAAGCTGCCGGACCTGCTCGGCGCGGGTTTGCTGACCCTGGAGGTGGCGGTGCTGTCGATGGTGATCGGCATCGTCATCGGCCTTGCGCTCGCGATCGCCCGGATGAACGGACCGCGGCCCCTGCGAGCGTTCGCCATCGGTTGGATCGAGCTCGCCCGCAACACACCGGCCGTCTTCCAGCTCTTCTTCTTCGGTTTCGGAATCGGAGCGTTCGGCCTGCACCTGAGTCCCTATGCCATCGTCCTCGCGGGGCTCTCCTTCAATAACGCCGGGTATCTCGCCGAGAATTTCCGTGGCGGTTTCCGGGCGGTGCCGCCGACCCAGATGCGGGCCGCCCGCTCCCTCGGGATGACCGCCGCCCAAGCGTACATTCGCATCGTCATACCCCAAGTGATGCGCATCGTCTACCACCCGATGACCAACCAGATGGTATGGGCCGTGCTGATGAGCTCACTCGGGATGCTCGTCGGCTTTCGCGAGCTGTCCGGGGAGACGCAGTTCTTCGCATCGAAGACGTTCCGCATCTTCGAGTACTTCGCGGTGACCGCGGTCATCTACTACGTTATCGTCAAGATCATCCTCGGCTTCTCGCGCCTTCTCTCGTGGCGGCTGTTTCGGTATTGACGGCGGGGCGGCCATGAACCAGAGCATCACCTTCTTCACTGGATTTCAGCTTACGGATCTCTGGTTCATGGCCGAAGCGGCGGGGCGCACGCTGCTGATCTCGCTCGTCTCGGTCAGCATCGGGTCGGTGCTCGGCTGTATTTTTGGCTGGCTGCTTCATGTATCCGGACGGCTGGGAAGCGTAACCCTCGACCCGCTGCTCGACGTGTTCCGCAGCGTTCCCCTCATCATCCAGCTCATTCTCTTCTTCAACTTCTTCCCGATCGTCGGGATTCCGATCGACCCTTTCACCGCGGGGACGCTCGTGCTGACGGTCTACACATCGTCCCTGGTCGCCAACGTCGCACGGGGCGGGATCGACGCGGTCGGCCTTCCGATGCGCCGCGCGGCCCGCTCCCTCGGCATGAGCTACTGGCAAGACATGCGTTGCGTGGTCTGGCCGATCGGCCTCCGGGCAGTCTTTCCCGCGTGGACCGGGGTGGCGCTCGGGGTACTCAAGGACAGCGCTCTCGTCTCGGTCCTCGGCTATGTGGAACTCTTGCGGGCGTCGCAGATCCTGATTACCCGCACCCAGGAGCCGTTCCTCATCCTGGCCGTCGCCGGCGCATTCTATTTCGCCCTCTCCTATCCGGTTTCCAGGCTGAGCCAGCGCTTCGAGGGAAGGTGGCAGGCATGATTGAAGTCAAGGAGCTGCACAAGTACTACGGCGCGCTGCACATCCTGAAGGGGGTGAGCCTCACGGTAGAGAAGGGTGAGGTGTTGAGCGTCATCGGCGCCTCGGGCTCCGGAAAGTCGACCTTCCTCTACTGCATCAACGGTCTGGAGAGCATCCAGGGCGGCGAGGTCTTCGTGGATGGTGTATCGGTCCACGAGAAAAGCACGGACATCAACCGGCTCCGGCAGAACCTCGGCATGGTCTTTCAGCAGTGGAACTCGTTCCCGCACCTCACGGCGCTCGAGAACGTTGCACTCTCTCCTCGCATCGTACGGAAGAAGTCAAGGACCGAGGCGTGCGAGATCGCGGAGCGCCAGCTCGTCCATGTGGGGCTTGCGGACAAGCTCGTGGAGTATCCCTCGGCTCTCTCGGGCGGGCAGCAGCAGCGCCTTGCCATCGCCCGCGCCCTCGCCATGGAGCCGAGCTACATGCTGTTCGACGAGGCGACTTCGGCCCTCGACCCCGAGCTCGTCGGCGAAGTGCTCGACACGATGCGTCTGCTCGCCGAAGAAGGGATGACCATGATCTGCGTCACCCACGAGATGGGATTCGCGCGCGACGTCTCCGACCGAGTGGCCCACTTCCATGAGGGCCGGATCGAGGAGATCGGGCCGCCGTCCCAGATCTTCGGAGAGCCTGAGAGCACCCATACGCGCCGCTTCCTCACGAACGTGCGCTGACGGTGCCTCTGAACGCCCGCGGGCAGTCGGCCGGGTACCGGCGGCGGTCCATTCCTTGGCGAGTGCTTCGTGCCGCAACAGCGCCCCGGCACCCGCGCCGACGGCTCGGTGCTCAGTCACCTGCAGTTGGCCGAGAATGTCTGGGACCCAGTGAGTTACGGCGCTGGAGACGGCCGATGCGCTCAAGGCGTTCCTCGCCGTTCAGAAACGATTCGACGCCGCCGCCGACGACGGGAAACTGAGACCGGCAATCGTCGACGATTACGTTGCGGCAGCGGCCGCCTACGACGTTTCGCTCAAGGCGAGCATGGCGACGCCGCTTGAAGCGTTCGCCGTGGCGCACGCCAAGCTGACGAAACAGCTCAACTGCGAGGGCGGTGTAACGCTGGCCGACGCGTTCGCTGCCATCGCCGATCTGCGCGAGCGGGCCAAGGCGCTCAAGGCGGTCGTCGACGGCTTCACCGAAGTGACCGAGAAACGCAGAGAGACGGCAGATGGCAACAATTGAGGAAGTGCGCGCGGCGTTCGACGCCGGCCGGGCGGAAATCTCGGCGCTCGACCAAGCGCTTGCGGCGGAACGTACGGCGATCCGGCGCGCGGCATTTCACGCAGGCCGCCCGCTGACGCCCGAAGAGATCGCCCGGCGCAAGGAGATCGCGGCAGCCCAGTTCGAGCTTGCCGAGTCGCTGGAGGCCCTGGCGCTGTCGACCATTGACGCACTGGAGAATGCCGAGGATCTGGACGACCTGCTGCACGCGATCAATTCGGTCAACCAGCAGATCGACGACGACCTCGCCCGGCTTCAGGATCTCGTCGACCACGCCGAGGCCGCGGCCAAGGTCGCCGACGGTATCGCCAAGGCGGCCGAGAAGCTCGCCCAGTTTCGCCCGACCCTGGTCGGTTAGCGCTCCTGGGCGATGTCCCGCCGCCGCCGGGCGAGGCCGGGCCCGCCCGCCAACAGCAGCAGCAGCACACCCGGTTCGGGCGCCGGCAGTTTGTCCCCTTGGCGGCCGAACGGACGTGGTCGAGTTCCATCCACCCCTCCCGAATTGCTGAGCCGGATCGACGAGATGCCGCTGGCGTCGGTCGCGCCGTAGAATCCGGTCGTTGCCGGTCTCGCCAAATGCCACATCGGACCATAGCCGGCGTTGCCGGCGGCTGGCCGATGGCGGAGCCCGCGGCGGACATGGTTGCACCGCGGTCTAACTGATCTTTCTTCTTCAAATTTTGCTAGAATGATTTCCACAGTAATTATCTATCCGGGCAATGAGACACCTCAGTGAAATATTTGTTCGATGCACCTGAATTGCTTACGCCACCGATTCGTCGCGCGGCATACAGCGATCGCACATCATGGCTCATGGCGGCCATGTCCGAGCTTGCCTATTTCAAATTCGAAGGTGACGACTTCGAGGATCTGGCGGTTACACTCGCCAAATTGGGGGATGTGACACAGATCCAGACAAAGCTACGGACATTCCTCCAGAACGTTTACAACGAGACGAGCGGAGATATCGACAAGCTTGGGGAAACATTGGGGTTGGCGAAATTCGAATTGATCAGTACGTATAACCACAAGGGTACCCAGGCATTTCTCGCAAAATGCCCCGACCCCTCGAACCCCATGCTTGTTCTCGCCTTTCGCGGCACTGAGATGACGTCTGTGGATATCAAGGCTGACCTGCGCGCCAATCTCATTTCCGCCGCCGGCGCCGAAAAAGTTCATAAAGGATTCAAGAACGCCTTTGAAGCCGTACATCAGAGTATTTCGTGCGATTTGGCAAAACATCCAGACATTCCAATCTATCTCACGGGTCATTCTCTCGGTGGCGCACTAGCTATTATCGCGACCCGGTACCTGGCAAACGACAGTCTGGGTGCTTGTTATACGTTCGGTAGCCCGAGAGTCGGCAATCTTGAGTTTAGCAAGAAGATAAAGACCCCAATCTACCGGGTCACTAACTCAGCCGATATCGTTCCCAGGTTGCCTCCGGCATTTCTGATCAATTTGCTGTTAGCTCTAAGTCGCTGGATCCCGCTGCCGCTCGATTGGCTTGTAAACTTCCTACGTTCATTCCGGGGTTACATCCACTATGGCGACATGCGATATCTCACACATGTACCTTCGGGCAACGACGATTATCCCAAACTTGAGATAATCCCGAATCTGTCTTTCCCTTCCCGGGTATCGAGATTGGTCGGTCGTTGGGTACAAACTTTCGGTAGGGCAGCGGCCCAGGACCACTCTATTGCAATATATCGCAAGAAACTTCGGGCTTACGCTAGAAATAGGAACCGGTGATGTTCTCGTCTGACCTATCAGGCCCTCGGTGGAATTGGCTGAAAACGGTCAGCAAACCGCGGTATTGACGCGCGTTAACAAAGCTCCTCCTCAGGTGCGAGGGCTGGTAGGGCTCGAGGGTCTGGCTCACCGGGGCAATCAGCCGGGCCACGTCCGTTGCCGCCGTCCAGCGAGTGGGCCCGTTGTACAGCACGAGGGGCAGCACCGGGGGCAGCTCGCGACCCGGACCCAGGCCCCCGCGGAGGATGAGATCCTGGTACAGCAGCCCGGTGTAGACCAGCATGCGAACGGCCATGTACTTGTCCACGGTGGATTGGAACTCGAGGAGCACTACCAGGTAGATCCATGTGCCGTCGCGGAAGCGAACGCGCCACAGGGTGTCGCCCCGGCGCTGGCGCGGGTCGTCGCTCACGAACTCCGCGGGCAGCTTCTGGAGCGTCGAGAGGTCGAGCGCGTCGCTCCAGCCTGCGGCGACGAATCCTCGCAGCAGATCCTCGACCATTCGTGGATGGGAGAACAGGTTCTTGTAGGCGGGGTCGTGCACGAAAGCACTGTAGTGCTGCCTCGCCTTTGGCACTGCGGGCGACAGGCTCGAATGAACCGGGGTGAACGGATCGCGTCTTGTGGGACGATGCCCCGGGGTGGCGTATGGAATGCCCCACGGCGTTGCGGTCTTCTCCCGGGTCCTGCAGTCATTTTCCGGCGGCGGCGAGCGCCCGCTTGTAGACCTGGAGCGTTTCCGCGTTGATACGCTCGGCGGCGAACCCCGTCTCTGCCCGCCGCCGGCCCTTCGCTCCCATCGCGGCACGGCGGGCCGGGTCGTCCGCGAGCGCCGTGACCGCACCCGCGAGCGCGCGGGCGTCCCGGGCGGGAACCAGCAGCCCGTTGCCGCCATGGTGCACCACCTCCCGGCACCCCGGAACGTCGGTCGCGACGATCGGTCGCCCGCAGGCCGCGGCCTCAAGCAGCGTCTTCGGTACTCCTTCGCCGTAATAGGTCGGCAACACCACGACGTGCGAGCCCGCCAGGACATCAGCCACGTCTTCGCGGTGTCCCCACCACTCAAGGCGGCCGTCAGCCGCCCAGGACCGCACCTGTTCAGTCGGGACCGAGGTGGGGTTCCCTTCGTCCGGCGCACCCACCAGCGTGAACACGATGTCGTCGCGCACCTTGCGGACCAGTGAAGCGGCCTCGACGAATTCGCGCACGCCCTTGTCCCGCAGCAGCCGGGAGACCATCGTCACCCGGATCGGGCCGTCCGGCTCCGGCTGCGGCCGGAAGGTCCGCACGTCCACTCCCGCCCCCCGCACGAGCGAGATGTGCTCCGGCCGCACGCCAAGCGATGCGACGAAATTCGCGTTCTCGGCATTCTGCACGACCGCGTGGGAACGCGGCCGGCGCATGGCCCATGCGAGCGCCGGCCGCAGAACCGGCCTCGCCAGGCGCGCCTTCACGTGACTCGAAGTGAGCGCGGTGCCCAGTCCCGCGAGCGCGTTGACCACCGCCGGCACGCGAACCCAGGCAGCGGCCACGGAGCCGAGCACAATCGGCTTGATCGCCACGTGATGGACGAGATGCGGCTCCAGATGCCGGTAGATGCCGCAGAGCGCGTGGACGGTGCGCAGATTGGCCCACGGAGAGAGACGCCCGCGGGCGAAGTCGACATCGACGAGGTTGAGCCCGAGCGCCCGGATCCGCTCGCCGTGTTCGCGGACACGGGTGACGACGGTCACCTCGTACCCCGCATCGCGGGCCGCCACCGCAAGCCCGATCCGGTGCGACCAGAGGTACCAGTCGTCTGTCACGACAAGCATCACGCGGTGAGTCATGCTGGCAACCGCTACGGAACGGGAAAAGGCCGCTCCTCAACCAGGAGCATCGTCTGAGTTGCCGCGTTTGTCGTGCAACAGCCTGTCGAACAGCTCCTCCCACATGTCGACTGCCCGCTCGGGCAGGAATTCCCGGTGGATCCTGGAGCGTGCTCTTTCTCCAATCTCACGTCGGGACTCCTCCGGGAGATCCATCACCCGTTGCATGGCATCGGCAAGCAGGGTGTGGTCCTTCGGTGAAACGACGAATCCATGTGTGCCGTTCTCGACCATTTCCGGAACCGCACCGACGGATGTCGCCACTACGGGAAGCCTGGACGCCATTGCTTCCAGTACCACCCCCGGCATGCCTTCCCATGCGGAAGACAACACAAGCGCGTCGCTTGCCGCATACAGCGTCGGCATGTCCTGTCGCAGCCCGAGGAGCTGTACCCGAGTATCCAGATCCATTCTCTGGATCAGTGAACTCAGCTCGTTCCGCAGGGGGCCGTCGCCCGCGATAATCAGACATGCATCGGGGCGGCGTTGCGACAGCGACGAAAATGCACGCAAGAGAGTGGGGTAGTCCTTCTGGCGTGTGAGCCGACCTGCCGCCAACCATAGAAAATCGTTTTTCGCCACTTCAAGATGTCCACGGGCGCGAGACGGGTCAATCTCGAAATGCGAGGGATCAACCGCGTTAGGAATTACACAGGTATCGAAAGCCCGGACAACTCTCCGATCAACGAGGTCCGCTGCCAACCTGGGGGACATGATGGTAACCGCGTTGGCAAGACGGTCGGTTGCACCCAAGAACCATTCCCGGAAGCGCCGATCGCGTTGGTTGCGGAGTGCAGACACGTTTGCCGGCACTCCACAGATTCGCGCGGCGAACCGCGCGGTCATGATCCCATGAAACATGAACCCGACCAGTATGTCAGGACGAAAACGCCGGATCGCCAGGACCGCTCCGATTGTACTAAGATATCTTCGACTTCCGGTACGAGCGTCTAGCGTAAGCGTCGTTACGCCCGCAGTCCGAAGCTCAGAGGCATACGAGGTCGGAGAAAATGCCAGATAGGAAAGAACGGCAACCTGCCACCCCCTGCGGACCAATTCGCTCGCAAGCACAACAAGTTGCTTCTCCGCGCCACCTTTCTCAAGGCCGCTGATGACGAACATCACCTTGGAGGGCAACTACGAAATTCCCATGTAGAGAGATTTTCCGGTTTTCGCATTGGTCCCGTGTCCCGTCCCAACCGAGGGGATCCTAGCAGACTGTCCCCAATCAGGCGAACTACTGGACTTCTGCTATCCGTTTCTCAGCTTCCTGACCTGTTGTTCCGGTTGACATGCGAGTCTTCGCATCTTCTCGCCCATCCTGAAGTCCGCCTCGGATGGAGTAAATTTTTCTCCCCCTGAACCAGGAAAGAAGGTAATTTCGCCAACTCGCATTTCATCATTTCCCAGGAAAAAAAAATCAACACGACAAAAGGCGAAATTGCACGATAAATCGGATGCGATGCTCAATGCACGTTCCAACTGGTGCGGTCTTGCAAGCGGCTCGGGATTTCGCGGAAATTTCAGACCAAAATCGTGAAGATCCCAGGTTGTCGAATAAAGTTGCCGCGTATGATCGACGAATCTGCCCAGATCCACTTGAATCAGGAAAGGCTGTCCCCGAAAACAAAAGAACTTGTAGTCCATCGGGATGTTTCCATCGTCGTCGAGTAGGAGCTCTTCATGCATTATCCTCTTTCTGAGACCCCTGTAGGTGATTTCTCGGCTTCGCTTGTAGTAGTCTCTGTTCAACCACCTCATTGCCATTGCAAGCTCGTGTTCCGAAAGGCTTCTTGGCATGTAGATCGGAATAACCGGCCCACTAAGATGGGTAGGTTTCAATATGGTGTTCTTTTCGAGCAGACGGCGGTCCAGTTCCCGTACATCGGTGTAAATGCCCAATGTTGGAATGGTCAAATCGTGGTACCCTAGGCTCCGAAGCCAATCTTTGAGTTCAAATTTGTCGGTGATTTTGCATGCCAGGTCCAGATTCTTTGTAAAACGTCGCCGTTGTTCCAGAATATGTTCGTTGAAAGACCGTGGAGTGCGAATACGCGGCATGTAGCCCAATCTGTTCCAAGCAGATAGGAAACTCAGACCGTGGTCCCAAAGCGGTCCCGTCGGCAAGCACCGCTTGGCCAAAGTAAAGGCCATCCCTATAGTCACCTGCAATCGATGCAGCGGGCTCATATGCTCGTCTTCTCAGTCCCTGTCCCTTTTCTTGTGGGATACCAAATTTGTGTTGCTATGCAAGCCAGTGAGAAGCAATCTCTTCGACGTTGAACCTGGTTACCGTTTCCATTCCCTTCGTTGCGAGGGCGAGGCGAAAGCCTTCGTCGGCAAGGACCCGCGAAATCGCAGCCGCAAGCGCTTCCATATTTCCGTCCGGAACGAGAAGTCCGTTTTCACCATCTTTGATGAGCTCGGATGGGCCGTATGGACAGTCGAAGCTGACGACCGGACACCGATTATCCATTGCCTCGATCAGGACGTTGGGAAGTCCCTCGTAGCGAGAGCTAAGAACGAAGCATTCGGCGGTCCGATACCAGATATCGACGTCAGAGACCCGGCCGGGAAAATGGACGCGGTCTCTGATACCGAGCTTGCATGCCTGTTGGATGAGAGGCTCCCTTTCAGGGCCCTTGCCGAGAATGGCCAAGTGCAGGTCCGAATTTTCGATGTGTTGGAACGCGGTCAACAGACGGTCGAAACCCTTTTGGTTGACGAGTCTTCCGGCCGCAAGGATGAATCGGTGATCCAGAGGCGGCTTGGAATCCGGTGCATTGGCCTGCCTCCGTCGCAAATTGACTGGATTGTAAATGACTGAAATGCGGTCGCCTGGTATACCCATAGTTTCAAGTGCCTGCTTCACTCCTTCGGAATTTGCCACTACGCGTTTGGGGAGACGGTATAGAATTGAAATCAAGGTACGAAAAAGAGGCGACTTGCATGCTGGATTAATTCGCACGCTGACCCAAAGCCGATCCAGATGATTGGACAGTGCGGCGGCGACAATGGTCGCGAAGTTCGCGCTTTCCATAAACGCGTAGATGCGGTCTGGGCGTTCGCTTCTTACAATGTCCAGCAACCGCTTTACGCGTAGTCCAACGTTGAGTATCTTCTTGGCAAACGTAGTTGATGGTGGCACCCTTAAATCGAGTATGCGTCCACCGTTTGGGTAGTCCCGACGCGACGAGTCGAAAAGGGCGAGCAGGACATGATGCTGCTTGGCCCATTCGTTGGTAAGCAGTGAAACGACGCGTTCGGCACCTCCTTCGCTAAGCGAGGAAATGACCACAAGAATCGTCATGCTCTGCATCTACCCATGGTCTGGCGGGCTTGCCGATGGGGTGGTTTGCCCGAGGCCGTTGTGCGATCGATTCCTGCCTTCGTCATTTGCACGATGTCTTTCAGTACGAGTACGAAGACTGTTGCCGCGTTCGCGTCCGACGACGTTCGCAAAGCCTCACCTGCCCGACCCATCTGGTTGTCTCGATCGTGCGTATGGAAGCTCATGTCGATTGCCGCCGCCAATCCCACCTTCAGTCCACGCCCCAACCCCACGATGCCGTGCATCGTTCGCCCGCACACCAGGGTTCATGTGCGTGGAAAGGGTCACTGCAGACATCCGGGTCACCGGCACGCAACGAGACTTGGCAAAGCTCGATGGGAAAGCCGGGTGGCAGCACAGCCGACCGCCTTCACGACAGCCAATGCCTCAGTCATGCTGTCCGGCGGCCAACGGCTGCGGGCCTCGGTCCGGCATTCGAAGTTCATCCGTTTCCAGGGTTGCGGCGCCACCGCTCAGGCTGTACACCAAGTGTGCCGCATCCTTCATTGCCGGCTGGTGCGAGATCGCGAGCACCGTGACCTTGCCGGCCAGGCGCCGGACCGTTGCGATGATGCTTTCTTCCGTGTCCGGGTCGAGCGCCGTGGTGGCTTCGTCGAGGATGAGGAGCGCGGGGTCGCGGATCAATGCGCGTGCGATGGCGATGCGTTGGCGTTGGCCGCCGGAGAGCCGCGCGCCCCGCTCGCTGACCATCGAGTCCATGCCCTCCGGCAGCGCCGCAACGAACCTCCATGCCTCGGCGCGGCGAAGCGCGGTCTCCACTTCGGCGCGGGATATCGCGGGGTCGCCGAGCGTGACGTTGGCTACCACCGTGTCGTGGAAGAGGAAGGTCTCCTGGGGAACGTATCCGATCATGTTGCGCCACGCCCGAATGTCGATTTCGTGCATGGGCAGGTCGTCGATCCATACCTCGCCGCGCAGCGGCCGGATCAGACCGATGATCAGGTCGGCAACGGTCGTCTTTCCGACGCCGGAGGATCCGACGATCGCAACGAACGCCCCGGCGGGCAGCGACATCGAGACGCAATCGAGGACGTTCCCGCGGCCGTAGGAGAAGGATACGTCCTGGAGCGAGATTGCCTCGGCGAGCCGCGGCGCCTTGCTTCCCAGACCGGGTTCCCGCGCCCTTTCCGCTGCTGCGATCGTCGACCGCAGGAAGGCGAAAGCCGGCTGGTTGGTCGCCGCGCTCTGGTACTCGCCTTGCAGGTGACCAACCTTCTGCAAGATGCGGATACAGAGAACCGCAAGGACCAGAAGGCCGTCGGGGGGCTCGGCCCATATCATCACGAAGACGTACAGCCCGCCGACCACCGCAAAGCCGCGGATGAATTCGTTGGCCTCGACTAATCCCGCCCGGCTGATGACCATCGTGCGCTTGACCCGGTTGAGGCCACGGATGTCCGCCTCCATCAGCGGCTTCATGCTGCCCTCTTGGGCCATGGCCTTCATCGGCTTCATGCCGTCCAGCCCTTGCAGGAAGCGCGTCATGAACGCTTTCTGAAGATTCGTCTGCCCCTGCCCGGCGCGGCGGCTCCAGGATATGAGTCGGCCCAGCGCGACGATGGCGAGGGCGCCGACGACGAGCGCGGAGACCGAGATCCGCCAGGAGATCGCGACGGAGAGCGCCGCGTAGATCAGGAGCTGAATGGAGGTGGCCAGCATGCGGCATACATCGACATAGGCGGTGGCCGCGCGTTCCGGCTCGATGCTGACCGCGCTCGCGAGGTCGCCGGCGCGCTGGTCCACGAAGTGTCGCCAGCGCGCATCAAGGAGCGATTGCACGGCCGTCAGCCGCAGATGCATCGCGGCATGGGCCGCCGAGTAACCGACCTGGCTCATGGCCAGCAGCAACAGCAGCGATTTGAGGCCGATCGCGACGATGATGAAGAGGGTCAGCCCGCCCAACGCGGGATCGAGCCCGAAGAGCGCGAAGCCGCGTACCACGTAATCCGTGAGGGCACCCCCGCCCTCCACGTCAATCACAAGGCCGATCAGCGGAAGCAGCGCCGCGATGCCGACTCCTTCCGACAGGGCGGCCGCCGTGATCGCCAGCAGCATCGCCATGCTGCGAACAGGATAGGCGGAGAAGAAATACCTGAAGAGATGGACTAATTGGTACGCGCCATCGCCGGGTCTCAGGTCAGACAAGACTCTTCCACCGTGTTCGTGCAGATTTGGAAACATCCTTGATGACGGCGAATATCATGCTGGTGAATTGCCATGCCGTGTAGCTGATAAATCCAGCAGCATCTCAACCCCCTCCCCAGCCGCGACCGCGGGACCACGACGGGACGGTTTGCGAATGGGCTCGAGGCTATCGTGTCCGGTTCTTCCCGCCGCAAGTCGGGGCGGGCCGCCGCGCTCAAGCCATCGGCCGGGGTCACGGCCTGTCGCGCGGCAAGGAGTCGGAGTTCGCGTTCAACTATTGAGTGTACCACCCTCGATGCCACCAGTTCGGCGCGATGGCCGGCGCCTTGGGGTCGAGGCGCACGGTCCGCTCCGCGTCCCCAACCGACGAGTGGAACGAAGAAACTCGTCAGCGCTTCCCGCCCGCGAACGCTACGAGCTCCGCGAGCCTTGCCTCGGCCGCCCGTCGCCCGGCCGCCTCCCGCGCCGCGGGATTCTGCGGCTCGGTGGGCGGCGTGCCCCTCCTGACCATGCCCATGTCCGCGTCCCAGGCCTCGTTCCGGGGCCGCGGCATGACGCGGATCCAGTGTCAGCGGCGTCCACTGATCGACTCGAATCGCGCAGGAATTCACCCCGGCGCGCCCGCGACGTACTCCCACCGGATTCGCCTGCGCGCCCGGCGGGCTCCGGCCGTCCGGTGACCAGATTCGCGTTGAGCGCCCGGTGCGAGGCCGGCCGCGGAAAGACATCGTCGAAGGGTTCAAGAGACTCCACCTCGGCGAGCATGTGGTGCTTGTCACCGGGCAGGCGAGGGCGAAGGCGAGCAGGGAGGACTCCGGACGGTCGTTCCCGGGTCGGGGCCGGACGATGCTCTGCCGGCCTGGCCGGGGTCATGCGCGCGCCTCGTCGATGCGCCGCCGGAAGTCCGCTTCGTCCGTGCACGCGATCGCCGCGGTCATCAGGGTCTCGAGCCCGCGCCCGGCAAACCGCTCCGGATCCGCTGCGAACTCCGCACCGAGGTGGATGCCCCGCGCCCGGAGCGTCGCGAGAACCGCTTCCGCCCGGCCCGCCGCCCGCGCCTTCGCGCTCAGGGAGCGGGTGAGCGGGTCGTCCTCGGGCCGGGTGCCCTCGCGCGCACCCATCGCCCGCCCCACCCGCTCCAGTGCTCGCCACGCCGCCCCTGAGATCGGCTCCTCGGTGAGCGCCCGGTGGATCTCCTCCACCCGCCAGCCCGGAAACGCCAGGCTCTCCGGCGACTCGCGGTATCCGTCCTTGCCGCGCACGTGAATCGTCAGTCCCGGCGACCGCAACGAACCCTCCCACGGCACCGATACCCAGATCTCCGGAAAGCCGCACTCCTGGTATACCCCGAGCTTCCAGCGTCGGACATCGGTCGTGTGGTCCACCTCCAGCACCACGTCCGGCAGTGGATCCTCGCCCACGTGCACGACCGGACCCGCGGGGCGCGAACGCCGCGCATGCAGATACACGATCTGGTCGGCCTGCATCACCCAGCGCCGCCGGCCCGTCGCCTCGCGCCGCACCAGGGACACCGACCCGAAGCACTCGACCGGCGAGCCGCGCACCGACGACAGGCGACTCGCCAGCCACGTCAGCCGATGGGTCGGCTGCTCGTGCTGGATGTAGACGTCGCGCACCTTCCAGGCGGTCTCGGTGCGAGCGTCCCAGAATTCCAGCCGCTCTTCGCTTCGCACGATCTCGCGGGCGGTCATCCGGAACGGCTTGCAACCGGGGAGATCGGGCGGGGTGTCGCTCGCCGCGGGCAGGCGCTCCGGGTCGCCGGAGCGTGGCGTTGCGCCGGAGCCTGCGGAGCGCGACCGGGCGGAGAGGGTGAACGGGGATGAGTCGGTCATGAGCGCCTCCCTATGCTTCGTGCCGGCAGCCGACACACCTTGCCTCCCAAGGGATCCTGGAGTCTCCCGAGTCCGCGGCTCGCCGGGCTGGCCGCCATCAAGCGGAGGATGCACTTTGCCCGCGCTCCGATCAAGCCACGTTCCGACCCGAGGAATATGCGCCGCAGGGCTCTTCGCTCGCCGCGGCCGGCGGCGCGCCGAGCCCACCGCCTTCGGCTCCGGGAGAGCTAGCGCGGAAATCTCACCAACTTTCGTCGCGAGGGCGCCGAGACAGTGCTGTGGCGGGCCGCATCTGCTTCGCAGCTTCGCGGACCGAAAGGCGCTGAAGGCGTAGCCGACACTAGCGCGTTCGCGCTGTCGAAGCGGCTTGAGGGAGTACGGCCCGCCACAGCGCATGGATCGGTGTCCGCAGCAGAAAGTTGGTGAGATTTCCGCGCTAGTTGCGATAATGGTGAGGGCGCAAAACCACACTTGACTGTGAGATACACAATTCTTCATCAGACCAGTGCTGAAATTCTGAAGCAAGTTTGTGCCTGGGTGTCGGCAACGTCTCCCAACGAATCCGTCCTCGGGCGAGTCGTGGTTCAAGCCGTTGTCGGACCAGGATTCAGGGGCCTGTGCTTCGGGTTGAGTTTCGGCTCCGTCGTCAAGGAGCCTCGCCTTCCCATCGACAAGACCTTTCCTCGTCGCTGCGACGAACCGACCTTCTCCGATCCGGGCCCTTCGCGTGCACCTCCCCTGGTGCCTGGCTGATCCGGATTCCGGATCGCGACCGCGAGGGCGAGGTCCGGCGCCCGCTCGGCGCTTCTCGCGATCCGCACCCGCTACCCGATGCTCCTCGTCGAGGAGCGCAGCTAACCGCCTCGGCACCCAGGGAGCCGCTCTCGGCATGAAACGGGGCCTATGGCGCGCGAATTCCAACTCGGGGTCGAGTCCAGTAGGGGGCGAAAAAGGGGGCTCGACTAGCAGCCCGGCGCGGTTTTATCCCAATTGAACGGGTGTCTGTATGGGCCACAATTGGGTCGAGGAAAATCCGCCGGTTACGGACGGCGAAATCGGGGAGGTTCAAGTGGGACAGCGCGCCGCCATCTACGCCCGGGTCTCGACCGTGGACCAGTCGTGCGAGCGGCAGCTCCGGGACCTGGCTGCGTTCGCCGAGCGCGGCGGGTTCGAGGTGGTGGCGACCTTCGCGGAGACGGCCTCGGGGGCGAAGGACTCGCGGCGCGAGCGTAAGCGCGTGCTCGCTCTGGCGCAGCGCCGGGAGATCGATGCCGTGCTCGTGACGGAGCTCTCCCGGTGGGGACGCTTGACGCAGGACCTGCTCGATACGCTCTACAAGCTGGCGGAGTGGAATGTCTCGGTGGTCGCGATGTCCGGGATGACGTTCGAGCTCGGGACGCCGCACGGGCGGATGATGGCTACGTTGCTGGCGGGGATCGCGCAGTTCGAGCGGGGTCTCATCAGCGAGCGGGTGAAATCGGGGCTCGCGGCGGCACGGGCCCGGGGCCGGAAGCTCGGGCGTCAGCCCGGGCATCGTCCGAAGGCGGACCGGTTGGCGCCGCGTGTGCTGCGCCTGGTCGGGGATGGTCGGAGCTACCGGTGGATCGCGCGCGATCTCGGCATCAGCGAGAACACCGTAGGGGACATCGTGAAACGGGCTCGGGCGAGCTCGTAGCGTGGGAATTCGACCCCTACCCACGCTGACGTGCTGGGGTTCACGATGCCGCTGGGGGTGGGCGTCTTCAGGTGCGAGTGACCTCCTCACTTCGGTTGCGCGGACTACGGACCAGTGAAATCATGCCTCGCCCGCGTCACCAAGCGCTGCTCACGAGATGCCCGTATGTCAGACGATTCGCACGAGCTCATTCGGCTCGCATTCGAAAGGGCGAAGGGAACCGGACGCCTGAACTGGTACCGCATGGACGTCGGCGTTCTCAAGAACCGGATTCTCGACGTCACGAACCGTGGATTCCGGGAGTCGGACTACGGAGTTCGGACCTTCATGGAGTTCGTTCGCGGCCACAGCGATATTCTGGAAGTCGACGAGACGCGATGGCCACCGGCCGTCACCTTGAGGGGCATGCATGAGCAGCCCGAATCGGCTTCCGAGTCTGTTCCTACACAGGTGCGCCCCGACCTGTGGCGGGCCGTGATGGACTTTGCCGGAAACGCACGATACGTCTGGGACAGTGACGAGGGCGTGGCCAAGCCCGAAAGCGACTGCCCAACGGGTGGACCGGCCATGCCGACCATCACGGTGGAGCAATTCACGAAGTGGAAGAGAGCATTCGCGGACAGCGTTGACAATGCCGAGCAGGACGCTCGGTTCAAGGACTGGGTGGAGAACCTGCGCCCGGCGGACTTCCTGGCTGGTCGCGTTAGACATCGTTGGAACATCCATCTGAAGAAGCAGGTCGAGAATCACCTGAGCGCCTGGTTCCAGGAGCAGGGTCTCCCGGTCCCGCCGGACCTGTTGGATACGTTGCATGGCGCCAAGCGCAGTCCGGAGGACGAGTTGAGGCGCAGGCTCATTGCGTGTGTCCGCTCGATGACCAAGGAGGAGCTCGAGAGAGTCCAGATTCCGTCCTCGGCCCTTCTGCGTGTGAAGTTGTAGGTCTCATGGACCACGAGATCTGGTGTGTTTTCCCGGACACCGGCCGCGCGCAAACTGCGCCGATCCGCGACGATCTTCGAAGGGAATGCCGCCAACGCGGATGGGGGCTGCAAGAGAAACGCAGCGTCGAGACGCGTGTCGATGGGCGCCCGCTGCACTTTCTGTCCGGCGAGGACGCCGTGAACCTGTATCGCCGCTCGCACCGGGTCAGGGTCGGAGTGCTGTTCACTGGAAGACCGGCGGTCCTGCCAAGGCCTAGTCCGGCGCGCCGGTACGAGAGGACGATAGACCTCGCGACGTTCGTGCGCTACAAGGCCTACGCTGCGCGGCTCCCGGCGAATCCCGCCTGCATATCGGGCTGTCTCGATGCCTACGAAGCGTGGTGCCAGGATACCGGGTGTGAGAACGGCAACGATCCACGATGTCTTCCATTTCACATCTTCCGGAGCGGGCATGCCGGCCTGGACACTCCAGTTGAACGGCGTCGCTTCAACGAGATCCACGGCGGCGGGGCCCGAAGGCGCGACGAGCGAGACTTGTCCTGGAGCCTTGGAGCGGGGCCCTATCACGGCAGGGACGTGCTTCATGTGGCCGGCCACACATTGCAGCCGGGCTTCCATTGGGACGTCTCCGTGCAACGAGACGCCAAGACGATCACGACGCCGACCGAGCGCTGGCAGGTCTCGCGGTACATCAACATCGCGCCGGACGCCCATCTGAGGGGCAGAGCGCCCAACGCGAGGAAGAGCCGCATACGGAACTGAATGTGCGCCAGATATAGAAAAGCCCGGAAGATTCCGGGCTTTTCGAAGTCGGTGGGGCTTGGGGATAACCTCAGCAGGTACGGTGTGCGGAATCCGGTTCAGGCAACGGAATCGTAGCGACTCCGGCCCCGAGTGAAAGCGTGAACCGAACGCTCGACACTACTGGCCACTGAAGCTGGGCGATGCGGGAGCTACCTGCATTGCCCCTCTCGGACACAGCCGCAGGCCGGGGCCGAGATCGAGGTTGAGTGTAGGGTGTACACGAGGGCCGGTCAACAACATGTGCAGATAGGGTGCCATCGTCGATCCTCGCCACGGCTCAGTCGTGGTGCCCTCTCATGAGCAGGAGATGGAGCAGCTCCCGGGCGCTTCGGGAACGGGTCGGGGTGGGTGTCCTCAAGCGCGAGGAAGGCTCGACCGTGGTTGCGCTCGCAGGCCGAGCTCACGAACATCGCTTCGCCGTCCGGCAGACCGGCGCGCGCACGGATCGGACTTGGCGGGCCCCGCGAGGCACGGACGAGTACTGGGTGTCCTGGTTGAACACCGCATTTGCGACCTGCTGCGCCCGTTCCCGCGGTTCAGCCTCGGACGCGCTCCCCGTGGCGCCTGTCGCAAGGACAGGCGGAGAGCCCCTCTCGGGAGGCGGCGTCGCGGCGTTCGCGGCGTTCGTGCTCGCAGCAGTCATAGCTTCGCATCGACCATGACGCGCGAGCTTGGCGTTCGCGGTGTGGTGCGGGGCCGGCGGGTGAAGAATTAGATTGAGAAATTCTGCATTAAATATTGAATTTTGTTCACTTTGTTTGAGTCTATTCGAAATTAATGTTCAACTTGGCTGGGTCCTGCTCGTCTCGGAAGCGATGAGCGGGGGAACTTGCCATTCGGAGGTGCCTGAAATGAACCACCCAAACACAACCTGGACGCTCTGCGCAGCGGCTGTCCTTTCTCTTGGCATGAGCGTTGCGCCGAACGCGCTTGCCGAAGACGTCGTGGTCGTCGGATGGGGCGGTGCCAGTCAGGACGCACTGCGCAATGCTACCGCCGGTGTGAGGTTGCCGTAAAACGGCCGGTTTGAAGATGTCGGTATGAGTTTGGACATTGAGCTGGTTTCGGTCGTTGGTGGTGAACGGACTATTTCTCGATGGTGTCCTTCATTCGGAAGCTGCGGCCCTCGAGGGTGACGGTTTCGGCGTGGTGCAGGAGTCGGTCGAGGACGGCGGAGGTCAGGGTGGCGTCGCGATTGAAGATCTCCGGCCAGTGCTTGAAGACGCGGTTGGTGGTGATCGCGATGGAGCCACGCTCGTAGCGATGGCTGATGATCTGGAACAGCAGGTCGGCGCCGGTCTTGTCGATGGGCAGATATCCGAGTTCGTCGAGGATCAGGAGTCTTGGCCGGAGGAAGCGTGCGAGGTCGCGTTTGAGCTGTCCGGCGGCCTTGGCGGCGGCGAGGGTGTTGACGGCGTCGATGGCGCTGGAGAACAGCACGGAGTAACCGTGCTGGCAGGCGTGCAGCCCCAGCGCGGTGACCAGATGCGACTTGCCCAACCCGACCCCACCGACGAACACGACATTGGCGGCGTCCTCGACGAAGCGCAGTCGGAACAGGTTCTGGACCTGGAGTTGATTGATCTTCTTTGGCCAGGTCCAGTCGAACGATTCGAGGGTTTTGTTCACCGGGAATCGAGCGAGTCGGATGCGCCGTTCGACCGAGCGGTCTCGTCGTCGGTTGGCCTCGCCGTCGACGAGTTGTTCGAGGACGGCGAGGTGGTCCCATTGCTCCTTTGCCGCGCGTTGGACGATGTCGGGGTAGTGCTCGCGGAAGAACGAGAGTTTGAGCTCGTCGAGCTGGGCGTGGAAGGCGTCGAGGTTCGGCTCAGTCTTTCGGCGTGCCATCGGGGATTCCTCCGGAGGGGTCGTACATCGAGAGGTCGGGCTCGGGGAGCTCGAGGTCGAGCAGGTCGGCGCGCCGGGTCAGATGCAACGCCGAGGGTTCGGGGAGGGTTCGCGCCCGCGCCTCGAGCAGATTGGTGATGTAGTCGCTGGAGAACGCGCCGAGCTCGAAGGCGTCGTCGAGGGCGCGGGCAGTAGTGTCGGTGCCGTAGATCTCGCTCAGCGCGACGATCTTGCGCACGTGATGGAGGGGATTGAGGCGTCGTTGGGCAAGCTCCTGGTAGTACTGGTCGGCTCGGGCGGTAAGTGACACGAAGCGCTGGAGCACGCGCTGGGTGCGGGCCTTGCGGCGTTGTTCGAGCAGGACGCGGGGATGGTCGGGATGCTCGAAGTCGCGGTGTCGCTCGTAGCTTCGCCGGTGTCGTGCGACGAGCCGGTCGCGGTGGTAGATGCAAAGCCGGTCGGGGTAGCTCTTGAGGGTGAGTGTGGCCGAGGCGTACTCGGCGGGGACCGAGTACCGGTTGGTCTCGAAGGTGATGCGGAAGCGGTTCGAGGCGCGCACGGTGTGCACCGAGCCGAGGTCGTAGACGAGCTCGGGCAGGCGCTGGAGCCGGTCGCGCTCTTCGTCGAACATCTCCACCGGACGCTTTCGGGTCTCGCCATGGATGCGCACGTTGGCGACGGTGTCGAGCCAGTGCCGGCACGCGGGGTTGAGGGCGTGGAAGTGGGGGATGTCGAGCCCGGCGAGGAAGTTCTTCTTCACGTACCCCACCCCGGCCTCGACCCGGCCCTTTTCGTGCCCGGCGCCGACGTTGCAAGGCGCGATCTCGAAGCGGTGGTGGCGGGCGAAGTCCGCGTAACGGGGGTGGAACACCGGTGCCTGGCCCACGGAGCGTTGCAGCACCGCGGAGCGAAGGTTGTCGATCATGATCCGCGCCGGGACGCGCGCGTTGAAGAACTCAAACGCGTTCAGATGGCACCCCAGGAAGTGCTCGAGGGTCTGCGAGACGGTGAACTCGACGTACATCATGCGGCTGTAGCAAAGCACCATGACGAAGAAGCTCAGTCGTCTTCGGGTATTGCCCACGCGCACCGAGCCGTAGTGTCCCCAGTCCACCTGGGCGCATTCCCCTGGGGCGAAGTGCAGGGTAAGGAACGCCGGGGCGCGTACCGGACGCACTTGGCGCACGTAGTCCTTCACGATCGTGAGCCCGCCGTCGTAGCCGGCCTCACGCAGTCGTTGGCGGATTTGAACGGCGCTGTAGCGATGGTGCTCGAGCAGGCGCACGATGTAGCCCTTGTAGGGGTCGAGCTTGCTCGGGCGTGCCGCGGTGGCCCGGGCCCGGAACCGCGGTTCGTCGAGCCAGCGGTGCACCGTTCGAGCGTCCAACGACACCGCCCGGGCGATCTGGGCGACGGTGAGCTTGTCGACCCGGTGAAGATGGCCGATGTGTTGCCAGGTTGCGTAGTCGATCATGGCTGCCCTGCGATGTGTCGCAGCACCTCGGCGAAGCTGCGCGGTGCGCGGTCGCGCGCGGACGTGGCGCCGGGGTCCAGCGACAGGACCTGGTACAACGGCGGCTCGAACGCGATGAGGCCGACGCCGATGAGCTCGTCGCGGGCGTGGGCGAGGCGGTCGCGGTCCAGCGGCAAGCGCGCGGTGAGCGACGCGTCGGAGTAGTAGCTCAGGCCCTGCGCGTCGGCCACGGTCACCAGGAACAGGTACAGCGCCCAGGCCTCGGCCGGGCACGGCTCGAGCCGGCGTTCACGCACCAGGCGGTGGTCCACCCAGCTGAACTGCTCGGGGGTCCGGCGCAGACGCTGCGGACACAGCAATCGTTTGTGCACCATCTCGGTCTCCTTGCATGAGGTCGAGGGCCAATTGTTGAAGCCGACGCGAGGCACAAGCGATGTCTTCTTGTAACGCCGCGCCGGTCAAATGGGCGATAAGTCCCGTGAGGACAAGGGCTTGGGCACGGGAGACTTCTTGTAGCGCGGGCGCGACGAAGACGTCTGATTGTTCATGGGTATCAATGCGTTGCGCCGATGAGTGTTCTTGTAACGCATGCCGGCGCTGGGAGCGGTTGCGTGCATAGCCCGGATGCGCCGCGCGCCAGGCGCGGACCCGGTCCACCTGCTCGGGGCCTCGGAAGTACTCCCGGTTCGCCGCCTTGAACAGCCAGCGGCGTTGACTCGCTGCCTTGCTCGCTCGACGACACTCACTCCCCGAGCAGTAGCGCTGATGGCGAACGCTGCGTGGGTCGGGTCGGAATAATTGCCCGCAATTGCGACACTTGCGCCGTCTTCGAGTGCTCATCGGCGGCCTCCTTCCAACCGCCGATGATGGCGCGCCCGTGCACGATCACACCGTCCAACCGGACCCGACGAAGAACACGATCAAGAACCGAAGAAGATGGGCTTCAAAATCCTCTCGAAGAAAACGCCATCGAAGAAAACCGCACTTTCACTCCGGCCGATCTACTGCTCTTTCAGAACGGCGATGGCACGCAAGACCTTCTTCGAGCCATACACCGCCGAGACCGGCAACACCATCATCGAGGACTCCTGGAATGGAGGGGTCGGAATGTTGCGCGCCAAGGTCCAGGGCGGTTCGGTTCCTTGGGACCTCGTGCAGGTGGAGTCCGAAGAGCTGTTCCTCGGCTGCGAAGAAGGACTCTTTGTCGCCATCGACTGGGACGCGATCGGCGGACGGGACACGTACATCGATGCCGGGGCGAACGAGTGTGGCGTCGGGGCCCTCGGCTGGGCCATCGTGCTCGCCTATGATGGAGACGTCCTGAGCGCTGACGGGCCGAAGAACTGGAAGGATTTCTTCGACACCAGCGCCTATCCTGGCAAGCGCGCGTTGCGAAAGGGTCCGAAGTTCAACCTCGAATTCGCGCTGTATGCCGACGGCGTTCCCACCGAGGACATCTATGCCTTGCTCGCGACCGAGGAAGGCGTCGATCGCGCCTTTGCCAAGCTCGAAACCATCAGGGGCGACCTCATCTGGTGGGAGGCCGGTGCCCAGCCGCAACAGCTCCTGGCAGCAAACGAGGTGGTGATGACAGCGGCGTACAGCGGTCGTGTCGCGAACGTCAACGCGGACGAAGGCAAGAACTTCAAGATCGTCTGGCCCGGCAGCATCTATGCCATGGACAGCTGGGTCATCATGAAGGGCGGCCCCAACACGAGCGGCGCGATGAGCTTCCTCGCCTACATGGGCAATCCGGAGCTCCAGGCGAACTGGATGCGGGCCATCCCCTACGGCGCAGCGAGCAAGGCGGCGTACGATCTCGTTTCGGCGGAGACAATCGCCCAGCTCCCGACCGCGCCTTCGAACCTCGCCGTGCAGCTTGAGGTCGGCACCGATTTCTGGGTCGAGCACGTCGGTGCACTAAGCGAACGCTTCAATGCGTGGGTCGGCGACTAGACAGGGTTGCGCCGGGGGCTCGGGCACGGTGTGTCGCCTCGACAGCCCCCGGCGCCGGCGCCGGGAAAGCGGTGAAAAGTCCCCTCGGACAGCTGGTCTCTCGGGGGAGGCACGTGCAAGGCGTGGACCAGATCGCTTGGTGGTCCCGCACGACAGATCTCGCCGCTCCCGTGGGCACGCTCATCGATCGATGAGCTGCCCGGCGCCGACGCGTGAGGCCGGTGCCGCACGCGTCGCGAAGCGACAATCGGGCTCGCCCGCGATCGATGTGGACGCCGGAGCAGCAGGCCCGTAGACAAGCCCGGCGTGTGGAGTCCGGAAGGCAGGCCCTCGAGCTTCATGACGGTGCTTCGGGATATGGTCGGTGCGATCGGATCGCGGACGAAGGTGTCTCGGGACATGAGATTGGCTCGGCGCAGAGCGCTTGTCCGCGCCGTATTGCTTCTCGCACCCTCGCTCCTGTTTCTCGGGACGTTCTTCGTCTACCCGATGATCGGCATGTTGACGGGCAGCTTCCACGACGAGAGCGCGAATTCGGTCTTTCCTCGCACGGCGAGCGCGCTCGGCACCTGGGACGGCGCCGAACTCCCGGAAGAGGCGACGATGGAGACGTTCCGCGAGGAGCTTCGACGGTCGCGCGAGCAGGACCGCGCCGCACTTGCGGTTGCGGTCAGGCGCATGAACTTCGACCAGGTCGGTTTTCGCTCGCTCATGCGCAAGACCGCACGCATTGCGACGGCACTCGAAGGGGAGTCCGCCCGCGACGCGCTCATTGCAGCCGACAGACGCTGGAGCGAGCCCGAGACCTGGGCCGTCGTCAAGCGAAGCACCCGGGCGGTGACGCCCTTTTACCTGCTCTTCGCCATGGACCTCATGCAGGACCGCTTTGGCGACATCGTGTCGCGTCCACCGGACGAGGCGATCTTCATCGGGATCTTCTGGCGCACGATCAAGCTCGCTCTCGTTGTCACTGCCGTGTGCTTCCTGCTCGCCTACCCCCTGGCGCACCTGCTCGCGCACCTGCCGACCGGCATCGCGAATGCGCTGATGATCCTCGTGCTGGTTCCGTTCTGGACCTCGCTCCTGGTGCGCACGAGTTCCTGGATCGTGCTGCTGCAAAGGGAGGGGGTCGTCAACCACGCGCTCGTCTCGCTCGGGATCTTCGCCGAGCCCGTGCAGATGATCTACAACCGAACCGGCGTTTACGTCGCGATGGTCCAGGTGCTGCTGCCGTTCATGATCCTGCCGATCTACAACACGATGATCAGGATCCCTGCGACCTACATGCGGGCGGCCATATCGCTCGGCGCGCATCCCCTGACGTCATTTCGAAGGGTCTACTTTCCGCTCACCATGCCCGGCGTCTCCGCGGGGTGTCTGCTGGTCTTCTTCCTGTCGCTCGGCTACTACATCACCCCCGCCCTGGTGGGAGGGCCGGCGGACCAGATGATTGCGTACTTCATCGCCTTCTACACGAACCAGATAATCAACTGGGGCCTTGCATCCGCGCTGGCTGCCGTGCTGCTCCTCCTCACCGTGGTCATCTTTGCGCTGCACCGCCTGGTGTTCGGGGCGCATGCCAACGTAAAGCTGGGGTAGCGGGAATGAACAAGCTCTACGTTTCCTTGTACCGTATTTACGGGGCCCTCGTGCTACTGCTCCTCGTCGGGCCTCTTCTTGCCATCATTCCGCTCTCGTTCAACGCCGGACAGTTCTTCACCTATCCGCTCGAGGGGCTCTCCCTTCGGTGGTACGAAGAGGTCTTCACGTCCGAGAAGTGGGTGCGGGCCATCCGCCACAGCTTCGTCGTGGGAACGATGTGCACCGCCTTCTCGCTAGTCATTGGCGTTCCCGCGGCAGTCGCGCTGGTGAAATCGAACATCCGGTTCAAGGGGCCGATCAGCATGTTGCTCATCTCGCCCATGGTGATACCGGTCATCGTCTCGACAGTCGGGATCTTCTTCTTCTTCGCCCGCATCGGACTCACGAACTCGCTGCTTGGATTGGCCTTGTCGCACACGGTGCTCGCCATCCCGTTCGTGGTCATCGCCGTCTCGGCCTCGTTGCAGAGCTACAACGACGATCTGACCCGTGCCGCCGTCGGGCTCGGGGCGACGCCGCTTCAGGCGTTCAGAAAGGTCACTCTGCCTCTGATCCTGCCCGGTGTCATCACCGGAGCACTATTCGCCTTTGCGACATCGCTCGACGAGGTGGTCACCGCGATCTTCCTCACGGGGCCGGCTCAACGAACCCTGCCGCGAGAGATGTTCGATGGTCTGCGGGAGAACATCCGCCCCACCATCCTTTCCGTTGCCACCTTGCTGGTAATCCTGGCGTCGCTCCTGATGGTCGCCGTCGAGTTGCTGCGTCGCAAGAATCTCGCCCGTCGCGGCATCGGATGAGCGGTGGCCGGAACCCGTCACTGCGCCCCGGGCGAATCTTCTCCGGACCGGGCGTTGGCGCCCCCGGCGAGGCTGCGCAGCTGCTCGAGCAGCGCATCGGCAAGACGAGCCCGGGGGTTGCTGCTGCGTTCCAGCATGGCGAGCGTACGCACCTCCTGGGGGGTGCCGAACGGAACCACGCGGAGATCGCTTGCAAAGGGCGGAGCGCATGCCCGGTTCGGAACGATCGAGACTCCCAGCCCATGTTGAACCAGCGCCTCGATCGCTTCGAGCGAATTCACCTCCATCACGTCGCGGACAAAGATTCTCCGCCGCATGAGCATGCGCCGGATCTGCTGCCCGGCCCAGGTCTTGGGGTTGAACCAGATAAAGGGGTGGGACGTGAGAAGGTCGGCGTCGGTGGTGCCCTCCTCTGTAGGAGGCGCGATCACGAAGTAGGGCTCCTTGCAGACAATCCGCGCGCGAAGGCCCTCGAGCGGCTCCTCGGGTTCGGTGAGGATGGCAACGTCCATCTCGCGGTTTCGCACGTGCTGGGCGAGTTCCGCCGAGAGTCCGGTCACCATGTTGATCCGAAGCTGGGGATGCGTCGCGCGAAGCTGAGCCAGGGCCGGAGGCAGCAGGTTGATCTGCGCGGTGGGAACCACCCCCACCCGCAACGATCCAACCAGACATTCGCTCGAGCTCAAGGACAGGATCTCGTCTTGAATCGCAAGGATACGCCGGGCGTGTTCGACGACCGCGATGCCCCGATCGGTGAGTACCAGCGGGCGCCGGCTGCGATCAACGAGGTTCACCTGGAACTCCTCCTCGAGCGCCTTGATGTGGAGACTGATGGCCGAAAGGCTCAACCCCAGGGATTCGCTGGCAGCGGAAAACGTGGGCTGTTCCGAGATCGTCACCAGGGTCCTGAGGAAGCGCAAATTCATGAATGGCTCGTGTCGGCGACTCCCCGTTCGCTGCCCCGCGCCCTGGCGGCGGCGCATGGCCGTGCAACGCGATCCGCAAGCTTGCCGTCGGCGACGAGGAAGCAGCCCGTACTCTGCTGGTGTTCCCGCCCTTGTGCCACGCCGGACAAGCAACGCGGCCTGCCCCCCAGCAAGGAAGCCCAGCCGGTCGCTTCCGTGTCCATGACACGACCATGACCTCTTCCGACTATCTCACGTCGAGGGCTCCCGGACAACGAACCGTATGTTGCGGTCTTGATCCGGTCCGGCACCGGAAAGGTACCCATTGGTCGTGCGTGCGAGGAAGTCCACTCCGCTTTGGGAGGACGCGAAATGTCCCTTCATGACTCTTTGGCACGACGGAACCATCCACTGGACGACGCGCCCCAGTTCGGGCTGACGCCCGAACAGGAGGCGTTGAAGGAACGGGCCCGGGCGCTCGCGCGCGAGCGCATCGAACCGCATGCGTCGAAGGTGGACCGCACCGAGCAGTATCCGTGGGACAACGTCGAGGCGCTGCGCGCCGCCGGGTTCATGGGCATGACGATCCCCGAAGCATACGGTGGCCAGGGGCGGAGCTTTTTCGACGTGACGCTCGTCATCGACGAGATGGCTCAAGTATGCGGCGTCACCGGTCGGATCGTGGTCGAGGCAAACATGGGAGCGATCACGGCTCTCATGCACTACGGCACGGAGGCGCAGAAACGGCTCGGCGCGACCCACGTGCTCTCAGGTGACAAGCCCGCGATCTGCATCACGGAGCCCGGAGCGGGGAGTGCCGCCGGAGAAATGACCACTCGCGCCGACAAGCGAGGCGACGGCTACGTCGTCAACGGAAGGAAGCACTGGATTACCGGCGGCGGCGTCTCGCACCTGTATCTCGTGTTCGCAAGGGTGTTCGACGAGCAGGGCGAGGAGCAGGGGATCGGAGGCTTCATCGCGGTTCGGGGCGAGACCCCGGGACTCACGATCGGCAAACGCGAGCCCGCAATGGGCATGCGCGGGCTCCCCGAGACCGAAGTGCTGTTCGAGGACATGGTGGTGCCGGCTGAGAACGTTGTGTTGCCTCCACGCGGCTTCGGAAGCGGATTCGCGGACCTGATGGACGTCTACAACTCGCAGCGGGTGGGGGCGGCGACGGTGGCGCTCGGTATCGCCGACGGGGCCTATCGGCACGCTCTCGCATACGTTGGCGAACGCGAGCAGTTTGGCCGCCCGCTCGCCGAATTCCAGGGCCTGCAATGGATGCTCGCGGACATGAGCATCCAGATTGCGGCAGCCCGGCTCATGGTTCACAAGGCGGCGGCGAGCGCCGCTCCCTTTCCGGACGTGACCCTGGCCGCTCAAGCCAAGGTGTTCGCATCGGAAATGGCGATCAAGGTTACCAACGACGCGCTCCAGTGCTTCGGGGCGCGCGGCTACTCGCGAAACCTCCCGCTCGAGCGCATGGCGCGCGACGCCCGGATGTTCACCATCGGCGGGGGGACGGCGCAGATCCTGCGCACGGTGGTGGCGTCGCGCATCCTGGGCCGGAGGCTCCCACAGACCCGTGACGGCTACAGCCGCCTCGCGCAGAGCGTCTAGGTGCATCAGCTTCGGCCCGTCCTCGCAACGCGGCGTCAATACGCGCGAGGAACTCCGTCGGCGAGATCTTCTTCGACGGCCGCGGATCGCGCGAGGCCGTGCCGAGCGCAAGGCAGGGGCCGGTATGGCGAGCACCAGGATCCGCGCTGTCGCCCCACCCACGCTGTCAGATGTGGAAATAGATGGCACAAACCCATCAATTGATGGCACGCGCCTTGATTTCCGCATGTGCTGCTGCCTCGGACGCGCCCCCCTGTGTACCCGTCCCAAGGACGGGCGGAGAGCCCCTTTCGGGAGGCGGGGTGGACCAAAGTCCGGGGTCCCGTTGCCGCTCCGGGGCGCTGCCCCGGTTTGCCTCCGGTGCCCTGACCGGGTTGCCCCCGCCAGCTTGGCGTTTTGGAGGAGTCGCCTCCTCCCAGGACCGTCTGACCGCAACCCTGTGTTCCGGCGATGTCCCGTACAGGAGGTGGTTCCTCGCTGCATTGGCGTCGCCGTTCTCGGTGTGCTGGCACTCTCGGCACCGGAATCGCGCTTGGGTCTTGCGGTTCTCCGGGCTTGAGTGCCCGCACTCCGGACAAAAGTCCGACGAGTGCCTCGCCGGGGTCTCGATGTACTTTGGTACAGTGAGCCGCAGTTCGGGCAATCGACCGGCTTGTCTGTCCCACCATGACCTCCTCCGAGTAGCGGCTCCCGGTTGCCGCACCAGCACATCCAGGCCGCGTTGTTGCCGTTCCGGGTCGCACGCGGAGCATGCTCAGGCTTGTACACGAGCTCGATTGGTTCAATCTTCTGGGTATCGGGCATTCCGGTCCCTCCATCGGATCAGGCGGCTGGCGCTCAAACGATCTCGTTCAGTTGGCGCCAGGACCCCGCAGCCATCTGCACGATTCGGTTCGTTGTGCTCGATCGTAGGCTGCGATGAACCTGTCGATCACCTTGTCGACGTGGGCGAGCAGCTCGGCCTTGCTACCCATCTGTCCGAATTCCATGTGTGCCCAGGTCCTCGCCAGATTCACGCCGGGATCCATCTGCTGAGAGCTCAGGTTCCCGGGTTCCAGAATCTTCCCCATCATCGGTACCAGAACAACCATCCTGAAGTACATCGCTTCGAGAACGTAGGAGCGCCCCTCGCTTGGCTCGACGGTCATCTTGATCCCGAACATGTTGCGGACCTTCCCGTCGTGAGATTCGGTCCAGATCCCGGCGCCCTGGAGACGCTGATTCACGAATTCGGATATGGACTTCACCACCCCCTCTGAGCCGCCAAAGCTGCCGTGCACCGTGTTGTTCGGTGCAAACGGCGGTGCAAAAGTAGACCACGGTAGCGGCGGGATGGTCCCGTTGCGGCGGAGCAAAACTCTGCCAGTCTGGCAGCCCTTTCCGGTCGTGGGGAGGGCGGGAGGATTCACACGCGAGCCTGCGAGCCGCGAAGCGGATGGAGCTGTATCGCAAGGTCCGTCTGGCGTGCCGGGACGGGATGAGCGAGCGCGCGGCGGCGCGCCATTTCGGGGTCTCACGCGAGAGCGTGAGGAAGATGCTCGAGTTCTCTGTCCCGCCGGGGTACCGACGCACGGCGCCGGTGCGCCGTCCGAAGCTCGATGGTTTCACCGGATTCATCGACGAGTGGCTGCGGGGGGATCGCAAGGACGAGCATCGCAAGCAGAAGCACACCGCGAAGCGCATCTTCGAGCGTCTTCGCGACGAGCACGGCTTCACCGGCGGGTACACGATCGTGAAGGACTACGTTCGCGAGCATCATCGCGGGCGCCGGGAGATGTACGTGCCGCTTCAGCATCCGCCAGGGCACGCGCAGGCCGATTTCGGCGAAGCGTGGGCGTTCATCGGCGGGGTCAAGCAGAAGGTCCATTTCTTCGCCTTTGACCTGCCGCACAGCGACGCGTCATACGTTCGGGCGTACCCCGCGGCGAGGGCCGAGGCATGGGTCGACGGGCACGTGCACGCGTTCTCGTTCTTCGGCACGGTGCCGTTGTCGATTCTCTACGACAACGACCGGTGTCTTGTGTCGCGGATTGAACGCGACGGGACGCGCCGCCGGACGCGGCTGTTCAGCGGATTTCTCTCGCACTACCTCATCCGGGACCGGTACGGGCGCCCCGGCAAGGGCAACGACAAGGGGGCGGTGGAAGGTCTGGTGGGCTGGTCGCGGCGCAACTTCATGGTTCCGCTGCCGCGCTTTGCGAGCTTCGAGGCGTTCAACGAGTACCTGGAGCAGCGCTGCCGCGAGCGCCAGGGCGACGTTCTTCGCGGGCACCGCGAGAGCACACCGAGCGCCTCAAACGCGACCTCGAGGCGATGGCCGCGTTGCCGGCGGCACCGTTCGATGCCTGTCATCAAGCCCCCGGTCAGGTGAGCTCGCAGTCGCTGGTGCGCTTCCAGACCAACGACTACTCCGTCCCGGTCGCCTACGGATATCACCAGGTGTGGGTGCGCGGCTACGTCGAGCAGGTGGTGATCGGGTGCGGCACGGAGGTCATCGCCCGCCACCGGCGCTCCTACGAGGGCGAAGACACCGTCTTTGACCCGCTGCACTACCTGCCGCTCATCGAACGCTAGCCCGGAGCGCTGGACCAGGCGGCGCCGCTCGCCGGGTGGGAGCTGCCCGATGCGTTCGCGACCCTTCGCCGGTTGATGGAGGCGCGCTCGGGGCGAGCCGGACGCCGCGAGTACGTGCAGGTCCTTCGGCTCCTGGAGACGTTTGGCCTGGACGACGTGCACGCGGCGGTCAAGCACGCCCTTCGTCTTGGCGCCATTGGCTTCGACGCGGTCAAGCACCTGGTGCTGTGCCGGGTCGAGAAGCGCCCGCCAAGGCTCGACCTCGACGTCTATCCGTACCTGCCACGGGCCAACGTCGCCAAGACCTGCGCCGCGAGCTACCGGTGCCTGATGTCCGCAGGTGCGCAATGAGCGAGTCGCCCCGGATCCTGCTCGAGCATCGGCTCAAGACCCTCAAGCTCCCGACATTCCTTCGCGAGTACGAGAAGGTGGCGCGCCAGTCGGCGCACGAGGGCTTGGACCATGTTCAGTTCCTCTCGCGCCTGGTCGAGCTCGAGCTCATCGACCGCGAACGGCGTCTCGTTGAGCGGCGCATCAAGGCGGCGAAGTTCCCCACTACCAAGAGCCTGGACAGCTTCGAGTTCAAGGCCATCCCCTCGGTGAACAAGGTCCAGATCCTCGAGCTCGCCCGGTGTGAGTGGATCGAACGGCGCGAGAACGTGATCGCTCTGGGCCCATCGGGTACGGGCAAGACTCACGCCGCTCTGGGGCTGGGACTGGCCGCGTGCCAGCAGGGGCTGTCGGTGCGCTTCGTCACCGCCGCGGCGCTCGTGCACGAACTCATGGAGGCACGCGACGAACGACGACTGCTGCGGCTGCAAAAGCAGCTCGCCAACCACAGCCTGTTGATCATCGACGAGCTGGGCTTCGTCCCGTTGTCGAAGACCGGCGCAGAGCTGCTGTTCGAACTCGTCTCGCAACGCTACGAGCGCGCTGCGACCCTCATCACCTCGAATCTCCCCTTCGACGAATGGACCGAGACGTTCGGCTCGGAGCGCCTGACCGGGGCGCTGCTCGACCGCCTTACCCATCATGTCCATATCCTCGAAATGAACGGCGAAAGTTTTCGCCTCAATCACAGCCGCGCGCGGAAAATGGCCCCCGCGGGCTGATCACCACACCGTCGTCAGCCGGAAACTCCGGTCGGGCTACGCCCTCCCTGCGTTTCCGGCTCCCGCCGCCCCAAGCCGAATCCCGACCCCCTCGGACCACCTCACCCCCACGGCTGCGGTGGCAGTGTTTTGCTCCGCCCTTTGGTCTGGTTTCTCTCCGCCCTTGACAGAAGGCGGAGCGGAAGGAGTTTTCTCCCGTCAAGGTGCGGATCGAGCTGGACCGACGCGATGGGCGCGATGACCGCAGGCGCGAGAAGCAGTACAAGATGCTGTCCGAGCTCGCCGCCCACCCCACGATGAAGTCTGGCCACCTGATGCGTCCGCACAAGGACGGCGACTTGGAGGCGGGTCCGTTCGTGGAGCCCGAGTTTCTCGAGGCGGTCCTGTGCGAGATGGCTCGCGTCGCCGTTCAGGCGGGAGAGGTGCTGGACCGGTTCCTTCCCGAGACCTGGGTGGGCGTGCTCCCGGCGCGAGCGGCGTTCAGACATTCGAACCGGACCGGTCAGTGGGGGCCGGTCGATATGGAAATCCTGCCTGCCTGCCAGTCGTCGGCTACGTCGGAGGCCGAAACACCAACTGCATCAGTGGCCGACAGCTCCTTGCTCTCGAGCCACGCCTTGACCACTGCATACCCCAGGGAGTATCCCGCAAGGCGCGGCCACTCGGGATTGTCCCTTCGGCCGAACATCCAGGCGGCGTGATCGTAGTCGTTCGCTGACAGGAGCGGGCGGGCACGCTCCGCCATTTTCTTCATTGTCTGGTCGTCGAGTGATACCGCGTAGAAGGGCGTTGGGGCACCAACCTCCTCCTCGAAGCATTGGGCGAGGCCTTCACTGACGAATCGGCCCCCCAGGGTGTACGTCTCGACACCGCTTCGAAGCCTCGCCACATGGTGCATTTCGTGTGCAAGCGTGCCGAGAATCCTGTCAGACCGCTCAGGATCGTGTAGCCGGGGTGAGCTCGGGTCCAACGTAATCGTGATGCGGCCAGGACCATTTGCATACCCACAGAGACCAAACTCTGGAATCACCCAGGCTTCGGGCGCCACGACGATATCGAGGCGATCCAGTTGAATGAGATGTGCGATCCGCTCGTTCGCTGTTTCAAGCTCGCGTACGATGTCTACCTTGAGCTGGGCAGGGATTTCGGTCATCGCATCCAGTAGATGGAACTTGATCGTCATGACTCTCCCAATTGGTGAAGCCCTGGCCCGAATCATGCATGGCAGGAGCACCATCTGGTCCTGTAATGGATTATAATTCAGATTCTTAGCCTCGACTAGACCAAGGATCGGACAGTAAGGGCGACAAATAATGTCATCGCCTGGACATCATGGATTGACCTTCCCTGCCGGGTGGACAATCGCCCGGATCGGGGCCGAGCAGGCGGAGCGAGACCGTCCCTGGGACCTGGACGGCGACAAGGAGTAGGACAAGTCGACCGATGTGTCGACAATTCCGACTACTTCTGCGGACCCACTTCTGGTAAGCCGCCCGGACGACCACGGCGGCGATGTCGGCTATCCAACTGCTGCGACGGAGTTGGCCTCGACGTAGCATTGCCGACCATGAACGCCGACCCAGAACTGTGCTACCTCACTGCGGTGCAGGCACGCGATCGCTTCGTCGAGCGGAGCCTCTCGCCGGTCGAGCTCGTCACGAGTCTCGTCGCGCGCATCGAGGACGTCGAGCCGAAGGTCAACGCCTTCACCCATACGTTCTTCGACCGCGCCCTCGACGAAGCCCGGAAGGCGGAGAAGCGGTACGCAAGAGGTGGAGCCCACCCGAGGCCCCTCGAAGGGATCCCGATCGTCATCAAGGACTTCCACGACGTGAAGGGGGAGACCACGACCTACGGCTCGCGGCTCCACGAGCACCACCGTCCCGGCAGGAGTCTCGTCTACGTGGACCGGCTCCTGCACGCAGGCGCAATTCTCCTCGGGCGAACCACCACGCCGGAGTTCGCGCTTCTGGGAGTCACCCATTCCGATCTCTGGGGCGTGACCCGAAACCCCTGGAACCTCGAACTCTCCCCGGGCGGATCGAGCGGGGGGGCGGGAGCGGCGCTCGCTGCCGGCATGACGACGCTCGCGGACGGATCGGACATCGGGGGTTCGATCCGCATTCCGGCCTCGTGCTGCGGCGTCTTCGGTCTGAAGCCCTCCCACGGGCGGGTGCCGAGCGGCGGGCCGGGCTCTCTTGACTCCTACCTCGCCTACGGTCCGATGACGCGCACCGTTGCCGACGCTGTCCTCATGCTGAATGTCATGGCAGGCCAGCACCGCGACGACCCGGCCTCGGTCCCGGACCAGCTCGATCTCCCTCTCCAACCGGACGGTATCAAGGGATGGCGGATCGCGCTCTCGATGGACCTTGGCTATTTCGAGGTCGATCCCGAGGTCGTGCGCAACACCGAGTCGGCTGCTGCGGCACTGCGTGAAGCGGGGGCGATAGTCCAGGAGGTAAGGAGGGTGACGAAAATTGAGTTTCCAGGTGGCGTCGGCCTTTGCATCGAAGCGAGCTCCACGGTAACCGGAACTGTGAATTGCACCCGCGATCAAGTTGGAAACTTTAATTCGATCAGTCCTAAGCATTCCCTGGACCCGCCGTGTGTTCGAGGCCGGCGCAGCCCACTACGCGGCGTTCCCGGGCTATCCGGACCCCGAGAAGATGTCGCCCGAGGACCGGGCACTCCTCTCCGCTCCGGCCCGCGAGTACCAGGCGTACATGCGCGGCATGCCGAGACTCGGGCCCGAGGAGGCCGCCGCCATCCGCCTCTCGATGTACCGGGACATGGCCAACGTCTTCGGGCGGTACCGCGAGCGGCTTCGCATGTACGGGATCGAGTCCGTCTCGGACTTCTTCCATGCCCCGCTCTCGCGCATCAGGGACGCCTTCGGGTCGGTGGACGGGGAGCGGATGTTGCTCGCGATGCACGGTCATGACGTCCGGTGGACGACCCGAGAGACGCCGAAGTCGATGTCCCACTCCCGGGTGCTCGAGCGTTCGGTCCGAAGCGGGGCCGAGCCCATCGCGAGGTGGCTTGCGCTATGCGGCTGGCTTCGCGCCAGAGGCACAGGGCTTCGCCCCGGCAGAGTCCGTCTCGAGGGCAAGGTGGGGGACCGGCTCTATGCGGCCCTTTGCGCCATCTCGTACCCGGGCGGCGAGAAGGAGGCCCTGGGAGCAGCCAGCGTCGCGTGGCGGGCACTCAGGGAACGATGCGTCCTTGAGCGGATCACGGTCGTTCTCGACGACCTGGCCACGGACCCATGGCAGTTCATTGACCTGCTCGAGGGGTCGGATACGTTCGACCACCCGATCGGCAGGGCGTTTGCCGAGATCCGGGAGCGCTTCGGCGTGAGCGTGATTCAGCGTGGAGTCACGGGGGATCCGACCAGTCCCTACACCGGACTCAAGATTGCGTTCGACCGGGTGCCGTCACTGGATGCCTACTATCGCGGATGTGCGGGCCGTGCGTGGCGTGCTGGAGCGCGAGGAAGCGGAACTGGCGGGGCTCATCATCATGGAGCCCTTGGGGCCAACGAAGGAGCGCAACTTCCGGCGCGAGATGGCCCAGGCAGGCGATCTGGAGGTAGTCGGGACGAAGTACGCGCGGATGCAGCTTCTCATGGTGCCCGACATTCTGGACGGCAAGCGGTTTCTCACGCCGAGCGTGGTGGGCCGCAGTTCCGGTCAGGAAACGATGGCTCTCCCGGAGCCGGACTGATGCCACGGTACATGGTGATCTACCTAGGAGATTACGTTGGGGATTCCGAGGGGCACCAGGCGAATCCGTATCCCCCGGAGAATTCGGTGCTTGCCGAGGAGGAGGACGGACGATGGAGACGAGTGAGCGGAGAGGAGTTGCGGGAGGTGTACCGGCTCCTCACGGGCAACTATCCGCTTCTTCCGGTGGCCAACATCTTGTTCCCGGTCCCGGCGCACAAGAAAATCCGACGCTCATAAGCCCCTAACTACTAATCCCGTTAGATTTTCCGGCGGAAAGAACAGTTGACGCTGACCAGGCGGGGGGTGCGAGATCGAGGTGGTTCCGATCCCAGAGGACGGTGACCTCATGGTTCGATGGCGAGCGCCAAAATGAGATGGTCCGCAAGGGGAAGCCAGAACCCGGCGTCGTTGGCCATTTGCTGACCAAACACTGACTGCAATCTTCTCCGAATCTCCTAGACCATCGTAACTATTTGTTTTATTGGTGGGCCCGCCAGGACTCGAACCTGGGACCGACGGATTATGAGTCCGCTGCTCTAACCAACTGAGCTACAGGCCCCGGCCTCTCTACGGGGCGACGCCGGAGAACGCCGCCGCTCACTCGATAAAGCTGCGCAGGCTCTCCGAGCGGCTCGGGTGGCGGAGCTTGCGCAGCGACTTGGCCTCGATCTGGCGGATGCGCTCGCGGGTCACGTCGAACTGCTTGCCGACATCCTCGAGAGTGTGGTCGGTATTCATCTCGATCCCGAACCGCATGCGAAGCACCTTCGCCTCGCGAGGGGTGAGCGTCGCGAGCACGTTCTGGGTCGCCTCGCGAAGGCCCTCCGAGGTGGCCGCATCGATCGGCGACAGGATGGTCATGTCCTCGATGAAGTCACCGAGATGCGAATCCTCGTCGTCGCCGATGGGCGTCTCCATCGAGATCGGCTCCTTCGCGATCTTGAGCACGCGGCGGACCTTGTCTTCGGGCATCTCCATGCGCTCGGCAAGCTCCTCGGGAGTCGGCTCCCGGCCCTGCTCCTGGAGGATCTGGCGCGAAACCCGATTGAGCTTGTTGATGGTCTCGATCATGTGCACCGGGATCCGGATGGTGCGGGCCTGATCGGCGATCGAGCGGGTGATCGCCTGCCGGATCCACCACGTCGCATAGGTCGAGAACTTGTAGCCCCGCCGGTACTCGAACTTGTCTACCGCCTTCATCAGGCCGATGTTCCCCTCCTGGATGAGATCGAGGAACTGCAGACCGCGGTTCGTGTACTTCTTCGCGATCGAGATCACAAGCCGGAGATTGGCTTCCACCATCTCCTTCTTCGCCCGGCTCGCCTTCGCTTCCCCCAGCGACTTGCACCGGTTGATGTCCTTGATCTCCGCGATCGGAATTCCGCCCCGCTGCACGATCCCGGAGAGCTTCCTCTGGTGCCGCCGGATATCCGCGCGACGCTCCTCGAGCGCGGCGCCCCACTCGACCTGTCCCGCGAGCTGCGAGTCGAGCCAGCCCTCCTCCAGTCCGGAGGCCTGGAAGCTCTTGATGAAGAGCGGCCGGGGCATCTTCGCCTCCGTCACGCACAACCTCTGGACGGCCCGCTCGTGCTCCCGGACCTGCTCGATATCCTCCCTGAGCAGGCTCGACAGGAACTCGACCACCTTCGGCGTCAGCCGAATCTCGAGGAACTCCTCGACGAGCTTCTCGCGCAGGTTCACGGCACGCTTGCTCTTTGCACCGTAGCGGCCGTGCGCGGCGGCGAACCGTTCGGAGATCTTGCGCAGCGTCTGGAGCCGCGACTTGGCTTCCTCGACGGTCGGCCCCGTATCCACCACCTCTTCCTCGTCCGAGGTGCTCCCGGCTTCCTTGTCCCCGGCGGTGCTCCGAACGGGTTCGGGCACGGCATCCCGGTCGCCGAAACCGACGACCACGTCGTTCAACCGGCTCCGGCCGCCCACAACCGCGTCCAGCAGCGCCAGCACGTGCGCGATGACCCGGGGATAACGGGCGAGCGAGGCGATGACCTCCTTCAACCCTTCCTCGATGCGGCGGGCAATCCGGATCTCTCCCTCGCGGGTGAGGAGATCCACCGTTCCCATCTCGCGCATGTACATCCGCACCGGATCGGTGGTGCGACCGAACTCCGCGTCCAGGGTGGCAAGCGCCGCCGCCGCCTCCTCGGCCGCGTCCTCGTCCGTGTTGACCTCGGTCTCCATCATCAGCAGTTCGTCGGCATCCGGGGCCACTTCGTGCACCGTGATGCCCATGTCGTTGATCATGCTGACGATGTCTTCGATCTGCTCCGTGTCGACAATGCCCTCCGGAAGATGATCGTTGACCTCGGCATACGTGAGGTATCCCTGCTCCTTGCCCTTGGCGATGAGGAGCTTGAGCCGGGACTGCTGATCGTCGAGATTCATGATGTCTTGCATTGCGCGAGACCGACTTCGAGGGAACAGTCCATTTTAGTGGCACAGGGTATCGAGATCAACGCCGAGGACCGCGCACTTCCGCGTTTGCGGCCGGTACCCGGGGGCGCCCCCCCTCGGCGAGAAGACGCACGTATTCCTTCTCCTCGGCAGCACTGATCGAGCCCGACCGCATCCGCCCGCGCAGCCGCTCCAGCCGTTGCCGGCGGGCGGTGTCCCGCAGGCGGCTCAGCACTCCGGCGAACTCCGCTTCCCGGGCTTCCTCGTCCTCGATGAGGAGGGACTCGCCGGCGAGCCGCACGAGGTGCGGTCCTGCCTCGTGGCCACGATACCGTTCCACGAGCGCGGCAGTGGTGAGAGCGGGATCCGACCCCGCCGCCCGAAGCAGCTCGGCGAGCAGCGGCGCACCCTCGAGCTCCAGTTGCTCGATGAGGTCGATCATTCCCTCCCTCCGAACGGCGGCCCCGGCGAGGGAAGGCTGATGCAGCAGCAGGTGGACCGCCTGCCGCACGAGCGACGGTACCCGGCGGCCCTCCTCCCGGCGGCGTCCGGAGGGGCGGAGCGCCTCCCCGCCGTCACGGCCCGCCTTCGCGCGGTCGAGAAGCACCTGGAACTCTTCTCGCGCCACCCGGCCAACTTCCGCCGCGCGGTCCGCGAGCATGGTCCGGAAGGCACCGGCCGGAACCGTGGCGACGAGCGCCGCCGCCCGTTCCACGATCCGGGCGCGCCCCTCCAGGGTGGACGGGTCCGCCTCGCCCATCAGCGTCGAGAACAGCATCTCCGACAATGGCGCAGCCTTGGCGGCGGCCGCCTCGAACGCCTCCGTTCCCCGGGTACGCACGAACGAATCGGGATCCTCGCCCTCGGGCAGGAACAGGAACGACGCCAGCCGGCCGTCGCGCATGAGGGGCAGCGCCTGCTCGAGGGCGCGCCAGGCGGCGCTGCGCCCCGCCGTGTCTCCGTCGAAGCAGAACACCACCTCCCGCGTGGAGCGGTAGAGCTCGCGGAGATGGTCGCGGGTCGCCGCCGTCCCGAGGGTCGCCACCGCGCAGTCGATGCCGAACTGGGCGAGCGCCACCACGTCCATGTAGCCTTCCACCACGACGAGCCGGGCGGGCCGGCTCCCCCGCCCGCGCCGCGCCTGGTACTGGCCGTAGAGCTCCCGGCCCTTGTGGAATACCGGTCCGTCCGGGGAGTTGAGGTACTTCGGCTCACCGTCGCCGATGATCCGCCCGCCGAACCCGACGACCCGCCCGCGGCGGTCGCGGATCGGGAACATCACCCGATCCCGGAACCGGTCGTAGTGGGTGCCGCCGTCCCGGCGGATGACGAGGCCGGCGCGTTCGAGCACCTCCTTCCCGGCCTCTCCGAGGGCCGACATCAGCCCTTCCCAGCCGGGCGGCGCGAACCCCAGCTCGAACCGGGCCGCAAGCTCCCCCGACACCCCGCGGGACTTGAGGTACTCGACCGCCCGGCCGCGCCCCGAGTGCTCCCGGAGCTGGCGCCGGAAGTACCGGTTCGCGTGTTCGAGAGCCGCGTAGACCGCGTCGAGGTCCGTCGACCGGCCGCGCCCCTGCCCTGCCTCCCCCGGATCGAATCCCGTGCGTGGGACCTCCATGCCGGCCCGGGCGGCCAGCTCCTCCACCGCATCGACGAACCCGAGGCCATCGTATTCCATCAGGAAGGTGATCGCGGTTCCGCTCGCCCGGCACCCGAAGCAGTAGTAGAACTGCTTCTCGCGGCTCACGCTGAAGGAAGGGGTCCTCTCCTCGTGGAACGGACAGCGGGCGAGGAAGTCGCGGCCCCGCTGCTTGAGTCGCACCCGGGGCTCGATGACGTCCACGATGTCCACGCGAGCCAGGAGGTCGTCGATGAACGTCGAGGGGATGCGGCCGGATGCGCCTGCCAAGCGGGAAGCCTCCTCACCGGACCGGCGGCCCGGGCCGGGCGCCGGTGCGCCTGCCGTCGGAAGATAGGGTCCGGCGCGTGGCCGATCAAGCCGCGCCGGCGATCCCGAGGGCGATTGCAAGGGCGACGGCGGGGAAGGCGAAGCCGAGGGCGATTGCAAAGGCGACGGCGGGGAAGGCGAAGCCGAGGGCGATCGCGGTGGCGGCGGCGGGGAAGACGAAGCGCAGGGCGGCGGCGGTCAGGCGAGGCGCTCGCGAACGATCCGGCTCACCTCGGCCATGTCCGCGCGGCCCTGGACCTCCGGCCGGAGCCGGGCCATGACCCCGCCCATGTCGCGCATGGAGGACGCGCCCGACGCCGCGATCGCCTTGGCCACCAGCGCCGCGACTTCTTCCTGCGTGAGCTGAGCGGGCAGGTATGCCTCGATCACCTCGATCTCGAACATCTCGGCCGCGGCCAGCTCGTCGCGACCCGCCGCCCGGAACTGCTCGGCGGAGTCGCGCCGCTGCTTCAGCATCCGATCGAGGACGGCCAGCACCCCCGCATCGTCGAGCGGCTGCCGGCCATCGACCTCGCGCTGCTTGATCTCGGACGCAACCAGCCGAAGGGCGGCCAAGCGGACTCGGTCCCGGGCGCGCATCGCCGCCACGGTGTCCTGTCGTATCCGTTCCTTGAGCGTGTCCATGACGGCCCACGGGCTGCCGGCCGCCGATCGGCGGCCGGACGAAGACTTGAAAGACGGGCGGCCGATTCGGGCCGTACCCCTCAGTGGCGGCGCTGGTGTCCCTGCTGCCGGCGCATCGCTTCGCGGGCGAGCTTCTTCTGATAGCGCTTGACGGCGGCCGCCGCCTTGCGCTTGCGCATCGCGGTAGGCTTCTCGTAGAACTCCCGGCGCCTCGCCTCGGTCAGGATTCCCGCCTTCTCGCAGGAACGCTTGAAGCGCCGGAGCGCAATATCGAACGGCTCGTTGTCCTTGACCCGGACTACCGGCATGTGGGTTCCCTTCTCGACCACCGTGGCGGACTGCGCATGATACCGCCGCCCGCGGGCGGGCGCAAAAAAACGCATAATCACCTCCACCCCCATTCTCCGGCGGCCCGTCCCGTGCTGGTGCTCGGCATCGAAACCTCCTGCGACGAAACCGGGGTGGCCCTGTACGACGGGCGCCTCGGGCTCGTGGCGAACCGGCTGCACAGCCAGGCCGCCCTGCACGCGCAATACGGCGGCGTCGTCCCGGAGATCGCGGCCCGCGACCACGTTCGCCGGGTGCTCCCCCTGGTCCGCGACGCGCTCGGGCAGGCCGGGCGGAAGGCGTCCGAGATCGAGGGCGTCGCCTATACCGGCGGCCCCGGACTCATCGGCGCGCTCCTCGTCGGCGCCGCGGTCGGGAGGAGCCTCGCCTACGGCTGGGGGGTCCCCGCCGTTGCGGTGCATCACCTGGAAGCCCACCTGCTCGCCCCGCTGCTCGAAGAGCCCGCCCCGGAGTTTCCGTTCCTCGCCCTGCTGGTTTCCGGCGGCCATACCCAGCTCGTCGCGGTACCCCGCCCCGGCGAGTACCGGACCATCGGCGAATCGCTCGACGACGCGGCCGGCGAGGCGTTCGACAAGACCGCCAAGCTGCTCGGGCTCGGCTATCCGGGAGGCCCGGCGCTCGCCGCCCTCGCCCGGGACGGCGACCCGGGCCGCTTCCGGTTCCCGCGGCCGATGACGGATCGCCCGGGGCTCGAGTTCAGCTTCAGCGGGCTCAAGACCCACGCGCTCCGGACGTTCCGCACCGAGCCACCTGGCCCGACCCTCGCCGCCGACGTCGCCCGCGCGTTCGAGGAGGCGGTGGTCGATACCCTGTACATCAAGTGCCGGCGCGCGCTCCGGGACACCGGGTTCGACCGCCTGGTGGTCGCAGGCGGGGTCGGCGCCAACCGGCGCCTGCGCGAGCGCCTCGTCCGCAAGCTCGACGCTCGGGTCTTCTACCCGCGGCCGGAGCTGTGCACCGACAACGGTGCGATGGTCGCCTTCGCCGGGTTCCTGCGGCTGCGGGCCGGCGAGCGCCAGCCGACCGCGCTCGGCGCGCGCGCGCGCTGGCCCCTCGATTCACTCCGAACTCCCGATACGCCCCTCCTCGCCAGCGAGGAGCCGCCGGATGTTGGCACGGTGGCGCCAGACGAGCAGCACGGCCATGGCGACGACGGCGCCCACCACCCCCGGGTCCCCGGACAGGACCCAGGCATAGCCGGGCGCGAGCACTGACGCGGCGAGGGAGGCCAGAGAGGAGTACCGCGAGACGCCGGCCACCACGAGCCACGTGGCGAGGACCGCCGCTCCGAGGAGGGGCTCCAACCCGAGCAGCGCCCCGAGAGCGGTGGCCACCCCCTTTCCCCCCTTGAAGCCGAAGAAGATCGGGTAGAGGTGGCCGAGAAAGGCGGCAAGACCCACCAGGGCGACCAGCCCCGGCGGCAGCTCCGCGGCCCGGGCCGCGAGCACGGGAACGACTCCCTTCAGGATGTCCCCCGCAAGGGTGAGGGCGGCCGCCCTGCGCCCGGCGAGCCGCAGCACGTTGGTGGCGCCCGGGTTGCCCGATCCGCCCGAACGCGGGTCGGCGACCCCGAGCGCCCGGGAGACGAGCACCGCCGTCGCGATCGAGCCGATGAGATAGCCGGCGGCCGGGAGGAGCACGATCACGAGCATGAGCGGAGGCTTCGGGGTCCGGGGAGGGCGCATGTTAGCAACCGTCCATCCGGCAACCGGTGGAGCACCTGAATACGGCGGGCTGCGGGAGTCGGCGTTCCCCCTGCCACTCGCCGGATGGCCGGAGAATGGGCTAGACTCCGCATCCCCCTGCTGGTCGGCCGCGGTGGATATCATCTTCCTCCACGATCTTCGTATCGAGACGACGATCGGGATCTACGAATGGGAGCGCCGGATCCGGCAGACGGTCACCCTCGACATCGAGGTGGCGACCGACGCGGCGCGCGCCTCCGCCTCCGACCGGATCGAGGACGCGCTCGACTACAAGGCAATCGCCAAGCGCGTCATCGAGTTCGTGTCGAGCTCGGAGTTCCAGCTCGTGGAGACCCTCGCGGATCGGGCGGCCGCCCTCGTGCGCGAGGAGTTCGCGGTGCCCTGGGTGCGCCTGCGCCTCAACAAGAAGTACGCGATCCGGGGTGCAACGGACGTCGGCATCGTCGTTGAACGGGGCGAACGCACCACGTGAAGTTCTGCTCCGCCTGCGGCGCGCGCGTCGTCCTGGAGGTGCCGCCGGGTGACAACCGGCCCCGCCACGTCTGCGGCGACTGCGGGACCATCCACTACCAGAACCCCAAGGTGGTGGTCGGGGCGGTTCCGGAGTGGGAGGGACTCGTGCTGCTCTGCCGGCGCGCGATCGAGCCCCGTCACGGGTACTGGACCCTGCCGGCCGGATTCCTCGAACGCGGGGAAACGATGGAGGAAGGGGCTTGCCGGGAGGCGCTCGAGGAAGCGAACGCGAACTTGGCGGTCGAAGGTCTCTACACCATCTTCAGCGTCCCGCACATCGACCAGATACACGCCTACTTCCGGGCCCGGCTCCTCGACCGGGACTTCTACCCGGGAGAGGAGAGCCTCGACGTGCGCCTGTTCCGTGGGGACGATATCCCCTGGAGCGAGCTGGCGTTCCCGGTGGTCCACAAGACCCTGGAGCTGTGGCTGGACGAACGGGAGAGTGGCCGGTTCCGAACCCACACCGGCGACGTGATCCGCAGCCCGGGAAGCAAGGCGTGGCCGCGGTTCGCGGTCCGTTCGCTCTGACGGCGGGGCGGGCGGTCGCGGAACGCACGGCCGCCACCGATCGCCGGCCGGCTCGGGGGTGGGGGCGAGAGCGGGAGCGGGACGCGACATCGGAGCGAAGCGCCGCCGCGCGATGCCCGGGACGCGAGCGCGGACCGCCGCCCCTCAGCCGGAGAGCAGTCGGCCTCCGTCCACCGCGAGGTCCTGCCCGGTGACGTACGGCGCTTCGCGCACCAGGAAGAGCGCCGCCCGCGCGATATCGCCCGGATCCCCCGACCGCCCGAGGGCGATGCCGTCGATGATCCGCTGCCGGTCGGGGTCGTTGTTCTCGGGCCACAGGACCGCGCCCGGCGAGATGGAGTTGACCCGGACCTCCGGTCCCAGCTCGAGGGCCAGGGCACGGGTGAGCATGAGGAGCCCCGCCTTCGCGGCCGAATAGACCGGATGGCCGGCAAGGGGACGATGGCCGTGCACGTCCGCGATGTTCACAATGCACCCGCGGGCGGCGCGCAACGGGGGCGCAGCCGCCTGGGCGAGAAAGAACGGCGCGGCGAGATTGGAGCCGACGAGGTCCCGCCACTCGGCCTCCGTCACCTCGCCGATCGGGGTCGGATAGAAGGTGGAGGCATTGTTGACCAGCACGTCGAGCCGGCCCCAGCGTTCCTCCGCCGCCGCCACCACCGCCGCGGCCGCGCCCGGATCGAGGAGATTCGCGGCCACCACCGTCGCGGACCCCGGCCGGGCGGCCTCGAACGCCTCGCGGAGCCGCTCGGCTTCCTCCCGGGAACGATGGCAGTGAACCGCCACCGACATGCCGGCCGCGTGCAGCTCGCGGGCGATCCGGGCGCCCAGGCGGCGCCCGGCTCCGGTGACGAGGGCGACCGGCTCAGCCATTGGGGTGGGAATGGCGGGCGGCGAGCGGCGCGGTGAACGACTCCTTCCTCCCGGCCGGGCTTCCCGCCCCCGGACCGGACGCCGTCGCGCACGGCCGGCAGGCGGAGAACCTCATTCGCCGGCGGATCGAGGAGGCGGGCGCCATTCCGTTCTCCAACTACATGGAACTCTGTCTCAACGCTCCCGGGCTCGGATACTACACGGCAGGGTGCGGGAAGTTCGGGCCCGAGGGGGACTTCGTCACCGCTCCGGAGATCTCCACCCTGTTCGGGCGCTGCGTCGCCCGGCAGTTCGAGGAGGTCCTGAATTTCCTCGGCGGGGGTGAGATCCTGGAAATCGGAGGGGGGACCGGATCGTTCGCCGAGAGCTGCCTCGCGGAGCTCTCGCGCCGGGACGCCGCCCCGCACCGCTACCGGATCCTCGAGACGAGCCCCGACCTCCGGGACCGGCAGCGGCGGCGCCTCCAGCCGCTTGGGGTGGAGTGGCTGGACTGCCTTCCGGAAGAGCCCTTCGAAGGCATCGTCTTCGCGAACGAAGTAGTCGACGCGCTGCCCGTCGAGCGCTTCCGGCTCTCCCGCGAGGGGGTGGAATCGATGCACGTCGGCGTCGACTCCGGAGGCTTTCGCTGGGTCGTGCGATCGGCGGGACGCGCGCTCCGCGACCACGTCCGGGCCGTCGAGGACCGGCTCGGCCGCCCGCTCGGGGCGGCCGGCTACGAGTCGGAGTGGTGTCCGTCCCTCCGGGGCTGGCTCGAAGCGGTCGCGGGACGTCTGCGCCGGGGGCTCGTGCTCGTCTTCGACTACGGCTACGGGGAGGCCGAGTACTATCTCCCGGATCGCGACCGGGGCACCCTGGGGTGCCACTATCGCCACCGATGGCACGAGGACCCTCTCATCCTCCCCGCCCTCCAGGACATCACCGCGAGCGTGGACTTCAGCGCCCTCGCCCGGGCTGGCGACGCGGCGGGGCTGGACCGGTTGGGCTTCACGACCCAGGCGTGGTTCCTTCTCGGATGCGGGCTCACCCTCCTCCTCGCAGAGTCCGGACCCGACGAAGGGGAAATGGACGGCAACCGCGGCAGCGACGGCAGCGAATCCCGCTACGCGGCGCAAGCGCACGCGGTCCGGCAGCTCACCCTGCCGGGCGAGATGGGGGAGCGGGTCCGGGTGCTCGGGCTCGGCCGCGGACTGGGGGAGGAGGCGGCGGCCGCCCTCAGCGGGTTCAGCGGGCGCCGCCTCGACGACCGGCTCTGACCCCGGGAAGCCGGCCGCCGTCATGGACCCCGCCCACGCGATCGTCCTCGCCCTCGTCCAGGGGCTCACCGAATTCCTGCCGATCTCGAGCACGGCGCACCTCATCCTCGTCCCCGTGCTGCTCGGCTGGCCCGACCAGGGCCTCGCGTTCGACGTCGCGGTGCATGTCGGCACGCTCGCCGCGGTGGCCGCGTATCTTGGCCGCGACCTCAAGGGCCTCGCGAACGGATGGGTGCGCTCGGTCTTCCGCGGGCGCCCGTTCGCCGCCGAGAGCCGCATGGCGTGGATGGTGATCGCCGCGACCATACCGGTCGGGGCCGCGGGTCTTTTCGCCGGCGAAGCGGTCGAGCTCCACCTGCGGGCGCCGATCGTGATCGCGGTCGCGAACCTCGTCTTCGCCCTGCTCCTCCTCGCCGCCGACCGATGGGGCTCCGGAACCCGCGGCGAGGGGAGCCTTACCATCGCGGGCGCATTGCTGATCGGATGCGCCCAGGCCTTCGCCCTCGTGCCCGGCGCTTCGCGGTCCGGGGTCACGATCACCGCCGGCCTCGCCCTCGGCCTGACCCCGCGAGCCGCGGCCCGCTTCTCGTTTCTCCTCGCGGTCCCGGTCATCGCGCTCGCGGGCGGGGCCAAGGGACTCGAGCTCCTCGCCGCACCGGGCGCGGTCGACTGGGTGTGGTTCGGGATCGGAGCGCTGGTGGCGGGGGTGAGCGCCTACGCGTGCATCGGCGTCTTTCTCGCGCTCGTCGCACGGGTGGGCCTTTGGCCGTTCGCGGTGTACCGGATCGCTCTCGGCGCGCTCCTGCTCGGGCTGCTCGCGCCGTGGGGATGAGGCTCTGCCCGGCCGCTCCGGCGCCTCCCGCCGAGCGGTGGGCGGCGAGCGGCGGGCGGCGGGCGGCGGGCGAGGCCACCGGCGCGGGAGGGAGGGCCGGGGGACGGGCTGAACGCGGTGCGCGGGGGAACCCCGGCGCGGGTTCAATCGCGGCGCGCAGCGCTCCGGAATCGCTGGTTGCGGCCTCTTCGGGTGTGCTCGCCCAGGTAGCCGGGCACGATTGACTCCACGCGAGCCGGCGGGATGCCGAAATCCTCGAACCCGTTCCGGGCGGTCACGCTGTCCACCTCGAGGGATCGCAGGTTGTCCTCGGTCAGGAGCTTCCCCGGCAGCCGCTCCAGGACCCGCGCCTGCAAGGTGCCGAGGCGCTCGCCGAGCGGCAGGACGATCCGTCGCAGCCCCAGGACTTCGGCCGTGTAGCGCACGACCCGCTCCAGGGTCATCACCTCGGGGCCGCCGAGGTCGTAACGCTTCCCGAAGGTCTTCCGGTCGTCGAGCGAGGCGCACATGACGGCGGCCACGTCGGCCACGTACACCGGCTGGAGCCGCGCGCCGGCCTTCGCGAGGGGAACGACGAAGGGAACGATCCGGAGCAGCCCCGCGAACCGGTTGAAGAGCCCGTCCCCCGGGCCGAAGATGACGGACGGGCGGAAGCTCGTGGTGGATACCCCGGCGCCGGCATGCGCCGCCTCCTCCCCGTGTCCCTTGGTGCGCAGATACTCGCTCGGCGCATCCCGGGCCGCCCCGAGCGAACTCATGTGGAGGAGCCGCGGCACCCCGCGCTCCCGGCATACCCGCGCCACGAGCGCCGGGAGCTCCGCGTGCACCCGCTCGAACGTCGCCTCTCCGCTCGGGTGGAGAATGCCGACCAGGTTGATGACCGCATCGCATCCGGTGAACGCGCCGGCGAGGTCCGGAGCGAAGTGGCAGCTCCCCTCCACGAGCTCGAGCTGCGGGAACACGAGCAGGTGGCGCGCCCGCTCGCGGCGGCGGGCCATGACCCGGACCGCGACCCCGCGCCGGGCCAGCTCGGCGCAGATGCTGCGGCCGACGAAGCCGGATCCCCCGAGAATGCAAACCTTGCGTAGCTGCATCAGATTCAACCCCGGTCACGGCCCGTCGAGAAGCGCTGCGGAGGCGGGATTGTCCGGGCGGGCAAGGGTGCGGTCAAGCACCGGCCACCGGCCGGGTGTATGATTGCCCGCCCCACGGAGCACGGGCAAGCAGGTGTCCGCCAACGCACGCGACGCGGTACCTCCGCCGCCGCACGATTCACCCCGACTGGCATCGATCCGCTGGAACGAAGACGGGCTCCTCCCGGCGATCGTCCAGGACGCGGTGCGGGGCGACGTGCTCATGCTCGCATGGATGAACCGCGAGAGCCTCGCACTCACCCTCGACGAGGGTCGCACCGTGTTCTGGTCGCGCTCGCGCGGGGAGCTCTGGCGGAAGGGAGAGACCTCGGGCAACGTGCAGCGGGTGCGGGACGTCCGCCTCGACTGCGACGCGGATACGTTGCTCATCACGGTGGACCCGGCGGGCGGCGCCGCATGCCATACCGGGCAGCGAAGCTGCTTCTTCCACGCCCTGGAGGACGCGGGCGGCGCGCCGAAGGCGGACGGAATCCTGCCGGCGGGCGCGCTCGAGAGCCTCGCGCGCCGCCTCGAGGAGCGCAAGTCCGCTGATCCGGCTACCTCCTGGACCGCGCGCCTCCATGCCGAGGGGCTCGACGCGATTCTCAAGAAAGTGGGCGAGGAAGCGACGGAGACGGTGCTCGCGGCCAAGGGCGGGGACCGCTCCCGGACCGTCGAGGAAACGGCGGACCTCTGGTTCCACACCATGGTCATGCTTGCCAATCTCGGGCTTGGACCCGAAGATGTACTCGAAGAGCTCGACCGGCGGGCCGGACGATCCGGACTGACCGAGAAGGCGACACGAACCGGGTCGGGCTGACCGGCCCGGCGCGACATTGAACCTACACGGCGCGCAGGCGCCACGGAGGCCGGAATGGGACTCGGCGGAATCAGTATCTGGCAGCTTCTGATCATCTTCGGGATCGTCCTGCTGCTGTTCGGCGGCAAGCGTCTGCGATCCCTGGGGTCGGACCTCGGAACCGCGATCAAGGGGTTCCGCTCGTCGATCAAGGAAGGCAAGGACGCGGTGGAGGACTCGGAGCGCATCGAGCAGACCGCGGAGGGCACCGTGATCGACGGGGAGGTCGCGGAGAAGCCGCGCGAGCGGGTCTGAGCCGCCGCTGCGCCGGCAGGCGGCGAGCCGATGTTCGAAATCGGATTCGCGGAGCTCTTTCTGCTCGGCGTCATCGCCCTGCTCGTGGTGGGGCCGGACCGGCTGCCGGCGCTTGCGCGCACGGTGGGCGTATGGGTCGGCAAGGCGCAACGCCTCGTCGGCCAGGTGCGTGCCGACATCGAACGCGAAGTGCGGGCGGACGAGCTCCGAAAGGCCGCGAAGGAATACTCCCCGACCACCGTGATCTCGGACATGCGCAAGGAAGTGGAGGACTTCGCGAGCGACACCTCGGGGCCGGTGGACCTCGACGCGGAGAAGCCGGAATCGGGCGACGGCGAATCGACCGGGCCGACGGCGACCCCCGCGACCGAATCGGAAGCGGCCGGTCCGAAGGCAGCGGATGCGGCCGGCGCGGACGAGCCCGCGTCCACCGAGCCGGCCGCGGGCGATGCATCCGAACCGGTGACTCCGGCGGGCTCCTCGCAGGACGTGACCGGCACCGTGCACGCGGACGAAACGCAAACGACCGCCGCGCATGCGCCGGAGCAGACCGAAGCGCGGCTCGCGGAGCCACCGGCGGCAGACGCGGACGAGCCGGAGGACGGGAAGCTGGAGGACGGTTGGAAGCCGGAGAGCGGGGAGTCCGCGAGCGCGGCCGATTCCGGACCGGAAGCAGCGAAGCCCGCGGAGGGTACGGAGCTCTCCAACGGCCGGGCGGAGAACGTGGCGCCGCCCACGGTGATGGAGAGTGTGGGAGCCCCGCAAGTCGAGCGCGATGAGCGAACCGCGGCCCCCTGAGAGCGACGTTCCTCCCGCCGAAGAGGCAGCCACCGCGGAAGGAACGAACCCCGAGCCGGAGAACGGTCCCGAGAAGCAGGCGGCGCCGCCCGGCGGAGCGAACGGCCCCGCCGCTTCGGACGAGGCGGACACCGGCGACTCCGACGACGGGGACGACTCGGTGAACAAGGCCGAGATGACCCTCGTCGAGCACCTCACCGAGCTCCGTACCCGGCTCCTCAGGGTCGTGCTCTCGATCGCGGTCGTGTTCCTCGGCTGCTTCCCGTTCGCCGACAAGCTCTACACCCTGCTCGCGCTGCCCCTCATCGAGCGCCTCCCCGAAGGCAGCACCATGATCGCGACCGAGGTCGCCTCACCGTTCCTGACTCCGTTCAAGCTCGCCTTCATCACCGCCGTCGCGCTCACGATACCGGTCGCGCTGCACCAGACCTGGGGCTTCATCGCGCCCGGCCTCTACCTCAAGGAACGCCGGCTCGCGTTCCCCCTCCTCGTCAGCAGCACCGTGCTCTTCTTCACCGGGATGGCCTTTGCCTATTACCTCGTCTTCCCGCTCATGTTCCAGTTCTTCATCGGCTCGGCGCCGGAAGGGATCACCGTCGCGACCGATATCGGGCGCTACCTCGACTTCTGCATCAAGCTCTTCTTCGCCTTCGGGATCGCCTTCGAGGTTCCGGTGGCGACCTTCCTCATCGTCTCCGCCGGGATCACCACCGTCGAGAACCTGCGCAAGAAGCGCGCCTACGTGGTCCTCGCCGCGTTCGTGATGGGTATGCTGCTGACGCCGCCGGACATGATCTCGCAGACCCTGCTCGCGCTCCCGATGTGGGTGCTGTTCGAGCTCGGGCTCATCATGTGCCGCTTCTACGTCAGGTCGGAGCGGGATGCCGGAGAGGAGGAAGGCGAGGCGGGCGCGGCGGACTGAGCGCCCTCCCGAGTTACTCGTTCACACCCGAACCCGCGCTGGAAAGCACCGGCCTGCACAGTGTCGTCAGGCGATAAATTCCGATAATATCGTATATATTCCTATCTTCATGGGAGATCGAGATGGCATTGGTCAAGAAGAGCATCACCGTGACGGATCGGCAGGAGCAATGGATCAGGGCACAGATTGCGAGCGGCGAATACGGCAATGACAGCGAATACTTCCGTGACCTGATCCGGCGCGACCAGGAACACAATGCGCGGTTCCGGGCCTTGAAGGAAGCGATCCGGGACGGTCTGGACAGCGGCGTAAGCGACAAGACGGTGAAGGAGATCTGGGCCGAGGCCGAGCAACGCTACAGAGCGAGGTATGGGTGACTATCGCCTGTCGTCCGGCGCCGAAGCCGACCTTGCCGGGATCGCCGCCTACACCGTCGAGACCTTCGGCATCGAGCAGGCGCGGCGCTATCGGGACGGTCTGGAAGCATGCTTCGAGAACTTGGCCGAGAACCCGCTCTCGGGCCGCCGCGCGGAACGGCTCGCGTCGGGACTGCGGCGTCTTGAACATCGCTCACACACCGTCTTCTATACCGAGGACTGGGCGGCGTCCTGATCGTTCGGGTCCTGCACACCAGCATGGACGCCTCGCGCCACCTGCGCGCCGCGCTGCCGCCAACTCGGTAGGAGGTGCAAGAACGTCCGGAAGCAACGTACGCGTCGAACTGAGCGCTCGCGGGAAGACTGCCGGGCGGGGCCGGCCGGCCGGACCGCGTGCACGGCCCGGCGGGAGGGGCTACTTGATCTTCGCTTCCTTGTAGAGCACGTGCTTGCGCACGACCGGGTCGTACTTCTTGAGCTCGAGCTTCCCCTCCATGGTCCGCTTGTTCTTGGTGGTGGTGTAGTAGTGGCCGGTGCCGGCGCTCGAAACGAGCTTGATCTTGTCGCGCATCGTGGCTTTCCCTTCCCTTCTCCGTTCTGGCCCCGAATCAGACCTTGACGCCCTGGCGCCGCAGGTCGGCGAGCACCGCGTCGATTCCCAGCTTGTCGATGTTGCGAAGGCCCTTGGTCGACATCCGCAGCTTGACCCAGCGCTGCTCGCTCTCCACCCAGAAACGGTGACGGTGCAGGTTCGGCAGGAACCGGCGCTTGGTCTTGTTGTTCGCGTGCGACACATGGTTGCCGCTCATCGGCCGCTTGCCGGTGACTTGACAGACCCTGGACATGGCGCTCCCCTCGCAAGAGGCGCGCTTTATATCAGCCCGGCCCGCCGCGGGCAAGGCGCACGGGACGCCCGGCCGGGCGCTCGGCCGGGCGCTCGGCGGGCCCGGCGCGTGCCCGATGCAGGCCCGATGCAGGCCCGGCGCAGGACCCGTGCACGCCCGGGGCCTTCGGGAACTTGCGAACATGCCGCCGTATCGGTTCGAATCGCATTCGTCCGTGCGTCCGTCCATCCAAACCGTTCCCTGCCGCATGAAACCACCGCCCTTCGACTATGCCCGAGCCGACAGCGTGGACGAGGCGGTCTCGATCCTCGCCCGCCACGACGGCGGCGCGAAGCTCCTCGCGGGCGGTCAGAGTCTCGTTCCGATGCTGAACTTGCGTCTCGTGAACCCCGCGCTCGTCGTCGACGTGAACCGCATCCCCGGCCTGTCCGGCATCGACGAGGAAGACGGCGTTCTCGCGTTCGGGGCGCTGACCCGCCACCGGCAGATCGAGGTCTCGGAGACCGTGCGCGAGCGTTTCCCGGTGCTCCGCGCGGCGATCCGCCACGTCGCGCACCTCGCGATCCGCAACCGGGGCACCCTCGGGGGCAGCCTCGCCCATGCGGACCCCGCGGCGGAGCTGCCGATGATGGCGCTTCTCCTCGACGCGACGATCGAGACCTCCGGCCCGGCCGGGCCACGCCGTCTCGCGGCGCGCGACTTCTTCCGCTCCGCCCTCGCCACCGCCCTTGAGGACGCGGAGATGCTGACCCGCGTCGAGCTGCCGTTCCTGCCCCCCGGCACCGGCTGGGGCTTCGAGGAGGTTGCACGACGCGCCGGCGACTTCGCGCTCGCCGCCGCCGCCGCGACCCTGACCCTCGCCGGCGGGAGGGTGGCGCAAGCGCGCCTCGCGATCATGGGCGCCCACGACACGCCCCTTCGGATCGACGCGGCGGAGACGCTCCTCGCCGGAGCGCCGCTCCGCGGCGAAGCGGTGCAAGCGGCCGCGAGGGCGGCCCGCGATGCGGTCGAGCCCCATGACGACCTCCACGCGTCGGCCGACCTGCGCCGCCATCTCGTCGAGGTGCTGGCCCGGCGGGCACTCGAGTCCGCCGGAACGCGCGCGCGGGCGGGGGCCGAGCGGACGGTTCCGGAGAGGAAGGCATGAGCGGGCGACGGACCGTCCGGCTCACCGTGAACGGCTCGGACTTCGAGCGCGAGGTCGAGCCCCGCCGGCTGCTCGCGGATTTCCTCCGCGAGGACCTGGGGCTGACCGGCACCCACGTCGGCTGCGAGCACGGCGTGTGCGGCGCCTGCACCGTTCTCCTCGACGGCGACAGCGCACGGTCCTGCCTCACCCTCGCGGTGCAGGCGGACGGCGCGGAGGTGGAGACCGTGGAGGGGCTCGGGACGGTGGACGCGCTCCATCCGCTGCAGCGGGCGTTCCGCGAGCACCACGCACTGCAGTGCGGGTTCTGCACCCCGGGAATGCTGATGACCGCGATCGATCTGCTGCGCAAGCACCCTTCGCCGACCGAAGGGGAGATTCGCGACGGGCTCTCCGGCAACCTTTGCCGGTGCACCGGCTACGAGCACATCGTGCGGGCCGTCCGCGCGGCGGCGGCAGCGGCGGAGATGGTGGCGGAGACCGTGGCGGAGCCGGCAGCGGGGCGAGAAGCCGGCCGTCCGGCCGGGACCGGCGCGGGCGCGCCGCGGTGACCACCGCCGCCGAACTCCGGCCCGGCCTCATCGGGGCCCGGGTGCAGCGACTGGAGGATCCGCGCCTCCTCACCGGCCGAGGCTGCTACGTGGACGACCTCCGCCGGCCCGGCACCCTGCACGTCGCGTTCTGCCGCAGCGACGAGAGCCACGCCCGGGTGAGCCGCATCGATACTTCGGAGGCGGCACTCGCGCCCGGCGTCGCCGCGGTGGTGACCGCCGCCGACCTCGAGGGGGCCTTCCGCCCGCTCCGGGCCACGTCGCGCATGCCGAGCTACCAGGCGACGGAGCTGCCGGTGCTCGCCCGCGACACGGTCCGCCACGCCGGCGAGCCGGTGGCGGCGGTCCTCGCGGAGGACCGCTACCTCGCAGAGGACGCGGCGGAACTCGTGGCGATCGACTACGAGCCGCTCCCGGCCGAGACTGACCCCGAGGCGGCGCTCGCACCCGGCGCGCCCCGCCTCCACGAGGCGCTCGCGAGCAACGTGATCGTGGACCGGGAATTCGCGCGCGGCGACGCCGAGGCGGCGCTCGCGGGGGCGGCGGTGCGGGTCTCGGGCTGCTTCCGGATGGGCCGCAAGACCCCCGCCGCGATCGAGAACCGCGGCTATCTCGCGGAGTACGACGAAGGCCGGCGCCTCCTCACCCTGCACTCGAGCACCCAGGTTCCCGGGATTATCCGCGACGCGCTGGCGGAGATCCTCGACCTGCCGGGGCACCGCCTCCGGGTGGTGGCGCCGGACGTGGGCGGGGGCTTCGGAGCCAAGGTCTCGCTCTACCGCGAGGAGGTGCTGGTCGCGATCCTCGCCCGCCGGCTCGGGCGGCCCGTCAAGTGGACGAGCGACCGGCGCGAGGACCTCATGTCGACCACCCAGGCGTTCGACGAGGTGGTTCGGGCGGAGCTGGGGGTCGACGAGGAGGGGGCGATCCTCGGCCTCCGGGCCGAGATCGTCGGGGACGTGGGCGCCTACTCCGTCTATCCGTGGACCGCCGCGGTCGAGCCGGTGCAGGTTGCGAGCTTCCTCTCCGGACCCTACCGGGTGCCCGACTACCGCGGCCGGGTGCGGGCGGCGGCGACTCCGAAGCCGCCGACCGGAGCCTACCGGGGCGTCGGCCGCCCGCCCGCCGTGTTCGCGATGGAGCGGCTCCTCGACATGGCCGCCCGCCGGCTCGGCATGGACCCGAGGGACATCCGCCGGCGCAACCTCGTGCGCGACGACGAGTTCCCCTACCGGGCACCGTCCGGGCTGGTGTGGGACCGGGCCGCGTTCACGGGGTGCCTCGAACGGGCCTGCGAGACCATCGGCTACGACGAGCTCCGGGAGATGCAGGCGGCGGCCCGGGCCGAGGGGCGCCGGGTCGGGATCGGGCTTGCCTCCTACGCCGAGCTGACCGGGGTGGGCTCACGCATCGCGGTCGCTCCCGGCATGCCCATCAACACGGGAACGGAGAGCGCCGCCATCCGCATCGACTCCACGGGAACGGTGACCGCCACCTTCGGCATCGCCTCCCAGGGCCAGGGGCTCGAGACCACCCTCGCCCAGGTGGTGGCGGAGGAGCTCGGCGCGCGGCTCGAGGACGTTGCGATCCTGCACGGCGACAGCTCCGCCCTCGCGCACAGCACCGGCACCTACGCGAGCCGCAGCACCATCCAGGCCGGCGGTGCGGCCATCGTGTGCGCGCGGGCCCTGCGCGAGAAGGTGATCGAGGCCGCCTCGCACCTGATGGAGGCGGCGCCCGCGGACATCGAGGTCGCGGGCGGCGCGGTCTCGGTCGCGGGGACGGACCGGCGCATGAGCTTTCGCGAGCTCGCCCGCGCGGTCTATACCGAGATGGGCCGGCTGCCGCGGGAGGTGCGCGAGCAGGTCCACCTGGAGGTCACCCGGGTCTACGATCCCTTCTGGGGCACGACCTCGCCGGCGACCCACGCCGCCCTGGTCGAGGTCGACCCGGAGACCTTCGAGGTCGAGGTGCTGCGCTACGTGGTCGCGGAGGACTGCGGGCGGGTGATCAACCCGCTGGTCGCGGACGGACAGGTCCACGGGGGGGTGGCCCAGGGGATCGGGGCGGCGCTCCTCGAGGAGATGGTGCACGACCCGTCCGGCCAGCTCCTCTCCGCGACCTTCGTCGACTACCTGGTCCCCACCGCCGCGGAGATCCCGTCCATGGAGGTGGAACACCTGGAGACCCCGGCCGAGAACAATGTCGGCGGCTTCCGCGGCATCGGCGAAGGGGGCACGATCGGGGCGCCCGCGGCGATCGCGAATGCGATCGCGGACGCGCTCGGCGTCGAGCTCGAGGAGCTTCCGGCCACCCCGGAGCGACTCTTCCGGCTGGTCGCGGAGCAACGACGAGCGCGGGCGGCGGAGCACCAGGAGGACCGGGAGGACCAGATGGCGATCGATGCGCGTCCGGCCGGGCGGACGGCTGCGCCGGTTCCGACTCGGCTTCGCGCCGGCTGAGCAGAGCCGCCGGCCGAAATGAACGCCTCCGACGCTGCCGTCCCGGGGCTGACCGGCCTCGCCGTGTCCCTCGCCGCAAGCGTCCTCATCGTCGCGACGAAGCGCTGGCATGGGAGGTTCAGCCTCGATACCCATTCGGGGCCGCAGAAGTTCCACGACGCGCCCACCCCGCGGATCGGCGGGCTTGCCCTCTACGCGGGACTGCTCGCCGCCGCGGCCGTGGCCCGACCTCCGGTCCGAGATCTCCTCCTCGCGCCTGCCATCGGCAGCGCGATCGCCTTCGCGACCGGATTGGCGGAGGTTCTCACCAAGAAGGTCTCGGCGAGCCTCCGGCTGGTCGCGACGATGCTCTCGGGCGTCGTCTTCTGCATCGTCACCGGCTACGCGGTGACCCGCCTCGACTTCGCCGTCGTCGACGGCTTCCTGGCGCTTCCGCTCGTCTCCATCGCGTTCACCGTCTTCGTGTTGGCGGGCCTGGCGAACGCCTTCAACATCATCGACGGCTTCCACGGCCTCGCCTCCGGAACCGCCATCATCATGCTCTGCGCGCTCGCGACCCTCGCCTTCCTGTCCGGAGACCCGGAACTCGCATGGGCCGCGGCGGCGGTGCTGGCGGGCTTTCTGACCGTCAACTTTCCGTTCGGATACGTCTTCCTCGGAGACGGCGGAGCGTACCTCGCCGGTCTCATGCCCGGCACGCTCGCGATCGTGCTGGCGGCGCGGAATCCCGAGGTGTCGGTGTGGGCGGTCGCGGTGGTCCTGGCCTATCCGGTCCTGGAGACCGTGTCCTCGATCGTCCGGAGGACGGCGCGAAGCGGCCACGGGCCCGGCTGGCCGGATGAAAGGCACCTGCACCACCTGGTCCACCGCCGTCTGGGGACGACGCTCGCGGGGGGGCCGGGAAGCGAGCGAATGGCCAACCCCGCGACCAGCGTGATCATGTGGGGCGGTGCAGCGACGGGCCTTCTCTTCGTCCTCGTGCTTCCCCACACCCGGGGATGGGCGCTGCTCGCGTTCGCGCTGCTCGCCGCCCTCTACGCGGTCGTCTGTCGGCTGCTTGCACGGCCGGACCGGAGCCCCGCCCTCGAATCCGGGGGCGTGCGGTCGAGGGGCGGGGCGGAGACCGAGCGGGACGGCTGAAGGAGTCGGTCGAGGCGCGGTCGAAGCTCGATCGAAGCTCAATCGAAGCGCGGCGTCCGGACCCATGCCTCCACTGCGACCGGGCCGGGGTCGCCGGCCATGACCGGCAGCACCTGGCTGCGACAGGGCTCGGGCCACCGGTGCGGCCGAAGCGAGTGATCGGCGGCAGTGTCGGTATCGACCTCCTCGCGTTCGACGATGCTCCAGATGCGCGCCCGGATCTCGGGCGGCAGCTCGGCGTAGTGCGGATGCCACCACAGGGTGATGTTCGTGCGCTCCCGGCCGGATCGGTTCGGGTGGGCGCCGTGGACCAGCCGGGCATCTGCGACCACCACGTCCCCGGCCGACACCGGCACGTCCACCTCGTCCGGGTGCGTCGCGTACACGGGATCGTCCGGGTTCTCGACGGTGGCAAGGGCCGGGTCGTGGGCGTCGATGACGCCGTGGAGCGGGTGCGGCCGGCGGTGCGAGCCCGGGATCACCCGCAGGCAGCCGTTCTCCCGCGTCGTGTCCGTGAGGTACAGGAAGAGCGCGATCTGGGCGATGCGGCGGGTGCGCGAGATCGGATGGCGCCAGCCCCACCAGTCCTGGTGCCAGAAGAGGGCCGGGCCGCCGGGCGGCTTGCTGATGATGTAGCCGGACGAGAAACGCGTATCGTCGAGCCCCATCCGGGCGAACATCGCCTGCAGGCCGGGAAAGGCGATGAGCGCCGCGAACGGCGGGTGGTCGAAGAGCGCGACGAGGCTCCCCTGCGACTTCCATTGGGCGCGATGCTCCGCGCCGACGGCCTCGAGAGCGGCGGCCGCCATCTCCTGCACCGACCCCAGGAACGAGGGGTCGAGCACCCCGGGGACGTGGCAGTAGCCGTCGTCGACGAGCCGGCGATGCGCCGCCGCCGGATCCCATGCCGTCGCGTTGCGGTCCATTCCTTCCCCTTCCTGCCCGTGCCCGCGTGGTTGCCTGCCCTGACTCCTTCCGTTGCGAGATTATCCCGTTTCGGCGGGCCGGCACGCCTTGCCTTCCAAACGCCCCCCGCGAGGGGCTCTCGACCGGTGGCCCGCCGGCTTGGCGGACCTGCTCCACCCGCGCCCCCTCGGCGGCGACGGTCCCTTCAACGCCGAGCCGGTGCGCCGGCGGTCGGTGCTGCACTCAAGAATTGAACGCAGACACCGAGGCGCCGTCTCATGGCGAACGAGACCCTGGTCCGGCAGATCCTCGTTGAGATCGACCACAATCCCTCGATCTCGCAGCGTCAACTGTCGGCCAACCTCGGGGTGTCGATCGGGATCGGTCCCGACAACGGCGATCTGCCGAATCTCTACGCGGCCACGGACGGCACTGCGAAGGCGGAATTCTTCACCACCCGTGTCTCGGTCTCCGGCGGAGCGATGCCGGCACTTCTCGACGAGGACGGCTCCGCGGTCATCATTCACGACATGCCCGATGATTATCTGACCCAGCCGATTGGCGGTGCGGGCGGGCGGATCAGGATGTAGGATCATCGGGCGCATGTGACGAGGAGCGGCAGGTGCCCCTGAGTCGGGCCTGCGGGAGTGTCGGAGTCCCGCTGCCAAGCGCGGCAGGAAGGAAGGACATCGTGAAGAAACTTCGCTCTCTTGGCTTTGCCGGCGCGCTCGCGTGCGCCGCCCTTCCCGCGTTCGCCCAGAATCCTTACGGGGCAGTCGTACTCGGCCGGATCTTCGGCGGCGATCCCTCGTGGGGCCTCGCCTGGAGCGTGCGCGGATACGATGACGCTGGCGAACGAGCCCGCAACGAATGTTATGAACGAGGTGCGGCTGCCTGCCTCATCGTTGGATACTCTCGCGCTTCCTGCGGCGCGTTGGCCGTCGATGCCATGAAGGGCCACGGCGCGGCGTGGGGCGAGTCGATCGATTCTGCCGAGAGGGCCGCTCTCTCGGCCTGCCGCGCCCTTGGCCGCACCTGTCGAATCGTCGTCTCCCGATGCGCGAGGTGAACCGCCAGTGCCGAGGTCGACAATCTTCATCCCGATTGCGCACAATCCTCAGTCCGTTCCCGCGGCTTCCCGGCCCAGCTACCCGGCTCGCGCAAGCGCGACGTCGGGCCCGGAACCCGTCGCGATGACGACGAACTGCCGCCCCGACCGCAATCGGCCATAATTCAGTTGGTTGCACTGGATCTGTCACGGGCGGACAGAAACCACGCCGGGCGATTGCGATCGAAGAGCCGGATTGACGTACACCGGCATGACTGAACGGCGTATCTTGCCCGAAGTCCGTTTGCCGGAGCGAGCACGATGCAAAGCACGGTTACCGCCAGCAACTATGCCGAGCACGGCTACCTCGTCGCACGCCACGCGTTCTCACGCGCCGAGGTCGAGCCGCTGCTCGCCGAGACGACCCGGATCTGCCGGGGCGAGCTCGGGCCCCTCGAAGGGCTCGAGCCCGTATCCGAGCGCGACACGGACGAAGCCGTGCTGAGCCGCTACATCGCCTGTCACGTCGCCCACAAGATCTCGTCAGGCTTCAGGCGCCTGTTGCACGACGAGCGGCTCGTCGACGTGGCCCGTGAGCTGATCGGACCCAACGTCAAGTGCGTGCACTCGGTGCTGTTCATCAAGTCGGCGGGCGAGCCCGGCAATGCGTGGCATCAGGACGAGTTCTTCATTCCGAGCCGGGACCGCTCGATCACGACAGCCTGGATCGCGCTCGACGATGTCACGGTCGAGAACGGCTGCCTGCACGTCATCCCGGGCTCGCATCGGGCGGGCGTGCTATACCCGATGCGTCGGCACCACAATCCGGATCTGGACCGGGCCGAGGAAGCCTGCGGGTTTCCGTACTCTTCGGAAGACGGCATCGCCGTCGAACTCGAAGCCGGATCCGTCGTGTTCTTCAACGGCTATCTGCTGCACGGCTCGTACCCGAACCGGTCCGAATCGAGCTTCAGGCGATCGGTCCAGTTCGTGTACATGAGCGCCGAGTCGCTGCTGCCGTGGGATCAAGTGGCGCGCGGGCCGACGACTCGCGACTACCGAGACATCATCATGGTCAGCGGCACGGACCCGTATGCTTACAAGGGCGTCGAGGACATCAGCCACGCGTATCTGCGCAAGCGCGGTCCGACGCACGCAGATCGCGCCGAGGCGGCCGAGCACGTCGAATGGCACGCATCATGAAACGGGACAGGCTTCGATGACGTATGAAGTTTCGGACGCGCAGTGGAAGCTCCGCGTGCAGCTCGCGGGACTGTTCAGGATCAGCGCCCATCTCGGCTGGGAGGACTCGTTCAACACTCATTACACGGCAAGGGTGCCAGGCACGGATCCACCCCGCTTTCTGATGAACCCGTACGGGGTTCGCTTCGACGAGATGAAAGCTTCCGAGCTGGTGACCGTCGACCTCGATGGCAATGTGGTCGAGGAAACGGAGTACCCGGTCAACGAGGCCGGCTTCGTCATTCATAGCGCGATCCATCGCGATCGGCATGATTCACTGTGTGTGATTCATACGCACACCCACGCGGGCATGGCCGTCGCTGCGATGGCACACGGCCTGTTGCCGATCGGCATCTTCGCGCTCGGCTTCTACGAATGCGTGTCCTACCACGATTTCGAAGGCGGCAGCGGAAGACACAACATGAGCGAGCGCGAGCGCCTTGCGGAAAGCCTTGGGCCGACGAACAACGCGATGATCATGCGCAATCACGGCCTGCTGACCGTCGGTGCATCCGTCCCCGAGGCCTTTGTCTGGATGTTTCGCTTGAACCGGGCATGCGAGGTGCAGGTGCTGACCCACGGTGCCGGCGGCGAGTACGTGATGCCGAGCGCGGAGGCGGCCGTGAACACGGCAACGGCGACGCGAGACTTTGTGTCCGCCTATGGATTGGGAGAGCCGGGTGAAGCCGAGTTCAACGCGTTCCTGAGGGTTGTCGAGCGGCAGGACGAGTCGTTTCGGAGCTAGCCCGGAAATCTACCCAACTTTCTGCTGCGGACACCGATCCATGCGCTGTGACGGGCCGTACCTTCGGGTTCGATGGTGATTCCGACGTAGCCGTTCCAATCGCGAGCGTTCGCGTAGGACCTGGCGTCGCGAGGCTCGATCCTCGAGATCTGTCCGGGAATCACCCGGAACTTTTCGCCGCTCCTGCGCGACAAGGAACCTGACGATGTCGGTTGTCGGGACGGCGACCGGTCGCGCAACGGGACGTGGGGAGTCGAGTCGGCTCCCGGTCGTCGGTGGCTGGTTGCCCGCGTCGGTGGACCGTCTGCGCCTCAGCCGTCGGCAATGGGCGGCTCGCCCACCTCCGCGCGGACCTCGTTGATGATCTGCAGCACGCGCTGGCGCAACGGCGCGTACTGCACGCCGAACTCCTCCACGAGGCGGCTGTTGTCGATCAGGTAGTTGCTCGAGATCTCCTTGCCGCCGGTCTCGTTCTCAAAGGAGATCTGGGCGTCGGGCAGGAACCCGCGCACCATCTCGGCAAGCTCGCCGAGGCTGATTGCTGTGCCGCCCGAGTTGTAGATGGCATGCGCGGGCTTATCGGTCATGGCGACGCGGGCGAACACCTCGGCGATATCGTCGACGTGGATCGGCGCGCGCATGGCGTCACGGTACGGGAAGCTGACCGGCTCGCCCCGCGCTGGCCGGGTGACGCAGTTCACGTGGTCGACCGAGCCACGGATCTTGTCCGGTCCGGTGACGTTCGCCGGGCGCACGGCGGTGATCGTCATGCCGTACTTGTCGATGTAGTCCTTGGCCTGCCATTCGTTGAAGATCTTGCAGACGGCGTATTGCTTGGCGCCGTAGCGGTAGTCGTCCTCGGTCGTTGCGTGCTCGCCAAAATTGCGCTGCGCGCCGCTGACCGCCAGCGAGGAGGCGAAAACCGTGTGCTTGACGCCGGCCAGTCGAGCCGCCTCGAAGCAGTTGTCCATGCCGACCACATTGAGCTTGGTGGCGACCCGGGGCGGCAGGTCGCTGCCGATATGGTAGGAGAGGTTGATCAGGCGCTCGGGCCTGACCTCGGCGACCAGCGCCATCACGTCGTCGAACTGCGTGACGTCGCCGCGCACCACCTTGACCTTGTCGCCCTCAGCCTCGAACGCGGCGGCGCCCGGGTTGATGTCCACGCAGACCACGTCCTCGCCGCGCTCGACCAGCAGCGGAATGAGCCGGCGGCCGATGAATCCGGTGGCGCCGATGACCACGCTCGTCATGTCTTTCCCCCTTTGACCGACATTCCCTGGATGAGAGCCGTGGTCGAAAGTGGTGTTCGGATGAGTTGAGTCGTGCGGCGTGTCTTTGCCGAAATCGAGCTGTCAACGTCACGGTTTCGGCAAGAGGGGCACCCCGCACATGGGCAACGATACTGTGTTTTCGCTGGCGGCGCCAAGACGGGTTTCGGACGTGGTCACGGAGCTACTTCACGTGGCACGGGGATGACCTTCCTCCGCGGGGCACCTGAACTACCATCGCGAGTGAGATCGGCATGAGCCCCGAGGCCCTGTACCGGGAACTCGCCAAGCGCCGCAAGGCACAATCCCCGGCGTGAACATGTCCGGGGCTGCTTCGATGGAGATGCGCGGCGTGCTCTTTTCCAGGCGGAGGTTTCTCGGCGGTGCTGCCGCCCTCGCGGTCCTTGGTCGGGCGGGAGGCTGGGCGCCACCGGCACGTGGCACCAACGGTGACGGCGAATTGCTCCGCGCGAAGCCGGGCACCGCCCGTCTCGCGCCTCCCGGCTATCCCGAAACGCCGATCTGGGGCTACGAGAGCCAGGTTCCGGGACCCACCATCCGTGTTCGGCAGGGGGAACGGATCACGCGCAGGTTCCTGAACGAGCTGACGCAGCCCTCCACCGTGCATTGGCACGGGATCCGGATCGTGAACGCGATGGACGGGGCTCCGGACGTGACTCAAGACGCGGTCCTGCCCGGTGGCGAGTTCCTCTACGACTTCGTGGCCCCCGATGCAGGGACCTTTGGGTATCACCCGCACGAGCGCGCGTACGAGCAGATGGCGCGCGGTCTCTACGGCGCCCTCATCGTCCAGGAGGCTGCGCCCCGGAGGTCGACCGCGACGAGGTACTCCTCCTCGATGACTGGAGCCTAGCCCGCAAATCTCACCAACTTTCTGCTGCGGACACCGATCCATGCGCTGTGACGGGCCGTACTCCCGCAAGCCGCTTCGACAGCGCGAACGCGCTAGTGTCGGCTACGCCTTCGCCAGCGCGTAAGCGCTCTTGCGGTCCGTGCGGCCCGCCACAGCACTGTCTCGGCGCCCTCGCGACGAAAGTTGGTGAGATTTCCGGGCTAGCCGAGGAGGCCCGGATCCACGAGGAGAGCTTCGGTGCTCTCGGCGACTGGTCGCACGGGGGGCGGCTCGGGAACTGGATCACCGTCAATGGCGAGAGCGCCTGGACCCGGACGGTATCCCGACACGGGCGCCTTCGTCTTCGTCTCGTCAACGTGGTAAACGCGAGGATCTTCTCGATCGACATGCAGGGCCTCGACGGCTGGCTCGTGGCACTGGACGGCCACCTTTCGTCAATCGCGCGCTCCCGGTCCGCGCCTCGGCATGGCCTTCGCCTGCCCCGACGTTCATGCCGTCTCCGTAGTCCCCGTTACGCCTCGTCGCCGCCGCGCGGGGGGATCGTCGAGGTCGAGGGTCGCGGGGCTGCGGCCGCTCGGCCGTGGTGCGGGAAGCTCGAGCCGGTCGCCGCCACTGCCAGACGCTTCCCCCCACCTGGCCGCCCGACAACGCTGAACCGGCACTGCACGCCCGACTTCGAATATCACCGCTACGACTGCGATCCAGAGGCCGCGACGCGGTGCACTCTTCCCCGACGCTCAGCGCACGCCAAAGCGACTAAGATTGGTGACAACTCCTGGTCAGGAAGCTGGCCCGCATGTGGGCCGTATATTGAGCACCGTGAATCGTCGAAAGTTTCTACGCGCTACCGGTAGCGCAGCCGCGCTGAGCTTGAGTGGCAGGCTGGGTCTGGCACAGACGCTTCCCGAGGTTGGCGCCCTGCATCGCCTCGTGGAAGAAACACCCCACGAACGCGTCGCCGCCGAGCTTGCGGCCCTGATTAGGGACGGTCTCGATCACCGCAGGACCCTGACCGCTCTGGCCGTCGCGACTTCACGCCGTGTCCAACCCTTCCCCCATGTCGGCTTCAAGTACCACACGGTGCTTGCGCTGCAGTCTGTCCACCTGACGGCGCTCAACCTGCCGGACGAAGAGCGTTGGCTGCCGGTATTCTGGGCGCTCGACTATTTCAAGCGCGCTCAGGAACAGGAGCGCCGCCAGAGCGGCTGGACGATGGGTCCGGAGCCGGACCCCGTGGCCGGGACGGTGGAGACGGCCAGAAAAAGCCTGATCGATGCATTGGAGCGCTGGGATCTCGAGGCTGTCGATCCCGCTATCCTCGATTTCGCCCGACTCGCGACGCCGGAGCAGCTCTCCGAGCTTCTCTTCAGATACAGCACCCGGGATCTTCGTGAGATCGGTCACAAGGCCATCGCGGTGCAGAACGTGCACCGCCTCCTGCCGATCGTCGGACCCGAATACGCGCTTCCCGTGCTTCGCTCCCTCGCCGCAGCGCTCCAGAATCACGGCAACGACCCGAATCCTGCCACTCGCGACCTGCCTTCCGATCGAACTTGGCGGGAGTTTCAGGCAATGCTTGGCGAGATCCCGAAGACCTGGAAACAGGGCCGTCGGGACGCCGCCGCACGCAATGAACTCGTCCGCACGTTTCGCGAGGTCTCGGAGCTCGACGCGGGCCAGGCGGTCATCGACCTCCTGAAACACGGTGTGTCCACCGACTCGATATGGGAGGGTCTCTTCGCCACCGCCGCGGAGCTGGTGTTGAGACGGCCGACGGTGGTCCCGGTGCACGCTCTGACATCCGCCAACGCGTTTCACTATGTGTTCCGGCACGCGCGAGCCGAAACAACGCAGCTCCTGGCGCTCTTGCAGTCGGCGGCTTTCATGCCGGCCTTCCGGCGCCGCGTTCGCAACGCGCGACCCGATCTGCGCGTCGACGAGTTGGAACCTCTCGCGGTCTCTGGCGACGGCGCGGAAGCGTTGCGCGACGCATTCTCCGAGCTGCCGCACGATCGCACCTCCGGCGCTCGAAAAGCATTGCACTACCTGCAACACGGCGGCTCCGCAGACACGTTCGTCGCCAGCGCACGCCGGCAACTGGCTCGCAACGGCCGGCAGTCCCACGACTACAAGTTCACGGAGGCCGCCCTGGAGAACCATAGGGAAATGGTCCCCACCGCGTGGCGGGATCGGATTCTGTCCGCCTCGATGGCATATTTCACAGGGTCCGCAACGGCGCCGAGCCCCGTTTCTCAAGAGGCGCTGCAGTTGCTTGGTTAGGGGCAACCAGGATTCTCGGGGCATGGCCGGAGACGACCGGCTCCTGCAAGCGCCGTAGTCGGGGGCGAGCCGCATCAGCTCAGAGACCACGTTGGTGTCGACCGCATCGTCGAATTGCCGAGGGTTCGAAACGTCGGAGAGCAGGCCGGCCCCACGTTCAATGAACATATAATGGCGGCGTCCGAATGGGCGGCCGTGGTATGCCCTTGTGCGAATCCATCACTGACATGATCGGGAAGAAGACATGACAGAAAACCACATCGCTCAGAGGTCCGTTGGAGCTGTCACGATTCTGATACCGGATTATCAAGAGGCTATCGACTGTTTCGCAGGTACGCTTGGCTTCAAACGAATGGAAGACACCCGGCTCTCAGAAGAAAAACGATGGGTCTTGGTTTCGCCAGGAGTCGGCACATGTCTTCTTCTGGCCAAGGCGAAAGGCGAGCGCCAAGCTGCTACTATCGGAAACCAATCGGGAGGACGTGTTTTCTTGTTTCTGACAACGGACGATTTTTGGCGAGACTACCGGATGTACATGAAACAGGGTGTTGAGTTTCAGGAAGAACCCAGACACGAAGACTACGGGATAGTAGCTGTCTTCGCGGACAAATTTGGAAACCGATGGGATCTCATAGGACCTGATTCAAACATGTCCCCGCCCCGCTGAAGACGTAGATCGGGCTCGACCAGATCTGGTGCCCGTCCTCCTGGACGAGCTTGACGTAGAGAGCGTTGTCGGCGTCCTTTTCAAGCACAATGCGGCGTTCGATGCGGACCGCGGTGTGGGGGTTGTCGTCGGGCATCCGGAACACCCGGATCCGGCGCTCGATGCCGCCAGCGTCGTGGACGATGTCCTCGCGCCCGATGTCGGCAACCGGGATTTGCGCCTTGACGAGCGCGGTATCGATGGAGAGGGTGCCCGCACGGGCGTCGGCGAGCCAAGCGTCGAACCCGCCGAAGCCCCCGGTGGTGAGCGCGGTCCATTCGACGGCGCCCGGCGCGGTCCGCTCGAAGCGCTTGTCGAGGTTGTAGTGGTTGATCGGCGCGAGCCGCTCGAAGGCATTGTCCTCCAGGGACGCGCGGCCGTCCCAGATTGTCTCCCGGCCGCGGCCGCGATACTCCGAGCCCTCCCAGATGACGCGGATGCGGCGGCCGAGATCCTCGCCGGTGAACGGCCGGAACACCTCGAGGGTCTCCAGGGCGTTCCGGATCTCGATCCGCTCGATGGGCGCCGACGCCACCGCCTCGACGGCGAAGTGGACTTCCGAGTCGTCCGAGCGGACCACGTCGCCCATCATCGCCTCGCGCACCGCCTCGCTCGTGGTCGGACCGAGGTTCGGGTCGCCGCCGAATCGCTCCGCGTCGTTCGCGAAGCGCACGCGGGTGTCGAGGAGCGTCCGGCACCCGGTGGTGCCGTAGAAGCGGCGCGCGCGCAGGCAGTCCGCTATCGCCTGGCGGGTAAGGTCCTTCGCGAGAAGGCAGGTGAGGCCCCCGTAGGCGCCGAACGTCGTTGCGCCGGGGTAGCTTGCGCCGGGCCGGCCCTTGTGTCCGTCGCTGTTCGAGCAGATGCCGATCCGGTAGCCCTGCTCGAACGCATCGCGCACCAGCCACTCGAACGTGCCCCACGCGGAGTGCACCTCGACCGCCCGTTCGAGCCGCGCGTCGTGGCTCATCTTGATGTCCGCGTACCGCCCGCCGATGTGGGCGAACACCACGCAGTCCTCGTCCTTGAGAGCGGCGAACAGGTCCTCGGCGGAGTTGGCGTCGGTCACGACGTCGGACAGATCGTCGACCAGGGCGTGCGAGGATCGGCGGATCGGACGGCCCTCTTCGAGGAACAGCACGTTACGGTCGCCGCCGAGCCCGGTATTGCCCGACCACTCGTAGCCGGGAAACGCGATGAACCGTCCGTCGGCGTTGAACTGCGCGGTGAGTTCGTTCAGGTGGTTCCAGAACGGTGTCGTGATCTGGAAGTCGTTGCCCTGGTGGCTGCACACGTCGAGGAACGCCCGGTCGCGCGCGAAGGTGAAGAAGTCGCGGGCGGAGTTCGTGCCGATCGTCTCCTCGGACTGGCCGTGCAGATCGCCCCAGTAGGGCCTGTGCGCCATCGTTTCCGAGATGCGCAGCGGATTCGAGCGCGCGAGCACCGAGCCGTCGGGGGCGAGCATCTCGATCCGGAGATCGACCGGCGCCGCGACCGAGAGCCCCTCGACCACTACCGAGAGCTCCCCGGGCGTGAAACGCACTGTCTCCGGTAGCCCGCTGATCGTGGCGTTCGCGCGCAGATGCGCCTGCAAATCGCACCGATCGCTCGGGTTGCCCCACGCGTCCTCGCCCTTCAGGCACAGCCGGAAGCGTTCGCCGACGGCGCGCTCGGTGGGCAGGATCGCCTGCCACCGCGACGGCGGCGCGGGGACGATCGCGATCTCGGGCTGCACCGGCAACTCGACATAGTTGTATGTGGCGATCGCGTCCACGAGCACCCGGAACTCGAACGTGGATTCGCAGAACGTCTGCAACCGCATGCCCGGCGACCCCTTCCGCGGGTCGCCGAAGCGCACGACGATCCGATCCCCCTCGCGCAGAAAGCCGCGCACCACCTTGATGTAGAGCGTCTTGTCCCACGGCCGGATGTTCATCTTGGCGTCGTAGCGCATGTCGAGCACTGCACCGTTGCTCGCCTCGGCGGTGACGTAGTTGGGCGCCCCCGGGTCGTCGAACTGCGGCCGGCCCATGTCGCTCGCGAAGCGGTGGACAATCTTGATGCTGCCGGTATCGTCGATGCCGAAGTAGCCGGCGGTATAGGTCAGGGTGAAGGACTGGAACGAGCCGGCCTCGAAGCTCCCCCTCGGATCGATGGTGGCGCTGCCCATGCGCTCGGGCAGATACGTCGAATGGGGCATCTCGAGTTCCTCCCGACCTGCACTTCCCCTACGGGCCAACGAGGGGGCCGGCACCGGCGGCCATGAGCGCGACCGGCCGCGCGAGACCACGCCCCGGGCCGGCGTCAGCGTGAGCGACAGCCCCCGCCCCCACGCGCCCGGGTCGAGTCGCACCCCCCTGAAATGCCCCATTCGCAGGCGTGCTCCTCTTCGGAGGCCGGCGCGGCCCCGGACCGCAAAGACGATGGCCCGCGCGTTGCCGGTGATTCCGGCCGGGCCCGATGGGGCGGTAAAACCAGTGCCGCTCGCCGATCCTCAGCGGACGATGAGGCAGTTCATCTTGCACAGGTTCGTGACTTTTCGCGACACCGAGCCGAGCAGCAACCCCTCCGCCCCGCTCAGTCCCCGGGTTCCGAGCACGATGAGATCGCTCTCGCGGCGCCTTGCTTGCGCAATGATGGCGCCCGCCGGATCGCCCTTGCCGACGTGCGTTCGGACCTCCTCGACCCCACCGGTCCTTGCCCGATCGCGCGCGTCGCTCAGGACCTGCTCCGCGACGAACATCAGGACATCGCCTCGTGCGTTGGCCATGTCCATCACCTGCGCCATGTCGCGCAGCTTGTCCGGGATCTGAAGATCACGGATCACGTAGACGATTTCGAGCTTGGCCTCGTGCTTGACGGCCATTTCGATGGCAAGCTCGAGCGCGCGATCGGCGGCCGGCGACGCATCGGTTGCCACGAGTATCGACTTGATCATCACCGGTCCTCGACTCTGCCTTCTCCCGCGCCGGACAGGGCCTGGTCAAGTGCGAGCGGCACGTCAGGCGAGGCCGCTGCCGGCCGTGCGCTTGTAGTGACCCTGGATCACCCGGTCGATCACCATGGCGCAGAACAGAATCGCGAGCCCCGCCAGAATGCCCTGCCCCTTCGCCGCGTACTGAAGCGCCTCCAGCACGTTCTTGCCGAGCCCTCCGGCCCCGATCAGTGATGCGATCACGACCATGGACAGGCACATCAGGATCGTCTGGTTGACACCGGTCATGATCGACGGCATCGCGAGCGGGATCTCCACATCGCGCAACAGCATGCCCCTGGTGCAGCCGAAGGCCAATGCGGCTTCCTTGGTGCCTTCGGGAACCTGCCGCATGCCGAGCGCGGTGAGCCGGATGACCGGCGGCATTCCGAACACGATGGTTGCCAGCACCCCTGGCGGCTTGCCGGTGCCGAAGAACGCGATGATCGGGATGAGGTACACGAAGGCGGGCATCGTCTGCATGAAGTCGAGCACCGGCAGCGCGAACGCGTAGGCTCTCTCGCTCTTGCCGAACCAGATCCCGAGCGGGATGCCGAAGATGAGGCAAAGGAACGCGGCGGCCCCGAGGAGCGCGACGGTGGCCATGCTCACTTCCCACAACCCCAGAAATGCGAGGTAGGCCAACGACGCGACGGTAAAGACGGCGATTCTCGGGCCGGCCAGACGCCATGCGGTCACCACGATGACGAGCATGACCACCGGCCACGGGGTCTGCACCAGAACGACCTCCAGGCCATCCAGAACCGCGCGGATGGAGTGGGTGATGCCGTCGAAGACCCCGGCGCCGTGCTTGGCAAGCCAGTCGAACCAGCCCTCCATGGTGTTTGCCACCGGCGTGAAGACCTGCTTCTCCATCGGGAATCGGGTGATCAGCTCCCAGGGTTTCGACACCGTGAACCGGTAGAGCGTAAGCGGCACGATGGCGAGCCAGAGCACCCCGCCAAATGCGGCGGTCTGCCAGTTGAGCCCCGACGCGACGAGGGGGTTGCCGCGCCACTCCAGGTAGCGCTTCTCGTAGGCGAGATTCGCGTAGAACCCCTCGACGATGCGTACCGCGGCCAGCACGACGAGCCCGATGACCAGCAACGTCGTCGCCTCGGACGCCGCGAGCTCCGCCTGCTCCATGAGCCGCGCCGCGGCGCGCTTCAGATTCCCCGCCGTGGTGATGAGGCCCTGCGCGTCGGACTCGCCGTTCTGGAGCGCCACCTTGCCTTTCTCGAACAGCGCATTGGAGCGTTCGATGAGCTTCTCCGCCCGCGCGACCTTGTCGGCCCCGAGATCCCCCCACAGCCCCCGGCCGATCTGCACCAGCGCGAGCAGCTCCAGCACGATGAAGGTCCAGAAGAACCCCCACAACCCTCGCGCCGGCCCCCACAACGGACCGCCCAGAGCGGCCATCGTGTTCCAGGTCCAAGGGAACTTCGTCGCCGATTGAATCTTGTCGAACTCACGAGCGTAGTAGGCATCGTTCGCGCCGACGAACTCTCCCACCGAGCTGGCGAGCTGCTTCGGTCCTGCATCGAAACCGGTCTCGGCCATCTACTCGCCCCCCTGGATGCCCTTGAGCAGCCTGCTCTTGGTGATGACGCCGACATCCTTGCCATCGCCGTCCTGGACGACGATCGGATGCTCGGTCGTGGTGGAGATGTCGATCAAGTGGTTGAGATCCCGGTCGTGTCGCACCCGCGGCGACTGCGAGAGATCCGAATCGCCGGCCGCCTCGTAAGCCGAGAGGTCTTCCATGATGGAGTGGGCGTAGACCAGATTCAGCTTCGAGATCCCTTCCACGAAGTCCTTGACGTACTCATCGACAGGGTTGGTGACGATGTCCTCCGGGGTGCCAATCTGGACGATCACCCCGTCCTTCATGATCGCGATGCGATTGCCGATCCGGATTGCCTCGTCGAGATCATGGGTAATGAACACCGTGGTCTTGCGGAGCTCCGCCGAGAGGGCCATGAACTGGTCCTGGAGCTGGCGCCGAATCAGCGGGTCCAGAGCCGAGAAGGGCTCGTCCATCAGCAGCACTTCGGGGTCCGATGCGAGCGCGCGGGCAAGGCCGACCCGCTGCTGCATGCCGCCGGAGAGCTCTCTTGGAAACCGGTCTTCGTAGCCGTCGAGATTCACCAGGCTGAGACAGTGCTGGGAGACCTCCCATCGCTTCGACTTCGGCTCGCCGCGCACCTGTAGCGGAAAGGCGACGTTGTCGCGGACGGTGCGGTGCGGCAGCAGCGCCATGTGCTGAAACACCATGCCGATGTGCCTGGCGCGCACCTCTCGCAACTCGTCGTCGCCGAGCGCCATCACGTCTCGCCCGAGAACGCTGATGCTCCCCGCGGTGGGCTCGATGAGGCGATTCAGGTGGCGGACCATGGTGGACTTGCCCGAGCCCGAGAGCCCCATCACGCAGAAGATCTCGCCACGTGCGACGTTGAAGGAGCACTCGGCGATCCCGACCACGCAGGAGAACCTCTCGAGCACCTCGGGCTTCGTCAGGCCCTCCTCCTTGACCGCCTGCATCGCCTCCGGCGCGCGGTTGCCGAATATCTTCCAGACATCGTCCAGCCTGATGACTTCCTCCTCGTTCACGTTCGCGAGCTCCTCCGAGGCACTGCCCCGTCCTGCGCCTTGCGTTCGCCGTGGTCCGGGAACGCGGTGCGGTCAAGCGGAAGCGGCATGGTGGCGAAAACCGCGGCGCGGGGGCGCGAGCCCCCGCGCGCCCGGCGCCGTCACCTCAACCAGCGCTCCACCATGTCGGCGTTGTCGCCGACCCACTTCTTCGCGAAGTCGGCCGGATCCTGCTTGTCCACCACGAGCGCGTAGGTCATCGCCGAGACGATGTCCGTATCGAACTTCACCTTCGACAGCATGGAGGCCACCTCGGGAAGGTCCGCCTCCATCGCGGCGGCGTAGTGAATGTGCAGGTACGCCAGATCCCAGGCCACCGGGGCGGACGACTTGGCCAGCCAGTCGGGATCGTCGGTCGGCTGGACGATGTTCCACTTCGCCGCATCGTGCTTCGGCTCGTCCAGGATGATCAGATCGTGGAGTGCGAACATGTGGTTCGGCGTATAGCAGAAGAATACGAGCGGCTTCTCCTGCACCACGGCGTTGTCGACTTCGGCCATGGCAAGGGTCTCGTCCATCTCCTTGAGGTTCATCGTCGCGTCGTAGCCGTAGCTCTTCCCACGGATCTTCTCGACGTTGGTGGATGCCCAGCCCGACGCCCCGATCCAGACCTCGCCCTTGCCGTCGCCGTCGGTGTCGAAGAGAGTGGAGATGTCGGGGTTGGTGAGATCGGAGAGCTTCGTCACACCGAATTCGTCTGCCGTGTACTTGGTCACGCACATTCCCTGAAACGACGCGACGCCGTTCGGGTTCATGAGCACCGTGCCCTTCGACTTGACGAACTTGTCGTGCAGGTTCGCCTGGTTCGGCAGCCACACCTCGGGATGGACCTGCATGCTGCCCGAATCCATGGCTTCGAAGATGATGGGATTCGTAGCGTTCTGCAGCTCGACATCCATGCCATAGTTGTCCTCGATGATGACCTTGAGCACGTGGGCGGTTGCGTTGACGGACGGCCAGTTGGGGACGCCGATCACGAGGTCCGCCGCCTGCGCGGCACCCGCGCCGATCACGAGCAACGCGGCGGAAACTGTTTTTCCGATGTGCTTCATGGGTCTTTCTCCTTCGGGTTGCGTGTTCAAATCAAATGGCATGTGTTCGCGAAGGGCCGACCGGCACCACTGCTCGGCCGACTCCATCAGCGCTGCATGCCCCAGCGGTACACGGTGCGTAGCTCGACGTTTCTGAAGATGACGTTCTCGACCGTGATCCCGATGAGGATCACCGTGAACAGGCCCGCGAAGACATGCGCGGTTTCGAGGTTCTGGCTGTTCTCGTAGATGAACCAGCCAAGGCCGCCGCTGCCGGACGAGGTGCCGAAGACGAGCTCGGCGCCGATCAGGGTGCGCCAGGAGAACGCCCAGCCGATCTTCATCCCCGAAAGAATGGACGGCAGGGCGGCGGGGATCAGGATCTTCATCACGTAGCGGATGTTCCGCAGCCCGTAGTTCTGGCCGATCATTCGCAGCGTCTCGCTCACCGACTGGAACCCGGTGTGGGTGCTCAGCGCCACCGCCCAGAGCACGGAGTGGATGGTGACGAAGACGATGCTCGCGGTGCCGAGCCCGAACCACAGCATCGCGAGCGGCAGGAGCGCGATGGCGGGCAGCGGATTGAACATTGCGGTGCAGGTCGAGAGGAAGTCCGCGCCGATGCGCTGCGCGCTCGCCCACAGCACCAGCGCGGCGGAGAGCGCGAGGCCGGCCGTGTAGCCGATGAGCAGGGTGCTCACCGAGAACCAGATCTTCCGCAGCAGATCGCTGCCGACGAGCGACGACCACAACGCCTCGGCCGAGTCGGTGAACCGCGGGAACATGAGGGGCTCGACGTCCAGGGCGACCGTGTACACCTGCCATGCGACCACGAGGCCGATGAGGATCGTGGCCTTGCGCACGCCGTTGACGTTCCACGCCCGTTCTATCCACGAGAGCTTGCGCTCGACGTCGCCGATCTCCGCCTCGCCGAGCATCTCGACCACGAACTCCGGGCGGACGTAGAGGTCCGGTTCCGTCCCGCCGCCCGTCGCCGCTGCGCTCATATCGTCTGCATCCCCCAGCGGCCGACGGTGCGCAGCTCGAGGTTCCGGAATACCACGTTCTCGACCACGATCCCGACCAGGATCACGGTGAACAGGCCCGCGAACACGAACGGGATCTGCAGATCCATCTGATTGGCGAAGATGAACCAGCCGAGGCCGCCTTCGCCGGTCCCCTCGGTGTCGACGACCGCCCCTCCGAAGACGAGCTCCGCCGCGATCAGGGTGCGCCACGCGTACGCCCATCCGATCTTCATGCCGGTGAGGATCGACGGGAACGCGGCCGGGATCAGGAGCTTCACCACGTACCGGATACCCCGCAGCCCGTAGTTTCGCCCGACCATGCGCTGCGTCTCGCTCACCCCCATGAACCCCGTATGCATGTTGAGCGCGACTGGCCACACCACGGAGTGGAGCAGGGTGAAGACGATGGCGTCGGCCCCGAGCCCGAACCAGAGCATCGCCATCGGGAGCAGCGCGATGGCCGGCAGCGGGTTGAGCATCGCGGTCAGCGTGCTCAGCAGATCGCTGCCGAAACGGGTTGCGACCGCGAAGGTCGTGAGCACCGTGGCGATGACGATACCGATGATGTAGCCGGCGATCAGGATCTTCAGAGAGTTCCAGATCATGTAGAGCAGTTGTTCGCCCATCAGCGCGGTGAACAGCGCCGCGCCGGTATCGGAGAACCTCGGGAGCAGGTATTCGGAGATGCCTCCGAGGCGCGTATACAGCTCCCAGATGACGACCAGGGTCACGAGGATCGTGAGCTTGCGCACCGAGTTGAGGTTCGAGATGCGTTCCCATGGCGAGAGCGGGCGGGCGACGTCATCGAGGTCGGCGGCGCCGAGCCCGCGCGTCTCGAACTCTTCGCGCAGATGGGGCGCGGCGGTGCGATCAGGCATGCGGCGCGGCCTCCTCCTCGAGGACGCGGTCCGCGAACAGCATTTCGTGAATGCGCTGCTGGAGCGAAGAGAACTGTTCGTCACCGACGTTCTCGTGGCCGAGATGATGGGCGTTGAGCTCCGCCTTCACCTGGCCGGGGTGCGGCGACAGTACGAGGATGCGGCTGGCGACGATGCACGCCTCCTCGATGGAGTGGGTGACGAAGAGCACCGTGAAGCGGGTGTCCTCCCAGAGCTGCAGGAGCTCTTCCTGCATCTGGCGGCGGGTGAGCGCGTCGAGCGACGCGAACGGCTCGTCCATCAGCAGGATGTCGGGCTCCATGGCCATGCCGCGGGCGATCGCCACGCGCTGCTTCATGCCCCCGGAGAGCATGTGGGGAAAGGTGTCCTCGAAGCGATCGAGCTTCACCTTGCGGATGTAGTGCCGCGCGATGTCGTCGGCCTGCGCGCCGCTCGCGCACCGGCCGCCGTTGGTCAGCGCGAAGGTGATGTTCTGCCTGACCGTCTTCCAGGGCAGAAGCTGATCGAACTCCTGAAAGACCATGACCCGGTCGGGGCCGGGATCCGAGATCGCACGGCCCTTGAGCCGCATCTCGCCCTCGACCGGCTTGAGGTACCCCGCGACTCCCTTGAGCAGGGTTGACTTGCCGCAGCCGGACGGGCCGAGCAGGACGAAGCGATCGGAGGGGTAGACCTGGAAGCCGACCCGGTAGGTCGCCGTGATCAGGTGCTCCTTGGTCTTGTACTGGAGGGTGACCCCGTCGACGTCGAGGATCGGAGCAGGAGCCGCGACGGAACCGGGTTCCGCCGCGGCGCTGCCTGTGCGAGCCATGGAATCCGCTGCCGTCCTGGGGATTCAGCTACCGTCCTGGGGATTCAGCTACCGTCCTGGTCGTAGTTGTTCTCCCAGTAGTAGTCCTTCCAGCTCGCCGCCTTGTTCTTGATCGCCCCCACGCTGTGGAGGAACTCGGCGAACTGCATGGTGCGCTCGGGTTGGACCGCGTAGTCCATCTCGCCGGGGGTGGTGAGCATGTCGATGACGTCGTTCCGGTCGAGCTTGGACTTGGTGAACCGGTGGTAGAGCTCCGCCCCGCGCTTCTTGTCCGCGTTGATCCAGTCGATCGCGGTGCGGAACGACGTCCACACGCATTCATAGAGCCCGGGGTTCGCCGTCTTCCACTGCTCGGTGTTGTACATCGCGATGGTCGTGTGGCGCCCGCCGAGCACGTCGTAGGACGTGATCACGTTGTGGGCCTTGCCGCTCTGGATCTCCTGCCACGACGTCGGAAGGGTCGCGAAGTGGCTCTTCACCGCTTGGCCGCCCGCGAGCAGGGCCGCGGCCGCCGAGGGATGCTTCATCGACACCGTCATGTCGTCGAGCTTGTCGTAGCTGTCCTGCCCCCACTGCTTCGCCGCCGCCATCTGCAGCACCCGGGCCTGGATCGACACCTTCACCGACGGTGTCGCGATCTTGTGGTCCTCGGCTTTCAGGTAGTCCTCGAGCATGTTCACGGCCGGGTCGTTCGTGTTGAGCTTCAACGGCATCGCGGCGAGGTTGGTCATCGCCCGCACGTTCAGCTTTCCCCTGGTCTTGTCCCAGATGGTGAGCAGCGGGCCGATTCCGCCGGCCGCGAAATCGACGTTGCCCGATAGCAGCGCCTGGTTGACCGCCGCACCGCCACTGAAACGGTGCATCGAGACCTCGACCTCCCCGAGCCCTGCCGTCTTCGCGCACGATTCGACGAGTTGCTGGTCTACGACGACATGCATCGGCAGGTAGAGCAGGCCGAACTGCTGGGCGAACCGGACCTGGTTCGTTTCCGCTGAGGCGGCGCCGCTCGCGCCGAGGAGCAGGGCGGCCCCGATCGTGGACTTGACGTTGGGCATTCTCATGGCGTTTCTCCGGTTGGTTCCGCGAAGGGACCCGATGGCGTTCCCCGGGCACAGGTGGGGATGCCGGTCGGAATTGGGGTCGTGCTCGCGACGAGTGGCTCGGGGCGCCCCGGAACGATGGGCACTTGCAGCTCGATACGATTCGGATTGCAGCCGTCCGTACCCGAGCCGGTGGCGAATTACTGAGCGAAGGGCTGCTCGGAGTCGGCCGGCAGAGTATCTAGAGGGCTCGAGGGTCCACCGAAGGCGCTCTCCAGAGTGGTGGTCGCCGCCTGGACCCGTGCCGGGGCACTGGCCGCGGTCGAGCGCAGCAGACCCGCCACGGCGACGGCCAAGGCGCCCGGAGCGTGCATTGCAATGCCGGGCCACGGCCTCTCCCCGTCCGAAACAAGAGGCCGGGCCGAGGGGGAGGGGGTGAATCGTGGCGGCGCGCCGCGTCCGGTCTGACGCCGCAGTTGGGCTCGGGCGAGCGGTGCGGCTCTGCGTACGCGACTCGATGGACGAGCCAACGCCTTCGAGGAATTCCACCCGTGTCAAGCCCATCTTCGTGCCGCTCCCAATCGCGTCCCGAAGACCCAAGCGATCGCCGTGGCGACTGCACCGACTTCATCACATCCTACCCGACATTCAAAATATTGCAAACATATTATTTTTTGTTCAATACAATAATTATTTTTGTCAAAATGCCCGCCGTCCACCACCAATCAGGACCACGCTGGCCGTCGTCCCCTCATCCCCCGGCCCACTGCCAGGCATCAATCGGGAGACCGGCGCGCCGGGGCTGCGGTTCCACCGCCGAAGCTGCAAGACGCAATGCAGCCTGAAGGTGGCCGCGTGAATCCACGTTGCAATGGGCATTCATCCTTCGAATGCCGGGTGCACCGGTCAAGTCATTTCAACCCGATTGTCCGCCACCAGGGGCCCACTCCATAAGGGGGTCAACACTCCACGCCGAGCCACAATCGAGATCCCGGCGCGAAGATTCTCCCCTCTATTTGGAGGGTGACACGTTGTGCTCGGCCCCTTAGCATTCCGTTTATCCACGGGAGCTCGGTAACGATTTGGAAAACAGCACGGTGTCGCGGTTCCGGAAGGCCAGCGAGGGGCGGGACGCGCCGGGGGTTCGGCCACGCCAGCGAGAATCTCGCGGTCCCGGTAGCTGTTGAAACGGATGGCCCGGTCAGACGTCCGCGCACCGTGACCGTTCCCGGCCGGGTCCGTCGCTTCCGACTCCAGCGCTCGCCGGGCAGCAAGACCTTTCGTCCCGGGCGGAAGCCGTCATGAGTCTTCAGGACACGTTCGACCGCATCCTGGCGTCGCTGCATCAGGCGGCACTCGACGACGCCCTTTGGCCGGCGGTCTCGGCCCTGATCGATGAAGCCTGCCGGACGAAGGGCAACATCCTGGTGTCCTCAGACGGGCGTTCACCGGAAGATTTCGAGATCTTCTTCGCAAGGTTCTGCTTCCGCGGACGACGCCGCGACGATTGGGAACGAAGATACTTCGAAGCCTTCTACCCTTGGGACGAATGCGTCCCGCGCCTCCTGCGGCTGTCCGACAGCCAACTGGTCCCCACCTCCGACCTCTACACCGAACGGAAGAAAAACAGCTCCCCGACATACAACAAGTCACTGCCCTGCAACCACACCCGGAACGGCCTGTACACGCGCCTGAACGGGCCCGACGGCTCGGACATCGTCTGGGGCGTCGCCGATCCGGCCGACGGCAACGACTGGTCATTCGCCCAGGTCGAGACGATCAAGCGTCTTCTGCCCCATCTTCGCCAGTTCGTGGGCCTCCGGCAGGCGCTGGCCGACGCCAGAGCCTTGGGCAAGTCCCTCGCGGAGTTTCTCGACAATACCCGTTCCGGTGTCATCCACCTGGACAGACGGGGGCGGATCGCGGCCGCCAATGACCGCGCCCGCGACATCCTGCGGGAAAAGGACGGCTTGTCCGACCTGGACGGCTTCCTGCGCGCCTGGCCCCCGGCGAGCGACGCCGAACTCCAGAGGCTCCTGGCCCGTGCGCTGCCGCCCTTCGGCGGCCAGGGCGCCGCCGGTGCGATGACGGTGAGGCGCCCGTCGCTTCTGCCGCAACTCGTGCTGCACGTGAGCCCCGTTGGCGAGCGGGACTTGGACGTACGCCCGCGGCGCATCGGCGCGCTCGTTCTGGTCGTCGATCCGGCAAGCCGGACGCGCGTCGATTCGGGTCTGGTGGCAGAGGTTCTTGGCCTCACACCGGCGGAAAGCCAGGTGGCGGTGCTGCTGGCGGACGGCAGGACCGTCCGCGACATCGCCCTGGCGACGGGCCGAAGCATCAGCACCGTCCGCTGGCACATGAGGCATGTCTTCGACAAGGCTCAAGTCTCGCGACAGGCGGAGCTGGTACGGCTGGTGCTGTCGTTGGCCGGAGTTCCCGAGCTCCGAAGCTGAAGCCGTCATCGGCGACCCGTCCCCGGCGTCGCCACCCGTTCTTCCCGAGGCTGTCCGTGAATTGTTTCCGGTGTTCTCCCTTCGCACCCTCCCAATGGGGGGCGGCAAGAGGCGCTCCATTTCCTAAGGTCCGGCCGACGCAGCACGAATCCGTATGGCGGAAAGCGAAGCGCATGAGCACCGCGAACGAGAATGCCGTTGTTCAGCCATGTATCGCTCCACCCCACCGATATGCGTGGCGCGCGGAAGGATTGGACGCATCATGTTGCCAAGAATTGCACTGGAGACGGTAAGGCTGCGAAACCCGGCGGGGTCGCCACCGCATCCGCCGTGCCGATGCACCGGCAGCGGGCGGCTGACGGAGTGCGGTACTTGAGGGGGTGTTCGCGCATGTCCGCCGACATCGAGGCCCAAGTCCACGACACGTTTCCCAAGCTGCTCCTGCGGAACGCCCGGCGGCGGCCAGACCGTCCCGCCATGCGGGAGAAGGACCATGGCATCTGGCAAAGCTGGACGTGGCGCGAAGTCCTGGACGAGGTGCGGGCATTGGCGTGCGGCCTCGCCGCGCTGGGTGCGAATCGGGGCGACAAGGTCGCCATCATCGGCGACAACCGCCCGCAGCTCTATATGGGCGATGACCGCGGCCCAGTCGCTGGGCGCCATCCCCGTCCCGGTCTACCAGGACGCCGTGGCCGAAGAGGTCTCGTACGTCCTCAACCACGCCGAAGCAGCCTATGTCCTCCTGGAGGATCAGGAACAGGTTGACAAGGTTCTGGAAGTACAAGAGCGCTGCCCGAGTGTACGGCTTGTGGTCTACGAGGATCCTCGAGGCTTGAGCCGTTACGACCATCCGTTCCTGCACGAATTCGCGAAGGTGCAGGCGCGGGGCCGCGAACACGATGCGGAGAACCCGGGTTTCTTTCTCCACGAAGTAGCCATGGGCGAAGCAGCGGACCCTGCCGTCATCCTCTACACGTCCGGAACGACCGGAAGGCCCAAGGGGGTCGTCCTTTCTTTCGACAACCTCGTCATCACGGCCCGCAACGCGGCCGAGCGCGATCGTCTCGGAGAGGATGAGGAGGTCATGGCCTACCTTCCCATGGCCTGGGTCGGCGACAACATCTTCTCCTTCGCCCAGTCCTATGCCACCGGCTTCTGCGTCAACTGTCCGGAGTCGGGGGCGACGGTGATGCACGATCTGCACGAGATCGGTCCGACCTATTTCTTCGCCCCGCCGCGGATCTGGGAAAACATCCTCACCGAGGTGATGATCCGTATCGAGGATACCGGTTGGCCGAAGCGCAGGCTGTTCCACTACTTCATGGGGGTCGCGCAGCGCGCGGGCACAAGTATTCTCGATGGAAAGCCGGTGCGGTTGGTCGACCGCGTGTTGTATGCCCTCGGGCGCGCCTTCGTCTTCGATCCGCTGGTCAATACACTGGGATTCTCGCGTATCCGGCTGGCGTATACCGCGGGCGAGGCCCTTGGCCCCGACATCTTCGCGTTCTATCGCTCCCTCGGAGTGAATCTCAAGCAACTCTACGGTCAGACCGAGGCGGCCGTGTTCGTGACGATGCACCCGGACGAGGAAGTCAGACCGGATACGGTCGGAACGCCGGCACCGGGCGTCGAGGTCCGGATCGCGGACGATGGCGAAGTCGTGTATCGCAGCCCCGGTGTGTTCCGGGAGTACCACCGGAACGCGCAAGCCACGAGCGAGACCAAGACCCCCGACGGTTGGGTTCGCACCGGAGATGCCGGCTACTTCGACGAGGCCGGGCACCTGAAGATAATCGACCGGGTCAAGGACGTGGGAAAGCTCAGCGACGGAACCGTGTTCGCCCCCAAGTACATCGAGAACAAGCTCAAGTTCTTCCCCGAGATCAAGGAGGCGGTTGCCTTCGGCAACGAACGCGACAGCACCGTCGCATTCATCAACATCGATCTCCAGGCGGTCGGGAACTGGGCCCAACGCCAGGGGGTCGCGTATGTCAGTTGCCAGGACCTCGTCGGCAAGGTCGATGTCCATGACCTCATCCAGGGCCATATCGAGAGAGTCAACCGGGAACTCGCCTCCGATTCCCATCTTGGGGGATCGCAGATCGGGCGCTTTCTCATTCTGCACAAGGAGCTCGATGCCGACGACGCCGAAACTTACGCGCACGCGCAAGGTGCGGCGGCACTTCATCGCCGAACGGTACGACGCCCTGGTGGAAGCGCTCTATTCGGACCGGGAACACTGCGAAGTCGAGGCCCAGGTGACCTTCGAGGACGGCAGCACGGGGACCCTGCGTGGCGACCTGAAGATCCGCGATGCGGCCTGCTTCAGCCCGCGAGTCCCGAAGGTACCGCAGTAGCGGGCCGGGCAATGGAAGCACAGGCAGTGACGGACAAGACGATCCGGGGCCGCGTTGTGTTTCACGACGCCCTGGACGTGATGGAGGTCGATTTCTCCTCGCTTCATTTCACCAGCCACGGTGAGATCGACAATTTCTACGACGAGGTCGACCGCCAGCTCGCGGCGTCGGGACGTCGCTGGTACTTCCTTGTCAACTACGCCGGGTGCGTGATCGTCCCCGGCGTGTGGACTCGGTTCGCCGCCCGGGGAAAGCAATCGAACATTGCGTTCAGCCTCGGAACGGTCCGGGTGAGCGCCACCGAGGAGACCCGCGAGACGATTCGCGAGCGCGCGCGAGAAGAACGGTTTCGCGCGAATCTCTTCGAGACGCGCGACCAGGCGCTTGTTGCACTGATGGACAGGAAGCGGCGACGCCGCGATCTGGGCGCACCGTCGGCCACCGCGTCGTTTCTCGGCGTCGAGGACATCCATCTGCGTTTTGGCGGCATACGCGCCCTGCAGGGGGTCACCTTCGAGATCGACCGCGGCGAGATCTTCTCGATCATCGGCCCCAACGGCGCGGGCAAGACCTCCATGCTCAACGTCATCAGCGGCTTTTACCGCCCCAACACCGGCCGCATCGTGTTCGAGGGCAACGATCGCACCCGTCTCGCTCCCAATGCCGTCGCCCGGCTCGGTTTCGGGCGGACCTTTCAGAACATCGCCCTGTTCAAGGGTATGACAACGCTGGACAACATCATGTCCGGCCGGCTGCTCAAGACCGGGAGCAACTTCCTCTGGAACGCGGTGTATTGGGGATGGGCCCAACGCGAAGAGATCCGCAACCGAAAGCACGTCGAAGGAATCATCGATTTCCTGGAGATCCAGGAATACCGCAACGTGCCGGTCGGCCGTCTTCCCTACGGAATCCAGAAGCGGGTCGAGCTTGGCCGCGCCCTGGCGATGGAGCCGACCGTGCTCCTGCTGGACGAGCTGATGGCGGGCATGAACGTCGAGGAAAAGGAGGACATGGCCCGTTTCATTCTCGACATCAACGAGGAATGGGGCACGACGATGATTCTCATCGAACACGACATGAGCGTGGTCATGGACATCTCCGACATCGTGGTCGTGCTCGATCACGGCGAGAAGATTGCCGAGGGCAAGCCGGACGATGTGCGCACCGACCCGGTCGTGGTGCGGGCGTACCTGGGTCAGGGTTAGCGCCTTTCGATGGGCGCCGGGTCGAACGAAACGTGAACGAGCCATGTGGTCCGTAGCGTTCTTTCTCGAGGTGGTAATCGGAGGCGCCCTGTCCGGGATCATGTACTCGCTGGTCGCCTTGGGGTTCGTCCTCATCTTCAAGGCGTCGGGCGTGTTCAACTTTGCCCAGGGCGCGCTGGTCCTGTTCGCCGCGCTGACCTTCGTGCTGCTGCTCGAATTCGGCGCGGCCGGCGCGTTCTGGGACTGGACGGGCTGGCTTTCGATCGCGCTTGCCGCCGTATCCGCCGTGTTCCTCCTGACACGGCGTTTCCGAGCCATGCCGCGACTACCTCCGATTCCCATGGGAAAACGAAACTGGCTGTTCACCTCCACCGAGGTCGGCGCCCGCCGGGTGGGTATCATCCAGAGTCTGCTGGTCACCTGCCGGCTGCACGGCGTGGACCCCTACACCTACCTGGTCGACGTCCTGCAGCGCATCAGCGAGCATCCGACCAAGCGCGTCCGCGAACTCACCCCACGAATGTGGAAGTCGCTCTTCGCTCACGACCCCTTGCCCTCCGCCCTCGGGCACCACAACCACGACCCACCTTCACACTGACAGCCAGGCGACAAGTACGGCTCAGATTGCCCGCTTACTCATGGCCGTCGGAGCATACGCGTGCTACAACCTCGCGCTCAGATTGCCGGAGCTCCCTCTGGTTCTCGATTTCTTCATTGCCGGCCTGTTTGCAGCCATGGTCGGCATCGTCTTCGGATTGCCAAGCCTGCGGATCAAGGGCTTTTACCTCGCAGTGGCGACGCTCGCGGCGCAGTTCTTCCTGCTGTGGCTGTTTGACCATGTTGGCTGGTTCACGAACTACGACCCGGCCGGCGTCGCCTCGGCCCCGACGCGGACCCTGCTCGGGTCGTTCGCGACCGAAGGGAGGCCCCCTGGCCTTCCTGGCCCCGCTGAACGTCGTCGTCTCGGGGCCCAACGCAACCGCCGAGACGAAATTCCTCGTGACCCTGGCGGTCGTGGTGCTACTCGCGCTGCTGGCGAAGAACATGATCCGCAGCCCTACCGGGCGAACCTGGATGGCGATCCGCGACATGGACATTGCGGCGGAGATCATCGGCGTCCAGCTTCTCCGAGGGAAGCTGCTCGCCTTTGCGGTCAGTTCGTTCTACTGCGGCGTGGCCGGCAGCCTCTACGTGTTCACGTATGTCGGCAATGCCGATACCGAGGCCTTCGATCTGGCGCGCTCGTTCCAGATCCTTTTCATGATCATCATCGGCGGGCTGGGAAGTGTCATGGGGTCGTTTCTCGGGGCGGCGTTCATCGTGCTGATGCCGGTCGTGCTGAATACGCTCTCGTCGACGTTTGCAGGCGGGACGATGTCGAGCGACGTGCTGTCGAACCTGGAGCTCATCATATTCGGCAGCGTGATCATCTTGTTCCTGATCGTTGAGCCGAACGGCCTCGCGCGGTTGTGGGAAATCGGCAAAAAAAAGATGCGCACATGGCCATTTGCGTACCAGAACCGCCGCCGAGCGGTTCGCTTCGGCTTCCTGCGAGCCCACGTTCGCAGGAAGAACCGTGTCTGCGTGACCAGAAACGACTTACAGGAGAAGCGTTCATGAAAACCAGAATCGGACTCAGTTTCCTGGCTGCCGCAATACTGGCGGCGACGCCGTTCGCCACCGTTCCGGCGGCGGACAGCGAGCAGTTCTTTCCCATGCTCGTCCATCGAACCGGGCCCTACGCAGCGGGCGGTACCGGCTTCTTCGGCGGCATCGAGGACTACTACACGCTGCTCAATCTGCGCGATGGCGGCGTCGGCGGGGTCACGCTGACCTGGGAGGAATGCGAGACCGCCTACAACTCCGATCGCGGTGTCGAGTGCTACGAGCGGCTCAAGAACTCCGGCCCGACGGGCGCAAGCATCGTCCAGCCGCTGAGCACCGGTATCACCTACCGGCTCATCGAGCGTGCGACGGCCGACAAGATCCCGGTCATCTCGATGGGATACGGTCGCACGGACGCGAGCGACGGCCGCGTGTTTCCGTACATCTTTCCCCTCGTGACCAACTACTGGAGCCAGAATACCGCGAAAATCAAATATATCGGGATGAAAGAGGGCGGCATGGACAAGCTCTCGGGCTTGAAGATCGCCAATCTCTACCACGAGTCGAGCTACGGGGGAGATCGTGCGCCCGATGGTCGAGACCTCCGCCGCAAAGTACGCGAGCGAGAAGGGCATCACACTGCGTACGGAGATGTCGCTCGGCTCCGAGTGCCCTTGAACAAGGGAATGGTCGAGGTCCTGAACAAGGGAAGGTGACGCCGTGAGCGCAAATGCCCCCGTCCGTCTGAGCATCAACAACATCGAGGTCATCTACGATCACGTGATTCTGGTGCTCAAGGGTGTTTCGCTCGAGGTCTTCGAGGGGGGCATCATTGCCCTCCTCGGAGCCAACGGCGCCGGAAAGACCACCACGCTCAAGGCGATATCGAATCTGCTCCAGTCCGAGCGCGGCGAGGTCGTAAAGGGCACCATCGAGTACCGCGGTCGGCGCACGAAGGGCATCGATCCAGCCGATCTGGTCGAGCAGGGTCTCATTCAGGTCATGGAAGGTCGTCGCTGCTTCGAGCACTTGACCGTAGAGGAAAACCTGCGCACCGGTGCCTATACCCGCAAGAGTAATCGTGCCGAATTGGTGCGGGATCTTGAAATGGTCTACAGCTACTTTCCCGCGCTTCGTGATCGCCGCAGGAGTCAGGCCGGTTATGTCTCGGGCGGTGAGCAGCAGATGACGGCCATCGGCCGGGCGCTGATGGCACACCCCAGACTCATTTTGCTCGATGAACCGTCGATGGGACTTGCCCCTCAGCTCGTCGACGAGATCTTCACGATTGTCAGCCAGCTCAACGCAAAGGAAGAGGTGAGCGTCTTGCTCGCGGAACAAAACGCCGCGATCGCGCTACGTTACGCATCGTACGGTTACATCCTCGAGAACGGCCGCGTCGTCCTCGACGGCGAGGCGGAGACTCTGAGAGAAAACGAGGATGTCAAGGAATTCCACCTTGGGCTTTCCGTCGGCGGCCGCCGCAGTTACCGCGATGTCAAGCATTACCGGCGCCGCAAGCGTTGGCTTGCTTGAGCTCGCCGCCCGCGCCACATGTTCGGTGCGCGGCGAGCTCGACGCCGCCGCCGAGCGTCACACGGCCGCCGCCCTCGCCTGGCGCAGGATCCATTCCCGAAACGCCCGCAGCTCGGGCCGCTGCCGGGAGGCGGCGGTAGTGATCAGGCAGCAGCGCTCCGGCGCCCCGGCCTGGCGGTCGAAGAGCGGCACGAGGACGCGCCGTTCGAGTTCGTGGGCGATTAGCATCGGGCGTCCGATGGCGGCACCAAGCCCGTTGGCCGCGGCCTGGACCAGCATGCTGTAAAGGCGGAACCCCGAAGCCCGCGAGAGGTCCGGGGTGGGCTGGCTCTGGCAGCCGAACCAGTACGACCAGTCGGCGTCCCAGCCGAGGTCGTAGAGCAGCGGCCAGTCGTGCAGGTCGGCGGGGCCGCGGGGGCGGCCGCGCGCGGAGAGCAGCGCCGGGCTGCACACCGGCAGTAGCTCCTCCTCGTAGAGCGTCTCCTCGAGCAGCGTGTCCTCGCGCCGCGGCACCGGGCGCGGCGCGGCGGTCTCGCCGGTATAGGCGAGCCAGGCGTCGAAGTCGCCCCGCGCCGGGTCGACGCCGCGGTGGTCGGTCTCGAGCTCGATGGCGATTCCGGGATAGGCCGCCCTGAACGAGGTGAGCTTGGGCAGCAGCCACTTCTCGGCCACCGCCTCGACCGAGACGATGCGCACCCGCCGGGGCGTGTAGCGTTGGCGCTCGGAGGCGCCGTGCACCTCGGCGAGGATGCGCTGCACTTCCTTCAGATAGACGCGGCCGCGACGGTTGAGGCGCACGCTGTGCCGCTGGCGTTCGAAGAGCTCGGCCCCGAGATGCTTTTCCAGGGTGCGAATGCGGTGGCCCACGGCGGCGGCGGTGACGCCGAGCTCCTTGCCGGCAAGGACATAGCTCTGGTGTCGGGCGGCGGCTTCGAAGAAGCGCAGGCTTTCGAGCGGGGGCAGGAGTGGCACGGCGAAGGTCCGGACGGAGCCCGTTGGGAAAACGTGAGTATCTCATCGCAGCACATCTGCGCGCCGAGAGCAAGATCCTGCGACGCGTTCCGCCCCGCTGCGTTCCGCTTCCAGCCCGGAAGAATCACCGATTTTCGTCGCGAGGGCACCGCGAAGCTGCGAAGCAGAATGCCGTGGTAGCGGGCCGCATCTGCTTACGCAGCTTCGCGGACCGAAAGAGCGCTTGCGCGCTGGCTGAAGGCGTAGCCGCCACCGGCGCGTTCGCGCTGTCGAAGCGGCTTGAGGAAGTACGGCCCGCTACCGCGGCGACCTTGGGAGCGCGAAGCGACAGATTGGCGTCCGCTAGCCAGGAAATCGGTGATTTTTCCGGGGCTAGCGGCCGCGCAAGCGCCTGCGATCGCCGTGGAGCTCGGTGGTATCGCGAATGTCGAGGAGGATGCGCTGCACCTCCTCGAAGTAGGACCGCCCCCGGCGGTTGAGGCGCACGCTGCGCTGCCGGCGATCGAAGAGTTCGGTCCGAAGATGGCCCTCGAGCATGCGGATACGGTGGGCGACGGCGGCGGCGGTGACGCCGAGCTCCTTGCTCGCATGGGCGAAGCTCTGGTGTCGGGCGGCGGCCTCGAAGAATCGCAGGCAGTCGAGCGGCGGCAGGGAATTCGCGAATTTGGGCACAGGGAACTGTCGGGTTCGGACAAGCGAAAAAATTTCTTCGTAATTGACTAAGTATACCTTTTTCTCGTCTCCTCTCGGAAGGGCATCTCCGGACTGTGATCAGGCGTTGAACACTGACCGCATATCTCACCGATTTTCGTCGCGAGGGCGCCGCGAAGCTGCAAGGCAGAACCTGATTACGCACAAGACTCAGGTTGGGAGCGCGGGATTCCGGGGATCGCCGCCTTTCCTGGACCGTGGCCCTCCTGGGAGCGCGAAGCGAAAGATTGGCGTCCGCGGCAGAAAATCGGTGATCGTTGCGGGCTGGCGCCGGTGTTGGCGGGCCGTCGGCGCTACCGCGGCCGCGGCAAGTGCCGGGAGACTGATTCAGCCGGCGAGGGCCTCCCAGGCGCCGACGTCTTCGAGCGTACGCCTGACTTGCGCGCGCACGTCTTCGTCCAGCCCTTCGAGCCGCCGCCGGAGCTCGGCGAGGCACTTGACCTGGTAGCGGAACGCGGCCTGCCGGAACGGCCGGCCCAGGAGCTCCACCTCGAATTCGTCCTCTCCCTTCGCCGCCGCCGCCGCGTTGGCCGCGAGGAACGGGAGATACACCTCCCCGCAGAGCCGCAGCAGTTCGGAGACCGCTCGCGGAAGCGGATCGTCCGCCCCCAACCATTCGCCCTCGATGCCGGAGGCGTCGTCGAGCTGGCGAACCCAGCTCTCGGTGCGCTGCGCATCCGCGCGCATGATCGCGAGCGGCGTCGGGTCGGTGGCGAGCGTCTTCAGTTGGCCGAAGAGGCCGAAGTCGGCAAGGGCCGGCCGGGTCCCGAAGAGGAATCGGTACGCGCCGACGTGCGGCTCGAGGGCGGCCAGGACACGGCGGTAGCTTTCTTCGATCACCGGCGCGTTCTCGGGCGTGCAGCCGACGAGCGGCATGCGCTCGATCTGGCGTTTCGCAAAATCACGTGCGGTGGACTCGCGCGCCTCTCCGGTGCGGTCGGGATAGAAGTCGTCGGCGATCCAGAGGCCCGCGTAGCGGATGTCGGCGTCGTACGCCCACCGGTAGTGGAACATCGGCTTGGTGAGCCATTCGTCCGCCATGTCTTCGATGAGGTAGGAGAAGAAGGCGTGCGCGGGGTCGTCCGGAAGGATCGACCGCCGATCCGGGTGGCGTGCTTCGAGAGTCTCGGCGATCGGGGTGGTATCGACGTGGAAGCTCCCGTCCTCCGGGTACTGGAGGATCGGGATGACGGGCGGACGCAGGTCCGCGAACTCGGCCCGGTTGCGTTCCGTGCGGAGCTCCCAGACGAAGGGCAGGCGGCGGTAGCGAAGGATCGCGCGGAGCTTGATCGAATACGGCGAACCGTTGCTGCCGACGAGCCGGTACGGGCCGGAGCCGGAGCCGGGCGGTGGGCGGGTCGTGGAGGCCGTGGTATCGGTGTCATTCATGGCCCGATGTCGTCTCCTTGCGCTCGTGGGGAACCTTCGTCACACCGCAATTTCCGGATTCGGCCGGAGATGTCTCCTCGCGCTCGCATGGCGATTCCAAAGCGGGCGGTTCCCTCCCCCGTGGGCCTCTCTCCGGCGCCCCTTCGCGGCCGGCTGCCCTCGCGCTCGGCCCTCCGCCCCTCCGGGCGGTGGCCTTCGTACTCGGCGGCGGCCCGCGGCGCTCGCCGGTCAGGCGTACCGGCACACCTCGTCGAACTCGTAGCGGTAGAGACGGGGACCCATGACGCTCTCCGGCCTGCCCCACCCGAGGTTGCAGAGGAAGTTCGACTTCGTGCTGGTCCCGGCGAAGAACGCTTCGTCGACCGCCGCGTTGTCGAAGCCGGACATGGCGCCGCAGTCGAGCCCGAGCGCCCGGCACGCGAGCAGGAAGTAGGCGGCGCCAAGGGTGCCGTTGCGAAACGCGGCCACCTCCGCCCGATCCGGAGCGCTGGCGAAGGTGGGCCCGAGGTCGCGGATGAAGGTGCGGGGGGAGTCCCGCCAGAACTCGGTGTCGTAGCCGATGATCGCGGTGACCGGCGCCGCCATCGTCTTCTCCCGGTTGCCTTCCGAGAGCGCGGGCGCGAGCTGTTCCTTCGCCTCCGCGCTCCGGGCAAGGATGATGCGCATCGGCTGCGAGTTCGCCGATGTCGGCCCCATGCGGGCGATGTCGAAGGCCGCGCGCAGCAGCTCGTCCGGCACGTCGCGCGTCTCGTCGAAGGCGTTCGGCGTGCGGGCGACCCGGAACAGGAGGTCGAGCCCCGCATCGTCGAGCCGCTCGATGGTGTCGCGGAGCGCGGCGAACTCGGCGCGGGCCTGGGCGAGGGCGGCGTCTTCGGTCATCTTCGATCCTCTGAAGTCGGATTCGTGGAAACGGTCCATCGCGGCACCCGGCGGGAACCCCGGATTCTCTGGCGCGCGAGTGCGGGCGGCGGTGCGGCGGTGCGGCCCGGCCCTCCCGGAGACGGGGCGGCGCCAAGCTCCCCCCGAGCTTCCCCCGATCTCCCTTCAGTATAGCGAGGGAGCGGAGCGGCGCGAGGGAGGGGGAGGGCGCAATGCGGCGCGGCCGGCCGTGTCTCCTGACGGCCGGCGGCCATCGTGAAGACTTCACGCCGGGCACCGGGGAAAGACGAAGGTCCGGAGGCCTGGCCGCCGGAAGTGCGTGCGATGCGACGGCTCGGAAACTTGGAACTCGTGCGTCCGGCGCGCCGTGGCCACGGCTGACGGCGCTCCGTGCGTTCTGCGGATTCGGTCGAGGTTGAATTGCGGCCGAATCGAATCTGCCTCCCGGCGGCAGCGCGTTCCGGTTGCCACCGGGCGACTTGTCTCCTACATTGGTCCGGGCCGGCCGGCTCGGGGAAAGGACGGCGGCGATTCGCGAGAAGGCTTCAGAAGGCTTCGGTCGGCCCGCCGTCATGGCCGCCGGAGCGCCCGGCGCAACACGAGGAGTGAAGGGGATGCGTGAACGATATCGGCCGCGGCCGCTGGTGCATTCGAACGCGGCGCCGGACTCCGGCCCGTCGCCCGAGGTGCGGCAGGAGTTTCTCGCCCGGCCGGGCGGGCGCAAGGAGATCCTCTGCGCCTACGGGGTGGACGTGGACGCGGTCGCCGGCTGGCTCGGCTCCTACGGCGGCGAGGACTCCCCGTGCGACATCTCACGCGGCCTCTTCGCCGGCGAGGTCGGGGTGCCGCGCATGGTCCGGCTCTTCGACAAGTTCGGGATCCGCACCTCGTGGTTCATTCCCGGCCACTCCATCGAGACCTTCCCCGACGAGTGCAAGATGGTGGCGGACGCCGGCCACGAGATCGGGGTCCACGGGTACTCCCATGAGAATCCCATCGCGATGACCCCGGAGCAGGAGGAGGCGGTGCTCGACAAGTGCATCGACCTCATCGACCGGCTCTGCGGGCGGTCGCCGACCGGCTACGTCGCACCCTGGTGGGAGTTCAGCCCCTATACCAACGAGCTGCTCCTCAAGCGCGGCATCAAGTACGACCACAGCCTGATGAACAACGACTTCCACCCGTTCTACGTGCGGGTGGGCGACAGTTGGACCAAGATCGACTACTCCAAGCACCCGAGCGAGTGGATGAAGCCGCTCGTTCGGGGCGAGGAGACCGACCTCATCGACATCCCGGGAAGCTGGTACCTCGACGATCTCCCGCCGATGATGTTCATCAAGACCGCCCCGAACAGCTACGGGTTCGCCAACCCGCGCGACATCGAGCAACTGTGGCGGGACCAGTTCGACTGGGTGTACCGCGAGTACGACTACGCGGTGTTCACGATGACGATCCACCCGGACGTCTCGGGGCGCCCCCAGGTGCTGCTCATGCACGAACGGATCTACGAGTACATCTCGTCCCATCCGGGGGTGCGTTTTTGCACCTTCGACGAGATCGCGGACGACTTCCGGGCCCGCTCCCCGCGCGGAACGAGCCCGACGCAGGTCGCGGCCGCGGACTGAGCGGACCGTGTGCGGCCTCTGCGGGGTGCTCGGGGGCGAGCGGCACTGGACCGAGCGGGCCGCGAGCCCGGCCATCTTCGGCGGGTCCGACGCAGGCGCAGCGGAGCGCCCGCGCGTGACCCCGGCGCGGGAGCGCCAGGAGCGGGTCCGGCTCGTCAACCGGGTGCTCGACCCGCTGGGGCTCGTCCTCGCGGAGTGGGCCGCCTCGTCCTACGTGCTGCGCACGAAGACCGGCCGGAGCGAGGTCGTCCCGGACCTCGGCGGCCTGTGGCCCGCGGCGGAGCGCCTCCTCGGCCGGCCCTGCGACCCGCTCGACCCCGGCCTCCTCGCCCATCTCGCGCGATAGCCGGCGCCAGCCGTCGGAGCCCAAAGACTTGCAGACGACGGAGACGATCCGGGCGAGGTAGCACTTGGCTCGGCCCTGTCCGGGACTGCCGGAAACCCAACCTGCGGCGCAACCGGTAGGAGGAACGGAACGTGAAGTACCCCGCAACCGAGTCGGGTCGTGAGTAGCCCCTCTGGAAAGGCAGAACTCAGAGAAGCCGTGCAGAACTGACACGTAGAGATTTCGTCGAGTTACTTGCTCGTGACAACCAGACGTCCTACGGAACGCCGGACGGCCGAGGGGCGCTACGCGCATTCGAGCTGACCTTCGAGCATCGTTGGATCTACGTATTCGAGCTGGTGCAGAACGCGCTGGATGCCGGCGCCCGTTCCATCGCGTTCCGGCTCTCGGACGATGGCGATAACTTGATCTTTCAGCACGACGGACAGAATCCGATCGAAAAGAAGGATGTCGAGGGACTGTCGAAGGTCTTCCGATCGACCAAGGGCGCCGCCTCCGTCGGATTCATGGGAATCGGCTTCAAGAGTGTCTTCGGGCGGTTCCGAGAAGCTCGGGTCTCCGGGTGGGACTGGACGTTCCGCTACGAAATGTCCCAGGTCGTCGGCGAGGAATACGGCGACGTTCAGATCGAGCCGCTGGGGGCGGTCCTGCCAATCTGGGACGATGGGATTGCGGAGCCGGAAGCGGGATTCACTACCCGGTTCGAACTGTGTAAGCGCTTCGACCCCGCTACGGACCTTCAATCCGATCTGGCTCGTCTTCTGTCCGACGACGATCCCACGCTCCTCGCGGTCCTGGCGGCATCGAATCTGGAGCGCCTCGACGCGGGCGGGCAGGTCTGGACGCTGAGCGTTGACGACGGGGTAGTCCACGGAAGCATGACGGCAATAGCTCGTTCTGACGGCGAGGAACGGCGTTGGCAGCTCTTTCCCGTGGAGTTCAAGCCTTCGCGGGCGGCGATTCGACGATTTCTCGAGTATCGGAAGATTCAGCCCACCAAGGAGGAGCGCGAGCTGGTGTACGCCGTAGCGGCCCGGGCGCGTCGCGTGCTCGGGATACTGCCCTTGGATGACCGAGGGCTGCCCGTGCCCCCACAGAAAGGCCGGATTTACGCCACGTTGCCCACGGAGGTGATGCTTCCCCTTGGAGTTCATGTTAACGCGGACTGGTTGTTGAACATCTCGCGTACGGGGCTCGGAGAGATAGAGGACGATCCGTGGCAACGAGACATCATGGATCGAATTGCAGACGTGCTGGCGAGCGTCCTCGGTTGGGCGGCCCGCACGTTCTCGGAGCCCGATGCGGCCAAGGCGGCTTTCGCGGTGCTCGCAGCGCCTTCGCAAGAGGCTGGCGGCCTCGAAGCGATCCTCGCCGAAGAACGCTGGCTGTCCCGTCTGAAGGATCTGCTTGAGAACGCTTCGGTGATCCCCGTGTGGACCGAGGGAACCGGCGCCTTGGGATTCGCGAAGCCGAGGGAAGCGATCGTTCCGCCCGTGCCATTCGCGGAAGCGTTCGAGGAGCAGCCCACCCTTCGGCCGGCGGCGCTCCTGAGAGGCCCTGTGCTCGTCGATCGGGTGCTCGGAGAGGGTGGGTACGAGTTACTGGATCAGGCTGGCCTTCTCTCCGAGATGTCGTCTGGCGACCTGGAACACGCTTGGGCCGGCGGGCTCGAAAGTTGGTGGGAGAAACTCGAAGACGAGGAATCGACGCGCCGTGACTTGCTATTCCGCATTTGGGGCGTCATCTCCGAGCTTGCCTCGGGAAACGCTTGGTCGACGGCCAGTCTCCCTTGCATCCGAACGGCGGGCGGGGCGTGGCGATCGGTCGATGAATCGGTGTTTTTCAACGAGCCGCTTCCGTCCGAGCGTGAGCCGGGTGGACCCGAAACGCGCAGATTGATGGAGCAATTCATTCCGGGCGAGGACCGCTGCCTCGCGGAGGAGTGGAGCGGGGCGCTCCGCCAAGGTGCCGGGAGGAAGCGCGGGGAACGGGTCCATCTGTCGCAGGCCCGGGAATGGATCGAGACTCGCGCCCGAGGTATCGGTCTTCGTGAGCTTGTCGAAGCCGCCGTGAACCGGCTGGACGCCTCGCCAACGCCGGAGTGGTCTGCGCTCGTTCCACTCGGCCGCTGGGCCGCACATCGAAAGCGCCATGACCTGCTGATCCGAGTGCTCGTGGAGTCGGCGAGCGGCCGGCGAGGCGTCCCGGTCGGAGACGCGCTCCTGGCGGAGCCCTACGTACGCGGCCAGAGCCGAGGATGCCTGTTTCCGAATGCGCCCGTAATCGCTGCGGCGTATCTGGAGGATCCGGAGACCGCCGACCCGAAGGAATGGCGCACGTTCTTCGAGGCGGCCGGCGTCAAAGGTACGCTTGCAGTTCGGTCGATCGAGGACAGAGTCAACCGCTGGGAACGCGGGAAGGCGGCAGAGTTTCTGGGATTGAAAGTCGAGGCGATCAGCGAGTCGAACAATAGCGGCTACGTGCTCCGGGACTTCGACATCGAACCTTCCCTTCCAGATACGAACGCGCCCACCGAGGTGCGAGCGGCGATCAGCGCATGGCTTGATGACGGCTTCAGCAAGCTACGCGGCAAGGGGCGCAGGGGGGTCGAGTATTTCTACCGCTACCCGCATTCCCGCCGGGGAGAGCTTCCAAGCACTTGGGCGGTCAAACTGTCCCGACTCGCATGGGTGCCCTGCTGCGACGGCCAGCTCAGGCGCCCGCAAGACGTGCTCCGGGAGGCCGATCCGGCGCGGGAGGATGCACCGGTCGCGGTGCTCTCGGGCGACCTCATGTCCGTGCTGGAGCAGGAGGGCGTGAGGTTCGGCGTGGCGATTCCCGATGCGACCGCGCTCCAACGACTCTTGAGAGTGGGGTCACAGCTCCCCCCAGAAGCGCTTGCCGAACTGCTTCGAGAGGTTCGCGAACAGGTTGAAACGGACGAAGACAAACTCCGTTTCGAGCAGGCCGTGCCGGAGCTCGTCGTCCTGTCCGAGGACAACGAACGTATCCCATTCGCCCGAATCGTTCAGCGAGTTGGGGGCCGGTCACGTGGGGCGCTCGGTGGCTGGATCGCCCCCTTGGATCGATTCCACGAAAGGCTGCGTGAAGAGTGGGAACACTCGGCGTTCCCGTACCAGTTCTCAGAAACGACGACGGGGGAGCAGGCGCTGGCTTACCTCCGGAAGGTCTGGGCGTGCGCCCGATTCTCGCCCGACGGGTTGGCGAATAAAGTACGCAACGTTCTCCCAACCGCGTATGCATACTGTCTTGAGGACATGAACGACAACATCTTGCATGCGGAGCGATGGAATGGCGTCGTTCGCAATGCGGCGGTTTTCGATGGGCGAGAATGGATGTGCCCGTCCGAGGAAGAAATCTACTTCGACGACATTGAGAACCGAAGGTTCTTTCCCGGGCAAGGCGAGTTGCGAACCGCCACCGGCGGCCACTTGGGCAATTCGCCCGATCAGCGGCTCCGCACAGCGGAGAAGCTTGGTTTGGAGCGCTTGTCGGCCATTGTCGAGATGGATTGGAGTGAGGGAACTGAACGGTCTGTAGACGTCTGGACGCCCCGATTCGAGCTCATCTGCCAACTACTCCGGCATGTCAAGGGTATCGGAAGGTTGGAGGAGGACGAGGGCGCGGTTATCGAGCCGACGATGGAGTGGCGTCTTCGCCGCCTCGAACGGCTCGATCTCAAGATCAGCGTCAAAGGCATGTCCGCTGAGAACGTACCCGTGAACGCGCGCCTGCACGAGGGCGACCTGACCGTCGCCGGCCGGCCAATCCAGTTCGGCGCGGACGCGGCCAAGGAACTTCTGAGGTCTCTTTCCTTCGGCCAGCGCGCCGACCTGTCGGCGGATCTCACTGCAATGCTGGCATCAATCGACGCCGCAGACGATTTCGTTCTTGCCGCCGACAAGTTCGTGCGCTCCTTTGCTCCCGATTTCGAGTTGCCGACGACGTTCCAACGCGCTCCGGGCGTTGAGGGAGCAACCGGTCCGGATGGCGATCTCGCCCCGGCCACGGGTGCCGACGAACCCACCGCGGGAAGGCGGAGGGACGCGGATGAGTCGGTGCGACAAGAGGATGTGTCCGGTGATTCCGAGCTTGACGGGTCGGATCAGGCTGACGACGTATCGAGTGTCACCCAAGACGGCACCTCTGGCAGCCCTGAGCATAGCGAGTCGGGTTCGATGGGTGGCTCCTTCACCAGAGACAGAGCCTTTGCCCTGCAGAAGCGCAAGACGGAGGAACTGAAGAACGCGTTGAAGGGGGAGATCGCGCCGGACACTGATGGCGACGACTCCAGTGGTGCCGAAGAAGGAGGCCGGGACGCTGGTGGACTGCTTGGGGACGAGGTGTATCGCAAAGTTGCCGCGCAATACGAAAGGGAGTCTGGCCGCAATCCGGAATTCGGCGATCCACATCAGCAGGGCTGGGATCTCCGCAGTATCGATCCCGAGACGGGGGCGGTACGCCTGATCGAAGTGAAGGGGAGGGGACGTTCGTGGGACGGCGACGAGGTTGTGGAGCTGAGCCGTGCCCAGGTACACAAGGCGTTCGAGATGTCGGATGGGCAGGCAGCGGATTCCTGGTACCTGTACGTCGTGGAGCGGACGGAGAATGGCAGCTACGAAGTGCTGCCGATTGAAAACCCGGTCCACACCGCCGGCAAGTGGATTCTCTGTGGCGGACCTTGGCGGATGATTGCGGCGGAGCATCGTCGGATCACGCTAGCTCCCGAGCAATGACCCGAATCGAGCCGGAACACCGGAAGTGTCGGTTAGCTATGGCGAGGCCGGGAACGCCAGAGTAGAAACGCGAAACGTCGTGACGTTCGCCGATTGGTCTCGGTGCGGATATGGCTCCCACAGTGTCCGGCGCGTGGTCACGCCGGGGCGAATTCCTGCGAATGTCGAGGAGATCTGCTGACGACTCGGACCCCGTTCCCGCTTCATCATCGGACCCCGGATCGTCGCTTGGGGAGCGGACATGAGCGTGCTATCGTCGCCGGAGCCCGGGACGCGCACGAGCCGGCGCGGCCCGTCCCGGTCGCGCCGCATGGAGGGACCTTCCGATGAGTCGAATCGTTCGACCTGCCGCCACGGTTGAGTATCCGAGCGGGGACGGCCAGCCGATGGCGGAGAATGACTGGCAGCTCCTCGCGATCATCAATTCGGTCAGCGCGCTCCAGCACCACTACCGGGACCGCCCGGACGTCTACGTGTCCGGGGATCTCTTCATCTACTACGAGGAGGGCAATCCACGCGCCCGGGTGGCGCCGGACGTGTTCGTCGCGTTCGGCGTTCCCAGCCACAAACGCCCGAGCTACAAGGTGTGGGAGGAGGGCGTGGTGCCCGCCTTCGTGATGGAAGTCGCGTCGGTCAGCACGTGGCGCGAGGACGACGGGCGGAAGGCGAAGCTCTACGAGCGGCTCGGGGTGCAGGAGTACTGGCAGTACGACCCGACGGGGGAATACCTCGGGCTGCGTCTCAAGGGCCGTCGCCTGGTGGAGGGCGCGTACGTGCCGCAGCCGGTGGTGGAGTCTCTCGACGGGATGCTGCTCCTTCGCAGCAAGACGCTCGATCTCGACTTCCGGGTGAAGGGTGAGGAGATGCACTTCTTCGACCCGGCGACGGGAGAGCGCCTTCTCAGCCGTATCGACCAACTCGCCGCGCGCGAGGCCGCCGAGTCGCGGGCTGAAGCCGCCGAGTCACGAGCCGACGCTGCGGAGTCGAAGGCCGACGCTGCGCAGAGGAAGGCTGACGCTGCGCAGTCGAGGGCCGGAGCCGCGGAGTCGAGGGCCGGTGCTGCGAAGTCACGGGCCGACGCTGCGGAGTCGCGGGCCGAGGCCGCCGAGGTCGAGCTCGCGGCGCTCAGAGCGCGGCTCGACGAAAGGCGCCGGTGACCGGCGCCCGCACCGCGGCGGTCACTCGTTGCGGAGGAAGGGTGCGGCGGGCTCGCCGAGGGCGCGCCAGGTCCCGAGAAGCCCGAGGGCGAGGGTGAGGGCCACGCAGGATGCGACGGTGGCCGCGACGGTTCCCGGCAGGAACGTCCACTCCTGCTCGAGCACCTGGGTGACCACCGCCCACGCGGTCACCGTGCCGGCGGCCGCCGCGACCGCTCCCGCGAGGAGCCCGAGGAGCCCGAACTCCGCCGCGTGGATGAGGGCGACGTCGCGCCGCCGCACCCCGAGGACCTTGAGCACCACGCTCTCGTAGGTGCGCCGGCGGTGGCCGGCCGCGACCGCCCCCGCGAGCACGAGCGCCCCCGCGAGGAGCGTGATTCCGCCCACCGCCCGCGCCGCCCCCGCGATGTTGCCCATCACCTCCGCGACCCGCCCGAGCGCCTCGCGCACCCGGATGACGGTGATCTCCGGGTACTCCCGGGCGAGGGTCCGCTCCACCCGGGCCTCCGCGTCCGGCTCCGCGCGCACCGTCGCGACGTGGCCGTGTGGGGCGCGGCGCATCGGCTCGGGCGACAGAAGGAGGGCGAAGTTGAGCTGCATGCCCTGCCATTCCACCCGGCGGACGTGGCGGACCTCCGCGGTGATCTCCCGGCCGAGGACGTTGAGGGTGATGGTGTCCCCGAGCTCAAGCTCGAACGCGTCGATGACGTCGACGTCGACCGAGAGGAGCGGCGGCCCCGCGTAGTCTTCCGGCCACCACTGGCCGGCGACGACCGGGCTGTCGGGGGCGGTCGTCGCGTAGCTGAGCCCGCGGTCGCCCTGGATGACCCACGCGTGCTCGTCGTTGACCAGCGCTTCCTCCGGATCGAGGCCGTTCACCCGGACGATGCGCCCGCGGAGGAAGGGCACGGACCGGAACCGGCTGGTGCCGTCGACTCCCGCCACCGTCTCGCGGAACCGCTCGAGCCGGTCCGCTTCGACGCCGATGAAGAAGAACGCGGGGGCGTCCTCGGGGAGCGATTCCGCGATGCCGCGCCGCAGGTTCCCTTCGACGAGGGCGACGGTGACGAGCACGGTGAGGCCGAGGCCGAGCGAGAGCACGATGTCGCCCGTGGCGTTGCCTGGCCGGTAGAGGTTCGAGACCGCCATCCGCATCCGGGGGCCGAGCCGTGAGCGATGCGGGTCTCGGCCGGGGCCGGAACCGGGGCCGGAGCGGGCGGGCCGGTGAAGGGCGCGGGCGGCCCGCACCACCCCCCATCCGGCGCCCCGGAAGGCGAGGAGGGTGAGCGCCGCGCCGCCCGCGAACCACGCGGCGAAGACGCGATCCGGGGCGCTCGCGATGGCCAGCGCGGCGAGGAGGGCGCCGCCCGCGAGGGCCACGGCGAGATGGCCCGCGCGCCCGGGGCGCACGCCGAGCCCGACCCCCCGAAAGAGGGCGACGGCGGGCGTCTCCTGCGCCCGCGACAGGGGCCACACCGTGAAGGTGAGCGCGGTGAGCAGCCCGAACAGCGCGGCGAGCGCGAGGACGCCCGGATAGACGCCGAGGGCGATGGGGGTCGGGAGCAGCTTCTCGAGCAGCTCGCCGACCGCGACCGGGGCGAGCGCTCCGGCGGCGAGTCCGGCGAGCACCCCGAGCCCGGCCAGCACGGTGAGCTGGGCAAGAAAGGTCGAGAACACGACGCGGCGGGAGGCGCCGATGCACTTGAGGGTCGCGATCACCCCGAGCCGTCCGTCGAGCCAGGCCCGGACCGCGTTGCTGACTCCGACCCCGCCGACGAGAAGGGCGGTGAGGCCGACGAGGCTCAAGAAGGACCCGAGCCGCTCCACCATCCGCTGAATGCCGGGGGCGGCGTCCTCGTAGCTCCGGATCTGCCAGCCGCCCGCGCGCAGACGCTCGCCGAGGTCCGCCCGCACCGCGGCCGCCCGCGCGCCCTCGGGCAGGCGTATCGCGTACTGGTGGTATACGAGGCTCCCTTCGCGGAGGAGCCCCGACTCGACGAGCGCGTCGAGGCTCACCAGCGCGCGCGGCCAGAAGCCGAACGGCCCTCCGGAACCCGCCCGGTCGGGCTCGCGCTCGATCGTCCCCCGCACCTCGAGCTCGATGTCGCCGATCGCGAGCCGATCCCCGTCCTCAAGATCGAGGCGATCGACGAGGGAAGGTTCGACGAGCGCGCCCCACTGGCCGCCCTCCCGGCCGAGTCCCCGCGGCAGGGAGACGGCGCTTCCGTCGGCGCGCCGCGCTTCGAACGTGCCGAAGAGGGGATAGCGCCCGTCCACCGCCTTGAGCTCGACGAGGACGCTCGCCTGCGCTGCCCGGTCCGGGCGGCGCGCCATGGTGCGCATCTCCGCGAAATGGGAGATCGCCGCCGCCGCCCGCTCCACCTCGGCCCGCGCGTCGGGGGTCAGCTCCCGGTAGATGGCGCGAATGGCGAGGTCGCCGCCGAGCACCTCCCGCCCGTCCGCCTTGAGCCCGGTCACGATCGACGTCGCGGTCGACAGCACCCCGGCGATCGCCGCCACCCCGAGGGCGAGGCAACCGAGGAAGACTCCGAACCCGCGGAGGCCGCGGAGCCCCTGGCGAAGCTCGCGGGCCGCGAACCGGAGGGCGACGGGCGCCATGGCGGCTACCGGGGGCTGGCGGTGACCGAGACGGCGGCGGGGCGGAGGCCGCCGCCCCCTTCGTCCGAGGCGCCGGAGGGGTCGCGCGCCGGGCCGTGGACCGGCCCGCTCTCCGGTGCCGCCGAAGTCTCCCCCGGCGCCGCTTCGAGGCGGCCGTCCGCCATGCGGATCGTACGGTCGCAGAGAGCCGCGAGCCGTGCTTCATGGGTAATGAGGAGGACGGCGGCTCCCCGGTCGCGGCTCCGGGCGAGGAGATGTCCGATGACCTGGTCGCCGGTTGCGGCGTCGAGGTTCCCGGTCGGCTCGTCCGCGAGGAGGAGGGCCGGGCGGTTGACGAGGGCGCGGGCGATGGCCACCCGCTGCTGCTCGCCGCCCGACAGCTCGCCCGGGTAGTGCCCCAGGCGATGCTCGAGCCCGACCGCCGCGAGCTCCTCGCGCGCCCGGTCGAACGCGTCGGGGGCGCCCGCGAGCTCGCGCGGCGCGGCCACGTTCTCGATGGCGGTCATGGTCGGGATGAGGTGGAACGCCTGGAACACGATGCCGACGTGGGCTCCCCGGAACCGCGCGAGATCGTCTTCGTCGAGGCTCGCGAGATCCGCGCCCGCCACCTCGACTCGTCCCCCCGTAGGCCGCTCGAGACCACCGACGACCATGAGCAGGGTGGTCTTCCCGGCCCCGGACGGACCGACCACGCTCACCGTCTCCCCGGGCGCGAGGTCGAGGTCGATGCCGCGCAGGACCTCCACCGGACCGGCCGCGCCGGTCAGGGTGACGGCAAGATCCTCGAGCGATACGATGGGACGATGGGCGGCGGTGGACATGGCGGCTCTTCGGCGACCGGCGGAGTGCGCGCAGGATACCAATCGCGGCGGCTGAGGCTGCCGCGCACCGGCCGTTCTTTACCCATCTTTACCCGTCGGTCGGCGGCCGGGCGCCACCGCGACATCCCGCGCCGGGGGCCTCGTTCGAAATTTGGCACGGCAAAAAATAAATAACAACAACTCTTTAAGATAACAAAGTGAGTTGGAAGCACATAATCATCATTGGCATTCTCGTAGTCATTGGACTATTTGTATTCGATAGCTGGGACAGAGGGCGAATCGCCAAACGAGTACACGAAGAACGTTATGGCCGCCAGACGATAGATGCGACTGTGCAGGGTGCATTGAACGATGCGCGTAGGATTGAGAGCATGGATCACGAGGAACTCGTGAGGGAGTGTGTACGCATCCGCTGCTGGGAGGAATGATCGAACAATTCTCGAGAGTCTATCTGACGCACTACCCACCGGTCGCGGCGGCGTTCCTCGCCGCGACGCTGATGGCGGCCGCGTCCACCCCGGTGCACGCGGCGAAGGGCCCGCTCCGGATCCTCATGCTCGGGGACAGCCTCACCGCCGGCTACGGGCTCGCGTCACGCGACGCGCTCCCCGCCCGGCTGGAGACCGTCCTTCGCGCGCACCGGATCGACGCGAGGGTGATCAACGCGGGGGTGTCGGGCGATACCACGGCCGGCGGGCTCGCCCGGATCGAATGGGCCCTCGCGGACGACCCGCACGCGGTCGTCGTCGCCCTCGGGGCGAACGACGGGCTGCGCGCGATCGACCCGGCGGTGACCCGGGCGAACCTCGACCGCCTGCTCGGCATCCTCGCCGAGCGGGGCCTCCCCGTCCTCCTCGCCGGCATGGTGGCTCCCCCCAACCTCGGGCCGGACTACGCGGCCCGGTTCGACCCGATCTATCCGGAGCTCGCCGCCCGGCACGGGGCGATCCTCTATCCGTTCCTGCTGGACGGGGTGGCCACCGTGACCTCGCTCAACCAGGAGGACGGGATCCATCCGAACGCGGCGGGGGTGGAGGTGATCGCGCGGCGAATGCTCCCCGCCGTGCTCTGCCTCGCGGGCCGTGCGGGGCACCCCCCGGACCAAGCGATGGCCGAGGCGGCAGGAGTGGCGGCGGGCGGAGCGGGGTTCGACTGCGAAGGGAACGGACCTTCCGTCGAGGCGTCCGGGCCGAGAGCGCGGGAGAGGGAGGGATGAGCGGCGCGGACTGGAGCCGGCTCGTCCCGGTCAACGTGGTGACCGGCTTCCTCGGAAGCGGGAAGACCACCCTCCTTCGCCGCCTCCTCGCTTCCCCGCGTCTCGCCTCGTGCGCGGTGCTCGTGAACGAGTTCGGGGAGGTGGGCCTCGACCACCACCTCCTCGAGCCGGTGACCGGGAGCATGGTGCTGCTCGACAACGGGTGCGTGTGCTGCGCGGTGCGGGACGACCTGCGATCCGCCCTCCTCGAGCTCCACGGGCGGCGCGAGCGGGGCGAGGTTCCGCGCTACGACCGGGTGGTCATCGAGTCGTCGGGGCTCGCCGACCCGGCCCCCATCGTGCATACCCTGACCGCCGATCCGGTGCTTCGTCACCACTACCGGCCGGGGGCGGTGGTGACGGTGGTGGACGCGCTCCACGGATCCGCGCAGCTCGACCGCTATCCGGAGTCGGTGAAGCAGGCGGCCCTCGCGGACCGGATGATCCTGACCAAGACCGACCTTGCCGAGCCCGGGGCGTCCCGTGCCCTCGAGGGGAGGCTCCGGGCCATGAACCCCGCTGCTCCCATCCGGCGCGCCGCCGCGCCCGTGCCCGCGTCCACGCCCGGCAGGGCGACCGGCGGAGAGGAGGAGGAGGGCGCCTCGGATGCGGTCGCCCTCCTCATGGAGGACGGCCACCGTGCGGACTCGCGTCAGGCGGAGGCGGAGCGCTGGCTCGGGCTGGGTCGCGGACCGCCGGCAGGCAGCCCGCCGACGGGCGGCATCGCTCGCCCCGAACGCCCCTCGGGAGGCGGTTCGGAGCACGCGAGCGCCGCGTCCGCGGCGGCGGAGCCCGCCCCACACGACCACACCGACGACGTCACCTCGTTCCGCATCGAGACCGACGAGCCCATCGACTGGACGGTGTTCGGGATCTGGCTCGGGATGCTCCTCCACCGGCACGGGGAGGACATCCTGCGCGTGAAGGGCATCGTCGACGTGCCCGAGCTCGACGGCCCGGTCCTCCTCAACGCGGTCCAGCACACCGTCCATCCCCCGACTCACCTGCCGGCGTGGCCCCGCACCTGGGAGCGGGAGGCGGACGGCGGCGCCCCGCGGCGCGGCACCCGCATCGTGTTCATCGTGCGCGGTCTCGAACGGGAGCGGATCGAGCGTTCGCTCGCGGCGTTCCGCGAGTCCCTCGGGGCGGCGACGACGCCCCCCCGCATTGATGTACCATGCGCCGGCGCGGAGTCGAAGGCTCCGCGGCCCCGACCGATTTCATGAAGGCTTGAGTCCGGCGTGAACGACGAAGTGTCCCGCTGGCGGCGTCCCCGGCCGTGGATCGCGCTGGTCGCGGTCGTCGTCGCGCTCGTCTTCCTCTACTTCTACAAGCCCTTCGAGATCTATCTCCTGGAGCGCATTCCCGGCATCCATTTCAGCAACGTGCTGTTCTGGTTCGCATCGCTCGTCGGGGTGGTCGCCTACGCCATCGCCCACTGGCAGTCCTTCCGCCGCCAGGTATTCCGCGACGGCGGGGAGCTCGACGCGACCGCGCTCGTGTACGACACCCTCCAGATCGCGATCCTCGTCGCCGTCATCTTCTTCGCCGGGGCGATCATCCAGGCCATCGAGATGCTGAGCGAGCTGCTCATGGCGCCGGCCGCCGCCGGCGCGGGGTCGGACATCGGGTTCGGCGCGCGGATCGTCAGCATCGTGGTGATGGTCATCCTCGCCATCCTGTTCTACCTGCTCCACCACCTCGTGCGGGCGTTCCGCACCGGCTGGCGACCTCGCCGTCCTCCGCCCCGGGCCGGTTCCGACCGCTCCCGCCCGCCCTCTCCGGACGCCGGCGGCGGCGTGAGGGGCTAGCGTGGAAATCTCACCAACTTTCTGCTGCGCACACCGATCCACTCGCGCTGACGGACCGTACTCCCGCAAGCCGCTTCGACAGCGCGAATGCGCTGGCGTCGACCACGACTTCGGCCAGCGCGCAAGCGCTCTTTCGAAAAGAAGCGCTCGCGTTTCTTCTGTCCGTGCGGCCCGTCAACGCGACGGCTCGGCGCCCTCGCGACGAAAGTCGGTGAGATTTCCGCGCTAGCGCCGCGCCCATCGCATGGCGAGCCGTCTCGGAATCGACGTCGGGGGTACGTTCACCGATCTGCTGCTCTGCGACGACGAGTCCGGGCGGCTCTCGCTGTTCAAGACCCCGTCCACTCCCGAGGACCAGTCGATCGGCATCCTGACCGGGGTGCGCGGCATCCTGGAACGGACCGGCGAATCGGCCGGGAACGTGTCGAGCCTGCTCCACGGCACGACCGTATCCACCAACATCGTGCTCGAGGAGAAGGGCGCGAAGGTCGGCCTCCTCGTCACCGCGGACTTCGAGCAGATCCTGCATCTCGCCCGCTCCCAGACCCCGGGGCCGCTCGCGGGCTGGATGATCATGCAAAAGCCCGATCCGCTCGCCGACCTCGAGCACACCCGGGGGGTGCCGGAGCGGATGAGCGCGCGGGGCGAGGTGGTGACCGCGCTCGACGAGGCCCGCGCCCGCGCCGCGATTGACGAGCTTGTCGGCGCGGGGGTGGAGTCGATCACCATCTCTCTCCTCCACGCCTACGCGAACCCCGCCCATGAGCGGCGGCTCGCGGAGCTCGTGCACGAGCGGGCCGCCGATCTCCCGGTCACCATCGCCTCCGACATCCTCGCCGAGTTCCGCGAGTACGAGCGGACCCTCGTCGCGGTCATGAACGCCTACGTGGGGCCGAGCATGCGCCGCTACCTCGGCCACTTCGAGGCGAAGCTCCGGGAAGTCGCCTTCGATCCCCACGTCCACATCGTGCGTTCCGACGGGGGTCTGATGAGCGTCGCCCACGCGGCCGAATCGCCGGTGCACACGATGCTGTCGGGACCGGCCGGCGGGGTGTCGGGGGCGGCGTTTCTCGCCTCGCTCGCCGGCCATCCGGACGCCCTCGGCTTCGACATGGGGGGCACCTCCACCGACGTGTCCCTCATCCAGGACGGGAAGCCCGACATCTCGCGCCAGACCTCGCTCGGGTACTATCCGATCAAGGTGCCGTCGGTGGAGGTGCACAGCGTGGGCGCCGGCGGAGGCTCCGTCGCCCACGTGCCGATGACCGGGGCGCTCCGGGTAGGGCCGGAGAGCGCGGGGGCGCGGCCCGGCCCCGCCTGCTACGGCCGTGGCGGCGACCGGCCGACGGTCACCGACGCCAACGTGGTGCTCGGCCGGCTCCCGCCGGCGCTCCTCGGGGGCGAGATGCAGCTCGACGTGGCCGCGGCCGAGGAGGCGGTCGGGAAGACGGCCCGGGCCCTCGGGCTCGATCTCCACCAGGCTGCGCAGGGGATCCTCGACATCGTCAACGAGAACATGTTCGGGGCGCTTCGGCTCATCACTGTCCAGAAGGGCCTCGATCCGCGCGACTTCGCCCTCGTCGCGTTCGGCGGAGCGGGCCCGCTGCACGGAAACGCGATGGCGATCCTCGCGGGGTGCCATCCCGTGATCGTCCCGCCCACCCCGGGGGTGCTCTCCGCCCTCGGGTTCCTCTGTTCGGACATCAAGAACGAGTTCGCCCATACCCTGATCCGCACCCTGGACGAGGTCCGGTCCGAGGAGATCGCGGACTCGCTCGCGGGGCTCGGGGAGGAGGCGAGGGTGTGGCTATCCAACGAGGGCGTGCCGGCCGACCGGCAGTCGGTCGCCTTCGAGCTCGACGTGCGCTACTTCCGCCAGGGTTACGAGTTCGCTATCGCGGTGGACCCCGAGGCGCTCCGCGCGGGGCGGCTCGCGGAGGCCGTGGAGCGTTTCGGCGATCTCCACGAGCGCCAGTACGGCTTTCGCCTCGACCAGCCGGTGGAGCTGGTGAACGCGCGGGCGGTGGCGGTCGGGCGGGTGGTCAAGGTGGAGTTCCCGCGCTTCGATGTCGAGGGGCCGGACGCGGCGGGCGCGGTGACCGGCCGGCACCCCGTGTTCTTCGACGGGCAGTTCATGACGACGAACATCTACGACCGGGACCGGCTGCGGCCGGGGAACCGGATTCCCGGCCCGGCGGTGATCACCCAGCGCGACTCGACAACCGTGGTCCACCCCGGTCACGAGGGGGAGGTGGACCCCCACCTCAACATCCTGATCCGCCCAGCGGGCGGCGGGGGCCGGCCGGTTTGATGTTGCCGGTTTCGGTTGGGTACCATCCGGGCAATTGGACTTCGTGGCCAAGGAGGGACGGGAATGAGCGCCGTTGGATTCGACACCCTGGAAGGTGTGGAAGACCTGCGGGCGGCGGGCGTCGATGAAGCCCATGCCAGGGCCGTCGTCAGGACGGTGCACCGGGCCATGACCGAAGGCGTGGCGACGAAGGGGCACGTCAGTGCCGAGATCGCCGCCGCGGAGGGTCGCCTCAGTGCAGAAATCGCTGAAACGAAGGGGCATTTCAGCGCCGAGCTCGCTGCGACGAAGGGGCGTTTCAGCGCTGAGCTTGCCTCGACGAGGGGAGACTTCAGCGCCGAGCTCGCCGCGGTGGAGGGGTGTCTCGGCACCGAGATCGTCGCGGTGGAAGGGCGCCTCGGGGCCAGGATCGCAGCGCTGCGAGCCGACATGCTGAAGACCGCGATCGGGATCGTGGTGACGAACGTGACGGTCACAACCGTGCTGCTGAAGCTCATCCCCTGAGCGCCGGCGCACACCCGGGAAGCCGCTCGACGGGCGGCTCGACCGGGCGGAGAAACCGCTCCGTGGGGGACCCGCGGAGCCTCGATACCGGGAGAGCGGATATGGAAACGCCACACAATTCGGGACGGGCCATCTCGCTCGACGAGATGCTTCGATCGAGCCGCGAGCAATTCGACCGGCTTATTCACGATGCCGGGACCCGCGCTCCGGCGAACGGCAACGGAGCGGCGGCGAACGCAGGCGGGACGCCGGCGGCGGAACCTCGGCGGGCCGCCGGCGGGAACGGCGCCGCATCGTCCACTTCCCGCGGTGCACCGAACGGCAACGGGGCGGCGGCCCGGACGCGTCCCGTGCCCGCGACGGTCCCCGACCGCCTCGGCTCCGCGGCGGCGGGCGCCGCCCCGGCCGCTACCCGGGCCGCCCGGCCCCGGCGCGCTCCCGGCCCCGCCCTCGACCCGATCACCCTCGACCTCATCGAGAACGCGCTGCGCAACGCCCGCCACGAGATGGACGCGGTGCTGTTCCGGTCCGCGATGTCGCCGGTCATTCGCGAGCAGCACGACGAGTTCCCCATGATCACGGACGCCGCGGGCCGCATGATCGTCGGGCAGTTCGGTTCCTACATCCCGGAGATGCTCGCCGAGCAGGCGTTCGAGTTCGCCCCCGGGGACATCGTCCTGCAGAGCGATCCCTACAAGTGCGGCGGCGCGATCAGCCACATCAACGACTGGATGGTGCTCATGCCCATCTTTCACCAGGGGGAGATCATCGGCTTCAGCTCGATGTTCGGCCACATGATGGACGTCGGCGGCCCGGTGCCGTGCAGCATGCCGACCGCCGCGACCTCCATCTTCGGAGAGGGGCTGCGCATCCCGCCGGTGAAGATCTACGAGGGCGGCGAGCTCAACCGGGGCGCCCTCGACATCATCATGAACAACACCCGCACCCCGGAGATGAACCTGAGCGATCTCATGGCGATCATCGCGGGCTGCCGGGCCGGGGAGCGCCGCGTCATCGAGATCTGCGAGCGGTTCGGCCCCGACGTCTACCGGCGCGCGTGCACCGCCCTGCTGGAACGGACCGAGCGGGCGATGCGCCAGCTCATCGTCCAGAACCTGCCGCAAGAGCCGCAGACGTTCGAGGATTTCATCGACGACGATGGGTGCGGCAACGGCCCGTTCAAGCTCAAGCTGACCGTGTGGCGCGAGGGCGAGGATGCCTACTTCGACTGGACGGGGACCTCGCCGCAGGCCCCCGGCCCGGTGAACTTCTATCTCCACGAGGGGATGTTCAAGATGTTCATCGGGGTCTACATGATCATGGTGTTCGACCCCCAGATCCTGTTCAACGACGGCTTCTACGACATCATCCACGTCACCTTGCCGAAGGGGTCGCTGCTGCACCCGGACTTCCCCGCCGCCCTCGGCTCGCGCACCCACGCCCTCGCCCGGCAGTTCGACGTGCTGGGGGGCGCGCTCAGCCGGAACGCGCCCGAGATGGCCACCGCGGCGGGGTACGGATCGAGCCCCCACTTCCTTTACTCGGGAACGGACGCGGAGGGGCGGTCGTTCCAGCTCATGGAGATCCTCTACGGCGGGATCCCCGGCCGGCCGGTCGGAGACGGCATGGACGGGCACTCGTGGTGGCCGCTGTTCGAGAACATCCCCGCGGAGTACCTCGAGAGCTACTACCCGATGCGGATCGAGGTCTACCGCTCCATCCCCGACACCGGAGGACCCGGCCTGCACCGCGGCGGAAACGGAGTGGAGAAGGTCTACCGGCTGCTCGAGGAAGGGGAGGTCTCGATCCACGACGACCGTCACCTCAGTCGGCCGTGGGGTATCCTCGGCGGAAAGCCCGGCGCCTGCTCGGAGAAGTGGCTCGTGCGCGACGACGGGAGCCGCGAGAGGCTGCCCTCGAAAGTGGACAACGTGCGGGTGGCGCCGGGCGACCGGATCCTGTTCCGGACCGCGGGCGGAGGCGGCTGGGGCGATGCCCTCGAGCGCGACCCGACCGTCGTGCGCCGCGACGTGGTGCGGGGGCTCCTCACCGCGGAGACGGCCCGGGAGGGCTACGGGGTGGCGCTGAACGGGGACGGGAGCGAGGTCGACCGCGCCGCGACGGACGATTTGCGCGCCCGCATGCGCCGCGAACGCGGTACGCTTCCCACCTTCGACTTCGGCGTACGGCCGGAGACGTGGGTCTGATGCGGGTCCTCCCGGGCATCGCATCGGCCCGCACGCGATAGCGCGCCCGCGACGAACAAGAGCCAGGTCACGAACACGGATCAATCCATGGAAACCATCATCACCCTCATCGTGCTGGCGATCGTCATCATCGCGATCCTCTACGTGATCTCGATCTGGGTCTACAAGCGGGCGCCGGCCAACGTGGGGTTCATCCGCACCGGATTCCTCGGCACCAAGGTGTCCCTGGGCAAGGGCGCCGTCGTGCTCCCGGTGTTTCACGAGGTCACCTGGGTCTCGCTCGAAACGATCAAGCTGGTGGTGAGCCGGGCGCGCGAGCAGGCGGTCCTCACCTCGGACAAGATCCGGGTGGACGTGGTCGCGGAGCTCTACGCCCACGTGGGACACACGACCGAGGACCTCCTCACCGCCGCCCGAAGCCTCGGCGAGCGGACCTTCGACGCGGACCGGGTCCGCAACCTCCTCGAGGCGAAGGTGGTGAGCGCGCTCCGGAGCTACGCCGCGACCAAGACCCTGGACGAGCTGCACGAGAACCGCGACTCGTTCGCGCGCGAGATCCGGGCCGACGTGACCGAGAGCTTCAGCGCGAACGGCCTCGTCCTGGAGGAAGTCACGATCGTCGCCCTCGAGCAGTCGGGGCGCGAGTTCTTCAAGACCGACAACGTGTTCGACGCCGAGGGGCTCAAGATCATCACCGAGATCACCTCGAACGCGCGCCGGACCGTGCACAACACCGAGAAGCGGACCACGGTCGCGATCCGCCAGCGGGACCTCGACGCGCAGCTCGAGCTCTTCGAGATCGAGCGCCAGGAGGCGTTCGCCCGCGCCCAGCAGGACCGGGAGATCGCGAACGAGCAGGCCCTCCAGGTGGGCCAGAAGCAGGTCTACGTGCTCGACCAGCGCATGGCGGTCGAGACGAAGGAGATCGACAACGAGAAGGACCTCGAGCGGATGCGGACCGAGCGCGACATCGCGGTCATCGAGGAAGGCCGCCGCCGCGAGTCGGCCGACATCGAGAAGGACCTCGCCATCGAGCGCAACCGGCGCGACCGCGACATCGCCCTCATCGAGAAGGCGAGCGAGCAGGAGCTTGCCGACGTCCGGCGCAGCCTTTCCCTGGAGAAGGCCCAGAAGGACCGCCAGATCGAGCTCATCGAGAAGGCGCGGGAGGAGGAGATCGCGGACATCGCGCGAGGGCTTTCCCGGGAGAGCGCCGAGAAGGACCGGGACATCGAGCTCGCCACCAAGGAGCGCCAGCGCCAGCGCGCCGACATCGAGCGGATTACCGCGGTGACGGAGGCGGAGGAGGCGGCACGCTCCCTCCGGCACAAGTCGCAGGAGGAGGCGAGCCTCGCGATGCGCGCCCGGTCCCTCGAGACCCGGCTCGCGATGCTCGACCTCGACAAGCAGGAAGCGTTCGCCGCCGCCCGGCAGGACCAGGAGGTCTCCGACGAGCAGACCCGGATCCTCTCCGCCAAGCAGCGGTTCATCCTCGATCAGCGGCTCGAAGTCGAGCGCGAGGAGATCCGCACCGCGCAGGCGGTGGAGCAGGCCCAGATCGCGAAATCGATCGCCATCCTCGAGGACACCGAGCGGCGCGAGGCGGCCGAGATCCGGCGCACCCTCGCCCGCGAGCGCGAGGAGCGGGACCGTGAGATCGCGCTCGCGGCCAAGGGCGAGGAGCTCGACCGGGCCGACGTCCAGCGCCGGCGCCTGCGCGATCAGGAAGAGCGGGACCGTGAGATCGCCCTCGTCGCGAAGGAGGAGGAGCTCGACCGGGCGCGTGTCCAGCGTGTGCGGGCGGTGGAGATCGAGGAGCGCAATCGCGAGATCGCGGTGATCGAGAAGGAAGGCGACCGGGAGCGGGCCGATATCCGGCGCTTCCTCGCGCGCGAACAGGAGGAACGGGACCGTGAGATCGCGGTCGCGGCGAAGACGCAGGCGCTCGAGATGGCCGAGTCCGAGCGGCTGAAGGCGACGGCGGAGCGCCGCCGCGCCCAGTCGCAGGCCGATTCGGTGCCCCTCGTCGCGGCGGCCGAGCGGCAGAAGGAGATCGATCGGATCGAAGCCGAGGCCGGTGCCCGGTCGCACGAGATCGGCGAGGAGGCGAAGGCCCGGATCACTCGCCTGCACATGATCACCCAGTCCGAGGCGAGGCGCGAGGCGGCGGGGGAGGAGGCCGGCGCGACCCTCGCGCGGGCGCGGGCGGCGAGCGAGGCGCAGCAGATCCAGGCGGTCGGCATCGAGCGCGAGGCCGGCGCGCGGGGCCGGGCGGAGATGGAGATCGAGAACCTGCGGGTGCTCAATACCGAGCGGATGTTCGAGGCGGAGGCGCGGGGCCTCGAGACGAAGGCGGGCGCGCTCCGGAAGTACAACGACGCGGCCACGTTCCTCGAGCTCGCCAAGATGCACATCGAGGCGGAGCGCGATGTCCACATCGACCAGGCGCGGGCGATGGGCGGGGCGCTCGCCCAAGCCCAGATCCGGATGTACGGGGGCGGCGCCGACGGCACCATGGACACCATCCGGGGGCTCTTCACCTCGGGCTTCGGGCTCGGGGAGATCCTCGAGGGCGTCACGCAGTCGATGCCGGACGGGTTGCGCGACCGCCTCGCGCAAAACGGCATCCGGGGGCTCTTCGGGCGCCCGAACGAGCCGCTCGCGTTCCGCCAGGGGGTGGAGCGGCTCGAGGCGCTGGTTGCGGCCGCGCTCGGCGAGGACCGCTCCCTGCCGCTCAAGGAGGCGCTCGAGAAGCTGGCCGAGGAAGCGGGCGACGATGCCGCGGCGCGGACCGCGGTGGGAGTGCTCTCGAGCCTCAACCAGCAGGGCTACTTCGACGACGTGCCGTTCGAGACGGTGTGGTCGCTCGTCCAGGCGACGGCCCACGCCATGGGCGACCAGTAGAAGAACCGATCGGTGGAGGGGGGCGATCCGGTGACCCAGGCCGCTCCGGCGGTCTTGGAAGAGGCCCCCGGCGGCTTCCTCCCCGTCAGCGGGCCGGGGTGCCCGGACGTGGCGCTGCGCAACGTCTCCAAGACCTTCGGCGAGGATACCCGGGCGGTCATCGACTTCTCGGCCGACTTCGTGCACGGCGAGTTCGTGTCGATGCTCGGGCCGAGCGGCTGCGGCAAGACCACCACCCTGCGGATGATCGGGGGGCTGGAGGACGCCACCGAGGGGCGCATCTACATCGCGGGCGAGGACGTCACCGACCTGCCGCCGTCGCGGCGCGATACCGCGATGATGTTCCAGAGCTTTGCCCTCTTTCCCCACCGCACCGTGTTCCAGAACGTCGAGTTCAGCCTCAAGATGAAGGGCATGAACCCGGAGGAGCGGACCCGCCGGGTCTGGCAGATGCTCGAGATGGTGGACCTCGCGGAGCTCGCTTCGCGCCGGCCGAGCGACTTGAGCGGCGGCCAGCAGCAGCGCGTCGCCCTCGCCCGCGCCCTCATCGGCGAGCCCACCGTGCTCCTGCTCGACGAACCGCTGGGATCGCTCGACTACAACCTGCGCCAGCAGATGATGGTCGAGCTCAAGAAGATCCAGCGCGAGACGGGGATCACCTTCGTCATGGTCACCCACTCCCAGCAGGAGGCGATGTCCCTGGCCGACAAGGTCATCGTCATGAGCGACGCGGTGGTCCAGCAGATCGGGACCTCGCGGGAGATCTACGAGCACCCGCGCACGAAGTTCGTGGCCGAGTTCATCGGCAACAACAACCTCATGCCGGGGACCATCCGCTCCCACAGCGGCTCGATGGTGTTCGTCGAGAGCTTCGGGCAGGTGTTCTACGTCCGCGCACCGGATGACGGCGAGACGGTGCCCGTGGGGCGCGATGCGTGGTTCTCGGTGCGGGCGGACCTGATGTTCACCGGCGAGCGCCCGGATCTCGCCAACCGCCTCGGCGGCACCTACGTGACCACCGAGTTCCTCGGCTCGCTCGAGACCGACGTGTTCGAGGTCGCCCCCGGCCACTACGTGCATGTGGAGCAGCACCGCTCGGTCTCCGACCGCGCCTACGACCCCGGGGAGCGCGAGACCATCTCCTGGGCCGCCAACGCCGGGGTCCTCCTCGTGCGTTGACCGCCCCGGCCCGCGGTGCTCAGGGATTCTTCAATTCGGGGAAGTACGTAGCGTAGAAGCCTCGGTCCCGAGTCAGGAAAGCCTCTGCCGCGGCAAGCGCGTGGGCACCGATCAGGAAGTCGGAGATGATCCGCTTCCTCGGCCCTCCGGCCTGGCGGTAGCGGATCCAGCGCCTCCCGGCTTCGTGCGCGATCGCGGTATCGATCGGGGAAGTCTTCGCGTTGATTTCCCGCAATGCCCCGTCGAGCGCCGCCCGGTCGCGGAACGCGGGGGTCAGCTCCGCGTACACGATGTCGCAGACGATGATGGCGCCCGCGTCATAGGCCGCGCGAAGCCACTCCTTCGACTGCTCGCCATGCCGCTCGTCAGCGAGGAAGACGTCGAGCAGCACGCTGGTGTCGACCGCCGTCATCACCTCCCGCGGATCTCCTCGAGGTAGTCGTCCGTGTCGCCGCCCTGGCCGAGCAGGGCATAGACGCGATCGACGGGGTGCTCGGCCGCCGTTCGCTTGTGGATGAGGAGCCCCTTCGCGGTCGCGGACATCTCTACCTCCACGTTGTGATCCATCCCGAACCGGTCCCTCAGCGCCTTTGGAATGGTGATCTGGCCTCGCTCGGAGATGCGCATGGTGTTCTCGGTATGAAATCCGGATACAGGAAAGCATACTTCCCGGGAACGTGGCATGCAAGACGAGTCCGGAGGAGGTGTGCGGAAACGGTCGTTGCCGCACGGCTGACGCCCCGGATCGGAATGACCGGGCGAAGAACAATCCGCCTGATTGTTGGCCAAGACTCGGAAAGGATAGGAATCCTCGGCGAAATGTGTCAGATTTGTCCGTTCGTGCGTCGAGCGGAGAGGGCTTTTCGGCGGCGCATTCAAACGATCCGTGTGCCGGTAACCGTGCCGTGGATTCGAACCCGGACAGAGGAAGCTCCAAGTCAGGATGGGCCCAGTGTCGCTACCCGCTCCCCAAGGACTCTACGACCCCGCGTACGAGCACGATTCGTGCGGCATCGGCTTCGTCGTGGACATCCGCAACCGGCCGAGCCACGACATCGTCCGGCAGGGGCTGAGCCTCCTCTGCAACGTCAGCCATCGGGGCGCGGTAGGGGCCGACCCTCTGGCCGGCGACGGGGCCGGAGTCCTCATTCAGATCCCCGACAAGCTGTTGCGCGAAGAGTGCGAGGGGCTCGGCATCGACCTTCCCGCTCCCGGTCATTACGGAGTGGGGATGGTATTCCTGCCCAAGGACGATTCCGCACGCCGCGCCTGCGAAGGTGCGTTCGCGGAGGTGGCCGCGGCCGAAGGACAGGGGGTCCTCGGCTGGCGGGACGTACCCGTGGATTCATCCGTCCTCGGCGAGAGCGTCAAGCCGAACGAGCCCCGCATCCGCCAGGTGTTCATCGCCCGGGGGCCGGGTTGCACGGACGAGGACGCGTTCGAACGCAAGCTCCTCGTCATCCGAAAAGTCGTCGTGTCGGCCGTGGAGGCGAAGCACCTCGCGGGCAGCGGCTTCTACGTTGCCAGCCTTTCGGCCCGCACCCTCGGCTACAAGGGCATGATGCTCGCCGCGCGGCTCGACGCCTACTTCCCCGATCTCGTCGACGAGCGCATGGAGTCGGCCCTCGCCCTCGTCCACCAGCGCTTCTCGACCAATACGTTCCCCTCCTGGCCGCTCGCCCAGCCGTTCCGATACATCTGCCACAACGGCGAGATCAACACCGTCCGCGGGAACATCAACTGGATGAACTCGCGCCGTCACAGCATGAGGTCGCCCCTGCTCGGCGAGGACCTCGACAAGCTGTGGCCGATCATCCGCGAGGGCATCTCGGACTCCGCGACCTTCGACAACGCCCTGGAGCTGCTGGTCGCCGGGGGGTACTCGCTGGCCCACGCCATGATGCTGATGATCCCGGAGGCATGGCAGGACAATCCGCTCATGGATCCCGAGCGCCGGGCGTTCTACGAGTATCACGCGGCGCTCATGGAGCCCTGGGACGGCCCGGCCGCCATCGCGTTCACCGACGGCCGTCAGATCGGGGCGACCCTGGATCGGAACGGGCTTCGTCCGGCGCGCTACGTCGTCACCGACGACGATCGGGTGATCATGGCTTCGGAGGTCGGGGTGCTCGACATTCCCGAGTCGAAGATTGTCCGCAAGTGGAGGCTCCAGCCGGGGCGGATGCTGCTGGTCGACCTCGAGCAGCGCCGCATCATCGGCGACGAAGAGCTCAAGGCCGAGCTCGCGGCGTCGCGGCCGTGGCAGCGGCGGCTCGACGAGACCCAGGTCCGGCTGAATGATCTGCCTGCGAACGGCTACGCGGAGCCGATCGCGAACGAGCCCCTGCTCCAGCGGCAGCAGGCGTTCGGCTACACGCGCGAGGACATCGAGTTTCTCATGTCGCCGATGGCCGAGAACGCGGAGGAGGCGGTCGGGTCCATGGGGGCGGACAATCCGGTGGCGGTGCTCTCGTCGCGCCCGAAGCCGCTCGCCAACTATTTTCGGCAGAACTTCGCGCAGGTCACCAACCCGGCGATCGACTCCATCCGCGAGCAGCTCGTGATGTCGCTCATCTCGATCATCGGGCCGCGGCCGAATCTTCTCGATACGGACCCGAAGGATGCCCAGGGTCGCGTCGAGGTCGAACAGCCGGTTCTCACCAACCGGGACCTGCATGCGATCCGGGAGATCGAGCGGCATACCGGCGGGCAGTTCCGTTCACGCACGATCGACATCTGCTACCCCGCGGAGCAGGGGGCGGCCGCAATGGAAGGGGCGCTGGACCGGGTCTGCCGGCAGGCGGAAGAGTCGGTGCGCGGGCGCTACAACATCCTCATCCTCTCCGACCGCTCGGTGGACGCTTTCCACGTGCCGATTCCCTCCCTGCTCGCGACGGCCGCCGTGCACCACCACCTCGTGCGGGCGGGGCTGCGCACCGAGGCCGGGCTGATCGTGGAATCGGGCGCCGCCCGCGAGGTCCACCATTTCAGCACCCTGGCCGGCTATGGAGCCGAGGCGGTCAACCCCTGGCTCGCCTACGAGACCCTGGCCGCCCTCGGCCGCGAGGAGCGGCTGAACGCTCCCTGCGAGGAGCTCGAGGCCCGCTACATCAAGGCGATCGGCAAGGGTCTGCTCAAGGTGATGGCCAAGATGGGCATCTCGACCTACCAGTCCTATTGCGGCGCGCAGATCTTCGATGCGGTGGGGCTCTCGAGCGGGTTCGTGGACCGGTACTTCACCGGGACGGCGACCCGGGTGGAGGGAATCGGCATCGAGGAGATCGCCTCGGACGCGATACGGCGCCACGAGGAGGCGTGGGGCGACGCTCCGCTCTTTCGCAGCGCCCTCGATGCCGGCGGCGACTACGCGTTCCGGATCCGGGGCGAGGCCCACATGTGGACGCCGCAGTCGGTCGCGAAGCTCCAGCATGCGGTGCGCGGCGGGCGCTTCGATACCTTCCGGGAGTTCTCCGCCCTCGTCAACGAGCAGAGCGAGCGGCTGCTCACGTTGCGGGGACTTTTCGATTTTCGGCTCCCGCACGCCGGCGCTTCCGTTCCCCTCGACGCGGTGGAGTCCGCGGCCTCCATCGTCAAGCGGTTCTCGACCGGGGCGATGTCGTTCGGCTCGATCTCGTACGAGGCGCACACCAACCTCGCAATCGCGATGAACCGGATCGGGGGCAGGTCGAATACCGGCGAGGGGGGCGAGCTCTCCGATCGGTACAAGCCGCTCCCGAACGGCGACTCGATGCGCTCGGCCATCAAGCAGGTGGCCTCCGGCCGGTTCGGGGTGACGACGGAGTACCTCGTCAACGCCGACGAGCTGCAGATCAAGATCGCGCAGGGCGCCAAGCCCGGCGAGGGCGGACAGCTTCCCGGGTACAAGGTCGACCGCACGATCGCGCGGGTTCGTTATTCGACACCGGGAGTGGGCCTCATCTCCCCGCCGCCGCACCACGACATCTATTCGATCGAGGACCTTGCCCAGCTCGTATACGACCTCAAGAACGTCAACCCGGAGGCCCGGGTCAGCGTGAAGCTGGTCTCCGAGGTGGGGGTCGGCACGGTGGCCGCGGGGGTGTCCAAGTGCCACTCGGACCACGTCACCATCGCGGGCCACGACGGCGGCACCGGGGCGAGCCCCCTCACGTCGATCAAGCACGCGGGGTCGCCGTGGGAGATCGGGCTTGCCGAGACCCACCAGACCCTCGTCCTCAACGCGCTCCGGGGCCGCATCGCGGTGCAGGTGGACGGCGGCATCCGGACCGGGCGGGACGTCGTCATCGGGGCGCTGCTCGGCGCCGACGAATTCGGCTTCGCGACCGCCCCTCTCGTCGCGAGCGGCTGCATCATGATGCGCAAGTGCCATCTCAACACCTGTCCGGTGGGGGTGGCGACGCAGGACCCGGTGCTGCGCGCGCGGTTCACCGGCCAGCCCGAGCACGTCATCAACTACTTCTTCTTCGTGGCCGAGGAGGTGCGCGAGCTCATGGCGGAGCTCGGGTTCCGGCGGTTCGAGGACATGGTGGGGCAGTCGCAGTGCCTCGACATGCGGCGCGCGATCGAGCACTCCAAGGCACGCGGCCTCGACTTCTCGCGCATCCTCCACAAGCCGGAGGCGGCGCCCGGGGTCGCGATCCACAACTGCGAGGAGCAGGACCACGGCCTCGAACGCGCCCTCGACCACGAGCTCATCCGGCGCGCCCGGCCGGCCCTCGAAGGGGGCGGTCCGGTGCGAATCGAGGTGGACGTGCGCAACTCCCATCGCACCGTAGGGGCGATGCTCTCGGGCGAGATCGCCAAGCGCTACGGCCATGCGGGCCTTCCCGACGACACCATCCACATCCGCGCCAAGGGCACGGGCGGGCAGAGCTTCGGCGGGTTCCTGGCGCGCGGGGTCAGCATCGAGCTCGAGGGAGACGCCAACGACTACGTCGGCAAGGGCCTCTCGGGCGGGCGCCTCGCGATCTACCCCGCGCGCGAGTCGCGCATCGTTCCCGAGGAGAACATCCTCATCGGAAACACGGTGCTCTACGGGGCGATCGCCGGGGAATGCTATTTCCGGGGCGTCGCCGGCGAACGGTTCGCGGTCCGCAACTCCGGCGCCATCGCGGTGGTGGAGGGGGTGGGGGACCACGGCTGCGAGTACATGACCGGGGGCGTGGTGGTGGTGCTCGGCCGCACGGGCCGCAACTTCGCGGCCGGCATGAGCGGCGGGATCGCCTACGTCCATGACGAGGACGGAGACTTCGAGCTTCGCTGCAACACCTCCATGGTGGAGCTCGAGTCCGTCCGCCGGGACGGCGGTGGAGCGGTGGCGGGGACGCAAGCCGCCGGCCGCGCCGACTATCACCCGGACATGACCCGGTTCGACGAGGCGCGGTTGCGCGGGCTCGTCGAGCGCCATCTCCACTACACCGGAAGCGACGTGGCGCGCCGCATGCTCGACGACTGGGAGAACCGGGTCGAGCGGTTCGTCAAGATCATGCCGGTCGACTACCGCAGGGCGCTCGAAGACTTGCGGCGCGAGGAACAATCCGGCCTCGCGCTCGCGGAAGTCGCCCTCTGATGGGCAAGCCGACCGGCTTTCTGGAATACGAGCGCCACGATCGGACCTACCTCCCGGTCGAGGAGCGGGTTCGGAACTGGCACGAGTTCGTCGTCGATCTGCCGGAAGATGAGCTCGCCCGCCAGGGGGGGCGCTGCATGGATTGCGGCATCCCCTTCTGCCACGAAGGCTGCCCGGTCAACAACGTCATTCCCGACTGGAACCACCTCGTCTACGAGTCGCGGTGGCGCGAGGCGCTGGACGTGCTTCATTCCACCAACAACTTCCCGGAGGTAACGGGCCGGATCTGTCCCGCCCCCTGCGAGGAGGCGTGCACCCTCAACATCAACGACAACCCGGTCACCATCAAGACGATCGAGTGCTCGATCGCGGACCGGGGCTGGAACGACGGCTGGATCGCGCCGCAGCCGGCCTCCCGGCGCACCGGGCGGCGGGTCGCGGTGGTCGGATCCGGCCCTGCCGGCCTCGCCTGCGCCCAGCAGCTCGCGCGGGCGGGGCACGCGGTGGAGGTGCTCGAGAAGAGCGACCGGATCGGCGGCCTGCTCCGCTACGGCATCCCCGACTTCAAGATGGAGAAAGGGATCATCGACCGGCGGATGCGGCAGATGGAGGCCGAGGGGGTCGTGTTCCGGCCCGGCGTGCACGTGGGGGTGAACGTCTCGGCGGGCTCGCTCGTGGACGAGTTCGATGCGGTGGTGCTCGCGGGGGGGGCGGAGGCGCCGCGGGATCTGCCGGTCGAGGGTCGGGAACTGGACGGGGTTCACTTCGCGATGGAGTTCCTGCCCCAGCAGAACCGGCGGGTGGCGGGGGACGAGGTCCCGGAGGACGTCGCGCTCACCGCCGAGGGCAAGGATGTCGTGGTCATCGGGGGTGGCGATACCGGCTCGGACTGCATCGGCACCTCCTTCCGGCAGGGCGCCCGCTCGGTGACCCAGCTCGAGATCCTGCCGCGTCCGCCCGATCGCGCGGAAAAGCTCCTGACCTGGCCCGACTGGCCGCTCCGCTTGCGCACCTCGAGCTCGCAGGCCGAGGGCGCGGAGCGCGACTTCAGCGTTACGACCGGTGAGATCCATGGCCGGGACGGGCGGGTCCGGGCGCTCTGGTGCTCGCGGATCGAGTGGGAACGCGACGGCCCCGGGTCGCCTCCGAGAATGGTCAAGGTCGAGGGCGGCGACTTCGAGCTTCCGGCCGACCTGGTCCTCCTCGCGATGGGCTTCGTGCACCCGATGCACGAGGGCATGCTGGCCGATCTCGAGGTCGAGCTCGACCCGCGCGGCAACGTTCGCGCCGATACTCGGGACTACCGGACCTCGGCGGACGACGTGTTCGCCTGCGGGGACATGCGCCGCGGCCAGTCGCTCGTGGTGTGGGCCATCCGCGAGGGGCGGCAGGCGGCCCGCGCCGTGGACGAGCACCTGATGGGCAAGTCCGACCTCCCGCGCTAGCCGTTTGCGGCCATTGAGGGGACTGGCACGCAGACTGAGAGACGGTCGGTCCGGATGTCTCCCGGTCCATTCACGGCCGAACCCCTGTCCTCCTCACTGCCGCCACACCAGGCTTGGCGCCGAGCCGCGACATCCGGGCCGTCGAGGCGTGCGGGTCCCCGGCGCCACGAACCCTTCCGCGTGCGCGGTTGCGCTTGGCCGTCGGCCATGCGGTCGTCGGTGCCGGCCGCCGATGGCAGTGAAAGAGCGGCGTAACGCAGCGTCCGGGCCGGGTGCAGGGTGCCCGGCCCACGAATCGTCGCCCGGCGCTTCCGCGCCGTGACTACGGACGGTTCGAGGCGCATGGGCGAGATCCTCGAGCAAGCCCGACTCGCGCGACGCGAGTGAACCGGCGTATCGTCGGGTGCTGAAACCCCGGACTCCGAAGCCGGACGCAGATCCCGCCTCCGCTCCGCGACCGGCACGACGGCGGGGCGGGGTCCCGGGCCGCGGACTGCTCGCCCCGTTCGCCGTGCGGAGCTTTCGCTTCCAGTGTGGGTCGGACGTGACGACCTCCTCCGGCTTCGAGATGGAGAACCTGATCCTCGGCTGGTATGTCCTCGTCCAGACCGGCTCGCCGTTCCTGCTCTCGGTGCTCGTCGCCCTGCAGTTCGGCGGAACCCTGCTCGCGCCGGGGCTCGGGGTGGTGGCCGACCGGGTGAGCCGGCGCACCATGCTCCTCTCCATGCGCGCGGCGTACACGGTGATCGCCGCGGCGGCGATGGGGCTTGGTCTCTCCGGATGGCTGGAACCGTGGCATGCGTTCGTCATCGCCACGCTCGGCGGGTTCCTGCGGCCGCTCGACATCATGCTCCGGACCTCGCTCGTCGCGGACACCATCCCTGCGAAGCTGCTGATGAACGCGAGCGGGTTCGCACGCCTGACGATGGACGTGCCCCGCATCGTCGGGGCCCTGGCCGGAGCCGCGATCATGGCCGCATTCGGGGTGGGGCACGCCTATGCGGCAGTCGCCGCGTTGTATTTCTTCGCGACGCTCATCGGTTTCGGGATCTCTCCGCCGCCTCTCGGCCGGATCGATCTGCCGCCCGGGCCGGGCGCGGCCCGGTTCGTGTCCGAATTCGGCCGGGGACTCGCGTACATCCGGTCGTCGGGGACGATCCGGTTCGTGCTCTATCTCGCCTTGCTCGCGAACCTCGTCGCCTATCCGATCACCAACGGCTTCCTCCCCGTCGTCGCAAGGGTCGTCTACGGGGTGGACGAGAACGGCCTGGCGCAGCTCATTGCCGCGTTTGCCGTCGGTGCGCTGCTCGGTTCGGTCGTTGTGGCGGTCGCGAAGCTGCGGTCACCGGCGACGGTGATGGCGGTCGGGATGGCCGCGTGGCTGGGGCTGACCGCAGTCCTCGCCTTCACCGGCTCCCACACCTCCGGCATGGCGGTGCTGGTCGCGGTCGGATTCGCGCAGAGCCTCGCGATGACCTCGATGGCGGCGGTCCTGCTGATGGTCACCGCGCCGGCCTACCGGGGGCGGGTCATGGGGGCGCGCATGCTTGCGGTGTACGGACTGCCCCTGGGACTGCTCGCGGGAGGCGCCCTCATCGAATGGATGGGCGTCCGGTTCCAGATGACGGCGTTCGCGTGTACCGGGCTCGTGCTGTTCGGCCTCGCCGTCGCGGTGACGCGGGGGCGGTGGCTGGGCGCGGCCGCGACGCGCGTGGGGAACGACGCGGCATGAACCGGGGAGTCGTCCGTCTCGCCGAGGTTGGCCTCCCGGCCCGAGGCATTCATCCGATACGGGGCCGGTTCGCGATGGGCTCGGGTCGGCGTCGGTGATGAAGCAATTGCGAAGCGCATGGAACCGGAACTTCGCACCGCCCCGGGCGCGATGCGAGCGTAGAGCGCGTGAAGCGCCTCGGTCAGGTTGGCGCCGCATTCGGGTGGCCTCGGCACGGCGCGGCGAGCGGCTGCCGGCCGGCCCGCGCGTCGAGCGGGCGGGTCATGGACATCCGGATGACGGGGGGCGCAGAATCCGAGCGGGCGGTTTCGCGGCGGGCGGCCCGTGGGTTCACATTGGAGGTTCGATCTCATGAACCATCCCGCCACGATGCACACGGGGCCCCTCGGCTCCACCCTCCACGTCCTGCGGGCCGATCCCGATACCGTAGTCGCGCTTGCGGCGATTGACTGGAACCGGCATTTCCGCCGGGTCTGGCTCGACCCGGTGCGGGGGATCATCACTCTGATGGCGCCCTCGCACCTGCACGAAGACCTGACTGAGCTCGTCGACAGTATCGTGGACGCGGCGGGAAGCGCCGTCGCCGATGCGGTGAAGGGGCTTCGGTCCACCCGACTGCGGGGGCCGGGCGAGCCGTCCGGCACGGGGATGGAGCCCGACTGCGCGTTCTACGTCGGCGCGCGCGCGCGGGGCTACTACGCCGCCCGTCACGAAGGAGACGCGGCGGTGGTGACATTCGTCGAGCGCACCGCGCCCGATCTGGTGGTCGAGACCGAGGTCACGAGCTTCGACGAGGGCAAGATCGAGCGCTATGGCGACCTGGGGGTGCGGGAGCTGTGGCGGCTGCACGGCCGCATGGGCACCGACGAGCTGCGGGTGGACTTCCTCGGCCTCGGTGACGGGAGCCCCCCGCGCAAGCTCGACAGGTCGCGGGTGCTCGCAGGGTTGACGCCCGAAGACGTGTGCGAAGCGGTGGAGAAGGTGCGGTTCGGCCAGACCCGCTCGGAGCGGACGGCGGCGGTGGCGGCGATCGTGCTGCAGCGCCAGCGACTGATCGCGCGCGTCCGCGAGGAGGCCGAGTCGTACTCCGCGACCCCGGGCGGGGCGGAGACCGCTTCGACGTCCGGCGGGTGAAGCCGGGGACGGGCGGCCGGCCGCCCGACTCTAGCCCGGAAATCTCACCAGCTTTCGTCGCGAGGGCGGCGAGACGGCGCTGTGACAGGCCGCACGGACCGAAGGAGCGCTTACGCGCTGGCGAAGGCGTAGCCGACACTACGTCGAAGCGGCTTGAGGGAGTACGGCCTGTCACAGCGCATGGATCGGCGTCCGCAGCAGGAAGCTGGTGAGATTTGCGGGCTAGGGGGAGGCGCCGAGCCCGCGGAGGGACCCTTGCCCTCGCCACGTATCTCCGCTGACCTCTCGCGGCCGAGCCTCCATCCGTCTCCGCCGGCCTTGCGCCGTATGGGGCGCGGCTCGGCCTCATCCCCGGGCCTTCGTTCGCGCCGGGCTCGCGTTGCGGAGCTCGCCACGGCCCATGTTCGAGTCCCCGCGCCTGAATTCTCGGCCGGCACGTTCTCGTTCAGACCGGTTCGCCGTTTCCGTTCCCGGTCGTTGCCGCGCCGCAATCCGTCGGGACCCCGCCCGCGCCCGGACCCGGAGCGGTGGCCGGCCGGATGAGCCGCCGCACCCCGATCCTTCGTCTTGCGTTCCCGCGGCGGTGGGCCTCGGTCGTCGCCGCGTGAAGGGCGAGCGACCCGGAGCGGGCAAGGCGGACACGCCGTTCGTGAAATGAAACTCGGTGTCGGGTTGAGTTGCTTCCTTCGCGGGGCGGGGCTCGCCCGCGCGAGACCCCTGCGCCGCTTCGTGTGGGCGCCGGTGGCGGTCAGCTTCGTCGCCATCGCACTGCTGCTCGTTCTCGGACACGCCCTGCTGCGCGATGCGCTGGAGTGGTTCGCAGCGCTGGCGCCGGGCTGGCTGGATTGGCTCGGATACGTGCTCGCGCCCCTGTTCTACGTCTTCGGGATCGTCGCCGCCGGCTGGATGTTCAGCTTTCTGGCGGTGCTGCTGGCGAGCCCGTTCCTCGGCCTGCTCTCCGCCCGCGCCGAGCGCGAAGCATTCGGCACGGGTCCGGACTGCGAGGAGAACGTGGGACGGGCCGTCGTGAGCGCCCTTTCCCGGGAAGCGCGGAAGCTCGCCTACCACCTGCCGCGTTTGGCGGGGATCTTCGTCCTGACCCTGATACCGGTCGTGAACGTTGCCGCGCCGTTGGTCTGGCTCGCGTTCGGCGCGTGGATGCTGGCCGTGCAGTTCGTCGACTACGCGGCGGAGAATCGCGGCCGTGACTTCGGCGACACCATCGCGCTGCTCCGGACCAACCGGGCGGCGGCGTTCGGATTCGGTGTCCCGGCGGCGCTGCTGCTGGCCGTGCCGTTCGCCGCCCTCGTCGTCATTCCCGCCGCGGTTTGCGGCGGCGCCCTGCTGTGGCGGCGCTTCTCCTGATCGTCCCGGTTCGGTGCGAGCGGTCGCTCGCCGGGCGCGAGTCGAGCGCGTGGGCGATGGACATCCGGATGACGGGGGGTGCAGAATTCGCGCGGGCGGCTTCGCGGCGGGCGGCCCGTGGGTTCACATTGGAGGTTCGATCTCATGGACCATCCCGCCACGATGCACACCGGACCCCTCGGCTCCACCCTCCACGTCCTGCGGGCCGATCCCGATACCGTAGTCGCGCTTGCGGCAATTGACTGGAACCGGCATTTCCGTCGGGTCTGCCTCGACCCGGTGCGGGGGATCATCACCCTGATGGCGCCCTCGCACCTGCACGAAGACCTGACTGAACTCGTCGACCGCATCGTGGATGCGGCGGGAAGCGCCGTCACCGATGCGGTGAAGGGGCTTCGGTCCGCCCGACTGCGGGGGCCGGGCGAGCCGTCCGGCACGGGGATGGAGCCCGACTGCGCGTTCTACGTCGGCGAGCGCGCGCGCGGCTACTACGCCGCCCGTCACGAAGGAGACGCGGCGGTGGTGGCGTTCGTCGAGCTCACCGCGCCCGATCTGGTGGTCGAGACCGAGGTCACGAGCTTCGACGAGGGCAAGATCGAGCGCTATGGCGACCTGGGGGTGCGGGAGCTGTGGCGGCTGCACGGCCGCAAGGGCACCGACGAGCTGCGGGTGGACTTCATTGCCCTCGGTGACGGGAGCCCGCCGCGCACGCTCGATGCGTCGCGGGTGCTCGAGGGGCTCACGCCGGATGACGTGTGCGAAGCGGTGGAGAAGGTGCGGTTCGGCCGCACCCTCTCGGAGCGGATGGAGGCGGTCTCGCGCATCGTCCTCCGGCGGCAGCGATTGAGCGCGCGTGTCCGGGAAGAGGCCGAGGCGTACTCCGCGACCCCCGGCCGGCCGGAGACCGAATCCGAGTTGCGGAGGTTGAGTAGATGAGATGGGGAGCGTGAGCAATCGGGGACACCCATGGCGTGATGAATGACCTTCCTGATTACGGACACTCGCGTTCGCCACGTTGACGAGACGAAGGCGAATCGGCACTCGAACGCCGACGATCCCCATGGAGCTCGAGCAAGGCACGGCGGTCTTCGAGCGAAAAGCCGAGCGCGCGCGCCTGGGCGAGGAAGATGAGCCTGTGCACATCCGCGTCCGTGAAGCAGCGGTAGCCGTTCTCGGTCCGGTCCGGTCGAATAAGACCGATGTCCTCGTAGTGTCGGATTGTCTTTGGCGGAAGGCCACTTCGTTCTGCGATCTCTCCGATTCGCATGATGGACGCTCCAATCTTGCTTTCGATCTTGCTTTCGATCTTGCTTTCGATCTTGCTTCCGATGGTCGGCGCAGGGATTCCGGGAACTGGAATGTCAAGGACTACCGAGCCGGGCGCTTCTGAGCCGAAGCGCATTGCCGATGACCGACACGGACGAAAGGCTCATGGCGGCGGCGGCAACGATGGGAGACAGAAGCAGGCCAAACGCCGGGTAAAGCACACCCGCGGCAATGCTGACTCCGACCACATTGTAGGCAAAGGCGAAGAGCAGATTCTGGCGGATGTTGGCTGAGGCCGCGCGGGCGAGCCGCACGGCACGTACGATTCCAGTGAGATCGCCGCCAATGAGCGTGATCTCCGCACTCTCGACCGCGACGTCCGCGCCGGTCCCCATCGCGATCCCGACGTCGGCCGTTGCGAGCGCCGGTGCGTCGTTGATGCCGTCGCCCGCCATGGCGATCCGACGCCCGCCGGTCCGGAGCTCGGCGACCAGATCGCTCTTGTCCTCCGGGCCGGTCTCCGCCCGCCAGTCGTTGATGTCGAGCTCCCGGGCGACCGCGCGCGCCGTGAGCACGTTGTCACCGGTCGCCATCACGACGCCAAGGCCCAGCTCGCGCAGTATCCCCAGCGCTTCGCGTGCGGTGGGCCGTAGCCGATCCGCCGCCGCCACAATGCCCTGAAGCTCCCCGTCCACGACGACGAACATTGCCGTCTTGCCAGCGCGCTGAAGCCGTTCGCCGTCGCGCGACCCGGCCCCGAGCTCGATGCCGAGGTCGAGCATGAGCGCCGCATTGCCCAGGGCGAGATCTCGGCCCGCGACCCGGCCCCTGATCCCTTTTCCGGGAACCGCCTCGATGTCCGTCGCTTCGTGCAGGGTGATCCCCCGCGCCTCGGCGCCATGGACGATCGCCGCCGCAAGCGGGTGCTCCGATCCGCGTTCGACCGAGGCGGCAAGGGCAAGCAGTTCGCCTTCGCCCATCCCTGCACCCATGGTGAGCACATCAGTCAGCTCCGGCGTTCCTGCGGTCAGGGTGCCGGTCTTGTCGACGACCAGCGTGTCCACTTGCGCGAGGCTCTCGAGCGCCGCCGCGTCGCGAACCAGCACTCCTTCTCGGGCTCCGCGTCCTGTCGCCACCATGATCGACATGGGGGTAGCGAGCCCGAGCGCGCACGGACAGGCGATGACGAGGACGCTGACCGCGACGAGGAGAGCGTGGGAGAGAGCGGGCTCGGGGCCGACGAGCAGCCAGACGGCGAACGCGGCCAACGCCACCGCGATCACCGCCGGCACAAACCAGCTCGCAACACGGTCCACAAGCCCCTGGACAGGCGCGCGGCTTCGCTGCGCGGTAGCAACCAGGTCGACGATCCGGGCAAGGACGGTGTCCGCCCCGATTCGCTCGGCACGCATGCTGAACAACCCGGAGCGGTTGAGCGTGCCTGCAGTCACCGCGTCGCCGGGTGCCTTTTCGACGGGTATCGCCTCCCCCGTGAGCATGCTCTCGTCGACTGCCGAACGCCCGCGAAGCACCACCCCGTCGACCGGGACGCTCTCGCCGGGCCGGACCTGGAGCCGGTCGCCGACCCCGACCATTTCGAGCGGCACGTCCTCGTAGCGGTTGTCGCCGATCCGGCGCGCGGTCTTCGGCGCGAGATCGAGGAGCGCGCGGATGGCATCGCCCGTGCGCTCGCGTGCGGAGAGCTCGAGCACCTGTCCGACGAGCACGAGAAGGAGAATCACCGCTGCGGCTTCGAAGTAGACCGGAGGCAGTCCATGGGGTCCACGCACCGATGCGGGGAACAAGTCCGGCGCAAGCACCGCAACCACGCTGAATGCATAGGACGCACCCGCACCGAGGGCAATCAGGGTCCACATGTTGAGGCGGCGGTGAACGACCGACGTCCAGCCGCGCCGAAAAAATGGAGCCGCCACCCAGGCGACAACCGGGGTTGCAAGAACAAGCTGGAGCCAGACGTGCAGGAGCGGTCCAAGCCATTCGGCAAAGGGGATGCCGAGGTGCCCTCCCATTTCGAGGACCAGCGTTGCGAGGCCGAGGGGGGCACCGATCCAAAGGCGCCGCCTGAAGTCCACGAGCTCCGGATTGGGGCCCGCCTCCCGGGACTGCACCATGGGCTCGAGCGCCATGCCGCAAATCGGGCAGTCCCCCGGAGCGTCGCGCACGATCTCCGGGTCCATCGGGCAGGTGTAGCGGGTGCAGCGGGTGCCCGGGGGCGCGGGATTGCGCTCCGCACGGTCACCGAGATACTCACCCGGGGAAGCCTCGAAACGGGACCGGCACCTTCCTGAACAGAAGAAGTAGCGCTCTCCGGCGTACGAGGAGAAATGCTCTGCCGAGGCGCGGTGAACCCGCATCCCGCAGACGGGATCTTCGGACTCGAGGTAGCTCGAGGGTGCCGCGGCGAATTTCGCGCGGCACGGCTCGGCGCAGAAATGGTATCGGCGCCCCGAATGCTCCAGCGAGAGTCCTCGCGTCGAAGGATCGACCTTCATCCCGCACACGGGATCCCGTTCAATCGGGGTCACGCGTACTTCGGCTACCGGCTCCATACTGCTGTCCGAGGCAAGCAACGAGAATTCAATGTAGGGGTTCCAGCTACCGGAAGATCAAGCCGTGAGAACACGACACCACCCGGGGACGGTGCGGCGCGTCGCCGCGAATCGGATCACCGTCTCCGGTGAAGCGATGGTCGTCAATGTCGCGGTCGTCACCAGGATCGCGCACGCGACCGTGAATTCGAGCTCGATTGATCTTCTGAGACGACTTCGCGCAGCGGCGTCTCCAGTCAGGAGTGCAGGCGATGCACCGGAAGCCGGACGGGCGCAGGCGACAAGTTCGAACGCGAAGGCGGGGGCTCAGCAGACCCCATTGGCTCGCTGTAGCTTGCGCACGAATGCGATGATCTTCGCGACGTCCTTCTGCGACACACCCGGTACCGGGGGCATGTGGCCGAAGCGCCAGTGGTGGCTCATGACGCCGTGCTTGACCGCACGCTACCTCCTGGCGGCGGTCCGGTCGCACTACAAGCTGCTTGCGGTGCAGCGTCCGGGCACGGGGCCGTCCTCGGCGTCGTGCTATCCTCGCCGCCGCGGCGTTCGTGCCTCCGCCTGCGCTCGGCATCGTGGCGGCGGAACGCCGCGTTGACGTTTGCGGTCACGGAGCGGTCGTAGCCGAAGGCGGAGCCGGCGGCGCTCAGGCGGGTCGTCGCATGTACGTGGATTCTCCGGGGGTGCGCGGTTGCCGGTCGGGCCGATTCGTCGGCCCGTATCGAGAACTGATTCGAGGTTGGAGGGGAAGGTGACCTACGGGGCGGCCAAGTGGGCATCGGTGGTGATGGTCGGGTCCGTCCTGTGGTGCGGGGTCGCCGGGGCAGGGGATGAAGGTTCCACCGGTCTCGAGAAGTACCGGCGGGCGAACGTCCTGCCCGAGACGGAGATTGCTCCCGTCGCCCCCGAGGTACGCGAGGCGCACCTCGCGGCGCTTGCCGTCTATGACGAAGCCGTGGCCTCCCGCGATCCGAAGCACCCGGGGTTCGCGGCCGCCCGCAAAGCCTGGGAGCCGCTCGCCGCTCGGGGCGACCCCGCCTCCGTCTACCATCTCGGGATGCTCCACATGTTCGGGCTCGGCGGGGCCACGTTCGACCAGTTGCAAGCGGTGCGGTTCGTCGAGGCCGCGGCGGAGAGCCGCTATCCGCCGGCCCAGACCTTCATGGGCCTGCTGGCGGAGCAGGGCCAGGGAACGATGGTGGCCTCGGACGAGGGTCTCGCCCTCGCCTGGTATACCCACGGGGCGCAGGGCGGGCACTGCGCCGCCGTCCGCCGGTTGGTCCGGGCCTTCCGCGATGGCGAGCTGGGGCTCGCCCCCGATTCCGGGAAGGCGGACGAGTGGCAGGCCCGGCTCGACGGATGCCGGAAGCGATAGGCGCGGGACGGTTGCCGCCGGCTCTTCCGCGGTCCGTCCACCAATCGCCCTGACCCTCCCATGCCGCACCTGATTTCCATCGCGCCGTTTGGTCAGGCGATGTGTCCGGCCGCGAAGCAGGCATGCCCTTCACGACCGCTGCAGCGAGACAAGCGCTGATGTCCCCCCCTCTCATCTGCGTCTTCGCCGGCGCCCGGCCGGCCCGGGACCCCGCGCACGCAGCCGCCGCCCGGGCGATGGTGCAGGCGGCCTCCGCGCGCGGCCTCGGCTTCGTCTACGGCGGCGGGGGCGGCGGGATGATGGGGACGGTGGCCGAGGCGGCGGCCGAGGCCGGGGTCCGCATCGTCGGCGTGGCCCCTCGATTCCTCGCCGACCGGGAGATTCTCGCGTCCGGGCTGAGCGAGCTGGTCATGGTCGATTCCATGGCGGAGCGCAAGCAGGTGATGTTCGACCGCGCCGCCGCCTTTCTCACCCTTCCCGGCGGGATCGGGACCTTCGACGAGCTCTTCGAGGTGATGAGCGCGAACTACCTCGACCTCCTCGGCAAGCCATGCGGCGTGTTCAACGTGAACGGGTACTTCGACCCCTTCGTCGCTCTCCTCGATACGGGGGTCGACGCCGGGTTCATCGGGCGTGGAGCGCGCGAGGAGCTGATCGTCGAAGACGAAGCGGGAAGGCTCGTGGACCGCCTGATGGGGGTTGTTCCGTCCGAAGCGCCGGGCGCGACCGAGTGATCGGGGAGGGATTTCCCACCTTCCCGCACCGGGCGAGCGCACCCCGCTCGGCCTGAGTCCGCAAGAACGCGCGATGTTGCCCGACCCCGGACTCTTTGCGTTTACCGCCGGTGTGCGCGGGCGGATCGCGTTCGCGGTTGTGGTCGGCCTCGCCGCCGCGCTGGTCGGGATCGGCCGTCTCGCCGCGCTCGGGTGGCTGATCGCGGGGGTCTTCGCGGGCGAGCCGTTCGAGGCGCTGGCATGGAAGTTCGCCCTCGTCGGCGGGGTCATGCTGCTCCGGGGGTGGCTCGAGTACTGGCGCAACATGATCGCGCACCGCACCGCGGCCCGGGTGCAGATGCACCTGCGCGAGCGCCTCTACGACCAGGTCACCAGGCTCGGGCCGGCGTGGTTCGGTCTCGAGCGTACCGGGGCGGTGCTGGTATCGATCGTGGAGGGGGTCGAGCAGCTCGAGACGTGGTTCGGCCAGTTCCTGCCCCAGCTCTGCGTGGCCGCGCTCACCCCGATCATCGTGTTCGCGTTCCTCGCGTTCCTCGACCTTCCGGTCGCGCTGGTCCTGCTCGCGTTCGCCCTGTTCACCCTCCTCGCCCCCGCCGCGTTCACCCGGTGGGACCGCGCGAACAGCCGCCGGCGCCAGCGCGCCTACGCGGCGTTTGCGGCCGAGTTCCTCGACACCCTCCAGGGGCTTGCGACCCTCAAGGCGTTCGGTCAGAGCGGCACGCGCGGCCGCCGTCTCGCCGCGCGGGCGCAGGAGGTCTTCCGCACCACGATGTGGGTCCTCGCGGTCAACTCCCTCGGCCGCGGGATCACCGACGTGGGGCTCGCGGTCGGCGCCGCGGTGGTGCTCGGCTACGGCGCGTTCAGGGTGGATGCGGGGGCGATGAGCCTCGCCGAGCTGCTCGTCGTGCTGATGATGGGCATCGAGGTGTTCCGGCCGCAGCGCGATCTGCGCGCCTTGCTCCACCAGGGACTGGTCGGAATGGCGGCGGCCGACGGCGTGCTGAGTCTCCTCGCGGGGCGGCCGCTCGTCGAGTATTCCGCCTCGAAGGACTCCGGCGCGAGGGAGGAGATGGCGCCGACGGTGGAGTTCGAAGCGGTGGGGTTCACCTATCCCGGCGCGCGGCGCCCCGCACATCGCGGTCTCGACTTCCGGATCGAAGCCGGGGAACGGGTCGGATTCGTCGGGTCGAGCGGTGCCGGCAAGACGTCGATCGTCCGCCTCCTCCTTCGCCTCTACGACCCGGACGCGGGGTCGGTCCGCATGGGAGGACGTGACCTCCGCGAGCTCTCCGCCCACGAGGTCCACGGGCGGATCGCGGTCGTCAACCAGGACACCATCCTCTTCCACGGCACGGTGGAGGACAACCTTCGCTTCGGCAAGCCGGATGCGACCCGCGAGGAGCTCGCCGCCGCCGCCCGCACTGCGAACGCGCACGAGTTCATCGAGCGTCTGCCGGACGGCTACCGGACGGTCGTCGGTGAGCGCGGGGTGCGGCTTTCCGGCGGGCAGCGCCAGCGGGTCGCGATCGCCCGCGCGGTGCTCCGGGACGCGCCCATTCTGGTGCTGGACGAAGCGCTGAGCGCGGTGGACGCGGAGAACGAGGCGGTGATCCAGGAGGCGCTCGAACGCCTGATGGCGGGCCGCACGACGCTCATCTTCGCCCACCGCCTGTCGAGCGTCATCGGGGCTGACCGCATCCTCGTCCTCGACGGCGGTCGGGTGGTGGAGTCGGGCCGGCACGCGGATCTCATGCGCCGCGCGGGGGCCTACTTCCACCTGATGCGAGGTCAGGCGGAGGAGAGCCGCAAGCCCGACGACGTCGAGCTCGCCGCTCCCGCCGGCCGGACGCCGGCCGAGGACCTCGCTCCCCTGTTCTCGGGCGGAGGGCCGGCCGACGAGATCACCCGCGCCGAGGGCCTGGGTTGGCTCGGGGCGTTCCGCGAGCTCTTCCGCCACGTCCGGCCGTGGCGGGGCCGGCTCGCCCTCACGTTCGGGTTCGGGGTCGTCCGTGTGGCCTGCCTCATCGGGGTCGGGGTGTTGAGCGCCCTCGCGGTGGCCGCCCTCAAGCGCGGCGGCGACTTCACCCCGTGGCTGTACGCCCTCTACGCGGCGGCCCCGGCGGCCGGGATCCTGCACTGGGTCGAGTCCTGGATTGCCCATGACATGGCGTTCCGCATGCTTGCCCGGATGCGGATCGATCTCTATCGCAAGATCGACGCGCTCGCCCCCGCGTGGCTGCTCCGCCGGCGTTCCGGTGACCTCGTCGCGATGGCGACCCACGACGTGGAGCTGGTGGAGTACTTCTTCGCGCACACCATCGCTCCGGGGCTGGTCGCGGTGCTCGTTCCCGCGACCGTCGTCGGGGTGCTGCTGTGGTTCGGCTGGCCGCTCGCGGCGGCCCTCGCCCCCATCCTCGCGGTCGTCGCCTTGAGCCCCTTCCTCGCCCGCCACCGGGTGGACGTGCTCGGTTCGCGGGCCCGCGAAGCGCTCGCCGACCTCAATGCCCACACGGTGGACACCATCCAGGGGCTTGGCGAGATCATCGCGTTCGAGCGCACGCCCGAGCGGCGCCGCGAGTTCCTCAACCTCGCCCGGCGCCACGTCGGCCTCAGACTCCCCTTCTTCCGGAGCCTCACCCTGCAGAACGTGGTGCTCGAGACCGCGACCGGGCTCGGGGGCCTCATGGTGGTGGTGAGCGGAGCCTGGCTCGTGTCGGTCGGGCGCCTCGATTCGGCACTGCTTCCCCTGCTCGCCCTCATCGCGATGGCTTCGTTCCTTCCCGTGTCGGAGATCGCGTACATCGGGCGGCAGCTCTCCGACACGCTCGGCGCGACCCGCCGGCTGTACGCGGTGCATCGCGAACCGGTGACGGTGCGGGACGGCCCGGGGGTGGTCGCGGTTCATCGGGAACCCCGGAGTCTCGAAGAGGAGGCGGTCGCCCCGGAGGGTCCGGGGGGGCCGGAGGCGGATGCCCCGGGGGGGTCGGGGAGGCCGGAGGCGGATGCAGCGGTCTCGGGGCCGCTGGCGGTCCCCGCGGCGGCGCCCCTGACCGGGCCGAGGGGCGCGGCCGGGGGACTGGCGCTCGCGATGGAGGCGGTCGACTTTCGTTACCCCGGCCGCGAGGATCGGGCTCTTCGCGAGGTGTCCTTCGAGGTTCCGGCGGGAATGCGCATCGCTCTCGTCGGGCCTTCCGGAGCGGGCAAGACGACCGCCGCCCACCTGTTGCTCCGCTTCTTCGATCCGGAACGGGGGACGGTACGCCTCGCGGGGCACGATCTCCGGCAGTGGCGCCTCGACGAGCTCCGCGCCCGCATCGCGCTTGTGAGCCAGGACACCTGGCTCTTCAACGAGACGCTCCGGGCGAACATCCTCGTCGCGCGGCCGGAGGCGGACGAGGAGGCGATCGTCCGGGCCGTGGAGCGGGCCGCGCTCGCCGATTTTGCGGCCGCCTTGCCGGAGGGCCTCGATACCCCGGTGGGGGAACGAGGGGTGCGACTCTCGGGTGGACAGCGGCAAAGGGTCGCCATCGCCCGCGCGTTCCTCAAGGATGCCCCCGTCCTCGTCCTCGACGAAGCGACCTCCCACCTCGATGCGGTGAGCGAGCAGGCCGTGCAGCACGCGCTCGAGACGCTGATGCACGATCGCACCACGGTCATCATCGCGCACCGGCTGTCCACGGTGCGAAGCGCGGGCCGCATCGTGGTGATGGACGAGGGCCGGGTAATGGAGATCGGGAGCCACGACGAGCTCCTCGGCCGTCGGGGCCTCTACAGCCAGCTCGTCGGCCGCCAGCTCGCGGCCGTTGCCGACTGACTCCCGCGCTGATTGAACCGAACGAACGGAGAGCACCGGTGATCGACCTCTACTACTGGCCCACCCCCAACGGCTGGAAGATATCCATCATGCTCGAGGAGTGCGGGCTTCCCTACCGGTTGGTGCCGGTCAACATCGGGCAGGGAGACCAGTTCAAGCCCGAGTTTCTCGCGATCAGCCCGAACAACCGGATGCCGGCAATCGTCGATCCGGAGGGGCCGGAGGGGCGCATCGCGATCTTCGAGTCGGGCGCGATCCTGTGCTATCTCGCGGAGAGGACGGGCCGGTTCCTGCCCCGCGGGGCGAACGCCCGCTTCGAGGTCCTGCAATGGCTCTACTGGCAGGTGGGCGGCTTCGGTCCCATGGCCGGCCAGCTCAGCCACTTCGTGAACTATGCCCCCGAGGCGAATCCGTATGCGCACGACCGTTACGCCAAGGAGTACGACCGGCTCGTCGGGGTCATGGACCGTCGCCTGGCCGATCGGGAGTTCCTCGCCGGCGCCTACTCCATCGCCGACATGGCGACGTGGCCCTGGCTCCTGCCCTACAAGATGTTCGGGCAGTCTCTCGACGCCTATCCGAACGTGGTGCGGTGGCACGGGGCGATGAAGGCGCGCCCCGCCGCCCGGCGGGGAGTCGACGTGGGCAAGGAGTGGCGGCGGACGGAGCCGCCGAGCGAGGAGGAGCGCCGCATCCTCTTCAGCCAGACCGGCGCCGGCCAGCCGGCCGCCTGAGCCAGCCGCGCGCCTCGCGGGGTGCTTCCGGCGGCGGGCGGGCCAGCCCGGAAAAATCACCGATTTTCGTCGCGAGGGCGCCGCGAAGCCGCGAAGCAGAATGCCGTGGTAGCGGGCCGCACGGACCGCAAGAGCGTTTACGCGCTGGCGAAGGCGTAGCCGACACTAGCGCGTTCGCGCTGTCGAAGCGGCTTGAGGGAGTACGGCCCGCTACCGCGGCGACCTTGGGAGCGCGAAGCGACAGATTGGCGTCCGCAGCAGAAAATCGGTGATTTTTTCCGGGCTAGAATGTTTCCCGGCGTCCGAAGCTCCCGGCGGTCTCGATCGCCGCCACGAGCGCGGGCCGGTCAACCGCGTCTGGCGGCAATCCGCCCTGCCCGCCGGCGGTAACGAAGGAGCAGGAGGAACCGAACATGCTTTCGATCAGTCCGCTCGAACGTGCGAATTTCGGAGCCGAGGCGGTCGGGATCGACATCGCCGGCGGTCTCGACGACGAGGCGCTCAGGACCCTCGCCGACGCCGTGCACGAACATCGTTTGCTCGTCATTCGCGGCCAGCGCATGACCAAGGATCGGTACCTCGAGTTCGGGCGCTGGTGGGGTGAGCCCATTCCGCACGTGCTCGACCACCTGCGCATGCCGGGCTACCCTGAGATGATGGCGATCGGCAACTACGCCGGCGAATGGAAGGACAACGAGGCGGTGCGCAACGGCGCCGCGTTCTGGCATACCGACCAGTCCTACGAGGCGGTTCCGTCGAGTGCGACGATGCTTCACTCCATCAAGTCCCCGGCGGCCGGCGGCGAGACGCAGCTCGCGGACCTGAAGAGCGCGTACGACGAGCTCCCGGAGGAGATGAAGCAGCGTCTCGAGGGCCGCTACGCCCGGCACCTCTACGGTGCCGGCAGCGGGGAGGGAGACGAGGCGGTCGCGAATCCTCTCATCACCGACGACCAGGTGGAGCGGGTCCCGGCGGTTCGGCACCTGATCATCCGACCCCACGACGTCACCGGCCGCAAGACCCTCTACGGGGTGGCCGGCACACCCTTCGCAATCGAGGGAATTGACGAGGAGGAGGGCGCGGCGATACTGAAGGAGCTCAAGCGGCACGTGCTCCAGGAGCGGTTCATCTATCGCCACAAGTACCGGGTCGGAGACATCGCGATCTACGACACCACCCAGACGCTGCACTCGGGGACACCGATCGAGCCCGCGACGAACGAGCGCAACACCCGCCTCCTGTGGCGCATCAGCGTCCGCGGCAAGCCCCGCGCCTGGCACTGAGTCGCCCGGAGAGGCGCCCGGCCCCGCTTCCCTTCCATCGAGGCGGCAGCGGAAATGCCGGGAAGCCGGGCGATGGATCGAGAGGACAAGGCCCGTGCCGCCGGCTGGAACATGGCGGGCGGGCCCTCGCGTTCGCACGTACCGCCGCGGCGACGATCGATGACCCGGCGAAACGCCGCCCTTTCCCCGTCCGGTCGGGGCCGGTCGCCGGCGTCCCTGCGGCGGGGTTCCGTCTCGCGAGGACCGCGCTACGACGGTGCGCCCGCGATGCGCCAGCCGTCGCGCACCTCCAGGTGCACGAGTGCCCCCGCCGCCGGTGGGACGTCTCCGACGTCGACCCGCAATGTGCATGACGGATCCGCATCCGGCCTGACTTCGATCGAGGTCATCGAGCCCCGGTAGACCGTGTCGACGACCTGACCCGCAATGCGGTCCGGCCCCGCCTCGCCCGGCGTGAGGGCGTCCGGACGCAAGCAAACTGTCGCGGCCCCAGGAGACGGGTTCCCGCATCTGACACGAACCGTTGCACCGAGGAGGCGAGCGACGCAGTATCCGTCGCCGTCCGCGCCGACCACCTCACCGGGCACCACCATCCCGCGCCCGACGAATCCGGCCACCATCGCAGTAGCGGGTCTCGCGAAGACCTCGCGAGGTGCGGCGACCTGCTCGATCCGTCCATCGCTCATGACTGCGATACGGTGGCAGAGCGCCATCGCTTCCGACTGATCGTGGGTGACGTAGATCATCGTCGCGCCGCTTTGCGCGTGGAACCGGCGGAACTCCGACTGCATGGCCTCGCGCAGGTGTACGTCGAGGTTCGCAAGCGGCTCGTCGAGCAGCACCACCCGGGGCTCCATGACCAGACAGCGGGCGAGGGCCACCCGCTGGCGCTGCCCCCCGGAAAGCTCGGCCGGCCGGCGCCCGCCGAACTCGGACATCCCGACCTGGGCCAGGGCTGCCCGCACTCGCTCCGCCCGCCCGGCCGCCGGCACTCTTCGCACCCGGAGAGGATAGCCGACGTTCTCGGCCACGCTCATGTGCGGCCACAGGGCATACGACTGGAATACCATGCTGACCCGCCGATCTTCCGGCGGCACGTGGACATGCGGTCCGCTCACGGTCTCGTCGTCGAAACGGATGGTCCCGCCGTCGGCGCGTTCGAAACCGGCGAGGAGGCGCAACAACGTCGTCTTGCCGCAGCCGGAGGGGCCGAGAAGCGCGAGGAACTCGCCCTCCGCGATCTCGATCGACACCCGGTCGACGGCGGCGTGACTGCCGAAGCGGCGGGTGATGTCCTCAAGGCTCAGTCGCGCCACGGCACTACGCCCTCCGGCAACCGGCGCGCCAATGCCTCCACCGCGCCCATCAGTCCCAGGATCGCGATGACCGCGAGGATCGCCACCGCCGCGGCCAGGACCGTGTAGCCCCCGTCGTCGAGGTTGTAGACCAGCACGCCGAGGGTCTCGGTGCCGGATGACCACAGCAGGGCGGAGACGGTCAGCTCGTTGAACGCGGTCATGAACACCAGTATCGCGCCGGTGGCCGCCATCGGCAGCACCGCCGGGAGCACGACGGTGCGAAGGCGAAAGAGGAAGCGGGCGCCGCAGACTTGGGCGGCCTGCTCGAGGGCGCGGTCGACCTGGGCGAAACCGGCGATCACCGGCCGTAGCGCAAGGGTGAGGAAGCGCGCGAGGTAGGCGACGAAGATGATCCAGATGGTTCCGTAGAGGCTCACCTCGACCAGGGGCAGAGGCTTGATGAACATCAGGATGCAGGCGATGGCGAGCACCACCCCGGGCAGCGCGTAGGGCAGCTCCGCGATGAGGTTCAATGTCTGCAGCACCGGCGAGCGCCGCCAGGCGATGAAGTACCCGAGCGGGACCGCGATCAGCATCAGCAGCGCCGCCGCGCCGGCGGCGAGGAAGAAGGAATTGGTGAAGGCGCGGAGCGTGCCTGCCTGGCGGAACATGACCTCGCGATAGGCTTCGAGGGTCGCGGTCCTCAGGTCGAGCGGCACCCCGTAGGAAGAGACCAGGGACGTCGCCGCGAGTGCAACGAGGGGGACGACCAGGATCAGGACGATGATCGCCCAGCACGCACACTCCGCCGGTGCTCGCCATCGGCCCAGGGTGAAGGCGAGCGATTGCGACGGAGCGCCGATGGTGCGGTAGTCACGCCGCCGGAGCATCCATCCCTGGATGGCCACCCCGGCGAAGGCGATCACCCCGACCAGGATCGAGAGCACCGCGACCTCGGAGATGATCGATGGCCCGAACCCCGAGAGCCGCTGATAGATGAGCACCGGCAGCGTCGAGTAGTTGATCGGGATCCCGAGCATCGCCGGGATCCCGAAATTGCCGATGGCGGAGACGAATGCGAGCGCGGTCCCGGCGACCAGCACCGGAGCCATCAGCGGCAGCACGATGTCGGCGAGCACCCGCAAGCTTCCGGTGCCGCACACCCGCGCCGCCTCGACCATCTCCCGCGGCATCGAGCGCAGGCCCCCGCGCAGGGCCAGGAACACGAGCGGCGCGTGCTGGATCCCGAGGAGCAGCATGATCCCTTCCGGGGAATAGAGTGGATGCGGGGTGCCGAGGGGCGGTGCGATCCCGAGCGTCTTGAGCAGCGGGCTCGAGGGTCCGAAGAGCTGGATCCAGCTCAGGGCGGTGATCTGCGGGGGGACCATGAACGGGATCATGAAACAGAAGACGAGCGCGGTCTTGGCGCGCAGGTCGGTGAGCGCCACGAGGAGCGCGAATGCGCTGCCGATGAGGAGCGAGAGAGCCGTACCGCCCGCGGCGGTGAGGAGGCTGCGTTCGGTGGCGAGCCAGGTGGACTTCGCGCGCGTCACCTCGGTGAGCACCGAGAGGTCAAGCGCACCCCCGGGGGCCACCCCCTCGAGAAGCAGCCGGCCCATCGGCAGCACCGAGAGCGAGAAGACGAAGGCGGTGAGCAGCAACAGGAGCCAGAGGTCCGCTCCGAACCGTGCCGGGATCCGCGGCTTGATGCGGCTGGACGCGTGCGTCGCGGCCGGGAACCGGTTCATCTGCGCTCCCGTGTTTCGCCCCGTGCGTACGGATGTGCCGGTGCTCGGACAGCGGAGTACCCGCTCCGCGGCAGTCTGTCCGGCAGGGGCTCCTTCCGGGTGCCCGCACGCCTGGAAGACTGCTCTGCTGCGACTCGCTTCGGTATTTCCTGCGCCCCTCCCGGTTGCGCCGGGCATCGCCGGCGCCCGGTGAGGCTTCGGACGCTTCGACCAGGAACGAAGAACCGACCGATCCGGCACGGAGAGTCGATCGGTTTCTCCCGGCGGCCGGGGTCGTCGGTTCGACGACCCCGGCCGCCGCAAGCGGGGGGCACGTCTACTGGCCGAACACCTCGGTGAACCGCTTGCGGTCGGCGTGCGCGCCGGCGAGCGCCTGCGCGGCATCGAACGCCATCAGCCGAATCCGATCGCGCGGCGGGAATCCGGGCGGCGGCGCGACCTCCGGATGTGCGGCCAGGTAGCCCTGGCTCGCGGCGAGCGCCTGGCCGTCCGGGGAGAGCAGGAAGTCGACGAATGCCTTGGCCGCATCGGGGTTGCCGGCGGTCGAGAGGATTGCGACCGGCTCGGTCACTGCGCTCACGCCCGACTCGGGGAACACGAACTCGACCGGCGAACCCTTCGCCTTGGCCCGGATCGGCACGAAGTCCACCACCATGCCATAGAGCTTCTCGCCGCCCGCGACCGCCTTGAAGGTGCCTCCGTTGCCGCCCTTGGGGGTCACCCCGTTGGCCGCGAGCATCTCGTAGTAGCTCCAGCCGAGCGAGGGGTTGGAGGTGAGTGTCGCCATGTGCACGGTCGCCGCCCCCGAGGTGAGCGGGCTCGGCATCGCGACGAGGCCCTTTGCCTCGGGCTTGACCAGGTCGGACCACTCGGCGGGCTGCATCGGTGCGCCGGTGTTGTAGACGATGCCCGTCGTGATCAGCTTCGTCGAGAAGTAGGTGCGGTCCTTGTCGTAGAGAGCCGGGTCGTACGGACCGACCGGCGCATCGGGGTGCGCCATCAAGCGTCCCTCGGGCTTGAGCGACTCCATGTTGACGACGTCCGCGATCAGCAGCACGTCGGGTTTCGGCGCGCCGGCCGCGAACTCGGCCCGCAGCTTCGCCATCACCTTGGTGGTGCCGTCCCGGATCCATTCCACCTCGACGTCGGGATACGCCGAGCGGAAGGCGTCGACGGTCTGCTGGGCGTCCTTGTTCGGCTGCGAGGTGTAGAGCACGAGCTTGCCGGACGCGGCCAGGGCGTCGGCGGTGAGCGCAACGGCCAGGAGCAGGCCGGCCAGAGTGGTGATCGAGCGCATGGGTTTCTCTCCTTTGGAGGTAGGTTTCCCGGAGGCAGGCGTGCCGCTCGGGAGTCCGGCGCTGAGCGCGGTTTCGTCACCATAGGCGGTTGAAGTTGCATATCGGTGAAGGGATGGCGGCTACGGGGCGGCTCGGCCGGTGGGCGCGGAACGAAGGCCGAGCATGTGGCAGATGGCGAACGTGAGATCCGCCCGGTTGAGGGTGTAGAAGTGGAAGTCGGAAATGCCTTCGGCGGCGAGGATCCGGCACTGCTCCCCGGCCACCATCGCGGCGACCAGCTTGCGCGCCTCCGGGTCGTCCTCGAGGGTTTCGAAGATCCGGGTCATCCAGGAAGGCACGGTCGTTCCGCACATGCGGGCGAACCGGGCTACCTGCCCATAGTTCGTCACCGGCAGGATGCCCGGGATCAACGGTGCTTCGATCCCGGCCCGGCGCACGCGATCCCGGAATCGCAGGAACAGCTCGGTATCGAAGAAGAACTGGGTAATGGCGCGGCTCGCGCCCGCGTCCAGCTTGCGCCTGAGGTTGTCGAGATCGAACTCGGGGCTCGGGGCCTCGGGATGGGTTTCGGGGTAGGCGGCGACCGAGATGTCGAAGTCCGCAATCCGGCGGAGCCCGGCCACGAGATCGACGGCGTGGTCGTATCCGCCGGGATGCGGGGCGTAGTGGGCGCCGTCTTCGGGAGGGTCGCCGCGAAGCGCAACGATGTGGCGGACCCCGGCCGCGTCGTAGGACCGCGCCACCTCGTCCACTTCGTCGCGCGATGCGCCGACGCAAGTGAGATGCGCCGCTGGCGTCAGGGAGGTCTCTTCGAGGATCCGGTGCACGGTCGCGTGGGTACGATGGCGGGTGCTGCCGCCCGCCCCGTAGGTTACGGACACGAACCTCGGCCCGAGCGGGGCGAGGCGGAGGAGCGAGCGCCACAGGGTCCTCTCCATCTCCTCCGTCCGGGGAGGAAAGAACTCGAACGACACCCCGATGCCCTCCATTCCGGAGAACCGCAGCGCGAGCGCGCTCAGCCGTTCGGGGACGGATTCGATCTTCGGACGTGCGGCCATTGCCCTTGCCGTGAATCTCCGATGCCTTCGAACTGGCGGCAGCCCGATTCTGCCGCGCCGCGCGGATCATCGCACGGCTCGGCGGGAATGGCCGGGGGAGGAGGAGGGCGAGATCGCAGACCGGAGAACCGCTGCCTTTCGGTCGTTGCCGGCAATCGTAGTGCGAAAACATATCTGCCAATACACTCTCGCACATGCGCACGACGATAGACATCAACGACGAGCTGCTGCGGGCGGTCAAGGCCCACGCGGCGGGTGAACGCAAGACCCCGAAAGCGACGATCGAGCACGGCTGCGAGTGGGCAACCCTTGGCCGCGGCTCCTCGATCCACCCCGAGCTGCGTTCGATCAACCTGCTGGATGGCTGACGAGCCGGGCAAACGCGGGATCGGCGCGGGGGCGGCTTCAAGGCGGAAGTCCGAGCCGCTTTCGGGGGCGGGTGCCCTATCATGCGAAGCGGCCGCGCGGCGCGGCCGCCGCAACGTGGAACACGGGGAGCGGAGATCGATGGTCAAGCTGGTCGTCTACTTCAAGCGCCGGGCGGACATGGAGGTCGAGCCCTTTCAGGAATACTGGCGAACCCGCCACGCGGAGGTGGTCTCGGGGCTTCCGGGGATCCGGCGCTACGTGCAGTCCCACACCCTCCTCGCCGGGTATCGCAAGGGGGAGCCCGCCCATGACGGGATCGCGGAGGTCTGGTTCGACGACGTGGACGCGATCCGTTCGCTCGACGGCACGGACATGCTGCGGGCGGTGCAGGAGGACGAAGCGCGGTTCATCGACCGCTCCACGATGAAGACCCTCGTCACCGACGAGCACCTCATCAAGGACGGCGATCTTCCGGACGGGTGCGTCAAGAACATCGAGTTCGTGCACCGCCGGCCGGACCTCGGGGTCGAGGAGTTCCAGCGCTACTGGCGAGAGGTGCACGGTCCGCTCGCGAGGGAGATCCCCGTCATCCTGCGCTACGTGCAGAGCCATTGCCGCCGGGGCGGCTATGCGAACGGGCGCCAGCCGCCCTGCGACGGGATCGCGATCACGTGGTTCGAGAGCACGGCCGCGATGCGCGAGTCGGCCCGCACCGACGCCTACGCCCGGACCCGCGCCGACGAGGCCAACTTCATCGCACCGGACGAGCTTCCCTTCATCATCACCCGGGAGCACGTCGTCATCGGCTGAGCGGATTGCGGGTAGCCCTGATGCAACTCCTTTCATCCAGAAAGATGTCGATGTCCGTGCTGAGCCGGTGGCGCCAGCGGGCCGCCAGCAATGTCCCGCCCCCTATCCGCCAGGGCGCTTCTTCAGGACAGACTGGCGTGACCCACTCGTCAAGCGCCGCCTTCACCCGGTGCAGCAGTGTCCTTGCTGGCTCCGGCGGGTCGATGCGCTCCATGTGTTTTTGCCTACTCGCTCGCCGGCCGTCCGGTGGTGAGCTCGTTCATGGCGTGGCACAGGAGCGGCTCGTCGCTGAAGAGCTCCGCCGACGCCAGCTTGCACGGGGCCGAGTCCGGGCTCCCATACTCGATACGGATCATCCCCCGGTCTGCCGTTCTTCGTTCTGCAAGCGTCCCATCTTCCTGCTTCGGTCCGTCTCGGTCCGTTGCCTCGCCCATCGCCATGCGAGACCTTCTTCGTCGATCGCGAATTGGGTGAAGAATCGGCAGAGCTTCGCTCGCGGCGGCCGCTGCCGACGCGCGTAGTGCGCCATCGCTTCGATGGTCACCCCGCATCGCGCCATCAGCACGACGCACTCATGCGTCTCGATGGTGCCGAACAGCCAGTCGATGGTCCGTGCCGTCGGATCGTTCTCCGAGCCCGGCGCGCGCAGTGCCGCCAGTACCTCGCGGCCGGATGCCCGGCCGCGCATGCCCGCGCAGTGGCGTCCGACAATGCTTCCCGCGATGTACTCCGCGTTCGGCTGCGCCGGCCTTGGCGGGTGCGCCGCCGTGTGACGGACGAACGCTTCCTGGGGGGGGAGGCGGCGGGCCGCGTGGCTCGTTCGGCGGCCTAACATCCTTGCCTCTGGTCCTCTCCGGTTCCCGGTCCTTCGCACAGCGCTCCGATGAACTTCGTCCCAAGCTCGTTCTCGCTCAGATCGAGCTTCGGATCGATCAACATCTTCTCCTGGTCACGGGTCCAGCCTCGCGGGAGCCCCTCGATCAGCATCGCGACGTTCTCCAGCGTCTCGTCTCCAATGAATCTCTTCGTCGCTTCCAGCGATTTGCGGTCATGCTCCGCCGCGTACACGATATCGTATACGTCGCGTACGTGTACTTCTTCAGCTTCCAGCATCCGCCGCACGATCTTTCCGTACAGCACCTCCGCGTTCGCCTGAAGCTCGATCCGCGTAGCGTCCAGGTACGAGCTGCCCCTCCCGGCCAGCGCACGGATCCGCGAGCGCGGCAGTATCGTGACCTCGGTCTTGCCGACCGCGCACCAGGTTGCAATCGGGTCGCACCACAGCGTCTCGGCTTTGACCCCCGGGACGGTCCGGAGCGCTTCCTCGAGCTCCTTTCGTCTTCTCACGTCCAGCTCGGCGTATACTGCCGCCTCACAGAAGAAGTCGATGTCGGTCGATCGCCGGTGGCCCCACCTCGCGGCGAGCACCGTTCCGCCCCCGATCGAGAGGCTCTCCGGCTCGACCACGTTGCATATGGCGGTCCCGGCCTCTACGGCTACCTCGTGCAGATTACCGCGCAGGCGCTCCATCTTCATTCCGTCGTCTTCCTGCTCGCATCCGCGCTTGCGTACGACCGGAACCGCGATCATCGCACGGCGAACGCAACTGACCGACTACGTGAAGCGGGCGAAACGGCAGGGGTGAAGTGGCCGAGATTCGGGCCATGCGAGGCGGCTCTTCATGCGGTGCAGCGCACAGGCGGACCTGGTCTCTGCGAGCTGCCCGGTTTCGGCGGACGGTCCGGGGTTCGGCGCAAGGCGGGAGGCGGCCGCCCGGTCATGCGAAGCGATCGAAACGGAAGGGGGCGAGCTCCCCCGGCATTCTCCCGCTCGTGATCTCCTTCGCGGCGAGGACGCCGAGATACGGCCCGAGGGTCACTCCGCTGTGGGTGGCGATGACATAGAGCCCCGGTGCGCCGGAGACCGGGCCGGTGATGGCGCGGTCGTCGACCGGCACCGGCCGGACTCCGATCCGGACCGTGCATTCCCCGGCGAACGCTTCATCGGGGGTGCCCCCCCCGAGGCCGGGCAGCAGGGCGCGGGCGCGGGCGAGGAGGGCGCGGGCGCGCGCCGCGGTATCGTCCGGAGTCTCGCTCTCCGGGTCCGCGTCCTCGGAGCCGATGCGAAGGCCGCCCGAAGGTCCGGGCCGCATGTGGAACGCGTTGTCCCCCGTGTAGAGCACGTGGCGGACGAGGCGGAACGGTTCCGTATCCGGTGTATCGATGAGGACGCCCGGCCGCCGCCCGAGGAATGGACGGTTCCCGAGCTCCCCTGGCCGGAGCCATGCCCGGAGGACGCGCTCGGTGTCCGGGCCGAGGGCCGCGACCACCACCGGGGCGGTCAGTCGCGCGCCGCCGGCCTGCACCCCGCGCACCGCGCCCGCTTCGTCGCGCACGAGCCCCGCTACCCGCCCGTGCTCCCCCGCGCGTACCGTTCCGCCCTCGCTCCGAACCTGCTCGCAAAGGAGGTCGACGGTGCGGGGGACATCGAGCCATGCGTCGGCGTAGGCGAGAAAGCCTTCCGCGCCGGGGGCGAAGGCGACGTGCGGCTCGAGTGCCCGCAGGCCGCCCTCGTCGAGAGGGGAGACGGGGTAGCCCCACTCCCGCAGCCGGGCGACCTGGCCGCGCAGCGCCCGCCGGCGCGCCTTGTCGTCCGGATTGGCCCACGCGATCATGCCGGTTGGATGGAGTCCGAGGCGTCCCTCGCCGAATTCGCAGGCGAGGGCGCGGTAGTGTTCGACCCCGCCCGCGTTCAGCCGGTGATAGTCCGCCTGGTCCGTCTTGGCCGTGGCGTTGATCCAGGCGAAGCTCGCCCGGCTGGTTCCGTCGGTTGCGCCCGGCTCGGTGCCCACCGGGCCGGGGTCGAGGAGGGCCACCGCGCGCCCGGAACGGGCGAGCGCGAATGCGGCCCCGGCGCCCACGATGCCGGCCCCGACCACGATGGCGTCAAGGGCGTTCACCGGCCGGCGGGGGAGATGGCGGCGGTCCGGGGGTGCGCCGGCGCCGGGCGACTCGTCCCTCCCGCCATCAGAACGGTACGTCGAGCGCTTCGCAGAGGAATCGCACGAGTCCGCCTGCGTCCCGCATCCGCGCCGTCGCAAGGTCCGGGAACCGCGGCCCGAGCGCATCCCGCAGGGGAACCTCGTGGATGGCGATGAAGTCCTTTCGCCTCAGGTCTTCCGCGAGGGGATGGTCCTTGGTGAATCCTCGCGGCATCGTCTTGAGACTCTCCCCTCCAAGCCGGAACGATGTCCGGAACGCCTCTCCATCGCGAACCTCGCGCCAGGCGTCCGGTTCTTCGTCGATGCGGGCGCGGATCATGAAGAGCGCACCGGAATCGGGGCGCCACACCCCCGCACCGAGGAACGCGCTCCCGGGCTCGAGGTGGACGTAGAACCCGGGCGCGTGCACATCGCGGCCGAGAGCATGCCGGAATTGGATCCCCACGTTGGTCTTGTACGGGGTCTTGTCGCGCGAGAACCGGGTGTCGCGATGGATTCGCATCAGGGAGCCGCCCGCCTTGCGGTCGTCCGCCCGGAAATGGGGGGAGATGGCGGCGAGCGCCGGCGCCATGGCCCGGATGAACGCGCGGGCCGGCTCGCGTACCGTTTCCTCGTAGCGTTCCCGGTTCGCGGCGAACCAGATCCGTTCGTTGTTCGAGCGGAGATCCTCCATGAACGCCGCAAGGGCGGGCCCGAAACTTCGGAACTCGGTCATGCTCGCTCGCATCCCCCTGCACTGTGGACCAATGTAGCAGAGGGGCGCCGGCCGAGCGGTCGAGAGCGTGTCCCGGAACGCCCGGTGGCCGCCCGTTTCGCCTCCCGCCGGAGACAAAAAAACGGGGCGGCGTTCGCCGCCCCGTCAACTATCGGGAAACATCCCGATAGAGGGAGGAACTCATTGTCAAATGATATTAAAATTTTGAATCATATAGATTTTATCCTTCGGATCTTAACCCTTCCGGCGTGGTTCGTCAATCACTTCTCCATTACAGATTCATTACGATGCGCCCAGCCCACGCGATACGCCCGCCCAAGCGTTCGCCCGCGTCGCCGGACCGGGCGCACCGGTGCGAGGTGTCCGGCCGGGTGTCGGAAGACGATACCCAACGCCCCGTGAGGTCCGGGAGCGCGGCGGGCGCCGCCCGCCGGGGTAACAGCGGGTCGAAACGCGGTATTATCCGCCGAGGCGGGGTCTCGCGGCCTCGCCCTCGTCGATTCCGGTAAGGAGGCTCCACGGCCTCACCGGGACAGGGTGAAAACGCAACGAGGAGGAGTCGTTCGATGAAGCGCCGTCAATTCCTGACTACAGGTGCTGCCACCGGCGCGGCCGTCGCGGCGGCCACGGTGTCCGCACCCGCCATCTCGCAGGGGATGAAGGAGCTCAAGCTCGTCACTTCGTTCCCGAAGAACTTCCCCGGGCTCGGCACTTCGGCGGCCCGGGTCGCCAAGCGCATCACCGCCGCTACCAACGGCCGCGTCCAGGTGCGCCTGTTCGACGCGGGCGAGCTGGTCCCGGCATTCGGAGTGTTTGACGCCGTTTCGGAAGGCAATGCGGAGATGTACTTTTCCGCGGAGTACTACTTCCCGAGCAAGAGCCAGGCGTTCAACTTCTTCACCGCGGTGCCGTTCGGCATGACCCACATCGAGTCCTGGGCGTGGCTCATGTACGGGGGGGGCTACGAGCTCTGGAGAGACCTCCACGCCCAGTTCGGCATGGTGCCGTTCGCCGGGCCCGCCACCGGGGTGCAGATGGGCGGCTGGCTCAACAAGCAGATCAACAAGCTCGACGACTACAAGGGCGTCAAGTTCCGCATGCCGGGCCTTGGCGGAGAGGTGCTGCGGGAACTCGGGGTCGCGGTGGTCAACCTGCCCGGCGGCGAGATCTTCCCCGCCCTCCAGTCCGGCGCCATCGACGGCTCGGAGTGGGTCGGACCGTGGCATGACCTCGCGTTCGGGTTCCACCGGGTGGTCAAGCACTACCACTGGCCGGGCTTCCACGAGCCGGGTACGGCCGGAAGCTACGCCATCAACAAGCAGTTCTGGGAGGGCCTCTCGGCCGAGGATCGCGAGATCATCACCGCCATCCTCGAGGCCGAGGTGTTCATCCAGAGCGCCGAGTACGACGGTCGCAGCCCGACATCGCTCGATACGCTCGTGTCGAAGCACGGCGTCATGCTGCACAAGTTCCCCGACAGCCTGCTGGTCGAGCTCGGCAAGGTCTCGTCCGACGTCGTCGGCAAGGTCGGCGCCACCGACGCGAACACGCAGAAGGTCTGGGACAGCTACCGCGCGTTCCGCAAGACCGCCATCGGGTGGTCCAAGATCAGCCTGCAGGGCTACATGAACGCCCGCGCGCTGCCGTTCGCGTACGGCTGATCGATGTGCCTCCCGCGCCGGCGTCAGTGCCGGCGCGGGATGCATGTCCTGCGAAGCCGCCGCCTCCTTTCCCGGACCGATCCGGACCGCATCCATGGGGTTCATTAGGGCCCTGGTCCGCGGAATCGAGCGGCTGAACGAGGTGACCGGGCGATGCGTCGCCTGGCTCGCCCTCATCATGGTGCTCGTACAGTTCGTCGTGGTGACGATGCGCTACGTCTTCGGGCTCAGCGTGCTCGTCATGCAGGAGTCCATCTGGTACATGCACTCCATCATCTTCCTCGTTGCCGCCGGCTACACCCTGCTGCACAACGCTCATGTACGGGTTGACGTCCTCTACGGCAGCGTGGACCGGAAGAAAAAGGCGCTCATCGACCTCGGCGGGGTGCTCGTCATCCTGCTTCCGATGTGCATCGCCACCATCTGGCTCTCCTGGGACTACGTGCTCAACGCGTGGAAGGTGCGCGAGGGATCGGTGGAGGTAAGCGGCATCCCCGCCGTGTACCTGCTCAAGACCTGCATCTGGCTCTTCGCGGGGACGCTCGCGCTCCAGGGGGTCGCGCTCGGCGTGCGAAGCGCCTTCACCCTTGCCGGGGCCGGCGACACCTTCGATCCGATCGAAGAGCAGGAGCCCACCCTTTGACCGCGAACGAGATCATGGTGCTCGTGATGTTCGCGGGGGTGAGCGGCTCGCTCCTGCTGGGCTTCCCGGTCGCGTTCAGCCTCGCGGGCGCATCGCTCATCTTCGGGCTCGCGGGCTTCGCGTTCGACCTCTTCTCGCCGTCGTTCTTCGGTTTCTTTCCCAATCGCATCTTCGGGATAATGACGAACGAGGTGCTCATCGCGGTGCCGCTCTTCGTCTACATGGGGGTGATGCTCGAGCGCTCGAAGGTGGCCGAGGAGCTCCTCGACACCATGGGGATGCTGTTCGGGTCCCTGCGCGGCGGGCTCGGGATCTCCGTGTGCGTGGTGGGGGCGCTGCTCGCCGCCTCCACCGGAATCGTCGGGGCCACCGTGGTGACGATGGGGCTGCTGTCGCTTCCGACCATGCTCAGGCGCGGCTACGACGCGCGGCTTGCCTGCGGGACCATCGCCGCCTCGGGAACCCTCGGACAGATCATTCCGCCGTCCATCGTGCTGGTGGTGCTCGGCGACCAGATCTCGAACGCCTACCAGGAAGCGCAGCGCGAGATCGGCAACTTCGCGCCCGAGCCGGTATCGGTCGGGGATCTCTTTGCGGGGGCGCTCATTCCCGGTCTCGCCCTGGTCGGGCTCTACATCCTGTGGATCGTCATCGTCTCCTTCGTGAAGCCCGAGGCCGCGCCCCCGGTGCCGCGCTCCGAACTGGGCGAGGACGTTCATCTCGTTCGCCGGGTGGCCCACGCCCTCGTCGCTCCCATCGTGCTGATCGTGGCCGTCCTCGGATCGATCCTGGGCGGGGTCGCCACTCCCACCGAGGCGGCCGGAGTGGGTGCGATCGGCGCCACCCTGCTCGGAGGGCACCGCCAGCGTCCGGACCGTCCGTTGCCGATCTACGCCGCCGCCTTCTCGCTGGTGCTCGTCGTGGTGCTGACCGCTTCGGTGGACATGCGGGTCGCGAGGAGCGAGATCAGCGCCGCGGAGTGGGTTGCGATCGCGGCCGCGTTCCTCGGGTGTCTCGGGATCGCGTGGGGGGTCCTGACGAGTCTCGTTCGCGTGCACCGGAACGGGACCCTGGTCGAGGTGAACCGGTCCACGGTGCGGATCAGCGCGATGGTGTTCGGCATCGTGATCGGCGCGCAGATGTTCTCGCTCGTCTTCCGGGGATTCGGCGGAGACGACCTGGTGCACGAGTTCCTCACCGGGCTGCCGGGCGGCGTGTTCGGAGCCATGCTGGTCGTGATGCTGCTCATGTTCCTGATGGGGTTCTTTCTCGACTTCATCGAGATCACCTTCGTGGTGGTGCCCATCGTCGCCCCGGTGCTGCTGCTGCTCGGCCTCAACCCGGTGTGGCTCGGGATCATGATTGCGGTGAACCTGCAGACCTCCTTCCTGACTCCCCCGTTCGGGTTCGCCCTGTTCTATCTGCGGGGCGTGGCGCCGCCGGAGGTGACGACGGGGGCCATCTACCGGGGCATCATTCCATTCGTCGCCATCCAGCTTGTCGCCCTCGTCATCATCGCGTCGTTCCCGAAGCTCGCGACCTGGCTTCCGGGGGTCATCTACGGCGTGAGCTGGGACTGAGGCGAGGTCGCCGCGGCGACAGGCAGTGTCCTTCGTCGATTCCGGGTGGACCGGCCCGCGGGGCGTTGCGGCGGGCGCACGGAGGCTCCGGGCGGCCCTGGCGGTGCTTGCGGTTGGCGCCGCGCTGCTCCCGGTTGCGGTGCCGGCGCATCCGGGCGGATTGGCGGCGGACGGCTGCCACAATCAACGGGCGAGCGGATCCTGTCACTGCCACCGGCGGGGGGCCAGCCGTCCGGGCTGCGCGGGCCCGAACGCGAACGGGCAGAGCACCGGGGACTCGTCTGCGCCCGGGCGACCGGCGGCGAGGCCGAGAGAGCGTTCGGGAGGGGTACCGCCCGCCCCGCCCGGATGGATTCGGATTGCGAGCTGGAACCTCAATCTGCTGCACTGGCGAACGGGCGGTGCGCTATGGCGCGGCGCGGTCGCCCGGAGCGAGGACGACTACGTGATCCTCGCCCGCTATGCCCGCGACCTCGACGCGGACATCGTTGCCTTTCAGGAGGTGAACGGGCCGCGCGCCGCCGCGCGGGTCTTCCCCGCCCGCGACTACGATCTCCATCTCTCCGGGCGCTACGACTCTCGCTATGACGACATCTACGTCGGTTTCGCGGTGCGCAAGGGACGATTCGGCCGGGTGGTCAAGCGTGACCTCCCGGCGCTCGGGCTCGGCGCGGGTTCCCGCTACGAGCTCCGGTGGGGTGTCGATCTCACGGTCCGACGGGACGGACAGAGTCTTCGTCTGCTCAATGTCCATCTCAAGTCGCGCTGTTTCGCCAAGAGCCTCGAGGTTCCTCGCGACCGGCACTGCCGGAAGCTCGCCCGGCAGATCGAGCCGCTCGAGTCATGGATCGACGCGCGCTGGCGCGAGGGCAGCCCCTTCGTGGTCCTGGGAGACTTCAATCGTGCGATGGACCGGCACGGGCGGCGCGACCACCTGTGGCGCGCCCTCGACGACCGCGACCCGCCGGGATTGAAGCTCCACCGGCTGCCGGCCGGCCGGGAGCCGGCCTGCTGGCGCGGGACCTCACGCTACCGCCGCCACCCGATCGATTTCTTCGTGTTCGGGGCACGGGCCTGGGGTCGCGTCGACGCGGCATCCTTCCGGCAACTCGTCTGGACCACCGCGGATGCCGACCCGCGACGGGGACTCCCCTCCGACCACTGCCCGATCACCGTCGACCTTTTCCGATGATTCATGACCCGAAGGTTGCAGGTTCAAATCCTGCCCCCGCTACCAACAACGAGACCGACACTCCGCGCCGCGGGGTGTCGGTCACCTTTGCCCGCGTTCGCGCCCGTTGCCGTCTCGCCGCATCGCCTCCGCCTTCCCGGTATCCGTGACCCTGGAAAGGGGATTTGAACCTCCCGGCAAGCATTGTCAAATGGTCGAGCAAGAGGATTTCCTACTCTGAATCAACTACTTGTCCCCTCCTGTCACCCCCTGACACGGCATGCGGGGACAGGCCTGACACGAAATAAATCTTGCCAATCAGCATCGTTCCCGCCGTCTTCAGGTCAGGACGCGAAGCGCGGTCTCGGGAGCCCTGTCGAGCACCCGCAACAGGGCGCGCGCCGCGCCGGTCGGGCAGCGCTTCCCCTGTTCCCAGTTGCGGATCGTCTCGTGCGGCACGTCGATGCGCCGCGCCAGCTCGGTCTGGGAGAGACCGAGCCTCCGGCGCACCCGGCGTGCGTATCGCGCCATGTCCTGCATGGCCTCGGCCTCGTCCTCCCGCTCCTGCGCCGCGATCTCCGCCTCGGTGGTGGCGTCCACCCTCGCGGGGTCGATCCGCCCCTCGGGCAGCGTGGACGGATCGTCGGGATCAATTTTGACGCGCGTTGTGCTCATAGTCCGCGACCTCCTTCGGGTTGGCCTTGCGGGCCGAAATGATGCGGACGGCCGAACCCCGTATCGTGTAGACGACAACGTAGGCCCGCCCGTCCACGGTGCCGAGCAGCCGGTATCGATCCTCGCCATAGTCCCGCCGGCGGTCCTGCATGACGATCCGGTGCGGATCGAGGAACGTGCGGACGGCATAGGCGAAGTCGAAGCCGCGACGCTCGAAACAGGCGCTGTTCTTGGCCTCGTCCCATTCGAACTCCATCTCCGATACCATAGGCCAATGGCCCACAGTCGTCAAACATGCCGTCCTGCTGAGCGCGTCCGGTTGGATCGGCATGGAGGGACAATCGGCGCCATGCGGTGACAGGGATATGACGCCGGGCGTTCATCGCTTGTTCTTTGTCCATGGATTCGCGAAGAGCGACCGGGAGAACCTTCGGGACAAGGAACTGAGGGCGTTGCGGAGGCTGGCGGACGAGGTGCTCGGGCTGGACGACACCAGCCTCGGCGCGATGCTGTCGAACGGGACGATCAGCGAGGTGAACTGCGATGGCTAGGCAGTACGGGAGCGAGGTGCTGGCGTCGGTGCACGAGGCCGCGCTCGGCATGACGGAGGCGGGCGTCATGTCGAAGCGGACGATGAAGGTCTTCGACGAAATGTGCCTGACGCCGGTCGAGGACCTGGCGCCGGAGGAGATCCGCGAGATCCGGCTGCGCGAGAATGCGAGCCAGGCGGTGTTCGCGCGCTACCTCAACGTGACCACGGGTCTGGTGAGCCAGTGGGAGCGTGGCGAGAAGCGCCCGCGCGGGGCCTCGCTGAAGCTCCTGACGCTGGTGGCGAAGAACGGTCTCGGGGCGGTCGCGTGAATTTTGCCGCCCGGGTCGCCGGGTCGCGCATCCGGGTCTCGACGGCATTCTTCTCGTAGTAGCTCGCGCCCTGCGAGGGCGAGGAGATCTTGCCGATCGAGGCTACCATCGCGGCAACCCCGCGATGGCGCGTTGAATGCGGCAAAGAGCCGATATGGGTTCGCCGACATGGACGACACGGGGAAGCACAAGGAAACAGCGCCGCCGGACGTGCCCGGCCGACCGAAGGAGTGGCGCGACCAGATCAAGGCCGATCTGGCTGCGCAGGCCGAAGCCGGCGCGACGCTCTACGGCATCCGGCCCGACGGCACGTGGATCGCGCGGACGAAGGACGGAGACAGGGTCATCAGGCGGCCCGACCGGGCGCCCGCCTGATTTGGGGTTGTGGCGGTGTTCGGCCTCTTTGTGCCCCGAAGCTATCCGGGCGTCGTTACTGTTCCGGTTGCGGATTCTGCGTTGAAGCCGTGATCAACGACGCCCAATCGTCGGGTGGGTTCCCCTGCGCGAGCACTCTGGCGAACACCGTGTACGGATCGGTCTTGCTCCCTGCGGACCGTAACGTGCCTTCGTCATTCATCCATGCATAGACGATCACCCTTGCCTTCGCGTCGTAGCGGAAGAACACCCGGAATCGCCTGCCGATCTTGGCGCGTCGCCAGTGTCGGTAGCCTTTCCCGAGGGTATTCCCTTGCCGGTACTCGGCCCGGGATGGGTCCTGCGGGATGACTTCCGACATCGCCCGGTCGACTGCTCGCAACAGCTTGACGGTCGAATTCGATGCAAATCCTCGAGGGTCCTTTCGCCGAGCGCGCTCGGCTGCATCCTTGAGCTTGTCGCGCTGCCTGGTGAATTCCGTGAAAAACAGCAGCCTCCATCCGTGTCGTTCCATTACAGGTCCACATCGCCCTCGATGGGTTCATCGAAATCGATGTCCAGTTCGGCGTGTTCCAGCATCTCCTGCGCTACGTTGTCGGGTATTTCCTCCACCCCTCGTCCGGCCTCGATCTCCTTCTCGATCAGGTCGAGAAACGCCCTGATGGCTGGATCTTCGTGCTCGGCGTCAGCGCGGCTCACAACGACCTGTCCATTTTCGTGCAGCTCGAACGTCACCTTGGTTCCGCTGTCGGCCCCGAGTGCCTGGCGGATCGGCTTTGGCACCGTGATTTGGCCTTTCGCGGTCATCGTGGCCACTTCGTGGATGATCGACATGTCTGACAGTCCTCCATGTGCTCTGCGACACCGTAAGGAATCCCCCTTACGTCGTCAACTGGATGTGGCCGATGTGGCGGTTCACCCGCTACGTCGTGGCGTCGCGCCCATATTCGGTTCACCTGCCTGTGTTCGGCCTCGTCGGGCGTCCTCACCCGCCCGGTTCCGTGCCGGTTGGGTGAGCAGCCAGATCGTTCCCGCTTCCAGGCGATGCGCTCCGTGCCGGAGCGTCTTCTTGCACGCTCGCGCGACGCTCGTGTCGCTCCGCGGGCGTTCGTGCGGCGCGAGCCTCTGTTTCCCCAATCGGCCTCGGGGTACGCGTTTCACTGGTGTGGCGTTGTTCCGCCCGCCAGGCGTTCGCGGCGTAGTCGGCTCGGCGTCCAGGCGTTGCTCGACCTCGAACTTTTCGGAGCCGACCAGCTTGGTCGCGTCGCCGGCGCTCCAGAGCTGCTCGGTCTCGCTCGCAGCGCTCCCCCACGTCGGTGCGATGGTCAGCGACATGCCGCCAGCAGGGGCCGCATCCGCCGCGCCTCACCAGCGGATGGTGCCGCGCAGCATCAGCGCGTGCTCGGCTTCGGCGTTCGCGGCCTCGCGCCGCGTCGCCTCGAGGCCGAGCGTGAAGTCCGGACCGCCCTTGCGCGCCGAGGTCAGCCGCCAGCCCACCCGGTAGTCGCGGCTCGTCTCCGAGAAGCCGATGCCGAGGTTGGGCGTGCCGGTGAAGGCGCCGCCGAACGTGGCGATGCCGTATCCGAGCTCCGCCTCCAGGCGGCCCGCGCTCGCCGTCTCGCCGTTGTCGTTGGCGGCGAGCCCGGCCAGCGTCTCGCGGCCCAAGAGCGCGTCCATGCCGCCCGTGGGCGAGCCGCCCCAGGACTGGCGCAGCCTCAGCGCCAGTCCCCGGTCGGTCGAAGGCCGCGGGTCCCAGGTGAGCGAGGCGCTGGCGCCCCATTCGCGGAAGCCCGACGCCTCGTGGGCGATCAGCCCGCGACCCTTGAGGTCGAGCGCCACGCCCTGCCGCGGCGCCGCGATGGCGAGACCGCCGCCGAGGTCGACGCCGAGCCCGGTCTCGGCGTCGCCGCCGTCGAGCCGCGCGCCGATCTCGAAGGAGGGCTCGATCACCATCCCCTTCGTATCGCCGCCCAATACGAAGCGCCGCGACCCCTCGACGCCGAGGCGCAGCAGCCACACGTCGCCCGTCGCCGCCGCCAGCCGGCCGCCGTTGGCGTCCCGCGGGCCGTCGAGGCTGGAGGGAGTCTCGCCGTGGCGCGCCGCTTCCGGCGCGGCCGCCGGGCTCAGGCCATAAGGATAGCGAGGCGCTCGGCGCTCGGCGCTCGGCGCTCGGCGCTCGGCGCTCGGCGCTCGGCGCTCGGCGCTCGGCGCTCGGCGCTCGGCGCTCGGCGCTCGGCGCTCGGCGCTCGGCGCTCGGCGCTCGGCGCTCGGCGCTCGGCGCTCGGCGCTCGGCGCTCGGCGCTCGGCGCTCGGCGCTCGGCGCTCGGCGCTCGGCGCTCGGCGCTCGGCGCTCTACTATTTAAAGGTACAAGGTGGATACGTTCATACAACCGCTCAAATAGCAAGGCCATTTCCGCGCCCTCACCAAACCCCTGAACGCCAGCGGCGGCCATGTCACGCCACTGTCACGAACGCCCATGATATAACGGACTCAAGAGATTATAAAGAATGTTATTTCAGATGTAATAGACAATTAAATTATGTCATTGGCTCACTGTCATTTGTCCAATGCGGCGGCGCCCGATCAGGCGGCGGCGCCAGGGCCGGGCGCGGTCACGGAAACCGATGGTGCGGCGAACCCGATGTTCGGAAGGACCCGGTCGCCGATCCGGGCGAGGCCGGGCGGGGCGTCGCATGGCCGCAAGCCAAGCTTTCGGCTATCGGCCGATCGCGCGACCCCGTGTCGGATTGACGGCCGGGGGCCTGAGCCTGTCGCGGCCGGGGCGGTTCTCGTCAGCGGTTCCCGATAACTCCCGAGAGTGACCGGAAGCGGGAACCGCGGGGCATCCGGATGGCCGCCGCCGTTCGGATGCGCTGCAACCGCTCGCGAGCCGGCGGGGGTGTTGTCCGTTCCCGCTCCCTCCGACTCCAGGGGTTCGGCCGGGAACGCCCCGGGGAATGTGTGCTCTTGTCCGTTTCCGTCGCTGGCGGCGGCCGGCGGGTGTTTCCCGTTCCCGTTTCCCGCCCTCCTTTTCGCAATAGCTCGCGCCCTGCGACGGCGACGAGATCTTGCCGATCGACGCTACCATCGCGGCAACCCCGCGATGGCGCATTGAATGCCGCGGACATCGGAAGTAAGGTCGGCGGCATGGGGAAGCACAAGGAAACAGCGGCGCCGCCTGAGAAGCCCGGCCGTCCCAAGGACTGGCGCGAGCAGATCAAGGCCGACCTCGCGGCCCAGGTCGAGGCCGGAGCGACGCTTTACGGCGTCCGGTCGGATGGCGCCTACATCGCGCGGACGAAGGACGGAGACAGGGTAATCTCGCGGCCCGACCGGAAGTCCGCCTGATCTGGCCGGGCGACACTTCGCGCCATGCCGACGCTCCATGTCGTGGCCGGCCCGAACGGGTGCGGCAAGTCCACATTGACGCGTACCTCGTGGCTCAGTGGGCTGGACATCATCGACCCCGACGCGATTGCGCGCCGCATGCCGGACAGCCCCGGACAGGCAGCTCGCGAAGCGCTGCGGCGGCGGTGGGCGGCGCTCCGCGCGGGCCGGACGCATCTGTTGGAAACCACCCTGGCCGGTTCCGGAGTTCTCCGCCACATGGACGAAGCGCGGGCAGACGGCTACAGAATCGAACTGCACTACGTGTCCGTGGATTCGACCGACCTGGCACTTGACCGCATCCGGACCCGTGTCGCGTCGGGTGGCCATGATGTCCCGGAACCCGACGTGCGACGGCGCTTCGCCCGGTCGCGGGCCAACTTGCCGGCCGCGACCGGGCGGGCCCACGAGACGCGCCTCTACGACAACACGAACCCGGACCGGCCGCACCGCGAAGTCGCGGTGTTCGAGGGGGTGGCGTGGTGGACGGCGGACCGTCTTCCGGGCTGGGCGGCAGCGGTTATCGCAGGTATGTCGTCGCCGCGCCCGTAATCCCGGCTCTTGATTCCCAGGGGACCCCGGCCGACAACACGGCGTCACGTCGCCAAGAATTCCGCAAAATCAGAAGATTGCAACGGATCAGATCGAGATGATCAGAGAATGTCGGTCTCGGTGGTTGCGAGCCCCCGCAATCACCAAGCGCCCCACACCGTTCGACAGATGTGGGGCGCCTGGTGTGTGTGTTCAACGGTTTAGTCTAGGGCGCTCGTTAAGCCGGATCCGGCCACGCAAAGTCCGGGCGCAGACCTTCATGGACAGGACGGCCGTCATCCGGCTTTGGGACGCCAGTGGCCGGATCGTAGAAGGCATGATAGGTCGGGGGCAGGCTCGCCGAATCGTAACCCATCAAGTTCGGTACGATAGCCCGAATACGGCGTTGTTTGTCATCGAGCATGATCGGTGTGCCACAGGTGGCACAGGTGCAAAGTTCCAGGGGACCGTCCGGGTTTTGATCATTGAAAGGCTGACGGTTCAAGCCATCATCGTTATCGACGTCTAAATCCCCGTGCTTGAAAAACACTACGTGGGTCGTCGGCTGACCGGTAACTCGCTTGCAGACGGAGCAGTGACAAGTGTGGTTGTCGACCGGTTCTTTGTCTGAGTGCGTGTGGATGTGATCGCATCCTCCGGAGTACTTATTGGACATTTGTCTCCTCCTCGCTGAGTTGGATCGTGTCTCGGGCCGTGTGTAAGAGCCTCGCGTCCTAAGCGGTATCCGGCGGGCGGGGCCGGGCTCTCAAGCTGCCACGAGGACAGCTTGACGGTCAGATTGTCGCTCACGGGAGCGATGGATGCCAGCGTCACGTTTCTGCTTGAGACGGCCCACTCGTCGTTCAGCTCGAGGAGGACGGCGCCGACGAGCCCGGTGATGGTGTCTTCGTTGGGGAAGATGCCGACGACGTCGGTCCGGCGCTTGATCTCGGCAAGGAGCCGTTCGATCGGGTTGAGGTCGCGCATGGTCCGCGCCGCCGCAGAGGTCGTGTTGTCATAGAGGATCGATCGGGGAACCCCACCGAGGAAGGCGAAGGTGCTGACGTGGCCGTCCAGGAAGGCTTCGGTCGTCTCCCGGGGATAGACCTTCACGAACCAGACGTTCGAATGGGGCAGAATCAGGCAGAAGAAGGCGACGTTCTCGCGCCGACCTTGCAGCGCCACCGCCGCCTCGACGAAGTCGACCTGGGTATGGCCCGGTGGATGACGCAGCGGAACGAATGCCGCGCGCGTCGACTGCCGCCGGGTTTGGACATAGTCCGCCACGATGGTGTGGCAGATTGTCTCGCTACGACCCTATGCGCATGGTTACGAACGTTCGAGATCGACTAGACGAGGCTGTGCAGCGCTACAGGAGAGGTTGCCCTGTCGAGGTGTGGTCCATCCATGGAACAAAATAGGATCATTCATCTACTAAATTGTAACCATCAGCAAATGTGGGTCTCGGCTATTGCGAGCCCCCGCAACCAGGAACTCTCCTTCGTTTGGAAATTACGGCCTTCGTGGATACCGGAATGAACACCCGTTGCCGCCATTCCATTCCTTCCCGGGCGATCTGCCTGCGAACCGAAATCAGACTCCGCGGGTGATCCCCCCGTCGACGCGGATGTTCTGGCCGGTGATGTAACCGGCGCCGTCCGACGCCAGGAACGCGATGGTCGCCGAGATCACCGCTACCCTGTTCGCCGTCATGCCTGTCGCCCCCTCGACGCAAGGAACCGGGCTGGGGCGTGTTAGTACTAATGCAACGTATCGACGATGAGTGCGAAGAGGATGAATCCGAGGAATACCACGTCGAGTTTTTCGAAGCGGGAGAAAATTCGGCGAAATCCCTTCAAGCGACGAAACAATCGCTCGATTTCGTTGCGCCGCTTGTACATCTCGCGGTCGTACTCCCATGGGTTGACCCGCGTCCGCAACGGTGGCACCACTGGCTCATATCCCAGCGCCAAGGCCAGTTGGCGGGTCTCGTTGCCTTCGTACGCGCGGTCCATGATCAGCGAGAGGTTATCGTGCTGCTGACCGAGGCGATTCAGCAGCTTGCGTCCTTCCGGAGCGTCGTGGGCCTGTCCCGGCGAGAGCGAGAACGTGATGGCGGTTCGGGCATCCGCGGCAACCATATGAATCTTGGTGGTCCACCCGCCTCGGGATCGGCCGATGGATTGGGGACCGTTTTTTTTGCCGCCCCCGTCCCATCGGGATGCACCTTGACAATAGTGCTGTCCATCGACACCGCCTCGAGCTTGATGCGCACAATCTGTTCTCGCTGCAGATGCTCGAAAACTCGATCGAGCACTCCGTTCTTCGACCACCGATTCATCCGGGTGTAGATGGTGTGCCAGTTGCCAAATCGCGCCGGTAACCCGCGCCATTTGCAGCCATGCTCGGCGACATGCAAGATGGCGTTGAGCACCTGCTGGTTCGAATGGGTGACGTTGCCGCGCTGCACCGGGAGGTGTGGCGCGATGCGTTCGTATTGAGCTTGCGTGAGTTCCATCCGTGGAGGTTAACATGACAATGCTCATTAGTGCTAACACACTCTAGTCGGCCGCCACGGCCGGAGCGGGAGTCCCGATGTTGGCGAGCGGCCCCAGCTCGCGTTCGACCATCGGCCGGATGTCGGTCATCAACCGTTCCATGCTGGTCATTGCCGCCGCGTGGGAGGAGCCGCCGACCTGGAAGTGGAACATGATGTGCGAGGGGCGGGCGGCGCGGATCTCGGCGACCAGGCGCTCGGCGATCGTCTCGCAGTCTCCGACCAGCAGGTTGTCCGCCATCTCCTCGATCGAGGGCTCGTTCGGCATCGCAACCTCGGTCATCATCGCGCCGTCCATCACTTCGGCGCGGCGGCGAAGGGCGGAGGCGAGCCGCATCTGGTGACGCGCGTTGTCGACGTAGTCGAGGGTCTCCGCCCGGGAACCGGTCACGCAGAGAAATCGTTGAATCCCGAGCGGGAAGGAGTCGGGGTCGCGGCCCTCGGCCGCGAAGCTGGCCGCGACGCGCTCGCGCATGGTCTTCAGATAGTCCGGCCCCAGCCAACGCCCGGTGAACATCGGGACGTGGCCGCGCCGGGCGCACAGTCGATGGCCGGATTCGTTGTCGCCCGCGATCCAGATCTCGGGAATGCCGTCGACCGGACGCGCGCTGATGTGCGTGCTCGGCAGCCGGTAGTGGGCGCCTTCGAACGAGAATGTCTCCCGCGTGAACGCAAGGTCCAGCATGTCGAGGAACTCCTCGAGCATCGGCTTCGCGTGCGCAAGGTCCTTGCCGAAGCGTTCGAATTCATAAGGCTGGTAGCCGCTGCCAAGGCCCAGCACGAGGCGTCCGTCGGAGAGGCAGTCCACCATGCCGATCTCGGCGAGCACCCGCGCCGGCTCGTAGAGCGGGGCGACGATGACCGCGGGCGCGAGCTTGATGCGGGTCGTCTCGCCGGCGCAGCGCGCCGCCATGACGAGGGGCGAAGGGCAGATGCAGTAGTTCGAGAAGTGGTGCTCGGCGAACCAGGCGATCTCGAAGCCGAGCCGATCCGCATGCCGCACCTGCTCGACGTGCTCGCGGAACACGCGCTGGGGCGGGGTGCCGCGCTCGCGGTACCCCATCAGTCCGAAATAGCCGAAGTCCATCGCTTTCTCCCCTGAATCGCTGCCGCCAGTATAGGCCGCATCCTCCGGGGTGCGCGCCGCGAGCTGGCCAGGCCGTTCAGTGGATCGTTACCCCGCTGTCCACCCGCATGACCTGTCCGGTGGTGATCTCGCTCTCGTCGGACGCCAGATACAACGCCATGTTGGCGATGTGGATCGGTTGGCCGAGGCCGAGGAGATGCGACTTCGCGAGCTCGCGCACACCCTCGCTGAACGAGCCCGCGCCCTCGAGCTGCTTTCGAGCGCGGTCGGTGAGGGTGAGCGACGGGGCGATGGCGTTTACCCGGATCTTGTGCGGCGCGTACTCGACCGCCATCGAGCGCGTCATGGCCGCGACCGCACCCTTCGCCGCGGTGTAGCAGTCCCGCCCGGCGAGTCCCATGAGGGCCAGGTTGGACGCCATGTTGATGACCGAGCCGCCGCCCGCCCGGATCATCTCCGGGATCCCGTACTTGCTGCACAGGAAGGTTCCGAACACGTCGACCCGCATGCAGCGCCAGAACTCGGAATCGGGCGCCTCGGTTACCGGTCCGTCGTTGGCGGTGGAGCCGCCGACGTTGTTGTGCAGCACGTTGAGGGCGCCGTAGCGTTCGACGGTGGCGGCGATTCCGGCCCGTACGCTGTCGTGCTCGGTGACGTCGACAAGGGCGAAGAACGCCTCGCCGCCCGACGCTGCGCCCGCTTCCCCGGCGAGCCGCACGGTCTCCGCCCCACCGTCCGAGTCGATGTCCGCAACGCAGACCCGGGCTCCCTCCTCGGCGAATCGAACGGCTGTCTGCCGCCCAATGCCGGCCGCCGCGCCCGAGATGAACGCCACTTTCCCGTCCAGTCTTCTCATCGTCTGCTCCCGGTTGTGGAACTCGGCCACCCGGCCGGCTTCGCTGTGGGCCGGCCCGGAAGCATGTTCGCAAGCTCTGCGCACCACCGCACCCCGCATCGCCTCGCGTCGTATCGCCGGGTAGTCGATCCGCCGGGCGATGGGCAGGTTCCCGGGTTCCGGCCGGGTTCCGGCCCCATATCCTGGATTCAGGCGGCGCGCGGGATCACGTAGGGTCCCTCCGGGATGATCGCGACCCGCGGGTCGCGGTGGCGCTCGACGCTCTCGGCGATCGCGCGCTCCACGGAGGCGATGGAGCCGACGCCGGTGAGCGCCCGGTCGGACGGGGAGAGCCCTTCGGTGAAGAGCGACACCGTTCCCCGGGCAAGGGAGCGGGTCTGCATCTGCGTCTGCCATTCGTCGATGCCGGCGTGCGACTTGCCGGAGATCCCGGCGAGGAACGCATCCGGCCCCGCGTCGACGAGGCGGCGCTGGGCGTCCCGATACTCGGCCGACCCGAGACCCTCCGAGCACTCCGACGCGACGATGAGGTCGCCCCCGTCCTCGAGGGCCCCGAGGGCGCCCACCATTCCCTTGACGGTCTGGTAGTAGGTCTTGTCGAGAGGATAGCCGGCCGCGCTCGTCACCACCGTCGCAAACCGCCGGGGGAGGGCCACTTCCGCGAACCGGCGCACGAACGCGACCGCGTCGAGGTGGCTTTCCCGGCAGTGTCCGAAGTTCACGAAGGCGAGCCGGCGGCGGTCGTCGACCACCGTGTTGAGCGCGAGCGCGCCTCCGATGCGCTCGAGGATCTCGAGCTGCTCGCGGTGAAGGGGGTTGCCGTCCAGCACGCAGTTGTCCGCGCACGGGTCGGACATGAAGCGATGGTTGTGAAAGGTCGTGATCGTCTCGGCGTGGGCGATCCCGGGGGCAATGACCTTGCGTCCCCCGGAGTAGCCGGCCATGAAGTGAGGCTCGACGAGCCCGGTCGCGATCCGCACCCCGGCTTCGACGAACCGCCGGTCGAGGCGGATCGGAATCCCCCGCCGGGTCCGGCCAAGGTCGACGTGGTCGGCGTCGTTGCGCGCGTAGTGGTTGACCACCCGGACGTGCTCGAGCACCCACGGATCCCCCACCACCTCGGCGAGCTCGTCGCCGAGGTTGGGCCGGTGCAGGCCGGTGGCGACGAGCACGGTGACGGCGGCGCGCGGGATGCCGGCCCCCTCCAGGCGCTCGATGAGCGGCCGCAGGAAGAGCCGGTTCGGCACCGGGCGGGTGATGTCGCAGATGAGGATGCAGGCCGAGCTCGCACCGGCCGCCGCTTCCGCGAGCCCGCCCCCGTCGAGGGCGGCGGCGACCGCGGCCGCGGGATCCTCGATGACCGGCATGGGCGGCTTCTCGATCACCGTCGGCTCGCACCCGTCGGGCAGCCGCACCTCGAGCTCGCCGCGTCCGTAGAGAAGCTTGACGTTCATCTCCCGCCTCCGGCTCATGCCTCGAACGAGCCGCCCTGTCGGGGCGGAGCCCCGCGTCGCGGCCGATGCGGATGGACGGCGAGACGCGCTCGACCCCGATGCGACCGGGTCGCCGATCGCCTCCCGATGGCCATTTCCCTCGCGCGGCCGATATCCTATTGTGGCCACGCGCGCCGTTGCGTACCAATTGGACCATGAAAGCCTCGCCCGCGGCCAGCGCGACCGCCGGGTGGAGGGCAGGAACGGCGGGCCGGACCGCCACGCAGGAGCCCCAGATGACGCAGTACCGCACGATTACCGATGGCCTCCTCTTTCCCGAAGGGCCGATCGCGATGCCGGATGGCACCGTGCTCGTGGTCGAGATCGGCCGCGGCGCCCTCACCCGGGTGTTTCCCGACGGCCGGAAGGAGATCGTGGCCGAGACGGGCGGCGGCCCCAACGGGGCGGCCATCGGACCGGACGGAAAGTGCTACGTCTGCAACAACGGCGGGTTCAGGTGGCAGGTGGAAGCGAACGGCAACCGCCGCTCGATCGGGCAGTCGGACGACTACGTGAGCGGCCGGATCGAGCGGGTGGACCTCGACACCGGGGCCGTCGAGGTGCTGTACGACTCCTGCGGCGACCGGCCCCTCAAGGGTCCGAACGACATCGTGTTCGACCGCGGCGGCGGCTTCTGGTTCACCGATCTCGGGAAGGTGCGCGAGCGCGAGATCGATCGGGGCGGCGTCTACTACGCCCGCTCCGACGGGAGCCTCATCCGGGAGGTGGTCCACCCCTTCCTGACCGCGAACGGCATCGGCCTCTCGCCCGACGAGAAGACCCTCTACGTGGCGGAGACCGAGGGCGCCCGGCTCTGGGCCTATCCGATCACCGGCGAAGGCGAGGTGGCGATGGAGTCGTTCCCGCCGTCGCTGAACGGCGGCCGGCTCGTCGTCTGCGACGGCGGCTGGCGGCGTTTCGACTCGCTCGCCCTCGAGGCCTCGGGCAACATCTGCGTCGCGACCCTCATGACGCCCGGGATCACGGTGGCGAGGCCGGGGGGCGGGACCCTGGAGTTCGTCGAGTTCGACGACCCGTACACGACCAACATCTGCTTCGGCGGGGCCGACCTGACGACCGCGTACGTCACGCTCTCGTGGGAGGGGCGCCTCGTGGCGACGGATTGGCCGCGGCCCGGCCTCCCGCTCAACTTCCTCAACACTTGACCGGTCCGCGGAGTGGGGTCGCTGGCCCGCGTCCTCACCGATCTGCGCGCCGCGGCGGCTCGGACCAGACCCGGATGCGCCCCCGGCCCCGGCGCTGTCGTCCTCCCGGCTTCGGACCGCGTCTCCGCCGCGGGGCGCCATGCCGAAACTCACCGCGTCCCGCGCAGATGAGGGGATCGACCCCCGGCTTCCTCGCGTGCGGTCCGACCCGCTGACGGCACGGTTCCGATGATGCGCTTGCGGCTCACCGGGCCCGAGATTGCAATCGCGGTCTCGGGCGCTCTCTGGGGGCTCTACTGGATACCGGTGCGGTATCTCGAAGCCCGCGATTTCGGTGCGGTGTGGCTCACTCTCTGGATATTCGTCGTATCCCTGGTCCTGATGGTGCCGGTGCTGGTTCGGTGGCCCGGCGCGCGGGCCGCATTCACGCCCCGGATGCTGGTGACGGGCCTCCTCACCGGCGGAGCCTTCATTCTCTATTCGATTTCGATTGCGCTCACGGAGGTCGTGAACGCGATCCTGCTGTTCTATCTCAGCCCGGTCTGGGCGACGGTGCTCGGCCGCCTGGTGCTCGGGGAGCGCCTGACCGGTGCCCGGCTCGCCGCGCTCGGCCTCGGCCTCGGCGGGCTGTGGGTGGTGCTCGGCGGGGAGAGCGGCGTGCCTCTCCCGCGCAATACCGGCGACTGGTTCGCGCTGGCGGCCGGGGTCTCCTGGGCGTTCGGAACCATCCGCGTGCACCAGGACGCCGCCGCGAGCCCGGTTGCGCACGTCACGTCCCTGTTCATCGGCGGCACCGTGGCGACCGTGATCGTGTCGCTGCTGCCGTTCTCGGCCGCCGGTCCGGTGCCGGCCGTCACCCTTGGGCCGGCTGCGATCATCCTCGCCGTGGCCGCGTTGAGCGTCGCGAGCGCGATCTGCATCCTGTGGGGGGTGCGGCTGCTGAGTCCGGGCCGAGCCGGGTTGCTCCTGATGATGGAGGTGGTGACGGGCCTCGCGTCCGCTGCCGCGTTCGCCGGCGAGCCGTTCGGCGTGGCCCAGGTCGCGGGCTCGATGCTGATCGTCGCCGCCGCCCTCGCCGAGGTGCTGCCCGCGCCCCGCGCCCCGCGCCCTCCACAAGATGGCTGAGCACCGGGGTTGTTTCGCTCAGTACAACCCTGATATATATCATCAATGACATGTATAGTTTGTTATGTCACTATATACAACCCAGAGACTTCACGTTGATATAGCGGGAGGCGGCGATGGAAGCGTATGCGGAGCGGCAACGGCCCATGGAGCAGGCCGTCGTGGGACTCACCACCAAGAGCGACAAGATCCGGGCGTTGTATCGCGACGGGTACAGCCGTTCCGAGATACGGCGGTTTCTGGGCATCCGCTACCAGCACGTCCGCAACGTGCTGGTACGTGACGGTCACATGGAACCACGGCTGAGTCGAACCTCGCGGGAGGAAGCTGCCGCGCCCGAGCGTCACTCGGGAGCACCACCCGAACAGGTGCGAGTCGTCGTCGGGCCGGGCGGAAGGGTGGTCATCCCGGCGGCGTACCGAGAGGCCCTCGGAATTGAGGAAGGGGGGGCCGTCGTCATGCGGGTCGAAGGTGACGAGTTGCGCGCGGTCAGCGACGAAACGGAAGTTCGCAGAGTTCGAGACATGATCGCCCGGTACGTGCCCGAGGGTGTCAGCCTGGTGGACGAGCTTCTTCGGGAACGGCGGCGGGAAGTCGCGGCGGATGCCGACAAGTGAGTCGAGCGGTGCTCGATGCGTCGGCGATTCTCGCCTTCCTTCGCGGGGAGCCGGGCGCCGATGTCGTGTCCGGCTATCGCGGCGATGCAATCGTCTCGGCGGTGAATGTCGCCGAGGCAGGCGCCCGGCTTGCCGACTTCGGAGCGAGCGCGCCGGAAGTGCGGCGGTCGATTGCCCTCATGAGCGTGGAGATCATCCCCTTCGACGAAGACCAGGCCCATGAAGCGGCGGATATTCGCGATGCTACGCGCAGCCGGGGGTTGTCGCTCGGCGACCGTGCTTGTCTCCAACTGGCTGCACGCAGAGGTTTGCCGGCCTTGACCGCCGACCGGGTCTGGGCGGAGATCGATGTGGGGGTCGAGGTGCGTCTCATCCGCAACCCGTAACCGGAGGCCGCCTCGCGGCGCGTCTCTCAGCGCCAACCGGAACCCGATGAAGGGGAACCCGGATGGAACAAGCGCGCTCGGGCTCCAACGAAGGTCCGCGAGCGCGAGCCTCTCGACTTCTTTCCGGCTCAAGATTCGTGGGGCGGGGCCGCTGCTTTCGCGAACGACCCGTGCAGGAGGCTTGCCGGCCCTTGTTCTCCTTGAACCTCCGGCGGCCGATCAGCAATCCACCGGGGTGACGACCCCTTTCGGCGCGGGATGCATCGGAACGTGTCCCGGCTCCGCCGCGACCCGGGCGAGCCAGGCGCCGACGGACGGATAGTCGGCGAGCTCGAACCCGCCCTCACCGGCGACGTGGGTATAGGCATAGAGCGCGAAGTCGGCGATGTTCATCGCATCCCCGCCGAACCAGTCCGCTTCGTCGAGGTGCCGCTCCATGACCGCGAGCGCGGCCCGCCCGCCCTCCTGCCTGTCGGGAAGCTGGGCGCGCTGCGCCTGCGTCATCTCGACGTGCTGTATCCAGTGGCGCGCGACCGCGATGCAGGGCTCGTGGCTGTACTGCTCGAAGAACATCCACTGCAAGGCGAGGGCGCGGGCCAGCCGCTCCGACGGAAGAAACCGTGAGCCTTCGGCGAGATAGAAGAGGATCGCGTTGGACTCGGCGATGCAGGTGCCGTCCTCGATTTCCAGCACCGGGATTCGGCCGTTGGGGTTCCGGGCAAGGAATTCCGGTGTCCGGGTGTCTCCCTTCAGGATGTCGACCTCGATGCGCTCGTAGGTCCGGCCGAGATGGGCGAGCAGCAGGCGCGGCTTGTATCCGTTGCCGGACAGGTGGTTGTCGTAGAGGCGGAGCATCGCGGGCCCTCTGGAATCTTTCACACGTCCATAATAGATAGTTCCTTGCGGCGCATGTCACCGTCCGGGCGCAAACCAGGAGGCTCCCACCGCTGTGCGACCGCCCGCCCGCCCGCGTCGATGTGGAATTGACGGCCAGTGCGCTGGCGCCGCATGCGGGTCGAGCCCGCGAATTCGTGAGCGGCGGTCCCGGGGGGCGCAAGGGCGGCGACCGCCGGCTCCGGACGCGCGTCGCCCGCGCCTATAATCGGACATGGACCGCACGGCCATCTTGCAGCGCCTGGGCGAGTTCTTCGCCGAGTCCGTCGTGCCCGGCACTTCGCCCGGCAATTTGCACTACTCGTTGACGCGAAGATTTTCACCCGAGGACACCTCGAAAGGGACCCTGCGCAAGCTCCGCATCGTGGCCGACGACGATGACGGGACAGAGAGACTGACGCTCGCAGGCGTCCTCCTTTGTACGCCCGAGCCGCAACGGTGGCTGCCGCACGCCTGCATCCAGGCGGTCAGCTATGCAGGAGAGCGGATCGACACCGACTATCAGACGGATGCCCGCGACGTCGGGGGGCCGCTCGACGAGCAGGTCGCGGAAGCGCTGCACTTCGTGCGGCGAAACATGCTGGTGCGGGCGACAAAGAGGCTGGCAAGGTCGGAGCGCCCGCAGTTCAGCGAACGAGCCGTGTTCGAGGCGCTCGTGAATGCGGTTGCGCACCGCGACTACTCGATGGCGGGTGCGCGGATACGCCTCCACATGTTCGGAGACCGGCTCGAGCTCTACGTTCCGGGCGCACTCGCGAACACGCTTGCCCCGGACAGCCTGCATCTACGGCAGTCCAGCCGGAACGAGCTCATCGTGTCCATGCTGGCCCGCTGTCCCGTCCCGGCAGACCTCGGACGCTCCCACATGATGGATCGGCGCGGTGACGGCGTCCCGATCATCCGATCCGAATGCGAGCAGTTGTCCGGATGTCTCCCCGAATACAGCCTGATCGACGACAGCGAGCTGCGGCTCGTGATCCCGGCAGCCGAGTAGTTACCGGCGCGGGTCTTGCCCACGATTCGATGGTTCCTGATGCACCCACCAGGTTCGTTGTTCCGGCGCTCGGACTGCATGGGAAGCTGGACTGATTCGATGGTCACCATCAGTCTCGGAGAGCCGTACCAGGGAGCTTTCTACAAGCTCATTGCGGCAATCATCGAGCCCGACCGGCGGTAGCGGCGTGAACGGGGAAGACGGCACCGTCCTCACGATCGGGCATTCCAACCACCCGCTGGAGACCTTCCTGGGGCTGCTGGATCGGCATCGCGTCACGGCCCTGGCCGATGTGCGCTCGGCGCCCTATAGCCGCTTCAACCCCCACTTCAATCGGGAACCGCTCGCGGCCGCCCTCAAGGCGCAGGGGATCAGGTACGTGTACCTCGGCCGCGAGCTCGGCGGACGCTCCGACGATCCCGCCTGCTACGAAGACGGGCGCATCCGTTACGACCGGCTTGCAAGGACGGACCGCTTTCGCGAAGGTCTCGACCGCGTCGTGCGCGGCTCCGCGGAGCATCGCATCGCGCTCATGTGCGCCGAGAAAGAGCCGCTCGATTGCCATCGAACGCTTCTCGTCGCGCGCGCGCTCGATGAGCGAGGGGTGAACGTTGCACACATCCATCCCGACGGCGGGAACGAGCCGCACGCTGGCGCGATGGAACGGCTGCTCACCAGCTTCGACCTCGATCCGGAGGGCGATCTGTTCCACCGGCAGCAGCCGCGAGAGGAGCTGATCGCGGAGGCGATCGCCCGGCGGACCAAACTCGTCGGCCATACCCTGGACAAGTCCGCTGCCGTACCGGAGCAACCGGATCGATGAAGGTATCGACCATCGGATTCACGAAGAAGTCCGCCCGGCGGTTCTTCGAGCTTCTGCGCGAGTCGGGGGTCAAGCGCATCGTGGACGTGCGGCTCAACAACGGGTCGCAGCTTGCCGGCTTCGCCAAGAAGGACGATCTTGCTTGGTTCGCCGGCGAGCTCTGCGGGATCGACTACGTCCACCTGCCGAGTCTTGCACCTACGAAGGAGCTGTTGGGCGATTATCGACAGGGTCGGATCGATTGGGGCACTTACGAGACCCGGTTCATCGGCCTGATGCAAGCGCGGCGGATCGAGACGACCGTGCCACCGGACGTCGTGAGCGGTGGCTGTCTGCTCTGCAGCGAGGATCAGCCGCACCATTGTCACCGCCGGCTCGTCGCCGAGTACCTGAACGAGCATTGGGGCGGGCTGGAGATCGAGCACCTGGGGATGGCGAAAGAATGCCGTAGACCCCGCCGCAAACGTTCCGGGAGGGCAATGAAACGATGAGCGGTCTCGAATCGGTGATGCCCGCGGTTTCGGAGCGGGAGGCGGCGGTGGTCGACGCGGCGCGCGCGTTCGCCCGCGAGGTCATCGAGCCGAATGCCGTGGCGTGGGACGAGGCGGGACGGGTGCCGGCAGAGGCGTTTCGCGAGGCGGCGGGGCGGGGGCTCTGCGGGCTGACCGTGCCGGAGGCATCGGGCGGCCGGGGCCTCGCGATGCCCGCGATGGCGCTCGCGGTGGAGGCGTTCGCGTCGGCGTGCATGGCGTCCGCGTTCTCGCTCGTCGTTCACAACAACCTCGCCCGCAACCTCTCCCGAAACGGGACCGCCGCGCAGCAGAGCCGGTGGCTGCCGCCGTTGATCGCGGGAGAACGGATCGGGGCGTTCCTCCTCACCGAGCCCCGGGGTGGAAGCGATGCGGCGGCGATCATCACCAGCGCGCGCCGGGACGGAGCCGGTTGGCGCCTCGACGGCGAGAAGGCATGGGTGAGCAACGGAGCGTCCGCGGACCTGCTCAGCGTCTATGCCCAGACCGATCCCGGCAGAGGGTGGCGCGGCATCGCCTGCTTCCTCGTCGAGGCCGATGCCGCGGGGGTGAGCCGCGAGCCCGCCTACCGCCTGCTCGGCGGCCATGCCCTCGGCGCCGGAGGCTTCCGCTTCGAGGGTTGCCGGGTGGATGCGGACGCCGTGCTGCTCGGCCCCGGCGACGGCTTCAAGGCGGCGATGGCCGGCATCGACTTCGCGCGGGTCAACGTCGCCGCCATGTGCTGCGGCATGCTCGGCCGCTCGCTCGATGCCGCGCTCGCGTTCGCGGCCGGCCGGCGCTCCTTCGGCCGCGCCGCCCTCGAGCACCAGGGCCTCCAGTGGATGCTCGCCGACGTTGCGACCGACCTCGAGGCGGCGCGGCTCCTCACCGCGCACGCCGCCACGGCCCTCGACGGCGGCGGAGGCAACCACACGCTCGCCGCCGCGCACGCGAAGAAGTTCGCGACCCGGGCGGCGCTCGCCCGCATCGGGGACTGCATGCAGGCGATGGGCGCGCCGGGGCTGAAGACCGATCATCCCCTGGCCCGGCATCTCGCGTGCGCGAAGATGGCCCAGTACCTCGACGGGACGACGGAGATCCAGAACGTCGTGATCGGCCGGGCCATCGTGCGCGGACCCCTGGCGGAAGCCGCCCGGGACTGATCCCGGACGGGGAAGGTCTCGGCGACGAACCGACCGGCGGGCAGGGTCACGGGAAACGGGAGCAGGATCGGATGTGCGAAGCGCCGCTCGCCCCCGGCGCGATGGACGAAACCGAAAGAGAATTGGTGGCAGACTGGATCGAACGCCAGGGTTCCGGTCCCGCAGAAGGAGCATGAGCATGAGCGAGGCGCAGGCCGTCAACCGACCCGCATCCGTATCCGACCGCTACGCGGCCCTGGAGGAGCGCATCCTCGACCGCGATCAGATCGGCGCGAGCGAGGTCTACTACGACCTCTACCGTGACGCCCGCCCGCTCGAGGAGCTGCTGCTCGAAGCGACCCGGATCCACGGCCCGTACACCCACGTGCCGTACCACGAGCGGATCGACGACGGGTTCGTCAACTTCGTCAACAACGACCACTGTCTCCTGAGCGCGCGGGCGACCCTCAACCTGGTGAAGATGCTTCCGCCCGAGGCGGCGGGCCTCGCGATGGCCCAGACCATCTGGTACATCCCGACCGGCCTCGACATCTGGAACCAGAAGATCCTGAAGGCGCCGGGGCACTACGCGCGGGGCGGCGAGCTGCCTCCCGGCCCGCCTCCCGCCCCGGTGGTCCACTGGCCGGACCAGGAGCCGGAGCACCTCGAGGGCTCGCTCCGCGAGCGCTTGGGGCACTGGCTCACCCTCGTGCAGCGCGGGCAGGTCCTGGAGGCGTACCGGGTTTTCCTCGGCCTCATGGAGGAGCCCGAGCACCGGCGCGAGGTGCTCGCCGAGCTCGTCTTCGCGGGCCTCATCGACGTGCAGGACCGCATGCTCTACAACCGCTCCTACACCACCGGGCACAAGAGCTACCGGGCGCGCTCCACCGTCGAGCTCGGCGAAGCGATCGGCTGGGACCGGGCGCATCCGATCCTCTACGCGGGGGCCCTCGACATGGCGGTCGGCCCGCGCTGGTACTCGACCTACGAGATGGCGTGCAACGCGATCACGGTCTATATCGAGGAGGATCGGATCTCCGCCATTCCCTACGCGGGCACGACGGAGCGCGAGCGCGCCCTCGTCGCCAATGCGGAGCCGCTCACGCCGGAGGAGACGAGCGATCTCGTGCACCGGCTCATCCGCGAGCCCGAGCCGGCCGGCGTCGAGCGCATCGCCGAGCTTCTCCGGGCGGGAAAGCGGCTCCACGACCTCCTCGACGCGATCCGGATCGGAGCCGCCCAGGCCGTGATCGAGACCCGGAACCCGAACAACTTCTCGATGTCCCAGCACTGCTACCAGTACGTCAGCACCCACGGCTGGTTCCTGGAGAACTTCGCGCACCGCCACCAGGTCAAGCTCGTTTTCCTCGCCGCCGCGTTCCTCGAACGGACCGCCCACCACCAGGCCCACACCGGCGACATGCAGCCGGCCGGGATCGAGGCTCCGGCCGGGGCGGACCGGCGCGCGTCCGGAGAGATCCTCGACCGGATGGAGGCCGCCATCGTGGCCCTCGACATGGAAGGGAGCGCGGCGTGGACCAGGGCGTATCTCGACTCCGGCGCGGACCGGGCGCGGCTCGTCGAGCGGCTCGCGGTCGCCGCCTGCCGGACGGGGAACGATCCCCACAACCAGGAGATCGCGCAGGTCATGCTCGAGGACTGCGTGCGCGGGCGCACCGCCGACCCCGAACGGGTGCTCATCGCGTGCGCTCACCACACCGCCGGCCACCGCAAGTACGGCGATTTCCTGGAGGCGGGCCGGCGCTTCGGGGCGGAGTTCGACGTTTCCGCCCTGCAGCATTGAGTCGAGAGAGCGCTGTCGGCGCCGCCTCGCTTCCCCGGCCTCGCGCTCCGGGTACGAATCGCACGGTGCGGGGCGGATGGCGGCGGCACGTCGACCGTGGGGCGCGGCGGCTCGCGGCGGAGGCAATCGCCCGGCAGTGCATGCGCCGCGCGTCTCGCGTCTCGCGTCTCGCACCGGGCACGCCCGGCCGGAGCTTCGATACGGTGAGCGCCTCGCGCCGGCGCGGCGCCATGGAATCGTCCTGATCGGAATGGAGGTAACGGCATGATCCGCGTAGTCCTCGCGATGATGAAGCACGAGACGAATACGTTCTCGCCGGTTCCGACCGACCTTGCACGGTTCTCGAAGGGGGCGGAGCGCCCGCTCGAGGGCGAGTCGGTCCTCGCGGCCTACCGGGGCACGGGCTCGTGCATCGCGGGGTTCATCGACGTGGCGGAGGCGGCGGGGGCGGAGATCGTGCCGTCCATCGCCGCGAACGCGCCCCCGAGCGGGCCGGTCCAGTCTGCGGCCTACGAGTACATCTGCGACGCGATCCTCGAGTCGGTGGCGGGCGGGTGCGACGCGATCCTGCTCGATCTGCACGGCGCGATGGTCACCGAGCGGCACGAGGACGGGGAGGGCGAGCTGCTCGCGCGCATCCGGGCGACCGCGCCCGATGTCCCGATCGGGGTGACCCTCGACATGCACGCCAACCTCTATCGCGCGCTGGTGGAGCACCCGGACGTCATTGCCGGCTACCAGACCTACCCGCACATCGACTACCACGAGACCGGGGTGCGGGCGGCGCGGCCGATCTTCGCGATGCTGCGGGGCGAGGCGCGGCCGGTCGCCGCGTGGGGGAACCGGCCCATGCTGCCCCACGTCATGCGCCAGGGGAGCGACGACTTCCCGAACCGGGAATTGCAGGCGCGGGCACGCGAGATGGAGGCGGAAGGCGCCATTGCGGCGAGCCTCTTCACCGGGTTTCCCCACGCCGACATCACCAACGCGGGGCTCAGTTGCGTGGTGGTGACGGACGGCGACCGCGCGGCGGCCGAGCGGATGCGCGACGAGCTCCTCGACTTCGCGTGGATCAACCGGGAGGCGTTCGTGTACCGGATCGAGCCGCTCACGGACTCCATCGCCCGTGCCCGGGAGGCGGTGGACGGAACCGGGGCGGGCGCGGCGGCACGGCATCCTGCCGCCCGTGGAGACGGCCCCGTCATCCTGCTCGACCACTACGACAACGCGGCCTCCGGCGGGACGATGGACTCGATGACGGTGCTCAGGGCGAGCATCGAGGCCGAGCTCGAAGACGTGGCGGTGTTCGCGATCCACGATCCGGGGGCGGTGCACGAGCTCATCGCGGCCGGCATCGGGACGGAGACGACGGTGATGCTCGGCGGCAAGATCGACATGCCCTCCATCGGCCTTGCCGGAGAGCCGCTCGAGGTGCGGGGCCGGGTCAAGCTCATTTCCGACGGGCGCTTCCGCAACCTCGGGCCTGCCTCTACCGGCGTCGAGATGAACCTGGGGCCGACGGTGGTGCTCGACACCGGAAGGGTGGAGATCGTGGTCATCTCCCGGCATCACGAGCCGAACGACCTCAACTGCTTTCTCAGCCTGGGGATCGACCCGCGCAAGCGGCGCTTCCTCATGCTGAAGAGCCGGATCCACTACCGCGCGGGTTTCTCGGACGTCGCCCTCGACATCTTCGAGTGCGCGGGAACCGGGGTCTGCACCTCCGACTACGACATGCTCGACTTCCGCAACGTCCGCCGGCCGATCTACCCTCTCGACCGCATCAACGAGCCCTGATCCCGGCCGCCCCTCCCGCCCCTCCCGCCCCTCCCCGGTCCGCCCTCTCCGGGGATTCTCGCCGCGCGCCGCAGACTGCAACTCACCGGCGAGGAGTACCTGGTACGTGCCTGGAATTTGACGTAATTCGGTCGAGTCACTATTGTGACTCTTATTGAGTCTCGTAGTGACTCGCAGGGGCACGCGAATTGAAACAACTCACGATTAGAGGGTTTGACGAGGAGCTGGCGGGCCGGATCCGTCAGCTCGCGAGCCGGGAAGGCATTTCGCTCAATCGAGCCGTGATGCGGCTTCTGCGCCGGGGGGCCGGCCTGAGCGAGAACACGGGCGGCGGGAACACCGTGGGCACTTCGCTGGACCACCTGATCGGCACATGGACGGCTGAGGAAGCGGCCGAGCTGGACCGGGCTCTCGAGGATCTGTCCCGGGTCGATGAGGCCATGTGGGAGTGAGGATTCTTCTGGACTCCAATGCATACTCGCACCTGAAGCGGGGGCATCGCCGGATCGCGGAACTCGTTCGCGGCTCCGAAGAAATCCTGCTGCCATTCGTCGTCATCGGCGAGTTGCTTTACGGGTTCAGGAACGGTTCGCGCCTGGAACCGAATGTTCGTGAGCTACATGCCTTCATCGACAACCCTCGCGTAGCGATTGCCGCCATGAACTTCACGACGGCGGACCGCTACTCGCGAATCGCGGCGGCGCTTCGGGCCAAGGGACGCCCCATTCCGTCGAACGATATCTGGATAGCCGCGCACGCGATGGAGACCGGAGCCGACCTCGTTTCCTGCGATCGACACTTCGATCGAATTGATGGACTCGCGTGGACGCATGTGCTCGTTGAGCAATGACAGGTCCCGAAGACACGCTTCAAGTCGTCGGACCAGGAGACAGCCACGGCGCGTCGAGCCGGCTTGCGGGCCGTACTATCGCCTGGCCCGCATATTTCACCGATCTCCGTCGCGAGGGCGCCGCGAAGCTGCGAAGCAGAATGCCGTGGTAGCGGGCCGCATCTGCTTGCGCAGCTTCGCGGACTGAAAGAGCGCTTACGCGCTCCTTCGGTCCGTGCGGCCTGTCACAGCGCCGTCTCGCCGCCCTCGCGACGAAAGCTGGTGAGATTTCCGGGCTAGCGCCACCAAGCCGACCAGCGTACGCAGCTTCGCGGCGCTACCGGTCTTGCACGGCCGGGCCCTCCGCTCCCGAAGCGACACCGCCTCATCGGAGCGCGAGCCCTTGACCAGCGTGTCCCGTGCGCCGATGCTGGGCAGTGGTTGGGAAGTGGAAATTCACGGCAAATGGGCGCCTCCGAGGAGAGAAACGGCCGGATCCAGACCGTCTGCGGGTTGATCGAGCCCGAGGAGCTGGGGCCGACCCTGATGCACGAGCACGTCCTCTGGGACGTCACTCGTCCCGAGGTGCGGGCGCGCTGCGGCCCGGAAGACGAGGTGGAGATCCGTCTCGATACGGTATGGGAGATCAACCGCCGTTCGATTCTCGACTTCGGCAACCAGCATAACCAGGACCACAGCGTCGCGCTGGCCGAGCTCGTGCGGCTGAACGATTGCGGTGGGTCGGCCGTCGTCGACCTCAGCAACTTCGGGCTCGAGCCCGATCCGGAAGGCCTGCGGCACCTGTCGAAGGAATCCGGCATCCACCTGATACAGGGTGCGGGATACTACGTTGACGAATACCTCCCCGAGGACATCAAGTCCCGAAGCGTCGACGAGCTGGCGCGGGAGATGGTCGCGCAGGTGGAGGAGGGCTGTTGGGGCACACCGGTCCGGGCCGGGATCATCGGTGAGATCGGCTGCATGTGGCCGCTTCGCAGCTTCGAGCGGAGGTCTCTTGAGGCCGCCGCCCTCGCACAGCAGGCGACGGGGGCCTCCATCAACGTGCATCCCGGCCGGCACGCCGACGCGCCAGCGGAGATCATCGACATTCTCGCCTGCGCCGGGGCCGACATCGGGCGGGTGGTCATGAGCCACATCGACCGCACGTTCTTCTCGACCGACGAGGTCCTGAGGCTCGCGGACACCGGCTGCGTCATTGAATACGATTTTTTCGGGATTGAAACGTCGTACTACTGGTTCGCGGGCGCCGACCTTCCCACCGACTACATGCGTCTCGGCTACATCCGCGGCCTGATCGAGCGCGGCCACGGCGGGCAAATCGTGATCTCCCACGACATCTGCACCAAGACCCGGCTGGTCACCTACGGCGGCCACGGCTATGGCCACATCCTGCGCAACGTGGTTCCGCTGATGCGCGCGAAGGGTTTCACCGACGACGAGATCGACACCATCCTCGTCCGGACGCCGCGACGGCTCCTGACGTTCCGTGGCTGAGAGGCAAGACTCGGGCTCGAATCTCCGGTCGGCCGACTCTACGAGAAGCCCGGAGATCTTCCCTGAGTTTGGGAGCGATATCAGTCGTGTAATTTCTTCGACAGGATCGTAGAATTTGCGGGATGTGGATCGATCGCGATGTAGAGCCACTCCTGCGGCAACGGGCCGAAACTCGCCCGATCGTGGTGCTGACGGGTGCCCGTCAGACCGGGAAGACGAGCCTGATGCGGCGGCTGTTCCCGGAGCACGCCTTCGTCACGCTGGATCTCCCGAGCGAGGCGGAGCAGGCCGAGCGCGATCCCGCGTCGTTCCTCGCGCGGTATCCGCCTCCCGTCATCGTGGACGAGGTGCAGTACGCCCCGGGTCTCTTTCGCCACCTCAAAGCCGCGGTCGATCGCGATCGCGGGCGCGCCGGCGCCTTCCTCCTCACCGGCTCGCAACCGCTCGGCCTCATGAAATCGGTCTCCGATTCGCTGGCCGGTCGCGCCAGCATCGTGGAGCTGGAGCCGCTCTCTTTCGCCGAAGCCAAGGCGGCCCATCCGTACCTCACCGTCGAGGAGTTCCTGGTACGCGGCGGATTTCCGGAGCTCTACGAAAACCTGGACATCGAGTCGGAGGGCTTCCTCCGATCCTACGTGGCGACGTACCTGGAGCGCGATCTCCGGCAGCTCCTCCAGGTCTCGAGCCTGCGCGACTACGAGCGCTTTCTGCGCGCCGCGGCGCTCCGCTCGGCGCAGCTTCTCAACCGCGCCGATCTCGCCCGCGATGTCGGTATCAGCGGTTCGACCGCTGCCGCGTGGCTGTCGGCGCTCGCCGCGTCGCACCAGCTCATCCTGCTCGAGCCCTGGTTCGCGAACCGGACGAAGGCGCTCGTGAAGCGGCCCAAGCTGTACCTGCGCGACGCCGGGCTCGCGGCGTTCCTGTGCGGCGTGCACACCACGGAGGCGCTCCGGGCGTCGCCGCTTGCCGGTGCGCTCTGGGAAACCCTCGTCTGCTCCGAAATCCGCCGCGCGCAGTCGAACCGGCGCGGAGGCTGGGACCTCAACTTCTGGAGCGACCGCACCCGGGAAGCCGACTTCCTCCTGCACCGGGCGGGAACGTTCCATCTCGCCGATGCCAAGTGGACCGCGCACCCGGACGCGCGCGACGCCGAGGTGCTGCGCAAGGTCGCCCGCACGCTTCCGGCCGGTGCCGTCCGGTCGATGTCCATTTTCTGCCGGGCGCCGAACCCCTATCCGATCGGCGCCGGCGACGTGCACGCCGTCCCCCTCGCCCCGCCGGCCGGCTTCGCGGACTGGACCTAGCCCGCAAATCTCACCAGCTTCCTGCTGCGGACACCGATCCATGCGCTGTGACGGGCCGTACTCCCGCAAGCCGCTTCGACAGCGCGAACGCGCTAGTGTCGGCTACGCCTTCGCCAGCGCGTACGCGCTCTTTCGGTCCGTGCGGCCCGCCACAGCACTGTCTCGGCACCCTCGCGACGAAAGTTGGTGAGATTTCCGGGCTAGACCTGCGCGCTCAAGCCAAGGGAGTTGAGCCCCATCGCCGGCACGAGATAACCGATCGGTGACGGTGGGCGCGACGGTGAATGAATCGGTCAGGCGCCGACCGCGCGGAGCAGGAGGTCGACGTTGCGAAGCCCTTCCTCGCCGTCGACCTCGGGCTTGCGGTCTTCCTCGACGGCGAGCACGAAGTCCCGCACCTCTCCCGTGTAGGGGTTGTGCACCGGGAATTCGAACTCGCCCTGGTCGGTCCAGATCCGTCCGTCCCCGTCGTAGCCGAACGTCTCTTCCGCGATGGCCCAACCCTTCTCTCCAAAGACCTCCATGCGCTTGGGCGAGACGAACTGCATCGAGGTGCAGATCTCGGCCGTCGCGCCGTTGTCAAATCGAAGGACGACAACCGCGGTCTCGTCGTGAGGGCTGTTCCAGACCGAGTTGTCGATGACGCTTTGCAGGGTCTGCACCTCCCCCGCCTCCGGCTGCATGAACCAGCAGACCTGGTCGAGGCAGTGGGGCCCGACTCCGCCGAGGCTCCACCAGCGCCCGATCTCGGGTGAGGCGCGCCAGTTCGAGGCATCCGGCTGGCGCTGGGTCCAATTGACGCGCATGTGTCGAAGGGTGCCGAATCGTCCCGCGCGGGCGGCCTCGGCGAGGGCCCGGTGCCCGGCGTGCCAGCGCATGTGGAACGCGACCCCGAGCTTCACCCCCGCGTCCCGGCAGGCATCGACGAGGGCGCGGCCGTCCGCCCGGTCCGTCACCATGGGCTTCTCGGCGAATACGTGCTTGCCGGCGCGGGCGGCGGCGATCCCCTGCTCCGCGTGGATCTTGTCGGGAGAGGCGATGATGACCGCGTCGAGCTCGGGGTCCGCGAGCAGCGCGGCGAGGTCGTCGTGGGCGGGAGCGGGAGACGCGGCGCCGTGCCGCGCGGCGAAATCCGCGGCCCGCGCGCGGTCGCGCGACAGGACGCTCCAGAGCCGGCCCCCTTCCGCCTCGGCTACGGCGGGGGCGAGCTGGTTCTCGGCGATCCGCCCGGTGGCGATCATGGCGAAGTTGACGGTCATCTCTGCTCCCGGGTTCGGTGCATGGAGTCCTCGCGCCGCGCCGCCGCAAGCGGCCGTCCGCCGGCGCCGGCAGGGTCGGTGCATTCTAAACCGAAGTTCCCTGCGTTGAGATAGAACAACTCATTGACAGTCGTTCGTATTTTCAGCTTCAGGCGATTCCCGGTACTGGGAACATTTCGATGAGTTCGGCGACGCGCCGTTGGGTCTGGGTGGGCTCGGTGAGGAGCGAGAAGGCCGGAGCCGTGGGGTCCGACAACACCCGGCAGGTGTTGCGGCAGCGCGTCGCGAGTTCGGCGAGCAAGGTATCCAGGCTGTGCAGGGCCAATCCGTCGTCGGTGCGCCGGCGCGCCTTTTTCTTACGGGCCCGGGGTGTGGGCTTGGCCGGGGCGACCGGATCGCGCGTGCGGCGCGCCTCGTCCAACGTCTCGTCGTCGAACAGCAACGGCGCCACGGCACGGCGAAGATGCCATTCCACGTAGCCCGCGAGCAGGCATATGAACAGGTGCGCCCGCACCCGGCGCTCCTCGCGATGGCGGATGGGCCGTACCCGTACCTCAAGGCCCTTGAGGGTGCGGAACCAGCGCTCCACGTCCGCAAGCCCCTTGTAGGTGCGCACCGTGTCGTGGCTCGACAGCCGCGTCGCTGGCTCGCTCGTGCGAAGCACGTAGATCCCGTCCAGACGCGCTTCGGCTTCGATCCGCTCGGCGTTGCGTTGATACCGCAGCCGGGCGTTGTTGACCTCCCACTCGAAGTGCTTGCCCATCTTGTGTCGCCCCAGCACCCGCCCGACCTTGCGTCCGAGCTCGGCCGCCCCAAGGGGCGTGCGGGTGCGCCGCGCCGCCTCGCGTGCGACGCGTTCCAACCCCGCCTCGGTCGTGGCCAGCAACTCCTCGCGCTTGCGCGAGCGTTCCTCGGCCAGCAGCGGGTTGTAGCACGCCACCAAGCGCTCGCCCGGATAGTCCGGCGAGACGATCTCGGCCAGGTTCTGCTCGTCAAACAGCGACAACTGCAACGCGTGTTGCTCGACCAGGGCGCGCACCTGCAACGACTTCAGCGCACTCACCCATCCCAGACCCCGGTGGCGCTTCAGGTGCTCGATCTGGACCTGCGTCAACAGGCCCCGGTCCCCGACCAGCACGACCCGTTCAAGCCCGAAGCGCTCCTGGAGCTTCACCACCTGGTCCGGGACGGTGTTCGGGTCGGCAGTGTTTCCCGGATACGCCTGGACGGCGACCGGACACCCTCCGGGGGCGCTCAGCACGGCGTACACGAGCTGTGTCTTACCGCGCTTGCGGTCGCGGTTGTATCCGAAGCGCATCAGCGGGCAGGTGCGGCCCTCGTAGTAGCTTGACGACACGTCGGCGAACACCGGTTCGCCTTCGTGCAGATGGCGCTTTGCCAAGCGCTGCTCGATTCGCTCCTGGCGTTCGAGCAGCCAGTCCATCGCCTCGTACAGGTCGTCCTCGTCGTCGTCGCCGACCCCGAGCTCCTCGGCCAAGGTCGTGCAATGCCACAGCCGGGTAGTGGCGAGCTTCGAGGCGGGATGAAGCAACCGTTCGAGCACCATCGCCAGCACCCGGTCGCGCTCGCGGCAGCGCTTCGCGGCGATGAGCCGCTCCAGTCCCAGGCGCCGGCAAACGGTGAGCAACGCTTCGACATGACCGTGCGGTCGGGAACGTTCGACCGTGAAGGCGTCCTCGGGGGCGATGAGTCGGCGGCCCTTGAGCACTTGGCGCAGTGCCTCGACCTTCTCCGAGGGCCAGTCGGTGAGGTTGGCCAGCGTTTTCTTGCGCACCCGTTTGCCCTCGCGCCAGCCTTGGCGAAGGAGGATCGCGGGGCGGGAGTTGCGGTTGGGGACGGTCTCGATGTACATGGGAACGAAGATAGCAATTCGAATCCACCATGTCAATGATATCTCTCAATATACATGGGAACAAAAATCACCCTCCCTCCGGCATTTTTTCGATCTACGTCAATGACTTACCCTCGATTTGACCCCAAAATCCCCAGGAACTTCGGTCTAAACGGGCCGTTCTCGGCGCGAACGCGGCGCGAGCGCGGCCCGGGTCCGGCCGGGGCGCGGCCGGGGCGCGCGGGGGTTCGATCTCGACGCCGGTGCGAGCGGGCGCTAGAGTGGCCGGACTTCCGGGCCATGCGGTCGCCGGCCGTTCCTCCCGGCGCACAAGGAGAACCACCACGATGGGTGACGACAAGCTCTTCTCCGGCGTCATCGCGCCGGTGCTCACCCCCTACGATGCGAAGCTCGACCCGGACCCGGTGCGGTTCGCGGACCACGCGGCGTGGCTGCTTGAGGACGGGTGCACCGGACTCGCTCCGTTCGGCACGACGGGGGAAGCGCTCTCCCTCGGACTCGCCGAGCGCCGCCGGCTGCTCGACGCGCTGCTCGAAGGGGGCATCGATCCGGGGCGGCTCATGCCGGGGACCGGCCTTTGCTCCATCCCGGACACGGTGGAGCTTTGCCGGCACGCGGTCGAGGCCGGCTGCGGCGGGGTCATGGTCCTGCCCCCGTTCTACTTCAAGGGACCGAGCGACGACGGGGTGTTCGAGCACTTCCGCGAGGTCATCGACCGGATCGCCGACGCGCGGCTCCGAGTGTACCTCTACCACATCCCGCCCCAGGCGGTGATCGGGTTCCCGGTCGACCTGGTCGGTCGTCTGATCGACGCGTTCCCGGGGGTCGTGGTGGGGCTCAAGGACAGCTCCGGGGACTGGTCCTACTCCGAGGCTCTCCTCGCCGCTTACCCCGGCTTCCGGGTGCTCTCGGGCTCCGAGACGTTTCTCCTCGACAACCTCCGCCACGGCGGCGGCGGATGCATCACCGCGACCGGGAACGTCAACGCGCGCCGCATCCGGGCGGTCTTCGACGCCTTCCAGGCGGGCGCCGAGAACGCCGATGCGCTCCAGGCGGAGGTCTCCGCGATGCGCGCGTGCATCCAGGCGAAGCCGGTGATTCCGGCCATGAAGCACATCGTCGCCCACTATCGGGACGATCCGGGATGGGCGGCGGTGCGCCCGCCCTTCCGGCCGCTCCCGGCCGCCGATGGCGCGCATGTCCGGTCGGAGCTCGAGCGCGCCCACGGGTTCGCTCCCGCCTTCCCCCGCGCCGCGCCCGCGCGCGTGGCCTGAGCGGCAAGGCGGAGATCGACCGGAGCTCTCGGCCATGTGTCGAGCCAACGCCCGCCGGTGGCCGACTGAAGGGGAGCGCTCAAGTTTGCTCCCGGGGACTGCGGGGTGCTTCCTCAAACGATGTAGTTCGGAAAATCACTCCGTGTCTTGGCGCTTCATTGCGAATTCCGAACGGCACCCGGGAGCCGGCCTGTCCGCTTCGCCACGTCCGGGCAACGGGTGACGACGATGGAAATCCGGTCGATCGACGGCGCGTTCGCGCACGAGGTGTCGGAGCTCGAACTCTGGCGCGAGCTTTCCGAGCCGACTGTCGCGGCGCTTCGTGACGCCTGGACGCGCCACGGGGTGCTGGTGTTTCGACGTCAAGCGCTCTCCGAAGGGGAGTACGCCGCGTTCGGCCGGCACTTCGGCGAGCTCGACATCACCGTGCGTTCGGACTGGAGCTCGCGGCATCGGCCCGACGTAATCCACATCTCCAACATGCGAAACGGCCAGGGCGAATCCATCGGCGGGCTTGGCGCCGGCGAGCTCGACTGGCATACCGACCAGAGCTACGTCGCGAACCCCTCCACCGGGAGCATGCTCTACATGGTCGAGATGCCGCCCGCCGGGGGCCGCACCTACTGGGCGAACCTGCAGCTTGCGTGGGAGGGGCTTCCCGAGGCGACGAAACGCCGGTTGGAGCCCCTCCACGTGGTCTACGACTACCTCCTTCGCCAGTCCACCTATGACGACGAGGCGCCGATGTCAGAGGAGCTTCGCCGCCGGACCCCGCCCGTCTCCCACCCCCTCGTCAACGTCCACCCGGTGACGGGCGAGAAGGCGCTCTACCTCGATCCGGTGACCGCGGCCGGCATCGAGGGCTGGCCGCGGGACGAGAGTCGCTCCCTCCTCGCGGAGATCCGCGCGCACGCGACGAAGCCCCCGTTCGTGTATGCCCACGAATGGGAGATCGGCGACGTCGTCATGTGGGACAACGGGTTCCTCATGCACCGCCGCGACGAGTTCGACCCGGCCGCGCTCCGCTGGCTCAAGCGCACCACCCTGTACCTCTCCCCCGAACGGCACATCGTCCCGCCGTCCCGGCTCGTCCCCGTCTGACCCCGGTCGCCGTCCGGGGGTCCGTCGCGGGAACCGTCCGAACCGCCCGTGACGAGCAGAACCCCGGAACACGCCGGTCATCGTGAGCGGATTACTCGGGAGCGCCTGACGCTCCGCGTTTCACGGACCCCGCGATCCGCATCGTCCGGACCCCGCGCGCATCGGTCGAGGCGGCGGGTTTCGCGGTCTCAATCGGGCCGCAGCATCTCGAATTCGGTTTCGACCGAGGTGCAATCCATGCTACCGCAGACCTAAGGCTCGCACGTTCCGTTACGGTCTCACAAGTCTCGGAAAACTAAATTAGAACAAATGGTTATAATTCACTTAGGTGTCGGGCCCAGGCTCTCACTTTGTCCAACTACGTAGCCCACCTTCCACGTCATATTGGGGGAATGTTGGAGGGACTAAGGCCCATGGCTATCGAAAGGCGTGGGCGAGCGGCCGGACGGCGAAGCTCTCGGTGACAACGAGTATTGTTGCGGCCATTGATCCTGCATACGGCGGTGACACATTGGAGTGCGCCGGGCGACCGTGCGGCGCGGCGACGTCGTCGACGAGGCGCGCCTCTCCTCACGCACGGTCCGTGCCATTGTCACCTGCCGCGTCCGCGACGCCGGCGTCTCGGTCGTCGAGATGCAAACAGCCGGCCGCTGGACTTCGCCCACGATGCCCGGGCACTACGTCCGCGGAAAACGCGCCGCGCGCGGCGCGGTCGCGAGGGGAATAAGCTGCAGCCGCTCAGCAGTCCGCAGCGCGCTTGATGTGTTTGCGCCGCCACTGGGTGCGGCGGGCAGCAGGCGATTCGGGGCCGGATGTGTCGCCGAAAACCACGCAAGGAGGTCTGGTGTAGGGCCTAACTTGTTGGTTTGGCGTATGTTCTCAAAGATGAGAAACTGGCCGTACCTTGCGGATCCCTCACATTTACAACATATTGGCGTTTCGCTAGGATTTTGGGTTCAATAAACATATTTCCAAACAAATGGGAGGATCCACAATGCTCACTCTTAAATGGACTGCGAGGCCCGCACTCGCCGTCGCGTTTGCGGCTTCGCTTGTCTTCGCCCCGGATGCTGCGGCGCAGAAGAGCGAGGATACGCTCCGGGTCGGTTTCTCCTTTCCCTTCGAGGTAATCGATCCTTACTACAGCGGTCTGCGCGAGGTGAAGCTGGTGATCGGCGAGATGGTGTTCGACACTCTCGTCGGGCGCGATCCCGAGACGTTCAAATCGGTGCCCTTGCTGGCAACCTCGTGGAACTGGGTCGACGACCTCACCCTCGACATGGACCTGCGTCAAGGCGTGAAGTGGCACGACGGGGTCGAGTTCACGTCGGACGACGTGGAGTACACGTTCAACTACCTCAACGACCCGAAAAGCAAGGTTCCCAGAAAGGAATGGTTCGACTGGGTCGAGACGGTTGAAAAAATGGGGCCGCACAAGGTTCGCCTGCACCTCTCGCGGCCGTTCGGTCCGGCGCTCGCGTTCATGTCACAAGTCCTCCCAATCATGCCGAAGGACTTCTACGGCGAGGGCGGGGTTGCCGGCGGCAACGGGCGCCTTGTGGGAACCGGTCCTTACAAGATCGTCGACTTCGTCCACCAGAAAGAGGCGCTTCTCGAGGCCAACAAGGACTACTTCGAGGGCGGACCCAAGGGCACCCCGTCGATCGGCAAGGTGTTGCTCCGCAACCTGCCCGATGAGGCCACGGTCCTGGCTGAGCTGCTGTCCGGCGGCATCGACTGGATGTGGCGGGTGGCGCCTGAGCATACGGATCGATTGGCGGCCTCACCGGGGATCTCGACTACCAACGGCGGCACCATGCGGATCTTCTGGATCGGCTTCGACGCCATGGGCCAGGACCCCGAGTCCCCGTTCAAGGACGTCCGCGTCCGACGCGCGGTCGCCCACGCCATCGACCGGGCGAAGATGGCGAAAGAGCTGGTCGGTCCCGGTTCCGCCGTGGTCCACGTGATGTGTTACCCGACCCAGGTCGGGTGCCCCGATCAGTCGACCGTGGCTCAGTACGACTACAACCCCGAGAAAGCGCGCGAGCTGTTGGCCGAAGCCGGATATCCCGATGGATTCTCGACCACCATCTGGACCTATGCGCAAGGCCTCAATCGGGTCTTTCTCGAATCGATCCAGGGTTACATGCGCGATGTGGGCGTCAAGTTCGATCTTCAGGTCACGCCGTCCTTCTCCGTGTTCTACGATGCGGTGGTCGGGGGCAAGGCGCGGATCGTCATGGAGTCCCACGGCCAGTACAACATCAACGACGTCGAGATTCTCCAGCCGGCCGCCTTCGCCGGCGGCAGCCGCGACGCGGTCAGGGACGAGCAAATCATGAGCTGGATCAAGGAGGCGACGACGACGGGCACGGCGAATCGCGAGGAGCTCTACCACAACGTGGTCAAGCGCATCGCCGACCAGGTCTTCTGGAACCCGCTGTTCTCCACGTCGGTCATCTACGCCCATTCCTCGGACCTGGATTTCACGTCCTGGGGCGACGAAAACCCACGTTTCTATCTGGACAAGTGGAAGTAGCCGAACGCTGGTCGTGAAGCCTAACCCCCGCGCCCGGCGGCGGCGCGGGGGTTTCTGCCTCGGGCTCGCCGAAGGGGCGCTCGCATAAGCGAGGCCTGTGGAACGCCTCGAAGAGGGAACGCACCATGGTTGCCTACACGGTCAAGCGATTCGGCATCGCATTGCTCGTGGTGCTTCTCGTCTCGATGATCACCTTCACCTTCACCAACCTCGCCGTCGACCCGGCGGTGGCGATTTCCGGTGAAGGGGCGACTGACCGGGAAATTGAAGCGATCCGTGAGGCCTACGGTTTCGACCGGCCCATCTACGTTCAGTACGTCGACTGGTTCCGCAGCACGTTGACGGCCGATTTCGGTACGTCCATCCGCCAGCGACGGTCGGTGGTGACCATGCTGGGTGAGCGGTTTCCGACGACCATGGCGCTTGGCGCCTCGGCACTTCTCCTCGCCCTTGTGGTGGGCGTGCCCTTGGGTGTCCTCGCCGCCCTCCATCCCAACACGTGGATCGACCGTATCGCACTCGCCATCGCCGTGGTCGGCATGGCATTGCCTACCTTCTGGTTCGGTCTCATGCTGATCATCGTCTTCGGCATCATGCTGCACTGGCTTCCCGTATCGGGAACCGGCTCGCCGCTTCATTTCGTCATGCCGGCGCTAGCGCTGTCGTACTATTCGATCCCCGTCATCATGCGGCTCACCCGGGCGGGCATGATTGAGGTGCTCGCTTCCGACTACATCCGCACCGCGCGCGCCAAGGGGCTGCTCCCCTTCATGGTGCTGTTCAAACACGCCCTTCGCAACGCGTTGATTCCCGTGGTAGCGGTCGCGGCCGTGCAGTTCGGCCATCTGCTCGGGGGGTCGGTGGTGGTCGAATCGGTCTTCGCGCTGCCGGGGATCGGCTACCTTGCCTGGGAGGCCATCAACGCCGCGGATCTGCCGGTGATCCAGGCGATCGTGGTCGTGCTGTCGGCGTTCTACATCGTGCTCGTATTCCTCTCCGATATCTTGAACGCTTTCCTCGATCCGCGCATCCGCATCGTTTGAATTTCGGAAAGCCACGCGGTGAGCATGTCGACAACGGCCAAGCCCGCGGACCGGTTGAGCGTTGTCGACATCGCGCCGGGGGTCCGGCCCCATCGGCGCGTGTTCGGCCATGTTGGCCTCATGGTCGGGACCGTGATCCTTGCCGTCATCGTCATCATGGCGATCTTCGCACCGCAGATCGCCCCCCACGACCCCTACACCCAGAACCTCGATATCCGGCGTTCGCCGCCGATCTGGCACGCCTGGCTCTACGACAACCCGAAAGCGAGCTGGGAGCACCCCCTGGGCACCGACAAGATCGGGCGCGACTACCTGAGCCGCACGATCTATGGCGCCCGCATCTCGATGCTGATCGGTGTCATGGCCATGCTGATCTCGGGCACCCTGGGAACCTTCCTCGGCGTAGTCGCCGGATATTTCGGCGGCCGCGTCGACATGGTGGTGAATTTCATCATCACCCTGCGCCTGAGCTTGCCCCTGATCCTGGTATCGCTGGCGGTGGTCTCGCTTTACGGCGGCTCAATCGAGACCATCATCATCGTCCTCGGCTGCCTGATATGGGACCGCTTCGCAGTGGTCATGCGCAGCGTCACCATGCAGGTGCGCAACCTGGACTACGTCACCGTCGCCCGCGCCAACGGCTGCTCCCCGGCCTACATCATTCTGCGGGAGATCATGCCCAACGTATTGAACGCGCTCATCGTCGTCGCGACCGTCGAGATGGCGCTGGCCATACTGCTCGAGGCCGTCCTGTCCTTCCTCGGGCTTGGCGTGAAGCCGCCACTGCCTTCCTGGGGTTTGATGATCTCGGAGGCCAAGACGGACATGTTCTTCGATCCCTGGATGATCACGATCCCCGGGGTGGCTCTTTTCACTCTGATACTCGCGATCAACCTGTTGGGGGACGGCGTGCGTGACGTGACCGCGCCCGAGGGCCGGAATTGAGCTCCCTCCTCGAGGTCCGCGGGCTCTCCGTCTCGTTCCCCGCCGTTGCGACCGGCTTTCGCCCGGTCCGCGCCGCCGACTTCGCGGTCGAGCGCGGCGAGACTCTTTGCATCGTCGGCGAGTCGGGCTGCGGCAAGTCGCTGACCGCCCTCGCCGTCATGGGGTTGTTGCCGAAGTTGGCGCGGCGCGAGTCCGATCGTCTGGTGTTCAAGGATTACGACCTCACCACCTTCAGCGAGCGCCAGATGGCGGACGTTCGCGGCAAGCAGATGGCGATGATCTTCCAGGAGCCCATGACGTCGCTCAATCCCTCCTACACCGTCGGCAACCAGCTCGTGGAGACCTACCTGCGCCACGAAAAGGCAAGCCGCGTGGCGGCCCGGGACCGGGCGGTCCATCTGCTGGATACGGTTGGCATCACCGCGGCCGCCAGCCGGTTGAAGCAGTATCCCCATCAACTTTCGGGCGGGCTCAGGCAGCGGGTCATGATCGCCATGGCGCTCATGTGCGGTCCCGATCTGGTCATCGCCGACGAGCCCACCACCGCCCTCGACGTCACCATCCAGGCGCAGATCCTGAACTTGCTGGCGTCGCTTCAGAAACGGCTGCGGATGGGCATGATCCTGATCACCCACGACCTCGGCATCGTCGCCCGGGTGGCCTCGCGGGTGGCTGTCATGTACGCCGGCCAGATCGTCGAGGCCGGGACTGTCGAGGAGATCTTCGCCAACCCGCTGCACCCCTATACGCAGGCCCTCCTCGGTTGCGTTCCGGTACCCGGTCGAACCAGGCCGGGGGAGCATCTGGGATCCATCGCCGGGGTCGTGCCGACCCTCGTCGGTGATCTCGGGGGGTGTCACTTCCGCAACCGTTGCACCTTTGCAGAGGGAGCCTGCAGCCCCGACCCGATTCCGTTCACGGAGATCGGAGCGGGGTGGGGCTACCGCTGCGTCCTGACCCCCGAGCGGTGTGCCGCGAACGCCCGCCGGGACGCCGCCGCATGACCGCTCCCATCCTGGAGACCCGAGACATCCACTGCCACTTCAGGGTCAGCACCGGGTTCATGAAGCGCAAGCGTCCCCTCTATGCGGTCAACGGCGTGAGCCTGCGGCTTTGGCCCGGGGAATCGGTGGCATTGGTCGGCGAATCGGGCTGCGGCAAGACAACCCTGGCCATGATGCTTCTTGGCCTGATCTCGCCGACGGCGGGTGACGTGCGGCTCCAGGGCGAGCCCATTACCCAGCTCGACCAGCGGTCCATCTCGCGTCGCGTTCAGCCGATCTTTCAGGACCCCTATTCCTCGCTCAATCCGCGCAAGACGGTGGAAGACATCGTCTCGTTGCCGCTCCGGATTCACCGCTTGGGCACGCCGGAGGGACGGCGCCGGAAGGTAGAGGAGATGATGGAGCTGGTCGGCCTTCCCCGGGGCTATCTGAGCAGCCTGCCAAATCAGTTGTCGGGCGGACAGCGCCAGCGGGTCGCCATCGCCCGGGCCCTGGTCATGCGTCCCGAAATAGTGATCTGCGACGAACCCACCTCGGCGCTCGATGTTTCGGTGCAGTCCCAGATCCTGAATCTCTTGCTGGATCTCCAGCGGGAGTTGAACCTGACCTACCTGCTCATCAGCCACAACCTGGCGGTCGTCGAGCACATGGCGAAGCGGGTCGCCGTCATGTACCTGGGCCGCATTGTCGAAGAGACGGAGACGCCGCACCTCTTCAGCCGGCAGTTTCATCCCTATACCCAGGCCCTGCTCGCCTCGGTGCTGACACCGGAACCGGGTCTGGGGGTACCCGATACGCAGCTCGGCGTTGCCTATCCCAACCCGTTGGACCTGCCGAGCGGGTGTCCCTTCCATCCCCGCTGTGCCCACGCCAGCGCCATCTGCAGCACGATGGCACCCGCCGCCGTCGCCCACGGCCCGACACCTCTGGTGGAATGCCACCTCTACGGGCACGAGGGGGCGCCGCGAAACAACGGCCGACCGGAAACGGTCTGACGCTCTCGTCGATCAACGCTGTGCCGACAGGATAAGGAGGCCGTCATGCCTACCACCGACCCACTCCTTCCGCCGTACCGCGCCAAAGTTTCGGGGACGCGGCACGCGGCGGCATCCGGTCACTACCTCGCTGCGCAGGCGAGCTTCCAGGTCCTCGAAGCCGGTGGCAACGCGGTGGACGCCGGGGTCGCGGGGGGGATTGCGCTCACCGTCGTCGAGAGCCTGATGGTCGGCTTCGCCGGCGTCGCACCGATCCTCATCTACCTCGCCGACCGGGACGAGGTGGTCACCATCAGCGGCGTCGGCACGTGGCCCGAGTCCCTGACCTGCCAGCACTTCCATGACCATCACGAGGGCCTCATGGAAGGCGCCTTGCAGACGGTCGTGCCGGCGTCGCCCGATGCGTGGATTACGGCGCTGGAATCTTTTGGGACGATGTCGTTCGGCGCCGTCGCCGAGGCGGGGATCCGCTTCGCCCGCGACGGCTTCCCCATGTATCGGCTCATGGGCGAGCTCATCGAGGGCCAGGAGGACGCCTTCCGGGCAATGCCTGCCGCGGCGGACATCTATCTGCCGGGCGGCCATGTCCCGCGGCCGGGCGACCGGTTCGTCCAGGCCGATCTCGGGCGCACGATCCAGTACCTGGTCGACGAAGAGACGGCGCACGCCAAGCGGGGTCGCGTCGCTGGTCTGCAAGCGGCCCGCGAGGCCTTCTACAAGGGCGACATCGCGCACCGGATCGTCCGTCATCAGAAAGAAATCGGCGGCCTTCTGACGGTTGACGACATGGCCGGCTTCCGGGTGCGAATCGAGCCGCCATGCCGAACGCGCTTCGCCGGCGACATCGACGTCTTCACCGGCGGGCCGTGGTGTCAGGGGCCCATGATGCTGGAGGTCCTGAACATTCTCGACGGCATCGACCTCGCGTCTCTCGGCCACAACGCGACGCGCTACATCCATGCCGTGGTGGAAGCGATCAAGCTGGCGGCGGCGGACCGGGAGGCCTACTTCGGCGACCCTCTGTTCGTCGACGTCCCGGTGCAGACCCTTCTCTCCGCAGCGCACGCCGCCGACCGACGCAAGCAAATCCGAGACGACCGGCCGTGGCCCGAGATGCCGCCTCCGGCTCGCGTCGCCGGAGCCGGATGGGCGTCGCCTCTGGACGCCCGGGCCGGTCACGGCACGCGGACGGTCACGGCGGCGGCAGACATGTCCGCCGACACCTCCCATATCTGCGTGGTCGACCGCCACGGCAACGCGTTCGCCGCCACCCCCAGCGACGGCAACGGCAGCGGCCCCGTGGTGCCCGGAACCGGTATCGCGCCCTCGAGGCGGGGCAAGGGCGGACGGACCGACCCCGCGCATCCTGCCTGCGTGGCGCCGGGAAAGCGCCCGCGCATGACCAATGGCCCGGCCCTCGCGGTTCGCGGCAGCCAGTGGCTCATGCCGTTCGGTACGCCCGGCTCGGACAACCAGCTCCAGGCCATGACACAAGTCTTCCTCAATGTGGCAGTGTTCGGGATGGACCCTCAGGCCGCCGTGGAAGCGCCCCGGTTCAACACCCACAGCTTCCCCCAGACCCTCGTTCCCGATCCGCCCCACGGCTACGAGCCGGCGAGCCTGCACCTGGAAAGCCGGATCGACGCGGCGGCGGGCAAGGCGCTCGCCGATCTGGGTCACCGCGTGACGTGGTGGCCCGACTGGGGACCGGAGGCAAGTCACGCTGATATCGCTACGGTGTGCGCCATCCTCGCGGATGGCGCGACCGGCATCCTGCAGGCCGCCCACGATCCGCGTCGCCCGTCCGGCGCCCTCGCCCTGTAGCAAAGGACCCTCTCGTTCTCCCTGCCGGGGAGGAGCGACCGTCGTGGCAAGTCAGCCCGATCCCGATCGCCCGCACCGACCCAACATCGTGGCCCGGGACCACTTGGTCGTATCGGGCCACTACTACGCCTCGACGGCTGCCTTTCTCATCCTGGAGGCCGGCGGCAACGCGGTGGACGCGGGCGTCGCCGCCGGCATCGCGACCAATGTGCTGCAAAGCGAGTTCACCGGCTTCGGCGGCGTCGCCCCGACGATGATCTATCTTGCCGATCGCCGCCAGGTGGTGGTCATCAGCGGGGTCGGCACCTGGCCGAAGGCGGCGTCCTGCAGGTACTTCCAAGAGCACCATGGCGGTCGCGTGCCGGCAGGAATCCTGCACACGGTGGTACCGGCGGCCCCCGACATCTGGCTCACCGCGCTGGAGGAATACGGCACCATGTCGTTTGGCGAGGTGTCGGCAGCGGCCATCCGCTTCGCCCGCGACGGCTTCCCCATGTATCCGATGATGGCGGAGCGCCTGGAGGAGATGGCGCCCGAGTTCGGCCGGTGGCCGTCTACGGCGGCCGTCTACATGCCGGGCGGCCGCCTGCCCCGGGTCGGCGAGATCTTCGTCCAGGCCGATCTGGCCGCCAGCCTCCAATACCTGGCCGACGAGGAGACCGCAAACGCCGGCAAGGGTCGAAAAGCGGGCCTTCAGGCGGCGCGAGACGCCTTCTACAGCGGCGACATCGCGGCCCGGATCGCCAGGCACCAGAAGGAGAACGGGGGCCTCTTGACGGCGGAGGACCTCGCCTGCTTTCGCGCCGACATCGAAGCCCCGTGCCGCATCCGCTTCCGCGGTCTCGACGTTTATGGCTGCGGACCGTGGTGTCAGGGGCCCATGGTTCTGGAAACATTGAGCATCCTGGAAGCCGTCGACCTTGCGTCCATCGGCCACAACTCGGTCGCCTACATACACGTTGTCGCCGAGGCCCTGAAACTGGCCGCCGCCGACCGGGAAGCGTATTTCGGCGACCCGAAATTCGTGGACGTGCCGCTGGAGACGCTGCTGTCCAAGGCCTATGCGGAGCGGCGGCGGCGGCTGATCCAACCCGACGCGGCTTGGCCCGAGATGCCGCCTTTCGGTGAAGTTCCGGGCTACCGGAAGGCCCCCTGGCGCCCCGATCCGTCGGCGGCCGGCGAACCCGCCCCGCCGGCCCTGGAGACCTCGTACCTCTGCGTTGGCGATCGCTTCGGAAACATCTACTCGGTGACCCCCAGTGATGCCGCGATCTCGGGCATGGTGGTGCCGGGAACCGGGATCACGGCGTCCATGTGGGGTTCGCGGGCCTACACGGATCCGTCGCACCCCGCCAGCGTTGCGCCGGGCAGGCGCCCGCGGATGTCGGCCAACCCCATGCTGGTCGTTGACGACGGCGTGCTGATGATGCCGATCGGTTCGCCGGGAAGCGAGGTGCTGGGCCAGTCCCAGGTGCAGGTGTTTCTCAACCAGATCGTATTCGGCATGTCGCCCCAGGCGGCGGTCGAAGCCCCCCGGTTCGCCAGCTATAGCTGGCCGGGCTCGGCATTGCCCCACGAGTACCATCCGGGCCGGCTGACTCTTGAAGGCTCCATCGACGGGCGCGTCGGCGATGAACTGGCGGCGCTCGGCCACGAGGTGACCTGGTGGCCCGTGCGCGAGTGGCTGTCAGGCTCGGTATGCACAATTCGCAAGGACCTGGAGTCGGGTGTAATGGAAGGCGGTGCCGACCACCGCCTGACCGCCTATGCCATCGGCTGGTGACATCGCAATCGCACTGGAAGATGCGGCGCACTATCGGGGCTTGCCCGGCGCCGGTCAACCCGGCCCGCGCTCCCCGCTTTGCGCCGTGCTCAATGTTCGGTTCGAGAACGTTGGTGTGTCGCGTCCGATAATCGAGACCTTCTCGACCCGCGGCGGCGCGAACGCCGCTCGAGCCTCCGGATCCTCCCACCGCCAAGCGTCTTCTACCGCTTCATGTGCGCGTTTTCCAACGACCATCCTTCAATGTTCACGATGCCGGACCGGACCCCGGGAGGCCGCCGTCGGCGTGCTGGTTGTCTTACGGCCGATTTTGAGGCACGCTCAATCCTGACGAAATCGATAATTACGAAACCCCGGCGCCTTCACTTACCAGCTACGAACCGCTTGGCGCCATCACTCACCTGAGGATCCTCGATGAAGATACGACTGGCAATAGCCACCTTGCTGGCCGCCGCGACCATATCCGGCGCCGCTTGGTCGGAGGAGCTGCGGATCGGCGTCAAGACCGAGACCAGCTCCATCGATCCCCACTGGCAGACCTTGATCGTCAACATCCAGATCGACCGCCATTTCTTCGACCACCTGCTCGAGGTGGGCGACCGCATGGAGCTCAAGCCCGGTCTCGCCACGGAGTGGAAGGCGATCGACGAAACAACCTGGGAGTTCAAGCTGCGAGAGGGCGTGAAGTGGCATGACGGCTCCCCGTTCACCGCCGACGACGTGGTGTTCACCTTCGCTCGCACGGACCAGGTGCCCAACGCGCCGGCGCCCTTCTCCCAGTACACCCGGGGCAAGACGGTCACGAAGATCGACGACCACACGATCCACGTCAGCACCGAGGGCCCCTATCCCCTGATGGCCACGGACGTTGCCCAATTCGCCATCATCTCCAGGAAGCACGGGACCGGGGCAACGACGGCCGACTACAACTCGGGCAAGGCGACGATCGGGACCGGACCCTACAAGTTCGTCGAGTACGTCCCCGGCGACCGCATCGTCATGGAGGCCAACGCCGACTACTGGGGCGGCAAGCCCGAGTGGGACCGGGTGGTCTTCAAGCCCATCCCCACCGGCCCGGCCCGCATCGCAGCCTTGAAGAGTGGCGATGTGGATCTCATCGATTTCGTGCCGCCGGCCGACATCAACCAGATGAAGCAGGATTCCAGCGTCACCGTGTGGCAGGGCCCGTCGAACCGGCCGGTGTTCCTCCACCTGGACAGCAATCGGGACATGTCGCCCAGCATCATGGACAATGAGGGCAATCCCCTGTGGCCCAATCCCACCCGGGACTGGCGCGTGCGCAAGGCCATCTCCAAGGCGATCAGCCGTGAAGCCATCGTCGACAAGGTGATGGAGGGGAACGCGGTCATCGCCACCCAACTGCTGCCCGAAGGGTTCTTCGGCTACAACGGGGAGCTCGAGCCCGAGACCTACGATCCGGAGGGAGCCAAGGAGCTGCTCGCCGAGGCAGGCTATCCGGACGGGTTCCAGATCACCCTGCACGGCACCCACGACCGCTACATCAACGACCGGCAGATCGTCGAGGCGGTGGCCCAGATGGTGTCCCGGATCGGCATCAAGGTGAACGTCAAGACCCACCCGGTGGCGACCTACTACACCACCGCCAACACTCGGGCATTCAGCTTCTGGCTCGGCTCCCACAGCGTCGCCACGGGCGAGCCCTCGGCGCAGTTGAACCACCTGATCCACACGACGTGGCCGGGCACGCCCTACTGCTGTACGCCGCGCGGCTACTCCAACCCGCGGGTGGACGACATCATCGAGGAGGCCATGGTGACCGTGGACGACGACGCGCGCTCGCGGCTGTTCCAGGAGGCGATCGCCATTGCCGTCCACGACGTCGCGTTCATACCGCTCCACTACCAGTTGAACACGTGGGCGTCCAACCCGTCGGTCACGTACACCGACCGCATCGATGAGATGACGCTGGCGCAGAACGCGTCGAAGAAGTAGCCGCCCCGATCAATACGGGCTCGGGCGGGCAATCTCCCGACGGGGGGTTGCCCGCCACCGTTTTCTCCGGACCCTCGGCCGCCAGGGGGAGGGTGCCTTGAGCGTCTTCATCTTCCGCCGGCTGCTGCAGGCCATCGTCGTCATCCTCGTGATGACGCTGATCGTGTTCTTCGGCGTGATGGTGATCGGCAACCCGGCCGACATCCTCATCGGGCAGGACTGCGACGGTCCCTGCCGCGCCAAGGTGATCCGCTCCCTGGGCCTGCACCTGCCGGTGCACGAGCAGTACCTGGTGTTCCTCGAGAACGCCCTGAAAGGCGAGTTGGGGGTGTCGTTCAAGGCCGGCATCCCGGCCATGCACCTCATTCTCCAGCGCCTGCCGGCGACCATGGAGCTCGCCTTCTGCGCCATGTTCATCGCCATCTTCGTGGGCATTCCCCTTGGCATGTGGGCGGGGCTCAGGCCCCACTCGCCGAGCGGCAGGCTGATCATGGGCGGCTCCATTCTGGGCTTCAGCCTGCCTTCGTTCTGGGTCGGCATCATGCTGATGATGATCTTCGCGGTGCAGCTCGACTGGCTGCCCGCCACCGGCCGCGGCGAGACCGAGGACGTGTTCGGCGTCGCGGTCAGCATCGTCACCCTGGACGGCCTGTCGCACCTGATCCTGCCCGCCTTCAATCTGGCCCTGTTCAAGTTGTCCCTGGTAATCAGGCTGACCCGGGCCGGGGTGCGGGAGGTCCTGCTCCAGGACTACGTGCGGTTCGCCTACGCCAAGGGCCTGACGAACCGGCGCGTCATCCTGGTCCACGTGCTGAAGAACATCCTGATCCCGGTGGTGACCGTGCTGGGGCTGGAGCTGGGCAACGTCATCGCCTTCTCGGTGGTGACCGAGACCATCTTCGCGTGGCCCGGCGCCGGCAAGCTGCTGATCGATTCCATCGACGTGCTCGACCGGCCGGTGGTGGTCGCCTACCTGATGATCACGGTGTTCATGTTCATCTTCATCAATCTGATCGTGGACGTCATCTACTCGCTGCTCGACCCCCGGGTAAGGCTGGCGGAGGCCCGAGCGTGAACACCGCCGTCGACCCCATCGTGCCGGCGGCGTTGACAAGGCCGGAGACACCCTGGCAGCGATTCACCGCGGATTTCCGGGAGAGCCGGATCGCGGTGGTCGCGCTCTGCGCCCTGGTCGCGATTCTGGCCGCCGCCCTGCTCGCGCCGGTGATCTCGCCCCAGGATCCCTACGATCTCGCTCGCCTCAACCTCCTCGATGCCCGCGAGCCGCCGGGGACGGTGGCGATGTCCGGGGATCTGACCTACTGGCTGGGCTCCGACAGCCAGGGCCGGGACATGTTGAGCGCCATCTTCTACGGGCTGCGCATCAGCCTCGGCGTGGGCGTGATCAGCGGCCTGATCGCCGTCTGCATCGGCATGTGCATCGGACTGGTCGCCGGCTACATGGGCGGGCGGGTGGACATGGTCATCATGCGCATTGTCGACCTGCAGCTCAGCTTTCCGTCGATCCTGGTGGCGCTCATGCTGCTGGCCATCCTCGGTCAGGGGGTCGACAAGATCATCATCGCGCTGGTGATCGTCCAGTGGGCCTACTACACGCGCACCGTGCGGGCCAGCGCCCTGGCGGAACGGCGTCGCGAGTACATGGAGGCCGGCCGCTGCCTGGCCCTGAGCCGGCTGCGTCTCATCTTCCGCCACCTGCTGCCGAATTGCATGCCGCCGCTGATCGTTGTCGCAACCGTCCAGGTGGCCCACGCCATTTCCCTGGAGGCGACCCTGTCCTTTCTCGGGCTCGGCCTGCCGCCGACGGAGCCCTCCCTGGGATTGCTCATCGCCAACGGGTTCGACTACATCATGAGCGGACGCTATTGGATCAGCGTCTTTCCCGGAGTTGCCCTCTTGCTTACCGTCGGGTCCATCAATCTGGTCGGCGATCAGTTGCGCGACGTGCTCAATCCCCGGCTGCAGCGATAGCGGGTGCCCTCGGGCGACGTGCGACGTCTACGCCTTGCGACCCTGGTATGAGATTTCACCGAGGCGCACGCAGCGCGCCATGTGATCCGTTTCCGCCCAGCTCTCGGCCGGAACGCCCGTTTCGCACTTGTCCCGGGCATAGGGGCACCGAGGCGCGAAGCTGCAAGCATCGGGAAGCACTTCCATGTTGGGCGGCGAGCCCTTGATCGCGTGCAGGCGTTGGCCCCGCGTGGTGCTGTGAACAGTCGATGCCAACAGGCCTTCCGTATAGGGGTGCAGGGGCGCCTTCATGACCGTGTTGACCGGACCCGTCTCGACGAAACGGCCCGCATACATGATGGCCAGGCGATCGGCAATCTCGCCGGCGACGCCGATGTCATGGGTGACGAAAACGACGCCCATGCCCAGTTCCTGCTGCAGGGAGCGCAACAGAAGCAGAATCTGGATCTGGACCGTCGCGTCCAGCGCGGTGGTTGGTTCGTCTGCCAACAACAGGCCGGGCTTGCACGAGAGGGCGAGGGCAATCATGGCACGCTGGCGCAGGCCGCCCGAGAGCTCGTGAGGATACGCTTTCAGCCGCCGCGTCGCAGACGGGATTTGGACTCTGTCGAACAGCTCAAGGGCGCGGGCTTCGGCCTCCGCCCAGCGTACCCCCTCGTGCCGAACGATGGTTTCCGCAATCTGATAGCCGACCGTGTATACCGGATCGAGCGCCGTCATCGGCTCCTGGAATATCATGGCGATGGTACCGCCGCGCACCGCCGCCAATTCTCCCTCGCCGAGCGCCATGATGTCGCGGCCATTCACCCGTACGTCTCCCGCGATCTCGGATTTTTCGCCGGGCAGCAGGCGCATCAGTGCGCGTAGCGTGACGCTCTTGCCCGAACCGGATTCGCCGAGAATGCAGAGAACCTCGCCGCGCCGTAACTCGAAATTCACGCCGTTGACCGCGTAGACCGTGCTGTCCTTGTCGACGAAGCGCACGTGCAGGTTCCTGACGGAGACGAATTCCGCTCGCCGGTCTCGCGCTCCTGTCGCTGCCAATCCGGTAGCCATGCGTTCACCCGAACCCTTCCACGTTCGACGTCCGGTCGGGTGCTCGGCTGTGGCCTGAGCCGGGCGTGACCGCGTGGCACGCCGTCCGATGATCCGGCTCGTAATCGCTTCCGGTCAACCGGGGCTCGACCCGAGCGCACAGGTCTTCCGCGAAGTCGCATCGGGTCCGGAAACGGCAGCCCGAAGGTGGGTTGATGGGATTGGGCGGCTCGCCGGTCAGGGGCGGCCGGGTAATCCGCTTGCTGGGGTCCATCGAAGGGCGCGAGGAGAGCAGCGCCCGGGTATAGGGATGCAGGGGATTTCGGTACATGGCGTCGACCGGCCCAATCTCGACGACCTTGCCCAGGTACATGACCAGCACCCGGTCTGCGATGTAGTGAACGACGTTGAGGTCGTGCGAGATGAAGACGTAGGTCAGATCGAATGCGTTCTTCAGGTCGAGGAGGAGCATGAGAACCTGCGCCTCGACGGATTTGTCCAGGGCGGAGACCGCCTCGTCGAGGATCAGCAGCCGCGGTTGCAGGGCGAGCGCACGAGCGATGTTGACCCGCTGGCGCTGGCCGCCGGAGAGCTCGTGGGGATATCGGCGGCAGAAACGGGCCGCGTCGAGGCCGACGCTGTACAGAAGTTGACGGGCTCTTTCGCGCGCCTCCTCGCGGGAGGTGCCGTGGACGGTGGGGCCGAAGGCAATGGTGTCCTCGACCGGAAGCCGCGGATTGAGCGAAGAGTACGAATCCTGGAACACCATCTGCACGGATCGACGCATGGCGCGGACCGAGATACCGCCTTCGGCGCCGATTTCCCGGCCATCGAACGTTATCCGGCCAGCGTCGGGCTCGAGCAGGCGCATGAGCATTCGAGCCGTGGTCGACTTCCCGCAACCCGATTCGCCGACGATGCCCAGCGTCTCGCCGCTGAGGACATCGAAGGACACGTCATCCACCGCCTGGACCGACGCCACCTGCCGGTTGACAAAGCCTCCCCGGACGGAGAAATGCTTCTTCAAGTTCTGGACGCTCATCAAGGGCGCCGCCTCGGGCACGGACGACTGCCGGCGGGGAACCGTCGACGCCGTCTGGGCCATGGGGTTCAGGGTGCTGTCCCCTTCATCTCTACAGACGCATGTCCATGGCGCTCCTCAACCCGTCGCTGAGCAGATTGAAGCACATGGAAGTCACGAAGATCATTACGCCCGGCAGTACGGCAACGTACGGGTTCACCCAGATCGCGGTGCGCAGCGTGCTCAGCATCAGACCCCATTCGGGAGTCGGCGGCTTGACTCCGAATCCGAGAAAGCCCAGGCCTGCCGAAATGATGATGCTGACGCTGATCAGGCTGGTTGTGTAGATCAGGATCGGTCCGAGTACGTTGCTGAGGACGTGTACCCGGACGATGGTGAAGTTGCCGGCGCCGCTGGCCCGGGCCGCTTCCACGAAGTCGAAGGAGCGCGCTTGTGTCGTGACGCTCTCGGCGACCCGCGCGATTGAGGGGCTGAGGACCACGGTGATGGCGACAAGGAGGTTGCGGGTGCCGGCTCCGAGCGCGCCGGAAAGACCGATTGCCAGCAGGACCGACGGGAACGCGTAGAAAACATCCATTGTCCGCATGATCAACATGTTGGTCTTGCCGCCCACAAATCCCGCCGCAATTCCGAGGGTTCCTCCAATCAAGAGGGCGAAGAAAACGGGCGCCAGGCCCATGAACAGGGAAATGCGGCCTCCGTAGAGCAGGCGCGAGACCATGTCGCGCCCCAGGTCGTCGCCGCCCAGATAGAGTCCGGGAGTCCCGATGGGGGCGAGTCTCTTGAGCATGCTGCTGTAGTTGGGATCGTTGGGCGCCAGCCACGGAGCCAACAGCGCTGACAGCACAATGAGCAAGAGGATGCCGCCGAATACGAGCGTAACCGGGTCCCGTCGCAGGCGGCGGCCAACGGTTGCCCAATAGCCCCACGTCTTTATGGGGCCGGCCGGAATCTCATCCGCGCCGGCCACCCTGGGGCCCGCAGCTTCACCCATTGCTCGACTCCGGACGGGGCTGTCTCACCGTCTCTCATCCTCTCCTGATTCGCGGATCGATCCAGGTCTGAACGATATCCACGGTAAGATTGATGAAGACGAAAAACAGTGCGAGAACCGCGATCGTTCCCTGCAACACGGGAAAGTCCCGCCGGAATATCGACTCGTTCAGCAGGTATCCCGATCCTGGCCAAGCGAAGACGCTCTCGACGAGGATCGAGCCGCCCAGCAATTGACCGAACTGAATGCCGGTCGCCGCCAGGACAGTGGGAGCGGCATTGCGAATTACGTGGACAAGGACCCTTTTCGAAGAAATTCCCTTGGCGTGCAGGGCCTGGACGAACTCCTGGCTCAGCATTTCGAGAACGCAGGCGCGAGTGGTCCGGGTAATGATACCCACGGGAATGGCGGATACGGCGATCGCCGGCAGAATGAGGTAGCGTATGTGAACCGCGTCCCAGCTCCATTCCCGCGACCCGCCCGGGCCAATGCCCATGGCCGGCAAGACGTTCAGCTCCACCGCGAAGATGACGATCAGCACGATGCTGAGCCAGTAATTTGGGATGCTGACCCCAACCACTGCCACGCCGGTAAACAGGCGGTCGGTCCACCTGCCGTGGTGATAGGCCGCGAACACTCCGAGCAGGAAAGCGATGGAAAACGCAAACACCGTCGCGACGAGCGCCAGCTTCATCGTGTTGGACAAGGCGGGAACAAGGTCGTTGATTACCGGTCGTCCGCTCTGCAAGGACACGCCGAAGTCGCCGGTGAGCGCCCGCCCGAGCCACTTCAGATATTGGACCGGGATTGGCTTGTCGAAGCCGTACTCCACCCTGATGCGCTCGACTTCCTCGGGATTGGCATCGTCGGGGGTGACCGCGAGAAGAGGATCCACCGGTCCCATGTGAACGAGGGAAAAGCAGATGATGGTGACCCCGAGGGCGATCGGGATTGCATAGAGAATTCGGCGAATGATGTATTCCATGGCACCCGAATCAAGTGCGCCGACACGTGCCCGCCGAGGCCCACCGGCCAGGGTGCTCACTCGAAGGGGCGACGGATCCGCCGGTACCCGGCTTGCGCACCTTGCTCGACGATTTGGCGACCATCGCCAGGAATCGCGTCGCGCCCAGGATCCCGGGCGCCGAATCGTTCGATCTGATCACCTGACCCACTGAGCTGCAACGCCAAGCGTTACGCCTGCTCGGGGTGCGCCTGTAGGGGTGGTACCCGGCGGGAACAGCGCAAATTTTCATAACATACTGAACAATAATGAAATATGAGACTTGCCCTCTGGAAGTTCAAGCTAAAGGAGTCGCGGGAAGCGAACCCGCCAATACCCCTAACGAGGCTGCGCCTCGGACCGACGAGACGTGTTCGAAGCCACCCGACGGTTCTCCAACCCCCGGCGCGCCGTATCGGTAGCAGCCTCGTACGTTTCATCCACGAACGCCTCTGCAAACTTGACTCAACTGTCAAGGCCGCGGTGCCTCTAAGGATTCTAGTCCCCCGGGATTTTTCTTGCGGATGCTATTCTGCACCATGGTATGCTAACAGCAACCAGGCAAAATTAAGATGAGGGAGGGAACGATGAGTAGCCTTAACGGTGATATCCGCGTCGAAGCACGATCGATCCATCGGCGCCATTTGTTCAAGGGTGCGGTCGCAGGAGCAGCCGCAGTGGCTCTCTCCGGGCTGATCTGCGCTCCGGGCGCGCTGGCCCAAGAGGAGCTCTTGCAAAAGTTCGGGGTCGAGATTCCGAAGGTCGACATTCGGTTCGGAATGTCAGCGTTCGCAGATCACAACATCCACTCGATCAGCATCATCAATGGCTGGTTCGACGATGTCGGCATCACGCTGGGGCCCGGAAAGTTCGGCCTCCGCAGCCTGTCTCCGCAGGTTATTCCGCGCCTTCTCGCCGACGAGGTCGACATCCACACCTGGTACGGCCCGCTCCAGATCGAGATCATGGAGCGTGTGCCCCACGTCAAGCTCTTCACCTTCAGCGACACGTACGTCGGAACCTACATGCTCGCCTCGCCGCAGAGCGGGGCGAAGACCGTCTCGCAGTTGGTCGACGAGGGCGTACCGTTCGACACCGCCATCAAGCAGGTCATGGCCCAGATGAAGGGCAAGCGAGTCGCCATCGACAATACGGGCTCGCACCGGATCTTCCTCGACGCCATCTTCGACCTGGGCGGCATCACCTTCAAGGACGTGGAGCTGAGCGTCCTCGAGGACGCGAAGATCGTGTTTCTCGGCCGCGGTGGGAATATCGACTTCGCGAGCCCGGCCGGCGCCGTCCAGAACGTCGTGATGATCCAGGACGGCTGGTATCCCGCCGTGTCGGTGGAGGACTTGATTCAGGGTCTGCCGCTTGGCGATTTTCGCGGCGTCAGCTCCATCGGCCACACCGGTTTCGCGACAACCGACGCCTACTACCGCGAGAACTTCGACACCATCCTGCGCATGGCGGGCGTCAAGTTCCGGGTCATCGACGCCATCAACGAGGATATTGCGAACAACACCGACCACGCGCTCAAGCTTGAGGTGCCGGTCATCGAGGCCGCCGCGGGCACGAAATTGGGGGTCGAGGGTCTCAGGACCATCTTCAACACCCTCGATCCGGTGAAGTCGTTCGAGGACCAGGCCGAGTACTGGCTCGATCAGGACAGTCCGTTCCATTACTGGAACGTCTACATGCCGCAGGTCAAGGCGGCGCAGGAAGGCGGCCTTCTGCCGAAAGACAAGAACTTCAGTCCGGACGACGCGTTCACGGCGCCCTACGTCTACAGAACCCTTGTTCAGTACCGGCAGTGGTACGACCAGTTGATGCCGGAGGCTGGCGGCCTGGAGGGCGATCGGGCGAAGCTTGCGGAGCTGGCGGCGGTTCACTATGAGAACCGCAACTATCTCGATGCCTACCGAATCCTCAATGCGGCCGTGAAGGGATAGGAAGAAGATGGGCAGCTGACACCGGCGCGCCACCGCCCGCTGCCCTCTCCCGGGGCCGTATTGAGCGAGACATTCGAGAGATCGGGCAATTTCGGGCGGGGCCGGGACGCGGCCCCCGCGGAGCCGCTTGAGGGAGCCCGTTCCGGCACCGGCTTCCGCGCCGCCCAGCTTGCGCTCGTTGGGCTGCGCAAGACGGTCCTTGCGGTGCTCGGGGTGGCGGCGGTCGTGGGCCTGTGGTGGCTGATCGCGCTCGAAACGATCTCCGCTCGTGTGCCCTCGCCTCCGGAGGTGGTCGAGGCTATCGGGCGCGACTTCACGAGCATCAGGGCGCTCGAATACGTCCTCTTCACTACGGGCGGGATCTACCAGAATCTCCTCTACACGATCGAGAACGTGCTCATCGGCGTTTCCGTCGGCACGGCTATCGGCTTCTCGCTTGGAGTGCTCATCGGCCGGGTTCGGCTCGCGCGTGACGTGCTGGAGCCTCCCCTGCTCGTATTGGGAACGGTCCCCATCGTCATGCTCTTGCCGTTTCTTACGATGTGGTTCGGCACGGCGCGAATCGCTCAGAACGGGCTCGTCATCTTCTATGCCGCGTTGACGGTCGCGGTGGTGGCGCAGCAGGCGACGCTCAACGTCGCCGGGCGCTTCGAGCAGTACGCGACTTCTCTCGGCGCCGGCCAGGGCCGCATTCTCGTCCGGGTCATCCTTCCGGCGATCATTCCCGAGGTTCTCGGGGCGGTTCGGGCGAGCTTGGCTGCGGGATGGGGGTTCGAGACCGTGGCGGAGATTCTGGGTGCTCCGAACGGGGCGGGGCGGCTCATCCAGGTCTTCTCCGTCGCCGTCATGACCCCCGACATTATCGGGGTCCTGGTCTGCGTCGGGGTCGTGGCCGTGCTGATTGATGCAGTCGTCGCAGCGATTGGAAGCTGGGTGGTCCGATGGCAGGAGTAGTGGGGCCGAAGACGGAGCCGGCGGCTCCGCGGTCGACGGACGGGGAAACGCCTCCCTCGATCGATCTGCGCTCGGTGACGAAGATCTTCACGCTTGAGTCCGGCGAGCGCGTGCCGGGCGTGCAGGATGTATCGCTCACGGTCCCGCGCGGGGAGTTCCTGTGCCTGGTGGGCCCTTCGGGCCAGGGAAAGTCGACGTTGTTGAACCTGATTGCCGGATTCGTCGAGCCGACGTCGGGAGAGGTGCTGGTCAACGGCCGCCGCGTCCGCGGGCCGGGGCCGGACCGGGGGGTCGTGTTCCAGCGCGACACGCTGTTCATGTGGCGGCGGGTAGCGGACAACATCGCCTTCGGCCTTGAAGCCCGCGGCGTTCCCCGCCGCGAGCGAAGGGAGATCGTCGAGCGGTATCTCAAGATCATCGAGCTCGAGAAGTTCGCCCGCGCGTGGCCGAAGCAGCTCTCGGGCGGGATGCGGCGGCGGGTCGCCATCGCAGCGGTGTTCGCGAACGAGCCCGACGTGCTTCTCATGGACGAACCCTTCGTCGGCCTCGACTACGTGAGACGTGCGACATTGCACAAGGTGCTTCTCGATCTGTGGGAGGGATCGGGCTGCACGGTCTTCTTCATCACCCACGACGTCGATGAGGCGCTCGCCCTGGCCGATCGCGTGCTGGTCGTGGTGGACGGTCGCATCGTTCACGGTGTGGCGGTGCCGTTCCCGAGACCACGCTCGGCGCAGGTGATCAACAGCGCTGACGCCTCGGAGATCCGGGTGCGGATCCTTACCGAGATCGGGTCGGTTCTTGGTGTGGGGGCGTAGGGGAGAGCCGTGGAGCCGAGGACGGAGCAGGCGTCTTCCAATCCCGGCGTCTTCGCCCAGCCCGGGGCGGAGCGAAAGCGCCGGCGCTTCCGGCCGCTCGCCTTGGTCTCGCTGGTCGCGATCATCGGCGGGTGGGAGCTTTCCGCCCTGCTCGCGGGCACGAACCGGGCAACGGGCGCGATGGTCGTGCCCAGCATCGAAGACACGTTCGGAGCGTTCATATCATATGCGAACTACTGGGAGGGCGGTCTCGGCGCGGGAGACACGCGCTTGGGAGCGCCGGAGACATACTGGGGCGCGGTGCTTGGGCTCGGCTACAACACGGGCTTCACGATGTTCCGGCTCATCGGCGGGCTCATTCCGGGCGTCGTGTGCGGAATCGGTCTCGCGTTCTTGATGAGCTGGTCCCGGATCCTTCGCGAATCGATCTCGTTCACGGCTCACTTCGCGCGCATGATGCCGCTCCTCGCGATGGTCCCGCTGTTCGCACTGTGGTTCGGCGGCCGGCCGATCGGAGCTATCCTCTTCGTTGCCGTCGCTGTCTTCGTCCTTCTCTTCGTGATCACCATCAGCGCGATCGCGAATGTGCCGAGCTACTATGCGCAGTTCGCGCGGAGTCTCGGGGCGGGCGAGACCCGAACCTATGTGACGGTGATCTTCCCGGCCGTCTTGCCACAACTAAGAGGCGGGATACTTCTCGCCCTCGGCTTCTCGTGGAGCGCCGTGGTGGCGGCCGAGTTCCTCGGTACGCAGACCGGTCTCGGTCGGATTACCATGTACGCTCAGGAGTTCGCCAGGGTAGACACCATCGCGCTCACCGCGCTCATCGTCGTCGCGCTATCGGCGACGACCTTCCTGCTGGCGAACAAGCTTCTCGCGTGGCTTACTCGGTGGGCGGAGTGATGCGCATCCTCACGGTTGCATGGTCCAAGAACGCCCGCCGCGCCGGCGATGCATTGGCGGCCAGCCAACTGCGTCCGGCGACCAGGGCGTAACGACGGGAGCGCGATCATGACGAGCAAGGCCCTGCATCTCCGGCCGCATCGTCCCAACATCATGGGAACCAGGCACGTCGTGTCGGCGGGGCACTATCTGGCGGCGGAAGCCGGTTTCCTGGTGCTCGAAGCCGGCGGCAACGCCATAGACGCGGGGGTGGCGACCGGAATCACGCTGAACGTGGTAGAGCCCCACATGTGTTGCTTTGGGGGGGTTGCGCCAACGATTATCCATCTCGCGGCAACCGGAGAGATCGTCACCGTCGATGGTCTCGGCACTTGGCCCCGGGCGGCGTCCTGCGCCTTCTTCCAGCGCCACCACCCGGGACCGGTTCCCGAAGGCATCCTGCAGACCGTCGTCCCCGCCGCGCCCGATGCCTGGCTTACCCTGCTCGAGCGGTATGGGACCATCAGCTTCGGCGATGCCGCCCAGGCCGCCATCCGTTTTGCCCGCGACGGCTTTCCCGTGTACCCGCAGATCAGCGCGTCGATCAAGGAAAGGATCGGCGATTTCCAGGATCAGCCGGAAAGCGCCGAGATATTTCTCCCCAACGGGCGTGCGCCCGAGCCTGGGGAGCTCTTCTTGCAAAGGGACCTCGCCGGTACCCTCCAGTACCTTCTCGACGAGGAGCGGCGGGCGGCGGTTCGAGGTCGCGAGGCCGGGCTCCAGGCGGTACGAAAAGCCTTCTATGCTGGCGATATCGCGGCCACTATCGCCAGGTTTCACAAGGAAAACGGGGGCTTGCTCACCGCGGACGACCTCGCCGGGTACCGGGTCACAGTCGCACCCGCCGTCTCCACGCGATTTCACGACACCGACGTCTATAGCTGCGGGCCGTGGTGCCAGGGGCCGATGCTGCTCCAACAGCTCAACCTGTTGAACGGAATCGATCTCGGCGCGCTCGGCCACAACGCGAGCGCTTATATCCACACGGTCGCCGAGGCGATCAAACTGGCGGCCGCCGACCGCGAGGCCTACTACGGCGACCCCAAGTTTGTCGACGTGCCCATGGAAGCGTTGCTGTCCCACGCCTATGCCGAGGAGCGCCGGAAATTGATCCATCCCGACGCCGCCTGGCCGGAAATGCCCCCGGCGGGAGAGGTGGGCGGCGGGGCAAGGCCCTATCGAGGTCCCACCGCTGCGGTTGCGGCCGCTGGTGCATCCGGGGCGCTGGATACCACGTACGTGTGCGTGGTCGACCAGGCCGGCAACGCCTTTTCCTGTACGCCGAGCGACGGCGTCATGCGCAAGTCACCGGTCGTTCCGGGAACCGGGATCTTCCCGTCCGGGCGCGGCAACCAATCGCGTACCGACCCCGACCATCCGTCCTCGATCGAGCCCGGCAAGCGGCCGCGCCTGACGCCGAACCCGGCCCTCGCCATTCGCCCCGGCAAGGAGATCATGCCGTTCGGCACGCCGGGCGGCGACCAGCAGACCCAGGCCATGCTGCAGGCGTTCCTCAACATGCACGTGTTCGCAATGGACCCCCAATCGGCGGTCGAGGCGCCGCGCTTCGGGTCGGTCAGCTTCCCGGACTCCTTTTCGCCCCACGAGTACCGTCCCGGCGTTCTCGAGCTCGAGGAAACGATCAGCCGCCAAACCGCGGAGGAGCTGGCCGCTCTCGGACACGAGATTGCATGGAGGCCGGAAACGGGTTGGCCGGTGACGGGCGTTTGCGCGATCCGCGTGGACACTCGATCCGGTGTTCTCCGCGGCGCCGCCGACCGCCGCCGGACCAGCTATGCCGTCGGCTGGTAGGGCGTGTCGGGCGATCGTCAAACCGGAGATGCGGTGATGGCAAAGCTCCCTCCGGATCCCTTGGAACCCGGCGAAATCCAAGGGTTCGCCGAGCGTCTTCGCGCCGGGCAAACCACCGCAGAGGCCGTCGTCAGCGCCTATCTGGAGAGGATCGAAGCCCTGGATTCGCGCCTCGGCGCCTACGAACACGTCGCCGTCGAGCAGGCGCTGGCGCAAGCCAGGTCGCTGGATGGCCTGCTTGCTTCCGGCACCGATCTGGGGCCCCTGATGGGCGTGCCGGTGGCGGTCAAGGACCTCTTCGCCGTCGAGGGCATGCCGACGACGGCCGGCTCCAACCTGGACGTGACCGGGCTGGTCGGCAGCGAGGGCCGATTCGTGGGCATGCTGAAACGCGCCGGCTGCATCATTCTCGGCAAGACGAAGACCGTCGAGTTCGCCATGGGCGGCACCGGGATCAACCTCGTCCGGGGCACTCCCTGGAACCCGTGGGATGCGTACACCCACCGCGTACCCGGCGGCTCGAGCAGCGGCTCGGCGGTGGCCGCGGCGGCGGGCCTTTGTGCCTTCGCGATCGGCTCCGACACCGGAGGCTCCGTCAGGATACCGGCATTCAGCGGAATTTTCGGTCTCAAGACGACCAAGGGGCGTTGGCCGACGGACGGGGTCTTGCCCCTGTGCCGAACCCTGGACACCATCGGGCCCATCACCACGTCGGCGTCGGATGCGGCGGCAGTGTTCGGCGCTCTGGCCGGCATTCCGACACCGGTGGCCGCGGAGCCGCGGGGCGTACGTCTCGGCAAGCCGGTGACCCTCTTCTTCGAAGATCTCGATCCGGACGTGGAACGGTGCGTCGGCGCGGCGCTCAAGGCCCTGGGGGTGGCGGGCGTGGAGATCGTCGACTGCGATCTGCCCGAGACGGCCGAACACCTGGAATCGGTCTTTGCCCTGATCGCGACCGAGTTCATCGGCGCCTTCGGCCGCGAACGGTTCGAGGCGTCACGCGCGGACATGGACGCCGGCGTCTGGGATCGACTGCGGCCGGGGCTCGACATGGCGGCCGATGCTTACGTTCGGTTGATGTGGCGGCACCAGGAGCACTGTCGGAAGGCCGTCCGGAGGATGGAGGGTCTGGACGGATGGGTGACGCCGACCAACCCAACGGTCGCCATGCCCATTGCGGACCTGGAGGAGCCCGCGGGCAGCGGGAATTACTGGGATCGCATGGGAGGCAACACCAACCCCGCCAACTTCATGGGCCTTTGCGCGACGTCCACCCCCGTCCAACAGCTCGGGTCCAACCTTCCGGTGGGTCTGCAGGTCATGTGCCGGGGAAACGAGGAAGCGCGCGCCCTGTCGATCGCGCGGATGTTCGAGGCGCTCTTCGGGCCGCCGCCCAAGCCCGACTTGCGGGGGTTTCTCTGAGCTGCCGCGCGGCGCACCGCTCTTCGAGCGTGCATGGACGCAAGCAATGGCCGCCCAGGGGTGGGCGGCCGCTCTCGCGCCTTTCCGGATCCTATTCCTCGATATAGATCGAGGTGAAGTCCTTGGACCAGCTTATCTCGGGGATGAAGCCCTTTACGTTGGGGTTCGCGGCGTGGACGTTGATGTCGTGGGCCACCCAGAGCTGGTAGGCCTGATCGACGATACGGGTGTGAGCTTCCGCCAGAAGCCGGTCCTGCTCCCCCTTGTCGAAGACGCCCATGAACTTCTTGAAGGTGTCGTCGACCAGTGGATCGGAGACTCCCCAGTTGACGCCCTTGGGCGAGATCTTCCAGGTTGCGAAGTTGGCTTCGATGTCGGCGGGCTTGTCGGAGCTCCAGCTATTGTTGACCCCGTCGTACATGTCGTTGGCGGTATCGTTCGGCCCCTTGTTACGGACGGAGCGCAGAGCCTGCCACTCCATGACCTCGAAGCTCACCTCGACCCCGACCTCCTTGAGGTTCTGCTGGATGAACTCGTTCATTGGCAGGGGCTGCATCTGTCCCGACCCGCCATGGGAGATCACCATCGTGAACTTCGCCGGATTGTCCGGGCCGTAGCCCGCCTCCTTGAGCAGTCGTACGGCCTCGGTCGGATCGTAGCGAATGTCGAACGTGGGGTTGCCGAACCAGGCGCTTTCGGGCAGGACGAAGCCACGGGCCGGTACCGCATAACCGTTGAGCAAACTGACGATGCCTTCGCGGTCGATGGCGAGATTGATCGCCTTGCGCACACGGACGTCCTTCAGCGGCGTGTCCTTGCCCGCCTGCCTCAGCATGTAGGGCCAGATATGCGGGTACTTGTTGGTGATGATCTGCTTGCCGGCCGCCTCGAGGCGCGGAATGGTATCGGGTGGCGGAACCTCGATCATGTCCACCTGGCCGGACAGCAACGCCGCGGCGCGAGTGTTGTGATCGGGAATGGGGATAAGGATCAGCTTGTCGAGCTTCGGTATCTTGTCCTTGTTCCAATAGTTCTTGTTGGGCACCAGGACGGCCCGCTCGCGGGGCACGATTTCCTCGACCATGAAGGGACCGGATCCGACGGGCTGTTTGACGAACTCCGCCCAACTGCCGGCCTTTTCCCAAGCCGTGGGACTCGCCATCCGCAGGTAGGGCAGACGGCCCAGGATGAACGAGTTGGGTGTCCCGGTATCAAGCTCGATAGTCCATTCGTCGATCTTGCTCCAGCTCTTGAGATCGAGCATGCAGCAACCGTTGGCGCCTCTCTGGGTCTTGTCGTACTGGGGGGCGTCGGGATCGTGGAGCTTCTGGATATTCCAGATCACTGCGTCGGCGTTGATCGGTGTTCCATCGTGGAACGTGGCGTCGCGGCGCAGCTCAAAGACCCACTTCGCCTGGTTTTCGGGCCGTACGAAGTAACTCTTCGCGAGCCACGGGATCTCGACGGGGACCGTCTCATTCTGGTTCATATCAAAATAGATCATCGCGTCGCAGATGGTCCAACCCATGAACCGGAAGCCTGCCCCGCCGTGGGTGGGTGTACAGGTGGCGGTCGGAATGTCCGAGAGGTTGATCCCGAAGCGAAGGGTGCCGCCGGCGTCCGCCGGCGCCGATCCCAAGAAGCTGGCGGCAACGAGAATGCTCGCGCCAACCGACAATTTTTTCATTGCGAACTTCATCTCAACCCTCATAATGATTGGGGATTATGTAGGAAAGTGCCGAAGCGCCCTCACTCAGGGCGCCGCTTCGGCCGGGGGATGTAGCGCACTTTCACGGGCCGGGTAAGCGCCTCGACCGCCTCTTCGAACGTCGCCCGGACCCGCATGTCCTCCTCAAGTTCCGTCTTCGACGGCTGGTACGTGGGGGCCACCACGTCCACGATGCGCGGCAGTTTCTTCAGCTTGTCAGGCATTCACTTCTTCCCTCTCGCCTGGGCGCTGAAGTCAATTCGTGGGCGCTGCTTGTGGCAATGCGTCTTGGATCTTGTCACGAGATACCACGTATCAGTCGCCAGCCGACGCAGGCGCTCTTCCTCTTCCATTCCCGCCCGGTAGCATTCCTCGACTGTAGCGAGCGAGCGGAGAATGTCGAAACGAACGCATCTCTCGGGCTTGCCCCACGGGCTCTGTGCCAAGACCGCGCACACAGTTTCCGTCGTCAAGGTGTACATCTAACCCGTTCGTGCTCCCGAATCCAGTCCGTTGTCGGCAATGAGGTCGACGTAGCGCAGGCGCTTGCCGTTCATGCCGGTGATGACGGCGGCCATGATGTCGATGGTGTCCTCGTCGCGCAGGTTGTGACGCGCGGCGAACTCCTGAACGTACCGGTCGAGATGCTTAGGACTCATCTTGTGGAAGGTGCCCTTGTGGGCGCGCTTCAGCATCGACCAGAAGCTCTCCGCACCGTTGGTATGGACATCGCCCCGGACGTACTCCTGGGCGCTGTGGTTGACTACTTCGTGCGGATTCGGAAGGGTCTCATAGACCAACGCATCGTCGGTGTAGACCTTGGCGTCAGGGGCCACGTGGGCGGCGACGAAGCCGTGTACGGTCGGCTTGTCGGTGCGTTCGACCACCTGGGCGCGAACCTGATTCGTATCCCGATCCTTCGCCCCCGCGATGGCGGTCTTGCCTACGGCCCCGCGGCCAGTGAGCTCTTCGCGCTTCGACTTTGACATGTTCGCCCGCTTCCCGCCCATGTAGGTCTCATCGACTTCGACCGGGCCGGCGAAGAGACCACTTTCCTGCGTGAGCGCGACCCGAAGCCGGTGCGCGAGGAACCACGCGGAGCGCTGATTGATGGTTAGGTCGCGGTGCAGCTTCATGCTGGACACGCTCTTGAGGCTGGTCGAGACGAGGTACGTCGCAATCATCCACACTTGCAGCCCGAGCTTCGACCCCTCCATGACGGTCCCCGTCTTCGGGCTGAACCGCTTGGCGCACTGCTTCTCGCGGCACCGGTACGGCATCGTCGCGTGCTTTGCGCCCGTCTGGACGTTCAGCGAGCCGCAGTGCGGGCACGCGACCCCGGTCGGCCACCGACGGGCGACGAACCAGGCTTCGGCCGTGGCGTCATCGGGGAACATGCGAAAGATCTGGACGAGGCTGATGCCTTCGCGGAAGCTCTTTCCAGGTGCCTTGTGTGCCATGCCCGTATCCTCTTGAGATACGGAAAGGTTACAAGAAAGTGCCGAAGGCGTCACGGGGGGCTTCGGCACTTTCCTACATAATCCCCTAATGATTGAAGGAAATGGATTGTGTTGTCCCATTGCATCAGAACGCTTCGCCTTTTTGGGGCCAACGCAGTCCCGGCGAGTCAGAGTATAGGCGCAGAGACAGCGAAAGCAAGATCCAGGCGTGCTTCCCGCAATCGGACCACAGACGCTGCCGATCCTCAAACCTCGAATCCTGAAACCTCGAAAGCGAGCGATCTCGAGACCGCAGAATTGGAAGAATTCGAGAAGGGTCGACAAGTGCGCCGAATCTCTTCGCGGCTTGCATCCTGGGTAATGCGGCCTGAAGCACCGCATCCGCCCGGCGATGCGGAGCATCTTCGTGCTGTTCGCGATGTCCCTGATCGTGTTCATCGGAGTTGGCGCCATCCTCTACGGTCTACGCACCTCATCGAGCGTCGGCGCGTCGAGCACCCTGACCGCCCCCCATTTCGGCGGCTACACTGATACCGTAATCATGCATACCGTCGATCTGCAGCTCAGCTTCCCGGCGATCCCGGTCGCCCTTGACCCGGTGGCGAACCTGGCCATGGAGTGGAGAAGATCGGCTTCGGCCCACCCTTTACCGGGTCGTCCTTGGGTCTGCCGATCAAGAAGGGCTTCGGCTACGGGCCGAGCGATGACTACTGGATCAGCTTCTGTCTCGGGGTCGCGGTCTTGATCGAGATCGTCGGGATCAACCGGGTCGGCGATCAGTCGCTCGACGCCATCAATCCAAGGTGCAGGCGATGACGGCCGCGCGTGCGACCCTCGAGGTCTCGGACCTGAGGACCCATTTCTTCACCAGGGACGGCGTGGTCAAGGCGGTCGACGGGGTGAGCTTCGCGGTCAACAAGGGCGAGGTGCTGGGGCTCGTCGGTGAGTCGGGCTCGGGCAAGACGGTCACCGGCTTCTCGTTGCTGGGCCTCGTCGATCCGCCGGGACGGATCGTCGGCGGGCAGATCCTGTTCCACGGGGACGATCTGGTCCCCCTGTCCGACGAGCGCTGGCGCCAGCTCAGGGGCTCGAAGATCGCCATGATCTTCCAGGACCCGATGATGACGCTCAATCCGGTGCTGAGAATCGACACCCAGATGATCGAAGCGATCCTGGCCCACGATCGGGTTGACCGCGTGACCGCCCGCCAGCGCGCCCGCGATGCGCTGGGCCAAGTCGGGATACCTTCGGCGGACGAACGGCTCAAGGCCTATCCACACCAGTTCTCGGGTGGCATGCGCCAGCGCGTAGCCATCGCCATCGCGCTTCTGAACAAGCCGGACCTGATCATCGCCGACGAACCGACCACGGCACTCGACGTCACCATCCAGGCGCAGATCCTCCACGAGGTCCAGACGCTTCGTCGCGAGACCGGCACCGCGCTCATCTGGATCACCCACGATCTCACGGTGGTGGCGGGGCTGGCGGACAGGCTCTGCGTCATGTACGCCGGTAGAATCGTCGAAGAGGGCGGGATTGACGAGGTCCTCGACGAGCCGCTGCATCCTTACACCAAGGGCCTGATCGAATCGGTGCCAAGCCGCAACCGACGCGGCGCTCGCCTCAACCAGATTCCGGGCATGATGCCTTCGCTGATGCACCTCGCGCCGGGCTGCGCGTTTCGTGAGCGCTGCCCGCGCGCCGACAGCGTCTGCGGCCGGGAGCCGGAGATCAGCCAGCCCGTCCCGGGCCGCCGAATACGCTGCTTCCAACCACATCTCGGGGAGGGACCATGAGCGCCCCCGAGCTTGTGGAACTCCGCCAGCTCTCGAAGCGCTTCGTCAAGCCCCTCGACCTGGCCGCCAAGATCGCGCGGCGGCTCGGCTCGAACGTGCGCGAGGAGGTGGTACGCGCGGTGGATGCGGTGGACATGAGCGTAGGCGAGGGCGAGGTGGTCGGCCTGGTCGGCGAGTCGGGCTGCGGCAAGTCGACGCTCGGGCGCATGGTTGCGGGGATCCTCGATCCCACCGCAGGCACCGTCGCCTACCGCGGGCAGGACGTGAAGGCGCTGCCGCCGGACGAGGCGAGGCAGGTGTCGCTCAGAATCCAGATGATCTTTCAGGATCCCTTCGCCTCGCTCAATCCGCGGATGCGGGTCAAGGACATCATCGGCGAGGCGCCGGAGGTGCACGGCATCGTCGGCGCGGCCGAGGCCGACGACTACATCGACCAGACGCTGGTGCGCTGCGGCCTGGACCCGTCGTTCAAGCGCCGCTATCCGCACCAGTTCTCGGGCGGCCAGCGCCAGCGCATCGGCATCGCCCGGGCGCTCGCGGTCCAGCCCGAATTCATCGTCTGCGACGAGGCGGTGGCCGCGCTCGACGTCTCCATCCAGGCGCAGATCCTCAATCTGTTCATGAAGCTCCGCGAGGAGCTGGCGCTTACCTACCTCTTCATCAGCCACGACCTTGGCGTGGTCGAGCACATCTCGGATCGTATCTACATCATGTATCTGGGCCGGGTGGTGGAATCGGCGCCGACCGAGGAGCTGTTCGCCTCGCCCAACCACCCGTACACCCAGGCGTTGCTCCAGGACGTGCCCCGGCTCGAGACCCGGCACTCCGATTTCGAGCCGATCAAGGGCGAGATTCCGTCGCCGATCGACCCGCCGAGCGGATGCCACTTCCACCCGCGCTGTCCGTTCGCAACCGAACGCTGCCGTGTCGAGGCGCCCGCGCTCAGGCGAATCGCTCCCGGTCGCGCCTCCGCCTGCCACCTGAACGATCGGCCGGGCTGAGGTGGGGACACCCTGCCCGGCGTTCTCGCCGTCGTGAGGCTGTCGGACTTCGATTCGCCCCGCGGCAGTCGCGAACCAACTCGACCGCGAAGCCGGCTCGCCGGGCCGGTGCCGAAAGGCCAGCCGGTACGGCGGTCCATAGCTCGGCACGAACACCCGAACACTTTGTGAAGGAGGTGTCCGGAGGTCGAAGACTCAAGATGGGCTGGCTGGTGCGCACGTGCCGCGCGCCCAAGGAGCTGGCTCGAGAAGTAGAGCGCTCTTGCGCAGGCGGCCCACCTCGATTGCGGTTCACCGCCGGGCCGTTGTCAGGCGCATGGATCATCTCTGTTGCCAAGGCAGGGATCAGAGCTCGGGGGCCCGCTCCGCGAAGCCGGTCGCGCCCTCGTAGGCGGCTGCCGCGCGGAACACGGTCGCCTCGTCGAAGGGCCTCCCCGCGAGCTGGAACGAGCACGGCAGACCGTTGCCGGTGAAGCCGGCCGGCATCACGATGGAGGGGCAGGTGAGGTAGCTGAGCGGCACCGTGCAGCGCACGATGCCCGCGATGATCCGGGTGAACTCGCGCGACGCGCCGACGTCGGTCTCCTCGATGGTCGGGACGGGGATCGCGATCGCCGGCAGGTGCAGGACGTCGCACGCCTCGAACACCTGCTCCACGAAGTCGGCGACGATGCGCGGGCGGAGCTGGAGCGCCCGCAGGTACCAGGTGACCGGGGTGGCGAGACCGGGCTGGATCCGGGCCCGAACCTGGGGACCGTAGTCGTCGGGCCGGTTCGCGATCCAGTCCGCGTGCAGGGTCGCCGCCTCCGAGGTCTGTATCACGTGCTGCAGGTGCGCGATGTGGTCGTGGTGGGGCACGGTGACCTCGACGATCTCCGCCCCGAGCCCCTCGAGCTCCCGGAGCGATCCGTCGAGCAGCGCCTTCACCTCGGGCGCCACCGTGTCGTAGTAGTAGTTCCGGGGCACCCCGACCCGGAGCCCGCGGATGTCGGGGGCCAGGGTCTGCGCCTCGTAGTCGGGCACGGGCGCCGTGCTGCTCGTCGCGTCCTGCGGATCGTGTCCCGCGACGACCCCGAGGAGGCGGGCGCAGTCGCGCACGGTGCGGGTGAGCGGGCCGGCGTTGTCGAGCGAGAACGAGAGGCCCATCATCGCGTGGCGGCTCACCCGGGTCTGGGTCGGTTTGATGCCGACGAGTCCGTTGGCGGCGGCGGGCAGCCGGACCGAGCCGCCCGTATCCGACCCGAGCGCGCCGAAGATGAGGCGGGCCGCCGTCGCGGAGCCCGATCCGCTCGACGAGCCGCCCGCCATGTGCTCGGGGTTCCACGGATTGCGGCACGCCCCGAAGTGGGCGTTGTGCCCGGTCGGTCCGTGCGCGAACTCCGAGAGGTTGAGCCCCCCGATGTCGAGCGCGCCGGCCGCGTCGAGCCGCCGGAGCACGGTGGCGGTCCGGTCCGGCACGAAGTCGCGCCGGATCTTCGAGCCGCAGGTGCACACCACGCCCGCCCGGTAGAACATGTCCTTGTGGGCGAGCGGTATGCCGTGCAGAGGGCCGGCCGCGTCGCCCGCCGCGAGCGCCCGGTCCGCCGCGTCGGCCTGGGCCAGCGCCTCGTCGGGGTCGAAGCGGATGAAGCAGTTGAGGCTGCCGGCGTGGCGCTCGATGCGCTCGACGCAGGCGGCGGTGACCTCGCGCGAGGAAAGCTCGCGGGAACGGATGCGCTCCGCCGCGTCGCAGAGGGAGAGCTCGGCCGGCGAGGTCACGATGCACCCTCCTCGGATCGGGCCTGCGCCGGGGCGAGACGGCGCATCGCGACCACGATCTCGGCCGGCTCCGCGTCGAAGCGGGGCCGGCCGGCGAGGGCCGCGAGGGTGTTCTTCGTGTTGGCGAGGAGGTTGGTGATCCGCGCCGCGTCGTCGTCGTCGAACTCCGCGTCCTGGGTGGCGCGGACGAACTCCGCGAGGGACGCGGCGGCGCCCTTGATTGAATCGTTCATGCGTGGCTTGCCCTGGTTGCCGGACTCCGGCCAAGCATATCCCATCGCTCGAACTCTCTCGCTCTCCATCCCTGGCGGCACGGCGAGTGATCCCGATCTTGCAACCGAGATCAGTTGCTTGTCCGTTCGCGATGCGTCTATGCTTTCGCGGTCGGGGAGAATGGAGGCGATGCGGCACCGTGGCGAGAAGAGACAAGCTCATTCGCCGCTTTCGGGGCCGGCCCGGGGATTTCACGTGGGAGGAGCTGGTCCGCTTGCTGGAAGGTGTCGGATACGTCGAGTCTCGATCCGGCAGGATCGGAGGCTCGCGGCGCCGCTTCGTCCATCCCGATGCGCCTGCCATCAGCCTTCACAAGCCTCACCCCGGCAATATCGTCAAGCGGTACGTGATCGACGATGTCCTGCGCCTGCTGAACGAGGAGCGGCTGATATGAGCAACCTGCTGGAGCACCGCGGCTACCTGGGGTCGGTCCTCTACAGCGACGAGGATGAGATCTTCCATGGCCGCCTGGAGTTCATCCGCGACCTCGTGACCTATGAAGGCGCGGACGCAAAGCGTCTGAAACGCGCATTTTGCGAGGCCGTGGAAGATTACCTGGACCTGTGTCGGAACGAAGGACGCGAGCCCGATGTTCCGCTCAAGGGGAGCTTCAATGTCCGCCCGGGACGCGATCTGCATCGCCGGGCCATGCTGTACGCCCGCCGGGAAGGAATCAGCCTCAACGCCGTGGTCACCGATGCCCTGCGCCGGATGCTGGGAGGTCGGGGCACCGGCGCGTGACGGCCGGACGGCCGCTTGCATGAGTGCCCCGTTGGGGTTCGAATGCGCGCGGTTGCCTTGAGGAGGAGAAGGGTCGATGCGAATTGCGGTTGTCGGGGCGGGGGCGATGGGCGGCTCCTACGGCGGGTTGCTCGCCATCGGGGGCGAGGACGTGGGTCTCGTGGATGCCAGGGCCGATCAGGTCGAGGCGATACGCAATGACGGGCTTCGCATCTCAGGGGTGTTCGGCGAGCACGTCGTGCGTTTGCCGGCCGCCGGATCGCCGGAGGGCCTCGAACCGCCGGAAGGGGCCTGGGCGGACCTCGTGATCGTCTTTACCGACAGCAACGCGACCCGGGAGGCGGCGCGAGCCGCGAGTCACCTGCTCGCCCCGCAAGGCTGCGCGATCACGTTCCAGAACGGGATCGGCAACCTCGAGGCGCTGCAGGAGGAGCTGGGGACGGAACGGGTGCTCGGCGGCTCCAGCATGTGCAGCGCCCTCGTGGAAGCGCCCGGTCACGTGGTGATGACCCACCGCGGTCCGACCTCGATCGGCGAGCTCGACGGGCGGCGTACCAACCGCCTGCAGCGGGTGGCCGCGGCGCTCGAACGGGCGGGCTTCGAGGTCCACGTGAAGGACGACGTCAACACCCAGATCTGGACCAAGTTCATCCTCAACAGCGCGATCAACGCGCTCTGCGCCACTACGGGGCTGCGCCTCGGCGAGGTCGCGCGCCTCCCGGAGATGGACGTCCTCCAGGACCGCGTGCTCGACGAGGCGTTCGCCCTGGTCAGGGCCAAGGAGCTCCCGATCGACGAAGCCGGCGTGCGGGCCACGGTGAAGGCGCAGTGCCGCCTCAAGTTCAGCCGGCCCTCGATGCTCCAGCACGTCGAGGCCGGCCGGCGGACCGAGATCGACGCGATCAACGGGGCGCTGGTGCGCGAGTCGCGCAAGCTCGGCCTCGCCGCCCCCTGCAACGAGGCCCTCACCGCGCTCCTCAAGGGCCGCGAGCTGAACGCGATCCGGCGCCGGGAGAACCCGGACCTCGACTACGACGCGTGGGAAGCCGAGGTGCGCAAGGAGCAGGAGAAAGAGGGGGGTGCCTGAACTCCGGCCGCCGAGCCCGCCGGTCTCGCCGACCCCGATTGCGCGCCGGTCCGTCCTGATTCGAACCTCGGATCCCGCCGCTCATCGAGAATCCCGGGCTCCGGGGGGCTGGAGTCCCCGTTTCGCCGATTCCGTGGAACCGCGTCCGCCGGACTTCCTTCCGCACCCGTCGGCCGGGACCGGCCCTCAGTCGGGCCGCAGCATCTCGAACCGGACATGGCCGCGTACCGGCCGGTCGCGCGGCTCGGCTACATGGGCTGCACGTCGGTCGAGTCGATGTTCGAGATGCTGCGGCCCGACTGAGGGTTCGCGCCGGCAGCCTGTCCCCGGCGGACGTGCCGATCCCAATTCGTGTCGCGGACGCGGTAGACTGCCGCGCCTGCGAGTCGGCGCCGAAGAAGACCAGTGCCTGACTCATTTCCGAATCCGGGGGAGCAGCATGTCAGGGGAAGCCCGGGAACGGCGGCGTGAAGGCCAATGGTGCGAGCCACGCCCTTCGACCTCCGGCAATCGAATCCGGAGTGCCGCTCGTTCCATCGCTGCCGTGGCATTGCTCTGCATATGCGTCGGCGCGGGCGCGGCGGGAGAGAAGCGTGCCTACCACGTCACGGTCGGTCTCGTGGTGTTTGAATCCGAATCGCCGGACGACCACGGCGCTTCGGAGTATTTCGTCCGGCTCAGCAGGAATGATCCCGCCCTCTCCGCACGCCTTCAGGCCGCCCGAAAGATACATACTACCCTTGAACAAGAGATCGAGAAGATCGAACAACGCATCAAGGATATTGAAGCCGATTCGGCTCAAGACGCGACCGGCGACGAAAAGAACGAGCACGAACGCGAGTTGACCGTGTCACATGCGCGGCTCGCGGACATCACGAGCAAAATGGAGGCCGCGAGGGACAACGTGGCAGAACTCATCCGGATGTTGACCGGTATCACCTCGACGGTGTCCACCTATGAGAAGCGGGTCCACTTCTCCGACCAGAAAGTCGGACGCCTGAAGATCTATGAGCAGGACTCGGTCACGATTGCCGTCTGGGAAGATGACGTCTTCGCCGACGACCTTTTCGGCAGGAAGACAATCGTCATCGACGCGGCCATGTTGAACAATGGCCGCATCGAGCTGAGCACGGGATGGGTCGACTCCTTGCACTTGGGATTCGTTCCCGTGGAGTGACGTATCTCGTCCCACGCCGGACGGGCCGGGTCCATCCCGTGTCTTCCCCGCTCCGAGCAACGACTGGAGCGCCACATCCGGGCCTGACTGGAACATGAAGTCCAGGCGGGACGAGGGCGCGTGTCAGTCGAGACGCATCTCCTCATGCAATCCCGGGCGGTGCCTGCCCTCACCGTCACCTCCGCGCGTCATTCAGGGTCGCGAGCGGAATGTTGCAGCCCGCGGGATGGCAGATCTCGAATCTGTTCAGTAGCTGATCCGAATTGGCGACGTATCGCACCAGCGATGCCGCCGACACGAAGCGGTACCATCCGCCGAGCAGCCGGGCGGGATGATCGCGCAACGTGGCATTCGCCACGAATCGCGCGCCGAGTGTCTTCAGTAGCCCGACCTTGACTCGGCTGGGAACGTACCCGGCTTTCCGATAGTGGGTCTGGACCTGCGCGTAGGTCTCGCCGCCGCCCTGGGCGGAGGCGATGACGGCGAGCACCCAACTGTTGGAGTTCTGGTATTCCGAACGGAACGGGTTCGCGATGTTGCTGTAGTTCGGAACGTGCAGACGCTGCGATGCGGCCTCGTCTTCGAGGACGTTCACGATCCGCGCCTGCAATTTCAAGGAAGGGACCGCCACGAGAACGTCGTAGATGTGTGGGTTGTCGTCGAAGAAGTGCACGAGGCCCTGCACGAATATCCGGGAAGTCGGTCCCGCACAGACGTTCAACACGTGCTTGAACCTCCATGAGCCGTCCCGCGAGCTCTTCCAGACCAGCCCCGCGTGCGTGTATTTCTGGCGCTTCGGATCACGGAACCGGAACTTCGAAAGGTCCGAGCCCGCCCTGGACACGATGGCCGCAATGCGTACGTTGCTCTCGAGAAAATCGAGAAGGCTGAACGCCATGTCATGGGCGTTGTTGCGATGCTCGTTCAGGTAGTGCTCCGGTACATCTGTCCTTTCGCAATTGCCTCCGCTGGTGATGGAATTCGCGGATCCGACAGCCGGCAGCAACAAGAACAGCAGACAACCGACAATGGATGCCATGGTTCTACCTTCCACAGCCACCTCCTTCACAGTGGATTCTCTCCGACTGATCCGGCGCATTCCGTACTTCCGATGTTCCCATCTACCCGCCCGGGTGCCTGGACCGCGGAACCGACCGATGGCCGGACCGGTCAGATCGGCGCCGGGTACAGTTGCCTGCCAACGTCATTGAGCATCACGCAGACCACGACGGACGGATCCGCAGCCAACGCGATGGAGTAACCGACCAACCGTTCGGCGGAACCGGCAGTGATGGCAACCGGCACGACGGGCACTTCGGTTCCCTCGGCAATGGTGGTCAATGCGGCCCCCGATTCAACGAAGGCGCCATCGAACGCGTCTCGCTGCACTTCAGCGGTGAATCTGATTTCTTCGTCCTTGGCCCCGGATGTCTGCGCCGTGCCGGCAATCGATGCTCGGAAAGAGACCATTGCGATATCCCCGGCGTACCGGACGGAGGAAATGAAGAAATCCGATCCCTGGTCTGCGATCGATTCAATGTGTCGGAAACCCGAGCGCTCCGTCGAATCATCTTCCCGATCCAACAATTCGAACACCACCACCAGGACCACCGAAGCGAGCTTGAAGCTGGCCACGCTCCCCTGAACGGCCAGGGAGGGGCTGGCAATGAAGGCTTCCGATCCGCCGGCAGCATGGGCCGGCGATTCCAGCATCGTCAAGACAGCGGCTATACCTGCGATGGTCCTGCTCCTCACTGTCACCTACCTCGTGCGAAGTTGCTCCACGAAGAGGAGACGATATCGACTTGTGCGAGCACGGCTTCCGAATTGCTCACGTCTGCCGGTCCGACCGGCTCGTCAAGGCCGAACACCAGCCGTCGATCGTCTGCCTCGAACATCCTGACTACGGAATGCAGCCTCCCCTTGTTCAGGTTCGGGTCGGGCTTCAGAGGCGGATCCATGGCGTTTGTCAGTTCGTCTTCGAAGCCACGGCCCAGCCTTCATCCCGAGGGCCAAGTCCCTCCGGCGATGCCACGGCAGGGAGCCGGACGAGGGATGCGGCGCCCAGCTTGTTCGATTCGTTCATGCCTGGCTCATCCTGGCTGCCGGACTCCGCCCAAGCATATCGCATCGCAACCGTGCCCTCGCGCCGGTCGGGGGCGGGCGCTTGCATGGGCGGAGCGACGGGGTTGGAATGGGCGCGGTTTGCTGATGGACGAACGAGGAGAACGGCAAATGCGGATCGTGGTGGTCGGAGCGGGGGCGATGGGGGCCTCCTACGGTGGATTGCTCTCCGTCGCGGGCGAGGAAGTGGGTCTCGTGGACGCCCGGCCCGACCACGTCGGGGCGATCCGCGGGGACGGGCTTCGTGTCTCGGGCGTGTTCGGCGAGCACGTCGTGCGACTCCCCGCCGCCGAATCGCCGGAGGGGCTCGAGCCGTCCGCTGGAGGCTGGGCCGACCTCGTGATCGTCTTCACCGACAGCAACGCGACCCGGGAGGCGGCGCGGGCCGCGGACCACCTCCTCGCCCCCGGGGGCTGCGCGATCACCTTCCAGAACGGGATCGGGAACGTCGAGACGCTCCAGGAGGAGCTCGGGCCGGAGCGGGTGCTCGGCGGCTCGAGCATGTGCAGCGCCCTCGTCGAGGCACCCGGCCACGTGGCGATGACCCACCGCGGCCCGACTTCCGTCGGCGAGCTCGACGGGCGCCGCACGAACCGCCTGCAGCGGGTGGCGGCGGCGCTCGAGCGGGCGGGCTTCGAGGTCCACGTGAAGGACGACGTCAATGCCCAGATCTGGACCAAGTTCATCGTCAACAGCGCGATCAACGCGCTCTGCGCGACGACGGGGCTCCGCCTCGGCGAAGTCTCTCGCCTCCCGGAGATGGACGCCCTCCAGGACCGGGTGCTCGACGAGGCGTTCGCCCTCGTCCGGGCGAAGGAGCTCCCGATCGCGGAGGCGGAGGTACGCGCGCAGATAAAGCGCAACTGCCGCCTCAAGTTCAGCCGCCCCTCGATGCTCCAGCACGTCGAGGCGGGGCGCCGAACCGAGATCGACGCGATCAACGGCGCGCTCGTTCGCGAGTCGCGCAAGCTCGGCCTCGCCGCCCCCTGCAACGAGGCCCTCACCGCGCTCCTCAAGGGCCGCGAGCTGAACGCGATCCGCCGCCGGGAGAACCCGGACCTCGACTACGATGCGTGGGAGGCCGAGGTCGCGGCCGAGGAGGAGAAGGCAGCGGAGGCGTGAACGGGCACCTTCGCCCCAGCCCCATGTTCGCTTGTCGCGGTGGCCAGACGCTCGATACGACCGTGCCAACGTCCGCGCTCGGTTCGCTCACCGACCATCGATGTCGCCGAGTGCGGTGTCGCGCTAGCATTGCAGCGACCTCGACGCCAATGGATCCATGTGTGCTGTGGGGTTTTCGCTCGCGTCGGGCAGCGGCGCGCGAGTGCTGGGGCGCGGTGCCGGGGCGCGGTGCCGGGGCCGTTGAGAGCAGTCGGCGCCCATCTCGGGCGTCCAAAACGGCCACTGCCGGCCCGCCTTGACCCGACCGGTGATGTGCGCGGGGACGAAGCCGGAGACGGCACCCACGTCAGTGAACGGGTCGAGCTGGTCCACCGTTAGTTCCATGTCGGCCCTGCTACCGATGTCGGTCCGAGGACACTGCCGTCAAGGCCGCAAAGGGCGCCGGACAGCGCCTCGACCTCCTCAAGTGCAGACGGGGAACATGTTTGGCTCGACCATACCCCGGCGCTAGACTGAGGCACCGACTTCCAGCCACATCGCCCGGCCACGGCTCTGCACCAATGCACCTGCACGCCACCTTCGCCACGACTCCTCTGGACAAGACCTCGCTTCCTCAGGGAAACCTGGACATCGCCGAGAGGATACGAACCAATCCCCTTCCCTGGACCGGACAGTTCTCGCCGCAGCTCGTCGAGGAGTTGCTGACCGCCTATGGCCCGTCTGCCGGTGTCGTGCTGGATCCATTCGTCGGTAGCGGCACCTCGCTGGTCGAGGCGGCCCGGCGGGGATTCGCAGCGTGCGGAAGCGAGCTCAATCCTGCCGCAGTCATCCTGGCTCGGGTGTACCGGCTCGTGAACCTGGACGCGGCCGGTCGGGCGGCGGTGCTCGGGCGATTGCGTGACCGGTTGTTCGATGCAGTTGGATCTCCCCATGGTCCGTTGTTCTCCAGCGAAGAGCAGGGGCTCAAGGACCGTGCCGCGCTCGAGGTCGCGCTCGTGGACGTGTGGCGCGAGTCCGATCCGGGGCCGGCGCGGGACCTCGCGGCGGCACTCGTCGTGCTGTGCGACTTCTACCGTGAACACCTGGATGCGGATCTGGTCCACAAGACTTGGCTGCGTCTCGAGAGAGCCGTGCGCGCGCTCCCCGAGTCGGCCGGGTCGGTCGTGGTGCACCACACGGATGCGAGGGAGCTGCCGGTCGCATCTGGGTCGGTCGATCTGGTGCTGACATCGCCTCCCTACATCAACGTCCACAACTACCACCAGAAGTTCAGGCGGTCAGTCGAAGCGCTGGAGTGGGACGTGCTCGCCATCGCCCAATCCGAGATCGGCTCAAACCGCCAGAACCGGAGGAACCGCTTCCTGACGGTCATTCAGTACTCTCTGGACATGGCGTTGGCCCTGCGGGAGATGGCTCGCGCGGCGAGAACAGACGCTCGATTGATCCTCGTGCTGGGACGCGAATCATCCGTACGAGGCACCCGGTTCTTCAACGGTGAGCTGGTGACCGAGGTCGCGGTGAAGAGTGCGGGCTTGCGGATCGATATGCGCCAAGAGCGCGTCTTTCGCAATCGCTACGGCACCGACATCTACGAAGACATTCTGCATTTCCGTGCCACGGACGAGATTCCCGACGAAGGTCCCTCACTGGCGGCGGCGCGGCGTATCGCGGCGGATGTGCTCTCGGTGAGCCGCCCCCTCACCCGGCCGGAAGAACGCCTGGGGCTCGACGACGCGATTGCGTGCGTGGACGGGGTCTCTCCGTCTCCGATGCCTGCTCCCGGGGCGCTTTCTCACGCACTTGCCTGACGATGAACTATCCGACCCCGCACGGCGACAAGCTTCGGGCGCTTCTTGAAAACGACAAGCTGCCGAGGGGAGATCGGCCCCGGGTTCGGGCGGCGATCGAGCGGTACGAAGCCTGGATCGCCGAAGTCAAGGGAATCGACACCGCTGACGATGGACTCGTCGAATTTCTGGTGGCATCGCTCAATCGTTACAAGTCGTCTCTCGAGCTCGACCTGATCTTCGACAGCAAAGGCGATTTCCTCTACCGCCAGAAGGGCCAACTCAAGCTCGACAACACCGTTCTCGAAGAGTTTCTGCCTTGGCTGATCGGACGAGTATTCGCCGGCCGACTCGCCGAGCTCAATCTGACGCTGGGCCCCACGAACGCTTTCTCGCAGATTCGCTTCGACGCAGACCTGCTGAACGCACCGGCCGGTGGTGGCATGGTTCTTCGATCCAAGGATCATGATTTTGCGCTCTCGCGCCCGTTGTTTCTCAAGGCATCGCACCGGGAGGACTTCGACGAGGCCCGCGAAGCAATGACGCATCTGGCCTACCTGGCAGTCGAGATCAAGACCAATCTCGACAAGACGATGTTCCAGGAGGCCAGTGCGACCGCTCATGACCTGAAGCTCGCGGTGCCGAATTCGCGGTACTTTCTCATCTGCGAATGGCTGGACATGCCCCCGATCAGCACGGCCGTGACCGCGATCGAAGAAGTCATCGTTCTGCGCAAGGCCCGGCGGTTGGCGGCGAACGCACGGGCTCGCCTCTCCACGGTTGCGGGCCGGGCGGCGGCGCGAGACATGTTCGAGCGTCGTCTGATCGAACATCCTCTCGCTACCGAAGCATTCAGGCGCTTCCTGTTCCATGTGGAGCGGCTGTTGGGAGGCGATGCGACCAACGAGCAGGAGGCCCTCGCGCGTGGTTGGTTTTGACTGAGCCCACCACGCCGGTGCACCGCCATTTGCCCCGAGCAAATTGCCGCACAGCGCACATGGCTCGGAGGAGCCCGCGACTTGACCGGCCCCGTGGCGGGATGTGTCAGTATCGAATGCTCGGTGGGTAGGAGGAGGCCTCGGCATGGCGCTGACGCGAAGGGATCTATTGCGGCTCGGCGGAGGCGGCGCCGCAGCGGCGATTCTCCCCGCTGGCGCGGCGGTGGCCTCGAACGGCGTGGCGCAGGCCATCGCGGCGTTCACGAGCGACGCCAGCCCCCTTGACGGCGGCGTGGTGCTCGAGGTGCCGGAGATCGCCGACAACGGCGGCGCGGTTCCGGTTCGGGTCGCCGCCGAGGGGGCGAGCCGCATCGCCCTCTTCGCCGACGGAAACCCGAGCCCCGAGGTCGCCGTCTTCGCGTTCGGGAGGCTCGCGACGCCCGCCGCCACGATTCGCATCCGTCTCGCCGGGAGCCAGAACGTGATTGCGGTGGCGGAGATGGCCGACGGCACGTTCCGCAAGGCCTCGCGGGCGATCGCGGTGACGGCCGGCGGCTGCGGGTAGGGAGAGGAGCGGGACATGGCGCAACCCACTGCGCGCGTGAAGCTGCCGAAATCGGCGTCGGCGGGCGTTCCCTTCACGGTCAGGACCCGGATCACGCATCCGATGCACACGGGGCTGCTTCGCGACCGCGACGGCAAGATCGTTCCGCGCCGGATCATCAACCGCTTCTCGGTACGCTACGACGGCGAGGTCGCGGTTTCCGTCGATCTGGAACGCGCGGTGTCCGCCGATCCCTACATTCAGTTCGAGATGGCCGTCCCGGAGTCGGGGGTCCTCGAGTTCGAATGGGTGGACGATGACGGCTCGGTATACGGCCTCAGCAAGCGGATCGCGGTCGATTAGGAACCGGAACCGGAACCGGACGGCCGGCCCGGCCGTACGCGCCTGTTCCCGGCTGATCGCCGCGGCGTTGCTGGCCGTCTTTCCGGTCGCCGGCGCACCGAGCGCCGATGCGGAGCGCGGCAAGGCGCTCTACGGCCAGTGCAAGCGCTGCCACCAGGTGGGAAGCGGCGCGGAACACCGTATCGGCCCGCACCTCAACGACGTCTTCGGCCGCGCGGCCGGCTCGTTCGCGGGCTATCGATACTCTCCGGCCATGAAGGCGGCCGGTTCGGGGGGCCTCGTCTGGACCGAGGCGACGCTCGACGCGTTCCTCGCCGACCCGCGGGCTCTCGTTCCGCGCTCGCGCATGAGCTTTCGCGGCATGGAGGGCGCGGACGACCGGGCGGACCTGTTCGCCTGGCTGCGCGGCTTCTCCGGCGCCCGGTCCGATCTTCCGCCCGCGGAGCCTACCGCGACGCCCGAGGAGTACGGCCTCGACCCGCGGCTCCTCGACATCCCCGGAGACCCCGAGTACGGAGCCTGGCTCGCGGGCGAATGCGCCACCTGCCACCGGGGGGACGGCGCCGCCGAGGGCATTCCCTCAATCACCGGGTGGCCGCTCGACGACTTCGTGATAGCGTTGCACGCGTACAAGCGCGGAAAGCGCGTGCACCCCGCCATGCAACTCGTCGCCGGGCGCCTGTCGGACGAGGAGATCGCGGCTCTCGCGGCGCATTTCAGCCGGGCGGAAGACCAACCGTAAAGAGACCAACCGTAAAGCAGGAAGGAAGCGCAATGAACCAGCAAGATGGTCGCAGCGGGCTCAGCCGACGCCGGTTTCTCGGGTCCGCGGTCGCAGCGTCGACGGCTTTGTCGGCGCCGGCGGTGTTCGCGCAAGCGCGCCCGCGCGTGGTGGTCGTGGGCGGAGGAGCGGGCGGCGCAACTGCCGCGCGCTACATCGCCAAGGACTCGAAGGGCGCGGTGGACGTGACGCTCGTGGAGCCGACCCGCGCCTACTACAGTTGCTTCTTCTCGAACCTCCATATCGGGGGCTTTCGCGATTTCGCTTCCATCGGACACAGCTACGGAACCCTTGCCGCAAGCCACGGGATCAACGTCGTGCACGACTGGGCGATCTCCATCGACCGCGACACGCGCAGCGTGGGGCTCGCGAGCGGGGCGAGCCTTGCCTACGATCGCCTCGTCCTGTCGCCCGGCATCGACTTCCGTCCGGGCTCCGTTCCGGGTTGGGACCTCTCGCAGCAGAACCGCATGCCGCACGCCTACAAGGCCGGTTCGCAGACCCAGCTTCTCAAGGCGCAGATCGCGGCCATGCCGCAGGGCGGCGTCTATTGCATGGTCGCGCCGCCCAACCCGTTCCGCTGCCCGCCGGGGCCCTACGAGCGCATCTCGATGGTGGCCCATGTCCTGAAACAGGCCAATCCGACGGCCAAGATCCTGATCGTCGACCCCAAGGAGAAGTTCTCCAAGCAGGGGCTGTTCGAGGATGGCTGGCAGCGCCACTACCCCGGCATGATCGAGCGCATCGGCCCGGACTTCGGCGGCGATCGCGTCGAGGTGCGGCCCGCCACCATGGAGGTGGTGGTCGACGGCGAGGCGATGAAGGTGGATGTGTGCAACGTCATCCCGGCCCAGCAGGCGGGGCGCATCGCGGCGCTTGCGGACATCACCAATGAAGGCGGCTGGGCGCCGGTGGTGCCGCAGACGATGCAGAGCCGGGCGGACGAGAATATCCACGTGCTGGGCGACGCGGCGCAGCAGGGCGACATGCCGAAGTCGGGCTTCTCGGCCAACAGCCAGGCGAAGGTCTGCGCCATGGCGGTGCGCGGTGCGCTCACCGGCTCGAAGGTGTTTCCGGCTCGCTTCTCCAACACCTGCTGGTCGCTCATCGGCACCGATGACGGCGTCAAGGTGGGCGCCTCCTACGAGGCGACCGACGAGAAGATCGCGAAGACCGACGGCTTCATCTCCAAGACCGGCGAGAGCGCCGAGCTCCGCAAGGCTACCTACGAGGAGTCGCTCGGCTGGTACTCCGCGATCTCCAAGGACATCTTCGGCTGACCTCGCGGCCGGCGTTTCCTCTCCGCGAGGAGACGCCGCCGCCTCGGTCGCGCACTACCGGCCGGCGAGGGCGGCCCCGGCGGCCCTCGCCGCGGCGGCCATGGCGGCGAGCGCGATGAGGGCGGCGAGGCTTGCCGTCGAGACGCCGGAAAGGCCGGCGCCGACCGTGCAGCCCCCCGCGAGCACGCCGCCCACCCCCATCATGACCGCGCCGGCGAGGTAGCGTCCGGTCTGCCGCGGCCCTTCGAGGCTCTCCCAGCGGAACTCCCCGGCCGCGAGCGCCGCGACCAGGCTTCCCGCGACGACACCCGCGGCAAGGCCGGTTCCGAAGCCGGCCGGAATCGACGTCGCCGCCACGGTCCAGAACAGCGTGTCGGCCATCGGTCCCGTGAACCCCATCGACTGCAGGGGGATCGGGTCGAAATCGTCCAGGAGCACGAACCCCGTTCCGATCCAGCCGAGCGGGACCAGCAGCCCGATCGCGCCGGCCATGGCCAGACGGGACGCCGGCGCGCCCGAACGCAGCGCGAAGAGCGCCGCGGCGAGCGCGAGTCCGAGCGGCCAGGCTTCGCCGCCCGGCAGCGCGGTGAGCGCCGCCGCCTCTTCGCCGGGTACGGTTGCGGCGCCGATCGCCACGCGGAGCGGCGCCAGCGCACCCTTCATCGTCGCATGGGCGGTGACCGCGAAGACGAGGAGGACGAGCAGGGCGCGCAGGTTGCCGGCGCCGACCAGCACCGTCAGCCTCGAAACGCAGCCCCCGGCGAGCGCCATGCCGGCTCCGAAGAGCGCACCGCCGAGCAGCGCGGATGCGACCGGCAGATCGGGCGCGAGGAATCGGTGCGCCTCGAACGAGACCAGACCCGCGGCGGCCGCGAGGCGGGTTCCGGCAATCGCCGTCGCGAGCGCCATCACCCAGACGCCCAGGGCCGGAAGACAGTCGCTCCACGGCCCGACCAGGCCGCGGCGAAGGCAGAACGCGCTTCGTTGGGCCAACCCTCCATAGATTCCGCCCAGCGCGAGACCGAGCAGGACGGAAGCTCCGAGTGGTGTCAGTTCCTCGAATCCCAGCGTCTCGAACATGGGGAGACCGCCTCCTCTCGACCGCCCGGCCGGGCTTGATCCGGTTCGCCGGACGGGTCCGGCCCCGGCCCGTCGTCATCCGCCCTCGGGTGCTCGACGGCCGATCGCGGGAAAGACTCTACCGAATGCGTGTGGTGAGGGGTCAATGTTCCGTCAGGACGCCTCGGCGCCGATGGCCCGGCCCGCGCGGTGCCCGTCGACGACGGCGATTTCGATGTCCCGCGGCTGGTAGCAGTCCCCGACCACGTGGACCTCCGCCACCGCGTCCGCGAGCGCGGTGCCGAGCGCATCCTCGGGCACGCCGCCCGATGCGAAGACGACGGTGTCGATCCCCTCCATCGTCCTCGGCTGCCATGAGATGACGTTGTACACATCGACCGAACCGTCCTCGATTTCCCATACGCCGGTGAACGGAGTGAGCGTCACGTTCTTCTGAAGCAGGCGTTCCATCAGGTTGTGCCAGGCCGGTATCGGCATCTCGCAGCCGACGTAGGCGAGACCGGTGACGACCTCGACCTTGCGGCCCATGTCCGCGAGGAGCTCGGCGACGGTGGGCGCTTCCGCTCGGCCCAGGGTGTCGACGACGAGCACGCTCTCCCCGATCGGGGCGTTGCCCTGGATCACCTCGCGCGCGGTCAGCACGTGGCGCTTGTCGTTGCCGATGACCTCGGGACGGAACGCGTTCGACCCGGTCGCGACCACGACCGCATCCGGGCTCTCGGCGAGGATGGCGTCGACCCCCGCCTCGGTGCGGAGCCGCACGTCGACTCCGAGCCGGTCGAGCTGGCGCTCGAAGAAGAGGATGATCTCCTCGAAGTTGTCGCGCGCCGGGGTCCGCATCACGAGGTTCACCTGGCCGCCGAGACGGGCCCCGCGTTCGAAGAGCACGACCTCGTGCCCGCGCTCGGCCGCGATGCGCGCGGCTTCCAGGCCCGCCGGCCCGCCCCCCGCGACCACCACCCGGCGCCGCTCCGCGGCCGGCGGCAGCACCGCCCACTCCCCCTCGCGGCCGGTCACCGGGTTGTAGATGCACCCCACCCCCATCCCCACGTAGATGTGCCCGACGCAGCTCTGGGTGCACGCGATGCAGGTGCGGATGTCGCCGGTGCGGCCCTCCCGGGCCTTGTTCGGGAGGTGCGGGTCGGCGATGAGCGCCCGCGCCATTCCGACCAGATCCGCGGTGCCTTCCGCGATGAACCGCTCCGCGACGGCGGGGGAGTCGAGCCGGCCGGTCCCGACCACCGGCAGCGACACGTGCTCCTTGATCCCGCGCGGCAGGTGCGCGAACGCACCGGGTGGGTAGTAGTGCGCGGGCCAGTGCGCGCGGCCGCTCCGCGGGCTCGGCACGATGCCCTGCCACATGTTGAAGTAGTCGACCTTGCCGTGCGCTTCGAGCCGGCGCGCGACCTGGCGGTAGTCGTCCAGCCTGAGGCCCCAGTCCTCGAGATCGTCGTACATGCGGATACCGAGGATGCGCTCGCGCCCGATCGCGTCGCGCACCGCGTCCACCGTCTCGTTGAGGAACGTCATCCGCTCCTCGAGGGTCGCGCCGCCGTATCGGTCCTCCCGGCGGTTCGATTGCGCGTTCAGGAAGTTGGGGAAGAGGTAGTCCATGCCGACGGCAAGCTCGATCCCGTCCAGATCCCCCGCCATCGCCCGGCGCGCCGCGGCCGCGAACTGTTCGAGGGTCTCTTCGATCTCGGCGATGGTCATCGCGTGGGGAACGAGCTGGGGGGCGGAGAAATCGGGCGCCGGGACCGCCGACGGCGCCATCGACGGCCGCCCGAGGAACGCCGCCCCGTCCGCGACCCGCCGCCCGCGATGCCCGAGCTGGGCAAGGAGCGGAACCTCGTATGCATGGGTCGCGGCCGCCATCCGCTGGTACATCGGCACGATACGGTCGTCGTAGCTCGCGAGCGAGAGCGACACCTCGCCGTCGTAGTACGGCACGGTGTGCCCCGTCACCACGATGCCGACCCCGCCCTTCGCCCGCTCTCCGACGTAGTCCACGTAGCGCCCGGTGGGGATGCCGTCTCCGGTCTGGAAGTGCGCGGCATGGCCGGTGTTCATGATCCGGTTCTTCAGCGTGTACGCCCCGATGGCGATGGGGCTGAAGAGGTGCGGGAACGAATCGGACATGACGGATTCCTTCGACGATGTTCAGGCCTGCGGGGAAGCGCGAGCGCCCTGGAACCATCGGTGCCCTCGTCCGGCGGCACCCCCTGCCCCGACAACGATAGCGGACCCGGCGCTCCGCAGATACTCCCGGAGGCGCCGATTCGGGAAGGCTGGGGGTCGGTCGTTCTCGGCGAGCATCATTCCCGGCGCTGGGGCGCAGGTGCTCCGGATTGCAGCACCGAGGGCGCGGGTTGTTTCCCACCGGAAGCGACGTTGCCGATCACGAGACACCGTCGCCTCGGGCGCCGGCGATGACGTCGCCGCGGGGTTGGGGTTACGTCGCACCCGGCGAGGAGGCCGGCGCAGCCCCGGACCGTAAAGACTTGGCGGTCAAAGTCCGAGGCGGCGCCGCTCGAACCGCGCGGCGCCGAGATGCTTGTCGAGCATGCGGATGCGGTGGCCGCCGGCGGGCGGGGTGACCCCGAGCTCCCTGCCGGCATGGGCGAAGCTCCGCAACCGGGCGGCGGCTTCGAAGAATCGCAGGCAGTCGAGGGGCGGGAGCGAGATCACGGAGTCGGGCACGCGAAAGGGTGGGGCCGGGTTCAGATAAATAAATTCTTCTTATTTGCACAAATATTCCTTTTTTTGACCGCCTCCCGGGACGGTGCCGGCGCCGTCCCGGGCGGTGCTTCCGAGCGTGCGTCGCGGGGGTCTTCGAGCGGAAGACGAGTGAGTTCTTTGACAAAAATATCCTAGTTCTATCGTATTAAATATTAATATTTACAATCATTTGAAAGACAGATATGATTCGCCCCCGTCGGCGGTGTGCCATGGACGCCGCTCACGCGAAAGGACCCGAACCGGGAGCGGTGCGGCGATGGGGTTCCCTTGTGCGACGTGGTTGGAAGCTGTTTGTCTGGTAATTAAGCCTCGCGCCTCGCGCCTCACCCCGACCGGCGAAGTGGGACTTCGCTTTGACGGCGGCGACGCCGAGACCGGAACGGGTGTCGAGCTCGGCGGGCGCCTTCGCTACGTCGCCGGCCCCGTCGTCATCGAGGGCGCGGTGCGCACCCTCGTCGCGCACGCGGAGTCGGGCTACCGGGAATGGGGCGCCTCGGGCGCCCTCCGCCTCTCCCCGAGCGTCTCGGGCAGAGGCCTCTCGTTGTCCCTGACCCCTGCATGGGGCAACCCGGAAAGCGCGGCCGACCGCCTCTGGAGCGTCCGTGACGCGGGCTCGCTTGCGCACGGCACGGACTTCGAGGCCGGGCGCCGACTCGATGCGGAGCTGGGATACGGTATCGCCGTGCGCGATACCCGGGGGGTCGTCACGCCCTATGCCAGGCTCTCGCTCTCGGGCGAAGGCACCCGAACCGTCCGGGCCGGGACTCGTTGGACGATCGCTCATCGGGGCGCCCTGGAGCTTTCGGTGAGACGAGAGGACGGGGCCGGTGGGAAAGCCCCGCTCGACGCCGTCGAATTGCGCACGAGCCTTCGCTGGTGAATGTCGGGCCAACTCCGAGTGCGCCGGGCGAACCGGCGAAAGTGCCGCGGGGGACCTCCGCCGCCTCATGTCCTCACCCCGGCGCGCAAGGGCGATCCGGGGTTCGAGATCGGCCTCGACGGCGCCGTCCTTCAAGGCCGGCAAGACCCTGCGCGATGCGGTGCGCCAGCGTTCCGGGATGCCGATAGCGGCAAGCGGCCCGGCCGGGGAACGAACGGCACCGGCTTCCGGCTGAGCGCGGGGTTCCGGTGGCGCGTGCGCGGGAGTGCGAGCGGTGACGGTGGAGACCGGCGACGGATGAGCCGGTGGACTGTACCGAGGAGAGCCAAGGAGGCGTCGTCGCTCGGTCGGAGCGGGCCGTCAGTCGGGCCGGAGCATCTCGAAGACGGTCTCGACCGAGGTGTAGTCCATGTAGCCGAGGCGGGCAATCGGCCGGTACGCGGTCATGTCCACCATTCCGTCGCGGATGATCCGATTGTCGATGTGGGTTCCGACGACCTGGCCGATCACGAGGTTGTTCTCGACCTTGGGATGGTCGCTCGGGAGCCGGAGGCGGGTGAGGAAGCGGCACTCGAGGCTCACCGGCGCTTCCTTGATGCGGGGCACCTTGACGTGCACCGAGGGAACCGGGGTGAGGCCCGCGAGCTCGAACTCGTCGACGGACGGGTCGACGTGGGCGGACGTCTCGTTCATCGCTTTCCGGAGGTCGTATCCCGCGAGGTTGACGACGAACTCGTTGGTCTGCTCGATGTTGCGCAGGGTGTCCTTGCCCTCGCCGTTCGGGCGCGGGTTGTTCGGTGCGAACACGATGGTCGGCGGCATGTCCGCGCATGCGTTGAAGTAGCTGAACGGGGCGAGGTTCGGAACCCCGTCGACGTCCACGCTGCTCACCCACGCGATGGGTCGGGGCGCGACGAGAGCCTTGAAGGGGTTGTGCCGGAGGCCGTGCTTGCGTCGGTCGTCGAAGAACATCGTTCGCCTCGTATGGCCCTGGAAAGGCGGCGCACTATCGGGGCTTCCCGGGCCGCGGTCAACCCGGTACCGGCCCTGAGACGGGACGCCGAGCCGGGGGCCCGGCGCCCGGGTGGCGTCGCCGGGTTTCCCCGGATGCGCTGCGCGCGCCTCTCGTCGGGGCGGAGCGATCAGAAGCGGCGCGGCTTGAGACCCGACCGGAACCAGGTGACAAAGCTCACGAAGTCGAAGACGGGGAGGCCGACCGCCTCCGCCACGTCCGCCGAGTACGGGCACATGTTGGTGCACTCGAGCACCAGGGCGCCCACTTCCGGGTGTTCCTCGACGAGCCCCCGGGCACCGTCCACCACGTCCTGCCGCGCGAGGTCGACGTCGAGCTCCGGCTCGTCGTCCAGGATGACGCGGGTGAACTCCCGGCCGTCGTCGGTGCCCGCGACCGGCGCGTCGAGGGGCGCGCCGGCGAGGGCGAGATGCTCCTCGGTGAGCGAGGCCCGCGAGATGGTGAGGATGCCGGCCCGCTTCCCGGGCGGAAGCAGAGCCTCGACGGCCGCGACCTGCATGAGCGACGAGGTGGCGACCGGCACTCCGCAGGCGCGCGCGAGCTCCGCCTGCTGGAGGGCGAGGAAGCCGCAGCTCGTGGTGAGCCCGTCCGCGCCGAGGTGAACGAGCTCCTTCCCGGCCTCCACGAACGCGTCGAGAAGCCCGGTCGCTCCCTGCCGCACGACCCGGTCCGGGGACGCGTCGCGCACGACTCGGTAGAGCACCGAAAAGGGCCAGGTGTCCGCGTTGCCGACGTCGCCCGGAATCCGAGGAAACCGCGTCTGAAGCATCAGGATCCCGATGCTCGCGCCGTAGATCGACTTTCCGCCGCGCCGTATCGAGCTCATCGGTCGTTCCCCCTTTCGGCTTCCGCCTCCCCGCCGCGCGTCGCGTCGAGATCGTCGAGCGCCCGTTTGGCGGCCCGAAACGCCTCGAGCCCGGCCGGCATTCCGCAGTAGAGCGCGGCCTGAAGCAATACCTCCCGGATCTCCTCCCGGCTCGCTCCGTTGCGCACCGCCCCGGCGACATGCGCCCCGAGCTCGTCGGTCTTTCCCAAAGCGGCGAGGTACGCGATGCTGAGAAAGCTCCGGGTCTTGAGGGGGAGCCCGGGGCGGGACCACACCTCGCCCCAGCCGAACTCCACCGCGAGCTGCTGGATGGGAAGCAGGAACGGGTCTTTCCCGGCCCGGGCGAGCGAGCGCTCGACGTGCTCTCGCCCGAGCACCTCCTTGCGCAGCGCAAGCCCCCGTTCGAAGCGCTCGTTCTTCTCGAATTGCGAATCCGTCACGTCTTTCCTCCTCGTGCCCCTACGCCGTTCTCGCCTGCGCCAGGGCCAGCCCGAACTCCGCGAATCGGCTGAAGTCGGCCGGATTCGCGGTGGCGACGCTGGCGCCTTCCGCGATCGCCGCCGCCGCGATCATGCAGTCGATCAGCGTTCCGCGGCGCCGCCCCGATCCATTGAACAGTCCGGTCGAGATGGTGGCCATCTCCTCCGTGAACCCGGGGCGCCGTCCGACGACCAGCGAGGCGAGAGACAGAGCCGTCTCGTCGATGGGGCCGCACAGGAACTCCGACCAGGCGATCACGCTCATGCCGACTGGCTCGCCCGCTCCAATCCACTCTCGAAGCCGTGCGTCCTCCGGCGAGCCGCGAACCAGTGCCCGGATGAGGAAGCTCGTGTCGAGGTGGATCATGCCGGTGCGGAGCGGTGGGTTCGCTGCGCCCCCGCGCGCCGCTCCTGCCTGGTCCGGACCTCCCAGACGGCTGCCGCCCCCGAGTCCAGGGCAAGCATGCTCTGCAGGCGATCCAGCGCATCGAGCCCTTCGCTGTCGGCGGGGAGCTCCTCCTTCGCCGCCGCCTGAATGGCGCGCCGCAGCGCGGCGGACTTGGAGGTATTCCAGCGCTTTGCCAAGCTCTCGAGCTGCCGAACGGTTGCGACATCGAGGGAGTAGGTCGATTTCACGGTGACGGTGGCCATAAACAAATGGGGATTATATACCTGGTTGCCCAAGTCTGATAGATTTGCAGCCGAGTCGAGGCTGAGCGAGGAGGGGACGATGACACCCCGTGACTGTGGTAGATTCGCCGAGCCGGCAAACGGAAGCAGGGCCAACGGGCCGTTGTCTTCTGTCACCTCAGCCCCGCCGTCTGTCTCACCAGGCGGCGGGGCTCCCTACATCGGCACCTTCGGTACTGCCGCCCTAAGAACGCCAAGCCCCGTGGTCATGCGCCACCACCTCCTTTTGCCCGCGGGATTTGGCCCTGCTTCCAACACGGATTCTACCGAGGACGGTCGGCCATGAGCCAGAAGGACCCGGGCAAGGCACACCGCGAGGGAATGTCCCTCGTCGAGCTGTTCCGCATGTTCCCCGACGACGCGGCCGCCCAGGCGTGGCTCGAAGAGCAGCGATGGAGCGGCGAGCCGTGGTGCCCCCATTGCGGCTCGTTCCACGTCAAGCGCAACAACCACCGGTCGATGCCGTGGCGGTGCGCCGAGAAGGAGTGCCGCAAGCGCTTCAGCGTGCGGGTGGCGACCCCGATGCAGGGCTCTCCCCTCGGCTACCAGACGTGGGTGGTCGCCATCTACCTTCTTACCACGTCGCTCAAGGGCCAGAGCAGCATGAAGCTGCACCGCGACCTCAACATCACGCAGAAGTCCGCGTGGTTCCTCGCCCACCGCATCCGCAAGACATTCGCCGAGCAACGCGAGCCGTTCTCCGGTCCGGTCGAGGTGGACGAGACGTACATGGGCGGGAAGCGCAAGAACATGTCGAACGCCAAACGCCGCGAGCTCGCCGACACCGGCCGGGGCGCCGTCGGCAAGACCGCCGTGGTGGGCGCGAAGGACCGGGCCACGAAGCAGGCGGCGGCGCGGGTCGTCGAGTCCACGGACAAGCCGACCCTGCAAGGCTTCGTCGCCGAGCACGCGGCCCCGCACGCCACTGTCTACACCGATGAGGCGTCAGCCTACGAGGGGATGCCCTTCGACCACGAGACCGTCAAGCACAGCGCCCTGGAGTACGTCCGGGGCGACGTCCACACCAACGGCACCGAGAGCTTCTGGTCGATGCTCAAGCGTGCCCACACCGGCATCTACCACAAGATGAGCCCGAAGCACCTGGACCGCTATGTCCAGGAGTTCGCCGGCCGGCACAACCTGCGCGACGAAGACACCCTCGTGCAGATGGGCACGGTCGTGCGGGGCCTCGAGGGGAAGCGCCTCACCTACGCGGCGCTCACCGCCGAGAACGGCCGTGATTCGGGAGCGCGGTCATGAATCCGAAACAGCGTTTGATCGCGTTGCTCATCGAGATGAGAGACAGCGCAGACCCCATTGAGGCGCCTCTCACGATGAATCAAACGCACGAGGAACGCCTCCGTCATAGATTCGTTCAGGAACTGGTCGACCTCGGCCATGCCGAGTGGTGCCATCCGCACAAGAAACATCTTGCGAGGCTCACTCCTGCGGGGCGGGAGTTTCTACGGTCAGGAGCCGGTAGGATGTAGGCGTTACAGAGACGACAGCGCCGGGAGGTCCCCGGCGCTCAATCGGTTCATGCCATACGCAGAACCGCCCTTCATTCCGTCGCAATCAGCCCGAGCCGACATGCAGCCTTCAAGGCTTCGCGTAGCCCGGTGTCTGCGGTGACCCCGATCTGCTCAATGTTTCCTTCAATTTCGGCGAACGCTTCGAATTCACGGTGCCGCATCTCCATGCGAAGGAGCGCCCGGAACGCTTCGATCTGTGCTTGGTTGATTGCGGCGATGGCGTCTACTACTTCGGCCATGTAGCGGTCTTCGATCGATCCACGAAGCACCTTCGAGGCACTCCCGACCGCGTGCGTCGCATCAATCACGGCTCCAAGTAGCGACTCCCGGACTGACCATCGGGCCATCGCCTTCGGCGAGCGATCGCGAGGATCGAGTGCCGGATGCCGTGCATCGAATGCATGGTATGCCTCCGACGTTGCCGTTTCCACGCCGAGAGCGGCATGGAACGCGGCGCATTCGTCCGCGAGCGCGGGCGCGGCGAGGATGGAGAGAGCGAGGGCGAGGGCGCGGCTCACGGCCGCCTCGCGGCGAAGGCGGTAGGCCTGGGGCACGTAGCGGCATGCTCTCGCGCCCGTGGCGAACCGTTCGCGGGAATGCTGATTCTCATACTCGCTTCCTGTGGTGATTCCGCAAGCGGGAGCGTAGCAGAGCGGCCCGGGCGACCGCCGGAAAGGGGTTGATCGGGCACCGGAATTAATGGTTCGATCACCCCGGCGCCAAGAAGCCGGAGTTGGTAGCTCCGGCTTCTTGCCCGCCAGCCCACTCGGCAACTCTTGCGGAGAACTAACTGGCGGGTTCAACAGTCAACAGGCGGATTCTCGCCTGTGCGAGTCTTGGTGGTCAAGGTTCTCCGCGCGGAGAACCGTCGTCATGACCTTCTTCACTTCGGGCCTCACAGCCCCACCGTTGCCTGCGCGACCGCGCGGTGTCTTGGCGCATCGCGCCACCCTCGTGGCACATGTCGAAGAGACGTGCCGGGTCACCACAGATCGCCCGCCTCGGGGGCGTTTGCGTGACGCTCGACGCGGATTCCGTCAGTCGGCGGTGTTCCGCCGTTCGCGAGGATGGTTTTCCAGCTCGCGAGTGCCTTTCGATCGATCGAGGCGAAGCGGAGGGCGAGTGCGGTTGCGTCTTTCCCGAAGCCCGAAGCGCTATGTCCAGACTCGACGACGGGTCCGCGTAGGGGTATTCCGTTTCTTGTCGCAGGGAGGGTACCGGCGCCCAGGCGCCACGGTGAGCCTGCGTTAGCCCAACTTTACCTTTGCGAGCTGTGATTGGCCGGGATTTGCCCCGGATTGGGCGGTTTTTGGGGCGTAAGTGATTGATTGATGGTGGAGGGGCTGATGTAGTGCCATAAAATATTCTATATGTATTGCATCGGGGCGCCCCACGCGCTACCGTACCGCGATGTTCATCCGCCGCACCCAAACCCGTAGCACCGACACCGGCGAGGCGTACTTCACCCATCGCCTCGTTCGCTCCGAGCGAGTCGGCTCCAAGGTACGCCAACGCACCTTGCTCAATCTGGGACGACACTTCGAGATCGCGCAACACCACTGGCCGGCCCTTTGCCGACGGATCGACGAGATCCTCACCGGCCAGCTCCAACTCGACCCCGATGGCCCCCCGGGGCTGGAAACCCACGCCCAGCGTATCGCCGCCCAACTGCTCGCGCGCTCCGACGCCCCCGACGATGGACCCGATATCCAACGAGTGGACGTCGATTCGTTCGAACTCGTGCGCCCACGCTCGGTCGGCGTGGAGCACGTCGGGTTGTGGGCGATGGACCAGCTCGCACTTCGCACCAGGCTCCCGGAGCTGGGGCTGTCCGGGTCGCTGTGCGCGGCGGCCATCGGCTCGGTCATCGCCCGCATGGCTCGTCCGGGCTCGGAACGCGCGACGCGGCGCTGGCTCGGCGAACGAAGCGCTCTTGGCGAGTTGCTGGAGGTGGATTTCCAGACCATGGGACCGATGCAGCTGTATCGCGCCTCGGACGCGCTCATGGCCCACCGCGAGGCCATCGAACGCCACCTGTTCGACCGCGCGATGGGGCTGTTCGACCTGCACCCCACGGTCACGCTGTATGACCTGACCAACACCTTCTTCGAGGGCGAGGCGGCGCGTCAGCCCAAGGCCCAGCGCGGGCACTCCAAGGACAAACGCACCGATTGCCCCCTGCTCACCCTGGCACTGGTGCTCGATTCGAGCGGCTTCGTGCGTCGCTCCAAGGTGTTCGCCGGCAACGTGCGAGAACACCACACGGTGGCCGAAATGCTCGAAGCGCTCAACGCCCCGCGCGAGGCGCTCGTGGTGATGGACCGCGGAATCGCCACCGAGGACCGCGTGCAGTGGCTGCGCAACAACGGCTATCGGTACCTGGTGGTCAGCCGCGAACGCATCCGCCAGTTCGACCCCGACGCGGCGCAGCGCATCGAGACCGCCCAGCGCCACGGCGTGCACCTGCACAAGGTTGTGTCCGAAGACGGCCAAGAGGCGCGCCTGTACTGCTTCTCCGAGGAACGCGCCGCCAAGGAACGTGGCATCGTCGAGCGCTTCGCCCGGCGTTTCGAGACCGCCCTGACCGCACTGTCCGACGGATTGTCCCGACCGCGCACCCGCAAACGCGTCGACCAGGTCTGGGAACGTATCGGTCGGCTCAAGGCGAAAAACCAACGCGTCGCCCAGCACTACGACATCGAACTGGACACCGACCCCAGCGCCGAGCGCGCCACCGCGGTGCGCTTCACCCGCCGCCCGGTCGAAGGCTCGATGATGACCCATCCGGGGGTGTATTGCCTGCGCAGCAATCAAACCGATTGGGACGAGGAAACCCTGTGGCGAACCTATGTCACCCTCACCGACCTCGAGGCCGTCTTCCGCTCGCTGAAATCGGAGCTCGGACTGCGACCCATCTTCCACCACAAGCCCATCCGCGCCGAAGGACATCTGTTCATCTCCGTCATCGCCTACCAGCTCGTGCAGCTCATCCGACGACGGCTGCGCGAAGCCGGCGAGCACGCGAGCTGGAACACCGTTCGACGGATCCTCGAAGGACAACAGCGCATCACCGCCACCTTCCGACGCGCCGATGGGCGCACCTTGCATGTACGTAAAGCCACCCGCGCCGAACCGCCCCAGCAGGCCATCTACGACGCCTTGGGCATCGACCCCGCCCCCGGAGCGACCCGCAAGACCATCGTGTGAAATCACCATCGGTGGGCAAATGTAGTGCCACACGCCCGATTCGAACGTCGTAACTTTATGAATTGTAAGACTCGTGTCGGGGGGTAGGGTAAAGTTGGGTTAGGTCTCGGCTATCGCCTCGGCCGGGACGGCGGTCGCCATGAGGAGCGGGATGCAGGCGAGCGACCGCCCTCGCGGTCGCCGGCGAGGTGCCCGTTCCGCCTTCCGCGTGCGGTCTTCGCGTCGGGTCGGTCGTTCCATCAGGTGCCCCTCGACCCGCGCCGGTTGCTGTTTTCGCTTCGGCGGAAAGGCGGCGTGTCCGCCGAACCCGTAACCATTTGCCTCTCGGTCCCTCTGGCCCGGACGGCGCGTGCTCTGGTGCCGCGATAGCGCGGAGGATTCCGGTGGTCAGTCTGCTTCGGGTCGCCAGCCGGTCAGGTATTTGTCCGCCAGCTTGACCAAATTCTCCGCCTTCTCAAACGGTATCCCACGGCCTTCGATCCATGGCTTCAGGCTTTCGAACCGCGCTTTCAGAACGTTGATCCGCGTCTTCAGCACTTCCTCCCTGCCATACAGGTCGATAAGGCACTTCCAATCCAGCTCGATGGATCGTCGAACAGGTCCGGTTCCGGTTTCGGTCTCTTGGCGTGCAGACCGAAGGAGGGCGAAGGTCAATCGAGGACAGTCGCCGAGTTCGAGAGGCTCTTCTGGCGGCCCGCCATGCCCTTTCGCAAAACTCAGGACCGACAAAGGGTTCCGTTCCTCGGCAAGGTCGCTGGCGGATGCAGCCCGAATCTCGTTTCGCAATATCGTCTCAAATTCGTTCGCGACCGCCTCCGAGACGAGCCTGCGATGGGCGCTGTCTTGCTGTCCGACCCGCCGGATCAATCCCACCTTGGCGGAGAACGATGTCAATTCGGGCAAGATACGGCGCACCGCCGCTTCGACGGCGGCGGCATCTTCCAAGGTGTCCAGCAGCCGACGAGTTGCTGTCCGGACGGCTCCCGTGGTGTCGTTGACGAAAATGCTCCATCCGGATGGTCGTTCCGGCGTGTCCGACCACAGGTTGAGGAGCATCACGATTCCCGGCTCCACATGCTCTTGAGGGATCCGATACACGAGATCGCACAGATTCGAGACGACATCCTGCCGTCGCGTCGGTTCGAGCGAGCGTATGAATTCGTCCGTTGCTACGCGGTCGGTCATCCGTTCAAGAGCCCGCTCGGCGTCATGAAATGCCAGCAGGTCCGGGTTGACGACGCCCTCCAGGTACAATCGAAGGATGTCCTCGTGAGCGACGCGACGTTCCGTGAGATGTTCCGCCACGTCGTGATTCGCATGGGACTCGGAGCCGCCGTCGCTCATTTGCCGTAGCCGTGCGCCGGCGGGGAAGAGGCAATTGAGCATGGCTTTGACTACCTCCTCCGCCGTCGGGTCTGCCTCACGCTCCCCATCTATCTTGGTCGCTTCGATCAGTCCATTTACCCGCGCTTTGCACCGCTCGCTGAACGCGGAGGACGAGTCGGCAGAATCTTGCGGCATCATCCGGTCAAGTTCTCTTTCGAGTGGTCGGGACGTTAGGGTAAGGCCATCGATCGCACCGGGCAGAAGCCGGAAGACGTCGGGCAGGAACACGCGAATGGCTTCGAGCGCCAGCACATCGACCTGGGGCTACCTGACCTTCCAGCCCGCCTACGGTCTCCCGGATGGCCATGGCGAAGCGGCGAACATCCCGCATGTTCCGAATGAGGGGCCGGAGAATCCCCCTGTAGACGTCGCTCCAGACATCGTTGTCGAATGGCTCGGGATTTTGAATGCCGCCGAGTGCATTCTGAATAGCCGCAAAGAGTTGCCGTTTGAGCAAATGCTCCGGGACTTCCCGCAAGTTGACGGGCAACTGGATGATCTTCTCCAGGTAGTCACGACCGGACAGTCCTTGCTCGCGAAGCGCCTGTTCGACGCGCAAGCGATCGCAGCTCACGATGTAGATGAGGTTGGGGAAGCTGGCCGTGAGGCGTACCAGCTTGAATGTTTCCCGGATTTCAGGAGCCGACAACCGGTCAACGTCGTCGAGAACCACCACAATCCGCTTGCGGTGCTGGCGAAGCGCGTCTTCGATCTTCTTTCGCCGGGCGTCGACACTTTCCGGTAGTGTGGCAGTGCCCACAGCTTCTTTGATTGCCTTGATGATCGCACCGACTTGCGGCATGGCCAGAAGACTTGAGCTCGCGCCAACCACCGCGTTGAACGCTGTCCCATATTTCTCGAACGCTTCGGCGATCTTCTTCAGTTCGTTCTTCATTCCCATACTGGCCGACAGCTCCGCGAAGAACCTTCCGACGAGCTGTTCCGCGCCACTGAAGAGCCATGGGTTGAAATCCAGAACAGGCACGCCCTTGCGCTCGAATGTGTCCCGAGCAAGATTGATGAAGGAGGTCTTGCCGGAGCCCCAAGGACCGAAGACGCCCACAACGATGCCCGCGCTCGCGTCGAGGTCGAGAACCTGCCGGGCGAGGGCATCGGCGATGGAGGTACGTTCGAGGACATCGTCTTCCCGGTCCCGGATGGGGTGGTCGCTGGGAAGGGACGCAGACTTCCCGTACTCGTTCATGACGGAGCCCTCTTCTCGGTTGCTGCGACATTCGCCGGTGTGAGCCTATACAGCTCACGGACCAAGTGGTCGATTTTCTTCGGTTTCGCTAGGCACTCAGCGGTCGAGGCGCCCCCCCTCGGCAATGCGACGACGCTCCGAAGTAGCCCTCTCATCCTGCCGCCTGCCTGATGGCGTCGTCGCACCTCGTTCCGGTCTCGTGTCCGGGTCCGCTCCAATATGGTGCGCTGGACTTCAGTCGGCTACCGAGAGTTCTTCGGCGGAGAACTTGCCGTTCCGGCCGGGGCGGAGCTCGTAGCTCACCCGTTGTCCCTCGCGGAGCGTCGCGAGTCCCGCTCGTTCGACGGCCGAGATGTGAACGAACGCGTCCTTCGAGCCGTCCTCCGGCGCGATGAACCCGTAGCCCTTGGTCGCGTTGAACCACGGTTCCTGTTGGCATCGTCGTCTTCTCCGGTCGATGGCACCGCGCTCATCGCGGCGCATTCCGTTCCGAGTAGTGGCGCTTGGTTCCGCCGGCGACCACCGTGTGCGTCCCGGTCCACACGTTTTTCAAGCGTCCTTCGCCAACGGGTGTCGCCGGCGCGTTGTTGAGTTCGGCTTCGCGATCGTGTACTTCGACGTAGTGCGGGTGAAGATCCGCGACGAAGGCTACCCACCACGGAGCGTGGACAAGCTCCTCTAGCAGCAGGTCCAGTTCCCCCTTCCTGCGGGCCACTCTTTCTAGCCGTCGCGCGCCGCAGCCGTCGGCCTGTGTCTCGCAACCTCCCGCGGCTCGCCAGTCGACTCCCCCAAGTCCCGCTCCCGTTACCCGACGCCTTCGGACCAAGGGTCCACCCAATCTTCTCGATCGTCCTACGCCTCGCACACCCGCGCACCCGCGATCCGCGGTGTACAAGCCGCCGTCGCGCGCGACGTGAAGTCGGCGCTCGAGAAGCTGGGCGAGGATAGGGTTCCGTGCGGTTGCAGGCGGGCAAGGTCAGGTTCCGCATCAAAGCCTTGCACGAACATCCAGAAGTTTTCTTCGGAGGTGTTCCGGAATACCGGTGCCAAGAAGGACGTTAATCAGTTCGTCGGCGCGATGCCAGGTGGGATCATGCGAAGCGTGTTCTCCCAAATGGATGAGCAGCTTCGCGACGGCGTCCGGGGTGTTCCGACCATGATCTCCTCGCCAGAGGTCATAGATGGTCTGGGAACCGGAAAGGGGCACCGGGGGCATGCACAGCGCGAGTTCGACGGCCGTGGCGAAGAGCGCCTTGAATGCGGGAAGGCAAGCGAAGATGAGCCTGGTCTCGGCATCGTTGAGAGGCTTCAGGACGCCGTCGAGGCGGTGTTTCCAGTAGCGTTCGAGCCAGCGTTCCCACGCCTCGCGTTGCTGCGCGTCGTCCGAGTGACGGAGGAGATGGTGAATCTCCAAGGCGAAACGCAAGCGGGCGCCTTCGGTGGCATGGCGGAAGAATACCGGGAGCCAAGTGTCAACCGGATCGTCGGCGAAGTGAGCGAGCATCACGGTGTAGCGATTGACGAACCCGTCGAGCATCCTTCGGCTGCACGTCCGGGCGAGGATGTGGGGAGGCGCCTGCAGGAAGGCATCCGTCAGGAGCGAGCCAACGGTCTCGGTGATACGGCCGGTCGTGAGAAATCCGTCCCAAACCGCTTGGTAGTCGTCCGAGCCGGGGTCCTGGCTGAATCGGGATATCAGGTTGTTGCGGGTCCACTGCTCCTCGACATCGACGAGGAATGCGAGTTGACCGGCAAGGACCGCGCGTCCTTGTCTTCCGGGGTTCGTGGAGTCCTGAACGATCGTCGAGAGTGCCGCGCGGACTTCGACCAGGAAGGATGGAGGCATCGTGTCGGGGTGCTCACGCAGGAGTGAGCGTTGTGTCAGCCAGTAGCGGGCGAGAATTCCGGCGGGCCTGCCGATGGCGAGGGAATGCCAGGAATCGCCGGGGTCGGGAGCGCTATCCTGGTCGATGACCATCCACAATCGCGAAGCGATTTCGTTGGCTCGTGAGAGCAAGTCGCTCGCGATCGGGGCATCGGCTTGCTCAAGCCAGGCAAGCAGTAGATCGGCAATACGGGCGGGATGCGCGGTTGAAAGCGCTTTCTCGCCGAGATAGCCGAACACCTCTTCGAGTTCTTCATCGGTGAGCTGGGCCTTGCGCCAGGCGCGGAACAGGGCGATCCAGACATCGGTGTGCCAGTGCTGACGGTCGGTCAGAGCCTGGGCGAGATCCCCCCCCAACGGAACTCGTGTTGGGCGGCGCGGGTGACGTTGGCGAGAAGCTCATGGCGACCCGGGCCGCTCGAAGTCTCTGGTGGGAACGGCAACAATTCATCGAGCCAATCGCCGGGCGGTCGTGACAACAGTGTTTCGACATTCCAGAGAGGCATTGGAGCGGGCGGGTCGCCAGAGACGAGCGCAGGGAAACGTGCATTCAGATCAGCAAGGGCGTTGCTGGCTAGGGCGCAACCGGGGTCTGCGTCGTGGAGCAGTTGCAGCCAGTGAAAGTGATGCAGGACGGTGACGTGTCCTTCTGGCTCGTCCTCATCGTGGGGCAGATGGAAGGCGAGAATGGTTTCGATCGTCCGCTGCCGCTGTTGCGGCCCGAGCTGCGGATAGATGTCCTCCAGGAGGCGAGACAGTGCATGGTCGGCGGGATCGTCGTGCAGATCCGCGTTGGCGAGCAGCCAGTCGAGTTTCTTGCAGGCGGAGAGGTCCGTTCTGAGCGACAGCGCCTGCACACCGAGGCGGCGGAGAAGCGGTATCGCCGAAGTGGTGAGTTGCTCGCACCACCTCGCCGCGGCCTGCGGACGGTTGCGGGCGAGCCATTGCATGCAGTCAAGCGCGGCGTCGATCAGTACATCGACATGGCCGTAACGAAGGCGCTGCTTGTGGGGTTCGATGGCGTCGCGCCCGAGACTGTCGGGATCGCTGTTCGGATCCGTTTTCTGCCACGCGAGGAACGTTCGGTGCCGGGCGGCGAGATGCACTGCAACGGACGACAGCAAGGGCTCGGCAACGGCGTCGACGCGTGGCTTGAGCCCGATCTCCCAGAGTTCGTTCAGCGCGGAGTTGTCGTCATCCGGGGACAGTTCGAGTTCGATGTCCTGCTCAGGCAGGTCGAGGTCGGCTGCGAGGTCGTCATCGAGTTCGAAGAACGGCGGCTTCAGATGGAGGCGGTGCCGGGCCATGGCATCGAAAATCTCGAGCAGAGGTTGGAGCAAGCCGGATTGGAGGCAGCGTCGTCCCAGGGATCCAAGGAGATCCATGTCCCGCAGGGGCGGGGCGGTGGCGAGCAGGCAGGAAACCCAGCGCGCAAGCGTCTCGTCGTCCGGTGGAGCATCGATGCGGTACGCGAGGGTCCGGGCCATGCCCTGCCAGAGCCAGGGGTTGAGGGTCATATCGTGTCGGCCGACAAGGAGAAAGAGCGCCTCGGGGTGAGCGAGAGCGAACTTGTCGACGAGCCAGGCTGCGAGCGTGCCGTCGCGCTCGCTGAGCGGTCCGGTCTCGAATAGCGGGACGAGGTAACCGTGCTTGTCGAGCCAGTCGAGCCATTCCGAATCGGTCGCGACTTCGGTAAAGAAGCGCGCCCTGGTTGGGTCGGCGAGCGCGTCGCGAATGGTTTCGGCCTCTCTTGCGTCGGGAGAAGGCGGCCGTCGTGCGATCTCGCTGATTTCATGGCGCCAATCGAGCAGACCGCGCCTCGCATAGTCGGCGAGGTCGTGGATAGCGACATTCAGCCGGTCGTAGTCATCCTTGGGGAAGTAGACGGGCTCGATGCCCAGGCCCGACCACCGGTTGTCGTCCGCTTCGTCGGTGAGAATGAAACGTCTTCCCGCGTCGCTCTCCGGCAGGGCCCGCGCAAGGTACTTCATGACTGTGTCGTTGTGGCCGTAGCCGACAAACATGACGGTGGTTGAGCGAAACAGCTCGACGAGAAAGCGGCTGGCCCATCCGTCGGTCAGGTAGGCACGGCCGAAGTCCGCGTCCGTGAGAACCATTTCCCGGGGCCGGTCGAGGCAACCATGGACATGAACGATCCCGTTGAACGCGCGGCCGAGCGGCAGAGCGGGCGCCCTGAACAGGTCGGGTTTCTCGGCGAACAGATCCCGCGCGGCGGCGTCGAACATTAGGTCGAAGTTGGTCGTGACGATCCGGACCTTGTCGGGTTCCGGATACAGCCGCACAAGATCACGGTGCAGACCGGTGGGGCTCGGGGGGTTGCCGCAGCGGTTGGTTTGAAGGAGTCGAGCGGCTCTGTCGTGGACGTGCACACCGGCGTTGTCCAGACGGCCGAGGAAGGCGTCATCGGTTTCGCTGTCGAGTCGTGTCTCGCCGGAGCCCTCGGCGATCGAATCTGCGAGGGTTCTGAAGTCCGGCAGGCAGGCGGGGCTTCCCATGGAGACCCCGGCGCCGGCAAAGACGACGAGCTCGCCGTCGCGGAGCGCGGAGCGAAGCGATTCCGGAAATCGGATGTCTGAGCCCGTCATGGCATTGTTGGAAGCAAATGGTTCATGGATCCTCGGGCATGGGCAACGGTGATGCAGGGCTCGGGTGCTGGATCGCGAGGCTAGGATTCGCCGTGCTGGGTGTCGTCAGGTCGGTCGCCGTGGTCAGCCGCGGACGGCAGACGGGTGTCCGCTTCCGGCACGATGGTGGAGATGAACTCGCGAATCTCTTGGACCTCGTGCTCGCGTTCGTCGGCGACGATGTACAACAACACGAATTCTATCTGAACGGACAGATGTTCTGCGGATTGAAATCAGGACAGGGTTGGTTGCGGCGTTTCGAGCGGTCGCGCCGGTACCTGGACTGGACCGAGCGGCACCTGGTCTACGTCCACGATCGTGGCGCGGTCCGTCGGCGACCTCGTCCACCACGAGCAGCACCCTGGGGACCATGCTCGCTCCCTGGCGGAACGGCACCGCGCCCCGATCGTGGACGTAGCCGAATGCCCGACGCGTGGGCGTCACTGGCGTTGTTGACATCGGCGCCGGTGGCGATGAGCGCCTTTACGATCTCGAGGTGTCCGGTGCGGGCCGCAAGATCGAGTGGCCACTAGCGCGGAAATCTCAGTGCGCCGTGGAAGGCGCGTTCTCTCAGTGGGTGAGAATCCCACCCGGCAACTGTCGTTCCAGCCGGTAGCAATTGGAACGGTCGTGGAGGTAACGAAGCGGCTGAAGCTTCCAGTGCAGAGGGTCCTTCAGGGACTTGGCGAGCACGCAGGCCGTAACGAGCAGTGAACGCTATATGCGCTGTAGCGCATATAGCGTTTTATGGGCTGTTCCCCGTTATGCGCTGCACGAGGCCCATCCCCTTATGAAGCCAAGGCCAAGCCGCGTTTCCGCAGCGCATAACGGATTGTGTTTACAGTGATTGTAGATACGCCATGAGCCCGCGGTTGTCACGATACGACCTGTTCCGTGCCGGTTCAGCCGAGTCGAAGAGTGCGACCGCTTTCGCTTTTCTCTCGAGGTCGATTTCGGCATAGACGCTCGTCGTGTCCAGACTCGCGTGGCCCAGCCATGCGCGGATCGTGTTCAGATCCACTCCCGATCGCAGCATGTGGGTCGCTGCCGTATGGCGCAGCACATGCGGACCGACCTTCTTGGAGTTCAGCGACGGGGCGCGTGCGGTGGCTTTCGCTGCACAACGCTCGACCAATTGACGGATGCCGGAGCGGGTGATCGGGCGTCCGAGACGACTGAGGAAGACCGCCGCTCCGGGGTCGCGTCCCGCCACCAGGTCCGCCAGCGCCCGCGCGGATTCCCGCAGGAGCGGACACAGGCGTGTCTTCCCGCCTTTGCCCAACAAGGTAACGCGCGAGTGGTCCGCGCTCTTGTCGGCCAATTGCAGTCCTCCGATCCTGAGCTGCGCGGCCTCAGATGCACGGGCACCCGTGTGGTACAGGAACAACAACAAAGCGCGCTCGCGACGACCCTGCGGCGTGGAGGTGTCCGGGACGTCAAGTAAGGCATCGAGCTCGTGCTTCTCGAGGTAGCTCACTGCAGGAGGCGCAGTTTTTTTCAACGCGATAGCGCGGATCCGGCCGCACCATTCGACATGCTCGGGGCTGCGGGTGGCGACGTAGCGGGCGAAGGTACGGATGGCCGCGAGGCGCTGGTTGCGGGTACGGGGAGAGCAGCCTCGGCCGTGCTCGATGTGTGCCAGGAAGGCGAGTACGCGCTCGGCACTGAGGTCACGCACGGCCAACCGGTCGATCGGCATACGCGCCTTGCCGGCGACGAAGGGAAGCAGAAGAGCCAGCGTGTCGCGGTAGCTGAGCTGGGTGTTGCGGGCCAGGTTGCGCTCGCTCACCAAGTGCTCCTCGAGGAAGCGGCGTAGCCAGGGACCGAGTAAACAGGGATCAGTCATCGCCGCCTCCTGTTCCTGTTTGTACGTAGCGTTCGAAGCGCAACGCGGCCTCGCCCAGCAGTTCCGGAGTCATGGTGAGATAGACTTGGGTGCCGGCGACGCTGGCGTGGCCCAGGTACGTGGACAGCAGCGGCAGCATGCGTTGTACGTCCGCTCCTTGGCGGCAGTATGGGCCTACCCCGATTCGGTGGACGGTTGAGGGCTGTCGCCACCGGCACTGGGGTGAACGATAGCCGATGGAATGAAATCTCTCTCGGAGACCAGTGTTGAGGGTCTCCCCGGAGGGTGGTTGTGGATCCCCGGCCGGCCGATTCGGAAGGGCTCGAGGTTGGCTTGTTCGTGATGACCCTCGGTGCCCATCGGGCGCCCCGCGGCCGCGCGGCGTTCGAATTCGTTGGGGCTCAGGTACCCCAGCCCAGAGTGCAAGCGGCGGGTGTTGTACCAGGATTCCACGAACGCGAAGATGGCCATGCGTGCTTCGGCCTGGGTCTGAAACGAGCGCCGTTGCAGCAGCTCGCATTCGAGCGTGGCGAAGAAGCTCTCGGCCATCGCGTTGTCGTAGCAGTCGCCTGCCGATCCGGTCGACGTCACCACTCCCATCTCCCGGCATCGCTTGCCGAAGGCGAGGGAGGTGTACTGCGTACCCTTGTCGGAATGATGGATGACCCCTTGGGGGCGGCGCTGTGCGATCGCCATGTTCAGTGCCCCGAGCACCAGCTCGGTGCGAAGATGGTTGGCCATGGCCCACCCGACCACTTTGCGGCTGAACACATCGAGCACGACGGCCAGGTACACAAACCCGGTCCAGGTCGGCACGTAGGTGATGTCGGCGACCCAGATGCGGTCCGGTGCATCGGCCCGGAACTGACGCTCGACCCGGTCCGGAGCCGCACGGCGGCCCGGCTCGCGGCGCGTGGTGTGCGTGCCCCGGCGACGGCTCACCCCGGCCAAGCCGGCCTCACGCATCAGCCGAGCCACGCGCTTGCGGCTCACCGGGCATCCGCGGCGGTGCAGCTCGGCATGGACCCGAGGCACCCCGTAGGTGCCTGCAGAACCCTTGTGGATGGTCCGAACCGTCCCGCGCAGCTCCTCGTCGCGCTGGGCGCGACGCGAACGCCCACGGCCTCGCCACGCGTAGTACCCGCTGGCGGAGACGCCCAGCACTCGGCACATCGTGGCCACCCGATGATGGGCCTGGTTTGCCTTCACGAGCGCGAAGACCTCCCCGGTATCGTGCCGGTCTCCCGAGCGAACCAGGCCGCGGCTTTTTTTAAGATCTCGCGCTCCTCGCGAAGCTGACGGTTCTCGCGACGAAGCCGACGCAGCTCCTCGAGCTCGGAACTCGTCAGACCGTCCTCACGACGGCCCTCGTCGCGATCCGCTTGACGCACCCAGTTGCGGATCGCCGAAGCGGAGCACTCGAACTCGCGGGCCAGCTCCCCGGGCGCGCGGCCCGTGCGAACCAGCTCGACCATCTGGCGCCGGTACTCCGGCGCGTACGGCGGTTGTTTCTTCGACATGTGGACACCTCCTCTGCGCAATGTTCAGGTGTCCACCAAAGCGGGGCAACTTCAGAAGGGCATATTCAAGGGTGTGCAGGACGAGTTGCTCGCGATGCTCGCAGGCACCTGAACCCGCCAATCTTATGGGAACCTGATCGTGGTCCAATCCCTCGAAAATCAACGCCCGCAGGGGCTCAGGTTCCCATAATCATGAGGTTCCCATATCCCGTGCTGTCGAATCTGTACATGCGCCGCTTCGTGTTGGGGTGGAAGGTTCTGGGGCATGAGCGCCGGCTCGGCGCACACATCGTCAACTATGCGGACGACTTCGTCATCTGCTGCCGACGCGGTCACGCGGAGGTGGCGATGGCGGTCATGCGCACGATGATGGAGCAACTGGGGCTGGCGGTGAACGAGGCCAAGAGTGCGATTCGCCGGATTCCGCACGAGAGCGTGGAGTTTCTGGGTTACACCATTGGACGGTGCTACTCCCGGCAGACGGGGCGGGCTTATGTGGGCACGAGGCCGTCGAAGCGAAGTGTGCGGCGGGCGACGCAGGCGGTAAGCCGCCTGACCGCCCGACGTACCGAGCGGTGGGAGACCGAGTCGCTGGTGGGGCGGCTGAACCGGATGCTGACGGGCTGGGGGCGGTACTACTGCCTCGGGCCGGTCACGCCGGCGTATCGAGCTGTCGATGCCCATACGCGACGTCGGTTGCGTCGATGGTTGTGGGTCAAGCACAAGCGCAGGGGCGGGGCCACGAAGCGCTACCCCGACGAGTTCCTCTACGACACGCTGGGACTGGTGCGTTTGGAGCAGACAACCCGTGACCTGCCGTGGGCGAAGGCATGAGGTCTCAGAGAGAGCCGGGTGCGGGAAAACCGCACGCCCGGTTCGACGAGCGGCGACTGGAAACGGAGCCATGGCGTGGATTGAGGCACCGGCATCGCGAAAGCCGCCGACAACAGCAAATCCCCACATCCTACCGCCACGTAAGCGTACGCCGAGCCCGCCCTTGCGGGGTCAGGCTGCGTCGGATAGGGCGTTATCGGGCTTGCAGTTCCAGGGCAGCAACTGGTCGATGCGGTTGCTTGGGTGCTCGGGGATGCGGTGGAGCACCTCAGCGAGCGTGACCCGAGTCTAGCTTCGCCCACCAGGCTTGTCGTCGTCGCGTGTTCCTTGAGAAGACGGCTTCTCTCGGGGCTCGAGTTAGGTCGCGAGCCGCCGGACCGCCGCCCACGCTGCCGCAAGGTTCACCAGCCCCCATGCCGCTGTTATCCAGAGAACGCGGTTTGCAACTACGTCGAACTGCCACCTCGCGATGGCCAGCACGAAGACCACGGTTCCGAACACGGCAGCGAGCGTGCCGATGCCAAGGACGATTCGCCGAAACTCGAGTTCCTCCAGGATCCGAGCCTGCATGACGAAGAAGGTGCGCCTGACGAGCCGAAGCGCCCCGGCTACGATGAGCGCGCCCGCGCCGCTTCCAAGGAGAGACCAGGGATCGCCAAGGCGCAACGCGAAGGTGAGCGCCCCCGCGAGGGTCGCACCGGCGCCGTACGCGAGGAGCGCGCGTTGAAGCGATGGATGGAGCAGGATCACCGCTTGAAGATAAGCGTCTCGTGGACCCGCCCTTGCGAGGAGATTGGCTGCCGTCCCAAGCTTGAAGGTTGTGGAAAACGATTAGGTGTCCATCAAGGATAGGTGGACACCAAAGGGGGACGGTGGATGACGGGATGGCATCGGGCACGGCGGCGGTGGTCGCAGGATGAGAAGCGCCGGATTGTGGCGCAGACGCTGATGCCGGGGGCTTCGGTGTCGCAGGTTGCGTCTCGTCCGTCCCTTCGGATATCCCGCCTACGCAAGGTCCAGTCCGAGAGCCTCGAACCGGCTGAAGTCGGCGCGATTCGCGGTGGCGACGCTGGCGCCTTCCGCGATCGCCGCGGCCGCGATCATGCAGTCGATCAGCGTTCCGCGGCGCCGCCCCGATCCATTGAACAGTCCGGTCGAGATGGTGGCCATCTCCTCCGTGAACCCGGGGCGCCGTCCGACGACCAGCGAGGCGAGAGACAGAGCCGTCTCGTCGATGGGGCCGCACAGGAACTCCGACCAGGCGATCACGCTCATGCCGACTGGCTCGTCGGCTCCAATCCACTCCCGAAGCCGCACGTCCTCCGGCGAGCCGCGAACCAGTGCCCGGATGAGGAAGCTCGTGTCGAGGTGGATCATGTCGGTGCTCAGCGGTGGGTTCGCTGCGCCCCCGCGCGCCGTTCCTGCCTTGTCCGGACTTCCCAGACGGCTGCCGCCCCCGAGTCCAGGGCAAGCAGGCCCTGCAGGCGATCCAGCGCATCGAGCCCTTCGCTGTCGGCGGGGAGCTCCTCCTTCGCCGCCGCCTGAATGGCGCGCCGCAGCGCGGCGGACTTGGAGGTATTCCAGCGCTTTGCCAAGCTCTCGAGCTGCCGAACGGTTGCGACATCGAGGGAGTAGGTCGATTTCACGGTGACAGTGGCCATAAACAAATAGTATGGCCATACTGCGCACCGATCAACCGGGCCCGCCGCAGCTCCAGCCACTTCCTCCGGCGCTGACTGGGAAGTGCGCGCGGAGCGTGCCCGCCCGGCCTGCCGTCGTTCGGGCGGCAGGGCTTGCCGGAGCCCGCCCGTTCGCGCACCATCATCCGCGTTCCCGACCCGGATCCCCCGTCTGCATGGACCTCGACTACCAACCCGACGCCCCGCGCGCGCTCGACGGCGTGCGCGTGCTCGATATCTCCCGCCTCGTGGCGGGCAACGCGATTACCCATGTGCTCGCCGATCACGGCGCGGAAGTCGTCAAGGTCGAGGATCCCGCCCGCGGCGACGCGCTCCGGGAATGGACCTCGGCCGGCGTCGCATGCTCCTGGAAGGTCTATGCCCGCAACAAGAAGAGCATCTCGCTCAACCTGCGCAGCGAGACCGGGCGCGAAATTCTGCTCGACCTCGTGCCTACCGCCCGGGTCCTCGTCGAGAACTTCAAGGCCGGCGCCCTGGAGCGGATGGGGCTCGGCCCGGAGACCCTGCTCGCCCGCAACCCCGAGCTCGTCGTCGTGCGCGTGAGCGGCTACGGCCAGACCGGGCCCTATGCCGGCAAGCCCGGGTTCGGGACGCTCGTCGAGGCGATGTCGGGCTTCGCGTACAAGAACGGCTTTCCCGACAAGCCTCCGGCCCTCCCGCCACTCGCCCTCGCCGACATGGTGGCGGGGCTCTACGGCGCGTTCGGGGTCATGGTGGCGCTCCGGGAGATCGAGCGGAAGGGCGGCGGCGGCCAGGTGATCGACCTCTCGCTGCTCGAGCCCCTCGTGTCGATTCTCGGCCCCGACGCGGCAATTCACAGCGCGACCGGCGAGGCGCCCCCCCGGGTCGGCAACGCCTCCAACACCACCTCGCCGCGCAATGCCTACCGGACCAAAGACGGCGAGTGGATCGCGATGAGCGGCTCCATGCAGTCGATGGCGATGCGGATCTTCCGCGCCATCGGCCGCGCCGACATGTGCGACGACCCGCGCTACAACACCCCGCCGGCACGTTCCGCCCACCGCGAGGAGGTCGACGCGATCGTCGGCGGCTTCATCGCCGAGCGCACCCTCGCCGAGGCGATGGAGGTCTTCGACCGCGAGGGGGTGACGGCGGGGCCGATCTATTCCGCCGCGCAGCTCAAGGAAGACCCCCATGCACGGGAGCGCGGCGTGCTCGTCAACCTTCCCGACGACGAGCTCGGCCGGCTGCCGATGCACAACGTCATCCCGCGCCTGTCCGGGACCCCGGGGGCGATCCGTACCCCCGCGCCCACGCTCGGCGCGCACAACGAAGAGATCCTCGGAGGTCTCGGCCTGGACCTCGCCCGGCTCCGGGAGGAGGGAACGATATGAGCCTTCCCGTCTGGCGGTCGCTGCTGTTCGTGCCGGCGACCTCGGAGCGGTTTGTCGCAAAGGGTCCCGACGTCGGCGCGGACGGGCTGATCCTCGACCTCGAGGACTCGGTTGCGGCCAGCGCCAAGGAGTCCGCCCGGGCCGCCGCCCCCGACATCGTGCGCGGTTTCGCGGCGCGCGGCATCGACACCCTGGTGCGCGTCAACCGGCCCTGGAGGCTGGCCGTGCGCGACCTCGAGGCAGTCGTCATACCGGAGCTCACCGCCCTGCTGTGCCCGATGGTGGACAGCGCGAAGCATGTCGTGGCCCTCAGTGAAACGGTTGCGGAGCTCGAGGCCGAACGCGGCATTCCGGCCGGCCGAATCCGGCTCTGCCTCGCCGTCGAGACCGCGAAGGGCTATCTGAACCTGCGCGACATCGCCCATGGCGACCCGCGCAGCGTCTCGCTTTCTCTCGGGTCGGAGGACTTCGGCCTCTCCATGGGAATGGTCCCCGACGAAGAGACGCTCTTCGGCCCGAAGCAGCAGATGGTGGCCTGCGCGGCCGAGGCCGGACTGCTGCCGATGGGTTTCGTCGGGTCGATCGCGGAGTTCCGCGACATCGACCGCTTCCGCCGCATCGTCCGGCGCTCGAAGAAGATGGGCCTGCGCGGCGCTACCTGCATCCACCCGAACCAGGTGCGGATCTGCAACGAGGAGTTCGGGCCGAGCGAGGCGGAGACCGAGGAGGCGAGACGCATCGTCGCCGCTTACGACGAGGCGCTGGCCCGTGGTGACGGCGCGATCACCGTGGACGGCAAGATGGTGGACGTGCCGGTCGCCGAGCGCGCCAGGGCCGTGCTGCGGATCGCGGGCGCGCTCGCTTCGTCGCCATGACGGTCATCTTGCTTGCTCGGTCACAACTTCAGGATGGACCACTTGTGTGGGGGTGGATCAGGGATTCCGGTGCGTCCGGCGGAATTCGCGGCGCCGGCTATGCGAACGGCGCCACGCCTTCGGCCGCGGCCGCCTCGTTCAACCGGCGGTCCAGGCTCGCCAGCGGGCAGCCTTCCCGGATCGCGAGAGCCAGGTAGCTCGCATCGTAGGCCGTCAGGCGGTGGCCGCGCGCCAGCGCCATGACGTGATGGTCGTCCGCTTCGCCCGGACAACGGATGGGAAGCCGGCGGATCCGGGCCATGGAAGCGGCGGCGTGGCGTTCGCAGATCCGCCCCCGGCGTTCGGCCGACAACAGCAGGTTTCGCAGTTCGTGCCAGAACAGGCTCGGAACCTTCGCCGTTTCGTCGGCCAAACGGTCGAGCGCAAGGTCGGCCAAGGCCGCCTCCTCGTTCGGCAGCAGCCATGCGGCCGCGACCGAGGCGTCGGGCACGAACGCCATCAGCGGGTATGTCCCTCGTGGCGCCAGGACAGGATTTCGGACGTTGTCACGGCCTGCTGCTTCGCCCGTTCCCGACGCAGGGTCGCGCACAGTCCGGCATGCTCCTGTTTGCCATCGATCCGCGTGACGTGGGCAATCGGCGTCGGGCCACGGCAAATGACGAGATCCTCGCCGGTTTCCACTTCGGCCAGCAACGCGGAAAGGTGCGTCTTGGCCTCGCCGATCTTCACGTGACGTGTCATGTTTTCCGTACTCCTTGCGCGGCCCCGTTCCAAAGGGGCAGGCATGAATCGAGCCTGACCCCGGCTTCGGCCCGCATGCTAGGCCCGCCGCCGGATTTGGTCAAGCGCTTGGTCTGCTCCATCTGCAGCGCCAGGGCGGCGGGTTGGATTCTGCCAACGAGCGCGAGCGCCAAGGGCCGGTCTGCATGGCTGAAAGCGAGCTTCCGGGCATGGCTGACCGACGCAAACCAGCGGCAGATTCCTCACGTACCTCGACGCCGTTCGCCGACGCCGGGTACGATGAGTCTGAGGCCTCATTTCACAGTTCCGGTACACCTTGTTCCCGCCCTCGGACTGTCCAACGTACCGGGACCATTTCACACTGAATCGCACCGAGTTTTCCGGAGACCATGTTGTTTGGGTCACGCGGCCAGTGCCGTGGACTGAACCGCCCCGGGTATTCCGGAGACTGTCATGCGTTAGTTGCGCAACCATGGCCGCATGCTCCCATCTTGCGATGGGATGTTGTTTCGACGCTTGCCTGAGGACCGGGTCCGACCGGCCTCAAGGAAGGGACGGTGGTCGCCCGTAGGCGGGTGCTGGTGGCAATGGCGGGCATGGGGCAGAATTGTCCGACTGACCGGTGTGCGGAGCGGGAGCGTTCATGAACACGAGCTTCATCGTCGTCGCCAAGCGCGACTGCCCGACCTGCGAGCTCGTGCAGCCGGTGCTCCGCGAGATCGCGGCAAGCGGCGCTGGGCTCACCGTCTACACCCAGGACGACCCGACGTTCCCCGAGGGACTCGACGCCATCGACGACCGCGCCCTCGAGCATTCGTGGCGCCTCGATGTCGAGACCGTGCCGACGCTCATCCGCCTCGAGACCGGGGCGGAGACCGAGCGCACCGTCGGTTGGGACCGTACCGAGTGGGCGCGGGTGACGGGCCTTGCCCCGCTCGGCCCGGGCCTCCCCGATTTCCAGCCGGGCTGCGGCTCGAAGAGCGTCGATCCGGGCATGGCGGAGATCCTCGAAGTTGCGTACGGCGCGCCCCCCCTCGAGGCGCGCGTCATCGAAGTGTCCGCGCCGGAAGACGAGCACGAGCTGTGCTTCTCGCGTGGCTGGAGCGACGGACTCCCGGTGGTGCCGCCGACCCCGGTGCGGGTGCTCCGCATGCTCAAGGGCACGACGCGCGACCCGCAGGAGATCATCGGGGCGATTCCCCCCAACAACGCGTCGTGCACGATCGAGAAGGTTGCGATCAACGCAGTTCTGGCGGGTTGCAGACCCGAGTACCTGCCGGTCGTCCTCGCCGCGGTCGAAGCGGCGCTCGAGCCCGAGTTCGCGATGCACGGCCTCCTCTGCACCACCTACTTCTCGAGCCCGATGGTGGTCGTGAACGGCCCCGTCGCCCGCCGCATCGGCATGAACTCGGGGGTGAACGCCCTCGGACAGGGCAATCGGGCGAACGCCAGCATCGGCCGCGCCCTGCAGCTCGTCATCCGCAATGTCGGGGGCGGCGTACCGGGCGGGATCGACCGGGCCACTCTCGGATGGCCGGGAAAGTACACCCTGTGCTTTGCCGAGGACGAATCCGATCCCGACTGGCAGCCGCTCGGCGAAGAGCGTGGGGTCCCGCGCGGCGCATCCGCGGTCACCCTCTTCGGCGGTGGGGGCCTCAGCCCGAACATGGACGAGGGCTCGCGCACCCCCGAGTCACTCGCCCGTTCCCTCGCGATGACCCTCAACTCGGTCGGACATCCGAAGCTCGTGAAGAGCTTCGACGCTTTTCTCGTCCTGTCTCCCGAGCACTGGACGATCTTCAAGGAAGGCGGCTGGGACAAGGCCCGGATCAAGGCGGAGCTCGCCGCCGCAACGGCCCGCCCCGGGAGTGAGCTCGTACGAGGCGCTGGCGGGGTCGATGCCGGCGTCCGCCCGGAGCTCGTCGAAGATTCGATGACCAAGTTCCGCGAGGGCGGGCTGAACGTCGTCCGGGCCGGCGGCGAGGCCGGACTCATGAGCGCCGTCATCGGGGGATGGGCGGCGAGCGGCGCGCGCGGAACCATCCCCGTCACGAAGGAGGTAGGAACATGATGAATGATGGAATTCGCCTGCTCGACCCGACGGCCGAGACATCGCCGGTCGTGCGTGAGCGGCGTTCACCGCCGCCGTCCCTCGACGGCCTCACCCTGGGGCTGCTCGATATCGGCAAGGCCCGCGGGAGCACCTTTCTCGACCGGGTCGAGTCGCACTTCACCGAGCGCGGACTCGCCGTCAAGCGCTACGCGAAGCCCACCAACACCCGCACTGCGCCGGTCGAGCTCGCACAGACCATCGCCGAGGAGGTCGATGTCGTCGTCGATGCCCTCTCCGATTGAGGCTCGTGCACATCGTGCAGTTTGCATGACATGTTCGACCTCGATGAGCGGGGCATCCCCGGCGTCATGATCGCGACCACCGCGTTCCGGGAGGCGGCCGCCGCGCAGTCCGCGTCCCTCGGCTTCGAGCCGGCGATCGTCTGGGTCCCCCACCCGATCCAGAACCGCACCGACGAGGAGCTGCTGGCCATCGCCGACGAGGCGATGGGCGAGATCGTCGAAAAGCTCACCCCCGCGGCCCCCTGACGGCTGAATCAATGAGTTGGCACGAGTACATCCATAGCGATCCGTCCGTCCTCGCCGGGAAGCCGGTGATCCGGGGTACCCGGTTGTCCGTGGAGTTCCTGCTCGACCTGCTGTCCGAGGGATGGACCGGACAGCAGATTCTGGAAAACTATCCGCAACTTTCCCAGGAAGCGCTGAGAGCGCTGCCTCGCGGATAGCAAGTCGAAGTCGGTCGTACGGGGATCAGTTTTCGCGGGCAACGGCGAACGGATTGCTCACCGTCACGGAGTCGATGACGTATCCGTCCGACAGGTCTTCCGAGTGCAGCATCGTGCAGTTGCCGTTCAGGGCGGCGCGGATGATGAGGCAGTCCCAGATCGAGAGATGATGAAGTCGGTGCAGATCGATTGCCGCGAGCAGGTCCGCGGGCGCGAGGGTTACGATGTCGAATCGTGTGTAGAGGACCACCCGGCGCTTCGCGTCCTCGGCGTCCATTCCGAGCTTTCTCGTGGCGGCAGAGAAGTATTCCTGCAGGACCTGGAGGGACAGGACGCCGCGGCGAGCTCGCATCAGCCCGCGAATCAGCTCTCGTGCCTGGTCGCGCTTTCGCCGATCCCGAGCGTCGTCGGCGTAGATCAGGACGTTGGTGTCGATTAGGTAACTCACACCCTACCACCTAGTTCGCGTGCGCTGACAGGGACGCGCATGTGATACCTAACTAGTTGTGTTGACGCGGTTTTACGGTTCCGCTAGGATGTATATTGTCCGACACTGACACCCTCACGCAGCCGCATCCAGACCCCACTTTTGACTTCCTCTCGCTACCCAGACGCTTACGGCACCGAAACCGGTCGAGACCCGTCTGATCCGCCTCGAAGGAGCACCGCACCATGGCGCAAGCCCAGTACCGCACTCTCTCCAAACGCGTCTTGGACCGCCTGTCCGTCAATGGCAAGGATGCCATCTTCTGGGACCGCGATCTTGCCGGGTTCGGCATCCGAGTCTACCCCTCGGACAAGAAGGTCTTCGTCGTCCAGACCCGTGCGTTCGGCCGGTCGAAGCGCGTAACGCTCGGCCGGTATCCCGAGCTCACTCCCGAGGCGGCCCGCAAGAACGCCACTGCGGTCATTGCCCGAATCAAGAAGGGCGAGCCACCGGTTCCGCCGGCGCCGGCGCCGGTTCCGACCGTTGCCGACCTTGCGGAGCGCTATCAGCGCGAATACGTCGAGATGCACTGTAAGCCGGCGACGGTGTCGCATTACCGGCTCATGCTGCGCAAGCACATTGTGCCCGCCCTCGGGGAGCGGCTCGTCGCGGACGTGGAACACAAGGACATCCTGAGCTTTCACAACGGGCTGCATCACATGCCCACGGTGGCGAACCGAGCCGCGGACATCCTGGTCAAGATGTTCAACCTGGCGGATGCTTGGGGCTGGCGTCCCGCCGGAAGCAATCCCTGCCGGGGCGTAGCCCGCTTCAAGGTCGAGAAGCACGAGCGGTTCCTGACTCGCGAGGAGCTCCACCGACTCGGTGAAGCGCTGCGGGCGGCGCCGGCCGAGCGCCTGGCGTCCGTCCATGCGGCGGCGGCTATCCGCCTCCTCGTGCTGACCGGGTGCCGGCGTAACGAAATTCTGGGTCTGCGTTGGGACGACCTCAACTTCGACACCGGCGAGATGCGGCTTCCCGATAGCAAGACGGGCGCGCGCACGGTGCCGATGGCGTCGGCGGCGGCTGACGTGCTGAGGAGCCTCCCTCGCACTCCCGACAGCCCGTGGGTGTTTCCGGGCAAGAAGAAGGGCACCCGCCTGGTCAACCTCAACGACTCCTGGGACCGCGTCCGCAGGCGCGCCCGGCTCGACGGCGTCCGCCTGCATGACCTGAGACACACGTTCGCGTCCCGTGCCCTCGCATTGGGCGAAGGTCTCCCGATGATCGGAGACCTGCTCGGTCATCGAATGGTCAACACGACGGCGCGATATGCCCATCTCGCCCGGGACTCGGTGCGTGTTTCGAGCGCGAAGATCGCCGCGGACATCGGGGCGAGAATCATGCCGCCCAACGGTCGGTAGTGCGGCTGCCAACGGATGCGGAGAAAGGAATTCAGCCATGCCGAGCGCGAACAGGGAAACGCTGACCACTCGCTTCGTTGAAGCGCTCCCCGTCTCCGATCGCGAGAACGTCGTCTGGGACCGCGAGCTTCCCGGCTTTGGAGTGCGCGTTCATCCCTCGGGGTCGAAGGTCTACATGGTGCACAAGCGGTCGGGCGGAAAGTCCCGGCGCGTCACCATCGGCCGCCACGGGGTCTGGTCGTTGGATGCCGCGCGGCGCGAGGCCGGGGGAATCATCGCGAGCCTCAAGAAAGGCGAAACGCCAGCGAGGCCGGGCGCGGAGAACGGCTCAGCCAGCGGTCCGACAATCGCCGAACTGGCGGAACAATACATGGCCGAGCACGTGGCAGTGCGGTGCAAACCAACGACCGCCCGATCGTGCCGGCACATCTTCGACAAGTATCTCTTGCCGCAATTCGGAAGGAAGCGCCTCGGCGAGATCACGCCCGAGCAGGTCGCAGCGCTGCACTATCGGCTGCGCGCGAAGGCGACCACGGCGAACCAAGCTATCGGATTGCTCTCGCGCCTGTTCCACAAGGCCGCGAAATCGGGCTACGCCCCGGAGGGCGGCAATCCCTGCCGGTTCATCAAGAAGTACCCGACGCGGAGCTGCGAGCGCTTCCTGTCCGAACGCGAATTCCTGCGGTTGGGGACTGTCCTCGACGAACTCGAGGCTAATGGCAAGATCTCGACCACGGCAGCCGCGGGGCTCCGGCTGCTGATGCTGACTGGATGCCGCCGCAATGAAATTCTGACGCTCCGCTGGGAGGACGTCGACCTCGAGCACGACGAAATCCGGTTGCGGGATGCGAAGACTGGCGCACGCCCGGTCCCGCTGTCGCCCACGGCGAGGCAGGTGCTGACCTTTCTGCCCCGGCAACCGGATAATCCGTGGGTCATTTCCGGGCGTGGGTCCGGCGCGCGCTTGAGCAATCTGAACGCAACGTGGGGCGTCGTTCGTAAGAAGGCCGGGCTGGAGGATGTGCGCATTCACGACCTCCGCCACTCTTGTGCAACAACATCTTTTTTCGAGGAGATTTCCAGCGCCTCGCGGCGCAATGTACCGCTGTTATCGCATTGTTATAGCTTGCGTTTTTCAATTATCTCCAAACTCGGCCAGCCTTGCCTGATATTTTCTCGCCAATTTGCGTAAGCATTTCGCAATCGGATTTGACCACTATCAGGGCACGCCATGGCCGCGCATGGCGCCCCACCCCCGGAACCGCCGATTTTCCGGTAAACGTTCCGTCAGGCCGTGGAGATCCCTCATCTGAATTATCGTCCAGCTCGAATCGAGGCTGCACAAGAGGTCTGATAACACGATTTGACCTGCGCTAGAGCACGGGTTGGGAAGGGATCGGCACGACACCTCTCGGAACGAGCGCATCTTTCGTCGCGTGTTTCTGGACTTGCGATGGATGTGCGTCAGCGATTATCGGGTGAGCGGCGATGCGCTTTCCACACGTTGCCGCGTTCTTCTCTCTTCCATTTCAATGGGGAACAGGTTGGAGCGTTTGCTGCTTGGGATAACAGCACGGGCGGTTTCGACGGGTTAGCGATTGCGGTATCGAGTTGGCTTTGTGTCAGTACCGCGCATCGCGGCATGATGGCGTCGCGACGCATGGTCGGATCGAACACGTGGCGCTCGAAGCTCCCAGCTTGGATCGTCGCGCCCGAGACGTCGGCGTTTTTCAACTTTGCGCCGGTCAGATCGGATCCAGCGATGATGGATCGCGTAAGGTCGCTTTCCTGCAGGTTTGCATTCGTCATTGTCCACGGCATCGTGGCTGCGATGAAGCTCGATTTTTGTAACTGGCTTGCGGAAAAATCGGCGCCAATCATCTTGGCCCCATCGAAATTTGTGGAGGGCAATAGTGTTGCCTTTGCCGATACGAACAAGAGGGATGCATTGGCAAATGTTGCATTGTGCCCGTGCGCGTAGGAGAGTTTGGCACCGTTTAGAACGACATGGGAAAAGTTCGCACGTTGCAGCTCGGCCCATTGCAGATCGCTGCCTCGAAGATCGATGATCGGGACTGGTTCGGGATGCGTTTGGCCCCCGTCGCGATCGAATCGTTTCGTGCGATGGACTTCCTCGATGCGTAGACTTGCTGCGTTTCGATAGATGATGACGTCGAGGGCCGCTTGTACGTCGGCGCGCAGTTCGTTCGTTCTTGGTGTCGTTGGCGGTGGCTGCCGTATGAAGGCGCTCAGCAGTTGCATCACCTGGATATGGAATCGTTCGGGCAGTTCGCTTGCGAGCAACCCCAGTGATTGGATAGCCCCGATACGAACCGCAATATCCGTATTCCCCAACATTTGCGCGTTGGCGGTGTATTGGGAAATGAGTGTCTGCTGGTGGAGGACCGCAACCTGCTCGGATGCCATACGCGCCTGGTAGAGGGCTGCGAGTGCTGCGGCAAGGCTTGCTGTCAGGGCAAGCGCGGCGGCTATCGACGCGGCTACGGTCTTCAAGTTTGAAACTGCCATGGTGCCTATTTACGGCCGGTTGGGTCTGGATGGCCCGGATCGTGTATCGGGATCGTATCTCAGGGTCTTCGATCTGTCGGAGGAGCCCTGCTCGCGGAATGGCAAGCTAGGTGAGCGTGTTGACCAAACTAGCACGGCGGGAGGGGGTCGAGACGACGAATCGGGTCCGCCAACGGCTCGCTGAGGGGAGAAGGTGGAACTAGTTCATCGCCCGCTGCCACTACATCGGCTACAACACCCTGGTCGGCGCCAGATGCGATACGCCGTTTACGATCACGACGGCCGGCCGGACGATTCCACGGCCCTGACGGAACGCTTACATTTTCCGCAACGAGACCGTTCGGACGGCGGGTCAAATGCCTGACCGGGCCGTCGCTCTTCTCCGTGTTCTTTCCCGCCCCGGTGCTGGTCCGCACCATCACCCGGTCACGCGGGGCCGGGGGGAACGACACAACGGGTTCCTTACATCCTGGCAGGATTGGGATCCGGTGGACCTGTTGGGCTGCATCTATCGCGCCCCGGCCGTGATGCCCTCGACTATGGATGTGCGTGATAGCCGGTCGAATCGGCGCCGCCGCTCCGGGTCTCCGGTTCCTCTCCGGCGTACGCATCCAGCTCTATCACGTTGCGGTCGGGGTCGCGGATGAAGACCGCCCGCAGATCCTTGAACGAGAACTGGCCACTTAGGGGGATGTCGTTCCCGGCGAGGAAATGCCGGGCGGCATCGATCGAGCCGACCTTGAACGACACGTGGGTGATGCCCGGATACTTCTCATCCGTGTCCATGAGAATGTTCTTGTCGTTCGGCGTGTCGGCCGGGCCGAGCAGGTTGAGAACGACGCCCGAGGGATGCTGCATGATGATCGGATGGCCCTTCTCGAATCCGGTATCGGACAGAGTCCTGAAGCCGAGTCGCTCATAGAAGGCAATAGAGACCGACTTGTCGCTGACCCGGATCCCGATGTGATCGACCTTCTCGATACCGAGCATTTCGCGCAACCCCTGTTGTGTTTATCGCTGCCGCGTATACCCGCTGCCCGGCCCCCGACGGGTCCGCTGAACCTGTCCATCCTACCATAGCGCCCGTCTTCCGAACCGTCAGTCCTTTCGCCGCCCGCGCACGTCCCGCCGCCGCCGAGCCGCCGTCTTCCGTAACGACAGTCCGTCGCCGTGTTCCCCCCCGACCCGCCGCGCACCGCCGAGAGCGAGAGCTTGGCCGTGAGCGGGGCGGCGGGTCGGCGTCCGGGGGAGGACGTGCCCGCCGTTCCCGGCATTCGGCACGAAGGAGACGGCACGATGAACACAGCACTGGCGCTTCCCGGCAACTCCGACAACACCTTTCTCACCCACCTGCTCGCACGCGGCCTCGAGGACGAGCGCTACGTGGTCGAGCGTTTCCAGGCCATGGTCGATGGCGACATCCGGCGCTGGCCCGGCGACGAGAAGACGCCGAAGGGCCGGCGCAAGGCGAAGCGCGCGACGGTCTCGCTGAAGGACGTCCAAGCGCTGCGGCCCGCGCGCACCGAGATCATCATCTGCACCGGCCTGCGCATCAGGGGCAGCGGAATCCAGTACTGGGGTTCCGTCGCATCCGGGCTCCTGTGCGACCGCAAGCAGAGGGGCTGAACGGCGTTCTCCGGACGTCCTGCCGGCAGCACGCCGGCCGGGCGTCCTTCGCCTGGATCCCAACCCCGGCAGGGAGGATATCCCGATGGTCGACCCCGACATCCTGGTCCGGCGCGCGCGCGACCTGGAGCGCCACCACCGGAACACCGCCGAGCGCCGCGCCAGGGGCCTGTGCCTCAAATGCGGCAAGCGGCCGCCGACGCCCGGGCGCACCAGGTGCGAGCCCTGCGCCGCGAAGAAGCGTGCCCCGGACCGCGCGCGCCACCACCGGCGCACCGCCCAGCGTACCGCCCAGGGTCTGTGCCCGAAGTGCGGCAAGCAGCCGCCCGCGCCCGAGCTCAGCGTCTGCGCGCCCTGTGCCGGGAAGAGCCGCGTCGCTGGCCGCGCCAGGAATGCGAGGCTCCGGGCCGCGGGCAAGCCGCGCCGCGACCGCGAGAAGGCCCGCATCGCCAACCGCCGCCGCTATCGCCAGCAGACCGCCGAGCGCCGCGCACGGGGCCTCTGCCCCGAATGCGGCATGCGCCCGCCCGCGGCCGATGCCAGCGCGTGCGCGCCCTGCGGCGATCGGCGCCGGGCGGCCGAACGCGCCCGCCACGCGAAGGCCAGCGCCGTGGGCAAGCCCTATGGCGGGCGCGACCCCGAGAAGCGCCGCAAACTGGGGCGAGAGAAGAGCGCGCGGCGGGCCCGCAAGCGCCTCGAAGCGGGCCTGTGCACCCGCTGCGGCAAGCATCCTCCCGTCGACGGCGGCAGGACCTGCGAGGCGTGCCTTGCGAACAGGCAGGCGGCCGAGCGCAGGCGCTATGCCGCGAAGCGGGCCGCCGGGCGGTGCACCCGGTGCGACGCGCCGACCTTCGCCGGCGAAGCGCGCTGCGGCCCGTGCGCCGAGCGCGAGAACTCCGGCCGATCGCCGGAGAAGCGGAACGCCGCCGCCCGCCGGCTCTACGCCCGCCGCCGGGCACGGGGTGCTTGTACGGACTGTGGAGCCCCGGCCCAGGGCGCCGCCCGCTGCGAGCCGTGCGCCCGCCGCTCGCATGAGCGCTCGGCGTATTTCCGGGGGATGCCGCTCTATCCGCCGCAATACACCGTGGTCGAGCTCGACACGGGCGAGGACCTCGGCACCTGGGACAGTTGGGAGGACGTGGCGCTCTGCCTCGCCTTCTCCCGGCTCTCCCTCGACCAGGTCACGGTGGTCACGGACCAGTCGCCGGTCGCCACCTGGGCGGCCTGGGAGTGAGCCCGCCCATCCGCGCTGCCGCACCGCGCACCGGCCGCCGGGCCGGGCGCAGACGTCTTGCCGGCCCGCGCTCCGCCGCGGGCACGTGCCGCCGGCCCGCCGTCCGCGGGCCCGCCATCGATGCCGAAGGAGACCGCCCATGAGCGCCGATACCCTGCCGGACGACCCGGCCTACGTCTTCTGCCCCGAGCCCGATGCCGGCGACGACCCGTGCCGCATCCTAATCCTCGTCGAGGACATGACCGTCGCCATTCCGACCGCCCTGGTTGCGCTCACGCTGCGCGACGGGATCCGGCTGTGCGATCGGCTGAACCGCCGTCTCGGCTTCGACAACACGGCCTGGACCGCGATGGCGGAGCGGTTCATGCGCCGCGCGGCCGGACACGGGCACACCATGCACTGAACCCGCCCGTGGGGCAGCCGCTCCGGACCGGCGGGCAGGCGGCCCGAGACGGCCGGGGCGACGCCCCACTCCGCCCACCGGCCTTCCGCCTCGCCTCGCCGTCTCCACCCGCCGCCGCCGTGCTCCCCGGTCGCCCCCGCGTCCCGTCTCCCGCCTTCGAGCCAGAGAGAAGCGAACGCCGGGCGAGTGCCCGGTAGTGGAGAGGGAGTCGGTCTTCCTCGCTGCCGGGCGCGGCAACCGCGGAGGAGATCCCATGTTCGATTTCGATACCGACCACGACCTCGTAACCCCGGCGGGCGGCGAGCTGCTCGCCCAGCTCGGCCTCGACCCGCACAGCATCCGCGACGCGCTGGCCGACGACCGCGCCCGTCGCTGCCCCGACCGCGAGGCCCCGGCGGACGAGAGTTAGAGGAGGGCTTTGAAGAGTGTGAACGGCAGGGGGCCGGGGAGAGAAGTCCGGCTCCCGGTCGTTCGCAACCCATCGTCATCATCCAGACCTGAAGGAGCATCGCAATGAGCTTCGGAATGAACCGCGTGGAACTGATCGGCCGCCTCGGCGCCGACGTCACCATCAACCACCTCGCCAACGGCGGGCGCGTGGCCAATATGTCGGTGGCGACCGACGAATCCTATCTGAATCGCAACTCCGGTGAGCGCATCGACAAGGCCGAATGGCACCGCGTCGTGACCTTCCAGGACGGCCTCATCGACATGCTCGACAGGCACGCCACCAAGGGCCGCCTGGTCCTCGTCGAGGGCAAGCTCCAGACCCGGCGGTGGAAGAAGGACGGCGAGGACTCCGACCGCTTCTCGACCGAGATCCTGGTCGTCCCCGGCCACAAGGTCCAGTTCCTCGACAAGCCGAACGGCGCGAACGGGAACGGCGCCGCGGCCGCGCCGGCGGACGGCGGGGCGATGCCGGCCGGCGGCGACCAGGCGCAGGCCGACGAGCCGGACGCAGACCCCATCCCGTTCTGAGTCCGTCCTCGCATCCTCCCTCCCGACTGGGGTCGGCGCTTCGGCGTCGACCCCTTTTTTCATGCTGCCGGCTTCGAGCCCGCTCCCGGGCGGACGTCGCGCCCGCGCCGCGCGCGGGGCGCTCCGGCCCCGGCGCCGCCGGGAGGCCGGGGCCGGCCGGTATCGGGGCGTCGTCCTTCGGAACCGGGGAGTCCCATGATGCCGATACCGCGCTTTCCCTCCGCCGGAGCCGCGCCATGAACGCGGCCGGCGTCGCCGCCGCGCTCGGCGAGCGCGCCGAAGCCGTCTGCCGCCAGTACCTGCCGCACGGCCGGCGCCAGGGCCGCTACTGGGTCGCGGGCGACCTCGACGGCGCCCGCGGGCGCTCTCTCTATGTCCGCCTCGCACCGCCCGGCACGCCGGGCAAATGGACGGATGCGGCCGAAGGGCAGCATGGCGACCTGCTCGACCTCATCCGCCACCGCACCGGCGCGCCGACGCTGCGCGCGGCGCTCGCCGAGGCCCGCGCCTTCCTCGCCCTGGAGCCGGCCCCCGTTCCGGGAGCTGCGCCGGCGACGGGCTCGGCCGATACATACGACGCGACGGAAGCGGCGCGCCGCCTGTGGCGGCGCTGCCGCGCCATCGACGGCACCCATGCGGAGAAGTACTTGCGCGCCCGGGGTCTCGCGCGCTGCCGCTTCGCGGCGCTGCGCTGTAGGGTCGGACCGGAGCGCCCTGTCAGCCTTACGGCCGATGGGTTTCTCCAGCCCGCCCTCCGAACCGGACGTGCACCTTTCGAAGTGCATCCGGCTCTCCAAAGGCTTTCGCAAAGTCAGGAGACTTCATCCAATTGAGCGCAAACCTCCGAACCTGCACGTAGGCCATGAGGTATTGCTCGGTGCTCCCCTCGGCCCAGACCTGATAGCCGGGATGTTCCCGGCCAGCCCGTCGCCAGTTCGCGGACAGCTTCCTGCCGGGGACGCCCTTATGCTTGCCCCGCAGCCACAGCCAGAGCCTGTAGCTCGCATACCAGTCCAGTGTGGACAGGATGCGTTTGGCCCCAATGCAGTAGCGGTAGTAGCCGGACCATCCCCGAAGGATTGGATTGATATCCCGAAGCATGCCTTCCAGCGACCGGACTTGCGTCTGCCGCCTCAGCACTTTCTTAATCCGCCAGCGGAAGTCGTTGACCACCTCCTTCGGGATTTCGACCCGGCACCCGTAGCCATACCGGTTGTCCCATTTGAGACGAACCCGGCAGCCCAGGAACCGGAATCCTGCCGTCAGTTCGGTGACCCGCGTCTTCTGTTCCGATAGCGTCAGCCCCATCTCCTCGCGCAGCCAGTCGGCGAGCGCCTGCCTCTCGGCAACCGCTTCCTCGTAGCTGCCAGACACGAAGATCAGAAAGTCGTCGGCATACCGGACCGGATAGAGGACCAGTCGCCCGGCCCTCCTGTCCTTGTCACGCTGGTTCGCACCCCGTCTCACCCCGTCGCTGCGGAGCTTGGGATCATGCGGGTGCTTAACCCACCACCAGTACCGTTCCTCGATCGCACTCAGCGCGATGTTGGCCAGCAGCGGTGACAGGACGCCCCCTTGAGGCGTGCCGGTGGCCGTCGGACTGTAGATGAAGTCCTCCAGCACCCCGGCCTTGAGGAACCGCACGATCAGCCGGCTCACCTTCCGGTCCGCGACGGATGTCCGCACGCGGTCCATCAAGTGATGATGGCCGATATTGTCGAAGCAGCCCTCGATGTCGCCTTCAATCACCCATTGGTAGGGCATATCGCGACGCATCCCATCCTCCCCGCGTCTGCGAGGGCGAATGGTCTGCCGGATATGTTCGAGTGCTCCGTGACAACCCCGTCCGGGCCTAAACCCGTAGGAGACCTGCCAGAAGCGCGCCTCGAAGATCGGCTCCAGGATATTCTTGACCGCGCCTTGCACGACGCGATCAGCAACGGTGGGGATACCAAGGGGTCGGAACTTCCCCGGTCTACCCGGCTTCGGAATCCACTTCCGTCTGGCTGGCGACGGTCGGTAGCTGCCATTCTGCAGCGCCTCCCGCAACTCGTCCAGAAAGAGCGGTACGCCTCCGTCACCGGCGGCAATGCTCCCCACTGTCAACCCGTCGACACCCGGCGTCCGTCTGCCCTTGTTGTGGGCAATCGAATGCCAAGCACAGCGAAGATTGCGCGGATCGGTTACCCAGTTCCACACATCGCCGTAGGCGCCTTCGGGCGTCCCCTTACTCCACTGATACAACTTCCGCTGCACGCCGAGGAGCCAAGCCTTGTCAGCCTGATTATCCGAGTCCACGGATAATTCCTCCGTCAGTCGAAAGCCGATCCGCCTTCTGCCCCCCTTCGCCATGTATGCGGCTTTCCCGCACTCCGACTACTACGAGGGCTCCGCCCCCATGCGGCCCGTCTCCGTTCTCCGCGGCTAGCCCGGCTCCGAACCGGGCGGACAGCATGGGTTCCTGTGTTCCGATGACAAACCTCAGACCCTTAGGCGGCACGCTATACCCCTTGCGGTTCAGGGACACGGGATAGAAGGGTTGACCCGTGCCCGAGTGCGGAAATCGCACTCGCCAGTAGGCAAATGGAAAACTAACCAGCTCTGTCCGCGTTCCCTCCGCCCCGTCGGGCCATTGAGGGTACAGCTCTAAGTAAAGAGGCTTCCGACGCATGCTTCGTTCATCCTCGCCATAGGTCCTGTGGTAGCCCGGCCCGCGAGCGACGGCTCGCGTCCGGTACAGCTCAGGTCGCAGCTCTTTCGCCCCACCGTCGGAAACCGGCAGAACTTAGCGACCCCCTTTCTCCCCGCACCCTCCGCCGGGAGAGGTGGCGTCTCAGCCACCGGTCGATCATCGGCACGACCAAGTGATTGGATTACTTCATGTTTTCCTCCTCTTGGTCTTCACAGCGCTCTCCATCCCGAGCTTCGCTACCGCGAAGGCTCGTCCGTGCGCCGCCTGCCGGCGCTGGTCGCCGCCGTGACCGGCGACGACGGCGCCGTCACCGGCGTGCAGCGCACCTGGCTCGACCCCCGCTCGCCCGCCAGGGCGGGCGTCGCGTCGCCTCGCAAGGCGCTCGGGCGCGTCCACGGCTTCGCCGTCCGCTTCGGGCGCCCCACCGACGGCGCTTCGCTCCTTGTCGGCGAGGGCATCGAGACGGTGCTGTCGGTGGTCACCGCGGTGCCGGAGATCACGGCTGCGGCCGCGCTCTCCGCCGGGAGCCTCGGCGCGTTCGCGCCTCCGCCCGGCGTCGCGCGGCTCGTCATCGCGCGCGACAACGACATCGAGGGGGAGCGGGCGGCCGAGCGCCTCGCCCGGCGCTGCGCGCGGGCGGGCGTCGCCGCCGCCGTCATCGTTCCCAGGCACGGCGACTTCAACGACGAGATGGTTGCGTTCGGCCCGCATGCGCTCGCCGCGCGGCTCGCCAGCGTCTTCCGCAGTCCCGGCCGCACAGAAGAGTGAAGCCGCCTCCGGGCGAACCGCGCCGCGGGCAGAGGGAGGCTCGCCGCGCCAACGTCACTCAACCGGGGAGCACACCATGGGCCGCATCGGCTTCAAGCGAATCACACCGCGCGAGTCGCGCATCCATGACAGCGACGGCGACCATGTCGGAGAGGTCTACCGCCAGGACGACATCCTGAACCCGGGCCGGTCGTATTTCGTGGTCCACATCATCGAGGACTGGCGCGGGCCCGTGAGGGTGCATGAGCGGTCGCGCATCCGCGACATCGCCCAGCGTCTCGTCGATACCCATCCCTTATGGGGTTGATGGCAACAGGTCCGCTCATCGTCACTACGCGCCAGCGGCGGTTCAGCTTGCAATGGGGAGTTTGGGCGATCCGCTTCGCGGCCGCGCTCTCCGTTGCAATCGCCGCTGCGCGTCGATTTCCTCTGCGATCGCTATCGCCTTGTATGACCCGCCTTAAGCCTTTTGGACAAAAGGTTATCCACAGCTGTTGTGGCCGAAAATTTTGTGGAAAACCGCCGCTCAAAGGTGACCGACGCCACGTCATGGCCCGGCCGCCTGAATGCGGCTTTGGAACGCTGCGGTTCCGTCGTTAGATGGAAAAGCAGTGCGGGGAAAGCGGCCGCTTTCCCCGCGGGGAGGAGTCGGACCGCCTTGTCGCCTTGGATACGGATCCGCAGCGGAGCTCGGTCGGCTCTTCCCTTGTTCGTCTCGTGCGTCCTGAACGGATGCGTGGGTGCAAGACCCGGATTGAGTTGCAAGGACAGGAGTCACGGGACATGAACCAGGAAAAGGTAGTCGCCGGCATTGATGTCGGCAAGGCCACTGTCGACGTCTGCATCGCCCCTTCGGGCGAGGCACGTCAATTCCGGAACGACGCCGGCGGCCGCCGCGGCCTTCGCAAAATGCTGCACAAGGCGGAGGTTGAACTCGTCGTTGTCGAGGCCACGGGCCGCTATCACAGGGACTTGCACCGGAGTCTTCACGACGCCGGCTTCCAAGTCTCGGTGGTCAGCCCGCTGCAGGCCCGGCGCTTCGCCCAGACCATCGGCCAACTGGCGAAGACCGACCCCATCGACGCGGCCATGCTGGCACGCTTCGGCCAAGTGATGGACCCGGACGCCACGGCGCCGCGCAGCGACGCTCAATTCCGCCTTGGCGACCTGGCCCGGGCACGGGCGCAGTTGGTCAAGGCTAAGACCGCGCTCAGTAACTCCAAGAAGGAGTACGACACGCCGGAGACTGTCGACGCGTTCAAACGTCTGGTCGGCGACATCAATAGAGAGATCGGCAAACTCGAGAGCGCGATCCGCGCCGTCGTCGCCGAAGATCCCGAGAATGCGCGACGCGACCGGATACTGCGCTCAATACCAGGTGTCGGCCCCGTCACCGCCGCCATACTCTGTGCCGAAATGCCGGAGCTCGGCGCCTTGGGTCGTCGCCAGGCCGCCTCCCTCATGGGTATCGCTCCCTTCCCGGACGACAGTGGAAAGAGAGTCGGGACCCGATACTGCAAAGGCGGACGCGCCGTGCCCCGCAACGTTCTCTTCATGGCCGCGATGACAGCCAGCATGTACAACGCCGACATGAAGCAGCTCTACGACCGCCTGACGGAAAAGGGCAAACCACACAAGGTCGCGGTTGTCGCCGTCATGCGCAAGCTGATCATCCTCGCCAACGTGCTCGTGCGAGAGGACCGTAAGTGGACGCCACTGGCCCCCGCGCCGATCGCTGGATGATGGTCAGACCTGTGGAGAAATCAGTGAACGTCGCTGGATGAAATACCAGTAGACCGCCTTCAACCCCCGATTCGGGGTTGACTACAAACACGGATGCTTCGCTCCCTTCGGTCGCTGCGCGCTGTCGCTTGCAAGAAAAGCACGGGGGGGGGGAATGGGTACTCCTCCCGACGTATGCCCATTGTCCCACACGTGCTCACTGCGCCAACCCTGAAGGGTCCTCCGCTTCGCTCCGGCCGGGACTCGCAAGGCAACGGCGCCAGGGGCGCCTAGACCCGTCGCGGCGCGCGACCGTGGCTCAGTCGCTTCGCTCCCTGCGCCCGCACCACTCGCGCACCACGACGGGTCATGCCTTGCGGCCCCGGTGGCTCCGCTGCGCGCGCGTGAATCAATAGGCACACGTCGGGAGACGAACGCCCCGGCGCTCCGGGCCAGTTGGCTCACCACTCTTGCGATCGAAGGAGATCACCATGTTCGATATCGACAACACTCAGGCTCAGTCAGTCACCGCGACCGTTTGCGAGAACGCGCGGCTCTACGGCGCGACCCCCGAGCGCGACGAGTTCGACCCCAGGGACGTCTGGGACGAAGACGACACGATGGACGCGGTCAGCGAAGCGTTCCGCATCATCGCAGAAGGCGTCGGACCCGACGGCTTCCAGCTCGCCGACGAGCGCGAGAGCCTGCTCTGGGGCTTCGTCAACACCTTCGACGCACAGGTCCGCAGACTCGACCGCAGCGTCGACCGGCTCAGCCCGGAGCTCCGCGACCTCCAGCGCGCGCAGGACGGCACCGAGGTCAAGTCCCGCGAGCTCGAGCTGGTGACGGACAGGGCGCAGAACCTCGGCGACCGGCGCGACGCGTTCGAGAAGATGCGCGACGCAGCCGCCGACGCCTACCGCGCCGACACCGGCGACACTTGGCGCCCGCGCCACGGCTCCAACGTCTCGCAGACCGGCAAGCTCACCTCGGCCGCCATCGACGCACGCGACTTCCTCCGCGCCCGCAAGGACCGCGAGACCCGCGCGCACCTGCCCCAGGGAACGCTGGTCGCCATCGCGGGCGGCAAGAACGTCAGCGACCCCGGCGCCGTCTTCGACCGCCTCGACAAGACCAGGGCGAAATACGACGACCTCATCCTCTGCCACGGCGGCGGACCCGGCGTCGAGCGCATCGCCGCGCAGTGGGCCGAGCGCAACGGCGTCCACCAGGTCGTGTGCAAGCCCGACTGGGACCGCCACGGACGGGCCGCTCCGTTCCGGCGCAACGACGAGCTGCTCAACCTCTTGCCGAAGGGCATCATCGCGTTCCCCGGCTCCGGCATCACCGACAACCTGGTCGACAAGGCCCGCGCCCTCGGCATCCCGGTCCTTCGGGCGGCCTGAGCCGCAGCGCCTTCGCGGGCCGCGTCGCTCCAGCGGCGCGGTCCGCTCTCTTTTTGGTCGGACCCGTCGACGCCACCGCACCGCCCGCCTTCGCGTCGCGGCGGCTCCGCCGCTCTTCCTCCGCACCACCTCGCGCAGCCGCCGAGTCACCGCCGCCAGCACGCGCGTGCTCACCTCGTGCCTCAGCGCTCCGGCAACAACGTTCTCACTGCGGCCCCCCGTTCCTGTGGGCAATCGTGATGGCGAAGCCGGTCCCTTGCTGCTGACCGTGGCGACGGCGATGCCGGCGACGATCAACGTGACCCTGACGACGATGCCGTTGATGATGGTGATGGTGGTGATGGTGGTGATGGTGGTGGCGGTAGTGGCGGTAGTGGTGCAGAAGCCTCACCGTCTTGCCGATCCCGGTGCGAAGAGTTTGGGCGCGTCGCTTCGCGACCGGGCTTTACGCTGCAATCTCCCTTCGGTCGATTTCCGCTGCAATCCCTCGCGCCTCCGCGCGCTTCGCGCGCTGCGCGCTGACGCTTGCCCGGCGGCTCGCTTCGCTCACCGCCGCGTGCCGGCCGACACCACGGTGCAGCCTCCGATCGCCTTGGCTGTCCCACCGCCTTGGTCTCCTCGCGCCGGCGCTGTGCGCCGCGCTCGTCGCGGTCCTCGCCTCGCTCGCCCGGGCCGGCTGCGCCGGCCGCGGGCTTCGCCTCGGCTCGTCGCCGTTGCACCTCCGGCGTCGCCGGTGCCGGCGTCGCCGCGCACCGAGCTGCGCACCGCGCCCGGCACTTGTGCCCGCACCCGTGCGGACACGTCCGCCAACGCCTCCGGCAGCGTGCTCCGCACGACTGCCTGCGGCTCCGTCCGCACCGCCGCCCGCATCAAGCGCCGCGGCGGCTCCCCTCCGCCGGGTTCCCCGGCGTCGATTCCCCCTTCGCTCTCCCTCGGATTCCCGGCTGTTTCTACGCCCTGCGGCGGTTGGTTCTCACACCTGACGCATCGGTGATGCTGGCTCTGCCATGGCCGCCAATGCTCGCGATTGGCTGGTCATCCTGTTGATCTTGCGCAGTTCTGCGCGCTCCTGGCGTGCCGGAATTACTTCCCACCGATAGGTGCTCGAAAGTGGCCCTTCGGCGCCTACTCCTGGCCGCCCTGTCGCGCCCTTGCCGCTTCGAGCACCTATCGTGTGCCGGCCGTAATACGGCGTACTCTATGGATTTTCCTGCACAGCACCTATAAGTGCTCGCCATAGCGGCAGCATACGGCGACAATGACCGGCCGGGGCGCCCGGACCCCGGCATGCATTCGCGGCTGACCGGGCCGCCGAGCGCGTCTTGCGGGCGCTCGGATTGGCGTGCCCGGTCCACAGCACGGCAAGATTCTTGCTCCTGTTCGTGGCCCGAAACAGCACGGAGGTCGACAGGAAACGATGGCAGATTCCATGGAAAAGGCCCTGCACAAGCACGTCCGGATCGCTCCCGAGCAGTGGGAACGGCTCGAACAGGCCGCCCAGGGCACCCCTCATTCCCCCAACCAGATCCTTGTCGAGCTCGCGATGGAGGCCCTCGACCGCCGCGAATGGCCCGCGACCGAGGTGGAAATGCGCGTCGCGCGGGCCGCGTTGTTCACAGCCCAGGCCATCGCCCTCGACCTCATCGCCGCCGGACGGGAGAAAGAGGTCCAGGAAATCCGCGACTTCATCTCCACCATCGTGCCCGATCCGGATGCAGAGCGCGTCCCGGCCACGGCCACGACGATACCGTCCGAACCATGAGAATTGAACGCGTAATGAACTTCACCGACCTCGCAGCGCCTGGCGTTCGTCCTCTTCAGCTCAGATCGAGGCCGTGCGGTTGGCGCGTATCTACGGGCGACGTGAAGTAGGAGCTGTCCTGTCCGCCGATCAGCGCCACGAGTAGTCGGCAGACGAGTGCAGTCATTTCGAGCGTCACGTTCTCGCCGGCAGCGGCCCCGTGCAATGCGAAACCCAGCGGCTCGCCCACGTACAGTGCCTCGTGCAGAGCGTCGTTCCTGAGAAACGATACTTCCGTTCCACCTCCGCCGGTGCCGGTCGTCTGGGCCCAGGCCGGCGTCTGAATACCGAATTCGTTGCACATCCAATCGATTCGATCCGCATGACTGAACTTTCCCGCGGCCGGCCGCAAGGACTCCGCCAGCTTGTAGCAGGCATCGATCGCCGTATAGAGATAAATGAATTCCTCGAATTGCAGAGCCTGCGGATACTGGCCGATGAACAGGGCATGCACGGCCGCAGCAAATCGCCGGGCATTGCGAGGCTCACCGCGGTTCGCCAGCCAGAACGCGTCGGCGAGTTCGAGCGCCCGCTCAACGCTCTGGCCCGACAGGACGAAGTCGACAAGCCTGCCGGGCACGACCGGAGTGGCATCGAGATACCCTGCTTCCGTCGCGGTGAGCCGCATGCCCAGGAAGAACGACAATGCCCAGAGATGAAATGCGACATGCTCCTCGCCGGTAGCGGAACCATGCTCGAACAGGTGCGTTTTCCCCAAACCGAACACGCGAGCGCTAAACGGCCGTTCCCGGACTTGCCCGCTCAATAGGTCGCGACTTTGTTGCAATCCGGCGTATATCCAACCGTCGTGCACCCTGTCGCTCGACCGGACGCCGTCAACAATCTCTTCGAAATCCGCGCGTGGGCGAATACTCACCGCGCCGATGTCGACCTGAAGCGGCCGCGGGAAGAAGCCGAACGCCCTCTCGATCCTGCCCATCGCCTTGCCTTCGTTCACGAATGAATCGTCACCGACCTTTGATCAAGAGTTCCGGATCCACTCGGAGTCTGCACTCACTGGTTTGAATTTCGTCAGCGAGCACCGGTTCCGCCCGGGAAATGTTCCAGCGATTCAGACTGAATGCGGCATCCAGCTCGTCATAGACGCGGAGAATGAATTTGCACTTCAGATCCGGCTCCCTCGCCATGCGCACCTCGATCTCGCTCTCGATGTCGCGCAGCGTACGCGCCGCGTTCATGGCCGCGAGAACCTTCGCTCTTTCCTCGTCGTCCACCGTCGTCGCCAATTCCCAAAGCAGGGATTCGAGCGTTCGCGCGCCGTATTCGGAGAACACGCCCATCGGATAGGGCTGATCGCGGACCGGTCCGGTGCTGCGTAGAACATCCGCAACGTTCAGCACCGTAGCCTCGTTGCCTTCCATCTTCTTCAGATAGCCTCTGGCGCGGTACAAGCGCGCCGCGATTTCCGTATCCAGCTTTTGCTCGAGTTCCGCCGCGGCCTTTCTCTGATCACGGCCGTCAATGAAAATCACGATGCCTGTCGCAACCACGGATCCGAGAAGCCACACGATCAGGTTCGAGTTCAGGCATCCCCAGATACGCGCAAGAAGACGCTTTGGTCGCCTGGCGGCCAACTCGTCCCTGACTTCCGCTCTGTAGGCTTCCTCCAGCCCGATTGTGGTCTTTTGGTCATCCGTCAACATTCGGGCGCTCCACCGTCCCGACCCTTCAGGGCTGCGCAACGCGCCGCCCCGACGCGGTCCCGATGCTCACTTCCGTGCCGGTTCGTCATTGATATGCTCCGCTGTGCGTATCGACTGTGCGCGGGATGACCATCGAGCACTCCCGCAACGGCCATGTTCCTCCGTGCATCCCGTTCGCCCATGCTTCCCGCCGCGCGACACTTTCTCCGTGCCGATCCGACGCGGCTCGCGCATGACGGGCCGATCTTCACCACCCCACAAGGCGCGCGCCGAGAACGGCCCACGCGCAAAACACTTGACCGAGTTCGTCGATCGCCGCGTTCTCGGAACCTTCGCCTATTTCCGGCCCGAGGAGGAATGCGAAGATTGGCTCGCGCAACGCTCACACCGATCCGGCCGCTCGCATCCCGACGATCGTCCCACCGGCGCAACGTTGACAGTGGCGGTTCCGCTGTTCGGCCCCCAGGACCAGAAATATGGGAATGCCCACCCGCGGCCTGGCATGAGGCCCGAGACAGCATCGTTGACATACAGATAGAGCGCGCCGTCGGACCTGGCCGTGTAGCAGGTGCCAGAGCCGATGGCGAAGGTTTCGCCTCCCGATCGGCCGACCCGACCCGTTAACTCGAACCAGGGCCGTGACAGGTGCCGGCGAAACGGTGTGGCGGCCTTCATTGCCAGCGGTATCGCCCCGACGAGGCCATCCGGACCGGCCGGAAGATCGCCGTCCATCCAGTCCGACAATACCTTTACATCGAATCTGTAAGTCGTACCGGCGACCAAAGCCACCCCCGCCGGCAGGCAAGGTCTTGCCGCGTCGAAGGCGATCTCTTCCTGTCCCGTCCCAAGCTTTGGCGCACTTGAAGGCTCGCACAGCCAGCGCGCGCTGTCGCGAAAGTGAAACACCAACCGGTCCGCCGTCACGAGGACCACCGAAAGCACGATGAGGAAGACGATCCACCACCAGCCTTTTCGGGCCGCTCGACCCAACGCGCCGGCTGAAACCATCCGCAGTCTCGACGTTGGCGTCGGGTTCCACACAGGCGGCTGCGCCAGGACCTTCAGGACGGACCATGCCGTCGCCGCTCTTTCGGCGGTCTTCGCGCTCGCCACTTGCTTGCACACGCTCAAAGCCGCGTAGAGGATCGCCAGAAGGACGAACCATCCCGGGTTCTGGCATAAGGCCTCGAACCAGCCGACCGCAAAATCCGGAAGGACGCCCCGGGCAAATTCGCACACCGGATCGAGGAGACAGGCGAGGTCTTCGCACAGGGCGCACACCTCCCATTCGACAAGAACAGGAGAGGCGACCAACAACAGGGTCGTCGCAACGAAGGTCCGGTAGAGCCATCGCCGCCAGTAGATGACATCCATGGGGTCGTTCATCGCCGCAAATCGGGCATCTTTCTCCGCGTCCGTCTCGAACTGCGGCGGCGCCCCCCTGGTCGTCACGACGCCGTATCGCGCGGGAAGTCCGGTTGGCGCATAGGGCACAACCTTCTCCCCAATCCGTTCGAATGCACTGCGATGGAGCTTGGGCGGCCCTGTTTTGGCACCCGTCGCACCGGCGGCCTTGCAGAGCTCTTCGATGTTTCTGGGCTTGTAGCGGTACAAGGCGCGCAGCCCCGCCCGCGAATCGTGCTGGATACCGCTCCAGTCGCAGCGGCGCCGGTATTCGTCCCGCAGGTCGCTCTGGAATATCAGGCCGGATCGATCGCCATTGCTCGCCTCGACCCTGGAGATCATCCAGTCGAGCGCCACCAGAGCGAGACCGTTGCGCGGATATCCGCCGCCCACATCGCTGTGAACCCCGGGGAACCACACCTGTTCGATGCGGTCGGGATCGCACTCCGTTCTTTCGTCCCACAGCACGGGATGAAAGGTGTGCCTTTCGTCGTCGATCGAAACGGCATGGCAGGCCTTCAGGACCTTCCCGCTCAGTAGCCGATCCCGGAACCGCATCGGAAAGATGAACCGATCCCACAGATCCGCCAGCTCGTCGATGGGCAGGCCATAAGCATCGACCGTGTCCCAGACCCCGATGAACTCGATCTTTGGCCGTACTGCGGTCTTGAGGCGCGAGCGGTCCTTCAGGAGCGCGCGATCTCGTATGCGCGGAAACAGCCTGGCGAGCCGCGCTCCCCTGTATTTCTCCCGGTAGATCGCATAGTTGGCACGCGCGGCTGCGTGCAAATCCCGCTCCGACCCGAAATCCGTGCACAGCCCGCACCTGTCGATCAGCCCGGCCAGCACCCGGACCGTGAAGGCGCCGCGGCTGAAGCCGAAGAGATAGATCCTGTCGGATTCTTCTTCGGTCTCGCCGGCCACGTTGTTGCGGCACAGGAACTTGTAGAGCTCGATGACGTTTCGCTTGAGGCCCCAGCCGAAAGCGCCGCCGAGCAGCTTGAACAGGAGAAACTGCTGCGACCCCACGCCATCGTCGTACATGGCGATCTGATCGTCGCGGTGAAGGTCGAGGGCATGGTACAGCCGCCAGACATTGGTCTTGTGCCTTTTCGCCGCGCCGTTGCCCGTGCCGTCGGACAGCAATACGATCTTCTTCATGCCGTTCCGCGCTCCCCTTTGCGCCCCTGGCTCGTTACTGAAGAACCTCTTCGAGATCGGCCTCCCAACGCGATCCCGAACACCGCACGGCACGGTTTGCCGATCGACGCGATCACCTCCACAGTCGCAGCAGCGATCCCGATTGTAACTGCCTCCGACGGCGCGGCCTCACTTACAATTCTCGTGGGTCCCGCGGAGCGGTGTCCGTCGCAATGAGCATCGTGATCGGAAAATGATCGCTCGCCCCGGTGGCGGGATTCGAAGGTTGTTTCGACGAAATCTCGAACCCTCTCGGCTGCCCCGTCTTCCTGGCGGTCATACTCACGTGCTTGAAAATCGACACCGATTTGAGACAGGCCATCTGTCCCGCCTCGCCGCGCAGCAGTCCCCCTGAAACGATGGAATGATCGAGGATCATTCATCGCATTCACGTCTTCCGAATAGAAGCACGCCCCTTCGTCAGGCAATTTCAGGAACCGCCACATGCAGTTGATCAGCGTCGGCTGAAGCTTCATGTATTTCTTTGCGAGAGGGAGGTGGCCGCGCCCCTTCTTGGTCTTCTTCGCCGGCTCCTCGATCTTGTCACATCCGCTCGATGCCCGAAGCTCCCGGACAACGCTCCGGTCGTTCGGTTCGTCGTTCAGATCCCCATCACCAGCACGTTGCGGTTCCAGCGCTCGTTGAGTTGCGCGAGCGAATCCTGGATGTCCGGGAGCGCAGGGAACTCCGCGCGCGGCATGTTCAGGTCGCGCTGGACGATATGCGCGCAATGATTCACGACCGCAATCCGAAACGGCTCAGTCTTGCAGCGTCCCCTACAGCCCGAGGTCGCGATCGACGCTCTTCGGTGTCCGCGCCTCCTCCATGTCCGGCCCGGAACTCCGTTCCGGCTGCCGCGATTCGGCGGCGCCGCTGTCGCGGCCCGCGCTCCGGTCCGCATCCAGCCCGGCGGCGCGGCCCGTCGCACGCTCGGGCTCGACCGCTTCGAGCGCCGCGATGCGCTCGCCGGTCACCGCTTCGAGCGTCTCCCGCAGCGCCGCCTTGTCGTCGGTCACCAGCTCGGCGCGGTCGCGCGCGCGGCTGATCTCCACGTAGAGGGTCTTCAGATTGGTAAGGTTCGGATGGTTCGCTTCCATCGCGGCGATCACGGTATCCACCGTCCTGCCCTGGAACGCATGCACGGTCGAGGCCCATGCCCGGTCGATATGGCGAAGCTGCGGATCGCCGGGGGCGAGATCGAGCGTGCGCCCGTCGCCGAGGCGGAACGTCAGCTTGCCGCCTGCGACCGCCGCGACCTCGGCGGTCTGGCTGTTGACGAGCCCGAGGCCGGCATCGTTGCGGGTCCAGCGGATGCGGTCGCCGGCCCGGAGCTCGATGTCCTCGCGCCCGTAGACCTCGATCCCGCCCGAGCGCGCCGCGAGCCTGTTCGGTTCCCAGGCGACGGACTGTCCGTCCTTTCCGTCGAGCATGACGGTGCCCGCCTTGTTGTCGACACCCGCGACGCGGAGCTCGTCGCCCTTCCCGACGCCGAGGCGCTTGTAGGGGCGGTGGAAGGCGACGACATCGCCGCGCGCGTAGTTGGAGCTGAGGGTCTTCTCGGCATTGGTGTAGCCCTTCGAGACCAGCCGTTCGCCGGCCATGGCGGGGCCGTGCACCGCCCCGTCGCGCACCAGGCGCTCGCGCACGATCTCGTTGATCCGCTCGCGGATGGCGTGGCTCGGGGCCATCAGCCCGGCATTCGCGCGGGCATCGGGCGAGAGGGCGAGCCAGCGCGCGGCGGCGGCGCCCGCGAGGTTGTCGGGCTTCACCTCGGCGACGTTGTCGCCGAGCTTCGCGAAGGCGCGCTTCACGTCGCCGGCGAGGCTCGCCTCGACCGCCTCCTTCAGCGCCGGGTCGCGCTGGCGCATGATCTCGTCCATCACCGCGGTCTGCATGCCGGCGCGCTGGAGCTGGGCGAAGGGCTTGCCGGCATCGACCGCTTCGAGCTGCTTCTCGTCGCCGACCAGGACCACGCGGGGGATGCGCAGTGCATCGGCGATGCGGAGCAGGTCGCGGGCCTGGACGGTGGAGGCGAGCGAGCCCTCGTCGACCACGAGGGCGGTCTTCGCGAAGCTGCTGCGCATCTCCTTCTGGCCCTTCCTCGTCATGCGTCCTTCGGCGACGCCGGTGTAGCGCGCGAGGAAGCGTTGCAGGGTCTCGCTCTCGATCCCGGCCTCGGCGGCGAGCGTGCGCGCGGCCGAGGCCGAGGGCGCGAGACCGCGCACCTCGTAGCCCTTCTTCTCAAACAGCGCGCGGGCGCGGTTCAGCATGGTGGTCTTGCCGGTGCCGGCATAGCCCTGGACACCCACGGTGCGGTCTTCGGCGGCGAGGATGAGCTTCACCGCCGCCTTCTGGCCGTGGGTGAGGGGACCGTTACGGAGCGCCTTGTCGACGGCGCGGGCGCGCATGGGCGCCGCGCCGCGGCCCTGGCCGGCGGCCATGAGCGAGAGGGTCTCCTTCTCGTCGGCGACGGCGCGGTCGGTGGTGAGCAGGCCCTCGGCGACGGCCAAGCGCGCGGGGTGGAGCGTGCCCTCCGCCTCGCGCGCCGCGACCTCGCGCTCGACGGCCGCGATGTCGACGCCAACCGGGTCGAAGGCGAGGGCGGCGGCGAGCAGGTCGGTGCGGGGGAACACCGCCTCGCGCTCGGAGAGATGCGCCACCGCCCAGTCCACGGCCTGCGCCGCCGGACCCCTGGCGTCTTCGCGCGCCGCCGCGCCCGTCTCCGCCGGGCCGGAAGCGGGTCCGGCCTCCCGTTCGGCGGCGGTCCCGCGGCCGGACTCTCCAGCCGTCTCCCTGCCGGCTTCCCTCGCTTGCGCCGCGAGCCCGCGCGCGTCGAAGCCGAGCCCGGCGGCCTGTTTCTCCCAGCTCTCGCGCAGCTCGTCGCGGTCGACGTCGCGCTTGGCCGCGCGGGTCATCAGCGCCGCGCGCTGGGCGAGGCGCTGGTTGTCCGCGGTGGCGCCGACGCCGCGCTCGGCCACCGCCGCCTCGATCTCGGCGCGCCGGGTCGAGAACGCCTCGATCACCGCGCGCGACACGCCGGCGATCTCGAAACGCCCGTCGGCGTGGGTCTTCTCGATCGCGTAGCCGAGCCGGTCGAGGCCGCGGGCGAGCTCGCTCCGGTAGAGCGCGCCGAGCAGCATCTTCGATTGGTAGAGCCGCTCGTTCGCCATCGAGCGCCACTTGCCGTCCGCCCCCCTGACCATGTTGGCGATCACCGAATGGGTATGGAGCGCCGGGTCGAGGTTGCGCGAGGTGTCATGGCGGAAGGTGGCGATGACGGTCTTCTGGCCGCCGGTGCGGACTACGCGTCCGGTCTCGGGGTCCTTCATGCGGGTCTCGGCGACGTTCTTCTCGAACCAGGCGAGGGTGCGCGCGACGGCCCGGTCGTGGGCGTCGACCACGCGGGCGTCGCCGCCGACCAGGCCGACAAGCGAGACCGACTTCGGGGCCGAGAAGGTGAGGTCGCGGCCGGGGCGGTGCGTGATTTCGCCGTCTTTCCCGATGCGCCCGAGCCGCTTCCCGGAGCCGTCCGGCACATCGCCTTCGAGAACCGCCCTGAAGGTGTCCGGGTCGACCGGGCCCTGGAGGCCGAGCTCGGCCGCGCCCTTTCCTGCCCAGGCGCTGGCCTGGCGGTGCTCGGGATCGTCCTTCGCGTAGTAGCCGTCGCGCTCGTAGTAGCTCGCCCCCTGCGACGGCGCGGCCACGGCGCCGATCGAGGCCACCATGTCAGATCGCGACGCCGGGGCGCGGCCTCGCGGGCGGCGCATCGTCCGCTGCGGGCTCCGCCTTGGGGCCCGGCGGGACCGATAGCGCATCGTCGGGCGGCTCGGAAGTCTCCGCCAGAGCAGGCGCATCGGGGGATGGCGGCGCCTCGTCCGAAGACGGCGCGGTCTTCCGGTCCGGCACTTCGCCGGGCGCGTCGGTCGCTCGCCCCGATGTGCCGGTTACGGCCGACGTCCCAGCGGGCGCCGGCACATCACGCGCTTCCGGCACGGGCATGTCCGGCGGCGCATCCAACGGCTCCGTCCCCGGAGCCTCGTCCGGCGGCGGCAGTTCGAGCGCGCCCTGCACCGGCGCGCCCTCGCGCGGCACGAACCGTTCGGCCGCCGCGGGCCGCTTCACGTAGTCGAGCTCGATGGTGGCGACCGGGAGCGGGCCGGGGAAGCGGAGATAGCCCGAGAGGTTGGGCAGGCGCATGATCTCCGAGGCGAGCGCCAGCGCGCGCAGCTCGCGCTTGGGCGTCAGCGAGACGCCGTCGCGGATCGTGTTGGCGCCGTAGGAGAAGCCCTCGGCGACCTCCTCGACCTCGGCGCGCCCGAGGCTGTCGGCCGACCACTGGGCGGTGTCGCGGTCGGGCGCGGCGAGCACCACGCGGGTGCCGCAGAGCCCCGAGATGGTCTCGGCGCCGTTGCGCCCGTAGAGGTCGCGCAGCGCCGAGATGACCTGCACGCCGAGCACGAAGCAGCCGCCGAACTGGCGCGATTCGGCGAGGCCGGGCTGGAGGCTCGGCACCTGGTGCAGGGTCGGCAGCTCGTCGAGGATGACCCAGACCCGGCGCCCGTCGTCCTGGTCGAGCGAGAGCAGCCCGTTCACGGCGATCTCGAGCCAGGTCGAGATCAGCCCCCGCAGGCTCGCATGCTGGTCGCCGCGCGAGGTCAGGAACAGGAACCCCTCCCGGTCCTCCTGTCCGATCCAGTCCCGGATCGAGAACGGCTTGCCGGTATCGGGCAGGAGCTCGAGCGCGCCCAGATGCGCGGTGAGCATGGCACGCACGCTGAGCGCGGTCTTCGGGTTCTCCGGGTCCACGATCGACTGCGCGACGGTGCCCTCCATCGCCTCGGCGAGCGCGGTGAGCTCGGTCTTGAGCAGATGGTCGACCAGCACGCTGTTCTCGGTGACGCCCTTGCCCCACAGCACGCCGGCGCCGTTGGAGAACAGCTGGCGCGCGGCGGTGACCCAGAACGGGTCGACGGTGTCCTTCTGCTGGGGCACCAGCGCGGCGGCCATGGTGTCGAAGTCACGCGGGTTGCGGGCCTCGAAGAAGGGCGACCAGCGCGGCGCGCGCGCGTCGAGCGGGTTCAGGAGCACGTCGCGGGCGGGGTCGAAGAAGGCGCGGGTGTAGCTCCCCATCTTGTCGTAGACGACGCAGCGCTCGCCCTTGTCGCGGATCTGGGCCACCAGGTCGGAGATCAGCACCGTCTTGCCCGACCCGGTGGTGCCCGAGACGATGGTGTGCTGGGTCTCGGTGCGCGCGGGGTAGGGCACGCCGGCGATGCGGTAGGGCGCAGCCGCCGCGGCGCGGGAGAACTTGCGCAGCCGCGCACCGACCGGGCGGATGCGGCGTGCGAGCTGCGACGCGGTGGCGAGCTCGGCGCCCCTCAGGCGCTTCGCGCGGTTGAGCTGGTATCCGCGGTACTGGAACAGCGCGAGGAAGAGCACGATGACCACGCCCGACGCCTTGGCGCCGAGGACGGCGCTCGCGAACACCTCATTGCGCAGGCGTTTGCGGATGGCGAGCGCCTCGGGCGAGGCGGCGATCTCGGTGACGGCGAGCACGCGGGTGCGCCCGTCGCGCATGCGCACCTCCTGCATCGCGGTCTCGCGGTAGCCGAAGGCGACCTTGGCCTCGGCCACGGTGACGATGCCGGCGGCGTACCAGTCGTAGCCGCTCGTGTAGTGCCAGATATGCCAGCCGGGGACGGCGACCACGGCGGCGGCGGCGACGAAGATGCCGGCGCGCAGGAGCTGGCCCCACATCCGAAGCCCGTGGAAGACGGTCTGGCCGCCGCGCAGCGTGCTCGAGCCGACGGTCCTCATGACCGGCGCCTTCGGACGGGAGACGTGGCGGACACCGGCGCCGTCGCTTCAGATCGCCACACCGCCGCCGGTCCCCTCGGCGTCCGCCGTCTCGGGTTCCGCCTTCGGCTTCGGCGTGACGACGTTGACCATGCCGTGCGGCCCGGCGACGACGATTTCGGTGACCTTTCGCGCCTTGCCCTTGGCGTCGGTGTAGTCGCGCACGGCCAGGCGGCCCTCGACCAGGACCGCGGCGCCCTTGCGCACCAGCCTCTCGACCGGCTCGACCGCGCCGCCGAAGACGGCGATGCGGTGCCACTCGGTGGCCTCGGCCGGCTGGCCGTCGCGGCCGGTCCAGCGCCTGGTGGTGGCGAGGCTGAACGAGGCGGTGCGCCCGTCCTCGGGCAGGGCGCGGAGCTCGGGGTCGCGCCCGGCATGGCCGAGCAGCGTCACACGGTTGATATGCAGCATGTCGGGGTCCTCCCGTGCTGGGGGTGATTTCGGCGCCGGCGTGCCGGGCGCCGCGAAGAGGCGGAGCGGGGCCGGGGGCCGGGCGGGCCGGACGGGGCCGGAGACGGCGCCCGGACCCGGCGATCGCCGCAACACCCGCTACGATGGAGGGCATGGCCATGACCGGAACATTCAGGGACTCCTCCGGCGCCCCGGCGGCGGCCGGGGCCCGGCGCCGGACCACGGGTGCCGAGCGCGCCTTCGTGCTCGGCGGGCTCGGTCTCGCGGCCCTCTACACCGCCGCGTCGCTTGGCCTCGGCGCCGGCACCGAAGCCATCGGGCCGCTCTGGATGGCGGCGATCGGCTGGACGGTGCTGGCGAGCCTTGCGGGCGCGCTGTCGCGGGGCCTCCGGCACCGGGACTGGTCCGCGTTCGCCGGACACGCATTTCCGGAGGACGACGGGGAGATCGACGAGTGGTCGTCGCACACCGGCCGCTACTCCTACCTCGGCGACATGGAGGACCGGCTGCACGACGACGACCATCTGCGCTGACCCTGTTGTCATGCTGGGGGGCACGGCGGGCGCGTTCACGGCGACTGGTCCCGCCAGTCGGGATCGGGCCGCACGTACTGGTCCTCCCCGGCCCGTTCGTCCGCCCCGTCGGGCGCGGCGTTCTTCGCGGTGCCGAACAGCTTGCCGGCGAGCCACTCGCCGACGAAGGGCAGGTTCTCGGTGGCGTGGCGCTCGAAGGATTTTTCGGTCTCGACCGCGACGCCGGCCCGGCCCTTGCGGGCATCGTCGCGGGTCATGTCGGCCCGCACCTCGCGCCCGGCCTCCTTCACCGTCATGTCGGCCCTGGTACCGGCACGCTCGCCGAGGGCGGCGGCCTCGACCTCGCCCGGTATCGGCGCGTCGGCGACATAGGCCCGGTCGCGCACCCCTTCCGCCCAGCCGCCATACGCCGCCGCCGTCTCCCGGGCGTAGGAATCGCTCAGCGTGTCGCGCGCCGCGCCGTATTCCCTTTCCCCTGCGACGGTCGCGGGGTCCGGCCCGTACGGGCGCGGGAACCGCTCGGCGACGAAGGCCGCGGCGTGCTCGCGCAGCGTCTCCGACTCCTCCGGGGTCTGGGGCGTGGCGATACGGATGGCGGCGCCGGCGCCGATCGGGCGCCCGTCCGCGCCCTCGCGCTCCGACAGCCAGACGAAGAAGGGCTGGCCGAGCTCGCGGTCGATCGCCTGCGCTTCCGATCTCACCTGGGCCGCCTGTTCCGACCAGCTCTCCGATTCCTGCCTGCCAAGCGAGGCGCGCTCCTCGAAACGCTGCATGCGCGTGAGATTCGCCGAGAGGCTCTCGTCGAGGCTCGCCGCCTCGCTCTCTCCGGTGGCGGTGGAGTAGCGCCTGGACGCCTCCGAGACCCGCGACCACTGGTCGAGCACCTGGTGCTGCTCGGCGTAGTCCTGCAACCGGTCCCACGACTCCTTCTCGATGGTCTGGCCGCGCCAGCGCGCCGAGCCGTCGGCGCCGAGCTTCGCGATGAAGTTCCACCCGCCCCCGACCTTGGCCTCGCCCACCAGGACGGCCGCCTGGTCCTTGGTGATCCCGGCGCTCTCGGACATCTTCTCGTAATGCGATTCCAGCGCCTGGACCTGGGCGCTCTCGCTCTCCGTCACCCCCCTGGCGTAGGCCTCGCCGGTGCTGACATCGTGGGAGTAACGCTGAGCAAGAGCGGTGGCGTCGGTGACGGCGGCGTTGCGCGCCATCCCGGCCTCGGCCGACCAGTGCCGCGAGAGGGTCCGCGCTTCCCCCGCGCGGGTCTCGTGGGAGGTGGCCAGCGACTCCGACAGACGCACCCCGGCGGCCGGAATGCGGCTGGTCGCAGCCCCGGCATCGGCGATGACGGTGCCGTCGCCGGCGACGGTGAACCCCGCCCCGCCGGGGGCGTAGCCGGTATGGCGGTCGGTATCGACATGCGCCGAGGTGCGGATCTGGCGCCCTTCGAGCGTCGCGTAGCGGTGGGTGTCGGTGCTGGTGTTGGCGAGCGAGATGTTGCCGGTGGTGCTCTCGTGCGCCGCCGACGACGCCGCGTCCTGGCCGACCGCCAGCACCGAGGTCGCGAGCACGGTCGCCTTGGAGAGCCCGTAGGCCAGGGCGGCTGCGAGGAACGGCACCGACATCGAGAGGTAGCCCGACATCACCGCGACGTCCGAGGCGACGGCCCGGATGCCGGCCTGGGCGATGAGCGAGATGCCGGCGTCGCCGCCGGGCATCGACGCCGAGGCGGCCATGCGCTCGGCCGCCTCGCCCATCGAGATGCGGTGAAGCACCGCATAGAGCGGCCCCCAGGACTGGATCCAGATGAGCCCGGTCACGTAGGAGCGGAATATCGCCGTCCCCGCGGGCGTCAGCATCAGCAGCACCGCGACCGGAAAGGCGCCGATATAGAGGCACTCGAAGACGATCTTCAGCAGCGGCACCCAGGTCTCGGCCTGGCGCCCGATGGCCCGGTAGGCGGAGACGGTCTGGGCCTCGGCCCTCGCCTCGGTATAGGCGCGCAAGGCCGCCGCGTTGCCGGCCTCGGCCGCCCATTGCTCGCCGGCGTCGTGCACGGCGTTGAGCACCATCTGCTGGCGCATGATCTCGCCGGCCGAGCGCGACGCGCCGATGAGGAAGTCGTGGGCGGCCGGCAGCGCCGCCATCAGCTCGGCGCGGGCCAGCGCGTCGGTGGCGGCGTCGGGGAAGAGCCGCCGGCCGAATATCGAGCCCGCGCGCGCGATCTCCCCCGCCCACTGCGCGTTCAGCCTGCCCGCGCCATCGGCGCAGGTGACGATCGTGCGGTCGAGCGTGGTGGCCCCGGTGCCGGACAGGGCGCCCCTTGTCGCGAACTCGAACATGCGCGCGGGCGAGGCCCCGGCCGAGGGCGAGCCGGTCGCGGTGACCAGCCGCCAGACATCGGTCGATTCGCGCAGATCGTCCGCCGTGATGTGCCCCAGCAGCAGGGCGTGGAAGATGCATTGCCGGGCGAAGCCGCGGAGGTTGCGCGCGAACACCGCGTCGGTGACTTCAAGCCTCGTCGCGGCGCCGGCGAGCCGCGCCCCGAATATCAGCCCGTGGCGCTGGTAGGCGAGGTCATTGGGCAACGTGAACGCCTGCTCGGTGAGCCGGGTCAGCCCGTCGCCGATCTGCGAAGTGAGCGAGGCGAAGAGAGCGAGCCCGATGGGAACGTTCGCGACCACGGCGGGCGCCAGCGCCGGGTCGAGCCGGTCGACCACCCGCACCGTCGCCTTGGGCACGATCATCGCGCCCCAGACGGTGACGAACAGCAGGATCCACTTGGCGTTGTCCTTCCACGAGCCGCCGAAGGCGGTGCGGAACAGCACCCAGCCGAGCCCGGCGACGCCCGCGAGCTGGGCGAGCGTCACATAGGCATCGCCGCCGGCGATCGCGGCGACCGCGTTCAGCAGGTCGACCAGGTAGGTCCCGCCGCCGAGGGTGAAGAGCTCGTACATGGCCGCGCGCTTCCCCCGGCTCTACCGCGACCCGGCCGCCGCGCCGCCGCGCGAGAAGGCGAGCGCGGCGCGGAGATCGGCCGAGAGCGCGCCGGCGAGCTCGGTCTCGATCAGGCGCAGCTTCTCGACCACGGCGAGCGCGGTGTTGAAGCGCGCGAGTCCCTCGTGGCGGTGGCGGGCGAGCGCAATCCGGTTGGCGCGCAGCCCCTCGCGCCACGTCCCGAGCTGCTCGCCGTCGGCGATGTCGAGCGTGCCGGCGCGCTCCTCGATCGCGCGGTGCAGGTCCGCGATCCAGACCTGGAGCACGTCGAGCGCCACGGCCTCGGCGAGCGCGTCGATCTCCTGGTCGATGACCGCGCCGCGGTAGGCGGCGGCGGCGTTGATGACCCGGTAGACCGGGAGCGTGGTGAGGTTGACGAGCCCGAGCGCGTCGGCCGGCGGCGCGGTGTCGGTGCGCACGGCTTCCGCGAGGCGGCGCAGCAGCGTCGCCACCCGGCCCCGGAAGCCGCGGTCGGCGGGGACCGCGACGCGACCGAGCGTGGGGTTGAGGCAGGCGTCGGCGGTATCGCAGCGGTAGACCGGCAGGTCGCCGCCGCCCTCCATGAGGATCTCGGTGACGCGCCGGTCGAGCGCCAGCGGCTCGAGGATTCTGACCCGGGGGCCGGCGTCGTCGCCGTCGGAGACGGGCGCGGTCACGATCACCGTGCCCGAGACCGACATCGCGAACTCGGCGAGATCGTTGTCGGATGCGAGGAAGGACGAGGCCCGGACCGCCTTCCAGGCATAGTTGACGTTGACCGGGACCTGGTCGGCCATCGGACCGGACGCGGCGGCCAGCGTCGAGTTGCGCCGGCCCTCCGACCCGCAGCCGTGCCTGGCCGCCGCGTAGTCCGAGAAGATCCCCTGGGAGGTGCCGATGGCGGCGCAGATCGAGGCGCTCGCCCGGTCGTTCTTCGACCAGACGGCGCCGACCAGCGCCTGCGCGGTCTCGCAGGAGTTCAGATTCTGGCTGTTGACCCACTGCGCCAATGCCCGGAGCTTCGCCATGGTCTCGGCGATCACCGGCGAGATGGTCTCGAGCGCCAGCTCGAAGGCGAAGCCGGCGGCGTTCTGGGCCACCGCGCGGCCGAAGGCGATCAGCTGGTCGGAGTCGATGAACGAGAAGGCGCCCGCGAAGGCGTCGATGCCGCCGCAGCCGGCGCGGAAGCTCGGCAGGTTGACCGTCGCGACGGTCTCCGAGCGCACCGGGGCGCGCAAGTAAAGGTTGCCCAGCGTCCAGTGGCCCGAGGCCTGGCCGTCGAAGGCGGTCGGGCCGGTGGTGTTGACCGCCGCGCCGCGCCAGAAGTTGGTCATCTCCGAGAGCACGTCGGCCCCGGCGGGCGGCGTCGCCATGAGCAGCCCGGCCGCCAGCGCGGCGCAGAGAGCGCCTTTCCTCACATCAATAGTCACGGCCGGTCTCCAGGGCGGTGAGCACGAATATCCGCTCCGCGAGCTGGTCCTCGGCGAGCACGCCGAAGCCGACCGGCAGCACCTGTTTCGTCTTCGTGTCGAACAGCACCACGGCCGGGACCGGGACGCCGCTGAGCCCGAGCTTCGCCGCGCGCCCGTTGTCCGGCACCGCCTCGGGCCAGCCCTCGAGCGGGCCGCCGCTCAGCGACACCGCCAGCACGTCGAGGCCGTGACGGGAGCTGAAGGCGCGCAGGAGCGGGCCGAACACCCGGCAGCCGGCGCAGCCGGCATGGCCGAGATAGATGAGCCCGTAGCGCTCGCCGAGATTCGCCAGCGCCCGGTCGCGGGCGGCCCGGCGCTCGTCCGACCAGAGCCGCTTGGCGAGCGCGCCGACGGGGCGCTTCAGCGTGTAGTCGAGATCCGGCGTCGCCCAGACCGTGCGCCGAAAGGCGTCGGAGAAGGTCGCCGCCCGTTCCAGCGTCTGCCTCTGAAGCCGCAGATAGGCTGCGACGTTCTCGGTTGTGGGATCGAGGATCGCCGTGGCGCGGGCCTCCTCCAGGTCGCGCCGAAGCTCCATGACGCGCTCCGTCGCGCTTCGCGCGTCCGGGACCGCGGGGGCGGGGGCGGGGTGCGCGTCCCGCACTTCCTCGTCCGTCCGGTCGCAGTAGAAGTGCCAGCCGAGCGACGGACCGTACTCCGCCGCTTGTCCCGGACCCGATCCGGGGCACCAGGACCGCCATTCGGCGGCCTGCGCCGGGGCCGCCGCGCCCGGAGCGGAGGTGGAGACCAGCAGCGTCACCGCCGCCGCGATGGCATGTGTTCGTCCGCGCACCGTCACTCGCCCCGGCTGTAGAAGTCGCGGATGCGCGCGCGCATCGTGGCCCGGGTATCGGCCCCGTCCGGCAGCGAGACCGCCGGGTCCATCGACCCGTCCATCAGGTTTTCCGTGAACTCGGAGAGGTCGAGGCGCCCGAAGTCGATGCGCTCGACCTCGGCGACCGTCAGGCCGCGGCAGTCCGACCAGCCGACCCCGAGCTGGGAGCGGCCCTGCTCCTGGAGGATGCGCCCGAGCTTCGAGCCGAACACGCACCAGGCACGCGCCCGGCGGATGCAGACCCCGAAGAAGGTGCGCCTGGCGCAGTACCTGCCGAGATAGCGGGTGTTGCCGGCGTTGCGCTCCTCCGCGAGCTCGATCTCTTCCGCCGAGCAGTTCGCAAGCCCCACCAGCGCGCCCGAGTTGGTGCAGCAGTTGGCAAGCCCGAACCACCGAATGGTGCAGGCGCGCCGCGCGCCCTTGAAGAAGCGGAGACGATCGCGGTCGAACTCCTCCCCGCCCAGCTCCATCACCATGTTGAGGCGCGACGTGGCGTCGACGAACCCGGTGTTCGATTGCGGCCGCACGGTCTCGCAGCCCGCCCCGACGCAGGACGTGACGGCGCCGCAGGCGCCGCCCGCCTGCGCATCGTCGAGCTCCGCGCCGCAGGCCGAGACGCTGCCCGAGGCGAGGCCGGAGGCGCCGTAGGCCGCCGATTGCGGGTTGCCGGCGATGCCGTCGGCGCGCGCCGCTTCCGGACCGCTCGCCGACACCGGCCTGTCGGGCCGCGTCACCGTGCCCTCGACCACCGCGCGCCCGGCCGCGCCGCCCGGGCTGTCCGGACGGCCAAGCGCGGCGCGGGCCGCATCCGCCATGCCGGAAGCCGTCAGGCTGCGCTCCGGCACGTCGGTCCCGGCATAGCCCGGCACCGTGCCCGTATTCGCCGCATCCCTGGCGATCGCGCCCGCCGCCGTGTTTCCCGCCTGGCCGAGCTCGCGCGCCACCGCCTTCGGGTCCTCGGCTCGGGCCGCCGTCGCAAGCATCGCGAACACCAGCGCCGCGCAGGCGAGCGCCATGATCCAGGTGAGCAGCCGCATGATCCGGGTCACCCGCTCGACCAGCGCCCGTTCGCGTTCGAGCCTGTCCGTCCCGTCCGGTCGGTTCATTGCCGCTCTCCCCTCAGCAGTTCGAGATGGCGCCGGGCCACATCGCGCCCGGCGCCGCCCTCGGCGCCGATCGCCTCCAGCGCGGCCGCAAGGCCGATGTTTCCGGCAATCCGGTCGTGGGGCGGCGCGGGATCGTCGGAACAGCCCCGGCTCTCGCAAGGCGGCACCCCGCCCGGGACGACGACCACGGCGGGCACGCGCGTCACGCCGAACAGGCGGAAGAGGCGCGGGTCGATGGCAACCCCCGCGTCATGGCCGCCGAGACGGTCGCCGACCGCCTTCACCGTCGCCCGCAATCCGCCTTGACCGACGCCGCGCAGCACCAGCGGCGTCCCGGTCCGGGCCGCATCCCGCGCCCATTGCCGCCAGCTCGCCGCCGGCACCGAGAGGCTGGTGAACAGGAGCACCTCCGCCGTACCGCCGCGCCCGGCGAGGCCGTCCGCCGTGCGCGCCGCGTGCCGTTCGGCCGGGAGCGGAGCGGGGGCCGTGTCGACGTCACCTCTTCCGGTGGCGTCCGCCGCGGCCCTGCCGGCCCGTTCCAGGGCACGCCCGATCACCTCGCGCGTCCACTCCCCGAGCCCGCCGTCGCCCGCCTCGCGCAGCACTTCGTTTGCAAGGGCGCGCGCCGCGCCCGATGCGGCCTCGTCCGGTTTCGTCGCCCGGACATCGTCCGCCAGGGCGGGGCGGCAGCACGCGGCCAGCAGCAGGGCGCAGGCGAGCCCCGCAACGAGGAGTGCCTTGCGCGCCGTTCCGGACCGGTTCAGAGCAAACAACATGTCCGTTTTCTCCAGAGCAGGTACCCAAAGCTCTCGCCCGAGACCGGGATTTCGCGCAGCGTCTCCCACAGCACCGAGGACCGCCCCGTGGGGTTGCAGCCGGTGCGCGGGGTGGTGGCCGGCACCGGCTGGGTCATCTGCCAGCGGTACTGCGATTTCTTCATGATCGGCATCGGGTAGCGCCCGCAGAGCGCCGCCGAGCCCGAGGTACCCCAGGCGAGCCCGGCGCGGTGCAGCCGGTAGACCAGGCGTTGCGCGGCCAGCAGCGAGGCCTGCACGCCGCCGACATGGGCCGCCACATTGCCGGTCAGCGGATACATCCCGCCCTGGCAGCCGGCGCACCAGAACATCGGATCGAGCGGCAGCCCCGCCGAGGCCGCGGCGCAGTCGGCCGCGCAGGCCGCTTGGGCCGGCAGGTTGGCGAACAGCGCCGCCTCGGGGTTGAGCAGGAAAGAGAGCTCGTCGTCGAGCCAGGCCGGGTCGAGCTCCGAAGTCCAGGCGATATCCAGGCCGCCCCCTTCGAGGCAGCCGAGATCGATCAGCGCCCCGATCCACGAGAGCAGGGGATAGACGTAGTAGTGCGCGTGCCAGACGGACCCTTGCGCGCCGTCGCCGCCCGACGAGGCGGTGCGGCCCCTTGCAGCGGGCAGCCCCGGATCGATGGTGAGGCCGCCCAGGTTGGGGAAGCACCAGGGCGTGCGGGTCACGTCCATCAGCCGCGCCGGCTCCCACACCCCCAATGACAGGCCGATTCGCGGGATCGGCGAGCCGCAGAGACAGATCGGCGAGGACGGGTTCGCCGTGTCCGGCGCACCCGAGGCGCTGCCGATCCGGATCGGCCCGATCGAGATCGGGAACAGGCACTCCCAGCAGACGTCCGCGATCGGGTTGACGAACCGCCCGGTGCAGGACTGCGCCGAGGCCGTCCCGGCCGGCAGGAGAACGAGCAACGCCGCCGCGCAGAGCAGGACGGGTCTCATGGTGCGGTCTCCGTTCCGGCATCGTCCCGGTCTTCGAGCGGGATCTCGGTAATGCGCAGAAGCGCGCCGTCGCGCTCGACCAGGCTCGGCGTCGCCGACAGCCCGAACCGCGCGGCAAGGCGTCCGCCCTGGTCGAAGAAGAAGGGCCGGCCGTGACGGCGCGCGAGGTCGAGCGGCCGCCCGGCGAGCAGGACGATCTTCGCGGGCTTCCCGTAGTTCAGCGCCCAGCCGATTTCGGATGCGCGGGTGCCGTCGATGAACAGCAGGTCGCGCGTGAGCGGGGCGGAGGCGAGCGGATCGACCCGCGCTCCGGCCGCGGCGACGAGCGTGCCGTCCGGCAGCCGGATGTCGCGCTCGACGACGATCGCGGGATCGAACGGGCGCGAGCGGCGCTCCCTTGCCGGCGCGATGCCGGGCACGGGAGCGGGTTCTTCCAGTTGCAGGCGTGCCCGGCTCCGGGCCTCGCGCTCGATCCGGGCGAGCTCGCCCGAGCGTTCCATCGCGGCAAGCCGCGCCTCGATCTCGACCAGCAGGTCGGGCTCGGCGACCGGCCAGGTGGCGCCGCGCACGCCGAGGTCGGCCGCCGAGGCGGGCGTTGCGCCGAGCGCGAGGGCGAGGCAGGCCGCCGCGAAGGGCCGGAAAGGGACGGGGGGCTTCATCGCGGCGCCTCCGACGCATCATCCGAAGTCCACACGTCCGCGTCTCCGGTGCGCTCGGCGCCGGCGTCCGGATCCGAACGCCCAGGCCGAATGTCCGCCGGTCCCACGAGCGGCCCGTCGAGGCCGAGCCAGGGCAGGTCGGGCAGGGCGAGGGCGCGCCCGAGCATGCGCGCGGCAGGCACCGGGCCGATCTCCGCGTAGCGGCTGTCATGGGAATCTGCGTGATCGGCGTGCAGGTAGTAATGGCCCGGCGGGACCGTCCCCGCTTCGACGGGCTCCAGCGCCCGCCCGTCGAGCGCATGGGTCTTGGCGACCCCCACGGCCACGCCGTCCACCCGGACGGTGCGGTCCGCGTCCACCGTGACCATGGCGCCCGGCAGGCCGCGCACCGTCTTCAGATAAGGCACCCTCGCGCCCAGCCCGTCGGGCGGCTCGAACAGGACCGCGTCGCCGACTTCCGGCGCGCCGGCCGGCAGCACCAGATAGCCCCAGGCGTCGTCGGACCAGCTCGCGTTGACATGGACGCGGGAGGCGAGGCCGAGCCAGAGGAGGCCGAACGCCGCCATCAAGCCCAACGCGACATGGGCGCGCCGGACACCGCGCGGGCGCGGATCGCGGAAGATCGCCCGCGCGGTCATCGCCCGGACTCCGCCGCGGCCAGGGTCGCGACGAGTGCCGCCTCGACCTCGGCCGTCAGGTCCGGCGCGCCGGCGGCGACCGCGCGGGCCGGCAGCAGCACCGCGCGGTGATCCGCCGATACCCGCGCCAGCGCCCCTTCGAGCGCTAGCGCCCAGGCCCGGGTGGCGGCCCCCGACACTTCCGTCAAGGCGCCGTCGCGCGCCGCCCGCGCGGCATGGCCGGCGACCAGCTCGGCGAGCCGCACGCTGGCGATGCGCGGCGGCTCCGGGACCCGAGGCGCGTAGCGCGCGATCCCGGCCGCCACCGCCGCCGCGACGCCGGCCGCGAGCAGCACGGCGCAGGCGAGCACCCGGAGCTCGCTCACCGCGGTCACCGCGCATTCCCGGCGGCGCGCTGGCGCGCCGTCATCGAGACATGGGCGCGAGTGTCGCGGTGCTTGAACCACGCCGTGCCGTCCTCGTCATGGAAGAGATACATGTAGTGACCGGCCCAGTTGCGATCGGTCTGCTCGGCCGAGAGCACGCCGGCCAGGATCGCGGCGCGGAACACCTCCTCGGCGTCGCGCACCACGCGGATCGCCGGCACGCGTGTCCCGGGCGCCAGGCCGCCGCGCGGCCGGCCGCGCCGCTCACGCCGCCTGGCGTTCATGCCTGCGTCCCCCGCGCGGCGTGCGCGTTGCTTCCTTCTCCGGTATGTGCGTGACATCGCCGGTCCCTCCCTCGTTCGTTGCATCGGTGTCTGCGCCGGCCCCGCCGCTATCGCCGCTGTCGCCATCGCCGGACCCGGCGGCGTCCCCGCCGGGCGGCTTGCCGAGCGCCCGGAAGCGGGTGAGCCACGCCTTCGCGGCGCGGCCCGGCGGGTGCGGGCGGATGCGGCGCTTGAGCGGCGGGAAGGCGGCGCCCGCCTCGCGAGGGGCGTCGGCGCCCACGAGATCGCGGCGTTCGGCCGCCGATGTCATGCGCGCGATGAAGCGCAGCAGCTCGGCGTGGGCGTCGTCGAGCACCGGGTCGAGCCCGGCGGCCTCGCGGACCGCGCGCTCGATGCCGGCGGCGAGCCGGTCGGTGCGTCCTGGCCCGGACCGCGATCCGGGCTCCGCCGCGCGCTGCGAACCCGCCCGGATCTCCGGACCGGCCTCCCGCAGCCAGGCGGACGGCGCGTCCGCGAGCAGCGCATGCAGCGCGAGCCGGCGCCGCTCTTCGGCGTCCAGCCCGTCGAGGGCCTCGATCTCCTCGCTCGCGATCACGGCATGAGCGGCGAGCGAGTGGTAGCTCGTCGTCCGCCCGCCGAAGCGGCAGGTGTTGGCCAGCACATGCGCCAGTGCGATGAAGTCGATGTCTCCGGGCGCGATCCCTTCCGGATCGCCCGGCCAGCGCAGCGTCCGCCCGGCCCTGCCGGCGACGGCGCCGTCCCTTGTTCCTGCGCTCATGCGTCGTCTCCTTCCCGTTCGATTGCTTCGCGCACCGGCCCGGCCTCCGGGCCGGTGTCCATGGCCTCGCGGGCGGGAGCGCCGTTGGCCCCGGAGTCCCCGCCGGAAGCGGGCATGGCGGCATCCGCCCCGTCGGCGAGGGGAGCGTCCCCCGCGAGGGGAACATCCCCGGCAATGCGGTCGATGGCCTCGGCGGTGCTGAGCCCCTGCTCCTTGAGCCGCTCGACGGCGGCAAACGCCGGGCCGCGCGAGGAGAACAGCGCGACCGACCAGGGATCGAGCACCAGCCTCGCGACCCGCCAGCCGTCCGGGCCGTGCAGCACCAGCTCGGCATAGCGTCCGTCGGCGGTGGTGAGACTCTTCAGCGCCCGCTCCATGCCGGGGTCGCAGTGGATGCGTTTTTCCTGCTTGAGCAGCTCGACCGACTCGTCCTTCTGGGCCAGAAAAATCACCCAGTCGGAGTTCTCCCAGGCCGCGCGCGCGGCGGGGTTGGCGTAGTAGTCGTTGACCGACTGGGTGCCGGTCACCAGCGCGCCGCGGTATTTGCGCGCGCGCCGGGCGGCGCCTTCGAGGAAGGTGCGGCTGTCCTCGCCCGAGAGCAGGTCCCAGGCCTCGTCGATGACGATCGCCTTCGCCCTGGTCCGGGGGCCGTGATACATGCGTTGCGTTGCGAGGAAGACCACCAGCATCAGCACCACGCCCTGGACGTCGCCCCTTCCTTTCAGCTCGGCGAGCTCGAACACGGTGAGCGCCGCATCGAGGACGGGCGTCTCCGACCCCGCGAACAGCCGCCCCATCGCCCCGCCCGGGCACCAGGGACCCAATGCCGTCGCCATGTCCTTGGCGCGGCGGTCGTCGCGGGAATCGAGATGTGCGCGAACCGTGCCGAGATCGGCGGCGTTGCCCTCGCCGTCCCAGGCCGCCGCGATGGCCTCGGCGATCAGCGCCGCCTCGATGTCGTCGATCGCGCCGCGGCGCCGGCACATGCGCCCGACGACGCCCGCGAGCATCGCGAAGCACTCTTCCCTGTAATCCCCGTCATGGTCCGCCGTGCCCGAATCGATCATGGCGAAGGGGTTGAGGCAGGCGGGGTCCTTGCCGAAGGCGATGAAGGCGCCGCCGAGCGCCTCGGCGGTGTGCTGGAACGAGCGCCCGTCGTCGATCACCACCGCCTCGCCGCCGGCGCCGACGATGCCGGTCACCAGCTCCTGCATCAGCACCGACTTGCCGGAGCCGGATTTCCCGGTGACGGCGACGTTGTAGTTGCCGGCGGTGTTGGCGAACGGCGACCAGCACGCCGGCTGGCCGCGGCGCCCGATGAGGAACAGGGCGGGCGGGGTGTCGGGCGCCGCCGCCTGGCCGCGCCACTCGCCGTGCACCGGCGCGAGGTCGACCGCGGCGGCGGTGAGCAGGGTCTTCATCCGGCCCATGCGGGCGAGGTCGGCGTCGAGCCCGCCGGCCGGCACCATCGGCAGGCAGGCGAGCCAGGAGGGGAGCTGCACGTAGCGCTCGGCGTTCACCCGCCAGCCCTGGCCGTGATAGATCGCGCGCACCGCCTGCTCGGCCTCGTCGATGGCATCGAGCGGCGCGTAGACCGCCGCCATGTAGCAGGCGCGCACCAGGCGCTCGCCGTCGGTGAGCCGCTCGGTGACGGCCTGCCAGTCGCGCGCCTTCTCGGGCAGCCCCGGCAGGTAGCGCGCGATGCCGGTGCCCGCCTGCTGGGTCGCGCGCGCGGATTTGAGGAACGCCCGCTCGCCGTCGGCGGCCTCGCCGGTCATCACGGTCAGGCACGTCAGCACCGGGCAGCCGGGCTGGAGGAAGTCGCGGTGGAAGTCGCCGATGAGCGCGTTGCCGCGCCAGCCCGGCCACACTTCGGGGAAGGCCGTGCCTGAGAGCACCCGCACCGCCACGTCGCCGGGGCCGCCGTCGCGGCTCCCGTCGGGGGACACGCGTGCCGGCGACCGGGGCGTTCCCCCGTGGTGGAACACGAGGCCCATCGGCGCGACGCTGAGCGCGCGCCCGGGTGCGGCGCACTGGAGGTGGAGCGGGTCGCGCGGCGACCAGCGCCGGCGCGGGCGGTTGCAGCCGCCGTCGCTCTCCCCGCCGATGTCCGGGGCGGCGAGCTCGGCGGCGAGCGAGAGCAGCGCGTCGGGTTCGAGCCTTCGCGCGTGCGCGCCGGCCGAGGCGAGGGTGCCTTCGAGCGCGCGGCGGAACGCGCCGAGCGCGGTCTCCGCGCCCGGGCCGGGGGGGCCGGCGAGCGCACCCGTGATGAACACCCGGTAGTCGGCCAGCGTGAAGGGCGGGCCGCCCGGATGCAGCGCCCGCCAGCCGGCGGGGGCGAGCAGCCGCGCCCGGCGCATCGCGATGCGCGCCTGCACGGGACCTGCGCGCCCGCGCGGCGCCGCCCAGGCGTCGAGCGCCGCGCCGAAGCGCGGGCTCGCCCAGTGGATGACCTGCACCGTCGAGCGCTCCGGAGCGGCGTCGGCGAGCGTGCCCGCGAGCGCCCCCAGCGTCTCGGCATCGATGCCGGCAAAGGGCGGTACCTCGATGACGAAGCCGACGCTGCCGGCGTTGACATAGAGCTCGCTCGCCTCGTCGAAGGCGCGCCAGGGCAGCAGCGCGTTGAGCGCCGCCGGGCTCTCCGGCGGCGACCAGGGCTCGAGCCCGGCCGGCCCCTCGAACAGATCCATCAGGCGGCGCAGGCTCACGGCAGCCTCCAGCCGGCGGGCTCGATGACAACGCGCACCCAAGCGGCCTCGCGGTAGACCCCGGCGGCGTCGATGAAGGGGCCGATCCACACCCGCCCGACCGTCTCCGGCGTGCGCAGGCTCTCGCCCGCCGGATCGTGCGTGGCGGCCGGAAGGGCGGCGGGGCCGGGGTCCACGGACGCGGTGTCGCCCGCGGGCGCAGCGGTAACGGTTTCGGGAGCCGGTGGCCCACCGGGGACCGCCCTGCGTTCCGGTCCGGCGGAAGCCGCCGCACCGTCGGCCGCACCGTCCCCGGAGAACAGCCGGGCGAGCCAGGCGAACGGACCGCAGCCCGCCGCGCAGCGCGTCTCCGGGGCGGTCCGGTTTGCGCCTTCCGCGGCACCGCCGCGCGCCCGGTAGAGCGGGGTGCGCCCGGCCGGCGTCGCCGCCGTCTCCGGCACCGCCGGATCGGCGGCGGCGACGCTCGAACACACCGCGCCTTGCGCGATCGGACACTGCCAGTCGTCGCCGACATGGCTCCCGGCGCAGCCCGCCAGGACGAGCGCCCCCAGCACGGCCGCAACCGGCACGGTCGCAACCGGTACGGTCGCGACCGGTAGCCGGCGCATCGCATTCTTTCGGTCAGTCATTGCTCTTCTCCCTTCGAACGCCCGGCCGCCCGTCGAGCCGGGCGCCCTCGATGAACACCACCGTCACCCGGGTCCCGGCCCGGAGCTGGATCACCGGCTGGTACTGCTCGGCGCGGCGGATCAGGTAGTCGGCGACCTTCTGCCCGGCGCTCGCGGCGCCGGCGCCGAGGCCCGCGCGCCCGATATCGGCAAGCCCGGTGTTGGCGACCGCCGCCGCGCCGCCGGTGGCGACGGCCTGGGGCGCGAAGGCGCCCGAGACGCCCTGGCCGATGCCGGAGACGAGCCCGGCGAGGAACGCCTTCTCGACCAGCGCCCCCTCGCGGCTCACCACCGGGCCGCGCACCCCGGCCTTGCCGGCGTTGGCGACGAACCCCGCAACCCGCGTCTCGACCACCGTGCCGGGCTCGGGCCCGGCGCAGGTCAGCGTGCGCAGCCTCGCGTAGACCTTCTCCGAGGAGAGGTCGCCATGGGCCGCCCCGGTCACCGTGCAGCCGGCGAGGTCGACGCTGAGCGCCGCGCCGTCCCCCGCCGACGGCGCCGCGGTCCAGGCGGGACCGGTGAGGCGCAGCAGCACCGGGCGCGGATCGCCCTGCGAGGAGATGCCGGCCGAGGCGTCGACCCCGGCCAGCACCACGGCCTCGGCATGGCTCCCCGCCGGCACCCAGGCCGAGAGCGGCTTCGCGTCCACGCCCGCCGGCTCCGCGAACGGGGCGCCGTCGAGCTCGAAGGACTCGATCAGCGGCGCGGCCTGCCGCGTGGCGGCGGCCGGACCGGCGCCCGCGGCCGGCCGGTCCGCGCGCCCGCCCGTGAACGGATCCCCGGGTCCGGATGGACCGGGGGGAGCCGCGGCAGGGGCGTCGCCCGTCCCGGCCTCGTTGGCGCGGCGCAGCTCGTCGATGAAGGCGATCTGGCGGTCGATGACGGCGCGCGCGTTCTCCGCGTTCTTCCGCAGCTCGCCCTGAAGGCGGTCGTTCTCGGCCTTGAGCCGGCGGCCCTCGGCCTCCATCTCGCGCATCCGCGCCTCGATGACGCCGAGCCGCGCCTCGGAGCGCCGGGTCCAGCTCTCCTCGGCCGTGCCCGGCCCCGCCAGCTCGGCCTCGATGCGCGCGGTGGGCGCCGGCGCCTTGCCGCCCGACGCCGTCAGCCAGACCGCGAACGCCACCAGCACCACCGCCGCGACGCCTGAGAACAGCACGAGCTGGCGGTTGCGCGCACGCCGCGAATCGCCGTCCCGGGCGGCCATTCCCGCCGCGCTCATCGCGATGCCCCCGTGCGCAGCGTCCCCGCGCGCACCGCCACCGCGAGCCGGCCGCCGCCGGGCCCGGTGCCGGGCGCCGCCAGCCACACCGCCGCCACCCCGGGGCCTGCCCCGGACCCCGATCCGGGGCCGAGACGCGCGGCGAGGTCCGCCGCATCGACCGGCCCGTCGCCGCCACGCGTGTCCGCGCCGAGCTCCAGCACCAGCGCCTCGAAGCGCGGGCCGCGCCAGGTCTCCACCACCGTGAACGGTCCGGGCGCCCCGGCCGCGGGCGCCGCCGCGATGGAATAGCCCGGCAGCGGCTCGCGCCGCGCCACCGCGCGCACCAGCCCGGTCAGCGCAGCAATGCGCGGATCGCCCGCGACCGCCGCGCCGGCCCCGGCGCTCGCTGCGGCGTCGGCGTTGCGGATCAGGATCTGCGCCGAGCCGCGGTCCGCGACCTCGAGCGTCAGCCGGTAGGTGAAGCCCTTCTCGGTGCCGACGAAGAGCGTCACCGGCGGCCCTTCGCCCGCGCCGGCGCCGTCACCCACGGGCCGCAGATAGAGATCGCCCCGCGCGGGGTCGTGCTCGACCTCGAAGCCGCCGGGGCTGCGCACCACCCGGGCGATGCGGTCACCCATGAGCGCCACCCGGCTCACCGCGCTGGCGGACACCTCGGCGCGCAGCTCGCCATGGTCGGCCGCCTCCAGGATCTGCATCGCCGCCGCCGGCGCCGCGGCCAGCGCGCAGGCCATCGTGCCGGCCAGATGGACCAGCAGTGCGGCGCCGGGCGCGGCGCGGCGAAGCGTCCGTCCATGACCCGCGCCTCCCGCCGACCCGAATCCGGGTCCGTTCAATCCCTGTTTCACCGTCAGTCCTCCCGTTGCTCGAATCTCAGAAGCCCGATGCGCCCGCCGTCGATGCGGAACGCGAGCCGATAGGTCCGGCGCACCCGCGAGGCCTCCTCGCGCCCGATCCAGGTCGCGAGCTCGCCCGTGACCGTCGCGGCCAGCGCTTGCGCGTCGGCCTCGATGCGCTCGGGATAGAAGGCGGTCGAGAGGTCGCGGCGCGCCATGCGCGCGGCTTGGCTCCCCACCCAGGCGCCGATGGCGCCGCGCGCCGAGGCGTGGCTCATCCGCGCCGCGGCCTCGCGCACATGGGCGGCGTTCTCGGGCGTGAGCGTCAGCAGCGTCACCGCCGCGGTGCGCGCGGCGTCCTCGAGATAGCGCCGCCCGGCCCAGCTCCCGCCGACCTCCCAGGCCGGCCCCGACACCGCGGGAATGAGCACCGTCATGCCCTCGCGCATGCCGAGACCCGCCGAGAGCGCGAGGTTCGCGAGCAGCGAGAGCCCGAGCAGCCCGGCCAGCGCCGCGCGCGCGTCGCGCGCCCGGCGCCGCTCGCCGTCCATGACGCCGCGCTTCATGGGCGCCTCATCCGGCGAACCGCCGCACATGGCTCGGCGGCGTGGCGCGCAGCCTGAGCACGAAGTCGGGCAGGAACCAGTAGAGCGCGTACTGCGCGATGTTGGCCCCGCCGCCGCGTTTGACCCGTCTGAGGAGCAGCCAGCCGCCGACCCCCGCAACGAGCCCCGGCACGAAGTGGTTCGCGGCGAGCCCCAGCAGCGCCGGCCCCATCAGCACCGCCGCCTCGTCGACGGTCCAGAACAGCCACCGTTCCGGATCGTCGAGACGACGGGGGATGGCGTGGCGGGCACTGTCGTTCATCCCGGACCCGCTCAGACGATGGCCGTGCCGACCAGGCCGGTCACGATGCCGACGCCCGCGCCAGCGGCAACGCCGACGCCGACCGCGCCCATGAGCTGCATCGCGTTGAAGCGCAGCACCGAGCCGACCAGCGCAGCCCCCACCGCAAGGGCCGCGGCGAGCTGCCCGCCGGTGCCCTCGACGATGCCGCTCACGGTGTCGAGCGGGCCGTCGAAGGTGGTGTCGGTCGAGGCGAGCGCCGCGTCCATGCCGAGCCCGGCGAGCGCCAGCGCCGCCGGCAGGGCGCAGAGCGCGACATTGCGCAGCGCGCGGACCATGCGGGCGTTCCCGTCGCGCGCCGCCATCACGGCGCCCTCCGGCCGTCTTCGGCCCCGTTCGGGCCGGCGCGCCTTGCGGCGTCGGCCTCGGCGCCGAGCGCCACCCGGCGCGCCTCGGCCCAGTCCTCCAGGTCCGCGCGCCGGTACAGGATGCGGTGCCCGAAGCGGTAGTACGACGGCCCCTCGCCGCCCATGCGGTTGCGGTCCATGGTGCGCGGCGAAAGGCCCAGGAAGGCCGCCGCCTTGCGCGTGCTCAGATACTGGTTGTCGTCGTCGTGGCTCATGCCGGTCTCTCCCTCATCTGTGGGTTGGCGCCTTCCCCGGCCCCGGGGACCGCCCTCGGGCGGCTCCGGCGCCGCGGTGTCGAGCAGCGCAACGCCCGCCACCGCCCGGCGCATCGCGCGAAGGGCCGCCCCGTCGGCGTGCGAGGCCATCCAGCCGCGCACCTTGTCCACCGTGGCGAGGCGGAACGACGCCCCCTCGCGCAGGCGCTTGACGAAGCCGGCGTCGTGCGCCGACGCCTCGCCGAGCACGTAGGCCTTCGTCCTCGTGAGCGTGAGGAACGCCTCGACCTCGCGCCGGAAGGCGGGGCCGACGGGCGCCATCCCCATCGCAGCCAGCACCGCGTCGGCGGTGGCGAGCCCGACGCGGCGCCCCTTCTTGAGCGAGGCGACGAAGCCGGGGTCGTTCAGCGCCTCGGCGCCGAGGCGCCGGCCCGGCAGGCCGGTGCGCTCGAGATGGCCGAGCACGGTGTCGCGGAATCGGTCGTCGAGGCGTGCCATGGGGGCGAACGTACGGCGAACCTTCGTCGTTGACAACAGGTTCAGTTAGGAGATATCCTGCATGACCGACGCATAGAGGGAAGGAACCGCCATGGAGCGCGACCCCGTACGCGAACGCCTACAACAGCGCCTGTGGCAACAGGGCGTCTCGCTCGCCGAAGCCTCGCTCGCCATCGGCAGGAACAAGGCCTACCTCCAGCAGTACCTCGCACGCGGCATGCCCCGGGTGCTCAACCACCAGGACACCGAGACATTGGGGAAGCTTCTCGGCTGCGACCCCGGCGAGCTGCGCCACGCCACGCTCCCGCCCGCCAAACCCTGGAAGCGCAGGCGGCGCAAGAAGAACGCCGGCATGGCCGCGGTCTGCGAGGTCGAGGTCGAGGCCGCCGCCGGCCCCGGCGCCTGGAACGACGAGTTCGTCATGGAGAAGGGACGCTGGCAATTGCCCGAAGGCATGATTCGCCACGAGGGCGACGCCGAGCCCGCGAGCCTGCGCATCCTGCGCGTGCGCGGCCCCTCGATGGAGCCGGAGCTGCGCGACGGCGACCGCCTCGTCGTCGACACCGCCCGGCGCGTCCCCGCCCCGGGCGAGCTCTTCGTGCTCTGGGACGGCGACGGGCTCGTGGTCAAGCGCGTCGAGCTCGCGCACGAGCCCGGCGCGCCCGGGCTGCGCATCCTCTCGACCAACCCCGACCATGCGCCCTATACCCGCCTCCTCGACGAGGTCCACATCGTCGGCAAGGTGCTCTGGCGGCTCACCAAGGTGCAGTAGAGGGCACATCGCGCGCGCCCCTACCAGCGCATCGACGCCCGCAGCATCAGCGCGTGCTCCGGGGCGTCGTCGTTGGCCGCTTCGCGCCGGCTCGCCTCGGTGGTGAAGGTGAGGCCGCTCCCGAGGCTGTAGCCGTAGCCCGCGCGCAAGGTGCGCTCGTCCTCCCCGAGCTCCCCTTCGAGGCGCCACTCGGTGGCCTGCCCGAGCCGCAGCCGCTGCCCGAGACGCAGCGTCTCGCGCTCGCTTGAGCGCGACCAGCCGGCATAGGGCGTCGCCACGCCGCGCCCGTCGAGCACGGAGAACCCGTAGCCCAGCTCCGCATCGAGCCGGCGCTCCGGATCGAACGCGCCGTCTCGCCCGCCAAGCCCCGACGCATCGCGCAGCCCCCACAGCCGCTCCGTCCCGCTCGACGCCGCACCCCACGTCGGAGACAGCGTGAGCGAGAGCCCGCGTCCCGAGGCGCCCGGGTCGATGCGCACCGACCCGCTCGCGCCCCACTCGCGGTAGCTCTCGTCCTCGTGCGCGATGAGAGCGCGCGCCTTCGCCTCCACCGTGAGCCCCGAGGCGGGGTCGGTGTAGCTCACCCCGCCCCCGACCTCGATGCCGGTGCCGGTCTCGGCATCGCCCCCATCGTGGCGAAGCCCGAGCTCTACGCGCGGCGTCAGCGTCGCGCCGTCCAGCTCGAAGCTCCGCGAGCCGTCGAGCATGAGCCGCAGCCGGCTCGTGCCCGACGCCGACGACGCCATCCCCTCGGTCGCGTCCGAGGTCGTCCGCACCAGCAGCGCATCGGTGCGGACGGCGAGCTCGAACCCGCCCGCCTCCTCGGGCGCAAGCACCGTGCCCCGCGCACCCACCGCGCCCATCCGCATGCCGATGTCGGTGGTGTAGCGCTTCTCGGCCTCCCCATGCGCCTCGGTCAGGGTCAGCGTCCCCGTCCCGTAGCCCACAAGGCCCCACGCGCTCACCCGCTCGTTCAAGGCAAGCCGCGCATAGGGGAACAGCGTGGTCATCCGGCTCTCGACCTCGCCCGTGTCGAAGGCCGACTCCGCCTGCGAGGTGAGCGCATAGCCGCCCGTGCCCTCGCTGTAGGCGACCGCCGCCCCGGCAAGCCAGCGCCCCTGGCCGACATCGGCCCCCAGCATCGCTGTCGTCACCTCGCCGTCGAGGCGCACATCGTCGACCTCGGCGTCGAACCCGCCCGTCGCCACCCGGCCCCAGGCCGCAACCGACGCAGCCCCGTCCTCGCCCCCGGCCGCGAGATGGAACGCGCTCCCGAGCAGCAGCTCGCGCCCGCTCATCGTGCGCGAGTCGGCGCCTTCGCCCTCGCGCATCCAGCCGTCGCCGGTCCGGCCCTCGGCCTCCGCGGAGCCTCCGAAGCGCTCCCCGAACGCCGTCAGCGTGTCCCGCACCGCCTGCTCGCCGGCCCCGGCCGCTCCCTGCCCGGCGCCCCCGGCATCGCCCTCGAGGCTCAGCCGCTCCCCGCCCAGCGTCACGTGCGAGGCGCCCGGCGCCTCGAACCGCGCGGTCACCGCGTCCACCACCTGAGAGCCCACCGTGCGCCCGAAGCGCGCCAGCCACGCCGACGGCATCGGGTCCGAGTTCTCGATCGTGCCGTACGCCTCGGCGTCGGCGGTCCACGCCCCCACCGGGTTGAACAGCACGAACTTGACCTGCTCCCCGCCGTCGTCCACCGCGTCGTCGAGCACCCTCACCTCGACCGTCTTCGCGGTCTCGCCCGCAGCGAAGGTCAGCGTCCCCGACGCCGCCTCGTAGTCCTCGCCCGCCGTCGCGCCATAATCCACCGTCGCGTACTCGACCGTCACCGGCCCCGACGCCGCCCGGTCGAGCGTCACCACAAAGTCCAGCGTCGCGTTCGGACCCTCCTTCACCGTCGCGTCCGCCACCCGCAGCGCCGGCGGGCCGGCCACCGTCGCCGACAGCGAGCTCGAGAGCATCTTCCCGCCCGCCGTGCAGATCGCCCCGTCGACATCGCAGGCCCGGTTCCCCTCGAGGTCGATCCGGATCTCGTACGGCCCGGTCGGCTTGACGGTGATTTCGCGAAGGGCGTCGCTCCCGTTCACCCGCTTTGCCGCGGTCACCTCGACGCCGAGCAGGGCGAACGCGTCGTCGCGCAGCGCCGCAAAACCGATCTTCACGTCCTCGCTGAACCGCACCCGGAAAGTGAACGCCGCACCCGCGCCGCCGTGCTCCGCCGGCATGCCCACGAAGCTCGCCGTCAGCGCCGCCGCCGCCGGGGGAGCCGTCTCCTGCGCGGCCTCGACCGTGAACTCGACGCTCAGCGTTCCGAGCACCGTGCCTGTGCCGCCCGGTCCCGACCACGCCGTCGCGGTGAGCGCATGGCGTCCGGCCCGCAGCGGTGCGCCCGTGATCGCGTCCTCGCCGCCGTCGCCGTGCAGCGACCAGGGCGCGACGCCCTCTGTGTGCGTCACGTCCTCGTCCTCGCCCGGTGCGTCGAGCACGAACGCGACGCTCCCCACCGTCCGGCCCTCGGCGATCGCGGCCACGATGCCGTAGTTGCCGCCCGACGCATCGGCGAGCCGCACCGTCGCCCCGGACCCGAGCGTCGTCCGCTGCCCGCCCGCGCTCACGTCCACCAGCTCGAACCGGGCCAGCACCGGCGCCGGCCCCGCGATGCTCGCCTGCGGCGCGCTCTCGAGCGCGCGCCCGTCCGCGGTGCACAGCGCCCCTTCCTCGCCGCACGCGCGGCCCGCCGCGAGCGCCACCGTCACTTGCGCATCCGAGCCCGGCGCGATCTTCGCCAGCCACACGCCCGGCGCGCCCTCGGCCCGCGACGCCTCCCTCACCGTGGCGTTGCCGAGGATGAGCGCATGCGCGGCAAACGCCGCTTCCCCGAGCGTCACCGGCTCGCTGAACACCACCCGCAGGTTGAACCACGTGCCCGATCCGATGTGGGACCCGGGCAGGAGCTCGAACCGGGCGCTCAGCGGCTCGGCCGCCGGCGCCGGCAGCGCCTCGCCCACCGCGAACGAGACCCCGAGCGTCTGCAGCGCCTCGCCCGTGCCCTTCTCCCCGGACCAGGCCGTCGCCGTCAGCGTGTACGCGCCGTCGCCGAGCGCCGCGCCGTGCTCGTTGCCGTCGGTGTCGCCGTAGAGCGACCACGGCGCATGGTTCTCGGTCTGCGTCACGTCCTCGTCCAGCGCCGAGCCCGACAGCACGAGCGTCACGCTCGCGACCCCGGCGTTCGCCGCCGCCTCGGCCCGGAAGCCGTAGTCCTTCGCCGCATCGAGCTCCGTCAGCCGCGCGCCGTCGGCGAGCGCGCCCAAATCGGCGTGCGCCGTCGCGTCCACCAGCACGAACCCGGTCAGCACCGTCGGCGCCACCGTGAACGCAACGCTCAGCGAGCCAAGCGCCGCCCCCGTGCCGCCCGGCCCGGTGTAAGCCGTCGCCGTCAGCGTGTAGGACCCCGCCGGCAGCGCCGCGCCTCCGTCCGTCCCGCCGCGCAGCAGGTAGGGCGCCGCGTCGTCCGCGCGCGCACTCGCATCCCCGTCCTGCGGTCCCGCGAGCGCGAGCCGCACGCTGCCCACCGCCGCGCCCGGCGCCGTCTCGGCCCGGAAGTCGTAGGACCCGCCCGACGGGTCCGCCACCCGCACCGTCGCCCCGTCGGCGACCGCGCCGAGATCCGCGCCCGAGGCCGCGTCCACCAGCACGAACCCGGCGAGCACCGGCGCCGCGGGTCCGGGGACCGACATCGAGAGCGCGTGGGCAAGCCGCCGCCCGTCCTCGGTGCAGATCGCCCCGATCTGCGCGCAGGGCCGCCCGCCGGGCAGCACGATCGTCACCTCCCGATCCGAATCCGGCATCACCTTCATGTCGAACGCCCCGGGCTCGTCCTCCCTGCGCGAGGCCTCGCTCACCGTGCCGTTGGTCACCGACAGCCCATGCTCCCGGACCGCGTCCTCCCCGGCCGTCACCGGTTCGCTGAACGTCATCTTGAACCCGATCGAGCCCGATCCGTCATGGCGCTCGGGCAGCCCGCCCATGCGCGCCGTGAGCGCGCCGCTCGCCTGCCCCGACCGCAGCGTCGACGTGCCCGCCAGATGCGACCACGCACCCCAGCCCGCGCCATTGCGCGCGCGCACCCGGTAGAAGCGCTGGCTGCCCGGCGCGAGGCTGCGGTGCACGTACGCCGTGGCCGTTGTGCCGGTGTCCTGCACCAGCGTGCCCCAGCTGCGCGCGCCGTCCTCCGAGACCTCGATGCCGTAGCCCAGGATGCGCGCCCCGTTCGCCGCCGCCGCCTCCCAGGCAAGCCCGATCGCCGTCGTCGAATCCGGTGTCGCCGTCAATTCCGAAGGCTCGCCCGGCGCCGCCCCCAGCACCGCCTCGCGCCACGGCCCCACCGTGAGCGCATCGCCGTCGTAGGCGCGCACCCGCACCGTCAACCCCTCGGCCCGCTTCGCCGCCGACGGCACCGCCACCGTGTGGCTCGTCCCCGTCACCCGCTTCTCGCGCGACGACATCGCGCCGTTCTCCGTGTGCACACGCCCGTAGCTCTCCGAGCCCCAGCGCCACTGCACCTGGTAGGCCGCGGCCCCCGCGACCGCGTCCCAGCTCACCCGCGGGGAATCGTCGGCTTCCACCGCGAGACCCCTCACCGCCGCCAGCGTCTGCAACGCCTTCACTTCCAGCCTCACCAGAGAGCCCCCCAACACCAGCGGCTGCCACGACTGGCGTCCCGGGCGCTGCCGGTGCACGTCATGGCGCACCCCGACCTCGAACGGCGCGGCCAGCATCGCGTCCGCGTGCTTCTCCACGGTCAGCTCGATCGGCTGCCATTCGCCCGGATCGCCGCCGTCCGCGCAGCTCCACGTGTGTCCGCCGGGCGACGCCTCGGCCGAGATCGGCCCGAAGCCGTGCACCCCGAACTGGGTCAACGAGCCGTGCACCCCGACCTGCTTCGCGCCCGTGCACGCGCCGGGGCGCACCCGGATGCCCGCCGCGGCGCCCATCGCGACCGTCAGCCGCGGATCGGCCTCGGCGACGCCGTCGCCGTCGGTGTCGACCTCGACGCCGCGCCCCGGCGCTGCGCCGCCCTGGCGGATGTCGGGCAGCGTGAACGTCGCGCCCTCGACCCGGCGGTCCGAATCGAAGCCCGCGACCACGTCGGCCTGCACCGTGTAGTAGGTCTGCGGCTCCAGCGCGTACCCGTCCTCCTCCGGCCCCCCGAAGGTCGCCGTGAAGCCCGTGCCCTCGGGCTCGTGGACCTGCGTCGCGACCAGCACGCCTTGCGTGACGATCCGCACGTGCACGCGCCGCCCCGGCGCCGGGTTGGCGAGCTCGACCGCCACCGTCACCGAATGGCTCGACGCGACGAGGTCGCCCGCGTTCTCGAAATGCTGATGCGCCCTGGGCCGCAGATGCTCCTTCAGCGTCATCGGCGCAAGCCGCGCCCACGGCGAGCGCCTGCCCACCCGCTCATCGGTGTTGACGGCCGACACCCGGTAGAGCCGGCTCGCGAGGTCGGCCACGCCTGCGTCCGACCGGCTCAGCGACGGCGTCCCGGTGTTCGCCTCAACCTCGCGCCAGTTATCGCCCCCGTCGGTCGAGACCTCGATGCGGTAGCCCCACAGCGGCGAGCTGCCGCTCTCGTCCGGCTCGTCCCATTCGAGGTCCGCGCGGTCGGCCTGCGTCGACGTCACCGAGAGCCGCCCCGGCGCCTGCGGCGCCCCCTCGGCCGGGCCGTAGGGCGTCGCGCACCGCGACGGCGACGCGTTGCCCTCGAGATTGCGCAGCTCCGGCACGATCAGGAAGTTGGCCACGTTCACCGCCATCACCTGCACGCACACCCTGTCCCCGTCGGCCTCGACGTCGATGCCCCAGCTCCTGCGCGGGGGCTGTCCCCTGGGCGTCGAGCCGACATAGGCCCACCGCACGAACACCCCGTCCTCGTTGGCGTCGTAGCGGTAGGCGTAGTCCGTCACCGGCGCGCCGCCGTCATCGGCCGGCGGGTCCCACCGGAACCTCACCTCGTTCTCGTTGTCCGCCGTCACCGCCAGGTTGCGCGGCGGCGACGGCGGGGCCGCCTCGAAATTCACCCGGGCGTGGCGGAACGGGCCGTAGGCGCCGTGGGTCAGGTCGGCGTCCTGGCCGTAGGGGCCCTTGAGGGTCATGCCCGTCCCGAGCGACAGGCCGTTCGCGGGCACGCTGACCCCGTCCCGGTCCTCGTCGCCCGCCTGCACCGTGTAGAGGAACCTGAGCCTGTTGGTGCCGCTGCCGAGCAGATATTCAGCGGATCTCTCGGCATTGCCGACCCGCAGCTTGAGCGCGACGTCCGGGGGCGTGCCGGGCGCGTTGCCGGCCGCGGTCACCGCCCCGCTGAACGTCACGTGGAGCTCGATGGTGTCCCCGGTCGCATAGAAGCCGGCGTCCGGCACCGGCGACACGACGTCGATGCCGGTGATCCCCCGCGGCGGCGGCGCGCTGTTCACGAGGTGGTCCGGAAACCCCCGCGCGCCGTGCGTCGACACCACGTCCTGGCCGTACTGGTCCTTGAGGGTCATGCCGGTCCCGAGCGACAGGGCGTTCGCGGGCACGCTGACCCCGTCCCGATCCTCGTCGCCCGCCTGCACCGTGTAGAGGAACCTGAGCTTGTTGGTGCCGCTGCCGAGCAGATATTCAGCGGATCTCTCGGCACTGCCGACCCGGAGCTTGAGCGCGACGTCCGGGGGCGTGCCGGACGCGCTGCCGCCCGCGGTCACCCGCCCGCTGAATATCACGTGGATCTCGATGGTGTCCCCGGTCGCGTAAAAGCCGCCGCTGCCCGGCGACGACTCGACCTCGATGCCGGTGAGGTGCGCCGGGGGCGGCCGGGTGTTCACGAGGTGCTGCGGAAACGCGTACGCCCTGTGGGTCAGCGCCGCGTCCTGGCCGTAGGGGCCCTTGAGCGTTCCGTCCCCCGTCAGCACCAGGCTGCCGGCCGGTATGCTCACGCCGTCCGTGTCCTCGTCGCTCGCCACCACGGTGTACAAGAATATGAGCTTGTTCGTGCCGAACCCCAAGACCGGTGAGGCAATCTGCTCGGCATCACCTACCAAGACCTTCAGACCGAAATCGCCGCTGGTCGCGGCGTAGGTCACCGGCGCACTGAACGTCACCTCGAACTCGATACTCCGACCTCCAGTGCCCGGCCCGTGGAACCCGGCATCGGGCACCTCCGACACGATCTCGATGTTGGTGATTTCCGGCACGGGCGGCGGGGTGTTCACGAGGTGCTGCGGAAACGCGTACGCGCCGTGGGTCAGCATCACGTCCCGGCCGTAGGGGCCCGTGAGGGTTCCCGTTCCGAGGGACAGCGAACCGGCGGACACGCTCACGCCGTCGGGGTCGGTGTACTGCGCGCCGTAGACCAAAATGAACGTCAGCTGAGTCGTTCCACTGCCTTCGATGTACGTAGCACCCACATCGTCGTCGCCCACGCGCACCGCGAACCTGAACAACGCCAGATTCCCGCTCGCGGTCACCGCTTCGCTGAATGTCACGCGGAATTCGACAACATCGCCAAGCGCATACGAATGGAACCCGGCATCGGGCACCGGCGAGACGATTTCGATGTTGGTGATTTCCGGCAGGGGCGGGTTGACGATGTCCTCCGGGAAGTCGAACGCCGCGTGCGTCAGCACCGCGTCCACTCCGTCGGTGTCCTGGAGCGCCCCTCCCTGGGGCAGCGCGAGCGCGTCGGCGGGCACCGTGATGCCGTCGAGGTCGACATCGTCCGCCTGGATGGCGTAGGAGAACACGAAGGACCCAAGCGGCAGCTGCGTGAACTGGGCCTGCGCCGTCCTCTCCTTGCCGCCCACCAGGAGCTTCAGCGATGCGACGCCGGCCTCGGGCGTCCCGAGCACGTCCCGGCTGAACGTCACCCGCACCTGGATGAAGTCGCCGGTCCCGTGGAACCCGAGAAACGATCCGATCGCCGTCGGTTCCGTCTCGATGTCGATGTCGGTGATGGCCGCCCTCGCCGACCCGTTGACACCAATCTGGAGCGAGAGCGAGTCCGCCCTCATCGTCCAACTCCCCGAGAGCAGGAATTCCGAGCTGTTGGCTATGCTCCAGTCGTCCGCGCCCGCGGCGTCCTCACCGTCGCCGGCTGTGGCCCGCAGATAAACTTGTTCAGACGAGCTTGCCGGGTTGCTGTACCCGATGACGACGAAGTAGGTCGTCCCACCCTCCAGGGATGCCTTTGCCGGCGCCGTGAAGACGTTCGCCCCGGTGGCGAAGGTGGAAGGGTTGCTGAGTGTGTAAAGAAGATTGCCCGGGTCGCCGCCGCTCGACTCGTGGATGCTCACCGAGAAGTAGCTCGCTGTCGGCGGCGTCGTGTCGAGCGACACCCCGACCGAGTCCAGTGCGTATCCGGCGGTGTTCGAGCCGGTGGTGAACGCCTGAGCTCTAGGAAAATCTCTTCGTATACTTAAGTCCAAATGCTCCGCCGTCTGCCCCAGATTGCTCACGAGCACGTCGGCGTGGGCGACGCCGCCTCCCTGACCCGGCAGGGCGGGCAGTGCCAGCAGGGCGGCGCAGGCCAGCAGCCATGCCGCCGCAGCGCGGCGCAGGCGGCCGCGCGGACGGTCTGCGGATTGGGAAGCGCGGGAGTGCCACGCCCCGGCGGGCGCGGCGGAAGCGCTCTCGGAAGCGAGCGGCAGCAAACTCCAGTCGCACCGCGCGGACGCGATCCGCAGTCCTGAGCACGCGATTGCGGTGCACGCGCGCCACCAATTCCTCCCGGCGTGTCCGAACGACCCTGCCAAAGCGAACGCGGCGCCCGGCACTCCCGGGCACCGGCTGTCGCCGTCCCCGGAACCCGCTGTTTTTGTTGCCTTTCTTACACGGACGCTCCCGCAGCTCATGCCGCTCCTCCATCATCGCGTGCCCGCGCACGCTTGGGCGATTGACTCGCGATAACTGTTGTTATCGCGAGTCAAATTCAGGGCCCTGTTCCATGGACCTGGAGGCTGAGCGATGCTTGTGGAGAGCCTGAGCGGCCCGGCGCCGGCGAGCGCCGGGCACACCGAGCGCGACCCACTCGACGCCTGCGCGGTGAGTGCGCGCGGGGCGCTGAGCGCCAACACCGAGCGGGCCGTGCGCTCGGACCTCGCCATCTACGCCGCCTGGTGCGCCGAACGGGAGTTGCCGGCGCTGCCCGCGAGCGCCCAGACCATCGCCGCGTTCGTCGACGCCATGGCGAAGGTCCGCGCCTCCGCCACGGTGCGCCGTTACGTCGCCAGCATCGCCGCCGCGCACCGGGCGCTGGGGTTGGCAAAGAGGGCGAAAAGCGAGCCGGTGAGACGGGCGCTACAGCGCATGCACCGGCGCAAGGGCCGCCGTCAGGAGCAGGCCAGGGGGCTCACCGGGGCGCTGCGCGAGCGCCTGCTCGATGCGCCGGGCGATGGTTTGATTGACGCGCGCAATCGCGCATTGCTCGCCGTCGCGTACGACACGCTGCTGCGGCGCAGCGAGCTGGTCGCACTGCAAGTATCGGATATCATTGAGGAACTCGACGGAGCGGCGACCGTGCTGGTGCGCCGCTCCAAGGCCGATCCGGAGGGTGTGGGCGCGACGCTGTACCTGGCGCGCGACAGCGTGGCGCTGGTGCGGGAGTGGCTTCAGCGAAGCGGTGTTCGCGAAGGCAGGCTCTTCCGCTCGCTGTGCCGGGGCGTGGTCGGCGAGGGGCTTGACGCGAGCCAGGTACCGCGTATCTTCAAGGCGATGGCCGAGCGTGCCGGATTACCCGTCGATGTGGTGCGGCACATCTCCGGGCACAGCACGCGCGTGGGGCCGGCGCAGGACATGGTCGCGGGTGGCATCGGCATGGCGGCCATCCTGCATGCGGGGCGATGGAAGACGACAACCATGGTCAACCGCTACGGGGAGCGGTTGCTCGCGAGGCGAAGCGGCGCTGCGCAACTCGCCCGGCTGCAGCAGCGCGAATAGGGGCGCGGTGGCGTATCATTCGGCGTACCCACCTCGGCCCCGCTGGCGTCCGCCAGCGTGCATCCGCCCCAAATCGGTGAAAAAGGCGGTTTTCCACAGAAGAGTTATCGCGAGTCAATTTCGCCGCCCCCGTGGGGCCGGGCTTTGGGCGTGAGGGGCGCCGACGGCTCCGGGCGCGTCCCCCGGACGCGGGAAAATGGCGTCGAACCAACAGGTTGCACTAAGGTATGGCGCTGCCTGGGATTACCGGGTCATAATCGGAGGCGACCCCCGATTGCCGGGTGGATACGCCGAGTTGACAATTTGACTCGCGATAACAACAGTTATCGCGAGTCAATCGCCGCCAGCGGTCGCCGGATGACCGGTCGAACCGCCCCTCATTCGCGGCCTGCCCGAGGCCCGTCCAACCCCCCCTGAACGGTACCCCGAAGCCCTCCGCCACGGCACTGGCGGGAGGCGGAACCCGGCGCGGGAATCGAGCGCCGGCCGCGCCGTCGACGCGCGCACCGACACCGGCTCCGATTCGTGCAGCGCCACCCGGCACGCCGTCCGCCCGCCGCCACCCGTGATGCGCTCGAAGCTCCATGTTCCGCCCCGCGGCCCCGGTGGCCGCATTGCCTGTTCCTGGAGCCCATTTGATTAACGGCACGGCGCCGAAAATGAAAATGCCGTTCGCATCGAAATACATGTCCCGGCGGCATGAATCCGAACCCGGCAGCCTCGTCGCAGGCGTCTCGTTCAGACCGAACTGACGATGCGTCACGGCCCGACCGCCACCGGTGTCGCATTCGCACCGGAAACCTCCCGGGAACGACGCGCGCCGGCGAGCGTCCAATGCTCAGACGGCCTTCAATTTACGGGCCGACCCCCCACATGTAGCAGTAGAGACACGGCCGGCCGCCCCGCTCCAAAGGCAACGGCGCAATGTTCGACAAGCGAACCGATCTCGTCCGATTCCTCGGCGTCGCCGAGGCGGGGAAGATCGGATTGGCCGCCGACCGGCTCTCGATGACCCAGCCCGCCCTGACCCGCGTCATCGCAAGGCTCGAGCGCCAGCTCGGCGCCCGGCTCTTCGAGCGCACGCCCAAGGGGGTGCGCCTCACCGCGCTCGGCGCCGCCCTCGTCGAGCCCGCGCAACGCGTCCTGCGCGAGATCGAGACCGCGCAGAGCGGGATCGACGCCGCCCGCTCCGGGCGCGCCGGGCGCTTCCGCGTGACCGCCAACCCGACCTGGGGGGAGGCCGTCCTGCCGCACGCCATCGCCCGGTTCCACGAGCGGTTCCCCGCCGTCGAGCTCGACCTCGAGACCGCCACCCGGGTCGAGGGGCTGCGCCTGCTCGCAGAGGGCCGGAGCGATCTCCACTGCGGCGGTATCGACAGCGGCGAAGCCCTGCCGGCCTATCTGCGCCGCGAGCGCTTTCTCGACATGACCGCGGGCATCGTCGCCTGGCGCGGCCATCCGCTGCTCGGGCGCGAGATCACCGACGACGATCTCGCGAGGAGCCCGTGGATCGACTACGACGCGCCCGCGATGGTGGCGCCGGGCGAGCGTCGGCCGTCGCTTGGCCGTCTCCTCGAACGCCTCCACGAGAGCACGCACACGCGCGTGCAGACCATCGTCCGGACTGGCTCCGCCGGGCTGTTCCTCATGGCGAGCGGCCCCTATCTCGCCTGGCTCTCGCTCACCTTCCTCGAACGCCTCCCCGGCGCGTTCCTGCAGCCGCTGCCGGTCCAGTTCGGGCGCTACCGCTACCGCTCGGGCTTCGTCGCCCGGCGCTCGGCCGAAGATCTGGCGCCGTTCAGGCGCTTCGAGGCAATCGTGCGCGAGACCGCCCTCGGGCTGCCGGCCTGACCGCTGCCACCGCCTCGTCCGGCTCGCCCCCGGAGCAACCGTTTGCCCGCCGCGATGTCCCCTCGTCGCGATGCACGGGCCGGTACCGAGACATGCCCGGCTCGCGGGAACCAGGTCCCGGCGGGGGCGTTACCATAGGATGCGGCCGATCACTCGATCCGTTGCGCGACCTCCGCGGAAACGGCAACCTGACAGGCGGCGCCGCATCGAGCGAAGCCATCCGGAACGCACTTCGAGGGGAGGAATCCATGAACAAGTCCGAACTCGGCTCGCAGGTGGCCTCGCAGCTCTCCCTGGCCAACACGACGGCGGACCAGCTAGTCAGCGCCGTCTTCTCCACCGTCTCCGAGGCACTTGCCAGGGAGGAGAGCGTCACCATCGCCGGGTTCGGCACGTTCTCCACAAACCGGCGCGCGGCCCGAAAGGGACGCAACCCCCGTACCGGTGAGAGCATCGACATCGCCGCCTCCACGGCGCCGTCGTTCAAGGCCGGCAAGGCGCTCCGAGATGCCGTCAATGCCCGCAAGCCGTAAGGCAACGCTCACAGCCCGGGCGCGTCAGAGGCTGGGCATATGAGCCGCTTCGTCGACGCCCACGCGCCCCGAGGCCGCGTCGCCAGCCGTGCGCCACGACGCGCCCCACTTGAACCGGCCCCGCTTCCGAACCGCTTGCGGCACGTCGGTGTTCGCGACCCACGTCCGCGACTGCACACCCCTCGCAATGCCCCGAGACTCAAGAATTGCAGGACACCGCCAGGCCGGCCTCCGCAATCCCAACGAACGTTTGTCGCAGGTAGAAGACGAACGGAATCTCATCCATTCACCAAACGTGCGAACATGTGCGCGGACCACGCGCGGACATTGGATGCCTGCGGTATCGCCACTCCTTATAGAAGGAGATGAAAATTGGTTCCGACGGCAGCCGTACTCGCGCGTGCGCAAGCCACATACCGCAGCCGTTTCCGCGGCGCTTACGCCCCACATCGTTCAGGAGCCATGCCACCGTGTCGACCATCCACCGCGAAGTCATCGGCGTCGCGTACCGACCCGCACGACGCTCCCGACCCACTTACGGTCCGTGGACTCGAGCGCGCGGAGCTTCGCGTCGTTCCGGTCAGTCCGACTCCACCCATGGCCGCTGGACAGTCGGAGCCCCGAGCGTTGGGTCATGCGTGGCGCTTGGTGAGTCGAGGCGTCGAGCGCCTCTGAACGATGCAATTGCACATGGCAGCTCTGCCTGAAACATGCCCCAATATCGCATTATCAGGCAGATTTACCTGCTAATCAGTGGTTAGCCGAACGAGGGCAGAGATGGATGGTCAACTTCGGAACTTCGGTGAGACAGCCAAGGGACTGGCACGGAATCCCCTTGGCATCGTTGCTCTCTTCATTGTGCTTGTCTATGGCTTTGCCTCGCTGGTCACGGCCTTTGCCGGATCTTTCACAGCCGCAGAGCGGTTGCCCCTCATCTACTTTCTTATCCTCTTTCCCGTCCTCGTTCTGATTGTCTTCGCATGGTTGGTAAGCAAACACAGTAGAAATCTGTTCGCTCCGAGCGACTTCAGGGACGAGGAGAACTACGTGAAGATGCAGATGGCCGTCGTTGCTTCCCTTAGCAGCGCGGCGACCGCAAAGGGCGAGAGTACTACGTCTGAATCGGAGATAGAGAAGATCGTCGAGGTAGTCCGAGCTACAGGCCCGGTACGTGCTGAGGGCGGTGATGGCTGGAGGAATCACATCCTATGGGTGGATGATCGGCCAGAGAACAATACATACGAGCGCCAAGCGTTCGAAGCCATGGGCATTCGCTTTACGTTGGCGCTGTCGACCGATGATGCATTCGAGAGATTGATGCAGAATCAATACGCGGCCATCATCTCAGACATGGGACGCCAGGAAGGACCTCGAGAGGGGTACGTGCTGCTGGACAGATTGCGTCAGCAAGGCGATCAGACACCACTCTTCTTCTATGCTTCGTCGAACGCACCGGAGCACAAGCGCGAAACACGCGAACACGGAGGGCAGGGGTGCACCAACAATGCCCAAGCGCTGTTCGAGATGGTGACAAAGGCAGTAATCAGGAGACAGACCGCATGACGGCGGCTAACAATCGAATGCAGCGGACCAGCGTACCGCTGGCCGCTGATTCGGTGCGTTAGGCACAACGATACGGACTTTCGAACAATGGCCAACACTCTTCCAGATCTAGAACGCGATTTCTCGAAAGTTGAGTTGGAGTTCATCGGTGTTCCCTATCAGGACGTTTTCGGTCTGAAGAACAACAAAACAGTCGCGGAAACGCTTCAACATCGACGATACCGGAAATTCTCGGAAAAAGTGGAGAAGTGCTATCGAGATATTCTTGACGAGCCGTTGGGAACGGCACTCCTTCGTTTGAAGCGAAGTGGTGACCCATTTTACCGTGTATTCCTTAATCGCTACGGTGACCTGCAATATTCCACCTTCCGTCTCGCCTCGCCGGAGTTCGAGTCCGTGACCGGCGTGTACGCATACTTTGAGGGCAAGACTCTTCGTTACATCGGCAGATGTAAGGACTCGATGAAGAAACGCGTGACCCAAGGCTATGGAAAGATCCACCCCAAGAATTGCTACTTGGACGGCCAAGCAACAAACTGCCACTTGAACTCAAGGATCACGAAGGTATCACGAGCAATAGTGCTCCGACTCTGTGTTGTCGAAGACTCATCGGAAATCGAGCATGTGGAAACCTCTCTGATTCGGAACCATAATCCTGTTTGGAACATTCAACATGCCTAACCAGTCGCTCCAGCCGACGGCCAACCTGCTACGCGGCTTGTCCGCGGCTGAGCTTGGTCGTTATCAATTCAGAAACCGCAATTCCGGGGTGATGTTCGCGTCAGGGTGAGCCAATTGAACCGCCCTTCGCCGGCAAGTCCACGCCGCGAATTCGCCGCAGACGCTCCGTGAAGCACGCCATCTTGAACTCGGGTTCTTTCCCTCGCGAGACCGCTCACGACGTTTGTGTCCGAGACGAATTGTGGAAATCTCTTGCGACTGGACACTTGGGCGAACATACGCGCCGCCACGCGCGGAGATTCGAATGGCTTCGGTGCAGTTGCGCCCGAACATGACGACCTGAGAGTTGCCTCGTGCGACAAAGCTGCGCACGGCTACGCTCCGGTTGAGGCGGAGGAGTTTCCTCTCCGCTTACGGCGCCCGGCGATCGACCATGCGCTTCACCCGTGCGTGCAGGCGAAGCTCCTAGGATCGGGGGAGCAGCACTTGGTCGGCCGCGTGGTCGAGCGTCTTCGAGCCGAGCGGGTGCGCGCTTTCGTGCAGAAGCTCCGCGCGAAGCTCGGCGATGGCGCCGCGAAGCCCGCCTACATCTCACCGAGCGCGGGGTCCGCTACCGGATGCCCCGCCCGGGCGAGGCGTGATGCCCTTGTCCGCGGCGCCGGGTCGAAGTCGGACGCGCCCGCCCTCCGGGACCGCATCCCACCGCGGCGCGACACACTGCCGCCGGGGCTCGGCCGGTCTCCCGCACACACCATTCCGTGAGCGCCGGCGACGCGCGCCGGACACGCGCCCGCTCCCCCGGTCCGAACCCCGCCCCGCATCACGCCGCGGCCGCGGCGCCGGGATAGTCCCTGACAAGGTCGGCGGCGATGCTCTCCGAAATCCGCACCGCCGAATCGCGCACCGAAGCCTTCGCCAGATGCGCATAACGCGCGGTCGTCTCGACCTGCGTGTGACCGAGCAGGCGCCCGATCATCGGCAAGCTCTCCCCGAGCGCCAGCGCCCTTGACGCGTACGAGTGCCTGCAATCGTGGATGCGCGCGTCCTCGAGCCCCGCGCGCTCGCAGATGAGGTTCCAGGGGTCGTTCAGGTTGCGCATCGGCCTGCCCTCGACCTTGCCCGGGATGACATGCGGGTTGCCCGCGACGCGCGGGATTGCCGCCAGCACCGCCGCCGCCTCCGGCGACAGCGAGATCGTGCGCGGGCCGGTCTTGGTGTCGGGCAGCCGGAGCTCGTTCGCCCCGAGGTCCACTTCGTCCCAGCGCAGGTTCAGGATCTCGCCCTTGCGGCACCCGGTCAGCAGCAAGAGGCGAATCGCCGCAACCGCGTGGACCGATACCCCCTTGCGCGTCTCCGCCTCGTCCAGCACCCGGCCCAGCCGCCGGAACTCCCCGTCGGTCAGGAACCGCTCGCGGGCGCGCTCGCGGAACTTCGCGACCAGCCGGCACGGGTTGCTCGCCTCCGGGATCCGTCCCCGGTCCTCGGCCGCATTGTAGATGCGCGACAGCACGTCGACGGCCCGGTTCGCCGTCACCGGCCTCTCGCGCAGCCCGTGGTGCAGCTCCGTCACCTGCACATGGCTCACGCCAAGCGCCGGCTTCTTCCCGAACCCCGGCAGAATGTGCTTCTCGACCACCAGCCGGTAGATGTACGCCGTCTTCGCCTTGCAGCGCACCGCGACATGCTCGTCGAGCCAGTCCCGCGCGAGCTCCCCCACCGTCGGCCCCTCCAGGAGCTTCGCCGCCATCGGCTCGGGCACCGGGTCCTCGCCCGCCTTGATGCGCGCGACGATGAGCGCCGCGCGCCGCCGCGCCTCTTCCGCGGTGATGACGCCGTGGCGCCCGACCGTCACCCGCGTCGCCGCCCTGCCGCCGGCGCGGGTCTGCACGACATAGACTTTGCTCCCAGACGGATAGACCCGCACGCCGAAGCCCATGAGTTCCCGGTCCCAGAACACCGTGTCCTTCTCGACCGTCAGCGCCTCGACCGTGCGCCGCGAGATCGTCTTCGTTTGAAGCCGTGCCATCGCTTCCTTCCCCTTCCTCAGGCGACCGCCCGCGCCGCATCACGCCCGTTGCCGCCGAAGATGTCCGCGCCGATGCTGCCGCCGACCTTCACCGCCGCCGCCTTCTCGGTGTCGCGCGCCAGATGCGCATAGCGCGCCGTCGTCGTCACCTTGCGGTGACCGAGCAGCTCGCCGATCGTCGGCAGCCCCTCGCCGAGGGCCAGCGCCCGCGACGCGTACGAATGCCTGCCGTCGTGGATGCGCACGCCGTCGAGCCCGGCACGCCTGCGAAGCCGCAGCCAGATCGCGTCCAGGTTCTTGAGATGGTCACCCGGGTTCTGGCCGGTGATGACCCAGGGGTTGCCCTCGATGCGCGGGATCCCCGCGAGCACCCATTCCACCACCGGCGTCAGCGGCACCCGCCGCGCCCCGGTCTTCGAATCGCGAAGCCGCAGCTCCCCCGCCGTGCGGTCGATGTCGTCCCAGCGCAGGGTGACGATCTCGTTCTTGCGGCACCCGGTCAGCAGCAGGAGCCGAATCGCCGGCACCGCCGAAGGGAACACCGAGCCGTCGCCCGCCGCCTCCTCGAGCACCCGCCCGAGGCGCCGGTACTCCTCGGGCGTGAGAAACCGCTCCCGGCGATGCTCCTTGTAATGGCGCACCGACCGGCACGGGTTGCGCCGCGGCGCGGTCATGCCCCACGCTTCCGCGAGTTGGAACATCTTGCCCAGCACGCTCACCGTCTGGTTCGCCTGGTACGGCTTGTCGCGCATCCCGTAGTGCAGCACCGAGACATGGGAGCGGTCCACCTCGGAGAGTCGCAGATGGCCGAGCTCCGGCACGATGTAGAGCCGCACGACATACCCGAAGGTCTCGACGGTGCCCGGCCGGCAGTTCACCTCCAGGTGCGCCTTCACGTAGCGGTCCGCCAGATCTGCCACCGTCGGCTCCGGTGCGGGCGCGGGCGGCAACGGGTCCTCGCCGCGCTTGATGCGGTCGATCATGACGACTGCCTCTCGGCGCGCCGCGTCGGCGCGGATCTCGCCATGGCGCCCGATGACGGCGCGCTTCGACCCGGCCGGCCCACGCGCCTGCACGATGTAGACCTTGCGCCCCGTGCGGTAGACCCTGACCCCGAACCCGGGCAGGTCGCGGTCCCAGTAGAGCGCGTCCCGGTTCCCGGTGGACAACGAATCCACGGTGCGCATGGTGAGCTTGACGGCGGCATTGCCCGGCATGTTCGATCCTCCTGGATTCGTCTTGCGCAGGACGGGGCGTCATTGCGGAAGCATATCGCAACCGACTGGCGCCGATTGGACGGCACCATACGGCAGCGTATGCTACCGATGCAAGGGCCAAGAGTTGAGACAGGAGGAGAGTATTCTTTATCTATTACAGACTGTTACTGACTATCAGCGTTGCCAATCGCCGCCATGTACCGCCGTGTTCCTCCATGGCAATCGGCCCCGAAAAAGATACATTACTTGTGCCACTCCTACGCGTCCCGGGCGCTCTCCCTGGGTGAGAGCTTGCCGATGATCGGCAAGCTCCTCGGCCACCGTAAGGTTCAGACGACCGCCCGATACGCGCACCTTGCACGGGATTCGGTGAAGGCTGCGGCGGAGCGGGTTGCACACAGTCTTGCCGGTGACCTTGCCAGCCCTCCAATTGACTCGGCCGCCACCTGATCTGACCTATCGTCCTCAACTAAAGGACAAATCGACATCAGGCAATTCAACAGCCAATGTTGCGCACACAAATCGACTCTACAACGAGCAACGTTTCGCCGAATCATTCCGACGAGCATCAACGACCGTAGTTTGCCAAACGTCTAGTTGTAGCTCCGTTTCCTCACTCCAGTTATAAGGACCGTCGACCTCACCATCTCGAGCTATACCGTATCTCGTAGGTATTTCCCTCTGAGTCCGCCAAAGCCAGTTAGAGTAACATTCCGCCGCTTCAGTGTTCTTCCCGATACGAAAGATCTTTGTCTTACTCCGTACCACCAGATCGCTACCGATCGGTCCCTTATTCTCCACCAAACATCTTGTCACGTAACCCAAGGCCTCATCTGTGTCGCCACAACTAATTCCAATCGTCGTGCTATCATAAGTCCGTGGATCAAAAGAATTCGCTCTCCACGATGTAACGCATCCTCCAAATTCTGAAAAAAATCCGCTCCCAACTTGTAGGCTGTGAACGAACTTGTTTGCGACAACATCCTCGAGAATGGTAGCTACGTTCTTTTCAATTGACCGAATTCTCTCACGTGCTAAAAATAGGTTGTTAGCTACCATTGTCCACTGTTTCTCTAACTTATCCGCGCGGTCTGCTACTTCTCGAAACAGTTGTTTTCTTTGAGCCTCCAGCGCACGAACTTCTCTTTGAATTTTCGCTATTTCAGCGCTTGAGCTAGCGCTTGGAATCAAGCCATTGAATGCGCCAATCGCACGCTTGATCTTATCCACACCATTAGCGGTCACGTTAGCCGCCAACGAAAACTCATCTCTATTCTTCTTATAATACTCTTTCGCTTCAGAAAGTTCCGATGGCATCTTCGAATATAATTCCTTGATTCTCTCAATTCCACCCAGTAGTGCTCCGGCTCCCGAATAGCCGGAATAAACTTCTCCAACTACTACTGCGATCTCTCCCAACTTGCCGAAAGGACCGGGCGTGGAGTTCTTCAGTGACGCCAGTCTATCTTTGAGGACGCCTATCCTGCTTTGAAGACTTTGGTCTGCGACATATTGGTACACCCTATTTAGTGTCTGAGATTGGCCTATCCCGATCTGTGCTAACTCGCTCTGCCTTCTGTCGATTAGCACCTCAAGCTGTTTGTGGGAGATCATTTGCAACCGGTCATCCAATTTCCCACTACTCGCAAGTGAATCGGTAAGATCAATTACTTGCTTTCCGCCAACTTGATAGCACGGACAACCAACATCGCGATACTTGGTCAGAACTGAGTTGACGTCGATCTCTAGAATCTCAATGCTGGATCCTGCTTTGTCGGCACAAATAAAGAATCGATACATCTGTTCGAGCGCATCGTCATAGGGGAATGTTTGAACATTTGCCGATTCATACTCTTGGTGCGTTACGACATCAATTCGTGGAGTCTCTCCTTCCATAAATTGGGGATTATGTAGGAAAGTGCCGAAGCGCCCTCACTCAGGGCGCCGTTTCGGCCGGGGGATGTAGCGCACTTTCTCGGGCTGGGTAAGCGCCTCGACCGCCTCCTCGAACGTCGCCCGGACCCGCATGTCCTCGTCAAGTTCCGCCTTCGACGGCTGGTACGTCGGGGCCACCACGTCCACTTGAGATACGGAAAAATTACAAGAAAGTGCCGACGGCGTCACGGGGGGCTTCGGCACTTTCATACATAATCCCCCATAAATTCATCGTAGAGAAGCCAATTTGCTTCATGTTCCTTGAAGAGAAAGTCTGTAGCGGCGTCCGATAGCTGCTTAGCCACAAACATCACTAGAGAAGTCACTGGAAGTTGTTGTCCATTAACAGGATCATGTACTCGGTATTGAGGAAGATTAGGTTCGCTCTCGGAGGAAATGGGTGAGCGATAGAATGGACCATTTATGGTTTCAAGTGTGAAGATAGACTCATAGAAGGAGTCAAACGCAGTTGCATTGGAGCTAAGGTTGGATGAGCTGGGGTCGTACGTTACATTGACTGCCAGACTTGTAGCCGCCATGACCGAGGATGATAACTCAGAGAGCAATTGTTGAGCGTATTCGTTTCTGTCCCTTTCAACCCTTTCAGGGCAACCGAGGTCGGGGCGTGTACAAAAGTCGTGAATGGTAAAGAATGCTAGAGTGTCAGCCATTAGATCAAATACGGTGGAGTGCAATGGTCCGTAGCGAGTAGCGGGTGGCTGAACAGAAAATGGAGAAAGAAGCACTGTTGTGCCCACATAAGTATGCCAAATGGGACTATTTTCAAGCGTTTCTTTTGTCTCCTCGTTGTCGGCAATACACACGACATCCTTAGGTGAAAAATGCTTTGAATAAAATAGATTTGTTGCGTAGTCAAAAATTGTATCTTCGGTGGGAATTCTATTGAAGCGCATGTCAAGACTTTGCTTTAGCAAATCTGTGTTTTGAATGGCATTCCTTATTGTGTCCTTATAATGAATTATCGACGGCTTTATGTGTTCGCGTGCAGCACAACGTAGACCTGCCTCCGCGGATGGGGCGTTTCCTAGGAACGCGCCAAACAGGATGGTGGACAAGAGAAAGATGAGGCGTGGGCAGACACGACGGGCCCGGATGGCAACTCTTGGGATGTTGTAGTGCTTCATTTCGGGTCTCCTGTCTATGTTATGGACAAAATGACCTCACGGGGAGCGTCTCTTGGGAGGCTGGTGTGGATTGTCCTCGCGCAGTAGTAGCCGTGTGGCACGGCCAGGGAAGGGTGTGGATAGCTCTGGTGGACCGTCGATGTGCGAGGTGGCGGGCAGCAAAGTGTCGAGCTCCGTAAGCGGGGATTGAGTATTGCTGATTCAGGTGGCGCGCACGAGGACGCAGCAAAGTCGAGGGAGAGAATTCGCCGTCGGCCGAGTAAGGCATCCGATCTCGAGAGGAATCGAGGAAATCGCGGGGCCTCGTTCCTACGATGGACATGATGGGCGTCTCCGGATGATCGATTTGACGGACGCCGAGCAAGTGAGATTGCCGATGCGGTTGTGTGGGCAGGAATCCGTAAGCCACGGGGTAAACGGCGGCGCATCCGTGGGCGTCGTTGTCGGCGGCAATGCCGGGTAGTGTCGATAGCTCGCCGGGGTGATCTGTGTGAGCCCGAGATTCTCTGCGTTGTACGTTGGAACTCACACGCGCTCCGGTATGACTTTCCGGCGGATGGTGGTTCCCGTCAAGGCCGGCTGAGGTTGTTTGCGGAGGAGACATCTCGGCTGTGACAGTAAGATGCCCCCGAGCGGTGCGGCGCGGTACGTCATCGTGCGATGGTAGTACCGCGCAGGGCCGGGTTAAGGGAGCGGCGTGAGCGAAGAGTGCTGTATCGCTTCCGGTTCCTGTCGACTGCACGTCGGATGCTCTTGTCCCGGACAGTGGTGTCATTTCGCCAGAGATGACGCGATAGGTCAACCGATTAAATGAACCATCGACCGCGATGGCTTGACGAAGTGCGCCGGCAACAGATCCGGGGGGTGGATGGTCGGGGGCCGTGATACTCATCTGCACGCTTCCCGGTTCAAACGGCGGTGAAGCCTTCCAGATCTCCCTGTCGTGACTGTGAGGATAGTCGCGATGAGGGGTAGTTCACGGCCACTGAGTTAGCGGGTGCATGGCGCACGGACCTTCGTCGACGACAAATGGAAGCGGGGCTCGGGTTGGCGGCCGACGGTGGCCGAAAGCGGATCGGTAACGCCTCCGCTATTGGGCATGCGCAGCCGTGCGCAGTAGTGTCGTCGCTGGCAATTCGCGTCCGGCGATGTAAGATACCCGCACGCGAGAGGATTCGAACTCTGCGCGTGATTGTGCATGTGTTCGCACGTGTGACCGATTCGACGAATTTCCCCCGTCTCCTCTCTGCCACATTCATCATGTGAGGATCCGCCTGCATCCGATACAACGTCAGTTAGAGACCTTGGCCTGCACGGATGGAGAATGAGCCCGTTGACTCGTCGTAAGCAATGATCGCCGGCATGACTGGGTCGTCTTTGTTCAAGCGGCCATTGATCCGTTTAGGAGGCGAGTAGGTACTGATGGCTTGGCCAATGGCGTCTTGAAGGGTTTGAAAAAACGTTATCGCCCTGGTGAGCTTCAAGTCGAATTCTTCGTAAGGTACGACGGATGGAAAACCACCATTTCGTTTACGAAGGCGGATGCCATCGTTCCATATGATGTAATCCGCGTGCGCATATCCATTGCGCAAATCGGAGTCAAATGTTTCGACAATCAAGGACTTCAATCGTTCGAGGGCAAGCTCATGAGCGTGTCCGAGGAGGTCTTTCATGACTTTATTGGCATTGGGCGATATAGCTGCTCCAGCTACTTTGTGATGGGCTGTAAGGTGCTGAAATGGCCATAGATTGTAGTCTTCTCCGGAAGCAATTCTCATCATGTTCTTTGGGACTTCGTATAGTCCGGAGGCTTCCGAGAGATGGGAGTACAAGGATAAGGCAATTCTTGCCTTTATGGGTGTAGATTCCAAGCTGTTCAACAGATCAAGATATTGCTCTATCGCCCGGGATGCTTCTTCGGCGGTGGACCAACCGGGATCCTGCATTCCCCGAAATTCAGGGCATAATGCAAACGCGAATTGTAATTCCTCTCTCTCCTTGGCAGCGCTAAAGAGCTCGTTCCAAGATGACTGACATCGCTCCAGATACTCGGCTTGGGATGAGTTGAGCTCAGACATCAGCTGATCCTATCTGCGACGAACGTTGGTTGGGATTGCGGAGGCCGGTCGGGCGGTCTCCGGCAATCCTTGAGTCTTGGGGCATTCCGAGGGGTGTTCAGTCGCGGACATGGGGCGCGAACACGGACGTGCCGCAAGCGGTTCGGAAGCGGGGCCGGTTCAAGTGGGGCGCGTCGTGGCGCACGGCTGGCGACGCGGCCGCGGGGCGCGTGGGCGTCGACGAAGCGGTTCATGTGCCCTGCCTCGGACGCGTCCGGGCTGTGAGGGCTACCTTATGCATTGGTGCCATTGACGGCGTCTCGCAACGTCTTGCCGGCCTTGAACGACGGCGCCGTGGAGGCGGCGATGTCGATGCTCTCACCGGTACGAGGGTTGCGACCCTTTCGGGCCGCGCGCCGGTTTGTGGAGAACGTGCCGAACCCGGCGATGGTGACGCTCTCCTCCCTGGCAAGTGTCTCGGAGATGGTGGAGAAGACGGCGCTGACCAGCTGGTCCGCCGTGGCCCTGGTCAGGGAAAACTGCGAGGCCACCTGCGAGCCGAGTTCGGACTTGTTCATGGATTCCTCCCCTCGAAGTGCGTTCCGGATGGATTCGCTCGATGCGGAGCCGCCTGTCAGGTTGCCGTTTCCGCGGAGGTCGCGCAACGAATCGAGTGATCGGCCGCATCCTATGGTAACGCCCCCGTCGGGACCTGGTTCCCGCGAGCCGGGCGTACCTCGGTACCGGCCCGTACATCGTGATGAGGGGACATCGCGGCGGGCAAACGGTTGCTCCGGGGGCGAGCCGGACGAGGCGGTGGCAGCGGTCAGGCCGGCCGCCCGAGCGCGGTCTCGCGCACGATCGCCTCGAAGCGCCGGAACGGCGCCAGGTCTTCGGCCGAGCGCCGGGCGACGAAGCCCGAGCGGTAGCGGTAGCGCCCGAATTCAACCGGCAGCGGCTGCAGGAACGCGCCGGGGAGGCGTTCGAGGAAGGTGAGCGAGAGCCAAGCGAGGTAGGGGCCGCTCGCCATGAGCAACAGCCCGGCGGAGCCGGTCCGCACGACGGTCTGCACGCGCGTGTGCGTGCTCTGGTAGAGGCGTTCGAGGAGACCGGCAAGCGACGGGCGGCGCTCGCCCGGCGCCGCCATCGCGGGCGCGTCGTAGTCGATCCAGGGGCTGCGCACGAGGTCGTCGTCGGTGATCTCGCGCTCGAGCAGCGGATGGTTGCGCCAGGCGACGATCCCCGCGGTCATGTCGAGAAAGCGCTCGCGGCGCAGATGCGCGGGCAGCGCTTCGCCGCCGTCGATTCCGCCGCAATGGAGATCGCTGCGGCCCTCTGCGAGCAGGCGCAGTCCCTCGACCCGGGTGGCGGTCTCGAGGTCGAGCTCGACGGCGGGGAACCGCTCGTGGAACCGGGCGATGGCGTGGGGAAGGACGGCCTCGCTCCAGGTCGGGTTGGCGGTCACGCGGAAGCGCCCGGCGCGCCCGGAGCGGGCGGCGTCGACCCGGCCTTGCGCGGTCTCGATCTCGCGCAGAACGCGTTGCGCGGGCTCGACCAAGGTGGCGCCGAGCGCGGTGAGGCGCACCCCCTTGGGCGTGCGTTCGAAGAGCCGGGCGCCGAGCCGGCGCTCGAGCCTCGCGATGACGCGGGTCAGGGCGGGCTGGGTCATCGAGAGCCGGTCGGCCGCCAGTCCGATCTTGCCGGCCTCGGCGACGCCGAGGAAGCGGACGAGATCGGATCGCTTGTCGAACATTGCGCCGTTGCCTTCGCGTGGGGCGGCCGGCCGCGTCTCTACTGCTACATGTGGGGGGGCCGACCCGTAAATTGAAGACCTCCGGAGGGTTTGACGCTCGCCGGCGCGCGTCGTTCCCGGGAGGTTTCCGGTGCGAATGCGACAGCGGTGGCGGCCGGGACGCCTGCGTCGGGGCCTGCCGCGTGCGGGCTCATACCGCCGGGACATGCGTTTCGATGCGAACGGCATTTTCATTCCCGGCCGCGTGCCGTTAATCAATGCGCCCCTGTACGAGGCAATGCGGCGTCGAAGGCCGCGGGGGCGGAACATGGAGATTCGGGGGCATCGCGGGTCGCGGTGGGCGGCCGGCGCGCGCGGCGGCGTTGCACGCATTCGATGCGGGGGGCGGTGCGCGTGTCGATGGCGCGGCGGGCGTCCGGTTCCAGGGCGGGGTTTCGCCTCCCGGCAGCGCCGTGGCGGAGCGATTCCGGGGACGGCTCAAGGGGACTGGACGGGCCTCGGGCAGGCCGCGAATGGGGGGCGGCTCGACCGGTCGTCCGGTGCCCGCTGGCGGCGATTGACTCGCGATAACTACTGTTATCGCGAGTTAAATGGTCAATTCCAGCGTTCTCGACCGGCGGCCCGCAAGCCGCGCGGTCACGACCCCGCGAATCCTAGGCCGTGCCGCAACGCAATTCAACCCGTTGGTTCGCCGGGTGTTTCTTCCCCCCGGGGGGCCCGTCCTGCGCCGGTCGCGCCACCTGCGCCCCGATGCCGGCCGCACGCCGGGCGGCCAAATTGACTCGCGATAACATTCTGTGGAAAACCGCTCTTGGCACTATTCTTGTCGGGTGAACGCCGGCACGCGCCGGCAGGGATACGCCCCATGATACGCCACCGCGCGCCTACTCGCGATGCTGAAGACGCGCGAGCTGCGCGGCACCGCTTCGCCGCGCGAGCAGCCCCTCGCCATAGCGGTTGACCATCGCCGGGGTCTTCCATCGTCCGGCGTGCAGGATGGCCGCCATGCCGATGCCGCCCGCCACCATGTCCTGCGCCGCACCCACCCGGGTGCTGTGCCCGGAGATGCGCCCCACGACCTCGACCGGCAGCCCGGCGCGCTCGGCCATGGCCTTGAAGATACGCGGCACCTGGCTCGCGTCCAGCCGCTCGCCGACCGCGCCCCGGGCGAGCGAGCGGAAGAGCCTGCCGTGGGCGACGCCGCTGCGCTCGAGCCACTCGCGCACCAGCGCGACGCTGTCGCGCGCCAGGTACACCGTCGCCCCCCGGCCCTCGGGGTCGGCCTTGGAGCGGCGCACCAGCACGGTCGCCGCGCCGTCGACTTCCTCAACGATATCCGCCACTTGTAGAGCCACCAGCTCGCCCCGGCGCAGCAGCGTGTCGTAGGCGACGGCGAGCAGCGCGCGGTTGCGTGCGTCGATGAGGCCCTCGCCCGTCGCGTCGAGCAGGCGCTCGCGCAGCGCCCCGGTGAGCCCCTTGGCCTGCTCCTGACGCCGCCCCTTGCGCCGGTGCATGCGCTGTAGCGCGCGTCTCACCGGCTCAGCTTTCGCCGTCTTTCCCAACCCCAGCGCCCGGTGTGCGGCGGCGATGCTGGCGACGTAGCGGCGCAGACGCGACCGAGGGGATGGCGTCGTCCGAGTCCGATACGAGCCGGCTGCGGCTCATGCTCGACGGCTCGCGGAGCTTCGAGATGGGCGCCGGGACGCTGACGCCCCGCGTGGAGCTCGGGCTTCGCCATGACGGCGGGGACGCCGAGACCGGGACCGGCGTCGAGGTCGGGGCGGGGGTGCGCTACCAGGCGGACGGCGTCGCCGTCGAGGGCGCCGTGCGCGGTCTCATCGCGCACGAGGACGAGGGCTACCGCGAGTGGGGCGCGTCGGGGTCGGTGCGCATCGACCCGGGCGCCTCGGGACGCGGGCTCTCGCTCACGCTGTCTCCGACGTGGGGTGCGGCGACGAGCGGCACGGAGCGGCTGTGGGGGCTTCGCGATGCGTCGGGGCTTGGCGGGCGAGACGGCGAGTTCGACCCGGAACACCGTCTCGATGCGGAGGTGGGCTACGGGTTCGCGGTGCTCGACGGGCGCGGCGTGGCGACGCCCTATGCCGGCTGGTCGCAGGCGGGCGAGCGCGAGACCTTGCGCCTCGGGCAGCGGCTGCGCCTCGGGCAGGGCACCGAGTGGCGCCTCGAAGGCGAGCTCGGCGAGGACGAGCGCATCTTCCGCGCGGGCTACGGCTATCGGCTGGGGAGCGGTCTCACGTTCACCACCGAGGCGAGCCGGCGCGAAGCGGCCAACGACGACGCGCCCGAGCACGCGGTGATGCTGCGTGCGTCGATGCGCTGGTAGGCGCGCGCGGTGCGGCACACGACCCGGTTCGGCCGCGCGTGCGGGCCTTGCATCGCCCGGAACGGCGCTACCGGCTCCGGTGAGCGTCGGGAGCGCCTCGCCGGCGAGGCGGCCATGGTTCGCACGCTCGCGCGGAGCGGCGAAGAGGCGTTGGAGGGCGAGCCCCGAGCGCCGTGCACGGGCTGCGGCGGGGATCGGATCGGGCTCGGCCTGGCGCCCCGGCGCTGACCGGGCCGGTGTCGGACGGCTTCTGGCGGGGGAGCGGTGGCGGCATGGCAAAGGGCGGCGGTGCGCGGGGCTGGCTGTTCCTGAAACTAAACCTCGGGTTCCAGGACGCGTTCGAGGCGCGCCCCGACGGCGCGCCGGTGTTCGAGGACGCCCCCTTCGCGCTTCGCCGCCAGTCGGCGCCGGAGCGCGGGCTCGGGCGCTTCGGGCTCTACGCCTTCGAGGACCCGTTCGCCGAGGACGGACCGGCCTCGCCGTTCTGGTCGGTGGCGCCGATGCTCGAGGTCGTGCCGGTGCGGGGCGAGGACCGGGGCCTCGCGGCGCTGGCGCGCGCTGCCGGCACGGCGCTCGCGGGCTTGCGGCTCGCTGGCGGGCCGCTGATCCTCAAGCTCGAGCGCGGCGGGCGCGCGCAACAGCTTCGCATCGCCGAGGGCGACGCGTTCGATCCGGTCCGCGACAGCATCGAGGTGCGGCTTCGGCCCGATCGTCCGGGGGTGGCGGGCCGCCATGCCCGCAGCGGCGAGCTCTGGAGGATGCTGCGTGTGCCGGGTCCTCCGACGGGGCGGGGTCGGGGGCCAGGGATCGCGAGCTGCTGCAAGCGCTCGACCTGGAGAGGGCCGGGTGGCCGCAGCCCCGGATCGCCGCGGCGCTGTGGGGCCCCGAGGCGCTTGAGGGCGTCTGGGATGAGGACAACAAGTTCCGCAAGCGGGTGCGGCGGTGCCTCGCCCGCGCGAGGTACCTCGTGGACGAGGGCTACCTGAAGCTCGCGGCGCAGCCCTGATCCGCGCGCTCTTCCTCCTCCGAGCGCAGCCGCCCGCCCCTCCCATCGCGCAGTCTCCCCGGTCCGAGTGGACCGCACGGCGTGCCCGAGCGCGCCGTTTCGCGGCCCGCTGAGCGCCGATCGGAACCCTGAGCGGCGCCCGGGCGGCAATTCGGCACATTTTTTTCTTCCTGTTCGCTGCCGGCACGCACGGCGGCCCGTGGCGGCGGGCGGCGCCGGCGGGCGCGCCATGGCGCCCGGATCCGGGGGGTGTCACGCGTCGCAAGGGGGGGACGGATTCCGGAAAAGCAAAAACCGTCCCCTGCCGCGCGCGCGCCTCCTTCGCTCAAATCGCCTCCGGGACCGCATCGGAGCGCAGCTGCGCGTGGCCCGGGGCGGTGGGCAAGGCCGGGCGACCGGCCGGGACTCTCAAGGAGACGAACATGAACGGGGAACGACACTATCTCTCGACGCGCGAGGCGGCCGACTATCTGGGCCTTTCCTCGCGCACGCTCGACCGCTACCGGGTCTCGGGCGAGGGGCCGGTGTTCCACCGCTTCGGCGGGCGGGTGCGGTATCTGCGCGCCGACCTCGACGCCTGGGCGGCGACGCGCCGGCGCGCCTCGACCTCCGACGACGGCACGGTGCTCGAGGGGGCGGCCCCGTGAGGCGCGCGGTGGGACGCCTCGCGCGGACCGCCCGGGCCGCGATGGGAAGCATGCGGCCGGCCGTCGCGGCGGCGGCGGGCCTGGCGCTCGCGGCACTGGCCGGCATGGACGCGGCGCAGGCCGCGTCGGACACCACCTTCTCGGGACCGCTCGGCACCGTGACCGACATGGTCTCGGGCACCGGCGGGCAGCTCGCCGCGGCGCTCGCCGTCGGTGCTGCGCTCATCGGCTCGGTGCTGCGCTTCAACGCCATCCAGCTCTTGGGCGCGGTCGGGGTCGGGATCGCGGCGGGCGCCGGCACCGGCATCGTGACCGGCCTGGTCGGCACGGCGATCGTGTGAGGGGCCCCGGTGAGCGGCTCAGGCTCCCATGCCATCCCGCGGCGTCTCGACGATCCGGAGCGGTGGCTGTTCTGGACCATGGACGAGGCGGCGGCGCTGATGGGCCCGGCGGTGCTCGGGCTCGCCGCCAACGCGTTCGTGGCGGGGCTCCTCGCGGGCGTCGGCGGGTGGCTGCTGCTACGGCGCATCAAGCGCGGCGGCGGGGCCAACATCGCGCACTACGCGCTCTACTGGTTCCTGCCCGACTTCGCGCTCCGGCTCCGCGCCACGCCGCCGAGCCATCTGCGGCGGTTTGCCGGGTGAGGCGGCGGTGAGGCGGGCGCTCATGGAGACCGGCGCGCGGCGGGTGCGCGACGCGCGGGTCGCGCTCGCGCTGCTGCTCGCGGTGTCGATGGCGGCGAACCTCGCCTTGAGCCTCGGGCTTGGCCTTCGCGAGGGGATGACGGTGCTCGTGCCCGCGGTGTCGGGGCCTGCCTGGGAGGTCGGCGGGAGCTGGGCCGGGGGGCGCTATCTCGAGGACGCGGCGCGCACCGCCGCGGTGACGCTGCTGACGCTGACGCCCGAGAACGCGGGCCACGTGCGCGAGGTCGCGGCGCGGATGAGCCATGCCTCGGCCCGGGGCGCGATCGGCGCCTGGGTGCCCCACACCGGCACTTCGTGGAGATTCGCCGGGTCCACGGCGAGCGGATCGTCCTCGAGGATCGCGAAGTCCGCCCGCTTGCCGCACTCGATCGAGCCGATCTCCGTATCCAGCTTGAGGGTGAACGCGGCGCCGATGGTGACCGCGTGGAGCGCGTCCGCCACGCTCAACCGCTCCGCCGTGCCGAGCACGCGCCCCGTCGAGGTCCGGCGGTTCACCGCGCACCAGGCCGTGAACAGGGGCGCGAGGTGGGTCACCGGGGCGTCGGAATGGATGGAGTACGCGACCCCGAGGCGCTGTGCGCTCCCCGCCGCGTCCATGCGCTCGGCCCGCTCCGGGCCCATCGTCAGCGCGTAGTGCTGGTCGCCCCGGTAGTAGAGGTGGTTGGCGAACAGGTTGGCGCAGATACCCAAGCGGGCCATGCGGCGGAAGTGGGCGTCGTGGGCCATCTGGCAGTGCTGCAGGGTGAAGCGGGCATCGGGGTCGGGGTCGGCCTTCAGCACCCGCTCGATGGAGTCGATCGCGGCTTCCGTCGCCTGGTCGCCGTTGGTGTGGATGTGCACCTGGAGGCCCGCCCGGTGGTACGTCCCAAGGATGTTCGGCATTTCATCCGGGTCGATGTACCAGAGGCCGTTCTGCGCGCCGTTGTAGTAGCCGGGCCGCTTGAGCCGGGCCGTGAACCCCTGGATCGAGCCGTCGAACACCAGCTTGACGAGCCCGTAGCGCAGCCGCTCGTTGCCGCGCGGGACGAGTGATCTGACCCACTCGACCCCCTCCGGCGCGGGACGGGCCATGCCGATGAACGCGGGCACGATGCGAAGCGGATATCGATCGTCCGAGGTGGCCTCGACCTGGCCGGCCACGGTCTCCTCGGGAAGCTCGTTGGCGAGGTCGGTCGCAGTCGTCACCCCGGCGAGCCGGGCCGAGCGCGCAAAGCGCCAGAGCCCCTTCGGATCGCCGAAGGCGAGGCCCCGGTCGCGTCCGGCCGCCCGGTAGAGGATCGACCGAAGCGCCGGACCCTGGAGCTCGCCGGTCGGCTCTGCGCTCGCGTCCTTCAGCACCCCCATCACACTGGTGTCCCGGGTGATGCCGGCCCGGCGCATGAGCTCGCGGTTCGCGTTGATGATGTGGCCGCTCTGGTGCAGCACCAGGACCGGGCGGGTCGCCGACACCCGGTCGAGATCGGACGCGACCATGCGCCGCCCCCCGAAGAACAGGGGGTCGAGCCCCCAGGCCATCACCGGCTCGTCGGGGTCGGAGAGCGCCCGCTCGGCCTCCTGCAGCCGTCCGACCACCTCGTCGATGGACTTGAGCCCGGGGTGGACCACCCGGTCCGGGTCCATCCGGTCATGGAAGCCGACGTAGGTCTCGTCCCACCCGCTCCCCTCGCGGCTGTGGCAGTGGCCCTCCACCAGGCCCGGCATGATGACCTTGTCCGTGAAGCGGTCGTCGACCTCCACCTGACCCCCGCGGGCCGGAATGAGGCGCGCGGCGGCGAGCGCGGTGGTGGACTTGCCCGATCCGGACTCGCCCACGAGGCCGAGGGTGGCCCCCGCGTCGAGGTCGAGCGAGAGACGATCGAGCACCGGCACCGTGCCGTCGCGGGTGGCGAACTCCACCGTGAGGTCCCGCAGGCTGAGCAACGGGCCGGAGTGGGGGCGGGTCATCGCTGGCGCAGCTTCGGGTTCAGCGCGTCGTTGAGGCCGTCGCCGACCAGGCTGATCGCGAGGACGGTGATGAAGATAAAGAACCCCGGGATTGCGACCGTCCAGCCGGCATCCAGGATGTAGGGCCGGTTGGAGCCGATGATCTGGCCCCAGCTCACCACGTTGGGGTCGCTCAGGCCCAGGAACGAGAGCCCCGCCTCGAAGAGGATCGCGCTCCCCACCATCAGCGCGGCCTGGACCACGATGGGCGGCAGGGCGTTCGGGAGGATGACGAGCAGCATGAGCCCGAGATCCCGGGCCCCCGAGGAGCGCGAGGAGGTGACGTACTCCATCTCGCGAAGGCGCAGGAACTCCGACCGGGTGACCCGGGCCACCGCGGTCCAGCTCACGATGCCGATGGCGAAGGTGACCATCGCGAGCGAGGCGCCGAAGAGGGCGACCAGCACCATCGAGAAGAGCAGGGTCGGGAGCACCTGGAAGAACTCGGTGATGCGCATCAGGACCTCTTCCACCCAGCCCCGGTAGTACCCGGAGAGCGCCCCGATGGAGACGCCGATGAAGACCGAGAGCAGGGCGGCGGAGAGCCCGACGGCGAGGGTCACCCGCCCGCCGTTGACGATCCCCGCGAAGAGATCCCGCCCGAGGTAGTCGGTTCCGAAGAGGAAGCTCCCCTGGCCCGGCTCCGAGAACGGCGCCCACACCATCTCGTACGGGTCCACGGTGTAGAGGTACGGTCCGACGAGGGAGCCGACGACGATGACGGCCAGCGTGAGCAGTCCGGCCACCGCCGCGTGGTTGCGGAAGAACATGCCGGCCGCTTCGGCGAGGGGATGCCGGGCCTTCGCGACCTCGACCGGGTCGCTCTCGAACGCCGCGGCGGCTTCGCTGCTCAAGGCCCTATCCCCGGTGCCCGAGCCGGATGCGCGGGTCGATGAGGCTGTAGACGAGATCGGTCAGCAGGTTCGCGACGATCACGACCAGGGAGGAGAAGAACAGGATGCCGAGCACGACCGGGGCGTCGCGCGCCGTGATCGACTGGAAGGCGAGGGTGCCGAGCCCGGGCCAACTGAACACCGTTTCGACCAGCACCGAACCGGACACGATTCCGGAGAACTGGAGCCCCGCGAGGGTCACCACCGGTCCGACGGCGTTGCGGAGCGCGTGCTTGTAGACGATCTGGAACTCCGAGAGTCCCTTCGCCTGGGCGGTGCGGACGTAGTCCGTCCCGAGCACGTCCAGCATGCTCGCCCGGGCGAGCCGGCTGTAGAGGGCGAGGAAGATCGAGGCGAGGGTCACCATCGGCAGGAACAGGTGATAGAGCACGTCGAGGGCCTTCACGAACCAACCGCCCTCGACGGTGACGTCCACCATCCCCGCCACCGGGAAGATCGGAAAGATGGAGCAGAAGAGGATGATGAGCATGATGCCGGTCCAGAAGACGGGGGCCGAGAACCCGAGGAGCGCGAATATCGTGACCCCGTGGCTCAGCATCCCGTTCGGGCGGCGGGCCGCGATGACGCCGAGGACGGTCCCGATCATGACCGCGAGCACCTGCGCGCTGAGGATGAGGAGCAGGGTGGCGGGGAGCCGCTCCAGGAGCAGCTCCGTCACGGGGCGGTTGAAGAAGAACGAGTAGCCGAGGTCGAGCCGCGTGAGCTTGGCCACGTAGGCGAGCAACTGCTCGTGGAAGGGGCGATCCAGGCCATAGTCGCGCCGGATCTGGGCCATGACCTCCGCGTCGGCGCCCCCCATGTCGCCCGCGATGGTGTCGGCCACGTCGCCCGGGGCGATGTGGATCAGGGTGAAGTTGAGGACGAGGACGGCGAGCAGCAGGGCAAGCCCGTTGCCCCCGCGCCGGACGAGCAGGGTGACGATGCTCACGCCGCCGCGTGCTCCGGAGTCGCCGGGAGGTCAGCGGGCGGCGGACCCGCGCTGGTGCACCGTGCCCGCGCCCGCCCGCCGCGTGGGGCGGCGGGCGGGCCGTGCCGGGATCGCATCACTCGGGCCGGACGTAGATCTCGTCGAGCGGCGAGGACGTGCCCCAGATCGTCTGCGGCGGGTTGCCGATGCGCTTGTTGTACACGGTGTGGTAGGGCACCGTGTGCACCCAGTAGACGGGCAGTTCGTCCGCCAGCAGCTTCTGCGCGTCGGAGTAGAACGCCTTTCGCTTGGCGGCGTCGAGCTCCCGCCCGCCGAGATCCAGCATCTCGTCGACCTTGGGGTTGGCGTAGCCCTGGGTGTTCGACCAGATGACCCCCTTCTTGATGTTGGTGCTGAGATAGGTGCGGTGCACCCCGATCACCGGGTCGCCCCAGTTGAACACGGTGTCCCAGGTGAGGTCGAAGTCGTGGTTGGAGACGCGCTTCGCCCACGACGGAAAGTCCGGGGAGGCGCGCACCGTCATGTCGATGCCGATCTTCTTGAGCTGGGGCTTCAGGTACTCCGCATGGGGCCTCACGGCCTGCCACCCGAAGTCGACGAACAGCTTGAAGCGCATGCCGTCATCGCCGCGCGCGTACCCCGCGTCGTCGAGGAGCTGGTTGGCCTTGTCGAGGTCGAGGTCATAGGGCTCGACGTCCGGCTCGTAGAACAGGCTCCCGGGGTGAAAGCCGGTGCGCGCCTCGGTGGGGGCGCCGAGCAGCAGGGCGTTGATGAGGAAGTCCCGGTCGACGGCGTAGGCGATCGCCTTGCGCACCGCCGGGTCGCTGGTCGGCGCACGCTGGTGGTTGAAGGCGAGCCACACGATCGGTCCGATGGCCGCGTACCCCTGGTCGGTGACCACCAGGTGGTCCTTCTTCTTCATGCGGGCGAGCTCGCGGGGGGTCTCCTCGAAGGTCGCGAGCAGCACCTCGCCGTTCTCCATGGCAATGGCGCGCGAGGACGCGTCCTTGATGATCCGCATGACGATCCGGTCGACATAGGGCCGCCCCTCGACCAGATGAGGGTGCCGCCGCGCGTCGGCTCCTCGGCGGATACGGACGACGCGGCGACCGTCAGCATGGCAATCGTCGCGAATCGAAATACTCGTTGCATCGAGCGCATGGATGTTTCTCGTGGCGGTGCGAGGCTGTGTCCGGGCCGAGGAAAGGGTGGATCCCGGCCCGAAGCTCGCAGTACTTCACACTTCGTTCCGGCCCGAGCCGCCACGGTGAATTCCGATGGGTGATCTCACGGAGATGGCAGGGGAGGCCGGGGCGTGGGTGGCGGTTCGACGCGGCTCAGCGTCCCTTCCAGACCGGGGGGCGCTTCTCGGCGAAGGCGCGGGTGCCTTCCTGGAGGTCCTCGCTCGCGTAGAGGGTGTTGACGGCGGGGATGCCCTTGCCGTGCATCAGCGCGAACGCCTCCTCGATCGTGAGGTTCTCCGTCATTCGGATGGTCTCCTTGATGGCGGCGAAGACCAGCGGCGGCCCGGCGGCGAGGAGGTCGGCGACCTCGCGGGCGCGCTCCATCAGGCGCCCGGCCGGCAGCACCTCGTTGACGAGGCCCCAGCGCGCCGCCTCCTCCGCCTCCATCCAGCGCCCGGTCAGCAGGAGATCCATGGCGACGTGGAAGGGGATGCGCCGGTGCAGCTTGATGCTCGCCGCGTCCGCGAGCACCCCGACGTTGATTTCCGGCAGGGCGAAGCGGGCTTGGCTTGCGGCGAGGATGAGGTCGCAGGAGATGGCGATCTCGAGACCCCCGCCGACGGCCATGCCGTTGACCGCCGCGATCACCGGCTTGTCGAGGCCGGGCAGCTCCTGGAGACCGCCGAATCCTCCCACCCCGTAGTCGGTGTCGGGAGGCTCGCCCTCGGCCGCGCCCTTGAGGTCCCACCCGGCGGAGAAGAAGCGCTCGCCCGCGCCGGTGATGACCGCGACCCGAAGCTCGGGGTCGTCGCGGAACCCGGCGAAGAGGTCGCCCATGCGCCGGCTCGTCGCCCCGTCGATGGCGTTCGCCTTCGGCCGGTCGAGGACGACCTCGAGGACGGCGCCGCGCCGGGTGACGTGCAAGGGGTCGGGGGAGAAAGTCATGTCGGGTCTCCTGTCGGGTCTGCTTCGGCGAGGCGCATCAGGGCGTCCACCGCCACCACGCCGCGTCCCGCCGGCCGCACGATGATGGGGTTCAAGTCCAGCTCGAGCAGGCGGTCGGCGTGATCGAGGGCGAATCGCTGGACGGCGAGGACCGCGTCCACGAGCGCCGCCCGGTCGCCCGTCGGCCGGCCGCGAAAGCCTTCGATGAGGGCCGCGGCCCTGAGTCCGGAAACGGCGGACTCAATCTCCTCGCGTGACGCAGGTACGAGGAGCACCACCCGGTCGCCGACCAGCTCGGCCAGCACGCCGCCCGAGCCGATCACGAGGACCAGGCCGACCTGCGGGTCACGGTTGACGCCGACGATCACCTCCGCGACCCCGTCGCCGACCATGCGCTCGACGAGGAGCCCTTCCCCGAGGGGCAGCAGGGCGCGTGCCGCCGCCTCGATCTCGGCCGGCGCCTCGAGTCCGAGCCGAACCGCGCCCAGCTCGGACTTGTGGGCAAGTCCCCTTCCCGCCGCCTTGAGCGCCACCGGGGCGCCCACCCGGGCCGCCGCGCCCACCGCCTCTTCCGGGCTTCGGACGACCTCGCCGGGAGGGACCGGGATGCCGGCTCGCGCAAGATGCTCCTTGGCCTCCCGTTCGGTGAGGAGCACTTCACGGCCCCCGTCCCCCACAAGCGGCCGCGGCCCCTCGAACTCCATCCGGCCGCCGGCCCACGCCTCGCCGATGTCGGCCGCCGCCTCGACGGCTGCGAGCCCGTCCTCGACCCCGGCGAGGGGGGCGATCCCGCGAGCCAGGAGATTCTCCGAGAGCGCCTCCGGGAACGATTCGGGGAGGGTCGCGAGCACGCACCCGCGCGCTCCGGTCCGCCGGAGCGCGGCCTCGAAGGCGTCCAGGGTGACGTGCCACTCGCGGTCCTCGCAGCGGTCGCGGCGCGGCGGGTCGATCACGAGGAGACCGAGGTCGAATCCGCACCCGAGCATGGCGGCGAAGGTGTTGGCGAGGCGTTCCGCGTCCCCCCAGATGAAGGTGTGGTAGTCGAGGGGGTTGGAGACGGTGACGAGGTCGTTCAGGGTCGCGCCGACCCGCTCGCGCTCCGTCCGGGCGAGCGGGCGGGCCCGAAGCCGCCGCCCGCCCATCGCATCGGCCATGAGCGCCGCCTCGCCGCCCGAGCAGCTCAGCGAGGCGATGTCGCGGCCGCCGAGCGGCCCTGCCGCGTGCAGCAGCTTCAGAGTTTCGAGAAAGGCGGGGAGCGAGTGCGCGCGGGCGATGCCGGTGCGCCGGAAGAAGGCCGCCGCGCTTCGGTCCGAGCCGGCGAGCGAGGCGGTGTGCGACACCGCGAGGCGCGCTCCTTGCTCGCTCCGGCCGAGCTTGCAGGCGACGAGGGGGATGCGCCTCGCGCGGGCCTTCCGGGCGGCGGCGGCGAGCGCCGGCGCGTCGTCGAGGGTCTCGACGAGGAGCCCGACGGCGGTGATGCGGCCGTCTTCCAGCAGGGCGTCGAGCACTTGGGCGGTGCCGACGCAGGCGCGGTTCCCCAGGGTCACCACCGCCGCGACCGGCACCGCCCGCAGGTTCATCGTGAGGGTGATCGCGAGGTTGCTGCTCTGGGACACGATAGCGACCCCGCGGTCGCGGCGGCGGCCGCCGTGCTGGTCCGGCCAGAGCGGCGCGCCTTCGAGGTAGTTCACGAGGCCGTAGCAGTTCGGCCCGAGGACCGGCATGTCCCCGGCCGCCCGGACGAGCGCCGCCTGAAGGGCCGCCCCATTCTCCCCCGATTCGGCGAAGCCCGAGGCGTAGCAGACCGCGCCCCCGGCTCCCCGGGCGGCGAGCGCCCGCACGACGTCGATGGTGCGGTCGCGGCGCACGCCGACGAAGGCGGCATCGGGCGCCTCGGGCAGGTCCTCGACCGAACGCAAGCAGGGCAGACCCGCCACCTCGCTCCGCGACGGATGCACCGGGTAGACGGCGCCCGCGAATTCCATGCGCCGGCACTGCTCGACGACGCGCGCCGCTTCGCGCCCGCCGATCGCGCAGATCGACCGGGGCTTGAGGAGGCGCGAGAGGTCGGCGGGCACGGTCGATCTCGGAAGGTGGGGGAAGGGCGGGGAAGGGCGGGGACGGGAAGGAACGGACGGGAACGAACGGACGGAAAAGGCCGGAAACGGGCGCTCGCGGGCCTACGCGCCGAGCGGTCGCAGGAGGTCGCGGGCGATGATGTGGCGCTGGATCTCGCTCGTGCCGTCCCAGATGCGCTCGACCCGGGCGTCGCGCCAGAAGCGTTCGATGGGAAGGTCGTCCATGAGGCCCATGCCGCCGAAGATCTGCACCGCCTCGTCGGTCACCCGGGCCAGGGTCTCCGATGCGTAGAGCTTGGCCTGCGCGATCGGGCGGTTGGCGTCGAGCCCGCGGTCCAGACGCCAGGCCGCGGCGAGGGTGAGCCAGTCCGCCGCGTCGATCTCCGTCACCATGTCGGCAAGCTTGAACGACACCCCCTGGAACCGTCCGATGGGCTGGCCGAACTGCCGGCGGGTGGCCGCCCACTCCACGCAGAGGTCGAGACAGCGCCGCGCCCGCCCGACGCACATGGCGGCCACGGTGAGGCGCGTCGCGGCGAGCCAGGTGTTCGCGAGCTCGAAGCCGGCCCCTTCTTCGCCGAGCATCTGGGTGGCCGGCACCCGGCACTCGTCGAAGGCGAGGATGCAGTTGTGGTACCCGCGGTGGGAGACCGCGCGGTAGCCCGGGCGGATGTCGAAGCCGGGGGTTCCGCGGTCGACGAGGAAGCAGGTGATGCGCTTCTTGGGTCCGGCCGGGGTCTCCTCCTCTCCGGTCGCGACGAACGTGATGACGAAGTCCGCGAGGTCCGCGTGACTGATGAAGTGCTTGGTGCCGTTGATCACGTAGTCGCCGCCGTCGCGCCGGGCGAAGGTCTTCATCCCGCGCACGTCGGAGCCCGCGTCGGGCTCGGTCATCGCGAGGGCGTCGATCTTCTCCCCCCGCACGCAGGGCAGCAGGTAGCGGGCGCGCTGCTCGGCGTCGCCCGCGCAGAGGATGTTCGAGGGCCGGCCCCAGAAGACCGAGAGCGCCATCGAGGCCCGGCCGAGCTCGCGTTCGAGCAGGGTGAAGGTCAGGTGATCGAGCCCGCCGCCCCCGAACTCCTCCGGGATGTTGGGAGCGTAGAAGCCGAGGGCGTGAACCTTGTCCTGGATCTCGCGGCCGACCTCGCGCGGTACCCGGCCGGTGCGCTCTACCTCGTCCTCGAGCGGATAGAGCTCGTTCTCGACGAAGCTCCGCACCGTGTCCACCACGAGCTGCTGTTCCTGGTCGAGTCCGAATTCCATGGCGGCAACCGCTCCTCCCTCACTTTCCTCGAGCTACCTCGGACCGCCGCGCCGGACTGCTACGCCGGGCGATGGCCGGCCCGCGCTTCCAACTGTATTCCTGATTACGCACAAAGCTCAGGTTGGGGCGGCCGGTTTCCTGGGAGCGCGGGCTTCCAGCCCGCATGGACCGCCCGCGGGCTGGAAGCCCGCGCTCCCAGGAGGCCCACGGTCCCTCGAAGGCGGCGATCTCGGGAATCCCGTGCTCCCAAACTGAGTTTTGTGCGTAATCAGGACTGTATTTGTTCCGCCCGGCGGTTCGTTCGGCCGGAGCCCGGACCGGAACCGTGCCCGAACATCCGGAGCGCTCGGCGGTTCATTCGGTCAATTCTCCGGTCGGAGCGGTTCGCCGGCCCGCGCGCGCGTTACGGTTCGCGGGCGTGGCGATGCGGCGCCCGGCGCCCTCCGGCGCCCCGAGCGGAGCCTGGGCGCGGGCAATCTCGCGCAGCCGCGCCAGCACCTCCGGTGCGGCGGGGGCGGCGCGCCCGGCCGCCGTGTCCACGTGGAGCAGCATGTGCTCCGAGGTGGCGAGCTCGGTGCCGCGCCCTCCCTCGCGCTCGCCCCCTCGTTCTCCGTGGAACATGCGGTGAAAGAGATGCACGCGTTTCTCGTCGCAGCCGAGCACCCGGGTGTCCACGGTGACGGGCTCTCCGCCCGCGACCTCGCGGAGGTGCCGGATGTGGGTCTCCACCGTGTAGAAGCTCCGTCCGGTCGCCATGTACTCGTCGTCCGCCCCTGCGAAGCGCAGCAGCGCGTCGGTGGCGTCCCCGAACACCTGCAGGTACCGGCTCTCGGTCATGTGGTTGTTGAAGTCCACCCAGTCGGGCGCGACCCGGGCCGCGTGGAGATCCAGGGGACGGGAGAGGTCGCGGGGCTCGGCGAGCGCGGCCCGGTGGGCGCGCGAGTAGAGCTTCGCCTCCCAGGCGCGAAGGACGGCGCCGGCGCCGTGGTCGTGGGTGCGCAGCCCCTGCATCACCGAGACCAGGCAGTCGTCGCGAAGCCGGACGAGCTCGCGGATGGTGCGGCCGGCCGCCTGCGCGTCGGACTGCTCGGCGATCCGGGCGATGAGGTCGCCGGTCAGCTTCGGCCCCTCGGCGTGCGTCCAGGGAAGCTCGAGGGTCGGGCCGAACTGTTCCAGGAAGTGGCGCATGCCCGCCTCGCCGCCGGCCAGGCGGTAGAGCAGGAAGGTGCCCATGACGCTCCAGCGAAGCCCGGGACCGAAGGCGATCGCCTCGTCGATCTGCCGGGCGGTGGCCACCCCGTCGTTGACCAGGTGCAGGGCCTCGCGCCAGACCGCCTCAAGGAGGCGGTCGGCGATGAAGGCGTCGATCTCCGCCTCCAGCACCAGGGGATGCATGCCGATGGAACGATAGACGGATGCGGCACGGTCCCTGGTTTCGGCGGATGTGGCCGCCCCCCCGACCACCTCCACCAGCGGCAGCAGGTAGACCGGGTTGAAGGGGTGGCCCACGAGGACCCGCTCCGGCCCCGCGCAGTCGGCCTGGAGGCGGCTCGGGAGGAGTCCCGAGGTCGAGGACGCGATGACCGCATCGCGCGGCGCGGCCCGGCTCGCGGCCGCGAGGAGGGAGCGCTTCAGGTCCTCGCGCTCGGGCGTGCTCTCCTGGATGAAGTCGGCGCTCGCGACCGCCTCTTCCAGGCTCGCCGCGACCTCGACCCGGCCGGGCGGAACGGGAGGGGCGAGGGTGAGCCGGGCGTAGGCGCGCGTCGCGTCGCCCAGCGCCTCGTCGACGCGGTCGCGGGTGCGCGGGTCGGGGTCATGGACGCGGACGTCGATGCCGTTCGCCGCGAACCGTGCCGCCCACCCGGCGCCGACGACCCCGGCCCCGAGGAGGGCGACCCGCCCGATCTCGCTCATGTCGCCGCCCTCGAGCTCGATGCCATCAGGCCCGCCTTCCGATCCGATCCCGCGATTCGATCCCGCGCTGGCCGGGCCGGTGCGCGGGGTTCCGTCTCGCGTGCATCGCCGGCGAGGTTGCGTATCATATCGGGCAATGCGCGCCGATCGAAACACCCGCGCCCCCGCCCGGGGAGGCGCTCGCCGATCGAATGGAGGGGCGCGCGGACCGACGGCTCCGAAGGACCCTCACGGACGGCCGCTCAGTCGACGTCGTCGGGCTCGACGAGCCAGGCCGACATCCTCTCCTTGAGATCCTCGCCAAGCGGTATCGACTTCCGCGTCTCGAGGTCGAAGTGGACCATCACGATCTCGGTCGTGGCCGCGAGGTCCTCGGTCTCTGTGTTGGTCATCCGGTGGCGGATGTTGAGGGACTTCGTGCCGATGCGGGTGATCGCGCTCTCGATCTTCACGAGGCTTCCCGGCGGCTGCTCCTTGATGAAGCGAATGGTGTGCTGCGCATCGACGAGGGTGGCGCCGCGGCCGTGCATGTCGTGCGACCCGAACCCGAGCATCGACAGGAAGTGGAACGCGCCGATGTCGAACATGCCGACGTAGTGCTGCACGTTCATGTGCCCAAGGTGGTCGCAGTGCCAGGGAAATACCACCGCGCGTCCCGTCTCCGTCCAACCGCTCATCGCGTCTCTCCCCTGTCGCATGGCCGCCGTCGCATCGCATGTTATTCCTTCGGCACGGTGCTGAGGACCGTTTCGGAGCGCGCGGGCGCGATGCCCCGGGGCGAGCGACCGCGCCCGGCGCCGGTTCAATCGAGACCATCGTGCCGGAGTCACGGAGCGGCACGTTCTTCGAAGGGGGAACGAGACGGGGAACGAGACGGGGGAACGAACGGGGAATGAGCGGGAGAACGACCGGTCGCCCGGCCCCCGGCGGCGCCGGGCGACCGGCGTGGGCGATAATGGCCCGGAATGGAAGAGGCGTCGCCGCCCGCGCCGGCCAGGTTCGCAGTGGCAGCGGGGCGCAGTGGACGTGCGGATCGAACGACGGGGGAGCGGGGAAGATGACGGCACGGCCGAACGAACTGACGGCAGTGGAAGCCGCGCGGAAAATCGAGGCGGGTGAGCTCACCGTCGAGGCGCTCATTCGGGCGTGTCTCGACCGGATCGAGGAGCGAGAGCCCGAGATCGCGGCCTTCGCCCATCTCGACTGCGAGCAGGTGCTCGCGGCCGCGCTCGTCCACGACGGCTCCGGGCCGATGCACGGGGTTCCGGTCGGCATCAAGGACATCGTGGACACGGTGGATGCACCCACCACGTATGGATCCCCCATCTATCGCGATCACTGGCCGGGCACGGATGCGGTCTGCGTCAACCATATCCACGCCGCGGGGGGCATCGTGCTCGGAAAGACGGTGACCACCGAGTTCGCGTCGCGCTACCCCGGCCCCACCCGCAACCCCCACGACGTCCGCCATACCCCGGGCGGCTCGTCGAGCGGCTCGGCCGCGGCGGTCGCGGACTGCATGGCGCCGCTCGGGATCGGGACCCAGACCGCGGGGTCGGTGATCCGGCCGGCCGCGTTCTGCGGGGTCTACGGCTACAAGACGACGTTCGGGCTGCTCAGCTTCGCGGGCATCCGGCACTTCGCCGAGAGCCTCGACACCCTTGGCTGCATGGCCCGCAGCGTCGAGGATCTCGCCTTCTTCCGTGACGTGCTGCTCGGCGTCGAGCCCGCTCCCCTCGAGTCGTTTCCGGGCCGGCCGCGCCTCGGGTTCTGCCGCACCCACCACTGGGACGAGGCGGACGAGGCGACCCGGACCTGCCTCGAGGACGGCGCGCGGCGGCTCGCCGCGGCCGGCATGGCCGTCGAGGACGTGGACCTGCCGGGCGGCTTCGAGGACAGCCTGGAGGTCTTCAGCCGTGTGCAGCAGTTCGAGGGGGCGCGGTGCTTCGCCGTCGATGCCGATTCCCATCCCGACCTGCTGTCGGTCGATGCGCACGTCCTCCACGAGCAGGGCATGGCGGTCGAGGTGGCAAGCTATCGCGAGGCCGTGCGGCGGCTGTACGAGTGGCGGGCCGCGATCGACGAGGCGTTCGCGGAGTTCGACGCGGTGCTCACCCCGAGCGCCACCGGGGAGGCGCCCCGCGGGCTCCGGTTCACGGGGAACATCGCGTTCAACTACCTGTGGACCGCGCTCCACCTGCCGGCGGTGACGATCCCCGCGTTCCAGGGGCCGCAGGGCCTGCCGATCGGGGCGCAGCTCGTCGCCCCCCGGCACACCGACGATCGGCTGCTCAGCGTCGCGGCCCGGGTCGCGCAGCACCTCGGGTGACCCGGCAAAGGGGCTCTGCATGGCGTCGCGGCGGCGGCTGGCAGAGTGGCGGGGGCTCTGATAGATTCAGACCGGAATTCGGCGGCCGGCGGGATGCACGAGAACCGGCCGCTCGCAGCGGGGCGCCAGCGCCAGGAAGCGGACATGACGGCACGATCTCGATCATCGTTTCCGTGCTTGCGGTTGGGGTCGCATTGGCCTCGATCGTCATCACCATGATCCGCGGCCTTCGTCGCGATCTGGACACGCGGATAGATAGTCTCGACACGCGCATGGACGGCCTCGACGCGCGTATGCGCACCCTCGAATCGGCGCTGGCTCGCCTGACCGGGCTCCTGGAAGGTCTCGGTTTGACGGGGCGGGCGCAGGTCGAACCGGCCGCTGTCCCGGCAGACTGACGACAGGGGGGCGCGCCGCGCACGCCGAGTCCCACGCCCCCCGCATGACCATCGAATCGGAACTCACGAAGAGGTATCGAAACATGCTGCATGCCGCCAAGATCTCCGCCGCTGCCGTCGCCTCCGCGGCGCTGCTTTCCGCCTCCCTGGCGACCCCCGCCCGGGCGGCGACCGAGTGGGACCTCCCCCTCGCCTGGCCGGACGGCAACTTCCACGTCGAGAACGTGAAGACCTTCGCCAAGGTGGTCAGCCAGGTCACCGGCGGCGAGGTGGTCATCAACGTCCACGCCGGCGGGTCGCTCGGGTTCAAGGGGCCGGAGATGCTGAACGCGGTTCGCGACGGCCTCGTGCCCATCGGCGATGTGCTCCTCAACCAGCAGGTCGGGGAGCGGAAGATCCTCGGGCTCGAGGCCCAGCCCTACCTCATCGAGGACCTCGACCAGCTCGCGATCTTCCACAAGCACTTCCGCCCTGCCGTCGAGAACGTGGCCGCGGAGTACAACCAGAAGCTCCTCTACATGGTGCCGTGGCCGCGCCAGTACGTGTACACCAAGGTGGACGCCAAGGGCGTCGCGGACCTCGCCGGGATCAAGATCCGCACCTACAACAGCACGACGACGGAGATGTTCAACCGTGTCGGGATGACCTCGGTGCAGTTGCCCTGGGGCGAGGTGGTGCCGTCGCTCGCGGCCGGCACGATCGATGCGGTCACGACCTCGGCAAGCTCCGGGGTGGACGGCAAGTTCTGGGAGTTCCTCAAGTACATGTACGCGACGAGCCACGTCTGGTCGTCGAACATGGTCTCCGTGAACCTCGACGCCTGGAACGCCCTCACCGACGGCCAGCGGGCCGCGATCGAGGCGGTGGCCCGGATGCTGGAGCCGGTGTTCTGGCAGGTCAGCAAGGCCGAGGATGACGCCAAGTCGAAGATCCTGAACGACCGCGGGGTGGTGATGGCCGAGGTGTCGGTCGAGATGCTCGCGGACATGCAGGCCGCGACCGGGCCGATGCTGGCCGAGGCGCTGGCCGAGCTCGGGGACGAAGGCCCGGCCATCATCGACGGCTTCTTCCAGGAAATCGGCCGCTAGCCGGCGGCGTTTCCGGCTTCCGGCGGTGGATCGCCGCCGGAGCCGGAGACCGTTCCGGAACTCTCGCCCGCTTCCCGGCTGGCCGGCGCCGATCCTGGCTTCGTCCTCCACTTCGTCAGCCGCGGTGACGGGCCGTGCTCCCCCAAGGCGCTTCGGCGCCGCGCCGGCTGCCGGCTGCCTGCCGCCCCCGCGATCCGTGAGCGTTCCGGGCTGACCGGGTGAGCGGCGAGCGGGTCACCGGGATCGGCGCGTCGTCCGCCCTTGGGCGGGTTCTCGGCGGGCTCGACGCGCTGTCGCGCGTCTGTGGCTACCTCGCGGCGGTGCTGGTGGTCGGGATCGCGGCGCTCATCCTCACCGAGATCTTCTGCCGCACCGTCCTCAACATCAGTCTCTCGTTCGCGTGGGAGTACAGCGCGTACTTCCTTGCCGTCTCGATCTTCCTCGCCGCCGCGTTCACGTTGCGGACCGGCGGGCACGTGCGGGTGATGCTGCTTTCGCAGAACGTTCCGCCCCGCACCGCCCACTGGCTCGATCTCCTCGCCACCGTGGCCGGTGCCGTCATCGCCGGCTGGCTCGCATGGTCGCTCGCCGCGTTTGCCTGGAGATCGTGGGCGACCGGCAGCACATCGGCCACCATCGACGAGACCCCCCTCGTCTATCCCCAGGGGGCGATGGCATTCGGGGCGGTGCTGCTCGCCCTTCAGCTCGTGGCGCGGACGATCCGGCTGCTCGCGGGCGAGCCGCCCGAGGACGAAGAGGCGCGGCGGGACTTCGGGGTGGGGTGAAACGATGACGGTTCTCGCGGCCGGGGTCGTACTGGCGGTGCTCGCGGTCGGGCTCGGGCTCGGCGTCTGGGTCGGGCTCGCGCTCTTCGCCCCCGGCCTCGTCGGCCTCGCCGTCTTCCGCAGCATGCCGATCGAGAAGCTTCTCGCGCAGCTCACGTGGAACGTGACCACCACCCCGGAGCTCATCGCGCTGCCCCTCTTCATCCTGATGGCGGAGATCCTGTTCCATTCCCGCCTCTCGGCCTCGCTCTTCGCCGGGCTCGCGCCGTGGACGACCCGCCTGCCGGGCCGTCTGCTGCACGTGAACGTGCTCGGCTGCACGATGTTCGCGGCGATCTCCGGCTCCTCCGCCGCGACCACCGCGACGGTGGGCCGCATCACCCTCACCGAGCTGCTGCGGCGCGGCTACGACCGCGATCTGGCGATGGGCTCGCTCGCCGGCGCGGGCACGCTCGGGTTTCTCATTCCGCCCAGCATCATCCTCATCATCTACGGCGTGCTCTCGGAGACGTCGATCCTGAAGCTCTTCATCGCGGGGGTGATTCCGGGTCTGCTGCTCGCCTTCTTCTACATGACCTGGCTCGGGCTCCGTGCGACCTGGAATCCCTCGGTCGCGCCGGACGAGAGCGAGAGCATGAGCTTCGCCGACAAGGTGCTCGGTCTCCGGCACCTCGGGCCGGTGGTGTTCCTCATATTCGCGGTGCTCGGATCGATGTACGGCGGGTTCGCAAGTCCGTCGGAGGCGTCGGCGGTCGGGGTGCTGGGAGCGCTCGTCGTGAGCGCCGCCCAAGGGACCCTCAACCGGGAGACGATCCGCAAGGCGAGCCTCGGCGCGGTGCGCACGGTCAGCATGATCGGGCTCATCGTGGCCGGCGCGTACTTTCTCTCGATCGCGATGGGGTTCCTCGGCGTGCCGCGCATGATCGCGAGCGAGATCGTCGCCCTGGAGCTCTCGCCCATCGCCCTCATCGTGATGCTGCTCGTGTTCTACGCCATTCTGGGCTGCGTGCTGGAAGGCATGTCGACCATCGTCATGACCCTGCCGATCACCCTGCCGCTCGTGCAGGCGGCGGGGTTCGACAAGATCTGGTTCGGGGTGTTCCTGGTGGTGGTGGTGGAGATGGCCCAGATCACCCCGCCGGTCGGCTTCAACCTGTTCGTGATCCAGGGGATGACCGGGGAGCGGATCGGCCGCATCGCCCTCGCGACCCTGCCGTTCTTTCTGATCATGGTGGGGCTCGCGCTGCTCATCACCTTCGTCCCCGAGGTGGTGACCTTCCTTCCGAACACCATCCGGCTCAACCCCTGAACGGCGCCTGAACGGCGCGGGCCGGTTCCGGGGAGAGGTCAGGGTTGCGGGGCGCCTTGTGGTGGCGAACGCCGGCCCGAACGACGACCGGGCGAGCGGGAGAGGAAACGAAGCGATGGACGATTCGGCAGCGGGACGTGAAGTGCGCCAGGCGATCGAGCGCCTGCCCGATCTCGTCAACGGTGACGGGGGGTTCGCGTTCCGCGGCCGGGCGATGAACCTCGACTTCGCGCTCGCGAGCGGGGGTGATCGATTCTACGTATCGGTCCGGGCAGGCCGGATCGAGACGATCGCCCGCGGGTCGCAGATTCTCCGTTCGGCGGTCCTCGCCTTTGCCGCGGAGCCCGAAACCTGGCTCGCCCACTGGCGTCCCGTCCCGTCCCCCGGCGAGCACGACATCTTCGCCCTGGTCAAGGACGAGCGGATGGCCATCGAGGGGGACATGCGGGTGCTCATGCGCCACCTGCAGAATCTCAAGGACATCCTGGCCGCGCCGCGCGCCCTGTACGAGGAGGCCTGAGCCATGTCCGCGCCCGCCGCCGCCCACATCGAACCGATCACCGGCCGCTACGTGCACCTCGAGATCGGCGGTCGTCCCCACCGCGTGTACTTCGAGGAGGCGGGAGGCGGGATTCCGCTCGTTTGCCTGCACACCGCGGGGGCGGACGGACGCCAGTACCGCCACCTCATGACGGACGGGGCCATCACGGATCGGTTCCGCGTCATGGCGTTCGACATGCCCCGGCACGGAAAGTCCTTCCCCCCGGCCGGCTGGCGCGACGAGGAGTACCTGCTCACATCCGAGGTCTACGCCGAGATGGTCATCGCGTTCTGCGACGGGCTGGCTCTCGATCGCCCGGTGGTGATGGGCTGCTCGATCGGCGGGCGCATGGCCCTGTATCTCGCCATCCACCACCCGGACCGCTTCCGCGCCATCGTCGGTCTGGAGGCGGCCGACTTTCAGCCGCGCGGCTGGTACGACCTCGACTGGCTGCACCAGCCGGACATCCACGGCGGAGATTCCTGCGCCGCGATCGTCTCGGGACTCGTCGCTCCGCAGAGTCCCGACGAATACCGGTGGGAAACGCTGTGGCAGTACATGCAGGGCGGGCCAGGGGTGTTCCGCGGCGATCTCTGGTTCTACCGGGTCGACGGGGACCTCCGCGAGAAGACCCACCGGATCGATGTCCGGAAGTGCCCGCTGTACCTTCTCACCGGGGAGTACGACTTCTCCTGCACGCCGCAGGACAGCCGGCGTACCGCGGACGCGATCGAGGGCGCGGAAGTGACGGTCATGGAGGGCCTCGGACACTTCCCGATGAGCGAGCACCCGGAGCAGTTCCGCCGCTACATCCTGCCCGTGCTGGACGAGATCGCCGGTCGCGGTGGCCCCGGCCAAGGCTGACCCCCGGCGAGGTGTGATGCCGCCCGATGGCGCCCCTCGTCCGCGCCGGGGGGCCGGCTTCACGGTCGTGGCGGGTGCGATGATGCCCCAAGCCGCTGGACTCGCGGCGCAGGTGGCGGGTGCCGCATCCCGTCGCCGCTCTCTGGTTGCGGTTGCCTGGTTCGGCCAGACCGACACCCAGCGAGGCATGGGAGCTCGTTGCGCGGATGGCCGGCCCTCGTGACGATGCGCGGCTTGCGGCGCCTTCCGGAACGGGGAATCGGATGAGCACACCCGCCGGCGCAGCCGGGGCTCCCCGTTCCGGTCCCTGGGTCCCGCTGGTCGCGACCCTCGCCCTGCAGACCCTCGCCACCATGGCCGCCTATTCGATGCCGGCGGCGGCCCCGGAAGTCGGGCGCGGCCTCGGGGTCGAGCCGGCCCTGGTGGGCGTGTTCATCTCCTTCGTCTACGGGGTCGGAATGGTGTCGGCGCTCCTCTCGCCGTCGACCATCCGGCGCTTCGGCGCGGCGCGCACGGGCCAGTTCGTGATGCTGGTCACGGCCGGCATGCTTGGCGCAGCGGCAAGCGGCAGCCTTGCCCTCGTGGCCGCGAGCGCCGTCATTCTCGGCCTCGGTTACGGGGCGACAGCGCCCGTGGCGACGCATCTCATCGTGCCTCGTACCCCGCCCGGGCAGCTCAACCTCATCCTCTCCATCCGCCAGATCGGGGTGCCGCTCGGCGGCACCCTGGCCGGTCTCCTCGTGCCGCCCATGGTGGTTGCCTTCGGCTGGCAGACCGCGCTCCTCGTCCAGGTGGTCCCGGCCCTCGTCCTCCTCCTCGTCATGCAGGCGCCGCGCGCGCGCTGGGACGCGGACCGGGCACCGTCGGCCCGGCTCCGGCTGCGCGGCGCACTCGTGCCGCTCCGGCTGCTGCGGACCGATCGGGCGGTGCGCAACCTCACGTTCGCGATGTTCCTCTACGCCGGCATCCAGCTCTGCTTCATTGCATTCCTGGTCGTTCATCTCACCTCGGGGGGCGTCGCGGATCTCGTCCGTGCCGGGCAGGCGCTCGCCGCGTTCCAGGTGAGCGGGGTGGTCAGCCGCCCGATCTGGGGGGTGATTGCGGACCGGTGGACCGGCGCCCGCGCCCTGCTCGTCGTGCACGGCGTGGTCATGGCCGCGGCGGCGGTCGCGGCCGGCCAGTTCTCGCCGGACTGGTCGTTTCTCGGCGTTCTCGTGGTGTGTGGGGTGGCCGGCGCCACCGCCAGCGGGTTCACCGGCATCGCCTACGGCGAGTACGCGCGCATCGGCGGCGAGCGCCGCACCGAGGCGACCGCCCTCGGCTCGGCCGCGATGTTTTTCGGCGTGATGGTGCTGCCTTCCCTGTTCGGAATCGCCATCGCGGCGGGCGCGGGCTACCCCTTCGCCTACGCAGGAGCGGCCGCGCTGGCCGTTGCCGGCGCGCTCGCCCTCGTCGCCCCGCGACGGCCCTGCCGCCACCGCCACCGCCGCTAGCGGGGACTGGCGACGGACCGGGATCACAGCCCCCGAACATCGGGCGTGCGGCCTGAACGTCGCCGACAGCCGGATCGAAACCGTGGCGGGGCGCGATGTGTTGCTCGTCCGCCGGTTCGACCGCGATCGGGCGGATTCCGGCTACCGGCGCCACCGGATGGTCAGCGCCGTGACCCTGCTGCGCGCCGGCGACAGCGTTGGTGAGCGCGGTGACTGGTCCTATCTGCTGCTCGCCGATGAAATCCGCCGCGTGAGCGAACGACCGGAAGAGGATCTGCACGAGCTGTTCGGCCGGATCTGCTTCAACGCGGCAGTCTCCAATCTCGACGACCACCCGCGCAATCACGCGATCCTGGCGAAAGGACGGCAGTGGCGCCTGAGCCCCGCCTTCGACCTCACGCCCTCACCCGTGATGGCCCTTGAGCGGCGCGACCTCGCGATGGCCTGCGGCCGCTTTGGCCGCCATGCGAACAGGACGAACCTGCTGAGCGGTCACGGGCGTTTTCTCCTCGACCAGGCAGAGGCCACGGCGGTTTTCGAACGCATTGCCGGGACCGTGCGCGAACAATGGCGCGCCCGGATGCGGCGCGCCGGGGTGAGCGAGCGTCACTGTGAAGCCGTTGAACGGGCGTTCGTGTATGACGGACTCTTCTACGAGAATGCGGCTTGGACGCATGGAGAACGCGGTTCAGGCGCAAGGCTCCGGATCTCCAACCAGGAGCCGGCACGGAGGGCAGCAATCCGCCGAATCCGGACCCTCCCGTCAAGCGGCAGATCAACGACCTGCCGCACTGCTGATCCACCCCCCTGGAAGCGGGGCACCTGGAAGCCGTGGTCGAGCAAGCGGAAGGACCCTCGTGGCGAGGAAGCGATACAGAGTTCTGTGTGGGTGCCGCCCGCCGATGTCCACGCCGATCCGGAATCCGGCGCGGGATTCATTCCTGTTCACTTCCGGGAGGCTCTCAAGGTTCGGTCCGAGGCACCAAGTGCCCCGAAACTCGTTGGATTCGTTCGATCGTACGATCATCCAGCCGTGCTCGGAAACAATCCCGGACGGCTACCAGGCGCCTCGCGATTCTTCCGCCGCCACGGATACCGGGTCATCGCTCGCCGGGGCCGGCGGCGGCGATGCGCCCGATCCGGCGGCGGACGAAGAAGCGCAGGATCGGGTCGGGCGGCAGCAGGGCGGCCCTGGGAAGCGACAGCATCAACCGCAGCAGCTCGCTGTCCTCGCCGCAGATGTGCTCCGCGAGGAGCTTCCCGCCGATCGCCCCCTTGGTCATCGGTGCCGCGTCGGACGTCATCACCGCCCAGAGTCCCTCGCGGACCGCCCCGAACACGGCGCCCTCGTTCCGCGTGAAGCCGAGGATCCCGCCCCAGGTGCCGGCGAAGTCGACATCGCCGAGGTCGGGCCAGCGCCGGGCGATGCTGCGGCGGTGGGTGTCGGCCACTTCGTCGATCAGCTCCGTCGCAAAGCGCTTGTCGCGCGCGTAGTGGAGGGTGTTGCGCATGAGGATGCGGCGGTCGCGGGTGAGCCGCACGGTGCTGCCGTTGGCATTGGCGGGCAGCAGGCCGAACTCCCCTTCCGTGCCGAGCAGGGCCGTGCGGGCGTCGGAGAGCGGCTCGGTGAGGCTCGCGAAGCTCGCGAGCGGCACGATCCGGTGCTTGAGGATCCCCATTTCCTCGGCGAAGACGTGGTTGCAGAGGACGACCTGGCGCGCCTCGATGGTGCCGTCCGGGCAGGCCAGGCGAAACCCGCCCTTCGTGCCGATCTCGTGCACCGGGCTCTCCTCGTACAGCGTGACGTTCGCGGGAAGGGTGGCGGCGAGGCCCCGCATCATGGCCGCGGGCTGGACCAGGGCGGAGCCGTCGGCGCGTACCCCCCGCCGGAAGAAACGCGAGCCGGTCACCGCCTCGAGATCGTCCCGGTCGAGCCCCCGCCACGGCACCCCGAGGGCATCGAAACCGTCGGAAACGCCCTTCAGCTCGCCTTCCGCGGAGGCCTCGGCGGCGACGTAGATCCGCCCCCAGTCGCTCCACTGGCACTGGATCTGATGCTTCTGCACCAAGTCACGGAGCCAGGCGGTTCCGGCCGAGAACAGCCGATCGTTCTTCCGGGCCGCCTCGAAATGCTTCATGCCGCCGTGGCTGTGATGGTCGAGCATGAAGCCCGCGTTGCGCCCGGAGGTGCCGTAGCCGGCGCGGGTCGCCTCGACCAGGGCCACGGTCTCGTCCGGCCGCAGCTCGCCGAGACGCCGCGCCACGGCGCACCCGCAGGTCCCGGCGCCGATCACCGCGAAGTCCGCCTTCACCCGGCCGTCGACCCGCCGCGCGGGCGGTGGCGCGGGCAACGTCTCGTACCAGCCGTTGCGCGGCCCGTCGTCGGGCAGCTTCCGTGCCTTGATCATCCGCGATGCCATCCCGAAACGTTCGTGCTCCGTTGGATTCGCCCAGCATGCCGGGCATCCGGCCTGGCCGCAACGCCGGCCCGGCCGGCGCCCGAAGTCCTAGCCCGCAAAAATCAGTGCGCCGTGAAAGGCGCGTTCTCTCAGTGGGTGAGACTCCCACCCGGCAACTGTCGTTCCAGCCGGTAGCAATTGGAACGGTCGTGGAGGTAACGAAGCGGCTGAAGCTTCCAGTGCAGAGGGTCCTTCAGGGACTTGGCGAGCACGCAGGCCGTAACGAGCAGTGAACGCTATATGCGCTACAGCGCATATAGCGTTTTATGGGCTGTTCCCCGTTATGCGCTGCACGAGCCCTATCCCTTTGTGGAACCGAGGCCAAGCCGCGTTTCCGCAGCGCATAACGGTTGCTGATCGAGTCGCTATTGTCGGTGTTTCCTTTGGCAAGGAGATCCGACAATGTTCAGACTCAACCATCTGTTCAAGCGAGCCGACGCGGTTCAGCGACATCTTGCTGCTCCATTGGCCCGATCCCGCCTCGCCTACCTCGCTCACCGTGCCGAGCAGGGCGCCCGATCGTCCACGCTGCGCGGGATCGCCGCTCTCCAAGTCAAGGTCATCCACTATTTGGAGCTTGGTGAGCAAGGAAAGGTGGCGCGGCCCGACATTGAAGCCGCCGCACGGCGATGGGTCTCCCAGGACCCTGCACGCCGGGGTGGGAACCCCGATGTTGCCCAACGCCACTTTGTCTCGCATGCCACCTGCTGGCTACGCTTCTTGGGCCGCCTGGAGGACTCGGCAATATCGACCCATCCGCACTCTGGCGTAGTTGCGGACTTTGTCGACTACATGCGCCAGGAACGCGGCTGGTCTGAGGCCACGATCCGCGACCGTCGAGCACGGGCGGATGATTTTCTGCGGCGGTCTTGCGCAAGGACCGGCGCGCTGGCCGAAGTCACGATCGCAACCATCGATCGGGCTCTAAGCGAGAACAACGCAAGGACCGGACATCCCCGCTGCCGCACCACGATCCGGACCCATGCGGATGCTCTACGGGCATTCTTCCGCTTTGCCGAAGATCACGGTTGGAGCAGGCCGGGGGTTGCTGCGGCGATCGTGGTACCCCGTGTCTACAGGGATGCGGCGCTACCCGTGGGGCCGTCCTGGAAAGAGCAGCGGCTCCTGCTCGCGTCGACCGAGAGTGACTGTCCGGCGGACCTGCGCGACCGGGCACTCCTGCTCACGCTTTCGGCATACGGCCTGCGCGTCGGGGAAGTGTGCGCTTTGCAGCTCGACGACATCGACTGGGAGGCGGAGACGCTACGCGTTCGCCGTCCCAAGACGGGGCGCGTCGACCTGTTCCCGTTGTCGCGCCGCGTCGGAGAGGCCCTTGCACGTTACTTCCGTCACGCCCGGCCTCATACCGATGTCCGGAAGATCTTTCTTGCGCTCACGGCGCCAACCCGTCCCCTCAGCGCCTCCGCGATATCGAGCGTCGTGCGAAGCCGTATGCAGCGCTGCGACATCAAGTGCCCGCGTCGCGGAGCACACGCGTTACGCCACGCCTTCGCACAGCGTCTATTGGACGAGGGATTCCTGATGCAGGAGATCGGGGACTGCCTCGGGCACCGTAGCCTGGACTCGACCGCGGTGTACGCCAAGGTCGCCCTCGCCGGCTTGCGTCAAGTGGCCGACTTCGACCTGGAGGGGCTGGCATGACACTGCGTGAGGCGATTGGCCAATACATCGCTTGGAGGCGGGCGCAGGGCGCGCGCTTCCAATCCCAAGCGTACGCGCTGCGCCGTTACTGCCGTCGTGTTGGCGACGGGGTGGACTGCGACGCGGTCCGTAGCGACCAGGTGAGCGCCTTCCTCGCTAGCGGCACGCCCGCCTCGAGCAACCAAGTCTTCCTGTATTGCACCTTGGCGAGCTTCTACCGCTACGCGATCACACGCAGCCTTGCGACCCGCTCGCCCTTACCGGTCGAGGCTCCCAAGGCCCCCCCATCCGCACCGCCCTACATCTACTCGCGCGACGAGCTGCGCCGTTTGCTCGACGCCGTGAAGACCTATCGGAAACGGGTCAATCAGTTGGAGCCGCACACCTTCCGTGCGCTGCTGCTCGTGCTCTACGGCGCCGGATTGCGGCGCGCAGAGGCGCTCAGCCTCACGCTGGCCGATATCGACCTGCGAGCCGCAGTACTGACCGTGCGCGAGACGAAGTTCGACAAGACCCGCTTGATCCCCCTGGGACCGCAGCTCGCGCGGACCATGCAGGAGTATGCCGCTCAGCGCACGGCCTGCGGCGCTTCGCAGGCACACGAGGCGCCGTTCTTCGTAAACCGCGACGGCACGCCGTTGGCCGCAAGAACCGTGAGCAAGGCCTTCGTTCAATTGCGGCGGGCCGCCGGGGTGGGTCGCGAGAACGGAGCACGCAACCAACCGCGCCTGCACGATCTGCGCCACTCCTTCGCCGTTCACCGGCTGACCGCCTGGTACCGCCAAGGAGCGGACGTACAACGCATGCTGCCGCTGCTGTCCACGTACCTGGGCCACGCCAGCGTCGCCGGCACCCAAGTCTATCTCACCATGACTCCGGAACTGCTGGGCGAGGCCGCGTTGCGCTTCGAACGCTACGTACAAACAGGAACAGGAGGCGGCGATGACTGATCCCTGTTTACTCGGTCCCTGGCTACGCCGCTTCCTCGAGGAGCACTTGGTGAGCGAGCGCAACCTGGCCCGCAACACCCAGCTCAGCTACCGCGACACGCTGGCTCTTCTGCTTCCCTTCGTCGCCGGCAAGGCGCGTATGCCGATCGACCGGTTGGCCGTGCGTGACCTCAGTGCCGAGCGCGTACTCGCCTTCCTGGCACACATCGAGCACGGCCGAGGCTGCTCTCCCCGTACCCGCAACCAGCGCCTCGCGGCCATCCGTACCTTCGCCCGCTACGTCGCCACCCGCAGCCCCGAGCATGTCGAATGGTGCGGCCGGATCCGCGCTATCGCGTTGAAAAAAACTGCGCCTCCTGCAGTGAGCTACCTCGAGAAGCACGAGCTCGATGCCTTACTTGACGTCCCGGACACCTCCACGCCGCAGGGTCGTCGCGAGCGCGCTTTTGAAGTTGCCCCGCTTTGGTGGACACCTGAACATTGCGCAGAGGAGGTGTCCACATGTCGAAGAAACAACCGCCGTACGCGCCGGAGTACCGGCGCCAGATGGTCGAGCTGGTTCGCACGGGCCGCGCGCCCGGGGAGCTGGCCCGCGAGTTCGAGTGCTCCGCTTCGGCGATCCGCAACTGGGTGCGTCAAGCGGATCGCGACGAGGGCCGTCGTGAGGACGGTCTGACGAGTTCCGAGCTCGAGGAGCTGCGTCGGCTTCGTCGCGAGAACCGTCAGCTTCGCGAGGAGCGCGAGATCTTAAAAAAAGCCGCGGCCTGGTTCGCTCGGGAGACCGGCACGATACCGGGGAGGTCTTCGCGCTCGTGAAGGCAAACCAGGCCCATCATCGGGTGGCCACGATGTGCCGAGTGCTGGGCGTCTCCGCCAGCGGGTACTACGCGTGGCGAGGCCGTGGGCGTTCGCGTCGCGCCCAGCGCGACGAGGAGCTGCGCGGGACGGTTCGGACCATCCACAAGGGTTCTGCAGGCACCTACGGGGTGCCTCGGGTCCATGCCGAGCTGCACCGCCGCGGATGCCCGGTGAGCCGCAAGCGCGTGGCTCGGCTGATGCGTGAGGCCGGCTTGGCCGGGGTGAGCCGTCGCCGGGGCACGCACACCACGCGCCGCGAGCCGGGCCGCCGTGCGGCTCCGGACCGGGTCGAGCGTCAGTTCCGGGCCGATGCACCGGACCGCATCTGGGTCGCCGACATCACCTACGTGCCGACCTGGACCGGGTTTGTGTACCTGGCCGTCGTGCTCGATGTGTTCAGCCGCAAAGTGGTCGGGTGGGCCATGGCCAACCATCTTCGCACCGAGCTGGTGCTCGGGGCACTGAACATGGCGATCGCACAGCGCCGCCCCCAAGGGGTCATCCATCATTCCGACAAGGGTACGCAGTACACCTCCCTCGCCTTCGGCAAGCGATGCCGGGAGATGGGAGTGGTGACGTCGACCGGATCGGCAGGCGACTGCTACGACAACGCGATGGCCGAGAGCTTCTTCGCCACGCTCGAATGCGAGCTGCTGCAACGGCGCTCGTTTCAGACCCAGGCCGAAGCACGCATGGCCATCTTCGCGTTCGTGGAATCCTGGTACAACACCCGCCGCTTGCACTCTGGGCTGGGGTACCTGAGCCCCAACGAATTCGAACGCCGCGCGGCCGCGGGGCGCCCGATGGGCACCGAGGGTCATCACGAACAAGCCAACCTCGAGCCCTTCCGAATCGGCCGGCCGGGGATCCACAACCACCCTCCGGGGAGACCCTCAACACTGGTCTCCGAGAGAGATTTCATTCCATCGGCTATCGTTCACCCCAGTGCCGGTGGCGACAGCCCTCAACCGTCCACCGAATCGGGGTAGGCCCATTTGTTGTTGTTCCTGTACCACACGGGTGCCCGTGCATCTGAGGCCGCGCAGCTCAGGATCGGAGGACTGCAATTGGCCGACAAGAGCGCGGACCACTCGCGCGTTACCTTGTTGGGCAAAGGCGGGAAGACACGCCTGTGTCCGCTCCTGCGGGAATCCGCGCGGGCGCTGGCGGACCTGGTGGCGGGACGCGACCCCGGAGCGGCGGTCTTCCTCAGTCGTCTCGGACGCCCGATCACCCGCTCCGGCATCCGTCAATTGGTCGAGCGTTGTGCAGCGAAAGCCACCGCACGCGCCCCGTCGCTGAACTCCAAGAAGGTCGGTCCGCATGTGCTGCGCCATACGGCAGCGACCCACATGCTGCGATCGGGAGTGGATCTGAACACGATCCGCGCATGGCTGGGCCACGCGAGTCTGGACACGACGAGCGTCTATGCCGAAATCGACCTCGAGAGAAAAGCGAAAGCGGTCGCACTCTTCGACTCGGCTGAACCGGCACGGAACAGGTCGTATCGTGACAACCGCGGGCTCATGGCGTATCTACAATCACTGTAAACACAATCCGTTATGCGCTGCGGAAACGCGGCTTGGCCTTGGCTTCATAAGGGGATGGGCCTCGTGCAGCGCATAACGGGGAACAGCCCATAAAACGCTGAGCAGGCCTCGAAAAGGGTAATGCAGGAGCCGACCCGCCTGAGTTTCGGGGAAGGCCGCTGTCGCTGGGGAAGGCGAACGACACGCGCACCCAGCGGTCCTGCCGGGGTAGTGGCGATGGCATGCATGCAAACGGGAGAGCGACGCAACACGGGAAGCCCCGTTGGGAGGCCGGGAAGCGTGTCCGGTGAACCGGTCGTCCGTGAGGACAGGGCCGGTCCTTTCGGGGTGGCGGAGAGGCCCGTAGTAGTGAGGAAGCCGGGTAATGCCGGTGGAGCGAAGGGGCCTTGGTCTGGGACGGGCGCTGGCAGGAGCGAGCGAAGCGGGGATTGTCGATGAGACTGCAAACACCGCCGAAGGTCGAGAAGCTGCGAAAGGCGCTGCATGCGAAAGCGAAGGCAGAACCCGAGTTTCGGTTCTACGTGCTCTACGACAAGGTGTGCCGAGAAGACCTCGTGGCCCATGCCTATGCGCTATGCCGTGCGAACGGTGGAGCGGCGGGGGTGGACGGCGAGACGTTCGAGGCGATTGAGTCGCGGGGCCGGGAGGCGTGGCTTGGGGAGTTGGCGCAGGAGCTCAGGGACAAGCGCTATCGAGCCGCCCCGGTGCGCCGGGTGTGGTTGGAGAAGGCGAACGGAGGGCAACGGCCCTTGGGAATCCCGACGATACGTGACCGAGTGGTGCAGACGGCGGCGGTGCTGGTGCTGGAGGCGATCTTCGAGGCCGACCTGCAGCCGGAGCAGCACGCGTACCGAGCCGGGCACAGTGCGCACGACGCAGTACGCGCGGTGCACGGGCTGGCGAGGCGCGGTCACGGTGAGGTGGTTGAAGCGGATTTGAGCGGTTACTTCGACTCGATTCCTCATGCGCAATTGATGCGTTCGGTGGCCCGGCGGGTCAGCGACCGGCATGTGCTGGCGCTGGTCAAGCAGTGGCTGGTGGCGCCGGTAGAGGAATCGGACGGGCGAGGAGGGAGGAGGCGCACCACGCAGGCGAAAGACCGCAAGTGTGGTATCCCGCAAGGGGCGCCGATCTCGCCCGTGTTATCGGAACGTTCCGATAACAGCGGATATGGGAACCTCATGATTATGGGAACCTGAGCCCCTGCGGGCGTTGATTTTCGAGGGATTGGACCACGATCAGGTTCCCATAAGATTGGCGGGTTCAGGTGCCTGCGAGCATCGCGAGCAACTCGTCCTGCACACCCTTGAATATGCCCTTCCGGAGGCTGGGAGGGCGCCACTTGTCGAGCGTATCGAGCTTGTCGGTCGGATCCGCCCGCAGATACATCTCGGTGGTCTGAAGGCTTGAGTGCCCAAGCCAGAGTGAGACCTTCCTGACGTCACCGGTCGCCTCGAGAGTGTGGAGCGCGCAAGCGTGACGTAACAGGTGGGGAGATACGGTCTTTCTGGTGATGGACGGCACGCTGTGCGCAGCGGTTTGCGCATGCAGGGAAAGCCGTTTCGCGAAGCCGCGCCGGGTCATGCCGGTGCCCATGGCATTGAGGAAGAGATGCCGGTCGGCACTTTTCGGCCGGAGAGCCAGCCAGTCACGCAGGGCCCTGCGGGTTTCCTTCCACAGCGGCAGGATGCGTTCGCGCCGGCCTTTGCCGATGATGTGCACCTCGTCGAGGGCCGGCATCTTCAGATCGTCGAGCGCAAGCCCGACCAGTTCCGAGACCCGCAGGCCGGCGTTGTAGGTGAGACACAGCATCGCGCGATCGCGTGTTCCAGCCACCGTGCCCGGGTCCGGCGCGTCGAGCAGAGCCCGCGTTTCCGCCCGGTCGAGAGAGCCGATGAGTGGCACTTCGCCCTTCTTCGCCGGGACTTCACGCACCTGCGCGGCGAGGTCGAGATATCCCGGGTGCCGGAACTCGAGGAACCGGAAGAAGGCCTTGATGGCCGCGAGCCGGGCATTGCGTGTACGCACCCCGTTTCCCCGATCCCGTTCGAGATGTTCGAGGAACTCGAGAAGGGTCGCTATGTCGAGATGACCGATCTCGAGCTTGCAGGGCCGGATGCCGTGTTTGTCCGCCGCGAAGACGACCAGCAACTTGAAGCACAGGGCATAACTCTCAACGGTATGCCGGCTCGTGCCCCTGTCGCGTGGAAGATATTCCCGCAGGAACATCGCCAAGGGAGGAGCGAGTTCAGCCATCGTTCTTCCTCCCCTCATGCAGCCTCTCGGTGGCCTGCGACACCTGTCGCAGCAACACCGGCGTCGCTTCGAGGTACCAGTAGGTGTCGGCGGTGTTGGAATGGCCGAGATAGGTCGACAGCGTCAGCATGTGGCGGGCGACATCGCGCCGCTCGGCCGACAGCGTGCTTTCGAGCGCGCGAACTGCGAATGAGTGGCGAAGGTCATGAAGGCGCGGCCCAGGCTCGCCTGGCCCGGCTCGAAGCCCGACCCGCCGTGCCAGCTTGACGAAGACGGTCGCGAGATAGACCGGGTGCATGGGCCGGCCCGTCGAGAGCACGAACAGGTGTTCGTCGGGCCCGCCGCTGCGCTTCCTCTCCCGCAGATACGCATCCATGGCCCGATGGACGCTGCCATCGAGCGGGACGAGGCGGCGCTTGCCGAGCTTCGCATTCCTGATCAGCAAGCCATCCGCCGTCAGGTCCGTCAGCAGGAGGCCGGCCGCTTCCGAGCGCCGCAAACCGGTCGCGGCGATCAGCCCCAGGATGTAATGGAACGTCAGGGGCGTGATCGAACCGGCCGGCGCCAGCTCCAGCGCCGCATCCATGATCCGCCTGATCTCGGTCAAGGACAGCAGATGAGGCGATGGCCGCCGTGATCTTGCCTTGCCCAAGGCGTCGCGGTCCGGCACCTCGTGACGTTCGTCGTCGGCGTGCAAGACGCTGGCAAGGTCGCACACGTAGCGCAGTTTGACTTGCGCCTGTCGGGGAGACGGCGTTGTCGATGCCCAATCGAAGACCGTGCTGCTGCGCACGAAGCTGTCACCACGGGCCTCGGCATAGGCCGCGTAGTCCTGCAGGCACCGCGCCTGTTCCACATAGGCATGGCCCAGGGCCCTGCGGAAGGTCACGTAACGCTCCACATGCTCGGCCAGCGTCATCTCTCTTCTCCCGCGACCGGCCAGGGCTGGGCCACTTCCCGGAGCATTCGGATATCGACCCGCGCATAAATCGCCGTTGTCTGCGTGGATTGATGACGCAGCAGCGTGCTGATGACTTCCAGCGGCGTGTTGTCGCGCAGCAGATTCGTCGCCGCGGAATGGCGGAAGACATGCCCCGCCGGCAGTCCCTGTGCCTTGACGCCGGCGCGCTTGATCGCAGCCTGCGCGACCGCCGACACCCCACCGCTGGCCAGGGGCTGATGGAGCGGCGGCATCATGCGCAGGAACACCTTCTCGGCATCCACGACAGGGCGGGCATGGAGGAGGTAATCCTTGACCGCGGCGCCGACATCCTGCGGCAGCGGCAAGACCGCGGTGCGTCGCGACTTGCCGCTGACCCGAACGACCGCATTGTTCCAGTCGATATCGTTCAACCGAAGATTGGCGACGTCGCCGGCACGCAGGGCGAGCCGGGCGAGGAGCAGCACGATGGCGCGATCCCGCAGTCCCATGGGCGTCGCCCGGTCGCACGATGCGATGATGCGTTCGATATCGTCGCGCGGCAGATGACGGGGCAATGTCGAGAACCTCTGGCGGGGAATCGTCGGCACCGCAGCGACAAGCCCGGGCCGGCAAAGGCCGTCCAGCGCGAGGAAGCGCAGATACAACCGAAGCGCTGACGTCTCGCGTCGGACAAGTTCGCGCGATGCCGTCTCGAGGCGGCACTGCACCGTATTCCTGATCAGCGTCGCGCTGTATCGACCGGGAACATCGCCAAGATGGGGAAGAAGCACCCGCATGGCCTTGTGGTAGCTCTGTATGGTCCGCTCCCCGATGCCGCGATAGCGCCGCAGCCAGACCAGGAAACGCGCCAGATAGCGGCCTGGTTCCTCGCATGCCGGCGTCGGGAGCGGCGGGGCGATGCCCGTGCCGATCAGGTACTCGATGAACAACCCGATCTTTGATCGGCTGTTGTTGCGACCCGCGAATCTGCCGGTCCTGATGAAGAAGTGGGGATGCGCACAGGTGCAGTCGTGCAAAAGGAAACGGGACAAGACGTCGTCATCGACCTCGGCGAGTGCGACATCATGCAAGTAGAGCCAGACGATGAAGTGTCGACAGCGCTTGCGGTATGCGGCGATCGACTCGTGCACATATCCTTGTGCCATGAGCGTTTGAAGGAACGCCTCCACCACGCGGGCGCCGCTCTCGACCTCCGCAGGCATCCGCACGCGTCCCGTCTCCATGAGGAAGCCGAGAAACCGGTGCAGATGCCATCGGGCGCGTTCGAGGTTCTTGCGGTAACCGCGTGGACCGGGACAGGCACAGTCGTGGTTCAGGAAGTGATGCAGGACGCGAACGTCGAGCGCCTCGATGCCTGTCCCGTTCGCCGACAACCATGCGATGAGGTGCAGGATCGTTCGGATGCACTTGCCCGTCAGGCCCGGGGAGTAACCCAGGGCCTGCAACCGCTCCCTGTAGTTCTGGACCATGCCCGGGCCCGGTTCACCACTCGCTTCGGGCGACGCTACGCTTGTGATCAACGATGACATGCTGATTCTCCTGTCCAGTGCCAAAACCAGCAGGAGAAAAGCACATTCTTATGGGAATCTGATCCTGGCCCAATCCCTCGAAAATCAACGCCCGCAGGAGCTCAGGTTCCCATAATCATAAGGTTCCCATATCCGCTGCTGTCGAATCTGTACATGCGCCGCTTCGTGTTGGGATGGAAGGTACTGGGGCATGAGCGTCGGCTAGGCGCGTACATCGTCAACTATGCGGATGACTTCGTCATCTGCTGCCAGAGCGGAAACGCGCAGGCGGCGATGGAGGTCATGCGTTCGATGATGGAGCGACTGGGGCTGGCGGTGAACGAGGCCAAGAGTGGGATTCGCCGGATTCCGGACGAGAGCGTGGAGTTTCTGGGCTACACCATTGGACGGTGCTACTCCCGGCAGACGGGGCGGGCCTATGTGGGCACGAGACCGTCGAAGCGAAGTGTGCGGCGGGTTGGGCAGGCGCTGAGTCGCGTGACGGCCCGACGCACCGGGGGGTGGGAGACCGCGTCGCTGGTGGGGCGGCTGAACCGGATGCTGACGGGCTGGGGACAGTACTACTGCCTCGGACCGGTCACGCCAGCGTATCGAGCCGTGGATGCTCACGTGCGTCGTCGGTTGCGTCGATGGTTATGGGTCAAGCACAAGCGAAGGGGTGGGGCCACGAAGCGCTACCCCGACGAGTTCCTCTACGACACGCTGGGACGGGTGCGCTTGGAGCAGACGACCCGTGACCTGCCGTGGGCGAAGGCATGAGGTCTCAGAGAGAGCCGGGTGCGGGAAAACCGCACGCCCGGTTCGCCGAGCGGGGACTGGAAACGTGACTACGGGAGCCGGACTGAGGCCCGGAGCGAAAGCGACGGAATCACCACCGGACCCTACAGTTGGCGCGCCAGTCCTCGACTCTACCCAGCTTCCTGCTGCGGACGCCGATCCATGCGCTGTGACAGGCCGTACTCCCTCAAACCGCTTCGACGTAGTGTCGGCTACGCCTTCGCCAGCGCGTACGCGCTCTTTCGGTCCGTGCGGCTTGTCACAGCGCCGTCTCGCCGCCCTCGCGACGAAAGCTGGTGAGATTTCCGGGCTAGATCCCCGCCTGTTCCTTGCAGTACCGCGCCACGTCGGCGTGGGTCGCGAACCACACCCCGGCATGGGAGCGGATGTAGCGGACCAGCTCTTCCAGCACCTGGATGCGCGATCGGTGGCCGATGAAGTGGGGGTGCATCGTGAGCAGGAACAGTCCCTCCTCGGCGTAGGCCCCGTCGAACTCGCGCCGGAAGACCTCCAGCACCCCCGAGGGTGGGGTATAGGGCCGGAGGCTCGAGAACCGGTCCATCACCCAGTACGGCGCATCGTCGCGGATCCACTCGACGGGAAGCTCCACGATCCCGGTCGGCTCGTTGTTCTCGAGGAGTTCGTAGGGCTCGTCGTCCGCCATGAGGGAGGAGTCGTAGAGGAGTCCCATCTCCCGGGTGATGGCGAGGGTGTGCTCGGAGAAGTCCCAGGACGGGGTGCGGATGCCGACCGGCCGCTCGCCGGAGATCTCCTCGAGCTTGTCGGCGGCCCGCATCTGGAGGTCGCGCTCGTCCTCGGGCGGCAGTGCCGAGTTCAGCTCGTGGATCCAGGAGTGGATGCCGATCTCATGGCCGCCCGCGACCACCGCGCGCTGCTCCTCCGGATACAGCATCGCGGTCACCGCGGGGACGAAGAATGTCGACGGCGCGTCGTAGCGCTCGAGCAGCTTCAGTATCCGCGGCATCGCGGCCCGCGCGCCGTACTGGCCCTGGCTGAGCTTGCCGGGCGAGCGGTCGCCCCAGCGCAGGGTCAGCGTCTCATGGTCGGAATCGAACGAGAGGGCCACCGCGCAACGCGCCCCGCCCGGCCACGACGCGGGCTTGAGCGACCGCCCCGCGCGGACCTTCTCGACGATCGGCCGCCAGCGCTCCTCGGGCCAGGTCCAGGTGTCGGGCTGGGCGGGCTTGCTGTCTGCGGCTCTGCTCATGGGAAGGTCCTGGAATCGGAACTTCGGCGAAGCGTTCTGATTCGGCCAATCATCATATTCAGCAGTCTTCGTTGAGAGAGCGCTCCCCCAAGGATGACCGACCGTTCAGCCTCGATTCGGGTATCGATCTTCACGGATTGCGGTCATAGCCTTGCAGGTGTTGGTCGAGAGACCAAATGCGGACGCGTTGGCCTCGGTGTCGCGCGCAAGCATCTTCCCAAGCCTCGATGATGGACAGGTCCCCCATACTCACTCCTCGCATGGCCTGGTCCGGGAAATGATCTAACCACTTGACGAGTTGATCGGAATCCGGCAGCGGTATCAGAGCCCAAGGGGCTTCTCCGTTCAGCGCCATGCGCACCTGGACGCAGAATATTCCCGCAAAGTGGCGTCGACGCCCACCATTCGAGAGCCGAGCAATGCGATTGCCCGTTTCGAACACCGCAGCCAATGGAAGAAGCAGGTTGGCATCAGCATCCAAGATTTCATCAAGCTCTTCACAGACTTCATGATGATCTTGATTGCGTGTGGGAACATTGAGAACGTTCAGCAGCACGGAAGTGTCGATGATGACGACTTCGGACACCGCCAATCACCCTACCTGCTCGCGAAGGTCGGACAGCCAGGATCGGGCAAGTCGCCTGCGTTCTCTTGGTCCCGGATGAGCCTTTACGAATCGTTCGATGGTCCCGCGTGTCATCAGGTGACCGACCGCTCCTTGCGCGATGAGTTCGGGATAGTCCGGAATGTCCATCAGACGAGTCAGTCGGCTCGTACCGGACTCGGGGTCGCGGTAGCAGAACACCACATCAGGCACTGCGTCATCCGGCAAGGCGTCCAGCAAGGCGGGGTTGTGGCTGCTGATGAGCACGCGGAGATTGCGTCTTTTGGCAACGCCCAATAGACGTTCGAGGAGTTGTTCGGCACGACTGGGATGGACACCGTTGTCGATCTCTTCGATTACGACCAAGCTACCTTCTGGCGCGGATAACACGGCAGCCGCAATCGCGAGTACGCGAAGTGTTCCGTCCGACAAGAGAGTTGCGTCATATGTTGAGTTTCGTCCGCCAAATGTTTCGGTCAGCTTGACCATTACCTCGCTGCGCGGCGTTTTGATGAAGTCGATCTTTCCGATGTTTTGCTCCGGCAGAGCTTCCACGAATTGGAGCAGTTCGCGCCTTACTCTGGGTTTTTCGCAGAGGTCATACAGAACACCGGATAGACTTGCTCCGCTTCCAGTCAGTATCCGTTCGGTCGCGAAGCTATAGCCCCGCATGGCCGCCGGCTGGGGGTCGAGGAAAACTACGTTGGACAGCCAGTCCTGGTATTGTGTTGCGACGTCGGGGATCACTTTTTGCGCCGTCTTCTGGCCCGCCTCAAATCGAGCCGAGCTCTGGAGCTGCGCCAACACCGCCATCTGGTCGGTGCACCTGATCTGCGGTTTCCTGCCGCCTCGTGCAAAATTGTTGTAGGCGACCCAAACGTCTCCTCCCGCTTCGTGCGAGCTCACGATCTGGAAGAGTGGAACGCGCTCGTCCGGCCCGGTGAGGATTTCGTGCGAGATGTGAAGATCGTCGTCGTCCAGCCTCCTGAGCTCGATGGAGTAGAAATTCCACCTGGGATGGGTCGTCCCACACGATAGCGAGAAGACACGGCGATTCCTGAAACCGAGGTCTTTCACGGTTCCGCGAACCGTTCGATCCTCCTCTTGCACAGCGTACCGGATCGCCCCGAGTCTGTTCCCCTGAGCGATCCAGGAGAGAAGACGCAACGCCTCGATCGCGTTGCTCTTCCCGGACGCGTTTGCGCCGATCAGAACCGTCAGGGGCGCCAGCTCCAAGGTTGCCTTGCGGTAGCTCTTGAAGCCCTCGATTGTGAAGCTGGACAACATCTCCTTTCTCCTCGGGCGCTGGCGTTGGTTACAGCGGCTAGGGCAGGCTCTGGCACCAAGTCAGGCTGTTGCCGCCGTCTGCCCCCAAGGAGCCCAATGTGCCGAATCGCTCGCTGTCATTCAACGTGAGCCCCGGTTCGAGTGAGGCATGCCGTGGGGAGCCATACAGGAGAGAGTTCAGTTCGGCCGCTGAGCGGGCGTGTCACGGCTTCAATCTGAATCGCTCCATGAGAAGGGAGACGTTCAGCTCGACGTGTTCCGCGTCGGCGCTGAGACGAAGCACCGGATAGCCGTCCACGTTCAGAAGGCGTTGCAGGCCGTCGATTGCGCGCCGAGCGTGCGGAGGTGCCACGCTCAGCTGCTTGCCAACAGACAGAACGGATAGGCGGCCGTTCGCCTCGTAAAGGGCATCGAGCGCGGTGCGGACAGCATCATCGTCCGGCGCCCCCTTGGCCGCGAGCGCGCGTTGAGCAGCGTACACCTCGGACGCGAAGAGCCGCTCCCACCGTGCAGCGGCTGCGGATGGCTCGCGCTCGGCCTCTGTGAACAGGTCGGGCTGAGGAGCCGCGGACGGTACGGGTTCGGCCAGTTCCGTCACCGGCAGGCGAACGTCCGCTGGCTGTGGCTCTTCCTCAGTCCACCAGAGGGGATACGCGAGCGGCGCCGGCTCCCACCCATCGAGCGCCTCCCCCGGTCCGACGAACACGCCGACTGGAACGACCGCTTCTTGCAGCGTCACGCCGCCGTGATAGCCGTTTCTCTTCGAGCTGTACCGCACGGCCTCGCTCCATGGGAGAACGATGCGCTCCTGGCCCGTCGCTGCCCGCACGCGTGCGCCTCCAATCTCGATCTCCGGTTCGGTCGCGGGCGTAGCCGCACTCCGCCATCGACCCTCACCGTCACCGGGAAGCTTGACGCCGTCCGCTTCCAGGACGTGCCCATGGTCCGAAGTGAGGACCACGGCACGGCCGGCCTTGTGCGCCTCCATCAGGATTGTCGGCAGGAGCTTGATGGAATCGACTCGCCACTCGATTTGCATTTGCTCCGACTTGGAGAGGTGGTCATCCACCGCGTTCAGGACCACACCTACAATGCGTCGTTGACCGTCTTCCAGCGCCTCGCGCACCGGCGCCGCGAGCCCTTCCGCCGCGCCTTCTGACAGGTCGGCCTTATGGAACAGGAGTGGTTGCCGGCCGGGCCGCGAGACTTCCATCAGACCGGGATGCTTGGCAAAGGCGGGCTTCTCGGTCGCGCTGCTTCCCTGCGTGACCTCGCCTGACAGGAGCGCCATGCGCGAGCATTCCGTGACGGTCGGAAGCACTGCGAGCACGGCGCCCGGGCTGGACCCGCGCTGCCGCCGCCAGCCGCGCTCCTCCAGGCTTTCGCCAAGCTCGTGGAAAACGCCCGTATCCATGCCGTCCAGCACGAGCACGAGGACCGGACGCGTCTTCGCGAGCGGCGCAACGATCCTCGCCAGACAATTCTCGATGGGCACCAAATCGGTGGACGCGCCGCCAGTCTGCCGGCCCTGGACAGCCTTGGCAAAGCTCCAGTTTTGATCCTCGCGGCGCGCGCGTACCGCGCGATAGAGCGCCCCGAACATTGCACTGACATCGGGGTGCTCGTCTCCTCCCAACAGGTACCGCCGCGCCCAGTCTTCGAAAGCCCCATCCTTGAGGTGGTGCGCCATCATGCGAGCCAGATCCTTCACAGGCTTCTGGGTTTGGTGGAAGCTGCGCACGAGACGCATGGCCATCTCCAGGTGGCGTGCTCGGTCCCCCAGGTCTTCGAAGTCGGCATGTTCCCGGACACGGCGAAATGCATCTTCCGCCGACTCGAGCGCCCTTGACTTGTGGAGTGCTGCTGTCGCTGCCGCGGTGAAGCGAGCGAGACGGCTCTGGAATCCGGTGGGCAGCACCGAGCTGCTCTCGGAATACGCTTCCGCCTTCAGATTTGCCAGCAAATTCTCCGCGCGATCAAGCCACTCGCTGCGCCGGTCTTGCGACAGAGACCGAAGTACGGCGCGCGAGGCTCCTGCCCACTCGATGCCTCGGGCCGGCTCGACGCTGGAACCGCCGAGCAAGGGTTCGAGACGCGCCGCTGCTTGCACGAGGACCGGGTCCCGGTTGTCGGACCCTGCGTCGAACAGAACGTCGCACGCGAAGCCGATGGGGAGCAGTTCACTCGAGTGGCCGGCAGCGATCCCTTCCGCGAGCAAACTCCCGAGTCCGCCTGCGGAATCTCCGAGCCGGACTTTGACCGCTTCTGCAAGCGGCGCGGCGAGCTTCTCGAATCGCCCCTCGGTGCTGGGGTCCGTGCTCCAGGCAATGATGGATTCGACATCGGGGTTGCCGGAAGGCAGTCCGAGATGGTGACGGAGCAGGTGCGCCCAAGCGGTGTCGGCGTCCAAGGTGTTGGCTCGTGCCGTACGCCGTTGCGGCCGCACGCTGAGCAGGGCATCAGCCATCCAGGATTGGGGGATTATGTAGGAAAGTGCCGAAGCCCCCCGTGACGCCTTCGGCACTTTCTTGTAACCTTTCCGTATCTCAAGAGGATACGGGCATGGCACACAAGGCACCTGGAAAGAGCTTCCGCGAAGGCATCAGCCTCGTCCAGATCTTTCGCATGTTCCCCGATGACGCCACGGCCGAAGCCTGGTTCGTCGCCCGTCGGTGGCCGACCGGGGTCGCGTGCCCGCACTGCGGCTCGCTGAACGTCCAGACGGGCGCAAAGCACGCGACGATGCCGTACCGGTGCCGCGAGAAGCAGTGCGCCAAGCGGTTCAGCCCGAAGACGGGGACCGTCATGGAGGGGTCGAAGCTCGGGCTGCAAGTGTGGATGATTGCGACGTACCTCGTCTCGACCAGCCTCAAGAGCGTGTCCAGCATGAAGCTGCACCGCGACCTAACCATCAATCAGCGCTCCGCGTGGTTCCTCGCGCACCGGCTTCGGGTCGCGCTCACGCAGGAAAGTGGTCTCTTCGCCGGCCCGGTCGAAGTCGATGAGACCTACATGGGCGGGAAGCGGGCGAACATGTCAAAGTCGAAGCGCGAAGAGCTCACTGGCCGCGGGGCCGTAGGCAAGACCGCCATCGCGGGGGCGAAGGATCGGGATACGAATCAGGTTCGCGCCCAGGTGGTCGAACGCACCGACAAGCCGACCGTACACGGCTTCGTCGCCGCCCACGTGGCCCCTGACGCCAAGGTCTACACCGACGATGCGTTGGTCTATGAGACCCTTCCGAATCCGCACGAAGTAGTCAACCACAGCGCCCAGGAGTACGTCCGGGGCGATGTCCATACCAACGGTGCGGAGAGCTTCTGGTCGATGCTGAAGCGCGCCCACAAGGGCACCTTCCACAAGATGAGTCCTAAGCATCTCGACCGGTACGTTCAGGAGTTCGCCGCGCGTCACAACCTGCGCGACGAGGACACCATCGACATCATGGCCGCCGTCATCACCGGCATGAACGGCAAGCGCCTGCGCTACGTCGACCTCATTGCCGACAACGGACTGGATTCGGGAGCACGAACGGGTTAGATGTACACCTTGACGACGGAAACTGTGTGCGCGGTCTTGGCACAGAGCCCGTGGGGCAAGCCCGAGAGATGCGTTCGTTTCGACATTCTCCGCTCGCTCGCTACAGTCGAGGAATGCTACCGGGCGGGAATGGAAGAGGAAGAGCGCCTGCGTCGGCTGGCGACTGATACGTGGTATCTCGTGACAAGATCCAAGACGCATTGCCACAAGCAGCGCCCACGAATTGACTTCAGCGCCCAGGCGAGAGGGAAGAAGTGAATGCCTGACAAGCTGAAGAAACTGCCGCGCATCGTGGACGTGGTGGCCCCCACGTACCAGCCGTCGAAGACGGAACTTGAGGAGGACATGCGGGTCCGGGCGACGTTCGAGGAGGCGGTCGAGGCGCTTACCCGGCCCGTGAAAGTGCGCTACATCCCCCGGCCGAAGCGGCGCCCTGAGTGAGGGCGCTTCGGCACTTTCCTACATAATCCCCCAGGATTGCATGGGAAGACGCGGATCCACCGCCACCACGCCGTACGCATCACGCACCAACTGCCACATTTCAGGGTGCAGCAACTGCCGTCTGGCAAACCGGGCGAGGATATCGAGGCTGAGTTCGGCGTCGGTGAGTGGGGTGAGCACGATCAGCCGGTCATCTCCCGCAAGAGCCGAGAGCTGCTCGCTCACCGCGAGAGGGGAAGCGCACCAGCGTACGGGGAACGTATTGTCGTTGACGACAATCGACTCGCCCCCCAGCCACTGCTCCGCGTGGAACCCGACGACGCGGGTATCCGGCGAACGGTCGCAGAGCCGTTCAACTTGCTGTGTCAGATGCTCGGGCGTCACGAATTGCCTTCCGGAACGCCCTCGTCCGTGAAGACCTTCCAACTGATCTCAACTCGTGTGGCACCTGTCTTCTTCACGGCATTCTCGATTTCCGCGAACACGGTACCGACGTTCTCTGGCGCCACTGCGTGGTGCCCGACCATTTCGCCGCGAGCGCCCTTCTCCGGGTCGGTCTTCCGTTCTGGTGGAGACGGCGACGGTTCCGGATCCGAGCGCACCGGCTTCGTAGCGGCCTCGGCCAGAAGGTCCAGGGCCTGTTCCTGACAACGTTGCAAGGAATTGTGAAGTGGCGTTACGTGCTCGTCGCGGCGGAGCGCGTCGTGCAGGGCCGTGATGATCTCTTGGGCGCGTTTCCGGTATGGCTCCAGCAGGCCGTCGATCTTCGCGAAGACCTGGAGGCTCTGGGGCGACAACGCTCCCGCCAGTGACCGCGCGCTCGTCAAGCTCTGACCCATCGCGACATCGCTGGTGTGCACCTTGACCGCGGCAAGGGTGGCCACCAGCGCATCGTCCGGCGCATGATCGAGGGCGGAAAGCAGCGATAGTACCGCCTCCGCGGTCCGAAGGCGGTCGGAGTCCGACGCGGGTATGGCACGCGCCTTCAACCGCGTGCGCAGGACATCTACCAACGTACCGGCGGCGTCATGATGCTCGTTCGCCGCGTCGCGGAGACGCTCGGCCAGTTCGGCGACATTCTGCGCGTTCATCAACGGGGATGTCTGAATGCCGAACACCGCGTGCGCGAGCTTCACCGCACGGTCCCAGTCACTCGGATCGGGTAAGGTCTGTGCTTCCAATACAAGACCATCGTCCAGCTTCTCGATCGTTGCGTCCGCTGGCCGGCCACCAAGGCTGAAGCTCAGTCCTTGCTGGAGTGCGAAGGTCAGTATCAACAGGTTCTGTACGTCGCGCTCAAGGCCCCGCTGTTCCGGCGCCTCGACCCAGGCTCGAAGCTCGCCCACGGTCAGGGTGTCCCCGCCAAGCGCGGTGCTCTTGCGTTCCAGTTCGTCGAGCCATCTCCTGCCGAGCTTGAAGTGGGTCTCTCCCATCTCGCCGAGCCCAAGCGGCACGGCGATGTGCCGCATTTCATCGCGCTCGCGCCGCTCCACCTCCACGCGCTGCTCGGGATGGGACGCGGCACGCTTTACGACCTCCAGCACGCGGCGGAGCGCCGAGCGTTTCACCTCGATTCCGAAGTCGGGGTGGTCCGGGTAGCGCGCATCGAGTGCCTGGCTGAAGACATCAACGAGCGCATCGTCGAAGTTTGCCGCTACCGGCGGTCGCGGCTCGAAGCTCGGGTTCAAGGACCAGAAGTGGTGCTCCAGTCCATGACTATCGTCGATGGCGTTCGAGTCGGTCCGGGAGATGCCGTACGCGGCGAGGAGGCAGTTGCGGATACGGGTCCGCATCTGGTCGCGCTGGTTGATCTGCAGACTGCGCGCCTGCTCGCGGTCGGTCTGTGACAGGTGTGCGCCGTGCTCGTTGAGGCGGTTGCCGGTCAACACCTGATCGAGCAGAACCAACCGCCCCAGGTCCTGCAGCGTCGATTCGGTGAAGAAACATGGAAGCCAGACTAGGGTGTCGGCCGGATCTCCCTTCTCAATGAACTTCTGCACCTGTGCCCGATCGTCACGCGGGGTGTGGCCGTGTTCGTCGAGCGGTCCATCGATCACGATCCGCCACTGACCGTCCGTGTTGAAAAACTCCCTCGGATTCATCTCCCGCACGTTGCGGAACAGGATCTCGCATGCGCGGCGCGAGCCTCGCCAAAGTATCTCGTGGGGTTGGGGCAGCCAGTCCTGGGATTCGCCAGCAATGCCCAAGCTCCCGTAGACAAGCTGTCGCACCTTCCCGACCCGATACCCGTAGCTGTCGAGAGCCTTTGCATTCTCCAGTATGCTCTCCGTGTCCACTCCGACAATCTGGAGAGAGATTACGGGGCTTGCGATATCGTCCGAGACCTTGATCTCTCCCGCCTGCGCAGCCCACTGCCGGCACTTTCCGAGCACGATCTGGCTTTCCTGCCCCGGAATCGGCGACCGCACGGTGCCGTGGTTGAGCGCGGCCAGCCTCGCAGGGGTGAGCGCCCGTAGCGCCTCGACACCGTCCGCCAGAGCCGAAAGCAGCAGCGTCTTCAGCAGCCGGTCGTCGTTTCGAAAGCTCTCCGCCGCCTGAGCGTCGATGTGGCCAGCCTTGACATCGACGGCGGTTACGCCGTGCTCGCTCTCCAGCAGCGGCAGGAGCCTCGTGCGGTAGAGCTTCTTCGCGTCGTCGAAGCGAATGCGCATTGCTTGCGTGAACGGCTCGTCGCCCTCGGCGATGACATCGAACAGGTCTCCGACGGGGATGATGTCCCCGAGTTCCAGGCGATGGCCCTGTTCGACGAGGAGCTGCACCATGAGCTTGATGGCGGTGCGTTCGCGCTGAAGAAGCGAAGATACGGCGATCAGCGTTTGCACGAGGGCGGGCGTAAAGGGATAGACCTGCCGGAACATCGCGCGGTCACCGTCGCGGGTCAGGAGGGTGGAGAGAACTTCGTCACGGACTCGAGCCGTCCTCTCAAAGGCAGAATCGAGTTCCTCCCGCGCCGCCGCGCTCTTCGGGCGCAGCACGCGCCGCTCCGCGATTGCTGGAAGGTTGCGATCCTCAAGCGTTATCGTGTCGAACCGCGCCTCCCACCAGTTGAGCACGTCAGCGACCCCGAGCTGTTCGGCTCCGGGGAGATGCTCCCCGATCAGCTTGCGCAGGTCGCGCTGGCGGGCGATGAAGCTCACGATCGGGATCGGCCGATTCGCCTGCATCGCTTCTACGAGCTTCGCGATCTTCTGTCCTTCCCGGTTGACGAACGCGGAGTCCGCCGCGTGGCTTGCGAGCCAGAGGATCAACTCGTCCAGAAACAGGATCAGCGCGTCGTAGCCGAGGGCCTGTGCGTGCCGCGACATGCCCGCCAGGCCCTCGTCGAGGGAAACGAAGCGTTCGCCGTCCGTGGCGTCGACGGTCCGCGCGGCGCTGAAGAAGGCGTCGATCAAGTCTCCGACCAGCCGCAAGCGTTCATCGTCGAGCGGAGGGGCGTCAAGAGCCGAGTCGAAGCCGGCCGCATCCCAGCCGCTCCCCAGCACTCCCCATCCGCTGGCGCCGTCCGTGCCGCTGCGAACCCTTTCGTTGAGCGTGCGAAAGAATGCTTCGTCGCCCATTTTGGAGCGTAAGTTCCGCGCATCTTCGAACAAGTGGTCAGCTTGGTAGAACCCCGGTGTCGGCGCCTCTGGATGCTTGGCGCGGACGTGGTCGGCATAGCGCCCCAGGATCGCCGATTCCATGCTCGTCGCGCCGATCATGTGGTATGGAACGACGAGGAACCGCCGGCCGGTGGTCCACGCATTGGCGTTGGCGACGGGTCCCGCTAGCTCGGGGATCGAGCGGGCGCGCGCGTCGTCGCGAAGCAGGAGCGCCAGCACCGCCATGAAGTGGCTCTTGCCGCTTCCGAAGCTGCCGTGCAGGTACGCGCCCTTGCTGGTGTTCTCCCGGACCGCGCTTCCGATCAGCGACAGCGCGCCTTCGAAGCAGCGCACGAGCTGCGGCGTCACCACGTAGTCGTTCAGGGTCCCCTCAGCGTCCTCCACCCCCTCCGACAACCGCAAAACGTAGTCTCCCTGGTGGACGCGTTCGGGCAGATCGAAGATGTCGGCAATGGTGGTCACGGTCGTCGTGCTCCGGTAGAAGGGCCGCCTTCGAGCCTATAGTAAACCTTTCGTGGCCGATGCTGAGACAATTCGCCGGTGAGGTGACGGGCTCCGTGGGACTTGGGTAGCCATCAGACAAGTTGGAAGCGATTTTCCCTCGGCAGTCCGATACACTGCCTGTGATGAAGAATTCACTGGCCCATGGCGTCGAGGTGTCCGATTGGCCGTTCCGCAGCCGCAAGATGTAAATATTTCTTCCGTCCGGTTCGAGAGATACAAGGCTCTTCGTTCGTTTTCTGTCTCTCTCCAACGAATGAATATCCTCGTGGGGCCGAATAATTGTGGTAAGTCTACGATCATCCGTGCCTTTCGGGTTTTGGACGTAGCGCTTCGTCAGGCTCGAGCGAAACGTGCCGAGCGGATTTCGTACGATGGTCATCTCGCTTGGGGCCATCGACTGTCTGAGGAACGCCTCCCGATTTCATTGGAAAACGTACACACGGACTACGAGGATACCGACGCAAGAGTAACCTTTCGCTGTAGTAACGGAAACTTGCTCGTCTTGGTATTTCCGGCAGATGGAGGGTGCATTCTTGTTCCCGATGCGCAGGGCCGAGACTGTCACACCCCAGGCAATTTTAGCAATCGTTTCCCGATAGATATACAAGTCGTTCCCGAACTTGGGCCGCTGGAGGACGAAGAATCCGTACTTACAGAGGACACCATCCGCCGAGGGCTTTCCACCCATCGCGCCTCCCGCCATTTTCGTAATTATTGGCATTCGCGCCCACAGGGGTTTGAAGAGTTTGCCGAAATGGTATCGCAGACTTGGGCAGGTATGGTCATAGAGCCCCCCGAGGCGCGTCTAGAGGAAGTTGGCTCTCCGGGCCAGTTTTCGCAGCGATTGAGAATGTTCTGCAGAGAAGATCGTATGACGCGAGAAATCTATTGGTCCGGTTTTGGATTTCAAGTCTGGTGCCAACTATTGACGCATATATCAAGAGGAAGAAACTCCACCATGTTGGTTGTCGATGAACCTGAAATCTACCTGCATCCAGACGTACAGCATCAACTCGTGGGCATTCTGAGGGATGCCGGCCCAGACATTGTCGCGGCCAGTCATTCAACGGAGATCATTGGGGAGGCAGACCCGACAGAGATTCTGATTGTTGACAAGAAAAGGCAGTCAGCAACTCGACTAAAGGAGATCGAACAAGTTCAGGGGGCGCTCGACGCTATTGGTTCTATCCACAATATTGCGCTGACGCATCTTGCGAGGACAGGTCGAATGCTTTATGTTGAAGGTCCGTCGGACTTCAGAATTCTGCGGCGTTACGCTCGCAGGCTGAGATATAATCAAATTGCAGCAGGGAATGACATAACACCAATTGAGTCGGGAGGATTTGGATCGTGGAAGAAGATTGAGGCCTCTGCATGGGCATTTGAACGGGCTTTGCATGGACGGTTTAGGATGGGAGTACTATTTGATCGAGACTATTTTCCCAACGAAGAAATCGAAGAAGTTCGGAACAAACTAGCTGGTCATTTTCGCCCAGTTCATATACACGAGAGGAAGGAACTTGAGAACTATATGCTCTCACCAGAACCGCTGGACCGGGCAGCCCGAAGAGCGCTGAGGGAGCGAGCACGTAGGACGGGGGAGGAAGTTCCCGACGGTGTGGACATTGTTCAACTACTGGAAGAGATTACGAGTGAACAAAGACAAGGGGTGACGTCGCAACTCATCGCCAAGCGATCTGCTTTCCTTAGACCAACAGGGATTGACTTAAGTACCTTGGCAGAGGATGTAATGAGAGATATTGATGCAAGGTGGGAAAACCTGGAGAGGCGCTTGGAAATCGTATCTGGAAAGGATGTGCTGAAAGAACTTCGAGAACAACTATCCGAACGATACTCGGTAAACTTGACCGATTTCAGGATCATTGATGAATTTCGCGAAGACGAAGTTCCGGAAGACTTGGTGGGTTTCTTGGGGGATCTTGAAGAATTTAGAGTGAGTTAGATGGTTATCTCGAACCGGCAAGTCGAGGGGGCGGTTAGGTAGGGAAGTTAATGAGAATTGCGTCGTTGCTCATGATCCCTTTTTGGCGCACGGTTGCGACCAGACGCGTGGGTCATCGGATGTCATGCCATGAATTGAGAGCTGGGAGTCAAGGTACGTCTCGAAGAAGTCGCCGAGGCGTAGATTGTAGGTGGGGTCCAAATCGTTGTGCCACTGCTTCAGCCACGGCAGGTTATGCTGGATGACGGCCAGAAGCGGCGCGAGCCGAGTCGCGGTCCAGCCGTCTTGTTCGGTCACTTCGGTGCAGTATGTAGCCACGGATTGACAGAGATCAAGTGCGGTCCAGCCGGCCCAGCCCACGAGTAGCGTAGGGTCGTTGTCGCGGCTCATTTGCGGAAGGCTAACGAAGCGCTCCTTCGGGACGTCGAGCGCCCCGCGGAGTCTCCAGTGCGTCGGCTTCCGGAAGTCCGTGGATCGGTACTTGGACGGGGGGGCGAGGTCACCAATTTCTTCCCGTTTGCGGCGGCGTTGTTCTTTCTGAACACGGGCGGCGTGCTCTTCCACGGTTTCGTCTTCGCTCCTGGGAGTCGCCGCGGCAACCTCGGCGTCGATCTCGTCCTCACGCCGCTGAAGTGCCCATGTCTGTTCCCACTCCTCCCGCTTGCTAAGTCCGGAGGGCTTGTAGCGCTGCACAGGAAGTGCTGGGACGCTCTCGGTTTCCACAAGGTCCGCTACCAGGGTCTCGATGTCGACACCTGCATGTCCGGCGTACCGCGCGGCAGTCTGCTGAAATTCCAAATCCGAAGTAGCGCGTTCGGCCAAGCTCCGCACCGTCGCGAGACGTTGCTCGGGCCAGTAGTCAGAGGACTCCAGGCGGTTGAGCAGCCATTTCTTAAGGGCGCTTCGTTCCTGAAGGTCCCACGCCTCTTCGTTCCACCGGCGCTTGTACTCCGGCCGTTCGACCAAGCCGATGAATCTGTCGGACTCAATCAGATTAATTCGGCGTTCAACAAGCGAACGGTAGTCCGTTGGCCAGTGGGCAGGGAGCTCCGTAATCGGAACGGACCCATGCCGCGCAAACCACGTCGTTTCAAGTTCGCCGGTCACCATACACCGGGCCATGACGATCTCAAACGCTCGCTCTCCCAATGCAACCAGTGGGGGCTCGCGTTGTTCTCCAGTCTCGGTCTTAAACCGGAGGTCTTCATTCACGAGGCCATAGTACCGGTAGCACTCCCAGTCGAGTTCTTCCTGTAGGGCGACCATGCGCGCCAATAGCTCGGCAGCCGCGTCACGGTGGCCGTCGAGGTCGGCGGGTGTCATTGGAAAGCGGTAGGCAAGCTGTCTTGGCAGATGGGCTTGCCGTTCGGCGGCCAGACGATCAAGATTTCCCGCGAGATGGACCGGCCGGTTGACCGGAAGAGGAAATTCCCTCAGCCCCAGTCCGGCATACTGATAGAACTGTTCCCATTCCTCGCTTGCGAGACCACCGCCAATTCCCCCTCCGCCCTTGTTGTGAAATACTTGCTTCATCCAGAAACTGGCCATGGAGCTGTTGAGCAAACCCAAGAGGGCCAGATGGTCCGCTTCGGTTCCTTCCGTCGGTAGCTTGATCACCGGTGCGGTCTGCTTGAAGATCTTGCCGCCTCGATCCAGTACGAAGTGGTTGTGAGTAGACACTTCAGCAAATGTAATGGACAAGGGTGTAGCATAAGCCGATGGCGTGTGCTGCATGTACTCAAACCAGTTCAGCCCGGCATCGTTCATAGTTCCTTGAAATGTTTTTCTGGTCGCTAATGTAGTTCTCCATACCCAAAATATCGAAAGTACAACTGAAGTTCTTCGATTCGGGCCGTAAGGATACCAAATGAGAAGATCCGTGCTAGCGCTCCAATCGCGAACTCCGTCACCGGTTGTCGAGCGGCGAAATTCTTCACGTGGTAGCCCAAGTCTCTTAAAGCGTGCCGAGTCAAACGAAAACACGTCCTCTTCCGCAATACGTACGGCCCGAACGATCGGTAGATCTACAACTCTTTTCAACGATATCGAGTCGCTCTCCATCGAGTTCTTGAGTTGGGGTACGGCGCCACCACCAATACTCCAAGGGTGAGTCGAATACGTTCTTCGTGTAACGTCGTCAGTGCTCGCCCAATCGCTTTCACTCTCTGCAATATCTACTTGTCCTACAATCGCGGACCAAACATGCCCACTTGCGGGGTCTTGAGGTATTGAAGGTTCGCCACGAATTCCCATGACTGTCCGTATAACTCCTCCGACAGGCGCACGATTCCGCCCAAACAGAATGACTGTCGGAATGCCATGCCCGGGGATGTACGCTCTGGATGTATCGATTACGTGAGTCAGGTCTACACTGGGAAGGAAGCTCTCGATCAGCTTCTTCCCAAACACGCGCTTCATAAAGGAGTTGGCTGAAATCACGCCTACAAATCCGGCACGACGAGAGCCCTCGCCCGGCAGTGCTAGTCCGAAGAATCGCTCCGTAAACGGCACGGCGAGCGAATACTGTCGATGGCACGTCGTATATCGCGCCCGGTACAGCCGGTTGAGTGCCGCGTCCTTCACTGTAACGTACGGCGGGTTGCCGACCACCACGTGGTACTGCTGGCCCAGGATTCGATTCAGCTCGTCCAAGTCCTCAGTCTGGAAGACATGGGCGAATTCCTCCCGCTCCTTGAGTTGCTCCGCGCTACTGCCGACGTCCAGTTCATTGAAGCGGCGTCCGTGTAACAGGCTGTCGCCGACGGCAACGTGGAACTGAAAGTTCGGCGCCTCCTTGAGCCGCTCGATGCTGCTCGCGCGAAGTGCGGCCACCAACAGTCGGAAACGGGCGATGGCCGCCGCGAGCGGGTTGATGTCGACGCCGTAGACGCCGTCCAAGGCACGCTGCACGAGCGCTCGCTCGGGGGTGCCCGGCTCGCGGTCGAACCAGGCTCGCAGCAACCGGGCGAACGCTCCGAGCAGGAAGTGGCCGGAGCCGCAGGCTGGGTCGATGAGCCGGGTCCCCGCAAGCCCAAACTCGTCGAGCGCGGGGGTAAGCGTGCGGTCCAGGATGAATTCCTCGACGAACTCCGGAGTCTGCAACAGGGCGTAGCGCTTCTTCGCGTCGTCGGATAGGTCCTGATACAGGTCGCCCAGAAAGCGGGTGTCCCATTCGAGGTCCGTGAAGTCGTGACGGAGCACACCCGTATCCGGGTCCACCGCTCTCCAGAAGGCCAGTAGATCGCGTGCGGCGTCGCCGGAGATTGGGTAGCGCCATACCGGATTGTGCTCGCGATCGTAGAGCTGGGTCATTCCGGGCAGCTCGGAGACGGCCGAAAACACATCGAGCAGGTAGTCTCGATCCGAATCGGTGGGGCGGGCGCGGAAGTAGAGCGTCTGCCGATCCGCGGCGCGCACGTTTCGTTCGCCGGGACCGGCGATCAGCGCCACGTCGACCAGACCGTTGTCCTCGGCGAATCGAACGAAGACACAACCAAGCAGCCATGCGACCGCGGCCTGGCTCAGCACGCCGCCGCACCACGCATTGAATGTCTCACCAATCCGTTCGGCCTCTCGCGCGGCCTGGTATTCGGTCTTGAGCGCGAGAGTCATCTCCGTGTCGCTCTCGGCCTGCTCGGCGAGATCCACTTCGAGCCGCCGCAACTCCCGGCGGAGTCCACTCAGCAGGGACTTGCGGTCGATCATGAGCGCGCGGCTCCCCTCTCGTCGTAGCTCGCATCAGTGCCGGTGACCTTGGGTGAAAGGCTCCTGGCGACAGGCGATGCGGCCCGGGCGAGCCACTCGCGATTCGGCCGAGTCCAGGCGGCGGCGAAGACGACCGGCAGCGCATGGCCATCGATCACTGGCATGTTCACTGTCGCGTCCGCGGCGATGCAAAGCACGCGCGCGGCCGGCGCCGTACCGCGCTGACATGCCTCCTGGACATTGGCCAGCGGAGCGAGCTGGCGGTACCGGGCCAACAGCCCGGGGCGCGTCAGCAACAACGGTTCGCGTGCGTTCGTGATCTCGCCCGTCAATCCTGGAATGGCGCGGCGAACGAGCTGGGCGAGAAGCCGACGATCCTTGCTGCCCGCTGGTGCGGCATCGGCGTCGACCACGACATCCCAGCACGCCCCCAGCTCCTTGGCGAGAGCCCGCATGTGGCGAATCATTCCGGCCTCGAGACTGAAGGGTGTCAATGCCAGCATCGTCTCGAGTCGCCGCTCGGCGCTAGCGAGGCTTCGCGGCGAGATGGAGAGCGCGAGGAACCCCCGCGTGTCGACCACGCGCTTCAGGCGTTCGTCGAGCACGTCCGCATCCAGGCCTCCGTCATCGGTGAACGTTGTCGTCGCCGCGCTCGACGCGCTGCTCTCGTAGCTCGAACGAATCGCGGACGAGCGGTACACCCCTCCCTGCCCATCCCATTCGAGCTTTAGCCCTGCCGACTCCAGCAGGTCATCGAGCTCCGGCCTTTCGGGTAGCGGATTGGCCTCGGGATTGCGGCTTGCAACGCGTCTCCGGATCTCTCTTGCGGAGAGCTTCGTGGGCCCGACCAGGGAGCTCGCACCGAGCTTCGCGGCTCGCATCTCGCTCATGCCTCGTGGATACAGTTCGCCGCGGGAGGAGACGGCCGCGTGTTCCGCAGACTCGACGGCCAGGCGCTGGATCCTCTCCGGTTCGAGCAGCGGCATGCCCGCGGGTGGTGTTGCCCCCGCGAGTACTTCCGTTACGCGCACGGGTGGAATGAGTGGGTCCGCAGCGGCGACCTCGTCGGCGAGACGGGTAAGCTCGCGTACCCATCCCGCGCGCGCCTCCGCCGAAGCGGTCAGCGTCGGATCGAGCGACTCGGTGGCGAGGACCAGCGCTCTCCCGCCACCGGGCGTGCCGTGCCGGTGCAGAAGAAGGCGACTGTCCGTTCGATCCGATTCCGTTTCCAGCGCGGCCGTAACGACCGCACCGGACCGACGAAGTCGCGCATCGCCGGTCTCGGTGGAGCCGCGGGTCGCGGCCATCGCCTCCGCGAGCTCCCGTACCGTCATGACTCCGCCATGCTTTGCGACCAACGCCGCCACCGATTCGCGGAGCGGCGCCATCCAGTCCTGTCTGCTCCAGCGGTCCCGCGCTCGGCGAACGGCGCTGGCGACCTCGGTCGGCGATGCGCCGAGTGTTTCCGCAACCGTGCCGTGAGTCGGGAACGGATCCAGGCTGTCTTCCAATCCCAACACGCCGCGTACCAAGCGTACTTCTTCGTCCGATATTTTCGAGAAGACGAGCTTGGAAGCCAGCAGATCGATGCTCCAGACGGACGGCTCGATTGGAAACTCGTCCCCTTGGTCAGAGGTCGTGCTGGCGAGCGTCCGACCGATTTCCGCAAGGCGTTCAGCGAGCCGCTCGGACAGCTCGCGAATGAGCTTGACGATGCGTTGCCCCACCCCCTTGTTTCGGTAGAGGCGTATGCGGGGCAGGTCCACGATCTCCGCCACCGTGTGCGCGCCGAGGCGATCGAGTGCGTTCAGGAGGCGTGGACTGAGGCCGAGCGCGAGGAGCGGTGTCTCGCGCGTCACCTCTCCGAAGTCGATTGGCAGGTCGGTTCCTTCCTCGGCACCCGTGGTCGGGAGGTCGATCGCCTCGAAGCATCGGTCCCAGGCGCGGCGCATGGTCTCGGCGCTGTCGAAGCGGTCCAGATGGTGTTTCGCCAGCGCCTTGGTGAAGAACTCCGAGAGCACCGTGCGCACGGAGGGGTCGAAGGGCTCCACGTCGAGTGTGACCTCGTCTTTGACCAGCATCGGATCGGTGAAGCCGTCGCCCCATCCGGGCAGGCTCCCGGTCGCCATCTCGTGAAGCGTCATGGCTGCGGCGAAGCGCTCCGCGTACACGTCCCAGCGGGGCGGCTTGCGCAGCCGCAGGAACGGGTCCAGATACGGGGGAGTGCCCGCCCGGATATTCTCCGCAGAGGTGTCCGCAAGCGAGAAATCGAACACGACGAGGCCGAGCGATTTATCCGTACCGCTTGCGGACACTCCGATGTTGTCGGGCTTGAGGTCCCGATGCGAGACGCCTTGCTCTTCCAGCCACTGAACCACGCTCAGCAACTGACTCCCGAAGCGTTCCAGAAGATCAAGCGAGAGCCGGCCTTCCTCGCGGATACGGTCCGCGAGGGTGTACGTGCCGCTCTTGTTCTCGGCGCCGGCCATCGCCATGAAGAGCGCTTCGTGGCCGGACAACTCCACGTGGCGGAAGAACTTGACGATATTCGGATGGCCGAGCGAGTGCAGCAGTTCACCCTCACGTCGGAGTCGGTCGTTGAGTGAAGGATCGAGCGCGACCTTGAGCACTCCGCCGCCATCATCGTGGTCGACCTTGAGCGCGACGGCGGTAGACCCCTTGCCGAGCCGCCGCTCCATGAGGAAACCGTGCTCCAGCATGTCTCCGGGGCGAGCATCGAGCGGCTGGACGCCATCCTCCCTCGCCTCCTCCACCTTTGCGAGCTCCCGCTCCGCTTTCACCAGCAGGGCCAGGAACTCGGAGACAGAATCCAGGCGCTTGCTGACTTCCGGCTCCGTAGCGCCTTCCACGATCAACTGCAAGGATTCGTGGATGCCGTCGAGTGCATCGGAGAGCTGGAGGCCGCCCGCCCCCGTCAGCCGCTCGAGAAGGCCGGCGACGGTCGACGCGGGAGGTTGTCCCGAAAGCAGCCGATAGCCGATGGTGCCCAAGGAAAAGATGTCGAGCTTCTCGGGAAGATACGCCCCATGGATCGTTTCTGGCGCGAGGTATACGTCGCTCTGATCGTCGCCCGACAGGCCGAGTGTCGTCAGGGTCGCGGAGGTCTGCCCTCCGGGTGCTCCCGACCGTGGGGGAGCGTCGTGCGTGCCGGTTCGCCAGTCGAAAATCTTGAGCTTGGGCCGGGGAGAGTCGCGTTCCAGGACCAGCACTTTCTGGGGGCTCAGGGAGCGGTGAAAGAGACGGCGCTCGTGCGCGTACTTCAACGTTTCGGCCAACTGACGAAGGAGGTCGAGCCGCGTTTCGAGGTCCAGCCCGTCACTGCGCTGGCGCTCGAGAAAGTGATCCAGGCGTTCGGCGTCGGGGTCGTGCTCGAAGACGAGGGCTGGCCCTTGCTCCGCGGCCGTGAGTTGCTCTACGCGCAGGATGCCTTCGTGGGTGATTCCATCGAGCAGCTCGTACTCGCGTTCCGCCATGCGTCGCCGCTCCGCGCGCACGGACTCCGACGAAGCGTGCTGGAGGGGGTAGATGCGTACTCGCCGCTTCGAGGAAGGAACGGAAACGTGCTCGGCTTGCCAGTCCTGATAGGTGTCCGTCTCGAGGAGCAGCTCGCGCACCCGGTAGTCCGCCACCCGCCGCTGCCGCTGCGAGGGCTGAATGCCCGCCTGCTTCATGGCTTGCCCGAAGGCTCGCGAGAGCGGTGGATCGATCCGCGACGGTGGTCGACGGGGATCGAAGCCCGCGTTTCCGCTCAGGACATCGAGGATGCTCGGGTGGTCGCTCTGCTCGGACCCCGCGGCGAGGTAGACGCCGGTTCGCGCGAGTCCTTCGAGCCAGCACCGCACGCCCATGCGCGAAAGGAATACGATCGCTTCGATGAACGGCCGGCGCTTCTTGGCGAGCGCCTTCTGCGCTTTCAGGATTGAGCCGAGCTTCTTCGCCCTCCGGTTCGCGAGCAGGAGGGGGCTGTCCAACAGATACTCCCTGCCGCCAACCTCTCGGCGCCACGTGCTCGCGTCGCCCGAAATGGTGCCGCTCCAGCTCTTGATCTCGACCAGGTACACCTTGTGAAGCGAGACGACGAGGAGGTCGACTTCGTTGATGCTGCCGTCCCCAGCGATGAACTCGAAGTTCGACCACGCTCGGAAAGGCTCGCCGTCGGGGAGGCGGGCCTTGAGATACTCGAGCGCTTCTTGCTCCCAGGCATACTCGGAGGGCGTGATCTCGGTCCAGCGGTCAGGCTTCATTGTCTGTGGGTGAGTTGAGTCGGCGTCCGGGTGTTTCGGTCGGCCCGATGCCCGACCAGCGGCAGAGTATAGTGAGCGAGGGAGCCGCTCGGGCGGCGCCCGAGAGAATGCAACGGTCCGCAGTGGGGTCGCGCGGCGCAGGCGGCCGGTGGAGGCCGGTCCATTCAGGAGGAGAGAAGATGATGCGGGGGAGGATCTTCACCGGGGGCGCGTACGAGGAGATCGCGGGCTACGCCCGGGCGGTGGTGGACGGGGAGTGGGTCTTCGTCTCCGGCACCACGGGGTACGACTACGCGACGGGCGAGATCTCGGACGATCCGGTCGAGCAGACCCGCCAGTGCTTCCGCAACATCTCGTGGGCGCTCGGGGAGGCGGGGGCGAGCCTCGAGGACGTGGTCCGGGTGGTGGCCTACGTGGTGGACCCCGATTCGTTCGACGACATCGCGAAGGTGTTCGGCGAGCACTTCCTCGACATCCGCCCCGCGAACACGACCGTCATCTGCCAGCTCGTCAACCCGGAGATGAAGATCGAGATCGAGGTCACCGCCCGCCGCCGGTCGGCGTAAGGTACGCGCGTACGACCGGCCGGCGGAAGTCCCGGCGGACGCCTCCGCCACGCTGCATCGGAGCGCTCCGGGAATCCGGAGGATTGGACAGGGCGCTCTTGGGGCCGCAGAGCTGGACTATACTGGACCATTATTGGATTCCAGAAGGACCCGTCGGTATGAGCGCAAAATCCGGGCGAGTCTGGACCGTGGCCGACGCGAAGGCACGGCTGTCCGAGATCCTTCGTCTCGCCGAGGAGGAAGGTCCGCAGCGCATCGGCACCAGAAGACCTTTCGTGGTCGTGCCCGAACGCGTGTGGGAGGCCCGGGCGCCATCGCGCCCGCCTCTCGGCCGGTGGCTCGTGGACAACCTCCCCCGCGGCGTGAATCTCGACATCCCCGATCGCAGGGAATCCCGGCGGGAGGTACCGTTCCTGGACGAAGATGCGACGTGACCGGCTTCCTGCTGGACACACACGTAGTTTCCGAGCTGACCCGGGACCGGCCCGAACCGCGGGTGATCGCGTTCCTCTCCGAGCAGCCCGATCTCTGGCTTTCGACCCTGGTGCTGCACGAGCTCGAGTACGCCCTGGTGCTGCTTCCGCCCGGAGCGCGCCGCGACGGACTGGGGGCGGTGCTCGCCGCGTTCATCGCGGAGTACGAGGATCGCATCCTCCCCTTGGATAGAATGGCGGCCGGGTGGGCAGCCCGGTTTCGGGCTCGCGCGCATCGCTCCGGGCGGTTTCTCGATCTCGGCGATGCGCTGATTGTCGGGACGGCGAGGGCCCACGACTTGTCGCTTGCGACGCGAAATGTTCGGAACTTCGACCGGTTGGACGTCGAGGTCACGAATCCTTGGGAGACCTGACGCTTCCCGTCACGCGCCCGGCAAGCGATATGGCAAGAATCGACCGTCCGCCGGCAAGGAGCGGGCGAAGGGAGCATTCGTCCATCATGAACGACTCGCGAGTACGCTGCCGCCTCGCCGTCGATGTCGGCGGGACCTTCACGGATGTGGCCCTCGAGCTCGGTGCCGGTGCCGATTTCGGCGCGGGCGGCGTGGTCACCGCCAAGGTGCTGACCACGCCTGATGCCCCCGAGGTGGGGGTGGTCGCGGCGGTCGGCGAGGCCGTCCGCGAGGCGGGAATCGAGCCGGGTGCGGTCGGCCTTCTCATCCACGGCACGACCCTCGCCACCAACGCCATCATCGAACGCACCGGCGCGAAGACCGCGCTCGTCGTCACCGAAGGGTTCCGGGACTCGGTCGAGATGGCCCTCGAGAACCGCTTCGAGCAGTACGACATCTCCATCGACCGGCCGGCTCCCCTCGTGCCCCGGCACCTGCGTTGGCCGGTCACCGAGCGGATGAACCACGCGGGCGAGGTTCTGGTTTCCCTCGACGAGGACTCGGTACGCGCCCTCGTGCCCCGGTTCGAGCGGCACGGGATCGAGGCGGTTGCGATCGGGCTGCTTCATTCCTATGCGAACCCCGTCCACGAGCAGCGGGCCGGCGAGATCCTGCGCGCGGCCCTCCCGGAGCTGCGCATCACCCTTTCGAGCGAGGTGTGCCCCGAGATCCGGGAGTACGAGCGCCAGTCCACGGCCTGCGCGAACGCCTATGTCCAGCCGCGCATGTCGGGCTACCTCACCCGCCTCGCGGCCGAGATCCGCGACCTCGGACTCGGATGTCCGTTGCTCCTCATGACCTCCGGCGGCGGCCTCACCACCCTGGAGAATGCGACCCGATTCCCGATCCGGCTCGTCGAGTCCGGCCCGGCCGGCGGAGCGATCCTCGCCAACGAGATCGCGCGCGAGTGCGGTACGCAGAGCGCGGTCTCCTTCGACATGGGCGGAACGACGGCGAAGATCTGCCTCATAGACGGTCTCGAGCCCCAGACTACCCGCACCTTCGAGGTGGCCCGCGCCTACCGCAACCTCAAGGGGAGCGGCCTCCCGGTCCGCATTCCGGCCATCGAGATGGTGGAGATCGGAGCGGGCGGAGGGTCCATCGCGGGGGTCGACGAGATGGGCCGGCTCAACGTGGGTCCGGCGAGCGCAGGGGCGGACCCCGGCCCCGCCTGCTACGGCCGGGGCGGTGCGCGGCCGACGGTAACCGATGCCGACGTCGTGCTCGGCCGCATCGATCCGGCGGAATTTGCGGGCGGCTCGTTTCAACTCGCCCCTGAACGGGCGCTCGATTCGATCCGCGATGCGGTCGGACAGCCGCTCGAGCTCACCGATTCGCTCGCCGCGCTCTCGATTTCCGAGATGGTCGACGAGAACATGGCGAACGCGGCCCGGGTCCACGCCGTCGAATGGGGCAAGGACATCTCCGCCCGGACGATGATCGCCTTCGGCGGAGCCGCTCCGCTGCACGCGGCACGCCTCGCCCAGAAGCTCGACGTTCGCCGCGTGATCGTCCCGACTGACGCCGGCGTCGGATCGGCGATCGGGATGCTGCGCGCCGCGGTGTCCTACGAGGTGGTGAGAAGCCGGTACGTGCGCCTCGCCGATTTCGACCCCGCTGCGGTCAACGGGCTGCTCGCGGAAATGAACGAGGAGGCGCGGGCCGTCGTGGTGGCCGGAGCGGGAGCCGCGGATCTCGAGGAGGCGCGGCACGCCTACATGCGTTACGTCGGTCAGGGGCACGAGATCGTGGTGGCTCTTCCGGTCCGAAGGCTCGAGCCGGGCGACCGCGAGACCCTCGCCGGAGCATTCGACGCCGAGTATGAACGCCTTTACGGCCGTACCATCCCCGGCCAGGAGCGGGAGGTGCTGAGCTGGACCCTCACTGTCACCGCCCGGAAGTCTTCGTTGCGCGGAACGCCGGGAGAGGCATCGCCCTCGCGAGCCGGCGCGCCCGCCGCGCGGTCGCGGTCGCGGTCGCGGTCCGGGTCCGAGGGCGGGGCCGAGCCGGCGCCGCCGGCAGACTCCGGAGCGGAGATGCAAGGGAGCCGAAAGCTGTTCGATCCGATCCTCGCCGAGTATGTCGGTGCGGCGGTCTATCGGCGCGAGGCGCTCGATCCCGAGGCGCAGGTGACGGGTTCGGCGGTGATCGTCGAGAATCAGACCGCCACCGTGGTGCCGAACGGATTTCAGGCCACGGTCAACCCCTTCGGCTACCTCGTCCTCGAACGTACGGATGGAGCGACTTGAAGGATTCGGGAGGTGGGACGCCGGCGGCGGCAGCGCCGTCGCGACGGTGCGTCCCGTCCGGCAGTGCCGCCGGCGGGGACCATCCGGATCCTCCGAACGGACGAATCATCTGGACCGAGCGCTGCCCGGGGGTTGAGCCATCGACAGGCGGTCCGCAGGCCATCGGTGGAATTTTCGTGGACAATCTGCGGGATGGGTTCAAGCTCCACCCGCCGTTGACGTGAGGTGGGATGTACATGCGGGCGCGGCGGTCGCAGGCCGGGCCCGCCGGGAGGAATGCGAATGCGCAACATGACCGCGCTTGATCGGATCAGAATGCAGATCCAGTGGAACCGGCTTCTGTCGGTGGTCGAGGAGCAGGCCCAGACCCTGGTCCGCACCGCCTTCAGCACGTCGGCCCGCGAGGCCGGCGACATCTCCGCCGGGGCCTTCGACACCACCGGCCGGATGCTTGCCCAGGCGGTGACCGGCACCCCGGGGCACGTGAACGCGATGGCCGCGTCGGTGCGGAGCTTCCTCGCGAAGTACCCGCTCGAGACCATGGAGGAGGGGGACGTGTTCCTCACCAACGATCCGTGGCTCGGCACCGGCCACCTCAACGACTTCACGGCCGTGACCCCGACCTTCCACGGGGGGCGCATCGTGGCCCTCTTCGCATCCACCACCCACGTGGTGGACATCGGGGGGCGGGGCTTCGGGCCGGACGGGCGCCAAGTCTACGAGGAGGGCCTCAACATCCCGATCCTGCCCCTCGTGAAGGGCGGCGAGTTCAACTCCCTGGTGCTCGAGATCGTGCGCGTCAACGTCCGCAATCCGGTGGAGGTGGAAGGCGACCTCTACTCGCTTGCGGCCTGCAACGAGGTCGGGGGGCGGCGCCTCGTGGAGATGATGAACGAGTTCGACCTCGCGGACCTCGAGGACATCACCCGCTACGTCATCGACACCTCGCGGGAGGGGATGCTGGCCGAGATCCGCGCCCTCCCGCACGGCACGTACCGGAACTCGATGCGGGTCGACGGCTACGAGCGCGAGCTGGACCTCGTGGCCGCGGTGACCATCGACGATACCGGGCTGTCCGTCGACTTCGACGGCACCTCGCCGGTGTCGAGCTACGGCATCAACGTCCCCATCACCTACACCGAGGCCTACGCGAGCTTCGGCGTTCGCTGCGTCGTCGGCTCGCGCATCCCGAACAATGCGGGCTCGCTTGCCCCGGTGCGGGTGACCGCTCCCGTGGGCACCATCCTCAATGCGCCGCACCCCTGCGGTGTGACCGCGCGCCATGTCATCGGCCAGATGCTCCCCGACGTCGTGCTCGGCTGTCTCGGCCAGGTCATTCCCGACCGGGTCCCGGCCGAGGGCACCTCGTGCCTCTGGAACCCGGTCCTCCTCGGGGGGCACGGCATGACGGGGGATGACGCCCAGGGCGGGCCGCCGTTCGCCATGAACACGTTCCACACCGGGGGGACGGGGGGCCGTCCCGGAAAGGACGGCCTCGACGCGACCGCCTTTCCCTCCGGGGTGCGCAACACTCCGATCGAAGTGAACGAGACCATCGCGCCGCTCGTCTTCTGGCGCAAGGAGTACCGCGAGGATTCCGGCGGGCCGGGTGCGTTCCGGGGCGGTACCGGGCAGATCATGGAGATCGCCCACGCGGGCGACAGCGCATTCGCGATCAACACGATGTTCGATCGCGTGATCCACCCGCCGCGCGGGCGCAACGGGGGCGGCCCCGGCTGGACGGGGCGGGTCTACCTCAAGTCGGGGGCGGCGGAGTTCAAGGGCAAGGGACGGCAGACCATCCCGCGGGGTGACCACCTCGTGCTCGAGATGCCGGGGGGCGGCGGGCTTGGCGACCCTCTCGATCGGGACCCCGAACGGGTGGCCGAGGACGTGCGCAACGGCCTCGTCTCGGTCGAGCACGCGCGGGGCGACTACGGGGTCGTCATCGGGGCGGGGGAGGCGCTCGACCGGGAAGGGACGCAAAGCGAGCGGCGCGCGCGCCGCGCCGCCGGACCGTAGGCGAAGCGAAGGCCGGTCGGCGCGAGGCCCGCTGCCGGCAACCGGGTTCGGGGTTCGGGGTTCCGGGCTCCGGGTTCGGGGTACCGGCTTGCGGCGGAAGGCCGGACGGCGGGGCGCGCCCGACCGCCCGGCCTCGCGGGGGCGGCAGGGACGGCTACGGCGAGGGGGTTCGCCCGGTCCGCGCCACTCCCGGGCCTGCGGACCGCCGCCGGCGGGGGCCGCTGGCAGCAACCGCGCCGGCCGCCCGGCGACCTCAGCCGGCCGCGACCGCGGTGGCCGTGCCGGTGAGGACGGTCTCCCCTTTCTGGTTGGTGGTGGTGACCGAGAAGTCCACGAGCCGCTCACCCCCTTCCTCACGGACCGCCTCGACACGGGTGGCAGCGGTCAGGGTGTCGCCCGGCCACACCTGGCTGGTGAACCGCGCTCCGAACTTGCGTACGTTCTCGGCCCCCGCGAGGTTGGTGATCGCCCGCCCGGTCATCCCCATCGTCAGCATGCCGTGGGCGAACACCCCCGGATAGCCGGCCGCCTCGCGGGTATAGAGATCGTCGGTGTGGATCGGGTTGTAGTCGCCGGACGCGCCGGAGTACATCACGAGCTGGGTGCGGGTCAGATCCTCCACGAGCACTTCCTCGTGGAGATCGCCGACGTTGAATTCTCTCGCCGTCATCGCGGTCTCAAGCTCCTTTTCAGCCTTGGTCTACCGGGCGCTCGGTCTTGACCGCGACGCTTCGCGCCCGGCACACGAGCTCGCCGTCCTGGTCGTGATAGTCGATGAGCCGCTCCGTGAACCAGAGCTTGCCGGCCCGCCGGCTCTCCCGCTCCCAGGACTCGCCGTCCCGGTACGTCGCGGTCAGCACGTCCCCGGGCCGGAGGGGCCGCCGGTACTCGAAGTGCTGCTCGGCATGGAGCCCGCCGGAGGACGGCGGGTCGCCTTCGACTCCGCTCGGGGTCGCGCCCGAACCGAACCACTTCTCTCCCGGCCTGGGGCGGGTCGGATGGTCGGGGTCGAACTGCGCCACCGCCTGGGCGAAGGTCGGGGGGGCGACGATGCCGCCCGCTCCGGCTTTCTCCGCCGCTTGCGCATCGAAAAAGACGGGATTGGTGTCACCGATGGCGCGCGCGAACATCATGATGTGCGACGCTTCGACCGGAAACGTGAGCTTCTTGGGTTCCGACACTCGATACCTCCTTGCCGGCCGTGGACCTCGCGGGCCCGAACCGGCCCGCCCTGGAGATATTATCGACGGAACGCCGGGTGGCTCCAACCCTGCCGCGGGCCGGTTCCAATCCTGCCCCGGGTCGGCTGCTCCGGGTCGCCTCGGGGGCCGGGGGTCCCTGTCCGCTGCCGCCGGCCGCTACCCGAATATCTCCCGAAACCGCTCCACGCAGGCCCGGAACCCGTCCTCGAACGTGCCGCCGTCCGGCCGGTAGACGGCCTCGAGGGAGATCGCGCCCGCGTAGCCCGTGCGCGCGAGCCACTCCGCCATCGGCTCGAGCGACGGCGCCAACTGACCGGCCCCCAGCTCGCACACCCGAAGGTGGGCGGCCGGCATGTCCGCCACCACGTCCTTGACGTGAAGGTGGCCGAGCGCCGCCCCGTCGCCGAGCGCCTCGATCCCGAGCGGCGCGGGCGGCTCGTTCGCGAACATGCAGTTGGCGGGATCCCAGAGCAGCTTGAGCCGCTCCGACCCGATCTCGTCGACGAGCCGGCGCCCGAGGCGGGCCGAGCAGATCGTGCCGCCGTTCCCGGTCTCCACGACCAGGGTGACCCCTTCGCGCTCGGCCATCTCGACCGCGGGAAGCACCAGTTCCTTCAGGCCTTCCCACGCTCCGTGGGCGACGTTCCACTGGTCCGCTCCGTTCTCGCCGAAGAGGATCATCTCCCGGCGTCCGGACATGATGCGCACGATCGAGCAGTCGAGCCGGTGAGCAAGGTCGATGCAGCTCGCGAGCTTGTCGAGATGCGCCCGATGCTCGTCTCCTCCCGGTTCGGTCTCCCGCACGAGGAGCCCGCCGAAGACGTGCCGGGAGACGCACGAGACCGGCATGCGCGCCCCACGCACCAGGGAGACGACCCTCCTCGTCTCGTCCGCGTCGAGGTCGCCGACTTCCCGGTCCCAGATGTATTGGAGCTCGATCTCGTCGAGCCCCGCATCGCGGGCGACCCGGAGCGCGTGCTCGAGGTCGCGGCTGATTCCGTCGGAGATGACACCGAGACGGTTCATGCTTCTCTCCCCCGCCGAAAAAAAGGGGACAGCGACCACGCCACTCTACGCACCCGAGTGGGGTGGTACAAGATCGACTGATCGCTGCGCGAGATGAAGCGGTTTTCTCGAACCGATCTCTTCGACAGCGTGTGCAGGCAATCCGATTCAGGCGCCGGACGGGTGTGCGAGTGGTGAACCGGACCCGTCTCGTCCAGGTGTCGCGGGTCGAGGGGGGATGGCCGCCGGCGGTGCGGGGGCGAGGCAGGGGCCGGACTCGCGTCGCGTACGGTGACCCGCGTTCACGATACGATTGGCGTCATGGGATCCGGGGATCGACAGCCGTACCACGACGTGGTGGTCACCGCTCCGGTGACCATTCCCTACGAGCGCTATTCCATTCGCAGCGCCCACTGGTTTCTCGGGCGCTCCCTCGCGGAGCTGCTTTCCCGCTCGGGTCTCGCGAAGGACGACGTCGACGGAGTGTGCGTCTCGAGCTTCACGCTCTCGCCCGACAACGCGATCGGCCTCATGCAGTACCTCGGCATGTCGCCCCGATGGCTCGATGCCATCACCCTCGGCGGGGCGTGTGGCGTGGTGGCGCTTCGGCGCGCCGCGCGCGCCGTGCAGTCCGGCGACGCGGGGGTGGTGGCCTGCATCGCGGGAGACACCAACCACGTCCACTCCTTCCGCCACAACGTCTCGAACTTCAGCCAGTTCGCGCGTGACGCGGTGTATCCCTACGGCTCCGGCGGTCCGAACGCGAGCTTCGCGTTCCTCACCGACTACTACATGCGGCACTTCGGCGCGACCCGGGAGGACTTCGGCAAGCTGTGCATCGCCCAGCGCGAGAACGCGCTCCGATTTCCCTTCGCGCTCATGAAGCGGCCGCTGACCATGGACCAGTATCTTGGCGCGCGTCTCATCGCGGAGCCGCTGCGTCTCTTCGACTGTGTCATGCCGTGCGCGGGCGGGGAGGGTTTCCTCGTCATGAGCCGGCAGCGGGCCAAAGACCTCGATCTCCCGCATGCCCGCATCCTCGGCACCATCGAGCGCCACAACGCGTTCCCGGACGACCCCATCCAGATGCGGGGCGGCTGGGCTCTCGATCGGGACGAGCTGTACGCGATGGCCGGCGTTCGTCCGGACGACGTCGACGTTCTCGAGACCTACGACGACTACCCGGTCATCTCCCTCATGCAGATGGAGGACCTCGGGTTCTGCGCCAAGGGGGAGGGCCCGGACTTCGTGCGGGACCGGACTTTCACGGTCGACGGCGACTTTCCCGTCAACACGTCCGGGGGCCAGCTCTCGGTCGGCCAGGCCGGGATCGCGGGCGGCTATCTCGGTCTCGTGGAAGCGGTACGGCAGGTCACCGGGGAGACGATCGGCGCCGTGGTGCCGGGAGCGAAGGTAGCGCTCGCCTCCGGGTTCGGGATGATCAACTACGACCGCGGGCTCTGCTCGGCGGCCGCGATCCTCGCCACCGCCTGAATCCGCCGCGGTGGCCCATACCGGCCGAGCGGCCGGGGGCGGGGCGGGGTGCCGTGGACCCCGCCCGAGCGGCGGGCGGGGTCCACCGTTGCGTTCTCGCCAGCCGGCGGGCGCTGCGGCCCGCCGGGGCGGTCAGTCGCCTGACGCCCCGCTCAAGCCGCCCGACTTGAGCTGCTGTTCCTGGTCGGCGAGGGACTGGTTCTCGTTGCGGATCTGCCTCACGTGCCAGATGACCCAGTACACGACGCCGATCACCACGAGCAGCCACTCCCAGCCGACGAAGGGGTAGATCGGGCCGATGTCGGCGATGGCCCCGGCCCAGTTCTCGAAGTTTCCAGTAGACATGGTCGCGTCCTCCTCCGCGCGCGCCTACCCGAGCTGGGCTGCGCTTTCCTTCTCGGCTTCGACGATCGCCTGCTCGTCCGCCTCCACCTCGGCGCGGACGGCGGAATCGAGGCCGGCGATCTCCACTGCCTCCGGGATCCGCAGGATGCCGCATCCCTTGAGGATGAGGGCGATGATCCAACCCGGGAGGAAGCCGAGCACGCCGAACATGATGATCGCACCCACGATCTGGCCAGCCGGGTTGATGGTCGTGAACGACGGATCCGGCGACGAGGGATAGCCCCACAGCACGAAACCGGCGATCACGACGCCGAACACACCCGCGTAGCCGTGCACCGCGACCGCTCCCACCGCGTCGTCGACCCGGAACCGGCGCTCCACCCAGCCATGCATCTTGTACATGATGACGACGCCGACGATGGCGATGATCATCGCCTGGATCGGGTGGTAGAGGTCGTTGCCGGCCGATGCGGCGATGATGCCGGCGAGGCCGGACGAGTAGGTCCAGAACGGATCGCCCTTCGATATCCAGTAGCCCGCCAGCAGTCCGCCGGACAGGGACATCAGGAAGTTGAAGGTGATGGCGCTCAGGGTTGTCGGCCCCAGGTAGATGTTGGTTGCCGAGTAGAACACGCCGTCCCCGTCCTGAACGTCCCACATGGGAATGTTGCAGGCCACGTAGAAACCCCAGAAGCCGGTATAGATCAGGAACAGCCCGATCGCGACCAGCCAGGGGTTGCGGGGATGGATGTTGCGCGGGGTGCCGTCGGCCGCGAACTTGCCGATCCGGGGACCGAGGACCACCAGGATGCCCAGCGCAAACCCGCCCGCGATCGCATGGATGACCCCGGACGCGTACGCGTCGTGGTAGCCGAGCAGCCGGACCATCCAGCCCTCCGCGTGCCAGCCCCAGGCCGCGTCGATGATCCAGAACACCGAGCCGATCGAGACGGCCAGGATCCAGAATGCCCCGGATCGGATCCGTTCGATCACCGAGCCCGACACGATGGATGCGGCCGTCCACGAGAAGAGCAGGAAAGCGGCCCAGAACACGCCGTTGATGCGTGCCCAGCCGTTCTCCGCGTCTGCCGCCCCGCCCATGTGCGCCCCCATCACCTCGCTCCAGGGAACCGCATGGGGTGCATCCACCAAGCCGCCGGTAATCCAGGGGCCGTTGGGGAGTGCGAAATAGATCCACCACCCGAAGAAGAAGAACGTCACCGTCACCAAGGGGATCAGCATGGTGTTCTTCATCAGGGTGTGCATGTGATTCTTGTGTCGGGACGCACCTACCTCGTACATGCAGAACCCGATGTGAATCAGGAACATGATCACGACCGTGAGCCAGTAGTAGAACTCAGTGAAGATCGTAACCAAGGATGACAGTTGGTCGGTCATCTCTCACCTCGCGTAAGTGGAAAGCCGAGTCGCCACGTCCTGTTCAATTCCTTTCTTGCCCTTCTTCAACGCGACGAGTATGGCCCAATATCAGGAGGCGGGCAAATTCAATGCCAAATCTGTTTCCCCCTTTCCCGTTCCTGATCACGCACGAAGCTCAGGTTGGGAGCACGGGATTGCCGGGATCGCCGCCTTCGAGGGACCGGGAAACCGGCGGCCCCGACCGGAGCTTCGTGCGTAGTCAGGTCTTTCTTTGCGGGTTTTCTCGAGGATGTCCGAGGCGTTTCGAAGAGTCCCCGGGACGCGGCCCGCGGCCGGAGGGGCGCGGCGTGGGGCCGGAGGGGCGCGGCGCGGGGCCGGTCCTGACCGTCCCCTCGTTCCGTCCGGTCGCCGCCGGTTATGCATCGCCCCGCCGGGCGATACACTGGCCACATGACCACGCCGCTCCCTCGCCCGAAGCGGAAGGATCCCATCAAGCGCACCCGGCTTCCGGCCCTTCCCCCCGCGCCGCGCAGCCGCGAGGCGCTCGGACTTACCGCGGTCGCCGCCGAGGGCCGGTTCGCGCTCCAGCGCTGCGAGGACTGCGGGCGGGTCCAGTATCCGCCGCGCCAGCTCTGCGGGGGATGCCTCTCGGCGGAGCTCGCGTGGCGCGACGTGCCGGACGGCGGCGCCCTGCTCGCCGGCACCACCCTTCACCACAGCAACGACGTGTACTTCCGCGAGCGTCTGCCGTGGCGGCTGGGGCTCGTCGGCCTCGATTGCGGGCCGGCAATCGTCGCCCACGTCATGGAGGATTGCCGCATCGGGGATCGCGTGCGCATGTCGGTTCGGCTCGATCGGAGCGGCCGCGCGGTCATGCTCGCCATGCCCCCCGGAGAGGAGGCGCCGGACATGGACGACGACCTGGAGCTGCGAGAGACCACCTGCCACCCGCGGCACCGGCGGGTGCTCGTCACCAACGGCAAGACTCCCGCGGGGCAGGCGCTGGTGCGCGCGCTGGTCGCGGCCGGGGCGCGCGAGGTGTACGTCGGGAACCCGGAGGCATGGCACGCGGGTCCCGAGCTCGCGGCCCTCGCCGAGCTTCCCGCGGTCACCGTCTTTCCCCTTGACGTGACGAATTCACGCTCCGTGCACGAGCTCGCGGGCCGCATCGGCGCCAAGGTCGAGATCCTCGTCAACAACTGCTATCACCTGCGTCCGGGCGGGATCCGGGGCCGCAAGGACATCAACACCCCGCGGGCGGAGATGGACGTGAACTACTTCGGCCTGCTGCGTCTCGCCACGGAGTTCGGCCCGGTTCTGCGCACGCGCGGCGCCGACGGGCCGTTCGGCGCCTGTGCGTGGGTCAACGTGCTGTCGATCTACGCGCTCGTGAACAACCCGGCGTTCGCAACGTACTCGGCGTCCCTCGCGGCCGCCTGCTCTCTTTCGCAATGCCTGAGAACCGATCTCCTCGAGGGCGGGGTGAAGGTCGTGAACGTGTTCCCGGGACCGCTCGAGGATGAATGGCAACAGTTGCTGCCCCCGCCCAAGCTCACCCCCGAAGCGCTCGCGAGCGCGGTGGTGAAGGCGCTCGTCGACGGAGTGGAGGACGTCTACCCCGGAGCGGTGGCGCAGGAGTTGAGTGCCCGATTGCGCGAGAATCCGAAGGAAGTCGAACGGGAGCTGTCGTTGTGAGCACGGTTGCAGACGCTGCGACGCGAGCCGGGGCCGAGGTCCGGAGCCCGGAATCCGCGAAGACCCTGGCCCGGTTCCTTGCCGATCTGGTGGCGGGCCGCATCCGGGTCGTCGACCTGACGGAAACCCTGGAGCCGGGCTTCCCGACCATCGTCCTGCCGCCCGAGCTCGGCCAGTGCTGGCCGTTCCGCATCGAGGAGATCTCGCGCTACGACGAACGCGGCCCCGCGTGGTACTGGAACAACTTCTCGTGCGGGGAGCACACCGGGACCCACTTCGACGCACCGATCCACTGGGTCTCCGGCAAGGAGCTGCCGAACAACGCCACCGATACCATCCCGGTCGAGAACTTCATCGCCGAGGCGTGCGTGCTCGACTGCTCCGGGGAATGCGAGGACGACCCCGACTTCCTGCTCACGATCGACTTCGTCGAGGCGTGGGAAGCGGAGCACGGCGAGATCCCGCCCCGGGCGTGGGTGTTCATGCGCACCGACTGGTCGAAGCGGCGCGACCCCGTCGCCTACCTCAACATGCTCGATGACGGGCAGCACACCCCGGGGCCGGACGAGCAGGTGGTGCCGTGGCTCATCGGGGAGCGCGACGTGCACGGCTTCGGCACCGAGTCGGTGGGGACCGACGCGGGGCAGGCCATCCACTTCTCCCAGCCGTTCCCGTGCCACTACTACATGCACCGCAACAACCGCTACGGCCTGCAGTGCATGACCAACCTCGATCTCCTGCCCCCGCGGGGCGCGGTGATCCTCAGCGCGCCGCTCAAGATCGAGCAGGGCTCGGGGAGCCCGTCCCGGGTGCTTGCCCTCGTTCCCGCCCCCGGCCCGGCCCCTGTCCCGGCCGCCACGGGCTAGCGCCCCGCGGTGGACGGATTCTCCAAGTTTTCCGGTGAGTCATTGCTTACCTCCACCGAATCCAGCTTGCCAGAAGCTCCGAGTCGCGGCCAGCGGTGGACGGATTCTCCAAGTCTTCCGGACTGCGTCAGCTCGGCGCTCGTCCCGGAGTAGTTGGTGCTCAGCTCCATTTCGGAGTAGCAGTCGATGATTCCCTCGTAGCCGAAGCCGAGATTCAGGAATCGGTGTCTCCCTCGCTCGCCGGCACGGTCGGCCGGCACGGCGAGCGGAACGGGAGGCGGGCATCGGGATGGCGGGACGCGGGGCGGAAGTGATATAAGCGCACGCTGGCAAGGGAGGGGCCGCGTGCGCCCATGTGCGGAATCGTCGGACTCTACGCGAAGAACCCCGCGCTCCGCCCTCGGCTCGGCGAGCTGGTCTCGCCCATGCTGGTGGAGCTCGGCGACCGCGGCCCGGACAGCGCCGGGCTCGCCGTCTACCGGCGTCCCGCGACGGGAGGCGGATCGAAGATCACCGTCCACCACGAGGACCCCGAGTACGATTGGACGGCTCTCGAGGCCGCGCTCGCGGCCGAGTGCGGCGCGGAGGTGGAGGTCGAGATTCGGGCGAGCCACGCGACCCTCGCGAGCCCGCTGCCCCCGGCCCGCGTCGAATGCTGGATCGCCGAACACCATCCCGAGCTCCGGGTGATGAGCGTCGGCGACACCATCGAGCTCTACAAGGAGAAGGGGCTTCCGGAGGACGTCGTCAATCGCTTCGGGTTCCGGGAGATCGACGGCACCCACGCGCTCGGACACACCCGGATGGCAACCGAGAGCGCGGTGACCACCGAGCACTCGCATCCCTTCTCGACCGGGCTCGATCTCTGCCTCGTGCACAACGGGTCGCTCTCCAACCACAACCGCCTGCGGCAGGAGCTGCGCCGGCGGGGGATCGTCTTCCAGACCGACAACGACACCGAGGTGGCGGCGGGCTACCTCACCTGGCGGCTCCGCGAGGGCGATGCGCTCGAAGCGGCGCTCGAAGCGGCCATCGACGATCTGGACGGATTCTACACATTTGCGGTCGCGACCCGGGACGGCTTCGCGGTGCTCCGCGACCCCATCGCCTGCAAGCCCGCGGTGCTCGCGGAGACCGAGGACTGGGTGGCCATGGCGTCGGAGTTCCGGGCCATCGCCTCCCTGCCCGGCGCCGAGGGCGCGGAGATCTGGGAGCCCGCCCCCGGTCGGGTCTACCAGTGGGGCGGCGCATTCGCGTGAGCGTGGCGCCGAACCGGGTCGAGTTCGATCTCGCGAGTGGGGACACCCGCGCGCTCAACCGCTCGCTCCACGGGATCGAGGCGGGTGGCGGCGGCGCGCGCTGGCGCATACTGAATCCGGGCGGGCGCCACGCCCTCTGCGTGGGGATGGAAGCGGAGGCGGACCTCGACGTCTTCGGGCACGTCGGCTACTACTGCGGCGGCATGAACCGGTCCGCGAACATCGTCATTCACGGAAACGCGGGTCCCGGGGTCGCCGAGAACATGATGTCCGGGTCGGTGCGCGTGAAGGGCAATGCCTCGCAGTCCGCCGGCGCCTCCGGGCGGGGCGGGCTCCTCGTGATCGAGGGGAACGCGAGCGCCCGCTGCGGCATCTCCATGAAGGGGATCGACATCGTGGTGGCGGGGTCGGTCGGGCACATGAGCGCCTTCATGGCCCAGGCCGGCCACCTCGTGGTCTGCGGCGAGGCCGGCGCCGACCTCGGCGACTCCATCTACGAGGCGGTGCTCTACGTGCAGGGACCGGTCGCGTCCCTCGGGGCCGACTGTATCGAGAAGGAGATGACGGACGGGCATGTCGAGCGGCTCGGCGGCCTGCTGGCCACGGCCGGGATGGAGGCCGAGCCGCGGGCGTTCCGCCGCTACGGCTCGGCCCGACGGCTCTACAACTTCAACGTGGACCGAGCGGATGAATACTGAGCCCGGCCGCTCCGGGAACTCCCCGCCATGAGTGGCGCTCCTCCCGATCGGCGCCGGCTCCGGGCGTCGGCCTCGTTCCCCACGACCGTCATCGCGGAGATCCACCGCGCCGCGGACGAGGGGGTGTACGAGATCCGCGGGTTCGGCGCGAAGCGCCAGCTCCCCACGTTCGACGATCTCTTGCTGCTCGGGGCCTCGATGTCGCGCTACCCGCTCGAGGGCTACCGCGAGAAGTGCGAGACGGCCGTCACCATCGGCACCCGCTTCGCCCGCCGTCCGCTCGAGCTCGCGATCCCGATCACCATCGCGGGGATGAGCTTCGGCGCGCTCGGCGCGAACGCGAAGCGCGCGATCGGGATGGCGGCGACCGCGATGGGCACCAGCACCACCACCGGGGACGGCGGAATGTCGCCGGAAGAGCGCGAGGCGTCGAAGCTCCTCGTCTACCAGGTGCTCCCGTCGCGCTACGGCCTCGACCCCGACCATCTGCGGGCGTGCGACGCAATCGAGGTCGTGGTGGGACAGGGCGCGAAGCCGGGGGGCGGCGGCATGCTGCTCGGGCAGAAGATCACCGAGCGAATCGCGGGCATGAGGGACCTGCCGGTCGGGATCGACCAGCGCAGCGCCTGCCGGCACCCCGACTGGACCGGTCCCGACGACCTCGAGATCAAGATCCAGGAGCTCCGTGAGATCACCGACTGGGAGCTTCCCGTCTACGTCAAGGTCGGCGCTGCCCGCGTCGGGTACGACGTCGCCCTCGCGGTCAAGGCGGGCGCGGACGCGGTGGTCGTGGACGGGATGCAGGGCGGCACCGCGGCCACCCAGGACATCTTCATCGAGCACGCCGGCGTTCCCACCCTGCCCGCCGTCCGCCAGGCGGTCGAGGCGCTGCAGGAGCTCGACATGCACCGCAAGGTGCAGCTCATCGTCTCGGGCGGCATCCGCCACGGCGCGGACGTGGCGAAGGCGCTCGCGCTCGGAGCGGATGCGGTGTCCATCGGGACCGCCTCCCTCATCGCTCTCGGCTGCAACCGGGCCGACTACGTGGAGGACTACCACGCCCTCGGGACCGAGCCCGGCTACTGCCACCACTGCCACACCGGCCGCTGCCCGGTGGGCATCACCACCCAGGACGCGGACCTCGAGATGCGGCTCGACCCCGAGCAGGGCGCGCGGCGGCTTCGCAACTACCTCACCACCATGGCCCTCGAGCTCCAGACCCTCGCGCGCGCGTGCGGCAAGAGCCACGTGCTCAACCTGGAGCCCGAGGACCTCGCCGCCGTCACCGTCGAGGCGGCGGCGATGGCGCAGGTTCCGCTCGCCGGCACGAACTGGATACCGGGGCGCTCGCGGGAGTAGGAGAATGAGCCGAGCTCCGCTCGCCCGCCCGGCGCCGGGGGCCGCGCCCCGGCCGGCCCGGATACCCGATACCCGAAACGACTCTCGGAGGCATCGACCATGACGACGGACCTCGCCCAACTCGCGAAACAGGAAGGGATCCGGTACTTCCTCATCTGCTTCGCCGACCTCTTCGGAACGCTTCGCTCCAAGCTCGTGCCGTCGCGGGCGATCGGCGACATGCAGCGGGACGGGGCGGGCTTCGCCGGCTTCGCGGCCTGGCTCGACATGACCCCCGCGGACCCCGACATGTTCGCCCTACCGGATGCGGACAGTCTCGTGCGGCTCCCCTGGCGGCCCGAGGTCGCATGGCTCCCGGCCGATCTCCGGATGAACGGGAAGGAGGTCGAGGCGTCGCCCCGCATCGTCCTCAAGCGCCAGATCGAGGCGGCGGCGAAGCGGGGCTTGCGGCTTCGCACCGGGGTCGAATGCGAGTTCTTCCTCGTCAACGAGGACGGCACCGCGATCTCCGACGGGCGAGACACCCAGGAGAAGCCCTGCTACGACCAGGCCGCGCTCATGCGTCGCTACGACGTCATCAGCGAGATCTGCGACTACATGGAGGAGCTCGGCTGGGACCCGTACCAGAACGACCACGAGGATGCGAACGGCCAGTTCGAGATGAACTGGGAGTACACCGACTGCCTCGGCACCGCCGACCGCCACGCCTTCTTCCGGTTCATGGTGAAGTCGGTGGCGGAGCGGCACGGGCTCCGCGCCACGTTCATGCCGAAGCCCTTCCCGCACCTCACCGGCAACGGATGCCACGCCCACGTATCGCTGTGGGATGCGGGCGGCGAGCGGAACCTGTTCCTCGACGAGGGCGACGAGATGGGCCTCTCGGGGATCGCCTACCACTTTCTCGGCGGGGTGCTGCACCATGCGGACGCCCTCTGCTCCGTGTTCAACCCGACGGTGAACAGCTACAAGCGGATCAACGCCCCGGTGACCGCGTCGGGCGCCACCTGGTCTCCCAACGCGGTGAGCTGGTCCGGCAACAACCGTACCCACATGGTGCGGATCCCGGAGGCGGGCCGCTTCGAGCTTCGCCTCATGGACGGGGCGGTGAACCCCTACCTGCTCCAGGCGGGCCTCCTCGCCGCGGGCCTCGACGGGATCGCCGCGGAGCGCGACCCCGGGCGGCGCCTCGACATCAACATGTACACCGAGGGCGGCCGGGTGCGGGGGGTCAAGCGGCTGCCCCTGAACCTCCTCGACGCGATACGGCTCACCCGGAAGAGCCGGACCCTGCGCGAGGCGCTCGGGGCCGAGTTCATCGACAGCTACTGCAAGCTCAAGCTCGCCGAGTGGGACAGCTACGCCGGGCACCTCACCCAGTGGGAGCGCGACCACACCCTCGACGTGTAGCGCCGCCGGCAGACGGAGCCGCGACCGTCGATCGCCTTCGGGAACCAGGAGGCGATCGTCCGCGGCTCCAGCCGCTCACCACCACGCCAACGGACCTCGCTCCGGCATCGCTCGGCAGTAGAAGTCCTGGACTGGCAGGCTCATTGGACGGAGCCATCGAAGGTTGCCTGCCGGGGGATGCGGGCCGCGATGCGATCGAACTCGTCGAGCAGGTCGGTGCGGCCGAGCGCTTGATCGAATTCGGTCAGCCAAGTGCGGATCCAATCGAAATCGAGATGGTCGCAGGTCTCGAGAATGCCCTCGATATCGGCGATGTCGCGCGCCCGCCGGGCGATTGCCTTCATGACCACGATCGATTCCGGTGTCGGCAGCGGTATGACGACGCCGGCGATCTCGATCTTCGTCGAGCCGCGCACGATCTCTTCCTCCAGAGTCAACGCGCCGAGCACAATGTCGATCGGCACCTCGCTCGGCTGATGCAAGACCAGCAGAACCCGACTTTCCTCCGCGAATTCAAGAGCATCTTCGAAGCGCGGGACGAACCCGAACTCCTCGCCGCGGACCAGGAACGCGGGCCAGTCCTCGGGTTCGAGCCACACCAGTACATCGATATCCTCGGTGAGCCGGGGCCGTCCCAGAATCGAGGCGGCAACTCCGCCGACGATCGCGCCGGGGGTGGCGCCGGCATCGAGCCACTCCGACACCGCACCGAGCGCATGGAGGAGGGGCGCCGGCGGGCTTTTCGGCCCACCGGTGGACCTACGCCTCGCCAAGAGTTGCCCGCCTCAGCGCCATCCATCTTTTGCGAACCGTGTCGTCCTCGGCATCAAGCGCCCCGGACCATCCCATTTCGCGGGCCGACGCCATCAACGCGGCCAGGCGGCGCAGCCTGGTTTCCATTGGAGTGGCTCGCTGCTCTTCGATGAGCCGCCTGCGCACGATGGACCAGCGTTGCCGGTACCGAGCGGCGGCCTGCGGGGAGATTGGCTGGCGGCTCAAGTCCATGGAGCGTCATTGTATCGGAGCGCCGGAATCGCTTATAAGCGCGGTAGCGTCGGCGTGCATGTGGAGAGCGCCGGAACCGGAACACGGAACCGACGGAAAAGGAGCCACATGGACTGCGAGGACCGGGTAAACAACCTGTGGAATCGCCGGGTCCAGCCCTGCGAGAGCTACGAGCGCGCCGACAAGATGGGCGACAGCTACAAGGGCAAGACCCACGGGCGAATCGGATGCGGGCTGATCGCCACGCGCCGCCGTTCCGGAGCTAGCCCGGAAATCTCACCAGCTTTCGTCGCGAGGGCGGCGAGACGGCGCTGTGACAGGCCGCACGGACCGAAGGACGCTGAAGGCGTAGCCGACACTACGTCGAAGCGGCTTGAGGGAGTACAGCCTGTCACAGCGCATGGATCGGCGTCCGCAGCAGGAAGCTGGTGAGATTTGCGGGCTAGCATCGCATGAGCCGGAACCGACGGAGCAGGAAACCGGGGCGGTGAGGACCTGGATCCGGGACCCGCTCGCCATCCTGGCCGACGAGGCGGCAGCGGGCGGGCTCGTCGTCGATGGAGCGCGTATCGCCGAGTGCCTGCCCGCCGGGGCGGCGCCGGGCGCGCCCTGCGACCGGGTCCTCGATGCCTCCGAGCACGTGGTGCTGCCGGGGCTCGTCAACACCCACCACCATTTCTACCAGACCCTGACCCGCGCCCACGGTCCCGCCCTCGACAAGGAGCTCTTCGACTGGCTGAAGGCTCTCTACCCCGTGTGGGCTGGGCTGACGCCGGACCATCTCGACGCGGCGACCCGGCTCGCCCTCGCCGAGCTGCTGCTCTCGGGGTGCACGACCGCCGCGGACCACCACTACGTGTTCCCGCCGGGGCTCGAGCACGCGCTCGATATCCAGGCCGCGGCGGCCCGCGACCTCGGCGTACGGGTGACCCTGACCCGGGGGTCGATGAACCTCTCGGTCGAGGACGGCGGTCTCCCTCCCGCGTCCGTGGTACAGGACGGCGACGCGATCCTTGCGGACAGCGAGCGGGTGATCGACGCGTTCCACGAGCCGGGGGAGGGTGCGTTCACCCAGATCGCGCTCGCGCCCTGCTCGCCGTTCTCGGTGACCCCGGAGATCATGCGCGAGACGGCGCGGCTCGCCGAGAACAAGGGGGTCGCTCTACACACCCATCTTGCGGAAACCGGGGACGAGAATGCCTTCTGCGAGCGCCGTTTCGGGTGCCGGCCGCTCGACTGTCTCGAGGATGCCGGCTGGCTCACCGACCGGACCTGGCTCGCCCACGGCATCCATTTCACCGCGGAGGAGATCGAGCGGCTGGGCCGCGCCGGCACGGGGGTTGCCCACTGTCCGGGTTCCAACATGGTGCTCGCCTCGGGTCTTTGTCCGGCCCTGGACCTGGTTGCGGCCGGCGTGCCGGTCGGGATCGGCGTCGACGGCTCCGCGTCCGAGGATGCGTCGAACCTGATGCAGGAGGTGCGGCAGGCGCTCCAGGTGCAGCGCCTTCGCTACGGCGCCGCCCGGGTGGGACACCTGGACGTGCTCGGCTGGGCGACCGCCGGTTCGGCGGCCTGCCTCGGGCGCGAGGATATCGGACGGATCGCGGCCGGCCGCCAGGCCGATCTGGCTCTCTTCAAGCTCGACGAGCCTCGCTTCTCGGGGGCGGGCGACCCGCTCGCCGCCCTCGTCCTGTGCGGTGCCCATCGCGCGGACCGGGTGATGGTTGGCGGCACTTGGCGAGTGGAGGGCGGCGCGATCGTCGGTCTGGACCTCGAGGCGCTGATGGCGCGGCATCGTGACGCGGCGCGCTCCATGGCGCTGAACGCGTAATCCCGGACTGCGCGCCGACGCGCGGACCTCATTGCCGCGCTACCCTGGCGCCGCCGTACTCCGAGGAGTCGGCGGCCCCGGTCAACGGTTGACGCCACCCCCGCCAAGCCTTCGTCATCTCGACTTCGCTCGAACCTGCGGTCGCTCGGACCATCCGAGTGAACGTGCCCTTCGGGGTGTCATGCGAAGGCCACACCGATGAGCAAGCAGGGCACGCGCCGAGGTCTCCCGGATTCGACCGTCGAACCGGGGCGGTTCCGCGGGATGGCTCCGGCTCGTAAATCGGGTTTGTTGGTGGACGGGGTTATCATGAGCGAAGGAATTCTCGGTTGGAGGTGCACCCCGATGTCGGCGTCAATCTCGAGACTCGTTGTTGCGGCCGCGTTGATGCTGGCCGCCTCTTCCGTTCTCGCAAAGGACATCGTCGGACTCTGGAATGCCGATGAGAGCCGCATCGAAATCTATGTCTGCGGAGACCTCCTTTGCGGGCGCGTCACGGAGCTCGACGAACCCCTCGACGAGGACGGCAACGAAAAGCTCGACAAGAACAACCCTGACCCGGCCCTTCGCTCGCGTCCCATCATCGGCATGGACCTTGTCGCCGGGTTCTCTCGCGAGAGCGAGACGAAGTGGGAGGGCGGCACCATCTACGATCCGCGTGACGGAGATACCTACAAGTGCGTGATGAAGCTCAAGCGGGACGGAAGCCTGAAGGTGCGCGGCTACATCGGGATCCCGCTGCTCGGTAAGACGGTGGTCTGGACGCGCGTCGAGTAGCGCCGGTCGTGACGGCGGCAGGGGCGCGGCGCTTCGCCGGCCAAGACCAGCAGTCGTCGAGGGTCTCCGGACTGGGTGGTGCAGCGGGCGTGCCGCCGCCCGATGGCTACGATGTTTCCGGAGTGTCGGGGGTGGTAGCGCTGGCGCGCGGCGGGACCCCGAGCCGCAACTCGGTCGGCGTCCAACGGTCCCGGCGGCGCGCTCGGCGACTCTCGGCCGCTTCCGGACCGTAGGAGACCGCCCGGCCGGCTCGGTCGCGGTGAGGGGTGGCCCGGAGGTTGAGGGTCGAAAGCCCACCCACGTCCTCTTCCTCGGCGTACGCGCCGATGTAGACCCCGCAGCTCCCGCACACGAGGAACTCCGCCGTGCGAAGCCCGAACCGGTAGCGGACGAGCCGCTCGGGGTCGGCGACGAATACCGCCGCCCGGCCCTCCGGGTCCGACACGCAACGGGTGGCGTGGGCCCGGCAGAAGGAGCAGTCGCACTCGCGCGGCCCGATCGTTTCCCACGTCCGTTGCGTCTCAAGCTCGAAGCCGAGGTTGCCACAGTGGCAGCGCCCTTCGATCCGCATTGCACCACTCCGTATCCGGTGGCTTCGGCAGGGAAGTGGCGAGTATAGAGGAGCCGGTGCGACGCCGGCGCCGATTTACCCACCGGCGGCGACCCGTTTCTTGGCGGCGGCCGGATTCGGGGGGCGGGCCGTGCGCGGCAGGGTACGGGCGGGGGGCCGGGGGGCTCGAGGAACGGTTCGATATATGCTGTGGGCGCCCGGCAGGTCCGACAGGCGGCGGTGTGGCCCGCATTTCGTGATGGCAGACAAGACGTGAGCGAGACGAGCCCGGGCGTCCGGCGGAAGCTGACGCTCGCGGCGTGCTGTGCCACCCACGGGGTCCAGGACGGGCTCACCGCCTCGATCTACATCCTGCTCCCGATCCTCGCCCAGGCCTTCGGTCTCAGCTTCGCCCAGGTCGGCATGGTCCGCGCCGCCCACAGCGGCGCCATGGGCCTGCTCGAGCTTCCGTCGGGGATGCTGTCGGAGCGATTCGGGCAGCGCCGCCTGCTCGCGTTCGGATTGCTCTGCGCCGGAACCGGCTACCTCACGGTGTCGATGGCGGGCGGGTTCACCGGGCTTCTCCTCGGACTTTGCATCGCCGGGTGCGGCGCCGCCTTCCAGCACGCACTGTCCTCGTCGCTCGTGAGCGGGGCTTTCTCCGGTCCGGCCCGCCGCACCGCACTCGGCGCCTACAACTCGAGCGGAGATACCGGCAAGCTCCTGTTTTCCGGCTTCCTGACCACCCTGGTCGGCGCCGGTGCCGCGTGGCCGCACGTCGCGGCCGGATACGGCTCGGTCGCGATCGCCGCGGGAATCGGCCTCATCTTCCTGCTGCGTGCGATTCGGGTGGGCGCCCCCGATGCGGTCTCCCATCGTCGCTCCTCGTTGCGTGGGGCGGATTGGGGTATCCGCCACCGGCGCGGGTTCGTCACCCTCGCGGTGATCGTGCTGCTCGACATCTCGGTGCAGGACGCGTTTCTCGTCTTCATCGCCTTCCTGATGCTCTACAAGCAGGTGCCGGTCGAGCTCGCGGGATTCGCGGTCGTGCTGACCCTGGCCGGCGGCATCGCCGGGAAGTTCGGGTGCGGGCTGCTGGCCGCGCGGCTGGGGCCGGTGCGCGCGCTCATCGTCGTCGAGATCGTGAGCGCGGCCGCGATACTGGCCGTTCTGGCCGCGCCGGCCATGGTTGCGTTCTGCCTGCTCCCGCTCGCCGGGGTGGTGCTGCAGGGCTCGTCGTCCATCACGTACGGCACGGTGGGCGACCTCGTGGACGAGCGGCGGCAGTCCCGCGGCTTTGCCCTCGTCTACACGCTCTCGAGTGCGGCATCCATCGTCGGACCGATCTCCTTCGGGCTCGTCAGCGACGGGTTCGGACTCGAGGCGGCGATGGTCGCGATGGCCGTGGTCGTCGCACTGCCCGCCCCCCTCTCCCTGCTGCTGCGAGGCGCGCTCCGCCAGGCGAGGCTCGGCGAGGTGCGTGCGGCCTGAGCCTTGCGTTGCCCCGTCCGTGGAGGGCAGGGTGCGTGCGCCGGCCCGACCGGGGCTGAATCGCGCCGCGCAGGCCTGGCGGACGCAGAGGCGGCCCCATCCCCCTCCAGGCCGTGCGCCCGGCGTTCCCGGCCCGGATCTTCGCTGGCCGCGGACGAGAACCGCCTGCCCCGGCGGTCCATCCTGCCGGCGGGCTCGAAGCGGTGGTCCGCCGCGGCTCCAGCGGAGAGGGAGAAGCGACCGAGGGATCGCGTAGGCGATAATGCGCGGCATGGACCGGGACACTGCCGAGGCTTCCCGCGAACGTGTCCCGGGGCGCGATGTGCCGGCTGCCCGTCCGCCGCCGGCGAAGGGCTCCCTCCCCGCGGGTCTTCGCGGCGTTCTCTGGATGCTGCTCGGGATGTCGTGCATCGGCGTCCTGGACGGCATGGCGAAGTATCTCGGGCTGCGTCTGAGCGGCATCGAGGTCGCGTGGGGCTACATCGTCGCAACCTTCGTCTGCATCATGGCGTACGCGTTCGCGACCCGCGTGCCTCTCGCCCGGGTGCTCCGTTCGCGGCGCCCGTGGCTGCAGGTAGCGAGGGCCGTCTGCCTGGTCATTTCGCTCACCTTTCTCTTCGTCTCGCTCCGCTACCTGCCGCTCGCCGAGGCGACCGCGATCAACTTCACCTCACCGCTCTTCATCGTCGCGGTGTCCGGGCCGATACTGGGCGAGCGGATCGACCTCGGCCGCTGGCTCGCGGTCGCCGCCGGCATGGCGGGCGCGCTCATCGTCGTGCGTCCGGGGGCGGCGGTATTCCACTGGGCGTCGCTGCTGCCGCTCGCGGGCGCGGTCTTCTTCGCGTACTTCAACATCGTCACCAGGCTCCTGCGCACGGCCGACCCGCCGCTCGCGACCCTCGCCCACACCTTCGGCATCGGGAGCGTCCTGACCAGCCTGGCGCTTCCCTTCGTGTGGACCGTACCCACCCCCGCGGAATGTCTCGTCTTCGCGGCGGCCGGCGTTCTCGGATTCACGGCCCATTTCGCCATCGTGCGTTCGCTGGAACTCGCCGACGCCTCGACGGTGGCCCCGCTCAACTACGTGCGGCTCGTGTGGGCGATCGGCATCGGCCTCGTGGTGTTCGGAGACGTGCCCGAGGCCGCGACCCTCGTGGGGGGAGCGGTCATCGTCGCCTCGGGCCTCTATGTCGTCTACCGCGAGACCGGCGCGGCCCGCACCGCTCGATGATGGAAGCGCACGCGGCTTGCGGCGGTCGGCGGTCTCGGCGAACATTCGGGCTCGCAAATCGACTATGGAAGAGGCGACATGAAGCTGCTCTGGTTCCACCTGATGCCCTATACCGAGCTGCCGGACGACTTCCGCGAGAAGAACCCCTCGGTGTGGGTGGACATCGACTCGAGCCTGTTCGATCCCCGGCGGGCCCACCACATGTACAACGACTTCATGGACGAGCTCGAGTTCGCGTCCCAGTGCGGCTTCGACGGGGTGTGCGTGAACGAGCACCACTCGAACGGATACGGGCTCATGCCGTCCCCGAACCTCATCGCCTCGACCCTCGCCCGGCGGACCCGGGATACCGCGATCTGCGTCATGGGCAACAGCCTCGCCCTCTACAACCCCCCGACCCGGGTGGCGGAGGAGTTCGCGATGCTCGACTGCATCTCGGGCGGGCGCCTCATCGCGGGCTTCCCGGTGGGCTCCCCGATGGATACCTGCTATGCCTTCGGCCAGAACCCGAGCATGCTCCGCCCCCGCTACCACGAGGCGCACGACCTCGTCATGCGGGCGTGGACGACCCCTGAGCCGTTCGCGTTCAACGGGCGGTTCAACCAACAGCGTTACGTCAACATCTGGCCGCGCCCGATACAGGATCCCCACCCGCCCATCTGGATCCCGGGCGGCGGGTCGGTGGAGACCTGGCAGTGGTGCGCCAAGATGGACTATGTCTACTCGTACCTGTCGTATTTCGGCTACAAGGCGGGGCGCCGAACCGTGCACGGGTTCTGGCAGGAGATGGACCGCCTCGGCAAGGACCGCAACCCGTACCGGGCGGGCTTCCTGCAGTTCGTGGGCGTGGCCGAGACCGGGCGCCAGGCGAAGGAGCTCTACCGGGAGGCGGCCGAGTACTTCTACGGGCGCTGCCTGCACGTGGACTCGCGGTTCGCGGCTCCGCCCGGCTACACGACGGAGGCGACGGTGCGCGCGCGGGTCGAGTCGCAGGTGGTCAAGGCGGCCTCGAAGGCGATTGGGCGTTACGACGTCGCCACCACCTTCGAGGAGATCCTCGAGAAGGGCTACGTCATCGTCGGCACCCCGGACGAGGTGGCGGCGCGGATCCGCGAGCTCGCCCTCGACCTCAACGTCGGCCAGCTCATGATGCTGCTCCAGTACGGCAACATGCCGAAGGACCTCGTCGCGTACAACACGAAGCTCTTTGCCGAGGAGGTGATGCCCCAGGTCTCCGGCCTCTTCGACGACGAGTGGGAGAACCGCTGGTGGCCGAACCCGATGCCGACCCAGCAGCGGGCGGTGCCCCAGGCTCTTCCCGAGTCGCTCGCCCAGCCCGTCCCCGAGGCGAGGCTTCAGTGAGCCGGGGAGGAGCCGGGGCGGCAGGCGTCAGCACGCGCACGGTCGAGGTCAACGGACGGCCTTGCCGGGTCTGGGAGAAGGGGGAAGGGGAGCCGGTCGGCTATCTCGCGGGAATCGGCGGGCTCGCGAGCTGGACGCCGTTTCTCGACCGCCTCGCCGAGCGGCGCCGGGTGATCGCGCCCTCGGTCCCCGGCTTCCCCGGGGCGCAGGGCCATGACCTTCTCGATACCCAGCTCGACTGGATACTCGCCGCCCAGGATCTCCTCGAGGCGGCGGGCCTCGCGGGGGCCGACCTCGTCGGAACGTCGGTGGGCGCCGCCCTCGCGGCGGACGCCGCGGCCTGCGGGCGCGGCCTGGTGCGGCGCCTCGTCCTCGTCGGCCCGCTCGGGGTGTTCGACGAGGCGGAGCCGATCGCCGATGTCTGGGCGCTCCGCCCGGGTGAGCTGCCGGGGGTGGTGTGCGCCCAACCCGCGAGCTTCCTGGCGGCGGTCACCGCCCCGCAGGGCGAGGACCCCGTCGAAGCCGAGGTGCTCCAGCTCCGGGCCCACGAGGCGGCCGCCCGCCTGCTGTGGCCGCTCAGCGACACCGGGCTCGCGAAGCGCCTGCCGAGGATCCGCGGGCCGGTGATGCTCGTGTGGGGAGAGGAGGATCGGGTGGCGCCGTTCGGCTATGCCCGCCGGTACGCGGACGCGATCGGGGGCGGGGCCCGCATCGAACGCGTGCCCGGCGCCGGCCACCTCGCCGAGCTCGATGCTCCGGACGAGGTCGCCCGCCGAGTTCTCGCGTTCCTGGACGGCTGAATTCGTTTCTCCCGTCGTTCGTACGCGGGGCGACCTGCGGTTCGCGGGGTTTCGTCCCGAATCCCGGCCGGACTCCGGGCCGTGAGACGAAGGTGTCCGGGCGGCTGTGCTATAAATGCCGCCCCCCGGCGGTGCCCGTCCCGGACGGACCGGAGCCCGGGCCGTCGCCATTCCGTCCCCGGTTCGAAGGGAGAGAGGCTCGAAAGTGCTTTCGATTGAGGGCGTTACGACCGGGTACGGCAAGGTGCAGATCCTGCGAGGGATCGACATGTCCGTGTCCGCGGGCCAGATCGTGGCTCTGCTCGGCGGCAACGGCACCGGCAAGTCGACCCTGCTCAAGGCGATCTCCGGCCTCCTGCCGGTATGGGACGGCGCCATCGAGTTCGAGGGCGAGCCCATCCAGAACCGCAAGCCCAACGAGATCGTGAAGCGCGGCCTCACCCAGGTGACCCAGGGCAAGGACATGTACCCGGCCATGACGGTCGAGGAGAACCTCCGGATCGGCGCCTACACGCGGCGCGACCGGGCGGGGGTCGTCGCCGACATGAAGAAGGTGTTCGACTACTTCCCGGTCCTCGGCGAGCGCCGGCGGCAGCTCGCCGCCACCCTGAGCGGAGGCGAGGTGCAGATGCTGGTCATCGGCCGGGGCCTCATGGCGCGGCCGAAGCTCATCATGCTGGACGAGCCCAGCTCCGCCCTCGCCCCGCGCATCGTCCTCGACATCTTCAGCATCGTGAACCGCATCAGCCGGAACGAAGGGATCACGATCCTGCTGGTGGAACAGAACGTCAGGATGGCGCTGCTGCTCGCGGAATACGGCTACGTGATCCGGGACGGCGTCATTCACATCGAGGGCGACTCGCGCGACCTCATCACGGACGACAACGTGCGTCTCGCCTATCTTGGGGGCACGGTCACCGACGCCGGCGCCGAGCTCGCCCACTAGCGGAATCGGGGATGCGCGATGGCTCTGCTGCTCGACTTCATCATCGTCGGGGTCTCCATCGGGATCGTCTACGGTCTGGTCGCGCTCGGCATCTCGCTCATCTTCTCGGGTCTCGACATCGTGCACTTCGCGCACGGCGAGTTGTACATGATCGGCGCCTTCCTCGGAATCGCGGTCATCAGCTTCAGCGGCCTTCCCTACTTCTGGGCGCTCATCGGGGCGATGATCATCACCGGAGTGCTCGGCGTCGTGGTCGAGCGGGTGTTCTACCGGCGGCTCACCCGCGGCGGGGGCGGCTACACCGTGGCCGGCATGGGGATGATCATCTGCGGGTTCGGCATGTCGGTGGCCCTTCAGAACGTCGCCTACCTGCTCTGGGGCGCCGCCCCCCATCCGTATCCGGTGAGCTTCGGGATGCCGATCTTCCTCGGCAACATCGCCCTCCCGAAGTCCTACCTCTACATCCTCATCTGCGCGCTCGTGCTGATGACGGTGCTGCACACGTTTCTCACCCGCACCAAGCTCGGCCTCGCGGTGCGGGCGGTGGCCTACAACAAGGACACCTCCTATCTCATGGGCGTCAACGTGCCGGTCATGATCTCGCTCATCTTCGGCGTGGCGTGCGCGATGGCCGCCGCGGCGGGCGTGCTGATCGGCCCCATCAACTACGTGCAGATCGAGATGGGCTACCTGATGCTGCTCAAGGCGTTCGCCGCCGCCGTGGTGGGCGGATTCGGGAGCCTGCCGGGGGCCCTGCTCGGGGGCATCGTGGTGGGGCTGTTCGAGACGCTGTGCGCCGGCTATCTGATCGCCAGCTACAAGGACATTTACGCCTTTCTCCTGCTAATCGTGGTACTCATGGTGAGGCCGACGGGCCTCCTCGGGATGCTGGTGAAGGTAAAGGCATAGCGCATTGCGCCGGCCCGGCCGCGTGCGGCCGAGCCGTGCTCATCGGCTCCGCCCGTCGTGGGACGCGGCGGCGCCATACTCTGAAGGAAAGGAGAGGAGAGGAAAACGAAATGAACGACATGAACCGAAACCTGGCCCGCGCGCGTGCGGGTCTCAAGCATGCTGCCCTCGGGGCGGTCGCCGCGGCGATGGTCGCCGCCTCGGGAGCGGCCTCCGCCGGGGTCATCAAGGTCGGCGTCAGCCTTCGCATGAAGACCGAGACCGGCGAGAAGTACGGCCAGATGGTGGCGGACGAGTTCGAGGCGATCAACGCCGCCGGCGGGGTCAACGGCCATACCATCGAGGTCAAGCTGCTCAACGACGAGTGCAAGTCCGACATCGGGGTCGCCAACGCCACCAAGTACGCTTACCAGGACAATGTCCACCTGTTCATCGGGTCCTCTTGCAGCTCCGTGTCGCTGCCGATCGTGGACGTCCTGCACAAGGCGGGGGTGCCGATGCTGATCCCCCACTCCACCAACTACAAGATCACCCTGAAGGGCAGCCCGTGGGTGTTCCGGGTGCCGATCTCCTCGCGCTTCTCCGCGGCCGCCGCCGCGAAGTACACGGCCGAGAACATCGGCACCAAGATCGCCTACATCTGGGCGTCCGACGCCGCCTCCCAGGCCGACGCGCAGAAGTTCTTCGAGTACATCGAGACGTTCCACGGGGAGCCGCCGGTGTACGCCGAGCAGTTCCAGGAGGGCGAGCTGGACCTCCGGGCGCACCTGCTGAAGATCAAGGCCCTCAAGCCCGAGGCGCTGATGATCTCGGCCCAGTCGCAGGACTTTGCGCGCGGTCTGGTGCAGTCCTACGAGGTCGGGATCCCGCCGTCGGTCAAGCGCATCGGCGGATCGGCGGCTTCCAACCGGCCTGCGCCGATCCTGTCCGGCGAAGCGATCACGGGCGTGTTCTTCCATGCCGCCTTCTCATACGCGGACCCGGACCCGAAGGTGAAGGAGTTCGTGGCGATGACGGCGGAGCGATACGGCGTCACGAATCCGGACCACGACTTCTCGCAGGCGTGGGATAGCGTGCACGTGGCGAGGATCGCGTTCGAGGGCGCGAATCTGACCCTCAGCGACGATTCGCTGGCCGCGGACCGGGCCGCGATCCGGGATGCTCTCGGGACCGTCACGGGCTACGTCACCCTCGGCGGCGGGGTGGTCGACTTCTGCGCCGACCCGACCCCCGAATGCCGGGACGGCAACAAGACCCCGGTGCTCATCGAGTACACCAAGGGCGGCGAGGACTACGAGATCCGCGTGATCGGCAAGACCACGTTCGGCGCCGACTTCGGCCTCGCGAGCATGGCGGAAGAGGCCATGAAGCTCCGGGAGTCGCTCGACAACTAGCGGCATCGCACGGATCGGAATCGGCCGCGAGGGCGCGGCACGGGCGGATCGGAAGATCCGTCCGTACCCGGCCTCGCCCTTGCGATGCGGTCTCCGGTTTCGGCCACCCATTTCCACACACGGACCGACATGATGGCGGAACAGGCGGCAAGTCTCAGATTCGTGGACGGGGTGGAACGCTCGCTCGCGCGCCTGCGGGAGATCCACCCGCTGATGCCGTGGGTGATCGCGGCCCTCGTGCTCGCCCCGCTGCCGTGGGTGCTCGTCAACACCTATCATGTCTATCTCGCGAACTTCATCTGCCTCATGATCCTCCTGTCGGTGGGACTCAACATCGTCAAGGGGTTCTGCGGGCAGGTGACGGTGGGCCACATCGGCCTCTACGCCATCGGCGCCTACACCGCGGCGGTGATGTCGGTGAACTTCGGCACCCCGTTCTGGATCTCGCTCCCGATCGCGGTCGGCGCCACCCTGCTCGCCGGCATGGTGGTCGGGGTCCCCTCGTTCCGGCTCGAGGGGGCCTATCTCGCCCTGGTGACCCTCGGACTCGGGGAGTCGGTCCGGCTCTTCATCAGCGCCACCGAGTACCTCGGCGCGACCAACGGCTTCAGCGGCGTCCCCGCCCCCCGGATCGGCGACTTCCGCTTCGACACGTACCAGAAGTATTACTACCTCGTGATGCCGGTCATGTTGCTCGGGGTGTTCTTCTCGTTCCAGATCCTGCGCTCGCGGCTCGGCCGCGCCTTCATGGCGGTACGCGAGGATCCGGTGGCGGCGGCGGCGTCCGGGGTGAACGTCCGCCGGCACAAGATGGTCGCGTTCATGATCAGCGCCGCCTACGCCGGCTTCGCGGGCGCCCTCTACGCCCACATGATCCCGGGCTATCTCAACCCCCGGAACTTCACCGTCATCGAGATGGTCACCCTGCTGCTCATGGTGGTGCTGGGCGGGCTCGGGCACATCTGGGGCGGGATCATCGGGGCGATCCTCGTCACCATCGTGTACGACATCACCAAGGACTACTACCACTACTCGCTGCTGATGTTCGGCATGGTGATCGTGCTGACGGTGCTCTTCATGCCGAAGGGGATCGGCGGGATCATCGACCGGTTCATCGCGACGCGGCGCTTCATCGCGATCCACGAGCGCGAGGCGGCGAGGGCGCGGGGCGCGGCGGAGCGGGAACCCGGCGATGCTGCTTAGGACCGAGAACCTGTCGAAGCACTTCGGCGGGCTCCGGGCCGTCGATCGGATCGACTTCGCGCTCGAGGCGGGCGAGGTGCGGGGGCTCATCGGCCCCAACGGCTCCGGCAAGAGCACGTTCTTCAACCTCGTGTCCGGCATCTACCGGCCCGACGAGGGGAGCCGGGTGTGGATCGACGGCGAGGAGACGACGCGAGAGGAACCGCACGAGATCGCGTCCCGCGGCGTCGCCCGCACGTTCCAGTTGCTGCGGGTGTTCGCGGAGATGACGGTGCTCGAGAACCTGATGATCGGACACCACCTCCACGTCAAGTACAACTCGTTCGCGGCCGCGTTCGGGACGCGCGGGGTGCGCGACCGGGAGCGGAAGGTGCGCGAGGAGATGCTGGATCTGCTCGCGTTCATCGGCCTTGCCGACTTCGAGGCGATGCCGGCTTCCGAGCTCTCCGTCGGGCAGCGCCGCCTCCTCGCCCTCGGCCGGGCGATGGCGATGCGCCCGCGTCTCCTCCTCCTCGACGAACCGGCCGCGGGGCTCTCCCCGGTGAACGTGGACAACCTCCTGCGCATCATTCTCGGCCTCAAGGAGCGCTACGGTCTCACGGTGGTGATCGTCGAGCACATCCTGCGGGTGGTGATGGACACCTGCGGCATCGTGACCGTGCTCGACCACGGGCAGAAGATCGCCGAAGGCACCCCGGACGAGGTCAAGAACGACCACTCCGTCATCGAAGCCTATCTCGGCCGCGAGATGGACGACGAAGAGGTGCGCGCCGCCCTGCAAGCCTGATCAGCTTTCCCGGCCGCCAGACAATCCCGTTTCCGGCTGCCGCAGAGAACTCGCGCAATACCCCGGTCGCACCACTCCTCGCGGTACCTGGCGCGTAGCCGCCGTGCCATGCCGTGCGGGGCGCGAGAACGCCGGCCAGCGTCTACTGAAGGTTGTCGATGGAGCGCCGGAAGGCGGACGCCGTCATGCTCCAGAGCTTCCACGCGCCCGCCATGCGGACCGGACGGCGCGGTAGCCGTCGATGCGGGTGGGTCAGCGGTCGAGGACTTGGCCGCTCCCGGGGTCGATGAGGTGTAGCTGGGTGGTGTCGACCACGGCAGTGAGCCGGTCGCCGGGGCGGGGGTGCAGGCCGGGGTCGCAACGCGCGACCACTTCCGCCCCGGAGATGGTGGTGAAGACGAGGGTCTCCGCGCCGAGGGGCTCCACGACCTCCACCGGGAAGGGGAAGCTTCGGCCCGGCTCGATACCCTCGTCGGAGGTCCGGATCGCGAGGTGCTCCGGCCGGAGCCCGATCTCGACCTCCTTGCCGATGCTCGGCACGAGGGCATCCGAGGAGGGCAGCCGGATCTCGGTTCCGTCGTCCGCCACCCGCAGGCTGAGCGTGCCGTTCTCCCCGACCAGCCGGGAGGGCAGGAAGTTCATCTTCGGCGCGCCGATGAAGCCGGCCACGAAACGATCCACCGGCTGGTGGTAGACCTCCTCGGGCGGCCCGGACTGGACGATCTTGCCGTCGCGCATCACCACGATGCGGTCCGCAAGGGTCATTGCCTCCACCTGGTCGTGGGTGACGTAGACCACGGTGGTCCGGAGCTGACTGTGCAGGCGCTTGATCTCGACCCGCATCTGCGCCCGCAGGTTGGCGTCGAGATTGCTGAGCGGCTCGTCGAAGAGGAACGCCCGGGGCTGGCGCACGATGGCCCGCCCCATCGCGACCCGCTGGCGCTGGCCGCCGGAGAGCTCACGGGGGCGCCGCCGGAGGAGCTCGGAGATGTTCAGCAGCTTGGCCGCCGCCTGTACCCGCTCCGTCACCTGGGCGCGGTTCACCCCGGAGAGCCGCAGCCCGAAGGCCATGTTCGCGAACACCGTCATGTGGGGATAGAGGGCGTAGGACTGGAACACCATGGCGATGTCGCGCCCCTTGGGCGGGAGGCGGTTCACCTCCGCTCCGTCGAAGGCAACGGCTCCGCCCGACACCGACTCGAGCCCCGCGATCATGCGAAGGGTAGTGGTCTTGCCGCATCCCGACGGTCCCACGAGGACGATGAACTCGCCGTCCGCAATCGAGAGATCGATGCCGCGCACCGCCGGCACGTCGCCGAAGTGCTTGGAGAGGTTGCGAAGTTCGATCGCGGCCATCGAATGAAATCCCTCTGAGTGCTCTCTGAGGATCGCGCGTGCGAAGTGGCGGTGCGGACGGCGGGCCGGCCGCGGCTATCCCTTGACCGCGCCGGCGCCCCAGCCGGCGATGAGGTAGCGCTGCACCACGATGAAGAAGACGAGGGCCGGGACGGTGATGACCACCCCGCCCGCCATCATCATCCCCCAGTCCGTCACCGTCGCGTTGTAGAGGTCGTCCATCCCGATCGGCAGCGTCTTCAGCTCGTTGTCGTTGATGAGCACCCGCGCGAAGAGATAGTCGTTCCAGGCGACGATGAACGTGAAGATGGAAACCGCGATGACCCCCGGCAGGGCGAGCGGCACGATGATGAGAGCCACCGCCTTCGGGCGCGACGCGCCGTCCGTCATCGCCGCCTCCTCGAGATCGAGAGGGATCGACTGGAAGAACGCGCGGAGCAGCCACATGCTGAACGGCAGCGAGAAAGTGCTGTAGGCGAGCACCAGCCCGAGCTTGCTGTTCACGAGCCCACCGGCGCGCATCAGGATGTAGAACGGAACGATGATGAGGATGGGCGCGAACATGTAGGTGAACAGCATCCCTCCCGCGATGACGTTCCGACCCCCGAACCGGAAGCGGGTGATGCCATAGGCGGCGAGGGTCGCGACGAAGATCGTGAACACGGTGGCGGTGCCGGCGACGGTGATGCTGTTCAGGAAGTAGATGTGGAAGTCCGTCAGGTCGAACAGGTTGCGGTAGTGCTCCCAGTGGTACTCGAACGACCAGAACTTCGGGGTGGGGGTCAGGATGTCGCGGTCCGGTCGGACCGAGGTCAGCACCATCCACAGGAGGGGAAAGCCGCACACCAACGCGATGAGCCCCGCCCCGAAGTAAAGGGCGATCTGCGAGCAGATCTGCCGCCAGTCGATGTCGATCATGGCCGCGCGCCGGCGACCGCCGCCGCGGCGAGTTGGTGAGGGCGATGCAACCGGGCCGCGTCCGAAGTGCAGGACGGCTGAGACCTCCCGGCTGGAACGCGACGAGCCATGCGGGTGCCGGACATGCGCTCAGATGTCCTCGTCGCGACGGAACACCCGGAAGTAGATCATCGCGAAGCACACCAGCATGAGGAACATGAACATCGACATGGCGGCCCCCGCCCCGACCTGGAGCTGGCCGAACGTCTTGATGTAGGTATAGATGGGCAGGGTGCGGGTGTAGTAGCCGACCCCGCTCGAGCCGTTCAGCAGCCAGATGACGTCGAACTTGGTGAACATGAACATGAAGCGCAGCAGGATGACCACGAACAGCACGTTGCGAAGCTGCGGCAGGGTCACGTGGATGAATCGCCGCACCACGCCCGCCCCGTCCACCTTGGCCGCCGCGTAGAGCTCCGGATCGATGGTCTGGAGCCGGGCGAGGGTGCCGATGACGACGAACGGGAAGAACGTCCAGGTGCTGATGAGGATCACGGTCAGCATCACGTGCCCGGTGTCGAGCCACAGGATGTCCTCGCCGATGCCGATGGTCTTCAGCATGTAGGGAAGCACCCCGTAGGCGTCGTTCAGGATCCACTTCATCAGGATCACCACCACCACGGTGGGGACCATGTAGGGGAACAGGGCGACCCCGCGGATGAACGTCCGCCCGATGAAGGTCTCGTTGAGGAGCAGGGCGGCGGAGACGCCGACCAGGATCTGGAGCCCCACCGACCCGATGCCGTAGAGCGCGCCGAGCTGGATCGAGCGCCAGAACTCGTCGTCCCCGAACATGTTGGCGAAGTTCTGGAAGCCGATGAAGGTCTCGAGCGGCAGGTAGGCGTGCTTGTTGTGGAAGCTCAGCCACCCGGAATACACGACCGGGTACAGGATGAGGCCGAGCACCAGCAGCACCGCCGGGAGGATGAGGAGATACCCCCAGGTCGATTCGGGGAGGCGGCGCGGCTGGTTCGAGAGCCTGCGCCGGCGGACCGGAATGGAGAGAACCTGGTCGGGGAGGACAGCGGCCAAGTGAATGACTCCGAGATTCAGGTTGCGGTTTGCGCGTTGCGCTCGTCAATGCTGCGGCCGGCCCGCCTTCCCCTCTCCCCGCGGACCGGCCCGGACATCGGGTCCGGGCCGGCCCCCGAAGGAGGCGGAAAGCGTTGCCGGCCGTGGCCGGGTGGCCGCGGCTAACCGCGGGTGACGGTTACCAGTTCTTGTAGCCGAGCTGGGTGATGAGCTCCTCCGCCCGCTCCTGGGCGCGGGCCGCCGCGTCCTCGGGGGACACATCGCGATCCACCACGTCCGTCACCATGTCGATGAGAATGCCCGAACTCGCGATCTCCTGCACGAAGGGCAGCTCTAGGTCGTCCCACTCGGTGATCATGAGCGGTTTCGGATCGTGGTTCTGGATGACGTTGAGCTGCGCATTGCGCCAATCGGCCCACTTCGTGAATGCCGGCGTCGCGAGGTACTCCGGATCCGCCTGCATCGACTTCGTTATTGGGAAGAAGTGGATGGGCACGGACTGGATGTACGGGAGGTAGTTCTCGGGCTGGTAGAAGAACTTGAGGAAGTCGATGGCGATCTCCGGGTTCGCCGCGTCCTTGAACACCATCCACGGCTCGCAGTCGAACTGGGTGAGGAACTGCTGTCCGCTCGGGCCGACCGGCTTCGAGGGGAAGATTCCGATATCGCCGCGGTCGACCGCTTCCGGCGCGTACTTCTCGAAGTAGTCGGTGCCGCGGCCCCACCCGTAGATGCTGGCCACCTTGCCGGTCGCGAGCATGGCGAAGGTGTCGAGGTAGCCGTGGCTCAGCCAGTCGGGCGCAAGGCAGCAGTCCGCGAGCTCCTTCCAGAACGCGAGCATCTCGAGCACCGGCCCCTCGGTGAAGGTCGGCCGGTGGTTCTCCGCGAAGAGCCGCCCGCCGTTCGAGCCGGTCCACATGTAGACCTCCTCGTTGATGAAGAAGCCGGGGCCGGCGAGGCCGAGGCCGAAGCGGTCGTTCTTGCCGTCGCCGTCGGTGTCGACGGTGAGGGCCTTGAGCTGCTCGAGCCATTCGGCCCACGTCGCGGCCGGCTTCTCCGGGTCGAGGCCCGCCTCGCGATAGAAGTCCTTGCGGTAGACGATGAGGTCGGTTCCGACCGCGTGGGCGATGCCGTAGCAGTTTCCGTCGGGATGGCAGTTGAGCCTCTTCACCACGTCATAGAGGTCGTCCCGGCCAATCGAGTCGTAGACCGCGTTGACCGGGAGAAGCAGCCCCTTCGCTGAGAGCGAGCGCTCCACGTAGGCCTGACCGTGCGAGGCGGCGGGCGGAGCGCCGGCCGCGAGCGCGGCCTGGAGCTTCGTGTCGAGAGACCCCCAGGCGACGGCCTCCTGTTTAATCTTGGTGCCTGGGTTCATCGCTTCGTACTTGGCAATGGTCTCGTCCATGACCGCAAATGTCCGAGGATTGGATTCCGTGTGCCAGATGATGACCTCCTTGTCCTCGGCCAGGGACGCGGTGGATACCGCCATTCCCGATGCAAGAACGAAGGCGGCGGGAAGGGTGTGCAGCATTCTCCTCATTGTGGGTTCTCCTTCGAGGTGTTGCGGGTTCGGGCTTGGGGCGCGCCGGAAGCTCCGGGCGGGAACCCTGTCGCTCGTTTGCAGAGTATGAGTTCGAAGCCTGAAGTCTAACGCGAACCACGCCCCGCGGCACGTCAGGCGTCCGGCGGATCATGGTCCACGCGATTTGTCCTACGGTCAAATCGGGCTGTCCTTCCCATACGCGAGCGCCAAGTGAAGTCACCGGGAAGACATCAGTGTTCGAGACCTCGCCGAGGAGCTGCGCGCCCGCTCATTTGCGGCCACGAATATCCTTCTGTGTGGGCTCGAACGCCTCGGTCGCTGGATTCGGCAATGGTGCCGGCTCGTTTGGCAGGGTCCCGTATCGCATCCGTAGCCCAGCACGGGATGCCCGGGATCCATGGTTTCGCCGCGGTCCCGCCTGGATGGAGGAAGCGGCGAGGGCGGAGAGGACGGCCACGAAGTATCGCCGGATCCGTGTCCGTCTGGGTCTCGGCATCCCGTTTCAACTTACAGTAGGGGGACGATTGCAACGAACGCTGCGATTAGCCCCCATGTCCAAACCGCGGAAGATCCTGCGCCGCCTCGCCCTGCTCGACGACTGGGCGGGGGTGCTGAAGGACGGCTGGCGGAGCCCCCAGCTCCTGCTGCTCCTGTTTGCCGCCTCCATTCCCATCGGCTTCGAGACCTGGTCGGTGCTGATCAACAACTTCGTGGTCGAGAACGCGGAGTTCACCGGCCGGGAGATCGGCATGCTCCAGGGCCTTCGGGAGGTGCCGGGCTTCCTCGCGTTCACCGTGGTCTTCATGCTGCTCATCTGGCGCCAGCAGACCTTCGCGGTCCTCTCCCTCGCCGTGATGGGGGTCGGCGTGTGCCTCGTCGGTTTCCTGCCCACGGTCTGGGGGCTCTATTTCACTACGGTGCTGATGTCCACGGGCTTCCATTACCTCGCGACCATGGAGCAGTCCCTCGCCATGCAGTGGACGAGCGCGCGCGAGCTTCCGGTGGTGCTCGGCCGCATGACGGCAATCGCCTCACTGGCCTCGCTCGCCACCTACGGTCTGGTCTTCGGCGCCCTGACCCTCCTGGAGCTGTCCTATCTCCAGGTGTTCCTCGCCGGCGGATGCCTCACCCTCGGCATCGCGGCCCTTTGCCGGTTCGGTTTCCCTCACTTCCGGACCCCGGCGCATCAGACCACGTCCATCGTGCTCCGCCGGCGCTATTGGCTCTACTACGCGCTCGAGTTCCTGTCGGGCGCGCGCCGGCAGATCTTCATCGTCTTCGCCGCATTCATGATGGTGGAGACCTTCGGCTATGCGGCGGAGCACATCACGCTGCTCTTTCTGGTCAACTGTCTCATTTCGATCTGGGTCGCGCCCCGGGTCGGCCGGCTCATCGTGCGCTGGGGCGAGCGTCCGGCGCTCGTCCTCGAATACACCGGACTCATCGGCGTCTTCACCGCCTATGCCTTCGTCGAGACGGCCTGGCTCGCGGCGGGCCTCTACATCGTGGACCACCTGTTCTTCGCACTCGCCATCGCGATCAAGAGCTACTTCCGCAAGATCGCCGATCCCACCGAAATCGCCTCGACGGCCGGGGTGTCGTTCACGATCAACCACATCGCCGCCGTCGGCCTGCCGCCGCTCCTCGGCCTGGTCTGGGTGCTGGGCGAACAGGGCCGTACCGCCGTTTTCCTGCTCGGCGCCGCCATCGCCGCCGCCTCGCTCGTCCTCGCGCTGCTCGTCCCGAGCGCTCCGGCCCGGGGCAACGAGAGCGTGTGGTGGACGCGCCGCGCCGCGGCGTGACGCCGGCATGACTGACGAACGATCATTCGGTGAGGACGAGGGTGTCGGCGGGCCGCCAGCTCACGAAGCGGCGCGCCCCCCGCTCGATCCGGACCGGGCCGCGATCGGTATTGGGAACGGTCGCCGTGATGCGCATCCCTTCCCCGGTGACGAGGAAGAGGTGGGTCTCGCTCCCGTAGTACGCGAAATCCTCGACCGTCGCCTCGACCGTAAACCCCGCCTCCGGGCGGGGCTCGCTCAGGCGGACCTTCTCCGGCCGGACCGCGATCCCGATCTCTCCCTCCACCGGCTCCGGATGGGCGATGCGCAGGGCGCCCAGACCGGGCGCGTCGAGCAATAGCTCGCCGTCCCGGGCGGCGCGCACCGACGCCTCGAACAGGTTCACCTTGCCGATGAAGTCGGCCACGAACCGGCAGCTCGGGTATTCGTACAGGGTTGCCGGGTCCGCCACCTGGCGCACCCGCCCGTCCTCCATCACCGCGATCCGGTCCGCCATCGACAGCGCCTCGTCCTGGTCGTGGGTGACGAAGACGAACGTGATGCCGACCGCGATCCGGAGGTTGACGAGCTCGAGGCGCATCGCCTCGCGGAGCTTCGCGTCGAGCGCCGACAGCGGCTCGTCGAGCAGCAGCACCCGCGGTCGCTTCACCAGCGCCCGCGCGAGGGCGACCCGCTGGCGCTGGCCCCCGGAGAGCTGATCCGGCTTCCTCGCCTCGAGCCCGTCGAGGCGAACGAGCCCGAGCGCCTCGCGCACCCGCTCCCGGCGCTCGGCGGCCGGCACCCCGGTGACCTTGAGGCCGTAGGCGACGTTGTCGAACACGCTCATGTGCGGGAACACCGCGTAGGACTGGAACACCATGTTGACCGGGCGGCGGTTCGGCGGCACGCCGGCGACGTCGGTCCCGTCGATGCGGATCTCCCCGGAAGTGGGCGTCTCGAACCCCGCGAGCATCCGCAGGAGCGTCGTCTTGCCGCAGCCCGACGGGCCGAGGAGGGCGAAGAGCTCGCCTTCCGGTATCTCGAGATCGACCGAATCGACGGCCGGCTCGCCCGCGTCGAAGCGCTTGGTGACGCCCCGGAGCTCGACGATCGGCCGCTTGGCCGAGCTGCCCCGGCCGCTCCGGCCGCCTCGGTCGTTCCGGTCTGCGATGCCGCTCATCGAGCCGAGCCGCGCTCGCCGAAGGCGCCGCGCCTTCCGCCGAGGCCGCGCCCGCCGACGTTCCGCCGGCGCCGCTCGCGCTCATGCCGCCGGGTCGCCCGGGGCACCTTTCCGCCCGCGCAGATCACGCCCGGCCCCGTTCGTCCTTCGCGCCGGTTCGCCCCTGCATCCAGAGCGCGACGCCGGTGATGAGGAGGGTGATCGCGATGAGGATCGTCGATGCCGCGTTCACCTCGGGGGTCACCGAGAACCGGACCATCGAGTAGACCTTGACCGGGAACGTCACCGTGTCCGGCCCCGACGTGAAGAAGGTGATGACGAAGTCGTCGAGCGAGAGGGTGAACGCGAGCAGCGCCCCCGCGACGAGCCCGGGGAGCATCCAGGGCACGAGCACGTCCCGGAACGCCTGCCACTCCGAGGCGCCGAGGTCGCGCGCCGCCTCGTCGAGCTCGCGGTTGAAGTTCGCGAGCCGGGCCCGCACCACCACCGCGACGAAGGGGAAGCTGAACGAGATGTGGGCGATGGTGATCGCGCCGAGGTTGAGCGGCCAGGGGAGACCGGTCGGCCAGCCGATCCGGGCGAAGAAGGCGAGCATCGCCACTCCCATGCAGATCTCCGGGATGACGATGGGAAGGGCCATCGCCGCCTCGTGCATCCCCTTGAAGGGAAAACGGAACCGCCAGAGTGCGACCGCGACGAGGGTGCCGAGCACGGTGCTCGCGAGGGTGCTCGCGAAGGCGATGGTGAGCGAGTTGGCGAACGCCTCGATGAGGGCGTCGTTGTTCCACGCCTTCTCGTAGTAGTCGAAGGTGAATCCCCGCCACACGATGTTGCGGCGGCTGTCGTTGAAGCTGAACGCGACCAGGGTCGCGATGGGGGCGTAGAGGAACACGAACGTCGCGAGGAGGGCGAGCCGCAGCCATGCGCGCCGGCCGTACTCGAGCGGGCCGGGCGGAAGGCGCTTGCCCGCCGCGCTCACGCCGCCTCCATCGCGGACCGGCCGCGGCTCGTCACCGCGCGGAGCGCGAGCGCGAAGAACGTGACGTACATGAGGATGAACGAGAGGGCGGACCCGAACGGCCAGTCGTTGGCGGACTTGAACTGGCGCTCGATCACGTTCGCGATCATCTGGCTGTCCGTACCGCCGAGGAGGTCCGGGGTCAGGAACGAGCCGAGGGTGGGGATGAAGGTGATGATGACGCCGGAGATGATCCCGGGGAGCGCGAGCGGCACGACGATGGAGGCGAACGTGCGGAGCTGGCTCGCTCCGAGGTCGAGGCTCGCCTCGAGGTACGAGCGGTCGAGACGATCGAGGGCCGCGTAGAGGGGCAGCACCATGAAGGGGAGGTGCACGTACACGAGCCCGAAGACGACGGCGGTGTTGTTGTAGAGCATCTGGAACGGCTCGAAGCGTTCGCCGATGAGCTGGAGGTCCCCGAGACCGATCCCGGCGAGGGCCGCGTCCGCCTTCTCCCACACCCACTCCGCGGCAAAGTTGACGTAGCCGCGGGTGCGCAGCACCGCGATCAGGGCGTAGGTCCGGATGAGGAGGTTGGTCCAGAAGGGAAGGATGGTGAGCAGGAGCAGGATCGGCTTCCAGCGCGGCGACGCGAAGGTGATGGCGATCGCGACCGGGAGTCCGACGGCGAGGCAGATGAGGGTGGTGAGCGCCGCGAACCAGAACGACTTTCCGAAGATCCGCAGATACAGCGGGTCGAGCGCGCGGACGTAGTTCTCGAGCGTCCCGTTGATCGCGATCTCGATGAGCCCGCGCTTCTCCCCGAAGCTGAAGCCCCACACGAGCGCGAGCGGGGCGAGGAAGAAGACGACGAGCCAGGCCGTCGGCGGCAGGAAGAACGTCCAGAAGGCTCGCCGATGGGTGCGCCAGCCGTCCATGTCGGGCTACCCGGTCAGACGCCGATCCGGGCGCCGGTCCGACCCCTGGCTTGACCCCCGGTCCGGACCTCGGCCCAAAGCCTGGCCCGACCCCCGATCCGGGAGCCAGCCGGGGAGCCAGCCGGGGAGCTGGCCCGAGGCCCCGTTCCGGCTCCGCTCGAGGGCGGGCCGAGCCGCCGGCGCCCGGAACGCGGCATCCGGCGCCGGCCGCGGCGCCCGGGCGTGCTGCACCCCCGCCGCGGCCGGCCTCCCGCGGTGCGTCATGCGGCCTGGATGCGGGTCCAGGTCTCGTCGAGCAGCCGCTGGAAGTCCTCGCCGAGATACTTCGCCGTCTCCGATATCTCGACCACCGACGCCGGGGGGAAGATCGCCGGGTTGTCGAGGTACTCGCTCGACAAGTGCTGCTTCGCCGCCTCGTTCGGGGTCGCGTAGTAGATGAAGTCGGCGATCGCCGCCCCCGCCTCCGCATCGAGGATGAAGTCGATGAACCGGTGGGCGTTCTCCGGATGCGGCGCGCCCTTGGGGATGGCTAGGGTGTCTTCCCAGAGCAGCCCCCCTTCCTTCGGCACGACGTAGCTGAGATCGTCGTCCTCGGCCATGACCTGGAGGATGTCGCCGTTCCACTCCATGGTGAGGTCGACCTCGCCGGAGATGAGCAGGTCCTGGCCGTTGTCCTCGGCGAACGCCTTGATGTGCGGCTTTTGTCGAATGATGAGCTCCTCGACCTCCTTGATTCGCGCCGGATCGGTCTCGTTGTACGAGTAGCCCAGGTACTTGAGCCCGATCCCGATGAGAGTGGATCCGTCGCCGAGCATTGCGATACGGCCGGAGTGCGCATCCGAATCGTAGAGGTGCTTCCAGCTCGCGGGCGGCTCGCTCACCGTCGACTTCCGGTACCCGATGCCGATGGTCCCCCACATGTAGGGAAGGCTGTGCTTGCGCCCCGGATCGAACGCGGCGTCACGGAACACCGGGGTGATGTTCGCCATGTTGGGGATCCGGGAGTGATCGAGGGTCTCGAGCATCCCGGCCGCGATCATGCGCTCGACGTAGTCGTTGGTCGGGACGATCACGTCGTATCCCGGGTTGCCTTCCTTCAGCTTGGCGAAGAGCTCGTCGTTGTCCGCGAAGAGGTCCATCTTGACCTCGATCCCGGTCGCCGCCTTGAAGTCGTCGAGGGTGGTCTCGCCGATGTAGGTGTCCCAGTTGTAGAAGTTGAGCTTCGCCTCCTCGGCCGACCAGCCGATCCTCGGCGCGATGGTGAGGCCCGCCGCGGCCGCGCCGGCGCCGGCGAGGAGCGAGCGGCGGGTCATTCGGTTCCGCATCGTTCGTTTCATCGGGGGGTCTCCCTGAAGGTGTCCTCGGATGATTCTTCTCGCAGCGGGTCGCGTCAAGACCGCGGGTCTCCCGGCCCGTGCATCGGCACCCGATTATCTGTGAGCCCCGCCGGTCGCGCCAGCCGTCGCGCCGCTCGGCCGGCGGCTCGGCGCCCGGCCTCCCGGTGCGGCGATTCCGGTCGCGCCGGCCGCGGGTACGAGCGTGGCCGCGCGCCAGTCGCGGCGGACCGGCCACGCCGGCCCGCCCGCCCGCGGAGCCCGGTCAGCCCTTTCCCGCGCCGTCCGGGCCTGGGGTTCCGCCGGGGCGCGCGATCGCGTCCATCGTCTCGTCGAGGGCTCGGCGGGCCTTGTCCACGACCTCGTCGATCTCGGCGCGGGTGATGACGAGGGGGGGCGAGAGGACCATGCTCTCCGCGACCGAGCGCATCACGAGGCCGTTCGCGAAGCAGCGCTCGCGGCAGATGATGCCGACGTCGCCCTCGGGCTCGAAGCGTTTCCGGGTCGCGGGGTCCTCGGCGAGCTGGACGGCGGCGAGCATGCCCGCGCCCCGGACCTCTCCGACGAGCGGGTGGTCCGCGAGCTCGCGCATCCGGGTCTGGAAGTACGGAACGGTGTGCTCCCGGCAGCGTTCGATGATCCGTTCCTCGCGGAGAATCCGGATGTTCTCGAGGGCCACCGCGCACGCAACCGGGTGCCCCGAATAGGTGAAGCCGTGGAAGAACTCGCCGCCCTGCCCGACGAGGACTTCGGCGATCCGGTCGTGCACCATGACCGCGCCAATCGGGAGGTAGCCGGAGGAGAGCCCCTTCGCGATCGGCATCAAGTCGGGGTCCAGCCCGTAGTACTCCGAGCCGAACCAGGGTCCGGTGCGGCCGAAGCCGCAGATCACCTCGTCGGCGACGAGCAGCACGCCGTGCTCGCGGCAGATTCGGGCGACCTCGGGCCAATAGGTATCGGGCGGCACGATGATCCCGCCCGCGCCCTGAATCGGCTCCGCGATGAACGCCGCGACCCGCTCCGGTCCGAGCTCGAGGATGCGGCTCTCGATGGCGCGCGCCGCGGTGAGCCCGAACTCGTCCGGGGACTGGTCGCCGCCCAGCTTGTACCAGTAGGGTTCCATGACGTGCTCAATCCCCGGGATGGGGAGCCCGCCCTGGCGGTGCATGGTCTTCATCCCCCCGAGGCTCGCCGCGCCCATGGTGCTCCCGTGATAGGCGTTGTCGCGGGAGAGGATGACGTTGCGCTCCGGCTCGCCGATCAGGTCGAAGTAGCGGCGCACCATCCGGATCACCGTGTCGTTCGCCTCCGACCCGGAGTTGGTGAAGAAGGCGTGATTGAAGCCCGGCGGGGTCACCTCCGCGAGCACCCGGCCGAGCTCCGCGGCGGGCGGATGGGTGGTCTGGAAGAAGGTGTTGTAGTACGGCAGCTCCGCCATCTGCCGCGCCGCGGCCTCCGCGAGCTCCCGTCGTCCGTAGCCGATGTTCACGCACCACAGCCCCGCCATCGCGTCGATGAGACGGCGACCGTCGGAGTCCCAGAGGTGGATGCCCTCGGCGCGGACGATCACCCGCGGGCCGCCCTTCGCGTTCAGGGCGCCGTGGTCGGTGAAGGGATGGAAGTGGTGACGGGCGTCGGCGACCCGCAGGTCGTTCGGCGCCGATTCGGCCGCGGACTGGCTCATCGCCATGGTTTTCTCCCCTGGATCGTTTCGACGCCGCCGGGCGGCGCGGGACGCCAGCATCGCGCCGCGAGGCCGGCGCCGGTACCGATAACGGCGCCGATGCCGATGGCGCCCCGCGTGCAGGGCAGGATGCCGATACCGATACCGATGCCGATGCAGGTGTCGATGCCGGTGCCAGTGGCGGTGCCAGTGCCGGTGCCGGTGGCGCGGGTAGTGAGGTCCATGCTCATACGTTGCGGAGCAGGAACTCCCGCTCCCACGAGCTGATGACCTGCTGGAACGCGCTCAGCTCGCAGTCCTTGACCGCGCCGTAGGCGGCCGTGAACCGTTCCCCGAGAAGCTCGACGAGGGGCCGGCACTCGCGCAGCAACCGCAGCGACTCGCCGAGGCTGAGCGGCAGCTCGTAGGGCATCGTGTACGCGCTCCCTTCGATCGCGGGGGTCGGTTCGGCCCTCTCGCTCATGCCGATGAAGCCGCAGGCAAGCGATGCCGCGATGGCGAGATAAGGGTTCGCATCGGCGCCCGCGACCCGGTTCTCGACCCGGGTCGCGGCGGCCTCTCCGAGCGGGACGCGAAGGCCCGCGGTGCGGTTGTCCACCCCCCACTGCACGTTGATCGGCGCGGCGAGGTACTTCGTGATTCGGCGGTACGAGTTGACGTTCGGGGCGAGGAACGACATCGCGGCCGGAAGGTAGCGCTGCAACCCGCTGATGTGGGCGCGGAAGAGCGGGGTCATCTCGCCGTCCGGTCCCGCGAACACGTTCTCGCCCGTCCGCGCATCCACCACGCTCTGGTGGATGTGCATGGCGCTCCCCGGCTCGCGCTCCATCGGTTTGGCCATGAACGTCGCGTACACGCCGTGGCGCATCGCCGCCTCGCGCACGGTGCGCTTGAACAGGAACGCCTGGTCCGCGAGGTCGAGCGGGTCGCCGTGCGAGAGGTTGATCTCGAGTTGCGCGGCGCCCGCCTCGTGGCTCAGGGTCCCGAGCTCGATCTGCTGGGCCTCGCAGAGATCGTAGATGTCGTCGATGAGGGGGTCGTACTCGTTCAGCACGTCGATCCCGTAGGACTGGCGGCCCCGCTCCGCCTGCCCGGAGCGCCCCGCCGGCGGCTCGAGCGGGTAGTCCGGGTCGGCGTTGCGCTTGACGAGGTAGAACTCGAGCTCGGGCGCGACGATCGGCTGCCAGCCGCGGTCGCGGTAGAGATCGAGCACCCGGCGAAGCACGTACCGGGACGTGGTCGCCACCGGCTCGCCGCTCGCGTGGAAGCAGTCGTGGATGACCTGCGCGGTCGGGTCCGCCGCCCAGGGGACGAGGCGGATCGTGCTCTCGTCGGGGCGCAGCACCATGTCGCGGTCGGAGGGATCGACCGCGCTCCAGTCCTCGGGAAAGTCGCCGGTCACGGTCTGCAGCACGAGCGCTTCGGGGAGATTCAGGCCGAGCGCGCGGCAGTACGCCGCGACCGGCATTATCTTGCCGCGCGCGACCCCGGCCATGTCGGGCATCAGCGCCTCGACCTCCGTGATCGCGTGCTCCTTGCACCAGCGTTCGATGAGGCTCTCGTCAGTCTTCATGCTTCGCGCCACCTGGTCCCAACGCGCCGGAGTGGGAGCGGATACCATTGTGGAGACGGATCGTGCCGGAAACAGGCGAATTTCTCCACGAAGCCCCGGGCGGCGAGCATCCGGCGCGGGTGGTCCGGCGTCGCCTGGTCCGCGATCGAACGGCCCCCGGCGGGGCCGGCGGTCCACCGGCGGGGGAAGGGGGTGACGACATGAGAGCCGACGATGTCGAACGCCGGGTCCCCGGCTGGTGCGCGCTTTGCCGGTCGCGTTGCGGCTGCATCTCGGTGGTGCGGGAGGGGCGGCTGGTCGCCGTCGAGCGCAACCCCGATCACCCGACCGGCCGCGCGCTCTGCGCAAAGGGCCAGTCCGCTCCCGACCTCGTCTACAGCCCCGATCGGCTGCTGTATCCGCTCAGGCGCACCCGCCCCAAGGGCGACCCCGATCCCGGCTGGGTTCGCATCGGCTGGGACGAGGCGCTGGACCTCGCCGCATCGAACCTGAGGCGGCTCGTTGCCGCGGGCGGGCCGCAGAGCGTGGCGTTCGCGATCACGACCCCGAGCGGAACCTCCATCTCCGATTCGCTGCCGTGGGTCGAGCGGTTCATGCGGGCGTTCGGGACTCCGAACAACGTCTACGGCACCGAGATCTGCAACTGGCACAAGGACCACGCCACCCGCTACACCTTCGGCACCGGGATCGGGACCCCGGACCTCGATGCCGCCGGATGCGTGCTCCTGTGGGGCCACAACCCGACCGGCGCGTGGCTCGCGCAGGGGCAGCGGGTGAACGAGGCGCGGTCGCGGGGCGCGCGGCTCATCGTGGTCGATCCGCGCCGGGCGGGGGTCGCCGCGAAGGCGGACGAGTGGCTGAGGGTGTGCCCGGGCACCGACGGAGCGCTCGCCCTCGGCATCGCGGGGGTCATGCTCGAGGCGGGCTGGTTCGACCGTGACTTCCTGCAGGACTGGTCGAACGGGCCGTTCCTCGTGGTGGACGGCGGCGCGGAGCCGGGCGCCGGCGGCCGCGGGCGCCTGCTCGCCGCATCCGATCTCGCCGCGGGCGGCGACCCCGGCCATCCGGTCGCGTGGCGCTCCGGCGACGGGGCGCCGGAGGCGGTCGACCCGGGCGCGCCGGCCGGCTCCGGCCGCGGGTGGGCACTCGAAGGCTCCTTCCGGGTCGAGACGACGGCGGGGGAGGTCACCTGCCGCACCGCGTTCTCGCGCTACCGCGACCTCTGCCGCGAGCTTCCCCCGGAGCGGGTCGAAGAGATCACCGGGGTGCCCGCCCACCAGGTGCGCGAGACCGCGCGCCTGCTCTGGGAATCGCGACCGGTGGCTTACTACGCGTGGTCCGGGGTCGGGCAGCACACCAACGCGACCCAGACCGACCGGGCGATCTCCCTCCTCTACGCCCTTACCGGGAGTCATGGCGGGCGGGGCGGAAACGTCACCTTCGCGGCGGTCCCGGCCAACGACGTGTCCGGAGCCGAGTTCGCGGCCCCCGCGGCTCCCACCCTCGGAATCGACGAGCGCCCCCTCGGCCCGCCCCGGAGCGGGTGGTGCACCTCCCGGGACTTCTACCGGGCGGTCCTCGACCACGAGCCGTACCCGGTGCGCGGCCTCGTCACCTTCGGCTCCAACCTGCTCGTCTCGCACGCCTCGACCGCTCGGGGCGTCGAAGCGCTCGAACGGCTCGATTTCTACGTCCACTCCGACCTGTTCCTGAATCCGACCGCGCGGTACGCGGACCTCGTGCTGCCGGTGAACACGCCGTGGGAACGCGAGGCGCTTCGGGTGGGGTTCGAGATCACGCAGGAGGCGAACGCGCTGGTGCAGCTTCGCCCGCCCGCCGTCGCGGCGCGGGGAGAGTCCCGGAGCGACGGCTGGATCGCGTTCGCCCTCGCCGAACGGCTCGGGCTCGGGGACCGGTTCTGGGGCGGGGACATGGACGCCGGCTACCGGGAGTGGCTGGCTCCGTCCGGGATCTCGCTGGAGACGCTCCGGGCCCGGCCGGAGGGCGTGCGATGGGGGGACCTCGCCACCCGGTACGAGCCCCACAAGGCGAAGGGCGGCTTCGCGACCCCGTCGCGCCGGGTCGAGGTGTGGTCCGAGACGTTCCGCCGCCACGGACAGGACCCGCTGCCCGGCTACGTACCGCCGGCGGTGAGCGCGGCCCGCCGTCCGGATCTCGCGGATCGCTATCCCCTCGTCCTCTGCTCCGCCAAGTCGCACCTCTATTGCCACGGCCAGCATCGCAACCTGCCGAAGCTCCGCAGGCTCCTGCCCGATCCGCTGGTGGAAGTTCATCCCGACACGGCGGCGGCACGCGGGATCGCGGACGGCGACTGGGTCGGCATCCGCACCCCGTCGGGCCGGGTCAAGGCCCGCGCCCGGTTCCGGGACGGCCTCGATCCGGGCGTCGTCGCCGCCCAGCACGGCTGGTGGCAGCATTGCGAGGAGCTGGGCCTGCCCGGCTATCCCGCGCACGGCGACGGGAGCGCCAACGTCAACCTCCTCATCGACGACGCCGAGTCCGATCCCATCAGCGGATCGGCCCCGCACCGTTCCTACCTGTGCGAGATCGAGCCGCTTCCCGCCCCCCCGGCGTTGTAGAGTGGCCTCGGCTCGCAGGAGGGAGTGAAACCATGCAAGAGATTCGAATCGCGCTGATCGGCGGAGCCGGGTGGATGGGGAAGACCCATGCGCTGATCTACGCGTCGACCCCGATCATCTTCGGCAACGACCCGGCCCGGCCGGTACTGGAGCTCGTGGCGGAGGCGACGGACGAGATCGCGCACAGGGTGGCGGCCGACTACGGCGCCCGGCGCTGGACCTCGAACTGGCGCGAGGCGGTTGAGGATCCGAACGTCGACATCGTCGACATCGTCACCCCGAACAACATGCACAAGGAGATGGCCCTCGCCGCCGCAGCGGCCGGCAAGCACGTCTACTGCGAGAAGCCGCTCGGGCTCAACGCGGACGAGACGCGCGAGATGGCGCGCGCGGTCGGAGAAGCCGGGGTCTTGAATCTCGTCGGCCACAACTTCCCGCACAACCCGATCCACGGCGTCGCCCGCGACATGATCCGCTCCGGCGAGCTCGGCGAGATCGTCCATGCGAGGGTGAGCTTCAACTCCGACTTCCTCGCCGACGAGACTGCGCCCTTCATCTGGCGGTGCGACCGCGAGGCGGCGGGGAGCGGCACCCTCGGCGACATCAACGTGCACCTGTTCAGCCTGACCGAGTACCTCGTCGGACCCATCGTGGAGGTCTGCGGGCGCCTGCAAACGGTCATCAAGGAGCGCGATGTCGTGGAGGATGCGAAGTACGGCAGCCGGGAGAGCACGGGGACGGGGGAGCGGCGGACCGTCGATACGGACGACTCCGTGCACATGCTCGCGACGTTCGAGAACGGCTGCACCGGCATCTTCGACACGAGTCGCGTCGCCCACGGCCGCAAGATCGAGATCAGCTACGACATCGTGGGGCGCGCGGGTTCGATACGGTGGACCTACGATCGGTTGAACGAGCTCCAGGTCTACACCGCGGGCGATCCGGCGGACCGCAGCGGCTTCAAGCGCATCGAGACCGGCCCGAGCCACCCCTACTACGGCGACTTCTTCCCCATCGCCAACATCGGCATGGGATACAACGAGATCAAGGCGATCGAGGTGCGCGAGCTCGTCCGGGCGGTCGCGGGCGAGCCGGTCGAGCTCTGGCCCGACTTCTCGGTCGCCCACCGGATCCAGCGCTACTGCGATGCCACCATCCAATCCGACCTCGAACGGCGCTGGGTGGCGGTGAGCGAGATCCCGGAATGACGCTCGCGGCACGTCCCGACTCCGCGCCGTTGCGTAGCGCCGCGCTTGGGGGCCTCGGCGGTCTCGGTGGCCGCCTTGCTCGCACGGGCATGGGGCTCCGGCCCAGCCCGGGCTCCGGGAATCGCCGCCGTGGCGACGGTACGCCATGGGGCCTCCCGACTCTCGTTCGGAGCTGTTACGGGTATCGACGACAGGTTGCTCGATCCGCCCCGAATGGCCAACTGGAAGGAGTTCGATGAAACAAGCCAACCAGAGACAGGCAGATCAGTTGACGGCCGCGCTGGAGCTGTCCGTGCCGCCCATCGCGGCCGCTTTCCCCGACGTCGTACCCGACGGCGTTCCGGAGTTCGACGGCACGGTCCCGGCCGGATGCGTGTTCTGGGAGGAGGCGGCGAGGCGCACATTCGCGACGTCGGCGGGGCATCACGCTCTTTGCTCGATCGGCATCCACACCCTGCATCTGTCGGACGCCCCGGCCTCTCAGCCCGAGGAGCTGCGAACCTCCCTCGAAGCCATGATCGGGCTCGACTACGTGCGAGAAGCGGAAGTCGCCGCCATCCCGGTGCTGCAGCGCGAGGTGAAGCACGCGGTCTACGGTCCGCTCTCCGATTTCCCGGCCGACCCGGAGGTGGTCCTGCTGTTCGCCGATGCGCGGCAGGGGCTCGTGCTGAGCGAAGCGGCCGCGCGGGTCGATGGAGGTCTCCCGCCGGCCATGGGCCGTCCGGCCTGCGCCATCGTGCCGCAGGCGGTCAATCACGGACACGCGGCCGTGAGTCTCGGGTGCTGCGGGGCGAGAGCCTATCTCGATGCAATGTCCGATGACGTGGCCCTGTGGGCGCTGCCGGGAAGCCGCCTCGATCGATACTGCGAGCAGATCGTCGCGTTCGCGGGGGCCAACCGGACGCTCGCGACGTTCCACGAGCGCCGGAGGATGGATGTCGAGTCGGGCGGGCGTCCGACGGTGCACGAATCCCTTCAGCGCCTCTCGTAGCGAACGAGAACCATCCGGCGGGACGCTGGATGCGGACCTTCGGGATCTTTTCCCCCGGGGTCCGGATCCGAGCGGTTCAGGACCGGTGCTTCCGCAGAGGTCCTCCGGCGCCGTGGAGCGGATCCCGAGACGGAACCGCTACCCGTGCGATCGCATCCTGACCGCCGGCTCGAGCACGCCGGCATTTTCTGAGGTCGCCGGCTCGATGTTCCTGTGTCTGACGGGCGACGCGTCTCGAAGGCCGATTTTCGGAACCGAGACCGGTTGACGGCAATGGATCCCGCCGCTTGAAACCCGGTTCGCGCAACCTCATCACGGACGTCGAGGGGTTCCTCGTCGGAAATGCTCAGGACGCGGTCCTCAAGTCCGGGACCACCGTGTTGACTGCCGAGCCCCCGTTCACCGCGGCCGTTCACGTCATGGGCGGAGCGCCGGGCACGCGGGAAACGGACCTCCTCGCGCCCGACCGCCTCGTGCAGCAGGTGGATGCGCTGGTCCTCTCCGGAGGCTCCGCCTTCGGACTCGATGCCGCATCCGGGGTCGCGGACTCCTTGGCTGCAGCCGGGCGCGGCTTCGCGGTGGGCGCGGTCCGGGTCCCGATCGTGCCGGCCGCCATCGTGTTCGACCTCCTGAACGGCGGCGACAAGGCGTGGACGGAAAACCCCTACCGGGGTCTTGGCCGGCGAGCGCTCGAGAGGGTGGGGCCGGACTTTGCGCTCGGGACCGCCGGGGCCGGCGCGGGGGCGACCACCGCCAACCTCAAGGGCGGCCTCGGCTCGGCCTCCCTGGCGCTCGGGAACGGGGTCACGGTCGGCGCCCTGGTGGCCGCCAACCCGGTCGGGTCGGTGACGGTTCCGGGCAGCCGGAAGTTCTGGGCCGCTCCGTTCGAGATCGGCGACGAGTTCGGGCGGACAGGGCTCCCCGACGAGGCGCCGGCCATCGAGGCGACCTTCCTCGGCAAGCACAATGCGCTCGCGCCGGGTGCGAACACCACCATCGCGGTCGTGGCAACGGACGCAAGCCTGACGCAGGCCCAAGCCCACCGCGTGGCGATTGCGGCCCATGACGGGATCGCAAGAGCGGTGGTTCCGTCGCACACCCCCTTCGACGGCGACCTCGTGTTCGCCGCGTCGAGTGGAACCGGGCCGCCGCCGGCCGAGGAGGGCGATCTGCTCGCGCTCTGCCATGCGGCATCGCTCTGCCTCGCCCGGGCGATCGCCCGGGGCATTCGCCACGCGACCCCGGAGCCGGGCGACCTGCTCCCCTGCTGGTCGGCGCCCTGACCCGATCCGACCCGACCCGATCGGTCAGCCCTTCGCTTGCGAAGAGCGGATTGAACTCACTTCCGGTAGGCCGGCACGATGCCCTTGAACATGGGGTAGTGCTTGATGTTGAGGGTCTTGAGCTCCGCATCCTCCATGGCCGCGGCAGCCGCCACCACCCCGTCCGAAAGATTGATGCCGTGCGACGGGCCATAGTCGCGCTTGTAGAGTCCGCCAAGCTTCGCGACCGCGCCGCAAACGGGAACGATGCGGAACAAGGAAAGAAAGTTCTCCAGCGCAATCTGCTCCGCATCGTCTTTCCCGCCCTTTACACCCGCATAGAGCTCCGCGACGACGATGGCGGAAAGGATGATTCGGTCCGAATGGACGTCGATGAAGGATTCCGCTTGACCGTGGCCGCGGAGAAAGTCGATCAGGACGTCGGTGTCGACCAGGACCGGCCTCGTCACGGCTCAGCCTCTTTCCCAGCCGGCACGCAGTTCCTCGTAGTCGGGGAGGTCCGACCGGTCCTTCCAGATCCCCGCCGCCTCCCGAAGAATCGTCTCTCGACGGTGGCGGCTGGTTCGTTCGATCAACAGGTCGATGGCTTCGCGGATGAGCTCGCTTTGTCGCTTGCCTTTGTTCCTGGCGATGGCGGCCAGCTCGTTGCGCTGTTGTTCGGTGAGGTAAATCTGGGTGCGCACCATGTCCCCGCTCCCGTACTGTATACACCAGCAGCATACATCACTGCTTCTTTCCGATTGGCCGGCATCGCTGCCGGTGCGGATGCCGGAGGAGACTCGGATTGCGTGAGTTCGCGTCTTCCGGTCTCAGGGTCGGGTAAAGGCTCGTTCCTTGGGGGGGACGATGTCGGTGACGAGGTCGCGGAGGAGGGGCTTGTTGGGAAGCGGGGCGACGGTGACCCCGCCCCGGGGGAGGCGCGCCGTGCAGGCGTAGGCGGTCTTGCCGTCGACCGACACCACGCACTCCTTGCAGGCGTTGGCGTTGGTGCAGCTATAGCGGACGGCGAGCGAGGAATCGACGTGGCTCCGAAGCCAGAGCACCGCGTCGAGCACGGACATGCCCTCGCGCCAGGGCACGGTGTAGGTCTCGATCCGAGGCGCCTCGCCGGCCGCGCCGCGCTGGATGGAGATCGGGGCGGTCTCGTTCACCGGTCGGATTGTGCCCGAATCACGGCGGCGAGGGCATCCATTCGCAGGCGACCCGGCCGCCGGCGCCGAGCCGGACCCGCTGGCTTCGGGCCTGCCCGGGGTCGGTGTCCGGGTGGTCTTCGCGCTGGTGCGCGCCGCGGCTCTCGGTCCGGTTGAGGGCGGCGAGCGCGACCGACTCGGCGGTCATCAGCCCGCCGCGAAGGTCGAACCAGTCCTGCCGCGCGAGGTCGTAGGGGCCTTCGCGGGGGATGGGGACCCCCTCGAGCCGGCCGCCGAGGTCGCGGATGCGGTCGAGCGCGGAGGCGAGCCCGGCGCCGGTGCGCAGCACCCCGACCTGCTCCCACATGAGATCCGCGAGCTCCGACCGGATCTCGCCGAGGGCGGGGCCCGCGTTGCGGCCCGAACCGCCCGCCGGCCGTCGCTCCCCGTTCGCGGCGAGGCGCTCGAGGTGGGGGCGGGCCGCCTCCCGCGACCACGCGCCGCGGGCCGCCTTCCCGGCGCCTCGGGCCGCATGCCGGCCGGCCGTCTCCCCGAAGACGAGCGCCTCCGGGATCGCGTTTCCCGAGAGCCGGTTGGCCCCGCTCGCGCCCCCCACCGCCTCGCCCGCCGCGTAGAGCCCGGGCACCCCGGTCGCCATCTCCTCGTTCACCCGGACCCCGCCCATGTGGTAGTGGGCGATGGGCGACACCTCGATGGGGCGCCGGGTAAGGTCGATGCCGTTCTTCGCGAGCCGGTCGATGACCGGGCCGAACGCCTCGCGGAGCTCGCCCTCGCTCAGGTGCTCGAAGCTGAGGTGCACGCCGCCGCCCGGGGTCGCCCGGCCCGCCTCCGCCTCCTTCGTGATCGCCCAGGAGATGATGTCGCGGGTGGTGACGTAGCGTCCCTCGTCCTCGCCCCCGTAGCGGTGGACGAACTCCTCGCCCGCCGCGTTGAGGAGGCGCCCGCCGAGCTTGTACCGGAACGGGTCCCACATGATCGGGTCCATCCCGACGAGGCGGGGGGCGAGGTGCCCGATCGGGAAGAACTGGGGGAACTCCATGTCGATGAGCTCCGCCCCGGCCCGAAGCGCGAGCGCATACCCGTCGCCGGTCATGTTGGCCGAGGCGCTGTTGCGCCGGTAGAGCCGGGTGAGCCCGCCCGTCGCGAGCACGACGGCCCGCGCCGCGATAGCGACGGTCGCGCCGTCCTCCAGGCTGAACCCGACCGCTCCCGCCGCGACGCCGTCGTTCGTGACGAGGTCCGTCACCGCGAGCCCGCTCGCCCGCGTGATGCCGGGCTCGCGTGCGATCCGGCGGCGAAGGCATTGCGCGACCGCGGGACCGGTGTTGAGGAAGTCCACGTAGACGCAGCGCGGCACCCCGTGCCCGGGGGCGGTGACCTGGCACATCCGCCCGTCCGCCTCGCGCGCCCAGCCGACCTTCCACTCGTCGAGCTCGCGGATGCGCTCGATCGCCCCCTCGCAGAGGAGGGCGGCGAGCCGTTCGTCGACGAGGCCGCGGCCCGCCTCCAGGGTGTCCGCGAGATGGCGGGTCCAGTCGTCCGGCCCCTGTTCGGCGACGGCCGCGGCGACCGTCATCTGGGCCATGATCGTCGCGCCGCCCCTCCCCACCATGCTCTTGTCGGCGAGAAGCACGCGGGCGCCCTCGCGGGCGGCCGCGATGGCCGCGTACATTCCGGCCCCGCCCGCGCCGACCACCAGCACGTCGGTCTCGAGCTCCACCTGATCGATCGGGAACGTGATCCGCCGTTTTCTCGTCACAGACAGACTCCAGGCGCCCTTGCGATCGCCCACGAGCCGGTGCGCCCTCCAGCTCGGAACCGTCCGCAGCTCTTCCTCCCGCTCCCTATCCTGACCTGATTACGCACGAAGCTCAGGTTGGGAGCACGGGATTCCCGGGATCGCCGGCTTCGAGGGACCGTGGGCCCCCCGGGAGCGCGGGCTTGCAGCCCGCATGGACCGCCCGCGGGCTGCAAGCCCGCGCTCCCGGGAAACCGGCGGCCCCAACCCGAGCTTTGTGCGTAATCAGGCATCGTGAAGGAACGACAGGATACGCCGCAGCTTCGGCACCACTGCAGGCTGGAGCGCGGCGGCGTCATCGTCCTCAATCAGTCGGCGAAGCCCCTTGTGAAGCGCGTTTCGAGTCTTCATGGCGCAACCTAGCAAGGCGGTTCGTTCAGCGTCAAGCGACGCATGACGACACCTCCCGGGGATTGGGTGACGTCTCTCGGACCAGGGTTGGACGCGCCGGTCCTCTCTCGCGTAACTTGCAACCGTCGCGCCCCGCCCGTCCGCTCCGGATCGGCGCCGCAACCGGAGCGCCATGCTTGGAACGCGTGTAATGGATCCACGATACGTCGTCGTCTTCGGCGCCTGCCTGACGCAGTTCACGGTCATCGGTCTGCTGTTCTCGTTCGGGCTCTTCTTCAATGTCCTCGAGGAAGAGTTCGGCTGGTCGCGCACGCTGCTCTCGAGCGCCACCGCTCTCGCGACGCTGGTCATGGGGATGCTCGCGATCTTCGGCGGGCGCTTGAGCGACCGGTACGGCCCGACCCCGGTGCTCATGGCGTCGGGTCTCCTCTTCGGGGTGGGCTACGCCCTCATCTCGCAGGTCGGCGAGCCCTGGCATCTCTTCGCGCTCTTCGGGCTCTTCATCGGGGTGGGCATGAGCACCCACGACGTGGGGACCCTCTCGACAATCGCACGCTGGTTCGTGCGCCGGCGCGGGATGATGACCGGAGTCGTGAAGGTCGGCACGGCGACCGGGCAGATGACGTTGCCTCCGCTGACGGCACTCCTCATCGCGGGTATCGGCTGGCGCGACGCGGTGCTCGCGATGGGGGCCGCGGCGGGGGTGATGCTGGTCTCCGCCGCCCTGTGCATGAAGCGTCCGCCCCGGGAGCGCGCCCCTGTCCAGACCGCCGCGGCCGCTGGCGGAGGGTTCGCCGAGGTCCGCCGCAGCCGCGTGTTCTGGACCCTCTGCGCGGCCCAGTTCCTGTTCTTCCCGACCCTGATGACCGTGCCGCTCCACATCGCGGTGCACGGCATGGACCTCGGCATGACCCGGGCGGTGGCGGCGGCCCTCCTCACCGTCATCGGCGGGGCGAGCATCGCCGGCCGGTTGATGGTGGGTACCGTCGTCGATCGCATCGGCGGCCGGAACGCCTATGTCCTTTGCCTCGTCCCCCTCATCACCAGCCTGCTCATGCTGATGGTCGCCGACACCTACGCGCTGCTCTTTTCAGTCGTCGCGCTCTACGGCTTCGCCCATGGGGGGCTCTTCACGGTGGTCTCCCCGACCGTGGCCGAGTACTTCGGCACTCGCACCCACGGCGCGATCTTCGGGGGGATCTACTTCTTTGGCACGTTCGGCGGGGCGGCCGGGCCGATCATGGGGGGCTGGATCTTCGACGTCACCGGGAGCTATGACCACGCCTTCGCCACCCTTGCCATCATGGGCGCGTTCGCGCTTGTGCTGATGGCATCGCTGCCGGCGCGCCGGTCGACGCAGCTCCTTCGTTCCGGAGCCGAGCGCCGCGCCGTTCGCTAGGGGAGGGCGGGCCGGCCGGATTCGGGGTTGCTGCCCCGGAAGGTATGTGGTATACCACACACCATATTCCAAACAACCCGTGCATCCGGCAGCAGACCTTCGGTCGCCACGGTGCACCGCGACAACCGAGGAGCCCCGCTGCCCTCATGCCCGCCGCCGCCATCGAGCTTCGTCCCGTCGAGGAGTCCTTCGCCCTCAAGGACCGGATCTACCGCGAGCTTCGCGCCGCGATCCTCGAGGTGGACGTGTACGCGGACCGGGGCGAGCACCGGCTCGACGAGCGCCAGCTCAGCCGTCAGCTCGCGGTGAGCCGCACCCCGGTCCGCGAGGCCCTCCAGCGGCTCGAGCACGAGGGGCTCGTGGTCTCCCTCCCGCGCCGCGGCACGTTCGTCGCCCGCAAGACCAAGCGGGAGATCATCGAGACGATCACCGCGTGGGCCGCCCTCGAGAGCATGGCCGCGCGCCTCGCGACGCTGCACGGCTCGGAGGCGGAGATCCGGCGCCTCCGGGAGATGTTCGGCGAGTTCGCGGAAGGGCAGGTGCAGGCCCGCATCGACGAGTACTCCGAGACCAATGTCCGCTTCCACCAGGCGATCCTCCGCATGGGGAACAGCCGGGTGCTCGACCGCCTCGCGGACAACCTCCTCCTCCACATGCGCTCCATCCGCAAGCACACCATCGGCGAGCGCGACCGCGCGGAGCGGTCGATCATCGACCACATGCACATCATCGAGGCCCTTGAAGCGCGCGACACCGAGCGCGCCGAGCGCCTCGTCCGCCAGCACAGCCTCGACCTCGCCTCGCACGTCGAGGCGCATGTGGGCTGGCTCGACTGACCGGCCGGTCCGCGACGACCACCGGCGACGACCACCGGCGAAACGGAACCCCGGCCCCGAACCCCGAATGCAAGGATCCACGACCCCCGCGTTCCCCGCATCCGCCGCATTCCAGGACCCCCGGATTCGACAACAGGATTCAACAAGGAGAAGCCCCATGGCCGCAGCAGCCCCTGCACCCGCCGCCCCCCCCGCCGCGGCGAAGGACACCGCCTCCGACACCCTCGCCCGCAAGGACCGGAGCGGCGAGGTCGTATCGGGCGGGCACCTCGTCGCCCGTGCCCTGAGGGGCGAGGGCGTGGACACCGTCTTCACCCTGTGCGGCGGCCACATCATCGACATCTACGACGGGTGCATCGACGAGGGCATCCGCATCGTGGACGTTCGCCATGAGCAGGTCGCGGCCCACGCCGCGGACGGCTACGCCCGCCAGACCGGGCGCCTCGGGTGCGTCGTCACCACCGCGGGGCCCGGCTTCACCAACGCGATGACCGGTATCGCGACCGCGTTCCGCTCCGAGAGCCCGGTGCTCCACGTCGGCGGGCAGGGCGCGCTCAGCCAGCACAAGATGGGCTCGCTCCAGGACCTGCCGCACGTCGACATCGCGGCCCCCATCACCAAGTTCTCGGCCTCGGTCCCGTCGACCGAGCGCATCGCGGACATGGTGTCGATGGCGGCGCGCGAATGCTTCGCCGGCGCCCCCGGCCCGAGCTACCTCGAGATCCCGCGCGACGTGCTCGACCGCGAGGTGGCGGCGGACGCCGCCGTCATCCCCGAGCCCGGACGCTACCGGGCGTCGCCGAAGTCGATCGGGGACCCGGCCGACATCGAGCGGCTCGCGGACCTCCTCGTCAAGAGCGAGCGCCCCGCCATCCTGCTCGGGACCCAGGTGTGGACCGCGCGCGGCCACGAGGAGGCGCTTCGCCTCGTCCGCTCCCTCGACGTCCCCGCCTACTTCAACGGCTCGGGCCGGGGTCTCCTCCCGCCCGGCGACCCGCACCACTTCCACCGTACCCGCGGGGACGCGTTCAAGGAGGCGGACGTCATCGTCATCGTCGGCACCCCGTTCGACTTCCGCATGGGCTACGGCAAGCGGCTCCGCCAGGACGCGGCGGTGGTCCAGATCGACCTCGACTACCGCACGGTCGGCAAGAACCGCGACGTGACCCTCGGGCTCGTCGGCGATCCGGGCGCGATCCTCGGCGCGGTGGCGGACGCCGCCACCGGGCGCGGCGGGGCGGGCGGCAACCGCCGCAAGGCGTGGCTCGAGCAGCTCCGGGCCCTCGAGGTCGAGAAGACCGAGAAGCTGATGCCCCTCTTCCGCTCCGACAAGTCGCCGATCCACCCCTACCGGGTGGCGTGGGAGCTCAACGAGTTCCTGACCGACGACACCGTCTACATCGGCGACGGCGGCGACGTGGTCACGATCAGCGCGCAGGCCGTGCAGCCGCGCCGCCCCGGCAACTGGATGGACCCGGGGGCCCTCGGGTCGCTGGGGGTCGGCACCGGCTTCGCCCTCGCGACCGGGCTCGCCCACCCCGACAAGGAGGTCCTCTGCTACTACGGCGACGGCTCGTTCGGCATGACCGCCTTCGACATGGAGACCGCGAACCGCTTCGGCGCCCCCTATATCGCGGTCATCGGCAACAACTCGGCGATGAACCAGATCCGCTACGGCCAGATCACCAAGTACGGCGAGGAGCGGGGCGGGGTCGGGAACCTGCTGGGCGATGTGCCGTTCTCGAAGTTCGCGGAGATGCTGGGCGGGTACGGCGAGGAGGTGCGCGAGGCGGGCGAGATCGCCCCCGCGCTTCAGCGCGCGCGCGAGGCGGTCCGCTCCTCCGGCAAGTCGGCGGTGGTGAACATCTGGGTGGACCCGAAGGAGTACGCCCCGGGGACGCGCCGCCAGACCATGTACAAGTAGGCGGGGAAGGAGATGAACAAGTCGTTGATCCAGCCGCCAAACGCTTGACCCGACCAGGGAGAAACCGTCATGGATCGCTATACCAGGATCGTCCTGACAGTCATCGCTGTCGCTTTGCGCGTCTTGACTGTCCAAAACGCCATGCCGCTTCGAGCCGCATCCGCATTCAGCGATTCTTGCGGCTCCAGTCTTCGTCCGTGCGTTCTTGAACTCAGAGTCTCCGGGTCGCTGCTGTGAACGAAGTCTATGACGAGTTCGTAGGCCAGCACGGGCCGCTCAACAAGGAACGCATCCGCTACCGGCGCCCGAGCGTTGTCGAGCAGGAGAGCTATGAAGCTCCGCCGGTTGTGTCGTGCGTCGTATGCGGGATTTGCAAGGTCGGCGCTACTCGCAGCGCCGGGGAGGATTGAAGAATGACCAAGGCACTTTCGGGGTTCCGGATCCTCGACATGACCCACGTGCAGGCCGGCCCGAGCTGCAGCCAGCTCATGGGCTTTCTCGGGGCGGACGTCATCAAGCTCGAGCCCCCGACCGGGGACGTGACCCGGGGGCAGCTCCGTGATGTGGCAGGCGCGGACAGCCTCTACTTCACGATGCTCAACTGCAACAAGCGCTCCATCACCGTGAACCTCAAGAACCCGGAGGGGAAGGAGGTCTTCACGGGGCTCCTTCGCGCCTGCGACGTGGTGATGGAGAACTTCGGCCCGGGCGTGCTGGAGCGCCTCGGCTTCGGCTGGGACCGGGTGCACGAGATCAACCTGCGGATCGTGATGGCGTCGGTCAAGGGCTTCGGGAGCGCCGGCCCCTACGCGGACTACAAGGCGTACGAGAACGTCGCGCAGGCGATGGGGGGCTCGATGAGCACGACCGGCGAGCCGGACGGCCCGCCGTTCGTCACCGGCGCCCAGATCGGCGACTCCGGCACCGGCATCCACTTGATGGCCGGGATCCTCGCCGCCCTGCTGCAGCGGGAGAAGACGGGCCGCGGGCAGTTCGTCGAGTGCGCGATGATGGACTGCGTGATGAACCTCGCGCGAGTCAAGTTCCGCGACCACCAGCGGGTGCAGCGGGGCCCCCTCGACGAGTACTCGCGCCAGGAGTTCGAGGACTTCACCCCGCGGGCCGGCAACGACTCGGGGGGTGGGCAGCTCGGCAACGCGGTGAAGTGCAAGCCGGGCGGTCCGAACGACTGGATCTACGTGGTGGTGCAGGAGCACGTCTGGAATGCGCTCGCGACCCGGGTGGGCGGGGAGGCGTTCGCGAGCGACCCCCGCTTCGCGGACATCGAGAGCCGGCGCGTGAACCAGGACGAGGTGTGGCGCCGGCTCGGGGAGTTCGCCGGCGGCTACACCAAGTGGGAGATGCGCGACATCCTGAACGAGTTGAACGTCCCCTGCGGGCCGATCATGAGCACCGCGGACCTCGTGGACGACGAGCACGTGCGTCTGCGGGAGATGGTCGTGGACGTTCCCCACCCCGAGCGCGGCACGTTTCAGAACGTCGGCTGCCCGATCAAGCTCTCGGACTCGCCGGCGGAGTTCGTGTGCTCGCCGCTGCTCGGCGAGCACACGGACGAGCTATTGGGCGAGCTCCTCGGCTACGATCGGGGGCGGATCGACGAGCTCCGGGCGGCGGGGGCGTTCTCGCGGGCGCCGGCCCGGCCCGCGGCGGCCGCCGCAGACTAGCGGGCGGAAGCCTCGAAGACGGCCGCTGCGTGCAAGCGCGGGCGGGCGGGCGGGCGGCGGCGCGGGGGAGCGAGCCGCGGATCGCCGGCAGAGCCGGCGCGAATACCGAGCGTAAGGAACACGGAAACATGCGAATCATCGTCAACGGACAACAGGCGTTCGGCCGCGCGGTGCTCGAAGCGCTGCTCGACCGCGGGGAGGACGTGGTGGGGGTCTACACGGCCCCGGACCGCGAGGGCCGCCCCCCCGATCCCCTGAAGGCATGCGCGGTCGAGCGCGGGATCCCCGTGTTCCAGCCGAAGTCCTTCCGCCGGCCGGAGGTGTGGGAGGAGATGCGGGGGCTCGAGCCCGACCTCGGGGTGATGGCCTACGTCACCCTCTTCGTGCCCGAGGAGGCGCTCAACGCCCCGAAGCTCGGGACCATCCAGTATCACCCCTCCCTCCTCCCCATGCACAAGGGGCCGAGCTCCATCAACTGGCCGATCATCTTCGGCTCGACCCGGACCGGCCTCAGCATCTTCTGGCCCGACAACGGGCTCGACACCGGCCCCATCCTGCTCCAGAAGGAGGTCGAGATCGGGCCGGACGACACCCTCGGCAGCATCTACTTCAACCACCTCTTTCCCATGGGGGTGGAGGCGATGCTGGAGGGGGTGGACCTCGTGCGCGACGGCAAGGCGCCGAAGGAGGCGCAGGGCCCGGACGCCGGCAGCTACGAAGGATGGTGCCGGGCGGAGGACGGGGCGATCGACTGGACCAAGCCGGCGGCCGAGACCTACAACCTCATCCGGGGCACCAACCCGCAGCCGGGGGCGTGGACCCTGCACGGCGGGAAGAAGCTCCAGATCTTCGACAGCCGCCTCGCGGATGGCGGTGACGGGCGCGCGGGGGCGCCCGGCGAGGTGACCGCGGTGGACGGCGAAGGCTTCGTGGTCGCGGCCCCGGGGGGCGCAATCCGGGTCGAACGGGTCCGCCCGGCGGGCGAGGCCAAGATGGGGGCCGGCGAGTTCGCGGCGGCCGCGGGACTCAAGACAGGCGATCGGTTTGAATCGGCAGGAGCGGCGGAATGAGCCAGAGAAGCGAAGTAAAGAGCGATATCGAGATTGCCCGCGCGGCGAGCACCCTGCCGATCGCCGAGATCGGGGCGAAGCTCGACATCGCGAACGAGCACCTTTTCCCCTACGGTCACGACAAGGCCAAGATCGGGTTCGACTATCTCGATTCGCTCACCGACCGCCCCGACGGGAAGCTCATCCTCGTCACCGCGATTACCCCGACCCCGGCGGGGGAGGGCAAGACCACGACGACGGTCGGACTCGGCGACGGACTCAACCGCATCGGCAAGCGCACCGCCATTTGCTTGAGGGAGCCGAGCCTTGGCCCCTGCTTCGGGATCAAGGGCGGTGCGGCGGGGGGCGGCTACGCCCAGGTCGTGCCCATGGAGAGCATCAACCTCCACTTCACCGGCGACTTCCACGCCATCGGCGCCGCCCACAACCTGCTCTCGGCGATGGTCGACAACCACATCCACTGGGGGAACGCGCTCGGGATCGACGCGCGGCGTGCCACCTGGGGGCGGGTGGTGGACATGAACGACCGTGCGCTCAGGAACGTATCGATCGCGCTCGGCGGGGTCGGGAACGGTTACCCGCGACAGTCGGGCTTCGACATCACCGTCGCGTCCGAAGTGATGGCGATCTTCTGCTTGTCGGAAGGGCTCGGGGACCTCGAGCGCCGGCTCGGCAACATCGTGGTCGGGCAGACCCGTGAGCGCGAGGCCCGCTACTCGCGCGAGCTCGAGGCGGACGGCGCGATGACCGTTCTCCTGAAGGACGCGCTCATGCCGAACCTCGTGCAGACCCTCGAGAACAACCCCGCGTTCATCCACGGTGGGCCGTTCGCGAACATCGCCCACGGCTGCAACTCGGTGATGGCGACCCGGGCGGGGCTCAAGCTCGCCGACTACGTGGTGACCGAGGCGGGTTTTGGAGCGGACCTCGGGGCCGAGAAGTTCTTCGACATCAAGTGCCGCAAGGCGGGCCTCCGTCCGGACGCGGCGGTGGTGGTCGCGACCATCCGCGCCCTGAAGATGCACGGCGGGGTCGCGATCGGCGACCTCGGATCGGAGAACGTGGAGGCGGTGCGGGCGGGGCTCGACAACCTCGGCCGCCACCTCGACAACATCGCCCGCTTCGGCGTGCCGGCGGTCGTCGGCATCAACCGCTTCACGGCGGACACGGACGCCGAGCTCGACGCGGTTCGCGAGTATTGCGAGGGCCGAGGCGCGGTCGCTATCGAGTGCACCCACTGGGCGAACGGAAGCGCTGGCGCCGAGGCGCTCGCGCGCAAGGTCGTCGAGGTGGTGGACAGTGGCGCGGCCGACTTCAACCCACTCTACCCCGATGACATGGGCCTGTGGGAGAAGATCGAGACCATCGCCCGCAACATCTACGGCGCGGCGGAGGTGACCGCCCCCGCCACCGTGAACAACCAGATCGCCAAGTTCGAGGCGGACGGCTTCGGGCACTACCCCGTCTGCATGGCGAAGACCCAGTACAGCTTCTCGACCGACCCCAACGCGAAGGGCGTCCCCTCCGGCCACTCCATCCCCGTGCGCGAGGTGCGCCTCTCGTCGGGGGCCGAGTTCCTCGTCGCCGTCTGCGGCGACATGATGACAATGCCCGGCCTCCCCCGCGTCCCCGCCGCCAACAGCATCCGCCTCAATACGGCGGGCGAAGTCGAGGGCCTCTTCTGACGGGCGCGGGGAAGCCCCGTGCTTCCCCACCCCCATCGCCTCCTCCATCTGCTTTCCGTCCTCTGACGTACAATGCCCGCGCCCGCGGGCTTCGAGGAGGGAGAGGCGGTGCTAAAGTCGCTCAAGGTGAAGAATTTCACGGCGTTCCCGGCGGCCCGATTGGACTTCGCCAAGGGCCTCAACGTCATCATCGGCGAGAACGGGACGGGCAAGACTCACCTGCTCAAGCTCCCCTACGCCGTAATGGCGGTGAGCGCCGCGGAAGGCAAGAGGTCGAATGGACGGCCGCCCACCAAGGCTTTGCTGCAGACTCGCCTTTCCGAGAAGCTCGTCAACGTGTTCCGCCCGGAGAGTCTGGGTCGTCTCGCACGCTGGCGGCGGGGTCGTAGCCGATGCGAAGTGAAGCTGGAGTTCAGCGAGCGCAAGACTTCCGTCGGGTTCAGCTTCGTAACACAGAATAGATCCGTCGCTGTCGATCACGGGCCTTCGGCGTGGCGCGACCGTGCGCCGGTGTACCTGCCCACCCGAGAGCTGCTGACGATCTATCCGGGGTTCGTCTCGCTGTACGAGACCCACCACGTTGAATTCGAGGAAACGTGGCGCGACACCTGTCGATTGCTGGGCGCGCCAGCGATGAGGGGACCACGCGGAGCGAGAGTTGCCCACCTGCTGGAACCTCTGGAAGAACAGATCGGCGGGCGCGTAGACCTGGAGCGCAATGAGCGTTTCTATCTGCGTCTGATCGGCTCCGCCAGCATGGAAATGCCCTTGGTCGCAGAGGGTTGGCGCAAGCTCGCCATGCTGGCGCGGCTGATCGCCACGGGCTCTCTGCTCGACAAGGGGTGTCTGTTCTGGGACGAGCCTGAGTCCAACCTCAACCCGAAGCTGATTCGCGAAGTTGCGAAGGCGATTCTTCACATCTGCGGGGCTGGGGTCCAGGTGATCGTGGCAACGCATAGTCTCTTCCTCCTGAGAGAGTTCGAAATCCTCCTCGAGCGCGAATTCAAGAATGTCGAGCAACGTTGCTTCGCACTGCGCCGGAGCGACAACGGCGTGGAAGTCTCCCAGTCTGACGAAATCGACGATGTTGAGCCGTTGATTCTGTTGGATGAGGAGCTGGAGCAATCGGACCGTTTCGTCGAAGAGTTCACGATGTGACTCAGATCGAGGTAGGGGATCTCACGTTTTCTTTCCCCAATGGATGCAATGCCAGCAAGTACGACGACTGGGCGTTTTATCGTAACCAGTTCCATTCCGTCGCCGGTGGATCGAAGGCAGTTGATATCCTTTGTCTCGCTGGTGGTGCTGCTTGCCTGATTGAAGTAAAGGACTATCGACTACATCGTAGGACGAAGTTGATCGACCTCGGGGACGAGGTGGCGAGCAAAGTACGCGACACGCTATCAGGTCTGGCTGCGGCAAGCGCAAACGCCAACAACAACGACGAGCGGGCGCTCGCACGGCGGTTATTGGCACAGCGCTGCTGGCGAGTTGTATTTCACCTTGAACAGCCGCGTGTGAGTTCTCGACTTCGGCCGCGCCCATTCAATACCTCCGACGTGGTAATGAAGCTGCGCAGTCAGTTGAAGGCCATTGATGCACATCCGGTCGTCTTGGACCGACGTGACATGCGCGCCGACATACCTTGGACTGTTCAATAACTGCGGCGGTCCTGTACTGCCGGTTCCCCCATTTGACTCCAGATCGTACGTCAAGGACGTAAGCGATACTCCACCACTGACGGAGGAGAGACACATGGCGAACCCGACCAATCAATACAGTCCTGACTATGCGGTTCCGCCGGGGTGGGTTCTCGAAGAGCGTCTGGAAGTACAGGGCCTTTCGCATGCTGATTTCGCGCGCCGGTGCGGACGCTCGTCCAAGCTGATCAGTGAGATCATTTCGGGAAAGGCGCCGCTGGAGCCCGAAACCGCGCTCCAGTTCGAGAAGGTGCTCGACGTGGATGCCAGCGTCTGGCTGGGTTTGGAGTCCAAACGCCCGGCATCGTCGTAGGCATGCTGCAGCATGCTGGCCTCATTCCATGGTCATACCTGAACGGGTTGAAAAACAGGCTGCAATGGCGGAACGCTGAATAGCTTTGAACCGGAAGCGACGATGCTGTGGAGTGGTCGCGACCATCCGCGCCCTGAAGATGCACGGCGGGGTCGCGCTCGGCGACCTCGGGTCCGAGAACGTGGAGGCGGTGCGGGTGGGGCTCGACAACTTGGGGCGGCACCTCGACAACATTGCCCGCTTCGGGGTCGCGGCGGTGGTCGGGATCAACCGGTTCACGGCGGACACGGACGCCGAGCTCGACACGGTGCGGGACTACTGAGAGGGCCGGGGCGCGGTCGCGATCGAGTGCACCCACTGGGCCGAGGGGAGCGCCGGCACCGAAGCGCTCGCGTGCAGGGTCGTCGAGGTGGTGGAGAGCGGCGCGGCCGACTTCCGCCCCCTCTATCCGGACGACCTCGGCCTGTGGGAGAAGATCGAGACCATCGCCCGCGACATCTACGGGGCGTTGGAGACGCGGCGCTTGCGCAATGCCTGCGGCGGGATTCGCGGGGCTCAGCCACCCGCAGCGTGGAATCGGGACAAGGTTGCGACCGGGCAACAGGTTGGATGAGCCGTTCACGGGCGTGGGTCCGTACTCACGACGAACATCGCGAGCAGATCCCTCTCGGCCACGAGCGCTTGAAAACGCTTATCCTGTGATCCACGATGAGAGGTCATTGACTGGAGGGCATGTTGTGGACCCGCACGAAGCCATCGAGAACCCCGTTGCGGCGAATTCGGAGACGAATTCGTCGGCCTATGTGCCGACCCTCGAACTCACGCAAGGACAGCCGCCGCCCATCGCGGCGAATGGCGGTTTGTCCTACATGTCGTTCGATCGGGACGGGGATGCGGGAACCACTGCGGCGATCGAGGCGGCGCTCGACCAGATTGCCGAAGGGCACGGGCACGCGTTCATCGATCGACTCGAGAACGCGCCTCCCGGCCCCATCGAGACCAAGTGGGGCCTCGGGTTCCGCGAGTACGAAGAATGCCTGGACCATATTCGGGCGAACAACATCGAAGCCCCTGAAGGCGGCCTGGCGCTCCCGCTGCGCTACGCCGTCTACGAGCAGCCGTCCTACACCGTCGTGCCGTCCAACGCGCTCTGGCGGGACCCGGCGCGTGAGGCCGAGGCGATGGCGTTGCGCAAGGCCGAAGAGGACAACGGGCGGCGCTACCTCTACTTCCCGCAGGTGATGCGCGACGCGCGCCGCATCGGGGAGTACTACCCCGGTCTCTCGGCCGGCAGCCCCGAATGCATGGACAAGCTCGGCGTCTCGCTTGCGCACGTCGAATCCAGGTGCGCGAACTTCTACGACTCGGCGGAGGTGGAACGCGTGTTCTACCCGGAGATTGAGAAGCTCCTCCTTCAGTTTTTCCCGGGTGCGACCGATGCGCTCGTCTACAACCACGACATCTTCGACAAGGACTATCAGGGCGACCGCACGGAAGACCAGGACGCCAAGAACCCGGGCGTGAACGCCAGATACGCCAACCTCGTGCACAACGACCTGAACGACAACAGCGGCCGCGTACGCTGCCGCGAGCTGCTGACGAAGAACCTGCGGAACTTCGGGCGCGAGCAGCACTGCACCGAGGCGGAGGCTGACGCGAAGATGTCGCGGCGGTTCATGTCGATCAACCTCGCCAAGCCGATGGAGACCGTGGGCCAGTTCCCCTTCGTGCTCTGCGCCTGGCCCTCTTTCGCCGACCAGCCCTACATCACCAACTATCGCGTCTACGACGACCGCGTCGGCGAGACCACCCGCTTCACCTACCGCCCCGACCACGAGTGGTACTGGTTTCCCCGGCAGAAGCCGACCGAGGTCTCGATGCTCAAGTGCTACGACTCCGTCACCGACGGCTCGGTCTCGCGCTGGTCCTTCCACACCGCCTGCGTCGACCCGACCGCGCCCGCCGACGCGCCCTGCCGCAAGAACGTCGTGGTCCGCTCCTACGTCTTCTTCTAGGAGACAGGAAGACAGACGGGTCGGAGCCGTTCCTGTTTCACCTGGGCGCGACGAAGCCAATCTACAGGATCAGCGACCGACGGGGTCCGGTCACTCTCCCGCGAGCCCCAAGGCGGACAACAAGGGAGCAGATCGCCCACAACATCGATCTCCTTCGCCCCGGCATGTCGTTCGTGGAGTTCGCATCCAAGGGCCGCAGGTGCTGAGCGCGCTTCCGCTCGACGCCGACGATTTCTGAACGAAACATGTCCGATCCGGACCATTTGGACGAGCGAATTTCTTGTCTCCTGTACGGTGCCGCGTCACAATGCGACCCACCGGTAACTTGCTGACTGCACTATCGGAACGCCAAGTCGGGACTATCGAAGAACATGTTTCTCAGCGTCTTCGACATATTCAAGGTCGGAATCGGTCCGTCCTCGTCCCACACCATGGGTCCGATGGCGGCCGCCGGCGCGTTTCTGGAGCTGCTCGCGGAGAGACGCCGGGAAGAGCCGCCGGCGGGAGGGTGGCTGCGAATGCGCGTCTCGCTCCACGGTTCACTGGCCTATACCGGAAAAGGCCATGCGACGGACCGGGCGGTCATCCTCGGCCTGCTCGGCCATCGGGCGGCCGACCTCGATGTCGACCAGGCCGAGGCGGATCTCGCCGATCTCGCAGCGAGCCGGCGCCTGCCGTCGGATGGCGCCCTGGTCCTCGTCTTCGATCCGGATGAAGACATCGTCTTCGACCGCGGCCCGCCCCTGCCGGGTCACCCCAACGGTCTCACGTTTCAGGCGATCGATGGGAGCGACACGCCGTATGTCAGCCAGGTCTACTACTCGATCGGCGGCGGCTTCATCGTGACCGAGGAGCAGCTCGCCAGCGGGACGGGCGGGGAACGTGGCGGTGCGAATCAGCGATTTCCGTTCCCGTTCGACACCGTGGCCTCCATGCTGGAGATGGCGAGCGCGAGCGGCAAGACCATCGCCGAGATGAAGCGGGCGAACGAACGCGTCCTCCTGTCCGACGGTGAGGTGGATGCGGGGTTGTGGACAATCTGGGTCGCCATGAGCGAGTGCATGAACCGCGGACTTTCTGGGCACGGCGAGCTCCCGGGCGGGCTGCGGGTGAAGCGGCGGGCAGGGGCGCTCTTCGAGCAGCTTCGCCGCGAGCGGGGCTCCAACCGCGTGCAGCCGCACGTCGTAACCGATTGGCTCAACCTCTATGCGATGGCCGTCAACGAAGAGAACGCGGGCGGGGGGAAGGTCGTCACGGCCCCGACCAACGGGGCGGCCGGGGTGGTTCCCGCCGTGCTCCGCTACTACCTCGACCATTGCGTCGGCGCCGACGATCGGCGCGTCCCCGAGTTCCTGCTCACCGCGGCCGCCGTCGGGGGGCTCATCAAGCACAACGCGTCGATCTCCGGCGCCGATGCGGGCTGCCAGGCGGAAGTCGGCTCGGCCGCCGCGATGGCCGCGGCCGGTCTGTGCGCGGTTCTCGGGGGAACGCCCGAGCAAGTGGAGAACGCGGCCGAGATCGCCCTCGAGCACCACCTCGGCATGACCTGCGACCCCGTCGCGGGCCTCGTCCAGGTGCCCTGCATCGAGCGCAACGGAATCGGCGCGAACAAGGCCGTCGCAGCCGCGTCGCTCGCGCTGCGCGGAGACGGCAGCCATTTCATGCCGCTCGACAACTGCATCGCCGCGATGTGGCAGACCGGCCAGGAGATGAGCTCGCGGTTCAAGGAAACGAGCCTCGGCGGCCTCGCCGTCAACCTGCCGCAGTGCTAGCCCGAGGATCAAGCCAGCCAACTTGTCCGGCAGACACGAGTCGGCAAAGACTCGTGAGCGAGTGGACGTTGCGGGACGCCAAGAACTGATTCAGTGCGGTCGTCGACGCGCCCTCGCGGGTACGCCTCAGCGGGTGACCCGTCGCGGCAAGCCCGCGGTCGTGTTCGTTTCGGTCGACGAATATGAGCGCCTCCGCGACTTGGACCGGGCGCAAGCACCTGAGCTCGCCGATCTGCTGCTCGCAATGCCACAGGATGACTGGGACTTCGAAAGACCTCGACTGCCATCTCGTTCGCACGAACACGAGCGATCCTGATTGGCAGCCGACATCCCGTGCTGAACGCGGTTTGTTTGCGGGGTCGGACCGGCGTCAGGCCAGGCCGGAGGGCTTCAGGCGGGAGCGAGCACGAAGTCGAAGCGCCCGCGCCACCCGTCGGCGGCGCGGCCGAGGCGCATCACGAGCTCGTGGCGAAAGATCGTGTCCCGGGCGTTGGCGGCCTCGACGTCGGGGAAGTAGAGCTGGGTGGTGAGGAGGCGCGTCGCCTCGCCCTGCACCTTGACGTGGATGTGCGCCGTCCGCCCGCTGTATCGGATCGGCCGGATGGTCTCGAAGCGAAACGCGCCTGCCGCGTCGGTGAACTGGTGGCCGCGATAGCGAAAGCCCGCATTGTCGTAGCGGCCGCGCTCGTCGCAGTGCCAGATATCGACGACGGCGCCCGGCACGGGGCGGCAGTCGGGGGTGAGGACCAGGCCCTCGAGGACGAGCGGCTCTCCGCTCACGCCCGGCTCGCGCAGGTCTGCCCGGCGCGGCGTCCGGGGCGTATAGAACGGCCCCTCGGTCTGCGCGCGGGTCCCCGGCGTGCAGGCAAGCGGGGGAGCGAGCCCGAGGCCGCGGTCCGGAGCCGGGCCGGCGAAGGCGTAGTCCAGGCGAGTCGACCAGGCGCGCGCGAGGAAGCCGGGAGTGGCCATGCCCGCAGCGCCGGCGGCGAGGCCGGCGAGCGCGCGCACCGTGCGGCGCCGCGTCATCGTTCCTTGCATTTCCCTCGCCTCCGTACTGGCTCAATCCCGGTCGCAGGCTTCTCGCGCTTGCGCTTCCACTAGACTACGGCAGCGCCAACCGAATTGCGAAACGACAGGGAACGGCGATGTACTCCATCTTCGTCACGATCAACGTCAGGCCGGAGCACGTCGAGGCGTTCATGGAAGCGAGCGTCGGGGACGCCGAGGGCTCGACCCGCGACGAACCCGGCTGCTTCCGCTTCGACATGCACCAGGACGCGGCGAACCCCGCGCGCTTCTATCTCTACGAGGTCTACCGCGACGAGGCGGCATTCGAGGCGCACCTCGAAACCCCGCACTTCATCCGGTGGCGGGACGCGGTCACCCCTTTCTTCGACGGGGAGATCGAGAAGATCGACATGAAGACCCTTTTCCCCTCGGACGAGGGGTGGGAGCGGCAGAAGCCCGCCCTGCTTCACTGGTAGCCGGCAGGGCGCGCGCTGTCGCGTGGTTGCTTCGAGCCGACCGAGCGCTGGGCGCGGGGTGCCGGAGGCTCGGCGCCGTGCGCGGTCGGGACAGGTTGTCCGCACGGCCGGTCGGTCCGCCGAAGGAGGAAACGTGGCCAGCACGCACATCGAGCACGAGGACGGCTGCGTACGGATCCGCCTCGCCTGCGGCGACGCCAACGCCCTGACGACGGCGGTCATCCGCGACCTCTCGTCATCGATCGAGGAGGCCGGCCGCACCGCCCGCGGCGCGATGCTGTGCGGCGGCGACAAGTTCTTCTCCAACGGCGTCGATCTCGACTGGGCGCTCGCGGAGCCGCGGGCCGGGATCCGGGAGATGTTCCTCGAGCTGGGCTGGCTCATCCTCGCCCTGCTCGAGTCGCCGGCGCCGATCGTCGGGGTCGTCAAGGGCCATGCGGCCGGTGCCGGCCTGGCCATGTTCCTCGCCTGCGACTACCGGTACGCCGCCGCCGGCCGCGTCCTCATCGGCAAGCCGGAGATCCTCCTCGGCGTGCCCAACCCCTACTACGGCGACCAGGTCCTGCGCTTCGTCGCGGGAGACTTCGTCGCCTCCGATCTCATCTACACCGGGAAGCTCATCCGGGCCGAGGAAGGCCGGGCCCTCGGCCTCGTGCACGAAACGGGGCCGAAGCCGGACATCGAGAGCATGGCGTGGGAGCGGCTGCTGTCGCTCTGCGACCTCGCGCCCGCCGCGTTCGCGGAATCGAAGCGCATGCGGCTCGGAAAGTTCTGCGCCGACCTCCGAGAGCAGATGTCGGCCCGCGTCGCCCGCCAGGTCGAGATCTGGCATGGCGAAGACGCCCAGGCCCGGCTCCGCGCCGCCGCCGAGCGGCTGAGACGCTGAATCGACGTCCCGCCCCGGGCAGTCCCGGCGCCTGGCAGCACGAGGATTCGCGACATGACGCCGATCACCCTTGGAATCGAGGAAGAGTTGATGATCGTCGACCCGGGATCGGGCGAGGTCATCGCCGATCCCGATCCCGCGATCTTCGACGAATGCCGGCGCGCGGCCGGAGAGCACCGCGTGGTGAACGAGCTCCTCCGGTCCCAGATCGAGACGAACTCCCGGATCTGCTCGTCCATCGCCGAGCTTCGAACGAGCCTCCGCGAGACGCGGCGCCTCGTCGTCAATGCGGCGCGCAGGCACGGCGCGGCCGTCATCGCGTCCTCCACGCACCCTTGGGCGCGATGGCAAGCCCAGCAGGTCACCCCGAGACGCCGCTACCAGGAGGCGGAGATCGCGTTCCAGCAGAGCGTCCGGCAGTTCTTCGTGGGCGGCATGCACCTGCACGCCGGATTCGGCGACCCCGACCTGAGGGTCCGGGTGATGACGGCGTTGCGGCAGTGTCTGCCGGTGTTCCTGGCGATATCGACCTCGTCGCCGTTCTTTGCGGGGCAGATGACCGGCCTCAAGTCGTACCGCCAAGTCGTGATCGGCGCGTTGCCGCGAACCGGGATGCCAAGGGCATTCGGCTCGCACGAGGAGTACGAGCGCATCGTGGAGCGGTACCGGTCGATCCGCGCCATCCAGGACGGAAGCGAGCTGCGATGGGACATTCGGCCGTCGGCGTCGTATCCGACCATCGAGCTTCGGATCTGCGACATCTGCCCGCGCATGGAAGACGCGGTCGCGATCGCCGCGCTCTATGCGAGCCTCATCCGGCGGCTCGCGCGGAAGCTCGCGACCGGAGAGAAACTCTCCGAGCAGCCGCAGGAACTGATCGAGGAAGGGCGGTGGCTTGCCCAGCGCTTCGGGACCCTGGCGTTCCTGCCACATGGGGAGCCGGCCGCACTGGTAGACGTCGACGATTGCGCGAGGGAGCTGATCGAGGAGGTCCGGGAAGACGCGCGGGCGCTCGGCTGCGAGAGCGAGGTGGAGTACGTCGGCCGGATCATCCGCGAAGGAAGCAGCGCGGACCGGCAGGAGGACATCTACCGGCAGGCGATGCTCGATGGAGCGGACGAATCGCAGGCGCTGCGCTCGGTAGTGGATTCCGTGATCGACGAGACGGAGGGCGGACTCGACAACCGGTCGCAGCCAGGAGATGCGTAAGGCGCGGATACGAGTACCTGTTTACGCACAAAGCTCAGGTTGGGGCCGCCGGTTTCCCGGGAGCGCGGGCTTCCAGCCCGCGAGCGATCCATGCGGGCTGGAAGCCCATTTCCCAGGAGGCCCACGGTCCCTGGAAGGACGCGATCCCGGAAATCCCGTGCTCCCGACCTGAGCTTCGTGCGTCATCAGGTGCAACTATACGGACCCGTATACGGACCCGACTGACTCACTGGATGAGCTTTGTACATAGTCAGGTATGAGTATGGGAACGCGTATGCGTGCCGATGGGTGACGCGGCAGCACGAAGGGAGGTTGACGGACGGACACGCGTCCGCTCGCGCCGTCACACGTAGGTGACCACCTCTTCGAGCGGCTTTCGCCCGATGTCGGGCACCATCGCGTCTTCGGCCGGGTAGCCGACCACCAGCAGCAGGAACGGCCGTTCGGCCGTCTTCGGCCGCTTGAGGATCTCGTTCAGGAACTTCATCGGACTCGGGGTGTGGGTGAGGGTCGCGAGGCCCGCGACGTGCAGGGCGGTGATCAGCATCCCGGTCGCGAGGCCGACCGATTCGGTCGGGTAGTAGTGCTTGACCTTGCGGCCGTCCGCCAGCCGGCCATGCTTCTGGGCGAATATCGCGATGAGCCACGGCGCGCGCTCGAGGAACGGCTTGCGCTCGTCCGTCCCGAGGGGAGCCAGCGCGTCCAGCCACTCGCGGGGCGCCCGGTGCCGATAGAAGTGGCGTTCCTCCTCCTCGGCGGCGGCCCGGATCCGCCGCTTCGTCTCCGGATTGCCGACGACGACGAAGTGCCACGGCTGGAGGTTCGCGCCGCTCGGGGCGGTCGTCGCAGCCTTGAGGCAGTCGTCGATGATCGCCCGCGGCACCGCGCGGCTCGAGAAATCCCGGACGGTGCGCCGGCGCTTCAATTCCGCGTGGAACTCGCGCGCCCGCTCCGCCATCTCGTCCTCGGGATACTCCCGGTAGCTCGAGAGCGGCACGAAGGGAAACTCGTTCATCTGCTTCTCCGTCCGTCTGCAACCCCGACCGGGGGAGAAGTCCGGTTCGCGGCCGAAATCCGGTGGCGGCGAACGCCCGGAAGGCTAGCCCGGAAATCTCACCAACTTTCGTCGCGAGGGCGCGGAGATGCCGCTGTGACAAGGCGCACGGACCGAAAGAGCGCGTACGCGCTGGCGAAGGCGTAGCCGACACTAGCGCGTTCGCGCTGTCGAAGCGGCTTGAGGGAGTACGCCTTGTCACAGCGAGCAGATCCGCGTCCGCAGCAGAAAGTTGGTGAGATATCCGGGCTAGCTGCCACGTGCCCGGATGGCGTCGTGATGGCGCCCGATTCGCGCGCCGACCTGGCGGACTGCGCCTCGCCGCGGGAGCCGGTGGCGCCCGTGTTGCGGTCCGCGCGCTCCGTCATGACCCTCCCGGGCCGGAAAGGCGGAGCTCGATGTCCCGGAGCACCGGGTCGCCCGCGACCGCCACCTCGTTCTCGATGAGAGTCCCACACCCGGGGCACGAGAACTGCCGGAACTCGACGTCCTCGTCGATGAAGTCGCGGGGCTCGCCGATGAGCGGGTTGGACTGCGAGATGGGCCGGTCCTCCCGGTTGCAGCCGAGCTTGTAGTTCTCCTCGATCCCGCCGAGCTCCGTGCCGCACTTCGCGCACGCCCAGAACGCCCCCCGGTCGTCGCGCATCGCGTGCAGATACGGGGTGACCTCGTGGAGCACATTGCCGGTGCGCCTGGTGCACTCCCGACCGAACCGCGCCACCCGCTCCGCCCGCAGGGCCTCCCGGTGCCGGGCGGTGGCGTCCGTGTCCACCTGCCCGTTCTCCTCGTCGAGCACCGCCGCGTAGATGTCGCGCGCCGCCGCCTCGGTGATCGCGAAGTTGTCGAGGTCGGCCTGGATCGCCGCCGGCGCGCGCTCCATCGGGTCCCCGAAGCCGCCGCCCCCGCACCAGCGCACCGCGTACACGTCGGATGCGCGCTGGATCAGGTTCTGCTGCCGGAGCTCGAGGTGCACCGGCGTCCCCTCGACCTCGGCGATGTCCTCGGGCATCTCCGCCCGCGCGAACCGTTCCCCGATGTCGCTCGCGGTGACGTAGGCGTAGCGGTTGGTGGTCGAGGGGTAGCCGCCCATCAGGCCGGGCGAAGTCGGCGCCGCGTTTCCGGACGAAAGGGTGTCCTGCACGATCTCCTCGGTATTGTGGGGGATGAAGCAGCTCTCCGCGGACATCCCGCCCCGGAAGCGGCCGGCCCCGCCCGAGTCCGGCAGCTCCTTGCGGTACAAGAACAGCACCGGGAAGCTCTGCTCGGTGTGTTCCACGTTCGGGAGCTGGCAGATGGGGGTGCGGACCTGCCCGCCGGTATTGATGCCGTCCGCGTGCGCGAAGGCGCCGATGGCCCCGCCGATCGGATCGACCAGGATGTAGCCGTAACGCTCGCCCCACTGGTCGATGCCCCGGAAGACGGTGCACGGCCACTGGCTGGTCCCGCCGATGCACAGGATGTCGCGGCGCATCTCCGGGTCCGGGTGGATCATCTTCGAGACCGCGTTGTAGGCGGGGTAGAGGGAGATCTCCATCGCCTGGATCGGGGCGGTGGAGACCGAGCCCGGGAAGTTCGCGCAGTTGAAGGTGCCGGGTGTCGGGTTGAAGTCGATGTGGCGGAGCGCCCCGCCGACCGCGAAGTACTGGTCCCAGCAAAGGAGCTCGTTGATGGCCACCATCACCGACCCGCGCCACCCCGAGAACGTGGCGTTCATCGCGCCGTCCTGGGGCGCGCTGCCGTGGTTCTCGAAGGTGAGCCGGGTGCCTTCCTTGCGGACCGTGAGCATCACCCGGTGCGTCCGGCGGTCCCCCGGCCGGCACGACTCGACGTAGGTGCGCTCCTGCCATTCGCCATCCGGGAGCCGCGCCATCTTGTCGAGAAACGCCTTCTCCGCGTTGTCGATGATCCGCTTCATCACCCCCTTGACCGTCGCCGGCCCGTAGCGCTCGATGAGGGCGGCGATGCGCGCCTTCGCGGTGGTGTTGCCGGCGAGCTGGGCGCGGAAGTCGAGGGCCACCATCTCGGGCTTCCTCGACGCCCGGAGGTAGAGCTCCTCGATGTCGCGCCGGATGACGTTGCCCTCGACGATCTTGACCGGGGGGATGAGGATCCCCTCGTCGTAGGCGCTCTCGGCGGCCGGGCAGAAGCTGCTCGGGGTGATCCCGCCGACATCGTACTGGTGCAGGCAGTTCGTGACCCAGCAGAACAGCTCGTCCTCGAAGAACACCGGGCAGATGAGCATCACGTCCTGCTGGTGGGCGGCGCCCACCCAGGGGTCGTTCGCGAGGAACATGTCCCCGTCCCGGATGCCGGGGTTGTCGCTTCGATGCTCGAGGATCCACTTCACCTGGGTGTCGGTCACCCCGGACATGTATTGCATGTAGGGGCCGAAGTACACGAACTCGGCATCCTCGGTGAGGATGGAGGGGTTCAGGTCGAGCGCGTACATCGCGACCGGCGACCCGGACACCTTCTGGATCGTGGTGCCGTGCTCCTCGTTGACGTGCCACAGGTTGTGGCGGATGACCTCGAAGGTCACCGGGTCCAGGTCCTCGGACCAGTCCCGGTGGAGCTTCAGGGATTCCGAGATGTGGAGCTCTTCCGGCGGAACGTAGGGATAGTGCTTTCCGTCGAACCGTACGTCCTGCATTTCGCTGATTCGCAACATGATCGTCTCCGGCCGAGTTCTTCAGCCGTGATGCCCGGCCTGGTGCACGCTCGCGCTCCCGGCGTTCCCGGCGCTCCCGGCGCTCCCGGCTCTCCCGGCACCCCCGGCGTTCCCGACACCCCCGGCGATCCCGGCACCCCCGGCGTTCCCAACACCCCCGGCGTTCCCGACACCCCCGGGGCTCCCGGCACCCACCGGTCCCGGGAACAGCTCGAAGTTGCCGTAAGGGTCCATCCGGAGGGTCTGTCCCGGGTGCACCACCACCGTCGTGGTGTCGAGCTCCACCACCGCCGGCCCCTCGAGTGCGTTTCCCGGCACGAGCCGATGTCCGTCGTAGATGGGCGTCTCCACGCGTCCGGGGAGGCCGCCGATCGAGGCGCCCGCCCGGGCCGCCGACCCCGCGATGCGCGGCCAGTAGACCGAGCGCCCGCCGAGGCGGGCATCGGGCGGGATCTCGGAGGTCAGCGCCTCGTGCCGCGCAAAGGAGGGCTTCGGAGTCGCCGCCGAGGCCCGGCACCGCCCCGTCACGATCTCGAGGCGCGCCCCGGCGAGCGACGAGCCGCTTCCGTAGAGCCGTTCGTAGAGGGCGGTGAACCGAGCGGGCAGGCGGTCGAGCGCGTGCTTCGCGACCGGCATCTCGTCGAGTCCCACCTCGACCTCGTGAATCTGCCCCTTGTGCCGCATGTCGAGGGCGTAGCGAAACCGATGCCGCTCCGGCGGCAGGCCGTCCGCGAGGAGCTGCGCTTGCGCCTGCCCGCGGAGCGACGCGAGGAGCGTGTCCACCCGCTCGAGATCGAACGGCGAAGCCATGATGTCCACCCGCTCGTAGATGTGGAGGAGATCGACCGAAGCCGCCCCGAACGCGCACCACACCGAGGCGGTGGCCCGCTGCGGGATGACCACCTTGGAGACGCCGAGCTCCGCCGCGAACACCCCCGCGTGGGCCGGCCCCGCCCCCCCGAACGCGAACACCACGAAGTCGCGGGGGTCGAAGCCTTTCTGGATCGTCGCCTTGTGAATGAGGTCCGCCATCTGGAACTCGACGATCTGGGTGATGCCGCTCGCGCAACTGTCGACGTCCATCCCGAGCCGGTCCGCGATGCGGCCGATGGCGCGCCGGGCGGCGGGGAGGTCGAGCTGCATCGCGCCGCCCGCGAAGTTCTCGGGGTTGAGACGCCCGAGCACGAGATCCGCGTCCGTCACCGTGGGCACCTCCCCACCCCGGCCGTAGCAGACCGGGCCGGGCTCCGCCCCCGCGCTCTCCGGCCCCACCCGAAGGGTGCCGGTGACCTCGTCGATCCGGACCATGCTGCCGCCCCCGCTCCCGATGGCCTGGATGTCCACCTTGGGAAGGTAGTACTCGTACTGGTGGACCTTGCTCCGGAACGAGTAGGCGGGCTCGCCGTCGTGGATGATTCCGATGTCGAACGAGGTGCCGCCCATGTCGGTGGTGATGACGTTCTCGTATCCCATGGCGCGGGCCGAGTGCCGTGACCCCATGACCCCCGCGACCGGCCCCGAGTCCAGGGTGAGGAGGGGCGAGCGCCGCGCGACCTCGACCGGGATGGTGCCGCCCGCGGCCTGGGTGATCTGGAGCGGGGCGCGGTATCCGGCCTGCGTGAGGCGCGCCTCGATGTCGGCGAGGTAGCTGGTGGTGATCGGTCCGACGTAGGCGTTGAGGCACGAGGCGGTCGTGCGCTCGTACTCCCCCCACTTGGGCACGAGCTCGTGGGAGCAGGTGACGAAGAGGCCGGGTGCGAGGTCCTGCACCAGGGCCTTGACCCGCCGCTCGTGCGCGGGCTCGAGGAACGACCAAAGGAAGCAGATCGCGATCGCGTCCACGTCCTCGGCCAGCAGCTCGCGGATGGCCTGCCCGGCCTGCGCCTCGTTGAGCGCAACGACCACGTTCCCGAAGCAGTCCACGCGCTCGGAGACCCCGCGGATGAGGCGCTTGGGAACGATCGGGGTCGGCTTCCGGCTCTCCGGGATGTGCACCACCTGGCGCACCTCGCGGCCGTCGAGTCCGCGCGAGCCCCGCATGATGTGGATGACGTCGTTGTGCCCGCGGGTGGTGACGAGGCCGACCCGGGCGCCGCGCTTCTGCACGATCGCGTTCGTCCCGACCGTGGTGCCGTGGGACACGAGCGCGGTGTTCGAGAGCAGCGCCGAGACCGGCTGCCCGCACTTGCGGGCGGCGGCCGCGAGGGCGTTCATGAGGCCCTCGGCGAAGTCGCCGGGCGTCGACGGCGCCTTCGCGCTCACCACCCGCCCGCCGTCGTCGACGATCACGCAGTCGGTGAACGTCCCGCCGATGTCGAGGCCGCAGAGAAATTGGGGCATGGTGTCGGGTGTCGGATTGCGCTGTCGGTCCGGGCTCGCTCGCCGCTCCGCCGGACTCTATCACCATGGGCGCACACCGAACCGGCACGTCTCCCACGCCCGGTCAGGCGCCCGCGGCCGGGTCTCCCGGACGTATGACAGGCATTCGGCGTCCGGGCCGATCGGGGCTGTGAATGCCGGTTGTCGTCCCGGGGTTTCGAGGGGAGAGGGGCGAGCGGAGAGCGGAGAGGGGAGAGCGGAGAGGGGAGAGGGGAAAGGGGAAAGGGGAGACACGCGGCCAGGGGACCGAGCCGTTCACCCCTGGCCGGTCAATCCGCGCTCGAGGCCGGGGACGAGTGCAGCCGGCAGGGGCTCGGGGCGCGGCGGGTACGGAACTCCGTCCGACAGGTCGCCGGATACCCCTTGACCATTGCATCGAGGTGAGCGGGGCGGTAGCTTTGCCGCCGTTCCGCCGAGAACCGTATACGGTCCCGGAACGGATCTTGATTGAAGGTGGCGCGGAGGCGCCACGGGCGGCCATCAGCCGCCACCCGGAGAGAGCATGATGACGATGTCGGACCTGCCGCGCACCGCGGCCGCCCCCCCGAGCTGCCGGCCCCCCGCTCGCAAGGCTGAAGTCGGAGTGCGGTCCTGATGGCGGGGCGGCGCCCGGCTGGCCCCGAATCCGGGTCCTCTTCCGGGGTGGACTCCGGCCCCGGAACGGGCGCGGGGTCCGAACGTGCCGCCGGGCACCGCGCAGAACCGGGCGAGGCGGCGGGCGAAGTAACGGGCGAAGTAACGGGCGAAGCAACGGGTGAGGTAGCGGGTGAGGTAGCGGGCGAAGCAACGGGCGCCAGCGCCGGCTCGGTGCCGGCGAACCGGCGCGGCCGCCGGCGCGGGCGGGCGACCCCCAAGGGCCGGCAGGTCGACCCGGCGGCACAGGGCGACATCCGCGATATCCTCGGGGACGGCCCGCACCGGCGCGACCACCTCATCGAGCATCTGCATCTCGTCCAGGACCGGTTCGGGGCGCTCCACGCCCGGCACCTCGCCGCCCTCGCGGCCGAGCATCGTCTTTCCCAGGCGGAGGTGTACGAGGTCGCGACCTTCTATGCCCATTTCGACATCGTGGCGGACGGCGCCGCTGCGCCGCCGCCGCTGACGATCCGGGTATGCGACAGCCTCTCGTGCGAGCTCGCGGGCGCCCCCCGGCTCATGGCCGCCCTCGAGTCGGGATGCCCGGACGGGGTGCGGGTGGTCCGGGCTCCGTGCATGGGGCGCTGCGATACCGCCCCCGTCGCGGAGGTCGGCCACCGGCACGTGGACCACGCCACCCCGGAGTCGGTGCTCGCGGCGGCGTCGTCGGGGGACACCGCCCCCCGGCTCCCCGACTACGAGGACTACGACGCCTACGTCGCGAGCGGCGGCTTCGCGGTCCTCGACGACTGCCGGTCGGGGCGCCGCACGGTGGACCAGGCGGTGGAGACCCTCAACGCGGCCGGCCTTCGCGGCCTCGGGGGGGCCGGTTTCCCGACCGGCCGCAAGTGGAGCATCGTCCGCTCCTATCCCGGCCCGCGCCTCGTGGCGGTGAACGCCGACGAAGGCGAGCCCGGCACGTTCAAGGATCGGTACTACCTCGAGCTCCGCCCTCACCGCTTCCTCGAAGGGGTGCTCCTCGCGGCCTGGGCGGTGGAGGCGGAGACGGTCTACATCTACCTTCGCGACGAGTACCCCGCGGTGCGCGAGATCCTCGAAGCCGAGATCGCGCGCCTCGAACGCGAGGACCGGATCGGTCCGCACCGCCTCGAGCTTCGGCGCGGGGCCGGGGCCTACATCTGCGGCGAGGAGTCCTCGATGCTCGAATCGATCGAGGGCAAGCGCGGCCTGCCGCGGCACCGTCCTCCGTACGTGGCCGAGGTAGGGCTGTTTGGCCGACCGACCCTGGTGCAGAACGTGGAGACCCTGTACTGGGTGCCCGAGATCCTCGCCCGCGGCGCCGACTGGTTTGCCGGAGCAGGGCGGGGCGAGGCGAAGGGCCTTCGCAGCTACTCGGTCTCGGGCCGGGTGCGAGAGCCCGGGGTCAAGCTCGTGCCGGCCGGCACCACCGCCCGCGAGCTCGTCGAGGAGCATTGCGGCGGAATGCTGGAGGGCCACGAGTTCCGGGGCTATCTTCCGGGCGGCGCGTCGGGCGGCATCCTCCCCGCCTCGCTGGCGGACCTTCCGCTCGAGTTCGGGGCGCTCGAGAAGCACGGGTGCTTCGTCGGCTCCCACGCGGTGGTGTTCCTGAGCGACCGCGACGACATGCGCGACGTCTCCCTCAACCTCATGCGCTTCTTCGAGGACGAGAGCTGCGGGCAGTGCACCCCCTGCCGGGTCGGCACCGAGAAGGCGGTGAAGCTGATGGAGCAGCCGCGCTGGGATGTGCCGCTGCTCGAGGAGCTGAGCCGGACGATGGCCGACGCCTCGATCTGCGGCCTCGGCCAGGCCGCCGCGAACCCGCTCCTCAGCGTTCTCCGGCACTTCCCCGAAGACGTCCCGGAGTGAACGCCGTCTTCGAGAAGGAAGGCGGCGCGCGGCGCCCTCGCACCCGGGGTTTGGCCCTTGCCATCCGGCGGCCCGTGCGGGTATGGTTCGCGCCCTTCTCGGCTACGTAGCTCAGTTGGTCAGAGCGCGGCACTCATAATGCTGAGGTCGGTGGTTCAAGTCCACCCGTAGCCACCAGAACACTTCGCCTAACTTGCTGTTTTCACTGGAAGTCGCTTGTGACCGTCCAGGACGGGTCTGGCGAACTCGCGCCAATCCGTCCCCCCAAAACGCGTGCAGGGGTGGCGCACTCGGTGAGAAGAAGGCAGACCACCTCTATACATTCCCTACTCTAAACCCAGTCGACACCGAGTACGTGGCACGGATGGAAGACGTGCTCGATCTTTACAGCGAACCCCCCGACCCGCGCCGACCGGTCGTTTGTTTCGATGATACCCCGGTCCAACTCATCGGCGAGACTCGAACACCATGGCCGGCGCAGCCGGGCAAGCCCGCGCGTATCGACTATGAATATCGACGCAACGGCACCGCGAATCTGTTCGTGTTCCTCGACGCGCATCGCCCGTGGCGGCACGTGAAGGTGACCGAACGCAAGACCGCCCATGACTTCGCCCGGTGCATGTACGAACTGGCCCAGGTGCACTACCGCGAGGCCGAGACGGTCCGGGTGGTGCTCGACAATCTCTCGGCCCATAAACCCGCTGGCGGAGAAGCCGCCCAAGCTCGTCGCGGTGGCCCTTGCGAACAAGATGGCGCGCACTATCTGGGCGCTGATGGTCAAGGGGGAGAGCTATCGCGCGCCGATGGCGGTCGGCACGGTCGCTGGATAGGGCCGGGACCAGGAAGCGGGACCAGGAAGCGGGACCAGGAAGGGCAAGCAGGAACATGGGGCCTCGGGGCACGGGTCGCGGATGGCCCCAACAGGGTGCGGGCAGGACGGGGAACAAAGTAGGGGCAAACGGTCAGTGAGACGGGGTCGGAAAAACCAGATGTCGAACGAAGAGCCTTGGAGCTCGCGTAACCGACATGGATCCGATCTCACGAAAACCATACGGGCCCGCGGCCAACAACGGCTGCATCGAGAGGCCGGACATACGACGGTACCTGACCCACATGCCGCTCTTCGTTCGAAGTCGTGCTTGCCAACCAGGGGGGCGTCCACATACGTGTCATGGTTCATCGGGTCGTGATACCGTTCCCTCATGAACGGTCTGCAACCGTCCGCGAGAGCCGCCGTCGATCCCCGTACAGTGGGGCTTGCGCTGGAGTTGCTCGAGCGCACCGCGGGCCGCCGGCGACGATGCCGGCGCTGCCGAAGCGTCATCGCCGAGAACGCGCGAAAGCGCGGTCAGGCTTGGTCGATTTGCACACCGTGCACCCAGGCCATCGAGGACGAGACCCGCCAGCTCAAGAACGCACCGGTGCTCATCCGTCGATGCCTGGTGTGCCGGACAGACATCGCGTACCTGCGAGCAGGCGCCCGGACCTGCGGCGACGCCTGCAGAAACGTGCTCTCGCGGCTCTTGCGCCGCCGCCTCCCGGTACTCTGACGTGAGGAGGACCTCGATGGCTCAATCCACCGCCCACAAACACGATTCGGCCCACACACGCCGGGCCACCTACCAGGACGTGCTCGACGCGCCGGCGCATCGGGTCGCCGAGATCGTCGATGGCACCCTGTACACCCACCCGCGGCCTGCCATGCCGCATGCACTCGCGAGCTCGGCGTTACAGAGCGACCTCTCGAATACCTTCCAGTTCGGCCGGGGCGGCCCGGGCGGGTGGTGGATCATCTTTGAGCCTGAGCTGCACCTCGGCGAGGACATCCTGGTTCCCGACCTCGCGGGCTGGCGCCGCGAGCGGATGCCGGACTATCCCGACACCGCCTACGTGACTCTCCCGCCTGACTGGGTGTGCGAGGTGCTTTCAGCTTCGACACGCCGGCTCGACCTCCAGGAGAAGCGCCCGGTCTATGCTCGCGAAGGGGTGGAACACCTATGGCTCGTCGACCCGACGGACCGCACCCTTGAGGCGTTCGAGCTCCGCGACGGCCAGTGGGTGCTCATCGAAAGTGCGAAGGACGACGAGCCGGTCAGCATCCGCCCATTCGATGCGATCACCTTCAGCCTCGCCGACCTTTGGCCCTGAGGGGCGTGCACCCCGTGCCCTGCCTGATCAGCTTGCCCGCGCCGATCGCAAAGCAGGGCGCTGTGGGACGCGAATCATGCTCGTTTTCGGGTGAAAACCGGACCCGAACGGCCGGATTCCAGGACAAGACGGCGCCTGAGACGGAGAAAACGTGGACGAACACATCGCAGGATATGTAAGCCAAGTCCGAGCAGCACTTGACGATCCGAAGAATTCTGCACGATCTGGGCGACGTGACTTACGTCGAATTCGACAAACCGCGCGATCTGCGCCGCCCGCTCTGGACCTTTCTGAAGCATGTATGCGGCCTCGACGACGAAGGTGACCGCATCCCGGCGCCCGGCCCGGTTCATGCCGCCCGCGCCGCCGCACCGCTCGAGGTGAAGGAGGTGAAGCGTCGAGCGCCCCGGCACACGGGGGTTCTCGTTCTCGCCGACGGCCGGGTATTTCGTGGACAGGGGATCGGCGCAGAGGGACGGGTGATCGGAGAGCTCTGCTTCAACACCGCGATGACCGGATATCAGGAGATCCTGTCCGATCCGTCCTACGCCGGCCAGGTCGTGACGTTCTCCTTCCCGCACGTCGGCAATACCGGCGTCAACGACGAAGACATGGAGACGTCTCATCCGCTCGCACTCGGATGCGTGCTCCGTAAGCCCGTCAGCCGGTCGTCCCAGATGACGTAGGGCGCGCCAAGGGGCTCGGCACGGGACACCACCTCCCGGGTCAGGGCGCCCTTGCGCGCCGCCACCCGGCGTCGACCGTCTGACATGGAGGGAGGTTCGTGGGCGAAATCCATCGCGTCGGAGGATAGCAAATGGGCATCAAGAAATGAAACACCATGGATGCGATCTGGCTACTCGGATTGCGATGTCCTGACGACTTCGCAGGTGAGGGCGTTTCAACTAATCCATTCAATCCAAACGTTATCTTCCACCTTCTGTCTACGAATGATATCTGATGTCTACTCCGTGTGATAAAAATCGGTGAGATATTGCGGTTAACCGCCAATCCACATTGGGGATGCTGGCGCGGCGCGGATTGTTCGAGATTAGTGCGCACGACGCGACCTTGCTCCGCCGCGCCGCTCCGGGACAGGCCCCGGCGCGCGAACTCGCCACTCACTTCAGGTCGCGTAGCGGGTAAAGGCAACGGTGCTCGCCCGGGCGCGCCAATCCGTCTTCACATTGACGAGCGCAACGCGTCCCCGGTCCACCTCGACCTGCGCCCGCTCGAATGCAGGTCGAATCTCGGCCGGATCCTCCACATGCTCGCCATGGCAACCGAGGGCCTGCGCGATCATGTCGTATCGGGTGTAGCCGAGGTCTCGGCCCGGCTTGTCGCGGTCAGGGTCCCCCGTCCACCCGCCGTTGAGGCTCACCACGATCAGGAGTGGAACGTCGTGCCGCACCGCGGTATCGAGTTCCATGACGTTCATGCCGAGCGACCCGTCCCCGTGCAGGGCAATGACCTGTGCTTCGGGCTTGGCCAGCTTCGCGCCGATGGCGCACGGGAGTCCGACCCCCATGGTGCCGAATACCCCCGAGTTGATGCGATGGCGCGCGGTATGCGTCGGGATCGCCTGGCGTCCGTAGTTGAGAATCTCCTGACCGTCGACGACCAGTACCGCGTCGCGGTCCATGAACTCGCGGATCTCGGCGCACAGACGCAACGGATGGATCGGGACATCGTCGTTCGAAAGCATCCGTTCGTGGTCGCCCGCCCCCCCCGTGTTCCGCCCCGCGAGTCGCTCGCGCCACGTCGCGTAGCGATTGGGATCCCCCTTGCCGGTCGCGCACAGCACCTCGAGCGCGGCGCGGGCATCGGAGACCACCCCGAGGTCGAGGCGAGGGCTCGTGTCAATCTCTCCGGGGTCGATGTCGATTCGGACGAACTGTGCGTCAGGGTGAAAACGCGGAGGATCGCCGTGGGCGATGACGTAGTTCATGCGGGTCCCGAGCACCAGGACCAGGTCTGCTTCGCGGAAGGCGGTGGAGCGTGCCGTGAGAAAACTCAACGGGTGATCCTCGCGGATCACCCCTCGGCTCTGGGGTGTCGTGAAGAAGGGGATTCCGAAACGCTCGACGAAGGCCTCGAGTGCCGCTTCCGCCTCTGACCAGAGAATGCCTCCTCCCGAGACGACAATGGGTCGCTCCGCCGCCTCAAGCCGGCGAAGGATGTCTGCGACCGCTTCCACCGAAAGACTCGGGCGGTGGCGGTCCCTGCCGTTCGGCGGTCCCTTCCAAGGGATATCGTCCTCCTCGACCGGGGTGTAGAGCACATCTCCCGGAAGGTCGAGGTACACCGGTCCGGGCTTGCCCGACATGGCGCATTCGAACGCGCGATCGACGAACTCCGGAATCCGGCGTGGATCGTGCACCCGCTCGGCCCACTTCGTGGCGGGCTTCATCATCGCGAGCTGATCGATCTCCTGAAATGCGCCGCGCCCGCACGCTCCAAGCGGGGCGGACCCACCGAGCGCGACCACGGGGACGCAATCGGCCCAAGCATGTGCAACACCGGTGATGAGGTTGGTGGTGCCGGGTCCGGACGCCGCCATGCAGACCCCCGGGCGGTTCCGAATGCGGGCCCACGCATGGGCCATCATCGCCGCAGCCTGTTCGTGCCGCACGTCGATCCCGCGGATGCCTTCGGCCATGGTGGCGGTTTCCGCCGCCATCATCGGGCCGCCCATGAGGTAGAAGAAGCACTCGACGTCTTGGCGCTTGAGCGCCTTCGCCAGAATTTCCGATCCGATGAGAGTCATTTCCAAAGCTCCACTCAAGATTGGGACCCTTATACATGACTCCACCGCCCTTCCGGGACCCATGGAGTGCGCCCTTGGAAGTGGACAGATTCCGGAAGGAAATCTGACAGGTGATGGGCGGTATTCGGAGGGAGACCATGGCCCGACACCTTGTCAAGATCGCCCCTGGATCCTGTCCACCCGCAGGGGCGCAGTCCACCTTGCGTGCGATGATTGGGTGACCCCTTGCAGGACTTGCCCGGTCCGGCGATCTGCACCGACCGGCAGCTACCCGCTCACCCGTACAGCAATGCGCAGCGGACTTCGATGCTCCAGCGGTCGGGGGCGTCGGGCGGGGTGGCGGGGTCGTTGAAGGCGCTGTGGAAGCTGAAGGTGCTGGACCGACCCTCACCGTCGGCGTCGGCGCGCGCGCCTTTCGAGCGGGCCAGTTCGCCCTCCGAGTCCCACTGCTTGATGAGCAGTGCCTCGTCCCGCGTCATGCCGGACCAGTAGACCCAGCGGTGACGCGGAGCGTACTTGGCGAAATAGTTCTCGCCGACCCGGTCGCTGTAGTGAATCTCGAAAACGACCAGCTCTTCCGGATGCACGGTCGCGGCGTCGCACAGCGCAAGCGGCCGGGTCGCCACCGGTTCGCGGGCAATGTTGCGCCAGAGGTTGATGAGGGCGAAGCGGCCGTCTTCGATGGCGCGTTCGACGTCATCCGAATCGAGCAGCGTTTCGCCCACGGCGAGCACCGTGCGATAGGTATCGTTCAGGGTCGGCGGGCGCGCCAGATCGCGCAACCGCTGCGGCGCGCTCGTCAGCGTGTAATCGCCATGGACGACATGGGCCGGGCCCTGGACCTGCTGCCCGCCGGCAATCCGCCGCTTGTCCGACTTGCCACTGGCCGAGCGAATGTTGTGGTCGAACGCGGCGACAGTCGCGGCGCCGGTCGCCGCCTTCATGATCTTCACGCAGTCCGGATAGTAGGTCCGCGCCACCGCCTCATGGTCGAGAACGTCGAGATCGGGGTGGGCCATCGGTCGGTCGAGCAATTCGAAGCCGTTGGCCGCCAGGGTCGGCTGCTCGTCTGGCACGAGCGTGCGCGCATCGACGATCGCCATCTCGCGGCTTTGCAGATCGATGCCCTCGAAGCCGCTGTCGCTGCCGTCGCGGTCGCGCCGGGTCAGCACCTTGCCGTTGCGGTAGAGCGACGATTCGGTCGCCGGCGCCATATAGCGGAAGGCGCTCGGGCTGTGGGTCTCGTATAACAGGTCGGTGGCCGGTTCAGTCATGCTGGCGATCCGTGTTTCTGGATTTCAGGTCGATGCTTCAGTAGCCCGGAAATCTACCCAACTTTCGTCGCGAGGGCGCGGAGATGCCGCTGTGACAAGGCGCACGGACCGCAAGAGCGCGTACGCGCTGGCGAAGGCGTAGCCGACACTAGCGCGTTCGCGCTGTCGAAGCGGCTTGAGGGAGTACGCCTTGTCACCGCGAGCAGATCCGCGTCCGCAGCAGAAAGTTGGTGAGATTTCCGGGTTAGGTCCGGTTTGCGGAGTGGGAACGACCTGCGTCATTTCCAGCATTCGACGAGAACGGTGAACTTGCGCGCCGCCGCGGCCTTCCCTGCGACGGCGGCACGCTTGTCGGTTACGGCCCGCCGAACCTATTCGTCGATTTCGCCGGTGAAATAGTTGACGTCGTCGCCGCTCTTGAAGAACTTCAGCACATACTGGTCGGACACGTCCTTGCCGGCATAGAAGTCCGCCAGCAACTGGTTCCAGTCCGCCCCTCCGAGCACGCCGACCTTGCCCGAATCCGGATATTCGGTGATCTCGGGCATGAGATTGGTCGACAGGCACAGATAGACCAGATCGGAATCGCCGGTGTTTACCAGCTTGTGGGGCAGGTGCCTGCCGATCGGCAGGGCGGCGTAGTCGCCCGCCGACACCTCGATCTCGTCGTCTCCGAGGGTGAGCGTGCCGCGCCCTTCGAGGATGTAAAGGGCTTCCTCGTTGCGCAGGTGCGAGTGCTTCGGAAAGGCGTATTTTCCTGGTGCGACCCTGAAATGGCTGCAGCCCAGTTCGACGTTGCCGGTCGAGCTGCCCAGCCCCCTGACGATATGGTGGAACTTGGCGCCGACGGCAATTTCTTTCGGTTCGACTTCGCTGACGTTGATCACATGCTTGTGGCGAGCCATGACAGCTGCTCCTTATCCGGCATTTCCCGGATGGCATTGAAATCCATGGCGAACATACCCCGATTGCGCCGCATTGTCACGGTCTTGTCTCCGTAGTGTCGCTGTCGCTGGAACCTGATGTGTTTGGTTTGGCCCGCATGTTGCACGAAGGGCGCGATCTCGTGCCGGCGCGCCTCCTTGCACGTGATCCTGCCGTCTCGGTTGTCGTCGTAGTGGGCGAGCACGTCCCTTCGGACAGGATCTCCTGCGGGACCGTACGGCACAAAGGGCCAGGGAGGCGGATGTCGCGCGACGATCGCGAGCCGTTCCGCTTCGGTGACGATGCCGCGAAAGGGGTGCGTGCTCCTCAGGCGCTGGCCCTCGTTCGACGCGTCGAGCAGGATCGCCCGGATCTCGCTCCACGGACGATTCAGGATCTGCTCCCACTCCTCGTTAGCACGGCTGAGCGTCCCGTGCAGCCGCCGCCAGCGCTCAAGGTTCTCACGGGCCACATTGAACAGGGTCGGATCCGCGTCGATCCGTTCGACGACGATTCTCGCCATGTCCAGTGATCGGGCGTCGCCTCGCCGACATGTTCCGGCAGATCCCGACCGAGGACGAGAACCGCAAGGTGCTCCAGGTCCTTGCCATGCGCGTGTTCAGCGCGTTGTGCGCCTGCGTCAAGCTCGCCCTCTCCGGCTATGGTCCCCATGGCTGGTATAGCATGAGCCGCCGCGCTTCATGAGGAGGGCGCCCGCATGCTCAGTCGGACCATGACCGAACTCGAGTCGGAGGGTCGCGTCATTGCCATCTCCCACGGGAAGTCATCGGCGGTACGCCTGCTCACCAAGTCCGACGGCGTCGGTTTCAGCGTCTCCGAGGCGAGAGCGAGCGCAGGCGAGAGCTCGGATCTCTGGTACAAGAATCACTGGGAGGCGAACTACGTACGTTCCGGGCGCGGCGTTCTCGAGGATCGTGGCACGGGGGAACAGTGGCCTCTTGCGCCCGGCGTCGTGTACTGCGTCGGCCCTGTCGACCGGCACCGGGTCACGAGGAACGCCGGCGAGGAGATGCGCATCATCAGCGTCTTCAACCCCCCAATCATCGGCGAGGAGACCCACGACGAGGACGGCGCCTATCCCCCAACCGGCGAGATCCCTCCCGGTCAGCCGCGCATGTTCGTGAAGACGGTCGAGGACGTACGAAAGGCGGGACGCGAACTCGTGCTCGCGGGCGGTGTCGCCGTCAGCACCCGCTACCTGACTGCCGCCGACAACCTCGGCTTCTCGCTGCACGGTGTGCGCTTGAGGGCCGGCGCTTCCATCGAGCTGTGGTACAAGCATCACTGGGAAGCGAACCTGATCCTGGACGGCGCCCTGGACGTGACCGACCATGCAAGCGGCGACACCCATCGACTCGATCCCGGCGCGCTCTATCTCGTCGGCCCTGCCGACCGTCACCGGATCGAGACGCACGCAGGAGCGCATCTCATCAGCGTGTTCAATCCGCCGCTGTCCGGCAGCGAGAGTCACGACGAGGACGGCGCCTATCCGCCGACGGGGCCGATTCCACCGGGTCCGGTCCGAACGTAGGACGCGCGGTTCGTAGCTTCAACCTCGACGCGTAGCTCGGAAGCCTACGCCCTGCGCGCGTGCGCTCGCGCTGCTGAATCGCCCGCTCCGCGGCAGCGCTCGCCCTTTCCTCGTCGCCGGCCCCCACGAGTTCGACCAGGGCGTTCACTTGCCGGGGGTCGAGGGGGACGAGGCGCCGGGTCGAGGCCGTCGGGCGCGCAATTTGCACGCTCGCCACCTCGGTGCCTGCCCGGTCGCGACGGGACACCGTTTTGCGCACGAGAGCGATGAGACGCTGCGCGCACGCCGGTTCGTGCAGAACCTCGAACGTGATGGGACGGTCGTCGCCGTCGCGGGTGATGACGGAGGCCAACACAGAGTCCTCGCCCTCTTCGTCCCACTCGCTCATCGCGGTGTTCCGGTCGACGCTGTCCGGGTATTGCTGCGGGCAAAGCCTTGGCCCCGGTTCGAGCCATTCGCTGTCGCGCCTGGCGTGCTCCGCGACGTCGGTGAGGGCTGCGGTCGCGATCGCGCGTTGCCGGTCGCTGTCTGCGGGGGCCGCCTCCAGGTCCTCGAACATCTGCCGGTCAAGGGCGATGTCGCAGGACCACCGGCGCGTCGACTGAAGGTAGACGGCCCCCACCTCGCAGCGCTCGTCGTCGATGCTCTCGCGCACTCGTTTCCAAAGGCCGAGGAGGCCGTCGGGGCTCACCTGCCATTCGTAGAAGAGGGTGAACTTGCGGACAGTTTCCATGTCGGCGGTGGTGATCACTTCGCAGCGGAGGTGGTGCCCTGCGTTGCCTGCCTAAAGGAAGGACTCGCGCCCACGGTGCGCGTAAAGGACCTCGGGCACGTCGTCCCGGCGGATGGGTTGTCTGGACGCATTCATACTCATCATCTCCGTATATTGACTCAGTCCCGACGGCCGCGGCTTGCAGACCAACTGCAAGTGCGCCTCACGGGAGGCGGATGAGAATGCCTCCGGGCTCCGAATTCAATCAGCGCGCGAAAATGCAACACCGTGTGTATCTGAGGTCTACGCCCGCATGGTCGGCATCGGCGTGACACAGCGCTGGCTCGCTAGGTCGGCGGGGCGCCTCCGAGGGCACGGACCCGGTCGCGATCGGGTCACGGACCTGTGCTATAGATCCGACGGTCATGGACATCGACCCGAAATGGCCCGAATGGGTGCTCCGCCAGGAGTTTGCCTGCGTGTTCGTCAGGGCCCCGACCCCGTCGGCGGCAGTCGAGATTGCTGCGAAGCGACTCGGGCACATGGGAGGGTGTAAGGTGGGTCCCGCCGCTCGCCAGGAGGTCTTCCGGGAGGACGAGTACCGGGAGCACGCGAGGCCGGGCGACTACACTCGACCCGTCATCCTCAGCTCTCGTTCGTAATGGCCCGGGGGATGACGCGAGCGATGCGGCGTAGCGGGCCGGGACCAGCAGGTATCCGTTCATGAGTCGTTCCCGGCCTCGAAGAAAGAAGAACTCCGGGGCGAGAGCACGGCAACGTCCGGTGCGCCCCGCGAGAGCAAAGTGGATCGCCCCGGTCTTCGCGGTGGTCGTCGTGGCCCTCATCGTTACCGGTGCATGGTGGATCGTCCGCATGACCGCCGACGCCGTGGTGATCCCCGAGTTCTCGGCAAAGGCCAAGGCGGGTGCGCGCCTCTTTGCCGCCAACTGCGCCGTTTGCCACGGCGAGAACGCGACCGGTACCGACCAGGGACCGCCACTGCTTCACAAGGTCTATGAGCCCGGGCACCATCCGGACAGGCTCTTCCAGCGCGCGGTCACGCACGGCGTGATGAGCCACCACTGGAACTTCGGGCACATGCCTCCGGTACCGGGACTCTCGCCAAAGGACGTTGCGAAGATCATCTCTTTCGTGCGCGAGCTCCAGCGCGCCAACGGGATCTATTGAGGCTGCCAGAAGTCCCCGGTCCGCACGGCGAGGACCGGCACGCCGGACAAACGGCTCCCGGTCGACGGCATCGTCTACAACTGCACGGATTCTTGGGGCGGCCTTTGGGCACCGGGTGCCTGGACGACCCCCAGACGGCCGCTCTGAAGGCGCAGGCGGCCCGCCCCCGCCATCGTCCATGGCTTGGAACAGGATAAAGTGACGAAGAAGACCATCAAGACGCGAAGAAGATGGGCTTCAAAATCCTCTCGAAGAAAACGGCACTTTCACTCCGGCCGATTTACTGCACTTTCAGAACGGCGATGGCAACGAGCCGCGGGTCCGGATGTGTTTCGAGATGGCGGCAGCCCGACGAAGGGGACCGCTCATGAGCCACCGGAGCGGGGTCCGTGGGCGCCGCACCTGAGACCCGGAGCCAATGAACGGCGGTGATGGAGGGTTCAGGTCATGAAGCATCCAAGGGCAACGGCATGGGGCGCAGGCGTCATGGGAGTGGCGGGGCTTTTTGGGGCATTGCTCGGCCCCTCACCGCTCGTCCTGCCTCTCGTACCGCTTATCTCGCTCGCGCATGCGCCGTTCGCGCTCGCGATGGCTGCGTTAGGACTACCCGGCGGTCTCGGGGAACTCGGGATTGCGGGGAAGGCAGCGTTCGTCGTCTGGAGCGCGGTGCTGGGAGCGGTGGCGGGAAGACTCCTCTTTCTCCCCGCCCTTGACAGATGCGGGTGGCCGTGACATTTGTGGTTACATGCAACAGGTCCCCGTAGTCAAACAACTCATTTCGAGTCAGACCTTACCGAATTAGCAGATGAAGTTCACACGGCTCATCCCAAACATAATTCCCGTCTTGCCTGATAAGTTCCGAAAAATGGCCCGGAATGATCCTGTCCCCGAGCGACAGTATGTGCTTAATGGTTTCCGTGCCGATTTCGTGCGAATGGAAGGCGTGGTCACACCGACACTTCAATGCCTCCTTGGGAAACTTGAGAGCGTCGCCCGCGACAACCACGGTGCCCTTTTCTTGCGTTTCGAGGACGAGGCCGTACGAGCCCGGGGTGTGCCCGGGCGCGGGAAAATAATTGATCCCCGTCTGGAATTCGCCACTACCGTCAAGGAACTGAACATCGTACTTCTTGAGCTGTTCCCTGACCATCCATGGAATCCAGGGATCCTCTTCGTTTGGGGCGGCGGCATAGTCCCATTCGGCCCTGCTGACGAACACCTTCGTGTTGTAAGGGAAAAGGTCGATGTTATTGACGTGGTCGTAATGCAGGTGCGATAAAAATACTCGCGGGATATCGGAAGGTTTGAGACCCCGGCGCTCCAAGCCTTTCACCAGAGCCTCCCGGTTCACTGCGTGTCCGACGTCGAACATCATCGGACCGTGGTCAGTCTGGATGAGCGTGAGATTGGCAAGACCGAGAAAGCCCTCGTCCAACCGAAGATTGTTGCCTTTCACAACGATATCGTAATCGACTGCCATTGTAGCCTCCTTTTCAAGACGGATGTTTCAAACGTGCCGCCAGATCGGATGCGCCCGCAAGCGCCGACCTCGGAATCGAGTTAGAGATTGTCATGACCTCCCCATAAGCGATGGCAGGTAGGTCACAATTTCTGGGAAGACGACGATGGCCGTCAGCCCGATCAGCAACAGAACGAAGAACGGAAGAGCAACCCTTGCTACGTAAAAGATACTTTGCCCAGTGAGGCCCTGAATGACGAACAGGTTGAAGCCGACTGGGGGCGTTATCAAGGCCAACTCGACCACGAATACCAAATAGATGCCAAACCAGATCAGGTCGAACCCGGCTTTATCGACCATGGGAAGAATGATGGCGGCGCTGAGAACCATGATCGATAGGCCCTCCAAGAACAGTCCAAGGACTACATAGAAAATCGTGAGGACGAATATCAGGAAGTAGGGTGAAAGTTCGAACGTGTCGATCAATTCTGCAAGGTGCCGTGGGATCTTGGTGTAGCCCATCACAATCGTTACAAACGTCGCACCAGCAACGATGAGCCCGATCATGCAGGTGGTGCGGGTCGCCCCCAATAGGCTCTCGGTGAAAGTGTTCCACGAAAACGTTCCGGAGAGGACCGAGAGAATGAACGCACCCAAGACACCGATCGCTGCCGCCTCGGTCGGCGTCGCCACACCCAGATAGATGGAACCGATAACCCCAGCGATGAGCAGCAACACCGGAATCAAACGGCGCGCCTGGTAGAGGCGCTCCCATAGTGACATCTTCATTTCTGTGGACGGCATCTTGTCCGAATTAAGAAGCCCCCAAATTATTATGTATCCCATGAACAATCCGACTAACATCAGACCGGGCGCGATTCCTGCGATGAACAATCGGGCAATGGATTGTTCCGCTGTGGCCCCGTACACGATAAGCAGAATCGAGGGTGGAATCAGAAAGCCCAAGGTGCCGGAGCCAGCAAGCGTCGCGATCGATTTGTCCTTGGGGTACTTCAGGGCCTCCAGTTCAGGGAGCGACATCTTTCCGATCGTCGCCGCGGTAACGGCTGACGAACCCGAACAAGCGGCAAAGAGCGCGCAGCCGACAATATTGATGTGCAACAGGCCGCCAGGCAAACGGGATAGCAAGGGTGCAAGCCCCTTGAACATATCTTCGGAGAGGCGCGAGCGAAACAGGATCTCTCCCATCAGAATGAACAGCGGCATCGCCGTCAGCGACCATGTGGACAACATGCCCCAGGTGGAGGTGGCCATGACCCTACCCACCGGCACGTTGGTGAAGAGCTCAAGGATGACGAAAGCGGAGCCAAGAAGGGAAACGGCAACCCAAATGCCGCTACCGAGGAACGCAAACAAAACAAACATGAATACTAACGAGACAAATACAATATCCACAGTCCGACCTATTTTCGTGGCTTCGTATTTTGTTTGTCGGTGCCTACATCATCGGGTGAAGTCCGGTGAGCGACCGTTCCTTTCGGCGTAAGATACAGGGGTGTTTTCGTGCGGGTGAGCCGAAACAGGTCATCGATCAAGCGAATGCAGAAGATGGCAAGGCCTAACGTCATAATCCCTTGTGGAATAGAAGTGGGAATGGCGACCATTCCATCGGAGCTATAGTTGAATAGCCAGGACTCCCAAGCCTGCTGGCCGCTGTAAACGGCATAATAGGCGATGATGCAGGCGCTAAAGGTGAGGCACCATAGCTCTATCCACCAATTCCATCTTTCGCTCACGTTCTCGATGACCAGGGATACGCGAATATGCTCGGCCGCAGCTTGTGTGTAAGCAAGGGCAAGAAAGACTATCGCCACCATTAGAAAACCGGCGCCTTGGATGACACCGGGAACAACGACCCCGACCAAACGGCCAAAGATTTGGGCCAGGACGGCAAGCGCAAGCACCAACACCAGCGTGGGGAGGGTGGGAGGATTCGCACCGTGGAGCTGAGTCGCACGGTGGGTGTGGCCCGCCGGAGCGGGACGAGCGCGCGTGCGGCAGCCCGTCACTTTGGGAGCTCGGGCGAGAGGGTGAGGAAGATGCTCGAGCTCTCCGTTCCGCCGGGTACCGACGCACGGGGGCGGTGCGCCGTCCGAGGCTCGATGGATGTACCGGACTCATCGACGCGTGGCTGCGGGGGATCGCAAGGTCGACCATCCGGACACGGATGTCGAGGCTCGGAGCGCGCTACCCTGCGAGGTTGATCCTGTGGGATTTATCAGACGGGAAGGCTCCCTTCTCAAGCCGCACCACCTTGCGTCCGAGGTTCGTCACCGTTAGCCCGGAAATCTCACCAACTTTCGTCGCGAGGGCGCCGAGACAGTGCTGTGGCGGGCCGCACGGACCGAAAGGCGCTGAAGGCGTAGCCGACACTGGCGCGTTCGCGCTGTCGAAGCGGCTTGCGGGAGTACGGCCCGTCACAGTGCATGGATCGGTGTCCGCAGCAGAAAGTTGGTGAGATTTCCGGGTTAGTACCATGACACGTGTTTCGAACCCGCTGGCGGCGGCAGTCGGAGGAGTGGGGTCTCGAACGCATGCGCCTCCAATCCTCCTGGCTCGTTGCCTGCCGTCAGATCATTTTCCCCGAGGATGTCCAGCGCAAGTGTCGGGAGCATCGCCAAGATACCCAGCCAGAAAGGCGCTCCGATACCCGTCCTCGGTCCACAGCACGGGAAAGAAGGACTCGTCCATTTCCGTGCTCCCCACACGCTTGTAGCGACCGTAGATGTATCCGACGTTGGTGGGGTGGTAGCGCGCTTCGGAAGATATGCAATGAGACACGAGCGCCCGGCGAGGCGCGTCGCCGTGGTTGGTACCCGAGCCATGGAAGGTGCGCCCGTGGTGAAAGACTCCCCCTCCCGCTGGGACCTCGACACGCACCACTTCGGGAACGCCATCGGCCCGGGTAGCTGCCTCGTGCATTTCGCGCTCGTAGTCATCGGGAGCATGAAACTGCGAGGCGGGCGGGGCCAGTCCCCAGCGGTGCGAACCCACCACGTACTCGATTGTGCCGCCAGCCGCACTGGTCGCGTCGAGCGCGATCCAGCACGTGCAAAGCTCTGGCGGCACCACCCACTGCTGATAGCTGTCGTCCTGGTGAAAGGCGAGCGGGCGCGCACCCGGGGGCTTCCACAGCAGGTTGTCCTGGTTGATCCGGGCTCCGGGCCAGCCGTATAGCCGTGCGCACCAAAGGCCAATACGGGGATGAAGAACCGTGCGCGCCACGTGGCGGTCCGACTTCCATGCGTTGCAGATCTGGCGTGTGAGATCCGTGGCGTCCCTCCCCTCGCGCCAGTTCCATTCGTCGGGGTAGAGGCCGGTTTCGAACTCGCCGCGGAACAGCGGCGCGAATCGCGACGCCAGGTGCGCAGCCGCCTCAGGCTCGATAAGGCGCTCGACGACGAGGAAGCCGTCTTGGCGAAAGCGCGAAATCTGCGCAGGGCTCGGCTCTTCAACTAGAAACATGGCTCACTACATGCCTTGGTGGCACCTCGCTTGTCGAGCCTCTCGTTGCAGCATTGCTTCCCGCCCAAGACTAGCGTGTTTCTCATTGATCAGGTTGACCGACCGCGGCGCGACAAACGAGCCCCGTCTCTAACCCGAAGTTCCTGGGGATTTTGGGGTCAAATCGAGGGTAAGTCATTGACGTAGATCGAAAAATGCCGGAGGGAGGGTGATTTTTGTTCCCATGTATATTGAGAGATATCATTGACATGGTGGATTCGAATTGCTATCTTCGTTCCCATGTACATCGAGACCGTCCCCAACCGCAACTCCCGCCCCGCGATCCTCCTTCGCCAAGGCTGGCGCGAGGGCAAACGGGTGCGCAAGAAAACGCTGGCCAACCTCACCGACTGGCCCTCGGAGAAGGTCGAGGCACTGCGCCAAGTGCTCAAGGGCCGCCGACTCATCGCCCCCGAGGACGCCTTCACGGTCGAACGTTCCCGACCGCACGGTCATGTCGAAGCGTTGCTCACCGTTTGCCGGCGCCTGGGACTGGAGCGGCTCATCGCCGCGAAGCGCTGCCGCGAGCGCGACCGGGTGCTGGCGATGGTGCTCGAACGGTTGCTTCATCCCGCCTCGAAGCTCGCCACTACCCGGCTGTGGCATTGCACGACCTTGGCCGAGGAGCTCGGGGTCGGCGACGACGACGAGGACGACCTGTACGAGGCGATGGACTGGCTGCTCGAACGCCAGGAGCGAATCGAGCAGCGCTTGGCAAAGCGCCATCTGCACGAAGGCGAACCGGTGTTCGCCGACGTGTCGTCAAGCTACTACGAGGGCCGCACCTGCCCGCTGATGCGCTTCGGATACAACCGCGACCGCAAGCGCGGTAAGACACAGCTCGTGTACGCCGTGCTGAGCGCCCCCGGAGGGTGTCCGGTCGCCGTCCAGGCGTATCCGGGAAACACTGCCGACCCGAACACCGTCCCGGACCAGGTGGTGAAGCTCCAGGAGCGCTTCGGGCTTGAACGGGTCGTGCTGGTCGGGGACCGGGGCCTGTTGACGCAGGTCCAGATCGAGCACCTGAAGCGCCACCGGGGTCTGGGATGGGTGAGTGCGCTGAAGTCGTTGCAGGTGCGCGCCCTGGTCGAGCAACACGCGTTGCAGTTGTCGCTGTTTGACGAGCAGAACCTGGCCGAGATCGTCTCGCCGGACTATCCGGGCGAGCGCTTGGTGGCGTGCTACAACCCGCTGCTGGCCGAGGAACGCTCGCGCAAGCGCGAGGAGTTGCTGGCCACGACCGAGGCGGGGTTGGAACGCGTCGCACGCGAGGCGGCGCGGCGCACCCGCACGCCCCTTGGGGCGGCCGAGCTCGGACGCAAGGTCGGGCGGGTGCTGGGGCGACACAAGATGGGCAAGCACTTCGAGTGGGAGGTCAACAACGCCCGGCTGCGGTATCAACGCAACGCCGAGCGGATCGAAGCCGAAGCGCGTCTGGACGGGATCTACGTGCTTCGCACGAGCGAGCCAGCGACGCGGCTGTCGAGCCACGACACGGTGCGCACCTACAAGGGGCTTGCGGACGTGGAGCGCTGGTTCCGCACCCTCAAGGGCCTTGAGGTACGGGTACGGCCCATCCGCCATCGCGAGGAGCGCCGGGTGCGGGCGCACCTGTTCATATGCCTGCTCGCGGGCTACGTGGAATGGCATCTTCGCCGTGCCGTGGCGCCGTTGCTGTTCGACGACGAGACGTTGGACGAGGCGCGCCGCACGCGCGATCCGGTCGCCCCGGCCAAGCCCACACCCCGGGCCCGTAAGAAAAAGGCGCGCCGGCGCACCGACGACGGATTGGCCCTGCACAGCCTGGATACCTTGCTCGCCGAACTCGCGACGCGCTGCCGCAACACCTGCCGGGTGTTGTCGGACCCCACGGCTCCGGCCTTCTCGCTCCTCACCGAGCCCACCCAGACCCAACGGCGCGTCGCCGAACTCATCGAAATGTTCCCAGTACCGGGAATCGCCTGAAGCTGAAAATACGAACGACTGTCAATGAGTTGTTCTATCTCAACGCAGGGAACTTCGGTCTAACCTCCAAGCCAACCCGGAGGCTGGCGCACGCTTGAAGCCGGGCCGCCTCTCGGGAAGCGATGCGAGACCTCCAGGCGCTATTGCCTCTCTCGTGCCTCTCTCGTGCCGGTATCGAGTCGATCTCACCGATCCAGGCCAGCGCCGAGCGGCGCCAGATCTGCATCCGGGGCTTCAAAAGGTAGCGCTGGTTCAAGGTGTCCGTGCGCAACAGACGCGGGACCCGACGGAGCGGTGCAGACGCACCGCCCCACCCGGATCCCGATCATCGAGCGAGGGACCACCGCCTCCCAGGTCGTCCTCACAATCACGGCGCGGCATCAGCGTCGACGTCGCAAGCGGCGAACCGCCGCGGCTGACGAACATCGTCAATGACCACGAAGGCGGCTTTCGGCGCGACCGCCGACGTGCCGTCTTCATTTGTCGTGCCCCCCTGCGCCAGCGTTGTAGTTCGCGACAAGCCGTTTCGTGGGCTCGGTCCGCTTCCCCATCATTGGACGCCGTACCCGGGGGTTCGTTCAGACCGTGATCCGATCGGCCGTCCACATCCCGGCATTCTCCAGGATGAAGTCGGGCTCCACGTACTGCTCGCGAAGGAGGTTCTCGTATAGTCGGCCTTCGCTCGCGCGATCGACCGGCGAAGTCTCGGCGATACTTGTTGAAAGCGCTTCATCGAGCGCCTCGACGGTTCCGCTGCCCTCGTCGAACTGCGCCTTCTTGCGCCAGACAACGTTCTCGGGCAGCAGATCCTCGCAGGCCTTGCGGAGGATCCACTTCTCGGTTGTTTCGCACGTTTGTTCGTCGACCACCTTCATCTTCAACGATGCAGGGATCGATTGCGCGAAGTCGACGAGATCGCGATCGAGGAACGGCGTGCGCGCCTCCAGGCCCTGGGCCATCGTGATCCGGTCCACGCGCTGCAGATTGATGTTGTGCATGGTGCCGAGCGAGCGGGTGAGCTCGTCCGCCAGGGCCCGCGGCCTGCGGGCATAGGCGTGGTGGTAGGTGTAGCCAGCGAAAAGCTCGTCCGCCCCTTCGCCAGTGAGCACCGCCTTGACGTGACGGCGCGCCAGGGTGGTCGCGAAATGCGTCGGCATGGCGCTGCGCACGAGATCGACGTCGGCGCTCTCGAGGTGGTAGATCACGTGCGGCAGGACATCAGCCAGTTCGTCAGCCGTGAAGACGAGCTCGTGGTGGTCCGAGTCGATATGGTCGGCTACGGCGCGTGCAGCGGCGAGGTCGGGACTTCCCGCCGTGCCGACCGCAAAGGTCTTGAGCGGGCGGTCGATTGCGCGCGCCGCCAGGGCCGCGATGACTGAGGAATCCAGTCCGCCGGACAGGAATGCACCGACCTCGACGTCGGCCACCATCCACTTGCGCACTGCCGCTTCGAGGACGAGCCGCAGCTCCCGCCAGATCGGTTCCGGATTCTCCCCAGGCTCCAGCGCGGCAGCGCCCTGCGGCATGCGGTACCACTCGCGAAAGCCATCGACGCTGTCGAACATGCCGCCGGGGTCGATGGCTTCGACCTTGTCCAGGCCAAGGCCGTCGAATGCCTTCAATTCGGAAGCAAAGGCGAGGCCCTGGTCGATGCGCGCCATGAACAGCGGCTTGATGCCGAGCGGGTCGCGCGCCGCGATGATCCGCTCCGGCGTGGCCAGAACGAAGGCAAACATTCCGTCCAGCTTCGCGATCCACCGCAGTTCGTCGGTCCGGAACAGATGCAAAATGGTCTCGCTGTCGCTTGCCGTCTCGAAGGCGCTTTCGCCAAGGATCGCCCGCAAATCCGCATGGTTGTAGATCTCTCCGTTGGCCACGAGCACGTTCTCGGCACTGTGGATCGGCTGGGTGCCGTCCTCGGGACCGATGATCGACAGGCGGCAGTGCGCCATGACGGCCGGCACGTTCGGCGCCCGGATCACCCGCAGGTCGTCGGGCCCGCGGTGCGCGAGCTTCTCGATCATCCGACGCGCCAGCGGTGGCTCATCGAGATTCCAAAGGCAGACAAATCCACACATTTCAATCCTATTCGGTTCCGTCGGACTGCATCGTCTCCGGCGATCGGCGTCCCCGCCGACATGCGATTGCGATGCGATCGGCCCAATCGTCGAGAGGGCATGGGCGTTGGATACCCGGGTGTGCCGCAGGGCTTGCCCTTTGTGCAAGAGGGCGATCTGTTACATTGTAGCCTCTCAGCCGTACAGCCGCTCCGGCGACCGCTCCCCCTCGGCATCCGCCGGACGGCTGCACCCCCTACGACAGCGAGCCAAGGGAGATCCGATGTCGGAAGACGATTCTATTGAGCACACCCGCAATCCCAAGGCCAACATGGACCACATCTACAATCAGCCGGATCCGAGGGCCTATTTTTCCGAGCTTCACAAGCTCGACTACTCCACCCCCAGCGCCGGCAAACCTTTCTTTCTCAACCTGATCGAGTGCCTGCAGCGTTCGCGGGACAAGTCCGTGCGTGTGCTGGATCTGGGCTGCTCCTATGGCGTGAACGGCGCCCTCCTCAAGCACGACATGACCATGCCCCAACTCTACGAGGGCGCCTCGTTGAGCGACGCATCAAGGCGGCGAAGTTCCCCACCGTCAAGAGCCTCGACAGCTTCGAGTTCAAGGCGATCCCGTCGGTGAACAAGGCCCGGGTCCTGGAGATCGCCCGGTGCGAATGGATCGAGCGTCGCGAGAACGTGATTGCTCTCGGGCCGAGCGGGACAGGGAAGAGTCACGTGGCCCAAGGGCTGGGATTGGCCGCATGCCAGACAAGACCTCGCGAGCATCATCCGCGCGCGCGAGGCAGGCCCGGGCGGGCTTGCCCGGGTCGCCCGGCGACGGGGTGAAGGTTCCCGGCGGCCCGCCCTTGCAGCCCGTGACCGCGACCGCGGTCGCGAGGGCTGCGAGGGCCCGCTTCATGCGCGGGTTCGGGCTACCACCGCACTTGCGTGCGGAGCATGAGCGCGTTTGCCGGAGGCTTTGCGCCGGTGCCCGGCTCATGCGTCCATTCGAGGTCCACGGCGGCCGCTCGAGCGAGCTGCCAGCGCGCCCCGGTGCGGTGGGTGCGGGCGCCGCCTTGGCGCCACGAGAGGGCCGTGTACGGGGTCAGCAGTCCCTTCGTCCCCGAGAGTGCGATGCCGTACCCGAGCTCGGCCTCGAGGCGGCGCCCGGCCTCGAAGTCTTCGGTCCCGACGAGCCCCCCCGCATCGCGGGCGGACCACAGATGCTCCACGCCGCTCGACGGTGCGCCCCACACGGGCGCGAGCTTGAGCGAGAGCCCCCGCCCCGACGCGCCGGGGTCGAGCCGCACCGAGCCGCTCACGCCCCATTCCTCGTAGCCTGACGCCTCGTGCGCGACGAGGGTGCGGACTTGGGCCCCGATGGTGAGCGCCCCCGCCGCGTAGCGAAGCCCCGCGCCGGCTTCGAGCCCGGTGCCGGTCTCCGCGTCCCCGCCGTCGTGGCGCAACCCGAGCTTGAGCGACGGGGTGAGCGTCCCTTCGTCGAGTTCGACTGCTCTCGAGCCCTCGAGCACGAGCCGCACCCGGCTTGCATCGGTTTGCGATGCGTGCAGGTTCCCGTCCTCGGACGCAATCGCGTCCGAGTCCATCCGGACCCAGAAGGCATCGGACTTGACGTTCACCGCGAACCCCCCCGGCGCCTTCGGCGAGACGACCTCGCCGCGCACTCCAAGCGCGCCCATGCGCATGTCGATGTCCGTCGTGTAGCGTTCGTCCGTCGCCCGGTCCGCGTCCGCATTGAGGGTGAGGGTGAGGTCGCCCGACCCGAGTCCTGCAAGGCCCCAGACGTCCACCTTCTTGCCGAGCCCGAGCTTCGCGTACGGGTAGAGCGCGGTGAGGGAGTTCTCGACCGAGCCCTCGTCGTCCCCCTCGATGAGCGAGAAGTCGCCGTCCCCGGTGCTGTACGAGAGCGCGATGCCCGCAAGCCACCCGTCGCGTGCCATGTCCGCTCCGACGAACCCGGTGGTGACGTGCCCGTCCATCCGGGTGCCGTCCACATCGGCCTCGAACCCGTGCGTCGCGAACCGTCCCCACCCGGTCCAGGCGGGCGTGCCGTCTGCCCCCCCGGCCCCCAGCGCGAAGGAGCTTCCAAGCAGCAGCTCGCGCCCGGTCATGCCCGAGGAGGCGTCGGCCGGGTCCGTCCAGCCAATCGTGTCGGTTGCAAGCCGGGGCTCGTCCTCGTCGCCGGCTTCCACGAACGCTCCGGACGCGTCGAACCGCATCCCGCCGACGCGCACGTGCGTGCCGGCGCCGCCGCCCTCCATGCGGCGCCCGAGGGCGTCCACGACCTGCCCGGCGAGAGTGCGCCCGAAGCGTGAGAGCCACGCGTGCGGCATCGGGTCCGAGTTCTCGATGGTGCCGGTCGCGACCCCGTCGGCGATCGCCGCCCCCGACGCCGCCGTGAGCCGGAGCCGCATCGTCTCCGCGCCCTCGTCATGGGCGTCGTCGAGCACCGGCACCGAGATCGTCTTCTCGGTCTCGCCCGGCGCGAAGCGGAGCTTGCCGCTTGCGCGCGTGTAGTCCGAACCCGCCCTCGCCGTCCCGTCGGCGGTTGCCCAGGTCACGCTCACCCGCCCCGACGCCGCCCGGCTCAGGCTCACCGCGAAGTCGATGGTCTCGTCCTCGCCCTCCCGCGCCCGCGCGTCCGCCACCGAGACCGTCACCGGTCCCCGCACCGTCGTCGAGAGGGTGTGCGACAGCGCCTTGCCGTCCGCCGTGCAGACCGCCGCCGGGGAATCGCAAGCGGCCCCGGCCGCCAGCGTCACCGTCACGTCCGCCAGCGAAGCCGGCCTGACCGTCAGATCCCAACGGTCCTTGCGCCCGTTCACCGCCCTGGCCTTCGTCGCCCGGCCCCCGGCCACCGACACGACGTCCGACCGCAACCGCCGGCCGCTCATCCTGATCGTCTCGCTGAACGCGATCCTGAGCGTGAACGCCTTTCCGTCATGCTCCGCCGGCGCCCGCGCGAACCGCGCCGTCAGCCCCCCGGACGCAGCCTCCGGCGCCACGTCCTCGATCGTGCCCTCGGCCTGCGCAACCGTCACCTCCACCGGTGCCTTCGAGCCCCCGGCGCGCGCGTTCGAGAGCCGCAGAACCACCGTCTCCGCGTCCTCCGCCTCCTCGTCGCGCAGCACCGGCACCGCGACCGTCTTGCGCGTCCGCCCGGGCGCGAACGTCACCGTGCCCCGCTTCGCCGTGTAGTCCTCGCCGGCCGTCGCCGTCCCGTCCGCCGTCTCGTAATCCACCGTCACCGGCGCTTTCGACGCCCGCGCCAGCTCCATCGCGAACTTGAGCGTCCCGCCCTCGCGCGCCGCCGCGTCGCGCACCAGCAGGGCCAGCGGCGAATACCACAGCACGTCCACGTGATGCAGCTCCACGTCGTAGCCATCCTCGTTGCGGATCGTGGCCCCGTTCCGCGCCAGGCTGTCGGCCTCCACCTCGACCGCGCTCACACGCCCGTCGCCGGCCCCCACCGCGTACTCGAACGTGAGCGCGTCCGTCCCCGAACCCCGCTCGTACCGCGCCGTGCGCCGCAGACCGCGGCGCTCGTGGTCCCCCAGCAGCAGGCGGATCGTCGGCGTGCCCCTCCTCTCGTCCACAAACACCTCGTCCCGGTTCTGCGGCTTATCGGGGGGCGTATACTGCACCGGACCCGCGAACCTGACCTTTACCCGTACCGTGTCGCCCGCCGTCCACTCGCGCCTGCCCGGCTTGCGCACCGTGACCTGCAGCACCCGCGTGTTCGTGTACTCCGACAACTCGGCGTCCCCGCCCCCGACCGGACGGATCGTCGCGCCGCGCAGGAAGATGCCGTTGCTCCCCACCACCACGCGCGGCGCGCCGTCCTCGGCCGCGCCCACCGTGACCGTGTAGGCAAACCTCAGCGTGTCCGTCCCCGAGCCGCCCACATACGGCGCCAGCGGCGCCGACAGCCCCTCGCCGTACCCCGGGCGCGCGTCGGAGCGGAATGCCACCAGCATGTACGGACCCGGCGGCCGGCACGTGCCGTCGGCGTTGAGTAGCCAGCAATCCGGCCGCTCCACCACCACCGGCAGGCTGTAGCGCACCTCCACCTCGACCCGCTCCCCGGCGCTCCATACCCCGTCGGAGCCCGGACCGCTGACCAGCCTCACGTTCCGCAGCACGGGGGTGTCGTCGTCGCGGAGGGCGATGGTGTGGTTGGGCGACCGGTACGTGCCGGTCGTGACATAGAACACGATGGTCTCGTCCCCCTCGGCTTCCCGGTCGTCGACGATGCCGATCGTGAAGGAACGCTGTGCCACCCAGGCCGTGCCGGCGGCATTGGGGGAATACGCCGAAGTCGGCACGGTGGCGAATAGCACGTTTGATACAAAGACCTGGCCGGGCGGCGGCGTGTAGTCCTCGCCGCGCGTGGCGGTTTCCTGCCGCCAGTAATAGTAAAGCTCCACGTCGACCACCGGGGCGATGTTCTGCCGGGTCGTGAGCGTGACGGTCACGACCGCGGTTCCCGCGTCCTCTTCCACCGCCGCCGGCGCGTCTATCGCGACGTCCTGACGAACGTCCCTGTCGTCGTTGATGACCCATGCGGTCACCCACCAGGGTCCGGTCCTGGTTCCCGATCCAGATGCCGTTGTCGTCCTCGTCGCTCGCCCTCACGGTGTAGGAGAACACCAGCCTCATCGTCCCCGAGCCGAACAGCAGCGGCGCGCGCGTGTCGTCGCCGCCCACGGACAGCACGAAGTCCGTGTCGGCGCTCGGCGCTCGGCGCTCGGCGCTCGGCGCTCGGCGCTCGGCGCTCGGCGCTCGGCGCTCGGCGCTCGGCGCTCGGCGCTCGGCGCTCGGCGCTCGGCGCTCGGCGCTCGGCGCTCGGCGCTCGGCGCTCGGCGCTCGGCGCTCGGCGCTCGGCGCTCGGCGCTCGGCGCTCGGCGCTCGGCGCTCGGCGCTCGGCGCTCGGCGCTCGGCGCTCGGCGCTCGGCGCTCGGCGCTCTCAATTAAGGTCAAGGTTGAACCGACAGCTTCCAACCACTTCGCACAAATCAAGTCCATCGCCGTACCGCCCCTGTTCGCGCCCGGTGACTTCAGCGGTGTCCATGGCAGCACCGCTCGACGGGAGCGGAATATAACGAACTTTCAAGCGAATGCAAGTATGTTATTTTTTTACCTTATCAAAAATAGATTTTTCCCACTACGCCCGCCCAGGTTCCCCTGGAAAATCCCCTCGATACTCGCCCACAAGGGCGAAACGGCACTCCGACGGGACTTTCTCGGGAGGTATTATGAGAAAGATGTATTTGTGAAATTACGAAGTATTTGTTTATTTACCTCCAATCCCACGGTTCCCGGCGCCCCGATTCGTGATTCCCCTGCCGCCTCTCGACAGCCTGCGCTTCTTCGAGGCTCTCGCGCGGCACCGTAGCTTCGCCCATTCCGCCGCCGAGCTCGGCGTCTCCGCCGCCGCCGTCGGCCACCGCATCCGCACCCTGGATCAGCATCTCGACGCCGAGCTGTTCGAGCGCCGCCGGCGGAGCGTGCGCCTCAACCGCCGCGGCCGCGCCTGTCTGAAGGAAGTGCAGCGCATCCTCGCCGAGGTCCACGGCGTCTCCGAGTGCCAGCGCGTGACCCCCCGGCGGGTGCGCATCGTCTCGGTCGAGGCGGTGGCCGAGAAGTGGCTGTTGCCGAGGCTCGTCTCGTTCAAGGCGGCCCATCCCGGCATCGCCGTCGAGCTCGAGACCAACCACCGCGGCGTCGACCCGGCGCGGCGCGATTTCGACGCCTGGCTCGCCTGTTCGGGCGAGACCTCCGCCCCGCGCCCGCTGAGCCGGCGCGAGGAGACGCTCCTGGAGGAGACCCTCTACAAGGAGCTGCTGCTGCCGGTGTGCAGCCCGGCGCTCATCCCCTCGCGCACTGCGTCGTTGAGCCGCCGGTAGCCCGGCGTCAGCCTCCGTTCGCGTCCGGGCGGGCGCGGTGCGGGATGAAGGGGAGTTGGGCTGGAGCCGGCGAGCGGCCCTCAACGGCGGCTCGAGGGCAGTCCGGTTACGGTGCGCCCAGTCGCCATCGCGCGGCGCCGGGGTGCGGAGGCCGGGTGTCAGATCCGGGGCTCGCGGGCGCGTCCCGCGCCACGCGGCTCAGCTCGAACGCAAGGAGAGGGTCACCGATCGAATGTGTTTCCCGGGCTCGGGGTGTGGCCGGGAACATCTTCCGGTCGGCGTTCGGTCCCTCCGCCGACCGCCCGGGGGGCACTCAGTGCTCTTCGGGCGTGGGGCCCGCGCTGTGGGAGGCGCTCAGGTGCGCGTCGCGCTCCTTGGCACGTTCAGCCCTTGCGACCGACCGCCCGGCTCGCTTCTCGAGGCGCTCCGCGCGCCGGGCGAGTCTCTCGCTCGCTGGTCGACGCTCTGCCCGCCGCTTGGCGTGCTCCGCCTTGGTGAGCTCCAGCGCCGCCCGCTCAATCGCGCGCGCGGCTCGTCGCCTTGCGCGCTCGACGTGGCGTCTTCGGCGAAAGGCGACGAGCCTCGCGGCCTCCGGCCAGACGAGCCACGCGACCGCTCCCGCGCCCGCGACGAGGATCGCGCCGCGGCTCCCCGCCTCGACGCCGTGCCAGGCTCCGGCAACCACGGCAGGGAGGATCACGGCGTGCCGGAGCCACTTTCCGTGCCGCAAACTCATCGTGCCCTTGCACGCTCGACGGTCGCGTCAATCAGGACGTGCGCGAGGCGAGGATCACCGACCGCGTGTAGTCGCCCGGCCTCGCGTGTTTCCGGTACTCCTCTGCCCGGAACACCTCCTGGTCGACGTCCGGCCCGACCTTCCAACTGCCCGTGTGCCCGAGCCGCTTCGCCGCAATCTCCACGGCAACCTTTCCGCTTGGCGCTCTTGTCCAGACGCAGGCGAACCCTTGGCGGACAACCCATTCGGGCCAGTCGGGATGGATGTTCATCGCGAGGCGGCGACCTCTCTCCATCGCCCGCCGGTGCGGCACAGCGGCTGGGTGCGCCAGTCGGTTGGCAGGCCTGTGACCGTGGTTTCGATGAGCACCTCATGACAGGGTTGGCCATCGCTCGTCCGCCCTTTTTCGAGCACCGTCGCTGCGCCGACGACGTGTCCGCTCGCATCGTGTCGGTTCTGCCAGCAGACGGCCTCGTTCACCGCACCTCGCGCGAGAGCGGCCTCGAGCGCCACCGCCGCCCACTCCCTTGAGCGCGCGTCGATTCGGGGCGGGGGCGAGTGGTTCCGACGCGCCGCGTCGAGCCGATCGCGCAGCACCCGGCCGTCGTTGCGTCTCGCCTCGAAGAACATGATGGGGGCGGTGATGGGCGCGGTCAGGATGGCGCCCGCCACGCCGAGCGGGCCGCCGGGTCCGCTTCGCTCCCCGCATCCCGTGGCGAGGGCCATCGTGAATGCGAGCATTGCCGTCTTCTTCACTCGCTCGCTCCTTCTATGCAATGCCCGATTCGCAGCGCCGTTCGAGGACCGCCGCGTGTCAAGGCTCCGGGACACGGCTCTCGTGGGCAATCCGTCGATCCCCACCGGGCAAATTCCCTACGGGCGACAAGTTCGTTCCGGATGGACGCGCCCCCGGTCCGGTGCGATCGCCGACCGGTGAACGCTACCCGTCCCTCGCTCCCGAAGGAAGTCTACGGCGCGCAAGCCGCGGGGGCGCTCCTTGTCGGGGACGCCGCGGGGGCGAGGAAGCGCTTCGCCCGGTCTCGGTTCGTTATCGCATCGGGTTCCTGCCACGCCTCGCGCGTTCGGCACGGCGACTTTGGTTTCCGGCGACGAGCCTCGCGGTTTCCGGCCAGATGAGCCAGGCCAACGCTCCTGCGTCCGCGATGAGCAGCGCGTGTCGCCGCCATCTCCCGTGCTTCCTTGTCTTACCTCCTGCCGGGTGCTTCGACCGGCCGGGACGGGAAGCGCGGGCGGATGCCGAGCTCGGCACGGTTCCCATCATGACTACACCGTGGCTGGGGTGCAGAAGACTGGGCGAGACCCCAGCACGGTGGATGGATCAAGGTCCGGTTGGTCTGCAATCGGAGGGGCGATCCCCCCTCTATGCTTGGTCTCGTGAGCCTGCTGAGGGAGGACTGCAGTTCGTTCGGGACCTGGAATCAGGTCCTGGGGCCCTTTCGAACAAGCTCTGCCTTGCGTTTGCGTTCATCATTCTCACTGCCACGAGAGGCAACGAGGCGCGCGACGCCCGCTGGGATGAGATTGACCTTGTAGAGCGCTTTTCGCGCATTCCTGGGTCTCGTATGAAGATGCGCACTCGAGGCCCGCTCCGCGTGTGCCACCACCTCCTCGAGCTCGTCCAGGGTTCCCGGCAACCGGGCCGCGAGAAAGTCCGGCAACAGGCTGAACGTGGTGTGGCTCTGGGGGCAGTACCAGCGAGCGATGCGCGTCCCGCGCGGGGTCTTGCGCGCATAGGTGCCGTGGCGCGCGAACGAGCACCCCCCCTGCGGGTGGTTCGGACAGCGCGAAAGCCTTGCATCGCGCCACGCCCTGGCTCTAACGTATGACTCGCCGGTGCGCCCCGATGGGTATCGAAGCTGCACCGGCCGTGGCCCGGCGGGGGGCTTCCCGTGCGGGCCAACTCCTCTGGCTGCCAGTCGGACCCCGAGACTACGAGCGCGTCCTTGCCACGCCAGCCTCGATCGGGTGATGATGCGGCGTCCCTGTTCACCCCCGCCCGATCCACTCCGGGAGCGATCCATGAGCACTCCAGACGAGCTTGAACAGAACATCGAAGCCTGCGAGGCGATGCGCGAAACCCTTGAGGAGCATCACCTTCACAAGTTCGTGGTCTTCCATGACGCCGAGTTCATCGGGTCCTTCGACAGCTTCCACAACGCCGCCCGGGAAGCCGTGCGCCGCTTCGGCCAAGGCCCGTACCTCATCCGCCAAGTAGGTGCCCCGCGGCGCATCGCCATGCCCGCCTCGGTCGTGTTCCGGCCCGTTCATGCCGCTCGCTGACGCAGCATTCGTCGACTCCGGCGGCAGACCGGATCACGCCGCGCTCATCGAATTCGGGCCGAGCCTCGAGGTCGTCGTATCCCCGTCGTACATTCAAGGCTTCGAGCGCCCGGAAGCTTCCCACGAACTGGTGAGAAAAGCCCGCGACGTTCTGAACGAGGCGCGAATTGCCGCCGACCGGGCCGCAGCCGCCCACTACAAGTCGGCCCAAAGAACGAAAGATGGCTGCCACATCGCTGATATCGCCGGCTGGGCTCACCTTGTCGTCCACGGCGGCCAAACGCCCCTAGTTTCTGCGTTGTTTGAGCTAGACGCGATATATCCCGTTGCTGGGGAGGGATACTACTTCCGCGAAATCGGCGGCCTCGGGTGGAACGGCTGTTGCATCCCACGTAGTTTCGTAACCGATTTTTCGGTTTGTTTCTGATCGACCGAGGCTCGATTTCTCACATTGCCCCGTCATCGTCGGAGAGCCGGGCGCGGACGTAGGTCGGCACCGCGGTGGTCGCGCTGAACACGGTGGTCGTGGCGCAGAAGGGTTGAGCCCCCACGCCCGTCGTCGACGAACGGGCGCGGTGGGCGTCGGCGTTCGCGGGAGGGGCAGGGGATTCAGAACGCCGCGTCGTCGTTGACGAAGAGCTCGAGCTGCCTGTGATGGTACGAGCGCTCGCTCTCGCGGCGTTCGTCGTAGTAGCGGGTGATCTGAGCGAAGTATTGACCGTCGAAGGCGACGGCGAGGTCGTTGAGCAGTTCGGAGAGCTGGGCGGCGGCCTCGTCGCTGAGTTCGTGGGTCACGAGGAGGTAGGGCAGGTTCACAGCCGCAGCTCCGCGACGGCGTGCTCGAGGTGCACGGCGGAGACGGTGCGGGCGCCTTTCGCCGCGGCGGCGGTGAGGGCGTAGTGGGCGATGCGATTGATGAGCCGGGGCAATCCGCGAGCGCTCTGGAACAGCGCCTCGACGGCGGGAGGCTCGAACAGGGGCAGCTCGCAGCCGGCGAGGCGCAGGCGGTGGGCGAGGTAGTCGTCGAGTTCCGAGCGGTCGATGCCGGCGAGGTGGTGGCGTACGACGAGGCGCTGGGAGAGCGATTCGTGCACGGCCATGGCGAGGCGGCGGCGCAGCTCGGTGAGCCCGACGAGCAGCAGGCACAGGCGGTTCTCGCTGTCCATAGCGAAGTTGGTCAGGAGCCGGAGGTCTTCCAGGACGTCGTTGCGCAGGTGCTGGGCTTCGTCGATGACGAGCACGGGGAGCTGCTTGGCCTCGCACACCAGTCGGGTGATTTCGGCGCGGATGGCGCGGTAGGCGGTGGCGCGCGAGCGTTCGGTGGGCAGGCCGAGTTCCCAGGCGATGGACTTGTACATGTCGAGCACGTTGCCGGTGGTCAGCGAGACGTAGCCGACCCGATGCAGGCCGGGATGCAGGTCGGCGGCGACATGGCGGCATACGGTGGTCTTGCCCGAGCCGACCTCGCCGGTCATCAGGCCGATGCCCTTGAGTTCGATGAGGTGATGGAGCCGAGCCTCGGCCTCGCGGCGGGAGTTCGATTCGAACAGCTCGTCGGTGTGGGCCGGGGTTTCGAAGGGCAACCGGGTCAGGGCGAAGTGACGCAGGTACATCAGTTCTTCTCCTTGAGGTTTCGCATCGTCAGAGGCGAGGTGGGCGGCTCTGACGGTGGGGTGTCGCACTGGAGTTGCCAGGAGGGGCGGTCGCGCTTGACGGCGGTATTGGCGTAGGCGTCGAGGCGGGTGGCGAGTCCTGCACTGTTGCCGTCGTGGACGACCTCGATGGGTCGCGAAGGCGGTGCATCGGGGTCGTAACGCAAGGTGACGGTTTCGCCGACGAGGATGGCATCGACCTCGTAGAGCCGGCCGTGCAGGCTCAACGTGCGGTCTTTCATCACGCGGCGTTTGGCCTCGAAGAGGAAGAGGTCGTCGAGGTCGGTGGTGGGGTCGAGGTAGCGCACGTCGTGCCCGGCGAGCGCCCATTGCTCGAGCGGGGTGCGCCCGTCGAGGCCGCGATGGGGCGATTGGTGGTACTCGCCCTCGACCCAGGCCCACAGGGTGCGGTTCAGTGTGTCGAGGCTGGTGGTGGCCTCAGCGGTGAGATGGCGCAGCCAGGCGGCGCGAAGGGTTCGGAAGAAGCGCTCGATCTTTCCGCGCCCGGCGGGCTGATAGGGCCGGGAATGGATGAGCACGATGCCGAGTTTCGCGCACACGAGCGCAAGTTGCTGGGAGCGGAAGTTCGCCCCGTTGTCGACGTAGAGCCGGGCGGGCAGGCCGCGCCGCGCGATGGCCTGCTTGAACACGGGCAGCAACGCGGTGGTGTTCTCCGCGTAGGCGAAGGCGGCGAAGAGGATGACGCGGGTGGCGTCGTCGATGAACGCGATGAGGAAAGACTTTCTGCGCCGGCGCCCGTCGCTGACTTTGGGGCCGTGCATCACATCGCTCATCCAAAGCTCCCCGGCGTCACGGAAGGCGAACCGTCGCCGGTCGGTAGCGACGGGCTCACCGGGGCGCTTGTCGAGCAGGCCCTCGCGCGAGAGCAGCCGGTGCACGGTCGAGGGGGCAAGCGGGTGGTCGACGCCGCGTTCGCGGGCGATGGCGATGAGGGCTTTGACCGAGCGCGCGGGCTGCTCGGTCTTGAGCGAGACGAGCAGCTCGGCGACCTCGGGGGGCAGGCGCCGGGGCTGGCCGCGGTCGGCACGGGTCTTCGGATACAGCGCCTCGAACCCGCCGGTGCGATACAAGCTCAGCCAATCGCGCATCGTCTCGACGGCGACGCGGGTGCGCCGGGTGCCGGGGATGGTGTAGGTGCGCTGGGCCTTCTCGTGCAGGGTGCGCCGGATGTCTCGGCTGCCCGGGGGCAGGCGCAGCACGTCGGCGATGAGGCCGTAGCGGAACAGCGCCACGGCTTTGTGCAGCTCCTCATCGCAGTGGTTCATGGGCGAGGTCCTCGTCGGTGGGGCGCATCGGCCCGGGACGGGGGACGCTACGCAAGCGCCGGTGGCGGGTCAGGCCCCATCTTGTGTTGGGGCGCCCGAAGGCGATTCGTCGTGTTCAGACGGTGAGGTTGGAACCCCAACGGTGCGGGCAGCACGCGGAGCTGCGCGTCGGTGAGGGTGCGCAACGCCCGCAACGCGGTGTCAGTCTGGAGCCGCGTACGCACCGCGCCCACCTCGGCGATGCACCGCACGAGATACTCGGGCACCAGCCCGATGACGATGCTCAGGACGTGATGGACGAGACGCACCCGGCGCCCGACCCAGCGCATCGCCCCCGGGAGCTCGACCGCATCGCGGCGCAGCTCATTGGCCGCGGCGGCCAGGCTCGGGGCCTGCTCGGCGTGGGCCACCACCGCTTCGACCTCGTCCAACTCGCCAGGAAACCGTGCGGCCAGACACTCCGGCAGCAGGCTGAAGGTGGTGTGGCTCTCAGGGCAGTACCAGCGAGCGATCTTCGTCCCGCGCGGGCTCTTGCGCGCGTAGGTGCCGTGGCGTGCCAGCGAACATCCGCCGTGCGGGTGGTTCGGGCAGCGCTTGAGCCTTGCATCGCGCCACGCCTCGGCCCTAACGTATCCCTCGCCGGTAAGCCCCGTCTCGTAGCGAAGCTGCACCGGCCGTGGCCCGGCGGGGTTCATCCCCCCGCGCGGGCCAACTCCTCTCTCGTCGCAAAGGGTGTCGAGACTACGGCGGCGACCATCGCCGCGCCAAGCGCTGACGATGTGGACGCGTCCTGCGGACCGAGCGCCGTCCTACGGAACGCGTGGACAAGGCCTGGACAAGCGCTGCGCACTTGCCCACCCCTTGCCCACACTCGGCGCTTTCGCGCCCACATCCTCACCGCTTCTGCAACAACAATTCATGAGAACGGCGACGGCAACGGCTCCGGCCGGTCCCCCGATTGCTCCGTCATCCCAGGCAATCCGTCTACGGAACAGAGCGGGCAATTCCTGGGGGGATCTCACGAGGGAAAGCGAGAAACAACAAACGGCGATCAGGCGCTATCGCTGGCCGAAGCCGCTGTAGAGGGAGCCAAGGAGGTGTTCAGGAGAAATTTTCCGAACGGATCGTTCAGCATGGCGACCAGAGGGGATTGATGCTGCCGTACGCCGGGGTGCGCGCTGAGCCTCGCCTACCGCCCCAGCGCTTCCATCCAGTCGTCTTCATGCACAATGCACAGCCCGGTGCCCTTCTCGTCCCGATACTCCATCGACTTCTCGATTTTTCTCCCGTAGCTCTGATGCGCCCAGGCCGGCGTGACGTACGTTCCGAGAACCACATAGTCGGTCCGCATCGTGATGCCGCTCTGCACCGTACCGCCTGCGCCGACAGTCGCCTCCCGCATCGCCTTCCTCGTCCCGAATACGCCGGTGCCGGTGAACACGAAAATGCTTCCAGCGACGTGAACGGTCCGCGGCTCCGGATCCAGCGGAAGCGATGCCGTCGTGTATTCCTCTCCGTCGAGGCCGCCACCCCCCGTCCAGTTCAGCAAGGCGTCGCGAAGCTCCAGACCTTCGTCCTCATCGAGGACCCCGTCCTCAAGTATCCGCTCCACTTGGTCCAGCAGCCGACTCACGTAGCGGTTCTCGGTCCTCTGGTTGGTCCGCAACCAAGCCTGGAGCAGCTCCGCTTCGGATTGATCCACAATCCCATCAGCCAGTATCCCCTGTGCAAGCCCGATGAGCTGGTCACTCGTCCTCATACCAAACAAGGATCATCCCTGAGAGCCGCAGCACGTATCCCGAGGGGGAAGTGTAGCCGCGGAAGGCTACAAGATAAGCGACATCTTCCCAGAGTTTCGGAACGGTGCTGCGAGCGGCAGCCAGCGACGGAAGATGCCGGAAAAGTTCAGGAATCCGAGCCGGTCCATGGAGTTGCCCTCGACCCTGAGGAAGAAGTCCGGCTTCCGGCGGAAGCACTCCGCGATCGTCCGAGGGATCCGGTGCCGGATTCGATCCTCCGCGAGGATGGGTTCGCCCGCGGCGAGCAGTCCCGCCTCGATGAGGGGGAGGTCGTCGTTCAGGAGCCGGATGTAGCGGGGGTCCCGGCCTTGAGCGCGATCCAGCCTTGGCGCTCGGGGTGATTCACATTCGAGTGCTGGGATGTCCGTCAGGCGAAATCGGAGCGCCATACTTGCGTGGCGCGCTGTTGTTGCATCCCACGTAGTTTCGTAACCGATTTTTCGGTTTGTTTCTGATCGACCGAGGCTCGATTTCTCACATTGCCCCGTCATCGTCGGAGAGCCGGGCGCGGACGTAGGTCGGCACCGCGGTGGTCGCGCTGAACACGGTGGTCGTGGCGCAGAAGGGTTGAGCCCCCACGCCCGTCGTCGACGAACGGGCGCGGTGGGCGTCGGCGTTCGCGGGAGGGGCAGGGGATTCAGAACGCCGCGTCGTCGTTGACGAAGAGCTCGAGCTGCCTGTGATGGTACGAGCGCTCGCTCTCGCGGCGTTCGTCGTAGTAGCGGGTGATCTGAGCGAAGTATTGACCGTCGAAGGCGACGGCGAGGTCGTTGAGCAGTTCGGAGAGCTGGGCGGCGGCCTCGTCGCTGAGTTCGTGGGTCACGAGGAGGTAGGGCAGGTTCACAGCCGCAGCTCCGCGACGGCGTGCTCGAGGTGCACGGCGGAGACGGTGCGGGCGCCTTTCGCCGCGGCGGCGGTGAGGGCGTAGTGGGCGATGCGATTGATGAGCCGGGGCAATCCGCGAGCGCTCTGGAACAGCGCCTCGACGGCGGGAGGCTCGAACAGGGGCAGCTCGCAGCCGGCGAGGCGCAGGCGGTGGGCGAGGTAGTCGTCGAGTTCCGAGCGGTCGATGCCGGCGAGGTGGTGGCGTACGACGAGGCGCTGGGAGAGCGATTCGTGCACGGCCATGGCGAGGCGGCGGCGCAGCTCGGTGAGCCCGACGAGCAGCAGGCACAGGCGGTTCTCGCTGTCCATAGCGAAGTTGGTCAGGAGCCGGAGGTCTTCCAGGACGTCGTTGCGCAGGTGCTGGGCTTCGTCGATGACGAGCACGGGGAGCTGCTTGGCCTCGCACACCAGTCGGGTGATTTCGGCGCGGATGGCGCGGTAGGCGGTGGCGCGCGAGCGTTCGGTGGGCAGGCCGAGTTCCCAGGCGATGGACTTGTACATGTCGAGCACGTTGCCGGTGGTCAGCGAGACGTAGCCGACCCGATGCAGGCCGGGATGCAGGTCGGCGGCGACATGGCGGCATACGGTGGTCTTGCCCGAGCCGACCTCGCCGGTCATCAGGCCGATGCCCTTGAGTTCGATGAGGTGATGGAGCCGAGCCTCGGCCTCGCGGCGGGAGTTCGATTCGAACAGCTCGTCGGTGTGGGCCGGGGTTTCGAAGGGCAACCGGGTCAGGGCGAAGTGACGCAGGTACATCAGTTCTTCTCCTTGAGGTTTCGCATCGTCAGAGGCGAGGTGGGCGGCTCTGACGGTGGGGTGTCGCACTGGAGTTGCCAGGAGGGGCGGTCGCGCTTGACGGCGGTATTGGCGTAGGCGTCGAGGCGGGTGGCGAGTCCTGCACTGTTGCCGTCGTGGACGACCTCGATGGGTCGCGAAGGCGGTGCATCGGGGTCGTAACGCAAGGTGACGGTTTCGCCGACGAGGATGGCATCGACCTCGTAGAGCCGGCCGTGCAGGCTCAACGTGCGGTCTTTCATCACGCGGCGTTTGGCCTCGAAGAGGAAGAGGTCGTCGAGGTCGGTGGTGGGGTCGAGATAGCGCACGTCGTGCCCGGCGAGCGCCCATTGCTCGAGCGGGGTGCGCCCGTCGAGGCCGCGATGGGGCGATTGGTGGTACTCGCCCTCGACCCAGGCCCACAGGGTGCGGTTCAGTGTGTCGAGGCTGGTGGTGGCCTCAGCGGTGAGATGGCGCAGCCAGGCGGCGCGAAGGGTTCGGAAGAAGCGCTCGATCTTTCCGCGCCCGGCGGGCTGATAGGGCCGGGAATGGATGAGCACGATGCCGAGTTTCGCGCACACGAGCGCAAGTTGCTGGGAGCGGAAGTTCGCCCCGTTGTCGACGTAGAGCCGGGCGGGCAGGCCGCGCCGCGCGATGGCCTGCTTGAACACGGGCAGCAACGCGGTGGTGTTCTCCGCGTAGGCGAAGGCGGCGAAGAGGATGACGCGGGTGGCGTCGTCGATGAACGCGATGAGGAAAGACTTTCTGCGCCGGCGCCCGTCGCTGACTTTGGGGCCGTGCATCACATCGCTCATCCAAAGCTCCCCGGCGTCACGGAAGGCGAACCGTCGCCGGTCGGTAGCGACGGGCTCACCGGGGCGCTTGTCGAGCAGGCCCTCGCGCGAGAGCAGCCGGTGCACGGTCGAGGGGGCAAGCGGGTGGTCGACGCCGCGTTCGCGGGCGATGGCGATGAGGGCTTTGACCGAGCGCGCGGGCTGCTCGGTCTTGAGCGAGACGAGCAGCTCGGCGACCTCGGGGGGCAGGCGCCGGGGCTGGCCGCGGTCGGCACGGGTCTTCGGATACAGCGCCTCGAACCCGCCGGTGCGATACAAGCTCAGCCAATCGCGCATCGTCTCGACGGCGACGCGGGTGCGCCGGGTGCCGGGGATGGTGTAGGTGCGCTGGGCCTTCTCGTGCAGGGTGCGCCGGATGTCTCGGCTGCCCGGGGGCAGGCGCAGCACGTCGGCGATGAGGCCGTAGCGGAACAGCGCCACGGCTTTGTGCAGCTCCTCATCGCAGTGGTTCATGGGCGAGGTCCTCGTCGGTGGGGCGCATCGGCCCGGGACGGGGGACGCTACGCAAGCGCCGGTGGCGGGTCAGGCCCCATCTTGTGTTGGGGCGCCCGAAGGCGATTCGTCGTGTTCAGACGGTGAGGTTGGAACCCCAACGGTGCGGGCAGCACGCGGAGCTGCGCGTCGGTGAGGGTGCGCAACGCCCGCAACGCGGTGTCAGTCTGGAGCCGCGTACGCACCGCGCCCACCTCGGCGATGCACCGCACGAGATACTCGGGCACCAGCCCGATGACGATGCTCAGGACGTGATGGACCAGACGCACCCGGCGCCCGACCCAGCGCATCGCCCCCGGGAGCTCGACCGCATCGCGGCGCAGCTCATTGGCCGCGGCGGCCAGGCTCGGGGCCTGCTCGGCGTGGGCCACCACCGCTTCGACCTCGTCCAACTCGCCAGGAAACCGTGCGGCCAGACACTCCGGCAGCAGGCTGAAGGTGGTGTGGCTCTCAGGGCAGTACCAGCGAGCGATCTTCGTCCCGCGCGGGCTCTTGCGCGCGTAGGTGCCGTGGCGTGCCAGCGAACATCCGCCGTGCGGGTGGTTCGGGCAGCGCTTGAGCCTTGCATCGCGCCACGCCTCGGCCCTAACGTATCCCTCGCCGGTAAGCCCCGTCTCGTAGCGAAGCTGCACCGGCCGTGGCCCGGCGGGGTTCATCCCCCCGCGCGGGCCAACTCCTCTCTCGTCGCAAAGGGTGTCGAGACTACGGCGGCGACCATCGCCGCGCCAAGCGCTGACGATGTGGACGCGTCCTGCGGACCGAGCGCCGTCCTACGGAACGCGTGGACAAGGCCTGGACAAGCGCTGCGCACTTGCCCACCCCTTGCCCACACTCGGCGCTTTCGCGCCCACATCCTCACCGCTTCTGCAACAACAATTCATGAGAACGGCGACGGCAACGGCTCCGGCCGGTCCCCCGATTGCTCCGTCATCCCAGGCAATCCGTCTACGGAACAGAGCGGGCAATTCCTGGGGGGATCTCACGAGGGAAAGCGAGAAACAACACGCTGTGCAAGATGCCGCTGGCGATTCTCCATGAATGCAAAGGTCCATTCCTCGGGCGCCATCTCCGCAACTTCTCGGGTCAGTGCGTAAACGCTCCCTTCGTAGGCAGCGCGCTTCACCGGATACGGAGCATTCCCGACGTCGCGGTTGACTGCCGACTCGAGTAGCGTCATGTTCCCGATCCGATTGGTCGCCGCTTCCAACTCCAGCGCAGTGAACGAGTCGAACCAGTCTCCGGAAGGATTCTGCGGCAGGATGTGTTCTATCGACGCGGGCTCCGTCTCGGGATCTCGCGGACCGCCGCCGGCACCTTCCTCCAGTCGGCAAAGGATGTACTTGACGAGCTTCTTGCCTCTTCTCGGGTTGAGCGAGAACACCGCGAAATTGTTCTCGAAGGCCCCGTCGTCCACGTAGACGGGGCGAAGATGCGCGAATACGGCACCTGGGCGGGGCGCGTTCCCGTCGAGAATGGCCTTTGCGGCCTCGTGGTAGGCGGGTTCCAGCGCGTTCGGGTTACGACCGCTCACCAAGTACCGGAACGAGACGACGCTGACGAGCTTCAGTACACGAGCAAAGTCGTCTGGCGAAAACCGCTCCCATGCGGCAAAGAGCACCGGCGTTACCTGTCGGGCACGGAACAGAATCAGGGCCTGAACGTGCGGTTTCACATTCCGTAGCTCCATCCAATACTCGTGGCTGGCGTCGCCAAGGGCAGCAAACAGCTCCGCACGGTCTTCCAGAGCACCCAGGAGCTCGAAGACGTGTTGAGAGGTGTTCACGCGGTCACGTACCAGCTTGAACAGCCGTTCCTTGCGCACACCCGTCTGCTCGCAGAGAAAGTGGTAACGAAGAAAGTCCGAAAACCGTTCCGGAGAAACGGTAGCAATCAGCGCCTGCCAGCGCCGTTGCAGTGCATCCAGATCGTTGGGCACACGCACCTTGGAGAAGAAGTAGTTCTTCAACAAGTCCGCCGTTGTCAGTTCCAGTCCCCGGGCGTTCAGCGTCTCGAATACGGTGTACGCATCGAGCTCGTCTTCCACCTTGATGAGGATGAACAGCAGACTTCTGGCTGCCGTCTCGGACAGGACTCTGGCGAGCGCTTCGCCGTCCTCCTGCAGGTCGTCAAGTGCTTCGAGCTGCTCCGAGAAGTACCGGAAGCACTTCCACAGAAGCGTGTTTGATTGCGGCAAGCCGCGGGGATTGGGAGGGTCCCGGAGCTGGACCAGGTAGTCCTGGTAGAAGGCGTCGTCAGTCCGGCTCAGGTTCAGACGGCTGCTCTCGATTAGCGACGCAGGGTCCTTCTCTCCGACAAAGCGATTCCGAAGCTCCTTTGCGCGCTCACGGTTGCGCTCCGGGTCGATTTCCTGGTCTGCCATTCTATGCAGCTTGGCGATGACCGCCAGGGAGAAAATGCTGATTGTTGCTAGCCGCTGCTGCCCGTCGATAATCGTGAACTCGCGGTCGCTCTCGCCTTGAACGACGAGAGCCCCCATGTAGTGACGATTCTCGGTCTCCTGACGGAGATCGAGAACGTCGTTCCAGAGGTCCTCCCACTCTTCCTCTGTCCAAGCGTAGTCACGCTGGTAGGGAGGTATCCGATAGGCCTTCCCGTTCCCGATCAACTCCAGGTAGTTGATGGTCGCTGTGCTCAGGACGTTGGTCCGAACCTTGGTCATCGCGCTCTGCTCCCAGCATTCGGATCCTTCATGGTAGGTTCAAGCCGTGCACGTAAGCCTGAACCCGTCCCCGATGAGCGCCCCGACCGCGACCCCCGCGATCTCGAACGCATCCTTCTCGAGGTCCACCTCGATTGGTTGGTGCCCTGGGTTCGTGCTCTCCGGGCGGAGCTCCACTCGGCGCTCGTCCGTCCGGACGTAGCGCTTCAGGGTGACCTCGTCCTTGAGCCGGGCGACGACCACCTCTCCGTTCTCCGCCACCGACTGGTTCTTCACCGGGACCACTGAGCCGGACACAATGCCCACCCGGTCCATAGGAGTCGCCCTCGACCCTGAGGAAGAAATCCGGCTGCCTTCGAAAGCACGCCGCTGCCGACCGGGGGGGACCCGGCACCGGATCCCCTCCTCCGCGAGAATGGGCTTGCCCGCAGCGATATCGATAGGGAACGGGTGTGTCGTCTTCTGGCCCTGACCTTGCCCCTTGACGACACACGGGTCGCTGCTTCGGTCTTGCCCTGACTTGGCCCTTGTGATGCCTCCGTTTCACGTTACGCCACACCGCCGCGCCGCCTACCCCCTAGTCTCGGTGACTACCGTGGGTCGAGCCAGCGTTTGGACCGACACCGTGACTTAGGAGGTCTCGGACCGTGCTGAATGACCTTCTTGCATCGTCGACGGCCTGTTGTCTGATTTCCTTGTCACTACGAGTCCCAGTATCAGGAGGGCGGCTAAGGGGTGTTCGCGACCCGCTGCGGTCCTTCTTCGCAGAATCTTGCTTCATTGATTTCTCCTCCTCTGAACCGCTACCGACGAAGGTAACCTGGGTTGACTGCCGCGTCAAAGTAATGCTTCCTCTTGATCCAAACGAATCCGTCACCCTTGGAGATGACGGCGATGTCAATCGGCCCACCAACCGTAGCGCCACTTCCGCCGTCATTTCAGGAGCTGCTCAACTTACCCATTCTTAGTCAGAGCGGGTCGCGTCTGCGTGCATCTGGCCACCCATTTCTCCAGATTCCAATGCTTGGCTCGTGGGCGAAATTGTGCGGCGTCCGCCGTCCTTTTCCCAACCAGCAGTCTCAGGCCTGCCAGTCCGTTCGCGATGGTGTACTGTCGTCCTCTCGTCGCTCATTTCCATTAAGTTCCTCTTGATCTATTGGATTGGTGTTCGACCGGCACCCGCTTGTAGCGCTTCAGGGTCACCTCGTCCTCGAGTCGGGCGATTACCACTTCTCCGTTCTCTGCCACCGACTGGCTCTTCACCGCGACCACTGAGCCGGTCACAAAGCGCAGCCGGTCCATGGAGTCGCCCTCGACCCTGAGGAAGAAGTCGGGCTGTCGCCGGAAGCACTCCGCCACCGCCCGGGGGATCCGATGCCGGATCCGCTCCTCGGCGAGGACGGGCTCCCCCGCGGCGACCCGTCCCGCGACGATGAGGGGGAGGTCGTCGTTCAGGATTTTGATGTAGCGGGGGCTTCCGGCCTTTAGTTCAATCCAGCCCTTGCGCTCCAGGGCGAAGAGGCGCTACCCAGCCTACCGAGACCCAACGCCGCGCCGTCGAACTCATCGAAATGTTCCCAGTACCGGGACCCGCTGAAATCTGAAAATCCAGCTTATAATCAATGCGTTGCTCTATCTCAGCACGGGGAACTTCGGCCTAAGAAAGCCGCGGCTTGGTTTGCCCGGGAGAGCGGCACGGCAACCTTGCGGTACGGGGCCTCCCAACCACATGGGGCAGCAGGCTCTATGAGGGGCGCATCGCCACTCAGGACGAGCTGCCGGTCGCCAAGCTGCGCGAGGCCGGGGTGATCATCGTTAGCAAGACGAACGTGCCGGAGTTCACGATTGAAGGCTACACCGACAACCCCCTCTTCGGAGTCACTGCGAATCCGTGGGACCTGACCGTAACGCCGGGCGGGTCGAGTGGCGGCAGTGTGGCGGCAGTCGCATCCGGAATGATCCCGATGTCAATCGGCACCGACGGCGGGGGCTCGATTCGCCGACCGGCGGCCTATACGAACCTGGTCGGACTCAAGACCTCGCTCGGACGGGTGCCGAGAAGTGGTGGCCTTCCGCAGCTGCTACTCGACATGGAGGTGGTCGGTCCACTCACCCGATCCGTGAGAGACCAGGCGCTCCTCTTCGATGTTCTTGCGCAGCCCGATCATCGCGATCATCGGTCGCTGAAATTCCTCCCCGGGGACGCCTCGAGCGGGCTGGCCAGACCTCCCGGTTCGCTTCGCGTGCTGGCCGTCGAGGAGATCGGGAACGCACCCCTCGACCCCCACATTCGGAAGAGCTTTCTGCAGATGGTCGATCTGCTGACAACGCTCGGACACGATGTCAGGCCCGGCCCGCTCCCGCTCGACACGCGAGAGATCGACGAGTGCTGGGCCTCGATCGGGCAGATCGGTCTCGCACGCCTGCTTGCGCGCGAGCCTGGAATGCGGGATCTGGCGTCGCACAAGTACGTCGAATGGGCCCAGACGCACTACGACGCGCCCCACCTGCTGAAAGTGATCGAATCCATCTCCGCTCTCCGGAACCGTGCGGCGCAAGTTTTCCAGGGCGTCGACATCATCATGACCCCGACCTGCGCGGCGATGCCCTGGTCGACCGAGATTCCCTTTCCGCCCGAGATCGACGGCCAGCCCGTGGGTTCCCGGGGTTCGGCGGTCTATACGGGCTGGGTCAACGCCTGCGGCCATCCCGCGATCAGCGTTCCCGGCCGCAGGAAGGGCGGGGGATTGCCGATCGGCATTCAGTTCGTTGCCGGGCTTGGCGAAGACGAGCTTCTCCTGCGACTATCGCAGCAGATCGAGTCCGAGCAGAGTTGGCTTGAGGAGTGGCCACCTGTGGCGCTCGGCGAGCCCCCCTGAACGGGTGACCGAATGCATGAATCTGTTGATCATCAACCCCAATACGTCGGGTAGCGTCACTGAGAAAATTCGATCGGTGGCGGAGCTGGCAGCTGCCTCCAGCACGAAGATCGAGTTCGTAACCGCGAGCTACGGTGTACCGTACATTGCAACACGGGCAGAGGCCCTGATCGGCGGGAGGGTCGTGTTGGAGATCCTGGCCGAGCGCGAGCCGGAGTTCGACGCAGCGGTGATAGCAGCCTTCGGTGATCCGGGGCTGAGCGCGGCGCGCGAGATGATGTCCATCCCGGTCGTAGGCTTGGCCGAGGCATCGCTCTTGATGGCCTGTCCGCTCGGAAGGACGTTCTCCGTTGTCTCCTTTTCCACGCGGCTCGAGTCCTGATACCGCGTGTGCATCGTGTGGAGCGGGCTTGCCGGGAGACTCGCCAGCATCCGAATGTTGGATGCGCATGTGACGGACGTCGGTGACGTCCAGACGGAGAACGCTGAGCGGCTCATTGAACTCGCAGGGCGCGCCGTTCGGGAAGATGGGGCGGAGGTTGTGATTCTCGCCGGGGCTCCGCTTGCCGGCCTCGCCACTCGCGTTCGTGACCGAATCGCGGTACCCGTTGTCGAGGGCGTTGCAGCAAGCGTGAAGATGGCCGAGGGGCTGGTCGCATTACGCCCGAGAAAGGCAACCGCAGGCTCCTTTCGCCAGCCGGCACCAAAACTCGCGACGGGACTCCCCGACACGCTGATCCGGCTCTTCAACCGGGACCGGACAACCGAGTGACGCGGCTGCAAACGGCGGTGAAAAAGCAGACCACGGTAGCGGCAGGATGTTCCCGGCGCGGCGGAGCACAACTCTGCCAGTCTGGCAGCCTTTGCCGGTCACGAGGAGGACAGGAGGATTTACACGCGAGCTTGCGAGCCGCGAAGCGGATGGAGCTTTATCGCAAGGTCCGTCTTGCCTGTCGGGACGGGATGAGCGAGCGCGCGGCGGCGCGCCACTTCGGGATCTCACGCCAGAGCGTGAGGAAGGCCGTCGCGAGCCTCGCGGCCATTGCCCGGCTCACCCTCACCTCGCGTCCCGCCGGCGAGGAGATCGCCTGGCAAGTGAGCGATGCGGACCGCGAGCCCCGGCCAGTGCTGGGGGACCCAGAATGCGCGCTCGCCGCGCACGAGCAGTCAGAACGCGAGGTTGACGCCGATGAGGAAGACGTCGGAGCGAGAGGCACCGCCTCCAACTCTCGCAGGAGGCGGTCCTCGATCCGACCGGCGAAGCCCGTCAGGCAACCCATGCCGCGGCAGGGCACGGGGTCGGAAACGAGGCGCGGCCGGCTGCTTCTCCCGGCGTGCGGGAAGCCGCGCTCGGCCAGCCCGCCCCTGAGCACCGGGTCGCAGACCAAGGTAGTCCACCCCGCCGCACTCGCATCAGCGAAGCATGCGGTGTGGCTTGGCGCGTCACCGCCAGCGCATGGCGAACGCAATCAGTGCCGGTCCGCTCACGCGCCCGCGTCGTATCCCCACCGGCCGCGTGTCGCGTGGGCGCATTTTCATCGGTTGTCGCCATCGGGGGTCATACCCTTCAAGAACTTGAAGAGGTCACTGTCTGTGGAAAGGACAAGGGTGGTGTTTGCGGCGATGAGGGACTTGTAGGACTGCATGGTTCGGGTGAATTCATAGAACTCTACCGCTTCGGGACTCTGGTTGTAGGCCCTGGCGTAGATTTCCGTGGCCTTGGCGTCCGCGACGCCGCGGATCTCCTCGACCTGCCGGTAGGCCTCGGACTGAATCTTGTTCAGGTCGCGCACCCGATTGCCGCGGATTCTGGCCGCCTCGCCGTTGCCTTCCGACAGAAAGCGTTCCGCGATCTGACGCCGTTCGCTGATCATTCGATCGTAGATCTTCGGGCGCACGCTTTCGTTGTAGTTGATCCGCTTGAACCGGATGTCGAGCAGTTCGATACCAAACACACGCACCTTGTCAGCGGCCGCGGCAAATATTTCCTGTTCGACCAGCTTGCGTCCCTTCTGGATCGGCACCAGCGCCCCCATCTCCAGATCCCGTTCGGCATCGGTCAAGAGGGTGTCGCGCAGCGGCACGCGATCCTTGGTCGTGCGGATGATTTCGATCAGCTCATGCTTGGCGACGGCGTTGCGGGTTTCGCTGCCCAGAATATCGTCCAGGCGGGACTGAGCGCTGCGTTCGTCGCGCAACCGCAAGAAGTACTGGAGAGGATCGGTAATCCGCCACCGGGCGAAGAGGTCGACCGAGATGTAGAGCTTGTCCTTGGTTGGCATGTCCGATGGACTGCCGTCCCACTCGAGAATCCGTTTGTCGATCGGATTGACGTCCTGGACAAAGGGCACCTTGATCTGCAGGCCGGCGGTCGTTACGGGATCGCCAATGGGCTTGCCGAACTGGGTGATAATCACCTGCTCGACTTCGCTCACCGTATAGAGCGAGTTCCACGAGACGAAGGCCACTACACCCAAGACCACCAATATGGCCAGTCGCAATATTCCAGTCATGGCTTGTCTCCTTGCCGGGGGTCGAGATTCAGCAGCGGCAAGATGCCGTGCGCCTGGTCATCGACAACAATCTTGGAGCGTATGTGCGGCATGACGTCCTGCATGGTCTCGATATAGATGCGCCGGCGGGTGACCTCCGGTGCCTTGCTGTATTCGGCCAAGAGGGCGCTGAACCGGGCGACATCGCCCTCCGCTTCATTGATCCTCTTGAGCCGATAGCCATCGGCCTCGCGGATCCGCTGATCCTTTTCGCCTTCGGCCAGGGGGATCACCTTGTTGTAATCGCGCCGGGCTTCGTTGATCAGCTTCTCTTTTTCCTGCTGGGCCTGGTTGACCTCGTTGAACGACTCCTGCACCGGCCGGGGCGGATTGATGTTCTTCAATTGCACCTGATCGATGCTGATCCCCATTGCGTACTTGGTCGACAGCGCCTGCATCTTGGTCAGCGCCTGCGTTTCGATTTCCTGTCGGCCGATGGTAATCACTTCGTCCACGGTGCGATCGCCGACAACCTCCCGCATGACGGATTCGGAAACGTAGCGCAGCGTTTCCCTCGGTTCTCGAACCTCGAACAGGAATTTGCTCGGATCCGAGATGCGGTATTGCACCACCCATTCCACCAGGGCGGCATTCAGATCACCGGTCACCATCTGGGTTTCCCGCCTTTGCTCGCCGCGGCGAGGGATCTGAAATCGGTCGCCGGCGCCCGGGGTGGTGAAGCCGAATTCCTGCTTCAACTGCCGTTTGACGGGAACGATCGTCGCCTCATCGATGCCCAGTGGCAGCTTGAAATGCAGGCCCGGAGGAACTTCCTTGATGTATCTGCCGAAACGTTGAACCACGGCCACGGAGTCGCTGGGTACGGTGTAGTAGGCTGTCCAAGCGCCCAGGGCGGCCAGGACGAGCGCGCCGAGGATGATCACTCCGCTCGCACGACCACCCGGAAAGATCTGCTTGATCTCGCACGACCACCCGGAAAGATCTGCTTGATCTGAGCCGACACACGACGGATCAGTTCCTCGAAATCGGGAGGGAGTGGGGGCCCCCCGCCCGATCGGCGACCTCGGTCGCCGGTACTGTTCTCTGATGCCATTGAAATGCATCCCTTTCTTGTCCACGATTGAGGCCACGCTTGGTGACGCTGCAGTAAGGTGACGGGCGCCGCCGGGACCAGTGATATCGACCTGATCCAGTGTAGCAGAATCCCCGCCTCGCAAACTCTGAAATTTTTTCTTGATCGGAAAGTCGAGTTCCGATTCGCTGACGTTTGGGGTCGGCGTTCGCGGGCAGGACGACTTCGTTCAAGAATTCGGCGAGGCCTTCAAGGATTTCATGGCCGATTGCGCCGATGCCATTCAGCGGCACATCGTGGAGGGTGTGTCCCTTGCCGGACAGTGACGACTCGTTCGTTCGAGGCAAGGGTGTCGCCGGATCCGTGGGAGCCGTCGCGAGACTTCCCGCCGCGAAGGTCTGGCGAGGACTCTGCTACACCCTTCGAACCTTGTCCCCGGTACTGACACGACCAGACGTCACGACCTTGGAATTGATGCCCCGAAGGCAAAGCTTCTTTCCGCGCCGGGAGTTCACGAACTTCATCGCTTCCATCCCGAACCGGGCGACGAATTTCTTGCAGCCAAGGTGCGGAACCGCGGTCACTTCCACAATCGCCGAACCCATGGCGAGCCGGGTGCCGGCGGGAAGGTTCTCCTTGGCGAGGTTCAGATCAACGAAGAACTGATCGCCGGCGAGTGCCCACCGGTCCTCGGACCCGGCCACCAACGCGATGACCCGGGAGTTCATCAGATTGAGCTGCATCTCCGGATGAGCCGAGCCGTCGCCCGTCATACGGCTCCCGCGCGAGCGCCAGTTGTCGCCGACGAGACCTTGGGAGACGTCCAGCTCGCCCGAATCCACGACTTCTCGCTCGCCCGTGTCCGGTCGGCGAACGATCATCGCGACAACCCCTTCGTCCTTGGGTGAAGCCAGAATGTCCGGCAGGCCCGCTTCGAGTTCGTCTGTGTCCAGAAATCGCATTGTCCTGTTCCTGGCTTGCCGTTCCGGTGGGCGACCCCCGCCGTCCCTCAGCGCTCGTAATGTTCGGCTTCTCGTGGGCCAGCCCGCATGTCGTCGATCGCCTGTCGTACGTCCTCGATCGCCGCTTCCAGACGGGCAATGACCGCATCCGGCTCCTGATGGAAGGGCAAGGTCTCTATCAGCGTGCCGAGCCGCCCCTGCGCGCGCCAGGCGACGTGTCTGGCCCATTCCGTATAGAGCACCGCCGCATCGTCGACACCCATGAGATCGCGGACGCGGCTCTGGTCGCCCCGGCTCCGGTCCAGGGCGACATAGGCATTGACCATGGTGACGCGCTCTGCCGGCGCGGCGAGGGGGGCGGCGCGGTGCACGACCATGTTGCCGTGCAGGGCGATGGCGTGACCGGGGCCGGGAAAATCCGGGACCGCGACCCGATCCGGCGGTGGGGTCCTGCCTTGGGCGGCGAGCGCGGCGGCTTCGGCCTTCGTGCCCAGGAAGTACTCGAACCGGCCTCCCGCAACCCGGGTCGGGTCCGTCACCATCATGACGTAGTCCAGCGGTACGGTGTCGTGATGCCACTTGTCGACCGCCTCGGCCGGATTGGCAGGCTCGAAGTTCAGGTGACCGAGCTGCACGGGCATCGAATGCGGGGCGACGCGGGTGCCGTAGATGTCGCACATCGCCTCCGTGACCTCCGGGCTGATGCACAGATCCCGCAGCCAGCGAGATCGGTAGCAGCCGCCCCGGACGACGTTCTCGATGCGATTGCCGGCGCGTACCGCCCACAGTCGCAGGCGGCGGGCGGTGTCCAGCATGATCTCGGCGCCCGCGTCGGAAAGCACCCGGAATGGCGCCGAAGCCCCAACCGGGGTGGCCGTCGACTCGATCTCGGCCTCGCTGTAGCCAAGTTCGGCCAAGTCGATCACGCTTGCCGGCGGCTCGAGCGCCAGGTGCTTGTCCGGATCGAAGGGGACTTCGTCCGGGAGCCATTCGTAACCGGCCGGACGTTCTTCCGGAAAAGGCACCGCGATGTTCATCGACGGATGATAACGTGCTGCCTCTGCGCGGTGCTCTCCCGCTGCGAAACACCGGACGTGGCACGCAGGAACAGGCACGCATGGCGGCGGGTGGCAACGTCCCTGTACACCTCGGCCTCGCGCTCGGAGAGGTGGGCCACCGCCCAGTCCACGGCCTGCGCCTCCGGCCGGCGCGCGCCCGCCCGGCCCCGACCCCCGCTCGGCCACGACGGGGTGAACACGCAGGGGATGGGTGGCGACGGCAGGTCGGTGGGAGATATGCAGGGCCGGGACTGGGACGCGGTGGTACAGTCGAAGCCCGCTTGCCCACGCTGGGGTCGAGGCCATGTGGACGATGGGAACGATGGGATAGCTTTGGACATGCAAGTTTGGCTTGATATGATGCGTATCGAGATCCAGGTATCCGGTCTTGAAGGGTCAAGCGATGACAAAGAATCTGAAAACGTCGCGGTCCGGGAGAACGCAGTCCAAACAGGTCGTGAAGACTGGTCGCGATAGCTCGCAAGGACAAACCGTTTCCAGGAGCAAACGCGCTAGCGTTGTGACCCCGACGTCCGAGCGGATCATCATGAAAACCTCGGTTAAGCGCCGGAAAGCCATGAAGGTATTGGCAAATCGCCAGCCCGGAAATCTCACCAGCTTTCGTCGCGAGGGCGGCGAGACGGCGCTGTGACAGGCCGCACGGACCGAAGGAGCGCGTACGCGCTGGCGAAGGCGTAGTCGACACTAGCGCGTTCGCGCTGTCGAAGCGGCTTGAGGGAGTACGGCCTGTCACAGCGCATGGATCGGCGTCCGCAGCAGGAAGCTGGTGAGATTTGCGGGCTGGGCGGCACTACCGCGTCTTTATTCCTCTAACAATATACGGCAAAATAAATGTAACGGTCGATCTAATCGCTGCAATAATAACGGCGATCCATATTTCCGCGCCGCTCACGACAATTCCCCCGGCCCTTCCACCATCACCACGTCCACCGGCTCCAGGAGCTTCCGTAACGCTTCCTCCGGAGTCATGTCCGGCAGCGTGAATTCTTCCTCCAACTCCGCTTTCGAGGGTTGGTAGCGCGAGTCGATTATTTCGAGTTTGCGCTTGTTGTCTCATTTGGCCATGTCGTCCCTCATTCACTTATCAATCGGCAAACGACCATTGCCTTTCATTTGCCGCCATATGAGACGAAGAGTTTCGTCTTGGCGATCAAGACGCGGGGTTATTTCCTCTTTGATGGTTGCTGCTGCCTTCTGTGCACCGCGTTCCGTAGCTTCGTTTAAGCACTCTTGCAATGCATCGGCTAACCGTTCAATTGGCCGAGACCTTTCCATCTTATTTCTTCCCGCTTTCGTCCCGTACACCATCCTAGTGTACCGTCGTCCAAGTCCAGTCCCGAACCATATCATATTCTGATGACAGGGATCAACTTCAATGATTGTTTGCAACCATGGGCTTTCGGACGGTAACAAGCGAACGGCACTCCATTTGGTCGAATTGTTGGTACAGAGAAGCGGCTACGAATTCGTTGAAGACGACAATGTGATCGCGGACACCATTACCAGCATCGCACGCGGCGAAACAAGTTACGAGGACCTTGTAGAGTGGTTTCGTGCACGCTTGGCCCGGCCGGATGACGTATAGTCACTGAGAAAACGGAAGACGATGATGGGAACGTCGACGAGTTTGAGTAAGATGGTGGCAGCAGGCCCATTGAGTAAAGTGAAAAAAGCCATAGTGGCTATCGGAAAGCTGCCGGAAGGATCATCTCTGTCAGATCCTCAGCCGTACTACGATGGCACTAACGTGGACTTCGATGTCGAAGCGACGGGCTTTATCCATGTACATGCGCCGATAGAATTCGCCGAAGGGAAATCGGAACCAGATCCTGAGACTGGGGCCGTCTATTACTTGGCGATGATTTGGGGGATTATGTATGAAAGTGCCGAAGCCCCCCGTGACGCCGTCGGCACTTTCTTGTAATTTTTCCGTATCTCAAGTGGACGTGGTGGCCCCGACGTACCAGCCGTCGAAGGCGGAACTTGACGAGGACATGCGGGTCCGGGCGACGTTCGAGGAGGCGGTCGAGGCGCTTACCCAGCCCGAGAAAGTGCGCTACATCCCCCGGCCGAAACGGCGCCCTGAGTGAGGGCGCTTCGGCACTTTCCTACATAATCCCCATGATTTGGATTGTGACGTGCCAGCACTGCATTCCGGATTCAGGTGTTGTGGCAGTCCGTTTGAATACGAAGGAGGGAAGAACAAGGATTTACGCAATCCGTTCCGAACAGTGGACACGACACCCCACGGAAGATGTGGCGATAATTCCATTGCCCATCGGTGGTGCACACCAGCGCCACGAAGACGCGGCTGCGGCCATCGAAACCGTCGACTTCGAGAATATCGACGACAAGATGACCGCGCAGAAATCACATATGATGTCGATGCGTTCGTCCCAGGGCTCGCGGTTGCAGTCCGATGGCGGGTCGGCGTAGTTGACCCATACGACAAGGAACCCGGGCTCGGTCTCCGTCTCAGCATTGTGGACACCCGCATCTTGTATCGTGGGGACGACACGGCCCGTGTCTTCATGCGACACGTCCTGCCGGAGTTGGGACGTGCCGGTGAGCTCGGAGAACGTGCAGAGTGCGAGACCGAAGGTGGATGACTCGGGAGGGACCGTGACCGTGGACCGGCGCCGCCGATGAGGACGAAGGGGGACACACCCGCGCTTCGAAATGCGGAGTTCGTTCCCCTCATCGCCCTCCTGATGTCGCTCGTCGCGCTCTCGACCGACGCGATGCTGCCGGCGCTCCCGATGATCGGACGCGACCTCGGAGCCCCACGCCCGAACGACGTCCAGTTCGTCATCACCTCCCTGTTCCTGGGACTCGGGATCGGCCAGATGCTCTTCGGCCCCCTCTCCGACCGCATCGGACGCAAGGCTGCCATCCATGCCGGCCTCGCCCTGTTCATGGCAGGGTGCGTGGTGTCCGTATTCGCGTCCACGTTCGACGCGATGATCGCCGGGCGGATACTTCAGGGGATCGGGGTCGCGGGACCACGCGTCGTGACCATGGCGCTCGTGCGAGACCAGTACGAAGGTGCCCGCATGGGCCGCCTCATGTCGATGGCGCTCGCGGTCTTCATTCTGGTCCCGACTGTCGCGCCGGCGCTCGGACAGGTGATTGTCTGGCTCTCGGGGTGGCGCGCGATCTTCACCACCTTCCTCGTGATCGCCGCGATCGCCTTCGCGTGGCTCGCCATACGCCAGCCGGAAACGCGGCCACCGCGTCGGCGACAAGCCGAATACAACTAGCTGATTCTAATATATTTTCCATCAGCCGGTCCAGTACGGGTACCGCTTTGGGTACTTGTTTCGGCGCGGTACGTCGGGCGACTTTGGGCGACCCTGTGGGGCCATGGAGCCCGTGGAGTCGCGTCCTCCGCGGCCGCCCACCGCGCTGCCGGGCGAGGATTAGCGATTGCAACGCGGGACGTTACACGCGACGATCGCACCATGCGGATCAGGCACAAGGGACTTCGCGCCCTGGCCGAGCAGGATCGTCGTCGGCAACTGCCGGGCGACTTGGTGCCGAAGCTGAGGCGCGTCTTGACCGTGTTGGACGAGGCGCGCAATCCCGGCGATCTGGCTGCCCAACCCGGTTACCGTCTGCATCCGTTGAAGGGCGACATGGCCGGTCTGTGGAGCATCCGCGTGTCGGGGAACTGGCGCGTGGTCTTCCGGTTCGAGGACAACGAGGCCGTGGACGTGGACCTTGTCGACTACCATTGAATGAAGAGGAATGGCGATCATGGCGATGCTGAATCCATGCCATCCGGGGGAGATCCTGCGCGACAATCTGGAGGCCGCCGAGCTGTCGGTGACGGAGGCGGCGTTGCGGCTGGGCTGCACTCGGCAGGCGCTGTCCCGGCTGTTGAACGGGAAGGCCGGGATTTCGCCGGCGATGGCACTGGCGCTGGAGCGGATCGGTTGGAGCAACGCGAGCTTCTGGATGCGGTTGCAGGCGAGCTACGAGCTTGCGCAGGCGCGCCTGGATCGGGCCGCCGCCGAACGGCGCGCGGGCGCGCTGCACGCATGATCGGGTCTCGCGGGTCCATCCTCGCGTGGGCGGGGAGCCCACGTGCAGCACCATTCCCGCCTACCGGTCGAGACTACCTCGCCGTCTGATGGCGCGGCCATCGCTCGGACCGGCTTCGCGCTTGCCCACCCGGCCGAGGAGACCGGAGTCGCAGGTCAGGATGTGGACGTGGGTGGCGCCCCGTGAGCGCGCGCACCTCGTCGTCGTCGGCGGGGTGCCGTCTTCGCGGCGCTTTATGCTGTGCGGCGGAGTCTTGTCCAATCGATATTGCTAAACTCGGCATGTGCGTCGTAATTTACACGTCCGGTGGATGCGTTCGTCGGCGGTTCGTGGCGTCTTGCGGCGCCCGGGCCGGGGTGCGGACGAGGACCCGACGGGCGCATCCGTCCGGAGAACGCAACGGGGAAGACGCGATTGTCCGGGTCGCGCCCGGGCCGTCGAGGAGAGTGAGCGATGTTCGAAGTGTCGTGCGCTGCGGCGGACAGAATATCGGGCATGAATCGTGAGGCGCTGCCTTCCGGTTGCGGCGCTTTCGGCCGGCTCCTGAACCGCTTGACATCGACCCCGGCTTCGGGCGCGTATAGCGGGCCAGCGGCCAATAGGACTGCTCCAGAACCCGCGGGCCGACGCAGAATCATGACGCGCTCCCCCCTCTGCTCAACCACCGCACGCCTTCGTCAAGTATTGCGACAGAGACGGTCAGGAGCCCGTTACCTACCGGGGGTGCTGAGGGCAGCGTAGCTCGTCGTCGCAGTGGTGTGTGCTGCTGCCGGCGCGGCCCGCGCGCAGGAATGGCGAGCGCATGGGGTACCGCTGTTCATGTCGGCCTCCAACCCTCTGGGACACCAGGGGTTCGTGCGCGTCATCAATCACTCGGATGAAGCAGGCGAGGTGCTCATTGATGCGGTTGACGATGCCGGAGTGGCGTACGTGCCGGTGACGCTGACCATCGGCGCCGGCGAAGCAGTGCACTTCAACTCCGACGACATCGAGGAGGGCAATGCTGCCAAGGATCTGCTCGGAGGTATCGGCGCGGGAACGGGCAACTGGCGCCTGCGGCTGCGTTCGCGCCTGGACATCGAGGTGCTGGCCTACAACCGCACCAGCGACGGGCTGCTGGCCGGGCTGCACGATCTGGTTCCACGCCGCGTGGTGCGCCGCCCGGGAGGGGGCGGTGAGGCGATGGGTCATCGCGTGGCCATTTTCAACCCCGCGAGCAACGTCGACCAGGTGAGCCGCCTTCGGGTCATCAACCCCGGAGAGGACAGCGCCGAGGTCAGTATCGAGGGCATCGACGACGAGGGTCGGTCGCCGGGAACCGCGGTGGGGTTCACGTTGCCGGGCGGAGCCTCCCGTACGGTCACGTCCCGGGATCTCGAGTCCGGACAGGGGGAGGGGCTCGCGGGAACGCTCGACGACGGGCGGGGCAAGTGGCAGTTGGTGGTGAGCGCGGACGAGCCCGTTGAGGTGATGAGCCTGCTCACGAGCCCGACGGGGCATCTCACCAATCTGTCGACCGAGCCCGACAGAGGCGAGCAGGGGCCGGTCACGCATCGCGTGCCCCTGTTCGCCTCGGTGGCCAATCCCCACGGGTACCAGGGATTCGCGCGCGTCATCAACGGCTCCGGGCAAGACGGTGAGGTCATCGTCGAGGCCATCGACGATGCGGGGGTGGAGTATGCGCCGGTGAGCTTTCCCATCGCGGCGGGACAGAGCGTGCATTTCAACTCCGATGACCTGGAGCTCGGCAACGACGCCAAGGGGCTCTCCTCGGGAATCGGTGCGGGCACCGGCGACTGGCGCCTCACCTTGCGCTCCGACCTCGACATCGATGTGCTGGCCTACAACCGCACCCATGACGGATTGCTGACCACCTTGCACGACGTGGTGCCCTACACCGAGGTGTCGCCCCCGGGGGGCCGGACGGCACAGGAGGGCTACTACGCGGCCATCTTCAACCCGGCGAGCAACGTCAACCAGATGAGCCGTCTTCGCATCATCAATCCGGGCGCGCAGAGCGCCTCGGTGTTCATCGAGGGCTTCGATGACGCGGGGGCATCGCCCGGGGCGGGGGTGCGGCTCACAGTGCCGGGCGGGGCGGCGCGCACGCTGAGCGCGCAGGCGCTGGAGTCCGGACAGTGGGCGGGGGAGCGCGACATCGAGGGGATGCTCGGCGACGGCCGGGGCAAGTGGCGCCTGCTCGTGACCTCGGAGCAAGCTCTGGAGGTGATGAGCCTGCTCGCGAGCCCCACCGGGCATCTCGTCAATCTCTCCACCGTCGCGCCGGCGGGCGAGGTCGTGCCGCCTCCAGTGGTGGCCGCCCACGCGGCGATGGAGGTCATGGGCAGAACGACGGCGAGCGTGGGGACGGCGGTGACGTTGAGCGTGACGAAGGGGGGCGAGCACGACGTGCCCATCGAGCGCTATGTGTGGCACTTCTCCGACGGACAGAGGGACAGCGGAGAGGAGGTCAGCGTGCGCTTTGCCGAGGCCGGGGTGCACGAGGTGACGGTCACCGCGATGAGCGGCACCGACGTGGTGGCGCAGGCAAGGGGGGCGGTGGCGGTGTTCGATGCGGCGGCGGGCGCGAACCCCGGATTCGAGGGGATCCCGGCGCTCTTTGGTGACGTGAATCAGGACGGCCGCTTCGGACCGACAGACCTTGAGCTGGCGCAAGCGCAACGCCAGGAGTTCGACGAAGAGGCCATTGAGGCGGGCGACCTGGACCTCTCCGGCGCACTCGATGAGCGCGATGTGGAGCTGATGCGCCAGGCGCTGGACAGCGGCGCGGCGCTGCCCTCGGCCATCCTCGACGAGTTTGCCTATCCTGGAGGGGTGGTGGCGATGGTCTCGCCGGCGTTGCAGGACCCCGACACGGACGTCGAGGTCTTCGTGGACGGTACTCCGTCACCACGTGTGATGCGGGCGATCCTGGGCTATGCGACGTTCGCGGTTCCGGCCTCTCTCACCGGCGCGGACGCCGAGGTCGACGTGGTGGTCGAGTCCGACGGCATGATGGTGGAGCGGCTGCGGTTGCTGCTGAGGCCCCTGCCGGACAAGCCGGCGGTGAGTGCGAAGGAGGACGTGCTGGCGTTTCTCGGCGAGCTTGCCGAGGTCGTCGCCCGCCAGCAGCAGGCGGGAGAAGACTTCGTCGACCAGAACGGAGGGCTCTCCGCGGATGAGCGTGGCATCGTGCTGGGCGCCGCGAATGCCGCGGCCCAGCAGATCGAAGATGTAGCCGGCGCGCTCAAGGTGCTCCTGAACGGCGAGGGCGGCGAGGAACTCGCCACGATCCTCCAAGCGTCGCTCTACGCCAATGGGCTCGCGGAACTCCGCGATAGTACCCGGACGGCTGCGAAGGGTGGCGGGGCGACGGCCGGCTCCGGCGGTGAGGCCGCGGGGTCGCCGGCGAATGTGTGCGACATCTACGCGCCGGCCGTCTGCGCAATCAAGGATGCGCGCGGTGTACTATCCCAGTGGTCGCAGGTGGCGCCAAGTCTGTGCACGGAGGTAAACCTTTGGCTCGCTCGGGGGTTTCGCGGGCCCGCCGGACTCACCTTGGTATACACAGATGGCGTCTGCGCGCCGCTGATGACCGCGATGGATTTTGCCGAAGTGATCACCAGATTCGTGGCTTCGATGGAGTTGGGTATGCGTCTGCGCTCGAACAAGAGCGTCATCCGCACCGGCGCGAGCGCCACCATCACGGCGGAGGTGACGTTCGGCGGGCTGCACGATCTGTGTACCGATGCGACGTCGGGCGTGGCGGACAAGGTGGCGGACAAGGTGGACGGCACGATTGTCACAAGAATCACCAAGCTGCTCTTGAAGAAGAGCAAGCGTTTGGAGATCGTTCAGAAGGTTCTGAAGAAGTTGAGGCTACCGAATTCGCTGCTCCTCGCAGCCATCGACTATTCGGTGGGGATCGCCGTCACGCGATTGAGGCTCGATGGCGTGTTCAGGAAAGCGATCGATGCGCTTTGCGGATACTTGAGATTTGACGGTGCCGGCGAGGGGCGCGTCGCCGTCCTCCAGGCAGATGGCCAGAATTTCAACCTCGGGGCATCGAACGGCGGTGTGTTGACGGCGAACAAGGACGGTACCGGCACCTTCAGCCTGGCCTGTCCGGCGGGGTTCAACGGCACGATAAAGGTAGAGGGCAAAAAGAACCTGTGCGGCAAGGACCGAAAGGACGAGATCACGGTTCGTTGCGGCGCTCCATGCGCCGGGGCGCCGGAGGACGAGATAGATATTCCGGACGAGACTCTTCGTCGTGTAATCTCGGCGACGCTTCACAAGGGGTTGGCACCCATTACGCGGTACGACATGGCGCGTATGCGCGTCCTGCATGCGGAGCGTCGCAATATTCGCAGCTTGGTGGGGTTGCAGTGTGCCACCGGGTTGGTGTGGGCAAACCTATCACATAACCAGATATCGGACGTATCGCCGCTGGCCGGCCTCACGGCCTTGGAGGCCCTGAATCTCGGTGGGAACCAGATATCGGATGCGTCGCCGCTGGCCAGCCTCACGGCCCTGAGCTGGCTGAGTCTCTGGAGGAATCAGATATCGGACGTATCGCCGCTGGCCGGCCTCACGGCCTTGGAGACCCTGAATCTCTTCGGGAACCAGATATCGGATGTGTCGCCGCTGGCCGGCCTCACGGCCTTGGAGGCCCTGGGTCTCGATGAGAACCAGATATCGAACATCTCGCCGCTGGCCGGCCTCACGGCCTTGGAGGACCTGGGTCTCGGTGGGAACCAGATATCGAACATCTCGCCGCTGGCCGGCCTCACGGCCTTGGAGGACCTGGATCTCGGTGGGAACCAGATATCGAACATCTCGCCGCTATCCGGGCTCACGGCCCTGGAACGGCTGATCCTCCGTCACAACCGGATATCGGACATCGGTCCCCTCGTCTCGAATGCGGGATTGGGTCGTGATGACCTTGTGACATTGTTCCGCAACCCGTTGAGTGAAACATCGTGTTCCACACATATTTTGACTTTGCGACGGAGAGGAGTTAAGGGTGGGGTTCAGCAGTGACGATTGTTAGGGATTTCGGCGTTGGAGCTGTCGCGGCAACTTTCGGTGAGCTACAACACCGCCTGGAAGGTCAAGCACAAGCCGATGCAGGTGATGAAGGAGCGCGATGACACGCGCCTTTTGGGCGGTTGGGTGCAGCTCGATGATGCGTATTGGGGCGGGCAGCGGCGCGGGGGGGAAATCCGGGCGAGGCGCGCCGGGCAAGACGCCGTTCGTCGCCGCCGTGGAGTTCAATGGTGAGGGCCGGCCGATGAGGATGCGCCTGAGCCGTGTCGGTGGGTTTGGAAGCGACGAGATCGCGGCTTGGGCCCGGTGTCACCTCGAGCCCGGCACCGTCGTGGTGTCCGACGCCTTGGGTTGCTTCCGCGCCGTGCAGTAGGCAGGGTGCAATCACCAGCCGTTCGTGACCGGAAGTGGACCGCAAAGCGCCCGGCATCCGGCGCTCACTTGGGTCAACACGATTCTGGGCAACGTCAAGTGCTCCTTTCCTGGCACTTACCACCACCTCAGATCCAAGCATCTGCCGCGCTTCCTTGCCGAGTTCTCCTACCGCTTCAGCCGTCGCTTCTCGCTCAGGGAGATGTTTCCCCGCCGCCTCGCATTCGTCGCCCTGCGCACTGCGCCGATGCCTTAACCGAGTGCTCAAGCTGGCTGAGAACTATTCCTGAGAAGGATGAGCTTGGTACGTAATCAGGAGCCAGCATGGCCCGAGCTGGCAAGCCATCTCCGCCGCTTCGCTCACCCCCTCCTACCCGGCCGCATGGCGCTCGGGCCGCGCCCGCCGCACCCCCGCCGATGGCGCGGAGGTCGTGCCCCCCTTGCGAATATCGCAGTCCCCTGTGAAGGCGGCAGCCGGTATGATGCGCTACGCGCGTTGCTCGGCCAGCGAGGGCTCGGGCGCGCCGCGCCGCGGTTGCCGCCTGTCACTACCCGGCCGGCGAACGGGTGCGGATTGGCGCGAAAGGGGTAGTGACAGGCGGCAAAATCGGCCTTCGGGCCAGTCGCGGCAAGGATCGTGCTAACAGAAATCTTCGTGCGGCTCTCGTGACGGGGTGGTATGGTGCCGCCATCCACAGAGCTGCCACAGGCAGCGTGGTCGGCTGAAGCCGACGTGGGCGCCGAAAGGCGCAATCCAGTGCCGCTACCGCCGTAGTCGCGGTGTCTCGCGGGCAGACGCCCCGCCGAAGGCACGATGAGCCACATCGAATCGGATGGAGGCTCATAAGATGAACGGCGAGGCGGCTGCCGCGTGGATTCTTGTGGCCACGCGGCGACCGGGGAACGCCCCGGTATTGATGAAGCCTCCGAGCCGTGGCGCGTGGCGTTGCAAGCGGGGCCGGAGGCGCTCACTCCCTGGCCGTGCGGACGAACCGCGGCGCTGGCAAGCGCGGCGCGCCGAAACCGTGCTCGCGGCCACTGTCGGACACCGACACGCCGCAGCCGCCGCTTGGGTCGGCTGAAGTTGCCCCGCTTTGGTGGACACCTGAACATTGCGCAGAGGAGGTGTCCACATGTCGAAGAAACAACCGCCGTACGCGCCGGAGTACCGGCGCCAGATGGTCGAGCTGGTTCGCACGGGCCGCGCGCCCGGGGAGCTGGCCCGCGAGTTCGAGTGCTCCGCTTCGGCGATCCGCAACTGGGTGCGTCAAGCGGATCGCGACGAGGGCCGTCGTGAGGACGGTCTGACGAGTTCCGAGCTCGAGGAGCTGCGTCGGCTTCGTCGCGAGAACCGTCAGCTTCGCGAGGAGCGCGAGATCTTAAAAAAAGCCGCGGCCTGGTTCGCTCGGGAGACCGGCACGATACCGGGGAGGTCTTCGCGCTCGTGAAGGCAAACCAGGCCCATCATCGGGTGGCCACGATGTGCCGAGTGCTGGGCGTCTCCGCCAGCGGGTACTACGCGTGGCGAGGCCGTGGGCGTTCGCGTCGCGCGAAGCGCGACGAGGAGCTGCGCGGGACGGTTCGGACCATCCACAAGGGTTCTGCAGGCACCTACGGGGTGCCTCGGGTCCATGCCGAGCTGCACCGCCGCGGATGCCCGGTGAGCCGCAAGCGCGTGGCTCGGCTGATGCGTGAGGCCGGCTTGGCCGGGGTGAGCCGTCGCCGGGGCACGCACACCACGCGCCGCGAGCCGGGCCGCCGTGCGGCTCCGGACCGGGTCGAGCGTCAGTTCCGGGCCGATGCACCGGACCGCATCTGGGTCGCCGACATCACCTACGTGCCGACCTGGACCGGGTTTGTGTACCTGGCCGTCGTGCTCGATGTGTTCAGCCGCAAAGTGGTCGGGTGGGCCATGGCCAACCATCTTCGCACCGAGCTGGTGCTCGGGGCACTGAACATGGCGATCGCACAGCGCCGCCCCCAAGGGGTCATCCATCATTCCGACAAGGGTACGCAGTACACCTCCCTCGCCTTCGGCAAGCGATGCCGGGAGATGGGAGTGGTGACGTCGACCGGATCGGCAGGCGACTGCTACGACAACGCGATGGCCGAGAGCTTCTTCGCCACGCTCGAATGCGAGCTGCTGCAACGGCGCTCGTTTCAGACCCAGGCCGAAGCACGCATGGCCATCTTCGCGTTCGTGGAATCCTGGTACAACACCCGCCGCTTGCACTCTGGGCTGGGGTACCTGAGCCCCAACGAATTCGAACGCCGCGCGGCCGCGGGGCGCCCGATGGGCACCGAGGGTCATCACGAACAAGCCAACCTCGAGCCCTTCCGAATCGGCCGGCCGGGGATCCACAACCACCCTCCGGGGAGACCCTCAACACTGGTCTCCGAGAGAGATTTCATTCCATCGGCTATCGTTCACCCCAGTGCCGGTGGCGACAGCCCTCAACCGTCCACCGAATCGGGGTAGGCCCAGGCAGCGTAAAGGCGTCAAGGGCATTCTCGCAGCACTGCTGCGGCTCCGCCCGTCTCGCACAGCGAGGCGGCGGATCGCCCATCACAACTTAGCTACCCTACGCCCGCCCCGGGGCCGGTGAGGACGAGGAACTCGAACGACAGCACCGTGCCGGGGTAGCCGCCGCAGCCGCGCACCCGCGCACCCGCGCACCCGCGCGAGCGCCGCGCCGACCTCGGCGTGGGGCAGCGCCCGCTGATGCTTCGCGGCGACGCGGTTGTTCGGCAGCGCGGCGGAGAGCACGTCGCCCGCCGGGTTGTCCTCCCGATAGCCCTGGGCGACCGCCCACTTCATCACCGCGCCGATGCGCTGGCGCAGGCGGCGCGCGGTCTGGCGCTTCGTCGACCAGATCGGCAGCAGGACCGCCATGACGTCGGCGGTGGCGATGGCGTCGACGCGCCGGGCGGCGAGGCTCGGCATGGCGTACTCGCGCAGGCTCGCCCGCCACTCGCGCTCGTTCCGGCCGCCCTTCCAGCTCTCGGCGTGGATGGCGATGACCGTCTCGCACGCCTGCGCGAAGGTCGGCACGCGCCGGGTGCGGCGCCGGGGGTCGCGCCCATCGGCGACGGCGCGGGCGTTGTCGAGCGCCTTCTCGCGGGCCGCGGCGAGGGTCACCACCGGGTATGCTCCGAGGCCGATGCTGGTGGTTCTGCCGTTGGGCCGGATGGCCTGCGCCCACGACTTCGAGAGCCCGCCGTGGGCGGCGGGCTTGACGAGGAGGCTCAAGCCATGGCCGCCGTAGCCGTCGCCGTACCGGCCGGGCAGGTTGACGGTCCGGACGAAGGTGGCGGAGAGCCGCCGGGGTCGTTTTTTTGGCTGGATTCCATGTTCGGGTACTCGCGTCGTTACGTGGTTTGTGCTGTGATGCAGCGTATCGACGAGACACCCGGAGAAGAAATTATCGTATTTTTATCAATATGTTAAGTTGACTCTGTGAGTCCTCCCGGCACACCGAAAAACCCCGGAAACGCTGCCACCCGAGCGGCGCCGGGCGTTCTCGCCCTGCACGATCGGTCGGTCGGTGATCGAGATCGTGCGGATCCGGGCCGCGCTCGGCTATACGCTCGCGACGGGGTTCGTGTTCGCGCCCTTTGTGGCGTACTTGAGCACCGCCCAGCAAATCTTCCAGGAGGCCTACGATACGGGCGCGCTCTTCCCGGCGTACTTCGCCGTGCTTGCACTCGCGGCGGGCGGCGCCCTGCTCGTCAACGGGCGGCTCGTGATGCGCTACGGGATGCGCCGGCTCTCGGCAGTTTCCGCAGGGGTCCTCACACTGGTCTCGGTCGGCGCGTGGGCAGGCGCGTTTGTCTTTGGGGGACTCCCGCCGCTCTGGCTCTTCATGGCCTACCTCATGAGCGTCTTCGTGTGTGTGGGGTTCATCTTCGGGAACCTCTCCGCGCTCGCGATGGAGCCGCTCGGACATGTCGCCGGAGCGGGGGCGGCGGTCGTCTCCTCGCTCTCCACCCTCATCTCGTTGCCGCTCGGGATCCTCGTGGGCCAGCGATTCGATGGCACCATGTACGCCCTCATCGGCGCGTTTGCGATCTTCGGAGCAGCGACCTGTACCGCGAACGCGTGGGCCAGGGGCGCAAGCCGACGCGCCTGATTGCCCTTGCGACACATGGCCCGACGTTACCAACATGAACACCAGCATCATCGCCGACATCGTCACCTTCTGGCTGAGCGACAGCCGCGACAGCCCGGACCGGGCCCTTGCCCGCCGCGGCTGGTGGTACGAGGGCGGTCCGGTGGTCGACGAAGAGATCCGCGTCCGCTTCGGTGACCTGGTGGCGCGCGCCTGCGCGCGCGAGTTCATGGGTTGGCGGGACACGCCGGACGGCGCGCTGGCCCTCATCCTGCTGCTCGACCAGTTCACACGGAATCTCTATCGCGGCACGGTCGAAGCCTATGCGGGCGACGCTTGCGCCTTCGAAATCGTCAACCATGCCATCGACCAGGGACTCGACCGGGCGCTGCATCCGGTCGCGCTCATCTGGCTCTATCACCCGTTCCATCACTGCGAAGTTGTCGCGGAACAGGACCGCGGTCTCGGGCTCTTGCGGGCTCTGCGGCAGCGCGCCGAACCGCCCTGGCACGCCTATGTGGAACGAAGCATCGAGGGCTGGACACGCCACCGCGACATCGTCGCCCGCTTCGGCCGGTTCCCACATCGAAACGCCGTGCTCGGTCGCGACAGCACGACGCAGGAGCTGGCGCATCTGGCGGCGGACGGCGAGAGCTTCGGTCAGGGGTTGACTACAAGCAGCGCAGCGTGCTGACTTTCCTCGGAGTTCTCGCAGCGGTACCGCTGCGCTGACGCGCCGGGAACTGATGCATGAATCGAGCCCCTGCGCTGTATTGGAGTTGGTTCCATGGGAGCATGCGGATGAACGCTCCGTCCCCGGTGGGAGAGCTCAGGGATGACGAGGCACGCCCATTGATCGAAGCGGCGCTCGCGAATCGGCCGCGGGGCGGCAATGATCGGGGACGCTTCCCTGCTTGACTGGATGACCATGACACGCAATCGAATCGTTGAAGAGAACGAGCTCCCTGGCGCCCCCTCGACCGAGTGGGACGTGAACGGCTGGGGCGACCCGAGCATTCAGGGCTTCGGCCACGACATCAGCATCGACCTCGGCGAGACCATCTTGTTCAAGATCAAGACGGACTCCACGGACTACCGGATCGAGATCTACCGCATGGGCTGGTACGCAGGACTCGGCGCACGCCTCGTCGACACCGTCGCGCCGTCGGTGCCGCTCCCCCAGTCCCAGCCCGAGGGCCTGCGCGATCCCGCGACGCGCCTCTACGACTGCGGGAACTGGGCCGTGTCCGGGTCCTGGACGGCGCCGAAGGACGCGGTCTCCGGGATCTACTTCGCGCGGCTCGTTCGCCAGGATCCGGAGCCGGAGCCCGCCCCCTGGCGCGCCGACAACTCGCTCACCCCGCCCGCTGCCCGTCCCGAGGCGGTCGCGCACGCCTACGGTTCCCTCGGCCACGGGCGGCTTCGCATCGCGCTGCGCGAGCCGCGCGCGAGCCACATCTACTTCGTCGTGCGCGACGACGCGAGCCGCTCCGACATCGTGTTCCAGACCGCCGACACCACCTGGCAGGCGTACAACCGCTACGGCGGACACTGCACCTACGGCCGTCTCGATCCCGAGCACCCGCGCCAGCACGGGGGGCCGCCGCGCGCCTTCAAGGTGAGCTACAACCGCCCGATCGAGACCCGCCACTACCGGGCCGTGAACACGGTGTTCAACGCGGAGTACCCGTTCGTGCGGTTTCTGGAGGCGAACGGCTACGACGCGAGCTACACCACCGGCGTCGACAGCGACCGGCGGGGCGATCTCATCGCGAACCACCGGCTCTTTCTCTCCGTGGGGCACGACGAGTACTGGTCGGGGCGCCAGCGCCGCAACGTCGAGGCGGCGCGCGATGCGGGAGTCCATCTCGCGTTCTTCAGCGGCAACGAGGTTTTCTGGAAGACGCGCTTCGAGCCCGGCATCGACGCAAGCGAGGAGCCGTACCGGACCCTCGTCACCTACAAGGAGACCCACGCCAACGCCAAGATTGACCCGATGCCCGACGTGTGGACGGGAACCTGGCGAGACTCGCGCCCGTTCAACCCGGAGGGGCCGCAGCCGGAGAACGCACTGACGGGCACCATCTTCACCGTCAACGCCTGGCGCAACGATCCGATCATCGTTCCGGCCGAGTACGCACGGCTGCGCTTCTGGCGCAATACCGACGTCGCCAAACTTGAGCCGGGCGAGCGCGCGGTGCTCCTCAAGGGGCTGCTCGGACACGAGTGGGACGAAGATCTCGACAACGGGTTCCGTCCGCCAGGCCTCTTTCGCCTCTCCGAGACCACCATCGACAACGTGCCGTACGTGCAGGACTGCGGCTCGGTGTACGACTCCGGCACCGCCACCCACCACCTCACGCTCTACCGCAACACGAGCGGCGCCCTCGTCTTCGGAGCCGGCACCGTGCAATGGGCATGGGGCCTTGACGCCCACCACGACACCGAGACCGGTGTGCCGCCGGAACGGGTGAACGAGAACACGACGCGGGTCGGCGTCGATCCGAACGGCCCGGACCGGAACGTCCGCCAGGCCACGGTCAACCTCTTCGCCGACATGGGGGTCCAGCCCGCGACGCTCGCGCCGGACCTCGTCCGCGCGGAAGCCTCGGAGGATCGCGAGCCGCCGGTCTCGCGCATCGTCGAACCGCGGACCGGTTCTTCCCTGCCGCCGGGACCGGTGCGGATCTCGGGCGCGGCGCACGATCGCGGGGGCGGGTGCGTCGCCGCGGTGGAGGTGTCGATGGACGGCGGCGCGACCTGGCGCCCCGCCGAGGGGCGCGAGGCGTGGCGCTACGAATGGAAGCCCGAAGGGTCGGGCAACCGGACGATTCTGTGCCGGGCGGTAGACGACAGCGGAAACCTCGAAGCGCCGGCCGCGGGCGTCACCGTCACCGTGTCAGAGGAGACGTGAGGACAGCGTGCCGTGCGGCGACTTCAACGTCAAATTCAGGGACGATGGCCGAGCGGGACGGGCTACTCGCAAGCACACGGTGAACAAGCCCGGAAATCGCACCAACTTTCGTCGCGAGGGCGCCGAGACAGTGCTGTGGCGGGCCGCATCTGGTTACGCAGCTTCGCGGACCGAAAGAGCGCTTGCGCGCTGGCATTCCAAGTGGACCACCCGTTGGGGGCGGGACATCCACCTTCGCAACATGAACACGAACAGGGCGAAGGGAACGGTGGGAGCCGAGACCCCATGGAGGAGGGGCGTAGAGGCGCCTGCGTCGTACGTACCAGTGGATCCTTGCCTTCTCCTTGTCGACTTGCTCGGTCCCCTGACCGGCCCCCACTGACTGGTCGATGTTCGATGTTGGTGCAGGGCCGGTTTGAACATGCCCCCGATGTTGGACCACCGAGTCGCGAGCAGGGTTCCGGCTCTGGAATACCGAGGGGGTCCGAATCAGAGCACGATTGTATGATGCGCTCATCATGGGGGCGCGTCCGGAGGAGTCCTTTCCGGCGGCTCTCGGGACCCCGGCACCCCTGAGGGACGGAGCATGTCGAGCCGAGACCGAAAGATCCTCGTGACCGGGGCCGTGGGCCAGGTCGGCACGGAGCTGGTCCCGGCCCTTCGCAAGCGGTTCGGTCCCGAGAACGTCGTTGCCGCCGGGCACCGGACGTTGCCGGGAGAAGCATTCCGGAGTGCGGGGCCCTTCGTGACATTGGACGCCACCGACAAGCATGCGCTGCGGACGCTGATCCAAGGGCACGACATCGGCGCCATCTACCACTTGGCGACGCTGCTCTCCGCCGACGGGGAAAAGGACCCCGAGCGGGCTTGGCAGGTCAACGTTGGAAGTCTCAAGAACGTCCTCGATCTCGGCGTCGAGTTCGAGATGAGCCAGATCTTCTGGCCGAGTTCCATCGCCGTTTTCGGACCCACCACCCCGCGTATCGATACGCCGCAGCGCACGGTCCTCGAGCCCACCACCATGTACGGCGTCAGCAAGGTCGCAGGCGAGAATCTGTGCAACTACTACTTCGCCAGGTACGGCCTCGACGTGCGCGGCCTCCGCTATCCGGGTCTCATCAGCTACGAGACGTTCCCGAGCGGGGGAACGTCGGACTACTCGGTAGAGATCTTCGTCGCGGCCGTCGAGCTGGGCCGCTACACTTCTTTTGTCGACGCCGATACCGCATTGCCCCTGATGTACATGGGTGACGCCGTTCGAGCGACGATGGAGCTCATGGCGGCGGATGCTTCACGGATCACCGTTCGTACCAGCTACAACGTCTCGGCGGTGAGCTTCACCGCCGGCGAGCTCGCCGCAGAGGTAGCCGGGCGGGTCGATGAATTCACCTGCGACTTCGAGCCCGACTTTCGCCAGGCAATTGCGGATTCCTGGCCCGATTCAATGGACGATTCGGTGGCCCGCCGGGATTGGGGCTGGCAGCCGGAATACGACCTCTCGGCCCTCGCCGACACCATGCTGAAAGGGGTTCGCGAGAAGCTCTCGCGGCGGTAGCGTAGACGTCGCAACGCAGACGTGCGGGCACCCCCACGTCGGATCGCACCCGTTCACCCAACGCCCCCCGTGTACCGGCATGCTTCGCGCCCACGGCCGTGATCGGCGTTGTCGACCTGGACCGTGTCCGCGATCTTGTGGTGCTGCGGCTTCGCCGGATTCGGGTACGCGAGTTGCGCTGCCGGGCGATGGTGCTAGGCTGCGATGCGAACCGGAGCGAGACGGGAGACACTCATGTGCGACGAGAGAACACTCCGTGACGAGGAGAACTACCTGCGCCGCTCGGGAAACCTGACCCGGCGCGAGTTCGGGGCGCTGTCGGTCGGGACGGGACTGGCCATGCTCTTGCCGCGGGCCGCGACTGCACTGGAGGTGACGGCCGCGGATGTCGAGGTGTCGACACCCGACGGCACGGCGGACTGTCACTTCGTGCACCCCGCGAGCGGTGTCCATCCAGGTGTGCTGATCTGGCCCGATGCACTCGGTCTGCGGCCCGCCTTCGAGCAGATGGGGCGGCGGCTGGCCGAATCGGGGTACGCGGTGCTGGTCGTCAATCCCTACTACCGCACCGTGCGGGCGCCGGTCCTGCCCGAGGGCGCCTCGTTCCGGGACGAAGCGACGCGCGAGACGATCTTTCCCCTGATGCGTTCGTTGAGCGCCGAGACCAACGTGACGGACGCGAAGGCATTCGTTGGCTTCCTCGACGGTCAGGACGCCGTGGCCAGCGACCGGAAGATGGGGACGATGGGATACTGCATGGGCGGCCCCATCACCATGCGCACCGCGGCGGCGCTCCCCGACCGGATCGGCGCCGGCGCATCGTTCCATGGCGGCAGGCTCGTGACCGACGCACCCGACAGCCCCCATCTGCTCGTCGGCAGGATGCAGGCGCAATATCTGTTCGCGATCGCCGAGAACGACGACAAGAAGGACCCGGACGCCAAGGCCGTGCTGCAGGAGGCATTTGCCGCCGCCGGGCTGCCGGCGGAGATCGAAGTCTACGCGGGCACCCTGCACGGCTGGTGCCCGCCGGATTCCGCCGTCTACAACGAAACGCAGGCGGAGCGGGCCTGGAGCCGGCTGCTGGACCTGTTCGAAACCGCCTTGGCCTGAGGTGATGGGATGGGGGCGCCCCGAACGGGACGCCCCCAAATTCCGCCGCCGCTGTCACGCCGACAGGGGCGCGTCGTCATGGAATGTCAGTCAACGCCCAGGCGCTCGCTTGCGATACGGGCGCCTTCGGCCATCGTCCGGAGCTTCGCCCAGACCACGTCTTCCGGCACCCGGCCCATGCCGGCGGAGGTGTCGAAGCCGCAGTCGGTTCCGGCCTGGATGCGCGCCGGGTCGCCCACGGCGCGGGCCGCCCGCTCCAGCCGTTCGGCGACCGTCTCCGGATGCTCGACATAGTTGGTTGTGGTGTCGATCACGCCCGCGACCAGATACTGGTCCGCGTCGAGCGGACAGCGGCCGAGTTCCTCGACCTCGTGCTGGTGACGGGGATTGGCGAAGGGCAGCACCAGCCCCCCGACATCGGCCTTCAGCAGGATCGGCAGCACGTCGCGGAGCTCGACATCCATGTCGTGCGGCCCTTCGTAGTTGCCCCAGCACACATGCAGCCGCACACCCTCGCGGGGCACATTCGCGAGCGCGCCGTTAAGCGTCGCGACCACGAGCTCCACCCACTCCTGGAATACTCGCAAGGGTTCGTCGGCGAACAGGAAATGGCGCTCCATGGCGAGGTCTGGCGCGTCGACCTGCAACAGCCATCCGCTCGCGGCAACGGCCTCGTATTCGACCCGGAGCGCTTCCGCGACATCGGCGAGATAGGCTTCCCGGTCGGCGTAATGGCTGCTCTTCATCGCCGAGACCACGATGCCGGGCGAGGGCGCCGTCATGAAGGGCTGCGCGAAGCCGCCTCCGGCCCTGTCGAGCGCTCGGCGGAAGGTCTCGCATTCGTCTTCCAGCGGCGACCTGTCGATGTAGCGCACCGCGTCCAGGTTCATCGGCGGCTCCATGTTGGAAACCGCCTCGCCCCGAGCGCGCAGGAAGGTCTCGTATTCGCGCACCAGCCCCGGATAGCGGAACACATCCCGGCGTCCGGGTCGTTTCCAGCTTCCCCCGAAGCCGCTCATGCGGTGCTGCACATGGAGGAAAAAGCCCTCGCGCTGCTGCTCCCCGTTGTTGCCGATGGTGATGCCGGCCTCGAGCTGCCGGGCGACGATCCCGTGCGTCGCCTCCCGACCAGCCGCCGCCAGGGCGTCGGCATCCACCGCGCCGCCCCGGGCGCGGCGCGCATAGAGGCTGGTGAGTTCCGGCGGCCGGGGCAGGCTGCCGGCATGGGTGGTGGGAATGCCCACGACTGCGGCTCCCGAAGCGGTGGATCGGCGGGGCGAATGGCGCATTCTCAGCGAATGCGCCGTAGAGGCCAAGCGGCTCGACCCGTTTGAGGCTCCGGGCGACCGCGTCACCCGAACAGCGCGGCGCAGCGGACTTCGATGCTCCAGCGATCCGGGGCGTCGGGCGGCGTTGCAGGGTCCTCGAAGGCGCTGTGGAAGCTGAAGGTGCAGTGCCGGTCTACGCCGTCGGCATCGGCTCTGGCGCCTTTGGTGCGGGCCATTTCGCCCGCCGAATCCCACTGTTTGATGAGCAGCGCCTCGTCGCGGGTCATGGCGGACCAGTAGACCCAACTCCCTCAAGCCGCTTCGACAGCGCGAACGCGCCAGTGTCGGCTACGCCTTCGCCAGCGCGTACGCGCTCTTTCGGTCCGCGAAGCTGCGAAGCAGATGCGGCCTGTCACAGCGCCGTCTCGCCGCCCTCGCGACGAAAGCTGGTGAGATTTCCGGGCTAGAATCGCCGCGCGTGGTGATCGAGTGGCAGGAACGGAGGAAGGTGATGGACCCGGCGAGAAACGTGTTCGGAGAGCCGCTCGAGTCGTGCTCGGACAATCCGGAGACCGGCTTCTTTCGCGATGGCTGCTGCAATACCTCGGACGAGGATATTGGCCGCCATACCGTGTGCACCCGGGTGACGCGCGAGTTCCTCGAATTCTCCCGTTCACGCGGCAACGATCTGTCGACGCCGCGCGAGGAGTTCGGCTTTCCCGGGCTGCGTCCGGGCGATCAGTGGTGTCTGTGCGCGGCGCGCTGGCAGGAGGCGCTGGATGCGGGGGCCGCCCCGCGGGTGGTGCTGCGCGCAACGCATGCCGCGACCCTCGAGATCGTGGAGTTCTCCGATCTCAGGCGCTTTGCCATCGATCTCTCCTGAACCATCGACCCCCCAACTCTCGAGTCCGCGGGGCAACCGTGGCTACGGGAGGACCGCCGTCGCTTCGATCTCGACCTTGGCCCGATCCTCGACCAGCGCCACTACCTGCACCAGGCTCATGGCGGGGAAGTGCCGACCGATGACGTCCAGGTAGGCCGCCCCGACGCCGGACAGGTTGTCCAGGTACTCGCGCATGTCGGTGACGAACCAGGTGAGGCGGACCAGGTGCTGCGGTCCCGCCTCGGCCTCGGCGAGGATGGCGACGATGTTGCGCAGGGTCTGCTCGACCTGGCGCACGAAGTCGTCCGACTCGATTTGCTGCTCGGCATTCCATCCCACCTGTCCGCCGAGGAAGATCGTGCTCCCGGAGGACGCGGCGATGCCGTTGGCGTAGCCCCGGGGCCGGCGCCAGTGCGAGGGATGAAGCGGCTGGTGAATTTCGGCCATGGGCAGGTTCCTCTCGTTTGTGCGTGACGGCGGCGGCGGGGGCGGTGTCGCGGACGGCAACCCGGCCGGTTCGATCAGGCGTCCTTCAGCCGGAAGCGCTGGAGCTTGCCGGTCGCCGTCCTGGGAAGGGCGTCCGTGAACCGCACCGAACGAGGATACTTGTACGGTGCGATGGTCGCCTTGACGTGGGCCTGCAGGCGTTCGGCCAGCGCGTCGTCGGGCTCGACGCCCTCGCGCGGCACCACGTGCGCCACCACGACCTGACCCCTTCTCTCGTCGGGGGCGCCCACCACCGCGCATTCGGCCACTTCCGGATGTGCGAGCAGGGCCGACTCGACCTCGGGTCCCGCGATGTTGTAGCCGGCCGATACGATCAGGTCGTCGAGCCGCGCCGCGAAGTGAAATCGGCCCCGCTCGTCGCGCCGGAAGGCGTCCCCGGTGAGGTTCCAGCCGCTCCGGACATACCGGTCCTGCTGCTCGCCGCCGAGATAGCGGCAGCCGGTCGGGCCGCGCACCGCGAGGCGTCCGGTCTCGCCGTGCGCCAGCTCCTCGCCGTCAGCCCCGACGATGCGCGCCTCGTAGCCGGCGACCGGGACGCCGGTCGAGCCCGCTTCGGCGTTGTCGACGCGGTTCGAGATGAAGATGTGCAGGAGCTCGGTGGTGCCGATGCCGTCCAGGATGGGCTTGCCCGTGCGGGACGTCCACGCGTCGAAGACCGGTGCGGGCAGGGTCTCGCCCGCGGATACCGCGAGGCGGAGCGACGTGAGGTCCGCCCCTTCGTCCATTGCGTCCAGCATGGCGCGATATGCGGTGGGCGCGGTAAACACGATGCTCGCCCTGTGCCGCTCGATGAGGTCCACCATGTTCTGAGGGGTCGCCTCTTCGAGCAGGGCGGCGGTCGCCCCGAAGCGAAGCGGAAAGATTGCGAGGCCGCCCAGGCCGAAGGTGAACGCCAGCGGCGGAGACCCCACGAAGACGTCGTCCGGGGTGACTCCGAGCACGTCCCGGGCATAGCCGTCCGCGATCGCGAGCAGATCGCGGTGAAAGTGCATGGTCGCCTTGGGCTCGCCGGTCGTGCCGGAGGTGAAGGCGAGCAGGGCGACGTCGTCGCGGCCGGTGGGCACGGCGTCGAACCGGACCGGCTTGGTCAACGCAATCCGGTCGAGCTCCGCGTCGTGGTTGGCGGTACCGTCGAAGCCGACCACCTGTTCCAGGAAGCGGCTCGCCTTGGAGCAGGCGACCAGCTCGTCCATCATCCGGGTGTCGCAGAGGGCGAGCCGGACCCGGGCCATTTCGACGATCGTCGCGAGCTCCCCCGCGCGGAGCATCGGCATGGTGTTCACCACCACCGCCCCCGCCTTGGTGGCCGCAAGCCAGCAGCCGACCATGGCCGGGTTGTTGGCGGAGCGGATCAGCACCCGGTTGCCGGGCTTCACGCCGAAGTCGTCACGCAGCGTCCGGGCCAGGCGGTTGGTCCAGTCGGTCAGCTCCTTGTAGGTGCGGCGCCGGCCGTGTCCGATGAGGGCCACGTGATCGCCGAAGCCCGCCTGCACCATCCGATCGGAGAGCTCGAAGGCGGCGTTCAGTCGCTCCGGGTAGTCGATCGGGCCGGGGAGGAGATCCGGCCACTGCTCCGCCGGCGGAAGGTTGTCGCGGGCGAAGGTGTCCATGTGGGCCGATGGTCCAAGGTTGGTCGTCACCCTTCGTTCCCTCCGCTTTCCGGGACGGTCGAGTCGCCGAAGTCGCCGGCGGTGCGGAGCGCCAGCGGCTGGTCCTCGCCGGTGAAGCCGATCGCGGCGCTCATGGAGTGGTCCTCGGATAGATGTCCGTCCCCTTGAGCTGCTCGGCCAGCCTCTCCGCCTCGCCGGGGGCGAGCGTGGCGAAGATCCCGTTCACCCACGACTCGTGCGCGCTCGCCATCGACTCGAAGTTCTTCACGCCCCGGTCCGACAGGCGAACCGCCGACGTGCGGCGGTCCCCGTCGCGGAGCGTGCGCTCGACGAGGCCGTCGTTCACGAGGCGGTTGATGATGCCGGTCACGTTGCCGTTCGACACCATGAGGTAGCGCGAGAGCTCGGACAGGATCATGCCGTCGGGAAAGCGGTACAGGGCGGCCATCACGTCGAAGCGCGGGAGGGTGGCGGCGAACTCCGTTCGCAGGTTCTCGCGCAGCTCCGACTCGATGGCCCGCGTCAGGCGCAGCATCCGGATCCACAGGCGAAGCCGTGCCTTGGCGGCCCGCGAGGAGGATGCGGAAGCCGCGGAGGAGGCGGAGGGGGGGGAGGAGAAGGAGGAAGGAGTCCTCACGGCGCTCACCACGTCGCCCCCCCGGACACCGAGACGCTCTGGCCGGAGATGGAGTCCGAGCCAGGGCCGCAGAGCCAGAGCACGGCCCGGGCGACCTCCGCGGGCTCGATGAACCGGCCCATCGGATTGTCGGAGGCGAGCGCGTCCCGCGCTTCCCCGGCGGTCATCGCGCCCTGCCGGACGATGTTGTGCACGCTCCGCTCGAGGAGCGGCGTCTCGGTGAACCCGGGACAGACCGAGTTGACGGTGACCCCGGTCTTCGCCAGTTCGACGGCAAGGGCCCGGGTGAGCCCGACGACCCCGTGCTTCGCCGCGCAGTAGGCGGCCACGTAGGGGTAGCCCTTGAGGCCGGCGGTGGACGCGATCGCGATGAGCCGCCCCCACCGTGCGGCGCGGTCCATGGCGGCGAGGCCGTGCCGGAAGGTGCGGTAGCAGCCGGTCAGGTTGACCTCGAGCATCTCCGTCCACATCTCCGGGCCGAGCCGTGCGAAGGGGGCGCTCGCGGCCTCGCCGGCGTTGGCGACGACGATGCTCGCCGGCCCTCGCTCGCGTCCCGCCCGTTCGAACGCGGCGCGAACCGAGTCCTCGTCGGTCACGTCGGTCCGCACCGGATGCAGCCGGTCTTGCGACCGGACGGCGAGGCGCTCCAGGACTTCGAGCCTTCGTCCGAGGAGGGTTACCCGGGCGCCTTCGCCTGCGAGCGCCTCCGCGATGGCGGCGCCGATCCCCGTGCCTGCGCCGGTGACCACCGCGTGTCTGCCTTCGAGGAACGACATGGTTCAGGCCCTCGCCGCGGCCGCCGGTCCGGGCGCTTCGCCCCGCTCGGCGAGGCGCCGGAGCTGGTCGCGGCCGGCGAGGTAGGGCAGGGGCCACTCGACCTCGCGGTCCCCGAGGGCCGCCGCGGCGTGGAAGGTCCAGTAGGGGTTCGCGAGGTGCGGGCGGGCGAGGCACACGAGGTCCGCCCGGCCCGCGAGCAGGATCGAGTTGACGTGGTCGGCCTCGTAGATGTTGCCGACCGCCATCGTTGCCATGTGCGCTTCGTTCCGGATCCGGTCCGCGAACGGGGTCTGGAACAGGCGCCCGTACACCGGCCGGGCGCGGGTCGAGGTCTGTCCCGCCGACACGTTGCAGATGTCCGCGCCCGTGCGCATGAAGGCGCGAGCGACCTCCACCGACGTCTCGGGGGTGATGCCCTCGTCGCCCACCCAGTCGTCGGCCGAGATCCGGACCGACATGGGTTTTTGCGGCGCCCACGCCGCCCGGACCGCCTCGAAGACGCGCAGGGGGAACCGCAGGCGGTTCTCGAGGCTGCCCCCGTACCGGTCCTGGCGCCGGTTCGTGATCGGGGTGATGAACGAGGAGAGCAGGTAGCCGTGGGCGCAGTGCAGCTCCAGCATGTCGAAGCCGGCCTCCTCCGCGCGGCGGGCCGCATCGACGAACTCGGCCGTCACCTTCTCCATGTCCTCCTCGGTCATCGCCCTCGGCGTCTGGTTCCGGGGCGACCAGGGGATGGGGGAAGCGGCCATCACGGGCCAGTTGCCCTCCGGGAGCGGCGCGTCCATGGTCTCCCAGCCGAGCTGGGTCGAGCCCTTCGGCCCGGAATGTCCGAGCTGGCAGCCGATCTTCGCGGTCGTCTCGCGGTGCACGAAGTCCGTGATTCGCTTCCATGCCGCGGTGTGCTCGTCCGCGTAGAGCCCCGTGCAGCCGGGGGTGATCCGACCCTCCGGGCTGACGCAGGTCATCTCGATGGTCACGAGGCCCGCTCCTCCCTTTGCCCGCTCGGCGTAGTGGACCAGGTGCCAGTCCCCGGGGACACCGTCTACCGCCTTGTACTGCGCCATGGGCGAAACGACCACCCGGTTCTCGAGCCGGAGGTCGCGGAGCGCGAAGGGTGCGAACATCGGCGGGCGGACCGGGACGCCCGGCGCACCGGACCGTTCCTGGAACCACCGCTCCGCGCTTCGCAGCCACCGCGGGTCGCGCACCCGGAGGTTCTCGTGGCTGATCCGCTGCGAGCGGGTCAGCAGCGAGTAGTTGAACTGCACGGGGTCGAGATCGAGGTACCGCTCGACGTCCTCGAACCAGGCGAGGGAGTTTCGGGCCGCGGACTGAAGGCGGAGCGCCTCCAGTCGCCGGCTCTCCTCGTAGCTCGCGAACGCTTCCTCCGGGGTCGCCTCCTCGACCAGCGCCTGGGCGAGGGTGACCGCTCCCTCCATCGCGAGCTTCGTGCCCGAACCGATCGAGAAATGGGCGGTGGCCGCGGCGTCTCCGAGCAGCACCACGTTGCGGTGCGACCATTTCTCGCAGAGAACCCGGGGGAAGTTGAGCCAGGCCGAGCCGCGGAGATGGGTCGCGTTGCTCATGAGCGAATGCCCGCCGAGATGGGCGGCGAAGATCCGTTCGCAGGCCGCCGCCGATTCCGCCTGGCTCATCGACTCGAAGCCGAACGCCTCCCAGGTGGGTTGCGAGCATTCCACGATGAAGGTGGCGGTGCTCGCGTCGAACTGGTAGGCGTGGGCCCATACCCAGCCGTGCTCGGTCTGCTCGAAGATGAAGGTGAAGGCGTCGTCGAACTTCTGGTGGGTGCCGAGCCACACGAACTTGCAGCGGCGAAGGTCGACTTGCGGGCGGAAGTGCTCCCGGTAGGCCTCGCGGGTGCGCGAATGCAGCCCGTCGGCGGCGACGACGAGATCGAACTCCTCCGCGAACGGGGCCGGTTCGTCGGCCCTCGCCTCGAAGCGGAGCTCGACTCCCAGGTGAATGGCCCGTTCCTGGAGCAGCGCGAGCAGACGCCGGCGGCCGATCCCGCAGAATCCGTGCCCGGTGGAGACGATGCGTTCGCCCCGGAGGCAGACCGCGATGTCGTCCCAGTAGGCGAAGTGGCTGTGGATGGCGGCCGCGCTCACCGGGTCGTTGGCGGCGAGGTTCTTCAGCGTCTCGTCGGACAGGACCACCCCCCAGCCGAAGGTGTCGTCGCGGGCGTTGCGCTCGAACACGGTGATCTCGTGGGCCGGATTGCGGAGCTTCAGGCTGATCGCGAAATAGAGCCCCGCAGGCCCCCCGCCGAGACAGGCGATGTTCATGGGCGCCCCCTCCGGGTGCCGAAACGCCGCGTCCAGTCTGCGCCGCTTCGAGATTTATTTCAAGCTTGAAATTTCAGACTTGAAACAATTCCCGTGCACTGGTCCGGACGAATTCGGCGCGACGCGCGCGACGCGGCGCTCTCCCTCGGTAGCAGTCCTGCGTCCGACGTTTCTCGCGGGCTGGACTCCGGCCCCGCAGTCTGACCCGCACCACGAACCTTCCGGTATTGCGAACCCATCGACCTGATAGTCGGGGGCGCGTCCCTGAACACGGCCTCCTCGTGGACACCCGAGCTCATCATGTATGCACGTGGGTGCTAACATGACATCATGATTCGTACCCAAATCCAGCTCGATCCCGATCAATACGAGCGCCTGAAGGCGCTCGCGGCACGCCAGTCGAAGTCTTTCGCGCAGCTCGTCCGCGAGGGTGTGGATCACGTCCTTGCCGCCGAGGAGAAGGAAACGGCCTGGGACCGCTTCCTGGCTGCCGTCGGCTCGTGCCGCGCCGAGAGCGACGTGACGGACGTCTCCGTGCGTCATGACGCCTACCTCTCCGATGCCTTCGCGAATGAATGAGGTGTTCGTGGAGACCTCGGCCCTGTTTGCGCTGCTGGTCGAGACCGACGACAACCACCAGGCGGCGATTGCCGCCGTCCCGCCGTTGCGAGACCAGGGCGTCAGGCTCCTGACCTCTTCGTTTGTCGTTCTCGAGGCGGTCACCCTGCTGCAGACGAGAGTCGGAGTTGCGGCGGTGCGGGTGTTCTATCGGGACGTGCTTCCGCTGCTCGATGTGGTGTGGGTCGACGAGGCTCTGCTTCATCGTGCAATGGCCGCCCTCCTGGCCGCATCGCACCGCAGGATCAGCCTCACCGACTGGTCGAGCATCACGCTCATGCGCGAGCGCGGGATCGGGCGGGTCCTTGGGTTCGACGAAGATTTTGCAAGGCAGGGATTCGAGCTCGTGCCGGCGGGCGCCCAGCCCTCGGCATGAGTTTCCGGTCGGGAGGCCGGAGGATCAGCGGAAGGGACGGTCGCCGGCGACGGTCACCCGGGTGCCGGTGCGCGTCTCGGGGTAGTAGTCCCACATCGCGTGGTGCTGCACGCAGCGGTTGTCCCAGAAGGCGATCGAGTTCTCGCGCCAGCGGAAGCGGCACTGGAACCGCGGATTCGCGACGTGCGCGAACAGGAAGTCGAGCAGGGCGCGGCTCTCGCGCTCGGTGACGCCGAGGATCCGGCGGGTGAAGATCGCGTTCACGTAGAGGGCGCTCCGCCCGGATACGGGATGGGTCCGGACCACCGGGTGCACCGCGCTCGGCCAGTCGTTGCGGCGCTTCACGGTGGCGTCTCCGTACAGCCCATCGTAGAGGTGCGCGGACTCGTGCCGGGCTTCAAGCGGCGCGAGCAGCGCCTTCATCGGCTCCGACAGCGCCTCCCACGCCGCATACATGTTCGAGAAGAGGGTGTCGCCGCCCGACGTCGGCACCGTATGGAGGTGCAGCACGGAGCCCATCGGCGGCTCCTCGTCGCAGGACACGTCGCTGTGCCAGTCGTCACCGTTGTGTCGGGTGGATCTCGCATCGGTGTGGATCAGCATGAGCTCCGGGTTGTCTGCGACGCACGGAGCGGCGGGGTGGATGTGCAGCGCTCCGAAGCGCCGCCCGAAGGCGAGGTGCTGATCGTGGTCGATGGCCTGGTCGCGGAAGAAGATCACCGCGTGGTCGACCAGGGCGCCGTGGACTTCCTCGAACGCCTCCTCGTCGAGGGGCTCGCGAAGATCGACCCCGGAGACCTCGGCCCCGATCGTCGGGGTGAGGGGGTCGACGGAGATGCGCCGGTATTCCATGCTCGATCTTCCTGCCTGCCTGCCTGCCTGCCCGCTCGCCGCTCCACGCTCCGATCGATGACGTCCGGTGGGCCGCTACCCCATGCACGAGAAGGTGGGCCCGCTAGTCGGCGGCCTGTGCCTGTGCTGCCGCCACAGCAGGATTGAGCACTACATCGAATTCGATCTCGTAGAACGGGGAGGCGATGTCCAGCTTCTCGGCCTCTTCCTGCGAGTCATTTCGTCCCCAGTTGATTACCAGGGAGTCCTTGACCCCGAAGACCGCGTCATTGTCGAGGTATTCGTCCCCCTCGATGAAGAGCTCGGTCGTGAGCATCTCGTAGCCTGGCGCATCAACGCGTACGTGGAGATGCGCCGGCCGCCAGACATTGCGCTCGGCGGTCTTCATCATTTTCGCCGCCGGACCGTCGAGAGGAATCGTATACGGCAACGGCTTGGTGGTCGTGAACGCGTAACGTCCGTCCTCGCCGGTGATCATCCGACAACGAAGGTTGTAACCTCGTTCCGGCTCCTGGACGTCGTAAAGGCCGTCGGGGCCGTTCTGCCAGAAGTCCAGCACCGCGCCCCGGATGGGCGCGCCGTCGAGCCCCTTGACCCTGCCGCGGACGAGGGTCGGCTCGCCGCCCTTGTTGCGGTCACCGATCAGATCGCCGCCCACATTGACTTGCGGCACCGGTCCGAGTTCGCCTTCCCCGTCGATGTAGAAGGGTCCGAGCACGGAATTCTCGGTCGCTCCCTTCGGGCGCCGGTTGTTCAGCGTGTCCACAAGCGACGAGACGCCGAGAACATCGGACGTGAGGATGAACTCGCTACGCTCCGTCGACGAGATGTCGGCGCATTCATGGAGATACCGGATTGCGGCTTCCCATTCCGTCTCGGTAAGCCGCACCTCGCGAACGAACTCGTGAAGATGTCGAATCAAGGCATCCATGATCTCCTTGAAACGCGGATCGGGATTTCGTGCCCACGCGCCGAGTACGACACCCGTCGTGTTCTGTTCGGTAAGATCGCGCATGGGAGTTTCCTCCACCTTGTTTTGCCACAAAATTATAGGACCCGTCGCAACCTGGATCAACGCTGGCTCAGCAGTATCCGTCACCCATGAAAATGCCTCTCGCGCCACCGTCCCTGTCGGAGCTGAGCAACGAACGATACGCAAAGATCCCGGAACTGCTTTCTTCCGGTATCGGAAAGCTCCCTGAAAACAGATATCTGCATTGGTCGAAGCTCCGGCATCTGGAGCCCCCGAAGGGGTTTTCGAGTGAAGACTGGTGGCTGGCCGTCAAGCTGGCCAGAGGGTCGGTTCGCCATCCCCTTCCCCTCGTGGACAAGCAGGGCCGAGCGTTCTCATTCAGCTTGCACTCGTGAACCGTAAATCAGTGAGTTACGAGCGCAAAAACGCTGAGTTGTCGAACTCGGGCCAAGTATGGAAATCCACATCCAGCTCGAGGACCGGGTGGCGGACGGCGGCGGGACCTACCGCAGCTCCGGCAACCTGCTGCTCGACCGTGTGCTGGGCGCAACGCTCCACGCGTTCCCGGAAGGCGAGGACGAGGCGGCGGCTGACGCGGCGATGGAGCGCCGCGCCGGGTCGACGCCCCGGTGGTTGGTCTCGAGCTCGATGGCGATGCCGGGCCAGGCCGCCCTGAACGAGGCGAGCCTTGGCACCAGCCACTTCTCGGCCACCGCCTCGACCGAGACGATGCGCACCCGCCGGGGGGTCGTGCGCTGGCGCTCGGAGACGCCGTGGACCTCGGCGGCAAGGGCGAAGCTCTGGTGCCGGGCGGCAGCCTCGAAGAAGCGCAGGCTGTCGAGAGGCAGCAGGGGAATCACGAATCGGGGCGCCGGGAACCGTGGAATTGGAGGTAAATCAACAAATACTTCGTAATTTCACAAATACATCTTTCTCATAATACCTCCCGAGAAAGTCCCGTCGGAGTGCCGTTTCGCCTTTGTGGGCGGGCATCGAGAGGGTTTTTCAGTGGAATCCGGGCGGGCGTCTTGAGAAAAATTTATTATCGATGAGATAAAAAAATAACATACTTGCAATCGCTTGAAAGTTCGTTATATTCCGCTCCCGTCAAGCGGTGCTGCCATGGACACCGCTGAAGTCACCGGGCGCGAACAGGGGCGGTACGGCGATGGGGTTGATTTGTGCGAAGTGGTTGGAGGCTGTCTGTTCAACCTTAACTAAGAGCGCCGAGCGCCGAGCGCCGAGCGCCGAGCGCCGAGCGCCGAGCGCCGAGCGCCGAGCGCCGAGCGCCGAGCGCCGAGCGCCGAGCGCCGAGCGCCGAGCGCCGAGCGCCGAGCGCCGAGCGCCGAGCGCCGAGCGCCGAGCGCCGAGCGCCGAGCGCCGAGCGCCGAGCGCCGAGCGCCGAGCGCCGAGCGCCGAGCGCCGAGCGCCGAGCGCCGAGGCCATGACTGCGCCCCGGTCCCGGGAGCAGGCCGACCCGCCAATGCCGCCTGAGAACCGGCCGCCCCGCCGGGGCGTTCGTTCCTCCTCTGAGAACGTATCCGCTGCCGGCCAACTGCATGGCCTCCGGGCCGCAATATGTTCCCTTCCCTGTCTGGCCGCCGCAGCCTGGCTCGCGTTCGGTTTGGCCGCCCTGGTGCTCGCTGTTCCGGCGCAGGCGCAGGTGGATCCGCCCGTCAATGAGGACACTACCGCGCCATCGGTCACAACAGCGTTTCTGTATTCTTCCGTAAGAGCTCAAGTTTCACACTTGTTCTCGACGAGCCTATGGCCGTTCTGAACGACACTTCCGACTCGGAAATGCTCGGAAGCGCCTTTTCGGTCACGTGTAACGACGTCACGATGAAGGCCAAGTTTGCTAAGGGCTGGACGGATTTTTTATTTTCTGAAGATGGAACTTCATACATAGAGACAGGTTTTGCGGGTGGGGACCTACCACGCAGGTGCTCCCAGGGACAGATCGTAGGGCTCAGCTACGACCCGTCCGTGGTCGAAACCCCTGTCCTCACCGACCTTGCCGGCAACCAACTCGCGGCCTTCACGACCGGTTCCGATGGAGTGCCTGCGTTCGAGAACCGATCCACGGTGGCTCAGCTTGAGAGTTCGGCGGCGGTTTCCCGTCTGGAAGCCACATACGATGGTCCTTTAGCCAATTATAAGGACCTAGCACTGACGCCACCCTTCGCGTCGGATACCACAACGCTTGCGGGCCAGGCCCTGCCGTCGTGGGACGGCAGCGGCAAGACGGCTGCCAACGACAACGCCGGCGCCACCGCGGAGCGCGCGCTCGCCGCGCGGGACCGGGAGGCGATGGCGGCGATCCGCGACTGGGTGGCACATGCCGGGACGGACGACGCTTGGCGCGGCGACGGTGACGGCCCCGACGGCCGCGTGCGGTCGCGGGCGCCGACCGGGCGCGACTTTGTGACCGGGACGTCCTTCGCGCTGACCGGCGGCTCGGCCGAGGTTGGCGGCTACGCGGCGCTCTGGGGCCGGGGCGCGATCTCGCGCTTCGACGGGCGCGAGGGCGACCTCACGCTCGACGGCGAGGTCACCACCGGGCTGATGGGCGCGGACTGGGCGGCGGCCCCCGACTCGGGGTCCGGGGCAGGACGCTGGACGGCAGGACTCGCGGTGGGCCATGCCCGCGGCACGGGCAGCTACACCGAGGGCGGCGGCTGCACGGGCGGCGACGGGGATAGCGGCGACGGCGATGGCAGTGACGGCGGGGCCGGCGATGACGACGGCAGCGATGACGACGGCGGCGATGGCAACGACCCCGGGGCCGGCGGCTGCGCGGGCGAGGTCGAGGCATCGCTGACCGGTCTGTGGCCCTATGGCGGGCTGCAACTGACCGACCGGCTCTCGGCCTGGGCGACGCTCGGCTACGGCGCGGGCGAGCTGAGGCTGATGCCCGGGGGCAAGGGGGACGGTCCCTTCGCGGCCGACCTGACGATGAGCATGGGCGCGGCCGGGCTGCGGGGCGAGGTGCTGGCGCCGCCGGCCGACGGCGGTCTCGCGCTCGCGGTCAAGGGGGATGCGCGCTTCACCCGCACGGAGTCGGAGGCCGCGAAGGACTCCAATGACGGCAGGCTCGCGGCGGCGACCGCCGACGTGTGGCTGCTGCGCACGGGCATCGAGGGCTCGCGGCGCTTCGCGCTCGGCGGCGATGCTGCGGGCATGGTGCTGACGCCGTCGTTCGAGCTCGGCGCGCGGCTCGACGGCGGCGACGCCGAGACCGGGCTCGGCGTCGACCTCGGCGGCGGTCTCGCCTTCGCGGCCCCGAAGCAGGGCGTGGCGCTCGATCTGAAGGCGCGGGGGCTCGTCGCCCACGAGGCGCGGGGCTTCCGCGAATGGGGCGCGAGCGCCTCGCTCACCTGGGACCCGCGGCCGACGACGGACCGGGGGTTCGCGCTGAGGCTGCGCCAGGGCTGGGGCGGCTCGCCGACGGGCGGCATGGACGCGCTCCTCGCCCGCGAGACGCTCGCCGGCCTCGCCGCGGACCCCGGCTCGGGGGCCGGGGCAGGCGACAACGGCGGCGCCGCGAGCGCGGGCCGTCTGGAGGCCGAGCTTGGCTACGGCATCGCCCTGTTCGGCGGCGGCTTCACCGGCACGCCGAACCTCGGCGTCGGGCTCTCGGACGCTGGGCGGGACTACCGCCTCGGCTGGCGCCTGACCTCGGCGCGGCCGGGCGACCCCGGCTTCGAGATCGGCCTCGACGCCACCAGGCGCGAGGCCGCGAGCGCCGACGCCGAGCACGGCGTCATGCTGCGCGGCACGATCCGCTGGTGAACGTCAGGCTACGGTGCCTCAAGGAGTCCAGGCTCACGAGACTGCGCGGAGTCCGGAGCCGTGACTGCACCCCGCAATTTCGACCGGGTCGAGCGGGACGAATTCCTGCCTTCGCACCGCCCGCGCCGGCCCGTCAGGCGGAATCGTTCTTCGGAGCATCGTCGAAATCCACGCGGCGCTGCACGGGGAAGAAACGCAGGCCGTAGCGATTCGCGACGAAGCCCCAGACTCCCTGCGGTGATTTCAGCATGATGACCACCGCGGTGATGCCGAGCAGGATGAGGTACCAGCTTCCGAGATGCGCAAGCGGCTCGCGCAGCAGGAAGAAGATGATGGTGCCGATGATTGGCCCCTCGATGCTTCCGATGCCGCCGATCACCACGATGAAGATCACGGTTGTGGTCCAGTTGATGTCGAAAGCGGCGCTCGGCGTGATCCGGAGCTTGGTGAGGTAGATGAGGGCTCCAATCGCGGAAGTCCCGAACGCCGCGATGACGTAGACCATGAGTTTCGTCCGGAAGTTGTCTACGCCGAGGCTGTGCGACGCCTCCTCGGAGTCCCTGATCGCGGTCAGGGCGAGGCCGTGGCGTGAATGGAGGAGCAGGTAGATTCCGGCCGTGACCGCGACCGCGACGGCAAGCGCCAGCCAGTAGATGGCGGACTCCCGGCCGGCGCGAGTGGACGCGACGGTCTGGAGCGTGGCGATTGGCAGGCTCATGCCGGACCCGCCTCCGAGGGAGGTGACCTGGGCGAAGCCCAGCGAGAACACCTCCGCCACCACCCAGGTTCCGATCGCGAAGTAATGGCCACGGAGGCGGAAGACCAGGAACGCAATGGGAAGCGAGATAACGGCGCCGATCAGGCCGGCCAGTGGAACCGTCCACAGCGCACCGATGCCGAAATGGATTGCGAGTATGAACAGGAGATAGCCGCCGAGACCGATAAATGCCTGCTGCCCCACCGAGACCAGGCCGCCATATCCGGCCAACAGGTTCCACATCTGCGCAAGCGCGAGAAAATAGAAGATCTCGACCAGGAGGCGCATGTCCGCCCTGCCGAGCCACCAGGGCCCGGTGATCAGGACGACGATCAGGACCATGGCGAACACCGCACCGGCTCGGCTGGCTCGGGTGGCGCGCGTGACGGAAAGGGCGACCGTCTCCGCGCGGTCCGGAAATTGGCTACTCATCGCGGGTCCGCGGAAACAGGCCGTTCGGCCGGACGAGCAGGATGAGCAGGAAGGCGACATGGCCGGCAAGGATCTGCCAGCCGGGATTGATCTTGGCGCCGATGTTCTGGGCAAGCCCGAGAATGATTCCCCCGGCCAGCGTCCCCCAGATCGAACCGAGCCCGCCGATGATGACCGCCTCGAATGCGAACAGCAGCCGCGAGGGGCCGATTGACGGATCGAAGCTCGTGCGTATGCCGAGAAAGATCCCGGCGATGCCGACCAGGAACAGCGAGATCGCCATGGCCAGCGCGAAGATGTGCCGGTGATTGATCCCCATGAGCTGGGCAGTTTCGGCATCGTCGGAGGTGGCCCGGAACGCGCGCCCGAGCTTCGTGCGGCTGAAAATCACCTGCACGCCCCCGATCATCGCGATCGCGACGACGAAGATGACCAGGGGAAAGACCCCGATCTCGAGGCCTTCGACGACGCCGATGCTTGCGGTCTCGATCCGGCCGGCGTCCAGCCGCTGCGAGTCCGCCGAAAAGATCTCCAGCAGGAGGTTCTGGAGAATGATCGACAGGCCGAACGTCACCAGCAGCGGGGGAAGCAGGTCGTCGCCGAGCGTGTAGTTGAGGATGCCGCGCTGGAGCAGGTAGCCGACCGGAACCATGACGGGGAGGACGACAAGCAGGCTCAGAAACGGGTTCACCCCGGTGGTCTCGATGACCACCATGGCGATGAAGGCGGCAAGAACGATCAGGTCGCCATGGGTGATATTCACCAGCCGCATCACCCCGAAGATGATGGCGAGGCCTGCGGCCAGCATGGCGTAGAGGCCGCCGGTCAGGATCCCGTTGATGACGGTGCTGGCCCACTCCATCATGATCCGGGCCCGAAATACGCCTCCACGATCTGCTCGCGTCCGAGATCGGAAGGCCGGCCCGTCAGCGACACGCGCCCTTCCTGGAAGCAATATACGCGGCTCGCGATCGCGAGTGCCTGGCTGATGTCCTGTTCGACGACCACCAGCGAAACCCCTTCCGACCGGATCATCGGGAGCGATTCGTAGAGATCCCTGATCACGATCGGTGCGAGGCCGAGCGACAGCTCGTCGAACAGCAGGAGTTCGGGATTCGCCATCAACGCCCTGGCGATTGCCGCCATCTGCTGCTCTCCGCCGCTCAGTGAAGTGGCGGGCACGCTCCTCCGCTCCCTGAGCCTGGGAAAGAGGCCGTACACCCTCGAAAGGTCCCAGATGCCGGTCCGGTTTCCGTGAGCGCCGACCAGCAGGTTCTCCTCGACGCTGAGACTCGGAAACAGGCGGCGCCCCTCGGGCACCATGGCGATTCCGAAGCCGACGATGTCGGCTGCCGCCCGGTTCCCGATCGCCACCCCCCGGTAGGCAAGCCGGTCGGCATCGGCGGACACCAGCCCGGTGACCGAGCGGAGAAAGGTCGATTTTCCGGCCCCGTTTGCGCCGATGATGGCTATGCACTCGCCTTCGTCGATCTCGAAATCCACCCCGAAGAGGGCTTGAAAATCGCCGTAGAAGGCGTCGAGATTGCGGACTTCCAGCAGTCTCACTCGACGACGATCCCCATATACACCTCCCTGACCTCGGGATTTGCAATCACGCGTTCCGGCGTGCCGTCGTCGAGCTTCCGGCCGGCATGGATCACGACCAGGCGTTCGACCACCGACATCAGGGCATGCACGATATGCTCGATCCAGATGATCGAAATCCCCCCGGATCGGATGGTGCGGATGGTTTCGACGAGATCCAGGATCTCGTGCTCGGTCAGGCCACCCGCGATCTCGTCCATCAGGAGAAGCCGGGGCTCCGTGGAGAGCGCCCGCGCCAGCTCCAGCCGCTTTCTCTCGAGCAGGGTGAGCGAGCCGGCAAGCCGGTTCGCATGACCGGCAAGGCCGGTCAGCCGGAGGATGCGGGCACAGAATTCATAGCTTTCCGATTCGCTCCGGCTGCGTCCGAACGTGGCGCCGACCAGGAGGTTCTCGAACACGGTCATGCCGCCGAACGGGTGGGGGATCTGGTAGGACCGGCCAATGCCGAGCCGGCAGCGGTCGTGTACGGGGCGCCGGGTCACGTCCGCGCCGTTGAACACGATCGCGCCCGCATCCGGTGCGAGGTTCCCGGTGACGAGGTTGAAGAGCGTGCTCTTGCCGGCGCCGTTGGGGCCGATGATTCCCAGCGCCTCGCCGGCAGCCACTTCCAGCGCGAAATCGTCGATGACCTTCAGCGAGCCGAAGGTTCTCGAAAGTCCCCGGATCGAGAGAATGACCGTCATCGGCGGTTCTCGTGGCGCCGGAAACGCTGGATTGCCGGCCGGCCGGCCGGCCGGCCAGCCGGAGCGGTGAGCCCGGCCCGGGCAGGGCCCGCCGCCTCGCGGACCGGCCGGTCCGCCTGCGGTCAGCTCAGGGGCGTGATGTCGCCGCCGACCGGAATCTCCTTTGCCAGCTCGTTCTCGACGATCACCAGATCATACTTGAACGGCCCGCTCTGGGCCCTCCACTGTCCCCCTACTAGCGGCGTGCGGCAGGCGTTCTTGACCGGGTTGCGGTGGTCTCCGAACTGCCACGACACCGGGCCCACGATCGATTCGTAGGCGGTGTTCCGGATCGCGTCGAGGATGGCCTCCGGGTCGCCGGGGTCGCCGCAGCGCTTGAGCACGTCGATCGCGACCTCGATGTTCGCGTGCTTGAAACCGAGGGGCTGGGTCCACTGGCGCGTGGTCGCCGCCGTATAGTCGGCGGCGAACTGTGCCGATGTGCGGCCGGTGAGTCCCGACCTGAAGGGATGTGTGGGGGACCACCAGACTTCCGTCGTCAGCCCGTCACCGCGGTCGCCCAGCGCCTCGATCGCCGGCGGAAACAGCAGGGCCTTCGCTATGGTTCCCGCCTTGAGCTGCCGGGTCAGTCCCTGCTGCGCCGCCTGCGTCCAGAACGTCGAGAAGTCGGGCGGTGTCGCAAGGCCGGTCAGAAGCTCGATCCCCTCTTTCTTGAACCGGTTGATCTGCGCTGTGAAGTCGGCCGTGCCGGGCTGGAATATCGGGGGCTGGAAATACTCGAAACCTCCTCCTTCCATGGGCGGCCGGAAGCCGCGCTCGGGGTCCCCGGCTACGACGCCGTCGGAATCGTTGGCGATGAGGGAGCCGATCCGGCCGTTCGAGTCGAGAAGCTTCCACATGCTCATGAAGACGCCGATCATGTCGTCGATGCCCCAGAAGAAATGGTAGGTCCACTTGAACCCCTTCTCGGGTGTGCCGCCCCGTCCGAAATAGACGATCTGCCAGGGGGTGTCGGCCGTCACGCACGGCACTTCGTTGGCTTCGCACTGGTCGGACACCGGGTTCACCGTGTCGCCCGAGGACGATCCGATCATCATGTTGACCTCGTCCCGGAGGATCAGCTCGGCCGTCACCTCGGCCGCCCGGTTGGGGCTGGACTGGGAGTCGCGCGAGATGATCTCGACCGGATAGGTGTGCTTGCCGATCTTGATCCCGTTCGCGAGAACCTGGTTCACGTCGGCGAGGACAAACCGGTCGGCCTCGCCGAACGGTGCCAGGGGTCCGGTCTGCGGGCTGACGAAGCCGATTTTCACTGGCTTGCGCTGGGCGTGCACCGCGGGCGCGGAAAAGCCCGAGACGGCTGCCGCCAGCGCGCCGCCGCCGTATCGGATGAATTTTCTGCGGTTCAGGTTGTTGCGTTTCGGCTTGTCTTTCATCGGCGTCTCTTCCTGCACTGGTTCGTCTGTTGGTTCGTGCGCACCAATCCGTGGAAATGCGAGGCTCCGGTCAGATGATGATCGTGTTCGGCTCGAGACCGAGGAGCACGCGGCCATAGACCTCCGCGCTCGCCTCGAGGAGGAGCAGCCCGTGCATGTTGATCGCATGCAGGTCGCGCGAAATCTGCTGCAGGGCGTTCCTCAGGGACAGACCCGAGCCGCCGCTTGATATGTACAGCTTGTCCGCGGCTTCGAGGGCGAACCTCACGCCCTGGGAACAGTCCATCCGCATGCGGCCGCGCATCTCCATCGACATCGCCTCCCCCGCTCTGGCCAGGCGGTCGATATCGTCCGCCGCCCGGTAGAGGAGGAGTTCGCCCGCGTCTGCGAGCGCCGCCGCGTTGGCAAGAGTGATATGGGTCGAGCTCCACTCGGTCTGGACGTGCCCGGTGTAGGCGACGGTCTTTCCGGAAATCGCCTTCCGGAACTCCCTGACGGCCATGCGCGCGAGCCCGATGGAGCCGCCGCACAGGGCCAGGGCGAGGATCGGCACCGCCTCCCCCCGGTGGAGCCAGCCGTCATAGCCTTCGTTCATTCCGGGCGTGTCGCGGGCGATGAGCCCGAGCAGGGACAGGTAGCGGTGCTCCGGGATCGGCAGATCCTCGACGACGAGCGAACAGCTCCCGGTCCCCTGCAGCCCCGCCACGTACCAGTCGTCCTTGATCTCCACGTCGCTCGTCGGAATCAGAAAATCGGCGAGATCGAGGAACTCGCCGTTGTCGTCGAACACCTCCGCGCCGAGCAGCAGCCACTTGGAGAGCTCGCAGCCGGAGCCGAACGGCCAGAAACCGTTCAGGAGATAGGTGCCGTCCGCCCGCCGCACCGCCTTGCCGCGCGGCGCGAGCACGGCGGAGATCATGGTGTTCGGGTCGCTCCCGTAGACCTCGTCCTGGGCCCGGTGCGGGAAATGCGCTATCAGCCAGCTATGGGCATGCATGACCCCGAGCACCCACGACGTGGACCCGCAGCCGTCGGCGATGGCGGCGACGATGTCGAGGTGCGCACGCATGGAGAGTTCATGGCCGCCGCACCGGCGCGACTGGATGACGGTGAGGAGTCCCTCCTCGCATATGCGCTCGAAGTTCTCCTCGGGCACGCGGCGGTTTGCCTCCGCCGCCGCCGCCCGCGGCCTCAGCTCGCCCGCAACCGATTGCGCGCGCGCGACGAGATCCGCAGCCAGAGCGTCAATATCCCGATCGGCCTCCGCGATCATCTGATCGGACACAACGCCCCCTCCCGTTGCCGTTCCCGGAGTCTATATTCGACCTCGGCCACTGTCGAACGGGTTTTTCCCCCGGGTGACGTCAGGAATCAAGTGTCGGGTGAACAAGAAATTTGAGCCGGTCGATCCGAAGGGGACCCGTTATTCAAGGAACGGCCCTGGCTCGGTGAGGATGCGGCGGAACGTGAGGTTGATGCGCGGGCCGACGGGCCGCCGGGTCGGGGGCAGGGAATGCATCCAGTGCCGCTGGGTGGCGCCGCGCATGACGAGCAGCGAGCCCGGCTCGAGCAGGACGGGCACGGAGGCGCCGCCCCGTTTCGGGCGGAGGAGGAACCGCCGGGGCGCCCCGAAGCTCGCGGACGCGATCACGGGCGAGCGGCCGAGTTCCGGCTCGTCGTCCGCGTGCCAGCCCATGCGGTCGCCCCCGTCCCGGTAGAGGTTCGCGAGCACGCTGTTGAAAGTCTCCCCGGTCGCGGCTTCGATACGCCGGCGGACGTCCGTGACCCGTGGGGTCCACGGTGCGGGGCGCAGGGTGAGCCCCGAGTAGGCGTAGGTCGCGTCGCCCTCCCAGCCGGAGAGGCGCGGGCAATCGATCTCGTGCCCCCGGATCCGGACTCGATGCCGTTCCCACCGGATCTCCGCCCGGAGCGCGTCGAACAGGGCGCGCGCCTCGTCCGGGGCGAAGAAGCCTCCCCAGTAGTCGACCTCCGCATCCGGAATCCCGACCCGCACGAACCCGCTCCCGCCGCCCCTGTTGTTCCGGCGATTGTATGGTGTGCGGTTCCGGCCAGACTCGAAAGCTGGCGTTCAGTGGCGGTCATCGGTGCGCCTCCACCTTGACACCGCGGCGGCGGTCTGACCAGACTCGCCGGCCAGCGTGGATCAAGGGTTCATTCTGTACATGAGCGACACCGATCTCCAAGGTGTTCCGGGGCACGGCGATGCGCGGGTGAGCCGTCGAAGACGGACCGGGGCAGAATCTTCCCTTCAATTGAAGGGTCCTTGATTTGGAGCATCAGACCGGGTGGGGCCGATGCGGGACGAAACAATGAGACAAGTGGTGATCTATCCCGGCGACGACGGTTACTGGATCGCCGAGTGCCCCAGTCTTCTCGGCTGCATCAGCCAAGGGAAGACGAGACAGGAGGCCATTGCCAACATCAAGGAGGCGATCGAAGGGTACGTCGCTTCGCTGGAAGAAGATGGGCTTTCCGTTCCCGAGGAGCGCTTCGAGGCCATGGTCGTAGCCGTGTGACCGGCTTGCCGAGGATATCGGGGAGAGCCTGCGTCAAAGCGCTCAGCAAGGTGGGGTTCTACCTTCCTCGGCCCGCGCTTCCTCGGTTGTCTGCCGACGAAGCACTTCGAGATCGAAATCCCCAAACCGTTCACGTTCCCCGTAGAGCCGCTCCTCGATGTGTCGAGGGCATTCTGTGCGCAAAGCTGAAGACCGCGCTCGACCGCCCAACGGCGGTCGGGGTCGGTGCGGAGTGAACCTGGCGATACGCCCGCGTGCCGGCGCAGGGCGGCGAGGATCCTGCGCAACGCGATGAGGTGGCGTTCCACGACCCGGGAGTCGGGGTGGCCGGGGGTCACGACCGGTCCGCGCCGGCGGCGTACCGCCGCGCGGCGTCCATCTTGTCGAGCTGCGGCAGGAAATCGAAATAAATGGAGAGCGCTCGTCCGGCACGGGTCGTTGTCGCGCGGAGGTCGCGGGAGAGGAATCGGACACCGTCGCGCAGCACTCGGTGGTAGAGCAGAATCGGCGCCTCATTGAGCACGACGACATCGATCTCGTTCGTGCCGAGGGCCACCATGAGATCGGTCGTAAGTTCCGCCCGATACCCCCAGTTCCCGTCGTCGGCGCGAGTCTTGTCGACGTAGACCGCGACATCGACATCGCTGTTCCGCCCGGCTCGGCCCCGGGCGTGCGATCCGAAGAGGTACGCCTCGAGAATCTCCTCGCGCGCGGCCAGCGTCTTCGTGAGTCGCGCGACGAGCCGCCGGTCGACGTTCTTGTGTTCCATCCCCCGATCCTGTGACATCGACTCCGCCGGAGCAAGACCGTCCTCTGCGGTCAAGCGTCTCTTTCCTCGTCGCTATACGCGAGTCTCGGGATCAGCTACACATGACTACGCGAATCACGTATATTTCTCGGCATGCTGTTCATTGAGACAACGGAGTTTACGCGGCATCTGCCGTCGCACATGGATGACGACGGCTACGCGGCGTTGCAGGCCTTTCTCGCCGCGTACCCGGCCGCCGGGGACGTCATCCGCGGCTCTGGCGGCATCCGCAAGCTCCGGTGGAGATCGAAGGGGCGCGGCAAGCGGGGCGGCAGCCGGGTCATCTACTACTGGTTCGTTGCCGAGGACCACATCTACCTGCTCACGGTGTACGGCAAGGAAGCCAAGGACGACCTGACACCCGCGGAGCGAGCCGCATGGGGAAGGGTCGTGGAGGAGATCGAGAATGGCTGAACGCGACATTGCGGTGGAGGTTCTCAAGGGGCTTCGCGAAGTTCGGGAGCACCGAGCGGGCAAGCGGACCCTTCGGACCTTCCGGGTGGAGGCGAGACCGCTACCCGGGCTCACTCCCGAGATGATCCGGAGCACGCGCGAGGAGCTCGCGGTTTCGAGGGCGGTCTTCGCCCATCTCCTCCGCGTGCCGGTGCGTACCGTGGAGGGGTGGGAGCAGGGCCGAGCGCGTCCGCCGGACACGGCAGCCGCCCTCATCCTCATGGCTCGGAAGTACCCGGACACATTCGATCGGCTCGCGGCCCTGTGAGATTCCTCGGCGCCGGCAACACCGGGCGGAAAATCGCAGCCGGATCGGCCCTGGCCTCGAGGCGCGGGCTAGGCGGAGGCTGGGGCGCCCGAGGCGAGGCGCTCCTCCGCCATGCGGCGGAGCTCCGACCGGCGGATCTTGGTCCCGTTCGCGCTCTTCGTGGTGGGGAACTCGTCCACCGCGAAGATGCGCGCGGGGACCTTGAATCGGGCGAGGGACCGCCCGCAGTGGTTGCGGAGGGTCTCCTCGTCGAAGCCGCCGCCCGCGGTCACGGTGACGAAGGCGACGGGACGCGAACCGCGCTCGGTGTCCACCCTCACCACCTGCGCGCCGCCTACGGCCGGATGCTCGTTGAGGTGTCCCTCGATCTCGGCCGGGCTCACCAGGAATCCGCCGAGCCGCATGGCGTCGCCCATGCGCGCGAGGTACACGAAGCCGCCGTCGTCCGTGAGGTAGCCGAGATCGCCCGAGCGGATGAATCCGTCCCCGGTGATCGACTCCTGGGTGGCGGCCGGGTTCTCGAAGTACTCGCGCATGAGGCTCGGCCCGGAGATCTCGATCTCCCCCGCCTCGCCCGCGGCGAGGAGCCGTCCGGACTCGGGGTCGCGGATGCGGACCCTCCCCGCCGGGTCGATGGGAATGCCGCCGCCGAGGAGCCGCCGCTCGGGGCTGGCGTCGAGGGGCTGGCGGGAGAAGAACGCCTGCACCTCGCTCATTCCGTAGAGGCCGACGAGGGGGAGCCCCCGCGCCTCCGCCCGGGCGAGCAGCTCGTCCGGCTTCGCCGCGAAGGCCGCGAATCCGCACGCCTCCACGGTCGGGAGCGCGACTTCGCGGGGAGTGGCGTCGAACATCGCCATCAGCATGTCGTCGGCCACGTTGAGGCAGCGCACCCGGTGCTCGTCGACGAGCCGGACCGCCTCCGCCGCGTCGAAGGCGCTCGTCAGGGCAAGCGTGCTCCCGGCCGCGAGGGCAGCGGTCATCTGGCAGAACCCGAACACGCCGCAGAGCGGCAAGACCCCCAGCACCCCGCTGCCCGGGTCGGCCGCATAGCCGAGCGCGCGGGCCATGGTGAGGGCGTGGGCGGTGACGCTCGCGTGGCTGTGCAGCACGAACTTGGGGGTCCGGGTGGTCCCCGAGGTGGTGAACATGTTGGAGCCGTCGCCGGGCGCCGCCCGGTCCTCGTCGAGCGGCGGGCGCTCGAGGAGGTCCGGAAACGCGACCCGCCGGCAGTGGGCGAGCGAGGCGGGCAGGGCGGGGGACGCGGCCGTTCCCCCGCTGGCCCCTTCCTCCTCGTAGACCACCAGCGTCTCGACCCGTTCGAGCGCGCCACGGTCGATCTCGCCGAGGATGTCGAGAAAGGGGATGCCCCGGAACCCGGGCCACAGGAAGAGCAACCTCGCTCCGGAGCGCCGCACGATGTCCGCCACCTCGACCGCGCGGAAGCGGGTGTTCACCGCAACCGTGATGGCCCCGAGGCGCGCGGCCCCCAGCCACGCGATGAGATAGGCCGGGGAGTTGGGAAGCCACAGGGCGACCCGGTCGCCGCGCCCGACGCCAAGGTCGGAGAGCGCCCGCGCGGCCCGGCGCGCGGCGCCGTCGAGCTCCGCCCAGGAAAGGCGTCCGCCCCGGTACGCGACGGCCGTCGCATCCGGCGTTCGCCGCCGGACATCGGCGAGCATCCGGGTGATGGTCTGCATTCCGGGCGGCCGTGCGGCAGAGCTCACCTGAGCGGAAGAAACCGAATCTGGCCTTCCCACTCTCCCTCCAGGCTGCACTCCGCCAGGAGGAGAACATCCTCGACCACTCGTCCGATCGGAATGCTTCTGGAAACTTCGAAAACGCCCGGCATCGGCTTGCGGGAACGAACTCGTTCGTTCGCGAGCCGGATCAGGGTGGAGACATCGTGGGTAAGGAGTACTCGACCCTGCTCCGCAACCCACGCGAGGACCGTCCTGTCGTCGGCTCCCGACAGTCCGAAATCCTGAATGCGGACGAGGTCCAAATTGGGACTACGCCTCAACAATCCCCGCACGATGTTGTTATTGAAATTCTCGTCGGCGGCCAGGGTAAGCACTCCTACGGGCCAGCCCCCCGCCGTGCGAGCAACCGATCACGCACGCCACGCGGGTCGAATCTGAACTCGTGGGTTCGGCGGATGGTCTCGAACCGCGCTTCCCGCCGCGACAGATACCTCTCCAGCTCGGCCACATGCTTCAGGTAGTACCCCAGCACCTGGTAGACGTCCGCCAAGGGCAGCGAAGGGTACTGTTGAACGATCTCCTCGGCGGTCGATCCGTCCCGAAATGCGCCGATGAGCGTGTCGACCGTCACCCGGGTTCCGGAGACCCGGATGACGCCGTCCTGACCGGTTCGCAGGGGAACCACCTCGGTTATCGATGGAACTTCCACCGGTCCGTCTCCAAGCCGATACCTTCGCGACCAATTGTAGGGTATGCGGCCAGTGTCGAGATTTGCGGGCTAGGACACCCGGTAGCGGGCGACGAAGTCCTCGTCGATGGTGAGTCCGAGGCCGGGTCGATCCGGGATCTCGAGGTGGCCGTCCACGACCGTGAAGTCCTCGTGGGCCAGCTCGTGGAGCATCGGGTTCGCGCCCAGCGAATACTCCAGGATGAACCCGGTCGAGGCCACCGCGGCGACCTGGAGGCCGGCCGCGAACGTGCACGCACCGCCCCACAGGTGGGGTGCGAAGCGGATCTGGAAGGCCGAGGCCAGCGCCTCTATCCGCATCGCCTCGGTGATGCCGCCCGCGATGGAGAGATCCGGCTGGAACACGTCGGCGGCCCTGAGCTCGGCGAGCTCGCGGAAGTCGAAGCGGGTGAACTCGCTCTCGCCGGTCGCGATCGGGATGTCGGTGCCCGCCCGCACTTCCGCGAGACCGCGCTTGTCGTCCGCGGTGACCGGCTCCTCGAACCAGCCGATGTTGCACTCCGCGACTTCCCGGCAGAACCGCTTGGCCTCGGCCACGTTCCAGGTGCCGTGCGCGTCGCACATGATGGTGATCTCCGGGTCGAGCCCGGCGCGCGCGGCCCGCACCCGGCGCACCGAGTCCGCGACCTCCCCGTCCCCGGTGCCGACCCGCATCTTGACCGCCTTGAAGTTGCCCCGGTCGACGAAGCTCTGGAGCTCCTCGGTGATCCGGTCGGCGGGCGCCCATCCGCCCGATGCATAGGCCGGCATCCTCGCCTGCCGGCGGCCGCCCAGCAGGCGCCACACCGGCACCCCGAGCGACTTGCCGTGGATGTCCCAGAGCGCCATGTCGATGCCGCCGATCCCCGACATCGTGATGCCGCGGCGGCCGAGGGCGGGGAACACGTGCCCGCGGCGGATTGCGTAGTGGGCGCGGCTCCCGTTGTACATGAGGTCCCAGAGCCGCGAGGTGTCGCGCGCGTCCTCGCCGACGATCATGGGGCCGAGATCGTGCTCGACGAGGGCGGCGAGCGCGCGGTTGTTGCCGGCGCTCCCGACCGCGGCCTTCGCCTCGCCGTAGCCGACCAGGCCGCTCTCGGTCTCGACCCGGACGAGGGTGCTGTCGAAGGCGTCGATCCGGCCGAAGTCCGTACGGTGCTGGCGCTCCTCGGGGATCGGTACATGGAGCCACGAAGCGGTAACCGATTTGATCTTCATGCTGTCTGTCCGCCTCCGAGGGGCCTCGATTGAACCGCCCCATTTTGCACCACCGCCCGCGCGCATGGCAGGGCAGGGCCGGTTGGCTCCGTCCCGGACCGCAGCCGGTCCGTTTCCTGCCTTCACCGTCCTCCCCGGAGCCGGTCGTGCGTTCGTTGCCGATCCGAGACGTCGTTGCGGGCAACGAGCGCGGCGTGGGCCGCCCCCGGGTCCGGGAGGGTCGTCGGTTCGCTCGTGCACCGTTGTTTGATTCGTGCGCCGGCCGGGTCGAGTCCATACAATCGAGGCGATCGGGCGCGGAGCGCCCCCGCAAGACGGCCGCTGGGGCGGGACGGGGCCGCGGCAGGACCACCGGGAACGGGAGGGTGTGACGTGCAGGTGGGCATCTTCTACATGCCGACCGCGTATACCGCGGACGTGGTGACCCTCGCCCGGCGGGTCGAGGAGCTCGGCTTCGAATCGCTCTGGGTGCCGGACCATCCCGTCATGCCGGTGGAGCGCACCTCGCCGTTCCCGGGCGGCGGCGAGATGCCGGACAGCTACGCGCACCTCATGGATCCGCTCGTGACCCTCGCGGCGGCGGCCGGAGCGACGGAACGCATCCGCCTCGGCACCGGGATCGTCCTCGCGGCGGAGCGCGAGCCCCTCGTGCTCGCGAAGGAGGTCGCGACCCTCGATCTCGTGTCGAACGGGCGCTTCGAGTTCGGCATCGGGGCAGGGTGGCAGCGCGAGGAAGCCGAGATCCTCGGGGTGAACTGGAAGCGCCGCTGGGCCCACGTGCGCGAGCACATCCTCGCGATGAAGGCATGCTGGCGCGACGGACTCTCCGAGTTCCACGGGGAGTACGTCGATTTCCCGCCGCTCTGGAGCGATCCCAAGCCGGTGCAGCGCCCGCATCCGCCCGTCCTCATCGCGGGCGAGCTCGCGCGGGCCCCGGAGCGGATCGTCGAGTACGGGGACGGCTGGATCCCGCGCTTCGTGCGGGTGACGCCGGAGGAGGTGGCGGCGACGCGCCGGCGCATCGAGGCGATGTACCGGGATGCGGGGCGCGACTTCTCGAGCTTCCGGATCACGATGTTCGGCGCGCACCCGGACCGCGAGACCCACCGGCGCCTGGAAGACGCGGGGGTGGACCGGGTGCTCCAGGTCCTGCGGGTGAGCCCGGAGGAAGACGCCCTCGCCCGGATCGAGACCTGGGCCGAACGACTGCTCGTCGCCTGACGGCCCGATACCGTGGACTTGGTCGATGAACCGGTAGCCTCGCTGGCACGGCAGCGGCCCGGGTCCGCCAGGAGCACGGTGCCCGGAGGCGGGTACCGGCGTACGACAGAGGACTCGAGATGAGTTTGCAGCCGAAGCTCGGCGTCATGATGTTCGCGACCCGGACCACCATGCCCCTCCCCCGGCTCGCGGAGCGGGTGGAGGCCCTCGGCTTCGAGTCGCTGTTCCTCCCCGAGCATCCGGTGATCCCGGAGCGGTTCGATTCCCCCTATCCGGGGGGCGGCCCCCTCCCCGACGAGTACCGGATGATGGTCGATCCGTACATCGGCCTCGCCGCCGCCGCGGGGGCCACCCGGAACATCCGGCTCGGCACCTCGATCAGCCTCATCCTGGAGCGCCGCCCCCTCCTCGCCGCGAAGGCGATCGCGACCCTCGACCGGGTCTCGCACGGGCGGGTCGTGCTCGGCATCGGCTCCGGCTGGCTGCGCGAGGAGGGCGACGCCTTCAACGTGGACTGGGAGCGGCGCGGCTCCCAGATGCGCGAGTTCGTCGCCGCGATGAAGAGTTGCTGGACGGAAGAAGTCTCGTCATTCGACGGCCGCTATGTCCGCTTCCCGGAGGTCGTCGTCGAGCCCAAGCCGGTGCAGCAGCCCCATCCGCCGATCCTCATCGCGGGCGAGCTCGCGCTTGCCGCGAGGCGCGCCGCGGAGTGGGGGAACGGCTGGATGCCGCGCTACCTCTGGTCGACGCCGGAGATTGTCGAGGACGGCCGCCGGCGGATGGAAGACGCCTGGCGCGAGCGCGGCCGCGACCCCGCGACCATCGACATCACCCTCTTCGGTTGCCGCCGGGACCGGGCCGAGATCGCGCGCTGGGGGGACGCCGGGGTCACCCGCATCCTGTTCGTGCTGCCGATGGAGGACGAGGCGAGCAGCGTTGCCCGCCTCGAGCGGATTGCCGAACGGGTGATGTAGCCCGTCCCCGTACGCCGCTGCCCGGGGACTGCACGTGCGGCCCGGCCGCGGAGGTGCGCCGGGGCCCTCGCCTACCCGAGCACGGAGCGCGTCGCCTCCGCGAGGATGTCCACCATCCGGTCGAGCTGGGCCTCGGGGGTCGTGATGGGCGGCGCGAGGTAGTACACGTCGCCCCGCACCCGGGAGAACATCCCCCGGTCCAGCGTCGCCTGGTTGATGCGGGGGCCGACCTTCTCCGCCGCGTCGAACTCCTCCCTGGTGGCCCGGTCCCGCACGAACTCGACGGCGCACATGAGGCCGAGGCCGCGAACCTCCCCGACATGGGGGTGGTTGCCGAGCGCGTCCTTGAGGTGGACCAGCAGCCGCCTGCCCTTGCTCGCGGCCATCTCCGGGTAGCCGTCCCGCTCGATGATGTCGAGCATCGCGACCCCGATGGCGCATCCGACGGGGTGGGCGCTGTACGTGTAGGCATGCATCCAGGGGGTGTCCGCCGCGTCCATGACGTCCGCGATCTCGTCGCTGATGCCGATCCCGCCGAGCGGGAAGTAGCCAGACGTGATCGCCTTCGCGAACTGGATCATGTCCGGCTTCACACCCCAGTGCTCGAGGCCGAACATCCGTCCCGTGCGCCCGAAGCCGGTGATCACTTCGTCCGATGCGAAGAGCACGTCGTACTGGTCGCAGATCTCGCGGATGCGGGCGAAGTAGTCGTCCTGCGGGACGATCACGCCGCCCGCCCCCTGGACCGGCTCGGCAAGGAACATTCCCACCGTGTCCGGCCCTTCCCGGAGGATCGCCTGCTCGAGCTCGTTCGCGGCCGCGATGCCCTGGCTCTCGCCGGCCGGCGCCTCGTAGCGGTAGGGGTAGGGCGACGGAATGTGCACGAAGCCCGGCACCCGGGGCTCGAACATCGGCCAGTACGCGCTGATGCCGGTCGCGGACATCGCGGCGAGAGTGACGCCGTGGTACCCCCACTGGCGCGAGATGACCTTGGTCTTGTCCGGCTTGCCCCGGAGCTTCCAGTAGTAGCGGGCCATCTTGAAGTTGCTGTCGCTCGACTCCCCGCCGCCCGACGTGAAGTAGAAGCGGTTGATGTTCGGATAGGTGATGGCGGCGAGCCGCTCGGCGAGCTCGATCGCGCGCGGGTTGGTGCTCCCCGAGTAGCCCGACGCGTAGGGAAGCTCCGCCATCTGGGTCGCCGCCGCATCCACCAGCTCCTGGCACCCGTGGCCGGCGGTGTTGTTCCACAGCCCCGAGAGCCCGTCGATGTAGCGGTCGCCGTTCGCGTCGATGAGCTCCGCACCCTCGCCGCGGACCCAGACCTTGCCGCCGACGTGGGCCGCCGGGCTGTGCAGGGGGTGGATGAGGTGTTCCTGGTCGCGGAGGATGAAAGCTGCGTTTGCGTCGTTGGCCATGTCGGAGCCTCCTCTGGAATCGATGGGCCTTGGCCCGGCGCGTCGCTCCCGCCGCCTCGCCCGCTGTGCGGCTGGCGGCGAAACCGGAAGCGCATTATGAACCACCGCGGGCGGCCGGGTGCGGGGTGCGATTCCGCCCCGGAGCGGCGGGTCGAACGGGGCGCCCGGAAGGCAGGTCCGTTTGCGATCGGACGAGTGAATCAATAGCCTTCGCCACTGGTCCGACCATGGCAGCCGAGGAGCCCACATTGGCGAACGAACAGCAGGGGGCGGTGCCCGATCTCAACAATCTCAAGATGGAGCGCGACCGCCTGTATCTCGAGGAAGTCATCACGGATCTTGCGGCCGGCACGTTGCGGCGGATGACGCCGATCAGGGCCGATGGAACCCCGGACGCATCCCGCGCGACCCTCTACATGGGCCAGGCCCAGGTCCTTTCCGCGATGGGACCGCTCCCGATCCAGTTCGAGCTCGAGGCGAGCACCCTGGAGGAGGCAATCGAGATGTTCGCCCCCGAGGCGGAGAAGGCGGTGCGCCGGATGGTGGACGAGCTGCGGGAACTCCAGCGCGAGCAGGCGTCGCAGATCGTGGTCCCCGCGTCCGGGGGGATGGCCGGGGGAGGCGGCGGACCCGTACGGGGCGGTCGCATCCAGTTCACCTGACCGCGTCGTCCGCGTCGTCCGCGTGGCCCGCCCGGCGCCCCGGGGCGAGGCGCGCGCCGCGGGGCGGCCGATCATCCCGGGGCCGGCGGTTTCGCGCACGGAACGGCGGTACGGATCGGTTCGGATCTGCGGTTCGGATCTGCGGTTCGGATCTGCGGTTCGGATCGGTTCGAACCCTGCTCAGCCCCGGGGACCCAGGCGTCCCGACCGGGAGAACAGCAGCGTGCCGCCCGCGCTCGCGGGAAGACTCGCGGCGAAGCGGTCGGCGTCTTCACCGGCCGAGCGCGGAAGCGCATCCTCGATCACCACCCCCGGGGTGCGCTCTGCCAGCTCGCGCGCCCGCCCGGGGTCTGCGGCCGCGAGGCCGTAGCCCGCGATGAACGGAAGGGCCGGCACGCCGGCGTCCGGGAGCCTCTCCCGGAATGCCTCGGCCGTGAACAGCGACACCCGGCCGCGCGACAACGCGATGCTCGCCGCGCCCGGCTCGACCCGGTTCGCCGGGGAGTCGAGGTAGGAGGTGTAGCGCGCCGCCGCTTCGTCGAGGTCCGCGACCACAATCCAGACCTCGGCCAGGTCTTCCACCGTGTTCGGATGGCCGAGATAGCGTGTCTGCCACAGGTGCTCCGGGGTGTGGTGGGTGAGGAACTGGACCCGCCCCTCGGCCATCGAGCCGAGCTCGGCGCGGCCGACCGTGAAGCGAAGGGTCTCGGTCCTGCCGCTCTCGGTCTGCACCTCGCGCCGCAATGCCACGACCGGCCGCTGCGGGAATCCCAGGGCCTCGAGCCGCGCCTGCTCCGCCTTCGTATCGGACGATCCGAAGGCAAGGAGGTGAACGCCCACATAGCGATCGATGCCGGCCTGCAGCTCGCGCCCGATGGGGGTGGGCGCGAGGGGGGCGAGGATCTCGAGGTAGCCGGATCGAAGCATGATGCACCGGTTCGCGGACCCGACCGGGGTGATCGGCGCTCCGGGCCGCGCCGAGGCGTGCTGCTCGCTCCAGGGCGTGAGGATGAAGCCGAGGGACTCGAGGGTCTCGCTCGCGGCTTCCAGGTCCGGTACCCAATGGGCGATGTGGTCGAGGAGTTTCTCGCCTTCGGAGGGGAGCTGGTTCCGGACCATGCGGGGCTCGGGGGCGATGGGGTTCCCGCGAGCTTGCCGCAGACGCCGCCGAAAGTCGAACCGGCGCGGCTGCCGGCGTCGCCTTTGGGCTGGAGCTCTCCGCCCACGGACGGTTCGCGTGGATACCACTCCGCGAAGAGTCAGGACGCGCCGCCGTCGAACCGGGTCGCCGACCGGTCGCCGCTCCGGTCCAATCCGCCCGTGTTCGGACTGCCCTCCGGGTCCGTTACGACTTCCGGCGAGCGGCCTTCCCTCGGAACGTTCGGCCCCGCGTCGCCACCGAATTTCGCTCGTCCCGGCCTTTGCCGATTTCGTTGCCCCCTTGATATGTTCCGGCGCATACGCCTATAAAGGGGTTTGGCGAGGGCCTCGACGGTTTCTCGCGCCGTGTCCGGTCCGGCGTGCCGCGATCCGAACGAGCGTGCCGCGACCCCCGTAACAGGTGGAGCACTACATGGCCGACATCCAGGATCCCATCGGGTTCGAGCTCTTCAAGAACTCGCTCTTCTCCATCGCCGACGAGATGGCCCTCACCATCTGCCGCACGACGTACTCCGGCGTGCTGCGCGACAACATGGACTTCTCGACCGCCTTCGCGGACGCGGACGGCAAGCTCGTCGCGCAGGGACTCACCCTGCCGGGACATCTCGGCTCCATCCCGACCGCCCTCGACGTGGTCATCGAGCGGTTCGGGGACGATACCCATCCGGGCGACGTGTTCATCCTGAACGACCCGTTCGACGGCGGCATGCACCTGCCCGACATCTTCATCTTCCAGCCGATCTTCGCCCGCGGCGAGCGGATCGCCTACGCGGCGACCATCTGCCATCACGCCGACGTGGGTGGCCGGGTACCGGGATCGAACGCGTCCGATTCCACCGAGATCTACCAGGAGGGGCTGCGCATCGCGCCTCTCAAGCTCTATGACCGGGGCCGGTCGAACGATGCGATCTGGGCCTTCATCGAGCGCAACGTGCGGATCCCGATCCAGGTATTCGGCGACCTCCGGGCCCAGCTCGCGGCCTGCAAGATCGCGGAGCGCCAGTTCCTCGAGCTGATCGAGACCTACGGGATCGATACGAGCCGCACGTACATGCAGGAGGTCATCAACTACGCCGAGCGTCTGACGCGCGCGGCGGTAGCCGAGCTTCCGGACGGCGAATTCACCTTCGAGGACTGGATCGACGACGACGGCATCGAGCTCGACCGTCCGATCCGGCTCTTCTGCCGCATCGAGAAGAAGGGCGACCGGATGTTCGTGGACTGGACAGGCACCTCGGACCAGGTGCGGGGCGCGATCAACAACACCCTCTCTTTCACGAAGGCGGCGAGCTACACGGCGATCCGGTCCGTGCTCCCCCAGGGCATCCCGAACAACGAGGGCGTGTTCCGGGTCATCGACGTCACCGCGCCCCCGGCGACGATCGCGAACGGGGTCCTGCCGGCCGCCTGCGCCGCGCGCGGGCTCACCGGGTTCCGCATGGTCGACTGCGCCTTCGGGGCGCTCGCGATGATGCTGCCGGACCGGGTGTGCGCCGCCTCGGATGGTGGCAATACGTGCATCACCATCGGCGGCTACGACGCCGAGCGCCGGCCCTTCATCTGCGTCGACTTCACGGCCGGCACGTGGGGCGGGCGGCCCTGGGCCGACGGGCTCCAGGGCAACTCCAACATGTTCGCCAACATGGCTTCGCAGTCGGCGGAGGTGATGGAGGCGGAGCAGCCGGTGCAGATCCTCGCTTACGAATTCGTGCAGGACCGGGCCGGGCCCGGCAAGTTCCGGGGCGGGGCGCCGTACCGGCGGGACATCCGGCTCGAAGAGTCCGAGGCGGTGCTGCAGATCCGCTCGGACCGGAAGAAGATCCGCCCCTACGGGCTGTACGGCGGGCGGCCCGGCCGGCCGTCCGCGAACGTCCTCAACCCGCATCGCAACGCGCAGGCGCTCGAGTCCAAGGTCACCACCACCATGTTCCGGGGTGACGTGATCCGGCACGAGTGGGCCGGCGGGGGCGGGTGGGGCGATCCCCTTGAGCGGGACCCGGCGCGGGTGCTCCGCGACGTCCGCAACGAGTACATCTCCGCGGAGTCGGCCCGCGACGACTACGGGGTGGTGATGGATACCGGGGCGTGGACGGTGGACGAGGCCGCGACCGGCGCGCTTCGCGCCAGCCTGCGCTCGGCCCGCGCGGCCCCGCCCCCGACGGTCGCCTGGACCGACGATGCGCCGGCGGAGGCGGCGGACTAGCCCCCGCCGGCACGGTTGCCTCGGCACCGCGATCCGACAGGTCCCGCCCGCATGAACGAGACGCCTTTGCATCCGCCACTGTCCGGCATTCGAACGAGGAGGCGACCGACCTTGTCACCGGGCACGGTTGAATGCGCCGCGGGCCGGGCGCATTCGACGGGTTTCAGGCGTGCCCGCTGCACCCGCCGGCCCGGATCGGATCCTCGAAGCCTTCCATCAGCCAAGACCAGGGTGTCGGAGCACTAGCCCGGAAAAATCACCGATTTTCGTCGCGAGGGCGCCAAGCTGCCGTGGTAGCGGGCCGCACGGACCTCAGGACGCTGAAGGCGTAGTCGACACTAGCGCGTTGGCGCTGTCGAAGCGGCTTGAGGGAGTACGGCCCGCTACCGCGGCGACCTTGGGAGCGCGAAGCGACAGATTGGCGTCCGCAGCAGGAAATCGGTGATTTTTCCGGGCCTGGCCCGACCGGAGTACCGGGGAGGAGGCTCGGGCCGGGCGCGGCAGCTCGCCGCCCCGCCCGACCTTCGCGGGATTGAATCGCCACCAGCAACCAGGGAGAAGCCTGACCATGGACCGCTATCGCGTCGGTGTCGACATCGGCGGAACGTTTACTGACATCGTGTTCCTCGATTCCGGGGGCCGGGTCCATATCCGCAAGGTGTCCTCGAGCGTCGAGGACTACGCGCAGGCGATCGCGCGCGGTCTCGAGCAGGTATTCGACGAGACCTCCCTCGCCGGGGCGGACGTCGCAGAAGTTCGGCACGGCACCACCGTGGCGTCCAACGCGATCCTCGAGAACAAGGGGGCGCTCACCGGACTCATCACCACCCGCGGCTTCCGCGACGTGCTCGAGCTGCGGAACCTTCGCATGCCGCGCCTGTACGACATCACCTGGGAGAAGCCGGCGGAACTCGTCGAGCGCTATCTCCGGGTGGAGGTCGAGGAGCGGATCAACTCGCGCGGCGAGGTGGATCTTCCGCTTGCGCGCGAGGCGGCCGAGGCGGCGGTGGATCGCCTCCTCGCTCTGGGGGTGGAGGCGATCGCGGTCTGCCTCCTCAACTCCTTCGAGAACCCCGCCCACGAGCTGCTGATGAAGGAGGTGCTCGCCGAGCGCGCCTCTCATCTCGTCTCGTGCATCAGCTACGACGTGCTGCCGGAGGTCAAGGAGTACGAGCGGACCTCGACCACCGTGGTCAACGCCTACGTCATGCCGACCGTGGCCCGCTATCTCGAGTCGCTCCGGCGCGAGCTCGAGGCCGCGTCGGTCACCGCCCCGTTGATGCTCATGCAGTCGAACGGCGGGCTCACCACCGTCGAGGACGCCATCCGGCTTCCGTGCAACATCATCGAGTCCGGGCCGGCTGGCGGGGTGGTCGGGGCCCAGGCGCTCGCGCGCAGGGTGGGGCTGCCGGACGTGATCACCCTCGACATGGGCGGCACCACCGCCAAGGCGTCGCTCGTGGAGGGCGGGGAGTTCACCCGGTCGCTCGAGTACAGCGTCGGGGGCGGCATCATGCAGGGATCGCGGCTCCTCACCGGATCGGGGTACCTCATCAAGGTGCCGGCCATCGATCTTGCGGAGGTCGGGGCGGGCGGCGGCTCCATCGTCCGGATCGACGCGGGCGGCTCCATGCAGTGCGGGCCGGAGAGCGCGGGCGCGGTCCCCGGTCCGGTCTGCTACGACCTCGGCGGCGAGGACCCGACGATCACCGATGCGAACGTCATCCTCGGCTACATCAACCCGAAGCACTTGATTGGGGGCGAGCTCCCGCTCAACGCCGAACGTGGCCGTGAGGTCTTCGAGGAACGGGTTGCGCGCCCCCTCGGCCTCGACCTTGCCCATGCCGCCTACGGCGCCCACCAGATCGCGGCCTCGAACATGATCCGGGCCATCCGGTCGGTTTCGAGCGAGCGCGGGCGCGACCCGCGGCGGTACGTGATGTTCGCCTTCGGCGGCAACGGGCCCCTCTTCGCAGGCACGATGGCGGCCGCCCTGCACATGAACCGGATCCTGGTGCCGCCCGCCCCGGGGCTGTTCTCCGCGTTCGGGCTGCTCTACGCCGATGTCGAGCACCACTACTCGCGGACCTTCCGGCGGGTGCTGGTGGAATCGGACCCGGCGGAGATCGACCGCGCGTGGCGGGCGCTCGAGGACGAGGGCCGGGCCCAGCTCGAGCGCGAGGGGTTTCCGGCGGAGCGGATGCGGTTCCGGCGCACCGCGAACCTGCACTACAAGGGGCAGCTCTACGAGCTCAGCGTGGCCGCGCCGCCCTCGCCCGCGGGCGGTGCCCTGGATCGGGCCTGGCTGGACCGGCTCGCCGAGGCGTTCGGCGAGGAGCACGAGCGGACCTACGGCCACCGGGCAGGGCCGGAGGAGCCGGTCGAGCTCGTGAACATGGTGCTGGTGGCGGAGGGCCTCCCGGACGCGCCGGTGGTGCCGGATTCGCTTCACCTCGACCGGGCCGAGGAGGATGCGGGGGGCTCGCGCAACGCCTACTTCGGCCCGGAGGCGGGCTGGACGGAAACCCCTGTCGTGCGCCGCTCCGACCTCGCGGGGGGCGCGGCCGGCCCGCTCATCGTCGAGGAGTACGACGCCACCTGCCTCGTGCCGCCGAGCGCGCGCGCCTCCCTCGACGACTACGGCAGCATCGTCCTCGACCTCTGACCGCCGCCGCCGGGGGCGCCTCGCCCCCCGCGCCTCGGCCGAGGGCACCGCGAGCCGTCGCCTCGGCCGCGTTCGCGTCCTCGCGAAGGGTCGCACGGGCGGCCGGATTCCGCCGGCCGGGTATGATCAAGGACTGGTTGCTCGGCCGCACGGTCTGGTGCTGCGGGAGGTGCTGCTTGTACTCCTCAATACAGATAAGTGGTTACCGCGGCCTCGATTCGTTCAGGATGGAGGGGCTCGGCCGGATCAACCTGCTCGTCGGGACGAACAACTCCGGCAAGACGTCCATCCTGGAGTGCATCGAGTTGCTTCGATCATCCGGGAATCGTTTCGTCCTTTCCTCCATCCAGGGCCATCGCGGGGAGTGGGGATATACAAGCGACGAGGATCGCCAACCCCACCTTGATGTTGCCACCTGTTCGCGAATCGAGACCTGCGCTGCGATGTCGTTATAGAAGCCAACCGCAACAGTACTGCCAACTCCTCCTCTTGGAACAAGAAAGTCAGGGTTTCGGTCGACGACCTTGGAGACAATGAACCGGATCTGGAACTGGACGAGCAGGACCAGATGGAGGAGGACAGAGTTCGTTTCCTGAGGATGGATTGGTCGGAAGTCGCCGACAAGTTCAAGGCAAGGATCACTTCCGAAGGATTCCTTCCCATTCCTGGTCGGATGATGCGCGTTCGGAACGGGTCGAACAAGGACGTTCAGTTCATCGGCTTGTACGAGATTGCAGGGACTTGTGTCGCTGAAGCTAAACGCAACGGTGCGCCGTTCAAGGACGTTCACCGGACGAAGGCCGAAATCCATACTTGGCTTGCATGGCAGGACGAGCCGGGAAAACAGCTCCACCAGGCTGTGCACCATCGAGTGCTGGACCCCGCGAAACCGGAGTCGCGTTCGTTCGTCAACTGGTTTCGACAACTCTTCGACGTATAGGGCACGTTTCTCTTGGATCGAGCAATGCGCCGATTATTTTCCTCCTAGGAGTTCTCACAGCGGGCCCGCTGCGCTGACGCGCAGGGAACTTCGATGGTAACGCGGCGCTCTGGGCTTCGGGTATAAGGGTGGTTGTACTTCCTTGCGAGCGGCCTTGCCAGTGCCGCTTGTCGGGATGCTCAACCATCGTGCACGGACGGCGGCGGGAGCCGGACGATCCAGTACGCCGGCCGCCGCCGATGATGCGCCACCGCAAGGATCTCGACCCGACCTTCCGCCCCCGGTAGAGAATCGTGAACGGGAATCGCCGCATGCGGACTCGTCGAATGTCGGGGCGACGGTCAATCGGGTAGCGATGCGGATGTCCGCAGACCTGCGCCAGCACCTGCTCGAACTCTGCCAGATAGCGGGCGCCGAGTCCGGCTCCTTGGCTCTCGTACCAAGCGATCGTCTCGAGGTGCTCCGCCTCCGCCGCGGGATGGAACCGATACGTCACCGGAGCAAGGCCCGAGCCTTCCGCCGTACTTCTTCCGCGGAGATCGGTTCCACCTCCCCACGATCGATTTCGCGGGCCCGCCGCTCCGCTTCCAGGAGCCAGGTCTGTGCCAGCTCTTCTTCCGGCGGATCATCGAGGCTCAGCAGCAGCTTCCGAGCGAGATCCGCACGTTCATCCGGTGGCAGCTCCAGAACGGCTTCTTGCAGCGTCTTGGATTTCATGACGTTCTCCTTTACGAACTCCTGAATTTTGTGAGTCGTTGGTCCATACCGAGAGCCCGGCAAGGATCATTCCGGCATCGGGCTCTTTCTGCAGCTGGGGCGGCAGGCTCGACGGATCGAGAGAGCCGGCCTTGCCTCGGCCCCGCTTGGGCATCCGGGTGCGAATGTGCTTCCACAGCTCGCGATACATGGGCATTTCGTTGCCCGGTACGTTGTCCGCGACCGGCACCCGCGGCAGCTTGACGATGCCGCACTCGATGGCGTCCATGAGGGAGAAATCGCACATCGTCCAGGGAAACAAGGTGCCCTCCGCGTAGCCGGAGCCGCTGAGGAAGAAGGGCGTCGCGGAGAGATCGATCACCCGCGACGTGCCGAGCTTGCGGTGCACGACTTCGAGGCCGGAGATCCAGAGCCGCGCCGCCTCCCGGTTCTTCTCGGCTTCCTTCTTCTCGTCCCCCTTGAGATCGCCTTCCTGCGTCTCGCCCGGCTTCTCGCGGTAGCAGTGGTGGGCCTCGTCGTTCAGCACCAGGGTGTTCTTCAGCCCCAGGAGCTCGGGCATCACCCGCTTCAGCATCTGTCCTTCGGATTCTCGGGTATCGAGTGCGGAACCGCGGCCCTGGAGGAGCGATCGACCCCCTTTCGCGATCTCAATCCGCTCTCGGCGACGCACGGCGTGGAAGTTGGTGATGACGATCTTCGCCCGGTCCAGATCGGTCAGCAGATCACCCGGGACCAGCTCGCGGCTCCGGTAGTAGCTGTCCGGATCGTTCGGCTTCAGCACCCGCAGCCGATCCTTGATGGTGAGGCCGGGGGTGACAATCAGGAATCCGCGGGTAAATCGGTTGCTCTGCGGCCGGCGCACTGCGTTGATGGTCTGCCAGGCGATCAGCATGGCCATCACCGTGGTCTTGCCGGTGCCGGTGGCGAGCTTGAGCGCGAGGCGGAGGAGTCCCGGATTCGCCTCCTGGCTCGCGTCCTCCAGGTACTGAAGGAACCGGCGGCCGGTCGTTTTCTCCTTGGGCGCGACCTCGGTCAGCCAGATGACGGTTTCGACTGCCTCGACTTGGCAGAAGAAGGGCCGGAGGTCGTTGAACCGATGGTGCCGCCAGTGCTGGAGCAGGCGAGTGGTCTCCGGGGTCACCCGCCAGCGCCCAGGGTCCGGACGCTGGCGCCAGTCGTCCACCTCGTGGCGGACGCTGTTGATGATCTCCGCGTGCCGTTCGTACTGTTGCTCCCGGGTCGAGAGGCCCTCACCTTCGTCGAGTACCAGCAGTTCCTGCTTGGCGGAGCCTCCGCGCTTCCTCGGCTTCGGGACGGGCGAGATGAACTCGGCCCGGGCGGCGGCTCTCGACGAGATTCTGGGTAGGTTGGCCGTCTCCGTCGATTTCCCAGTGCCGGCTTGGGTACTCGTACGGAGAATTGAGAATCGGGTTCTCGAAGAATCGGTTCTCCACTCTGGCCGCCACCCGTGCATCTCCTCCCGATGGGAATAGAAAAAGTTTACCCGCTCAAGGGGAGCGCCGTGCGCGGCGCGCCTCGTGGTGGACCATCCCACTCGTCGCAGCGACGCGTCCTTGCATCTCCGAGGGAGACCCCGCCGGTCGGCCCCGTGGGACGCTCGCCGCGAGTCCTTTCCTGGAACACCAACACGAAGGCCAACATCGACACTTGTTCCGATTCGTGACCTTGATCAGATTGTCGGGGCCACGGCAACCTCGCGGCGGTGGCTCTCGGCCTGCCGGGCGGGCGGGCCGCAGGCCGAGAAGCAGGATGTGCAGGGCGGCGGCACGAAGCATACGGAGGCGCTCATGGTGCAGCTATCCTCGTTCAAGGCCCCCGTTCGGGGGCGCTCCGACACCCCGCGGCCCACTTCCGCGGCGTACCGGCCGGAGGAATTTCCCGGCTGCGAGCCGTTCCACCTGCCGGCCCGGGAAGTCGACCTCTACGACGGCCGGCTCGAGTTCCGGGACGCGCGCACCGGGGCGGCCTGGAAGGCCTGCGACGTCTCCATCCACCACGAGCAGCCGGTAGTGTCCCCGGACGTGGCGTAACTCTCGCCGGGGGCCGAGAGGCCATCGTGGGTCTTCGTAGACTGGTTGTAACCACGCGACCAACGTACGGAGAGGCGCCACGATGGCCGGCACCGTGTGTGGCGCCACATTTGATCCAAGACAAATCCAGGTCAGCTCGGGGTTCTGCGGCTCGCGGTACTTTGCTGGACGCTTCCGCCGGGCAACGGTCGAACAAGCGGTTCCGCACCCACCAGTTGCCGAGAGTCGGGGTGCCCGTGTTCCTGACGCCGGCGCGGCATGCCGACATCGGCGTCCGCCAGGTTCTTCTTGCGCCGGTACACGTAGACACCGGAACCGGCGATCAGGGCGCAGCCGAGCAGCACCCAGACGTCGGGAAGGTGATCGAACACGAGCCACCCGAGCGCAATGGCCATCGGCAGCGCGACATATTCGAACGGCGCGAGCGTGGCGGCGTCGCTAAGCCGGTAGGCCTGCGTCAGAGCATAGGCGATGAACGCCGAAAGGCCGCCCAGCAGCACGAACCACAGCCAGTGTTCGAGCGTCGGCCAGGTCCAGGCGCGCAGCAGGAAGAGCGCCGACTTGCTCTCCATGCCCTCGGCGTAGCGGCCGTCGCCCGCCACGACGAAGAAGCCGAGGCTGACCGCGATGAGGGTGCCCTGGATATAGACCGCCATGGCGGAAGCCGGCGCGCTTGCCCGGAGCCGCCGGGTCAGGATCTGCATGGTGGCATAGGCGAGCGCCGCCACGACGGGCAGCAGCATGGTCAGCCGGTCGAGGGAATGTCCGAGCTCGCCGCCGCCGGGCCGGAGCACCACGAGCACGCCGACGAACCCGACCGCGACGGCGGAGAAGCGGCGGATGCCCACCTTTTCGCCGAGGAACGGGATGGAAAGCAGGGTGATGAAGAGCGGCGCGACGAAGAAGAGCGCGGTCGCATCGGCGAGCGGGATTGCCGCCAGTGCCCCGAAGAACGCCATGTTCGCGACGACCATGCAAAGCCCGCGCGCGATGTGCGGGCCGGGGCGCCGGGTGCGGAGCGCGCGGAGCCCGCCTTCGAACCGCAGCATGGCGAGGCCGAACAGCATCGCCACCGTCGCGCGCACGAAAACGATCTCGTGCAGCGGATAGCGGTCCGAAAACTGCTTCAGGATCGAGTCGTTGACCGTGACGACGATCATCCCGAGGCAGATGAACAGGATGCCCAGGCGAGGATTGTGCGCCGGTCGAAACCCCCTGCTTGACATCTCGGGTGAGCCCTTGCGAGTGCGGGCGGAGCAATGCGGCTCCGCTCGCGCGAACCTTACGCAAATCGGCCCGTTTGCGACAGGGAGGATACCGGCGGGCGCGCCCGCGCGCCGATCAGCGAGCTTGGCCAGTAACTCCGACGCGATATCCGGGTTGGACCTTCGCGGCAGGAAGTCTCGCGACGGGGCGCACGGGTCCGGCGACCCCCTTGCCTCATGATGCAGGGACGAGGCAGCGCTTTTTTGGAGGCTATGCGTCGGCGGGCACCCAGGGAGCGAGCGGCGTGCCGCCACAATAATGATTCTCCGCCGGGTTCTCGCGGAAAAGGACATAGACGTCGGTGGCTTCGACGCCCATCGTATCGTTCAGGATTTCGGCGATGGCGTCGACCAGCGCCTTCTTGCGCTCCGGTTCGCGGCCTGGCCGCAGATCGACCTCGACCAGGGGCACGCCGTCGCCGATCTCGCCGACCACCTCGCGCACGGCGACATAGTCATATTTTGTCTCCTTGGGCGCGAGGGTCTTGAGCACGGCCGCCTTGACCGCGGTGCGGATGGTTTTCTGCGTGTCGGCGGGCGTGCCGGCGGGGACTTCGACGCGAATAACGGGCATCGGCGGGATCTCCTGTTTGTCGTCATCAAAGAGTCGGGCGCGATCTAGTCCACGTGCTTTCGCCCCGGAACGCTCTCCGGCACGATCATGTCCCCGGCATGCATGATGTTCCAGAATGCATGGTCGGCGTGGTGGACAATCGTGTTCTCGAGGCTGCGTACAATGAGTTCGCCCTCTCCGGAGTGACCGGTGGCGCAGTGCGCCACCTCCTCCGGCAAGCCAACCGTGAAGCACAGGTGCGCCCCATAGGCGGGGTGGCGCACCGAGGGCAGCCCGGCCGCGCGCGGCTTGGACTCCCAACGCTTTCGGTTCTCGGGGTCGAACTCCCACGGCTTGCCAACGTCATGGCAAAGCGCCCCCGCAATGACGAGGTCGCGGTCTATCTCGAGTTCGGGGAAGTTCGCCGTGAGATCATCGGCCATCCCCATGGCCAGGCGGGCGACGCCTCGCAGGTGATCCACCTGGGTGCCGCGCCTCAGCGTCATCACGCCGGGATTGCCCGAAGGAGCGATGTCGCTGATGGCCGTGAAGCTGCTGCGGGCGATTGCGAGCGCCCATACTTCGATCACCTTCTCCCGGAGTTCGGGATCCTGGATCTCCTCGACCTCTCGAAGCTCATTGCGGACCTGGGTGCGTAGCGCATCCGTAACCTGCGAGTCCCGTGCCATCGCGTGTTCCTCTCTCGTCACCGGTTCCGGCGGTACGCCGGTTGCTCGATGCTGCCGGATCGTACCGATTCGTGAGCCTGAGCGAACCATTTCAACGTGAACCAAACAAATTGGTCTCCGGAATTCCCGGCGCGGTTCACTCTTGCGCTCGGTGAGCCGGAGGGTGGAGTCGAGAGGCGAAGCGAAGGGCCGCGTGGAAGCCGTAGTCGCCGCGCTTCGCGCCCGGGGCATCGAGGTCTCCGATGCCTTCGCCGCCAACCAGGAATTTCTCGCCGGCCATCCGATCGAGACGCTGATGACGGCGGCGCTCGCGTGCACCGGCGAGTCCGACTTCCGGCGCCACCTCCACGAGGAAGCGGGACCGAAGATCTGATCGTCGTCGCCCGGCCGGTCGCCCGCCCGGGCCGAGTGCGCGCCGGCGTTGGCCGCCGTCCGGATCGTTCGGCCACAGCGCCTCAGCCGGTCGCTGGTGGCGAGGCGCGTGCGCGGCGCGCTTCGTGGTGCACCATCCAGCTCGTCGCCGCGACGACGACTGCTCCGCCCAGCACCACGTGGTTGGCCGGGACTTCGGCGAAGAACGCGAATCCGAGGATGGCCGCCCACCCGAGCTGCACGAACTCGAAGGGCTGGAGGGCGGTGAAGTCCGCGTGCTCGATCGCCCGGGTCAGCGAGTAGTGGGCGACCGTCCCGACCGCGGCCATCAGCGCGAACCAGCCGAAGTGCGCGAGAGTGGGGGTGCGCCAGAAGATGAGGGTCGGCACGAGGCCGAAGAGGGCCATCCATACGTTGAGATGGAAGACGGCGGACAGGGTCGAGTCGGTGCGCACGATCACCTTGACCATCATCTTCGCCGAGCCCTGCAAGACCGTGGCGCCAAGCACGACGAGGGCGCCGAGCGAGATGGCTTCGACTCCGGGCCGCATCACGATGAGCACGCCCACGATCCCGAGCCCGATCGCCGTCCACCGCCGGAACCCGGGGCGTTCGCCGAAGAACAGCACCGCCCCGATCGCGACGAAGACGGGGGTCGAGAACACGAGGGCCGCCGCCGTCGCGAGCGGGATCAGGGTGAGCGCGTACACCCAGGCGACCATCCCTCCGAGGTGGGTGAATCCACGCAGGGCGTTCATGCCGAGTTGGCGGGTGCGAAGCGCGCTCGGGTTCCGGAGCAGCAACGGCAGCAGGATGATGAACCCGAAGAGGTTCCGGAAGAACATCGTCTCGACCGGCGGGAGGTCCGCCGCGACGTGGCGAAGCATCACGTTCATCGACTGGAAGCACGGCAGCGACAACATCAACCATGCGATGCCGCGGAGGTTCCGGTGCCGGGTGGTGAACGAATGCATGGGTGGGAACGATCGTCCGCGTTGTCGCACCGGGGCGTGGTCCGCACCTTCGCCGCCCGGGCCCCGGGTGCCTTCGGGGGAACCCCGCGTCCGGCCGGCCGGCACCCTCCGGTCAGGGTGACCGCGGGCGGAGGCAGGAAGGACCGCGTCTTCGCATCAGTGCCGGCGCCGATCCGACGCTGCGCCGATCCCCCGATCCGGCCGCCACCGAGGCGGCGGCAGCGGCGGAGCGGCTTTCGCCCTCCCGCGACGGCGATCGCCGCCACGGGCCGGCGCGGTGATTTCGGCCGGTTCGGGCGGCGCGGGCGACGCGGTTTCGGATCCGCGCCCGACCGACTCCCGGTCGAACGAGGCCGGCGCGCCGAGGCGCTAACCCGGAAAAATCGGTGATTTTTCCGGGCTAAATCGCTTCCTCCGCCTTCAGCATCCGCAGCGATTCGCGGAACGCCTCCGCCGTCTCCGTGAGCTCCGCGTCCCCGTGGGCGGCGGAGATGGTCCCGCCCGGCCACCCGGTGATGTCCACCCCGTTCGAGAGCATCGCGAGGCGGAGCCGGTCCGCGAGCCCCGGTGGGTTCGCCTTGAGCTCTTGGTAGTGGATTGAATTGGGATCGAAGCGATCCGCGCGGATGGCCCGCCCTTCCGGGTTCAGGAACAGGTGGAAGCCCGAGAACGTGCCGTACGCGGCCCAGGGCACCCCCTCCTCGGCCAGGACCTCGTTGAACGCGGCGCGCAGCCGCACGCCGAAGTCGTTGGCGCGCGCGCAGGCGTCGCTCGATCCGACGATCCGGAGCATCTCGGTCCCGGCTGCCGCCGACACCGGATTCGCGTTGTAGGTACCCTGGTGGTTGATCTTCTCGCGCCCGTCCGCCGAGGTCACCTCGAAGTCGAGACAGTCGAGCAGGTCCTTCCGCCCGGCCAAGGCCCCTCCCGGCAGGCCGCCGGCCAGGATCTTGGCGAACGCGGTGAGATCGGGGGTGATCCCGAACTCGACCTGCGCTCCGCCTGGCGATACCCGGAAGCCCGTTACCACCTCGTCGAAGATGAGGAGCGCACCGTGCTCCTGCGTCGCCTCGCGCAGCGCTTCGAGAAATGACGGCCGCAGGGGGATGAGCCCGAACGACGCACCGGTCGGTTCGAGGATGACGGCCGCGATGTCCAGGTCGCCCGCCAGGGTCTCGCGCATCGCGGATTCGTCGCCGGGATCGAGCAGGACCACGCTGCCCGCGACCTCGTCGAGGACGCCCGGCGTGGCCGTCCCGTCGAAGTGCGAGTTGTATCCCTGCGTCATGTGGTCGTGCCAGCCGTGGAAGTGGGTCCGGAAGCGCACCACCTTGCGCCGGCCGGTGGCGGCCCGCGCGACCCGGAGCGCGAGATGGGTGGCTTCGGTCCCCGACGACGTGAACCGGACGCGCTCCGCGGAGGGCACCAGCGCCTTGACCCCCTGCGCCCAGCGCACCTCGCCCTCGTGGCTCGATCCGAAGTGGGTTCCGCGGGCGAGGGCGTCGGTGATGGCGCGGTCGATCTCGGGACGGTGGTGGCCGAGCAGCAGGGCGCCGTGTCCGCCGAAATAGTCGACGTATTCGTTGCCGTCGACATCCCACTTGCGCGGCCCCTCCGCCCGGTCGACGTAGATCGCGTAGGGGTCGAGCTTGCGGCTGTCGTGGGTGATCCCGCTCGGGAACAGCTCCAATGCTTCCTTCGCCAGCTCGGCGGAGCGGCGGGTGCGTTCGCGGTAGGCGGCCTCGATGCGGGAGTTGCTGAGGGCTTCCATGAGCGGGTCTCCATGGTCAGGTCCGGGCCGGCTGGCTGTCCGGCGGATCGAGCCGGCGGATCGAGCCGGCGGTTCAGTTGGCGGTGATATGTCCGGCAGCGGTTCGTGTGGCGGCGGCTCGGCTCCCGGGGCGAAGCGGTCTCCTGCCGGCCGGTCTCCGCCTCCAGCCTGCCGCCCGGGCCGGCGCGGGCGCCGGCAACCCTTCCGGCTGGCCGGTCCGGGCGCTACCACCCGATCCGACTACTGCCGGTACTGCGGCTCCTCGTGGTCCAGGATGCGACGGAGCGCCTTGAAGTGCCGCTCGGCGAGCAGCGGCCGGTCCACCACAAACTGCTCGCGGGCCTTCTCGCGCACGGACTCCGGGATGGTGCGGAGCGTGCCGCCGGTGGAGCGGGCGAGCACCTGGAACATCGCCGCCCGCTCCAGGTAGTAGAGATCGGTGAACGCGGAGGCGACGTCGGGGCCGGTCACCAGCACCCCGTGGCTCGCCATCATCAGCACGCTCCGGTTGCCGATCTTGCGGGCGAGCCGGTCGCCCTCCTCGGTCGCTTGCGCGAGCCCGTCGTACTCGTCGTCGTAAGCCACCCGGCCGTCGAACATCAACGCGTTCTGCTCGCACATCCGAAGCTCGGGGTCCTCCAGCAGGGTGAGCGACGTGGTGTGGGGCATGTGGGTGTGGAGGACCACCACCGCACTCGGCACGCTCACGTGGACGCGGCTGTGGATACAGAACGCGGAAGTTTCCACCGTGTTGTCGCCCTCGAGCACGTTGCCGTCCTCGTCGCACAGCACGAGCGAGGAGGCGGTGACTTCCGACCAGTGCCAACCGTAGGGATTGATGAGGAAACGCTTGCCCCGAACCACCCCGTCGTCATCGGGAACGGCCACCGAGAAGTGGTTGTCCACTCCCTCGCTGAGCCCGAGGCGGTGCGCCCAGCGCAGCGACGCCGCGAGATCGACGCGGATCTGCTCAAGATTGGGGCTCGCCGCGTGAACCGCGGGATGAAGGTCGGAAACGGCGGCGCTCATCAGGTCCACCCTGTCAATGGAGAAGTACGCGAAGGATAGCACCACGGAGGGGTCCGGATGCCCTCGCGAGCGGGTTCGCGGCCCTCCGGCCGGCGCTTGGCGACCCCGCGCCGGTTTTCCCCCGGGTCCCGGGTCGGAGGGGTCAGGCTTCCGCCGGGGCCGGCGTCGAGGAGGTCCGGACCTGCTCCGGAACCGTCGGCCGCGAACAAGGTGGCCCGGGAGCCCGTGCGATGCTCTTCAGAGCGTTGCGCCGCTCTTCGCGGCCCGGGAGCCCGTCCGACGTTCTGCCGAATGCGCCGGCCGCGCCGCGCGATCCCTTCCCGGGCTCCTCGCCGTGCTCACTAGCCAAACAGCAGATCAGGCAGCCAGAGCGCCACGGACGGCACAAACGTCGTGAGCATCAGGGTCGGCAGCCAGGCGAACACGATCATGATCAGCACCGGCTTGATCATCCGGTTCACCGGGACGCCGGTCACCCTGGCGCCGAGATACAGGAGCGGCGCGGTGGGAGGGGTGATGTTGGCCATGCCGAGATTGACACCCAGCACGGCCGCGAAATGAATCGGCTCCATGCCCACGCTGGTCACGATGGGCAGGAGGAGCGGAGCGGACAGCAGCAGCCCACTGATATCGTCCATCACCATTCCGATCAGGATCATGACGACGTTGACCATCAGCAGAATGACGATGGGATTCTCGGATACCGAGAAGACGAGCGCTTTGGCGAGACCCGGAATGTCCTCGAAGATGAGGAATCGGCTGACGATGAGGACCATGAAGACCATCACCATCACCACCCCGATGGTGATGGAAGATTCCCGAAGGCCCTCCCAGAAAGTATCGCGATTCAATCCTTTGTAGACGAAGAAGCCGACCGGAATCGCGTACATCACCGCCACCCCCGCCGCTTCGGTCGGGGTCATGACGCCGCCGTAGATCCCGCCGAGGATGAACGCGGGCATGAGAAGGGCGGGAAACGCCCGCCAGGATCGGGTCCCGAGCTCCCGCGTGAATCTTTCGGGTTTCTCGGCCAGCCTGAGACCTTGCGCGTTGCGCAGGAGAACGAAATTCACCACGCACAGGAGCACCACGAGGATGAGGCCCGGTATCACGGTCGAGAGGAAACACTTGAGCACCGATTGCTGCGTCACCCACGCGTAGAGGATCTGCGAAGCGCTCGGTGGGATGAGGAGCCCGAGCGGGCAGGCGCTCACGATGAGCGCGGCCACCGTGCCTTCCGGATAGTTGGCCCTTCGCAGATGGGGCATCATGATCGAGCCGATGCAGGTGAGCGTCGCCGCTGCGCTCCCCGATATGGATCCGAAGACCGCGCATGCGAGAACCGCCGCCGCGCTCAGGCCCCCCTTGACCCGACCGACCATCAGCTCGATGAGGCTCACCAGCGGCGCAGCAATCTTCCCTCGTTCCATGATGCCGCCCGCAAGGATGAAGAGCGGGATGGCGAGCAATATCACCGTATTCATCTTCCAGTGGCCGGCGGGCAGAAATCCGGAGACTTCGTGTCCGCCGAACCAGGCGATGAGAAGGAGCACCGCGCCGAAGGCGAGCGGCACGGAGACGCCGACGACGAGCAGCAGGCACAGGAGCAGCAGGCAGGAGAGGACCAGCATCTCAACCACCACCCGCCGGCTGGCGTTCGCTGTCGCGGCCCCTGTCTCTCGCCACCTCAAGTTCCGGCTCGCGTCGCAGCTTGCAGAGGACATAGAGCCGCAAAGCGCTGTAGAACGACATCAGTCCGAAGCCGAACAGCATCGCGAACCGGGGAACGATGAACGGGATCTTCAAGGCGATCGTGGCCTGCCAATACGGGTGCGCGGCGAACTCGTCGCGGATCACCAGGACCGCCCAGTACACCGCGGCGAGGCTCACCACCAGCTCGATGATGCACACGACTATCGAGCGGAGCCATCGCAGCCGCTCGTTGTCCGTGAGGTAGTTCAGGAGGTCGGCGTTGATGTGGCTGTTCTCGTAGGTACCGAGTGCGCTCGCCATGAAGTAGAGCCAGAAGCAGATGATCAGCAACCACTCTTCATAGGCAAAGAGATCGGCCTCGAATCCGTATCGGAGGATGACCACGCACAGGAAGGTGAACCCCATGATGAGGCTGGCCACGCAGACAAAGGCGCTCTTGACGGCCAGCATCACGCGGACGGGCCGGCGAAGACCGGCCGGGATATGGTCGGTCAATTCGGTCATCGGATGACCGAAGAAAAATCGAGAGCGTTCAATGGGGAGGGGTGCGGCTAACGCCGTGGTCCGAGAGCAGGATCCGGAACCGCAGTTCGAACGTCGGTCGGTCGCGGTGAATCGCCAGGTCCGCCCAGGAGACGGTGGGCGCATCGACTGCGCCCACCGTCAGTCAGGGCTCTACTTGTCATTGCGCAGGCGATCGATGACCTCTTTGCCGACCATCTCCTCGACCCCGGGCCACACCACTTCCTTGATGTGGTCCGCGAGCGCCGCCCGCTCCGCGTCGGTGAGGTCGAGGACCTCCCAGTCCGCCTCCTTGATCTTGGAGATGTAGCCCTCGTCGTTCGCCTGGGCCCAGTTGGTGAACGATGTCGCGGCCCGGTCAATCGCGGCCTGGACGGCGTCTTGCTGCTCGTCGTTCAGCTTCGCCCACGTCTTCTTGCTCGCGTAGTAGGTAGATGCCTCCACGAAGGCGTTGTAGGGAATGTAGTACTTGCCGACATCGCTCTGGGTGAAGAACGTGTACGTGGCTTGCGGCGTGCAGCAGATCGCTCCGTCCACCGCGCCGGCTTGAACGGCGGCAAACACCTCCGCCCAGTTCATTGTCGTCGTCTTGAATCCGATCGACTCGGTGGTGTCCTTCGCGACCTGCGAGCTCCACACCCGAATGTGGATCCCCTTCGGCCCGACCGTCGCGTAGTTCTCGGGCTTCTTGGTGGAGACGACGCCGATGAAGCCCTCAGCCACGTTGCCCAGGAACTTCAGGCCGAGCCGGTCGAGTACTTCGTCCATGATCTGCGAGTACGCCGACTCCTTGGTCCCGTACACCCTCTTCATCTGCTCCCAGGACGTCACCAGGAAGGGCAGTGAGTTGACTTCCAGCACGGGGTCCTTGTGAGCGTAGACGAATGCGTGGACGATATCGACGTTTCCGCGGATCGTGTCCTCGAGCAGCTCCTCGCCCGAGCCGAGCTGCCCGGCGGGGAAGTACTTGACGGAGAGCCCGACGCCCGCGCCTTCGATGTCGGCCTTGATCTGCTCGAGCATCTGGTGGCCGTAGTGCTCGACCGGGAGGACCCCCGCCAGCTTCAGGGTCATGTCGGCCGCCAATGCGCCCGTCCCGGCGAACAGGCCAAGAAACGCACCGGCGGCGGCAAGAATTCGGAATCTGGTCATGGTCTTCTCCTTGTCATCTGCCGCCGGAAATCGCGGCATTCCACTCGAAAATATAATAGTCGGGGATCGAACGCAAACGATTTACTCGGCGCCAGTTCTGACCTTGGGCCCTGTGGCCCCAACGCGCCAGACGAACAGTCTCGCGCCGATCGTGCCGGCGATGAGCTCAGTCCGCGAGTGGCCGATCCGGAGCAGGAGTCGCCAATCCGCGTCAACGGTTTTCCAGCGTCATGCCGCCCAGATCGATTCCCGGGTCACGGCCGCAAACAAGGTCCGCAACGATGCTTGCCGACCCGCAGGACATCGTCCAGCCGAGGTGACCGTGACCCGTATTGAGGTAGAGACCTCCGACGGGGGTGGGTCCAAGATAGGGAAGGCCGTCCGGGGTCATCGGACGGAGCCCGGTCCAGGCCTCGCCCGCGGTCCGGTCGGGATAGTCGGGGAAGAGGGAGTGAAAGAAGTTCCGGAGATTGGCGATTCGTTTCGCATTCAGGGTCTTGTCGTAGCCGGCGAACTCGGCGGTGCCGGCCACGCGAATGCGGTCACCGATTCGGACGATTCCCGCCTTGTGTCCGTCGTCCGCAAAGGGCACCAAGGGTGCATTGTTCCACCCTTCGACGGGAAAGGTGATCGAGTAACCCTTGACCGGGTAGATCGGAAGATTGATGCCGAGCGGACGGAGCCGGGCGGCGCTGTCGGTACCGAGCGCCACCACGCACACATCCGCATCCACCCGGCCGGTGCTGGTCCGCACGGCGCGGAACTCGCTGCCGCTTGTCTCGATCGCTTCGACGGTCTCGCCGTACCGGAATTCGACCCCGCTCGCTGCGCACACTCCAGCCAGACGCTGGGTAAAGAGGTGGGCGTCCCCGCCCTCGTCGTCCGGGTAGTGAATGCCGCCCGCGATCCGGTCGACCTGGTTCTGGAGCGCGGGTTCCAGCTCGACGCAACCCGCGGGATCGAGGGTTCTCGATCGTACCCCCAGCGCCTGCAGCGTCTCGGACGTCCGGCTCGTCTTGTCCATCGAAAGCCGGTCGCGAAACAGGTGAAGGGTGCCGCGCGGGTTGGATTCGAAGTCGACCCCCGTTTCGCGAACGAGTTGATGCAGGCACCCGTGGCTGTAGGAGCAAAGGCGCAGAATGTTTCGGGTGTTCCTGTGCCAGCTTCCGTGATTGCACTGGCGGAGGAACTTCAGGCCCCAGGAGACGAGACCCGGCACCGCACCGAGGCGAACGAGAAAGGGGGAGTCCTCCCGCCCGATCCACTTCAGCATCAGCAACGGAATTCCGGGTGATGCCCAGGGGTCCGACATGCTCGGGGTGATGAGCCCGCCGTTGGCGAAGGACGTCTCGAGACCGGCCGCCGGCTGGCGTTCGATGAGGGTCACCCGGCAGCCGCTCCGGGCGAGGAACCAGGCGGAGGCGACTCCCACGACCCCGCCGCCCAGCACTACAACGTGACGTGCATCTGCCATTCGGGGTTCCCCCTTTTCGCGCCGTGCCCGATGAGCCCGTCAGTGAGGGCGACGTTGCGAGCGAAGGATAATCGAGGCGGCGGTGCGTTTACGGTTCCAGCGGCGCCTCGATGCCAAGCTGCGCGCAGGCCGCGGGCAGCAGGTCCTCCGAAGGCGCCCTGAGCATCGTGATGTGCGGATTCGGCGGGCGCGCCGCGCCGGGATCGACCGCGAGCACCGGCCGGTCCATTTCGATTGCGGCCTGGAGGAAGAGCTCCGTGACGCCGACCGACAACGACGTTCCGACGAAGAGCAGGCAGTCGAGGGTCTGTGCGGCGAGCAGCACCCGACCCCACTGATAGTCGTCGTGCTCGTCGTAGAGCTCGTCGAACCAGAGCACGTGCTGGCGGAGCAGGCTGCCGCACGCGGGGCAGCGGGGAAGATGTTCCACCACCGGCTCGGCAGAGAAGGCGGCCATGTCGAGGTCCGCGCGGGCGAGCGAACCGTGAGGGGCGCCGTGGTCGCAGCCGTGCCGCGTGCAGCGCACCCGGTCGGCGCTGCCGTGCACCTTGATCAACCGCTCGCTGCCGGCACGCTCGTGCAGCGGATCGATGTTCTGGGTCACGAGCAGGAAGCGCCCGGACCGGGCCACGTGCCATCGCTCCAGGGCCGCGAGCGCATGGTGGGCGCGATTGGGCTGCTTGTCGAGCACGATGTCGAAGCGGCTCGTATACCAGGACCAGCTTCCGGCGGGATCGGACTCGAAGAAGCGCCGGGTTCCGAGCTCGGTGACGTCCTTTTTCCAGATGGCGCCGGGATCGGTGCCGCGAAAGGTCGGGATTCCGCTCGCGAGGCTGATCCCGGCCCCGGTCACGACCACGAGATTGCCGTCCCCGAGCGATTCGAGATGCCGCGCCAAGGTGTCCGCGGCGTCCGCGGCGTTACTCATCGCATGATCGCCCGTCGCACCCCGAGGCTGTCGCCGACCCGGGAGAGAGTATCCGGCGAAGCGCTCGCGAGGCCGGGCGGAGCGGCGCGGGGGGGCGCGGACGGAAGCGGGCGCCGGGAACCTCGAGCGAGGGTTCACGATGGTCCGCCATCACCCTTGGCCGGCGTGCTCGTCCAGCTCGGACAGCTCGTCGAGCGTCGTATCGAGCGCGGCGCCGAGCTTTGCACCCAGCTCGTCCACGTGCGCCTCGGTAATGACCAGCGGCGGGGCGAAGGCGAGCCGATCGCCGACCACCCGCTGGATGAGGCCGTTCGCCCGGGCGTGGCGCCCGACCCGCGCACCGACCCCCAGATCGGGATCGAACGGCCGGCGGGTCTCCTTGTCGGCCACGAGCTCGATCCCGGCGAAGAGTCCGTTGCCCCGCACGTCGCCCACCAGGGGATGGTCAAGGAAGGAGCGAAGGCGGCCTTGAAACACGGGCTCGAGCTGACGCACTCGGCCGACGATGTCCATCTCCTCGTAGATCTTGAGCGTTTCGAGAGCCACCGCCGCGGTCACCGGGTGGCCGGCATGCGTGAATCCATGCGCGAAGGCGCCCTGCTTGTCGCTCTCGGCGAGCATCGCCTCGTAGACCCTGGCGTTCACCAGCACGGCCGAGACCGGCAGGTGGGCGCTCGAAAGCGCCTTCGCGCACGTCACGATGTCGGGCCGGGCGCCGTAGGTCTCCGATCCCCACATGTTGCCGGTGCGCCCGAAGCCGCAGATCACCTCGTCCGCGATGAACAGCACCTCGTACCGGTCGAGCACCGCCTGGATGCGATCGAAATACCCCCCGGGCGGCGGGATCGCGCCCGCTGCGCCCATGGCCGGCTCGGCGATGAACGCCCCCACCGTTTCCGGTCCTTCTTCGAGGATGAGCTGCTCGAGACTGGCCGCGAGCCGGTCCGAGTACGCTTCTTCGCTCTCCCCGTCCTGGTGGTCCCGGTAGTAGTGCGGGGTGTCGGTGTGCCGGAACATGGGGAGCGGCAGGTTGAAGTCCGCGTGCATGTCGGCCTTTCCCGAGGCGCTTACCGCCGCGATGGTGCTCCCGTGGTAGCCCATCCGGCGGCCGATGACCTTGGTTTTCCCGGGCCGGCCGATCGCGTTGTGGTAGTACCAGGTGAGCTTGATGGCGACGTCGTTCGCCTCCGAGCCCGAACACTGGAACAACACCTTGGACATCGGCACGGGAGCGATCGCGAGCAGCCGTTCGGCAAGGTCGATCGAGCTCGAGTTCGAGCTGTGCCGATAGGTGTGGTAGTACCCGAGGGTGCGCATCTGCTCGTACGCGACCGTCGCGAGCCGCTCGACGTTGAATCCCAACGAGGCGCACCACAGGCCCGCGGTGCTGTCGAAGAACCGTCGCCCTTCCTCGTCGATCACGTGGACCCCGTCGCCCCGGCTCACGATGGCGGGTCCCGTCGATTCGTGGAGCCGGAGATTCGTCTGCGGATGCACCATGGACGCGACGTCGCGTGCGTGCGGAGAGTTCGGTCGAAAGGCGAGTACGGTCATCTCGATCTCCTTCGGAGGAGGCGGCGTTTTCGCCTCGATCGAGGCGCGGATTCCGAACCGGATTCTAGCCCGCAAAAATCACCGATTTCTTGGCTAGCGGACGCCAATCTGTCGCTTCGCGCTCCCAAGGTCGCCGCGGTAGCGGGCCGTACTCCCTCAAGCCGCTTCGACAGCGCGAACGCGCCAGTGTCGGCTACGCCTTCAGCCAGCGCGTAAGCGCTCTTTTCAGTCCGTGCGGCCCGCTACCGCGGCGCCTCGGCGCCCTCGCGACGAAGATCGGTGAAATATGCGGGCTCGCCCCGGTTCCTCGGACCGCCCGTAGCCCCGCCTGCGAGCAGGGCTGCGGGGTGCGGGGTGCGCTCCGGCCGCGATCGGACCCGCGGCCCACCTCCGAGGCAAACTTCAGATTTGCGGCAACCCGGAGGGCGAGGGCGTCCCGCCCTCTCAATCGTGGGCAAGATGCTCTCGCCCCCAAGCACATCCGGCGACCGGAAACGCTCGACCTCAAAAATCAGACGTACCCCCCGGCGCGGGTCGGTTTCAAACCCCCCGGTCCCGTCTCCCGCGCCAACGGTGGGGACGGACCGGTCTGCCCGCCCGGCGCCGCTCAACGCCCGCCGTCGCGCCGGGTCCGGCGGATCTCGGTGGAAGAGATGTCGGCCCGGAACTCGGCTGCGACGACGCCGTCGCACAGGGCGAGCAGCGGCTCGGGCAGGGCCACCGTGTCCAGGGTCTCGAACCGGGCCCCGGTGCGGCGCCCGAACACGAGGAACCGGCACGCGCCGAGGATCGAGAGCGCCGCGGCGAGACCCTCGGGGCCGCCGTAGTAGCGGGGCTCCGCGATGCGGATGATCGTGTCCACCCCCACCGCGAACGTCGCGCCGGGAAAGATCCGCGCCTTCTCCGTGAAGGTGGGAGCGCGGGTGAGCCACACCACCTCGGAGCCTGAGAATCGGGCGAGCCGCGCGGCGGCGTCCTCCGGCGACAGGGGAGGCTTGTCCGGGTTCATGATCGCGAGTTCGTAGGCAACCCCGGTGCGGAGCCGGGCGGCGGCCACCGCCCGCATCCGGCGGTGCCCTTCGTGGATCGGATTGAACGAGCCGGGCAGCAGGCATCCCGGCACGAGCGGAGCGGTCGTTCCCAGCCGCGCCCGGCCCACGCGGACCGCATCGATCTCTCCGGACACGAGAGCGTCCCAGACTTCCGCGACGCCGGGCTCGCCCCGCCGGAGAGCCTCCGCGGCCGCCGCGGGTTCGAGCGGGACGCGGCGCAGCACGGCCATCAGGCGCGGCGCTCGCGGTGGACGACGTAGAGGCCGCTCGCGACGATGAGCACGCTTCCGGCGAGGGTGTTCCAGCCCGGGAAGTCGCCGAACACGAAGAATCCGAGGATCGTGACCCAGAGCAGCTTGGTGTAGGTGAACGGGGCGACGAGGGTGGCCGGAGCGAGGGTGAACGCCCGGATGAGGAAGACGTGCGCCGCCGTCCCGAGCGAGCCGAGGACGAGCAGGCCGAGCCACTGCCCGCCGGTCATCGGCTGCCAGACGAAGGGGACCGCCGCGCTCGCCCAGACGAGGCACCCCGCGCCGCCCTGGAAGAGTGTCGCGAGGGTCGAATCGGTCCGGCTGACCAGGCGGGTCGTGAGCTGAAACCCCGCGAACGAGAGAGCCGCGATCACGGGCAGGAGGGCTTCCCAGTGGGCGAGGCCGCCCCCGGGACGGATGATCACGAGCACCCCCGCGAACCCGAGCGCGATGGCGGCCCATCGGTGGGCGCTCACCCGCTCCCCGAGCAGCGGAAAGGACAGGAGGGCGATGAAGACGGGGGACATGAAGCTCAGCGCGGTGGCCTCCGCGATGGGCAGTCGGATGTAGCTCGCGAACAGCGTCGCGATCGTGAATGCGAGGAGGCCCGCCCGCACGAACTGGAGCACCGGCCGTCCGGAGCGGACTAGGCTCCGCAGCGAAGCCGGGCCGCGGGCGGCCCGCCACGCGGCGTAGATCGCGGTGTGCAGAAAGATCGCGGCGAGGTAGCCCCAGACGATCTGTACCGGGTGGAGATCGCCGGTCAGGTACTTGGCCGAAGTATCGACAACCGCGATGCATCCGACCGATGCACACTGGAAGCCGATCGCCCGAAGCCCGGTCCTCATGCCGCGCAACCCCGCGCCGGTCCGCCGGCGCCGTCGTCGCCGTCCGACCGGACCGGCCGAGGCCGGGGGCGGGAAGGGTTCAGCTCGCGCCGGTTCCGCGGCCCGTCCCGAGGCTCGGCCCGCTCGCGAGCAGGGCATCGGGCGCCTCGACGCCGTAGTCCCGCCTCGCCCCCGCCGGGGTCACGTAGCCTTCGGCGAGGTCCTCGCGAATCTGCTCGGACTCGCGCACGGACGGCAGGCATTACTCGTCCGGATTGGGCTTCCTGGCAAATAGCGTACGCCTTGATTCGACCATTACGGCTCAGCAGACCAAGAACACCTTTCCCGCTCCCGTAGGTGCCACTTGGACTCAATGCGGTACGGTCATCCCCCCTCGTCGGGTTTGTCGTCCGGTTCAAGAAAATCCCGCGCCATGGCACTGTATTTGACTCTTGAAAGAACTGCGGCGTTGAGTTGTCTCCGCGCGCATTCGACCGTGTTTCTTTCGATCGTGCCTTCCAATTCCACTATGAAACGAAGATTTTTCAAATGATTCAACCATTCCCTGCGCGCTTCTTCAAGGAGGTTCCTCCGCAGCCCAAGCCCGTGGACGGTCTCACGTCCCTTTTCCGTAACGGGTTCGACTGCCGACCCGCGAAATCGAACATGTCGTCGAGGATCTTCCCGAGCAGGGTCAACAAAGAGCGGGTCCTCCGCGTCAAGATCATCGTGATGGCACCTAGCACGCAGTCCAGGATTAGCGAGCGGAAACAGGGAGCGTTTATGACTCGTATTGCATCTGTCGCAACTTATTAGAAGATTATTCCAGCTATATGCCAACCAGTAATATCCAGGATACTCCCTATTCATGCCTTGCCCTTGTTGCAGGGCTCCCTTCGGCCTGAAGTGCTCTACCGCTCCGTAAGAAGTGGCCCCGAACTTCGATTCACAGTAGCAGCACTTGTTGTGCTGGACCTGCAATAATGCGTTCTTCACGGATTGGTGACCGTAGATGTCACTATCGAACTCGAACTTTTCCGTCCCGGACTGAAAATCATCCGGATGGAGATCATAGGATACGCAATTCTCTCGCGTTTCCCGGTTGCCAGCGTATTGAAGGACTTCTGGCGATTCTGGTGGCCGTTCTATCCGAATCATGATTGATGTGAACCGTTGTCTTTCAGCCTCGCAGCGACGCTACGAATCAGCTCCATAGCAGCCCGATCTTCAGGACTTTCGGCCGTCGGAAGCAGATCCAGCTTCTCCTCCAATAATTGGAGGCGCTCCTCCTCGGATTGATTCCGTTTCATCTTGTCCAACAACTCATCCCGCTCCTTGATCAGTTTTTGAATAGACCCGCTTCGTGTAGGAATGTCGAACAGATCGCTGGCAAGAATTTGGTCCGCCCGCCAAGTGTTTACAGACTGCGGGTGCCTTTTGATTATCACTTTGCCGTTCTCTTCACGCAGAACCGCCAGGTTTGCATTTTCCGCCGCCTGTGCGATCAACGGGCTGTGCGCGGTAGCGACAAATTGAATCGCCGGAAAACAGCCTGTGAGATCTTTCATCATCTGGCGTTGCCAGCGCGGATGAAGATGAAGGTCGATGCTGTCGATGAGAACGATGCCCGGTTCAGATAGAGGCTCGGCGCTCTCGGGGTAGCGTTCGTAGAGCCGAAGTGCGAGGTCGACGATCCAGGTGAGCGTAGTCTGGTAGCCGAGGCTGAGAGCCGACAGTGGCACGAGTCCATAGGGTGTCTCGAACCGCACCCCGCTGGATTCAGCCGAGTCACTGAATATTGCTGGCCCCAGAATCCGAATGTGGTCCTCGCGACCTACGTTGGGAAGAACGGTTGCGAGTATTCGCTTGATTCGTTGCAGTCGCTCTTCATGTTGAAGATGTTCTTCGCCCTGCTCCGCCTTACCTATTGCTGCACGATGATGGAGTTTCAGCAGGAGGTCCTCGGCGTCGTAGAGTTCCGTTGAGCTCCAGAAAAGAGAAGCTAGAGGATCGGAAAGCCCACCTCTATCCGGTTTCAAAGTGCCGGAGCGACGGGCAGCACCATAGGCGAATATGGCGAGATCGGACCGAAGCACTTCCCTCAGATGCGTGAGGCCATGCTCCGCAAGCATCTTCCCTTCTCGGAGAATTCCGTTTTGGCCAAGCTTCCTGTCTCGGAGTATTCCGTTCTGACCTTGCATAGTGATTTCAGTTGCTAGGGTCGTAGCGGCTGTTTCTCCTCCTGTACTCCCCAGAGTCTGCCCAACACTGAGTGTCGCTTTCAGGGTCACGCTGACATCGGCTCCGATTCGTATCAAGGAATCCAATGCCCTGTTTTCTTCCTCGCTATTCAAAGCCGGCTCAATAGTCTTGAACTTTCCCTCCTCATCCATGGAAGGAACCGGTCTCATCCACGCCAAGCATTGCAGCAGTGTTGTCTTTCCGACTCCGTTGTCTCCCAGAATCAGTATCCATTGGACAGGTGTTCCGTTTTCGTTCGTGAGGTCGAGCGTTTGACGTTGCTCAAAGCAACGGACATTTTCCAACTCAAGAGAACTGAAGTAGATGGGCGGGTGCTCTACGGAGTCAGTCACGACGTCACACCTCCTTCGACAGGCCCGGCAGCGGCTCCATCCGCTGTCCACGCCGGATTATACTGGCTCGTCACGTAAAAAGTGCGGAGGACCCCGGACGGGAGATCGGCATCCGTGAGGCGCGGAAGATCGAGTCCCTACGGCTGGAAAGACGATTTTGGCAACCCCGTGTTGAGTTCCTTGCGCCAGTGTTTCGGTCCGGAGCTCATCTTCCTCCTCCCGGAATCTGAGGAACTGGATGTTGGTGCGCCATCGCCCGGAATGGTCAGAATCCAAGATGTAAAATAGAATTCTTTTATATCAATGAATTATGATCGATATAAATTAAAAATGCAATAATATTCAATTAGTTAAAATAATGCTTGTTTCCATCGTCGTCATCGGCCTATGATGACCGCCCTGCGCTATCGTCGTGCGCGGTCGGATACGGCCAGTGAATCCCGGAGGCACCATCATGAACCATCGCATCGCCCCGCCCTCTCCCGAGTCGCCCACGACATCGCTCCAAGAGCGGTCGAACACGGAAGCGTCCGCTCCGGTCGCCCAGCATCCCGTACTCTCCCGTCTGATGGAGGAAGTTCGAAACGAGCATTACGTCGAGGCCGTATACGATCGGGTGCACAATCGACACAACCGGGGTCGGTAACCGTCCCGCGGTGGACCTCGACATGGACACCGCAGGCCGGGTGGATACGGTCCTTGTCAAGACCGCGAGCCGGTGCAACTTCGACTGTTCCTACTGCTACGTGTACCGTGGGCCGGATACCACTTGGCGTCGTCAGCCCAAACGCATGCGGCGAGAGGTGCTGGTCGCCGTCCGCGATCGGCTCGTCGAGCAGGCCGGACACCAGGAGAGGGGGTTCGCGATCGTTCTGCACGGGGGCGAACCGCTGCTGCTCGGCTTTCGCGAGCTTGCGGCCTTGCTTCGCGGTCTGCGGGCTGATCTCTCCTCTGATCGCCATCCCATCAGCATTCAGACCAACGGAGCGCTCCTTTCCGAGAAGCTCCTCGATCTATTTGCCGAAACACGTACCAGCGTGTCCGTCAGCATCGACGGTCCGCCGGAAGCAAATGACCTCGCTCGCTTGGATCACCGTGGGGAGAGCACGCATGCGGCCACGATGCGAGGTATTCACTTGTTAGCCTCCCACTCCGAGAGCGAATTCCTGTTCGCCGGCACTCTCTCGGTCATCCAGCCTTCCGTCGATTCGAAGCTCGTGTACGAATTCCTCAAGAATTTCGGCACTCCGAGTATGGACTTTCTCCTCCAGGATGGAAACCATGATCAACTTCCACCGGGCAAAGCAAGCTTCAACACTACGGAATATGGAGAGTGGCTGATCAGTCTATTCGACTTGTATCTCGCGGATCCTTCACCTGTCCCGATTCGCATTTTTGACGACGTCATCAAGCTGTGCCTTGGTGGGGCAAGTCAGAAAGAAGGACGAGGGCAGAAGCAGCATGGAATCCTGATAGTCGAGACGAGCGGCGAAATTCGAAAGAACGATACGCTCCGGGCCTCCTTCGAGGGTGCTGACCAATTCGCCGGTCGCTGGAACGTAGCCACTACTTCTCTATCGAAAATCCTGTTGTCGCGAGAATATATCGACTATGCCGGCATGCAGCTTCCAACGTCCGAGCAGTGCCGGGGCTGCGAATTGCTCTCCGTTTGCGGTGGAGGGATGCCTTTGTATCGTTGGGGCACCGATCGAGGTTATGACAATCCCTCGGTTTATTGCCATGATCACACCATCTTCATTCGACATGTCGTCGCGCGGTTGCGTGAACTGGGCCTGAACGACTCGCTTGTTCCAGCCCCTTCGTTGTTCGATGTTTCCTGAATTGGAGTCAGTCGAATTCGAGACGTTGCCCTTTGAGCATTTCGTTGGGCGGTGCATGCTGCCGGCAGTTTGCATGGGATGTCTTGACTGGCTGGAGAAGGAAGCCCCCTGGGAACTGACCATTGCTGAATTCTATGAGCAGTACGAATTCAGCCTGCTTCACGCTCCGCTTGCTCCTGTCGTCCAGCCTCTGGTCTATCCGGAGACCCTGGCTGAATTGAGACGCCGGATGTTCGAGCATTTTCGTCATCCATTGTCCGAACGCGTGGATGTGACGGCACACAAGCTGGTCCGGGAGCAAACCATTCGCATCCATAACGACTACATCCTCGGTGGTGAAAGCCATCGGCTTCTGCTCCAGCTCAATCGAGGCTGGGAGCCCCTACATGGAGGTTACTTGATGTTGTTCGGCGGACCGGAACCCGAGATGATCAGCAAGGTGGTGGAACCGAGAAATGGATCCGTGCAGGCATTTGCTGTTTCGCCACGCTCCTTTCATGCCGTCAGCACGGTTCATGCCGGAGAACGTTTTACCATAGTGTACTCGTTCTACCCAGACTCCTGATGGGAAGAGATGAATTCATCGCAGGTCCTTGTTGCTGGGACTTGTCGGCTCCCCCACGGTTGAGGCGACGGGTATACAGCGACTCGACCATGTGGCGGTCCTACTCGACGTCTCGATTTCTCGACGGCTTGGAGCCGAGGGTTCTGCATGCGGTCGAGGTTGTCGAATCGATGGTCGACTCGGGTGTGAACGTCGAATTGCTGCCCGAGTTGTCGGCCGGCAGATGGCGGGACCTTGGACTTCGATTCGCCACCAAGGCGGATTTGAACGACATGGGGTTCCTGGAAATGTTCGTGAAGTCCCTCGATCTCATTCGGGTGGTTCGTCCGCTTCAGGGAACCATCGCCGGCATGTGCAGGTCTCTACATGTGTTGCTAGCTTCCGGCAAAGATTTCGACGTGAGTTACAGCGATCCGTCCCTGCCCTTTTCGATATTCGTTTCCTGTCCTTTGGAGACGGAGCGGGATCGGGTTGAACGTTTGGCGGAAAATGTTGTGCATGAGGCGCTGCATTTGCAGCTATCCCTGGTGGAGAGTCTGGAGCCGTTGGTCACCGAAGTCGCCGAGGAGGAACTTGTCTTCTCGCCGTGGAAGGCGGAGAGGCGGACCTTACGCGGCCTTGTCGACGCTGTATACGTGTTCGGCAACCTTCGGCATTTTTGGAAACGCGTTGCCTTGGGTGTGCCGGGTTCATCGTCCTTTGCAAAAGGCCGCGTTGAGAAGATCGATAACGAAATGATCGAGGTTGCACACCTCGCGGAGAGCCGATCTCTGACAGAGGCGGGCCGCCTGATGGCAATGTCGTTGCTTGCTGCCTGACCGGGGCTTGATGGGCGGGGAATAGTGGGGAAGCGGGCTCCCGTCCCGGGCCGGAAGAGCTCTGTCTGACTGAGGTCGGTCGTTGACGGTGCAATGCCTCTTCGTCGTCTGGCTCCGTGAATGCTGCCCGCTTGCGCCGTCGCCGCCGTCCGACCGGACCGGCCGAGGCCGGGGGCGGGAAGGGTTCAGCTCGCGCCGGTTCCGCGGCCCGTCCCGAGGCTCGGCCCGCTCGCGAGCAGGGCATCGGGCGCCTCGACGCCGTAGTCCCGCCTCGCCCCCGCCGGGGTCACGTAGCCTTCGGCGAGGTCCTCGCGAATCTGCGCCGGGTCCCGTTCGGCGGCCGGACCGAATCCGCCCGAGCCCGGCACGTCGAAGACGACGAGCGACCCCGCCCGCGCGTCGAACGATCCCTTGCTGTTGAGGACCCGCTCCGTCCCGTCCGGCTCGACGACGGAGATGCGGGCGGTCGCGCCCGCCGCTCCTCCCGCGATTCCGAACGGGGCCGACTTCGTCCGTTCGCAGCACACCGTCGCCCGCGAGTCGCGTTCGAGAATCCGCCAGGTTCGCCTCGCGCCCAGCCCGCCGCGGAAGCGGCCCGCGCCGCCCGAGTCGGGTCGCAGCTCGTACGACTCGACGCGCACCGGAAAGCTCATCTCGATGATCTCGACCGGCGTGTTCATCGTGTTGGAGATCCCGCTCGCCACCGCGTTGATGCCGTCCCGGTCGGGCCGCGCGCCGAAGCCTCCCTTGACCGTCTCGTAGCTGACGTATCGCTCTTCGGTGCGGTAGTCGACGCCGCCCAGGGTCAGGATCGCCGACGTCCCCTGGGAGCAGGCCATGACCTGGTCCGGCACGAACGAGGCGAGCGCGCCGAACACCATGTCGCACACCCGGTGCGAGATCTCGTGATTGGCGTACACGACCGGCGCCGGATACGCCGCGTTCACGACCGTCCCTTTCGGGGCCAGCACCTCCACCGGCCGCCAGGCCCCCGAGTTGGGGGGCACGACGCCGGCGGAATCGATCGCCATCTTGAGCGCGGTGAACACCCCGGATGCGGTGACCGAGAGCGGCGCGTTCATCGGACCCGGGACCTGGGGGTCGGAGCCGGTGAAATCGACCGTCAGGCGGTCGCCGCGCTTGACCACCCGCAACCGGATGTCGAACGGCTCGTCCTGGTTCGCCCCGGCGGTGAGGATCCCGTCCCCGTCGCAGAAGTCCTCGAACGACCCTTCTCCGTCGGGGAGCTCGCGAAGGAGTCCCCGCATCATCGTCTCGGAGTAGTCCATGACCTCCTGCATGATCCGTGCGAGGTTCTCCACCCCGTGCTTGCGCGCGAGCGCCGCAAGCCGGTCGCATGCTCGCCGGTTGGCCGCGATCTGGGCGCGGAGGTCGCCGCGGCGCTCCGCGGGGGTGCGCACGTTCGTGAAGATGATGTCCTCGACGTCGCGGTTCACCACCCCCGCGCGGTGGATGCGGACCGGCGGCAGGCGGAGCCCTTCGCCGTAGACCTCCGTCACCGCTCCGTAGCTGCCGGGGGTCGCGCTGCCGACGTCCGGCCAGTGTGCGCGCACGCAACAGAATCCGAGCAGGGTGTCGCCGTCGCCGACGAAGGCGGGGGTGACCACGTTCACGTCCGGCAGGTGCGAGCCGCCGAAGTAGGGGTCGTTGTGGATGAACGTGTCGCCCGGCCCGATTTCGTCCCCCCACGCCTGGGTCACCGCCCGCACCGCGTCCGGCATCGAGCCGAGGTGGATGGGGAGGTCGGGGCCTTGGGCCACCATGTTGCCGCGGGCGTCGAAGACTCCGCACGAGTAGTCCCCCGCGACCTTGAGGATGGGTGAGTAGGCGGTCTTGGCGAGCACCACCTTCATCTCCTCCGCGACCGCGTAGAGGCTGTTCTTCACCACCTCGAAGGTGGCCGCGTCCGTTCCCAACGCGGGCGGCGTCGTGCCGCCGTTCCGGCCGTTTCCGGAAGAAGTCTTCGTGTTCACCATCTCGATCGCTCCTGTCTTGCTCAGTCGCTTCCGCGCTGTTCGGTCGGTTCCGTCTTGCCCAGTCGCTTCCGTCCTGCTCGGTTCCGCCTTGCTCAGTCGCTTCCGCCTTGCCCGGTCGCTTCCGCCCTGCTCGGTCGGTTCCGCCTTGCCCGGTCAGGTCCGATTCGCTCGATTGTTCCGTCTTGCCGGCCCTTCGACCCGCGGCGATGCCGAATCCAGTCCCGCCTCCGGGCCGGGCGATTGCGCCGCGCGCCCCGCGGAGCGGGTGGGGACCGCCGCCGGGCGCCAGCCCACCGGCCTCAGACGCCCCCGCTCCGCCCGCTCCTCGTCATCAGGATGCATCCGCGCTCGTCGAGAGCGGCGCTCCAGCCGGGCGGCACCACGACCGTGCAGTCCATCTCCTCCACGATGAACGGGCCGGGCCGGGCGGCGCCGTCTTGAGCGCGGTCGGCCGTGGCGTCCCCGCTTCGTTCCGGCGCCTCCGAACGGTTGCCGCGAGGTCCGGCGGCGAGATCGTGCCGGCCGATGACCGGGCAGCGAACCGGCTCGCCGAACCATACCTCCCGCTCCACCGGCGCGCCGCTTCCCTGCGCCGTTGCCCCGGCCGTCTCGGCGTGGAACTCGACTCGGGGCATCCGTCCCGTCGCGGTCACCCGCACGTTCACCATCTGGACCGACTCGTTCGGGTTCTCGTGGCCGTAGGTCCGGCGGTGCTGGGCATGGAACTCGCCCGCGAGCGCGTCCAGGGCTTCGCGGGTGACCGTTCCGGCCGCGAGCGGGACGGTGAGCTCGTATGCCTGCTTGGTGTAGCGGCAGTCCGCGGCCCGTTCGATCACTCGGCGCGAGTCCGGAACGCCCGCGTCGCGGAGCATGGCCTCGGCCCTTCCTTCGAGTTCCTCGAGGCGCCGGTTGAGCGCGTCGAGATCGATCGATTCGACGGGGCTGTAGAACGTGTGGGACCAGTCGCGGCGCAGATCGGTGGCGACGAGCCCGAGGGCGGAGAAGCCGCCGGGGATGGGAGGCACGATGACCTCGGGGATGTCGAGCTCCTCCGCGAGCGCCGCGGCGTGGACGGGTCCCGCCCCGCCGAACGCGACCAGGCTGAACTCGCGCGCATCGTGCCCGCGCTCGACGGAGACGATGCGAAGCGCTTCCGCCATGCCGTGGTTGACGACGCTGACGATGCCGGCCGCCGCTTCCATGACCCCGTGTCCGACGGGGTCCGCCACGCGGGCGCGGACCGCGGCCTCGGCTGCCGCCGCGTCGATCGGGAGCCGACCCCCGAGGAGGTGGGTCCGGCTCAGGTACCCGAGCACCACATTCGCGTCCGTCACCGTCGGGCGGTCCCCTCCGAGGCCGTAGCAGGCCGGGCCGGGCTCCGCGCCCGCGCTCTCGGGGCCTACCCGGAGCGCTCCGCCCGGATCGATCCAGGCAATGCTGCCGCCCCCCGCGCTCACTTCCGCGAGATCGATGACCGGCACCCGGATGGGGTGGCCGGTGCCGTGCAGCCAGCGCCCGACGTTGCCCTGCCCGCCTACCTCGTACTCGGACGTGGTCTCGATTCGCCCGTTCTCGATGAGGCTCGCCTTGGCGGTGGTGCCTCCCATGTCGAAGGAGATGAGGTTCGGGCGGCCGATCTGCTCCCCGAGGCGCTGCGCGGCGATGACCCCGGCCGCCGGTCCGGACTCGACGGCGGAGGCGGGCATCCTGATCGCTCCGGCGACGTCGAGAACCCCGCCGTTCGATCCCATGACGTGGAGCGGGGGAAGCTCGAGCCCGGCAAGGGCCGCCTCCAGGCGTTCGAGGTAAGAGGTGAGCACCGGTCCGACGTAGGCGCAGACGGCGGTCGTGCTCGTGCGCTCGAACTCGCGGATCTCGGGCAGGATCTCGCTCGACAGGAAGACCGGGGTGCCCGGGAAGGCCGCCCGCAGCCGTTCGCCGATCCGCTGCTCGTGCACGTCGTTGAGGAACGAGAACACGAGGCACACCGCGATCGCATCCACCCCGTCCAGGCCGCGGATCGCGCCGATGAGCGCATCGATCTCCGCTTCGTCGAGGGGGGTGACGACCTCGCCCTGGGCATCGATCCGCTCGGTGACCTCGAGGCGCTGCCGGCGCGGGACGAGCACCGCGGGGGCGTTCTGGAAGAGGTCGTAGAGGTCCGCGCGGGCGGAGCGCCGGAGCTCGAGCACGTCGCGAAAGCCGCGGGTCGCGACGAGGGCGACGTTGGCGCCCTTGGCCTCGAGGAGGGCGTTGGTGACGATGGTGGTGGCGTGGGAGAGGAGGGTGACCGCCCCCGGCGCGATCCGGTACTCCTCCATCGCGGCGCGGGTGCCCTCGATGACGGCCGCCCCGAAGTCGCGCGGCGTGGTCGAAACCTTGGCGATCCCCGCCCGCCCGCTCTCCTCGTCGAGGACGGCCACGTCCGTGAACGTTCCGCCGATATCGACCCCGATCCGCCAACCCATCGCGCCGTCCCCCCCGGAGCCGCCCCGGTCGCGCGGGCGCGACCGGGTTCTCGCTCAATGCTTCCCGACGGGAGGGATTGTATTGCCCCCGCTGCCGTCATGCCCCCGGGAGCAGCCGGAGGCAGCGGGCCGGTCGTGTAGACTGCGGGCATTCGGGCGGTTGGCGGCGGCCGGCCCGATGGTTTTGCACTTGGAGGTGTATTCCCATGAACGATCCCGCCACCACGCACGTCGGGCCACTCGGCTCGACCATCCACGTCCTTCGCGCCGACGCCGGCACCATCGCCGCGCTCGCCGCCGTCGACTGGAACCGGCACTTCCGCCGGGTCTGCCTCGACCCGGTGCGCGGCCTCATCGTCCTGATGGCGCCCTCCAGCCTGCACGAGAACCTGACCGACGTATTCGATCACATCGTGGATATCGCGGGGAGCGTTCTCACCGGCGCATCGAAGGGGCTCCGCAACACCCGGCTCCGCCGGCCGGACGAGCCGCCCGGCACGGGCATGGAGCCGGACGCGGCGTTCTATGTCGGAGATCGGGCGAGGGGCTTTCGCGACGCCCTCGTCGAGAGCGTGGCGGCCGCCGAAGCCTACGTGGAGCGCATCGCCCCGGACCTGGTGGTGGAGGTCGAGATCACGCACGCCGACGAAGGCAAGATCGGGCGCTACGCCGAGCTCGGGGTGCGGGAGCTGTGGCGGCTGCATGGCCGCAAGGGCTCTTGGGACCTTCGGGCCGACTTCCTCGCCTTGTCACCGGACGCCGCACCGCGGACCCTCGATGCGTCGCAAGTGCTTGCGGGACTCACGCCGGACGACGCCTGTGAGGCGGTGGAGGGGGTTCGGCTCAGCCTGACGCCCGCCGAGCGGATGGAGGCGGTGGCCCGGATCGTCCGCCGGAGGCAGCGGGCGAGCGTCCGGGTACGCGAAGACGAGCCGCCGCCGTACGGTTCCGACGCGGGCGAGCGGCCGGCGGCAGCGCCCGCCGAGCCCACCCCATGATCGACTGAGTCGCGGCCGCAGGCCGGACTCGGCGGCCTGTCCTCCTCCCCCGCCTGTTACGGCCCGAAGGCGGCGGCGATCTCGCGCAGCTTGAACTTCTGGATCTTGCCGCTCGGGGTGCGGGGCATCTCGTCGATGACCTCGAGCCGTTCGGGCCAGTACGGCTTGGCGAGCTGCGCCTCTTCCAGATGGCGCTGCATCGACTCGAAGTCGAGTGATTCTCCGGGGCGCAGGGTGATGAAGAGGCAGCCCCGCTCTCCCATGCGGGGGTCGGGCATCGCGACGATGGCCGCGTCCCGCACCGCCCCGTGCCGGTAGAGCAGCTCCTCCACCTCGACGACCGGCACGTTCTCGCCGCCGCGAATGATGATGTCCTTCGCACGGCTGGTGATCCGGATGTAGCCGCTCTCGTCCATCGACGCGATGTCGCCGGTGCCGAACCAGCCGTCCTCGTCCGTGTCGAAGGCTTCCGGCCGCTTGAGATAGCCGACGAAGTTCGCGGCCCCGCGCGCCTGCAGGTCGCCGGATACCCCGGGCGGGGCCGGCTTGCCCTCCTCGTCCACTACCCGCACTTCCATCCCGCCCCACGGCCCGCCGTCGGAGCCGAAGACCTTCTCCGGCGGGTCGCCCGGCAGCGTGCAGGTCACGAGGCCGTTCTCGGTCATGCCCCAGCCGGCGGCGACGCTCGCCCCCAGGCGCTGGGTCGCCGTTTGGACCAGCACTCGAGGAACCGGGGCGCCGGCGGTCACGAACACCTCGAGCGAGGCGGTCGGGTAGCGTTCGAGCGCGTCCGTCCGGGCAAGGTCGGCCAGGAACGGGGTCGCCCCCATCGTGAACGTCACCCGCTCGTCATGGATGATGCGGGCCGCCGTCTCCGCGTCCCATACGTCCTGCAATACGGTGCGGGCGCCGAGCCGAAGCGGCAACAGGAACCCGTAGAGATACCCGGTCTGGTGAGCGAGGGGCGACGCCATGAGGACGACGGTGTCGGAGGGGAGCGCGAGCCGGTCGGGGCCGAGTCCCACGCACGCGGCCAGCGTGTTGCTGGTGTGCATCACCCCCTTCGGCTGCCCGGTGGTGCCCGAGGTGTAGCAGATCTCGATCACCTCGTTCGGATCGACCCGCCGCTCTTCGAACAGCGCGCGGGTATCGATCTCGTCCTCCCAGCGTTCCTCGACGAACGTGGGCTCGAAGCCGTTCCCGCCTTCGCCCCCCAGCACGAAGACGTGCTCGAGCCGGGGAAGCTTCCCGCGAATGCCCTCGATCATCGGCTCGTACTCGAACCCGCGGAAGGTGCGCGGAACGAAGAGCGCGCGGGTCTCCGCGAACGAGAGCATGAATTCGAGCTCGCGGGCCCGGAAGATGGGCATCAGCGGGTTCGAGATCGCCCCGATACGTACGCACGCGAGGTGCAGAGCCGCGAATTCCCACCAGTTGGGGAGCTGAAACGCCACCACGTCGCCCTTGGCGATGCCATGGGCGGCGAGCCCCGCCCCGATGCGCCGCGAGATCCGGTCGAGGTCGCGGTAGGAGAGGGTGGTACGGGCGCCGGTCTCGGCCTTGTAGCCGGTGACGAAGACCTTGTCCGGGTGGTTGCGCAGGGCTTCGTCCAGGTAGTCGCAGGCGGTGCGGTTCGGCCAGTGTCCGGCGGAAGTTGCGGCCTCGACCCGCTCCCGGGTCAGCATGACGCACCGATCGTCGCGGTCTGCCCCGCCCATGCTCGTCGCGTCCATCGATCGCTCTCCTCCCCTCGTTGATGCAAGGTCGATTGCAAGGCCCGGTATGGGGAGTTTACTCCCGGGCCGGCGCCGGCCAACGGAGAAGAGTTCGAACGGGCAGGTGAGGCTCGTGAGGCAGCCCGATGGCCCGGAGGCGGCTGGGCTCAGGCCTGCTGGGCGGCGAAGCGAAGCCGGGGACGCGGCTCGCGGATCGGCCAGTGAAGCGCCGCGGCCACGAGTCCGAGCGCGACCGCAACCCACCACACGATGTCGTAGTTCCCCGTCGCGTCGTAGACGTAGCCGCCGAGCCACGCGCCGAGGAAGCTCCCGAGCTGGTGCCCGAAGAACACGATGCCGAACAGGGTCGCCAGGTACCGGATGCCGAAGAGCTGGGCCACGAGCCCGGTGGTGAGGGGGACCGTCGACAGCCACACGAGCCCGATCGAGAAGGAGAACACGAGCACGCTGACCTCGCTCACCGGACTCAGCACGAAGGCGGCGATGATGAGCGCCCGGCCGAAGTACAGCCCCGAAAGGACGCTCCGCTTGCGGTACCGCTCGCCCAGCATGCCGGCGATGATGGAGCCGACGATGTTGCCAATCGCGATCACCGAGATGCTGACCGCGGCCAGGTTGGGCGGCAGCCCCGCGTCGTTGATGTAGGCGGGAAGGTGGGTCTGGATGAAGACGACGTGGAAGCCGCAGACGAAGAACCCCCCGCTCAGGTACCAGAATCCGCCGTTTCCGCCCGCCTTGCGGATCGCGTCGCTCATGGACTGTTCCGCCGGAAGGGACCGCGCTGCGGAGGAGTTCGGGGCGGGGCGAGCGGTGCCGGAAGACTCGCCCCCCCCTCGGTACACGCGGTTGGCGAACGCGGCGGACAGGGGAATGAGCAGGGCGCTCGCGGCCGCGAGGATCAGCAACGTATACGACCAGCCTCCGTTGTTGACGAGGAACTGGACGCCGTGGACCACGGTCGCCTGGCCCAGCGCCCCGGCCGCCCCGGCGATTCCGAGGAAGAGGCTCCGCCTGGACTCCGGCACGGACCGCCCGACGACGGAGAGCATGATCGGAATGCCCGTCCCGGACATCGCGATGCCGATGATGATCCCGCCGTTCAGGACGAAGTCGACGGGAGTGGATGCGAACGCGATGAGGAACAGCCCGGCCGCGTAGAGCCCCGCGCTCACCGCGATCACGCTGCGGTCCCCGTACTTGTCCGCATAGGCGCCGGCGAACGGCTGCGACGCGCCCCACACGAAGTTCTGAATGGCGAGGGCGAGGGAGAACGACTCGCGGGTCCAGCCGAGATCGGTGGTGATCGGTACGAGCAGCAGCCCGAAGCTGGTCCGGATCCCGTTTCCGACCAGCAGGATCACGCACGCGCAGCCGAGCACGATGACCGCGCGGCGCAGGTTCGCCGCACTGTGATCCGATTGCGTCATGGCCATGCCGGCGCGACTCCGATCCCGCAATCCGGGCGCGCGAAGGAGAGCCCGTCGGGACGGACCGCGCCGGTGAGAGGATTGCAACCGCTCATTCTAACCCCGGATGCGAGCTGCTTCCGGCTCCTGCCGCGCGAGGCGGCAGGGCGCCCGCACTCGCCTCTGTCCGCAGCGGGGTGGGATGCCGGTCCGGATTTCATTCCGTCCGTCGGAGCGGGCACCCCTGACCGCAGCGCTGTCGCCGAGCGGTCCTGAAATTCGCACGGCTCGTATCCCGCGCCCTGGCGACGCGGGTCGAGGGCGCCGCCCGGTCGAGGCGGTGCGTCCGGTCGAGGCGGTGAAAGAAGGCAGCGCAGGGGGCCGATCAAGGTCCGCGGGGGGGGGGAGATGGGTGCGCGGCGCGGGTTAAACTCCGGGTTTCCTGACTCTGTCACCGAGGACGAGAAATGGGAGAGCGAGTGCGGATCCCGCCGGGGCACGGCAAGGCGGTGCGAGTCGAGGCGGGCGAACGGGTGCGGCTCATCAATACCCACGGCACCCAGGTCGTGGACGGGTGGGCGTTCAACGCCTACGACCTCCGCGAATTCATGTCGATGGAGGCGACGCGGGTGTGGAACGGCCGGATCAACGTGGTCGCCGGCGATGTCTTCGTGACCAACCAGCGCCGCCCGATCCTCACCCTCGTGGAGGATACGAGCCCGGGGGTCCACGACACCCTCATGTCGGCCTGCGACCGCTACCGCTACGACCTCCTCGGGTGCGAGGGCTACCACCGGAACTGCCAGGACAACATGGTCGAGGGGCTGTCGGAGGTCGGGGTGACCCCGCCCTTCAAGGTGTCCGGCTCCTGGAACATCTTCATGAACATCCCCGTCGGCGCGGATCGCAACTCCCTGGAGTTCCGCCCGACCGTATGCGCCCCCGGCGACCATGTGGTCCTCCGCGCGGAGATGGACTGCTTCGTGGTGTTCTCGTCGTGCCCGCAGGACATCCTCCCCATCAACGGCGAGGGCGGACAGCCGCCCCGCGAGGCCCACTTCGAGCTCCTCGCATGAGGTGACCGGTGGGCGGCGCGCGGGCTCTTCGGTCGTCGTGCCGCGGCCCCGGGACGCGCGCCGCGGATGGGCTCCGGGGGCGCGGGTGCGCAGGTGTGCAGGTGTCGCGGAGACTGCGCTTCGGCCGTGCCGGGGCCCGGCGGCCCGGTGGCCTGGAGCAAGCCCCGCGCTCCCCGGTCGGCCGGGCCGGGCCGGGCCGAGCCGGGCGCTGCAATGAACGATGGGCTAAACTCGCGAGCCTTCAACCGACAAGCAGCATGAGGATTCGCCATGGCCGATGCCATCGCGGTGTTCTGGCAACCCCACTGAACCAGTTGTCTCAGGGTAAAGGAGTACCTCTCGGTCCGTGGGATCGAGTTCGAATCGGTAAATGTCCTGGAAGAGGGGGGACTTGAGCGCCTGAAGGCGCTGGGCGCCCGCTCGGTTCCGATCGTCGCCCGGGGGAAGGAGTTCGTCTTCGCCCAGGTCATCAAGGATGTCGTGGACTTCCTCGGCCTCGCCGACGATACGCGCCCGCAGCTCTCGCCGGCCGAGCTTGCCGGCCGCTACCGGCACGTGCTCGCGACCGCGATCCGCCTCACCCGGCAGATGCCGGACGATCGGCTGTCGAACCAGCTTCCCAACCGCCCCCGCTCGTGGCGGGTGCTGATGCACCATCTGTTCCAGATCCCGAACGCCTTTCTCGACATGGACGAGTCGGGGACGCCCATGCGCTACGAGGACATGGTGGCCCCGCCGCCCGACGACATGCAGTCGAGCGCGCAGATCGCCGCGTTCGGAGAACAGGTGCAGGAGCGGTTTCACCGGTGGTGGGACGCGGTGAACGACGAAGACTTCGACCGCAAGCTGGCGGTCTACTTCGGCGCCACCAGCCGGCACGAGATGCTCGAGCGGACGGTCTGGCACTCGACCCAGCACGTTCGCCAGTTGGCGTCCCTGCTGGAACAGTCGGGGGTCAAGCCGGACGCACCGCTTACCTCGGAAGACATCGCGGGGCTTCCCCTCACCGAAAAGGTGTGGGACGAGACTTGACCTCTGCGTCCGGTCTGCAAGACCGAGCCGCCGCTCACCGTCGTGATCACCCTGGAGTCTCCCAACGCGGGACTCCTCAACAAGCTGACCGCGTTCAACCAGGGCTGGATCGTCTCGCGCAAGGCGGTGACCGAGATCGGCGCCGAGCAGTACAAGCTGAAGCCGGTCGGCACCGGGCCGTTCGTCTTCGATAGCTGGACGGCCGGAAGCCAGGCCCGGATCGTGGCCAACCCCGACTACTTCGAGGGCGCGCCGGCGGTGGACTCGGTGACGTTCCGGATCATCAAGGACGAGACGGCGGCCGCCATCGCCCTGGAGAACGGGGAGATCGACATCTTCTTCGCGCTCCAGCAGCCGCCCGTCATCGACCGGCTCCGCGCCACGGACGGGATCACGGTGCTGGACCGCCCGGCCAACCACACCATCAACCTGGTCATGAATTCCACCGTTTCGCCGCTCGGCGATGCGCGGGTGCGCAAGGCCATCGCCTACGGGATCAACCGCCAGGCGCTCATCGAGGGCTACTTCAAGGGCACCAAGGGATCCGGGCACAGCGTCCTCACCTCGTCGTTCCCGCAGTACACGGAGTCCGTGCCGCAGTATCCTTACGACCCGGAGAAGGCGAAGGCGCTGCTCGCGGAAGCGGGAGCGGAGGGGTTCACCCTGGAGCTCGTGACCGTGGGATTGAGCCCCTACGACCAGCTCGTGGTCCCGATGGCGAGCGATCTCAACAAGATCGGCATCCAGACCAAGATCACGGTGCTCGAGCGCGGCGCCTACCTCCAGGCCCGCACCAAGGGTGACATCATGACCTGCATTACCGGGGTGGTGGGGCCGCCGGACCCGGATTCGCCCCTCGTGACCCTGTACGCCACGCAGTCCTTCCCGCCCGGGCTCAACACCGCGCGCTACGACCAGGTGGACGACATGCTCGCGAAGGCCGCGGCGGAGCAGGACGAGGCCGCCCGCACCGGCATCTATCGGGAGATCCTGAGCAAGACCATGGAGGACGTCCCGGTGCTGCCCCTCTACGCGGACCGGCTGTTCCTCGCCCACGGCAACCACGTGAAGGGGTTCGTGCAGAACTCGCTCTTCACCGTCAACACCTACGGGGTGTCTCTCGGGGAATAGCCATCCCCGGATAGTCGTCTCCGGAGGCCGACCCCGGCCCCTGCGACGGGGCCGGGGCCGCCCCGGTTCGAGGAACCACCGATGCTGCGCTACATCGTGCGCAGGCTTCTCCTGATGGGCATCACGGTGATCGGTCTCGTCACCGTGGTGTTCTTTCTGCTGCGGGCGATCCCCGGCGACCCTGCGACCTACATGCTGGGCGACTACGCCACCGAGGAGTCGGTGGCGTCGCTCAAGAAGCAGCTCGGCCTCGACCGTCCGGTGTACGAGCAGTACGCGGGCTTCGTGGCGCGGGCCCTCACGGGTGACCTCGGCAACTCGGTGGTCACCGGGCAGCCGGCGTTCGGCGAGGTGCTTTCGAGCCTGCCCTGGTCGGCGGCGCTCGCGGTGAGCGGCATCGTCATCGCGGTGCTGGCCGGCGTCCCGCTCGGGGTGATCTCGGCCGTCCGCCAGGGGACCTTCACGGATCTCTTCGTGATGCTGGGCGCCCTGGTGGGGATCTCCTTCCCCGTCTTCTGGGTCGGGCTCGTGTGCATCCTGCTGCTCTCCCATGAGGTCAGGCTGTTCCCGGCCCTCGGGGCGTCGTCGTCCGAGGACTTGCTCACCCAGATTCACCACCTGTCGCTGCCGGCGCTGGTGCTCGGATTCTCGGTGGCAGCGTACATCGCGCGCCTCACGCGCTCGGCGATGCTGGAGGTGCTGGGTCAGGACTACGTGCGGGTGGCCCGGGCGATGGGGATCGCCGAGTGGCGGATCGTGTACTGGCTCGCGCTCCGCAACGCCCTCATTCCGGTGCTCGCGGTCATTGGCGTCACCTTCGCCTGGTCTCTCGGGAGCGCGATCCTGGTCGAGGCGGTGTTCAGCCGTCCGGGGCTCGGCTCCATGATCCTCAAGGCGGTCTTCGCCCGTGACTACCAGCTCGTGCAGGCGGGCGTTTTCGTGCTGGCCGGTGCGGTCGTGCTGGTGAATACCACCCTGGACGTGGTCTACGGCCTGGTGGACCCGCGGGTCAGCGTGACGTGACCGCCGCCTCCCCGCTCGCACCGGTGGCGCGCAGCGCAGGCCGCGAGCGCCGCCGGGCGGTGCTGCGCTACCTTCGCCATCCCGGATTCTGCGCCGGCGCGGTGATCCTGTCCGCACTCGGGATCGTCGCCCTCTTCGCACCGGCGCTCGCGCCCTACTCGCCGACCGATGCCGACCTCATGCGCACCCTGGAGCACCCGTCGGCGGCGCACCTGCTCGGGACCGACCAGTACGGACGCGACGTGCTGTCACGATTGATCTGGGGAGCGCGCATCTCGATCAACGTCGCCCTTTCGGTGGTGGTGCTGTCCCTCACCTTCGGCTCGACCCTCGGCGCGGTTGCCGGCTATTCCGGCGGCTGGCTGGACCGCACCCTGATGGTCGGGAACGACATCCTGCTCGCGTTCCCGGGCTTCCTGCTCGCGCTTGCGCTGGTGGCCGCGCGGGGCTCGTCGCTCGAGAACGTGATCCTCGCCGTCGCCATCGCCTACACCCCGCGGGTGGCGGCGGTCATGCGCTCGGTGGTCATCACCATCCGCCCGCGCCCCTTCATCGAGGCTTCGCAGGCCATCGGAATGGCGCCGCATCGGGTGCTGTGGCGCCACGTGCTCCCGAACAGTCTTCCGCCGGTCATCGTCGTCACCACCGTCAGCGCCGCGACCGCCATCCTCGCCGAGGCGGGGCTCAGCTTTCTCGGGCTCGGGGTCCAGCCCCCGACCGCCACCTGGGGCAACGTCATCTCCGACGGGCAGGGCTACATCATCTCCAACCCCCTGATCTCGGTTTCCGCGGGCCTTTGCATCGCGATCACGGTGATTGCTCTCAACCTGCTCGGGGACGGACTGCGCGACACCCTGGATCCCCAGATGCGCCGCTACACCAGCACCCGGATGCTGTGAACGCTCCGGGGCGCAGAGCCGGGGTCGAGACCGAGACCGGGGCCGGAGCCGGAGCCGGAGTCGGGGCCGGGGCCGGCGGCTCGCCCGCGCCTGCGCCGGCGGTGGCGGACCCGGTATTGCAGGTAAGCGGGCTGCACACGGCGTTCCCCGGCGACGAAGGGCCGGTCACGGTGGTCGACAGGGTCAGCCTCGAGGTCGGGGCGGGCGAGACGCTGGCGGTGGTCGGCGAGTCGGGCTCCGGCAAGACCATGACCTTTCTGTCGGTGCTCGGGCTCTTGCCTCCGGGCGGCCGGGTGTCGGGCGGGGAGGTGTGGTTCGACGGCCGTGACCTGACCCGGCTCGCCCCCGCCACCATGCGCGACATCCGGGGCGCACAGATCGCCATGGTCTTCCAGGACCCCCTCACCTCCCTCAATCCGGTGTTCACGGTGGGTGACCAGTTGGCGACCGTGATCCGGGCGCATACCCCCCTGCGCAAGACCGAGGCGAAAGAGCGTGCCGTCGAGCTGCTCGAGCGGGTCCACATCCCGCACGCACACGAGCGGGTCGGCGCCTACCCCCACCAGCTCTCCGGAGGCATGCGCCAGCGGGTGCTCATCGCCATGGCGATCGCCTTCGGGCCGAAGCTGCTGATCGCGGATGAGCCCACCACGGCCCTCGACGTCACCGTTCAGGCCCAGATCCTGGAGTTGCTGGAGGAGCTTCGCGCCGAGCTCGGGATGGGCATGATCCTCATCAGCCACGATCTCGGCCTCGTCGCGACCCACGCGGACCGCGTGGCCGTCATGTACGCCGGCCGGGTGGTGGAGACGGCGCCCGTATCCCGAGGGTTCGCGCGGTCGAGGCACCCCTATACGCGTTCGCTCTACCGCAGCATTCCCCGGCTGGATTCGGCGCCCGAGACGAGGCTCAGCGCCATCGACGGGCAGCCCCCGGATCTCGCCCGGCTTCCGCAGGGATGCGTGTTCGAGCCGCGCTGCTTTCTCGGCCGGGGCCGCGACGACTGCCGGCGCGTTCGCCCCACCCTCGAGCCCGTGGGCGAGGACGGGTCTTTCAGCGCGTGCCCGCATTGGCGGCTGCTGCCCATGGATTCGGAAGGGGGCGGCACAACGCGCGGAGACCCCGAACGGGCGCCCGCATGAGTCCCACCGATCGACCGCCGGTGGACTCCGCGCCCTTGCTGCGGGTGCGCGAGATCCGGAAGGTCTTCCGTTCGGGCGGCTGGCTTGCGGGCCGGCGCAAGGCGCTGGTGCACGCGGTGGATTGCGTGTCGTTCACCCTTCATGCCGGCGAGACCCTGGGGCTGGTGGGCGAGACCGGCAGCGGGAAGAGCACCCTCGGGCGACTCGTTCTTCGCCTGGTCGAGCCGACCGCCGGCCGGATCTGGCTCGACGGCGAGGACCTCACGGGCCTGTCGAATCGCCAGATGAGGCGCCGGCGCCGCGAGGTGCAGATGGTGTTCCAGGACCCGTACGGCTCGCTCGACCCGAGAATGAAAGTGGGAGCACTGGTGGCCGAGCCCATGGTGGTGCACGGCACCTGGCGCGGAGACGGCCGCGATCGCGTGCTCGAGGTCATCCACAAGGTCGGGCTCCAGGAGGACCATCTGGATCGCTACCCCCACGAGTTCTCGGGCGGGCAGCGGCAGCGGATCGGCATTGCGCGCGCGATGGCGCTCAAGCCCCGGGTCCTCGTGCTGGATGAACCGGTATCGGCGCTGGACGTGTCCATCCAGGCGCAGATCATCAACCTTCTCCGTGATCTGCAGCAGGAGTCGGGCATGGGGTTCCTGTTCATCGCCCACGACCTTGCGGTGGTGCGCCATGTGAGCGACCGGGTGGCGGTGATGTACCTCGGGCGTATCGTGGAGATCGGGCCGCGCGACGCCATCTACCGAGCACCGGCCCATCCCTATACGCTGTCCCTGCTGTCCGCGGTCCCGGTCCCGGAAGCGTCGCGCGCGCGCGCTCGCAACCGCGTCGTGCTGCATGGCGAGATCGGTTCGGCGACCCGGCTCCCCGGTGGGTGCCGGTTTCATCCCCGCTGCTACCTGGCACGGATCAAGGCCGGGGAGGAGGGCGTGGAGACCGTGGAGCGCGAAGGCGAGCGGCTGCCGGCGGTGTGTGTCCACCGTGATCCCGATCCCGTCGAGCTGTCCCCCGGCCACGAGGCGGCGTGCCATTTCACGGAGCGGGAGGGCCGCCGTTCCGAGGTGGCGCTTCGCGCGATGGACTTCGCGTCCGGAGACCCGGCGCCAGCCCGGGCCCTCGGTTGAGGGGCCTTCGTCGGGTACGGATTGTCAGCGCCCGGTGAACTCGGCGGGGCGCCCCTCTCGGAAGGCGCGCGTGCCCTCGTCGAGGTCGTGGGTGTCGCCGAGGTCGCGGAACGAGTCGGACTCCAGGCGCAGCGCCTCGTCGAGGCTCATCCCGTGGATGCGGTGCATGACCTCCTTCGCCATGCGCTGCGGGAGCGGAGCGCGGCTCGCGAGCCGGGCCGCGTAGTCGAGGGACTCCGCGACGAGGCGGCCGGCGTCGACGACCCGGTTCACGAGGCCGATGCGAAGGGCGTGGTCGGCGTCGAAGAGGTCGCCGGACAGGATCATCTCCATCGCGTTGCCGAGGCCGACGATCTCCTTCAGGCGCACCAGCGCCCCGTCGCACGCATGGAAGCCCCAGCGCGTGTCCTGGAGGCCGAAGCGGGCGCCCGGCGAGCAGAAGCGGAGGTCGGCCGCGAGGGCGAGCTCGAGCCCCCCGGACACCGCGTAGCCGTTCACCGCGGCGACGATGGGCTTGAAGACGGGGAGGTTCCGGGTGATGCCGCCGAAGCCGGGGCCGTTCGTGAAGCGGCGCCGGAACTCCGGGACGGGGGTGGTGGCGTAGGCCATCGTGTAGGTCTTGAGGTCCGCGCCCGCGCAGAACGCCCGGTCCCCGGCGCCGGTGACGACCGCGCAGCGGGCGTCGTCGTCCGCGTCGAACTCCTTCCAGCGTTCGATGAGGGCGTCGTTCGCCGCGAAGTCCATGGAGTTCATGCGCGCGGGACGGTTGATGGTGATGAGCCGCACGTGGCCGTGCCGCTCGTAGAGGATGTCGTCGCTCATGTCGGAGCTCCCGTCTGGCGAGTTCGGAGGTGTCGATCGGGTGGAGAGCACGCGGCCCACTGCCCGCCGCCCGCTGCCCGCCGCCACGTCCCGTGTCGTGGTCAGGGGTCGAGCGCGGCGAGCCGCTTCCCGACGAGGTCGGCGAAGGTGCCGAGCACCCGCAGGGTGAGGCCCCAGATCACGCGGCCCTCGAACTCGATGCCGGCGTGCAGCGTCTCCGGCCGCCCGGGGCGGGGCCACTCGATGCTGGTCGCCGCGCCCGGGTCGAACAGGCGTCGGAGGGGCACCCAGAATGCCTCGCTCACCTCGTGGTTCGGGGTCGCCCGCCAGCCCGTCGCCCCCCCGCGGGTGAATTCCGGTCCCAGGTGGTAGACGAAGGGGGAGAGCGACCCGCGGGGCCCGATGCGGTAGAGGGGCTGCACCGGGAGGGCGCCGAGGCATTGCTCGCGGGACAGGCGAAGCCCGATCTCTTCCCAGGTCTCGCGCTCCGCCACCGCCGCCGCATCGGCGTCGCCGGGCTCGGCCCGCCCGCCCGGCAGGGCGACCTGGCCGGACCACGGGTCGCCGTCGCGCTCCGTTCGCAGGATGAAGCAGGCTTCGAGACCCTCGCCCTCGCCGGCAAGCGCCATCGCGACGGACGCGTTGCGCCATTCCGGGGTGAACCGGGGAGCGGGGTCGACCGGGCGCCGGCGTCCGAGGGCGGCGTGGATGTCTTCGACGGTGAGCACGAGAGAACGGATGCGCGGATGGTCGGAGCCGTGGAGAGGGGTCGAACCGGCGCGGGCGCTGGGGTGGGCTGACTTGACGATGCTGCCGCCGCGCCGGAGGCGCTCAGGCGCTCTCCGCGCGCCGGCGCTCGATCGCATCCCAGATGGCGGCCTCGATGCAGATCCCGTCGAGGCGGTCGATCTCCTGGATGCCGGTGGGCGAGGTCACGTTGATCTCGGTAAGCCAGTCGCCGATGACGTCGATTCCGACGAACACCAGCCCCCGCTCGCGGAGCACCGGGCCGAGCGCCTCGCAGATCTCGCGGTCGCGCGGGGTGAGGGCGGTCTTGCGGGCCGTGCCCCCGGCGTGGAAGTTCGCGCGCGCCTCGCCGGCCGCCGGCATCCGGGCGACGGCGCCGGCCGCCTCCCCGTCGACGAGGATGATCCGCTTGTCGCCCTCCTGCACCTCCGCGAGATAACGCTGCACCATCAGCGGCTCGCGCGGCCAGAGCTCGCCGCACATCTCGAGCAGCGCGTTGAGGTTCTCGTCGCCCGGCCGGAGGTGGAAGACCCCCGCGCCCCCGTTGCCGTGGAGGGGCTTGACGATGATGTCGCGGTGCTCGCGGCGGAACGCGTGGATGTCGTCCGCCCGGTTCGTGATGAGGGTCGGGGGCATCAGCTCCGGGAAGTGGGTCGCGAACAGCTTCTCCGGGGCGTTCCGCACGCTCACCGGGTCGTTGACGACGAGGGTCGCGGGGTGGATGTGCTCAAGGAGGTGGGTGGCGGTGATGTAGGCGAGGTCGAAGGGTGGGTCCTGGCGCATCAGGACGACGTCGAACGCGGCGAGATCGACCGGCTCGAAGTCTCCGAGGGTCGCGTGTCCGCCCCGCTCCCGGCGCACCTGGAGCGGCTGGGCGTGCGCGGTGAGGCGCCGGGCGCGAAAGCTGAGGTCGGAGGGCAGGTAGTGGTAGAGGGTGTGCCCGCGGCGCTGCGCTTCGAGGGCGAGCACGAACGTGCTGTCGGCGTCGATGTCGACACCGTTCACGTGGTCCATCTGGATGGCGACGGCGAGGGGCACTTGCTGGAGGCGGCGGAAGGGCTGCGCGGTTCGGGCTCGGGAGCGGACGGCATTCTACCCGCATCCCCCGTGCGCTCGGGACCGTTTCGGGGCGGCGCAGGTCATCTTCCGGGTTTCGAGGATTCGGAGACCTGAAAAGATGCGAGTCCAGTGCTATATTCGCACCGTAAACGATGCGAAGATCAAGAGGCTGCCGTGGACATCACCAAGGACATCCGACCGCTCACCGAGTTCAAACGCGACACCACGCGGTTCATGGCCCATCTCAAGGACACCGGACGGCCTTCCGTCCTGACCGTGAACGGGAAGCCGGCTCTGGTTGTCATGGATGCGCAAGCATGGCAGGAGCTTCAGAACCAGTTCGAGTATTCCAGGACCATCGCCGCCATCCGCCGAGGTCTTGATGAGGCCCGTGACGGGAAGGGCATGGAGGCCGCCGCCTTCTTCGAAAGGATCGGTGTGGACAAGCCGTGAGGCGATACCGCGTCATCGTCACCCCTTTCGCACAGGACAACATCCGCGAAGCGCATGAATGGCTCGTGGCAGAGAACCCCATTTACGCGGCCGAGTGGCTTGCCGGTATACGGGCACGGGTCCTCGGGTTGGAAACCTTTCCGGAATCTCATGCCGTTGCGCCGGAGAGCGATGCCTTCGACTGCGAGATCCGGCAGCTACTGTACGGGCGGGGAACTCCTTGGCGCATCTTTTTCGCCATCGAAGGATCGACCGTTCGGATTCTTCACGTCCGGCACGGACGCCGCAGCCTCTGGCGTCCTTGATTCAAGAGGCCAGGCGGAATGTTGGCCCCAAGCCGGTGCCTGATTCCTCCGGCCGTTCATCGATCGAGCTCGCCTGCTGGCCCTGATCTGCCGGGGCAAGAGGTTCTGCCCTGACAAACCCGGACCATCGTCGTTGTCAGGGTTCAGTGGTTTTCTGCCCACTCCTCCTCGTGCAGGCGGGTCCAGGGCACGAGCCTTGAATCGGACCGGTGCTGGGCCTCGTGGCCTCCGTAGGCGAGGACGATGTCGCACGGGCGTGACGGTTCGGTGATCCGCTCCTTCACCCGGCGTGCGCCGTCGAACAAGCTGGGCGACGCGGTCTGGGCGGCCTTCGCTTCGACCAGCGTCAGGCGATCGGCGCTCTCGATGATCAGGTCGACCTCGGCCGCATGGCGGTCCCGGTAGAAGGAGAGGCCGCCCGTCTCGCCGCGGTTCTCGCGGTGCTTGCGGATCTCGGATACCACCCATGTCTCGAACAGTGCGCCGCGCAGTGGATGCGAACGGAGTTGCTCGGGCGTGCGGACGCCGATCAGCCAACAGGCGAGTCCCGTGTCGTGGAAGTACAGCTTGGGCATCTTGACCAAGCGCTTGCGGAGGTTCGTGTGGAACGCGGGCAGGCGGAACGCGATGAAGCTTGTCTCCAGCACGCTCAGCCACGCCTTGGCCGTCGGCTGCGAGACGCCGCAGTCCGCGGCAAGCGAAGAGTAGTTGAGAAGCTGGCCCGTGCGGCCGGCGCACAGCTCGACGAAGCGTTGGAAGGTCGCGAGATCGCCGATGTTGCTGATTGATCGGACGTCACGCTCGATATAGGTGGCGACGTACGCGCGCAACCAATCGCTCGGGTCGAGCTGTTGATCGAAGATGCGAGGGTAGCCGCCGGCGAGGAGGGTCTCCTCCAGCGTGTCCGGGTGATTCGCGAACCGAAGAACCTCGTTTCGCGCGAGTGGGAGCAGATGGAGCACCGCGGATCGCCCCGCCAGCGACTGGCTGACCGAGTGCAGCAGTGCAAGATTCTGTGACCGGGTCAGGATCCAACGCCCCGGCGTCCGGTCGTCGTCGACAATGCCCTGGAGGTACGAGGGCAGATCCGGTGCGCGCTGCACCTCGTCGATGACGGCGCCTCCGGGGAATTGGGCCAGGAACCCGCGCGGATCATCGGTTGCGAACGCGCGCCTGTCGGGCGCTTCCAGGTTCGCATGGGGTAGTTTCGGAAACAGGCTGCGACAGAGCGTGGACTTGCCGCTTTGGCGCGGCCCGGTGAGCGTAACCACCGGGAACTGCCGGGCGGCCCTGCGCAGCCGGGGTGCAAGGTCACGGTCGATCATCATCCCCCGAAGTCTATCGGGCGGGCGGGCTGATTCAAAATCAGATTTTTAATTAGCCCATCTCGGTGGTCGCGATATTGGTCACGGCATCCGCTCCGTGCCGGTGCGGTCGTCCGGTTCGACCGAATCCGTGGGAGCGCTGCCAATCATGAGGCACGCCGCTCCGATCGGCCCGCGACAAGGGTACGATAGCCGCCCGGGCCGCGTGCCTGCGCTGGCGGGCCGGGTATGGGCGGGCGGCTGCGTTGCCTGCCGGCAAGCAGCGGAACGTTTCTTGCCGATGGTACCGGGTGAGGAATTCGTGCGGCGGGGGCAGTCAGGCACATCGTCGTATTGGCGACCCGCCCGCGGAAAGACCCCTGTAGCCTTCCGGGCGCAGGATACGAACCACAGCCGTGCCGGCGGCGGTCGCTCGTCGCACACGCAAGTACGTCAAATGAATTGAACGAGAGGAGACACGCTCATGGCTTTCACCGCACCCATCGAACGGTTCCGGTTTCCGGAGTCCCGCCGGAACGCGTTTGCCGGCAAGCGGGTGCTCATTACCGGATCGGGCCGCGACGGCGGCATCGGGCAGGCGTTCGCCCTCGCCGCCGCGATGAACGGCGCCGCGGTGGTGGGGGTCCACTTCCATCGGAGCTACCGGGACGGATTCGACCTCGTCGAGAAGCTGCGCGAGCAGGGGGTGAAGGCGTTCGCGCTCCAGGCCGACGTCACCAACATGCGCGACCTGTGGGCCTCGCGGGGCTACGTCGTCGATCAGATGGACGGGGGAGGGCCGGACCTCATCATCTGCAACTCCGGGTTGACGGAGAAGGGATACCGGTTCGGCCGCGCGCTGCCGGAGCGCGAGGGCGAGAGCCGCGCGGAACGCCGGGCCCGGGTGCGGCAGAGCTTCATCGATCACCTCGAGGAGTCGAGAACCGTGCTCGACACGAAGATCGACGGCTTCGTGGCGATGACCCACCTCTGGGCCGGCGAGGCGGTCTACCACAACCGCCCGCTGACGATGGTCTACGTCTCCTCCCGACAGGCCATCGACCCCGGCGTCGCGGTGCCCGGCTACGTCATCGCCAACTGGGCGGTGTTGCCCCTGCCCAAGGTGCTGCGAGTCAATCTTGGCCGCTCGGCCGAACTCGTCAACGCCTGCTGCCTCATCTTGCCGTTCGTGCGCACCGGAATGACGGAGGAGTACGCCGGCAACCCGAAGGTGTTCGGGCGATGGCAGCCGCGGATGCTGGAGCCCTTCGAAGCCGCCGGGGCCGTTACCCAGCTTCTGGCGAGGCCCGAGCCGGAGCTCGACCTCGGGAGCTTCGAGCTGCTCGTGGAAGGCGATCCGGCGGCGGCGAAGCTCACGTGGTCGCGGGTCCGGCTGGAGGTGCGTGAAGAGGCGCTCGACTGGAGCGCAGCCGAGCCTCTCGTCTATCCGGCGGAATCGAGCCCCTCCGCCTGAGAGCGTCACAGAGGTCGAACGTTACCCGCTCCGCGGCGCGGCCGGACGGTGTCGGGAGTCGGTCTCTTCGGGTACCGCCCGCCGTCGTCCCCGTGCTCTTCTCCGCCTTTCGTCCGAGGTGGGCGGGCGAACCCGACCGATGCACACGTCCCTTCCTGCACCCGCCGCCAATTGGTCGCCACCCTGTCCTGGCCCGCTGGACGGCTCACTCGCCTCGTCGCCGCTCGATCGCGTCCAGGCGGCGCTGGAGGGCCAGAAGCTGCTCCTGCAGCGCCCGGATGTCCTCCTCGGGCGCATTGGCGGACGCGGCCGGCGGCCCTGGTGGCGGGGGTTCGGGATGCTTCTCGGAGGCAGCGGCCGGGTCTCGGCCTCCGGGCGTGAACAGGCGCGTGAAGTGCTCCGCGTTGCGCTCGCCGAGCTCGCGGAACGTCGCGAGCGCGCCGACCGGATCGAAGGGGTTCGACAGGTGCCGGAGCAGGTCGCGCTGATTCTCCGCGAACAGCTCCATGCTGCTCTCCAGGTAGGCGGACAGATGGTCGCCGAGCCCCTCGTGGTAGAAGTGCAGGAGCCGGCGCAGGTAGCCGAGCGGCAGCAGGTTGTTCCCCTTGCCCGCTTCCTCGGCCACGATCTGGGCGAGGACCCACGCGGTGATGTCGCGGTCCGTCTTCGCCTCGCGCACCACGAAGTCCTCACCGCGCCGGATCATCTCGTGCAGATCGGCGAGGGTCACGAACTGCCCGCTCGCGGTGTTGTACAGCCGCCGGTTCGCGTACTTGCGGATGAGGGCCGGCCCGGCGCGCCGGGACGCGGCGGCTTCCGGGCTCACGGGGGGCTTCCGGCGACGGATGGAAGGAGAACCATGCGGGAGTTGTACCCGATCGGACTATGCAATGCAAAAAATATCTCGAGCGGCTGCCTTTCCGGATCGCCGGTCACCGGTTACACGGCTCGCTGGAGAACGTTTAGTCAGCGGAAAAATATAAATTTATCTGCGAACGTTCGCCCCTTTCCGCAACGCGGAGGATCGAGACGCCAAGGGGTTGACAGGAGGAAATCCGGCCCTATCATTTTGCATCGCAAAATCATTGCCGGCCTGCGGCGCGCAGGCGGCGCGGCGCATACCCGACGAGGAGAATCGAACATGAATGCGAGCACGAAGACCGGAACGGCGCAGTCGGCTTTCGGTACGGCCGCTCCGGAGGTGCTGGAGAGCGTGGCCACGCTTGGCCGGGACGCCGTCGAGAAGACGATGCGGATGACGGCGGAAGCCACGGTCCGCGCCTGCCGCGGGGCGGCAGCGGCCGGTACCGCACAGCTCGAGGCGGCGCAGGCCCTGCGCGCGAAGATGGGCAGCGGCGGCAACGAGAACGTCTCCGCACTCTCCGCGTCTTCCGAGGCGGCCATCGCCGGCATGGAGACCTGCATGGAGAAGGCGATCGACTACACGCGCGCGGCGACGGACGCCGGGATCGAGACCGTCGGGCGTTCCCTGGCGGCCCGGACGCCGGACGAGTGGCTCACCGTGCAGATCGATTCGGCCACCCGTATGATGAACCTCGGTCTCGCGCAGACTGCGGAGCTCGCTCGCATCGTCACCGATACCTCCACCCGGTGTGCGGAGCCGCTCAAGGCGCGGGTCGAGAGCACCGTGCAGGCGTCGTGACGGTAGTCGCGGGAGTTGGCACGGCGCGCGAACTCCCGGCTCCGCGAACGCAGCCCGGAGCCGGGAGAGATGGCGTCCGGCCGGTCGGTGATCGGCCCGCCCGCGGCGGGAGCGCCGGGCTGGCCGGCGGATCCGGCCTCCCCGTGCGGACGGTTCCGCCCGATGGCGGGGGTGCCGCGCCTCTCGGTCGCGGGCACCGGGACCGGGCCGGGTTCCGCCCAAAGCGGGACAAAGATGGACCTGATTACGTACAAAGCTCAGGTTGGGGCGGCCGGTTTCCCGGGAGCGCGGGCTTGCAGCCCGCGGGCGGTCCATGCGGGCTGGAAGCCCGCGCTCCCGGGAGGCCCACGGTCCCTCGAAGGCGGCGATCCCGGGAATCCCGTGCTCCCAACCTGAGCTTTATGCGTAAACAGGAAGATGGATGAGTCATCCATCTTCCACTTTCGCGCCGGAGGGAGGGCGAACGCATGTCGAGCGCATCCAGTGAAAGACGCCCGGACCGGCCCGCCGAGTCCGGCTCCGGCGATGTCGGTCCGGCCGAGGCCGGCGGGTTCGAAGCCGAGGCCGGCGGGTTCGAAGGGGAATCCGCGGGCGCGGGCGCGAACGAGTTCGCCGACCGGCTTCAACGGATGATGGCGGATCTCGCTGGGGCATGGGCAACCGGCGCAGGCAGCGCGGCCGGTGCAGCGGTGGAAGCGATGGGGGAGCTGGCCGGCAAGGTCCGCTTCGACCCAACGCGGATGGTCGAGGCTCAGATGCAGCTCTGGCAGGACTACCAGCGGCTCTGGATGGGCACCACGGCCCGGCTGCTTCACCAGGCGCCGGCCGAAGCGCCGGTGATCGAGCCCGAACCCGGCGACGTGCGGTTCCGCGATGCGGAGTGGAACGAGAACCCGGTATTCGACTACATCAAGCAGGCGTACCTGCTCAACGCCGCCTGGGCGAAGCGCATGGTGGAAAGCATCGACGGACTCGATGAAGACACCGCCCGGAAGGTGGACTTCTTCAGCCGCCAGATCGTCGATGCGATGGCCCCCACCAATTTCGCGCTCACCAATCCCGCGGTGATCCGCGAGACGAAGGAACGCCGCGGGGAGAACCTCCGCCAGGGCTACGAGAACCTCGCCGCCACCCTCGCCAGGGGCAAGGGCCCGCTCGCCGTCGAACAGGTCCCGCCGGACGCATTCGAGGTCGGCGCCGACCTCGCGGTCACCCCGGGGGAGGTGGTCTTCCAGAACGAGCTGCTGCAGCTCATCCAGTATGCGCCCGCAACCGAGACGGTCTACAAGCGGCCTCTCCTGATCGTGCCGCCCTGGATCAACAAGTTCTATATCCTGGATCTTCGCCCCGAGAACTCGTTCGTGGCCTGGTGCGTCAGGCAGGGCTACACCGTGTTCATGGTGTCCTGGGTGAATCCCGACGAGCGCCATCGCGACCGGAGCTTCGACGACTATCTTCGCGACGGGATCCTGGCCGCCCTCGACGCGGTCGAGCAGGCGACCGGAGAGGCGGAAGTCAACGCCATCGGCTACTGCATCGGCGGCACGCTGCTCTCGATCGGCCTCGCTTGGTTGGGTGCACGCGGCGACGCCCGCATCCGCGCGGCGACCTTCCTGGCCGCCCAGGTCGATTTCACGGAGGGCGGCGAGCTTCGCGTGTTCACCGATCCGTCGACCCTGAAGCTCATCGAGGGGGAGGTGGAGCGCCAGGGCTTCCTCGACGGCGCGTCCATGGCCGCGGCCTTCAATCTGCTGCGCTCCAACGATCTCGTGTGGCACTACGCGATCGAGAGCTATCTGCTCGGCAAGCCCCCCCGCGCCTTCGATCTCCTCCACTGGAACGCCGACTCCACCCGATTCCCCGCCCGCCTGCTGTTCGACTACCTGCGGGGCATGTACCAGGAGAACCGTCTTGCCACCCCCGGCGCATTCGAGGCGCTCGGGCAGCCGATCGACCTCGCCGATGTGCGCATCCCCGTGTACCTGCAGGCGGCGCGCCAGGATCACATTGCGCCGGCAGTCTCGGTCTACAAGGCGATGAGCCTGTTCTCCGGCCCCCGGCGCTTCGTCCTCGCCGGCTCCGGCCACATCGCGGGGGTGGTCAATCCGCCGGAAAAGAACAAGTACCAGCACTGGATCAACCCCGGACGGAAGCGCCACGGATCGCTCGGCGAGTGGCTGCAGGGCGCGGAAGAGCATCCCGGTTCCTGGTGGCCCGACTGGCACCGCTGGATGTCGAGGCGTTCGGGTCGCCGGGTGGCCGCGCGGGCGCCCGGAGAAGGCGCACTGGCGCCGATCGAGCCGGCGCCCGGCTCCTACGTCCGGGTGCGGTGCGACTCGTGACCCGCCGCGGCCTCAGCCGCAACCCCCGCCCCGGTCCCGGCTCCGATCCCGATCGCCGGGGGTCCCGCCGGGACGCCGCTTCACCCGGAGGCACCTCATGAAGATCAAGATCGACATCGACTGTTCGCCGGAGGAGGCGCGGGCGTTCCTCGGATGGCCGGACGTGGCGGACTTCCAGCGCGCCGCGATGGAGCAGATGCAAGGGCGCGCCGCGGAGTACTTCGACTCCCTGGAGCCGGACAAGCTCGCGAAGATGTTCATGCCGGCGGGCATGGAGGCGTGGGACACGATGCAGCGGACCTTCGCCCGTTTCGCATCAGGCGCGGCGGGCGGCAAGCCGGACCGGGAGTGAGCGGGGCGGGGCGGTCGCCCCCGCGCGGTCCCCGCGGAACGGTCCGGGGTGGAATCCGCGGGCCGGCCTTCAGCCCGTCGAGGTGCTGACGAACGCCACCCCGAGCACCACGAGGCCGACCCCGGCGAGCACCTTTCCGGTTATCCGCTCGTCGCGCAAGGCGGCCGACGCGAGCAGGGTGAACACCGGATACGTTCCGACGATCGGCGAGACGATGACCACCTTGCCCACGAGGAGAGCGGCGAAAAGGAACCCTATCCCGAACGCGATGCACAGCCCGGTGATGCCGAAGTAGCAAAGGCCGGCGGCCGGCAGCTTCCCCGGCCACCTTCCCCGCCGCCAGCGGTAGACGGCGGCGAGGATGACGAACGAGACCGCGAACGAGCAGAACGCCGCCATGAACGCGTTGGGCAGGAGCTCCATGCCGATCTTGCCGACGAAGTGGTTGAAGCCCCGGATGGCGGCGGTGGCGGTCGCGAAGACGAGCGCGGCCGCGACCAGCCGCTGCCGGCGGCTTCCGCGCGGCGTCCACGACAGAGCGACGATGCCGAGCACGGTGAGGAGGGTTCCGGCCGCGATCGCGAGGGTGAGCCGTTCGCCGAGGAAGACGATGGCGAGCGCGGCCGCGAACAGGGGAGCGGTAGCCGCGAAGGTCGAGGTGACGGTCGCCCCGGCCCGGCTGTACGCCTCGTTCGCGAGATACATGGAGAGCGACGGCTGGATGATGCCCATGAGCGCGAAGACCCAGAACCCGGCCGTGAACCACTCATCGGCACGCATCCAGAACGGTGCGAGCAGGAAATAGGCGAGAAAGCAGGTCCCCACCGCGACGACCGTTCCCGCCAGCGGATCGACATGGGAGAGGCCCCGTTTTGCCGCGACCCCGGACCCCCCGAAGGCAACCGCCGAAGCAAGCGAGACTAGGGCGGGGAGCACGGTCTCGGGGTGGGTCACCGTCCTCCTGACGCCCGATCGAAACGGGCCATATTCCTACGAAGATGCGGCGCTTCGGCGCACGCCGGGAGCGGGACCCCATGCTATCCTGCCGGCCATCCGATTGCGAGCGAGCGAAGGGCGAGGCAGCATCCATGAGCGCATCCGGCACCCGACTCCGAAGCCAGCTCTGGTTTCACGATCTGGGCGATCCCGACAGCACCGCCATCCACATCGAGCGCTACATGAACTTCGGGATCACCCGGGGGGAGCTCCAGTCGGGGAGCCCGATCATCGGCATCGCCCAGTCCGGAAGCGACCTGTCCCCCTGCAACCGGGTGCACCTGCGGCTCGCGGAGCGGGTGCAGGCCGGTATCCGGGCCGCGGGCGGGGTCCCGCTCGAGTTCCCGGTGCATCCGATCCAGGAGACCGGAAAGCGCCCCACCGCGGCCCTCGATCGCAACCTCGCCTATCTCGGGCTCGTCGAGGTGCTGCACGGATACCCGCTGGACGGGGTGGTGCTCACGACCGGGTGCGACAAGACGACGCCGTCGCAGCTCATGGCGGCGGCCACCGTGAACATCCCCGCCATCGTGCTGTCGGGCGGCCCGATGCTCGACGGCTGGTACCGGGGGCGGCTCACCGGCTCGGGCACGGTCCTGTGGGAGGCGCGCAAGCTCTACGCGGCCGGCGAGATCGACTACGAGGAGTTCATCGAGATGGTGGCTTCGTCGGCGAAGTCCGACGGGCACTGCAACACGATGGGCACCGCGTCCACGATGAATTCGCTCGCCGAGGCGCTCGGGATGTCCCTGCCCGGGTGTGCGGCGATCCCCGCTCCGTACAAGGAGCGAGGCCAGATCGCCTACGAGACCGGGCGCCGCATCGTCGATCTGGTCCGGGAGGACGTCACGCCGTCGACGATCATGACCCGCGAGGCGTTCGAGAACGTCATCGTCGCGAACTCCGCGATCGGCGGCTCGACCAACGCACCGATCCACGTCAACGCCATCGCCCGGCACATCGGCGTGCCGCTGTCCATCGAAGACTGGCAGCGGCTCGGGCACCGGATACCCCTGCTGGTCAACATGCAACCGGCCGGCGAGTATCTCGGCGAAGGCTACTTCCGGGCGGGCGGGCTGCCGGCGGTCATGGGCGAGCTGCTGCGCGCGGGCAAGCTCCACTCCGGCGCGGCCACCGTGAACGGGCGGACCATCGGGGAGAACTATTCCGACGCCCAGTCGGCCGACCTCGCCGTGATCCGTTCCTGCGACGACCCTCTCAAGGAAGATGCGGGCTTCGTCGTGCTCAAGGGCAACCTGTTCGACGCGGCGGTGATGAAGACCTCGGTCATCGACGAGACGTTCCGGCGGCGCTATCTCGAGCGCCCGGGGCAGGAGAACGTCGTCGAGGCGCGGGCCATCGTCTTCGAGGGCCCGGAGGACTATCACCGCCGGATCAACGACCCGTCGCTCGGTGTGGACGAGAACTGCTTCCTCGTCATCCGCGGCTGTGGTCCGGTGGGGTATCCGGGGTCGGCGGAAGTGGTCAACATGCAGCCGCCGGACGAGCTCATCAAGCGCGGGATACTGGAGCTGCCGACCATCGGTGACGGGCGCCAGAGCGGGACCTCGGGGAGTCCGTCGATCCTGAACGCTTCGCCCGAGTCCGCGGTGGGAGGCGGGCTTGCCATTCTGGAGACGAACGACTTGATCCGGGTGGACCTCGAGGCCGGCACCATCGACATGCTCGTCCCCGAAGAGGAGTTGCGGGCGCGCCGCGAGCGCCTGGTTCTTCCGGACCTGCCGAATCACACGCCGTGGCAGGAGATCTATCGGTCGCACGTGGGGCAGCTCGCGGACGGCGGCGTCTTCGATCTCGCCACCAAGTACCAGGACGTGAGGCGCTTCGTGCCGCGCGCCTCGCACTAGCGGCGGCCGGGGGTCTCGACGGAGCCGGTTCGCGGCGAAGCGGGTGGAGTCGTCCTGATGGAGTGGCTGGCCGAATTCGGCAAGTGGTTCGTGGTCGTCGCCCTCGTGCTGGGCGGTTCGACGTTCTACCGGACCTATCTCTCGCACGGCAGCGCCGTGCGCCGCAAGCTGACCCGCTCCGAGCGGCGTGTGCGGCAGCTGCGGGAGGTCACGGAACGGTTCGAGCGGCTGCAGGTCGAGCAGCGCTCCGTCGAGGCGCGGCAGGCGGCCCTGGACCGGAACGACCTCGAGCACCTCGCGATGCTGCAGCAGGTGTGCGTGAGCCTCATCGCGCAGGCCGAGGCGGAGCGCCGCGCGCCCGGCACCACCCCGCTCGAGCGTGACCTCGAGGTGCTGCTGGACGCGGCCGCGTCGCTTGGCGACGAGTACACGCGAAGCGCCTCCCTCGGCCACATCCTCGAGGTCTACGTCCAGGCCGGCCTCTACGAGCAGGCCCGGAGCCATGCCCGGTGGGTGACCGACGCCTGCGTCCGGGATCGACTCGTCCAGGATCCGAGCCTCGCGCCGCTGCTCCGTCCGGACGGGCCTGCGCCCCTGCTCCTGCGGGCGCACGCTCCGGTTCCGGATGCGGCCGACCCGTCGTCGCCATCGCCCAATTCCGCCGACTGACCTCCTGCCGCCTTCGTGTCCGCCGCGCCCGAGAGTTTGCGTTCAGACCGTCGGTCGCCTGGAGACGGAGAGACGGCACGATGAACGCCGGCGGCTTCGACACCCTCGCGGCCGCCCGCGAGCTCGAAGCGGCCGGCATCGACCCGAGGCACGCGGAAGCCATCGTCGCGGTCCACCGGCACATCGGCGAACAGATCGCGACGAAGGCCGATTTCGCGACTGCTGTCGCCGACCTGCGAGCCGACCTCCGGACCGGCCTCGCTGCTCTGGAGAACCGGATGCTCAAGGCGGCATTCGGGCTCGTGCTCACCAACGTCACCCTGACCGTCGCCCTCGTCAAGCTGCTCTGATCTACTTTGGGCCACGTCCGCCGCGAGCGGCACCGGCACCCGGCGGGTCGACGATCAAACTTGGTGAGAAATATGACTTATAATCTGACCATGTTGAAGGTCAACATTGCCGACGCGAAGACGCATCTCTCACGCTACCTCGGGCTGGTCGAGAGAGGCGAGACGGTCGTCGTCTGTCGGCGCAACGTTCCGATCGCGGAGATCCGGCCGGTTCCCGGTCTGCGCACGGAGGAGCGCCCGGTCGGGATCGATCGCGGAATGACGATTCCGTCCAGCTTCTTCGAGCCGCTCCCCGACGATGTGCTCGACGCCTTCGAAGGGGGCGGCACGTCCGAGTGAGGCTCCTGCTCGATACGTGCACCTTCCTGTGGCTCGCGGCTGACGACCCTCGATTGACGCCGGCGGCGCGGAACGGCTGCCGCAGTCCGGGGAACGAGGTCTTCCTGAGCTCCCTTTCGGCTTGGGAGATCTCGATCAAGCACCGGCTGGGCCGTCTGCCGCTGCCGGAGCCGCCCCCCCGCTATGTGGCCAGCCGACGGGACTGGCTGCAGCTCGAACCGCTTCCCTTCGATGAAGCGTGTGCAGCGCACGACGCGCTACTGCCGTCTCATCATCGGGACCCCTTCGACCGTGGCCTCGTCTCTCAGGCCATCCTGAACGGCATGACGATCGTTACCCCGGACCCTGCGATTGCGCGCTACCCGGCGCCCATCCTCTGGTAGCCGTTCGGGCCGGACCGCGAGTGCGCATGCGGGTATTCTCCGGGTGAATTGCCGAATCGCGGCCGGCTTTCGATAATGTCCGGACCGGGGTGTCCGACCGGGCGCCGGCCGGAGTTGGAGCCGCAAGGGGAGGCATGATGGCGGAACTCAAGATTGGCCTGATCGGCGCCGGGTGGATGGGCAAGACCCACTCCATGGCCTACCGTGCAGCACGGCTCGCGTTCGGGGGGAATCCCGCGGCCCCGGTTCTGGAAGTCGTCGCGGACGTGGACGAGGAGACCGCCGCCCGCGCCGCCGCCGAGCTCGGATTCCGGCGCCACGCGCGCGACTGGCGCGAGGTGGTCGAGGATCCGGCGGTCGATATCGTCGACATCACCACCCCGAACGACCTGCACCACGAGGTCGCGATGGCGGCGATCGCGGCCGGCAAGCACGTCTACTGCGAGAAGCCGCTCACCAACGCGGCGGGCACCGCATTCGAGATGGCGGAGGCGGCGGAGCGGGCGGGAGTGACGACCATGGTCGGGTTCAACTACATCAAGAACCCGATCCAGGGCCTCGCGCGAAAGCTGATCGCGGAGGGCCAGATCGGCTCCATCCGTCACTATCGCGGAGCGTTCAACTCGGACTTCCTCGGCCGCCGGGACGTACCCTTCTCGTGGCGCAACGACAAGGCGAGGGCCGGGTCCGGCGTGATCGGCGACATCGGCGCCCATTGCTTCGCCTACTTCCGGCACCTGGTGGCCGAGCCGGTCGAGGAGGTGATGTGCGACCTTCGCATCTTGATCGAGGAACGCCCGCGGGCCGACAGCGCCGGGAGCTTCAGCCTCGATGCCGGGGGCGCCGGCGACATGGTGCCGGTCGACACCGACGATATCGCGACCGTCATGTTTCGATTCGGCGACGGCGGGACCGGCCACATGGAGATGAGCCGGGTCGCCTTCGGCCGGCGGATGGAGATCGGCTACGACGTGACGGGCACGCAGGGCGCGCTCCGTTACCTGTATGACCGGATCAACGAGCTCCAGTTCTATCGCGAGGAAGGACCGCAGGAGGTCAAGGGGTTCAAGCGCATCGAGATGGGACCGACGGACCCGCGCTATGCCGCCTTCTACCCAGTACCCGGCATCGGCGCGGGCTACAACGACTACAAGGTGATGGAGGTCCAGGACCTCCTGGAGGCGGTCGCGGCCGGCGAACCGGCCTATCCCGATTTCAGGTGGGGGGCGGAGGTGCAGCGGCTGATCGACGCCTGCATCCTTTCGGATGCCCAAGGGCGCTGGGTCAGGGTCGGCGAGGTGGCTTCCTGATCGGACGGCCGGCGCCCCGATCCGGTGCCCCGCGCTAGCCCGGAAATCTCACCAACTTTCGTCGCGAGGGCGCGGAGATGCCGCTGTGACAAGGCGCACGGACCGAAATACGCTGAAGGCGTAGCCGACACTAGCCCAACTTTACCTTTGCGAGCTGTGATTGGCCGGGATTTGCCCCGGATTGGGCGGTTTTTGGGGCGTAAGTGATTGATTGATGGTGGAGGGGCTGATGTAGTGCCATAAAATATTCTATATGTATTGCATCGGGGCGCCCCACGCGCTACCGTACCGCGATGTTCATCCGCCGCACCCAAACCCGTAGCACCGACACCGGCGAGGCGTACTTCACCCATCGCCTCGTTCGCTCCGAGCGAGTCGGCTCCAAGGTACGCCAACGCACCTTGCTCAATCTGGGACGACACTTCGAGATCGCGCAACACCACTGGCCGGCCCTTTGCCGACGGATCGACGAGATCCTCACCGGCCAGCTCCAACTCGACCCCGATGGCCCCCCGGGGCTGGAAACCCACGCCCAGCGTATCGCCGCCCAACTGCTCGCGCGCTCCGACGCCCCCGACGATGGACCCGATATCCAACGAGTGGACGTCGATTCGTTCGAACTCGTGCGCCCACGCTCGGTCGGCGTGGAGCACGTCGGGTTGTGGGCGATGGACCAGCTCGCACTTCGCACCAGGCTCCCGGAGCTGGGGCTGTCCGGGTCGCTGTGCGCGGCGGCCATCGGCTCGGTCATCGCCCGCATGGCTCGTCCGGGCTCGGAACGCGCGACGCGGCGCTGGCTCGGCGAACGAAGCGCTCTTGGCGAGTTGCTGGAGGTGGATTTCCAGACCATGGGACCGATGCAGCTGTATCGCGCCTCGGACGCGCTCATGGCCCACCGCGAGGCCATCGAACGCCACCTGTTCGACCGCGCGATGGGGCTGTTCGACCTGCACCCCACGGTCACGCTGTATGACCTGACCAACACCTTCTTCGAGGGCGAGGCGGCGCGTCAGCCCAAGGCCCAGCGCGGGCACTCCAAGGACAAACGCACCGATTGCCCCCTGCTCACCCTGGCACTGGTGCTCGATTCGAGCGGCTTCGTGCGTCGCTCCAAGGTGTTCGCCGGCAACGTGCGAGAACACCACACGGTGGCCGAAATGCTCGAAGCGCTCAACGCCCCGCGCGAGGCGCTCGTGGTGATGGACCGCGGAATCGCCACCGAGGACCGCGTGCAGTGGCTGCGCAACAACGGCTATCGGTACCTGGTGGTCAGCCGCGAACGCATCCGCCAGTTCGACCCCGACGCGGCGCAGCGCATCGAGACCGCCCAGCGCCACGGCGTGCACCTGCACAAGGTTGTGTCCGAAGACGGCCAAGAGGCGCGCCTGTACTGCTTCTCCGAGGAACGCGCCGCCAAGGAACGTGGCATCGTCGAGCGCTTCGCCCGGCGTTTCGAGACCGCCCTGACCGCACTGTCCGACGGATTGTCCCGACCGCGCACCCGCAAACGCGTCGACCAGGTCTGGGAACGTATCGGTCGGCTCAAGGCGAAAAACCAACGCGTCGCCCAGCACTACGACATCGAACTGGACACCGACCCCAGCGCCGAGCGCGCCACCGCGGTGCGCTTCACCCGCCGCCCGGTCGAAGGCTCGATGATGACCCATCCGGGGGTGTATTGCCTGCGCAGCAATCAAACCGATTGGGACGAGGAAACCCTGTGGCGAACCTATGTCACCCTCACCGACCTCGAGGCCGTCTTCCGCTCGCTGAAATCGGAGCTCGGACTGCGACCCATCTTCCACCACAAGCCCATCCGCGCCGAAGGACATCTGTTCATCTCCGTCATCGCCTACCAGCTCGTGCAGCTCATCCGACGACGGCTGCGCGAAGCCGGCGAGCACGCGAGCTGGAACACCGTTCGACGGATCCTCGAAGGACAACAGCGCATCACCGCCACCTTCCGACGCGCCGATGGGCGCACCTTGCATGTACGTAAAGCCACCCGCGCCGAACCGCCCCAGCAGGCCATCTACGACGCCTTGGGCATCGACCCCGCCCCCGGAGCGACCCGCAAGACCATCGTGTGAAATCACCATCGGTGGGCAAATGTAGTGCCACACGCCCGATTCGAACGTCGTAACTTTATGAATTGTAAGACTCGTGTCGGGGGGTAGGGTAAAGTTGGGCTAGTGCGTTCGCGCTGTCGAAGCGGCTTGAGGGAGTACGCCTTGTCACCGCGAGCAGATCCGCGTCCGCAGCAGAAAGTTGGTGAGATTTCCGGGCTCTAGTCGGCGCCGGCCGGAGCGAACGCCGGAGGCCGCCGCAGGCGGCCCGGAAGCAGGGTGCTCGCGGCGGCGGCGGCGATGGCCGCGATGCCGAACCAGACGTAAAGCGCCTCGAAGTTCCCCCGGGTGTCGAAGACCCAGCCGGCAAGCATGACGGTAAGCCCCGCGACTCCGAGGGCCAGGACGAACTTCGCCCCGTAGGCGACCGCGCGCCAGCGCAGCGGCGTGTAGTGGGCGACCAGCAGGTTCTCCGCCGCCGTGAAGGAGAGATTGAAGCTCAGCACGAGCAGCGCCACGATCAGCAGGTGCAGGTCGACCATGGAGGTGATGACGAACAGCAGCGGCACCTGCAACCCCCAGAACACGAGGTAGATGGCGCGCGCGGAAAAGCGGTCCGCGAGCCAGCCGCCGAGGATGCTGCTGGTGGAGGCGAAGCCGGAGACGATCCCGACGAAGAGGCCGATCTCGGTGTAGCTGACCGCGAGACCCGGTCCGAGTCCCATCTCGAACAGCTTCGGCATGGTGTTGGTGAGGCCGGCGTAGACGAACCCGGTGCAGGCCATGGTGAAGGTCAGCACGATGAAGACCCGGTAGACGGCGCTTCGATCCGTCGCCGGCGGCGCCGTCCGGTCGGTCTTCGCGTCGGCCACCCAGCCGCGCTGCCATGCAACGAGCAATGCGATCCCGGTCAGGATGGTGAGGATGCCGGGAATGATGAAGGCGGCCCGCCACGAGACGAAGTCGATCATCGCCCCCACGAATACGGGCGCCACGGAGTTGCCGACGTTGCCGAAGACCCCGTTGATGCCGAGGGTCATTCCCTTCTTCCGCGCCGAAGCGACGATCCAGGCGATGCCGACCGGATGGTAGATCGCGGCGAAGAGCCCGATCAGGGTGAGGCCGACGAAGATCATGTCCGGACCATCGGCGAGCCCGGTCACGATGGCCCCCGCGCCGATCCCGAGAAAGAACACCACCATCATTCCCACCACGCTCCAGCGGTCGCCGAGCCAGCCGGCCGGCAGCGCGGCCACCCCGAACAGCACGAGCCCGAGGCTGGAGAGGCGCAGCAGCTCGCCGTACGGGAGGCCGAACACCTGGGGCAGGTGCAGAATCGCGGTGGCGTAGAGCACCGTGAACATGTGGGTGTACGTGTGACCAATATTGGAGAACGCGATCGACGCGCGGTATGTCGAGGGGTTGCTCACCGTCGTGCCATATTGGAGAACGCGATCGACGCGCGGTATGTCGAGGGGTTGCTCACCGTCGTGCCATGTTGGAGAACGCGATCGACGTGCGATGTGTCGCGGGGTTGCTCACTGTCGTGCCACGTTGGAGAACGCGATCGACGCGCGGTATGTGGAGGGAGTGCTCATCGCAGGGATCTTATCCGAGCCGCGGGCTCACCGTTGGTCCGGGCCGGCGAGACCGGCGCGGGCGCCCCGGAGCCGCCGGACGGAGGGTTGGGTCGCGGCTACGAGCACGACGACGACCCCCAGCAGGACGGCGTTGAGGCCGGCGGCCACGGGGGGAGAGGTCGCGTTCGCAATCGCCCCGCCGAGCAGCCCCCCCAGCGGAATCAGGCTGAAGCAGATGCCGTGGATCCCCATCACCCGGCCGCGGAGCCGGTCCGGCACCGCGAGCTGCATCACGGTCATCGACGAGACCAGGAACATCGCCGTGAACATCGAGGCGATCACCGAGCACGCGAGTGCGAGCGGATAGCCGGCGGGGTGGTCGGACAGAAACGCGACGCAGGCGTTGAAGGCGAGGAACCCGAGCGCCGCGCTCCCGAGCGACGCCAGCATGAGCCGCCCGAGCCGCGGGCTTCGCTGCAGCGTGGCGACGATCAGGGTCCCGGTCACCGAGCCGACCCCGGTAGCCGACAGGATGAGGCCGAAGCCCGTTTCATTCACGCCGAGCATGCGGGCGAACGCGGGCATGAGCTGCACGTAGGAGATGCCGAAGAAGGTGGTCGCGTAGGTGAGGAGGATGAGGGTGAGGAAGAGGCGCTCGGTGGCGATGAAGCGCAGGCCGTCCATGAACTCGCGACCGGAGGGAGCGGCCGGCCCCAGCGGTTCTTTCCTCGGCGCGAAGCTCGCCATCACCCAGGACATGGTGGCGAACCCGACAGCGCCGAGGGCGAACACCACCCAGGTATCGGAGAGCGCGATGATGATGCCGCCCAGACCGGGCAGGAACATGCGGGTCCCCTGCCAGAGCATGGCGTTGAGGGCGACCGCGCTCATCATGTGATCGCGCGCGATGAGGCTCGGGAAGAAGGCCATTCGGGCGGGGAAATCGAAGCCGATGATGAAGGCTGTCGTGCCGGCGATGACGAGCACGTGCCAGACCGCCACCGTATCCGTTCCGTCCAGGGCGGCGAGGAGGGCGAGGAGGGAGGCGATGACGAGGGAGGTCGCGATGAGCATCCGGCGCCGGTCCACCCGGTCGGCGACCACCCCGCCCGCGAGCGAGGCGATGATCGTCGGGATCGAGGAGGCGGCGCCCAGGAACCCGAGCTGAAGGGGCGATCCGCTCAGCTCGTAGACGAGCCACCCCTGGCCCATGATGAGGAGCTGGAACGCCCCCACCGAAGCGGCCGACCCGAACCAGTAGCGCCGGAAATCCGGCCCGCGGAGCGCCGCGAAACGCGCGCTGAACCCCGCCCCGAATCCCGCCCCGAACCGCCCCCAGCTCATGGAGCGCCCGGGGCCGGGGACACGCCGCCGGGCGGGCGCAGCAGGTTGCGGAGCGGGTCGCCGCGCTCGAGCCGCAGGAGGTTGTCCGCGATCACCGTCCAGCGGCGCTCGAGGAGACCCGCGCTCCAGCCCGAAGCGTGCGGCGTCATCACCACGTTGGCGAGGGTCTCGAACGGGAAGCGGGACGGCAGGCAGCGCGGCCCGCGGCCTCCGGACGGGTCCGGGTACCGGTACCAGGTGTCGATGATCGCACCGCCGATGGCGCCGTTCCGGCACGCCGCATGGAGCGCTTCCTCGTCGATGATCGGGCCCCGGGCCACGTTCACCACCACCGCGGCGCCGCGGAGCAGCGCGAGGCGCCGGGCATCGATGAGGCCGCGGGTGGCGTCGGTCAGCGGGCAGGTGATCACCAGGTAGTCGACTTCCGGCAGCATGTCGTCGAGCCGGTCGACGCCGGCGAGGTCCGCGACGAGCTCCGCACCCGGCCCGGACGGATCCGGCGATCGGGTGCGGGCGGCGACCCGCACCCCGAACGGGGCGAGGCGCCGGGCGGTCTCCCGGGCGATGCGGCCGTAGCCCACGAATCCCACCGTCTTGCCGTGGAGCTCGCCGTGCAGCGGGGCGCCGAGCACGAACCCGTCCCGCCATTCCCCCCGCCGCAACGCCGCGTCCATGCGGGCGATGCGGACCTCGCGCTCGAGGAGGGCGGCGACGATGTACTCCGAGATCCCGATCTCGTGCTCGTACACGTTGCAGATCGTGCAGCCGGCGGGCACCGCCTCGAAGTCGATCGCGTCGAAGCCCGCTCCCGGAAGCTGGAGGAGCCGGAGTCGCGGGGCGGGTGGAAGACCCGCCGCCCAGTACTGGGTCACGATCGCCTCCGCGACCGCGAGCCGGCCCGCGACGACCGTCCGCGGGTCCGAGTGGCGCCCCGCGGTCACCGTCCAGCCGGGTCCGAGCCGCTCGGCGAGCAGCGCGCCCCGTTGTTCCTCGTAGCCGTCGAGGATCAGGAGGTTCACGCCGCCTCCCGCGCCCGCAGGAACTCGGCGAGCACCCGGCCGGTGTGTCCGACGGGGGCGAGGCCCGCGATCTGATCCGGCGTGCCTTCGGCCACGATCCGCCCACCCGCGTCGCCGCCCTCCGGCCCGAGGTCGACGATCCAGTCCGCGGCGGCGATGACGTCGAGGTTGTGCTCGATCACGATGACGGTGTGTCCGGCCCCGGCGAGTCGGTGCAGGACCCGGACGAGCTTCTCGACGTCCGCCATGTGCAGGCCCACCGTCGGTTCGTCGAGCAGGTACGCCGTGTGGTTGCGGCGGGCCCGCGGGGCGTCGCTCGGCCGCGCCTTTGCGAGCTCCGTGACCAGCTTCAGGCGCTGCGCCTCGCCGCCGCTGAGCGATGGGCTCTGCTGGCCCAGCCGGAGGTAGCCGAGCCCGACCTCGCGCAGCATCAGCAGCGCGTGGTGCACCCGGGGGTGGGCAGGAAAGAACTCGACCGCCTCTTCGACCGTCATGTCGAGGATGTCGCCGATGCTTCGCCCCCGGAAGCGCACCCCCAGGGTCTCGCGGGTGAAGCGCGCCCCGTCGCACTCGTCGCACGGTACCCGGGCATTGGGCAGGAAGCTCATTTCGATCTTCTGCTCGCCCTGCCCGCCGCACGCGGGGCAGCGCCCGCCGCCGGCGCGCTCGCCGGTATTGAAGGAGAACCGGCTCGCCGACCAGCCACGCAGCCGCGCCTCGGTTGTCTCGGCGAAGATGCGCCGCACGTGGTCCCAGATCTTGAGATAGGTGACCGGGCAGGAACGAGGGGTCTTGCCGATCGGGGTCTGGTCGACCTCGAGCACGCGGGTGACGGGCTCGAAGCCGACGATCGCGTCGCACCCCGGCCCGCCCCTGCCGCCGCCGTCGGGCCCGTCTCCCGGCTGGGAGTCCCCGCCGCGGCCGGTCCCGTCGGCCCGCAGCGCACCTTCGAGCCCCACTCGAAGTACCTCGCGGACCAGGGTGCTCTTGCCGCTGCCGCTGACCCCGGTCACGCAGACGAGCCGGCCGAGCGGGAACCGGGGGCTGATGCCCTTGAGGTTGTGCCGCCGGGCGTTCCTCACCTCGAGCCAGGTCTGGCCGTCGTGGCCGTCGAGCCGCACCGGGCTCGCGCTCCTCATCGGCGGCGGCGGCCGGGCGAGCCAGCGCCCGGTCACCGAGCGCCCTTCCCGCATGACTTTCGCGAGGCTGCCGGCCACGACCACTTCCCCGCCGCCCGCTCCCGCTCCCGGCCCGAGATCGATGACGTGCTCGGCGCGGCGGATCGTCGCCTCGTCGTGCTCCACGACCAGCACCGTGTTTCCGTGGGTGCGAAGGCGGTCGAGGGCGTCGAGGAGCAGGGAGTTGTCGCGCGCGTGGAGCCCGATGGTGGGTTCGTCGAGGACGTAGCACACGCCGCGAAGGTTCGAGCCGAGCTGCGCCGCGAGCCGGATGCGCTGTGCTTCGCCGCCGCTCAGGGAAGGGGCGGAACGATGCAGGGAGAGGTAGCCGAGACCCACCTGCAGCAGGAAGGCGAGCCGCGAGCGGAGCTCGGCGAAGAGGTCGCCGGCCACCGCCTCGTCCCGCCCCTCGAGGACGAGGTCCTCCAACCACCCGCGGGCCTCGGCAATCGAGAGGCGGCCGAGCGCGCCGATTGTCCGATCCCGGAAGCGCACGGACCGTGCTTCGGGGCGGAGCCGGTCACCTCCGCAAGCCCCGCAGGGCGCTGCCGCATCCCAGGCGGCCCCCTCCGGCATCTCCTCGCGCTCGTACTCGGCCACGGTGCGGGGCTCGCTCGGAGGGCGGTCCCGAGCGCCCTTGCGACGGCGCCGGCGGGAGCGGCCGCCGGCCGGAGCGGCGGCGGGTGCGGCCGGCTCGACCCCCGTTCCCCGGCAACCAGGGCACCAGCCGTGCCGTGAATTGAAGGAGAAAAGCCGCGGGTCGAGCTCCTCGAAGCTCCGCCCGCACCCCGTGCACGCGCGCGCCGTCGAATAGCGGCGCTCCCGGCGTGCGCTCCCTCCTTCGCCCCTCCGCTCGGCCACGATCACGACCGAGCGGCCGAGCTCGAGGGCGGTGTCGAGGGCGGTGCGAAGGGCCCTTTCTCCGGCGGGGTCGACGGTGAGCACGGCAACCGGGAGGTCGATGTCGTGCTCGCGGTAGCGGTCGAGACGCGGCCAGTCGCCGGTCGGCAGGTGCTCGCCGTCCACCCGCAGGTGCGAATAGCCCTTGCGCGCCGCCCAGCGGGCGAGGTCCGTGTAGTACCCCTTGCGGGCCACGACGAGGGGCGCCAGCAGCTCGATCGATCGGCCCCGGAACTCCCGCATCACGCTCGCCACCACCGCGTCGCGGGTCTGTGACTCGATGGGCCGATCGCAGTCGGGGCAGTGCTGGGTCCCGAGCTTCGCGAACAGCAGCCGCAGGAAGTGGTGGATCTCGGTGGCGGTCGCGACGGTGCTCTTGGCTCCCCCGCGGCTCGTGCGTTGCTCGATGGCTACCGTCGGCGGGATCCCGAGGACCGCGTCCACGTCCGGGCGGGCGGCCGGCTGCACGAACTGCCGGGCGTAGGCGTTGAGCGACTCGAGATAGCGGCGCTGCCCCTCCGCGAACACGATGTCGAACGCGAGGGTGCTCTTCCCGCTCCCGCTGACGCCGGTGATCGCGGTGAACCGGTCGCGCGGCAGGCGCACGTCGATGTCCTTGAGGTTGTGGTCGCGGGCGCGGCGGATCTCGATGGCCTCCGGCGGCGCGTAGGGGGCCGGTGCTTCGCGGACCGCCAGGCCGGCGTCTTGATCCGGCATCTGCCTGCCGCTGGCGCCGGCCGGCCGCGCCAGGGCGGCGCTGCCGACTACCGGCGTCCGGGCCGCCCCATGGTCCACCGGCGCCGAGGTCGAGCTGCTGCCGTCCACTGCCGCTCGGTCCCCATGCTCGGTGTCGCCGCCTCGCCGAATGAGATGGACACGGGCATCACCACCTCGCCCTCGACCGCTCCTGACGCCCATCGTGGTTGGTATCCCGCCGCCGCCCGCTGATGCCCGACCGTTGTCTGCATCTCCTCCCTCCCACTGCGCGAGGTGGGCGCGGAGCTCGCGGCCGGTGTGGCTTCGCGGCTCGGCCGCCACCGCCGCGGGGGGGCCTTCGCAGACGATCTCGCCACCGCCGTCACCGCCCTCGGGTCCGAGATCGACGATCCAGTCCGCCGCCGCGACCACGTCGAGGTGGTGCTCGATGACCACGACCGAGTCGCCGGCCGCGATGAGCTCCCGGAACGCGGCGAGCAGGGTCGCCACGTCGTCGAAGTGCAGGCCGGTGGTGGGCTCGTCGAAGAGGAACAGCGTGCCGCCGCGAGGCCCGTCGCCTGCGCGGCGGCGGGCCGCTCCGCCCCCGCGGTGCGCGCCGGCGAGGTGGCCCGCGAGCTTGAGGCGCTGCGCCTCCCCGCCGCTCAGGCTCGGCACCGGCTGGCCGAGGGCGACGTAGCCGAGCCCCACCGCGGCGAGCGGTGCGAGCTTCCGCGCGATCTCCGGGGAGTCGGCGAAGCGTGCGACGGCCTGGTCCACGGTGAGGTCGAGCACCCCCGCCATGGAGAGCCCGTCCGGGGCGATCTTCACCTCGAGCACGTCCGCCCGGAAGCGCCGCCCGTCGCAGTCGGGACAGCGCAGGTACACGTCGCTCAGAAACTGCATCTCGAGATGCTCGAAGCCGTTGCCCGAGCAGGTGGGGCAGCGTCCGTCCGCGTGGTTGAAGCTGAATCGGCCGGCCGTGTAGCCGCGCTCGCGGGCGAGCGGCTCGGCGGCGAAGAGCTTGCGGATCGGATCGAGGACCCCGACGTAGCTTGCCGGGACCGAGCGACTGGTCTTGCCGATCGGAGACTGGTCCACGAGCACCACGTCCGCGATCGTCGACGCGCCGTCGATGCCGTCGTGGCGCCCCGGGGTCTCCCGCGGCCGGCCCAGGCACTTCAGCAGCCCGCGGTAGCACACCTCTTCGATCAGGGTCGATTTGCCCGAGCCGCTGACCCCGGTCACGCACACCAGGCGTCCGAGCGGGATCCGGACGTCGATTCCCTTCAGGTTGTGCTCCGCCGCACCCCGGACGAGAAGGTGGACGGGGTCGGGGCCGCTCGGCGGAGCCTCTTGCCGCAACGGCTCGGGGACGGTTCGGGAGAATCCTGTGGGATCTGCGGCCGGTCCGGTCGCCGCCCACGCTGCCCCTCGATCCGGACTTCGGTCCTCGGCTCCGTTTCTCTCCCCCACCCGGCGCCGGCCGCTCGGCGGAGCCTCTTGCCGCAATGGTTCGGGAACGGTTGGGGAGAATCCTGTGGGCTCTGCGGCCGGTCCGGTTCCCACCCACGCTGCCCCTGGATCCGGACTCCGGTCCTCGGCTCCGTATTGCCCCCCCACCCGGCGCCGGCCGCTGAGGTACGCGCCGGTGAGCGAGTCGCCGCACCGAGCGAGCCCCGCCGGCGAACCTTCGTAGACGATCTCGCCTCCGGCTACCCCCGGGCCCGGCCCGAGGTCCAGCACCCGATCCGCGGCCCGGATCACCTGCGCGTCGTGCTCGACCACGAGGATCGTGTTGCCCGCGTCCCGCAGCCGGTGCAGCACCCCGATCATGCGGCCGAGGTCGCGGGAATGGAGCCCGACGCTCGGTTCGTCGAGGACGAACAGGGTGTTGACGAGCGACGTCCCGAGCGCGGTGGTGAGGTTGATGCGCTGGACCTCGCCGCCGCTCAGGGTGCGCGACTGCCGGTCGAGCGTCAGGTAGCCGAGGCCGACGTCGACGAGATAGCGAAGCCGAGAGCGGAGCTCTTCGAGCAGGAAGGAGGTGGCTTCGTTGACGGGGGCGGGCGGGCGGAAGTCCGCGAAGAACGCCAGGCACCGATCGAGCGGCAGGGTGCAGATCTCGTGGATGTCGACGGTGCCGGGCGCGGTCGCCCGGCCGGCCGGAACGCGCACCGCACCCCGGTCATCCGCCGCGGCCGGACCCTCGGCCGCGCCGCCAGGGCCTCCTGCCGTGTCGCTCGGGTCTCGCGCGCCGCGGAGAGGCGGCGAGACCGGAACTTCGCCGCCATTCACGAGCCGCCAGTCGAGCGCCTCCGGCTTGAGCCGGGCGCCGCCGCATCCGGCGCAGGGGAGATAGCCGCGGTATCGCGAGAGGAGAACCCGGATGTGCATCCGGTAGCTCTTGCGCTCCAGCCAGTTGAAGAAGCCGTGGAGCCCGAACCAGCGGTCCTCGCGCCGCCGGCCGTCTCCCTCGATGACCCACGCGCGCTGCTCGGGCGAGAGATCGCGCCACGGCACGTCGGCCGGCACTTCGGTCCGTTCGGCCTGCTTGAGGAGGTAGCGCTGGTAGCGGAGATAGGTCTTCGTCTGAAGCGGCTTGATCGCTCCCTCCCGCAGGCTCCGGCTCTCGTCGGGGATGACGAGGTCGTAGTCGATGCCCATCTCGCGCCCGAATCCCCGGCAGGTATCGCAGGCGCCGATCGGGGAGTTGAAGGAGAACAGGTTCGGGGTCGGGTCCCGGTAGGCGAAGTTGCAGCGCGGACACTCGAGGGCGGCGGAGAACCGCAGCGCGGCGCCGGGGCCGTCCCCTACCGCGGCCTCCGCCCGTCCCCGGCCGGCGGCGAGGGCGGCTTCGAGCGCCTCCACCAGCCTCGCCCGTCCGTCCCGCCCTATCCGCAACCGGTCCTGGATCACCTCCAGCTCGATCGGCTCCGCCCCGGTCCGCGTGTCCGCTCCGCAGTGCGTCTCCTGCACCGGTGCCGGTTTCGATTCCGCTCTCGCTCCCGCTTCCGCTCCCGGTTCAGCCTCCGCTCCCGCCTCGGGTACCGTTCCGGCTCCGGATCCCGCCTCAGTTCCCGCTCCGGCTCCCGCCTCCGCTTCCGCTCCCGCTTCCGCTTCCGGTTCAGCCTCCGCTCCCGCCTCGGGTACCGCTCCCGCTCCGGCTCCGGCTCCCGCCTCCGTTTCCGCTTCCGGCTCCGGGACCGTTCCCGACTCCGGCAGCGTTCCCGTCTCTACCGCCACCGACCCGGTTTCCGCTCCATCCGTCGCCCTCGCGACCCGGGTGTAGCCCTGCCGGGCGAGATGCCCCCGGACCTCCTCCTCGGGGAATCCGTCGGGCACCCGGATCCGGAAACGGATGACCGCCCGCTCGCCGGCCGCCTCGCTCATCAGGCGGTCCGCGATGCTTTCCGGGGTGTCGCGGCGCACCACCTCTCCGCATCCGCGGCAGTGGAGCCGGGCGTGGCGCGCGAACAGGAGCTTCAGGTAGTCGTTGATCTCCGTCATGGTTCCGACCGTCGAGCGCGACGTCCGGACCTGGTTGGTCTGGTCGACCGCGACGGCGGGCGGAATGCCGTCGATGCGATCGGCGCGGGGCCGGTCCATGCGATCGAGGAACTGGCGGGCGTAGGGGGAGAAGGTCTCGACGTAGCGGCGCTGGCCCTCGGCGTACACCGTGTCGAAGGCGAGGGAGGACTTGCCGGAGCCGCTCACCCCGGTGACGACGATGAGCTCGCGGAGGGGGAGGTCGAGGTCGAGCCCCTTCAGGTTGTTCTGGCGGGCTCCGCGGATGGCGATTGCGCCCTTGGGCGGCTGGCGTCGGCGGGGCCGACTCGGGGGCGCGGCTTCCATTTCGCGCATTATCGCGCATTCTGCGACCTGATTACGCACGAAGCTCAGGTTGGGAGCGCGGGATTCCCGGGGTCGCCGCTTTCCAGGGCCGTGGGCCTCCCGGGAGCGCGGGCTTCCAGCCCGCATGGACCGCCCGCGGGCTGGAAGGCCGCGCTCCCGGGAAACCTCTATTCTTCCTCTCCTTCCACCTTGCTCCCTCCTGGTCCATGCGGGCTGGACGCCCCGCGCTCCCGGGAAACCGGCGGCCCAAACCGAGCTTCGTGCGTAATCGGGTTCCGCGAAGCGGGGCGCCCCGCACTTGGGTATCATCGCGCGGGCCATGCCCCGCCTCGCCGCCAACCTGAGCTATCTCTTTACGGAGCGCCCGTTTCTGGACCGGTTCGGGGCGGCCGCCGCCTGTGGCTTCCGGGCCGTGGAGCACCAGTATCCCTACCGGGAGGCGCCCGAGTCGGCCATCCGGGAGCGGCTCCGCGACCACGGCCTTCAGGCCGTCCTGTTCAACCTGCCGCCCGGGGAGGAAGGGGAGCGCGGACTCGGCGGCCTACCGGGGCGCGAGGCCGAATTCCGGGAGGGGCTGGCGCTCGCCCTTCGCTATTGCCGGGCGACCGGCTGCCCCCGGCTGCACGCGATGTGGGGCGTGCCGGGGGCGGAGACGAGCCCGGAGGAGAGCCGGGCCACCTTCGTCGCCAATCTCCGCGAGGCGGCCCCGCGCGCGGCCGAGGCCGGGGTCACCCTGCTCGTGGAGCCGCTCAACCCTCGCGACAATCCCGGCTATCCGCTCAACCGCCAGGCCGACGCGCACGCCCTCGCGGCCGAGGTCGGCGCCTCGAACGTCAAGGTGCAGTTCGACCTCTACCACTGCCAGATCGTCGAGGGCGGCGTGGCCGAGAAGCTGAGGGCCTATCTCGGCGGCTCGGAGCGCAACGTCGGCCACATCCAGATCGCGGGCCCGCCGGATCGGCTGGAGCCCGATGCCGGCGAGCTCAACCATGCGTGGTTGCTCCCCCTCATCGACGAGCTGGGATACGAGGGATGGGTCGGCTGCGAGTACCGGCCGGCGGCCGGGACCGAGGCCGGCCTCGGCTGGGCGCGCCCCTGGGGGATCCGCCCGCCGCCGGAGGCCGGAGAGGCCGGAGCAAGGCGTTGAGCCTTCCGTCGAATCCACCGAGAACCGGGCGGCCGCCAGTCATCCTGGTGGACGGAGATACGACGGAGTGCGCGAGCCATCGAGTGGCCGAGGTCAGGGCACCGCGCGACTCGGCCGGCCCGGGGCCGGTGACATGAGCCGAGGCGGTCGGTCGAACGACGGCTTCGCGACCCGGCTGGTGCATGCCGGGGTCGAGCCCGACCCCGTGACGGGGGCGATCCTCACTCCGATCCACCAGACGACGACCTATGTCCAGCCGTCCGTCGACCGGTACCGGGAGAGGGGCTACTCCTATTCCCGGTCGCACAACCCCACCGTGCGGGCGCTCGAGACGAAGCTCGCCGCGCTCGAAGGCGGGGTGGGGGGGTGTGCGTTCGGCACCGGCATGGCCGCGGTCCACGCCGTCATGCTCGCGTTCCTGAGCGCGGGCGACCACGCGATCGTGTCGGACGTGATCTTCGGGGGCACCCTTCGCCTCTGCCGGCAGATCCTCGCCCGCTTCGGGGTGGAGTTCACGTTCGCCGACACCTCGGACCCGGCTGCGGTGGAGGCGAGCGTGCGCGGCGAGACCCGGCTCATCCTCACCGAGACGCCGGCCAACCCCACCCTCAAGTTCACCGAAATCGCGGCCGTCTCCGAGATCGCGCGCGCCCGCGGCATCCCGCACGCGGTCGACAACACCCTGCTCACGCCCTGCTATCAGCGTCCCTTCGAGCTCGGGGCGGACCTCGTGGTGCACTCCACCACCAAGTACCTGGACGGGCACAACGCCACGGTGGGAGGCGCAGTGGTCTGCGCGACGCAGGAGCAGGCCGAGGCGGTGCGCTTCGTGCAGAACGCGACCGGGAGCATCATGTCGCCCTTCGTGGCGTGGCTCACCCTGCAGGGGTGCAAGACCCTGTCGGTGCGCATGGAGGCGCAGTCGGCGGCCGCCCTCGAGGTCGCGGCCTTCCTCGAAGGTCATCCCAGGGTGGAGCGGGTGATCTATCCGGGGCTCGCCTCGTTTCCCCAGCACGCGCTCGCGGGCCGGCAGGCCTCGGGGTACGGCGCCATGGTGTGCTGCGAGGTGCGGGGCGGGGTGGAGGCCGGCAAGCGGCTCATGGACGCGGTCGAGCTCTGGAGCCTCGCGGAGAACCTCGGCACGGTGGAATCGCTCGTCACCCACCCGGTGACCATGACCCACGCCAACATCGCGCCCGACGAGCGCGCCCGCCTCGGCATCACCGATGGCCTCGTCCGCCTCTCGGTCGGCCTCGAGACCCCCGCCGACCTCATCTCCGACCTCGACCAGGCCCTCGCCCGCACCTGACCCCCCAAGCCCCCCGGCTTTAGTCATCTCGCGAAGCAGGCTAGACTTGGATCCGGCACAAGCTCAGGCAAAGGTTACGTGGAGGACGGTTGTCGCGCCGTGAGCCTTACGCGGTCCCCCCTCATTGGTACTGGTGACCGTGGACTCCACCTGTCTCTCACTGCTTCGCATGTGTTGACTGGGGACAATCGAATCGGCCGGCTACTACCAGCGAGGGCGACAGCGCAATGATCCGGACGCTCGAGTTGCAGGGCTATCGAGGTTTCGAGTCGTTCAGACTGTCCGGTCTGAGGCGGGTCAACCTGCTGGTCGGAAAGAACAACTGCGGGAAGACTTCGATTCTCGAAGCCATGGACTTCCTGGTCTCCAAGGGGAATCCTTTCGTACTTACTCGATCGGCCCGCCGGCGGGGCGAGGTCAGTCTTCTGGACGGTACGGAGCTATCAGCCTCCGCCAGTCGAGAGATCCTGCCGGACGTTTCTCACCTTTTCTTTGGACGTCGCTTGGATCCGGGTGTCGCTTTCCGTATTTCTTCCGACGAAGATATCGGAACGCTTTCAGTCGACCTTCTCTCGTTGCCAGAGGTCGAGCATGAGCTGAGCAATCGGGATCCGGGCAGTGCACAGCAGCCTTCCCTCTTCGAGGACGAGTCAGATCCGGAGCCGGCCCTCGGGCTTCGAATTGCCGGTAATGTACCGGATTGGTTCCCTATTTTCCCAGTCACCGAGAATGGCTTATTGTCCTTGTCGAGGTCCATCCGATTTCGTAGATCTTGGTCCGGACATGTTCCGGGAGTTCGATCTGTGGCGTTCCTTGCGCCGGATTCGCTTCAACCCGACTCAATGCGAGTCATGTGGGACAAGGTGCTGGCCGAGGGCCGCGAGTCTGAGGTCATCAACGCGATGAAGCTCCTTGAAGGCGACCTCGATTCCATACATTTCCTAACGGGTGATGCTTATCGAAGAACCTCAGGTGGGGTGTTGGTAGGGACCTGCAATAGCAGCCGCCGCGTTCCGCTGGGTAGTTTTGGGGATGGAATGCGCCGACTACTCGCTTTGTCCCTCTCTCTGGTAAGGACGGCCGATGGATTCCTTTTGATCGATGAAATCGATACTGGTCTGCATTTCTCGGTGATGGAAGAGATGTGGAAGCTTGTTATCAATACCGCGCTGAAGTCGAATGTACAGGTTTTTGCGACGACACATAGCTACGACTGCATTCATGGGCTAGCGGGGCTTTTGGAATCCGTGCCCGAACTTGAACCGCAGGTCTCGTTGCAGAAAATCGAAGGCTCACTGGCGGAAGCCGTGAGCCTGGATGCGGAGCAAGTACGGGTCGCGGTACGGCAGGACATCGAGGTCCGATAATGCCGGAGTTCAGGTCCCGTTCTCGCCTCCACGTCGAAGGCACCGACGACAGCCACGCGATCCGCCACCTGCTCATCAGACACGGCATAGACTACGACCAGAAACCGTGGCCGATGGAGTTCCCGAGTATCGAGGAGATCGGCGGTAAACCCGATCTCCTCGAAGGCGTGGAGACCGCCGTCAGGGTGAGCAACAATCGGTCGATCGGCTTCGTATTGGACGCCAACTCGTCACTCCTGGACGGCTGGGTCGCGGTCTTGTCACGGCTCCGCCGAGTGGGGGTGGAAGCTCCTGACGCGATTCCACGGAAAGGGTTTGTTGGAGATGCCCAAGCCTACCGTGCCCGTGTAGGGGTATGGCTCATGCCGGACAATCAACGAGAGGGTACGTTGGAGAATTTTCTTCGTGACCTCGTCGAAGAAGAAGACCCGCTGTTACCCTACGCCGAAGAATCCGTCAAGCATGCGAAGAAATTAGGCGCAGGTTTTGCTGACAGTGATGCCGATAAAGCGTTGCTGCACACATGGCTCGCGTGGCAGGAGGAACCTGGCCGGCCATATGGCACTGCCATTCGAGCGCGGTATTTTCGCCACGACAGCGCCGCGGCGCGAGACTTCGTGGCTTGGTTCCGCACGGTTTTCAACGTCCCGCGGCCCTGAATCGTCGGCTCGCTGCGGCGTGATGCCATCGATCCGTCCCGGTATTCCCTCTTGGCAGGAGTATTATACTCTTCTCGGTCGTGTAACCTTGAGCGAGGTTGCCATTCGCGGTGCGGGAGTGGCAGGAAGGAAGCTGTCGTCGTAGGAATTGCCCTGGCATTACTTTCAGATTTTCCGAATGGAGAACACGGAAAATAATAGACAAATGAACTGTGATAGTGTCCGACGGTTGCTGGAGCGGGCAGCGCTTCTATATGAGAGGCACGGGGCCGGAGACCCCGAGGCCTTCAACGTCTTCTCCGTACTGCGTGCGGAGAGTGACGAGGTCAATCTGCACTCCCGGTTCCTCGCGGCTTTGCTTCGCCACCGGAAGTTCCAAAACGCCCCCCCTCTGGAATCTCGAGGATTTTTTGCGCTCCGTTGCCCGCGTCGACGATTTCCGGTTGGATGGCGCGGAAGTGGAACGCGAGCGCCATCATATCGATATCCTGATTTTCAATGCCTCGTCCAGACAGGCGGTGGTTATCGAGAACAAGCTACGGGCACCGGATCAGCCCGAGCAATTGGCGAAGTACGCCAAGCGAATGAAGAATGACGGTTATCGCAAACTTTGCCTGTTGTACTTGGCGTTGGATGGACGCAGTCCCAACGAAGACAGCACGGACGGTCTTGAAGTAGAAACCGTTTCCTACAGGGAGATTGTGCCTTGGCTGGAGCGCTGCCAGGAACGAGCGTACGACGACCCGGCGTTGCGGGAAAGCATCGCCCAATACGTCAGTCTGGTTCGAAGACTGACAGGCGCGGACCTGAAGGGGGTCTAGCCCGCAAATCTCACCAGCTTCCTGCTGCGGACGCCGATCCATGCGCTGTGACAGGCCGTACTCCCTCAAGCCGCTTCGACGTAGTGTCGACTACGCCTTCAGCGTCCTTCGGTCCGTGCGGCCTGTCACAGCGCCGTCTCGCCGCCCTCGCGACGAAAGCTGGTGAGATTTCCGGGCTAGATGAATGACTTGAGAGACCTGATCCTGCTAGACAACAATCTGGTTCTCGTTCACGACATGAACGAGGCCATGCTCGAAGCAAGGGTTTCGCTATTGACGGAGTTCTGGGGAGAGATCGATCGTACGGTACGGAAACGGATTCCCGATTTCCCGGAAAGAACCGAGGAGTCGGACGTCTCTCCCGAGAATATTCGAAAATTTCTGAATAGGCAGCGGGGCAATTTCTATCATGGCCTGTATTATGGTTTCAAAAGGGGTGTGAAGCTCGCCGTCGAAATCGAGCACTCTGAGATCTACTTTGGAGTAAATTGCAGCAAGAAGCGTCACAAGAAAAAGCATAATCGACTAAGTGCCCTCATGGAAGGCTTGGATGGCAACTGCGGTCCTGAGGATGATTGGCCTTGGTGGCAATGGGCTCCCGGGGTTCTCAATCTCAGGGCCTCGAAACGAAGGGGGATTATGTAGGAAAGTGCCGAAGCCCCCCGTGACGCCTTCGGCACTTTCTTGTAACCTTTCCGTATCTCAAGAGGATACGGGCATGGCACACAAGGCACCTGGAAAGAGCTTCCGCGAAGGCATCAGCCTCGTCCAGATCTTTCGCATGTTCCCCGATGACGCCACGGCCGAAGCCTGGTTCGTCGCCCGTCGGTGGCCGACCGGGGTCGCGTGCCCGCACTGCGGCTCGCTGAACGTCCAGACGGGCGCAAAGCACGCGACGATGCCGTACCGGTGCCGCGAGAAGCAGTGCGCCAAGCGGTTCAGCCCGAAGACGGGGACCGTCATGGAGGGGTCGAAGCTCGGGCTGCAAGTGTGGATGATTGCGACGTACCTCGTCTCGACCAGCCTCAAGAGCGTGTCCAGCATGAAGCTGCACCGCGACCTAACCATCAATCAGCGCTCCGCGTGGTTCCTCGCGCACCGGCTTCGGGTCGCGCTCACGCAGGAAAGTGGTCTCTTCGCCGGCCCGGTCGAAGTCGATGAGACCTACATGGGCGGGAAGCGGGCGAACATGTCAAAGTCGAAGCGCGAAGAGCTCACTGGCCGCGGGGCCGTAGGCAAGACCGCCATCGCGGGGGCGAAGGATCGGGATACGAATCAGGTTCGCGCCCAGGTGGTCGAACGCACCGACAAGCCGACCGTACACGGCTTCGTCGCCGCCCACGTGGCCCCTGACGCCAAGGTCTACACCGACGATGCGTTGGTCTATGAGACCCTTCCGAATCCGCACGAAGTAGTCAACCACAGCGCCCAGGAGTACGTCCGGGGCGATGTCCATACCAACGGTGCGGAGAGCTTCTGGTCGATGCTGAAGCGCGCCCACAAGGGCACCTTCCACAAGATGAGTCCTAAGCATCTCGACCGGTACGTTCAGGAGTTCGCCGCGCGTCACAACCTGCGCGACGAGGACACCATCGACATCATGGCCGCCGTCATCACCGGCATGAACGGCAAGCGCCTGCGCTACGTCGACCTCATTGCCGACAACGGACTGGATTCGGGAGCACGAACGGGTTAGATGTACACCTTGACGACGGAAACTGTGTGCGCGGTCTTGGCACAGAGCCCGTGGGGCAAGCCCGAGAGATGCGTTCGTTTCGACATTCTCCGCTCGCTCGCTACAGTCGAGGAATGCTACCGGGCGGGAATGGAAGAGGAAGAGCGCCTGCGTCGGCTGGCGACTGATACGTGGTATCTCGTGACAAGATCCAAGACGCATTGCCACAAGCAGCGCCCACGAATTGACTTCAGCGCCCAGGCGAGAGGGAAGAAGTGAATGCCTGACAAGCTGAAGAAACTGCCGCGCATCGTGGACGTGGTGGCCCCCACGTACCAGCCGTCGAAGACGGAACTTGAGGAGGACATGCGGGTCCGGGCGACGTTCGAGGAGGCGGTCGAGGCGCTTACCCGGCCCGTGAAAGTGCGCTACATCCCCCGGCCGAAGCGGCGCCCTGAGTGAGGGCGCTTCGGCACTTTCCTACATAATCCCCAAACGAAGGGACTTGGAGCGGCTGGCAGACGCCCAAGCCAGAAACGAAGAGGCCGAAGAGATCGCGGACGGCTTGAGCAGGGTATGGGCCAGGGTGCGTGATTACCCGGCAGACTCGTGCCAAGGGTCGTAGGAGCCGATGTTCCAGAGGTGGCCTTCCGGGTCGCGGCAGGAGAAGAAGGTGCCGCCGTATTCGGGGCTTTCGAGCGGGGAGGTGATCTCGGCCCCGGCCGCGACCGCCCGTTCGTGCAGCGCTTCGGGGTCATCCACCACGAGGTAGGGCGACTGGGTGTTCGCTCCACCCGGTCCGGGCACGGACATCACCTGTCCGTGCGCGTCGTCGCGCTCGCTGCCGAGCATGATCATGCCGTCGCCCAGGGTGAGCTGGGCGTGGGCGATGGTGCCGTCTTCCCCGGGCACGACCAAGTGTTCCGAGAAGCCGAGCACGCGGCACAGCCAGTCGATGGCGTCGGGCGCGTCCCGGTAGCGCATGCCGGGAATGACGGTCGACTTTCCGGCCGTGGGCATGAGATGTCTTCCTGCATCAAGACCGATGCCCAGTCTATCCGGTACCCTGTTTGCCGGGCGGCTTTCTTGCTCGAATTGCCGGTCAATGGCCAAGTCTCAGTGAGTCCAACATGTCGGCCAGCGTCACCGCTTCGGAGGCAAGGGTCCGTTTCGGTCGGCTCCTCGATCGCGTATCGCAGGGGGAGGAGATCGTCGTGACCAGACACGGCAAACCTGTCGCCCGGATCACTCCGACCGGCAGACCCACGCAACAGGAGGTACGCGCGGCCGTCGCCGGTCTGCGGGAGTTGCGCCGAGCGATTGCCGTGCGGCGCGAACACCATCCAGTGCGCACTGCTGCCGAGTTCAGGTCTCTGATCGAAGAAGGACGCCGGTGAGCGACACCTTCGCCGAAGAAATCAGCCTTCCTTCCAAGGGTTGAGCAGGTCGACACCTGTCGCGGCGAAGTCGGTATCGTTGCGTGTGACGACGGAAAGGCGGTGCCGGAGGGCGGTGGCCGCGATCAAGCCGTCGATGGCGGGGATGTTCCCGGGCCGGGCCATGAGACGTCCCCATTCATCCGCTACGCCCGCATCGATTGGCAGGACACGGTCCTCGAACCAGTCTGGGAGGTCCCTCTCGAGCCACGCGACGATCCGTGCGCGACGACGTCCATCGGGGAGCTTCTCGATTCCCTTGCGGACTTCACCGAATGTCAGGACGCTGACGAACAAGGTGTCTGGCGGAGCCGCATCGAACCACTCGGATACTTGCCGTGAAGGCTGCGGCTTGACGAGCTCCGAGAGCACGCACGTATCGACCAGAAAGCTCACAGGTCCATATCGCGCGCTGCAGACCGGTCACGTTCGATGTCCAGCTCGATGCCGGCGAGCGGTGAAGCCCGGAGGAATTCGGTGAGGGAGGACCGAGGGCGATGCAGACGGTCGTAGTCCTGCACCGATAGGACCACGGCGGTCTTGCGCCCCCGGACCGTGATCGCTTGCGGTCCGTTCACGACGGCGTCACGCATCAGTTCGCTGAAACGCGCCTTTGCCTCCTGAACCTGCCAGCTTTGCATCGCGTGCTCCTTCCGACCGTCCTGACCACTCTGACCAGAACGATACACCATGTGTCGAGGATCGCAAGGGACGCGAATCATGAACGGCGAGCGGTGCCGGCTACGTTCGATCCACCACTCCTTCATGGAGCATCCGTGAAGGCAGTTGTCCGTTCGGACCTGCACGGATGTCGGGCTCGAAGGCGGAGGGCCGGGCGGGCGGGGTTGCCGCGCGGGGTTCGGGGCCGCACACTTTGAAGTGATGCCGCCTGGGCGGCGGAGCCCGCGGTTCGCCGCGGAAGGAGAGGTCGATGGCTGTCCCCGCAACGCTCGACACCGTGGCCGTGATCGGAAACGGCCTCATCGGTCACGGCATGGCCCAGACCTTCGCGGCCGCGGGCCGCGAGGTGGTGATGATCGGGCGGCGCGAGGAGAGCCTCGCCGCCGCCATGGAGCGGATCGGCCGGAGCCTCGCCGACTTCGAGACGCACGGACTCATCGGCTCGGCGGACGTCGAGGCGGCGACCGCCCGCATCCGTACCTCGACCGACCTCGGGGACGCGGCCCCGGCCCAGCTCGTCCTCGAGGCGGTGCCCGCCGACCGCGAGGTGCAGGACGAGGTTTACGGTCAGCTCGACCGGATCTGCGCGCCGCCGGCGGTGTTCGCCTCGGGGAGCGGGCAGCCGGCGAGCGACCTCGTCTCGAACGTGCGGCACCGGGGCCGAGTGATCGCGGCCCACTTCTGGTACCCGCCGCAGCTCATTCCGCTCGTCGAGGTGTGCGCGGGCCCGGAGACCGACCCGGACGTCGCCCCGTGGCTCTGCGACGCGCTGCGCGCGGCCGGCAAGGAGCCGGTGATCGTCGACAGGGAGATTCCCGGATTCCTCGGCAACCGGCTCCAGTACGCCATCCTGCGCGAGGCGTGGGCGCTGTGGGCCGAGGGAGTCGCCTCGGCGGAGGCGATCGACACGGTCGTGAAGGCGTCCTTCGGCCGGCGCCTCGCAATTACCGGACCCATCGAGTCGGCGGACGCGGGCGGGCTCGACACCCTGCACGCCTTTGGCGCCTACCTCATCCCGCACCTTCGCACGGATTCGCAGCCCGCCCGGGCGGTCACCGATCTGGTCGAGGCGGGACATCGCGGCCTGCCGTCCGGCCGCGGGGTCTACGACTGGAGCCGGCGCGACGGGGCGGCCCTCCTCGCCGAGCGCGAGGCGGAGCTGTTCCGCCACCTCGCGCGCGACAATGCCAAGAGTAGCTGACGTCTTGCCCGCGATCGTCATCGAAGCCCGGCCGTGCCAGGAAACCGGTGGCGCGGCCGCCGGCATGGACCTTCCTGATTACGCACGAAGCTCAGGTTGGGGCGGTCGGTTTCCCGGGAGCGCGGGCTTGCAGCCCGCGGGCGGTCCATGCGGGCTGGAAGTCCTCGCTCCCAGGAGGCCCACGGTCCCACGAAGGCGGCGATCCCGGGAATCCCGTGCTCCCAACCTGAGCTTCGCGCGTAATCGGGTGGACCTTTGCGGCACCGGCGGCGCATGCGGCTCGGAACGCGAGGAGGAGGCGCCGGGACCGAAGGTGGCGGCCGGGGGCGCCCGTCACCGATACGAACTTCGATCGAGGCGTTCCGGACCGGCTTGAAGATGGCGGGGGCCGGCGCGAACAGGCGGAAGATGCACCTGGCCCAGTTTCTGGTGCACGGGCCGACGTACCACAGCCTCGCGATGTGGCGGCATCCGAGGACCGCGGCCGCGAGTGCCGAACGGGGCTTCGCCTGGGATCGACCCGAGCTCTATCAGCACATCGCCCGGGTGTGCGAGCGCGGGCTCTTCGACACCGTGTTCTTCGCGGATCTGAACTACATCGCCGACACCTACACGGGGAGCCTCGGGCCGGCCCTGCGCAACGCCACCCAGGCGCCGGAGCACGACCCGATCCCGCTCCTGTCCTTCATGGCCGCCGTCACCGAGCGGATCGGGGTCGCGTCCACGTTCTCGGTGAGCCACAGCCATCCCTTCCATGCCGCCCGACTCTGGGCCACCCTCGATCACCTCACCCGCGGCCGGGCCGGCTGGAACGTGGTCACCTCGATCAACAGCAACCAGGCCGCGAACTACGGCGAGGAGCGCCAGCCGGCCGACACCCGGTACGACCGGGCGCACGAGTTCATGGAGGTGTGCCGGAAGCTCTGGGACTCGTGGGACCAGGACGCGGTGGTGATGGACCGGGAGGCGGCCGTCTTCGCGGACCCCGCCAAGGTGCGCCGCATCGAGTACGAGGGCCGGTTCTTCAGGTCCCGCGGCCCGCTCAACGTCACCCGATCGCCCCAGGACGGCCCCGCGATCTTCCAGGCCGGCACCTCGCCTAAGGGCCAGGACTTCGCCGCGAAGTACGCGGACGCGATCTTCGCGATCCAGCCGCGCGCGGTGGACGCGGCGGCCTACTTCGCTTCGATCAAGGGCCTGATGTCGGACCTTGGCCGCGACCCCGACGACTGCCGGATCCTGTTCGGAATGCAGCCGATCATCGGGGCGACCGAGGCGCAGGCGCGCGAGCGGCAGGAGGAGCACAACGACCTCGTTCCCGTCGAAGGCGGAATGGCCATTCTCTCCGCCCACCTCGATCTCGACCTCTCCGGGATCCCGCTGGACGCGATCATGGCGGAACGGACCGAACCCGAGCTCTATCGCATGCGTACCCGCTTCCACAAGCCGGACGGAACGCCCATGACGGCGGCCGAGGTGGCGTCCCGGCACGGACAGAGCGTCAGCCTGCCGCAGTTCGTCGGTACTCCGACCGGCATCGCCGACCAGATGGAGGCGTTCCTGGACGAGGCCGGCGGCGACGGCTTCATGCTCTCCGCCATCCATTCCCCGGGCGCCATCGAGGAGTTCGTCGACCTCGTGGTCCCGGAGCTCCAGCGGCGCGGTCTCTTCCGCACCGAGTACAAGGGCCGCACCCAGCGGGAGATCCTCCGGCAGGAGGACTGAGTGGAGCGGTTGCCCGCCGGCTCCCCGCGGATGAGACAGACTCCGGCCGCGCCTGTCATGCGGCGTTCGTCCGGAATACCTTGAGGAGAACGCGTGCGCAACCGCCCAGGACGCCACTTCCTGCAGATCCCGGGGCCCACCAACGTGCCCGGGCGGGTGCTGGAGGCCATCGGCCGCCCCACCATCGACCACCGGGGGCCGGAGTTCGCGGCGCTCGGGCGGGCGTGCCTCGACGGGATGCGCCGCATCTTCCGGACCGGCGGCCGGGTCTACATCTTCCCCTCCTCCGGAACCGGGGCGTGGGAGGCGGCGCTGGTCAACACCCTGTCGCCGGGCGACCGGGTGCTCGTGTACGAGACCGGTCACTTCGCCCGCCTGTGGGCGGGGGTGGCGCGGCGCCTGGGGCTCGAGGTGGACGTGATCGAGGGAGACTGGCGCTCCGGAGTCGACTCCGAAGCGGTCGAAGAGGCCCTCTCGCGGGACGCGGACACCCGGGCGATTCGGGCCGTCGCGGTGCTCCACAACGAGACGTCGACCGGAGCGGCGAGCGACGTCGTCGCGGTGCGGCGCGCCCTCGATGCCTGCGAGCACCCCGCGCTGCTCCTTGTGGACACCATCTCCTCCCTCGCCTCCATGCCCTTCGAGCAAGACGGGTGGGGGGTGGACGTGACCGTCGCGGGTTCGCAGAAGGGCCTCATGCTGCCCCCCGGGCTCGGATTCAACGCGGTGAGCGAGAAGGCCTGGCTCGCAAGCGCCGGCGCAAAGCTCGCGCGGAGCTACTGGGACTGGCGGGCGATGGACGAGGCCAATGCCACCGGCTACTTCCCGTTCACCCCGGCGACGAACCTGCTGTTCGGGCTGAAGGAAGCCGTCGCGATGCTGGAAGAGGAAGGGCTCGAGCGGGTCTTCGACCGGCACCGGCGGTTCGCCGAGGCGACGCGGCGGGCGGTGCAGGCGTGGGGCCTCGACTTCAACTGCCGATCGCCCGAGCACCGGAGCGTTTCCCTGACCGCGGTGAGGATGCCGGAGGGCTCGAGCGCCGATGCGCTCCGCGCCCTCATCCTGGAGCGCTTCGACGTGTCCCTCGGCAACGGTCTCGGCCGGCTCCAGGATCGGGTGTTCCGCATCGGCCACCTCGGCGATCTCAACGACGTGACCCTGCTCGGAACCCTCGCGGCGGTGGAGATGGGGCTCTCGCTCGCGGGCGCGCCTTTTCAGCGGGGCGGGGTCGATGCGGCGATGGACCTCCTCGCCGCCGAGCCCTGATCCGGCCCCGCCGGGGCACCGGCTCCATCGGACGGTTGCGTACCACGAACGGTCCGGATGTTCCCGGTGCGGCCGTGCGGGCGGGTCCCCGGCGCCGGGGAGGCTGATATGCTGGCGGTGCATCCACGGGATAGCTTCACGACAGGAGCCGGAACATGACCCCGGAAGAAGTGCTTTCCCACCCGTCGCGGGCGCTCTCGCAGTCCCAGCGCGAGTTCTACTTCGAGAACGGCTACCTTGCCGTCGAGCGTTTCGTCGACGGTGAGTGGCTGGAGCGGCTGCGCCGGATCGCCCTCGAGTTCGTGGAGCGGAGCCGGGCCGAGACCCGCTCGGGAGACGTCTTCGACGTGGCTCCCGGCCACCGCGCCGATGCGCCGCGTCTTCGCCGGCTCAAGCGCCCGGACGAGCAGCACGAGACTTTCTGGGAGTTCGCGACCGCGGCCATTGCGGACGTCGCCGCCGATCTGGTGGGCCCCGACGCGGTGTTCCACCACTCGAAGCTCAACTACAAGTGGAACGACGGGGCGGACCAGGTGGACTGGCACCAGGACATCCAGTTCTACCCCCACACCAACTACAGCCCGCTCACGATCGGGGTCTATCTCCGGGACACCGCCCTCGACGACGGCGCGCTCGGCTTCATCCCCGGCAGCCACCGGGGGACGCTGTTCGACCAGTACAACGACAAGGGCCAGTGGGCCGGCTGCCTCGCGCCCGCCGACGCTTCGGCCCTCGCCGAGTCGAGCGCGGTCTACGTCGAAGCGCCGGCCGGGTCGATCACCGTGCACAACTGCCGCACGGTGCACGGCTCTCCGGCGAGCCGGCGGGACGACGGGCGCCCGCTCCTCCTCAATGCCTACGCGTCCGCCGATGCCTTTCCGTACACCGCGCATCCCGATCCGTCGCGCCACTCGGGAACGATCGTGCGCGGGAAGCCGGCCCGCTGGGCGCATCACGATCCGCGTCCCTGCCTCATCCCACCGGACTGGTCCGGCGGCTACACGTCCATCTTCGCCGCCCAGACCGGGGAGGACGCGGCGGCTTAGCCCGGAAATCTCACCAGCTTTCGTCGCGAGGGCGGCGAGACGGCGCTGTGACAGGCCGCACGGACCGAAGGAGCGCGTACGCGCTGGCGAAGGCGTAGTCGACACTGCGTCGAAGCGGCTTGAGGGAGTACGGCCTGTCACAGCGCATGGATCGGCGTCCGCAGCAGGAAGCTGGTGAGATTTGCGGGTTAGGAGCGGAGCACCATGTTGCAGCCATCCACATCGCCACCGGAGCCGAGCTTTTCGCTCCTGCGCCGAGTTCGTCGAGCCTGCGCCTGGCTCTCGCGGCCCTTGGCCCTCGCGTGCCTGGCAATGCAGATTGCCGGGTGTACCGGGCTCGTGCCGGGATTGCCTGTCTGATCCGGCCTCGCCTTCTCCCGGATCGTTGCGTCCGGGCCGGGCCGAAGGTCAACCGAGGCGGAGGGGATCGGAAGGGTCGACGCCGGCGGCGAACGGGCGCCGCCGGTCGTAGTCGGTGAGCCGGTAGACGAGCCCGAGCCAGTTGTTGAAGAGCGCCTTGCCGGTGTCGGTCCAGGTGTTGTCGAGCTCCGGCAGCACTTCCGCCTCCGGAAAGGCGGGCGGGGGGGCGCCGGTCGCGCGCGCGCGCTCCACCTCGTCGCGGTAGGCCGCGAACCGCCGCTCGACGCTCGGCGGAAAGTAGTTCTCGGGGGACGGCGGATAGTCTTCGCGCTCTCCCCGCAGGTACCGTCCCACTTCGCGCTTGTACTCCTTCAGCAGGCTCTCCCGGTCGTACTCCGGGTGGCCCTGGAAGTAGACGAACCGGAAGCCGTCCGGGCTCGTCGCGATCAGGACCCCGCCCTCGTCGCTCGCCACGAGCACCCGGAGACCGGCCGCCTCCATCCGGTCGCGGGCCACGTCGTTGAACCGTGAGTGAGGGGTTTCGAAGCGGGTATTGATTCCGGCGACGAGCGGGTGAGACCGGTCCGTCACCCGGTGCGAATAGACTCCCCACCGCTTCTCCGGCAGGTGGGTGCGCCGGACTCCGTGGAGCCACTGGAAGGCGGCGTGGCTCGCGAGGCACGAGCACAGCATGGAAGCCACGTTCTCCCGCCCCCAGGCGAGGACCTCGAGGAGCGGCCCCCAGAACGCCTCCCGCGTGATGTCGGCCTCGGTGACGTTCGCGCCGGTCACGATGAGCGCATCGAGCCCCTCGCGTTGCAGGTGCTCGAACGGCTCGTAGAACTGCTCCACCCGCTCCCGCGAGGCTCCCTGGCGTTCCACGCCGGGCATCGTGAACGGGTGCACGAAGAGCTGGGCAATCCGGTTCGAAGCCCCGATGAGCCGCAGGAACTGCCGCTCCGTGGCCGCAAGAGCCGCGTCGGGCATCAGGTTGAGGAAGCCGATGTGGAGCTCGCGGATGTCCTGGCGCCGCGCCCGCTCGGGGTCGAGGATCTCCTGTCCCTCGCTCCGGAGCCGGTCGAAGGTGGAAAGGGCGGAATGGGCGACGAGAGGCATCGGGCTTCGGAACTCGCGTTCGGGGGGGACGGACGACCGGGTCTGGACGCTGGACTGGATGACTGCGGCAGGGCGGGGGCGGAGAGCGCTGGCGGACGACGGCGAAGTGATGGGTGGCGCAGGCCGCCCGCGGTCAGACGCCCCTCAGCCGGGCGGGCGACGCGGCGGCCTCGAGGATATCCGTCACGAGCTCGAGGAAGTCCACCTCGTCACGCACGCCCTCCGCGGCGCGTGCCTCCACCGTGTAGCCGTGGCGGCGCGAGATCGCTTCGTAGAGCGGCCGCCGGTGGGCGACCAGGGACGGGAACACCCATTGCACGAAGTCGTCGGGATCGGTCTCGGCCGGCGAGCCCAGGCCCCGTTCCTCGAGGTAGGTCGCGAGCTGCGCGTCGAAGAACGCTTGCGGGTAGTAGAGCGGCTTCGGATCGGCGCGCTGGCGCTCGAGCAGCTCGATCTCCATGTCCGCGTCGGCCCGCAGGTACAGGATGAGCGTGTGCTCGGCGAGCGCCGGGACCACGGATTCGTCCTCGATCTCGCACACGCTCCCTCCCGCGTCGTTGATGAAGTGGTCGTAGCCGTAGATGTCGCGACTCTTCTCGATGAAGCCCGGGACGTCCTTCATCGCGCCCACCTCGGCATCGTGGTGCAGGCGCTGGCGGCGTCGGAACTCGTCCACGGTGAGACCGTCGCGCGCCGGATCGCCGATCTTGCCGAGGAACGTGGAGACCGGTTGCAGGTTGTCGACGGTGATGTTGCTCTTGATGTAGATCGAGTCGGAGCGGAGGAGGTCGCGCAGGAAATCGACCTGCATCGCCTGGCGCTTGATGTTGTCGAGGATCGGCTCGTCGAGGTAGCGGGTGCCGATCCGGTAGTCGCCGGAGTAGTGGAACCAGTTGCTCTTGGGGAGCCGGTAGGCGAGCGAGGTCTTGCCCACCCCGGACATGCCGAGCAGGGTCACCGCCTTGTGCGGCCAATCCAGGAATTCGCGTGCCGTCAGTCGCATGTGCCCGCCCCCGTGATCCGGAACAAGGGAGTCCGAAGGCTCAGGGACGCCAGTCTAACCCACCGGCGGCGGTGTCGCGGGCGCCCCGCCCGCGGCCATGCGCCGCGGCGCTCGGCCGGCCGGCCGGAGCGGGGGCCGGGCTGCCCCGCGCCTATCTGAGCGGCGAGTGGGCGGCGGGGAGCAGGATCGTCGAGTGCATCTCTTCGAGGAGCGGCCCCGCCCGCCCCAAGAACTCCTTCCAGCGCGGGTCCGCGGCCACCGCCGCCCGGCGCTCGCTGCGAGCGTCCACCGACGGATACGCCCACAGGTGGGAGACCTCGTTCGGCTGCCCCGCCTCGGTGACCCACGCGCCGACGTTCTTCGAGTACTCCTCGCGCATCGGCATGATCTCCTGGAAGAGCTTCGCCCACTCGCGCACCCGCCCCGGGGCGGTGCGGTAGTTGCGGTACTCGTAGATGTTGCCCTCGGCCTCCGGCGCCTTGAGCGGCAGGATGGGGTCGAGAAGCCGGATGTCCTGGCGGATGAGGCGCTCGCGGACGAGCGGGATGTACTCCTTCGTCCATCGTTCGTTCTTCGCAAGCTCGCCCCGGAGCCGCTGGCGTTCGTTGAGATCGGAGTAGCTCCACAGGTGCATGACCTGGTTGAGCGGGCCGATCTCGGTCAGCCAGTAGCCCTCGAGCGTCCCGTAGTCGTCGCCGCGGATCTCCCGGCCGACCTCGCCCGCGTTCTTGGCCACGGCCGGGCCGGTGCCGGCCCGCAGGGTGTAGGTGCGAAGTTCGTAGATCACGTTCTCTCCTCCCGGATCGACTCGTTCGGCCGCCACGGGCCGCCCGCGCGACAGCATACCGCAGCGGCGGGCCGGGATACGCCCGCGGCGACCGCCGGAGCGCCCGTACACTATGCGGCCGAGACGGAGGGGATGGGATCGCGGCGTCATGGCGGTCACGGTCGAAGCGGGCGGCACTACCGGAACGGCGGATCGGCGGGGGTCCGCGCGGGCGGTCGCGATCGTCAGCTCCGCCCACTTCACGAGCCACTTCTACCTGCTGCTCCTGCCGCCGCTCTTTCCGCTTCTTCGCGAGGTGTACGGCGTCGGGTACACCGAGCTCGGCTTCGCGATCAGCGTCTTCAGCATCGTCACCGCCTGCACCCAGGTGCCGGTCGGCTTCGCGGTGGACCGGTTCGGTGCGCGCCGGCTCCTCGCCGCCGGCCTGCTTCTCGAAGGGGCCGCCTTCGTGCTCATCGGGCTGGCCCCGTTCTACGGGATGCTGGTCGCCCTGATGGCGGTGGCCGGGCTCGCCAACTCGGTGTACCACCCGGCCGACTACTCGCTCCTGAACGCCTCGGTGAATCCGCGCCGCATGGGGCGCGCGTTCTCGTTCCACACCTCGGCCGGGATGCTCGGCAACGCGGTCGCCCCGGTGACCATGGTGTTCCTGATGGCGTTCATGGACTGGCGCACGGCGCTCACCCTCTGCGGCATCCTGGGGATCGGTGTGGCGCTGCTGGTGACGTTCAACGGCCGCGTGCTGAAGGAACGGCCGGGTCGGGGGGACGGCGCCGCCGCGGGCGGGGCCGGCGCCGCCGCGTCGGGCGCCACCGGCGTCAGGCTCCTCATGAGCGCCCCGATCCTGCTCGGGACCCTGTTCTTCTTCGGGATGTCGGTCGCCGGCTACGGCATCCAATCGTTCAGCGTGTCGGCCCTCCACATCCTCCACGACGCACCCGTCCTCGTGGCGACGACGGTGCTCAGCGCCTACCTCTTCGCATCGCCGGTCGGAGTCCTCGCGGGCGGCTGGGTCGCGGACCGGATCCGGCGCCGCCACGACGCGTTCGCGGCGACCTGCATCGTGCTGGTGGCGGTGTGCATCGGGGCGGTGGCCGCCCTCCGGCCGCCGCTCGCACTCATCGCGGCGCTCTTCGTCGTCGCGGGCTTCTTCTCGGGCATGGTGGCGCCGTCGCGCGACATGCTCATCCGCTCGATGTCGCCGCCGGGCGAGATCGCGAAGGTCTTCGGCTTCGTCTCGACCGGATTCAACCTTGGCGGGATCGTCGCGCCGGTACTGTTCGGGTTCATGCTCGACCGGAGCGACCCCGGAAACGTGTTCTGGACGGTGGCGCTGGTGAGCTTCGCTACCGTCTTCACGGTGCTCACCACGGGGCGGGCGCGCCGGTGGCCCTGAGCCGGGCGGGCGAAGATCCACCGGCCGGCGCGGAGCGAGCGGATATCGGCTGAAGAGCGCCCGCGTACCCGCGCAAGTCGAACCCGCTCCGCTCCCCGTCACCCCGACTCCGGGGGCCCCGGCGCGGCCGGCGTCGCTGTCCGGGCGCCGCGCCTCCCCGAGCCCGGCGTCCGTCCGGTCAGAGCCGGGACATCACCTTGCGCGAGAACGCCTCGATGGTGTGCCGCTGCGTCTCGAGCGAGGGCAGCAGCATCACGTGGTCGAGCCCCGCCTCGTCGAGGTGGCGGATGTTCTCCACGAGCTCGTCCGGGGTGCCCACGAGGCAGGTGGTGCGGATGAGCTCGGGGGTCACGAACTCGGCCTCGTCCGGGTGGAGCCAGGTGCAATGGCCGGCGTGCACCCGGAGGTGGCGGCTGCGTTCCGGGGTCTCTTCCACGAGGCGGCAGTACTTCTTCCAGAAGCCGCGCATGTGCGGGGGCGGCTCACCGCCGTTCTCCTTGATCTTCTCGTAGATGTAGTGGATCGAGGACACGACGAACGGCCCGCAGTCCCGGATCGCCCGGTCCGATTCCAGGGTTTCCCCCGGCTCCAGGACGACGGCGGTGGTGAGGGAGCTGAGCTGGAAGCCGCCGGGCAGCTCGCGCCCCGCCTCCGCCGCGCCCCGGGCCGCATTGGAGCGGGCGCGGGTCACGAAGTCGCGGTGCGGTGGAATGGAGACGACGAGGCCGTCCCCGTAGCGACCGGCGAGCCGCTGCGTGCGGTGGTAGAAGCCCGATACGTGGATGGGGATCCGCGGCTCGACCTGCATGAACCCGAGGTCGAGCATGTCGAAGCGGATGGGCCGCGCTTCGCCGCCCGCACCGGCGTAGTCCACCTCCTCGCCGTCGAGGAGCCCGCGCAGCACCCGCACGTACTCCTCGAACTCGGCGTAGCGGATGGGCGGCTGGCCCATCAGGCGCTGCGCGGTGTTGCCGGTGCCGATCCCGAGGAACACCCGACCCGGCGCGAGCCGGTTGATGGTGGCGATGCTGTGGGCGGTGACCGGGGCGGTGCGAGTGCCCGCGACGCTCACCCCGGTGCCGATCCGGATGGTGCGGGTCTCACGGGCGGCGAGCGCCATGTAGGCGTAGCAGTCCGACCAGATCATCTGGCTGTCCGGGACCCACAGGTTGGAATACCCGAGGTTCTCGGCCTCGGTGGCGAGGCCGACGTCGTCGATCTTCGTGATGGCGCAGACGCCGAAATCCATGTTCTCCCGCTCCTCGCTGCGCCGTCCGGTTCTTCCGTATCCGGCGATAGCCCGGAAGAATCACCGATTTCCTGCTGCGGACGCCAATCTGTCGCTTCGCGCTTGTATGGTCCGCCCCGCATTTGCAAGGGGGGAGCTGTTCGGGCAAGCAGGTTCAGTTGCACACTTGTATCCGGCCTTTGGAGAGGGAACCTCGGTTCCCGGGCCCTGATGGAATCCGCGCACGCCTCGCCTCATCTCCCAAACGGCCTCGAATGGGCCCAGCGCGAGCTCAGGCTCTTGGCATGCCGGTCCGACCTGTCTTGCCATCAACTGCTCTTTTCCCTCGCAACTGTCGGCGAGCTCACTCTCGCCCGGATTCTCGGCCATCGTCGGGCCGAGTGTGGTCGTGGTTCGGCGCCCGGACAGGGCACGCAGCGATGTCCACGGGCTGTCCACGGGCGCGGGCTCCTCAATCGCCCAAGCGCCGGTGGGCAGGCGGTGGACATCGCGGCCTCACGACGGGTCCTCCTTCGCGAACGCTTCCACACCTGCCGTGCCTGCGCAGCCCCGTGTCATGGCCCGCTTACGCCGGCTGAGCGCGATAGTCCTGCTCGCGCGTGAGCAGCGCCCACGCGGTGCGCGCGTTCTTGTTCGCCAACGCCACCGCCGCGATATTCGCCCCACGGCGCCCGTGCACCGACACCGCCCATCGGCTGCGTCGGTCCTCACGCCTGGGTGCCACACGCAACGCCGCGCGCGCCCCGTGAATCAGCAGCGAGCGAAGGTACCGGTCGCCTCGTTTACTGATCCCACCGAGCACCGTGCGGCCCCCGGTCGAGCGCTGGCGCGGGGTCAACCCCAGCCACGCGGCGAACTCCCGGGCACTGCCGAACGCTTGGCCATCGCCCGCCGCAGCCACCAGCGCACTGGCGACCTTCGGCCCCACGCCGGGAATCGTCTGCAAGCGACGACACGCCGGGTCGTCGTGGACCAACGCATCGAGCTGCGCGTCGAAACGCTTCACTCGCTCATCGAGGTGCACCAGTTCCTCGCGCTCGTTGGCCAGCAACTCGCGCATCGCCATGGGCAACCCGTTGTCGGCATCCTCCACCAACTCCGGCACCCGGCGCCGCAACGTCCCAATCCCTTGCGCCACCACCAGCCCGTACTCGAACAGAAACCCCCGCATCTGGTTGGCCAACGCCGTGCGCTGGCTCACCGCCATCGACCGCGCACGATGCAGGTGCTGAAGACTCTGCTGCTCAACCGTCTTGACCGGCACGAAGCGCATCGTCGGACGACCCACCGCCTCGCAGATCGCCTCCGCGTCGCGCCAATCGTTCTTGTTCGACTTCACGTACGCCTTGACGAACTGCGCGCTCATCAGCCGTGCGTCATAGCCCATCGCACGCAGCTCGCGAGCCCAATGATGGGCGCCTCCGCACGCCTCCATTCCCACCACGCACGGCTCGTGGGCACGAACAAACTTCTCCAGCCCCCGACGCGTGAATCGCTTCTCCAACACGACCCGCCCCGACCGATCCATTGCGCACACGTGAAAGGTGTTCTTGCCCAGGTCAATCCCCATTCGGGTAATCTTGCTCATGGTCCGCCTCGCTCCTGGTGTTGTGGAAAACTCCACCTTGGCCCAGCTGAGGCCGTAGGGGAAGCGGGGCGGACCATCCCATCTCCCAAGGTCGCCGCGGTAGCGGGCCGTACTCCCTCAAGCCGCTTCGACGTAGTGTCGACTACGCCTTCAGTGTCTTTCGGCAGCAAGGTCTCCGTCCCACGGGCTTCGATCGCCTCAACACCCTGTGGTGGACACTGGCACTGCTGCGGTTGTCCTCTGGGGCGCCGTTGAGGATGCCCGTCGTGTCCCACACGTCGTTTGCCGTCGTCGAGGAGAGTTCGCACGAACCCCTCTTCTGGCCTGTTCGCATTGCAACCAAGCCGATCCCGAACGGCCGCCTCGGGAGGCCGCTTCCACCGCCTGTGCCGTGATCGAGACCGCCAAGCTCTACGGCGTCGACCCCCAGGCATGGCTCGCCGACCTTCTCCACCGAGTCCCCGAGCACCACGGCAACCGAATCGACGAGTGGTCGCCGTGGAGCTGCACGTCCGCCAGCGCCCTGCCCGACGCAGCCCGAGCCTGCAAGGGCGGGATCACACGAAGCTTGATCGACAGATGGCGCGGTCTGCGCGGCGATTGCGCGGAATCTCCTGGGAACGGAGATCCCGCGATGGCAAATGGGGACGCGAACCGGCCCCGGCGAACCAAACCAACTCGCCCTAGTCAGCGGCAAAGCAGTACAGCAGCCCGGCGCCGCCGGTGCTTACCAGACCTTCCTGGCTGCAGCCTCTGGAAGCGTGAGCGGAGTTCCATGAAATATTGCCACCGCCATGCCGGTCGTGATGGCCAACCTGCGCACTGCCCTCTCCGGAGCTGGTCCAGTTGTTGCAGGTGTGGTCGCCTTTCTGCCAAGGAAAATAGGCCGTCCCGTCATCCTTCGTTCCGGTCAGAATGTCATGCCGGTTCGGCCGATCACCGCGCCCGTTGACCAGATTGCCATTCTCGTCCAGGGCCGTTCGTTTGACGATGTTCGGGTTGATGTGAAGTTGATCGAGGTCGACGGCGATCAATTCGCCTCGGGCGTTGTACCAGGGGCCCGATCCGATTCGGTCGCGGGCGGAAATGGCACGGCCTTCTTCGACCTGGGTGCTGAGATATGCCCGCCACGTGCGCCCGGTGGAGCCCGCTGCCTCGGCGAGCTTCGTGCAATGGGCATCGGCCCCTTCAAGGCCGCCCAGATCCGCGCCTTGGCCCATGCCGACACTCGTGACGAAGAACCCCATGGGGTGCTGGTCTGCCGCAAGGAGCGGCGCACTCGTCAGGGCCAGAATTCCGAGCGCGGGCAGGATCCCGGGAATGTTCATGTGTCTCTCCCCATTCCTGACAGGGACTCCCCATTTGGAGCCTCCCGACAGCTTGAGCGTGACCCAATACGTTCCGAGAGACAAGTCGCTGGTAAGCGACGGGTGAAGCGGCCCCTTCGTGATCGGGAAATCGATCGCGGATCCGCCTTCAGCACCCGCTCCGCGTGCGCCACGAGGCCCGGGAACCTCTCGCGTATGTCCGCCATCCCGCACGCCAGCCACACCCGCGTCGAAGACGGTACTGGGATGATCCGCTCAATGCCCGAACCACGCGGCACGGCGCTTCCACGTCGAACGACCCGCTCGCGCGCACCCGGTGACCGCTCGACAACGCCATCTCGATCCGCGCCTGCGACGCCTCTGGTGCCGCCAGGGGCAAAGACGGCTCCGACACGACCTCGACGCTGGACAGGTCCGGCTTCGTTACCGGGTCTGAACCGCGCCGGGAATTCCGGAGACTGTTTAGTGTGAGTCACGCGGCCAGCGCCGTGTGCTCGGTTTGTCGATAGTACGCCGCTTCGGCCTCGGCCGGAGGTCGGTCTCCGATCGGCTCGAGGATCCGGCGGTTGTTGAACCAATCGACCCAGTCGAGGGTTGCGAACTCCACTGCTTCGAGGCTCCGCCACGGGCCGCGGGGTCGAATCACCTCGGTCTTGTACAGCCCGATGATGGACTCGGCCAGGGCGTTGTCGTACGAATCGCCAACGCTCCCGACCGACTGCTCGATGCCGGCCTCGGCCAGGCGTTCGGTGTAGCGGATGGACAGATACTGCGACCCGCGGTCGCCGTGGTGGACCAAGGCATCGTGAGAGTCCACCACGCGGGCGTACAGGGCCTGCTCGAGCGCGTCGAGCGCCAGGTCGGTGCGAAGCGAGTTCGACACCCGCCAGCCCACGATGCGCCGGGCATAGGCGTCGATGACGAACGCGACATAGACGAACCCCGCCCAAGTCGCGACGTACGTCAGGTCGGCCAGCCACAAGGCGTTCGGGCGCGGGGCCTGGAACACCCGGTTGACCCGGTCCGCGGGACACGCGAGCGTCGCCACGGGCGTCGTCGTTTTCACCCGCGGGCCCCGCATCACGCCGCGAAGACCAAGCTCGCGCATCAACCGCGCGACCGTACAGCGCGCCACCGCGATGCCCTCACGTTGGAGCTGTCGCCACACCTTGCGAACCCCGTACACCCGGTAGTTCTCCTCCCACACCCGGGCGATGTGCTCGCGCAGTTCCGCGTCGCGATGGGTACGCGCCGGCACCCGGCTGCGGTCCGCATCCCGGGCCTTGCTCTCGTAGTACGTCGACGGGGCGATCGGCAGCTCCGTGCAGATCGGCTCGACCCCGTACTGGCCGCGGTGCGCGTCGATGAACGACGTCATGTTTTGGGTCGGCGGTCGAGCTCCGCCTGGGCAAAATACGCCGAAGCCTTGCGCAGGATCTCGTTCGCCCGACGAAGCTCCAGGTTCTCCCTCTCCAACGCCTTGAGCCGCTCACGCTCCTCGCTCGTCAGCCCGGGTCGAACCCCCGCATCGCGTTCAGCTCGACGAACCCACTTGCGTAGCGTCTCGGCCGAACAGCCCACCTTCGACGACACCGAGACGATCGCCGCCCATTGCGTTTCGTGCCCGCCCTGGGGGTCCAGGACCAACCGCACTGCCCGTTCCCGAAGCTCCGGGGAGTATCTGTTTGAATGTTTCATCGCTCCAGTCTCTCAAGGTTTGGAGCCTCCGGGAAACCCGGTACGGTTCAGTCGGCTCTGTCCGCCGGCACGTGGTGGTGGCGCCCACGGTTTCCCATCGCCTTGCGTGGCGGATCAGGAACCAGCGGTGGCCGCAGGCCGGACACGCGCCCGCGCGAGCGACGGCAGGCCGGGCGGTGTCACCCCCAAGCCCATCGACACTACGCTACACGGCCCCACGACGCCGTGCGAGCGCTCCTCGAACCAGCCAAACGCTGAGCCTGCGCGCTGCCCATACCCTGCGGTGCGTCCTGCCACCACCGCGCCAACGCACCGGTTCGCCCGCGGCGCGCTCCAGCCCTCCTGGGGTCGCCCAATACCCCTCCGCGGGACGGAAAAATACCTTCCTCACGCTTCCCGCATGAGGCACTCATCCAGCTACTCTCGCACACCGCCAAAATACGATGAATAACAAACTCATTCTTGCGTCCAACAAAATTTGGCCCTGGGGCACGACCTGACTTAGACTGCGGCATTGCGGCGACATGTAGGCCAGGAATACACAGACCAAGAATGCACACGGGGGCAATCGCGACGGGACGTTTCGCCCGGTCGGTCCCCGGGCTAGGGAGGAACTCATGAAGAAATCCAATATCGTGGCGACCAAGGACCAGCTCCGCCGGATGTATGAGAACATGGTCAAGGCTCGCTATTACGAGGATGCCATGGCGGTGATCTACATGGAGGGGAAGACTCCCGCGTTTGACATCGGTGCCGGCACCGTGCCTGGTGAGATGCATCTGGCGGCGGGCCAGGAGCCCTGCGCCGTGGGTGTGTGCGTACATCTGCGGCCGGACGATTCGGTCACCGCCACCCATCGGCCGCACCATGTCGCCATCGCCAAAGGCGTCGACCTCAACCGCATGACTGCGGAGATCTTCGGCAAAAAGGACGGCTTATCCGGCGGCCGCGGCGGCCACATGCATTTGTTCGATCCGGCGGTCAATTTCGGTTGCAGCGGCATCATCGGCGAAAGCGCCGGCGTCGCCGTCGGCGCCGCCATGGCAAGAAAGATGCAGGGCACCGACGGCGTCGCGATATCCTATATGGGCGAAGGGGTGACGAACCAGGGAGCGTTTCACGAAGCGATCAACCTCGCCGCTGTTTGGAAGCTGCCGGTGCTTTTCGTGGTCGAGGACAACGGCTACGCCATCTCGGTGACCAAGGACGCATCTACTGCGATCAAGCGCAACAGCGACAGGGCCGCCGCCTACGGCATCCCCGGCGAATATATCGAGAACAACGACACCATGGCGGTGTTTCGGGCGGCCGGGGAGGGAATCGCGCGGGCCCGGGCCGGCGAAGGACCGATGCTGATTGAGATCGAGACCTATCGCTATTACGGCCATTTCCAGGGCGACGCCGAGGCCTACCGCCCGGCAGGCGAAGTCGAAGAACTCAAGGGCAAGGATCCGATCGACATTTTCCGCGCCCACATCACGGGCGACGGCGGAATCGGGGAGCAGGAAGCCGACGGTCTCGCGGACAAGGCGCGCAAGGAGGTCGACGCGGCAATCGAGTTTGCCCGCAACAGTCCTTACCCGGAACCCGAGGAAGCGCTCGAGAAAGTGTTCGTCTAGTTAGCTTGGCGTCCCGCGCGCGATCACGGAGCGCTGACGACGCGAATTTCGGGCCAAACGAACTGATTCGGCACAAATTGCCCCGACAGACGTGCCGCAGGAATCACGGCTCACCGGCCGCCACGGGGGCAGGACGGGGATAGAGGGAGGAAATCGATCATGTCCAGTTCAGAGCGTACGCTCACCATTTCACGAGCCATGTCTGAAGCCATCGCGCAGGAAATGCGCACCGATCCCAATGTCTTCGTGATGGGGGAGGACGTCGGTGTCTATGGCGGCATCTTTGGCTCGACGGCCGGGCTCTACGACGAGTTCGGGGCCCAGCGCGTTATCGATACGCCGATCTCCGAGACCGGGTTCCTGGGCGCGGCGGTGGGCGCCGCCATGTCCGGCATGCGGCCGATCGCAGAGCTGATGTTTGTCGATTTCTTCGGAGTCTGCATGGACCCGATTTACAATATGGCGGCCAAGAACATCTATTTCTCGGGCGGCGGGTTTCGAATGCCGTTGGTCATCACCACTGCCGTCGGCGGTGGCTATTCCGACGCCGGCCAGCACTCGCAGACGCTCTATGCCACCTTCGCCCACATGCCCGGGCTCAAGGTCGTCGTCCCGTCCACCGCATATGATGCCAAGGGGCTGATGACCGCCGCGATCCGCGACGACAACCCGGTTTTTTACATGTTCCACAAAGGCATGCAGGGGCTCGGTTGGATGGCGTCGGTCGCGGGCGCAGCGACCGAGGTGCCCGAGGAGCCCTACGAGCTTCCGTTCGGCGAAGCGGCGATACGGCGCGAGGGTAAGGATGTGACCATCGCCGCCATTGGCTTAATGGTGCATCGCGCCTTGGAAGCAGCGCAGGCGCTTGAGGCAAATGGCGTCGACGCCGAGGTCATCGACCTGCGCACCCTGGTCCCGCTTGATCGCGACACGGTGTACAACTCGGTCAAGAAGACCGGCCGTCTAGTCGTCGCAGATGAGGACTACACGAGCTATGGCGTTACCGCCGAGGTCATCACCTCGGTAGTCGAGCGCGACATCGGCATTTTGAAATCGACGCCAAAGCGGGTGGCGTATCCAGACATCCAAGTGCCATACAGCCACCCGATGGAGCAGTTCGCGCTGCCGAACGCCGACAAGATCGCTGTCGCAGTCCAAGCGACCCTGATTTAGGGAGGGCCAGCGATGACGGAGGTGCGCGTCCCCAAGGACATGTGGGATACGACGCAGACGCCCGAGGCGGTGATCGTCAACTGGTACTACCGGGATCGCGCGACGGTCGGGGCGGGGGTGCCGCTAGTCGAGATCATGGTCGAGAAGACGCAGATCGAAATCGTTTCGCCGGCAGCCGGCGTGCTGCGCATCCTCGCCCCACCGGAGACGGTGGTGACGCCGGGAACGGTCATCGCCCAAATCGGCTGACATGGACGGCGCGGCGACGAGGTTGTCGGCCCAACCGGTTGCGGCGGATGGAGACGGGGTCTTCTCCGCTTTCCCCCGCTGGCATTTCTGGGACGACCGCGCTGGCGGCGATCCCGAGGCCCGGCTAGCGCGCGACGCGGCGCTTGGCGAGGCAATGGCACGAGCCGACTCACTGCCTACCTTCCGCCTTTGGCAGAACCAGCGCGCCCTGGTGGTAAGCCGGCGGGAGAGTCGCCTGCGACGGTTCGAGGCGGCCTCGCTGAGGCTCGCGCAGGAGGGCTGGCCGGTGCTGGTGCGCGACAGCGGCGGGGGTGCGGTGCCGCATGGCGAAGGAATACTCCACCTTTCGCTTGTGCTCCCCCGAGGTGACGCCCCGGTATTCTCAACCGAGGCGCTTTACCGGGCGCTGTGCAAACCGCTCCGAATTGCCCTGGGCTTCCTCGGTATCGAAACCGACCTCGGCGCGGTGCCTGGCGCTTTCTGCGACGGCCGCTTTAACCTCATCTATCGGGGCCGCAAGCTGGCCGGCACCGCGCAACGGTGGCGGGGAGGACCGGCCGGGACCGGCGCCATCGGGGGCTATGCCCTGGCTCACGCCCTCCTGGTCGTAGACCATGATCTCCGCGCGGCGAACGCGGCGCTCAACCGTTTCTTTGCGCTTGTCGGGAGCGACCAGCGTGTCGACCCGCGCGCTTCGACTACCGTGCGCGCCTGTTTATGCGCTGGCGGGCATCCCTCCGACCTGCCCCCCGGGAAGAGACTTACCGATACCGTTCGCGCTGGCGTCGCCGCTGCAACAAAATTGATACTGGAGGGGCGGGAAGAAGGGTCTGATCGTGTCGATACTTCAACAATTCCTCGGACATTTGAGGTGGCCCCGGAAAATCGGACAGGTCATTAAGGTGTATTCCTCAGCGATCCCCTCATCTTTTTTGTAAGGAATCGTTGTTAACGATTTGATTTGATCCAAATCAGTATAGCGAAAGCACAGTTTTCTAATTCCTTGTACTCAATTTGCACCTGCGATGGGTCCGTTGACTCGAATATTGTGCTCCACTTTTTCCCCCAAGTCCGACTTCGGACTTGCACGGGCAGGAGGTTGGAAACAAAATAACTGTTTTCGCCTCTGAGGGTGGATGGTGAAAGCCCGAGACGTACTTCGCGAAGACCATCTGATTTCCTTCATCACCGAGCTGTACGACGGCGACCTGCACGCCAAGCGGGTCTTGTCGCTCGCCTACGGTACGCTCGGAGTCCTGACCAGTGCCTCCTTGGCCGTCCATGCCATTGGACAAGGTTTGGCCCACGCCCGTGGCACCCTGAGCAAACACGGCGTCAAGCAGGTCGACCGGTTGCTCAGCAATACCGCCATCGAATTGGACGATTTCTTTTCGCACTGGGTGCCTCATGTGATTGGAGCGCGAGAGGAGATCGTGGTGGCATTGGATTGGACCAGCTTCGCTCGCGATGGGCACGATACGTTGATGTTGTCGATGCTCACCGAGCATGGCCGGGCCACGGCCCTGATGTGGGAGACGGTATCGACGGCGACGTTGAAGGACAACCGCAACCGTTATGAGGACGAGTTGCTGTATCGGTTCTCGGAGGTGGTGCCCGATGGGGTAGAGGTGACGGTGGTCGCGGACCGGGGGTTTGCAGACTGTAACTTGTTCAAAAACCTGGACGAAGAGCTGGGATTCGGCTATGTGATTCGGCTGCCCGCAAGCTACTATGTCACCAGTGAGAGCGGGGAGCGGCGCTTGGCGTCGCAATGGGTCGGCCCGGCCGGGCGAACCCGCACGTTGCGAGCTGCCCACATCACCGACGCTCACCAGCTGCCCGTCGGCACGGTCGTTTGCTTGCGCGACAAGAACATGAAGGACACTTGGTGTCTGGTGGCCAGTGACCGAAACGCCGCACCCCGGCTCCTCATCCAATACTACGCAAAACGGTGGGGGATCGAAACGAGCTTTCGCGACCTGAAGGACCGGCGCTATGGCCTTGGCTTGTCGTCGATGCGTACCTCGTGCCCCGAGCGCCGCGACCGGCTGTTGTTGCTCAGTGTATTGGCAATTGCGTTGTTGTCATTGCTCGGGGCCGCCGGAGAGCGTATCGGCTATGACCGGTGGTTGAAGGTCAATACCGTGAAACATCGCACCCATTCGTTGTTTCGCCAAGGGCACATGCTCTATGAACATATTCCCAACTGGCCACCGGAACGATTGCGACCGTTGCTCGACGAATTCGCCGCCATGCTGGCCGAACACAGGCTATACAAGAGAATGTTCGCCATCTTGTGAAAATATGAGGGGATGCTTAAGGGTGTATTCCACCGCCTGACGGAGGAATGCAGATGAGCAGCAAGCGACGCAGGTTTTCGGGGGAGCTGAAGGCGAAGGTGGCGCTGGAGGCGCTTCGCGGGGATCGAACCCTCCGAAACTCACCCGTTTCCTGTCGCTCGACGAGATTGAGCGCCTCCATGCCACGCTTGACGCTTGTGTGGCTGAACGGCCTTCCCGTGAACCGAAGGCCGAGATCATCCGCCTGCTTCTTTATTCCGGTTGCTGGCGCAGTGAGATCCAGAACCTGCGATGGAAGGAGGTCGGAGACGGATTGCTCGATCTCACCGACAGAAAGACAGGACTAGGGCGTGTTAGCACTAACGCAACGCATCGACGATGAGGGGGTTGTCCCAAGCGTTGTTGAACTTGCCGGTGGCGATCTCCTGGGTAATGGATTCTACGCGGCCATCCCCGGTTGTTTGAAACGAGCGGAAGGGTCATCCAAGGCGAGCATCAGCCGCGGCATGTCCCGGAAACCGCGCACGCGTCGGAAGCGCTGTTCGGCGTCCAGCAGGGCGGCACTGACCCAACGTTGGATCATCTCCCCGCCTCGCCAGCGCTTGACGTTTCGGGTGTAGCGCTCGACCGAGCCGTTGAGATTCTCGATCGCGTTGGTCGAACGCAGGGTTCGGTGCAGGGCGCCGGTCAGGCCCAGGCGAACGACGGTGAGGGTTTCGTGGAGCCCCTCACGCACCGAGGCAGCCGCTCCGGGATGGTCGCGTTCAAGCGAACGGGCCAAGTTGTGAAGACGCCGTTCCCCGAGCGCCGCCGATTCACTCTCGAAGGCCTCGTGCAGACACCGCGCGACCTGGGCGTGCTGGTGCTCGGGCAGATGGGCGAGGACATTTCGCCGCTTATGCACTTGGCAGCGCTGAACAGCAGCTCGCTCGCCGTAGACCTCGGCAATGGCGCGACGCAACGCCTTCGCCCCGTCGATGACGAACAACACCGAACGCTCAGTGGGCAACCCCCGCTCGACCAGGTCGGCGAGCAGGGCGCGGGCCACCGCCGCGTTCTCCGTGGAGCCTTCGCGAATCCCCAATACGTGCTTTGTCCCTTGCGAATCAACGCCCAGTGCAATCAGCACGCAATGCTCGCGGAAGAACTTCGCGTCCACGAACACCACCGCGATGTCGAGCTCGGCGAGGGGACGGGAAAGAAACTCGTGCATTCGCTTGCGCGACAACGCCACGAATCGACGCGAGACCGCGCTGCGCGAGGTGCAATGTTCGTCCATCGCCTCGGGAAGCGGGTCCAGGGTCTGGCGGTAGCGACGCGTGGACACCCCGGCCGCGATCGCCTCCAACGTGTGTGCGTCCATCGCGTCGGTGGCCGACGCCCACTGAAAGCTCGCCAAGGCCGCCTCGCCTTGGTGGCTGCGAACCCGAAGGCGCGCAAGCTCGACCTGACGGCCTCCGAGCGTGACCCGGCTCGAGGTGCTCCCGCCTCTCCAAGCCCGCCGATTCGCCTGATGCCGGCCCTTCGGACCGCACAGCGCTTCTCGGTCCGCCTCCATCATCGCCAGAAGAACCTCTCGACCGGTCCGGATACACAGCTCGTGAAACGCCTCACGCGTATCGAGAACGACGCCGAGCAAGGGCAACGGCACGTCGATCGTGACCGACTTCCCGTTCCCAGCTTGGATTCCACGCCCGCGGCTACCGCGTCGGTATGCTTCGCCATGGTGGCTTCTCCTTCTTTGGTTGGCACCCCTGTCCTACCACAGGACAGGTGAAGGAGTCGCCACCTTTCTCACATCAAGTTCAACAGCCTATGGGACATCCCCACGATGAGTGCGAAGAGGATGAATCCGAGGAATACCACGTCGAGTTTCTTGAAGCGGGAGAAAATCCGACGAAATCCCTTCAAGCGACGGAACAATCGCTCGATTTCGTTGCGCCGCTTGTACATCTCGCGGTCGTACTCCCATGGGTCGACCCGCGTACGCAACGGCGGCACCACTGGCTCATATCCCAACGCCAAGGCTAGTTGGCGGGTCTCGTTGCCTTCGTACGCGCGGTCCATGATCAGCGAGAGGCTACCGTGCTGCTGACCGAGGCGATTCAGCAGCTTGCGTCCTTGCGGAGCGTCGTGGGCCTGTCCCGGCGAGAGCGAGAACGTGATGGCGGTTCGAGCATCCGCGGCAACCATATGAATCTTGGTGGTCCACCCGCCTCGGGATCGGCCGATGGATTGGGGACCGTTTTTCTTAGCGCCCCCGTCCCGTCGGGATGCACCTTGACAATGGTGCTGTCCATCGACACGGCCTCGAGATCCATCGGATGGAAGGATGGCCAATGGGCATCACTAAATGCAACACCATGGATGCGATCTGGATGACCGGATCGCGACGTTCTGACCATTTCGGCGGTAGGGATTCGTCAACTAACCTGTTCTGTATAAACGCTATATTGCACCTCCTGTCCACCAATGATATCTGATGTCTACTCGATGTGATGAAAATCGGTGATTTTTCCGGGCCAGTCGGCCGGATGTTCGTTGCCTGAGGGCGGAGCGACGGGTCCGCGACTCTTGCCGATCTTCGTCACCGTTTTCCGCCGCCGTGGAGCTTCCGCGCGGACTCGCTCACCGTATCCTTACCCCGTTACAAGCTCTCGAACTCGTCGGGAGTCAACCTCGCCTGCCGGAGTATGCTGCGCAGCGTACCGATGGTCACCTCTCTGTGACGCGGCACGATTGCCGTGAGGACGCGTTCGTCGGTCTCTTTGACGAACTTGACATAGCTGCCTTGTTGACTGACTTCCGCAAAGCCTGCCGCCGTCAGCTTGCGGGCAACCTCTCGATAGCGCAGCGGCCTAATCGGCGGCAACGTCTACTTCGATGCGGCGAAGCTCGGGCACGGACGTGGGAACGGGCGATTCGAAGTGAAGCTCCAACGCCTCACGCAGATTGGCCAGTGCGTCATCGACCGATTCGCCCTGGCTGGCGATATCGGTATCCAGCGCCTGCGCGACGTACCACTCGCCTTCCGTCCATATGCTCGCCGTGACCACCCGTTTCGTCTTGTCGGTACGCATGTCGTGCTCCTGCTCGCTTGAGGGTACCACCGCCTCGCGCTGCACGGGTAGATGCTCAGGACCCGATCGATCCGCGGCCGGGATCGGCGACAATCGGGACCCGGCGTTCGCAAGCGACGAGCAGGAACGATGAAGAACGACCCGAACGGAGCTTCGACCGGCACGGGAGCCATCTCCGCATCGCGGGCGCCCGGAGCGCAGGGCGGACTCGACGTGCGGCCGAGCGGCGAGGGCGCGGGGGCGGAGGTCGCCGGAGTGGACCTCTCCGCCCCGCTGCCGGAGGGCGTGTTCGCAGATATCGACCACGCCCTTGCCCACCACGGGGTGCTCGTCTTTCGGGACCAGCGGCTGAGTCCCGGGCGGCAACTCGCGTTCTGCGAGCGGTTCGGGGCGGTCGAGGTGAACGCGTTCGACCAGTACGCCCTTCCCGGACATCCGGGGGTGCTGGTGGTGTCGAACATCGTCGAGGACGGGCGCAGCATCGGGTACGCCGACGCGGGCAGCCACTGGCACACGGACATGTCCTACACCGCGACCCCGCCCCGCTGCACCGCCCTGCACGCGATCGAGGTTCCGAACGCCGGGGGACGGAACCTCGGGGATACGTTGTTCGCGAACGCGCGCGCGGCCTGGGAGGCGCTCGACGAGGCGGACCGGCGGCGCATCGAGGAGCTTCGCGCCGTGCATCGGTTCAGCGCCAAGGAGCGCGGGGTCAAGCGGCCGGTGAAGCTCACCCCCGAGCAGATCGCGCGCTACCTGGACGTGGTCCATCCCGTCGCCCGCACCCATCCCGTGAGTGGAGCGAAGGCCCTCTACGTGCGGGAAGGGGAGTGCGTGTGCGTCGAGGGCATGCCGGACGCGGAGGCGCTGCCGCTCATCAAGCGGCTCTCCGACCACATCGTGCGGCCCGAGTTCCGGTACCGGCACCGCTGGCGGGTGGGGGACCTCGTCATCTGGGACAACTGCATGGTGCAGCACATCGCGCTCCGGGACTACGAGTGGCCGCAGCGCCGCCTCATGCACCGGGTGACGGCGGGAGGCTCCGTCCCGTTCTGAATCCCCGGCCTTCCTCGTCGCGGCGGCCGGGCTCGGCATTCGCACCGGTCAACCGCTATCCTGTGCCCCTGCACGCGCGGCCCCGCCGCTAACCGGAGGATCCATCCATGACCGCCCCCATCGACGCCAACCAGGTCCTGATGACCGGCGAGAACTCCTTCATCCGCCTCAGCCACGACGGCGGGAAGACGATGTCCGACCGCACCAGCCACTGGCGGGTGCTGTGGTGCCCGGCCGGTTCCGGCCACGCTCTCTTCATGCAGGGCGAGCTGACGGACGGGGAGGTGCTCATCTACAGCGACGACATCTCGGTGGCGCGCTGGCTGCAGCGCACGATCGAGTCGCTGCTGCATCCGCCGTTCGCCGACGAAGGGGTCGCGGTGCTGCCCGCGGAGTTCACCCGGGAGGGCGATCCGCGGTCCACCACCGTGGAGACGATCGAGTCGGACGAGGACATCATCCGCATGACCTGGTACGACTGCATCGAACCGTTCATCCTGAACGCTCCGCCCGGCACCGCAGGCCGGCCGCTCGGGGTCCTCTCCACCTTCATCCCGGCCCGCTCCGCCCAGCTCGCCATGAACGACCGGGTCGCAAGCGGCTCGCTGTGGCAGGAGCAGCGCGGCGACCACCCCTCCTCGAGCGCGGTGCTCGCGTGGTCGGAGTCCTGGCTCAAGCCCCGCGACTGAGCGGGGGAGTCGCAAAGCCCGGAGCGCCGGGAACCGTGCGGCTCGTCGCGAGCCCGGCCGCTCCTTGCGCGTCGTTTGCGAGCGGAGGTGGTCGATCGCATGAGAGGCCGCGAGATGGCTTCGAGTCGACGTGCGCCCGCCAGCGCCGCCGTGAACCGTATTCGCACGCGGGTATCGAAAAATTGTGCTGGATTCCGGGCAGTCGGGATTTACCATGGTGACGACGGTGGGCCGCCGGTAGTCGACCGGAGGCTTGCCCGGACGGCGGCCGGTGCGAGATCGGCCGGCGCGTCGATCTCCAAAGCTCGAAAATGACGAGAGGAGCTGCAATGAAATCGGGAGACAACGAACGGGGAGCAGCTGCACGCTCACTCGCAGCCCTGGTCTTGGCGTCGACGCTGGCGATGCTTGCGTCGCCCTCGTCGGCCTCCGAGGAGACGGTTCTGGAGTGGCGAGATACGGAAAAGGTAATTGGGGCGGCAGTAACGTACCACTACCAGAAGGCGGTGGAACGGAACGTCATCGAGTCCGCGTGCTACTTCGATCCGAAGGTCGCGACTACGATGCGTTGTTCCGCAAATTGGGGTGGTGGTGGCATGGACTCCTATCGTATGAAGAACAGAGTCAAGAGACGCGCCACGAAGTGGTGCAAGAAGGCCGGCGGCCGCAAGTGCGTCCTCTTCTGGCGGAACGGAAGGCTTCGATTCGACGGACTTTCCTCCGAGCAGACGGAGGGACTGGAGGCGGTCGTCGACAAGATTCCCGACTACAATTCGGAAGCAAGTCCGCTTCCCGAGGGAGTTGGTGTCAGCACCGAGTTTCGAGACCGATTTCCGGAGCTCCGGGACTACTGGGAGGGAGTTCGAGCGAAGAATAAGGGACGCAATTCCCACTATGCCTTGTGCACCAACGAGAAAGGTCCCTGGGCATGGTTTTATGCTCGGGGTGGAGGGGTGCACAGTTCCATTGTTCGCGACATGTGTGTTCTCAAGTGCACGGCGTTCAGTGAATATCTGTCCAAGGAGGGTGAGTGCTACGTCGTCTATGAAAACGGGAACTTCGTCAACAGCGCAGCGCAGCAGGCAGTGATGCAGTAGCGACCGACCGCCGGAGCCGGAGCGGAGGTCGCGTTCGGCTCCGGCGGATGCGAGCGAGTCCGCCTTGAGCGGGCTCTCGATTGACGGATGGAAGCTGCGGTACATTGCGGATGTGGTGGCGTGCGGCGTTCGTTGCGTACGAAGGGCATCGGCGCGGGGTCCGGTCGCCACGGACTTCCCCGGGACGGCCCGAGACCTCCTCGCTTGCCCGGAGACTTGCAACTCAACACGGAGGAACGCTCGAAATGGCGACGAACGACACGCGGACAGTACTGGTCACCGGGGCCGGCAGCGGAATCGGGCGGGCGAGCGCGCTCGCATTCGCGGAGGCGGGGTACCGGGTCGCCGCCGCCGACCTCGACGAGACCGCGGCGTCCGCGACCGCGGAGGCGGCGGGCGCCGGCGCGATAGCGGTTCAGGCAGACGTGGGCGAGGTCGTGGAGATTGACCGCATGGTGAGCACGGTCGTCGCCGAGTTCGGTCACCTCGACGCGATCCTCAACAACGCGGGGGTGACCCGGGGCGCGTACATCATGAACATCACCGAGGACGACTGGGACCGGATGCACCGGGTCAACGCGAAGGGAGTCTTCTTCTGCCTGCAGCGCGCCGCCCAGGAGATGATCCCCCGCCGCGAGGGGCGGATCATCAACATCGCCTCCATCGCGGGGCGCGGATTTGCCGGCACCTCCAACGCCGCGTACGCGGCGAGCAAGGGCGCGGTCATCAGCCTTACCAAGACCGCGGCCCAGCAACTCGCCCGCCACAACATCAACGTCAACTCGATCTGCCCCGGGGTCACCATGACCGAGATGGTGTCCGCCCTTGTTTCCCAGCGGGCGGAGAAAGAGGGCATCTCCCTCGACGATGCGATCGCGAAGGCGGTGAGGCCCATTCCCCTGCGGAGGGCGAACGATCCCGCGGACATCGCGGCGATGGCCGTCTTCCTCGCCTCGCCGGGCGCTCGCAACATCACCGGGCAGTGCTACAACGTGGACGGCGGCCTCGTCACGAGCTGATCCCGCCCCCCTCTCGCCGGCCCCCGGGCGTTGCGGGACCAAGAATCCTGATGTGGCCGCCTTTCATTTCCGCGTCGTATTCCGGAGGCTGTCCGGGAGGCCATGGATGGTCGCCGCATCTCCGCATCCAGTCACCGACGCGGCGACTGCGAATCTCGGGACAATTGCACCGGAACGAGGGAGTGAGTCCGATCTCCACCTTCAACGGGGCGCTGTCCTCGAGTGGAAGTTCCAGGACAATCTGATTCGGTCCTTTGAACAGTGCGTCGCGATCCGCCGGGGTCACCCTGATTCCGAGGGTTCCGGGAGCCTATCGTGTTCCCGACCGCCAGCCCGTCAATACGATGGCCACCTTCTTCGGCCCTTCGGCCGTTGCGACCGGGGACGTCAGAAGGTGACGCGGCAGCCGCCGGGGCCGCTCTCGATGCGCACCGCGGTCGGGGGCGCGAAGTGGGTCCCGAGCACCCGGGTGGCGGTGTCGGCGTAGCGCTCGACGAACTCGCGCCGGGTGCGCGCGGCCATCTCCGGGTCCCAGCACACCCGAGACGGCCAGTCGGGCTCCGCCACCAGGAAGGGATGGTGGATGAGGTCCCCGGTGATGACCGCGTCTTCCGCCTCGTCCCGGCCGAGCGCCAGGCTGCAATGCCCCGGGGTGTGGCCGGGAGTGGACAGGAGGCGCACGCCGTCCTCGATCACGTGGTCGCTCTCGACCATCTCCGCGAGCCCCGCGTCCACGATGGGGAGCAGGCTGTCCTTCACCACCTCGGCCTGGATCTCTTCCTCGGTCTCCTTCCAGTGCTCCCACTCGGTGCGGTGGAAGAGGTACTTCGCGTTCGGAAACGTCGGGACGAAGCGCCCGTTCTCGAGCCGGGTGTTCCAGCCCACATGATCGACGTGCATGTGGGTGCAGAACACGTAGTCGACCTCTTCCGGCCGCACCCCGGCCGCCGCGAGCCGTTCCGGGTAGTCGGTGCGCATGTGGTCCCAGATCGGGAGGCTTCGCTTGCGGTCGTTGCCGACGCAGGTATCGACCACGATGGTGTGGTGGGGCGTGCGCACCACGAAGGTGTGGATGCTGAGCCGCCACTTGAAGTCCTCGGTCGAGAAGTGCGGCACGAGCCAGTCCCGGTACGGCTCGAATCGCTCGTTCGGAACCCCCGCGTAGAGATAGCGCGGGCTCACCGTCCAGATCATTTCCTCCACCCGTGCGACCTCAAGGTCGCCGAAGCGGATGGGGGCCATCTCGGTCATGGGTGCGCTCATCGCGATGCCTTCCCTCTGAATCACCCTCACGAGATCGCTTCGAATACATCCTCATCGGTCAGCCAGCCGCCGGCTTCGGCAAACGGCGCCAGATGTTGCCTGAGGTCTTCGAAGCGGGCGATCGCGAGCTGCCGTCGCAACGCTTCGCGGACGAGTTCGCTCTTGCCCTTGCCGGTTCGCGCCGCGAACTCGCGAAGACCCGCGTCCAGCTTGTCGTCGAGTCGAATGGTCAGAGTCATCCTGTATTTCACCGTACTACGCGACGGCCGGCGACCGCAACGCACGCGCCTGCGGGGTTCAGACTACCTTCACCTCGATCTCGCCGACGCCCGTCACCCGGCCCAGCAGCCGGTCGCCGCGGACGACCGGGCCGACCCCGGAGGGAGTGCCGGTGAAGATTAGGTCGCCGCCGGCGAGGGCGAACAGGCCCGACAGGTACGAAACGATCTCCGGCACCTTCCAGATGAGCTGTGCGAGGTCGCCGCGCTGGCGTTCCTCGCCGTTCACCTCGAGGACGATCGCCCCACGATCCGGGTGGCCGATGGCGGCGGCCGGGATGACGGCCGAGCACGGCGCCGCGTGCTCGAACGCCTTGGCCACCTCCCAGGGGCGGCCCGCCTTCTTGGCCGCCGCCTGAAGGTCGCGGCGGGTCATGTCGATCCCGACCGCGTATCCGTAGACGTGCGAGAGGGCCTCCTCGACCGGGATGTCCGTGCCGCCCGTCGCGAGCGCGACCACGAGCTCGATCTCGTGGTGGACGTCGCTCGTCGCCGCGGGGTAGGGGAAGCGTCCTCCCCCGGGGACCAGTCCGTCGGGGTTCTTCTGGAAGAAGAAGGGGTCGTCGCGGTCGGGATCGTGGCCCATCTCGATGGCGTGCGCGGCGTAGTTTCGACCCACGCAGTACACCCGGCGCACCGGGAAGCGACGGGCTGCACCGGCCACGGGAAGCGAGGGAGCGGGCGGGGCGGGAATGACGAATTCGCCGGCCGCTTCATCGGGGACGGCGGCAGGGGCGATGGAGGCAGGGCTCGCGCTCATGGAAGGCTCCGGAACGGGACCCGCGGATTGAATACGTTTGAGGGCGCGAGATCAAACGGCGAAGATCGGGCTCTGCCCCAACATCGCTCGGAGGATGCGCCATGTTCTTGACCGCCCCGCCCGTCATCGAGGCGAAGCAGTTTACCCGGGTGCCGGAGGAGCTGGAGCTCACCGGCCGGCCGTCGGCATGGGCCCATCGCCAGGCCCGCGGGCCGGTCGGCGCCTTTCTCGAGGGGCCGTCGTTCGATCGGGACGGGAACCTGTGGCTCGTGGACATCGCCCACGGTCGCATCTTCCGGGTGAGCCCGGCCGGAGACTGGGACGTGGTCGCGCAGTACGACGGCCAGCCGAACGGGCTCAAGATTCACCGGGACGGCCGGGTCTTCATCGCCGACTTCGTGAACGGGATCATGGAGCTCGATCCGGTGAACGGGAGGATCGAGCCCTTCCTCGGCCGGGAGCGCTTCCCGGACTTCAAGGGCTTCAACGACCTCTTCTTCGCCTCGAACGGCGACCTCTACTTCACCGACCAGGGACTGACCGGGCTGCACGATCCTACCGGGCGGGTGTGGCGGCACCGGGCGGCGGACGGCCGACTCGAATGCCTGATCGATACCGTTCCGAGCCCGAACGGGCTGGTCATGGCCCGCGACGAGTCCATGCTCTACATTGCGGTGACGCGCGCGAACGCGGTCTGGCGGATGCCGTTCGATCCCGAGGGCCGGCCGTTCAAGGTCGGCCTCTTCGTCCAGCTCCAGGGCGGGAGCGGCGGGCCGGACGGGATGGCGATGGACGCGGCCGGCAATCTCTCGGTGGTGCAGCACGGGGCGGGCAGGACCTGGCTGCTCCACCCGACCGGAGAGCCCGTCGCCTGCGTCACCGCCCCGACCGGCCCGGGGGTCACGAACCTCGCCTACGGCGGCCCGGAGAACCGGACCCTCTACATCACCGGGTCCGGGACCGGTCACGTCCTCACGGCCGAGATGGACGTGCCGGGCGAGCCGATGTACTCCCACCGCGACGCGCCGTAGCGGGCTCGCCCCGCCTCCTTTCGAGCCGCAGGCTTCGGGCGGTTGGAGGTGTCGGTCAGGGCGGGACGAGGCGGAGGCGGCCGAGGGCGCCGTCCTCGAACGCTTCGCGCCGCGTGGGGATGGTCACGTACTCGCCGTTCCGCCAGCGCTCCTCGAAGCTGTCGTAGAGGGGCGACAGCACGTTCCCCGACTGGCCGGTCGAGTGGATGAACAGTGAACGGTCGAGGTCGGCGAGGTCGTAGATGGCCCGGAGGCTCGGGCCGTGGGTGGACGCGAAGGGCCGCTCGTCTTCGAGGGGACTGAACTCGAACGCATTGACGGTGTAGATGCTGCCCGGGGCGGGGCCGCGCAGGTTGAACAGCCGGGCGAGCGGCGAGCTCGCGAGCGGGCGGTGCTCGGCGAGCGCGAAGTGTTCACGCCCCCAGCGCCAGGCGGCAGGCTCGTCGCCCTGGCGCTCCGCGATCCGGCCGGTCGCCCGTTCGAGCGCCCGCGCGAGCATCTCGTCGCAGTTCTCGGTCCGCTCGGTGGCGAGGTCGTCGCACCAGGTCTCGCGCGTCTCGAGGATCCGCTGGATGAACGTCCCCTTGCGGCCCCACGCCTCCCGCTGGACCGGGCCGAGCTCGTCGGCGGTGACGAGGCGGCCGAACTCCCAGATCCAGGCGTGGAAGACGAGCGGTTCCGGGCGTTCGGGGTCCATGTCCCCGTCCCAGCCGTCGAGCAGGCTGCGGGCACGCCGAGAGAGCGGCTCCGCATCGCGCCCGAGCGGGACGCCGCGAAGGCGCGGCAACAGCGTACGCGCGAAGAGCGATACCCGATCCCGCTGGAGCGAGCGGAAGCTCTCGACGTCGTGACGGGTCCGGGCCGCGAGCCGCTCCATGATCCGCTCCGCCCGGAATCCGGCCGCCCATTCGAACGTGAGGGGATGCGGGTAGCTCTCGGCGGTCACGGCGTGGTTGGCGGTCACGACGGATCCGTCCGGCGGGTTGTACACCCGGGGAAGGGCGTCGAAGGGAACGAATCCCCGCCAGTCGTGGTCCGCGTTCCAGCCCGGTCGCGGCATCGTTCCGGGCCGGGCCGGGCCCGGGTCCGGCCCCGGCCCCGGACGGACCGGGATCCGGCCGGGCACGAGGAACCCGATATTGCCGTCGACGTCCGCGTAGGAGACGTTCTGCGGCGGTGAATGGAACTCGCGCAGGTTTGCGACGAAGCTCGGCCAGTCCCTCGCCTCCGGAAAGCCGAGGCCGGCCTGCACGGTGAGGTCGTCGCTGCGCAGCGCGGTCCACCCGAGGGCAAGCGCGTGCCCGGGGGGAGCGGCCTCGGCCGCCGCGGCCGAGCCGTCGTCGAGGACCGGGCCATGCCGGGTCTCGCGTACCCGCAAGACCACGTCCTCGCCGTCCTTCACCTCGATGACCTCGCGGTGCACGTCGAACAGGCGATAGCCGTCCGGCGTCAGGTAGCGGGCCGGATTGTCCGGATCGAGCTTCTCGACGAAGAGGTCCTGGGTGTCCGCGCCGGTGTTGGTGAAGCCCCACGCGGCCCGGCCGTTGTGCCCGAGCACCACGATCGGCATCCCGGGGAAGGTCGCCCCGACGATGTCGCGGCCAGGCCAGGAGAGATGGGCGAAGTACCAGACCGAAGGTACGGTCAGGCCGAGGTGGGGGTCGTTTGCGAGGAGCGGCTTTCCGGTCGCGCTCCGCGTTCCGCTCACGATCCAGCTATTGGAGCCGGGATGGCCGCTCCGGGGCCGGTGCAGGAATCCGGCGGTCCCGGACAACGGGTGAGCTCGAGCCGACGAATCCGCCTCCGCGGCGGGCGGCCGGTCGGAAGAGCGGGCCAGGGCGGCTTCCCGGTCGGAGCCGGGGACGCGAATCGGTCGTTCGCGGAGGACGCCGTGATCGCGGCCGGACCGGGAATGCTCCTCGCCGCCCGGACGGCCGGTCCCGTGCGCGGGTCCGGCCGGCAGGGGTGGCGGTGTGCGATCCCGCGCCGGCTCGGGGTCCGAAGCGGGTGAGGAGGGGCCGTTCGCGGGAGCGGAGGAGGGCGGCTCGGGGAGCAGGACGCCCCGCGGCTTGTCACCACGATAGGGCGTGTAGAAGTCGAGGATCCGATCCGGGGCGAGGAAATCCGACATCCGGAGCCGCATGAGGTCGCGAGTCCACTCGCGCCCGAGATCGAGGGCCATCACCTTGGCCCACACCACGGTGTCGGCCGCCATCCAGGGCTCGGGCTCGAACCCGAGAATGAGGAACTCGGGGGGAAGCGGTCCCTCTCGAGTCTCGAGCCACGAGTTGACCCCGTTGACGTACGCGGCAATCCGGCGCCGTGCTCCGGGCGCGAGCTGCGGCAGGGTCGTCTTCGCCCGGCGGTAGAGGCCGAGCACGCGCAAGAGCCGATCCGTGCCGAGCGCGGCCGGTCCCAGCACTTCGGCGAGCCGCCCGGCCCCGATCCGCCGGTTCATCTCCATCTGCCACAGCCGGTCCTGGGCGTGGACGTAGCCGAGGGCGAAGAGCGCGTCCTCCTCGTTCCGAGCCAGGACGTGCGGGATGCCGTGCCGGTCGCGCACCACCTCCACCGGTGCGGTGAGACCGTATGCGGCCCGTTCGCCGTCGATCTCCGGAAGCGATCCCCGGAGCCAGAGATATCCGCCCGCGACCGCCGCTACGGCCACCGCCAGGAGGGCGAGTACCCCCCGGCCCAGCCATTTCAGAACCTTTGCCATGTCAGCAGACCGATCTCCGGCTCAGTGCCCCCTCCAGGTCAGCGTGGTCGACGGGCAACCACCGGGCTCGATGACGCTCCTTCCTGCGCCGCACCGGCGGCGTATCGGGCCGCGCGCCGGCGGCTTCGCCTGGGGGCCACGTTGCCGGTAGCCTGAGCGCAACGACCCGCAGGCTGACGAGCCATGTGCGTGGTTGACGACTATCGGCCCTTGCCTGGCCAATTCGTTCGTCGCGATTTCCTTGCCGCCTGCGAATGGCGTGGTTGCACGGATTCTGATCGGTCGAAGAAGTGGATCGCAAGGATTTCCTGATTACGCGCAAGCTCAGGTTGGGGCGGCCGGTTTCCCGGGAGCGCGGGCTTGCAGCCCGCGGGCGGTCCATGCGGGCTGCAAGCCCGCGCTCCCGGGAGGCCCACGGTCCCACGAAGGCGGCGATCCCGGGAATCCCGTGCTCCCAACCTGAGCTTTGTGCGTAATCGGGAAGGATTTGGCCATAGTAGCCCGTCGGTCCCCATGACACATCCGGAAGCATCTATTTCTTGGCGCCAGTTCGTTGTACCTGACCACGATGCTCGGCGACGCGCAGGACGACTTCGCGGTGTTCTTGCCGACATCTTTCGGATCAAATACTTGTTCACGGCACAGATGGTTCCTGGGCCGATCAGCTTCTGGATTGGCTCCCGTTCGGGTAGGCTTCGCGTTTCCGCCTCGCCCAGGAGCGTTCATGAGCCGTCATGTCCGGTTCGGCATCTTCCTCGCGCCGTTTCACGCGCTCGACGAGAACCCGGTGCTCGCGATCGAGCGCGATTTCGAGCTCGTCGAGTGGCTCGATCGGCTCGACTACGATGAAGCCTGGATCGGGGAGCACCATTCCGGCGGCTTCGAGATCATCGCCTGCCCCGAGCTGTTCATCGCGGCCGCGGCGGAGCGGACCCGGCGCATCCGCCTCGGGACCGGGGTGGTCTCGCTTCCCTACCACCATCCCTTCATGGTGGCGGATCGGATCCTGCAGCTCGACTACATGACCCGCGGGCGGACGATGTTCGGGGTGGGGCCGGGGGCGCTCACCGCGGACGCGGACAAGATGGGCATCCCGGTCGCGGAGCAGCGCCGCCGGATGGACGAGGCGGTCTCGGTCCTCGTCCCGCTCCTGCGCGGCGAGACGGTGAACCGCAAGACGGACTGGTTCGAGCTCCGCGATGCGCGCCTGCAGATGGAGTGCTACACCAAGCCGATGGTGGAGATGACGGTCGCGTCGGCACGCTCACCGGTCGGGGCCCGGACCGCCGGCAAGTACGGTCTGGGCATGCTCTCGATCGGGAGCACGACCGACTCCGGGCTCTCCGCGCATGCGTCGAACTGGGAGACCTGCGAGGTCATCTCGGCCGAGAACGGTCACCGGGCGGACCGTTCGCGCTGGCGGGTGGTGTCCATGATGCACGTCGCGGAGACCCGCGCGCAGGCCGAGCGCGACGTCGAGTTCGGGCTCCAGCGCTGGCTCAAGTACTTCCGGGAGATCACCACCTTCCCGATCGTGCCGGACGGTGTCGATGACCACCTCGGCTACATGCGGGAGAACGGGATCGCCTCCATCGGCACGCCGGAGGACGCGATCGCGGCCATCGAGCGGCTCTGGGAGGGCTCGCGGGGCGGGTTCGGGTGCTACATGCTCTTCGCCCACAACTGGGCGGACTGGGCGCAGACGAAACGAAGCTACGAGCTCATCGCGCGCTACGTGATGCCGCACTTCAAGTCGCGGGTCATCGCCCGGTCCGACAGCTACGAGGTCTCTGCCGCGAACAACGCGCGCCTCGCCGGCGAGGCGCAAAAGGCGGTGCAGCGCGAGATCGACCGTCACCAGGAAGAGCGGGCCCGGCTCGGCGAGGCCGGCGCGTGGCAGACCACGCGCGCGATGTCCGAGCGCGGCTGAGGCAGACACCCCGCCATCGCAGGTACCGCGCGATGCCTGCCGTCGGCCGATCCGGAACGACCGCCCGGACGACAACCCGGACGGACGACAGCCCGGGCGGCGCTCATGCCGGGGCGGCCGCCCCCGGACCACACACCACCCGGACCATCCACCGCCCGGCCCATCCACCGTCCGGCCCAGCCACCGCCCGGCCCAGCCACCGCCCGGCCCATCCACCGCCCGGCCCAGCCACCGCCCGGCCCATCCACCACCCGGACCACGGACCACACACCAAGGGACGCCACGATGATTGACCTCTACACCTGGCCAACTCCGAACGGCCACAAGATCCACATCATGCTCGAAGAGATCGGGCTTGCGTACAACGTGATCGCGATCAACATCGGGGAGGGCGACCAGTTCACCCCCGAGTTCCTCCGGGTCAGCCCGAACAACAAGATGCCCGCGATGGTGGACCACGACGGACCGGACGGCGAGCCCGTCACCCTCGCCGAGTCGGGCGCGATGCTCATCTATCTCGGGGAGAAATCCGGCCGTTTCTATCCGTCCGGGGCGCGCGAGCGCCACGTCGTCAACCAGTGGCTCATGACCCAGATGGGGCACGTGGGGCCGATGCTCGGGCAGGTCCACCATTTCCGCAACTACGCGCCGGAGAAGATCCCCTACGCCATCGACCGCTACGTGAACGAGGGCAAGCGGCTCTACAACGTCCTCGATCGACGGCTCGGGGAGGCCGAGTGGCTGGGCGGCGGCGAATACACGATCGCGGACATGGCGACCTTCCCGTGGATCCGCATCCACGAGAACCAGGGGATCGACATCGACGACTTCCCGAACGTCAAGGGCTGGATGGACACCATCGCCGCCCGGCCGGCCGTCGAGCGCGGCGTCCAGGTGCTTGCCGACCGCCGCCGGGCCGGCCCCATGGACGAGAAGACGAAGGAGATGCTGTTCGGCGCCTCCCAGTACGAGCGCCGCTGAGCCACCCTGCCGCTGTCGCTCCCCGACGGCGCCGCCTCGACCGCGAGCGGCGGACGGGGGGCGGGGGCGGGGCTACGAGGGGCAGGCGGCGGCGCCGAGGATGGCGCCCTGGTCGGGCGCCTGCACGATGACCGCGCAGCCCTGGTTGGCGTCGAGGCGGATGTCGGCGACGGGGATCTCCACGGGTTTGCCGGTCCAGTAGCCCACCTCCCGGAGCTCGCGCACGACGTGGTGGTTGGTGAGGGTCTTGCCCTTGTTCTCGCCGGCCTCGATCGGGGTGACGTGCCGCAGGTCGTAGCGGGCGAGCAGCACCGCCGCGGCGGGCCGGCCCGCTCTCGATTCGAGCGCGATCGTGTATCCACCCTCGGGCGCGGGTTCCACCGATATCCGGACCGGCTTCGTCGCGGTGCCGGAGCGCTCGATGAGGCTCAGCACCCGGCCGCGTTTCGAGCCGACGGTCTGGACCACGCCGTCGACCACGATCTGGGGCGTGTACACGCCGCCGTTCCGGATCCGGGCCGCGTACCGCCGCTGCCGCTTGGTGAAGGCGGGGTCGGAGAAGACATCCTTCCAGCGCCCGGCGGAGCCGTACACCAGGTCGTCCCAGTAATCGACGTGGAACTCGAGGACGACGATGTCCTTGCGCTCCACGAGCTCGCCGAGAAACGCTTCCGCCGGCGGGCACGAGTAGCAGCTCTGGGAGGTGAAGAGCTCGATCACGGTCGGCCCCCCGGCCCGCGCCGCGCCTCCCCAGCAAAGAGCGAGGGCAGCGGCGGCGGTTGCGGCGAGGAGCGCGGAGGCGGAGAAGGGAGTGGGTCGGCGGCGAGGGAGGGTTGTGGACATGGTTCCGTCCTCGGTCGGTGCCCGGTATCCGGGACGTCCCACGTTCCTGCCGGTTAACCGCCGCGGGCCGCGTCCGTCCGGGCTGCGGTTCGGGTACGCGGCGATGATATCGAATTCCCGGAGCCTGCGCGCCGTATCCGCCCGGGTTTCATGTCTCCGGCTCCGTCGCGAGAAAGCCGGCCGGCTCTCCCCATCGCTCCCCGAACACGAACTGCGGCAGCCCTCTTCGCTCCCGGGGCCGCGCCTGCCGGTCCCGAAGCTCCTCGGGCGTGCCTTCGAGGGGAGCGGCATGGCCGATGGCGAGGGCGGTCAGGGGAACAACGCCGCCCGGAAGAGCATACGCCTCGCGCACTCGGTCCGCGACGATGCCGCTCATCTGGTGGACCGCGAGTCCCCGATGCGTCGCCTCCACGGTGAGGGCGGCGGCCGCGAGCCCGAGGTCGTGGGACGAGACCGGGTTCGGCGAACCGTCCCCGGCCCGCGGTGCCTGCACGAGACCGAGGGAAAGGACCGGGGCGTGCCGGGCCCATCCCTGGTTGAACGGGACAAGGCACGAGAGCGCCTTCTCGAAGGCGCCCGGCTCCTCGCGGCGGGCCACGATGAAGCGCCAGGGCTGCTCGTTGTAGGAGGACGCGGCCCATCGCGCCGCCTCGAACAGGGCGCGCAGGTCCGCTACGGCGACGCCCTCCCCGGTGAAGGCGTAGGGGCTCCAGCGCTCCACGAGGAGGGGGTGGATCGGCCGATCGGCCGGCGCGGGCTTTCTCATCCTGTCTCCGTCCGCGCGCGCCGGAGCGAGCCTTCAGCGATGATCTCGTACATCAGTCCCGGTCCGCTCGTGGGAAATTCCCGTCTCCGGGAACCTGCGGGACGTGCGGCCGGAATCCGCCCGCGTCCAGGGAGCGGAAATCCCGTTGCCAGGGAGCGGTCCGCAAGCGGCGTGACGGCGTCCCGCTTTCCATCGCGCCTATCGTGCGCGTCACCGGAGCAGGAAGTGGGCGTGGGCCTGGGCCATGGGCCGGTCGCGGCGGTCCTGCCAGGCGGTCGCGTAGACGTTCGCGACCCGGCGTCCGCGCTTGGTGATCTCCGCTCGCGCAAACGTGTCGCGGGGCCGGGCGGAGCGCAGGTACTCGACCGTGATGTTGATCGTCTTCGGGAGCGGCTTCACCTCCTCGGTCCAGAGCAGCTCGAAGATCGCGGCGTGCTCGAGCAGCGCCCCGAGGGTTCCTCCGTGCAGGGCGGGGAGGGCGGGATTGCCGATGAGGTCGTCCCGGTACCGCATGCAGGTGGTGATCTCGTCGCCCTTCACGTCGACCTCGATCCCGAGGAAGCGCGCGTAGGGAATCGCAGCGGTGATCTGCGCGAAGTCGCGCGCCCGCCGAGCCTCGAGAACGATTGCCTCGAGCCCCGTCTCCGGCGCCGCGCCTCCGGTCACGCCCGTGTCTCCGAGATGCCGAACTTGGGGGTGGGGTTCATCGAGGCGAGGGGGGCGACCGCGTCGCCGGCGTGTTGAGCATGGCGACGGCTTTCATCGAGGCGGGTGGTTCGTTCGGGTCGCCGGCGTGTTCATCATGGTGACGGCTCTCATCGAGGCGGGCGGTTCGTTCGGGTCGCCGGTGTGTTCATCATGGTGACGGCTTTCATCGAGGTGGGCGGTTCGTTCGGGTTGCCGGTGTATTCATCATGTAGGTGGCGCTCATCGAGGCGAGGGGGTCGTCCGGATCCTCGTTGAACGCGAATCCGCGCGTGAACGCGACGTTGCGGGTCAGCTTGTAGCACTCCACCCGGGCCGCGAGACGTTCGTTCGGCGTGGACGGGCGGAGGTAGTCGATCCGGAGGTCCAGAGTCGCCATGACCAGGAATTCGCCCTGTCGGGCGAGGGCCGCCATCCCGCCGACGGTATCGAGAAGTGTGGTGACGATCCCGCCGTGCACCACCCCGCTCGCGGGATTGCCGACCAGGGAGCCGCGGTAGGGGATCCGCCCGACCGCGAAGTCCGGTCCGACCTCGACAAGCTCGAACCCGATCGCGGTCTGGTGGGGGATGTTCCCGAGCCACTCCCGGAGGCTTGCCGGCTTGGAGAGGTCGGGATACGGCATGGCGGCGGATTCGCGGATCCTGGGGGTCAGGGACGTTCATTCGAGCGCGCTCATCCTGAGCCTACCCGTTTCGACCTCGGTCAGGTGCCATTGTACCGGACCAGGTTGAACCGACCGCCGCGTCCGGGCACCGGTGTGCCTGGCCCCCGCCTCGTTTCACCGCGCGTGCAAGATACCGGCCGACCGGCGCACCGTCGATGAAACGGGGACCCGAGATATACGGTCGAGACTCTGCCCAAGTGGCGGAGATCAAAACATGTCCAGCGTGGGACGGGCCGCCGGTCGACCCGTTGAGGAGCGCGCGCCCGCCGTCGGCGCGGCTACGGAATGGAGGTGGTTCCACTGCCCGTTTCCTTGTGCGAGCGGAAGGCGCGTGGTAAAGATGCGGGGCGGTAACCGGACTTGTTCCGATAGCAACGCAGAATTCAGAGGAATGAACATCATGAAGCTGAAAGCAATCCTCATCGGGGCGGTCGCTTCCGCCCTCGCAATGACCGCCGGAACGTCGATGGCGGCCGACTACGGCAAGCAGGAGCTCACTGTCATCGGCTCCTGGGGCTTCCTGGACCACTGGAAGGAGCGCGAGGGGCCGTTCTGGAACGAGCAGATCCCGGAAGCGACGGGTGGGGCGCTCACCGCCAACGCGAAATCCCTGACCGAGCTAGGCGCTTCCGGCTTCGAGGTCATGCGGATGCTCCAGCTCGGCGCGGCCGACGTGGTATTCGCGGTCGCCACTTACGTCTCGCAGGACAGCCCCGAGCTCGAAGGAGCGGACCTGCCCGGACTCGTCAGCGATCTGGCGACGTACCGAAGGGTCATCGAAGCCTACCGGCCGATCATCGAGCGCGAGCTGAACGAGAAGTACAACGGCAAGCTGATGGTCATCTACGCGTGGCCGAGCCAGGAGATGTGGTGCAACCTCGGTGACAGGAGCAAGAAGGAAGTCATGCTCTCCGAGCTCGAAGGCAAGAAGATCCGTACCTATTCCGTGCCGCTCGGCGACTTCATCGAAGGGATCGGCGGGACCGCCGTCACCATCGCCTTCGGCGAGGTCGTGCCGTCCCTGCAACGGGGCGTGGCGGACTGCGGCATCACCGGGACCATGCCCGCCTACAATGCGAAGTGGTGGCAGGTGGTGACCCACAACATCCAGGTCAAGCTCGGCTACGCCGCCTCCTTCATGGCGATCAACAACGACACCTGGAACGGTCTCACCCCGGACGCGCAGGCGCTCCTGCTGGAAGAGTCGGCCAGGCTCGAGGAGGACTTCTGGACGGCCACGGCCAACATGGAAGAAGTGGCCCTTCGCTGCAACACCGACGGGCCGTGCGAGCTCGGACCGACCGGCAACATGGTGCCGGTCGTCCCGTCGGCCGAGGACCAGGCCAGGGTCAAGCAGATCTTCAACGACGTGGTCGGGGCGCGCTGGGCGAAGCGGTGCGGCACCCAGAAGTGCATCGACGAATGGAACGACACCATCGGCAAGGTGGCCGGAGTCGAACTCTCGCTCTGAGCCGTTCCTGATTCTTTCACCCATCTATGACCGGAAAGGCCGCGCTCCCGTAGGGTCGCGGCCTTTCCGGGGTTCCCGCGGAGTTGCCATTCATGTTTGAGCGGATCCACGCTCGTCTCCAACGCGTCGCCCAGGTAGCGGTCTGGATTGCCGGGGCCGCCCTGCTCGCCGCCGCCATCATGGTCACGATCGACGTCTTCCTGCGCAAGCTCTTCTCGATCACCATGAGCGGATCGGACGAGTACTCCGGCTACGTCTTCGCGGCGGGAACCACCTGGGCCTACTCGTACTGCCTGCTCCACCGCTCCAACATCCGCATCGACGCGATCTACAACCTGCTCCCGAGGCGCCTGTGCGGCGCGCTCGATCTCGTCGGGGTGCTGTTGCTGCTGGTCTACAACGCGGTATTGACCCGCCATGCCTGGGAAGCGTTCGCGACTTCCTACGTGCGCAACTCGGTGTCGATCACGACCCTCGCCACCCCGCTCTGGATTCCCCAGCTCTTGTGGGTGATCGGCCTCATCGCCTTCGAGCTGACCCTCATCTTCGTCTCCGTCTACGCGGCGGTTCGCTACTGGCAGCGCGATGATGGCGCGGTCAATCGAATCGTCGGGGTGCCGACGGTCGCGGAGGAGGTCGAGGCGGAGACCCGCGGCATGGCGCAGGAGGGCTGAGCGATGGGCTTCCTGGTCCTCGCGATCCTCCTCGTCCTCGTCTTTGCCGCGATCCCGGTCGCCGCCGTTCTCGGCACCCTCACCCTGTTGCTCGACGAGCTTTTCTTCCGCGGCCGCCTCACCCCCGCGATCGGCGAGTTCACGTGGGAGAAGAGCAAGGAGTTCATCCTCGTCGCGGTGCCGATGTTCATTCTGCTCGGGGAGATCATGCTCCGGGCGGGGATCGCGCAGCGCATGTACAACGCGGTGATGCAGTGGCTGTCGTGGCTGCCGGGCGGGCTCATGCACGCCAACATCGGTTCGTGCGCGATCTTCGCCGCGTCCTCGGGGTCTTCGGTGGCCACCGCGGCCACCGTCGGGACCGTCGCCTACGCCGAGATCGAGCGCCACCACTACCACGAGCCGCTCTTCCTCGGCTCGCTCGCGGCGGGAGGCACCCTAGGCATCCTGATCCCGCCCTCCATCAACCTCATCATCTACGGCCTCATCACGGACAGCTCGGTGCCGGAGCTCTATCTCGCCGGCATCATCCCCGGGGTGATCCTGTCGTCGCTCTTCATGGCCGCGATCATCGTGGGTTGCCTGATGCGTCCCGACTGGGGGGGTACCAAGGTGGAGACCTCGTGGGCGGCGCGCCTGCGCAGCCTGCCGGATCTGCTTCCCCCCGTCATGCTCTTCACGGTGGTGGTCGGATCGATCTACGCCGGGGTCGCGACGCCCACCGAGGCGGCCTCCGTCGGCGTTTGCTTCGCGCTCGTCCTCTCGGTCTGGACCCGGACCCTCAACCTGACCATGCTCAAGGCGGCCTTCGAGGGCACGATGCGAACCACCGCGATGATCATGCTGATCGTGTTCGCGGCGATATTCCTCAACTTCGTGCTCAGCTTCCTCGGGGTAACCCAGGCCCTCATCCACATGGTGACCGGGCTTGGCCTGACCCCGCTCGAGACCATGCTGTTGCTGGTCGTGTTCTATCTCCTCCTCGGCATGTTCATGGAGACCCTGTCGATGATGCTGACGACGGTGCCCGTCGTCTTTCCGATCGTGATCCAGCTTGGCTACGATCCGGTGTGGTTCGGGATCATGATCACGGTGCTGATGGAGGCCGCGCTCATTACCCCCCCGATCGGCGTCAACCTCTACGTCGTGCACGGGATCCGGTTGCGGGGCGGGAAGTTCAACGACGTCGCCTACGGCGCGATTCCCTTCGTGGTGTCGATGCTGGTGATGGTCGGGCTGCTCCTCGCCTACCCGCAGCTCGCCCTCTTGCTCCCGACCCTGGTCTACCGCTAGCCCGTAAATCTCACCAACTTTCGTCGCGAGGGCGCGGAGATGCCGCTGTGACAAGGCGCACGGACCGAAAGAGCGCGTACGCGCTGGCGAAGGCGTAGCCGACACTAGTACCTCTGCACAGAGGTTTTGACCGTTTCAAGCGGCGTGCGCGAGGTCATTGGAGAGCGGCTTGGGGTAGACGCGGCCCAGTTTCTCGCGTGCGCGGCGGACATCGAACAACCACTTGACCCGGGCTCGCTCGGCGTTTCGTCGGCGCTGCCAGCTTGCCAGTTCACGGCGCAGGGTGTCGCGGTCGGCGATGCGCCGGTCCAGACACTGCTTGACCATCACCCCGATCTCGATTTCCACCATATTGAGCCAACTCGCGTGCTTGGGGACGAAGTGAAACTCCAGCCGGCGCAGGACCTCGCGAGCGACCTCGGGCGCGAAGATTTCGTACAGCGCCGCGGGCTTGTGCGCCGAGAGATTGTCGAGCACCACCCGGACCGTCTGGGCATCGCGGTAGTGCACCTGGGCCAGCTCGTACATGCACCGGGCGAAGTCATGGGCGGTCTTGCGTTCGGTTACCTTCACGTGCCGCCACGGCCGATGCGCGTCGAGGAACACGAACAGATTCGCGGTGCCATTGCGCCGATATTCATAGTCGATACGCGCTGGCTTTCCCGGCTGCGCCGGCCATGGAGTTCGAGTCTCGCCGATGAGTTGGACCGGGGTTTCATCGAAACAAACGACCGGTCGGCGCGGGTCGGGGGGTTCGCTGTACAGGTCGAGCACGTCTTCCATCCGCGCCACGTACTCGGTATCGACGCACGGGATGCACCACATCTTGCGTTGCCAGGGCTTGACCGACTGCTCGGCCAAGCGCCGGCGTACCGTCTCGCGCGACAGCCCCTGGTGTTCGGTGCGTTGCACCATCGCGCCGGCCAGCAACTGAAGCGTCCAGCGCGCGCGTCCCGCTGGCGGGTTCGAGCACGCCACCGCCACCAGCAGCGTCTCCTCGCGCCCGGTGAGCTTGCGCCTCGCCCCAACGCGTGGCCCCTCGCTCAACGCCATCTCCACGCCCCCTTCGACGAACCGGCGTTTGGTGCGATACACCGTCGAGGTGCCCACGCCCACCAGGGATGCGACCGCCGCATCGCCGTGACCGTGCTCGGCCGCGAGCAGAATCTGCGCGCGTTTGACCCGGCGCACCCGGGCTTGACCGCCGCCGGTCAATTCGTGCAACTGCGTGCGTTGTTCCTCGCTCAGATCCACGATGTATCGTATGTTCATCAACGTCTCCATCGGCACGATGGAGACAGTCGATCAGGAACCGCGCGCCGTGTCGATCCCTTCGAGCCCAACCGCCCGATTCACCGAACGACAGGGACAATATTTGGCGTTCATCCATGCCTACACGAAGGTCAACGGGCGCCCGCCCGCCCAAGCCGACCTGCAGCGGTTCTTTGCCGTCACCGCGCCGAGCGTTCACCAAATGATCCTCGCCCTGGAGCGAAGGGGGCTCCTTCACCGAACCCCGGGACGGGCTCGATGTCTCGAGGTGCTCGTCGACCCCGAGAACCTTCCCGTCCTGCGATGACCGCTAGATTTCAATCGATCAAAACCTCTGTGCAGAGGTACTAGCCTCCGGGTTGCAATGGCGGGAGGGCTTCCACGCGCTCCAACCAACTGTCGAAATGACCGCATTCGGCGCGCATGCGTTCGACGCCTACTCGGGCCGATACGGCCCTCCCGTGGCGTACCTTGTTGTAACGGGGCCGGAGAAGATTCCGCAGGCGGGCCGACGGATGGGTTTCGGATCCGTCGTTGATGTACTCGGGGCCACGGGCCGACTGCCGGGCCACCTCCAGTTGGTCCACGTATCGCTGCCACGCGGGCTCCACCTCCGCGAACCATCCTGGCTCCGAGAACAGCAGGGCTTCGAACTCATAGGGTTGAATGTGGGGCAGAAACTGGTCTGGACGGCATCCGGAGTGATGGATGACCGCTGCATGGAATTCGGTTTCGATGGCCGCAGCCCGATCTACCGGGTCCACCCGTGCGGCTGCTTCGGGTTGTCCGGGGAAGTCCGAAGGCAGCCCGTACAGATCGAAGAAAGTCGTGACGCAGATGTTCCGGCGCTCCCGGAGCGTGTTCCGGAGAAAACGCAGCACCCGCTGACCCTTGAGTGAACCGCCCTTCGAATGCCGGGAAGTGGCGATGAGCCTCGGGTAGAGGAACACGTTCCGGTCCCAGAGGGCAGGTGCCAGAACCTCGTTGACGAAGACCTCTTCGGTCTGCCCCTCGCAGACGACAAAGACCTTCTTCATCGCCCGGGCCGCCCGCCGAGTATGTTCATCTTCCAAAGATCGCCGAGTGCGTAGTCCTCCAGCCACTCTTTCAGGTCGTCCCCGTCCAGTCTCGTGAAGGTGGATGCGCCTTCCTTGCGGTCCACCACCACGACATTCTCGGGATCGAGTTCACTGACGAGGTCCGCTGATTGAGTCGAGGCGATGATCTGCCTTGAATCGCTGGCGTGCTGAAGCATCTCGGCCAACAGGGTGAGCGCGTAGGGATGGAGACCCAGCTCGGGCTCGTCGATGAGTATCAGCTCCGGCTGAAGCTCCACGGGCTGGAGGAGAAGGGTAGAGAGGCAGATGAAGCGCAGCGTGCCGTCCGACAACTGGCGCGGGCCGAGCACGGTGTCCGGGTCGCCCGCCTCGAACCATTCGAGCTCCATGCTTTCGCCAATATCCTGGCGATAGACGAAGTTTCCGAAGAAAGGGGCCGCCAGCCGCACCACCTCGACGATCTGTCGATAGTGGTCGGGGTAGCGCTCGCGGAGGCGTCGCAGAAACGCCCCCAGGTTGCCGGCGTCCGGCTTGAGCAGGAGGTTGTCGCGCAACCCGTGCGCTTGCCGCACCGGGGCTGTCGCGCTGGTGTCATGGAAGTGGTACACGCGCGAGCCCGCGATGGCCTTCCGCACATACGGCGCAAAGGTGTCCGATCTCCCCTCGTCGGTTGCCTCCAGGCTCGATTCGGCATGGCCGCTGCCCAGAGAGTGGGTGTGCGTCGTTGAATTCCAGCCAAAAAAGCGCGTCTCCTCGCCAGCGAATACGAACCGGTTTCCGGCGGGTACGAGCGTGAAACAGTACGCGTTGGCACCGAATTGGAACTCGGCCTCGATGCGTTCGGTCCGCCGTCTGCCGCCGAACAGGAGGACGTCCGGACCGTCCTGTTCGGCCACGAAAACCTGGAGGCGCCCCTCGGCCACTCGAGCGAGCAGGCGGAAGAGGTCAATAAAGTTTGTCTTGCCGGCGCCGTTCGGCCCGATCAGAACGTTGAGGGCCCTCGGCTCGAAGTCTTCGAGCGCGCGGATCGACTTGAAGCCGCGAATGGCGACACGATCCAGTCGGGACACGCGCTACCTCCCGGCCCGGGAACGGGCTCGTCCTTCCCCTCTGGGCGAATTCTCGCCTCTGAGCACCCGAGCGGGAAGTGCGCACTGGTTGCAGCCAAGGCCGTCAGGTCGAGAGAGCGGAACCGAAAGCCGACGGTTTCCATTTTGTATACGCGCTCACGGCGTTCAAAGCCGATCGCGACCAGCGAGTGGAGGGTTGGGCACTGGTCGCTCACACGACGGCCTCCGGGGCCCGCTCGGCGTTTTTCAGGCGGATTTCGCCGGCAACTAGTTGCGGCAACAGCACGTCGCGTGCCGAAGCGAGGGTCCGGTTGCCGTGAGTATTGGTAATGACCTGGTTTAGCAATGGCTCCGCAGCATTCTGGAACGCTTGTGCTACGGGCTCAGGAGGCAAGCACAATGCGTAACGGCTCATTGTTGTCCAGCTTGTCCTGGGCATTCTTGTACAGGCAAGGAGCCAAACAATTGCTCGTCATCCGATCTCTGGTCCTTTTTGCTCACCAACACCACATGATCTCGCTCGATCTCTCGGTGGAACGACTCCGGCAGGCGCGCCCAATCTCTCGCCTCGACCAGGAAGGGGATGTTCGACTCCCGGACCGCTTCCTCGAATTCGGCCAAACAATCGATCGGAATTTTCTTCAGACCCGGCCCGCGCAGCACCAGGTCGAGGTCACTGCCGTCATGGCTCCGTCCGTTCACGCGGCTGCCGTAGGCCCAGACCTCGACATCGGGCAGGTGATTCCGTAACAGCGCTTCCAGCACCAGACGGTGCTTCGGCAGGAGATGGGGGCGATCAGCCATCGTCCGCCGTCTCGATCATGTCAGCCAGCGCCTTCGCATCGACGACGAACCCCGGCAGCAGGCCCAGGGTGGCTTCGGCAAAATCTTCGCCGTAGTTGTGCGCGGTGTCGCTCCGGTTGTCGCGGTAGAGAAGCCAGCGTTCGACCGTTTCCGGGTCGATCAGCCCGTGCCTCGCGGCATGCCGGAAGAGATCCTTGAAGGCCAGACGGTCCGCCTGCCGGTTGCTGGCGAAGAAGGCCGCGAGACGTTTTCGCAGCAGCTTGCCGCTCTGCTCCAGAACCAGCTCGAACTCCTTGACGCAAGCTGCACGGTAGATGTCGTAAAGGACATCGTCCGCCTCCCGGTGCTTCCCGATCTCGTCCAGGGCAAGTTCCAGAGTCCGGGTGCAGCGCCGCAGGAAGGCGGTGTCGATACTCATGATCTGCCGTACCCGAACCCCAGCGCCTTGAGATTTGTGGCGATGGCGGCGTCCAGCCGGGCTCCTTCGACCTGCTGCTTGCAGAGTTCCGCGACGAATCGCTTCATCTTCGCCTCGAACGGCTCGCCGTCGTCCTCCTCCTGAGTCGTCTCTGCAGAAGTGACATCGGTTGTCGGTCATGGATGAGCATCAACGCTGGTTGTCAGTCATTTTATCCGAAAAATGATTGACAAGCAGCGTTGTGTGTCATGAGTGACCGTCAAGGTGCCCGCCGGCCTTCTGCGATGTCCAGGAGGTCCGAGAAACAGAGTACGTTCGGCCGCCGGCCGCCGCCACTCCACAGCACGGTCAGAATCCCTCCCTCGATCAACGACTTGAGAAACCGGCGGGATGTCGCTTCCGGGATGCCCGCCGTCGTCACGAAGTCGGTGCTGCGGAAGATTGGCCGTTCGAATATCCAGTCCAGGGCGCGGATGGCGTAGCGGGAACGGGTGAGGTCGTCCACGCGGCTCTTCATGTTGTCGTAAAGGTCGATGATGCCTTGCGTCCTGGCCAGGTTGTCCTCTGCCTGCGCCTGCACCGCCTGCAGGAAGAACCGGCACCACCCGGTCCAGTCGTCGTCGCGCGAGACCGAGAGCAAGCCTTCGTAGTAGGCATCGCGGCGAGCTTCGAAGTAGGCGCTGACGTAGAACATGGGCGCCCGGATGAGGCCATGCTGCCACAGGAACAGGGGAACCAGCATGCGGCCCAGACGACCGTTGCCGTCCAGGAAGGGATGCAGAGCCTCGAATTCAGCATGGAGGATGGCGAGCTGTACCAGACGATCGGTGGCGTTCCGGTGGACGTAGCGCTCCCAGGCGCTCATCGCATCGGGGAGTCTGTCCGCACCGATCGGCACGAAGATAGCCTCGTCGATGGTGCATCCGGGTGGTCCAATCCAGTTGGGGGTCCGGCGATACTCACCGGGCGCCTTGCCCTCGCCGCGCACTCCGCGCATCAGTACGGAATGCGCCTCCCGGACTACTCGCAAAGACAACGGCAGCTCCTCCAACATCTCCTCCGCCCGCCGCATGGCGGCGCGGTAGTTGAGCACCTCGCCGATGTCGTCGCGCCGCGCCGGGGACTCCGGTTCCCGCCCGGCTTCGAACTCCAGAACTTCGCCCATTGTGGCTTGGGTGCCTTCAATTCGCGAGGAGAGCACCGCTTCGCGGGTGGTGAGAGGAGCGAGCAGAACGCTGGGGTTCGGAATCGCGGCGAGCATGCCGTCATAACGCGCCACCGCGGCCGTGGCCGGGCCAATGAAAGGAACCAGCTTTGCCCAGTCCAGGCGGTCGTCGGGCGGGAATCGGCCCGTGTGGTAATGGACTACCGCCATCACTCCTCCCCGAATCCGAGGACGGCGAGATTCGCCTTGATGGCGGCGTCCAGCCTCGCGCCTTCGACCTGCTGCTCGTGGAGCTCCGCGACGAGTCGCTTCATCTTGACCTCGAACGGCTCGCCGTCGTCCTCCTGCGGCTCGGCGCCGACGTAGCGACCGGGGGTGAGAACGTGGCCGTGGCTGCGCACATCCTCCAGTGCGGCGCTCTTGCAGAAGCCGGGCACGTCGGCATACTCGTCCGCGCCACTCTCGCCGCCGCGCCAAGCGTGGTAGGTGCCGGCGATGCGGGCGACGTCCTCGTCCGTCAGCTCGCGATGGGTGCGGTCCACCGTTCGGCCGAGCTTGCGGGCGTCGATGAACAGAACCTCGTCGCGCCGGTCGCGGAACGGTCGGGGCTGTCCCACCGTTCCGTCCCCTGACGGCAAGCCGCCCGTCCGGTCTCGGGCGAGGAACCACAGGCAGGCCGGGATCTGGGTCGAGTAGAAGAGCTGGCCCGGCAGCGCGACCATGCAGTCCACCAGCCCCGCCTCGAGCAGGCTCTTTCGAATGGCGCCCTCGCCGGACTGATTCGACGACATCGAGCCATTGGCGAGCACGAAGCCGGCCGTGCCGGTCGGCGCCAAGTGGTGGACGATGTGCTGCACCCAGGCGAAGTTGGCGTTTCCCCTGGGCGGGGTGCCGTATTGCCAGCGCCGATCGTCGGCGAGTCGTTCGCCCCCCCAGTCGGAGACGTTGAACGGTGGATTGGCGAGGATGAAGTCCGCCTTCAGGTCGGGATGGCGGTCATTGTGGAAGGTGTCGCCGTGGGCTATCTGCCCCTCGATGCCGCGGATGGCGAGGTTCATCTTCGCGAGCCGCCAAGTGGTGTAGTTCGATTCCTGGCCGTAGATCGAGATATCTCCATTCGCGCGGCCGCCGTTTCCGTTGCCGGTTGCATGGGCGCGGATGAACTCGACCGACTGGACGAACATGCCGGACGAGCCGCAGCAAGGGTCGTAGACCCGGCCCAGCCAGGGCTCCAGCATCTCGACCAGGAGCTTGACCACGCAGCGCGGGGTGTAGAACTCGCCGCCCTTCTTCCCTTCCGCGCTCGCGAACTGCGAAAGAAAGTACTCGTAGACGCGACCGATCACATCCCGGGAGCGGGCGTCCTCGTCGCCCATCCGGATGTTGCTGACGAGGTCGATGAGCTGGCCGAGGCGCAGCGGGTCGAGCGCAGGACGGGCGTAGTCCTTCGGGAGCACGTCCTTGAGCACGGGGTTGTCGCGCTCGATCGCGGTCATGGCATCGTCGAGCAGCCAGCCGATGGAGGGTTGCTTCGCCTTCCCCTTGAGATGAGCCCACCGCGCCTCTTGCGGAACCCAGAAGATGTTCTCGGCGCGGTACTCGTCCGGGTCCTCCGGATCGGCGCCTTCGGACCGTTCGGCATCGAAGCGGGCGTACATCTCCTCGAAGGCGTCGGAGATGTACTTCAGGAAGATGAGGCCGAGGACGACATGCTTGTATTCGGCCGCGCCCATGCTGCCGCGCAGGGTGTCGGCCATGCGCCAGAGCTCGGCCTCGTAGCCGGTCGTGGCGTCATTGGCGCCCCGCTTCAATCTGCCGCCGTCGGGTAGCGGCTTTCCTGGTCGCCCCTGTGCCATGCGCTGTGTCCCTCCCGGCCGCAGTTTAAGCGGGCGGGGAGGGCTGCTCCAGTTCCCATCCGGCGATGGTGGTGAGGACGATCTTGCCGATGTGGGCGCTCGAGTCCATGAGGGCATGCGCCGCCGCCGCCTCGTGCAGGGGGAACGTCTGGTGGATGACCGGCCGCGCCCGGCCGGCTGCGAGCAGGGGCCAGACCCGCTCCCGGAGAGCGTTCGCGATGGGGGTCTTCTCGGCCACGCTCCGCGGTCGCAGGGTGGACCCGGTGACCATGAGCCGCTTCACCATCACCGCGAGCAGGTTGATCTCGCTCTTGATCCCGCGCTGGGTGGCGATCTGGACGAGCCGCCCTTCCGTCGCGAGGCACTCGATCGAGCGGGGGAAGTAGTCGCCGCCCACCATGTCGAGCACCACGTCGACGCCGCGCCCCTCGGTCGCGGCCGCGATGCGGGCAACGAAGTCGTCCTTCCGGTAGTCGATGCATTCGGCGGCGCCGAGTCCCTCGCACGCGCGGCACTTCTCGGGCGAGCCGGCGGTGGCGTAGACCGTCGCCCCGAACGCGCGCGCGAGCTGAATGGCGGTGGTGCCGATGCCGCTGCTCCCCCCGTGCACGAGGATGCTCTCCCCGGGCGCGAGCCGCCCGCGCTCGAAGACGTTCGTCCAGACCGTGAAGTACGTCTCCGGGAGCGCCGCGGCCTGCACGTCGCTCACGCCCTCCGGAACGGGGAGACAGAGCGGCGCCGCGGCCAGGCAGTACTCCGCATAGCCGCCGCCCTGGACGAGCGCGCATACCCGCTCGGGCACCCCGGCCGCGCCCGGCCCCGCTTCGACGACCTCTCCCGCGATCTCGAGCCCCGGTATGTCGGGTGCGCCGGGCGGCGGCGGATAGTTTCCCTTGCGCTGCATGACGTCGGGGCGGTTCACGCCGGCCGCGGCGACCCGCACCAGCACCTCTCCCGGCCCCGGCCGCGGCACCGGGCGCTCGACCGGAACGAGCGCCTCGGGGCCTCCCGGAGCCGAAATCTCGATGGCCGTCATCTTCTCGGGCAGCGTCATGCGGGAAGAACCTCGATTCGGCGCAAGCGGGGCGCGACAATACCGAATTGCGGCCCGCACGGACACCTGTAGATGCGCCCCGATACGAAGGTCATGCTGTACTTCGGTTACGGATCCAACATGCTGGCGGCCCGCATTGAAGGGCGACTCGGTCCGTGCGAGCGGGTCGGCGCCGCATCCCTTCCCGGCTATACGCTTCGGTTCCACAAGCGCGGCGGTGACGGGTCCGGCAAGTGCGACGCGTTTCGCACCGGGAATCCGGCCGACCAGGTGTGGGGAGCGTTGTTTGGCCTCGCCCGGGAGCAGCTCGACGAGCTCGACCGCATCGAAGGGCCCGGCTACGAGCGCGCCACCGTCGAGGTGACCGCCCCCGAAGGTTCGCTCAAGGCCGATCTCTACGTTGCGAAGCCGGATGCGGTGGAGCCCGGGCTCCCGCCCTTTGGCTGGTACCGGGAGATGGTGCTCGCGGGCGCCCGCGAGCTCGACCTCCCGCGCGACTATATCGACGCCATCGAGGCGGTGCGGCCGGTGGTGGACCCGAGCGCGGAGCGGGTAGCTCGCAATCGGGACATTCTCGGCTGACTTGCGAGGCGAAGCCGGCGGCGTCGACTCCCGTGGGGAGTGCACCCGGCGCGGAACCCGCCGGGACCATGGCCCGGACGCAGGAGTGGCGGCTGCCTCACTCGGCGGTCCGCCACGCCCTTGCGCTGAGCGCGACGGTCGCCACCACTCCCCAGGTGAGCCCGGTGACGACCCCCGCGTCGAGAATGCCGCGCCAGGGCTGCTCCAGGCGGTGCACGAGGAGGACGAGGGCGATGATGGCGGCGGTCCCGAGGAAGGCTCCGATCTGCTCGCGCCGCGATCCGCCGAAGAAACCCGCCGCAAACAACGGGGCGAGGATCACCCGAGCCGTGGTCGGCGCCGCGCGGATCAGCATTGCCCGCTCGGCGACGCGGGGGGAAAATCTGCGCTGGAAGCCGCGGAGCCCTTCCGACCACGCCATGAATGGAACGAATGCCCCGATCGCGGCCCAGTGGTACCAGGCGAGCGGCTGTTCGAGCGCGCCGAGGGCGATGCCCGAGAGACGAACAATCGCCCATGCGAGGATGCCCGCGACCCCGGTGACGGCCCAGATGGCGCCGCCGATCCCGAGGGCGCCACGGTACGAAAGTCGATGGGTCGGGGCGTTCCCCGGGGGGCGGCGTCCGGTCACGTTAGAGCCGATGGAGTTCGGTTGAGTGTAGTATGACGCAGCCTTATTGACGGGGCGAAACCGGCTCCACCCGACCTATCCGGCCGGCCGTCTCGAAGCCAGGGGGGAAGAGTATGAGCGAGCTCCGATACACCCAGGATCACGAGTGGGTTCGGATCGATGACGACGGCACAGCCGTGGTCGGGATCACGGACTACGCCCAGGAGCAGCTCGGCGAGATCGTCTTCGTCGAGCTTCCTGAGGTCGGCGACGAGATCGAGCGGGGATCGGAGGCAGCCGTCATCGAATCGGTCAAGGCCGCGAGCGAGCTGTTCGCGCCGGTGTCGGGGACGGTCGCAAGGGTCAACGAGGCTCTGAACGACGAGCCCGCCCTCGTCAACGAGGATCCCACCGGAGAGGGCTGGTTCCTGCAGATCGAGACGGACGGCGACGACTCGCTGGACGGGCTCATGACCGAGGATGAGTATCTTCGCTACGTGGAGGGCCTCGAGTAATGGAAGCGACGGGAGACGACCGGCTCGGTGACGTATCCGAGTCCGCCCCCTTCGTCCGGCGTCACATCGGCCCAAACGAGGCCGACGCGAAGGCGATGCTGGACGTCCTCGGCTTCGCGAGCGTCGAGGAGCTGATCGACGCGGCCGCCCCGGCGGTCATCCGTCATCCCCGCGAATTCGACCTGGAGCCCCCCCTCGACGAGCCCGCGGCGTACGCGCGCCTGGTCGAGCTCGCGGGCCGCAACCGGGTGATGACCTCGCTCATCGGCATGGGCTACCACGGGACGCACACGCCGGCCGTGATCCGGCGCAACGTGCTCGAGAACCCGGCGTGGTACACCGCCTATACGCCGTACCAGTCGGAAGTGAGCCAGGGCCGGATGGAGGCGCTGCTCAACTACCAGCAGATGATCATCGATCTCACCGGCATGGAGCTCGCCAACGCGTCGCTCCTCGACGAGGCGACGGCTGCGGCGGAGGCGATGGCGATGGCGCGCCGGGTCGGAAAGAGCAAGTCGAACCGGTTCCTGGTCGATGCCGACTGCCACCCGCAGACCATCGACGTGGTCCGCACGCGCGCGGCCCCGCTCGACCTCGAGGTGGAGGTCCGGCCGGCCGCCGATCTCGACGGGCCGTGCTTCGGCATGCTCGTCCAGTACCCGGGGTCGGGAGGCGCGATCCCCGATCTCGCGGAGACGGTGGCGCGGGCGCGGGCCCACCAGGCACTGGTGGCGGTTGTGGCCGATCCGCTCTCCCTCGTGATGCTGCGCTCGCCGGGAGAGCTCGGCGCCGACATCGTGCTCGGCAGCAGTCAGCGGTTCGGGGTACCGATGGGCTGCGGCGGCCCTCACGCCGCGTTCTTCGCCACCCGCGACGCGTACCGCCGCTCCACCCCGGGCCGCATCATCGGGGTTTCGGTGGACCGGCACGGCCAGGCCGCGTTCCGCATGGCGCTCCAGACCCGGGAGCAGCACATCCGGCGGGAGAAGGCCACGAGCAACATCTGCACCGCGCAGGTCCTGCTTGCGGTGATCGCGGGCTTCTACGCGGTCTACCACGGTCCGGAGGGCCTCTCGCGCATCGCCCGCCGCGTGCACCGCATGGCGGTCGTGCTCCGCGAGGGTCTCGCGCGGCTCGGATTCGAGACCGAGAACGAGACCTTCTTCGATACGTTGACGGTGAAGATCCCCACCGGGGACGGGGGGGCGCCCGGCCGCGCGGCCGCGATCCACGACCGGGTGCGCGCGCGCGGGATCAACCTGCGCGAGGTCGACGACCGGAGGATCGGACTCTCCGTGGACGAGACCACCACTCCCCTCGTGATCGCCGAGGTGCTGGCCGGGTTCGCGCCCGGCGTGGAAGTACCGTCCGTCGAATCGCTCGACGCTTCGGCCCGTCCGTGCCTTCCCGCCGCGATGCTTCGCACGGATCCCATCCTGGATCACCCGGTGTTCCACCGGTACCACAGCGAGACCGAGATGCTGCGGTATCTCCGCCGGCTCGCGGCCCGCGACATCGCTCTCGACCGCTCGATGATCCCCCTCGGTTCCTGCACGATGAAGCTGAACGCCACGACCGAGATGCTCCCGGTGACGTTCGAGGGATTCGCGGGGATCCATCCGTTCGCGCCGCCCGATCAGACCGAGGGGTACGGTCAGCTCGTCCGGGACCTCGAGCTCATGCTCTGCGAGTGCACCGCGTTTGCCGGGGTGTCGTTCCAGCCCAACGCCGGGTCGCAGGGAGAGTACGCGGGGCTTCTCGTCATCCGGCGCTACCACGAGAGCCGGGGCGAAGGGTCCCGGAACGTCTGCCTCATCCCTGCTTCCGCCCACGGCACGAACCCCGCGAGCGCGCACATGGCGGGGCTCGAGGTGGTGGTGGTGGGGTGTGACGCCGACGGCAACGTGGACGTCGAAGACCTGCGGGCCAAGGCCGAGGCGGCAGGGGAGCGGCTCGCCGCGCTCATGGTGACCTATCCCTCCACGCACGGCGTGTTCGAGGCGTCGATCCGCGAGCTCTGCGACATCGTCCACGAGCACGGCGGGCAGGTCTACATGGACGGGGCGAACCTGAACGCGCTGCTCGGCCTCGTATGGCCGGCCGATCTCGGCGCGGACGTCTCCCACATCAACCTGCACAAGACGTTCTGCATTCCGCACGGGGGCGGCGGACCCGGCATGGGTCCCATCGGGGTGCGCGCCCACCTGACACCCTTCCTCCCCGGGCATCCGGTCGTCGAGGAGGCCAACCCCTACGACCGCGGCGGCACCTCGATCGGGGCCGTCTCGGCGGCTCCCTGGGGCTCGGCCGGGATCCTGCCCATCTCCTGGGCCTACATGAAGCTGATGGGCCACGAGGGGCTGCTGCAGGCGACCCGGATCGCAATCCTCAACGCCAACTACGTCGCGGCTCGCCTCTCGCCGCACTACCCGGTGCTCTATCGGGGGCCGGGCGGCCTGGTGGCCCACGAGTGCATCATCGATCTCCGCGAGATCAAGAAGGGGTGCGGGATCGCGGTGGACGACGTGGCGAAGCGGCTCGTGGACTACGGCTACCACGCTCCGACGATGTCGTTCCCGGTTGCCGACACCTTCATGATCGAGCCTACGGAGAGCGAGTCGAAGCGCGAGATCGACCGGTTCTGCGAGGCGATGATCGCCATCCGGGAGGAGATCCGGGCCGTCGAGACGGGAAGGGCGGACCCCGAGGACAACGTGCTCCGCAATGCTCCGCACGCGATGCGGCTCGCCGGCGAGGACGAGTGGCCGCATCCCTATTCCCGCGCCGAAGCCTTCTATCCCGCTGGGTGGTGCCGCGAGGACAAGTACTGGCCCCCCGTCGGGCGGATCGACAACGTCTACGGCGACCGGAACCTCGTGTGCACCTGCCCGCCCATGGAGGCGTACCTCGACGAAGCGGCCGACTGACCGGGCGGGCCACCTCCGAGCTGCGGCCCAACCCGCAGATTTCGTCGCTGTCGAGAGAGGGGCGCCTCCTCACCGAGCCGAGGTATGGAGATCATGGTGGGAAAGATTATCAAATCTTTCGACAAAATTGGCCTGTGCGGCGTATTTTCACCAAAGATTGTCTAATCTTTGGTGGATAGCGGGCCGGCGTACGGCAGGACCCTCTCCCGCCGCGCGTGGGGGGGCCGGTAGCGCGTCCGGTCCGGGCGGGGGCCGCTGGAGGGCGGTCGACTATCGGTTGCGGGCGAAGAACGCCTTGCAGCGGGCGACCGCTTCGTCGATGTCGGCCTCGTCCATGTCGAGGTGGGTCACGAAGCGGACCGGGTTGCGCGAGGAGACGAGGATCCCGTTGCTCCGGAAGTGCTCGCGGAGGTCGTCGCGCCAGCTCGCGTCCATGTCCACGAACACCATGTTGGTGTGAACCTCGCTCCGGTCGAACCCGAGCTCCTCGATATCCTCGAATCCTTCCCCGAGTCGCTTTGCGTTCGCGTGATCGCCGGCGAGCCGCTCCACGTGGTGTTCGAGGACGTGGAGGCCGGCCGCGGCGAGGAACCCGACCTGGCGCATGGCCCCGCCCAGCATCTTCCGGATGCGTCGCGACTCGTCGATGAAGTCCCGCGGGCCGCACAGCATCGTGCCCGCCGGGGCGCCGAGCCCCTTGGAGAGGCAGATCGACACCGTGTCGAAGTGACGGGTGATGTCGCTCGCGTCGACCCCGAGGTCCACCGCGGCGTTGAAGAGGCGGGCGCCGTCGAGATGCTTGGCAAGGCCGAACTCGTCCGCGAGCGACTCCGCCTCCGCGAGGTAGTCGAGCGGGAGCACCTTGCCGCTCTGCGTGTTCTCGAGACACAGGAGCCGGCTGCGGGCGTAGTGGAAGTCGTCGCCCGGCTTGACCGCCGCCCGCACCGCATCGAGGGGCAGGGTCCCGTCCGGCGCGAAGTCGAGGGGCTGCGGCTGGATCCCGCCGAGGGCGGCGGCCCCGCCCGCTTCGGACCGGTAGCAGTGCGCCCGTTGCCCGGCGATGTACTCGTCGCCGCGGCCGCAGTGGGTGAGCAGGGCGAGCAGGTTGCCCTGGGTGCCGCTCGACACGAAGATCGACGCCTCCATGCCCGCCATTTCGGCCGCCCGCCGTTCGAGCGCGTTGACGGTGGGGTCCTCTCCGTAGACGTCGTCGCCCACCTCCGCCGCCGCCATCGCCTTGCGCATCGCCGGCGTCGGCATGGTCACCGTGTCGCTTCGAAAGTCGATCATCTTGCGTCTCCGCTGCCCGTGCGGGCGGTTGTCCCGGTGCGCCGCGAAGCGCCCGCGAGGCGTTCCTCGGCTCCGCGCGCCGGGCCGACTCGCGCGCCAGTATAAGTGGACTCTCGCCGCCGATGGGATCGAGTCCGTCCGACTCACGCTTCGATCGGTCTCGCCCGTGCCGCGCGAACCGGTCGCAATCAGTCTCCCGAGGCATTGGCCCGCAACAATCCCCGATTTCTTGGCTAGCGGACGCCAATCCGTCGCTTCGCGCTCCCAAGGTCGCCGCGGTCCGTACTCCCTCGAGCCGCTTCGACAGCGCGAACGCGCTAGTGTCGACTGCGCCTTCAGCCAGCGCGCAAGCGCTCTTTCGGTCCGCGAAGCTGCGTAAGCAGATGCGGCCCGCCTGCGCGGAAAATCACCGATATTCCGCGCCGCCACGGCATTGTGTTTCGCAGCTTCACAGCGCCCCCGCGACGAAAATCGGTGACTTTTCCGGGCTAGACTTCCTGGGTGGGCATAAACCGGCAGGGACCGTCGGCACGCGGACGTCGGCGTGGGAGCGGGGCGTGCGGTGCCGCGGGGGTACGGAGCCGGTGCGGCGTTCCGGCTATCCTGGCCATCCCGGCTCTTCCGGTCCCGGGAAATTGCGTGTTGAAGAGGTAGATTGATGAGCGCAGCCTCCAAGCCTCGGCGCGTGGTGGTGGTCGGGGCGGGCATGGTCGGTGTCTCGGCGGCCCTCTGGCTGCAGCAGTCCGGACACGACGTCACCCTGATCGACCGTGGCGCCCCCGGCCGCGCGACGTCGTACGGCAACGCGGGCATCTTCGCGACCTACGGGTGTATCCCGATCAACGCCCCCCGGCGGCTCATCGACACTCCCTCGATGCTCCTCGATTCGGGGAGTCCCCTGTCGATCCAGTGGTCCTATCTGCCCCGGTTCCTGCCTTGGGCGCTCCGGTTCCTCTCCGCCTGCCGTCCCGGCCGGGTGCGGGCGACGGTTCGGGCGCTGGCGGCCATCCTTGCGCAGGCGGAGGAAGGTTTCCGCCCGCTCGCGCGCCGCGCGGGCATCGAGTCGTTGCTCGGCCCCGCCGGCGCGCTCTACGTTTACGAATCGGAGGAGAGCTGGCGGCGCGACCGCGCGAACCGGGAACTGCGGCGCGCCCACGGGGTCTCATTCCGCGAGCTCGACCCGAGCGAGGTCTACGAGCTGGAGCCCGCCCTCGCCAACGTCGTGCATCGCGGGGTCTACCTCGAGGACGTTTTCTATCTCCGCAATCCCCATGCGGTCGTGGATCGGCTCGCCCGGGCGTTCGTGCAGTGGGGCGGGCGCGTGCATCACGCCGAGGTGAGGGCGATCGGGAACGGCTTGCCCGGACTGCTCGAGGTGGTTTGCTCCGGCGAGCGAATCGCCGCGGACCGGGTGGTAATCGCGGCCGGTGCGTGGTCGACGCGGCTTCTCGGGCGGCTCGCGGAGCACATTCCGCTCGATGCCGAGCGGGGCTACCACGTCATGTTTCCGGAGGCGGCGTCCCTGTTGAACCGGCCGGTGGCTCCCGTCGACGGCGGTTTCTTCATGACCCCGATGGAAGTGGGGCTGCGCGCGGCGGGCACGGTGGAGTTCGCGGGGCTCGACGCTCCCCCCCGCCCGGCGCGGGTCGAGGCTCTGACGGCGGCGGCCCGGCGTCTCCTCCCCGACCTCGGCGAGCCGGCCGAGAGCTGGCTCGGCTTCCGGCCGACGCTGCCGGACGCCCTGCCCGCGATCGGCCCGCTGCCGTCCGACCCCCGAATCCTGTGCGCGTTCGGGCACCAGCATCTCGGGATGACCCTCGGCGGGATCACCGGCAAGCTCGTCGCGGAGCTGGTGGACGGGACCGACCCGCCGAGCGTGGACCTGGCTCCCTTCCGTCCCGACCGCTTCGCCTGATTTCTCTCCTTCAGGCCCCGGCTCACCAGCACAGGACACCGCACTCATGACCGGTCATGACCTCAGGAAGCGCGTCGTACAGCGGGAGACCATCTATGGGGAAGGAGGGAGCCCGGCGGCGGTGCCGGTCACCCGGGTGGCCGGGCTCGGGGTGATCGCCAATCCCTTCTCCGGCCTGGTCGTCGACGACCTTTCGCGGTTGTTCGATATCGGCCTCACGCTCGGCGAAGCGTTGATGGCGGAGATGGTCCCGCTCCTCGCCCGCCCCGCGGTCAGCTACGGCAAGGCGGCGATCGTCGGCGCCGGCGGGGACCTCGAGCACGGGCACGCCCTGCTCCATCCCAAGCTCGGCAAGGCGATGCGGGAGCCTATCGGGGGCGGACAGTCCCTGATCCCCTCCGCGGCCAAGGTCGGTGCCGTGGGCGCAAGCATCGACATCCCCCTCGGGCACAAGGACGATGCATGGTCGTTCGATCATTTCGACGCCATGACGGTCTCCCTCGCCGACGCGCCACGTCCGGACGAGATCGTCCTCGTGATCGCCATCGCCGACGGGGGACGTCCGGTCCCGCGCGCCGGCAGGGCCCGGGCAGTGGAGTGAAAGTCCGTTTTCCGCCGCCCCCGTGACGTCAGCCGCGGGGGCGCGGGACCGTTCGATCTCCGGACTAGCGCGTGTTCACGCTATTCTCTGTTTCTCGCGTCATTCGCCTTTCGAATCAATAAATTACAATCGATCAGGCAGCCTCGGCACTGGAAAATTGCCGCTCCACCGGCCTCCGGAATGAATGTAACAAGTTGTTTTCAATCGATACGGATTCGAGCGACAGGAGTGTGAACACGCCCTAACCCCCGGACCGCTGCAGGCGGTTCGCCGCGCTCGTCACCGCCCGGAGCGAGGCCATCACGATATTGGGGTCCATCCCCACTCCGTACAGGACTTCGCCGTCCGGCTTCGCGACCTCGACGTACGCGACGGCGGTCGCGTTCGCACCGTGTCCCGTCGCGTGCTCCTTGTAGTCGTGAACGCTCACCTCCACGCCGAGATCCCGCGCGAGCGCGCTCGTATAGGCGTCGATGGGGCCGTTGCCGTTGCCGGTCACGATGCGGGTCTCGCCGTCCACGAGCAGCGTCCCGGTCACCACCACCCGGTTCGAGGCGTGGGTATCGGGCGCCATGCGATGCTCGACGAGGTCGAAGCGTCCGTTGCAGCCGAGATACTCCTTCTCGAAGAGGTCCCAGATCTGCTGCGACGAGATCTCGAGCCCGCTCTCGTCCGTAACCGACTGCACGATCCGGCTGAACTCGATCTGGAGGGCGCGCGGGAGGTCGAGGTGGAACTCCTCCTGCATGATGTAGGCGACCCCGCCCTTTCCCGACTGGCTGTTGATGCGGATGACCGCCTCGTAGGTGCGCCCGATGTCGCTCGGGTCGATGGGAAGGTAGGGCACCTCCCAGATCGGCGAGTTGGAGGCGCTGTTGGCGTTCATGCCCTTCTTGATCGCGTCCTGGTGCGACCCGGAGAACGCGGTGTGGACGAGCTCCCCCGCGTAGGGGTGGCGGGGGTGGACGGGGAGCTGGTTGCAGTGCTCCGCCACTCCCCGCAGATGGTCGATGTCGGAGAGATCGAGCTCGGGGTCCACCCCCTGGGTGAACATGTTGAGGGCGAGGGTCACCACGTCCACGTTGCCGGTGCGCTCGCCGTTCCCGAACAGTGTCCCTTCGATCCGCTCCGCCCCGGCCATGAACGCGAGCTCGGCCGCCGCCACCCCGGTGCCCCGGTCGTTGTGGGGGTGCAGGCTGAGAATGATGCTCTCCCGGTTGCGGATGTTGCGGCCGAACCACTCGATCTGGTCGGCGTAGATGTTGGGGGTCGCCATCTCGACGGTGGCCGGCAGGTTGACGATCAGCCTCTTCGACGGCGTCGGCTCGTAGACGTCCATCACCGCCTCGCAGACCTCGACCGCGTAGTCGAGCTCGGTGCCGGTGAAGCTCTCCGGGGAGTACTGGTAAGTCCAGTCCGTCTCCGGGCGAGCCTCGGCGAGCTCGCGGACGAGCCGCGCGCCGTTCACCGCGATCTCGGTGATCCCGCCCCGATCGAGCCCGAAGACCACCCGCCGCTGCAGGGTCGAGGTCGAGTTGTAGAGGTGGACGATCGCCCGCTTCGCGCCCGCGACGCTCTCGAAGGTGCGGGCGATGAGCTCGGGCCGCGCCTGGGTGAGGGCCTGGACGGTCACGTCGTCCGGAATCGCATCGTTCTCGATGAGGTAGCGGCAGAACTCGAAGTCGGTATCCGAGGCGGAGGGGAAGCCCACCTCGATCTCCTTGAACCCCATCTGCACGAGGGTCTCGAACATGCGCCTCTTGCGCTCGTGGTCCATGGGGTTGATGAGCGCCTGGTTGCCGTCGCGAAGGTCCACGCTGCACCAGATGGGCGCGCGGGTGATGACCCGCCCCGGCCACTTGCGGTCCGGCAGATCGATGGGCTCGAAGGTGTGGTACTTCTCGATGGGCATGCGGCCGGGCGCTTGCGCGGCTGGCCAGGCGGCGGCCCCGGGAGCCTCGCGGGCCGGAGTCGATTCGCTCATGGTCTGGTTCCTCCAAAAGAAAAGCCCGCCCTCGTTTCCGGGGGCGGGCTTCGTAACGATTCGCTCAGCGCAGCACTACGTTCCGGCCGGCCCCCTCCGGGTCCCGGTAAGAGCGAGCAGTGCGAGCAGTGCCTTCATGCGGCCCATGCTAGGCCCGCCGGCACGGCGCGTCAACCGTCGTGTCATTCGTGTCATTCGCGGCCAGGAGCAAGATTGCGTGCCGAGTGTCGCAGCACGTCATCTGGCCGGATTGACGGGCGCCGTGGAGGTGCCCGTCGATCCCCGACTCGGGCTCAGTGCGGTGGCAGGAGCTCGCGCGCGAGCTCGACCCAGTAGGTGGCGCCGATGGGGAGGATCTCGTCGTTGAAGTCGTAGTGGGGGTTGTGGACCATGCAGCCCCCGTGCTCTCCCTCGCCGTTGCCGATCATGATGTAGTTGCCGGGGCGCTGGAGCAGCATGAAGGCGAAGTCCTCCGAGCCCATGATGCGGGCGGCTCCCGCGTCGACGTTCTCCGCCCCCACCACCCGGGCCGCCGCCCGCGCCGCGATCGCGGTCTCCTCTTCGCTGTTGACGACGGGCGGGTAGTTCTTCTCGTATGCGGCCTCGGCGGAGATGCCGCGCGCGGCGCAGATCCCGTTGACGATCCGGTCCAGGCCGGCCGCGAACTGATCGCGCACCGAGTGGGTGAACGAGCGCACCGTGCCCGCGAACTCCACGGAATCGGGGATGACGTTGATCGCGTCGCCGCCCCGGATGCGCCCGACCGTGAACGTGGCCGCGTTCTGGGCGTTGATCTCCTGGGCGACGAAGTCGTTCAGCGCCTCGATGATCGCGCACGCGGCGTTGACCGGGCTCCGGGCGAGGTGGGGCATCGCGCCGTGGCCGCCGACCCCGTTCACCTTGACCCGCACCGTGTCCGAGCTCGCGAGGAACGGCCCCACGCGGGTGATGAACTTCCCGACCGGTACGGTCGGGAAGTTGTGCATTCCCCAGACCGAGTCCACCGGGAACTCGTCGAACAGGCCGTCCCGGATCATCGCGTCGGCCCCGCCCGCGCCTTCTTCCGCCGGCTGGAAGATGAAGTGGATGGTGCCGTCGAAGCCCTGGTGCTCGGCGAGATGGCGCGCCGCGCCGAGAAGCATGGTGGTATGGCCGTCGTGCCCGCAGCCGTGCATCCGGCCGGGGTGCCGCGAGACGTGCTCGAAGGTGTTGAGCTCGTCCATCGCGAGGGCGTCCATGTCCGCGCGCAGCCCGATCGCCCGGTTGCCGTGCCCGCACTTCACGGTGCCGACCACCCCGGTGCCCCCGAGGCCGCGCCGGATCGGGATTCCCCAGGCCGTCAACCGGTCCGCGACCACCTCCGCGGTGCGGTGCTCCTCGTAGGCGAGCTCGGGGTGGCGGTGGATGTCGCGGCGGATCTCGGTCATCTCGTCGCGGGCGGCGACGATCTCGTCGATGAGGTTCATGCGAAGGCTCATGCTACGCGAGCCGCCGCAATGGTCGCGCGAGCGGCTGCGAATGTATGGGTTCTGTCCGTGTACTCCGAACGCGGGGTCTCCATGCGGGCACGGATTTCTTCTGCGAGGGCCGAGTGCGCCACTTCCCGCTCCGCCTCGTCCTGCAATATCTGTTCGATGGCTGCGGTCCGTGGCATGACTGAGGCAAAACTATGCGGGTGGATCGAGGGAGACACAAGAGGCGACTCCGCCCTCTGTGGTCCGCCGTCAGCGTAATCCCGTCCCGGCACCGGATGGTGCGGTCGCGCCGCCCCCGGGATGGGGCGCAATGCGGGTCAGTCCGCGCGGCGGTGGCGGAGCTCGCGCATCCCCTTGTCGAGGCCCTCCACGGTGAGGGGGTACATGCGGTCTGCCATGATCTCGCGCGTCATCTGGACCGACTGGGTGTAGTCCCAGACGTTCTCCGGCTTCGGATTGAGCCAGATCGCGTAGGGCCAGGCGTCCAGCACGCGGCGCATCCAGACCGCGCCCGCCTCCTCGTTCCAGTGCTCGACGCTCCCCCCGGGATACGCGATCTCGTAGGGGCTCATGCTCGCGTCGCCGACGAAGATCACCTTGTGCTCCGCGTTGTACTTGTGGAGGACGTCCATCGTCGGGAGGCGCACCGCGTGCCGGCGCCGGTTGTCCTTCCACACCGTCTCGTAGACGAAGTTGTGGAAGTAGAAGTACTCGAGGTGCTTGAACTCCCCGCGGGCGGCGGAGAAGAGCTCCTCGCACACCTTGACGTGGTCGTCCATGGAGCCGCCGACGTCGAGGAACAGCAGCACCTTCACCGCGTTGTGGCGTTCGGGGACCATCCGGATGTCGAGGAAGCCCCCGTTGCGAGCCGTCGAGCGGACGGTGTCGTCGAGGTCGAGCTCCTCCTCCGCCCCCTCGCGGGCGAACCGCCGGAGCTTGCGGAGCGCAACCTTCATGTTGCGGGTGCCGAGCTGTACCGTGTCGTCGAAGTTCTTGAATTCCCGCCGGTCCCAGACCTTGACGGCGCTCCGGTGGCGCGATTCGTGCTGCCCGATGCGCACCCCTTCGGGGTTGTAGCCGTAAGCTCCGAACGGCGATTTCCCGGCCGTCCCGATCCACTTGTTCCCGCCCTGGTGGCGCCCCTTCTGCTCCTCGAGGCGCTTCTTGAGCTCCTCCATCAGCTTGTCGAAGCCGCCCATCGCCTCGATGAGCGCCTTTTCCTCCTCGCTGAGCTGCAGCTCGGCCTGCCGGCGGAGCCACTCCTCGGGGATCTCGCCGTGCAGTGCGTCGAACAGCTCCTCCATTCCCTTGAAGTACGTTCCGAAGCACTGGTCGAAGCGGTCGAAGTGCCGCTCGTCCTTCACGAGCGACGCGCGCGCGAGGTAGTAGAAGTCGTCCACGCTCAGCATCGCGACCCGGCGGTCGAGGGCTTCGAGCAGGGTCAGGTATTCGGTAATCGCGACCGGCACGTGGTACCGGCGAAGGCCGAAGAAGAAGTCAACCAGCATTTCGGCGGTGCAGGAAGGCGAGCCGCTCGAACAGGTGCACGTCCTGCTCGTTCTTGAGCAGGGCGCCGTAGAGCGGGGGAATGGCCTCGCGGACGTCCTTGTTCCGCAGGACTTCGGGCGGGATGTCCTCCGCTACGAGCAGCTTGATCCAGTCGAGCAGCTCCGAGGTCGAGGGCTTCTTCTTGAGCCCCGGCACCTCGCGCATCTCGAAGAAGGTCTCCAGCGATTCCTGGAGGAGATCCTTCTTGAGGCCCGGGAAATGGACCCCGACGATGCTCGTCATCGTCTCCCGGTCCGGGAACCGGATGTAGTGGAAGAAGCAGCGGCGCAGGAACGCGTCCGGCAGCTCCTTCTCGTTGTTGCTGGTGATGATGATGATCGGTCGGTGGACCGCGTGAATCGTCTCCTTCGTCTCGTAGACGTAGAACTCCATGCGGTCGAGTTCCTGCAGCAGATCGTTCGGGAACTCGATGTCCGCCTTGTCGATCTCGTCGATGAGGAGGACCGGGCGCGTCTCGGAGGCGAATGCCTCCCAGAGCTTGCCCTGGACGATGTAGTTGTGGATGTCGTGGACCCGGTCGTCGCCGAGCTGCGAGTCGCGAAGGCGCGCGACCGCGTCGTATTCGTAGAGCCCCTGGTTCGCCTTCGTGATCGACTTGATGTGCCACTGGATGAGGGGGGCGCCGATCGCGCGTGCCACCTCCTCGGCGAGCATGGTCTTGCCCGTGCCGGGCTCTCCCTTGATGAGCAGCGGCCGTTCGAGGGTGATGGCGGCGTTCACCGCGAGCATCAGATCCTCGGTGGCGACGTAGGTATCGGTACCTTCGAATCTTCCCTGCGGCATCTAGCAATCTTCATCTCTGGGCGGGACGGCGGGCGACAGTGTAGACGATCGAAAGTGGCGGGCCGGAGGGGCGGGTGGGGTAGAATCCGCGCGATGCACGCCCGAGCGACCATCCCCGGCCGGGAGGCTGCCGCCTTGCCGGCGGAAGAGTTCGAGATGCCGGCCGAGGCGGTCGAGATCGAGGCTCCCGATCTGGCGCCCTGGCGGCAGGGAAGCGCCGGCATCGACTACGTACACACCATCGAGAGCGGCCGGCCCGGGCCCCACGTCATGGTGAGCGCCGTCGTGCACGGCAACGAGCTCTGCGGCGCGATCGTGCTCGACGAGCTGCTGCGGGCGGAGACCCGTCCGGCGTACGGGCGGCTCACCCTCGCGTTCATGAACGTCGATGCCTACGAACGCTTCGACCCCGTGCATCCCGCCCTCAGCCGCTACGTGGACGAGGACTTCAACCGCCTGTGGTCGAGCGAAGTGCTCGCGGGCCGCCGTGACAGCGTGGAGCTCAGGCGGGCGAGGGCGCTGAGGCCGATTCTCGATGACGTCGACTACCTGCTCGACCTCCACTCGATGCAGTACGCGGCGGCGCCGCTCGCGCTGTGCGGCACCACCCGCAAGGGCCGGGACTTCGCCCGCGCGCTCGGGTTGTCGGCCCACATCGTGCGCGACGCGGGCCACGCGGCGGGGCCGCGGATGCGGGACTACGCCGCGTTCGGAGACGGCGAGAGCCCGCGCGCCGCGCTCCTCGTCGAATGCGGCCAGCACTGGAAGCGCGAGACGGTGGAGACGGCGAGACGGGTCGCGTTCCGGTTCCTCGACCACTTCGAGGTCCGGTTGCCGGAGCCGCCTCCCCCGGCGGACGGGGCGGCGGCAAGGCTCGTCGAGGTCACCCAGCCGGTCACGGTGCGAAGCCATCGATTCCGCTTCACCGGGCCGTACCGGGGGATGGAGGTCATCGAGAAGGCGGGGACCGTCATCGGGTACGACGGCGACACCGCGGTCGCCACCCCCTACGACGAATGCGTGCTCATCATGCCCTCGCACCGCGCGAGCCGCGGCACCACCGCGGTCCGGCTCGGGCGCTTCGTCGGATAGGCGCGCTCCCGGGGAGTCTTCATTGGTTGAATCCGGACGGTGCGGCAGGCGGGTCACCGGGACTCTCACGGGGCCTTGGCGAGGTGCCGATACCGTTGATGGCCGCGCGTGCCTCGGCGGTGCGTGCAAGGGCCCGAGCACGGTGGCTCGGGTCCGGTTCGGCCCGGGCGGCGGCGAGAGCAGCCGCCAGGGTCCGCAACGCACCGCGAGCGTCGCCCGCGTTCGCCCGGTGTTCCGAGATGGAGACCAGGGCGTGACTGCGCAGGTACGCGCCCTCGATCCTTGCAGCCGTGTCCAGGGCCTCCCGAGTGTCGCCAGCGGCACTTTGTTCGAGGGCGATCGCGAGCAGCGCGGTGGCGCGTCGTCGATCGTCCAGCCTTTCGGTCGCGGCGATCTTCGCCCGGTACTCCAAGATCCTGAGTCGCCCCGCTGACTTCTGCGCCGGCGTTCTCCTCCCTGCCGTGAGGAGGGTCTCGGCGCCTTGCACGTCGAGGTATCCGGTAGGCAGTCTTCCGGTCGAGGCTTGCCATCTGCTGATGGCTTCCCGCGTGCGACGGCCGAAGATTCCGTCGAGAGGCCCGACGTCGAACGTGAGCGCGGCGAGCCCTCGTTGCACGGCGACGCGCTCGGCGCGCGTCAGGGAAAGGGCGGCCTCGACTTCTCTCGGGGTGCTCTCGGTGGCGCGAACGCCTTGTCCCTGCGCGGGAGGCAGGGTCCAAAAGGCGCCGATCACGAGAATCGCGATCCCGGTGCAGATCCACGATTCCGAGCAGGGTGTACTCCGTCGCATGGTTCTACCCGGAGGCGCCCGTGGTCGCGGGCGCGCGGGGAGCTTGTGCAAGGCTTACTCGAGCCGCTCAGCCGCCTTGGCCAAGTGGTCGAGATTGCGGATGACGAGAAGGACCTGAGCGAAAACGTCGGTTGGTTGCTTGTTTCGCGCGTCCTGGCGTTCGTCACGTGGGAGCGTGATCCCGAGGTGCGCCTTGATTCGGACCATCTCCGCCAAGAGGATGTTGGTCGCCTCGAAGACTTCCGCGGGCGTGACGCGCACCAGGGTCATGTTGGGTACGCCGGACGCGCCCATCCCCAAACGAGTCTCCAGGTTGATGGTCTTGAAAGTCGCTCTCAGGACTTGTTGGGCCACGTCCTGTGGACGCTTCCTGCCTTCGACGACCCGGGCCTCGAGTTCGAGGTTGACCTTGAGCTTGGCCGCAATCAGCTCCATCTCGTCGTGGATGTGCTGGACGTTCGTGAAGACATCCGACGGCGTGATCGGCCTTCCAACGAGTCCGTCGAGCAGAAACGAGGCAGATCCGAGATTCTGATAGACGAGGGATGGAGTCTTCGCTCCCACGAAGGGCGCCGGCGTGATCTCGTCCTCAATGACGAGCTGCTCCTTGATGCGTCGCACCTCGCGGATGATCGACTCCACGCTCCCGAGCACGTCCTTTGGGGTGATCTCCTTGACCGGGATCTGTCCAACACGAGCTGGGGCCATGCCGAACCTCCTCTGTGCGCGGGACACCTTCTTCATGACCTCGAGGGTCTTTGCGTAGACGTGGACCGGGGCGCGGTCATCCTGGGGCTCGGCCTCCGCGGGGTAGTCCACCACGCCTATTGCATCGCGCAGGACGTGGATCTCCGCAGTGAGGTCCTGGGTCGCTTGGTAGACGTGGGAGGGTGTGATCTGGTCCCGGCTCTGCGCGTGGGCCGCGGGTGTTGTCGCGAGGGTGAGAGCTGCGAGCGCGAGCGCCGTTGGCGCCGCAGTACGGGCACGGGCGATTGTGATCATCGCTATTCTCCTATGGCGGTAGTGACCCTTGTCGCTTTGCCGACGAGACCTTCTGCCGCGACAAGGCCGAGAACGGTGTAGACGACTGCCTTCATGGCTGGGCCCCGCGTGCCGCAGGGTGTCGCGTACGCGCGACGGTCTTCGAACTGCAGCCATGATCACTCTTGCGGGATTTAGACAGAATAAGCATGCCTATGTCAAGATCCGGAAATACGTTTCAAAATTTGACGTTATGTCGCGCATAAACAGGTTGCAATCCTCACTTCGTCCCCAAGCATGCGAGTTGGCTCAATAGAGATCGAGATCGGAGTGTTGTCCAAGCAGTGTCTGGACCGGCGCATCGCCGACACCGCGACACCCAGCGCCGTGAGGTGGCAAGCCAGGAGTCTGTACCGCAGAGGATTTCCTTGCGAAAAATTCCCACCGAGACTGCCGAATGGACGAAATGCGTGTCCGTCTCAGGGATTCGACAGTCGAACTTGGGCACCATCGCCGGGAACTTGCTCCCTTGTCCCCACCTTCTGTCTCGACAAGGGCTTTGCGGTACACACCTGCATGGAAAAATCACCGATTTTCGTCGCGAAGGCGCCGCGAAGCAGAATGCCGTGGTAGCGGGCCGCACGGATCGCAAGAGCGCTTACGCGCTGGCGAAGGCGTAGCCGACACCAGCGGGTTCGCGCTGTCGAAGCGGCTTGCGGGAGTACGGCCCGTCACAGCGCATGGATCGGCGTCCGCTAGCCCAACTTTACCCTACCCCCCGGCACGAGTCTTACAACTCATATAGTTACGATGTTCAGAGCGGGCGTGTGGCACTACATTTTCACCCCGATGGTGATTTCACACGATGGTCTTGCGGGTCGCTCCGGGTGCGGGGTCGATGCCCAGGGCGTCGTAGATGGCCTGCTGGGGCGGTTCGGCGCGGGTGGCTTTGCGTACATGCAAGGTGCGCCCATCGGCGCGTCGGAAGGTGGCGGTGATGCGCTGTTGTCCTTCGAGGATCCGTCGAATGGTGTTCCAGCTCGCGTGCTCGCCGGCTTCGCGCAGGCGTCGTCGGATGAGCTGTACGAGCTGGTAGGCGATGACGGTGATGAACAGATGTCCTTCGGCGCGGATGGGCTTGTGGTGGAAGATGGGTCGCAGTCCGAGTTCCGATTTCAGTGAGCGGAAGACGGCCTCGAGGTCGGTGAGGGTGACATAGGTTCGCCACAGGGTTTCCTCGTCCCAATCGGTTTGATTGCTGCGCAGGCAATACACCCCCGGATGGGTCATCATCGAGCCTTCGACCGGGCGGCGGGTGAAGCGCACCGCGGTGGCGCGCTCGGCGCTGGGGTCGGTGTCCAGTTCGATGTCGTAGTGCTGGGCGACGCGTTGGTTTTTCGCCTTGAGCCGGCCGATACGTTCCCAGACCTGGTCGACGCGTTTGCGGGTGCGCGGTCGGGACAATCCGTCGGACAGTGCGGTCAGGGCGGTCTCGAAGCGCCGGGCGAAGCGCTCGACGATGCCGCGTTCCTTGGCGGCGCGTTCCTCGGAGAAGCAGTACAGGCGCGCCTCTTGGCCGTCTTCGGACACGACCTTGTGCAGGTGCACGCCTTGGCGCTGGGCGGTCTCGATGCGCTGCGCCGCGTCGGGGTCGAACTGGCGGATGCGTTCGCGGCTGACCACCAGGTACCGATAGCCGTGGTTGCGCAGCCACTGCACGCGGTCCTCGGTGGCGATTCCGCGGTCCATCACCACGAGCGCCTCGCGCGGGGCGTTGAGCGCTTCGAGCATTTCGGCCACCGTGTGGTGTTCTCGCACGTTGCCGGCGAACACCTTGGAGCGACGCACGAAGCCGCTCGAATCGAGCACCAGCGCCAAGGTGAGCAGGGGGCAATCGGTGCGTTTGTCCTTGGAGTGCCCGCGCTGGGCGTTGGGCTGACGCGCCGCCTCGCCCTCGAAGAAGGTGTTGGTCAGGTCATACAGCGTGACCGTGGGGTGCAGGTCGAACAGCCCCATCGCCCGGTCGAACAGGTGGCGTTCGATGGCCTCGCGGTGTGCCATGAGCGCGTCCGAGGCGCGATACAGCTGCATCGGCCCCATGGTCTGGAAATCCACCTCCAGCAACTCGCCAAGAGCGCTTCGTTCGCCGAGCCAGCGCCGCGTCGCGCGTTCCGAGCCCGGACGAGCCATGCGGGCGATGACCGAGCCGATGGCCGCCGCGCACAGCGACCCGGACAGCCCCAGCTCCGGGAGCCTGGTGCGAAGTGCGAGCTGGTCCATCGCCCACAACCCGACGTGCTCCACGCCGACCGAGCGTGGGCGCACGAGTTCGAGCGAATCGACGTCCACTCGTTGGATATCGGGTCCATCGTCGGGGGCGTCGGCGCGCGCGAGCAGTTGGGCGGCGATACGCTGGGCGTGGGTTTCCAGCCCCGGGGGGCCATCGGGGTCGAGTTGGAGCTGGCCGGTGAGGATCTCGTCGATCCGTCGGCAAAGGGCCGGCCAGTGGTGTTGCGCGATCTCGAAGTGTCGTCCCAGATTGAGCAAGGTGCGTTGGCGTACCTTGGAGCCGACTCGCTCGGAGCGAACGAGGCGATGGGTGAAGTACGCCTCGCCGGTGTCGGTGCTGCGGGTTTGGGTGCGGCGGATGAACATCGCGGTACGGTAGCGCGGGGGGCGCTCCGATGCAATACATACAGAATATTTTATGGCACTACATCAGCCCCTCCACCATCAATCAATCACTTACGCTCCAAAAACCGCCCAATCCGCGGCAAATCCCGGCCAATCACAGCTCGCAAAGGTAAAGTTGGGCTAGCCAAGAAGTCGGTGAGATTTCCGGGCTACAGGACCGCGCGCACGTCGCGCCGGTCGCGGTGCTCCTCGATGGCGAGCCGGATGAGGCGGTCGATGAGCTCGGGGTAGGGGATCCCGCTCGCCTCCCACAGCTTCGGGTACATGCTGATCGGGGTGAACCCGGGCATGGTGTTGACTTCGTTCACGTAGACCCGCCGTTCGCCGTCCCGTTCGACGAAGAAGTCCACGCGGGCGAGACCGCGCGCGTCCACCGCCCGGAACGCGGCGACGGCGAGCTCCCGGACCCGTTCGGCGGTCTCCGGAGGGAGGGGGGCGGGGATGATGAGCTCCGACGCGTCGTCCACGTACTTCGCGTCGTAGTCGTAGAACTCGCGGCTCGGCACGATCTCGCCGGCGATCGAGGCTCGCGGGTCGTCGTTGCCGAGGACCGCGCACTCGATCTCGTGGCAGTCCACCGCGCCCGCCTCGATGAGCACCTTGGTGTCGTAGGCGGCGGCGTCGTCCACGAGGCCGCGAAATGCGCCGGAGTCGTCGATGCGGTGCACGCCGACGCTCGAGCCGAGGTTGGCGGGCTTGACGAACATCGGATAGCCGAGGCGCGTCTCCGCCTCGGTCCGGATGCGGTCCGGATCGCGCCGCCAGTCCGAGCGGCGGACCACCAGGTAGTCCATCGCCGGGAGCGCCTCCGCCCGGAACGCGCGCTTCATCATCGCCTTGTCCATGGCCGCGGCGGAGCCGAGGACGCCTGCGCCGACATAGGGGATTCCGGCGAGCTCGAGGAGTCCCTGCACCGTCCCGTCCTCTCCGAAGGGGCCGTGCAGGAGCGGAAAGACCACGTCGAGGCTCGCCGCCGCGAGCGCCGGGTCGTCCCCCTCCGGTCCGGCGCCCCTTCCTTGCCCGGCCACGGCGCGGGAACCGGCCGCGGCTCCGGAGACGGGTGCAAGCGGCCCCACGCCGCCCGCGCCTCTCGCGAGGAGACGGCCGCCGTCCGGGTAGCCGACGAGGATCGGGAGCGCGTCGTCGTCGTCGCCGCCGTCGTCGTCGCCGGTCAGGATCGGAGGGGGCGCCCCGCCGCCTCCAATCGCCGGCGCTTCCGCGCCGGCACCGCCGAGGCGGCCGCCGGCCGCGCCCCCGGGCAGGCGCCACTCGCCGTTCTTCGCGATGTGGATGAGGGTGAGGTCGTACTTCGTGCGGTCGATCGCCGCGAACACCGAACGGGCGGAGGACAGGGAGACCTCGTGCTCGCAGGAACGACCTCCGAATACGAGCCCCACCCGGATCTTGCGCGACATTCCGCTAGTATAGGCGGTCTGACGCCGGGCCATCCGGCCCGGCGCACGCTGCCGTTCCGCTCGCGCTTCACGGAGGCCGCCCGTTGGCCGACCCGCATTTCCTGGCTAGCTCGGAAAAATCACCGATTTTCGTCGCGAGGGCGCCGCGAAGCTGCGAAGCAGAATGCGGTGGTAGCGGGCCGCACGGACCGCAAGAGCGCTTACGCGCTGGCGAAGGCGTAGCCGACACTAGCGCGTTCGCGCTGTCGAAGCGGCTTGAGGGAGTACGGCCCGCTACCACGGCAGATTGGTGTCCGCAGCAGGAAATCGGTGATTTTTTGCGGGCTCGCGACATGACGATGCCCTCGATTCCCTTGATGCGCCACGGCTGATGCGCCACGGCGCCGGAAGGAAGGACGCCGCGGTTGCGGACGGCTCGGCGCTTCATCCCGGACCGTCGCTGGGGGCCGAGCGATACGCATCGCCTCCCCGGCAATCCGGGTCGCGTGAAGCGGCATCCGGACCTCCGCGGCGGGAGAGGGTCGAGGCGTGAGGGCGAAAGGCACGCGCGCCCGGCTCGCTCGTTTGCGCGACGCCATGCGCCAGCACGAGATCGCCGCCTACCTCGTGCCGTCGAGCGATCCGCACCAGAGCGAGTACGTCCCGGCGCACTGGGCGCGGCGCCAGTGGACGAGCGGGTTCACGGGCTCGGCCGGGGATCTCGTGGTCGGGATCGAGGGGGGCGGCCTCTGGACCGACGGGCGATATCACCTCCAGGCCCGGCAGCAGTTGCGGGGGAGCGGGATCCGGCTGTTTCCGGTCGGGGATGAGGGCGTTCCCACCATCGAGCGGCATCTGGCGAAGACCCTCCCGCGCGAGGCCACGGTCGGGGTGGACCCGGCCGTCATCGGCATGCGGCGCGCCCGCAAGATCGCAAGGGCGCTCGCGCCCGCCGGGGTGGCCCTGAAGGCCATCGACGAGAACCTCGTGGACGCGGTGCGAGGACCGGTTCCGGGACGGCGTTCGCGCGCCCGCGTCGTGCCGCTTCCCGCCCGCTACGCGGGGGAGACGAGCGCGTCCAAGCTCCGGCGGGTGCGCCGCGCCATGCGCGAGCGCGAAGCCGACGCGCTCGTCGTCACCACCCTGGACGCCATCGCGTGGCTGTTCAACGTGCGCGGCTCCGACGTCGCCTACAACCCGGTCGTCATCGCGTACGCGGTGGTGACCCCGGACGAAGCGATCCTGCATGTCGACCGGGGCAAGCTGGACGCGGCGGCGGTGGCTCATCTTCGCCGTACCGCCCGGATCGAGCCCTACGCCGGCATCGGCCGCACCCTGCGCGGTCTCGCGCGGCGCAAGGCCGCCGTCTGGGTCGATCCGGAGACGACGAGCCTCATGTGCGCGCGCCTCCTCGACGGGGCGAAGCCGGTGCTCGCGCCGTCGCCGATTGCCCGCATGAAGGCGCGCAAGAACGAGGTGGAGCTGGCCGGCATCCGCGCCGCTCACCGGCGCGACGGCGCGGCCATGGTGCGCTTCCTCCACTGGCTGGAGCGGTCCGTGCCGGCCGGCGGAATCACCGAGATGGGCGCCGCCGCGAAGCTCGACGGATTGCGTTCCGAGAGCGAACGATTCCGGGGACTGAGCTTCCCCACGATCGCGGGGTACGCCGACCACGGAGCCATCATCCACTACTCGGTGGACGAGGCGAGCAACGTCCCCCTCCGCCCGGAGGGCCTCTTCCTCGTCGATTCGGGGGCCCACTACCTCGACGGCACCACCGACGTCACCCGCACCCTGCTCCTCGGCGGCCGTCCCACCGAGCCGCAGCGCGACTGCTATACCCGGGTGCTCAAGGGGCACATCGCGATCGCCACCGCGCGCTTCCCGGCCGGCACGACCGGAGCCCGGCTCGACACCCTCGCCCGCGCCGCCCTCTGGCAGTCGGGGCGGGACTATGCCCACGGAACCGGGCACGGGGTGGGCGCCTTCCTCAACGTGCACGAGGGGCCGCAGTCGATCAGCCACCGCTCGACCAAGGTCGCGCTCGAGCCCGGCAACGTCCAGTCGAACGAGCCCGGCTACTACGAGCCGGGGGAGTTCGGGATCCGCATCGAGAACCTGGTGGAGGTCGTCAAGGACGAAGCCACCGCGCCGCGCGACTTCCTGTGCTTCGAGACCCTGACCCTGTGTCCCGTCGAGAAGCGTCTCGTCGATCCGGAGCTGCTGACCGCGGGCGAGCGCGGGTGGCTTGATGCCTATCACGCGCGAGTGCTGGAGACCCTCGGACCCGATCTCGATCGGGAGGATCGGGCTTGGCTGGAGCGGGCCTGTGCGCCCCTCGATGCTCCCTGAGGAGCGTGCATCCGTGGGCCCCCCGAGCCGGGGATCGGGCGGGCGGCCGCCGGGACGAGGCTGCGCGTGGGCAGACGGCGAAGGAGCCCTCCGCGGGCGGATCCCGGGGCCGTGCGGCCTCGGAACCCTCTGATCTCGGAGTCGCACCCGATCAGCGCTGCCATGCATCCAATCCCGTCTCCGGTCTCCGCCCGGCTCGCCGCCGTCCAGTCCCCGATCATCCCGATCGTGATGGATCTCTACCGTCGTCATCCCGGCGCCGTATCCCTCGGGCAGGGGGTGGTCGGATACGGCCCGCCGCCCGGGGTAGCGGCCCGCGTCGCCCGGTTCTGCGAGACCCCCGCCCACCATCTCTACCAGCCGGACGAAGGGATCCCGGAGCTCCGGGCCGCCATCGCCGACAAGCTCGCCCGGGAGAACGGGATCGACGCGAACGGCCGGGAGATCATGGTCACCGCGGGCGCGAACATGGGCTTTCTGAACGCTCTCATCGCGATTGCCGATCCGGGCGACGAGGTCGTCCTCCCCCGGCCGTACTTCTTCAACCACGAGATGGCGGTGCGGATGGCGGGGGCGGTGCCTCGCATCGTGTCCTGCCGGCCGGATCACCATCTCGACATCGCGGCGATCACGGCGGCGGTCGGCCCCCGCACCCGCGCGGTGGCCACCACATCGCCCAACAACCCGAGCGGCGCGACCTATCGGGAGGAGGACCTGCGGGCGGTGAACGCCCTCTGCGCGGAGCGCGGTCTGTACCACCTGCACGACGAGGCGTACGAATACTTCGTGCACGACGGGGCGAGGCACTTCTCACCGGGCGCGATCCCCGGGAGCGAGCCGTACACCATCGAGTTCTGGTCGCTCAGCAAGGCATATGGATTCGCGAGCTGGCGGGTCGGCTACATGGTCTTTCCGGCCGGGCTCATGGAGACCCTGCTCAAGGTCCAGGACACGAACATCATCTGCGCCCCCGCCATCTCCCAGCACGCGGCCCTCGCCTGCCTCGAGGCGGGCATCGAGTACTGCCGCCCGCGCATCGAGGGTTTCGCGCCGAACCGGGAGCTGCTGCTCGACGCCCTCGCCGGCCTCGGCGATCGGGTGCAGGCCCCGCCCGCGAACGGTGCGTTCTACGTCTTCATCCGGGTCGGCGGGGGTCGGGCGCTCGATGACATGGCGGTGGTGCGCGAGCTCATCGTCGAGCACGGGGTCGCGGTGGTCCCGGGGTCCGCGTTCGGGGTGGAGGAGGGGTGCAGCCTGCGGCTCTCCTACGCGGCGGTGGACCGCGACACGATGGCGGCAGGCGCAAGGAGGCTCGTGGACGGGCTCAGGGCCGTCACCGACAGGAGGACAGGAAATTGACCGTGGAGATCCCCTTCCGGCGCGAGCTCGAGTTCGAGTATGGCCGGGTCGACCTCATCTCTCCCCCGGGAGCGGTTCCCGTGCGCCGGGTGGTGGCCCGCAATCCGAGCGCCTTCACCCTGTACGGCACCGGCACCTACATCATCGGCCGGGGCCGGGTCGCGGTCATCGATCCGGGGCCGGATCTCCCGGCTCACGTGGAGGCGCTCGCCGCCGCGGTCGCCGGCGAGGAGGTGAGCCACATCCTCGTCACCCACACCCACAACGACCATTCGCCCGCCACCCGGCCGTTCAAGGCGAAGGTCGGGGCGGGCGCGGTCTACGGCTACGGCCCGCACGGCTCCGGGCGGGGCGCGGGGCAGGTGGAGGAAGGGGGGGACATGGAGTTCGTCCCCGAGATCGAGGTGCGCGACGGCGACCGCATCGAGGGGGACGGGTGGTCCTTCGAGTGCGTCCACACCCCCGGCCACACCTCGAACCACATCTGCTTCGCCCTTCGCGAAGACCGCGTGCTCTTCTCCGGCGATCACGTGATGGGATGGTCGACCAGCGTCATCTCCCCGCCGGACGGCGACATGGGCGACTACCTGCGGAGCCTGGAACGCCTGCTCGAGCGCGACGACGCCCGCTACTGGCCGACCCACGGGCCGAGCATCGACGATCCGAAGCCCTACGTCCGCGCGTTCATCGCCCACCGCCGCGAGCGCGAGGAGCAGATCCTCGCCTGTCTCCGCGACGGGGTCGGCCGGATTCCCGACATGGTGCCGCGGATGTACGTGGGCCTCGCCCCGGGCCTCGTCCCCGCCGCCGAGCGCTCGGTGTTCGCGGCCATGCTCCGTCTCGTCGAGAGCGGGCGGGTGGTGACGGAAGGAGAGCCGGCGGTGGACTGCGTCTACCGCCTCGCCGAGTCCGGTACCGGCTGAATCGGCCGCCGCCCATGCTCCCGGCCCGCCACGGCGGGCCGGGCCGGCGACGGCGGGCGCCGCCCGGTCGCGCGGCGCCGTTCAGGCGGCGGGCGCGGCCTCCCGCTCCCGGACGAAGCCGAGGAGCACCGCCCCGATCACGAGGACCACGATCACGGACAGGATCCCGAGCCGGGAGCTGCCGGTGAGAAGGCCGGTGATCGCCACCAGGGACGGCCCCACGATCGCCGCGAACCGTCCCAGCATGTTGAAAAACCCGAAGAACTCGCCGCTCTGGGCAGGGGGAACGAAGCGCGCGTAGAGGGAGCGCGAGATGGCCTGCACCCCGCCCTGGACGAGGCCCACCACTGCCGCGAGGACATAGAACTCGATGACCGAGGTCATGAAGTACGCGTAGACGGTGACCGCGACGTACACCACCACCCCGAAGTAGAGCGTGGGCTTCGGGCCGACCCGCCGGGCGACCAGTCCGAACGCAAGCGCGGCCGGAAAGCCGACGAACTGGGTGATGAGGAGGGCGATGATGAGGCTCTCGGCCGGAAACCCGAGCGAAAGCCCGTAGTCCACGGCCATCCGGATGATGGTGTGGACCCCGTCGATGTAGAAGAAGTAGGCGATGAGGAAGACCCCGGCCATCCGATGGGTGCGGTGTTCGCGGAGCGTCTTCGCGAGGGAGCGGAGTCCGCTCGCGACCGCCGATGCGGTGTCTCCGGTCCGGGGAGGTTCGGGCACCTGCCGGAAGAGCGGGATGGAGAAGATGAGCCACCATACCGCGACGGTGACGAACGAGAGACGCACCGCCGCAGCATCGTCCGCGAGTCCGAATGTCGCGGGGGAGAGGGTCATCGCGACGTTGACCGCGAACAGGACCCCTCCTCCGATGTAGCCGAGGGAGAAGCCGAAGGCGGAGACCTCGTCGTACCGGTCCGGGGGACTCACGGCCACGATGAGGGCGTCGTAGAAGATGATACCGCCCGAGAATCCGACCGCGGCCAGGAAATAGACGAGGGCGGCCATCGCCCAGTCTCCCTGCGCCACGAACCACAGTCCCGCCGACGTCACGATGCCGAGCGCGGTGAAGACGCCGAGGAACTTCTTGCGCGCCCCGCCCCCGTCCGCGATCGCACCGAGGATGGGAGCTGCGACGAGGATGACGATGCTCGCGGCCGAATTCGTGAAGCCGAGCCGCGCGGTGCTGACGACCGCGTCGGAGCCCGCGTTCCAGTACAGCTTGAAGAAGACCGGGAAGAACCCGGCCATGACGGTGGTCGCGAACACCGAGTTCGCCCAGTCATAGAGCGCCCACGCGAAGATCGGGCGGTTCCGAAACAGCTCGCGTATCCTGCCCATGGTCGCCACCCGACATCAGCGTGCGCCACGAGTGTAGCGTATTCAATGCGTCACCACGTCCCGGGGTCGGGCCGAAGGAGAATGCACTCGTTGCGGGACGGAGTTCCGGCGAGGTTCGAGAGTTTTGCATTTTCCCGAAATCATGAATAATCCGGACCGGCAGTTGCGCAAGCATCGCGAGGAGGACCCACCATGCCCCGATACGTCATTGAACGCGACATCCCGGAGGTCGGCTCCATGGAGCGCGAAGCGCTGCGTGCGGCGGCCCATCAATCCAACGGTGTTCTGGCCGACATGAAGGCGGAGAAGAAGAACATCCAGTGGGAACACTCCTATGTTGCGGGAGACAAGACGTTCTGCATCTACCTCGCTGACGACGAGGCGCTCATACACGAGCATGCGGAGCGGAGCGGTTTCCCGGCCTCCGTCGTTTCCGAAGTACGCAAGATGATCGACCCGGTCACCGCCGAGGGGTGACGTTCGCCCACCGCCTCCCCCGAGTGGAGGCTGTCGAGCGTGGTCCCGGACCGCCCGCGCGCCTCGCGGCACGCGGGCGTCGGCCGCTGAACCGGGCCGCCCCGTACTTTCCGGCCGGCGAGCGTTTCAGCCCACCCGGACTTGACCGCCTCCCGATCGACCGCACCGCTGTCGTCGCGGGAGTCGTCAGGTGCGCCGCGCGAGCGCGGTCTCGCGCACGATGGCCTCGAAGCGGCGGAACGCGGGCAGGTCCTCGGCCGAGCGCCGGGCCACGAAGCCCGAGTGGTAGCGGTGTCGTCCGAACTGCACCGGCACCGGCTGGAGGATCCGGCCGGGGAGCCGTTCGAGGAAGTTGAGCGAGAGCCAGGCGAGGTAGGGGCCGGTCGCCATGAGGAGCAGACCGGCCGAGCCGGTGCGGATGACGGTCTTCACGCGGGTGTGGGTGGTCTCGTGGAGCCGGTCGAGGAGAGCGGCGAGGGACGGGTGTCGGTCGCCGGCGAGCGCGGTCGCCCGGGCGTCATAGTCGATCCACGGCGCGCGGACGAGGTCGACGCTGCTCACCTCGCGGGTGAGGAGCGGGTGGTGGCGCCCGGCGACGATGCCGGCCGTGAGATCGACGAAGCGCTCGCGTCGCAGGGACGCGGGCAGGATTTCGCCGCTGTCGATGCCGCCGCAATGCAGGTCGCTCTCGCCTTGGGCGAGGAGCCGGAGCCCCTCGGTTCGGGTGGCATTCTCGAGCGTGAGCTCGATGCCGGGAAAGTCTTCGTGGAACCGGGCGATGGCCTCGGGCAGTACGGCCTCGAGCCAGACCGGGTTGGCGGTGACGTGGAAGCGCCCGGTGCGTCCCGACCGGACGGCGGCGAGCGTGGTCCGGGCGGCCTCGAAGTCGCGCAGCAGGGGGCGCGCAAGCTCGGCCATGGTGGCGCCGAGTGCGGTGAGGCGCACGCCGGCCGGGGTGCGCTCGAACAGCCGGGCGCCGAACTGGCGTTCGAGCCGGGCGATGACGCGGGTGAGCGCCGGCTGGGTCATGGAGAGCTTCTCGGCCGCCATGGAGATTCCACCTGCCTCCGAGACGGCGAGGAATCGCACGAGGTCGCTGTGCTTCTCGAACATGGCGATGTGCTCTCCTTGAGGCGCGGTGAGCCGCCTGCTCCTTGTAGTCGCATCCGGCGTCGAGATGGATGCTTGCGACGCTTCGCGACCACTGGACACCGTATGGTGCGCATCGTTCTCGGCGATCGGCGCGCTTGCATGCCGATTCGGTATGTAGATTGATGCAATCGGCATTTTCGTTCGCACACTCCACGCCGTAATGAATCTGGTCCTGCACATTGGCAACGGCGGCTTCGAACGCCGGGCGGCAGGACCTCGACGAACCGGCGCCGGCGACTTCATGGTTCGCGTCGTTCGCGCCCGCTGCACGAGCGAGCCGGGCGCGAGCGCAAGACCCGGTGCGCCCGGCCAGCGGCCGGACCGGTGGTCCGCGCCGGGATCCTCCCCGCCCCCGATGCCAGGTGCGCATCGGAGGTGGCGCCATGCACGTCGTTGTCGTCGAGTCGCCGGCCAAGGCGAAGACCATCGGGAGATTCCTCGGCGACGGCTACCGGGTGCTCGCGACCTCGGGCCATGTGAGCGATTTGCCGGCGAAGTCGCGCTCGGTGCGGCCCGAGCACGGATTCGAGATGACCTACGCGACCGGGCGCCGGGCGGCGCGGATCCTCGGGATCATCCGCGCGGCCCTCGCCGATGCCGACGGGCTCATCCTCGCCACCGACCCCGACCGCGAGGGCGAGGCGATTGCCTGGCAGGTGCTGGCCTGGCTTCGGGAGAGGGACGCCATCGGGGAGAAGCCGGTGTGCCGCGTCGTATTCCACGAGATCACGGCCGGCGCGGTGCGCGCGGCGATGGCGCGGCCGCGCGGCATCGACCTGGCTCTGGTGCATGCCCAGCAGGCGCGGCGCGCGCTCGACTACCTGGTCGGCTTCCACCTCTCGCCCGTCCTGTGGCGCAAGCTCCCGGGCAGCCGCTCGGCGGGGCGTGTGCAGTCGGTCGCGCTGCGGCTCATCTGCGAGCGCGAGGGGGAGATCGAGACCTTCACGCCGCACGAGTACTGGTCCGCCGTGGCAAGCGTCATGGCGAACGACGGGGGCGTGTTCACGGCGCGTCCGACCCGCCTCGACGGCGAGGAGCTCGGCCGTCTTGCGCTGACGAGCGGGAGGATGGCGAGAGCGGCGGCCGGGCGCATCCGAGCGGCGGCGTTCCGGGTCGCTGCGGTCGAGCAGGCGGTGGTGAGGCGCAACCCGACCCCGCCCTTCACCACCTCGACGCTGCAGCAGGAGGGATCGCGCAAGCTCGGCTTCGGGGTGCGGAAGACGATGCGGATCGCGCAGACCCTCTACGAGGGCGTTGACATCGGGGGCGAGACGACGGGGCTCATCACGTACCCGCGCACGGACGCGACGGCGCTCTCCAGGAGCGCGGCGGCGCAGGCGCGCGCCATCGTGCGGCGCCGCTTCGGCAAGGAGTACCTGTCCGGCGAGGCCCGTGTGCTCGGTTCCGTGGCGCCGAACGCCCAGGAAGCGCACGAGGCGGTCAGGCCGACGGTGTTCGCGCGCACGCCGCAGGCGCTCGCCGGGCGCATCGGCGAGGACGAGGCGCGGCTCTACGCGCTCATCTGGACGCGCGCGGTGGCGAGCCGGATGGCGGCGGCGCGGCTCGACCGGGTCCGGGTGGAGCTCGTGTCCGAGGCGGCGGACATCGTGCTCGGCGCGGCCGGTTCGGTGACGGCCTTCGACGGGTTCCTGCGCGTCTACCGCGAGGGGCGCGACGACGATGTCGGCGACGACACCGACCTTCGGTTGCCGGCGATGAAGGCGCGAGAGCGGGTGTTCGTGAGCGAGGTGCGGACTGCGCAGCGCTTCACCGGTCCGCCGCCCCGGTACACCGACGCGGGCCTTGTGCGGCGTCTCGAGGAGCTCGGCATCGGCCGGCCCTCGACCTATGCGGCGATCGTCGGCGTGCTCCAGGACCGCGGATACGTCATCGAGCACCACCGGCGTTTCGTGCCCACCGAGCGCGGCCGGGTGGTGACCGCGTTCCTGGATTCCTTCTTCGAGACCTGGGTGGCCGATGGCTTCACGGCGGCGCTCGAGCAGGACCTCGACCGCGTGGCGGACGGGGCCGCGGCGTGGACCGATATCCTCGGCCGGTTCTGGGGGGAGTTCGAGGGCGCGCTCAAGGCGGCGCGAGGGCTCGGGCGTGGCGACGTGCGCGCGGCGCTCGAAGGCGTGCTCGAGAGATTCGCGTTCGGCTACCCGGACCGGGACGGCGGCCGGTCGTGCCCCTCTTGCGGCGACGGACGGCTCACCGTGAAGATCGGTCGGCGCGGCCCGTTCGTCGGCTGCTCGAGCTTCCCCGACTGCCGCTTCACCCGGCCGCTCCCGGCGCGCGCCGCCAGTTGGGAGCCGGGACACCTCGGCGAGGACCATGCGACCGGGCGCGCCGTCACGCTGCGGCGCGGCCGCTACGGGCTCTATGTCCAGGCGGGCGAGGACACGAATCCGGGAAAGGCGACGGCGACGGTGCCGAAGCGAATGCGGGTGCACGAGGTGACCCTGGACGTCGCCCGCGCGTTGCTGGCGCTCCCCCGGGAGGTGGGGGTCCATCCCGCGACCGGCACGATGATCCTCGCCGGCATCGGACGCTACGGCCCCTGGGTTCGGCACGGACGGACCTACGTGCAGATCCCGGAGGACGAGGACGTGCTCACCATCGGGCTCAACCGGGCGGTGACGCTGATCGCGGAGAAGGAGGCGCGTCGCGGGAGCCGCTGATGGGCGGGCGAACGAAGGGACGGGAACGTTGCATGTTCTGTCGTCCATGATTCGTCCGGCCAGTGGTGCTGCCATGGGTCGCCGCTGGGGATTCGGAGACGCGCCACGGAAGCGGCGCGGCGATGGGCTTGACTTCCTGTATCCCGGAGCGAACGCGCCGCGTGGGCTCACGTGTATGCCGGATCGGCATGCGTTCTTTCCCAGAAGGCATGTTCCCTGCTGCCGATGAGCCGCTAGCCTGTCGATCCGGGCGGGCAAGCTGACAGGCTCCCCCGGCCGGACGACAGGACGGCGCGAGGCCGGGCGCCGGGACCTTCCGGAGGACGGCGGGTGGTGATACCGGCCGGCGCGTCTCTCCCCCTTTTCGGATTCTCCGGCCGGCGCCGTGTCCGGCGCCCGCCCCAGAGCGCGATGACGGGCGCGCGCCGGAGGTGGGCTCATGCATGCGGTGGTCGTCGAATCGCCCGCCAAGGCAAGAACGATCAGGACCTGGCTCGGCCGCGAGTACCGCGTGCTCGCCTGCTACGGCCATGTGGTCGAGCTGCCGGCGAAGAAGGGCTCGGTCGATCCCGACGCCGATTTCGCCATGGTCCACGCGGAGACCGGCAAGCGGGCCGTGCGGGCGCTCCGGGCAATCGCCGCGGCGCTCGAGACGGCCGACAGCCTGATCCTCACCACCGAACCCGACCGTGAAGGCGAGGCGATCGCCTGGGAGGTCCTGACCTGGCTGCGCGAGAGGGACCCCATCGGCAACAAGCCGGCTGCGCGTCGTGGGTCCGGGAGTCGTCGTCGATCCCGCAGGCTGCGCGAGAGCGACGCCATCGGCGGGACGCCGGTGCGCAGGGTGGTCTTTCACGAGGTCACGCCCGATGCGGTGCGCGAGGCGATGACGCGCCCGCGCGCCATCGACATGGACCTGGTGAACGCGGAGCGGGCGCGGCAGGTGCTGGACTACCTGGGGGGCTACGGACTCTCGCGGGTGCTGTGGCGCGAGCTGAAGGGCCGGGGCTCGCCGGGCCGCCTGCAATCGGTGGCGCTGCGCCTGATCTGCGCGCGCGAGAGCGAGATCGAGGCATTCACGGCGCGGGAGCACTGGACCGTCGATGCCGCACTCGCGGGACGGGCGGGCAGCCCGTTCTCGGCGCGCCTGAGCCGCCTCGACGGGGTGAGGCTCGACCGGCTTGCCCTCGACAGCGAAGCCGCCGCGCAGCGGGCCGCGGAGCGCGTCCGCGAGGGGGCGTTCAACGTCGAGGGGCTCGCGCGCAGCACCGTGACGCGCACGCCGGCGCCGCCCTTCACCACGTCGACGCTGCTGCAGGAGGCCTCGCGCACGCTCGGCTTCGGCGTGCGCGAGACCATGCGGATCGCGCGGGCGCTTCACGAGGGGATGGATATCGGCGGCGAGCGCGTCGGCCTCATCACCTTCGTGCGCACCGACAGCACGGCAATGTCGGGGACGGCGGCGAGCCAGGCGCGCCGGATCGTGACCGCGCGTCTTGGGAGCCGATACCTGCCCGGCGAGCCGCGGACCCTCCCCTCGCACTCGGGCGATGCGTGGGAAGCGCACGAGGCGATCCGGCCGGTCGATTTCGGGCGCACGCCGGACGCGCTGGCGGACCGGCTCGACGCCGACCCTGTGCGTCTCTACGCGCTGATCTGGAAACGCGCGCTGGCGAGCGCGATGGCGGCGGCACGGTTCGACGGGATCGAGGTCGAGCTCGCATCGAAGGCCGGGGACATGATGCTGGCCGCCACCGGCACGGCGATGACGTTCGACGGCTTCCTGCGGGTCTACCGCGAGGGTGCGGACGAGGCGCGGACCGACGACGAAGACCATGAAGGGCCCCGGCCGGAACCGCAGGCCGGGGAGGCGCTGCGTGTCATCGATGTCCGGGCGGAGCGGCGTGTCACCGGCCCCCCGCCGCGCTACACCGAGGGCGCTCTCGTGGGGCGGCTGGAGGAGATCGGCATCGCACGCCCGTCGACCTGTGTCGGGATCCTGGGCGTGCTTCAGGAGCGCGGCTACGTGGCGCTGAAGGACCGGCGCCTGGTTCCGCTGGAGCGCGCGCGGGTGGCGACGGCCTTCCTGGAGGCATTCTTCGGGACCTGGGTGGACGGCGGCTTCGCGGGCCGGGTCGAGCGGGACCTCGACCGCATCGCCCGGGGCGGGCTCGACTGGAAGGAGATGCTGCGCGGCGTCCGGGGCCCCTTCCACGGGGTGCTCGACGAGGCGGGCGCGCTGGAGCGCAAGGCCGTGCTGGCTGCGGTCGAGGACCGTCTCGAGGGTTTCCTGTTCGGCCCGGGAGAGGAGCCGTCGCGGCGCAGGTGCCCGGCCTGCGGCGAGGGAGAGCTGGAGCTGAGGCTCGGGCGCTACGGACCCTTCGTGGGCTGCCGGCGCCATCCCGCCTGCGGCTTCCGCCGCGAGCTCGGGCCAGGCGGGGACGACGACTTCGTGGGACCGAAGCATCTGGGCACGGAGCCCGGCTCCGGTCTTGCGATCACCCTGCGCCGCGGTCCCAACGGGTACTACGTCCAGAAGGGCGAGGTCGGTGGGAAGGAGAAGCCGCCCCGCATGTCGGTGCCGAAGGCGATGGCGGCGGACGGGATCACCCTCGACATCGCGCGGCGCCTGCTCGCCCTGCCGCGGGAGGTGGGGCCGCACCCGCAGAGCGGGCGCCCGGTCCTGGCCGGCATCGGACGCTTCGGACCCTGGGTGAAGCACGGCGAGAGCTACGCGTCGACCGCGGACGACGACGAGGTGCTGAGGGTCGGGGTCGAGCGGGCGGTGGCCCTGATCGCGGAGAAGGAGGTGTGGGTGAGCCGGTCGCGGGGGCCGAAGCAGGTGCTTGGGAAGCTCGGCGTCCATCCGGACGACGGGGCGCCGGTGTGGCTGAAGACCGGCCGTCACGGCCCCTTCGTCGCCCACCGGCGCTTCTACGCATCGGTGCCGGAAGACATCCCGCCGGACGATCTGACCCTGGAACGGGCGCTCGACCTGCTCGCGAGCGCGAGCGGCCCCGGGCGCCCCAAATCGAAGGCGGGGCGGAGGAGCGGCACCGGGGAACGCACGTCCGGCGGCGCGTGATCCTGCGGCGCAGCCTGCACGGGCCTCGCCCGAACACCGCGGCGAGCGTAGCGGTCGGAGTCGCGGTCGCCCGGCTTCACCGTGCAGGCGAAATGCACCTTTACCGCTTCCGGCCGGGGCCGCGGCGGCGGGACGTCCTTTCCGTAGTCGGTGTCCGGCAGCCCGTGGTACGCGGAGAGCCGATCGCCGATACGACGGACGATGACGGTGGGGTGTGGACCAACAGCCGGGTGACGTTCACGGCGGCCGATGACGGCACCTGGTACGTGGCGGCCGGCGGCAGAGGCGTCAATGAAGGCCGCTGCACGCTGTCGGTGGAAGAGGTCGCCGACGGCTTGTGACGCGGCGGGCGCGCGGGGCCGGGCCTCCGGTCGGCGCTCCGGCGCGCCGGCGTCGAGGCGCTATGCCCGCACCGCCTCGAAGGCGGCGAGGTTGCGGGCGTCGCGGCTGAACTCCACCGCCACCAGGTGGATCGGGTACCCCAGGTGGCGGTACTTGTCCGCGTAGCGCCGGTCCTTCAACTGCGCCATCGCCGCCCCTTCGGGTGCCATCTCCACCACCTTGAGCTCGAACAGGTACACGTTCTCGTTGAACACCACCGCCATGTCGAGGCGCCCGTGGCTGGTGCTGTCCTCGACCGTGATGTCGAGCCCCTGTTGCATCCCACGTAGTTTCGTAACCGATTTTTCGGTTTGTTTCTGATCGACCGAGGCTCGATTTCTCACATTGCCCCGTCATCGTCGGAGAGCCGGGCGCGGACGTAGGTCGGCACCGCGGTGGTCGCGCTGAACACGGTGGTCGTGGCGCAGAAGGGTTGAGCCCCCACGCCCGTCGTCGACGAACGGGCGCGGTGGGCGTCGGCGTTCGCGGGAGGGGCAGGGGATTCAGAACGCCGCGTCGTCGTTGACGAAGAGCTCGAGCTGCCTGTGATGGTACGAGCGCTCGCTCTCGCGGCGTTCGTCGTAGTAGCGGGTGATCTGAGCGAAGTATTGACCGTCGAAGGCGACGGCGAGGTCGTTGAGCAGTTCGGAGAGCTGGGCGGCGGCCTCGTCGCTGAGTTCGTGGGTCACGAGGAGGTAGGGCAGGTTCACAGCCGCAGCTCCGCGACGGCGTGCTCGAGGTGCACGGCGGAGACGGTGCGGGCGCCTTTCGCCGCGGCGGCGGTGAGGGCGTAGTGGGCGATGCGATTGATGAGCCGGGGCAATCCGCGAGCGCTCTGGAACAGCGCCTCGACGGCGGGAGGCTCGAACAGGGGCAGCTCGCAGCCGGCGAGGCGCAGGCGGTGGGCGAGGTAGTCGTCGAGTTCCGAGCGGTCGATGCCGGCGAGGTGGTGGCGTACGACGAGGCGCTGGGAGAGCGATTCGTGCACGGCCATGGCGAGGCGGCGGCGCAGCTCGGTGAGCCCGACGAGCAGCAGGCACAGGCGGTTCTCGCTGTCCATAGCGAAGTTGGTCAGGAGCCGGAGGTCTTCCAGGACGTCGTTGCGCAGGTGCTGGGCTTCGTCGATGACGAGCACGGGGAGCTGCTTGGCCTCGCACACCAGTCGGGTGATTTCGGCGCGGATGGCGCGGTAGGCGGTGGCGCGCGAGCGTTCGGTGGGCAGGCCGAGTTCCCAGGCGATGGACTTGTACATGTCGAGCACGTTGCCGGTGGTCAGCGAGACGTAGCCGACCCGATGCAGGCCGGGATGCAGGTCGGCGGCGACATGGCGGCATACGGTGGTCTTGCCCGAGCCGACCTCGCCGGTCATCAGGCCGATGCCCTTGAGTTCGATGAGGTGATGGAGCCGAGCCTCGGCCTCGCGGCGGGAGTTCGATTCGAACAGCTCGTCGGTGTGGGCCGGGGTTTCGAAGGGCAACCGGGTCAGGGCGAAGTGACGCAGGTACATCAGTTCTTCTCCTTGAGGTTTCGCATCGTCAGAGGCGAGGTGGGCGGCTCTGACGGTGGGGTGTCGCACTGGAGTTGCCAGGAGGGGCGGTCGCGCTTGACGGCGGTATTGGCGTAGGCGTCGAGGCGGGTGGCGAGTCCTGCACTGTTGCCGTCGTGGACGACCTCGATGGGTCGCGAAGGCGGTGCATCGGGGTCGTAACGCAAGGTGACGGTTTCGCCGACGAGGATGGCATCGACCTCGTAGAGCCGGCCGTGCAGGCTCAACGTGCGGTCTTTCATCACGCGGCGTTTGGCCTCGAAGAGGAAGAGGTCGTCGAGGTCGGTGGTGGGGTCGAGGTAGCGCACGTCGTGCCCGGCGAGCGCCCATTGCTCGAGCGGGGTGCGCCCGTCGAGGCCGCGATGGGGCGATTGGTGGTACTCGCCCTCGACCCAGGCCCACAGGGTGCGGTTCAGTGTGTCGAGGCTGGTGGTGGCCTCAGCGGTGAGATGGCGCAGCCAGGCGGCGCGAAGGGTTCGGAAGAAGCGCTCGATCTTTCCGCGCCCGGCGGGCTGATAGGGCCGGGAATGGATGAGCACGATGCCGAGTTTCGCGCACACGAGCGCAAGTTGCTGGGAGCGGAAGTTCGCCCCGTTGTCGACGTAGAGCCGGGCGGGCAGGCCGCGCCGCGCGATGGCCTGCTTGAACACGGGCAGCAACGCGGTGGTGTTCTCCGCGTAGGCGAAGGCGGCGAAGAGGATGACGCGGGTGGCGTCGTCGATGAACGCGATGAGGAAAGACTTTCTGCGCCGGCGCCCGTCGCTGACTTTGGGGCCGTGCATCACATCGCTCATCCAAAGCTCCCCGGCGTCACGGAAGGCGAACCGTCGCCGGTCGGTAGCGACGGGCTCACCGGGGCGCTTGTCGAGCAGGCCCTCGCGCGAGAGCAGCCGGTGCACGGTCGAGGGGGCAAGCGGGTGGTCGACGCCGCGTTCGCGGGCGATGGCGATGAGGGCTTTGACCGAGCGCGCGGGCTGCTCGGTCTTGAGCGAGACGAGCAGCTCGGCGACCTCGGGGGGCAGGCGCCGGGGCTGGCCGCGGTCGGCACGGGTCTTCGGATACAGCGCCTCGAACCCGCCGGTGCGATACAAGCTCAGCCAATCGCGCATCGTCTCGACGGCGACGCGGGTGCGCCGGGTGCCGGGGATGGTGTAGGTGCGCTGGGCCTTCTCGTGCAGGGTGCGCCGGATGTCTCGGCTGCCCGGGGGCAGGCGCAGCACGTCGGCGATGAGGCCGTAGCGGAACAGCGCCACGGCTTTGTGCAGCTCCTCATCGCAGTGGTTCATGGGCGAGGTCCTCGTCGGTGGGGCGCATCGGCCCGGGACGGGGGACGCTACGCAAGCGCCGGTGGCGGGTCAGGCCCCATCTTGTGTTGGGGCGCCCGAAGGCGATTCGTCGTGTTCAGACGGTGAGGTTGGAACCCCAACGGTGCGGGCAGCACGCGGAGCTGCGCGTCGGTGAGGGTGCGCAACGCCCGCAACGCGGTGTGAACCGTACCGGGTTTCCCGGAGGCTCCAAACCTTGAGAGACTGGAGCGATGAAACATTCAAACAGATACTCCCCGGAGCTTCGGGAACGGGCAGTGCGGTTGGTCCTGGACCCCCAGGGCGGGCACGAAACGCAATGGGCGGCGATCGTCTCGGTGTCGTCGAAGGTGGGCTGTTCGGCCGAGACGCTACGCAAGTGGGTTCGTCGAGCTGAACGCGATGCGGGGGTTCGACCCGGGCTGACGAGCGAGGAGCGTGAGCGGCTCAAGGCGTTGGAGAGGGAGAACCTGGAGCTTCGTCGGGCGAACGAGATCCTGCGCAAGGCTTCGGCGTATTTTGCCCAGGCGGAGCTCGACCGCCGACCCAAAACATGACGTCGTTCATCGACGCGCACCGCGGCCAGTACGGGGTCGAGCCGATCTGCACGGAGCTGCCGATCGCCCCGTCGACGTACTACGAGAGCAAGGCCCGGGATGCGGACCGCAGCCGGGTGCCGGCGCGTACCCATCGCGACGCGGAACTGCGCGAGCACATCGCCCGGGTGTGGGAGGAGAACTACCGGGTGTACGGGGTTCGCAAGGTGTGGCGACAGCTCCAACGTGAGGGCATCGCGGTGGCGCGCTGTACGGTCGCGCGGTTGATGCGCGAGCTTGGTCTTCGCGGCGTGATGCGGGGCCCGCGGGTGAAAACGACGACGCCCGTGGCGACGCTCGCGTGTCCCGCGGACCGGGTCAACCGGGTGTTCCAGGCCCCGCGCCCGAACGCCTTGTGGCTGGCCGACCTGACGTACGTCGCGACTTGGGCGGGGTTCGTCTATGTCGCGTTCGTCATCGACGCCTATGCCCGGCGCATCGTGGGCTGGCGGGTGTCGAACTCGCTTCGCACCGACCTGGCGCTCGACGCGCTCGAGCAGGCCCTGTACGCCCGCGTGGTGGACTCTCACGATGCCTTGGTCCACCACGGCGACCGCGGGTCGCAGTATCTGTCCATCCGCTACACCGAACGCCTGGCCGAGGCCGGCATCGAGCAGTCGGTCGGGAGCGTTGGCGATTCGTACGACAACGCCCTGGCCGAGTCCATCATCGGGCTGTACAAGACCGAGGTGATTCGACCCCGCGGCCCGTGGCGGAGCCTCGAAGCAGTGGAGTTCGCAACCCTCGACTGGGTCGATTGGTTCAACAACCGCCGGATCCTCGAGCCGATCGGAGACCGACCTCCGGCCGAGGCCGAAGCGGCGTACTATCGACAAACCGAGCACACGGCGCTGGCCGCGTGACTCACACTAAACAGTCTCCGGAATTCCCGGCGCGGTTCAGTGTCAGTCTGGAGCCGCGTACGCACCGCGCCCACCTCGGCGATGCACCGCACGAGATACTCGGGCACCAGCCCGATGACGATGCTCAGGACGTGATGGACGAGACGCACCCGGCGCCCGACCCAGCGCATCGCCCCCGGGAGCTCGACCGCATCGCGGCGCAGCTCATTGGCCGCGGCGGCCAGGCTCGGGGCCTGCTCGGCGTGGGCCACCACCGCTTCGACCTCGTCCAACTCGCCAGGAAACCGTGCGGCCAGACACTCCGGCAGCAGGCTGAAGGTGGTGTGGCTCTCAGGGCAGTACCAGCGAGCGATCTTCGTCCCGCGCGGGCTCTTGCGCGCGTAGGTGCCGTGGCGTGCCAGCGAACATCCGCCGTGCGGGTGGTTCGGGCAGCGCTTGAGCCTTGCATCGCGCCACGCCTCGGCCCTAACGTATCCCTCGCCGGTAAGCCCCGTCTCGTAGCGAAGCTGCACCGGCCGTGGCCCGGCGGGGTTCATCCCCCCGCGCGGGCCAACTCCTCTCTCGTCGCAAAGGGTGTCGAGACTACGGCGGCGACCATCGCCGCGCCAAGCGCTGACGATGTGGACGCGTCCTGCGGACCGAGCGCCGTCCTACGGAACGCGTGGACAAGGCCTGGACAAGCGCTGCGCACTTGCCCACCCCTTGCCCACACTCGGCGCTTTCGCGCCCACATCCTCACCGCTTCTGCAACAACAATTCATGAGAACGGCGACGGCAACGGCTCCGGCCGGTCCCCCGATTGCTCCGTCATCCCAGGCAATCCGTCTACGGAACAGAGCGGGCAATTCCTGAGGGGATCTCACGAGGGAAAGCGAGAAACAACAGCCCCAGCCCCGCGAAGTACGAGTAGAACACGCTCGCACAGTAGCCCTCGAAGCGCGCGATGTCGTTGTTGGTGTACCACTCGTAGGGAATGCTCGCGTAAAACGAGTGAAACAGCTCCGCCAGCCCCGCGAAGTCGTTGGCCTCGAGCAGCTCCTCGAGCCGGATGCTGTTCGCCGTCTGGCGCGACGTATCGTGCACCAGGTAGCCGAGCAGGCACTCGTTGAGGCATTGCCGAACCTCCCGGTTGGGATAGCCCAGCCGATAGAGGGTCCTGCCGCCACGAATCGTCTCGTCCCGGATGGTGAGGTAGCCGGTCTGGAACAGCAGCGCCTCGGTGCCGATGGCGTCCACGTCGAACGCGGACAGCAGGGCACTGGTGCCCATCATGCCGTCGAGGGCCACCGAGCTCACCCGGCGCTCGAGCAGCGTCTCGACCAGGAACGCCGGCGTGCCGGTCTCGAACCACCACGCGCCGAACTCGCGGTTGCGGAACAGCAGCAGGATGTCGAAGGGGTTGTAGACCTTCTCCTCGCCCAGCCACCCGTAGCCGTTGTACCACTCGCGGATGGCGTCCCGGTCGAGCCCCGGCAGCTCCGGCGCGAACACCGTGTCCAGGTCCGCCTCGGTGTAGCCGCAGATGGCCGAGCAACGCCGGTCCAGGGTGAGGTCCTCCAGGTTGTTCAACCCCGAGAACAGGCTCACCTTGGAGAACTTGCTCACCCCGGTGATGAAGCTGAACCGGATGTGTGCATCGCAATCCTTGATGACCGCGTACAGGCCGCGCAGATAGTCGCGGTTGGCGCGGGCCACCTCCGGGGTGTCGAGCGCGTCGAGAATCGGCTTGTCGTACTCGTCGACCAGCACCACCACGCGCTCGCCCGCGTGCGCGTGCAGCTTCGCCAGCAGACGGCCGAAGCGCTCGGGCGCGGTATCGTAGCGCGAGCCCACCCCTGCGCGTTCTTCCGCGCCGTCGAGCTGTGCCATCAGGTTCTTGTGCAGGTAGCCCGGCTCGGTGAAGTGGCCGGCTCCGAAGCTCAGCCTCACCACCGGATGGCGCACCGACCAGTCCCATCGGCGGTGGATGTGGAGCCCCTCGAACAGCGCCTCGCTGCCCTCGAACAGCTCCTTGAGGGTGTCGAGGAACAGGCTCTTGCCGAAGCGCCGGGGACGGGAGAGAAAGTAGTGCTTGCCTTCGGCGGCCAGGCGGTGCATCAGCGGCGTCTTGTCGACGTAGTAGCAGCCGTCCTCGCGGATCTCGCGGAAGGTCTGGATGCCGATGGGGAGCTTGCGCCGGGCCATGGGCGCACCTTACACCACGGCTCGCCGTACGGTCCTGCGCAGCGGGCCCTCGTCCCCGACCGGGGACGCGTGGCGCCATGGCGCCGGTTGACCGGAATCGGCGAGGTCGCGTCGAGTGCGGAATCGGTGGTCGCGGTCACCGGCCGGCGCAGGCCCGGGCGACCCTGGCGCCGGACTCGGGTGTGCACCGGTAGTGCGAGCCGCGCTCGGAGCACGAGCTCCGGCAACACCGGACAGATTGTTGGCTCCCGACGGCTCCTGACCGGAGCTGTTGACATAGGGCACATATGCTATCGATGATAAGCGGACTTTTTCACAAATGGTTGGGCGCCACATACCTTCGATATCGGCTGGCGGCGTTCGCATGGATGCCGCCGGGGCTTGCGGAACGCGACGAGGGGCGGTGACGGGTTCGATGCGCACGGCTTCATGACGGCCGCGGACCCCTGCGGGGTAGCCCTACCTCGAGGGCACCTACGCGCTGTCGGCAGACGTGTCAGATGGCATGTGAGCGCCGGGAGACGGTGCGCGGCCTCGGCATGCGGAGCGCGGCGGTCGCGCCGGGCCGGGCCTCGGGTCGGCGCGCCGGCGTCCGGGCGCTATGCCCGCACCGCCTCGAAGGCGGCGAGGTTGCGGGCGTCGCGGCTGAACTCCACCGCCACCAGGTGGATCGGGTACCCCAGGTGGCGGTACTTGTCCGCGTAGCGCCGGTCCTTCAACTGCGCCATCGCCGCCCCTTGCGGTGCCATCTCCACCACCTTGAACTCGAACAGGTACACGTTCTCGTTGAACACCACCGCCATGTCGAGGCGCCCGTGGCTGGTGCTGTCCTCGACCGTGACGTCGAGCCCCAGCCCCGCGAAGTACGAGTAGAACACGCTCGCGTAGTAGCCCTCGAAGCGCGCGATGTCGTTGTTGGTGTACCACTCGTAGGGGATGCTCGCGTAGAACGAGTGAAACAGCTCCTTCATCCCCGCGAAGTCGTTGGCCTCGAGCAGCCGGTAGAGCCGGATGCTGTTCGCGGTCTGGCGCGACGCATCGCGCACCAGGTAGCGCAGCAGCCGATCGTTGAGACTCTGGCGCACCTCGCGGTTGGGATAGCCCAGCCGATAGAGGACCTTTCCGCCGAGATTCTCCTCGCCGGCAATCGTGAGGTAGCCGGTCTGGAACAGCAGCGCCTCGGTCGCGATGTCGTCCACGTCGAAGGTGGACAACAGGTCTTCACTGCCCACCATCTCGTCGAGGGCCAGGGCGCTCACCCGGCGCCTGAACAGCGTCTCGACCAGGAACGCCGGCGTGCCGGTCTCGAACCACCACGCGCCGAACTTGCGGTTCCGGAACAGCAGCAGGATGTCGAAAGGGTTGTAGACCTTTTCCTCGCCGAGCCAGGCGTAGCCGTTGTACCACTCGCGGATGGCGTCCCGGTCGAGCCCGGGAAGCTCCGGCGCGAACACCGTGTCCAGATCCGCTTCCGTGTACCCGCAGATGGTGGAGTAGCGCGGGTCCAGGGTGATGTCGGTGAGGTTGTTGAGCCCCGAAAACAGGCTCACCTTGGAGAACTTGCTCACCCCGGTGATGAAGCTGAACCGGATGTGCGCATCGCAGTCCTTGATGACCGCGTACAGCCCGCGCAGGAAGTCGCGGTTGGCGCGGGCCACCTCCGGGGTGTCGAGCGCGTCCAGGATCGGCTTGTCGTACTCGTCGACCAGCACCACCACCCGCTCGCCGGTCTGCTCATGCAGAGCTTCCAGCACGCACGCGAAACGACCCGAGGCCGTGGAGTACTCGGATACGACCGCGGCGCGGCGTTCGATGGCGGCGAGCTGCTCCATGAGGCTCGCCTCCACGTGGCCGGACACCTTGAAGTTGCCGCTGCCGAAGCTCAGGCGCACCACCGGATGGCGCACCGACCAGTCCCACCGGCGGTGGATGTGGAGCCCCTCGAACAGCGCCTCGCTGCCCTCGAACAGCTCCTTGAGGGTGTCGAGGAACAGGCTCTTGCCGAAGCGCCGGGGGCGCGAGAGAAAGTAGTGCGTGCCTTCGGCGGCCAGGCGGTGCATCAGCGGCGTCTTGTCGACGTAGTAGCAGCCGTCCTCGCGGATCGTGCGGAAGGTCTGGATGCCGATGGGGAGCTTGCGCCGGGCCATGGGCGCACCTTACACCACGCCTCGCCGTACGGTCCTGCGCAGCGGGCCCTGGTCCCCGACCGGGGGCTGCGGCGCCATGGCGCCCGTTGACCGGGTTACCGAAGTCACGGACGACTACGCGGCTGAACCCAATCCCGACACGACCGGGGCGGTGGCGGTGGGCGGCTCGGTCGAGGGCACCATCGACTATTCCGGCGACGAGGACTGGTTCGCGGTGGAGCTGGAGGCGGGCACGACCTACCGGTTCGACCTGAAGGGGCAGTACACCGGCAGCGGCACCTTGCACGACCCGGGTCTGCACGGGATCCACGATGCCGACGGCGACCGGATTGCCAATACGACGGACGACGACGGCGGCTTCGGTACAAACAGCCGGGTGACGTTCACGCCGACCGAGGACGGCACCTACTACGTGGCGGCCGGCCACGTCCAAATCTACATCGGCACCTACACGCTCTCGGTGGAAGAGGTCGATGGCATGTGATCTTGCCATCGGACGACGAGCCGCCCGGCCCTCGCGACGGGCTCGCCACGGTTCCGGCGCAGCCCATGGGCCGGGCTGGACTCAACCTGCTTGAAGAAGGGTTTGCATCATGCCTGACGACCATTCGGCCGATCGCTTCACCACCGGCGCCGTCGCCGTTGGCGGCTCCACCACCGGGACCATCGAGACCGCCTACGACGAGGACTGGTTCGCCGTGGAGCTGGTGGCGGGGCGCACCTACCAGTTCGACCTGGAGGGCAGCCCGACGGGACGCGGCACGCTCCCCGACACGTACCTTCGGGCGATCTACGACAGCGAGGGGCGCTACCAGTCGCGCACCTACAACGACAATTTCGACGGCAGCAAGAACAGCCGGGTGACGTTCACGGCGCAGGAGAGCGGGACGTACTACGTGCGGGCGTCGGGCGACCGGGACGAGGTCGGGGACTACACGCTGTCGGTGCGCGACATGACGCCGCCCGAGGCGGATGACCCGCCGCCTGCCGACCCGGCCGCCGTTGTGGCGGAATCGGAGACGGAGACCGACCAGAACCAGGCCGTGCCGGTGAGCGTCTCGGAGGGCGCCACGGACCTGCCGAGCGACGCCTCCACTCCCGGGTGGGTGGCGGTCGGCGACACGGCGACGGGCACCGGGCATATCGAATCCCCTGGCGACGAGGACTGGTTCGCGGTGACCCTGCAGGCGGGCACGAGGTACTGGTTGAACCTGGAGGGGGGGTGGGGCGGCAAGGGCACCCTGTGGAATTCGTATCTGCGCGGGGTCCACGACGAAGTTCTTCGCTCCGGACACCGACGGCACGTACTACGTGGCGGCCGGTGCTCGAGGGGACTGGGAGGGCACCTGCACGCTGTCGGTGGCGGAGGTCGCCGACGGCCTGTGACCCGGCGGGCGCGCCGGGCCGGGCCTCCGGTCGGCGCGCCGGCGCGCCGGCGTCCGGGCGCTATGCCCGCACCGCCTCGAAGGCGGCGAGGTTGCGGGCGTCGCGGCTAAACTCCACCGCGACCAGGTGGATCGGGTGGCCCAGGTGGCGGTACTTGTCCGCGTAGCGCCGGTCCTTCAACTGCGCCATCGCCGCCCCTTGCGGTGCCATCTCCACCACCTTGAACTCGAACAGGTACACGTTCTCGTTGAACACCACCGCCATGTCGAGACGCCCGTGGCTGGTGCTGTCCTCGACCGTGACGTCGAGCCCCAGCCCCGCGAAGTACGAGTAGAACACGCTCGCGTAGTAGCCCTCGAAGCGCGCGATGTCGTTGTTGGTGTACCACTCGTAGGGGATGCTCGCGTAGAAGGCGTGAAACAGCTCCGCCAGCCCCGCGAAGTCGTTGGCCTCGAGCAGCCGGTAGAGCCGGATGCTGTTCGCGGTCTGGCGCGACGCATCGCGCACCAGGTAGCGCAGCAGGCTCCGGTTCAGGCTCTGGCGCACCTCGCGGTTGGGATAGCCCAGCCGATAGAGGGACTCGCCGCCGAGATTCTCCTCGCCGGCAATCGTGAGGTAGCCGGTCTGGAACAGCAGCGCCTCGGTCGCGATGGCGTCCACGTCGAACGCGGACAGCAGCTCGCCGGTGCCCACCATCTCGTCGAGGGCCAGGGCGCTCACCCGGCGCTTGAACAGCGTTTCGACCAGGAACGCCGGCGTGCCGGTCTCGAACCACCACGCGCCGAACTCGCGGTTGCGGAACAGCAGCAGGATGTCGAAGGGGTTGTACACCTTCTCCTCGCCCAGCCACCCGTAGCCGTTGTACCACTCGCGGATGGCGTCCCGGTCGAGCCCGGGAAGCTCCGGCGCGAACACCGCGTCCAGGTCCGCTTCCGTATACCCGCAGATGGCGGAGTAGCGCCGGTCCAGGGTGAGGTCCTCCAGGTTGTTGAGCCCCGAGAACAGGCTCACCTTGGAGAACTTGCTCACCCCGGTGATGAAGCTGAACCGGATGTGCGCATCGCAGTCCTTGATGACCGCGTAGAGCCCGCGCAGGAAGTCGCGGTTGGCGCGGGCCACCTCCGGGGTGTCGAGCGCGTCGAGAATCGGCTTGTCGTACTCGTCGACCAGCACCACCACGCGCTCGCCGGTCTGCCGGTGCAGCATCCTGATCAAGTGGCGCAGGCGCGCCGGCGCGCCATCGTGGCGGCCGGCGACCTCCGCGTCCTCCTCCAGGTCATCCAGCCGGGCCATCGTCTCGGCGCGAAGCTCGCCCGGCTCCTGGAAGTTGCCGCTGCCGAAGCTCAGGCGCACCACCGGATGGCGCACCGACCAGTCCCACCGGCGGTGGATGTGGAGCCCCTCGAACAGCGCCTCGCTGCCCTCGAACAGCTCCTTGAGGGTGTCGAGGAACAGGCTCTTGCCGAAGCGCCGGGGACGGGAGAGAAAGTAGTGCTTGCCTTCGGCGGCCAGGCGGTGCATCAGCGGCGTCTTGTCGACGTAGTAGCAGTCGTCCTCGCGGATCTCGCGGAAGGTCTGGATGCCGATGGGGAGCTTGCGCCGGGCCATGGGCGCACCTTACACCACGCTCCTGCGCACGGTCCTGCGCAGCGGGCCCTCGTCCCCGACCGGGGGGGCGCAGCGCCGGGGCGCCGGTTGACCGGATTCGACGAGGTCGCGTCGAGTGCGGAATCGGCGCTCGCGGTCACCGGAATGCGCAGTCCCGGGCGACCTTGGCGCCGGTCTCGGGTGTGAACCGGTGGAGCGAGCCGCGCTCGGAGCACGAGCTCCGGCAACACCGGACAGATTGTTTGCTCCCGACGGCTCCTGACCGGAGCTATTGACATAGAGCAAATATGCTATCGATGATAAGCAGGCTTGTTCACAAATGGTTGGGCACCACATACCTTCGATATCGGCCGGCGGCGTTCGCATGGCCGCCGCCGGGGCTTGCGGAACGCGACGAGGGGCGGCGACGGGTTCGATGCGCACGGCTCCATGGCCGCCGCGGACCCTGCGGGGCAGCCCTCGCGACGGGCTCGCCATGGCTCCGGCGCGGTATCTGCGCGGGATCCACGATGCCGCCGGCGAACGGATCGCCAATACGACGAACAACGACGGCGGAGAGGGCCGCAACAGCCGGGTGTATTTCACGCCGGACGAGGACGCCACCTACTATGTGGCAGCAGGCGGTTACAGCGATTTCGCCGGCACCTACACGTTGTCGGCCACCGAGGTCGATGTCTTCTCGGAGGGCGCCACGGACCTGCCCGCAAACACATCCACCCCCGGCCGGATCCTGATCGGAGGCTCGGCCACGGGGACCATCGGGCGGGCCGGCGACGAGGACTGGTTCGCGGTGGAGCTGGAGGCGGGCAAGACTTATCAGGTCGACCTGCAGGGGTTGATCACGGGCGACGGCACCTTGTTCGACCCGTATCTGCGCGGGATCCACGATGCCGGCGGTAAACGGATTGCCAATTCGACGGACGATGACGGTGGTGTGTGGCCCAACAGCCGGGTGTATTTCACGCCGGACGAGGGCGGCGCCTGGTACGTGGCGGCCGGCGCTTTCGGCAATCGCGGCGGCACCTACACGCTGTCGGTGGACGAGGTCGTCGACGGCTTGTGACGCGGCGGGCGCGGCGGGCCGGGACCTTCTGTCTTCGCGCCGGCGCTCCGGTGTCGAGACGCTATGCCCGCACCGCCTCGAAGGCGGCGAGGTTGCGGGCGTCGCGGCTGAACTCCACCGCGACCAGGTGGATCGGGTGGCCCAGGTGGCGGTACTTGTCCGCGTAGCGCCGTTCCTTCAACTGCGCCATCGCCGCCCCTTGCGGTGCCATCTCCACCACCTTGAGCTCGAACAGGTACACGTTCTCGTTGAACACTACCGCCATGTCGAGACGCCCGTGGCTGGTGCTGTCCTCGACCGTGATGTCGAGCCCCAGCCCCGCGAAGTAGGAGTAGAACACGCTCGCGTAGTAGCCCTCGTAGCGCGCGATGTCGTTGTTGGTGTACCACTCGTAGGGGATGCTCGCGTAGAACGAGTGAAACAGCGCCGCAAGCCCTGTGAAGTCGTTGGCGAGCAGCAAGTCGTAGAGGCGCGCGCTATGCGATGACCGGCGAGACGGGTCTCCCGTCATGTGGTTGAGCAGACCGCGGTTGAGGCTCTGGCGCACCTCGCGGTTCGGGTAGCCGAGCCGATAGAACATCTCACCGCCCCGCGGCTCCGAGCGAACGATGGTGAGGTATCCGGTCTGGAACAGCAGTGCCTCGGTCGCGATGTCGTCCACGTCGAAGGTGGACAACAGGTCTTCACTGCCCACCATCTCGTCGAGGGCCAGGGCGCTCACCCGGCGCCTGAACAGCGTCTCGACCAGGAACGCCGGCGTGCCGGTCTCGAACCACCACGCGCCGAACTTGCGGTTGCGGAACAGCAGCAGGATGTCGAAAGGGTTGTAGACCTTCTCCTCGCCGAGCCAAGCGTAGCCGTTGTACCACTCGCGGATGGCGTCCCGGTCGAGCCCGGGAAGCTCCGGCGCGAACACCGTGTCCAGATCCGCTTCCGTGTACCCGCAGATGGTGGAGTAGCGTGAGTCCAGGGTGAGGTCCTCGAGGTTGTTCAATCCCGAGAACAGGCTCACCTTGGAGAACTTGCTCACCCCGGTGATGAAGCTGAACCGGATGTGCGCATCGCAGTCCTTGATGACCGCATACAGGCCGCGCAGATAGTCGCGGTTGGCGCGGGCCACCTCCCGGGTGTCGAGCGCGTCGAGAATCGGCTTGTCGTACTCGTCGACCAGCACCACCACGCGCTCGCCGGTCTGCCGGTGCAGCGTCCTGATCAAGTGGCGCAGGCGCGCCGGCGCGCCATCGTGGCGGCCGGCGACCTCCGCGTCCTCCTCCAGGTCATCCAGCCGGGCCATCGTCTCGGCGCGAAGCTCGCCCGGCTCCTGGAAGTTGCCGCTGCCGAAGCTCAGCCGCACCACGGGATGGCGCACCGACCAGTCCCACCGGCCGTGGATGTGGAGCCCCTCGAACAGCGCCTCGCTGCCCTCGAACAGCTCCTTGAGGGTGTCGAGGAACAGGCTCTTGCCGAAGCGCCGGGGGCGCGAGAGAAAGTAGTGCGTGCCTTCGGCGGCCAGGCGGTGCATCAGCGGCGTCTTGTCGACGTAGTAGCAGCCGTCCTCGCGGATCGTGCGGAAGGTCTGGATGCCGATGGGGAGCTTGCGCCGGGCCATGCGCGCACCCTACACCACGCCTCGCCGTACGGTCCTGCGCAGCGGGCCCTCGTCCCGACCGGGGGCAGCGCCGGGAGACGGCTCATGCGGCGCCCGAGCCCGGCCGCGGCAGGCCCAGCCGCGAACGGGCGCCGTCGCGGTGACGCCCGGGAGGCCTTCGGCCGGAGCACGGGAGATCCGCGCGGCGCTCGGCGAGAGCCGTCGCTGGTTCGCCGCGATCGGACTGTTCAGCGCCTTCGTGAACCTGCAGATGCTGACCGGCCCGCTGTTCATGCGGCAGGTCTACGACCGGGTGCTGACCTCACGCTCGGCGCCGGCGCGGGGGCTGCACGACCTGGAAACGATGCAGCGCTTCGCCTCGGGTCCCGGTCCGTTCGCGTTCTTCGACGCACCGTGGACGCCAGTGTTCCTGTTCGCGCACCTTCCACTGGCTGCTGGGGGCGTTGGCGGTGGTGTCGCGCGTGCTGCTGCTGGGCGCTGGCGGTTGTGAACCAGACGCGCACGGCGGGGCGGCGGGAGACGCGGCGGCGCGGGCGGGGCACTTCGTGGAGGAGGTGCGGGCCGGGGCGGAGACGGTGCGCGGCCTCGGCATGCGGAGCGCGGCGGGCGCGCCGGGCCGGGCCTCCGGTCGGCGCTCCGGCGTCGAGGCGCTATGCCCGCACCGCCTCGAAGGCGGCGAGGTTGCGGGCGTCGCGGCTGAACTCCACCGCGACCAGGTGGATCGGGTGGCCCAGGTGGCGGTACTTGTCCGCGTAGCGCCGGTCCTTCAACTGCGCCATCGCCGCCCCTTCGGGTGCCATCTCCACCACCTTGAACTCGAACAGGTACACGTTCTCGTTGAACACCACCGCCATGTCGAGACGCCCGTGGCTGGTGCTGTCCTCGACCGTGACGTCGAGCCCCAGCCCCGCGAAGTACGAGTAGAACACGCTCGCGTAGTAGCCCTCGAAGCGCGCGATGTCGTTGTTGGTGTACCACTCGTAGGGGATGCTCGCGTAGAAGGCGTGAAACAGCTCCGCCAGCCCCGCGAAGTCGTTGGCCTCGAGCAGCCGGTAGAGCCGGATGCTGTTCGCGGTCTGGCGCGACGCATCGCGCACCAGGTAGCGCAGCAGGCTCCGGTTCAGGCTCTGGCGCACCTCGCGGTTGGGATAGCCCAGCCGATAGAGGGACTCGCCGCCGAGATTCTCCTCGCCGGCAATCGTGAGGTAGCCGGTCTGGAACAGCAGCGCCTCGGTCGCGATGGCGTCCACGTCGAACGCGGACAGCAGCTCGCCGGTGCCCACCATCTCGTCGAGGGCCAGGGCGCTCACCCGGCGCTTGAACAGCGTTTCGACCAGGAACGCCGGCGTGCCGGTCTCGAACCACCACGCGCCGAACTTGCGATTGCGGAACAGCAGCAGGATGTCGAAGGGGTTGTACACCTTCTCCTCGCCCAGCCACCCGTAGCCGTTGTACCACTCGCGGATGGCGTCCCGGTCGAGCCCGGGAAGCTCCGGCGCGAACACCGCGTCCAGGTCCGCTTCCGTATACCCGCAGATGGCGGAGTAGCGCCGGTCCAGGGTGAGGTCCTCCAGGTTGTTGAGCCCCGAGAACAGGCTCACCTTGGAGAACTTGCTCACCCCGGTGATGAAGCTGAACCGGATGTGCGCATCGCAGTCCTTGATGACCGCGTACAGCCCGCGCAGGAAGTCGCGGTTGGCGCGGGCCACCTCCGGGGTGTCGAGTGCGTCCAGGATCGGCTTGTCGTACTCGTCCACCAGCACGACCACGCGCTCGCCGGTCTGCTCATGCAGGGCTTCCAGCACGCACGCGAAACGACCCGGGGCCGTGGAGTATTCGGATACGACCGCGGCGCGGCGTTCGATGGCGGCGAGCTGCTCCATGAGGCTCGCCTCCACGTGGCCGGACACCTTGAAGTTGCCGCTGCCGAAGCTCAGGCGCACCACCGGATGGCGCACCGACCAGTCCCATCGGCGGTGGATGTGGAGCCCCTCGAACAGCGCCTCGCTGCCCTCGAACAGCTCCTTGAGGGTGTCGAGGAACAGGCTCTTGCCGAAGCGCCGGGGACGGGAGAGAAAGTAGTGCTTGCCTTCGGCGGCCAGGCGGTGCATCAGCGGCGTCTTGTCGACGTAGTAGCAGCCGTCCTCGCGGATCTCGCGGAAGGTCTGGATGCCGATGGGGAGCTTACGCCGGGCCATGGGCGCACCTTACACCACGCTCCTGCGCACGGTCCTGCGCAGCGGGCCCTCCGTCCCCGACCGGGGGCGCGGCGCCACGGCGCCCGTTGACCGGAATCGGCGAGGTCGCGTTGACAACGCCATGCATGCAGGTCGCGGCCGCACAGGCGGCGATCGCCATCGCCCGTGCCATTGGGATTACCGATCGACCCGCCGCCGGGCGGGGCGGCCCGCCACGATGACCAAGTCATGCTACTTGAAATACGGAAATTTCTCTTTTTTTTGTAAGGAGTTGATTGTGGTATGGATCTCCTTGAGGCACCGTCATCTCGACAGCCGAGTCTGCCGCGAGGTGTCCGTGGGAGCGGAGCTTGCCCTCGGGTACGGTCGGAGGCTCGGCGGCCACGGGCGATATCGAGACCGTCGGCGACCACGACTGGTTCGCGGTGGAACTGGATGCGGGCAAGTCCTACCGGGTGGACATGACAGGCGTAACGCTGCAGGACACGTTCCTGAGCGGGGTCTACGATGCCGACGGCGATCTGATCGACGCTCCCTCCTGTGAAGACATCGGCTACCGCGACAGCCGCTTGACCTTCACTGCGCCGGAGACCGGGACGTACTTCGTGGGGGCGAAGTCCGGCTGTCCGGCGGACGCCCAGGACCATACCGGGACCTACACGGTGTCGGTGGAGGAGGTCGACGGCATGTGATCGGACAACCGGGGTCCGGCCGCGGAGAGCTGCGAGAGACCAGGCCGTGATCGTCCTCGTGACCAAATCCAACTGTCATTCAGAAAATAAACTATCGCCTTTATAAGTGCTTGAATGTCGTCTAACATGCGTCGCCATGAACCGACGCGCAGCCGCCGACACCAGGTGGCGGCCGACGTCGAAGGAAACGGGATTCGGGAGTGGCGCGGTGTTGGGCTCGACTTGTCCGCAGTGGCAGGGATGCAGGGACCTCGTGTTCGAGAGCGCCAGGGCAGTGACTGCGCCTCGGGCGCCGGAGCACCGGAACCCGGCATCGCGGCCTGACCGCCCCCCGCCCCGCCGGGGCGGCAAACCTCCCCCCGCCGCGCACGGGCGTGGCTGCCGGCAATCTCGACCGATCCGCAGGCCCCGGTGCACGGCTCGGCACATTCGACCGCGCGACCGGAGACGCGACCGGTGCAAACTCCCCGCGCCGGGAACGGAGCGGCCCGCGCCCGGGACGGCTTCCCGCATCGGGCCCGACCGGGCCGGCCGGCGCCCCCGCTGCGGCCCCGGCAGCAAGCGCATCTGAGACCGGACGCCATGGCAAGGACACCCGGGAGGGCCCCGGACGGGGCGGGGGAGATTCGCGCCGCGCTCGGCGAGAGCCGGCGGTGGTTCGTCGCCATCGGGCTGTTCAGCGCCTTCGTGAACCTGCTGATGCTGACCGGGCCGCTGTTCATGCTCCAGATCTACGACCGGGTGCTGACCTCGCGCTCGGAAGCGACGCTGGTGGCGCTGGCCGGCATCGTCGCCTTCCTGTTACGGCGGGCGACGTGCTGATCCGGCTCGACGACACGCTGCTCGCCTCCGAAGAGGCGATCCTCGCCGCAACCCATGCCGAGCTGGTGGCGCGGCGCAACCGTCTGGAGGCGGAGTATCGCGGCGCCGATGCCATCGTGTGGGACGACGTCGTCGCCGGGCGCGCCGCGGCGGAGCCCGCGGTCCGGACGATCCTCGACGGGCAGCAGCGGCTGTTCGCGGCTCGGCGGGCGTCGCGCACCGCGCTGGAGGCGCAGCTTCGCAAGCGGATCGTGCAGGCGGGCAAGCAGGTCGCGAGCCTCGAGGCGCAGGCCGGCGCGGTTCGGCGCCAGAGCGCTCTGGTGAACCGCGAGTTGGAGGCCGAGCGCCAGCTTTTCGAGGACGGTCTGCGGGAGCTTCACCGGGTGCTGGCGCTGGAGCGCGAGGCGGCGGAGCTCGACGGCCAGGCCGGCGACATCGAGGCCAGGACTGCCGGCGCGCGAAGCCGGATCGCGGAGATCGAGATCCAGATCCTGCAGATCGGCACCAAGCTGGCCGAGGAGGCGGAGACGCAGGCCCGCGAGGCGCAGGCGCGGGAGAACGAGGTGCGCGAGAAGCTGTTCTCGTTGGGCGCGCGGCTCGAGCGGATGGAGGTGCGTGCACCGGTCTCGGGTGAAGTGTTCGACATGCAGGTGTTCACGCCGCGCGAGGTGGTGTTGTTTCTCGCTTTCCCTCGTGAGATCCCCCCAGGAATTGCCCGCTCTGTTCCGTAGACGGATTGCCTGGGATGACGGAGCAATCGGGGGACCGGCCGGAGCCGTTGCCGTCGCCGTTCTCATGAATTGTTGTTGCAGAAGCGGTGAGGATGTGGGCGCGAAAGCGCCGAGTGTGGGCAAGGGGTGGGCAAGTGCGCAGCGCTTGTCCAGGCCTTGTCCACGCGTTCCGTAGGACGGCGCTCGGTCCGCAGGACGCGTCCACATCGTCAGCGCTTGGCGCGGCGATGGTCGCCGCCGTAGTCTCGACACCCTTTGCGACGAGAGAGGAGTTGGCCCGCGCGGGGGGATGAACCCCGCCGGGCCACGGCCGGTGCAGCTTCGCTACGAGACGGGGCTTACCGGCGAGGGATACGTTAGGGCCGAGGCGTGGCGCGATGCAAGGCTCAAGCGCTGCCCGAACCACCCGCACGGCGGATGTTCGCTGGCACGCCACGGCACCTACGCGCGCAAGAGCCCGCGCGGGACGAAGATTGCTCGCTGGTACTGCCCTGAGAGCCACACCACCTTCAGCCTGCTGCCGGAGTGTCTGGCCGCACGGTTTCCTGGCGAGTTGGACGAGGTCGAAGCGGTGGTGGCCCACGCCGAGCAGGCCCCGAGCCTGGCCGCCGCGGCCAATGAGCTGCGCCGCGATGCGGTCGAGCTCCCGGGGGCGATGCGCTGGGTCGGGCGCCGGGTGCGTCTCGTCCATCACGTCCTGAGCATCGTCATCGGGCTGGTGCCCGAGTATCTCGTGCGGTGCATCGCCGAGGTGGGCGCGGTGCGTACGCGGCTCCAGACTGACACCGCGTTGCGGGCGTTGCGCACCCTCACCGACGCGCAGCTCCGCGTGCTGCCCGCACCGTTGGGGTTCCAACCTCACCGTCTGAACACGACGAATCGCCTTCGGGCGCCCCAACACAAGATGGGGCCTGACCCGCCACCGGCGCTTGCGTAGCGTCCCCCGTCCCGGGCCGATGCGCCCCACCGACGAGGACCTCGCCCATGAACCACTGCGATGAGGAGCTGCACAAAGCCGTGGCGCTGTTCCGCTACGGCCTCATCGCCGACGTGCTGCGCCTGCCCCCGGGCAGCCGAGACATCCGGCGCACCCTGCACGAGAAGGCCCAGCGCACCTACACCATCCCCGGCACCCGGCGCACCCGCGTCGCCGTCGAGACGATGCGCGATTGGCTGAGCTTGTATCGCACCGGCGGGTTCGAGGCGCTGTATCCGAAGACCCGTGCCGACCGCGGCCAGCCCCGGCGCCTGCCCCCCGAGGTCGCCGAGCTGCTCGTCTCGCTCAAGACCGAGCAGCCCGCGCGCTCGGTCAAAGCCCTCATCGCCATCGCCCGCGAACGCGGCGTCGACCACCCGCTTGCCCCCTCGACCGTGCACCGGCTGCTCTCGCGCGAGGGCCTGCTCGACAAGCGCCCCGGTGAGCCCGTCGCTACCGACCGGCGACGGTTCGCCTTCCGTGACGCCGGGGAGCTTTGGATGAGCGATGTGATGCACGGCCCCAAAGTCAGCGACGGGCGCCGGCGCAGAAAGTCTTTCCTCATCGCGTTCATCGACGACGCCACCCGCGTCATCCTCTTCGCCGCCTTCGCCTACGCGGAGAACACCACCGCGTTGCTGCCCGTGTTCAAGCAGGCCATCGCGCGGCGCGGCCTGCCCGCCCGGCTCTACGTCGACAACGGGGCGAACTTCCGCTCCCAGCAACTTGCGCTCGTGTGCGCGAAACTCGGCATCGTGCTCATCCATTCCCGGCCCTATCAGCCCGCCGGGCGCGGAAAGATCGAGCGCTTCTTCCGAACCCTTCGCGCCGCCTGGCTGCGCCATCTCACCGCTGAGGCCACCACCAGCCTCGACACACTGAACCGCACCCTGTGGGCCTGGGTCGAGGGCGAGTACCACCAATCGCCCCATCGCGGCCTCGACGGGCGCACCCCGCTCGAGCAATGGGCGCTCGCCGGGCACGACGTGCGCTACCTCGACCCCACCACCGACCTCGACGACCTCTTCCTCTTCGAGGCCAAACGCCGCGTGATGAAAGACCGCACGTTGAGCCTGCACGGCCGGCTCTACGAGGTCGATGCCATCCTCGTCGGCGAAACCGTCACCTTGCGTTACGACCCCGATGCACCGCCTTCGCGACCCATCGAGGTCGTCCACGACGGCAACAGTGCAGGACTCGCCACCCGCCTCGACGCCTACGCCAATACCGCCGTCAAGCGCGACCGCCCCTCCTGGCAACTCCAGTGCGACACCCCACCGTCAGAGCCGCCCACCTCGCCTCTGACGATGCGAAACCTCAAGGAGAAGAACTGATGTACCTGCGTCACTTCGCCCTGACCCGGTTGCCCTTCGAAACCCCGGCCCACACCGACGAGCTGTTCGAATCGAACTCCCGCCGCGAGGCCGAGGCTCGGCTCCATCACCTCATCGAACTCAAGGGCATCGGCCTGATGACCGGCGAGGTCGGCTCGGGCAAGACCACCGTATGCCGCCATGTCGCCGCCGACCTGCATCCCGGCCTGCATCGGGTCGGCTACGTCTCGCTGACCACCGGCAACGTGCTCGACATGTACAAGTCCATCGCCTGGGAACTCGGCCTGCCCACCGAACGCTCGCGCGCCACCGCCTACCGCGCCATCCGCGCCGAAATCACCCGACTGGTGTGCGAGGCCAAGCAGCTCCCCGTGCTCGTCATCGACGAAGCCCAGCACCTGCGCAACGACGTCCTGGAAGACCTCCGGCTCCTGACCAACTTCGCTATGGACAGCGAGAACCGCCTGTGCCTGCTGCTCGTCGGGCTCACCGAGCTGCGCCGCCGCCTCGCCATGGCCGTGCACGAATCGCTCTCCCAGCGCCTCGTCGTACGCCACCACCTCGCCGGCATCGACCGCTCGGAACTCGACGACTACCTCGCCCACCGCCTGCGCCTCGCCGGCTGCGAGCTGCCCCTGTTCGAGCCTCCCGCCGTCGAGGCGCTGTTCCAGAGCGCTCGCGGATTGCCCCGGCTCATCAATCGCATCGCCCACTACGCCCTCACCGCCGCCGCGGCGAAAGGCGCCCGCACCGTCTCCGCCGTGCACCTCGAGCACGCCGTCGCGGAGCTGCGGCTGTGAACCTGCCCTACCTCCTCGTGACCCACGAACTCAGCGACGAGGCCGCCGCCCAGCTCTCCGAACTGCTCAACGACCTCGCCGTCGCCTTCGACGGTCAATACTTCGCTCAGATCACCCGCTACTACGACGAACGCCGCGAGAGCGAGCGCTCGTACCATCACAGGCAGCTCGAGCTCTTCGTCAACGACGACGCGGCGTTCTGAATCCCCTGCCCCTCCCGCGAACGCCGACGCCCACCGCGCCCGTTCGTCGACGACGGGCGTGGGGGCTCAACCCTTCTGCGCCACGACCACCGTGTTCAGCGCGACCACCGCGGTGCCGACCTACGTCCGCGCCCGGCTCTCCGACGATGACGGGGCAATGTGAGAAATCGAGCCTCGGTCGATCAGAAACAAACCGAAAAATCGGTTACGAAACTACGTGGGATGCAACAGGTGGTCCGCCCCGGCGAGCCGATCCTGAAGATCGTGCCGCAAGGCACGGAGCTGGTGGTGCGGGCGCAGCTCGATCCCATCCATGTCGACCAGGTCTGGCCGGGCCAGGAGACGGCGCTGCTGTTCTCGGCCTTCTCCGCACGCACCACGCCGCAGTTCGAGGGCCACATCCTGCGGGTTTCCGGCGATGCGGCCTTCGACGAGCGCACCGGCCTGTCCTGGTACGAGGTGGAGGTGGCGCTGGGCGCGGCGCTCAAGCCGAAGGCGGAGATCCCGCTCGTCACCTGGGCCCGGAGCGCCTGGCAGGGGATCGCGCAACGCCTCCCGGAGGTGCCCGAGAGCTGGCATCCGGAGCGCCGGGGCTCACCGGACGGGACGCCCGCGAACGGCGGCGACCCGTCTCTCGAGGATGCGGCCGGCGATGGCGGGGCGGCCACGGCGCCCGCCGGGCCCGCCGCGGGGGCCGCGCCGGTCGCGCATGCGCGGGACCTGGCGCTGGCACCCGGCATGCCGGTGGAGGTGCACATGCGCACCGGCGAACGCTCGCCCCTGAGCTACCTCGCCAAGCCGCTCACGGACTATTTCTCGCGCTCGCTCAGGGAGGACTAGCCCGGAAATCTCACCAACTTTCGTCGCGAGGGCGCGGAGATGCCGCTGTGACAAGGCGCACGGACCGAAAGAGCGCGTACGCGCTGGCGAAGGCGTAGCCGACACTAGCGCGTTCGCGCTGTCGAAGCGGCTTGAGGGAGTACGCCTTGTCACAGCGAGCAGATCCGCGTCCGCAGCAGCAAGTCGGTGAGATTTCCGGGCTAGCGAGGCTGCGCCTCGGACCGACGAGACGTGTTCGAACCCACCCGACGGTTCTCCAACCTCCGGCGCGCCCTACCGGAAGCAGCCTCGTACGTTTCATCCACGCAACGCCTCTGCAAACTTGACTCGACTGTCAAGGTCGCGGTGCCTCAAGGAGTCTAGAACCGATGATCCCCAGGATTCGAACCGACCGCCGCCCCGGCGCGCGGGGGCGCCCGCCGGAACCGCTATCCGTGGCTGGATTTGAAGTCCAGCCGCCCCGGCGCCCGCGCGACGTGCCGGACGTCCGGCGGGACTCCCGTGGCGGGCAAGCCCGCGCGCTCGTCCCGGGTCTCGCCGCGCTCCTGGGGCTTGCGGGCTGCGCGATGGCGCCGCAGCCGCTGACGCCCGACGAGACGGCGCTTCGCGTCGACACGGACCTCACCGCGCTCGCCGCGAACCAGCCCCGGCTCGATGGGCCGCTCACCCTGCACGGTGCGATGGCCCGCGCGCTCGCGCACAATCTCGAGGCGCGGGTGCAGGCGATGGAACAGGCCCTGTCGCTGCACCAGCTCGAGCTCGCCCGTCTCAGGCTGCTGCCGGGGCTGACCGGCCGCTACGGGATCGAGACGCGCAGCAACGTCCAGGCATCGATCAGCCGGAGTATTCCGCCCCGCCCCTCCCGGCCGACGCCGTCGACCTCGAACGACCGGACTCGGCGCAGCGGCAATCTCACCGCGACCTGGCACGTGCTGGACTTCGGGGTCTCCTGGTTCGGTGCGAAGCAACAGTCGGACCGGGCGCTCATTGCGCACGAACGCCGCCGCAAGGCGGTGCACGAGGTGGTCGCCGAGGTGCGCCGCGCGTGGTGGCGTGCGGTGGCCGGGGAGCGGTCGCTGGCCCGGGTCGAGCCGCTGATGGACCGGGTGCGCCAGGCGCTCGCCGACAGCGAGCGCCTGGCGACGCGCGGGATGGAGGCGCCGGTCGCGGCGCTGCAGTACCAGCGGGCGCTGCTCACGGCCATCGACGAGATCGAGCGGCAGCGGCGCGAGACCCGGCTTGCGAAGATCGATCTCGCGGCGCTCATCGGTCTCGCGCCGGGAGCGGACTACGCGCTCGCCCTGCCCGCGGCGGACCCCGAGCCGCGCCCGCTCACGGTCGACAGCGACGAGCTCGCGGCACTCGCGCTCGCCCATCGTCCGGAGCTGCGCGAGGGGCAGCTCAGCGCGCGCATCGCGGCCGACGAGGTGAAGAGGGCGATGCTGCGCCTGCTGCCCGGCCTCCAGCTCAGCGCCGGCGTGCATCAGGACAGCAACTCGTTCCTGGTGAACGGCGACTGGCTGGCGCTCGGCGCGGCGGTGTCGGCCAACCTGACGGAGCTCTTTACCGGGCCGGCGGCCATCGCCGCGGCGCGGGCGGGGCGCGATCTGGCGCAGGCGCAGCGCGAGGCGCTGAGCATGGCGGTGCTGTCCCAGCTCTACATTGCGGTGGCGGCGTTCGAGGAAGCCCGGGCCCGCCACGCCACGGCCGGGCGGATCGCCGAAATCGAGCAGCGCATCGTCGCGGTGCTGCGCTCGAGCGGCGAGGTCGGCGTGGTTGACCGGCTTCGAACGATTAGCGGCGAGATCGACGCGCTGCGCGCGCTGCTGGCGCGCGATCTCAGCCTGGCCGAGGTCGAGGACAGCTTCGGGCGGATCTTCCTGGCCGTCGGTGCGGACGTCCTGCCGCACGGGCAGGCGGCGACGCTCGACGAGGTCGCCGCCGCGATCGCGGCGACGGAGGCGGCGTGGAGCCGCGGGGAGATCGCCATGGTGCCCTGGCGCAGCCCCGAAGTCCCCGACGACGGAGAGTCGTAGGCGGTGGCGCAGACGAGCGCGCCTGCGTCGTCGACGTCATGGGGTTCCAACTCCCGCAATCCCTTCGGAGAAAGGAGGTGACGCATCCTCGGATGGAGACCCTGGGACCGCGGGATGCTCGGTCCGGCGGCAACCGATCAGCGTCGCCTGGCGGCGGTACTCGCGGACGGGTACGGCGTGGATGCGCACCGGAGCGCGCACCGAGATGCGACGTCACATGGCATCGACGTCCTGCACCGACAGCGTGTAGCTCCCCGTCTCGTCCCGGTCGCCCGACGCGCTCGCGTAGCAGGTTCCGTCCGCCGGCGCGGTGAACGTCACCCGGCGACGCGGCGCGAGGCCGCCAACGACGATGCCGAGCACGGCATCGCGCTGCGCGGCGTAATCGGGTGGTGAGGCGGAAGTCGGGCTAACCCGCGACGGTTGTCGCCCACCTCGACTTGACCGCCTCCCGATCGACCGCACCGCTGTCGTCGCGGGGCAGCGCGTCGGTGAACGCGACGTGCTGCGGGCGCTTGAAACGGGCGATGCGCGAGCCGACGTGGTCGATGACCTGCTCCGCGGTGAGTCCGCCCGCGGTCTCCACCACCGCCACGATCCCCTCGCCCCACTTCCTGTCCGGCACCCCGAACACGCAGACCGCGCTCGCCTCCGGGATCTCCATGATGGTGGTCTCGACCTCGGCCGGATACACGTTCTCACCGCCCGGCTTGATGAGCTCCTTCTCGGGCTTGCGCTTCACGTAGTGGAGGTACCCGTCCTCGTCGAAGCGGCCGACGTCGCCGGTATGGTGCCATCCACCCCGGAAGGTGTGCTCGTTGACCTCGGGCTGGTCGAAGTAGCCTTGGAAGACGGTGGGCCCGCGGGCCAGGATCTCGCCGGGGGTTCCGGTCGGAACGTCGCGGTCGTAGTCGTCGACCACGCGCACCCGGCACACCGGGCCCGGGATCCCCGCCGCGCCCGGGCGTTCGCGGAAGCGCTGCAGCGTCACCCATCCCGTGGTCTCGGTCTGCCCGAATCCGCTCCAGAAATTGGCGCCGGTCTCCGCGTGCAGGCGCTCGATGGTGTCCGGAGCATCGAGCCCGTTCACGATGCGAAGCGACCCGAGGCTGCTGTCCTGCTCCTTCGCCTGGTCGAGGATGCTGACCAGCACCGGTGGGAAGTCGCCGATGAAGCTCAGGCCGTGGCGGTCGATGAGCCGCACCGCCTCGGCCGGGTCGAAGCGCGGCATCACCACGTTCTGTCCGCCCGCGTGCATCACCGCGAGCCCGCTGCCGAGGGCCGCGATGTGGAAAAGGGGGAGGGCCAGCAGGTTGCCGTCGGCGGGGACGAGCTCCATCGCGGCGGCGGTCTGGAGATTGGAGGTGACGACGTTCGCGTGGGTGAGCACCGCTCCCCGCGGAATCACGTCGACCGCCGCGGTGGGAATGATCGCGAACGGGTCGTCGGCCGCGACCTCGGGCCGGTCCGCGGTCTCGTCCGTGACTCGAAGCCGGTCGAATCCGATCCAGCCGGCCCGCGGCTCGCCGTCGATCTGGGCCTTGAGGATGACCTCCTCGAGCCCCGTTCCGTCCCCCGGCAGCACCTCGTGGTACGCCTCGTCGATGACGAGCGCGCGAGGCCGGGCGCGCTCGCACGAACGGGCGACTTCGCCCGCCGACAGCCTCCAGTTGAGGGGACAGGGGACGATCCCCTGGCGAGCGCACGCGAAGTAGAGCTCGAAATAGGCCGCCGAGTTCTGGGCGATGACGAGCACCCGGTCCCCCTTGGCGAGCCCCGCCCCGGCGAGCCCGGTCGCGAGGGCGTCCACCCGGTCCTGCAGGGCGGTGAACGTGAGGGGGTCTCCGTTCTCGGTCACGAGCGCGCGCCGGCCGGGAAAGCAGCCCGCGTTGCGGGCGAGAAGGTCGTAGACGGTGAAGCTTTGAACGTGCATGGATGCGTCGCTGCGGTTCGAAGGGAACAGGGGAAAGCGTACCACCGACCCGGCGCCCGGCGAGCCCGGAGGGGGCCGGTGCCGGCGCCCGAACGTCGAGGATTCCGCGAAGAGCCCGGAAGCGGGCGGAACCGCCCCGGCCCGGGGAACGCGAGCCGGTCGCGCCTCCAGGAAGCTCGACAACGGCCGGGGGGCGCTTGGCGCGGCGCCGCCTCGAGCCGGCGGCGCCCCTTTGCCCCGGGTCGGGGATTCAGTGTCGGGCGCGAGGGTTGAGCACGTACGTACCGTCCTCCAGGGCACTGAACGTCTCCAGGACCTGCGGATGCTCGACGGGCCGGGGATCGTCCTCGCGCAGCAGGTTCTGCTCCGACACGTAAGCGTTGTAGTGGCCCTGGGCGTTCTCGGCGAAGAGGTGATAGAACGGCTGGTCCTTCGACGGACGGACTGCCGCGGGAATGGAGTTCCACCATTCCTCGGAGTTCGCGAACTCCGGATCCACGTCGTAGATGACGCCCCGGAACGGATAGACCCGGTGGCGGACGATGTCACCGATCCGGAACCTCGCGCGACGCTCGATGCCCATGCTCGATCTGCTCACGAGCTTCATTATGGGGACGATGTCCGCGCGTTTCCACCGTGCCCGGTCGGCGGCGCGCACCGGGTCGTCCGGGGCGGTCGCGCTCAGTCGCCGCCCGTCCGGTCAATGGCAGGAGACCCGAGCCCGGAGGTGTTCGGCCGCGGCGGCTGCGTCCGTCAGGGCCGGAACTGCTCGTTCAGGATGCGTTCTTCGAGGTTGCGCTCGGGGTCGAAGAGCAGGCGCATTGCGATGTCCGGATCCTCTCGGACTTCGACACTCACCACGTCCCGGGTCTCGCGCGCATCCGGACTCGCGCTGACCGGCCGTTTCTCCGGATCGAGCACGTCGAAGCGCACCCGCGCCTCGCGGGGGAGCAGCGCCCCGCGCCAGCGCCGGGGGCGGAACGGGCTGATCGCGGTGAGCGCCAGCACTCCGGCGCTCAGGGGGAGGATGGGACCGTGGGCGGAATGGTTGTACGCGGAGCTTCCGGCGGGAGTGGCGACGAGGATGCCGTCGCAGATGATCTCTTCCATCCGCACCCGATCGTCGATGGAGACCCGGATCTTCGAAGCCTGTCCGGTCTGGCGGTGGAGAGACACCTCATTGATGGCGAGAAGCTCCACGTCGGCTCCTCCGAGACGGGTCGCCTTCATCCGGAGCGGACTCAGGGTGGTGGTGGTGGCGCGGCGGAGCCGTTCGATGAGCCCGTTTTCGGCGAAGGCATTCATGAGGAAGCCGACCGTCCCCCGATTCATGCCGAAAATGGGGATCCCGAGCTGCATGTATCGATGGAGCGTATCGAGCATGAACCCGTCCCCGCCGAGTGCGACGATGATGTCGGATTCTTCCGCGGGATGCTGTCCGTAACGCCGGGCGAGGTTTCGAGCGGCATCCCGGGCGTGGTCCGCGGCCAGGAATGCGACGCGCTCAACGACCATCGGTACCGGCGAAATGGTGGTACAGGCCGATTAGCTCCTCGGGCTTGAAGCCCACGATGACGAGCTCGTTTCCGGGGAAGATCGTGACATCGGGATCCTGCGTCAACCGCCCCCTCTTGCGGTTGTAGACGATCGTCTCCGTCAACTTGCGGTAGATCATGAGGCCGAAGGGCGAGCTCGATCGGTCGTCCAACACCTCGTCCGCGTGTTTGGGGACCGCGACCCGATAGGTATCCGTACCGCCCTTGCTCCTGATCGACACGCCGCGTGCGAAGTTCTCGGTTACCCCCTTCTGGATGATTCCCCAGAGCCCCTGTCCGTCGTCCTCTGTGACGGAGTGGACGTAGAACACGTCGTGTTCACCGATCTCGACGGTTCCTCGGAGCAGTTCCCGAATGGTAATCGTCTCCTCTGCCGGAGCGGGCGTTGTCCGGTCCGGAGACCGAGTGGGGGCCGCCAGCGCCCCTGCCGAAGCCTCCGAGCCCTCGGAGGGGGCCTTCCGCGGCAGGGATTCGCTCGGGTGGATGACCTTTTCGTCCGGGGAACGAAGTCCGCGGGCAGAAGTCGCGGCCCGTTCCTTCCCCTCGGATGCCGCCGCGAGCGGCGTCCCGGGGTCTTCGGCGGGTTCTTCGGTCGGCACGGCATCCGCGGCGGCGGTGGCCTCCTTCGCCGCGGCGGGAGCCTTGGGCGATTCGGCGACGGTAGTGCCGGGGTCGCTGGAGGTCGGTTGCGCCGGCTCGGGCTCCGCTGGGGCGGGGACCTCGCTCTCCGCCCGAGCATCGGCGTCCGCCGCCGGGGCGGGCTCCGGTTCTGTCGGGGTCGCATCCCGGAGCGGGTCGTCCGGCGTGGACGCGTCCGCGAGCGGCGTCCCGGGGTCTTCAGCGGGTTCTTCGGTCGGCACGGCATCCGCGGCGGCGGTGGCCTCCTTCGCCGCGGCGGGAGCCTTGGGCGATTCGGCGACGGTAGTGCCGGGGTCGCTGGAGGTCGGTTGCGCCGGCTCGGGCTCCGCTGGGGCGGGGACCTCGCTCTCCGCCCGAGCATCGGCGTCTGCCGCCGGGGCGGGTTCCGGCTCTGTCGGGGTCGCATCCCGGAGCGGGTCGTCCGGCGTGGACGCGTCCGCGAGCGGCGTCCCGGGGTCTTCGGCGGGTTCTTCGGTCGGCACGGTATCCGCGGCGGCGGTGGCCTCCTTCGCCGCGGCGGGAGCCTTGGGCGATTCGGCGACGGCCGCGCCCGGGGCGTCACCGGTCGGTTGCGCCGGTGCGGGCTCCGCGGGGGCGGGGACCTCGCTCTCCGTCCGAGCTTCGGCGTCCGCCGCCGGGGCGGGTTCCGGCTCTGTCGAGGTCGTATCCCGGAGCGGGTCGTCCGGCGCGGACGCGTCCGCGAGCGGCGTCCCGGGGTCTTCGGCGGGTTCTTCGGTCGGCACGGCATCCGCGGCGGCGGTGGCCTCCTTCGCCGCGGCGGGAGCCTTGGGCGAATCGGCGACGGTCGCGCCCGGGACGTCGGCGGTCGGTTGCGTCGGCACCGGCTCCGTTGGGGCCGGGACCTCGCTCTCCGCCCGAGCATCGGCGTCCGCCGCCGGAGCGGGCTCCGGTTCTGTCGGGGTCGCATCCCGGAGCGGGTCGTCCGGCGCGGACGCGTCCGCGAGCGGCGTCCCGGGGTCTTCGGCGGGTTCTTCGGTCGGCACGGTATCCGCGGCGGCGGTGGCCTCCAGCGTCTCGACGGGAGCCTTGGACGATTCCGCGACGGTCGCGCCCGGGGCGTCGTCGGTCGATTGCGTCGGCGCCGGCTCCGCTGGGGCGGGGACCTCGCTCTCCGCCCGAGCTTGGGCGTCCGCCGCCGGAGCGGGCTCCGGTTCTGTCGGGGTCGCATCCCGGAGCGGGTCGTCCGGCGCGGACGCGTCCGCGAGTTCCGCCTCGGAGGCGGGTTGCGCGTCCCCCTTTTCCGGTCCGAACCGAATCTTCTGGTCCGCGCCTATGAAGTGATCCGCCTTTTGCCCCGGGATCGGTTCGGCGCGGGGCGTCGCGAGGCTCGCCACGTACTCGGCGGCGGCCCTGTCGGCGTCGGAATCGGGCGACTCCGTATCGGGCGGTACTCCGGCGGTTACCCCATCTCCCGTCGGTCCCTCTCGGTCCGGCTCCGGTTCCGGGACAGGTTCGGTCTCGGGGGCGGCTTGCGGCTCAGCGGCGGGCTGTGGCTCGGGCTCCGGTTCGGGGGCGGCTTGCGGCTCAGCGGCGGGCTCGGGCTCCGGTTCGGGGGCGGCTTGCGGTTCAGCGACGGGCTCGGGCTCGGGCTCCGGTTCGGGGGCAGCTTGCGGTTCAGCGACGGGTTCGGGCTCGGGCTCCGGTTCGGGGGCAGCTTGCGGTTCAGCGACGGGTTCGGGCTCGGGCTCCGGTTCGGGGGCAGCTTGCGGTTCAGCGACGGGCTCGGGCTCGGGCTCCGGTTCGGGGGCAGCTTGCGGTTCAGCGACGGGTTCGGGCTCGGGCTCCGGTTCGGGGGCGGCTTGCGGTTCAGCGACGGGTTCGGGCTCGGGCTCCGGTTCGGGGGCGGCTTGCGGTTCAGCGACGGGTTCGGGCTCGGGCTCCGGTTCGGGGGCAGCTTGCGGTTCAGCGACGGGTTCGGGCTCGGGCTCCGGCTCGGGGGCGGCTTGCGGCACAGCGACGGGCTTGGGCTCGGGCTTCGGTTCGGGGGCGGCTTGCGGCACAGCGACGGGTTCAGGCTCGGGCTTCGGTTCGGGGGCGGCTTGGGGTTCAGCGACGGGTTCGGGCTCGGGCTCGGGGGCGGCTTGCGGCACAGCGACGGGTTCGGGCTCGGGCTCCGGTTCGGGGGCAGCTTGCGGTTCAGCGACGGGTTCGGGCTCGGGCTCCGGCTCGGGGGCGGCTTGGGGTTCAGCGACGGGCTTGGGCTCGGGCTCCGGCTCGGGGGCGGCTTGGGGTTCAGCGACGGGCTCGAGCTCGGGCTCCGGTTCGGGTGCGGCTTGCGGCTCAGCGACGGGTTCGGGCTCGGGCTCCGGCTCGGGTGCGGCTTGCGGCTCAGCGACGGGCTTGGGCTCGGGCTCGGGGGCGGCTTGGGGCTCAGCGACGGGCTCGGGCTCGGGCTCCGGTTCGGGTGCGGCTTGCGGTTCAGCGACGGGTTTGGGCTCGGGCTCCGGCTCGGGGGCGGCTTGCGGTTCAGCGACGGGCTTGGGCTCGGGCTCGGGCTCGGGGGCGGCTTGCGGCACAGCGACGGGTTCGGGCTCGGGCTCCGGCTCGGGGGCGGCTTGCGGTTCAGCGACGGGCTTGGGCTCGGGCTCCGGCTCGGGGGCGGCTTGCGGCTCAGCGACGGGCTTGGGCTCGGGCTCCGGCTCGGGGGCGGCTTGCGGTTCAGCGACGGGCTTGGGCTCGGGCTCCGGCTCGGGGGCGGCTTGCGGCTCAGCGACGGGCTTGGGCTCGGGCTCCGGCTCGGGGGCGGCTTGCGGCTCAGCGACGGGTTCGGGCTCGGGCTCGGGGGCGGCTTGCGGCTCAGCGGCGGGCTCGGGCTCCGGCTCGGGGGCGGCTTGCGGCTCAGCGACGGGTTCGGTTCCGGCGGCGGGCTCCGCCGGCGCGGCCGGTTCTTCGTCGGTCGTACCGGGCTCCGCGGCCTTCTCGGACGGTTCATCGCCCGGTCGGCTTTCGTCCACGGCGACCACGACTTCCGAACCGGGGGCTGCGGGTTCGTCCGGCGTCTCCGCTTCCGGCACGAACACCTGTTCGGAGGGGTCGCGGGTCATCTCGTACCAGACGAACCGGCCCGCGAAGAGGAGCAGCACGACCACGAGTCCCCAAGAAACCGCTCTCCGGAAATTCATTCAGCCGGCCCCCCTCCGGCGGGCGGTTTCGGTCTTGGAACCGCGACGAGCGGGTCCCCCGGGCAGCCGGCCTCCGGGGCGGCCGAGCACGATGCGTCCGGCCGTGCCGTTGTCGGACTCGAAGAGATCGCTCAGCTCTTCCATCATCGCCCCGCCGAGTTGCTCGGCGTCCACCAGGGTGACCGCGCGCCGGTAGTAGCGGGTGACGTCGTGACCGATTCCGATCGCGATCAGCTCCACCGCTCCGCCCCGCTCTATCTGAGCGATGGCCTCGCGCAGGTGCCGTTCGAGATAGCTGCCCGGATTGACCGAGAGGGTCGAGTCGTCGACCGGCGCTCCGTCGCTGATCACCATCAGGATCCGCCGCTGTTCGTAGCGGGCGAGCAACCGCTGATAGGCCCAGAGCAGCGCCTCACCGTCGATGTTCTCCTTGAGGATCCCCTCCCGGAGCATGAGTCCGAGATTCTTGCGAGCCCTGCGCCAGGGTGCGTCGGCCGTCTTGTAGATGATGTGCCGCAGGTCGTTGAGCCTTCCCGCATGCGCCGGTTTCCCGGCCGCGAGCCAGCGTTCGCGCGACTGCCCGCCCTTCCAGGCGCGGGTGGTGAAACCGAGGATTTCCACCTTGACCCCGCATCGTTCCAGGGTCCGGGCCAGGATGTCGGCGCTGATCGCGGCCAGGGTGATGGGCCGCCCGCGCATCGAGCCCGAGTTGTCGATGAGCAGGGTGACCACCGTATCGCGGAACTCGGTGTCCTTCTCCTGCTTGAAGCTGAGCGGCTGCATCGGATTCGCCACCACCCGCGCGAGTCGGGCGGCATCGAGCAGACCTTCGTCGAGATCGAACAGCCACGCGCGCGACTGCCGGGCGAGGAGCCGCCGTTGGAGCCGGTTCGCAAGTCGGGCAATCACCTTGTGCAGGTTCGATACGTGCTGGTCGAGCTGGTTCCGGAGGCGCCCGAGCTCGTCCGCATCGCACAGCTCGTCGGCGCCCGCCACCTCGTCGAATTCGGTCGTGAAGGCGCGGTACTCTCGCTTGCCCGGTTCGTTGCGGCCGGAGAACGGCGACGGGGGTTGGCGGTCCGCGTCCGCATCGTCGTCCCCGAGTGCGGACGTGTCGAAGTCCGCCTCGTCGATGTCGGCCATCTCATCGCTGGAATCGCCGGTCGTCTCCTGGCCCTCGGACTCTTCGCTTCCTTCCGGATCGGCGGACAGGGCTTCGGCGTCGACCTCCCCGGACTCCTGGTCCTCGCCCTCGTTCTCGTCCTGGTCGCCGCTGTCGTTGCCTTCCTCGCGCGGGTCGTCGTCCTCGGCGAGGCCAAGCACCCGGAGAAGCTCGCGCGAGCGGTTCGCGAACTCGCGCTGGTCGGCAATCGCTTGCGACAGGTCTTCCAGGTTCGACCCGATCTTCGGCTCGAGGATTGGTCGCCAAAGTTCCACCATGCGCTTGGCGGACGGGGGCGGCTCTTCGCCGGTCAGGGTCTCGCGGGCGAGCAGCCGGAGGACCTCCGGCAGCGGGGCGTGCTCGCCCTGGACGATCTCCGCATAGCCGCGGGACTGGCAATGGTTTTCGAGGGCGGCGCCGAGATTTCGCCGCACGCCGGCCATGAACTGCGAGCCGAGGGTCTCGCATCGGACCTGCTCGAAGGCGTCGAAGACCGCGCGGGCGTCCTCGTCCACGGGTGCGCGGGCGCGATGGACCCGGGGGTCATGGTGGCGCCGGCGCAGCGCCACCGCATCGGCCTCGCCGCGGATGCGGGCCGCTTCCTCGCCGTCGACCCGGCTTCCGGGGGACGGAAGGGTGAGGGTGTCGCCGGTCAGCGAAGCCTGCGAAGGCCCGAACTGGACGTCGATTTCCTTGTCGTTCGCAAGCGAGCGCGTCGTTGCCGCGGTGACAAAGCGGAAGTGCTCGACGGGTGATTCGGGTCGCCGCACTGGATGCCCGGACTGCACCGTCTGGGGGAGCGTGCCGTCAGCCCGGGGGCTGGGCGACGGCTCCTTCCGGCAGCTCGGCGCCGAAGCACCGCTGGTAGTACTCGGCCACCACCGGGCGCTCGACTTCGTCGCACTTGTTGAGAAAGCTCAGGCGGAAGGAAAGCCCGACATCGTCTCCGAAAATCGCCGCGTTCTCGGCCCAGGTAATGACCGTGCGCGGACTCATGACGGTGGAGATGTCTCCGCTCATGAAGCCCGAGCGCGTCAGTGCCGCGAGCTTGACCATGGAATGGATCATGGTGCGTTTCTCATCGGAGTCGTAGTCGGGGACCTTGGCCAGCACGATGCCGACCTCGGCATCGTGAGCGAGGTAGTTCAACGTGGTCACGATGTTCCAGCGATCCATCTGCCCCTGGTTGATCGGCTGGGTGCCGTGGTACAGGCCGGTCGTGTCGCCGAGTCCGATGGTATTCGCGGTCGCGAACAGCCGGAACGACGGGTGGGGGTGCAATACCCGGGACTGGTCCAGCAGGGTCATCCGGCTGTCCGCTTCCAGCACCCGCTGAATGACGAACATCACGTCCGGGCGGCCCGCGTCGTATTCGTCGAACACGATCGCGGTGGGGTTCTGAAACGCCCAGGGCAGCATGCCTTCGCGAAATTCGGTGACCTGCATTCCGTCGCGGATGACAATCGCGTCCTTGCCGACGAGATCGATTCGAGAAATGTGGCTGTCCAGGTTGACCCGCACGCACGGCCAGTTGAGGTGCGCCGCCACCTGCTCGATATGGGTGGACTTGCCGGTCCCGTGGTAGCCCTGGATCAGCACCCGGCGGTTGTAGGCAAACCCGACGAGAATGGCGAGAGTGGTCGTCGGATCGAAGCGGTAGCTTTCATCCACCGGGGGAACATGTTCGCTCGGTGCACTGAATGCGGGGATTTCCAGGTCGTTGTCGATCCCGAAGGTCTGTCGCGCCGATATCCGGATATCGGGCACGCCGCCATTCAAGGCTGCTCCGGAAGCGCCGTTCGCTGTCATACTCGTGTCTCGGTGGAATTTCGGACTGGGACGTTATTCTAGCCCGGAAATCTCACCAACTTTCTGCTGCGGACGCGGATCTGCTCGCTGTGACAAGGCGTACTCCCTCAAGCCGCTTCGACAGCGCGAACGCGCTAGTGTCGGCTACGCCTTCAGCGTATTTCGGTCCGTGCGCCTTGTCACAGCGGCATCTCCGCGCCCTCGCGACGAAAGTTGGTGAGATTTGCGGGCTAGCCCGCATCGTGCGCGGCTCGGTATGCGCGCGCGTGCAATCGCTTGCGATTGCGCTGCGTGCCGCTCACCGCGGTTGCCAGGAGCCTCGCGGCCGCGGGTCATCCCGGCTCTCCGGGGCGCCCGCCCTCTCAAGCCGTTGCGCCCACTGCGGCTCCGAGGATTTCCCGCGGCCGGGCGGAGATTCCGGCCTGCTCGACGATGGCGGGGACGAGCGCCTCGCGGCCCAGCGTCATGAGGTGCACCCCCTGGCACAGCGATCCCAGCCCGGCGATGGTCCGGGCCGCGATGGACGTGCTCGTCGCATCCACGTCGCGTGACTCCGCAATCTCCTCGATGAGCGCGTCCGGCACCTCGATGCCGGGTACGTTCTCGTTCAGGTAGCGGGCCATCCGCACCGACTTGATGGGGATGACGCCTGCGACGATCGCCAACCCCAACCCCTCGAAGCGATCGAGTCGGCGCGCAAAGCGCTCGAACGCGGGCACGTCGTATACCGCCTGGGTCTGGAAGAAGCGGGCCCCCGCCTCCACCTTGGCCGCCAACCTGGACATCTCGCCATCGAGATCCGGGTTTCGGGGTTGACCACGCCCCCGATGCACAGGTTCGGCGTACCGCGCAGCGCATTGCCTGCGAGGTCATGGCCTTCGTTGAGCCCCCGCACCGTCTCGATGATCTCGACCGATCCCAGATCGAAGACCGCCTTGGCGTCGGGATGATCGCCGTGCGACGGAGCGTCACCGGTCATCAGCACCACGTTCGAGACCCCGAGGGCGGCCGCCGCCAGCAGATCCGCCTGGATCGCGATCCGGTTGCGGTCGCGGGCGGTCATCTGGAGGATGGGCTCGATTCCCTCGTCCAGCAGGCGCCGGGCCGCCCCGATGGGAGCCATGCTCATGCGGGCGTTGTGGGAATCGGTCAGGTTGAATGCGTCCACGAAGCCGGCGAGAGAGCGCGCGGCTTCGAGCATCGGCGCGAGATCGAGCCCTTTCGGGGGGGTGAGCTCGCTCGTGACGACAAAGCGTCCCGATCGGACGAGGTCCGTGATTCGCGGCATGGCGCCTGTTCCCCTTGTCGCTGGAGTGCTCGTCGAGCGGAATACGCCCCCGGAAAGCGGGGAATTCCGCAGCGTTTCGAAGCCTCGTATCAGTCCGTGCCCGGCGCCGCCGCGGTCCCGGCGGGGACCGGCGCGCGCTTGCGCTCCAGCACCGAGAATGCGATGGAGAGCAGGGGAGGAATGATTGCGAGAGTCAGTATGGCAGATAGAGCGAGGCCGCCGATCACCACCGAGCCGAGTCCCCGATAGAGCTCCGAACCCGCTCCGGGGAAGAGCACGAGGGGCAGCATCCCGAATACCGAGGTCAGGGTGGACATGAAGATCGGCCGGATGCGGTTGCGGGTTGCGGCGACGATCGCGGCGGACGGTTCCAGACCCTCGTCGCGCAGGTGGTGCAGGGCCTGGTGCACGAGAAGGATCGCGTTGTTGACCACGATGCCGATGAGGATCACGAACCCGAGCATGGTCAGCATGTCGAGGGCCTGGGGCTGGTAGAGGTTGAGCGTCGCGAGCCCGCCGACCGCCCCCGCCGTCGCGAGGGGGACGGAGAGGACGATGAGGGCGGGATAGACGAAGCTCTCGAAGAGGATCGCCATCACCAGGTAGACGATGACGAGCGCCATCAGGAGCTGCCACTTCATCGCCTCGTGAGTCACGGTCAGCTTGTCGGCGGTGCCGGAGAGCCCCATGCGTATCCCTTCCGGCAGTCCGTCGCGGGTGAGCGGGGCGATGATCCCGGCGCGCACCGTGTCCATTGCCTCCTCGAGCGTCATCGAGGGCGGTGGCCGGATCTCGAGGGTGACGGTTCGCACCCGCTCACGATGGAGAATCTCGGTGGGGCCGGAGGTGACCCGCACGTCCGCGAGCGAACGGACCGGAAGGATCGCTCCCGACGACGCGACCACCGGGAGGTTCTCGATCTGCTGGGTTCGAACGTTCGGTGGGCCGGCGATCACGAAGTCGAGCCGCTTTCCGCCGACCGTTATCTCCGCCACCCGCAGCCCGTCGTTGAAGATGTCCACCGCCACCCCGAGCTCGCGGACGCTCACCCCGCTGTCCGCGAGCCGGGCGCGGTCGGGCGCGATGCGCACTTCGGGGGCGCCGAGCTCCAGCCCCGGCCGCGGCCGTACCTGGGTCCCGCCGGAGCGGGGCATGACCTGGAAGAGCCGCCCCATGGCCTGGCGCGCGACCTCCAGGATCGGCTCGAGCTCGGGGCCCTTGATGTCGAGATCGATCCGCTTGCCTCCGCCCACCGTGCGTCCGAACAGGGATGGCTGGGTGACGAACCCGAAGGTGCCCGGCTCGCGGAACACCGGACGGGACAGCACCGGGATGAGCTCTGCCGCCCGCTCCGGCTCCGTGCTGGTCGCGCCGACGAAGGTCCGTGACGGAGTTGCCACGAAGAAGAAGTGCTCGATCCCGGGCGGCGGTCGCCGGGGTCCTCCCGCCCGGGGGCCGAAACGGGGGGAGTCGGCGCCGGGATTCGATGGCTCCGCGCCGGCCCCCGCCGGGGCCGCGGCGGGAGCGGCCGCTTCGCTTCCCGGGGGCCGCGCTCCTTGCGCCGCGGCGCGCCGGTCGGCGGATGCGGCCGCCGGGTCGCCCGGTCGGCCGGAGCCCGCCGGCCCGACCGCTCCGGCCCCGTGCGCTCCGGCCCAGTACGGCCGGACCGCGTTCTCCACGTCGCGCGCGATGTCCGTAGTGGTCTCCAGGTTGTAGCCCGGCGGGGGCATGATGATTCCGAAGACGAGGTTCCGGTTCCCTTCCGGCAGGTACTCCAGCTTCGGCAGATAGCGCCAGGTGGCGGCACTCGCCGCACCGCAGACCGCGACGACGATGAGGACGGCGGCCACGCGCGAGCGGGCCACGACCGTGGCGTAGCCGACGAACGCCCGGGTGAGGCCCCGGGCGGCCGCGTCGAGCCCCGGCAGGGAGAGGCGCCCCGCCCCGGTCCCGCGCTTCGCGAGCAGCCGGCTCCCGAGGGCCGGAATCACGGTCACCGCCACGAGCAGCGACAGCAGGACCGCCACCGAGATCGCGACCGCGATGTCGCGGAAGAGCTGCGCTACCTCGAGCTTCAGCACCAGGATGGGGATGAACACCATCACCGTGGTGAGGGCCGAGACGAGCACCGCGCCCCAAACTTGCGAAGCGCCCCGGCGGGCGGCCTCGCGGGACGGGACTCCCGCCTCGCGCAGCCGGAAGATGTTTTCCAGCACCACGATCGCGGCGTCCACCACCATGCCCACCGCAAAGGCGAGCCCGGCGAGGGAGATGACGTTGATCGACCGGCCGAGGGCGGCCATCGCCACGAACGACCCGACGATGGAGACGGGGATCGCCAGCACCACCGTGGTCGTCGCGCGCCACGAGCGAAGGAACACGAGGAGCACGATGGCCGCGAGCACGCCGCCCACGTAGACGTTCTGCTGCACCAGATCGAGGGCGGAGTCGATGTACACGGTCTCGTCGTAGGCCTGGCGGAGGGAGAGCCCGGCCCGGTCGAGCGGCCCCGCCTCCAGCTCGGCGACGGCGGCGCGGAGCCCGGCCATCGTCTCGATGACGTTCGCCCCAATCTCGCGCTTGACGCTCACCGCGAGCGACGGGGTGCCGAGATGGCGAATGCGGGCACGTGGCTCCTGGTATGCGAAGCGCACGTCCGCCACGTCCCCGACGGTGAGCCGGGAGACCCGTCCGGTCGCCGGATCCCGAATCGTGCGCAGGAGTACGTTGCGCACGTCGTCCACCGACTGAATCGAACCCTCGGTGCGGACCACGTAGCGGCGCTTGCCTTCATCGACCTCGCCCGCGCTGACCGAGGCGTCGGCGGAGCGCAGCCGCGCGAGGACTTCGTTCACGGTCAGGCGGTAGCGGGCGAGCCGGAAGGGGTCGATCTCGGCCCGGAGCTCGCGCCGGCTGGTGCCGTAGACGTCCGCCCGCCCGACTCCCGGTACCCGCTCGAGCCGCTCCTGCACCACGTCCTCGACGAACTCGCCGAACGTATGGACCGGCCGCTCATGGCCCGGCTTGGGGCGAATGGCGAACCAGGCGATCGAATTGTCCTCGCTGCCCGAGGTCCGAAGCTCGGGCTCGGTAGCCTCCGAGGGGTAGCCGGATACCCGGTCGAGGCGGTTCGCAACGAGCAGCAGCGCCTTGTCCATGTCCATGGTGACGCCGAACTCGAGGGTGATCCGGGCCCGCCCGTCCTGCGACGCGCTGTCCATGGAGGCGAGGCCCTCGATACCCTTGAACGCTTCCTCCTGGCGATTGACGATCTCGCGCTCGATCTCGACCGGCGAGCCACCTCGCCAGTTGGTCGTCACCGTGATGACCGGCCGCGTGACGTCCGGGGTGAGCTGAATGGGAATGGTGCGAAGCGCGAGCGCGCCGAACATGGTGACCATGAGGACCGCGGCGATGACCGCAATCGGGCGCTCGATCGAGTAGCTGATGAGGTTCATCGTCGGCTCACGGCCGGTTGCTCACGAGCCTGCTCCGGAGTCGGCTGCGGCGCCGGGCCGACGAACGGCCCCGGGCCGGAGAGCGTCGCCGGACCTCGCAACGGGATCGGAAGCGGACCGCGAGCCGGGCTCCGGCTCCGGCGGCGCCTGGAACCGGATCGCCTGGCCCGGGGTGATCCGCTCGTTTCCCCGAACGACGACGAGCTCTCCCGGACCGAGCCCCTCCAGCACCACGAACCGTCCGCCCACCGCCTCGCCGAGCCGGACCGGACGAGCCATCGCCTTGGCCGCCCGCGGGGAGCCATCCACGACGTAGACCAGAGACTGCCCGCGGACGCTGACGACCGCGTCCTTGTGAACCGACGTCACCGCTTCCGATCTCGCGATCGGGACCCTCACTACGACCGACTGGTTTGCGGCCGGCCGGTCGGATCCGTCTGTCGACCCGAAGTGCGGCGTGAAGCGGACCGGCCGCGTGTGGGTGAGGGGGTTCTCGTCCGGCACGATCGCCCGCACCGTCGCCGGGTGCACGTTCCCATCGTCCAGCTCGAGGAGCACTTCGACGCCCGGGGCGAGGCCGGCCAGGCGATCCGCCGGGACGTCGGCCTCGATCTCGAGACGCTGATCGTCCACGAGGGTCGCGACCGGGTCCCCGGCCTTGACGTAGCCTCCCAGGGAGGCCATGCGGGCGGTCACCACTCCGGCATAGGGGGCCCGCACGGTGGTGCGGGCGAGCTCGATCTCCGCCATTTCGCGCTGGACGCGCGCGCGCGCGAGCGCCGCCGCCGCTTCGCGTACCCGGCTGCGGCGGCGCACGAGTTCCTGGCGCTTGTCCTCGAAGACCGCCTTCGGAAACGCGGCGGAACCCTTGAGCTTCTCGAGGCGTTCGAGCTCCTGGCGGACGAGATCCACGTCCGCCTCCGCCGTCTTCACCCGGGCGCCTTCCAGCGTTTCGTCCGCCCGCTTCTGGTCCAGGTGGGCTTCCGGCAGGTCGCGGGCAAGGACGATGAGGACGTCCCCCGCCTCCACGCGCTCGCCGACCCGGATCGCGACTTCCGCGACCGGACCGCCGATGGTCGCGGCCACCGTTCCGTGCTCGCGAGGGATCACCCGCCCGACCACCGGTACGGTCTGCGCGATGCGCTCCTTGCGGACCGGGTCCACCTCGACCACGGCAGGGGGGCGCCCGCTCTGGGCCGCAGCCGGCGGTACGAACGTTGCCGCGAGGCAGAGGAAAGGGACGATTGGAAGAAAGTGCCCGGCGTTGCGCATTCGGTCGCCGTCCACGGGCGGGCGGAGGATGGATTCTAGCCCGAAAAAATCACCGATTTCCTGGCTAGCGGACGCCAATCTGTCGCTTCGCGCTCCCAAGGTCGCCGCGGTAGCGGGCCGTACTCCCTCAAGCCGTTTCGACAGCGCGAACGCGCTCTTTCGGTCCGCGAAGCTGCGTAAGCAGATGCGGCCCGCTACCACGGCATTCTGCTTCGCAGCCTGATGGAAGCCGCGAAGGGTACCGAGTCCAACAATCAGCCACCCGACTGACACAGCGTTTCGTGGGGCGATGTCTGACCCCGTCGCCGAGCGCCTCGGATGCCGAAATTCTCTGTTCGCCGGTGAGTCAGGTCTCCAAGCGCGCCGAAATTCAACCCTCTGTGCCGGCAATCATTCGGGAGTGGGACGCGGCTCCGGGGCGCTGCGGTCACATCCCCCATACGGAGATCGTATGGCCGTCGATGCGTTCTTCGCGGCGGAAGATCTTGTCCTCCCAACGCTTCCCTTCGCTTCGATCGAAAATGACGAGGTGGCCCGCCCGGCTTCCGCAGCGGTCCATGTAGCCCACCGTCTGCTCCAGGCCCTCGTGGATCGTTCGCTCCAGGCTCTTGTGCAGCACTTTGCACTCGATTACGAACCGGTCGGCGTCGGATTCCATTGCCGAGACGCCTCCTCGCGGCCACACGATGAGCAGGTCGGTACGCTTTCGGCCCAGCCCGTATTCCCGTTCGATACGTCCACCACCGTTTACCACCCGCTGCAGGAACGCCTGCAACAATAACTGCGGACCCGCTTCGGCGTAGTCGAAGCGTCCCATCCAGTGCTCCGAGTGCTCGCGGAAGAATGCCTGGAATGCGGCGAGCAGCTTGTCGGCGTTGAGGCCGCCGCCGGCGTCGGTGTACCAGGTGCCATCCTCGACCAGTCCCGCCTGGGCCGCATGGGTGAGTTCCCTCGGCACCACCTCCGCGTAGATCGGGTTGGCGATGCGCAGCGGGCCGTGTTGGGCGATCAGTCCCAGGTCGCGCGTGTACTCGAGGTCACGAGACGAGAATGCGCGTTCGTCTCCACCGCTCAGCAAGGGCTCGACGACGCGCCGCACGCGGTCTTCCCGGAGCTTGTCGGCCAGCTGGTCGAGATGAGTTTCCCGCCTCAGGATGAGCTGCTCCTGGGCGTCGCGAATGTCGCCGACGGTAGTCGCACGTTCGCGGTCGCGCCCACGTTCGTTTCGGAAACAGGCTTGGTGGCAGAGAGCGTTCACCAGCCAGGGCTGGCCTTCGGTCTGTGCCCATACCGAATCCAGCGCCTCCGGAGTGAACGTCTGTCCGGTCTCCTCGGTGTGCTGAGCGAGCAGCGCATGTACCTCGGCCTTCGTGAAGTCTCCGAGACGTAGCGATTCGGCCTTGATGTTGAAGGCGCTGCCGCCGGTGATCACCGCGTTCTCCGAGCCGGAACGGATGCGGTAGTCGCGCACGTCGCGTACGCCGCACAGCACCACGCTCTGCGGAAAGCTCTTGGGACGCTGGTCGTAGCGAGCCCGCACTTGCCGGAGCACGGAAATCAGCGTGTCGCCGACCAGAGCATCGATCTCGTCGATCAGCAGCACCAGGGGTCTCGGGTCGGACTCGCACCAGCGGGTCAACGCTTCGCCGAGGGCGCCGTCGCGGAAGATCCCGAGAATGTCGGGCCAGGCCTCGTACAGGAAATCGTCGCCTTGGGAGTGCGCCCGAGAGGCCAGCTCGCCCAGGATGACGCGCATGGCGCGTTCCACGTCTTCGCGCATGGCCTGCCCGGCCTCGACGTTAGCGTACACGCACCGGAAGTCGCCTTCCGCGCCGCCGTTCAGCAGGTCTCGCAGAGCGAGCAGGGTGGAGGTCTTTCCGGTCTGTCGGGGCGCGTGCAGAACGAAGTACCGCTTGTCCCGCACGAGCTCAAGGATCTCGCCGAGGTGTACGCGTTCGAGCGGCGGGATGCAGTAGTGGTCCGGTGCGACGACGGGACCTTCCGTGTTGAATCTGCGCATGGCGTTCAGTATGGCACCCCGGAAATCGAATTACGCTCATCCGGCTCGCACACGCTCCGACCGCACGGCCGGCGTCGCCCAGCGCATGCAAGAGGCAGCGCCCGGCGCTTGGAATCCAGTCCCCTCGATCCTGGTGGACTACCCCCGTTGCCATCACTCGAAGTCTGGGGCCAATCGGATAGTCGTTCACACCACCACCGGCATCGGGCAGGGCCGGCCTTCGCTGGCCGGCGCCCGCCGCGCACCGCGATTCCGCCATTCCGCGACTGTGACGCGGCCACCCTCGGCAAGGGCCGGGCGGTCAGCGGCTTCGGGATTGCGGGTCGAGGGTTTCCTGGAGGGCGTCGCCCAGGCGGTTGATGGCGAGCACGGTGGCGAAGATGAGGGCGCCGGGAAGGATCGCCAGCATCGGGGCGCTCGCCATGAGGTCCTGCGCGTTGCTCAGCATGTTCCCCCAGCTCGGAAGCGGGGGCTGGATGCCGAGCCCGAGAAAGCTCAGCACCGATTCGAGCAGGATGACGTGGCCGACCGCGAGGGTGGCGGCGACGAGGAGCGGGGACGCGACGTTCGGGAGCAGGTGCCGCACCATGATCCGGAGGGGCCCCGCCCCGACTGCCACCCCGGCCCGGACGTAGTCCCGCTCGCGAACGCTCAAGGTAGCGCCGCGCACCAGTCGGGCCGTTCCCGGCCATCCGAACAGGGCCACGATCGCGACGATGCGGGCGACGCTCGCGGCCTCCGATACCGCCCACTCGGGCGGGAGGCCCGTCTTGGTGAGGTCCACCGCCGCGAGCACGATGAGGAGGGGGAGGAGGGGAGCCGCGGCCACCCCGTCCGTGAAGCGCATGAGGGTCGCGTCGACCCAACCTCCGAAGTAGCCCGAGACGAGCCCGACGAGGGTCCCGAGAACGGCCGCGGCGAGCGCGCCCGCGATCCCCACCGCAAGCGACACCCGCCCCCCGTGGAGCAGGCGAAGACCGGTGTCGCGGCCGAGCTCATCGGTGCCGAGCCAGTGGGCGAAGGAGGGGCCTTCGAAGCGGGCGAAGAGGTCCACCCGGTCGGGGTCGAGGCCGCTCGCCGCTTCGAAGAGCGGGGCGGCGAGGCAAAGGACGGCGAGGGCGATGAGGACCACCCCGGCCGCATGCCCGCGCCGGCCGCCCGTCCGGGTCGGACGTGGACCGCTTTTCACCGGAGCCGGCCCGCCGGTACGTGGAGGTCCGCGCCGCGCGGCCCGCGGGCGCGGAGAAGGCGGCGGATTGGCGGCAGGCGGGGGGCCATGGCGGCGGATCGCTTCGCCGTCCCTCCGGCGGGGTCCGGGTACCGGCGCGATGGCCGTGGGCGGGGAGGCATTGCGGCAGGTCGCTTCATCGGTAGGTGACGCGCGGGTCGAGCCACGCGTAGGCGAGGTCCGCGAGGAGGCTCGCGAGCAGGGTCACCCCCGTCGCCATCAGCAGGGCGGCGAGCGCGAGGTTGAAGTCGTTGCCCAGGATGGCGTCGTAGATGAGCTTTCCCGTGCCCGGCCACGCGAAGACGGTCTCGACGACGAGGGCGCCCGATACGAGGGTTCCCATGTCGAGGGCGATCACGGTGGTGACCGGGATCATCGCGTTGCGAAGCGCATGCCCGACCACCACCCGGCCGGTCCCCGCCCCCTTGGCGTACGCGGTGCGGATGTGGTGCTGACCGAGGGCCTCGATGACCGCCGCGCGCATGAAGCGCAGGTGCCCGCCGACCGACGCGAAGACGAGGGTCGCGACCGGAAGCACGAAGAAGTCGAGCCGGCCGAAGGCGCCGCGGCCGGCGATGTCGCCGGTCCCCCCCGCCGGCAGCACCCCGAGACCTACCGCGAAGACGACGATGAGGACGAGGGCGAACCAGAACACGGGCACCGACACCCCGGCGAGCGCGACGAAGTTGACGATCCGGTCGTACCACGAGAACGGCTTCAGCGCGGCCAGGGTTCCAGCCGGGAGCGCGATGGAGAGGGCGAGGACGAAGCTCGTGCCGAGGAGGACGAGGGTGTTCGCAAGCGCCGGTCCGAGCACGTCGAGGACCGGGGCCGCGTAGAGCCGGGAGTACCCGAGGTCGCCGCGCGCGGCGTGCCCGAGCCACGCCCACCACCGCTCCAGGACGGGGCGGTCCAGGCCGTAGAGCGCCTTCAGGCGGCGCGCGTCCTCGGGGGTGAGGTCGGGGTCCGCGGACACCATGAGGTCGATCGGGTCGCCCGGCATGAGCCCGATGAGGGCGTACACCGCGACCGACATGATCCCGAGGACCACCGCCGCCTGCCACAGCCGGCCGACGACGAGGGCGGTCATGCTCCGCGCCTCGCCGCGAGCGACGCAAGCGCGGGCCCCGCGGCCGGCGCCGCCATGGACCCCGGTGGTCCCCCGAACGCTGCGGGCCGCCGGCAAGGGCCGGGTTGAGTTCTCGCGACCTCCGGCGGCGCCCGCTCCACGAAGGGGCGGGGTGCCGGAAAGGACTTCGCCGGATTCACTCCGACGCCTCCGGTCGTGCTCCTTCGGGTCGTGGACTCAAGGAGCCGGTCTGATCGGATTCACGAGTTCAACGTTCGGGAAACGCATGAAATCACGATCGGTCGTGGCGATCGACGCCCCATGCTCCATGGCCAATGCGGCGAGGTGGGCATCCATCACCATGGCGCCCTTCGCCTGGCCTTCCTCGCACATCGTGCCCAGGAGTCGCCATGCTCGCGGTCCCGGCCGGAGAAGGCGGACGTTGGGCTGCGCAAGCCACCCCTCGACCAGCGCACACGCTTCCGCTGGCGACAGGGGATGGGTGTAGATACGGCGATCCGAGGCGATCCGGACGAAGGCCAGCAGGGTGGTCAGCGCAAGACGAACCGGACGGCCGGAAGACAGCGCGGTCTCCAGCCAATTCCGCGCCGGCTCGTGATGGGGGCTTTCGGAGTCGTAGGCGTAGAGGAGCAGGTTGGCGTCGACCAGCATCACCGGTGCGCTACGCCGTCCAGGATCTCCAACAGACCGCCGATGTCATCCAGATCGAACCCCGGCCTCGCGCCCATCGCCCGCGGCTCGATGGTGAACGGGGTCGTCAGGTCGTCATCCGAAGGCGACTCGAATCCGCGGCGAAGACAGGCGTTCACGGTCTCCTTGAGGCTCTCGCCGGTGCGGGCCATTTCGTCGCGCAGCTTCGCCACGATGTCTTCGTCCAGCGTCAGCGTCGTTCTCATGCCCATGATGCTAGGATCTGAACATCATGATGTCAACGCGCAGGTGCGGGCGACGCTCGACCCTCCCACAGAGGGCGGACGGCGGGGTCCGCGACATCGGACGGGGCCGCTCGCGGGGCTGGGCCACACCCCGCTTCCTGGCAAGGGTCGAAGGTCGGCGGGAGGGCACATGGCATCGATCGACATCGGCGGCATCGCCGTCCCCGAGGCCGCGCTGACCTGGAAGTTCGTGCGCGCCACCGGGCCGGGCGGGCAGCACGTCAACAAGGTCTCGACGGCGGTGGAGTGCCGCCTCGGCCTCGATGCGGCGGGCATCCGGGGAGCGCTCCGCGAGCGTCTCGAGCGGCTGGCCGGGAGTCGCCTGACGGCGGCCGGCGAGATCGTCGTCTTCGTCGATACGCACCGCACCCAGTCCCGCAACCGCGAGGCGGCTCTGGCGCGCTTCGCCTCCCTGATCGAGAAGGCATTGCCCGAGCCCCGCCCGCGGGTGCCCACGCGGCCGACGGCCGGCGCGCGGGCGAGACGGCAGGAAGACAAGAAGCGCCGCAGCAAGCTCAAGAAACGGCGCGGCTCGGTCGACGCGCGCGAGGACTGATTACTTCTCGCCGGCCGGCGGACCGGCTGGTCGGTCCCGACGCTTCCCCTCCTTCACACCGGGTCACTCCCCTTCGGGCTCGCGGCGCCACTCCTCCACCCACAGGGTGGTCGAAAACTGGTGCCCGGTGGGCCGCACCCCGGCCAGCCATTTCGGCCGGATGTAGGCATCGGCCCGGAAGTAGAGGGGTAGTGCGGGGAGGTCCTCCGCGTAGAGGGACTGGAGCTCCGCCCAGAGCGCTCGGCGGCGCCCGGCGTCGAGCTCGACCTCGATGGCGTCGGTGAGCCGGTCCGCCTCCGGGTTCGCATAGCCGGCCACGTTGTTGCCGCTCCATCCGTTCTCCGGCCGCGGGATCTCCTCGGAGTGCAGGACCCCGCGCGGCGACGATTCCGGTGACGAGATCCAGGCGAACATCGCGAACCCGGTGAACTTGCGCCGGGCCACGGTTTCGCCGAAGAAGACGCGGGGGGGTTCGTTGCGGATCCGAACGTCCACCCCGAGCTCGCGCCACTGGCTCTGGATCACCTGCTCCACGAGCTCCCGGGTGCGGTTCCCGGCGGTGGTCATGAGCTCGAGGCGAAGCGGCTCGCCGGCACCGTTGCGGCGGGTCCCGTCCTCGCCCGGCGTCCATCCCGCGGCATCGAGCAGCGCCGCGGCCGCGGCCGGATCGTAGGGATACTTCCGGGTCTCATCGTAATGGACCCAGTCGAGAGGATTCACGTTGGTGTCCGCGACCGGCTGCCGCCCCCCGAACAGCCGCTCGCTGATGGCCTCGCGATCGAGCCCCGTGAGGAGCGCGCGCCGGACCCCCGGGTCGCGGAGGATCGGGTTGTCGAAGTTGGGGGTCAGGTGTTCGTAGATGAGCCCCGGTTTGTACTCGACCACGAAGCGGTCGCCGTAGCGCTCCTCGAACGCGATCGCCTGATCGATCGGGAGCCCGAGCTCGCCCGCGATGTAGTCGACCGTCTCGGAGAGCAGGTTCGCCTCCAGGGCCACGGTGTTCTCGATGGTGCGGACGATGACGCGCTCGAAGTACGGCTCTCGCCCCCACCAGCGCGGGTTGCGCTCGAACCGGATGTGGGACCCGCGCACGACCTCGGTTACCCGATAGGGACCGTGGTAGAGCCCGGGATGGACGGGTTCGGTCTCGTAACGGGTCCGGTGGCGATAGGACGCGGGGTCTTCCTCGAAGATGGCACGCTCGAGGTGCTCGGGCAGGAGATTGAAGGCGCCGACGGTCGGGTAGTCGTAGTCCAGCCGGTCGTAGTGGACCGTGTAGCGGTGCTCGTCGTGGACGTCGATGGAGAGGATCCGAAGGTAGTAGGAATGGGCCGCCACCCCGGACTGGGGGTGACGCCCGACCTCCCAGGTGAAGACCACGTCGCGGGTGGTGATCGGGGCGCCGTCCCCCCACCTCGCGCGCGGGTCGAGGGCGTAGCTCACCGCCATGCCCTCGCCCCCGTCCGCGAGGGGCTCGATCGCGGCCGTTCCCGCCTCGATCGACGGCGCCTCGGTGCACAGCATGCAGGCGTGCTTCCAGTCGCGGTCGTAGACCATCATCGGTCGGCGAGCGAGGCCGAGGGCGTAGCTCTTGGCCAGCATCGAGTCGATGTTGGGGTGGAGCGTGGAGGGGAACTGGGTGATGCCGATGACGAGCTCGCGCGGGTCGGGCGTATCGGCGGACGCCGCGAAGCGGATGCCCGCCCCGAGGGCGAAGCTCGCGGCGAGGACGGCGACGAGGCGGACGGATGCGGCGGACGGGCGCATGGGCCGGACTCCCCCGGAAGGTCGGCCGCCAGTCTAGCCCGGAAATCTACCCAACTTTCTGCTGCGGACACCAATCTGTCGCTTCGCCCTCCCAGGGCAATTCGCGTCGGGCCCGTCCCGCTGTACCGCCAAACCCATCGCGGTCCGGGCGAGACGAGGTACGCCGGATGGCCGCGGCGCCTGGTTCGGGCGTGGGACAGGACGTGTCGCTCCTGCGACAGCGGGGGTGTCGACGGAGCGAGACCATTGCGCACGAGCCCCGGCCCTTTCGCGCGGCGGACCCGAGCGGACGATGGCCGGGGAGGCGGCGGGCCGGCGGCGCGTTCGCGTACGGGACGCCGGCGGGTACAATCGCGCGCTCCGGTCCGAGGTGGGGGAGTTTTCCGTCCACCCCAGGAAGCTCACCGGGCCGGCGGGCGCGGAGCGAAGGTCCATAGCGACGGTCCATCGGGAGTCCACGACATGGCTGGCGACTCGACCCGGATCCTCATCTACAGCCACGATTCGTTCGGTCTGGGGCACCTGCGCCGGTGCCGGGCGATCGCGAACTCGCTCGCGCGGTCGCGAAAGGACCTCTCGGTTCTCATCGTCTCGGGCTCGCCCGTCATCGGCAGCTTCGAGTTTCCCGCGCGGGTCGACTTCGTGCGCGTCCCGGGCGTCACCAAGCTCTCGAACGGGGAATACTCCTCGCTCACCCTCCACCTCGCCTTCGACGAGGTGCTCGCCCTGCGCGAATCCATCATCCGGCACACGGCGGAGGCGTTCCGCCCCGACATGCTCATCGTGGACAAGGAGCCGCTCGGGCTACGGGGGGAGATGACCGCGACCCTCGACCTGCTCAAGGATCGCGGCAGCTACCTGGTCCTCGGCTTGCGCGACGTGCTGGACGAGCCGGCCCGCCTCGCGGACGAGTGGGTGCGCAAGAACGCGGTGCCGGCGCTTCGCGACTACTACGACCGGGTCTGGGTGTACGGCCTCGGCGCGGTCTGCAACCCGCTCGCGGGTATCCCGCTTCCGCCCGGCGTGCCGGAGCGGATGGTGTACACCGGCTATCTGCGGCGCGAGGCCCCGGCCGGAGGCTTCTCCGAGACCGCGGCCGAAGCCGTGGCCTTCTCGCGCGAACCCTACGTGCTGGTGACGAGCGGGGGCGGCGGGGACGGCGAGGCCCTCTTCGACCAGGTGCTCGCGGCGTACGAGCACGATCCCGATCTGCCGCTCTCCGCGGTGCTCCTGCTCGGCCCCTTCATGCCCGCGGCGGTGCGCGACGCGCTTCGCACCCGGGCAGCCGCCATCGACCGGGTGAGCGGCGTGCTGACCTTCGACCCGCGGGTCGAGGCCCTGATGGAAGGAGCGGACGGGATCGTCGCGATGGGGGGCTACAACACGTTCTGCGAGATCCTGTCGTTCGACAAGCCGGCGATCCTGGTGCCGCGGCTGGAGCCGCGCATGGAGCAGTTCATCCGCGCGTCGCGCGCCCAGGAGCTCGGCCTCGTGCGGATGTTCAACCCGGGACTTCCCGATTCGGCGGGACGGATGGCGGAGGCGTTGCGCGCCCTTCCCGCGCAGTCGCGGCCCTCCGACGCGTACATCCCGGGCCTCCTCGACGGCCTCGAGAACATCGACCGGCTCGTCGCGGAAGGTCTGGCGCACGACCCGCCGCAGGCGCGGGGCGTCCGCGCGGTCCGGGCCGTCTAGCACCTCTGCACAGAAGTTTTGATCGATTGAAAATCAAGCATGTATGAGCCGCTTTGGTCTCGTCTGCGCCGTCCCGACCGGTCAAGACCTCTGTGCAGAGGTACTAGCACCCTTGCGGAGCCTGGGTCCTGGCATGCGCACCCGGTCCTCGTGCAGCGCCGCAGGCTCGGGCGCGGCGATGAGAGCGAATTCATTCGGGCCGCGCGCCGGGTCTCCGAACCTGTCCCGGTCCTGCGACCCGGGCCCCCACGCTCGGGCACGGAGCTTTTTCGGTTCCCGGACATGTTGACGTTGCCCGGACCCGGCCACATGGGCGCGCTTTGCATGCATCTGTCCCGGAACTGCGCGCAGGGGCAACCCCCGTTTCCGAGCCTCGTGCCGCTTCGCGCCCCGTCCTGACCGGGCAACGCCCCATCGGTCCAGCGCACCGTGTCCGAACCGCCGCCCGCGCCGCCCGCGCCGATCGCGTTCGTCCTCAAAGGCTATCCGCGCCTCTCGGAGACGTTCATCACCCAGGAGATCCTCGCCCTCGAAGCACGGGGATTCCGGCTGCACCTCGTCTCCCTCCGCCACCCGACCGAGGCAAGCGTGCATCCGGTCCACGCCCGGGTCCGGGCGCCGGTGACCTACCTTCCGGAATACCTGCATCAGGAGCCCGTCCGCGTCTTCCGGGCCTGGCGGCAGGTGCGCCGGTGGCCCCGCTATCGCGCGGCGCTTCGGCTCTGGCTGCGCGACCTCGCGCGCGACCCGACGCGGAACCGGGTGCGGCGCTTCGGCCAGGCCGTCGTCATGGCTCATGAGCTGCCCCGCGAGGTCACCCACATCCATGCCCACTTCCTCCATACGCCGGCCTCCGTCGCGCGTTACGCGGCGCATCTGACGGGGCGGAAATGGACCGGCTCGGCCCACGCCAAGGACATCTGGACGACGCCGCGGTGGGAGAAGCGAGAGAAGCTGCACGACGCGGAGTGGGTGGTGACCTGCACCGCGGTCAATCACGCCGAGCTCGACACGCTCGCGCCCGGAAGGGTCGAGCTGGTGCGGCACGGGCTCGACCTCGCGGAGTTTCCGCCACCCCCTCGCCTGGCGGACCCCGCGCACGCGCCCCTGACGATCCTCTCCGTCGGCCGGGCGGTGGAGAAGAAGGGATACCCGGACCTCGTCGCGGCCCTCGCCCGGCTGCCGGAGACGCCCGCGTGGCGCTTCGTCCACGTCGGCGGCGGGCCGCTCGTCGCGGCGCTTCGCGGACTCGCGGAGCGGGCCGGCATCGCGGACCGCACGGAGTGGGCTGGGGCGCTCGCCCGCCCCGAGCTGCTTGCCCGGCTTCGCGCCGCGGACGTCTTCGTGCTCGCGAGCCGGATCGCGCGGGACGGCGACCGGGACGGTCTCCCGAATGTCCTCCTCGAAGCCCAGAGCCAAGGGCTTCCCTGCGTCGCGACCCGGGTCTCCGCGATCCCGGAGCTCATCGAGGACGGGGTGACGGGGGTACTCGCGCCGCCGGGCGACCCGGACGCCCTCGCCGCCGGGCTCTCTCGCCTTCTCCGCGACCCCGACCTGCGGCGCCGGCTCGGAGCCGCCGGCGAGCGCCGCGTGCGCGCCGAGTTCTCGTCGGTCGCGGGGGCCGACCGGCTGGCCGCGAAGTTCCGCGAGCTGCTCGGTCCGGGGGCCCCCGTCGAACGCGCCGCGCTGCCCTCGCGTGACACGCCTGATCAGGTGGCGGCGGATGCGGGCGCAGATGGGACGGCCGGTGTCGGCGCCGGTACTGGCGCGAACGCCGCCACCGTGGCACGCCGGGCGGTGGACGACGGGGCGACCCGCGGCGCAGGAGACGTGGCAGGGGGAGCGGGCGCGGCGGACCGCGCGGCGTGAGAATCGCGTTCTACGCCCCGCTCAAGGCTCCCGACCACCCGGTGCCGTCCGGGGACCGCACCCTGGCACGGCTCGTCTTCGCCGCCCTCGAGCGGGCCGGCGTCGCGCGGGGGTGGGAGGTCGAAGTGGCTTCCCGCTTTCGGAGCTTCGATGGGGCGGGTGACGCCGCACGCCAGGCGCGACTCCGCGACGCGGGCGCGCGCTTCGCGGACCGGTTGATGCGCCGCTACGGGGAAGGTCCAGCCGGCCGGAGCCCCGATCTCTGGTTCACCTATCACCTCTATCACAAGGCGCCGGACTGGCTCGGGCCCGCGGTTAGCGAGCGCCTCGGCATCCCTTACGTGGTGGCCGAGGCATCACACGCGGCGAAGCAGGAGGGCGGAGCCTGGAACATCGGATACGAGGCGGCGGCGCGTGCCATCCGGCGCGCGGACGCGATCCTCGCGCTCAACCGCGACGATGTGCCGGGTCTGCGGGAGGCAGCGGAGGACCCTTCGCGGATCACGGTGCTTCCTCCCTTTCTCGGTCCCCGCGGCGTCCCTGCGGACGGGGGACGAGACGGGTGGGAAGCGGCGGAGCGGGAACGGCCCCGCGATTCACCCCCGGCGTTCGAATCGTCCGTCGCGGCGGCGGCGGCGCCCGCCCCCCCGGGCGGCTCCGATGCGCGCGCCGCGGTCGCGCGGCGCTGGAGCGTTCCCTCCGGCGGGCCTTGGCTTCTCTGCGTCGCCATGATGCGCGGCGGGCGCAAGCTCGCCTCGTTCGAGGTGCTCGCGGACGCGCTCGCCCGCCCCAGTCTCACCGCGGCGCGCTGGCATCTCGTGGTGGCGGGAGACGGCCCGGCGCGGCCCGAGGTGGAGGCGGCGCTCGCACGGCGCTTGCCGGCCGAGCGGGTCACCTTCACCGGCCGGGTCGAAGGCGAGGACCTCGCCAACCTCTACGTGGGCTCGGACCTCTTCGTGTGGCCGGCGGTCGGGGAGCCGATGGGGATGGCGATGCTCGAAGCCCAGGGCCACGGCCTCCCCGTGGTCGCGGCCCGTACCCGCGGGGTGCCGGACCTCGTCTGCGACGCGGAGACCGGACTCCTGGTTCCCGAAGGCGATGCCGGCGCGTTCGCCGAGGCGGTTCTGGCTCTGCTCCAGGCGCCCGATCGGCGCCGGCAAATGGGTCTCGCGGCCCGCGCCCGGGCCGCGCGCGAGCACAGCTTCGAGGCGGCATCGGAGCGGGTCGGCGCGCTGGTCGAGGCGCTCGTGCGGAGGCGTTCGTTGGCGCCGAGGCCTCCGTCGGTGCTGGAGCAGGAGGACGCGCCGGAACCGGAGTCGGAGCAGGAGCCGAAACAGGAGCAGGTGCGGCCGCGGGAGCGGGAGTCAGTGGGTGCGGAAGGGACGATCGGGGGGGCGTCGCCGCTACGGACGGGCGGCGCATGACCGATCTCCTGTTTATCCGGCACGGCCCCACCGAGTGGAACGAGGCGGGGCGAATCCAGGGGCGGCGCGACATTCCCCTTTCCCCCGCCGCGCGAGCCTCGCTCTCGGGGCGGCGGTTGCCCGGCCGGTACGGCGAGCGATGCCGGTGGGTCTCGAGCCCGCTCGCCCGCGCCCGGCAGACCGCGCACGCCCTCGGGGCGGCGGAGGTCGAGATCGAGCCGCGCCTCGCGGAGATGGACTGGGGAGAGTGGGAAGGTCGGAGCCTGCCCGCGCTCCGGGAGGAGTTGAGGGACGCGATGCGCGAGAACGAAGCGCGCGGACTCGACTTCGAGACCCCGGCCGGGGACAGTCCCCGGAGGGTGCAGGCGCGGCTGCGGCCGTGGCTCGGTGAGGTGGCCGCCGCCCGCCGTCCGGTGGCGGCCGTGTCCCACAAGGGGGTGGGCCGGGCGCTGCTCGCGCTCGCCATCGGCTGGGACATGAAGGAGCGGGCGCCGGTCCGGCTTCGCTGGGAGCATGCCCATCGGTTCGAGATCTCCCGGTCGGGGGAGCCGCGGCTCGTCGAGCCGAACATCGAGCTCGCTCCGTTTGAGCCGGAAGGTACGTGACGCCTTCCTCCGGGTTCGAATGTGTGCCGGGCTCGAACATCCCTCGCGAGACGGCGCAATAGCCACCGCTCCCGTCCGATCGAAGCTCGCGATCCGGGTGGGGTCGATCCCATGAACGACGGGTGGGCAGCGCTCGACCGGGAGGTCGATGCCTGGCGCGCGGACGGACGTGAGGCGACCCTCTGGTGGCGCGACGACGATGCGACGGAGCCGTCGCCCGCGCTATCGCGCCTGCTTGCCCTCCGGCCGGGCTGCCCGCTCGGCCTCGCGGTGATCCCGGCCGTGGCCCAGGTGTCCCTCGCCCGCGAGCTGACGAGCGCGGTGGATGTGCTCGTGCACGGATTTGCTCATGCGAACCACGCCCCGCCCGGGGTGCGCAAGTCGGAGTACCCCGCGGGAAGGATCGCGCCGGACGAGCTGCGGGCGGGGCGGGAACGGCTCGAGGACCTCCTCGGCGAACGCGTGCTCCCGGTCTTCGTTCCGCCCTGGAACCGGATGGGGGACGATGCCGCGGCGGCCCTCCCGGCGGCCGGCTACCGGATGCTCTCCGGCTACCGCGGCCGGCCGGCCGGCCCGCTGCCGCGCCTCGATACCCACGTCGATCTCATCGACTGGCGGGGCGGGCGACGGTTCGCGGGGGCCGGGACGGTGCTCGGCGCGCTCGTCGATGCGCTTGCCGCGCGGCGCGGTGCAGGGGATCCCTCGCCGGCCGGGGTGCTCTCCCACCACTTGGTGCACGACGCCGCAACGTGGCGGTTCCTCAAAGACCTCCTCGCATGGGTCGAGGATGCGAGGGGGGTGCGCTGGGTCCGCCCGCGCGATGCGCTCCCGGGCCGCGCACCGGCGTGAGTCCCGTGGAGACGAGTGTCCCGCTCCCGGGGCATGCAATCCGCCCGCGGCCCCCGCGAGTCGTCGCCCTTACCATAGGCCGCGTCAGCGCTCCCAACTGAACTGTTCGGATCAGCCATGGAATCGAAACGCGTGCTTTGCTCGAGCTGCGACATCTACTGCCAGGTGCAGGTGGACGTCGACGACGGGCGGGTCGTCCGGGTCAAGGCGCTCGACCCGCGCCCGCTCCGCTCGAATATCTGCATGAAGGGGGTCCACGCCCCCTCGGGGTTCGCGCACCCGGACCGCGTGCTCCATCCGCTCAAGCGCGCCGGGGAGCGGGGCGAGGGCCGCTGGCAGCGCGTGACCTGGGACGAGGCCCTCGACGAGATCGCCGAGCGCCACCCCCACCACATGGGCGAGCCCCGGTTCCGCAAGTACGAGCAGACCGGGTTCGCGACCCCGTCCGGCAAGGTGGAGCTCGTGTCCTCGGCCCTCGACGAGCTCGGATTCGATCCGCGGCCCTACTGGCGGGAGGAGCCGGCCGCCGGCCCGGAGTACCCGCTTCGCCTCTTCACCGGGCTCCGCGACGATTCGTTCTTCCAGACCGGGCACCGCCACATCGAGGCGCTCCGGCGCCGCTGCCCGGAGCCCCGCATGTTCATCACGGCCGGGGATGCGGCCGGCGCGGGGCTCGAGGACGGCGCATGGGCGGAAGTCTCGACGCGCCAGGGCGGGTGCCGCCTGCGGGTCTCGGTCCGCGACGACATGCCGGACGGGCTCGTCCGGGTGCCGCACGGCTGGTGGCTCCCGGAGGTGCCCGAGGGCGACGGCGGCCTCTCCGGCGCCTGGGACCACGCGGACGCGCAGCTCTGCGCGGACGACCCCGACTTCCTCGACGCCGAGCAGGGCATCCCCCACCTCAAGGGGATCCCCTGCGTAGTGCGCCCGGCCGCCGCCTGACCCGCCCCCCCTGAGACCTGCTGCGGAACCGTCATCCGATGGAGGACGCCCTCGCGGGCGCGGGGAACCGCCGCGTAACCCGGAGCGACGACTATTTCGCACCGGGCATCAACGTCCACCCGGCGTACAGCGGCCAACGCTTCGCCCGGAGGCTCGGCGAGGCGCTGCCGGGCGATGCCGTGACTTGTGAGTGCGAGTCGGTGCTACAGTCTCCGGCCGCGGTCTGCAAGGACTGCATCCGTCCGGGATCCGGAGGGTTTTGAGCACCCCCGCCCGGCGCTGACGAGGCGGGAGCGGGAGCCGAAGAGAGGGATAGTGTGAGAGATGGATAACCTGAGTGCGATCAACATCATCGTCATTCTCCTGATCGTCTTCGCTCTCTTGCTGATCTGGCGAGGTGTGAAGGTCGTGCCCCAATCCGATGTCTATGTCATCGAGAGGTTCGGGAAGTACCAGAGAACGCTGCCCGCCGGCCTCAACCTGATCATTCCCTTTCTCGACACCGTTTCGCACCGCATATCGGTGCTCGAGCGCCAGTTGCCCGAGTTCTCGATCAGCGTCATCACCCGCGACAACGTCGAGGTCAACCTTCGGGCGACGGTTTTCTACCGGATTTCAGACGCGGCGCATTCGGTCTATCGCATTCGCAACGTCGACGACGCGCTGCACACGGAAGCGACATCGATCGTGCGTTCCGCGGCGGGCCGCCTGGAACTCGACGAACTGCAGTCGTCGCGAGAGTCCATGAACCAGGAGATCGGCCGAAACCTTCAGTCCAAGGCCGAGGAATGGGGCCTGAACATCACGTCGACCGCGATTACCGACGTCGTCGTGGATGAGCTGACCAAGGCGGCCCAACGACAGCAGTTGAACGCCGAACGGGAGCGGCGGGCCGCCATTGCCCGCGCCGAGGGCGACAAGCGTGCCGTCGAGCTTGCCGCCGAAGCCAAGCTCTTCGAGGCGCAGAAGGAGGCGGAAGCGCTTCGCGTGACCGCGGATGCGGAAGCCTATTCGGTACGGGTCAAGGCTGAGGCGGATGCCGAACAGACACGACTGGTCGCCGGGGCAATCGCCGACAATGGCCAGCCGGCGGTCGATTTCGAAATCCTGAAGCGCCAGGTCGACGCCCTCGCCCGGCTTGCGGCGTCGCCAAACTCCAAGACGCTCGTCGTTCCGACGGATGTGACCGGGGTCATCGGAGCGCTGCACGTGATCGCCGAGAACCTGGGGAGGCCGGCCCGTGAGCATGGGTAGCGTGCTGGACTACTGGTCCCTTCAGCCGGAGCTCTGGTTGATACTGGCGCTCGTCCTCGTGGGGGCCGACATCTTGTTCGGCCTTCAGTACTTCGTCCTGTCGATCGGCGTCGCGGCCCTCCTGCTGGCCGGCGTGCTCTTCGGGCAACAGAACCTGTGGTTCGGGGACGCGGTGGTGATCGAGACCTGGCGTGGCGTCGGAGTCTGGCTTGCGGTGCTTTCCGTGGCCTCGATATTCCTCATCAAGTTCCTCGTTCGGCAGCGGCGGGGCCAGCCCGATATCAACGAGTACTGAATCCATGCTTTGGCGTGAAGATACCCTCGTCGAGGGCGCCTCCAGGGTGTGCCGGTGTCCCTTCCTCGCGACGCAGCACCACTTCGATGCCGCGGGGACGGCGGCCCGGCCATCGAGGCGAAGACGCTGGTATTCGCGCGCTCGGCTGGTGCGCCGGCGCGGCTTGGGAAGGCGGGCCGGAAACGCGCCTTCAATGACCATGCTGGCGCACGGCGAGCGGCGACTGCTGACGTTCAACGCCAAGGACTTCCGGCGCTTCGGGGAGAGAATCGAGCTGGTGAAAATCGAGGCGGTGGAATGAGCTCGCAGACGAACGAGACTTCGTCCCATGCGGCCAGGCAACGGGTCGAAGAGGGTCTGGAAGCACCGGACAACCCTTGTGCTACAAAACCGGACAGTTCTACTTGTTGCCAACATCCTACCTGATTGCGCACAAAGCTCAGGTTGGGAGCACGGGATTCCCGGGATCGCCGCCTTCGTGGGACCGTGGGCCTCCTGGGAGTGCGGGCTTCCAGCCCGCATGGACCGCCCGCGGGCTGGAAGCCCGCGCTCCCGGGAAAGCGGCGGCCCCAACCTGAGCTTTGTGCGTAATCAGGACATCCTGTGCTCGATGAGTGCGTTCGGTCTGTCCTCGCCTGACCGCAGCGGCGTTCGTCCCCCGCGCTGCTATATGACATTCAGATCATTCAGTGGAATATGACAGCGAATTGCATGGCCTGACACTGTGGGTCGCCAAGGCGGTGCGTCATTGTCACAGATATCGCCGATGCGCCGAGGGCACCGACGCTGGAACGGGCACCCCCTTGGTGCCGGCGACAGTTCCATCACATCTGCAGCCGCCAGTGTCGGTTTAGCGTCCGGGTCAGGCTCGAGGACTGCGTCGAGCAGCACTTCGGTGTAAGGATGGGAGGGTGGGAGAAAGACTCTGTCCGAGGGACCTATCTCGCAAAGTCTGCCCTGGTAGAGCACGGCTACACGGTCGGCCAGGGCGCGGACCACTGCGAGGTCGTGTGAGACAAATACATAGGTCGTTCCCCGATCGGCCTGGAGTTGCCTCAACAGGTTCAGGACCACGGCCTGGACCGATACATCGAGTGCGGATGTCACCTCGTCGCAAAGAACAAGTTCCGGATCGGCAGCGAACGCCCGCGCCACCGCGACACGCTGTTTTTCCCCCCCGGACAACTGCCCGGGCAGGCGCTCGAGATGATAGGCGCGCAGACGGACCCGCTCGAGCAACGCTACGCTGCGCTCTCGCAATTCGTTGCCACTCAGTCCGAAATAAAGCTTTAGCGGCTGCGCCAGGATATCGGCCACCGTGTGCCGCGGGTTGAGGGAGTTATCCGGATTCTGAAAGATGAGCTGAATGCGTCTGAGCAGATCCTTCGCCCGCATATCGACGGAGTGGTTCAGCCTCTCGGAGTCCGCGTAGGTGATGGTTCCACTGCGCGGGGGCCAAAGGCCTGCGATGGCCCGCAGGATTGTCGATTTGCCGCTTCCTGATTCTCCGACCAGGCCAACGGTCTCCCCCCGGCGAATGGTCAAATCGATCTCGTCAACAGTTGGCGTCACTTTTGGTCGCCGGCCCAGGATTTGGTCAACCACACCCGGCTTGGCGTAGCTGATTGCCACGTTGTCGAGCCGAAGGATTCGGTCCGCTCCGTCCAACCATGCCCGGTTTGCTCGTTTCGGTAGCTCCGGTGGGGGGAGTTGCTCAACTCGTTCGTGGAAATGGCAGCGAACCATTTCCCGGACTGCGGTGGGTTGGAGGGCTGGCCTCTCATCTCGACAACGCTGCTCTGCCATGGGACAGCGATCGGCAAACGCGCATCTCTCGCCAGCACCGCCAGGGGGCGGAGGCCGTCCCGGCATCGAAGCGGGAACCACCGCTTCTTTCACCCTGGGAATCGACAGAAGCAGGCCACGGGCATAGGGGTGCGCGGGTTTTTTCAACACTTGGCGTGCTCGACCCTCGAGCACAAGTTCTCCCGCATACATGACGGTCACACGGTCGCTCACCCGCGCAATCGCCCCCAGGTCGTGGCTGACATAGACCATTGCGGTTCCGGTCTCCGCTGCCAAATCGCGCAATAGCTCGAGTATGTGGACTTGAGTGGTGACATCGAGACCAGTCGTCGGCTCGTCGAGCAGCAAGACATCAGGCTCGCCGGCTAACGCCATGGCAATGGCAACCCGCTGTTGCTGACCACCGGAGAGCTCGTGGGGATAACGCTCCAACAGTTCCTCCGGTTCCGGCAAACGCACCTGCGACAACAACTCGATAGTGCGTACCCGTCGCTGCTCTCTTGCGAGCTCGGTGTGGAGCTTCACGGATTCGTTGATCTGTTGACCGATCCTTGAAGTGGGTGTCAACGATTGGCCGGCATTTTGTGGAATCAGGGCGAGCTCGCCACCGCGAATTTTCTCCAGCGCCCTGTCGTCCATGTCAAATACATTGCGCCCACGAAAAACGGACTCGCCTTCCAATACGCGGAGGCCACTCTTCAGGTAGCCCATCATCGCCAGGGCCAAGGTGCTCTTGCCGCACCCCGATTCCCCAACCAGTCCGATCGTCTCGCCCTCGCTGAACGCCAGATCGATGTTCCGCAGAATCGTCAGTATGAGTCCCGCCCGGCTGGTAAAGCCGATACTCAAGTTTTTCACTTGGAGGAGTGGTTTGCGCATCGCGGCATCTAGACCGGAGCCTTTTGGGCGCGATCGATACCCAAGGCCTTGGCGAGTGCGTCGGCGCTCAAGTTGATCCCGACAATCAGCGAGCTGAGCGCAACGACGGGTGCCAGCGCTGCCCACGGCGCGAACGACATGAAGCTTCGCGCATCGGAAATCATCAGGCCCCAATCCGGGGTGGGCGGCGAGACACCGAACCCGAGAAACGACAGCGAGCTGAACGCCAGCAGCATCCATGACCAACGCATGGCCCCTTCAACCAGCAGAACATCCAGCACGTTGGGCAGGAGTTCCCGGCGCACGATGGTCGACCGGCTCTCGCCTCGCGCTCGGGCAGCCGTCACGAAGTCGACGGCCACCACATCATGCGTCGCTGCACGCGACATCCGTATCACTGGGATGCCGTAGAAAAATCCCAAAGTGAGAATCAGGACGCCGGGTCCGGAACCAACCATGACAATGATCAAGAGCAAGACCAGGATCCAGGGCATTGAGAGAAAAGCATCGACGATACGCATCAGGAGCTCGTCGAGCCGTCCGCCGACGAGGCCAAGTAAAATGCCCGACAATCCACCCCAAGTGATGGCGAGGACCGTGGAAACGGTCGTCACGACCAACGCCTGTCGGCCCCCGAGCATGGTGCGCGTGAATACGTCGCGTCCAAGGTTGTCAGTGCCGAACCAGTGCTCGGAGGACGGCGCATTGAGGATCACTTGAGCGCTCAACTCTCTGAAATCGTACGGCGCGATCGCAGGCGACACGATCGCCAGAACGACGTGGAAAGCCACGAGAACGAGACCCGCGAGGCCCGAGGGCCGGGAGATCATCGCCAACAGGACCTCCAGCAGCCTGATGAACGCACTCTTCGGTTTGACGGGCTCCATGCTTGTCGTCGCTGTCATGGCCGCGACGCCCGCATCGTTCTGAGTCTTGGATTGGCTACCAGGGTCAACAAGTCGGCCAAGAGATTCAGGCCGACGTACAGGGTCGCCAGGATCAGGGCGATCGCCTGGACCATCGCAAGGTCACGGAAGAATATGGCTTGGACCATCAATCGACCGAGCCCGGGATAGTTGAACACCACCTCGATGACGATGGTGCCCCCCAGCAGCCATGCAATCGTCAAGGCGACGAGATTGATGGTCGGCAACAGGGCGTTCGGCAACACGTGCCGGAACACCATCTGCCAATAGGGAACACCCTTTAGTCGCGCCATCTGGACGTAGTCGCTCGCCATCACGTCGATTACGCTGGTGCGTACCATGCGCAATATGTGCGCCGTCATGACAAGGGCGAGCGCGACGATCGGCAGTATGATGTCCGACACGAACTCGAATAGCGGCGCGTCGGGTGGCGTCGTTACGATTCCCGGGAGCCATCCAAGCCAGACGCTGAAAACCAGGATCAATACCGTTGAGCTCACAAACTCCGGGATCGTCATGGCGAAGATCGCCGTGGTGGACACCCACAGGTCGGGGGGCCGATCGCGCCACAGGGCCGCGATAATGCCGAGCAGGACGGCGAGTGGAACACCTACCATCGACGCGGTAGCGCCGAGGACGACCGTATTGCGAAAACGTGTGCCTACGGTTTCGGATATCGGGGTCTTGCGCTTGAAGGACATTCCGAAATCGCCTTGCACTGCGCCGAGGGCCCATGCGACGTAGCGTGTCAGGGCGGGACGCTCGATCCCGAAATCCCGACGACAATTCTCAAGCCTCTTTCCCTGGGCCATCCGCCCCAGATAGGCGGTGCAGGCATCGCCGGGCAGCAACTCGACACCCACGAAGATGATGCCCGAGACGAGTGCGATCGTCAGAACGCCGAGTGCCAACCGGCGGGCAATCAGCCTGACCATTTCGACCCAATTGTGGCGCGCGAATACATGGAGACATTGGGCGCTCCAGAGATCCGGTTCAACCCAACAGGGCCGATGATCGGAGCCTTCCGCAGAGCTGTCGACCCATGCACGCTCGACCTTGTGCCCCAGTTCAGGACCAACAAGGCAATAATCCAGCGTCAGACCATGGCCGGGCGAACGATCGGGCGGATCGGGCCACCAAGTGATGCGGTCACCGGAACGATCGTCCGCAGCCGTCCCGCTATCGACAGATCCGTTCCGAGCGGGGGCCAGTCCACCCGGACTCGGGCGGCTGACCCGTCACAAGGCTCCCGCCTTGCATCCAGCCACCCGAGCCCCGACTGAAGATCGACGGGAATTCACATGGTTCAGGCTCTATGGCATCTCCCATCGATTAGTCGCTCACGTGTATGAGGTGGTAGCGGACGGCGTCTGTAAACACCGCTTGAAAGCCCGAAACTCTGGCGGTCGTAACAACGGGCTGGTTGACGTGGAAAGGTATGAACGATCCGCCCTCCTCGTAAAGAATCCTCTGCAGCTCGTGGTACAGAGCCTTGCGTTTTTCGTAGTCGAGTTCCTGTCGCGCCTGGTCCAGCAGCTTGTCGAAATCGGGACGGTTCCAGTAAGTTTCGTTCCAGGGCGCGCCGCCGCGGTAGTCTTCGTTCAGAATCTGATCGGCGGGCCGCTGGCCCCATCTCGTGTTCACTACCGGCTCCTTCCGCCAGACTTCCGACCAGTATCCGTCCGCTGGAGCCATCACTATGTTGACCTTGATACCGATCTGCGCGACCTGCTGCTGATACGCTTCCGCCAGCGGTACGAACGCGGGATCAATGTTGCTGCTAGTGATGTCGAATTCGATGCCGTCGGGATAACCGGCCTCGGCGAGCAGTCGCTTGGCCTCGTCGATCTGCGGTGGGCAATCGAACGACGCGCGATACTGATCGCCCGTCCAAACCGGGTGATCACACGACACGACGCCGCCGTCGGGACCCAGAACAAGGTCGATCAGGGCCTGACGATCGGTTGCTATTCGCAACGCCTTGCGCAGCCGTGGGTCGATGAAAGGCTCGGTGTCGGTTCGGAAGATGATGCCCATCCAATCGCCGGTGCGGATGGTGTACACCTTGAACTTCGGGTTGTTCTCGAAGAGCAATAGCTGTTGCCCGGACAGATCACCGAAGCCAAGCATGTCAATTTGGCCGGCGAGCATCGCCTGCACGCGTGCCTGCGCATCTGCGATGCCGATGATCTCAATGGTCTCGACCCCCGGCGGCCCCTCCCAATAGTCGGGATTCGCCTGCAGAGAGGTTGTCCCTTCAGGATCGAGCGTTACCAGAATAAAGGGCCCGGTTCCGATTCCCGTCGTTCCGATGGTGTCCGCCGATCCTTCCGGGATCATCCGCATACGATAGTCCATCAGTTGCAACGGGAGATCCGCGTAAGGTGCCTTGAGCGTCATCTTGACGGTCAGCCGGTCGACGGCCTCTATCGTGTCTACCATCCCGATGACCGACGCGGCCGGCGAATCGAATTCGGGGTCTCTGACGTGTTCCAGCGTATATACCACGTCGGCTGCGTCGAAGTCGGACCCATCGTGGAATTTGGCCCCTTCACGCAACTTGAAGATCCATTCGGTTGCGGTGTCGTTTGCCGACCACTCCGTCGCCAGATTCGGCTCCGGCTCTCCGCTCTCGCCCGGCCGAACCAAGCGGCTCATCGTCTTCTCGGTGACGTGCCAGAAGCGACCCTCGGAAGCCGGGTCGAGGTTTTGCATCCCCGCGCCAAATCCGAGGTTGTGGGATTGGCGGAATGTCCCGCTCTGCGCGTGGGCCAGCGTTGTCGACAGCGCAACGATGACAGCCGCTGCAGCAAAAGCATTCAGCTTGATCATGGAATCCTCCTCCTCAGGTTCGCCCCTGTGTTCAGGCCTTGTTCGCGTCCAATTTTCGATGCCAATTCGTTCATCGGACTTCGAGGGATCTCTCACAAACTAGCACGAAATGCCTCGGGATGTCCCGTTCGCTGTTGAACTTGGCCATGCCGGTAATGCCTGCCGTCCGGCCGTCACTCTCGAGCATCGATGCGCGGCACTTCGGCGCGCCAATCCAGCAGCCGCTGGTCGGCCGTCGCCAAGCCGGCTTCGTGGACCTGCGCGGTCGCGGCGATGAGCCGATCCGCGGGGTCGCCGTGCAGGTCGGTAAGCGAAGCGGCGCGGATACCGACGCGGCCGTCCACCGGAAGCTCTCGCAGCCCGGCCGCCAGCAAGTCCCGCCGCCATTGTCCTACGGTCAAGTCGAGCGCGAGCCGGTTCTTCGCGGCCAGCATCGCCACCTCCCAGAAGCTGATCGCGGACACCGCCAGGGCATCGTCCGCGAGCGCGCGGTCTGCCGCGGCTCGGCAGTCTGGGCCGAGACCGGGCAGGTCCTGATCAAGCCAGACCAGCACGTGAGTATCCAGCAGAATCACTCCATCGCCTCCCAGGGCTCGTTCAGGGGCGATACGATGTCTCCCAGAACTCGCATCGCACCGGCGTGCAGGCCCGCAACCGTCCGGCGCTTCTCGCCGTACGGGACGAGAGTGGCCACCGGCTTGCCGTTCTTGGTGATGACGAGCGGCTCGCCCGTCCGCGCCACCTCGTCCATCAGGCTGAGGCACTTGGCCTTGAACTCGGAAGCCTTGATACTGTTCATGGTGACCTCGCAGGACCATGGTCATGACTATGGTAACTCCCGGACGAAGGAATCGACACGCTCGGTTCAACCCGGAAGGTGGCGTCGCTCGCGCGGTTGGGAGTCGCCAGCCCGGAACCGGGAGCGGCCGGCCTCCGGCCGCCGCTGACGGCAAGTGCATCCGCCGCGGCGCCTGGCTTCGAAACGAGGGTGGGATCGGGACGTGAACGCGAAGCCTGCGACGTACCGCTATCCGATCGCGAGTCTCGTGCCGGACGGGCTCCGGGCGCTCGTGGGGCTCGCGTTCACCGGCATTCCGCTGGCGGCGCTTCCGGTCGCGCCCGGGTTTGGTATGGTGCTCGCGGCCGGGGTGGTGCTGTTCGGAGTGTTCGGGGTCCTCACCGCGCTCCGGGCGCGTACCGAGGTGCGGATCGACGACGACGGGATCGAGACGAGCCCCGGCCGCGGCCCGCTCCGTTGGGAGGACCTCGACAGGGTGAAGCTGCGCTACTTCGCGATCCGCCGCGAGCGGGAGAGGGTGCGGGGGCAGGGCGGCCGGCGGGGTTGGATGCAGCTCGTGCTGAAGGGGGACGGGAAGACGGTGCGCCTCGACTCGCGCCTCGACGGCTTCGACGACGTCCTGTGTCGATCGGCGGCCGCCGCGGCGAGCCTGCCGCTCGACCCGGTCACTCGAGCGAACTTCGATTCAGCCGGAGTACCCGTCGCGGGAGATCCGGCCGAGGAGCCGTCTGGCGTCCATCTCCGAGACAGGCGGCCAGGCGTTGACTGATCTCACGCTCCCGGAGAGCGCTACATCCGGGTCCGGGCCGCCCGAATCGCCCCCACTCCTTTCCATCCGCGACCTCGAGGTGGAGTTCCGGCTTCGCGAGCAGGGGAACGTGCAGGCGGTCAAGGGGGTGTCGTTCGACGTGCCGGCCGGCGGCACGGTGGCCCTCGTCGGCGAGTCGGGATCGGGGAAGTCCGTCATCGCCCAGGCGGTGCTCGGGATCCTGCCGGGGAGCGCCCACATCACCGGCGGGCAGATCCTGTTCGCCGATCCGGCACGGGCGTCCGGCGAGCCGCCCCTCGACCTCGCGCGCCTCAACCCGGATTCGGCCGGGTACCGCGCGCTCCGGGGCGGGCGGATATCCATCATCTTCCAGGAGCCGATGACCTCGCTCTCGCCGCTGCACACGGTGGGCGACCAGATCGTGGAGGCGCTTCGGCTGCACCGCCGCAACTGCTCCCGCTCCGAGGCGCGCGAGGCCGTGCGCGAGATACTGGACCTCGTCCGGTTTCCGGACCCCGCGGCGGCGCTCGACACCTATCCGTTCCAGCTCTCCGGGGGGCTTCGCCAGCGCGCGATGATCGCGATGGCGCTCGTGTGCCGGCCCGCCCTGCTCGTTGCGGACGAGCCGACCACCGCGCTCGACGTCATCGTGCAGGCACGCACCCTGAAGCTCATGCGCGACCTGCAGTCGGAGCTCCACATGGCGCTCCTCCTCATCACCCACGACCTCGGGGTGGTGGCGAGCCTCGCGGACGATGTGGTGGTGGTCTACCACGGGCGGCTGATGGAGCGGGGCGCGCTCGAGGATCTCTTCCGCGACCCGCGCCATCCCTATCTCAAGGCCCTGATGCGGGCCGTGCCGCGCATGGGAATGGATCGCAACGAGCGGTTGACCCCGGTGCGAAGCATCGACGTGAGGGGGGAGGGCAGCCCGCTCGCGAACCGCGGCGAGGGCGCGGGGTTTCCGGCGCCCCGCGCCGCCGACCTCCCCGTCCTGCAGCTCGATCACGTCAGCAAGCAGTACGCATCCCGGCAACGATTCCGGTTCGCGCGCCGCCTCGCGCGCCTCGCCCGGGGGCCGACCCGGGGTTCGGGCGTCCGGTCCGGGGGGCGCGAGGCGAAGGCAGCCACGCAAGCGGGTTCGCCGGCGAGAGGGGCCGGGGATGCCGATCCCGGCGGCGCCCGGCCGGCGGCGGGCGCGCCTCGGCGGGCGGTGGACCGGGTGAGCTTCACGGTCGGCCGCGGGGAGTGCCTCGGCCTCGTCGGGGAGAGCGGGTGCGGCAAGACCACGGTGAGCAAGATGATCATGCGCGCGGTGGACCCCGACGAAGGCGCGATCGTGTTCGACGATCACGGCGCCCCGGTGCGTCTCGATCGTCTCCGCGACCGGGAGCTCATCCGGTTCCGGCCGCGTATACAGCTCGTCTTCCAGGACCCGTTCAGCTCCCTCGACCCGCGCATGACGGTGTTCGACATCGTGAGCGAGCCGCTCGTCATCCACGGGGTCGGGGACCACGCATCGCGCGTCGCGAAGGTGAAGGGGCTCATGTCCCTGACCGGGCTCGACCCTCGGTGGCTTGGCCGCTATCCGCACAGCTTCTCCGGCGGACAGCGCCAGCGCATCGGCATTGCGCGTGCGCTCGCCCTGGAGCCCGAGCTCCTCATCTGCGACGAGCCGGTGTCGGCGCTCGACGTCTCGGTGCAGGCCCAGGTCCTCAACCTGCTGAAGGACCTCCAGCGCGAGCTCGGCCTCACCTATCTCTTCATCTCCCACAACCTCGCGGTGGTGGACTACATGGCGGATCGTATCGCGGTCATGTGCGCGGGGCGGCTCGTGGAGCTCGCCCCGCGCGAGGTCCTGTTCGATCGCCCACTCCACCCGTACACGCGGGCGCTGCTGGCGGCCGTGCCGCGGGCCGAGATCGAGCACCGGCTCGACCTCGACGCCCTGATGAGCGGCGAGGCGTCCGAGCCCTCCGACTGGCCGGATCCGTTCGCCGACCGGGGGAGGGAAGCGCCGGACCTCGTGGACGTCGGGGCGGGGCACCAGGTCCGTGCCTGGCCCGGCCCGCTTCTGGACGCGCTTGCGTGACGGGGGAAGCAGGTTCGATGACCAGCCGCGCGCCTGCCCGCCGGGGCGAAGCGCCACCGGCGATTCGTATTGTTCCGGCTCGCCCTTCGGCGTCTTTCGGTCCACGAAGTTGCGCAAGCGGATGCACCCCGCCACCGCGGCGTTGCGCTTCGCGCTTCGTGCTTCGCAGCTTCGCCGGCGCCCTCGCTGTGAAGATTGGTGAAATATGCGGGCTGGGGCTTCGCGGCTTCGCCGCCCTCGCTGCGAGGACCGGTGAGAAATGCGGGTTGGACCCCGCCGCGGCAATGGCGGCCGCGCTGCTCTGCGGGTTGTCGCTGTCGCTGCCGCTGGTCGCCGTGGCGGTTCCCTTCGCGGGCAGCGCGTCCTCGCTGCCGGTCGGAGCTCCGCTCGCCGCCTACGTCGAGCCGCCCGTGCTCGCGGAGCGCGTGCAGGCCGGGGAGCTTCCCCCGGTCGCGAGCCGGCTTCCGCGGCGCCCCCTCGTCACCCGGCTCGAAGCGATGGGGCGCGAGCCCGGCCGCTACGGGGGGCGGCTCCGGATGCTCGCGAGCCGGGCCAGGGACGTGCGCCTGATGGTGGTGTACGGCTACGCCCGGCTCGTCGGCTACGACGAGGAACTCGCTCTCGTGCCGGACCTCCTCGAGCGGGTGGAGGTCGAGGACGAGCGGGTGTTCACCCTCCATCTCCGGCCGGGGCATCGCTGGTCGGACGGCCATCCCTTCACCGCCGAGGACTTCCGGTACTACTGGGAGGACATCGCGAACCACGAGGAGCTCTCGCCCTCCGGCCCGCCGCGCGAGCTGCGCGCGGAGGGTCGGCCTCCCCGGTTCGAGGTGCTGGACGAGACGACCGTGCGCTACTCGTGGGACTCGCCGAACCCGTTCTTCGTGCCTGCCCTCGCGGGGGCGCGGCCGGTCTACATCTACGCCCCGTCGCACTGGCTTCGCCGGTTCCATGCCCGTTACGAGGACCGGGAGCGTCTCGATCGCGAGGCGCGCGAGCAGGGCCGGCGGAACTGGGCCTCGATCCACAACCGCAGGGATTCGCCCTACCGGAACCTCGATACCGAGGCGCCGACCCTCCAGCCGTGGCGCAACGTCACCCCGAGCCCGGCCCAGCGCTACGTGTTCCGCCGCAACCCGTTCTTCCACCGCGTCGACGGCTTCGGCCGGCAGCTTCCCTACGTCGACGAGGTGGTGATGACGGTAACCGACACGAAGCTGATCCCGGCGAAGACCGGCGCCGGCGAGTCGGACCTCCAGGTGCGCGGCCTCGGGTTCGACGACTTCACCTTCCTCAAGCGAAGCGAGAAGCGGATCGGCCGGCGGGTGCGGCTGTGGAAGACCACAAAGGGTTCGCACGTCGCCCTCTACCCGAACCTGAACGCGAAGGATCCCGTCTGGCGCACGCTGCTTCGCGACGTGCGTTTCCGGCGCGCCCTGTCGCTCGCCATCGACCGGCGCGAGATCAACCTCATCCTATACCGCGGCTTCGCCGTCCAGGGGAACAACACCGTCGACGAGAGCTCGCCGCTCTTCCGGCCCGAGCTGCGGGAGCGGTGGGCGGGATTCGATCCGGAGCGTGCCAACGCCCTCCTCGACGAGGCGGGACTTGCCGAGCGCGATCCCGAGACCGGGGTCCGGCGGCTCCCGGACGGCCGCCCCCTCGTGATCGTGGTGGAGACGGCCGGAGAGACCGCGGAGCAGGCCGACATCCTGGAGCTGGTGCACGACACCTGGCTCAAGGCCGGGATCAAGCTCTACACCAAGCCGCTCCAGCGCGAGACCTTCCGGAACCGGATCTTCGCCGGCGAGACCCTGATGTCGGTATGGGGCGGCCTCGAGAACGGCACCCCGGGGCCGGATACGAGCCCGGCCGAGCTCGCCCCGACCTCCCAGCAGCAGCTCCAGTGGCCGAAGTGGGGGCAGCACTACCAGAACCGGGGCCGCACCGGGGAGCCGTGCGACGGTCCGCTCGCGACCGAGCTCCTGGGGCTGTACAACGAATGGATCGGGGCGCTTGCACCCGGGAGGCGGGCCGCGATCTGGGACCGGATGCTCGATGTCCACGCGGATCAGGTCTACACGATCGGTGTCGTGGCCGCGATCCCGCAGCCGGTGGTGCTGAACGCACGGCTTCGCAACGTGCCCGAGCGCGGGGTCTACAACTGGGAGCCGGGCGCCCACCTCGGCATCCACCGCATGGATGCGTTCTGGTTCGCGCCGCAGGAGCAGGAAGGGACGGCGGCGGGCCGGCAACCGGGGCCGGAACGCGAGCGGGGGTCGTGAGCCCGTGATCCGCTACCTCGCCCACCGCCTCCTGGTGATGATCCCCACTCTGGTGGTGATCAGCGCGCTCGTCTTCGTGATCATCCAGCTCCCCGAAGGCGACTTCCTCACGAGCCAGATCGCGGAGCTCGAAGCGCAGGGGGAGACGGTCAACCGGGACAAGATCGAGTTCCTCCGCCTCGAGTACGGGCTGGACCGTTCCCCGGTGGAGCAGTACCTGCGGTGGGTGGCGGGGATGCTCCAGGGCGACTTCGGCTACTCGTTCGAGCACCGCCTGCCGGTCAACGAGGTGGTGGGGGACCGGCTGTTCCTCACCTTCCTGGTGTCGTTCGCGACGATCGTCTTCACCTGGCTGGTGTCGTTTCCGATCGGGGTCTACTCCGCCACCCACCAGTACAGCGCCGGGGACCACGCCCTCACGTTCCTCGGCTTCATCGGGCTCGCGACCCCGAACTTCCTCCTCGCCCTCGTGCTTCTCTACCTTGCGAACGTGCACTTCGGGACGTCGATCGGCGGGCTCATGGACCCCGAATACCTCGGCCGGCCCATGAGCTGGGGCAAGTTCGTATCGGTGCTCGAGCACCTGTGGATCCCGGTGGTGGTGATCGGCACGTCGGGGACCGCGGGGATGATCCGGCGGCTGCGGGCGAACCTCCTCGACGAGCTTCGCAAGCAGTACGTGGTGACCGCGCGCGCGAAGGGCATGCCCCGGCTGCGGCTGCTCCTCAAATACCCCCTGCGGATGGCGCTCAATCCCTTCGTCGCGGACATCGGCAACCTCCTGCCGCAAGTCGTGTCCGGGGCGGCGGTGGTGTCGGTGGTGCTCTCGCTCCCCACCACCGGGCCGATGCTCATCGACGCGCTCCGGAGCCAGGACATGTACCTCGCCGGCTCGTTCCTGATGTTCCTGGCCGTGCTCACCGTCGCCGGCATGTTCCTCTCCGACGTGGCTCTCGCCGTGCTCGACCCCCGGATCCGCTTCGAAGGGGGGCGCAGATGAGCGCCGCGAGATCGAAGTGGCCGTTGCCGCCGGCGGGCGTCATCGGCCCGATCGGGACCGGCGGGCCACGGGGCATGGGTTCGGGGAGCGCGCGGCGATGAGTGCCGTGGCGCCGGGTGGGGCCGGGCGAGCGAGGCCCGCGGAGCACTACGTCTCCCCCGATCCGTTCGACCCCCATTCCATCGAGGCCCTGACCGCCGAGCAGGAGCGCTACTTCCTCGCGTCGCAGTGGCGGATGATGTGGTGGCGCCTCAAGCGCCATCGGCTCGCGGTGGTGTCGGGCGCGATCCTCGCCGTGCTGTACCTCGTGATGGTGTTCGCCGAGATCGTCGCCCCCTACGGGGTGCACTCGCGCAACGTCGAGTACGTCTACGCCCCGCCGCAGACGGTGCACTGGTACCACGACGGCGCGTTCCTCGGGCCCTTCGTCTACGACTACGACGTGGAGCTCGACCTCGAGTACCTCGCCCGGGTGTACACCGAGAACGAGACGCGACCCCTGCCGATGCGATTCTTCTGCCGGGGCGAGCCGTATCGGCTCTGGGGGGTCATTCCCGCGCGCTTCCACCTCGTGTGCCCGGCCGAAGGCGGGGTCCTGTTCCTGTTCGGGACCGACCGGCTCGGGCGCGACGTGCTGTCGCGGGTTGTCCATGGCGCAAGGGTCTCCCTCACGATCGGCCTCATCGGCATCGCGATCAGCTTCGTGATCGGACTCACCCTGGGGGGCCTCGCCGGCTACTACGGCGGCTGGATCGACGGCCTCGTGCAGCGGCTCATCGAGATCATCCGCTCGTTCCCGGAGCTGCCGCTGTGGATGGCGCTGTCGGCGGCGCTGCCGGTGACCTGGAGCCCGATCGGGGTCTTTCTCGGGATCACCGTCATCCTCGGGTTTCTCGACTGGACGGGGCTCGCGCGCGCGGTTCGCTCCAAGCTGCTCGCCCTTCGCGAGGAGGACTTCTGCACCGCCGCGGTGCTCCTCGGCGCACGCCCGCGCCGGGTCATCGCCCGCCACCTCCTGCCGAACTTCATGAGCCACCTCATCGCGTCCGCGACCCTGTCGATCCCCTCGATGATCCTCGGCGAGACCGCGCTCAGCTTCCTCGGGCTCGGCTTGCGCCCGCCGATCACGAGCTGGGGGGTGCTGCTGAACGAGGCGCAGGACATCAACGCGGTGGCCCTCTACCCGTGGCTGATGTTCCCGGTGGTGCCGGTCATCATCGTCGTCCTCGCCTTCAACTTCTTCGGCGACGGCCTGCGCGACGCCGCCGACCCCTACCGCACCGATTGATTGCGCCACGTAACGAGGAAAGAACCGCGTCGATGGAGCACGCCAACGCGCCGTACCGATCAGGAATCACCCTCTCCGAGGCGCTCAATCTCCTGACGATCGATCAGCTCAAGGAGCTGATCGTTCTGTTTCCTGATGACAAGACCAGGCCGACCCGCAAGGCCGACCTGGTCGCGATGATCGAGCGCCATCTTGCCGGGGAACGTCTCAAGGAGATATGGGGCCGGCTTGACGAGATCCAGCAATCCGCCGTGAGCGAGACGCTGTACGGTGCGGACGGCAGATTCGACGCGCGCCAATTCCGCGCCAAGTACCGGGCCATGCCCGGTTTCAAGGTCGCCTCCAATCGCCGGAACCGTCGATCCCGACCTTCGTATCTGTGCTTGTTCCTCTACCGCGAGCACCGCTATGCCAACCAGGGCGTCATGATCCCCGACGACTTGCAGGATTGCCTGCTCGACTTCGTGCCGAGTCCCGCAGCTCCGGCTCTGCCCGCCCTGGACGAGCTGCCCGAGACGGCCAGGCAGGCCAGGACCACCCGTGAACCCGCCGGCCGTCGCAATGACGGCGGGTACCCCGCCGTGTCGGACGAATCCACCCGCCAAACGACCGCCCGCTCGTCCCGGACCGAGCCCGACACAGGCCATCAAGCGGTCCTTGTCCAGCGTGACACGGAGCGCGCCGCGCAGCAGGATCTGCTCACCGTGCTGCGTCTCATCGACCGCGGCAAGGTAGCCGTGAGCGCCAAGACCCTGCAGGCGTCGGCCGCGGCAGTTCAGAGCATCGCTGCCGTCTTGTGCGATGGCGATTTCTTCGACCCGGCGCCGAAGAAGGAGTATTCCTGGGAGCAGACCGTCGGTGCGGTCAGGGCCTTTGCCTGGCCGTGGCTCGTGCAGGCCGCCAAGCTGGCCGAACCGCGCGGCGCCAAGCTGGCGCTCACCAAGGCCGGGCGCGCCGCGTTGAGCGCGTCGCCCCCCGTTACCGTGCGCCGGATCTGGCAACGCTGGATCAAGAACACCATGCTGGATGAGTTCAGCCGCATCGAGGCCATCAAGGGGCAACGCGGCAAGGGCCGGCGCTCGATGACGAGCGCGGCGGGTCGCCGCCCGATCATCGCCGAGGCCCTCGAGCAATGTCCGGTCGGTCTCTGGGTGCGCTTCGATGATCTCTCGCGCTTCATGCGAGCGTCGCGCCTTTACTTCGACGTCGCCCGCGACTCCTGGCGTCTCTATATCGCGGACGCCCACTACGGCAGCCTTGGATACGAGGGCTATGATGGCTGGCATATCCTGCAGGAACGCTACCTCCTCTGTTTCCTGTTCGAATATGCCGCCACCCTGGGGCTGCTCGACGTGGTCTATACCGAGCCGCATGGAGCACGGACGGACTACACCGATCAGTGGGGCACCGACGAGCTGAAGTTCCTGAGCCGCTACGACGGCCTGCGATACTTCCGCCTGAACTCGCTCGGGGCCTTTTGTCTGGGCTTGGCGGAGACATACGAGCCCGGTGCGCCGCAACCCCAGGGCTCCTTGACCGTGTTCCCCAACCTGCGGGTGGAGGTGACCGGGGCGCCCCTGCTGCCGGATGAGGCCCTGTTGTTGCAGACCTACGCCACGGCGGAATCGGAAACGACTTGGCGCCTGGATCGCGGAAGGATCCTGTCGGCCATCGAGAGCGGCCATCGGATGGGCGAGCTGCGCGAGTTCCTTGCTTCGCGCGACGATCAGCCCCTGCCGGAGATGGTCGAGGGCTTGCTGCGGGAAACGGAGCGCCGGGCGCGTGCCCTGGTGCCGCGGGGGATGGCGCTGCTCATCGAATGCTCCGATGCGGAGCTCGTTGCCCTGTTCGCTACCCACGAACGCACGGGCAGGCTGTGCCTTCGCGCCGGCGAGCGGCATCTGGTCGTGAAAGCGGGCTCCGAGGATGCGTTCCGCAAGGCCATCCACGAACTTGGCTACGGCATGCCGAGAGCGTAACCCGACCTTTGCAGCCGAGGGCGCACATCGGCGCCGTCCGGCCGTGCGACTGGTGTGCTCCGTTCGGTGAGATTGGCGAGGTTTTCGGCAAGTCCGTACTCTCGTTCAAGGCGCGCGGCTGCCCGCCTTCGGTCGAGGGCGGGTTCACGGCTCGACTCCGAAGGCGCGGCAGATGGCATCGAGCTTCTCCACAACCTCGGGGTGGATCTCCTCGCGGTGCATCAGTGCGGCAATCTCGTGATAGCGGGTATAAGGCAGACCGTGGAGTCCGGCCGCTTCCAGCAGCGGAGCAACAAGCCGGGTGCGGGCCTTCGTCACGCTCAGGTACTCATGATCGCCAAGTGGCTCCCTGACTACCGCGGGCGGGAACTCGTCGCGCCAGTAGGCGAGCATGTCCTCGACGTGCGGTGCGGCGGCATCGGTCCCAACCACTGTTTCGACGAATCGGGCGAGGGCATCGGGGTGGACAAGGTAGCTCTCGATCTCGTAGCGCTGCCAGCGAAGCCGTTGCAAGCCGGTACCGGTGATCTCGGTGTCTGGAACCTCCGGCCGCGCGTCGCCGTCACGAAGCTCGAGTCCGGGGAGTTCCTCGCGCACGAGCTGCAAGGCGTCGTAGTGATCGCGCGATCTGATCCCCGGACGGCCCTCCTGCGCCTGGAACACCAACGGCTTCCACATCAACTCGGTGGCGAGCAGCCCCTCCGCCCGGTGCCCGAGCGTCGCCGCCCACGTGCGCAGGATGTTGATGTCCGTGTAGTCCTCCACGTAGAGAACGCCGCGGACCCCCAGTACCTGAATGACCTCCGCGTTGCTGAGCACGCGGAGGGAGGAGATCAGTCGGCTGCGTTCCTCGTTGTCGGCGACCATCCTCGGCTCGTGGAGCGTGACGCACAGCTCGCGGGGCTCGACCGAGTTGATGACGACCTCCGAGTGAGTCGCAACGATGAGCTGCGAGTGTTGTCGGGCGGCGACCGTCCGCAGTTCGTGATAGATGGCGTCCTGAAGGATCACGTGCAGATGTGCGTCCGGTTCGTCCAGCAACAGCACCGCGCCAGGTCGCGTGTTGAGGAACGCCAGCAGCATCAGCACCTGCTGGAAACCGCTGCCGGCGCTCGCGATGTCCAGAATCGGGCGACCGATGGACAAATCCGCCATCGTATAGTCCGCGACGATATGGGCGCCGCTCGTGTCGGGAGGCCGGAGCTTGTAGCCGAAGAGCTTGCAAATGGACGCTTGAAGCGCGCTCCAGGCCACTTCGTCGCGATTCGCTTCTACCAGCAGGTTACGCAGGACCTCGCCCGGCCGGCCGAGTCCGAGAAGTTGTTCGATCTTCGCTGGCTGAAACACTGGTTCATCGATCCCGATTCCGGTCATCGGGGGAATGAACACCGCACGAAGATCGAGATTGCGCAGCACGTCCGAAGGCGCATCGGCTTTGGGCCGTACATATATCTGCTCGGTGCTGTCGGCAACCAACTCCATGGTCACCGACCAGCCATCATTGTGCTGAAGTTCGATTTCGACCGGGTTGTTGCGGTGATACAACCTGTTTGTCCACATCAGATCGAAGCTTCTCAGCGGGACTGCCGTGAACGCCTGTCGGGCGATCGGCGCGTAGGCATATCCTTTCCTGGGGGTGAAGTCGTTGATCTCGCGCCACCGCCGCAAAGCGAGAAACCATGACGCGATCGCCTGGAGCACGGTGGTCTTGCCGGTATTGTTGGGGCCGGCCAGCACGACATGACCCGGAAGGCGAAACTCCGCTTCCCTTCCGAGACGCTTGAAGCCGCGGATACGAACGGTATGGATCATGCCGTCGCGCCCGAGTGTGAGTCGACGGCCGATGAGGGGTACTGCGCGCCGTTCCGGCCAGCGGGATCTTCCCCCGGAATTGTCCTCAAGCGGCCCAGTTGAAGGGGCAAAGAGCGGGTCGTGCCGCTGTGGATCATTTCCCGGCTTTGAGCAAAGGGCTTGACGACGATCAGCTCATTGCCTCGGTCGTCAATCATCTTCACCGCGATCTGGCCGCGCTCCCCCGCCTGAAACGGTGCGCTTACGGTTCCCGCGAGGTGTGCCCACGCGCTGTCCTCGAACTCGCCCCGGAGCGAGCGCTTGATGCCTTCCCATGCCGCGGTCCGGGGGAAGAACGCCTGGCAGACGTGAAAGCACATGCCGGTGTAGTCCGTGTCCAGGAACCGGGCCGGGACGTCGTTCCCCTCCCGGTGGTCGGAATCCATCGAAATCGGATCGAATACGTCGAGGCCGAACAGCTCGACCTGATACTCGTGATCTTCCGTCTGCCGAATGCGTACATCCGGCAGCCCACAGACGGAGAAGATCTGACTCGACCGCAGGTTGCGAAGCAGATCGCCCATGACGAGATCCCCCGGTTCGGAGGTCATCAGGAGGCTGCGCTCGACGACCCTGGGGTTTGTCTGGACGACGTACGTTTTCTCGTCCGTGAAGCTGCCGGTCAGGGTGTCCGTCCAGAGGTTGCCCCGCTCCTTGTACGGAAAATCCGAGGCGAAGCGCCGGTACTGAAGGCTGTTGGCAGCTACGTGAAGCGTCGGCACGTCGAAGGACGGCCGCTCGGCCTTCCCGGCCCAGTCGAGGAACGGCCTGGAGAGCGCCTTCAGCCCGGCCGCCTCGGCCTTCGCGGCGGCAAGCTCCTCCCTGATCTCCGCGAGAGTGCTCAGGGAGAAATCGTCGCCGTCCCCGGCATCGACGATGGCCGACAGCCTCGCGATGCGGTCCGCGAGCGCCGCGAGCTTGGCCTCGGCCTGCTCGCGCGCGGGGTTCTGCTGGTCCCAGTCGAGGGCGGGAGAGAGCGAAGAGTCGTAGCGGTAGGTGGCGGGCGGCTTCTTCTTGCGGAACTGCGCCTGGGTACCGATATCCGGCCGGAGCAGCGCGCCCGCTTCGGGATGCGCGTAGCTCTTGGCACCCCGCTCCTTCCCGGAACGGCCCGTCGTCTTCGCCCTTCTTGCCACGTCTACTCCTGCCCGTCCCTCATGGAACCGCGTTGCAAAGAGCAGCCTGTGTATCGCTTGTCGTCAGGATAGGCAAGGTGCGCCGCTGCCAGCCCCCTCTGCTGCTTCATCCTAGCAGCCGTCCAGCGCATCGCGGTGGTAGTGGTGCCTTCGCACGACGGTTCGTCGGCTGAGCACTTTGCGGACGAGCCACACATGGCGACGGAAACGAAGGGCTCCTGCCCCGTTTTTGGCACGCGGAGCGACTCTAGGATTGATCTTTGTAGCGTTACACAATGCATTACCGAACACGACCAAACAGAGGCCGTCACCATGGCGGGGCCGAGAAATCAGGACACACGTGTCGGCAGCTTCATCAGACAACACGTGCTCCCACCGGGAATGTCCGTTACGGACGCCGCTCAGAGACTGGGCGTGGGCCGTCCAGCCCTGTCGAATCTGTTGAACGGCAAGGCATCCCTCTCCCCGAGAATGGCCCTCCGGTTGGAAAAGGCGTTCGGCTCGGATCGTCAGAAGCTCCTCGATCTCCAAACGTCGTCGGATCGTGACCGCCACGGTGATGAAGACAGGGCCGTGGGAGTCCGCACCTATGTCCCGAGCTTCCTCGCCATCACGGCCCGTCAGATCAGAGATTGGGCTGAGAATAACATCAAGGCTCGGCAACATCTGCCGGTCCTTCTCCGTAGACTGGTCCATTCGACTGGGCGCAATTTGCGCCATGTGGACTTCCCAGGTAATGACGAGTCCGAGCGTCCGGGCTGGGATGGCTGGGTCGAAACGGACGAGGCGACAGCGTGGATTCCGGAGGGCGAGTCCGGTTGGGAGTTCGGCACCAACCACGAACCACGGAAGAAGGCGGACCACGACTACGCCGCGCGGCTGGCCAGCGTTGCATCAGTGGAGGAAAGGGCGAGGTCCGCTTTCGTGTTTGTCACCCCACGGAGTTGGCGAGGAAAGAACGACTGGGCGAGGAACAAGAAGGCATCCGGCGACTGGAAAGACGTAAGAGCTTTCGATGCGAGCGTCCTCGAGCAGTGGCTGGAGGAGTCGGTTGCCGCACAGATCTGGTTCGCCGAGAAGCTTAATCTCCCTGTAGACGGGGTCAGGACGCTCGACGAATGCTGGGATCGATGGACCGACGCCAGTGAACCGCGGATGACGGGGGAGCTCTTCGAGTCCTCCGTATCCGCCCACCGGACGACGTTCAAGAAGTGGTTGGATGGACCGAGCGCCCGCCCGCTTGTCGTTGCCGCAGACTCCAAGGACGAAGCCCTTGCATTCCTCGCACGTCTGTTTCGGGACGAAGAAGTACCCGCCAGATCGAGGGATATCGCCGCAGTTTTCGAGTCGGCACAAACGTTGAGGACTCTGGCACCCTCATCGTCACCATTCATTCCGATCGTCTACAGCGAGGAAACGGAACGAGAGCTAGGTGCCATCTATCGGCAGCATCACTGTATCGTTGTGCGCCCTCGCAACGCCGTCGATCGCGAGCCTGATATTGCCCTTGACCTGCTGGACTACGAAACGTTCAGGAAATCGCTCACGGCAATGGGGTTCGAGCGAGACGACATAGAGCGGCTAGGCAGAGAGTCCGGTCGATCGCCGACCATCCTGCGGCGGCGCCTCTCGAAGATTGACGCAATCAGGACGCCGCAATGGGCAAACGATCCGGAGGTCGCACGATGCCTGGTCCCAATGACCCTCATCGGCGCTTGGCACGCGGCATCGTGCGCCGACCGCGAGGTCCTTAGCACCCTCGCAGGCCGTCCTTACGGGAAGAGCGAAGAAAACCTCACGCGTCTGCTGCAACACTACGATTGTCCGGTCTGGTCCGTAGGTCAGTATCGGGGGATCGCCTCCAAGATCGACGCCTTGTTCGCCACCAGCATGTCGGTGACGGCCAAGGATCTCGCCGATTTCATGGTTCTCGCCGAGTACGTGCTGTCCGAGTCCGACCCATCTCTGGAGCTGCTGGAGGACCAAAGGTGGGCAGCAGCCACCTACGGCAAGGTACGCGACCACTCCGCCGCACTGCGCACCGGCGTCTGCGAGACGCTTGTAATGTTGTCGGTCCACGGCAACGACCTGTTCCGAAATCGCCTTGGCATTGATGTAGACAACTTTGTTTCCCAACTCATCGGACGTCTCCTCACGCCGCTGACAATCGAGAAGCTGCTATCGCACGACCACGATCTCCCGCGATATGCCGAGGCGGCCCCAGACGAAGTCCTGACGCTGCTAGAGGAAGATCTCAAGCAGGAAGAACCGATCCTTTATGGGCTCTTGAAGCCTGCCGACCCAAGTGTTTTCGGCGGTTGTCCGAGAACGGGGCTCTTATGGGCGCTGGAGTGTCTTGCCTGGAATCCGCGGCATCTCCCGCGGGTTTGTCTTCTGCTCGCGCAGCTATCCAGGACGAAGATTGACGACAACTGGGTAAACAAGCCGTTCCGCAGCCTTGGGGCAATCTTCCGGTCGTGGATGCCGCAAACGGCAGCGTCGCTCGACGAGCGTGTCCAGACTCTTGAGATGCTTTGTAGCAAGTTTGACGACGTCGGGTGGCAGCTCTGCATCGAGCAGCTAGTGATCGGCCCCAAGTTTGGAGATTTCAGCTATCGGCCACGTTGGCGTAGCGACGCATCGGGTGCTGGAGAGCCTGTAACTAAGGGTGAGATGTGCGGATTTATCCGAAAAGCACTTGATCTCACGCTCGCATGGCCAAGGCACGACGGTAAGACACTTGGGGATCTGGTCGAGCGCCTGGACGGCATTTCCGAAGAAGATCAATCTTCTGTCTGGGACCTGGTCGACGCTTGGTTGCGGGAAAAGTCGGTGGAGGACAAGGAAGTAGCAGATCTGCGCGAGCGGATTCGTCGTTTCGCGCTCACCATGCGCGGCCGTCACCGCGGCCTGAATGCGGCGACGAGAGACAAGGCACGCGAAGTTTATGAGAGGCTCGCACCCCGCGATCCGACTGCCCGTCACGCTTGGCTCTTTACCAATCAATGGGTTCAGGAATCCTCCGACGGAATCGAGGATGACTACCTCGACATGTCGAAGCGTGAGAAGCGAATTCACAAGCTCCGCACTGAGGCGATTACGGAGATCTGGCAAGAGCATGGATTTGAAGGCGCTGCCGCACTACTTGCCCGAAGCAACGCCCCCGAAGTAGTGGGACGTTACACTGCACTATGTGTGAAGGGCCAAAACGAAGCCACTGAAATTCTTCGGACCTGTCTGTCCGGTGCCATCGGCCCTGACCATAAACTAGACGGCTTTATGATGGGGTTCATGGCGTACATCAATTTGAATGCGGGCCCGAAAGTCCACGCCGACATCCTGTTGGCTATTGCAGAGAAAGCTGGGGCCGAGCAGGTTGCACGTATCTTCCGGTGCGCGCCATTCGGTAACCAGACATGGCGTCTCCTGGACAAACTGTCGCAGGAGGTACGTGACCGGTACTGGCGCGAAGTGCTCGCATCCGGTTGGGTCGGATTTACTGAAGAGGAGTGGGCCAAGCTTGTCGACCGGCTTCTTGAGGCAAAGCGCCCTCTTGCTGCCTTTCGATCGTCAGCAATGCACTGGGAGAAAATGGAGACATCTCGCCTGAAACGTCTTCTGATGGCTGTCGTGAACGCGGCCGCTGATGCGGAGGACGGTATTCAGAATGATTCCTGCGAGATCTCGAGGGCGTTGAGTGCACTTGAAGGCCGTATTGGTGTCACTTCGGATGAGATGGTACGACTTGAGTTCGCATTTATCGAGGCGCTCGCTCACAGCAGTCATGGAATACCCAATCTGGAGCGCGAGATCGCGAAGTCGCCGGACATCTTTGTTCAGGCTCTCGCCCTCGTCTATCCACGTAACGATGACGGCCGGGACCCGCCCGAGTGGAACATTGGAGATTCTGAACGGCGTTCTGCGGCTGCCATGGCGGCTTATACATTACTTGAGGGAATTAGGCGTATTCCAGGGACGGATACTGATGGAAAAATCCGCACGGAATCGCTGCAGAAGTGGGTAGCGGAAACACGGCGTATGTGCGTCGAATATGGTCGCTCCGACATTGGCGATGAGCAGATCGGACAGCTCCTCTCCAGAGCTTCAGCGGAAGAGAACGGCTTGCGGCCGTGCCGCCCGGTCTGTGAAGTCATGGAGGCTGTAGCTTCTCAGGATATCGCAAACGGACTTTTCCTCGGCACCCGCAACGCTCGTAGCGTGAGCGTCCGGAAGGTCGGGGAAGGTGGCGGGCAGGAACGTAATCTTGCCGGCCAGTATCGTCGCTGGGCGGAGCAACGTGCCTTCGACTACCCATTCGTAAGCACTGTCCTGAATCGTATCGCGAATTCCTACGACGAAGAGGCTCAATGGTGGGATTCTGACGTGAAGGTGAAGAAACGTCTGCATCTTTGATGTCGGCGGGAGAGATTGGATGAAAAAGCTGTTCACCGAGAGGCACGGCGGGAACAAGCCGCGCGTCGGCGCGACGCTCGACAACACAACGCGAAACGGGCTGTTGAACTTGGTATCGACCTTGATTGAGAGGGAGTGGTTCGGGTTGTCATTTCCTGACAAATGCCGGGACGGAAATCCATACGCCGGAACGGAGTCAACAAGATTGCACGAGACGATGAATGGCTATCGCGTGATGTGGCCCGACGACGCAGAGCCTCACAATCCTCCCGATGATGGGGCTGTCTTTGATTTGCTTGAATTCACGTACGAATTTGTCGAAAAAGCGGAGGATTTCGATTATCATGACTATTGGGGTCACTCGCACTACACGTATGACCAAGAAGCTGGCCGGCAGAAGTTTCAAGAAGCTGTGTTGTCGCTATCGGTGGACGAGTAATGGGGAGTGCAAGTAACGGGTCAGATTGCGCCCCACCATGTAACAATAGAGGCTGGTCGGCACGAAATTCAGGTGTACTTCTCCAAGCCAGGAAGCATCGAATTCCCCCAGGGTGCGGGTGGTAACGATCGCCCTGATGCTGGGGTGTCGGCTCGTGAAATCTCTGAGACTCGTCAGCTCTCCGGAGCGCTTGACATACCGATCCGACCACTTGACGTCCACGCACCAGTCGGGTTTCTGCCGGCCATCGAGAAGGACGATATCCACCCTGCCGTTCCGCCAGCGTGCATAGTGGAGGTCAAGGTCGGAGTGGAACCACTGGGCGAAGACGGCCGTCTCGGCAACCGGACCCATTTCCTCGTCGTCCTCAGCCACCGGACCGAACAGCGCGCAGCGCAGCGCCGGGGTGGTGACGTACACCTTGAAGTGATTGGCGCGCTTGAAGCGGCGGGCATTGTGATCGATGCGGTGGACAACCTTGATCAAGAACGCCGCCTCAAGGTACTCGAGGTAGCGCTTGAGCGTCGGTTTGGTCACGCCTGATTGCTGGGACAGCGCTTCCAGCGACACCTCCTCAGCCGTGTTGTACGCCAACGTCATGAAAAGGGCGTTGAGTTCCTGCACATCCTGGATTCCGTACAGGCTCGGGAGGTCCCTCAGCAATACCTTTTCGACGATGTCGGTGCCGATGTAGCGGGCGGGGTCTGAGCGGATGGCGGGGGACACGGCTTCTGGATAACCGCCGAAGTTGACGTATTCGACAAAGCGGCGGTTCAACGTCTCGACATCATTGGTCCTGTATCCGTGGTCCGGATCGTCCTCGACGAGGTTCTCGATACCCTGCCGGCGTCAACACCGGGAGTCAACATAAAGAAAGTCGACTTGTCTTATCTTGAGATGCGACGAGAAGATAATTTAATACAACTAGTTGTAAGTGTTCTGATTGGCGATGTTGGCCCGCGTGGGTGACGTTGTCGCTCCGTTTGCCGCCGGCTGATCCTGCTCTTGCCAGACATGGGCGGACCCAGCCTGATCCGAGGTTCTCGGGCTCGCCGGCTTCGGCATTGGCGCTTGCCGCACGGTTCATCGTCGAACGGGCCGTCTCACTCCACGGTGGACCGGAGGCAATCCGCGACCGCTTGGACCAGGGTGTCGGGCTGCCGCAGAGTCGGACTCACTGCGGGTCGAGGGGTTCGCGCTGGCGGCAGATGTCCTGCAGGCTCCGCCACTCGTCATCGCCGAGGGCGGGCGGGGCGGGGATTGCGCCGTCCGCCGCCCGCCGGCGGCGGCTCTCGGTCGGCGGGTGGCTGGAGAGCAGTTGAAGGAGCGCGGGCCGGTCGCGGGCCTTGCCCTGCATGCGCTCGAAGAAATCGGCGAGGCCCCGGCTGCTCAGCCGGGCGCGCTCGAGGAGGGCGAGCGCGCGCTCGTCGGCTTCCGCCTCCGCCTCGCGCCGAAAGCTGAGCCCCACGAGGGTTTCGCCGGCCCCGCTGATCACGCCCGTCCCGAGGTCGCCGAGCATCGCGCCGAACAGGAATGCGAGGCCGAGCGACTCGATGATGGAGGCGGTCGAATGTCGATGGAGCACGTGTCCCATCTCGTGGGCGAGGACTCCGGCGAACTCGTCCGGAGACCCGGCGAAGCGAAGGAGTCCCTCCGCGATCACGATCTGTCCCCCCGGAAGGGCGAAGGCGTTGATCATCTCCAGGTTGACGACCCGGACCTCGAAGCGGTACGGCGATGCGGCCGGCGCCAGGCGCCGGGTCAGTTCCTCCAGCGCCCCGCGGCCCCGGGTGGCGGTGCAGAACGCGACCTCGTCGGTATCGTCCAGTCGGGTGAGATGCCGGATTGCCGGCTCGACCAGACGGTCGCCGAAGGCTATCTCCCATTCGTGGGGCACGAGTCGGGTGGCCTGGTCGGCGAACCGGGGCAGGCCGAACCAGAGGGTGGCGAGGAGGACCGCGATCGAGACCGCGAGGAGTCCGGCCCAGCGCAGGCAGAGCACCGTCCAACCGGATTCGCGCCTCGCAATCCGCGGGGCGCGCGCGGCGATCGCCGCGATCAGGGAGGGATCCTCAATGACGAGCCGGGCCCTGCCGTTTCCCGCCCGGATGCGGCGTGAGTCGCCTCCCTCCGGCTCGTCGACCGAACGAAGCTCGTGGAATCCCCAGTATGCGAGCTGGCGGTGGCCGCTCGCCGCCTCCACGATCCGCACGCCGTCCGGGGCGAGCCGGACCTCGACCTCGCGGCGGGCCGCGCTCTCGCCGTCGAAGTAGCTGCCCGCCCCGCGCATCACGGCCGGAGCGGGACCGGCTCTAGCCCGGATATCTCACCAACTTTCGTCGCGAGGGCGCCGCGAAGCTGCGAAGCAGAATGCCGTGGTAGCGGGCCGCACGGACCGAAAGACGGTGAAGGCGTAGTCGACGCTACGTCGAAGCGGCTTGAGGGAGTACGGCCCGTTACCACGGCGACCTCGGGAGCGCGAAGCGACAGATTGGCGTCCGCAGCAGGAAATTGGTGAGAAATTGCGGCTAGACCGCGCCCACGTCGAGGGTGTCGGCGAGCCCTTCGCCCTGGCGCGGCGTTGACTGCGAGCTCTGGGCGATCGTTGCGTAGTCCTCGTCGCCGATCACGGTGACCGAGCCCAGGATCTCGTGAAAGAGCGGGTGAACGAGGAACAGCATCCGCAGCACGCCGACGACGGGGAAGTAGAGCGCGAAAGCCACGACGTAGATCACCAGATCCGTGCCGCCGATGTTGAACCGATTCCCGCTGCCGCCCTGGTTCCCCGCCATCATCTCCGGAAGAATCATGACCAAGGCCACAACGAGCGTCCCGAGCAGCAGGGCGATGGCGAGCAGGCTCAACAGGACGTAGACGACGATCGTCAGAATGACGGAGTCGGTCCTGAGGCCGGAGTGGAACGAGAGAGATCCGCAGCGGGTCTTCCCGGCGAGGTAGCGGAACTCCCTCACCCGGTACCAGACATTGGTGAGGCCGAAGGTCGGCAGATAGAAGACCCAGGCGAGAAGCCAGGGCTTCAGCAGCTCTGCCGCCCGTCCTTCGAACTCGAAGCGGCGGTTCCCGAAGCTGGTGTGCGTCGTCCGGTAACGCTGCAGACGCATGCGATAGACCGCGTAGGCGGTCCCCAGGCTGAGGACGGTCACCGCGCCCCAACCGAACGCGAGCAGCGCGTAGCGCCAACTCGATCCGTCCTGGGCGAGGCGGATGCCGCGCCATTCGGTGCGGCTCAGCCGATAACGCCTCGCACGAAACTGGGCGACGTAGACGAGGAACAGAATGACGATGGAGTAGGTGACCTGAGCGACGGCCTGCACCGCCACGAAGTATGGGTGCCCGGAATCGATCGCCATCGGGATCCCGAAGAGCGCGCCGGCGAGGAGGGCGAGCACGATGATCGCCGCGACGAAGCCGAGGAGCAGCTCCCGGCCGGTGCCGGTGTACTCGACGCGGTCTCCGAGGAAGGATACCCGGCTCCAAAGGTAACGCCGCACCCGGGTCTTGCCCCAGAAGCGGTAGACGCCCAACGTCGCGAGGGTCCGCAAGGCGTTGCTGAGCACGATCTTCGCGAGGGGGCGGCGCACGCCGTCGTACTCGAGCCGGTTGCGGGCCGGCGCGTCCGCGGGCGGTAATTCCACCGGCGACTCTTCCGTCAAGGGGAGGTGGGGATCGCTCATCTCTCGAGTCGCTCGGGCTTGTCGGGAACTGCGGTACGGGCGGATGCGGCCGTCGGCCCGGTTGTCTACCCGGTACGGCGGCTGCGGTCAAGGGACGCGGCGTCCACATTCCGCTCCTGGCCGTACCCCCCGATGTCCGAGAGAGCCGAGGAGCTCGCGGATCGCGGGCCAGTAGCCCGGGTGTGCGTGGATGTCGTTGTGGCCCGCTCCCGGGAGCAGCACCCACCGCTTCGAGTCGGTCGCCCATGCGTCGTGCAGGCGCCGCGAGCGGGCGGAAGGGATGATTCGGTCGCGTTCCCCCGCGAGCACCAGCAGAGGTACCTCGATCCCCGGAGCGCGCGCGAGCGAGTCGAAGGGATGTTTGAGAAGCAAGGATACCGGAACGAACGGGTACTGCTTCTTCGCGAAGCTTCGCAGGCTGTCGAAGGGGGAGACGAGCACGACCCCCCGCACCGGCCGGGCCGCGGCAAGCTGTACCGCGACCCCGCCGCCGAGGCTCCGTCCGAAGACCACGATGCGGTCCGGATCGACGTCCTCGCGTTCCGCCAGCCGATCGTAGATGGTGAGGGCATCGGCAGCGAGCGCGGTCTCGCTCGGCCGCCCCTGGCTCAGCCCATAACCCCGGTAATTGACCGCCGCCAGCGACCACGGGGCGAGCGCGTCCGCGTCGCGTACCTGCCCGGACACCTCCTCGGCGTTGCCGCCGAAGTAGATGACGAGGCCCCGCGGGGCGGCCTCCTCGACCCCGTGCCGGAGCCAGCCGTGGAGGCGCGTCCCGTCCGCGGCCGTGAGCTCGATCTCGGTGACGCCGGGCAGCTCGCGGAGCGCGTGCCGTGCGCCGTCGGAGAGCGGCTGGCGAAGGAAGATGAGGCGCTCCTGAAACAGATAGAGCGCCGCGCAGAGCGCGGCGAACACCGCGACTATCGTGTAGAGCAGGGTCAACGGGTTGCCCTTGGTCAATCGACTGTCCCAGCCGTCACCAGGTCGACGCGGATCCCCACGTGGGGGTGGTCGGGCTTGGGGTTCGGGTCTTCGGGACGGGCCGATCGTGAGGGGCGCCCTCGGCAGGGATGTCGCCGGGCATTCGGGTGGCCGCGGCGGCCCGCCGGAGGTCGGCGAGCACGATGCGGTCGGTGGGAAAGGCGATGGCCGCGGGCAATGCGTCGAGCGCGAAGAACTCCGCCCGGTCGAGGTCGTCGGCCGCGCGCGGCTCCCCGCCCGCCGCCTCGCCCCGAAACCAGACCCCGACCGTGTGCATCGCCGGGTTGTGGAAGTTCGAATGCACCGCGAAGACCTCGCCGAGCGCGACCTCGATGCCCGTCTCCTCCCGGAACTCGCGCCTCGCCGCGTCGCGCACGTCCTCGTCGTACTCGACGTAGCCGCAGGGGATGCACCACTGCCCGCGGTATGCTCCCCGCGATCGCCGCCCGAGGAGCACGCGCCCCCCGTCGTCGAGCAGGATCACCGCCACCCCGACCGCGGGGTTCTGCCAGAAGACGAACGAGCAGTCCGGACAGACGAGTCGGTCGAGGCCGTGGACGGGGCGCCGGCCGAGCCCCGCTCCGCACTTCGGGCAGAACGAGAACTCGCGCGCCATCAGCCGGACACCGAGAAGCCGCCGTCGACCGTGATCACCGCGCCGGTCACGAAGTCCGATGCGCGGCTCGCGAGGAACACCGCGATGCCCTGGAAATCGTCGATGTCGCCCCAGCGGTCGGCCGGGGTGCGGGCGAGCACGCGCTCGTGCAGGCCGCTCACCTGTTCGCGCGCATTCCGGGTGAGCTCGGTGTCGATCCACCCCGGCAGGAAGCAGTTCACCTGGATGCCGTCCGTCGCCCAGGCGGTGGCGAGCGACTTGGTGAGCTGCACCATCCCGCCCTTGCTCGCCGCGTAGGCGGGCGACCAGGGGGTTCCGAACAGCGACATCATCGACCCGTTGTTGAGGATCTTGCCGCCCCCCGCCGCCTGCATGTGCGGGTGGCAGGTCCGGCTGCACAGGAACGCGCTCGTCAGGTTGGTATCGAGGACCGTGCGCCACTCCGACTCGTCCAGCTCCTCGGGACGCTTGCGGACATTGGTGCCCGCGTTGTTGACGAGGATGTCGACCCGGCCCGCCCGTTCGGCCACCGCGGAGACCATCGTCTGGACATCGGCGGCCCGGGTCACGTCCGCGTCGATTGCGAATGCGCGCTCCCCGAGGCTCGACGCCGCCTCGCGGGACTTCTCCCGGTTGCGCCCGACCACCGCGACGGCGGCTCCGGCGCGTGCGAGGCCGCGCGCCATGCCGAGACCGATGCCGCCGTTGCCGCCGGTCACGATCGCAACCCGCCCGGATAGATCGAATAGGTCCATCGGTTCGTGATTCCCCTGGTTCGCCTGGAAAGCCGGCTCGCAAGGGTAACCCACGCCGCCCGCGGTTCGGCCCCGCCGATCCGGGCGGGCGGCGGCATCCGGCCGGGGCGCCGGCACGCGACGGCCGGCGATTGAGCCTCCGCGGGGGGAGCGCGATTCGCCCACTCTGGTAGGATGAACGCCCCGATCGCCGCCGCCCGTCAAGGGTTTTTCGTCATGGACCAACCGGACCAATCGAGAGCGACCGGACGCGCCCCGTCTCCGGTCTCGGAGCCGGCCGCGGCCGCGGCCAACGCCGGACGGCCGGAGCTCGCGGAGGGGGCAGGTCTCCCGATCCCCTACATGCAGCGCACCCGCGCCTACTATCTCGCGCTCGGATACGACAACCCCTACCGCTGGGCGCACTGCCGGGACGTGCCGTTCACCCCGCTCCCGAAGCCGCTCGCGGAGTCGAACGTCGCCCTCGTCACCACCGCCGCGCCCTACCGGCCGGAACTCGGCGACCAGGGTCCGGGTGCGCCGTACAACGGGGCGGCGAAGTTCTTCGAGGTCTATTCCGCTGCCGTCGATTCGCAGGAGCAGACGGACGTCCGGATCTCCCATGTCAGCTATGACCGCACCCACACGACGGCGAAGGATCCGCGGACCTGGCTTCCGCTCGACCGCCTGCGCGAAGCGGCGTCGGCCGGCCGCGTCGGGCGGGTCGCACCCCGCTTTCACGGCCTCCCGACGAACCGGAGCCAGCGGACCACCCTCGATCAGGACTGCCCCGCCCTGTTGCGGCGCGTGCACGAGGACGAGGCGGACGCGGCCCTTCTGGTCGCCAACTGACCGGTGTGCCACCAGTCCGTGAGCCTGGCCGCCCGGTACCTCGAGGAGCACGGCATCGCGACGGTGGTGATGGGATGCGCCCGGGACATCGTCGAGCATTGCGGCGTGCCGCGTTTCGTGTTCAGCGATTTCCCGCTCGGCAACGCGGCCGGCCGTCCCTTCGACGAGGACTCGCAGCGCATCACCCTCGCCCTCGCCCTCGATCTGCTCGAATCGGCGCGTGCGCCGCGCACCACCGTCCAGTCGCCCCTCGTGTGGAGCGAGGATCCGGGCTGGAAGGCGGACTTCTGCGATCTCGGCCGCATCCCTCCATCCGATCTCGCCGCGCGCCGCTCCCGCTTCGAAGCCGAGAAGGCGCGGGGCCGGGAGGTGCCGCGCTGAAGGGCCCGCCGGGCGGCGCGCGCGGTGCCGGAGGCCCGTTCGTCGCGCTTCTTCGCCGTCCCTCCCGCCACCGGTGAGTCGCCATGGCCCGCAAGACCCTGTACCTCGCGAATCCCTACGGGTTTTCGGCCCAGCAGCGGGAGCGGCTGTTGCCGGAGCTGGTAGAGCGCCTCGAAGCGCTCGGGGCGGAGGTCTGGGAGCCGTTCGCGCGCAACAACCAGATCGACATGGGGGAGCCCGGATGGGCCTGGCGGGTGGCCCAGGCGGACGCGAGGGACGTGCGCGAGGCGGACGGGCTCTTCGCGGTCGTCAACGGAACCCCGCCGGACGAAGGGGTCATGGTCGAGCTCGGCATCGCCATCGCCCTTGGGAAGGGGATATTTCTTTTCCGGGACGACTTCCGCCGCTGCACCGACTCCGGGGACTATCCCCTCAACCTCATGCTGTTCGCCGGGCTCCCGGAGGATGGCTGGCGGGCCCACTACTACACCCGTGTGGACGAGCTGGACGAGCCCGCGAAGGCTCTCGTCCGCTGGCTCGCGGAAGGTTGAGGGCTCAACCGCTGCCGAGCCGCGGCACGGGGTCGGGGTCGGCCGAGGCCGCCGGCGCGGCAGCCGGTTCCAGGGTTCGCCCCCCGGGAAGCCACGCATCCGCGACAGGCGGAGATTGCCCGGCATCGCGGCGCAAGGGGACCGGGGCGTTCCCGCGGAATCGCGGAGCGTGGGCCCGGTCGACGCGCCTCGCCGCCCGGGAGGGCCCATGACCGCGCTCTCCGTCCTCGACCTCTCGCCGATCACCGAGGGCGGCAGTCCCGCGCAGTCGATGCGCAACTCCCTCGATCTCGCGCGCCGCGCGGAGGCGCTCGGATACCGCCGGTACTGGGTCGCGGAGCATCACAACATCCCCGGGATCGCGAGCGCGGCGACCGCGGTGGTCATCGGCCACATCGCGGGCGGCACGTCCGCGATCCGGGTGGGTGCGGGCGGCATCATGCTGCCGAACCACGCCCCTCTCGTCATCGCGGAGCAGTTCGGCACCCTCGATGCGCTCTTTCCGGGGCGCATCGACCTCGGCCTCGGGCGGGCGCCCGGCACCGACCAGCGGACCTCGTTCGCCCTGCGCCGCAACCTGCACGGCGATCCCGACGACTTCCCGCGCGACGTGGTGGAGCTGCAGGGCTACTTCCGCGAGCCGCGGGCGGACGAACCGGTCCAGGCCATCCCCGGCCGCGGCCAGCGCGTGCCCGTCTGGATCCTGGGCTCGAGTCTCTACGGCGCGCAGCTCGCGGCGATGCTCGGGCTCCCCTACGCCTTCGCGTCCCACTTCGCGCCCGCCGCCCTGCTGCCCGCGCTCGACGCCTACCGCCGCTCGTTCCGGCCCTCCGAGCAGCTCTCGCAACCCCATGCCATGGCCGGGTTCAACGTGTTCGCGGCCGAGACCGACGAGGAGGCCCACCGGCTTCGGACGTCCGCGCGAAAGTCGACCCTGTGGCTCCGCCAGGGCCGGCCGTGCCCCCTGCCCCCGCCGGACGACGAGTTCGAGAGGGGTCTGTCCTCGCTCGAGCGAAGGATGCTGGACGAGCAGGGCGCCTGCTCGGCGGTCGGCTCCCCGGCCACCGTGCTCCGCGAGATGGAACGGTTCGCAGAGCGGACCGGCGTCGACGAGCTGATGATCGCGTCGCAGATCTTCGACCACGAGGCGCGCGTGCGCTCGTTCGAGATCGCGATGCACGTGTGGTCGAACCGCCCGGGCCCGCCCTCCCGCGCTGCCCCGGGATAGGAGTGCAGGAGTCGCCGTACCGCGTGCCATGTTCGCTGCGGCACAATCGACGCAGGTGGCGGGAACGCAGGGTAGTGCACACTCGCGGCTCGCGGCAGGACGTTATCGGAGGAGATTGACGGGTGTTCGAAGGATTCATGAGCGAGCGCATCGAGGCGAACGGTATCGGGCTCAACGTGGTCCATGGCGGGACCGGGGGCGGGGCGGGTCCCGCGGTTCTCCTCCTCCACGGCTATCCGCAGACCCACGTCATGTGGCACAAGGTCGCGCACGACCTCGCCCGCGCCCGCCCCGTCGTCGCGCCCGATCTTCGCGGCTACGGAGACAGCGACAAACCGAAGCCCGGGCCCGGTGACCATTCCATGTACTGCAAGCGCACCACCGCGAACGACCTCGTCGCGGTGATGGACACCCTCGGGCACGGGCGCTGGCATGTCGTCGGCCACGACCGCGGGGCCCGGGTGGGGCACCGAATGGCGCTCGATCACCCCGGGCGGGTCGCTAGCTTCGTCTCGCTCGACGTGGTGTCCTCCCAGGCGGCGTTCGAAGGCATGGACGCCTCGCTCGCGTTCGCGTGGTTCCACTGGAACCTCATGCGCCAGCCGTACCCGATCCCGGAAACGCTCATCGGAAGAAGCGTCAAGGAGTACTTCGACTTTCTCATGGACTGCTGGTGCGCGACTCCTGGCGCGCTCACCGAAGAGGCATACGCGGAGTACGAGCGATGCTTCTGCAACGAGGAGGCGGTCGCCGCGACCTGCGCCGACTACCGCGCCATCGAGCTCGACCTCGAGCACGACGACGCCGACCGCGGGCGCAGGCTCGCGTGCCCGGTGCTCGTGCTCTGGGCCACGAACATGGCGCGGCGCCCGGGATGGCAGACCGGGGGCAAGCTCGACATTCTCGCGACTTGGCGCGAACGGGCGGAGGACGTGCGCGGACACGGCCTCGACTGCGGGCATTTCCTCCCCGAGGAACGCCCCGTCGAGGTGCTGGCCGCGCTCGAGGCGTTCTACGCGGAGATCGGCGGCGACCGCTAGGAGTTCTGGATCAACCCGCCGGCCGCGGCTGCGACAACCCGGCCTGCTCAGTAAATTCCGAACGCCGCTGTCTCAATGTCGTTGACAGGTTCCGCACCCCGTCCGGCAAGGTCCCCGGAAGGTTGTCCCGATCGAGCGTCAGCAGCCGCTTGCCTGCGTCGGGGAACCGCTCTCCCGCCGCCTCCAGGGCGCGCAGCTCGCGGTCGACGACAGCCGCATCCGAAAGGTCGGCGCACACCTGAATGAACTCCGGGCGGCGTTCCGGGCCGCGGGCGAGAAAGTCCACTTCGTGGCCCTGGGGCGTGCGAACGTACGTCACGTCGAGCCGTCGTCTCTCCAGCTCGACGAGCACCGCTGTCTCCAGAGCGTGGCCGAGATTCGCGCGGCCGGTGGTGTCGAACACCGGAATGAGTCCCGGATCGACGGGATGTGCCTTGCGCGGGTTGACCATGCGCTGGCGCTCGGAGCTCGACTCCATCGACACTACCCGCACCAGGAAGCAGTCGTCCAGGAAGCCGAGCATCTGATGCACCGTATCCCGGGCGATGGCGATGCCCTGGGCCTTGAGCCGGTCGCAGAGACGGCTTATGAGTGGATGCTGAACGAGGGCGCACCATCGTGACGCCGCGTGCAATGGATTTCCGCGGAGGAAAGACGGGAAAGGCAACCCCGTCGATGTACGCTTCGGGAAAGGATCGCGGTCGGAGATCCGGGTGCGCTGACCGCTCGATGGATCGAAAGCGGATATGTCGAAGCCGTCACCGAAGCACGTTGATGCTCGCAAAGCAAGACGGAAGACGCTCATGCACTTTGTAAGCTACAACATCCAGTCCGCCCGAGGTAAGGATGATCGCCACGACCTCGCACGCATCGCATCGGCGGTGGAAGGCGCCGACCTCATCTGTCTTCAGGAGGTGACTCGAAACATGCCCGGGGTGCCGGATGACGATCAGCCCGGGCGTTTGGGCGACCTCCTGCCCGATTACTTCTGGACTTACGGTCCACCGGTCGATATCGACGCCGGTATCCGGGATGCGTCGGGGCGACCTGCCAATCGGCGCTTGCAATTCGGAAACATGATCCTCAGCCGCTACCCCATTCGGTCCTCAAGGCTGTTTCTCCTGCCCCGATTTCGCACCTTCGATACCCACAATCAGCAGTGCGGTGTCCTGGAGGGGATCGTCGCCCTGCCCTCGGGGCCACTGCGCATTTACTGTGTACACCTCAACAGTCGGGCCAGCGACGAACGCATGGCACAGATCGACTTTCTGCTGGCGCGGCTCTTCGACATTCCCCGGGAGGGGGGCGCGTGCACGGGACCTCCTTGGCGGGAGGGCACGGAAGAGACGCCCATGAGCGAGGAATTCGTGCTCATGGGTGATTGCAATCTCACCCCGAACTCGCGCGAGTACGAGCGCATCGTGGGCGAGCCCGACTACTACCACGGTTGCCGCATCGTCGCCCACCATCCGGTCGATACCTGGACACAGGCGGGCCATGAACGGGACGGCGGCGTCACGTGGTACGACGCGATCGACGACTCGAAGCGTGGGCTTCGTCTCGACTACGCCTTTGTCAGCGCCGGCCTCGCGAGACACGTGAGCCACGCCCGGATCGACGGTGACGCGGCCGGTTCGGACCATCAACCGTACTGGTTCAGCTTGTCGTTGCAAGCGGACATGTCATCTGCCTCAGCCGGCGGAGGGGCCGGAGAAAGTCGGGATGAAGGAAAGAAGACCCGGCGCAAGCCGGGTCTTCAATGATGCCATGTGGTTGTCCGCTCTCGGCGCCTGGACGCTCGATGAATCAGGCGAACCACCACCGCTCGGCGAGCTTCTGCCCGTCGAGATCCCAATTGCCCTGCATCTTGCCGTGCCGAATCTTGTCCGAGGTCGCGAACACGTAGTTGTTGAACAAGGGCACCACTACGCCTCCCTCGTCACGCACGATGCTCTGCATCTCCACGTACATCTCACGCCGCAGTTCGTCGTTCAACTCGGCCCGGGACCGGATCAGGAGTTGGTTGAAGCGGTCGTGCTTCCAGAAGGTATCGTTCCAGGCCGCGCTGTCGGAGTACGCGGTCGAGAACATCCAGTCCTCGGTGGGCCGGCCGCCCCAGTAACACATGCACCAGCCCTTCTTCATCCACACCGCGGACCAGTATCCATCGTTCGGTTCACGAATGACGTTGATCTCTATTCCGGCCGCGACGGCGTGTTCCTTGTAGAGTACGGCGGCATCGACCGCGCCCGCGAACGCCGCGTCCGCCGCGCTCAGGTCCACCGACAGACTGCTCAGGCCCGCCTGTTTCACGTGCCATCTCGCCCTGTCGGGATCGTACGTGCGTTGTGGGAGCTCGCTGGCATGGAACTGATTGGCCGGACTGATGGGATGGTCGTTGCCGACCGCACCGTGGCCGCGCAGCACCGTCTTCAACAAGGCTTCCCGGTCCAGGCCCAGCTTCAGAGCCATGCGGACGTGGTTGTTGTCGAAGGGCGACATGTCGGTACGCATCGGAATCGTATAGTGCGCGGTGCCCGTCGTCTCTTCGACCTTGATGCCGGGCGTGCGCGCGAGGAGCTGCACGGTCTTGAGATCGCAACGGTCGATCACATCGACTTCGCCCGTCTTCAGGGCATTGGTGCGGGTCGAAACGTCGACGATTGACAGGAGCTCCACCTCGTCGAAATGTGCGTGCCCGGATTTCCAGTAGTTGGGGTGCTTCTTGCCCAGGAAGCGTACGCCCGGCTCGAATGCCTGAACGCTGTAGCCGCCGCAGCCGACACCGCCGAGCGGGTCGATCTTGCCGTCCTTGCTGGGCAGGATGGCGACGTGGTAGTCGCTGATGATGTAGGGGAAGCCGGCATTGCCGCCGTCCAGCGTCACCTCGACGGTATCCTTGCCTTGGGCCTTGATGTCCACCATGGACTTCAGCAGGGCCTTGGCCGCGGATTTGGAATCCTCGTGTCGATGGTGATTGACCGAGGCGACCACGTCATCGGCATCCAGTGTCTTTCCGTTGTGGAATTCGACGCCCTTGCGAATCTTGAACGTCCATTCCCTGGCATCGGGCGAGGCTTCCCAGCTCTCGGCCAGTTCCGGCTCCAGCTTGCCGGATGTGCCAATCTCGGCCAGATGGTTATTGACGGTGTAATTCAGGGTGCTCATGTAGCCGTTCTCGAACGTGGCCGGGTCGAGCGAGTCGGTGGTCGAGCCGTGGGCCATGCCCACCCGAAGCCGGCCCCCCTGTTGGGCCGCGTGCGCCGCCCCACTCCACAGGGAGCTTGCCGTGGTGGCGGCAACGCCCAGAGCCGCCGCCCTCTCGATGAATTCGCGGCGACTCAGGGTGCCGCCGGCCAATTGGCGCTTCAAATGTCTTGTCTTGTTCATGATGTTTCCCCCGGGGTTTCGATACCGATCAGTTTGCGACCGATGATGCTGAAGTCTACGCGCCTGCCGCCCGGAACGCTTGTCCAATGAACTCAAGTCTCTTCGAGGCGCGAGCGAACCTTGACGATAGGATTGACCGTGCCGTGTTCCGCCCCGACGATGGCCATACGGGATGCCGGCTTCCCGGTAGCGCCCGCCGTGGCCGGCGCCGTGAGCCACGTTCGGGCAGGTTGGCGCTTGTGTCGCTTGCCCGCCACCCGTTCAATGCGGGGGCGCCCGCGCCGGCAAGAGCGCCCCATGCCTCGCCGCCGAGGCGGAGCCTCGATGGCTCAGGTGAGCTGTTCGCTGAGCGGGCCCTCGCGCAGGCGGGCGCCGGCACGGGTGCGGAGCAGGTCGTCGAGCCAGTCGGGGTCCATCTCCGGCACCGACGCGAGCAGGAGCTGGGTGTACTCGTGGTGGGGGGGCGACAGGATCTCGTCGCGTGGCCCGTGCTCCACCACGCGGCCATTGAGCATCACCACGATCTCGTCGGAGATCGCTTTCACCGTCGCCAGGTCGTGGGTGATGAAGAGATAGGAAACCTTGAGCTCATTCTGCAGGTGCTGGAGCAGGCGGAGGATGCCGTCCGCCACGAGCTGGTCGAGCGCCGAGGTCACCTCGTCGCAGATGATCATGTCCGGCTTCGCGGCCAGCGCGCGGGCGATGCACACGCGCTGCTTCTCGCCTCCCGACAGCTCGGAGGGGAAGCGATCCATGTACCTTTCACTCAGTTCGATCTGATCGAGGAGCTCCACCACCCGGTCGCGTCGCTCCTTGCCCTCCATGCCGAAGTAGAAGGACAAGGGCCGGCCGAGCACCTCGTGCACCTTCTGGCGCGGGTTCAGGGCCACGTCCGGCATCTGATAGATCATCTGCAGGCGGCGCAGCATCTCCTTGTTGCGGTGCTTGGAATGCGGCGGCAGCGCTTGGCCCTCGAACATGACGGAACCCCTGGTCGGGGGCAGGAGCCCGGTGATGACACGCGCCAGGGTGCTCTTGCCGCTCCCCGACTCGCCTACTACCGCGGTGGTGTTGCAACGGGTGAGGGCGAGCGTGATGTCTTCGAGCACCGACACGCCACCGGAGCCGCCGTAGCTCGCGCTGATGTCCTTGACCTGGAGCAGGATCTCTCCCTCCTCGGGATGATGCACCTTCTCCTCTCGCACCTTGCGGACCGACAGCAAGTCCCGGGTGTACTCTTCCCGCGGCGCCGCGATCATCTCCCTCGTCTTGCCGACTTCGACCGTCTCTCCGTAGCGCAGCACCATGATGCGGTCCGAGACCTGCGCGACTACGGCCAGATCGTGGCTGATGTAAATGGCGGCGGTGTTCAGCTCCCGGATCGCATCCTTGATCGCGGCGAGCACCTCGATCTGGGTGGTCACGTCCAGCGCGGTGGTCGGCTCGTCGAAGACGATCAGATCCGGCTTGCACGCCATGGCCATCGCCACCATCGCGCGCTGGAGCTGCCCGCCGGAGACCTGATGGGGATAGCGATTGCCGATGTTCTCGGGATCCGGGAGATCGAGCTTCCTGTAGATCTGCTTGCCTTCCGTTTCCGCCTGGGAGACCGCCATCACCCCGTGCTGCGCCGGCGCCTCGGCGTACTGTGCGATGAGCCGGTGGGCGGGGTTGAAGGATGCGGCAGCGCTCTGCGCCACGTAGGAGATGCGCACCCCGCGCAGCCGGCGCAAGCGTTCGTCACCGGCCGACGTGAGCTCGATGCCGTCGAAGGTGATGCTGCCGCCGGTGATACGGCAACCCGGACGGCAAAAGCCCATGCTCGCGATGCCGATGGTCGACTTGCCGGCGCCGGACTCCCCGATCAGCCCGAGCACCTGCCCGCGGTCCAGCTCGATGTCCACCCCCTTGACGATTTCCTGCCAGCGTTCTTCCTGGAACCCCTCGACCCGCAGGCCCTCCATCGTGAGTAGTCGAGACATACGTCCTTCCTGGTTGCGTTTCCGGGCTTGCGGCGCAGGTTTCAGTATTCGTCGCGCAGCCCCGCCGCCTTGCGCAGAAACCAGTCCACCACCAAGTTGACGCCGATGGTGAGAACGGCGATGGCGGCGGCCGGTACCAGCGGAGTGTAGATGCCGAAGATGATCGCGCCCGCGTTCTCCTTCACCATGCTGCCCCAGTCCGCGGCCGGCGGCTGCAGGCCGAGGCCCAGGAAGCTGAGCGCGCTCAGGAACAGGAACACGAAGCAGAAGCGCAGGCCGAACTCGGCCACCAGAGGCGGCAGGGTGTTCGGCAGGATCTCGCGCCGCATCAGCCACCACAGCTTCTCGCCCCGCAGCCTCGCGACTTCGACGTACTCCATCACCTCCACGTCCATGGCGACCGCCCGCGACAGGCGGTAGACGCGGGTGGCGTCGAGAATGGCGATGACCACGATCAGCGCCGTCACCGAGGTGCCGACTACCGAGAGGATCATGAGCGCGAAGATCAGGGTGGGGAAGGCCATGAGCACGTCCACGAAGCGGCTGAGCGTCTGGTCGACCCATCCGCGCTGGGTGGCGGCAAGGAAGCCGCAGGAGATACCGAGGGCAAAGGAGAGGGTGGTCGTCACCAGGGCGATGGAGATGGTGTTGCGCGCCCCGTAGAGGAGGCGCGTGTAGAGATCCCGCCCGATGTGATCGGTGCCGAGCGGCACCTTGTGCTCGCGGCTCCGGTTGATCTCCTCCCAGCACTGGTAGGCGGAGATCCCTTCCGGGGTGCAATCGGCCGCCCAGAAGCCGACCTCCCAGACGTCGCCGACCACCTCCGTCTCCCGGAAGGGAGTGAGCAGCGGAGCGAAGAGCATCAAGGTGACGTTGACGATGATGATCGCCAAGCCGAGCTTCGCGCTCCAGGGAGAGTACGCCAGCGCCTTGAGTACGTTCACGAGCATGATCGGTCTGCCTTACTTCGGATGGCGCAGGCGTGGGTTGGCGAGAAGCGACAGTACGTCCGCAGCAAGGTTGAGCAGCACGTAGGTCCCGGCGAAGATGAGACCGCTCGCCTGTATCACCGGCAGATCCCGCTTCGACACCGAGTCGACGAGGAGCTGGCCGAGGCCGGGATAGACGAACACCACCTCGACCACCACCACGCCGACCACCAGGTAGGCAAGGTTGAGGACGATCACGTTGATGACCGGTGACAGCGCGTTGGGGAAAGCGTGATGCACGATGATGCGTCTGCGCTTGATGCCCTTGAGGCCCGCCATCTCGATGTAGGGGCTCATCATCAGATTGATGATGGCGGCGCGGGTCATGCGCATCATGTGCGCCACCACCACCAGGATGAGAGTGAGTACCGGCAGCGCCATCGCATGGAGCTTGTCGCCGAGCGCCATGTCGGGGGAGATGTTGGAGATGCTCGGGAATACGCTCCACTGTACCGAGAGGAGAACGATCAGGATGTAGGCGACGAAGAACTCCGGAAAGGAAATGGTGGAGAGCGTCGTCATCGAGATCATCTTGTCGAACAGGGTCTCGCGGTACAGGGCGGCCATCATGCCGAGAAAGACCGCGAGCGGCACCGCAATCACCGCGGCGCTCAGCGCGAGAAAGAGGGTGTTGGCGAGCCGGGTATCGACGAGCTCCGATATTTCGCGCTTGTTGGCGAGCGAGGTGCCCATGTCGCCGGTCATGAAGTTCCCGAGCCAAGTGACGTAACGCGTGTACCAGGGCAGGTCGAGACCCAGCTCCCGGCGGAACGCGGCTACCGTCTCCGGCGTCGCGGACTGACCGAGAATGGCCTCGGCGAGATCTCCGGGCAGCAGCTCTACCCCGACTGCGATCATGAGCGAGATGGCGATGAGGGTGACGATGCCGAAAAGCAGGCGCTTGCCTATCAGCACCGGCAGTGAATCCATGATCTCTCCGCCCTGTGATTGCGGTGTCCGAAATGGTCGAACAGGCCGACCCCGCACCGCATCATGGGCGAATCGCAAGCCCATCTCAAGCGACCTGCCTGCTCCCGCACGCAGACCCGCACAAGAAGGAAATCAGCCGGCGATCGAGCAAGCCGAGCGTCCACGGATGGTGTCTGGCCGCTGTGGCGTCACTCGTCGACCGTGGCGCGAACACCATAAGGCATGCAGGAGGATACCGACGAAGAATGGGAACAACATGTCAAGTGACAATTTCACGGATAGTGTCAGAATTTCAAACAATGGAACAACAGCATGCTCAATGCTACAGAGCGATGATGACGGAGAACGGCCGGGTGGTCGTTCCGGCACGCCTGCGCAAGCTACTGGGTGTGGAGGGTACGCGGGCGGAGCTCTTCTTCCATGTCCAGGGCGACGAGGTCACGCTCACCACGAAAATGCAGGCGCTCAGGCAGGCGCAGACACGGCTTGCCGGGATGGCGCCGACTGGAACGAAGCTCGTATCGGAAGAGCTGATCGAGGATCGCGCAGCGGCGGCGCATGTGGAATCCGGCGATGCGCAGGACCGTTCTTGATGCGTCCGCCATCCTCGCGGCGCTGTTCCGCGAGCCCGGCGCGGATGTCGTCGAGACCCACTACCAGGCCGGCATCGTCTCGGCGGTGAATCTCTCCGAGGTGGCCGTGAAGCTGTCCGATCGCGGGATGCCGGACGTCGAAGCCCGGAACCTCCTGTCAGGGCTCGGCTTGGTGGTGTGCCCGTTCGACGAGTGCATAGGATTTCCTTGCGAAAAATTCCCGCCGAGACTGTCGAATGGACGAAATACGTGTCCATTTTAGGGATTCGACAGTCGAATTTGGGCACCATCGCCGGGAATTTGCTCCCTTATCCCTACCTTCCGTCTCGACAAGGGCTTTGCGGTACACACTTGCCGTTTCGGACGAAGTCCGAGCCGGTCTCGTTCGAGATGCCGTGCCGACAGGTCCGCTAGCGCGCCTCGTCGCCCGTAGCGGCATGCTCGGGGAAGAGGGATGCAAGGCCTTCGGCGGTCGCGTCGCACACGCCGCGCTCGGTGATGAGGCCGGTCACAAGGTGGTTGGGGGTCACGTCGAATGCGGGGTTGCCGCCCCGGGTCCCTTCCGGCGCAACCCGCACGTGGCCGATTTCGCCCGCCTCGGTGCATCCCATGACATGGGTGGTCTCGCGCGGGGCGCGCTCTTCGATCGGGATCTCGGCGAGCCCGTCCTCCATCGTCCAGTCGATCGTGGGCGAGGGCAGCGCAACGTAGAAGGGCACGCCGTTGTCGCGCGCCGCGAGCGCCTTGAGATAGGTGCCGATCTTGTTGCAGACGTCGCCGCGCCGGGTCGTGCGATCGGTGCCGACGATCACCATGTCCACGAGACCGTGCTGCATCAGGTGGCCACCGGCGTTGTCCACGATGTAGGAATGGCTGATCCCGTGGCTTCCGAGCTCCCACGACGTGAGCGCCCCCTGGTTGCGGGGACGGGTCTCGTCTACCCAGACGTGAATCGGGATGCCCGCATCGTGGGCCTGGTACATCGGGCTGGTGGCGGTGCCCCAGTCGACGGTCGCAATCCAGCCCGCGTTGCAGTGGGTCAGCAGGCGCACCGGCTCCCCCGCCGCCTTGCGCGGGGCGATCTCGCGGATGAGGGCGAGGCCGTGCTCGCCGATCCGGCGGTTGATCGCGACATCCTCGTCGGCGATCTCGTGGGCGAGCGCGAGGGCCGCCTCGGCCCGGGTCCGGGGCGGCAGGGGCAGCAGCGCGTCGCGGCATCGGTCGAGCGCCCATCGCAGGTTGATCGCGGTCGGACGGGTGGCGTGAAGACGGTCCCGGGCGCGGCCGAGAGCCCCGTCGGAAGGGTCCTCGGTCATCCGCAGGGCCATGGCCATGGCGTAGGCGGCGGTGGCCCCGATGAGGGGGGCTCCGCGCACCCACATGTCGCGGATGGCGACCGCGCAGTCCTCGAGGGTGCGGAGCTCCGCGATGCGAAAGTCATGGGGCAGCCAGCGCTGGTCGATGATCCGGAGCGCGCCGGCGGCGTCGTCCCACCACAACGAGCGGTAGTGCCTGTCGCCGACCTTCAAAGGAAGTTCTCCTCGCTGTATCGGCGCGCCATGGCGGCAAGGACCTCGGCGTCGCCGATCCCGCCGCGTTCGCGAATGACGCCCCGTCCCAGCATGAGACTGCGGGCTTCGAGCGGGGCTCGTGCGCTCGGGTCCTCGATCGCTTCGAAATCGGCGTTGTGGGCCAGCGAGAGGATGCGGCGGTGCATCTCGATGCCGCAGAAGCCGAGGGCGTCTTCCCAGGTGGCACGCAGGACCGCTTCCAGGGCGGGCTCGGAAGACTGACCCTGGTCCTCGAAGAGACGGGCCGGAAACAGCATGCCGGTCCGTTCGCTCGCCCAGAGCCGCCGGAACTCGGCGTCGAAGGCGTCGAAGGTATCCTCGGTGACGCGGAGAATCCACTCCTGGTAGTCGCGCAGTTCGTCCTGCGCGCGGTGGGCCGGCTGGCTGAAGTACGCCATCAGGAAATTGGCCGCCAGCATGCCGATGTCGAAGCCCATCGGACCGTACTGGGCAAACTCGGGATCGATGACCCGGCTCTCGGTCGCCGTCGACAGGATGGATCCGGTGTGCAGGTCGCCGTGCAGCATCGTCTCGGTGTTCGAGGCGAACTTCACGAACAGCTCCTGCACCTCGGTCTTGAGCGCGACGTCCGCACGCAGGGTCGCCACCAGCGGGTCGAGGCCCTCCGTATGGCGGTTCATCCCGGCCTCGTAGTAGGGGTCCGTGAAGATCAGCGCCTCGGTGATGGCAGGGACCTCCACGTTCCCGGCGAAGAGCGCCACGTCGGCCTTCTTGTCCGCGCTCGCCATGTGCAGCTCGGAGCCGCGAAAGGCCATCCGTGCGCAATGGGCGCCGAGGAATGCTCCCACCCCGTCCACCTTCTCTCCGGCGATGAGCTTGTAGCGCAGGATGACGTGGGGGCTGAGGTGCTCCATGGCGATCAGCGCCTGGGTCTCGTCGAAATGGAAGACTTCGGGAACCGCGCCGGGGTCGCGCGCCGCCTGGCGGACCAGGGCATGGTGCTCGAAGAATGCCCGGTAGAGCGGCAGCGGCCAGCTCTCGCCGATGAGCCGCACGTAGGGCAGGGCCTGCTTCACGACCACGGTTCCCGTGCCGCCCGACACGATGAAGACGAGGTTGAGGTTCCCGTCGCCGACCTCGCGGACCGACCACGTCGCCGGGTCGCCACCGATTCGCTCCGCGAGATGCGGCACCGCTCCCAGGCGTTGCGGGAGCGTCTCGACGGTCAGGGGCTGGTATGTATCGCCCCGCATTGTGTCTCCTCCCGGCAGCAGGGGTTCGGACGAGACGGGTCCGGATCGCGGAAGGCTTCTCGCCCGCCCGGACGCGGCGGTCAGCTCGCGGGGAGCGGGGGTTGCCGGCGGTGGAGGAACCAGCCGTCGAGGACGAGGCGGCGCGAGAACCAGCCCGTGCCGAGCAGCTTCGCGGCGACCGCCCGCCGCAACCCGTCGGGGATCCAGCCCGGCGGGTCGGTCTCGGTCCCGCGCTCGCCGAAGCGTTCCCGGAGGCGGCGCTCGTAGCCGGCGAAGGTGGTCTCGTCGAACGAGCCGCCCGCGCCCGCGATGATCTCGGCCGCGATGACCGCGGACTCGACGGCGGGGCGGATCCCTTCGCCGCTCCGGTCGTAGGCGAGCCCGATCGCGTCGCCCGCGAGGACGAGCCCGTCGCCGGACGCGATCCGCCGCGACCGGCCGTGCAGGATGTAGGCGTGGCCCTTGAACTTCGAGGGCATGTCGCGGGGGATCCGGCCCCGCGCGGCGAGCCACTCGCAGAAGCTTCGCACGTGGTCGGCGATGTTGCGGTTGTCCTCGCGTCCGAGCCCGACGTTGAGAACGTTCTCCTTGCGGAACACCCACCCGTAGCCCTGGAGGTCCTCGCAGAAGAAGATCTCGGGGGTCTCCTCCGCCACCGCGCAGTCGGCCCGCTGGGCTTCGGTCATCTCGAACTCGATTTCGTGGGCGGCCACGATGGACTCGGTGGAGCCGACCTTGGCCCCGAGATGGCGGGCGACCGGGCAGAAGTGCCCGCCCGCCCCGACGACGACCGGGGCCTCGGCGATGTCGTTGATCCGCCAGAGCCCGTCCGCCCGCTCGATCCGCTTGACGGAGTGCCCGGTGAACTGCTTCGCTCCGCTCCGATCGAGGAGGTAGTGGTCGAACTCGAAGCGGCGGATGCCGTAGCTCGCCACCTCGTCGTAGCGGGTCTCGACCATGCGGCCGGTCATGCTGCCGGTCAGGAAAGAGCGGATCGGCTGGAAGACCCGACCCACCGGGTACTCGTCGGTATCGAGCCGGAGGGTCTCCACCGCCGCCGGGGTGACCCAGCCCGCGCACACCTTGTCGCGCGGGAAGTTTCGCTTGTCGACCACCGCCACCTCGAGGCCCGCGCGCCGGAGCTGCCAGGCGCAGGTGGAGCCGGACGGCCCTCCGCCGACCACGATGGCGTCAAATCGTTCCAAGCCCGGGTTCCTCCCCTCGGATCCGGTCTGCCCTCCTGCCCGTGCGGCGGAGCGGGTCCGGCCGGCCGCTATTGCCGCGGATACATGTGCTCGCGGGTCATCGGCACCGCGTTCGATTCACCCGGCGCGAACACCACCTGGAAGAGCTGCAGGCTGCCGGTGGTGAACGCCGCCGCCGAGCCCGCAAGATAGAGTCGCCAGGCGCGCACGAAGTCCTCGTCGTACATCGCCGCCACCCGGTCCGCGGCGGCCTCGAAACGCTCCAGCCATGCGCGGCAGGTCCGGGCGTAGTGCAGGCGCAGGTTCTCGACGTCGAGGACGGAGAACTCCTGGGGCTCGAAGATCACGCCCATCTCCGCGAGGCTCGGCGGATAGCTCCCCGGGAAGATGCGCCGCTCGATCCAGGCATTGTTGGGAGCCGGGGCATTTCGCCCGATGGCGTGGATGAGGCCGCGCCCGTCGGGCTTGAGCGAGCGGGCCGCCACCTCCCCGAGGGTACGGTAGTTGTCCACCCCCACGTGCTCCAGCATGCCCACCGAGACGAACACGTCGTACTCGCCTTCGACGGTGCGGTAGTCCTCCTCCACGAACTCGACCTGCTCCCCGAGCCCGAGCGCCGCGGCGCGGTCGCGCGCGAATCGGATCTGCTCGTGGGAGATGTTGAACGCTCGCACCTTCACGCCGTACTCGCGCGCCATGTGGATCGCGAGAGACCCCCAGCCGCACCCCGCCTCCACCACCCGCTGCCCGGGCCGGAGCTCGAGCTTCCGGCACACGTGGTCCATCTTGGCCCGCTGGGCCTCCTCGATGGTGGCGTCCTCGTGCGGGTAGTACGCGCACGTGTACACCATCTCCTCGTCGAGCCACAGCCGGTAGAAATCGTTGCCGAGATCGTAGTGGTGGTGGATGTTGGACCGGGAGCCGTTGCGGGTGTTCCGGCGCGGCCGGTTGAGCCACGCCTTGAGACGCCGCCTCCAGGAATTGCGCGGAACGGCGGCATCGGCCGACCGGTAGATGGTTTCGAGGAAAGCAACCAGATCGCCGTGGACCCGGATGCGGTCCGCGCTCAGCGCATCCCCGAACGAGAGGTCGGTGTTGACGAGAAGGCCGTAGAGCGTACGCCGGTCCCGGATCTCGACCCGGGCCACCGGGTCCGTCGCCGCGGCGGCGGGGGACGCCGGCTCGATGCGGGTGCCGTCCCAGAGCTCGATTGCGAGCGACGGGTGGCCCAACTCGATGAGGATCCGGCGCGTGAGCCAGCGATCGACCGTGGTACTCCCGCCTCGCGTGCCGGCCCTTCGTTCTTCTATTCCGAGAAGCGTCGATCCGCTGGCCCCGACCGATCGGCGTTTCGGCATGGAAGCCCCTCCGCATGGATTTGCCGATTATAGCCCCCGGTGCGGCGGTGCGGCAGTGCCGAGGCATGGCGGCATGGCCGCGCAACGGCACGGCAGCGCGTACGGTCGCGGCGGAGCGGGGCGGATCCGAGGGAGCCGCTATACTGCTCGGCGGCGGCGACCGGGCGCGTTCCGGCCCGGGACCGACCCCGGCTGTCCCTCCCGCGACCCGCCCGCCCGCGCTCCCGCTTTCTGGCCGAATACTCTCATCACGTAGTTTGCGCGTCGAACTTCCGGTGCCGTCCGCCCTCCAGCGCTTTCGCTATCTCCTCGGCCTCGTGCGCGAGCACGCCTGGTCGCTCGGGGCCGGGGCCGGGTTCCTTGCCCTCACCCTCTGGATGAGCCTCGCCATTCCGCGCTACCTCCAGGAGGCCATCGACCTGCTGGCCGCCGATCGGTCCGGGAGCGAGGTCCTCGTCAAGGTGTGGCTCATCCTCGGATTCGCGGTGGCGATGGTGCTCACCCGGAGCGTCTCGCGAATGCTCTTCCTCGTCCCCGGCCGGCGCGTCGAGTTCGATCTCAAGAACCGGCTCCTCGCCCACCTGCTGAACCAGGACCGCGAGTACTTCCTCGCCAACCCCACCGGGGAGCTCATCTCGCGCATCAACAACGACATCAACGGGGTGCGGATGCTGCTGGGCATGGGAACGATGATGCTCATCCAGACCGCCGGCACCCTCACCCTCGGGCCCTGGTACATGTACCGGATCTCGCCCGGCCTTACCCTGTACTGCGCGCTGCCGATCGCGGTCGGGTTCCTCGTGCTCCAGGTCGCGGTGCAGCGGATGCGCCGGAACCAGCTATGGCAGATGAAGGCTCTGCAGGAGCTGTCCGACTTCACGGTGGAGTCCTACGGCGGACTCGATCCCCTCAAGTCGTTTCGCGGCCTCGGCTGGGCGGAGCGGCGCTTCGGGGCGCTGAGCGGGGAGGTGCGCGACGCGGGCCTCGAGATGGCCACCGTGCGAGCCTGGTTCTTTCCCCTTCTCACCCACCTCGTGAACGGACTCAAGGTGCTGCTCGTCCTGGTGGGCGGGTTCGCGGTGGTCGCGGGGGAGATCACGATCGGGGGCTTCACCGCGTTCATGGTGTACCTCTCGATGCTGGTCGGGCCCCTCATGGGCGCGACGTTCATGATGTTTCTCCTCCAGCGCGGCATGACGGGCCTCGGCAGCCTGCTCGAGGTGTTCGCGGCCGAACCGGCACGTCCCGCCCCGCGGCCCGGTGCAACGCTCCCGGCCCGGCTCGCGGAGGGGCTTTCCGTCGATCGCCTCCGCTTCGCCTATCCGGACGAGCCGGATCGGCCGGTGCTCGACGGGGTGAGCCTGCGGGTCGCCCCCGGGGAGGTCGTGGGGGTATTCGGCCCCGTCGGGAGCGGCAAGTCCACCCTCGTCAACCTGCTGAACCAGTACCTGGCGGCGCCCCCCGGGGCGGTGCGGCTCGACGGGGTGGACGTTCGCGACATCGAGGCGAAGGAGCTCCGCCGGCACGTCGTGACGGTCACCCAGGACCCGTTCCTGTTCTCCGACACGTTGCAGGCAAACGTCGCGTTCGGGGTGGATGAACGCACGGCCCGAACCGACCGGAAGGCGCGGGCGCGCTCTCGCGCCGGGACCGGTTCGGGGCGGGCGCCGGATCCCGGACACAGGGACGCGGAAATGGGAGACGGCGCGAAAGCGGACGGTCCGCACCCGGTCGGTTCGGCGGTCGCCGGGGCCGAGCCGGGGCCCCTCGATGCCCTGGTGGAGCGGGCCGTCGCGGACGCCGCCCTCGATCCCGACCTCGCGCGCATGCCGGCCGGGGTCCGGACCGTCGTCGGAGAGCGCGGGATCACGCTCTCCGGCGGGCAGAAGCAGCGGGTCGCGCTCGCCCGCGCGATGCTCAAGCCCTGTGATCTGCTCATCCTCGACGACGTGCTGTCCGCGGTGGACCACGACACCGAGCGCGTGCTGGTGGATCGGATCCACACCCTCACGACGGCTCGTTCCATTCTCGTCGTCTCGCATCGCATCAGCGTGCTCGAACGGGCGGACCGGGTGGTCGTGCTCGACCGCGGGCGAGTGGTCGACGAGGGCCGCCACCGCGAGCTCGCCGCCCGCGCGGGCCCCTACCGTGAGGCGTGGCGGCGGCAGGTGAACGAGGAGGCGATGCGGTGATGCGCCCGCTCATTCTCCTCGCACGGCTGCCCTCGCAGTGGCGGCGCTTCGTGCGCGACGGAAACGTGGCGGCGGTCATCGACGCGATGCGCCCGCACTTCGCCGAGTACCGTTGGCACTTCGCCGCGGTGTTCGCGGTGCTGCCGGTCTCGGCGGCGATGGCGGCCCTCGTGCCGTTCCTCACCAAGGTCGCGGTGGACGACTACCTGCTGCCGGCCGTCGCCGCGGGAGGGCTCGGACCGCTGCGCGAGCCTCTGCTCGCGATCGTCGGCCTCGCCGCCGCGGTGGTGGTGGCCGGCTACCTCGCGGATGCCTTCTACGTGCGAATTCTTCAGCGGGTCGGGCACCAGTTGCTGGCCGCGCTCCGCGAAACGGTCTACCGGCGCACGCTCCGACTCCCGCGCAGCTACTTCGACCGCAACCCGATCGGATCGGTCCTCACCCGGGTGACGAGCGACGTGGAAGCGCTCGGCGAGAGCCTCGCGGGGCATGCCCTGTCCCTCATTGCCGACCTGCTGAAGACGGTCGCGTTCGTGGCGATGATGTTCTGGCTGAGCTGGAAGGCGACCCTCGTCCTGCTCGTGATGCTGCCCGTGCTGCTGGTGGTGATGCATTTCTTCCAGCGCCGGGTCCGGACTTCCTTTCTCTGGGCCCGCCGGGCGCTCTCCGAGGCGACCGGCTACCTCCAGGAGTGCCTCGCGGGGGTGAAGACGGTGCAGCTCTACGCGGCGGAGGCGAAGGTGCTCGCCGCCTTCGAGCGGCGCAACCGCCGCTTCTACGTCGCTCAGAACACCTCCAACCTCTACGACGCGATGCTGTACTCCCTCGTCGAGGGGCTTACCAGCCTCGGCCTCGCGGTGGTCCTGTGGTACTCCGCGGGCGCCCTGCTTGCCGGGACCATGACGATCGGGGTGCTCGTCGCGTTCATGGAGTACATCCAGCGGCTGTTCATCCCGGTGCGCGAGCTGGCCCAGCAGCTCGCGATCCTGCAGCGGGCCCTCGGCGCGCTCGACCACATCGGGGGGCTCCTCGCCGAGCCGCTCGACCCGGCGGAGCCTCCCGCGGCGACGGGGTCGAGCCGGCGCGAAGCGGGCCCGGTGGCCGGGCCGTACGAGCGGCGGCCGGACTTGCGGGCTGACGTCGAGGCCGAAAGGGCGGGGGAGGGCATCACCGCGGATGCGACGTCCGGGGCGGCAGTTGCCGCTCGGAGAGAGTCCTCGCACGGGACTGCTCGCGGTGCAACGGTGAAATGGGGGGCAACGGCGGCCGATGGAGCCGCGACCGCCGAGACGGGCGCCGCCGCACCCGCGCCGCGGACCGGCGCGTCCGGGACGGCGGCCACCGGGGCGCCCGGGGCGCTGCGCTTCGAGCGGCTCGACCTCGAGCACGTCCGGTTCCGCTACTCCCCGCATGGCCCCGAGGTGCTGCGCGGGATCGATCTTCGGGTCCGGAAGGCAGAGACGGTGGCCATCGTGGGAGCGACCGGCTCCGGCAAGTCGTCGATCGCCCGCCTGATCGCCCGTGCCTACGGGGACTACGAGGGCTCCATCCGGCTCAACGGCGAGGAGATCACCTCGTTCGACGCGGACCGGATCGGGCGGATGGTGTCCGTCGTGCACCAGAACGTGTTCCTGTTCCACGGCACCGTCGAATTCAACATCACCCTCGGTCGGCTCGACCGGGCGGCGGCGGAACGCGCGGCGGGCCAGGTGCAGGCCGACGAGTTCATCCGCGGCCTGCCCGGCGGCTACGGCTTCGAGGTGGCGCACGGCGGAGCGAATCTCTCCGCCGGCCAGGCCCAGCTCGTCTCGTTCGCTCGGGCCGTCGCGGCCGATGCCGATCTCGTGGTGCTGGACGAGGCGACGAGCTCGGTCGATTCGATGACCGAGGAGCTGATCGAACGGGCGCTCGCCCGGCTCTACGAGACGCGGACGGTCATCGCGATCGCGCACCGGTTGAGCACGATCCGCCGCGCGGACCGGATCGTGGTGCTCGACGCGGGCGAGGTGGTGGAGACCGGCGCCCACGACGATCTCGTTCGCCGGGGGGGTGCCTACGCCCGCCTGCTGGGCGAAGACGCCCAGACTCCTTGAGGCACCGTCATCTTGACGGTTGAGCCAAATTTACAAAGCTGTTTCGTGGACGAAACGTACGAGGCGGCTACCAAAAGAAATGCAGGCATTTCTTCTGGTACGGAGCGCCGGGGGTTCGAGAGACGTCGGGTGGATTCGAACGTGTCTCGTCGGTCCGAGGCGCAGCCTCGCTAGTCTTCTCCCGCTCCGCCGCCGAGCCGGGTTGCGGCCAGCTCCCGCAGCTCGGCCTTGCGGACCTTGCCGCTCGAGGTCATCGGCAGCTCCGCGACGAAAAGGACATGGCGGGGGAGCTTGAAGCTCGCCACCCGTCCCCGGCCGAATTCGAGGATCTCCCGGGCGAGCGCTTCGTGCCGGGCGCCCCGGCCGCGGCCCGCATCCCCATCGCTCCCGGCATGCGGATCGACGCCGATCTCGTCGCTCGCGACGACGAACGCGACCCCCACCTCGGTCAGCCGTTCGTCGGGGTACGCGACCACCGCCGCCTCCCGCACCCCGGGGTGCCCGAGGAGGAGCTGCTCCACCTCCACCGGATCGACGTTCTCGCCCCCGACCTTGAGCATGTCCTTGCACCGGCCGAGAAAGCGAACGTATCCGTCCTCGCGGAGATAGCCGAGATCGCCACTGTGCAGCCACCCTTGCGAGTCGATCGCGGCCGCCGTCTCCCCGGGCTTCCGGTAGTAGCCCTGCATCAGGTTGTAGCTTCGCAAGAGGATCTCCCCCGGGGTTCCGGCCGGCTGCGGCTCGCCGGTCTCCGGGTCCGCGATCCGGATCTCGAACCCGTCGCAGGGGTACCCGGAGGTCTCGCACCGCTGCTCCTCGCTCGAGTCGAGAAAGGACGTGGAGATGTTCGCTCCGCCTTCCGTGGAGCCGTAGGCGGTGAGGGTCTGCATGGTCGGGAACACCTCCCGGGCGCGGCGCACGATCGGTATCGAGCTCGCCATGCCGCTCGGAAAGAAGCCGACGCGGAGGCTCGAAGTGTCGCGCGGGCGCCGCTCCTGGGCGTCCATGAGCGCCTTCAAGTGGCTGTCGAACCCCTGCATCTGGGTTGCCCGTTCGGCCTCGACGAGCCCGATGCACTCGTCGGGGTCGAAGGTGGCAGTGAGGACCTGCCGGCTGCCCGCCATCACCGAGAGGAGCGGCCCGTCCACGTATCCGAAGATGTGGAAGAGCGGGAGGTAGTTGAGCACCACGTCGTGCTCGGTGATCGCGATCCGCTCCATCCGATCGCACTGGTTGCGGAGGAGGTGGTGGTTGCGCATCACGCCCTTGGGAAAGCCGGTGGTTCCGGACGTGAACATGATGAAGAGGGTGTCGTCCACCGACACCTCGCGCGCCCGCGCGGCGAGCGCTTCGTCGCTCACCGTGCGCCCCGTCTCGATGAGGGCAGGGAGGGCGGTGACCCCCCGGTGCTCCCGGTCCGTGACCGCGACGATCCGTTCGAGGAGAGGGAAGCGTTCGCTTCGAAGACGCGGTGCAGGGGTGGCGGAGAGACTCTCCGGGGCAAGCTCGCGCACCATCGCGAGGTAGTCGACCGGGCCGGAGAGGTCGTGGGTGATGAGGGTCGAGCAGTCGCCCTGGCGCACGAGGTACTCGATGTCGCCGGTACGGAAGCGGGTGTTCGCGGGCACCAGGATCGCCCCGATCCGGGCGATGGCGAACAGGAGGTGGATCCATTCGGGACAGTTGTTGAGCCAGAGGCACACCTTGTCGCCCGGTGCGACGCCGAGCGCGATGAGCCCCTTCGCCGCCTCGTCCACCCGGCGCGCGATCTCCGCGAAGGATTGGCGCACCGGTCCGAAGACGAGCGATTCCCGGCCGCCCCATCTCGCGGCCGCCCGCGCCGGCAGCTCCCCGAGCGGGGTGCGGCCGTCCCAGCGCTTGCGGTGGCGGGCGGGCAATGCGTCCGCCGCGCTCGGGGGGGCCTCCTCGTCTCGGCGCCTCATCCGTCCTCCGCTCTCCCTTCACTCCAACCGGCCCGGGGTTTCAGTCGGTTCGCCGGTTCCGCGAACCCGAGTTCCCTGTAACGTGTCTGCAAGACTTGCCGAGCGGACATTTTGCTATAGTCTCCCGCCCGCACGAACATGGACGAAGCGCGCGTGCCCAAGCCAATCATTTCCGCCGACAGCCACGTATGCGAGCCGCCCGACTGCTACGCCGGCCGGATCGACCCGAAGTACCGTGACCGCGCGCCGGTCATGGTGCACGACGAGAAGCGCGGCGACGTTTTCCGGATCGAGGGCAGCGAGCAGCGCATACCGCTCGCGCTCGTCTCGGCGGCCGGCAAGTCGCCCGAGGAGCTCTCTCCGCGGGGCGCGAAGTTCGAGAAGCTCCACCGCGGGGGCTGGGACCCGCACGCCCGCATCGAGGCCCAGGACGAGGACGGTATCGCGGCGGAGATGCTGTACCCGTCGGTCGGCATGGAGATCTGCAACATCCCCGATCTCGACCTCAAGCAGGCGTGCATGGAGGCGTACAACCGCTGGCTCGTCGAGTTCTGCGAACCCTATCCGCACCGGCTCATCGGGCTCGGGCAGGCCGCGGTGCGGACCCCCGCGGCCGGCATCCGCGAGCTCGAGACGATCCGCGAGCAGGGTTTCCCGGGGGTGATGCTCCCCGGCCTCCCGGGGGTCGAGGACTACGACGACCCGATGTACGGCGAGTTCTTCGACGCCATCGTCGACCTCGGGCTGATCGCGAGCTTCCACATCCTCACTTCCAGCGAGGGGCTCAGGCAGGGGTTCCGCGGCTCCCGGATCAACGGCTTCATGTCGATCGTGCGGGGCAACCAGGACCTCATGAGCATGTTCGTCTTCGACGGCATCTTCATGCGCCATCCGGAGCTTCGCATCGTGTCCGTCGAGGCGGACGGCGGATGGGTCCCGCACTTCATGTACCGGATGGACCACGCCTACAAGCGGCACCGGCACTGGCTGCGCGGCCGGGAGCTCGAGAGGATGCCGAGCGAGTACTTCCGCGAGCACGTCTACTTCACCTTCCAGGACGACCACACCGCGTTCCAGCTCAAGGACCACATGAACATCGAGCGCATGATGTGGGCGAACGACTACCCGCACAGCGACTCGACGTGGCCCTGGTCGCAGGACGTGCTGCGCGAGCAGGCGGCCGGACTCACGGAGGCGGAGAAGGACCTCGTGCTGCACGAGAACGTCGCCCGACTCTACGGCCTCGACACGAGCGGGCTCCGCGCCGCCGCCTGAGCTTCGCGCCACCGCCCGGGTTCCCCGCCGCTACCGCCCCGAGCGGGGTCCGGCCCGAGCCACCGACAGACGGGAGCACGGACGGGCGGCAGGGCGGGCGGCGATCGGACGTGACGGGCAGAGAGCCGAAGCGCGGCTCATCCCGCTCGGGGCAAGGGCGGGTCCCCCGGGTTCACCGGGGCGCGGAGGGGGGCGCAAACTCCCGCCGGGCCGGCACTCCTCCCTGACCGGTTCCGTGAACTCGCCCGCTCCGGGGCGGCGGAGGCCGGCGGGTCAGGGCCACAACGTGTTCTCCGCGAGCGTCCGCTGCAAGCGCTCGATCGACCACACTTCGATCCCGTCCTGGGTGCGGAAAGACCTCCTGCCGCCGTAGACGAGCACTCGCCGCACCATGCCCGGGAGCTCGGCGACCGCGCGCAATCCCGGCAGCAGTCCGGTGTGATAGCGCGGCTGGGACTTCACCTCGATCGCCGCGAACTCTCCCGCGCGGCGGAGAAGGAAATCCACCTCGGTGCGGTTCGCGGGGTGAGGCGCCCAGTAATGGAGGTCATCGAACAGCTCGCTTTCCTCCCCGTGAGCCCGGAGCAGGTGCAGCACCCAGCCCTCGAGAAGCGCACCCCGCTCCTCCGGCGCAATCGGCCCGCGGAGCCTCTTCACGGCGCGTACCAGCCCCGGATCGACCCAGTACAGCTTCGGATGGCGGCGTTCACGCACCCGCAACCTCGCCTCGAAGGCGGGCAGCCGGAACGCAAGCAGGGTGTCCTCCAGGATGTCCAGGTACCCTTGCACCGTGGTCCGCGCAACGCCGCAGTCGCGCGCGATCCCCGACACGTTCACGACCGCGCCGTGATAGAGAGCCGCGATCGGCAGAAAGCGGGCGAATCCGGGGAGGTTTCGGACCAGTGCCTCGGCCCGGATCTCTTCAAGGAGGTAGAGCTGAACGTAGCTTTTCAGAACCGTGCGCCGCTCCTCGGAGACCCATACCAGCGGGATCGTCCCCGAATCGAGCGCGGCGTCGAGGTCGAAGTCTCCGCCGAGCTCCGCCGGCGTGAGCGGATACATGGTCTTGCGCAGCGCCCGGCCCGCGAGCAGGTTGACCCCCGCCGCCTTGAGCTTGCGCGCGCTCGAACCGAGCAGGGCGAACTTCAGCCGCCGTTCCTCGATGAACCGGTGCACCTCGTTCAGGAGATTGGGCAGGCGCTGGATCTCGTCGACCACGACCCAGCTACCGGGGGGAGCCGATTCGAGGTCCGCCGCGAACAGCGACGGATCGGCGAGGTAGTCCTGGTAGCGGGCCTCGTCGAGGAGATCGATGCGGGGTGCACCGGGGAACTGCCGTCGAGCCCACGTGCTCTTGCCGGCGCCGCGAACGCCGAGGAGAAAGAAGCTCTGCCGGGGCGGGCGGGTCAGCCGCGAATAGGGTCCACTGCACACCATGCCGTCAAATTTCGCAGAAAAGTGACGGCATGGTGTCACACCTACGCCAGCGAGACAATGACGCGACACGCCGTGCGTCTCTCCGGGCAAATCCCGCACTTCAGGTACTGCATGGACCACGCCGGCCTGAATTCGATCCTGCCGGCGTCTCGCTCGCCGATCAGTAGAAGGCATCCATGGGCGGAATCGAGCGACACGCTCGTAGAACCGTCCTGACCTGCGAAAGCTTGCGCCTGTCGAACCTGAAAACGTCAGAGATGGCGCGTGTCGGCAGACTATCGCGATGGTACGATCGTATCCGGTTGAAGGTAAGAGGGCTGCATCTCGTTCCCGCCTTTGGAAGCCCGCGAGGTGCGAGTCCGTTCGGCGAGGAGCGTATGCCGGGCAGGTCGCGCGGCCTGGCGGCTCCGAAGGCCGGACCAGGAGGAAGGATGTCGGCAGCCAAAGAGGAACTGACGCGGATCATCGCCGAGCAACCCGATGACAGCACGCACGAGGAACTCGTGCGTGAGCTTGCCTTCCGGCTCATGGTGCGTCGAGGGCTCGACGATTCCGACGCCGGACGCACGATATCCAACGAGGAAATGCGGAGCAGGATCCGCTCGTGGCCGGACTGACGTGGACTCGGGAAGCCGAGTTGTGGATGAGAGACATTTTCGAGTACATCGAACATGACAACCCCGAGGCTGCGGCGCGTGTTGTTGAAGGCGTCTACGATCGTGCGCAAGTTCTCAGGGAATTTCCCCGGATCGGTCATCGCTACGAAGTCATCCCGGATCGGGAAGTCCGGATATTGCTATACGGACATTATCGTATCGCGTACTGGATCAAGTCAGACGACGAAATTGACATTCTGGGCGTCTTCCACGGAGCTCTCGATATCCAACGCTATCTGATCTAGTACCACTGCAAAGTGATCTTGATCGATTGAAAATCAGGCTTGTATGAGCCGCTTTGGTCTCGTCTGCGCCGTCCCAACCGGTCAAGACCTCTGTGCAGAGGTACTAGCCCGCAAAAATCACCGATTTCTTGGCTAGCGGACGCCAATCTGTCGCTTCGCGCTTGTATGGTCCGCCCCGCATTTGCAAGGGGGGAGCTGTTCGGGCAAGCAGGTTCAGTTGCACACTTGTATCCGGCCTTTGGAGAGGGAACCTCGGTTCCCGGGCCCTGATGGAATCCGCGCACGCCTCGCCTCATCTCCCAAACGGCCTCGAATGGGCCCAGCGCGAGCTCAGGCTCTTGGCATGCCGGTCCGACCTGTCTTGCCATCAACTGCTCTTTTCCCTCGCAACTGTCGGCGAGCTCACTCTCGCCCGGATTCTCGGCCATCGTCGGGCCGAGTGTGGTCGTGGTTCGGCGCCCGGACAGGGCACGCAGCGATGTCCACGGGCTGTCCACGGGCGCGGGCTCCTCAATCGCCCAAGCGCCGGTGGGCAGGCGGTGGACATCGCGGCCTCACGACGGGTCCTCCTTCGCGAACGCTTCCACACCTGCCGTGCCTGCGCAGCCCCGTGTCATGGCCCGCTTACGCCGGCTGAGCGCGATAGTCCTGCTCGCGCCGGGAATCGTCTGCAAGCGACGACACGCCGGGTCGTCGTGGACCAACGCATCGAGCTGCGCGTCGAAACGCTTCACTCGCTCATCGAGGTGCACCAGTTCCTCGCGCTCGTTGGCCAGCAACTCGCGCATCGCCATGGGCAACCCGTTGTCGGCATCCTCCACCAACTCCGGCACCCGGCGCCGCAACGTCCCAATCCCTTGCGCCACCACCAGCCCGTACTCGAACAGAAACCCCCGCACGCAGCTCGCGAGCCCAATGAATGGGCGCCTCCGCACGCCTCCATTCCCACCACGCACGGCTCGTGGGCACGAACAAACTTCTCCAGCCCCCGACGCGTGAATCGCTTCTCCAACACGACCCGCCCCGACCGATCCATTGCGCACACGTGAAAGGTGTTCTTGCCCAGGTCAATCCCCATTCGGGTAATCTTGCTCATGGTCCGCCTCGCTCCTGGTGTTGTGGAAAACTCCACCTTGGCCCAGCTGAGGCCGTAGGGGAAGCGGGGCGGACCATCCCATCTCCCAAGGTCGCCGCGGTAGCGGGCCGTACTCCCTCAAGCCGCTTCGACAGCGCGAACGCGCTAGTGTCGGCTACGCCTTCAGCGTCCTGAGGTCCGTGCGGCCCGCTACCACGGCATTGTGCTTCGCAGCTTCGCGGCGCCCTCGCGACGAAAGCTGGTGAGATTTGCGGGCTAGCCCGACTTCCGCAACTCAGCGCCAAAACGGTCGTAACCGATTGATTATTGGTCGACGGACGCCATAGGTCGGCACTACAAGGCGCCGTTTGGGAAGTGTCTTGGCGGAGGGCTACGCCGAGATGCGTGGCAGCGGCTGTTCGGGCAATTGCAGCTTGAGTTGATGCAGCAGCAGTTGGTGGTCGGGTGTGGGCTGGGTGTGGCGCGGCAACGTCAGATGGCGCCCGTCGGCGGTCGGCAGATGGACATCGACCATCTGCACGGTGGAGAACTTCTCCAGGATCGCCCGCGGCGTGAGTCCCGGCGCGCACGGCCGGGCGATGTGTTTCAAGGTGACGTGCAGGCAGTAGGCGATGAACGCGACGAAGATGTGCGCCTCGTTCCTCACGTTGATGGAAGATCGGGCGGATCGCCAAGTCGTGCTTGAGTTCCTTGAACGCCTGCTCGATCTCGGTCAGTTGCATGTAGTAGCGCCACAGCGTGGCCGGATCCTCGCCGGTCAGATTGGAGCGCAGCAGATACCGGCCCTCGCGGCGCCGGGCCCGGCGTAGCCGGTCGCGGCGCAGCTCGAAGGTAAAGGTGTCCGCGGTGACGGCCTCGCCGGCCTGGGGCAGGCGGATGTCGACCAGATGATATGCACGTCCGGCTTCCTTCTTGGCCGCGCCCAGCTTGAGCAACAGCTCGTCGCGGCTCAGCGATTGCCCGCGTAGCTCGTGCAGGCGCCGCCACAGCTTCCTCAGCCGGCGCTGGCGCATGCCGCGCTCCTTGAAGATGCGCGCCCGACTCTGGGCCAGGATGTACAGCTCCCCGTCCTGGGCCAACAACTTCACCTCGACCGACTCGCGAACCTCGCGCCAGGGCAGGCCCACAAACGATTGCTCCAGCCGCGTCAAGCGCTCCTTGGGGGTGCCGACCAGGTAGTGCACCGGCGCCTCGCCCCCGCGCATCGCCGCCAACGTCTCCTCGCTCGGGATGCCCCGGTCCATGATCCACACCCGCTCGGACCGGCCGTATTGCGACTCGATCTTCTCCAGGAACTGCGCCAGCGTCGTTTTGTCGCTGGTGTTGCCCGGCATCACCTCGTAGGCCAACGGAAACCCTTCAGGGGTCACGACCAGGGCGATCACCACCTGCACGCAGTCCGAGCGCTTGTCGCGGCTGTAGCCGAACTGGCGCTTGCCCGAAAACGGCGGGTCGCTCTCAAAATAGGTGGAGGTCAGGTCATAGAGCAAGACGTCGAAGCGGGCCTGGAACAGCGTCTGCCAGCGTTCGTGCAGAAACGAGAAGAACGCCCGTTTATGCGCCAGCACCTTGTCCAGGCACCGATACAGCGTGTCGCCGGCGATGACCCTCACCGGGCTGTTCAGCAAGTCCCCCAGGGCGCTGTGCTCGTACCAGTGCCGATGCAAACGCCACTCGCTGCCCGGTTCGAGCAACTGGTAGCACACCTGCGTGTTGAGCACGTCCAGCCAGCGCGTGCCCTGCCGGCTCGGCGACAGCCGTGGAGCCCAGAACCGATCCAGCTCCAATCGATCCCAAAGCGTCAGCGCCAGCCAGCACCCACCCCACTGCCGTGGCCGGTGCACGCTGAGGTCCTTGACGTGGATCCGTACCGTCTCGCAGTGCAGTTCCGGCGCTTCGCGATCATCGGGAAAAAGCGCCATCGGCGCCGGTCCGCAATCCCCCTGCAACACCTCGATGGACCGGCACCACGCGGCCCGCTGGCTGTCGTTGATCTCCCCCAGGTACAGCACCTGGCGCTGAACCACACGCCCGTCGCGGTTGCGGCAGTTCTCCACCACGCTCCAGTAGCGGTGCTCTTTGCCGTCTTTGAAACGTCTCTTGGCGCGCACGAACATGGAGCCATAGCCTGCCCAAATCACACGCCAAATCAAGGGCCAAAGTCGGCACTACAGCCGTTTTCCCAACGCCCCCATCAATGAAACCAGCCCCTTACATGACGGTCGCCGGTCGAAATCCGACGAAATTAGGTGAAAAGCGGAGCGAGTTGCGGAAGTCGGGCTAGTGTCATGTTCCGTCAATAGACGGAATGACGGTGTACGACTCTTTGCAGATCGAATCGTGACGACGGGACCGGCAAATCGATCTCGGTGGGAGCCGTTCGGCGCGTCGGGTGTGAGTGATGAGGCGGGCGGGCGGGTTGGCGGGGTCAGCCTTGGCGGATGACGTCGGCTTCGAGCAGGCGGTCGATGCGGGCCGGCTCGTAGCCGATGCCGGCGAGGACCTCGCGGGTGTGCTGGCCGATGCGGGGCGCGTCCACCGGTTGCCCGCGGTCGTGTCCGGAGAGGTGGAAAGGGAGGCCCGGGATGCGGAACTCGGGATATGCCTCGCCGCTCCCCGCTTCGATGACCCCGAGCGCGTCGAGCTGGCCGTCCTCCACGAGGTTCTCGTACTCGTTCACCCGCGAGAAGGGGACGCCCTGCTCGCGGAGCGCGGCCATCAGAGGACTGGTGTCGTGCTCGGCGATGGCCGCGGAGATCGCGCCGATGCACGCCTCGCGGTTCGCCACCCGGGCCGCGTTGCCGTCGAACCGGGGGTCGTCGATGAGGTCCTCGCGGCCGACGGCGCGGCACAGGCGCTCGTAGAGGTTCTGGTTGCCGGCCGCGATGAAGACATAGCCGTCGCGGGTCGCGAACACCTGGTAGGGCACGACCTGGTTGTGGGCGGTTCCGAGCCGGCGCGGCTGGGCGCCGTGCTGGAAGAAGTTCGACATCTGGTTGCACATCATCCCCATGGCGGTGCCGAGGAGCGAGGCTTCCGCCTTGCCGCCCCGGCCGGTGGCTTCGCGGCGAAAGAGCGCGGTGACCGTCGCGAGGGCGGACATCGTCCCGGTGGCGAGGTCGAGGAAGGACGCCCCGCAGCGCACCGGGCCGCCGCCCGCGTCGCCGGTGATCGCCATGACGCCGCTGTACGCCTGCACGAGGGCCTCGTAGCCGGGGTCCTTCGCCTTGGGGCCGCGCCGGCCGAAGGCGGAGATCGAGGTGTAGACGAGCCGCGGGTTGAGCGGTGCGACATCGTCGTAGCCGAGCCCGAACCGCTCCATGTCCCCGGTCTTGAAGTTCTCCACCAGCACGTCGGCGGTCCCCGCGAGCTCGCGCACGATCGCCGCTCCCGAGGGCGCCTTGAGGTCGATCGCGACGCTCTTCTTGTTGGCGTTGAGAGCGAGGAAGGATGCGCCCATTCCGTCCTGGTGGGGGGGCCACTGCCGTCCCTCGTCCCCGCGGAAGTCCTCGACCTTGACGACCTCCGCCCCGAGGAAGGAGAGGAGCACCGTGCAGTACGGTCCGGCGAGGACCCGGGAGCAGTCGAGCACCCGGACCCCGGCGAGCGGTGCGTCTCCGCGGGATGAATCGGTGCGGGGAGAGGGCAGGGCATCGGGGGCGTCGGGCACGGGCAAGTCTCCGGTCGAACGGCAGGGCGCTGCCGGGTGGCGCGCCGGACGGGCGTGACGCCCGGTACCGTCCATCCGGGCCGTCTCGCGAGGAGCGAAGCCGCGAAACATACGGAACGCCCAAAGGCGGCGCAATCCCCGCCCCGTGCAGTCCCGCACTGTGCAAGCGCCTGAAGTTCATCCACGCTACGGTTGATCTCCAGCATCGGAAGGTGTTTGGTGAAGGCACCGGATCTGCCGCCGAATCCACCGCTATCCGGTCTTGAGCCATGTCTCGCGATTGGACGCAAGCTCATGTGGGGAGCAAGTGGTGTCGTCGAATCCGCCCTGGTCAGGACACGAATCCCTGCATTTTTCCTGACTACGTACAACACTCAGGTTGGGACCACCGCATTCCCGGGATCGCCGCCTTCCGGGGACCGTGGGCCTCCTGGGAGATGGGATTCCAGCCCGCATGGACCGTCCGCGGGCTGGAAGCCCGCGCTCCGCAGGAGGCCCCGACCCCGGGAAGCCGCGGGAACGGGCTGAGGATTGTGCGAAATCAGGGTTTTTCTTGAGTACGCAATCCGGTGGTGGCTTCCCCGCTTGCCGCCGGCCGGACGATGCCGTTAGATTGATTCGCCATGGACAATCACCGGATCGACGAAGCCGCGCGCATCCTCTGGGACGCGTGGAGCGCCCGGCGGCGCATCCCCGACCTGCCCGAGGATTGCCGGCCGGAGAGCCTCGACGACGGCTACGCGGTCCAGCGGGCGGTGGCCGAGCGCAGCGGCTCCGGAACGATCGGCTGGAAACTCGCCGCGACGAGCCGGGCGGGACAGGCCCATATCGGCGTCGATGGCCCCCTGGCCGGCCGGCTCCTCGAGAGCAAGGCTTACCAGGACGGCGCCCGCGTACCGGCCGGACATCTCCACATGGGGGTCGCGGAGGCGGAGTTCGCCTTTCGTATCGGTCGCGATCTCCCCTCCAGCGGCGTGCCCTTTTCCATCGATGACGTGATGGCCCGGGTGGCATCGCTGCACGTCGCGATCGAGATCCCCGACTCGCGCTTCGACGATTTCGCGATCGCCGGCGCCCCGCAGCTCATCGCCGATACGGCCTGCGCGGAGTTCTTCGTGCTCGGCCCGGCCGCCCCCGACGCATGGCGCACGGTGGATCTCGCGTCCCATCCGGTGGTGTTCCGGATCAACGGGGCCGACGCTTCGACGGGCACGGGGGCGAACGTCCTCGGCGACCCGCGAATCGCCCTCACCTGGATCGCCAACGATCGAGCGGAGCGCGGGGAGCCGCTCCTCGCGGGCGAGGTCGTGACCACCGGGACGTGCGTCACCCCGGCGTCCATCGGGCCGGGCGACGAGCTCCTGGCCGACTTCGGCCGCCTCGGCACGGTCGGGGCGCGCCTGGTCCCGTGAACCGGCTTCCTGGCGGGTGGCAGAGAACATGATGCAGGGTCGAGCGTTCGTCTACACCGGGGCCCGCGAGCCGTTCGAGCTCCGGGAGTTCCCGATCCCCGAGGTCGCGCCCGGCGCGGCCCTGGTGCGCCTGACGCTCAGCAATATCTGCGGCTCGGACCTGCACGGATGGCACGGCGACACTCCGCGTGAGCCGCCGACCATCATGGGGCACGAGATGACGGGGCGGATCGAGCGCCTCGGCGCGGGCGTCGCGACCGACTCGGCCGGGCAGCCGCTCCGCGAGGGCGACCGCATCGTCTACTCCTACTTCTACCCCTGCCGCCGGTGCACGCCGTGCCTCTCCCACGACCAGCTTCACTGCAGCTCCCGCCGCATCGGCGCGGGACGGCGCAAGAGCGACCAGCCGCCGTACTTCACCGGCGCCTTCGCCGACTACTACTACCTTCGCCCCGGCCACTACGTGCTGAAGACTCCGGACCACCTGACGGACCGCGAGGTGGCGCCGCTCAACTGTGCTCTCGCCCAGGTCGTCTACGGGTTGCACGAGGTGGAGCTTCGGGCCGGCGAGACGGTGGTCATCCAGGGCGCCGGAGGGCTCGGCCTCTACGCGGCGGCGGTGGCCCGCGAGGCGGGCGCGGTCAACGTGGTGGTGCTCGACCGGATCCCCGAGCGGCTCGCTCTCGCGAAGCGCTTCGGCGCGGACCATGCCCTCGACATCGACGAGTTCGAAACGCCGGAGCGGCGGATCGAGGCGGTCAACGATCTCACCGGGGGCGGGGGCCACGTGGTCGCGGAGCTCGTCGGGCATCCCGCCGCCCTCGTGGAGGGCATCAGGATGGTCCGCGCGGAGGGCCGCTACCTCGTCATCGGCAACATCAGCGCCCGCCATACCATCGACTTCAACCCCGCGTGGCTGGTCCACCTCAACCGGCGCATGGTCGGGGTCGGGGGCTACCAGGCGTGGGCGCTCCGGCGGGGGATCGAGCTGCTCGAGCGGACCCGGGACCGCTATCCCTGGGGCGAGGTCCTCTCGCACACCTGGCCGCTCGAATCCATCAACGAGGCCTTCGAACACGCCGACCGGGGCGGCGCGATCCGCACCGGGCTCATCTGCGCCCCGGACCTCGCCATCCTCTGAACCGCTCGGCGGTACCCCGGCCGGCTCGTCCGGACGCGCCTGACCACCCACACACGGGAACGACGCATGGAATTCAACATCAGAAACGCTCGCGTCGCCGACGTGGTCGAGGTCTCGGGCCGGATTGCGGCGAGCGAGTCCATGGATCTCACGCGCCGCCTGGAAGAATACCTCGCGAATGACGCGGTCCGCGCGCTCGTGCTCGATCTCAGCGGGGTCGACTACATGAGCTCGGCCGGGCTCGGGACCGTCGTCTGGCTCGGCAAGCGCATGGGCGACGCGAGGCAGGGTTTCGCCCTCTCCGGCCTTCGCGACCGTGTCGCCCAGGTGTTCAAGCTCTCGGGTCTCGATCGGATTCTGCCCATCTACCCGGATCTGGCGGCGGCGGAAGCGGCGATCGAGCAAGGCGAGCCCGGCGCCGTCGCGATCGCCGGACGGGGATCCTGACGGACGCGCGCCGTAGCGGGCGCGCCGCCCTTCACGCGGCTGATACGATGGATTGCGCTCCCGGGTTCGTATCGAAGCTCGGGTTCATATCGAGGAAGGAGACGGACGAGTGAGCGACATAGCGACGGCAGTGGCCGCGAATGGGGCGGGGGTCACGCTGAGCGAAGAACAGCGCGCGATCCGCGAGACGGTCGGCCGCCTGTGCGAGGACTTCGGGGCGGAGTACTGGTACGAGCGCGACCACGACGGGCAGTTTCCGGAGGCGTTTCTTCGTGCCGTCGTCGAGGGCGGGTGGCTCGGTATCGCGATGCCCGAGGAGTACGGCGGAGCCGGCCTCGGCATCACCGAGGCGTCGGTGATGATGCAGGCCATCGCCGAGTCGGGCGCGGCGTTCAGCGGCGCGTCGGCGGTGCACCTCAACATCTTCGGCCTCAACCCGGTGGTCGTCGCCGGCACCGAGGAGCAGAAGGCGCGCATGCTGCCGCCGCTCATCCGTGGCGAGAACCGCGCGTGCTTCGCGGTCACCGAGCCGAACGCGGGTCTCGACACCACGAACATCGAGACGACGGCGACCCGCACCAACTCGGGCTACGTGGTCAACGGGCGCAAGATCTGGACCAGCACCGCCCAGACCGCGGACAAGATGCTGCTCCTCGCCCGCACCTCGCCCAAGCCCACCAGCGGCAAGCGGGCGGAAGGGCTCACCCTTTTCTACACGGACTTCGAGCGCGACTACATCGAGGCGCGCGAGATCGAGAAGATGGGCCGCAAGGCGGTGGACAGCAACGCGGTGTTCATCGACGGGCTGCCGGTGCCTGAGGAAGACCGGATCGGGGAGGAAGGCAAGGGGTTCTACTACCTCCTGCACGGCCTCAATCCGGAGCGGATCCTGGTTGCCGTCGAGGCGGTGGGGATCGCCCGCGCCGCGATCCGGCGCGCCTGTGAGTACGCGGGGGAGCGCGAGGTCTTCGGCCGCCCGATCGGCCAGAACCAGGGCATCGCCCACCCCCTCGCCCGCGCCTGGGCGGAGGTGGAGGCGGCGAACCTGATGGCCTACCGCGCGGCCGCGCTCTACGACGCGGGCGAGGAGTGCGGCGCCGAGTCGAACGCGGCCAAGTACCTCGCGGGCGAGGCCGCCTTCCGTGCCTGCGAGACGGCGGTGATGTGCCACGGGGGGATGGGCTACGCGAAGGAGTACCACGTCGAGCGGTATCTCCGGGAGGTGATGATCGCGCGCATCGCCCCCGTGAGCCGGGAGATGATCCTGAACTACATCGCCGAGCGGGTCCTCGGGCTGCCGCGCTCCTACTGATTCGCCGGAAGACACAGGCCGCCACTGGAAATAACGGCGCTGGCCCGGAAACTGAAGTCGGGGTCAACTCACACGGAACGCAATGCAGCAGTCCATCGCCAACCGTCGGGCGCCGACCCGTTTTCTAACGAACGTTCGTTCGAGTGCGTGGTAGAATCGGACCAAGTTCCAGCTCTCCTCGCGAGCGTCCGCTCATGCAGTTCAACCTCTTCATGTATTGCACCGTCGGCCGCCGGGCGGAGCTCGAATCGGGCATGGCCGGCAAGGATCCGCGGCTCTACCGGCGGATGCTCGACGAGATCGCGGAGTATGCGGGCTTCGCCGACGAAGCCGGGTACGCCGGCTTCGGCCACCCCGAGCACCACCTTCAGATCGAAGGCTTCGAGATCAGCAACGAGCCCACCCTCATGGGAATGTGGCTCGGCCAGCATTCCCGGAAGCTCCGGATCATCACCTGCGGTTTCGTGTCCACGACCCACAATCCGCTTCGCACGGCGGAGTCCATCGCGACCATGGACAACATGCTCGGCGGGCGCTTCGGGGTGGGCCTCGTCCGCGGCTACCAGGCCCGCTGGGTCGACAACCTGCGCATCCGCGAGGACCTGAACGCGGTCGGCCCGTGGAACCGGGACACCCCGGTGGATGTGTACAACCGCGAGTACTTCGAGGAGTTCGTCGATATCGTGCTGACTGCGCTGCAGCACGACACGTTCCGCTACGAAGGGAAGTTCTGGACGTTCCCGCCCCCGGACTTCGTGAATCCCCACGAGCATCAGGTGTATTCCCGGTACGGGAGCGGGGTGTCGGACGAGATGCGGGTGAGCGAGATCGGGATCGCGCCACGCCCCCTGCAGCAGCCCCGGCCGCCGCTCTACGGCGGCTTCACCCACTCCATGCGCACGGCGAAGTTCTGGGCGAAGCACAAGGGCAAGCCGATCGTGCTCTCGTCGAACCTCGAGTTCTGCCAGGCGCTGTGGGCCGCCTACCGGGAGGAAGCGGCCGTCCACGGCCACTCGGTGCGGCCGGGCGAGGAGGCGGGCTGGGGCGGCATCATGGTGTGCGCCGAGACCGACGCCAAGGCCCAGGCCCTCTTCGAGGACATGCACTGGTTCTGGAACCAGTGGTCGGTCCCGTTCGGGCAGGGCCTGCCGGAGGTGCTCGTCGGCTCGCCGGACACCCTCTGCCGGCGGATCGAGCAGGCGGCGCGGGCGGTTCCCATCGAGGAATGCTTCCTGCTCATCCCCCAGGGCATCCACGACCGAGAGCAGATCCTGAGCTCGCTCGAGCTCTTCGCCGAGAAGGTGATCCCCAACTTTGCCGGCGCGGCGCCGGAGGAGATGGTCGCGGCGCTCTGATCGGGCCGCGGGCGCATCGCGCCGGGCGCCGCGCCACCGGAAATGCAATCAAACTGAGGGCTGAGGAATGTTGCAGCACGGCATCGAAGGCATCCGGACGCACCTGGCGACCCTTCCCCCGATGCGCGACCAGAGCGTCGAGGAAGCGCGGAAGATGTACGACAAGGCCCAGTACGTCTTCGCCCTGCCGGCGGGGGTGGAGGTGGATAAGGACGAGATCGGCGGCGTTCCGGCCGAGATCGTCACCCCCGCCGAGCATGGCGCGGGAACCTTCCTGTACTTCCACGGCGGCGGTTACGCCATCGGCTCTCCCGTCTCCCACCGCCATCTCGTGGGTGCGCTCGCCGCGGCATCGCGTACCCGGGCCTTCGCCCTCGACTATCGGCGCGCGCCGGAGAACCCGTTCCCCGCCGCGGTGGACGACGCCCTCGCCGGGTACCGCGGACTCATCGATGCCGGCATCGCTCCCCGTTCGATCGTCCTCGGGGGCGATTCGGCGGGCGGCGGCCTCACCGTCGCGACCCTGCTCGCGATTCGCGAAGCGGGGCTCGCGCTCCCGGCCGCGGGGGTGTGTATCTCCCCGTGGGCGGACCTCACCAACGAGGCGGAGTCATACCGGACCCACGCGGGCCGCGACCCGCTCGTGTTTCAGGAGGACATCGATCGCTGGGGCGCCGCCTATCTCGCCGGGGCCGATCCCCGCACCCCCCTCGCGTCCCCGCTCCACGCGGACCTTTCGGGCCTCCCGCCTCTCCTCATCCAGGTCGGTTCGGAGGAGGTGCTCCTCGACGATTCCCGGCGGCTCGCCGAGCGGTGCGAAGCGGCCGGAGTCGAGGCGACCCTCGAGATCTGGGACGAGATGATCCACGTCTGGCACTGGTTCGGTGAGTACCTCGACGCGGCGGAGTCGGCGGTGCGTCGCATCGGAGACTTCGTGCGCGCCCGTCTCGCGGACGCGCGGTGAGGGCACGGCGGCCCTTCGTCGGGTAAGGTTGCGCGGGCGCACCGGCCGCGCTCCCCCGGGCCGGCGTCGACGGAGGAGGCAACACCCATGCACACAGGCTACGCCCCGCTCTTCCAGAACCCGGAGAATCGGCTCCCGGACATCGAGGTCTACCGGAACGAGCTCCGCCTCGCGGAGCTCGCCGAACCGCTCGGCTTCGACTCGGTCTGGTCGGTCGAGCACCATTTCACCGACTACACGATGTGTCCCGACGTCGTGCAGTTCCTGAGCTACATGGCGGCGAGAACTACGCGGGTCGGCCTCGGATCGATGGTCGTGGTGCTGCCCTGGCACGATCCCATCCGGGCCGCGGAGCAGATCGCGATGCTCGATCAGCTCTCCGACGGACGGGTGATCCTCGGCATCGGACGCGGACTCGGCCGGGTGGAGTTCGAGGGATTCCGCATCGAAATGGGCGAATCGCGCGGGCGCTTCGTCGAGACGGCGAAGCTCGTGCTCGAAGCGCTCGAGAACGGATGGATGGAAGGGGGCGGGGAGTACGTGAGCCAGCCCCGGCGGGATCTCCGGCCCGCGCCGTTCAGGACATTCCGGGGGCGCACGTTCGCGGCGGCCGTATCGCCGGATTCGATGCCGGTAATGGCGAAGCTCGGCGTGGGGCTGCTCGTGGTGCCCCAGAAGCCGTGGGAGGACGTGCGCAAGGACTTCGAGGTGTACCGGGGGGTGTTCCGGGAGGTGAACGGCACCGAGGCGCCGGCGCCGCTCTGCGCGGGGTTCTACTTCGTGGACGAGAGCGCGGCCCGGGCGGAGGAGATGGCCCGGCGATACATCGCCGGCTACTACCACACGGTGATGAAGCACTACGAGTTCTCCGCCGGTCACCTCGCCCACACGCCCGGCTACGAGTACTACTCGGCCGTGGACCGCTACATCGAGAAGCGCACCGGAGAGGGCGCGGCGGAGGATTTCATGCGCCTGATGCCGTGGGGGACCCCGCAGCAGGTACTGGAGAAGGTGGAGAAGGTCCACGGCCTGATCGGGCACGCGGGGACCATGTGCCACTTCAGCTATACCGGCATGCCCTACGAGGAGGCCGAGCGCAACATGCGCCTCTTCGCGGCCAAGGTGCTGCCCGAGCTCAAGTCGATGAAGATGGACTGCGAGCCGCTTGGCATAGAGCCTCTCGGCCTCGCCGCGTAATCTGCGCCGTTCGTGACCGCTTGCCGTCCGCGGGTTGGTCCCTGGCCCGGGAAAATCACCAAAAGGGAGATAGCGGAACCCGGTTCCGCTACCGAGCACGTAATGCATTGTTTTCCTACCTGCGGAACCGGGTTCGGTTTTCTCGCCCCTAACACGGCGCCGTGCGCTTGCAACTAGTATCCTTTCGCGCCACTATGTCCTCATGTCACGGTTCAAACACGATCTCGCCGAACGGCTTGCCAATGACGAGGCCGTTCGCGAATTGCCCAAAAACCTCCACGTGCGAGCTTCCACCCGTATCGCACGGGTCTTCGCCGCGGAAAGCCTTTCTGACCTCCACAATCCACCTGGCAACCGCCTCAAAGCGCTCGGCGGAGACCGCAAAGGAACACACAGCATCCGTATCAACGACCAATGGCGAATCTGCTTCAGGTGGACCGACCTCGGAGCCGTAGACATCGAAGTGGTCGACTACCACTGAGCCAATCGAACGGACATACCTCGATACAACCCTACACCGTCCAACCCGTACCTCGATTTAGAGCTCTATAGCAATCATGGACAAAATCAGACCCATTCATCCCGGAGAGCACCTCGCCGAGTTTCTGGAGGGACTCGACATCACCCAGTACCGCCTCGCCAAGACCATCCATGTCCACCCGAGACGAATCAACGAGATCGTTCACGGCCGGCGATCCATCACCGCGGACACCGCCATCCGGCTCGGGCGCGCGCTTGGAACCTCGGCCGGGTTCTGGTTCAACCTCCAGCGTCGCTACGACCTTCGCATCGCCCTTGACACGTTCGACGTCGAGGACATCGAACCGCTCGTAACCCACGAGGAGACGCTAGCCGCCGCTTGATCCGCGGCATCTTTCACCTCATCCCCCACCCCGGACCGGCCTCGTGCCGGTCCGGGAGCTGCCTTCTCTCACGGCCCACATTCTCTCGGCATGGCTGTCGGACCAGGGTCTGCCGATCTCGGCAGGGACGCTCGGCGACAGCGCGCATCGCTTCGTGCCCCTGTTCGAGCCGGTGGCCGAGGCGATCCTTGCGCACCAGAACGAAGCGGCGGTGCGCCATGGAGACGAGACCCCCTGGCGCATCCAGTCGCTGCGCGAGACGAGCCGATCGAGCCGCGCGTGGCTGTGGACCTCGGTCAGCGAAGACGCGGTCTACTTCCATCTTGTCATAGAGGACGCAGCGCTCGCCTTTACTGCGGATCTGGGCGACCAGGTCGGAGATGAGCACCGCCTTCCCCACCCCAGGGTGCCGGAGACGATGGTGTGCTGGGTCTCGGTCCTCTCCGGATACCGGGAAAGGCAGTTCGGATTGTGGGTTCAACGGGCCAACCTGTCGCGGCGTGCGGTCGGTTCTGCATGCCCCTTCAGGCTCATCTCTGGATTGGAAAAGACTCTCACCCGCTCGATGGCGCCGGCGCCAGCCGTCCGACGCGACACCGCTCCGCCGCGTCCCATCCGCCCCGGCGAAGAGCTGCTCCTCGTCGCGCAGACCGTCGGGTTCAACGCGTCGGGGAAGGCGCTCGGGAGCATCGTACCTGGGTGCCGGATCCGGACGCTCGACGAGTGCCCCGCCGACCATTGGGGCTGGTCGTTGCTTGAGGCCGCGGAGGCCATGGCGGGCGTGCTCGATGTCATGGGGCGCGGTGCATCGCGCCCGGAGCCTGCGGGGGATTCCCCCGCCTCGCGATATCTGCGCGAGTTCCTTCGCGAGGCACAGACGAGCACCGGCCAGGCGCTCGCCGCGACGGTTCAGACGGGAGCCGGGCCGCGGTCCGCAGTGAACTCGGCGTAGTCTTCGGCCACCGCGCCGGCGGCCGCCTCCAGCAGCGCCGCGCCGTGTTCCGGGGCGGCGAGTGCCGAATGGGAGCCGACCCGGCCGTCCGGGAACTGGCGTCTATGCTCGCCGGGAGGACCGTGGCGGTCCCCGGCATGCCGCTCGACGTAGCCGGGCGGGAGCCTTTCGGGCGGGGACGCGGCGGCGCCCGGCGGCACGACTCGGTGGGTCGCCTGGGTGATCGCCACCTCCGACGGGGTCGCGTGCATGCCTTCCCACTCGCCGTAGTACTTCCCGCGCAAGGCGTTCACCGACTCGAAGTCCTACCAGCTCCGAATCCGGATGCGCGGTCCCCGCTCTCCCTGGAAGGCCGCCGCGGTGCGCTGCAGCGGGGCGAGATTGGCCCCGTGGCCGTTCACGAAGTAGATGCGGTCGAAGCCGTGCGCCACCAGGCCGCCCAGGATCTCGGAGACGAGGTTCTCGAACAGCTCCTCCGACACCGATATCGTGCCCGCAAAGGCCATGTTGAAGGGAGCCGGCGCATAGGCGAGGGTGGGAGCGACCATCGCCCCGGTGAGGTCTGCGGCCCCCATCGCGACCCGTTCAGCGCAGATGGCGTCGGTTCCGATGAGGCCCATCGGACCGTGCTGTTCGGTCGAGCCGGCCGGGATGACGATTCCCCCCGAGCGGCCGAGATATGCCTCGACTTCCGGCCAGGTGGCGAGGTCGAGCCTCACCCGGCCCTGCCGCGGCGCGTGGCCGGCCCGGCGGTCACCGCGGACAGCGCCCCCACCTTCGTCTTCACCCCTGCCTCGGTGCTTGCCGCTGCGGATGTCGCCGTCGCGGTGGCGCCGCGGGGCGCCGAGGCGCCCCGCGGCCGTCAACCCCCGTTTCGAGGCCGGACCGTTCGGTGCATGGGGACGCCGATTCCTGCCGTTTCACCCGGCATGAGCGATGCGGCCCCGCATTGGCGGCGGTCCGTTCCCGGTACGCCGGGCTAGTGCAGCAGCCTCCACTTCCGGCCGAGCGTTTCGAAGAACCCGCGCTCGGTCTTGAGGGCGATCCACGTGTTGACGTAGTTGATCCAGACCTGGTCCGACTGCGGCAGCAACATTGCGATCGGGGTCGGCGCCTTCGGCGCGGAGACCGGCACGATCATCATCTGCGGATACTTCTGGACCAGCTTGTTGGCCTCGACGTTCGAGGTGATGTGGGCATCGGCGCGTCCGGCCAGGACCTCCTGGAAGTCCCGCGCCGGCGCCTCGACGATCTTGTACTGGGCGTTCGGGAAGAAGCGCTTCACGTACTTCTCCTGGACGGTGCCCAGGGTGGCGGCCACGGTCACGTCGGGCTTGTCGAGGTCGGCCCAGTCCATGAACCGGTCCTTGTCCTCGGCGAGGATGAGCGGCACGGTGGCGAGCGAGAAGTAGCTCGTCGAGTAGCCCGCCGCCTTCGCGCGCGCCGCAAACTTGACGCACCTGTGGACTTCCGGGCCGCTCAAGGATTCTGGGCCCGGTTGCGGTGGCCGCGATGGATGGGAGACGGGTCCGTCATCACGGGTGCAGGCACGGTTCCGCCGATCCCGCCGGAACCGGCCGGCCCCGTCGTGCCGAGGCGCCTCCGGCGGGGCGCGGGCGGCGGAACCCGATTCCGGGACGGCGGCCGATGAGGCACGGGGCCCGCCTCCTCGCGGTCCCCGCGATGGCGCTCTCGCTCGCGGGCTGCTCGGCCAACTGGGGGTGGTACGTCGTCAACCCGGCGACGACGTCCGGGGCCGCGAATCTCAGGTTCCTGCTGAGCGGTCTTTATTACACGGTGTTTCTGTCGGCCACCGCGATCCTCATCTCCGTCGTGCTCGGCCTGCTGATCGCGCTCCCCGGCCTCGGAGAGAACCGGCTCGCGCGCGGCTTCAACCGGGTCTACGTCGAGATCGTCCGCGCGGTCCCGATCCTCGTGCTCATCCTCTGGGTCTACTACGGCATGCCGCAGCTCGCCGACGTCTCCATCAGCGTCTTCTGGGCGGGGGTGATCGCGCTCGCCCTTTCCGACAGCGCCTTCCAGGCGGAGATATTCCGGGCCGGGATCCAGTCCATCGGCCGGGGCCAGTACGAGGCGGCGCACTCCATCTCGCTCGGCTACGTGGATACGATGCGACACGTGATCCTGCCGCAGGCGATCCGGCGCATCCTGCCGGCGCTCGGCAACCAGTTCGTGTACATGCTGAAGATGTCGTCCCTGGTGTCGGTGATCGGCATGCAGGAGCTGACCCGGAAGGCGAACGAGCTGGTCGTGACCGAGTACCGGCCGCTCGAGATCTATACGATCCTCGTCCTCGAGTACCTGGTGCTGATCCTCATCGTGTCGGCCGGGGTGCGCTCGCTGGAGCGCCGCATGCGCACCGACGAGCGGCAGTGAGAGCGCCGGGGGAGGCGAGGCCGCAACGCGGACGAGAACGCAGGAACGGGAGGAGGGCGGCCGTGTCAGCCTGGATCAGGATGGTTTCGGACGAGGAGGCGGGCGGCGATCTGCGCGAGGCGCTCGATCTCGCCCGCACCCCGCACGGCACGGTGGACAACGTCATGCGGGTTCACTCCCTGCGGCCGAGCACCCTGCGCGGGCACGTGGTCCTTTACCGAGCGGCGCTCCACGACGACTCCAACACGCTCCCCGCATGGCTGCAGGAGTGCATCGCCTCCTACGTGTCGATCCTCAACGACTGTCCCTATTCGCTCGCGAACCACTGGGCGAATGCGCGCCATCTCGTCGGCGATGCCGCCCGCGCCGACCGGATCGAGGCGGCCCTCGCGGCGCGCCGGCCCCAGGATGCCTTCGCGGGCCGGGATCTCGCCCTCATGCGTTATGCCGAAAAGCTCACCCTGCGGCCGGGGGCCATGGAGCAGCCGGACGTCGAGGCCCTGTTCGAGGCCGGGCTCGACGACGGGGAGATCCTCGAAGCCAATCAGATCATCGGCTACTTCAACTACGTCAATCGATGTCTGAACGGTCTCGGGGTCACCACGGACGGCGACGTGGTCGGCTACTACGCGGCGACCTGAGCCCTGTCCCGCCCCGGGGCCAGGACCGATTCACGCTTCCACGCCGGCCTTCGACATTCCATTGCAACCGCAGCCGCCCGGCAGGGCGGGTCAGCCGAAGGGGCGGCCCGGCATTCAACCCGCACGTCGGGCCACGCTCCGGGTCGGGGTGCGCTTCGCCAATCGTCCGGCCCGAGGCTCTCCAGCCCCGGAGCCGTAGCGTGAAATGCCCCTGGCGCGCGGGCGTGCCCTCTATTGCAAGGCGATCCGCACGGCGGTACGGTCATGCAGCCGAATCTCCCGCGGATCCGGAGGTGCCCTGATGCCCTACGCCCAAGCCAGGACGATGGATGCCGGCGTCATCCCCGTCATCGACGTGGCCCCCCTCCGCGACGGCACCGATCCGGCTGGGGTAGCGCGGGCTCTGCACGACGCGAGCCGCGGGCTCGGCTTCATCTACGTCTCCGGCCACGGCATACCCGCCGGCGTCACGGACACGCTCCGGGAGACCGGGTACCGGTTCTTTCACGCTCCCGAAGGCATCCGGCGCGCGGTCCGCATCTCGGCGAAGCACCGGGGCTGGATCGGCCGTGGCGGCTCGAAGATGCAGGACGACGCGAGAGCCGACTTCAAGGAGAGCTTTCTCTTCGGGTACGAGGACGAGAACGGATGGACGCCGGAGGACCATCCCCTTCGCGGCACGAACCGATGGCCCGCGTTCCTGCCCGAGCTCCGCGCGCAGGGAATGCGGTTCTACCGCCACGCCCACGAGGTGGCCCGTCACCTGATGCGCGGCTTCGCGATCGGCCTCGGCCTCGAAGACGATTTCTTCCTGCGCTCCTGCGAGCGGCCGCTCAGCCGGGCGTCCCTCGTCCACTACCCCGCTCAGCCGGAGGATCTGGGCGAGGACCGGTTCGGCGTGGGGCCGCATACCGACTTCGGGGTGCTGACCGTGCTGTGCCAGGACGAGGTCGGCGGGCTGCAGGTGCGGGACGTGAACGGCGACTGGATCCACGCGCCGCCCATCGAAGGGACCCTCGTGGTCAACGTGGGCGACCTCCTCTCCAGATGGACCAACGGCGCCTGCAAGTCGACGCCGCACCGGGTGGTGAACCGTTCGGGGCACGAGCGGCTCTCGCTCGTGCTCGCCTTCGATCCTGATCCCGAGACGGTGATCGACGCGCGCCCGATCTTCGGGCCGGAGGCGCGGATCGAGCACGAGCCGATCACCTGCGGCGACTACCTCGTCTGGCGGTTCGGCAAGGCGTTCTCGTATCGCGCGCCGGCGCAGGGTCGATCGGAAGCCGCACCGGCAGACCCTCCGGGCTCGCGCCCGGCGGATCGGGGGTAGGTGTGGAGCGGGATGCCGCGGTCGCACGGGGGGCCCGTAACCTCCTCGTCAACTGCGCCGGTGTCGGGCCGGGCACGGACCTCGTCATCCTCCACGAGGACCCGGCGCTCGGCTGGTACGACCTCGAGGCGCCCCGGGCGGTCGCGGAGGAAGCGCGCAAGCTGGGCGCCGCTCCCGCACTCGTTCGGGTCGGCGCGCCCGGAAACGAACCGGACCCTGGGGCGGTGGAGGCGGTCGCGGAGCACGACTGCACCGTCTTCTTCTCGCGCATCGGGGACCAGGACCGGTTCGAGGAGCCGGTGCCCGGCAAGACGATCGTGATGTGCTACGCCCGCGACGCGGCCATGCTGGGCTCGCCTTACGGCGAGACCGATCACCGGGCGCTGCTGGAGCTCAAGGCCGCCGTCAACCGGACCCTCCTTCGGGCCGGCGCGATCCGGATCTCCTGCCCGCTCGGCACCGACCTCGCGGGAGAGGTGGCGGTGGACGAGCGGGAGGAAAGCGGCGAGGTGTCCGTGCGGCGGTTTCCGATGGGTGTGCATCAGCCCCTCAACGCCGGGCGATTCTCCGGACGGGTCGCCCTCGCCCGGTACCTGACGACCACCGGATCGAAGGTCTACGAACCGGCCTCCCTGGTGCTCGAGACCCCGGTCATGGCGGAGGTCGAGGCGGGGCGGCTGACCGGGCTGACCGGGCTCGACGGCGAGGACGCGGTCGTCGAGCGCATCCGCGCGCACTACCGGATGGTCGCCGAGAAGTTCGGCCTGGACGCCGACGCCGTGCATTCCTGGCACGCCGGCATTCATCCCGGGTGCGCCTACCTCGCCGGCGCGGCGGAGGACCCCGACCGCTGGGCGAACAACGTCTTCACCAATCCCCGCTTCGTCCATTTCCACACCTGCGGAGCGTTTCCGCCGGGCGAGATCTGCTGGACGGTGCTCGACCCGACCATCGAGGTGGACGGCCTGGCGCTGTGGGAGCGGGGCCGGTTCCGTCCGGATGTCTTCCCCCTCACGCGCGAGTGCCTGTCCCGCTGGCCGGAGCTCGCGCCCCTCTTCGAGTCGCCGTCCGACGCGATCGGACTTGCCGCCGACTCGCACCTGCCGGCTCCCACGTGTCCGCATGCGGAACACGGCGCGCATCGGCGGTGAAGCCGGAGGCGGTGCACAAGGGCTGCGCTCGCGCGCTGTTCGGGGGCCACGCCGCCGCTTGGGTCGAAACGGATCTCACAGTGCCATCACGAGGCGCAGTCCCTCCTCCGTTCGTCGGAGCTCGGAAGCCGACAGCCGCCCCGCCCGCTCGATCAGGAATCGCTTGTCGATCGTCACCACCTGGGAGACGTTGACGACCGATTCGAGGTCGAGTCCCGCGCTTCGCCCGGACAGCAGCACATTGCCGGGAGCCGATGCCAGAGCCAGGTTGGACGTAATCGCCGCCGCCACGACGGTCCGTATCCGGCTCCGATTGAAGTCGTCCGCCTGCACGATGAGCACCGGGCGCCGATAGCCCGGCTCCGATCCTGTGGGTTCGGGGAGGTCGGTCCACCAGACCTCCCCGCGCTTCGCTACCAGCCTTCTCTCCCGAGGGATTGCGCCTGCAGCGCTCGGAGGCCCGCGTCGAGCGACGACGAGTCGTCTTGCGCATAGACCTTGTTGAGCCTCTCGGTGACGTTGTCGGTCCGGTGCCGCTCGACGAACTCGCGTACCGCGGTCGCGTAGAGCTCGCTACGCGACAGGCCGAGGGCCTTCGCGGCCCGTTCGGCCCCGTCGAAGACATCGTCCGGAATGGAGATGGCCGTCTTCATCGGAGATAGTATAACCAGGGTTATACTCCAGAGAACAGCCTCGAAGAGCCGCTTCGGTGCTGAGGCCGAGCGACGTTCCGAGGGCCGTGCGGCTATCATTCGCCCCGGGTTCGAAGCGCAGCGGGGAGGAGTCCATGGCCGGGCTGTATTTCGAGGATTTCGAGGTCGGCAAGACCTACCGCCACCCGTACGGGCGGACGGTCACCGAGACGGACAACGTGCTCTTCACCTGCCTCACCATGAATTCCCAGACCCTGCACCTGGACGAGGAGTTCGCGCGCACCACCCAGCACGGCGCGCGCGTCGTCAACAGCATCTTCACCCTCGGGCTGCTGGTCGGGATGACGGTGAGCGACCTCACTCTGGGGACCACCCTCGGCAACCTCTCGATGACCGACATCCGGTTCCCGGTCCCGGTCTTTCACGGAGATACCCTGCGGGCGGAGACCACCATCCTCGACAAGCGGGCGAGCCGTTCCAAGCTGGATCGCGGGGTCGTGACCTTCGGCCACACCTCGTACAACCAGCGCGACGAGGAGGTGGCGTACTGCCGGCGGGCGGGGATGATGATGCGCCGCCCGCATGCGGAGCCCGGATGCGGCTGACCGACCATACGAGCTACGCCGACGCGCAAGCCCGATTCTCCCGCGCCGCCCTCTGGGATCTCGTCGAGGGGGACCGCGAGCGGCTCAACATCGCGCGCGAGTGCGTCGATCGCCATCCGCCGGGCCGGACCGCGGTCCGCATCGCGTTCGCCGGCGGGCGAAACGAGGCGTACACGTTCGGGGAGATCGCGGCGTGGTCGAGCCGCTTCGCCCACTTCCTCGGGCGCGAGGGGGTGGAGGCGGGCGAGCGGGTGGCGATCTTCCTCGAGCCGTCGCTCCCCTTCTACCTCGCGCTGTTCGGAGCGATGAAGGCGGGTGCGGTGGCGGTTCCCATGTTCACCCTCCTCGGTCGGGACGCCATCGCGGCCCGCATCGACGACTGCCGCCCCGTTCTCGCGCTCGCCGGCGCGCCCCTCGAAGGCGCGCGCACGATCGTGGCCGACGACGCCTTCCTGGAGGCGCTCTTGCGCGAGCCGGACGAGTTCGAGGCGCGCACCGCCGCCTCCGACATGGCGATGTACCAGTACACCTCCGGCACTACCCGGGCCCTGCCGGAGGCGGTGCGGCACCGGCACCGGGCGGTCGTCACCGTGCTCATCGCCGCCCTCTACGCGACCGGGGTCCGTCCCGGCGACCGGTTCTGTTGCCCGTCCTCGCCGGCCTGGGGACACGGGCTGTGGCACGGCACCCTCGGCCCGCTCGCCCTCGGGGCCGAGATCACCGCCTGGTCGGGGCGCTTCGACCCGGTGCGGATGCTCGATGTGCTCGAGGACTATCGCATCACCAATGTCTCCGCCGCCACCACCCACTACCGGATGATGAAGAACTGCGGGGCGGCCGGCGACCATCGTTACGAGATCGAGAAGCTCTCGTTCACCGGCGAGCCGATCGATTCCGATACCGCGGAGTTCGTCGAACGTACGTTCGGGCAGTTGGCGCGCAGCATGTACGGGACGACGGAGGTCGGGGTGATCCTCGGGGGCTATCCGGGCGCGGCCGACCTCCCGATGAGGCCGGGCAGCCTCGGCAAGCCGATGCCGGGCGTCGAGGTGGCGATTCGGGACGCGGGCGGTGCGATCGCCGTCACGGACGCCGCCGGAGAGATCGTGGTCCGCCGGGGCGACGGGTGGTTCCCGACCAAGGACCTCGGTCGCGCCGACGAGGACGGCTACTTCTACCACGCGGGCCGGGCCGACGACGTCATCATCTCGGCCGGCTGGACGATGAGCGCGGTGGAGATCGAGGACGCCCTGCTCCGCCATCCCGACGTGGACGAGATCGCGGTCATCGGGGTTCCCGACGAGTTGCGCGGGCAGGTGGTGAAGGCGTTCGTGGTGAGCGAGCGCCGGCCGGACGATACCGATCTCGACGCCGAGCTCCAGGCGTTTGCGCGCGAGCGCCTCGGCCGGCACGAGTACCCGCGGCAGGTCGAGCGGGTGACCGAGCTCCCCAAGACCCCGGCCGGCAAGGTCAACCGCAAGGTGCTGCGGGACCGTGAGGCGGCCGGGGCGGCGGACCAAGGGGGCGCATCACCGGCCGGTACCGTCCCATCGGCCTCACGGCCCGATGAATGGGAGAGGCCGGGCGGAGAACCGCTCCGGACGAACCACGGGGGTGGTGGACCGTTCCGGGACACGCCCGACGGCCCCCGATCGGATGGGGGGGCAGGATCGAGCGAGGGAACACGGCGCACGGAGGACAGGCCGGTATGACGAACGAGGCGGCCGCCGGCCGGTTCCCTCGGATCACCGAGGCGGGGCTCGACGCGCTCCGCCGGCGCATCGGGGTCCGCATCCAGGACTCTCTCGAGCCCTGGTGCCACGAGGCGACCCGCGACAACATCCGGCACTACGCGCACGGCATCGGCGACGACAATCCGCTGTGGTGCGACCCCGCCTACGCGCGCACGACCCGCTACGGCGACGTGATCGCGCCCCCTTCGTTCCTCTTCGCGTGCAGCCGCATCATCTCCGGGTACGTGGGCGGGCTCCCCGGGGTGCACGCGATGTGGGCGGGGGCGGACTGGCGCTGGCACCGGGTGGCGCCGCGGAACACGGAGATCCATACCGAGGCGTGGTTGAAGGAACTCGTCCTGCACGAGACCCGTTTCGCGGGCCGGGCGGTGCAGCAGATCTACCACGTCGACTTCTACGACGGCGAGGGGAACCTCCTCTGCGGGGCGGATAGCTGGTGCTTCCGCACCGAGCGCGACACCGCCCGGGAGCAGGGCACCAAGTACGAGGCGGTCCGGCGGCGGGGCGAGCGGCGCTGTACCCCGGAAGAGCTGGACGAGGTCTTCCGGCGGTACGCGGAGGAGCGAGTGCGGGGCGCGGAGCCCCGCCGGTTCCCGGACGTGAAGGTCGGCGACACCCTGCCACCGATGCTGAAGGGACCGATGACGGTGACCGGCTTCATCTGCTACGCGCAGGGCTGGGGCGGGCTCTACATCCGCGCGAACCGGCTCGCGTGGCGGCAGATCGCGCGGCATTCGGGCCTCGGGATCGCGAACCGCTTCGGGATCCCGGACTGCCCGGAGCGGGTCCACTGGGAGGAGGAGTTCGCGGTGGAGGTGGGGGCGCCCGGCGCCTACGACTACGGGCCGGAGCGGTGCTCGTGGATGATCCACCAGCTCACCGACTGGATGGGGGACGACGGGTTCGTCGAGAGCTCGCACTGCGAGATCCGCCGCCACAACCCGGTCGGGGACACCCTCCACCTCGAAGCCGAGGTGACGGACGCGACCCCGGCCGAGGACGGCGGGGGACGGGTCCGGATCGAGCAGCGGGCGCGCAACCAGGACGGCGAGCTCTCGGTGCGCGCCACCGCGACGGTGCGCCTCCCCGCATGACCGGGGAGCGGCGGGGTCTCGTCCGCACCCGGAACGAGGTGGTCAACCAGCGGGGCGAAACGGCGCTCGTCTACAACCCGCTTTGCATCATGGCCTCGCGGGCCATGCGGGACGGCGGCGCGCGACGGCCCGGCGCCTCACCATCGTGAATGCCTGATTGTCCGGCGGGGAGAAGAGAAGCGTGCAGTACGAAGACATCGTCTACGAAGTGAACGGCCGCACGGCCACCATCCGCATCAACCGCCCGCGCGTCTACAACGCGTTCCGGCCGCGCACGGTGGTCGAGATGCTCGATGCCTTCCTGGTGGCCGGTTGGAGCCGGGACATCGGCAGCATCGTCCTCACCGGCACCGGCGACAGGGCGTTTTGCACCGGGGGCGACCAGTCCGACAAGGCGGGCCAGTACGGGGACGGCAACGAGGCGCGCGGGCCGGTCGGGATGCCGGTCGAGGAGCTCCATACGGTCATCCGCGACGTGCCGAAGCCGGTCATCGCCAAGGTGCGGGGCTATGCCATCGGCGGCGGCAACGTGCTCGCCACCCTGTGCGACCTCACCATCGCCTCGGAGAACGCGATCTTCGGCCAGGTCGGTCCGAAGATGGGGTCCGTGGACGCCGGTTTCGGCACCGCCTATCTTGCGCGGTGCGTGGGCGAGAAGAAGGCGCGGGAGATCTGGTACCTGTGCCGGCGCTACAGCGCGAAGGAGGCCCTCGACATGGGGCTCTGCAACGCGGTCGTCCCGGACGAGCGGCTCGATGCGGAGGTCGACGAGTGGTGCGCCGAGCTCAACCTGCGAAGCCCCACCGCGATCGCGCTCGCCAAGCGGAGCTTCAACGCCGACAGCGAGTCGGTGCGGGGGATCGGGGGCATGGCGTCCATGGCGCTCCGGCTCTACTACGACACCGAGGAATCGAAGGAAGGGGGCAACGCGCTCCGCGAGAAGCGCGACCCCGACTTCCTCAAGCACTACCGGTGACCGGCCAGCGAAGCACCGCCTCGGACCGACGAGGTAGGTGGTGCTACGTCGGACGCGCGGAACTCCGCCCGATTCTCCTGGGAGCGCGGGCTTCCAGCCCGCGGCGAGTCGCTGGCCTTTGGCTGTCCATGCGGGCTGGAAGCCCGCATTCCCACGACGCTACAGCGTGAAATTTGGCGGACATGGCAAGATCGGGGCGCCTCAAGGAGCCTGGGCAGCGCCCTCTCCCCAACCAGGAGTAATGACGTGCACTTCGGACTCAACGAAGAACAACTGGCGATGCGCGCGATGGCGCGCCGCTTCGCCGAAGAGCGGCTCGCCCCCCGCTACCGGCAGCGCGAGATCGAGGCCCGCATCGAGCCCGAGCTTGTCGAAGAGATGGGCTCGCTCGGTCTCATCGGGATCGACCTCCCCGAGTCGCTCGGCGGGCTCGATCTCGGCAGCGTCGCGAGCGGCCTCATCATCGAGGACATCGCGGGGGGTGACCTCAACGTCTCCTACGTGCAGCTCCTCGCCTCGCTCAACGGCTCCATCATCGCTGCACACGCCCGCCCGGAGGTCGCTCAGGAGATCATTCCCCGGGTCTGCGAGGGGCGGGCCGTCCTCGCCCTCGGCCTCACCGAGCCGGGCGGCGGGTCCGATGCCGCCAACCTGAAGCTGCGCGCCGCGCGCACCAACTCCGGATACGTTCTGAACGGCGAGAAGGCGTCGATTTCGTTCGCCACCCAGGCAGCCGAAGCGATCGTGTTCGCCCGCACCGGGGAGCAGGCGGCCCGTTCGCGCGGGGTCTCCGCCTTCGTGGTGCCGCTCGACGCGCCCGGGGTGGCGGTGAGCGGCTACGACGACGTCGGTTCCGCCGCGGTAGGGCGCGGCTCCATCTTCTTCGAGGACGTCGAGGTGCCGGCCGAGCGGATGCTCGCCGAGGAGAACACCGCCTTTCGCACCGTCATGTCCGGCTTCGACTATTCGCGGGCGCTCATCGGCCTCCAGTGCCTCGCACCGGCGGAGGTTTCCCTCCGCGAGACGTGGGCCTACGCCGCGGAGCGCGAGGCGTTCGGAGCGCCCATCGTCAGGAACCAGGGGGTGAGCGAGCCGCTCGTCGAGGCCGAAACCTGGGTCGAGGCGGCGAAGCTCCTCTGCTACAAGACGCTCTGGCTGCGGGATCGCGGCGAGCCGCACACCGCGGAGGCCGCGATGTGCAAGTGGTGGGCGCCCAAGGTCGCCTTCGACGTCATCCACCGTTGCCTGCTCACCCACGGGCACTTCGGCTATACGAAGGACCTGCCGTTCGAGCAGCGCCTGCGCGACGTGATGGGGCTCCAGATCGGCGACGGCACGAGCCAGATCCAGAAGATGATCGTCGCCCGCGAGCGGGTGGGGCGGGTCGCCCTCCCGCACGGCTGAACCCCGGCGCGGGTGCCGCGATCAGAAGCCGGGGGAGCCGCGGCAGCCGAGGAAGCGCACCAGGGCCACGCGCCGGCCGTCCGGGTCGGGGGCGATCCGCTCGTCGTAGAAGAGCACCCGCAGCCGGCCGTGGAAGATGTCGATGATTTCGTTCGGTGCGAGCCGGAATGCGCGGTTGGTCGGGCCGCCCACCTGCGCGGAGGTGCGGAAGTGGTGCTCCACGAGCAGCATCCCGCCTTCGGTCAGCGCATCCGGCAGGTGCTCCATCAGCACCCGGTTGGTGTAGCGGATGACGGTGACGAGGTCGTAGCGACCCGGCGGCGGTTCGAAGCGGTCGAGGTCGGCGACCCGCCAGTCCACCTCGAGTCCTCGCTCGCGGGCGGCCACCCGGGCGCGCTCGATGGCGACCTCGGAGATGTCCAACGCTTCGACCTCGTAGCCAGCTTCAGCCAGGTAGAGGGAGTTGCGCCCCGCCCCGCAGGCGAGGTCCAGCGCGCGCCCCCTCGGCAGCTCCGGCAGGCGTTCGACGAGGAAGGGCGACGGATAGGTTCGCGGCTCGTAGGCGCCGCCCGCGTAGCACCGGTCCCATTTCTCGCGATCCGCTTCCGTCACCGTCCTCTCCCCACCGTCTCGGACGCTCAGCATAACGTCCGCGCCCGCCCGATTCTCCCCGTCTCGCTCGGGCGGAGCCATGTGGCGTTCACCGGACGACCCCGGCAATTTCGCTCGGGAACGCCCGGACGTCCCATGGCATGATTCATTCACGCTCGGGGGAGGCAGGGAGCATGGGACGAACGGAACAATGGCCGTTTCGCCGGGCAAGGCATGGATTTCCGGGGTGGGGTGCAGCGATCTGCGTCCGGCTCGCGCCGTGCTGCCTCCTGGCGCTGGCCGGCTGTGGCATTTCGGCGGCTCCGGATGATTCCCCGGAAGGAGTTGAAGCTTCGAATGTCGTGCAGGCCGGCTCCGGGGAATTCGTCGCGCCCCCGGATTCCACGATCCTCGCCGACCGGCTCCTGCGAGGAGAGAGCGGCCTGCTGCTGGACCCGGGCAAGCGACTCGGGCTTGCTCGCGAGATCGAGCGGACCCTGGTTCGGATTCGGGGTGCGCATCCCGCGATGGCGGACATCGCCGTACGGTTGGATCAGCGACCCGGGGTGCTGCTCCTCGGGTTGGAACCGGCCTTGTTCAAGGCCGTTTCCGGTCCTCCCGGCGGTGACGGCGGATCCGCCACGTTGCAGACCGGGCACGCCGAGTTCGATGCCCTCAATGCAAGGCTTGGTCTGTCTGCCGTGCGGCCGTTCTCCTCCACCGGCGTCGTCGCCATGTACTTCGACGAGCGTCTGAACGTTCTCGCGGCGAGCGCCGCGTACTCGATGATCGAAGGGGTCGAATACGCGGAGTCCGATTTCCTGACGGGAGACGGATCCGATATCGAGGCGTCGAAGTCACGAGGGGCCTGGCATGTCGTCTTTCGAAAAGGGTGGGGAGACTGTCCGGCCGGCTGCCTGTACCAGGAGCTCTCGTTCTTCACTGTCGAGAACGGCGAGGTCGAACGGATCGAACGGGCCCGGGCAATGGCCATGGTCGCGTTCGCGGAGATCGTTGCGAACAGAGGCTGGCGTTGAACCCGAGGAAGGTGGTCCTTCCCGTACCGCCTGCTCCGCACTCGAAGGACGGGTTGTGGCGGGTGGTCGACAGGAGCCTTCGGAACCTGGACGCGGTCCTGTCCGGAACCAGGATCGCGGTCCGCATGTCGAATCGAAATTGGGAAACCGTTCCCGAAAGTCCGGTCGCCGCGCTCCCCGGCCGGACTATTCGCCCGTCACCTGCTTTCCCGGAAGGGTCAGGATGCCGTGGAGGAAGGTGTCCGCCGCCTCGCGCGCGAAGTCGTCGAGAGGCCGCTTCCGGGGGTCGTACCACTCCACCGACCAGTTGAGTGCCCCGAAGAGGAACATCCGGGCGAGGCCGAGGTCCCGGTCGGGGTGGATCTCTCCTGCCGCCCGGGCCTCCTGCAGCATGCGCCGCCAGTAGTCGGCGTAGTCGCGGCGCCGCGAGAGAATCCTGGTCCGAACGTCGGGCGGCGTCTGCCAGAAGATGCGAAAGCTCGCCGAGGTGTACTCGCCGTGGTGGAGGAGGCTGTGCAGATGGGCCTCGATTCCGTGCCGGATCCGTTCCGTGGGTGAGGTCTCCGGCGGCAGTGCCTCGACTACCCGCTCCACCGCCGCCGCCACGCGCGCGATGCCGATGTCCAGCACCTCTTCGAGGAGCCTCTCCTTCGAGTCGAAGTGGTAGTAGATGCTTCCCGCCCGGAGCTCGGCGGCGACCGCGATGTCGTTGAGGGTGGTGCCCGCGTACCCCTTGTCGCGGAAGGTGCGGGCCGCCGCGTCCAGGATCCGCTGCCGGGTGCGCTCCGACTTCGGCCCCCCGTCGGCGCCGTCCGTGGCCTCGGTCCCGGGTGCGAGCCGGCCTCCAATCCGGGGGCGATCCGGGACGGACGTGCTCGGGGTCGTCGGCGGGTGCTCTTCGCTCATGGCTCCGGTCGCGGGCGGGTGGGGGAGGGGACGAGGATCGCAAAAATTCTAACATCCGCTAGAAATCGTCCGCGAATCGGCTATGCTTGGCGCCCCAGGGCCTGAATCAACCGGGAGCGTCGGACATGCAGCGTCTCACGACCTTGGACCAGGGCTACCAGGTGGCCGAACTGCGGCAACTCCTCCACTACCTCGACACCAAGACGACGGCGATGGCGGAGTCCGAGTACCGCAACCCGGTGACCGACTACACCTGCCGGAAGCAGTTGGCGGCCGAGCGGGAGAAGCTGTTTCGCCGCCACCCGCTCCTGATGGGGCTCGGCAACGAGATACCGGAGCCCGGCGACTTCCTGACGGACGACTTCTCGGGGGTCCCGATCCTCGTGGTACGGGGGGAGGACGGGGTGGCGCGCGGCTTCCTCAATGTCTGCCGGCACCGCGGGTCGCGGGTTGCGCAAGGGCGCGGGAACCGCAAGCGTTTCGTCTGCCCCTACCACGCCTGGACGTACGGCTCGGACGGGCGGCTGCTGCGGATCCCGCACGATGCGGGCTTTTCGGGGGTCGACCCCTCGTGTCACGGGCTGACCCCGGTTCCGGTAGTCGAGAAGTACGGGCTCGTGTGGGCGATGACGAGCCCCGGCGCCGACTTCGACATCGACGAGGCGCTCGAGGGAGCGGAGCGCGATCTCGGGAGCTTCGACCTCGGCCGGTACTCCCTCTACGAGACCCGGGTGCTCGAGCAGAAGATGAACTGGAAGCTCGTGATCGACACCTTCCTCGAGACCTACCACATCCGGGCGCTGCACCCCGTGACCCTCGACTGGCTCATCCACTCGAACATCGGAACCTTCGAAGCGTTCGGCCGCAACAGCCGGAGCATTTACATCCGCCGCTCGATCGAAGAGCTGCGCGAGCTGCCCGAATCGGACTGGGACCTCGTCCACCATACCGCGATCGTCTACGTGCTCTTCCCGAACACGGTCTTCATCGTGCAGCAGGACCACCTGGAAACGTGGCGCGTCTTCCCGGTGGGGGACGACCCGGACCGGGCCCGGATGTACGTCCAGCTCTACACGCCGGAGCCGGCCCTGACCGACAGCGCAAAGCGCCACTGGGACGGCAACATGGACCTCCTGATGTCGATCGTGCAGGAGGAGGACTTTCCGAACGGAGAGAACATCCAGCAGGGCTTCTACTCCGGGGCGCAGGAGCACGTCACCTACGGGCGCAACGAACCGGCCCTCGGCCACTACCACGAGTCGGTCAAGCGCAACCTCGCCCGCGCGGCCTGAGTCTCCGGCGGGCGGCCCCGGAGCCGCAGTTCAGGCGCCGTAGTGGTAGCGGCAGGACATGATGGTCACGTGGGCGGCATCGACGGCGTAAAGCCGGACGATCGGCCTCGTCGATTCGCCTTGACCGGAATCCGGTCGGATTCTCCTTCAGAGCCTCCGGTTTGCCGGTTCCGTCGAACGGCGAACGAAGGACTTGCGCGATCAGCCGGTTGAGCCGCCTCGGCTACGGGGTTTCGGCCGGTCGTGCCGTCCCCGGTGAAGGGTGCGGTCCGCTCGGCGGGTCGTTCGTGAAGGGCCCCGGTGAGGCTGGCCCGGTGCACGCGCGAGCCAGTTGGACGGCGGTGGCGCCCGGGCGATGGGCCAGCTCGCCGAGGGTGCGGCGCCACCGGCGGGCCCCCGGCACGCCGTGGTACAGGCCAAGGAGCGGTCGCACCAGCTCGGCGAGGCGCGCATCGCCCTGCCGCTCCGCATAGGCGAGATAACGCTCCACCACCTCCCCGCGCTCCGGCGGCGGGGCCGCATCCCCGAACAGGGCGGGGTCCACCCCGGCGAGCAGCCAGAGGTCGTGCCAGGCGGCGCGTCCGAGCATGACCCCGTCCACCCGGCGGAGCGCCTGCGTGGCGTCTTCCAGGGTCGTGAGCCCTCCGTTCAGGACGATGTCGAGATCCGGCAGCTCGCACTTCAGCCGGTACACCCGGTCGTGGCGAAGCGGCGGGATCTCGCGGTTCTGCCGGGGGCTGAGCCCGTTCAGCCACGCCTTGCGCGCGTGAACGATGAAGGTCGAACACCCCGCCTCGGCCACCGCCGCCGCGAAGTCGCGGAACCGGTGGTAGCTGTCGAGATCGTCGATCCCGATGCGGGTCTTGACCGTGACCGGGATCGACGCCGCGTCGCGCATGGCCGCGACGCACTCCGCGACGAGGGCCGGACGGGCCATGAGGGCCGCGCCGAAGCAGCCCTGCTGCACGCGCGGGCTCGGGCAGCCCACGTTGAGGTTCACCTCGTCGTACCCGGCCCGCTCGGCGCGCCGCGCGCACCGGGCGAGGTCCGCCGGGTCGCCGCCGCCCAACTGGATCGCCACCGGGTGCTCGGCCGGATCGAAGCGAAGCGCCCGCTCCGCATCGCCGTGGAGCAGGGCGCCGGTTGGGATCATCTCGGTGTAGAGCCGCGCGCGCCGGCTGAGGAGCCGCAGCAGGTAACGGGCGTGGCGATCCGTGCACCCCATCATGGGGGCGACGCAGAACCGGTGCGAACTCGGGGGAACGGGCAGGCGAGGGAACATGGCGATTCGTTCAATCCTTACCGGCCGGTGCGGGGGGCGATCGTCTTCGTCAAGCGGACGCCAGCTCTACGATTGCGCCACGCATCGGCGACGACATCCCGGGTGCGCTGCCATCAGTCTAGCCCGGAAATCTCAGTGCGCCGTGAAAGGCGCGTTCTCTCAGTGGGTGAGAATCCCACCCGGCAACTACGGCTTTCGGCTCTCCCATGTCGCCGGCGAAACGCCCACGCCCGCCGCGCCGCGCCGCGTCCTCGACGCGCTCGGCCGGGGAGATTCGCGCGGACACCCTCGCCCTCGAACCGGAGTCGGAGGGGTTGCTTCCGGAAATCATCGGCGAGCAGTGCTGACCGCAACCGGGAACGGAGCAATCCGCCGTCGGGTCGGTCCGGGTCGCGCGTCTCCCGGTCGGGCTGAACGACACGCCGCTTCGGTTGCGCGACGGCGTTGACAACCTGCACACATTGGATGAGGATTGGCGCGTGTCTGCCCGCTACGAGTGGAATCAGGAGAAGAACGAACAAGTCGTTGCGCAACGGGGAATCTCATTCGAGCGCGTGATCTCCGCGATCGAGCAGGGCGGTCTCGTGGACGTGCTGAATCACCCGAATCAGAAGCGATACCCGGGGCAGATGGTCTACGTCGTGGACGTCGAACAGTACCTCTACCTGGTGCCGTTCGTCACCGATACGGACGGCCCGCGGTTTCTGAAGACCATCATCCCCAGCCGAAAAGCGACGCGCGACCATCCGAGGAGGCGATCATCGTGAACGGCCCACTGAACCCCGAAGAGCGAGAAATCCTGGACAAGTTCGAACGGGACGAATTGAGTTCCGCTCCCGGTGCCGAGCGCGAGATGGAAGCGGCGCGCCAAGCGGCCCGCAACACGTTCAACAAGACCCGACGAGTCAACCTGCGGGTCACCGAACGGGACTTCAACCTCGCGCACGCACGGGCGCGAGAGGAAGGCATTCCCTACCAGACGCTGTTGTCGAGCGTCATTCACAAGTACCTGACGGGCCGGTTGACCGAGATCCGATGACCGGCACATCTGCAGCCAGGCGACGAAGACGCTGAAGGACCGCGCCACCCGTGCGGGCAGCGGCTGGACGCGATGCTCGCGAAACGGCTGCGCCAGGGAAGCGCGTCTTGCCGTGAAAGTGCGCACGACAGCTGTCTCCTGGGGGTGCCTGAGTGCACGCGCTTTCAGCCCGCAACGGATCCGAGGTTCGCGACGGTCGATGCGGACAAGATGCCCGCGCTCGCAGGAGGGCATCACATGCCTGGTCGTTCCGAGGCGCAGCCTCGCCAGACAGCGAAGAGGAGTACGAAATCATGGCCGGATACGGCTACATCATCGGGCAGGTCGAAGTGAAGGACCCCGAAGCGTACCGGGAATATATCGCCCAGGCGCCCGCCACCATCGCCCGGTACGGCGGCGAGTACCTCGTGCGGGGAGGCGCCTTCGAGGTGCTGGAGGGCGAGTGGGCGCGCGAGCGCACCGTCGTGCTCCGCTTTCCGAGCGTGGAGGACGCCAAGCGTTGGCACGCCTCGCCGGAGTACGAGGGGCCGAAGGCGCTCCGAAACCGCGTCGCGCTCACCAACATGGTGGTGATCGAGGGCGCCGCCGGCTAACCCGCGGGATCAGATCTTCTTGCACAGGCGCAGGGAGTCGTAGATCGCGGCGTGGACGTTGCGGCTCGCGACCGCATCATGACGAACCCGCCACGTCGCGGGCAATGACTCACCACGCACAGGGCAGTCACGGCGGGACGTCGTTGAAGGGCCAGGGTCTTTCACGATAACCTGAAGTGACACACACGGACGACGGATTCGTTCGTCATCGGGTTTTCGATGGACGAGGCGGCTTCGGTGGAGACCCCGTCCGGCAAGTCCGCGGCGGATGAAAACTTCCCCGTCGGCTCCCGGCTGCTGCCCGCGCGCCTGCGGCCGCACATAGCGGCCTTCTACGCGTATGCGCGGGCGATCGACGATATCGCCGACAACCCCAACCTGGAACCGGCCGACAAGGTCGAACGCCTGGACGGCTTCGCCAGGGCCGTGAGCGGCGTCGATACGACCGGTCCGGCCTTCCGCAAGGCGCACGATGTCCGCCGCAGACTGGCCGAGACCGGGGTGACGCATCGCCACTGCGTGGATCTGACCCGCGCGTTCAAGCAGGATGCGATGAAGCTCCGCTATGACGATTGGGACGACCTCATCGGTTACTGCAATTTCTCCGCGGCTCCGGTGGGCCGCTACCTCGTCGACCTGCATGGCGAGTCGGCCGCGGCGTATCCCGCTTCCGACGCCCTTTGCAACGCGTTGCAGGTGCTCAACCACCTGCAGGACTGTGGGGACGACTACCGGGAGCTGAACCGCGTCTATTTGCCTCAGGACTGGATGGCCGAGGCGGGTATCGGCGTCGAGGTGCTCGGCGCTGGCCGATCGCCGGCCGCCCTGCGGCGGGTGCTGGACCGCTGTCTCGACGCAACCGACGGCTTGCTGGCCTCGGCCGATCGCCTGCCGGGCGAGCTTCGCAACGCCCGTTTCGCGATGGAAGCGGCCGCAATCCTCGCCATCGCCAGGAAGCTCGGCCGCGAGCTCCGCCGGCGCGATCCGCTGGCCGAAAGGGTGGTGCTGACGAAGGCGCAGTTTGCGGCCTGCAGCAGCCGTGGAATCGGCCGGATCTTGCTCGGAAGGGCCTGCCGAAGGGGGTCTGACGACATGAGCTCGGCGCGTCGTTCCGGGTCGTCCGGAGACGGTCCGAGCCCGGTCGAGGTCGATCCCTGGGTACACGTGAGCCGCGTCGTTGCCCGCTCGGGCACGTCGTTCCTGTGGGGGATGAGGGTGCTGCCGGCGGAGCGGCGGCGCGCGATGCACGCGATCTACGCCTTTTGCCGCGAGGTCGACGACATCGCCGACGAACCGGGGGAGGTTGCCGTCAAGAAACGGGCGCTCGCCGCCTGGCGGGAGGAGATCGACCGGCTCTACGCGGGACGGCCGGAATGGCCGACGACGAGGGCGCTCTTGAAGCCGGTGCACCGTTTCGAACTGCCGCGAGAGGAGTTTCTGGCCGTGATCGACGGCATGGAAATCGACGCGGCTCGGACGGTTCGGATGGGGAAGCTGGATGACCTGCTCGGCTATTGCCGCAAGGTGGCCGGCTCGGTGGGGGTTCTGTCGGTCCACACCTTCGGGGTGCCCCGGCACCCCGGTCCCCGGATTGCCGAGACGCTCGGGAACGCGCTCCAGCTCACCAATATCCTGCGCGACCTGAAGGAGGACGCCGCGTTGCAGCGCCTGTACGTGCCCCGGGAAATGCTCGAGCGCTACGGGGTCGCGGCGAGCTCGCCGGACACGGTATTCGTCCATCCGGGCTTTGCCGGGGCCTGCGAGGAGCTCGCCGCGCTCGCCCGCGGCTACTACTCCGAAGCCGACCGGCTGTTGAGGGAGTTCGGATGGCGGAGAATGCGGCCGGCGGTCCTGATGATGGCGGTCTACCGGGAGACTCTCGATCGCCTGGAGGAACGAGGCTGGCAGCAGATCGGCGGCCCGATCCGGCTGACCCGCGCGCGAAAGATGTGGCTCGGCCTGCAGTACGGATTCTTCTGACGGCTCTCTCTTCGTGTCCCGGACTCATATCGTCGGCGCCGGTCTCGCCGGTCTCGCCGCCGCGGTGTCGCTGGTGCGCGCGGGACGTGCTGTCACCGTGTACGAGGCCGGGGGCCGGGCGGGCGGGCGATGCCGGTCGTATTTCGATGCCCGGCTCGACTGCCTGATCGACAACGGCAACCATCTCCTGCTGAGCGGCAACCGGTCCGCCATGCGGTACCTGGCGGACATCGGGGCGGACGATGCCCTGGTCGGCCCCGCCTCGGCCCGCTTTCCGTTTCTCGATGTTCGAAGCGGACGGCGATGGCTCGTGCGGCCGAATGCCGGAAGGCTCCCCTGGTGGATCTTCCGCGCCGGACGGCGAGTGCCCGACACGAAGGTCCGGGACTACCTCCCCGCGCTCAAGTTCGCGGTGGCCGGCGCCGACCGCACCGTGACCGACTGCGTCGGGGACCGCGGGGTGCTGTTCGAGCGATTCTGGGAGCCGCTGGCCGTCGCGGCACTGAACACGCCGGCGCAATCGGGCGCGGCGAGTCTGCTGTGGCCCGTGCTGCGCGAGACGTTCGCCAGGGGAGAGGCTGCCTGCCGGCCGCGGATTGCGCGGCTCGGGCTTTCCCACGCGTTCGTGGACCCGGCCCTGGATCTCCTGGATCGGGGAGGTGCAACGGTGCAGTTCGGACGCCGGCTGCGCCGGATCTCCTGCACGGACACCCGTGCGACCCACCTCGACTTCGGTTCCGAAAACATCGAATTGCAGCGAGGGGAAAGCGTGATCCTGGCCGTTCCGCCGGCCGCCGCGGCCGGCCTCGTGCCGTCCCTCACCGTGCCGGAGGAGAGCAATACCATCGTCAACGCTCACTTTCGCCTGTCCGAGCCCGCCCGCCTCCCCGCCGACCTCCCGTTTCTCGGGCTGGTCGGAGGGACCGCGCAGTGGCTCTTCGCGCGCGGGGACGTGGCCTCGATCACGGTGAGCGCCGGCGACGCGCTCGCCGCCGAGCCGGCCGACGCGATTGCCCGCAAGACCTGGAACGATGTCGCGGCGGCCCTTGAACTGCGCCGGGACAGGCTCCCTCCGTACCGCGTCGTCAAGGAACGGCGGGCCACCTTCGCACAGACCCCCGGGGAGGTGCGCCGCCGTGCGAGGACGCGGAGCGGCTTCGCCAATCTGTACCTCGCCGGGGACTGGATCGACACGGGTCTGCCCGCGACCATCGAAAGCGCCGTTCGTTCCGGCCACATGGCCGCGCGCGCCGTCCACCGTCAGTGAGGAAACTTCGCGGACGTTCCCCGAGTCCGCCAGACTCCTTGAGGCGTCATCATCTTTACAGTCGAGCCAGGTTTTCTGCGAGGCCCCCCTGGGAGCGCACCACACGCTTCCCTGGGAGACAGGCTTCCAGCCCGCGGTGGGCCGAAGGCCGGCATGGGTCCTCGCGGGCAAGATGCCCGCGATCCGGCAAGATGCCCGCGTTCCCAGGAGTGCACCACACGCCTCGTCGGTCCGAGGCGCAGCCTCGCCAGACGCCTTGAGTCACCGTGACCTTGAGTCAAGTTTGCAGAGGCGTTGCGTGGAGGAAACGTACGAGGCTGCTACCAGAAGAAATGCAGGCATTTCTCCTGGTACGGCGCGCCGGGGGTTGGAGAACCGTCGGGTGGCTTCGAACACGCCTCGTCGGTCCGAGGCGCAGCCTCGCTAGAAGTTGTAGATGAGGTCCAGCCCGACGAAGCTGTCGCGCCGGGTAACGTAGACGAGATCCGCTTCGTCCACGTCGAGCAGAGCCACTGCCTCCACGCGCAGGGACCACTGGTCGGAGAGACGCCGGTTCAATTCCATGGTCATCGTGCGGGTGGCATAGTCGGTGTCCGCCAGGATGCCGGCGATGACTTCGGTGCTCTGGACGTCGTTGAACGCGAGTCGGCCGGCGAGGAAGATGTCGTCCTGGAACTCGCTGGTCGACCTCCGGCCCCGCTCGTCGTAGTTCCATTCGCCGAGCAGGCTGAGATCGATGGCCGACTCGAATACGGAGTAGAACGTGTACTCGCCGCCGAGAACGAAGGCGGCATAGTCTTCCTCCTCACCGTCCGGGTGTTGACAGTTCGGACGGGTCAGAGCCCCGGCGCGATGGATGGCCTCGAGCTTGAACAGCCCGGCCTCGGTGGTGACCTGGGCATCCAGTCCGAGCTGGCGGATCTGCCCGTAGTACGGGGCGAGCGCCCCCGGAACTGCGGGCACCGGCATACCGTCACAGGTATGGATCGGTACGCCGTTGGCGTCCGGGACCCGCCGGAACGAGGCGGGCCGGAGAGATGGCTCTCGGCTGGTGCCGTCGAAGAAGCTGAGGCCGAGATCGAGCGGCCCGAAGCTGTGGCTGTAGCGGGCGGCGACGCCGAGGTGCCGTTCCTCGGCCGCGCTCTCGTACGAGACCTGGCTCCCGTCCACGATGAGCCCCGCGCGAAGGCGCCCGTGGCGGCCCGGATACGTGCGCTCGCGGTGCCAGGGCAGGGCGAAGAGCTCCGCCGTCCCCCAGTCCCCGGACCAGGTGAGGTGGGCCATGGGCTGGCCCAGCTTGGCCTCTTGGTTGGGGTGCTCGATGAGGTCGGTCTGGTTGACGATGTCGACCAGGTGGTTCGATTCGGCGACCCCCCAGAACACCCGGTCGATGCCGAGGCGCGCCTCCCACTCGCCGTCGCCCGCTTCGCCGAACAGCAGGAGATAGGCTTCGTGCACATCGGCGTGGGTGCGGCGTGAATCCGCGCTGTCGTAGCGGAAGAACGGCGTCAGGGTGAAGCTTCTGCCCTCGTCGTCCCCGAGATGGAGCGTCGGCTCCGCCACGAAGCCGCTCGCGTGCGAGCGCTGGCCCGGATGGTCCGCGGGCTCGGGGAACCAGCGGCCCTCGATGCGCAAGCTCCCGGAGAGCTCGTGCTCGATGCTGCCGGCTTCGGCGCGGGCTCCGGCGGCGAGGACGAGTCCGCATGCGGCCCCGAGCGTCGCGCGGACGAGAACGGCGCGAAGCCGCATCAGCGCGCCCGTTTCAGTCCGGTCTTTGTAAAGTCGCGGGTATTGAGGTCGGTCCGGAACTCGAAATCTGTCCAGCTCAACACGGTGCTCTTGCCGGTGAGGTGATTGACCATCGTCATCTCCCCGGCCTGCCAGTATCGGTCCAGGTACTGCGCGTAGCTTCCCATGGTGAGAGTCTTCAGATGCGCGTCCTTGCGGTCGAAGTACTCCACTTTCCAGACCCGAAGCTCCTCCTTGTCGCGCCACACGATCTGGCGGCGATAGCCGGATTTCCGGTCCACCGGGAAGAGTTCGGTGACGGTGCACGTCAACTCACCGCACGGCTCGTCGCGGAGATACCGGTAGGTGAACTTCTCCACCTCCTGGGGGCTCATGTCCTCGTAGGCGAACTCGCTGCCCATGAATGAACCGGAGCGGTTCGAGGAGCTGATGCGCTTGACCCGTTTCAGGGCCGGCAGGTAGAGCCATTGGTCGTCCGCCTCCTCCTTGTGGGCGTGGATGAGCAGTGCGGTCCCCTTGACGTCGCGCGGCTCGTCGAACACGAACATGCTCTTGTCGCCGTCTCCCTCGACCTCGAGAACCTTGACCCGGATCCGACGCCGGCTCTCCTGCCCCTGCTTGTTGCGGAGCACCATGGTCTGGCTGGCCGTGAAGTTGCCGAACCCCTGCTTGCGCTCACGCGCATCGCGCGCGATCTCGAGACCGGTTTCCTCGGGGGTGGCCGCGTACGCGGCCACGGGTGCGCCCAGACAGGCCAGGAAGGCGGGGCAAGCCGCGAGAAACCGGAGGGCCGATCGGGCGGGGCGGGGGCGGATCATGACTTTCTCCGATCGATGGCCATCAGCAAGGGCGGGAGAAGCAGGAAATCGGCGAGGAGCGCAAAAACGATCGTGATCGTGATGAGGAGGCCGAGCGCCCAGCTCAGCTCGAATCCCGAGAAGGCAAACACCAGGAAGCCCAGCGACAGGATCGCGGTCGTGGTCCACAGCGCCCGACCCACGGTGCGAAAGGCGGAGCGCACCGCCTCCGGCGCGGCGAGCCCGTCGCGGCGGGCTTGTCGATACCTGGTCAGGAAATGAATCGTGTCGTCCACGATGATGCCGAACGCCATCGCGGTGACCACCGAGCCGGCGAGACCCACCCGGCCGACCAGGTAGCCCCACAGGCCGAAGCTCATGACGGCGGGAAGAAAATTGGGTACGAGGCTGATGAGACCCAGGCGCAGGTTCTTGAAGACCCCGATCAGGATCAGCGAAATGAGGGCCATGGCGATAATCGTGCCCCGCAGCATGCTGTTGATGTTTCGCTGGGAAAGGTGAGCGAAGACGATGCTGACCCCCGACGCCTCGGTTGCAAGACCGGGCGCGTTGGCACGGAGCCACGTTTGTGCGCGTGCGTCGAGCTCGCGCTGGGCCTGCGATGTCAGGCTGTGGACCACGACAGTCATGCGGGTAGCGGACTTGGCGACGTCGATACGGTTGTTGAGGTCGTTGCCGAAGGGAAGCGAAAGCTCGTAGAGCAGCAGGTATTGCGCGGCGAGAGCCGGATCGTCCGGAAGGCGGTGGAAGGCGAGGTCGTCGCCGTGCATGTTCTTGTTCAGACGCTTCATGATGTCCGGAAATGCCTGGACATGAGCGACCTGGGGCTGCCCCCGGTACCACCGCGCAAAGGCATCGACCGCGCGCAGGTAGTCGGGATCGGTGATGCCGCCTTCACGCCCCGCGTTCAGGGAATATTCCAGCGTCTCCATCCCGGTCAGGTTGTCGATGACGAAATCGGTGTCGCGCCGGAACTCGTAACGCTCATCGAAGTACTGCGTCCAGTTGTCGGTGAGTTCGATGCGGGGAATGCCGAGGGCCAGGCCAGCGGCGAGCAGGGCCACGAACCCGAGCAGGAACCTGCGGCGGTCGACGACGAAGGCGCCGAAGCGATCGAAGAAGTCGGAACGCCCCGCACGGGGGCGCGGCGCGCGCAACGGCAGGATCGAGAGCAGCGCGGGAAGAAGGGTCATGGAATAGACGAAGGCGCACAGCACACCGAACGCCACGAGGTTGCCGAGGACGTGAAAGGGGGGCGAATCCGAGGCATTCAGGCTGAGGAACCCGATCGCGGTCGTAATCGTGGTGAGAGATACCGGCCAGGCATTGCCGCGGAGCGATTCGGAAACCGCCTCTCTCCGGCCGAGACCCCGGCTCATGCCCCCGAGAGTGGCCGTCACGATGTGGACCGAATGCGCGACCACGACCGTCATCACGATGATCGGCACGCCGGAATTGGCGGGATTGAACACCGTTCCGATCCAGCCCGCGAAGCCCATGGTGGTGTTGATGACGAACACGACGGTGATGACGAGGGCGAGGGTGCCGACCAGTGAGCGCAGCAGGACGGCGGTGGCGACCACGATGACGAGGAACACGATCGGCGCGAGGGTCTCGAAATCGTCCTCCGTGGCCTCGGCGAACGCCCGGTTCATGACCACGTCGCCGGTCAGGTAGTAGGCGAGGTCCGGATGGCTCGCGCGAGCCTCGTCCAGAATGCCTTCGAGATGGTCGGTGATCTCGACCACCGCGGCGTCCGGGTTCTCGGGCAGGGCGAAATTGATCACCAGCCCGGCCACCCGGCCGTCGTGGGCGACCAGGCGCCCGGCCACGTCGATAGCGTTCAGCGCGATCGCTTCGACTCGGGCCAACCCGGCATCGTCGAGCGACGGCGCGTCATCGACGAGCGGCTCGACGATCAGATCGTCGTCGATCGCCTCGCTGTGGGAGTAGTTGGTGAGGGAGTCGACCCGGGTGGACCAAGGGGTGCGCCACGCGGCATCGGTCAACTCCTCGACCGCGCCGAGCGTTTCGCGGGTGAACACCGAGCCCTGCCGGGGCGCAATGGCAATCAGCGCCGCATTGGACGCGGAGAAGGTTTCCTCCAACGCGTCGTATGCGGCAAGCTGCGGATTGTCCTCGGCGAACATGCTGCGGTAGTCGTTCGTGACGCCGACGAAACGGGCGCCGCTCGTCACGACCAGCATGAGCAACGTGGCGAGCGCGGCGACCAGCCACCGGCGGCGCACGATGACGGCGGCATAGCAGTCCAATCGCGAAGGACTCATGGTTTCGGCCATCGCCGGTGGCGATTCGCGGCGGGCTCACCGATCGGAGTGCACGACGCTATCGACTCGGCCAACTGCGGATGACTCCGTTCCATCCAGCCGAATCTCCAGACTCCTGACCGGAACGGACGCGGCCGCGCCAAGGCGCGACCAACACTTACCACGGATTCGATATCGTGTGTTTTACGTGGTCGGGCATCTTGTAGCTCAACCCACGCTCGTCGTACACCGAGATCTGGAGAAGCTGGGTAAAATTACCCGATCTGACCAATTGTCCGCCCGTCAGCCATCGCTGAATGCGTTGCTTCGTCCGGTAGAGGAGCAGCGTTCCAATGACAGCGGTCTTGGGAAATTCGAACCGCTCGGCGAGCCGGTTTCCGATAAGCGCTCGTGAAAGCTTGTAGGCCAAACCAGTCAGCTTCTGCGTTTCAACCGGATCCGTCACGTCCGCAACTGACGGAATGGCCTGAATCAATCCATTCGCCACCGCTATCGAGTCGGCGTCTGGCTGCGGCTCGCATAGATAGCTGAGCTTGTATATTTTTTCCGCATCCGCGCCGTCGGTATAGAGGATGGTTTCAGGTATCCCCATGAGATAGCCGGCGTAGCGCCAGACGGCAAGAACGCTCTATCTTTCCTCCTTGTCGAAATTCGCGCCCACCTGCAACGAGTATTCCAGCAGGCGCTTCGAGAAGACGGAGATAGCGAAACCGAGGTGCGCCGCGCTGACCGGCATGCCCCAGGCTTCGTGATTCCAATCGTCGGATTGCGCCAGCAGGCTCCTGATTCGGGTATGAACGAAGCGAATGCGCGTGGACAGCTTCCACCCATCGTTCTCTCTGTACAAGCCGCCGGGAAAGAATATGTCCATAATGTGGCGGTTGTTCTGCTGGAGCCGTCTCTTGGTCGACGACACCCGCCCGGTAATGCTGAAGGACTTGGCGATAAGCGTCGAAAAGCCTTCCACCAGCACTCCGGTAACGAAAGCAACGAGCATGAGGTCCACGTTTGCGTGGAAGGCGCGAATCCCCGGGCGAAAGGCATCGTAGTCGAGCCAGGGAGGAGGCTCTTCGAGAGATTCGAAGAAATCGCGCAGGACCTGCGGCGCCTTGCACAGAACCTCATCCTGCTGCTCGATGCCGGCCCCGATGAACCGGTGCAGGTCGGCAGAAGGCATCGAGGAGAGTTCCTCCATGATCGGGTCGAGCTCGGGGTCGCCGATGGTGGTGTGCCGGACGTAGTTGTCGGCGGCTTCCGCGTCGTGCAGACGGGCCTGCTCATGGCCCTTGACGTACGCAGATGGCACCTGCATCTAAAGCCCTCCCCCTTCAGGTGGGTTTTCCAGCTTGCACGCATGAGGATGTTGCGATAACTGAATTTTGTCACATTCAAGGAACCGGTGATAGCCTCGGCCTCCTTCTCGTGTCCGGCCAACGGTTGGGGCAGCCACGGCGCCCCGGCGCCCGCATTGCGGCGGAGCACCGTGCCGGCCGTCATCAGCCGGTGGAGGCCCGCGGTGCACTGCGCGCGCTGAGCGGGGGGCTGCGGGGGCGGCCCGGCGGGGGTGCCCGGAGTCCGGGTGACCTCCGGGCGCCCAAGCGCAAATGCGATAGAGTAGGTGGCGGTAAGCCACACGCATCGTCAAGCTGGGCGGGGGAATTCAGGTGGCGAAACAAGCCTTGAAGGTCATTCTGGCGCAGCCGCGAGGATTTTGCGCCGGTGTCGTACGAGCCGTCGACATCGTCGAACGCGCATTGCAGATCTACGGTGCACCCGTCTACGTGCGGCACGAGATCGTCCATAACAAGCATGTCGTCGACAGTCTGCGCGCCAAGGGCGCCCGCTTCGTCGAGGAGGTTGCAGACATCCCGGAGGGAGCCGTCACCGTGTTCAGCGCCCACGGCGTGTCCCGAAAGGTAGTGGACGATGCCGGCGTCCGCGCCCTGCAGGTGATCGATGCGACCTGTCCGCTGGTGAGCAAGGTGCACAACGAGACGAAACGCTATGCGGGGAAGGGCTACGAGGTGGTCCTCATCGGACATCCCGGCCACCCGGAGGTCGAGGGGACGATGGGGCAGGTGTCGGGCGAGGTGTACCTGGTGTCGGACCTGGCCGACGTGGCGACGCTGACCCCGGACAACCCGAAGAAGCTCTCTTATGTGACGCAAACGACGCTCAGCGTTGACGACACCCGCGAGATCATCGCGGCGCTTGAGAAGCGTTTCCCGGGGATCCGGGGCCCCGATGTGAAAGACATCTGCTATGCCACGCAGAATCGGCAGACCGCGGTGCGGCGGCTGGCGGACCGGTCCGACGTGATTCTGGTAATCGGCGCCGACTACAGCTCGAACTCGAACCGGCTGCGCGAGATCAGCGAAGAAGCGGGAACCGACAGCTACCTGATTCCGGATGCGGGGGGCCTGGAGCCGGCCTGGCTGGACGGGGCGCGGACGGTGGGAATCACGGCCGGGGCGTCGGCTCCGGAGGAGCTCGTCCAGGACCTGATTAGCCGCTTGGGGGAGATGTTCGACGTCGCGGTGACGGACCTCGACGGTATCGAGGAGAACGTCACCTTCCGATTGCCGCGCGAGCTCCTCGACGCCGAGGAACGGGCCGCTTGAGACGCCGCCCTTGGGACGGCTCCGGCGGAGTCGTCCCGCCTCTCGCGGCCGATCTCGCGGTCGCGGAGCGCGAGAGGCGGGGCATCGCCTTGAAGGACGGCAAGACCCAAGGACTCTGAAGGGGGCCGAAGCTCCCCCGGTCGCTTCTGCCCGGCCAGTGGTCCGGAGAGCCCGGCCGGGCCTTTGCCGAAGCGAATACGGCCCGTCACCGCAAACGGTCCGGCGTCCGCCACGGGGAACCGGGTGAGGGATGCGGGCTAGAATACGCTCCTCCCTCCATGCCTTGGAGAAATCCGATGGACGACGATACCCGGACCGCGCTCGAAGCGGCCGCGTTCCGCACGCTGGTGGAGCATCTTCGCGAGCGGCCGGACGTGCAGAACATCGACCTCATGAACCTCGCGGGCTTCTGCCGCAACTGCCTCTCGAAGTGGTACCGGGCGGCGGCCGAGGAGCGGGGCGTCGGCATGGACTATGACGCGGCGCGCGAGATCGTGTACGGCATGCCGTACCCTGAGTGGAAGGCCAGGCACCAGACCGAATCGACGCCGGAACAGCGCGCGGCCTGGGAGGCGAGTCACCCGAGCCGCTGACCGGCGGTGCCGGACCCCATTCACCCCTCCGCGGCGCCCCCGCCCATCTGCGGATGGACGGCGACCGCCCCTGTCCCGGAAGCCGACCTCCCGAGAGCGTGGTGGAGGACGCGGCGCTTCGATCCCTCCCTGCTGCCCGTTCCCGTCGGGCCGGGAAGCGTCGGGCGCCCGTTCCGCGGTGACGAGGTGGACCGGGAGGGGAGTGGACAGGGGTGCCCCCGAGTTCCGATCCGCCGCGCCGGCGATGCGCGGCCGCCACTGAGCACCGCGCCTGAATGAACCTCGCCGACCTCGCATCGTCGCTGCCCTTCGAAGCGTGGGTGTGGCAGGCGTTCGTCGTCGTATTTCTCACCCTCGCGGCGAGCTACGCGGCACGAAGGATCCTGCTCGCGTGGGGCCGGCGCCTCGAACGCACCTCCACGCCGTGGGACGATGCCCTGGTGGATTCGCTCCGCCGCCCGCTCCGGGTCCTCATCTGGGTGGTGGGCATCGCCTTGGCGGCGAGCCTGGTGCCCGCCGGCGGAGAGGGAACGATCTTCGAGGCGGTCGACGCGATTCGCGATGTCGGCGTGGTGGCCTGCATCGCGTGGTTTCTCGTGCGCTTCGTCGGGAAGGTGGAGGAGAACCTCCTCGCCCGCGAGACGAAGGGAGAAACGGGGCCTGACCGAGCCACCCTCGATGCCGTCGCCAAGCTGCTGCGCGCATCGATCATCATCACCGCCTTCCTCGTCACCCTGCAGACCCTCGGGTTCAGCATCTCGGGGGTGCTCGCGTTCGGCGGCATCGGCGGCATCGCGATCGGGTTCGCGGCCCGCGACATGCTCGCCAACTTCTTCGGCGCGCTCATGATCTACCTCGATCGGCCCTTCGTCGTCGGCGAGACCATTCGATCGCCCGATCGCGAGATCATGGGTACCGTCGAGCAGATCGGGTGGCGCCTCACCCGCATCCGCACCTTCGAGAACCGCCCCCTCTACGTTCCCAACTCGGCCTTCGCGACCATCGCGATCGAGAACTTCACCCGGATGCTCAACCGCCGGATATACGAGACGATCGGCGTTCGCTACGACGACTCGACTCGCGTGCAGCCGATCGTGGACGAGGTACGGGCGATGCTCGAATCGCACCCCGGGATCGATCCCGAAGAGTTCCTGATGGTGAACTTCAACGCGTTCGCCCCTTCTTCGCTCGACTTCTTCATCTACGCCTTCACCCGTACCAAGGCGTGGGACGAGTACCACTCGGTCAAGCAGGACGTGCTGCTCCAAGTGAACGACATCATCGAGCGTCACGGGGCGGAGATCGCGTTCCCGACCTCGACCATCCACCTTGCCGCAACCGGCGGCGCGGGCGCAGCGGCGAGTCGTTCGCAGGCCGCACCGCAGGCACCCGAACCTGACGCGGGACCCAGGGCGGGCCAGCCCCCTTGAGGCGCCGTCATATTCCTGATTGCGTACGGAGCTCAGGTTGGGAGCGGGGGCTTCCCGGGAGCGCGGGCTGGAAGCCCGCGCTTCCAGGAGTGCGCCACATGCCTCGCCAGGAGGCGGCGCCGGCCGGCGGACGGAACCTCAGGCGGCGCGGGCCGCCGCCTCGATCCGCTCGATGACCGGCGGCAGCTCGCTCAGGCACGAGACCTCCCCGTCCGCCACGGCCGCTCCCTCCGGGTGGGGCGCTCGCTCCCGGTTGACCCAGACGGTATGCCAGCCGAGCCGTTTCGCCGCCGCCACGTCGTTCTCGAGGTGGTCGCCGACATGCACGATCTCGTCCGGCTTGAGGCGGGTCCGGCGCATCGCCTCCTCGAACATGGCCGGTTCGGGCTTGCTCACCCCGACCTCGCCCGCCTGGATCGCGAAGTGGAACAGGGGTCCGATGTCGAGCCGGCGCACGTCGGCGTTGCCGTTGGTGAGAGCGCCGATCACGTAGCGCCGGCGGAGGCTCCGTAGCACTTCCACCGCGTGATCGTAGTACTCGATGGTGTGCCGGGACGAGAGGAATACCTCGAACCCGGCCCGGGCGAGGCGTTCCGCCTCCGCCGCCTCGCGGCCGGTCCGAAGGAGGGCGGTCTTCAGCACCTGCACCCGGAGCTCGCTCACGTCGTGCTGCAGATCCGGCGTCTTCGCGATGATCGCGGCTCGGACCTTGAACAGGGCGTCGCGGTCATAGCGCGCCGCCATGTCCGGGCAATTCGCATCGAGCCAGGCGCGGAGATCCCGCTCCGCGCGGTCGATCGCAGGCTGCACGTCCCACAACGTATCGTCGAGATCGAAGGTGACCGCGCGAATCGGTCCGGGATGGATGCGGTCGGCGGCCATGCTCGGGAGATTATAATCGCCGCCCGGCCCGGGGGTCCGGGTCCCCGCTCCGATGCCGGCCCCGACCTCGTTCCCGGTTTCGCGGGCGCGCCTTGTCCGGCGCCCGCGGAGTGAGATTCGGTCCGATGCGCCGTTCGGACCCCGCCGGAGCGTAGAAGTCGAGGAGGTGAAGTCGATGCCGTCCAATCGGCCCAGGGTCTACATCGATGGCCACGTGGGCACCACGGGGCTTCGCATCCGCGACTGGCTCGGCGGGCGCGACGACCTCGATCTCCTCGGTCTCCCCGAGTCGCTCCGCAAGGACCCGGCGGCGCGCCGCGAGCGGGTGGAGGAAGCGGACATCGCCGTGCTGTGCCTGCCGGACGATGCGGCGCGCGAGGCGGCGGCCTGGGCCGCGGCGAGCGGAACCCGCGTCGTGGATGCGAGCACCGCCCACCGGGTGGCGGACGGCTGGGCCTACGGGCTGCCGGAGCTGGAGCCCGGACGGCGCCCCCGCATCGCCAACGCCGGCCGCGTATCGAATCCCGGATGCTATCCGAGCGGCTTCGTGCTTCTCGTCCGGCCCCTGGTCAATGCCGGATTGCTCGCGCCGGATGCGCCGCTCTCGTGCCATGCCCTGTCCGGCTACTCCGGGGGCGGCCGTACGCTCATCGAACGTTGGGAATCAACGCAGAGCGGACTCGAAGGGCTCCCCTTCGAGGCTCCCTACGCGCTCGAGCGGATGCACAAGCACCTCCCGGAAATGTCCCGCTACGCGGGGCTCGTGCGAGAGCCGCAGTTCCTGCCCGCGGTCGGTCCCTTCCGCTGCGGAATGCGGGTCCAGGTCCCGCTCCCGGCCGGCGTGACGGCGGGCGACGGCGCCCGGGTGCACGAGGTCCTCGCCGACCGCTACGCCGGCGAGCCCTTCGTCCGGGTCGCTCCCCGGGCCGCGGCGGCTCCGGACGAGTGGGCGCTGGACCCGCGCGCGTGCAACGACACCAACCGGATGGATCTGCACGTCTTCTCGCATCCGTCGGGGCACGTGCTGCTGGTCGCGATTCTGGACAACCTCGGCAAGGGGGCGTCCGGGGCCGCGATCCAGAATCTCAACCTGATGCTGGGTCTCGACGAGGGAGCCGGGCTGCCCGGGTAGCCGACCGGCGGAGCCGGATTGCCCGCCGGCGGTGGCGCCCCCGATCGATACGCGAGGGACGGGCCAATCCGCCTGGCCCGTGTCACCTGTCAGGTCCACCGCGACATCGATGCCGCCGATCGCCGCGCGGGACGGGCGACCGCGCTCGGCCCCTGTCGCGCACCGGACCCGGATCCGTCGAAGTGGCGAAGTGACGAAGTGGCGAAGTGGCGAAGTGGCGAAGTGGCAAAGAGGGTCCGCCGGAGTGCCGGGCGGTGGCCGGGGTCAGCCGATCCGGGTGACGGCCCCCCTCGCGTCCACGAACGCTTCGGTCAGTCCGTACCCCGCGCCGGCCGGGATCCGCAGCCTGCGCCCGCCCTCGACCTTCTGCCCGCTCGGCATCACGGTGACCACGGGGGCGGCTCGGGCCGCGGCAAGCGCTCCGGCCACGGTGGCGCTCCGGCCGAACTTCTGTGCGTTGAGCCGGGTCGGGAACATGACGTACCACTTCCCCGCGTCCGCCGCCTCCACGAGCGCGGCAGGGGTGATCCAGACCGAAGCGGTCGACTCGTGGCCGTCGTGCCTGGCCTCCTGGTCCCGGGGCGCGCCGGCCAGAAAGAAGTGGGTGTCGAAACGCTTCGGCTGGGTCTCGGGCGTGATCCAGTGGGCGAACGGGACCAAGTGGTCGCAGGCGAGCACGAGGTCCTCGACCTCCGCGAGCTCCAGCATGTCGAGAGAGTGGTCGGCGAGGGCGCCCGCGAAGCGGCGCTTGATCGAGTCGACCCGCTCGCGGCCGACGAGCTCGTTCGACCCACGGGCGCGTGCGAGCAGGAGCCCGCATTCCTCGAACGCCTCGCGAATGGCCGCGATCCGGAATGCCAGCCCTTCTTCGTCGAGGCCGTCCGACCCTTCCGCCCGCGCCCGCAACGATGGGTTGCGGTCGGTCTCGTCCACCGCTCCGCCGGGATAGACGAGCGCCCCGGACGCGAACGTGCTCGCGCGGTTGCGGGCGAGCAGGAAGAGCTCCGGTCCGTCCGGTCCGTCCCGGCCAAGCAGGAGCGAGGCCGCGGCACGCGCGAGAACCGGCGGCCTTGCCGCGGGGTGGTTGCTCATGTGGGACGTCATTCTCGTGGGCCGGAGGGAACGCGGACCCCGGCCGCGGCCTGCGCCACGGCGGCGCGGCATGATGGATCGGCTGCGCGGGCCGGAGGGCAAGGCGGCCGCCGCCTCACGCCGCCGCGTCCTCCTGCCCGTTCTCGACGAGCGCCGCCGCTCCGCCGTCCACCGGCAGCCTGACGATGAACTCGGTGAATTCGCCTTCCCGGGAGTCGACGCTCATCTCGCCGCCGTGCCGGCGCACGATGTCGTTGGAGATCGAGAGCCCGAGCCCGGTGCCTTCGTTGGTCGGCTTGGTGGTGAAGAACGGCTCGAAGACCTTGGCTTTCACCACTTCCGGGATGCCGGTGCCGTTGTCGCGCACCCGCACCTCCACCATCTCGTCGTCGCGCCGGGTCTTGAGCCAGAGGGTGGGTTGGTAGTCTCCGGACTCGCCCTTGCGCCGTTCGTCGGTGGCCTGGCAGGCGTTGGTGACGAGGTTGAGGAACACCCGGCTCATGTCCTGCGGAACGGCCTGGATCTCGCCCACCCCCTCGTCGAACTCGTGCTGGAACGTGACGTTGAACTCGCTGTCGAGGGCCCGCCGGCTGTGGTAGGCGAGGCCCGCGTACTCCATCAGCATCGCGTTCACGTCGACCGTCTCGAGCTCGCCGGAGGACTCGCGCGAGTGCGAGAGCATGCCTCGCACGATGCTGTCGGCCCGCAGGCTGTGCTCGACGATCTTGCCGAGGCTCGTGTCGAGCTCCCCGGTGACGTCGTCCAGCTCCTCGCGGGTCTTGTCGTCGAGCTTTGCACCGCCCTCGTCGAGAATCTCCTTCATCTCCTCGCTGAGCTCGCGCGAGATCTCCGAGAAGTTCTTGATGAAATTGAGCGGATTCTTGATCTCGTGGGCGACCCCGGCGGTGAGCTGGCCGAGGGCGGCGAGCTTCTCCTGGAGGACCACCTGGTCCTGCGCCCGGCGGAGATCGTTCAGCACCCCTTCGAGCTCGACGTTCTTCGCCCGCACCTCTTCCGCCAGCATCTCCACCAGGTTGAGCCGCTGGACCTCGAGGGCATGCTGGCGGAAGACTTCGAGCGCGTCGGCCATGTCGGTCACCTCGTCATGCCCGCCGACGTCCACCGAGGTTTCGAGGTTTCCGCCCGCCATCCGCCGCATCGAGGCGGCGAGGCTCGTGATCCGGCGCACCAGCACGCGGCCGACGAGCAGCCAGCCGATGAGCACCAGGGCCACGATGCCGACCACGTTGAGGGTGAACAGGAGGACGAGGCCGAGCTGGATCGCCGATTCCGAATCGGCCGCCGCCGCCGCTGCCCCCGCGCGCGCGGCCGCGACAAGCTCCTCCGCGGCGGCCACCAGCTCCGTCTCCAGGCGCCGGTTGCGCGCGAGGTACTCCTGCTGGAGTCCGGTGAGGCGAAGCTCGTTCTCGCGCAGGCGAAAGGCGTTGTTCCCCTTCGTGCCGAACCCGATCAGCTTCGCGAGGTGGGTTTCGAGGTCCGGGTGCTCGACCTCCATCCGTGCGCGCTCGAGGTTTCTCGCCACCGCATCGTACTGCTCGCTAAGGGGGCGGATGAGGTCCGGGTCCGCCACCTGGAGAGCCTGGCTGAGCAGGCTCTCCGCGAGGCTCGACTGGGCGCTCAGGGCGAGGAGGCTGCGGTAGCGCGACAGCTCTTCGTAGGACGCGCGCTCGTCGAGCGGGGCGGGTGTGCTGTCGAGCGTCCGATACCCGGTCGCGAGGAACAGGATCTGGTCGTCGATCTTCGGCAACAGGATGTCGGCCACGGCTCGGCGCTCGCCCTGGATCTCGGTCGTCATGGCCTTCGCGGCCTGGGCCAGCTCGATCCGCCGTTCCACCGATCGGTCGATCCAGTCGATGTTCTCGATGAGGCTCGTCGCGACCTCGTTCATCTTCTCCAGCAGACCCGACCGTACCTCGATCCTGCCCACGGACTCGACGATTTCATCGAACCCCGATCGATGGGCCTCGAACTCCGCGCGGGCGGCGGCGAGCTCCTCGGAGGTGTCGGAGGAGATGAGGCGAGGCGCGGCCGCGACCAGAAGGGCCCCCCGCTGTGCGAGCAGGAAGGCGGAGTTGAGGTCGGGAACGCTGCGTTCGGTGATCCTGCGCTGCGCGTCGCCCACGTTGAGGAACGAGTAGCCCCCGACGAGACTCGCCGCGAGCGCGAGGGCGAAGGCTCCCCCAAGGCCGAGGTAGAGCTTTCCGGCGACCCCGAAGCCGCGCCGCCGGGGGCCGGAACCGGGGTCGCCGGCCTGCGGTCCGGTACCCTCGGGCTCAACGCGGGGCAGGGTAGCCGGAGCGGCCGCGGAATCGCTCTCGAAGGAATCGGGCCGCGGGGATTCGCTGCTCATCGTTGCGTCCGTGCCGCGAGTCGCTCGATGGGACGGTAGTGTCCGTCCGGTCCGATCTCGGTGAGGAATACCCGGTCCGAGCCCTGGTTGTCGATGGGTCCGAACTCGAGCTCGAATCCGCCGAGATCGTGTATCCCGGCCAGCGTCACCGCGTTGATGAAGCCGTTCCGGGTGAGGTCCCGCCCCGCGCGGTCGAGCGCTTCGACCACGAAACGTCCGACGATATAGCCTTCCAGAGACACGAAGCCCGGGTCGCTCTCCGGAGAATGCTCGGCGAGGGCGCGATGGTAGGCGGCGACGACCGGGACCGAGCCGTCGCTCGGGAACGGGACGACCTGCGTCACGAGCACGCCGTTTCCGGCTTCCCCGAGCTCGCGCGCAAGGGCGTTGCTGCCGACGAAAGAGAGGTTGATGAAGACCGGGTTGAACCCGAGCAGGCGCGCCCAGCGGATGAACACGGCGACCGGCCGGTACGCGCCGATGATCACCACCGCTTCGGGCCGACTGTGGCTGAGATCGAGCACCGCCGTCTTCACTGCCGTGGTGTTGCGGGGATAGGTGCCGACCCCCGCGATCTCAAGCTTTCGCCGTTTGAGCGCACGGCTCAGGCCCTTGTAGCCCGCGAGCCCGTACGAGTCGTCCTGGTAGAGGATCCCGATCCGGGTCACTCCGAGATCGCTTGACAGCCGCTCGACCATCTCCTCGGTTTCCTGGAAATAGGAAGCGCGGACGTTGATCACCATGGGCCGGCTTCGGCTGCGCAGGAACTCCGCCCCCGTGAACGGCCCGATGTAGGGCACCCCGGCGGCGGACGCGATCGGCTCGGCCGCGTTCGAGGTCGGCGTGCCGACCGCCCCGATCAGGGCGAACACCTGTTCGTCCTCGATGAGCCGGCGGGTGTTGCCGATAGCGAGCTCCGGCTCGTACGCGTCATCCAGCGAAACGAGCTGGAGCTTGCGCCCGTGCACGCCGCCGGCACGATTGCGTTCCTCGAAGGCGGCCCGGACCCCGAGCCGCATGCCGCGGCCGAGCGCTTCCGCCGGACCGGAGAAAGCGGCGGACTGTCCGAACCGGACCCGGTCCTCGCTTACCCCCGGAATGCCCGCGGCCCGGCCCTCACCGGCGGCCGCCGCCATGGCGAGCGCCAGAACCGCGCCCGCGCAACGCGTTCCGGCCGATGTCCCTGAACGATGGCCGGTGCGCGCGATCACGACCCCAGTTTCTTGATCAGCGTCAGGCGGTTCTTCCCCTTCTCGTGCCGGTAATGGGCGTTGTCCATGAACTCGCGCACGAAGTGGACCCCGAGACCGCCCACGGTTCGATCTTCCAGCTTCGCCTCGATATCGGGCTCCGGGACTTCGGTGAGCGGGTCGAATCTGCGTCCGTCGTCGAGGATGTTGACGGTGATGAGCTGGGAGTCGATCTGGAATTCGAAGTCGACATGGATCTCGTGCTCCGCGCCGTCGTCGAACCCGTAGTTGATGACGTTCAGGACCATCTCTTCGAGACACAACTGGAGCTGGAACCGTGCTTCGTCCGCGACCTGGTGGCGATCCGCAAACTCGTCGAAAGCCGCGGTCAGGCGCTCGAGCTCGAACCGGTCGTTCTTGAGGACGAGCCGAAGGATCGGCCTGGAGGCGCTCTCGGTCACTGGTCGTTCTCCCCTGCCTTCAGCACCAGGCACGTCAGGTCGTCGAACTGGTCCGCCGCCCCCGAGAACTGCACGACCGTCCGCACCAGGGTCTCCACCGCATCGCGGGCCGGTCCCGGCTCGAACCCGGCAATGGTGTCGTGAACACGCGCGTTCCCGAACTCCTCCTCGGACTCGTTCAGGGCTTCGGTGACCCCGTCGGTGAAGAGAAACGCGACGTCACCGGGGGCGAGCACGCTCGTTCGTTCCTCGAACTCCATGTCGCCGACGATTCCGAGCGGCACTCCGCCGGTGAACGGCAGGGTTTCCGTCGATCCGTCGGTACGCCGCAGAACCGGTGGCTCATGGCCGGCGTTCGCGTACGTGAGCGTCCCGGTACGGGGATTGAATACCCCGTAGAACACGGTGACGAACATGGACTCCTGGTTTTCCGCGTGCAGCAGAAAGTTGGCTTCGGTCAGGGCGCCCGCGGGGGAGCCCATCCCGATGGCGATGCCTTTCAGCAGGGTCCGGCAGACCATCATGAACAGCGCGGCCGGGATCCCCTTTCCCGATACGTCGGCGATGACGATGCCGACGCGCCCGTCGTCCAGGCGGTAGATGTCGTAAAAGTCGCCGCCCACCTCCTTTGCCGGGATCACGCGGCCATGGACCTCGAACTCCGGAGTACATGGAAACGTCGTCGGAAGAATGGACAACTGCATGGAGTGCGCGATGTTCAGCTCCTGGCGGAGTGCGTGAAGCTGGTTCTGCGAGGACAACGCTTCGCGCATGACCCGGGAGTGCCGCAGGGTCTTGTCGATCGTGGTCTCGAGGTCGTCGAAGTCGATCGGCTTGGTCACGAAGTCGAACGCCCCCCGGTTCATGGCGGTGCGGATGTTGTCCATGTCGCCATAGGCGGAAACCATCACCGCCCGGATCTCGGGATTCACTTCGCCGAGCGCGTTGAGGAGCGAAAGGCCGTCGAGCCGCGGCATGTTGATGTCGGAGAGGATCATCTCGAGCTCGGGATTCTCGGCGAGCCGCTCCAGGGCTTCGAGTCCGTTCTGGGCGAAGGTGAACTCGAACTCGCCGCGGCGGATGCGGCGGCGGAACTTCTGGCGGACGAGAATCTCGAGATCGGGTTCGTCGTCCACGACGAGGATCTTGGCGGGCCGGTCATCCGTCTGTGCCGGGGGGGGCGCGTCCATGTTCGCCATGGGCAGGTCGTCCGATTTCGGGGACTCGGAATCTACACGAAAGAGGGGGCCGGCGGCGACCCGGAAAAGGCGTCGCGGACCGGAGGATCGGCCGGGAGCGAGGGTTCGTCCCCGGCCGGACGAACCGGTCGTTGGCGGGGCGCCGGGACTCTCTCAGGCGAGGCCGGGAACGGACCGATCAGCGGCCTGCCGCGCCGATCACCGCATCGCTCGCATTGCCCCTTGTGTCGAGGACCCGCAACCGGACCGGCTCGTCCTTGCGAAGACGAAGAGCGGCGTCGACGAGAGCGAGGCCGATGGGCCGCATCTCGGGCCGGCCGGCCGCATCCTCGCGGCCGGTCGGGACGCTGGTTCCGGAGGTGACGTACCCTGCGTGGACGTCCCCGTGGAACACCTTCTGCCCGGCTCGAAGCGGCCGGCGCCCCCCGCAGACCGCGATGGGGGCGACGAGGCGGGGCAGGACCGGTGACGCGGGCGCTTCGCCGCGCCGGAGCCGCTGGAGCTCCTCACGCTGGCGCTCGAGCGCCCCCCGGCCCACGTACTCCGGCCCGCCTCCCGGGCGGCGCACTCCGAAGCGGGCGAGGGCGTTCGCGAAGATCGGGATTTCCGCCCCCTCCGGATCCGCCCCGAGCTCGTGCCCGTAGAGCGGCAGACCCGCCTGGAGGCGCAGCGAATCGCGCGCGCCGAGCCCGACCGGCGCCGCGCCCGCCGCGGCGAGCCGGGTCCACAGGCTCTCGATCCGTTCGGCGCTGGTGAAGAGCTCGAAGCAGACCCGCTCGCCCGTGTACCCGGTACGCGCCACCAGGAGCTCCGCGCCTTCGAAGCGGGTGCCGGCGTGGCAGTTGCGACGGTCCTCGGGGAGTGAGCCGGCGGGCACGATCGCTTCCAGCATCCGCTCGGAGCCCGGACCCTGGAGGGCGATCATGGCCAGCGTGTCGCTCTCGTCGGCGAGGCGGACATCCCCCTCGAGACGCGCGTCGATCCATTCGAAGTCGCGTGCACGGTTCGAGGCGTTGACCACGAGCAGGAAGTCGTCCGCGCCGAGCCGGTAGAGGTAGGCGTCGTCCTCCGCGCCGCCCCGTTCGTTGGCAATGAACGTGTAGTGGGCGCGGCCGGGCGCGAGCGTGGCCGCGTCGTTGGTCAGGACGCGGCCGAGGGCCGACTCCGCCCCCGAGCCCCGGAGCCGGAACCGGCCCATGTGGGAGACGTCGAACAGGCCGACCTCCCGCCGGGTCGCGAGGTGTTCGGCGACGATCCCGCTCCGGTACTGGACGGGCATCTCCCAGCCCGCGAACTCGACCATCCGGCCCCCGTTCGCCCGGTGCCAGTCATGGAGCGGAGTCCTCAGCGGCGACGCTCCGGAGGGGTGCTCGGACGCCGTCATGGTCGCCGGCGCCGGCGGAGGATTCGGAGTCGCGTGCACGGATGCGCCTCGCCTCGGGTACGGGTTCGGGTTCAACGTGACAGGTGGAGCGAGCAGCGATCGACCGCGAGCTCGGCCAGCTCCGCGAGCCGGTGCCGAAGGCGAGGCCGGCCGGCGCCCCGGACATGGAAGAGGTCCGCCTCGCGGCTCGTCTCGTACAGGTAGTCGTCGCTCGTGCGAAGCTCGTCGACCAGGTTGAGGTCGAGCGCGTCCCGGCCGTGCCAGAACTCGCCGGTCGCCACGCGCTCCATGTCCAGGGACGGGCGGTACTCGGCCACGAAGTCCCGGAACAGCTTGTGGATGTTGTCGAGTTGGTCCTGGAGCTTGGCGCGCCCGGCGTCCGTGTTCTTGCCGAGCATGGTCACGGTGAGCTTGAACTCGCCGGCCTGGAACTGCTCCACGTCCACCCCGCGCGCCTCGAGCAGGCGGTGCAGGTTCGGGATCGCCGCGAACACGCCGATCGAACCGACGATCGCGAACGGGGCGGCGAGGATCCGGTCCGCCACGCAGGCCATCATGTAGCCGCCGCTCGCCGCGACCCGGTCCACGGTGACCGTGAGCGCGATGCCGTGGGCGCGGATCCGGGCAAGCTGCGACGCCCCGAGCCCATGGCCGTGGGCGGCGCCTCCCGAGTTCTCGAGCCGGACGACGACCTCGTCCCGCTCGGCGGCGACGGCGAGCACCATCGTCACCTCCTCGCGCAGGGCGTCCACGCCGCTCGCCCGGAGGTCTCCCTTGAAGTCGAGGACGAAGACCCTGCGGCGCCCGCCTTCCCCGCCGCTCGCGAGGCGGCGCCGTTCGTTCTTGTCGCGCGCCTTGCGCTCCGCCTTGTCGGCCTTGCGCCGGGCCCGGACCGTCTTGCGGGGAAGCGCCGCCTGCTCGAAGGCGGCGGCCATCCGGCGGTACTCGCGGTTGAGGGGGACGACTTGCGGAGGCGTGCCGCGCCGGCCTCCCGAGCGCGACCGCCGAGCCGCGCCCGCGACGAGGGCCGCGGCGAGGCCGATCGCGACGACCACGGTGGCCGCCTTGGCGAGGAACAGCCCGAATTGTGCAAGCAACTCCATGATCGGGAGCTTCGCCCGGTGCGCCGGAGACCGCGGCGAGCCGGAGTGCCCGGCCGGCGCGTGCGCAGGACCCGGGCGCGCAGGTCAGTCCGCGGCCGCCGCCGTCTCCAGCTCGAACTGCGGAGCTTCGCAGTCGAACTTCTTGAGCTCCGGCATCACCTCGCGGGCGAAGAGCCGCATGTTGCGCTCCGCCTCGTCCCACGGCATGCCGGAGAAGCTCGTGATGGCCACGAACCCGTTGTGGCCGACGGCCCGATGGATGTCCATGATCTTCTCGTACACCTGCTCGGGGGTGCCCCAGGTATGGAGGCGCGCGAAGTCGGCCGCGGCCCCTTCCTGCCCCCGCTTGTCGATGTACTTCGTGAGGGATGCGTAGTACTCGTAGCCGCGGGTCGACTTCAAGTGATCGCGCTTGAACTCGTAGTGCTTCATCACCGTGTCGTAGTACTTGCCGATGTACCGCATGGCCATCTCTTCCGCGCGGTCGGCGCTCTCGTCCACGAACGTCCAGCCGGCGACGAGCGGGGCGGGCGGCTCGGCGGCGTTCACCTCGCGATACAGGGTGCGGTACTCCCCGATCTCGCGCTCCACGTCCTCCCACGGCTTCTGCGGCACGATGAGGAGTCCGACCCCCAGCGTGGCCATGATGCGGGAAGATTCCGGCGACACCGCCGCCGCATAGGTGCGGCCCCGGAAGGTGCGGAACGGGGCGGGGCGAAGGTTGCGCCGGGGCTGCTTGACGAACTCCCCGTCGTACTCGACGTAGCCCTTCTCGAGACCCTCCAGCACGTACTCCGCGTACTCGACGAACCGCTGCCGGGACTCGTTCATGTCCACCCGGAAGCCCTCGAATTCCACCCGGCCGAGCCCGCGCCCGATGCCCAGGACGACCCGCCCGCCGGAGATGTTGTCGAGCATGCAGACCTTTTCCGCCACCCGCATCGGGTCGTGCCAGGGGAGCACCACCACCATGGTGCCGAGCTTCGCACGCTCGGTCCGGCCGGCCATGTAGGTCAGGAACTGCACGACGTCCGGGCACATGGTGTAGTCGGTGAAGTGGTGCTCGACCGACCAGATCGACTCGAAGCCGAGCGGCTCGGCGAGCTCGGCGAGCCGGAGCTCGTTCCGGTAGACCTCGTAGTCGGACAGGGCGTCGTCCGGGTTCTGGAAGATGGCGGAGTAGCCGACGTGCATTGGTGACACTCCCGGCGGCCCGTGCGGGCGCGGATGATTTCTCTCGATCACGGCAATGATACGCTAGGCCGATGAGCAGCGAAATGACCGCCTGCATGCTGGTAATCGGCAACGAGGTGCTGTCCGGGCGCACCCCGGACCGCAACCTCAACCACGTCGCCCGGCGGCTCGCCGAGCTCGGGATCGAGCTCAGGGAGGCGCGCGTCCTGCCCGACGACGAGGCGATGATCGTTGAGGCGGTCAACGAGACCCGCGCGCGGTACCGCTACGTGTTCACCTCGGGCGGGATCGGCCCCACCCACGACGACATCACCGCGGACTCGATCGCGAAGGCGTTCGGGGTCGGGATCGCGCACCATCCCGACGCGGTGGCCGTGATGCGGGCGAACTACCCGCCGGAGATGCTGAACGAGGCGCGCCTGCGCATGGCCCGCATCCCGGACGGTGCGTCACTCGTCAAGAACCCGGTGAGCCACGCCCCGGGGTTCCGGATCGAGAACGTCTACGTGTTCGCGGGGGTTCCGGCGATCATGCAGGCGATGTTCGAGGAGATCGCCCACGAGCTGGAGGGCGGTCCGCCCGCCGCCTCGGTCACCGTGTCGTGCTTCCTCGGCGAGGGGTCGGTGGCCGAAGGCCTGCGCGAGATCCAGGAGGAATGGCGGCCCGCCGTCGAGATCGGCTCCTATCCGTTCTACCGGAAGAAGCGCTACGGCACGTCGATCGTGTTCCGGAGCCGCGACCCGGGCGCCCTGGATGCCGCCGCGGCGAGCTTCCGGGCCATCGTCCGGGAGCTCGGCGAGGAACCGGTCGAGGGGGAGGTCGCGTAGCGAGGCTGCGCCTCAGACCGGCAAGGCATGCAGTGCGCCCCCCGGGGGCCTCACAGAAAACCTGCCTCAACTGTGAAGATGATGATGACGCCTCAAGGATTCTGGACTCGTTGAGGCGCCACCGCAGTCCGCGGGAGCTGCGGGAGCTGCGGGAGCTGCGGGAGATGCGGATCAGCGCCCCTCGCGAGCGGTACGGATCAGCGCCCCTCGAAGACCGGGGTCCGCTTCTCCTTCCAGGCCCGCACTCCTTCGCGGAAGTCCTGCGATTGCCGGCACGCCTCGTAGCCCGTCCGGAACGCCTCCACGTCGAGCCGGCTCACCGCGATCTGGTTCATCGCCCGCTTCATGTTGCGAACCGCGAGGGGAGCGTTGCGGGCGAGGCGCGCGGCAAGCGCGTCGACGCGCGCGTCGAGCTCTTCGGCCGGCACCGCCTCGTCGAGAAACCCGATCCGCACCATGTCGTCGCTCGATTGGGGCAGGGAGGCCATGAACAGCCGCTTCGCCGCTCCGACCCCGAGCCGGGTCACGTAGCGCTCCATGCCCCCCTGGTAGTAGTGGGTGCCGAGGCGCGCGGCCGGCATCACCATCTCCGTTCCTTCGATCCCGATCCGGAAGTCGCAGGCAAGGGCAAAATCGGTTGAACCCCCGTACACGCTGCCGTTCAGCCGGCAGATGGTCGGCAGCGGACACCTCTCGATCCGGTCCGCGACCGTCTCGAAGTCGACCTCGTCGCCGGTCGGGGTGCGGGCGCCCGAGTGCTGCTCGTCGAGGTCGCCGATGTGGTAGCCCGCGCTGAACACCCGTCCGCTTCCGGTCAGCACGACCACCCGGAGCGAGGGGTCGTTCTCGATGGTGTCGAGGTGCCCGTCGAGCGCCTCGAGGTCCGCCGGCTCGATTCGGTTCAGCTTGTCGGAACGATTGAGCCGGATGTCGGCGCGTGGTCCGTCGATGGTGAGAATCGGGGTGGAGCTTTGCTGAGTCGTCATCTTTCTTCCGCAGTCGTCGGTCCGCGGGCCGCGATCATACGCTCTTGGCGCCTCCGTCCGCCGTTCCGGCCGGATCCGGCGATCGAGGCCCCGCGCGAGTGCGACGGCTCACCCTTCGCGGTGGAGGAGCTTGTCCCCCCGGGGGGCCGGCACGGTCATTCGCGACGGTCCGGGTCAAGGCCCGCAGGCGGAGGCCCCTGAGCCCCGCGAAGAACGGCGGATCAGTCGGTGATGGTGGCGGGCCGGGGCGCGGCATTCGAGGGATGGACGGCTCGCCGCATCATGCGATCATTCGGTTCCGACCAGACCCTGTGTCCGCGCCCGCGGAGGAGCCGCGCATGACCCGATACGCCTGGCAGCCGTCCCCCGAGCAGATGGAAGCGAGCAACCTCGTTGCGTTCATGCGTCACGTGGGCATCCAGGGCTACGACTACGACGCGCTCCTCGCCTGGTGCAGGGAAGACCCGGAACGCTTCTGGGACACTGCGATCCGCTACCTGGACCTCCGCTTTCCGGTCCCCTACGACCGCGTCCGGGACATGAGCCGTGGCCTCGCCTGGACGCGGTGGTGCACGGGCGGGCGCACCAACGCGGTCATCAACTGCATCGAGCGCCATCGCGGCACGCCGATCGAGGACCGGCCCGCCATCCGCTGGGAGGGTGAGCGCGGCGAGGTCCGGGAATGGTCCTACCGGGAGCTCGACCGGCAGGTCTGCCGGCTCGCCGGGGGGCTCCGTTCCCTCGGGCTCGGGACGGGGGACGCGATCGGGCTCTTCATGCCCATGATCCCGGAGGTGACGGCCGCCTTCTTCGCCGTCCAGCACATCGGCGCGGTCGTGGTGCCGCTCTTCTCGGGGTTCGGGGCGGACGCGATCCGGGCGCGCCTCGAGGACGCGGATGCGAAGGCGGTGCTGACGGTGGACGCGACCCTGCGGCGCGGGGCGGTGGTGCCGATGAAGGCTACTCTCGACGCCGCGCTGGGTGAGGTGCCGTCCGTGCGGCACGTCGTCATGCATGAACACCTCGGCGAGACCGTGGGCTGGGACGCGGAGCGCGATCGGCGCTGGAGCGACCTCACCGACGGCCAGGCCGACCGGATCGACTGCGAGCTGATGGACGCGGAGGCGGTCTCCCTGCTGCTGTACACCTCCGGCAGCACCGGCAAGCCCAAGGGGACCGTGCACACCCATTGCAGCTACGTCGTGAAGATGGCGGTCGACTTCCTGCTCTGCATGGACTTCAAGCCGGCCGATCGGATGCTGTGGATGAGCGATTTCGGCTGGGTGGTGGGGCCCATGCAGCTCACGATCGCCACCCTCGGCGGAGGGTGCCTGGTGATCGCGGAAGGGGTGCCGGACTACCCGGAGCCGGGGAGGATGTGGCGGCTGGTGCAAGACCATCGCGTCACCTACCTCGGGGTCGCTCCGACCGCGGTCCGGAGCCTCATGCGGCACGGAAACGAGGCGGTGGAGCCGTATGACCTCTCGTCGCTCCGGTGCGTGAGCTCCACGGGGGAGCCGTGGACCGAGGAGGCGTGGAACTGGCTCTTCCACACCGTCGGGCGGGGGCGGGTGCCGATCCTCAACATCACCGGAGGGACCGAGCTCGGGGGCGCCATCCTGGTCTCGATCCCGCTTCGCCCCCTCAAGCCGTGCGGCTTCAATGCCGAGACCCTGGGGGTGAACGCGGACGTCGTCGACGAGGCAGGCCGGACCGTCGGGGCCGGGGAGGTTGGGGAGCTCGTGCTCCGCGACGCCAACATCGGCATGACCCGCGGGGTGTGGCGGGACCCCGAGCGCTACCTCGAGACCTACTGGAACCAGTACGGCGGGCGCCTCTGGCGGCAGGGGGACTGGGCGCGGCGGGACGAGGACGGGCAGTGGTTCGTGGAGGGGCGCTCGGACGACACCCTCAAGATCGGGGCAAGCGTACCGGGCCGGCCGAGATCGAAGGGCTTGCGATGGCGACGGGAGCGGTGTCCGAAGCGGCCGCGGTCGGGATCCCCGACCCGGTGTCGGGCCAGGCGGTGCTGCTCGCGATGGTGCCGTCGGCGGGGGTGGCGGCGGGGCCGGACCTCGAGCGCACCATCGCCGACGCGGTCGGCGCCGGCCTCGGCCGGCCGTTCCGGCCGAAGCGCCAGCTCTTCGTGTCCGATCTGCCGAAGACCCGCAACACCAAGATCCTCCGCCGGGTGGTGAAGGCGGTGGTCACCGGGGGCGAGCCCGGGGATCTCACCGCGCTGCTCAATCCCGAGGCGATCGAGGAGCTGAGGCGGGTCGCGGCGGGGAGATGAGCATCGCCCGGGTCTGACTTGAATTGAGGTTGGAAGCCGAACCCGGACCGTCGTCGGGTCTTGGTGAGTCGGGTGCGATGAAAAAAACTCCGAGCGGTGGTTGCGGCTCTATAGCGGATACGCTATATGAGCGGCATGGGATGGACGGTCGAAACCGTTGCGGCCGTCGACGCCGAAATCGAGGCGCTGCCGGTGAAGCTGCGCGCCCGGCTGGTGCGGTTGATGGAGACGGTGGAGAACGTCGGCCCGGAGGCGCTTCGCGAACCGCACGTCAAGCATCTCGACGGCAAGCTCCGGGAGCACGAACACCGCCGCCGGTGGCCGACAGGCCGCATTGAACAGGTGGGTCCGGCGACCAACCGCGAAGACGCGTGGAACTGGGAAAGGCAGCAGGCCAGGCAGCGTTTCAGCTCCGCTTCCTGATGTCTTCGCATGAACCTTCCACAGGGCATACGGACACCGCGCAGACCGTCTCCCGCAATCGTGTCGTCGTCACCGGGGCTGGATTCACCCGCGCCCTGGTTCTCGGCGCGCCGTTACTCGTCGACGATTTCAACAATGACGCCCTCGAAGACAAGGTCCGTGGCTTGCCTTACGCGAGCCGTCTGCTGGACTGGGAACGAAACCTGCATCCGAGAGGTCACATCGACATCGAGCGCCTGATGACGCGTCTCGATGCCTTGATGCCTTACGACTACGCCGAGAATGCAGGCAACGCGGCGAACGAATATGGCTTCCTCCTGTCGGAACTGAAAAGGACTTTCCTTGACCGGCTGCATGAAGCTTGAAAGGGGGAGATCCATCGCGAGGAACTGAAGCACTTCGCCAAGTACCGCGAGACCAATGGCTGCTGCTGCATCACCTTCAACTATGACGACTTCCTCGACGAGGCGCTGGCGCAGACCCGCAGTTGGAATCCGTATTGGGGATACGGGTTCTTTTGCCAGTCGTCCCTCGACACCATCGCCAGTTTCGACGAACTGGAGACGAACTCGGTTCTCCGAGTGCTGAAGCTCCACGGATCCATCAACTGGCGACCGAAACTGGGTTATGCGAGCCCGGTTGCGATCGACAACATCACGCATCATCACGACTGGCCCGGCGTCGGTCTTCGCTATCCGCAGGTCGGTGGTCATCTTGAACCCGAACCCGTGATGGTCCCGCCTGTCCTGTCGAAGTCCAGCCTGGTCGAACAACCGGTCCTTCGGCTTGTCTGGTCGCACGCGTTCGCCATCCTGGAGACAGCCCATGAAGTCACGTTCATCGGCTATTCGTTCCCCTCGACAGACATGGCGGCGCGGACGTTGTTCTCCGAAGCGCTGAAGGACCTCCCGCGAGAGGACATCAATGTCATCAATCTGGGCCGCGAAGATTCCGACGCCGAAATCACGCGGGGCAGGTACCGGTCCGCTCTCGGCGATATCCCCGACGAACGGTTCCATTTCGACGGCGCTCTGGAATGGATACGCGGTCTGTCTTCGTAGCGCGGCTGCGGCCGGACAGGAGGGGCTCGGCAACGACGTCTCTACCCGACTCTCCCGGCCCACGCGAGTACGCGTTCGGCCGAGCGGGATGGCTCCTGCGGACAGAGTCGGCGACCTTCCATTGAGCCGGCAGGATTGTGGCCGCGACATGTCGGTCTCACTCGCGAATGGGGCAGTTCCACGGCGCTGCCGGACATTAGCGCGCGAGTATCTGTTCGTTCAGGCCGTGGGATCGTCCGCCCGACACGTGTGGTCGGTGCGCGTAGCCGCCCAATCTCCTCGCCCAATGGCCGTTCACTGTCGTCGCCGAATCTGGGTCCCACGGCCTGAACGAACGCTTGCGTAGTGGCGACACTCCGCACGCCGGCTACTTTGGATGATATTCGCCGGCTACATCGGTGATATTCCGCAAGCGGCGCGCCGCGCCCTACCATTGCGCGGCGAGCATGAGATAGGCGCTCGGCGCTCGGCGCTCGGCGCTCGGCGCTCGGCGCTCGGCGCTCGGCGCTCGGCGCTCGGCGCTCGGCGCTCGGCGCTCGGCGCTCGGCGCTCGGCGCTCGGCGCTCGGCGCTCGGCGCTCGGCGCTCGGCGCTCGGCGCTCGGCGCTCGGCGCTCGGCGCTCGGCGCTCGGCGCTCGGCGCTCGGCGCTCGGCGCTCGGCGCTCGGCGCTCGGCGCTCGGCGCTCGGCGCTCGGCGCTCGGCGCTCTCAATTAAGGCTAAACAGACAGTCTCCAACCACTTCGCACAAATCAAGTCCATCGCCGTACCGCCCCTGTTCGCGCCCGGTGACTTCAGCGGTGTCCATGGCAGCACCGCTTGACGGGAGCGGAATATAACGAACTTTCAGACGATTGCAAGTACGATATTTTTTTACTATGACAATAATATAATTTTCTTAATGCGCCCGCCCAGATTCCGCTGGAAAACTCCCTTGATGCACGTATACAAGGGCGAAACGGCACTCCGACGGGACTTTCTCGGGAGGTATTATGAGAAAGATGTATTTGTGAAATTACGAAGTATTTGTTGATTTACCTCCAATCCCACGGTTCCCGGCGCCCCGATTCGTGATTCCCCTGCCGCCTCTCGACAGCCTGCGCTTCTTCGAAGCCGCCGCCCGCCACCAGAGCTTCGCCCACGCCGGCAGAGGCTCGCCTCGTTCAAGGCGGCCCATCCCGGCATCGCCATCGAGCTGGAGACCAACCCAAACCGATCACCGCGATTCATGATCCAACACCCGCGTCGCTTCGCTCCGACCAGTGATCGGGTTGCCCGGATTCGGTGATCCATTTCACACCGGAATCGGTGATCGGAATCACCGGAATGCGCAGCGCGCTCGGTGGCAGGATCGCCTTCCACGGCGCGCGCCGGTCATGAGGGTTTCCGTTGTGCGCCCTGGGCTGGCAAGGATCCAGACCCGGCGGTGTCAGCGGTCCCGAGGCCGACGGCGGGGCTGCCGTCGCAGGGGCCGCTCCTCTACGCATGTCATGACGGAATGGATTTTCCCGCAAACGGCATTTTCATTTTCTCCTGGCACCACCAATAATCTCCGTCCGTGAAATCCCTCCCGCCACTCGACTGCCTTCGATTCTTCGAGGTCGCCGCGCGACACCAGAGCTTCGCCCATGCCGGAGAGGAGCTCGGCGTCACCCCACCCGCCGTCGCCCACCGCATCCGCATGCTCGAGAGCCATCTCCAGGCCGAGCTGTTCGCCCGCCGCCATCGCGGCGTGCGCCTCAACCGCCGGGGGCGGGCCTACTACGAGGAGGTCCGCCGCATCCTCCTCGACATCTACGACATCACCGAGCGCCACGGCGACCGCAGGCGCCTGCGTGGGCGCTAGCCCGGAAAAATCACCGATTTCTTGGCTAGCGGACGCCAATCTGTCGCTTCGCGCTTGTATGGTCCGCCCCGCATTTGCAAGGGGGGAGCTGTTCGGGCAAGCAGGTTCAGTTGCACACTTGTATCCGGCCTTTGGAGAGGGAACCTCGGTTCCCGGGCCCTGATGGAATCCGCGCACGCCTCGCCTCATCTCCCAAACGGCCTCGAATGGGCCCAGCGCGAGCTCAGGCTCTTGGCATGCCGGTCCGACCTGTCTTGCCATCAACTGCTCTTTTCCCTCGCAACTGTCGGCGAGCTCACTCTCGCCCGGATTCTCGGCCATCGTCGGGCCGAGTGTGGTCGTGGTTCGGCGCCCGGACAGGGCACGCAGCGATGTCCACGGGCTGTCCACGGGCGCGGGCTCCTCAATCGCCCAAGCGCCGGTGGGCAGGCGGTGGACATCGCGGCCTCACGACGGGTCCTCCTTCGCGAACGCTTCCACACCTGCCGTGCCTGCGCAGCCCCGTGTCATGGCCCGCTTACGCCGGCTGAGCGCGATAGTCCTGCTCGCGCGTGAGCAGCGCCCACGCGGTGCGCGCGTTCTTGTTCGCCAACGCCACCGCCGCGATATTCGCCCCACGGCGCCCGTGCACCGACACCGCCCATCGGCTGCGTCGGTCCTCACGCCTGGGTGCCACACGCAACGCCGCGCGCGCCCCGTGAATCAGCAGCGAGCGAAGGTACCGGTCGCCTCGTTTACTGATCCCACCGAGCACCGTGCGGCCCCCGGTCGAGCGCTGGCGCGGGGTCAACCCCAGCCACGCGGCGAACTCCCGGGCACTGCCGAACGCTTGGCCATCGCCCGCCGCAGCCACCAGCGCACTGGCGACCTTCGGCCCCACGCCGGGAATCGTCTGCAAGCGACGACACGCCGGGTCGTCGTGGACCAACGCATCGAGCTGCGCGTCGAAACGCTTCACTCGCTCATCGAGGTGCACCAGTTCCTCGCGCTCGTTGGCCAGCAACTCGCGCATCGCCATGGGCAACCCGTTGTCGGCATCCTCCACCAACTCCGGCACCCGGCGCCGCAACGTCCCAATCCCTTGCGCCACCACCAGCCCGTACTCGAACAGAAACCCCCGCATCTGGTTGGCCAACGCCGTGCGCTGGCTCACCGCCATCGACCGCGCACGATGCAGGTGCTGAAGACTCTGCTGCTCAACCGTCTTGACCGGCACGAAGCGCATCGTCGGACGACCCACCGCCTCGCAGATCGCCTCCGCGTCGCGCCAATCGTTCTTGTTCGACTTCACGTACGCCTTGACGAACTGCGCGCTCATCAGCCGTGCGTCATAGCCCATCGCACGCAGCTCGCGAGCCCAATGATGGGCGCCTCCGCACGCCTCCATTCCCACCACGCACGGCTCGTGGGCACGAACAAACTTCTCCAGCCCCCGACGCGTGAATCGCTTCTCCAACACGACCCGCCCCGACCGATCCATTGCGCACACGTGAAAGGTGTTCTTGCCCAGGTCAATCCCCATTCGGGTAATCTTGCTCATGGTCCGCCTCGCTCCTGGTGTTGTGGAAAACTCCACCTTGGCCCAGCTGAGGCCGTAGGGGAAGCGGGGCGGACCATCCCATCTCCCAAGGTCGCCGTGGTAGCGGGCCGTACTCCCTCAAGCCGCTTCGACAGCGCGAACGCGCTAGTGCCGGCTACGCCTTCGCCAGCGCGCAAGCGCTCTTGCGGTCCGTGCGGCCCGCTACCACGGCATTCTGCTTCGCAGCTTCGCGGCGCCCTCGCGACGAAAATCGGAGATTTTTCCGGGCTGGAACCGGCGTCCCGCCAGCGCCGCGGCGGCGCCCGAACTTGCCTGCAACGTGCGAATTTGAGATGACATAATCACGTTTTCCCAAAGGGCTCCCTCCGGACCTTCGCCGTGCTCCACCTGCCCCCGCTCGAGAACCTGCGCTTCTTCGAGGCCGCCGCCCGCCACCAGAGCTTCGTGCTGGCCGGCAAGGAGCTCGGCGTCACCGCCGCCGCCGTCAGCCACCGCATCCGCACCCTGGAGCAGCATCTCGACGCCGAGCTGTTCGAGCGCCGCCGGCGCAGCGTCCGCCTCAACCGCCGCGGCCGCGCCTACCTGAAGGAAGTGCAGCGCATCCTCGCCGAGGTCCACGGCGTCTCCGAGCGCCAGCGCACGACCCCCCGGCGGGTGCGCATCGTCTCGGTCGAGGCGGTGGCCGAGAAGTGGCTGCTGCCGAGGCTCGTCTCGTTCCAGGCGGCCCATCCCGGCATCGCCATCGAGCTCGAGACCAACCATCGGGGCGTCGACCCGTCGCGGCGCGATTTCGACGCCTGGCTCGCCTATTCGGGCGAGACCTCCGCGCCGCGCCCGCTGAGCCGGCGCGAGGAGACGCTGCTGGAGGAGACCCTCTACAAGGAGCTGCTGCTGCCGGTGTGCAGCCCGGCGCTGCTGGCCGCGCGCGGCCGCCCCCGCGGCCCGGCCGAGCTGCGCGACTGGCCGCTGCTCTACGACCTCGGCTGGGACGTCGACTGGTCCTACTGGTTCGCCCGCCAGGGCGAGCCCACCCCGGACCTCTCGCGGGCCTCGGGCTTTCGCCTCTACTCGATGCTGATCCAGGCCGCGGCGAACGGGCTCGGCGTCGCCATCGGGCGCCCGATGCTGATCGCCCAGGAGCTCGGACGGCGGATCCTGGTGCCGCTCTTCGACCGCCAGGAGGAGGCGCCCGAGCGCTGCTGCCTGATCACCACCGCCGCCTCGCGGCAGCGGCCCGAGCTGCAGGCGTTCCGGGCGTGGATCCTGCGCGAGGCGCGGGCCGCGATGCCGCCGCCCGCCGCCCCCGGCATCCCGCGCTACCCGTAACCCGGCGCCGGGCGCCGCTTTCCCTCAACGCGCCGGCGCTTCCGAGAGCCAGGACCCCAAGCTCCGCGTAGATGCGGCGCTTCGGGCCCTGATCCGTCGTCCGGGTGCTGTGGGAGGTGATCTCCAGCACGAAGTCCGGCCCCTTGGGCTCCTCCCACAGCTTGTACGAACGCCGGTCGCCCTTCGGCGTCCCCACCACCACGAATACGTCCGGCGCCACCACCGCCCGGGGATTGCCTTCCTCGTAGTAGAGGAACATGTTGGCGGAGACGTAGACGTCCTCCTGGTCGCGGAAGTATCTCGCCAGCGCGTCGTTCGCGTACCAGAGCGGTATGCGCTGGAAGTCGGTTTCCGCCACCGGCTGACCGTCCGAATCCGGATAGTCAACCGGGGAACATCGAGGCGGGGGAGCGGTTCGAGAGGCGGCGAGTCGGTTCATTCGGATCCCTCCGAAGGGCTTGGGTATCCACGGTAGCGCAGTCCACTATGCTACTCCACCGGGTGCACGGCGTGCGCGATGCGGGATAGACTTTGGAGACGGAATCGAGGACGGAAAGAGGCGGCATGGACATCGATGCGAAACTGCATTCCGGGAGGGCGGCCGACTTTTCGGGAGAACGGGTTTCCGGCCCCGGCCGCCGGGGCGGGCGGCTGCCTCGGCCGGGAGGAGCGGGGACGGATCGGGCTCCGCCGACCGATGGAGCGGTCCGGCCGTGAACGGTGACGCGAGACGCGCGCGACTTTGTCGATCCGCCCTCTTCGTGCCGGGCCACAAGCCCGACTGGGTGCCGAAGGCGGTGAGGGCCGGGGCGGACCTCCTCATCCTCGATCTCGAAGATTCCGTTCCGGTGCCCGACAAGGCCCGCGCCCGGGGGCTGGTCCGCGAGTCGCTCGAGGCGCTCGCGGCCGAGGGGCAGGACCGGTCGGTACGGATCAACGGGTTCGCCACCGGGCTCACCCTGGGCGACCTCGAGGCGATCGTGTGTCCCGCGCTCCAGGCGGTGCGGCTCCCCAAGGTCGAGTCCGCCGACGATCTTCGCGAGCTCGACGCGCTCCTGACCCACCTCGAGAAGCGGGCGGAGATGGCGCCCGGCACGGTGCGGACCCCTCTCGACCTCGAGACCGCGGGCGCGATGCGCAACGCCTTCGACATCCTGCGGGCAAGCCCGCGCGCGACGAGCATGATGCTCGGCTGCGGCCCGGGGGGCGACGCGGCGCGCGCCGTCGGCTACCAGTGGACCAAGGACGGCACCGAGACCCACTATCTGCGTTCGCGCGCGGTGCTCGACGCGCGCGCGGCGGGGATCGAGTATCCGATGGTGAGCTCCTGGTGGGACATCCGGGACCTCGAGGGCCTGCGCGCGGACGCCGCCCTCAACCGGCGCTTCGGCTTTCGCGGGATGGTGGTGATGCACCCCTCCCACGTGCCCATCGTGAACGAGACGTTCACCCCGAACGAGGCCGAGCTCGCGCACGCCCGCGGCCTCATCGCGGCGATGGAGGCGGCCGAGCGCCAAGGGAGCGCCGCCGTCACCTACGAGGGCGACATGGTGGACTACGCGATGGTCACGACGGCCCGCGAGCTGCTGGAGCTCTCCGCGTCGATCGACGCGGGCGGGACCGGGGCGGCGCCCCGAACCGGGAGCTGAACGCGCGGGCACGAGATCGGAAACAACCGGCACGAGAAAGGAGATGACGAGATGGCTGCCGAGTTGATGAACCCGTGCGCGGCGTTCGACGAGCGCGCCTCGCCCCTCGCCCCGCGGCCCCCGACACTCGGACCGGACACGACGGTAGGGCTGTTCGCGAACGACAAGAAGAACGCGGACGTGCTCCTTCAGAACGTCGAATCGCTCCTTCGCGAACGCCACGCGGTGACGAGCTTCCGCTGGTTCCGCAAGGAGGCGTCGTCGCCGGCGCGGTTCACCGAGGAGTTCATCGCGCAGTGCGATGTCGTCGCGGCCGCGATCGCGGACTGAGGCTCGTGCACGTCGTGGTGTATCCATGACAGCATCGAGCTCGAGAGACGCGGCACCCCGGTCGTCGCCATCTGCACCGACGAGTTCTTCGCCCTCGCGAAGGCGGAGGCGTCGGGCTGGGATCTCCCGGGCCTTCCCACCGTGGTCGTTCCCCACCCCCTCGCCCGCCGAAGCCCCGGCGAGGTGGCCGATCTCGCGGCCGGCGTCATCGACGAGATCGTCGAGGGGATGACGGGCGAAGCGGCGCGCCTCGAGGAGCACTATCGCCGCAAGCAGGTGGAGTCGAAGAACCGGCTCCGGTACCGGTCCCTCTTCGAGAGCGACTACAACGCCCCCGATGCCCCGGAGACGGTGCGCGCCCCCGATTCGCTCGAGGCGGTGAACCGCATCTTCCACCAGCGCGGCTGGACGGACGGACTCCCCATCGTGCCCCCGACCCGGGAGCGCTTCGAGGCCATGCTCGGCGGCTGGGACCCGGAGGAAGAGCTGGGGGTGGTCGAGCCGCGCCTCGGACGCGGGACCGCGGCCAAGCTCGCGGTCAACGCGGTGATGGCCGGGTGCGAGCCCGCGCACTTCCCGGTGGTGGCGGCGGCGACCCGGGCGATGTGCGATCCACGCTTCAACCTCAAGGCCATCCAGTCCACCACCCACCCCTGCACGGTGCTCGTGATGGTGAACGGCCCGCTTTCGGACGCGCTCGAGATCAACGGCGCGTACAACGCGATGGGCCAGGGCCGGCGGGCCAACGCGGCCATCGGGCGGGCGATCCGGTTCGTCCTCCTCAACGTCGGCGGGGCGGCGCCGGGCGTGCTCGATCGCGCGACGATGGGCTCTCCCGCGAAGTACTCCTTCTGCTTCGCGGAGAACGTGGCCGCGAGCCCCTGGGAGCCGTGGCACGTGGAGAACGGATTCGCGCCGGATGCGAGCACGGTGACCGTGTGCGGGGTGGAAGGCCCCCACAACGTCAACGACCACTACGGCCGGACGGGCGAGGAGATCCTGCTCAGCGTCGCCGGCACCCTCGCCTCGACGGGGGCGAACAACTTCTATCTCGAGGGCGAGCCGGTGGTCGTGCTCGGGCCCGAGCACGCGGAGGTGGTGGCCGCGGACGGGTTCTCGAAGTCGGACGTCAAGCGGTTCCTGAGCGAGCACGCCGTCGTGCCGCGCGCGGTCGTGTCGGAGGCGATGATCGACGTGCTCGCGGAGCGGATGCCCGGCCACCTCCTCGGCCCCCGGGGCCGGGACGGGGTGCGCTTCGTCACCCGGCCGGACGACCTCATCGTGGTGGTGGCGGGCGGCGCCGGCCGCCACTCCGCGATCATCCCGACCTTCGGCCATTCGACCCGGCACGTCATCGCCGGAGTCACCGGCCCGGACGGGACGCCGTGCTGAGCCCGATCGGCTGTCCCGCGGGGGCGTGCGAGAATCGCGCCCCGGGCCGTCCGGCCCCGACGTTCCAATTCCGGGAGGAGAGAGAGTGAAGGCCGAGTTCCTGTTCGATTTCGGAAGCCCCAACGCCTATATCGCGCATACCCAGATCCCGGGCATCGAGTCCCGCACCGGGGCCAGGGTCGAGTACGTGCCGGTGCTGCTCGGGGGCGTGTTCAAGCTGACCGGGAACCAGTCGCCCATCGAGGCGTTCAAGCCGGTCCCGGCCAAGCTCGAGTACTTCAGCCGGGACCTCCGGGACTGGGTCGAGTACCTCGGCATCCCCTACCGCCGCAATCCCCACTTTCCGGTGATCACCCTCGGTGTCATGCGCGGGGCGGTGGCCATGCTGGGCACCGATCGCTTCGCGGACTACGTGAACACGGTCTTCCAGGCGATGTGGGTGGACGAGAAGAAGATGGACGACCCGGCGGTCATCGGGGAGGTGCTGGCCGCGGCCGGCTTCGACGCGGAGGCGATCTTCGCCCGAACCGCGGAGCCGGAGGTCAAGCAGAAGCTGATCGATCTCACCCAGGGGGCGGTGGACCGGGGCGTCTTCGGCTCGCCGGCCTTCTTCGCCGGAGACCGGCAGTTCTTCGGCAAGGACCGCATGAACCTGTTCGAGGCCGCGATCGAGCGCGGGAAGTAGGTGTCAGGGCCGACCTCCGGACTCTTGCCCCCGCCTTCGCGGCGGCAGGCGCCCCGCCTCGAAGTCAGGGTTGGCCGTCAGCCGCTCGCGTGAGCTTCGAGGGGAGCGAGGACCTCGCCGGATCGGTGCGTGCCATGACGTCACACGACGTTGGCACTCAACGGTTCACAGGCCCGAGCCAACGCGGCCGCCGAAGTGGCTGCCGCGTGACGCCTTTGCCATGAACGAAGCGGCTAGAACTGCGCCGCAAGCTCCTGCACGCATGCGCGCGCGACGTCCCGACTGGGGTTGCTTGAACCCGGCATCGTGGCCCAACCGGTGCGCATGAGCATGTCGATGCGCTTGTAGCTGCTGGTGCTCTTCAACTCGGCGAGCGTGTCCCCGACCTGCGGATCCTGGCTGGACTGCTCCACGCATATCGGCACCAGGGCGGCGACGACTTCGAGCTTCGCCTGGTTACCGGCCAATTTTTCGGCCGTACCGCCGGTCACCCATCCGCCCCATGCGAAGCCGACGGTCGCGAGCGCAATGGCGCCGACAGCGGCACCGTAGATTCCGGGTTTCAACCACTCGGGTGTATTCATGTATTTTCTCCATTCAGGGGAAATAGTCATTCTTTCCGTTTAAATGTAGTGGTTAACCAACTATTGCGCAACAGTATTCCCGGATTCGCGCAAATGTATTGAAAAACCGATTGTCTCCTTCAAATCAACAAGTTGACCTTCGTATTTATTGAAATAAAATTTCGTTTTCATATAAATATGTACAAACTCAATAAATTACGATTCATCCAACCGGAAATTGGCCACAAATCGGACGACGATGCGGCGCAACCATGGCGCTTTGACGTCCTCGATCCGCCGTGGGGCGCCGGACGGGGCCATTTCACGCTGGCCGGGCCCCTCCCTCCCGGGTATCGGTTCGCCCGGGTCCGTGAATTTCGCCCGTCAAGCACGCATGTTTCACGTTGCCATGCGCCTTCAATTCGCAAAATACCGCCCTGCGGAACCTTGATATGTGCCTGATACCGTAGCGTGAAATGGCGGCAGCCGGGTGCGGGCGGATTTCTCCGGTGAATTGATTTCCGCCGACGGTGGAGCGTGTTCGGTGCGCCGGAACGAACGCAGGCCGCGCGCCGCCGGCCTCGCCTTTCCGTCGGACATGGTGCGGTCCCTCGTCGTTGTGGTGTTCCGAGCTGCGCCGCCCGGGGGGGCGTGGTCGGCTTCCCGGAAGGAATCGGTCGGGCAGGCCGTGCTTGTTCGCGGTCGCCGGCCCCGGCGCGGAGCGGAGTATAGAGCGCCCGGACGGGCGCGGTATGATGCCGGCCGGCACTCTCCGCCGAGTCGCCCGCGACGTTCCGGGGGCCGGCGGATGACGGTCCGGCATCCGGGCAATGCGAAGGGGGGACGCGACGATGGAAACGATCGGACGGCAGAACGGACGAGAGAGCGGGACGGCGGCACGGGGTTCACCGAGTGGCTCCGCGGCGGCTCCGGAGACCGTCGAGGAGAACGGGATCGCCTTCTGCGACGGGAGCTACGTCCCGGTGGGGGAGGCCCGGATCTCGGTCCTCGACTGGGGGTTTGCGCGCAACGACACCACCTACGACGTGGTGCACGTCTGGAAGGGCAGCTTCTTCCGGCTCGAAGACCACCTGGACCGCTTCGAGCGCTCCTGCCGGCTCATGCGCCTCGACCCGGGCCTCGATCGCGGCGAGCTCCGGGAGGTGCTGATGGAGTGCGTTCGCCGCAGCGGGCAGCGCGACGCCTACGTCAAGCTCGCCTGCACCCGCGGGCAGCCGGCGCCCGGGTCGCGGGACCCGGGGACCTGCCGCAACACGTTCTTCGCCTTCGCGGTGCCCTTCATCTGGATCTTTCCGCCGGAGCGGCAGGAGCGGGGGATTCACCTCATCCTGTCCGCCATTCCCCGCATCCCGCCCGCGAGCGTCGATCCGACCGCGAAGAACTTCCACTGGGGGGATCTCAACCGCGGCCTGTTCGAGGCCCGGGAGCGGGGCGGCGATACGGTGGCGCTGTCGGACCTCGACGGCAACGTGTCGGAGGGTCCCGGCTTCAACGTCTTCCGGGTGCAGGGGGGCCGGGTGACGACCCCGGAGGGAACCGTCCTTGAAGGCATCACCCGGCGCACCGTGGAGGAGCTCTGCGACGAGCTCGGGGTCGGGTTCGACTACGGGACGGTTCCGGCGGACAGCTTGCGCGAGGCGGACGAGGCGTTCCTGTCCTCGACCGCGGGCGGGGTGATCCCGGTGACCCGGGTGGACGACCGGATTCTCTCCAACGGCGCGCCGGGGCCGGTGACCACGCGGATCCGCGATCTCTACTGGCGCAAGCACGACGAGGGCTGGCACGGCACCCCGGTCGACTACTGACGGACCGGGCGGCCCGGGCCGCCCGGCCGCCGATCGGGCGCCCGATCGGCGGGCTGCGGCAACGGGGCGGAGAAGAGGTCCGTGAAGGGCGGGCAGGACACCGGATGGACGCAACGATGGGAAGACTGGAAGGACAGGCAGCGGTCGTCACCGGCGGGGGCAACGGAATCGGGCGCGAGACGGTGCTTCGCTTCCTTCGCGAGGGGGCCAGGGTGGTGGTCGCGGATCTCAATCCCGAGACCGGCGCGCGCACCCTCGAGCTCGCGGCCGCGGGGGGATGGGGGGACGACGTGCGGTTCGCGCGGACCGACGTGACGGACGAGGCCGCGGTCAGGGCCGCGATCGAATGCGCCTGCGACGAGTTCGGGCGTCTCGATTGCGTGTTCAACAACGCCGGAATCGGGGGCGCGTTCGGTCCGGTGACGGACACCGAGGTCGAAGAGTGGGACTTCTCGATGGAGGTGCTCGTGCGCGGCGTGTTTCTCGGCCTCAAGCACGGGGCGCGGGTGCTCAAGCGGCAGGGAGAGGGCGGGGTGCTGCTCTCGACCGCGTCGGTGGCGGGGCTCGGCGGAGGGGCGGGCTCGCACTGCTACTCCGCGGCCAAGGCGGCGGTCGCCAACCTCACCCGCTCCGTCGCCCTCGAGATGGCGCCGCACCGGGTGCGGGTCAACGCCATCGCGCCCGGCATGATCATGACCGAGCTCTTCCATCGTGGCCGATCGGATCGCGGGGAGCAGTTCGCGCTCGGCCGCCAGCCCTGGCCGGATCCGGGGCGCCCGGCCGACATCGCCGCGACCGCGGCCTTCCTCGCCTCCTCCGATGCGGTCTTCATCACCGGCCAGGTCCTGGTCGTGGACGGGGGCGTGCTCGCGAAGGGGCCGGACATCTTCGGCAGCGGCGAGGACAACCGGATGCTCCGGGCGGCCGGGGTGGATCGCGGCACCACCGGCGAGCCGCTCTCGGTGCGCGATGTCGCCGGCTCCGGCTCGTGACCCGCGCCCGGGCGCCGGGCGGCGGCCGGCAGGGTGCGGGGGCGAGGCCGGTCCCGCGCGTCGCCGGGACCGGCGGAGGCTCGGCCGGCGCCGGCTCGCCGTGCCGTGGGAACCCGCGAATTGGCGCGCCGGCCTCGCGAACGGCTCGGAACCGCGCGGCGCGAACCGCTCGTACCCGGCCGGTCCGGCGGGGCGCGGGGCATTCGCCGTCGTGACTTCCGTGATGCCCCTCGCGGGCAATCCGCTTCATCGGGCCGGGAACGAGCGGCGGGATCCGACGTGGCTCGCCGCGGCCCTTGCCGGCGAACGGACCCGTTACCTCCCCGTGCAGCGTCTCCAGGTTCCGGTTGGCGTGTCGCGACCCCAATCCGGTGATTCGCCGGCGCGGGCGCGCGGCGAACGGGGCACGCAAGGGGGGCACGGCGGCGAGAGCCGGCGAGGCGGGGGGGAAGGAGAGCAGCGCCTGGTGTGGGCGCGAGCGGGCGACTGGCTCGACCAGGGCGGCGAGCCGATCCTGCTCGGCCAGGAGGGCGGCGCCGCCCGCTTCGCAGTCGACGTGTCGGCGATGCCGGAGCCGGCCGCGGTCTTCCGCGGCCTCGACCCCGGAATCGAATTCCAGGGACTTCGCACCGCCGCCCGCAATCTCTCCGCGGGAGACGCCGCCATCGCAGCCCAGGCCCGGGGCCTCGTCGGGTGGCACGAACGCAACCCCTTCTGTGCCGCCTGCGGGGGCGAGACCCGGCCCCGGAACGGCGGTTCGTCCCGGGCGTGCACCGGCTGCGGGGGGGAGCACTTCCCGCGCACCGACCCGGTGGTCATCGTGGTGGTCTCTCGGGGTGGACGGGCGCTTCTCGGGCGTTCCGGCCGTTTCCCCGGCAACCTCTACTCGGCGCTCGCGGGCTTCATGGAACCGGGGGAGTCGGTCGAGGAGGCCGTCCGGCGGGAGGTGGCGGAGGAGGCGGGCATCCGGGTGGGAGCGGTGCGGTACGTCTCCTCCCAGCCGTGGCCGTTTCCCGGCTCGCTCATGATCGGCTGTCTGGCCGAGGGCCTGAGCGACGAGATCGCGATCGACCCGCAGGAGCTGGAGGACGCCCGCTGGTTCTCGCGGACCGAGCTCGAAGAGGCGCTCGCCGGCCGGAGCGACGTCTTGGCCGTGCCGCAGCGAATCGCCATCGCCCACCACCTGATCCGGGCCTGGCTCGCGGATTGATCGTTCTCTTCCACGTTCAGCATCTGCTCGGGATCGGCCACCTGACCCGCACCGCGACCCTCGCCCGCGCTCTCGCCGCGGAGGGTTTCGAGGTCACGGTCGCGTCCGGCGGGGAGCCGGTGGCGGGTATCGATTTCGGCCGCGCGCGCCTGGTTCAGCTTCCGCCCGCGCGGGTGGCGGATCGCCGGTTCAAGCAACTCCTCGACGCGCACGGTAAGCCGGCCGGGGATGCGTGGAAGGCGCGCCGGCGCGAGCGGTTGCTGGCGCTCTACGAGGCGGTCGGCCCGGACATCGTCCTTACCGAGCTCTTCCCGTTCGGCCGCCGCCAGCTCCGGTTCGAGCTGCTGCCGCTGCTCGATCGGTGCGCGGAGGACCGCGCACGGACCGGCCGGCCCCGTGTCGCGTGCTCGGTGCGGGACATCCTCGTGGAATCGCCGAAGCCCGAGCGCACCGGGGAGATGCTGGGGCTCGTCCGCCGGTACTACGACCTCGTGCTCGTGCACGGCGATCCACGCTTCGTCTCCCTCGATGCCACCTTCCCCCACGCCCGCGAGATCGCGGACCGGATCGCGTACACGGGCTACGTGGTGGCCCGGTCCGGGGACGATGTCTGCCCGCGCGCGCGCAAGGGGCCCGGCGGCGGCTCGCAGCCCGATCCTTCGTCCGTGGCGGACCCGGCCGCGGCGAGGCTCCGCCCGCCAACGGAGCCGCTCCCGACCGAGGATTCCGGCGTGGCGCCGGGTCGAAGCGCGGGGGAGAGCGGAGGGGAGGTGATCGTCTCCGCGGGCGGCGGGGCGGTCGGCGGGGGGCTCCTCGAAGCGGCCCTCGCGGCCCGCCCCCGAACCCGCCTTGCCGGGGCCGGCTGGCGCCTCCTTGCCGGGGCGAACCTCCCGGACTCCGAATTCAGGTCGCTCGCGTCTCGCGCGCCCGAAGGCGTGGCGGTGGAACGGTTCCGGCCCGACTTCGCCGCGCTGCTTCGCGGCGCGCGCCTCTCCATCTCCCAGGGCGGCTACAACACCCTGATGGAGGTGCTGGACGCGGGGCTCCGGGCGGTGGTCGTGCCCTATGCGGGGGGGCTCGAGACGGAGCAGACGCTGCGCGCGGAGCTGCTCGCCGCCCGGGGGCTCATCGAAGTGGTGGGCGAGGAGGACCTTGGCGCCGAGTCGCTTGCGGCCGCCGTCGATCGCGCCCTTGAGAAGCCGCCCCCCGCGGGCCTCGCGGACCTCGACACCTCGGGCGCCACCGCTACCGCCGAGGCGCTCCGCAAGCTCGCCACCCGGTAGCTCGGTTCCAGCCCGAAAAAATCACCGATTTTCGTGGCGAGGGCGCCGCGAAGCTTCGAAGCAGAATGCCGTGGTAGCGGGCCGCGTCTGCTTGCGCAGCTTCGCGGACCGCAAGAGCGCTTACGCGCTGGCGAAGGCGTAGCCGACACTGGCGCGTTCGCGCTGTCGAAGCGGCTTGAGGGAGTACGGCCCGCTACCGCGGCGACCTTGGGAGCGCGAAGCGACAGATTGGCGTCCGCAGCAGAAAATCGGTGAGATTTCCGGGCTAGGATTCGCGGTGTCGCGGGGGCGGCAGGTACCGCCGCCCGGCAATCGGGCCGTCGTTCGGACCGGACCGTCGTTCGCAGCGATGTCCTGTCGCGGTCCCGAGCGGTCAGACCGGATCCCAGTGGAAGACGTCCTGGCTTCGGTCGAGAGGGAAGTAGTGCGCGGCGAGGGCGGGGTGGGCGTGCTCCGCCACCGTCTCCGGGGTCCAGCCGTCCGAACGCTGCACGGAGCGGAGCGGCCGCGACTGGCTCATGAGGAAGATCTCGTTGTTGCGCACCGCGAAGATCTGCCCGCTCACCCCCGCCGCGGCTTCGGACAGGAGGAATACCGCGACCGGGGCGATCTTGGCCGGGGTCATCTGCCTGATCTTCTCGACCCGCGCGGCCTGGGCTTCGTCGGCGATGGGGATCGTGCCGATGAGCCGGCTCCAGGCGAAGGGGGAGATGCAGTTCGAGCGGACGCCGAATCGGGCCATGTCGAGGGCGACCGACTTCGAGAGCCCCACGATGCCGAGTTTCGCGGCCGCGTAGTTCGCCTGCCCGAAGTTACCCACCAGGCCCGAGGTGGAGGTCATGTGCACGAACGCCCCCGTCTCGCGCTCGCGAAAATGGGTCGCGGCCGCCCGCGCCACGTTGAACGAGCCCTTGAGGTGCACGCCGAGGACCGCGTCCCAGTCGTCCTCGGTCATCTTGTGGAAGATGACGTCGCGCAGGATCCCCGCGTTGTTGACGACTCCGTCGAGCCGCCCGAAGTCGCGGATCGCCTGGGCGACCATGCTCTCGGCCGCCGCGAAGTCCGAAACGGAGTCGAAGTTGGCGCTCGCCTCGCCGCCCGCGTCCTTGATCTCGGCCACGACCTCCAGGGCGGGCACCCGGTCGTCGCCCTCGCCCTTCTCGGTTCCTCCGAGGTCGTTCACGACCACCTTCGCTCCGTGCCGCGCGGCGAGGAACGAGATGTCGCGTCCGATCCCGCGCCCCGCCCCGGTGACCAGGATGACCTTGTCTTCGAGCATCCGTTCGCCCATGTCGTCGCTCTCCGTCGTGTTGCGTGTGATACCGGCTCTTCGTCCCTGGCCCGGAAATCTCACCAACTTTCGTCGCGAGGGCGCGGAGATGCCGCTGTGACAAGGCGCACGGACCGCAAGACGCTGAAGGCGTAGCCGACACTACGTCGAAGCGGCTTGAGGGAGTACGCCTTGTCACAGCGAGCAGATCCGCGTCCGCAGCAGAATGTTGGTGAGATTTGCGGGCTAGTGGGTGAGGGTCAGGGTGGAGAAGCGTACCGGGAGGATCCGGGTCGTACGGGTCTCTCCGTCTTCGTCCTTGGCGATGCGCACCAGGGTCTGGTCGTCGAAGGGACCGAGGGGCAGCACGAGGCGTCCGCCGGGCCGGAGCTGCTCAAGGAGCGCGGGCGGTACGTGCTCGGGCGCGGCCGCCGCGCTGATCCTGTCGAACGGAGCGTGCTCCTTCCAGCCCCGGCCACCGTCTCCCGCCCGCACGGTGACGTTCGTGATTCCGGTCCGGGCGAGGCTTCGAGCCGCCGCCTCGGCGAGCTCCGGGATCAGCTCCACGGTGTACACCGCGTCCGCGAGCGATGCGAGCACGGCGGCGTGATACCCGAGCCCGGTCCCGATCTCGAGCACCCGGTCCTCGGGCTGAATATCGAGGAGCTCGACCATGAGGGCCACGATGAACGGCTGCGAGATGGTCTTGCCGTGGCCGATCGGGAGTGGCGAGTCGGCGTAGGCGAGTTCCTCGAGTTCCGCCGGCACAAATTCATGCCGGGGCACCGTGCCCATGGCCTGGAGCACGCGCGGCGAGAGGGCTACGCCTCCCTGCTCACCGGCCGCGACCTGCCCGTGCAGCATGATCCGCTCCACCATCTCGGCTCGTTCGGCGCTGCGCTCGTCGTCTCCCGCCATCGCGATCGTCTCATCGACTCCGGAACCTGTGGCAAAGTGTAGCCTCCCGGCCGCCATTCGAAAGCCCGACCGCCGAGGGGTGCGGAAAACGGGTTCGGGGACCGCCAGCCGGAAGGGGAATCGAGCGGCTCGCCGGTTCAGCGGAAAGGGGTCGAGCGGGATGCCGCGCCGGCGCCGGGCCCGCTTGTTGCGAGGAACGAATTCAGGGGAAGCTCAATGAGTCTCGACGGAAAGGTAGCGCTCGTCACGGGTGGCGCGCGCGGTATCGGGCGGGCCATCGCCGAACGCGTGGCCGAGGACGGGGCGGACGTGGCGCTCGCCGACGTGCGCGAATCGGAGCTCGCGGACGCGGTGCGGGCGGTGGAGGCGCATGGGCGGCGCGCGCTCGGCCTCTCCGTCGACGTGACCGACCGGGGCGCCGTCGAACGGATGGTCGATGCCACGGTGAGGGAGTTCGGTGCGATCGACGTGCTGTTCAACAACGCGGGCATTATCAAGGTCCATCCCTTCCTCGAGATCGAGGACGAGGACTTCGACCGGATCATGGCCGTCAACACGAAGGGGGTATTCCTGTGCGGGCAGGTGGTCGCGCGCCACATGGTGGGGCGGGGCCGCGGCAAGATCGTCAACACCGCCTCCATCGCTGCCCGCCTCGGGATCCCGGACAGTGCGGCCTACGCCGCGAGCAAGGCGGCGGTCATGTCCCTCACCCGGTCGATGGCCGCCGCGCTCGCCACCACCGGCGTCACCGTGAACGCGCTCGCCCCCGGCATGGTGGACACCGACATGTGGGCGCTCATCGACGAGCAGACCGCGAAGCTCCGGGGGATGGAGATCGGGGAGCCGAAGCGCCGGCGGGTGCGCCGTGTTCCGACCGGCCGGGCCGCGACCGCGAAGGACATCGCCGCCGTCGCGGGGTTCCTCGCGTCGGCCGCGTCCGATCACATGAGCGGGCAGACCCTCAACATCGACGGCGGCGAGGTCATGAGCTGACCGCGTCCCCGGGCGCCGGTCAGTCGGCGGCGGCGTGCCGTCCGGTGATGGCTTCGCGAAGTCCTTCCAGGAGCCCCTCGATTCGGGACACCCGGTCACTTAGCCGGGAGACCCTTTCGCTCAATGCGGCCTGGCCCTGCCGCAGCTCCCGGACATCGTCGCGCAGCGTGTCGATCTGTTTCTCGAGGTTGCGGTTGAGCCGTACGATGAGGGTGGCGAGGGCGGCGCCGACCGCAGCGGTTCCGACGAGCGTGGTGATGATTCCGGCGTCCATGCGAGCGTCCTGCCAAGCTGGTTTTCAGTCGGCGGCGGCGTGCCGCCCGGTGATGGCTTCGCGAAGCCCTTCCAGGAGTCCCTCGATGCGGGACACCCGGTCACTTAGCCGGGAGACCCTTTCGCTCAACGCGGTCTGGCCCTGCCGCAGCTCCCGGACGTCGTCGCGCAGCGTGTCGATCTGTTTCTCGAGGTTCCTCGCAAGCCCGCGAACCAGCCGAACCATCAGGGCGGCGAGAGCGGCGCCGACCGCAGCGGTTCCGATGAGGATGGTGACGATCCCGGTGTCCATGCGAGCGTCCTGCCAAGCTGGTTTTCAGTCGGCGGCGGCGTGCCGTCCGGTGATGGCTTCGCGAAGTCCTTCCAGGAGCCCTTCGATGCGGGACACCCGGTCGCGCAGTCCGGCCTGCTCCTGCCGCAGTTCCCGGACGTCGTCGCGCAGCGTGTCGATCTGTTTCTCGAGGCTCCTCGCAAGCCCGCGAACCAGCCGAACCATCAGGGCGGCGAGAGCGGCGCCGACCGCAACGGTTCCGATGAGGATGGTGACGATCCCGGTGTCCATGCGAGCATCGTACATGACCCGTGGTCCGGATTCACCGGCGGGCCTGACATCCCGGGAAGAGTCTTGCTCTTCGCGTCGTTGAATAAAATCAGTCGACTGGGTGGATGTGACTACAGCGCACCGGGCCGAAGACCGTCCGGCCCGGTGCGAGATCCCTATAATCTGCGAGCCGTATTCCTACCCACACCAGGAACTGCGTCCCGATGCGACTGTCCGAGCCCCGCGTACCGCCCCTCGATCCCGAGTCCCTCACCGATGAGCAACGCGAGATCGCCGTCAAGGCCTCGCCCGGCGACGCCGGCCTGCTCAACATCACCAAGACCCTCGTCCGCCATCCGAAGCTCCTCAAGCGCTGGAACGTCTTTGCCGGCCACGTCCTCGTCAAGTCGTCGCTCCCGCCCCGCGAGCGCGAGATCGCGATCCTGCGGGTCGGGTGGCTCTGCCGGGCGGAATACGAGTGGGCGCAGCACGTGGTCATCGGCCGGCAGTGCGGCCTCGACGACGAGGCGATCGAGCGGATCAAGGCGGGGCCCGACGCATCCGGCTGGACCGCCCACGAGTCGGCGATCCTCCGCGCGACCGACGAGCTGCACGAAGACTCGTTCATCCGCGACGAGACCTGGGCGGCGCTCGCCGCGACGTGGTCGCAGGAGCAGCTCATGGACTTCGTCTTCGCGGTGGGGCAGTACCACCTCGTGTCGATGGCCCTCAACACCCTCGGGGTCCAGATCGACCCCGGCCTCCGCGGCTTCTGACCGCGAGTCGCTCGAGTCCCCGCCGGGGCACCGAGCCGGCTTCTGACTGCGAGTTGCCCCGGTCTCCCCCGGGGCGCCGAACCGGCTCCTGAAAGGGGCGGTCGCCGAGCGGGATCTGAAGGACATCTACGCCGGCATGATGCAGTTCATGGTGATCCGGTCGATCGGGCTCGCCGCCGTCCTCTCGTTCCCGCGGCCCGCCCTCTGGCTCCCGTCCCTCATCTACGGTTAGTCTTGCGAGACGGATTTCCGGCCGCGGCGGCTCCGCCCGCCGCCGCTCCTCGCCCTACACGGAGACACGAACATGGTGGCCAACTCGGCGCAGGCGCGCGACATCGCCTATCAGGTGCATCCCCAGACCAACCTCAGGCTCCACCAGACCGAGGGACCGCTCGTGGTGGAACGGGGCGACGGCGCCTACGTCTTCGACGACACCGGCAAACGCTATCTCGAGGGGATGGCGGGACTGTGGTGCGCCTCGCTCGGGTTCAGCGAGCGGCGCCTCGCGGAGGTGGCCTACGAGCAGATGAAGACCCTGCCGTACTACCACACGTTCAACGGGCGGTCGCACCCGGCGAGCATCGATCTCGCCGAGAAGCTCATCGAGATCGCCCCCGTCAGGATGTCGAAGGTGCTGTTCCAGTCGTCCGGGTCGGAAGCCAACGACACCGCCATCAAGCTCGTCTGGTACTACCACAACGCCATCGGCAAGCCGAAGAAGAAGAAGATCATCGGGCGCACGAAGGGGTACCACGGCACGACCGCGGCCTCGGTGAGCCTTTCCGGGCAGGCTCTCATGCACGCCGACTTCGACCTTCCCCTGGAGCGGTTCAAGCACACCGACTATCCGCACTACTACAAGCTCGCGGAGCCGGGCGAGAGCGAGGAGGCGTTCGCGGCCCGCCTGGCCGACCGGCTCGAGGAGCTGATCCTCGCCGAGGGTCCGGAGACCTGTGCCGCCTTCTTCGCCGAACCCGTGCAGGGGGCGGGCGGGGTGATCGTTCCACCCCCCGCGTACTTTGAGAAGATCCAGGCGGTGCTGAAGAAGTACGAGGTTCTCTTCGTCGCGGACGAGGTGATCTGCGGCTTCGGGCGGACCGGCAACCGGTGGGGGAGCGAGACCTTCGATCTCAAGCCCGACATGCTCACCTGCGCAAAGGCGCTCTCGGCCTCCTACATGCCGATCTCGGCCCTGATGATCTCCGAGGACATCTACGAGGCGATGGTGGCGGAGAGCGAGAAGATCGGGGTCTTCGGGCACGGGTACACCTACAGCGGCCATCCCGTGCCCACCGCGGTGGCCCTCGAAACCCTCAGGATCTACGAGGAGCGTGACATCCTGGGCCACGTGCGGCGGATTTCGCCGTACTTCCAGTCGAAGTTCGCCGCTCTCGCCGATCATTCTCTTGTCGGCGACGTGAGTGGGGTCGGCCTGCTCGCCGGCCTCGAGATTGTGCGCGACAAGGGCACCCGCGAGTCATTCGATCCGGCGGTCAAGATCGGGGAGCGCATCCAGGCGGCGGCCCTTCGCCACGGCCTCATCTCCCGCGCCCTCGGCGACCGCCTCGCCCTCTGCCCGCCCCTCATCATCGGCGAGGCGCATGTGGACGAGATGGCCGGGGCGGTGCGCAACGCCCTCGACGACGTGTGGTCCGAGGTGAGGCCGGAGGGTCTCGCGGCCGTCGGTTGACGCGCCGGCGCCGGCGCGGACAGCCGCCGGCCGCCGCTGGCCGGCCCGCGGCCCCTGCGGCGGGCAATGGCCGGGATTCGCCGGTTCGAGAACCGGGGGTCCCCGTTCAGCGGACTGACCCGGCCGGTTCCGGACCGCGTGCTTCCGGCGGCCGGGTCATCGCCGGGCAGACCGCGCCCGCGGTCCGGTTCGACTGACCACCTGGGGCCGGAAGCCGGCAAGGCTCAGCCGACCGAGGTCTTCATCCAGCCGGAGGTGTTGAAGAAGTCTGCGACGTGGGTTCCGGGCGGGACCAGCGCGTCGCACGCCTCCCGGAGCGAATCGTCGAGGGACATCTCCATCACCGGGAGGAGGTCCTCGAGGTGCTCCATGCTGCCCGCCCCGATGAGCGGCGCGGTGACGCCAGGCTGATCCTTGCACCACAGGACCGCGAGTCGGGCGGGGCCGAGGCCGGCTTCGCGCGCGAGTTCGCAGAATGCACGGCCGACCCGGATCCCCTCCGCGGTAACTCGGGCCGCATAGAACGCGCCCCGGCGGCCGGCGCGGGTGTTCTTCGGGTAGGTGTCCGGGTCCGCATAGGCGCCCGTCAGCATTCCGTGCGCGAGCGGCGACCACGTCAGCAGCCCCACCCCGTGCTCCAGCGCGAGCGGCACCAGCTCGTTCTCGATACGCCGGTCAAGGAGGTTGTAGGGCGATTCCTCGTTGACGAAGCGGACGTAGCCCTTCGCCTCGCTCAGCATGACGGCGTGCATCAGCTTCCAGGCGGGAAAGGTGGAGCAGCCGGCGTAGCGCACCTTGCCCTGGCGGACGAGGTCGGTGAGGGCGCCCAGGGTCTCCTCGATGTGGAACTGCGGGTAGTAGCGATGGACCTGGAGAAGATCGATGTAGTCGGTCTTGAGGGCCTTCAATGAGAGCTCGCATGCGCGGATGATGTTGAGCCGCGAGTTCCCCTGTGCGTTCGGCGCCATCCGCGGGACGTGGTCGTCGAGAGAGACTCCGATCCTGCGTGGTGCGTGGTCGATCTTGGTCGAGATGAGGACTTCGTGCCGGCGCCTGCCGTCGGCGAGCGTGTTCCCGATAATCGCCTCGCTCGTCCCCCCGGCGTAGAGGTTCCCGGTGTCGATGAGGTTGATGCCGGCATCGAGCGACCGGAGGATGAGCCTCTCGGCGAGATCGGGCGGCGTGCCGTCGCCGAAGTCGTCCGAACCGAGGCAGATGGGGGACACCTGAACGCCAGTCCGCCCAAGATACCGGTACTCCATTCCGCGGTTCCCTCTCGAAACGATGTGAAGCCTCGTGTCCCGAGGCGCTCGCTGCCGCCGTCAGGAAGGCAGGCGGACGATACACCATGAAGCCCGGTCATCCAGCATCGAGCGAGCTGCCCGGGGCGGAACCCCTGCCGTCCCGCGCTCGGCGCCCGGGGTGCGAACGGCAGTGGCGGCAGGAGTTTGTGATAGGGTGAATACGTGTATTCGCACCCGCGGAGGCTCCGGCATGGCGACCTCGATTCGACTGGCTTCCGAAACCGAGCGAAGGCTCGACTTTCTCGCGTCCCGGACCGGGCGCACCAAGGCTTTCTACCTGCGCGAGCTGATCGAACGCGGCCTCGAGGACCTGGAGGACTACTATCTCGCCGCGGACGTGCTGGAACGCGTCCGCAAGGGCACGGAAAGGGTCTACTCCGGCTCCGAAGTGAGGGATGCCCTTGAGCTGGACGATTGAGTACACCGAAACTGCCAGGACCCAGCTCCGCAAGCTCGACCGGCCGGCCGCTCGGCGAATTCTCGATTACATGAGCGAGCGGGTTGCGGAGCTGGATGACCCGCGATCAACGGGCAGGGCGTTGGCCGGTCCACTCGGCGGGTTGTGGCGCTACCGGACAGGAGACTACCGAGTGCTCTGCGAAATTCAAGATGGTGCGCTGCTCATCCTGGTAGTGAGGATCGGTCACCGTCGCCGGGTGTACCGCTGACGATCGCTTCCCATTTGACGGTCGTTCATCTGACGGTCGTTCATCGATTTTCGGCCGGGGCGCTCTTCGAGTCTCTTGAGGGCAACTCGCCGGCCGGCATGGGCACATCCGCCTTTGCACCAAGTCCGTTCGGTTCTGCCAACCCGTATGCCGGTTGTGCGATTGCCGGGAGCCGCGGTAGCACCCTGCGCCGCGACATCGTCGCTCATTCGATCCGGACTCATGCCCGGCATGAGCCGGGCGCTACAAGGGAGACAAGGAGATATCCGAGAAAGTTCTGACTGCCGCGGTCGTCGCCGACCAGTATCGGAACCGGCGCACCGCCTGATATCACCGGTTCGCACCGAGCACCGCCTCTTGCCGCTTCTCCGCGGCTCCGCCGGAGAGGAAGTCGACCGTTCGCCGAGTGTCGCCGAAATCGAGCGAGACCTCCTCCGGCGCCGTCCGGGCGATGACCGCGCCGCGCCGCAGCACGTAGAGCCGGGTCGCCCGAAGGCGGATCGCCTCGACCGGATCGCGGGCCTGCAGGACGACGAGATCGGCATGGCAGCCGGGCTCGAGGCCGTAGCCCTCGAGGTGCAGGGCGGCCGCGGCGGTGGTGGTGACGCCCGCGAACAGGGAACGCATCTCCTCCACCCCCGTCATGTGGCCGACGTGGGCCGCCATGTGGGCGACCTCCAGCATGTCGTGGCTCCCGAGGCCGTACCAGGGATCCATGACGCAGTCGTGGCCGAGGGCGACCGGGATGCCGGCCGCGACCATCTCCTTCACCCGGGTCATTCCGCGGCGCTTCGGGTACGTGTCGAGCCGCCCCTGGAGGGTGATGTTGATGAGGGGGTTGGCGATGGCGGTCAGCTCGGCCTCCACGATCAGCGGCAGGAGCTTGCCGACGTAGTGGTTGTCCATGGAGTGCATGGAGCTGAGGTGCGACCCCACCGCCCGGCCTTGCAGGCCGAGGCGTTCGGTCTCCCGGGCCAGGGTCTCGACATGCCGGGAGTCGGGGTCGTCGGTCTCGTCGCAGTGGAGGTCCACGAGCAGGCCGCGCTCGGCCGCGATCTCGCAGAGCGCCTTCACCGAGGCGGCGCCGTCGTCCATGGTGCGCTCGAAGTGGGGGATTCCGCCGACCACGTCCACGCCCCGATCGAGCGCGCGGACGAGGTTTTCGGGCGAGTTGCGATAGCGATAGAAGCCGCTCTGCGGGAAGGCGACGAGCTGCAGATCGATCCACGGGGCGAGCTCCCGGCGAAGCTCCAGCAGGGCGTCCACCGCCATCAGGGAATCGTCGGTGACGTCGACGTGGCTCCGGATCGCGAGGCACCCGCGGGCGATCGACCAGTGGCAGAGCTCGCGGGCCCGCCGCTTGACGTCCTCCGGGGTGAGGGTGGGGACGAGCTCGCCCCAGATCTCGATGCCCTCGAGGAGGGTGCCGCTCCGGTTGATGCGGGGCCGTCCCGCGCTCAAGGTCGAGTCGAGATGGAAGTGGGGGTCGACGAAGGGCGGGGTGACCAGCCAGCCGTCGAGGGCCAGGGTCTCGCGGGCCGGCGCCTCGATCCCCGGCGCGACCTCGGCGATGCGGCCGTCCCGGACCGCGATGTCGATGCCCTCTCGTCCGTCGGGCAGGGTGGCGTTGCGAATGAGGAGGTCGAGCATGGCGGTCTCCGGTCGGGTCAGGTCGGGCGGGTCCGGTCGGGTCGGTTCGGTTCGGGTCAGGTCGGGCGGGTCCGGTCTCCGGGCCGCACCGAGGTATGGAACGCGTCGGCGCGGGCGGTCCGGTGCACGATCATCGCCCGGGCGACGGGGTCGAGGATACCGCCCCGAGACGCGATCCGAGCCCGTCGCGTGCAAAGCGGTCCGCGATTGCATCTATACTCGACCGGCGCGCCCGCGTCCGCGGCAGTGCCGCGGAAGTGAGCGCGGAATCGGCCAAACACCAAAGGAGCCGCCTTCATGAGACGATTTTCCATCAGCGCGTTCAGCGGCCTTGTCGCGGCTGCGCTGGTCGCCGCCCCCGTGGCCGCGGCCGACCTGCCGAACGTACGGGTCAAGGTAATCGGCAACTACAGCACCGTTCAGCACGTGGCGAAGGTCGAGCAGGAGTTCTGGAACAAGATCGTTCCGGAGATGTCCAACAACATGGTCTCCGCCGATTACGTCCATCAAGACCTCATGGGGATCAAGGATTTCCAGGTCCTGAGGCTCATCAAGCTCGGGACCACCCAGTTCGGAGTCAGCGACATCAGCAAGATGGCGGGCGACGACCCCACCTTCGAGGGCTGCGACCTCGCCGGCCTCGCCCTCGACATCGGCATGGCCCGCAAGGTGTGCAACGCCTGGAAGCCGGCCATGAACCGGGTGATGGAGGAGAAGTTCAACGCCAAGCTGCTCGCCCTCGGGACCAACCCGCCGCAGGTCTTCTGGTGCCGGGACGACGTGGCCGGGATCGGGGATCTGAAGGGCCGGAAGATCCGGGTGTTCAACAAGACGATGGCGGACTTCATCCAGGCCATCGGGGGCACCACCATCAGCATGGCCTTCGGCGAGGTCGTGCCGGCGTTGCAGCGTGGCGTCGTGGACTGCGCGGTCACCGGGACCACGAGCGGCAACTCCGCCGGCTGGCCGGAAGTCACCACCCACATCTACCCGATGTATCTCGGATGGAGCATCAACTTCCAGGCCGTGAACCTCGACTCGTGGAATTCGTTCACCCCGGAGACGCAGGAGTTCTTCCTGAAGGCGTTCGCGGTGCTCGAGGACAACATGTGGGCCACCGCCGGCCAGTCCACCGACGAGGCGGACAACTGCAACACCGGCCGCGATCCGTGCACCATGGGCACAAAGGCGGACATGACCATCGTCGAGGTGAGCGACGCCGATCGCGATGTGCACAAGGGGCTCATGGAGGACGTCGTGCTCGTGAAGTGGGGCCAGCGCTGCGGGCGTGACTGCGCCGCCGAGTGGAACGACACCATCGGCAACGTCGTCGGCCTCCAGATCCCGCTCGACAAGCTCTAGCGGATACCCTCTCGGGAGCCCGGCCGGACGAACACCCGTCCGGCCGGCTCCCGCCTGCCGCCGAACCGAAATGGACCGACTGCTCGATCTGTCGCGGCGCGTCGCGCGCGCCGGAACGTGGTTCGGCTGCGGGCTCCTCATCGCGGCCTCGTTCCTCATCGGGATCGATGTCGTCATCCGGAAGCTGTTCAACCTGTCCATCGGCGGGGCGGACGAGCTGTCCGGCTACGCGCTCGCCATCAGCAGCGCGTGGGCCTTTGCCTACGGGCTGTTCGAGCGGGCTCACGTCCGCATCGATTCGCTGTACGTCACCCTCCCGAGGGGAGTGCGGGCGACCCTCGACGTCTTCGGTCTCGCCGTCTTCGTCGCGGTCATGGCGCTCGTCGCCTGGCGGGCATTCGGGGTGTTCAGCGAGTCGGTCAAGCTGGACGCGCACTCGATGTCGCCCATTGCGACACCCCTCGTCTATCCCCAGGCGCTCTGGGTGGCGGGGCTCATTCTCTTCGTCTTCATCGGCTGCCTGCTTCTCGTCCGGGTCTTCGTCGCGTTCGTGACCGGAGACACCGCTACCGTGCATCGCCTCGCCGGTTCGCGGTCGGTGACCGAGGAGATCGGGCAGGAGACCCACCATCTCGGCGGGCATGGCGATTCGGGTGACGGCCGATGACATGCACGACCATCAAGATCCTTCCCGGGTGGTTGGGCCGGGGTGACGGCCGATGACGTGCACGACCATCGTGCTCCTTCCCGGGTTGCCGGGCTCCGGTCGCGACTGATGATTGGGACGACCATCGTGGGCTTCCTCGAGTTTCCGGGGTCGGGTGAAGAACGATGATTGGGACGACCATCGCCATCCTTCTCGGGCTGCTCGCCCTCAGCGTGCCGGTGGCCGGCGTGCTCGCGGTCGTCGGGCTGTCGCTCGACTACCTGTTCTCGTTTCTGCCGCTGCGGTTCGCGATCGGCGAGCTGTCCTGGGCGGTCTCGACCGACGTCATCCTCGTCGCGGTGCCGCTCTACATCCTGCTCGGCGAGTTCCTCCTTCGTTCCGGGATCGCGGAACGGATGTACGGGGCGATGACCCACTGGCTGTCGTGGCTTCCGGGGGGGCTCATGCACTCGAACATCGGGACCTGCACGATGTTCTCGGCCGTGTCCGGGTCTTCGGTCGCGACCGCGGCAACCATCGGCACGATCGCGGTCGGGGAGATCCGGCGCTACGGCTACAACGAGCGGTTCTTTCTCGGCACGGTGGCCGCCGGAGGCACCCTCGGAATCCTGATCCCGCCCTCCATCAACATGATCGTCTACGGCGTCCTCACCGAGACCTCCATCCCCCAGCTCTACCTTGCCGGGATGATCCCCGGTCTCGTGCTCGCCTCCCTGTTCGCGATCACCGTCATCATCGGCTGCATGGCAAGGCCGGAGTGGGGTGGCCGCCGCCCGGAAACGAGCTGGTCGCAGCGCTGGCGGAGCCTTCCCGACCTCATTCCGCCCCTCATCATCTTCGTGGTGGTCATCGGCTCGATCTACGGCGGAATCGCGACCCCCACCGAATCGGCCGCGCTCGGGGTGATCATCGCGATGGCGCTCACCGCCCGCCGGCTCTCGTGGTCCATGCTGCGCGCCGTCGCCGAGGGCACCATGCGCAGCACGGCCATGATCATGGCGATCCTCATCGGCGCCTACTTCCTCAACTTCGTGCTGAGCTCGGTGGGCCTCGCGGGACGGGTGAACGAGTTCGTGCTGGACGTGGGGCTCACCCCGATGGGGACCCTGCTCGTGGTGGTGCTCTTCTATCTCGTCCTCGGGATGTTCATGGAGACGCTCTCCATGATGATCGCGACGGTGCCGCTCATCACCCCGGTCATCATCGGGCTCGGATTCGACCCGGTGTGGTTCGGGGTCCTCGTGATGCTGCTCATCGAGACCGCCCTCATCACCCCTCCGGTCGGCGTCAACCTGTACGTCGTGCACGGGGTGCGGGGCCGGGGCCAGCTCCACGACGTGATGATCGGGGCGGCCCCCTTCGTCATCGCCCTGCTCGCGATGGTCGGGCTGCTGATCGTCTTCCCGCAGATCGCCCTCTTCGTGCCCGAGGCCCTGATGCGCTGAGTCGGCCGGCCGGTCAGCCGCACACCCCGGGGATCGCCCACGCGATCGCGCGCGCCGCAACCACGAGGTCGTCGAGCCGGACCCGCTCGTCGGGGGTCGGCCACTCCCGGTAGATGCGGATGTCCCCCGGCCCGTACTGAAGGCTCGGGACCCCGGCCGCGGCGAGGATGTTGCCGTCGCCGACGTTGCCGAGGCGCCCGTAGCCGCCGACGTGGGGGGCCTCGCCCGAGGCGCGCTCGTGCCCCTCGGCGAGATGGACGACGAGCGGGTGGTCCTTCGCCATCTCCATCGGATCCTGGCACCAGCTCGATTCGGTGCCGGGGGCCGGCAGCTCGAGCTCGTACCCGAACGCGGGGTGCTCGCGGGCGATGCCGTCGAGGAGCCCCTCGACGTCGGCCCGCACGCCCTCCACCGTCTGTCCCGGCACGGTCCGGACCTGGAACACGAGCTCGCAGTCCCGGGTGGAGAGCCCGGTGAAGTTCGTCTGGTAGTAGTGCTCCTTGTGGATGACGTCGACGTTGTGCATCGGAAATCCGGGGAGGTCCGGGTGAGGGGTGAACGTCATCCACGAATCCTCGCCCGCCGCGGTGAGGCTCGGTCCGAGGCGGCGCAGGATCTCGCCCTGCTGCTCGACCGGGTTCCAGAACGCGGCCCGGGCCTCGGGGCTGAACCGGAAGAAGAGATCGGGTGACGTGGTGCGAACGCGGGCCATGACGATGCCCACGCAAACGTTGGCGATGGTGTTCGCGGAGTGCTCGAGGTTGATGCAGATGTCGGCGGTGACCCCGCCCGCGATCAGCGCCCGGGTGCCCGCGCCGCCGTACTTGTGGGCGACGACCGGGCAGACGAGCACGTCGCCCTTGAGCCGCGCCCCGCTCCGGACGACCGCATCGACCGCGTTCACCATCGCCGCGATCCCGCCCTTGTCATCGTGCGCTCCCATGCCCCAGATCCAGCCGTCCTCGAACTTCGCGCCGTAGGGGTCGACGCTCCAGCCGCTCATCTCGACGCCGGGGTCCATGTGGCCGTTCAGCATGAGGCTCGGGCCGCCGCCCGTGCCGGCGAGCCGGCCAATCGGCTGCCGGCTGATGACCGCGGGATCGCGGGGGCTCGTCACGTCCATCATCTCGACCTCGAGCCCGATCCCGGTCATGTACTCGGCGAGGTAGTCCGCAATCTCGCCTTCATCGAACGACGAGCTCGGGATGCGGATGAGGGCTTGCTCGAGGTCCAGCACCCGATCGGGGTCCACGAGCTTCTGGGCGTCAAGGCTCCGGCTCTGTGAAGAATCAGCGGTCATTTCGATCTACTCCCTGGGAGAAAAGCGGCGCGATGCGGTGCGCTACCGACGCCGTGAAATTGTCGGAGAACGGCCGGGTTGAAAGTGCGCCTTTTGTCGGGTGAAGAAGGGTCGGTTCCGGGCCGCCAAGCGGCGAAGAAGACGCCATTTCAATGATCTCCCGAAGAAGATGCATCGAAGGAGACGGCACTTTCAGACCGGCCACGAACCAGCAGTCTCGGAACGGCGCGGGCGCCGGCGCCGGCGCCGTGCGCTCACCACGCCTTCTCGAGCGCTTCGCCGTGGTAGTCGGCGAGGGGCTGCGGCGGGGCGTGGAACTTTCGCACCTTCGAGTGTGACAGGCCCATGCCGACGAACGCCTCCGCCATCTTGACCCCGGCGACGACCGGGTCGATGACCGGCACGCCGGACGCCTCGGAGAGCTCCCGGTCGTAGTCGCAGAGCCCGGCGCAGGCGAGGATGACCACCTCCGCCCCGTCCTCGGCGACGAGGGTCTTCACCTGGGTCGTGAGCTGCCGCAGGGTCTCCTCGCGCTCGACGACCGCGCGTTCGACGTTGACGTTGATCGCGCGCACCGAAGCGCACTTCGCCTCGAAGCCGTAGAGCCTCACCATGTCCTGCTGGTACGGAATGAATTGGTCGAGCATCGTCAGGGTGGAGAACCGGTGCCCCAGCAGACAGGCCATCGCCATGCTCGATTCGGAGATGGAGCAGACCGGGATCTCGAGGATCTCCTTGAGCGCGAAGACCCCGACGTTGCCGAAGCCGCACAGGACGACCGCGTCCGGGGAGTCGGCCGCCACCCTCCGGCGCACCGCCTCGATGACGTGCGGTGCGCTCATGTAGTCGCCGTAGGCGCAATCGATGTTCCGGGTGCCGCCGGGCGAGCGGAGTCCCGCAATCTCGGTGCCGGGGGACGCCGCCCGGCGCGCGGAGCGGACGATGACGTCCAGCACGACGTCGGATGTATTGGGATTGACCGCGAGGATCTTCATGTGTGGCTCCTTCTCGTCGCGCCCCGACAAGTATGGCGAGGCTCCGCCTCGGACCGACAAGGCATTTGGTGCTTCGTCGGGCGAACGGGCATCCGGGCTGTTTCCCGGGAGCGCGGGCTTCCGGCCCGCGTTGAGCCGCGGGCCAGCGATCGTCCATGCGGGCTCGAAGCCCGTGCTCCCGGGACGCCTTGCGCAAGACTTGGTTCAACTTGAGAGATGGCGGCGCCTCGAGGAGTCCGGCTACGCCTCGTTGGACCTTGCCATGCCAGGCGTCGTCAGGTCTCGTTTCGCCGGCGACGCATTGCCCGGGGCAACCGGCGGTGGGGAGGTGACGGGTGGAATCACCGGCCGCCTTCCCGGGTGGCGGGCGGGCTTGAATCGAGGGTGGCAGCGTAGATTTCGAGGGCGTCGGCGAGGGTGCGGGACGGATCGACGGTCTCCCGGGTCTCCGCCGCGATCGGGGTGCGGGCGAGGAACTCGAAGACCTGCGCCGCCCCTTGGTGGAACTCGGCGGGGAGGCCGGCGGCGGCGAAGGTCTCGCTGATCTCGTGCATCTCCCCGACCCAGCGCGCCGCGTCGAGGGGGAGGCGGGGCACCAGCCGGTTCATGGCCGCGAACTCGGCCGGCCGGCTCTCCTCGAGCTCGGCGTGAAAGGAGTCCGAGAGGCCGTAGGCCCGGGCCGCGACGAGGGCGGCGGTGTGCAGGGTGAACGTGCCCTTGGTGGTCGCCGCGTACACCATCTTCATGGCCGACGCCCGCCCGATGTCGTCTCCGAGCGGGCGCACGCTGAGGTTCGGGCCGTCGAGGGCCTCCAGGGCTGAGGTATCCGGGCCGCTGCAATAGAACCGGGTCGGGAGGGCCGTCTTTCCGGGGGCGTTTCCGATGATCCCGGCGTCGATGAAGGTCGCGCCGGTTCCGGCGAAGCGGGCGGCGACGCGGCGTGCGGTGGTGGGTGCGATCGCATTGCAGTCCGCGACCGCGGGCCGGGCGCCGGTCCGCCGGAGCGCGGCCGCCGCCTCGTCCGCGAAGCTCTCCGCGGCGGCCGGGGGGAGGATGGAGAGGACGATGTCGGCCGCCTCGACGAGGGCGTCGAGCGATTCCGCGATGTCGAGCCCGGCCGCCTCCGCGAGGGAGCGCGACCGCTCGCTTCGTCCCGCGAGGCAGGTCACCGCCCGAAAGCCGCGGGCGACGAGCTCGCGGCCCACCCCGGAGCCCATGTCGCCGGGGCTCTGAATCGCAACCGTCTTGACAGCCAAGTCGCGTCCCCCGTTCCTTCCGTCCTTGCGCTAGAGCAGGAACACGCCCTTGCCGGTGGTCTGGGTGTCGAAGAGCCGGTAGGCGTCCTCGGCCTCGTCCAGGCTGGAATAGCGCTGCGTGAAGAGGTGGTCGACGTCGATGCCGCGCTCGGCGACGAAGCGGGCGCAGTCCGCCTGGCCGAACGCGCTGAACGTCCACGACGCGACGATGGTGAGCTGCTTGCGGATGAGCTCCTTGGAGACGTTGACGGTCATGGTGCCGCCTTCGCCGACGAGGCCGACCGTGCCCCAGGTTCGCGTCGAGCGGATGGCCCCGAGCCGGCCCGCCTCGCTGCCCGAGCAGTCGATGGCGATGTCGACGCCGCGCCCGCCGGTCAGCTCCATGATGGCCGCCACCGGATCGTTGCTCCCGGGGTCGACGATCTCGTCGGCGCCGAGCCCCTTGGCGAGCTCCAGGCGCTCGCCCACCGTGTCGAGGGCGATGACCCGGGCGCCCATGGCACGGCCGAACTGGGTCGCGCTCAAGCCCACCGGGCCCTGGCCGAAGACCGCGATGGTGTCCGAGCCGGTGAGGTTCACGCGCTTGAGGGCCCCGTACGCGGTCCCCGTCCCGCACGCGATGGCCGCGCCGGTCTCGAACGAGAGCTCGGACGGCAGCGCCACCAGGGTAGACGCCGGCACCTTCATGTAGTCCGCGTGCGCTCCGTCGCCGGTCGCACCGTAGACGGTGAACCCTTCCTGACAGAGCTGCTGCCATCCGACCCGGCAGTGCTCGCAGGCCCCGCATCCCTTGTAGTGGTGCACCATCACCCGGGCGCCGTCCGGCGCCTGCTCCGGAGTCACCCCCGCGCCGCGGGCGGCGACGACCCCGCACGGCTCGTGCCCCGCGATGATCGGTTCGCCGTCCCCGCCGAGGCCGAGCGCGCGCGTCGCCTCCGCCCGGGAGGGGCGGTAGAACTTGAGATCGCTCCCGCACATACCCGACGCCTTGATCTCGATGACGACCTCCCCCGGGCCGGGGGTCGGGTCCGGAAACTCCCGCACCTCGAGCTTGCGCTCGCCCAGGAACACCACTCCGCGCATCGCCTTGCCTCCTTGGTTGTCGGTAAGCCCACCGGTGGCGGGCCGCTCGCCGCGGCGATACCCCACCGCCCGGCTTCCACGGACCGTTCCCGGCCGCGACGGCCACCGTATCCAACCGGGCGCTCGCTCGCAACGTGGAGTTGTGGGCGGCCGCGACCGTCGGCGAGCTCTCCGCTTCGTCCATACGCTCGATGCCTCCGCTTACCACCCGTTTACCACCTGCTCTCACGACTGGAACATCGGTCGGCTGGAACGCCAGACTTCTCGAGACGCCGTCATCCTTACAATCGAGCCAGGTCTTGTTCGATGGAGTCCCGGGAGTGCGGGCTTCCAGCCCGCATGGACGAGCGCCAGCCTGTCGCTTGCCGCGGGCTGGAAGCCCGCGCCCAGGAAACCCGCCAACCCTCGTTCCTGCCTGGGCACGATTCTCACCTCGTTCGCTCACCCGAGCCCGAAACCCGAGTCTGACCCCGATTTCCCAGGCCGCGCCCGCCGCCGGAGCGTCGCCAGCAACGCGCTCCGGGCTAGGTTCTGAGAAACGGATCCATGAAATCACGCATCCAGTCTCCGAGGATGTTGAATGACATGACCGTGATCAGGATCGCGAATCCCGGCATGGAGCTGATCCACCAGCCCGTGGAGAGGTAGTTTCGGCCAGAGGCGATGTCCCAGCCCCACGACAGCGTCGAGCCGGACATTCCGAAGAAGCTGAGCGAGCTCTCGATGACGATCATCCAGCCGATCTGGGTGGTCGCGATGACGGTGATTGTCGCCCTGATGTTCGGCAGGATGTGCTTCCGGATGATCCAACCGTCGTTCGCCCCGGATATCTTCGCCGCGAGGATATAGGGCTCTTCACGCAACGCGAGGATCTTGCTCCTGGTCGTACGGGCCTGCCAGACCCAGTTGGACAGCCCGATGATGATGGCGAGATTCAGCACCCCCGGCTGGAGCAGCGTCATCATCGCGATGGTCAGGAGGATGGAGGGGATCGAGATGAGCGCGTCGACCCCCCGCATGATCACGTCATCCAACCGTCCCCCGTAGTAGCCGGCAATCAGTCCGACCAGGACGCCGATCAAGGTCGACAGGCCGACTGCGACGAGCGCGATGAACAACGAGATGCGCGCACCGTAGAGGATGCGGGCGAGGATGTTGCGACCGTGGTAGTCGGTGCCGAGCGGATACGCCCAGCTACCCCCCTCGACGAGCACGGGCGGCTGGTTGCGAACCCGGTAGTTCGGGGACTCGGGGTCGAGCAGCTCGAAGAACGGGACGAACAGCGCAGCGGCGATGATCACGACCACGAACACCAGGGACACCTGCGCCATGGCGTTCTTGCGGAGCTCTTTCCACCACATCGGTCCGAGGTCCTACGACGCCATGCCTGCGCGCGGCGTCAGGCCAGCGTGATCCGGGGGTCGATCAGGAGATAGAGCAGATCGACGAGCAAATTGATGGCCACCCAGATGGCGGCATAGACGAGGATGCTGGCCTGGATCACGGGGAAGTCGCGAGAGAACACCGAATCGATGAGGAGCTGCCCCATCCCCGGCCACACGAACACCGCTTCGGTGAGGATCGCTCCGCCCAGCAGGCCCCCGACCTGGACCCCCGCGATGGTGATGATGGGGATCATGCTGTTCGGCAGCACGTGGTGCACCATGACGCCCACGTTGCTCTGCCCCTTGGACTTGGCGGTCAGCACGTAGCCTCGTCCGAGATTCTCGAGGGTCTCGGTGCGGGTCATCCGGGCGATGAGCGCGGTGAAGAAGATTCCCAGGGTCAGCACCGGCATGACGATATGCCGGAACCACTTGACGATCGGCTCCGTATCTCCCGTCAGCAATGACATCAGCGCTTGTGGCAGGTGCTCGGGAGCCTGTCCCATCGCCGGCAGCAGCCCCCACTGCACCGAGAACAGCATGATCATCATGATGCCGAACCAGAAGCTCGGCGTGGAAATGCCGAACAGGGTCAGCGCCTTCGCCGCATAGTCGTAGACGGAGTTCCGTCGCACGGCGCTGACGACCCCGAGGAAGATGGAGATGGGAATCGCGAACACCGCCGCCACCAGGGTCAGCTCGACGGTAGACGGCAGTCGTTCGAGGACCACCTCGAGGGCGTCGTACTTGTAGTTGAAGGAGTTGTCCATGTCTCCTCGCACCACCCCCCAGAGCAGATCCAGGTACTGGACATGGAGGGGACGGTCGAGGCCGAGCGAGGCACGCACCTGCTTGACCGTCTTCGCGTCGGCCAGCTCCCCGGCGATGACCTGCGCCGGATCGCCGGGGATGGCATGGAGGATGATGAAGACGAGGGTGGTCACGAGCCACAGAACGACGATGCCGCTCAGCACCCGCCTGGCGAGATAGAGCTTCACGGGGTCCGCCCGTCATTCGGGGCGAGACCGCGCCCCGTCTTCATCACCGCCCCTTCCGGCTCAGGCGATCTTCTTGATGTAGTGGACCGGCATGCGCTCGTCGGTCCGCGCGTTGAAGTCGTGGTCGTTGCTCATCGCGTACGTATTGGGCTGCACGTGCAGGTAGATGAGCGGGCACTCGTCGTGGAAGTAGGCCTCGAGCGCGTTGATCTCCTTCCTGCGCTCCTCCTGGTCCATGATGCTCATGCACTTGACGACCCATTCCTCTGCCTTAGGGTCCGCGTTGCGGCCGTAGGAGCCCTTGCGATCGAACAGGTAGGGCAGGACGTCCTGGGGATCGAATCCTCCGGCCCCCCACGACCCCGCGAACAGCGGGCCGAAGTCCGGAACCCCGGTACTCTGGGTGCGCCGCGACCGGAACTCCGCGTTCTCGCGGACCTGCACCTTGAGGTTGATGCCGATGTTCTTCAGATCGAAGCCCACCGCCTCCACGATCTCCAGCAGGTTGAGGGCGTAGCTCGGCACGAACTCGCACTCGACCTCGCCGGGGATCCCGTTGGCGTAGCCGGCCTCGCTCATGAGCGCGCGAGCCTCCTCCAGGTTCTGGTCGTAGGTCGGCAGATCGGGATTGTGGCCGACGAGCGTGGAAACGAGCGGCTGGTTCATCGTCTGCCCGAGACCCATCATGAAGATGTCGTTGATCTGCGCGTTGTCGACCGCCCAGTTGCAGGCCTGGCGGATGCGCTTGTCTCCGAAGGGCTCGATCTCCTGGTTGAATCCGACGAAGACCATGCGCGTCCCGGGGATGCCCTCGGCGCGGAGCCCCGCGTCCTTGATCCGGTCGAAGTGGTCCAGCGGCACCCCGTAGATGATCTTGGTCTGCCCGGCGATGAGTGAGGCGGTGCGGGTCTCGGACTCCTTGATGCCGTAGTAGGTCAGCTTCTTGATCGGTGCCGTGGGTCCCCACCAGTCGGGGTTGCGTTCCATCTCGACGCCGATGCCCTTGTTCCACTTGCGGAACATGAACGGCCCGGAGCCCATGGGGTTGGCGGTGAGAAAGTCGTTGGGATGGTCGCTGTAGTGCTTCTCGTCGAGAATCGGGAGATTCGCCGCCTGCCCCGGGAAGGCCGGGAACGGCCGCTTGCAGACGAAGTCCACCGTGTAGTCGTCGACCGCCACCGCCTTGTCGATGGCTGCCATCGAGTTTCGCTGCGGCGACACGAAATCGGGGTCGATGATGCGATTGACGGTGAACGCCACCGATGCGGCGGTCAGATCGTTGCCGTTCCAGAACTTGATGCCCTGGCGAATGAAGAAGCGCCAGGTCTGTTCACCGGCGAACTCGAATCCGGTGGCGACCCACGGAATCAGCTCATTGGTGTCCTTGTCCCGAAACATCAGCAAGTCGTACATGAAGGGGTTCAGCAGGGCGTTGCCGAGGGCGGTGGTGGTATGGGGATCGAGGGTCACGATGGTCTCGTTCTGAGCCACCCCGAACTCCTCGAAGACACCGTCCTCGCCCCAAGCGGCGCGATTCCCGGCCAGCAGCGTGGCGCTCGCCATGCCGAGTCCCGTCAGTCCCGTGTACCGCATGAAATCGCGGCGATTGATGGCGCTTGCAATACGCCGATGCTCGTCACTCATTTTCTCTCTCCTTTAGCGTCCGGGCGTGTCCGTACGCCTCGAACAGCTTGAATTTTCGAACTCATGCCAAATGACAGGCGACGCGATGCCCGTCCCCGTACGTTTTGAGCGGCGGCTCTTCCGTCTCGCACCGTGCCTCTGCGACCGGGCAACGCGTGTGGAATCGACAACCCGAGGGCGGGTTGCGCGGATCGGGGAGGCCCCCGGTCAGGATGGTGCGCTCGACGTCGCGGTTCGGCTCCGGGTGGGGGATGGCCGAGAGGAGCGCCTGGGTGTAGGGATGCTTGGGGCGGCGAAAGATCTGCTCGGTCTCTCCGAGCTCCATGATCTTGCCGAGGTACATCACCGTCAGCCGATCGCAGATGTGGCGGGCGACGGCGAGATCGTGGGTGATGAAGAGATACGAGAGGCTGAACTCTTCCTGGAGATCCATCAGCAGGTTGAGGATCTGCCCCTGGACGGAGACGTCGAGGGCGGAGACCGGTTCGTCGCAGACGATGAATCGCGGGCCGATGGCGAGCGCGCGGGCGATCGCGATCCGTTGCTGCTGGCCGCCGCTGAACTCGTGCGGGTAGCGGTCGGCGTGGCTCTCGCTTAGCCCGGTGAGCCGCAGCAGCTCGTGCACCCGCTCCCTGCGCTCCCGGGGACTGCCGATGCGGAAGATGTCGAGCGGCTCCCGGACGACCTCTTCCACTTTCATGCGCGGGTCCAGGGACGCGGTCGGATCCTGGAAGATCACCTGCATCTGACGGTAGTGGGGCCGGAGATCGCGCCGCGACAACGAGCCGACTTCCGTACCGCCGAATCGAATTTCTCCAGCCGTGGGCTGGTAGATGCGCAGTATCAGGCGGGCTACCGTCGTCTTGCCGCAGCCGCTTTCCCCAACCAGGCCGAAGCATTCGCCGGCCCGGATCTCGAAGTCCACGCCATCCACCGCCCGGACCGGGGGTCCGCGCTCCCCGAGCACCCGGTCGAGCATCGTCTGGCGCTCGACGAAATGCTTGCGCAGCCCGGTGACCTCAATCAGCGCCGGCATGAGCCTCCACCAGGTGACAGGCTGCGAGGTGGGATTCGGTCATCTTCCGCAGCGCCGGCTGCACCCGGTCGCACGGGGAGAACGCCTCCGCACAGCGCGGATGAAAGGCGCATCCGGCGGGGACGTTGATGAGATCGGGCATGAGGCCCGGAATGGTGTTGAGACGCCGCACGTCGTCGTCGAGGCGGATGACGGAATTCAGCAGCGCCCGGGTATAGGGATGAGCGGGTCGCTCGAACATGACGGCCGTCTCGGTGCTCTCGACGATGCGCCCGGCGTACATCACGTTGACACGCGAGCAGGTCTCCGCGACCACCGCCATGTTGTGCGTGATCATGATGATGGAGAGGTCGTTCTCCCGCTGCAGGTCCTTCAGGAGCTGGAGGATCTGCGCCTGGATGGTGACGTCCAGCGACGTGGTCGGTTCATCGGCGATCACGAGCTGCGGGTCGTTCACCAGCGCGAGTGCGATCACCACTCGCTGGCGCATGCCGCCGCTCAACTGGTGCGGATAGTTCTCCATCGTGACTTCCGGCTGCGGCAGCTCCACGTCCCGCAGCCGCTGCAGAACGATCTCCCGCGCCCTGGCCGCGCCCACGTCCTGGTGGAGCAGCACCGCTTCCAGAAGCTGGTCCTTGATCTTCTTGAGCGGATTGAGCGCCGTCATCGGGTCCTGAAACACCATCGCGATGGAACGGCTGCGAAGCTCGCGCATCCGGGAATCGGACCGCCGCAGGATGTCTTCCCCCTGCCAGAAGATGCGCCCTCCGCATATCCGTCCCGGATGGGAGACGAGCTGCATGATGCTCCGTCCGAGAACGCTCTTCCCGGCCCCGCTCTCGCCGACCAGGCCCACCGTCTCGCCCCGGCCGACGTGCAGACTGACCCCATCTACCGCCTTGACCATCCCGCGGTCCGTCGCGAACTCGACCTCCAGGTCTTCAATTCGCAGCAGCGTCATGGTCACCCGGCCCAGGCGACCCCCTCGTCCAGCGGCCAGATCGGACGCCGGATTCGCCGATAGTCGAGGGCGGACACGTTCCCCGGCGTCCATCCGGGCGGATCGGTGCGAATGATCTCCGCCGCAATGGGTTCGAACCCGGAAAGGAAGTGGTTCTGGGACTTCAGGGCGACGACCCGACAGCGGGTGACGTCGATGCCGTGCAGGAGGAACAGCTCGGCGTCGATCGTCTGGTGGCGCTCCGAGCCGACGAGCACGTCCACGTTGCCGACGACGAGGCGGGCCATCTTGCCGAGGTCCCGAAGCGCGCCGCCGCCCATCGCGGACTGGACGTGGAACTGCCCGTCGGTGACGCACTTGACGTAAGCGGTCGCCTCCACGGGCCGGCCGAGAATGTCCGGGTCGCAGCGCCCGCCGATCCGCACCGAAATCGTGGCGCCGGGCCCCGCGGCGTGCGCCTGCGCGGCGGTCACCGGGTCGACGATGAAACCGAACGTCGTCGCGGGTTGGTCGGCCTCGAGCAGCGCTCGCAGAAGATGGGTGCCGTCGCCCGGCGATCCCCCGCCGGGGTTGTCGGAGATCTCGGCGATGACGACCGGCCGGCCATCGCATTCGAGCGCCGTGCGAACGGCTTCAACCGGGTCGGGGAGGCGCACGCGAAACGCCTCGCGCGTGTCCCAGACGAGTCGGGCGACGTCCTCGGCCGCCTCCTTCGCGAGCGCCGCGTCGCCATCGGCGACCGCGAGCACGCTCGACGTGATGATCGGGACATCGGTGTGCGGGTATCCATGGCCGAAGGTGACGTCGAGCAGTCCCCGTTCCTCCCAGTGGTGGCAGCGCTGGTTGACCTCGTACGCGGGACCGTGGAACGACGTGGTCGGCGCGATGAACATCGGTGGGATGACGAGGTGCATGACCGGGGCGATCTCGCCGCGGACGGTCCGGACCGCGAGCTCGATCGACTCGTAGCCGCGCTCGTAGCAATCCACGTGGGGGTACTCGTGAACGTCCAGCAGCGCCGTCGCATGCTCGACCATTCGATTCGTCATGTGGACATGGAGATCGAGCGTGGCGATGACCGGTGTTCGCGCTCCGACCTCACCGCGCACCGCTTCGAGGATGGCCCCCTCGATATCGTCGATCCCCTCCGCGGAGCCGGCGCCATGCAGGGCGAGGCAGACGGCGTCTATCTCTCCGGCCTCTCGAATCCCGGACAGAAGCTCGTCGAGCATCCGGTCATACGCAGCACGTTGAATCGTGCCGGAAGGGTGCGCTGACGTCGCGAAAGTCGGAACGACCTCGATCCCGAGCCGCTCGCCGGCGTCGACCATGCCTCCGAGGTAGTCCCTCACTCCCCGGCTGCTGTCGATGATCTCCTGCCCGTTCCTCCAATCCTGGCGCTGAAACTCCTCGACCGGCGTCGGCGGCCCGAACATCGTGTTCGTCTCATGGCTGATCTGACCGATGGCGATGCGCATCGCGTGCTCCTCCGTGTCTCGGCCGAACGATCGAGCCCGGCGTGACCGAATGCAACTATCTGTTTTATTGAATCAATCCTTCATCCAAGATGGCCCGGTCGCGGCGACTTCGACTCGATTCAAGCACAGCCCGTGGCCTCGCGCAACGTGGCTGACCGGGGTGTGTTGTCCGACTTCCGCAACTCGATCCGCTCTTCGGATTGATTCGTCCGGTTTGGGCCGGCGACCGCCCGCTACCCTTGCCCTTTCCGTTCCCGGACCCGAATGGCCACCCGCTGAGCGTCCGACGAATCAACCCGCGAACCGTCCGCCGAGTCACCCGCTGAAACATTCGCCAAATCACCCGTCAACATTCCGCCAAATCACCCGTTGGCGTCCTGCGATCATGGTGTGACCGGACTACCGTGCGCCGCACCGACGTATCGACGGTAAGCGGAAAGACCCGCGACTCCATCGAGGTCGAGAGCCTCCTGCGGTCGCTGGCGCGTCCGGCGGCCGGGGATTACCATGCCGCCCGACACCCACTTCGCAACATCCATCTGGAGTACACCCAATGAAGAAATGGACCGTGACGGCGGGATCGGTGGTCCTCGCCGCACTGGGAACCGTCCTCGTCGCCGGCACGGCGGCGGCCAATCCCTACGAGAAGTATGCGGGCTCCACCATCGTCGTGAGCTGGCCCGCGCTCAGCCATTTCCGCAAGGCCGAGACCCTGGTCCAGGAGTTCACGGACGAGACCGGCATCGAGGTCGAGATCGACGCGCTCCAGTACCTCAAGCTTCGCGACCGCCAGCTCCTCGAGATGTCGAAGGAGGAGGGCGAGTACGACGTCGTCTCCTGGGTCGTCATGTGGAAGGGCGAGTACGTTTCCAAGGGGCTGCTGACTCCCCTCAGCCAGATGTTCACGAACGGTGCGCTGGTCGATCCCGAGTACGACGTCGACGACATCGCGGACGCCTATCTCCAAAACGGCGGCATCGTGGGCGGCAAGAAGGGCTACATGCCGGGCAAGTCGGGCGGCCTCTACGGCGTCCCGTTCGGGGCCGAGACTTCCATCCTTGCCTACCGGATGGACCTCCTCGAGCAGGCCGGCGTCGCCCCGCCGACGACCTACGACGAGCTTCGCGCCGCCCTTCCCGTCATCAAGGACAAGACCGGCGTCGGCGCCCTCACCTCGCGCGGGAAGACCGGACACCAGGTGACGGCCGGCTGGCTGCTCCACCTCGCTCCCCTCGGCGGGAAGATTTTCGACGATGCGTGGAATCCCGTCTTCAACAACGAGGCGGGGGTCGAGGCGGCGCGGATCATGCGCGAGATCACCCGGACCGGTCCGACCGGCATCCCTTCGTACGGGTTCTCCGAGGCGTCCGCCGCCTTCCTCCAGGGCGACGCCGCGATGTACATCGACACCCTCAAGATCGCGGCGATGTCGCGCGACCCGAAGCTCTCCAAGGTGGACGGCAAGGTCGGGTTCGCGCTGCACCCGGTGGGGACGCGCTGCGGCTCCGAGACGGGCGGCTTCGCGGTCGGGATCCCCGCCAACAGCCAGCACCAGGAGGCGGCGTTCCTCTTCATCCAGTACATCACCTCCAAGGCGGGCGACCGGCGGATGGTGGAGCTCGGCGGCGATCCGGTCCGGATGTCGACCATCGCCCACTACGCCGACCAGTTCGCGGAGTACCCGGTGGTGCTGGAGCAGCTTCCGTGCGCTGACCCGGACTGGCGCCCGCTCATCCCGGAGTGGAACGAGCTCAACATCGACGTCCTCGGGCAGGCCTTGACGCAGGTGATTACGACCGACGACCCGATCCAGCCGATCATGGACGCGGCGGCGGAGAAGGCGCGGGCGGTCATGGAGCGTGAGGGCTACTACGCCTGGGCGCGGTACCGCCAGTAGCAGGCGAGCTTCCGTCGCGTCGGGAGAGGAGGTCTTCGCCTCCTCTCCCGCTCGCGGCTCCGTCCCGCGGAACCCATGGCCGCCGCCGCCGCAGCCGATCGACTTCCCGGGCACCGGCGCCCCCCGCGCCCCCCGCGCCCACGTCTGCGCCTTGACTCGCGGGCGCTGACCCCCTACTGGTTCATCCTGCCGGCCGTCCTGGTGATGGCCGCGGGGCTCGTCTACCCCGTCCTCGACGCTCTCTACCTCTCGTTCTTCGACTGGAAGATCGCGACCCCGTTCTCGAAGGCGGAGAACGTGGGGCTCGCCAACTACGTCCGCATGCTGGGCGATCCCGACGTTCGCGAGTCGCTGTGGGTGACCCTGCGCTTCGGCTTCTGGACCATCACCATCGAGATGGTGCTCGGGGTCGCCCTCGCCCTCATGCTCGAGAAGCCGATCCGGGGAGCGAGCGTCTTTCGCACCATCTTCATCCTGCCGCTCATGGTCTCGCCGGTCGTGGTCGGCCTCATCTGGCGGTACCTCTTCGACGCGCGGGTCGGCTGGATCAACTACTACCTCGGGCTCTGGTTCGGGCTCGAGCCGCAGGTCTGGCTCGGGGTGCCGGGCCTCGCGTTCTTCGCGATCGTCCTCACCGACATCTGGCAGTGGACGCCCTTCATCTTCATCATCGTCATCGCGGGCCTCCAGGCGCTGCCCTCCGAGGTGCTGGAGGCGTCCCGCATCGACGGCGCCAACTGGTGGCAGCAGACCTTCCTCGTCAAGCTGCCGATGATCCGCTCCATCCTCGTGATCGCCCTCCTGATGCGCCTCATCGACGTGTTCCGGGCCCTCGAGGTCATGTACATCATGACCGGTGGCGGCCCGGGGCGGGCGACCGAGCTGATGTCGCTGCACATCTACAACCGCGCGTTCAATGCCCAGCTCCTCGGGTACGCGTCGGCCATCGCGGTCCTGCTCATCGTGATCGTCTTCGCGCTCAGCGCCGCCATCCTCGCCCACGGCAACCCGATGAACGAGAAGACCGATGTATAGCCTGCAGGTCTCCCCAATCTCCTGCTGCGGGCGCCGATCCGTCGCTTCGCGCTCTCAAGGTCGCCGCGGTGACGGGACGTGCTCCCGCAAGCCGCTTCGACGGCGAAGCGCGAAGCGAAGTGCAGGCTACGCCTTCACCGTCCTGCGGTCCGTGCGCCCCGTCGCCGCGGCGCCTCATCGCCCTCGCGACGAAGATTCGGTGAGACATGCAGGCTGAACGGCGCTTCGCGAGTCCCGCCGAGACCTGGGGCCGCTACGGCGCCCTCGTCGTGCTGGCCGCGCTCTGCCTCGTGCCGATCTGGGTGATGGTCGGCACCTCGTTCAAGAACGAGGTCCTCATCTTCGAGGGCCGGCCGGTGTGGTTCCTCTTCTTCCCGACCCTGGACAACTACGAGTACATCCTGACCCGCGGCAAGTTCGACCGCTACCTCGTGAACTCGATCATCGTCGGCACCGCGTCCACCTTCTTCACCCTGTTCTTCGGGGGCTTGTGCGCCTACGCCCTCGCGCGCTCGGAGTTCCGGGGCCGGCGCCTCGTCGCGAACGCGACCCTGCTCGTGCGCATGGTGCCCCCGGCCGTCCTCGCGGTGCCCGCGTTCGCGATGGTGGTCACGTTCAGCCTCAAGAACGACCTGGCTGTGCTGACCTTCTTCTACACCGCCCTCAACCTCCCCTTCGCGATCTGGCTCCTCTTCGGCTTCTACAAGCAGATCCCGATGGAGATCGAGGAGGCCGCGATCGTCGACGGCGCCACCGCCTGGCAGGTCTTCTACCGGGTGCTGCTGCCGCTCATGAAGTCGGGCTACGCGGTGGCCGGGATCTTCGCCTTCCGCATCGCCTGGAACGAGTTCATCCTGGCCCTCCTGCTCACCGGGCGAAACACCCGCACCCTCCCGGTGGGGGCGGCCGGCTTCATCACCGACACCGGGGTCGAGTGGGGCCGCATCATGGCCATGGGCACCCTCATCGTGATCCCGCCCCTCCTCTTCACCTTCTTCGCCGCGCGCCAGATCATCGCCGGCATGACCGCGGGTGCGGTGAAGGGCTGACGGCGGGGATGCGGTGACGAGATGACGGCGGACGACATGAAGCGCCGACCGAATTCATCCGCAAGCCGGGCCGATCCGACGGCCTTCGTACTCTGTAACCCCCTGGGGAATCGAGGACCACGACCATGAGAAATGAGCGCGACCGGCCAGCGCGACCTGCGAAGCGCGGCCCCTGGTGCGTCCGGAATCGTGTGCAACGGAGAGCAGGAAAATGAGGAACGAGCGCGAGGTTCGTTTCGATGCGGCGTCCGGCGCCTGGTTCGGCAAATCGAAACCGATCGCGCGCCCTGAAATGGAAGGCCGCCTCTGGCGATTCGGCGAGCTGGTTCCCTCGCCCCGCGCCTTCCTCGACTGCACCCTGCCCGGACACGTCCGCACCCTCTTCAGCGCCCTCGGCGGCGGCGCCGACGACGAGCAGCTCGAGGGAACCGCCGTCGAGCAGGCCGAGAACTACCACATCGACTTCGTGAAGGCCCCGCCCGGAAACGGCGCGGCCCTCCACAGCCACGGCTCCGAGGAGACCTTCGTCGCCCTCACCGGCCGCTGGGAAATCTACTGGGGCGACGACGGCGAGGAGTCGGTGGTCCTCGAACCCTTCGACGGCATCGTCGTCCCGGACGGCGTCCTCCGCGGATTCCGCAACGTGTCGGAAACGGAAGCCCTCCTCCTCACCATCCTCGGCGCCCACAACGCCGGCCACTGCGTCTGGGCGGAGACCCTCCAGCCCGCCTTCGCCGAGGCCACAGTGTCTCGCGTCCCGCTTGCATAAAGTCCCTGACTGCATGGTCCCACGCGGCGAGATCCGTGTGGGGAACCGGCCGGCACCGGACCGGCCCCAATTCGAGCCTGAACCGCGCCGGGTTTTCCGGGGACGATTTTGTGTGCGTCGCGCGGGCAGGGGGCGTGTGCTCGTCTTGACGATGGTTCGCTGTTTCGGGTTCGGCCGGCGGGTCGGGTATCGGGGCGCGCAAGCGGGCACCGAACGACGGAGCGCCAGTCCTCCACGTCGCTGCCGTCATGGGCGGCTCCTTCGATGAGCGCCCCGAGCCGGTTGCGGGGGGTGTGACAGGCGTCGCTATGCCCGAGACATTCGGCGAGATACGCACCCGCGGTCCCATTCCTTGTCCCGGCGCGGGGCCAGTTCGCTCCTCCGTCCTCCGTCCGTTCCACCGTCGGTCGCAACGTGAGCCTCGGTCGGAGTCATGTGCGGGCGGGCAAGATCCTGCGCCCCCGCTCCTTCACTCTCGCACGCCCTCGTGGCTCGCGGTGATCTTCATCGCGATGTGCGTCCCGGCGGAGATGGGCGGGTAAATCGGGGCTACGTTCGCCGGCGGGCGGCAGTCAGCGCCGCGAGCGTTCGATCCGCGCCCAGAAGTCCGTCTGGTCCTCGCACTCGAGGAGGGCGTCGATGATCGCTTCGTCCGAGACGCCGGCGTCCCCCCGCGAGGCCAGGAGCTTGCGCTGGAATGCGGCCACGATCTCGGCGCGGGCTTCGGCCCGCCCTTCAACCCGTCCCTCGGCCCGTCCTGCAGCCTGTCCCTCGGCCCGTCCGCGGGCGTGTCCCTCCTCGCGGTGCGCGCGAAGCCAGAGCGTGTCGTCGGGGCCGGTGCCGTCGCGCGCCCCGAGCGCCCGACCCACCCGGTCGAGGACCCGGCTGGTGGCCGCCGAGCGGACCGGCTCGTTCAGCGCCATGTGGATCTCGTTCGCCGTCCAGCCCGGAAACGCGCGGCTCTCGCGAGCGGTCCCGTACGTTCCGCCCTCGAACAGGTGGATGGTGAGCCCCGGCCGCCCCGCGGGGCGGCTCGGCGACTCGCGCTCCGGCACCGCCACCCAAACCTCCGGGAAGCCCCACTCCTCGTAGAACCACAGCTTCCCGCGGCGGACGTCGGTCGTGTGGTCAACCTCCAGCACGACGTCGGGAAAGTCGTGCTCCCCCACCACCATGCCTCCGGCGTCCGGGAGCCGGAAGCGCTCCGGATAGAGGTAGACCGACTGGTCCGCCTGCATGATCCGCTGCCGCTCGCCGTGTTCGTCGCGAAGCTCGAGGCCCATCGCGCCGAAGCACTCGATGGCCGAGCCGCGTACCGAGGCGATGACCTCGCTCAGGGCGGAGAGGCGTTGCGAGGGATGTTCATGGGCGGCGCCGGGGGGCTCTTGCACGACCCAGGCGGTCTCGGTGGCGGCGTCCCAGAACTCGAACCGGCCTTCGTAGGCGGCGAGCTCGTCGCGCGTGAGGGTGATTGCCCGGCAGCCGGGAAACTCCGGCCTCCCGCGCGGGCTCGTCGGATACGCCTGCGCCTTCCTGCGCCCGCCGGCCTCCGTCGCCGCCGCGGAACCTGCTTCGAATTCCATCTCGGACCTCCCTGCCGTTCGTCCGTGCTGGCGAGTATAGCCCCTTACGGCCCCGTACGGCCCCGGACACCGCGAGGAGCGGAATGGAGCCGCTACGCCGGTCGCGCGAGACGCCGGCGATGGCCGACTGGAGCCGCGACCCGTTTCCGGGCCGCGTCGCGCGAGTTCTACCGGGGGTCGTCTTCGTGATATCCCGAGCGGCGAGGACTTCGTCAAATGAGGACCGGGCAGCCGCCGACCTTCATTCGGGAACCCGAAGAGAGCGCATGAGAGAGCACATGCGACCACGCCGCGTTCGACGCCTTCGCCGCGCCGTACTCCGCCGGGGCCTCGCTGCCGAATTCGATCCCCGCCAGGAGACAGCTCACCGGGTACGGCCGCGCGAGAGCCGGGAGACGGAGCTTGCAGCGACCCCGGCCGGCGAACCCGTGGCGGCGTTCGAGCCGGAACCCGCGCTTCACGTCGAGTCCGGTGGAGGGGTGCCGGACGCGCCGCCGAAGGTGCCTCTATCGGACCTGGACAGCGCTCCTGGACGAGCCCCTCGACTTCGTATCCGGACTTGGCCCCCCGCTCCCTTCTGGTAGCGGGTGGCTGGCTCCGAAGCCCGTGATCGTCGACCTCGCCCGCGCCTCCATTCGCTCGCGGCGCGGGACCCGGCCCACCCGCGCGTGCCGTCTCGACTGGGCCGAGGTCTACCGTCGCGGTGACCCGCTCGCTGAGCCAGCTCACGGCGTCACGGTGCCGGTTGCCTTCATGCATGGCGGTACCCGCAAGGTTTGGGCGGGGTCTGGCGGTTCACTTGGTGGACAGGGTCCGGAGGTACGCGATTACGTCCTCGAATTCTCCGGTATCGAGGATCCGGAATCGAGGAACCGGAGCTTCCACTCCGCGAGGAGCATGCGGATATTGACGCGGCAGGGAAGCTCGTTGTCCGGCGCCTCGAAGGCGACGGGCTCGCGCGTCATGAGGCACGCGTAGATCGCGTGAAGGTCCTCGTCGGTGACCCTGGTGAAGTGGTCGTAGGGAAAGGCCGGATAGAGATGACGGCCCCTCCTGTCGACGCCCTCGCGCATGGCGCGCCGGAATGCCGCCAGCGACCAGCCGCCGATCCCGGTCGACGCATCCGAAGGCAGGTGTGGGATCGACCTCCGATTCTGTCCACGGTCCTGCATGTGTCGTCGGTGGCGTCGGATGCCCTCCTTGACTGACTCAGCATCCCATGCCCGGCCGGGAGCACTTCGGCGCTTCTGTCCTTTCGCTGTCGTCGTCCTTGTCGTTCTGCGCCTCGACCTGCTTGCGCCAATGTGTTGCGGGGTTGGGTTCGGTCAGCTTGCCCATGGCGTCTGTCGCTGCGACCCCTTCCGGGTCTTCCCGTTCCATGGCCAGCTTCGGCAACGGTTTGCCGACCTGGCCTCGTTCGCGCCGATATTCCCCGAATGCCTCGAGCCGTCGCAGCACCTCACGGTCTTTTGTCCGGTTCGCGGCGCGCTTGCTCGCGATGATGTCCTCCATCGAGCAGACCGGGAATCCGTCGATTTCCAGTCCCCGCTTCCATGCATCCTCGAACTGCTCGATGCCATCGGGCGCGAACACGAGGTCGAGGTCGAAGGGACCGCTCCTGAGCTGAATGAGGGCCTTGCCCCGTTCGATGTGCGGCGCTTCGTCGTCCGTCACGTGGAATCCGAGTTCGCGCAGCGCCCTGACGAGCGCTTGCCCGTTGGCGTGTGTCTTTTGCACGAACAGATCCGCGTCCTGGGTGGTATCGGGGTATCCGTGCAGCAGTGCCCCGCTCTTCCCGAGGAACAGGTACCTCACTTCGTGGCGCGCGAACGTGTCCCGAAGCTCCGTGAGAGCGATAAGGCTAATCAGTTGCATAGCCGAGCCAGAAAGGAAGGTTGGCGTTGCACCATTGGCGGTACTGAGCCATCGTGTCGAAGGCTCGGAACTGCGCGTCGTCGAGGACGGGCTTGTAGGTACGGACGAACCCGTGCTTGAGCCGCAATTCGAGCGGACGACCGGCGGCGTCGTCGAACTCTGCTCGCCACTCGGCGTCGATGGTGTCTGTCTCGTTCATGCTTCGGTGTTCGGTCCAAGGTCTTGCCTAGTGAGCCGATCCAACCGTCGCAGGATCGGCTCAGTCCGTCAATATGAACCGCGCCGGGTTTTCCCGGGACGATCTTGTGCGCGTCGCGCGGGCAGGGGGCGTGTGCTCGTCTTGACGATGGTTCGCCGTTTCGGGTTCGGCCGGCGGGTCGGGTATCGGGGCGCGCAAGCGGGCACCGAGCGACGGAGCGCCAGTCCTCCACGTCGCTGCCGTCATGGGCGGCTCCTTCGATGAGCGCCCCGAGCCGGTTGCGGGGGGTGTGATTCAGAGTCATGTGCGGGCGGGCAGGATCCTGCGCCCCCGCTCCTTCACTCTCGCACGCCCTCGTGGTTCGCGGTGATCTTCATCGCGATGTGGGCGCCGGCGGAGATGGGAGGGTAAATCGGGGCTACGGTCGCCGGCGGGCGGAAGTCAGCGCCGCGAGCGTTCGATCCGCGCCCAGAAGTCCGCCTGGTCCTCGCACTCGAGGAGGGCGTCGATGATCGCTTCGTCCGAGACGCCGGCGTCCCCCCGCGAGGCCAGGAGCTTGCGCCGGAATGCGGCCACGAACTCGGCGCGGGCTTCGGCCCGCCCTTCAATCCGTCCCTTGGCCCGTCCTTCGGCCTGTCCCTTGGCCCGTCCTTCGGCTTTCCCCTCGGCCCGTCCTTCGGCCTGTCCCTCGGCCCGTCCTGCAGCCTGTCCCTCGGCCCGTCCGCGGGCGTGTCCCTCCTCGCGGTGCGCGCGAAGCCAGAGCGTGTCGTCGGGGCCGGTGCCGTCGCGCGCCCCGAGCGCCCGACCCACCCGGTCGAGGACCCGGCTGGTGGCCGCCGAGCGGACCGGCTCGTTCAGCGCCATGTGGATTTCGTTCGCCGTCCAGCCCGGAAACGCGCGGCTCTCGCGAGCGGTCCCGTACGTTCCGCCCTCGAGCAGGTGGATGGTGAGGCCCGGCCGCCGCCCCGCGGGGCGGCTCGGCGACTCGCGCTCCGGCACCTCCACCCACACCTCCGGGAAGCCCCACTCCTCGTAGAACCACAGCTTCCCGCGGCGGACGTCGGTCGTGTGGTCCACCTCCAGCACGACGTCGGGAAAGTCGTGCTCCCCCACCACCATGCCTCCGGCGTCCGGGAGCCGGGAGCGCTCCGGATAGAGGTAGACCGACTGGTCCGCCTGCATGATCCGCTGCCGCTCGCCGTGTTCGTCGCGAAGCTCGAGGCCCATCGCGCCGAAGCACTCGATGGCCGAGCCGCGTACCGAGGCGATGACCTCGCTCAGGGCGGAGAGGCGTTGCGAGGGATGCTCATGGGCGGCGCCGGGGGGCTCCTGCACGACCCAGGCGGTCTCGGTGGCGGCGTCCCAGAACTCGAACCGGCCTTCGTAGGCGGCGAGCTCGTCGCGCGTGAGGGTGATTGCCCGGCAGCCGGGAAACTCCGGCCTCCCGCGCGGGCTCGTCGGATACGCCTGCGCCTTCCTGCGCCCGCCGGCCTCCGTCGCCGCCGCGGAACCTGCTTCGAATTCCATCTCGGACCTCCCTGCCGTTCGTCCGTGCCGGCGAGTATAGCCCCTTGCGGCCCCGTACGGCCCCGGACCCCGCGAGGAGCGGAATGGAGCCGCTACGCCGGTCGCGCGAGACGCCGGCGATGGCCGACTGGAGCCGCGACCCGTTTCCGGGCCGCGTCGCGCGAGTTCTACCGGGGGTCGTCTTCGTGATATCCCGAGCGGCGAGGACTTCGTCAAATGAGGACCGGGCAGCCGCCGACCTTCATTCGGGAACCCGAAGAGAGCGCATGAGAGAGCGCATGAGAGAGCACATGCGACCACGCCGCGTTCGACGCCTTCGCCGCGCCGTACTCCGCCGGGGCCTCGCTGCCGAATTCGATCCCCGCCAGGAGACAGCTCACCGGGCACGGCCGCGCGAGAGCCGGGAGACGGAGCTTGCAGCGACCCCGGCCGGCGAACCCGTGGCGGCGTTCGAGCCGGAACCCGCGCTTCACGTCGAGTCCGGTGGAGGGGTGCCGGACGCGCCGCCGAAGGTGCCTCCATCGGACCTGGACAGCGCTCCTGGACGAGCCCCTCGACTTCGTATCCGGACTTGGCCCCCCGCTCCCTTCTGGTAGCGGGTGGCTGGCTCCGAAGCCCAGGATCGTCGACCTCGCCCGCGCCTTCATTCGCTCGCGGCGCGGGACCCGGCCCACCCGCGCGTGCCCTCTCGACCGGGCCGAGGTCTACCGTCGCGGTGACCCGCTCGCTGAGCCAGCTCACGGCGTGACGGTGCCGGTTGCCTTCATGCATGGCGGTACCCGCAAGGTTTGGGCGGGGTCTGGCGGTTCACTTGGTGGACAGGGTCCGGAGGTACGCGACTACGTCCTCGAATTCTCCGGTATCGAGGATCCGGAATCGAGGAACCGGAGCTTCCACTCCGCGAGGAGCATGCGGATATTCACGCGGCAGGGAAGCTCGTTGTCCGGCGCCTCGAAGGCGACGGGCTCGCGCGTCATGAGGCACGCGTAGATCGCGTGAAGGTCCTCGTCGGTGACCCTGGTGAAGTGGTCGTAGGGAAAGGCCGGATAGAGATGACGGCCCCTCCTGTCGACGCCCTCGCGCATGGCGCGCCGGAATGCCGCCAGCGACCAGCCGCCGATCCCGGTCGACGCATCCGGGGTGATGTTCGTCGAGTAGACGGTGCCGAACGGGCGTTGCGCACCGGCCGTCGCCGTCCTGGTTTCGGCGCGATATCGAGCTGCCCTACACGGGCTTTCCCCTCGACACTTCCGGGCGCCCCATCTGGTTGGTGCGCGGTAACGATGCGTGTGGAAAGAACGATCTTGCGATCGGCCACTGGGCCGGGCCGTCAACGCTCCTGGTTCACTGGCCGGGGCGCAACGACCAACATCCGGCGTCCAGAGTCCGTTCGAACTGCAGCACGGTGTAGCATGATGGCTATAAAATGCTACAGATGCTATGCTCGCTCCCCGTGAGCAGGATCATTTCCCAGCGCGAGCTCCGCAACGACTCCGGCGCGATACTCCGTGAGGTGCAGGCGGGTCAAACGATCACCGTCACCCGAAATGGGGTGCCGGTGGCCGAGCTCCGCGCGGTTCCACAGCGGCGGTTCGTGCTTCGTGCGGTGATTGTCGAGGCGGCGCGACGCGCCCCGCGCGTCGATTACGACGGTCTGCGCGCGGATCTGGATGCTGTCGTGGACCAGTCTGTCGATGGCTGAGCCGACCAGAGGGCTGCTGGATACCTCGGTGGTGATCGACCACGACATCGTCGATCCGGCGTCGCTCCCGGACGAATCCGCCATCGCCGCGGTGACGCTTGCCGAGCTCGCCGCCGGCCCTCACGCCACCGGCGACGACGGGGAAAGGGCACGGCGTCAGGACCGTCTCCAGTGGGCGGCGGCCATGTGGGAGCCGCTGCCGCTCGACGCCGAGGCGGCACGCGCATACGGGCGCGTGTTCGCGGCCACGAGGGCGGCGGGGCGGACCAGCCGAACACGCTTGGCTGATCTGCTCATCGCCGCGACCGCGGCCGCCCACGGCCTGCCGCTCTACACCAGGAACCCCGGGGACTTCATCGGTCTCGACGGAATCGTCCACGTGGTCGGGGTGTGAGAACCAGACGCCGAATGGCGTCCGCCTCATGAGCAACGACGATGGCGAGCGCGCAGGTCGCATGTAATACCCGCCGGATCTCGGCGAGCTGATCCGCAAGGGCATGGACGAGGTTGGCCGGAACGCCTCGGAGGCGGCCACTCGTCCGGGCTGCGAAGGTGGAACGCTATCGCGCCTGCTGAACGGCAAGGTGGGCGTGTCCGCGACCATGGCGCCAACGCGGGAGGATATCGGCTGGGGGACCTCCGGACCCGCGCGGGGGCTCTCCACATCTCCGGACGCAAGGTGGGTCTCGCTCCTTCACTCCCTCACGCCCTCGTGGTTCGCGGTGATCTTCATCGCGATGTGCGTCCCGGAGGAGATGGGAGGGTAAATCGGGGCGACGTTTGCCGGCGGGCGGCAGTCAGCGCCGCGAGCGTTCGATCCGTGTCCAGAAGTCCGTCTGGTCCTCGCACTCGAGGAGGGCGTCGATGATCGCTTCGTCCGAGACGCCGGCGTCCCCCCGCGAGGCCAGGAGCTTGCGCCGGAATGCGGCCACGAACTCGGCGCGGGCTTCGGCCCGCCCTTCAATCCGTCCCTCAGCCCGTCCTTCAGCCTGTCCCTTGGCCCGTCCTGCAGCCTGTCCCTTGGCCCATCCGCGGGCGCGTCCCTCCTCGCGGTGCGCGCGAAGCCAGAGCGTGTCGTCGGGGCCGGTGCCGTCGCGCGCCCCGAGCGCCCGGCCCACCCGGTCGAGGACCCGGCTGGTGACCGCCGAGCGGACCGGCTCGTTCAGCGCCATGTGGATCTCGTTCGCGGTCCAGCCCGGAAACGCGCGGCTCTCGCGAGCGGTCCCGTACGCTCCGCCCTCGAGCAGGTGGATGGTGAGCCCCGGGCGCCGCCCCGCGGGGCGGCTCGGCGACTCGCGCTCCGGCACCGCCACCCAAACCTCCGGGAAGCCCCACTCCTCGTAGAACCACAGCTTCCCGCGGCGGACGTCGGTCGTGTGGTCCACCTCCAGCACGACGTCGGGAAAGTCGTGCTCCCCCACCACCATGCCTCCGGCGTCCGGGAGCCGGGAGCGCTCCGGATAGAGGTAGACCGACTGGTCCGCCTGCATGATCCGCTGCCGCTCGCCGTGCTCGTCGCGAAGCTCGAGGCCCATCGTGCCGAAGCACTCGATGGCCGAGCCGCGTACCGAAGCGATGACCTCGCTCAGGGCGGAGAGGCGTTGCGAGGGATGCTCATGGGCGGCGCCGGGGGGCTCTTGCACGACCCAGGCGGTCTCGGTGGCGGCGTCCCAGAACTCGAACCGGCCTTCGTAGGTGGCGAGCTCGTCGCGCGTGAGGGTGATCGCCCGGCAGCCGGGAAACTCCGGCCTCCCGCGCGGGCTCGTCGGGTACGCCCGCGCCTTCCTGCGCCCGCCGGCCTCCGTCGCCGCCGCGGAACCTGCTTCGAATTCCATCTCGGACCTCCCTGCCGTTCGTCCGTGCCGGCGAGTATAGCCCCTTACGGCCCCGTACCGCCCCGGACCCCGCGAGGAGCGGAATGGCGAAGATGAGGAAGAGGAGCTTCCACCCCGCGAGGCGCATGCGATTGTTGGCGAAGACCTTCGTCGTTCAGGAGAAGGCCGTCCTTCCGTCGCCATGCACCGTGCAGACACCGCACCTGGCGATGCCGCGGCCGATGGGCGTCAGGGATTTGCGCCGCCGCGTCCCGCCCGGCCCGCCGGCCCTCGAATATGGGGCAGTTAGCTTGCGCCCTCGTGGCTCGCGGTGATCTTCATCGCGATGTGCGCGCCGGCGGAGATCGGGGGGAACTTCGGCGCTTCGTTCCGCGGGACGCAGGAAGGGATCGCCTCGATGGTCGTGTCGAAGTCGGGGTGCATGAAGTAGCCGATCGTCTGGCGGCGGGATCGGGCGCTCCCGAGCGCGCGCGGATTGGCGACGCGATGCAGGGTCGACGTCCAGCGGTCGTTCGTCCAGCGGGCCATCATGTCCCCGAGATTCACGACGAGGGCGCCGGGCGGCGGGTGCACGGCCTGCCAGCGTCCGTCCGGCATCCGGACCTCGAGCCCCCCGTCGGCCTCGGTCATCGCGAGGATCGTGAGGGTGCCGTAGTCGGTGTGCGCCCCGGTCCGGAGCTGTCCGGGGGACGGCGGGGTGTCGAGCGGCGGGTAGTGGTGGCTCGAGAGAATGCTGAAGTGGCGCCGGATGGCGCCGGCGAAGAAGTCCTCCGGTTCGCCGAGGGCCACCGCGAAGATTCGAAGGAGATCGGCCGCAAGCCCTTCGTAGGCCCGATAGATCGCGATCAACGCTTCCGCCGTGCCCGCGGGCTCGTCCGGGTAGAGGTTGGGCGCATAGGCATCGGCCGCATCGGGCTGCGACCGGAAATGCGCCCGATGATCGTCGGTCGGTCCGAGGAAATACGTCTCGCGCAGATCGGGCGGGGCCTTCTCCCCCAGGGTGTAGGCGAGGCCGCGGGTGGCGAAGCCGTGGTATCCCCGCTGGCGGGAGGGCCCGGTCGGATGCCACCGGTCCTTGCGCTCCTGGGGCAGGTCGAAGAAGGCGCGCGATCGCTCGAAGGCCCGGTCGATGACGTGCGGCGCGATGCCGTGTCCCGTCACGACGAGGAAACCGATTGCCTCGCAGGCCCGGGCCGCGCGGCCGGCGACCGCTTCCCGGGCGCGCCCGTCCAGGAACGGGGCGATGTCGATCGTCGGGATCTGCACCACGTCAGGCTCCGTCCGCTGGGTTGGCGGCCGGTCCGGCCGCCGAGAGCTCGGCGTCGACGGCGAGCGCATAAGGGACGTCATACGAGATGAGCCCGCCCGCGAGGAGCGCCGCCTTGAGCCGCACGAAGGCGGCGGGCGGCAGTTCCGGGGAGCGCGGCCAGAGCCGCGAAGTCCGGTACCCCGCGATGATCCGCGCAAGCGCGTCCGCCGGGAGGTCGGGAAAGAACGCCGGGCCGATCCGGGCGGCGACCGCTTCGGGCGGCGTCTCGTGGAGCCGGGCGAGGGCCTTCGTGATCGCCCGCACGAGGGCCCGGCACACCTCGCGCCGTTCGGTGGCATGGCGGCGCGTGGCGTAGAAGCTCGTGAAGGCGACGTCGCCGCGTTCGGAGAACCGGTGCCAGACGTGCCCGGCCCCGGACGAGACGAGCCGGTCGGCGTAGGGCTCGAACACCTGGACGACGTCGATCTCGCCCTGCTCGAACGCGGCGGCGTTGTCGGCCATCGAAGCGTCGGGCGTCCGGTTGAGGGAGGCGGGATCGATTCCGGCGCGGTCGAGGTCGTCGAAGAGCGTCATCCAGGGGGTCGGCACGTCCACCGCGACCGCGATGCGCGGCCCGAAGAGATCCTGGAAGCGGAACGCGGGATTGGGCGTGCGCCCCACCAGGATGAAGGGGTCGCGGGCGACGACCTGGGCGAAACACACGAGCGGGCACGTCTCGCCGGCCCGATGCGCCGCGTCGTGGTGCATCATCACCCGCATCGGTCCTCCGAAGGCAACGTCGGCGCGCCCCTCGATGAGGCCTTGGGCGGTCTCCTCCGGCGCGGGCGCGAGACGAAGATCGACCTCGAGCCCCTCGGCCTCGAACAGCCCCTCGACGTGGGCGAGATAGAACGGGGTGTAGCTGCACGCCCGCAGGTTCTCGTAGAGGACGACCTTCTCTCTCGCCATGCCTGCGCTCCGATTCGCCGCGTGCCCTTCGCCTGCCGCTTCGCCCGCACCGGTTGCCTCCGCCCCCCGGAGCCTGACCGGTCGGGGCGGCGAGACCGCCGCCATGGCGGATCGTACATGCCCGCTCTTCATCGCTTCGGAACCAGCGTGCCGAGGGTCAGGTTCCAAGGCTTGTCCGGCTCCGAGGCCCGTCTTCCCCCGGGGGCGGCTTCAGGCCGCGGCCCCGCGACCGCCACTCCCCTGACGGGTTCTCCTCCCTGCGATCACGGCGCCGCTCCTGCCTCCTGCGATGCGTCCGCCGGCCGGGCCGCCGCCACCGTCTCGCGCCACGGACGCGCCAGCGCGCCGGGCGCGAGGTCCATGAGCTCCATCATCGCCCCGGACAGCGCCGGATACGGTGCATCGACGATGCCCCGGATCTTGGTGCGGATCTCGGCCTCGCTGAAGGGCCGGTCCGGTCCGCCCCGCGCGCTCAGGCATTCCCGCGCGACTCGCGAGCCGTCTGCGAGCTCCCAGGTCACGCGCGCCGGCCGATCGTTCGGCGGGTCGAGCTCGGGCTCGAAGGGGCCGATCGCCACCTTCTCGCGCAACGCCGCGATCGCGGGTTCTCTCAACGTGCCGGCATGGAACGCCGGGGCGCCCGCGTGGCCGTGATGGGCGGTCGTCGCGAGGATGTGCTGGAGGGAGAACTTCGCGGCCAGAGTCGTCGCGGGATGGAGGTTGTCGAGCTTCCGGGCCCGCCAGTGGGTATCGATTCGGATGCGCCGCAGGTCTCGCGAGGGGGCCGCGCGCGGCATCCACGCGAGGAGGTCCAGGGTCGCCTCGACCGCCGCGTGGCCGTACTGGCAGCAGGCATGAACCTTGTGATAGCCATCGGCGACCGCCCAGGACATCCCGAGCCCCCCGGTCAGCCGCTCCGGACGGGCCGTCGCACCGAGGGCAACCGCGTAGACGTCGTGAAGGCTCGTCCGGAGGCCGGTGATCCCGATCTCGGCCCAGTCGACCGCCCGCAGCCCGGCCGCGGCGCCGAGGCCGGGCCACACGTTTCGTACCAGCGCGCCCTCGACCGCGTGGTTGAACGGCCCCGGAGCCACCATCGTCGCCGCGGTGGAGATGGCGGCCTCGGCCGTGTCGGGCTCGTGCCCGCGAAGGGCCGCTACCGCCGCCGCCGCCCCGACGGCCGCGATGGAGCCATGCGGGTGGAGCGCGAGGTCGGAGCGCTCGAAGGTCCGGGCTACCCGCGAGACGGTCTCGTAGCCGATGAGCAGCGCGCGCAGCATCTCCTCGAGCGGGCACCCCGCCGCCTCGCCCTCCGCGAGCACGGCCGGGAGGCAGTAGAGCCCCGCATGGCACAGCGCCTTGCGGTAGCCGCCGTCGAGCTCGCACCAGTCCGCCGCGCTCCCGTTGGCGAGCGCCGCGGAGTACCGGTCGAGACGGCGCCCGCTCCCGTCGAAGACGGTGGCCTCCGCGGGCCCGGAGGCGCGGGCGAGCCCGGCGACGAAGGCGCGGAGCTCAGGCTCCGCCCGGGCGGCGACGATCGCGGCGAGATCGTCGGCGAAGAGTCTCGCCACCCGGCGCCGGACGGGATCCGGAACCTCATCCCAGGAGAGGGCGGCGGACCACTCGGCGAGCTCGGCCAACCCTGCCGTGATCGCCTCTGCCTCCCCGTCGGGATGGCCAGTGGGCTCCATTTCGACTACCACGCGATGCTTCGCTCAACGCCTCGGCCGGAAAGGATGGCCCATCGCGGCCTCGAAAGGGAAGCCACGCAGGAGGCGAGACCTCGCCCGACGACTTCCGGCGCCGACCAGCCAGCTTGGCGGCATGTTCACGCCCCCCTGTTCCGTTCGCGCCTGCGACGGAACTGGTGGAGGCGAGACCCGTGGCGTGCCCGGCGTGCTCGGGGGTTGAACAAGCCCTCTGACGCGCGTAGAGCCTCGTCGATCTTCGCCGCCGCGCGAGCAACGCTCGTGGTCACGTCGCCTTCTCTCGCAAGGTGTCGACCAGGCGCCTGGCATGCGGCGAAGCGGCCAAAATCTTTGCAGAATTAATTTGTTCCAAGATATCAAAGGAGTCGCGGCCCTTGCCATATTCGCCCGACTTGCATCGGCGGGTAGCGTTCTTCAACCCGTCGAGCACGTCGGCCTTGGGTACATTTTCGATTGCTCGACGACCAGGGAGCGCATTGCGATTGAAGCCGCGACCGAAATATGCGGCCAGACTGTGCGGTGCTCTGCAGGCGGTTGTCAGGCTTGCCGCGAGGTTCGCCGAGCCGGTGTCGCCTGCACGCGCGAGTGTGATGGGGATAGCGTGGGACGAGGGGAGCCCGGAACGGGCCGGCGGTGTCGGAGGTCAGGGGTCCCTGCTCCGGCCGGACGAGGTCCAGGGTCAAGCCCGGGACTGCGCGTCATCACTGCCGGTGATGTCAATACCCTGGCGGCGGCGTGAAGCGGTAGTAGCCCTCCTCGATCAGCCCCGCCATGTGCAGGCAGGTCAGATCGTCGTACTGGCGTCCGACGATCTGGATGCCGACCGGCAGCCCGTCCACCAGCCCGATCGGCGCGACGGTCGAGGGCAGGTAGTACCCGCAGGGATAGCCGGCCCAGAAGAGCTGATCGACGACCGGCTGGGTCTTGCCGTTGACGATGATTGTCCGGTCATAGCGCTCGCCCGCCTGGTCGTGCGGGAAGGCAGGCGAGGACGCGGCGGGGCAGAGCAGCAGATCGTAGGTCTCGAACCACTCTTCCCAACCGGCCATCAGCTCGTAGCGGCGCTCGTTCCACCTGTGCCAGTCCCGGTGCAGCATGGTCTGGGCTTCGAGCATCCGGCGGCGGTAGGGGATCGCGTGTGCCGGAAGGCGGCTCAAATCCTCGCGTGCCTGCGCGATCATCTTGTCGCTCAGCCGCTTGGATGTTGCGGCGCGCAGCAGCATCGTATAGACCTGCATCGCCTCCGCGGTGGGGAAATCGGGCTTCGCACCAATCTCGACGGTCGCGCCTTCGCCCTCCAGCCAGCGGGCGATCGCGGCGATGGCGTCTTGATAGGTTTGCTCCACCTCCGCCTGTGGATCGCTCAGCAGAACGCCGACGCGATAGCTTCGCAGGCTTTGCCTCCGCGGCCCCGGCAGCGTCAGCCGCCATCCCCGTGCGGCGGGGCCGTCGGCACCGGCCAAAAGGTCGAAGGCCAGCTTCAGATCCGCCGCCGACCGGGCCAGGGGGCCGACGACGGCGATGTCGGCGGGCGCATGGTCTCCCGGCAACGCCTGGCCGCGACCCGAGACGATCTCCCAGGTCGGCTTGTGGCCGAAGACCCCGCAATAGTGCGCCGGGTTGCGGATCGAGGCGCCGATATCCGAGCCGGCGTCCAACCCGGTCAGCCCCGCGGCCAGCGCCGCCCCCGATCCGCCAGAGGATCCGCCGGGCGTGCGGGTCAGATTCCACGGGTTGTTGCAGGTGCCATAGATGGAATTGAAGCTCTGCCAGTCCGCCAGCATGAAAGGGACATTCGTCTTGCCGAAGAGCACAGCGCCGGCGGCGCGGTACTTCTCGACTACGGCCGAGTCCGTGTCTGCGATGTTGTTGCTGTATTCCGGAACGCCCCAGGTCGTGGGCGACCCCGTCAGGTCGAAGCTTTCCTTGACGGTCACCGGCAGGCCATCCAGGGGGCCGGTGGCCTCCCCCGCCGCGCGGCGCCGGTCCGAAGCGTCGGCTTGCGCCCGCGCGCGGTCTGCGTCCTGCCAGATGATGGCGTTGATCGCCGGATTGTGCTGCTCGACGCGGTCGAGGAAGTGGTCGAGCAGTTCCCGCGCGCCGATCTCCCGCGCATCGAGCAGCGACATTAGCTCGGTGGCCGACTCGTAGTGGATTTCGGACATCTTGCGCTCCCCGTTCTCAGGCGACATCCCCTGGAGTTGATCCAGTTTCGTCGACACCCCGACACGGTGCAAAGGAGGTATTCCGATGGCGAGAACTCATTCGTCATGGGCGCGGCATCCCGCCGCGGAACGCGGCTCGGTTCGACACCCATTATCGAGAGTACCCCATAATGCAAGAACGGCAACGAATCGAACCGAATCGTGATCGTGAGCTTGCGCGCACGATTGCGTGGAGCGAACCCGCGCGCCCGCGCGGTGCGGGCTCGCCGATTCGGCCCCGCCGGTGCGGCCGCCGCCGATTGGCGGCCTTCGTCTCGCGCGCGGGCAGGCGCAGATGAACTTCGGGAGGGATGGATGAGCGAGGCGCGGGCGACCTATCGGCTTGGCTGCGACGTCGGGGGCACGTTCACCGATTTCGTCCTGTACGACGAGCGCTCCGGCGAGATCCATGTCGAGAAGTGCCTGACGACCCCGGCGGATCCCTCGATCGGCATTCTCGAAGGCTTGCGCGCATTCGATTCCACGGCTCCCGAGCACGTCGCCCGGACCCGTCGCATCGCCCATGCCACGACCCTGGTCTCGAACGCGGTGATCGAGCGCAAGGGCGCGCGCACCGCGTTGCTCACCACCCGCGGCTTCCGTGACGTGCTCGAGCTTCGCCGCCATGTCCGGGTGACGACCTACGAGCTGTGGGCCGACCCACCGGCCCCGCTGGTCCCACGGCATCTTCGCATCCCCATCGACGAACGCACGTACAGCGACGGCAGCATCCTACGCCCGGTTCCACCGGAGGAGATCGAGGCCGCCGTCGCCCTCATGCGGGCGGAGGGCGTGGGTTCGGTCGCGATCGCCTTCCTGCACTCGTACGTCAACCCCGAGAACGAGCAGGAAGCGGCGCGCCTCCTGCGAGAGCTCGCCCCCGAGCTCGCGGTGACCATCTCCGCCGAGGTGCTGCCGCAGATCAAGGAGTACGAGCGCACCAGCACGACGGTGGTGAACGCCTACGTGAAGCCGCTGGTGCAGCACTACCTCGGCAATCTCGACCGCGGTCTCGCGCGCACCGGATACGCCGCGCCGCTTCGCGTCATGCTGTCCAACGGCGGTCTCGGTTCCACCTCGACCGCGACCGCCTTTCCCCTGCGGTTGATCGAGTCCGGGCCGGTGGCGGGCGCCATCGTCGGGCGCCGGATCGCGCAGGCGCTCGACCTGCCGGAGGTCCTGTCCTTCGACATGGGGGGGACGACGGCGAAGGCATGCCTCATCCGCGACGGGGCGATGCCGATCACCGATGAGCTGGAGGTGGCGCGGTCCAGGCGATTCACGCGGTCGAGCGGCTTCCCGGTGGCGGTGCCGGCGGTCAACATGATCGAGATCGGCGCCGGCGGCGGCAGCATTGCCGGGATCAATGCCATGGGCCTCATCCAGGTCGGGCCGGAGAGCGCCGGCGCCGAGCCCGGGCCGATCTGCTACGGCCGCGGCGGGTTGCAGCCGACGGTGACCGATGCCGACCTGTTGCTGGGCTACCTCAACCCCGACAATTTCGCCGGCGGGTCGATGCGCCTCGACGAAGCCGCGGCGCGAGACGGCATTGCCGCACACCTCGCCCGGCCGCGCGGACAGTCGGCCGTCGAGGCGGCCTGGGCGGTGCACGACGTCGTCAACGAGACCATGGGCGCGGCGGTGCGCATGCACATGACGGAGCGCGGCGGAAACCCGCGGCAGGCAACGCTGGTCGCCTTCGGGGGCGCCGGCCCCCTGCACGCCTGCCACCTGGCCGCGAAGCTGCGCATCGGCCGGGTCTTGGTGCCGCTGCGGGCCGGGGTGCTGTCGGCCCTCGGGCTGCTCGTCGCGCCGCCCGCCTACGACATCGTGCGCACCCACAAGGTTCCGCTCGAAGAGCTCGATGCCGCTTCGATCGGGGCGATCCTGGACGAGATGGCGGGGTCGATCGCCGGTCTGCTGCACGGGCTCGACACCGGCGGCGAGCTTCGCTTCCTGCGCGCGGTCGATGTCGGCTACATCGGCCAGAGCTACCAGGTGACGGTATCGCTCGAAGGAGGGGTGGACCGCACGGTGATCCGGGACCGTTTCGCGGCCCTGTACCGCGAGAAGTACGGCTACTTCTACGACGACGTGCCGGTGGAGATCGTCAACTTGCGGGTGCTCGGCGAGCTGGTGGGGGGCGAGCTGCGGCTCTCGCCGCTTGCCGTGGACCGGGACGCGGCGCCGGTCTCCAGCGGCGCCCGGCCGGCCTGGTCGGCCCGGGAGCGCCGCATGCGTCCCTTCACCGTCTTCGATCGGGAGCGGCTGCGGCCGGGCATGGCGTTCGAAGGGCCGGCCATCGTCGAGGAGGCATCCGCCACCACGATCGTCGATGACGGCGGCACGGTCGAGGTCGATGCCTGGGGGTCGCTCGTCATCGCCATCGACCTGGAGGAAGCACCATGAGTGTCAACCAGCCGCCGGAAGCCCTGGACATCGTCTGGCCGCGGTTGATCGCCATCGCCGACGAGATGGCGACGACGATGTTTCGCACCGCGTTCTCCCACGACGTCGTCGAGGTGCACGACATGTCCACCGGGCTCTACGACGACCGCGGATACCTTATCGGGCAGACCTGGCTCGGCGCGACGGGGCATACCGGGGTCATGCCGGTGTACGGCCAGAACCTGCTGCGAGCCTTTCCGGCCGAGACGGTCCGGCCGGGCGACGTGTTCATCTGCAACGACCCCTGGATCTGCAACGGCCAGACGGCCGACGTGTTCATCACCACCCCCGCGTTCCACCGCGATCGCCTCATCGGCTTCTCGATCAACAGCGTCCACCACGTCGACATCGGCGGGCGCAAGGGCTCGGGCCTCAGCGAGGAGGTCTACGAGGAGGGGCTCATCATTCCGCCGCTCAAGCTCTACGACGACGGCGCGCCGAACGAGCAGCTCTTTTCGATCCTGCGGCGCAACGTGCGCTTCGCGGAGAAGATGATCGGAGATCTCCGCGCCCAGGTTGCGGCGGGCTGGGCCGGCAGCCGCGACCTGGAGCGCCTCGCCGCGGAGTTCGGACTCGGCTCCCTGCGCGGCCACGCGGACGAGATCATGCGCCGCACCGAGGCCGGGATGAGGGCCGGGATCGCCGCGCTCCCCGACGGCGAGTACCACGAAGAGATGGAGATGGAGATCGAGGGGATTGCGGAACCGCAGACGCTCGCCCTCACCGTGCGGATCGAAGGCGACGACATCTACACCGATTTCACGGGCACCGCGCCGCAGGTACGCCGCCCGGTCAACTGTCCCATCAACTATACGCGCGCCTACGTGGCGTTGCCGCTCAAGCTCGTCTGCGACCCGATCCTGCCCAACAACCAGGGGACCTACGAGCCCCTGCACCTGTCGGTGCCCGAGGGCACGCTGCTCAACCCGACCTATCCCGCGGCGTGCTTCTGGCGCCTGTCGGCCGGCATGCTGGTGTCGGAGCTGATGTTCCGGGTCCTCGCCCGCATCGCCCCGGACCGGGTGCCGGCGGATTCGGGCTCGATGCCGACGTGGCAGTTCTACGTCAACGGCGTGCGCCCGAACGGCGAAGCGTTCGCGCTGCATCAGCACGCCTTCGGCGGAATGGGGGGGCGGCCGGGGGACGACGGCCTCGCTTCGGTGAGCTTTCCCTACAACGTCCGCGACGTCTCCATCGAGTGGTCGGAGATGGAGACCCCGGTGCTCTATGAAGCGCGCGAGCTCATCCCGGACTCGGGCGGGGCCGGCGAGTACCGCGGCGGGCTCGGCCAGGAGCTGATCCTGAAGGCGCTTGGCGGGCGGGTGAAGCACGGTGAGCCGCTGGTGCTGTCGGGCTCGGCCGGGCGCATGCGCTTTCCCCCGCGGGGTCTTCTCGGCGGTGCGGACGGTTCGTACGGAGCAATCGAGGTGAACGGGGAAGCGATTGCGCCGTCGAGCTCGCCGAACGTCAACTTCCACGAAGGCGATGTCATGCGCCTTCGCCTGCCGGGCGGTGGTGGTCACGGCAACCCCGCAAGGCGCGAACGGGCGCGAATCGAAGCCGACCTCAAGTCCGGCTACGTGACGCGGGAAGGGGCGCGCCGCGACTACGGTTACGAGTCGGAGTAGCTGGCGAGGCTGCGCCTCGGCCCCGCTTCGCCGGCCGCGCCGCTGCGCTCGCCGTCGGGAAGAGGTGCCCGTGACGCCTCGCTCGCCGTTCGTTTCCCGGCCGGAAACTTCACCCCGCGGCATTACGCGGTACTATTCGAGCCGAACCTCATCCGTGTTGTCACGAAGAATGTAGGGAGAGAACCATGACGAGAACCAAACACGATGCGACCGAACCGAAGAATCGAGAGGCCGGCAGAATCACCCGGCGCGCGTTTACCGCCGGCGCGGCGGCCGGCGCGGCGGGTCTGGTCGCCATGCCCGGGATCATCGGCCGGGCGCAGGCGGCAACGACGGTCAGGCTCGGCCACACGCAGCCGCTCACCGGCCCCTCCGCGTCCTATGGAATACGCGCCCGGGACGGCGCCCTCGTCGCCATCCGCGAGATCCAGGAGATGGGCGGCTTTGCGGACGAGAAGGGCGCGAAGTACGTCTTCGAGATGACCGAAGACGACATGGTGAACGATCCGAAGCAGGCGGTGACCCTGTTCCGCCAGCACGCCCTCGACCCGAGCGTGGTCGCGTCCATGGGGCCGACCAACTCCGTCGGCTTCCTCCCCTGCATCCCGATCGCGGGGCAGGTCGGCTGCCCCCTCGTCGGGAACGGCTCCGGCGCCCCGGTCAAGAAATGGAATAGCTGGGCGTATCGGGTCAACACGGTGGCGACGACCGCGTTCCCGGCCATGATGCGGGTCGTCGTCAAGACGGCGAACGTCAAGCGCCTGGCGATGATCTACGACCAGACCCAGGACGCGCAGAAGGGCGATGCGGACCTCAGCAAGAAGTTCGCGTCCGAGCTCGGCTACGAGATCGTCGCCTTCGAGGCGATGCGCGCCGGGGACCAGGACTTCTCCCCGCAGCTCGCGAAGATCAAGGCGACCAAGCCCGATGCCATCTACGTCGCGTGCGCGACGGGCGACGGCGTCAAGGTGGTGACGCAGATCCGCACCTTCGGGATGGACCAGCCCCTCATCACCGGCTACGACTCGTTCCGCGACCCGGTCTATTGGGACGGCACCCGGGGCGCCGTCAACGGCGGCTACACCTGGCTCGCCCAGGACGTGAACTCCGCGACGGGCAACCTGCAAGCGTGGGTGGCGAGCTACAACGACACCTTCGATCTCGAGGCGACCTCGTTCTCGACCTACGGCTACGACGCGGTGTGGACCGTGGCGGAGTGCATCCGCCGCACCAACGGCACGGACCGCAACGCCATCCACGAGGTGCTGACCGACCTGGAGTACATCACGCCGCTCGGCAGCCGGGTGACGTTCCAGAACCCCCCGCACGGCAACAACCTGACGCCGTCGGTGACCGTAGTGCAGGTGACGGGGCGCAACGAGTCGAGCGTGGTCACCGGCTGATCGCGCGCCGCGCCGATTTGGCTGGCGGCGCGGAAGTCCGGCGCCGGCATTCGCCGGCGCCGGAGCGCTCCCGCCGGCCGGCAGCTCCGCCCCGATCCCCGCACTCTCGACTGGCCCGATACCTCCGTGCTGCACATTGAGGGAGTCACCAAGCGCTTCGGCGGTCTCGTAGCCCTCTCCACGGTGGGCTTCGAGGTGTCCTCGGGCGAGATCGTCTCGCTGGTCGGCCCCAACGGAGCGGGGAAGACGACGCTCTTCAACATCATCTCGGGCGTCTACGGCGCCGACGAAGGCAGCGTGCACCTGGACGATCGGGACGTGACCGGATGGGCGCCGCATCGGCTGGCCGAACTCGGGCTCGCCCGCACGTTCCAGAACGTGCGGCTGTTCAATCACCTGAACGCGCTCGAGAACGTCATGGTCGGGCGGACATGCCGCAATCGTTCCGGCGTGCTCGACGCGGTCCTGCGCCGACGGCGGGACGCGGACGACCGGCGCGATTCGATCGAACGCTCGGAGTATCTGCTGGACTGGGTCGGCGCGTACGAGAACCGGCTGCTGATGCCGAACGAGCTGCCCTACGGCGATCAGCGTCGCGTCGAGATCGCCCGGGCCCTCGCCACCGAGCCGAGGATGCTGATCCTCGACGAGCCGACGGCGGGCATGGTGGCGAACGAAGCCCACGCGGTCGTCGAGCTCATGGGCCGGCTCGTGGAGCAGGACATCACCCTGCTCCTCATCGAGCACAACATGAACGTGGTCATGGCCGTCTCGGAGCGGATCGTGGTGCTGAACTTCGGCGAGAAGATCGCGGAAGGCCCGCCGGCGGAGATCCGGCAGGACCCCCGGGTGATCGAAGCGTATCTGGGTGCGGAGGAGTGACCGCGCTCCTGACCGTTTCCGACCTGCACGTATCGTACAAGGCGGTGCCGGCAGTGGCGGGCGCCGGCCTCGAGCTTCGCCCGGGGGAGCTTCGCGTCATCCTCGGCTCCAACGGGGCCGGCAAGACCACGATCATCAAGTCGATCCTGGGCCTGGTGCGCCCGCACCAGGGGGCGATCACCTTCGACGGCCGGCACGATCTGCTGGCACTGGCGCCGCACCAGATCCATCGACTGGGCATCAGTTGGGTGCCGGAGGGCCGCCAGCTCTGGGGCACGCTCACCGTCATGGACAACCTTCGCATGGGCGGATTCGCGCAATCCGACGATGCCGTCATCGGGCGCCGCATCGGCGAGATGTTCGAGCGCTTTCCGCGCATTCGCGAACGCCAGAACCAGGTCGCGGGCTCGTTGTCCGGCGGCGAGCAGCAGATGGTGACGATCGCGAGGGCGCTCGTGTCGGAGCCGAAGCTCCTCCTGATGGACGAGCCGTCGTTGGGGCTCGCGCCCCTCGTCATCCGCGAGGTGTTCGATCTCGTCAAGGAGATCAACGCGATGGGGATCAGCATCCTCATGGTGGAGCAGAACGTCCGGCAGGCGCTCAAGGTGGCCCACTGGGCCTATCTGCTGGAGGTCGGGCGGGTGGTGGAGAGCGGCCCCGCGGAGGAGATCGCCGGGCGCGAGAGCGTGCAGGAGATCTTCCTCGGCGGGCGGCATTGAGGATGGCGACCATGGTTTCGAGCCGGGCGCGGAGGGGATAGCGGAATGGAGCTCTTCATTCAGCAGCTCGCGAACGGCCTCATCATCGGCAGCACCTACGCCGTCGTCGCGATCGGCTTCGCGCTCGTGTTCACCGTGCTTCGGGTCATCAACTTCGCCCACCCGGAGATCTTCATGGTCGGCATGTTCGCCGGCCTGCTGGCGGGGGTGCACATCTCGGACAACTTCATCGTGGTGCTGTTCTTCGGGGCGGCGGGGGCCGCGCTCGTCGGCTTGGCCCTGGAGCGCGCGGTCCTGCGCCCGCTCCGGGGGCGGGACGTGCTGATGACGCTGATTGCCACGCTGGGCGTCGCCATCATGCTGCAGAACGGCACCGCGGCGGTGATGAGCCCCGATCCGGTGGCCTTTCCCCCTGCGATCCCGGTCGTCCTGCTCTTCTCCGAGGGAATCATCCTGACCTCGACCCAGGCGGTGAACTTCGTCGTCTCGCTCCTGCTGCTGGCCGGGGTCAGTCTCTACGTGCGAAAGACCCGCTACGGCCGTGCGACCCGGGCCATCGCGGAGCGCCCGGACGTCGCCGCCGCGTTCGGCGTCGACGTCACCCGGGTCAGCCAGGTGACGGTGGTGCTGGCATCGACCATGGCCGGCGTCGCGGCGGTCTCGGTGGGCGCGCTCTACGGGAGCGCATGGGCCTTTGTTGGCCTCTTCTACGGGCTCAAGGCATTCATCTGCATGCTCGTCGCCGGCAACCGCTTCTTCGAAGGCGTCATTCTCGTCGCGCTGTCGCTCGGGATCGTGGAGGCCCTGGTCACCGGCTACGTCTCGTCGAACTTCCGCGACGTCGCCGCGTTCGTGATCCTGATCGCCGTCCTCTATTTCCGTCCGAACGGCATCTTCGGTTCCTACGAGGCCTGAGGGGCGGCGCCATGCTGATTTACGCGTACTGGGAACCGGTGATCATCATCACGCTGATCAACGTGATCCTGACCATCGGCCTCTACGTCACCGCGACGTCCGGCCAGCTCTCGCTCGCGACGGCCGCCATCGCCGGGATCGCCGCCTATCTTGCCGCGGTCCTGACCACGAACTTCGAGTGGCCGTTCGTGCCGGCGACGGTCGCCGGCATGATCGCGGCGGCGCTCGTCGGCGCGTTCATCGCCGCCGTCACCGTGAAGATGCGGGACTTCATCCTGAAGCTCACCACCCTCGCGTTCGGCGAAGCGGTGGCGGTGGTGTGCTTCAACATCGACTACATCGGCGGCGCCAACAGCTTCACCGGAATCACCCTGCACACGACCATCTGGGTCACGCTCGTCGCGACCGCGCTGGCCCTCTATGTCGCATGGCGTTTCGACGGCTCGCGCCTGGGCATGGCGGCGCGCGCGGTGCGCGACGATCCGCTGGCGGCGTCCGCGACGGGCGTTTCCGTGTTGTGGACCCGAATGGTGACGTTTGCCCTCGGCGGCGCTATCGTGGGCGCGGGCGGCTCGATCCAGGCCCACTACATCCTGATCATCAATCCGCAGGAGCTCGGCTTCTTCATCTCCCTCACCTTCATCATCTTCCTGCTGGTGGGCGGCCTCCAGTCGCTGTGGGGACCGGTGCTGGCGGCGGTGGTCCTGACCGCGCTGCCGGAGCTGACGCGCTTCGCCAACGAGTACCGGCTCATCCTGTATGGCCTGGTCATTGTCCTCGTCGTGCTGTTCCGCCCCGATGGTATGGTGACCCGGACGCCGACCGGGCAGCGGAACCGGCTCGGCGCCCTGCTCGGACGTGGGGCGCCGCGACGGTCCCCGGGCGAGGAGCCCCCCGAGCGGCCCGAACGACGCTCCGCAACCGGCGGGCCCTGAGCCCGCAGATCTCACCGGCCTCCTGCTGCGGACGCCGACTCGTCGCTTCGCGCTCCCGGGGTCGCCGCGGTACCGGGCCGTGCTCCTCGAGTCGCTCCGTCCGGTTTCGGCTCGCCCTTCAGCCAGCGCGCAAGTGCCTTTCAGTCCGGCTCGCCCCGCCGAGGGCTGGCGCTTCGCTCATGGAGCCTTGCCTGCGGCCTGGTCCGCTCGCGATCACGCGAACGTTTCCATGAGCCGGCGGGCGAGGGCGGCCAGCCGATCGTCCGCACCCTCGAACCCGATGAGCTGGAGGCCGACCGGCAGGCCGCCGACAGTCATCAGCGGCAGGCTGAAGCTCGGGTTGCCGAGCCAGGACCAGAAGTTGAGGAAGGTGCGCGAGCCGGTGTGGCCGAGGCCGATCGGCGCCGGGCCGGACGAGGCGAGGGAAACGAAGCCGTCCGCGACGTCGCCGAAGCCGGCGACCACCTCCTGAACGTGCCGGCGCTCCCGCAAGGCGTCCTCGTAGTCGCTCGGGGCCAGAGTCCGGGCGCGGCGGACGTATCCGTGCAGGATGTCGCTTACCTGCGGTCCGTGGTGGTCGACGTACTCCTCGAACGGCCAGCGCATCTCCCAGGACATGATGTCGACCCGGCCGTCAACCCCGGCATCCAGGGTCGATTCGAGGTCAGCGACGCGGGGGTCGTCGTCGCGGCTGCTCACCTCGATGCCGGCGGCCCGGATCCGCCCGACGAGCGCGTCGAATGCGGCGATCGTCTCGCCGTCGAGCTCCGCCCAGCCCGCCGTGTGGAGGTGTATGAGCCGCGACGGGGCAGCCGCGGGAGGCAGCGCATGGCCGGAGCCGGGCAGCCCGCGGACCCCTGGTGCAGCGGCCAGGTCTGCGATCTGGCGCGCAACGCTCCACAGATCGGGCAGGTTGGAGGCCAGGATTCCCAGGTGGTCGAGGGTGGGGCCGGTAGTGTGAACGCCGGCCAGGGAGAACGTCCCGATCGTCGGCTTGAACCCGACCAGCCCGCAATAGGACGCCGGCCGAATCGTGGAACCGCCGGCCTGGGTGCCGAGCGCGAACGGGACCATGCCGGCCGCCACCGCCGCGGCAGACCCGCTCGACGAGCCGCCGGGGGAGCGGTTCGCGTCCAGGGGGTGGACGGTGGGGCCGGAACGCCCCGCCGCGAACTCGGTCGTCACCGTCTTGCCGAGGACGATGGCGCCGCCCCGGCGCAAGGCGCGCACGCACGCCGCGTCCCGCCCGGACCGCCAACCCTCGAAGATGGGGCTGTTCATCTGGGTCGGCAGATCCGCCGTCTCGATGATGTCCTTCACCCCGAACGGGCAGCCGTCGACCGGCGACAGAGGCCGTCCTTCGCGGTAGCGCGCGGTGGACTCGTCCGCGGCGGTGCGTGCGCCCTCGATGTCGAGGGTCACGAACGCTCCGATCGCGGCCTCCCGGGTCTCGAGCGCGTCAACGCAGCGTTCGAGCAGGGCGCGGGGTGTATCGCTGCCGTCGCGGAACGACGGCGTGCAGTCGCTGAATCGAATCAATGCGGGCTCCTCACGTTCCGCATGGCCGGCGTCACCTTACCGGAGTGTCGCCCTGACCGTGAACGGTCCGTGACTCAGGCGCCTGAGCCGAACCCTGCGGCGTACGGGAGAATGACGGAATGCGGGCACGGGGCGTTCTCGTCAGCGCGGAGGCGGAACCGCGCGCCGCACCGGCACCCCGGAGTCCGCCTCGCGTGCCGTGCCGGTCTGGCGGGCACGATGCGCGCATGGTGCGCGCATGATAGGTTTGCTGCCCGTGACGCGGCCGTCCCCGATGCCGCCTGGCCGAAACACGCTTACGGAGACTTTCGATGATCATCAGGTTCTCGTCGCTCTATGCGGGCCATGTCGATCTCGGCGACATGGGCCAGGACGCGACCCCCGCGAACGAGCGGCGCTACTCGAACGAGCACCTCATGACCGTCTTCTCGAAGACCGAGGCGCTCGCGCGGACCATGGATCGCCTCGGCTACGACACCCTCTGGCTCGCCGAGCACCACTTCCAGCACGAAGGCTACGAATGCCTCCCGAACATCCTGATGGTCGCGGTGCACCTCGCCCACGTGACGGAGCGCCTTCGCATCGGGTGCGGTTTCAACATCTGCCCGATGTGGCATCCCCTGCGCCTCGCCGAGGACTACGCGACCGCGGACATCCTCACCGGCGGCAGGACGATCTTCGGAGTGGGGCGGGGCTATCACACCCGCGAGGTCGAGACCCTGGGCGGCATCATGATGGACCAGGGCGAGAACCGGGAGCTCTTCGAGGAGCAGGTCGAGATCATCTTCAAGGCGTTCAACAACGAGCGCTTCTCGCACCACGGCAAGCACTACACCCTGCCGCCGAAGCTTCCCTACCGGGGCTACGAGCTCGAGGACCTTACGATGGTGCCCCGCCCGGCGCGCCTCCCCGTCGAGTGCTGGCAGCCCATCGTGAGCGCGAGCCCCCGCGGCCTCGACTTCATGGTCAAGCACGGCATCAAGGGCATCGTCGGCGGCGGCTCCGCCCTGCTCGGCGAGGGGCCGGTGGTCGGCTACCGCGACGCCCTCGCCCGGGCCGGCGTCGAGGCGGATCTCGGCGAGGGGATCTGCGTCGGCGTCAACTTCCACCTCGCGGACAGCCGCGAGCAGGCGGTGCGCGAGGCGACGCCCTTCTACGAGGAGCACGCGAAGATGTTCGCCCCGCTCGGCTTCTTCCGCGGGCTTTCGGACGAGCAGATGGCGGCCGTCGCCGGGTGCGGCGGCTGGGACGACGTCGGCTTCCCGAACATCGACCGGCAGATGAAGTCACGCTCGTGGTTCTGCGGGACCGCCGAAGATCTGATCGTCTATCTGCGCGAGCTCGAGGAGCAGTTCCCGGGGCTAGAGACGGTGAACGTGCAGTCGAGCATGGGCACGCCGGAAGCGGTGATGGTCGAGCAGCTCGAGCGCTTCGCGGCGGAGGTCATGCCGGCGTTCCGGGACCGGCACGAGGCGCCCGCGCAGCGTTCCGCGGCATAGCGGGGCAGGAGAGCGGGGCAGGGGAGCGGGGCGGGCGGCTGCGAGGAGAGGCGACCAGGGCCCCGGCTCGGATCCGAACGACCGAAGAGCGCCCCGGCAGCGGTCGAAGCACGGACGAATGGCGGCCGGCAAACTGAGGCCCGGGAACGCCGACCCCGGAACGACCGAAGGAGAACTCGATGACGACGACGACACGGGCCCGCAACGGCCCCGCGTTCGGCCGGCAACGCCTGCCGGAGCGTTTCTGCAACCTGGACCGGCTCCTCGCCGACATGGAGGCGCGCGAGCTCGACGGCGTCGTCGTCACCACGCCCCTCAACGTGTTCTACCTCACGAGCTTCAACGGGATCGCCCACAAGGCCGACGAGCCGAGGCCGTACACGGTGATCCTGGCCCGGCGCGAGCCCGAGCACCCCATCCTGGTGCTGGCCGACTACTACCTGACCACGCCCCTGCACCAGCCGACCTGGGTGAAGGACGTCCGGCCCTGCCGGTCCGTGATGTCGCCGATGGACCTCCCGCCCCGGTCGGAGGACATCGACGCCCACATCCCGCGCTCGGCGGCCGGGATCGACTGGGTGGAGCGGGCGCGGGCCGCCTACCGGTTCGACTACGGCGATCAGGTGCGCGCCGCGATGCGGGACTTGGGGCTCGACCGCGGGCGCGTCGGCTTCGACGACGAGGGGTTCGGGCGGCGGCTCGGCCTGCCGGACGTCGAGGTCGCCAACGGCTACGACCCGCTGATGCACGCGCGGGCGGTCAAGACCCCGGCGGAGCTCGAGCTGCTGGCGCGCGCGACCCGCCTCAACGAGGAGGCCATCCGCCGCACCGTCTCCCGCTGGGAGAAGGGCTGGACCCGCCAGGACCTCAACCACACCTACGCGGTGTCCGCGGTCGAGCTCGGCGGGTTCGTGCGCGACCCGGGCGGGCTCGTGGTGAGCCACGCCCTCGGCGACGATCCCACCCTGACGGTGCAGAGCGGTCTCGAGGACGAAGAGATCGGCCCCGGCGCCCACGTCATGTTCGACTGCCACGGGACCCTCGACCTCTACTGCTGGGACGGCGGCAAGTCCTGGGTCGTCGGGGGCGAGGCGACGCCGGAGGGGGCGAAGCGTCTCGCCGCGACCGGAGAGGTGGCGGCGGCGCTCGTGGAGGCGATGCGCCCCGGCCGGCGAATCAGCGAGCTGCACGCGATGGGCCGTGAGGTGTACCGCAAGGCCGGCATGGCCGACGCGGCCGGCGCCTTCATCTTCTTCCACGGGCTCGGCCTCTCCCACATGGACTTCGAGATGCACCTTCCCGGCGGCGAGCCCTACCGCGACTGGGTGCTGGAGGAGAACATGGTCCTTCCCGTCCACCTCTTCTACCCGGGCGGCGAGCGCGAACGGGCGTGGCTGGAAGACGTCGTCGTGGTGGGGGCGGACGGCGGCCGGCCCCTGTTCAGCTGGGGCTTCGACCCCCTGACGGGCGACTGAGCTATTTCGCACAGCATTCCGGCTGTCCTGTAGACTCGACTCCTCTCATCCCAGGATGACGGACGATGCGTGCTGCTCGACGCAGGCGCCCGCGAAGACGTGCGATCTCGGTTCCCTCTGATGTCGATCTCGACGGCTTGGCCGAGCGGGCCACGTACGTGGGGAGCTCGGAACATAAGGATGTTCCCAGCTTTGCGGGTCAACCTCGCCTCCGGGCAGACGCTTCATGCTGCCCTCGAGAGATCGTGGACCTGGAACTGGTCAACGGGTGGTTGCGTTCCGCGATTCGCCAAGGCGCGACGGGCGCCCCCTGGGAAGGAGGGTTCCCGCGTTACGTGTGGTACCAGGAAGGCGGCACCGTATTTGAGGGCCGGCTTGTGAACCGCGAAGCCGGCTCCTACAAGGGCTACCCACTCAACGAGGACGAGTGGCCGGACGGCATCGAGAAGATATATGCCGAAACTTAGCTTCGAGATCGACTGGGTGGATGCAGAGGGGATCTGCGGCGCGGAACTGTCCGCGACTTGGGCGTCTCTTCGAATCCGGGCCGGCGACTCGGTAGTCACCCGCGTTCTCGACTCGCGTGCCAAGACGGTTCGCGACTTCGTATACGTCCCTCTCTATCCGCTTGCAGAGTGGTTCGCCTCGAACTGGTGGTTCCTGACCCACGAATTCGAGAATCCGGCAAAGGAAGGCGATCCCGAGTTCCATCGCCGACATGCCCTCGGGGCCAGCCGCGAGGGGTATGCCTTTCCCAACTTGGAGGTAGTACCTTCTGGCGCTCGGACACGCCTTGCCTGGAAGAGTGACCCATCTCCATGGACCAGGGTCGAATTCCTGGACCGGGGTGAAATCTGGGTGGACAGCAGCGAGTTTCGCGAGACCTGTGCCGATCTCGTTGATCAAGTGATTCGGCGGCTTGCATCTCTCGGCGTCGACGAGACGTTCCTGCGGGAAGAATGGGCCGCAATTCAGACGACGGACGACGAAGAATCGAAGTTCTGTCAGACTGCGGCCGGACTGGGTTGGGATCCGTATGCGCTGGATGATGAGCGGTGCGATGGGATACTCCTGCTCGCCGAGAAGTTGGGCGCTTTGCTCGACGAAGCGGTACCGGCCTTGGACGCGGAGAACCTGTTGGCGGGATGGTCCGCGATCGTGTCCGCTGTTGAGAAAGCCAAGCGCAACGCCGTTTCCCTCCGGTGTCTCGAGCCCATCGGCGCCGCAGTCGTCCAGGATGAGCGCACCGCGCTCAATCCTTGGGAGGTGGGCTACCGACTGGCGCGAAGACTGAGAGGAAGCTTGGGCGTGGATGGCGAGCCGCTACCCACGATGATGCAAATGGCGGAGGCGCTTGGTGAAGATCCCGGGTTGCTTGAGAAAGTGACACGGCCGGCGAGCTTGTTCACCGAAGCTCCGCTCATCGACGGCGTGATCACCCGGAACGACGACCAGAGCCCGGCCTTTGCATTTCGCAGGCTCGGCGAAGACGGAAGACGCTTCCACTTCTGCCGCGCCTTGGCCGAGGTGTTGGCGTCTCCGGGCGCGGACGCACTGATTACGAGAGCGTACTCCGAGAGGCAACAGCGCAACCGCGCCTTTGCAGCCGAGTTCCTGGCACCTTCGTCCGGCTTGAAGGAAAGAATATCTCGCCGGGTAGTAGACGGTGACGACATCGACGAGTTGGCGGTGGAATTCGGAGTTTCTTCGCGGGTGATCGAGCACCAAGTCGTGAATCATCGAATAGCTCAAGTCTGGCAGAAGGAAAGCCCAAGAGGGGCAGCGGGAAGGACGATTCGGTTCTGATCGTCTCCACCAGGTTGAAGGAGACAAGGTGATGGCAGACCAGCCTGAGATACCCGCGATGGACCCGATGACGGTCGACGTCGCCCTGGGCACGAGCTATCCGCCGGAGTTCGACGCGGCTTGCGCGGAGCGGGCGAAGCGGCGTATCGGAAATGCGCTCGGCCTCGGAAACTTCGGGGTCAACCTGGTGACGCTGCCGCCCGGCACCGCGTCGTCGCAGCGGCACTGGCACTCGCACCAGGACGAGTTCATCTACGTCGTCGAAGGCGAAGTCACCCTGATCACCGATGCGGAGGAGCAGATTCTCGGCCCCGGCATGGTCGCGGGGTTTCCGGCCGGGAAGCCGGACGGCCACCACCTCGTCAACCGGTCGGACGCGGACGTGCTCTATCTCGAGGTTGGCGACCGCCCCCCGGTCGACGACGTCGACTATCCCGACATCGACATGCTAATCCGGGGCGGCCGGTTCGTCCACCGCGACGGCACCCCGTACTGAGGAGGCAGCGCTCATGAACCGACAGCGATTCTTCACCGGCTCCCGCTTCGAGGAGCGCGGCGGCTACTCCCGCGGCGTGCGGGACGGGGACATGGTGTTCCTCTCCGGCTGCGTCGGCTTCGACTACGTCAACCACACCATTTCGGACGACATCGTCGAGCAGACCCACCAGGCCTTCCGCAACATCAACTGGGCGCTCGAGGAGCTGAACGCCTCCTTCCGGGACGTGGTGCGCGTCGTCATCTACATCGCCGACCGCGCCTACTACGAGCAGACCGTCGACATCATCGGGGAATACTGCCGCGACGCGCGCCCCGCCAATACCTTCATCGTGGCCCAGCTCATCGATTCCCGGATGAAGATCGAGATCGAGGCCACCACCCGCGACGGCGGAGGCGCCGCCGCCTGAACCCGATTCGGCCGCACACGCGGTGCGGCGCCGTCCGCGGGAATGGCACGGGAGGACGCGACGGACGACCGGGACCGCCCGGCATCGAATGGCCAGGAGAACGAGTTTCAATGTCGAATCGACTGCAAGACAGGGTAGCCGTCATCACCGGAGCCGCTTCCGGGATCGGCGCCGCATGCACCCGCCGGTTCGCGTCCGAAGGCGCGATCCTCGTCGTGAGCGACCTCACCGAGGAAGCATGCGCCGGCATCGCGGCAGAGCTCGCGAATGCGGGCGCGACGTTCGTGGTTGCGGCCGGCGACGTGAGTTCCCGCGCGGACACCGAGGCGATAGCCGAAACGGCGCGTGCCTCGTTCGGCGGGCTCGACGTGCTCGTGAACTCCGCCGGAATCTCCGCGCGCACGGTCGCCGCCGAGCCGGACCTCGAAGAGCGCTGGCGGCGCGTCATCGACGTCAATCTCAAGGGCACGATGCTCATGTGCATGGCGGCGGTCGAGGTGATGCGGACGACGCGGAGCGGCTCAATCGTCAACCTCGCGTCGATCATGGGCCACCTCGGCTATCCGCCGGGGGTCGGCCTTTCGGACGGCTTCAGCCCGTACGCGCAGTCCAAGGGCGGGGTCGTCCAGTTGACCCGCGACCTCGGAGCGGCGCTCGGCCGCGAGGGGATTCGGGTCAACGCGGTGTGCCCCGGCTTTGTCCGGACCCCGCTCACGGAGAGCCTCACGGCGAACAACGAGACATACTCGAAGCTGCTCGACCTCCACCCGCTCGGCCGGATCGCCGAGCCCGAGGAGATCGCCAACGTGATCCTCTTCCTCGCCTCCGACGAGGCGTCGTTCGTCACCGGGGCGAACTTCCTCGTCGACGGGGGCTACTCCGCAATCTAGCCCGGAAAATTCACCGATTTTCTGCTGCGGACGCCAATCTGCTCGCGGTACCGGGCCGTACTCCCTCAAGCCGCTTCGACAGCGCGAACGCGCTAGTGTCGGCTACGCCTTCGCCAGCGCGTAAGCGCTCTTGCGGTCCGTGCGGCCCGCTACCGCGGCATTCTGCTTCGCAGCTTCGCGGCGCCCTCGCGACGAAAATCGGTGAATTTTTCGGGCTAGCGAAGCGCCGGCCCGGCTCATCGGGCAGGACCGGACCGGGAAGTTCTCCCCCCGAGGAGTTCGAGAGGGCTCGATTCCGGCATCCGAGCCGACGTTGCGCACGTGCCGGCGACGCGGTCGCGGCCGCAACCCCGGGCGTCCCGCGTCGTTCAACCACCGAAGCCCGACTCTGACCCCGATTTCTCGCCGGGATCCCGCTCCGGTCCTGCCGGTGCTACGCTCGTGCCCAATCCGGATGGACCGAACGACCAGTGGGGAGCGCTCAATGACCTCAAGAGATCACGACCACTTCATGGATCTGGCCCTGGAAGAGGGCCGCAAGGGGGAGCTTGAAGGCAACGTGCCCGTCGGCTCCGTGATCGTCCGCGACGACGAGGTGATCGGCAAGGGCCGCAACGAGACCCGCTCGGGGCCCGATGCCACCGCCCACGCCGAGGTGCAGGCGATCCGCGATGCCTGCCGCCGGGAGGACACGTGGGACCTGACCGGCGCCACCCTCTACACGTCGATGGAACCTTGCCCCATGTGCTGCTGGGCCATCCTGGAGGCGGGCATCGGCCGTCTCGTTCTCGGCGCCCGGCACGACGGAATGCGGAAATACGGTGACGACTGGCGCGCCAGCCCGGCCGACTATGGCGGCTACGTGGTGGAGACGCTGCTCGACCTCACGAATCGCAAGCTTGATGTCGTAACCGGTGTTCGTACCCACGAATGCGAACAGATACGGGCCGAGTGGAAGCGTTGAACCGCGGCCGAAGGTGCGAGCCTCGTCTTGCATGACCGCGCCGAGGACGCACGCGAAAGCACCGCGGAAGAGCTCGCGGAGGACGTGACGACGCAGACCACTCCGGTCGCCGGCGAGATCGGTGCACCGCGCCTGCGAGTGGAAGATCGGCGGCTGTTGACCGGCGAAGGCCGATTTACCGATGACGCCGCGCCCGAGGGGATGGCCCGCGCCTTCGTGGTGCGCTCTCCCCACGCCCATGCCCGGATCCATGCGATCGACACGTCCCGGGCCGCGGCGTTGCCCGGCGTGCTGGGGGTGCTGACGGGGGAGGACGCGGCCGGTGACGGGATGGGACCGATCCCGCACGATCCGGACTGGACCGGCCCGCCCGACGTCGAGCTCCGGCTGCCGAAGGGCTTCGACGTGACGATTACCCCGAACCTGCCGCTGCCCGTCGATATCGTGCGCTATTGCGGCGAGGCGGTCGCGCTGGTCGTGGCCGAGACCGCGGCGGTCGCGGCCGACGCGGGCGAGCTGGTAGCGGTGGACTACGAGTCCCTGCCGGCGGTGACGGACGCGCGGGCCGCCATGGCCGAAGGCGCGCCGCGCCTCTGGCCCGGCTGTCCGAAGAACCTTGCGCTCACCTGCGAGGTCGGCGAGCGGGCCGCGGCCGATGCCGCCTTCGCGGCCGCGGCCCATGTGGTCGCGCTCGAGAGCTGGATCCACCGCGTCACCGGCGCGCCGATGGAGCCGCGGGCCGTCATCGGCGAATACGATCCCTCGGCGGGCCGCTATACCTTGCGCACGAGCTCCGGGCGCGGCGCGGTGCAGACGCGCGCGCGCCTCGCGGCCACCCTCGGCGTGCCGGTCGAGAGCTGCCGGGCGGTATTTGGCGACATGGGCGGCAATTTCGGCACCAGGAACGCCTTTTCGCCGGAATTCGCGCTGATGCCCTGGGCAGCGCGGCGGACGCGAAGACCGGTGAAGTGGACGGCCGACCGGCGCGAGTGTTTCCTTTCCGACTACCAGGCCCGCGATCTCTTCTCCGAGGCGTCGCTGGCGCTGGACGCCGAAGGCAATTTCCTCGCCCTGCGGGGCGTCAACACGCTCAACCTCGGGGCCTGTACGGTCTATTTCTGGCCGCTTCGCAAGGGCCTCTCGATGATGCAGGGGGTCTACCGCATCCCCGCGGTGCACTTCCGTGGACATGCGGTGCTGACCAACACGGCGCCGACGGCGGTGTATCGCAGCGCCGGCCGGCCCGAGGCCATCTACATGATCGAGCGGCTGATCGACCTTGCGGCCGAAGAGCACGGCTTCGACCGGGTCGCGCTGCGCCAGCGCAACCTGATCGCACCCGAGGCGATGCCCTTTGCCAACGCGGTCGGCGTCACGTACGACAGCGGCGACTATGCGGGCGCGATGGACACGGCGCTTGCGGCGGCGGACTGGGCGGGCTACGAGTCGCGCCGGGCGGAATCCGAACGGCGCGGGCGATGCCGGGGAATTGCCGTCGCCAACTACATCGAGGTCACGAGCGGGATCCCCCGCGAGCGGGCGGAGCTACGAGCGCTTCAGGATGGCGCCATCGAGCTCGTGATCGGCACGATGAACAGCGGCCAGGGCCATGAGACCAGCTTCCCGCAGCTCGTCAGCGACTGGCTCGGCGTGCCCTTCGAGCGGGTGCGCTGCGTGGTCAACGACACCGACCGCGTGTCGGTGGGCGGCGGCTCCCACTCGGGCCGCTCCATGCGGCTCGCCAGCATCGCCATCGACAAGGCGGTGACGGCATTGCTGGAACGGGGCAAGGCGGTCGCCGCCCACGCGCTGCAGGCCGCACCGGAGTCCGTTGCCTGGCGCGAGGGTACGTTCCAGGCCGAGGGCGGGGCCAGCATCGATCTGGCGCAGGCGGCGGCCCTGGCCGTTGGAAACGAGAACCTGCCCGAGCACCTGCGCGGCCCCCTCGAAGGCGTCGGCGACATCACCGACCGCGCGGGCGGCTATCCCTATGGCGCCCATGTCTGCGAGGTCGAGGTCGATGCCGAAACCGGTCACGTACGGGTTGCCGCCTGGACCGGAGTGGACGATGTCGGCTGGGCGATCAACCCGCTGATTCTGCACGGCCAGGCGCAAGGCGCGATCGTGCAGGGCGTGGGCCAGGCGCTGCTGGAGGCGATCCGCTACACGCCGGAGGACGGCCAGCTCGTGACCGGCTCGTTCATGGACTACGCCGTGCCGCGTGCGGATACGGTGCCGCTGATCCGCACGCTGATCAGCGAGGTGCCGGCAAGCTCGCATCCCCACGGCATCCGGCCCGGCGGGGAAGGCGGCACCGCGCCCGCGCTCGGCTTGCTCGTCAACGCGGTCTGCCATGCCCTGAAGGGCTTCGGTGTCCGCCATGTCGAGATGCCGGCCACCCCCGAACGAGTCTGGCGCGCGTTGGAGGAAGCGCGACGGACCGGGTGACGGTCTCCATCGAAGTCTCCGTTCACGCCGGAGGGTCAGCGCGAGGCGGCGGACTCTGGTTTGAAATACCGATAGTTATGCGTTCAAAGTGAATAAATCCGAACATGTTGGGTTCCGCGGGATCTCCATGCCGGCGGATGACCGGTATCGGCGCCAGGTCGCTTTGCCGGTGCGCATCCTGCCGCTTGCGGCAGAGGAGAAATGCTTCGCCCCCGGGGCCCCGTCCTCCTGACCCCGACGCATTTGGCCCGGCCTGCTCACGATCCGGGCGCCGTACGCCAGTATTGACGTACGTCACAATTCACGTATGACGGCCGCCCAGGAGGAGAGTGCCATGCAGATCAACCCCGGCGGACCGCTATACCTTGCGCACCGGTTTCGTTCGCGACGGGCAGCTGCGCGTGGCCATCGTTTACCCGCATTCCGATTATGTTGAATTCAACACAATCGGAATGTTGGCGCGCCCCCGGCCAGCCGCCGGCGCCCGGAAAGGGGAGCCCCAACGACTCAGCTCTAGTCGTCCGACTCTTCCCCGTCGCTCTCCATGCGTTCCACCAGAGCATCCAGAAAGGCAGCTCGGACTTCGGACCTTTGAGATGTGTCCAAGTCATGGCCAAGTGACGTCCGCGAACGAGCCAGCAGTCTTCCGTCAAGGTCCAGAGGACGACGATTGGTGGCTCGGATTTGTTCGACCAGTGACCGGACATAGGCGGACGCAACCTCATCGGCTACCTGCCGTGCGACCAACCGAAGACCGCGACTCGGAGACAGGTCGACCGTGGAGGACCGATCCGTGGTGACCACCCGGGATTGGTCCTCCGGAGGGGCAACCGGCACGGTTATCACCGGCCTGCAATCAAGGAATGGCCTCAGGTCTTCGGCATTCCACTCATGCGTCGAGTCAGCTTCCTGCAGAAGAAACACGGACTGGCTGCCTCTCGCAGGCCTGATCCCGAGGAGGTGCACCCGTACGCCGTATTCCTGAGCTTGCTGCACCCCGACCCTGAGATCTTCATCGCCAGAAAGAAGCACGCATTCCGCCATCGCTCGATTGCGAGCCAACGTGAGCATGTCCGTAACAATCAGAGAGTCGACCCCTTTTTGTTGCCCTCGCTGATTCACGAAGCCGAGGCGAACCTTGATCCCCGGTTGGTCCGCAAGCGTGATGTGTTGTGCGGACGGGCCCTGCGACGTGCCGTCGTACCAGTAGATCCGGAGCAGGGGCAACCCGGAGAGCCGCTCCGCCAACTCCCTGAGCGCTGCGCTCAGAACTGTGTGGTCGAGTCCGATATTCCCGCGCGGCAGCTTGGTGTCGCACAGCTCTTTCGAACCCTGCGCGAAGAGGTATCCGGCGTCAACGAAGACCGCTACTCGGTCCATAGTCGGTACTAACGTCCCAGACCCGCGTCCACTGAGGGAAAAAGTAAGGGTCCCCGAAGGGACCCCTTAGTAGGCCGCCCCATTTAGAGGGTAGTCGGAGCGGATGGGAGAGAGTCACAGCACCGAACACGATTGTCAAGCCGCCGGGGCACCGCACGTCCAACGGCCGACTTCGACTGTAACCCGACGCATCCCCGGCTCTCACTGGTAGCGTGGACCAGCAGGGCTCCTTCACGGGCCAACCCAAGACGCCCATCGCTCGCCGGAGCATGCACCCGCCCCTCAATACTGGAGTTGACCCGATTCGGTGGACACGCGAAGGCTTTCGGCGTGTTCGATGGGACACCGGTTGCGGTTCGGGGAGCGGCAAGCGGTGGGCGCGGGATCAATTCCGATGAGTCCCGAGCAGACTTGGCATGGTGTCAGGACGACGCGGTTCACCATTTCGCGCGGACCGTGCGAGGCAGTTCAGCGCATCAGCGACGCGTGGGGATTGACCGCGTCTTCCTCCGGGTCGGAGAAGGAAGGACGGTGGAAACGCAGGGAGGAGGCGCTCCTCAGGATCGGTAGCGCTTGGGGACCTGGGGGTTGTTTGCGGGGTTGGTGTCGTGCCGGGACAACGCGGCCACCAGGGGCCCGCCGACCAGGGGGCGGAGGTCCGCCTCCAGCGCATCGGCCTTTTCCCGGGAATAGACCTCGGCGCCATCGACGTGGACGGTGAACGATCGGAGGTACTTCGCCTTCTTCGCCGGGTCTTCGATGGTGGCCCGGGTCCAGGCGTAGAGCGGGTTCTCGGCGGTTCCGCGTCGCTCGGCTTCCGCCACGTAGCGGGCGAAGGCGTCGAACTGGCATGCGAGGGCGGCGTTGTGGCGGGCGAGGATCTGCGGGAGCGGCGCGAGTTCCGGAGCGGCCGGGTCGCGCCGTGCCGTCTCGGCGAGGTCATCGGCGAGGCGGATGCGGAGCTGGTATTGCCATCGTCGGGTCATGGGATGCGTCGGAAGATCAGGAGAGTCGATTCGGCGTCACCGCGCGGCGGTCAGGCAGCCTCGGCGCCGCGCAGCTCGCATCGGGCAGCCGCTCATCGCGTCAGTGCTCCTTGACGTAGGGCGTCCCGAGCGCGCTCGGCGCCTCCGCCCGGCCGAAGAAGCCGGCGAGCAGCACGACCGTCATGATGTAGGGGAGGATCAGCATGAGGTCGGTCGGCGCCTCGCCGATCACCGGCAGGTCCACCCCCTGCAGGCGCGAGGAAGCGGCCTCCAGGAAGCCGAACAGGAGGCAGGCGAAGAGCGCCGACCAGGGCCGCCACTTCCCGAAGATCATCGCCGCGAGCGCGATGTAGCCCTTGCCGGCGCTCATCTCGCGAATGAATCCGGCGCCATGCGCGGTGGAGAGGTACGCGCCCGCGATCCCGCACAGGATCCCGGCCACGATGACGGCGCGGTATCGAAGCCAGGTAACCGAGACGCCGGCGCTGTCGACCGCCTCCGGCGACTCCCCGACCGCCCGCAGCCGCAGGCCGAAGCGGGTTTTGGCGAGGAGCAGCGCGGCGAGCGGCACCGCGGCGACGGCGAGGTAGACGAGCAGCTTGTGTCCGCTCAGGAGCTCGTCGTAGATCACGCCGAGCAGGGGCACGTGCTGCAATGCCTCCGCGAGCGGGAGCTCGATCGGCTGGAAGCGCTGGTCGGCGCCGAGGGTCGGGGTCTGGCCGCCGCGCCGGAAGAACGCGATGCCGAGGGTGACGGTGAGCCCCGAGGCGAGGATGTTCACCGCGAGCCCGCTGATGATCTGGTTGCCCCGGTGGGTGATGCAGGCAAATCCGTGCACCAGGCTCATGCACACCGACACCCCGACCGCGGCGAGCAGTCCCAGGTAGACCGATCCGGTCACGCTCGCGATCGCGCCCGCGGCGAAGGCGCTCCCGAGGAGCTTGCCTTCAAGCGAGATGTCGATGATGCCGGAGCGCTCCGAGAAGAGGCCCGCCAGGGCGCAGAAGATGAGCGGGGTCGCGAGCCGAAGGGTGGCGTCGAGGGTCAGCAGGATCTGGAACGCGAACTCGCTCACGCCGGGACCTCCCGCGGACGGTAGGCGAGCGACGCGATCAAACGCGCGAGGGGCGGGTTCAGCATGTAGGCGAGCGCCCCCGAGAACAGGATGATGAGCCCCTGGATGACCAGCAGCATGTCGCGGGTGATGGTCTGGAACTCGAGGTCGAGCTCGCTGCCGCCCTGGTAGAGGGCGCCGAAGAGCAGGCTCGCGAGCACGATCCCGACCGGATGATTGCGGCCCATGAGGGAGACCGCGATGCCGGTGAAGCCGTATCCGGCCGTGAAGTTGAGCAGCAGCCGGTGCTGCACCCCCAGCACCTCGTTCACCGCCATGAGGCCGGCGATGCCGCCCGAGATCGCCATGGCGATGATGATGGTGCGCGGGATGCGGATGCCCGCATAGGCGGCGGCCTGCGGGCTGTGGCCGAGCGTGCGCACCGCGTAGCCGAAGCGCGTGCGCCAGATCAGCAGCCATACGAAGACGCACGCCGCGAGCGCGAGCACGAAGGAGAGATTGAGCGGCGAGCGCGCGACCTCGATCCCGACCGCGCCGAGGATCTCCTGCATGTCCGGAATCCAGGTGCTCTCCGCGAAGCCGCGGGAGGTGGGGGAGCTTTGCCCCCGCTTGATGAGCGGCCCGGCGAGCAGGGAGACCATCACCCCCGCGGCGATGAAGTTGAACATGATCGTCGTGATGACGACGTGGCTGCCGCGATAGGCCTGAAGCCAGGCCGGCACGAGCGCCCAGCCCGCGCCGAAGGCCGCGGCGGCGACGATCGCGAGGGGAATGATGACGAGCCCCGGCAGCACCGCGTCCAGGGCGAGGCAGACGAGTCCCGCCCCGAGCCCGCCGATGTAGGCCTGCCCCTCGCCGCCGATGTTGAACAGCAGGGCATGGAACGCGACGGAGACGGCGAGGCCGGTGAAGATGAAGTTGGTCGTGTAGTAGAGGGTGTAGCCGAGGCTCCCCTCGTAGACGAAGGCCCCCTGGATCATGACGTCGATCGCCTGGAACGGATCCTCGCCGACCGCGAACACGACCAGGCCCGACACGACGAGGGCGATGGCCAGGTTGATGAGCGGCAGCAGGCCGATATCCGCCCAGCGGGGCAGCGGGGGGGCGCTGCTCACGCGGTGGCCGTCCGGCGGTCGATCCCGGCCATCATCAGGCCGATGCGGTTGGCATCGGCTTCCCCGCGGGCGACCTCACCCACGATCCGGCCCGCGTTCATCACCAGGATGCGGTCGGAGAGGGCCATGATCTCGTCGAGCTCCACCGAGACCAGGAGGATGGCGCAGCCCGCGTCGCGGATCTCGATGAGCTGGGAGTGGATGAACTCGATCGCTCCGATATCGACCCCGCGGGTCGGCTGACCGACCAGCAGGGCCCTGGGGGCCGCGGACAGCTCGCGGGCCACCACCATCTTCTGCTGATTGCCGCCGGAGAAGCCGCCGCAGCGCAGCCCCGGATCGGGCGGGCGCACGTCGTAGCGCTCCATGAGACCGGCGCACCGCTCCCGGATGGCCGCGAGCGCGAGAAAGATGCCGCCGCCGGCCTCCATTCCTCCCTGGTAGCCGAGGATGGACGATTCGGAGGCCATGAACGGCAGCACCAGGCCGCGCCGCTGCCGGTCCTCCGGAATGTGGGCGAGACCCATGTCGCGCAGGGCCGACGGGCCGGCCGGGCGGTCCGCGGTGTACGTTCGGCCCGCAAATACGATGCGGCCCGACTGGGGCGGGGCGACCCCGGACAGGACGTCCAGCAGCTCCGACTGTCCGTTGCCGGCTACCCCCGCCACCCCGAGGATCTCACCGGCTCGAAGCTCGAAACGGATGTCGGCGAGGCATGGCGCGCCCCGCTCGTCGGCATGGCTGAGCGCTTCGACGGAGAGGATCGGCGCGCCCGGCTCGCCCGGCTCGCCGCCGACCGCGAAGAGCACTTCGCGCCCGACCATCAGCCGGGCGAGCTCCTCCTGGCTGGTCTCGCTCGTGTTGCGGCGGGCGACCACCTCGCCTCGCCGCATCACGTACACGGCGTCCGTGGCGGCCATGATCTCGCGCAGCTTGTGGGTGATGAGGAGGATGGTGACGCCGTCGCGCTTGAGGATCTCGAGGATCTCGAAGAGGCGGTCGGCCTCCTGGGGGGTCAGCACCCCGGTCGGCTCGTCGAGGATCAGGATCCGCGCCCCGCGCAACAGGGTCTTCAGGATCTCGATCCGCTGCTGGAGACCCACCGGCAGCTCGCCGACCGGCGCGTCGGAGTCGATCTCGAGTCCGTAGGAGGCGCTGAGGTCCGCCATCCGGGCTCGGGTCGCCTGCTCGCCGCCCGCGAGCAGGGGGCCGCCCTCGCGCCCGAGCATCACGTTCTCCAGGACCGTCATGGTCGGGACCAGCATGAAGTGCTGGTGCACCATGCCGATGCCGTGGTCGATGGCGTCCGACGAGCCGGCCAGCCGGACCGGCTCGCCGTCGATCAGGATCTCGCCGCTGTCGGCGCTGTAGAAGCCGTAGAGGATGGAGACGAGGGTCGACTTGCCGGCGCCGTTCTCGCCGACGATCCCGGTGATGGAGCCGCGCTGGACCGCGAGGTCGATATCGCGGTTGGCCTGGACCGCGCCGAACCGCTTGTTGATCCGGCGAAGCTCGACCGCCGGCGAGGAGCCCTCCCCGCCGGAAACCCCCGCCGCCTCGGCACTATCCTTGTGTCCCTCCACGACCGCGAACCACGGCGCTCAGGATGGGCACGCTCGTGCCGGCACCTCGGACCGGACCATCAGAACGGGCAGTTCTGGTCGTCCTCGTAGTTGTGGACGGTGACCGTGCCGGAGACGATCGCTTCGCGCGCCGCCGCCACCGCCGCCTCGATATCGCCGGCCACGAGGTCCCGGTTGTGCTCATCCACGGCCCAGTCCACGCCGCCTTCGGCCAGCCCGAGCTGCTCGATGCCGGCCGAGAACTCGCCCTTGTAGGCGTCCATGAAGTGCTGGTAGGCGGCCACGTCGACCCGCTTGACCATGGAGGTGAGCACGTTGCCCGGCGCGAGGTAGTTCTGGTTCGCGTCTACCCCGATGGCAAGCTTCCCGGCGTCCGCGGTCGTCTGGATGACGCCGATGCCGGTGCCGCCGGCCGCGTGGTAGACCACGTCCGCGCCCCGGTCGATCTGGCTCTGGGCGAGCTCGCCGCCCTTGACCGGGTCGTTCCACGCGGAGGGGGTGGTCCCGGTCATGTTCTGGAGCACCTCGATGTCCGGATTGACGGATTTCACCCCCTGGACATAGCCGCAGGCGAACTTGCGGATGAGGGGGACGTCCATGCCGCCGACGAAGCCCACGCTCCCGCTCTCGGATTTCATGGCCGCCGCGACCCCGACGAGGTAGCTCCCCTCGTGCTCCTTGAACGAGTACTGCCGCAGGTTCGGCTGATTGAGCCAGAACACGTCGATGATTCCGAACTGGACGTCGGGGTTGGCCGCCGCTACCGCGCTGATCGCGTCCGCCTGGCCGAAACCGACCCCGAGAAGGGCGGTCGCACCGCGCTGGACCAGTCGTTCCATCGCCCGCTGGCGCTGGGCCTCGTTGGTCACCTCGAACTCGACCACCTCGATGCCGGTCTCCTCGGTGAAACGCTTCACCCCGTTGTAGACGCCCTCGTTGAACGACTTGTCGAACTTGCCGCCCATGTCGTAGACCACGGCCGGCTTGAAGTCCGCGGCGTGGGGGGCGGCCGCGGCCAGTGAAATCGCGGCGGCGGCCAGCAGTCGGAATGCGCTCTTCATCGGGATACTCCTCAGCGGTGCATGGGCGGATCGCGTCCGGGCCTCGCCACCGGGCGCGGCGACGGGCGCAATCGGCGAAGGCTATCCCTTCGGCGCGATCGTCCGCAAGCGTTCGCGCCGGCCGCGTGATGAAGGGCGAGCGTGGCGGCCATGCCCGGCCTTGACCTTGTACCGGCTGTCATGCTTCGACCGAACACCTACGCCATGGCGGCGGCAGGTGGCGGGGCGCGGCGGTAGCCCCCCGGATGTTGCCGGGGGGAACCGGTCGCGTCCGTTCGGCGGGTGCCGTCGGTTTCCTGTCCTTGCCACACCCGGCCAGCCCCCGCCCGGATCGGAGCAGCGCGCGCCGCGCGCCGGCGCCCGCACGACCGCGGCACGGTCGGACCCGGCTCCGGGACGGCGCGCCGGGGTCCGCGTGGCTCGGTCACGTGCGCATTCCGGTGAAACCGTCTACCGAATCCGGTCAAACCGATCACCGGTCGGCCGAGCGGTTCCGCGCATGGTGTTTCGACGTGGCTGGGCGATGGCTTCGCGCGTCCGGCCGGCGGGCGGAGCGGGCGGGGCGAGAGCGGTCTATCGGGCGTCGTGGAAGATGATGCCCAGGGCGTGCCGGGCGCCTGCGCGCAGCCGGCTCACCCCGTGGCGAAGGTTCGCGCGATGGAAGCCGCGCGCGCCCTGCACGGGGCGGTGGTGAACCGCGAAGAGCACGCCGTCGCCCTGCTCGAGGGGGACCACCTCGGCCCGCGACTGCATGCGCGGGCGCTGCTCGGTGAGCACGAACTCGCCGCCCTCGAAGTCCCGTGCCGGCTCGGAAAGGAGAATCGTCGCCTGGATCGGGAAGACGTGCTCTCCGTAGAGGTCCTGGTGGAGCCGGTTGTAGTCGCCCTCGGCGTACCGGAGCATGAGCGGCGTCGGCCGGTCCTGGCCGGCGCGGTGGCAGCGCTCGAGGTACGCCGCGTGGTCGGCCGGGTAGCGGGTCCTGATGCCGAGCGCCTCGTTCCACCGGTTGGCGACCCCGGCAAGCGGGGGATAGAGCCCGGAGCGGAGCCCCGCCACCAGGCACGGCAGTGGATAGGCGAAGTACCGGTACTCGCCCTGGCCGAAACCGTGGCGGGCCATGACTACCCGGCTCCGGAAGAGTGGGTCGCGGTCGTAGAGGGCGGTCTGGGCGCGGCAGTCCCGTGGAGAGAGCAGCGAAGGGATCACCGCGTAGCCGGCGCCGTCGAGGCCGGCGGCGACCGAGCTCCAGTCCACCGATGCGAGCCGCGCCGCGAGGCCGGGGCCCGGGGCCGGCGAGGTTCGGGCCGGGGTCGCGGCGGCGGTCAGGGTGCGGCCTCGCGGTCGAGCAGGGCCTGCTTCCGGTCCACTCCCCACCGGTAGCCGGAGAGCGCGCCGTCGCTTCGAATCACCCGGTGGCAGGGAATCGCGACCGCGAGGGGGTTCGACGCACACGCGCGCGCGACCGCCCGCGCCGCGCCGGGCGAGCCGAGGCGCGCGGCGATCGCCCGGTAGCTCGCCGTCTCCCCGGCCGGAATGTCCCGGAGGGCCCGCCACACGCGCTGCTGGAACGTGGTCCCGCGGATGTCGAGGGGTAGCTCGAGACCGAGCGCGGGCGCCTCGACGAAGCCGACGACCCGGGCCACCAGGGCTTCGAACTCGGGGTCCCCTCCGAGAAGCTCCGCCTTCGGGAAACGGTCCTCCAGGTCGTGCACCAGCGCGCCCGGATCGTCGCCGAGGAGGATTGCGCAGACCCCTTTCGCGGTCGCCGCCACCAGGATCGATCCGAGCGAGCAGTCGCCGGCCGCGAACCGGATCGTCTCCCCCGCGCCTCCGTGCCGAAAGCTCCCGGGGGTCATCCCCAGGATCTCGGGAGACGCCTCGTAGAACCGGCCGTTGGAGTTGAATCCGGCGTCGTAGATGGCGTCGGTCACCGTTGCGCTTCGCTGCAGCGCCTCGCGCATCCGCTCCGCGCGGTGCGCGGCGGCGTAGGCCCGGGGGGTGCATCCGGTGGCCGCCTTGAAGACCCGGTGAAAATGGAACCGGCTCATTCGGGCCGATTCGGCGAGCGCATCGAGGGCCGGCATCTCCTCGGCCGTCTCGATGAGGCGACAGGCGGCCGCCACCGCCTCCGCGTGCCGTTCGGCGAGCGAGGGCTCGTTCGGGCGGCAGCGCCGGCACGGCCGGAAGCCCGCCTTCTCGGCTTCTTCGCAAGTCGCGTGGAAGCGGACGTTCTCGCGCCGGGGCCGCCGGGCCGCGCAGCCCGGGCGGCAGTAGACCCCGGTCGTCGCCACGGAGTAGACGAACTCGCCGCCGGTACCGCGGTCGCGGTTCACGACCGCCGCCCAGCGCGCCTCGTCGCTCGGGAGTCGGCCCAGCATCGCGGTCCCGGCTGTCTTCGAATGAGTCATGATATCTCGCCCCTTCGGCAGTGCCCGGTCATGACGCGCCGGAGCGGCCCGTCATGACCGCAATGTGCTCCCCGGGGCGCTCCCCTGCACTCCGGTTCTTGCCGCCGAATTCGCCGGCAGGCATCCAGGCCGCGCCCCCGCGGTCCCTCCGCACAGGCGCGGTCCCGCGCCCCCGCGGCCCCGCCGCGCAGGCCGCGCGGCGGGAGGCTCGCTTCATGGCGCCGGGGCGCAAGGGCTCCCCCCCGCTCACGCCGCGACCGGCTCGAGCCGGGAGGGCCTCTGGCGGATGAAGATGACGCCGATCAGGGCGAAGTTGATCACGTTGAACGCGAGCCCCGCGAGGAACGCGGGTGCGTAGCCGCCGGAAAGATCGAAGATCACCCCGCCGAGCCATCCACCGAGGGCCATGCCGGCGGCGGAGAACAGGTAGTGGGCGGCGATCCGCCAGCCTGTCTCGCTGACCGGAAAGAGCACACGGATGAGCAGGGGATAGCACGGCATGATGCCGGAGAATCCGAGTCCGAACAGCAGGGCCGCTACGAGGAGGCCGGCGTAGCTGGTCGTGAACGCGAAGACGAAAAGCATCACCGCCATGCAGGCCGACCCGATGAGCAGGGTGCGCACCGCGCCGATGCGGTCCGCGAGCATGCCGAAGCCGATCCGGCTCACGAACCCGGCCATGAAGAGGATCGACAGCAGCCGCGCGCCCTGCTCCAGGGTGTAGCCCTGGTCGGTCGCGTGGCTGACCAGGTGCACGATTGGGATCGCCATCGCCGCGCAGCAGCAGACCCCGGCGAGCCACAGGAACGCCTGCACGACCCGGGGCGGCAGGTCGAGCCCCCGCCCGTCGTCGACCCGGATGCCGGCCGCACCCCCGGCGGCCGTGATCGGGGGACGCGGCCGGAGCAGGAAGGCGAGCGGAACCATCACAACCGCCGCGAACACGCTGAAGTACAGGAACGTCCCCCGCCATCCCACGAGACCGTTGAAATGCTGCACGACGGCGGGCCAGATCGCCCCGGCAAGCCCCTGGCCGGAGGTGAGGATCGCGATGGCGAGCCCCCGGCGCCGATCGAACCAGCGGGTCACGTTGGCGACGAGCGGCGCGATCATCGCCGCCTTTCCGAACAGGCCGATGAGGAGGCCGGACGCGATGAACAGGCTCAACGGGCCTTCGGCGTAGCTCGCGAGGAGCGCGCCGAGGCAGATCATCACCGAGCCGAAGAGCACCGGCTGCAGGATGCCGAGCCGGTCCATCCACCAGCCCATCGCGACCCCGCCGACGCCCGCCCCGATCATCATCAGCGAATAGGCGAGCGAAGGGATCGCCCTCGACGTGCCGAGGTCCGCCGCGATCGGCTTGAGGGCGACGAAGAGCATCGTCGGCGCGCCGAGGCTGATGCTGTGCAGGACGAGGGAGGCGAAGACCACCACCCATCCGTAGGAGGTCTCGCCGCTCGCTCCGTATCTTTCCGTCATGGATCTCCAACCGTATTGCATTCCCGATTACGCACGAAGCTCAGCCAGGGAGCGCGGGAATCCCGGGACCGCCGCCTTCGAGGGACCGTGGGCCTCCTGGGAGTGTGGGCTTCCAGCCCGCATGGACCGCCCGCGGGCTGGAAGCCCGCGCTCCCGGGAGACCTCTATTCTTCCTTTCCTTCCACCTTGCTCCCTCCTGGTCCATGCGGGCTGCAAGCCCGCGCTCCCGGGAAAGCGGCCGCCCCAACCTGAGCTTCATGCGTAATCAGGATTGCATTTCAATGAAATGCAGTCTCGGGGACGTACCGTTCGGACGCGTCGCCGGGGCAAGGCGCTTCCCGTCCGGTCACCCATTGGCGCCAGCGGACGGACATGCTTTCACCGGCGCCGAGCCGTTCGCCCCGGGGGCGCGCTCAGCGCTGCGCGGTCCGCCAGTTCGGGGCGATGTAGACGGCGGCGTTGGACGGGGGCGGGGGAGGGCGGCCGAGGATGAGGTCCGCCGCCTTCTCCGCCAGCATCAGGGTGGGGGCGTTGAGGTTCCCCGAGACGATGGCGGGCATGATGGAGGCGTCCACCACCCGGAGGCCCTCCATCGCGTGCACCCGCGTCTCGCCGTCCGTCACCGCCCGGTCGTCCGTTCCCATCCGGCAGGTGCCGCAGGGATGGAAGGCGGACTCGACGTTCTCCCGCACGAAGGCGTCGATCTCGCCGTCCGAGCGTACGTCCGCTCCCGGGGCGAGCTCCTTGCCGCGCCAGGGATCGAATGCCTTCTGCGCGAAGAGCTCCCGGGTGAGATGCACCGAGTCGCGAAGCTCGCGCCGGTCGCGCTCGGTGGAGAGGTAGTTGAAGAAGATGCTCGGGGCCGCGCGCGGGTCCGCGGACCGCAGCCGGACCCGGCCGCGGCTCTCCGGCCGCATGGGTCCTACGTGGGCCTGATACCCGTGCTGGCCGCGCAGCCCCGACCCGTCGTAGCGCATCGCGATGGGGATGAAGTGGTACTGGAGATCCGGGTGCTCGACCCCGGCGCGGCTTCGGATGAAGCCGCCCGCCTCGAACTGGTTCGAGGCGCCGGCGCCCCCGCGGAAGAGGTACCACGAGAGCCCCGCCTTGAGCATCCCGAGCGGGCGCAGCGCGCTGTACAGGGTGATCGGCAGGGTGCAGGCGTGCTGGACGTAGATCTCGAGGTGGTCCTGGAGGTTCTCGCCGACCCCGGGCAGGTCGGCGACCACCTCGATCCCGAGGCGGCGCAGCTCGTCGGCCGGGCCTACCCCCGATAGCAGCAGGAGCTGGGGGGAGTTGATCGCGCCGCCGCAGAGGATCACCTCGCGCGCGGCGTCCGCGGTGCGGGCTCGCCCGCGCTCCAGATAGTCCACCCCGGACGCCCGCCGCCCTTCGAACCGCACCCGGGTCGCGAGGGCGTGCGCCGCGACCTCGAGGTTCGCCCGGCGGCGGGCGGGGTCCAGCCAGGCGCGCGCCGCGCTCCAGCGCCGCCCCCGCCAGGTCGTCATGTCCATGCGGCCGAGGCCTTCCTGCCGGTACCCGTTCATGTCTTCGGTGACGGGGTAGCCGGCCTGGCGCCCCGCCTTGATGAACGCGTCGAAGAGCGGGTTCTCGGAGGCGCCGGTCGATACGTGGAGCGGCCCGCCCGCGCCGCGCCACGGGTCGGTGCCGCGCCCGCGGTCCTCGCACCGCCGGAAGTAGGGGAGGACGTCGGCGTAGCTCCAGCCCGGCAGGCCCTGCGCGGCCCAGCCGTCGTAGTCGCGGGCGTGGCCCCGGATGTACACCATGCCGTTGATCGACGACGACCCTCCGAGCACCCGCCCCCGGGGGCAGTAGATGCGGCGGCCGTCGACACCCGGCTCGGGCTCGCTGTGGTAGGCCCAGTTGTACGTCCCGCCCATGAGGGGGCGGGCGAGGGCGCCCGGCATGTGGATGCGGAAGTCCCACCGGTGATCCGGCGGCCCGGCCTCGAGGAGCAGGACCCGGACGGACGGATCCTCGCTCAGACGGTTCGCGAGGACGCAGCCGGCGGAGCCGGCGCCGACGATCACGTAGTCGAAGGGTTCACGATTCATGGCGAGTCCTGACGAGGCTGCGCCTCAGACCGACGAGACATGTCTGAATTCACCCGTCTTCATTCGAAGCCCCGTCGGGCCGTACCGGTAGCAGCCTCGTACCTCTCGTCCAGGAAACCGCTTCGCAAACTTGACTCACCTGTGAACTTCCGGGCCGTTCAAGGATTCTAGCCTGGCGTGCGTTCGGGGCGGCGAGTCGTGAAGTGGGGCCCGGCCGGCACGTGCAGCCGGTCAGGGGGTGTTGATGCTCTGCCCGCCGTCCACCGGAAGCAGGACCCCGGTGATGAAGCGGGCTTCGTCGGAGGCGAGGAAGACGGCGGCGTGGCCGACGTCCCATCCGGTCCCCATCTTTCGCCCGAGCGGAACCCGCTCGTCGCGCTGCTCGCGGACCTCCTGCCGGGTCATGTTCCATTCGCGCGCGCGCCGTTCGATCGCCATCGGGGTGTCCATGAGCCCGGGCAGGATGGCGTTCACCCGGATCCCGTACCGGGCGTTCTCGATGGCGAGCGAGTGGGTGAGGGCGTTCACCGCCGCCTTGGAGGTCTTGTAGGCAACGGTCGGCGAGACGATGGTGGATGCGACCGACGAGATGTTGATGATGCACCCGCTTCGCCGGGCGCGCATCGGCGCGAGGGCGTGCTTCGCGCACATGAAGTAGGACTTGACGTTGAGCTCGTGGAGCTCGTCCCAGACCTCGGCTCCGAGGTCCGAGGTCTCCCGGTCCCCCTGCGACCGGCCGACGTTGTTGTGGAGGACGTCGATCCGCCCGTAGCGCTCCACGCAGGCGGCGACTGCCGCTTCGCAGTCGGCTTCCCGGGTCACGTCGGCTTCGAACGCCGCCGCCCGGCCGCCCTCGGCCTCGATGGCGCGCACCGTGTCCGCGGCCGCCTCCCGGTCGCGGTCCACGACGAGGACCTCCGCCCCCTCGCGCGCGAAGAGGATCGCGGCCGCCCGCCCGTTGCCGATGGTCTCGCCCGGCTGCTGGCCGCCGCCGACGACCGCCGCCACCTTGTCCGCCAACCTCTGCCCCATGGCCTGTCCCTCTGTCGAGTCGGGCTCCGGCCGGTCCGGAGCCGGGTGACGGGCGGGCGGCTCTCCCGCGCCGCCGCGCGCCCCCCGGCCTCCACCGGCCGGACCTCTCCTTCCGTCCGCCTCGCGGGCGGCGCGCACGCGCACTCCCGAGATTCGCGCGCGCTCGCGCCGCCGCCGCTGCCGCCGCCCCGATCATATCGCCTCGCGCGGGTTCCATTCCGTCCGTCTTCGCGGGGGCGGTGGGTCGTCCGGCGCGGGTCGTCCGGCGCGGGTGGTGCGGTGCGGGAACACGCCGCGGCCGGGGGGGTGCACAATACGCGGCTCACGTTCTCCGGATACGGAAGACCTGCGCGAGGATCCCCGATGACCGACTTCACTGCCGCCGAACTCCAGCTCCTGACGAACTGGGATACCCCGACCATCTGCAACGCCCTCGAGGTGGTGGCGCCGCACCGGCGCGCCACCGGCTTCACGGTCCGCCCCATGGTCTGCCTCGATCCCGCTCTCAAGCCCGTCGTGGGCCGGGCCCGCACCGCGACCATCCGGGCGATGGACACCCCGGGGAGGACCGCCGAGGAGCTGCGGCAGTCCCGCATCGGCTACTACGAATACGTTGCGAGCGCAGACGGTCCCACCGTGACCGTCATCCAGGACCTCGATCCCGAGCCCGGGTTCGGCGCCTTCTGGGGCGAGGTGAACACCGCCGTGCACAAGGGGCTCGGGTCGCTCGGCGCGGTCACCAACGGGTCCATGCGCGACCTCGACGATTGCGCGTCGGGCTTCCAGCTTCTCGCGGGGGTGGTCGGTCCGAGCCACGCCCACGTCCACGTGGTGGACTTCGGCCGCCCGGTCAACGTATGCGGCATGGCCGTCCGGCACGACGACGTCGTGCACGCGGACCGGCACGGGGCGGTCGTCATCCCGCCCGAAGCGGTGAAGGAGCTCCCGGGCGCGGTGGATCTCCTCACCCGTCGCGAGGCGGTGATCCTCGAATGCGCCCGCGGCGACGGCTTCGACATCGAGCGGCTCCGGCGGGCGATGACGGACTCCGCGGACATCCACTGAACCTGGCGCCGACTCCGCGGCTGGACCTGGCGCCGGCCCGGCCGCGAACGTGACGGCGTCCGGGCCGGGACCTGGCCGGGGTCCGGCCGGGAGCCGAGGCGTCGCGGTGCGGCGGCGGCCCGCGCGCGATAGACTTTCCGCCTCGGAATCCAGGGTGCCCGGAGCACCGGGCGAGGAGCAGTCATGAGCGCGATCGCAGCCGCCGCCGTCGAGTCCACCCATGGTCTCGGCCTTGAATGGAACACCGCGGACCCCGTCGAGGTCCGGCGCCGGATCCGCACCGGAGAGTACCGCGGTCACACGGGGGCCCTCGCCAAGGGGTTCGTCCAGGCCAACCTCGCCATCCTGCCGGGAGACTACGCGGCCGAGTTCGCCCGGTTCTGCCAGCGAAATCCCAAGCCGTGCCCGCTGCTCGCGATGTCCGAGCCGGGCGACCCCCGCCTGCCGGAGCTCGGCGAGGACCTCGACCTGCGGACCGACCTCCCGAGCTACCGGGTCTTTCGCGACGGCGAGCTCGACGGCGACGTGCGGAGCATCGGGGACCTCTGGCAGGACGACTTCGTCGCCTTCGCGCTCGGCTGCTCGTTCTCGTTCGAGGAGCCCCTGGTCGACGCCGGGCTCCGGCTCCGGCACTGGGAGGACGGCAGCGTGTGCCCGATGTATCTCACCGACATCGAGTGCGCGCCGTCCGGCCGTTTCCACAGCCGGATGGTGGTGTCGATGCGCCCCTTCACCCCGGCGGACGCAATCAAGGTGGTCCAGATCACGAGCCGCTATCCCCGGGTCCACGGTGCGCCCATCCACTTCGGCATGCCCGAGCGCATCGGGGTCGAGGACGTCGGGCGCGCGTGGCAGGGCGACGATCCGATCTTCGCGCCCGGCGAGGTGCCGGTCTTCTGGGCCTGCGGGGTGACCCCCCAGGTGGCGGTGCGCTCCGCCCGCCCGCCGATCGCGATCACCCATACCCCGGCGCACATGCTGGTCACGGACGTGCGCAACGCATCGCTCGCGGTCGGCTGAAGCGCGACGGAGGCGGAGCGACCGGGGCGGGGACGAGTCGGGCGAGCCCGCGGTGGAGCCGGCGGGCAGCGCCCCCCGGTTCGCGCTCTCAGGAGATCTTTCGCAGTGGAATCGGTCGATTGCGTCGTCATCGGGGCCGGGGTGGTCGGGCTCGCGGTCTCCCGCCGCCTCGCGATGGCCGGCCGCGAGGTCATCGTCCTTGAGGCGGAGGGGATCGTCGGCAGCCACACGAGCTCGCGCAACAGCGAGGTCATCCACGCCGGCATCTACTACCCTGCGGGATCGCGCAAGGCGCGGGTGTGCGTCGAGGGCCGGCGCGCCCTCTACCGCTACTGCGACGAGCACGGGGTTCCGTACGCGAACGTCGGCAAGCTGATCGTGGCCGCCGAGGAGAGCGAGGTGCCACGGCTCCATGCGCTCCAGGCCAGGGCGGCGGCGAACGGGGTGGACAATCTTCGCCGCCTGACCCGCGACGCGGTCGAGCGCCTGGAGCCCGCGGTGCGGGCGGTCGCGGGGCTCTTTTCGCCCTCCACGGGGATCGTGGACAGCCACCGCCTCATGCACGCCTTCGAAGGCGACGCGGCGGACGCGGGGGCGATGATCGCGTTCCGCAGCCCCGTCGAGGGCGGGGAAGTCCACGGGGACCGCATCGTGCTCCGGATCGGCGGAGACGCGCCGATGGCGCTCGCCTGCCGGACCGCCATCAACTGCGCGGGCCTCTTTGCGCAGAACGTGGCCGGGTCGATTGCCGGAGTGCCTCCCGACACCATTCCCGCGCGGCACCTGGCCAAGGGCAACTACTACTCGCTGGCCGGGGCGCAGCCCTTCTCGCACCTGGTCTACCCCGTGCCCGGGCCTTCGGTCCTCGGGGTCCACGTGGGGCTGGACCTCGCCGGCCGGTGCCGCTTCGGCCCGGACCTGGAGTGGGTGGACGAGATCGACTACTCGGTGGACCCGGCGCGCGCGGAGCGGTTCTACGCGGCGGTGCGGACGTTCTACCCCGAGCTCCGCGACGCGAGCCTGCAACCCGACTACTCCGGGATCCGGCCAAAGCTGCACGGGCCGGGCGAGCCGCAGCCGGACTTCGTCATCCAGGGGGCGGAAGCGCACGGGATCCCGGGCCTCGTGAACCTCTACGGAATCGAGTCGCCGGGCCTCACCGCGTCGCTCGCCATCGCGGACGAGGTTGCCGCCCGGGTCGGCAACGCGTGAGCGCGGGCGGCGCTTCGCTGCGGGAAACGCGCGCATGAGATACGCCTGGTACGAGTCTCCCATCGGCCGGCTCCTCGTCGCCAAGGACGATGTCGCCGTCCGCCACGTCGCGATCCCGGACCGCGACCCCTCGCGTGCGGACTCGCCCCGGCGCGGCGCGGCGAGTCCGACGGAGCCCGAGCCCGAGTCCGGATGGCGCCGCGACGACGCCGGGCTCGCCGGGGAGGTCTCGGAGCTCGAAGCCTACTTCGCGGGCGATCTCCGGGAGTTCGAGATGGCGGTGGAGCCCGAGGGCACCCCCTTCCGGCGGCGCGTATGGGCCGCGCTCGCCCACGTCCCCTACGGCGAAACGTGGAGCTATGGGGAGCTTGCGCGGCGGGCGGGGCTCAGCCGCGGGGCGGCGCGCGCGGTCGGGGCGGCGAACGGCGCGAATCCCGTCGCGATCGTTCTTCCTTGCCACCGGGTCATCGGGGCGAATGGCCGTCTCGTGGGGTATGGCGGCGGGCTCGACCGCAAGGCGCGGCTCCTCGCCCACGAGCGGGGCGAGCCCGTCTTCTGCGCCTCGGGGTTCCGCCTCACCTGAACCCCGGAGCCGAGTCCCGCCCGCCTGGACCGATGGCCGGGAGCGCGCCTCAGAGCAGCGTGATGAGCCCGACCGTGAGCCCGGCCGTCAGGGCGGCGTTCGCGAGCACGATTCCGATTCCCACCTGAAGCACGAACGCCTTCGAGGCCAGGTGCTCGATATCGCGTATCGTCACGAGCTGCTCGCCCGCGTTGCCGATGGCCGTGACGATGGCTTGCGCGTGCTTGCGATCGATGCCGGCTTCCGCGAGGTCGCGAAGCGCGGAAAGGGTGTCGAACATCCGGTTCATGAGTCTCCCTGCCGGAACGAAGACTAATTCCGACAGGGTAGTCGCTGCAAGGCATCGTCGCGTCGTTTCCGCGGGACGGAGGTTGTCGGAACATGCGCCGGGAGTTGTCGGAGATCGCCTCGCCGCCCCGTCCGAATTTCGCTCTCGGCGTCGCGCGCCGCGCCCGGGAGCGTCTCGAGCGGGAGCGCCGGCGGGTCGCGCGGCGAGGGTGATACGATCGCCGGTTGGTGGGAGCGCTCCCGCCGCGTGGAACAGCACGGGAGCCCCCATGGCCGCGAAACCGGACTCCGTTCAGCTCGAAGTGCGTGACGGCGTCGCCGTCATCACCATCGACAACCCCCCCGTCAACGCCCTCAGCCGGCACGTCCGCCAGGGGATCTGCGACACCATGCGCCAGGTGGCGGGCGATCCCTCGGTGACCGCCGTCGTCCTCGCCTGCGCCGGCCGGACGTTCATCGCCGGGGCCGACATCACCGAGTTCAACAAGCCCCTCCAGCCCCCGGGCTTCCTGGAGATGATCGATGTCCTCGACGACTCGGCGAAGCCGGTGGTCGCGGCGATTCACGGCACGGCGCTCGGCGGGGGTCTCGAGACCGCGCTCGCCTGCCACTTCCGGGTCGCCGTCGCGTCCGCGCGGTTCGGGCTCCCCGAGGTCAAGCTCGGGCTGTGTCCCGGCGCGGGCGGCACCCAGCGCCTCCCGCGGGTGGTGGGGCCGGAGAAGGCCCTCGAGATGATCGTGGGCGGCAATCCCATCGGCGGCCGCGAGGCGCTCGCGCACGGCCTTGCCGATGAGATCGTGGAAGACGACCTCACCGAGGGCGCTATCGCGTTCGCGCGCCGCGCGGTGGCCGAGGGGCGGCCGCTCGTCCGCATCCGGGACCGTGACGAGAAGGTGGCCCCCGCGCGCGGCAGCTCCGCCATCTTCGACGACTTCCGGAAGAAGCACGCGCGCCGGATGCGCGGCTTCGAGGCTCCCGAGGCCTGCATCAAGACCGTCGAGGCGGCGGTCGAACGGCCCTTCGACGAGGGGATGGCCTGCGAGCAGGAGATCTTCGCGGGGCTCATGGGCGGGGTGCAGGCCCGCGCCCAGCAGTACTTCTTCTTCTCCGAACGCGAGGCGTCGAAGATCCCGGACGTGCCCCGGGGCACCGAGACCCTTGACGTCAAGCGGGCGGTCGTCGTCGGCGGGGGGACGATGGGCGGGGGCATCTCCATGTGCTTCGCCAATGCCGGGGTCCCGGTGTCGATGGTGGAGATGAACCGGGAAGCCCTCGATCGCGGGCTCGCCACCATCCGCCGGAACTACGAGAACACCGCGGCGCGGGGCGGCTTCACCCGCGAGCAGGTCGAGCAGCGTCTCGGGCTCATCGACGGGACCCTCGATCTCGAGGCCGTCCGCGAGGCGGATGTGGTGGTCGAGGCGGTGTTCGAGGAGCTCGAGATCAAGCAGGAGACCTTCCGCCGGCTCGACGCCCTCGCTCCCGGCCACGCGGTGCTCGCGAGCAATACGAGCGCCCTCGACGTGAACGCCATCGCCGCCTCCACCGGCCGGCCGGAGAGCGTCATCGGAACCCATTTCTTCAGCCCGGCGAACATCATGCGCCTCGTCGAGGTGGTGCGGGGCGAGAAGAGTTCCAAGGAGACCATCGCCAGCGCGATGGCGCTCTCGCGCCGGCTCGGGAAGGTGCCGGTGCTGGTCGGGGTGTGCCACGGCTTCGTCGGGAACCGGATGCTATTCGCCCGCCAGCGCGAGGCGACCCGGCTCATCCTCGAAGGGGCGCCGCCGCAGGACGTCGATTCGGCGCTCTACGACTTCGGGCTTCCCATGGGGCCGTTCGCGATGTCCGACCTCGCGGGGCTCGATCTCGGCTGGAACGCGGCGACGTCCACTGGAGCGACGATTCGCGAGCGGCTCTGCGAGGAGGGACGGCGCGGACAGAAGACGGGGGCCGGCTACTACGACTACGAGTCCGGCAGCCGGGCGCCGAAGCCCTCCCCGGTCGTCGAGCGGATCATCCGGGAGTTCGCCGAGGAGCGCCAGCTCCGGCGCCGCGACGACATCGGGCGAGACGAGATTTTCGAGCGCCTCGTGTACCCGATGATCAACGAAGGGGCGAAGATCCTGGAGGAAGGGATCGCGCTCCGGGCGAGCGACATCGACGTGGTGTGGGTGTACGGCTACGGTTGGCCCGTCTACCGGGGTGGGCCGATGTTCCACGCGGACGAGATCGGGGTCGATCGAATCGTCGCGAGGATGAAGGAGCTCGAGGCCGCGCACGGCGAGGAGTGGCGCCCCGCGGCGCTCCTCGAGCGCCTGGCGAGCGAAGGCGGGCGGCTCGGCGGGGGTTGAACACGGCCGCCGTAGTCGTCGCGTCGTCCGGCGTTCCGGCGTTCCGGCGTTCCGGAATGCCGGCATTCGGTCGTAATGGGCGCCTGCCCATCGGGTAGAGGCGGGATAGCAGAGGGAGGAAGAGACGGATGGACCTCGGAATAGCGGGGCGCACCGCGCTCATTACCGGCGCATCGAAGGGCATCGGGTACGCGGCGGCGGAGAGCCTCGCCCGCGAGGGGTGCGACGTGCATCTCGCGGCCCGCACCGAAGCGGATCTCGCCGCCGCCCGCGACCGGATCCGGAGCCGCTGGAACGTCGGGGTCGAGATCCACCCCGTGGATCTGTCCGACGGGGATACGGCCCGCGCGCTCATCGAGACCTGCCGCGACGCCGACATCCTCGTCAACAACGCGGGCGCGATCCCGGGCGGCGACCTCCAGACGGTCGGCGAGGACACCTGGCGGGACGCGTGGAACCTCAAGGTCTTCGGCTATACCAACACCTGCCGCGCGGCGTACGTGAACATGAAGGCGCGCGGCAAGGGGGTCATCATCAACGTGGTCGGGGCGGCCGGCGAACGGCCGATCGCGGGCTACATCGCGGGCTCGGCCGGCAACGCGGGCCTGATGGCGTTCACCCGGGCCCTCGGGGCGGGGAGCACCATCGACGGGATCCGGGTGGTGGGGATCAACCCGGGGCAGATCGAGACCGAGCGGCTGGTCACCCTCATGCGCGCCATCGCCGAGCGCGACCTCGGCGACCCCGAGCGCTGGCGCGAGGTGCAGAACCAGGACTATCCGCCCGGCCAGCCCGAGCACATTGGCGACATGGTCGCCTTCCTCGTCTCCGACCTCTCCGCCAATACCACCGGCACCATCATCACCATCGATGGCGGCGCCTCGAACCGCGCCCGGTTCTGATGGCGATCCGCAAGGTCGCCCGCCTCGGACATCCCGTCCTGCGGGCGCCTTGCCGCGAGCTGACGCGGGCCGAGATCCGGTCGCCGGGGACCGTGCGCCTCGTCGAGGACATGCGAGAGACGATGGCCGAGTACGCGGGAGTCGGGCTCGCCGCCCCCCAGGTGCACGAGCCGGTGCGTCTCGCGATCATCGAGTTCGACCCGGGAGACGCGGAGCGCGATCTCGAGGACGGCAAGACTTCGTTCACGGTGTTCAACCCGAAGACCACGGTGCTGGACCCGACCCCCGCCGGCTACTGGGAGGGCTGCCTCTCGGTGCCGGGAATGAGGGGATTCGTCGAACGCCCCCGCCGGGTCCGGGTGGACTACCTCGACGAGGCTGCGAAGCCGGCCCGGGTCGTCGCGGACGGATTCCTCGCCACCGTGTTCCAGCACGAGCTCGATCATCTCGACGGGGTGCTCTACGTCGATCGCCTCGCCGATCCGAAGCTGTTCGCGTTCAACGAAGAGTTCAACCGCTACGTAGCGGAAGGAGGATAGCCGTGGAAACTCGTGCCGCCGTCGCCCACCAGGCGGGCGCCCCCCTCACCCTGGAGACGCTTGCGCTCGACGGCCCGGGGGCCGGCGAGGTCATGGTGGAGATCCGCGCCACCGGGGTCTGCCACACCGACGAGTTCACCCTCTCCGGGGCCGACCCCGAAGGGCTCTTTCCCGCGGTGCTCGGACACGAGGGCGCGGGGGTGGTGGTCGAGGTCGGCGCGGGGGTGAAGAGCGTCAAGCCGGGTGACCACGTCATCCCCCTCTATACCCCGGAGTGCCGCGAGTGCGAGTACTGCACGAGCGGCAGGACGAACCTGTGCCAGGCGGTCCGGGTCACCCAGGGTCAGGGCCTGATGCCGGACGGCACGAGCCGCTTCCGGCTCGGAAGCGAGACCATCTACCACTACATGGGCACCTCCACGTTCTCGAACTACACGGTGCTGCCCGAGATCGCGGTCGCGAAGATCCGCGAGGACGCCCCATTCGACAAGGTCTGCTACATCGGCTGCGGGGTCACTACCGGGGTCGGCGCGGTGATCAACACCGCGAAGGTCGAGCCGGGTTCCAACGTGGTGGTGTTCGGGCTCGGCGGCATCGGCCTCAACGTCATCCAGGGAGCGAGACTGGTCGGGGCGGACATGATCGTCGGCGTCGATCTCAATCCCGGCAAGGAGGCGATCGGGCGCAAGTTCGGCATGACCCACTTCGTCAATCCGAAGGAGGTGGAGGGCGATCTCGTCGCGTATCTCGTGGACCTGACCAAGGGCGGGGCCGACTACTCCTTCGAGTGCATCGGCAACGTCGACGTGATGCGCCAGGCCCTCGAGTGCTGCCACAAGGGCTGGGGCGAGAGCGTCATCATCGGGGTGGCGGGGGCCGGGAAGGAGATCGCGACCCGTCCCTTCCAGCTCGTGACCGGCCGGGTGTGGCGGGGGACCGCGTTCGGCGGGGCGCGCGGGCGGACCGACGTGCCGCGGATCGTCGACTGGTACATGGAAGGGAAGATCAACATCGACGATCTCATCACCCACACCATGCCGCTCGAGGACATCAACCGGGCCTTCGACCTCATGCACGCGGGAGAGTCAATCCGCAGCGTGGTGACCTACTAGCCCGGAAATTTCACCAACTTTCTGCTGCGGACACCGATCCATGTACTGTGACGGGCCGTACTCCCGCAAGCCGCTTCGACAGCGCGAACGCGCTAGTGTCGGCTACGCCTTCGCCAGCGCGTACGCGCTCTTTCGGTCCGTGCGGCCCGCCACAGCACTGTCTCGGCGCCCTCGCGACGAAAGTTGGTGAGATTTACGGGCTAGCCCGCCTGCACAGAGGTCTTGATCGAAAGAAATCAAACATGCAGGCGCCGCTTTGGTCTCATCCGGGCCGTCGCGAACGAGTGAAACAGGAGCAACGATGAGCGATCTGCTGGAGCGATGCGAGAACGGGGTCGCGACCCTTACCATGAATCGTCCGGACAGCCTGAACGCGCTCTCGGGCGAGATGATGGACGGTTTCCTCGAAGCGATACCGCGGCTCGCGCGCGACGCCTCGGTCGGCTGCATCGTGGTCGGCGGGGAGGGCCGGGCGTTCTCCGCGGGCGGCGACGTGAAGGCGATGGCTCGCGACGAGGAGTTCGCCGGCACCCTCGAGGAGCGGGCCCAGTCGCTCCGCGACCGGATGGAGATCGCGCGCCTCCTGCACGAGTCGCCGAAGCCCACCGTCGCGGCGGTGCGGGGCGCGGCGGCGGGGGCGGGGCTCTCGATCGCGCTCTCCTGCGATCTGCGCCTCGCGTCCGCGTCCGCCCGCTTCGTCACCGCGTTCGCCCGCGTCGGCTATTCCGGCGACTTCGGGGGATCCTGGTTCCTGACCCAGCTTGTCGGCAGCGCGAAGGCGCGCGAGCTCTACTACCTCTCCGACATGGTGGGGGCCGACGAGGCCCTCGGCCTCGGGATCGCCAACCGGGTATTCCCCGACGACGACTTCGACGCCGAGGTGCGGAAGACCGCCGAGCGCATCGCGGCCGGCCCTTCCATCGCCCTTCGCTACATGAAGCGCAATCTCAACGCGGCGCAGAGCCGGCCCCTCGCGGAGTGCCTGGACCTCGAGGCATGGGGGCACACGCGGTCCGGTCTCACCGAGGACCACAAGGAGGCCGCCCGCGCCTTCGTCGAGAAGCGCACCCCGGTCTTCAAGGGCCGCTGACCGCCGCGTCGGAGCCCGCCCGGGAGTTCCCCCGCGCGCCGGATGCTCCATCTGGACGCGCCGCTCTTCGCGCGGACCGAGAGGAGGGGCAGGGTCCGGAGCGGGGTGAGGGCGCGTGACTCCCCGGCGTGCGGTCGAGGAGCACGGGCGATACGAACATCCCGGGGCGGGACTCCCGACCCCGCCGCCGGACGATCTTCGAGGCGTCAACGACGACGGGAACAGGACCTGACATCACCAACGGAGAAGACTCATGAGTGTTGAAGCTCGACTCGAGGAACTTGGAATCACCCTGCCGGCGCCCGGCGCCCCGCTCGGGACCTACGTCCCGGTCCGGATCGCGGGCGCGTTCGCGCACGTGTCCGGCCAGGGACCGAATCGGCCGGACGGCAACGGCGCGGTTACCGGCAAGGTCCCGAGCGAACGGACGGTGGAAGAGGCGGTGGAGGCGGCCCGCTTCTGCGGTCTCCAGGCGCTTGCCCAGCTCCGCAAGGCCCTCGGCTCGCTGGACCGCGTGGAGTGCGTGGTGCGCACCCTCGGGATGGTCAATGCCGACCCCGATTTCGGGGCACAACCCAGGGTCATCAACGGGTTTGCGGACCTCATGGTCGACGTGTTCGGCGAGGAAGCGGGTTGCGGAGCCCGCTCCGCCGTCGGCATGGGCTCCCTCCCGAACGGCATCACCGTAGAAGTCGAGGTCACCGTCAAGCTCAAGGACTGAAGGACTGAAGGACTGAAGGGCACGCGGTCGCCGTTCGAAGGGGCGGGTCCGCGTCGCGGGCCGGTCGGGGTGTGTGCCGGCCGGTCCTCGTCCGGCGCCTCGACGAGCGAGCCTCGGCCGCGTCGTCCCGTTCGCAATCCGATGAAGACGGTTCCGGTGAAGACCGTGTCCGCGGGCCTTGCCGCGATGCGGCGGCGCGGTGTGGCATGGATTGACGGCGGCTGAACGCAAACGCGGGGCGACCCGCATGACGACAGCCCGCCGGGTCGATTCCCGGAGTGCAGGACGAGGGACCATCATGAGCAGGTTGCGAATCTCGGCCGCGCGGCTCCTTGCCGGCGTGATTGTGGTGGTGTCGGCGGCGGTCCAGGCCGAGCCGACGACGATCACCTTCCTCCACTTCAACGACGTCTACGAGATCGCGCCGAAGCGCGGCAAGGGGGGCTTCGCCCCGCTCATGACCCTCCTCGAACGGGAGCGGGCGGCGTCTGCCCATACGATCACCACCTTCGGCGGGGATCTGTTCTCGCCGTCGGTGATGTCGGGTCTGACCCGGGGCGCCCACATGGTCGAGATGATGAACGCCATCGGCGCCGACATCGCGGTGGTGGGCAACCACGAGTATGACTTCGGCCCCGAGGTGGCGGTCCGGAACTTCGCCGCCTCCGCGTTTCCGTGGTTGGGCGCCAACGTGCTGGGTCCGGACGGCATGACCGCCGGCGGACTGATCGCGAGCCGGATCATCGAGCGCGGTGGCTTCAGGATCGGTTTCTTCGGGGTGATCACCCCGGAGACGAACATCCTCTCCTCGCCCGGCGAGGACATCGCGTTCGCTCCCGTCATGGAGACCGCCCGGAAGGCGATCGCCCAGCTCGAGGCCGAGGGCGCCGAGCTGATCGTCGCGCTCACTCACCTCGGCATCGCCAGGGACCGGGAGCTTGCCGCGAAGGTCGAGGGAATCCACGTCATCCTGGGGGGGCACGACCACGTTCCCCTCGCGTTCCACGAGGGCCGGGTGCCGATCTTCAAGGCGGGCTACGACGCGCACTACCTCGGGGTCGTGGACCTGCACGTGGAATGGGTGGAACGGCGAGGAAAGAAGTCGCTGTCGGTGCTGCCCGAATGGCGCCTCGTCTCCACCGCCTGGGTGGCGCCGGACGCGCAAGTGCAGGCCCTCGTCGACAAGCACAATGCCATGCTCGAGGCGGAGCTGGACGTGGTCATCGGGCGGACGGCGGTAGCGCTCGACAGCCGTCGGTCCCGCGTTCGCACCACGGAGACGAACCTCGGCAACCTGATCGCCGAGGCCATGCGCGTGGGCGTCGGGGCCGAGGTCGGACTCACCAACGGCGGCGGCATTCGCGGCGACCGTACCTACGCGGCCGGCACCGAGCTCACCCGCAAGGACATCCTCAGCGAGCTTCCGTTCGGCAATACCGTCGTCCTGATGGAGCTGGCGGGGGCCGACCTGCTGGCCGCGCTCGAGAACGGGGTTGCCCAGGTCGAGGACAAGGCGGGCCGCTTCCCGCAGATCGCGGGCATGATCCTGGCCTACGACCCGGATGCGCCTGCCGGCGGCCGGGTGGTGGAGGTCGAGGTGGGGGGAACGCCGCTCGACCCGGCGAAGGTCTACACGGTCGCCACCAACGACTACATGGCGGGCGGAGGCGACGGGTACGCCTCGCTCGGGAACGGCAAGCAGTTGATCGATGCCTCCGGCGCCACCCTCATGGCCACCATGGTCATGGACTACATCGAGGCCGAGGGCACGGTGACGCCGGAGGTGGACGGCCGCATCCGTACCCGGTAGCTCCCGGTGTCCGTCCGCTGCGTCCTTGCCGGCCACTACGCCCCGTCGTTCCCGATCGCGCCGTGCCTCAAGGACCTCGATCTCATCGACGAGCTCATGACCGAGACGGGCACCCGCAACGACCTCATCCGGGCCGCCCACGAGCGCTTCGGCGAAGCGGGGGAAGAGCGCGCCCGCGCGTTTGCCCCCGAGCCTCCGGACTCACCCGCCCAGTCTCGCCATTCGCCAGGGTTTGCCGGCCGCCCGGGCGGCGGGATCAGGACGGCGCGCGAGGAACGTACCTTCGCCGGTACCCGAGCCCGGTGGTTCCGCTGCCGCCCGATGCGGCGGCGTCAGGCCGGCAGCGGGGTAAAGTTGAAATCAGGGCGAGCGAGGATGGCCTCGACCCCGCCGAGGCGCTCGATCCGGGCCCGCTGATCGGCGAAGGCGCGCCGGTCGGCCGCGTCGGGGTCCACAATCCGGTGCAGCTCGCCGTAAAGGCGGCGCCGAATCCCGGCCGTCTCGGGCCGACCGGCGAGGTCGTGTTCCTCGAACGGGTCGGCCGCGAGATCGAACAACTGCGGCGGATAGCCCACGTAGTGCACCAGCTTCCAGTTGCCCTTGCGAACCATGAACTCGCCGGTCATCGACCCGTCATCGTGCAGCTCGCTGAACACGACGCGATCCGCCGGCTGCTCGCACGCGAGCGCGATCAGGTTTTCACCGGGCAGCGCCCGCTCGCGCCGATCGAGCTCCCCGCACGTGAATTCCACCACCGTGGGGTAGACGTCCACCAGCGAGACCGGGGTCGCGCACCGCGTTCCGGCGGCTACGCCCGGCCCCGCGATCAGCATCGGAACGCCGCACGATTCCTCGTACATGACGCACTTTCCCCACAGGCCCCGGTTGCCGAGGTTCTCGCCGTGGTCGGAGGTGTAGATGACGAGCGTGTCTTCGGCGAAGCCGCTCTCCTTGAGGGCGGCGAGGATCCGGCCGATCTGGAAGTCGAGGAAGGAGCACAGCCCGTAGTAGGCCTTGAGCCCGACCCGGAGGCGCTCCTCGTCGAAGTGGTCGTCGTAGTTCCACGTCTCCCGGTAGTGATCGATCACGGGGTGGTCCGGCCGGTCAGCCGGGTCGTAGAGCCGTGGCCGCGGGAGGTCGGCGCCCGCGTAGAGGTCGTAGAACGCGTCGGGCGCGATCAGCGGGTAGTGGGGCGATACCATGGAGGAGAACAGCACCCACGGCTTCCCGTCGTCCCGTCGTTCCCCGCGTTCCTGGAGCCAGCGGACCGTGGCATCGGCCACCCTCGTGTCGTAGCGGGTGTAGACGGACATCCCGCGCCCCGCCTCCCCGGCCAGCTCGCGCGCCACCTCGCGTACGCGCTTGTCGGTGCGGAGCAGTCCGTGCGTGTCGCCGATGCCGTCCACGATGTACATGGGGTGCTGCACGCCGGTGAAGCCGCAGTCGTCATCGGCGTCGCGGTAGTGCAGCTTGCCGATCGACACCATGTCGTGGCCGGCATCGCGCACCCGGTGGTGCCAGGATCGGACCCTGCCGTCATAGGCCGCGGCGCTGTCCCAGTAGCCGATGCGGTGGACGTAGTCGCCGGTCGCGAGGCTCGCGCGCGACGGCACGCAGATCGGGGAGTTGCAGTAGGCGTTCTCGAAGACGGCCCCGCGCGCCGCCAGGGAATCGAGGTTCGGGGTCCGGACGAACCGGTTTGCGTAGCAGCCGACGATCTCCCGGCTGTGTTCGTCGGACATGAGGAACAGCACGTTCCTGGTCATAACGTCTGTCCTCCGGTTTTCTCGGCTCTCGCCACCGGCACATCAGTCCCGGTTTCCCGGACAAGGCCACAGGTTCATTCCAGGTCTGTTCCGTATCGAGCGCGTGCCTGGAGTTGTCGCCAGCGTAGCGCGATCCGTCCCCGCCAAGGTATGTTGATTCGGCGCGGCGAGGACGGGAAGGACGGGAGAGGCACTTGGTGATCTGGCTGCATCTGACGACGGCTCTGTTGGCCCTCGGGCTCGGAGCGGCGAACCTGGCCCTCGCCAAGGGGACGCTCCGCCACCGGGTCGTCGGCTGGGCCTGGATTGCAGCCATGCTGTACGTGACGCTGTCGTCCTTCGGGATCCGGGAGCTGAATGATGGAGCGTTCAGTTGGATACATGGGCTCACGGTCTGGACACTGTTCAGCATGTTCATCGCGGTCCTCGCCATTCGCACGGGACGGGTCAGGGCTCATGCCGGATTCATGACCGGAACGATGGTCGGCGCGCTCGTCGCCGGTGCGTTCGCGCTCGCCCCGGGCCGCTTCATCGGCCGCCTGCTCGGCTATTGAAGTCCGGCTCCACGCCGCCCGACAACGGGCGAAGGCGGGGGCGGCGAGGAGCGGCGCGGCGCCCGTCTCAGTTCGAGCCGGTGCTCCGAATCCCGAGACCTCCTTGTCTGTCACATTCGGCAGATGGGTCGAGCGGAATCGCCGGGCAAAGGGTTCAGGCCATGAGCCTTGCGGCGAGGGAGAGCAGCATCGCATCGCCGCCGCGTCGGGCGATGAGGGAGAGCCCGAGCGGCAGTCCGCCGAGGGTCGCGAGGGGAAGGCTCACCTGGGGCAGGCCGCCGAGCCCGGAGATGCACAGGAGGCACATGGCCTGGTGGCGGAACCGGACCTCGAGATCGTCGGTCGGCGTGTCCTTCATCGGCGCGACACGCGGCGAGGAGGGCAGACACAGAACGTCGCCGTCGGCAAGCAGGTCGTCGAGGCGGGTGCGGATTTCGGCGTGGGCGTGCCGCGCACGGCGGACGTCAACCGCCTCGACCCCGCTCGCCCAGGCCATGCGCTCGCGGACTCCCCGGCCGAACGCCGGCTTCGCGGCGGTGATCCACTCACCGTGGTTGGCCCAGATCTCCGACGCCTGGATAACCCGAAACGTGTCGAACCATTCGGGGAGCGAGGACGGGCTGACCCTGGTGCGGCGGGTCGTTCCGACCCGCTCGGCGACCCGCTTCACGGCTGGCCGGAGCGCGTCCCGGACCTCCGCGTCGACCAGCTCGAACGCATCGTCCGCGATCACCAGGCGGTCCGGCGCATCCGAGCTTGCTGTTTCGTCGAACAGGACCCGCCCGACCGACTCGAGCCGCGCCGCGTCGCGGGCGAACCAGCCCACCACGTCGAAGGTGGCGCTGAATGGGGCGATCCCGTCCATGCGAATGCGGCTCAAGGTCGGGCGAATGCCGAGGATGCCGCAGTAGCTCGCCGGCAGGCGAACCGATCCCCCGCAGTCGGTCCCGAGGGCAAAGTCCACCAGACCGGCGGCGACCGCGGAGGCCGAGCCGCTCGACGATCCGCCCGGCACCCGGTCCGGGGCGGCCGGGTTGAGAGGGGTCCCGTAGTGGACGTTCTCGCCGGTCAGGCTGTAGGCGAGCTCGTCGGTGAGGGTCTTGCCCGCGAGGTCCGCGCCGGCGTCGAGCAGGGCCTGCACCGCGGAAGCGGTGGCCCCGGCCGGTCCGTGGGTGTCGAGCCAGGTCGGATTGCCGAATCCCGTCCGGTGGCCTTCGATGTCGAAGATGTCCTTCGCCGCGAATCGAAGCCCTGCGAGCGGGCCGCCCGGGGCGCCCTCGAGCGCGACGTGGGTATCGCGGCAGAACGCGCCGCAGGGATCGTCCGGCAACCGGACATCGCCGTTCGTCCGTCCGCCGTCGCCGCCGGCCGGTGGGCTGGCGGCCCCGGCGCCCGATGTCTTTCCGCCGGTCACCCGCTACTCCGGAGTGCCGCCGCGGGCGGCTCGAAGATCGGTTCGCCGCGACTGCCTTGCGGCCTCGTCCACGCGGCTTGCACCGGTTGAAGTCACCGCGCCGGAATCCTGGCGAGGCTGCGTCTCGGATCGATGAGGCACGTGGTGCTTCGTCGGCGGTGCGGGCGCATGGCCGGTCTCCGGGGAGCGCGGGCTTGCAGCCCGCATCGGGCCGCGGGCCGGCGATTGTCCATTCGGGCTGGACGCCCGCGCTCGCGGGACGTCTCGCGCAATGCCTGGCTCAACCGTCAAGATGGTCGCGCCTCAAGGAGTCTCGTCCGGCCGGTGCAGCGCCACGGGCTCGCGGGTGAATGTGCGCCGGCCGCGCTTGAAGCCGAAGCGCGGTGGCACCAGCTCGGCGATCGCCGCCGCCGGATCATCGCAGTCGTGCACGACGAGATCGGCGTCGTTGCCCACCGCGACCCCGTAGTTCTCGAGGCGCGCGAGGCGGGCGGGACGCTCCGTCACCATGTTGAAGCATTCCACGATGTCGTCGCGTTTCCCGACGTGGCACACGTTTGCGTACAGGTTGGCCATGCGGATGAGGGAGCAGTCGCCGAAGGGGGTGAACGGATTCAATACGTTGTTGGACGAGAGGGCGCAGTTGACGCCGTTCGCGAGCATCCGGTGCACCGGCGCCACCCCGCGCATCACGTCGTGCTCCATGTGCCGGCCCATCAGGAAGAGGTCCGTCGACGGCAGCACGGTGACCGCGACGCCGGCGCCGGCCACCGTCCGGGCGATCTCGTCGAGCCGGTCCATCGGCATCGTCGAGAGCTTGGTCACGTGGCCGACCGCAACCCGTCCCTCGTACCCGTACCGCTCGGCGAGTCGGCACACGTGGAGGATGTCCAGCTCGTCGTGGTCCGGGCCGAAATCGAGATGCATGTCGATGTCCACGTCGAACTCGCGGGCCATCTCGAACACCCGGTCGATCTGCCCCTTGGGATCGGTATCGGTGTAGGGGGCGGCGCCGACCACCCGGCAGCCGCGCTTCAGTCCCTCCACCATGAGCTCGTCGGTGCCGGGGTTGTTGAGCAGCCCTTCCTGGGGGAACACGCAGATTTCGAGGTCGATGGCCCACCGGTACTCCTCGATGAGCGGCATGATTCCCTCGAGGCTGCGAAGCCCGATGACCGGGTCCACCTCGAGATGGGTACGCATGTGGGTGGTGCCGTGGCGAAGGCACTTCTCCAGGGTCCGGACCGCGCGCTCGCGGCAGTCCTCGGCGGTGAACTCCTTTTTCGCCTGCGCGACCTGCTCGATCGCCTCCTCGAGGTCGCCGCGACTCGATTCGCAGCGCTCGAGGATGCAGGACTTGTCGAGGTGGATGTGGGTCTCGACGAAGCCCGGTCCGACGAGGCGCCCGCCGACGTCCAGGACCTCGGCGTCCGCCGAGAGGTTCGGCGCAATGGCGGCGATCCGGCCGCCGTCGATGCCGATGTCCACCGGATTGCCGTCGTGGCTGCCGGCGACGCGCGCGTTTCGCAGGATGAGGTCCATGGTTCTTCCCGATGCGCCGGCCGCCGGCCGGCGCGGCTGATGAATGGGAGCGGCTATCCGAAACCGCCCAGATAGGCGTTTTCGAGCGCTGGATTCTCACGGATTTCGGTCGTGTTCCCCTCGTGGACGACCCGGCCCGATTCCAGAATATATCCTCGGTCGGCCACCGACAACGCGAGGCCGGCCATCTGGTCCACGAGCAGGATGGAGATCCCCTCGTCGCGCAGCTCGACCAGCACGTCGAACAGCTCGTTGATGAGGGCGGGAGCGAGCCCCAGGGACGGCTCGTCCAGCAGAAGGACCTTCGGCTTGCCTACCAGACCGCGCGCGATGGCCAGCATCTGCTGCTCGCCGCCGGACAGGAGGCCCGCCCGTCGCGTGGCGCGGGCGCGGAGCTGGGGAAAGCGGTCCAGCATCGCTTCCACCTCGGCCGTGTCGTCGAAGTCGCGGCGGGTGTAGGCGCCGAGGCGGATGTTGTCCACGACGCTCAGCTCGGGAAACACCTGCCGGCCCTCCGGAACCAGCATGAGCCCCTCGCGGGCGGTTCGGTTCGCGGTCAGGCTGGAAATGTCGCGCCCGGCGAGACGCACGCTCCCCCGCTCGGCCCGGTGCAGACCCGTCACGGTTCGCATCAAGGTCGACTTTCCGGCGCCGTTCGCGCCCAGCACCGCGACCATCTCCCCGTCCCGCAAGGACAGGCGGATGTCCTCGAGGACGGGCGCCGCGCCGTAACCGGCCGTGAGCCCGGTGACCTCCAGCACCCGGTCTTCGCCTGCCTCGGGCGCCCCGGCCCGGCGTTCCGAAGCGAAGTCGCGCGCGCCGAGGTAGGCTTCCCGTACGCCCGGATCGGCGCGGACCCGGGCGGGCGGTCCTTCCGCGATGCACGCCCCCGCATCGAGCACGTAGACGTGGTCGGAGATCTCCATGACGAGGGTCATGTCGTGCTCCACGATGACGACCGCAATCCCCGCGCCCGCGATCCTGCGCAGCAGTCGTCCGAGGTCCGCGGTGTCCCGGTGGCCGAGTCCGGCCGCGGGCTCGTCGAGGAGCAGTACGGCCGGCCGGATGGCGAGCGCCCGGGCGATCTCGACGAGCCGCTTGTCGACGTGGGGGAGGGTGCCTGCAGGCTGCTCCACCGGTCCGGAATAGCCGACGAAGACAAGCAGTGCCTCGGCCGCCGCCGCCGATGCACCGGACTCGTGCGCCTCGCGCCCGGTCAGGCCGGTGAGGGCGGCCCCGATCGAGCCGAGACGCCCCCGGCGAAGCGCGATCTCGAGATTCTCCCGTACCGACAGGTTCTCGAAGAGCTGAGTCGTCTGGTAGGTGCGAGCGATACCTGCGCGTGCGATCGACTGGGCGGAACGCCCCGTCACGTCGCGGTCCCCGAGCCGTACCGCGCCGGCCTCCGGCCGAAGGTATCCGCATACCAGGTTGAGGACGGAGGTCTTGCCGGCGCCGTTCGGGCCGATGATGCTCGTGATCTCGCCGGGATTGGCCCGGAGCGAGACCTCGTCCACTGCGACCACCCCGCCGAAGGAGACCACGAGCCGATCGACGGCGAGCGGTTCGCCCGCGCTGGACCTGGAAAGAAATCCGGCGACGTCGAGCTCACCGGCCCGGGCGGGCCGCCCGTCGATGCGCCGGAGCCGGCGTTCGATCTCGCCCACCACCCCGCGGGGGGTCGCCACCAGCACGATGAGGAGCAGCACGCCGACGAACAGCAGCCGGTACTCCGCGAGGGCGGAGAGGAACTCCGGCAGCAGCACCACGACGACTGCGCCGACGACCGGCCCGAGCACCGTGCCGATCCCGCCGATGATGGCGACGAGCAGGAACAGGATCGACTGGAGGAAGGGGAACGATTCTGGGCTGATGAAGTTCGTCAGGGAGGCGAATATCGCTCCCGCGACCCCCGTGATCGCGGCCGACAACGTGAATGCGGCGGTGCGGATCATCACCGGATCGAGCCCGAGCGAGCGGGCCGCGAGCTCGGAGTCCCGTACCGCCCGCATGGCCTTGCCCCAGGAGCTGGAATGGAGCTTCGCGAACAGGACCACGGTTGCGAGCGTGAGAACCGCGACCAGCAGCGCGACGTCGCGTTCGATGAAGGAATAGCCGAAGGCTTCGGGGAGCGGGATGAACATGATCCCGTTCCATCCCCCGGTGACGCCCTTCCACTCCGCCGCCCCCTGCTCGACCACGAACCCGAACGCGATGGTGACCATCGCGAGATAGGGGCCGCGCACCCGCAGGGCGGGGATCGCGAGCAGCATTCCGGCGAGCCCGGCCACGAGTCCGGCGAGGGGAAGTGCGGCCCAGAAGCTCCACTCGAAGGTCGTGGTCAGGATGGCCCCCACGTAGGCGCCGATCGCGTAGAAGCCGACGTGACCCAGGGAAATCTGACCGGTGAGTCCGAGCAGGATGTTGAGTCCGACCCCGACCATGGCGGTCAGTCCGACCAGGGAGATGATGTAGACCTCGTAGCCGTCCGCCGACACGATGGCGGCCACGACGAGGGCGGCGAGAACGAGTGCGCCGATTCGCCGGACCGCCTTCATACCTTCTTCACCTCGGCCCGGCCGAACAGGCCATGGGGGCGTGCCGCCAAGGCGACGATGATGAGGGCGAAGGTCACGATGTGGGTGTACGTCGAGCCGAGGAGGGACGTGATCAGGGCTTCGGCGAGGCCGTAGACGAGTCCGGCCACCATCACCCCCCAGGCGTTGCTGATTCCGCCGAGGATCGCCACCGCGAACGCCTTGATGCCGAACAGGGTCCCCATGGTGGAGGAGATGATGAAGAGCGGTGCGATCAGGATCCCGGCGATTCCGGCGAAGAGTCCCGAGAGGGCGAACGTGAGGACGACCGCCGCGGTCACGTTGATCCCCATGAGCCGCGCCGCGTCCGGGTTCTGCACCACGGCCAGCAGGGCACGGCCGTGCCGGGTGCGGTACGAGAACCAGTGCAGGGCGACCGCGATGGCGAGTCCGGCCACCGGGATCACCACCTGCAAGGGTTGCACCTTGATGTCCGCGATGTAGAACGATTCGGTGGTGAGTGGGGTCGGCGGCATGCCGCGCGGGTCCTTGCCGAACGTGAACAGCACCACGTTCTCGAGGACGATGCCCATCGCGACCGTCGCCATCAGCCAGGCATCGGAGCCGCGCCGGACGAAGGGCCGAACCCCCACGCGTTCGACGGCGACCCCCCACGCGGTGCACAGGAGCAGGGACGCAAGGATGGCCAGCCACATTGGCCAGCTCATGGTGACCGCGAAGCTGAACGTGAGCACCGCGCCCAGCATCATGGCGCTTCCCTGCGCGAAGTTGACCGTACGCGAGACCGCGTAGGTGACGTAGAAGCCGAGCGCAAGCAGCCCGTACATGCTGCCGAGGCCGATTCCGGTGATGAGGGTGGACGCGGTCACGACCGGATCGCCCGGAGTGCTCGGCTCGCCAAGGGACGCGGCACGGCGCCGGGGACGCCGCGCCCGGCCCGCACGTGGTCGGCCGACAAGACGGTTCGCACGGGAGAGGAGGGCCGCGCGCCGATCCGCGCGGCCGCTCCCGGGCCCGCCGTCACCCTATTCGATCGGGCTGATCTGGTTGCCGACGAACCGGACCATGATGTAGTCGTTCTCGTTCAGCGCGTCGTGGTTGTCGGAGCTGAACGGCGCGTCGTAGGTCTTGATGAGACCCTCATGACTCCCGAGCGACTCGAGAGCGGTCCGGATCGCATCGCCGTCCGTGCTTCCCGCCTGGTCGATGGCCCTGGCGAGCAGGTGCATGGCGTCGTAGGCGTTGGCCGTGCCCACCGGCGAGAAGACCTCTTCCGGCCCGTTGATGTTGTCGAACTTGTCGACGAGGGCCGCGAGCACCCGCTTGCCGGCCGCGCCCTGCTCGCCGAAGAAGCTGTAGGTCTGCACGAAATGGGCGTCGCCCGCGGTGGGGCCGGCAAGCTCGGGGAACCGTCCGCCCGAGATGCCCCAGTGGGAGACCACCGGCACGTCCCAGCCCATGCGGTCGCGCGACTTCATCATCTGCGCGCCGGGCGGGGCGTTGGTCACGAGGACCAGGGCTTCGGCGCCCTTGTCCTTGTTGCGGGTGAGCTGCGGGATCATGTCGACGTCGTTGTTCTCGAACTTCTCCACGCCGACGATCTCGACGTCGTCGTTGCCGGCGTCCGCCGCGACGAGACCGCGTTCGTTCGACTCGCCCCACGGGTTGTTGATCAGCATGAGGCCGACCTTGCTCGCGCCGAACGTCGCATGGGCGTACTGGAGCAGCTTGATGTCGACGATGGCATCGACCGCCGATACCCGGAAGACGTAGTTCGGATCGGCCTTGTTGCGCGTGATCGGGGTGGCCGCCGCCCACACGCCCATGAACGGGACCTTGGACTTGTTGGCGAGCGGCACGATGGCGAGCGATACCGGAGAGTCGATGCCGCCGAAGAAGGCCGCGACCTCCTCCTTGAAGATGAGCTCGCGGGCCGCGATCACGCCCTTGGGCGGGCTCGACTCGTCGTCACGGCGAATGAGCTCGATCATGCGCCCGCCGAGGATGCCGCCGGAGGCGTTGATCTCGTCCATCGCGACGGTAAGCCCGCGGGTGATCGCCTCGCCCGACTGCGCCGATGGCCCCGACAGGGCGGCCACCAGGCCGAGCTTCACGGGGTCGGCCGCCTGGAGCGGAGCGGCCGCGGTGACGCCTGCCACCGCCGCGGCGAATGCGAGGCTCAGGCCGCCCCGATTCCAGAATCGATTCTGACTTGTCATGGGTGTTCCTCCCTTTGGTCAACCGGGCTTGGCGCTCCGGCTGTACGTGCCGCACTGTCCGCCGGGCCGGAATCGATGTCAAGCCGAACCGGACGAGGTACGGTTTCTTTCCGGCTGGAGGCGTGCCGCCGCGAGGGAGGCCGAGCCTGCGCCCTGCGCCCTGCGCCCTGCGCCCTGCGGCCTACTGCGTGCGGGAGTTGAGGACTCGGGCGGCGGCGCAGGCGGCGCCGTAGCCGTTGTCGATGTTGACGACGGGAACGCGAGGAAGGATGCATGGCCCGCGAGGACGAACGGGACCAGGACTCACCGCCCGATGTTCGTCAGAGTCGATTCGTCAAGCGCCTCCGGATGAACCGCGTTCCCACCACGACCACCCGGCCGATATCCGGCCGACGGCCGTCCGGCGGGAGGTTGGCGGTTGGCGGTGCAGGTCGCGAGGGTGCCGGTTCTTTTTCGGGTCAAGTCGATTTTACTCATGAGTAATTCAGAGTTATCCTCATACTGCTCACACGGCCGACTACCCCGGGCGGCAACCGTTCCATGGCAGGCAGGACAAAGGCGCTCCCCCGTTATCTCCGCGCTCCGGTCGAGGACGATCTCCGGCGCAAGATGGTGTTTCTCGGGGGTCCGAGGCAGGTCGGCAAGACGACCTTGGCGTTGTCGCTCCTCGGCGCATCCGGGAAGCGGCATCCCGGTTACCTGAGTTGGGATGACCCGCGGGTCCGCCCGGATCTGCTGCGCGGCAGACTCCCGGGCAGCCAGAAGCTCCTGGTGCTCGACGAGATACACAAGTACCCCCGGTGGCGCGACCTGGTCAAGGGTTTCTTCGACACCGAGGGGGACCGGATCGCGTTCCTGATTACGGGGTCGGCGCGGTTGGACCATTACCGCAAAGGCGGCGACTCCCTGCAGGGGCGTTACCACCACTATCGCCTCCATCCCTTCTCGCTGGGCGAGCTTGGCCCTGACCTGTCAGCGAATGACCTGGAGGCGCTCATGCGTTTTGGCGGGTTCCCCGAGCCGTTGCTGGCGGGCGATACCCGCGTGTGGCGGCGGTGGCAGCGGGAGAGGGTGTCGCGCGTAGTGTACGAAGACCTGCGCGATCTCGAACGTGTCCGCGAGGTCGCACTGGTCGAGCTCCTGGTGGAGGCGTTGCCGGAACGGGTCGGATCGCCGTTGTCGATTAGGAGCCTCAGCGAGGACCTCCAGGTCGCCCACGAGACCGTTGCCCGCTGGCTCGGGATCCTGGAGAACCTGTACGTGTGCTTTCGGATCCCGCCTTTCGGCGCACCGCGGATCCGCGCCGTCAAGAAGGAGAGCAAGCTCTACCTCTGGGACTGGTCGCAGACCCCGGAGCCGGGCCCCCGGTTCGAGAACCTGGTCGCCTGCCATCTCCTGAAGTACTGCCATCATCTGGAAGACACGCAGGGCTATCGGATGGAGCTCCGGTTCGTTCGTGACACCGACCGCCGGGAAGTGGACTTCGTCGTCATCCGCAACGTCGAGCCGCTCTTCGCCGTCGAGTGCAAGTCGGGTGAGCAGTCGCCGAGCCGCGCGATCCCTTACTTCCGGCAGAGGACGCCGATCGCCCGTTTCTATCAGGTCCATCTCGGCGAGCGGGACTACGTCTCGAACGGCACGCGCGTGCTGCCCTTCCGTACCTTCTGCAAGGAGCTCGATCTGCCCTGAGTCTTGCCTCGAAGGGGTGCCACTCAGGCAAAGCACGGGTTGCTCCGCCAACCTCGCTCGACTTCCGCAACTCGGCGCCAATACTTTCGGATCAGTCCGCTGTCGGGACGCGGTGGTTATCGGCGGCGGGCGTTGAGGATGCGGGCGGCGGCGCAGGCGGCGCCGTAGCCGTTGTCGATGTTGACGACGGTGATGCCGGGGGCGCAGCTCGTGAGGGTGGCCCGGAGCGCGGTCTCTCCGCCCGCGGCGACCCCGTAACCGGTCGACGTCGGCACCGCGATGACCGCGCCCGGCACCAGACCCCCGATGACGCTCGCGAGCGCCGCCTCCATGCCGGCGACCGCGATCACGACGTCGAAGGCGCGGATCTCGTCCACGCGTTCGAGCAGCCGCCAGAGGCCGGCCACCCCCACGTCGTGGATCTCCCGGCACCGGTGGCCGTCGTAAAGCAGGGTGCGGACCGCCTCGCGGGCGACGGGAACGTCCGAGGAGCCCGCCGTCACCACCCCGGCGCGGGGCTCGTTCGAGGTGGGCAGCGCCGCCGGGCCGAGGATCGCGGTCCGCGACACCGGGTCGTAGTCGAGTCCGGTGGTGCGCTCGGCCGGGAGGGCCGCGTAGTCCGCCGGATCGAGCCGGGTGAGGAGCAGGCGCCGGCCGGCGGACTCGGCGTGGGCGAGGATCGCCTCGATCTGGGCGATGGACTTGCCGGCGCAGAAGATCGCCTCGTCGAGCCCGGTCCGCTCCCGCCGGGAGGCGTCCAGGGTGAATTCGCTCACGCGGCCCCCGCCTCCCGCGTCATGCCGGGACCCCGCGGGCGACCGGGGCGAGTCTCGCCGGTGCACGGTTCGTCCGGGTCCGATCCGTCATGGCGCGATCCGTCCCGAGCCGGGCTCAGCGCAGGAAGGCGCTTCCCATCCGGTACGGCTCGAAGCGGATCGGTCGCCCCCCGAGCCGGGCGCCGAAGGCCGCCCGCACCTCGTCCGCCATCGCCTCGCCGGCGCCCGGGTCGAGCCGCTCGAGAGCGGGAGGGTCGAGCTCGATGACGATGGCCTCGCGCCGCACGCGGCAGCGCACCGACTGCGGCGAGAGGGTCGCGCGCACCCGCACCTCGACCCGGTGGATGGCGGCGAGGTCGCCGGCGTCGATCGCGATCCCGGTCTCGACCCGGCTCGACAGGCACGGCGCGGCCGGAAGCTCCGCGAGGTCGTCGAGCCCGAGCGAGCGGGCGAGGGCGCGGACGTCGCGCTTGTGAAGCCCCGCCTCCACGTAGGGGTGGCGGACCGCGTGCTCGCCCGCGGCGGCGAGCCCCGGCCGGAAATCGCCGAGGTCGTCCACGTTGGTCCCCGAGACGAGGGTTCCCGTCGCGCGGGAGGCCATCGTCCCGTAGAGGTTCGTCTTGCAGAAGTAGCAGCGGTTCGCCGGATTCGCCCGGTAGCGCGCGTCTGCGAACTCGCCCGCGTCCATCACCTCGAGCGGCCACCCTTCGCGGTCGGCGTACGCGCGCACCCGTCGCGTGGCGTCGGGCGGGACCGCGGGGGAGACCGCGTGGTACATCCTCGCGCCGGGTCCGACGGTGCGCCCCGCGACCACCGCGAGGGTCATGCTGTCGACCCCGCCGCTCACCGCGACCGCGACGTCGCCGAGACCGCGCAGGCATGCCCGAAGGGCCGCGAGCGCGGTGGAAGCGTCCGGGGTGGAGGAAGGAGGTTCGAGGTTCATGTCCGGCTCGTCCCGGGCGGTTGCTCCAACCGTTGACGGACGGAGGGCTCGGCCGCGTCGCGTCTCGGGGTTGCAAGCTTCGCATGCCGGGTCGCTCGGCTCCACCCCGCGCTCACGTCGATTCCGCCCGCTTGCGGGTTACCTCGCGTTCGGCCCGGCCGCCGGCCGCATTCGCGAGGTCGTCCATTTCCGCCTTGATCGTCACCTCGCCCTCCGGCCGGCGCGTGCGCTTGATCCGGATGGAGTCGCCCCCCACGTCGATCGCCGCTTCTTCGCGTTCGAGGGCGGCCCGCCGGACCGCCTGCCAGCGTACCCCGAGCGTCGTCGTCTCGGCAAAGCACCGCGCGATCACGCGTTCGCGTGCGCCGGGCCGGGCGAGCACCCGCACGCTGGCCACTGCCCGGCCCTTCTTTCCGAGCGCGGGCGTCTGGACCACGTCGAGCACCCCGCCGGTCGCCCGCAGCCGATCGAGACCGATCGCGAGATCCTCCGCCGTCTGATCGTCCACCTCGAACGAGCAGACGCCGATCGTCTCTTCCCGCCAATCGCTCCCGTCGCGGACGGGATCGAGAACGAGCGCCCGCAGGACGTTGCTCATCCCCGGAAGGCGGCGACTTCCGAAACCATGTCCGGTCCGAGCGATCCGTCCCTCGATCCCCTCCCGGTCGAAGGCGGGTTCGAGATGGCGAAGAATGGCGGCCCCGGTCGGGGTGACGCGCTCTCCCTCCACGCCGTCGTGGCGGATCGGGAGACCCCGGAGGAGGAGGGCGGTCGCCGGGGCCGGCACCGGAAGCATGCCGTGCGCCGTCCGGACCTGCCCGCCTCCGAGCGGGAGCGGCGCCGAGGACCAGGTAGCGGGCCCGAGCGAATCGATGAGCCAGGCCGCGCAGACGACGTCCGCGATGGAGTCCCACGCCCCGACCTCGTGGAAGGTGACCTCCTCGACCGCGATGCCGTGCACCTGCGCCTCCGCCTCGGCAAGGACGGTGAAGATGGCAGCCGCCCGCTCTGCGACCGGATCGGAGAGCCCACTCTCCCGGAGCCACCCCCGGATGTCGGCGAAGCGGCGGTGAGTGTGGCCGTGCCCGTGGCCGTGGCCTTGGTGCCCGGCGCGGTCCTCGGACCCGGCGTGGCGTCCGCCGCCAGCCCCCGGGGCTTCCTGGTGGGGGTGCGTGCCGTGGCCGTGGCGGTGGTCCGGTTCGTGCGCCTGGCCGTGGCCGTGTCCTGGTGCGCGCTCGTCGCCGCGGCTCGAGCCCGGTTCGGGCTCCTCGGTGAATTCGTGACGGTGGGCGTGGTCCCGATCGTGACCCTGTTCGATTCCGGACGCGGGGGAGGCATGGAAACGCCTCCCCTGGAGGATGCCGTCCGTGAACGGCTCGGACCGGATGGTGACGATCTCGTGCAGGCGGGACTCCGCGAGCCCCGCCGCGAGAGCCTCGGTGCGCTCGGGGAAGGCGTCGAGCAGCGCGGCGACGAACATGTCGCCGGCCACCCCGCCGACGGGATCCAGATGTACGTGCACCCCCAGGATTCTACTCCGGTTCCCCGCCGGAGACGGACGGGACAGGCACGCGTTCCCGGCTACTGCAATAGACTCCGATCCCATGCACTGGCCCGGGGCCCGGAGTCGGGCCGTTGCCGACCTGTGAAGGCCGGCAACCTTTGCCGCGATCCGGTCTATCATCGCGGTGTGACGACCAGCCTCGAACGTCTTCCAGGAAAAACGGAAGGAGATGAACATGGGCCGAGAAACGATCTTGCGCCGTGCGGCGATTTCGGCGCTCTTCGCTGCGACCCTGGTACTGGTCACGAGCGCGGCTTCGGCCATCGAGCCGGCGTTCTCGACCCGCTCCGGAGGCGCCATCCGGGGTTACGACCCCGTGGCCTATTTCACCGAGGGCCGGCCGGTCCAGGGAAAGAGCGCCCATCGCTCCGAATGGATTGGGGCCACCTGGTCTTTCGCCAGCGCGGAGAACCGCGCGGCGTTCGAGACGAACCCGGAGAAGTACGCCCCCCGCTACGGCGGCTACTGCGCCTGGGCGGTGAGCCAAGGCTATACCGCTTCCATCGACCCCGAGGCCTGGAAGATCGTGGACGGGGCGCTCTACCTCAACTACAGCCGCGGCGTGCAGGAGCGTTGGGCGAAGGACATCCCCGGCAACATCGCCAAGGCCGATGTGAACTGGCCGCGACTCCTTCGCGAATAGGCGCCTTTGCGGCTTGCGGTCTCGACCCGGCAACCGGCTCGCCGTCCATGCACCGACTGAAGGCCCGGATCCGGGCCATTCCCGACTTCCCGAAGCCCGGCATCGTCTACCGTGACCTCACCCCGCTCCTCGGCGATCCGGATGCGTTCGGGCTCGCTGCCCGCGCGCTCGCGGCGCCCTTCGCCGGACAGGAAGTCCACGCGGTGGTGGGCATCGTGGCCCGGGGCTTCATCTTCGGATGCCTCGTGGCACGGGAGCTCGCCGCAGCGTTCGTGCCGATTCGAAAGCCGGGCAAGCTGCACTTCGAGTGAATGAAGCCTCGGTGAACGGCTGCGGCTTCAGCCGCATTTCGCTCGCGTCTCCCGCCATGGATGCCGGCGAAGCTGCGAAACACGAATGCCGGTGCCCCCGCTTGCTCGGACCTGCGGGTCAGGGCCGGATCTCGAGCTCCAGGATCCGGTCGACCCGGAACATGCGCTCCTCGTCGCGCAGGGGACAGAACGCCCGCATTCCGAGAAAGCTCTTGCCCATGTAGGACTCCGGGCCCACGCTGATGGGGACGACGACCCGTTCGCTCCTCGTGTCGTCGGCCTTGAGGTAGGTCATCGCGACCTTGCCGCCATCCTCGATCGCGCGCCGGATGGCCTCGGCCTTGCGCTCCGCCGGCATCGCTTCCTCGGACCGGCGGTAGTGGTATCCGGTGAGGAACTGCCGGATGCGCCAATCCGCCCGGATCGAGCTCTTCGCGATCGGCCGCTTGAGGACGATGCCCTCGAACGACGTGCACCGGCTGAGCGCGACGTAGGTCTGCCCGGACGCGAAGGCGCCGCGCTCCAGATCCACCACGATGCGGTCGAAGGTCTTCCCCTGGCTCTTGTGGATGGTGACCGCCCACGCGAGGCGAAAGGGAAGCTGCCGGAAGTGGCCGACCGGCTCGCTGACGATGCGTCCGTCGGCCAGCGCGAAACGGACGAGATCCCACGTGTGCGGCCGGACCTCGACGAACTCGTCGCCGTCCCGGAGGCGCACGAACAGGAAGTCCTCCTCCTCCTCGTCCTGCTCCAGGGACTCGATCGTGCCGATGCTGCCGTTGACCCAGCGGCCAGCCGCATCGTTGTTGAGCATCATGATCTGGGCGCCTTCCTTGAAGGCGAGCTCGGTCGCGGTGGGGTAGTACTCCCGCCCGAAATCGCCCGCGACCTCGGCGCGGGAGACGAGCGTCGTTCCGGGCAGGGACGCGAGCCTCGTTTCGTTGATCCGGTCCGCGTTGCGGTTGGTGGTGGTGAGGCTCACGTGGAAGACGTCGTTCGTGGGCTCGAACGTCGGATCCACGCGAGCGTTGAGGCGCGCCATGTCTTCATCGTCCACCGAATCGTTGCGGACCCGGTTGAGCAGCTCGACGAAGTCGGCGTCCTTCTGCCGATAGACCTTCTGCAGCTCGACGATGTCGAGCTCCTCGCCCGCGAGGGCCCGGGCGCTGAAGAAGTACGGGGTCTCGTAGACGGTGCGGAATATCTCGCGCTCGTCTCCGGTCACCACCGGCGGGAGCTGGTAGAGGTCGCCGACGAAGGCCATGTGCACCCCGCCGAACCGAGCACGAGGTCTCGGCCCGTGCTTTCGGAGGAACAGATCGATGCAGTCGACGAGGTCCGCGCGGAGCATCGACGCTTCGTCGATGACGATGGTCGTGAGCTTCCGGAAAAGCTCCGGATGGCGCGGCTTGCGGCGGCTTGCGGCTACCTTCTCCGGAGTCGCGTCGATTCCGAATCCGAAGAACCGGTGCACGGTCTGGCCGCGCACGTTGAGGGCCGCGACCCCGGTAGGAGCGAGGATGACCGGATCTCCGTCCGTACTCGAGCGGAAGTGGTCGAGCAGGGTCGACTTCCCCGTCCCCGCCTTGCCGGTGATGAAGAGGTTCCGCTCGCCGGCCTCCATCAGCTCGAGGGCACGGGCGAACTCCGGGTTGATCTCGATCGTGGCGGCGGGTCTGCGGTTGCGCCGCGCCATTACCGCTGCCCGCGCCCCGGACGCAAGGCGCCTGCCTTCCCGTTTGCGCGCATCATCTTCCCCCGGCGCGCTCCGGATTGCCGATCTCCGGGGAGCCTGCCGCCTCGAAGGAGCGGGCTCTCGTTCCGGAACCGTGCCCGTCGGGGGTTCGCTTCCGGTCCGGCCGCGGGCGCTCTCCTTTGCCCGGAATCGTCATCGTCCGCCCTCCGAGAGCCGGCCGTGCCGCTCCGCGACGCATCAGTCCGGATGGCCGCGGAAGGCTTCGTCGACCGGCACCCGGAAGCCGTTGGCGAGGCGGTTGGTTTCGTTCGCGAGCGCCGCGACGGCCATCAGCTCGGCGAACATCTCGTCGGTCATCCCGCGCGCCCTCGCGCCCGCGGTGTGGCTGTGGATGCAGTACTCGCAGTTGTTGGTGGCGCTCACCGCCACGTAGATCATCTCCTTCACCAGGGGATCGAGGGCCCCCGGCCTCATCACCGTCCTGACGTCGTTCCATACCCGCGCGAGTGTTTCCGGGTGGTTGGCCAGCACCTTCCAGAAGTTGTTGATCCAGTCGGTCCCCCGGGTCTGCATGATGTCGTCGTAGACCGCCCGGACCTCGGGTGCGGCGTCTTCGTAGTCGATGAGGGGCAGGAGCGGCATGGTCGGCTACCTCGGTTCGATGAAAGGAAGTGGGCCGGGTGGGGCAGGCTGGGGCAGGGCGGGCGCGGCGCCTCGGTCCGGGACGGCGTCACGGCGACCGGGCGGGTGCGCCGCGCGTCGGGACCTGGGACAGGAGCAGGACGGCCCGGCCGAACGGGCTCGCGGCGGACCGGGATCAGCCCGTCCCGCGGCGCGCGGCGCGCGCGTCGGCGACGACGCACAGGATCTCGTACATCATCGTGGCTCCGACGAGCGCGGTGTTGCCGCTCGGGTCGAACGGCGGCGCGACCTCCACCACGTCTCCGCCCACGAGGTCGAGCCCGCGGAGCCCCCGCAGCATGAGCTGGGCTTCGTGGGTGGTGTAGCCGCCCACCTCGGGGGTGCCGGTCCCCGGGGCGTACACCGGGTCGAGCCCGTCCACGTCGAAGGAGACGTAGGTGGGACCGTCTCCCGCCACCCGCCGCGCCTCCGCGATCACCTCTTCGACGCCCAGCCGGTGGAACTCGTCCATCGTGATGACCCGCATCCCCGATTCGTAGCTGAACCGCCAGGCGTCGGGTTCGGCGGTCGCGCCGCGGATCCCGATCTGGACCGTGCGCGCCGGATCGAGGAGCCCTTCCTCCACCGCCACCTTGAACGGCGCCCCGTGGTGGACCGCGGTCCCCCAGCGCGGGCCGCCGGTATCGCAGTGTGCGTCGAAGTGCACCATCCCGACCGGCCGATCCGCGGCGATGGCCCGGAAGATGGGAAGGGTCAGGGAATGGTCGCCGCCGGCCGAGACGGGCACCGCTCCCGCCGCGTGCACCTCGCGGAAGAACGCCTCGATGTCGTCCAGGCTGTCCTCGAGGCGGAACGGGCGGCGGATGAGGGCGTCCCCGACGTCCCGGACCCGGCAGAGCTCGTAGGGGTTGATGCGGTTCGCGGGGTTGAACGCGCGCATGAGCCCCGACTGGTTCCGGATCTCGCGCGGGCCGTGGCGGGCGCCGGGACGGTTCGTCACCCCCCCGTCGAGCGGCACGCCGACGAGCGCGATGTCGGCCTCGCGCAGGTCCTCGGTGTGAGGAGCCCGCATGAGGGTGGGGATGCCGGTGTAGCGGGGCCGCTGCAGCGGATCGGCAAAGGGGTCGTCGGTCATCGCGGATCTCTCCGGAGGTTTTCGAGGGCGGGGCGATTATGCGCGCGGGCGGTCCGTATCGCGAGGGAGGTTCGTATCGCGAGGGGGGTTCGTATCGCGAGTAATTGCCCCCTACCTGTTACGCTTCGGGCCGAAGGCCGGTCGCCTGGCCGCGGCCGGCCGTTTGACCCATCACCGGGACTGTTCGCCGATGGAACCGCAAGACTTCCAGTTCTCCAATCGCCACCACGACCTCATGGCCCGCGACGACGAGCACATCCTCGGGTGGCGCTACGAGCCCCGGATCATGTTCGAGAGCGGACGGGGCATCGTGCTCACGGACGTGGACGGCAACGAGTACTTCGACATGACGGCCGGCATGATGTGCATGGTGCTCGGGCACTCGCACCCGGAGCTCACGGAGACGATCCGCGAGCAGGCGGGGAAGCTCGTGCACGAGTCGTCCTGGTACTCCAATCCGTGGCTCGTGGAGCTCGCCGAGCTCATCGCCGGCACGATGCCGGGCGATCTCAAGATCGTCAACTTCGCGGTCACCGGTTCGGAGGCGAACGAGATCGCGATGCGCCTCGCCCTCGGGGTGACCGGCAAGTACGACATCGTCTCGCTCATCCGGGGGCTGCACGGCGGGAGCCTCGCGGCCGAATCCGTGACCAGCGTCGGCGGGGGCCGCAAGGCGCACCTCGGCCCGCTCATGATGCCGGCCCACCGCAATGCGATCTACGCCCCGTTCTGCTACCGCTGCCCGATCAACCTCGAATACCCGTCGTGCGACGTCGCCTGCCTCGACCGCAGCGAGGAGCTGATGGAGCACGTCACCAGCCGGAACGTGGCCGCGATTCTCGCGGAGACCGTTCCGGTCGCGGGGGGGATGGTGATCCCGCCCCCCGAATGGCTGCCGCGGCTGCGCGAGCTCGCCGACCGCTGGGGCGCGCTGCTCGTGCTCGACGAGGCCCAGCTCGCGCCGGCCCGGACCGGGCGGATGTGGGGGTTCGAGCACTTCGGGGTCACTCCCGACGTCGTCGCCTTCGGCAAGGGAATGACCGCGGGTTTCGGCATCGCCGGCACCGTGACCACTCCGGCGCTCGCGGAGGAGGCCCGGCACAAGGCGGGCCTCCCCTGGGCCGGCACCTATTCGGGCGATCCGCTTCCTGCCGCGGCGGCGCTCAAGCAGCTTCAGATCGTGCTCCGCGACGATCTCACGGAACGGGCCGCCCGGCTCGGAAAGCGGCTCGGGGAGCGGCTCGAGGCCCTCGCCGCCCGCCACGAGTCGATCGGGGCGGTGCGCGGGATCGGCCTGTACTGGTTGCTCGACATCGTCTCGGACGAGAAGACGCGGGCGCCCGACCCGGCGATGGCCGAACGGATCCGTTACAACGCGGCCCTTGAGGGGCTGATCCACATCGCGGTCAAGAATTTCATCCGGCTCTGTCCCCCGCTCATCATCACCGAGGCGGAGATCGACGAAGCCGTCGAGCGCCTCGAGCGGGCGGTCCGGCGGGCGGAAGCGGGCTTCCCGCGCGACTTCGACTACTCTTCGTCCAGCTCGCTGGCCGCCCCGTCCAGAGCTTGACGATCCGCGGGGTCCGCTCCTCGGGCTGCAAGATGGCGCATAATCGGCGTCCCCGCCGCGCGGGGCCTCCCCCGGCCCGTGGCGAACGTTGAACACCACCAAGACAAGGAGCGCGAGATGGCGGTAACCACCTTGCCGAAGAGGGAACCCCGATACAGCGAAGCCGAGTGGCAGGCGCGCGTCGACCTGGCCGCGGCCCACCGGATGTCCGTGATGCACGGCTTCCACGAGGGCATCTTCAACCACCTCACCCTTACCGTGCCCGGGAGCGGGGATCGCTACCTGCAGATTCCGTTCGGACTGCACTGGTCGGAGGTGGCCGCGGCCTCGTTCATGGAGATCGGGTTCGACGGTGCCCGCCACTCGGGTGAAGGCGAGATGGAGCTGTCGTGTTACTGCATCCACGCCCCAATCCACCGGCTGATCCCGGATGCGGCCTGCGTGATGCATACCCACATGCCTTTCGCGAGCGCCCTCGCGCGGCTCGAGGATCCGCGCATCCTGCCGATCGGCCAGACAGAGATCGGCATGATGATGCAGACCGCCTACGACATGGAATATGCCGGCCCCGCCTTCGATCCGAAAGAGGGGGAACGCCTCGCCGGGGTGCTCGGCGACAAGACCATCCTCATCATGGCCAATCACGGCGTGATGACGGTGGGGCGATCGGTCGCGGAAGCCTACGATCGCCTCTACTACATCGAGCGGGCGGCCCAGGTGCAGCTCTACGCGATGTGGACCGGGAAGCCCCTGCACCTGCTCTCCGACGAGGTGGTGGAGGAGACCATCGCGCAGTTCAGGAAAGGGCCGCGCTACGGGAACCGGCCGGCCGCCGAGCACCACTTCGATGCCCTGAAACGCCAGCTCGAGCGCCACGGGGAGACCGACTACCAGGAGTAGACCGACTACCTGGCCTGAAGAGCTCCGCGGCCGGCCGGCAACCCGTGCAGCGTCACCGGCGGGTTCCGCGACCCGCGGGTCCGCGATTGCCTGGCTGAGCTGGCGTAGGCACGCGGTGGTCGAGGCGGTCGTGGCGCGGCTCAGGAAGGGGCCGCGCGCCGCTGCCGGCGGGTCGCGCGGCCGGCGGGGGCGGGCCGCGGCGGCGGCAGGTCGACCGCCGCCCGCAGCTTCGCGTACGGCGCGCTCCGGTGCGGGATCGCCATCGCGTCCACGAAGTGCTCCTGGAACCTCGGCTCCACCGCGGTCTCGACCTTCTCGATCCGGAGTACCTGGCGTTCGAGCTCCCGGCGAAGGCGCCGGTTGAGAAGGGCAATTCGGGCGCCGGTCCCGGCCGCGTTGCCGGCCGAGGTTACCCGGCCCGGCTCGCAGTCGGGAACCATGCCGAGGATGAGCGCGTACTTCGGATCGATCTGGCTTCCGAACGCGCCGGCGAGGGTGACCCGGTCCACGGAGTCGATCCCCATCCGGTCCATCAGCAAGCGGGCGCCCGCGTAGAGCGCCGCCTTTGCGAGCTGGATCTGGCGCACGTCGTTCTGGGTGATCGCGATCTCGGGCTCGCCGGCCCGGATCACGTAGGTGAACGTGCGCCCGGTGCGAACGACGCGGGGCGAGCGCTCCGCGAGCCCCCCGTCGATGGTGCCGTCCGGGTGCACGATGCCGGTGAGGAACATCTCGGCGATCGCCTCCACGATGCCGGAGCCGCAGATCCCGCTCGGGGCGGGGTCCCAGCCCGCCTCGTCGGACCACCGTTCGTCCCCGATCACCCGGTAGCGCGGTTCCAGGGTGGCCGGATCGACGCGGACCCGATCGATGACGCCCGGCGCCGCCCGCTGCCCGCAGCTCAACTGGGCGCCTTCGAAGGCGGGCCCCGTCGGCGACGATGCGGCGAGCAGCCGCTCGGAGTTCCCGAGCACGAGCTCCGCGTTCGTCCCCACGTCGACGATGAGTGTGGTCTCCTTCTTCCGATAGGGCATCTCGCTCAGCACCACCCCGGCCGCGTCCGCCCCGACGTGGCCCGCGATGCACGGCAGCACGTAGGCCCGGGTGGCCGGACCGAGACCGAGGCCGATGTCGGCGGCGGCGATCTCGGTGCCTTCGTCCGTCGCGAGGGCGAACGGCGCGAACCCGAGCGGCGTGGGATCGAGCCCGAGGAGGAGGTGGTGCATCACCGGATTCCCGGCGATGGTGACCTCGAGGACATCGGCCGGGTCGGCTCCCGCCGCCGCCGCCGCCTCGGCGGCCAGCTCGTCGAGCGCCTCGCGTACCGCCTGCGTCATCTGCGCCGCACCGTCCTCGTTCATCATCGCGAAGGACACGCGGCTCATGAGGTCTTCTCCGAACCGGATCTGGGGGTTCATCCGGCCGAGGGAAGCGAGGACTTCGCCGGAGAGGAGATCGCACAGGTGCACCGCGAGGGTGGTCGAGCCGACGTCCACGGCGAGACCGTAGACCTTGTCGTGGAAGCCGGGCCGGACGTCGACGAGCCGCCGGCGGTCACGGACGAAGGCAGTCGCCCGATAGCCGCCCGCTTCGAGGGTCGAATGCAGCTTCCGCAGGGCGTGCACGTCGGCCTCGGTGACCCGTACCCCGAACGCTTCCCGAAGGCTCGCCTTGAGGCGCCGCAGGTGTGCGGCCGGGTGGGCGAGGTCCGGGGGCGGCACCTCGACGTACATCGGCCGCACCAGGGGATCGATCCGGATGTTCCGGGCGGTGGCCCGCTTGCGGACGATCTGGCGGTGGACCTGGCTCGTCTCCGGGACGTCGGCCACGAGATCGCCCGCGACACAGGCCTGGCAGGAGAGGCGATGGCCCTCCTTCAGCCGCCCGGTCGCGAGCTGGCGGCGCTCGCGGTCGGTGAGCTCCGTGAGGTGCCCCTGCTCGGAGACGATGCCGTGCTTGGCGAACTCGCCCTCGCTCACCCTCACCTGGCAGCGGGTGCAGATGCCGCGCCCCCCGCACACCGAGTCGAGATCGACCCCGAGCCGGCGCGCCGCCGAGAGGAGCGGCGTCCCGGACGGAAAACGGCCGCGGCGTCCGGAAGGGGTGAAGACGACGAGCGGGTCGTCAGCCACCGCGCCGTCGGCCCTGGCGGCGGCGGGCCCGTGCCTCGGCGACCACATCTCCGCCCGCGCCCGGGTGGCGCGAGATCCAGGTACGGCAGTTGCGGTCGTGGCCCATCATGACGTCCGCCGCCCCGAGGGCGGTCATGATCTCGGGCTCGAGGGGGTTGGTGATGGCGCAGGTGAGGCCGTTCGACATCGCCATCGTGAGAAACGCGGCGTTGAGGGCGGGCCGGGCGGGAAGCCCGAAGGAGATGTTGGAGGCCCCGCAGGTGGTGTTGACCCGGAGCTCGTCGTGCAGCCGCCGGAGCAGCCGGAAGCTTGTGCGCCCCGCCGCCCCGATCGCCCCGATCGGCATGACGAGCGGGTCCACGACCACGTCGCGGCGGGGGATCCCGTGGTCCTCGGCCCGCTCCACGATCCTGCGGGCGACCTCGAAGCGAACGTCCGGGTCCTCCGATATCCCGGTCTCGTCGTTCGAGATCGCGACGACCGCCGCCCCGTGCCGCGCGACGAGCGGCAGCACGGACTCGAGGCGCTCCTCCTCGCCGGTCACCGAGTTGACGAGCGCCTTGCCGTCGTACGCGGCAAGACCCGCTTCGAGGGCGGCGACGATCGAGCTGTCGATGGAAAGCGGCACGTCGGTCAGCGACTGGACCAGCCTGATGCACTCGCGAAGGATGCGCGGCTCGTCCGCGAGCGGAACCCCGGCGTTCACGTCGAGGAGTTGGGCGCCGGCCTGCACCTGGGCGACCGCGTCCGCCTCCACCCGGCGGTAGTCACCGGCCGCCATCTCCTCCGCGAGCCGCTTGCGGCCGGTCGGGTTGATGCGTTCTCCGATCACCACGAAAGGGCGGTCGAATCCGATGGTGACCTCCCTCGTGGCCGAGGAGATGACGGTATCGGTCATCGGCGGGTCTTCCTCCTCAGGGGTTTGCGCGGCCGCCCGACGCAACGAGGGCGGCGAGCGCGTCGTCGGTGAACTCGGCTTCGAGACGGCCCGCGAGCGCGTCCGCTTCGGCCTCGAGATCGCCCCCGCCCGCGATCGGCTCGCCCCGCCGCCACTGCTCGAGGTAGGCGTCGGAGCCGGCGAGCCCGGCGCGCATCGCGGCCCGGTCGATCGCTTCCTGAAAGCGCCCGGGGAGGGCCCGGCGGGCGGTCCGCCCGCGCCCTTGCGCCCGGGCGATGACCTGGGCCGGGATGTCCCGCCAGTAGACGACAGTCAGCGAGGCGTTCAAGGAGCGGGCGTGCCGCCCTCGGCGCCGGCCCGGGAGCCGGGCCCGCCCCGGCCGGAGGCCCGGTTCCGGGCCTCCGGGCCCGTTCGTTCCTGCGATCCGATTCCGCTGCCGGCCCGTTCGAGGAAGGGCTCGAGACCGCCGTAGCCGGTGAAGCGGTGCTCGAACTCCAGACCCAGCCGTTCGGCCGCGGCTCGCGCCGCGGTGCGGAGGGTCTCGTCGCGGGTCTGGGCGAGATGCACCAGCCGGCGGTAGTTCCCGAAGTACATCGGCTCGAGCTCGGGGTGTCGATCGATCCCGAGCCCCCCGATGATCAGTCGATCGAAGTTCCGGGCGAGATAGTCCGTCAGGTAGAGGGTGCCCGGCTCCGCCTCGTGGAGCGCGGCGAATGACCGGGGACCCGCGAAGAACTCGTAGCAATGCGCCCCGGGGATGCGTTCCGCGCCTTGCGCCTTGAGAACCGCATCGAGTGCGCCGCCCGTGCCGCAGTCGGCGTAGGCGACGAAGATCCGGTCGATCTCCCCGCTCGCCCGCGCCGCCCGGATCTTCTCGCGCACTCCGCCCGGGATGCGTTCCGGAAAGTTGTGCCAGATCGCCGGGAGGCACTGCACCTCGATGGTGTTCCATCCGTGCCGCCGGACGAGGGCCGTGATCTCGCGTGCGAGCGCCCCGCAGGCGATCACGAGGGTGCGGGGCGGCACGGTCGCGGCGGACCCGGTCAGCCCGCGGCCAACAGCGGCGGCGCGTGCTGCCGGCGGGCGGACATCATCTCCTTGGCCGTCTCGACCGCAACCGCCGCGTCGCGGCAGTAGGCGTCCGCCCCGACGCTCTCGGCGAATGCCTCGTTGAGGGGTGCGCCGCCCACGAGCACCATGTATTCCTCGCGAAGCCCGCGCTCCCTGAGCGTATCGATCACCACCTTCATGTAGGGCATGGTGGTGGTGAGCAGCGCCGACATCCCGAGGAAGTCCGGACGGTGCTCTTCGAGAGCGGCAAGGAACGCCTCCGCGTCGTTGTTGATACCGATGTCGAACACGTCGAACCCGGCGCCCTCCAGCATCATGCCCACCAGGTTCTTGCCGATGTCGTGGATGTCGCCCTTGACGGTGCCGATCACGATCGAGCCTTGATTCGGTGCGCCGGTCTCGGCGAGGAGCGGCCGCAGGATGATCATCCCGGCCTTCATGGAGTTGGCGGCGAGCAGCACTTCGGGAACGAACAGGATGCCGTCGCGGAAGTCGATGCCGACGATCCGCATCCCCTCCACCAGGGACTCGGTCAGGACCTTGTAGGGGGTCCACCCCCGATCGAGCAGGATGTGGACGCCCTCCACGACCTCCTCCGCCAGGCCGTCGTAGAGATCCTCGTGCATCTGATTGACGAGTTCCTCGTCGCTCAGCGTGGAAAGATCGAGATCCTGTACTTCATCCGGCATGTCCGACCCATCCCCCGGCTACCCCGAACCGAGCGAATAGTGGGGCCGCTTTCGTTACCCGGCTGAAATATTCGCGACACCTTATGTCCTGAATCCGACATGTACGTCCGTGATTCGGAAACCGGGTCGCTTCGAGCCGAAAATCGGAGCCGGTCTGCGAAAACCCGAGACTTGGCGGCGGTTTCCGGGACGGCCGGGAAACGTCTTGCACACGCGCGCAAATGGTGCCGTAATGCCGTCCTGTCGAACTCCGATTCCCGGAGAAGAGCCCGCGGCGGACGGAGGAGCGCGAATGGAGGCAAGAGGGCCTTGGCCGGGTCGCGCAAGGCGCAGCGCATGCGGCGGCCCGCGGGCCGGCACCGCCCGGCGGGCGCCGGATTCGCCGCCGCGGCCGACCGTTTCGCGACGGGAGGGGAAGGACCTTGGCTGAGCTGCCGGGCACCGCGCGGGCGGTCGTCATCGGGGGCGGTGCGGTCGGCGCCTCGTGCCTCTTTCATCTCGCGAAGAGGGGGTGGACGGACAGCCTCCTCCTCGAGAAGAACGAGCTCACCTCGGGGTCGACCTGGCATGCGGCCGGCAACGTGCCGACCTTCTCGGCGAGCTGGTCGGTGATGAACATGCAGCGCTACTCGGCGGAGCTCTACCGGGGCCTTGCCGAGGAGGTCGACTACCCCATGAACTACCACGTCACCGGGTCGATCCGGCTCGCCCACTCCGACGACCGCATGAAGGAGTTCGAGCGGGTGGTGGGGATGGGCCGCTACCAGGGCATGGACGTGCGGATCTGTCCGGTCGAGGAGCTGAGGAGCCACTATCCCTTTCTCGAGACCCACGACCTCGCGGGCGCTCTCCACGACCCCTTTGACGGGGACATCGATCCGGCCCAGCTCACCCAGGCGCTCGCGAAGGGCGCGCGCGATCTCGGCGCCCGGGTGGTCCGCTTCTGCCCGGTGACGGGCGTTTCCCGGAAGGGCGGCGAGTGGGTGGTAGAGACTCCACAAGGTGAGGTCCGCTGTGAGTACGTGGTCAACGCGGCCGGGTACCGGGCCTGCGAGATCGGGGCGATGTTCGGCCGCTCCGTTCCCATGGTGGCCATGTCGCACCAGTTCCTCCTCACCGAGCCGATCCCCGAGATCGAGGAGTGGAGCCGGGAGTCGGGCCGCAAGCTCCCCCTGCTCCGGGACGTGGACACGTCCTGGTATCTCCGCCAGGAGAAGTTCGGGCTGAACCTCGGCCCCTACGAGCGCGGCTGCCGCGCCCACTGGGTGACCCCCGACGATCCGATGCCGGAGGACTTCTCCTTCCAGCTCTTCCCCGACGATCTGGAGCGGCTCGAATGGTACGTCGAGGACGCGATCGCCCGGGTGCCCCTGCTCGGCACGGGCGGGGTGAGCCGCGTCATCAACGGTCCGATCCCGTACACCCCGGACGGCAACCCGCTCATCGGGCCGATGCCCGGGGTCCCGGACGCATTCGAGGCGTGTGTCTTCACGTTCGGGATCGCCCAGGCGGGGGGCGCCGGCAAGGTGCTCGCGGAGTGGGTGGTCGACGGTGGAACCGAGTGGGACATGTGGAGCTGCGACCCGCGCCGGTTCATGGACTACGCCGACCAGGACCACACGCTCGCGAAGGCCGTGGAAGTCTACGGCCACGAGTACGCGATGCACTTCCCTCACCACGCCTGGCCGGCCGGGCGCGGCAAGCGGCTCTCGCCGGTGCATGACCGGATCGGGGCTCTCGGCGCTCAGTTCGGAGCCTACGGCGGCTGGGAGCGGGCCAACTGGTTCGCCGCTCCCGGCGACGACACGTCGGAGTGCGCCGCGCGGACCTGGGCCCGCGAGGGTCCCTGGTTTCCCCGCGTCCGCGAGGAGTGCCTCGCGGTACGCGATGCGGCCGGCATCCTCGACCTGCCGGGGTTCAGCCGGTTCCACGTCCGGGGGCCGGGGGCGGCGGACTGGCTCCGGTCCGTCGTCACCGGCTCGCTGCCGCGCGCCGGGCGCGTCGGCCTCGTCTACTTCGCGGACGATCGCGGCCGCATCGTGACCGAGATGTCGGTGACGAGGCTCGACGAGGACGAGATGCTGCTCATCACCGCGGCGGCGGCGGAGTGGCACGATCGGGACTGGCTGCTGCGTCGCCTTCCCCCCGGCTCGGCCGTAACGATCGAGAACCGCACCGAGGAGCATGACTGCCAGATCCTCTCCGGACCGCGCTCGCGGGACATCCTCCGGGCGGTGAGCGATGCCGATCTCTCCCGCCCGTGGCTCGACTGGCAGCGGTGCCGGATCGCGGGCCACGACGTGCTGGCGCTCCGGGTCTCCTACGTCGGGGAGCTCGGCTGGGAGATCCACAGCCGGGTGGCCGATACCCCGGAGGTCTTCGACGCGGTGTGTAACGCGGGCGCCGGGCACGGGCTTCGACCGTTCGGGATGTTCGCGCTCGACAGCCTTCGTCTCGAGAAGGGCTACCGGGCGTGGAAGGGCGACCTGTCGACCGACTACACGATCCTGCAGGGCGCACTGGAGCGTTTCGTTCGCTGGGAAAAGCCGGTCTTCACGGGCCGGGCCGCCCTCGAGCGCGAGCGCCAGCAAGGAGTGAGCCGGCGTTTCGCCACCCTCGTCGTGGATTCGCGGGAGTGCGACGCCCCCTACATGTCGACGGTCTGGCAGGGCAGCGAGATCGTGGGCGAGACGACCTCGGGGGGCTGGGGCCACCGGGTGGGAGCCTCGATCGCCCTCGCGATGGTGCGCTCGGATCTCGCCGGACCGGGCACCGGGCTCGAGGTCGAGATCTACGGCGAGCGCCGGCCGGCCGTCGTGCAGCCGGAACGGCCCCTGTACGACCCGGACAACGAGAAGCTGCGGAGTTGAATCGATGACCGATGCACCAGCAGCCGCCCCCGCTGGGATCGGGGGCCGGCGGGGAGGAGGCCGTGCGGCCCGCCGGGCGGCCCGCGCCGCTCCCCTTCCGGAAAACCTGCGGCCCGTGCGCGCCGGCCTGGAGGGAGGCGCGTACGCCCCTCTCGGTGAGGCCGACATCGGGCGCATCCACGAGACCGCGCTCCGGGCGCTCGAGGAGATCGGCCTCGCCGGCGCCCCGCCGAGCGGGGTCGAGGCGTTGACTTCGGTGGGGGCGGTGCTCGGGGACGACGGACGGGTGCGGATCCCGCCCGACGTGGTGGAGAAGATGCTGGCCGTCGCCGCGCGCGACGTGGCCTTGCGCGGGCAGGACCCCCGGAACGACATCCACCCCGGAGGCACGCGCGTTCACTACGGGACGGCCGGGGCGGCAGTGCACGTCTACGACCCGGTTCTCGGCGACATCCGCAACCCCACCATGCAGGATCTCTACGACTCCGCCCGCCTCGTGGACGTGCTCGACAACATCCACTTCTTCCAGCGAACCCTCACCTGCCGCGACACCGAGGACCCCACCGAGCTCGATCTCAACACCCTCTACGTCTGCATCCACGGGACCACGAAGCACGTCGGGACCTCGTTCACCTCCGTGGAGCGGGCGCGACGGGGGCTCGACATGCTGCACCGGGTGGCCGGATCGGAAGCCGCCTGGCGCGCGCGCCCCTTCGTATCGAACTCGAACTGCTTCGTGGTGCCCCCGCTCCGGTTCGCGACCGAATCGTGCGAGGTGATGGAGGCGCTCATCCGGGGCGGCATGCCGATCCTGCTGCTGTCGGCAGGCCAGGCGGGCGCCACCGCCCCGGCCTCCCTCGCGGGGGCGGTCGTCCAGGCCGTCGCCGAGTGCCTGGCGGGGGTCGTCTACGTCAACGCGGTCGAGCCCGGTCATCCGGCCATCTTCGGCACCTGGCCGTTCGTTTCCGACCTTCGCACCGGCGCGATGTCCGGCGGCTCGGGGGAGCAGGCGCTCCTCAGCGCCGCTTGCGGGCAGATGGCCCGGTACTACGACCTGCCGGGCGGCTCGGCCTGCGCGATGTCCGATTCCAAGGCCCCGGACATGCAGGCGGGGTACGAGCGCGGGCTCGCCAACGTCATGGCCGGCCTGTCCGGGCTGAACCTCGTGTACGAGAGCGTCGGCATGCACGCCTCGCTCCTCTCCCACTGCCTGGAGAGCCTCGTCATCGACAACGACCTCCTCGGAGCCTGCCTGCGCTGCGTGCGGGGGATCGAGGTCAACGACGACACGCTCGCGCTCGAGGCGATGCGCGAGGTCTGCCTCTCGGGTCCCGGCCACTACCTGGGCCACGAGCAGACCCTGCGGCTCATGCAGTCCGAGTACGTGTATCCCTCGGTCGGCGACCGCACCAGCCCCAAGGAGTGGCTGGAGACCGGAAAGCCCGAACTCGTCGCGCGGGCCCGGGAGGTCACCGACCGGCTGCTGTCGGAGCATTTCCCCCGGCACGTCCCGGACGACGTGGACGATCAGATCCGTGCGGAGTTTCCGATCCGCATCCCGCGCATGGCCATGCGCCCGCCGGAGTGACGGGGAGCGAAGCATCGACTCGGCTCGGTGAATTTGTTATATCGGGTTTCATGGTCGCAGCGAATCGAATTATTCGTTTGACATGAACCCTCGGAAAGCAAAGATTCTGGCGTCGGCTGGTTGACCAAGGGACGCTCGCACCGTGTCCTTGAAGACCTACACGTTCTTCCTGGCGCCGAAGTTCTCGATGCACGCGTTCGCGTCGGCCGTCGACCCGCTCTATTGCGCCAACCGCATCAGCGGCGGTCGCCGCTATCATTGGCAGGTCGTCTCCCGGGACGGCGGTCCGATCGTCGCGAGCAACGGCCTGCACTTGGCGGCCGACGCGGCAATGGCGGACGTGAGCGAGTGCGAGGCGCTCTTCGTCTGCGCGGGCCTCGACGCCCACGAGCAGGCCGATCGGAATACGACGGCGTGGCTTCGCCGGGTCGCGCGCCGGGGAGGGGTGGTGGGCGGTCTTTGCTCCGGCAGTCGCCTGCTCGCCCGGGCCGGCCTGCTCGACGGCCACCGGTGCACCATTCACTGGGAGGACATCCAGTCCCTCTCCGAGGACTTCCCGCAGTTGGAGGTCACGGCCAACCTGTTCGAGATCGACCGCAAGCGCATCACCTGTGCGGGCGGGACCGCGGCCCTCGATCTCATGCTGCACCTCATGGGGCTCGCGCACGGCGCCGAGTTCGCGGGAAAGGTGTCCGATCAGTTCATGCACCAGCGGATTCGGGCCGCGCACGACCACCAGCGGATGGCCCCGTACGAGCGCCTCGGCGTGAGAGAGCCAAAGCTGCTCGCCGCGATCGGGGCGATGGAGGCGAACCTGGACGAGCCGCTTTCCCTGGGCGAGATCGCGCGCGGGGCGAACCTCTCGGTCCGCCAGCTCGAGCGCCTGTTCAGGCAGCGGCTCGGATGCACCCCGTCCCGCTACTATCTCGATCTCAGGCTCCATCACGCCCGGCTGCTGCTGATGCGCGGGGCATCGTCGATCCTCGCGATCGCGCTCGCGGCCGGATTCGCGTCCGCCTCGCACTTCAGCCGCCGCTACCGCGAGCACTTCGGGCACAGTCCGCGCGAAGAGCGGGGCTTCGCCTCCTCCTTCCGCTACTTCGAGCCGTAGCCCGAGCCGCAGGCGGGCCCGCCCGGCGGCGGGGCCCGCGCCGGGTCAATGGCCCCCGCGGTCAATCGACGGCGCGGTGGGCGAGGGCGTTGCGGATGAGGCGCGCGTGGGTCCTGACGTAGCCGCGCTCGATCTGCTCGAGATCGCCCTTGAGCGCCTCGTGGAGCCACCCGAGGCGATGGAACGGCACCCCCGGGAAGGCATGGTGCTCGGCGTGGTAGGCCATGTTCCAGGCGAGCCACCGGATTGGCGCCAGGGTGAGGACCGTGCGCGTGTTGCGGAACACGTTGTCGGTCAGGGGGCAGCCCACGTGCTCCGACATGCGGATGATGCGCATCACGGGCTCGCCGGCCAGCCGGGGCAGCAGCCAGAACATGACGAGCGCCCAGCTCTCCCAGGCCACGGACCAGGCCGCGCATCCGCCATAGACCATCCACATGGCGATCGCCTCGCGCTGAACCCGCGCCCGGCGCCCCGCGTTGAGGAAGCCGGCCTCCGTCTCGTTGAATCGGCCGGCCGCGAAGCGCATGAGGGAGCCAAGCAGGTATTCGAAGTAGGGGAGAGCGGATGCGTAGAGGAAATAACCGGAGGCGCTCTCCGCCATCGGGATGAGCTGCGGGTCGCGCTCCGGGTCGTTGGTATGGGTGTGATGGGCGAAATGCTCCCATTTGAAGAAGGTGGGGGGGATTCCGATGGCCACGCCGGTGATCCAGACCAGCGCCCGGTTGAGCCAGGGAGTGCGGAAGGCACTCGCGTGGGAGGTTTCGTGAAAGGGCGCGAACAGGTGAACCACGACCACCCCGTGGACGAAGACCGCCGCCACCGCCCACCACGACCCCCACGATGCTGCCACCAGCCACCCGGTGGCGGCCAGGGTAACGGCGTGTCCGGCGAGATACACGAGACCGGGTCCGTCCCGGAGGTCGCCCAGCGTGTGCAGGTTCCCTCCTCCGACCAGGGCCATGGCTCGGTTCCGCCCTGTCATGCCTTGCCCCTCCTCTTGGTATGCGCGTATTCGAACCGTCGACCCGGCTGCACCGGTCGCTCGGGTCAGTACGGCCGTTTCAGCCGGCGACCCGGCACGTTCGCCGGGCGTGGCGGAACGATCCGAATTGTGCGGTACCTGCCCGCAATCGTAAACCAGTTCCCGAGACTCCGGCCGGTCGCGGCGTGGAGGGGCGGCATCGGTCCGGTGTGAACGCCGATGGCCGTCACGGACGGTTGACGGCCAGGGGCGGCGACGGAGGCGGGTACGGTCGCGCCCGGGCGGATACCATTGGCGTCGGCCGGGACAGGGGAGAACATCGGACGTGGCCGGATACGTACTCGCCATCGACCAGGGCACGACGTCGACCCGGGCGCTGCTCTTCGACGAGGCGGCGCGGATCGTCGCGGTGGCGCAGGAGCCGTTCGACCAGCACTTCCCGCGCCCCGGCGAGGTGGAGCACGACGCGGAAGACCTCTGGACGACGGCGGTCTCGACCGTCCGGGCGGTGCTGGCGAAGGTGGGCTGCGGCGCGGGCGCGATCGCCGCCATCGGGATCGCGAACCAGCGCGAGACCGCGATCGTGTGGGAGCGCTCGACGGGCCGGCCGATCCATCGCGCAATCGTCTGGCAGGACCGCCGAACCGCCGGGGAATGCGCCGCGCTCCGCGACGGGGGGCACGAGGCGCTCGTCTCGGAGCGAACCGGGCTGCTCCTCGATCCCTACTTCTCCGCGACGAAGATCGCCTGGATCCTCGACCACGTGGAAGGCGCCCGGGCGCGGGCGGAGGCGGGAGAGCTCGCCTTCGGCACGGTGGACACCTTCCTCCTGTGGCGGCTGACCGGCGGCCGGGTGCACGCGACGGACGCGACCAACGCCTCGCGGACCTCGCTCTACGACCTTCGCACCGGAGACTGGGACCCGGACCTGCTCGATCTCTTCCGGGTTCCCCGGCCGGTGCTTCCGGAGATTCGCGACTCGGCTTCGGACCTCGGCGTCAGCCTGCCGGATCTGTTCGGAGGGGCCATCGCGATCGCGGGGATGGCGGGCGACCAGCAGGCGGCGACCCTCGGGCAGGGGTGCTTCGAGCCCGGCATGATGAAGGCCACCTACGGCACGGGCTGCTTCCTCGTCGCGAACATCGGCGCGGCCCCGGTCGCCTCCCGGAACCGTCTTCTCACCACCGTGGTGTGGCAGCACGCGGGAGAGCGGGTCTATGGGCTCGAAGGCTCCATCTTCATTGCGGGAGCGGGCGTCCAGTGGCTCCGGGATGAGCTCTCGATCCTCTCGTCGGCGGAGGAGAGCGGACGGCTTGCCGCCGAGGCCGACCCCGATCAGCCCGTCTATCTCGTGCCGGCGTTCACCGGCCTCGGCGCGCCGTGGTGGGATGCCGGGGCGCGGGGGGCGATCTTCGGCCTGACGCGCGGGACCGGCCGGGCGGAGATCGTCCGCGCCACCCTCGAATCGGTGGGGTACCAGACCCGGGACCTCATCGACGCGGCCCGGGGCGATGGCGTGGGAGCCACCGTGCTGCGGGTCGACGGCGGCATGGCCGCGTCGGACTGGACCATGCAGTTCCTCGCCGACGTGCTCGATCTCCCGGTAGATCGACCCGTGGACCTCGAGACCACCGCGCGCGGCGCCGCTTGGCTCGCCGGCTACCACGCCGGCTTCTACCCGGGGCCGGCGGAATGGGCGGCCGGGTGGGAACGGGATCGGCGGTTCGCCCCCACGATGGAAGCGCACACCCGGGAGCGAAAGCTCCGCGGCTGGGGCGAAGCGGTTCAGCGCACCTTGAGCACGGCGCCACCGCCCGTCGTTCCGGCTGACGGCGGCGGGGCGGCTTGAGATGGCGGCCGTACGCGTCGCCGAGATCTCCGTCTACCCGGTGAAGTCCGCCGCCGGCCTCCGGCTCGACGCCTCCCCGGTCGAGGCGCGCGGGCTCGCCGGGGACCGGCGCTGGATGGTCGTCAGCCCCGACGGCCGGTTCTTCACCGGCCGGGAGCACCCGCGCCTCGTGCTCGTTCGGGCCCGGTTCGGGGACGGCGGCCTCCGCCTCGAAGCGCCCGGCCTCGCGCCCGTCACCGTCCCCCGCGCCGCGCCGGGAGAGGGCGGCAAGGGCGCACGCCCGGTCACGATCTGGGGCGACGACTGCCACGGGGTCGATGCCGGCGCCGAGGCGGCGGGCTGGTTCAGCGAGCTGCTGGAGACCCCGGCCCGCCTGGCGGAGATGACCGACGACTGCCTTCGCCCCGCCGATCCCGACGTCGCGCGCCCCGGGGATCTCGTGAGCTTCGCGGACTGCTTTCCGGTCCTCCTCATCGGGCGCTCGTCCCTCGACGAGCTTGACGCGCGCCTCGAAGAGCCCACCTCCATGCGCCGCTTCCGCCCCAACCTCGTGGTCGAGGGCGCCCCGCCGTTCGCGGAGGACCACTGGTGGCGGCTCCGGGTCGGCGAGGTGGAGTTCGAGGGGGCGGAGAACTGCAAGCGATGCGCGTTCCCGACCATCGATCCGGACACCGCGATGAAGGACACGAGGCGCGAGCCGATGCGGACCCTCGCGACCTTCCGCCGCCGCCCGGCGGGCGGCGTGTTCCTTGGACAGAACCTGATACCGCGCACCCTCGGCACGGTCCGGGTCGGCGACGAGGTCGAGGTCCTGACGTAGCCTCCGGACCGGTGCCCGGAGGAGGGGACCTTCGGCGCGCCTCCTACTGGGCGACGACGCCCCCGTCCACCGGCAGGATCACCCCGCTCAGGTAGGCGGCGGCGTCGGAGCAGAGCCACACCCCCGCCTCCGCGATCTCGCGGGGTATCCCCATCCGGCCGAGTGGGGTCCGGTCGACGAACCAGTCTTCGAGCTCGGGCTTGTGGGAGATGACCCCTTCGACCAACGGGGTTCGCGTATACCCGGGACTCAGTGCGTTCACCCGGATCCCCTGCTTCGCATAGTCGAGGGCGGCGGTCTTCGTGAGCCCCGCCACCGCGTGCTTGCTCGCGGTGTAGGCGGCGGTCCCGGCCGCCGCCACGAGCCCGTAGATGGAGGAGAGGTTCACGATTGCGCCCCCGCGGCCGCCTTCCAGCATCCGCGCGATCTCCTCCTTCATGCAGAGCCAGACCCCGGTGAGGTTGACGTCGAGGACCCGGTGCCACTCCTCCTCGGAGAACTCGTGGGTCCGGGTCCGGGCGAGGGTCGCGGTCCCCGCGCTGTTGACGGCGCAGTCGACGCCGCCGAAGCTCGCGACCGCCGCCTCGACCATCGCCGCGACCTCGTCCGGCTTCGTCACGTCGGTCCGGACGAAGACGGATTCGCCCCCCCGCTCGCGGATCGCCTCCGTGGTGCTCTCGCCGCCCGCCGCGACGAGGTCGGCGACCACGACGCGGGCGCCGCGCTCGGCGAAGAGGAGGGCGGCCTCGCGGCCGATCCCGGAGCCGCCTCCGGTGACAAGGGCGGTGCGGCCGTCGAAGCGGGTGGAATCGGCAGTCATGACGTGCTCCTCGCGAGTGGTTGCCTCGTGTCGTGGCGGCCCGGCCCGGCAATCACGGCCGGGCCCGCCGCCGGAACGGCGCGTCCCCGAGCACCGTGCACCGGCGGATGACCCGCCGTTCGTTCGCGGTGTCGTACGCCGTCGCCCGGTGCATCAGGCAGCGGTTGTCCCACACCACGAGCTGCCGGGGACGCCAGCGGTGCCGGTAGATCGTGCCGAGGCTCGCCGCCCTCTCGTTCAGCTCGTCCACGAGCGAGCGCCCCGCTCCGTAGTCCATGCCTTCGATGCACTCCGCGTGGTCGCCAAGGAACAGGCAGTCGCGTCCCGTGTCGGGATGCGTCCGCACGATCGGGTGCGCGACCGGCGGCACCTGCCGGCGCTGCTCCTCGGTCATCGGTTCCTCGCCGTGCCGGCGCGAGCGCGAGAAGTCGAGGTTGTGGACGGCGCGAAGATCGTCGATCCGCTCGCGCGTCTCGGGCGGAAGGCGGTCGAGGGCGCGGTACATGTCACAGAAATGAGTCTCGCCGCCGCGCGCGGGGATCTCCATCGCGTACATCATCGTTGCGAGTCCGGTCCGGGCCTGCCAGGACCCGTCGGTATGCCATGCAAGGGTCCCGCGGTCGGGATGCCGGCCCGACGGATTGCCGTTCTCGTCGAGATTGGAGAGCCGGTAGAGCTCCGGGCAACCGTCCGCGTGGTACTGGTTCATGACATGGACCTGCACCTCGCCGAAGCGTCGGGCGAACTCGACCTGGCGGTCGGGGGGCACCTCCTCGCCGGAGAAGACGAGCACCTGCCACTCGAGGAAGGCGCGGTGCAGGGTATCGAACCGTTCCCCGGACATCGAGGCGCCGAAATCGAACCCGGCGATCTCGGCCCCGAGCCCTTCGGGGAGGGGCCGGAGGTCGAGGTCCGGTCCGCGCACCGGCGACGGCGCGGCGACGCTCACGGACCCTCTCCCGGGCGCCCGGCCTCCGCCGGCTCGGCCCCGGCGCCGTCCCCACAGGCCCGGTCGGCTCCATCGGTCCCGCCGTCCTCATCGGCCCCGAGGAACACCGGCACGCAGTTGACGAGCGCGACTCCGGTGTCGAGGCAGGCCTGCGCGTAGTGCCGGACCGCCCGCTCCGAGCCGACCGGGAGGTAGCAGACGAGGAGCTCCGCCCCCGTCTCCCGGAGGACGCCGGCCACGTCCACCGGCGCTTCGTCTGCGACCCTGATCCTTTCCATGTCTCTTCGGCTCCCGCGCAGCTTGCGCCCCTCCTGTTTCCCTGAACATCCGGACCCGGAGCGGAGGGGTTGGTGTCGAACCGAAAATCCTGTCCCATATACAGCCGGTTATCAGCGATCCGGTTCGTACGAAGTTTGCGGTGTCCGGCGCATCTAACCATGACGGAAGGTCGTGATCAATCCGACTCCCGGTGCCCTCACCACCGCTTCCTCACCCCGCCGGCAACCGCGATCAGCCTTCCGGAACGGCGGCGCGGGCGCCGGGAATCAGGGTCTCGCGGCGCCGGTCGAACAGCAGCACGTGCTCGGGGTGGAATCCGACGCGCAGGTTCTCGCCGGGCGCATGACGCGTTCCGGCTCCACTCTCCAGCACGCGAAGGCTTCCCAAGGGCGAGTCGGCGACATAGAGGGTCTCACGCCCCATCGGCTCGATCTGCTCGATGCGGCATGCGACGCCGCCCGCCGCCACGAAGTGCAGGTCCTCAGGCCTGATGCCGAGGGTGACCTCCCCCGACGCGGGCTCGCCCTTCAGAGCGAGCGGATGCCCGTTGACGACGAGCCGTCCATCCGCCGCGTCCCCGTCGAGGAGGTTGATGGGCGGCGAACCGACGAATGCCGCTACGAACCGGCTCGCAGGCCTGCGATACAGGTCGTCCGGCGTGCCGATCTGCTCGATCCTGCCGTCCGACATGCACACGATGCGGTCGGCCATCGTCGTCGCCTCGACCTGGTCGTGGGTGACGAGAACGGTCGTCACCTTCAACCGCTCCTGCAGCGCCTTGATCTCGGTGCGCATGACGAGGCGGAGGGAGGCGTCGAGATTCGAGAGCGGCTCGTCGAGAAGCAACAGCGTCGGGTCCTTCACGAGGGCGCGAGCCAGCGCGACCCGTTGCTGCTGGCCGCCCGAAAGCTGGTCCGGCCGGCGCTCGAGGAGCTCCGCGACGCGTACCAGCTCGGCGGCGTCGTTGACGCGGCGGCTCACTTCCGAATCGGGCACGTTCTTGAACCGGAGGGGAAAGGCGATGTTCTTGTACACGGTCATGTGCGGGTAGAGCGCGTACGACTGGAACACGATGCCGACATTGCGGTCGCGCGCCTCCACCTCGTTCACCCGCGCACCGTCGAACAACAGGTCGCCGCCGGACGGCAGGTAGATTCCCGCGAGCATGAACAGGGTCGTCGACTTTCCGCAGCCGGACGGGCCCAGCAGCGAGACGAATTCTCCGTCGTCGATCTTGAGGCTCATGTCCGGAATCACCGTCACGTCTCCGAACTGCTTCTGGATCCTCCGAAACTCGATCGTTGCCACGGATCAGCCCTTCAGTCCGCCGACGGTCATCTGAAGCAGGTATTTCTGCGCTATCGTGTACAGGAGAAAGCTCGGGATGATGTAGAAGAGGCCCACGGCGGAAACGATACCGTAGTCGACACCCAGGTTCGTTTCCTCGGTCACGAAGAAGGTATAGAGGCTCATCGTCCATCTCACATTCGAGGACAATATCGTCAGCACGAATATGAACTCTTCCCAACCGCGAATGAACACGAATACCGCCACGGCGATCATTCCGTTGCTGACCTGCGGCAGCACGATCTTGACGAATGCCTGACGGCGGGTTGCGCCGTCAGTGAGCGCGCTCATCTCGATTTCCCACGGGACGGCGTCGAAGAAGCCTTTCATGATGAAGACGGCGAACGGCATCTCGATGCCGACGATGACCAGCATCACCCCGGTCAAGGTATCGAGCAGACCGACCTTCCACATGACGATGAAGATTGGAATCAGCAGAACCGTCGTCGGAAAGGCGTGCAGCACCAGCATGGCGGCCAGCGAGGAGCCGCGGAAGCGGTACTGGAAACGGGATATGTAATAGCCCGCGAGGGTGGAGATCGTCACGACGATCAGGGTGGCGGTCCCGGCGATGAAGAGCGAGTTCCAGAAAGCCGACCACACGGAAGGGAACGACGTTACGCTGAATCCGGGATTGTCTTCCGCCGCGACGATTTCCCGGTACGCCGTGTTGAATTCGGGAATGTACAGGAATCGGAAATTGTAAAGATGCAGGCTCGGTCCCACGATCACCGCATAGAGTGCAATCGTCACGAGCCAGATGACGCCCCAACCGGTCATCGCATGGCGCCGGCTGCGAGCCAGTGTCGCCCACACCCACGTCGCGACCACCGCCGGCACGAGGATGAGAATGGACGGCCAGAGGACCTTCGTGTCGACCCCCTTCATGCCGGCGGAGAACGCCAGGGTCAGCAGCCAGAAGTAGGGCACGATGACGGGAATTGATACCGCGATCAGAAAGGTGAACAACGAAGCGTCCTTGGCCCGGCGCGAACGGCGTGCCTTGGACGCGAGCTCGTCCCAATGTCTTTGGGCGTCGGTGCGAACCTTGTCGAAGCCGACGGCGGGCATGGGCTATTGCACCTCGATCCGGGGTCTTTGGAGAAGCCGGCTCATGTTGGAGATGCGCCAGAGGAGCAGGGCCAGGATCACTCCGGGCACGATCAGGAAGAACGCGAGGGCGGCGCCATAGGCATACTGCCCGGATGAGCCGAATGCGCGCTGAAAGATGAAGATGGCGTAAACCGTCGTGGCGCGGAACGGGCCTCCGCCCGTGATCAGCAGGATGTACTCGAAGCTGGTGAGCAGCGAGAGGGTCTGCCAGATGAAGATGTAGGTGAGCGGCCATTTGAGCTGGGGCAGGGTGATGTGCCAGACCCTTGCCAGTGAACCGGCCCCGTCGCACCGGGCCGCGTGATACAGGTGTTCGGGAATGCTTCTGATCGCCGACGTCAGGATGATCATGGCGAAAGAGGCGCCGATGAAGCCGTTCGCGAAAATGATGACCCACATGGGTGACGTCTGGCGCAGATCGATCGGCTCTTCGGCGTCGAAGAGATGCATGAGCACCTGATTGACGAGGCTCGTGTCGCCGCCATGCACGGACCAGGTCCAGAGAATGGCGTAGACCACGGATGGGCTCATGCGGGGAAGCAGCCAGACGGCCCGAAAGAACGTGCCGGAAGTCCGCGGGATCGAAGTCGTCGCGAGCGCCAGGAGGAGGCCGAAGGTCGTGTTGAAGATGAGCAGCGTGGCGCCGACATACCACAAGGTTCGCCAGATTACCGCGGGGAGCTGACGATCGCTGACGAACGCCCGCTCATAGTTCTTGGTCGTGATCTCCTCGATACGAAGCTCTCGACCGAGGTCCGTGAAGGAGATCGCGATGTCGACGAAGACCGGAACGACGAAGAAGAAGCCCACGACCAGGAAGGCCGGACCCAGGAACATCGCCATGTTGGCGCGTTCGCGTCCCTTCATGGTGTTCCGCGCATTCGCGCGGATCGCCGCATCTTCCGCCGTCGCTCCCATGGGGTCGTCAGGGCCTTCGAACCCCGCCCGAACTACGAACGTGCAACGGATGCATGGTCCGGGTGGTTCGGCTCGGGCGAGTCCCTCCCGGGGAGGCGGCGCGGTCCCCCCCGGGAAGGATGTCGCGCTCGCGCGCTAGCGCACGACAATACTGTCGGGGATTCGTGCCCCCGCTTCTTCGATGACGTAGACGGCCGCATCCGCCGCGGACAACTGCCCCGTTTCCACGCCCTGCAGCGCCTCGTAGATGACCTGGTTCAGAGTGCCGAAGTCCGCGTGGTTCGGCATGTACTGGGTGAACTCGAGAAGCTCGGTCGCCAGGGCCAGGGTCCACTCGTCGGCATATCGAGGATCATCGAGCTGCGCGCGCTTGATTCCGATATGCGTCGTCGTCACCGCGTGATCGGTGTTCAGCTCGGCATCGGACGCATGCCCCACGATGGTTGCCGCAATCTCGGCATTCTCGCCGGCTCCCACGCCGTAGACGATCGGGTGCGTGAGGCTGCCCGGCTGGCCGCCTTCCACCGGCGCGGGCGCCGCCGTCCAGCCGAACTGCTTGAAGAAGGACTCCCGATCGCTCGGCACCCCGCGCGTGAAGGCGTGCGATCCCAGGTCCCAGATGCCGTACATCCACATCGCGGCATTGTTCTCCGCGTAGAACTGGTCCCTGATGAAGTTCCATTCCAGCGAGGTGTTGTTGCCCGGCGTCACACCGTTCTTGACGTTGCGCTCGAACCAGCCGTAGGCATCGGCGATCTTGCCTTCCTCCAGAAGCAGCTTGCCGGTCTCGGGATCCAGGAAGCTGCTGCCGTACTGATTGAAGATCATGAGGTAGTCGGGCCCGCGCGACGGCCGGTGCAGTATCCCGTACTCGGCGTCGGTGTTCTCTACCACCCTTTGCGCGATACCCGACATGTCGTCGAGCGTAACCTCTCCGGCGAGCACGCGTTCGTCCAGGCTCTCGATCTCTTCGTCGGAATAGCCGGCCTGACGCATCAGGTTCTTGTTGAAGAAGAACATCCGCGCTTCGGCATCCTGGGGAACCGCGAAGCGCCGTCCGCCGCATTCCGTGGAAGCCCAGAGAGACGGAAATATGTCGCCGAAGAACTGAGGGTTGTCGTTCGTGAAATCGGTCAGATCGAAGAGGAAGCCCGGATCCGCGAAAGCGCAGATCCACTCATGCGCGGCGTGGAAGATGTCGGGCCCTTCGCCGATCGCGTAGCTCCGCAGCAATCTCTCCGCATCGCCGTCATACCCGCCCTGATCGGGCTGCTCGAGCACGGTGATCGAGACACGGTAGTCGGCGCCGTCCTTCTCGAGCTGGGCGTTCAGCCGTTCTGCGCCCTTCACGATGTTGCCCGGCCGCAGCGGCCCGGACGGGTCGGCCCGCGACCAGAGCTTGAGCTCGACTACGTCCTGCGCGGACGCGCTGATTCCGGGGAGCGAAGCGGCAAATGCGAGCACTGCCGCCGCAGTTGATCGTAACAGCGTTGTCATCGTGCGTTCCTCCAAAAACGGGCGTGTCAGGTCGGCGAACGGCTGAGGCAACACCTCCGCAATCAATGGATGGACCGGGCACGATATCACCTTCACCGCGCCAGGCGCCAGCGCCGTTGATGGCGGAGTTGGAGTTGGATCGACCCGCTTTCCTGATTGCGCGCGACGCTCGGGATGGGAGCGCGGGCATCTTGCCCGCGCAGGCGTCGGGGGCCGCTCCGCGCGGGCTGGAAGCCCGCGCTCCCGGGAAGTCGCGCTCTCGAGAATCCCGCGCTCCCGGGAAGACCCTTGGTCCCTGCCTTCGTCGAAGGACGTACCCTCGCTCAGCCCTTGACGGCCCCCAGGGTGAGGCCTCGCACGATGTAGCGCTGTGCGAGGAGGGCGATGAGCACCGGAGGGACCATCGCGATGAGGGCCCGCACCGCCATGAACCAGAACTGGACCCCGCGGGTGTCGACGGCGCCCGCCACGTGCACCGGAATGGTGATGGCGTCGCGGCTCGAGAGGGTGATCGCGAACAGGAACTCGTTCCAGGAGAAGGCGAACGAGATGAGCGCGGTCGCCGCGATGCTGGGCGCGGCGAGGGGGAGGGCCACCCGGGCGAAGGCGGTCCGGTAGGTCCCCCCGTCGACGAGCACCGCCTCTTCGAGCTCGATGGGCAGGTCGAGGAAGGTCTGGCGCAGGATCACCACCGCGAACGGAAGGACGAAGGTCGCGTTGATGAGGATCAGAGCGAGCTGGGTATCGAGGAGGCCGAGGGCGCGCATCACGAGATAGAAGGGGATCACGGTCGCCACGGGAGGCAGGATGCGCTGCGACAGGAACCAGATCGTGATGTCGATGTTCGGGACGCGGCGGAAGCGGAAGCGGGCGAGCGCGTAGGCAGCCGGGACCCCGAGCACGAGGGCGAGCACGGACGCGGACACCGACACGACGGTGCTGTTCACGAGCGCGCGCCGCGACTCGGGAGACGAGAGCTGGGTGATCCAGTTGTCGAGGGTCGGCTCGAAGCTGAGCCAGGGGACGCCGAGCCCCGAGACGGTGAACGTGTCGATCGGGTTGCGGAGCCCCTGGGACATCGCCCAGTAGAACGGGAAGAAGAAGCCCAGGGTCACGCATACCGCGACGAGCCACAGGAGCGTCTCGCCGAACCCCCGGCTTCCGGGTGGGCGTGCGGCCACCTCAGCCATAGCTCTCTCTGAGTCGCCGGAAGGTCAGCATGATGATGATCAGGACGGTGATGAGGAGGCCGTAGCAGAGCGCACTCGCGTAGCCGAGGTCGAAAAAGCGGATCCCGGTCCGGAACGCGAAGAACGAATACGACTGGGTCGCGATCCCGGGCCCCCCGCCCGTCAGCGCGAAGGGGATGTCGAAGAGCTTGAGGGCCTCCGCGAGCCGCAGGAGCAGGACGATGACGATGGTGTTCTGGAGGATCGGCAGCAAGACTTTCTGGAGTATCTGCCAGCCGCTCGCCCCGTCCACGATGGCCGCCTCGTAGAGCTCGTCGGGCACGGACTGGAGGGCGGCGAGGAAGACGAGGAAGCAGAACGGGGTCCACTGCCAGATGTCGACGAAGATAATGCTGGCGAGGGCCCAGTCCGGATTCGACAGGAACGGGAATCCGAGGAATCCGAGCGGCCCCCCCTCCTCGTACAGGATGGTGAAGAACAGGTAGCCGGCCGCGAGGGGGGTGGCGAAGATCGGCAGGATCATGATTGCGCGCATGGCAGCACGCCCGGCGAGATGGCGGTTGAACAGGATCGCGAGTAGGAATCCGAGCACGAGCTCGATGCTCACCGACGAGAGGATGAACGTCAGGGTGATGCGGGTTGCCGTCGCGACCTGGCTGTCCTTGAACATCCGCCGGAAGTTCTGGAGACCCTGAAACGTGGTGGTGGTCTTCTGCTCCTTGTGGATGATGGTCCGCATCCGCTGCTTGCCGTTGGCGAGCATCACCGGGTTGCCGGCCTTGTCGAACATCGGCACCCGTTCGCGGGTGATCTCGGTCTTGCTGTCGATCTTGAGGAAGGCGATGCAGAGGGAATAGCCGAGCGGGAAGACGGTGAACGCCAGCACCCAGAGGACGGCCGGGGCGAGGAAGAGGAATCGCGCCCTGCTCGTCCAGCGCATCATTCAGTCATCCGAGTCATCACGATCCTCATCCTCTAGTGGGTGGAGCGAATTGTCACGGCACTCGTTACAGTACTTGGCGTCGAATCTCGCCGGATGGAAGTTCCGCCCGTATCCTTCGCATTCAACGTGTTGGGAGTGGTCGGGATCTTGAGGCATGTCAGTCTCGTTTGATTGAGATGAGGCCGCGCGACATGCGGAGGGCGCGGCGACCGTGGCGGCCGGGGGGCGGCCGTCCGCCCCCCGGGCCGATCCGCGGACTCGGATCAGCCTCCGTAGCCGATGGCGCCCTGGTAGTACTTGAGCTGCGAATCGCGTCCGATCCGATCGGTGACGCCCTCCCAGGCCTCGGCCGTCTGGTCGAGGGCCTGCTGCGGGGTGAGCTCCCCGCTCATCGTCCCGGAGAGGTTCTTGTCGAGGATGTCCCAGTACTCGAAGGTGCCGGGGATCCGGAGATAGGTGAGGATCGTGTCGGCGAAGAAGTTGTCGTAGTACGCCTGCGTGTAGGTCTTCACGTCCTCGGCATCCCAGCCGGCCGCCACGTATTCCTCCACCGTCGCTTCGCCGAGGGGCTTCAGGAACTGGTAGCTGTAGCCCGGGTCCACTCCGGTCCAGCCGTGCTGCGAGCTCCAGAGAGAGACCTCCTTCATGGCCATCAGCGAGAGGAATGAGAACGTCGCCTCCGGGTTCGCCGAATAGGCCGAGATGACGCCGTGCCACGAGCCCCCCGTCGTGTTGCCGACCGGGACCGGGTTCTCCGCCTTCACGAACTCGCCGGTCGAGTGGTCGTAGTACTCCTCCGAGGCGGGCAGGATTGCGGACGCGCAGTCGCCCCGGATCACCGAGCGCTTCGTGTCCTGGCAGAGAGAGCCGACGTCGCCCCAACTGAAGACGAACACCGCCTTGCCGCGCAGGAAGTAGTCCCACGCCTCGCCGAGGCTCCAGCCGACCTGGGCCGCCGGCCCGGTCTTGTGGAGGTCCAACAGGAACTCGAGCGCCTTGACGTGCCCCGGGCTGTTGATGAGCGGCTTCATGTTCGTCGGGTCGAACCAGTACACGTTGTGGTGCTGGGTGACCTCCGGTCCCGGGGTCACCGCGAAGGAGGCGGAGAGGGACTGGAAGTGAAAATGTCCCTGCTCGCCGACCTTGAGATGGAGCACCATGCCGCTGTCCGCCTCGTCGTCGTTCGCGTCCCAGTTCTTTCCGTTGAAGTAGGTGGCGACGTCGAGGAGCCGCTGCCAGGTCCGGGGTGGCACCGGCAGGTCGTAGCCGTACTCGGACTTGAAGGCGGCCGCATGCTCCGGATCGGTGAGGGCGCTCTTGCGGTAATAGAGCACCTGTCCGTCGCCGTCGTTCAGGACCCCGTAACCCTCTCCTTCCCAGGAGTGGAGGGCGCGGAGGGAATCGGGCATGACGTCGTAAGACCACTTCGGATGATCCCCGGAGGCGATCAGGTCGTCGACCGGGTAGCCGTACCCCTGTGGAACAATGTCTCCGTACCAGAAGGCGCCGACCATGAACGCGTCGTACTGGCCCGTGCCGTTGCGCACGTCGAGGATCATCTTGGAGTAGTGCTCCGCGAACGGAAGCTCGACGACGTTCACCTTGCCGCCGGTCAGCTCCTCCCACGCCGGCCGGAACGCGTAGAGCGGCCCCGAGATCCCGCCCTTCGGACCGCCGGTGTTCACCGTCACGGTGATCTCGGTGCCCGAGAAGGGCTGCTCGCCCTCCTTGATGAGAGCGCCCAGATCCGCCGCCGGGACCGTGATCACGGTGTTGTCGTAGGTCTTGCCGAGCTTGAGGGCGACCGTGCCGTCCGCGTTCCAGTCGACGGCTTCGCCGGCAAACGCCGCCGAAGCGAGGCCGAGCGCGGCCGCCGCGGCCAGTCCTGTAGAAAGATGGTTCATTTTCATGCGATGTCCCTTAGTTGATGTGCGGCCGTCGAATGGTGGAAGGCCGCAGGATACCGGCTGGATTCGCCCTTTCCGGGGGAATTCCGACGCGGCGTCGAAGCTTATCAAGCGCATGGCGGATTGCAACTGACAGCTAGCCCGGATATCTCACCAACTTTCTGCTGCGGACGCGGATCTGCTCGCGGTGACAAGGCGTACTCCCTCAAGCCGCTTCGACGTAGTGTCGGCTACGCCTTCAGCGTCGTTCGGTCCGTGCGCCTTGTCACAGCGGCATCTCCGCGCCCTCGCGACGAAAGCTGGTGAGATTTCCGGGCTGGCCCGGCTGCGCCTCAGACCGACGAGACATGTCTGAATTCACCCGTCTTCATTCGAAGCCTCGTCGCGCCGTACCGGTAGCAGCCTCGTACCTCTCGCCCAGGAAACCGCTTCGCAAACTTGACTCACCTGTGAACTTCCGGGCCGCTCAAGGATTCCAGGGCGAACCGTTCGCCGGAGCGTGGTTCAGCCGGTGCCTGGGGGCCTGGCGTCCGGGCGGCGAGCCGCCCGCCGCCGACCGGGTGCCGGCCAAGTGCCCGGCGGCATGTGGCCCGGCCGGGACGGTGAGGGATCAGGGAGGACCATTGCGGTAGCCGTAGGGCCGGGTCTCCTCCTCGCAGGCCCGCCAGGTGCCGATGGCGCCGTTCGTGTCGATGCTCTCCAGGCACACCGCGGCGACCGAGACCGCGAGCTCGAGGCCGCGCGCCACCGGCCAGCCTTCGTGCAGGCCGTAGACCAGGCCGGCCGCGAATGCGTCGCCCGCGCCGACCGCGCTCACCATCCGCGACTCCGGCCATTGGACGGAGGGTTGGGCGTGCAGGGCGCCGTCCTCATCGACCGCGACCGCGCCCTCGGGGAAGTGGATGGCCGCGACTTGCCGGACCCCCATCTCCCGCAGCCGCCGGCACGCCCGGCCGGCCGCCTCCCAGTCGAGGAGGTCCCCGGGCCGGATCCCAATCCCGCTCACCGCCTCGCCTTCGTGGTCGTTGATGACGATGCTGTCGAGGAGGGGAAGGCACGGAATCACGATGGGTCGCAGGAAGTCGGGCTCGAAGGACGCCATCTCCATGTTCGTGCGGAAGCCGAGCTCGCGGGCGCGCGCGAGGACCCGTGTCCAGCCGTTCCCGCCGCGCGGATCGGGCCGGTCGAGGCGAGGGTGGAGACCGGGCGCGCCCACGTGGAAGATCCGGCCGCGCGAAAGACTCGGGTCGCAGTGATTGTCGTCCAGCAGATCGGCGCAGCCCCGGAAGCAGAAGAAGGTCCGGCGTCCGGTCGCCCGCGAGGACATGACCTCCACGTAGATCTGCGGCGCCTCGCGGGTGAGGGCCATTCCGTCCGGCGAGATGCCGTGCCGGACAAGCGCGTCCAGGACCACCTGCCCGTTCTCGTCGTCGCCGACGAGACCCTGGCACTCGACCCGCATGGCGGGGTCCAGCCGGCGCAGGTTGGCCGCGATGTTGTAGCCCGGCCCGCCGGCCGCGAGCTGGCGGGAAGAAATGAAGGTCACCGTGTCTTCGGCCGGATAGGCGTCGATCTCGATGTTGTGGTCGGTGATGAACGACCCGAAGGACAGAATCCCGCTTCGCTCCGTCATCCGTTGCGCCCCTCGTCGTTCAGCACCCGGCCAGGAGGGCCGGTTCGGTGATCCGGAGATCGTCCTCGAGCGAGCGCAGGGGCGTGAGTCCCATCGCCCCGATGGCGCGGTGATACTCCCGGACCGCTTCCTCGGGAGCAAGGGCTCCGTCGACCACCCCGCGCATGTGGCGGATCATCTCGAGGGGGGACTCCGCGAGCTTGATCTTGCGTCCGAAGAGGGCTACCCGGGCCCCGTCGCGCTGGGCGTCCGCGAGGAGCTGGAAGGTGTCGCGGTTGGTGCCGGCCGCACCGCCGAGGATTCCGACGACGAGCTCGGGGTCGTACGAGCAGAGCTCCGCCATCGCGCGCGGTCCGTTGTAGGCGATCTTGAGAAAGCGCGGGCGCTCCGCCCGGGTCAGCCCCGCGAGGCAGCGCAGGATGCAGTCCCCGACGAAGGCGCCGGTCTCCTCGAGCGAGGACAAGCCCGTATCCACGTTGGGGTTGAACACCTCGAGGAAATGGCGCATGTCGCACCGCTGCGCGTCCTCGCGAAAGGCCGCGAACGCCGCGAGGCTCCGGACATCGTCTTCGACGCGGTTGTTGAACGTGATCGAATAGAGGCAGAGGTCGCATCCGAGGTCGCGTGCCCGGGTGAGAGACGCGGTCCGGAACGGGCGGGACGGCTCGCAGGCATGGACCCCGCCCCGCAGCCCCCAGATGTCGGTGGTGTCGTTGGCCCGGATGGCCGGGGTGACCCGGGAGTCCGCGAAGGTCGCTGGTCCGAGCCGTTCCAGGGTCGAGCTGGAGACGAGCATCACGTCGACGATTCCCTGTGCGGTGATGGCCCGGATCTCGTCGAGGTATCCCGCGAGCGGCCGATACGCGTCGAGGGGCCGTCCGTCGCCGCCGCGTTCGGGTCCGGGTGCGGGGCGGCCGCCGCCCATGTCGGCGTCCTTCGCGTCCGCGATGATGAAGTCCTGTCTCGCGCCGCTTCCGTCGAGGATTGCACCGAGCTTTCGGTCGAGTGTCTTCATGTCGTTTCCAGGTCGTGCGGACGGCAATAGTATGCTGCGAGCGTTACGGCTGCCGCGCGGCCCCGGCGATCTCCCGCGTCCGGGGCCGGGCGGTCCGGCTCGAAAGGGGAGCGCAGTCCATGGGGAAGTACGCAGCGGATCGCGAGGCGCTCGCCTCGCTGGTGGGGGCCGCCGAAGTCCATCGCGACGTCTATGTCGACGACGAGGTGTTCGCGCTCGAGATGCGGCACCTCTTCGCCAATACCTGGGTCTACGTCGGGCACGAGAGCGAGGTCCCGTCTACCGGCGACTTCATCACCACCGAAATCGGCACGCTGCCGGTGGTCATGGTGCGGGGCGAGGACGAGGCGATCCACGTCCTCCACAACCGCTGCCCCCACAAGGGCACCCGCCTCGTGACGGAGCGGGCCGGCAACACGGGGCGGCACTTCCGGTGCCCCTACCACGCGTGGACGTTTCGGACCGACGGGTGCGTGTACGCCATCCCGCTGCGGCGAGGGTACGAGGGCACCGGGCTCGAGGAGCGCGCCGCCGCGAAGGGGATGGCCCGGATCCGGGCCGCGCATTGCTACCGCGGGTTCGTCTTCGCGCGGATGAGCGAGACCGGCATCGGCTTCGACGAGTACTTCGGGGAGTCGCTGTCCAGCCTCGACAACATGGTGGACCGTTCGCCGGCGGGGCGGCTCGAGGTGGCGGGGCCGCCGCTTCGCTACCTGCACCGGTGCAACTGGAAGATGCTGGTCGAGAACCAGACCGACGCCTGCCATCCGATGGTCGCCCACGAGTCCTCGGCGGGCACCGCGGTCCGGCTCTGGGAGGAGATGCAGAAGCCCGAAGGCGCGAAGAAGCCGATGGCGATCGAGGTCATCGCCCCCTTCGTGTCCCGCTACGAGTTCTTCGAGGAGATGGGGATCCGGGTATGGCCGAACGGCCACGGCCATACCGGGGTGCACCACTCCATCCACTCGGACTACTCCGCGGTGCCGGGCTACTTCGAGCGCATGGCGGACGCTTGGGGAGAGGAGCGCGCGCGGGCGATCCTGGGCGAGAATCGGCACAACACCATCTACTTCCCGAACACGATGGTGAAGGGGCCGATCCAGCTCCTTCGGCGGTTCCAGCCGATCGCGGCCGACCGAACCCTCGTCGAGAGCTACGTGTTCCGGCTGGTGGACGCCCCGGACATGCTCCTCGAGCGGACGGTGATGTACAACCGCCTCATCAATGCGCCGACGTCGATCGTCGGGCACGACGACCTCGAGATCTACGAGCGGATGCAGGCCGGGCTCTCCTCGGACGCAATCGACTGGGTGAATCTCGAGCGGCTTCGCACCGGCGAGGAGGACCACGGCGCGACCGAGGTGGTGAACGGGACGAGCGAGCGGCAGATGCGCAACCAGTTCGCCGCCTGGAAGCGGTTCATGACGGTGTCGATGCCCGGGGGCGCCGAATGACCGCTCCGGCGCGCGAAGACCTCGTGGACTTCGTCTATCGCGAGGCGTCTCTCCTCGACGAGGGCCGGTTCGACGAATGGCTCGATCTCTTCGCGCCGCACGGCCGCTACTGGATGCCGCTCGAGCCGGATCAGACCGACCCACACCTCGTTACCTCGCTCCTGTACGAGGATCTCTTCATGCTCCGCCTGCGGGTGGAGCGGCTGAGGGGCGCGCGCACGTTCTCGCAGAAGCCCCCGAGCCGCGGGCATCACCTGCTGCAGCGCCCGCGCATCGAGCGCTTCGACCCGGAGGAGGGCGGTTTCGCGCTGGCCACCGCCTTCCACTACGTCGAGACCCGCCGCGACGAGCAGGATCTCTACGCCGGATGGGTCCGCCACGAGCTCGAGTTCGTGGACGGCGCTCTGCGGATCGCCCTCAAGCGGGTCGACCTGGTGAACTGCGACGCCACGTTCGGGAACATCCAGCTCTTTCCCTGAGCGGCGGGCGCGCGTTGTGGCTTGTCGAGTCCCGGAACGGCTCGCCGGCCGGAGCCGGGCGGTGGGTCTTTTCGCGGCGGCCCTCCTCGCATGGGGGACGGCGGCGGCCGAGGTGGCGATCGGCCGGTTCTCCGCCGGCGAGCTCGCGGGCTGGAAGGTCCGGGAGTTCGAGGGCCGCACCCACTATGCAATAGAGGACGATCCGCAAGGAGGGGGACGGGTGCTGGCCGCGCGGAGCACCGGCGCCGCCTCGGCCCTGTACCACGAGCGGAAGATCGATCTTGCGGCGACCCCGATCCTCTCCTGGCGGTGGCGGGTCGAATCCCCGCTCCCGATCCCCGACGAGCGAGTCAAGCGCGGAGACGACTTCGCGGCGCGGGTGTACGTGGTGTCAGAAGGATTCGGAATGCACGGCCTTCCGCTCGGCATTACCTATGTCTGGGCCAACGCCCCGGTGGGTTCGGCGTGGCCCAACCCGTTCACCGCCCGCGCCGTCATGGTGGTGGTCGATTCTGGCCCCGGAGGCGATTGGCGCCGCCGCGAGCGCGACGTTCGGGAGGACTTTCGGCGTTTCCACGGAAAGGACGTGAAACGGCTGGATGGTGTCGCGATCATGACCGATACCGACAACTCCGGCACCGAGGGCCGCGCGTGGTACGGCGACCTGTCGTTTCGGGCGGAGGGAGACAGCGTGTCACGCCCGGCCGAAGGGGGCTGACGCGCGTGCCGGCGCCTGCTCAAGGGACGGCCTGATTGCGCACGAAGCTCAGGTTGGGAGCGCGGGCTTCCAGCCCGCCATGGGCAGAAGGCCCGCCTGGGGCCACGCGGGCAAGATGCCCGCGTTTGTATGGTCCGCCTCGCTCCTGAGAGTTGTGGAAAACTCCACCTTGGCCCTTTTGAGGCCGTAGGGGAAGCGGGGCGGACCATCTCATCTCCCAGGCTTCTCTCTCCCCTCCTTGGAGCGCGGAATTCCCGGGAGCGCGGGCTTCCAGCCCGCGAGCGGTCGGGCGGGAAATCCAGGGTCGGAGTGGGCTTTCGGATTCGGGTGAGCGAAGCAGATGAGGACGGTACGTAATCAGGAAGGACGGAGCGCGGCCTCGGGGTGAAGAAGCGCAAGGACCCTCCGGCGCACCACAAACCGTACGCTCACCCTTGGTATCCTGCCCGTGGCGAGTGGATGAAGCCGGAGGCAACCGGTGGTGAGTGGCGAGGGGCAGACCGGCGGGTTGAAGCGGGTCCGGATCTGGGACCGTCCGACCCGGATCTTCCACTGGGTCCTGGCCGTGCTCGTGGTCGTGTGCTACCTGAGCGGGCGGAACGGGCATTTCGACATCCACATCCCGGCCGGGCAGGCCCTCCTCGTCCTTGTCTTCGCGAGGGTGCTGTGGGGCTTCGCGGGGAGCGAACCGTCTCGCTTCCGCGCGTTCGTCCGCCCCATCGGCGAGATCGTCGCGTACATCGGGACGCTCGGAAGACGGGCGCCGGGGCACCACCCGGGCCACAATCCGCTCGGGGGGCTCTCCGTCGTCGCGATGCTCGGCGTCCTTCTCCTGCAGGCCGGACTCGGCGTGTTCGCGGTGGAGGTGGACGGCCTGTACGAGGGGCCGCTCAGCTTCCTCGTCAGCTACGACGCGGCCCGCGAGGCGGCCGAGCTCCACGCGGTGGTGGTGGACGCACTCCTCATCCTCGTCGGCCTCCACCTCGCCGCCATCCTCTATTACCGGCTCTACAAGCGCGAGAGGCTCGTCAAGCCGATGGTGACCGGCTGGGCCTCGCTTCCCCTCGGCGATCGGCCGGCGCCCCGTCTCGTCTCCGACTGGCGCGCTATCCTCGTCCTCGCCCTCGCCGCCGCCGCCATCCTCGGCGGCTTCGAGCTTGCACAGCGCATCCTCTGACGCCGCCATGCGAGAAATCCGGCAGTGGTCCGGCCGCAAGCGATGCGGTCAGGAGGCTTCGCCCAGTGTTTCTCCCCGGAGCGCTTGTGGCCGGCCGTAGCGCGCCGCTATCGTCCGGAGCGGCACAGATCCCTCCTCCGGAGAAGCCTGCGGTGATGGTCCCGGAAGCTCTTGTCATCGCGCGTCGAGTACACCTTGCCGCGCGGCCCGTCGACAAGCTTCTTGTTTCCGAAGTCCCGATGCAGGTCTCCATCGTTCGAGTACAACAGGCGGGCGCCGCTCACCTGGGCTAGGGCAATGACGTGTGGGTCGTCCGAGATGCACGAATCGCGCAGCTCCGTCGCCCTTGCATCCACTTCGGAGTCGTCCACGTTCCGGATCCAGCCCGCGATCATCGCCTGCCGCGCCCACTCCCGGGCCGAGGTCCGATTGAGCTCTTCGAGGAGCTTGCCGCCGGCGACCAAGCGGCCACCTTCCTGGTTGATCCACTTGAAGAACTCGGCACCGGCTCCGGGGCGAGGGTGGCCGAACACCTCGCGGGCGACGTTGGCGTCAACGATGGCGCACACGGCTCATAGTCCCAAAGACCTCGTCGTCTCCACCATGAAGAATCTCCGGTAGCTGTCCGGTGTACCGAGGACATTGCCCTTCCCGTCCAGGCGGAGCGAGTGAATGTGCACGTCCAACGCGCCGCGTTCGAAGAACAGAATGGACACATCGTCGGGCTTCAGCGGCACCTTTCCGTCACGGATGTCCATCCGTACCCGGTCGAGCAGGTGGTCGCTGTGCGTTTCGACCACGAGTTGACAGTTCGAGCTGGCAACTTGGCAGAACAAGCTGCCCAAGGCGGCCTGAGCGCTGGGGTGAAGATGCACCTCCGGCTGCTGCAACAGGAACACGGGAGGGGCATCGTCCCGCAGCAGCTCGGTGATGACCGGCAACACCTGGCTGACGCCGTAGCCCACATCGATCAGGTTGCGCTGGGGGCCCTTCAGGCCACCGGCGAACTTCCTGACCTGCACCTGAAATGGCTCGCTGTCTCGTTTTCCAAGTGGCTTGATGGAGATTTCGTCGAAGAGACCGGCGTCCTTACCGAAGTCTTCGATGCGTTTCTTTAGCCTAGTCCACTCCTTTTGTTTCTGAAAATACTTGCCCGCGAGGAACATGGGAACATAGTCGCCTTCAGGGTCTCTGGTGGGACGTGCGGGATCATAGGTACGACGAGGTTTGGAGCGAACCGGTGCGCTGGCATATGGCCGCCCTTCGTAGAATCCCAGCTCGTGGGTGCTGCGGGCAAGTAGCTCAATTATCTCAAAATCTTTTTCTGTGAGCGATCTGGACCCTTCCAATGGCACTACCGTCGCCTTACCTTCCTTTTCCCTACCTTCCTCTATGAAGTGCAGCGCCAAAGAAAAAGTCAACACAACATGGTCTTCGCCCACATCCAGTCGACGTCCGAAGGGTTCGGGAATTGTCAATTTCCAAGTGCCTGTTGTTGTCCCGAAGTACAGCCATGGTTCGTCTTGTCCCTGACGGATCTCAATCCAGGCGTGTTCGTTGCTGAACCGTCGTGTCACGGGTACCGGAGCAGTTCCCTTCCTGCGGAAGGCAACTGCGAAACTATAGGGCGCTTCATTTGCTTCCGCGCGTCGCCTCTTGCCCTTGGGGCTCATTGAGGACGCACTGAATCCCCCTTCGATTTCCTCCGCTCGTCCGCCCCGAGCTCCCCGGTGATGGGCGATCTCGTCAAAGCTTCCGAGGTCGTATGGCTCTTCCTTGAAGTCAGGTACACGTAGGCGGTAGGCGATGTCCCACAACGCCCGGATCATGGCCATAAAGGAGGTCTTCCCGGTGCTGTTCTCGCCGACGAGCAGGGTCAGCGGTGCCAGGCGGGCGGTCTGGTCTTCCCTGAAACAACGGTAGTTCCTGATCCTGATCTCATCCACGGCAATAACCCCCTACGTGACCCCGTCATCACCACGCGCGCGCGTCGTCCCGCCCTGCCACCAGCCTGTCCCACCGCGGTGGTGAGCTTGTCCCCAGGTGACCGCTGTCCGGACTGGCGGTGGTCCGGGACGACACCTGGGTGTTCGTCCCCCATCTCCCCGGCGACGGAGTATTCGTCGTCGATCTGTCCGGACCGTGCGATCTCCCCGGAACTGGGCAAGCTGGTCCCACTCATCGGCGCCTCCAGGATGGATGCATTGACGAGTCGTGACCTTCTCGGTGCGCGTTCTCTCCGTGTCCGCGGGAATGGGTTGACGATCTTATCAACGGCCGCGATGTCGCGCCGGCCCGGTGGGAGCGGACGCCCATCTGGAGCCATCTTCCTCCAGCGCGTGTGCAGAAGACACATGCCGATGCACCAGGCTCGAGTTGCTCGCCCATGAGAACGAACATCGTGCTCGACGACGAGCTCGTGGAAGAAGCGTTCGCGCTCACCGGGGTCGGTACCAGGCGCGAGCTCGTACGTCTGGCCCTGGAGGAGTTGATACGCCGGCATCGCAAGCGGGATCTGGCAGAGCTCGCGGGCCGGGTCCGGCTCCGCGACGAATTCGACCACAAGGCTATGCGGCGCACCCGGTATGGTGCTGGTTGACACCTCGGTCCGGGTGGACCTGTTCCGCGACCGGGCCGGTCAAGTCGGAAATGCGCTGAAGCACCTGACGGCGGACGAGGAGGAGGTGCTCACGCGCTTCAATCAACTCGATCTGCTGCACGGGGCGCACGACGAAGACGAATGGGGGTGTGCTCTGCGTCTGCCTGGAGCACCAGGACTATCTCGAGACCGAGCCCGATACGTGGCAAAGCGCCGCCCGCATCTGCTTCGACCTGCGACGGCGGGGCCACACCGTCCGCAACCCGATCGACTGCTGCACTGCGGAGCTGGCCTGCCAGTACGACGCGCTTCTCGTCCATCGCGATCGGGACTCTGCGGCCATCGCCGAGGTACGCCCCGTTCGACAGCACCGGCTTCAGGCGCAAGCCCGATGAGGTAGCGACCGCCGGGATGTATCCCCCCATCGTCGGCTGTCGCTGGCTCCGGGCGGGTGGGGAATCCGTCAAGCCGGTCCGCGGGACCTAGGGTAGGATCGAGCGTGATGAATCCCTGTCTGCCCGGATTGTTTCAGGATCGCGGTCGCGGGTTTGAATTGGCCGATCCGCGGGTGAGGTCGAAGTTGCGGCTTGGAAGGGAAGGCGTTGGCCATCGTCGTCGACAGTGAGGCGCTCGAGACCGACCCGGAGGGGTATCTGGTCCACATCGAGGACTGGTCTCCCGACGTCGCGCAGGCGATGGCCCTCGCGGACGGCTGCGACCTGACCGACGCCCACTGGCAGGTGATCGACTTCCTCCGGGAGTACCATGCCGAGTACGGGTTCGCGCCCGCGGTCCGGATCCTCACCCGCGCGATCGCCCGCCGGCTGGGGCCCGACAAGGGCAACAGCCGCTACCTCTATCGGCTCTTTCCGGACGGCCCCGCCCGCCAGGCCTGCCGCTATGCGGGACTGCCGAAGCCGACCGGCTGCATCTGACCGGTTTCCGGGCGGGGGAGGGCGTCCAACGCCGGGCGCGGCCGGAACAAGCGAGGTGAAATGGAGCTCGCGGGGACGCTGATGGCGGCGTGGCTCTGGACCGCCGCCGCGGTGGCGGTCGCGGGGCTCGCCTGGAAGACGCTCGCCTGGCTCCGCGCACCCGTGCCCCTGCCGATGCCACTCCCGCCCGCGCCCGCGACCTGGGCCGGAGTAGTGGTCCGGATGCTCCGCGAGGGCCTGCTGTTCGAGACCCTGTACCGGGCGAACCGGTGGACCTGGCTGTTCGGCTGGGTCTTCCACGCGGCCCTGCTGCTCGTGGTCGTACGCCACGCGTGGCTGTTCGTCGATCCGGCGCCGGAGTGGGTCAGGCCGCTTCTCGTGGCGGGCAAGTGGTTGAGCGCGGTCCTCGTCGCGTCGCTCGCGGGGCTTCTCGCGCGGCGCCTCGTCGTCGCGCGGGTTCGCTACGTCAGCGTGCCCTCCGACTACCTGATGCTCCTCCTCATCCTCGCCATCGCGGGGAGCGGGGCGTGGCTCGGCCACGTCGACCCGCGTTCCCTCGGTCTCGCCCGCGAGTTCGCCCTTGGCCTCGTGCGCTTCGAAGCGCGACCGCTGCCGTTCGACCCCGCGCTCTTCCTGCACCTCGGCGGGGCCGGGCTCCTCATCCTGCTCCTCCCGTTCAGCAAGCTGCTGCACGCCCCCGGCGTCTTCCTGACCCCGACCCGCCGCCGGCCCCATCCCGTGACCGCACGTGTCCCCCCGGTTGCGGGGAGCACCCCGCCCGCGGAGCGCCGGGACGCGTGAGAACCGGTGTCGCGGTTCACGGCGACGCGTCGTGGAGGCAGACTCGCGGGCCGGAGACTGGACGCGGCGGACGCGCCCGCGCCCGGCGGGGCCGGACTTGATACGCTTGCGGCGCGAGACCGGGCCGGCCGACTCCGCGGGCGGGACCCGGCTCCCGGAAGGCTTCGACCACCGGACGAAGAGGCGGCGCACGGCCCGATGAGCACCCTGCACACGGTCAATCGTTCCCCCTGGGAGCACGGCGCGCTCGAGGGCTGCCTCGCGCGGGTGCGCCCGGGAAGTGCGGTCCTCCTCATCGAGGACGGGGTGCTCGGCGCCCTTGCCGGCTCCCGGTCCGCGGCCCGGCTCGCGGCGCTCGCCGCTGAGGTCGAGGTCTTCGCCCTCGGCCCGGACCTCGCCGCCCGGGGCATCGAGCCGGCCCGCGTGGCGGCCTGCGTCGAGGTGGTCGACTACGCCGGGTTCGTCGATCTCGCCTGCCGTTTCGGCAAGACGGTCTCCTGGACGTAGGCCGGGATCGGGATCGGGACCGGAATCGGGATCGGCCGGCATGAAGCCCCGGAACGAGCTGTCCCGAGCCGGTGGTGCGCCGGCGCGGTCGATGCGCGGTCTCTGATCCCGTGGCCGGGCAGAACCGCACCCCCCGGCTCGCCCCGGGCGCGGCCGCGAAGTTCGTGTCCCGCCGGGCCGGGCCGCAAACCCAGCGCGCCCTCGGGTTTCCCGGCGAGCTCGTCGACGACTGGGAGAGCGCCGCGGTCTCGGCAATGAAAGAGGTCGTCGCCGAACGCGGGGCGCTCCGCCTCTTCCTCGACTCGTGCATGAAGTGCGGCGCGTGCACCGACAAGTGCCACTACTTCCTCGGGACCGGCGATCCGAAGAACATGCCGGTGGCGCGCCAGGACCTCTTCCGGGACGTGTACCGGCGCTACCACACCCTGTCGGGCCGGCTCGTTCCCTGGCTCGTCGGGGCGAAGAAGCTCACCCCGGAGATGCTCGACGACTGGTACGCCTACTTTCATCAGTGCTCGCAGTGCCGGCGCTGCGCGGTCTTCTGTCCCGTCGGGATCGATACGGCCGAGTTCGCGATGGCCGCGCGCGAGGTGATGGACCGCATCGGCGTCGGGCAGCACTACACCAACGAGGTCGTGGAGAAGGCGGGGCGCCTCGGCAACAATCTCGGCCTGCCGGGACCGGCCCTCGCCGACACCCTCGCCGGGCTCGAGGAAGACATCCTGGAGGATACCGGCGCGCCGGTGCGCCTGCCCCTCGACGACCGCGGCGCGGACATCCTGCTCGTCACCCCGTCCGCCGACTTCTTCGCCGAGCCGCATGTGGACGGCCTCATCGGCTACGCCAAGGTCTTCCACCGGGCGGGGTTGCGCTGGACGTTGAGCACCCATGCCTCGGAGGCGGCCAACTTCGCGCTGTTCATGGGGAACCGCGACCACATGGCGGCCCTCGCCCGGCGCATCGTCGAGGCGGCCCGCGAGCTCGGCGCGTCCCGGATCGTCTTCGGCGAGTGCGGGCACGCCTGGCGGGTGGGGCACAACCACCTCGAGGCCTTGGCCGGTCCGCTCGATTTCCTTGCCCGGGGCCGGGTCGAGCACGTGGTGGAGGTGACGGACGAGCTCATCCGGGGCGGGGCGCTCGTTCTCGACCCCGCCGCCAACGACCATCGCCGGGTGACCTACCACGACTCGTGCAACATCGCACGCGCCTCGCGGCTTGGCGACATCCCCGGGGGCCAGTTCATCGTCCCGCGCCGGGTGCTCCGCGCGGTCTGCAACCACTACGTGGAGATGGCGCGGAACACCACCCGGGAGGCGACGTTGTGCTGCGGGGCGGGGGGCGGTCTCCTCGCCGACGACCTCATCGAGCTCCGGACGAAGGGAGCGGCGCCGCGCATGGAAGCGTTCCGCGCGGCCGGCGTGACCCATCTCGCCGCGATGTGCGCGATCTGCAAGAGCCAGCTCGCGCGGGTGTTCCCGGAGTACGGTTTCGAACGCGAGCAGGTGATCAGCGTGCACCACCTGGTCGGCGATGCGGTTCGGCTCGGGGCCGGAACCTGATCGAAAGGTCTTGGGACTCCCGCGGGAAGGCGGGGTCTCGATCCGTTCAAGGCGGCCGGCCGCGCCGCGGCCGGGTCGCGCCCCGCGGCGGGTCAAACCGCGAACGGGGTCGGGTCGAGGAAGCGGCCGAGGACGTTGCGGGTGATGCGCGAGATGTTGTTGTCGTACCCGTTGTGGGAGAGGCTTCCGCAGTACGTGATGGAGCCCACCGAGAACACGGCGCCCCCCCGTCCGGTCTCGAAGAACGCCATGTCCGAGCGGATGAGCGCTTCCGGCGGCTCGCCGGGCCAGGTGGAGACGTGGGTGAGCAGCTCCTCGGGGACGACCACGAACGTGTCGCCGTGCTGCTCGGAGGTCGCGAGGATCAGGGTGTTGGGGGGCGAGCCGAGGCGGTGGTCCACCCGATCGAGCTCGAACCCGGCCGCACCCCCTCCGCTCAACCCGAAGTCCCCGAGGATCCGGTCCGGGACGCCCTCGAATATCCACGCCGCGCGGGGGTCGTCGGCCCCGGGGGCGCGCACGTAGTACGAGCCGACGAACTGTCCCTGCCCCGAGAATCCGACCCCGGCGAGGCGCTGCGGCGGGCGGTCGTTGCGCCGCCACAGGCCCCCATACTGTCCGTCGAAGGCGTTGTAGTACTCCCCGGGCTCGGCCGCCCAGGCGCGGATCCCGCCCTCGGCACGCCGGATCTCGACCGCCCCGGGGGCGTCGTCGTGCAGCGCGACCCGCCAGTAGAAGCCGTTGCCGCCGAGGTACATCAGGCGGCCGCCCCCGCCGAGATACCGCTCCAGGGCGTCGAGGGTGCGGGCGGTGTGGTACTCGGGGTGCGACGCGGTCAATACGACCTGGTAGGGGGCGATGAGGTCGTGGCCCTCGCGGTGAAGGTCCTCGTCGGTCACCACGTCGAACCGGTAGCCGCTCTCCTCCAGCCAGTCGAAGAGGTGGGTGTCGGCCGGGTAGTGGCGAAGGCCCGATCCGTGCGCGTCCACGTAGCTCAGGAACTCCGAACGCAGGTTGAGCACCGGCCGCAGCCGCGACGCGAAGCAGATTCCGCTCCCGTCCCGGTGGAAGTTGTAGGTCGAGAGCCCGTACTCGCGGTGGTCGTCCGCGGTCGTCTCGCGCGCTCCCCAGGCGCGGGCCCGGGCGCGGTACTCGTCGTTGGTGAGCCCGCGCGAGTAGTTTCCGTACACGGTGTAGGTGAAGGTCGGGACGATCACGCAGACCGGCGCGCCCGGGGCCCCGAGGCGCGGGCGCACGAAGAAGGGGATCATGTCCTCGTGCTCGCCGCACGAGAGACGGGCCGCGTACGCTCCGCTCGGGAGGTCGTCCGGAACCGTGTACGAGAAGTCGGTCGCCCACCCGCAGTCATGGAGGTCGTCGTCGTGGAAGTGGATGGCGTCGTAGTGGTCGGGGGCGTGGCGCCAGCAGTGCTCCTGTCCGGTCCAGGCGGAGCCCTTCATCGCGCGGGCGGGGAGATTGACGAGCTCGCCGTGCCAGCCGCTCGGCCCGACGTCGACGACCCTCTGGCTCGGGGTCTCGCGGGAGAAGTCCCAGTCGGCGATGACCGGGGAGGCGGGATCCGGTTCGCGCGCCGGCGGTGAGCCGGCGCCGCCCGGACCGGCGCCGATGACGTACGGCCGTTCGATCTTGCCGTTGAAGTGCCCCTGAACGGGGTCGCCGCCGCACGCCGCGATGTGGAGGCTCCCCGCGCCGGCCGGGGAGAGCGGTCCCGCCGCCGTCCGGCGGGCGGTGCCCGAGTCGTCCACGGCCGGGCTCGCTTCGATCGGCGCCTGTCCGACGGCCATCGCCCCGGAACCCGTGTCGACGCTCGCCCAGACCCGGTACCAGGCCCGGGACCGGAGCGGTTTCCCCACCGCGATTTCCTCGACGGCGCCGCCTTGCGCCCCGGCCGCTCGCAGGACCGCTCCGCGCTCGCCGTCCAGCACCAGGGCGAGGCCGCCGTCCGGCGCGAGCCACGAGACGATCCCCTGTCCCTTGCGTTCCGGACGAGTGGGCCAGACGGTGGCCACGACGGTCATCGCGCCGCCCTGCGGCCGGGCTCCGTCCACCCGCACGAAGGAGCCGAGGTGCGCGTCCTTCGGGTGCGACGGCCAGCTTCCCTCGATGTCCGAGGGGACCGGAACCTCCTTGACGCCGGGTCCGTCGGGATTCGGATCGCCGCACACCACCCGCACCATCCGGGCTTCGAAGGGCTGGCCGGAGCGGCTGCTCACCTTGAATTCGATGGTCTCTCCGGGCCCGGCCGACAGCCGATCGGTGTAGCCGATGAGCGGGATGGAATTGGAGGGCATCGCGGCGGAACTCCGTCTCGTGCTTCCGGGCGGCTGCCGATACTATCAGTGGACGAGCCGCGGCGGCGGCCCGGACCGTCCGTGCGTTCGGCCACGCCGCCCATCGACCGCGGGAAAGGACGCCCGGCAAGACCGCGCGACGTCGTGCAATGGCGCTCCTAGGAGCGCCTATCGACTGTTGCTTGTTTTCTCGAATCGTTCATAATCGTCTCCTAATTCAGTGAGTTAAGTACATTCACTGTCTTCGGCCGTCTCGGCATGTATCTCCTTGTTCCCCCACATCAGGGGGAACAAGCGGGGGGACGAGAGTTCGAGATCCATGGGGGAACAAAGTGAAGCGACTGACCGCAAAGCTCGTGGACGCCATCAACCGGCCAGGAAAGTATCACGACGGCGATGCGGGGCTCTACCTGTACGTCCAGGAACGCAACGGCCGGCTGCGCAAGTCCTACGTCCAGCGGGTGACTGTCCATGGGAAGCGCGTCGAGATCGGGCTCGGCTCGGCGAAGTGGACGACCCCCTCGGAGGCGAGGGCCGCCGCACAGGCGAACCGGAAGATCGCGCGCACCGGAGGCGATCCACGTCGCCGGCCGGAATCGGTACCGACATTCGAGGAAGCCGCGGCCGCGGTGATCGCGATGCACGCAACGGCCTGGAAGGATGGGGGCAAGACCGAAGAACGCTGGCGGGCGATTCTCGCGAAGTATGCGTTCCCGAAGCTCGGCGGGAAGTCCGTTGCCGCGGTGACGACGGCGGACGTGCTCGCGGTGCTCGTTCCGCATTGGGCGACGAAGCGCGAGACGATGCGGAAGCTACGTCACGAGATCGGTGCGATCATGCGGTGGGCAGTGGCGCAAGGTTTCCGCGAGGACAACCCGGCCGGCGAATCGCTCGGGGCGGCGCTTCCGAAGGCCAGCCAGCGGCGCCAACATCAGCGCGCTCTCCCCTACGCGGAGGTGCCGGGCGCACTCGTCAAGGTGCAGGAGTCGGACGCTTGGTCGACAACAAAGCTTGCCTTCGAATTCCTGACCCTGACCGCGACGCGCTCCGGCGAGGTACGCGGCGCCCGGTGGGCGGAAGTTGATCTCGCGGCTCAAACGTGGGTGGTGCCGGCCGATCGAATGAAGTCCGGGCGAGAGCACCGGGTTCCGCTCTCCGACCGCGCTATGGCGATTCTCGAAGCCGCGAAATCGCTCTCCGATGGCGACCCGGATTCATTGATCTTTCCGAGCATGACGGGCCGGATGCTCTCGGACTCGACGTTGAGCAAGCTTGTGCGCGAGCTTGGGATCGGGTGCGTTCCGCACGGAATGCGGTCGAGCTTCCGGGAGTGGGCCGCGGAACGCACCGACATTCCGCGCGAGGTCGCTGAGGAAGCGCTCGCTCACGTCAACCCGAACAAGGTCGAGAGCGCATACCAGCGGTCAGACCTTCTTGATTGGCGACGCGAACTGATGAATTCCTGGACGGCCTATTTGGTTGCAGAAGGCGCGGCGGTTGGAGCGTGAGCATGACGTTTGGACGAAGGTGGCCGCACCACCATCGCCGCGAGTGCGGCGAAGCGGACGAATTCCGGGCCGGTCAGGCCCCGCTTCTCCGCAAACGCCTCGATTCGTTCCCACTCCGGATCGAGGAAACGGATCGAATGCGGCGTGCGCTTCTCCTTCTCCGTCCTGCCGGTATCGGACCCCCCGCTGTCGGTCTTGCTGCTGTCTATGCCTTCGCTCCCGAAGATCAGGTTTCGGCGCCCCGTCCCGCCCGCTTCCCGCATCCGCCCGCCGGCCGGGTGCCGCGCTCGGTCACAGTCCGAGGTCCTTCTCGGCGCCCCGCCCCCGCACGGGTCCGGCCATCTCCCGGTCCTTCGCGAGCCCCGGGGAACGCTCCCGCTCCTTGCGGGCGCCCCGTCCGGCCTCGGGCTCGCGCCGCCGCCCGGCGGAACCGCCGGCCTCGACGGCCTTGCCCTGCGCCTCGCGCTTCATCTCGCCGATCCCTTCGAGCGCCGCGACGCGCTCGCCGGTGACGGCCTGGACCCTCGCCCTTGAGGGCGTTCCCACCCTCGGGACCCTGCAATGGGACGCCATGCCGGTCAACGACGGGCGCTTCATGGGCAGCACCACGGCCCACTCCCAAACCTACGACGCCGTGGGACAGTTCGGCGGCCCCGACCAGGCCGGCGTCGTCGGTCACGCCACCGGCTCGGACTTCCGGTCGGTCTTCTACGGCGACAAGGACTGACCCTCGTCGGCACAGGCCCGCGGGGAATTCTTCCCTGGTCCCCGCGGGCACACCATGTGCGCTTCTCCCGCTGGCGAAGGCCACAGACGCAAGTCCGGGCAGGGTCGGGGACGCCGTTTCGGAGTGCGAGGCTCCAAGGTCCCAGTTTCCCGACTTGTCTGTCATCGGGCAATTGGGGAACGGTGCGGCATGAAGCCAGGAGACCCGCTTTCGGCGAGACGTCGCAGCCCCGCTGTGGAGCAGCGGCTGCGCTTGCTGCAAGTGGCAGTATCATGCTGCCGCATGGAGGTTGCTTTGTGGCGGAAACGTCCGGGGAGGGAGTTCCACCGCGCCACCGGAGGAAGAGGATTGCTTGGCTGCTCTCGCCGGCCTCATTCACAATTCGAACGATTTCACCGCGTCGCCGGTGCCGCCTCACACGCCATCCCCCCGAACATGTTCATAGGGTGCCGTCTCGGCGGGCCATGACAGCCGATCGGAGGATTGCAACGATGCCCCATCGGGTTCTCTACAACGTCGATTTGCCTGCCTGGCTTTACGGCACAATCAAGAAACACCGACAAGGCGAATCGTGGCAGGACGCCTGGGTCGAGACATATCGGGAAATCGGGGGCACGTCCAAGACCGGCGGCCGGAAGGGCTGTCCGATGATCGCGGCGAGAACACTCTACGAATTCGGTCGGGTCAAAGACGGTGGTTTGCCCTTCGAAGACCGCGCGATACCCGCTCTGTGGAATTACTCCCGGAATGGAACCTACGCGATACTCGCGACGAAACTGCTGCGCATCCGACCGCACTTGAGCGCAACTACGCTGTGGCTGGAAATACAGCATGCCGTGAGGCGCGAGGTCGGTGAAGAACCGGCTCGCTCGAACCAGGGCGGTCCGACACTGGCCTACAAGCTGTGGCACCTCGGTCTGATCGTAGACGCGCGGCTAGCGCGGAAATCTCACCAACTTTCGTCGCGAGGGCGCCGAGACAGTGCTGTGGCGGGCCGCATCTGCTTCGCAGCTTCGCGGACCGAAAGGCGCTGAAGGCGTAGCCGACACTAGCGCATTCGCGCTGTCGAAGCGGCTTGAGGGAGTACGGCCCGCCACAGCGCATGGATCGGTGTCCGCAGCAGAAAGTTGGTGAGATTTCCGGGCTAGATAACCATGTCGGAAGAATCGGCCTGTGACGAGCGCGTGGCCGGCCAGCAAGGTCGCCAACGTCGTCTAGCGGTTTCCGCTCACGATGCTGTACAACCGGCCGCCACCACCAACCGAAGCCTCCGGAAATCGCTCGGTTGTGCGGTGCCGCTACCATCGGGACGAGCGACGGTCTCGCGCCCCATTCTGCAGTCCGCCTCAGAGCGAAGGGAATGCCAGTCTCTGGCTTCCGTAGGTCGTACTGGCGCAGCTAATGCGCTGTGTGCCGGTACGGATTCCGATTGCAACGACGGGGGTTCGCGATGAGTCGTGTTACCGAGAAGGAGGACAGGCTGTTCGACGCTTGGGCGTCTCAATGCAGGACCTTCGCCCGTGATGGGATTGTTGACGTCGACCGACGACGTCTGCGCGAAGCCGGCGAGCACGCGAGCTGGAACACCGTTCGACGGATCCTCGAAGGACAACAGCGCATCACCGCCACCTTCCGACGCGCCGACGCGCGCACCTTGCATGTACGCAAAGCCACCCGCGCCGAACCGCCCCAGCAGGCAATCTACGACGCGCTGGGCATCGACCCCGCACCCGGAGCGACCCGCAAGACCATCGTGTGAAATCACCATCAGCGTGCAAATGTAGTGCCACACGCCCGCTCTGAACGTCGTAACTATATGAATTGCAAGACCTGTGTCGGGAGGCAGGTTAAAGTTGGGCTAGGTGCACCTCGGCTGGAACCGTGAAGCGATTCTTGCGAGGCCTGTTGTGTCAGGTTCGCCGGTACAGTCCCGGGAAATCTCTTCCGAGCCGTGTATGGCGAAGCTCACAAGAACATCACAACAATGATGCAGCTTTGTCCTGGGTACATGGTCCAGTAGCGGGATCTCGTTCGAGGAAGAACGTTCATGAGTGCGAATCGTAGCCACGCAGTGTGCCTGACCCGTGGGTCCGGGAATTCCCGGCGACGCGTCCGGTGCCGAAATATCCTCCGTATTGCGAGGTCACGGGCATGGCGAAGACGACCGCGATGGTCGTCAGTGGGGAGCTCCGTCACGCCATTCGCCCGGGCGTGAAGCGCGCCTCGTAACGCCCCGACATCCGGCGGTCTGCCGTCGCTATCGATTCAGCCTGCCATCTTCGGCGTGGTGCACGGGAAACACCGTGCAAGGGAGTCATCATCAGCACTCGATCTTGGGCAAGGAGCGTGGCCCGACTCGTCCATGCAACCAGGCGGCTCTGCGAGTTCGCGGGATTGGTTGTCTCCATCCACCGCGAACGGCAGCAGTTGCTCCGCTTGGACGAACACTTGCTGCAGGATATCGGAATCACCCGGAGCGAGGCCGAGCAAGTGGCGCACCAACCGATTTCCTGATTACGTACCAAGCTCATCTTGCTCGATCGACCGCGTAGATTGCGCCGTGGGGAGCGTGCAACGGGCGCCGAATCGGTCCGAATGGGCTGCACGACGCCATGTCAGTGGCCCGAATCCGGTTCCCGTGCCGGTGTGGAGCCTGGAACATGAGGTTCGTACGTAATCAGGACCGATTTTGCGCCTCCTTCGCGAACGCCGCTTCCCGAAGGGGTCGGGACGAGGGGCGGGGTGCCGGGGTACGGAGGCGGAGACGTTGTTGAAGGTGCTGACTCGATCTCGCGGGCGGAAGCGGTGACACGAAAGCCGGGAACGAGCGCCTTTGCGCGGTGACCATCGTGGACGTCGCGCCGACGAGTCGGAAAGATGCTCGGGGTTTGGCCATCGAGCTCTGGCGCCACTTTGACGCCGGTCGATTCCGGGACGCGCTTCCGCTGCTCTCGGAGGACTTCGAAGCGCGTTTGCCGAACACGCGCGTCCTACGCCCTCCCTGCGGTTGCGGCCGACGCCTGCGTCGTGACACCAATACGCCCAGTCGGACGGTACCGACCGCCCACTCCGACGGCTCAAAGATCCGCACAACGGCTTGCCTCGCCAATTCCGTGACCACCCGGATACCAAGGCCGCGCTCATCGAGAAACGCCTCGACCGCGGTGTCTTTCTCGACGATTGTCGCTTCGAGTTCAGCATTGCGTCTCATTGGAGGAATAGAACACGAGACCCATCAGATGAACTTCCAAGTTCGGCGTGTGTCCCAAGGGTCGAACCTTCTGGGTCTTGACGCCGAATGTTCTTGATTCTTGATCTCGCCTGCGGGCTTTGCGAGCGTACGCCGGCTCCCGACGTACCGAACCACAACGTACGCCGGATCAGTTGGACGGGGCAGCGATGACTTTCCACACTCGACACGACGACAACTACGGCGGCGCCCGGGATCGGTTCCGGACGCGGGATTCCGGGCAAGGTGACATGCGGACTCGTCCACCTCTTGAAGCACTGTGCTTCTTCGAGGCAGCGGCCCGGCTGGGTGGCTTTTCCGCAGCCGCCAAGGAACTCGGCGTGACGCCGGGTGCAGTCTCGCACCGCATCAAGGTGCTCGAGGTGCATCTGGGCGCCCGGCTGTTCGAGCGCCGTGCGCAGGCGGTGCGGCTCAACCGGCTCGGGCAGTTGTATCTCACCGATGTACAGCGCTCGCTCGCCCAGTTGCGCGACCTGACGGAGCGTCGCTACCGCAGCGACGCGTTGCTGAAGCTGGTGGCGGTCGAGGCGGTGGCGGAGAAGTGGCTCATGCCGCGGCTCATGGAGTTTCGGGCGGCGCATCCGGACATCGCCATCGAGTTCGAGACCGACCACCTGGAGGTCGACCTTTCGCGGCGCGACTTCGACGTCTGGATCGCCTTCACCCGCGGCTTCGGCGAAGAGGGCCATGCTGAGACGTTGTTCGAGGAGACGCTGCTTCCGGTGTGCAGTTCCGCCCTTGTGGAACAGCGGGGGCAGCCCGGGAAGGCGAGCGACCTGCTCGGCTGGCCGCTACTCTACGATTTGCACTGGGCGTCCTATTGGGCCCACTGGTTCGCGCATCGAGGCCTGCCGCCGCCCGACCTGTCCCACGCCGTGGGCTTCCGCCTCTACAGCATGATGGTACAGGCCGCGGTCGACGGGATGGGAGTAGCGCTCGGTCATTCGCTGATGATCGAACAGGAACTGGAGCAGGGCCTGCTGGTGTCGTTGTTCGACACCCCTGTCCCGGCCCCCGGCCGCTATCTGATGGTCACGTCGCCGGCATCGAAGGACAAGCCCGAGGTACGGGCCTTCAAGGACTGGATCCAGAAATGGAGGGCGGGCCGGGGACGTTGAGCGCCCGCGTTGCATCGCGATTGTCCCGACCCCAGCCTCCTCGAACCGACCGGCAAGACGCTGCAGGTCATTGGCAAGGGTCTGAGAGGTACGAACCGGTTCGTCGACCCCACCCGCACTACCTCGACGAACATCCGCTCGAAGTCTTCGAGATGACGGCGACGAAACTCACAAATCGTGCGGTGCTGGGGGCAGTTCTCCGCCGCCAGTACCCGAAACGCCACATCCTCCTCGAGCTTCCTCGCAATGGCACGCGAGGAGAACACCCCCGTCGCGTAGGCGTAGATCAACACCTTCACCATCATCGACGGCTCATAGGGCGCGTTGCGACGACCGTCACCGTCGTACGGCGCATAGAAGGACCTCAGGTCGAGCGCATCGACCAGGTCGCTGACGTGATGGACCAGATGCCCCGACGGGAGCCACTCGCGAAGGTCGGGCGAGAGCAGCAGCAACTGGTCCGGCTGATGTGGAGCGCGTCGGACGCGTGACGGGGAAAAACTCCCGCGACGGGGCCCCTCGACACGCCCGGCGGGTGAAGGTCCCGGTTCTCGTCCTGCAGTTCACCCGCTCCTTGCATGCACCTGCGGGTTGCAGGCGACGCGCTCCCGACGCCCGCCGTCGCCCGGGGACAAGCCGGGGGATCCCACACGGTCCAGCTTAACTGCGCCGCCTTTTTCTCCCGAATCTCTGACATGCCGGTCTTCTCCCCCGTCTCCCTCGCCGAACGAGCAAGCACGAAGCGCAACGACGAGTGGACGTGCTCGACGTGATCGAAGTGGATGCTTCGAAGCCGGGCGGGCTCACAAACCAGATCGTGAGCGAGATTCGGTCTCAGGTGGAGACGCGAGAGCTCCGTCCGGGGACCCGCCTGCCCTCCATACGCGAATTCGCCTCAGCCCGCGGAGTCAGCACGTTCACAGTGATCCAGGCCTATGACCGGCTGGTGGCCTCCGGCCATGTCACTGCGCAACAAGGGGTCGGTTTCTTTGTGGGGAGTCCGGACTTGCCGCCGCCAGCAAGGGAGCGCTTGCAACTGGACGAGGCGCCGGACGTCCTTTGGCTCCTTCGCAGACAAGCCTACGAACTGCCTCTCAAACACCTGCCGGGCTACGGTTGGCCTCCGGACCCGTGGCTCGAGAAGAGCGGAATCGCGAGCGCCTTCCGCAAGGTTTCGCGCTCGGGGCTTCGCGGATTCCTCGGGCGCTACGACAATCCACGGGGATTCGCCGCCCTGCGCACCACTGTCACTCGACTCCTGGCCGAAATCGCAATCGACGCATCCGCAGACCAGGTGCTCCTCACGAGCGGCGCGACCGGGGCCTTCGATCTCGTCGTTCGACTTCTGGCTCGCCCGGGCGGGGCAGTGCTCGTCGACGACCCCGGCTGCTTCCAGACGTTCGGTCAGCTTCGTTCCCTCGGCGCCACCCTGCACGGCGTTCCCTGGACGAGCGCCGGGCCGGACCTCACGCAACTCGAGCGGATGGCAAGAACCCACTCGCCCCGCCTCTTCTTCACGTCCCCCGTTGTTCAGAGGCCGACGGGACGCAGCATGTCCCGAGGGGTCGCGCACCGCGTGCTGCAGCTTGCCGAACGCTACGACTTCCTTGTCGTGGAAGACGACATCTTCGGCTTTCTTCACCCGAACCCACCGCCTCGGATCGCGAGCCTGGACGAGTTGAACCGGGTGATCTATGTGAACACCTTTTCCGCAGTCCTCTCCCCGCAGATCCGGGTCGGCTATCTCGCGGCGCACCGGGACCTCGTTCGCGACCTGGTGGACCTGAAGATGAAGATTCGGGCAACGACTCCGGAGTTCAACGAACGCGTGGTACGCGAGGTGCTGGTCCAGGGTCGGTATCGAAAGCACCTCGCGGAGCTCCGCGCCACTGTCCGCCGCGACCGGGAACGCGCGCTGCGCTGTCTCGAGCCAATGGGCCTCGGTCCAGCCGAAGACGGTGCGCAGGGGTTGTTCGCATGGTTGCACGTCCCGGAGGTCGCTGATACCGCATCCTTTGCCGAGGCGGCCCTCGCGTACCGGATGCTGCTCGCGCCCGGAGCGTTGTTCAGTCCCGCCACGAAACCATCATCGAAGATGCGGTTCAACGTGGCCTTCTGCCAGGAAGACGAGACCATTCGACTGCTCGAAACCGTGGTGAACGCCGCGAACGAGCGTTGACGATTGCGTGCCATCCTTGCACGCATTCCCCACTCGTCTCGTTATCGAACGAGACCCGTTGCCTCAATGCGTCGTCGTCGTCGTGGCCGACGCGGTGCGCGAGGCCGTCTCGAGGGCGAGGAACGAGACCGAACCGAGCACCTTCGCCCGGCACCAGTTCCGGACGGGGCGCTCATGATTCCCCAAGGCGACCGAGTGGAATCGGTCCTCGAGCCAGCCAAGAGCGTCTTCGGAATGAGGACCTCGGTCCACCAGGTCCCCGACACCGAAAACCCGATCGCGACTGGCGTCAAACCCGAGCTCGGAAAGGGCCCGACCGAGGGTCCGAAGACATCCGTGCACGTCCCCGACGACCAGGTCTCGACCGGCCCGGTTGATCCCGACAGTACGAGTTACGACGGTCTCGCTCTGACTTTCCATGCGCTTCCCCTCACTCTCATGAACGGACGCATGATCCAAAGCCGCCAACGATTCCCCAAATGGCTGTTCCTACTCACCGATGTGGGAACCGAATACGCTTTGCAGGACACCAAGGCTCGAGCCCCTCGGTAGCCCGCTCCGACCGGAATCGGTGCGGTTTCGAGCGTCTCAGGAACCGACCCAGCTGCTCCAGCCTACGGTGGGCTTTGGGTCGGAGCCGAACTCGACAAGAGAAATACCCAAGCGGAGTGACGGCGACGGACGCAGATATGGATGCATTGTCGTTACATTACAACGAGTTCAGCGGCGACCGGAACAATAAAGTGTGCCGGCGGTGACCTGCCTGCCTTTATCTGCACCGGTCCAGGGCGCGCCTGAGACCGACCAGGTTCTACCGATTGAGGTGTTGTAGCGCTCGGTCCAGTCATCGGACAGGCGGCGGCGGATGATGGCGAGGATGTGCGAACCGAGGTTGGGGATCGTGATCCAGGGCAGGATGAGGAACCTCGGGTTGCCAACGACCAGGGGGAGGTTCTTCTCGCGCAGTTGTGGCGTCCACCCGATGAACTTGTCGCGCGGAGCGAGCTTCCAAGCGGCGGTGGAGAAGCCGAGCATGGCGAGCGGCCAGCCGTCGCGGTCGTGGACGGCGTAGCGCATCTGGGCGCCGACCAGGGTCTTGTAGCCGAGGTAGTGGTAGCGGGCGATGAACCGTTTGGCGCATAGGGCTGTCGGCACCGTGCGCAGACGCACGCATCGGCCGGCGGATTGTGCTCCTCGGTGCGTTCCTCGAGTCCCGGCCGCTGGGTGCGGCCATGGCCGGGGGCGCCGCGCTGCTGGCCGCGCGGGCGCCCCGAGCGCGGCGTCTGCTGCTTCTCACTCTTGCGCCCGTAGAGCGTCCTCGACAGCACCGCCCCGGTCGCAAGAAGCCTCGCAAGCCCGGCCTCCAGCGTCTCGATCCGGTTCCGCGACATCTTCGCGCTCTTGTGCAGCCGCGCGTTTTCCTTGCGCAGCAACTGGATCGTCGCCTTCTGGAGTCGCGATCTCCGCAGGGCCTTGCGCAGTGCGGCGACCTGGTCGACAGAGACTTCGATACCCCGATCCGAGCCGCGTGAAGTTTGCGAACCTGGATCTGGAGTCGCTCCGACGCCCGCACAGCTCTGCGCAGACGGCGAATCTCCAGGGACTGGGACTTGATTGTCTCCTTCTGCCGGCGGGATCTCCTGAGCGCGGTACGCAACTGAACGCCCGCGATGGGCTTCGATAGCGTGTTCTTCTCGGCGATGCGCTTGCCAAGCTTGGCCTTCAGGGCCCCGTTCCGTGCCTCGGCTCCGTCCACGGCAAAGCGCAGCCAGCGGACCTCCTCGGACAGCGACCGGGCCCGAGCCTCGCTCTCGCGCAGTATCCTCACCTCCCTATGGAGTCGAAGGGACTCGCGGGACAGCTCCCGGGCGGTCTCCCTGCTGCTCTCCGACCTCTGCTGCTCCTGGTCCAGCCGCTTGTTCAGCCCGAGGATCTGCTTGCCCCGCTGGATCACCTCCCTCTTGAGCCGGGTGATCTCCTTGCGTTGCGCCTTGATCGTGTCCTTATTGGCGCCGCACTCCTTCCGGGGTCACCCGAACCCGGCGCTCTTGCCCGAACGTCCGCCCGACGGCGTCCTTCCGGGCCTCCGACGCCGCGACCGTGTCGCGCGGCGACCCGATCATGCGGACCTTGCCTGGGTCAATGCCAGCTTCCGATAGGAACTGCTGCAGGCGCGCTAATTCCGCCCGCAGGGAATGCACGTCCTTTGCTGCGCGGCGCGCTTCCTTCGCCTCCTCAGTGGCGGCCTTCAGCTTGCTCCGGCTCCGGTCGAGCTGCCACTTCAGCGAACCCGCCCGGGCACGGGAATCCACTTCCGCCCAGCGAAGTTCCTCCGCGCGCGCTTCGGCCGCATCCGCCCGCGCCCGCTCTTGCTCGAACCGAGACCGCCAGTCACGAGACGCCTGTGTCGCTATGACTTCGGGGGGCGACCAGTCACCGTCGTCCCCGACAGCGAGATTCAGGTCTGTGCCGAAATCCTCGTCGCGCATCGCCGTGCGTTCGACGATAGCGCATCGCGCGTTACCAGCCCCCTTGAGGGGCCTCGATTCAATGTGGATGATGCGCTCAACGGCCCGGCTCCACGGCCCGACGGAACGGTTACACGCGTTCGTGCTCGGCCATCGATTACGCACCATCGGCGCGCAATTTGTCACCCGGTGGCTCGTGACGTCCGGAGGAACTGCCGGGGGAACATGATCGGCAGAATTTCGAAAACATCAGTAAAATCAGTATCTTACCTATGTGTATTGGCGCTCCCTAGGGGACTCGAACCCCTGTCTACGCCGTGAGAGGGCGGTATCCTGGACCACTAGACGAAGGGAGCGGTTCGGCGACGGTCCGAACTTTCGAGCGGACCCGCCACACGAAATGATACTATCGCGCTTCGTGATGGTGCTCAACCGTCACGATATCGTCCTCGAGATGGCGGCAGGAATCCGGTTCCCTGCCCGGGATGCCGGAGCCGCCGACCGCGGATCGGTCCCGACGAATCGGATCTACGCCCTCCAGGTGTCCATTGCAGCTTTCTGGCTCTGACGATCCCGTCCCCAACATGGTGCGTGCATCCGAGCACGGCATCTCCCACCGCCGAATCGACCGCAATGTCCGGCAGGTCCTCGACCGGCTCTGCGAGGCCGGCTTCGAAGCGTACCTGGTCGGCGGTTGCGTCCGTGATCTCCTGCTCGGCCGCGCCCCGAAGGATTTCGACGTCGCGACCTCCGCGCGGCCGGAAGAGGTGCGAGCGCTCTTTTCCCGGTCCCGCCTCATCGGCCGCCGCTTTCGCCTTGCGCACGTACGCTGCGGGCGCGACGTGTTCGAGGTGGCGACGTTTCGCGCGAACCACGAAGCCGGCGCCGCCGGCCCCGAGGGAATGCTCCTCCACGACAACGTCTACGGTACCCGGGAAGAGGACGCCGTGCGCCGGGACTTCACCGTCAATGCGCTCTACTACGACGACCGCGACGGATCGGTCCTCGACTTCACGGGCGGGCTGACCGACCTCGGGGCCGGTCTCATCCGCGCCATCGGCGACCCGGCCGTCCGGTACCGCGAGGATCCGGTCCGGATGCTCCGCGCAGTGCGTTTCGCGGCGAAGCTCGGGTTTCGGATCGAGCAGGAGACGGAAGGGCAGATCTTCGAGCTCGCAACGCTCCTCGAGGGAGTTCCCGCCGCCCGCCTGTTCGAGGAGGTTCTGAAGCTGTTCCAGGGCGGGCACGCGCTGGAGTCCCTGCGCGGGCTCGACCGCTACGATCTGCTTCCGCGTCTCTTTCCGGAGACCGCGGCATCCGCGCGGCGCGACCCTCGGGGCCGGGCGCTCCTCGAACGGGCGTTCGTCAATACCGACCGCCGCCTCGCCGAGGACCTGCCGGTCAGCCCCGGCTTTCTGGTGGCCGCCCTCATGTGGGGGCCGGTGTGCGACCGAGCGGAAACCATCCCGGAGGAGGATCGGGCCCGCGGCCGGAGCGAGGCGCTCGGGGCGGCGGCCGACGCGGCGCTCGCGGTCCAGGCGAAGCGGACCAGCATGCCGCGTCGGTTCGGCGCCATGGCACGCGATATCTGGACCATGCAGCCGCGTCTCGAGAGCCGCCGTCCGCGGCGAGTGGATGTGACCATCGCCCACCCCCGGTTCCGGGCCGCATACGACTTCCTGTGCTTGCGCGCCGAGGCGGGAGAGCCCGTCGCGGACCGGGCGGCGTGGTGGACCGAGGCCCAGGGGGACGGGGAGGCGGCCGGCGGCGTGCGCCGCCGGCGCCGGCGGCGCCGGAGCCGGGCGGCATGAGGAGCGCTCTTCCGCCATGCGCGGCGGCGGCCGCTCTCGCCGCGATCCTGACCGGGGTTGCGCCCGCATCCGCGGACTACGAGTCGGCCCGCAAGGCGTTCGAGCGGCAGGACTCCCGGGCCGGGATCGCCGCCCTGCGAGCTGCCGCCCATGACGGCGACGCGCGCGCCCAGAACCACCTCGGGACCCTGTTCGAGGACGGCCGTATCGTTGCGCGGGACTTCGACCGCGCGTTGTTCTGGTACCGCGAGTCCGCGGAGCAGGGCAATGCCCAGGGTCAGCTCAATCTCGGCCGGATGTACCGGGGGGGAATGGGGCTGGAGCGCGACGAGCCCAGGGCGGCGTACTGGTACCGTGCCGCGGCCGGGAAGGGCGTGGCGGCGGCGCAGTTCTTTCTCGGCCTGATGTACGAGGCCGGCCGGGGCGTGGAGAGTGACCCGGCGAAGTCCTGGATGTGGTTCAGCCTTGCCGCGGAACAGGGGGACGAGGACGCCCGGTATCGCCGCGACCGGCTCGCCGCGACCTTCGACGAGGAGGCGCTGGCAAAGGCCCAGGGCGCGCTTCGCGGCTATCGGGAGGCGACGGACGCCCGCGGGCCGGAGCCGTCCTCGCCGGATACGAGCTCCGGGCCGACCCCCGGAGCGGGATCGACCGGTGGCGCACCGGGTCCGGCGGCGCAGCCGGCGGCGGTGCGGGGGAATCCGCTCGTCTACCGCATTCAGGGCGCACTCATCGATCTCGGCTATGAGCCTGGAGAGCAGGACGGCGCGTCCGGGTCGAGTACCCGCGGCGCGATCCGGCAGTTCGAAGCCGACCGCGGCTATCGCCGGCGCGGCCGTCTCGACGAGCGGACGCTCCGGCGGCTTCGCGAGGCGCTGGAGCTCGGGAGGCCGGCCGCCTCCGTGGTTCGCGAGATCCAGACCCACCTGCTCCGACTGGGCTACCCGACCGGCACGGTCGACGGCCAGCCCGGGCCCCGCACCGCCGCCGCCGTCGAGGCGTTCCAGCGCGCGCAGGGACTGCCCGTGGACGGCCGGTTGACCCTCGACCTGCTGCCCCTGCTTCGCGCCGTGGAACGGTAGTCGGCAACGGCCGGCGGTCCGGGGTTCACGTCAGGATTTCTCATTCACATGGTCGAGAAAATCGTTTGCGGCCGGAGCGTCTCGCCCTAACATGTCCGGCAACGGAACCATCGTCGGCTCGCACGGGCCGGGAGAGGAGCTACATTCATGGCGGCACAACCGGAAGCCATTCATCGGACCCGATCGGTACGGGCGGAGCTTCGCTACATCGTCGATACCGGTGACAAGCCCAGGACCTACATCTCCCCCCAGCGCTCCGGGGAGCCTTCCCGGCGCGAGGATACGATGGACATCCGCGAGATGCGGATCCACGACGGCTGGCCGCTCGCCGGCGAGGCGAGCCTCGATCGGGAGGGATTCGAGCTTCACCGCCAACCGTCGCAGGTCTCCGATTTCTACGACGACGAAGAGGTCGAGCGCGTCCACTACCCGGAGATCGAACGACTGATCCGGCGTGCGACGGGGGCCTTCCGCGTCTCGATCTTCGACCACACGAGGCGCTCGGCGGGCGACAAGCGCGGAGGGGTCCGCGATCCGGTGCGCTCGGTCCACAACGACTACACGCCGAAGTCCGGCCCGCAGCGGGTTCGCGACCTTTTTCCGGACGAAGCCGAGGACCTGCTGAAGCGGCGTTTCGCGGTCATCAACGCGTGGCACTCCATTCGGGATCGGGTGGAGTCCTATCCGCTGGCCGTATGCGATGCCCGCAGCATCGAACCGGAGGACCTCATCGCGACCGACCTCGTGTACGAGGACCGGGTCGGTGAGGTGTTCAACGTCGCGCACAACCCCGATCACCGGTGGTTCTACTTCCCCGGGATTGACCAGGACCAGACCATACTGCTCAAGTGCTTCGATTCCGCCGAAGACGGTCGCGCACGTTTCTCCGCGCATACCGCCTTCGAGAACCCGGAGGACGCGGCCGGCGCGCCGCCGCGCGAAAGCATCGAGCTCCGGGCGCTCGTGTTCTTCAACGACTGATCCCTGCCGGCTGGCCGGAATGCACTCATCGAAGGCCGCTCACGACGAGGGCCTGGAAGCTTCGCACGGAATCCTCCCACACCGGAGAGAGCACACCGCCCCCGGCCGCCACATCGGATGCACGGCCCTGCTGGAGCCGCTCGCAGATGGCATGGTCTTCCCGGTGCACGTCGCGCCAGAGCTTCGCGAGCTGCCGCACGCGCTCGACCGATGCCGGCTTCGGTCCGAGGCTGTAGATTGCGCGGCGTTGCAGGGTGCGGTCCGGCCCCAGCGGCACGTCGAGGTGCACGCCGATCTGATCCGGAAGGTAGAGCCCGAACACGAAGTTGGGGAACACGGTGAGGAAGCTCGAGTCCGCCGACAGCGTGTCCTTCCTCGCCGCCTGGCCGGAGAGTTCGACGCCGCATCCGAGGCAACCCGGCTCGTTCACCGTGTAGTGGTCGGTGAGAGGCAGCTCGGTGGTCCTGGAGTGGACGAACTGGACGTGGTAGGGCTCGATGAAGTTCTCCATCAGGAGCTTCCAGTTCGCGGCCACCTCCCCGAGATCGATGGTGACGAGATGGTGCGCCCCGGCGAGGTCGAGCCCGTCGAGCCGGCGCGCCAGCGGGGCGATGAATTCATCGAAGGACGGCGCGGCGCCGCTCAGGTTGACGAAGATCCAGTCGTGCCACGTCGCTGACCTCACCGGCGCCAGTCCGTGCTCCTTGCGGTCGAAGCCGGCCGGCGACGCGCGCGGGTCGCGCCCACCGAAGTACGGAGCGATGCGGAGCGCGCCGTCGAGTCCGTACGTCCACGAGTGATAGGGGCAACGGATCGCACGTCCGGCGTTGCCGGGCTTGTCGACGAGCTTGAGGCACCGGTGGCGGCACACGTTGTGAAACGCGCGGAGCCGTTGCTCGGCGTCGCGCACCAGCAGCACCGGCTGGCCGGCGACGGTGACCGGCGCCACGTCGCCGACCCGGGTCAGTTCGTGCGCGAAGCCGGCGAAGACCCACGAGTCCGAGAAGATGCGCTCGTTCTCGAGCGCGAAGAACGCCTCGCTGGTATACGCCGTGCCGGGCAGTCCACGAGCGACCGGTCCCGAGGTATCGAATGCAGCCAGGGTCTCTGCAATCAGGGTGGAGTGCAACGATGGGCTCATGCCGATCCCCTGATCGCGCCGGACGAGCTATGGCACGTGGCGCTTGAGCAGGAACTGGTTCTTGAACATGTCGATCCGGGTCATGACCTCGACATGCGCGATATCGGACCGACCGTGAACGTGCTGGTTCAGGAAGATCGCAAGCTCGGTTTCCTCGTCGCACACGACCTCGACCAGCAGGTCGTATCGGCCGCTGACCCACATGATGTAGACGACAGCGGGATGCGGGTCGAGCCGTTCCGCCACCTCCGCCGGCGCGATTCCCGGTGCGGTCTTGATGCCGAGCATCGCGTCCGATTCGTAGTCGACCGCCACCGGGTCGACCAGGGCGACGATGCGCAGAATGCCCGCTTCACGCATTCGTGCGACGCGGTTTCGGATCGTTCCACCCGATACGCCGAGCTTCTGGCCGATGACGTCATAGGCTGCTCGGCCGTCGTCCTGAAGAATTCGGATGATCTCCTGGTTGAGATCGTCGGAAGGAGATGACAGCGGCGAGACCTTGCCGCCGTGGCCGTCGTCGCCGGCGGCGGTCGCTGCCTGAAGTACGTGAACCTTGGAACGGGACATGGGCTCAGCTCGTGGCGCCGTTTGGTGCGGTTTGCAGTCGTGATTGTAAATTTCACAAGAACTAAGATAGATTATGCTGAAACCGTAGACAAGATCAACAATGGCTTAAGGAAACCTCCTGAATTCGGTATCGTATGCCGAATTATTTATTTACATCAATTGCTCCGGAGCAGGGGGAAGACATCTGATGGGTCCGATGCCAGGGAACATGACCGAGGCGCTCCCGGATATCGAGCGCGTTCGCGAAGCGCGGGCGAAGCTCGCCGAGGCGGGAGTCCGTTACGTGCTCTCGTGCTGGATCGACCTGCTCGGAGTGCCGAAGACCAAACCGGTGCCGCTCGCCGAGTTCGAGAACGTGTGCATGGGCAAGGGCCCGCAGTTCGCCGTGCATTCGGTCTCGTTCGTCCCCGAGCTCACGGCGGCCGACTCCGACCAGATCTCGGTGCCCGATCTCGACACCCTGGTCATCTGTCCCTGGGATCGCATGTGCGCGTGGATGTTCGCGGATCTGTGGTGGGAAGCCGCCCCGTACAACCTGTGTCCCCGGCAGGCACTAAAGCGGGTGGTCGGCGATGTTGCGGCAAAGGGGTTCGCGGGGTTCGCGGGCATCGAGCCCGAGTTCATCGCCATGCGGTGGCGTGACGGACAGCCGGTCAAGGCGTTCGACGACGATCCTCATCCCGGCGAGGGGGTGCGGCCGAGGCGGCAGGCGTTCGGCTACGACGTCGGGTACTCCATCGACTCCATGGGGTTTCTCGGCGCGCTCATCGACATCCTCGAGGAGTTGGGCTGGGGGCTGAAGGACGTGGTGGCGGAGGGCGCCTACTCGCAGTTCGAGCTCGATTTCGGCTACACCGACGTCCTGCAGATGGCCGACCGGCTGGTGTTCCTGCGCGTGCTGCTGAAGGAGGTCGCCAAGAAGCACGGCATGTTCATCACCTTCATGCCCAAGCCCACCATCGGCGACTGGCGTTCGGGAGCGCACATCAACTACTCGATGCAGCGGATCGACGAGCCGGGGGCCAACCTCTTCGAGGACGCCGGCGCCTGGGGCGGCGCGGTGTACAACGCGGTCGGCGGGTTGCTGCGCCACGGCGGAGCGCTCACCGCCATCGCCTGCTCCACCGTCAACTCCTACAACGGGCTGGTGCCCCGGGTCGGAGGGTTCGAGGGCGGCACCGTGACCTGGGCCCCCACCCACATGACCTACGGCAACAACAACCGCTCGTGCATGCTGCGCCTGCCCCAGAACCGATTCTGCATCGAGAACCGCGCCGCCGACATGTGCATGAATCCGTACCTGTCGCTCGCGATGACCACCGCCGCCACCGTCGCCGGGGTGGTCGAGGGCATCGATCCGGGACCGCCGCTCGACAAGGATCTCTACCAGCTAACCGACGATGAGATCCGCGCCGGCGGTGGGCGACGCCTGCCGAGACACCTGCTCGAAGCGACCGAGATCCTGAGAGACGACCCACTGGCGACCGAGGTGCTCGGACCCGCGATGCTGGAGTCCTGGCTTCGGTACAAGGTCGACGAGTGGGAGCGCTACCATCAGGCGGTGACGGACTGGGAGGTGGAGGAGTATCTGCGGCTCTACTGAGAACCGCCGCGATACGAGCGAGCTTGAAGAGCCGACGGCGAGAGCGGACCCTTTCCCGACGGCCTCGTCCGTCGGCCCGCGCCGGACCGCAAGTTCGTCATGGCCGTTGCCCGTCCGCAGCGGGAGCCCGGCTATTGGCGGAGCCGCCGGTTGGTATCTACCGAGCGATGGCAACTGCTCGCCCTTTCCATCCGCTATTCGCGGCAATGCCGATCGACGCGACGCCTCGGCTGGACTCCCCGCGCCTTTCCACCGGCCGGGCCAGGCTGATCCGGGATGACGCGGGACTACGAGGTGTTCGAACTCGGCGAGGTGGCGCTGCAATCCGGAGTGACGCTGCCGGATGCGAGGCTCGCGTACAAGACGTACGGTTCGCTGGACACGAGCGGCGACAACACAATCGTCATGCCGACCTTCTACACCGGCACCCACACTCGCAATGAGGGCTACCTGCGCGCGGTGCCGTCCCTCGACCCGTCGCGCTGCTTCATCGTTTCGATCAACCTGTTCGGCAACGGACTGTCGTCCTCTCCGAGCAACACCGCGCCACCATTCGACGGCCCCCGGTTCCCCCCGTCACCCTCCACGACAACGTCGCGTGCCAGCACCGGCTGCTCACCGAGGCGCTCGGCGTGAAGCGGGTCGCGCTGGTGACGGGGTGGTCCATGGCCGGGTGCCAGTCGTATCAGTGGGGAGCGCAGTTCCCCGACATGGTGGGCGCGATCCTGCCGTTCTGCGCCTCGGCCCGTACCTCGCCGCACAACCAGGTATTTCTCGAGGGAGTGAAGGCGGCGCTCATGGCCGACGGGGCCTTCGCGGGCGGCGACTACACGTCACCGCCCGAGGCGGGTCTGAGGGCGTTCGGGCGGGTCTACGCGGGATGGGCGTACTCCCAGGCGTTCTATCGCGAGCGGCTCCACCGTGAGCTCGGCTTCGAGACCTGGGAAGAGCTGTTGCTCGACTGGGAGCGCGATCATCTCGAATGGGACGCCAACGATCTGCTGGCCAAGCTCGCGACCTGGCAGCACGGCGACATCAGCGCCAACGAGCGCTACCGGGGAGACTTCGAACGCGCGCTCGGCGCCATCCGCGCCCGGGCGATCCTCGTCCCCTGCACGACGGACCTCTACTTCCCGCCCGAGGACAACGTCATCGAGGCCGAGCACATGCCCAACGCCGAGCTTCGCCCCTACGCCTCGCCCTGGGGCCATTGCGCGGCGACCCCGAGCCGCGCAGGCAGCGACTTCATGCGCTTCCTCGACGAGTGCGTTTCGGAGTTGCTGACGACTTCGACCGCCGGTCCGCGCTCCGATTGCGCTTGAGGGAATCGGCGCGAGCGTCGCCGGCGGCGCTGGACGGGGCGAGTCCGGGGCCGAGGATTTCACGTGCGAAATGATAGTCTGGCGTCCCCTTTCAGGTGGGATGGAGAGCCATGTACAGATCGAGCCCGGGGGGCATGGGCCGGTCCGCGGATTCGTGGAGTTTCGAGTCTCGCAGCACGCTCGGGCGGACACGGACTCGACACGTTCCCTCATCGAACGGCCCGTGCAATGAACGCTCCAGTATCTCGCATCTTCGGACGCTGGCTGACCACGCGCTGACTCGAACATGCGCCGCGATCCGGATGCTTCGCAATGCGGCCTATAACATACTGTCATTATTGGTGCCGGAGGCGAGACTCGAACTCGCACACCCTTGCAGGCAACAGATTTTGAGTCTGTCGTGTCTACCGATTCCACCACTCCGGCCGGGGCCGGATTCTATCCGCAAACTCTCACCGAATTTCGTCGCGAGGGCGCCGCGAAGCTGCGAAGCGCAATGCCGTGGCAGCGGGCCGCATCTGCTTGCGCAGCTTCGCGGACCGAAAGAGCGCTTACGCGCTGGCGAAGGCGTAGTCGACACTGGCGCGTTCGCGCTGTCGAAGCGGCTTGCGGGAGTACGGCCCGCTCCCACGGCGACCTTGGGAGCGCGAAGCGACAGATTGGCATCCGCAGCAGGAAATTGGTGAGAGTTTGCGGCCTGGCGCGGGCGGGCCACCGAATGCGGGTCTCGGACTTCGACTACCGGCTGCCGGACGGCCTCATTGCGCGCTATCCGGCCGAGCCCCGCACCTCGAGCCGGCTGCTCGTGGTCGCCGGGGAGGAGTTGCGGGACGCCCGTTTCTCCGATCTCCCTGCCTGCCTTCGTCGCGGCGACCTGCTCGTGCTGAACGATACCCGCGTCATCCGGGCGCGGCTCATTGGACGGAAGGCGACCGGGGGACGCGTCGAGGTGTTCGTCGAGCGCATCGAGGGACGGAGCCGGCTGCTCGCGAGGGTCCGCGCGAGCAAGGGGCTTCGGGCGGGGAGCGAGGTGGAGCTCGGACCCGGGGTGGGCGGGGTGTGCGCCGGGCGCGAGGGGGAGTTCCACCACATCGATCTCGACCGCCCGGCCGCCGAGGTGCTGGAGCGTTACGGCGAGGTTCCGCTGCCTCCTTATCTCGGGCGGCCCGCCGAGCCTTCGGACGCGGAGCGCTATCAGACGGTGTACGCGAGGCGGGCGGGAGCGGTGGCCGCGCCCACCGCCGGCCTTCACTTCGACGCCGCGATGCTCGACCGCCTCGCCGCCGCCGGGGTGGCGACCGCGACCCTCACCCTGCACGTCGGCTCCGGCACCTACCAGCCGATCCGGGCCGACGATCCGGACGGCCACCGGATGCATGGTGAGGCGGTGGAGGTGTCCGAACCGGCGTGTGAGCAGGTCGAGGCGGCGAAGGCCCGGGGCGGGCGCGTGGTGGCGGTGGGGACAACGTGCGTGCGCGCCCTCGAGGCCGCGTCCCGCGCCGGGCGGCTGGAGCCGTGGTCGGGGACCACGCACCTGTTCATCCGGCCGGGCTTCGAGTTCCGCTGCGTCGACGCGCTGCTGACCAATTTTCATCAGCCGCGCTCCACCCTGCTGCTTCTCGTCGCCGCCTTCGCGGGTCGTGAGCGGGTGCTCGGGGCCTACCGGCATGCGGTCGCAATGGGGTACCGTTTCCTGAGCTTCGGCGATGCGATGTTCCTGCCCGAGCGGGCGGTCTGAATGTCCGGTTCACGTTTCTCGTCCGTCGTTCGCCGCGGCCGCCGATGCCTCGTTCCGCCACCCGGCCACTTCGTCGCCGGTGTTCCCCCCGGGAGGGCCGCTCGGTGATGTGCGATGACCGGTTCCGGGTCGTGGCCCGGGACGCAGGCGCGCGGTGCGGCGAGCTCGATCTCGGCGGGCGGCGGGTGGACACGCCGGCGTTCATGCCGGTGGGGACGCGCGCCACGGTGAAGGCGGCGGACCCGGAAGACCTCCGGGCGAGCGGGACCCAGATCATCGTCTGCAACACCTTCCACCTGATGCTGCGCCCCGGCAGCGAGGTGGTGCGCGGGCACGGGGGCCTGCACCGGATGATGGCCTGGGACGGCGCGATCCTCACCGACTCGGGCGGGTTCCAGGTCTTCAGCCTCGGAGGGCGGGTACGCGAGGACGGGGTGGATCTGCGCTCACCCTACGACGGCTCCGCGGTCCGTCTCGATCCCGAGCGTTCGATGCAGGTCCAGCGCGACCTCGGCTCCGACGTGGCGATGGTGTTCGACGAGTGCACCGCGTGGCCGGGCGACCGGTCGCCGGTGGCTGAATCCATGCGCCGCTCCCTGCGGTGGGCGAGCCGTTCGCGCGATGCCCACGCAGACAGCCCGGCCGCCCTGTTCGGGATCGTGCAGGGAGGCACGTGGCCCGACCTTCGCGCCGAATCGATCGAGGGCCTGTGCGCCATCGGGTTCGACGGCTACGCGATCGGCGGGCTCGCGGTGGGCGAGCCGCTGGAGCAGCGGCTCGAGGTGCTCGACGGGCTGGCGCCGCGCATGCCGCCCGGCGCGCCCCGGTACCTCATGGGGGTCGGCACCCCGGAAGACATCGTGGAGGCGGTCTGGCGGGGCGTGGACCTCTTCGACTGCGTGCTCCCGACCCGAAACGCCCGCAACGCGCACCTCTTCGTCCGGGACGGGGTCCTGCGCCTGCGCAATCGGCGCTACCGCGACGATGTCCGGCCGATCGAAGCGGATTGCGGCTGCCCCGCCTGCGCGCGCTTTTCCCGGGCCTACCTGCACCATCTCGACCGGTCCGGCGAGATTCTGGGTGCGCGCCTCGCGACCCTGCACAACCTCCACCACTACCAGAAGCTGATGGCGGACCTGCGCGAGGCGGTCCGGGCCGGGGATCTCGCCCGGTTCCGGCGCGGGTTCCGGGCGGGGCGGGGCCTCCCTGTGGCATAATTTCCGTTCTTTGCAGGAACCCATCCAGAAGGGGCCGTTTCTTTCATGAACTTCTTCATCGAAAACGCCTATGCGCAGGCTGGCGGGGAGGGCGGTCCCGGCAGCATGCTCGCGACCTTCGCACCTCTCATCCTCATCTTCGTGGTGTTCTGGTTCCTGCTGATCCGGCCCCAGCAGAAGAAGGCGAAGGAGCACAAGGCGATGGTGGGCGCCCTCAGCAAGGGCGACGAGGTGGTGACCAACGGTGGCCTGCTCGGCCGGATCACCACGATCGGCGACACCTTCGTCACCGTGGAGCTGTCCGAGGGAATGGAGGTGCGCGTACAGCGCTCGGCGGTCGCGAACCTCATGCCGAAGGGGACCATCAAGTCGGCCTGAGTCTTTGCCGAGCCTCGGGTCATGCCCAATCGTTACCCGCCCTGGAAGCAGCTTCTCATCGCGGCCGTGCTGGCCGCGGGGGTCGTCTTCGCGTTGCCGAACGTGTTCGGCGAAGACCCCGCGGTGCAGATCTCCGGTGAACGCGGTGTGGCCATCGATACCGGTCTCGCCGCCCGCGTGGCCGGCGCCCTCGAGGCGGGGGGGGTTCCCGCGCGCACGGTGACCCTGGAGGAGGGCCGCCTGCTCGCTCGCTTCGGCGATTCCGAGACCCAGCTCAAGGCGCAGGATCTCCTGCAGGCCGACCTCGGCGCCGGCTACGTCATCGCCCTCAACCTGGCGCCGGCCATGCCCGAGTGGCTTGCCGCAACCGGCCTCCTGCCGATGTACCTCGGCCTCGATCTCCGTGGAGGAGTGCACTTCCTCATGGAGGTCGACATGCCCGCCGCGGTGGCCCAGGCCGAGGAGCGGTACACCGGCGACGTGCGCACGCTCCTTCGGGAGGCCCGGGTGCGGTACCGTTCGGTGTCCCGGGACCCGGAAGGGGGCATCCAGGTGCGGCTGCGCACGGCCGAGGCGCGGGACGACGCGGCGCGGCGCATCGGCCGCGAGTTCCCGGACCTCGCCGTGACCGAGGAGGACCTCGGGGACGACTTCCGGCTGCGTCTCGTCCTGCGCGAAGAGGCGGCCCAGGCGACCCGCGATTTCGCCCTGCAGCAGAACGTGACGACGCTTCGCAACCGGGTCAACGAGCTCGGGGTGGCCGAGCCGGTGATCCAGCGCCAGGGGGACAACCGCATCGTGGTGCAGCTCCCGGGGGTCCAGGACACCGCGCGCGCCAAGGACATCCTCGGGGCCACCGCCACCCTCGAGTTCCGGATGGTGGACGAGGAGCACTCGTTGCCGGAGGCCCTCGACGGGCGGGTCCCCGCCGGATCGCGCCTCTACCGCGAGCGCAACGGCCGCCCGGTGCTGCTGTTCCGGCAGCTCATGCTCACCGGGGAATCCATCATCGACGCCGCGTCCGGGATCGATCAGCAGACCGGCTCGCCCGCGGTTTTCATCACCCTCGACGGGAAGGGGGCCCGGATCTTCTCCGAACGCACGAAGGACAAGATCGGCCGCAGCATGGCGGTGGTGTTCATCGAGAACAAGACGGACATCCAGCGGGTCGACGGCCGCGACGTGCGGAGCCGGCGAACGATCGAGGAGGTCATCAACATCGCGGTCATCCGCGACCGGCTCGGCAAGCGTTTCCAGATCACCGGTCTCGACAACACCTCGGAGGCGCGCGATCTCGCGCTCCTTCTGCGCGCCGGCGCGCTTGCCGCACCCATCGAGATCATCGAAGAGCGCACGGTGGGGCCGAGCCTCGGACAGGACAACATCGACCAGGGACTGCGCTCGGTGATCATCGGCTTCTGCCTGGTGCTCGGGTTCATGGCGTTCTGGTACCGGGGCTTCGGACTCGTCGCGAACCTCGCGCTCGCGGCCAACCTGGTGCTCATCGTCGCCGTCCTGTCCATGCTCCAGGCCACCCTCACCCTGCCCGGCATCGCGGGCATCGTGCTGACCGTGGGCATGGCGGTGGATGCAAACGTCCTCATCTTCGAGCGCATCCGCGAGGAGCTCCGCAACCGGAACACCCCCCAGGCGAGCATTCACGCGGGCTACCAGAAGGCGCTTTCGACCATCCTCGACGCCAACGTCACGACCCTCATCGCAGCGGTGGTGCTGTTCGGGTTCGGCACCGGTCCCGTCAAGGGATTCGCGATCACGCTGTCCATCGGGATCGTCACCTCCATGTTCACCGCCATCATGGGTACGCGTGCGGTGGTCGGCCTCGCCTACGGCGGTCGCCGCGTCACCGCACTGTCCATCTGACCGAGGCGGGCCCGTGCGCGATCTCTTCAGCCGGCTTCCCCAGCTCGACTTCCTCGGGCGCCGCCGCGCCGCGATGTACCTTTCGGGTGGGCTCCTCGCGGTGTCAATCCTCTCGCTTGCGGTGCGCGGCCTCGATTTCGGGATCGACTTCACGGGCGGCACCCTGATCGAGGTCGGCTACTCCGAGCCCGCGGAGCTCGATCCGATCCGTGGTGCGCTGGCGGGCGCGGGCTTCGGGGAAGCGGCGGTGCAGCACTTCGGCACGGTGCGTGACGTGCTGGTGCGGCTCGCCCCGCGCGAGGAGCTGAGCCGGGCCGAGCTGAGCTCCAAGATCCTTCGCGTGCTCCAGGAGGACGATGCGGTCGCCCTTCGCCGGGTGGAGTTCGTCGGACCTCAGGTGGGGGAGGAGCTGACCGAGGATGGCGGGCTCGCCATGCTCATCGCGCTGTTCGGGATCCTCGTCTACGTCTGGCTGCGATTCGAGTACCGGTTCGCGCTCGGAGCGATTGCCGCGATCGTGCACGACGTGCTCATCACCCTCGGCTTCTTCTCCGTGCTGGGGCTCGAATTCGACCTCACGGTGCTCGCGGCGGTGCTCGCGGTCATCGGCTACTCGCTCAACGACACCATCGTGGTCTTCGACCGGGTCCGGGAGAACTTCCGGCGAGTGCGCCGGGGGAGCACGGAGGAGGTCATGAACCGGTCGCTCAACCAGACCCTCTCCCGGACCCTGATGACGTCGCTCACGACCCTTCTCGTGCTGGCGGCGCTGTTCGTGCTCGGCGGGGAGCTCATTCGCGGGTTCGCGACCGCCCTCATCGTGGGCGTGGTCGTCGGGACGTATTCGTCGATCTACGTCGCAAGCGTGGCCGCTCTCGCCCTCGGTGTGAGCCGCTCCGATCTCCTCCCGGTCAAGAAGGAGGGAGTGGACGATCCCGCGGGTCCCTGAGAGTGCCATGAAACCGTCCCGCATCCGCCGCGAGTGGATCGACCGGCCCGGCGCGCGGTGGATTCATGGCCTCTGAGCCGCAGCCCGACCCGTCGCCGGCCGCGCCCGAGCCGCTGGTCGTCGTCGAGGGGCTCTCCTTCTACCGGGGCGCGCGGACCATCTTCGATTCCCTCGACATGACCATGGCGAGAGGCGAGATCACGGCGGTGCTCGGGCCGAGCGGGGTGGGCAAGACGACCCTCCTCAAGCTCATCGGCGGCGAGCTCCGGCCGGCCGGCGGGCGGGTGACGGTCGGCGGCCAGGCGGTGCACCGCCTCTCCCGGTCCGGCCTCTACGCGCTGCGCAAACGGATGGGCGTCCTCTTCCAGGCCGGCGCCCTGTTCACCGATCTCTCCGTCCACGACAACGTGGCGTTCCCCCTCCGCGAGCACACCCGGCTGTCCGAGGAGACGATTCGCGACGTGGTGTTGCTCAAGCTCGAGGCGGTAGGGCTCCGCAACGCCCGTGGCCTGTGGCCGCGGGAGCTCTCGGGGGGCATGGCGAGACGGGTCGCGCTCGCCCGTGCGATCGCGCTCGACCCGGAGATCGTCCTCTACGACGAGCCGCTCGCGGGCCAGGATCCGATCTCCGCCGGCGTGCTCGTGACGCTCATCCGGCAGCTCAACGACGCGCTCGGGCTCACCAGCATCGTGGTGACGCACGACGTCGAGGAGATCTCCGCGATCGCGGACCGGATGCACGTCCTGTCGGGTGGCAAGTGCATCGCGACGGGCGCTCCGGCGGAGATCCGCGCTTCCCGCGAGCCGTCCATCCGGCAGTTCATGCAGGGTCTCCCGGATGGCCCCGTGCCGTTTCACTTCCCGGGTCCGCCGATCGCGGAGGATCTGCTGGAGACCGTCGCAGGCGGCGCCGCCGCCGCGGCGCGGTCCTGACTAGCGGCGTTCGAGGGATTGGGCGGGTATCTCGATGGAGGCGTTCGCGTGGCTTGGCCGACAAGTGCTCCGTTGGCTCGAAGTGCTCGGGAGGGGAACCGTCTTCCTCGCGAAGGTGCTCGCCGGCCTTCCCGGCGCGGCGCGGCGCGGGCGCGAGCTCGTCCGCCAGATCGGACGGCTCGGCGCCGAGAGCATGGTGCTCATCCTGGTGTCGGGGGCGTTCGTCGGCATGGTCCTTGGCCTCCAGGGCTACAACATGCTGGTGCGCTTCGGCGCGGAGGAGTCTCTAGGGCTCGCGGTGGCCCTCTCGCTCGTACGCGAGCTCGGGCCGGTGGTGTCGGCGCTTCTCTACGCGGGCCGGGCGGGTTCCGCCCTTGCGGCCGAGATCGGCCTCATGAAGACCACCGAGCAGCTCGCCGCGATGGGCATGATGGCGGTCGATCCGATCCACCGGGTGATCGCCCCCCGGTTCCTTGCCGGGGTCCTGTGCGTTCCGCTCCTCGCGGCGATGTTCAGCGCGGTGGGCGTGCTCGGGGGCCAGTTCGTCGGGGTCGGCCTGCTCGGCGTGGACGACGGGGCGTTCTGGTCCCAGATGCAGGCTGGAGTCGACTTCCGCGAGGACGTTGCGAACGGGATCGTGAAGAGCTTGGTGTTCGGGGTCGTGGTCACCTGGATCTCGCTGTTCCAGGGGTACGACTCGGTGCCTACGCCGGAAGGGGTGTCGCGGGCGACCACGCGCTCCGTGGTGTGGTCGTCGCTTGCCGTGTTCGGTCTCGATTTCGTCCTCACCTCCCTCATGTTCAACGACTGAAGAGGCTGCGCCTCGGACCGACGAGACATGTTCGAAACCACCCGACCTCTCTCGAACCCCCGGCGCGCCGTACCAAGAGAAATGCCTGCATTTCTTCTGGTAGCAGCCTCCTGCGTTTCGTCCAGGAAACAGCTTCCGATTACGCACAAAGCTCAGGTTGGGGCCGCCGCGCTCCCGGGAGGGCCCACGGTCCCTGAAAGGCGGCGGTCCCCGGAATCGCGTGCTCCCAACCTGAGCTTTGTGCGTAATCTGGAACAGCTTTGTACATTCGGCTCAACTGTCATGATGACGGCGCCTCAGGGAAACTGGCCCGGAAATCTCACCAACTTTCGTCGCGAGGGCGCGGAGATGCCGCTGTGACAAGGCGCACGGACCGAAATACGCTGAAGGCGTAGCCGACACTACGTCGAAGCGGCTTGAGGGAGTACGCCTTGTCACAGCGAGCAGATCCGCGTCCGCAGCAGAAAGTTGGTGAGATTTCCGGGCTAGCCCGGAAGTGCCCCGCCCGAGGACCGGGTGCAGGAACGCAGCGGAGACGCAGCAATGACGCGTGATCGGAAAATCGAGGCAGTTGTCGGGCTGTTCGTGGCGGTGGGCCTCGCCGCCCTGCTCATGCTCGCGGCACGGGTCGGCAACTTGACGCTGCAGTCCGACTCCGGGTCGTACCGGGTGACGGCGCGCTTCGAGAACATCGGTGGGCTGAAGGTCCGGGCCCCGGTGTCGATGTCCGGGATCCGGATCGGCCAGGTGGTCGCTCTCGGCTTCGACCCCGAGACGTACGAAGCGGTTGCCACGTTCGAGATCGAAGGGCGCTTCGACCGGGTTCCGACCGATTCCTCCGCGAGCATCTTTACCGCCGGGCTCCTCGGCGAGCAGTACGTCGCGATCGGCCCCGGGGTGGACGAGGAGTTCCTCGCCCCGGGAGACGAGATCGGACTGACCCAATCGGCCATGATCCTGGAGCGGCTGATCGGCCGGTTCCTGTTCGACAGGGCGTCCGCCGGCGATGACGAGTAAGGTGCTCGACATCGCCGCAGACGGCGCCATCCGGGTTTCGGGGCGTCTCACCTTCGATACCGTCGAGGCGGTGCGGGCGGCGGCACGAGCGGCCGTGCCGCCACATCGATGGCGGGCGCAGACCGTGACGTTCGACCTCGGCGCGGTCGAGGAGGCCGACAGCGCCGGGCTCGCCCTGCTCGTCGGATGGCGGCGTACGGTACACCGGGAGGGCGGACGGATACACTTCCGGGGGACGCCCCCCGCCCTGCGGGCAATCGCGGGGTTGTGCGGGGTCGAGAGCCACCTTTTCGGATAGGAGAGAATGGACGAATCCGACATCAAGCGGCTCATCGAGGCCGGGGTTCCCGGCGCGACGGCCCGGGTGGAAGGCGACGGCCGGCACTTTCACGCCGTCGTGGTGGCCGCGGCGTTCGCGGGGCTTTCGCGGATCCGCCAGCATCGTCTGGTGTACGACACGCTTCGGGAAAGCTTCGACACCGAAATCCTCCATGCCCTCTCCATCGAGACCTGGACCCCCGAACGGTGGACCGAGAGCAACCGTTGAACGGCCGTCGGCAGCCGCCGGTGGACAAGCTGATCGTCTCCGGCGGCGTTCCGCTCCGGGGCGAGATCCGGACCTCCGGCGCGAAGAACGCCGCGCTTCCGATCCTCGCCGCCACCCTGCTTGCCGACGGCCCCATGACGGTGGGAAACCTGCCCCACCTGCACGACATCACGACCACCATGGAGCTGCTCGGCCGCATGGGAGCGGACCTCCTCCTCGACGAGCGCATGGAGATCCACGCGAACTGCTCGAACATCCGCGAGTTCACCGCTCCCCACGAGCTGGTTCGCACGATGCGGGCGTCGATCCTGGTGCTCGGCCCGCTGCTGACCCGGTTCGGCCGGGCCACGGTATCGCTGCCGGGGGGCTGCGCGATCGGGTCGCGGCCGGTGAACCTGCACCTCGAGGGCCTCGTGCGGATGGGGGCGCAGGTCCGCCTGGAGAGCGGTTTCATCCACGCCACCGCCCGCCGGCTGGTGGGGACCCACCTGGTCATGCAGCAGGTGACGGTGACGGGGACCGAGAACCTGATGATGGCCGCGACCCTCGCGAAGGGAACGACCGTCATCGAGAACGCGGCCCGCGAGCCGGAGATCGTGGATCTCGCCAACTGCCTCAACTCCATGGGAGCCCGAATCGAGGGCCACGGCAGCGACCGAATCGTGATCGAAGGCGTGGAAACGATGGCCGGGTCGCGCTACGCGGTCCAGCCGGACCGCATCGAGACCGGGACCTACCTCGTGGCAGCGGCCATGACCGGAGGCCGGATCAAGGTCAAGGATGCGCGCCCGGACCAGCTCCGAGCCGTGCTCGACAAGCTCTCGGAGGCGGGTACCGAGGTGACCACCGGCGCGGACTGGATCGGGGTGGATGCCGAGGGGCGGCCGCTGGCCGCCGTGGACATCACCACGGCCCCCTTTCCCGCGTTCCCCACCGACATGCAGGCGCAGTTCACGGCGCTCAACTCGGTGGCGCACGGCACCGGCACCATTCGCGAGACGGTCTTCGAGAACCGCTTCATGCATGCCTACGAGCTGCAGCGCATGGGAGCGGACATCGAGGTGCACGGCAACTTCGCGGTGACCCGCGGTGTCGGCCGGCTGACCGGCGCACCGGTCGCCGCGACGGATCTTCGAGCCTCCGCCAGCCTGGTGCTCGCGGGTCTGGTGGCGGAAGGCGAGACGGTGATCGACGAGATCCACCACATCGATCGCGGCTACGAGTGCATCGAGGAGAAGCTCGCCCAGCTCGGGGCGCGCATTCGCAGGGTGCCGATGTGACCGCGTCGGCGGACGAAGGGTTGACGATCGCGGTTGCGAAGGGCCGCATCCTCCGGGAGGCGGTCCCGCTGCTCGCCGAGGTCGGGATCGTGGCGCGGGAAGACCCGCTTCGGACCCGAAAGCTGATCCTCGACGCGGACGTTGCGCCGGGGCGCCCGGCGGTGCGTCTCGTCCTGCTCCGGGCCCAGGACGTGCCTACGTACCTCGAGTACGGCGCCGCGGACGCCGGCATCGCGGGACGGGACGTGCTCCTCGAGTATCCCGGCGAGGAGTGGTACGAGCCTCTCGACCTCGGCATTGCCCAATGCCGTCTGGTGGTCGCCGCGCGCGAAGACGACCCGAGCGCTTCCGCGCCGCCGCCGGGCAGCGTGCGCGTCGCGACCAAGTTCGAGCGCATCGCCCGGCGTCATTTCGCGGTCTCCGGGGTCCGGGCGGAGATCGTCAAGCTCTATGGATCGATGGAGCTCGCGCCTCTCGTCGGGCTCGCCGACCGCATCGTCGATCTCGTGGCGACCGGGGATACCCTGAAGGCCAACGGCCTCCGGCCGGTCGAGCACATCGCGGACGTGAGCGCGCGCCTCATCGTGAACAAGGCGTCGATGAAAATGAAGGCGGTCGTCGTCAAGGAGCTCATCGCCGCTCTCCGCGAGCGCGTCGAGTCTTCCCGGTGAACCTGCGCCGCCTCGACAGCAGGGCGGCCGACTTCCGGACCCGGCTCGCGGCACTCGTCGAGTTCGACGCGCCGGACGTCGAGGCCGCGGTGCGCGCCATCGTGGAGGACGTGAGGGCCCGGGGCGACGTCGCGGTGGTGGAGCTCACGAACCGTTTCGACGAGCGGGACGTCACCGACTGCGCCGAGCTGGAGGTCCCGCCCGCTCGTACCGCCCGCGCGCTCGATTCGATCGACCGTACGGTGCGCGAGGCGCTCGAGGTGGCGGCCGCGCGCATTCACGCCTTTCACGAATGGCAGAAGAGCGAGTCGTGGTCCCGCGCGGAGGACGACGGCGCGGTGCTGGGACAGCGCGTCCTCCCCCTGGACCGCGCCGGCATTTACGTACCGGGCGGCCGCGCCGCCTATCCGTCGTCGGTGTTGATGAACGCGATACCGGCACGCGTCGCCGGGGTGGGTGAGGTGGCGATGACCGTGCCGGCGCCCCGTGGCGAGCTCGATCCCGCGGTCCTCGCCGCGGCCCGTCTCGCGGGAGTGGATCGGATCTGGACGATCGGCGGCGCCCAGGCGGTCGCCGCTCTCGCCTGGGGAACCGAGAGTATTCCGGCCGTGGACAAGATCGTCGGGCCCGGCAACGCCTGGGTGTCCACGGCCAAACGGCTCGTGTTCGGCCGGGTCGGGATCGACTCGGTGGCCGGACCGTCGGAGATCCTGGTCATTGCGGACGGGTCCACTCCGCCCGACTGGGTGGCGGCGGATCTCTGCTCGCAGGCGGAGCATGACGAGGATGCGCGCGCGACCCTTGTATCCCCCGTGCCGGCCTGTCTCGATGCGGTCGAGTCCGAGCTGAGGGCGATCGTCCCCCGTTTCGAGCGCTCGGCGATCATCCGGGCGTCGCTCGAGCGCAACGGCGCGTTCGTGCTGGTGCGCGATCTCGACGAGGCGGTCGACGTCGCGAACTTCATGGCCCCCGAGCACCTGGAGCTGTCCGTGGCCGAGCCGGCGGCCCTCGCGGAACGGATCCGTCACGCGGGAGCGGTGTTTCTCGGGAGCCATTCCTCCGAGGTGCTCGGCGACTACTGCGCGGGGCCGAACCACGTGCTTCCGACCGGCCGGACGGCGCGGTTCTCCTCGCCGCTCGGCGTGTACGATTTTCAGAAGCGCATGAACGTCATCCAGTGCTCGCAGGCCGCCGCCCGGCGGCTCGGCCCGACCGCCATGGTTCTCGCGGAGGCCGAAGGACTGACCGCCCACGCGTGGTCGGCGGCGCTTCGCATGCCGGGCCGCACGGCGGGTGCCGGGCGCGGATGATAAGATCGCTCTCGACGACGGTCGGAGCCTTCCGGCGTCGAACCCCGGTTTGTACGAGGAGAAGGTCCGGACCATGAGTACGGGTGGCGTCAGCGGCGGAAGACGCCGTTTCCTCACGGCCACCGCGAGCGTGGTGGGCGGCGTGGGGCTCGGCTTTACCGCGGTCCCGTTCATCAGTTCGTGGCAGCCGAGCGAGCGGGCCCGGGCGACTGGAGCCCCGGTCGAGATCAACGTCTCCAAGCTGGAGCCCGGGCAGCTCATCGCTGTCCTGTGGCGCGGGAAACCGGTGTGGGTGGTGCGCCGTACCCCGGAAACGCTGAATGCGCTGCCCGCACTCGATCCGGTCCTTCGCGACCCGGATTCGGAGGTGGCGGAACAGCAGCCGGAATATGCCCGCAACCGGTACCGGTCCCTCAATCCCGAATACCTCGTCCTGGTGGGGATCTGTACCCACCTCGGCTGTTCTCCGCAATACGTCGTCGCCGCCGCCGCGGACCGCTACGACCTCGGCGGCGACTGGCCGGGCGGCTTCTTCTGCCCCTGTCACGGCTCCAAGTTCGATCTGGCCGGCAGGGTGTACCCCGGCGTCCCCGCCCCCACCAACCTCGAGGTGCCGCCGTACCGATTTCTCGACGGCGGCCGGATCGAGATCGGGGTTGACCACGGCGCGGAGGAAGCCCTCTCATGAATCGCCTGCTGGGATGGATCGACGCGCGGTTCCCGCTCGTCAGCCTCTGGGAAGAGCACGTCTCGCACTACTACGCGCCGAAGAACTTCAACTTCTGGTACTACTTCGGATCCATCGCCCTCGTGGTCCTGGTCATCCAGTTCGTGAGCGGCATCTGGCTCACGATGTACTACAAGCCGTCCGCGAACGAGGCGTTCGCCTCCGTCGAGTCCATCATGCGCGACGTGGAGTGGGGCTGGCTCATCCGCTACCTGCACTCGACCGGGTCCTCGTTCTTCTTCATCGCCGTGTACCTGCACATGTTCCGGGCCCTCATCTACGGTTCCTACAAGGGCAACCGCGAGCTCATCTGGCTGCTCGGCATGGCCATCTACGTCATCCTGATGGCCGAGGCGTTCATGGGCTACCTGCTGCCGTGGGGGCAGATGTCCTACTGGGGCGCGCAGGTGATCATCTCGCTGTTCGGGGCCATTCCGTTCGGGATCGGAGAGGCGCTCGCGCTCTGGATCCGCGGCGACTACGTGGTCTCCGACGCCACCTTGAACCGCTTCTTCGCCCTCCACGTGGTGGCCCTTCCCCTCGCCCTGCTCGCGGTCGTCGTCCTGCACATCCTCGCCCTGCACGAGGTCGGCTCGAACAACCCGGACGGGGTCGAGATCAAGCGCAACAAGGGCCCGGACGGAAACCCGCGGGACGGCATTCCGTTCCATCCCTACTACACCGTGAAGGACCTGATGGGGGTCACCGTCTTTCTCTTCCTGTTCGCGATCGTGGTGTTCTTCGTTCCCGAGTTCGGCGGGTGGTTCCTCGAGAAGGACAACTTCTTGCCCGCCGACCCGCTCAGGACTCCCGAGCACATCGTCCCGCTGTGGTACTTCACTCCCTTCTACGCGATCCTGCGCGCGATACCGGACAAGCTGACCGGGGTCCTCGCGATGGGCGCCTCGATCATGGTGCTGTTCTTCCTGCCCTGGATCGATCGCAATCCGGTGAAGTCGATCCGGTACCGCGGGCGCCTGTTCGCGGCCCTGATCGCGGTGTTCGTGTTGACCTTCCTGGTTCTTGGATATCTCGGCACCCAGCCGCCGACCCGGGTTCTCGGCGAGCTCGGACTGCGGTTCGGCGAGCTCTACTTCTCGTTCTTCATCGTCCTGTGGCTGTACAGCCGGGAACGCCGTGCGGCCGTGCACGTGAACACGTTCATCGTGCTGGCGGTCCTGATCGCCGCCGCGGACACGATTCGCTTCGACCCGGGCAAGATCGAGCTCATGCTCTGGAGCGCGCTGATACCGATCGTGTACTACGTGGTGTTCGTGATCGGCCCGCTCGTGACGAGTCTGAACGAACCGCGGCCGGTGCCGGAACGGGTGGTGTACCGATGATCGGGATGAAACGAGCCGCGTGCATCGCCGGACTCGTCGCGGTCGCCCTGGCGGGCGGAGCCCGGGCCGCTGGTGGATCGGTCCCCTTGCTCGAGGCCAAGGTGGAGCTGGGCGACCGCGCGTCCCTTCAGCGTGGCGCAAAGCTGTTCGTCAACTATTGCGCGGGCTGCCACTCCGCCCGCTTCATGCGCTACAGCCGAATGGGACGGGATCTCGGGCTCACCGAGGAACAGGTGCGGGCCAACCTGATGTTCGCGTCGGACAAGCCGGGCGAGCCGATTCTCGCCACCGTCGGCGAGGCCGATGCCAGTGTCTGGTTCGGGGTCGCTCCGCCCGATCTTTCCCTGAGCGCGCGCGCCCGTGGTGCGGACTGGCTCTACACCTACCTGATGACCTTCTATCGGGACGAGAGCCGCCCGTTCGGAGCCAACAACCTCGTGTTCCCCGACGTCGCGATGCCGCACGCGCTCGTCGACCTGCAGGGGGTGCAGGTCCGCAAGGACGCGGGCGACGACCGCGGGCATGCCGCGAACGGGTCCGGAGATCTCCTCGAGCTCGTGGAACCGGGCACCATGAGCGTGGCCGAGTATCGGGGCGCGTCCCGTGACCTCGTCAACTTCCTGGTCTATGTCGGAGAGCCCGCCAAGCTCGACCGGTATGTCCTCGGGGGGTGGGTGCTGCTGTTCCTGCTCGTGTTCTTCGTGATCTCGCGGCTCCTCTACAAGGAGTACTGGAAGGATGTCCACTGATCGGCATGTGGGGGGCACCGGGGTCCGCAAGGAAAATCCGGCCGTGGCCGGTTTGTGACCGGAGTGTCCGACCGGCGACGATCAGGCTCCGCGGAACCGGATGACTTCGGTCCCCGGCTCGGTCGGGGAGCCGTGATGTCGCTCTACTCCGCGGACGCGGAGCCGAGCAGCCATGCGGTCCGTGTCGTCCTCGCCGAGAAGGCGGTCAACGTCGAAATCCATTATGTTTCCGACCATGACCGGCCCGAGGACCTGCGCACGCTCAATCCCTACGATTCGATCCTGACCCTGGTGGACCGTGACCTGGTCCTGTATGAACCTCAGATCATCATGGAGTATCTCGACGAGCGCTTCCCTCATCCGCCCCTGATGCCGGTGGATCCGGTGACCCGCGCGACCAGCCGGTTGTACCGCTATCGGATACAGCGCGATATCTACGGGCTCGCCGACTTGATCGAGGGAGACGCGCCGGGCGACGCGGAGCACGCCCGCAAGCAGTTGCGCGACCATCTCACCACGCTTGCACCGATCTTCGATCGGAGCCGGTTCTTCATGGCGGACGAATACACACTCGTCGATTGCTATCTGGCGCCGATTCTCTGGCGTCTCCCCATGTACGGGATCAAGCTTCCGCCCCGGAGCCGGGGCCTTTACGCCTACGCGGACCGGGTGTTCGAACGCGAGGCGTTCGGGCGGAGCCTGACCGAGCTTGAAGAGGAAATGCGCTGACCTCCAACCGTCCCTACCTCATCCGGGCGATCTACGAATGGATCGTCGACAACGGACTGACCCCGTATCTGCTGGTGAACGTGGAGGGAGATGACATCGCGGTTCCGGGTGAATACGTCAAGGACGGCCGGATTGTGCTCAGCGTCGCTCCCCGGGCGGTGCGGTCGCTCGACCTCGGCAACGAGACCATCGCCTTCGGCGCACGGTTCGCCGGTCGCCAATTCGCCGTAAACGTCCCCGTGCGGTGCGTGCTCGCGGTCTATGCCCGGGAAAACGGCAAGGGAATCGCGCTCGAGGAGGAGGAAGATCCGCCGACGGATACGCCGCCGACGAAGGGGCCTCCCAAGCTTCGGGTCGTCAGCTAGCCCGCAAATCTCACCAACTTTCTGCTGCGGACACCGATCCATGCACTGTGACGGGCCGTACTCCCGCAAGCCGCTTCGACGTAGTGTTCGGCTACGCCTTCAGCGCCTTTCGGGCCGCATCTGCTTGCGCAGCTTCGCGGCGCCCTCGCGACGAAAATCGGTGATTTTTCCGGGTCAGGCGTCCGGATACTCGAAGAGACGGACGATCTGGCGTACTCCCGGAACCGCGCGCACGGTGGCGGTGAGCGCCTCGCCCTGCTCGCGGGTCACCAGGCCCATCAGGAATACGACGCCGTCCTCGGTGACGACCTTGACGTTCACGTTCGTCGGAGGGGGCGGATCGCCAGCGGTGGCCAGGGCGAGCTTGACACGGCCTGTAACCAGGGTGTCCGCGGTCCGCCTGGAGAGTTGGGTTGGCTTCCTCACCACCAGCTCGTTGTGGACCCCGCGAACCTGAGCCACCTGCGCCGCCTCGGCGCCCGCCTGCTGCTTCGCTTCCTCGTCGGGTACCTGGCCGGTCAACAGCGCGATGCGGTTGAAGCTCGTGACCTTCACGTTGTGGCGCTCGTTCTCGGAGAGACCGGCCTGGTTGATCGCGCCGCGGATCTTCCATTCGATGCCTTCGTCTTCGACCATCGTCCCCAAGGTGCGCTGGTCTACGGCCACGGTGCCCGTGCCCGCGATCCCGGCGGTACCCACGATCGCCGTCGTCGTGCATCCTGCGAGGAGCATGCCGGGCACGAGGAGGCTCGAAATTGTCAACGGTAGCTTGGACATGTCCGGAATTGGCGGAATGTGCAGGGGGGCGCCATGTTCGCACGGATCAGGTGTCGAAGGCACCCCGCAGCCAGCGGATCTCGGGAGCTTGCGGCTCGCCGGTGACCGCGACCACGTCGAACCGGCAAACCGGGACGGACGTGCGCTTTCGGGTGCGGAGCCAAGTGTCCGCGGTACGCACGAGCCGTGTGCGTTTGGTTCGGTCCACGCTCTCGGCCGGGTCCATGAATCCCGTCCCGCCGCGGGAACGGACCTCGACGAATACCAGCACCTCGCCGTCCTCCATGACCAGGTCGATCTCTCCGTACCGCGAGCGAAAGTTGCGGTCCCGGCATACGAGTCCGTGCGCGGCGAGGTGGCGAGCCGCGACCTCCTCGGCCCACTGACCGCGAGCGCGCCGGTCGGTGCGAGGAGTCATGGCGCGAGCGGTTCCGGGATCCCGTTCCGGAACCGGGCCCATGGCATCGCGATGTGCACCCGCGCGTCAGGCCCGACCGTCAGCAGCCCGGTTCGGCCGGCGAGCGCCGCCTCTTCCGGGCGGTCGGCCAGACGGTAGATCCGTTGTTGCAGCCGATAGGCATCGGCCCCGAACGCGTAGTACCGGATGAACCCTTCGCTCGCGGCCGGCCACTGGGCAAGTATCCGCTCTCGCAAGGCGTCTTCGCGCGGAGCCGGGTCCAAGACCCATGGCATGTCGTTGAAGACGATGCCGTCGAGATCCAGATCGTGCTGGGGTTCGGGCACTCCGGCGAACACGTGCGATGTCGCGAAGACCGGGAGATCGGGTGCGCGAAGGAAGATGATCTGGGGACGGAGCAGGCGCGCCTCGCGCGGGAATCCGGCGAGGAAGATGAAGTCCAGGTCGCCGCGCGGGAACGGCTCGTGGGCGATGGAGCGCCGGAGGATGCGGCGCAGCCGCCTGGCTCGCGCATCGCTCGAGTCGATGCCGAGAAGCTCACGGACCGGTTGGGCCAGGTCTTCCGCGGCCCCTCGATACGCGGCGCGGGCGACGACGACCGCTCCGAACGCTTCCCACTGGTCGATGAATGCGTCGGCGACACGAGCCCCCCACTCCGTCTCCGGAACGAGCAGGCCGGCCCGGGTGTGGCCCTTCCTGCGCGCGAACGAGGCGACTGCGCGGGCCTGGTCTTCGGGCGAAAGGGCGAACTGATAGATGGGCGGCCCGCCGGCCGGCCGGGCGGATTCGCGGTCGAGGGCATTCAGCAGGAGGACGGGTGCGGAGCGCTCCTCGAGGGACGCGATGCGAGAGATCGCCTTCTTGCTGAGCGGCCCGACCACGAAGTCGACACCCTCCGCGACGGCAGCCCGGAACAGCTTCTCGGGTTCCTCGGCCCCGGTGTCGTACACGGAGACCACGGGACGGTCCGCGCTCTCGGCGGCGTACCAGGCGGCCAGGAATCCGTCGCGCACCGCGGTGGCCGCGGATGCGAAGGTCCCGGAAAGAGGAAGCAGGAGCGCGACATGACTCGGAGGCAAGCCTTCGCGCCGGATCTCGTCAAGAAGTCCGGGGAGGATGGACGGCTCGGCCGGGTGGTCCGGGTACTGGTTGCGCCAGAGGCGAATCGCGGTCGAGAAGGCGGGGAAATCGACCCGATGCGCGCGGGCGAGCCGCCCGAGCTCGAACCACCCGGCGGCCTCCTCTTGCGACCCGGCGGGGCCTGCCGCGGGTGGGTTCCGCAGTGACTCGTCGGGAAGCGCGCGGATCAGATTCCACAGCGTCTCGCGATTCGCGTCGGGGTCGGCGAGCCGCGGGTCGAGCGCGACCCGGAAACGGATTGCGTCGAGGGGCCGATCGGCCCGCCGGGCCACGCGTATCGCGAGCTCGAGCGCGGCGGTGGACTCCGCAAGCGCGAGCATGTCCTGGAGAGAGGGCAGGGCGTCGAACGCATCTCGCTCCGCCCCGCCCGCGAGCGCGGCTCGGACGAGCAGGAGAGCCCGCCGGGAACGATCCCCGGTTTCCAGCTCGGCCGGATCGATTGCGCGGGCGGTCTCGCCGGCACGGGCGGGGCGGCCGGCGTTCCACCAGGCTTCGGCGGCGCGAAGCCGAAGGGCGGCCGCGTCCTCCGGCGCACTTGCCGCTTCGGCGATCCAGGCGGCGGCCGCTTCTTCGTAGAGCCCCTGTTTCGCGAGGGCGGACGGCTCCGCGACGGCAGGCTCCAGAGGAGTCGAAGCGGTTCCGGATTCGTGCTCGCAGCCGGCGAGGAGGGCGGTCGCGACGAGCCCGGCGGCGAGAAGATCGGCGATTCGCGGTGCGCTTATCATGGGGTGCCTCGGGCGCCGGAAGTATTCGCTGAGAGGTGATACATGTCAATGAGCGCCGCCCCCTCGAGGGACCGGCACGGCCCCGCGGACGATGTGGCGGAGGGCGCCGCCGGCGTCCTGTACGTCGTCGCTACGCCGATCGGGAACCTCGCCGATCTGGGAGACCGGGCGAGGACGGTGCTGAGCGAGGTCGATGTCGTCGTCGCCGAGGACACCCGGCATACCGGGCGGTTGCTCGGCCACCACGGCATATCGGCCCGTCTCGAATCCTTCCATGAGCACAACGAACGCCGCCGCACGCCGGAGATCCTGGCCCGGCTTCTCGCGGGAGCGTCGTTCGCCCTCGTGAGCGACGCGGGGACGCCGCTCGTCAGCGATCCGGGGTATGTGCTCGTGCGGGGCGCGGTGGAAGCGGGCGTGCCGGTGGTGCCGATACCCGGGCCGAGCGCGTTCCTGTGCGCGCTGTCCGTCGCTGGACTGCCGGTGGAACGATTCACTTTCGAAGGCTTTCTTCCGGCGGCCGGGGGGCCGCGGGCCGCGCGGCTCGAAGCGCTGGCGGACGATCCGCGCACGCTCGTGTTCCACGAGGCGCCGCACCGGGTCGTCGCTGCCCTCGAGGCGATGTGCGCCGCGTTCGGCGGCAGTCGTCGCATCGTCATCGCGCGCGAGCTCACGAAGCGGCACGAGTCGATCGTTCGCACGACCCTTGCGGAGGCAGGGTCCGGGATCGGCAAGCCCCGCGGGGAATACGTGCTCGTGGTCGCGGGCCGGGCGCGGTCCCGCGAGATACCCGCCGCGGCCGAGCGTACCCTCGAGGTCCTGCTCGAGGCCCTTCCCCTGCGCCAGGCAGTGGACCTGGCCGCCCGCGCAACCGGCGTGCCGCGCAAGCGGCTGTATCGGCTCGCCCTCGTCCGCCGGGGCGAGGGCGAGCCCGCGCAAGCCGAACCGCTCGGTTGCGGAGAGGAACCGTGAGGCGGAAACTAGGCAGGCGGGAGTCGGCCGGGCAGCCGCTGCGCCGCGTCTCGCGGCGGGGAGGAAAGTCCGGGCTCCGCAGGGCAGGGTGCCAGGTAACGCCTGGGGGGCGCGAGCCCACGGAAAGTGCCACAGAAAACATACCGCCCGCCACGCGCGGGTAAGGGTGAAAAGGTGCGGTAAGAGCGCACCGCGCCGGTGGTAACACCGGTGGCAGGGTAAACCCCACCCGGAGCAAGACCAAATAGGGGGGCGACAGGCGTGGCCCGCGCCGCTCCCGGGTAGGTCGCTCGAGGCGCACGGCGACGTGCGTCCCAGATGAATGGCTGCTCTCGACAGAACCCGGCTTACAGGCCGGCTCCCGCTCCAATCCTCGACCTCGGGCGGTCCGCGCCCTGCCTCCGGCTGCCGTCGCTCCGCCCGACGGCCCGGGAGCCGGGCGGTCCGTGACCGATCTTTCGCTTGGAAGCATGAAAGTGCCGCTTCTCATTCGCGCAATTTTGATTTCATCTCTGATGATGCATTTGTAATCGATTGAATTAGATTATTTGCACGAGCGCGTTATCCCTCATCGACTTCCGCCTTCAATCCCCTTTACCGAAGGGGCAAGCCATCGCTCCACAAGAAATTCTTCTGATGGCGCCTTGACAGGCGCCATTCGAGGTGATACCAGTCGAGTTCAAGTGGGGTTCAGTGGAAATTTGCGGTGTAGATTGGAATCCACACCCACGAGGGTAGCGGGGACAACAGCGAAGCAGCCATGTTCCGGGGCGAGTCCAGCATCGTAATCGACGACAAGGGTCGGCTCGCGATTCCCAAGGGTTATCGCGATCCCATGATAGAGCGGTGGGGGAAACCGGTCCGGCTGACCCTCACCATCGGGCTGACTCCGGACATCGGGCAGCACCGGTGGCTGGTCGCATACCCGGCCCCGGAGTGGGAAGCGTACGAAGCCAAGCTGAACGAGGTCTCGCCGTTCGACTGGGAGGCTCGCAAGGTCGCCGGGATGCTGATCGGTCATGCCAACGACGTCGAGCTCGATCGCCAGGGACGGCTCGTCATTCCGCCTTCGCTGCGCTCGTTCGCGAAGCTCGGGCCGCGGGCCAAGATCGTCGGACAGGGCCGTGAATTCGAGCTGTGGGACGAGGAGAATCGGGACAAGTGGCGCGACGATTCGATCGCGTCCATCGGCAAGATCCTCGCCAATCCTTCGCCCGGGCTCCTGGCCATCAGCCGGTGACCCATGTACCGGTGCTCGTGGAAGCGGTGCTCGAAGGGCTCGCATTGGGTCCCCAGTCCGCCGTGGTCGACTGCACGTTCGGTCGAGGCGGGCATAGCGGGGCGATTCTATCCCGGATTGGCCCGTCCGGCCGGGTGTTGGCAATCGACCGGGACCCCGATGCGATTCGGGCCGGACTTCGTCTCCGCGACCCGCGCATCGAGATGGTGCATGCCCGTTTCGACGCCCTGCGTGGAATCTGCGGGGAGCGGGGTCTCGCCGGCCGCGTCGATGGCGTGCTCTTCGATCTCGGCGTCTCTTCACCGCAGATCGAGGACCCCGCCCGGGGTTTCTCGATTCGCCGCGAGGGTCCTCTCGACATGCGGATGGACCCCGGGGACGGCGAGCCGCTCGGCGCGTGGCTGTCCCGGGTCTCGGAGCGGGAGCTTGCCGGCGTGATCGCGAGGTTCGGAGAAGAGCGGCACGCGCGCCGGATAGCCGGGGCCATCGTGCGGGCGCGGCCGATCCCGAACACGACCGAGCTCGCGGCCGTCGTCGAGCGTGCCGCGCTCGCGCGCGAGGCATCCATCCACCCGGCGACGCGTACGTTCCAGGCGCTTCGGATCCACGTCAATCGGGAGCTCGAGTGCCTGGAGGCGGGCCTGCCCGCCGCCGTGGATGTGCTGCGGCCGGGCGGTCGTCTCGCCGTCATCAGTTTCCATTCGCTCGAGGACCGCTTGGCCAAGCGCTTCCTGCGAGCGGAGTCGAGGGAGGTGCCGGGTCCCCGCGGTCTTCCGTCCGCGCGCCGGCCCCGCCTGCGGATCGTGGCCGGCCGGGTGCGGCCATCGCCGGACGAGGTCACCGCCAATCCGCGGTCTCGAAGCGCCGTGCTCCGGGTCGCGGAGAGGTTGCCGGAATGACCGCCCGCATGTCTCGTCGATCTGCCGCGGTGGCCGCCGGTCCATCGCTTCGCGCTCCCAAGGTCGCCGCGGTAGCGGGCCGTAGTCCCTTACCAGAGGAAATGCGAGCATTTCCTTTCCGCTTCGACAGCGCGAACGCGCTGGTGTCGGCTACGTCTTCGCCAGCGCGCAAGCGCTCTTTCAATCCGTTCGTCCCGCTGCCGCGGCGCCTCGGCGTCCTCGCTGCGAAGCTCGGTGAACCATGCGGGCTCTAGCCGCAACGCGTGTCGTGGCCGGGCCGGCGGCAGCGGTATTGCTCGTGCTGACCGCGCTCCTGGTGGTGATCGTCAAGCACGAGAGCCGCAAGCTGTTCGTGGAGCTTCAGGGCCTGGAGCGCGTGCGCGACGAGCTGAACGTCAACTGGGGTCGTCTCAAGATCGAGAGCGGCTACCTGGCATCCCACGACCGTGTCCGGAGCCAAGCCGAAACGCGGCTCGGAATGGACCGTCCCGATCCCGGTCGCGTGGCCATCGTCAACCTCGAGTACTGACCGGCGTGTACATCCCTCAGTCGAAGCGACCCGGGGTCGGGGTCGAAGGGCTCGGCCGCCCAATCGGCCCGCTGCCGCTGCGGTGGCGGGTCCGGCTGGTGATGGCCGCGCTCGCCCTGAGTGCGGTGGGGCTGCTGGGCAAGGCCCTCTACCTGCAGATGAACCAGGGGGACTTCCTGCGGGACGAGGGTACCGCCCGGCACGTGCGCACGGTGAGCTCGCATGCTCCACGCGGGCTGATCCGGGATCGTCACGGAACCGCGCTCGCCATGAGCACCGCCATCGAATCCATATGGGTGGACCCCCGTGAAGCGGTCCGCGCACGAAAACGCTGGCCCGAGCTGGCCGCGGCCATCGGACTGGACCCGTCCCAGGTCGAGCGCAAGCTCATGGAACGCGCCGGGCGCTCCTTCGTATACCTGCGCCGTCACGTCGATCCGGACACGGCCGCCCGGGCTCGAGCCCTCGCCGTTCCGGGGGTGTATTTCGAGCGCGAATTCCGGCGCTACTACCCCGAGGCGGAGGTCGCCGCCCACATCGTCGGCTTCACCGACATCGACGGGGAAGGGCAGGAAGGGGTGGAGTTCGCCTACAACTCGGTGCTTCGCGGAGTCTCGGGCAGCAAGCAGGTCATCCAGGACCGCCTCGGCCGCAGCGTGGAGGATGTCCAGAACGTGCGGTCCGCCCGGCCCGGGCGCGAGGTCTACCTGACGATCGACCTCCGGCTCCAGTCGCTCGCCTACCGCGCCCTCAAGGCGGCCGTCATCCGCCACCAGGCGGCCGCCGGTTCGGTGGTGGTGGTCGACGCCCGCTCGGGCGAGATCCACGCCATGGTCAACCAGCCTTCGTACAACCCGAACGACCCGGCGAAGCGGATCGGGCCGGCGACCCGCAACCGGGCCGTCACCGACGTGTTCGAGCCCGGTTCGACGGTCAAGCCCTTCGCGATCACGGCGGCGCTCGAGTCCGGAGCGTTCCGTCCCCACACCGTCGTGGATACCTCGCCCGGCTATCTGCGGGTCGGGCGCAACGTGGTGCGCGACCGGCGCGACCTCGGGGAGCTCGACGTCGCAGCGGTGGTCAGGCTTTCGAGCAACGTCGGGGTGAGTCGCATCGCCCTCGGAACGCCGCCCGAGCGGCTGTGGGACGCCTACGCCGGCGCCGGCTTCGGCAGCGCGTCGGGGAGCCGGGCGGTCGGCGAATCGTCCGGAATTCTCAGGCGTTCGCCCCGATTCGGCGACTTCGAACGCGCCACCCTTTCCTACGGGTACGGGCTCGCGGTGACCGCTCTCCAGCTCGCTCGCGCGTACACCGTCTTTGCCAACGAAGGAGAGCGGTTGGACCTTCGACTGGAGCGGGACGGCTCCATCGGCAGCGTCCCCGGGCCCGTCGCCAGACGGGTCATGTCCCCGGCGACCGCCCGCGAGGTGCTCGCGATGCTGGAGGCGGTCGTCGAAGCGAAGGACGGTACCGGCCGCCGGGCCCGAATCCGCGGATTCCGCGTGGCGGGCAAGACGGGCACCTCGCGAAAGGCGATCGCGGGCGGTTACGCGAAGCGGCGCTATCTGTCCCTGTTCGCCGGTCTGGCGCCGGTCAGCAACCCGAAATTCGTCGTGGCGGTGGTGATCGACGACCCGCGGGGGAAGAAGTACTACGGAGGAGAGGTCGCGGCCCCGGTGTTTCGGACCGTGATGTCGGACGCCTTGCGCCTCAATGCGGTCCCGCCGGATTCCTCCACCACTCCGCCCCGCGACGCCGCGGCGGAGAACTACGCGCTGGTTCGCGATTCCCGCGGATAGGTGAGGGCGCGATGAACGTTCGTACCCTGCTCGCCGACTCGCTGCGGCTGCCTCCGGGACTGCCCGGAGATGCACCGGTACGCGGCCTCGCGTCGGACAGCCGCCTGGTCGAGCCGGGGTCCGTATTCTTTGCTCGTCCCGGCCTGCGCACGCATGGCGCGAGATATGTCGATGCGGCACTCGAAGCCGGTGCGGTCGCGGCGGTAGTGCCCTCGGGCGCCGCGAGCTCCGCTCGCCCCGAACTCGTCGAGGTCGACGACCTCGCGGGCGTCATCGGGCGAGCGGCCGATCGCTTTCACGGCGCACCCTCCGCGGGCATGGACCTCGTCGGCATTACCGGAACCAACGGAAAGACCACGGTCGCCCACTGCGTTGCCCGGGCGTTCCACGCCATCGAGCCCGGCGTGCCCTGCGCGATCATGGGAACGCTCGGTCACGGGCTCCCGGGAGCGCTCGAGGACGCGCCGCTCACCACGCCCGATGTCCTCGACGTGCACCGGAAGCTCGCCGAGATGCGGCGGGCGGGCGTGCGCCGGGTGGCGATGGAGGTGTCGTCGCACGCACTCGACCAGGGCCGGGTGGCCGGAGTCCGATTCCGGGTTGCCTGCCTCACCAATGTCGGACGCGATCATCTCGACTACCACCCGAGTGCCGATGCGTACGCGGCGGCGAAGCGTCGGTTGTTCACGTGGCCGGACCTGGAGGCGGCGGTCATCAACGCCGACGACCGGTTGGGTCGGACCATCCTCGAATCGGGAGGCGGCCCCTCCCTCCGGCTGAGCTACGCCCTGGAGTATCCGGACGCCGCGGTGCGAGGACGTATCGAACCATGCCGACCGGATCGAACCCGGCTCGAAGTCGCGCACGGACGCCGCCGGGCGGTCGTCGACAGCCCCCTCATGGGCCGGTTCAATGCCTACAACCTGCTCGCGGGGGTCGCGGTTCTGCTCGCGATGGATGTCCCCCTGGAGCGGGCGGCGGCGGGGCTTGCGGCGGCCGCCCCTCCTCCGGGACGGCTGCAACCGGTGCGCCTCGACGATCCTGACCCCTCGGGACCTGCGACCTATGTCGATTATGCCCACACTCCCGACGCGCTGGATGCGGTGCTGTCGTCGCTGAGGGCGCTCGCCCGCGGAGAGATCCGGATCGTGTTCGGATGCGGAGGCGAGCGCGACAAGGGCAAGCGACGGCTGATGGGAGCCGTCGCGGCGCGGGGGGCGGAGCGGCTGTTCGTGACCAGCGACAACCCCCGCGGCGAGGATCCGCTCGCCATCATCGACGACATCCTCGCGGGGACGCGAGGCGCTCGGGTGGCAGTCGAGCCCGACCGGCGCCGCGCGATCCACGCCGCCGTCTCGAACGCGGGCCCGGACGATATCGTGCTCGTGGCCGGCAAGGGGCACGAGATCTGGCAGGAGGTCGAAGGCGAACGTCGTCCCTTCGACGATGTCGTGGTGGTGCGCGAGGCGCTCGCCCGCCGGGCGGGGAGGGATGCCGGGTGATCGAGATGGGGCTCGGCGAAGCTCGCGCGGTGCTCGGCGCGCCGCCCGGACGTGGCCGCGACGCGGAAATGCGGTTTCGCGGCGTATCGACCGATTCGCGGCGCGACTGCACCGGGACCCTCTTCTTCGCCCTGCGCGGGCCCAACTTCGACGGGGACGACTACGTCGAAGCGGCGGCACGCGCGGGTGCGGTGGCGGCCGTCACGGAGCGTCCCGCGGACGAGGGGCTGCCCCGGCTCGTCGTCGCAGACACGAGAAGCGCGCTGGGACGGCTCGCCGCGGAGTGGCGCCGCCGCTTCGAAGTCCCCTTCGTGGCGGTGACGGGCAGCAACGGCAAGACCACCGTCAAGGAGATGATCGCGTCGATCCTGGGCCGGAGCCACCGGACACTCGCCACCGCAGGCAACCTGAATACCGATATCGGACTCGCCGGCACGCTGTTCGGGCTCGATTCGGCGCACCGGCGAGGCGTGGTGGAGATGGGCGCCAACCACCCGGGCGAGATCGCGGAGCTCGCCCGGCGGTGCAGGCCGCACGTGGGGGTCGTGACCCAGTGCGCTCCGGCCCACCTCGCGGGATTCGGGGACGTGGCGGGGGTGGCCCGAGCCAAGGGTGAGCTGTTCGAGTCCCTGCCGCCGGACGGACTCGGCGTCGTCAATGCCGACGATCGGTTCGCGGACTTCTGGACGGGTCAGCTCGGAAGCCGGGAGATCCTCCGGTTCGGCCTGGAAACCCCGGCCGACGTGGGCGCGGAGTTCACGCCGGGGGAGCACGGTTCGCGGATCACGCTTTCGACCCCCCGGGGGGAGGTAGTGGTCGATCTCGCGCTGCCCGGCCGACACAATGTCATGAACGCGCTCGCCGCGACGGCCGCGAGTCTCGCGCTCGGCGAGCCCCTCGCCGCGATCCGCGAGGGGCTCGAGGCGATGCGACCGGTTCCGGGGCGCCTGTGCATGCGGTCCCTCGCCGGCGGCTCGGTCCTCCTGGACGATACCTACAACGCCAATCCGGGTTCGTTGCGGGCCGCCCTGGACGTGCTTGCGGGCCGCGGCGGGGAATGCTGGCTCGCCCTTGGGGACATGGCCGAGCTTGGTGACGAGGAGCGCGATCTTCATCGCGAAGCGGGGCGGCTCGCCCGCGAACGGGGCGTTGCCCGGCTGTACGGTCTCGGCCCGCTCGCCGCCGAGGCCGTACACGCGTTCGGATCGGGTGGCCGGCATCATCCCTCGCCCGGCGCGCTGGTGGCCGAGCTCCGGGCGGACCTGCGGGCAAGGTCTCCGATCACCGTGCTGGTCAAGGGTTCGCGCTCGATGGGAATGGAGCGCGTCGTGCAGGCGCTCGGCGGTCGATGCTGACCGATCTCTTCGAAGCCCTGTCGGGTCTGCACAGCGGGTTCGGGGTCTTCCAGTACCTCACCCTGCGGGCCGTATGCGGGGTATTGACCGCGCTGTTCATCGTTCTCGCGGTCGGCCCGAAGGCCATTCGCCGGCTGCGCAGGTTCGGCGAGGTCGTCCGGGAGGACGGCCCGCAGTCTCATCATGCCAAGGCGGGCACCCCCACCATGGGCGGAACGTTCATCCTCCTCGCGGTCTTCGTCTCGACCCTGCTGTGGGCCGATCTCTCCAACCGATTCGTGTGGGTGGTGCTGGCCATGACGCTGGCGTTCGGCGGGGTCGGGTGGCTTGACGACTACCGGAAGCTCACCAGGGGCCGGGGCATGTCGGCGCGCCCCAAGTACCTGCTGCAGTCCCTCGTCGGGCTCTCCGGAGCAGTGTTTCTCTACGTGTCGGCGCAGGGCGCAGCCGAGCTGCAGCTCATCGTTCCCGTCGTCAAGGACGTGGCGCTCGAGCTCGGCTGGCTCTACATCCCCCTGACCTATTTCGTGATCGTCGGTACGAGCAACGCGGTCAACCTGACCGACGGCCTCGACGGGCTCGCGATCGGCCACACCGTCCTCATCGCGAGCGCGCTCGCCATCTTCGTCTACGTTGCGGGGCACAGCGAGTTCGCGTCCTATCTCGCGTTTCCCTCCATTGCCGGGGTCGGCGAGGTGACCGTCGTATGCGCCTCGATCGTCGGCGCGGGCCTGGGGTTCCTGTGGTTCAACACCTATCCCGCCCAGGTCTTCATGGGCGACATCGGCGCGCTCGCCCTGGGGGCGGCACTGGGCACCATCGCCGTCGTGTGCCGCCAGGAGATCGTGCTGTTCGTCATGGGCGGCGTATTCGTCATGGAGACGGTTTCGGTCATCCTTCAGGTGGCTTCCTTCCGGCTGACCGGCCGGAGGATCTTTCGCATGGCTCCCCTCCATCACCACTTCGAGCTCAAGGGGTGGCCGGAGCCGCGGGTCATCGTGCGCCTGTGGATCGTCACCCTGGTGCTGGTCCTCGTCGGTCTCGCGACCCTGAAGGTGCGGTAGGTGGGCCGGATGCTGCACGGGCGGACGGTGGTGGTCGGACTCGGCGATACGGGTCTCGCGTGCGCTCGCCATCTGCACGCGCACGGAGTCGATGTCGCGTTGTCGGACAGTCGTTCGTCCCCGCCTCGCGAGGCGGAGGCCCGCCAATCGCTGCCCGCGGTGGAGATGCGTCTCGGCGGGTTCGATCGAGAGTGGTTCGAGCAGGCCGTCGAGCTGGTGCTGAGCCCCGGGGTGTCGCCGCGCGATCCGGCGGTGGCGGCCGCGGCCGAGCGCGGAGTGCCGGTTCTCGGCGAGGTGGAGCTGTTCGCCCGCATGGCCCGCGCCCCGGTCGTCGCGGTGACGGGGACGAACGGCAAGAGCACGGTCTGCGCCTGGGTGCACGCGATGGCGGCGGCCGACGGCCGGAACGCGGTGGTCGGGGGAAATTTCGGCCCGCCCGCGCTCACGCTTCTCGCGCGCGATCCCGAGCTCTTCGTCGTCGAACTCTCCAGCTTTCAGCTCGAGACGACCCGGTCCCTTCGTCCGCGCGTCGCGGCCCTTCTCAATGTGAGTCCCGACCATCTCGATCGTCACGACGGGTTCGAGGAGTACCGGGCCGCCAAGGCCCGCATCTTCCGGGGCGCCGAGACGGTGGTGGTCTGGAGGGACGACGCCTGGCTCGCGGCGCTCGGCGCGCGCCTCGCTCGGGAGGGTTCGCGGTTGATTTCCTTTACCGCCGAGCGGCCCCGGGAAGGCGAATACGGCTTCGTCGAGCACCGAGCCCGGACCTGGCTCGCACGCGGGGCCGAACGGCGGCTGGCGGTCGGCGAGCTTTCGCTCCCCGGCCGCCACAACGCGCTCAACGCCCTCGCCGCGATGGCGATTGCGGACGACCTCGGGATCGGCGGCGCCGCGATCGACCGCACGCTTCGCACGTTCCATGGGCTCGCGCACCGCTGCGAGCCGATCGGCTGTGCCGGGGGCGTGCGCTGGTACGACGATTCCAAGGGGACGAACGTCGGCGCGACCGTCGCGGCGGTGAACGGCTTCGACGTCCCGCTGGTTCTGATCGCGGGGGGCGACGGCAAGGGCGCCGACTTTCGGCCGCTCGGCCGTGCGTTGCGCGAATCGGCCGAAAGGATCCGCAAGGTCGTGCTGCTCGGCCGGGACGCACCGGCGATCCGGAGCCTCATCGAGGGGCACGTTCCGGTCGCGAGCGCCGGCACGATGGCCGAAGCGGTTGCCCGCGCGCGTGAAGCGGCCCGGCCGGGCGATGCGGTGATGTTGTCCCCGGCGTGCGCAAGCTGGGACATGTACCGCGATTACCGGGAAAGGGGACGGGACTACCGGGCCGAGGTGCTGGCGGGCGGACGAGGGCGGCCGGCGTGAGTCGGGTGCTTCACGTCCAGGATCAGGCCGGGCCCGGGCCGTGGCGGGTGGACGCCGGGCTCGCGATCTCCGCTTCCGCCCTGGTCGTTGCCGGCCTCGTGATGGTCGCGTCCGCGTCGATCTCCATTGCCGACGGAAAGTTCGGAGCGCCTCTGCACTTCTTCTGGCGGCAGTCCGCCGCGCTCGTGGTCGGAATCGGGTGCGGCGCGGTGGTGGCGATGGTCGATCCCCGTTACTGGCAGCGGTTCGCCACCGTGGTTCTCTTCGCAGGCATCGCCGCCATGAGCGCGGTGCTGATCCCCGGGCTCGGGCTCGAGGCCAACGGGGCGGTTCGATGGCTCGATTTCGGCCTCGTCACGTTCCATCCGGGGGAGGCGATGAAGATCGTGTTCGTCGTCTACCTGGCGGCCTACCTCGCGGAACAGGGAGAGAACGTCCGGCGGTACGGACGCCATGCACTCGTTCCGATCGCGGTATTCGGCCTCGTCGGCGCGCTTCTCCTCGCCGAGCCTGATTTCGGGACCGTCGTGGTTCTCGGGTTCACCCTGCTTGGAATGCTCTTCATCGCGGGCGTGCCATTGCACACCTTCGCGGCCTGGAGCGGCGCCCTCGCGGTCGCGCTGGGTGCGCTCGCCCTGGCCGAACCCTACCGGATCCGGCGTCTGCTGACCTTTCTCGCACCGTTCGACGCCCCATACGGTGACGGCTTCCAGCTCGTCCAGGCCCTGATCGCGATCGGCCGCGGCGAGTGGTTCGGCGCCGGACTCGGCGGGAGCGTGCAGAAGCTCTTCTATCTGCCGGCCGCGCACACGGACTTCCTGTTCGCGGTCGTCGGAGAGGAGCTCGGTTTCGTCGGGATGGCGGCAGTGATCGCCCTGTTCTCGGTGCTCATCTTCCGGGCCTTCGTCATCGCGGGCCGGGCCATCGAGCGCGGGCAGCCGTTCAACGCCCATCTCGCGTACGGACTGGGTCTGTCGCTCGGAGTCCAGGCCTGGATCAACATCGGAGTGAACATCGGCGCCCTGCCCACCAAGGGGCTCGCCCTGCCGTTCATGAGCTACGGCGGAAACAACCTCGTGGCGAGCTGCGTCGCCCTCGGACTCCTCGTGCGTATCGATCGCGACGCGCGGGGGGGAGACGTCCGATGACCGGTTCGCGGGTGTGCATCTTCGCCGGCGGGACCGGGGGGCATGTGTTCCCCGCCCTCGCGGTGGCCGACCGGCTGCGCAACGAAGGCTGGTCGGTGAGCTGGATCGGCACCCGGTGGGGGATCGAGGCGCGGGTGGTGCCCGGCGCCCGCCTTCCCCTGCACTTCATTTCCTCGCGGCGGTTTCGCGGCGCGCGGCGCGCGGCAGCGTTCGCCGCGACGGCCGTGGCGCTGGTCCAGGCGGCCGCGATCCTGCTTCGCATCCGGCCCGCGCTGGTCCTCGGAATGGGCGGGTTCGTGTCGGCGCCGGGCGGGGTTGCGGCATGGCTGCTCGGCCGTCCCCTGCTGATCCACGAACAGAACGCGATTCCGGGTCTCGCGAACCGCGTGCTGGCCCGGTTCGCGACGGGGATCATGGAGAGCTTTTCGGACACCTTCTCGCGTCGCGGGAAGGGGTGGCTCCGCACCACCGGGAATCCGGTGCGCGCCCCCGTGTCCGGGCTTCCCCCGCCCGGTGAGCGATTTGCCGGCCGGGGAGCGGTTCTTCGGGTGCTCGTGCTCGGGGGGAGCCAGGGTGCGGAGGCCCTCAACCGGTCCGTGCCGGCAGCGGCCGCGCTCGTCGCCCGGCCGCTGGAGATCCGTCACCAGGCCGGTGAGGGCCGGGCGGATGCCACCCGGGAGCGCTACCGCGAGACGGGGGTCGAAGCGGCGGTGACCGCCTTCGTGGAGGACATGGCCGGGGCCTACGGCTGGGCAGACGTGGCGGTGTGCCGGGCCGGGGCGAGCACGGTCGCGGAGCTCTCCGCGACCGGGGTGGGGTCCATACTGGTGCCCTATCCCTGGGCGGCCGACGACCACCAGACCGCCAATGCGCGCTTCCTGGAGCGGCGCGGCGCGGCGTACGTGGTTCCGCAAGACGGAGACATCGCTCCGCGGATCGCCTCCCTTCTCGGCGAGCTCGCCGCGGATCGCCCTCGGCGCCTCGCCATGGCCGAGGCCGCCTGGCGGAGCGGGCAGCGGGACGCCGCCGAACGGGTGGCCGCGTGCTGCCGCGAGTTCGCGTGTCCGCCGGTGTTCCCGCGACGCCTCGGAGAGCAAGCGTGACCGCGCGCCGCCATGGCCTCGACCGCATTCGCCGCATCCACCTCATCGGGATCGGCGGCGCCGGCATGGGCGGGATCGCGGAGGTCCTGCATACCCTCGGCTTCGAGGTCAGCGGTTCGGACATCCACCAGAACGAGATGACGGGGCGGCTGTCCCGGCTCGGCGTACGGGTCCATGCCGGTCATCGCCCGGACCACGTCCAGGACTGCGACGTGGTGGTCGTCTCCACCGCCATTGCGGCCGGGAATCCCGAGCTCGAGGCGGCGCGCGAGCGCCAGGTCCCGGTCGTCCCGAGGGCGGAGATGCTGGGCGAGATCATGCGGTTTCGACACGGGATCGCGGTCGCCGGCACGCACGGCAAGACCACCACGACCAGCCTGGTGACCAGCGTTCTCAGCGCCGGTGGGCTCGATCCGACGTTCGTCATCGGCGGGCGTCTGCTCGCATCGAATGCGAACGGTCGGCTCGGCGACGGACGCTATATCGTCGCCGAGGCCGACGAGAGCGACGAGTCCTTTCTTCGTCTGTGGCCCGAGATGGCGGTCGTGACCAATATCGATCACGACCACATGGGGACCTGGGACCAGGACGAGTCCCGCCTCCATGCCGCCTTCGCCGAGTTTCTTCGCCATCTGCCGTTTTACGGGCTGGCCGTCCTGTGCGCCGACGATCCGGGCGTTCGCGCCATTCTGCCGCAGGTGTCGAGGCCGGTCGTGACCTACGGTTTCCACGAGGAGGCGGACCTGCGGGCGGTGGACGTGACACCCATCGAGACCCGGACCCGCTTCCGGATCCTGTCCGGCCGCCACGGACCGGAGGTCACGGTGACCCTCAATCTGCCGGGCCGCCACAACGTGCTCAACGCGCTCGCCGCGGTTGCGGTCGCGCGGTCGCTCGAAGTGGACGACGAGCTCATCGGCGACGCGCTGGCCACGTTCCAGGGGATCGGGAGGCGGTTCGAAGTGCGGGAGCGGGTCCGGATCGGCGCGCACGAGATCCGCCTCGTGGACGACTACGGCCACCATCCCCGCGAGATCGAGGCGACCATCGGGGCGGCGCGCGAAGCTTGGCCGGGCCAGCGGCTCGTCGTCGCCTTTCAGCCCCATCGGTACACCCGGACCCGTGATCTGCTGGACGAGTTCGCCCGGACCCTGAGCCTTGCGGACGCGCTGCTCGTCACCGCCGTCTACCCCGCCGGCGAGGAGGCCATCCCCGGGGCGGACGCGCACAGCCTGTGCCAGGCGGTTCGCGCCCGCGGGGTGGTAGAGCCGGTCTACGTGCCAGGGGTAGCCGAGCTGGGGGACACGCTCCACGGGGTGGTGCGGCCGGACGACGTGCTGGTGCTGCTCGGGGCCGGCGATATCGGCACGGCGGCCGCGACCCTCGCGGAGGCGGGCGGACAGTGCGGGGCCGGCTGATGCACAACGTCTCGATGGCCCGCCTGACGACCTGGGGTACCGGGGGTCCCGCCGAACGGGTCTACGTGCCCGCGGACGTCGACGATCTCGCCGACTTTCTCGCCGGGCTCGGCTCCGGCGACGAGGTGCTCTGGGTCGGGCTCGGAAGCAACCTGCTGGTGCGCGACGGCGGGGTCGACGGAGTGATCATCCTGACCGCTCGCAGCCTCGGCCGAATCGAGGATCCGGGCGCGCACCTGGTTCGGGCCGGAGCCGGCGTTCCCTGCGCCAAGCTCGCGCGTTTCTGCGCGGGGAGAGGATACGCCGGCGGCGAGTTCCTCGCCGGCATCCCGGGCACGATCGGCGGGGCACTTGCGATGAATGCCGGCGCGCACGGTGCGGAGACCTGGGATCTCGTGCATCGGGTGGAGACGGTGGACCGGAGCGGCGGCAGGCGCTGGCGCGCCCGGCACGAGTTCGAGGTCGGATACCGGACCGTCGGCGGCAGGACCGGGGAGTGGTTCACCTGCGCCGATCTCCGGGTCGTGCCCGCGGATCCTGCCGCCGTGCGGGCCCGTACCCGGCGGCTGATTCGGGCGCGCGCCGCCTCGCAGCCGGTTGGACAGCGAAGCTGCGGATCGGTATTCCGCAATCCTCCCGGCGACCACGCGGGCCGGCTCGTCGAGGCCTGCGGTCTCAAGGGGTCTCGGGTCGGGGGCGCGGTGGTCTCGGAGAAGCACGGGAACTTCATCGTCAACGAAGGGACCGCTTCGTCGTCGGATATCGAGGCGTTGATCGGGATGGTGCGATCGCGGGTGTTCGACGAGACCGGCGTCGACCTCGAGCCCGAGGTCAGGGTAGTGGGCCGGCGACCGGCGTCGCGCGCCGCGTGTCCGGAACCGGGGATGCGGTCGTGAACGCGGTGCGCCGAATGATCGTTTCGACCTGCGCCCTCTCCGCGCTGCTCGGCTCCGTCCCGGCCGGTTGGCCGCCGGACGACCTGTCGATACTGGATCGGTTGCGGGCGGTCCTTCCCGTTGGCGCCATCTCCGACGTGCGGATCGTCGGCAGTCTCCGTTGGGTCTCGCCCCACGAGTTGAAGCGGGCCATCGCCGGCCGGTTGCGGGGCGGCTTCTTCCGGGTCGACATCGACGCGGTGCGCGAGTCGGCGCTCGAGGTGCCCTGGGTTCGCGACGTCTCGGTACGGCGGGTCTGGCCCGGGGAGTTGCACCTGACGGTGGTGGAGGACCGGCCGATCGCGCGCTGGGCCGGGGGGGAAATGGTGACGGACCGCGGCGCCTTGCTTGCCGCGCCGCACGGGCACGCGGCGATGGGGCTCCCGGTCTTCGACGGGCCGCGCGAGGCGTTACCCAGGCTCCGCGACGGGTTCCGGGAATTCAGCTCGATCTTCGACGGCATCGGAGGCGGTATCGCGCGGCTGGAGCGATCGGCGGCGGGAAACTGGAGCCTCCAGTTCGCGGACGGCGTGCGTCTCGTGTTTCGAGATGGGCAGGAAGGGCATGTTCGCCGTTTTGCAGCCGTCTACCTCTCGGCGCTGATCGGCCGAAGACGGTTCATCGAGCGTATCGATCTCCGCTATCCGAACGGATTTGCCGTCCGGTGGCGCAACGGCGGAGACGCACATACAAGGGTGCAGGGATGAGAGCGGGAACAAAGAAGAGCCTGATCTCGGGGCTCGATATCGGCACCTCCAAGGTCGTGGCACTGGTGGGGGAGGTCGCGGATTCGGGCGAGGTCCAGCTTCTGGGGATCGGTTCCGACCTCTCGCGCGGTCTCAAGCGGGGCGTGGTGGTCGACATCGAGAACACCGTGAAATCCATCCGGCACGCGGTGGAGGAGGCCGAAGTGATGGCCGGACAGCCGATCCGGTCGGTCTACGTCGGAGTGGCCGGCGGCCACATCCGCAGCCTCAATTCGCATGGCATCGTGGCCATCCGGGACGGCGAGGTCAGCACGAGCGACATCGACAGGGTGATCGATGCCGCGCGGGCGGTTCCAATCCCGGCCGACCAGAAGGTCCTGCACATCCTCCCGCAGGAATTCATCGTCGACGACCAGGACGGGATCCGGGAGCCCGTCGGCATGTCGGGCGTGCGGCTGGAGTCCCAGGTGCACATCGTCACCGGGGCGGCGAGCGCTTCTCAGAACATCATCAAGTGCGTGCACCGGTGCGGCCTCGACGTTGAGGACATCGTGCTGGAGCAGCTCGCCTCGAGCCAGGCGGTGTTGATGGAAGACGAGAAGGACCTCGGGGTCTGCCTGGTCGACATCGGTGGAGGCACGACCGACATCGCTCTGTTCGGCGGCGGCGCGATTCGGCACACGGCGGTCATTCCGATCGCCGGCTCGCAGGTCACGAACGACATCGCCCTTGCCCTGCGCACCCCGATTCCGCACGCCGAGGAGATCAAGATCCAGTACGGCTGTGCGCGAGCCGACTATACCTCCGAAGACGAGACCATCCAGGTGCCTGCGCTGGGAGATCGACCTTCCCGCCGCCTGCCGCGCAGGGACCTCGCGGAGGTCGTGGAACCGCGCTGCGAAGAGCTTCTGGGACTCGTACGGGACCACATCCGCGGTACGGGCCTCGGCGGGGTCGCCGGCGGTGTCGTCCTCACCGGCGGGAGCGCGCGCATGGAAGGGCTGGTCGAAATGGCCGAGGAGGTGTTCGAGATGCCGGTGCGCCTCGGCCATCCCAACTCGGTCACCGGGCTCGGGGACGTGATCCGCAACCCGGTCTATGCCACCGCGGTCGGATTGCTGACCTTGGACCACGAGGCCCACAACCACCGCACCAACTTGGAGACAAACGGGCTGCGCGCCGTCTTCGGGCGCATGCGTGGCTGGATGAACGGCGTGCAGTAGGGAGTGAAGAACCATGTTTGAGTTCGTAGAAACCCAATACACCGACAAGGCGAACATCAAGGTCATCGGTGTTGGCGGCGGCGGGGGCAACGCGGTCGAGCACATGATCGCGAACACCATCGAGGGGGTCGATTTCGTCTGTGCGAACACCGACGCCCAGGCGTTGACGAAATCCTCTTCCCCGGTCCACTTGCAGCTCGGGGCCAATCTGACCAAGGGGCTCGGCGCGGGAGCGGACCCCGAGCTCGGGCGCGACGCGGCGCTCGAGGACCGCGATCGCATCGCCGAGATCCTCGACGGCACCGACATGCTCTTCATCACCGCCGGGATGGGCGGGGGCACGGGAACGGGGGCGTCGCCGGTCATCGCGGAGATCGCGCGCGAGCTGGACGTGCTCACGGTGGCCGTGGTCACGCGGCCGTTTCCGTTCGAGCTCGGCCGGCGCATGACCATCGCCGCCGCCGGGATCGACGAGTTGTCGAAGCAGGTCGATTCCCTCATCGTCGTTCCCAACGAGCGCCTGATCAGCGTGCTCGGCCGCGGAGTGACCCTCAAGGCCGCCTTTGCCGCGGCAAACGACGTGCTCCTTGGGGCCGTTCAGGGGATCTCGGAGCTCATCATCCGCCCCGGTCTCGTGAACGTCGACTTCGCTGACGTGCGCGCGGTGATGGGCGAGAAGGGCCGGGCCATGATGGGGGCGGGCCGTGCAACCGGGCAGGACCGCGCCTTCGAGGCGGCGAAGAAGGCGACTACCTGCCCGCTGCTCGAGAACGTCGACCTCCACGGCGCACGTGGCATCCTGGTCAACATCACCGCCGATCCGAACCTCGGAATGGACGAGTACGCGGCGGTCGGAGAAGTCATCGAGAGCTTCGCCACACCCGGAGCGAATGTCATCACCGGGACCGTCATCGACGAGAGCGCAGGAGAGGAGCTTCGGATCATCGTGGTCGCGACCGGACTCGGTCTCAGCGGAGGAGCGGTCCCGGTCGAGCATGCGTCCAACGTGGCCGTGCTGCCTGTCTCGGGGAGCGGCGGAGAGCCGAGTCCGATCGAGATGCCGTCCCCTCCCCGACCGGAAATCGGCGCGGCGCGGGATGCCGGAAACCGGAATTACTTCGACATTCCCGCGTACATCCGCCGTCGGACCCATGACGGTCCGAGGGTATAGTCCAGCGGGGACAGTGTGTTAGTCTTTACCCTGATTTCTCGCTGCGGGCAATGCCGGTGAATGTCGCGGAGAGTGTCGTGAAGGAATGTCTGCTTGTGCGGGCCAAGCGAAGGAACACCGGACGGGGGCGTATTTCGTGATTCGACAACGTACTCTCAGCAACGTCATTCGCGCCACCGGAGTGGGGCTGCATTCGGGCGAAAAGGTCTACCTCACCCTGCGGCCCGCGGCGCCGAACTCCGGGATCGTGTTTCGCCGGATCGATCTCGCGGAGCCGGTGGAAATCGCCGCCCGGGTCGAGAACGTGGGGGAGACGCACCTTTGCACCACGCTCGTCTCGGAGGAGGGTGTCCGCGTCTCGACCGTCGAGCACCTGCTCTCGGCCATGGCCGGTCTCGGGATCGACAACGCCTACGTGGACCTCAGCGCCGCCGAGGTTCCCATCATGGACGGCAGCGCCGGTCCGCTCGTGTTCCTGCTGCAGTCCGCCGGCATCGAGGAGCAGTCCGCGCCCAAGCGTTTTCTCCGAATCAGGCGGAAGGTGCGGGTGGAGGACGGGGACAAGTGGGCGGAGCTCGAGCCGTTCGACGGATTCAAGGTCAAGTTCACGATACGGTTCGACATGCCCGTGTTCGAGGACTATCCGGACACCGCGAACATCGATTTCTCCACCACTTCGTTCGTGAAGGAGGTAAGTCGCGCGAGGACCTTCGGGCACGTGGGCGACCTGGAACGGCTGCGCGAGAACAATCTCGCCCGCGGCGGCAACTTCGACAACGCGGTCATCTACGACGACTACCGGGTCCTCAACCACTACGGATTGCGATACACCGATGAGCTGGTCAAGCACAAGGTGCTCGACGCGATCGGAGACCTCTATCTTCTCGGCTACAGCCTCATCGGATCCTTTGCCGGCTTCAAGTCCGGCCATTTCCTCAACAACCGGCTGTTGCGCGCCCTGATGGCCGATCGGGAAGCGTACTCGATAGTCACCTACGACGACCCGGCGGAGCTCCCCATCATCTACGGCCGGCCCGTCACCGCCGATTGATTCGCGATGACGAGGAGCCGCTCGCGGACACGGCGCCAGCGGGCGGTCGTTCTCGTGCGGCGAGTCGGATGAGGGTCCGCGCGAGGCGCGGGTTGTCGATGGACCGGGCGACGGATCGGAGCACTCGGGCCGCGAATGGAGAAAGGGAGCGATGCTCCGAGGCCGGCCTCGGCTCGACCGGAGTTTCCGTCTCCCGGATGACGATCCGGACGTCCCGGAGGCGCGGGAGATCGGGCTCGGAGCGGATTGCGGCACGGATGTCGGGGACCCGGAACCGGGTGATCGACGCCCAGGCGGGCGAATCGGTGGTCAGGGTGAGGGAGCTCCGGGACAGCCTGCCGGCCCGCACGTGCGCAATGGACTTCTCGCCGAGGACGCGATGAACCGCCCGTTCCACCCGCACCAGGACGCGAACCTTGGCGGCGAGCGCGCCGGACGGTCCCGTTCCCCGGAGAATCGAACCGATTCGCCGGGGATCGAAGGGTTGATCTGGTGCAGACGGCTTCCACATGGAGGATAAGGTGGTCTCGCAAGCCCCCGGGCGGCGGGAGGGCGGCTGACTCTCCCCCCGCCCGCGGCCTCTCTGGAGCTCGATAGTACATGGTGGCGAACATCCTGCGCCGGGTGATCGGATCGCGCAACGAACGTCTGTTGCGTCACTACCGCCGAACCGTAGCCGCCGTCAACGAGCTCGAATCGGGCCTGCGGGACCTGGACGATTCGGGGCTCGCGGGCATTACCGAGACCCTGCGCGGCCGGCGGGGGGCCGGAGAGCCGCTCGAGGCCCTGATCCCCCAGGCATTCGCGGTCGTGCGCGAGGCCGGCCGGCGTGCGCTCGAGATGCGCCACTTCGACGTGCAGCTCATCGGCGGGATGGTGCTCCACGAAGGCCGCATCGCGGAAATGCGAACCGGCGAGGGAAAGACCCTTGTGGCGACGCTCGCCGCCTATCTCAACACCCTCGGGGGCGACAGCGTCCACATCATCACCGTCAACGACTACCTCGCACGGCGCGACGCCGACTGGATGGGCCAGATCTATCACCTCCTCGGCATGACCGTGGGGGTCGTGGTGCCCGGTCAGACTCCGGGCGAGAAGCGGGAGGCGTACCAGGCCGACATCGTCTACGGGACGAACAACGAGTTCGGCTTCGACTACCTGCGCGACAACATGGCCTTCGCCCTGGCGGAGAAGGTACAGCCTCGCCTCGCCTATGCCATCGTCGACGAGGTCGACTCGATCCTCGTCGACGAGGCCCGCACGCCGCTCATCATCTCGGGCCCTTCGGAGGAGAGTTCGGAGCTCTACCTGCGCATCAACCGCCTGATCCCCGAGCTGGAACGCCAGGAGCGCGAGCCGGTGGACGAAGACGATCACGTCCCCGGCGACTACTTCGTGGACGAGAAGACCCGGCAGGCCCACCTCACCGAGACCGGCTATCGCCGGGTCGAGGAGCTGCTCGGCGAGGAGGGTCTTCTGGGCCGCGACGAATCGCTCTATGACACCGCCAACGTGATGTTGCTCCATCACTTCGACGCGGCCCTGCGCGCCCATTCGCTCTATCACCGCGACGTGCACTACCTGGTGCGGGGCGGCGAGGTGATCATCGTCGACGAGTTCACGGGCCGGACCATGGCCGGGCGCCGCTGGTCGGACGGCCTGCACCAGGCGGTGGAGGCGAAGGAAGGCGTCAATATCCGCCAGGAGAACCAGACCCTCGCCTCGATCACCTTCCAGAACTATTTCCGGCTCTACGACAAGCTCGCGGGGATGACCGGCACCGCGGATACCGAGGCGGCGGAGTTCCAGCAGATCTACGGGCTCGAGGTGGCCGTGATCCCGACCCACCTCCCCATGGTCCGCGACGACCGGGCGGACCTCGTCTACCTGACGAGGGAAGAGAAGTTCCGGGCTATCGTCGACGAGATCGGAGAGTGCCGGACAAAGGGCCAGCCGGTCCTCGTCGGCACCGCGTCCATCGAGACATCGGAGTACCTCTCCTCGCGGTTGCAACGCGAGGATGTCTCCCACCAGGTGCTCAACGCGAAGCATCACGAGCGCGAGGCGCAGATTATCTCGCAGGCCGGCAAGCCCGGCACGGTGACGATTGCGACCAACATGGCGGGACGCGGCACCGACATCGTGCTCGGCGGCAACTGGCGCGTGGAGTTCGGCGAGGACGCGGGCGAAGAGGTGCGGGCCGAGTGGCAGGAGCGCCACGGCGCGGTGATCGGGGCGGGAGGGCTGCACATCGTCGGTACCGAGCGTCACGAGTCGCGGCGCATCGACAACCAGCTTCGCGGTCGATCGGGGCGCCAGGGGGACCCCGGAACGAGCCGCTTCTTCCTGTCGCTCGAGGACGACCTGATGCGGATCTTCGCCGCCGAGCGGGTGTCCGGACTCATGCAGAAGCTCGGCGTGGAGGAAGGGGAGGCCATCGAGCACCGCTGGGTGACGAAGGCGATCGAGAACGCGCAGCGCAAGGTGGAGGGGCGCAACTTCGACATCCGCAAGCAGCTCCTCGAGTACGACGACGTGGCGAACGACCAGCGGCGCGAGATCTACGCGCTGCGCGACGAGCTGATGTCGACCGACGACGTCTCCGAGATGTTCCAGGCGGTACGTACGGACGTGGTGAACGGGACGATCGACGCCTTCATTCCGCCCGAGAGCCTCGACGAGCTCTGGGACGTTCCGGGCCTCACCCGCGAGCTCGCCGCCGAATTCGGTCTTTCCCTCGAAATCCAGGGCTGGCTCGACGCGGACGACGAGCTCCACGAGGAGCCCCTGCGCGCGCGCATTCTCGACGCGTTCGCCGCCGCCCACCTCGAGAAGGAGAAAGTGGTCGGGTCCGAGACCATGCGGGCCATCGAGAAGGCGGTGATGCTGCAGGTGCTGGACGTGATCTGGAAGGAGCACCTCGCCGCGATGGATTACCTTCGACAAGGGATCCATCTTCGCGGGTATGCCCAGAAGAATCCCAAGCAGGAGTACAAGCGCGAGTCCTTCGATATGTTCCGCGCCCTGCTGGAACGGTTCAAGTCCGAGGTGACGAGGCTCCTCTCCCGGGGCGAGATCCGCCCTGGAGAAGATCCGGAGGCGCGCGCCCCGGCGCCGCCGCCGCCCGTGCAGGTGGAGTACTCGCACGCCGAGGTGAGCGCGCTCGCGCTCGAGGAGGAGATGGCCGCCGCAACCGGGGGGGCGTCGCCGACCCCGGAATCGGCGGAGGCGCCGGTCCAGCCGTTCGTTCGGGCGGGAAGGAAGGTCGGACGCAACGAGCCCTGTCCCTGTGGCTCGGGAAGGAAGTACAAGCACTGCCACGGGCGCCTGCACTAGCCCGTAAATCTCACCAACTTCCTGGGTTGGCGGACGCCAATCCGCTCGCGATAACGGGCCGTGCTCCCGCATGCCGCTGCGACGCAGGGCCGGCTGCGACTTCAGCCAGCGCACAAGCGCTCTCTCGGTCCGTCGAGCCCACCACCACTGCATTGTGCTTCGCAGCTTCGCGGCGCCCGCGCGACGAAGATCGACGAATTCGCCGGGCTGGCCCGCCGCCCTTCCTCCCGGCCGTTTGCCGGTGTACGCCGCGCCGTCGCCGGAAGCGGACGCGCCGCCGCCCGGGGGACCTCAGATTGCGGGGGCCGGCGCGGTCTTCGCCTCGGGCGCGGAGAGGCGGCTCGCTACCCAGCGATGGAAGTGGTGGACCGGCGGGTCCAGCACGGGTGCGAATACCCCCCCGTCGAACGCGGGCGAGCTCCGGCCGCGCTGCATCCCTTCCACCACCGCCAGGTCCTCGCCGAGGATGGTGGCCCATCGCTCCCGAATGGCGGACCGGGCCGGCTCGAAGCTCGCGGCTTCCGCCGCCTCGTCGACGAAGTAGCTCCGCCAGCGTTCGACGGTCCGATTCGCAGCGACCGCCTCCAGCACCATGGTCCAGAAGTGATCCCCGTGGCCGGACACGAACACGTTGGGATACAGGCACGGATACTCCCCCGTACGGCGCGGCCACGCCTCGATCCGCGGCAGCGGAGGGCTCTCGTGGGGGACCGTGTCGTACGCCGTCGAGCCCTGTCCCGCGAACCGCGGGTCGTCGAGAAAACAGTAGTGGTCCTCGAGCGGGGACTGGCGGTTGAGCGACGGGTGGACCCACGGCAGGTGCGACGCATCGAGGTTGTTCTCGACCGCGAGCTTCCAGTTCGCGCGTACCTCGAAGCGAAGCTCGCCGTGGGTCGCGGCCGCATGCAGGCGTCGCTCGTAGCCCGGTCCGCCGAGCCTCTCGAAGCGCGCCGCGAGCGGCCCGATGAAGGTTTCGAACGGTTCCGCATCGCCGGAGAGGTTGACGAACACCAGATCCAGCCATACTGCGCTTTGCACCGCCCGGAGCCCATGCGCGCCGCGGTCGAAGCCGTCCACCTCGTGAACGCCGAGACCGCCGATGTTGGGGGTCCCGGTCAGCCGGCCCTCCAGATCGTAGTTCCACGCGTGGTACGGGCATCGGATGGAGCCCGTTACCCGACAGGTCTTCCAGACGAGCTCGTTGCCGCGATGCGAGCAGACGTTGTGGAAGACGCGCACCGCCCCGCCGGCGGCGCGGACCATGAGGAGCGGCAGGCCGAGGAGCCGTACCGGGGTGAGGTCGCCCGGCCGCGGTATGTCCGCCGCATGTCCGAGGCACGCCCACGAGGGAGCGAAGATCCGTTCGCGCTCGAGCCGGAAGAATTCGGGGCTCGTATACGCGCGGTTGGCGAGTCCGGTCGCCTTCTCGATGGGGCGTTCAACCGCGGCCGTGAGTTCGGGGATCGCAAGGTTCGCGGTCATCGACGGTCCTCCGGGTCCCAGCCACGCTCCACTTGGTAGTATCCATCAGAACGGTGCGGAACTCGTGCCCCGGTGCGGCGGCGCCGCTGGACGGTCGCCGGCAAGCTCGCCGCCGCGCGTCCGTCCGGGGGACGGGCCGCAGTACCGCGGCGAGGCGTAGAATTCGGGGTGCGAAAACGCAGGGCGCAGACCGGACGGCTCGGCGCGGGAATCCATCCGTGAACGGGGGCTTGCCGGCCGGGCGCGAGGAGTGAGTGGCGAAGTCGTCCGTACGGGGCGCGCCGGGATGCATCGACATCCGGACGGCGTCCCTTGCCGATTCATCGGAAGTTGCGGACCGGTTTCGTACAGGGTCGTGATCAGTCTCATATTTTCATTTGAATCAATATGACAAATGGAAATGACGGCCGGGATGGCCGCTCTCTCGTCCATGGGTGATTCCTCCGGGCCGATCCACGTCGCGGTGGGCGTTCTGCGCCGGTGCGACGGAAGGGTGTTCGCGGCGCAGCGTCTGCCCGGCCGCCATCTTGGGGGGCAGTGGGAGTTTCCCGGCGGAAAGCTGGAGCCGGGCGAGACCGCTCGCGCCGCGCTCGAACGCGAGCTCCGGGAAGAGGTCGGAATCGAGATCGTCGATCCCCGTCCACTCATCCGGTTCCCCTGCGACTATCCCGACCGCCGGGTGCTGCTCGATGTCTTCGAGGTCTCCGGGTGGCGGGGCCGGCCCCACGGTCGCGAAGGTCAGGCGATCGAGTGGGTCGCGCCCGGGGAACTGCGGCGCCGCGAGCTGGTCAAGGGGGCCGTCCCCATCCTGGCCGCCATCGAGCTTCCGTCGCTCTACCTCATCACCCCCGAGCCGGGGGCCGATTTCGAAGAGAGGCTCCGCGCCCGGCTGCAAGCGGGGATCCGGCTCGTGCAGCTCCGCGCGAAGTCGATGCCGCCGGTCGCTCTCGCCCGGCTCGCCCGCCGCGCCGCGGAGCTCGCCGAGCGGAGCGGAGCGAAGGTGTTCCTGAACGGCGACCCCGAAACCGCTCGCGCCGCCGGCGCCCACGGTGCGCATCTCACGAGCCTCGCGCTCGCGCGTCTTTGTGCACGCCCTTCGTGGCCCGGCTTCGGACTCGCGGCCTCGTGCCACGATGCCCGCGAGCTCGCGCTCGCCCGTTCGCTCGGGGTGGACTTCGCGGTCCTGTCGCCGGTACGGGCGACCCCGGGGCACCCGGAGGCGCGGCCGATCGGCTGGGAGGGTTTCTCGAGACTCGTGGAACGGGTGGATTTTCCGGTATTCGCTCTCGGGGGGCTCGACCGGGCGGATCAGGTGGCCGCCTGGAACGCGGGCGGCCAGGGAATCGCGGCCATCCGGGGCCTCTGGAACCGGGAATGAAGGACCATTCCGGCTATAATCCCGGCCCGTTTCCCACACATCTTCCGGAGTGGCACCCGGCATGACTTTCGTCGTCACCGAACAGTGCATCAAGTGCAAGTACACGGACTGTGTGGAGGTGTGTCCGGTGGACTGCTTCCACGAAGGGCCCAACATGCTGGTGATCGATCCCGACGAGTGCATCGACTGCACGCTGTGCGAGCCGGAGTGTCCGGTGGAGGCGATCCTTTCCGAAGATGATCTCACCGAAGATCAGCACCACTTCCTCCAGTTGAACGAAGATCTCTCCCGGGACTGGCCGGTCCTCACCGAGAAGAAGGACGGTCCGGAGGACGCCGCGGACTGGGAGTGGGTCGAGGGCAAGTTCCAGCACCTCGAGCGCTGAGCGGCGGCGTCCCTCCTCCCGGTCCGTCGCCGGTCCGGTCCGTGGGCCGGGACCGTTCGGGTTAGACTCGCGCCATGTCACCCCCGGCAGGCGAGATCGGGCGGCACACCCCGGTCATGCAGCAGTATCTCCGCATCAAGGCGGAGTTTCCCGACAAGCTGCTCTTCTATCAGATGGGGGACTTCTACGAGCTGTTCTTCGACGACGCGCGCCGCGCAAACGAGCTCCTCGACATCTCTCTCACCGCGCGCGGGCAGACGAACGGCCAGCCGATCCCGATGGCGGGAGTGCCCGCGCATTCCGCCGAGGGCTATCTCGCGCGGCTCCTGCGCCAAGGCGTCTCCGTCGCGATCTGCGATCAGATCGGCGATCCGGCCACGAGCCGGGGGCCGGTCGAACGCCGGGTCACCCGGATCCTGACCCCGGGCACGGTCACCGACGAATCGCTGCTCGAAGAGCGCCGCGACCGCCTGCTCGCGGCGGTCAACCCCGGCCCGGGAGAGGGCCGCGGCCTCGCCGTGCTCAACATGTCGAGCGGAGATTTCTTCGTCATGGAATGCGACGGAGACGATGCCCTCGTCGCCGAGCTCGCCCGGCTCGCGCCGGCCGAGGTCCTGGTCGCGGACGACCACCTGCGACCCGGCGGATGGGCCGCGGAAGGCGCTCTCTCCGGCCGTCCCGGCCTCACGCCGCGCCCGCCGTGGCTGTTTGATCCGGCGAGCGCGCGCCGGCTCCTGCTCGATCAGCTCGGCGCCAGCGATCTGCGCGGATTCGGGTGCGAAGCGCTGGAGCTCGGCATCGGCGCGGCCGGCTGCGCTCTCGAGTACGCCCGGACGACGAACTGCGGCCCCTTGCCGCACGTCACGGGGCTGCGCACCGAGCGTCGCGAAGAGACCGTGGTGCTCGACCCGGTGACCCGGCGCAACCTCGAGATTACGGAAAGCGTGACGGGAGAGATGGAGCGCTCGCTCGCCGGGATCCTCGATCGGACCGCGACCGCGATGGGCAGCCGGCTCCTCAAGCGGTGGCTCGGCCGGCCGTTGCGGGATCGGGGCACGGTGCGTCGCCGGCAGCAGTTCATCGGCGCCCGGATCGAGGCCGGTGTCGAGCCGGGGACCGCGGATCTGCTGCGCACGGTCGGCGATCTCGAGCGGATCCTCGCCCGGATCGCGATCCGGACCGCGCGTCCCCGCGATCTCGCCCAGCTTCGCACCGCTCTCGGCGTCTTCCCCGCGGTACGCGAGCGGATCGAACGGCTCGACGGGCCGCTCGCGTCCGATCTCGCGTCCCGGATCGACGACTTCGGCCGGCTCCGGTCGCACCTCGAGGCGGCCATCGTCGAGACGCCGCCGATCGTCGTTCGCGACGGCGGGGTCATCGCCTCCGGGTTCGACGCCGAGCTCGACCGCCTGCGGGCCATCGGCGACGACGCGACGCGTTTCATCGCCGAGCTCGAGACGAGCGAGCGCACCCGTACCGGACTTCCCGGGCTCAAGGTCGGCTACAACCGGATACACGGCTACTACATCGAGATCTCGCGCGCGAGCGCCGATCGGGTCCCAATCGAGTACGTCCGCCGGCAGACCCTGAAGTCCGTCGAGCGCTATCTCTCTCCGGAGCTCAAGCAGTTCGAGAACCAGGTGCTCGGCGCCCGCGAACGCTCGATCGCCCTCGAGCGCAAGCTCTACGAGGCGGTCGTCGAATCCGCGGGCACGGAGCTCGAGCGCCTGACGGACAGCGCCCGCGCCATCGCCGAGTACGACGTGCTGTCGAACCTCGCCGATCGGGCGGTCGAGCTCGGTCTGTGCTGCCCGCAAGTGAGCGAGGAGCCCGGAATCCGGATCCGGAAAGGGAGGCACCTCGTGGTGGAGGTGCTCGGAGAGACCTCCTTCGTTCCGAACGATCTCGACCTTGGCCCGGAGCGCAGGATGCTCGTCGTCACCGGCCCCAACATGGGCGGCAAGTCGACCTACATGCGCCAGGTCGCGCACATCGTGCTGCTCGCCTGCGCCGGAAGCTTCGTCCCCGCCGAATCGGCGGTCATCGGCCCGGTGGACCGGATCTTCACCCGCATCGGCGCCGCGGACGACCTGTCGGGAGGGCGCTCGACGTTCATGGTCGAGATGACCGAGACGGCGAACATCCTCAACAACGCGACGACGCAGAGCCTCGTCCTCCTCGACGAGATCGGCCGGGGTACGAGCACCTACGACGGCCTCGCCCTCGCGTGGGCGACCGGATCCCACCTTGCCGGCCGGGCAGGGTCGTTCACCCTGTTCGCCACCCACTACTTCGAGCTCACCGCACTCGCGGCCGAGCACGACACGGTCGCGAACGTGCACCTTCGGGCGGTCGAGCACGACCGCGGCATCGTGTTCCTGTACGAGGTGTCTCCGGGGCCGGCGAGCCGCAGCTACGGGATCCAGGTCGCGGAGCTCGCGGGGGTTCCGCCGGTGGTCGTCCGGCAGGCGCGCAGGAAGCTCGAGCGCCTGGAAGCCGAGGACCTCGACGGGCGGGATCGGACCCAGCTTCAACTCTTCGCGCCGGAGGAGCCGGACCCGCGGGCGGTGTCCGCGCAGGACCTCCCGGACCCCCGCGAGGCTCGCCGCCGGGAGGAGGCGGATGCGCTCCGGGACGCTTTCGAAGCGATCGATCCGGACGGTCTCAGCCCGCGCGAGGCCCTCGAGGCCCTGTTCCGATTCAAGGAGATGACCGGGTCCGGGCATTGAATGAGCGGGGTTCGGCCCCAAGATCGGGCCAAGCCCCCGGTGACACGCACGAGCGAGAATCAGGCATGAGCGGCGAAACCCAGCGCGAGACCCGACGTTACGAGGCCGAGGTCGGCCAGATTCTCGACCTCATGGTCCGTTCCCTCTACAGCAGCAAGGAGATCTTTCTCCGCGAGCTCGTCTCCAACGCCTCCGACGCGGCCGACCGACTGCGGTTCGCCGCCCTGTCCGACGATACCCTCTACGAGGGAGACGGCGAGCCCCGTATCTCGATCCGTTTCGACCGCGAGGACCGCACCCTGACCGTCGCCGACAACGGTATCGGGATGTCGCGGGACGAGGTGGTCGAGAACATCGGGACCATCGCGCGTTCGGGGACCCGGCGCTTCATGGAGTCGCTCACCGGGGACGAGGCCAAGGACGCGCAGCTCATCGGGCAGTTCGGAGTCGGCTTCTATTCCATCTTCATCGTGGCGGACCGGGTGGTCCTCACCTCCCGCCGGGCCGGGGCGCCGGCGAGCGAAGGGGTGAGATGGGAGTCGGATGGCCGCGGCGAGTTCACGATCGAGACGGTCGAGGCGCCGGCGCGCGGCACGGAGGTGACCCTGCACCTTCGCGAGGGAGAGGATGACCTGCTCGACGGCTACCGGCTGCGCGGCATCGTGCGCAGGTACTCCGACCACATCTCCATCCCGATCCGGATGGCGAAGGAGGGCGAACCGGGGGACGGTGAGGGAGACGGCGACGGCGAGGACGCCGGCGAGGAAGGCGGCGAGAAGGCCGGCGCGGAGCCCCGCGCCCCCGAGGAGGAGACGGTGAACCGGGCCACCGCGCTCTGGGGCCGGTCCCGCCAGGAGATTTCGCAGGAGGAGTACGAGGAGTTCTACAAGCACGTCGCACACGACTTCGAGGCCCCGCTCGACACCATCCACGCCCGGGTCGAGGGCAACGTCGAGTACACCGTGCTCCTCTTCGTTCCCGGGCGGGCCCCGTTCGATCTCTGGGACCGCAACGTGCGCCGGGGGCTCCGGCTCTACGTGCGGCGGGTGTTCATCCTGGAGGATGCCGGGGAACTGCTCCCGGCTTACCTGCGCTTCGTGCGCGGAGTCATCGATTCGAGCGATCTGCCCCTGAACGTCTCGCGGGAGATTCTCCAGTCGAACCGGCAGGTCGAGGTGATTCGCTCCGGGATCGTCAAGCGGGTTCTCGGCGCGCTCGAGAAGCTCGCGGGCGGGGACGAGGAGAAATACGCGAAGTTCTGGGGCGAGTTCGGCAAGGTGCTCAAGGAAGGGGTGATCGAGGACGCGGCCAACCGGGAGGCGATCGCGGCGCTCCTCAGGTTCCACTCCACCGCCGCGGAAGACGGCGAGCCCGTGGTCTCCTTTGCGGCCTACCTCGAGCGGATGAAGAAGGGCCAGGAGGCAATCCATTTCCTCACCGCCGACAGCCTCACCGCGGCCCGCTCGAGCCCGCATCTGGAGGTGTTCCGGAAGAGGGGCGTGGAGGTCCTGCTGCTGACCGACCCTGTCGATGAATGGCTCGTCGGCCATCTCACGGAGTTCGAGGGCAAGCCGCTTCGTTCCGTCAGCCGGGGAGACCTCGACCCCGCGTCCCTCGGCGAGGATGAGGCCGCGAAGGGCGAGGGGGCCGAAGACGGGAAGGATGCAGGGGAAGGCGATGGCGGCAAGGACGGCGAGGGCGCCGCCCCGGGCGGCGGCGACCGCGAGGCGCTCGTCACGCGGATCGGCGAGGCTCTCGGGGATCGCGTCCAGTCGGCGCGGGTGAGCCGGCGCCTGACCACCTCGCCTGCGTGTCTCGTTTCCGACGAGCATGCGCTCGGCACCCACTTCGAGAACGTCCTCCGGGCGGCGGGACACGAGGTCGAGCATTCCAAGCCGATCCTGGAGGTCAACCCTGACCACCCCATCGTGGGGCGGATGAGCGAGCAGGAAGGGGAACGCTTTGCCGACTGGGCGCAGATCCTCCATGACCAGGCGCTGCTCAGCGAAGGCGGCCAGCTCGACGATCCGGCCGGGTTCGTACGCCGGCTGAACGACATGTTCCAGGCCCTCGCCAGCGAGGCCGATGGAGGGCGCGATGCCCCGGCCGCTCCGGGCGGGTAAGTCGCCGGCGCCGTCCGGGGCGAGGATGAGGGGACCCGCTCGTTCCCGCCCGCCGGCTTCGCGCGCTCCGCGGGCCCGGCCCGTTCCGAGGGCTCGGCGCATTCCGGATCTCCCGCCTGCCCCGGATTGCTCGAGAGTCCCGGGCAGCCGGAGAATCCTCGATAGCCTGAGCGACCCGGCGGTCCCCGGGGAGCGGCTCCGTCGAACGCGCCTCGCCACCGGGCCGGGAGCCGGCTGAGCCGTGGCGGAGCGGCCGTTCGGCGGGAAGGGCCTGCGGACGGTCGCGGACTTCGTGCGCTTCGGCGCGAGCCGGTTCAACGAGGCCGGGCTGTGCTTCGCGCACGGCACCGACGACGCCGTCGACGAGGCCCTCGCCCTCGTGCTCCACGCGCTGCATCTCTCGGCTCGGCCGCCGTTGCCGGCCGAGCTCTTCCACGCCCGCCTGACCCCCGGTGAACGCCGGGAGGTCCACGCGCTCCTTCGCCGCCGGATCGAGGATCGGGTCCCCGCCGCCTATCTCACCGGCGAGGCGTGGTTCGCAGGTCTTCGGTTCGAGATCGACCGGCGCGTGCTGGTTCCGAGATCCCCGCTCGCGGAGCTCATCGAGGGAGGCTTCCACCCCTGGGTCGACGCGGGCCGGGTGCGGCGCATTCTCGACCTCGGGACCGGCAGCGGATGCATCGCGGTGGCGTGCGCCCGTGCCTTCCCCGAGGCGCGGGTCGACGCGGTCGACGCGTCGCCGGGCGCGATCGAGGTTGCCCGTCGCAACGTCGCCCTGCACGACCTCGAGGGACGCGTCCGGGTCCTCGAGTCCGACCTCTTCGATGGCCTCGAGCCCGAATCGGACAGCCGGGCCGGGGCGCGGTACGATCTCATCGTGAGCAATCCGCCCTATGTCCCGGACGAAGAGATGGCCGGGCTCCCTCCCGAGTTCCGGGCCGAGCCCGCATTCGCCCTTGCCGGCGGGCCGGACGGACTCGACCTGGTGGGCCGGATCGTTGAGGAGGCGCCCCGGTGGCTTGCCCCGGAGGGTGCCTTGGTGGTGGAGGTCGGGGCCTCGCCGGCAGTCCGCGCCGCGCTCGAGGCTCGCTTCGATCTGCTCTTCCTGTGGCTCGATGCGGCGAGGGGGGGCGAGGGCGTCTTCGCGCTTGCGGAGCCGGACCTCCGCGGCCCTTGATCTGATACGGGGACGGGACGCGCGTGGCCGGCAACACCATCGGGACCCACTTCACGGTGACCTCGTTCGGCGAGAGCCACGGCCCCGCGATCGGGTGCGTCGTGGACGGGTGTCCGCCCGGTCTCGTCCTCGCCGAATCCGACATCCAGCCCGATCTCGACCGGCGGCGCCCCGGCCGGAACCGCCACACCACCCAGCGGCGCGAGTCCGACGAGGTCCGGATCCTCTCCGGCGTATTCGAAGGCGCCACCACCGGCACCCCGATCGCCCTCCTCATCGAGAACACGGACGCGAGGCCCCGCGACTACTCGAAGATCCGCGACGTGTTCCGGCCCGCGCACGCCGACTACACCTATCTTGCCAAGTACGGGGTCCGCGACTACCGGGGCGGCGGCCGTGCTTCGGCCCGCGAGACCGCGGTGCGGGTCGCGGCGGGGGCGATCGCGAAGAAGTACCTCAGCGAGCGTCTCGGGTGCACGGTGCGGGGATGGCTCGCCCAGCTCGGGCCCCTGCGCCCCGCCCGCATCGATCTCGACGAGGTGGATCGCAATCCCTTCTTCTCTCCCGATCCGGACCTCGTGCCCGAGCTCGAGCACTTCATGGACGCGCTCCGCAAGGAAGGGAACTCCATCGGCGCCCGGGTCACGGTGCGCGCGGAGGGCGTCCCGCGCGGGCTCGGAGAGCCGGTCTACGCCAAGCTGGACGCCGCCCTCGCCTCCGCCCTGATGGGGATCAACGCCGTCAAGGGAGTCGAGATCGGAGCCGGGTTCGCGTCGGTCGAGCAGAAGGGGACCGAGCACCGCGACGAGATCGCCCCGGAGGGCTTTCTCGGCAACAACGCGGGCGGGATCCTCGGCGGCATCTCGACCGGGCAGGACATCGTCGCGAGCATCGCACTGAAGCCGACTTCGAGCCTTCGCCTGCCCGGCCGGAGCGTCGACCGGGCCGGCCGGCCGGTCGAGGTGGTGACGACCGGACGGCACGATCCCTGCGTGGGGCTCCGGGCCGCCCCCATCGCCGAGGCGATGGTCGCCCTCGTGCTCATGGACCACTGGCTCCGCCATCGCGGCCAGAACGCGGACGCCCCCTCCGCCGCCCCCGATATCCCCCCCTCCGCCCCGGACGGGTAGCAGTCTGTCGGGCTCGTCGGTCGACCCGTAGAGGGGTTCAAGCTCGAATTTTCCGATTCCGACCCAATCGTTCGATGTTCTCCGGCAGCTTGCTTGTTCGAGCCATGCGGCCAGAGTGTATTGAGATGGTATTCGCCTGACAGAGCCGGCCCTGTTCTGTCATCCCGGTGGTGGGTGTTGTTAAACCATTCGTTAAACGCGTGGCAATTGGTGCGCCCGTGGATCGAATGGGTGTGGCTACTGCGAGGTGAAATTAGCGAGGCGGGTGTGGTCGACGAGCTGGGGGAGGTTCTGGAGGGTGAAGACCTTGCCTCGGGTTGCGAGCAGCAGCTTCTTCATGTCTTCGCGGCGGACGCCGAAGCCGCGGCCGGCAATGCAGGCTACGACTTCGAATCTGGGCCTGCCCTCGGGTTGGCCTTCCATGCTGAGCGTGCCGAGGTGCTGGATGCGGGTCACCTTGTCTCGGGCCGTGCCGTCGTCTTCGGTGAGCTTCGCCTCGATGACGACCTGCGGATTGAACTCGTTCGGGACGACGAAGTCCGGCGCCTGGTCGAAACCGGGCAGGCGCTCCGCGCGCTTGGTCTTGCGAAAAGCTGATGTTCGCTCGGGTCAGTTCGTTTTCGATGGCGATCTCGATGAGATTTCCGACCAACTCGCTGATGGAATCGCGGTGCCCGGCGAACGGTCGTCCGAGAAGACGCTCGTAGAGCAGAAGGGAGTATGGGACACCCAAGTGCGCGGCCGAGCGGACGCCGACCAGTCCCGCTCGGGTGTCGGCCTTGTCCAACCTGTGAAGGGTAGAGGGAGCTTCTTCGTGGACGCCGGATTCGAGAGCATGACAGGCAGCGGCAACGAGAGCTTGAATTCGTCGTTCCGTCACGGTTCCCTTCTTTGGCAAGGCCGCCTCGGGATTCCTGCGGATCCTTCGATCGATTGTGCGCGCAGAGCTCTGCGTCACCTCGACGCCGGTGTGGCGGCTCGCGTACCAGGCCCACTCGGGCGGCGTGAATCCGAGCATGCAGCGAAGAACGATCAGCGCAATCGGGGTCTCGAAGACGACCGGGCAGACCGTGTCCGGGGTCACCTCCTGGAAGCCAACCGTCGCTCGCTTCAGCGCCTCATATCCCGCCTCGAATGCGGGAAACTCGACGAACCCCTCGCCCTTCGGCATGACCAGGAACTCGGATTCGAGACACCCGAATACAGCGTCGACATAGGCGTCGAGGTCGGAGCGAACTTCGTCGAACCCGACCTCAAAAGGAAACGGCACGGTATACCTCGTCTGCGGCTCCGGCCGTTCGGGGCGAGAACAGCGGCAGGTCCGCTAGCGGCTCAGGAGGCGGCGCCCGCCGTGCAAGCTCGTCCGGGTCTCCGTAGGCGGTCATCCGGTCCCGCAAGGCCGCGATCTTCTCCGGCGTCGGCCGCGTACGGTCCCAAGCATCGCGAAGGCTCCAAACCGCCATTCGGGTCAGGTGTCCAAAGACGATGCATCGAGTGTCGCCGTAGGTGGGGGGTCTGCCGGCGCGTGCGAGATGCGCCAAGTCCTCGGCGACAATCGCGACGAGTCGCTCGGGCGTGTCGAACAGCCAGCATTCGGGCGCGGCGCCGGAGCTGCGGCACACGAAGACGGTGTCGATGATCGACGACATCGTGCCGTGAATGTGGATTGAGCCGCCCATCTCGGCGGGGCAGGGTAGCGACGCCGAGCACACGAGGCCCGCATCCAGAATCGCGGCGCCGACCGCGCAATAGGCGTCGAGCTTGTTGTGATGATAGGTGAATGCGAGCGGGGCGCCCGGCTTCAGGGCGCGGGCCATGCGCGAGTACACGCAGGACAGCCCCTCGGTGAAGTGTGGGAGGTCACGTTCCTGGGTGGTGTTTCCGGTCAGCTCCAGCGCCGAACGCGTGGGCGGTCGGTCGAACCCTTCCGTGTCGTTGCCGACAAGGCGTCGCAGCCAGACGTAGCAGAAGTCCATCAGCTCGCCATACTGCACGTTGCCGAAGTAGGGCGGGTCCGTGAACACCGCATCGAGGCTCTGCGGAGCGAGCTCGCTCTCGGTCGCGCTCTCGCAGCGGATGGTGACCCGGCGGCGTCCGTCCGGCCCCCCGTCGCCGATCCGTTCCCCCTTGATCGGAACCCGAACACCTCGCGAGCCGATTCGCCGGACTTCGAAGGGAGCTTCGCAGTAGCGCTTGGCCTTGGCGTACTTGTCCACGATGTTCGACCAGCCCCCCGAGCCGACGTTCGTTCCGGCGCCGTTGACGATGCCCGTGAAGTTGGACTCGCACTGCACCAGCCCGACCGGAAAACCGTGCACCGAGAAGATGTCCAGCGCCTTGAGGGCCATCGTGTCGTAGCGGCAGAGCAGGTTCTGGTAGCGCAGCAGATCGGAGAGGTTCGTCGCGAGGGCGTGACGGATGCGCGAGTCTTCGACCTCGGCGATCAGCCGGCAGCTCAGCTCAAGGCCGAGAACCTGGCGCGGGTTGAACAGCTCCCGGTAGCGGGCATAGCCCCAGCGGTGCAACCGGTCGGTCTCGTCCCCTGGGGGGATGGTCTGGTCGGGCACGAAGCGCGGCGAGAGATTCGCCCACCGTTCAGCCGCATCGTCCACACGTGCCAGGTCCTCGGCGTCCGGCTTCTTGAAGAAACGGCCCTTGTGCCCGGCCTTACGGTGGGGGTTGTGGTACTCGATGGCGAACAGGCGGTGCCCGAGAGGACCTTGGGCTCTTCCGGGATAGGCGTTGGAATGGCCGCAGTTCGGACACTCGCAACGCCCGCGACGCGCGGGTCCGGCCCGATGAAGGCGGCTCGCGCACGATGCGCAGTTTCCCGGATCGTTGCGATCCTCGACCTCGTTGAGGTCGCCACACGCCGGGCACACCAGGACGTTCTTCGGGTGGCGCCGGTTCTCCGCGATCAGGTAGCCCGGAAACAGGTCGAAGGGAACCCCGCACGCTTCGCAATCGAGGACCTTGACCCATAGGAACGACTTCACGGGCACGTCCGCGTCGCCATAGTGCGGGCAGGAGGTACGGTAGTGGCGGTCGATGTCGGCTCGTAGCGCGGCGATGAGCGCACGGGCGGCCTTCTCGTAGGCCGCGAGGTCGATGGGCTCGATCTCCTCGCGGACGATCCAGGCGGACATCGGATTGATGTCGAAGCCTTCCACGTCGCAACCGACGCGATTCGCCTCCAGGAGCGGTGTTCCGCCGCCCATGAAAGGGTCGGCGATTCGCAGTCCCGGGAAGTCGTTCGACTGAAAGAAAAGCTCCTCGAGGGGGCGCTCCCCGAACTCCGCGAGGAGGAGACCCCGGAACAGGGTGCCCGGGCGCCGAGCGAACCACTTGTGAACGCCGATGATCGGGCGGTAGTTCTGCTGGATCTGCTTCTCCCGCAGCGCCATTTCGGCGATCAGGGGGACGTCGAAGCGCCGTTCGATGCTCACTTCCGATTCCCTTCGTCCGGCTGGTTCCAGTGGCTCCCAGTTTACAGGCGAGCTACGCGCTGGTGACCCACCGTTCCCGAACCGGTCAGAGCCAGCCGCGTTCCCGGAGCCGGGGAGCGAAGGAACGGCTGACGGGGACCCGGTTTCCGTTCACGAGGCGGAGCGCGACGCGCCCGTTCCGGCGTTCGACGCCGGCAACCGCGGCGCGGGCCACCCAGTGCGAGCGGTGCACCTGCGCGCCGTCGAGGCCGTCCAGCTCGCGAAGGGCGTCCCGGAACCGCAGGAGTAGCAGCTCGCTCCCCTCGTCGGTGTGGGCCTCGACGTAGTGGTCCTGCATGTGCAGGTGCAGGAGGTTCCGCCCGAGGCGGGAGGGGAGTCGTTCGAGGAAGGGGGCGGAGGGGGACTCGCCGGCGGGGTGGGGCGAGGTCGCCTCGCCCGGTGCGCCGACCGGCCGCGACTTCCCGTAGATGAGCCAGGTGACGAGGGCGTTCAGCACGAGGTGGATCACGAGGACCTGGGAGTAGAGGGTGGCGACCTCCGCGACCCCGGTCATGCGGTGGCCCATGTAGGCGGCGACCAGCAGCCATACGACGGCGGTCCCGGGCACCGCTGCCACCGCGCTCCCGACGACGACGGCAACCGCCCAGGCGAGCACCCCCCGCCGCTCGAATGTCAGCCCTGCGGCGGACCCGAGGACCAACCCGAAGAGCCAGTTCACGGAAGTCGCGAGGGTCCAGAACGCCACCCGGTCCGGGAGGGAGAGGCGGCCCCAGGTGTCGAACGGCCCGAGCCAGGCCAGCACCGCGACCGCGGCCGCGAGACCGAGGGCCTGGTATCCGAGATGAACCCGTTCCAGCACTTCGCGAATCGCGAGTTGCAGCGTGATCGTCACTTGCGAAAGGGCGTGTCGTTTCACGAATTTTCTCTTGCCGGCGCCGGCGACTCCCCGCGAGCATTCCCTTGCGGCGCAGCCACGGGCGACTCGCCGCGATACCGATCATCGCCCTTTCGAGGAGGACAAGCCATGACCCGTTCGATTCTCGCTACTACCGTGGCCGCCGCCCTGACGGGCCTTTCCGGCCTCGCCGCGGCGCCCGCCGCCGTCGCCGCCGAGCTCGTCATCGAGGTTCGCGGGGTCCGCTCCGATGCGGGCCGGATCTACGTCGCCGTCCATGCCCCGCGCGAGGGAGAGGAGTTCCCCTACGCGAAGGGCATGCTCGCGGGGGTCCAGCAGCAGGCCCGCGAGGGCGCGATGCGTTTCGTGCTCCGCGACCTCCCGCCCGGGCGGTACGCGGTCAACGCCTTCCATGACGAGAACGGCAACGGGGACCTCGACACCAATGTGCTCGGGATCCCGAAGGAAGGGTACGGATTCGCGAACGACCCGCCCACGAGCTTCGGCCCGCCGGATTTCGAGGAAGCCGCGGTGACCGTCGGCGACCCGCCGGCGACCGCTGCGATGACGATGAGCTACTAGCGGAACCACGGGGAGGCTGGAACGATGAAGACTACCCATACTTGGAGCCGACGCCGCCTGCTCGGCGCGAGTCTTGCCGCCGGCGCCGCCGGTCTCACGCACATGGCCGCGCCGTTCACGCGGGCCCTTGCCGGCGGTGCGGCGGCCGGCGACGACTGGTCCGCGGAGTTCGCCGCGCGGCTCGCCTCCAACCCCATGCTGCTCGGCTGGAAGGGCGCTTCCGCGGATCGGCTCGACGGTGCGGCCCGGATCGAGGGGCGGCTGCCGGCCGCGCTCCGGGGGACGTTCTACCGCAACGGGCCGGCCGTTCACGAGCGGTTCGGGCTTCGCTACCGCCACTGGTTCGACGGCGACGGCATGGTGCAGGCGTTCCGCTTCGACGGCGCCGCCGTGACCCACCGGGGGCGGGTGCTCGAAACGCCCAAGCTCGCCCGCGAAAGAGCCGCCGGACGCCGTGCCTATCCCGGGTTCGGGACCGTCGTCGACCACGGGGCTTCGGTGCGCGGGCCGGACGACCTCAATCCCGCCAACACGTCCGTCCTGGACCATCACGGCGAGCTGCTGGCACTCTGGGAGGCCGGATCCGCGAGCGTCCTCGACCGCGAGACCCTTGCCTGGCGGGATTTCAAGGCCTGGGGCGAGGGTCTCGAGGGGGTGCCGTTCACCGCCCACCCCAAGGTCGAACCGGACGGGACCCTGTGGGCGTTCGGTGCGGGGTACCTCCCGGCCGAGAGGCTGGTGTTGTACCAGGTCGCCCCGGACGGCTCGCTGGTCAAGGCGGCGGTGGTCGACGCGGGGCCGCTCGGCATGGTGCACGACTTCGTGGTCACCGAGCGGCACCTCGTCATCGTCCTTCCGCCCCTCGTCTTCAACCGGGAGGCGGTGCGGGACGGGGCGTTCCTCGACGCCTTCGCCTGGCGGCCGGAGCACGGCTCGCGGGCGCTCGTCATCGCCAAGGACGACTTCGGGAGCCGGCGCTGGCATCAGCTTCCCGCCGGCTTCGGCTTTCACCACGGCAACGGCTGGGAGGAAGCGGGTTCCGCCATCCGGTTCGACCACTGCGTTGCGGCCGACCCCACCCTCATGACCGAGCGTCTGCGATACATCATGCGCGGAGAGGTGCGTCCGGCCGCGCCGGAGCGCTACTCCCGCTTCACCCTGTACCCGGACGGGCGCTCCGACGTCGAGGCGACGTCGGACTGGGCGGAGTTCCCCCGTGTCGCGCCGGCGGTAGTGGGCCGGCGCAACCGCTACGTGTACACGCTCGGCGCGGACCAAGACACGGACGGCCTGGTGCTCCACCGGCTTGAGAAGCGCGACCTCGAGCGCGGGACCCTGGACGACTTCGACTTCGGTTCGGGCGTGATCCCGGAGGAGCACGTCTTCGTTCCGTGGCGCGAGGGAGGGGCGGAGGACGACGGCTGGCTGGTCGGCACGTTCCTCGACTACGAGCGCGGGGCGAGCGGGGTCGCGGTCTTCGACGCCCGGCGGATCGGGGACGGGCCGATCGCGCGCGCCTCGCTCGACTATCCGCTGCCGCTCGGCTTCCACGGGCACTTCAGCTCCGTTTGAGCCTTCCCCCAATCCGCCCGTGCGGGCCCGTACCGGATCCGCACGGGTTCGACCTCCGAGCGGCGAGAATTCCGTGTGTATACTGGAACGTACGCAGCGATCGGAGGTTTGTCGGTGGCCGGCAATCGGGCAACGCTCTACCACAAGGGCACGGAACGAACACGGGAAGCGCCGGTTGGTTTCTCGTGGACTACTCTATTCTTCGGTCCCTTTCCCATGCTGTTTCGAGGGGATTGGAAGTGGTTCCTCATCTCGCTTCTTCTCGCTTTGTGTACCGTCGGGCTGAGCAATCTCGTGCTCATGTTCATGATCAATCGGTTGCATCTCCGGGATCTGGTTCATGACGGCTACCGGCTGCGCTCGATGCGCCATGGCGATGTTTCCCTGCTGTCGGTAAAGACACGGATTCCCGAGTCAATGTTGATCGATTCGCAGTAGCACGCGAGCCTCCATTCTGAATCGAGAACACGGCCTCCTGCGCCTTGGCGCCTGGTACTTCTCGTACTTCGCGGCGGCCGGGGTATTCCTGCCGTATTTCTCGGCGTACCTGCTCGATCGGGGCCTCGAAGCGCAGGCCATCGGAGTGCTCTTCGCGGCCTTGACGGTGACCAAGCTCGTCACCCCGTGGCTTTGGGGTCTCGTAGCGGATCGGACCGGGTCGCGGAAGCGGGTGGTGTGCATCGGATCGGCCGGGGCGCTCCTCGCCTTCGGGGCCGTCGCGGCGGCGCCCGGGTTCTGGAGCCTCTTCGCGGCGCTCCTCGTGTTCGGCTTCTTCTGGCAGGGAACGCTGCCCCAGTTCGAGGCGCTGACCCTGAGCCGGCTCGGGGAACGGGCGACACGGTACGTCCATGTGCGGCTCTGGGGCTCGGTCGGGTACGTCGCGGCCGTCACCGGAGTCGGGGCAATGCTCGAACGCCTCTCCGTCGCGAGCGTGCCGTTCTTCGTGCTCGCGGGGCTTGTCCTGGTCATGGCTGCCGCGTTCGCGATTCCGGCCGATGCGGGGCCGGGGGATCGGCCCACGGCGGAACCCCCGGACTCCGGTGGACGGCCGGTCATTCCGGGATGGCTGATCGCCTTCTTCCTCGCGAGCCTCGCGATGCAGGCGAGTCACGGCGCCTTCTACACCTTCTTCACCCCGTTTCTGCTCGACCACGGGTATCGCCCCGGCTGGATCGGGGCGCTGTGGGCGCTCGGCGTCGCCTGCGAGATCGTCCTCTTCGTCTTCGCCCATCGCTGGATCGAGAGATTCCCGGTGGAGCGGCTTCTCCTGGCGTGCTTCGCCGCGGCCGTCGTTCGTTGGGGGTTGACCGCCGCGCTCGCCGACCACCCGGGCTGGCTCATCGCGTCGCAGGTCCTCCACGCGGCGACCTTCGGCCTCCACCACGCGCTCGCCATGCATGTCCTGCGCCGAGCGTTCCGGGACCGGCACCTCGGGCGTGCCCAGGCGGTGTACGCGAGCGTCTCGTTCGGGGCGGGAAGCGCCATCGGAAGCCTCGCGGCCGGCCAGCTCTGGGCTTCCTTCGGCGGCGAGGCCGCATTTCTCGGGGCGGCGGTCCTCGCCGCGCTCGGGGCGGCCATCGTCCGCATCTGGATCTGGCCCGCCCTCGCCCGCGGCGGTGGCCGCGAAGCCGTATCGGGACGATAATTCGCCCGGTCGCTTGCGGGAAGAAGGAACGCCATTGGAACCGATACGCATCGGGGTGCTCGGGCTCGGCACGGTCGGGGCCGGCACCGTCAACGTGTTGCGCCGCAACGCGAGCGAGATCGCGCGCCGCGCCGGGCGCGGCATCGAGGTGACCCGGGCCGCGGTACGCGATCCGGGCCGGGCGCGTGACTGCGATCTCTCCGGGATCGATCTCACCGGCGACGCCCGCGCCGTCGTGGACGATCCCGAGATCGACGTGATCGTGGAGCTCATCGGCGGCACGGACATCGCGCGCGATTTGGTGCTCCAGGCCATCCGGCAGGGCAAGCACGTGGTCACCGCGAACAAGGCCCTCATCGCCCTGCACGGCAACGAGGTCTTCACCGCCGCCCGCGCGGCCGGCGCGATCATCGCGTTCGAGGCATCGGTAGCCGGCGCCATCCCGGTGATCAAGAGCATCCGCGAGGGGCTCGCCGGCAACCGGATCCGATCGCTCGCGGGCATCATCAACGGCACCAGCAACTTCATCCTCACCGGGATGCAGTCGGGGGGGCGGCCGTTCGACGAGGTGCTCGCGCAGGCGCAGGCCCTCGGCTACGCGGAGGCCGATCCCACGTTCGATGTCGAGGGCATCGACGCGGCGCACAAGCTCACCATCCTTGCCTCCATCGCGTTCGGAAATCCGCTCCAGTTCGACCGGGTGTACGTCGAGGGCCTCGGCGCCATCGAGCCGGCGGACATCTCCTACGCGGACCAGCTCGGATACCGGATCAAGCATCTCGGCATCGCCCGCCACACCGGCCGGGGCATCGAGATGCGGGTGCATCCGACCATGGTGCCGAAGCGCCGGCTCCTCGCTTCGGTCGACGGGGTCATGAACGCGGTCCTCATCGAGGGCGACGCGGCGGGGCCGATCGTCTGCCACGGCGCCGGGGCCGGGGCGGAACCGACCGCGTCGTCCGTGGTCGCGGACCTGGTGGACGTGGTGCGGACCCTGACCACGGACCCGGATCAGCGCGTTCCGCACCTCGCCTTTCAGCCCGATCGGATCGCGGACCTTCCGGTGCTGGCCATGGACGATGTCGAGACCGCCTACTACCTGCGGATGCTGGCCCAGGACCGCCCCGGGGTGCTCGCCGAGCTCGCGAGCATCTTCGGGGAGCTCGACATCAGCATCGAGGCGGTGGTGCAGCGCGAGCCGCCGCGCGGCGTCCGCCAGGTGCACCTCATCATGCTGACCCACCGGGTGCGGGAATCGCGCATGAACACCGCGGTCGCGGGGATCGAGGCGTCGTCGTGCGTCGAGGGATCGGTCACCCGGATCCGGGTCGAACACTTCGACGCCGACTGAGCGATTCGTCCCGGGACGCGGGCCTGCGGCCGTCTTCCAACGCCATCCGGGCTCGATTCACCGTGCTCCGAACGCAGTTCACCGCAATCAGGACGACGGCCGCGAAGCGCGAGGTGACGGTGCACGCCCCGGGCCTTCTCGGCCCGTGGCCGCGGGCGCTCGCGGGCGACATCGTCCGAGGACTCGACGTGCCGGGTCTCGTCGGGCTTCTCGCCCGCGCTCGACCGGCCGGGCGGGTGCGCCGCTCGGGTGGCGAAGAGCCCGATTCGTTCGAGCGGCTCGCGTTTGGCGTGTTCGGCTATCCCGCGGGCGGCGACGACGTGCCGGTCGCGGCCCTCATGTGGGACCGGGACGCGGCGGGCGTGCGCTTCGAAGACGCGGCCCGCACGCACGGGCGTTCACTCGTTCCCGTTCGCGCCGATCCGGTTCACCTTCGTCCCGACCTCGACGCCGCGCGCCTGTTCGACGCGTCGCACTTCGCGCTCTCCCGCGAGGAGGCGACCTCGATGGCCGGTGCCCTCGACCGGCATTTCGAGGCGGAGGGGATTCGCTTCGAGGCTCCGCATCCGACCCGCTGGTACGTGCGGCTCGAGAAGCGGCCGGACGCGGAATTCCATCCACCGGGCGCGGTAGCCGGGCGAGGAGCCGGCGCCGTGCTTCCGGGGGGAAACGAGGGCTCGACTTGGCGGCGGCGGATGAACGAGGCCCAGATGGTGCTCTACGCCCACCCCGGCAACCAGGAGCGCGAAGCGCGGGGAGAATTGCCGGTCAACAGCGTGTGGTTCTGGGGGGCGGGGGCGCTCGGGCCGGTCCCCCCTCGGCGGTTTCAGGAGGTCGTGGCCGATGCCCCGCTGGTCCGGGCCCTCGCCGAGCGAGGTGGCGTCCGGGTGCGCGGACTCGACGAGGAACCCGGCGCCGCGGACGAAGCGGCGGCCGGCCACCGGCTCGTTGCGCCCGGCGATGGCTGCTACCGTGCGGTCGCCGGCCGTGACGTCGAGTCCTGGCGCCGCGAGCTCCTCCGCGCGGAGGAGCGCTGGTTCCGTACCCTGTTCGACGAGGTGACGACCGGACGGATTCGCAAGGTCGTCCTCGATGCGGGGCTCCGGACCGGGCAGGCGGTATTCGAGGCGGCCGGCCGGCGGGCGCGCCGCCCGAACGTTCCCGCTCCCTCCGGCGGTCTCGCGGAATTCCTCCTTGCCGACGGACCCTCGAGCCCCTGAGAGGCGGCGGCGGGTCCGCTCGGGTGACTTTTTCGGGCTCCTTCGATGCGCGTCGCGGCCGCCGGGAGGCGGTCTCCGCGGGCCCTGCCGTGCTACCATCCGCGCCCGTCGGAGGTAAGTGATTCATGGTCGAATTCAATCTGTTGGCAGCACGTATCCAGGGCCTGCAAGAGCGGATGGACGCTCTCAGGGGGTATCTTTGACGTTCCGGTCAAGCGCGAGCGGCTGGCCGCGATCCGGCGCGAGCTGGAGGACCCCGCGGTGTGGGGGGACCCGGAGCGGGCGCAGGGCCTCGGGCGCGAGCGCGTCGGGCTCGAGCGGGTCGTCGATGCGGTCGATCGGACTGGCGCGGCGCTCGCGGATGCGGCCGAGCTGCTCGATCTCGCGGCGGCGGACGCGGACGAAGATACCGCCCGGGCGGTCGAGGAGGACGTGGAGGGCCTGGATTCCGAGGTCGGCCGGATCGAGTTCCAGCGGATGTTTTCGGGCGCGATGGACAGCCGCAACGCGTTCCTGGAGGTAACCGCCGGCTCGGGGGGAACGGAGGCGCAGGACTGGGCGGCCATGCTGCTCAGGATGTACCTGCGGTGGGCCGAGCACCGGGGCTTCGAGACGGAGCTGCTCGAGGAATCGCCCGGGGAGGTGGCCGGGGTGAAGAGCGTTTCCGTCCGCGTTGCCGGCGATCACGCCTACGGCTGGCTCCGCACCGAGACCGGGGTGCATCGGCTCGTGCGCAAGTCGCCCTTCGATTCGAGCAATCGCCGCCACACCTCGTTCGCGGCCGTATTCGTCTCCCCGGAGGTGGACGACGACATCGACATCGACATCAATCCGGCCGACCTTCGCATCGACGTGTACCGGGCGAGCGGGGCCGGCGGACAGCACGTCAACCGCACCGAGTCCGCGGTCCGGATCACCCACCTTCCCTCCGGCATCGTGGTGCAGTGCCAGAACGATCGCTCCCAGCACAAGAACCGGGCGACGGCCACCAAGCAGTTGCGGGCGAAGCTCTACGAGCTCGAGATCCGGCGCCGGAACGAGGAACGCCAGGTGGTCGAGGATGCGAAGGCGGATATCGGGTGGGGCAACCAGATCCGCTCCTATGTCCTCGACCAGTCTCGGATCAAGGACCTTCGCACCGGGGTCGAGACGGGCAATACCCAGGGGATGCTGGACGGCAACCTCGACCCGTTCATCGAAGCGAGCCTCAAGGCGGGAGTCGGGAGATGAACGGCGGGCCGGGATCGGGAGGCGAAGACGGGTCCGGTCCGCGCCGCGCGGGCGGGGCGCCGCCGCCCGCGCGTGGCGCCGGCCACTCTCCGGCGCCGGAGAACGAGCAGATCGCGCGCCGGCGCGAAAAGCTCGCCGCCCTGCACGAAGCGGGCAATCCCTACCCCAACGACTTCCGCCCGACCGCGACTGCGGCCGGCATCCGCGGCGAGTGCGAGGCTCTCGACGACGACTCGCTCTCGTCTCGCCGATACCGAATCGCCGGCCGGATGATGACCCGGCGGGTGATGGGAAAGGCGAGCTTCGCGCACCTCCAGGACGAGTCCGGGCGCCTGCAGCTCTACGTGCGGCGGGACGATGTTCCCGAGGGAGCGTATGGGGCGTTCCGCCGCTGGGACATCGGGGACGTCGTCGGGGTGGAAGGGGTCGCGTTCCGCACCCGGACCGGCGAGCTGTCGCTGCGGGTGGACGGCCTCCGGCTGCTCGCGAAGGCGCTCCGCCCCCTGCCCGAGAAGTTCCATGGGCTCACCGACCGCGAGACGCGATACCGCCGGCGCTATCTCGACCTCATCATGAACGAGGAGACTCGCGAAACCTTCCGCACCCGCGCCCGGGTGGTGGGTTTCGTGCGCCGCTTCTTCTCTGAGCGGGGCTTCCTGGAGGTCGAGACGCCGATGATGCAGCCGCTCGCGGGCGGCGCGGTGGCCCGCCCCTTCGAGACCTGGCACCACGCGCTCGAAATTCCGCTGTTCCTCCGGATCGCGCCCGAGCTGTACCTCAAGCGGCTCGTGGTGGGCGGCTTCGAACGGGTGTTCGAGATCAACCGCAACTTCCGCAACGAAGGGCTCTCCACCCGCCACAACCCCGAGTTCACGATGCTCGAGTTCTACCAGGCGTATGCGGACTACCGGGATCTGATGGATCTCACCGAGGAGCTGCTCCGCTCCCTCGCCCTGTCGGAGGCGCGGAGGCGTTCGGACCCCGCCGGCGACGGAGAGGATGCGAACGGCGGGTTCGCCATCGAGTGGCAGGGGAACCGGATCGACTTCGGCCCTCCCTTCGAACGGCTGAGCGTCCGCGACGCGGTGCTTCGCCACGCGACGGGGCTCGTCGCGGACGACCTCGACGATCCGGGCCGGATCCGAGAGGCGGCTCGCGCCCTCGGCATCTCGCTCGACAATGAGGCGGGACTCGGGAAGGCGCTCGTCGAGATCTTCGAGCACGTGGCCGAACCGAGGCTTGTTGCGCCCACCTTCGTTACCCACTACCCGATCGAGGTCTCCCCGCTCTCGCGGCGGAGCGACGACGACCCTGAAGTGGCCGACCGGTTCGAGCTCTTCATCGGAGGCCGGGAGATCGCGAACGGCTTCTCCGAGCTCAACGATCCGGACGACCAGGCCGAGCGGTTCCGCGAGCAGGCGCGCCGGCGGTCCGGGGGCGACGACGAGGCGATGGTGTTCGACGAGGACTACGTCACCGCCCTCGAGCACGGCATGCCGCCCACCGCGGGTGAGGGGATCGGCATCGATCGCCTGGTGATGCTGTTCACCGGCGCGGCCTCGATCCGCGACGTGATCCTGTTCCCCCACCTTCGCCCGGCCGGTACGGCGGGACGGGAAGCCGACGCGCAGACGTCGGAACCGCAGGATGAGGAGACGATCGGGTCACGAGCCCGGCCCGACTCCCGGCCCGACTCCCGTCAGACCGACCCGGAGGAGGGGGCGGCGGAATCGCCGGGGGGGGAAACGAAGTGAAGCGGGTGTTCAGCTCCCACGACCCCATGCTCGCCGGCTACCTCCGGACGGTCCTCGAAGAGCACGGGATCGGGTGTCTCGTCAAGAACGAGTACCTGCTCGGCGGCGCGGGGGAGCTCCCGCCGACGGAGTGCTGGCCGGAGCTCTGGGTGGTCGAGGACGGAGACGAGGCGCCCGCCCGGGCGATCATCGACGAGACCCGGCAGGCCGGGGCAGCCGGCGAAGCGTGGCGCTGTCCCGCCTGCGGCGAGTGGATCGAGCCCGAGTTCGGGGCCTGCTGGCGCTGCGCGGGTGATCCTCCGGAGGGGTTGGCCGGCCCTGCCTGAGCCGAAACCGTCAACCATCGTGCCCGCCTCTCCGGGGGTTCCGGACGGGAGGGAACGCGAGAATTGCGAGGCCGACCGTATCCGGGCGCGGAGCGTGCCCGGGGCCAGGGTAGCCACGAATCTGACGTGCTTGTGGACCGGGGCGGCGGTTTGACCCCGCGCGGGGTCGCTGGTCAAATTGAGGTCGAGTTTCGTCGCGCGCCGGGCCGCTCCGGCGCGCCGGACAACGTCGGAAGGAGGACGAGAGATGCGGGCAGCAGTCTTGCGGGAGGTTGGAAAGCCGCTCGAGATCGAGGAGGTCTCGATCGCGAAGCCGAGGTCGCGGGAGGTGCTCGTCCGCACCGCGGCCACCGGGGTCTGCCACAGCGATCTCCACTTCGTCAACGGCGCCTACCCCCACGAGTTCCCGGTGGTCCTCGGGCACGAATCGGCCGGCGTCGTCGAGCAGGTCGGCGACGCGGTCACCTACGTGAAGCCCGGCGACCACGTGATTACCTGCCTCTCCGTCTTCTGCGGCGAATGCGAGCACTGCCTCGTCGGGCGGATGTCGCTCTGCCAGGTGCTCAAGGCCCCGGAGCACTCCGAGGGACTGCTCAGCACCGCGGCCGGACCGGTCCACCAGTTTGCGAACCTCTCCTCGTTCGCGGAGCAGATGATCGTGCACGAGCATGCCCTGGTGAAGATCCGCGAGGACATGCCCTTCGATCGGGCGGCCCTCATCGGCTGCGGGGTCACCACCGGGGTCGGGGCGGTGTTCCATACCGCGGGCGTGGAGCCCGGCGCCACCGTCGCGGTCGTCGGCTGCGGCGGGGTGGGGCTCGCGGCCGTGAACGGGGCGGCGATCGCGGGCGCGTCCCGGATCATCGCCATCGACCTCGTCGGATCGAAGCTCAACCTCGCGAAGGCATTCGGGGCGACCGACGTCATCGACGCCACCGAGGAGGATCCCGTGCGCCGCGTGCGAGCGCTGACCGGCGGGGGCGTCCACTACTCGTTCGAGGCGATCGGCAACAAGCTGGCCGCCGAGCAGTGCTTCCGGATGCTTCGGGCGGGGGGCACCGCGACCGTGATCGGCATGATTCCGGTCGGCACGAAGATCGAGCTCCACGGTCCGGACTTCCTCCAGGAGAAGAAGATCCAGGGGTCGAACATGGGCTCGAACCGGTTCCGGATCGACATGCCCCGCTTCATCGATTTCTACCTTGCCGGCAAGCTGCACCTCGACCTCATGATCTCCCGCCGCATCCGGCTCGACGACATCAACGAGGCGCTGGCGGAGCTCGAGCGCGGCGAGCTCGCGCGGAGCGTCATTACCTTCCACTAGCCTCCTCAGAGGAACAGCGTCAGAACACCGGTGTAGGCGTAGATGCGGTCCCGGTTGAGCTCGCCGTTGGCAAAGAATCCGACCATCGGAAACGTGCCGAGGGTGTCCCGGATGATCTCCGTCTCGCTCTCCGGAGGTGCGAACTGGTTCGGGCCTCGCGCGGCGCAGGAGACGTAGACTCCGCCTCGAATGACCCGCTCGCCGACTCGTCGCTTGAGATCCTGCGCCATCCTTCGCATGTCTCCGACCGCGCTCTCCCGGTCGCGCCGGCAGAACAGCACCTTGTCGCCCTCGGGCACTGCCTCGCCGATCGCGATCACCCCGCTCGCCGGATCGATTCCGACCAGGTTGCGCACCGTATAGTCCGCGGTGTCCGACCCGGTGACCGGAAGGGCGGCGAAGATGAGTCCGCCGACCTGACGAAGGTCCGAAGCGAGCTCTTCGCCGATGTCCTCCATGAAGACGTCGAGCGCACGGCGCCCGTCCAGCTCGATCAGGATGTTGTCCTTCCCCCGGGTGACCACGTGGGTCCGGCCAAGCGGGGTGCAGCCCTGGCTGAGGGCGGTCGCGATCTCGACCGCCGCGGGTGAGAGGGCGACTCCGCTCAGGCAACCCGTGGCGCCACCCGCCTGGTGCGGCGCGCTGCCGGCCGCCGCCGTGAGGCCTCCCACCAGGAAGCTTCCCGTGCTGGCCGCGAGACGCTCCACCGCTCCGACCGCGGCCGGGTCGCGCGGGTCGACGTGGGTGAGGGCGAGCGGCATCTGCGCGCTCGCGAGCCAGTCCGGATCCTTCGCCGCGAGGTCGGCGCCGGCTTCCGAACCCCCCGCGAAGAGACGGTAGCCGTCCGCCGGAAGGTCGAGGAGGAGGGCGGCCGCTCCGGATTCGCCGTAGTGTTCTTCTCCGGCCGAGATCACGCCGTATCCGGCGGCCGATACCCAGTCCCGCACGCCGGTGTGCCGGCGCAGGGCGGCGAGCATCTCATCGAGGTGCGGCGCAAAGGGCTCGGCCGTATAGAGGATGCCGAGCCGCCCCGCGGCGCCGGCGAGCCGGCCGCCGAGCGCATCGGCTACCCCGCGCCAATCGTCGCCGAGGCAGAGCGCGGTCGCGAACGGCTCAGTCATGTTCCGGCCTCCGCGACGACGCAAGGCGATGGCGCCCGCCCGCCCGGGAAGGCCCCGGCGGCCGGTCGAGGGGGGTGGATCCGATGCTCATGACCCCCGCGGCTCCTGCGCCGCGGCTGCGGCGACCCGCATGCGGAGCGCATTCAGGCGGATGAAGCCCTCGGCGTCGCGCTGGTCGTAGGCCCCCCGGTCGTCCTCGAAGGTCGCGATGTCGGGGCGGTACAGGGTATCGGTCTCCGAACGGCGACCGGTGACCAGCACGTTGCCCTTGTAGAGCTTGAGCCGCACCTCTCCGTTCACGGTGCGCTGGGTCTCGTCGATGAAGGTCTGGAGGGCGGAGCGCTCCGGGCTCCACCAGTAGCCGTTGTAGACAAGGCTCGCGTAACGGGGCATCAGCTCGTCCTTGAGGTGGGCCACCTCGCGGTCGAGGGTGAGGGACTCGATTGCGCGGTGCGCCCGGAGCAGCAACGTCCCTCCCGGTGTTTCGTAGCAACCGCGCACCTTCATGCCGACGTAGCGGTTCTCCACGATGTCGAGGCGCCCGACGCCGTGCTCGCCGCCGATGCGATTGAGCGCGGCCATCACCTCGCCGGGGGTCATCGCCTCGCCGTCCACCGCGACGACGTCGCCCCGCTCGAAGGTGAGGGTGACCCGGGCCGGCCGGTCCGGCGCATCCTCCGGCGAGCGGGTCATCCGCCACATCGAGTCGGCGGGCTCCATCCAGGGGTCCTCGAGCTCGTTCCCCTCGAAGGAGACGTGCATGAGGTTCGCGTCCATCGAGTAGGGGGACTGGTTGCCGGCCTGCCGCTCGATGGGGATCCCGTGCTCCTCGGCGTAGGCGAGGAGGCTCTCCCGCGATCCGAGGTCCCATTCGCGCCACGGGGCGATGATGCGGACCCCGGGGCGCAGGGCGTAGGCCCCGAGCTCGAACCGGACCTGGTCGTTGCCCTTGCCGGTGGCGCCGTGGGCGATCGCGTCCGCCCCCGTCGCGTCCGCGATCTCGACCAGCCGCTTGGCGATGAGCGGGCGCGCGATCGAGGTCCCGAGGAGGTACTCGCCCTCGTAGACCGCGTTCGCCCGGAACATCGGGAAGATGAAGTCGCGCGCGAACTCCTCGCGGAGATCCTCGATGAAGATGGATTCCGCGCCGAGGAGCTCCGCCTTGCGCCGCGCCGGTTCGAGCTCCCCACCCTGGCCGAGGTCGGCCGTGAAGGTCACCACCTCGCAGCCGTAGCGCTCCTTGAGCCACCGCAGAATGATGGAGGTGTCGAGGCCGCCCGAGTAGGCGAGCACGACCTTGTTCACGTCTGTCATACGGGCTCCCGTGTCCGGTTCCGGGAACGTTCTTCAGCCAGCAGGAACGACACTCGCCGCTGGACCCAACCGGGTTTGCACGAATTTCTCGCCTGATCTCCAAGATCTCTAGGCAAGATGGAAACGTCCATTGCCTTCATACCTGGCACCCAATAGTTCCTCAAGGATTCGTCCAACGACGGCAAACCCGCACGGACCATCGCCAAAGGCAATCGGACATACGTTCTTGTACGCATTTCTGTCGAAAATTTTATTTTTGATCATGTAGATATGAGCATTGCATATTTCGGAAACAGGGACTCTCTTACGGGCATCCTTGCGGCCATATCCTTGATTCGAAGGAATTCCGTAGTACAGGCAGAGATTTCCCCTACGATCATCGCGCCAGCCGTCAAAGAAATAAGGCTCACCGTCTCCGATCAGTTTCTCGAATTCGCCAATCCGTGACGGAATGATGTCTTGAATTTCTTGCAGCGACACCTTGGATTCCTTCTACCTCCGGCGGGGCAGGTAGAGGTCGGTGATGGTGCCCGCGACCATCTCGGCGGCGAAGTTGACGGTCTCGGAGAGGGTGGGGTGGGGGTGGATGCTGAGGGCGATGTCCTCCGGGTCGGCCCCCATCTCGATCGCGAGCACCGTCTCGGAGATGAGCTCACCCGCATGAGGACCGACGATGCCGGCCCCGACGAGCCTCCGGCTCTCGCCGTCGAAGATGAGCTTCGTCAGGCCCTCGTCGCGCCCGGTGCCGATCGCCCGGCCGCTCGCCGCCCACGGGAACGTGGCCTTCTCGATCGCGCGCCCCTTCGCCTTCGCCTCCGATTCCGTCACGCCCACCCACGCGATCTCCGGATCGGTGTAGGCGACGGACGGGACCACGGACGCCTCGAACGCCGCCTTGCGGCCCGCCGCGACCTCGGCCGCGACCTTGCCCTGGTGGGTCGCACGGTGGGCGAGGAGGGGGGGGCCGGTGATGTCGCCGACGGCGAAGATGTGTGGCACGTTCGTGCGCTGGCTCTCGTCGACGGGGATGAAGCCCCGTTCGTCGGTCTCGACCCCGGCCGCCCCCGCGTCGACGTCGCAGGGGCGCCGGCCCACCGCGACCAGCACCTGGTCGTAGATCCGGGAGGTGTCGCCGAACCACACCTTGATCCCGCGCCGCTGCGGCTCGACGGAGGTGATCCGGGTGCCGAGGCGAATCGCGTGGTAGCGCGAGGAGATCCGATTCTCCAGGGGGCGGACGATGTCGCGGTCGCAGCCGGCGAGGAGCTCGTCGAGCAGCTCCACCACCGTGACCTGAGAGCCGAGGGCGTCGTAGACGCAAGCCATCTCGAGACCGATGATGCCGCCCCCGACGACGAGGAGCCGACGGGGCACATTCGCCAGTTCGAGCGCGCCCGTCGAGTCGACGATCCGGGGGTCCTCCCAGGGAAAGTCCGGCAGCCGCACCGGCTTCGATCCGGCCGCGATGATCGCGTGCTCGAACCCGATCCGGCGATTGCCGCCCTCGGGCGTCGCCACCTCGAGGACGCGGGGACCGTCGAACCTCCCGGTTCCTTGCACGACCTCCACCTTGCGGCGCTTGGCGAGGCCCGCGAGTCCGCCGGTGAGGCGGTCGACCACCCTGTCCTTCCACTCCGCGAGCTTCGCCACATCGATGGCGGGGGCGCCGTAGTCGACCCCGCGCGCGCGAAGCTCTGTCGCGGCGACCATCGTCTCGGCCGTGCTGAGCAGCGCCTTGGACGGAATGCAGCCGACGTTGAGGCAGACCCCGCCGAGTGTCGGATACCGCTCGACGAGCACCGTGCGACGGCCGAGGTCGGCGGCCCGGAAGGCGGCCGTGTAGCCGCCCGGCCCCGCCCCGAGGACCACCACCTCCGCGCGCAGGTCGACGTCGTCCGGGATGGTGGAGGCGGAGTCGCCGGACTCGATTCGAGGCGGGGAAGGAGGGGGCGCCGGGTCCGGGGCAGCCCGCGTGGCGGCCGCCGGTGGAGGCGCGGATGAACCCGCTTCGCCTTCGTCGCCGCCGGAGCCCGCCGGCTCCGGGGCGGTCTCATCCCCGGCCGCTCCGCCGGCCCCCGCCTCCGGGGCCGCGACGCCGGGCTCGCCCGGCGGAGAATCGGAGACCGCCGCGCCGGACCCGGTATCGAGCCCCACCAGCACCGTCCCCGCCGCGACCCGGTCTCCAATCGAGACCTCGATGGAGGTGACCACGCCTTGCGCCGGCGACGGAAGGTCCATGCTCGCCTTGTCGCTCTCGAGGACGACCACCGGCTCGTCGACCCCGACCCGATCGCCCGGAGCGACGAGGATCTCGACGACCTCGACATCCGCCGTCTCGCCGAGGTCCGGTACGACAATCCTGGTGGGTTCCACGGCTCTACCCTCTCCTCATCACGACGGCAGGCGCCGCACATCCGCCGGCAGCAGGCATGTCCATGCCCTCCTTCTCACAGCAGCAGGCGCCTTACGTCGCCAAGCAATACCTGACTACGCACGAAGCTCAGTTTGGGAGCACGGGAATCCCGGGATCGCCGCCTTCCAGGGACCGTGGGCCTCCTGGGATCGCGGGCTTCCAGCCCGCATGGACCGCCCGCGGGCTGGAAGCCCGCGCTCCCAGGAAACCGCCGGCCCCAACCTGAGCTTTGTGCGTAATCAGGAAGCAATGGGCACGCCGGGGCTTTGTTTCTCATAGTAGAAAGCGCCTCACGTCACCGAGCAGCAAGCACGCCGGGGCTCCGATTCTCACAACAGCAGGCGCCTAACGTCGCCAAGCAGCAAGCATAGGTGGCGGGAGAACCGGGCCGCCTCCGCCCCGTCGATGACCCGATGGTCGTAGGAGAGCGAGACCGGGAGCACGGTCCGGGGCTCGAATTCGCGTCCGTTCCACACCGGCGCCACCCGGGTACGGGCGAGGCCGAGGATCGCCACCTCCGGCGGGTTGACGATGGGGGTGAACCCGGTTCCTCCGATACCGCCGAGGCTCGAGATGGTCATGCACGAACCCTGCACGTCATCCGGCCGGAGCTTGCGCCCGCGGGCCCGCTCGCTCACCTCGGCGAGCTCCAGGGAGAGGTCCGTCACCCGTTTTCGGTCCACGTTCCGCACCACCGGCACCACGAGCCCCTCGGGGGTATCGACCGCGATCCCGAGGTGGAAGTAGCGCTTGAGCACGAGGCTCTCTCCGTCCGGAGCGAGCGAGGCGTTGAACGTCGGGAATGCCTTCAGGGTGGCGACCAGCGCCTTCATCGCGAAGGCGAGCAGGGTGATGCGAGCCCCGCGCGCCTCCGGATCGTCGCGGAGCGAGCGCCGGAACGCCTCGAGATCGGTCACGTCCGTCTCGTCGAAATGGGTGACGAGCGGTACGGTGAGCCACGCCCGGGCGAGATTGGCGGCGGTGCGGCGCTTGATCCGCGAGAGCGGCATCTCCTCGGTCTCGCCGAACTTGGAGAAGTCGATGGCCGGGAGGGGCGCAAGACCCGTTACGGCCGCACCCGCGCCGCCCGCCGCGGGCGCAGGCGCGGCGGGTCCGGTGAGGCGTTCCTTGACGTGGCGCCGTACGTCCTCCTCAAGGATCCGGCCCTTGCGGCCCGTGCCGGTGACCTGGGGGAGATCCGCCCCGAGCTCGCGTGCGAAGCGGCGCACCGACGGAGTGGCGTGAAACACCGCCGTGCGCCGGCCGGGGAAGCTCGGAAGCTTCGCGGTCGGAGGCGGGCGGCGAAGCGTACCGGGGGCCCGCGGGTCGCCGTGGCCCCACCCGGCTTCGGGGGCGCCGGGCTCGATCGGCAGCGCGGAAGGCTCCTCCGGCGGCGCGGCCCCTTCCGGAGCTTCCGCCGGCTCCGCCGCGGCCTCGTCAGAGACGGCGCCGGACTCGGAGGCGGGAATCTCGGCCGGTGTCCCGTCCTGCGCCTCCGCGGCCGGCGCGGCCGGGGACGAATCCTCCGCTCGCTCCTCGTCCGCCGCCGCCGATTCGAGCACGAGCAGCACGTCCCCCTCTGAGACCTCGTCGCCGAGCTCGACCCGGAACTCCGCGACGACCCCCGCCGCCGGCGCGGGGATGTCCATCGTCGCCTTGTCGCTCTCCAGGGTGAGGAGGGGATCGTCGAACTCCACCCGGTCACCGGGATCGACCAGGAGCTCGATCACCGGAATCCCGGAGAAGTCGCCGATGTCGGGAACCGTGACCTCGATCCGCTTCGCCATGGTCCTCGGGGTTCCTCGCCGTCGCCTCGTGTCAGCCGTTGGCCGGGGGCGGCCGCTCCGGGTCCACGCCGTAGCGCCGGATGGCGTCGAGGACCGTCTCGGCGGGGAGCCGCCCCTCGTCGGCCAGGGCCTTGAGAGCGGCGACCGCGATGAAGTGGCGGTCCACCTCGAAGTAGCGCCGTAGCGCCGCCCGCACGTCGCTCCGCCCGAACCCGTCCGTTCCGAGCACCACGTAGCGCGCGGGAACGAACTCCCGGATCTGGTCCGCGTAGAGCTTGACGTAGTCCGTCGCGGCCACCACCGGGGAGGCGTCGCCGCCGAGACACTGCGCGACGTGGTTCGTCCGGGGGGGCTGGTCCGGGTGCAACAGGTTCCATCGCGCCGCCTCGAGCCCGTCGCGGCGAAGCTCCGTGAAGCTCGTGGCGCCGAATATCTCGCTCTCGACGCCGTAGTCCTCATCCAGGAGGTCCGCCGCCGCGATCGCCTCGCGCAGGATGGCTCCGGAGCCGAGGAGACGCACCCGGCCGGCGCGCTTGCGTCCGCCGCGCGGAGATGCCGAGGACAGGCGGTAGAGGCCCTTCAGGATCCCCTCCTCGCTCCCCTCCGGCAGGGCAGGGTGGGCGTAGTTCTCGTTCATCACCGTGATGTAGTAAAAGACGTTCTCCTTCGCCTCCATCATCCGCCTGAGCCCCGCGTGCAGGATCACCGCGAGCTCGTAGGCGAAGGTCGGATCGTAGGCCACGCAGTTCGGGATGTTCGAGGCGAGGATGTGGCTGTGGCCGTCGCAGTGCTGCAGGCCCTCGCCCCCGAGCGTCGTCCGTCCCGCCGTCGCCCCGAGAAGGAATCCTCGCGCCTGCAGGTCCCCCGCCGCCCACGCGAGGTCCCCGACCCGCTGGAACCCGAACATCGAGTAGAAGATGTAGAACGGGATCATGGTCAGGCCGTGGTTGGCGTACGAGGTGGCGGCCGCGATCCAGGAGGAGAAGGCGCCCGCTTCGCTGATCCCTTCCTCCAGGATCTGCCCCTTGACGTCCTCCCGGTAGTACATGAGCTGGTCGGCGTCCTGGGGCTCGTAGAGCTGGCCCTTGGACGAGTAGATGCCGAGCTGCCGGAACAGCCCTTCCATTCCGAACGTGCGCGCCTCGTCGGGCACGATGGGTACGACGCGGGACCCGACGGTCTTGTCGCGGAGCAGGGCCGTCAACAGCCGCACGAAGGCCATGGTGGTCGAGATCTCCCGGCCCCGGCTCCCCTCGATCTGGCTCGCGAACAGCTCGATTCCGGGCGCCTGGAGCGGCGCGGCGTGGTCCACCCGGGCGGGGAGAAAGCCGCCGAGGGCCCGGCGGCGTTCCTTCAGGTATTGGATCTCCGGGCTGTCGGGAGGGGGGCGGTAGAACGGGGCATCCGCGATCTGGTCGTCGGTGAGGGGGATCTGGAACCGGTCACGGAACGCCCGGAGCGCGTCCTCCCCCATCTTCTTCTGCTGATGGGTGACGTTCTGTCCTTCGCCGGCGTCGCCCATCCCGTACCCCTTCACGGTCTTGGCGAGGATGACGGTGGGCTGGCCGCGGTGGGCGGCCGCCTGGGCGTAGGCGGCGTAGACCTTGTGAGGATCGTGGCCGCCCCGATTGAGGCGCCAGATGTCGTCGTCGCTCAGATTGGCGACCATCTGCTTGAGCTCGGGATACTTCCCGAAGAAATGCTCGCGGGTATAGCCGCCGCCCTTGGCCTTGAAGTTCTGGTACTCCCCGTCGACCGCCTCCTCCATTCGCCGGCGGAGCAGGCCCTTGGTGTCGCGCATGAGGAGGGCATCCCAGTACGAGCCCCAGATCACCTTGACGACGTTCCAGTCCGCCCCGCGGAACGCCGCCTCGAGCTCCTGGATGATCTTGCCGTTTCCGCGTACCGGGCCGTCGAGGCGCTGCAGGTTGCAGTTGACGACGAAGACGAGGTTGTCGAGCTGCTCGCGGGCGGCGAGGGTGATCGCGCCGAGCGATTCGGGCTCGTCCATCTCTCCGTCGCCGACGAAGCACCATACCTTGCGCCCCTCGGTGCCGAGCAGCCCGCGGTTGTCGAGATAGCGCATGAACCGGGCGTGGTAGATCGCCTGGATGGGCCCGAGGCCCATCGACACGGTGGGGAACTGCCAGAACGAGGGCATGAGCCACGGGTGGGGATAGGACGAGAGTCCGTTCCCGTCCGCCTCCTGGCGGAAGCGGTGCAGATCCTCCTCCTGAAGCCGGCCCTCCAGGAACGCGCGCGCGTAGATGCCGGGCGCGGAGTGGCCCTGGATGTAGATGAGGTCGCCGCCGTGCTCGGCGGTCGGTGCGTGCCAGAAGTGGTTGAACCCGACCTCGTACAGGGTGGCCGCGGAGGCGAAGCTCGCGATGTGGCCCCCCAGCTCGGCGCTCTCCCGGTTCGCCTGCACCACCATCGCCATCGCGTTCCACCGCACGAGCGAGCGAATGCGCCATTCGATCGAGGGGTCGCCGGGCGTGTGGCGCTCGCCCGACTCCGGTATGGTGTTGAGATAGGCGGTGTTGGCCGAGTAGGGAAGGTTGGCGCCGGCGCGGCGAGCCTCCGCGATGAGGTTCTCGAGGAGGAAGTGGGCGCGCGGGATCCCGTCGCGTTCCAGCACCGCCTCGAGCGACTCCAGCCACTCCTCGGTCTCCGCCGGATCGACGTCGTGACCGGTCTGCGGCTGAATGCGTGCGACCATTGGCGCTCCCGTCACCGGCCGGCGGGGCGCCAGCCTGAGATCCCGTTCGGACTCTATCAACATCGGCAGGGTATGGTAAGCGCCGCGCGGCCCGAGGGCGTGGGCCGCCCGCGCGTCGGAGGAACGAATGCAGGAACGAGCACACCCGATCGCACACCGGTTCCGGAGTTTCCTGCCGGTGGTGGTGGACGTCGAGACCGGGGGGTTCAACCCCGAGACGGACGCCCTGCTGGAGATCGCGGTGGTGCTGCTCGACCGCGACGAGGCGGGGCGATGGGGCCGGCGCGAGACCCTGTCGTGTCATGTCGAGCCGTTCCCGGGGGCCAACATCGATCCCAAGGCGCTCGAGTTCAACCGCATCATCCCGGACCACCCCCTGCGCGCGGCGAAGCCGGAGCGCGAGGCGCTCAGGCACGTCTGCGAGCCGATCCGGGACCAGCTCCGGGAGACCGGCTGCACCCGCGCGGTGCTGGTCGGTCACAACCCGGCCTTCGACCTCTCCTTCGTGCACGCGGCGGCGCGGCGCGCCAACTACCGGCGCAACCCCTTCCATTCGTTCACGATGTTCGACACCGCGACCCTCGGGGGCCTCGCCTACGGGCAGACCGTGCTCGCGAAGATGGCGGAGGCGGCGGGTCTCGGGTGGGATGCGGCCGAGGCGCACTCCGCCATCTACGACGCGGAGATGACGGCGGAGATCTTCTGCCGCATCGTCAACCGCTGGGACGAGCTCGCGGGGCCGCCGCCGCCCGCGCCCGCCGGTTGACCGGAGGCGCCACGATCGCCCGGCTGGCGGGGCGGGAAGCGGCGGCCGGCGGATGCACATTCCCGCCCGTCGCATTGGCAAGCGGACCGCGAACGGGACTGCGCCCCGTGTACCGCCGCGTCGCGCCCGGGTCGGACGGTTCGATGCCCATGACCTCCCGCGTCAACCCCAATGCGAGCCGGATCGATTCGCAATCGGTTTCCCGATTACGCGCAAGACTCAGGTTGGGTCCGCCGGTTTCCTGGGAGCGCGGTCCCTGGAGGGCGGCGATCCCGGGAATCCCGTGCTCTCAACCTGAGCTTGGTGCGTAGTCAGGACAGGTTCTTCCTTGGGCATCCATTGGAAAACGGTATTACTCTTTCAGAGAAAACACTGGCAGAATCAGTCCCCACCGGAGGTGTTAGCCTGCCAGGGTCTCGTTCAGCCCGCAGCGCGGGTTGCACCGAGCGCCGCCGCCGGACGGAGCGCCGCGTCGATCTTCGCCGAGTTCCGGATGGAAGCGTGGTCTCGTTCGGAAGCGCGAGTACAGTCCAGCATGGTTGCACCGTTGCGCGGCGCTGACCGGCTCACTCCAGGACGGGCGGGGACGGACCGCGATCCAGCCGTAGCTGCGCCGGTCGAGCGCCGGAGCATGTCCCCTCGAAACCACCCGGAGGAGATCTTCGGATGAACCCAGCGCAACGCCTCGTGCATCTCCGGCGACCGGTTCGCGCGCGTCGTGTCGGAGCCATGCTCCTTCCGATCTTCTGCCTGACACTCGCCGCGGCCGCCGCCGGTGCCGGGGCGGAGGAGGAGACGGACGGGGGCGAGCGCTCGGCAGCCAGCCGCATCCCCGCCGCGGCCGCGGACCCGGTTCGCCCCCTCGCGGTGGTCGACCGGGACGACATCGAGCTCTCCGGGATGAAGAGCGTTGAGGACCTGGTGTTGCGCCGGTTCGGGTACAACCGCTTCGGCCTGTACCGGCCGTTCGTCCTCGGGACCGGCGGGGCCGCGTTCCTCGTGAACGGCCGCCCCATTGCCGACTCCATCATCGATCTCGACACCCTCCCCATATCGGCCGTCGAGCGCATCGAGATTCTGAACGGTACCGCCGCCGCCCTGCACGGCGGACAGGCGGTCGCCGGCGCGATCAACGTCGTGCTCAGGCGCGGTCACGAAGGCACCGAGGTCCGGATCGGCGGAGACCGGCCAGCGGAGGCGGGCGGCGATGCCGAGCACGCGAGCGCCCTGTGGGGAGGCCGGCTCGGACGCGGTCACCTGACGATCGGGGCGGACGTCATCCGGAGGCAGGAGGTCCGCGATGCGGACCGGGACTTCAGCCGGGCCTCCTGGACGCCGGGCGGTTCGTTCTCCGGCACGACCGGAGTCTCGGCGAGCGGCAACACCCTCAACTTCACGATCGGGGGCCCCGGCGGGTCGGAGTCGGGTCGCTACGGCATCCTCGGCGAGTGCTCGGAAGACGTCTACACCGGTCCGCTTACCCTTCCCGGTCCGCTGGGGGAAGTCTGCGGCTTCGCCTATGCCGATTCGAAGTGGCTCGACGGCTTCGGCCGCCGGGAACGAGGGGCCGTCTATCTCGCCGCCGGCCATCCGCTCGGCGGGGGAGCGGACGTGCATGTCGATGCGCGCGCCGCGCAGGGCGAATCGGATTTTCGCTACGCCCCGGCCGTCGGCGATTTCGCCTACACGCTTCCGGATGATGTCGAGGCGCGCCTGGCGCGTGAACACGGCACGACCACGGCGGACATCCGGGACAATGCCGTACTGCTTCATCGGTTCGTGGGTCACGGCAATCGCGACTGGCGCACGGGGCTCGAGGAATACGACATCGCCGTCGGCGTCCGGGGCCGGTTCGGAAACGGCGTGGGCCACGACGCGGTGCTCCGGCTCTACCGGTACGACTCCCTCACGAAGGGCGGTACCTTCGTGAGCAGGCCGTTGATCGAGGAGGCGGTCGCCTCCGGTCGCTACGACGCCGAGAACCCTCTCGACCCGGACCTGAACGAGTACCCCGAGCATTGGGATGCGGTCCGGGAGACCAGCGTCCGGCTCCGACGCGAGACGGTCACGGACCACCACGCGGCCCGCGTCGTGTTCGACGGCTCGGCGTTCGCGCTCCCTGCCGGCAACGTCCGGTGGGCGGCGGGTACCGAACTCGCCCGGGAGGACTATCGCAACGTCCGCGAGCACCGGGACCGGAGCGGCAACTTCGTCGCGACGGCCGATGCACTCGGCTCCGGCGGCGGCTCCGTCGCCGGCGAACGCAGGCGTTGGTCGGCGTTCGCGGAAGCCGCCCTCCCCCTGCTCGACGCCTGGGATCTCAGCCTCGCCGGGCGGCGCGACGACCATGACGACGCCGGCGCGACGTTCTCCTGGCGGGTCGCGAGCCGATTCCGGCCGAGCGACGCCCTTGCGTTCCGCACGTCCTGGAGCAGGAGCGGCCGAGCGCCCCATTTGACGGATCTGCACGAACGCGACTCGGTCATCTTTCCCACGGTCTACGACCCTCGGGACGAGGGATGCAGCCCGTGCCAGAAGCCGTATGAAATCGCCGGGAACCCGGACCTCGATCCGGACGACGCGATGAGCATGAGCACGGGCGCCGCCGTGGACCTCGGTCCCCTGTCCCTGAGCCTCGACTGGTTCCGGATCGAGATCTCCGGCGCACCGGGCGCGCTGTCCGCGCAGTCGATTCTCGATCTGGACGCGGAAGGGCGATCGCTGCCGCCGGGGGTGAGCATCACGCGCAAGGGCCAGTTCCTGGAGCACGTCAGGAGCGAGAAGCTGAACATCACGGACCAGGAGGTCACGGGTCTCGATCTCCGGGCCGGGTCGGGCTGGAAGGCCGGCGGGGCGGACATCGCGCTGGACGCCCGCTGGATGCATGTGACTCGAAGGGAAACCCGGGTGAACGGACAGCTCGAGCCGGAAGCCTTCCCGCGCCACCGCCTCCATGCGTCGCTTCGCGCCGGTGAGGGCAGCTTGACCGCGCTCTGGAGCCTGCACGCGGTCTCCGGTTATTCGAACCGGCGCCGGACCGGCCGCTACGAGGGCTGGGCGGGGCACGATGTCGCCCTTCGATGGAGCGACGCGTTCGGGCTCGACGGACTGGGTCTTACGGCGGGGGTCATGAACATCGGCGACCGCGAGCCCCCCTCCGACTCCGCCAACCCCGATGCGCAGGATGTGAGGCTGGACTCCGGCCTGGGACGGACCCTGTTCCTGTCCGCCAGGATGTCGTTCGGTCCGTAACGTACGGCCACCGGCGGGCGGGGGAGGGGGGTGGCGGCCCGCGAACGAGGGACGGGGCGCGAGCCGCTCCGCGGCGGCGGGGTTCAGTGCAGGGAGGGGCGCTTGAGGCGCTGGTCCCGGCTCACCGACTCGATCACGACCTCCTGCGTCGAATCGCTCCGGTAGATGGTGAGCGGCACCGACACCCCGGCGTCCCCGAGCTGCCAGACCCGGCGGAACATCGTCGCGAGCCCGGACACGCTCTCGCCGTTCACCTCGATGACGACGTCGCCCGCCTCGACCCCCGCCTTCTCGGCCGGACCGTCGTTCGTCACTCCGGCCACCACGAGATGCCCCTCGTACTCCGTCGTCATCATGCCGAGCCACGGCCGGCCCGGCTTGTTCTGGCGCCCGTAGGTGAGGAGCTCGTCCAGGATGGGCTTCAGCAGGTCGACGGGCACGACCATGTTCGCGTTGAACGCCTCCTCGTCGCCCCGGACGTGCTGGACGAGCAGGGAGCCGATCCCCCGCAGCGTGCCGTCGCGTCCGATGACCGCCGCCCCGCCCCAGTTGGGATGGGCGGGGGCGGTGAAGATCGCTTCCTCGAGGAGGTACTCCCAGTAGCCCGCGAACTCGCGCTTGAGGACGACCTCCGCGGCCACCGCCTGCGCGACGCCCCCGTGTCCGGCGAATACCACGTAGTCCCCCCGGGCCAGCGTATCGGAGGACCCGAGGGGGAGCCCCGCCACCGGAAGCCGCTGGAGCGCCTGCACGAGGCCGAACCCCGTCTCCTGGTCATAGGCGACGACGTAGGCCGGCACGGTGGTGTTCGCGTTGTCGACGAGCCACACCGATTCGGCTTCGGTGACGAGATAGCCGATGGTGAGCACGAGCCCGGAGTCGTTGATCGCGACCCCGTGCCCCGCCCGCTCGGTCCCGAGTATGGACGCGGTCATCGCGTCTTCCGGGACGTGCGCCCGGAGCGCCACCACCGATCGGAGCGCCGCGTCGAGGTCGAACGACACCTCTTCCGGGGTCGGGGGCCGGGGCTTGTCGGGTTTCAACTGCATCGGGCCATCCTGTGCCGGGCGGGCGGGCGGGGAATTATAGCGCCGAGCCTCCCTCCGCCGACCCACTCTCGAACGGGGTGCGCCTACTCTTCTCCACTTTCTTGCACGAACGGAAACACGCGGGTGAAGTCTTCGTCTCCGTGGTCCGCGGCGTACGCGTCCCACAGGGTGAACACCGCCTCCGCGACCCCCGCCCGCACCCCCGCATCGGTCGCGGCGTCGACGTAGAGCGACACGTCCTTGCGAAGGAGCCGGGTCGCGAAGCCGGCGTCATACGTCTGCGTCAGCACCCGGTTCGGGAACTTGTCGGCGGTGGCGGTGTTCATGCCGGACGAGGCGTTCAGCACGTCCAGCATGGTGCTCATCTCGAGGCCCTGCCGGAGTCCGAACGCGATCGCCTCGCTCGTTGCCGCCATCGCGGTGGCCGACAGGAAGTTGTTGAGGACCTTCATGGCCTGCCCCTGCCCCGGCCGGCGGCCGACGTAGACCAGGTGCCGGCCCAGGGCCCCGAGGAGAGGGGCCAGCCGGTTGTGGGCCGCGGAGGAGCCCGCGAACATGATCGCGAGGGTGGCGGCGCGCGCCCCGGCCACTCCCCCCGAGACCGGCGCGTCCACGTATTCGAAGCCGTCGTCGACGAGGGTTCGGCCGATGCTTCGCGCGGCCGCGATGCCGATGGTGGAGGTGTCGACGATGGTATGGGTGACCGCGTTGGGGCTTTCCCGGATCTGGTCGACGACGCTCCGCACCGCGGCGCCGTCCGGGAGGCTGAGGAGGATCGGGTCGGCGACCGCCGCGACGTGCACCACGGAGTTCACGGAGGTGGCCCCCTCCGGCGCACGCTCCCCGGTCCCCGCCGCGTCGTGGACGCAGAGCCGATGCCCGGCCGCGGCGAGGTTCTCCGCCATGGGCCGGCCCATGTTGCCGAGGCCGATGAATCCGGTAGTGGTCATGATGGTGCAAGACTCTCCCATGTTGCGGAGCTTGTCCAGACCCCCGGCGGACCGAGGGTCCGTCCGGCTCAGAAGAGCTGGGCGGTGGTCAGGGTCTCGAAACTCGTCCCGAGGAAGTGGAGGATACCGTCCGCGGCGGGGGCGAGCTGCCGGTCCCGGTAGTGTTCGTAGTCCGGCTTCGCATCGAGCGCTTCGAGCGGGAGGGGGCCGTCCGCGGTCACCACGTAGCTCACCCAGGAGCCCGGGCTCGATTGCCGGCGGGCCGCCTGGACATGCGGCGGCACGTTGCGGGTATAGGTGTCGATCGGCCGGCGGAGCCGCTTCCGGTAGACGAGCTCCTCGTCGAGCCCGCCCGCGAGGAGCGCATCGCAGGTAGCGCGCACGTAGTCCTCGTAGGGCTCGTCGAGGAACACCTTCCGATAGAGCTCGCGCTGGAACCGCCGGGCGAGCGGCGTCCAGTCGGTGCGCACCGTCTCGAGCCCCTTGAACACGAGCTCGGGCGCGCCCTCGCCACCGCCGCGCACGAGCCCCGCGTAGCGTTTCTTGGTTCCCTTGGCCGCCCCGCGCACCGTCGGCATGAGGAAGCGATCGAACAGGGTCTCGAACTCGACCTCGAGACAGGACTCGAGGCGATGCTCCTCGGCGAGGGTCGCCCGCCACCAGCCGTTCAGCCGCTCCGCGAGACCGGAGGCGGTCTCCCGCGCACCGGGGCGCTCTCCCAACAGCACGAAGAGCGAGTCCGTGTCCCCGTAGATCACCTCGAGGCCCTGGTCCTCGATGAACGCCTTGCTCCGCCGGATGATCTCGTGCCCGCGCATCGTGATGCTGCTCGCGAGCCGCGGGTCGAAGAAGCGGCAGCCGCGGGCGCCGAGCACGCCGTAGAACGAGTTCATGAGGATCTTGACCGCGTGCTGGAAGGGCTGGTCGCCGGTGCGCTTCGCCTCGTCGCGGCGCGCCCAGAGGCCGGCGATGAGGTCGGGAAGGATGCCTCCCTCGCGCGCATAGGCCGCCCCGGTGAACCCCGGAACCGGGTCCTCCCCCGGTTCGGCGAGGCCGAGCGGATCGATGCGGAAGGTCCGGATGATGCTCGGATACAGGCTCTTGAAGTCGAGCAGGGCGACGTTTCGATAGAGCCCCGGGCGCGAATCGAGGACGTGGCCGCCCGGGCTGTCGCCGGCGCCGGCGTGGCCCGCGCCGATGTCGGGGGCGACCCGCCCGCGGCGGTGCAGGCGCGGCAGGTAGAGGTGGTCGAAGGCGGCCACCGAGCCGCCGGTCCGGCCGAGAGCGAGCCCGGTGATCCGGCTCCGCTCGACCATGAAGTCGACGAGACGGGTGCGGGCGAAGATCTCCCGCACGAGGCGGCAGTCCTCGAGGTTGTAGGCGGCCAGCGCGAGTCGATCGGTCTCGTACAGCTCGCGGATCGCCTCGACGCGGTTGCGATCGGGCGCGATCAGCTTGTCGCGCCCGAGAAGCTCGCGCGCCACCGCCCCGAGGCTTTCGTCCTCGAACCCCCAGAAGGCGGCGCGGTGCCCTTCGATGCCGTCCAGCACCACCCGCCCCGGGACCCGCGCGGTCGCCACCGCGCCGTCGAGGACGCGTGCGCGCCCGCCGTCCCGGCCGAGCGTGAATCCGATGCCGTGGAGGCGGCAGCGCGCTTCCAGGAAGCGGAGATCGAAGCCGGCGACGTTCCAGCCGATGATGAGGTCCGGGTCGTACTCCGCGACCCAGGCGAGGAAGGCGCGGAGGACCGCGGCTTCGTCCGGGAGGCGGTGCACGGGGATCGCGCCGTCTCCGGCCGCAAGGCGGAGCGAGGACGGCCCGCCCCGGCCGGCCACGGGGTCCACGAGGAAAACCGCTTCCGCCCGTCCTTCCGGCGGCGCATTCGCCTCGCGCGCCGCCGCCGCGCCCGCCGCCCCCGCGTTCACCCCGGGTGATGCCCCGTCCGGCCGGTCCGGGCTCTCCGGCGCTCGCGCCTCCCTTCCCGCCCCCGCGTTGGCTCCCACCGCCGCCGCGTCCGGCCCGGTGCGCGTGTCGCCGCCGCTCACCGCGATCGACCAGAGGTGCTGCTCGCGGTCCTCCCCGTCGAGTCCCGAGGTCTCGATGTCGAGCGAGACCTCGCGAAGGATCGGACGGCAGTCGCCGGCCGCCCGCACCCGTGGATCGACGAACTCGACGAACCGCTCGCGCCGTTCGGCATGCCCGTGGAGGGTCATGGGGCCGGTAACGAACCGTTCCATCAGGAACCGGTCGGCGGGCCGCACGTCGGACTCGTAGATCTCGGATCCCGGCCGCTCGCGGAACGCCTCGAGCTCGCGCCGCGAACGGAAGTAGAGGGCGTCAACGGGGACCGCGGCAAGGGTCGCGAGCGCTACCGGCCGGCGCCGGACCCCGGGGGGCGATGCCTGCGCGCGAGGGATGAAGCAGACCGCTTCCTGGCCGCGGAGCAGCACCCGGACCGGGCCTTGCGCCCCGCTCGCCCACAGCACGAGCTCGAGCCCGCGGGGGGTATCTCGCCAGTCGCGGGTGAGCAGAAAGACTTCCGCCGTCGAATCCATGGGCCTCCGGTTCCACGGCCTCGCTTCGGCCCGGATCGCCGCCTCGCGCCCGCGGCTTTCCCGGGCCCGTCCGCGGGAGGCCGTCCCGTGCGGGTTCACCGGGAAGGCGCGCCCCGGAACGGACCCGGCCGGTGCGCCCGGCCCCGTCCGTCCGCCCATCCGCCCGCAAACGCCCCGGCGGGTTACTGGCCTTCGTCCCCGTCCAGGGTAAAACTATAATCCGGAAACCGGCAATCGAGGGACGGGAAGGAGGGGCGGGCGATGTCGTCACGGACCTGGACGGGGCGCGAGATCGTGATGGAGACCCTGGTCGCCGAGGGGGTCGAGTACCTCTTCGGCAACCCGGGGACGACCGAGCTCCCGCTCATGGACGCCCTCGAGGACTACCCCTCGATCCGGTACATCCTGGCCCTGCAGGAGGCGATCGCGGTGTCCATGGCGGACGCGTGGGCTCAGGCGACGGGCCGGGTCGGCGTCGCGAACCTCCACGTCGGCCCCGGGCTCGGGAACGGTATGGGATCGCTCTACAACGCCTGGGAGGGGCGTACCCCGCTCGTGGTGACCGCGGGCCAGCAGGACACCCGCTATCGGCTCCGCGAGCCCGTGCTGTGGCACGACCTCGTCGCGATGGCCGCCCCGGTCACCAAGTGGAGCGTGCAGGCGGAGCGGGTCGTCGAGCTGCCGGAGCTCATCCACCGGGCGTTCAAGATTGCGCAGGACCCCCCGACCGGCCCGGTGTTCGTCGCGCTGCCGTTCAACGTGATGAACGAGCGGACCTCGCGAGGGGCGATTCCCCCGTCGCGGATCTGGCGCCGGGCCGGGCCGGACCCGGACGGGGTGGCGGAGGCCGCGCGCCTCGTGCTCGGCGCCGAACGCCCGGTCATCTTCGCGGGTGACCGGGTGGCGCAGAGCGGGGCGGCGGAGGAGCTGGTCGGGCTTGCCGAGCGGATTGGGGCCGACGTGTACGGGGACGTCCTGCCGGTGCAGGTGAACTTTCCCTCCGGACACCCGTGCGTGCGTGCGCGCGGCTTCGGGGACCACGCCCAGGTACGCGCCGCCGCCGGCGACGCGGATCTCGTTCTGCTCGCCGGCGGCGAGTTCTTCGAGGAGGTGTGGTACGTCGAGGACGCACCGTTCCCGGAGGGGGCCCCGGTCATCCAGATTGACCCCTCCGCCCGCAACCTCGGCCGGAACCATCGTCTCGACTGCGGTCTCTTCGCCGACCCGAAACTCGCGCTTGCCGCCCTCGCCGCCGCCCTCGAAGACGGGGCGGGCGATGCGTATCGAGCGGGGGCGGCCGCGCGCATGGAGCGGATCCGCGCCCGCAAGGAGCGCGAGACCGCGGCGCAGCGCGACCGGGCGGAGCGCTCCCCGCCCGGCAACCGGCCGATGTCGGCCGCGCGCGCCATGCACGAGCTCGCGCGGGCCGCCCCCGAGGGGGTCGCGGTGGCCCGCGAGGCGATCACCGCGGACCGCGACTTGAGCCGCAGCTTCGACTTCCGCGCCCCGGGCGACGCGATCGGTTCGCGGGGCGGCGGCATCGGGCAGGGGCTCCCGACCGGGATCGGACTCAAGCTCGCCCGGCCCGAGCGCCCCGTGCTCTGCGTCTCGGGCGACGGCTCGGCGCTCTACACCATCCAGGCGCTGTGGACCGCCGCCCACCACCGTGTCCCGGTGGTGTTCGTCATCCTCAACAACCGGGTCTACCGCATCCTCAAGTACAACATGAACCGCTTCCGCGCGGTCGCCGGCGTGGAGGACCGTGCCGGCTCCTACCGCCACCTCGACCTCACCGACCCCGACATCGACTACGTGTCGGTGGCGCGGGGCTTCGGGGTCGAGGGCCGCCGGGTCGCCGAGCCCGAGGAGGTGGGTGAGGCCGTGCGCGAAGCGTTCGCGAGCGGAGCCCCTCGCCTCATCGATCTGGTGGTGGACGGGGCGGTTTAACCCGGTTCGTACCTCGACGTGCCGCCCAAGGGGAGTCTGTGCGGTTTGTTGTGTCATGTAGCCATGATGGCTATTATGGACTTCATGAGAGAGATCGCTGCGAGCGCTGCCAAGAATGGCTTCGGTCGTCTGCTCGACGCGGCCCAGAACGCACCGGTGCGCGTGACCAAGAAGGGCCGTCCGGTCGGCGTGATGATGTCGATGCAGCACTATGAACGCCTTCGCGGCGCCGCTTGGGAGCGTCTGGTCGAAACGATGGACGCGTTGAGCAGGGAGGCATCCGAGAACGGTTTGACGGAGGTCGGGCTCGAAGCGCTTCTGGTCGATGAATGCTGAGCGTGTCGTCTTTGACACGAATGTTCTGATAAGTGCGGCACTTCGACCGGAAGGGTCGCCTCGGGCGGCGATGGAGGAAGTGCGGTTGGAAAACGGCGTCCTGCTGTTTTCCCACGAAACCTTCGCAGAGCTTCGAAGCCGACTTTACCGCCCGAAGTTCGACAGATACGTCGGACGCGAACGCAGGGCGGTCTATCTCGCCCAGCTCGAGGCGGTATCGGAATGGGTGGCGATTTCGGGAGCCAAGCTGGGTTGTCGCGACCCCGACGACGACAAGCTGCTCGAGACGGCGCTGATGGGTGAAGCGGATTGTCTGATGACGGGAGATCGGGATCTCCTGGAGGTGTCCTCGTTTCGCGACATTCCGATATTGAAGCCGGCGGACTTCCTGGCTCGCCGGAGCGGCCGATAGCGGTCGGGGGCGTCTTTCGGTCTGCGGCGGGTGCGGTCGCCACCGCCGTATTCGTCGCCATGCTTTCCATGCCGGGGAGAGCCACGGCGGGCGGGTTGCCGGGGCCGGTGGAGGAGGCGCTGCAACGCCATCGCCTTCCCGCGGAGTCGCTCGGCGTCTGGGTGCAGGACGTCGCGGCGAAGGAACCGCTTGTCAATCACGGGGCGGATGTCGCCCGGAACCCCGCGTCGACGATCAAGCTTCTCACCACGATCGCCGCGCTCGAGGAGCTGGGGCCGGCCTACGAGTGGGAGACCGGCGTGTACGTGTCCGGGCCGGTCCGGGACGGGCGCCTCGACGGCGACCTTGTGCTGGTCGGGAGCGGGGACCCGTACCTCGTCGTGGAGCAGCTCTGGCGGCTCCTCGCGGCGGTGCGGGCGCGCGGCCTCGAAGAGGTCGCGGGGCGGCTCGTCATCGACAACAGCCGTTTCTCGGTCGAGGGCGAGCCTCCGCCCGGCGCGTTCGACGCAAAGCCGTACCGGGCGTACAACGCGCCGCCCGATGCCCTCCTCGTCAACTTCAACGCGCTCGACGTGGTCGTCGAGGCGCGGGAGGGCAAGGTGCGGGCGCGGACCGAGCCGCCCGTCGCGGGCCTCCGGGTGCGGAGCCGCCTCACGGTGTCGGCGGGCGGCTGCGCGCGCCGCGATCTGCGCCTCCAGGTCTCCCGCCCCCTCGCGGTCCGGTCGCCGCTCGACGCCCCCCTGCCCGCGCTCACCGTGGCGGGGCGCTTCCCGCGCGGCTGTCCGCGCGCGGCGTTCCCGCGCTCCGTGCTGCCCCCGGTCCGTTTCGCGGACGGGGTCGTGCGGGCGCTCTGGGCACAGATGGGCGGGCGGATCGAGGGCGGACTCGCGGTCGCCCCGGTTCCCGAAGGGGCGGTCCCCTGGCATCGCCACCGTTCGCCTCCGCTCGCCCTAGTCGTCCGCGGGATCAACAAGTTCAGCAATAACGTGATGTCCCGCAACCTGCTCCTGACCCTGGGGGCGGAACGCTTCGGACCTCCCGGGACGACGGACAAGGGGCGGCGCGCGGTCGCCGCCTGGCTCGAGCGGCAGGGGATCGAGGACCCGCACCTCCGGCTCGTGAACGGAGCGGGGCTCTCCCGCGAGACCCGGATCACCGCCCGCGGGCTGGGGCAGATCCTCCTCGCGGGGGAGCGAAGCCGGTTCCGCCCGGAGTTCGCGGGCTCGCTCCCGCTCGCCTCCCTCGACGGCACCATGCGCGCGCGCCTCGAACCGCATCCGCACGCGGCCCGGGCCCGGATCAAGACCGGAATGCTCGACGGCGTGCGGGCGATGGCCGGCTACGTGCGGACCGCGCGCGGGCGGACCCTCGCGGTGGTGGCGCTGCACGAGCACCCCGGGATCCACCGCATGGAGGGCGGCACGGCCGTCCAGGACGCGCTTCTTCGCTGGCTCCTCGATCGGGACTGACCGCAGGAACGCTATTCGACGATGAACTTCGGGGAAAACCAGGCCGGTGCGAGGGATGTCCCGGTGCCGAGCTCGTCCACGTTGTCGAGGTCCACGAGCCTTATCGCCGGTCCCAGGTGAATGAGGTCGAGCCTGCCTTCGAGCAGCCGCACCGCCTGCTCGATACCCAGACGGCCCTGAATGACCGGGAAGTCCGTCGGGGCGGCCTGAATACGGCGGCGCTTGATGCCGCGGTAGATCGCATGGGTGAAGTAGTCGGCAAGGATTCGGATCCGACCCAGCAATCCGCGCGCGCGAAGCGCGCTCACCGCCATTTCGGCGGTCACCGCGCTGCCGACGATATAGTCCATGTCGGGTCTTTCCTCGAGCGCCTCTTCGACCAGTATGAGCTGAATCTCTCTACCGGTGTCCCCGTACTTGGTGATGACGATCTCGGCCGAGCTTCCCTGCACGGCTCCTCGAAAGCCCGCTTCGACGAACGGCACCCAGCCCGACCCTTCGGGGCCGGGAAACCAGGCGACCTTGACCGGCGCCGATCCCTCGGGGTGCCGGCGCGCCAGGTATTCCCCGATGCTGCTTCCCATGATGGTCCAGGACACACCGGCCTTGGCGCTGATGCCGGGGTCTGCGATGTCGTTCACGACCGCGGTCACCGGCATGCGCTCGGCGATCTCGAGCACCGTCGGGGTCAGACCCTCGAAGCTCACGGTACCGACCACGAGAATGTCGGTCTCCCCGGCGGTGCAGTCGCGTATCTGCGCGGTCTGGCGGGCGAGGTTGGGATACCCGCCGGCTTCCACCACCTGCAGCGCGACCCCGAGTCGTTCGGCCTCGAGCACCATGCCGTAGTTGACACTGAGCCAGTACGAGTCCTTGAGGTGGGGATAGGAGGCGCAGATCTGCCACTTCTTCGTCGCCCTTTCGAGAGGCTCGTAGCTCACCGGACGGGACGGACTCGAGTAGTCGAACGGCACCTCCCAGGTCTCGAGCTCCCAGACCGGCTCCTGCGCGCCGGCGCCGAATGCCGGGATCATCCAGGCAAGTGCGACCGTCTTCCATATCCCGAGCGCTCGTGCCACCCTCCCAACGCAAGCACGACAAGGGATAGACTTGCCGTCGAGCACCGGTGTCGCCTCGATGAAGTTTGGCATCGCCACAAGACTGTTTCTCGCCTTCGCCGGGATCGCCGCGTTGTCGCTGGCTTCAGGCGGTGTCGGATGGTGGATTCTCAACGACGTGGAATCCGCTCAGACGACGATCGTCGAGCGGGCCATGCCGGCGGTGTCCGACGCCCGCCTGGCCGCAGAGATTGCCGGACGCATTGTCGCACGCAGCCCGCGCCTCACCAATGCGACGACCGAGACGGAACGCGAGACCGAGGCCGCCGCCCTGTTCGAGCTCGCCGAGCGTCTCCGGCGGGCCCTCGACCGCAATGTCGAGTACGGCTACTCCGACACCGAGCTCGAGACGTTGCGGGCCACCGCCGAGCGCCTGCGCGAGAACCTGAGCGCGCAGAACGCGCTGGTGGCGGCCCGGATCGACGCCACCGGGCGTCTGACCCGGACCATCGCGCAATCGCTCGAAGCAGCCCAGGGGTTGTCCGACCTGTCAGAAACCCTGGTGTCCAACGCGGCCGCCGGCACAACCGCGGTGATTTCCAATCTCTATGAGCTGGTGGAGTCCCAGGACCGCATCGAGGAAAGCCTGGAAGCGCTCGACCGATTGTACGAAGAGGACGTGTTCCTGATGGAACGCATGTTCGAGCTGCGCCTGCGCGCGTCTCAGGTCGGTCTGCTGCTCAATCAGCTCTCGCGGGCCGGAACCGGTGACGAGGTTGCGTGGATCGAAGGCGCGCTCGGCCGGAACCTTCGAATACTCGCCCGAAGGGTGCGCGGCATTTCCGATCCGGTTCGCCTGCGGCAGGCTCGGGAGCTGCTGCTGACATTGCTGCGCACCAACGCCGCCGGCCCGGACAACGTGTTCGGCCTGCGGCGGCAGGTGCTGGAGCTCGATACCGGAATCGAGACTCTCACCGGCGCGAACCGCGCGCTCTCCGAATCGCTCGGCGACTTCATCGTGGAGCTGGTCGAGGAGTCGCAGCTGCTCGCCGAGAACGCCGCGGCGGGAGCGGCCGAGGCGGTGAACGCAGGGCTCGTCACCCTGCTCCTGCAGACCGTGGTGGTGCTCGCGGTGGCGGGGCTGATTCTCTGGTTGTACGTGCAGCGCAACGTCATCGCACGGCTCGAGGCCCTGGCGCTCGTCATGCAGAAGCTCGCACGGGGCGACCTCGACGTGGAGGTGCGGACCAGCGGCAACGACGAGCTGTCCGAGATGGCGGACACGGTGAAGGTGTTCCGGGAGCAGGGGGTCGTCAAGCGCGAGCTCGAAAGGGAGCGCGAACGAACGGAAGCGGAGCTCCGGCGGCACAAGAGCGAGCTCGAGGTGCTGGTAGCGGAACGCACGACGCAGTTGTCCGATGCCAATGCCCGGTTGCAAGTCGAGGTGGACAACCACGACAGGGCGAGAGAGCGGGCCGAGAAGGCCAATCAGGCGAAGAGCGAGTTCCTCGCGGCCATGAGCCACGAGATACGCACCCCCATGAACGGCATCCTCGGCATGCTGCGCATCGTCGGCGACAGCGCCTTGTCGGACGACCAGCGGGCACGACTCGCGGTCATCCAGTCATCGAGCCAGACGCTGCTCGGCATCCTCAACGACATCCTGGACTATTCGAAGATCGAGACGGGGGAGATCCTCCTGGAGCCACGGGATTTCGATCTGCGGCAGCTCGTCGAGGACATCCAGGCGCTGATGCGGTTCCGCGCGACCGAGAAGGGGCTCAGGCTCGAGACCCGGATTGCCGGCGACGTGCCCGAGTTCGTCAGGGGCGATGCCGGAAAGCTCAGCCAGATACTGCTCAATCTGATCGGCAACGGGCTCAAGTTCACCGAGCAGGGGCGGGTTGCGCTGACGATCGAGAAGGCGGGCGAGATCTCCGATGGCGAGGTGACGCTGCTCTTCGAGATCGAGGACACCGGCCCCGGGATTCCCCGCGCGGAGCAGCAACGCCTGTTCGAGCCCTTCTATCAGGTCGATCCGCGCAGTTCCCGCCGACACGGCGGTACCGGCCTCGGGCTCGCGATCTCGCGCCGGCTGGTCGGGGCGCTGGGCGGCGCCCTTTCGGTCTCGAGCGAGCCCGGTCGGGGCAGCCGGTTCTTCTTCGACGCAAGGATGGACGAAGGAGACGGGGGCGCCATCGCCACCGCCCGGTTCGAGCTCCCGTTCAGTCATCCCGAACTGGGCGTTCTGTCCGTGCTGGTCGTCGAGGACAACGAGATCAACGCGATCGTGGTGGAAGGGTTCCTCGATCACATGGGCCACGAGGTGAACGTCGTCACCACCGGCGAAGCGGCGGTCGAGACGATCCGGAAACAGCCGGTCGATGTCGTGCTCATGGACATTTCCCTGCCGGGCATCGACGGGGTGGAAGCAACCAGGCGCATTCGCAATCTCGATGGGTCCGCCCACGGCGAGCTGCCGATCATCGCCATGTCGGCTCATGTGTTCCAGAACGAGATCGCCCACGTCCTCGATGCCGGGATGGACGCCTTCGTCGGCAAGCCGGTGTCCCCGGAACGTCTGGCCGAGGCGCTCGCGCAAGTCGTGCTGCGCCGCAGACGCGGGGTGGTCGTGCCGGTGGAGCATGCGCTGGAAGATGGCCGCCACGTCGTGCTCAACCCCGGGGTTCTCGATGACGACTACATGATTCTCGGTCCGGACAAGACCGGCCGCATGGTGGACGTGTTCTTCGACAGCGCCACCCGCAAGGTCGAGCAGCTCACCCATGCGGTGGTGGACGAGGATTGGTCCGCGGTCGCCTATATCGCCCACAACCTGAAGGGCAGCGCGGCCAGTCTCGGACTGAGCGCCCTCGAGAACCGTGCCCACCGGCTCGAGAGCTGCGCCAAGAAGGAGGCCGGCTCCGAGATCGCGCGGGATCTGGACACGTTTGTCGCGTTGTTCGAGAGCTCCATGGCGGCATTGCGTGCCTATTGGACGAAGCTCGACGGACCGCAACGGATTCAGCGCACGGAGACCTCGGCGGCGAACATGTAACCTTCACCGTGCACGGTGATGATGAGCTCCGGTGATTGCGGGTCGACCTCCAGCTTCTGGCGCAGTCTTCGAACGAGCACGTCCACCGTGCGGTCACCCGGATCCCAGGATCGGTGGGTGATGCATCCCAGTAGCCGCTCCCGGGTCAAGACGGTTCCCGGGTGTGCGATCAACGCATTCAGGAGCTCGAACTCCGCCCGGGTGAGTGCAACCTTGTCGCCCTTGGAGGACACCAGCCGGCGCGAACGGGGGTCGAAGCGCCAACCTGCAAACGTCTTCGACTCGGACGCCGCGGGGGCGCGGGCCGTCGTACGGCGCAGCAGTGTCTTGACCCGGGCCAGGAGCTCGCGCGGATTGAACGGCTTGGTGATGTAGTCGTCCGCCCCGATCTCGAGCCCCACGATACGGTCGACATCGTCGGTACGTCCGGTCACGAGGATGATGCCCACATCGGATTGCGCACGAATGAACCGGGTAAGGTCCAGACCGTCCTCACCCGGCAGATTGATGTCGAGGAGCACGAGGTCCACCGGATCGCTGAGCATGACCTGGCGCAGCCCCCGGCCATCGATTGCCTCGCTTACCCTGTGGCCGGCCGTTTCCAGATAGCCCACGAGCTTCGTCCGGGCAACTTCGTCGTCCTCGACAATCAGCACATGGGTCGAGTCGCCCGCCAATTTCCGAATGCCCTGATCGCCCACGTGCAAGGTTTGTAGCATATTTCAGTTGCGATGTTTTTCACATCAACGCAATGTTTTTTCACAAATTATAACAATTGACCACAATTGCTTCACCGGCGGTTTGACCACCGTTCACAAACAACTCGTAGTCTGACACGCGGCGCAAACCGGCGCGTCACGCAGAACCGGTTCCAACACGTACCCGCAAGTTGAGGAGAAGGTGCAATGAAACTGTTGTCAAAACGAGCGGTGGCTACCGCCGTGTTCCTCGGGCTGGGAATTTCCGGCACCGCAAACGCCGATTGTGGCTCGTCGGATCCGATCGTGGTCCCGACCCACAACTGGTCAAGCCAGATCGTGATGTCCCACGTGGTCGGTCAGTTGTTCGAGAAGATCGGCTGCAGCGTCGAGTACACATCGACCGACAGCCAGGCAGTGTACGAGGCGGTCCGCATCGGCGACGCCACCATCGAGCTCGAAGTCTGGGAGGGCTCCTTCGCGACGTCCTTCAACGCGGCCCTGGACAAGGGCGGCATCCTCGATGCCGGCACCCACGACGCGGTGACCCGGGAAGAGTGGTGGTATCCGACCTTTGTCGAGGAGCTCTGCCCGGGACTCCCGGACTGGGAAGCCCTGGCCGGTTGCGCGGAGATGTTCGCACGCCCCGATTCCGGGGGTAAGGGCGTCTACGTCGACGGTCCCGTCGAGTGGTTGCATGACCCGGCGCGAATCGATGCGCTCGGCATGAGCTTCATTCAGATCAATGTCGGCGGCGCCGCGGCGCTGTGGGCCGAGCTCGAGGCGGCAGCGAAGCAGAACAAGCCGATCGTCATGTTCAACTGGTCGCCCAACTTCACCGACGCGCTGTACGGTGGCTCGTTCATCGAGTTTCCGGCGTTCGACGAGAAGTGCAAGACCGAAGCAAGCTGGGGCATCAATCCCGATGCCACCAACGATTGCGGCAGCCCCGCCGGTGGCTATCTGAAGAAGGCGGCGTGGCACGGGATGCCGACCAAGTGGCCGGCCGCCTACAAGGCCCTGACCCGCATCAACTTCACCACCAACCACGTGGGTACCATGGCCATGTTCGTCGATGTCGAGGAGATGGAGCACGACGAGGCGGCGACGCGATGGATCGAGGACAACGAGGAGGTCTGGAGCGCCTGGCTGTACGCATCGCAGTAAGCGCTGGCCGTGCGATGTTGCGGGGAACCACCGTCAGGCCCGACTCTCACGGTGGTTCCTCGCGACTCTTGTATCATCGCTGGCAGCCGGCCAGGTGCATCGAAGAACAGCCATGTCCGAGCCCGTCATCCGCTGCCGGTCCCTTTACAAGATCTTCGGCCTCAACCCGGCGGATCTGCGTACCGACAGCGAGGGCGTGGTGGAGCCCTCCATCCTCGAGCGCGAGGGCACGGTTGTCGCGGTCGACAACGTCACCCTTGACGTAAGCCCCGGCGAGCTCCTGATCGTGATGGGCTTGTCCGGGTCGGGCAAGTCGACTCTCGTACGCTGTCTCTCGCGGCTCATCGAGCCCACGTCGGGCTCGGTGGAGATCGAGGGCATGGACCTTCTCACGATGAGCGAAAAGGAGCTCATCGAGCTGCGACGCAGCAAGATGGGCATGGTGTTTCAGAACTTCGCCCTTCTGCCCCACCGCACCGCACTCGAGAACATCGCCTTCCCGCTGCAGATGCGGGGCATGAAGCGGCGCGACTACGTGGACCGGGCGCGCAGGATGATCGGCCTCGTCGGTCTCGAGGGCCGGGAAAACAACTTCCCGCGGGAGCTGTCCGGCGGCCAGCAGCAACGGGTCGGAATCGCGCGGTCCCTGGCCGTCGAACCCGATATCTGGTTTCTCGACGAGCCGTTCTCCGCGCTCGACCCGCTCATCCGCAAGGAGATGCAGGACGAGTTCCTGCGCCTTCAGTCCCTGCTCAACAAGACCATCGTCTTCATCACCCACGATTTCGACGAGGCGCTCAAGCTCGCGGATCGTATCGCCATCATGTTCAACGGCCGCATCGAGCAAGTCGGCAGGCCCGAGGACATCGTGCTCAATCCCGCAACGGACTACGTGTCCAGGTTCACCGGCGATGTCCCGCGCGAGAAAGTGCTGCGGGTCGGCTCGGTCATGGATCCGCCGGGTGGCGACGAGGAGGTGGCCGACCGGGCGGTCAACGTGACCGACCGCATCGAGAACGTGGTCGAGTACGTGCTTGGCCAGCGGCTGCCGGTGCCGGTGGTCGACGCCGGGGACACGGTGGTCGGCGTCATGCACCAGGCGCGTGTTCTGAGGGTCCTGTTCCCCTCCCGGGCCGAGCACACCTGAGACCGCCATTTCCGGCCCCAATTCGAGCCATGAAGCAAGCTCTTCTCCACGGTCTGCCCCCGGAGCGCCGGTTGCGGGGGTATGTGTGGCTGGGAGCGATCGTGCTCGCGCTGCTCCTGGTCAAGTCGGCGGGGGTGTTGCCGGGATTCCTCGACGAGCTCCCGCTGCATCTCGAGAAAAGCAGCATCGACACGCTGGGCGATGCCGGCAAGGAGGCGTACACGGAGCTGGCGCCGTTCGACCTCATGCTGGATCACACGTTCGAGTTCATGCGCGACGAGCTCGGCTTCTCGGTGGTCACCCGGTTCATCTCCAAGCGTCTCAAGGAGCTCATCAACATCTTCGACAACATCCTGCGCGGCGGGAGCAAGGGTTTGGGCCTCGGCGCGCCGCCCTGGACCGCGCTGATGGTGATCGCGGTCATACTCGGATATTCGCTCAGGGGCTGGAAGCTGGCGATTCTTTCGGGCGGAACCGTCATGTATTTCGCCATTTTCGGATTGTGGAAGTACGCCATGGAAACCCTCGCCCTGCTGGCGGCGGCGGTGCCCATTTCCATCGTCATCGGTCTGGTCGTCGGTATTTTCGCCTACAGGAAGAAGTGGCTCGAACTCGCGTTGCTGCCGATATTGAGCGTGGCCCAGACCCTGCCGCACTTCGCCTATCTGATCCCGGTGGTCGTGTTCTTCGGAATCGGCCACCAGACCGGGGTCATTGCCACCATCATCTTTGCGGTGCCGCCGATGGTGCGCCTGACCCTGCTCGGACTTCAGAGAGTCTCGCCGGAGATCGTCGAAGCGGGAAAGATGAGTGGCTGCACCAGCCTCCAGCTCCTCTTCCGGGTGCAGCTCCCGAGCGCGCGAAACGAGCTGCTGCTGGGCGTCAACCAGGTCATCATGCAGTGTCTCGCGATGGTGGTCATCGCGGCGTTCATCGGTGCGTCGGGCCTGGGCTACCGGCTGCTTCACAAGCTGCAATCCCTCAAGCTCGGTCAGTCGCTGGAGATAGGGGTGGCGATCGTGCTCCTCGCGGTGGTGCTCGACGGCCTGTCACGGGCCTGGGCGGAAAAGAAGCGCGACTACGCCGCCAACCTGCCTTTCCACAAACGCTTCCGGTATCCGATTCTCGTGGTGGTCCTGGTGGCCGCCGCCTACCTGCTGGCGCAGTACTTTCCGATTCTCGACAAGGTGCCGCGCGACCTCACCGTCACCTACGCCAAGACCTGGGACGGCCTGGTCGACTGGCTCGTTCTCAACTGGTCGGACGGCCTCACCAACTTCCGCTATTTCCTGATCGTCAACGTGCTCGCGCCGCTCCGGGACTCCCTGCTGTACATGCCCTACCCCTCGGTGCTGCTCCTCGTCGCCGGCTTGGGACTGATCCTCGGGGGGTACTACTCAGCGCTGCTGACCCTCGCCTTTCTGGTCTTCATCGGCCTCGCCGGATGGTGGGACCGCGCCATGATCACCGCCTACATGGTGGTGTTCGCAACCTTCATCTGCATCGTGATCGGAATTCCCGTCGGCATCTGGAGCGCGCTCAACGAGAAGCGGGCGAGGACGGCGCTGTTCTGGTGCGACACCTTCCAGACGTTTCCGTCGTTCATCTACATTCTGCCGGTCATCATGCTGTTCCAGGTGAACGACCTGTCCGCCATCATGGCGGTCATCGTCTACGCAATCATCCCCGCGGTTCGCTACACCGTGGAGGGCATCCGATCCATCGCGCCGGAGCTGGAGGAGGCGGCGACCATGGCCGGGTGCAACACCCGGCAACGACTCGTGCATCTGCAGCTTCCGGTCGCCATCCCCCACATCATGCTCGGGGTCAACCAGACCATCATGTTTGCATTCTCGATGGTCATCATCGCGGCCTTCGTCGGCACCATCGACCTCGGCCAGCAGATCTTCAAGGCCCTTTCCGAAACCAACATCGGCAAGGGTGTGGTGCTGGGTCTGTGCGTCTCCTTCATGGCCCTCGCGGTGGACCACCTGGTCACCCGCTGGGCTCGTGAACGCAGGCAGTTGCTGGGACTGGATTGACGATGGCCGCGCTGGAACCCTTCGTTCCCCTCGTCGTCTTCGTCCTGGTCGTCCTGATCGTTCTCCTCTTGACCGCGCCCGACCGCCGCGCGCAGTTCCTGCAGGTCCATGCCACCGCGGGCAACATCGTGCACATGCGGCATCGTCCGCGCGAAGCTTTCCTGGGCCTGTTCACGCTCAAGCGCGTGGTGTACGCGATCGTCCTGTTTTGCCTCGTCTCCTACATCTGGACGTATCAGTCCCTCAAGTCCGAGATCCGGGTGCTGCTCGCGGAACAGGAGATCGAGGGCGTCGCGGTGGGCAGTCTGGTCATGCCCTACAGCGCCTTCTTCCGATCTGAGTACACGGCGGATACCGGTTTTTCGAAGTCGAAGAAGCGGACCCGCGCCGACATCTTGGTGAGTGGCCGATTGTGGTCCGGCTTTGACCTGCACATCTCCGAGATCGATCTCGCCAAGGTCAACAAGGTCGTCGGAAAGGCGTTCGTGTTTTCCTACCTTACGGATGTCAAAATTCTCGAACCCGCCATCAACAGACACATGAAGCAATTGGTGCGGAACAAGCTGATCGACGTGTTCAGGATCGAGACCTTCGACAACCGCGGCCCCTACGTGCTGGTCGTCCTGAACGAGAAGAACCGCAGCAAGGACGTCAAGGCGGTCGCGACGCAGATCGCGGAGAGCCTGCATACCAATCTCACGAAGACCAGCAAGCTGAAAGTCAATCAGGTGGTCATCAAGGTCGTCGACCCGGAGCCATACACCAAGAACAAACGGGTCAAGGTGCTGGGACGGGGCAAGGCCGGGCAGTACTGAAGCTGCGCGCAAGCCGCAATATTTCACCAACTTTCGTCGCGAGGGTGCGTGGCCGCCCCAAGATTCGATGGTAGCGGGCCGCAAGAGCGCGTCCGGCGGTCAGAGCGAGAGAAGGGCCACGAAGAAGGGGGTCCAGGCCGCGACCAGGAGAGCGAGGGCCACGGCCTCGGCCGCGAGGATGCGGCGATAGCGCGCGCGCTCCGCTCCGTGCTTGTCGGTCATGTAGATCCGGCTCATCAGCATGTCGAGCGGCACCACGAAGACCATCATCACGGCGAGCGGAGGGGCGATGAGAGTCGGCCAGAGGAGACCGATCGAATAGCCGATCCCGGTCGAGGCCGAGGGGGTGTTCGCGGAGACCATCGCCACGGCCGTATCGATGTCACCGCCGCCGAACGGGTAGGGCGAGGCGAAGAGGGCGCTCGCGACGAGCACCGCGACCGCCGCGAGGAGGGCGACCCGGAGCGCGCCGAGCTCGAGGACCCGTTCGCGAAGGGTCGGCGGATGGCGAGGAGCGGGCTCGGACATCGGGCGTTTCTCGGCTGCCGGGTATTCGTGCCGTGCCGCCCGGACGCTGCCCCGCGCCCGGCGCCGCGGCCGGCCGTCCGGCCCGGAAACGCGGTCCACGAGCGGCCACCGGGCGGCTACCGGGCGGCGCGAGCCGCAGGGAGGGCCGACACCGGCGCAATGATATCCTTGTCCGCCCATGGAGCTCATCGACATCGGCGCGAATCTCTGTCACGAGTCCTTCGCGGCCGATCTCGACGAAGTCCTCGAACGGGCGGCCCACGCCGGGGTGGACCGCATTATCGTGACCGGCACGAGCCGGTCCGACAGCGAGGCGGCCGTGGACCTCGCCCGCCGTCATCCCTGCCGGCTCCGGGCCACCGCGGGCGTCCATCCGCACGAGGCGGCGACCTTCGACGGGGCGGTGGCGGCCGCGATCGAAGCGCTCGCGGGGCGCGGCGAGGTGGCCGCGGTCGGCGAGACGGGCCTCGACTTCTACCGGGACTTCTCCCCCCGCCCGGACCAGGAGCGCGCCTTCGAGGCGCACCTGGAGATCGCGGCCCGCCTCGGGCTTCCCGTCTTCATGCACGAGCGCGGCGCCCACCGCCGTTTCGTCGATATCCTGAGGCCGTTCCGCGACCGGCTGGGGCCGGCCGTGATCCACTGCTTCACCGGGGACCGCGAAGCGCTCCATGCCTATCTCGATCTCGATCTCCACGTGGGGTTCACGGGCTGGATCTGCGACGAGCGCCGCGGCCTGCACCTGCGCGAGCTCGCCGGCTGCATCCCCGCCGACCGGCTGATGCTGGAGACCGACTCTCCCTACCTCCTTCCCCGCGATCTCCGTCCCCGTCCCCGGACCCGCCGGAACGAGCCCGCCCGGCTCGCCCACATCGCGCGGGCGGTGGCGGCCGCCACCGGCGAGACGGTGGAAGCGCTCGCGGCGCGCACGACCGCGACGGCGTGCGCCTTCTTCGGCCTGCCGCACGCCTCCCGTGCGCCCTCCGGGGCATGAGCGGCACGCTGCGCCGGAATGACCGTACGGCCGGAGCCGGAGCCGGAGCCGGGGCCGGACGGCGGGTCCGGCGGAACGGCCGGTGACGGCTCCTTCGAAGCGGCCGGTTCCGGCCCGCTCGCGTACCTGATGGCATCGACGAAATGCCTTGCCGGCTCTCCCCGGACGACGGCCGGTGCCGGCCGGCCCTTGCATCCGGCCGAACGGGGTTGACGTGGAGACCTCCCGCCATGTCCTCACCCTGCTCGGGTCGGGTGTCGAAGGCCGTCACGTCGAGCGCGTCCGGGACGTTCTCTCCGGTTTCGGACTCGGGGTGGAGCGGATCGCCTCCCTGTCCGGCCCGCTTCCCGGAGATCCGCCGGCGCCGGACCCCCGGCCGCAAGACGAGCGGTGCAAGTCTCTGGAGCTCGTTGCAAGCGGTCCGACGCCGGACATCGCCCGGCTCCGGGGCGCGGTCCGGTCGGCCTTCGAAGGGGTGGCTGTCGACGCCGTCGTGCAGCGGGACGACCGCTGGCGGCGCCGGCGGCGGCTCGTGTGCCTCGACATGGATTCGACCCTGGTCGACGCCGAGGTCATCGACGAGCTCGCCCGGGCGGCGGGCGCCGAACGGGAAGTGGCCGCGGTCACCGATGCCGCGATGCGGGGAGAGATCGAGTTCCGCGGCGCGTTTCGCGCGCGCCTCGAACGGATCGCGGGGCTCCCGGTCGAGGCGCTCGACGAGATCGCCTCCCGCCTGCCCCTCGCGCCGGGGGCGGGGCGGCTGCTCGCCGCGCTGGATCGGCACGGCTACCGCATCGCGGTGGTCTCGGGCGGCTTCGCGTGGTTCGCCCGGCGCGTCGCGGCGCGCTTCGATTTTCGTTTCGACCACGTCCATGCCCACGAGCTCGTCGTTCGCAACGGGCGGCTGACCGGCGAGATCGAGGGCGAGGTCGTCGACGGGGCGGCCAAGGCGGCCTTTGTCCGCGAGACGGCAGCGCGAGAAGGGCTCGTCGCAGAGCAGGTGGTGGCGGCCGGAGACGGGGCGAACGACGTCGAGATGCTGCGCGCCGCGGGGCTCGGGGTCGCGTTCCGGCCCCGTCCGATCCTTCGGGCGCGGGCCGAGCACGTCATCGAGCACTTCGGGCTTGACGGTATCCTGTACCTCCTTGGCCTGGACGATCGGGAAATCGACGGAACATGACGGCACTCTACCGGGAGGCGCTCGCGCGGTTCGAGGAGGTCTTCGCCCGCGCGGCGCAGACGCGTCTTCGCGAGCCGGCCGCGGTGGTCCTTGCCACCGCGAATGCGCAAGGGCGGCCTTCCGCCCGCACCGTGCTTCTCAAGGGCGTGGACGAGCGCGGGTTCGTGTTCTACACCAACGCCGACAGCCGCAAGGGACGGGACCTCGGCGAGAATCCCCGGGGCGCGCTCGTGTTCTTCTGGCAGATGGTGTTCGAGCAGGTGCAGGTCGAAGGCCCGGTCGAGCCGGTATCGGACGAGGAGTCGGATGCGTACTGGGCAACCCGCAGGCGCGAGAGCTGCATCGGGGCGTGGGCGTCCGACCAGTCCGCGCCGCTCGCCTCGCGGGGCGAGCTCGACGCGCGATACGCGGAGCACGAACGGCGCTTCGCGGGCGGCGGCGTTCCCCGTCCCCCGCACTGGCGGGGCTACCGGGTGGTGCCGGAACGCATCGAGTTCTGGCGGCCCGGCGACCACCGCCTGAACGAGCGGGAGTGCTACGAGCGTACCGAGAGCGGCGCCTGGCGCCAGTTCCTGCTGAACCCCTGACCGGGCGAGGCAGGACGGGAGGCCGCGCTCCCCGCGCCTGCCCGTTCGCGGCGGGGCGTGGAGAACGGCCTCTACCGGTTCCACACGATCGGCGGCGCTCTCCCGTTCGCGGCGGAGCGCGGCGGCGGCGCGGCGGTTCGATCCGGCCTCTCAGTCGGAGTCGTCGCTCTCCGCGTCGCCGCTTCGCGCCGCCTCCGCCATCAGGGCGACGACCTGGTCGATCCGGTGCAGCCGCGCCACCGGATCGTCCATCTCGAGAAGATGCTGCCGGTTCGGCATGGGGATCGGCAGCAGCTCCGCCAGCCGGTACCCGGTCCACGGCGCGGCGTCTGCCGAGTCCTCGTTCGGCGGTGGTGGGGTGTGTCGGTACTGCGGGGCGAAGCGCTCGGTGAGGGTGCGGGCGAGGCGTGCGAGCGGCCGATATGCGGTGGGGATCTCGCCCCGCGTCTCTTCGACGGCCTCGCACTCCCCGACGAGCAGGCGATCCGGCGCGGTCCGCGTTCCGATGATTCGGAACCGCGTCTCACCCACTGCCTCGACGGTGAGGACGCCGCGATCGTCCCGGCCCCAGTCGACGATGCGCGCGACGGTGCCGGTGCGGTGCGGCTCGGCCGGCTCGCCGACCTCCGATCCCGAGCGGATGAGACACACTCCGAACGGGCGTTCGTTGCGGAGGCAGTCGCTCACCATGTCGAGGTAGCGCGGCTCGAATATCCGCAGCGGGAGCGGCCCGCCGGGAAAGAGGACCGTGCCGAGGGGAAAAATGGGGAACTCGCTCACGATCGCGGGCGCCGCCCCCGGCTTGTCCCGGATCGGGAGGGTCCGGCGGTCCGGCCTTCGGGTCGGCTTCCGGCCCGGCCTTCGGGCCGGCTTGCGCACCGGCTTCCGGATCGGCTTTCGCCCCCTCGTGTCACAGCTCCGCCCATCGCCTCGGCGATCCTCCGGTCCCGGTCAATCCATCGCACATTTCGCGGCGCGGCGCAACGAGCGTACCTTCCTTCCCGGCGCGGGCGGGGCGCGGGCGGGGTCGCGAGACGTTCCGGGCGGGGCCGGAGTCGAGCCGGGATTGACGAACCCGCCCGCAGGGTTTTGACTCTCGTTCTGATCTTCGCTTCCGGAACCGATTCGATGGCCGGCGATTTCAACAAGGGCCCCGACACGATTGCGACTCCGATTCCGGACCCGTCCGCACTGGAACGGGCCGGCTGGACGAACGCGGAGGTCATCTGGGAGCAGATTCAGGAGGCGGGCGCCGAGTGCGAGCGGGAGGGCGACCCGGCGGAAGCCGGGGAGCTCTGGCGCGGCGCCCTCGATCTCGCCCGGGAGCATCTGCCGCCGGGCGATCTGCGGGTGGCGACGAGCGTGGCGAACCTCGGGGTCGCCGAACGCCGGGGGGGAGATACGGCCAGCGCAAAGCGGCTGCTCGACGAGGCACTCGCGCTCTGGGATGCGGGAGAGGGATGGGTCGCGTCGCTCGAACCCGTCGCCCGGGCGCGAAGCTCCACGTTCCACCTGCGCCTCGAGTCCAAGCACCGGGGCGCCTACGACCGGTTCCCGCGCGAACGCTACCGGGTTCTCGCGCGGGAGGGCAGGGCCGTCCTGGTGGCGAGGCGCGACGGCCGGCCCGACGAGTCCGACCGGCTCGAACGGTGGCGGCGCGAATGCCCTCGAGCCTTCAACGACTGGCGGCGGCTGCTCGGAGCGGTGCTCCTCATCAACTCGGACCGGGGGTCGAAACGCGCTCGATGAAGGTTCGGCCTTGCCACGCGTGACCATGAGGCACCGGCAAGCCCATCCGCTGCCGATATCCTCCGAATTGACTGTTGTTCAATGACTTGCGTCCAGCGTTTCCCCCTGATCAGGAAATTCTGTCCCACAGCTCATCATGGCCGATAATACAAGAAATAACAAATACTCAAGTCGATTTATCCCGGCGCAGGGACGTTGGCTCGCACGGTATGCCCAACCGGAATCAATTACCTGCCGACAGCGCACACGGATCGAAGAAATTTGTTCTTGTCACCATCGCCACGTTCTGAGTATGATCGAATCTCAACCTTGGCGAAGTTGCGACCGATACGCCGTGTAGAGGCCACCACTGCACGGAGCGTCGGCACTTCGCGGAAGACAGACGCCGGTGGAACGGACGGGAGGTGATACCCGATGGCACGTGATCCCAAGTACGATTGTCTGTTCGAGCCGATCCGGATCGGTCCGAAGACCATGAAGAACCGCTTCTATCAGGTCCCCCACTGCAACGGCGCGGGCTCGGAGCGGCCGGGTGCGCAGGCCGCCTTCCGCGGCGTGAAGGCCGAGGGCGGATGGGGCGGCATCTGCACGGAGTACTGCTCCATCCATCCGGAATCCGACGACATGCACCGCGTGTCCGCGCGCATCTGGGACGAAGGCGACGTCCTCAATCTCGGCTACATGTGCGACGAGATCCACAAATGGGGCTCCCTCGCGGGCATCGAGATGTGGTACGGCGGCGCGCATGCGCCGTGCATGGAAAGCCGTGCGGTGCCGCGCGGCCCGTCGCAGATCGCCTCGGAGTTCGAAACGCGGACCTATCCGCGCGAGGCGGACGAGGACGACATCAAGGACCTGATCCGGATGTACGTCGAAGCCGCGAAGCGCGCCGAGCGGGCCGGCTTCGACATCATCTATGTCTACGGGGCGCACAGCTATCTGCCGCTCCAGTTCCTCTCGAAGTTCTACAACAAGCGCACCGACGGATACGGCGGCAGCTTGGAGAATCGCGCGCGGTTCTGGATCGAATCGCTCGCGGCGGTGAAGGAAGCAGTCGGCGACAACTGCGCGGTGGCCACGCGCTTCGCGATCGACACGCTCTACGGCGCCGACGGCGTCGAGGTCGGCGACGACGGGCTCAAGTTCGTGGAGCTCGCAACCCGGGAGGGTGTCGTGGACCTCTGGGACGTCAATATCGGCGACATCGCGGAATGGGGTGAGGATGCCGGCCCTTCGCGCTTCTACAAGGCGAACCACCAGAAGCCCTGGGTCAAGGACGTCAAGAGCATTGCGAAGACGCCGGTGCTCGGTGTCGGGCGGGTCACGAGCCCGGACGACATGGTCCAGATCATCACCTCGGGCCAAGCCGACATCATCGGCGCCGCGCGTCCGTCGATCTCCGATCCCTTTCTACCGAAGAAAATCGAGGAAGGGCGGCTCGATGACATCCGCGAGTGCATCGGCTGCAACATGTGCATTTCGCGCTGGGAGATCGGCGGGCCGCCGCTCATCTGCACCCAGAACGCGACCTCGATGGAGGAATACCGGCGCGGCTGGCATCCGGAAAATTTCGAGAAGGCGGCCGATCCCTGCTCGGTCCTCGTCGTTGGAGCCGGGCCCGCGGGCATGGAGTGCGCACGCGTTCTCGGGGAGCGTGGCTACGACGTCCATCTGCGCGAGGCCGACGACGAGATCGGCGGCTGCATTCGATATATCCAGCGATTCCCGGGTCTCGCCGAGTGGGGTCGTGTGACCAGCTATCGCCAGATCCAGTTGGACAAGCTCAAATCGGTCGAGGTGCACACGGGCGTCGGCGAAATGAGCGCGGATGACGTACTGGCCTACGGTGCGGACCGCGTGATCATCGCGGTCGGGTCGCATTGGGCTATCAATGGTTTGAGCAGCGTCACCCATGCGCCGATTCCGGGGGCGGACGCCACGTGTGCCCAGGTGTGCACGCCCGAGCAGATCATGGCGGGCAAGGCCGTCGGCGACCGCGTCGTAGTGCTCGAAGGCGAGGGCTACTACACCGGGGTGAGCGTTGCCGAATATCTCATCGACCAGGGCAAGCAGGTCACGGTGGTCACGCAGCTCGGCTCGGCGGCGGACTACACGCACTACACCCTCGAGGCGCCGAACCTGCACCGGATGATGCACGAAAAGGGCATTCGCGAGATGAACGGCTGCTGGGTCGACTCCGTCGAAGTCGGCAACGAGCTCACGGTCCGGACCTACCCGATGTCCGGCGACGGCTATCGCCGGACGACCGACCCGCGAACGGGTGAACTGCCGCGCGTAGCCAATACCCACATCGACGAATTGACCTGCGACACGCTGGTGCTCGCCACCGGCCGGATCTCCAACGCCGCGCTGTTCACGGAACTCAAGGCCCGCAAGGCCGCATGGGCGGACGAGGAGATCGACAACATCTTCCACATCGGCGATTGCTACGCGCCCCGGATGATCGCCGATGCGATCTTCGACGGGCATCGGCTCGCGCGCGAATTCGAATCGGACAACCCGCAGTACCCGCTGCCCTGGATCCGCGAGCGGCAAATCTGGGGCGCCAGGACCTATCCCGAGCTCCCGGGGAACGGCGGGGCCGTCTGAGGCGTGGCGCCGCCTGACAAAGCTTCAAGGACCAGGGGGAAGGCGGCAGGCGGCGCATTCCGAGCGATTCGGGCCATGGCGCCGCCCTCATTCGCCACGGCCGCGCTATGGTAAGCGTCGGCGGCGAGTGATCGCGTGGAGACCCGCGAGCTATTCTGGGGAATCGCGCCCTTTGCCTATGCGCTCTTCTTCGCCATCGCGTTCAGCGCGATGGCGGTCTGCGTAGCGGGCATCGGGTGGCACGTCTTCAGATACACGCGCGGCCGGAAGACCCCGGTGCCGGTTCATCCCTGGCGGGGCTTCCGGCGCATGCTGGCCGACATCTTTTCCCACCGAACCGTCCGCCGGCGCGACCGGACCGCGGGCCACGCCCATACGCTGATCTTCTACGGCTTTCTCCTGCTGTTCGCGGCGACAAGCATCATCACGATCGAGTACGACATTACCAAGCCGTTATTCGGCTTCACGTTCTGGCACGGCACGTTCTATCTCGTCTTCAGCCTCGTCGCCGATCTCGCCGGCCTCGGGCTCATCGCCGGGATCGCCTACATGATGTGGCGCCGCTGGCATACGAGGCCCGCGAAGCTCGCCTATCGGCGGGACTATCGCGGCGAGGCCGCCATGAGACCGAGCGCGCGCGCCTGGCGGTTCGAGGATGCCCTGTTCCTCTGGGCCCTGCTCCTGGTCGGGCTGACCGGCTTCCTGCAGGAAGGCGTACGCCTCGCGCAGGATCAGCCGCCGTGGGGGCCGTGGTCTCCGGTCGGCTGGGCACTCGCCCAGGCCATGCTCGGCCTCGGAATGGACGATGCGGCGGCGGCCGCGATCCGGAGAGCCAACTGGTGGATTCACGGGATCGCCTCGCTCGCCTTCATCGCCGCGATCCCATGGACCAAGGCCAAGCATCTGATTGCGGTCCTCGGTTCGCTCTCCAGCCGCGACCGGCAGGCCCTCAGCCGCCTTCCAAAGCCGCTTGAGAGTCCCGGCGAGGAGGCCGAGACCGAGCCCGCGGTCGGGGTCGGGGCTCTCGACCAGTTCTCCTGGAAGGATCTCCTCAATTTCGATGCGTGCACCAAGTGCGGTCGTTGCCACGAAGCCTGCCCGGCCACGAACACCGGTGCGCCGCTCAGCCCGCGCGACCTGATCCTCGATCTGCGCACGCATGCGGCGCGCGCCGCAATGCGCCCGCGCGCGGCGGCTCCGGCTCTCATCGGCGAGGTAATCGAGCCGGAGACGCTCTGGTCGTGCCGCACCTGCGGCGCATGCATGGAGATCTGCCCGGTCGGCATCGAGCACCCGACGATGATCGTGCAGATGCGTCGCCATCTGGTCGAAGAAGGCACGATGGAACAGCAGTTGCGCGACACCCTGGATGCCATCGCGAACCGCGGCAACAGCTTCGGCGACAGCTCGCGCGCCCGCGGCAAATGGACCGACGAGCTCGAGTTCGCCGTCAAGGACATCCGCGCGCAGCCCGCCGAGCATCTCTGGTTCGTAGGCGATTATGCCTCCTACGACCCCCGCAACCAGGGGGTCTCTCGAACCGTGGCACGTCTCTTCCGCGCCGCCGGACTCGATTACGGACTGCTCTACGACAGTGAGCGGACGGCGGGCAACGACGTGCGCCGGGTCGGCGAGGAAGGGCTCTTCGAGACACTCGTCGAGCACAATCTCGCGCAGATGGCGGCGGCACGGCAGTTCGCCACCATCGTGACCACGGATCCGCACACCTACAATACGATTCGCAACGAGTACCCCGACTTCGGCGAGGTCGCGCCCATCCGCCACTATACGAGCGTGCTGGCGGAGTTGCTCGAAAGCGGCCGTCTCAAGGTCGTCAAGCCGCTCGGCAAGCGGGTCACGCTCCATGACCCGTGCCATCTCGGGCGGCTCAACGGCAATTACGACGAGCCGCGTCGGGTGCTCGAGCTGATCGGCTGCGAGCTCGTCGAGATGCCGCGCTCCCGCGACAATTCGTTTTGCTGCGGCGCTGGCGGCGGGCGAATCTGGATGGCCGATCCGGTCGGCAAGGAGAAGCCGTCCGAGAACCGGATGCACGAGGCGGCGGCCCTGGGTGATTTCGATGCGTTCGTCGTCTGCTGCCCGAAGGACATGACCATGTTCGAAGACGCGCGCAAGACCAGCGGCCACGAGGAGGAATTCGTCGTCCGGGATCTTGCGGAGCTCGTGGCCGAGGCGATCGATCTGAAGAGCCTCGACCTCGAGGAGCTTCCCGCGCTCGTCGATCGCATCGCCGAGGTCGCCGCGGCGCGCATCACCGACACGGTGGCGGATCGGCTCGCGGGCGCCGTGGCCGAGCGGGTGCTGGCCGAGCTCGCCGGCAAGACCCCCGCCCCGGCGGGACTCGAGGTCGCTTCGCCGGCCCGGCCCGCGGCTCTGCCCGCACCGGCCGCGGAGCCGGCCGTGGCCGCGCCGGCCGATGTCTCGTGGCGCGCGGCCCCGGTCGGCGCCGCGACCCTGCCGCCCTACCCGGTGCCGCCCAAAGACGGGCCCCGGGTGCTTGTAGCCGTCAAGCGAGTCGGCGAGCTGAGCGCGGATTTCACCATCGCCGATGGTGCGCGCGCCATCGCGGACGAGTATTTCGAGTACGCCTTGAACGAATGGGACGACGCGGCAGTCGAGGAGGCGCTGCTCCTCACCGAGCGGACCGGCGCGGGTGAGGTCGTGGCGGTCACGATCGGCCCGCCCGACGCCGACGAGACGCTGCGCCGTGTGCTCGCCAAGGGCGCGTCCCGTGCGGTCCGCGTTTGGGACGAGACGTTGCACGATGCCGACCCGGTCACCATCGCGCGCGCGATCGCGGGCGTCGTCAAGCAGGAAGAGCCGGATCTGGTATTGACGGGCGCGCAATCGGCCGATCTGGCCCAGGGCGCCACCGGCTCCGCGCTCGCGCGGATTCTCGACCTCCCGCACGCGGCCGTCGTGCTCGGCGTCGCGTGGACGGGTGGCGAGACGATGACCGTGACCCGGGAGCTGGAGGGCGGGACGCGCCACCGGATCGTGCTGCCCGCGCCGGCGCTCCTGACGGTCCAGACCGGCGGCAACACGCCACGCTACGCGACGATGCGCATGATCAAGCAGGCGAAGAAGAAGACCATCGCCGTCGTGGACGGGAGCGCCGTCGGCCTCGATCAGGCGGGCGCGGTGGTGCGCCGGATCTACGAGCCGCCAAGGACCGGGCGCGCGGCGATGATCGAGGGCGATGCGGCCGCAATCGCCAGGGCCGTCGCCGGAATCATCCGCGAGAAGCGGGGAGAAGGCTGATGGGCGGTATCCTTGTCGTTGCCGAGCATTTCGACGGGGCGCTGCGCGATGTCACGCTCGAAATGATCGGCGCCGCCGCGGCGATCAAGGAAGGGTTCGGCGGGCCGCTCGCGGTTGCCGTCATCGGCAGCCCGGCCGATGCTCTCGCCCGGGCCGCCGATCTCGAAGGGGTGGACGAAATCGCAACGGTTGCGCAACCCGATCCGCATTTCGATCCCGCGCTCTACGAGGAAGCCGTCTGCGCGCTCGCCCGGGCGCGCGAGGCTCGACTCGTGCTGATCGGCCACACGGCGAGCGGCATGGCTTACGGGCCTGCGGTCGCCGCCCGCCTCGGCTCCGGCTTCGCGTCGGACGTCTTCGGGCTGGCCCTCGAAGACGACGAGATCGTCGCGAGCCGGAGCGGCTACGGCGGAAAGGTGAACTTCGACCTGTGCTTTCCCGGAAAGCCGGTGATCGTGCTGACGCTGCGCGGCGCGACATTCAAGGCGCCGGAGGGGCCGGGCACGGCGCGGATCGCACCGTTTGAAATCGACCTCGGCGCCGTGCCGGGCGCCGGCCGGCATGTGGACTATCTGCCGGCACCGCCCGCCGATGTCGATATCGCCAAGGCCGAGTTCATTCTCTCGGTCGGGCGCGCGGTCCAGGACGACAAGAACCTGCCACGCTTCGCAGCGCTCGCCGAGCGCCTCGGCGCGACGCTCGGCTGCTCGCGCCCGGTGGCGGATTCGGGCTGGCTGCCGAAGGCCCATCAGGTGGGCCAGTCCGGCACGATCGCGGCCAACTGCAAGCTCTACCTCGCGTTCGGCATCTCCGGCGCCGTCCAGCACCTGGCCGGGATGAAGCATATCGAGACGATCATCGCGGTGAACACCGATTCGGAGGCGCCGATCTTCGGCGTCGCGCATCACGGCGCGTGCGTGGACATCTTCGCCCTCGCCGACGCTCTGGAGCAGGAATTCAACTGACGAATACCGTACGCGCGAGAGAAGGAGAGAACCCATGAACGAACGTGTCTCCGCCCTGGCGGCACACCACCGGGCGCTTGGCTCCAATCTGGAAGACTGGAACGGCATGGGCGCGCCGTGGACCTATCACAGCGACCCTTGCGACGAGCACGATGCCGTGCGCGAAGCGGCGGGGTTGTTCGACGTTTCGGGCCTCAAGAAGGTGCATTTGCGCGGGTCCGACGCGCTCGCCGTCGCCGACCACATCATCACGCGCGACATGACCAGGGTTCCGATCGGCCGTTCGGCCTACGGCCCGCTCCTGCTCGACGACGGCGGCATCTGCGACGACGCGATCATCTTCCATATCGCGCCGGACGATTATCTCGTGGTTCACGGCGCCGGCACCTGCCTCGAGCGCCTGCAAGAAAGCGCCGAGGGCCGGAACGCCAGTGTCGAGTTCGACGACGACCTCCACGACATCTCGCTACAGGGGCCGAAGGCGGTCGATTTTCTCGCGCCGCATACGCCCGTCGACCTGCCGGCGCTGCCCTATTTCCACCACGTGCAGACGACGCTCTTCGGCCGCCCGGTCCTGCTCTCGCGCACCGGCTATTCCGGCGAGCGGGGCTACGAGATCTTCGCGACGGCCCACCACATCGTGCCGCTCTGGGAAGAGATCCTCAAGCAGGGAAAGGGCCACGGCATCCTTCCCTGTTCCTTCACCTGCCTCGACAAGATCCGAATCGAGGCCGGGTTGCTCTTCTATCCGTACGACATGACCGAGGTGAACTCGCCCTGGGAGGTCACGATGGGCTGGGCGGTCTCGCGCGGGAAGGGCGACTTTCGCGGCAAGGAGGCCGTCTTCGCCCGGGAGGGAGCCAACAAGGTGCTGATGGTCGGCATCGTCGCGGACCACGACGACGCCGTGGACGCGGGCGCGACCCTGCGCCTCGACGGGTCCGAGGTCGGCGTGGTCAACAGCCCGGCCTGGTCACACCGAATGAAGGCATCGCTCGCGCTTTGCCATGTCTCGCCGAACGCGGCCTCGGCGGGCACCCGGCTCGCGGTCGAGGGCGAGACGGTTAGCTGCGGCGCGACGGTCTCGCGGATCCCGTTCCACGATCCGGAGAAGACGCGGACCCACGCCTGACGGGCGGCTCCAGTCGGGGCGCGCGCGTCCGAACGATGAAACGCGAGGGCGTGGCCGGCGTGGGGAGAACGCCATGGTCGATGCCGTGGTCGAATGCGGATCGGTCCGGAAGATCTTCGGCGAGCGCGCCGCCACGCAACCCGCACCGGTGCCTGGGAACGCGGCGGGCACTCCAGGCCACGGGGCACCTGGGGCAGTCGCTCGAACCGTTCGCACCGCACGGCGCGGATCTCCGGATTATGGTCGCGAAACCGAGATTGGTCATGTGTGGTTAACAACTGGTACAAAAGCGGTTCATATATTTTTACCGACGGATACAAAAGTGGTATGTTAGCCGCAGGGGTTCGGAGAATTCCGAACCGTGGTCCGAAGGGATGCGCTCCCGAACGACGTTCGGGAAACCCGCAACCTGAGCAGAGGGGAGAAGGCAATGTCACAGCAACTTCACCAGAAGAAGATTGGCAGGAGGACCTTTCTCGGCGCCACGGTAGCGGGCGCCGCCATGGCGGGCGGCCTCGCTCCCGCGAGGGTCTCCGCCGCGGACAAGGCGGTCAAGATCGGGTTCCTCGCACCGCTGACCGGCCCGGTCGCGGCCTGGGGACTTCCCGGTCTCTACGGGTGCCAGATCTGGGCCGAGAAGGTCAACGCGGCGGGCGGCGTCCAGATCGGAGACGACACCTACACCTTCGAGTTCGTCTCCTACGACAACGAGTACGCCACGGAGAAGGCGCGGACCGGCGCGTCCAAGCTCGTCTTCGATGAAGGCGTCAAGTTCGTCATGATGCTGGGCGGCGATACCTGGCCGGGGGCTCAGCGGGTTGCCGACGAGTCGGGAATGCTGTTCTCGACCCTGCTGCCGAGCGATCTCTCGCCCGATACGCCGACCCTCATCGCGCCTTGCGAGGTGCATCCCATCTACAACGTGACCGGCGTCTGGTGGCTCGCCGACAACATGCCGGAGCTGAAGTCCGCGGTGATCTGCGCCCAGGACGACGCCCTCGGGCGGCCTTCCGTGGCGACCTATCTCGCGGCCTTCGAGGCGCACGGTATCGAGGTCAAGGACACGGTATTCTTCGACATCGAGACCACCGACTTCGCGCCGGTGATGACGAACCTGCTGTCATCCAATCCGGACATCCTCTGCCTCGATACCGCCTATGCGGACTACGTGCATCCGCTCTGCGAGCAGGCGTACCAGCAGGGCTTCAAGGGGAAGATCATCTCCTGCACCGCGGACTTCTACGAGAAGATCATCGAGAAGACCTCGAAGGAGTTCATGGAAGGGTTCATCTTCCAGTTCCCCGACTTCGACGACCCGGCCCTCAACGAGTCGCAGATCAATTTTGCGGCGCCCAACGAGTTCTACACCGAGTACAGCAAGCGCTGGCCCGGAGAGTGGAGCGCGGTGTCGTGGGAGTACGCTTCGATCATGGACCTGTGGGTACAGGGTGCGCAGCGTGCCGGAAGCGTCGAGCCCCAGGACGTTCTGGCCGGCATGAAGCAGGGTGGCACCGGCAAGCACGCCTTCGGCGAGGCGAGCTGGTGGGGCAAGGAGCTGTTCGGGATCGACAATGCCCTCGTCGGCAACTGGCCGGTGGTGGTGATCGAGGACGGCAAGGCGGTCATCAAGGAGTACCGCAGCATTCCGGAGTGGTGGTCCAACCACGGTGATCTGCTCGTCAAGCACTTCACCGAGATGGGCGAGATGTATCATCAGCGCGGCTGATTTCGGTCCTCCGGCCGGCATCCGCCTCGCCATCGAGAATCGGCGGCGGAGGGGGCGGGCGGCGCCCGCCCCCTCCGCCGCTCGACGGCAGGCCACGGGTCCGAACCCCCATCCACGTCCGCACCCGCGCGCGCTCGACTTCGGACGGCGCGTGGGGCAGGCTTTGCGCCGGCGAGCGGAACCGTCCCCGAGTCCATGACCGAGCTGCTGCTCCAGACCTGCGTCAACGCCGTCTACGCGGCGAGCTTCATGGCCCTGATCGCGGTCGGCCTCATGTTGATCTTCGGGGTGATGGGGGTGGTCAACTTCGCCCACGGCGAGTTGTTCATGCTCGGCGCCTACTGCGTCGTGTTCGTGTACGCGGACCGGGAGTTCCCCTTCTTTCTCGCGGTGATGATCGGGCTCGTCTTCGTCGGGCTTCTCGGCATCCTGATGGAGCGGGTGCTGTTCCGGCCCGTCCGCGACAATCCCCTGGCCGGCCTCATCGCCTCCATCGGCCTGCTGCTGATGCTGCAGGCGGCCGTCGCCATGGGATTCGGGGTGCGGATGGAGCACATCACCCCGCCGGTCCAGACGACCTTCCACCTGTTCGGCCTCGAAGGGGTGGTCGTCGCCCTGCAGCGCCTCTACGTCATCATCGGGGCGGGGGTCGTGCTGGGGTCGCTCTGGGTATTCCTTCGCCGGACGCGGTTCGGCTGGGCGCTCCGGGCCTGTGCGCAGGACCCCGAGGCGGCTGCCCTGCAGGGGATATCGATCAACCGGACGGCCCGCCTCGCGATGTTCATCGCGGCGGCGATGGCCGGGGTGGCCGGCGCGCTCGCGGCGCCCCTCGTTCGCACCTACCCCTACATGGGGCATTCGGTGATCGTCACCGCCTTCATCGTCACCATCGTCGGCGGGCTCGGCAGCCTCGGGGGCGCGGTCGTGGCCGCGATCCTCTACGGCTTCGTGCACACCTTCGTGACGACGTTCTCCGACGGGGTGATCGCCGACATCGTCGGCCTGCTCCTGATGCTCATCGTGCTCGTCGTGCGGCCGACCGGGCTGCTCGGGGTCCGGGACCGGGACTGAGATCGGGCCGGACGGGAGCGAGGCGGGGACGCTCATGCGGAACGCGAATCACGGCTGGGGGCTTCGGGCCACCCTCGCGATAGTCTTCGCGGGGCTCATCGTGCTGCCCCATCTGCTCAGCTTTTCCCAGAAGGAAATCGCGGTCTTCCTGGTCATCAACGTCCTGGTGGTGGTGAGCTACCGGCACCTCACCCTTACCGGCGAGTGGTCGCTCGCTCACGTGGTGATGATGGGAGTCGGCGCTTACGCGAGCACCCTCATCGCAAAGCGGCTCGGGGTCCCGGTGCCGATCGCGATGCCGCTCGGCGCCGCGGTCGCCGCCCTCACCGCCTATGTGCTCAGCTTCCCGCTGTTCCGAATGAAGGCGTTCTACTTCCTCATCGGGTCCTTCGCGGCCGGGGAGGTGATTCGCCTGTGCTGGAAGCGTTTCCGCGAGCCGTTCGGGGGGCCGAAGGGCATCAAGCTCGTCCCCTCCTTCCCGGACATCGAACTCGGGATGGTCGACGTCGCGTTCTTCGATCCCGTCAACTACTACTACCTTTGTCTCGTGATCGTCACCGCCTCCGTGGTGATCCTGCACCGCCTGGAGCGCTCCCGCATCGGTCTCACGTTTCACGCGATCCACTGGCAGGACAAGCTGGCGGAGGCGGTGGGGGTCGATACCCGCCGCTACCGGACGCTCGCCTTCGCCATCGCGTCGTTCTTCGCCGGACTCGCGGGTGCGCTCCTCGCGCACTATCTCGGGACGGTGAATCCGAACCAGTTCGACGTGGAGGGGATGGTCTACGTGCTGGTGTGGGTCATCGTGGGGGGGACGGCCACGATCTACGGCCCCATCCTTGGCGTCGTGGCGCTGACCGTGGTGAACGAGATCGTGCTCCGCGAGCTGGGGGTGGACCAGGCCCGCCCGCTCATCTACGGCGCGATCCTGGTCGCGTCCATCCTGTTCCTCCCGGACGGGCTCGAGAGCCTGGGTCCGAAGCTGAAACGGGCCTTCGCCCGAACCCGGGAGCGCTCGCGGCGCAACGGTGTGGCCGGCTGACGAGCTCGGCCGCGCCGGCGGTGATCGTCCGGCGCGCCGGCGCCGGTCAGGCGCCGAGGTAGGCGCGGCGCACGTGCTCGTTCTCGTGGAGGTCGGCCGCGGGGCCGTGCAGGGCCACGGTACCGATCTCCAGAACGTAGGCGTAGTCGGCGAGCTGCAGGGCGAGCTCCGCGTTCTGCTCCACGAGGACCACGGTGACCCCCCGTTCGTGGATCTCCCTGATGATCCGCGCCATCTCCATCACCAGCACCGGCGAGAGGCCGACCGTGGGCTCGTCGAGAAGCAGGATCTTCGGGTTCGACATCAGGGCCCGCCCGATGGCGAGCATCTGCTGCTCGCCGCCCGACAGGGTCTTGGCCCATTGCCGCCGCCGCTCCTTGAGTCGCGGAAAATGGTCGAATACGCCTTCGAGATCCTTTGCCACCTCTTCGCGGTCGCGGCGCAGGTAGGCCCCGGTGTTGAGGTTCTCCTGAACGGTGAGATCCGGGAAGATCCGCCGGCCTTCGGGCACCTGGGCGACCCCGAGGGCCACCACCTTGTCGGGCGGGGTCCCGTCGATGCGCTGCGCGGCGAATCGGACCTCGCCTTCCGACAGTGCCTCCAGGCCGGAGATCGCCCGCAGGAGCGTGCTCTTGCCCGCCCCGTTGGCGCCGATGATGGTAACCACGGAGCCGTCCGGCACGTCCATGCTGACCCCCCGGAGGGCGGCCACCTTGTGGTAGTGCACGGTGGCGTTCCTGACTTCAAGCAGCATTGGCCGCCGCTCCGAGATACGCCTCGATCACCTCCGGATGGCGGCGCACTTCCTCGGGAGTTCCCTCGGTGAGCAGCCGGCCGAAGTTGAGCACCGTGATCCGGTCGCACAGCCCCATCACCGCCTGCATGTCGTGCTCCACGAGCAGGATCGTGATACCCCGGTCGCGCACGTTGCGCACGACATCCATCATCCGGCGGGTCTCCTCGGAATTCATGCCGGTAAAGGGTTCGTCCAGCAGCAGGAGCTTCGGTTCGGCGGCGAACGCCACCGCGACTCCGAGCGCGCGCTGAAGGCCGTGGGGAAGACTCACGCCGGGGTCGTCGCGGCGATCGTCGAGTCCGAAGAACTCCAGGATCTCGATCGCCCTGGCGCGGGCCTCCGCCTCGCGCGGGCGGTCCGTTCCGAGCAGGGCCCGGAAGGGGTCGGTGCGGGCCTTGAGATGGGAGCCCACCAGCACGTTCTCAAACACGGTGAGCTGCTGGAAGAGCGTCGTCGCCTGAAACGTCCTCACGAGACCTCGGGCCGCGACGGCGTTCGTGGACATGCCGGAGATGTCGTGCCCGAGGAACTGCACCCGGCCTTCGCTCGGCGGATAGAAGCCGCTGATCACGTTGAAGGTGGTGGTCTTCCCCGCCCCGTTCGGACCGATGAGCCCTCGAATCTCGCCTTCCTCGACGGAGAAGGAGAGATCGGAGACGGCGTACAGCCCGCCGAACCGGCGGGTGAGCTTCTGAACCTCGAGTATCGTCATCGACTCGTGATCAGTCGTAGTCGCCGCGAACCCGCCGTTTCTCGGGATCGAAGTGCGGGAAGGGGACGACGCGGGCCGGAATGCGCTTCTGGTGGCCGTCGAGCTGGCCGACCTCGACCTCGGTTCCGAGCGCCGCGTGGGCGACGTCCATGCGGCACAGCGCAATCACCTTGCCGAGGGTCGGTGAGCGCACCGCGGACGTGATCTCCCCGACCCGCGGCCGCCCGACGTGCACGCAGTCGCCGGTCGCCGGCACCAGCCCGCCCTCGAGATCGAGCCCGACCAGCTTGCGGGCGGGGTGCGCCTTGCGCCGTTCCAGGGCCACCCGCCCGATGAAGGCGTCGGTCTTCGACTCGAGCGGCACGGTGAACCCGATCCCGGCCTCGAAGGGGTCCGTCCGATCGGTGAATTCGCGGTCGGCGAAGGTCAGCCCCGCCTCGATTCGGACCATGTCGAGCGCGGCGAGCCCGAAAGGAGCGATCCCGAACGGTTCTCCCGCCTCCATGACCGCGTCGAAGAGGGTCTGCGCATCCTTCGGATGGCAGAAGAGCTCGTATCCGAGCTCGCCGGTGTACCCGGTCCGTGACACGACCAGGGCCATTCCGTGAAAGTCGCGGAGGCGTGCGACCGAGAACCGGAACCAGCCGAGCTCGCCGACGGTCTGCCAGGTGGGAGCCGTCCAGAGGATGCGTTCCAGGACCTCCCGGCTCTTCGGCCCCTGCACCGCGATGTTGGCGAGCTGGTCGGTCGAGGTCTTGACCCATGCGTCGAGCCCGCGCTGCTCGGCCTGTTCGCGGAGCCAGAGCCCCGAGAGGTCGGTGCCCCCGATCCACCGGAAATTGTTGTCCCCGAGCCGGAACACGGTACCGTCGTCGATCATGCCGCCGTGCTCGTAGCACATCGCGGTGTACACGACCTGCCCCACCGCAAGCCTTCGCACGTTGCGGGTCACGCAGACCTGCAAGAGCTTCTCGGCATCGGGGCCGACGACCTCGTACTTGCGAAGCGGCGTGAGGTCCGTCACGACCACCCGCTCCCGGCACGCCCAGTACTCGTCGATCGCGCCGTGGGCGGGGAAGTCCTGCGCCAGCCAGTAGCCCTTGTACTCGACGAAGTTCCTCGTGTGCGCGGCGAAGCAATCGTGAAACCCGGTTCGCTTGGTCAACTGGAGGTCGGCGTCGGCGGTCATTCGGAACCCCGTGGCTGGCTTGAAGTCCTCGTCCCGGTCGTACACCCGCACCTGGATGTCGGTCGGGTTCCACCCGTTCGCCGGGTCGACGTCGCACGGACAGCCGGTCGAGAAACAGACGAGGTCGGTGAGGGCGCGCATGAGCACGAAGTCGCCCGGGCGCGACCAGGGGTCGTCCATCCCGATGGCGTGGCTGTCGTCGAGCATGGTGTTGAAGAAGAAATTGATCGCCGGCCATCCGCCGCGCGGGCGAATTCCGAACGGCTCGCCCTCGGCGTTGAGGTTGTCCGAGCAGTTCAGGTGACCGGGATACCCCATGTCCTCGTAGTAGCGCGCGGTGCACGCGAGTCCGAAGGAGTCGTGCCGCCCGCACGTATCCTGAACAACCTCGAGCAGTGGTTCCTGATCCAGGGTGTAGTACTTCGAGAAGAGGCCGGGGGCGGGATAGAGCGAGCCCATCAGGGTGCGGGTCGTGGTGGGGTCGATGTCGCGCTCCGCGCCCCGATCGAGGGCGCGCAGGCTGAACGCCTGGAAGTCGCTGCACTCGCGCCCCTTCACGTCGACGATCTGGACGAACTGGCCCGCCCTGACCTCGTAGCCCTTCGCCGTGCCGGGCTGGATGTCGAGGTCGAGGAGCGGGTCCGCGAGCGGCGGGGGCGGGCCGTCCGCCGGCTTGACGTTGGTTCGCCTCTCGCGCCGGACGTAGAGCACGATCTCGGTCGGGGGGCACTGCTCGTCGGGCCGCATCGGTCCGCCCGGAGCGCCGGCGATCAGGGTGGCGGGGGCGGTCGCCACGAAGGAGGCCGCCTCTCCGGCCCGCGACCCGTCACCGAAGAGCCGCACCGTCGCGGCCCGGCCGAGATCGAGGCCGCGAAACGCGAGTGCCTCGCGGACGCGCTTCGCGGACGGAGCCGCGCGGTCGAGCGCTGCCTGGATCCCCGCCGGAGCCCCGGCTCCGGACGCGCCGATGAGCGCGGGGTCGGAACGCCCGTCGCGGTCGAAGACGACGAGCTCGCACGGCTGTCGCCCCTCGCGGTCGATCACGGTCAGCTCGTCCCCGGGGTCGAGGGTCAGGGTGCGCGTGCCGCCGCCCGGGATCGGGTGCCTCTCCATGTTCGGCGGGAGCACGGGGAGGCCCGGGAGGAGTATCGGGCCACGCCGGGACGGCGCGCCCGCGATGGCCGGAGTTGCCTGGAGGATCACGTGCCGTGGCTCTCCCGCTGGTCTACGACGACGATGACTCGAACGTGTCGTCGAACGCGATTCGCGAAGGCGCCTGGAATTGCATCAGATCTCCGCCCGGCAATCAAACCGGGAGGACCGGATTTGATCCAATCGGAGGGGGAAGCCGAACACGCGTGCTCCGGAACCGGTGACGATCACGACGATGCGGCATCGACGAGGGATTTCCGCGCGAGGTCCAGGTGCACCCTCATCGCCCGGGCGGCCTGCTCCGCGTCGCGCCGCCGCACGGACTCGAAGACCTCGCGGTGCTGCGCGTTGTAGCGGCGGATCATCGCCGGCGAAAGCGTGAGCTGGCGCATTCTCGCCCACTCGGCGTTGTTCCGGACCTCGCTCACGCGTTCCGTGATCCAGACCAGCATCGCGTTCCTGGTGCATTCGGCGAGGGCGAGATGGAACGTCTCGTCCGCCATCGCGAACGCGTCCGGGTCGCGCTCGCTCCGCTCCATGACCTCGAGCGCCCGTTCCGCCTTCGCAATCGCCCGCTCGGTGGCGTTGAGCACCGCGAGGCGCACGATCTGGGGCTCGAGGGCATAGCGGGTATCGATGAGCTCGAGCGGACTCGTCGAACGGGCGATCGACGCCGTTTCGACCTCGGAGTAGGCCACGTAGGTGCCGCTTCCCGGCCGCTTTTCGACGAACCCCCCTTCCTCCAGCCGCCGCAAGGCGTCGCGGACGGTGCCGCGCGACACGCCGAACTGCTCCGCGAACGCCCGCTCGGGCGGGAGCCTCTCGCCGCTGAGCAGCTCTCCGCCGGAAATCCGGCGTCGAACGTAGACCGCGATGTCTCCCGCCCCGACCTTGTAGGTACGGTCGCGGAGCCGGGGAGGGGAGTCAATGGCCATTCTCTCTCCATGAAGGACGCCGCGTCGCGCCGCGTCGCCGAGCCCGGTTGTCCCCCGCGGGCGCCGGGGTTGCGCCGCCGCGGGCCGTGGCGCGGGGACGTGGTTGGCGGGCGAGACTTCTCTGCACGGTATCCGGCACGTGACTAGCGTACCAGTCAAACCACGTCTCTGGTACCAATAACGATACTTTGGTTGAGTTTTGGTTATGAACTGGTCATGATCGATGCTCGAAGATCGGCCCGTGATCCGGGAGGGGCGGCGAGGCTCGCCCCCCGCGCGGCCCCGGTCGACCGGGCCGGGCCTCTCGTCGAGCGCCCGGTCAATCCACCCCCGGCCCGGGGGCAAGGGTCCGCCGGGGAGAACGACAGCGACCGAAGAGAGCGAGGAGACCAGGAGAATGGCGATGGACATCGAAGGGTTCGTGGAAGCGCCCGGACGGGCGGAGCAGGTCCGGCAGGTACGCGAGATGATCGACCGGCTCGGCATCGAGTACCTGTACCTGCAGTTCGTGTCGATTACCGGCCGCATCTGCGGCAAGGGCATACCCGCCGATCACTGGGAGAGCATCGCCGAGAGGGGCTTCCAGCTCGTGTACGGGGCGACCGTGAACCTCTTCCTCAACCGCCACGGCGAGTACCTCGGCTACGGCCCGCAGGACAAGGAGCTGGTCGGCATCCCGGAGCCGGAGACCTTCTGCCAGCTTCCCTGGGACAAGCGGGTGGCGCGGCTGTGGTGCACGCTGTTCCGCAACCGCGAGGAGCGCCAGGAGCCGGGTGCGTTCCTGACCTCGGACTCCCGCGGGAATCTCCGCCGCATCCACGAGCAGTTCAAGCGCGAACACGGCGGGCTGCATCTGCGCCACGGCACCGAGCCCGAGATGATGTGGCTCAAGCGCGGCCCGGACGGCAAGCCCGACGGCGGCTTCTCGAATCCGTACTGCTACCACATCGATCAGTTCGAGAGCCTGCGGCCGGTGTACCTCCGGGTCATCGAGTACTCGCGGGCGATGGGGCTCGACATGATCCAGGGCGACCACGAGGACGCGCCGGGCCAGCTCGAGCTCAACTTCACGTTCGACGATCCGCTTCGCACCTCGGACCGCCTCACCACCTACCGCCAGATCTGCGCCCAGGTCGCGCGCGAGAACAATCTCATCGCGTGCTTCATGTCGAAGCCGTTCATGGGGGTCTCGGCCTCGGGGTGCCACCACAACATCAGCTTCTGGCGGGGCGGCGGGGAGTCGATCAAGCGGCTTGGCCAGGATCCCGCCGCGCTCCCCGGCATGGACGAGAACTTCACGTATCTTTCCGGCGGCGAGAACACCTTCATGCCCGACACCGACGATGTGCAGCTCCCGGGCAAGGTCGGGTTGCAGGTCGTCGGCGGCATCGTGACCCATCTCGGGGCGCTGACCGCTATCGGCTGCTCGACCGTCAACTCGTACCGCCGGCTCTGGGACACCGGGTTCTGGGCGCCGGTCTTCGCGGACTGGGGCTATCAGAACCGCACGACGGGCCTTCGCATCTCGGCCCCGGGGCGTTTCGAGTACCGGGCGGTCGACTCGATGGTGAATCCCCACCTGATGGCCGGGGCCATCATCCGGGCGGCCGACGACGGCATCCGGCGGGACATCGACCCGGGCCCGCCGGAGAACCGCAACATCTACCAGGCGATGGAGGAGGGCAAGCAGGTCAAGCGGCTGCCGATGACCCTCGGCGACTCGCTCAACGCGCTGAAGAACGACGACGTCATCCGATCGGCGATGCCGGGAGAGATGTACCGGCTGTTCGACGAATACAAGCGCGACGAGTGGGAGCGCTTCCTCCATACCAGCACCGAGTGGGACATGGACACCTATCTGGATTGCCTGCCTTGAGGTCGGCGCAGGCGCCTGCACGGCCCACCGGGGGCGCGACGAAGGGCGCCCGTGGACGACGGCCGGTGCGGATCGCACCGGGAGGCGCCGCCGTTCATGGTCTCCCGGGGCCGGCGCGGCATTTCAACTCTTCATGACGGAAGGGAAGTCAGAACATGTGCGGAATTGCAGGAGTCATTCACCGTGGAGGCGTGAGCGGCGTCGGGGCCGAGATGACCTCGATGCTGAAGGCGCTGAAGCACCGCGGACCCGATTCCACCGGCTTCGCGATCTACGGCACCCCGGTCGAAGGCGACTACGTGATGCGGTTCAAGGTCGCCGAGCAGGAGGACATGGGCTCCGGCTTCGACATCCACGCCAAGATCCGCGGCCGGGTCGAGGAAGTCGATCGCCGGCTCGCCGAGCTGGGAGTCGCGGTCAAGGACCGCTCCGCGTCCACCGAGTACACCAGGCGGTACGTCATCTCGTTCGATGGTGATCTCGAGTATCTCGCGCGCTACGTCGAGGACGTGGAAGGTACCGAGATCCTCTCGATCGGCAGCGCGCTCGAGCTCGTCAAGGACCTCGGAGACGCCACCGTGGTCTCCGGGCAGTACGAGCTCGGCGGAGTGCGGGGCACACATGCCATCGGCCACACCCGCATGGCGACCGAGTCGGACGTGGACATCCGCTCCGCGCACCCGTACTGGGCGTTTCCCTACAACGACATCGCGGTGGTCCACAACGGCCAGATCACGAACTACTGGATCAAGCGCCGCGAGATGGAGCGCCGGGGCCACCGGTTCATGTCGGACTGCGACTCGGAGCTGCTCGCGGTGTACACCGCGCACCATCTCGCGAACGGGATCGCCCTCGAGGAATCCCTGGAGCGCTCGATCCGGGAGATCGACGGCGTCTTCACCTATCTCATCGCGACCCGGGACCAGCTCGGCATGGCGAAGGACACCATGGCGGCGAAGCCCCTCGTGCTCTACGAAAGCGACGACCTCATCGCCCTCGCATCCGAGGAGGTCGCCATCCGCGCCATTCTTCCCGAGGAGATCGACACCTACGATCCCTATGACGAGGAGACCCGGGTATGGCAGGCATGAAGTCGCAGGAGGACCGCTCCTACGAGATGGGTCTGCACACCGAGCAGCTCGCCGGCCGGACGCAGCAGATCTTCTTCCGCCCCGAGGAGGGGGAGCGCTTCCTCTATCCCTGGGCGCCGGACGTCGACTACAACCGGCGCATGGAGATCGATGCCGACTCGATGACCTCGACCGAGGTCAACGCGAAGCTGCGGGCCCTCATGGACGAGGGATACGGTTCCATCGTGGTCAGGAATCCGCGCGGCAAGCACTCGCTCGGGGTCGGGATCCTGAACCGGCTGAACCTCATCTTCGAGGGCTCCCTCGGCTACTTCGCGGTCGGGCTCATCGACGGCCCGAACGTGCGGATCCACGGGCGCGTCGGGTGGTCTTGCGGCGAGAACATGATGGCCGGAACGATCCTCATCGAGAAGAACGCCGGCTCGACGTTCGGGGCGGCGATGCGGGGGGGCGATCTCGTGTGCCGGGGATCGGTCGGGTCGCGGACCGGCATCGACATGAAGGGCGGCACCATCATCGTCGGCGGAGACACCGGCGCCTTCACCGGCTTCATGATGCAGCGCGGCCGCATGGTGATCTGCGGGAACGCGGGGAAGAATCTCGGTGATTCGATGTACGACGGGACGATCTACGTCGGCGGGGAGATCCGTGACCTCGGGGTGGACGCGGTGCCTGGCGAGCTGACCGACCTCGACAAGGCCTGGATCACCCGAAAGCTCGGGCAGTACGAGCTGCTCCCGGAGAGCGGGGTCGATCACTTCACGAAGATCGTCGCCGGCAAGCAGCTCTGGAACTACGACAACCTCGAGCCGACCGAGAAGAAGCTGATCCTCTGAGGGGTCGCATTTCCACTCCGGAAATCCGGAAACCAAGGGATACGGGAGACATCGAGATGGCGAAGAGCGAGACGGCGCCGAGACTCGATCCGGGCGTCAAGCCCAAACGCAACACGAGCATCCTCGGACGGAGCCGGATCTTCACCCGCGAGGTGATCGACGACATCCACATCAAGTCCGAGCTCGGGCGCTACCGGATGCGCGGCTTCTCGATGTTCAAGCCGATCCCGCACTGGGATGACCTCACGTTCCTTCCGGGAACGCTGACCCGGTTCGTGATCGAGGGCTACCGGGAGAAGTGCGAAACGAAGACGGTCATCGGTCCGCGCGCGAAGGTCCCTCTCGAGCTCGACATCCCGGTGTACGTCACCGGGATGAGCTTCGGCGCGCTGTCCTACGAGGCGAAGACCGCCCTTGCCCGCGGCGCGACGATGGCCGGGTCGGCGACGTGCTCGGGAGAGGGGGGCATGATCCCGGACGAGCGGCGCTACTCGACGAAGTGGTTCTACCAGTGCATCCAGTCGCGCTACGGGTTCAACCCCCACCACCTCGTGCTCGCGGACGCGTGCGAGTTCTTCATCGGCCAGGGATGCAAGGTGGGGCTCGGCGGACACCTGATGGGACAGAAGGTCACCGACCAGGTCGCGGAGATGCGGAGCCTTCCGGCCGGGATCGACCAGCGCTCCCCGGCGCGCCACCCGGACTGGCTCGGGCCCGACGACCTCGCGCTCAAGATCATCGAGATCCGGGAAGCGACGGACTGGCAGATCCCGATCCAGCTCAAGCTCGGCGCCGCGCGGGTGTTCGACGACGTACGCATGGCGGTGAAATGCGACCCCGACTCCATCTACATCGACGGGATGGAGGGGGGCACCGGCGCGGGTCCCCACCTCGCGACCGAGGAGACCGGGGTCCCCGGGATGGCGGCGATCCGCCAGGCGCGACGGGCCATCGACGACCTCGGCAAGCGGGGCGAGATCTCCCTCGTCTACGCGGGCGGCATCCGCAACGGCGGCGACGTCGCCAAGGCCCTCGCGCTCGGCGCGGACGCCATCGCCATCGGGCACTCGGTGCTGATGGCCCTCAACTGCAACAAGGACATCCCCGAATCCGACTTCGAGACGGAGATCGGGGTCGAGGCCGGGCATTGCTACCACTGCCATACCGGCCGGTGCCCGGTCGGGGTGGCGACCCAGGACCCGGCGCTGCGTGCCCGGCTCGACCCGGACGAGGCGGCGGAGCGGGTCTACAACTTCCTGCACACCCTGACCATCGAGGCCCAGATGATGGCGCGGGCCTGCGGGAAGACCGACGTGCACAGCCTCGAGCCCGAGGATCTCGCCGCGCTCACGATGGAAGCGTCGGCGATGGCCGGGGTCCCGCTCGCGGGCACCAGCTACACGGTCGGCATCGAGGACTATCATCACCTGTAGGAACTCGCGAGAGACGATTCATGCCGAAAGTCAGCAATAAATCAGCCTTGCAACAAGTGAAGGATGCCTTGGAGAAGTACAGACGGGCCGTTGAACCCACTGACATGCAACCGTCAACCAAGCGGACTTATCTGTTGCACGCCGAAAACTTCGTTCGCTGGCTGGACGATGATTTCGATCCGGGTGCGACCGTGAGGAGAGACTGAGACTCTAGCCGGAGAAACCGGAGAAGCACATGGCAGGCAGCAGCTACAAGGGAAGCGAGATCAAGAGCGTCGATCAGTTCATCTCGGGCGACGGGCTCGACTCGGCGCGCGAGAAGGAGATCGGCCAGCACATCGGTTATCGCTATGACGTCAACCTGGTTCCCGACTACGATCGCCTGACCCCCTTCCTCAGGCACTACCTCGATCTCATGGGTTGGGACGACCTCAACTGGCTGGAGGACGTGCACATGGGCTACGAGGAGGGGAACGCCGCGGTGTTCGACCGCAACATCAACGGCTGGGTGCGGGTTCCGGAGGACATCGATCTGCCCGACAACCAGCAGGACCGGGACATGATCGCGCGCGAGCTGCTCATCAAGTTCCAGATGTCGGAGCGCCACCCCCTGGTGCAGCTCCGGGATGCGTACAAGAAGTTCTGAGGCGCGAGTCCGGAGCGCAAGAGGGAGGCGGGACGATGACGGCGACACGAGAAGTCCGAATTGGCTGCGTGCAGACGCGGCCGCTTGCGACCTTCGAGGAAGCCGCGGGGGAGGCGCTCCGGCTGGCGGGCGACGCGGTCGCGGCCGGCGCGGAGCTCGTGTGCCTGCCCGAGTACTGCGGGGGGCTGAAGAGCGAAGGGGGGCTGTTCGCGCCTCCGACCGCCCCCGAGGAGTGCCATCCGGTGCTCGCCGCGCTTTGCGGATTCGCGAGCGACGCCGGAGTGTGGATGCTGATCGGCTCCGTCGCGGTGGACGGACCGGGGGACCGGCTCATCAACCGCGGCTTCGTGGTCGACGACCGCGGCGAGGTCCGGGCCCGCTACGACAAGATCCACCTCTTCGACGTGGACCTGTCCCCCACCCAGCGCTATCGCGAGTCCGCGGTCGTCGCCCCCGGCGGCGATGGGGTCCTGGTGGACACCCCCTGGGGCCGGCTCGGCATGACCATCTGCTACGACCTTCGCTTCCCCCAGCTCTATCGCGCGCTCGCGCAGGCCGGGGCGGAGATCCTCGTCGTGCCGGCCGCGTTCACCAAGGTGACGGGCGAGGCGCACTGGCACGTGCTGAACCGCGCCCGGGCGATCGAGAACGGCGCGGTGGTCGTCGCTCCGTGCGCGGTGGGCGAGGTGCCGGGGGGCGGCGCCGCCTACGGCCACTCCCTCATCGTCTCGCCCTGGGGCGAGGTGCTCGGGGACGGCGGCTCGGGGGTGGGGTACATCGTCGAGACGGTGGACATCGGGAGCGTCGCCGAGGCGCGCGGGCGCGTCCCGAGCCTCGAGCACGACCGGCCCTTCCGCGACCCGGGGGAATCCGTCTCCAGGCCCCGCGCGGCCGCCTGACCGCGGCCCCGGTGCGCGCGACCGTGCCGGGCCGGTACCTGCCGCCGGCTGGCCAAGGGGGCTGACGGCGGATGCAGGCGGGATCGAACGTGGTGCGCCTCGACAGCGCCAACGAGAAGCTGCGCGACCGGTTCCTGCGCTGGCAGTGCCGCATCCGCCAGATCGCGATGCGCCGCCACGACGGCCGCCCGACGAGCGCGATGACCCCGCTCGTGCACCTGTCGGACGAGCCGGTCGCCCGGATCGTCACCGTGCTCTGCAAGCGGCCCGAGCACTCGGTGACGATGGAGCTTCGCCACCTCGCCCGGCGCACCCACGATCCGGCCGAGCGGCGCGAGAACGCGCTCCAGCTCTTCGCCGAACGCCACTACCAGGCGGCGACCGAGTTCTCCGACACGCTCACCGCGAGCTTCCCCCCCGATTCCGAAACCGCGGCACGGTTGCTGGAAGGCCGGGAATGCCGGCTCGACTTCGAGCAGTTCAACCAGCGATACCGCGTGCACTGCGCCGTCCGGCGCCTGTCGGAGCAAAATCCCCTGCGCGAGGCGACGTTCTGGCACAACCTGCTGTTCAACCCGCGGTTGGCGGCGGATTGCATCATCCTGGGCTTCGAGCCCGACTGGGGGCGGAGCGAGGCCGATACTTGACCCTCTGCCGGCGCTTCCCCCCCTTGTGACGGAGGCTCGCGCACGATGTACGTTTCCCTGGTCCTGCTGCTTGGCATCACGATCCTGTATGCCGGGTACAACCTGCTCGTGAAGGTATCGAGCGGCCATGTTCCCGCTACGGCCACGACCCCGATTCTCGCCACCATCTCCCTCCAGGTCGCGGCGCTCGCGGTGTCGGCGGCGTTCGCGCTCGGGCTGGTGCTGCGCGGCGGCCACGTGCTCGGGGTCTCGCCCGCCGCACTCGCGTGGGCGGTGGCGGCGGGACTTTGCATCGGGGCGGCCGAGATCGGCTACTTCTATCTCTTCCGCGGCATTGCGGGCGGCGAGCCGATGCCGGCGAACGTCGCGATCCCGATCATCGTGAGCGGGGCCATCGTCATCACCCTGCTCGTGTCCTGGCTCGTGCTGGGAGAGCCCTTCACCTGGGTGCGGCTGCTCGGGGCCGCGCTGGTCGTGTGCGGGGTCGTGGTCCTGTTCGCGGGCTCCGCCCCGATGGCGCCGGCGGCCTGAAGCGGGGAATGCGGACCGAACCGCCCCCGACGCGCGCGCCCGGCGGCGGAGCACGGGGCGGCGCGGGAAACGTCAGGCAGCGCGCCGGGCGGCCCCGGACCCGACGCCTGCCGCCCGATTTCAGGTCAGGAACTTCGTGAAGCCGCCATCGACGTTCCAGCAGGCTCCGGTGACGAAGCTCGCCCGGTCCGACGCGAGAAATGCGACCACTGCCGACACCTCGTCCGGCCGCCCGTAACGCGGGATCATGAGAAGCTGGCCGGCCAGGTTCGCGAACACCTCGTCGACGCTCTCGCCCGCCGTGCCGACGAAGTTCTCCTCGGCCAGACGCTCCCACAGCGGCGTGTGGATGAGAGCGGGGTTGACCGCATTCACCCGCACGCCGTCGCCGGCCAGGTCCTGGGCCAGGGTCTTGGTCAACGCGAGCATGGCGGCCTTGGCCGAGTTGTAGTCCGCCATGCCGCCCAGCCCGCTGTGGCCGCTCACCGAGGCGACGTTGACGATCGACGAACCGTCCTGCTGGCGCAGCAGGGGCACCGCCGCCCGCGCCGCGCGCACCGCACTCCACAGGTTGATGTTGTACGTCTGCTCCCAGACCTCGTCGGGGTCCTCGATGGTCCGTCCGACCGCGGCGTCACCGGCGTTGTTGACGAGAACGTCCAGCCGACCGAAATGGTCCGCGGTGTTGCGGATGAAGCCCTCGATTTCTTCCCGCTCGGTCATGTCGGCGACGCACGACAGCACTTCGCCGCCGGCCGCTTCGATCTCCGCCCTGGTCTCCTCGAGCGGCCCTTCGCGCCGAGCGCAGATGGCGACTTTCGCGCCCTCCTTGGCGAATTCCAGGGCAATGGCCTTGCCGAGGCCAAGGCTCGAGGCCGTCACCGCGGCCACCTTGTCTTTCAGTCCGAGCTCCATGGTTTCATTCCTCTTTCTTTGCAGTCAGCGAGTGAATCGAACTTGGCGCCGTTCAGCCCCGCGGAGGGGGACGGCGCGGCTAGAACGCCGGGCTCAGCCGGTGCTTCGGGTATTCCGCGCCGACAACGTGCTGAATCGTGATGGCCCGCACCATCTGGTAGGTGCGGATGCGAAAGGCCGGATCGCAGGACATGCGAATGTAGGTGTCCTGCGGCTTGACGCCATAGTCCTCGCTCAGCCAATCGATCATGTTGGCGCAGGCATCGTATACCGCATGCTCCATCGGCAGGTTGATGCCGACCGCAACGATGCTCTCGGGCTTGACGATGCGCACCGTCGGCATGCGCTTGTTCTTGATGACCGTGCAATGCAGTTGAACGGTTGCGCGGGTCTCGTCCGCAATCCCGGTGAACTCCGTGTCACCCTGCCCTCCGTGGATGTCGCCGATGTAGAGCAGACCGCCCTCGTGATAGGAGTTGAGGAGAACCGTGTGTCCGGGAGCGACGTCACGGCAATCGATGTTGCCGCCGAAAGGCCCCTGGCCGAGAAGCGAGGTGAACACCTCGCGCTCCGGGGCGGTGGCAAGCGTCCCGCAGAAAGGCTCGAGATCCCAGGTCAGGCGGTCGGAATACTTGCCCTTGCCATCACGGGTGCGCCCGCTCGGCCCGGGCAGGTGCTCGATGACCTGGACCCTCGGCACGGCACACTGTCCCCCCCATCGTGTCGACTCGCCGTAGGGTCCGATGCCGGGAAGAATGCCCGAGAACCCGTACCGCCATGGATCGATGAACTCGAGATTCACGGCCAGGACGTCACCGGCCTCGCAGCCCTCGACAAAGATCGGCCCCACGACCGGGTTGTACTTCGGCGGCCACGCCGCGTTCAGCGCATCGACGTGGGCATCGCCCACGAACTGGTGAACCTTCGGATCGTCGCTGTCGTCCTCGATGAGGCCGCTCAGCGCATCATCGGTCTCGACCTGAAACGACTCCTCCTGCCTGACGCGAAGCACCGGCTCCTCCCGAGCGTCGAATGCGTACTTGGTCACCTCGCCGCGCTTGATGATCTGCATCGCGTGTCTCCTTCTGTGGACATGGTCTGTCGTTTCGTTCCGGATCGGGGAGTCTCGCTGGCGCCGCCATGCCAGTCTAATCTACGCTTGCGTACGCACTTCAAGTAACCTCGGAAAGCGAGATTCCCCATGACCAGGGAGACGGCATCGCCCGGTGCCGCGATGCGCCTGTTCTATCACCCGGCGAGCAGCGCCTCGATGCGGGTGACGCTCTACCTCGGCTGCCGGGGCATTCCGTCCTCGCTGGTCGAGCTCGTCAGCACCGGCTTCGAGACGGACCACCGCGGCATTCCCGTCTTCACGATGCCCGAGGGCGACCCGGAGACCGAGAAGGTCGGCACCACCGACCTCACCGCCTTCAATCCCGAGGGGCGCACCCCGGTGCTGCTCCTGCCGGACGGCCGGAAGATGACCCAGTCGGGTCCGATCGTGGACTACCTCGAAGACACGATCGGCACGAGCGCAGGCTCTCCGATGCTGCCCGAGGATCCCTGGCTGCGGGCGGAGGCGCGCCGCATCGCGTGGATCATCGCCGCGGACACCCAGCCCTACCAGAACATTCCCTTCATCATCCAGGCGATCGGCGAGTGGGGCATGGTGAAGGCCCCGCCGGCCGTGCATCCGCTGCGCCTTCACTTCATCCGCCGGGAATTCGGCGCCCTGGAACGGATCCTCGAGCGGTGCGCGGGGCGCTTCGCGGTCGGGGACGAGATCACCCACGCCGACTGCTTCCTGGTGCCCCAGGTGCGCAACGCCCTGCTCGCGGGAATCGATCTGGCCGGCGAGTTCCCAGCCCTGTCGCGGGTCTGGGAGAACACCATCGCCGTGCCCGAGGTGGCGGCCGTGCTGGAGGCGGCCGGCGGGATCGTGCAGCCGCTCGCCTTCGACGCCGAAAAGTTCGAGGTCTACGCCGACCACCCGGGGTCGGCGCGGTCCACCGAATAAGGCCACGGGCCGCGGGCCGCGGGCCGCGGGCCGCGGGCCGCGCCCCCGCGGATCGCCTGCGCGGCCGCGGGTTCCCCTATCCGGTAGACACGACCGCCGCGGCGGCGTCCGCCCCCGCCGCCTCGCTGCCCTCGCCGGGAACTTCGTCCCGGACGCGGTGCAGGTTCCACTTCCGCCGGCGGACGATGCGGGCCACCGCCTCCGTGCGCTCGTCGCGGGTGAGACCGCGCCGGACGCCCTCCACCGCCTCGCACACGTCGGCGGGCTCGAGGCCCTCAATCACCTTCGAGGCGGCGAGCGATTCGGGCGGGCTGCCCGGCCGCAACCCGAGAAACTCGGCGCCGAGCTTCCTCGACCCCGGTCGGGCGTGTACCTGCCACAGCTCCCGCACCCCGATTTCAGCGTAGCGCTCGATCTTGCCTTCGTCGACGTTGGTGATCTCGACTTCGACCACCAGGTCGGGAGCGGTGTGCTCGAGGAACGCATCGGCCTCCGCTTCCCCTTCGACGAGGGCGGCTCGATACCCATTTGCCCGTTCGCCGACGTAGAACGCGCAGTCCGGTTCCATCCCCGTGCCGGGTGGGTCGCCCCGACCGCGGAGGCGGGTGGTGAGAAGCCCCTTGGACGGGCGGCCGAAGGCCCCCGTGGCAACGTCCACGATGTCGACGAATATCCCGGCGAGATCGTCATGGAGGCGCGAAGGGGCCATCAATGTGATCACGCCCCGCACCGGGTCCAGGCACACGCGCCGGAAGTGCCGGCTCCAATCGACGGCGGCCAGCTCCGTGATCGTGTCCGGGCCGGCGTGCAGAGCGTGGATCGTCGAGCCGAGGGGGCCGACGGTGGTCGTGGGGGGGCGGGTCATGGTGGATTCTCCTCCGCTGTGAATCTCCGGGCTGCCCGCCACCGGCTGCCCGCATCAAGCATACCCGAACGACCTTGTCGCGGCACGGCTCCGGGAACAAAGCTTCAGGCGGGGCCGGCTGCCCGCACGCCGCGATGCTGTGGGCTCGAGGTCACCCCCCTGCCGCGGAGAGCAACGGGATGGCCCCGCGCGCCTCGTCGTGCGATGTTTCCGGACCCGGACCGGCAGCGGTGGAAGGTGATGGGTCGAATCGAGAGCGTCAAGGTGATGTGCGTGGGGCCGCCGGTGGAACGCCACACCTGGTCGCACGATCTGCCGCGGCAGTTCATGACCAACATCGTGGTGCGAGTGAGCACCGACGACGGGCGAGTGGGCGTCGGGGCGGTTTGGAACGCCACCTCGTTCGATTTCGATCGGTACACCGCGGAAGCGATGCGCCACCTCATCCCGATCCTGGTCGGCGCCGATCCGCTGCAGCGCGAGGCAATCGTGCACCAGATGCGTCCGCGCGTATTTCCGTTGCCGGCCGGCGCCATCGCCGCCGTCGAGATCGCGCTCTTCGACCTCGCGGCGCAACAGGCGGGCGAGCCCCTCTATCGACTGCTGGGCGGCGCCCGTGACCGCCTGCCCGCCTACGCGAGCCCGCCCATGCTGGCCGACGTGCCCGCCTACCTCGATTTCGTCGCGGAATGCCTGGAAAGCGGCTTCCGCGCGATCAAGTTTCACACCTGGTGCGACCTCGCGCGCGATCTGGAGCTCGCCCGTGCGGTGCGCCGAGAGTACCCCGACGCCGGCATCGATTTCATGCTCGACGTGGAGAACAACTACCAGCGTGAAGAAGCGATGCGAGCGGGTCGCGAGCTCGCCGATCTCGGCTTTCGCTGGTTCGAAGCGCCGCTGCCGGATCACGATCTCGAGGGCTATCGCGCCCTCACCCGCGAGTTGTCCATCCCGGTCCTGCCTTCGGGGAACTGGGTCCAGGATCTCTCGCTCTTTCGCGAGGCTGTCCATACCCGGACCTGGGGCGCCGCGCGTACCGATGTCACCATGATGGGCGGCATTGGCCCGGCTCGAAAGGCCGCGGCCCTCGCTCGGTCCGCAGGGCTCGACTGCGAGATCATGTCCTGGGGCTACAACCTCGCCGCGGCGGCCAACCTGCACCTCATGCTCGCGGCCGGCAATTGCAGCTATTTCGAGCAGGCGCTCCCATTCGAGTCATTCGAGTACGCGATGATCGACGTGATTCGTCCCGGCCCGGACGGCTTCGTCAGCGCGCCCGACCGGCCGGGCCTCGGGCTGCGGGTGGACTGGGCGGCGATGGAAGCGGCCACCTTCCACGTGGTGGAAACACCGCAACCTTGACCTGATCAATCCTGCCCGCCGCGAATCCGCCTCGGCGGCTGCGCGGACCTCTGGCCGGACGTTGTACGATACCGGGCCGGTACCGGACTCGCGGAGATTCCAATGGCGCGGAGCGTGATCCACGACTTTGTCATTCCGGCGCGTACCGGCCGCGCCGTGGAAGTGATGAAAGGCCAGGTGCTGCGCATCCACCTCGTCGAAGACAAGCAGGTCGGAGATTGCGCGTTCTTCAACCTGCACGACCACAAGGAAGTATTCCACGTCGGCCAGAGCTGGGCCCTCAACGTGATGTTGGGTCACGGCAACGGAAAGTGTTTCAAGTACTTCTATTCAAAGCCGCCGCGCGAGAACGTCATGTTCACCGTGGTCGGCGATACGGTCGGCAACCACTGGTCGAGCATGGGAGGGCGGTGCAGCCGGCGGCTCCTCGAGCTGCGGGACGGCGATACCGACCATCGCTCGTGCCAGGAGAACCTGGCCGAAGCCCTGGCGCCCCATGGCATCGACGGCGACGACATCGTGGACGTCTTCAACGTGTTCATGAACGTCGAGGTCAATCCGGACGGGACGTTCGAGATCCATCCGCCGACCGCGATGGCCGGTGACTACATCGACCTGCGCGCGGAGATGGACGTGCTCGCCGCCGTCTCGGCGTGTCCGGCCGATCGCAACGCGACCAACGACGGACGGCCCAAACCGCTCGGCATTACCGTATTCGCCGAAGACTGACTCCGAGCCTTGTCATCGGAGCGGGCGGGCTGCGCTCGCGCCTGACCCGGAAAAATCAGTGCGCCGTGGAAGGCGCGTTCTCTCAGTGGGTGAGATTCCCACCCGGCAACTGTCGTTCCAGCCGGTAGCAATTGGAACGGTCGTGGAGGTAACGAAGCGGCTGAAGCTTCCAGTGTAGGAGGTCCTTGTAGGAACAACGCAAATTTCCATAATCTATTGAACAATCATGAAATATGAGACTTCCCCTCTGGAAGTTCAACCTAAAACGGGCACGCATTTCGTCCATTCGACGGTCTCGGTGGGAATTTTTCGCAAGGAAATCCTATGCGGTACAAACTCCTAACCCGCCGGCGGCAGCGTGCATACGCTCTCGAAGGGGTGACGCTTCGTGACGAGTCCGTTGTAGGCGAATATGTCGAGGGTCGCCTCGTAGGCCTCGCGGGTGATCTCGACGTGCGGCGTCCAGCAACCGAGCCCCTGGTAGGTCTCGATGCACCGGGCCAGCACCTCCTCGTCGATGGCCGGGAAATACGACTTCTCGGCCGCCGCGATCTCGGCGGCGGGCGTGTCGTTGATGTAACGCCGCGTCTTGCGGTAGGCGCGCAGGAACGCGGCCGCCATGTCCGTCTCCAGCCACGCGGGCATCGCCGCGAGGCTTGAAAAACCGCACGGCCCGATGACCGGTCCGACCTTTGCGACCACGTGGCCGACGCGGTCCGCCTCGAGCTGCTGCGGGAACGGGCCCTGCTGCTGCACGTAGACGCCCTGACCCTTCCGGAACGCGGCGTCGATGTCGGCCGCGCCGCCCGGGTGAATCGCGTTGATGCGCGAATAGTCGATGCCGGCTCGGTGGCACGCGTACTTGAACATTGCAAGCGGCTGCCCGCCGCCGAACAGGACCACGTCCGCGCCCTCGAGCTTGCTCCACGAGAACGCGGGGTCCGGCTCGCGCGCGGTGAGGAAGAACCCGTCCATCTCGTTGACCTGCGCAAAGTGCGTGGTGGCCGGGGTCTCGCCGCGCTCGAGCGGACCGAATCCCTGGCTGAGCGCGGACTGCACGACGTGGGCGGAGCCGCCCTCGAGCGCGGCGAGCGCGCTCACCCCCGGAGGCGAGACCGACCACTCGGGATCGAGGTCTTCCTCGCGCAGGAATCCGCCGGCCATCGTCGCGATGAGCGGCGAGTAGAACGCCGAGAAGAGGGTGAACTGGATATTGATGCGAGTCATTCGGATTCCTTGCGACTATTGCCCCGGTCCGCACGGCCCGGGACGAAGCGACGGGTCGCCGTGTAGCGCAATGCCGTCGCCGCGCGCCTGCAACGCGGTCCGCGAGCACTCGAACACGTCGACCACGCGACCAGGGTCGCGCAACACGAGGGCGGCGGTGGGTCCACCGATCGCTCCGCCGCCGCCGGGCAGCGGTGCACTCATGCAATGTTCACTTCAGGGTAGTGGTACATCGGTGCGGATCATACCGCCCGCCGCACGGGCGGACGGGACCGGCGAAGCAGGGGGCGGCTCGGTCACGGCTTTCAAGTGGTGACCTCGAACTCCCGGGGGAGGTCGAAGCCCTCGATGGCGAGCACCCGGGCCGGGGCGCCGTCGAGGCCGGCGAGCTTGATCGGCAGGGCGATGATCGCGAGCCGCTCGGAAGTGATCGCGGGCAGCCGGTGCACGTACTCGATGTTGTAGATGTCCTCCCCGAGCAGGGTGTGGTGGACGACGCAGTCCTCGCCCCGGAAGGCGCCCCCCCGTACCGCTTCTTCCTCCGAGAAGTCGTACACCACCGCGTTCACGCCCCGCTCGACGAGCCACCGCGCACCTTCGGCCGAGAGATAGGGTCCCTCGCTCCAGAAGGCCGGCTCGCCCCAGCAGCGATCCGACCAGCCGGTGCGGAGGATCGCGATATCGCCCGGCCGAAGATGACGGCCGCGGGCCTCGAGGGTGTCGCCGCCGATCCCGGCGTTCGTTCCATGGTCGGCAAGATCGATGAGGGCGGCGGGCCCCATGAGCTTCGCGAGCGGCGCCTGGTCGATACCGGAGCCGTTCTCGATGAAGTGGTTGGGCGCGTCGACGTGGGTCGCGTAGTGGCAGAACATGCTCACCGTCGAGCCCTGCCACCCGCAGTCCTCGAAGCGGTAGGGCGTCTCGAACCTGACTTCGAGCCCAAGGCGGCCGTCCCCGTTGCGAACGGGAATCGAGAGATCGATTACGTGCATGGTCCTTCTCCGAGGGCCGGGCGGTGTTTCCGGGTACCGGCTGGTGGTCCGCTGGCTGTGACGCAGATAGTTTAAAAAGGGGATTATGTAGGAAAGTGCCGAAGCCCCCCGTGACGCCTTCGGCACTTTCTTGTAACCTTTCCGTATCTCAAGAGGATACGGGCATGGCACACAAGGCACCTGGAAAGAGCTTCCGCGAAGGCATCAGCCTCGTCCAGATCTTTCGCATGTTCCCCGATGACGCCACGGCCGAAGCCTGGTTCGTCGCCCGTCGGTGGCCGACCGGGGTCGCGTGCCCGCACTGCGGCTCGCTGAACGTCCAGACGGGCGCAAAGCACGCGACGATGCCGTACCGGTGCCGCGAGAAGCAGTGCGCCAAGCGGTTCAGCCCGAAGACGGGGACCGTCATGGAGGGGTCGAAGCTCGGGCTGCAAGTGTGGATGATTGCGACGTACCTCGTCTCGACCAGCCTCAAGAGCGTGTCCAGCATGAAGCTGCACCGCGACCTAACCATCAATCAGCGCTCCGCGTGGTTCCTCGCGCACCGGCTTCGGGTCGCGCTCACGCAGGAAAGTGGTCTCTTCGCCGGCCCGGTCGAAGTCGATGAGACCTACATGGGCGGGAAGCGGGCGAACATGTCAAAGTCGAAGCGCGAAGAGCTCACTGGCCGCGGGGCCGTAGGCAAGACCGCCATCGCGGGGGCGAAGGATCGGGATACGAATCAGGTTCGCGCCCAGGTGGTCGAACGCACCGACAAGCCGACCGTACACGGCTTCGTCGCCGCCCACGTGGCCCCTGACGCCAAGGTCTACACCGACGATGCGTTGGTCTATGAGACCCTTCCGAATCCGCACGAAGTAGTCAACCACAGCGCCCAGGAGTACGTCCGGGGCGATGTCCATACCAACGGTGCGGAGAGCTTCTGGTCGATGCTGAAGCGCGCCCACAAGGGCACCTTCCACAAGATGAGTCCTAAGCATCTCGACCGGTACGTTCAGGAGTTCGCCGCGCGTCACAACCTGCGCGACGAGGACACCATCGACATCATGGCCGCCGTCATCACCGGCATGAACGGCAAGCGCCTGCGCTACGTCGACCTCATTGCCGACAACGGACTGGATTCGGGAGCACGAACGGGTTAGATGTACACCTTGACGACGGAAACTGTGTGCGCGGTCTTGGCACAGAGCCCGTGGGGCAAGCCCGAGAGATGCGTTCGTTTCGACATTCTCCGCTCGCTCGCTACAGTCGAGGAATGCTACCGGGCGGGAATGGAAGAGGAAGAGCGCCTGCGTCGGCTGGCGACTGATACGTGGTATCTCGTGACAAGATCCAAGACGCATTGCCACAAGCAGCGCCCACGAATTGACTTCAGCGCCCAGGCGAGAGGGAAGAAGTGAATGCCTGACAAGCTGAAGAAACTGCCGCGCATCGTGGACGTGGTGGCCCCCACGTACCAGCCGTCGAAGACGGAACTTGAGGAGGACATGCGGGTCCGGGCGACGTTCGAGGAGGCGGTCGAGGCGCTTACCCGGCCCGTGAAAGTGCGCTACATCCCCCGGCCGAAGCGGCGCCCTGAGTGAGGGCGCTTCGGCACTTTCCTACATAATCCCCTTTAAAAATACAGGAAGGATCAGCATGGCGGCGCATGGAGGCCAATGGGGGCGAATGGCGACCATTGCTGACCGGCTGCCGCAAGGGCGAGTTCCTGAACCTGCGCTGGGACCAGGTGGACTTCGAGGCGAACGAGCTCCGGCCGCCGGACACCAAGACCGGACCGCGGACGATCTCGCTGGCGCCGGAGGCGGCGGCCAGCCGGCGCTCTTCGTCTATGCCGACCGGCTCGGGTGCTGGCTCTCCGAAGCGCCCGACGGACGGGCGCGCGGAGGGAAAGCGGCGCCCGGCGCCGGGTCAGGGGTAGCGCGGGAAGCCGGGGGCGGCGGGCGGCGGCATCGCGGCCCGCGCCTCGCGCAGGATCCATTCCCGGAACGCCTGCAGCTCGGGCCGCTGCCGCGAGGCGGCGGTGGTGATGAGGCAGCAGCGTTCGGGCGCCTCCTCCTGGCGGTCGAAGAGCGGCACCAGGATCTTTTTCTCCAGCTCGTGGGCGATCAGCATCGGGCGTCCGATCGCGGCCCCGAGCCCGCTCGCGGCGGCCTGGACCAGCATCGAGTAGAGGCGGAAGCCCGAGGCCCGCGAGAGGTCCGGGGTGGGCTCGCCCTGGCGGGCGAACCAGTAGGACCAGTCGACGTCCCAGCCGAGGTCGTAGAGCAGCGGCCAGTCGCGCAGCTCGGCCGGGCCGCGGGGCCTGCCGCGCGCGGCGAGCAGCGCCGGGCTGCACACCGGCAGCAGCAGCTCCCTGTAGAGGGTCTCCTCGAGCAGCGTGTCCTCGCGCCGGCTCTGCGGGCGCGGCGCGGAGGTCTCGCCCGAATAGGCGAGCCAAGCGTCGAAATCGCGCCGCGCCGGGTCGACGCCGCGATGGTTGGTCTCGAGCTCGATGGCGATGCCGGGATGGGCCGCCTTGAACGAGATGAGCCTCGGCAGCAGCCACTTCTCGGCCACCGCCTCGACCGAGACGATGCGCACCCGCCGGGGGGTCGTGCGCTGGCGCTCGGAGACGCCGTGCACGTCGGCGAGGATGCGCTGCACTTCCTTCAGGTAGGCGCGGCCACGGCGGTTGAGGCGCACGCTCCGCCGCCGGCGCTCGAACAGCTCGGCGTCGAGATGCTTCTCCAGGGTGCGGATGCGGTGGCCGACGGCGGCGGCGGTGACGCCGAGCTCCTTGCCGGCCAGCACGAAGCTCTGGCGCCGGGCGGCGGCCTCGAAGAAGCGCAGGCTGTCGAGCGGGGGCAGGTGGATCACGGCGAAGGTCCGAAGGGCGCCCGTTGGCAAAACTTGATTATGCCATCTTGCACCCGCGCGTTGTCAGGCAAGGTGGGGCGCGGCGGCGGCGGCGGAACGCGGGCGCTAGCGTCCGCGGAAACGCCTGCGGTCGCCGTGGCGTTCGGTGGTCTCGTGGATGTCGAGGAGGATGCGCCGAACCTCCTCGCAATACGCCCGCCCCCGGCGGTTGAGGCGCACGCCGCGGTGGCGGCGGGCGAACAGCTCGGCGCCGAGATGGCTCTCCAGCATGCGGATGCGGTGGGCGACGGCGGGCGGGGTGACGCCGAGCTCCTTGCCGGCATGGGCGAAGCTCTGGTGCCGGGCGGCGGCCTCGAAGAAGCGCAGGCTGTCGAGCGGGGGCAGGTGGAGCACGGCGAGGATCCGGAGGAAGCCCGTTTGAAAAGCGTGATTATGCCATCATTCACCCGTGCGTTGCAGGCAAGGTGGGGCGCGGCGGCGGTGGAACGCGGGCGCTAGCGTCCGCGGAAACGCGCAGCCTGCGGTCGCCGTGGCGTTCGGTGGTCTCGTGGATGTCGAGGAGGATGCGCCGGACCTCCTCGCAATACGCCCGCCCCCGGCGGTTGAGGCGCACGCCGCGGTGGCGGCGGGCGAACAGCTCGGCGCCGAGATGGCGTTCGAGCATGCGAATGCGGTGGGCGACGGCGGGCGGAGTGACGCCGAGCTCCTTGCCGGCATGTGCGAAGCTCCGGTGCCGCGCGGGAGCCTCGAAGAAGCGCAGGCTGTCGAGCGGCGGCAGGGGAATCACGAATCGGGGCGCCGGGAACCGTGGAATTGGAGGTAAATCAACAAATACTTCGTAATTTCACAAATACATCTTTCTCATAATACCTCCCGAGAAAGTCCCGTCGGAGTGCCGTTTCGCCCTTGTGGGCGGGCATCGAGGGGATTTTCCAGGGGAACCTGGGCGGGCGTCGTGGGAAAATTATATTTTTGATAAGGTAAAAAAATAACATACTTGCATTCGCTTGAAAGTTCGTTATATTCCGCTCCCGTCAAGCGGTGCTGCTATGGACACCGCTGAAGTCACCGGGCGCGAACAGGGGCGGTACGGCGATGGACTTGATTTGTGCGAAGTGGTGGGAAGCTGTCGGTTCAACCGTAACCTTAATTAAGAGCGCCGAGCGCCGAGCGCCGAGCGCCGAGCGCCGAGCGCCGAGCGCCGAGCGCCGAGCGCCGAGCGCCGAGCGCCGAGCGCCGAGCGCCGAGCGCCGAGCGCCGAGCGCCGAGCGCCGAGCGCCGAGCGCCGAGCGCCGAGCGCCGAGCGCCGATGCCCGGGGGCAAGGGGGACGGTCCCTTCGCGGCCGACCTGACGATGAGCATGGGCGCGGCCGGGCTGCGGGGCGAGGTGCTGACGCCGCCGGCCGAGGGCGGTCTCGCGCTCGCGGTCAAGGGGGATGCGCACTTCACCCGCACGGAGTCGGAGGCCGCGAAGGACTCCAATGACGGCAGGCTCGCGGCGGCGACCGCCGACGTGTGGCTGCTGCGCCTCGGCGTCGAGGGCTCGCGGCGCTTCGCGCCCGGCGGCGATGCCGCGGGCATGGTGCTGACGCCGTCGTTCGAGCTCGGCGCGCGGCTCGACGGCGGCGACGCCGAGACCGGGCTCGGCGTCGACCTCGGCGGCGGTCTCGCCTTCGCGGCCCCGAAGCAGGGCGTGGCGCTCGATCTGAAGGCGCGGGGGCTCGTCGCCCACGAGGCGTCGGGCTTCCGCGAATGGGGCGCGAGCGCCTCCCTCACCTGGGACCCGCGGCCGACGACGGACCGGGGGTTCGCGCTGCGGCTGCGCCAGGGCTGGGGCGGCTCGCCGACGGGCGGCATGGACGCGCTCCTCGCCCGCGAGACGCTCGCCGGCCTCGCCGCGGACCCCGGCTCGGGGGCCGGGGCAGGCGACAACGGCGGCACCGCGAGCGCGGGCCGTCTGGAGGCCGAGCTTGGCTACGGCATCGCCCTGTTCGGCGGCGGCTTCACCGGCACGCCGAACCTCGGCATCGGGCTCTCGGACACGAGCCGCGACTACCGGCTCGGCTGGCGCCTGACCTCGGCGCGGAAGGGCGATCCCGGCTTCGAGTTCGGCCTCGACGCCACCAGGCGCGAGGCCGCGAGCGCCGACGCCGAGCACGGCGTCATGCTGCGCGGCGCCATCCGGTGGTAACCGCGGCGGGCGGTGGCGGCGCATCCGGCCGGGGGTTGTGGTGGCGCCATGGCGACGGGCGGCGGTGCGCGCGCATGGCAGTTCCTGAAGCGCAATGACCACTACGGAGAGGCGTGCCGGGCGCTGACCGACCCCGCGGCGGCGTTCCTGGACGCGCCGTTCCCCATCCGCCGGCAGACCGAGGCCGACCTCGAGGCGGGCCCCTGGGGGCTTCTCGCCTCATGTTGATGTCAACATACCGGAATGCCTGCTCCGCACGGTCCACGAGGTCGATCACGTCTTGTCGCGTGAATCGACGTGTCGTAGTCGGCCGCGTGGGGCGGCCGCTGCGAGTCTGCCCAGCCCGGCCGAATCCGGAATGGGAGCAGCATCATGTCCAACGATCACGAGTACTTCATGGGGCTGGCGCTCGACGAGTCGGAGAAGGCGCGGATGTCCGTCAGGAAAGAGCCTTGGTCGTGCAGATCGTGAACACCCTGCCACCTCGACGAATGCCGTAAGGCGTCTTCACGACAGGACTGACGACGTAGTTGTCACCCTCCGGGTACAGGCCGCGGAAGGCATCGGTGGCGGCGGTATTCAGTCTGTCCGGATTCATCTTGCACTCCACCACGTCCACCCGGTCATGCGCGCGGCGGATGACGAAATCCACTTCACGGCGGGACTTGTCCCGCCAATAGAAAATATTCTCGTCCGCGTGACGGCAGCGCAGGGCGTCCAGCACCAGGTGTTCCCACAGCAGGCCGCGATCATCGTCCCGGATGCTCTCCCAACCCTTCTCGAAGGTGACGAATCCGGTATCGAAGGCGTAACACTTGGGACGGCTGACGATCTCGCGCCTGCCGCCACCATGAAAGGGACGCAGCAAATGCACCGCATGAGCCGTCTGCATGGCCTCGAGGTGCGCCTTGACCGTCGGCCGGCTCAGCTCGCTCAGATTCGCAAGCTGGCCGTAGTCGAGCTGTCCGCCGCTCTGACGCAGCAGCAACCGGAACAGCGACAGGAATCCCTGGCGATTGCGGATGCCGAACAGCTCCAGGATGTCCCGCGCATAGAAGCTGTCGATCCATTCGCTGAAGAACTCGGGGCTCTTGCGCTCCGAGAGCAGTGATTCGGGCAGACCACCGTGCAACAGGCGCCGGTCGAGATCGGGCACGCCGAAAGGCTCAGCGCATTCCTCCCACAACACCGGACAAAGATGAACGGTCTGCTTGCGCCCGGTGAGGGAATCCCGGAACTTGCGCGTGGCGGCGAGGGTGGAGGAACCGGTGGCCAGGATCTTGAGATGAGGGTACTCGTCGGCGGCGATCTTCAGCAGCCGGCTAGGGTCGTCCAGGCGATGAACTTCATCGAACACCAGCACCGTGCCCGGCTTTCGGCCGCTCAGGAACAGCTCGGGATCACCCAGCGCCCGCACGACGGAGGGCAGATCGCAGTTCATGTACACGGCATCCGGCAGCATCCGGATGAGGGTCGTCTTGCCTACCCGGCGTACGCCGGAGAACCAGACGATCGGCCGGCGAAGCGCTGCCTGCTGGAGTCGTTTCAACCAGATTTCACGCTTGATCATAGCTCTATTTTACAAATAGTCGACCCAATGAGAAATATGAAATCAAGCACCTTCACCCCCGCCCGTGGAGCCATGGGCACGGCGGATGCGCCGGCCGCGCCCGGGCGCAGCATTTCCGGGGCCACTCAGTCGGGCTGCTCGCTGAATTAAGCTGGAATCGGCGCACGTGTGCATCAACGTCACTATTCGCCGCGAGCGCCATAATGTGCCACTACATGGCGGCGTTGGTCCGATGAAACGGGAGGCGTCCCGTACGGCGCGGCGGGTGGTTAACCCGGACATGGTGCCGGGGGGTTTGAGGGCCGGGATACGATGGCCGCGGAGTTGGCGGCGGAGTTGAGCCGGTACGCCGGCGAATGGCTGCAGAGCCGCTACGGGGTCGACTGACCCCGCCTGGCGTGGCGTATATGTCCCAAGTCTTACCGGCATCCGGTCATTGTCAAGGCAGCGGATGGCGAATGCATATCCTTGGCCGCGTGGGTATTCAGGTCTGGCCCACCCAGAGGAGCCAGAGGGCGAGAAGCGGTTCGGAGCCGGCCCGCATGGCGTGGACGGCGTTGGAAGGGTTGTAGACGATTCCGCCGGCGCCGGGCGCGTGCCATCCGCGGTCTTCCCGGTACCACTCGCCCTCGCTCATCACGATGTAGAGCTCCTCGGGAGGGTGCCGGTGGTCGATGTAGCGCACGCCGGGCGCGACCAGGCTCGCGCCGACCAGCACGTCGCTTCGCTGCTCGAGACCGACCGGACCGACGAGGTCGGCGTTGGCGTGGCCGTCGAAGAACGGCTCGCCGTGCGCTTGCGCACCGGGGCGCCGCCGCCACCGGAGCTCCGGCTCGAGCCCCCCGAACGCCGCCGCGAGGGAGGCAACCTCCGGCGCGGTGCGGGCACGCTCGAGCGCGGGGCCGAGGTAGCGGTGCGCAGGAGGCGGAGGCGCCCCTCCGGGCGCGATGGCGCCGACCGAACCCCCCAGGGCTTCGAAGATGCGGGCGCCGGCATCCGCGGGGGGAGTCCCGGCCTCGACCCGGGCCGCGAGGGTCTCCCGGGCCACGTCGAGAACGCGGGAGAGAGCCTCGGGACGTCTCACCGCCGGATCATCTCCGCTCACGGCCGCCCTGGACGGCGTTCGGGAACCGCCCCGCCGCCCCCGGCCCTTGTCCGAATCGGTGCATATTCCCGCCGAAATTCACGGTCGGACCGGCAGCCGCGCACTTCCCTGCGGCGGCCTTGGCCCGCCGGCCGGGTTCGAACCGGGACCGTGCGGCTCGGCATCAGCCGCCGGGGACCCCCCGGGTGTTGACGTAGAGCGCATAGAGCGACTGGCTCGCGGCCATGAACAGGCGATTGCCCTTGCGCCCCCCGAAGCAGACGTTGGCGCAGCGCTCGGGGAGCGCGATGCGGCCGATCGGAGCGCCGTCGGGCGCGAACACGAGCACGCCGTCGAGCGCCTCGCTGCCCATGCCCCAGCCGCACCAGAGATTTCCGTCGATGTCGCAGCGCATGCCGTCCGGGGTGCCGCCCGGCCCCGCGTCGATCAGCACCTCCTTGTTGACGATCGAGCGGCCGTCGGGGGCGACGTCGAAGGCGAGGATCTTGCGGTGCGGTTCGCCGCGGGACTCGACCAGGTAGAGCCGCCGCTCGTCGGGGGAGAAGCAAAGCCCGTTCGGGCCGCGAACATCGTCGGCGAGGCACGTGAGCTCGCCGGTCTGCCCGTCGATGCGGTAGACGGCTTCGGGCAGCTCGGGTTCCGCCTTGTGTCCCTCGTAGTCGCCGAGGATGCCGAACGGCGGATCGGTGAACCAGACCGAACCGTCCGACTTCACCACCACGTTGTTCGGCGAGTTGAGGCGCCGGCCCTCCACCCCGTCGGCGAGCACGGTGATGCTGCCGTCGTATTCGGTGCGGGTGACCCGCCGCCCGCCGTGCTCGCACGTGACGAGGCGGCCCTGCCGGTCGCGGGTGTTGCCGTTGGCGAAGTCCGACGGACGCCGGTACACGCTGACCGCGCCGGTCTCTTCCTCCCACTTGAGGATCCGATCGTTCGGGATGTCGCTCCACAGGAGGTAGCGCCCGTCGCCGAACCACACCGGACCCTCCGACCAGCGGCAGCCGGTATGGAGCCGCTCCACCGCCGCGCTGAAAACGCGGCAGGGACCGAAGCGGGGGTCCAGGGTCTCGATCGCGGGGTCCGGATAGCGGGGATGCGGGCGCCAGCCCGCGCTTGGGGGGTGATCTCGGCGCATGTGCAGGCATCACCTCATCGGTGGCGGTGGGGGCGCCCGGAGTATCTCATGCCGGCCCGTCCAGGGCGGGGCATCGACGCGAACGGGTCTGCTCCGATCCGCTCCGGATCGGCGTCATGCCCGGCCTCGTGTCCCGCCCGGGGGCGCAGCGGGACCGAGCGCCGCCGCGCGCCGCGCCCGCGTCGGCCTGACCGGCCTCCCGGCGCCGCGGGCCGGCGCGGGAGCGGAAACGTCCGCCGCGCAGCATCCGATCCAGCCTGCCGTTGCAAGACCCGGCGAGGGTTGACGGGTGTTCGACACTTCCGATCGGAGTCGGGTGGAAGTCGTCGATCGAGCCCCATTCTCCGCATTCGAGAGTGCTCCCTCGGGTTACAATCGGTACCCGCTTTGGCCCTGATTGGATCATTTTTGGTACTGGCATGAAGACGCACGCGCGCGTGGTCGTAATCGGGGGCGGCGTGATCGGCTGCTCGGTCCTCTACCATCTCGCCAAGTTTGGCTGGACCGACGTCGTGCTCGTGGAGCGCTCCGAGCTCACGTCCGGGTCCACCTGGCACGCGGCGGGAGGCATGCACACCATCAACGGGGACCCGAACGTCGCCAAGCTCCAGAAGTACACGATCGACATCTATCGGGAGATCGAGGAGCTGTCGGGCCAGGAGCTCGGCGTGCACATGACGGGGGGGGTGATGCTCGCGGCGACCCCGGAGCGCTTCGAGTGGATCAAGGGGCTCGCCGCGAAAGGGCGGTACCTCGGCATCGAGGCGGAGATCGTCACCCCCGAGGAAGCCCGTGAGCTCATGCCGCTCCTCAATCCGAAATGCTTCGTCGGCGGCATGCGGACCTTCGTCGACGGCCATCTCGACCCTTCCGGAGTCACCCATGCGTACGCGAGGTCCGCCCGGATCCTCGGCGCCGAGGTGTACCGCGAGACCAAGGTCGAGGAGCTCTCCCGCACCCCCGACGGTGAGTGGCGGGTGGTGACCAACCAGGGGGAGATCCGCGCCGAGCACGTGGTGAACGCCGCGGGTCTCTGGGCGCGGGAGGTGGGACGCATGGTCGGCCTCGAGCTCCCCGTGCTCGCGATGGAGCACATGTACCTCCTCACCGAGGACATGCCGGAGGTCGCGGAGATCAACGCATCCACCGGCAAGGAAGTGATTCACGTCGTCGACTTCGACGGCGAGCTCTATCTTCGCCAGGAACGCGGCGGCATGCTCATGGGGACGTACGAGAAGGCGTGCGTGCCCTGGTCGGTCCACGAGACGCCGTGGGACTTCGGCCACGAGCTTCTGCCCGAGGACATCGACCGGATCGCGCCGTCGCTCGAGGTCGGCTTCGAGCACTTCCCGGCGTTCCAGAACGCGGGGATCAAGCAGATCGTGAACGGGCCGTTCACGTTCGCGCCCGACGGGAATCCGCTCATCGGGCCCGTCCGCGGACTCGACGGGTTCTGGGTCGCGTGCGGGGTGATGGCCGGGTTTTCCCAGGGAGGCGGGGTCGGGTTCTCGCTCGCGAACTGGATGATCGAGGGCGATCCGGGGTCCGACGTGTTCGCGATGGACGTCGCGCGCTTCGGCGACTGGGCGACCATGGCGTACACCCACGACACGGTGAAGGAGAACTATTCGCGCCGGTTCTCCATCCGCTACCCGAACGAGGAGCTTCCCGCCGCTCGCCCGCTCCGGACGACGCCGATCTACGACCGGCTGCGCGATGCGGGCGCGCAGTTCGGCGCCGCGTGGGGGCTCGAGGTGCCGCTGTGGTACGCCCCGCCGGGGGTCGAGGACGTGTTCTCCTGGCGCCGTTCCGTCGACTTCGAGCATGTCGCGGCGGAGTGCCGGGCGGTGCGCGAAGGGGTGGGGCTCAGCGAGACCTCGGGGTTTGCGAAGTACCTCGTCACCGGTCCCGGCGCGCACGAATGGCTGGATCGGATGCTGTCCTGCCGGGTGCCGAGGGAGGGCCGGATCGTGCTCGCGCCGATGCTCAAGGAGGACGGCAAGCTCATCGGCGACTTCACGCTCTCGAACCTTGGCCGGCGCGGCTTCTTCATCGCGGGCTCGGGCCCCGGCGAGGGGTATCACCTGCGCTGGTTCCACCAGCACCTGCCGGCGGACGGCTCGGTGGAGATCCGCGCCCTCGGAGCCGGCTGGTGCGGGCTTTCGATCGCCGGACCGGCCTCGCGCGAGGTGCTGCAGTCGGTGACCCGCGCCGACGTCTCGGCGGGCGCGTTCCGGTTCATGGACATCCGGGACATGGACCTCGGGATGGCCCCCGTGGTGGTCGGGCGCATCACCTTCACCGGAGACCTCGGCTACGAGATCTGGTGCGAGCCGGACTACCAGCGCTACCTCTTGGACCTGCTGCTCGAGGCAGGCGCGCCGCACGGCATTCGACTCTTCGGCTCGCGCGCGTTGAACGCGCTCCGGCTCGAGAAGGGTTTCGGTAGCTGGATGCGGGACTTCCGCCCGATCTACGGGCCGCTCGAGGCGGGGCTCGATCGCTTCGTCGCGTACCGCAAGGAAGCCGACTTCATCGGCAAGGCGGCCGCGATCGAGGAGCGCGAGCGGGGCGGCGCGCTGCGGCTTCGGACGTTCGTGGTCGATGCGACCACGGCGGACGTGATCGGAGACGAGCCGGTCTGGCACGACGGCGAGGTCTGCGGATGGGTGACGTCGGGAGGGTACGCGCATCCCTCCGGCGTCTCGGTCGCGCTCGCCTACGTGCCGAAGGAGCGGGTGGAGGCCGACGACGGCTGGGAAATCGAGCTCCTCGGCGAGCGGCTCGCGGCGCGCATGCAACGCACCGCGCTCTTCGACCACAATGGAGAACGCATGCGCAACTGACCGAGGTGCCTTCCATGAGTTCGTGGCCCCACGTCGGCGTCGTCGGTGGTTCCCTCGGAGGGCTCACCGCCGCCCTCGTCCTGCGCGATCTCGGCTGTGAGGTCGACGTGTTCGAGCGCGCGAGCACGGCGCTCAAGGCGCGCGGCGCGGGCATCGCCACGCATTCCGCGACCACCCGGTATTTCGAGGAATCGAGCGAGCTCGACGCGAGCCTGGTCGAGATCGAGCTCCCGTGGCTTCAGTTCCTGGCCGCGAGTGGACAACGCATCTACCAGGAGCGCATGAACTACCGGTTCTCGTCGTGGACCACCGTCTACCGCGGGCTCATGGGCTCGTTCGGCGACGGGCGCTACCACCTCGACTCCGAGGTTGTCGACTTCAGCCAGGACGACCACGGGGTGACCATCCGCCTCGACGACGGCTCGACCCGCACCCTCGACATGCTGGTGTGCGCGGACGGCATCTCGTCCACCTCCCGCACGAAGCTGCTTCCCGGCGCGGCGACGCGGTACGCGGGCTACGTCGCGTGGCGGGCGATGGTCCCGGAGTCCGAGCTCGAGCCGGAGAGCTTCGAAGCGCTCCGAGATTCCCTGACCTTCTGCATCCTCCCGGACGGGCACGTCCTCGCCTACCCGATCCCGAGCCTCGAGGGGCACCTCGATCCGGGGCGCCGGCTCGCGAACCTCGTCTGCTATCACAACTACGCCGAGGGCGACGAGATTGACGACCTCATGACCGACCGCTCCGGCGAGCGCCATTCCCTGTCGCTCCCGCCGGGCGCGATCCGCGACGAGCACCTGGCGCGCTTCCGGGAGTTCGCGGGCGCCTGCATGCCGCCCGCGATGGCGGAAGTCCTGCGCAAGACCCCGGATCCGTTCGTGCAGGTGATCTACGACATCGACGTGGAGAACATGGCATTCGGTCGCATCGCCCTCATCGGGGATGCCGCGTTCGCCGTCCGTCCGCACGCGGGAGCAGGCACCGCCAAGGCCTGCGAGGACGCGTGGACCCTGCGAGACGCCCTTCGCGACGCGGGCGGCGACCCGGTGGCGGCGCTCGCGCGCTGGGAGCCCGCTCAGCTCTCCCTCGGGCGGCGGCTCCTCGATCGCACGCGCGAGACGGGGGACCGCTCGCAGTTCCACCACACCTGGGTCCCGGGCGACCCGTCGCTTCGCCTCGGCCTCTACGGCCCGGGGAAATAACCGGCCGGAGCGCGCGCCCGAACCTGCCCGCCGCGCTCCGCCCGGAGCGGAAGACCGACCGAAGTCACGCGGCCGGAGAGAATGCCGATTCGGGGGCCGGCTCACCCCGGTGGTTTGGTCGCGGACATGGGAGACCCCGGCGGAGTCGCCGCGCTCCCGGTGAGCCGAAGGCCTCAGTGCCCCTGAGTCGGGACGCCGTTCCTTACCCCCGCTCCGCCGCCCAGCGGGGGACGAGGTCGTGCTCCACCGCGATCCGGTCGAGGACCCGGGCGACCACGAAGTCCACCAGGTCGGAGACCGATTCCGGCCGGTGGTAGAAGCCCGGATTCGCGGGGAGGATGGCGGCGCCGGCCCGGGCCAGCCGCAGCATGTTCTCGAGGTGCACCGCGGAGAGCGGCGTCTCCCGAACCACGAGGACGAGTTGCCGCCCCTCCTTGAGGGCGACGTCGGCTGCCCGCTCGATGAGGTTGCGGCTCGTCCCCGCCGCCACCGCCCCGAGGGTGCCGGTGGTGCAGGGGCACACGACCACCGCGGCCGGCGGGTTTGAGCCGCTCGCGGGCGGCGCGAACCAGTCGTCGGTCCCGAACACCTGGAGCCCGGGGTCGTCGTCGCGGCCGAGGTGGGCGAGCAGCCCCTTTCGGATCTCGGCCGGGCTCTTTCCGAGACGAAGGGTCGTTTCGGTGTTGATCACCGTGCGCCCCGGTGCGCTCAGGACCACCTGCACCGTGCGTTCCGACCGCAGCAGGACGTCGATGAGCCGGAGCCCGTAGGCAGCCCCGGAGGCGCCGGTCATCGCGACCAGGATCGCGTCACGCGCCCGGCTCACGACGCCGCCTCGCCGGAGAGACGGGCGAGGAGCCGCCGGTGAAGGTCGTCGAAGCTGCCGTTGCTCATCACCAGTACGTGGTCACCGGGTCGGACGAGGAGTGCGATCTCGTCGACCAGGGATTCTACGTCCGCACGGACCCGGGCGCGCGGGCCAAGCGCCGCCGCGAGCGGCCATTCGAGTCCCCCCGGATCGAGCGCGAGCACTTCGTCCGCGGTCGCGAGGCTCGGCCCGAGGGTGTCGCGGTGGACGCCGCGGCGCATGGTGTTGGAGCGCGGCTCGAGCACGGCCACGATTCGCCCCGAGCCCGCCGTCCGCGCGCGGAGCGCATCCAGCGTCGCGCGGATCGCGGTCGGGTGGTGCGCGAAGTCGTCGTAGACGGTGACCCCGCCCGCGACTCCCGCGACCTCCAGGCGCCGCCGGACCCCCTCGAAGTCGGCGAGGGCGGCCGCCGCGGGCTCGAATTCGACGCCGGCCGCGCGGGCGGCCGCGAGGGCGGCGGCCGCGTTGCGAAGGTTGTGCGCGCCCGCGAGCTTCCAGTCGGCCCGGAACCGCCGCTCGCGCCCGCCCTCGGTCGCCAGGACCTCGAAGCGGGAGCCGTCCGGCTCGAGCGCCCGCACCGAAAGCCCGCCGCCCCCGCCGTCGCCGAGCCGCACCACCGGTGTCCAGCATCCCATGGCCAGCACCCGGTCCACCTCGGGGCCGCCGGAAACGATGCAGCCGCTCGCGGGCATGGTTCGAACGAGATGGTGAAACTGCCGCTCGATGTCCGCGAGATCGTCGAATATGTCCGCGTGGTCGTACTCGAGGTTGTTGATGACGAGGGTGCGCGGCCGGTAGTGGACGAACTTCGAGCGCTTGTCGAAGAACGCGGTGTCGTACTCGTCGGCTTCGATGACGAAGTGCGGGCCCGAGCCGAGGCGGCCCGGAGTCCCGAGATCCGGGGCCATTCCACCGACGAGCCAGCCCGGCGCTCGCCCCGCGCACTTCAGGATCCATGCGACGAGGCTCGACACGGTGGTCTTGCCATGGGTCCCCGCGATCGCGATCACGTGGCGGCCGTGGAGCGCGTGGCGGGCGAGCCACGACGGCCCGGACTCATAGTCGAGCCCCTCGTCCAGCATGTACTCGACGGCCGGATTGCCCCGGACAAGGGCATTTCCCACGACGACTCGATCGGGTGCCGGATGCAGGTGCTCCGCCCGATATCCCGCGTGCACCGGAATGCCCACGGTCTCCAGCACCGTGCTCATGGGCGGGTAGAGGCCGATGTCCGAGCCTTCCACCTCGTGCCCGAGCTCGCGCGCGATGCACGCGAGGGCGGCCATGAAGGTGCCGCCGATCCCGAGAATGTGAATGCGCATGGGTCCGCCGGGGCCGATCAGGGGATTTCGAACAACTGTCGGATGACCGGGGTTGAAAGCCGGAAGAACACCTCAGGGGTTTCCGGACAACTGCCGGGTGACCGGGGTTGAAAGCCGGAAGAGCACCTCAGGGGTTTCCGAACAATTGGTGGATGACCAGGGCCGAAAGCCAGAAGAACGCCATCGAGATGCCGATTCCGGCGGTGAGGTGCACGGACAGCGCGTGGCGCAGGATGTGGCCGCTCACCACCCAGCTCCAGACGAGGAGTGCGAGCCACGGGATGGTGAGGATCACTCCCGCCGCGGAGGCGGCGCCGGTCGTGTCGTTGGTCTCGAGCATCGCGACGATGGGGAGGGCGACCGCTTCGAGCACCGCCCCGGTTCCCGCGAAGGCGGCATAGGTCTGAAAGAATCGTTCCGTGAGTCCGCGCGCGGACAGGAGCACGAAGGCGAGGAGGCCAAGGAGCAGGGTTCCCGTCACGCTCACCCCGATCGCGGTGAGGAACGGGTAGTAGATCAAGGTGATCAGGGTGCCGAGTCCCACGTGGGCCGCGATCGCGACGCCGAGGAGGAGCGGCGAGGCCGGCAGGTCCTGCGGCGCGCGACGCAGCAGGCACATTTCGACGAACGGTCTGGCGATGGCGAGCAAGGAACGGCGTCCGCGGTGATTGCGAGGCGCGGCCGGCCACGAATACCGCTATTCTACCTGTCCGCGCGGGAGTTGAAGCGATGGCGTCGGCATGCGTGTCCCTTGAGCCCTTCGCGTTGCAGGTGCTGGACGATTCGATGGCGCCGGACCTCCCGGCCGGCGCGGTGGTGATCGTGGATCCGGGCGAACCGGCCGAGGACGGTTGCCTGGTGGTCCTGGAACAGGGCGGAGAAGTCCTGTTGCGACGGCTCCGGCTGGGGCCGACGCGGGAGGAGGGCAGCCGCGCGCGGTTCGTGGCCCCGGCCCGGCCGGACGTAGTGCCGGAGGGCGACTGGCGCCGTGCCGTTCGGGGGGTGGTGACCGGCGTGCGTGCGCCTCGAGGAACGGTGCCCGCATCTGCCTCCCGCGGCCTCGACGAGCGCTCCGGCCGGCCGCGCGGCCGCTAGCCCGGAAATCTCACCAACTTTCTGCTGCGGACGCGGATCTGCTCGCGGTGACAAGGCGTACTCCCTCAAGCCGCTTCGACAGCGCGAACGCGCTAGTGTCGGCTACGCCTTCGCCAGCGCGTAAGCGCTCTTGAGGTCCGTGCGCCTTGTCACAGCGGCATCTCCGCGCCCTCGCGACGAAAGATGGTGAGATTTCCGGGCCAGCGCGTTCGCGCCGTCGAAGCGGCTTGAGGGAGTTCGGCCCGCTACCGGAAGTGAATCGCGGCCGTAGCAGGAGATCGGTGAGATGTTCGGGCTGGCTGGCCGAGGCATCCGTCGCGTCGCCTCCCGGCCTGGATTCGTCCCGCGATTCGCCGCCGGCGGCCGGCCGCCGTTGCCGGCTCCGGAGCGGATCAGCTCGCCGTGTGCTGGTCGATCCTGCGGCGGTCGCGCTTGGTGGGTCGGCCCGATCCGGCGATGAGGTGCCGCTCGCGCCGTTCCTCGCGCTCCCGCTCCCGGCGCTCGACGCTCTCCGGGAGCTCCTCGTAGAGCATCCTCGCCTCGCTCGCGGGGCCGCGCCGCTCCGCCGTCGCGAGCACTGCGACTTCCCAGCGGATGTCGCCCCGCCGAACGTCGAGCCGGTCGCCGGCCCGGACCGCCTTGGCCGGCTTCGTGCGCTGGCCGTTGAGGTGCACCTTGCCGCCGCTCACCGCCGCGGCCGCCGAGTTCCGGGTCTTGAAGAACCGGGCGGCCCAGAGCCAGCGGTCGATCCGGACGGTGGGCGGAGCGCCCGGGAGCCCGGAACCGGTCTCTCGCGAGGATTCGGACACGCCGGCCCCCGCCCTTCAGAAACCCGCGAGCTGCTCGCCGGTCGGCTCCGCGCAGCAGTACCAGGGTTCGGAGTGGCGGGGAATCGGTTCGCCGAGATCGCTCGGGAGGGCGGGGGCGGACGCTCCGAGCGCCGCGTGCGTGAGGCGCCAGGCGGCCGTGAACGTCTCCTCCCGCGAGCTCGCGCTCTCGTCTTCCACCAGGGCGCTGATCTCGGCCTGCAGTGCGTCCACCCTCGGGTCGGGGTGGCGCCACGGGTAGCCGAGGGTGGCTCGATCGAAGGGATCGACGAGCTCCCGGATGTCGGGCAGCTCCAGCAGCCGGGAGCCGTCCGGGATGAGGAGCCGGATGGAGAGCTGCACGGGAGGAACGCTCTCCACGAGGCCGAGGGCCGCGATCCGCTCCAGCAGGTCCCGGTATCCGGCGAGGGTGGTCCAGGGGGTGAATGCGACGAAGGTGGGCGCAAGTGCGATCCGGGCCGCCCGCATCATCTCCGCCGCCTCGTTGAAGTCGGCCGCCGTGTGGTTCTTGCGAAGGCGCGCGAGAATCGTGTCGTCCACCGCTTCCACCGCCGAGGTGATGAACAGGCAACCCGCGTCGCGAAGTCGGGGCAGGGCCGCCCGGTGGCGGAGCAGGTGCTCGATCTTGATGGTGGCGTCGAAGGTGAGCCGGGGATGCTCCGCGTGCATCGCCTCCGCGATCCGCAGGGCATGGGTGGGCCCGTTGAAGAAGTCCGGATCGCCGAACGAGATGTGCTCCGCCCCGGCCGCGACCTGCTGCCGGATGTCGGCGAGGACCACTTCGCGCGGCACCACCCGGAAGCGTCCGTCGTACACCGGGACGATGGGGCAGTGGCGGCAGAGGTGCTTGCAGCCGCGGCTCGCCTCCGCGAACCCGACGACGCGCTCTTCGCCGCCGGGGAGCTCCAGCCGGGCGTAGCGATCGAGCGGAGGAAGGCCGCTGCGGTCCGGAACCCGGAACTCGATCTTGTCGAGATGTATGCTCCGGCCGTTTCCTTCTAACGGCCGGGGCTCGACGTCCGGTCGAAGGTCGCCCTTCCCCCGGCGGTGGTCCGATCGTCCCTGCGCGTCTTCGGGTACCGGCGAATTGCTCACTCCTCCCGAAGAACGGCCACTCGGGCGGCGCGCCTCGGCCCGGTCCGGTTCCCGGCCGGCTGTCGGGTTCGAGAGACTGCGATTCCTCCGCCCGAGCGGCCCGCTCTGCGAGCCGTCGAGTATGGCGGACCGTCGAGCGCGGCCGCCGCCCCGGCATTCCTTCGCGTAGGCGACGAGCGCCGGTTCGATCTCTCCGCCCAGCACCGCCCCGGCCCCGAGCTCTCGGAAGTACGCCTCGTTGACCGGGGCGTAGAGTCCGAACACCGCGAACCGGGCGCGGGGGGCGAGCTCGTGCAGCCGGGAGAAGGCCGCCGCGGCGATCCGCCCGGCCGTGTGCATCGGGAGATGCACCGCGACGAGCCCCGCATCGACGAGCGCCTCGGGATCGAGCTGTTCACGCGAGAGATCGATGCAGCGTACCGGGAATCCCGCGTCGCGAAGCCACGCCGCCGCCTCGGCGAGCCCGAACGGCTGGCGTCCGAGCTCGTAGGGGCTGACGAGCACGACCGGGAAATCGGAGCCGTCCCCGGCCGCCGGCGCGCCTCCGCCCGCGTGATACATTGCGGGCGCGGCGCCTTCCCCGGATTCGGATTCCGTCATGCTGTTCGCCATTCTGGTCAATGCGGGACCCTACCAGTTTCAGGGCTCCGACACCGCGTGGCACTTCACGCGCGCGGTGCTCGACAGCGGACACGAGGTGCTGCGCGTGTTCTTTTACCACGACGGCGCCAACAACGGGAACCGGCTCGCGGTACCGCCCCAGGACGAACGCAACGTGGGCGCGCGCTGGAGCCGGCTCGCGGACGAACGGGGGCTGGACCTCGTCGTCTGCGTCGCGGCCGGGCAGCGCCGCGGCATCCTCGACGCCGCCGAGCGCGACCGCCACGGCAAGGATGCCGACGTGCTCGCGCCGGGCTTCCGGATCGCGGGCCTCGGCCTCCTTGCGGAAGCCGCGATCCTCGCCGACCGTTTCGTCACCTTCGGAGGATGAGGGCTTGCCGGGACCGGTGCGAAAGCGTTTTCTCTACCTCATGCGCCGGCCGCCGCACGGCTCGATCTTCGCGCAGGAGGGTCTGGAGACGGTGCTCATCGGGGCGGCGTTCGAGCAGGCGGTAAGCCTCCTCTTCCTCGACGACGGGGTGTTCGTGCTCAAGCGCGGCCAGGCGCCGGAGGGGATTGGGCTCAAGGACTTCGCGAGGGGCTTCCGGGCATTGCCGGACTACGAGGTCTCGAACCTCTACGTCGAGGACCGATCGCTCGCCGAGCGCGGACTCACCCCGGCCGACCTCATCATGGACGTGGAGCCGGTCAGCCCGGAGCGGGCCGGCGCGCTCATCGACGCGCACGACGTCGTGTTGAGCTTCTAGCGGGGCTGCGCCTCGGACCGACGAGACGTGTTCGAAGCCACCCGACGGTTCTCCAACCCCCGGCGCGCCGTACCAAGAGAAATGTCTGCATTTCTTCTGGTAGCAGCCTCGTACGTTTCCTCCACGCGACGCCTCTGCAACCTTGACTCAAGGTCGCGGCGCCTCTAAGGAGTCCAGCCCCGGCGGGTCCTCCGGCCCGGGACGCGTCCGTCGCCCCGGGGGCCGCCGGTCAACTGTCGCGCTTCTCCCGGAACTTGCTGTGGCAGCCGCCGCAGCCGTTCTTCCCGAGGTCGCCGAACGCGGCCCCGATCCGGTCCGAATCGCCTGACGAGAGGGTCGCCTGGAACGCGGCCGCCTTCTCGCCGAGCCGCTCCGTGCCCGCGACGAACTCCTCCCACTGCTCCCAGATGACATCCTTTGCCTCGGAATCGGGAAGTGCGGCCATGCCGCTTCCGGCCGGGAAGAGCGACGCGATGGTGGGCGCCGCGTCCGCGATGACGGCCGCCGCCGCCGCCGCTTCCTCCGCCGAACCGCGCCCGCCGGCAAAGCCCTTGAGGGTGCGCATCGATCGCCCCATGGACTTCATCGTGCGGCTGCGCTCTTCGGCAATCTGGAGAGCCTCTTCCTCGCTTGCGACCTGGCCTTGACCGCTCGCGCCGAGCGCCACCAAGGCGGCAAGTCCAGCCCCAATCGTCCAGCTCAACGTTCTGGTCGGTCTCATGTCGTCCCCTCCATCCGCTGATTGGCGACCCGAAGGATAACCCAAAGACGATCTGCCTGCGGTCCGGCCGGCGGGTCGCTGCCGGGCCGCACGGAGTCTCCCGGCGCCCGGGCCGAGGCGGCGGTGTCCGCCGCGTTTCCACCCGGTACGGGAACCCCGGCCGTACCGAGCGGGTGAAGGCGACGCGGATCGCTCCGGTGCCCCGCGCCCCGATCCGCGGCCGCGCCCCGGCGCCGGTCCGCGGCTACAGGGTGCCCGGGAACGCGCCCCCGTCCAGCAGCAGGTTCTGGCCGGTGATGTAGCCGGCGTTGGCGCTGCACAGGAAGGCGCACGCGTGCCCGAACTCCTCCGCGGTGCCGAACCGGCCGGCCGGGTTCGCCGCTGCCGCTTGCGTCCTGATCTCTTCCGCCGGCCGCCCGCTCGCCTTGGCGCGCGCGATGAAGGTGTCGTTCAACCGGTCGGTCTCGAACGGTCCGGGCAGCACTGCGTTGATGGTCACGTTGCGGCGCACCGTCTTGCGCGCGATCCCGGCCACGAAGCCGGTGAGTCCGGCGCGGGCGCCGTTGGAGAGCCCCAGGATGTCGATGGGGGCCTTCACCGCCGACGAGGTGATGTTGACGATCCGGCCGAACTCGCGCTCCATCATTCCGTCCACCGTCGCCCGGATGAGCTCGATGGCGGTCAGCATGTTGGCGTTGAGCGCGGCGCTCCAGTCGTCAAGCGTCCACTCCCGGAAGTCGCCGGGGGGCGGCCCGCCCGCGTTGTTGACGAGGATGTCGGGCTCGGGGCAGGACCCGAGCACCGCCGCGCGCCCCTCCGGGGTCGTGATGTCGCCGGGGACGGCGGTCACCCGGGCCCCGGTGGCGGACCGGATCGCGGCCGCCGTCTCCTCCAGGGTCGAGGCGGTGCGCGCCGTGATCCATACCTCCACGCCCTCCGCCGCGAGTGCCGCTGCGCACCCGCGTCCCAGGCCCTTGCTCGCCGCGCAGACGATTGCGCGGCGCCCTGCGATACCGAGATCCATCGTGTCGCTCTCCGATTCGGGTGTTTCTCGTCCGGCGGATTCGCCGGGCCGAGCCGGCCGGTCCCCGAGCGGTCGGTCTGCGTCCGGCGGGCCGCGCCCCGCGACCCGGGTCAGGCGCGCGAGGTGAGCGAGAGGGTAGCACCTCGCGCGTTCATTCGAGGGCGAATCCCTGGCCGCGAAGGTAGTCCCGGAACCCGGGCCGGGCCGGCCGCGAGTACTGGCGCGCCTTGTCCTCCGACCAGCCGTAGAAGTCGGCGACCCCGAAGCGTTCCACCTCGCGCTGCCTCTCGACCGGGATGCGGAACCGCGCGTCGCGCCGCCGGTCGTATTCCTCGAGCTTGTCCTCGACCCCGGCCGCGTCGTAGACGTCCTCGTGGACGGCGAGCGCGGGCGGGATACGCATGCTGACGTAGCCTTCCCGGTCGGGCCATCCGACGCAAAGCCCGGCGATCGGGAACACCCCCGGTGGCAGGACGAGCAGCTCGGTGAGACGGTCGATATGGGTCCGGACCTCGCTGATCGGGCAGCACCCGAGTCCCGCGGCCTCCGCGGCCAGGGTGAAGGTCTGCATCGCGAGCGCGGCGTCGACCGCCGCGTTCATGAACATGTCCACGTTGTCGTTGGGGAAGGGCTTCGCGCGAAGCGCGGCCGCCCGGCGAAGGCGCAGGTTGTCTCCGCAGAAGACGAGGAAGAGGGGCGCCTCGCCGATCCAGGGCATCGCGGGCAGCCAGCTCGCGATCTCCGACCGGCTTTCGGGGTTCCGGACGCGCACGATCGATGCCTGCTGCAGGTCGGACTTCGAGCTCGCGGAGAGCGCGCACGCGAGCAGCACCTCGACGAGGGCCTCGTCGAGGGGTTCCTCCCGGTAACGGCGGTGGGTGCGGCGAGCGAGGATCTGCACGAGCGCGGGCTCGCCGGAAAGCTCGGGCGCATCGCCCACCCCCGTGCTCGGCGGGAGCCCGAATCGCTGGTCGATGCACTGCGCGATGGTCGTCGTCATCCGGTTCTCCTGTGGGACGCCGGGTCTCGGCCCGTCCGGGTCCCGGTTCGCAAACGCAACGAAGCTCAGCGCGGGCCCCTGCGTGCCTCGAGAATGAGCTGGGTGCGAAGCTCGTGCAGTCCGAGCTCCAGCCCGGCGGGGTAGGGATGCGGATTGACGAAGCGCCGGATGGTGGGATGAAGGTGCGCGAGCTGGTCTGCCGCACGCTGCCGGGATTCCACGAGCGGCGGGCACTCGTACGACACCTGGCCGCTTCGCATGACCGGGACGAGGAGATCCTCATAGGCCATTCCGGCGCGAATCGGCTTGCGATGGGTGTGATCGATGGGATCGATGATGACCGGATATTCCGGCACCCCGATGCCGAGCTCGTACGTCATGTCTCCCTCGAAGCGCCCGTTCTCGCGATAGCGCCGGATCTGGAGTATCCCCGGAGTCGAGATCTTGGAGGTCTGCTCGGAGATCTTGACCTTGTATCGCCAGTCGTTCCCGTCCTTGCGGATGGCGCTCAGCTTGTACACCCCGCCGAGGGCGGGCTGGTCGAACGCGGTGGCGAGCTTCGTCCCGACCCCCCACACCGCGATCGCCGCGCCCTGGTCCTTGAGACTGGTGATGATGTGCTCGTCGAGCTCGTTGCTCGCCACGATCACCGCATCCGGGAATCCCTCTTCGTCGAGGATGCGGCGGGCCTCGATGGACAGGTACGCGAGGTCGCCCGAATCGAGCCGGATCCCGATCATCTCCTTGCCGAGCTCGCGCAGCCGCCGGCCTGCTTCGCACGCGTGCCGCACCCCTTCGACCGAGTCGTAGGTATCGACGAGAAATACGCAGTTGTTCGGCATGGCGCGGGCGTAGGCTTCGAACGCCTCGAGCTCGGTGTCGAACGACATCACCCAACTGTGTGCGTGCGTGCCGCGCACCGGGATGTCGAAGAGCTGGCCGGCGAGCACGTTCGACGTGGCGCTGCATCCGCCGACGTAGGCGGCGCGGCTCGCCGCGAGTGCGCCGTCGATGCTCTGGGCGCGCCGGAGTCCGAACTCGAGCACCTGATCCCGGCCCCGCCCGGCCGCGTGGCAGATGCGTGCCGCCTTGGTCGCGACCAGGGTCTGGAAGTTGATCATGTTGAGCAGAGCGGACTCGACGATCTGGCACTGGAGAATCGGCCCGATCACCCGCACCAGCGGCTGGAACGGGAAGACCACGGTCCCCTCCGGCACCGCGTCCACGTCCAGCGAGAACTCGAGCGTACTCAAGTACTCGATGAACGCGGGATCGAACAGCGCCTCGCCGTCGCTCCCCCGCAGCGAGTTGAGGTAGGCGGCGTCCGCCTCGTCGATGTGCAGGTTGGAGAGGTAGTCCACCACGTAGCCGAGGCCCGCTGCCACCGTGTATCCGCCGTTGAACGCGTTGTTCCGGAAGAACAGGTGGAACACCGCCCGGTCCGATTCGCGGCCGAGCTTCCAGTACCCGCAGGCCATGGTGAGCTCGTAGAGGTCCGCGAGGAGCAGGAGGGACGGGCGGTCTACGGATCGGGCAGCGTTCATAACCGATGGAAGGGGCGCATGGAGGGGGCGGGAACCAGCTTGTTCAGGGCGCGAGAAGGTTCGGCCCGCGGCGGGCGGATGTCAACGTGCGAGTGCGGCGGCCGGTTTCGATTCCTCGCACATCCCCCGGAGCGGCCGCCGAATCTGGCCTGCATGCCGGATCGGGGCTGCTTGCGCGATTCGCCATGAGTGGCTGTTTCGGGCGCAGCGCACGTCTCGACGAGCATGCCTCGCCCGGTCTTCGAGCCCGGCTCGGCAGGTGTGCAGGCTTCGGGCGGCGTGCGCGACACGGCCTTCCCGCGTGTTTCGACATGCGCGCATGATTCGGCATACTTGCGCGCTTGGGCAAGGGCATCCCGCGGCTCCGCACGGCCGGCCGGCCGGCCGGCGGGCGGGTCGAGGCGACGGCGGCATGTCGATCGAGCCCGGAACGACGAGCCGGAGCGAGGGCCCCGGACAACAACCGAACAACGGAAAAGGACCGAACATGGACACGAACCCCCTCCGCGAACGCTGGCGCGAATCCAAGGCCGTGGTCAACGGCTGGATCGCGATTCCGGACGGATTCGCCGCCGAAGTCATGGCTCGCCAGGGCTGGGACTCGATCACGGTGGACATGCAGCATGGCGTCATCCACTACGATTCGGCGGTGGAGTGCCTGCGGGCAATCACGACCACCCGCACCGTGCCCCTTGCCCGGGTGCCGTGGAACGAGCCCGGCATCGTGATGAAGGCCCTCGACGGCGGGGCGTTCGGCGTCGTGTGCCCCATGGTCAGCAATCGGGAAGAGGCGGAGCGTTTCGTCGGAGCCTGCCGCTACCCGCCCGTCGGCTATCGCAGCATCGGGCCGATCCGGGCAAGCCTCTACGCGGGCGCGGACTACGTGGCCAAGGCGGCGGACCTGGTGGTGACCCTGGCCATGATCGAGACCCGCGAGGCGCTCGACAACCTCGATGCCATCATGTCGACCCCGGGGCTCGACGGCATCTACATCGGGCCGAACGATCTCTGTGCGAGCCTCGGCCGGCCGCCGAGCCTCGATACCCGCGACGAGGTGGCTTTCCCGTGGATCGAGCGGATTCTCGAACGCACCCGGGCGCACGGCATCCAGGCCGGGATCCACTGCATGGCCACTGACTACGCGACGGAGATGGTGGAGCGCGGCTTCTCCTTCGTCACCATCGCGAGCGACGCCCGTCTTCTCGCGGGGGCCGCCAAGTCGGTGGTGGACGCGATGCGCGCGAGCCCGCACGTGAGCCTGGGCGAGCCGCAGGACGCGTCCTCCGCCGGGCCGCAGGCCGGATACTGAAGGAGCCGTCCGGTCTGTGCCGGCCCGGACTGGGAGACCTGCAATGAGCGATACGGTCGTCAACTCGTGGAACGACTTCGACCCGCTGCGTCACATCATCCTCGGCCGGGCCGACCACACCTGCATCCCCCCGACCGAGCCGGCCACCGAAGCGAAGATCCCGAAGGACAGCCCCATGCGGGGCCGCTGGGGTCCGCGTCCGCTCGAGACCGTGGAACGGGCGAACGAGCAGCTCGACCACTTCGCGGCGGTTCTCGAAGGGCGCGGCATCCGCGTGGATCGATCGGTCCCGCTCCAGTGGAACCAGGCGGTCGTCACCCCCGACTTCGCGACGAGCTGCATGTTCGGCTGCATGCCGCCCCGCGACGTGCTGCTGACCGTGGGCCGCGAGATCCTGAGCGCCCCGATGTCGTTCCGGTGCCGGTACTTCGAGTACCTCGCCTACCACCCGCTCATGCAGCGCTACTTCGACGAGGACCCCGGCTTTCGCTGGGAGCAGGCGCCGCGCCCGCGGCTCTCCGACGAGTCCTACGAGTCGGGCTACTTCGACGAGATCACCCTCGAGGAGCGGTTGCGCCGGACGGCGGCCCTCGACTTCGTCACCACCGAGCACGAGCCGCTGTTCGACGCGGCCGACGTGCTGCGTATCGGCAAGGATCTCTTCTGCCAGCACGGACTGACCACCAATCGGCGGGGCATGGAGTGGTTGCGGCGCCACTTTCCGGAACATCGCGTGCACGCGGTGAACTTCCCGGGCGATCCGTGGCCGATCCATATCGACGCCACGTTCGTCGCGCTTCGACCCGGGCTCGTCATCAACAACCCGACCCGGCGCCTCCCGGAGCCGCAGCGCCGCATCTTCGAGGCGAACGGCTGGGAGATCGTGGACGCGGCGCCGCCCGCCCACAACGAGCCGCCTCCGCTCTGCTACTCGAGCATCTGGCTTTCGATGAACTGCCTGGTGCTCGATCACGAGACGGTGTGCGTGGAGGCGAGCGAGCACGCGCAAGCTGAGCAGCTCGACCGGCTCGGCATGGAAGTGATCCCGATTCCCTTTCGCGACGCCTACGCGTTCGGCGGCGGACTTCATTGCGCGACCGCCGATGTGCACCGCGAGGGAAGCTGCGAGGACTACTTCCCCAAGCAGGTTCCCGGTACCCGGATCGACCTCTGAAGGTCGGCCGCAACCCTGACCGCAGGAGGTGGAGACATGCATCCGAACCGGCTGACGACTGCGCGCCGCCTGCGGCTCGGGGTGATCGGGGCGGGGCGCATCGGTCCGGTTCACGCTGCCGCGGCCCGCGGGTCCGGCGCCTGGGAGGTGGTCGCCGGGGTGTTCTCGCGCGACCCGGAGATCGGCCGGCGAAAGGGAGCCGAGTGGCGGCTCGATCCGGAGCGGGTCTATCCGGACCCCGCGCAGATGGCGACGGCGGAGGGCGAGCGGCCGGACGGAATCGACGCGGTCGCGGTCACCACCCCGAACCGATCGCACCACGAGATCGCGCGGTGCTTTCTCGATGCGGGCGTGCACGTCGTCTGCGACAAGCCGCTCACCACGCGCCGCGAGGATGCGAGCGACCTGGTCGAGCGCGCCCGGCAGGGCGGGCTCCTGCTCGGGGTGACCTATCCGTGGGCGGGCTTCCCGATGGTGCGCGAAGCGCGAGAGATCGTGGCCGCGGGCGAGATTGGCGCGGTCCGGCAGGTTCACGTCGAGTTCCTCCAGCCACCGCCCGACGGGGACGTGGGGTGGCGTGACGCCCCGGACCTCGCGGGAGCGGCGGGGACGGCGGCGGACATCGGGACGCATGCGTTCCAGCTCGCCGAGTTCGTGACCGGACTCCGGGTCGAATCGGTCCGGGCGGAGCTCATCCGCACCATCCCGGAACGAAGGCTCGACGACACCGCCTTTGTCTCGCTTCGCTTCGAGGGAGGCGCGCGGGGCACGATCCTCCTCACCCAGGCGGCGGCCTGGAACGATCGGGTGGTGGGCATCCGGGTGCTGGGCGCGGGCGGCGCGGTGCTCTGGAGCCAGGATGAGGCGGAGTCTCTCCGGATCGGCCGGCCGGGAGAGCCCGAGCGCCGGAAGGTCGCCGCGGCTGGAATGCATCCCCGCGCCGCGGCCTTCGTCGCCGCGCCCCGCGGCACCCCGGACGGGATCGCAGGGGCTTGGGCGAACCTCTACCGCGAGTATGCGATCGCGGTGGAGGTGCTCGCGGGAAGGCTCGACGCCGAGTGGCTCGACCGGATCTACCGCGTCGATGGGGTGCAAGGCGCCCGCGGGGTGGCGTTTGTCGAAGCAGCAGTAGCGTCGTCCGCGGGCGCGGGGTACGTCCCGCTCGGCGCTTCCCTCTGACGGGCTGCCGGACGGAGCTCCGGGCGCCCGCGGGGTAGCGTTTGTCGAAGCAGCAGTGGCGTCGTCCGCGGGCGCCGGGTACGTCCCGCTCGACGCGTCGTCCTGACGGGCTGCCGGACGGAGCTCCGGGCGCCCGCGGGGTAGCGTTCGTCGAGGCGGCAGTGGCGTCGTCCGCGGGCGCGGGGTACGTCCCGCTCGACGCTACCGGCTGAGCGCCTGCGCGGACAGGGGCGTTCAGAGGTCGCGCAGCAGCTCGTTGAGGCCGACCCGCGCGCGGGTCTTCGCGTCCACCCGCTTGACGATGACCGCGCAGGCAAGGCTGTGGCTTCCGTCCGGGGCGGGAAGGCTGCCCGGGACCACCACCGATCCGGCCGGAACGCGACCGTGGTGGATCTCCCCGGTCTCCCGATCGTAGATGCGGGTGCTCTGGCCGATGAAGACGCCCATCGAGACGACCGCGCCCTCTTCCACGACCACCCCTTCCACGATCTCCGAGCGAGCGCCGATGAAGCAGTCGTCCTCGATGATGGTCGGGTTCGCCTGGAGCGGCTCGAGCACGCCGCCGATACCGGCCCCCCCCGACAGGTGCACGTTCTTCCCGATCTGGGCGCAGGAGCCGACCGTCGCCCACGTATCGACCATGGTTCCGGAATCGACCCACGCCCCGAGGTTCACGTAGGACGGCATCAGCACCACCCCGGGGGCGATGTAGGCGCCGAATCGAGCGAACGCGGGCGGCACCACCCGGACTCCCGACGCCCGGAGCTCCGCTTCGTCCATCCCCGCGAACTTGAGCGGGACCTTGTCGAAGAACCGGGTCACGCCGCCCCGCATGAGCTCGTTGTCCCGGAGCCGGAACGACAGGAGCACGGCCTTCTTGGTCCATTGGTGCACCGTCCACTCGCCGTCGATCTTCTCCGCGACCCGGATCTCTCCTCGATCGAGCATCGCGAGGGTGGTCTCCACGGCGTCGGTGACCGCGCGTTCCGGGTGTCCGGGGGCGATCTCGGTTCGCCGCTCGAAGGCGTCCTCGATGGTGCGTTGAAGGTCGTTCATGTCGCGGGGATCCTCGTCAGCGTTCAATGCGGTTGGTGGCGGCCGAGCGCCCATGCGACGTGCTCGCGCACGAGGGCGGACGGATGACCGGTCCGGGTGCGCAGGGCGTTCACCACGCCGGGGGTCGTCGGGGCGTTGCCGAGCGCGACCGCGACGTTGCGGAGCCACCGCTCGTGGCCCAGCCTCCGGATGGCCGAGCCCTCAGTGTAGCGCTCGAAGTCCGCCTCGTCCCACGCGAAGAGATCGACGAGCGGGGAACGGTCCAGGCGGTGCCGCGGCGCGAATCCGGGCTCGGTCGCGGCGTCGGCAAACCGGTTCCATGGGCACACGAGCTGGCAGTCGTCGCAGCCGAAGATCCGGTTGCCGACGGCGGGCCGCAGCTCGACCGGGATCGACCCCGGGTGCTCGATCGTCAGGTAGGAGATGCACCGGCGCGAATCGAGCTCGTAGGGCGCCACGATCGCCCCGGTCGGACAGGCGTCGATGCACGCCCGGCAGCGCCCGCAGTGGTTCGCCGGGGCGCTGCCGGCAGGAAGCGGGAGGTCGGTGTAGAGCTCGCCCAGGAAGAACCACGAGCCCGCCCGCGGGTCGATGACATTGGTGTGCTTCCCGATCCAGCCGAGGCCCGCGTCACGGGCGAGGGCCCGCTCGAGAACGGGAGCGCTGTCGACGAACGCCCGGTAGCCGAAGCGACCCACGTGCTCGCCGATGCGATCCGCAAGGCGCTGCAGCCGCCGGCGCATGAGGCGATGGTAGTCGCGTCCGAGCGCGTAGCGGGCGACGTAGCCCGCCATCGGGTCCGCGAGCGCCTCCGCGGCCGGCCGGGCCGCGCCCCCCGGCCAGTAGTCCATGCGTACCGAGATGACCTTGAGGGTGCCCGGCACGAGGTCGGCGGGCCGGCTCCGCTTGCGTCCGTGCCGGGCCATGTAGTCCATCGCGCCGTGCCGTCCGGCCGCGAGCCAGTTGACGAGGCGGGTCTCGTCCTCGGAGAGGTCGATCCCGGAGATCCCCGCCTCGCTGAATCCGAGCTCCGCGGCCCACTGTCCGATGAGCGCCGGCAGGGATTCGAGCGCGTCGCCCCGGCTCGGCGGGCGATGTCGCTCGCGATTGGCGTCCTGGTCGCAATTGAAAGGCATCGGGGTCGGCGCGGCCCTTGCACGGCGTGAGATAATTCTACCCCGCGAGCCTCTCCGCTTTTCGGGACGGGTCTTCGTTGGGCAGGGAACCGAGGCTCGCCGGGACGCGTGGCCGGCACAATCGGAGGGAGTTCGCAGGAGTGCGCCCGACCGCCTCGATCCACCGTCCGGCGCCGGCGCCGAGGCCCTCGCGGCGGCTGCGCACCGGTATCGGCCGTAGCGTCTTTTGGCTATCCTTGCCGGACAAGGACTCTTGCCGCCGCCGTTTTCTCGTCCAGGAGACCGCATGAGCCCCAATCGCCCCCATATCCTCGCACTGCCGGGCGACGGCATCGGGCCGGAGGTGATCGCGCCCGCGCTCGGCGTCCTGCGCCGGATGTCGGAGATCGCCGACTTCGACGCCGATATCGAGGAGGGCCTGCTCGGAGGCGCTGCCTACGAGGCGACCGGAAAGCCGCTGCCCGAAGCGACGCTCGCGAGCGCCCGGTCGGCCGACGCGGTGCTCATGGGCTCCATCGGCGGGCCCCGGTGGGACGGTCTCGACCGCGCCCTTCGCCCCGAGCGGGGGCTGCTCGGCCTTCGTTCCGCGCTCGGCCTCTTCGCCAATCTGCGCCCCGCGATCCTCTATCCGCAGCTCGCCGGCGCGTCCACCCTGCGCCCCGACGTGGTGGCCGGGCTCGACATCCTGATCGTTCGCGAGCTGACCGGAGGCATCTACTTCGGCGTCCCGCGGGGCATCGAGACGATGGAAGGCGGCGAGCGTCGGGGGGTCAATACCCTCGTGTACACCGAGTCCGAGATCGAGCGCATCTGCCGGGCCGCGTTCGAGGCCGCTCGCCGGCGGTCCGGCCGGGTCTGCTCGGTGGACAAGGCCAACGTCCTCGAGGTGAGCGAGCTTTGGCGCTCGGTGGCGGAACGGGTGGGCGAGGAGTACGACGACGTGGAGCTCACCCACCTGTACGTGGACAACGCGGCGATGCAGCTCGTTCGCGACCCGAAGCAGTTCGACGTGATCGTGACCACCAACATGTTCGGCGACATCCTGTCCGATCTCGCGTCGATGCTCACGGGCTCCATCGGAATGCTGCCGTCCGCCTCTCTCGACGCCGGCGGGAAGGGTCTCTACGAGCCGTGCCACGGGTCCGCGCCCGACATCGCGGGCCAGGATGCGGCCAACCCCCTCGCGACCGTTCTTTCCGCCGCCATGATGCTCCGCTACACGCTGGATCGGCCGGACCTCGCGGACCGGGTCGAGCAGGCCGTATCGCGGGTCCTTGACCGTGGTCTTCGCACCCGCGACATTGCCTCTCAGGGGACCCGGGAGGTGGGCACGGCCGCGATGGGCCGGGCGGTGATCGAGGAGCTTGGCTGACTTGAACCCGGCGCTCAGGCATTTTGGCAAGCCATGGTTCACCCGATGGACCCGATGGCTCCCGCCCGTTCCGCGGCTGGTCCCGTATCTCGTGATCGCGGCGGGAATCGCCCTCGCCGCACCCGCGGGGGCCCAGCAGGCGGCCGGATCCACGTACGGACCGGTGAAGCGTGCCGACACCCTCTGGGTGCTGGCGCTCCGGTTCCGCGGGGATGCGGGGGTGAATGCCCAGCAGGCGATGATCGCCGTACTGCGGGCAAACCCCGAAGCATTCGTCGACGGCAACATCAACGCGCTTCGCACCGGCGTCACCTTGCGGGTGCCGTCGGCCGAGGAGATGGCGGCGGTCGACTCGGCTGAGGCGTCGGCCGAGTTCGGCCGTCACGAAGAAGCATGGCGGAATCGCCGGCGCACCGGGTCCGCCGCCCCGGCCGCGGGTCCGCGGCCCGCGTCCCAGCCTGCTTCTCCGCCCGCGGCGCAGCCTCCCACGGTCGTCCCCGACCCTGCGGACGAACTCCGCGAGGCCCGTGCAACGGTGGTCGAACTGCGCGCGCGGCTCGCCGAGCGGGACGACGCGATCGAGGACCTTCTCGTCCGGCTCGCCGCGGTCCAGCGGGAGCTGCGAGAGGCGCAGGGGACCGCCCCCGCACCTTCCGGGGGATCCACCGGGACGGAAGAGGAGGCCGGCGCGCGGGATGCGGCGGACCGCACGAGCTGGCTTCCGATCAGCCCGCTCATATTGGGAAGCGCCCTCATCGTCCTGCTCGTCCTCATCGTGGTCGTGACCCTGCTCCGGCAGCGCGGAGAGCCGGAAGAGACGCACCCGGATGAGCCTTACGAGGAAGACGGAGAGGACTCCTACGACGAGGGGGACGACGGAGAACCCTACGAACGCGAGGACGGCCGGGAAGAACCCTTGCGAAGCGGCGAGGGGGCTTCCGGCGAGGCGTACCGGGTACAGGGGCCCTCTCGGCCCGGCGCGGCGCCCGCGGCCGCGGGGGTCGTGGCCGCGGGGGTGGTGGCCGGCGCAACGGCGGATCACGGGTTCGCGGCGGACGACGAAGCCGCGGACCCCCAGGAAGACGAGAGCGACGATCTTCCCATCGGCATGGACCTGGAAGGTGAAGAGGACTGGGGCCCCGATCCCGGGGAGTCGTCTCGGGGCGAGCCGGAACCGCGGGACCCCGAGAGTCCGTCCGGGTTCGGCCGGCACATCGAGGTCGGTGAGCTGGACGCGCTCGAGCTCGACGACGGTCCCGCGCCCGGCTCGTTCCCGGAACTCCCCGGGGGTCTCGGGGAAGGGGACGACCCGCCGGAAGGCACCGATCCGAGCCGGCCGTCGGCCGGGCGGCGGGAGTGAACGCCCGATCCGGAACTTCGACGTTCGGGTGATTCGCTCGCACTTCTCACCCCTGCTCCTGCTCGAGACCCCGAACCGTCCGGCGCGGCAGGGCGTGCTCCCTCAAGCCACTTCGATCCGGTGTTGACCATGCCCTCGGTGTCTTTCAGTCCGTGCGCCCGTTCACCGCGAGCAGTTCGACGCTCTCGCTACGAAGGCCGGTGAGAAATGCGGGACAGTCGCCGGATCGCGCTCGTCGTCGAGTACGACGGACGGGCGTTCTGCGGGTGGGAACGCCAGCCGCATTGCGAGTCCGTCCAGGCCGCCGTCGAGGGGGCGCTTTCCAGGGTCGCCGACGAACCCGTACGGGTCACGTGTGCGGGGCGCACCGACTCCGGGGTGCACGCGCTCGGGCAGGTGGTGCACTTCGATACCGGCGCGGTTCGTCGCGAGGATGGATGGCGGCGGGGAGCGAACTCGAACCTCGGCCACGCGGTGGCGGTAGTCGAGGCCCGGGAGGTTCCCGGTGACTTCCACGCCCGGTTCTCCGCCCGCTGGCGCCACTACCGGTACCTGCTGCTCAACCGGGCGGATCGGCCCGCCGTCCTGCACGGCCGGGTGGCCCGCGATCACCGTCCCCTCGACCTCGCCCGCCTCCGGGCCGCCGCCGGCCCGCTCGTCGGCACCCACGATTTCAGCGCGTACCGCGCGCGCGCATGCCAGGCGAGGAGCCCCGTGCGCACCGTCTACACGCTCGACGTCGGGGGGCAGGGCGCGCGGGTGTGGTTCGACGTGGTGGCGGACGGCTTCCTGCACCACATGGTGCGCAACATCGTCGGCGTCCTGCTCGCGGTCGGAGCGGGGGAGGCGGAGCCCGAGTGGGCCCGCGAGGTGCTGGAGAGCCGGGACCGGACCGCCGGCGGGGTGACCGCGAGCGCCGAAGGGCTCTATCTCGTCCGGGTCGGCTATCCCGCCCGCTATCGCCTGCCCGTGGTGTTGCCCGATTCGGGGGTCTGGTAGTCTTCCGCCGTGCGCGTCCGGATCAAGATCTGCGGCCTCACCCGGCCCGAGGATGCCCGGCGTGCGTCCGGACTCGGGGCAGACGCGATCGGGCTCAACTTCTTTCCGCCGAGCCCGCGCTTTCTGAGCGTTCCGGTGGCCCGCGCGGTGCGCGCGAGCATCCCCGCGTTCGTGTCGTCGGTCGCGGTGTTCGTCAACCCGGACGCCGAGGAGGTCCGGCGGGTGATCGGGGAGGTCGGCGTCGACATGCTGCAGTTTCACGGTACCGAGCCGGCCCGATTCTGCGAGGGCTTCGGACTCCCCTACCTCAAGGCGATCGGGATGCACGAGGGAGTCGATCTCGCCGCGGTGGTCCGGGAGTACCCCTCGGCCGCGGCCTGGCTGCTGGATGTCCACGATACGCACAAGTGGGGCGGTACCGGACGCTCGTTCGACTGGTCGGCGGTCCGCGGGCGCTTCGACCGCCCGATCGTGCTGGCCGGGGGACTTGCCCCGGAAAACGTGCAGGACGCCATCCGCCGGGTGCGGCCGTTCGCGGTGGACGTCTGCGGAGGAGTGGAATCGGCCGGAGGCATCAAGGACGAAGCCATGCTCGCGGCCTTTGTGGAGAGGGTCGAAGGTGTCGGAACCGACCAGTCTGAGTAACCGCCCGACCGGCCTCATCGGGTCCTGGCCGGACGCGTCGGGGCGCTTCGGGCCGTTCGGCGGGCGATTCGTCGCCGAGACGCTGATGGGGCCGATCGAGGAGCTCGCCGCCGCCTACGAACGCTTCAGCGCGGACCCCGAGTTCCACGCGGAGTTTCAGGCCGAGCTGCGGGACTTCGTCGGGCGTCCTTCCCCCCTCTATCACGCCCGGCGGCTGAGCGAATTGGTGGGCGGGGCGCAGCTCTGGCTCAAGCGCGAGGACCTCAACCATACCGGCGCCCACAAGGTGAACAACACGGTGGGCCAGGCCCTGCTCGCCACCCGCATGGGCAAGACGCGGATCATCGCGGAGACCGGAGCGGGGCAGCACGGGGTTGCGGCCGCGACCGTCGCTGCGCGCCTCGGCCTCGAATGCGTCGTGTACATGGGCGAGGAAGACGTTCACCGCCAGGCGCCCAACGTCTACCGAATGCGCCTGCTCGGGGCGGAGGTTCGCTCCGTCAAGTCGGGCACGAGGACCCTGAAGGACGCGCTCAACGAGGCCATGCGCGACTGGGTGACGAACGTCGACGATACCTACTACATCATCGGCACGGTCGCGGGCCCCCATCCGTATCCGCAGATGGTGCGCGACTTCAACTCGGTGATCGGGCGCGAGGCGCGCGAGCAGATCCTCGGGCACGCCGGCCGGCTGCCCGATGCGGTGGTCGCGTGCGTCGGCGGAGGCTCGAATGCGATCGGGATGTTCCATGCCTTCCTCGACGACCCGGAGGTCGAGCTGTACGGGGTCGAGGCGGCCGGAGACGGCCTCGAGACGGGTCGCCACGCGGCGCCGCTCAGCGCGGGGCGGCCCGGGGTGCTGCATGGCAATCGGACCTACCTCATGCAGGACGCGGACGGACAGATCGAGGGCACTCACTCGATATCGGCCGGGCTCGACTACCCGGGCGTCGGGCCCGAGCACGCGTGGCTCAAGGAGATCGGTCGGGCGGTCTATACCTCCGCGACCGATGCCGAGACCCTTGCCGCCTTCGAACGGCTGACCCGGATCGAAGGCATCATTCCCGCGCTCGAGTCGAGTCACGCCCTCGCGTACGCCGAGAAGCTGGCGCGCGAACGTTCTTCGAGCGACATCGTCATCGTCAACCTGTCCGGCCGCGGCGACAAGGACATCCCCACCGTTGCCGCCCTCCAGGGAATCGAGGGTCTGCCCGGATGAGCCGCCTCGACGTCCGGTTTCGGGAGCTTCGGAAGGAGGGCCGCACGGCCCTCGTTCCCTTCGTGACCGCCGGCGATCCGCACGCCGGCGTGACCCGAAGGCTCCTCCCGCGGCTCGTCGACGCCGGGGCCGACGTGATCGAGCTCGGCGTTCCGTTCTCCGACCCCATGGCGGACGGCCCGGTGATCCAGCGTGCGGGCGAGCGCGCGCTGGCGGCCGGGATGTCGCTTTCCGGCGTGCTCGACATCGTGCGGGGATTCCGTGCGCAAGACGCGACCACGGCGGTGGTCCTCATGGGCTATCTGAATCCCATCGTTGCGATGGGTCCCGCGCGGTTCGCGGACGAGGCGGCCGCGGCGGGGGTCGACGGGGTCATCGTCGTCGACATGCCGCCGGAGGAAGGCGAGCCCCTGCTCACGGCCCTTCGCGAGCGGAGCATCGACCCCGTGTTCCTGCTCTCCCCCACGACATCGACCGAACGGATGCGCCGGATCGCGACCGAGGCCACCGGGTTCCTCTACTACGTCTCGTTCAAGGGAATTACGGGAGCCGGCCATCTCGACACCGGCGCGGTCGGGGAAGCGCTCGCCCGCGTGCGCGCCGTGTCGGATATTCCCGTCGGTGTCGGCTTCGGTATCGCGGACGCGGACTCCGCCCGCCGGATCGCGGCCGTCGCCGACGCGGTGGTGGTGGGCTCGGCGATCGTGCGACGGATCGAAGAGGCGCTCGACGTACCGGAACGTATCCCCGAGCATGTCGCGGCCTTCGTCGCCGAGCTGCGAAGCGCGGTGGACGCCGCCGCCGGCGAACGATCGGGTCGATGAGCCGGTGAGCTGGTTCGGGAAGCTGCGGCCGTCGCGCATCCGGACCGAGAGCACGGGAACCGGGAAGGTCAGGGGCATCCCCGAGGGGCTCTGGACCAAGTGCAATGCCTGCGGGACGGTGCTCTATCGGGACGAGCTGGACCGCAATCTCGACGTCTGTCCCAAGTGCGACCATCACATGCGGGTCGCCGCGCGCCGGCGGCTCGACCAGTTCCTCGATCTGGAGCCGCGCGAGGAGATCGGCGCCGACGTTACCCCGCTTGACCCCCTCAGGTTCCGGGATACTCGCCGATATCGGGAACGGCTGACCGCCGCCCGCAAGTCGACCGGCGAGACCGACGCGCTCGTCGTGATGCGGGGGCGGGTCCTCGGCTTGCAGGTCGTCGCCGCGGCGTTCGAGTTCGGCTTCCTCGGCGGCTCGATGGGCTCGGTGGTCGGAGAGCGCTTCGTGCGCGGCGCGCACGCGAGCCTCGATCAGCGGGTCCCCCTCGTGTGCTTTGCGGCGAGCGGAGGAGCCCGGATGCAGGAGGGCCTCTTCTCCCTGTTCCAGATGGCCAAGACGAGCGCCGCCCTCGCGCGCCTGCGCGAAGTCGGGGTGCCCTACGTGTCGGTGCTCACCGATCCGACGACCGGCGGCGTTTCGGCAAGCCTCGCGATGCTCGGCGACGTCAACATCGCGGAGCCGAACGCCCTCATCGGGTTCGCGGGGCCGCGGGTCATCGAGCAGACGGTGCGCGAAACGCTGCCGGAGGGCTTTCAGCGAAGCGAGTTTCTGCTCGCGCACGGGGTGCTGGACATGATCGTCCACCGCGCCGAGCTGCGCGAGCGGATCGCGTCGGTCCTCGGCCTGCTGGCCGGCGGCTCGAGTCCCGCCGAGTCGGCTGCCTGAAGTCCCGCTCCGATGCGCTTCGACACGCTGGCGGAGTGGCTTGCGTGGCAGGAGACGATCCATCCGGTCGAGATGGATCTGGGGCTCTCGCGCACCCGCCTGGTCTACGAGGCGCTGCGTGGCGCCGGGGCGCTGCCCTTTCCCGTCGTGACCGTCGCGGGGACCAACGGAAAGGGTTCCACCGTCGCGTTCGCGCAGGCCCTCCTCACCGCGGCGGGAGCCCGTACCGGCACCTATACCTCGCCTCATCTCGTGGACTACAACGAACGGATCCGGATCGACGGGGAGCCGGTCCCGGACAGCGCGATCATGACCGCCTTCGACCGGATCGACCGTGCCCGGGGCGGCGTCACCCTGACCTACTTCGAGTTCGGAACCCTTGCCGCCATCGACGTCTTTCGAGCCGCGGCAGTTGACGCGGCGGTGCTCGAGGTCGGCATTGGAGGCCGGCTCGACGCCGTCAACCTGTTCGACGCGGACGTGGCGGTGGTCACGCCCATCGACATCGACCACGTCCGTTGGCTCGGCCCCGACCGCGAGTCGATCGGGCGGGAGAAGGCGGGGATCTTCCGCTCCGGCCGGTCCGCCGTCATCGCCGATCGCGATCCCCCGGCCAGCCTCGGCGCCGCGGCGGAGCGGATCGGCGCGCCCTGCCTCCGCCTCGGGCGAGACTTCGACGCCGTGCCGGAGGGCAGCGGTTGGAGATGGCAGGGGCCGGAGCGGCAGATCGGAGGTCTGCCGGGGCCTCCGCTCGCGGGCCGATTTCAGCTCGACAATGCGGCCGCCGCCCTCACGGCGCTCGATGCCATCGGCCGGCTGCCGGATCCGGCGGTCGCGCGGCGCGCGATTGCGGCGACGCGGCTCGCGGGACGTTTCCAGGTCCTGCCCGGCGAAGTGCCGATCGTTCTCGACATTGCCCACAACCCGCACGCGGCCCGGTCCCTCGCGGCCACCCTGCGGGCAACCCGGGTCCCGGGCCGCGAGATCGCGGTTGCCGGTCTGCTCGAGGACAAGGACGCGGCCGGGGTGGTCGAGGCCACGGCGGATGTCTTCGACCGCTGGTACGTCGCGCAGCCGGCCGGAGCGCGCGGGGGGTCGGCCGAGGCGCTCGCCCGCACCGTGCGCGGGCGGGTCCGGGATGCGCCGGTCGAGGTCTGCGGCGACGTCCCGAGCGCGCTTTGCCGTGCCCGCGGTGCGGTGCGGCCCGGGGATCGAATCGTGGTGTTCGGCTCGTGCTACACGGTCGGGGAAGTATTGGCCGGCGGATCCTGACCCTACCCTATAATCAAGCGAATGGAGGAATAATCAAGCGAATGGAGGAGCGAACGAGACATCGCGCTGTCGGGGCGGCGGTGCTGCTGCTCGCGGCGGTCGTCGTCCTTCCGCTGGTGCTGGAGAGCTCGCCGCCGGGTGAGAGGCCGGCTTCCGATCCGGCGCAGGCGGACCTGCCGGGTTCCTTCCCCGAACGGATCCGGATCACCACCCTCGATGGAGCCGAGGAAGGGCGACTCTCTCCGAAGTCCGGGGAGGAAGCCGAATCGGCGGTCGACTCCGCCGCCACCTCCGGCGGCGATGCCGGCGGCGCCGTCCCCGTTGCCGGCTGGGCGGTGCAGATCGGGAGCTTCGCCGATCCCGGCAATGCCGCGAAACTGCGGGAACAGGTGGCATCCCGCGGTTATCGGGTCCTCGCTCAACGCGTCACGACGCGGGAAGGAAAGCCGCGGGTGCGCGTGCTGGTCGGTCCCGTCCTGACCCGTGCCGCGGCTGCCGCCCGGCTCTCGCGGCTGCGGCGAGAGGATTCCATCCAGGGTTTCCTCGTCCGGTATCCTGGATGAATTCCGGGCTCTCTGTTAGGCTCATGCCCACCTTTGGCGGCCGGCGACCCATGGCCTGGGCGGACTTGGCGATCCTCGGGATTATCGGCCTGTCGGCCGTGTTGAGTCTGTTCCGGGGCTTCGTGCGTGAAGCGATCGCCCTCGCCGGCTGGATCGCGGGACTCTGGATCGCCTTCAACTTCGTCCACGTCGGGGCCGAGTGGTTCGACCGCTGGGTCGACTCCCGCGAGATCCGGCTCGCGCTCGGGTTCGTGACGTTGCTCGCCGCGGTGCTCGTGATGGCCGGGCTCGCCGGCCGGCTCGCCGGGGGCCTCGTCGACGTGACCGGTCTCGGCGGGACCGATCGGGTCCTCGGGATGATCTTCGGAGCCGGGCGCGGCGCCGTCATCGTCTCGGGTATCGTGCTGCTCGCGGGCTTCACGGACATGGTGCTCGAACCGTGGTGGCGGGAATCGGTGCTGCTGCCCCGATTCGAGGTCTTCGCCGCGGAGGTCGAGCGCATCCTCCCGGTCGAGCTCGCCCAGCGTCTTCACCGGTAGGGAACGATGTGCGGGATCGCGGGCATTGCCGCCCGAGAGTGGGTCAATCAATCGCTCTACGACACGCTCATCGTTCTCCAGCACCGAGGGCAGGATGCCGCGGGCATCGCCACGTCCGAGAACGGCCGCCTTCACTGGCGGCGCAGCAACGGCATGGTGCGCGACGTGTTCCACGCGGGTCACATGCTCGCCCTGCGGGGGGCGGTGGGGATCGGTCACGTCCGCTACCCGACCGCGGGCGGGGCAGCGTCTTCGGAGGCGCAGCCCTTCTACGTCAATTCGCCCTACGGCATCGCGCTCGCGCACAACGGCAACCTCATCAACGCGGACGAGCTCCGGACGGATCTCGTGCGGGCCGATCGCCGCCACCTGAACACGCAGTCCGACTCGGAGGTCCTGCTCAACGTGTTCGCGCACGAGCTGCAAGCCTCGGGAACGCCGTGCATCGACGAGGAGGACATCTTCCGCGCGGTGTCACGCGTGCACCAACGGTGCATGGGAGGATACGCGGCCGTCGCCCTCGTATTCGGGTTCGGGCTGGTCGCGTTCCGTGATCCCCGGGGGATTCGGCCGCTCGCGCTCGGCTTGCGCGACGGGTCTCGCGGGCCGGAGTACATGGTGGCATCGGAGAGCGTGGCCCTGAGCGCGCTCGGCTTCGAGTTCCTGCGCGACGTCGAGCCCGGCGAGGCGGTGTGCGTGCGCGAGGGGGGAGAGCTGTCGGTGCACCAATGCGCGGAGGAGCCGTCCCGCTCGCCCTGCATCTTCGAGTATGTGTACCTCGCCCGTCCCGATTCCATTCTCGACGGGATATCGGTCTATCGGGCGCGGCTTCGCATGGGGGAGCGGCTGGCGGAGAAGATCCTGCGAGAAGCGCCGGACCACGGGATCGACGTGGTGATCCCCATTCCGGAGACCAGCCGTACCGCCGCCCTGCCGCTCTCGGCGCGGCTCGGGGTGGAGTACCGGGAAGGATTCATCAAGAACCGATACGTGGGCCGCACGTTCATCATGCCGGGGCAGCGCGAGCGCGAGCGGTCGGTTCGCCAGAAGCTCAATGCCATCGGGACCGAGTTCGAGGGCAAGAACGTGCTGCTGGTGGACGATTCCATCGTGCGGGGCACGACTTCACGCCAGATCATCGACATGGCGCGCGATGCGGGGGCGCGGAAGGTGTACTTCGCGTCCGGCGCGCCGCCGGTCCGGTATCCGAACGTGTACGGTATCGACATGCCGACCTCTCGCGAGCTCATCGCGTTCAACCGGACGGAGGAGCAGGTCGGCGCCGAGATCGGGGCGGACCGGCTGTTCTACCAGGACATCGAGGACCTCAAGGAAGCGGTGGCCGGCGGGCAGAGCCGGATTCGGGGCTTCGATACGTCGTGCTTCACCGGAGACTATGTGACCGGCGGGGTCACGGAGGCGTTTCTGCACCGTCAGGACGAGCTTCGCAACGACGCGGAGAAGCGGCGGCAGGCAGCCGAGCTCCGGCTCGAGCCGGCCGATCTGGAGCTCGAAGCATGGCGGTGACCGGCGGCTTCGCCCGGATGGCGGCCTCGGTCGGTTCCGTCGATCCGGAATGACCGATTTGCAATGGCGGATTCGGAAACCCAGGAAATGACGATTATCAGACAGGAAGACCTCATCCAGAGCGTCGCCGACGCGCTCCAGTTCATCTCCTGTTACCACCCGGCGGACTACGTCCGGGCGCTCGGCAAGGCATACGAGCGCGAAGAGTCCGAGGAGGCACGCGACGCGATGGCGCAGATCCTCGTCAACTCCCGGATGAGCGCGGAGGGACGCCGGCCGATGTGCCAGGACACGGGCATCGTCGTCGCGTACCTCCGGATTGGGATGGACGTCCGATGGGAAGCGGACATGGCGGTGGCGGACATGGTCAACGAGGGGGTGCGCCGGGCTTATCTGAACCCGGACAACGTCCTGCGGGCGTCCATCGTCGATCCTCCGTTCGGCGCGCGGCGCAACACCGGGGACAACACGCCGGCCGCGGTGCAGATCGAGCTGGTGCCGGGCGGCACGGTGGACGTGCGGGTGGCGGCGAAGGGCGGCGGCTCGGAGAACAAGGCGCGCTTCGCGATGCTCAACCCGAGCGACAGCATCGTCGACTGGGTGCTCGGGACGGTGCCCGGAATGGGAGCCGGCTGGTGTCCTCCCGGGATGCTCGGGCTCGGGATCGGGGGGACGGCGGAGAAGGCGATGGTGCTCGCCAAGGAGGCGCTTCTCGATCCCATCGACATGCACGAGCTTCTCGCACGCGGTCCGGGCAACCCGACCGAGGAGCTCCGGGTCGAGCTGTACGAGAAGGTGAACGCGCTCGGGATCGGCGCGCAGGGGCTCGGCGGGCTGACCACCGTGCTCGACGTGAAGGTGAAGGAGTTCCCCACCCACGCCGCCGGGCTGCCGGTCGCGATGATCCCCAACTGCGCGGCGACCCGGCACCTGCATTTCGTGCTCGACGGAAGCGGCCCCGCGGAGTTCGAGCCGCCGAGCCTCGAAGACTGGCCGGACGTGACCTGGGAGGCGGGCGAGGGCGCGATACGGGTGGACCTCGACCGGTTGACGAAGGAAGAGGTCGCGGGCTGGCAGCCGGGGGATCGGCTGCTTCTCACCGGCCGGATCCTGACCGGGCGCGACGCGGCCCACAAGCGAATCGCGGATCTCTTCGCGAAGGGCGAACCGCTGCCGGACGGGGTGGATTTCACCGACCGGGTGATCTACTACGTGGGCCCAGTGGATCCGGTTCGCGACGAGGTGGTGGGGCCGGCCGGACCCACCACCGCGACCCGCATGGACAAGTTCACGGAGATGATGCTCGGGAGAACTGGCCTCGCCGCGATGATCGGCAAGGCGGAGCGGGGCCCGGCCGGGATCGAGGCGATCGCCCGCCACGGGGCCGCATACCTGATGGCGGTGGGTGGCGCCGCCTACCTCGTGTCGAAGGCGATCCGGAAGTCGCGGGTGGTGGCGTTCGAGGACCTCGGCATGGAGGCGATCTACGAGTTCGAGGTCGAGGACATGCCGGTGACGGTGGCGGTCGACAGCCGAGGCACGTCGGTGCACGAGACCGGGCCCGCGAAGTGGCGCGGCATCATCGGCAAGCTGCCGGTGGAGGTCGCGGCCTGAACCGGGCCGCGTGCCGAGGTCAGGCCAGGAACGCACGAGCGCCGAAAGGACGGATCGGATTGCAATGGCGTCGGACAGGCGTGGATTCACGCCGGCCGGTTTCCGGAGAAGGAGAGCGACGATGAGCGAAGCGGCGGAGAAGAAGGCACGGGTGGCCAAGAGCGATGCGGAGTGGCGCGCGCAGCTCACCCCCCTCCAGTTTCACGTATGCCGCGAGAAGGGGACGGAGCGCGCGTTCACCGGGGAGTACCACGACACCAAGACCCCCGGCACCTACCGGTGCGTGTGCTGCGGAACCCCGCTCTTCGATTCGGCCGCCAAGTTCGATTCCGGCACCGGGTGGCCGAGCTTCTCGGCGCCCGCGGACGAGGACAACGTCCGCACCGAGGAGGACCGGGCCTTCTTCATGCGCCGGACCGAGGTGCTGTGCAGCGTGTGCGACGCCCACCTCGGCCACCTCTTTCCGGACGGTCCCGCCCCCACCGGGCTCCGCTACTGCATGAACTCCGCTTCTCTGCGTCTGGACGAGGAAGAAGACCCCCATACCTCCTGACGCGCCCTCGCCGCTCCGAATCTCGGGGTCTCGCGCACCCCCGCCTCGCTTTCGCGCCGCAATGGTTGCGCGAAAGCGCCGCAAGTTGCGCGAAACGGACTTGCGCGCAAGACAGGCGCAACGTTCTTCCTGAACTTTTTCACCAACTGCCGTATGTTGGATGCCGATTTGGTGGCACGGTTCAGAGCCAATGCCTCCGACGGCCGGGGCTACCAGACCGAGATCAACCGCGTGCTTCGCGAACATGCTCGGCGAGCTTTGGGCCGCGCATAGGAGTCGCTCCGGAGACGCCCTTCCTGCTGTGCAGTTGCGAATCGCACACCTATGAAGTGAGTTCCGGCGGTCCCGAGCTGCGGGCGGCGTGCGGGGGTGGAGGCGGATCAGTCCCAGCGGGGGTCGCGGACCTGGACGGTGCCGTCGTGGACGCGGACGGGGAAGGTCGGGAGGGGCTCGTAGGCGGGAGGGGTGAGCACCTCGCCGGTGCGCAGGTTGAATTCGGCGCCGTGCAGGGGGCAGGTGATGACGTCGCCGCAGACCTCGCCGTCGGTGAGCTCGGCGTAGTCGTGGGTGCACAGGTTCTCGACGGCGTGGTACGCGCCGTCGATGTTGAATACCGCGATGACGGTGTCGTCGATCTCGACGGCGCGCCATTCGCCGGGCGGAAGCTCGGCGGCGGAGGCGACGTCGGTCCAGCCGCTCATCGTCCCGGACTCCCGAGGCGGCGGAGGCCGGCGAGCGTTACCACGGGCCGCCGTCGAATCCGGAGCAGGCGCAACTGTCGGCGACGGCGGCGCGGCCGAGAGGTAGGGGGAGGCCGGCAGGCACTGCTACCACAGCCCGAGCTCGAGCTTCGCCGCCTCGGTCATCCGGTCCTGGGTCCAGGGCGGGTCCCATACGATTTCGACGGCGGCCGAGGTCACTCCCTCTACCTTGGACACTTCAAATTCGACCATTCCCGGAAACGTCTCCGCCACCGGGCATCCCGGGGTGGTGAGGGTCATGTCGATCGCGATCGCCCCGCCGTCGCCGATGGCGAGATCGTAGATGAGGCCGAGGTCGTAGATGTTGACGGGGATCTCCGGGTCGTAGACCTGCTTCAGCGCTTCCACCACCCGCTGGCGGAGCGCTTCGGGGTCGTCCCCCGCGCCCCGTCCCAACCATTCTCCGATGCGGCTCATGTCCTCGTCTCCCTGCTGTCGCGGGCGCGGGTCTACTCGGTCGTGACCGGCGCGCCCCGCCCCGCGAGCGCTGCCGCCATCGTATGCCAGGGGAGGGTGGCGCACTTGACGCGCATGGGGAAGTCCTTCACCCCGAGCAGCGCCCCCAGCTTGCCGAGCCGGTCGAGATCCGGCGGATCGTCGTCCACGAGAACCGCGTGCATCGCACCGAACAGCGACCGCGCCTCCTCGTCGGTCCGCCCCTTGAGCACCTGGGTCATCATGGAGGCGGAGGCGGTGGAGATCGCGCAGCCCTCGCCGCTGAACGCGATGTCCTCAATCACGCCGTCCCGGAAGGTCATGGATACCTCAACCTGATCGCCGCAGAGCGGATTGTGTCCGTGGGCGGTGCGGTTGCACTCGGCCGGACGGCGCCCGTAGTTCCGCGGGCTGCGGTTGTGGTCGAGGATTACCTCCTCGTAGAGATCTCGCAGATCGTTCACGGATTCTCGGAGCCCTCGCTCCCGTTACCCCGGACCGGGCCTTGCGGCTCAGCGGTTCAGGCGGAAAACCTCGCGCACCTTCTCGATGCCCCCCGCGAGCGCGTCGATGTCGGCGCGGCTATTGTAGAAGGCGAGCGAGGCGCGGGCCATCGCCGGCACGTCGAAGCGGGCCATGACCGGCATCGTGCAATGGTGGCCGGTCCTCACCGCGACTCCCTCGCTGTCGAGGATCGTGCCCACGTCGTGGGCGTGCACCCCTTCGATCACGAAGGAGAGGATGCTCGACTTCTCCCGGGCGTTGCCGAAGATGCGCACCCCGGGAATCGTTTCGACCCGCTCGGTGGCGTAGCCAAGCAGATCGTGCTCGTAGGCCGCTACCCGATCGAGTCCCAGCTCCCGGAGGTAGTCGAGCCCGACCCCCATCGCGATCGTGTCGGCGATGTTCGGGGTACCCGCCTCGAACCGGTAGGGCACGGCGTTGTAGGTGGTCTTCTCGAACGTGACGGCGAGGATCATGTCGCCGCCCGCCTGCCACGGCGCCATCGATTCGAGGTGCTCCATCTTGCCGTAGAGCGCCCCGATCCCGGTCGGCCCGAGCACCTTGTGGGCGGAGAAGGCGAGAAAGTCGCAGTCGAGGGCCTGGACGTCGACCGCGAGATGGGGGACCGCCTGCGCGGCGTCGAGCATTACCGGAACCCCCGCCGCGTGGGCCGCTTCGATGATCTCCCGCACCGGGTTGACGGTGCCAAGCGAGTTCGCCACATGGGTCATGGACACGAAGCGGGTGCGCGGCCCCAGCATTGCAAGGTAGGCATCGAGCTCGAGCGCGCCGTCGTCGTCGATCGGCACCACCCGGAGCTTCGCCCCGGTCTGCTCGCACAGGAACTGCCACGGGACGATGTTCGAATGGTGCTCCATGTGCGAGATGACGATCTCGTCGCCCTCTGCGAGCCGCGGCCGCACGAAGCTGTTCGCCACGAGGTTGATGGCCTCGGTGGTGCCGCGCGCGAAGACGATCTCGCGCGAGTCCGCGGCGTTGAGAAAACTTCGGACCTTCTCGCGGGTGCCCTCGTAGGCGGCGGTCGCGCGCTCGCTCAGGGTGTGCACGCCGCGGTGGACGTTGGAGTTGTCCTGCTCGTAGTAGTCTCGGAGCGCCTCGATGACCGCGCGCGGCTTCTGGCTCGTCGCGCCGTTGTCGAGGTAGACGAGGGGGTGTCCCTTGACCTCCTGGTGGAGAGCCGGAAAGTCGGCCCGGATCGCCTCGACGTCGAATGCGGCGACGGGATCGTCCGTCCGGGATGCGGTGCTCATGGTCCCTGGTCCCTCGGCGCGGTGATGCGGACGGTTGCGGGTGGCATGGACGAGACCTCTCCGCGTTCGCGGCCGAGCGGGTCTCGTTCCATCGGGGCTGCAACGCCGAGCTGCGGGTGCTCCGCCATCGGTCCCGGTCTCAGATGGCGGCCGCGAGGCCTTCCGCCCAGTCCATCGCCGGCAGCTCGGCGAGGGCGGGGAGGGCGCCCACCAGCCCTCGCTCGACGTGCCGCCGAACGGCCGGCTCGCCCATCCGGGCGAGGATGTCTTCCGCGAACCCGAAGGTGAGAAGCGCGCGCGCCGCTTCCTCCCCGAGCCCGCGGGAGCGCACGTAGTGGATCGCGCGCTCGTCGAGCTGTCCCACGGTCGCGCCATGGCTGCACTTCACGTCGTCGGCGAAGATCTCGAGCTGCGGCTTGGTGTCGATCTCCGCGTCCGGCGACAGCAGGAGATTGTGGTTGCTCTGGCTCGCGTCGGATTGCTGCGCGTCGCGGTGGACCAGCACCCGCCCGTTGAACACGCCTCGACCGTGTCCGTCGAGGAGCCCCTTGTAGACCTGCTCGCTGGTCCCGCCCGGCTCGCGGTGGTCTATCCGGGTGTGGAAGTCGACGTGTTGGCGCCCGCGCGCGACGTAGAGGCCGTTCAGGGCGACCGACGCCCCGATGCCGTCGAGAGAGACGTCGATCCCGTACCGCACGAGCCGTCCGCCGAGCTGCACGGCGTTCGACCCGAACTGCCCCCCGGAGGCGACCCGCGCCTCGATGTACCCGGTATGCCAGGTGGCGTCGTCCTCTTCGAGGAGGAGATGGTGCTCGACCTCCGCGCGCTCGCCGACCACGATGCGGGTAAACGGATTCGCGAGCTTCGCCCCCGCGCCCGCGCCGAGGTGGTGTTCGATGACGGTGGCCTGCGCTTCCTCCTCCGCAAGGACGAGGACGATCGGATGACTCGCGATGTCGGACTCTCCCCGTGCAACGAACACGAGCTCGATCGGTCGCTCGATCCGGACGCCGCGCGCAATCGATATCACCGCCCCGTCGCCGAGGAAGGCGCGGTTGAGGGCGGCGAATGCATTGTTGTCCTCGGTGTCGGAGAGGTGGGGTTCCACTCGCTCCGGGTCGGACTCCAGCACGCGGGCGAGGGACTCGATGTGGACCCCGTCCGGCAGCTTGCCGTCCCGGTCCAGGTGCCGAGCGACAATCCGCCCGTTCACGAAGACGAGACCGGCAGCGCGTTCGAGCCCCTCCAGGCGCCCCGCCGGCGCGGCCCGTTCCGCGCGGCCCGCCGCCTCTTCGCCGCCGTTCGGGTGGAGGCGAAAGGCCCGGCGCTCGATCGGCCGAACGCTCGTGTACTTCCAGTCTTCGTCCCGTGGAGTGGGAAAGCCCCGCTCGCAGAACCGGTCGAGGGCCTCGCGCCGCACCCGATCGACCCAGCCGACGCGGGCCCCCGGCAAGGCTCCATGCGCCTCGCTCCACTCCCGCCGGTAGTGCTCCACGGCGGCGGGCATCAGGCGGCGGCCTCCTCCCGCAGGTGGCCGTAGCCCCTTTCTTCGAGCTCCCGGGCGAGGGTTCGGCCGCCCGACCGCGCAATCCGTCCCTCGTACAGGACATGTACGCGATCCGGGACGACGTACTCCAGGAACCGTTCGTGGTGGGTGACGACGACGAAGGCCCGGTCCGCGCCGCGGAGCGCGTTGACCCCGTCCGCGACGATCCGCAGGGCGTCGATGTCGAGGCCCGAATCGGTCTCGTCGAGGATCGCGAGGCGCGGGTCGAGGAGCATCATCTGGAGGATCTCGTTGCGCTTCTTCTCCCCGCCGGAGAAACCCTCGTTGAGGGGCCGGCGCAGCAGCGCCTCGTCCATGTCCACGAGCTTCACCTTCTCGCGCATGATCTGCATGAAATCGATCGCGTCGAGCTCCTCGTCGCCGCGCGCCCGCCGTACCGCGTTGACCGCCGCCTTGAGGAAGTACGCGTTGTTGACGCCCGGGATCTCCACCGGGTACTGGAACGCGAGGAACAGACCCCGCTGGGCGCGCTCGTCGGGCTCGAGGGCGAGGAGGTCCTCGCCGAGGTATGACACCCCCCCGGCCGTCACCTCGTAGCCGTCGTGCCCGGCCAGCACGTGGCACAGGCTGCTCTTGCCCGAGCCGTTCGGCCCCATGACGGCGTGCACTTCTCCCGGCCGGACCGAGAGGTCCACTCCGTTCAGGATGGGATCGCCGCCCACGGAGACGTGCAGACCGGAGATTTCAAGCAGGGGTGAGGACATGGGCAGCTCGGTGGCGGCGGGACTGATGGGGTGCGGGGTGAAGTGCGGTTCGGGTGAGGCGTGACGCGACGGCCGCGCCCGGGGTTCAGCCGACCGCGCCTTCCAGGCTTACGTTGAGGAGGTTGCGGGCCTCGACGGCGAACTCCATCGGCAGCTCGTTGAATACGTCCTTGCAGAAGCCGTTCACGATCATCGATACCGCGTCTTCGGCCGACAGTCCGCGACTCATGCAGTAGAAGAGCTGGTCTTCTCCTATCTTCGAGGTCGTCGCCTCGTGCTCCACGCGGGCGCCGGGGTTCTTGACCTCCATGTAGGGGAAGGTGTGCGCGGCGCACCGGTCGCCCATGAGGAGCGAATCGCACTGCGTGTAGTTCCGGGCGCCGCTCGCGTCGCGGCCCACCTGGACCAGTCCGCGGTAGGCGTTGCGGCTCTGGCCGGCCGAAATCCCCTTCGACACGATGTTGCTCCGGGTGTTCCGGCCGAGATGGATCATCTTGGTGCCGGTGTCGGCCTGCTGGTGGTGGTGGGTGACCGCGACGGAATAGAACTCTCCGACCGAGTCGTCGCCCCTGAGCACGCAGCTCGGATACTTCCAGGTGATGGCGGAGCCGGTCTCCACCTGGGTCCACGAGATCTTGGAGCGGGCTCCCCGGCAGTCGCCGCGCTTGGTGACGAAGTTGTAGATGCCGCCCACTCCGTTCTCGTCGCCCGGATACCAGTTCTGGACCGTGGAGTACTTGATCGTGGCCCCTTCGAGGGCGATGAGCTCGACCACCGCGGCGTGCAACTGGTTCTCATCCCGCATCGGGGCCGTGCACCCCTCGAGGTAGCTGACGTAGCTGCCCTCGTCGGCGATGATGAGGGTGCGCTCGAACTGGCCGGTGTTCGCGGCGTTGATCCGGAAGTAGGTCGAAAGCTCCATGGGGCAACGCACGCCCTTGGGGACGTAGACGAAGGACCCGTCGGTGAAGACGGCGGAATTGAGGGCGGCAAAGAAGTTGTCCGACCGGGGAACGACCGAGCCGAGGTACTCGCGGATGAGCTCGGGATGGTTCTGCACCGCCTCGGAGAAGGAGCAGAAGATGATTCCCTCCGATGCGAGCCGTTCCTTGAACGTGGTCGCGACCGAGACGCTGTCGAACACCGCGTCCACCGCCACCCCGGCGAGGACGGCGCGCTCCTCGAGCGGGATGCCGAGCTTCTCGTAGGTCTCGAGGAGCTTCGGGTCCACTTCGTCCAGGCTCTTGGGAGCGTCTTCCTTCGACTTGGGCGCGGAGTAGTAGGAGATCGCCTGGTAGTCGATGGGGGCGATGGCGAGGCGCGCCCAGTCCGGCGCGCGCATCTCGCACCAGCGCCGGTAGGCCTCGAGGCGCCATTCGCGCATGAACGCGGGCTCGCCCTTGATCTCCGACACCCGGACGACGACGCCCTCGTCGAGCCCCGGGGGGATCGTCTCGGACTCGATATCGGTCACGAACCCCTGTTCGTACTCGCGCCCGATGAGGGATTCGATATCGTTTGAAGGCGCGGCGCGCGCTTCCTGAAGGGATTCGGTCATGCGACCGGCTGCCTGCCCTGAAACCTGACTGGAATAGTCGGAATAATAGGGATTTCGCCCGCCGCGGTCAATGGATCCGGGCCGATGCGGCCGCGCCGCGGGGCCGTGGAGAACAGGGCTCCCACGCACCGGGGGCGCCCGTCGCGGAACGCCGGAGCGGCCTCGATCCGCCGGGGCTCTAGAGTACCGCGCCGCCGCCGGGTGGCGTGCGGGTCGAAACCGTCCTACTCTCGCCCCCGTGCTCCCTGATCGATGGAGGGTCCAACCCATGAAATCACGTTACGGGAAGCCACACTGCGGATGGATGGCGGGCCTCGCGTTCCTCCTGCTGCCGGCGCCCGCGGCAGCGGATCAGACCGATTCCCGCCTTCCTCCCCTGTTCGAGATCCTGCGACACGCAAGCACGCCGGATCGGATCGGATACGCCGAGCGGTTCATCTGGGCGATCTGGCACGAGAGCGGCCGCGAGGACGTCGACCGCCTGATGGAGACGGGCATCGACGAGATGGGCGGCGGGCGCCTGCGCGAATCCATCGCGACATTCGGCCGAATCGTGGATCTGGCGCCCGAGTTCGCCGAGGGCTGGAACAAGCGGGCGACCGCCTACTACCTCGCGGGCGAGCTCGACGCCTCGATCCGGGACGTCGAGCGTACCCTCGCCCTCGAGCCGCGCCACTTCGGCGCGCTGTCGGGACTCGGGCTCATCAACCTCGCCAAGGGAGACGAGCTCGGCGCGCTTCGGGCCTTCGAGGCGACGCTGCAAGTGCATCCGCGCGCGCTCGCGGCCCGATACCACGTCGTGCGCCTGCGCGCGAAGCTCAAGCTCAGGTCGACCTGACCGGGTGCAACCGCGGCATGGAGCGGGCGGCCATTTCCGGACCTGCCGGACCGGCTCGCGCCGGCGAGAGCGCCTGGTTGGCCCCGCTGCGCTTCGCACGAGGGGCGGTGCACGGTCTCGACCGACTTCCAGCTCTACAATCGCTCCGCCCCGGAACGAAAATGGTCGGGGAATGGCGCGCAACGCCATCCCTAATCTTCGCGCGAATCGGCTGAACGCGGGGCCGCAGTGAGCGGCATGCCGTGTCGGACGTTCGCCCATTCATGCACTCATCGGGAGTCGTAGTTCCATGCAACCAGTTTGCCTCGTGATCGGCGCCGGCGCCGGAATCGGCAGCAACGTCGCAATTCGCTTCGCCCGCGAGGGGTACCACGCGGTACTGTGCCGGCGCACCGACGAGGAGGGCCTGCGCCGATCGGTCGCCGGCATTCGGGACGAGGGTGGAAGTGCGTCAGGGTTCCTGCTGGACGCGGTTGCTCCGGAAAGCATCGAGGACCGGGTGACCGACGTGGAAGCGAACATCGGCCCGATCGAGGTGGTGGTCTACAACCTGGGGGCTCAGATTGGCGACCGGGCGCTCACGAATACGAGCGGCAAGGTGTTCGAGTTGGGTTGGCGCCTCGCGACCTTTGGACTGTTTCGCACGGCCGTGAGCGTCTGCCCGCTCATGGAGAGGCGTGGCAAGGGGACGATCCTGGTGACCGCGTCCACCGCGGCGATGCGGGGAAACGAGGGGCAGCATTCGCACGCAGCGGCCATGGCGGGCCGGCGCATGCTCTGCCAGACCCTCAACGCCGAGTTCAGCGCCAAGGGAATTCACGTCGTCCACATCGTCATCGATGGCATGGTGGATGCACCCGATACCCTGGGCAAGATGCTCGGACCCGATGCCTTCCGCAAGCTCCGCGAAGAACGGGGACTGGAGCACGACGGACTCATCCTTCCGGCCGGAATCGCCGACACCTATTTCCATCTTGCTCATCAGCATCGTTCCGCCTGGACGCATGAGATCGACCTGCGGGCGTTCTCCGATCTGCCGTGGTGGAATCGTTGACGGCGCGCGAGCGGCCTCGTCCCCTTTCCCCCTACTCGCCGACCACGTCCGCGCCCGCCGACTCGAGGTCGAACGCGGCCGCGAGGAGGGCCTGGGTGTAGGACTCGCGGGGCTCGCGGAAGATCCGGTCCGCGGGGCCTCGTTCCACCACTGAGCCTTCGCGCATCACCAGCACCTCGTGGCTCATCGCCCGGACGACCCTGAGGTCGTGGCTGATGAAGAGATAGGCGAGCCGGTAGCGGGACTGAAGCGACCGCAGCAGGCTCACGATCTGCGCCTGCACGGAGACGTCCAGGGCCGAGGTCGGCTCGTCGAGGACGACGAACCGGGGTCTGAGGACGATCGCGCGGGCAATGGCGATGCGCTGGCGCTGCCCGCCCGAGAACTCGTGCGGATAGCGGTGCCGGGAATCGGGGTCGAGCCCGACCTCGGTCAACGCCTCGACGATGAGCGCCTCGCGCTCTGCCGGACCTCCCCCGAGGTCGTGCACGCGCAGTCCCTCCTCGACGATCTGTCCCACCGACATCCGCGGGCTGAGACTGCCGTAGGGGTCCTGGAACACGATCTGCATCTCGCGCCGGAGCGGGCGCAGGGCGCGGGAGCGGAGCGCGTCGATGGGCCTTCCGAGGAACGCGATGCGGCCTTCGCTTGCCTGGAGCTTCAGCATGGCGAGCCCGAGGGTGGTCTTGCCCGATCCGCTCTCGCCGACCACTCCCACCGTTTCGCCCTCACGGACGTCCAGCGAGATGCCGTCCACCGCCCGAACGTGGCCCACGGTCCGGCGCAGCAATCCGCGCCGGATGGGAAACCAGACCTTGAGATCCTCGACCTCCATCGTGCGGTCGGCCTCCGGCGGGGCGGGATCGGTCTTCCCGCCCGGGGTTGCGGCGAGGAGATGGCGGGTGTACGGGTGCCGCGGTGCGTCGAACACCCGCCGGGTCGGCCCGAATTCGACGATGCGCCCGTCGTTCATCACGTAGACCCGGTCCGCCATCTTGCGCACGATCCCGAGGTCGTGGGTGATGAGGAGCAGGGCCATCCCGAGACGCTCCCGGAGCTCGCGCAGCAGCTCGAGGATCTGGGCCTGGATGGTCACGTCGAGCGCGGTGGTGGGCTCGTCCGCGATCAGGAGATCGGGGTCGTTCGCAAGCGCCATCGCGATCATGACCCGCTGGCGCTGGCCGCCGGAGAGCTGGTGCGGATAGGCGGCGAGGCGAAGCTCCGCGTCCCGCAGGTGCACGAGATCGAGCAGCTCCAGCACCCGTTTGCGGGCCGCCGCGGCGCCGATCGACTGGTGGAGTTGAAGCGCTTCTCGAACCTGCTTCTCCACCGTGTGCAATGGATTGAGCGAGGTCATCGGCTCCTGGAAGATCATCGAGATGCGGCGCCCCCGGAGGGAGCGCATTGCGGCGGGCGATGCATCGAGGAGCGCCTCGCCGTCGAACTCGATGCGCCCGGCGGGGTGCCACGCCTGGGGATGGGGAAGAAGGCGCAGGACGGAAAGGGCGGTCACCGACTTGCCGGACCCGCTCTCGCCGACGAGGGCGACGGACTCCCCCTTGTCCACCTCGAGCGAGACCCCGCGCACTGCCTCGACGGCTTCGCCGCTCGTGCGAAAGCTCACGTGCAGGTCGGTGATGTCGAGAAGGCGTTTCGCCATCCCGGGGTCGTTCAGCGAGAGATCGGCCGGAGCATGGCCGCAAGGTTACCCGCTCGCTGCCCGGCCGTCAGCCGCGAAGGCGGCTTCGCCGTGGCGGGTGAGCCATTCGCAACTCGGTACGCGGCGGCTGCGCGCGGAAAACGGCCCCCGCGGGCTGATCACCACACCGTCGTCAGCCGGAAACTCCGGTCGGGCTACGCCCTCGCTGCGTTTCCGGCTCCCGCCGCCCCAAGCCGAATCCCGACCCCCTCGGACCACCTCACCCCCACGCCCGCGGTGGCAGTGTTTTGCTCCGCCCTTTGGTCTGGTTTCTCCCCGCCCTTGACAGACGTCGACCAGGGAGGTGTAGGGGTCCACGCCGTGCAGTCGGCAGGTGACCAGCAGGCTCTGGATGATACCCACCCGGCGGGCGCCGACCTCGGTGGAGGTGAACAGCCAGTTTCGTTTTCCCATGGGAATGGGGCGAAGGGTTCGTTCGAGGTGGTTATGCCGATATCGGCATAACCCGTTTAGTGCCGACAACCGGACTATGCCGCGTTCGGGTCCCAACCCTTTGATCCAAGTGATTTCCGGTCTCGGTTTATCGGCATAATCCGGAGCATCGAAGGCTCCTGATTTTTCGCACACGGCCGGTTTTGACGAACGGCCGGTCTCGATCGGTTTGGTGGCAATCGTCGATTTCGGTTGTGGCTGCCGGATTGGTTGATGGTTGCTCGCTCCATTCACCTCGCAAGGAGAGGAGCGGCCCATGTCTTCAATTCTCGATCATGAACCATCTTCGGTGCCCAAGAGTTCCGGTTGGCTGGCGCCTTACCGTGACACGTTCCTGACGGAACTCGTGTGCAGCAGGCCCCCGATCTCAACGAGCCGGCGTGCCACGGCGGCCGCCGGGTTCCGGTGCCTCAAGGAGGAGGAGCAGATGGGGGTCTCGAGGCGTATCCCGCCTCTTGTCGGCTTTGTGGCGGTCTTCGGTCGGTGAAGTCGCTTCGCGAGCCCGCGAACTCGACGATGAGCCGTGCCCAGAGCACGGCGACGCCGATGCAGACGAAGATCTTCGCCGGCCATACCGGGTACTTGATCAGTCCGCTTCTGACTTCCTCGATTGCCCACGCGGTGTAGGCGGCCTTCGAGCTCTGCCACAGGATGAGCGTGAAGACAAAGATCGAGAGCGCCAGAACGAGGAGGTGAACGACATTGGCCCACGGCCAGCCGAGCCGATCGACCAGCAGGTTGACCCGTACGTGACGGCCCCGGAGCATGACGTAGCTCATGCCGAGAAACACCATGGCAACGACGAAGAGCTCCGTCGTCTCGTAGAGTCCCGGCACACTGAATGCCAGCTTTCGAACCACCGCATCGAACACGACCATCACCATGGCAGCGAAGACTATCGCGCCCGAGGCGACGATCAGAATCCGCTCGATCTTCTCCAAATACCTGGCCAGGGCTCGCAATTTGCTATCCCCTTCGGCTCCGCGATCGAACGCCGGACATTCGAGTCAGTAGCGCGCCGCCATGCCGCCGTCGATGACGAGATCGGCTCCCGTCATGAAGCCGGACTCATCGGAGGCCAGATAGACGACGGCGTGCGATACCTCCTCGAGGGTGCCGATCCGACCGAGCGGTACGTGGTCGGCGACTGCGTTGAAACGCTCCGGCGTCGGATGGGCCACGTGAAGCATGTCCGTATCGATATGCGCGGGGAGGATGCAATTGCAGCGGATGTTCTCCCGGGCATATTGCACGGCAATGGTCTTCGTCAGGGCAACGACCGCGCCCTTCGACGAAGAATACGCCGCATCGGCGACGAAGCTCGCGCGGATTCCTGCTACCGACGAAATGTTGACGATCGAGCCGCCGCCGGCTTTGCGCATGTAGAAAAGGGAATGTTTGATGCCCAGGAACATGCCCTTCGCATTGACTTCAAGGGTCCGATCCCACTCTGCCTCGTCGATCTCCTCGATCGGCTTGCGCACGAGGACCGCGGCATTGTTGACCAGTCCGTTCACAGGCCCATGCTCGGCTGCCACAGTGTCCAGAACCTCCTGCCAGTCGTCGGCACGGGTGATGTCCAAATGAAAATAGCGGGCTTTGTGGCCCTCGCCCCGGATGCTCTCGGCCGTCGCCTCGCCCGCTTCGTCGAGGATATCGACGAGGATGACGTCGGCCCCCTCCCTCGCGCAGAGACGCGCATGCATTGGGCCTTGCCCCTTCGCGCCGCCGGTTACCAGCACTATTTTCCCATCAAGTCTGTCCATTGCTATCTCCTTTTCCGACGTTCGAGCCGATACATCCATCGACCGGTCGAGCCGGTCGCTGACGATTGGAGCGCCTTTGCGCTGATGAATCAAGGTAACCCCTTCCTATCCGAACATGCTGTTGGGGATCAGCAACGCGATCCCGGGAAAGGCAACCAGCAAGGCCAGGACCACGAGGTCGCACGGAATGAATGCGCCGGCGCCTCGAAACAGATCCCCGAGGGAAAGGCTCGGTTCGGTTGCCTTCATGACGTAGAGGTTCATCCCGATGGGCGGGGTGACCATCCCGATTTCCGCCGTCTTGATCGTGATAACACCGAACCAGACCGGGTCGAATCCGAGATCCACCACGACCGGAAAGAGGACCGGCAGTGTCAGCACCATCATGCCCAAGGGCTCGAAGAACATGCCCATGAAGATGTACAGAAGGATTATGAGGGTCATCACGAGATGCGGCGAAAGTTGCGACTCCACGATGAGTCTGACCAACAGCGTCGGAAAGCCCGTGTAGGCCAGGAAGACCGAGAAGACCAGCAGACCGACAACGGCGGTGAAGACGCTCGCGGTACTCTCGGCCGTGCTGCGAAGTGCCGCGGGAAGCATTGACAGCAACGGAACCCGGGCGAAGACGCTGAGGATGAGGGCACCGAGCGCACCGAGTGCGGCTGCCTCGGTCGCGGTGAATATGCCGGAATAGATGCCGCCCAGGACCAGGAATATCAGCGCGACCGTGCCGAGGAGGTCCTTGCTGGACCGGATGCGATCGGACCAGGACTCGGCCGGCCGGGGCGGTGCGATCGACGGTTTGAGCTTGACCCGAATCACCACCGCGATGCCGTAAACCATCGCCGTCAGGATCCCGGGCAGGATGCCCGCCATCAGCAGCCTCGAGATAGAGGTTTCGGTCATGACGCCGAAAATGACGAGGGCGGAGCTCGGCGGAATCATCATGGCGAAGGTGCCGACCGAGCTAATGCAGCCGAGGCTCAGGCGACGGTCGTATCTGTTGGCGTCGAGCTCCGGAAGACAGATCTTCGTCAACACGCTGGCCGAGGCTACGCTGGCCCCACAGGCGGCGGCGAAGCCGGCGCCGCCGAAGATCGTGGCCAGCCCCAGCCCGCCTGGCAAGTGCCCGAGCCAGCTTCGTCCAGTCCGGTATATCTGACGGGTAATGCCCGCTTCGAAGGCCAAGTGGCCCATCAGGAGGAACAGGGGAACGACGAGGAAGTTGTAGTTGCGCGCCAGCGAGTAAGGGAGGATACCAAGCTGCAGCAGTCCGACTTTCAGTCCCGCCATCGACAACAAGCCGATGCCCCCGACGAAAATTCCGGCGAAGCCGATCGGCATTCCGAAAGCCACGAGCGAGACGAGGGCGAGCAGTGCGACAATCCCTTCAATCACCGCACGTGCCCCCCCCCGAACCACGTGTCGTTTCACGCGGCACAAGCGCGCCCCTCACGTGTGTTCCGTACCGCAATTGACAGCGTTTTCACGGGAAACAGCGCGGCACGAACCAGGATTGACCGCATTGCTCCCCATGCTTCGAGGCGCCGGCTTCGCCGCCTCCTCAGCATGGTGTCATCGAGTCTTCACCGACTTATGACCTCATGCTGAGAAGCGCCGCAGGCTCGCCCCGAAGGGGGAGCGTCCCGCAATTTCGCAGGCACAAGCGAGCACCATTGCCCCACTGTGCCGGACTCCCTCGGCGACGGGTGCAGCGTCATTTCTCGTACTTGGCCACCAACTCCAACAACCGGTCCACGACCTTTCGAGCCGGCAGCCCCTTGGCCTCCTTTTCCTTGACGTACTCGTCCCAGATCGGCTGGGCTGCGATTTCGACCATCTTGCTGCGTACCTCCTCGGGCAGCTCGATGAACTCGACCTTGCCCTCGGACTTGGCAACCAGGTCTTCCTCGATCTTGCCGTAGATCCCGGTGTACATGTCCGGGACCTTCCGAGCTTCGTTGACCATCGCCTTCTGGGTTTCGCCCGAGAGCCTGTTCCACGAATCGAGATTGATCGAGATGCCCTGGACGCCGGTGCCAAAGCCCGGGGTGACGCGGTACTTGCTGGCGAGATAGGTCTCCTGGGCCTGGTGCAGATGCTTCCCCGTGAATATCCCGTCGAAGGTACCGCGCTGCAGCCCCATGCCCAGCTCCGAGACCGGCACGAGGATCGGCGTGCCGCCGAGCGCGCTGAGCGCCCGACCGAAGACGCCGCCTGCCCACGCGCGCAGGCCCTTGAAGTCGTCGAGTGAGCGGATTGGCTTATTGCCCCAGTACTCCTGGTCCGGCGCGACCGTGAAGAACAGCAACTTCTGGTTCCAGGCGGCAAACTCCTGCTCGAGCTCGGGCATCGTCAACCACTCGAGACAGGCCTTGCCGTAGGCGACGACGTTGCTCGAAATGAACGGCAGCTCGCCGGCGCTCATCAGTGGCGCCTTTGCCTCCAGGAACGATGGCGCCAGCGGGCCGATATCGAAAAGTCCAACCTTGAGATTGTCGATCTGGTTCTCCCAGGAACCGAGCACGCCGCCCCACAGCACTTCAAACTGGACCTCGCCGTTTGTAGCCGCGGTCACGTTTTCCGACCATTTGACGAGCGGTACGAACAAGCCGCGCGGCGGGCCGATGATATGGATCTTGAGCTTGACTTCGTCGGCCAGTATCGGCCCGGTCGGGACCGCCAACCCAGCCGCCATCAGTACCATGACAAACGCTCCGGCCGCCGCGGACCTCAAACCTTTAAAGTGCGATAACATGTCGTGTCCTCCTCATTGTCAGTACTTTTGAGCAGCCGAGTCTATCAAGAAAGTGCGGACAGCTGGCTCCTCCCGGCGTTGCGCCCATCGCGTAGTCTTTGAAGGGCGCGCACCCCAGCGTCAAAGTCGGTCTGAATCCATTCCCGGAACGCAACAAGCCCCGATTCAGCGCGCGTCGAGAAGGGTCTTCGATACAAGAGAATTTACTGAAATTCGATTCTTGCCTGTCGGGGTTGTCCCAAGCGCTGTTGAACTTGCCGGTGGCGATCTCCTGGATTTCGGATTCCAAGCGGCGATCTCCGGTTGTTTGAAGTGGGTGGAAGGGTCGTCCAAGGCGAGCATCAATCGCGGCATATCGCGGAAGCCGCGCACCCGCCGGAAGCGCCGTTCGGCATCCAGGAGAGCGGCACTGACCCAGCGTTGGATCATCTCCCCGCCTCGCCAACGTTTGAAGTTTCGGGTGTAGCGCTCGACTGAACCGTACCGAGTTTCCCGGAGGCTCCAAACCTTGAGAGACTGGAGCGTGTCGTGGCGTCCGGGCTCGCAGCTCCGGAACAGCGGGCCGCGGCGGTTCTCGCCGATGCGGGCGGCCTCGAGGCAGGCGTCGACGTACTCCTGGGCCGAGTGGTGGGCCGAGACCGCCTTGGACCGCCCGCCCTTATCGAGGAGTCGGAAGAACGAGCGCGGCCCCTGGGTGTAGTAATTCGCGAGGCGATGCATGGCCACGGCGCTCACTCTCGCGAAGCGGTAGACGAGGTCGCCGAGGAAGGCGCGCTGCTCGCACCTCTCGTCGAATCGGCGCTCGCCGACGTTCGCGTCCTTGGGCTACCATGGAGACTTGGCATCTGGCAGGTGGCCGTGGCCGCGCTGGGCCAAGCCCCAGTCGATACTCGCCGGGAGAGCGACGATGAAGAATCCCGAGCTGTTGTCGCGCATCACCGCGCGCCCCGACATCTTCGGCGGTAAACCCATTGTCCGGGACATGCGAATCTCGGTGGAGCTCATTCTGAGCCTGTTGAGCCAGGGGGTCGCGCAAAGCGAGATCCTGGACGACTACCCCGAGCTCGAGCCCGATGACATCCGCGCCGTCCTGCGCTCGCTCTCTCAGTCGCCCCCGCGACCCGCGTCCTCTTGCGTGCCACGGTGGTAGCGGGCGAGGAACGCGCGCGTGCGGGGATTGCGCGGGCTCTGCATCACCTGCGCCGCGGTCCCTTCCTCCACCTACTGCCCCTGGTCCATGAAGAGCACCCGGTCCGCCACGTCGCGGGCGAAGGCCATCTCGTGGGTGACGACGACCATCGTCGCGCCTTCGTGGGCGAGATCCTTCATGACCTCGAGGACCTCGCCTACGAGCTCCGGATCGAGGGCGGAGGTCACCTCGTCGAAGAGCAGCACCTCCGGTGACATGGCGAGGGCCCGTGCGATGGCCACCCGCTGCTGCTGGCCGCCGGAGAGCTCGCGCGGCCGGCGGTCCTCCATCCCTTCGAGGCCGACCCGGCGCAGCAGGTCCCGGGCCGCCTGCCGCGCCTGTTTCCGCGCGATCTTCTTCACTACGACCTGCCCGATCATGACGTCCTCGATCGCCGTCTTGTGCGCGAAGAGATCGAACTGCTGGAACACCATGCCGAAACGGGCGCGGAACCGCGCGAGGTCGCGGCCGGTCGGCAAGGTTCCGGCCTTGGCAAGATTGAGCTCGCGATCATCGAGGGTGAGGATTCCGCTGGTCGGCTCCTCGAGCAGGTTGAGGCAGCGAAGCGTCGTCGACTTGCCGCATCCAGACGGGCCGATGATGGCCAACACCTCGCCCGCGCGTACTTCGAAGGAGACCCCGCGCACGGCCTCGACGTCGCCGTAGCTCTTGTACAGGTCCCGCACCCGGAGCATCGCGCCGCTCCGGTCGCCGGCCGCCGCGGCAGGGGAAGGGGCCTTACCGGTCACTGCGCGCCTCCAGTCGCTTGCCCCACTGGGTGAGCGGATACAGGATCACGAAGTAGGCAATCGCCACGCTGGTGTACACCTCGAGGGGGCGGTAGGTGTCGGCCACGACAAGGTAGCCGGTGTACATCATGTCCGGAACCGCGACGACGTAGAGCAGGGCGGTGTTCTTGAACTGGATTACCGACTGGTTCACGAAGGGCGGCACCATGCGGCGGACGGCCTGGGGCAGGATGATGTGCCACATCATCTCCGCATAGGTCATGCCGATGGCGCGGGCCGCCTGCCACTGCCCCTTGTCGATGGAGATGATGCCGCCGCGGAATATCTCCGTGGCGAAGCATCCCATGTAGAGAGTCAGCCCGATCCCCGCGGCCAGTCAGCCCGGCAGGTCGAGCCGTCCGTCCGGCACGATGGAGCTGAGCAGGATCGGGAGCGCAAGGAAGAACCAGACGATTTGCACCAGCACCGGGGTGCAGCGGAAGGTCTCGACATAGACGTGGATGGGGCCGCTCAGCCACCAGCGGTTCGCGAGGAGCCCCATCCCGCAGACGACGCCGATCAGCAGCCCCCCGGCCACGGTGGCGGAGCGTAGGCGATGGTGATCATGAGCCCCTTCAGCCACCACGCTTCGTAGCCGGCGAAGATCATATGGAAGTCCCAGTCTTAGCCCATGGCTCTTCTCCGTGTGTTGTCGCCGGTTGGTTCGGAGCGGAAACGTCCTCCGGGCTGGAACCGATCCGGCCGAAATGGGGACAGATCGACGCTCGGGGTCTTTCCGGTCACGAGCTCCGAGATCAGCTTGCCGGTGATGCCGTCCATGGTGAGGCCAAGGTGGTCGTGGCCGAACGCGAACCAGGCGTTCCGGTGGCGCGGCGAGCGGCCGATGACCGGCTTGGAGTCCGGATGCGACGGGCGCGGCCCCATCCACTCGGTGATGCGGTCGCTCTTCAGGGCCGGAAACAGGGCCTCGGCGTGGCGTCGGACGCGCCGGGAGTTGGCCACGAACCGCAGGAACCAGGGTAGCGCTCTCGCCGCGTGGCTCCAGCGGATCCTGAGCGGTGCGCCCGCGTCGAGCAGCATTGCGGGCACCTTCCCGAGCACCCCGGGCATGGCCGCGGGGGGACAGGAGGCGACCCCGAATCCGCCGAGATTGCCCGAGGACGCCCCTTCGCCGGGGCCGCCGCGATCGAGCAGGGTCACCTCGAAGCCTTCGTTCTGCAGGTACAGGGCGCAGCAGGCGCCGACCATGCCGGCCCCGATGACGGTTATCGTGGGTCGGCCGGTCATCGGACGACCGGCGTCCGGTTCACACCCCGAGGTAGTACTGCTTGACCATCTCGTTCTCGGCGAGATCGGCGGCGGTCGAGGCGGCGAACGCGATATCGCCGTGCACGATGATGTAGCCCCGGTCCGCGATCTTGATCGCCTGGTTGAAGTTCTGCTCGGCCATCAGCACCGTCAGGCTGCGTTGTGCCTTGAGCTCCTTGATCTTGGCGATCATGCGGCTGACGAGGATCGGAGCGAGCCCTACGGACGGCTCGTCGACCAGCAGGACGCGGGGCTCCGACATCAGGGCCCTCGCAATGGCCAGCATCTGCTGCTCGCCCCCGGACATGGACCCCGCGAGCTGGCGCCGCCGTTCGGCGAGCACCGGGAACGCCTCGAACGAGAACTCGAGGTTCGCGTCGATTCGCCGGCGCGCGGAGCTCCGGTAGGCGCCGAGCATCAGGTTTTCTTCCACGGTGAGGAGCGGAAAGAGGCGGCGCCCCTCGGGTACGAGCGAGACCCCGAGCTCGACGACTTCCTGGGGACTCCTGCCGACCAGCTCGATCGTCGCCCCGTCGTCGGTCTCCAGGGTGATCGACCCCGCGGTCGGCTCGACGATCCCCATGATGCAGTTGATGAGCGTCGACTTGCCGTTGCCGTTCGTTCCGAGGAGGGCGACCGTCTCGCCCGATTCGACGTGGACCGAGACCCCGTGCAGGACTCGCACCGAGCCGTAGCCCGCTTCGATGTTGTCGACGACGATCCTGCTCACCGAGCCCTACTCACCGAGATAGGCCCTCTCGACCTCGGGGTCCTTGACGATCTCGTCGGGGCTGCCCTCCGCGATCTTCCGCCCGGCATCGAGCACGACGATCCGCTCCGAGAAGCGCATCACCGCCCGCATGATGTGCTCGATCATGATGATGGTGATGCCGCGTTCGTTCATCCGGAACAGGATGTCGAGGATGTCGTCGACCTCCGTCGAGGAGAGCCCCGCCATCGCTTCGTCCGAGATCAGGAGCTCGGGCTCCGTCGCCATCGCCCGGGCGAGCTCGAGCTTGCGCATGTCGATCTGGGTGAGCTTCCCGGAGTTCTCTCCGGCGCGGTCCGCGAGGCCGATCGTCTCGAGGATCGCCATGCCGCGGTCTTCGACTTCTCTCGGACCGTAACCGGTCGCGTACTCCAGCGGGACGGCGAGATTCTGGAGTACCGTCATCGACCGGAAGGGCTTCGGGATCTGAAACGACCGCGCGATTCCGAGGTGGGTCCGTTCGTGCGGCTTCTTGCCGTCGAGCACTTGGCCCTTGAAGACGATCTCGCCGCCGTCGTTGGCAAGGGTCCCGGAGATGCAGTTGATCATCGTCGTCTTGCCGGAGCCGTTTGGGCCGATCATCCCGAAACGCTCCCCCTTTCCGACCTCGATGCTCACTTCGTCGAGGGCGACGAATCCCCCGAAACGCATGGTGACCGCGCGCACCTCGAGCAGCCGTTCACCGATCACGGGATGCCCCCCGCCACTTCCGGACCAGCCCGACGATCCCCTCCGGGGCCGCGATCACGAAGAACACCAGAAGAACACCGACGATGAGCAGGTTGAGCTCCGACGAGATGGTTACCGTGGCGATCTGCTGCACGGACCCGAGGAGCAGGGCGCCGATGAGGGGGCCGATCCAGGTGGTCGCGCCGCCGATCATCGGCATCGCGATGGAGTTCACCGCGTAGACGAGGTTGAACGCTGACGACGGCTCGACGAAACCCACGTAGAGCACGAACGGGGCGCCGGCCGTCCCCATGAGGAACCCGGACACGGTGGTCGCGATCAGCTTGAGCCGCAGGGTCGGCACCCCCGCGCACTCGGCGGCCACCTCGTCGTCGCGAATCGCGGCGAAGCCGCGCCCGGTCTTCGAACGCTCGATCCAGCGCGCCACCGAGACCGCGAAGATCGCGAGCAGGAGCATGACGAAGAAGAGGAACTCGACATAGTCTCCGAACGGCGCGATCTCCCGCGAGCGCAGGATATAGGCGCCGGTTGCGCCACCGACGTAGTCCCAGTTGATGATCAGGGTCTCCAGCACGATGGCGAGGGCGAGGGTCGCGATGGCGAAGAATACGCCGCGAAGGCGCAGGGTCAGATACCCCATGCCGAGGCCGAGCAGGGCGCAGACCGCGCCCGAGATGGGGATCATCAGGATGAGGGGCGCCTTGACGAGGTTGTAGAGCACGACGGAGCTGTACGCCCCGACCGCGAAGAACCCCGCCGTGCCGAAGTTCACGTACCCCATGTACCCGCCCATGATGTTCCAGGCGGTGGCGAGGACGACGTACTGCAGCACGACGTAGGCGGCGAAGTACACGAACTTGTTGACCGGGAGAATGTCGAAGATGGTTACCGCGGCTCCGAGCAGGGCGATGGCCGCGGCCCAGATCCAGTAGGAGTCGATCTTCACCGCCCGCGCCCCGTTATCGGCCGAACAGGCCTTGCGGGCGGAACGCGAGCGCCAGCAGCAGGATGCCGAAGGCGACGGCCGGGGCCCAGGACGGCCCGTAGAAGGTCGAGACGAGGCTCTCGGCGACGCCGAGGACCAGGGCCGCGACCAGGGTCCCGGGGATCGAGCCGAGCCCCGCGAGGACCGCGATCGCGAAGACCTGCCCGATGTACAGCCGCCCGACCGACGGCTCGATCGGGATGATGATGATGAGCAGTGCGCCGGCGATGGCGGTGGTGCCGATTCCGATCCCGAAACCGAGCTGCTTGATCCGGACCGGGTCCGCGCCCATGAGCTGAAGGGCGAGCCGGTCCTGCGCCACCGCCATGATTGCCCGGCCGTTGAAGGTGCGTGACATGTAGAGGTACACGGCGCCGAACATGATGAGGGAAACGCAGAACGGGACGAACATCCGGGTGGGAACCCCTACTCCGCCGAGCTTCCAGTTCTGACCGATGTAGGGGGCCTGGACGGATCGGAAGTCGACCCCGTAAACCATGATGAGGCCGACCTCGATGATGAACATCACACCGAAGAAGAAGGCAAGCCCGCGCAGGGCCTCGGCGTCCTTGCGCTCGAAGCTCTCGTAGTAGATCCGGTACGCCCCGACCCCGATGAAGAAGAAGACCGGGGTGAACGCGACTCCCACGAGGATCGGGTCGAGCCCCCACTGGCTGTTGCACATGTAGGCGATGTAGGAGCCCAGGATGACGAAGGCCGGGTGGGCGATGTTCACGATGTTGAGCTGGCCGAACGCAACGGTCAGCCCCAGGCTTACGGCTGCGTAGAAGCCGCCGAGCAGGACGCCGGCGACGAGTGCGTTGAGAAGGAGCTCGACGGAGAACAAGGAGGAAGACGGCTTACCGGAAACCGGAGATGCCATCCCGGCGAACGCGGGATGACATCTCCGTTCGTCTTGCTTGCGGCTCGACTGTTTCCGGGCGCGGCGGCTCTATTGGGCGTAGGGGTAGTTGATGTCCCCCGACTTCCACTCCGCCGGATACAGCACCACGCGCGTCCCCGCCTTCGCGAAGGTCGCGAGCTCGTTGTCCGCTATCCCCTGGTACTGGACCATCAGCACGCGCGTCTTCGCCCATTCGCCGTTCGGGGCGAACTTGACCTTGCCCACGACCGTGTCGAACTCGGAGACCCGCATGTGCTCGCCGATGGCGGCGTGGTCCATGCTGTTGGTGGCGGTAATCGCCTGCTCCAGCACCTGCAGGTATGCGTAGGCGTAGGGCTGCAGGTAGAAGCCGAGCGGATCGACGCCCTTTCCCTTGGCCGCTTCCTGGTACTTGGCGAGGAATGCCTCGACCCCTTCGAACTTGAGGGTCGGCTCCGGCACCCAGAAATCGTAGTTCAGGATGCCGTTCAGCTTCGGCCCGAGCGCGGTCATGATGGAGGCGAACTGCAGCCCCACCATTCCGCCCCCGAACAGCCTCACGTTGAGCCCCACCTCGGTCGCCGCCTTCACCATGCCGACCGAATCGGGGGGGTAGGACCCTACGTACACGATGTCCGGGTTGCGGGCCTGGATCGCGTTGATGATCGGCGTGTAGTCCGCGGTCCTCGGCGGATAGGATTCGTCGTAGACGATCTCGAGGCCGAGATTCTTCGCGTTCTCCCGGGCGCCCTTGACGGCATTGCGCGCGAATTCGGCATCGGCGCCGATCAGGGCGATGGTCTTGGGCGGCGGCTCCTGCGCCATGGCGACTTCAAAGAAGCCCTTGGACCAGTCCGTCATCGGGTTCGGTCCGGCCGGCATGATCTGAAAGTAGTTGTCGTAGTTGAATTTCTCGTTGACCGCGAGCCCGAACAGGGAGGGGAAGACGAGGCCGCGCTGCATCACGATCGGCATCGCCGGGGCGATGAGATTGGTGCCGTAGCCGGATACCACGAAGTCCACCTCGTCGATGTCGAGGAGCTTCGTATAGATGGCCGGGACGGTGGCGGGATTGGTCTGGTCGTCGTAGTAGACGAGCTCGACCGGCTTGCCGAGGATCCCGCCGCGCGCGTTCGCGTCTTCCGCCCAGACCTGCATCGCGATAAGGGCGCCCTTGCCGGCTCCGGCGAGCCCGCCGGTCAGCGCCATGCTGAAGCCGATCTTGATGGTGTCCCCCGCCTGGGCCGGGGAGAGGAAAGCCACGCCGGCCACCGCGACGATGGCTGCGAGCGATCGCTTCAGCGAGCTCAAGCGGCTCTTTTTTGCGAGTGATTTCATGTAGATAGCCTCCACATCCCGCTCCTCAAGACCGCGGGTTCCGGGAAAGTGTACCACCACGGTCCGGGCGCGCGAGGGGCGCCGGAGGGAGGGCCGCGGCCGGGTCGGCGGCCCGGCCTCCTCGGGGACCGACCAAGTCGCGGCGGGCCGGCGCGGCGCCGTGGCACGGACCGGGGGACGAGCCGGGCAATTCACCCCCCGGTGCTATGATCGAAACGTGCGAGGCGCCCGGCCGGAGGGCCCATGAAGCTCGGGTTTTTCACCATGCCGGTGCACCGGCTGGACCGCGACTATACGCAGGTGCTGCAGGAGGACCGCGAGGCGATCATCCTCGCCGATCGGCTGGGCTACTCGGAGGCGTACGTCGGCGAGCACGTGACCGACGCGGCCGAGAGCATCACCAACTCCATGCTCTTTCAGGCGAGCCTGGTCTCCGATACCCGGCAGATCAGGCTCGGCACCGGCACGACCAACCTCTCGCATACCCACCCCGTTCTCATCGCGGCGCAGGCCGCGATGCTCGACCACCTTCTAAAGGGGCGGTTCCTGTTCGGGATCAGCCCGGGCGCCCTTGAATCGGACGCCGAAGCGCTCGGCATCCGCGGCCTGGACCGAAGCGAGATGTTCGCCGAGTCCATCGGCCACATCCTCGCCATCTGGCAGGGCGAGCCGCCCTACGACCTCGAGGGCAAGCACTGGAACATCACGACGCGGGAGACCCTCTTTCCGGAAGTCGGCCTCGGACCGATCGTGAAGCCCTACCAGAAACCTCATCCGCCCGTCCTCGGCACGGTGGTCGCTCCGTACTCGAAGAGCGCCACCGAGATGGGCCGGAGGGGATTCCTGCCCATCTCCGCGAACTTCCTCATGGAGAAGTGGGTGCCGACGCACTGGAGCAACTACGTGCAGGGCTGCGAGGAGGCGGGGCGGACGCCGGATCGCGGCGATTGGCGGGTCGCGCGGTCGATCTTCGTGCATGACGACCACCGGACCGCGCTCGACTACGCAAGGGTGAACGAGCGAAGCCCGTACCGGTTCTACTACCGGCAGCTCTTCACCAAGCTCAAGAAGCTGGGCCGGCACGCCGCGTTCAAGCCCGAGGCGGATTTCCCCGATGAAGAGCTGACCCTCGGCTTCATCGTGGACCGCCTCGTCATCGCGGGGGATCCGGACAGCGTGACGGACCAGCTCCTCGCGTTCCGCGAGGTGACGGGGGACTTCGGAACGTTGCTCTACGCCGGCAAGGACTGGGAGGACAAGGCCCTCGGGCGGCGGTCGATGGAGCTCATGGCGCAAAAGGTGATGCCCGCCGTCAACGCGGCGATCGGCCGACCCTAGTCCGCGCCGCTACGTACAGCCGGTCGCGAGCGCGAGGGCGCGACACACCTTGCGCATCTTGGCCTCGCTCACGGTCCCCACGTAGCGGTGCAGGAGGTGTTGTTCGACGGTCTGCACGTGGTCCAGGTTGATCGCGGAGTCGTGTTTCAGGCCTTCGTCGACCCCGACCGATACCTCGCTGGGGAGACCCCGAATCGTCGACGTGATCGGCGCCACCATTGCGGTGCGCAACAGGGGCAGCACCTCCTGGCGGGTCAGGACGAGGACGAGCCGTCGCTTGTCGGGCGCCCTGAACCGGTACTGCCAGATCTCCCCGCGGCGGGGGGCGGGAGTCAACTCTCCGGCCATGCTCCCTCGCCGGACCATCCGCCGAGCTCGTCGTCGAGGGCGGGCGTATCCTGATATCCCGCCCGATACCGGCGGGCAGTCTCCTCGGCGTCCCGGCGCTTCAGGTACTCGATCGCCGCCTCTCGCAGCACCGCGGAGCGACCGCGTTCCCGAACCGCGGGATGCCGATCGAGCCTCTCGAGCAAGGCTTCGTCAAAGGTAATCTGGATGGCTTTCATGATGTGAGAATACCATATTGAATCCTTCATATTTATACACAGAATCATCCATGTTGGATGATGGAACCCGCGTCCGTTGACATGCCCGGCGGCCGTGCCTATGGTCGGGATCTTCGCTACTCGCCCTGGCGCCGCGAACCGGACATCCGGCGCCGGCCGTTACGGAGAGGGTTCCGGATGGTGATGAAGCCGCGCGACCGTATCGAGTATTCGGCCATGGCCGACCGCCCGCCGCTCGCGCTCCCCGACGGAAAGCGGGTGGCGGTCTGGGTCATCGTGAACATCGAGAACTGGGACATCGAGAAGCCCATGCCCCGCACGGTGCTTCCGCCTCCCGGGAACCAGGTCCACATCCCCGACATCCCGAACTGGTCCTGGCAGGAATACGGGATGCGCGTCGGGTTCTGGCGCTTCCACGAGGCGCTTGTCTCGCGCGGCGTTCCGGTGACCATGTCGGTGAACGGTTCGGTCTGCGTCCAGTATCCGCGCATCGCCGGCGCGGCGCGCGACGCGGGCTGGGAGTTCCTCGGCCACGCCTACTGGCAGCGCCCCACTCATCTCATCGAGGACCAGCGCGAGGACATCCGCCGGACCATCGCGACGATCCGGGACTTCACCGGAAGCGCCCCGCGAGGCTGGATGGGCCCGGGGCTGACGGAGACCTTCGAGACGCCCGACTACCTCGCGGAGGCCGGCATCGAGTACGTCGCGGACTACCCGATGGACGATCAGCCCTTCGACATCCGGACCGAGCACGGCGCCATCACGTCCATCCCGTACACGGTGGAGCTCAACGACATCCCGATGATGCTCATCCAGCACCACAAGGCGGCGGAGTTCTACGACCGGTGCATGGACAGCTTCGAGCGGCTCGACCGGGAAGGGGAGGGCAGCGCCCGGGTGATGGCGATCGCGGTGCATCCCTACATTTCGGGAGCTCCCTTTCGAATCAAGTATTTCGAGAAGGTGCTGGATGCCGTCGCGAGCGCGGACGGGGCCGTCCTGTGGACCGGCGGTCAGATTGTGGACTGGTACCGATCGGCCGCCGGAAAGCCGGCCAAGCCGGCCCCGTCCGGGGAATGAGCCGGCATCCCGGGCATCTCCGATGATGACCGCTTGCCCGGTCTGGCCGGCGTGTGCTCCGCGACGGAGCGGGGCCGGCGGCCCATGAAGCGCTCCATCGCGCACGTCGAGTGGGCGGCTCTTGCCGGAGCGGCGGAGGCCGCAATGCGCGTCGCGTGCGCAAGCAACGGGAAGATCTCATGAAACCGGCACCATTCGCCTACGTCCGGGCCGAGACCCTCGACGATGTCTTTCGGGTGCTCCACGAGCACGGGGACGGCGCGCGCATCCTCGCGGGCGGACAGAGCCTGATGGCGACCCTCAACATGCGCCTCTCCGCCCCGGAGGTGCTGGTCGACATCGCCCGGGTGGAGGGCCTCGCCGGGATCGAGGACACCGGGGACGCCCTCCGGATCGGGGCGATGACCCGGCACGCGGATGTCGAGACCTCCGCCCTGGTCGCCACCCACGCGCCGCTCATCGCAAGCGCGATGCCCCACATCGCCCACCCCGCGATCCGCAACCGCGGCACCATGGGCGGCTCGATCGCGTTCGCCGATCCGGCCGCCGAGCTCCCCGCCTGCGCCGTCGCCCTCGAGGCGCGGATGACCATCGCGGGGAAGGACGGGACCCGGGTGGTGGACGCGGACGCGTTCTTCCGGGGCCTCTACGAGACGGCCGTGGGTCCGGGCGAGGTCCTTGCCGCGGTCGAGTTCCCGAGGATCGCGGCCGGCTGGAGGTCGGGGTTTGTGGAACTCGCGCGCCGGCGCGGCGACTACGCGATCATCGGCCTCGCGGCGCACGTCCAGGTCGAGGGCGGCCGCTTCGGCGGCGGGCGCCTCGTGTTCTTCGGCGTCGGCGATCGTCCGATCCCGGCCGCCCGGACCGCGGCGCTGCTCGAGGGGGAGACCTGGTCGGATGCGCTCGCCGCCCGGCTCGCCGGCGAGCTGAAGGAAGAGCTCGACCCGTTCGAAGACCTCAACGCGGACGCGGCGATGCGGCGGCATCTCGCCGGGGTGCTGGTCAAGAGGACCCTCGCCCCGCTCGCCGCGGCCTGAAGGGGGAAGACCGATGGACACGAACGTCGATATCACCGTGCGCGTCAACGGCGACACCGTGACCCGACGGGTCGAGGCGCGCATGAACCTGGTCGACTTCCTGCGCGAGGAGCTCGGCCTTACCGGCAGCCACGTCGGCTGCGAGCACGGCGTGTGCGGCGCGTGCACGGTGCGGGTGGACGGGTGCATCGTGCGCGGCTGCCTGATGGTGGCCGCCCAGGCGCACGGAGCGGACGTCTGGACCATCGAGGGCCTGAGCGAAACCGGGGAGATCCGCGCGCTCCAGGACGCGTTCGTCGAGCGCAACGCCCTCCAGTGCGGCTACTGCACGCCCGGCATGCTGCTGACCGCGGCCGAGCTCCTGGTGCGAAGGCCGCGCGCGAGCCGGAGCGAGATCCGGGAGTTCATCTCCGGAAACTACTGCCGCTGCACGGGCTACGAGGCAATCGTGGACGCGGTCGAGATGGCCCGCGGGCGATAAGGGAGACGTTCCATGACCGACCTCATTGCGGACCGCTGGATCCTGGACCGCCCGAATTCCTATATCGGCCGCTCCGTCCCCCGCCCCAATGCCCCGCGCCTCGCGCAGGGCCGGGGCAGCTTCGTGGACGATATCGAGTTGCGGCGCACGGGGCATGCGGCGTTCGTCCGTTCTCCGCATGCCCACGCCCGCATCCGCTCGATCGACACCGATGCCGCGAAGGCGGCACCGGGGGTGATCGCGGTGGTGGCCGGGCCCGAGCTCGCCGAGATCCACGACCCCTGGGTCGGGGTGCTCACCCACCTCGAGGGCTTGAAGTCGGCGCCGCAGTACGCGCTTCCCCTGGACACGGCGACCTGGCAGGGCGAGGCGGTGGCGGCGGTCGTCGCCGAGAGCCGCGCGAAGGCGGAAGACGCGGCCGAGCTCGTCGCGATCGACTGGGAGGTGCTGCCGGCCGTCACCGACGCCGCGACCGCCCTCGACGCCGACACCCCCGTCATCCACGAGAGCCTCGGAGACAACCTCGCCTGGCGCCGCAACGCGAACTTCGGCGATGTCGATGCGGCCTGCGCCGAGGCCGATCACGTCATCGAGGAGACCTTCGTCTTCGCCCGGCATACCGGGGTGTGCGTCGAGCCGCGCGCCATCCTCGCGGACTGGAATCCGGCCGAGGAGCAGCTCACGGTCTGGCACAACACCCAGTGCCCGCACATGATCCAGAACATCCTGGCTACCCACTACCGCCTGGACGAGCACCGGGTTCGGGTGATCGCGGGCGACGTCGGGGGATCGTTCGGGATCAAGGTGCACACCTATGCCGACGAGATCGCGACGGCGGGCCTTTCCATCCTCCTCAAGCGCCCGGTCAAGTTCGTCGCGGACCGCATGGAGAGCTTCGTTTCCGACATCCACGCGCGCGATCAGCGGGTGCGGGGCACGATTGCGGTCAGGAACGACGGCTCCATCCTCGCGTTCGAGATCGACGCCTTGAGCGGGATCGGCCCCTACTCGATGTATCCGCGCACGAGCGGCATCGAGGCGAACCAGATCGTCAACCTGATGGGCGGCCCCTACGAGTTCGACCACTACCGGGCGCAGGCGACCGTCGTCTTCCAGAACAAGAACATGATGTGCCAGTACCGTGCCGTAGGGCACCCCGTCAAGTGTGCGGTGACCGAGGGGCTGGTGGATTTGGCCGCGCGTGCGACCGGCCTCGATCCCGCCGAGTTCCGGCGCCGGAACCTGCGTGCGGACGACTCGTACCCCTGCCGGTCGGCCCAGGGGCTGCCGTTCGAGAACCTCTCACACCAGGAGAGCCTCGCGAAGCTCCTCGATGCGATGGACTACGAGGCGCTGAAGGCGGAGCGCGACGCCTTGCGGGAGCAGGGGGTCCACCGCGGCATCGGTCTCGCGAGCTTCATCGAGGTGACCAACCCGTCCGCCATGTTCTACGGGGTGGGGGGCGCCCGCATCTCGGCCCAGGACGGCGCCACGATGCGCCTCGACGCCAGGGGGAACGTGTTCGTCGCGACCGGCGCGACGGAGCAGGGCCAGGGGATGGAGGCGGTCATCTCGCAGGTCGCGGCGACCGCGGTCGGCGTCCCGCCCGAACGCCTCAAGATCGTCACCGGCGACACCGAGCACACGCCCTACGGGGGCGGCACGTGGGCTTCGCGGGCGGCCGGCATCGGCGGGGAGGCGGTGGCCCAGGCCGGCCGCGCCCTGCGGCAGCAGATCCTCCGCGCCGCGGCGACGATGCTCCAGGATGAGGCTGCGAACCTCGATATCCGGGGCGGCGTGGTGGTGGATGCGGAGACCGGCGCGGAGCGCATCGGCCTCGACGAGATCGGACGCATCTGCTACTACCGCCCCGATACCCTGCCGGACGGCTTCCAGTCCGAGCTCGTCGCGACCCGGCACTACGTCCCGCGCAAGTACCCCTTCGCGTTCACCAACGGGGCGCAGGCCTCGTACCTCGAGGTCGATGTGGAGACCGGGTTCATCACCCTGCTCGACCACTGGTGCATCGAGGACTGCGGGACGGTGATCAACCCCCTCCTGGTCGACGAGCAGATCCGGGGCGGCATCGTGCAGGGGCTCGGCGGGGCGTTGTGGGAGCAGTGCATCTATGACGGGGAAGGGCAGATGCTGAACGCCAACATGGCCGACTACCTCGTGCCGATGGCTGCGGAGCTCCCGGACATGCACTGCGGCCACGTGGTCTCGCCGACCGCCGAGTCCGACCTCGGGGCCAAGGGCGCGGGCGAGGCGGGCACCTGCGGCGCGCCGGCGGCGGTCATGAACGCGCTCAACGACGCGCTCGCGCCGTTCGGCGCGAGGGTGACCGACATGCCGTTCACCCCGCAGAAGGTGCTGCGCGCGCTCGGCCGGATCTAGCCTCCCTCCCCGCGGCGGTCTCCCCCGCGCGAACGCGGGACGCGGGACCCGGCCGGGTCAGTCCGCCAATTCGACGACGTTGCCCTTCTCGTCCAGGCTCAGCCCGGTCTCCTCGGCGCGCTCCAGCACCGACTTCGCCCAGCCGACCTTGCCCGCGTCGGTGCCGCCGAGGATCGCCATCAGGTAGGCGTGCCCGTCCCCGACGTTGCGGAACCCGCGCATGATGCCGACCGGCACCGAGACGCAGTCGAACGTGTCGAGCACGATCTCGTTCTCCCCCTCGTCGCCCCAGAAGACCGCCCACTGGCCGGTCAGGGCGATGAACACCTCGACGGTGGTGTGCGAGTGGAGGGCCGCGCCCTTCCCGGACTCGGCGCCGACGTAGGTGATATTGAATCCCTCCACCGCGGTGATGGCGGGCTTGAGATCCGCGTCCTCCGTCACCCCCTGCCCGATCACGTTGTAGATGTCGCGCACGTGCTCGGGGATGCGCGTGTCGACGAATGCCTGCTTCGACGGGCGAAGCTCGTTGAACCGCGCGACCCGCTCCAGCATCGCGCCCATGCTCACCTGAACGTGTGTCATGTCCTGTTCTCCCTTGTGCCAAATTCCCCAGTCGGCGGGTTCACTCCGGCGGCTTGCCCCCTGGCCAGACCGGGCTTTGGGCGAGGTCCGGCCACCCGATCGGGGCGCGGCAGCCCTGGGCCGCCACCTCGGGATCGGCCGCCGCGTCCCAGTCCGCCGCGACGTAGCGGTGCCTGGTCCATGCCCCGCCCGCCTCGGAGCAGAGCCACAGGACCGGCGGCGCCATCGCCGATGGCGGGATCATCGCGCCCCGGTCGATTCCGGACTCCCGGGGCACCATCGGGGTATCCGCCGGGCCGCCGGGTACCACGACGTTCACCGTAACGCCCCGGCCCTCGAATTCCTTCGCATGACCGGCGGACATCGCCTCGAGGCCGGCCTTGGGCGGACCGTAGGGATGGAATCTTCCGCGCAGCATGGTGAAGAAGCTGGTGGTGACGTTGACGATGCGCCCCCAGCCCTGTCCGAGCAGTCCGTCGATCGAGGCGCGGGTCATGTACCACGCCCCGGAAAGGTTCACGGCGATGAAACGTTCCCAGGTTTCCGGAGTGATTTCATGGATCTCGACGAGGTCGGTCATGTGGTCCATCCGGATCACCCCCATGCCCGCCGCGCCGTTGTTGACGAGGATGTGCAGCCCTCCGAGCCTCGTCCGAGTCTGCGCGACCGCCGCCTCGCACTCGCCGTAGCTGGCAATGTCCGTGCGCGAGGTGATGAGGCGCCCGGAGCCGGCTTCCTCGTCGAGCCCCGCCGCGAGCTCGTCGAGCCGCTTCTCGTCGATGTCGAGCGCCGCTACCCTGGCACCCGCGCCAAGCAGGCCTCGCACGAGCTCGCGTCCGATCCCGCCGGCCGCCCCGGTGACGATGGCGACCCTCCCGCCCAGCTCCGATTTCATCTGCAATCCCCCCGGCCCGCGACGCGGCCTGCCCCGCGCCGGCCGTCCGTGCTTTGTGCTCACGCGAAGACGCGGGGGTTCGCGAGCGCCCGCGCCTCCATCCGGTAATGTACCCCGCACCATCGGGCCGAGGAACGCGGCGGGCCAAGGTGCTCTTCGACGGATACGTGGCGGTCGACTGGTCGGCCAACGGCAAGCCCAAGCAGGGCAGGGACAGCATCTGGCTCGCGGTCCGGGGCTGGGGCGGGACCGAGGAGCCGGAGAACCCCGCGACGCGCGCAGAAGCGGTGGCCCGGATCGAGGGGCTGCTCGCGCGCGCGACCGAAGCGGGGCGGAGGCTCCTCTGCGGGTTCGATTTCCCATTCGGGTACCCGGCGGGGACCGCTCGGATGCTGACCGGGCAGGGCGGCTGGGAAGCGGTGTGGTCGCGGATCGCAGAGCTCGTCGAGGATGGCCCGGACAACGCGAACAACCGCTTCGACGCGGCGGCGGCGCTCAATGCCGCCTGCGCCGGCGACGGTCCGTTCTGGGGCAACGGGCTCAAGCGGGACATCCCCGGCCTCCCGAGGCGAAAACCGGCCGGCTGGGGCGAGATCCTGCCTCCCAACCGCCGCCATGCGGAGTCCGAGGTCAGACGCGCGCAGGAGGTCTGGAAGCTTGCCGGGGCCGGGTCGGTCGGCGGTCAGGCGCTGGTCGGGATCGCGGCGCTTGCGGGCTTGCGGCGCCGCACGGGCGCCGAGATCTGGCCGTTCGAGACCCTCGGCGAGGGCCGGACCCACGTGCTGGCCGAGATCTATCCGTCGCTGATTGAACCCGAGCCCGGGCCCGAGGTGAAGGATGCGCGGCAGGTGAGGGCGGTGGCCCGGGCGCTCCAACGGTTGGACGCGGCCGGAGCGCTTGCCCGGCACCTCGCCGCGCCCCGCGAGATGCCGGCCGCCGTGCGCGAGGAGGAGGCGACGATTTTCGGGATGCAGGACCCGGAGGGCTTCCAGGCTGCCGCCCGAGCCTTGCCCTGATCAGGGGCGGATGACGATCTTCCCGAACACCTCGCGCTCCTCGATGCGCCGGAATCCCTCGCCCGCGTCCTCAAGCGGCAGCACGCAGTCGATCACCGGGTCGAGGCGCCCGTCGCGCACCATGGCGAGCAGGGTCTCGAGGTCGGCGACGGTCCAGGAGTTCGAGCCCCGGATCTGGAGCTCGAAGGTCCAGATGTAGCGCAGATCGGTCTTCGGGTCGAAGCCCGCGGTCGCGCCGCAGGTGAGCATCCGGCCGCCGCGCTTGAGGGTCTTCATGCACGGCACCCAGGTCTCGCCGCCCGTGAAGTTGATGACCACGTCGACCCCGCCCTCCCAGGAGCGCCGGTAGGGCTTGCCGTACCGCTCGTGCACCCACTTGACGTAGTCCGTCGTGGCGTAGTTCACCCCGAAGTCCGCGCCGAGCGCCGCGAGGCGGGCGAGCTTGTCCGCCGAGCTCGCGCACACGATGACCTCCGCGCCCGCCATCTTGGCGAGCAGCAGGCACGCGGTGCCCACCCCGCCGCTCGCGCCGAGCACCAGCACCCGCTCGCCGGGCTCGATCCGGTCGTTCTCGAACATCATGCGGTGAGCGGTCCCGTAAGCGACGGGAAGGGAGGCCGCCTGTTCGAAGCTCACCTCGTCCGGCATGCGCACGAGCTGGCGGGCGGCCACGAGGCAGAACTCGGCGAGCCCGCCGTGCATCGTCTCGCCCATGAGCCCCCCCTTCACCCGGTTCACGGGGTCCACCAGCACCCGGTCGCCTTGCCGCCAGCCTTCGACCCCGGGGCCGATCTCCGCCACCTCACCCGCGATGTCGAGGCCCGGAATCACCGGAAAGGTGAGGCGGATGCCGGGCATGCCCCGGCGGGTGAAGACATCGTGGTAGTTGAGGGACGCCGCCCCCACCCGCAGGACCACCTCGCCCTCTCCCGGCCGCGGGTCCGGGAAGTCCGGCCGTAGCGCGAGCACCTCCGGTCCGCCGTTCCGCTCGATGACGAATGCCTTCACTTCGTGGTCCCTCTCATGGTCCTTCGCGGTCGCTTCCCGGCCGGTACGCCGGCAGGCCGATCCGTCGATCAGCCGGCTCGCGTACCGTAGCTGCCCCGCCCGACCGCCACCAGCCGCCCGTCGTCGTCCGTCACGTCGATGTCGACCACCCCGACCGTCCGTCCGGCCCGCCGGACCCTGCCGGTGGCGGTGAGCGACGTATCGACGGCGGGACGGAGGTAGTCCGTCCGGAAGTTGATCGTCGGCACCGGGCCGCCCGCGTGGAGCGCGAGCGCGTAGTCCCCGGCCGTGTCGATGAGGGCGGCGATCGGGCCGCCGTGCCACTGACCGGTACCGGCGCGGCGTTCGAACTCGGGCCGCATCGCGAGTTGCACCGCGATCTCGAGCGCCTCCGGGTCGAGGCGGACCACCTTCATGCCACAGCCGCGGATGTAGGGAGATCCGTCGAGCATCGCCTGCACGTCGGAGATGGTGAGCGATTCCGTCATTGTTGCTTCTCGCGAGGGATGGAGGAGGCGTGCGCGGGCGGCGACGCCGGGTGCGAAGGCACCGGCGGGCCGCGCTCGACCCGGGTCGAGTCCCCGGCCACGAGGCGGGCCGCGCGCGTGGCGAGCTGGCGCCGGTCGATCTTGTTCGTGCCCCCGAGCGGGAGCTCCGAGAGGAAGAACACGCGCCGCGGGTGCTCGACGGCCGGCCCGTTCGCGATCGCGAACCGTTTCACGTCGTCCTCGACCGGTGAAGCTTCGGCGGCCGGGACCACCCACGCGACCGGCATGTGTCCGCGGACCTCGTCCGCCACCGGAACCACGCAGGCCTGCGCGATCTCCGGCATCGACTCGATGCGGCGTTCGACTTCCTCGGCGTACACGTTCTCCCCGTTGCACACGAACATGTCGTCCTCGCGCCCGAGGAAGTAGAAGAAGCCGTCGGTGTCGCGCCGCATGAGGTCGCCGGTCCGATAGTACCCGTCGGCCGTCATCACTGCCGCCGTCCTGTCCGGGAGCCCATGGTAGCCCGGCATGACCGCGGGGCACTTCATTTCGAGGACTCCCCGGTCGGACTGCGCGCCGTCCGGGCCGACCAGCCGCAGGTCGACGTCCGGGTGGCGGCTGCCGAGCGAAAGCTCGGGGGTCGGCCGTCCGTCCGGGTGCGCGCCGAAGACCACCGGCCCGGCCTCCGTCGTGCCGTATCCGATCTGCACCCGCGCGCCGGGGAACGCGTCGCGCAGCCGGGCGAGCAACTCCGGGGTGACCGGTGCGGAGCCCATGCGGATGCTCCTCACCGACGAGAGATCGGTGGCGGCGAGGCGTTCGGTCTGCCGGCAGACCAGGGCGAGCATCGTCGGGATCGACGTGATCAGGGTGCATCGGTGCCGTTCGATGGCATCGATGTAGCTCTCGGCGTCGAAGTGCGGCAGCAGCACGATGGTCGATCCGACCGCGAGGGCGAGCTGGGCGAGGGCGAGGGCATTCATGTGGTAGAGGGGCGCCGCGACGAGGATCCGCTCCGCCCGAGGGTCGGCGCCCGCCTGACGGCGCTTCTCGATGACCCACCGGTGCCCGCGATGGGTGAGCGGCACTCCCTTGGGCGGGCCGCTCGACCCCGACGTGTAGAGGATCATCGCCACCTCGCCGGGCTCCGGCCGGACGGCCGCGAGGTCGCCCGCGGGGGGAAATCCGCCGATCTCGTCGAGGGCCAGGCGGTCGATGCCCGGGGGAAGGTCGTCCGGTTCCCTGTCGGAGAACGCGAGCCGGGCGCCCGAGTCCCGCACGACGTGCGCGACGCTCGGCCGGGGCAGACGGATGTTGACCGGCACCGCGACCAGCCCGGCCCACAGGATGCCGAGGGTCGCCACGAGATACTCGGCCCGGTTGGCGGCGAGGATGGCCACCCGGTCGCCGCGCCGGAGACCGCGGGCGAGGAGGGCGCCCGCTACCGACTGCCCCCGCTCGCGGATCCGGCCCCCGGTCCACGAGGAGCCGCCCCGGCGGCAGTCGACCACGAGAACCCGCTCCCCATCGATCTCCCGATCGACGAGATCGCCCAGGTTCCGGCTTTCCATGGGGCGAGGGGGTTGCAGCGGCAAGGGTCTGTCCCCGGCCGTCCGGGGCCGCGCGGCGCGCGGCCCGGATGCCGGCTCCGGGCGCGCGACTACAGAAATTTCACCGCGGCGATGATGATGCCGGCGTTCGCGACGACGAAGGCCGCGTTCGCGATCACGATGCCGATGGCGACCTTGAGCATGTCCGCCTTGAGATCCGCGAGGCCGGTCTTGAGGTCGGCCCTGGTCGCGAGCCTGTGGTTCTCCAGGTCGGCCTTGGTCGCGACCCTGTGGTTCTCCAGATCGGCCTTGGTCGCGAGCTGATCGAGGTGGGCGGTTCCGGCTTTCTGCATGTTCAGCGCGGCGACTTCGGCCAGATCCCGGTCCATGCCGGCGGTCTCGAGTTCGCGAGCGGTCGCGAGGGTGTCGAAGGCGGCGGTGTCCATGTTCCCCTCCATGATATTGAACGTATCGTCACTGCCGCATATGTGAACCTTGACACAAACCGCCACCACTCGCAACGGTACTCCTGCCGCCTCCCCGCCTGCCCGCCGGCCGCACGGAAACCGGGAACTCGGGGCCGTGCATCGACCGGACGGTGCTCGCTCTCTGCTGTCCGAGGGGCGGGCGGGAAGCCCGGGGACGGTGGATCGACCGCGCATCCGGCCGGCGGTAGCGGTACGATCGGCATTCCAGGTGCCTGATTGGCGAACCGGGAGAAGGCAATGGACCGGCGGCGATTTCTCGGCGTGGGGACCGGACTGGCGGCAGGGCTCGCGGGGCTCGGACCGGGGGTCGGAGGCGCGACCGGGCCGCCCCGCATCCGGCGCTACGTCACCCTCGGCCGCACCGGCCTCGAGGTCTCCGAGATCTCGTTCGGCTCCAGCCGCTCGTCCGATCCGCGGCTCGTTCGCCACGCGGTGGAGCGCGGCGTCACCTACTTCGACACCGCCGAGAGCTATCGCGGCGGCGGCGCGGAGGAAGCGATTGGCGAGGCGCTCCAGGGAGCGCGCGAGCGCTTCGTCATCGCGTCGAAGCACAAGGCCTGGAGCGGCGAGACCCGCCAGTCGATGGCCGCCGCGCTCGACGGGTCGCTGCGGCGGCTTCGCACCGACTACGTCGACATCTACTTCAACCACGCCGTCAACGACGTGCGGCGATTGCAGAACCCGGAGTGGAGGGAGTTCACCGACCGGGCGATACGCGAGGGCAAGATCCGCTTCCGCGGAGTGTCCGGCCACGGCAGCGCCTTGGTCGAATGTCTTGGCTACGCCCTCGACAACGATCTCGCCGACGTCATCCTCGCCGCCTACAACTTCGCCGAGGACGCGAGCTTCTTCGAGAAGATGCGCGCCAGGTTCCACTTCGTTGCGCCCCAGACCGGGCTCTCGCGGGTGCTCGACCGTGCGAGGGAGAAGGGAGTCGGGGTCCTTGCGATGAAGACGCTGATGGGGGCGCGCCTGAACGACATGCGGCCTTACGAAACGGACGGAGTCACCTTCGCGCAGGCCGCGTTCCGGTGGGTCCTCGCCGGCCCCCACGTCGACGGGCTGGTCGTCTCGATGACGGACCCCGCCCAGATCGACGAATACGTCGCCGCATCGGGCGCCGGCGCTATCGGCGCCGCAGGGTTTTCCCTGCTCGGTCGCTACGCCGCGCTGCAGGGGCCGCGGTACTGCCGTCCGGCGTGCAACGCCTGCGCGGAGAGCTGCCCCGCCGGAGTCGAGATCTCCGAAGTGCTCCGGACGCGGATGTACGAGGTCGACTACCGCGACTCCGCCCTGGCTCGCGCGGACTACGCCGGTCTCGGTCCGGGCGCCTCCGCCTGCATCTCGTGCGACGCGACGCCGTGCCTCGGCGCGTGTCCGGCCGGCATCCCCATCGCGGCCCTGACGCGCGACACCGCGCTCAGGCTGGGTCGAGCCGCGGGCGCGCCCTCGTGACCGTCTTTCTCGCCCATTTCCTCTTCGTGCTCGCCGCGTGGACGGTGGTCATCAAGTATCTCTTCCCGGTCGGGTACGCCATCGCGCACGGGATCGCGCCTGGCACCCACGTCTATCTCGACTTCTGGCCGGTGGTCCACGTCTGGCTCGGCTGGGCGTTGCTTGCCCGCCCGCGCTACACCCATGTCCTCGCGCTCGTCGTCTCGCTCCTCGAGGTCGGGATCGTGGCGACGAAGTTCGTCCTGTTCCTCGATGACCCGCGGTGGACGATCTGGACGACGAACTGGTTCGTCAACAAGCTGTTCGTGCTCGGCTGCTTCTTGCTGATGCTGGTCCATCTGGTGGCAAGGCGGCACGACTGTGAATTGCGTCCCGCACTGCTTCGTCCCAAGGAGATCAACCCGTCGTGAGGTTTGTGGGCAGGTTCTGGAAAGAGGTGATCGCGAGCCTCCTGAACGCCCGTGGAGAACCGGCGGGGCGCATCGCCGGACCGTCCGCTCCACCGGGCGCCCAGGATATTCGTGAAGCGTGCCGGACCCTGCTCCGTACTCGTGGCGAGGCGTCGGTGGTGACTCTCGCACGCGGCGCCCTCGATGCGTTCGCCGGCCTCGATGACCATGGCCGGCGCGAGTTCTTCCGGTTTCTCACCCACGATCTCGGCCCGGAGCCGGCTTCCCTTGATACGGCCATCGTGAGCTACCGCGCATCCCCCGACCCGGAGACGGCGACCGCCCTCGCGCACGCCGCCGAGCCGGCGCGCCGCGAGTTGCTCGCCCTCCTCAACACCGCACCGAACGGAATGTCCGATCTGCTCGCGATGCGCGAGGCGCTGCTCGATGCGTTGCCGGATCTTCCGGAGCTGAAGCCCCTCGACGAGGACTTCCTCTACCTGCTCCGCGCCTGGTTCAACCGCGGGTTCCTCGATCTCCACCGAATCGATTGGCGTACCCCGGCCCTGGTGCTCGAGAAGATCATCGAGTACGAGGCGGTGCACGAGATTCTCGACTGGGAGGATCTGCAACGTCGTCTCGAGGCGGACCGGCGCTGTTTCGGATTCTTCCATCCCTCCCTCCCCGACGAGCCCCTCATCTTCGTCGAGGTGGCCCTGTGCAAGGGGCTTGCGAGCTCCGTGCAGGAGCTCATCTTCGGGGCGATGGAGGCGGACTTCGAGGCCGACACCGCGGTGTTCTATTCCATCAGCAACTGCCAGCGCGGGCTCGTCGGGATCTCGTTCGGCAACTTCCTCATCAAGCAGGTGGTGCACGAGCTCGCGGCGGAGATGCCGGGACTTCGCACCTTCGCGACCCTGTCGCCCATTCCCGGGTTCCGCAAGTGGCTGGTCCGGGCTGCCCGGGAGCATCGGCTGGCCGACGAAGGCGATCTGGGCGACGTCGAGAGCTCCGAGTGGGTGGCCGAACGCCGTCCGGATGACGACCTCGAGGCCCGCCTGCTCCGCCTCTGCGCGCGCTATCTCCTGCACGAGAAGCGGGGGCGCCAGCCCCTCGACGCGGTCGCCCGCTTCCACCTGCGAAACGGCGCCCGCCTCGAACGGCTCAACTGGATGGGTGATCCGTCGCCCTCCGGCCTTGCGCAATCGGTGGGCATGATGGCGAACTACGTCTACGACGAGGCGGAGGTGGTGGCCAACCACGAGGCGTTCGCCAACGAAGGGCGCATCGCCCATTCCGCCGCGCTCGCGGCGCTCGCGGCCGAACCCGCCGCCGAACATCCGAAGGGCCGGAGAGTGCGGAGGCTTTCCCCGACCTGAGCTCACGCATTGCAACCGTCACCTGCCGCGGGCGCCGAGACACTCGCGCCAGGCCGAAGCGCTTCAAGGGAGCCCGGAGGCGTCCCACGCCAACCGGCCGGCGACGTAGGTGGCCCGCACCGCCCGGTCGTCGCCAAGGATCGCGAGGGCGAAGAGATCGTCCTCGAGCCGTTCCGACAGCGCGCGCCGTTCCTTGAGCACCGGGGTGGCCGCCGGGTCGAGCACCACCAGGTCCGCCCAACGGCCGGCCTCGAGGGTCCCGATCTCGTCGTCGAGGCCGAGGTGCATCGCGTTGCCGCGCGTCGCGAGGTGGAAGAGATCGTGCGCGGTCGGCCTGCTTCCGGTGAGCATCGCCACCTTGTACGCCTCGCCGAGGGTCGCGAGCATCGAGTAGCTCGTGCCGCCGCCGACGTCGGTGGCGATCCCGATGCGCACGGGGCGTTCGGGGCGGCCCACGTGGCCGCTGTCGAAGAGCCCCGATCCGAGGAACGTGTTCGCGGTGGGACAGTGCACGACCACCGAGCCCGTCTCATGGAGTCGCGCGCACTCGCGTTCCGAGAGATGGATCCCGTGCGCGAACACGCTCCGCGGCCCGAGGAGGCCGAAGCGGTCGTAGACGTCCGTATAGTCCGCCGCCCACGGGAAGAGCCGGCGCACGAGCTCGACCTCGCCTTTGCTCTCGGCGAGGTGGCTGTGCACGTGGCAGTCGGGATGCGCGGCGGCGAGCTCGCCGGCCGCCCGGAGCTGGGCTTGCGTGGAGGTGACGGCGAAGCGCACGGTGACCGCGTACCGAAGCCGGCCGCGGCGGTGCCAGCGTTCGATGAGCGCTTCGCTGTCGCGCGCCCCCAAGACGGGATCGTCGCGGAGCGCCTCCGGAGCGTTGCGGTCCATCATCGTCTTCCCGCTGACGAGTGCGTGACCCCGCCTCTCGGCCGCGGCGAAGAGTGCATCGGCCGCGGTGCGGTGCACGGACGAGAAGACCACCGCGGCAGTCGTCCCGTGCCGCACCAGCCGGTCGAGGAACACCTCCGCCGCGGCACGCGCGTGCGCGGCCGAGGCGTACCGGCGTTCTTCCCGGTACGTGAAACGGTTCAGCCAGTCGAGCAGGTCCTGCGCGGGCGCGGCGAGCATCCGGTACTGCGGGAAGTGGATGTGGGCGTCGATGAAGCCCGGCAGCACGAGCGCGTCGCCGTAGTCGTCCGCCGGGAGGGTTCGAAAGCGCTCCGGCAACCGCCCCGCGGGGCCGCGCCAGGCGATACGTCCGTCCGCGCCGACCGCGACCGCGCCCCGCCGGTGGAACCGGACCGCGCGCCGCGGACCGGCGATCGCGGGGTCGTCGCGATACGTCAGCACCGCGCCGCGAACGACGCGGCCGTTCCCGGGACCGTTCATCGCGGCTGGGCGGCGAGCCAGGCGCCGAGGCGGGTGCGCTGCGCATCGGTCATCCCGGTCATGTTGCCGAGGGGCATGATGCGGTTCTGCACCGTCTGGAGTTCGATGAGGCTGGCGTAGCGGCGAAGGTCGTCCACGGTGGCGAGCACCATATTCTTGGGGGCGACGGGGAAGGCGGGGTTGGTGGGCCGCTCCGAGTGACACGAGGCGCAATGGACCCTGGTGAGGTCCAGCACCTCGGCGTCGCTGACCGCCTCGGCCCCTGCGCGGCCCGGATCGGGAATGGCCGGGATGGTGAGCCAGACGGCGGCGGCGAGCGCCACCGCGATCACCGGCACGGTCCAAGCGATCGATCGGAATGCGGTCCCCACCTCGTGATGGACGAAGAAGTGGCGCGCGCATCCTCCGCCCGCGATGATGATCGCCACCAGCAGCCAGGCGTGGGGATGCCCGGTGAGCATCGGGTAGTGGCCGCTCACCATCAGCACCAGCACCGGCAAGGTGAGGTAGGTGTTGTGCACCGAGCGCTGCTTGCCGATCTCGCCGAAGCGCGGGTCCGGCGTCTCGCCGGCGAGCAGCGCCGCGGTGACCTTCTTCTGGTTCGGGATGATCACCGCGAACACGTTGAACGCCATCAACGTGCCGATGAGCGCGCCGGCGTGGACGAGGGCGCTCCTTCCCGAGAAGACTTCCGTATAGCCCCACGCCGCCGCGACGACGAGAACGAAGACCACGGCGGTGAGCGCCGGGGTGTTGCGGCCGAGTGGTGAACGGCACAGCCCGTCGTAGACGACCCAGCCGGCGGCGAGGCTCGCTACCGAGATGGTGATGGCCTGCCAGGAGCTGAGGGGCATCACCCCAGGGTCGATCAGCCAGGCTTCGGCATCGAGATAGAACTGCACCACGAGCAGGGCGAAGCCGGTCAGCCAGGTGAGATACGCCTCCCATCGGAACCAGATGAGATGTTCGGGCAGGGAAGGGGGTGCGACCGCGTACTTCTCGACGCGATAGAAGCCACCGCCGTGCACCTCCCATGCCTCGCCGGTCACCCCCGGCGGGGCGTCTTCCCTTCGCCGCAGCGAGAGGTCGAGGGCAATGAAGTAGAACGACGTTCCGATCCAGGCGATACCTGCGACGAGGTGCGCCCAGCGCACGAGCAGGTTGATCCAGTCGGCGGCGAATGCGGTCATTCGGATGAGCCCAGGGGCGGGCGTCGTGAAGGCCCCGCCATCCGGAGAGCGCCGCCGGCGCTCTCCCCCCGCTTCGCAAGGGGGGAGAGCGCGCGGCGCGAGCTGGAGCCTAGTCGACTATTGCGGCAACTCGTCGTCGACGCCCTTCACGTACCAGTTCATGCCGAGCAGGGTGCCGTCGTCGAGGCGTTCGCCCTCGCCGACCGCCATCGTGCCGTCCTGCTTGTAGATCGGTCCGGTGAAGGGGTGGAACTCGCCGGACGTGATCCTGGCCTGGGTTTCCCGGGCCATCGCCACCACGCCGTCGGGCAGGTTCGTGTACGGCGCCATCTCGACCATGCCGGTCGACATGCCGTCCCAAATGTCCTCGGACTTCCAGGTGCCGTCGAGCGCCGCCTTCGTCCGGGCGACGTAGTAGGGCGCCCAGTTGTCGATGATCGCGGTGAGCTGGTTGTCCGGCGCGAACGCGATCATGTCCGAAGCCTGGCCGAAGCCGACCGCGCCCTGCTCGGCCGCGATCTGCAGCGGGGCGGTGGAGTCGGTGTGCTGGGAGATGATGTCCGCGCCCTGGCCGATCAGCACCTTGGCCGCGTCCGCCTCCTTGCCGGGATCGAACCAGGTGCTCACCCACACGACCTTGACCTTGAAGTCCGGGTTGATGGACTGCGCCCCCAGCATGAATGCGTTGATGCCGCGGACCACTTCCGGAATCGGGAACGATGCGATGTAGCCCGCGACGCCGCTCTTCGACACCGTGGCCGCGATCTGGCCGATCACGTAGCGCCCCTCGTAGAAGCGCGCGGAGTACGTGGAGACGTTGGCGGCGCGCTTGTAGCCGGTCGCGTGCTCGAACTTCACGTCCGGAAAGCGCTCGGCGACCTTGACAGTGGGGTCCATGAAGCCGAACGAGGTGGTGAAGATGAGGCCCGCGCCCTGGCGGGCGAGACGCGTGATGGCCCGCTCGGCGTCCGGCCCTTCCGCGATGTTCTCGACGTAGACGGTCTCGACCTGGTCCCCGAGCGCCTCCTCGATGGCGCGCCGGCCGACATCGTGCTGGTAGGTCCAGCCGTGATCGCCGATCGGTCCGACGTAGATGAAGCCGACCTTCAGCTTGTCCGCGCCGGATGCGGTGGCGGTGGCGAGCGCGAGGGCCAGGCCGGCCGCGAATACGAAGCGCTTTCTCATTGCGTTTCTCCTGTTCTGCTCGACGTGGATGGTGTGCAGGGTTGCCGGACCTCCGCCCGGCGGTGCATGTCCGGCCGCCGGCGGCGGAGGTAGCCGCCTCCGCCGGTTTCCCGCGCCGGCCGGCGCGGAGCTGCGGGCAGGCCAACCGGCAGTATGCCCCATTCCGCCTCTCGTGGGCGGGCGGATTTCATCGGGCTCGTGCTTCCCCGAGGATTCGGGTGCGGGACGGCGCGCTACCGGTCCGGCACGAACGGCCGGCCGAGGCACGCCGGGGTGTTCACCCTGGTCAGCAGGCGGTTCCCCGAGATCACCACCAGCGCCGCAATGGTGATGAGGTAGGGCAGCGAAGCGAGAAGCTGGGGTGCGATGTTGATGCCAATCCCCTGCACGTAGAGGCCCATGATCCAGACCGTGCCGAAGAGGTAGGCGCCGACCGCGACCCGCCGCGGCGCCCACGTGGAGAACACCACCAGCGCGAGCGCGATCCAGCCGCGGCCCGCGGTCATGTTCTCGATCCACTGCGGGGTATAGGCGAGAGAGAGGTATCCGCCGGCGAGTCCCGCGGCGGCGCCGCCGAAGGCGATGCAGGCGTAGCGCACCGCGATCACGTTGTAGCCGAGGGCGTGCGCGGAGTCGTGGTTGCCGCCGGTCGCCCGTATCACGAGGCCGATCCGGGTGCGGGTGAGCACCCATGCGACGAGGAACGTAAGCGCGACCGACGCGTACACGATCACGTCCTGGCCGAAGATCACCGGTCCGACGAGCGGGAGTTCGGTCAGGCCCGGGACGTGGATCGGCTGGAGCTTGACACCGGGGAGCCCGGTGAACGCCTCGCCGATGAGCCCGGAGAGGCCGAGCCCGAACAGGGTGAGGGCAAGTCCGGTCGCCACCTGGTTGGACACGAGGGTCTGGGTCAGGAAGGCGAAGAGCAGGGACATGCCGATCCCGCCCCCCACCGCGGCGGCGACGCCGAGCATCGCCGAGCCCGACACGTAGGCGACCGCGAAGCCTCCGATCGCCCCCATGATCATCATCCCCTCGACGCCGAGGTTGAGCACTCCGGAGCGCTCCGCGACCAGCTCGCCGATTGCGGCCAGCAGCAGCGGGGTGGCCGCGGTGATGATCGTCATCAGGACCGCTTCGAGTCCGGTCATCGGCCGAGCCCCGGCCTGGCGCGGGCCGCCCGCCACGGCGCCCGTGAGGCCGTTGCGCCGCCCCCGCCCTCGGCGAGGGGCCGGGCGGCGTGCCCGCGGTCGAGTCGAATCACCGTCTCATGCCCCCGGCGAGACCGCCTCTTCGCGCCGTCCCACCCGTATCCGGTAGCGGATCAGCGTATCGCACGCCAGGATCAGGAACAGGAGCGTGCCCTGGAACACCTGGGCCGTCTTGCCCGAGATCCCGAGCACGACCTGCGCCGCCTCTCCGCCGAGATAGCTGATGCCGAGGACGACGCCTGCGAGCAGCACCACGATCGGATTCAACCGCCCGAGGAACGCGACGATGATCGCGGTGAACCCGTAGCCGGGCGAGATGATGGGCTGGAGCTGCCCCACCGGACCCGCCACCTCGCAGATCCCGGCGAGCCCCGCGAGTCCCCCGGACAGGGCGAAGCAGAACCACACCGTGCGCGAGCGCGAGAAACCGCCGAAGCCGCCGGCGCGGGGGGCCTCGCCGCTCACCCGGATCTCGAAGCCCTTGAGGGTGCGCGACATGAACACGAAGAGCACCACCACCGCGATCACCGCAAAGGCGGCGCCGAGGTGAACGCGCCCGTCGCCGACCGTGGGGAGAACGTGCCATCCCTCGAAGCTCGCCGACTCGGGAAAGTTGTAGCCGTGGGGGTCGCGCCACGGGCCGCGCACCAGCCAGTCGAGGAGATACTGCGCGACGTAGACCAGCATCAGGCTCGTCAGGATCTCGTTTACGCCGAAACGATTGCGGAGGAAGGCGGGGACCGCGGCCCACGCGATCCCGCCGGCGATGCCGGCGACGAGCATGAGCGGCAGTGCGAAAGGGGACTGCCACCCGGGTGCGAGGATCGGTATGGCGGCCCCCGCGAGCGCACCGGCGGTGAACTGGCCCTCCGCGCCGATGTTCCACAGGTTCGCCCGGAAGCACACTGCGAGACCGACCCCGATCAGCACGAGTGGGGCGGTCTTGACGACCAGCTCCTCGAGGGACCACACGCTCATGACCGGTTCGACGAAAAACACGAACAGCGCGTGGATGGGGTCGAGTCCGCGCGCGTAGAAGACGATCCCGGCGGCGAGGACGGTCACCGCGATGGCGATGAGGGGCGAGACGACGGTCATCGTCCGACTCTGCTCGGGCCGTCTCTCGAGCATCAGCCTCATGCGGGCGTCTTCCGTCGGGCGCCGCGGCCGGTCTCGTGCGCCCCGGCCATGAGCAGGCCGACCCGCTCGCGATCGATGGTTCGCGCCGGGAAGGCCTCGGACAGCTCGCCGCGCGAGATGACCGCGATACGGTCCGAGATCTCGAAGATCTCGTCGAGGTCCTGGCTGATCACGAGCACCGCGGCCCCCGCGCGGGCCATGTCGACGAGCGCCTGGCGGATGAGGGCGGCCGCCCCCGCGTCCACGCCCCAGGTCGGCTGATTGATCACCACCACCCGGGGGGCGCGGTCGAGCTCGCGCCCGACGACGAACTTCTGCAGGTTTCCGCCGGACAGTGCGTTCGCTTCCGGATTGTCGCGGCTCGTCCGCACGTCGAAGCGTTCGCCGACGCGGTCCGCGACCGCCCGGGTCTCGGGGCGGTTCACGAACCCCCCGCTCACCATGCCCCGGTCGCAGGCGTGCCGGGTGAGCAGCGCGTTGTCCGAGAGCACGAAGCTCGGTATCGCGCTGTGCCCGAGCCGCTCCTCCGGGACGAAGGCCGCGCCGAGCCGCCGGCGGGCGGTGACTCGGTCCGGCCCGCACGGTACCCCGGCGATGCGGACGCCGTCCGGCGCCGGTGCGAGTCTCTCTCCGGAGAGGGCTTCGAAGAGCTCCGACTGCCCGTTTCCGGCGACGCCTGCGATCGCGACGACCTCGCCCCCTCGAACATCGAGCGAGACCGATCGGAGGGACACCCCGAACGGGCCGCCGGCGGGGAGGGTGAGGTCGGTGACCGCGAGCAGCACCGGCCCATCGCCCGCGTGCGCCTCGGTGCTCACGGTGTGCACGTCCGCGCCGACCATCAGCCGGGCGAGCGAGGCGGCCGTTTCGGCCTCGGGGTCGACGTCGGCGACCACCTTGCCGAGCCGCAGGATCGTCGCATCGTGACAGAGCTGCTTCACTTCCTCGAGCCGGTGCGAGATGTAGAGCACCGCACAGCCGTCGACCGCGAGCCGGCGCAAGGTGACGAAGAGCTGATCGGCTTCCTGCGGGGTGAGCACCGCGGTCGGCTCGTCCATGATGAGCAGGCGGGGCGCCTGGAGGAGACAACGTACGATCTCGATGCGCTGGCGTTCGCCGACCGAGAGATCCGCGACGAGCGCGGTCGGCTCGAGGGGCAGGCCGTACTCCGCCGAGACCCGTGCGACGCGCTTGCCGAACGCGGCGAGATCGAACCGGCCGGGCATCGCGAGCGCGATGTTCTCCACCACCGACAGGGCCTCGAACAGCGAGAAGTGCTGGAACACCATGCCGATCCCGAGCCGCCGGGCGGCCGCGGGATTGGCGACGGTCACCGGCTCGCCGTGCCAGCGAAGCTGTCCGGCGCTGGGCTGAAGTGCGCCGTAGATGATCTTCACCAGGGTTGACTTGCCGGCGCCGTTCTCGCCGAGGAGGGCGTGAATCCGCCCCTGGCGAAGCTTGAGGGTCACCCGGTCGTTCGCGGTGAAGTCGCCGAAGCGCTTCACGATGTCGCGGGCTTCGAGCAGGTATTCGCTCCTGGCGGGCGCCGTGGGTGCGCCCGGCGGGCGTCCCGCACCGAGCGCGCCTTCGGCCGCGCGGCCCGGGGCCGGCGTCCGTTCGGGGGCGGGTCCGGTCACGGCCCGACGCGCTCCAGGAGCTGGGCGGCGATCCCGGTTGCGATGGCCGCCGGCTGTTTCGACCGGATCGACGGCATCCCGATGGGACACACGAGCTGCGCGACACGCGCCTCGGGGATGCCCCCCTCGCGGAGTCGGCGGGTGAACCGGGCCCGCTTGCTGGCCGAGCCGATGAGACCGACGTAGTCGAATCGCGCGGCCGCGAGCGCCGCGTGCACGATCGCCAGATCGAGCGGATGGTTGTGGGTCATCACCACGATGCAGGCATTGGAGGGCGCCCGGGCGATCTCGGCCGGGGCGCCGGCGCTTCGGACCGGGCGCACGTTGGCGGGAAGGGCGGCGGGGAAGATTCCCTCGCGCTCGTCGATCCAGGTGAGGTCGAAGGGAAGGGGGGCGAGTGCGAGCATGAGGGCACGGCCCACGTGGCCGGCGCCGAACAGCCAGACGGGATGGCGCGGGTCACGGAACCGCTCGATGACGAGGTCGCCCTCGATCTCCACCGCCGGACCGTCGGGCGCGAGCGTGTCGTCGATCGCGCGCTCGACCGCCCGCGGGCCGAGCCGGCCGCGGGTTCGGAACGGCCCGGCCGCTTCGCGCGCGGCGAGCGAGCGCACCTCGTCGAGACGGTCGCGGCCGAGCACCTCGCTCAGGATGCGCACGCTCCCGCCGCAGCACTGGCCGAGATCGGGCCCGAGGGCGAAGCGGCTGACGGTCGCGGCCGGGGCATCCTTCGCCAGCGCGTCGCGGGCGGTCGCGATCGCGATCCACTCGAGCTCGCCCCCGCCGACCGTTCCCCGGAATCCACCGTCCGGTCCGATCACCATGCGGGCGCCGGCTTCGCGCGGCGCGGAGCCTCGAACGGCCGCGACGGTGACGAGCGCGCACGCGCCGTGCGCGGCGATCATCTCGGCGACTGTCGACCACACCCGCATCGGTTCACGCTTGCGCCCGCAACGGCGCGATTCCGGGCGGGCACGGACTCGGTCCGGGGTTCGAACCGGGCCGGGAGCGATCCGCCCGCATCGCGTCCGCCGCGCGCAGGATCGCCTCGGGCGTGGCCGGCGCATCGAGGGGTGGCACCCGCCCCGGGGCGAGGCTCGCGAGTGCGTGGGTGATGGCGCAGAACACCGAGAGCGCGAGCATCAGCGGCGGCTCCCCGACCGCCTTCGAACGGTGGATGGTCGGCTCGCGATTGCGCCCGGGCTCGAACAGCGCCACCCGAAAATCGGCCGGCACGTCCGAGCAGGTGGGGATCTTGTAGGTCGAGGGCGCATGGGTGAGCAGACGTGCGTTCTCGTCGAAGACCAGCTCTTCGGTCGTCAGCCACCCCATCCCCTGCACGAACCCGCCTTCGATCTGCCCCATGTCGACGGCCGGGTTCAGCGAACATCCGGCGTCGTGGAGGATGTCCACCCGCTCGACCCGCATCTCGCCGGTCTCGGCATCCACCGTCACCTCGGAGCAGGCGGCGCCGCCGGCGAAGTAGAGGAAGGGGCGGCCGCTTGAGGTGTCGCGGTCCCAGGTGATCTTCGGGGTTGCATAGTAGCCGGTGGAGGAAAGCGATACGCGCTCGGTAAACGCGAGCCGCGCGAGCTCGTCGAAGGAGATCGTTTCCGCGCCGACCCGTACCCGGCCGCTCTCGAACGCAACGCCGGCCGCGTCGACCTGGAAGAGCCGGGCGGCGAGGCCGGCGAGGCGCCGGCGGATGGTTCGCGCGGCCTGGCGGGCCGCCATGCCGTTCAGATCCGAGCCCGACGAGGCGGCGGTCGGCGGGGCGTTCGGGACCTTGTCGGTGCGGGTCGCGGTTGTCCGCACCCGGTCGGCGCCGATCCCGAACTCCTCCGCCACCACCTGCGCGACCTTGACGTAGAGGCCCTGGCCCATCTCCGTGCCGCCGTGGTTCACCTGCACCGATCCGTCGGTGAAGACGTGCACCAGGGCGCCGGCCTGGTTGAGCTGCCGGAGGGTGAAGGCGATTCCGAACTTGACCGGCGTGAGGGCGATCCCCTTGCGCAGCGTCCCCCCGCGCGCCCCCATGTTCCTGTTGAACCGGGCGATCGCCTCCCGCCGTGCCGCGTAGTCGCTGGTACGTTCGAGCTCGCGGACGAGGCGCGGGACCACGTGCTCGTCGATACGCATGCCGTACGGGGTGACGTCCCGGCCCGATCCGTAGAGATTGCGCTTGCGCACGAGCAGCGGGTCGAGCCCGAGGGTGATCGCGGTCGCATCCATCATCCGCTCCGCGAAGAGCATCCCCTGCGGTCCGCCGAATCCGCGGATCGCGGTGTTGGACACGGTGTCGGTGCGCACGCGCCGGGAGTGGATCCGCGCCGCCGGGTAGTAATAGGCGTTGTCGGCGTGGAACATGGTCCGATCGTTCACCCCGAGCGAGAGATCGGTCGAGCAGCCGCAACGGGCGTTGAACTCGGCGTCGACCCCTGCGAGCACCCCGTCGCGGTCGAAGCCGCAACGCCAGTCCACGAGGAAGTCGTGGCGCTTGCCGGTCATGACCATGTCGTCGTCGCGGTCGAGTCGGACCTTCGCCGGGCGGCCGGTGACGTGCGCGGCGAGTGCGGCGAGGCAGGCCCACTGCGCCGCCTGCGACTCCTTGCCGCCGAACGCCCCGCCCATCCGCCGGCACTCGCACACCACCGCCGCATCGGGCGCGCCGAGCATTCGGGCGACGAGGTGCTGCACCTCGGAGGGGTGCTGGGTCGAGGACCAGACCCGCATCTCGTCGTCCTCGCCGGGCACCGCGAGAGCCGCCTGTCCCTCGAGATAGAAGTGTTCCTGGCCGCCGATGCGAATGCGGCCTTCGAGACGCAGGGGGGCGGCGGCGATCGCGGCCGTCGGCTCTCCGCGCCGGAACTCGTACGGGGGCAACACCTCGACCCTGCCGGCGAGGCCGTCGTCCACGGTGACGCGCGGCGAGCACGCTTCGACCTCGATGCGGGCGCGGCGTGCGGCCCGGCGGGCCTCGTCCCGGGTAGCCGCGACGACCGCGAAGACCACCTGTCCGTGAAAGAGGATCTCGCCCGCGGCGAGGATCGGATCGTCGCCGAAAGCGGGGCTGCAATCGTTCGCGCCCGGAATGTCCGCCGCGGTCAGGACCGCCACCACCCCCGGGGAGGTGCGCACCGCTTCGAGGTCGACCGAGCGGATCGGGCCGCGCGCCGCCGCGGCGGAGCCGGGGGCGACGTGCACCGTGCCGGCCGGCTCCGGCAGGTCGTCGATGTAGGCGGCGGACCCCTGCACGTGGCGCGCGGCGCTGTCGTGGGCGAGGGCGAGGCCGACACTGGCTCCCGGGCCGAGTCCCGGCCAGTCCGCGAGCGTTGCGTTCGTGATCGGCGCGCCCGGCTTCATCGGCGGAATGCTACCCCTGATCCCGCGCCTTCGCTCGCGCAGCCTCGGGACGGGACGGACCGGCGAACGCACGGGCGTGCCGGCGGCCGCCCCCCCGGAATGACGGGGTCACAGGTAGCCGCCCTCCCTCAGCCAGGCGATCACCTCATCGGACAGATCGTCCACCGAGCGCTCCACCGTCTTCAGCACGATCTCCGCGTTCTCCGGCGGCTCGTAGCCGGAGTCGATTCCGGTAAAGTTCCTGATCTCGCCGGCCCGGGCCTTCCGGTAGAGCCCCTTGGGATCCCGCCGTTCGCATTCCTCGAGCGGCGTGTCGACGAAGATCTCCACGAACTCGCCCTTCTCGACCAGCTCGCGGGCCAATCGGCGCTCGTCGCGAAAGGGAGAGATGAAGGAGACCAGCACGATGAGGCCCGCGTCGACGAAGAGCTTCGCGACCTCGGCGACCCGGCGGATGTTCTCCACCCGGTCGGCATCGGTGAAGCCGAGGTCCCGGTTGAGCCCGAGGCGCACGTTGTCTCCGTCAAGCAGGTAGCTGTGACGCCCGAGCGCCGCGAGCTTCTTCTCGACCCGGTTCGCGGTCGTCGACTTGCCGGAGGCGGGCAGGCCGGTGAACCACAGGACGCACGGCCGCTGGCCCGTGCGGCGGGCGCGCTGCGCCTTGCCGACCTCCAGGTTCTGCCGGGTGAGGTTGTCCGCGCGGCGCAGGCCGAAGTCGATCATTCCCGCCCCGACGGTGTCGTTCGTGAACCGGTCGATCAGGATGAACCCGCCGGTCTCGCGCACTTCCCGATAGGGGTCGAAGGCCACCGTCTCGCCGAGCGCGAAGTTGCAGCAGCCGACCTCGTTCAGCGCGAGGGTCGTGGCCGCCGCGTGCTCGAGGGTGCTCACGTCGATCCGGTACCGCAAGGCGGTGACCTGGGCCGTCGTCAACCGGGTGCCGATCTTCAACAGGTACTGGCGTTCCGGCAGCAGGGGGTCCTCGTGCATCCACAACAGGTGCGCGGCGAACTGGTCGGTGCTGGCCGGCGGGTTCTCGGATCCGGCGAGGAGGTCGCCGCGCCCGACGTCGATCTCGTCCGCCAGGACGAGGGTCACCGACTGGCCGGCGACCGCCGCCTCGAGGTCTCCGTCATGGGTGACGATCCGTTCGACCGTGGATTCGCGTTCCGAAGGACAGGCCCTGATCCGGTCGCCCGGCCGTACCGTGCCTGACGCGATGGTGCCGGAGAAGCCGCGGAAATCCGGGTCGGGCCGGTTTACCCACTGGACCGGCATGCGGAACGCGCGCGCGGCGGGATCGGTCGAGACCTCGATCGTCTCCAGCCGCTCCAGCAGGGCCGGGCCCCGGTACCAGGGCATCTTGCCGCCCGGCTCGAGGACGTTGTCGCCGGTCAGCGCCGAGAGCGGGATGCAGTGCACGTCATCGATCCCCAGTCCGCGGGAGAAGTCGCGGTAGGCTCCCGCGATCGCCTCGAAGCGCCCCGCATCCCAGTCCACCAGGTCCATCTTGTTGACGGCGAGGACCACGTGGCGGATGCCGAGCAGGGAGACGATGTAGCTGTGGCGGTGCGTCTGGGTCGCGATGCCCCTGCGGGCATCGACCAGGACGACGGCGACCTCCGAGGTCGAAGCGCCGGTCGCCATGTTCCGGGTGTACTGCTCGTGGCCGGGCGCGTCGGCCACGATGAACCGGCGCCGCTCGGTCGCGAAGAAGCGGTAGGCGACGTCGATGGTGATGCGTTGCTCGCGCTCGGCCTGCAGGCCGTCCAGCAGCAGCGCGAGATCGAGGTCGCCGCCCCGGGTGCCGTACTTGCGGCTGTCGGCGGCCGCGGCCGCGAGGCGGTCGCTCGGGACGAGGCCCGAGTCGTGGAGCAGCCGGCCGATCAGGGTCGACTTGCCGTCGTCCACGCCGCCGCAGGCAATGAAGCGGAGCAGGTCCTTCTCTTCCTCCGCCGCGAGGAGGGCATCGAGTTCCCCGCCGCCCGGGTCGGGCGGCCGGCGCCCCATCCGGCGCCCCATCAGGCGCCCCATCCCGTCGGACGCTCCATCAGAAGTAGCCCTCCTGCTTCTTCTTCTCCATGGAGCCAATCGCGTCGCGATCGATCACCCGACCCTGCCGCTCGGAGGCCCCGGCGAGCCGCACCTCCCGGATGACGGCCGGCAGATCGGCCGCGTCGGACTCCACCGCCCCGGTCAGGGGATAGCAGCCGAGGGACCGGAACCGCACCATGCGCGTCTCGACCGCTTCCCCCTCCGCGAGGGTCATGCGGTCGTCGACCTTCATGATGAGCGCCCCGTCGCGTTCGACCACCGGGCGCGGGGCCGCGAAATAGAGCGGGACGACCGGGATCCCTTCGTGGTAGATGTAGTGCCAGACCTCGAGCTCGGTCCAGTTCGACAGCGGAAAGACGCGGATCGACTCGCCCGGGTTCACCCGGGGGTTGTAGAGCCGCCAGAGCTCGGGGCGCTGGCGCCGAGGGTCCCAGCGGTGGGCAGCGGTACGGAACGAGAAGACCCGCTCCTTGGCGCGCGATTGCTCCTCGTCGCGTCTCGCGCCGCCGAACGCGGCGTCGAAGCCGAACTTCTCGAGCGCCTGCCGGAGCGCCTGCGTCTTCATGACCTCGGTGTGGAGCGCCGATCCGTGGCTGAACGGTCCGATGCCCCTTTCCACGCCTTCCGGATTGACGTGGACCAGCAGCTCCATGGCGTACTCCTCGGCCATGCGGTCCCGGAATGCGTACATCTCCGGAAACTTCCAGGTGGTGTCGACGTGCAGCAGCGAAAACGGGGGCGCCGAGGGGTGGAACGCCTTGCGCGCAAGATGCAGCATGACCGACGAATCCTTCCCGATCGAATAGAGCATCACCGGGTGGCGGAGCTCGGACACGACCTCGCGCATGATGTGGATCGACTCCGACTCGAGCCGGCGAAGGTGGGGCAGATGGAGGGATGGGGTCAGCGGCGGAGTTCCTCTATCGAGCTTCCATTGCTCGGCTCCGGCTCTGGCTCCGGGCGCGGCTCGGGCTCCGGCCACGGCCCCGGCCGAAGTTCGGGCCGCGGGGAGCGGCGGCGTACCCGAGGGCGGAACGGACCCGGAATGACCTTCTCATGGCTCGCCCGGGCGTCGAGGCCGGCTATGCCGGCGCTCGCTCGCCGGCGCCCGCCACCCGGGTTTCCCCTGCAGGGCGTCCCGCGATCTCCGTGAGGGCCTTCACGAGGAGCGAACGGGCGACCCGCATGCGGTAGGCGGCACTCGCCCGGTGGTCGTCGATCGGAGAGAAGTCCTCGGCGAGGACCTCGGCGGCGGCGGGCCAGGCCGCGGGCTCGTCGAGGAGGAGGCCGGCGGCGGCGCGCTCGGCGTTGCGGGCGCGCTTGGGGGTGGCGGCCATGCCGCCGTAGGCGATGCGCGCCTCGACCACGCGGCGCCCTTCGATGCGCAGCCGGAAGGCCCCGAGGAGGGCGGAGATGTCCTGGTCGTAGCGTTTCGAGATCTTGTAGCAGCGGAAGTGCTCCGTCGGCCCCGGCCGCGGGACGATGATGCGGGTCAGGATCTCGCCGGGCGCCCGGTCCTGGCGGCCGTAGTCGAGGAAGAAGTCCTCGAGCGGCAGGGTCCGCCGGGTGTCGCGGAGGCGGAGCTCGATCGTGGCGCCGAGGGCGATCAGGACCGGCGGCGAGTCGCCGATCGGGGAGCCGTTGGCGATGTTGCCGCCGACGGTTCCGGCCGCCCGCACCTGCTTCGACCCGAGGCGGCGCAGCATCTCCCCGATGTCGGGGTCGAGGGCGCGGAGCGCCGGCTCGGCCTCCGCGTAGGTCGCGGCGGCGCCGATCTCCACCCGATCGTCGCGCTCCAGAACCTCGTGCAGGGAGGCGACGCGGCCGGTGTGCAGGATGCGGGGCAGCTCGCGAAGCTGCTTGGTGATCCAGAGGCCGACGTCGGTGGCGCCGGCGACGATCGTGGCGTCCGGCCAGCGGGCCGCGAGCGCCGCGAGCCCGTCCTCGGTGGCGGGCCCGGCGAAGAACGCGTTCTCGTTCCCGGCGAAGAGATCTTCGTCGTCCGCGAGCACGGCGAGCCGGCGCGAGGTCTCGGGGGCACGCTTCGCATACACGTCGTCCGCCTCCCCCACGCAGCACGCGAGGGCCGCGTCCGCGATCGGGCGATAGCCGGTGCAGCGGCACAGATTGCCCGCGAGCCAGTCGTTCACCGTGGTCCGGTCCGCCCGCACCCCCGCGTGATAGAGAGCGAACAGGCTCATCACGAACCCCGGGGTACAGAACCCGCACTGCGAGGCGTGGGCGTCCACGAGCGCCTGCTGCACGGGGTGCAGCCGGTCGCTCGACGGCGCGAGATCGTCCACGGTCACGACCTCGGTTGCGTCGATCATCCCGAGGAGGTGGATGCAGGCGTTTACCGGTTCGTAGACGAGTCGGCCGGCCCGGAGCCGCCCGACCGCCACGGTGCACGCCCCGCAGTCACCCTCCGCGCAACCTTCCTTGGTGCCGAACGCGCGCTCGCGCAGGCGCAGGTGGTCGAGCAGCGTCTCGGCCGGCGCGAAGTCGCGGCGTTCGACGGTCCGGCTGCGTCGGATGAAGCGGACGACGTTGCGCGGCACGGCTCAGCTTCCCCGGTAGGTCGAGTACCCGTAGGCCGAGAGCAGCAACGGGACGTGAAAGTGCTGCGCGGGGTCGGCAATGCCGAATCGGACCGGAACTTCGTCGAGAAAGAGCGGGTCCGCCTCGATGCCGTGGCGTGCCCGCAGGTACTCGCCGGCGTGGAAGCGGAGCTCGTAGCGGCCGGCGGCAAGGGCTTCGCCTTCGAGGAGGGGGCCGTCGGTGCGCCCGTCGGCATTGGTGACCGCTGCTGCGAGGCGCCGCGGAGCCTCGCCCGGCCCCCGGATCTCCCAGAGCTCGATGGCGAGGCCGGCCGCCGGGGCTCCTGCCATCGTGTCCAGCACATGGGTGGTCAGTCGGCCCATTCCCGCCTCTTCCCTCTCTCGTCCATGGCCGGCCGCCGCGCCCGGCCTCCGGGCGATTATCCCAGCCGCGGGCAGGCCGCACAAAGGAGGCTCGAGGCCAAGAGCCGCACCGGCCGCGGTCGAAGGACGTGTACGGTGGCGCGAGCCGGCGCGGCGGCGCCGCGGCGCGTCCGTCCGTCCGGCCTTGCCAAGCGTCCGTCCCCCGCGCATCATCGCGCACTTGAACAACGGTGAGGAGCCGTGATGCGCGAACGCCGAGGCGAAATCCACGCACCGCGGGTCGCGATCGGCCTCCGCCTCGCTTCCTGACCCACTCGTGATGACGGAACCAGGGAACGTTTTCCGGCCGCGCGACGCGGACTCCCATCCGCCGAACCGCGCCGACGGCTACGGCTCGACCGCGAACCGGGCGCCGAGCCGTTCGCCGGTGGCCATCGGTCAGACCCTGTCGGAGATCACCGGCCCGGGCGTGCTGTCCGGCCCGCGCGGCGAGGACGCGGACCTGACCCGCAACGCGCGGGCGGGCGGGGAGCCCCAGGGCGAACGGATCGTCGTGAGCGGACGGGTCCTCGACGAGAGCGCACGGCCGGTTCCCGGTACGCTCATCGAGATCTGGCAGACGAACGCGGCGGGGCGCTACCGGCATCTTTCCGACGGGCACGACGCGCCGCTCGATCCCAACTTCTCCGGCGAAGGCCGGATGCACACGGACGGGGAGGGGCGCTACCGTTTCGTCACCGTCAAGCCCGGTGCCTATCCGTGGGCGAATCACCACAACGCATGGCGGCCTGCCCACATTCATTTCTCGCTGTTCGGACCGGCGTGGGCGACCCGGCTCATCACCCAGATGTATTTCCCGGGCGACCCGTTGCTCGCTCTCGACCCGGTCCTGCAGAGCGTGCCCGGCGAGGCGGCCCGGGGGCGCCTCGTGGCCGGGTTCTCGCTCGAGGTCACCGAGCCCGGACGGGCGCTCGGATATGAGTGGGACATCGTGCTGCGGGGCCGTCTCGATACCCCGCCGCTCGCGTAGCGCGTCGGCGCGGCCCCGGCCCATGGGGAATCCGTCCGTTCGGCTGTCCCGATTCGAGGTATCCGGGAGATGACCGCCCGCCCGCCGGCCAGCCCGCGCCGCGTCCAGACCCCGTCGCAGACGATCGGACCGTTCTTCTCGCCGGCGCTCCTTCGGTCCGACCGGGCCACGCTCGCCGCGCCCGGGGCCGTGGGGACCCGGGTCCGCGTCCAGGGCAGGGTGCTCGACGGCACCGGCGACCCCGTCCCCGATGCGATGATCGAGGTCTGGCAGGCGAACGCGAACGGGCGCTACGACCATGCGGCGGACGCCCGCGAGGATGCGCCCCTCGACCCCGGTTTCCACGGCTTCGGCCGAACCGGGACGGACGCGGCGGGGAGGTTCCGCTTCGAGTCCGTGAAGCCGGGGCCGGTGCCGGGACGCGGAAACGCGCGGCAGGCGCCGCACCTCAATCTTCTCGTATTCGCCCGGGGTCTGCTCAATCACCTCTACACCCGGGTCTATTTCTCCGACGAGTCCGAGGCGAACGCGATCGACCCGGTCCTCTCCGCCGTCGAACCCGCCCGGCGGGACACGCTCGTGGCAGTCCTCGACGGCGCGCGCCGGAGTCCGATTCCGCTCCTGTATCGCTTCGAGATTCGCCTGCAAGGGCCGGACGAGACGGTGTTTTTCGATTTCTGAACCGGCCCGTCTCTCGGGCGAACGGCGGCACGCGACCGCCGGATGGACGGTGTGTGTGGTAGGCTCCGCCCAGGCGGCGAAGCGAGGGAGATTCCATGGCGAAGCTGCTGGCTCAGGCGGCCGTCGACCAGTATCGCGAGGACGGCTACCACTTCCCCATCGACGTGCTCGACGCCGGCGAAGTCGCCGCCAATCGCACGCGGCTCGAAGCGTTCGAAGCGGCGCAGGGGCAGCCCGTCCACGGCCCGCAGCGCAGCAAGTCGCACCTCCTGTTCAAGTGGGTGGACGATCTCATGCGCCACCCGCGGATCCTCGATGCGGTCGAGGACCTCATCGGCCCCGACATCCTCTGCTGGAACACCATCTTCTGGATCAAGGAGGCGGACAGCCCGAGCTTCGTCTCGTGGCACCAGGACGTCCGCTACTGGGGGCTCGATACCTCCGAGCTGATCACCGCTTGGCTCGCGCTTTCGCCGGCGGCCGAGGAGAGCGGCTGCATGCGGGTGCTGCCCGGGAGCCACGTCGAACCGGTCCTTCCGCACCGGGACGAGTACCACGACGACAACCTGCTCACCCGGGGCCAGGAGATCGCGGTGGAGGTCGACGAATCGAAGACGGTGTCGATGGCCCTCGCTCCGGGGCAGGCTTCGCTTCACAACGTCGGGCTCGCCCACGCCTCCGGTCCGAACCGTACCGGTGACCGGCGGATTGGGATCTCGATGCACTACATCTCGACCCGCACCCGGCAGACGGCCGGTGAGTGGGACAGTGCGGCGCTGGTGCGCGGAGAGGACCGGTACGGACACTTTCACCTCACTCCTGTCCCGGAGCGGGACTTCGACCCCGACGCGCTCGCCTTCCACGAGCGGGCGAGCGGGGCGCTCCGCGACATCCTCTTCCGCGATGCCGAGCGGGTGCGGCCAGTCGTCTAGGCGGGCGGCGCCCCCGAGCACGCAGGAAGGTTCCGGATGAAGCTCCGGCAGGGCGACCCGTGGATGCCGGCCGACGAATACGGGCGCTCCCTGCGGGGGCTCACGGTGAACCTCCTCGTCCGCGACGTCGGGCGTGCGCTCGCCTTCGCCCGGGAAGTGCTCGGCGTCGAGCCGGTCTACTCCGATCCCGACTTCGCGGTGCTCCGCCACGGCCCGTCGGAGTGGATGCTCCACGCCGACCACACCTATCGCGACCACCCGCTCCACGGCAGCCTCGCGGCCGACGATCCGCGGGGGATCGGGGCGGAGATCCGCCTGCACGACGCGGACCCTGACGCGGCCGAAGCGGCGGCCCACGAACGAGGAGACCCGATCCTCGCCGGAGCAATGGACAAGCCGCACGGCGTGCGGGAAGTCTTCATTCTTGATCCGGACGGCTATCTCTGGGCGATCGACCGCCCCCTCGACGATGCGCGGTGATTCGCCTCGTCCCGACCCTCCGGACCGGACCCCGACGTCACCTCCGCGACGAGCCGGGGGCCGCCCCCGGCACTTGCGGCGGGCCCCTCATCGGTGCTTCACTATTCCGCCGGGGCCGTTAGCTCAGTTGGCAGAGCAGCTGACTCTTAATCAGCGGGTCGTAGGTTCGAATCCTACACGGCCCACCAATAAATGTTGGAAAATATTGATGATTCCCGCTCTTCCCGCGAGAAACGAACTGGGAATCCATTGGGAATCATCCGGAATCCAATCCCGGTCGTGGCATGCAGCGCCTGAGTGATGATTCACGGCGCCGATCCGCGTGCGATGCGCTGTTCGGGACTCGAATTCGGACGTTGACGATCGCTGCGATTACCGACGAACCGTCACCCGTTCATCGTCAACGTCGCCGTCGCAATTGCCTGCAAGGAGCACCCTGACGGCGCGTGCGTGCATACTTGTTTTCCGAGACCACGGTCAGCGATTCCGGGTCTGCGTCCTCTCGACGAAATGCCTCGCCGTACGGTGCTCGAGGCGCAGCTGTTCGATCTCCTCGAGCAGGTTGAGCGCGAGAGCTGCGCCCGGCCAGTTCAGCCGCAGGTCACGGGTGACCTATCTCGGCGTCAGCCCCAGCGTCTCCACGCAGATCACCATCGTCAACGGGCGGAGAACCGAGGAGCGCGACGTCACCTTCAACTACCGGTGGCGGGTGCTGCCCCCAACGACTACGGCGAGGTGCCGTCCTGGCTGAAACGGCTGCCGATGCAAACGCAAATCGTCGTGCGTCGGCGCACACTGTTCGGCGAGGATCCGGTCGGCATCGACGATGCCGGCCTCGAGGCCAAGTCAAGCGGAGCATCGGTCGACGTGTGGCGCTGGCCCATCAAGGCATCGTCTCCGGAACGTGCCATCCTCGAGGCGCTCGACGAGCTGCCACACCGTGCAAGCTTCGAGAACCTGGACAAGATTTTCGAGGGACTGGTGTCGCTTAGGCCAAAGCAACTCATGGCGCTGCTGACTGCCTGCCGCAGCGTGAAGGTGCGCCGGCTGTTCCTTGTCTTCGCGGACAGACACGAGCATGGATGGCGCAAGTATCTGAATGCCTCGAAGATCGACCTTGGGTCCGGCCCGCGGGCTCTTGTAGAGGGCGGCAAGCTTCACCCGACTTACCGCATCTACGTGCCGGAAGCATTGGTGCCCAGGAATCCCGCAAGGGCAAACGGCGATGCTTGATCGGTACGTGGCACAGGTTCGCCTGCTGCTGAGCGTGCTGCCGGACATCGCGACGGAGGCGGTGTTCGCGCTCAAGGGCGGCACGGCCATAGCAAGCCAACCCCGAGAAGCATGCGGTGCAGCGGCGCGCGCTGGAAAGCTTGTTTGAGTGACGGCAATGCCCCGGGTATTCGAGCGACCGGCGCCGGAACAAGAGTCGAGGACAAGGCGTATCTCCTGAGGCCCTCGGGGCGGCTCGAGGCGAACGTCGAGGAGGCTGCCGGAAGGCGGTTCGGCGCGTGCAGGCGCATGGAGGTTGATGGTACCGACGGGCCTGATCTTCATACAGCCCGGGGAAGCGAAGGCTGCTCGGTCAGGACTTCGACCAACGTTTGCGATCGCGGAAATGGCACCGCAAGTGAATCCTTGTCGCGTCGAAAACTTTGTGGGCGGTACCTTCATCGAATCACGTCATGAGACTGACGTTCGGAGGCCCTGCCATGGACGTCTGCTCGAAGACATACGACCTCGAACATCGTGAACGACGGTCCAGACGCCGTGATGAACTCCTGATCGGACGTCGGCCACACGAGTTGCATCGTTCGCCGCCGGTATTCAGGATCCGATGTGACGCAGGGTCTCGCCGACCCGCTGTTTGCTGGATGGGACACAATGCCGCCTTCCACCTCGGACGAGAGAATACGGGCGTTGATGGATGCGATTGCTCGCAAGCAGCACGAGCTCGAGGAGTTCGAGCGACGGCGGGATGTAGCGAAACATTCGCTCGAGCACCTCACGGCGCACCTCGAGGCGCTCGACGGCGCGAAACGGAACCCCCCCGGACAATCGGCGTTTACCGGGGATGTTGTCCCGCTGACTGGACCCGAAAAGGTGGCCTTGTTTCGCTCCCTGTTTCGAGGCCGGGACGATGTCTTTCCGGTGCTGTGGACGAGCACCAAGACCGGACACACGGGCTATTCCCCGGCGTGCAGCAATGAATGGACGCCCGGCGTGTGCGAGAAGCCGCGCGTGCGTTGCGGGGAATGTCCGAATCAAGCGTTCGTGCCGGTGAGCGACCGCGTGATACTGGACCACCTCCAGGGACGCCATGTCGCCGGCGTCTATCCCCTTCTTGCCGATGAGACGTGCTGGTTCCTTGCGGCGGACTTCGACAAGGCGGAATGGAAGAAGGATGTCGCCGCATTCCGGGACGCCTGCAGAGGCGCCGGACTACCCGTCGCGGTCGAACGGTCGCGCTCCGGCAACGGGGCGCATGCGTGGTTCTTCTTCGATGCGCCAGTGTCCGCGGCGGTGGCCCGGCGAATGGGCTGCTATCTGATTACTCAGGCGATGTCGAGGCGTCATGGTCTGGACATGACTTCCTACGACCGGTTGTTTCCGAATCAGGACACCATGCCTCGCGGTGGCTTCGGCAACCTGATTGCGCTACCGCTGCAGCACGGGCCGCGCGCGAAGGACAACACCGTACTCATCGACGAGGACTTCGACCCCTTTCCCGACCAATGGGCCTACTTGGCCGGCGTGCAACGCATTGCGGCCTCCACCGTTGAACGCGTCGCCGCCGACGCCCAGCGGAGCGGAGAGGTGCTCGGGGTCCGCACGAGCGGACTCGAAGAAGAGGATGCGGCGGCGCCTTGGCTTATCCCACCGTCGCGCCGTTCGATTCCGGTGGTGCCGGCCGTCAAGGAACCCGTCCCGACCCGCGTCGAAGCCACCTTGGCGCAGCGGCTGTTCATCAGCAAGGCCGGTCTGCCGTCGTCGCTCATCAACGCGCTCAGGCGCCTTGCTGCCTTCCAGAATCCTGATTTCTACCAGAAGCAGCGGTTGCGGCTCTCAACCGCGCGCACCCCTCGAATCATCTACCGCGCGGAGGACTTCCCCCGGCATGTCGCGCTTCCGCGCGGGTGCGTCGACGACGCAACTGCGTTGCTCCAAACGTTGGGTGCGACGCTCGAGATCGACGAACAACGCGAGGACGGACACTCCATCGAGCACCGATTCCACGGCACTTCGACGGAGCTTCAGGAACACGCGGTGCGCGCGCTCCGGGCCCATGACATTGGAGTCCTGGTCGCGCCGCCGGGCGTGGGCAAGACGGTGGCCGGCATTCGCATGATCGCCGAACGTGCCCGGAACACGCTCGTGTTGGTGCACCTCCGACCGCTCCTCGAACAGTGGGTCGCGCAGCTTGCGATGTTCCTCGACGTCGACCCCAGGTCCATCGGCCGAATCGGTGACGGCAAGCGCCGCGCGACCGGGGTGATCGATGTCGCCATGTTCCAGAGTCTCGTGCGCGGGGGCACGGTCGCCGACCTGGTGGCCGGTTACGGTCACGTGGTCGTGGACGAATGCCACCACGTGTCCGCTTCGTCATTCGAGCAGGTTCTGAGCGAGGTCCGGGCACGATACGTAACCGGGCTGACCGCCACCCCGAAGCGCCGCGACGGGCAGCATCCGATTTTCGAGATGCAGCTCGGTCCCGCGCGGTACGTCGTCGACCGCAGGTCGTCGTCAGCCGCCTCCCCCTTCGCGCGCCGGTTGGTCGTCAGGGAGACGGAATTCGAGTTGACGGGTGAGACCGATCTCCCAATCCAGCGCATCTACCGCTCGCTCGCGGGCGACGAACGGCGAAACGACCTCATCCTGAACGACATCATCGGCTCGCTCGCCGCCGGGCGTTCGCCCCTCGTGCTCACCGAGCGAAAGGACCATCTCGATTTTCTCGCTGGTCGCCTGCGCGCGTTCACCAAGCACCTGATTGTGCTGCAGGGAGGTGTCGGCGCGAAGAAACGCCGGGAGGCGCTGGCGGCTCTGGCCGCCATCCCCGATGGCGAGGAGTTCCTGGTCCTCGCGACAGGGCGGTACATCGGGGAGGGCTTCGACGACGCGAGACTGGACACCTTGTTCCTGACCATGCCGGTCTCGTGGCGGGGCACCGTCGTGCAATACACAGGACGGCTGCATCGATTGCATCCGGGGAAGACCGAGGTGCGGATCTACGACTATGTGGATCGGCGAGTTCCTGTCCTGGCGAGGATGTACGAACGCAGGGTTACGGGCTATCGAGCCATTGGATACGAGCGCTCGGACGACACTGTTCTATAGGCTCGGGGTCTTCGGAACTCGCTGGGCGAGATACGATTCGACAACCGCGACGGGCGAAACGAACGAGAGAGAGCTGCCCGTCATCAAATCGGATGGGATGGGCTTCCAGGAGAGGCGACTTGGAGTGTAGCGGTGGCGGTCAGCCGAGAGTCGGTCGGCATCGCTGGCGACCCGAGGCACGCATTGCCTGAACGTATTCGCGACCGCCGGGATCATGCCTGGGCGACATGGTCCTCCGCGTTGGGGGCGTGGTTGAACTCATTCTCGATCTTGGAGAACAGGAAGAATGTCTCCTCTACGGCATTGGTGATCCGCATGACGTCGATGAAATCCGTGTGCTGCAACGGCGGGTCCCTTCTCAGAAACTCCGTCCGGATCTCGCGCATCATTTCGCCGCGATCGCCGGTGAGGCGTCTCGCGATGTCCCAGCTCACCCGGTCATCGGACTCCATCGCATCGACCAGCGAAAGCAACACGCTGTCGACGCTCTCGCCAATGGTCATCCGGAACTGAGCGAGAGCCGGCTGGTCGCCGCCAGCGGCCAGGGACTCGCACAGCGCTCCGAGCGAGTCCTCCAGCCAGGCGAGGAGCTTCTGACGATTCCGCATCGAATTGTGGCGCTCGACACCGTACATGGAATAAAGTGGCTGAAGGTCGTCCAGGAACTCCGTGACGTCGGAGAGCAATTTCCGCGTGGCGTCGCGCAACGGCCCGACGCTCTCCCCACGGCGCACCGCATCGAAGAACCGGGACAGGTTTCTTGCGGCACGGCGCTGCTCCAGGTCGACGAGCATCAGGGAGGTGTCGACGTCCACGGAGGCATGGTCGTAAATGAACTGCGGCCGTGAGAGCTCCTCGGCCTGCGAGGTCGGCCAGAGCCGCTCGAGCACCGAGACCGACCACTCGAGCCCTGCGAGCATCACCGGCAACAGAAACACGTTGAGAAAGACATAGACGGCGGCGAGCTGATGGGCGACCTCCAGGTCCAATGCGAGGACCGCCGCCTTCACCAAGGGGATGCCGAAGTGGATCTCGCAGTACAGCAGCGGAACCAGCACCGCGCAGGTGAGCGTGTTGTAGCCCACGAGGTACATCGCCACCTGACGCGCCCGGCCCGCAACACCGGCTGACAGCACATAGAGAATTACGCCCGAACCGAAGATACTCCCATACATGATCATGATGGCCTGATCGACCGAGATGAGCCCGACCGCCGCGAGATTGATGCCGAGCACGGTGACCACGCTCGAGGACTGGACAACGAACGTCAGGAACGCGGCGATCAGAAAGGCAAGCGCGATCGATTCCCCGGTGCTTTCCAGCATGTCCTGGAACCAGGGCTGCTCGGCAAGCGGTGCCGCGGCGTCCTTGAGAAGAACGAGTCCGAGAATGAGCATGGCGCCGCCGAGGAACGACGCCGCCACGCGCCTGAACCTCGACAAGCGTTCGCTCACCACCACCGCGCTGGCGAGCCCGAGCACGTAGAGCGAAACCACCTTGATGTCGAAGGTGACGATCACGACCAGGCCGGTCAGGCCGAGGCACCCGCCGAGGATCAGGGCGAGCGACCCCCGGGGCGTGATCAGCCCGGATCGCAGAAGGCTCATCACGATGAATGTCATCGCGGACATGCTCTGGGTGATGGCGCCCGCGAGGGCTCCCCAGGCGAGGGCCGAGAACCGGTTCTCCGTCAACCGGCCCGCGTTCCTGCGCAGCCGCCTGGTCGTCAGCGCCTTGAGATTCTCCGTGAGGAGCCACATCCCTGCGATGAACAGCCCAACCCCCCCGACGACGCCTGCGATGGGTTCGATCATGGATCAGGCGATTCCGGTACCCGGAACCTCACCGCCTTCGACGCCGGCACGGCGATGGACGCGCCGGTCCGCGGATGGCGGCCCTTGCGCGCCGGCCGGCCCTTCGCCGCAAACGTCCCGAAGCCCGCGAGCCGCACCACTTCGCACAGATCGTACCCATTGCCGTGTCGCTCCCGATTCGCGCCCCTTGGTGTCAGCGGCATCCATGGCACACCGCTGACGGGGCCGAATCATACCTCTTTTAAACGGCTGCAACTATCGATTTTTTCTCTTTATAACAAATAATATTTTATCAATGAGTCCGCTCGTTTTACGCTTGGGAACCCCTTCGATGTACGCCCACAAGGGCAACACGGCACTGCGTCGAGGCTCTGCCGGGAGGCATTTCGGAAAGATATATTTTTTGCAAATACGAACTATGTATTTATCTAGCTCCAACCCGATGGCTCCTGGCGTCCGAATCCGTGATATCCCTGCCGCCGCTCGAAAGCCTGCGCTTCTTCGAGGCCGCCGCCCGGCACCAGAGCTTCGCCCTCGCCGGCAAGGAGCTCGGCGTCACCGCCGCCGCCGCCTTGTCCTCGCCCACCCGGTACGCGTGCAGGGGTGCGCCCAGCACCCGGTCGAGGAGCAGGTTGCCGGAGATGCAGCAAGTCTCCCCCCGTCCGCCACCCGGTCCTCGAGCTGGATGTGGGCCTCCATCCCGAGACGGCGTGCGCCGGCGGCGGCAATGCGCACCAGGTTCGACTGCACCGCCCCGATCACCAGCACCGTGTCCGCGCCGCGCGCCTGGGCCTCGCCGAAGTGGAACTCGAGCTGGCGCACCCTGTTGCCGCCGAACGCGAGCCCGGTGCAGTCGTCCCGCTTGATCCAGAGCTCGATGCCGAGCGCCGCGCCCAGGTTCGGCGCGGGATCGAGCGGCGTCGGCGCGTGGCCGAGCCGGACCCGCGGGATCGGACCTCACGTCCCGCGGTACTGCCGGATGGGTACGCCGGGCGAGCGCCTTCGGTGTCTGTTCGCATACCTTGTGCGCGAAAGACGCGTATCGCTACATCATGATTTACGCGTAATGTTGCGTCTGGTTGGGCCGGGCTACGCGCAGCCTGATGCAGAACATGACCGTCCCTGTCCGCATTTCCCATTGACTGGAGACGAGGGGAGGGCGACCTCGAATTGCGGGGCGGAACAGGCAACCGTTGCCGATGAAGCCGTCGACGTCGACGACCCCGTGTGCATTCCCTGCGCGGCGGCCCAACCCAACGCGAAGGCGCAAGCGGCGCCCATGAAGATCGCCCCAATCAGATGGCGCCAGAACCGTGGTCGCGGCAGCAGCTTTTCCAGCGTGACGAGAACGGTGATCGTCGCTACCCAGCGCAGATCCATGATCGCCACGGCAAACAGCAATCCCATGATCGCGACGCAGCAACCGATGCAGTAGAGCCCGTGGCGAATGCCCATGACGATCGCGCCGGCGGCGCCGTCTCGCCACTCGGTCAGGACAAATCCGATCGGTGTGCGGCAGTGCCTGAGACAGACATCCTTCAGTGGCGTCCACTGATAGAGGCCGGCAGCGGCAAACAGCACGGCGGACAGGGTCGTCGAAGCCGATGCCATCATCGGCGTCAGCAGTCCGGTCGTCTCCAGCGACAAGTGCACGATGGTTGCCGCAACGCTGAACACGGACCACGCGACGAGATAGCCAACGAGAAAGACCGCGGTGCCCACGTATGGAGTGCCTTCCTGGCGCCGTTGGCGATTGATCGCCGCGAACACGGCGATCATCGGGCTTGCGCCGGGCACCATCATCGCCACCATCATCACGACCCACATCAGGTAGATGAGGGCGAAATCGATCAGGACGGACGGCGGCTCGACCATGCCCGTTGCCGCGGCGCCGCTCGCGTCCACCGGCATCAGGGCGCTCGCCTGCCACCCCATCATCGTCCACGCGAGCCCGCAGACGGCCAACAGCCCGCAGCCGATCACGAACTTGTCCCGGACGGCCAGACCGGCAGGGATCTGGAACCTCTGAGACATGGGGACTTGGCCGCGTCCGACGGCGTGTCGGACTATGACAATGGCTTGCGCCAGGAGAACGCGTCAGGCCCTTGCAGGTCGAACGCGATGTGCTTTGACGAGCGCCGGGACCAATCCCAGTTGCGGCCGAATGCGCCGGTGACGATGTTTCGCAGCGCGTGGCCGAGAGTGAGGTAGCCGGGAGTCACTTCGGGTCGAGGAGCATTGTAGATCCGGCAGGTATCGTTCTCCGGCACCATGTACTTGCGGTACGGGCCTCCCAGGCCATCCACCAGTCCGGGCACCTCGACCCTCCATTGTTCATCGTTGTGGCTGACCTTCATCGGCACGAACTCGACGCCGTCGAGCTGTATGGTCAGGTCCCGCCATGCCCTGAAGATCCCGCCCGCCCGGCCGGTAACGATCGCTTCGAGCGCGTCGCGCTGCGCGTCGTCGGCGCGGTCGTCGATCAGGAAGCCGAATTCGCGATTCTTCTCCAGGGCATTGCCCTCGAAACGAATGATGAGGACTACGGCCAAGCCTGCGTCAAGCCGCACGTCACCGTAATGTCCTTCGCGAATCAACCAGGTCAGCACACCCTCGCAGTAGCCGAGGGTCGGGTCCGATCCGAAATTGCACGGGCAGCCGATGGCGCAGTTGCAAAGGTCCCACCAGTCTCCGGCCATCCGCCACCGGATGGGATCGCCGGTTTCTCGGCTCGCCGAAGAAGAGTTCTCTGCGGCCCCCATGTTGGCTCCCCCTCCCTGAATTGCGTGGCGGATCATACGCCTCTCGGTGCGACGATTCCTCGAACGCCGGAGTCGCGGCGGGCGCGCTCAGGCGTCGAGGCCGGCGACCGCGTCGTAGCGTTCGGCGGCGAGCGCGACGCACAGTTCGATGTCCTCGGCGAGCAGATACCGGCCCTCGACGAGGCGTTGCGCCGCGGCCCGCACCTCGGCGAGGTACGCATCGCGGCTCGCGTAGCGCTCGGCGAGGGACGGGCGCGGATCGGAGGCGTCCGCCCGGGCGGCGGCGGTGCGGGCGAGCGGCACCGTCGAGCCGAGGTACTCGAGGATTTGGCCCTCGCCGCCGCTATCGGGGTAGCGCGGGTTGAACCCGGTATGGGTTGCAACCGGGACCTCCACGTCCGGCATCCGGATCCCGCCAAGCTCGTTTCCGCACGCATCGACGGCGGAGACGGGCGACGGATACGGCTCGCCGGCGAACCGGGCGGGGAGGGCCGGAACCCCCCGGTCGGCGTGCTCCCCGAGATCCATGGGCGCGAGCGACGCGAGCCGGTCCGCGCGGGGCAGCGCCACGCCGGGAACGGCGGAGAGCGCGCGGAGCACCGCCTCGCGCGGCGCCGCGGTCGCATCCGCTTCACGCGGGAACACGCTCTCGGGAGGCTCGATGCCGCCCGCGACCCACGCCCGCAGGTTCTCGAGCGCGGCGCGAAAGAGCGGCCGGTAGTCGACGACGTTCAACCGGTTCGCCCCATGGCTCCCGAACATGCTCCGGTCCGTGAACGGCACGGTCCCGGGACCGTGCTGCGCGCTTGCGAAGAGATAGCGCCGGACCTCGGGGGGCGGCTCGATGCCGGACCCGGACTCGAGGTCGCAATGGGCGAGCGCGGCGTCGCCCCGCCAGTACTCCGACGACGTATCGGTGTAGACGATCTTCGGCACGCCGCCGGCCGCGCGCAGCCGGTCGAGCAGCCCCGCCCGGCGCCCCGAGCGAGGGTCCGTCTGGGGCTCGTCGGCAAACGGGAAGCGGTGCCCGAGACTCGGGGTGGGCTGTACGGAAGGCTGTCCGTAGCGGTGGTTGAACTCGCCGCGCCGCCCGCCCGCGACGTGGACGAGCACCCCATCGAATACCGGTTTGCCCGCCTCGTCGCGATTGAGCCCGGCATGGAGGAAGGTCCGCAGGAACCGGCCGCACTGCGAGACCCCTTCCGCCACCACGTGGTCGACGCGGCCGGCCGCCGGTGAGTCCTCGCTCGCGCGCGTCCAGGCCGCGAGGTCGCGCACCGCGAGCAGTCCGGCCCCGACCACCGGGCATTCGGCCGGGGTGTAGACGAGGTCGTAGATGCGGCCGGGCTCGAAGCCGCCCGCGAGCGAGACCCGGCCCGGGTCGGGGATCGTCGAATCTCCCTCCCGGCGGGCGAACGACCATTGCTCGCGCGGGATGCGCGCGGGCGCATCGAACAGGTGCTCGCGCACCCAGAGCGCGGCGCCGGGATCGGCCGGGTCGAGGGCCGGGATTGGCGCATGGTTGCCGACCGAGCCGACGTGGTGGTCGGTGAGCGCGAAGGTGTCGGCGGCTCGGTCCGGCTGGATGCGAAGCTGCATCCGGCCGGCCGGAGTGCGCTTCGCGAGCGGGACGGTGGGGGCGCGAAGCCCCAGGCGCACCGACGGGTGGGGGACGTCCCACTGCCATCCGCACCACGCGATGCACCACCCCCGTTCGAGCAGGAAGCCGTCCCCGGGGGTGATCTCGTCGGTCGGCATGAGGTCGAACGGCGCCTGGTTGAACGATCGCATCGCGATCCGATTGCCCCGGTTCGGCACCTCCAGCAGCAGCGCGCGGTTGGCCCGCGCCGGCTCGACCGGCACCAGGAAGGTCGCGTCCCCGCTGAAGCGCACCATCGCGTCCCCGTCCCGCTCGGCCCGGTCGAGGTCGACGATGCCCGCGTTGGCCGGGTGGACCGGATCCACCGCGTAGTGGGCGACGGCGTCGATTCGCTCGTAGGGTCCTCCGTCTCCGAATGCCCGGCCGCCGTCGAACGGCTCGCGCCGCGCAATCTCGATTCGCGTCAGTCCCACCTCGGTCCTCCATCGCTTGAGCCGTACCGGGAGTAGAGTAGACAATCTACTACCTGACTGCGCACGAAGCTCAGGTTGGGGCCGCCGCCTTCCCGGGAGCGCGGGCTTGCAGCCCGCATGGACCGCCCGCGGGCTGCAAGCCCTCGCTCCCAGGAGGGCCACGGTCCCTGAAAGGTGGCGATCCCGGGAATCGCGTGCTCCCAACCTGAGTCTTGTGCGGAATCAGGATCGACGATGGATGCGACGGCAGTTCCGGAGGGTGACCCCATGACCGCGACCAAGGCAGCCCGGGAAACGGCGGCGCTCGACCCGATGGCCGGCCGGGCGAAGGTCCGCGACGACGACCGGCTGCGCGCCTTTTACCGGGAGCTCGAAGCGCACGAGGCGGGCGCGCTCTGGACCGTGCTCAACGCGCTCGAGCCCGAGCATCCCACCTCCAGCTCGCGGCCCATGAAGTGGGCCTACGACGATCTCCGGCCCAAGGTCATGAAGGCGACGGAGCTGGTGACGGCTGAAGATGCGGCGCGGCGCGTCATCATGCTGGTCAACCCGGAACGCAAGCGGCAGCGGGCGACCTGCGGCTGGCTGTTCTCCGGGCTCCAGGTGATGCTGCCCGGCGAGGCGCTCTCGGCCCACGAACACACGTTCTCCGCGCTTCGCTTCGTGATCGAGGGGGAGGGCGGCTACACGGTCGTGGACGGCGAGGTCCTGCACGTGCGGCCGAAGGACTTCCTTCTCACGCCCTCCGGATCGTGGCACGACCACGGCGTGCGGCCCGAGTCCGACACCCCGGTCGTGTGGCAGGACGGGCTCGACATCCCGCTCATCCACGCCCTCGAGTGCCCGTTCTACCGGGTCCACCCCGAGCTCCGGCAGACGCCGACGACTTCGGTCAATGCCTCGCATGCGATGTACGGGGTGGGCGGCATGATCCCGGCCGACACGCGCTGGGACCGTCCTTACTCGCCGCTCAGCTACTATCCGTGGGCGAGGTCGGAGGAGGCGCTCCGCAACCTTGCGCGGGTGACGGACGGCTCTCCGTGCGACGGAGTCATCATGGACTTCGTCAATCCCGCGACCGGCGGCCCGGTAATGCCGACGATCGGAGTGCAGATGCAGATGCTGCGCCCCGGCGAGCACACGAGGGCGCACCGGCATACCGGGAGCGTGGTCTACACCGCCGCCCAGGGAAGCGGATACTCGGTCATCGACGGAAAGCGCTTCGACTGGAAGGAGGACGACGTGTTCTGCGTTCCGTCCTGGTCCCTCCACGAGCATGCCAACGCTTCGGAAACCGACGAGGCGTTTCTCTTCTCGTTCAACGACTCGCCGATGATGAAGAGTCTCGCGCTGTGGCGCGAGGAGGTGCTCGAAGAGAACCGCGGCCACCAGGAGGTCATCGACTGGTGACGGCTTTTTCGGGATGCCGGGTCGTCGGCCCCGGATGGCGGGGCGCGGAATTGCTGCGAGTCCGATCCCGGCGCAGTGCGCGGGTGGAGGGAGAGACATGAGTCTGCTCATCAGGAACGCCACCGTCCTCACCGTCGATGCCGGGGATCGGGTCATCGAGGACGGTGCGGTGTACGTCGAGGACGGCCGCATCGCGGCGGTGGGGCCGAGCGCCGGGATCGAGTCGGCGCACGCGGGGGCCACGCGGGTCATCGACGGCGCCGGCAAGGTCGTGCTGCCCGGCTTCGTCAGCACCCACAACCACGTCGGCAACACCTTCTTCCGGGGGCGCGCCGAGGACCTGGGGCTCGGCTGCGTGACCGGCCAGTACTTTCCGATGGCGACCGTCGCGACGCGCGAGGAGCGGCTCGCGGTCGGGTCCCTCACCTACGCGGAGCTCCTGACAAGCGGGGTGACCACGACGTTCGAGATGGAAGAGGAGGCCGACGTCTTCGCCCCGTTCGTCGCATCGCTCGGCGTGCGGAGCATCATCGGCATCATGACCTGCGACGCCGACGTGGATGCGATGGCGAAGGACGAGTACCGCTACGACGGGGCGTTGCGCGAGGCGCAGCTCCGCCAGGCCATCGACTTCGCGCACGACTGGCACGGCGGGGCGGGCGCATCCAGGTCGCGATGACTCCGAACATGACGATCTCCTCTTCGCCGGAGCTGCTGCGCGCGAGCCGCGAGGCGGCGGACCGGATGGGTCTTCGCACCAGCATCCACCTCGGGTGGGGAGAGTACGAGGTCGAGGTGATGCGCCGGCTGCACGGGAAGAGCCCGTTCGAGTACGCGCGGGACGCGGGGCTGCTCGCCCCGGAAACGGTGTGCGCGCACTGCTACGTCGTCGGCGACTCGGACCCGGACGTGCTCGCCGCGTCGAAGGCCGCCGTTGCCCACTGCCCGCTGATGAACGCGGTGCGCGGCCATATCGCGCCGGTCGTCGAGTACCGGTCCCGCGGCATCCCCGTCTCGCTCGGCATCGACAACATGTTCGCGGACCACTTCGAGGTGCTGCGGGCGTGCGTGAGCGTCGCCCGGATCAAGACCGGCGACCCGACGGTCATGCAGTCCCCGGAGGTCCTGCGCCTTGCGACGATGGGCGGTGCGGAGGCGCTCGGGATGAGCGCCGAGATCGGGTCCGTCGAACCCGGCAAGCGCGCGGACCTCCAGATGCTCGACTACCGCCGGTTCGGGCTGACCCCGAACCTCGACCCGGTGCGCAACCTCGTGTACCACGCGCATTCGAAGGACGTCGAGCTGGTGATGGTGGACGGTGAGGTCCTCGTCGAGGACTTCGAGCTCAGGACCGCGGATGCGCGCGCCCTGATCGACGACGCCGGTGCGGCGGCGGAGGCGGCGTGGGGCCGGTTCATCGCGAAGTACGGGGGCATCGTTGCGCGATGACCCCGGTCCCCGTCCCGCGACGGACTCGACCGGCCCCGCCTTCATGCGGCCGGCAGGTCCGAGGGCCGCAGGACCGGGTGTCCGGCGGTCGTTCGAGGGACGGGTCGGGGTCAGGGAGTGCCTGACCTCGCGGCCGATGATCCGAAGAGCTGACGGTGCACAATAGGCAGATGGAGATTCGGCCGGTTTCGGGTGTCCTGGGAGCCGAGAGCTTGGGAGTCGACGGATGAACGACCGGGAGCGCGCCGCGGCCGCGGCAAGCCGCCTCTTCGACGAGCACCGGGCAGGAGAGCGGTTTACCGGCCTGCCGGCGGATCTGCGGCCACGAAGCCTGGAGGAAGCGCACGCGGTCCAGGACTGCCTGCAGCGGCTCAACGAGGAGCACGGACTCGGGCCGCTCGCCGGCTGGAAGGTGGCACTGACCACGCCGGTCATGCAGCGCCTCGCGGGCATCGATCATCCGTGCGCCGGCGGCATCCACGAGGCGCACGTGTATCGGAGCCCGGTCACCCTGAACACCCGCGACTATGTCCGTATCGGGATCGAGGCCGAGATCGCGGTGCGCCTGTCCGCGGATCTCGCCGGCGGGGGGCACACGCGCGCTTCGGTGGCCGGCGCAGTGGCCGCCCTCGCGCCGGCCATCGAGATCGTCGACGACCGGGCGGTCGACTACGATTGCCTCGACGGGCTCTCGCTGGTGGCCGACAACTCCTTCAACTTCGGCATCGTGCTGGGGCCGGAGACCGCGGACTGGACGGGTCTCGATCTGCCCGCGGTGCGCGGCCGTCTCGCGATCAACGGCGAGGTGGTCGGCGAGGGCGCCGGCAGCGCGGTGATGGGGCATCCGTTCGAGGCGCTCGCCTGGCTCGCCAACGGCCTCGCGTCCCGCGGGCGCGGGCTTCGGGCCGGCGAGATCGTCATGACCGGCAGCATCGTCGCGACGAAGTGGCCTTCGGCCGGAGACGAGATCGTCGTCGACCTCGACGTCCTCGGGGAGGTCCGTCTCAGCCTTGCCTGACGGCGCCTCGCCCCGGCGCAGAGGTCGCGGCCCGATGGCGGCGCCGGTCAGAACCGGGACATCACGAGCCGCGAGAACTCCTCGGCGAACCGCCACTTCTCGTCCACTCCGGTCGCGAACATGAGCTCCTGGAGGCCCTCCGCCTCGAGGGTCAGGATCCGCTCCACCAGCTCGTCCGCGGTACCGGTGAGGCAGGTCGCGCGGACGAGGTCGGCGTCGATGAGCTCCGCCTCCCCGGGGTGGAGGCGCGTGTAGTGGTACTCGTGGGTGCGCAAGTGCCGGTGCTCGGGCGGGGTCTCCTCGACCAGCGCGCAGTACCGGTCCCAGATTGGTTCGAGGAAGGCCGGCGGGTCGATCCCCTTCTCGTGCACCTCGTCGTAGAAGTAGTAGACGCTCGCCATCACGTTGGGGCCGATGGTGCGGATGATCCGTTCGGAGTCGGCCGGCTCCCCGGGCTCGAGCAGGGCGATGTTGACGAGCGCGCAGTTCCGGAACCCGTCGAGGTCGGCCCGCCCCGCCCGCGCCGCCCCCTGGCGCACGTGGGCCATCGCTTCGCCCACCGGAACCCCCCGGGGCGCGATGGCGAACACCAGCCCGTCCCCGTACTCCCCGGCGAGCCCCATCGCGCGCGGACCGAACCCGGAGACGTAGAGCGGGATCCGGGGCTCGAGGTCCATGTACTTGAACTCGTGCATCAGCATTCTGACCGGCCGGCGGACGCCGTTGAACTCGTAGTCCACCGTTTCCCCGTGGAGGAGCGCCCGGAGCACCCGCAGGTACTCGGCGTAGTCGCGGATCCGCATCGGGCGCTGGCCCATCGTGCGCATCGCGGTGTTGCCGGTGCCGATCGCGAGGTGGACCCGGCCCGGCGCGAGGCGGTTGAGGGTGGCCATCGCGGCGACGTGCACCGGGGGGATCCGGGTGCCGCAGATCGATGCACCGGTCCCGAGGCGAAGGCGCCGCGTCTGCCGCGCGGCGAGGGCGAGCACCGCGTAGCAGTCGGAGAACAGCATCTGGCTGTCCGCCGCCCACACCGAGTCGTAGCCGAGGTTCTCGGCGTGGGTGTAGAAGCCGATCTCGTCGATATCGGCCATCGCGCAAATTCCGAACTTCATGTCCTGCCTCCACTCGGGCGGGCGCGATTCTACCCGGGGTGGCGGGGCGGGCGGCTCGGGTAGACTGTGCGCCGCGCGTTCGAAAGCCGGCGCACTCGGCCGGCGGAGACTCGGGAAACCTTGATGGAAGACGGAACAAGCCTCGTCGCGGAGACGTGCGAGCGGGTGTTCCGCGATTGTGCGGAGCCGCAGGCCATCGCCCTCGAACCGGAGGGTGGGGAGTGGCGGCGAGCCCTCTGGAACGCGCTCGAGGAGACGGGACTCGCGACGGCCTGGGTGCCGGAGGAAGCGGGCGGGGCGGGCGCCTCGGTGCGCGAGGGATTCGAAGCCCTCCACGCGGCCGGGCGCTTCGCCGCCGCCGCCCCGCTCGCCGATACCCTCGTTGCCGGTATCGTGCTCGCTCGGGCCGGGCTCGACGTCCCTGCCGGGAAGCTCTCGGCCGCCCCCGTCAGCGCCCGGGACTCGATAACGCTCAAGTCCGACGGAACGCTCTCCGGCCAGGCCGAGAAGGTTCCGTTCGCGCGCGAGGCGGCGTACGTCGCGGTGCTCGCACGCGACGGCGACGGATATCGGGCCACGCTCGTGGAGCGGGCACGGTGCGGCCTCGTCGAAGGGAACTCGGTGGCCGGGGATCCGCTCGACCGGCTCGACTTCGATGCGGTGGCGCCGCTCGCGGTCGGTGATCGGCCGGTCGCCCTCGACGTGGCGCGGATGTTCGGGGCCGCGTCTCGCGCGGCGCTCATCGCGGGGGCGCTCCAGGCGATCCTCGACCTCTCGGTCGAGTACTCGCGCGAGCGGGTCGCGTTCGAACGGCCGATCGCGAAGTTCCAGGCCGTCCAGCAGGAGCTTGCCCGCCTCGCGGGCGAGGTGGCGGCGGCCAACGCGGCGGCCAACGCGGCCGCATGGGCGCTCGAGCACCACGACTCGGGGAGCGATGCGGTGCTGATCGAGGTCGCGTCGGCCAAGGTGCGCGCGGGCGAGGCCGCCCATGCCGGCGCGCTCATCGCACACCAGGTGCACGGGGCGCTCGGCTACTCGCGCGAGCATGTGCTGCACCGGTTCACCCACCGCCTGTGGGCTTGGCGGGACGAGTACGGGGACGAGAGCGAATGGGCGCTGCGCCTCGGCGAGCACTTTGCCCGCCTCGGGGCGGACGGGATGTGGCCCGCCCTCACCGCGGTCTGACCTCGGGTGGGCACGGCTCGCGGTAACCGGCATCTCGCGAACCGGGGCAGCGGACCGGCAAATCACGGAATCGGAACCACGGTCCTGAGAATGACGATCCGGAGAGAACCGTAATGGCGCAGGCGATCCAGTTCGATCCCATCCGGCTCCCGCCCGCCGCGGACCGTTTGCGCGAAGAGGTGCGAGAGTTCCTGCGCGGCGAGATCGCGGCCGGCGCCTTCGACCCGCACGACCCCGCGGGTGATGCCTTCAACCGCGAGTTCAGCCGCCGGGTCGGTGAGCGCGGCTGGATCGGGATGACCTGGCCGAAGCGCTACGGCGGACAGGAACGAAGCTACCTCGAACGCTACGTCGTCAACGAGGAGTTCCTGCTTTCCCGCGCGCCGACCCGCGCCCATTTCACGGCGGATCGCCAGAGCGGACCGGTGCTCCTGCGCCACGCGCCAGAGCACATCCGGCTCGACGTGCTGCCGCGGATCTGCCGGGGAGAGGTGACGTTCTGCATCGGCATGAGCGAGCCCGACTCGGGCTCCGATCTCTTCGCCGCGAAGACGCGGGCGGATCGCGACGGCGACGGATGGGTCGTGAACGGGCGCAAGCTCTGGACGAGCGGGGCCCACCACGCCGACTACATGATCGGGCTGTTTCGGACCTCGCCCCCGACCAATGCCAACCGGCGCCACGGCCTGACCCAGTTTCTCGTACCGCTCAGGACCACGCCCGGCATCGGCACCCGGCCGGTCGTGAACGCGGCGGGCGGGCACGACTTCAACGAAGTGCTCTTCGAGGACGCGCGCCTCCCCGTCGACCACGTGCTCGGCGAGGTGGACGGGGCCTGGAAGCAGGCGACGAGCGAGCTCGCCTACGAGCGAAGCGGATCGGAGCGGTTCCTCGAGACGATCCACGTCCTCGTCGAGCTGTTGCGGGACCTCGGCCCCGAGCCGGGTGCGCGCGAGGCGGAAGGGGTCGGACGCCTCATTGCCCAGCTCCACACCATGCGGCGCATGTCGATATCGGTCGCGGGGATGCTGGCCGTGGGCAAGGAGCCGGTGGTCGAGGCATCCATCGTCAAGGACCTCGGGACGAACTGGGAGCAGGCGCTCCCCGACCAGGTGCGCCGTCTTGCCGCGTTCGTCGAACGGAGCGAGCGCCTCGAAGCGGTGCTCGCCCACGATACGGTCATCGCGCCCAAGCTCACCATCCAGGGCGGGACCCGCGAGATCCTCCGCGGCATCATCGCGCGCGGCCTCGGCCTGCGATAGCCGTCCGCCGGAGCGTGCCCTCCGGGGGAACCGCCGGGGCTCGTCTCGGGTCGTGCGCGGCACCCGGCCCCTGTGCGGCGCATTGCGTTCCGGGAGAGATGCCTGAAAGCGGTGCTCGCGACACACGCTACGGCCGCGCACGGCCCCGAAGGCGGCTTAACCCGCATATTTCACCAATCTCCTGCTGCGGCCGCCGATCCATCGCTTCGCGCTCCCAAGGTCGCCGCGGTAGCGGGCCGTACTCCCTCAAGCCGCTTCGACGTAGTGTCGACTACGCCTTCGCCAGCGCGTACGCGCTCTTTCCGTCCGTTCGTCCCGCTACCGCGGCGTTCTGCTTCGCAGCTTCGCCGGCGCCCTCGCGACGGAGATCGGTAAAATATGCGGGTTAACCCGGAAAGATCACCGATTTTCTGCTGCGGACGCCAATCTGTCGCTTCGCGCTCCCAAGGTCGCCGCGGTAGCGGGCCGTACTCCCTCAAGCCGCTTCGACAGCGCGAACGCGCTAGTGTCGACTACGCCTTCAGCGCCTTTCAGTCCGTGCGGCCCGCTACCACGGCATTCTGCTTCGCAGCTTCGCGGCGCCCTCGCGACGAAAATCGGTGATTTTTCCGGGTTAAGGTGCAATGCCGCCTGACGAATATTTCCGATAGGCTACGTGTACTCGGATATTGCCGATATATTACAAGACCGCGACGTCCGGCTGGACGACCGCGTGCATTCCGACGAGATGAGCGAATGTCTCACGGCGATGCAACGTGCGGCGCCGGGCCGGTGGAACACCGCTCAACCCCTTTGTGAGGGAGCCATGATGAAGACGATTCGATTCCTGGCCATCGCGGCCTTCGCGCTTGGCGCAAGCGTTCTCGCTTCCGCCCAGGCGGCCGACAAGATGACCCTCTACTGCAGCCCACAGATTGAATGGTGCCAGCTCGTCGTCGAGGAGTTCTCGAAGGCGACCGGTATCGATGTGGCCATGACCCGCAAGAGCTCGGGCGAGACCTTCGCCCAGATCAATGCCGAAGCGCGCAACCCCAAGGGCGACGTGTGGTGGGGCGGCACCGGCGATCCCCACCTCCAGGCGGCCGAGGAAGGGCTGACCGTCGAATACATGTCGCCGATGCTCGATTCCCTGCACCCGTGGGCCCAGCAGCAGGCCAAGCAGTCGGGGCACCGGACGGTGGGGATCTACATGGGCGCCCTCGGCTACGGCTACAACACGGAGCTGCTCGCGGAGAAGGGCCTGCCGGAGCCCAAGTGCTGGAGTGATCTCATCAAGCCGGCCTACAAGGGGGAGGTGCAGATCGCCAATCCCAACTCTTCCGGCACCGCCTACACCACGCTCGCCACGATCGTGCAACTGCTGGGAGAGGACGCCGGTTTCGAGTACCTCAAGGCGCTTCACAAGAACGTCAACCAGTACACCAAGTCCGGCTCGGCGCCCATCAAGGCGGCCGCGCGGGGCGAGACCACGATCGGGATCGTGTTCCTGCACGACGCGGTGACCCAGGCGGTCAAGGGCTTTCCGGTTCGGCCGGTGGCTCCCTGCGAGGGCACGGGCTACGAGATCGGTTCCATGAGCATCATCAAGAACGCGCGCAACATGGAAAGCGCCAAGAAGTTCTACGACTGGGCGCTCGGCGAAGCGTCGCAGGGGCTGATGCCTCAGGCGAAGGCTTACCAGGTACCGTCCAACGCTGGGGTCGAACCCCCTCCCCAGGCGCCGAAGGTGAGCGAAATCAAGCTCATCGACTACGACTTCGGCAAGTACGGATCGTCCGCGGAGCGCAAGCGCCTGCTGGCCAAGTGGGACGCCGAGGTGAAGAGCCTGCCCCAGTAGACGTTCCTTGGTCCTCAACCGGGCGCGGGGCGGGATCCGCCCGCCCCGCCTGCCCGCCGTCAGGCGGGGAAATGGCCGGCCGACTCGCACGCCCTCGGATCGGGCTCGGACCGGGGTCGGGAGGCAGCGGCATTCGCAGCGCCACGGCCGCAAGGTTGCCGGCAGCGTGGGAAAGCCGAAGAGCGCGGCTCCGGAGCCGGTTTGCGAGCGGCTCGCCGGGAGTACTCCGGTCGTCCGTGTCCGGTGCGGTCGGCTGACTTCGCGTGAACGGTATTGACCGGGATGTAGCGCTATGGTGCGGCATTGGCTGGATCGGGTTCGCGATCCTGCCGTGGTATGCCATTTACGACGGCTTCTGGAGCTTCGATTGGCTCGCCGGGTTTCCCCTCGGGAGCGACGAAGCGCCGGGCTGCATCCAGGCCCTGGCACATGGCCGCTGGTGGCTGCTTCCCGTCCTCCCTCTCCTCGCGGCGCCGCTCGCGCTCTGGCGGCGCAGTCCCTACGACCCGGTATTCGCCAACACCTTGATCGGGATCGGCGCGCTGGGCCTCACCGTGACGCTCGGCCAGGGGTTTGCCATCGGTATCTCCGGGTGGGAGATCGCGCTTCTCGAGCGCGCCTTCGGCCCCCTCGACGACCGTCAGTTCGGAATGGGGTATGGCGCGGTGCTGGTGAGCGGCGCATTCCTGTTCCTGTTCACCCGCGGCATCGCGGCCCGGGGCCTCATCAAGGGCGACGTGTTCGTGGTGGGCGCCATCGGCTTCGTGATCGCGCTCATCACCGTCTTCATCTTCTTTCCGGTAAGCACGATCCTCCTCAGCGCCTTTCAGGACAACGCGGGCAACGTCGCGCCGGCCCTGTTCGTGCGCAAGTTCTTCTCCACCACCATCTGGGGACTGGATTGCCTGACGGGGCCGGTGACCTGTGGCGTGGCGTGGAATTCCCTGTGGATGGCGGTGCTGGTCGGACTCTCGACCACGTTCCTCGGTCTCGCCTTCGCCCTCGTCGTCACCCGGACCGGCTTCCGGGCCAAGCGGATGCTGCGCATTCTCACGGTGCTGCCCATCATCACCCCTCCCTTCGTCATCGGTCTCGCCGTCATTCTCCTGTTCGGCCGTTCGGGCGCGGTCACCGAAGCGCTGCAAGCGGTCCTGGGGATCCAGCCGAGCCGCTGGATCTACGGCCTGCCCGGGATCTGGCTGGCCCAGACCCTCGCCTTCACTCCCATTACCTTCCTGGTGCTGATCGGGGTGGTGGAGGGGATCAGCCCGTCCATGGAGGAAGCGGCGCTCACCCTGCGCGCCGATCGATGGCGGACCTTTCGAACCGTTTCCCTGCCGTTGATGCGCCCCGGCCTCGCCAACGCGTTTCTGCTCGGCTTCATCGAGAGCCTCGCCGACTTCGGCAACCCCCTGGTCCTGGGCGGCAATTTCGAGGTGTTGTCGACGGAGATCTTCTTCGCCATCGTCGGGGCCCAGCACGACCGGGGCCAAGCGGCGGTGCTTTCCATCGTCCTGCTCGCCTTCACGCTGTCGGCGTTCTATGCCCAGCGCCGATGGCTCGGGCGCCGCTCCTACGCCACCGTCACCGGCAAGGGCGATTCCGGTCTGCATGTGCGGATCCCCGAGTGGTTGCGCCGTTGCGTGTACGCGGTGGCCATGCCCTGGGCACTGCTGACGGCGGTGATCTACGGGATGATCCTGTTCGGCGGCTTCGTCAAGCTCTGGGGTTACGATCATTCGTTCACGTTGCAGCACTACGTGGATGCCTTCTCCGTCACCACCGGCAAGCACGGGCTGGTATGGAGCGGGGCCGCCTGGAACTCCTTCTGGACGACGCTCCAGATCTCCGTCATCTCGGCGCCGTTGACCGCCGGCGTGGGGCTCCTGACCGCCTACATCCTGGTGCGGCAGCGATTCGTCGGCAAGGACGCCTTCGAGTTCGGCACCATGCTGAGCTTTGCGATCCCCGGCACCGTCATCGGGGTGGCGTACATACTGGCCTTCAACGTGCCGCCCATCGAGATCACCGGCACCGGCGTGATCCTCGTGATCTGCTTCGTGTTCCGCAACATGCCGGTCGGAGTGCGGGCCGGCGTCGCGGCCATGAGCCAGATCCACCGCGATCTCGACGAAGCGTCCCTCACGCTTGGCGCAGGGAGCCTGCGCACGCTGCGCCGGGTGGTGCTGCCCCTGCTCCGCCCGGCCGTGATCGCGGCCCTCGTGTTCAGTTTCGTGCGCGCGATGACCGCCATCAGCGCGGTGATCTTTCTCGTCAGCGCCGAATACGACATGGCGACCTCCTATATCGTCGGCCGCGTGGAGAACGGCGACTACGGACTGTCGATCGCCTACTCCTCGGTGCTCATCCTCGTCATGCTGGTCGCGATTGTGCTGATCCAGCTTCTGGTCGGAGAGCGCCGGCTGGGACGCCGCGACGCTGGCGGCGCCGACTTTGCGCCCCGGGGCGCGGCCGCGTAGGAGGAGGCTGAACATGGGCAGCGGGAACGGCAAGGGCTCGGTCCGATTCGAAGGCGTCACCAAGAACTATGGCGAGGTGGTGGCGGTGCGCGGTCTGAGCTTCGAGATCGCGCCGGGCTCCCTCGTCACCCTGCTCGGCCCCTCCGGCTGCGGCAAGACCACTACCCTTCGCCTGATCGCCGGGCTCGAGATGGCGACTTCGGGCGCCATCCGGATCGGGGATGTGGACGTGACCCGGCTTGCCGCCACCGAGCGCGACGTGAGCATGGTGTTCCAGTCCTATGCCTTGTTCCCGCACATGACCGTGCAGGAGAACGTCTCCTATGGTCTGACCGTCGGTCGCCGGCCGAAGAGCGAAGTGCGGGAGAAAGTCGACGAAGGCCTGGCCCTCGTCGGGCTCTCCGGCTTCGGCGATCGCCTCCCGAGCGAGCTTTCGGGTGGCCAGCAACAGCGTGTCGCGGTGGCGCGGGCCCTGGTGCTGGAGCCGCAGGTGCTGCTGTTCGACGAGCCCCTGTCGAACCTCGACGCCAAGCTCCGCCGGCGGGTGCGCGAGGACATTCGCGAGTTGCAGCACAAGCTCGGCATCACTTCCGTCTACGTGACCCACGACCAGCAGGAGGCGCTCGCGGTTTCCGACCGGATCATCGTGATGAACAACGCGGTGATCGCGCAGGAAGGCAGTCCGCACGAGCTCTACGAGGCACCGGCCGACGTGTTCGTGGCCGATTTCATCGGCGACGCGAATCTCGTCGACGGCGAGATTACGGCCATCGACGGCGAGGTGGCGACGGTTCGCATCGGGCCGCTGGAGACGCGTCTTCGCCGGCGTACGTTCTCCCTCGGCCCGGTCAAGGTGGCGGTCCGCCCGGAGTGCGTGGTCCTCGAACCTGCCCGTCCGGACGCCGGCATCCAGGGAACGGTGGCCAAGGCCGTCTACCTCGGCAGCCACATGGAGTACACGGTGCAGACCGCGCTTGGCGAGCTGTTCGTGATCCAGCACCGCACCCACGAGCCGATACCTCGCGGGTCCGAGGTCTCGGTGCTCCTCACCGATCGGGGCGTCAGCCTGGTCCGCGGCTAGCCCATGCGAGACGGACGCCGGGAGGGGCGCCCGGCGCGGCGGGCCGGCTTCAGGTGGTCCGGCGGCGGTAGGCGTAGTTTCGGTCGAGTCTTGCCACCACGTAGTCGCCATAGCGGACGGGCTCGTAGCGGGGCGGGTTTTCCGGTCCGGTGCAGGTCGGGAGACAACCGATGCGGCTGTCGAGGTCCGTATCCCAGAAGAACGGCACCGAGTAGCGGTCCTTGCCCGAGAGGTTGCGGACCCGGTGCGGGGTCGAGGTCCAGCGATCGTTGCTCCAGCGGGCCAACATGTCCGCCACGTTGACGACGAACGTATCCGGAATGGGCGGCGCGGGAATCCAGCCTCCGTCTCGCGCCCGCACCTCGAGGCCACCGAGCCCGTCCTGCGCGAGGAAGGTGATGAAGCCGTAATCGGTGTGCGGGGCCGCCCCGTACTGGTCGGAGGGGGTGCCCGCCGGCTCCGGCGGGTAGTACATCAGGCGAATCCAGGTGGTCGGACGTTCGAAATGCGGGTCGAAGAACGTCTGCGGCAGATCCAGTGCCCGCGCCAGCAGCCGGTTGAAACGCCGCGCGAATGCGCTCATCGCCGCCCGGTAGGCGGTCACCGCCTCGCGGAAGCCGGGGAGGTCCGCGGGCCACTGGTTCGGACCTTGCAGCGGTCGTCCGAAGGCTTCGTCTTCCGGGTCGACCTCGTGCATCGCCATGAACGACTCGCTCAGGTTCGGGCGGGTCACCCGGGCGACGCTCGAGCTTCGGATCACCGACGACTTCGGCGCGATGTAGCCGCGATGGAACTCGTTGATGGCGATTGTCTGCTTCGCCGCACCGGGAAGGGCGTGAAAGCGGCGCGCGGCGTCGAACACCGCCTCGAGGAGGGCCGGGTCCATGCCGGTGTCCGCGATGTAGCAGAAGCCGGTCCGGCGGAACGCGTCGTCGAGCGCAGCCGCGATCTCCGGCACGCGCGGGCCCGCCGGCTCGAGGCCGCCAAGTTCGACGACGGGGAGGGCAGCGCTCATCCCCCCGGCCGCATGGGGCGGTTCATCCCGGCTGGAAGGCGTGTCATGGCGGACGGAAGGCGGCTCATCGCTGAAAGGGTGGGGCTCATCTCCGACGCACGGCGGAGCAAGGAGGACGGATGGGGCGGCTCACGCCGGGCGGAATGTGCGGGTGCCGGACGGGAGTGCACGGATCATCCCGGAGCGTTGGCGGGGTTCATTCCGAGACGGAGAGGACGGTGTCGCTCCGCGCCGGCCGGGGCGGGCGCCCTCGGTCCGGTCGTCCCCCTCCGCGCCGGCGACCCGCCTACCTCCGCCCCGGCATGGCGTCGTCGTGCGGAACGTCCGGGTGCATCAGGCTCCAGGGCTGGGCGCTCGCGACGTAGATCTCCCGGCTCGGCCGGTACCAGCTCGGGTCGTCCAGGCTTCCCGCGTACAGCGCGCGCACGGTCGCGTTCGCGCCGTTGAGCAGAAAGACCGGCGAACCGCACCCGGGGCAGAACCCCCGCTGCATGGGATGCCCCTTGTCGGCGGGCCTCTCGAACCAGCTCGGCTCGCCGCTATCCAGGGTGAACTCGCTCTCCTTCACGACGATGGCCGGAAAGTAGGCGCTGCCGGTCGCCTGCTGGCAGTCGCGGCAATGGCAATTGCCCATGTAGACGGGAGCGTCTGAACAGGTGTATCGAATCGCGCCGCAGGCGCAGCCGCCGGTGAACGGGACGTCCACGATCGATCTCCTCGTGCGTTGCCGGCGAAGTATATCCGGCGGCCCCCTTTCGGTTTCTCGCATGCGCCAACGCTGTCCGACGCTCACGCCAAGCAGCTACGAGCTCCGTCGCCGCGCTCTGCCGGGTGGTCCCCCTGTTCGCTTGGCGGCTTCGTGCCGAGGATGGCCATGCCCAACCGCGAAACCGGCCCGGCGGGGTACCCGTCCCGGCGCTTGTCGTTGCCCACAACGATCTGCATGGCGCGAAGCGGGCGACCGTCTCATTCAGCTCGCCGCGATCGCTGCGCGAGTTCGTATACTGTCGGCCGCGTCAACCGCACAGGCTGTGTCCATGAACTCGCCCGACCCGCACCGCCGCCCCGATCGGTCGCGCTCCGGACCGGCTTCCGGGCGCGGGGCATGGCGCTCATGTCGTACATCGGCGGCATGACGAGCGCCGCGCACGCCGAGGGCGACATCGACGAGACGGTGGCCGCGTTCGAGGCGATCGTCGCGAACCTCGTCCGGGACCGGCGCGCGGCGACGCTCGGCTGACGTCGGGCAGACGGAGGACTTTGCGATGATCTTCACGAACCCCGCCAAGGAGAAGCTGCGGGCCGGCGAACCCGTCGTCGGCTTCAACGTGTTCGAATGCCTGCGCCCCTCGGTGGCCCGCATCGTGGCGCAGACCGGGTACGACTTCGTGCTCGTCGAGACCGAGCACATCCAGCACGACCCGAAGGAGCTGACGAGCTTCCTGCTCACCGCGCGAAGCGGCGGCCTCGCCCCCGTCGTCACCATCCCGAACGTCTCTCGGGCCTTCGTCTCGCGGATGCTCGACGCCGGGGCCCTCGGAATCTGCCTCTGCCACGCGGAGACGCGGGCGGAGGTCGACGAGCTCGTGCGCCTGATGAAGTATCCGCCAGACGGCGAGCGCGCCCTCGCGCACGGGCCGAACGCGGACTACGCGATCGACGACGTGGCGCGCTATTGCCGGGAGACGAACGAGGCGGCCTGGCTCGTGCTCAAGATCGAGTCGCGGAAGGGCATCGAGAACGCGGCGGAGATGCTCGACCCCGGCCGGGTCGATGCCGTTTTCTTCGGCCCGGGCGATCTCGCGGCCGACATGGGCCTGCACGGTGGGTGGGACCACCCGGAGGTCATCGGCGCGATGGAAGGCGTGATCGAGCTCGCCCTCGTCCGGGGCATTCCGGTCGAGGCGGCGTCGGCCGCAACCGACCGCGCCGAGTTCGAGCGCCAGCGCGCTCGCGGCATTCGCGTCTTCGGCCCGACCCGCAGCACCGAGTACGACGCGCTGCGCTCCGCCGCGGTGGCCCTCATCGCGCCCTTCCGCTAGCGTGTCCGGGCTCAGGAACCGGCGGTGAACCCTCCGTCGACGACAAGGCCGTGGCCGGTGACGTAAGCGGCCCGGTCCGAGCAGAGCCAGATTACCGCTTCCGCGATCTCTTCCGGCGCCCCGAGGCGTCGCATGGGCACGGCGGCGACCATGGCCGGCTCCATGCGCGGGTTCTCTTCCATGATGGCCTCCAGCATGCGGGTGCGGATCGGGCCCGGGCAGACCGCGTTCACCCGGATCCCCCGGGTCGCGTACTCGAGGGCGGCGGTTCGGGTGAGGCCCATGACCCCGTGCTTGGACGCGACGTAGGCGGGGAGGTTCTTTGCGCCCTCGACGCCGGCGACGGACGCGGTATTGACGATCGCGCCGCCTCCCTGGACGGTCATGTGCGCGATCTCCGTCTTGAGACAGAGGAACACTCCCTTGAGGTTGACCGCGCAGGTGCGGTCGAAGTTCTCTTCCTCGCAGTCCGCGGTCCGCCCGTACGCGCCCTCGACGCCCGCGTTGTTGTGGGCGCAGTCGAGCCGTCCGAAGGTGTCCACCGCCGCCGCGACGAGCGCTTCCACCTCGGCGGGCCGGGTCACGTCGCAGGCGACGTGAACGGCGTCGCCGCCCGCGTCGCCGACCAGGCGAGCCGTCTCCTCGCCGCCGGCCCCCGCGATGTCCGAGGCCACCACCCGGGCGCCCTCGCGCGCGAACGCAAGCGCGGTGGCGCGGCCGATTCCGCCCCCCGCACCGGTCACCAGCGCGACCTTGCCTTCGAACATACCGCTCATCGATTCCGCTCCCCGTCATTCGCCCCGGTACCGGGGGCATCGCCCCGGCCGCGGGCCGCGAGCATAGCGGACGCGGGCGCCGGCCGGGATTCGTGCCCACCGGGGCGGAAAATTGAGCCGGAGGGCGATGCGTTGCTACGATCCCCGATCGGCCCCTTGTCGTGACGAGGAGACTCGTGAGCAGTCGGACGCTTGAACAGGTCGAGAAGATCACGCCCGTCGCCCGGCGCCTGGAGGGCGACACGGTCGTCGTCACCGGCGCGGGCAACGGCATCGGGCGCGCCGCGGTCGAGCGGTTCGCCGCGGAGGGGGCCAACGTGGTCGTCAACGACATCGATCCGGAAACGGCCGGCGCGATCGCGGAAGAGCTCTGCTCCCGCTACGGGTCGGGCCGCGCGATCGGCTTCGGGGGCGACGTCACCGCCGAGGGCTTCAACCGCGAGATGGTGGACCGGGCGGTGGAGACGTACGGCGAGCTCGACGCCTTCGTCGCCAATGCGGGAGTCACGCGGGACGCGGCCCTTTCGCGCGTCGAGCGCGGCGACTGGAACCGGACCTTCGCCCTCCACCTGACCGCCCCGATGGAGCTCGCCCAGGCCGCGCTCCATGCCTGGCGCACCGCGAAGGACCCGTACCGTCGCCGCCGCGCGGTATTCACGGCCAGCGTGTCCGCGCTCGGCAACGACGGCCAGTCCTCGTACTCGGCGGCCAAGGCCGGCATCATCGGGTTCATGAGCACCTTCGCCATCGAGTGCCGCCAGCGCTACCGTCTTCCGCACGTCAACGTGAACGCCATCGGCTACGGACCCATCGTCACGCGCATGACCCAGGAAGGAAAGGAAGACATCCGGGTGGGTGACGAGACCATTACCATGGGGCTCCCCGAGGGCTCGCACGAGCGTATCGGGGAGCGGACCCTCCTCGGGCGGATGGCCCCGCCGCGCGAGGCGGCGAACGGGCTCTACTTCCTCATCGGCCCCGACTCGGCCTTCTTTACCGGCAAGGTCCTCTGGATGGACGGCGGCACGTACAAGCTGCTTCGCTCGTGACGGCGCGGCATCGTTCGGGTCGCCTTCCGGCCGGAGGGCAGGGGAGTGAACGGGCGCGGCCCGGAGCGGGACCGGATGTCCGGACCCCGCGGTCGCGTGCGGCGGCTCGGCCCGGACTGGCGGTGAGTTCTTCGGCAAAGCCCGCTCGACGCGGCTTTCCGGCACCCGCGCCCGCCCTCGGACGGGTCGCGAATCGACGTGGAGAAATGCATGACTGAGTACGAATACTGCAAGGCGGAACGGGACGGGCGCCTCCTCGTGGTCACCATCAATCGGCCGCAGGTGATGAACGCCATCCATCCGCCGGCGAGCTTCGAGCTCGAGCGGGTCTTCGACGACTTTGCGGCCGACCCGGACCTCTGGGCGGCGATCGTTACCGGCGCGGGCGACCGGGCGTTCAGCGCGGGCAACGACCTCAAGTACCAGGCGGCCGGCAACGAAATGACCCGCCCGCGGACCTTCTTCGGGGGTCTCACCACGCGCTTCGATCTCGCGAAGCCGGTCATCGCGGCCGTCAACGGGGTGGCGATGGGCGGCGGCTTCGAGCTGGCCCTCGCCTGTGACCTCATCATCGCCTCGGAGCGTGCGATATTCGCTTTACCTGAGCCGCGAGTGGGGCTCGCCGCCCTCGCCGGGGGCCTCGCCCGGCTGCCGCTAATCATCGGCCAGAAGCGGGCGATGGGGATGATTCTCACCGCCCGCCGGGTCGGGGCCGAGGAAGGCCGCGAGCTCGGCTTCGTGAACGAGGTCGTCCCTCACGAGGAGCTCATGGACGCCGCGCGGCGCTGGGCGGACCAGATCCTCGAGTGCTCGCCGATGTCGATCCGCGCCTCGAAGGAGGTGTTCTACCGGGCGGCGGACGCGCCGGATCTCGAGACCGCCATCGCGGCCGACTATCCGGCGGTGCACGCGATGCGGGCGAGCGAGGACTTCGTCGAGGGACCGCTCGCGTTCGCGGAGAAGCGCCCGCCCGAATGGAAGGGCCGCTGAGATGGCTGCCGTGGAATCGGTACGCGGCAGGACCGCGCTCATCGTCGGGACCGGGCCCGGCCTCAGCGCATCGCTCGCCCGGCGATGCGCCGCCGAGGGGATGCAGGTCGCGGTGGCCGCGCGGGACACCGCCAAGCTCGAGGCGCTCTGCTCGGCGTCCGGGGCGCGCGCCTACCGCTGCGACGTGACCGTGCGAGCGGAAGTCGACGCCTTGTTCGAGTCCGTCGAGTCGGATCTCGGCAACCCCCACCTGGTGGTCTACAACCCGGGCGCGCGCGCCCACGGGCCGATCACGGAACTCGACCCCGGGGACGTGGAGCGAGCCCTCGCGATCGGCTGCTTCGGCGGCTTCCTGGTCGGGCAGGCGGCCGCGAAGCGGCTGCTGCCGTCGCGCGGCGGGGCCATCTTGTTCACCGGCGCCACCGCGAGCGTCAAGGGCTATCCGCATTCGGCCGCCTTCGCGATGGGCAAGTTCGCACTGCGCGGTCTCGCGCAGAGCATGGCCCGCGAGCTCGCCCCGCAGGGCATCCACGTCGCCCACTTCGTGATCGACGGCCAGATTCGGAGCGACGCACGCGGGCGGATCGATCCCGGCGACGACCACTTCCTCGAGCCCGACGCGATCGCCGACACCTACTGGCACGTGTACCGCCAGCAACGGAGCTCCTGGACCTGGGAAGTCGAGGTCCGTCCCTGGGTCGAGAAGTTCTGAGCCCGATGACCCAGGCATTCGAAGGGGTCCGGGTCGTCGACTTCACGCAGGTCGTGGCCGGTCCGGTCGCGACCTACCAGCTCGGGATGCTCGGCGCGGAGGTCATCAAGGTCGAGCCGGTCACGGGCGGCGACATGGCGCGCGGGCTGCTGGACCCGACTGGTTTCGGACACGGCGAGATGGCTCCCGCCTTCATCGGGATCAACCATAACAAGCGCTCCCTCGCCGTCGATCTCAAGCGTCCCGAGGGGCGTGCGGCCGTCGAGCGGATCGTGCGCCGAGCCGACGTGCTCGTCGAGAACTTCAAGCCGGGGGTGATCGGGCGGCTCGGGTTCGACCATGAGACCGTGCGCGGGTGGCGGCCGTCGATCGTGTATTGCTCGATCTCCGGGTACGGCCAGGAAGGGCCGCGCCGGTCCATGGCTGCGTTCGACGGCGCGATTCAGGCCGCCTCGGGGATGATGGCGGCGAACGGACACGAGGAGACGGGGCCGACCCGGACCGTGTCTCCGATCATCGACGTGACCACCGGGATGATGGCCGCGTTCGCCATCGCGTCCGCCCTTCACCGCCGCCAGGCGACGGGCGCCGGCCAGTTCCTCGACGTGGCGATGCTCGATTCGGCCGTGGCCCTGCTCAATCCCCTGTACAACAACCATCTCGCGACCGGCGAGGAGCCCGAGCTCCTCGGCAACCAGTCCCTGACGATGCTTCCGACCGCGAACGTGTTTCCGACCGCGGACGGCCACGTGCAGATCACCGCGCTCACCGCCGTGCAGGTCGACCGGCTTCTCGAGGTCCTCGGCTGTCCGGAGCTCCGGGACGATCCGCGGTTCGCGGTGGAGCCGGCTCTCATCGCGCACCGCGAGGAGATGCGCGTTGAGCTCTGCGAACGGCTCCGGAACGAGTCCACGCAGGTCTGGCTCGAGCGCCTGGAAGCGGCGCGGGTGCCGGCCGCGCCCATCTCGAGCTTCCGTGAGGCGATGGCCCACCCGCAGCTTGCCACGCGCCGGCTGACCGCCGCCCTGCCGGCTCCGGAGCTGCTCGGGCGTGCGGAGGTGACCTCCGTGACGACCGGATACGTGGCGAACGCGGACGGAGCGCAGGTCCGGACTTTCGCGCCCCGGCTCGGCGAGCACAGCCGGGCGATCCTTGCCGAGCACGGCTGCTCGGAGGCGGAGATCGAAGCATTGCACGCAGCCGGGGTCGTGCGGAGCCCCGCCCCCCCGGAACCGCGGCCGGCTCCCGGCGGAGACCCCCGGCGGTCGACGGCCGCCGCGGCGGCGGATTGATTGCCCCGCGGCCAATTGCGCTCCGAAGGAGGATTTCGCGGATGCCCACCATTCTCATCACCGGCACGAGCACCGGCATCGGCCTCGCGACCGCGCTTCGTTTCGCCAGCGCGGGATATCGAACGTGGGCAACGATGCGCGATCTCGGCAAGGCGGCGCCGCTCCGCGAGGCGAGGGAAGCCGAAGGGCTCGACGTCGCGCTGCTCCGTCTCGACGTGACCGATGTCGCTTCGATCGAGAGCGCGATGGCCGAGGTGCTGCCCGGCGGGCTCGACGTGCTCGTCAACAACGCCGGCTGGGCGGGAGGCGCGCCGCTCGAGATCGTGCCCGAGGACCAGCACCGGGCCATGTTCGAGGCCAACTACTTCGGCGCCATCCGGATGATCCAGGCCGTGCTGCCCCACATGCGCGAGCGGCGTTCCGGCACCATCGTCAACCTCACCTCCATCGCCGGGCTCATCGCGATGCCGAACCAGGTGCCGTACACCGCGTCGAAGTGGGCGCTCGAAGGGGCGAGCGAGGCGCTTGCCCACGAGGTGCGGCGGTTTGGAATCCGGGTGAAGATCATCGAGCCCGGGGTCATCATGACCAACATCTTCGACAACGCGAAGAGCCAGACCATCTTCGATCGTTCGTCACCCTATGTCGATGTCATGCGCCGCAACGGGAAGTTCTACTCCGCCGGCCATCGGGCGAACCAGGCGCCGGAAATCGTCGCCGACGCGATCCTCGATGCGGTGGAATCGGGCTCGGACCGCCTGCGCTACGTGGTCGGAGCGGACGCGGAGAGCATCCTGCGCGGACGTACCGCAATGCGGGACGAGGAATGGGTGGCGATGGGCGCGGACCTGAGCGACGAGGACTACAATGCCGAGTTCCGGGCCCGGTTCGGCGTCGAGCTTCGCTAGCCCGGAAATCTCACCAACTTTCTGCTGCGGACACCCATCCATGCGCTGTGACGGGCCGTACTCCCGCAAGCCGCTTCGACAGCGCGAACGCGCTAGTGTCGGCTACGCCTTCGCCAGCGCGTACGCGCTCTTTCGGTCCGTGCGGCCCGCCACAGCACTGTCTCGGCGCCCTCGCGACGAAAGTTGGTGAGATTTCCGGGCTGGCCGGGGCGCGGTCGGCATCTTCGCTATACTCGTTCCCGGTTTCGGTTCGGAGCGTCGCGAAAGTGGCGGAATCGGTAGACGCGCTGGCTTTAGGTGCCAGTGGGGCAACCCGTGAGAGTTCGAATCTCTCCTTTCGCACCAGGCTCTTCCGGCGTATCCGCGCCAGGGCGCGGTGCGCCGTTTCGACCGGCGCCATTCTCCCGCTTTGAGGTACTGAGGTGAGTTCATGCAGGTCTCGGTAGAGTCCACGGCCGGTCTTGAGCGCCGCCTGACGGTCGAGCTTCCCGAGGAGGGAGTCGAGCGGGAGGTCGGGACGAGGCTGGACAACCTGATGCGGACCGCGAGGATCCCGGGGTTCCGGCCCGGCCGGGCGCCGATGAAGGTCGTCGCCCGGCGGTTCGGCTCGGCGGTGCGCGACGAGGTCGTGGGCGATCTCGTGCGCACGAGCTTCGCCGACGCCCTGGCGAGCGAGGAACTGCGCCCTGCCGGCGAGCCGAGGATCGATTCGGTGGAGAGCGCTCCGGGGGCGGGTCTCAGGTACACCGCCGTGTTCGAGGTGTTTCCCGACATCCGGCTCACGGACCTTGGGTCCATCGAGGTTCGCCGCCCGACCGCCGAGGTGAAGGACTCCGACGTCGACCGCATGATCGAGACGCTCCGCCAGCGGCGGCGGGACTGGCGGGAGGTGGCGCGGGGGGCGCAATCGGGAGACCGGATCACCTTCGACGTCGAGGGGGAACTGGACGGCCGGCCCCTCGAAGGGAGCGCGGGCGAGAATCGGGTCGTCGAGATCGGAGCGGGGCACGTCCTGCCCGATCTGGATCGCGGTCTCGTCGGCCTGGAGCCCCTTTCCGCACGCGATATCGAGGTCCGGTACCCGGATGACCATCCATCGCCCCTGCTCGCCGGAAACTCGGCGGTGATGCACGTCGAAGTCCGCAAGGTGGAAGAGGGCGTGCTGCCGGAGGTGGACCCCGACTTCATCCGCGGCTTCGGGGTGGAGAGCGGCGATCTCGACGACTTCCGGCGCGACGTCCGCTCGAACCTGGAGCGGGAGCTCGAGGCGGCAGCGGGCGCGGTCACCAGGAACCGGCTGCTCGACGCCCTGCTCGAAAGGCACCCGATCGAGGTTCCCGGTGCTCTGGTCGCCGAGGAGCTCGGGCGCGCGGGGTTGGGAGGGCCGGCGGAAGCGCCCGGCGATGCGGAGCGCGAAGCCGCCGAAGCGAGCGTCCGGCGCCGATTGCAGCAGGGGCTGGTGCTCGCCCAGATCGTGTCGGACCAGGATCTCGCACCCGATCCCGGCGCGGTGCGCGCGGAGATCGAGCGGATGGCCGTGACCTACGAGGATCCCGCCCAGGTGGTAAGCTGGTTCTACTCCGATCCGGGCCGCCTCCGCCCGGTGGAATCCCGGCTGGTGGAGCAGCAGTCGATCGATGCGATGCTCGCCCAAGTGAAGGTCATGGACGAACCGTCGGAGTTTGACGAGTTGATGAATCCGGGTCAGACTAGCGAAGCGTCTTCTTGAGCAGGATCCGCGGCAATCCTTCCCGAGAGGCAATCCACGCCAAGCGTGGTCCGTCCGCCGGGCCACCCGTCCACGGTCCAGTCCATTCCCTTGCCGCATCCCGCCGGAGGCGCTGAACGCGCGCCCGGCGCCGCGCGGAACGGGCGTCAACCGGAAGAGCAAACCACATGATCGACCGACCTCCGCCACACTCGTCCGGAGCCAGGGGCCTGAACCTCATTCCCATGGTGGTGGAGCAGTCCTCCCGTGGCGAACGGGCCTATGACATCTATTCCCGCCTGCTCAAGGAACGGGTCGTCTTTCTCGTGGGGCCGGTCGACGATCCCGTCGCAAACGTGGTCGTGGCACAGCTCCTGTTTCTCGAGTCGGAGAACCCCGAAAAGGACATCAACCTCTACATCAACTCGCCCGGAGGGAACGTGTCGTCGGGTCTCGCGGTCTACGATACGGTGCAGTTCATCAAGCCCGACGTGAGCACGATCTGCGTGGGACTGGCGGCAAGCATGGGCGCCCTGCTCCTTGCCGGAGGGGCGAAGGGCAAGCGCTACTGCCTGCCGCACTCGAGGATGATGATCCACCAGCCGAGCGGTGGGGCTTACGGTCAGGCCACCGACATCGACATCCACGCCCGCGAGATACTCCGGCTCCGCGAGCGGCTGAACGAGGTTCTCGCCACGCATACCGGACAGCCGCTCGAGAAGCTCGCGACCGACACGGAGCGCGACAACTTCATGGGCGCCGAGGAGGCGGTCGAGTACGGACTGGTGGACAAGGTGCTGACCAGCCGCGCGGACGCCGGCGCGGCGGGCAAGGATTGATCCGGGACTACGTCGGGGAGCGGGAATGAGCAACGAGAGGCAAGGCAAGAACGGCAAGGGCGGCAACGGCGATCGGCTGCTCTACTGTTCATTCTGCGGCAAGAGCCAGCACGAGGTGCGCAAGCTCATCGCAGGGCCTTCGGTATTCATTTGCGATGAGTGCGTCGACCTCTGCAACGACATCATCCGTGAGGAGGTGCAGGAAACCTCGGCGGGAGGAAAGGGCAGCAAGCTGCCCACTCCGCGCGAGATCAACCGGATACTCGACGACTACGTGGTCGGACAGGACCATGCCAAGAAGGTCCTGTCGGTGGCGGTCTACAACCACTACAAGCGGATGGAGAATCCGCAGGGAGTGGACGAGGTCGAGCTTGCGAAGAGCAACGTGCTGCTCATCGGCCCCACCGGCTGCGGCAAGACGCTGCTCGCGGAGACCCTGGCGAGGCTGCTGAACGTGCCGTTCACGATCGCCGACGCGACCACCCTCACGGAGGCGGGCTATGTCGGGGAGGACGTCGAGAACATCATCCAGAAGCTGCTCCAGAAGTGCGACTACGACATCGAGAAGGCGCAGACCGGGATCGTGTACATCGACGAGATCGACAAGATCTCGCGCAAGTCCGACAACCCCTCCATTACCCGCGATGTCTCGGGTGAGGGGGTGCAGCAGGCGTTGCTGAAGCTCATCGAGGGCACCATCGCCTCGGTCCCGCCGCAGGGCGGCCGCAAGCACCCCCAGCAGGAGTTCCTCCAGGTCAACACCGCCAACATCCTCTTCGTGTGCGGGGGCGCCTTCGACGGGCTCGACAAGATCATCGAGCGGCGTTCCTCGTCCCGCAGCGGGATCGGGTTTCGGGCGGAAGTCCGCGGCGAGAACGAGAAGAAGAAAATCGGTGAGATCCTGTTGGACGTGGAGCCGGAGGATCTCGTCGGCTACGGGCTCATCCCGGAGTTCGTGGGCCGGATGCCGATCGTGGCGACCCTCCAGGAGCTCGACGAGGAGCAGCTCATCCGGATCCTCACCGAGCCCAAGAACGCGCTGACCAGGCAGTACGAGCGCATGTTCGAGATGGAGAGTACCGCCATCGAGTTCCGGAACGAGGCGTTGCGGGCGGTGGCGCGGCGGGCGATGGAGCGAAAGACAGGCGCTCGCGGACTGCGGTCGATACTTGAAGGCTGTCTTCTCGACACCATGTATGAGCTGCCCTCGATGGAAGATGTCGCCAAGGTCGTGGTCGACGAAGGGGTCGTGTCCGGGGATACGGCGCCTTTGATGATCTACGAGGGCGATGTGAAGCAGGTCGCGTCTGAGTAGACGCCGGGCGGGTGCCCGGCGCTTGGCGCTGAGGCAGGTGACGACAGTGGCTGACGAAGATTCCTCCCCCGGCGAGCGGCTGGTACTACCGGTCCTCCCGTTGCGCGACGTGGTGGTGTTCCCCCACGTTGTCATCCCCCTCTTCGTGGGCCGCGAGAAGTCGATACGCGCCCTCGACCTGGCGATGAAGGCCGACAAGCGGATCATGCTCATCGCGCAGAAGGACGAGGCCGAGGAGGACCCCTCCATCGAGAGCCTCTACGAGGTCGGGGGGGTCGCCAACATCCTGCAGTTGCTGAGGCTGCCCGACAACACGGTCAAGGTGCTGGTGGAAGGCGCGGAGCGCGCGCGGGTGACCCGCTACCTGGAGACCGAGACCCACTTCGAGGCGGAGGTGGATCTGCTCGTGCCGGAGGCGCCGGCCGGAAACGAGATCGAAGCCCTCACCCGCTCGCTGCTCTCGCAGTTCGAGCAGTACGTGAAGATCAACCGGAAGGTGCCGGCCGAGATCCTTTCGTCGCTTTCCGGGCTCGACGATCCGGCCCGCCTCGCCGACACGATCGTCGCCCACCTCGGGCTCAAGACCGCACAGAAGCAGGCCATCCTCGAGGTGGTGGAGACGGACGCGCGCATGGAGCGTCTCATCGCGGCCATGCAGGAGGAGATGGAGCTCCTGCAGGTCGAGAAGCGCATCCGCGGGCGGGTCAAGCGCCAGATGGAGAAGAGCCAGCGCGAGTACTACCTGAATGAGCAGATGAAGGCCATTCAGAAGGAGCTGGGCGACATGGAGGAGGCGCCGAACGAGCTCGACGAGCTGGCGAACAAGATCGAGCGGGTCGGGATGTCGGATGAGGCCAAGCGCAAGGCCACGGGCGAGCTGACGAAGCTCAAGATGATGTCCCCGATGTCGGCCGAGGCGACGGTAGTGCGCAACTACGTGGACTGGCTCGTCAACGTCCCGTGGAAGAAGCGCACCCGGGTGCGCCACGACATTGCGAAGGCGGAAGGGGTTCTCGAGGCCGATCACTACGGGCTCGAGAAGGTCAAGGAGCGCATCCTCGAGTACCTGGCGGTGCAGCAGCGGGTGCGCAAGCTCAAGGGACCGATTCTCTGCCTCGTGGGTCCGCCCGGGGTGGGCAAGACCTCGCTCGGGCAGTCCATCGCGCGCGCGACGGGCCGAAAGTTCGTGCGAATGTCGCTCGGCGGCGTCCGCGACGAGGCCGAGATCCGCGGCCATCGCCGCACCTACATCGGCGCGCTGCCCGGCAAGATCGTGCAGAACCTGGCCAAGGCGGGGGTTCGCAATCCGCTCTTCCTGCTCGACGAAGTCGACAAGATGTCGATGGACTTTCGCGGCGATCCATCGTCGGCCCTCCTCGAGGTGCTCGATCCCGAGCAGAACCACACGTTCAACGACCACTACCTGGAGGTCGACTACGACCTGTCCGAGGTCATGTTCGTGGCGACCGCGAACACCATGAACATCCCGGACCCGCTCCTCGACCGGATGGAGGTAATCCGGCTCGCCGGGTACACCGAGCCCGAGAAGGTCAACATTGCAAGGCGCTACCTCATCCCGAAGCAGATGAAGAACAACGGGGTGAAGCCCGGGGAGTTGAACATCGGGTTGGGCGCGGTGCAGGACATCATCCGGTACTACACGCGCGAGGCGGGGGTGCGCAACATGGAGCGGGAGGTCGCGAAGATCTGCCGCAAGGTGGTCAAGGAGCAGGCGCTCAAGCCGCGCGCGAGCCGAATCTCGGTCAACCACCGCAATGTCGAACGGTTTCTCGGGGTCAAGCGGTTCCGCTACGGGCGGGCCGAGGAGGAGAACCGCATCGGCCAGGTGACGGGCCTCGCGTGGACCGAGGTGGGGGGCGACCTCCTCACCATCGAGGCCGCCGTGATCCCCGGCACCGGCAAGCCGTCCTTCACCGGAAGGTTGGGGGACGTGATGCAGGAGTCCATCAAGGCCGCGATGACGGTCGTTCGCAGCCGCGCGTCCAATCTCGGGGTGGACAGCGATTTCTACCAGAAGCACGACGTGCATCTGCACGTCCCGGAAGGCGCCACCCCGAAGGACGGCCCGAGCGCGGGCGTCGGGATGCTGATCGCGATCGTGTCCGCGCTGACCCGGACGCCGGTCCGGTCGGACGTGGCGATGACCGGCGAGATCACGCTTCGCGGCGAAGTCCTGCCGGTCGGGGGGCTCAAGGAGAAGCTGCTCGCGGCGCTTCGGGGCGGCATCCGGACCGTCCTCATCCCCGACGAGAACGAGCGCGAGCTTGCCGAGATCCCGAAGGACATCAAGCAGGAGCTCGATATTCGCCCGGTCAAGTGGGTGGACGAGGTCCTGACCATTGCACTCGTGAAGGCGCCGGAGACGCACGAGGCGGCTTCGGCTGCCGACCTCATCCCGGCTCCACCCGAAGACCGGGAGGCGGTGACGACGCACTGAGGCACGGGCATCGGAGCGCCGGCCGGGTCCGGCTCACTCGACCGGCGCGCGAGGGAGACCGCCCGCCGAACTCGGCGTCCGGTTCGATCGCTCTCGGGAATGGAAACCGGTGCCCGGATGCCGTATCCTGCGCACCGCCTGCGGGTGCTTAGCTCAGCCGGGAGAGCGTCGCCCTTACAAGGCGAAGGTCGGGGGTTCGATTCCCTCAGCACCCATGATCCGGCTGACCGCAGGGCTTCTTGAGAGCGATTGGAGTGGTAGTTCAGTTGGTTAGAATACCGGCCTGTCACGCCGGGGGTCGCGGGTTCGAGTCCCGTCCACTCCGCCATAACTTTCTCTAAATGACTTGTTTCTTAAAAGAATTTCGGAATTGATCTTTTTCGATTATCACTTTTCGTACCACAACTCAGTTTCCAGACCACATCCGCCCGACCGCCACCGTATCCGTTCCCTCGCGGTCGCGATGACGCCCGCGCTGGCCCGAATCCGCTTCCTGTATGAAGCGAATCCCGTGCAGGATTCCCGAAAGGGGGGCGAGGCAGTAGGGGAGTACTGCTTCGCCCGGTCAGTTCGCAGTATCAAGCAGGAGCACAGTAAACAGCTTGCTCACGAGCGATTGCGGGCCCGGTCCCAGCCCGGCGCCCCGCCGTTCCTCACCAAGGACAACACGGTGCAGGCGCTCGGACACGAGGCCCTCGAGAATCTCCTGGCCCAGCACGGACGCGGAGCATGAGCGGACCACGGCGCGACGAACCCCGTCCTGACTCCGGCCTCTCACGACTCGAAGCGCTCATTGAACGGATCCGCGCGATCAACTTCGGCCAGGGAGCCGACAAGAAGACACGATGTCGGCCACCGTGTTCTTGCTGATTCCGACATCCCGCGCAATCCACCGGTAGCTCCGCCCGTCCTCGACCGCCCGCAGCACCCGCGGCGCCAGGCGGTCCGACTTCGGACGCTGACCAGGCTGACGGCCGAGACGTTTTCCCCGCGCCCGTGCCGCCGCGAGGCCCGACTTCACCCGCTCGCTGATCAAGTCACGCTCGATTTGCGTGATCCCCGCGAGCAGCGTCGCCATCATCCGACCGTGCGGCGTCCCCAGCTCGAACGTCATCCCTGACGTCGCGACCACCGAGACATTCCACCCAGCGAGCTTGTAGAGCGTATCGAGGAGGTCCTGCGTCGACCGTCCCCACCGGGATAGCTCCGTCACCAGCACTGCGTCGATCCTGCGCTCCTGCGCGTGGGCGAGTGCGAGCACCCGCTTGCGCTCGCGCCGCGAATCCCGCGCCCCGGATGCAGTCTCCGCGAAGGTCGCGACGACCTCGAACCCACCGCGCTCGGCGAAGGCGGCCAGAACGCCCGGTTGATTGTTCATGAGATTCACTATAGAGTTCATTTACGTTGAAACTCACGATAGGGGACGATCATGGCCGAGCTGCCGGAAGCCGCTTCCTCGGTCGAACTGACAGCGGACGATGTCGAGCAGCTCTCGAGCCGTCTCCGCGAAAAAATCAAGGCGGTAGGAAGCCCGCCGGGCAAGCTGCGACGATGGATTCTGATCGGCGTTGGATCCAGGCCGGAGGCGGCGGCCATCCGCGCGACCGTGACAATGGCCGGGCGGATCGTCGCGTTGCGCCGCAGGGAAATGACCGAGCGCAATATCGAGGCGCTCGTCGACCTGTATCTCCAAGGCGAAGAGCGCGCCGACGTTGATCGGGAGCTCGAGCAGGACAATGCCGAGCTGCGCGCGTGTTACCTCCGGGAGGTGCCGACCTGCACCGCAGCCGACATCCACAAGCTCATGCACGGCTCGCAGTTGAGCAACCCGAGCGAACCGGCGTCGCGATGGAAGCGAGAGAAGAGGGTCTTTGCGGTGCCCGTCGGTCGCGCCCAGCTTTTTCCGCGCTTCCAGTTCGCCGATGGCAATCCGCTGCCCGTCATCAAGGACGTGCTGAAGCGTTTGCCGGACGGCATGACGCCGTGGCAGATCGCGTTCTGGTTCCAGTCGGGCAACGGCTGGCTCGACGGGAGATCGCCCGAAGAGGCGCTGGGCGACGAGGACGCTGTCCTGAATGCCGCCGACCGCCTGCGTGAGCCGGCCATCGGCTGACGATGACGGTCCGGAACCCGCCGTCGCCGCTCACCAACGCGCAGGTTGCCGTTCTGCCCCGGGGCTCCGTGCTGCACCGCGTGCATCGAACAACCTTCAGGGCAGCGCAGTTCAACCCGGGTCTCGGCGGGCCGACGCGCTTCGCTCCGTTCAACGACGGCGCCGGAGCACCCGTGCCCTCCCTCTATGCGAGCGTCACGTTGCGCGCGGCAATCCATGAGACGATCTTTCACGACATTCCTGCAAACGCCAGGATCAAGACGGTTCGCCTGAACGAGGTGCACTTATGCACGCACTCGGAGCTTACGACGAACCGTGACCTGCGGCTGGTCGAACTGCGCGCCGTGCCATTGGGCAAGTGGGGTATTTCGCGCAGGGACCTGATCTCGTCGAGTCCGGCCCTCTACGGTCAGACCGCCTTGTGGGCCGCCGCCATCCATAGCGACCTCCCGGATGCCGACGGTCTGGTCTGGACCTCCAACCAGTGCGATCCCGACGACGCTTGTCTGTTCTTCGGCGACCGAGTTCAAGAAAGCGATTTCTCGGCAATACGATCGCGCGACGGCGGGAGCGACAAGTCGTTCGTAACGGACGTCAGGAACGAAGGCCGGCTGCGGGGCATCACTCTGACGATCTGAGCGGCCCCGTATCTCGGCCGCGGCGCTCCGACCCGGCCGAATTCTCTCCCATCCATTCGCTCAAGCGCCGCGGATGCCACGCGCGAGCCGTGCCCGCGGTGCCGCGCCCCACCCTCAAGCGGATGGCCCGCAGCCTGCCCCCGCCGCAGTGACGGCACGCCAGCCCCGTCGGATGTTTCCCCGGGCCTTGGGGCGTTGCCGTTATCCGTTCGGCAGCTGTTTTCTCCGCCGCCGCCGGCGTTTCGCCCTCGCCACCGCGACGAACCCCGGGAAGAATCGCCCGGCCCACCCTATGGGGCGCATCGCGCGTGACCGCCTGGGTTTCACCACGATGCCCGGAGGATACTGGATCTCAGCGCACCGGATTCGCCGGGCCAAACGGCGAGGCCACTGCGCTCGCGCGCTGGCGTCGTTCCCTCGCTTCCGCAGATCGAACCAAGGCGAGGCAGTCAGCAGTTCGAATCCGCCTCCGAGGAACTGCGGGCGCGGAGGAGCAGCCTCGCAGTATCACGTTGGAGCGGGCTATCGCACGGCGTCGGTACCTGCGTTTCCTCCCGCGAGATACTGCGCCCACTGTTCCATGAGCATCCGCCGGCGCTCGAACAGGTCCGAACGCGCGTAGGCGGATTCCACCGGGCCCAGGGAATGCGCGAGACACGCTTCGGCCGCATCACGGTCACCTCCGGTCTCCGCGCACCAGTCCCGGAACGAGCTGCGCAGGCCGTGCGGAACACCCGGGATCTCGAGTTCGCGAAACAGCTTGCTCAGCGTGTTGTCGGAGATTGGCTTTCCCCTCACGCTCGGGAATACCAGATGGCTCTGATCTCGAAGCTCCCGGGCTTCGTCCAGGACTCCCAGCGACCGCCCCGAGAGCGGCACCCGATGCTCGCGTCCGGTCTTCGCGCGCCCTGCCGGCACAACCCACGTCGCACGCGGGAGGTCCATCTCCGCCCAGACCGCGTTCCGCACCTCCCCCGACCGCGCGGCCGTGAGAGCAAGGAACTCAAGGGCAAGCTTGGTGCTCAACACCGCGTCGGACCCGCGGACCTTTGCCAGGGTACCGGCGACCTCCGCGCAGGGCAGGGCACGGTGGTGCGTGCGGCGCTGCCGTACCTTCGGAAGGGCCGCCGCGATCGCGTCGCCCGCAGGATTGTCCGGCCGGTGGCCCTGCGCAACCGCCCACTTCATGACCGCCCCGATCCGATGGCGTACCCGCCGCGCGGTCTCGCGCTTCTCGTTCCAGATCGGAGTGAGGGCCGCGAGCACGTCCGCAGTCGTGATCTTGTCCACGGGCATTGCGCCCAGGCAGGGGAGGGCGTAGTCGCGCATGCTCGCTCGCCATTGCGCCTCGGACTTCGAGCCCGGCTTCCAGGCGCCCGAGTGCGTCGCGATCACTTTCTCCATGGCATCAGAGAAGGTCGGGACACGTACCGCACGCTCGTGCAGAGGATTGCGGCCTTCCTCGATCGCCTGCCGGTTCTCAAGAGCACGGGCCCGCGCAAGCGCCAGCGAAACCACGGGGTAGGAACCCAGGCCGATGTTGTGCGATGTGCCTTCGATCCGTATCCTTTGCGCCCACGTTTTCGAGAGCCTTCCCGTGGACGTCGGTTTCACCAGCACCGAGAGCCCGTACCCGCCGCGCCCGTCGCCGAATCGGCCGGGAACGGTGATGGTCTTCACGAACGTCGCAGACAGTCGCGCAGGTCGTTTCATCGGGTCAGTCCGCCAATACTGCTACCAGTTGGGTTATCACAAGAAGAATGATATCGCATGACTATTCATGAACCCATCTGGACCCGGGATCGGATGCAACACATTGAAAAAGAAATCATTACTGGAATTCCATGGTGCATTATGATTCATAGTAGGGGCGGACGTCCACTCCGCCAACACCCGTATCGCCACGTTTCGCTCTCCTCGATCTCCTGACCTCTCATGCTCCAGGGAATCCGCGACCGCGCCCACGGTTTCATTGCGTGGATCGTCGTCATCCTCATCAGCATTCCATTCGCGCTGTGGGGTGTGCAGGAGTATCTCGGGCCCGATCCGAACGTGGCGGTGGCGGAGGTCGAAGGAGAAGAGATATCCCTCCTCGACTACCAGGCCGCCCTGCAGGCGGTCCGGGCCTCGCTCAATCGCCAGTTCCCCGGTCAGGACGTCTCCCGGGTCCTCGGTGACGCGTTCATCCGTGACCGGGCGATGGAGGGCCTGGTCCGCGAGCGGCTGATCGTGCGCGCGTCCTCCGACGCGGGGTTCGTGGTGTCGGACGAGCAGCTCGCCGGCGCAATCCGGTCCGTTCCCGCCTTCCAGCGCGACGCCGAGTTCTCCTCCGAGGAGTACGAGTACGCGCTACGCCGCAGCGGCAACAGTCCCGGCCGGTTCGAGGCGGATACCCGCCGGCGATTGCTGGAGGCGCAGTGGCGCGACGCGCTCGTCCTGTCCGCGGCCGCGGCGGAGCGTCGGGCGAGACGCCTCGCCGCTCTCGAATCGCAGACGCGGGCATTCTCCCGGCTCGTGGTACCGGCCGACCGGTTTGCAGGGTCGGAGATCGGTGAGTACGAGATCGCGAAGCGCTACGAGGAGAACAAGGCAGCCTTCCTTTCGCCGGAGGAGGTTCGGCTCCGGTATATCGTGCTGGCGCGCGATGATCTGATGGCCGAGATCGATATTTCGCTCGGAACGCTCGAGGGGTACTACGAGGCGCGCATGGCGGGCTTTACGGTGCCGGAGCAGCGCCGGGTGCGCCATATCCTGATCGCGCACGAAGGGGAGGGAGGCGAAGCACTCGCCCGGGCAGAAGCATTGAGGGCCCGCATTCTGGCCGGAGAGGCATTCGAAGATGTCGCGCGGGAGGCCTCCGACGACCCGGGATCCGCCGAGTCGGGGGGGGACCTCGGCTACGGCGGACGCGGGGTCTGGGTTCCCCCGTTCGAGGCCGCGGCGTTCTCCCTCGCGATCGGAGACCTGAGTGAGCCGGTACGGTCCGATTTCGGGTTCCACCTCATCCGGGTGGAGGACATCCGCGAGAGCCGTGCCCGTTCCTTCGACGAGGCGAAGGAGGAACTCGCCGAGGAGTATCGCGGGGAGCAGGCCGAGCAGCTCTACTTCGAGCGGGTGGAACGCTTGTCCAATCTGGTGTTCGAGCATCCGGACAACCTGAACGAGGCGGCGGACCTGCTCGGGCTGACGGTCGAGGAAAGCGGCTACCTCTCCCGGAGCGGGGAGCCGGGCCACGCGGTACTCGGAGATCAGGCGGTGGTCGCGGCCGCATTCGATGGAGACGTGCTCGCGGGGAACAACAGCGAACCGGTGGAAATCGAAGGCTACCGCACGGTCGTCGTGCGGGTGGAGGATCGCCGGGAGCCCCGCCAGCGCACCCTGGACGAGGTGCGCCCGGAGATCGTCGCGTCGCTGCAGGCGACGCGGGCAACCGACGCGGCACGTGCCCTCGGCGCGGACCTGCTGGGGCGCCTGCGAGCCGGCGAAGGAAGGGACCCCGTGGCCGGAGACTTCGCGTGGAGCGAGGAACGCACCGTGGGACGCCAGGAACCGGACATCGAGCGCGCAGTACGAGAGGTGCTGTTCAGCATGCCGCGGCCGGGCGCGGGGGCGGCGACCTTCGACGGCGTCGCGCTGCCGACCGGGGACTTCGTGGTGCTCGCGCTCGACCGGGTCATCGAGAACGAGAGCGAGGGCGAGGCGTTCGACGAGATGCGGCGCCGGCTCTCGCAACGAATTGGCCTGGATTCGCACGACTCGTTCGTCGCCGGGCTCCGCGCGCGGGCCGACATCCGGATCTACGAGGATCGCATCGCGGCGCAAGACGAACCGTATACCCGCTGACAGTCCATTGAACTTCGCGTCTCCGCCGCCCCCGGCGTCCGTGACGGGGGTAGGCGGAGCTGCGTTCCGCCGGTCAGCAAATGGCGTGCATGCGGCTCCCGGAACGGAAGCGCTGGCGGAGAAACTTCATCTGGTCGGCAAGAATGCGCCGGTTCGACAGCACCAGATACTCCGCCCGGTTCGGCTCGAAGGGCACGGCGAGGAGCGGTATGCCGGCTTCGTCCGGGGTGCGCGCTCCCTTCGCGTGATTGCACATGCGGCAGGCCGTGACCACGTTCGTCCAGTGGTCCCGACCGCCCCGCGACAGCGGCAGGAGGTGATCGCGCGTCAGCAGGTGGGCCGGGAATTCCCCGCCGCAGTACATGCAGGTGAACGCGTCTCGCAGGAAGAGCTCCCGGTTCGAGAGCGGAGGGGTGCCGGAACGGTGGTTTCCGCGGTGCCCCCTTACCGCGACGATCGAGCTCACCGTGATGCGGGACCGCTGCCCGGTGCGTCGATTGTGTCCGCCCCGGAAGGAGAACTCGGTCTCGCCGATGGACCAGACGATTCGACCGCGCGCGCCCAGGCAAACCGCTTCCTGCCAGCCGATCCACCGCATTGGCTGACCGGTCACCTCCAGACGAAGAATCGGTGGGATAAAGCTCACGGGTCTTGTTCGGCGATGTGATGGCGTGGCCTATTTTCTACGATCCGGGGCTCGGTTGAAACCGCCTGGAACGCTTGCGTTCGCGACCGCTCCCTGGACCGCCGGGACGCGAGGCGAAGGATCGGTTGCGAACCGAAGAATCGGGCCGCGCGCGAACGAGTCAGAGGGGAGGGGTGCCGATGACGTGGTAGCCCGCATCCACGCAGGTGATCTCACCGGTGATTCCCGCGGCGAGATCGGAGCACAGGAACGCGGCTGCATTCCCCACGTCGTCGATGGAAACGTTCCGCCGGAGCGGTGCGACTTGCTGCGCGTGGTCGAGCAGCTTGCGAAAGCCGGAAATGCCGGATGCGGCGAGGGTTCGAATGGGTCCCGCGGAGATCGCGTTGACCCGGATCCCTTCCGGCCCGAGATCCTCCGCGAGATAGCGTACCGTCGCCTCGAGGCTCGCCTTCGCCGGTCCCATCACGTTGTAGTTCGGAAACACCCGCTGCGAACCGAGATAGGTCAGGGTCAGCATCGCGCCGCCGTTCTCGCGCATCAGTTGGCGTCCCCCACCGGCCAGCGCGGCGAAGCTGTACGCGCTCACGTCGTGCGCAATGCGGAACGCTTCCCGGTCGAGTCCCGACAGGAAGCCTCCGTCCAGCGCCTCGCGGGGGGCGAATGCGATCGCGTGGACCAGACCGTCGAGGACCGGCCAGGACTCCCCGAGCCGATGGAAGAGGCGGTCGATGTCGCCGTCCGCGCTCACGTCACAGCCGATCGTGAGCGTGGATTCGAGCTCGGCGGCGAGCTTCCTCACCCGGTCGCCCAGCCGTTCATTCTGAAAGGTGAATGCGAGCTCGGCACCTTCACGGTGCATGGCCTTGGCCACTCCCCAGGCGATCGAGCGGTTGCTTGCGACCCCGGTGACCAGGATCCGCTTGCCGGAGAGCAGTCCCACGGCGCTCTCCTGCTAGCCTTCGCCCCGGACCCGAAGATGCTGGCCCGGACGAAGAAGGTTCGCGCCGGGGGCGAGGCGGTTCCAGTCGCGAAGCGAGCTGACGGTGGTCCGGTACTGACGTGCGATGAGCCAGAGCGATTCTCCGGGGCTCACGACATGCACGCCGTGCTCCGCGGAGGAAGGTTCCGCGGCCGGGCTGCGGGGCGTGGGAATCGTCAGCTCCCGGCCCGCCCGGATGAGATGTGAGTCGAGTCGGTTGGCGGCCATCAGGGCCTTTACCGTGGTGCCGTGCGCGAGGGCGATCAAGCCGAGGGAATCGCCCTCGCGGATGCGATAGCGACGCCACTTCGCGATCCGCACGGGACGGACTTGCGACAGCGCCTGGTGGAGGCGGGCGGCGCGCTCCGCGGGAACCACCAGCCGATGGGGACCATTGGGCGCCGTCGCGCCGCGCCTGAAGCCGAAATTGAGGATCGTAAACTCCGCCGGCGGCATCCCGGCGTGCCGGGCGGCGACCGCGAGGTCGATCTGCGACTTCGCCGAGACTTCAGTGAAATACGGACGCCAGGGAATCTCCTTCATCCGCACGTTGTGCAGCCGCGGCATGGCGATGATCTCCGAGAGGACCAGCCAGCGGGCCATGTGGCTGCGCGTCTCGTTCGGAAGATGGCGTTCTATGGTGGCATAGTCCGCGGTCTCGATCTGCAGCCCGGCCCGCCGGATGGCCCGCCGCAGGTTTCCCGGGCCGCAGTTGTAGGCCGCGACGGCCAGCATCCAGTCGTCGTTGAAGAGGCGTCGAAGATGTGTCAGATAGTCGAGCGCCGCGGCGGTCGACGCCAGCGCATCGTGTCTCGCGTCGTACCACCAGGAGCGCGCGAGCTTGAGATCGCGCGCAGTGCCCGGAAGAATCTGCCACAGACCCGCGGCGCTCCGGGAGGAAACGGCCGTAGCGTCGTAGCCGCTCTCCACCGCCGGCAGCAGGGCAATCTCGCCCGGCATCCCCCGGATGGCCAGTTGCCGGGTTACGTGGTAGAGCCAGGGTCGTGCGTTGTCGTCGATGGAGTCGAAGAACCGTTGATTGCCGTGATACCGGCGGAGCTTCCTCCGGAACTCGCGAAGAGAGCTCACCTCCCGCCGTACCGGAACCATCGTCATCAGGAGACGTACGTGCTCCCAAGTGTCGCCACGCTCGTTCGGTACGTGCGGGGCCCGGATGGCGTCGGCCGGCGACACCCCCTTGGGCCGCGGCTCCCGGAGGGACGCAACCGACCGGGTCTTCTCCGTCCGACCGCCCGGGACGTGCCCGGCGAGCGAGCTCACGGCGGCCGGACGCTCGGGGACCGTCTTCGGATGGGGCCGGCGATCCGTGGATTGCTGCTCGATGCACGACGTAGCCGACAGCAAGATGGCGATGGCGGCACACGAGATGCGGGGTGAGTCCATGGGAAACGGACACGTTCATCATGGATCGGCCATCGTAGAAGTGACCGCGAGCCGAGTCAAACCACGGCCCACGGACCCGCCGGCGGAACTCGCCGGGGCATCCGGGGCCGCGCGGTGCGCCGCGCAACCCCGCGCGGCGATGCGATAGACTTCCGGGCGCATCCGAAACCCGGGGAGTCGCGTGGCGCAAGGACGCTCGAGTGAATGTCGGAGAGACCTCGGAGAGTGGCATCGGCGCATGCCGGGAAGCCTCGTCCTCGATGCCGAGAACAGCTGCCTGGCTCCCTTGCTTTCCAATGTCTTCGGCTACCACCTGTTGCTCGTCGGCTCCCGTGACTATCTGTCGGTTCTCCACGCCGCGCGGGTCCAGCATTGCACGTGGCTCATGACACCGGGCTCGGCCGCGCCGGATCCGGGCGCCGTCCTGCCGTGTTCGTCCATACGGGGCCTCGCCGGCGCGATGCCGGTCGCATCGGACAGCGTCGACATCGTGGTCCTGCCCCACGTGATCGAGTTCGAAGAGAACCCCCACGACACCCTGCGCGAGACCGAACGGGTGCTGGTTCCCGAGGGTCGCGTCATCGTGGCCGGCTACAACGCACTCGGTCTGATGGGGGCATGGAGCCTCGTGCGCCGCCGCGATGCGCCGTGGAACGGGCGGTTTTACACGGCCTCGCGGGTCAGGGACTGGCTCTCGGTTCTCGGCTTCGACACGGTCGCGAGCGAGGGGTGCTTCTTCCGCCCGCCACTGCCCAACGGTCGGGTTCTTCGTCAACTTCAGGTGTTCGAGACCGCGGGGCCGCGATTCTGGCCCCGTCTGTGCGGAACCTGGTTCCTCGTTGCGCGCAAGCGGATCGCCACTCCGACCCCCTTGCGGCCCAGTTGGCGGCGGAGGCGGAAGCCGATCCGGGAAGCGGGGCTCGCCGGCCCGGCCATGACGGAGCGTGGCCGGTTCCTCGCTGACGACGCAGCTTGACAGTACCTCAATGCGAGAGCCGGTCGAGATCTACACCGACGGGTCGAGCCGCGGCAATCCCGGTCCCGGGGGGTGGGCGGCGCTACTGCGCTTCCGGGGCCGGGAGCGCGAGATTGGCGGACGCGAGGCGTACACCACCAACAATCGGATGGAGTTGCTCGCGGCCATCCACGGGCTCGAGGCGTTGCGCCGCCCCTGCCGGGTCCGGCTGGTCACCGACTCGACTTACGTGCGGGACGGAATCACGCGCTGGCTCGCCGCCTGGAAGCGGCGGGGCTGGCGTACGGCGAGCGGGAATCCGGTCAAGAACGTCGATCTCTGGCAACGGTTGGAAGCGGTGGCTGCCGGGCACGAGATCGATTGGCTCTGGACGCGGGGCCACAGCGGACACCCGGAAAACGAAAGGGTCGACCGGCGCGCACGCGCGGAGGCTGCGGCGGTGGGAAGCGGGGCATCCCCGGATACCCGGGAGGCCGGAACGCCCGGTTGAACCGGAGAAACCGGAGCCAGGATGCGTCGGATAGTCCTCGATACCGAGACGACGGGGCTCGAGCCGGAAGCCGGACATCGGGTGATCGAGGCCGCGGCGCTCGAACTCGTGGACCGCCGGCTTACCGGTGCGGCGTTCCATCGCCACTTCGATCCCGAGCGAGAGATCGAAGCCGCGGCGGAGCGGGTTCACGGCATGTCGTACGCGGACCTTGCGAAGCAGCCGAAGTTCGCGGATCTCGCGGACGAGTTCCTCGCATTCCTCGACGGCGCCGAGCTGATCATCCACAACGCACCGTTCGACCTCGCCTTTCTCGATGCGGAGCTGGACCGCTGCTCGCGCCCCATCCTGAGCGGGCGCCATGCGGTTCTGGACACCCTCGAGCTTGCCCGGCGCCGGCATCCCGGGCAACGCAACAACCTCGGTGCGCTCTGCGCTCGTTACGGGGTGGACGACTCGCACCGCACCGTACACGGCGCACGCCTCGACGCGGAGCTCCTCGCCGAGGTCTACCTTGCGATGACCGGCGGTCAGACCCGGATGGACCTGACTCCCGCCGCGGCGCGCGGCCGCCGCGTCCAGCGGGAGGCACGGCCCGCGCTTCGGGTGGTGCACGCGACCGACGAGGAGCTTTCCCGGCACGAGGCTCGGCTGGACCAGCTTGATCGGGCGGCGGGTGGCGCCTGCGTCTGGCGGCAGGCGGACGTGGGCGTTGCGGAGGAGTAGCGCCGCTGCCGCCATCGCCGGCGTTCGACCGGCAGGCTCGCTGCCCCTTGTTGCGCGTGCCGGACGCGGCCGCTCCGGCCGCCGGCCGGCTCGAGCGCAGCGCTGTCGCCCGGTTCCGCCCGGGGCGCGGTTTCGCCCGCCGCGCGCACCCGCCAATTCGGGCCGGGACCCCCCCTCGGACGTACTGGTCATTTTCACCGGCTATCGGTACGATCCGCGGGAGAGGCCGTCCTTCCCGGAAAGGCCTCCGGTCCAGGCAACGGGAGAGAGCCCATGAACCCATTGGCCAGCATCTGGGGGACGATCATCTCGGGCGTCGTGATCGCGCTGATCATCGCCTACATTCTCTAGGGCGGTACAGAGAATTTGCAGGGGCGGTTTTGAAATCTGAACTGCGTGTGCGGACTACCCAAGGGAGGTAGGCAAAGTGGAACTATTCGTACTTTCCGTCGAGCGCTGGATACACTTCCTCTCGGGAGTGACCTGGATCGGCCTGCTCTACTACTTCAACTTCGTCCAGGTTCCGGCCATCGCCGAGGCCAATGCGGACAAGGGCGGCCCCGGGCCAGGGGCCATCAACAAGTACGTCGCGCCGCGAGCCCTGCTCTGGTTCCGGTGGGCGGCGGTCGTCACCTGGGTTTCGGGCGCTCTGTATCTGGAGAGCGCCGCACAATATGGTTTCGTCAATGCGTTCACACTCGGCGCGACCATGGACGTAGCGGCGGCCAATGTCCCGATCATCGGAGTCGGGGCGTGGCTCGGCACGATCATGCTGTTCAACGTGTGGGTGCTCATCTGGCCCAACCAGAAGAAGATTCTCGGCATCGTTGCGGCATCGGACGATGAGAAGAACCGGGCTCGCCGGACCGCGCTGCTCGCGTCCCGTACCAATACGATGCTCTCGATTCCCATGCTTCTCTTCATGGGTGCGGCATCTCACGGATTGCCCTTCTAGTTCAATCCTTCGCGGCGGGGGCGGGCCGGTCCGGCCCCGCCGCCGTTCGGTGTCGAGGGCGCTGGCGCCGCCGCTTCGGCCGCGGGCCGGGCCCGCGCAGCACGGTGGCCGATGCGCATCCTCCTCAGCAATGACGATGGCTACCGTGCGCCGGGGCTCCTGTGCCTGTGGCGCACGCTCTCGAAGCACTGGGAGGTGACGGTAGCCGCCCCCGATCGCGATCGGAGCGGTGCGAGCAACTCGCTCACCCTCCGGAATCCGCTTCGGGTGGAGCGGCGCGAGGACGGCTTCATCGTGGTCGAGGGAACTCCGACCGACTGCGTCCACCTCGCGCTCACGGGGTTGCTCGATCGGGATCCGGACCTCGTGGTGTCGGGGATCAACGCGGGCGGGAATCTCGGCGACGACGTACTGTACTCGGGCACCGTGGCGGCGGCCCTCGAGGGCCGCCATCTCGGACTCCCGGCGATTGCGGTCTCTCTGGTGGGGCGCGACCCGCGCCGGTACGAGACCGCGGCCGCGGTGGTGGAGCGGCTCCTCGGGGCGCTCGCGCACGGTTCCATCCCGCCGGGGACGGTGCTCAACGTGAACGTGCCGGATCTGCCCCTGGACCGGATCGAAGGAGTGCGGGTGACGAGACTCGGGCACCGGCACCGCTCCCGTCCGGCCGTCCCCGGCCGGGACCCGACCGGCGAACGGATCTACTGGTTCGGAGAGGCGGGTTCGGCCCGTGACAATGCGCCGGATACGGACTTCCACGCGGTTGACGAGGGTTTCGTATCCGTTACTCCAATTCACGCCGACCTCACTCGGCACCGCGCGCTGGATACGATTTCGTCGTGGATAGGGAAACTCGGCTTCGACGCCGACTTCTGAGTCGTCTTCTCGCCTGCGCCCTCGTGGCGCTGGTCGCCGGCGGCTGCGCGATGCGGCCGTGGGGCGGTCGTCCGGCCGGGCCCGACGTACGCGAACCAAGGCCGGCGGCCGGGGTGAGCGGCAAGCGGCCCGCGGTGCATGTGGTTCGGCCGCGGGAAACCCTGTCCGCGATTGCGTGGCGATATGGCCTCGACTACCGCTCCATCGCGCGCTGGAACCGCATCCGTTCACCATACGTCATCTATCCGGGGCAGCGGCTCTCGCTCCGCGGCCCTCAGGCGTCGCCCGCGCGGGCGGGGGTTGCGAAGGCCGGATCGGACCGGAGGGGTTCCGGCAATACGGCAACCACCCCGGTCCCGTCCGGGGGATGGGCCTGGCCGGCCAGGGGGCGGCTGATCCAGGGTTTCGGCAAGGGCGATCGCGGGGGGATCGATATCGCAGGGCGGCGCGGGCAGCCGGTGGTGGCCGCGAGGGACGGGCGGGTCGTCTATACCGGCAGCGGCCTCGTCGGCTACGGCCGCCTCGTCATCGTCAAGCACAGCGAGCGCCTCCTCACCGCCTATGCCCACAACGATCGAGTGTTCGTAGAAGAAGGTCAGACGGTTCGGGCCGGTCAGAAAATCGCCGAAATGGGGAGTACCGGCGCCGAGCGGGTGAAGCTTCACTTCGAAGTCCGGCGAGACGGGAAGCCATTGAACCCACTGAAGTATCTTCCACGGCGGGGTTGACTTTCGGACCGGGTGGGCGGCCCTGGGTCACTCTCCGCCGCCCGGCCGCCCGGCCGCCCGGGGGGGCTGGACCCGAACGGCGGTCCGTCAGCCGATGGGAAGCAGGCCCGCCACCACCTCGCGGCTCTCGGCCGCGAGTACGTTGAACGTCCGGCAGGCCGCGGCCGTGTCCATTACCTCGACGCCGAGTCCGCTCTCGGCGAAGGGGCGAAGGAGCTCCGGCGGCGGAAACGCCTGGCGCGCCCCGGTTCCAAGGAGTACCACTTCGGGTTCGTACGCAATGATCTGCCGGAGGAGCTCCTCGTCGAGGTCGGCCGGCACGACCGGCGGCCAGGGCGTGACCGTACCGTCCGCGCTGATGATGATGCCGTGGCGAACGAGCCGCTCGCCAATCGCGAAGTAGCCGGGTCCATAGGAGGTGATGCGGGTCGCCGCTCCGTCCGCGTGCAGCTTCATCGTCCTTCTCCGGAGGCGGCCGTCAGGCCCGTATAATCCGCCGCTGGTCTTTCAGGGCAAGCTCTCGCGCATGCGCATCATCCTACTCGGCGGTCCGGGTTCGGGCAAAGGTACCCAGGCCGGCTTTCTCACGCGCCATTTCGGCATTCCCCAGATTTCGAGCGGAGACATGCTGCGGGCCGCGGTACGCGAGGGCACCGCGCTCGGCCGAAAGGCGAAGGGCATCATGGACGCTGGCGAGCTCGTGCCGGACGATCTGATCGTCGCCATGGTCGGAGAGCGCCTCGCACGCCCGGACTGCTCGGGGGGGTTCGTCCTCGATGGATTCCCGCGCACCATTCCCCAGGCCGAAGCGGTGCGGGACGCGGGGATCGTCATCGACACGGTGATCGAAATCGCGGTGGACGACGAGGAGATCGTGTTGCGGATGAGCGGGCGGCGCGTCCATCCCGCGTCCGGCCGCGTATACCACGTCGTCCACAATCCGCCGCGGGCGCAAGGGCGCGACGACGAGACCGGCGACGAGCTCATTCAGCGCGACGACGACCGCGAGCAGACCGTGCGCACGCGTCTCGCGGTCTACCGCGAGCAGACCCGGCCGCTCGTCGAGTTCTATCGGGAGCTCGCCGAACGGGGCGAGCTTCGCTACGTGCGCATCGACGGCATGGGCGAGGTCGCGGAGGTCCGGTCGTGGGCCATTGAAGCGGTGCTCTCGGCCTGAGCTCCGGCCGGTCCGCGCGAAGGGCGGCGGCGCCCGGGTCGATTGCGACGGCTGCTCGGGCGTGAAACAATAAGTTGCCACCCGAGAGGCGACTCCCTTGATCGATCCAGACGGCTATCGGCCGAGCGTTGGCATGGTCGTGTCCAACCAGCGCCGTCAAGTTGTGTGGGCGCGGCGGATCGGGCGCCGGGATGCTTGGCAGTTCCCCCAGGGCGGCATTCACCACGGCGAAACACCCGAAGAGGCGGCCTTTCGCGAGCTTTTCGAGGAACTCGGGCTGCCTCCGGAGTCCGTCGAGGTGCTCGGCGCGACGGCCGGGTGGCTCCGCTACGACATCCCGCGGCAGTTCCTGCGCCGCGACCGGCACCCCGTCTGCATCGGGCAGAAGCAGCGCTGGTTTCTCCTCCGTCTGCTGTCGGACGACAGCGCGATCCGCATCGACGCCCATTCGAGGCCGGAATTCGACCGCTGGCGGTGGGCCGAGTACTGGGAGCCGGCCCGGGAGGTGGTGTTCTTCAAGCGCTTCGTCTACCGGCGCGCACTCACCGAGCTCGCCCCCATCCTGGGCGTGGAGACCCGGCCGAAGAACGAGCGCTCGCACTCCCGCCGCCGGTTCGGATCCCGCTGGCCGCGCATGTCTCGCTCAAGCTGATTCCCGTCGAGTGCGGCCATGAAACACGAAGCCGAAGACTCGTCCTTCGAACCGGACTGGGAAATCCCGCTTACGGTTACGGTGACGGCAGCATCGGTCATCGATACTGTCTTCGCCACCGCGTTCTCCGTCCATACCGGGACGGAGTCCTGCATCAACACCGAGCTCGCGGTGGCGGAGATTGTCGCCCCGGACGACAACGGCGGAAACTTCAGCCGCTACGTCGAACAGGAGTACGCGGAGGACTCTGACCCCGAGGCGATGTGGCACGACTGGACGGTGGAGCTGAAGATCGACACGACCTTCGTCGTGGGGCACTGGTGGTCCCGTGCCTCGGGCAGTCCCGCCGACTGGGAGTGGTGCGCGAAGGAAGCCGAGCAGGCGTTTCGTCAGGCGGCGCTGTTCGTAGGCAAGCGCGTGCGCAAGGGGCTCGTGGTAGAGCACACGTCCTGGTCCTCGGAGCGCAGCTCGCGGGTCCATCATTGAGCCTTCCCGCGCGGCCCCGCCCGCGCACCCCGGAGCGTCCGCAGGGATCGATCGGGTCCTGGGGCGGGGCGCTGGCCGCAAACTCTCCCCAATTTCTTGGCTAGCGGACGCCAATCTGCCGCTTCGCGCTCCCAAGGTCGCCGTGGTACCGGCTTGCCACCGGCAGATACCCGGGTGTTCGCGACGGATCCGCGCGATCGTCTCCACAACCACCATCTCCCCCCACCTCGCTCGTCCAATCAGCGAGGCGAGTTCTTGCCCTCTCCACGTGGGCGCACTCCACAAGGGGGTCAATATTCCACGCCGGATAACAGCCTGTCGAAGGGACCGCGCAAAGAAGTGCCGTCCCGCAGGACGCAATCCGGAAAGCGATCTCGGGGCTTGCCATGCAGCCGCCAGGAGTGACAGGGTTCGGATATGCCAGCAGGAAGGAGCTCTCCCATGATTTCGCGCCGTCGCTTTCTCGCAACCTCGGCCACCGCGGCGCTGCTTCCCTCGGCGGCCCGCGCCGTCGGCGCGCCGATGCCGATCTTCGACGCCCATATACATTTCAGCCACGACGCGGCCGAGCGGTTTTCCGCCGGCGAAGCCGTCGCCATTCTCGAGAAGGCGGGGCTGAAGCGGGCGCTGGTGTCGAGCTCGGGCGACGCCGGTACCCGCGCGCTCTACGCCGCCGCGCCGGACCTTGTCCTGCCCAGCCTGCGCCCCTACCGCCGGCGCGGCGAGATCGGCAGCTGGGTCGACGATCCGTCGGTGATCGACTTCCTCGAGGACCGTCTGAAGCGCTTCAAGTGGGTCGCGGTCGGCGAATTCCACCTCTTCGCCTCGCAAATCGACAAGGCCGTGCCGCGGCGCATGATCGAGCTGGCGCGGCAGCACAATCTTCTCCTGCACGCCCATTCGGACGCCGGCGCGGTCGACGGAATCTTCGCCCAATGGCCCGAAGCGCGGGTGCTGTGGGCCCATGCCGGCTTCGTCGATCCGGATATCGTCGGCCCGATGCTCGGGAAGCACGCGAACTTGTGGACCGACCTGGCCTACCGCAGCGAACACGCCCATGGCGGCCGGGTCGACGACGACTGGCGCAGCCTGTTCGCCGCCTTCCCGGACCGCGTCACGGTCGGCACCGACACCTTCACGCCGGAGCGCTGGCACCATGTCGTCGAGCACGCCGACTGGACCCGGCAATGGCTGACCGACCTGCCGCCCGGCCTCGCCGAACAGATCGCCTGGCGCAACGGCGAGGCGATGATCCGGCCGCACCTGGCGCAACTGCGCTAGCCCGCAAATCTCACCAGCTTCCTGCTGCGGACGCCGATCCATGCGCTGTGACAGGCCGTACTCCCTCAAGCCGCTTCGACGTAGAGTCGACTACGCCTTCGCCAGCGCGTACGCGCTCCTTCGGTCCGTGCGGCCTGTCACAGCGCCGTCTCGCCGCCCTCGCGACGAAAGCTGGTGAGATTTCCGGGCTAGCCCGCGATGGCCCGGTGGCGCCTCGGCGGACCAGCGCTGGCGGCCGCGCTTGCGCTCGTCCTCGCGGCCGGCCAGGCGGCGGCCTGCGCCCGTCCGCAGGGCTGGACCGGCGGCGCGAGAATCGCCGGCAAGCTATGGACGGTATGGTGGCGAAAGGTGGCGCGAAGCGGCGGAGCGGCGTCGGCAGGCCCGCAGGCCGAGGAGAGATGCAGGCTATGGCCGGCGCGCGGACGTCACCGGCGTTACTCCGACGGATCGCCCGGAGAGCATGTCTGCATGGATGACGTCCCGTACCTGCTCCAGATCGAGGTCGTGACGCTCGATCAGCTCTCCGGCATCGCGCACGATGGCGTCGATGTCCTGCATCAGCTTCAGTCGCTTGTAGGCGTCCTCGTGGCGAAAGCCGAGACTCTCGCCGACGAGCTCCATGAAGTTGACGATTTCGAAGCTCTGCCCCGACTCGAAATGGCAGATCTCGCGGTGGCAGGCGTGGAAGATCGTGGCCAGGGTGTCGACCCCGGCCGCCTGCGCCGCCTCGAACTCCCGATCCCGAAGCCGTGACTTGAACTCGGGGAGCACGGTAAGGCTGTTCGACATCGTGCCGACCCGCGGTACCTCGAGGTCGACGAGGTCCAGGCCGGGAATGGCGTTCAGGATGCGCCGCGCGGCATCCACCACTCCGGGCAGGACGGGCCGTTCGTGCAGCGCCACCCGTCGCTCGACGCGTCGAGTCATGAGAGGAGCGAGTCGGTCCAGGCGGTCGGCGATGTACTGGATGTAGGGTGTCAGCTCGAAGGGGCGGCCTGCGTTCGTGTCGGCATAGCTCGGAAGCGTGATCTCGCCTAGCTGGGTCTGGCAGCTCGGGCACCAGGAGAGGACCTCCTCGGTGCCGGCGGCGCCGAGCCGAGACAGCGTGTTGAAACCGACCCGCCCCGCTCCTTCGGCGTCTCCCGAGCGATACTGGAAGATGCCGCAGCAGTGCGAGGGGCCGCCCATGACTTCGTAGCGAACCCCGAGCGTGTCGAGCACGTCCAGGCACAGCAGGGCGATGTGCGGGGTGCGCAGTACGTTGCAGCCGGTGTAGAACACGACGTCGGGGGCGGCGGCGGGAGCATGATCCGGCCGCTGGCGGGGATTGATTCTCGCCAGCAGGTCCGGCGGGAGCTGCATCCTGGACAGGATGCGAACCCCCCGGCTCATTCCGGAGAATATCCGGGCCCCTTCGCGGCGCCCCGTGCCGTTTCCCCCGCGGGACTGGACCGCGATTCGGGCGAGGCCCAGCATGAATCTCGGATTGACTCCATCCTTGCAGGCGGGGATGCAGTAGCCGCTGCCGGTGCAAACGCTCGCCCAGCGGGATGCCTCGTCGGTGCCCGCGCCGCCGGCGAGCAGGTCCAGCACCCCGGAAGCGATCTCGGGCGCCTGCGAGGCGTCGAGACCGGCGGGTTCGACCATGGGACAGACCTCGACGCACCGGCCGCAACGGGTGCAGGCGTCAAGAACCTCCGCTGTCCGCTCCGCAAGGGAATCAACGAATGCCCGGCCGCTGTTCATCACCCACAGGCTCCTCCGCCGGTTGCCCGGTCGATCATCGATCACGGTGCGCCGGCCCAATCGTACTACGGCCGGGGTCGGGAGGGGAAAGGCGACCGGCCGCCGGAGCAAGGAGTCCGTGTCAACGTCCGGGTGCCCGCCGACGTCTTCGCGGGACCGCGGCGTCCGGCGCGCTACCGCACCAAGCGGGTGTTCGGAAATGCAGCGTACCAGCCGAACCAGAAGGCCCGTTGCGCCGGGATGCGATGGAGTACGCGGCCGTTTTCGGCGGCGAGGGCGTGCTCGTCCATCGTCCACGTCAGTCCGGAGCTGTCCTGCACCCTCCTGTCGCCGTCGTACCCGGTGAACGTCACATCCTCGCTCGCGTAGGCGCGGTTGGCGCCCGACGGGTCGGTGAGCACCACGAGTGCGGTTCCCTCGATCGAATCGTGATGGACGGGATTCGCGGCGAGGAAGTCGGCCGAGATCGCGAGGGGACGGGCGGGATGACGGGCAAGCAGCATCGTGAACACCTCGTCCTTGTTCTTCAGCCGCGAATCGAGGGCCGGGACGGGGAACATCACCTCGTCGGTCGCGAAGTACTCGCGGTATGCAGCCCCTTCGGCGTAGTTGCGCTCGTGGCCGGTCTCGAGCGAGAGCACCTTGGTGTCAGGATGGCGCCGCCGCCACTCGCCCCAGGTGGTCGTCACCACGCTGCCGCGGTCGAGCACGATGCCCTTCCCGGCGAGCGGCCCGACTACCGGCGTCCCGCGCATCGTGCTCCACAGCGACTGCGTGTCCTGGTCGTACATGAGCTTGTTCGAACGGTAGAGAAAACCACTCGTGCCGAGCCGGTGATTCACCCCGTCGTGCTCGGTATGGAAGAGGATCACGGTACCGCAGAGCGTGCAGTACACGCCGGCGACCGGCACCCCGCCGACGGTGTCGACGAACATCTCGTGCCAGCCGAGGATGCGTTTCGGATAGGCCCGGGCATCGCCGTTGACCGAGACGCCGAACACGATGTGGTCATCTGCGAGGTATCCGGCATCTTTCGCGGCGAGCATTGCCGGGTTGCGCAGCGGCGGAATGCCGTCCTGCCTGACACCACCCCAGACGATCTCGTCGAGCCGGATCAACGGCTCGTCCACCTCGTCGAAGTACGCCGAGAATCGCGGGTCGATGATGCCGTAGAGCGCGCCCTTGAAGGCGGCGTAGCGCGGGTGCAGCGCCTCGGGCGCGTTCCACATCTCATGTTGCCATGCACCGAGGTCGACACCGTGCTCGACGCCGGCCTCGTTCTCCATGAGCCGCATCAAGGCGGCGGAGACTGCCGAATTGCGGCTCAGGCGCATCACCTCGAGGGCCATCGGAAGGTACGACGGCTTCCACGTCGACTCGATGAGCTCCATGGCGTCCGCAATGTCATGCACCTCCCCGACAACCAGGACGAGGAACGCGCGGGTGACGGCGCGCTCGGTCACCTCGGCCCGAGGTTGAGCGCCGGCCACCATCAGCATCAGGAAGAAGCCGAATGCGACGACAACGGTGCGAATGGCGGACATCGGATGTCTCCGGCGCAACGGTCTCATCGAATGGCGATGCGCTGTCGTTGCGCGAGGTGGACGGGCGGCTCGGCCGGAGACCCCGCGGGTGGCGAGTGCCACCGGTTACGCGGGATCTGCGCGCGCGTCAACCGGGGCGGCCGTATCTCGGTCCAGGATCGGGTTCGCAAGATTCCCTGAGCCGCCCCGGGGTGGCCCGGCGCCGCGTGCAAAACGAAGATCGTTGTATACCTTGACTGTAGTGGGCGCGTAGCGCGCCGGACGAGTGGCATCCGTGCATGTGCCGATGCATGCGATCGGCGCGTCGTAGTTGGGCCGCGTGAAGTAGCCGATGGACAGTCTGCGCGAGCGGGAACGGGCTTCGGTTTCCGGAACCGCCACTCGATGCGGAGTCGAGACCCATCGATCATTGGTCCATCGCATCAACAGATCGCCGATATTGACGATGAAGGTGTTGTCGATGGCCGGAGCGTCGATCCAGTCGCTGCCGCGCGGGCGTACCTGCAGACCGCCCGCGGCGGCTTCGTTGCGCAGGATCGTCATCATGCCGAGATCGGTATGGACGCCGCATCGCAACTGCCCCGGCTCCAGGTCGTGCGACGGCGCGGGATAGTGCAGCAGGCGCAACTGGCTCGCATGGCGGTCGAGCTTGTCCGCGAACCACTCGGGACGAAGTCCGAGGGCCAGGGCGAAACAGTGCGCAATCCGCCGGGAGAGGTCTTCGAGGGCCAGGAAGTAGGCCTTCATGGCCGGTTCGAGTGCCGAAAGCGCACCCGGCCACAGGTTGGGCGCGAAGTTCGGATAGGAAAGCTCCCGCGAATGATATCGATCATCCGGACGGTCAAAGGGCCCGATCGCGAAGACCTCCTTGAAATCCGGGGGTGTGTCGCCCCCGTGCATACGGGCCAGCGTCTCCTCGCCATAGGGAATGTAGCCGCGATTCTGGTCATGGTGCGGCCGCCTGACCGTCATCTTCGCTTCCGGCGGCAAATCGAAGAAGGACCGCGCGGCGTCGTACAGCGCATTCTGGGTTTCTTCGGCTACGCCGTGATTGCTGATCACAAGGAAGCCGATCTCGCTGCAGATCTCGTCAAGCTCCCGGGCGGCGCCCGCGACGGCCGTCGGGTTCTCGCTCTCGAAACGCTGCAGATCCAGGACGGGAATGCTGTGCTCTTGCATGACATCTCGCTGATGGCCGGCGACCGGCGCGAGACCCGCGGTTCGGACACGCGTCCGACCCTCGGGAGCCGGCCGAAACCGGGCTGCACATTTTCGGACCCACGAGTATATCCGCATCGTCCATCGGTGGTGGTCAATCGAATCTTGAAAGCGACGGCAATCGCGCGCCCGATGCCCCGACCGGAGCCGGTCACCAACGCCACCTTCTCGGCCAGCGTTTGTTCCGGGTTCGCCATGCCATCAGCCGCCATCGCGAGGAAGCCTGTCCCGGATCGCTGCTGACCGTCCATACTGGAGCATCCGTGGTCCAGCCACCTCCGGAACCGGACCGGTGCCGCGACAGATGCCCAGCGGGACGAAGGCATGTGGGAGATCATCAGTGCAAACGAGCCGGGAATTCGACTCGGCTTCTTCCTCGGCACCTTCGCGCTCGTCGCGTCATGGGAGATCGCGAAGCCGCGCAGGAGACTCTCCCAGCCGCGCTGGCTGCGCTGGTACGGCAACCTCGGCATCGTGGCCCTCAACACGATCGTCGTGCGGCTGCTCTTTCCCCTCGCGCCGGCCGGACTCGCCGTTCTCGCCGAGAGCCGCGGCTGGGGATTGCTCAACCTCGTCGCGCTGCCGTTGTGGCTGGACATCGCGGTCTCGCTCGTAGTCCTGGATCTCGTCATCTATCTGCAGCACGTCCTGTTCCACGCCGTGCCGTCGCTGTGGCGGCTGCACCGCATGCACCACGCCGACCTGGACTTCGATGTGACGACCGGATCGCGCTTCCATCCGGTCGAGATTGTCCTGTCGGTCCTGCTCAAGATGGCCGCCGTGATCGTGATCGGTCCGCCGGCCGCGGCGGTGGTTGTCTTCGATGTCCTGCTGAATGGCACCTCCATGTTCAACCACGGCAACGTGCGCCTGCCTTCCGGGCTCGATCGGGTGCTGCGCTGGATCGTCGTGACGCCGGACATGCACCGGCTGCACCATTCCGACATCCCCGTCGAAACCAACTGCAACTTCGGCTTCAACCTGCCCTGGTGGGACCGGCTCTTCGGCACCTACCGAGCGCAGCCGAGTCTCGGGCACGAAACGATGACGATCGGCCTCGACGCCTTCCGGGAGACAGGCGATCTGCACCTGCACAGGATGCTCATCCAGCCGTTCCGGCGCGGCGCTGGAGACTATGCGATCAGTCGGCGTCCGCATGGCCGCGACAACGGGAGTGCTTGACCCGGCCTGCGCCGAACCCGGAATGATGACCGGGACGGGGACCTGTCCCCGGCAGCGGACACCTCCTTCTGCGCACCGTCCGAAAGTGCACGCTGAAGCAACTCCAGCTCATTCATTTGAATCGATTTTCTGCGTAGCCCGGTGGTAGTCGGAGGCCGCCGACCTCACGGAGCAGCCTCCCGAGGCGCGCCTTGCGCGTTCTTGGGCGGTATTCGGCGGGATCCCGCAGGGCCTCGACGAACGGTTCCGGCTCGATCCGTACCGTCAGGAGCCCGGGGCCGAGGCGGCGGACTATCGGCAAAAGGAGCAAACGGCGCTGGCCGCGTGACGCGAGCGATACGGTCTCCGGAATTGCCGGCGCGGTTCACTTTCGACATTTTCCCTTATCCGGGCAAGCCCGCGCTGTTGCGAAGGCTCAGGAATCGCCTCAGGGGTTACGCGAACTGGATGCCGGCCGAGTACCGAATCGTGTTGGTCGTGGATCGCGACAGAGACGAATGCGAGGAGCTCAAGTCCAGACTGGAGCAGATCTGCGAGAGTGACGGGCTTCGATCCAGAAGGGCTGCAGGCGGCCCGGACTGGCAGATCGTGACAAGGATCGCCATTGAAGAACTCGAAGCGTGGTATTTCGGCGACTGGCCGGCAGTGTGCGCGGCCTGTCCGCGCGTATCGGCGAATGTTCCAGGTCGAGCCGCTCGCCAAGGCCCCGATGCGATCCGGGGCGGCACTTGGGAGGCGTTCGAACGAGTCCTGCAGCGGCACGGCTATTTCAAGCAAGGATTGGCCAAGGTGCAGGCGGCCACCGATATTGGCCAACATATCGACCCGGCCCGCAACCAGTCCCCTGGCTTCACGGTGTTCCGCGATGCGATCGGCGAGGCTGTCGCATGAATGTCTCCGAGTCCGTCGTCAAAGACGCGCCCGCCACAACCCCGGCGCCAAGCACCACCTCGTGGCCGCCGTGGAGCATCAATCCGGGGTCGTGCTCGCACAAGAGGCGGGAGTGCGGGTTCCGGTGGCCCGCCCTTGCAGCCCGTGACCGCGACCGCGGCCGCGAGGGCTGCGAGGGCCCGCTTCATGCGCGGGTTCGGGCTACCACCGCACTTGCGTGCGGAGCATGAGCGCGTTTGCCGGAGGCTTTGCGCCGGTGCCCGGCTCATGCGTCCATTCGAGGCCCAGGGCGGCCGCTCGAGCGAGCTGCCAGCGCGCCCCGGTGCGGTGGGTGCGGGCGCCGCCTTGGCGCCACGAGAGGGCCGTGTACGGGGTCAGCAGTCCCCTCGTCCCCGAGAGTGCGATGCCGTACCCGAGCTCGGCCTCGAGGCGGCGCCCGGCCTCGAAGTCTTCGGTCCCGACGAGCCCCCCCGCATCGCGGGCGGACCACAGATGCTCCACGCCGCTCGACGGTGCTCCCCACACGGGCGCGAGCTTGAGCGAGAGGCCGCGCCCCGAAGCGTCGGGGGCGAGCCGCACCGAGCCGCTCACGCCCCATTCCTCGTAGCCCGACGCCTCGTGCGCGACGAGGGTGCGGACTTGGGCCCCGATGGTGAGCGCCCCCGCCGCGTAGCGAAGCCCCGCCCCGGCTTCGAGCCCGGTGCCGGTCTCCGCGTCCCCGCCGTCGTGGCGCACCCCGAGCTCGAGCGACGGGGTGAGCGTCCCTTCGTCGAGCTCGACTGCTCTCGAGCCCTCGAGCACGAGCCGCACCCGGCTTGCATCGGTTTGCGATGCGTGCAGGTTCCCGTCCTCGGACGCAATCGCGTCCGAGTCCATCCGGACCCAGAAGGCATCGGACTTGACGTTCACCGCGAACCCCCCCGGCGCCTTCGGCGAGACGACCTCGCCGCGCAATCCAAGCGCGCCCATGCGCATGTCGATGTCCGTCGTGTAGCGTTCGTCCGTCGCCCGGTCCTCGTCCGCCTCGAGGGTGCCCGCGACGAGGATCGCGCCGCGGCTCCCCGCCTCGACGCCGTGCCAGGCTCCGGCAACCACGGCAGGGAGGATCACGGCGTGCCGGAGCCACTTTCCGTGCCGCAAACTCATCGTGCCCTTGCACGCTCGACGGTCGCGTCAATCAGGACGTGCGCGAGGCGAGGATCACCGACCGCGTGTAGTCGCCCGGCCTCGCGTGTTTCCGGTACTCCTCTGCCCGGAACACCTCCTGGTCGACGTCCGGCCCGACCTTCCAACTGCCCGTGTGCCCGAGCCGCTTCGCCGCAATCTCCACGGCAACCTTTCCGCTTGGCGCTCTTGTCCAGACGCAGGCGAACCCTTGGCGGACAACCCATTCGGGCCAGTCGGGATGGATGTTCATCGCGAGGCGGCGACCTCTCTCCATCGCCCGCCGGTGCGGCACAGCGGCTGGGTGCGCCAGTCGGTTGGCAGGCCTGTGACCGTGGTTTCGATGAGCACCTCATGACAGGGTTGGCCATCGCTCGTCCGCCCTTTTGCGAGCACCGTCGCTGCGCCGACGACGTGTCCGCTCGCATCGTGCCGGTTCTGCCAGCAGACGGCCTCGTTCACCGCACCTCGCGCGCGAGCGGCCTCGAGCGCCGTCGTCGCCCGCTCCCTTGAGCGCGCGTCGATTCGAGGCGGGGGCGAGTGGTTCCGACGCGCCGCGTCGAGCCGATCGCGCAGCACCCGGCCGTCGTTGCGTCTCGCCTCAAGGAACATGATGGGGGCGGTGATGGGCGCGGTCAGGATGGCGCCCGCCACGCCGAGCGGGCCGCCGGTTCCGGTCGGCATCGTCGTTTTCTCCAGTTGGTGGCCAGGCCACCCGTCACGGCATGCGACGGCGTGGTCGACGGAAGGTGATGGTAGCGCGAAGGGAGCCGAATTCGCGGGGGCGCTTCGTCGCGTCGCTGCGCGGCTGTCTCGCCCGTTCTCTGGCCGTTCTCCGGCCACGGAAGGCAGGTGGTACGGCTGAGCGCTTCCGCGCGCTCAGAGCGCTTCTGAGCCGGCCGACGTCCGACACCAGAGCTTCACGCCGGCGGTGAAGTCGCGCGGTCACTGCCGCCCCGCGTACTCGGCTCGCGGGAACGCCTCGACCGGACCGGCGGGGGCCGACGTCGGGAACACTCCCCGAAGCACTGGCTCGGCTTGGCGCCGGGCGCCCGACTCGAAGCGGGCGAGCACCCACACGCATCCAGTTGCGTAGCCGTAGTCCCGCCGCACGCACCACTCGACGAGAGGCGGAATCGGTCTGCCTTCTTCGGGCAAAATACCTCTTGGGGAGGAGGAGACTATGGCAATCAACCTTGTTTGGAGTGGCCTCTACACGTACGGCCAGGTGCTTGATCTGGACGGTGGCGCTGACTACGGGGTCTATCAGATCTATAGCCATCATCCGGTCTATGGAGCCGGGGCTCTTGTCTACATCGGCAAGGCGGACCGCGCGACTTTCGGAGCCCGCTTTGGCAATGCAGACTACGCTTGGTTGGGCGACGACGCCCGATGGGAAGACAACGGCCGTGGGATTCGGATTCATGTGGGCCGCATTCACTTGCTTGAGAAGGAGGCCCCTCCTACAGCAACTGCTTGGAGTAGGTGGATTACTCGTGCTGAGCGTCTCCTGATTTTCGCGCACATGCCTGCCTGGAATGCCCAGCTCGTCAGAAGGGCGCCGGAGGGTCGTGTTTATGCCGACCTGCACGTGCTGAACTGGGGTCAACATGGACGTCTGCTTCCGGAGGTCTCAGGTGCGAGGTTCACGAATGATGCAGTGTTCAATCGACTTTGTGACGTCCCTCTCACGGAATAAAGTGCCGACAAGGTTCGTGATTGAATGGAAGCTGGTATCGAGCGCGGGCTTTGGCCGACGCCATCCTCGACCGGCTTGTGCACAGCGCCTACCAGCTCGACCCGAAAGGAGTATCCATGCATCAAAGGCGTCAAACGTTGACCCAAACGGATTGTCGCAGCTCATGGTCTGACACCCGCGTCGCTTCGTTCCGAGCGGTGACCACTTGGCCTGCACTCAGTGATCACGTTCACTCCGGAACGGGTGATCATCATCGCCTGTGCATTGATCGCGCGTGCGTCGTCTAGCCCTCGTACGCCGGCCGGTTGGAGTCGTCACCGACGAGCGCTCCGACCGGGACGCCGGTCCCTGTGGCGGCTCGCCCCGAGCGCGGTGGGTGTGTTTTCGTCGAAGGTGCGTGAAGCGGTGGAAGTCTTGCTTGCGTCGCCCGGCATCAATTCTGCGACCACTCGCAGGCCCGCTCGTATCGCGTCGGCGCTCCGCCGCTCTCGATCCGCTTCGCGTCCCACAATCCCTCTTGTGCCAGCTCGGCCAGGGTGTCGCGGATCCCTTCTCCAATCTCGTGAGTTCGTTCGATCGCTTGGTCTGGATCCAGTCCACATCGTCCGGCCTCTCGCTTCAGGTCCTCTCGTGTCACCTTGTCGGCCTTTGTCGCTTGACCGATCCGGCACGCCATCCGGTCGTCGACGTTCGGATACATCGTTGTGCACACCGCGTCGTACAACGGCGCGAGTCGCGGCGGCTCGGTCGGCCGGTGCTGTATCGAGAAGTTCTTTGCGTGTCGGTCAGCGTCCCCGATGATCCAGCTGAACATGAGCTGGTCCCATATCTTCCAGCGTTCGTGTGGCAGCTCGTCGCAGCACTGCTTCACGCCGGGCCCGCCGTGCGCCTCGTACTTGTGCCGCGTGCCGGTCGCTTGATGCAAGTCCTCTTGGTGCACGCGTTGGCCGTCCGGCGTGCGGTCGAATCGTGCCACGAGCAGAACTTTCTCCGTTCCGATCATGGCGATCTGCGTTTTCGCTGTCGGGATCCCGATTCGCCGTGCGATTTCCATCACGGTGTGCTCGTTTGCGACCAGCTCCGGCGTCTCCCGATTCACGCTTTCCGGCTTCAGGATGTGGGTGCTCGGGTGCGACGGTGTGGGCCATAGCCACCGATCCCCTTCCCGGCACAGGCACAGCTTCGGTTGCATACCGGCCAGGCTCAGGCGAGCCCCCATCTCGTGCTCTGGTGCGGTGGCCAACGGTTCCTCCCGTAGTGCAGCCATGATCGCTTCGTCGTCGGCCGGGATTGGCCGTTGGCTCCGATCGGGGTCCGTTAGCCCGATTTCCACTGCGCCGGCGCACTCCGCTCCGATCGCGGCCAGCATCGCGTAGGTCGAGCGGTACGGAATGTTCCACCGTATTCCTGCCGCTTGTCGTCGCGGTCCCTCCGGAAGTAGGCCGTCGAGCCATGGCTGCGCGATCGGTGCCGGGTACGTCTCCTGCGTCAGCGGGAGCCGTAGGGAGAGTGGCGTCGCGCGAGGCGTTGCCAGGTATGCCGGCTCGTACGTCAGGGTCAGCCCCTGCCTTGTGGGTTGGAGGACCGCGCATCGCCGCTCATGCAGGTGCAGGATCAGTGGTTGTTGATCCGCCAGCGCATCGTGCAGGTTCTTGTCTCTGTATCGCTCGGTCATCGCGTGACTCCTGTCGTGGGATGCGTTTGTCAAATTTGGAAACGGCTGCGACGACGGTAGTACTGGCTGCGATTCGACCGGACGGTGCGGATGGCGTGTGCCGCCATCCTGGCTGGCGCGTCAAGCGTATCGTAAACCGCGGCTGGCCGGGCGGGTAGCTGTCGAGTGTGGCTCCTGTCGCGGCTACGCCGGCGAGTCCTCGTAGCCCGGCCGGTTGAAGCCGTCGCCAATGAGCGCCCCGACCTCGACGCCGGCAACCTCGAAGGGGTCCAGCTCGAGGTCGATTCGGATGGACCGATGGTCGGGGTGAAGCTCAATGCGCCGCTCGTCCTTCCGGGCGTACCGCTTGAGGGTCACTTCGTCCTTGAGGCGGGCGACGACGACGTCTCCGTCCTCGGCGACGGGTTGGGCCTTGCTGCCGGTCACGGTCATCGGGTTAGTGGTGGCAAGTGCCGCGAACGCCGTGTTCACCGACACCGTGTAGAGGCCCTGGGGACTTATTTCGACATGGGTGCTTGTGCACTCGCGTGGCGCGGGGCGGACCGGCTCGGCTCAGTCGCCGGCGCCGGCCGCGGTCAAGGCCCGTCCGGTGAGACCCAGTCCTACGAGGAGTCCGGAGGTGCGGGCCTGCGCCTTGACGAGGGCGAGCAGGCAATCCTCAAGGCGGGTCTGTCCGTGTCGCATGTCCGAGCGCAGCCATGCGAACAGGCCAACGTTGATCGCGGCGAGCGCGATGCCGGTGCCGTCAGAACGTGGGCGACCGAACGTACGAAGGCCACGCAGCGTGCCAAGAAGCTGAGCACGGCGCACAAGGTCGGAGACGACATCGAAGGCGCTTACGACCGGGCGCTGGTGGTCGCTGAGCGCCGGGAGCTGATGGAGCGGTGGGGGTGCCATGTGACGGGCCGGCCGTTCCCCTCCGGGGACTGAGCGTCGCACTGTCCGTGCGGCTGAGCGTTCATGGGGCGTTCGAGTTCGATTTTCTCGTGGCGCACACTGGCTTGGATTCGCCGAATCCGGCGCAGGTTCTACCCACGCTTTTTCCCACGCGCGGACGAGAAAACAGGGGAATTCCCCGGACGGGTTGAGAAGATGCCCCCAGACGTCCGTCTGATTCGACTCTAGGATAATCAATAAGATACGTCCGATTCGGTCCCGATTCGGACAGTACGAGAATGTGAGATGGTGGAGGCGGCGTCCACAAATAAATAAATAAAAACAATAGTTTATAACACTCGTACCACAAATCGTACCACAAAGATGAAAGTCTTGAATGACGCGACTTGGCGTTTTCTGAGACCTTCACCACAACCGGAGACCCTTCCTCGACTCCTTCCTGCGTTCGATCGAAGATGGCGCGTTCTCTTGATGCCCGGATTCCTTTGGGCGCTGATCGCACCCGTGCCCGGCCGCGCCGCCAGAGAGGGACGACAGGAACGATGCGCTCGGAACGCCCGCGTCCGCCGGGCTACGGCGTTACTCCCGGGCGTGACGGTGACGAAGTCGTGGACCGCAACCGCTCCCGTCGTGCATCCGGCGTAGCGCGGCACTCCCGGCCCCGCCCTTGAGCCACAATCACCCAATCGCCCACCAGCGCCCAGGAGTCGCGGCTGCCACATGAACGCCGATCAGCACCTCATCGAGATTCTCGGCGGATTGGTGCCGAATGCGCGCTACGAAAGCGAAGCCCGAAGCATCACCAGCACAGACTACCGCAACGCCTGGAACTCCCCCATACCGGCCTTGTCGCGTGGATGGATCATGGCCTCGGTTATTCCACCAGAGGGCTTCGACAGGCTCGTGGACGCCCTCAGATTCATGCTCGAACCCTTCCTGGCCACGCACGACGGAAAGGAGCTTGTGCGCACCAACGTCGGCCTGATCGCTGCCGGCGTCGGAGTCCCCACCGAGTTGGAGCGCTTCGCTAGGGATGTCCTGACCTCTGCCGTCCTCATCGGACCCGACCGCACCCGACCGCCACGGAGAGTCCCATGCGCGTCTATACGAAAGAGCACGCCTGCGGGTTCCGCTACACGCGCGAGGCGTGGGGCGAGCTCAGCAACTTCCATCCCCTCGCCGCGCCGATCGCGGCCGGCCCCTTCCGGTTCGCTACGAGCGAGGCCCTGTACCAGGCGGCGAAGTTCGGCGCCCGCCCCGACGTCCAGCGGCGCATCGCCGAGGCGCCGATGCCGAAGGCCGCGGCCGCCATCGGCCGAACGCCCGGTCTCGGCATCGATCCCGGCTGGAACGCGCAGCGCGTCGACGTCATGCGCTGGGTGCTTCGGATGAAGCGCGAGGCGGACCGGGCCGGGATCGATGCGGTGCTGGCCGCAACCGGCGAGCGCCCGATCGTCGAGGTCTCAACCCGCGACCCCTGGTGGGGCGCGCGGCCGGTGGCGGACCGCTACGAGGGCCGGAACGTGCTCGGGCGGCTGTGGATGGAGCTTCGCCACCAACTCCGCGAGAACGACCCCGCGGCCGGCTCCGCCGCCTGGACGGGACGGATCCGTGTCGGCTTCCTCGCCGGCGCCGCCGGCCGGTTCGACGCCGCCCGGGCGGCCGCTTGAGCGCCGGGGCTCGCTCGTCGCCTTCGCACTCCCCCCGCGCTCGCCGCTGCGGCGGCACGAGCGCGGGGGGGGGGGGGGCGACCCGGCGGCGCGGCGGGTCCCGGCCACGGGTCCTTCCCCGTCGCGCTCGGCCCCGCCCGAACCCTGCCGGCCACGGCCGGCGTCCCCACAACTTCCGAGGAATCGACCATGTTCCATGACGACGGTGCCACCGCGCACGCCGCGCGCCTGCTCATCGACCGCGAGCCCGGCAGCAGGCTCGACGCCTTTCTGCATCTTGCCGGCCGGGAGGTCCCGTGGCGCGGCGCCGGCCCGGGCGCGGACTTCGCCGAGGCCGTTCGCCGGTACGAGGCCGCGACCGGCCGGGCGCTGCCGCGGGCCGCGTCGCGGCCGTCGTTCGGCGCGGTCAAGTGGCGGCGGGCCGAGCGCCGCGCCGAGGTGGCGGTGTGGCTCGCCGGGCGCTTCCTCGGCTGGCTCGCGAGCCCGAGCCGCGGCCGGTCGCACGCCGCGGACTGGCAGGCGGAGGAGCGACTCCTCGCAGGAATCGGGGTGGCGCGCGAGACGGCGCGCACCGAGCCCGCCCGCGGGCTCCTCGATACGGAGCTCCGCGTCATCGATCTCGCGCGCGTGCACGTCGTCGAGCGCGGCGCGAGCGTGTGATGCGAGCGATGGCCGGGGGCGCACGGGCGCCGGCGCCGGGCGAAGCCCGCAAGGCGCGGAGCCTCCCCGCGCTCTTTGCGGCGCACGCTCTCCCCGCCGGCCTCCGGAGCCGGGGAGAGCGGGGGGAAGGCGCGCGCCGGAGCGGGCCCGGAGAGAGCGGCCGGGACGCGCCGGAGCGGCGTTTTCACACGGGAGCACGACATGAACGCGAACACCCACCTCATCCACGCCATCGCCGACGCCCTCATCGAGGCGCACGGCGAGGATGCGATCGACTGGCTCGAGGGCGGGGGCCGCGCGGCCGTCGAGCGCGGCGTCGCCGGCTGGCGCGCCGCGATCGCCGAAGGCGCCTGGATCGACCGGCCCGCGGACCTCCTCGTCCTGCGGGCGCTTCGCCACGTCGAGCACGTCGTCGAGCTCGAGGGCGACGTGTGCATCAAGAGCCGCCTCCGCGCGCTCGTCGACGAGGACCGGCACGGGCGGCGGCCGGGCGCGAAGGCGCGCATTGGGGAGGTCTTCGCGCACGAGCTCCTTCTCGGCGACACCGGCGAACCGTTCGAGTCCATCGAATACGCCTGGCGCGAGCACGGCGAGGCGGTGCGCGGCGACGACGACGAGCAGCCGTGGGACGCGGCGCCGCCGCTCTCCGGCGCCGGGGCCTGCGTCGAGGCGTGCCTCGCCGAGGCGCACTACGTCGAGCGCCGCGTCCCGTTCGCGGACCTGCCGGGACGGGTGCGCCAGGCGAAGGCGATGGCGGACGCGGGCGACGAGCGCGGCTGGACGCCAGTCGACGAGGGCCCCGTGTTCCGCTACGTGCGGTGGATCCGCGAAGACGGCGAGGAGCGGATGGTGCCGCCCGACTTGCGGCTTCGAACCGTCTACCTCGTCGAGCTCGTGTGCCCTCCCGATCGCTCGGTGGTGATCGCCGAGGAGGGACTCCGCGGCCGGCTCGCCGACGTCGCGGCGAACGGGGTCGCCAATGCGCGGACGAGCGACCGGTGGCGGGTCGGCCCGACCGAGCCGATCCGCGTGAAGCGCATCGAGTACGACCTCGACGAGCGCACGCACGTTCCGGTGCCGGCCGCCTGGCGGGCGGCGCCGAGTCGCGATTCCGCCTGAGCCCGACCCCCGCCGGCCGCTGACGGACAAGCACCGCCTCTCCCTGGCGGGCGCAGCTCCCGCGCTCCCGCAGGCGCACCGCGCGCCGGCATAGCCGGCGCCTCCGAGCCGCCGTCCGGCGGCCGCTCCCCCACTCGACTTCCATCGGCTGCGCGCGCCCGCGCGGGACTCCGACACCCCGGCTTCGGCCCGGACGCCGCCCGGAGCCGGAGCGTGGCGGGGGGCGGTCGAGTCCGGGACGTTCCAGGGAGGGAGCGCCCCGGGCCCGCCACCGTCCCCCGCCCGGGGGGCATTCCCCCTCTTCGCACGTCTCCCGACCCGGCGCCGCTCCCCCGAGTGGCGCGCGGGTGCCGTGCACCCACCCGGAGGAGCCCGCACCATGGCCGATTCCGTCCTCTCGTCCCCGACCGTCCCCGAGCCGCCGGCCCGCGGCGGGCCGTCGCCCGGCGCCCGCCCGGCGTGCCGCCCCGCCCGGCGGCCTCGCCTTCGCCGGCCGCCCGGCCGCAATCCCTACCGCGTGCCGCGCCCCGCGGTGGTGAGCTTCAGCGGGGGGCGGACGTCGGCGTATCTGCTGAAGCACATCCTCGACGCCTACGGCGGGCGGCTCCCGAGCGACGTGGCGGTCGTGTTCGCCAACACCGGCATGGAGCGCCCCGAGACGCTTGACTTCGTGGACACCTGCGCGCGGGCCTGGTCGGTCGACGTCGCGTGGCTCGAGTACGACTGGAGCCAGCGGCACCGCACGCGCGTGGTGGACTACCGCAGCGCTTCCCGGGACGGCGAGCCCTTCGCCGCGGTCATCGCGCGCAAGGGCTTCGTGCCCAGCGTCAACATCCGCTTCTGCACCGGGTTCCTCAAGCGCGACCGCATCGAGGCGTACGCGCGCCATCGCCTCGGCCTCAAGCGCTGGCACTCGGTGGTGGGGCTTCGCGCGGACGAGCCGCGGCGGGTGTGGCGGATGCGCGCCGAGGACTGCGGAAGCCGCACCGGGGCGCACGCGGCGCTGCCGCTCGCCGACGCGGGCGTCATCGAGTCGGACGTGCTCTCGTGGTGGAAGGCCCAGCCCTTCGACCTCGGGATCCCGGGCTACGCGGGGAACTGCACGCTCTGCTTCCTCAAGGGCCGGGGGAAGCTCCTGCACCTCATCCGCGAGAACCCGGCGCTCGCCGAGTGGTGGATTGCGCAGGAGGCCGCGGTCGCGAACCGCACCGGCCCGGACGGGCGCGCGTGCGAGAGCATGAAGCGCTTCCGGCTCGGCGAGACCTACCACGAGCTTCGCGTCGAGGCGCTCACCGCGCCCGACCTCTTCGACCCCGGGGTGTTCGCCTCGGAGTCCATCGACTGTCTCTGCACCGACTGAGCTCACGCCCCGCCGTCGTGCCCCGCACCGCCGGGAGGGCGAGGCCGGCCGGGGGCCGGGGGCGAAGGCGGGCGGGGTCCCGAGCGAGTGGACCTGCGCGCCTCCGTCTTCCCTCACCGACTTCCCAAGGAGGCCCTCCATGCAAGCCCCCCAACCGTCCCCCGCCCAGGCGGACTTCCGGCACGTGCCGCTCAAGCTCCTCGAGCTCGCGCCCGAGAACGTGCGCGCGACGCCCGCGGGCGCCGCGGCCGATGCCGAGCTCAAGGCGTCAATCGCCGCCCACGGCATCATCGAGAACCTCGTCGTGCGCCCCGGCTCGCAAGGCCGCTTCGCGGTGGTCGCCGGCGGCCGTCGCTTCGCCCAGGCGAAGGCGCTCGCCGCCGCCGGCGTGCTCGGTCCCGACCACCCGGTGCCCTGCCGCATCCAGCCCGACGCGGAGGCCGCGCGCGAGCTCTCGCTCGTCGAGAACGTGGTGCGTGCCGCGATGCACCCCGCCGACCAGGTGGTGGCGTTCCGCGCGCTCGCCGACGAGGGCGAGACCGCGGCGGCCATCGCCGCGCGCTTCGGCGTCTCCGAGCACACCGTCGCGCAACGCCTGCGCCTCGGGCACGCCGCGCCCGAGCTCCTCGACGCGTACCGCGCGGACGAGATGGACCTCGCCACCCTGATGGCGTTCACCGTCACCACCGACCCCGCCCGCCAGAGGGCGGTGTGGGAGGAGCTCAAGGTCCAGGGCTACCGCCCGAACGCCCGGCAGGTCAAGCGCCGCCTCACCGAAGGCCGCGTGCCGGCGGATGCGGCCATCGCCCGCTACGTCGATGTCGAGACTTACCAGGCGGCCGGAGGCCCGGTCACCCGCGACCTCTTCGCGGACGACGACGAGTCCGGGGTGTGGCTCGACGACCCCGAGATTCTGCGAGGGCTCGCGATGCAGCGGCTCGAGGCCGCGGCGGAGGAGCTTCGCACCCGCTGGGCGTGGGCCGAGGTCCACCTCGAGGTCGACTGGGCGACCACGGCGCGCTACTGGCGGGTGCACCCGGAGCCCTGCGAGGAGACCGACGCGGAGACCGCGGAGCTCGAGACGCTCACCGAGCGCCTCGCCGAGCTCGACCAGCTCGACGACGACGAGTGGACCGAGGCCATCGCCGCCGAGGCCGAGGCCGCCGAGGCGCGCATCGAGGCCATCCACGTCGCCATCGAGCGCCGCGCGGTCTTCCGGCGCGAGGACCGGGCCATCGCCGGGTGCATCGTCACCATCGGCGAGGACGGGGCGCTCGGCGTCGTCCAGGGGCTCGTGCGCCCCGAGGACCGGGCGGAGGCGAACGCCGCGGACGGCGCCGCCGAGTCGGACGACGGCACGGCGGCGAAGACCTCGGACGGCGTGGCGCCCGCGAACGGATACGCGCCGCCGCACATGGACCCGCCCGCGCTCGCTCAAGGCCCGGCGCGGCCCCCGGACCCGGAGGCGGTGGCGCGCAAGGAGGTCGGGGTCGGCATCGGCCTGGCCGACGATTTGCGCTGCCTTCGCACCGCCATCGTCAAGGCCGAGCTCGCCTGCGACTTCGAGGCCGCCTTCGACTTGGCTCTCTTCCAGCTCGCCCGCGCCGTCTTCGAACGCGGCTACCACGACGACGCCCTCGACATTGCGGTGCGGGTGACGCGCGACCGCCCGTCCGTTCGCTCCGACGACGCGGAGTTCGCCGCGGTCAACGTCGGCGAGAAGCTGCTCGTCGTCGACCGCGGCGTCCAGGCGCTCGACTGGCTGCAGTGCCCGCCGGCGGAGGGGTTCGCGCTCATGCGGGCGCTCCCCGAGCGCAAGAAGCGCAGCCTCTTCGCCTCGTGCATTGCGCGCACGCTCAAGCCCCAGCTCGCCTTCGAGCCCTCGGCCCGGCCCGAGGTCGAGGCCACCGTCGCGCGGCTCGACTTCGACTTCGCGAAGGTGGTGGGGGCGAACCTGAAGCCGGTGTGGAGCGCGGCACTCGTGTGGATGCGCATTCCGAAGGCGCGGATCCTCGACGTCGCCCGCGCGACGCTCGGCGACGCCTGGGCCGCGGCCCGGTCGAAGCTCCGCAAGGCCGAGCTCGCCGAGGCGATGGAAGCCGCGTTCGACCCCCGGGTCGAGGCGCCCGGCGACGTGACGCCGGAGGGCCGCGCCGCCGCGTTCGCCTGGACCCCGCCCGGGTTCCGGGCCCGCCGTCACCGGCGCGGCGGTGAGCGGCGGATGCGTGTTCGTCGCGACCACCGCCGCCCCGTTCCACGACGCGCTGCTGGGCGCCTGGTCCGACGTCGAGGCGAACCTTCGCGCCTGGGGCAGGTGTTGCGCCGTCGAGCGCGATGACATCGAGCGCCTGGTCGCCCGGGCGAGGAGGGGGTCGCGATGAGCATTCTCGATTCCCTGCCCCAAGGCTTCGACCGCCACCGCGACGCGCTCGCCATCGTCGAGACCGGGGCCTGCAATCCGTCCGGGATCACCCTGACCTTGAGCCACGCCTTCCGGCAGATCATCGCCGAGGGCGGCCATCAGGGCACCGATCCCGCGGTGCGCCTCATCGTCCACCAGCTCGCGTTCCTCGTGAACGCGGACCACATCGACCCCGCCGAGTACGGGCGCCTGCTCGCGGCCTGCCGCGCGAAGGCGGGCGCCACCGCCTGAAGCCACTTCCCCCGGCCCGTCTCCCGCCGCGAGGAGGCGGGGCGGGGCGTCCCGAGTCCGAGCCCGGTGTGGAGCGGGGGGAGCCCCCCCGGCCCGCGCCCGGCCGTCTCGTCCCGTCTCCCCGTTCCGGAGGTTCGCCATGCTCGACGCCCAATCGGCGGCGCCTGTCCAGGCGTCCGTCTCTCCCGCTTTGCGCCCCGCCGAGGTGCCGCCGCCCCGGCCGAAGGCCGCCCGGCTCATCGCCGCGGCGAAGGCCCTGTCGCCTGTGCTCGCCGCGGGCCGCGCGCTCGATGCGCGCACCCTGCGCGAGGTCATGACGGCTGCGTTCGAGGGCTCCGACGCCGCCGGTGCCTGGGCCTGGAAGGACGCCTACGAGGCGGCCGAGGCCGCGGTGGTGCTGTTCGTCAAGCGCTACGGGCGCGCGATGCGCCGGGAAGCCGGTTCGCCCGCGCGGATGCTCGCGATGCTCGAAGCGGTGGCCGCGCTGGAGCCCTCCCACACGCGCCGCTCCGAGGAGCAGCTCGCGATGCAGCAGTTCTCGACCCCCCTGCCGCTCGCCTACGCCGCGCTCCAGGCTGCGGCGGTGCGCCCGGGCGACGTGGTGCTCGAGCCCTCGGCGGGGACCGGCATGCTCGCGGTGCTCGCCGAGTGCGCGCTCGGAAGCAAGGCCGAGGGGGCGCTGCACCTGAACGAGCTCAGCACCACCCGGGCCGGCCTTCTCGAGGCCCTCTTTCCGGGCGCGTCCGTCACCCGCTGCAACGCGGAGAGCATCGCCGACCACCTGCCGTTCGTCAGGCCCACGGTGGTCCTGATGAACCCGCCGTTCTCGGTGAGTCCCGGCGTCGCCCGCCGCCGCCACGACGCGGACTTGAACCATCTTCGCTCCGCGTGCGCGATGCTCCCGCCGGGCGGGCGACTCGCGGCCGTGACCTCCGCGCACTGCGTGCCGGGTGATGCGGCCTGGCGCCGCGCCTTCGAGCGGATGGACCCGCCCGCCCGTGTCGCCTTCTCCGTCGCCATCGACGGCCGGGCCTACGCCAGGCGCGGGACGAGCTTCCACTCGCGCCTGACCGTCCTCGACCGCGATCCGGACGCGCGGGCCGGGGCGCCGGTCGACCCCCGTGCGTTTGTCGCCGACGCTGCATCGCTCCTTGCCGCGGTCGCCGGGAAGGTGCCGGCCCGCCTCCCCCTCGGCCCGCGCCCGGTCGCGCCCGGCGCCATCGCCGATCTCTTCGACCCCGCGGCGGCGCCCACCCGGCGCCCGAGCGCGCCGAAGGCTTCGCCCAAGGCGGCGCCGAAGGCCGAGCCCGAGGCGCCGAAGCCCCGCGACTTCGGGCCGGTGGCCGAGCTCCGCTACGAGGCGGGCCCCTTCGCGGTCGATGCGGGCGACACCGCCGGCGCCGGCCCCTTCGAGCCGTGGCGGGCGCGGACGCTCCGCGTCGCCGGTGCGATGGCGCACCCGACGCCGCTGGTGCAGTCCGGCGCCATGGCCGCGGTGCCGCACCCGCGGCCCGCGTACCGCCCGATGCTGCCCGAGCGCGTGGTGACCGAGGGCCTTCTCTCCGACGCGCAACTGGAGAGCGTGGTGCTCGCGGGCCAGGCCCACGACGGCCACCTCTGCGCCCTCTACCGCATCGGCGAGGGCTGGGAGACCGTGCGCCGCGTCGACGGGGAGCACGAGCGCCCGGTCGACGCCGGCCCCGGGGATGCGAACGAGCGGCTGTCGGCGCCGGTCCGTCTCCGGAAGGGCTGGATGCTCGGAGACGGAACGGGGTGCGGCAAGGGCCGCCAGGTCTCGGCCATCATCCTCGACCAGTGGCTGCGGGGCCGCCGGCGCGCGCTCTGGCTCTCGCAGTCCGACAAGCTCCTCGAGGACGCCCGGCGCGACTGGACCGCGCTCGGGGGCGCGGAGGGCGACGTCATCGCGCTCGCGAAGGTCCGCCAGGGGGCGGAGATCCCGCAAGCCGAGGGGATCCTCTTCGCCACCTACGCGACCCTTCGCTCGCCCGCGCGCCAGGGCAAGCGCTCGCGCCTGGAGCAGGTCGTCGGCTGGCTCGCCGGCGGTCTCGACGAGGCCGAGCGCCACGCCTGCCAGGGCGTCGTCGTCTTCGACGAGGCGCACGCGATGGCGAACGCGGCGGGGTCGAAGGGCAGCCGCGGCGAGGTCGCGCCCTCGCAGCAGGGCCGCGCGGGGCTTCGCCTCCAGAACGCCCTTCCCGACGCGCGCATCACCTACGTCTCGGCGACCGGCGCCACGACGGTGCCGGGCCTTGCGTACGCGAGGCGCCTGGGCCTCTGGGGCTCGGGCGAGACCCCGTTCGAGACCCGCGCCGACTTCATCGCCGCGATGGAGGCGGGCGGGGTCGCCGCGATGGAGGTGGTCGCGCGGGACCTGAAGGCCCTCGGGCTCTACCAGGCCCGCGCCTTGAGCTACGACGGCGTCGAGGTGGACATCCTCGAGCATCCGCTGACGCCCGAACAGCGGCGCATCTACGACGCCTACGCGGGCGCGTTCAAGGTCATCCACGCCAACATCGAGGAGGCGCTCAAGGCGACCGGCATCGTCGAGGGGAACTCGACGCTCAACCGCAACGCCAAGTCCGCCGCCTACTCCGCGTTCGAGGGCGCGAAGCAGCGGTTCTTCGGGCATCTGCTCACCAGCATGAAGTGCCCGACCCTCATCCGCGCCATCGAGGCCGACCTCGAAGCGGGGCGCGCGCCGGTGGTGCAGCTCGTCTCGACCGGCGAGGCGCTGACCGAAAGGCGCATCGCGGAAATTCCGCCCTCGGAGTGGGACGACCTCTCCATCGATCTCACCCCGCGCGAGTACGTGCTCGACTTCCTCGCGCACGCCTTCCCCGTCCAGCTCCACGAGCCCTTCACCGACGAGGAGGGGAACCTGATGTCGCGCCCGGTGGTGGACAAGGACGGCCACCCGGTGCTCTCGCAGGAGGCGCTGGCCGCCCGCGACGCGCTCATCGAGCGGCTCGCCGCGCTCCCGCCGGTGCCGGCCGCATTGGACCAGATTCTTCACCACTTCGGCGAGGCCGAGGTCGCGGAGGTCACCGGGCGCTCGCGCCGGGTGCTTCGCATCGTGGATTCCTCCGGCGAGCGCCTGGCGCTCAAGACCCGTCCGGCGTCGGCGAGCCTCGCCGAGACCGCCGCGTTCATGGACGGCACCAAGCGCATCCTCGTGTTCTCGATGGCGGGGGGCACGGGCCGGAGCTACCACGCGGACCTCGGGTGCGCAAACACCGCGCGACGCGTGCACTACCTCCTCGAAGCCGGATGGCGGGCGGACCAGGCCATCCAGGGCCTCGGGCGCACCCACCGCACGCACCAGGCGTCGGCGCCCATGTTCCGCCCGATCACGACGGACGTGAAGGGCGAGCGACGGTTCATCGCGACGATTGCGCGACGGCTCGACTCGCTCGGGGCCATCACCCGCGGGCAGCGCGACTCCCAGACCGCGATGGGCGGCGGGGACGCGACGCTCTTCCGGGCAAGCGACAACCTCGAGAGCGCGTACGCGAAGGCGGCGCTCCGCCAGCTCTACCTCGCGCTCTGCCGCGGGGCGGTGCCCGAGTGGCCGCTCGAACGGTTCGAGGAGGCGACGGGCCTGAAGCTCACCTACGACGGCGTGATCCGCGAGGACCTGCCGCCGATGCCGCGGTTCCTCAATCGCCTGCTCGCGCTTCCCATCGACGAGCAGAACGCGCTCTTCGCCGCGCTCGAGGTCCGCATCGAGGCGGCCATCGAGCAGGCGGTCGAGGCCGGCACCTTCGAGCGCGGGGTCGAGACCATCCACGCGGACGGGCTCGAGGTGGCCTCGCGCGAGGCGCTCTTCGTGCACGAGGGCTCGGGCGCGGTGACCGAGATGGTCGAGGTCGCCCGGCGCGACCGCCTCGAGCCCCTGACGGCCGACGCGGCGCTGCAAAGCCGCGACGTCGCCGTTCGCTCCGGCGACGCCGCCCGGCTCATGGCGAACGCGCGCTCCGGACGCGCCGCGCTCGCTACGCCTGCCCCCTCGCTCATGCGCGACGACGGCGGGGTCGAGAAGCGGGTGCGGCTCGTGCGCCCGGCCGGGCGCGACACGGTGGCCGCCAATGCGCTCGCCGCATCCAACTGGGCCGAGGCGGACGAGCCCGAGTGGCGCGCGCTCTGGGAGGCGGAGGTCGCCGCGCTCCCCTCGCACACCGAGTCGCGTTTCTGGCTCGTCGCGGGGCTGCTGCTGCCGCTGTGGGACCGGCTCCCCGGCCGGATGCGCGTTCGAAGGCTCGTCACTGATCCGGGCGAAGCCCTCATCGGGCGCGTGTTCGGCGCGGCCGAGGCCGCCGGGCTTCGCGACGCCTTCGGGCTCGAAGGCCGACTCGCGCTCACCCCCGCCGAGATGCACGAGGCGCTCACGACCAAGGGCACCGCGTTCACGCTCGGAAACGGCTGGCGGCTCGCGCGCCGGCGCGCGATGGGCGAGCTGCGCATCGAGCTCGAGGGGCCGGCCGACGGCGATCTCGCCGCGGTCAAGCGCCTGGGCTGCACCACCGAGATCGTCTCGTGGCGCACCCGCGTCTTCGTCCCCGGCGAGGCCGTGCTCGCGCGCCTCGTCGAGCGCTGGCCGCTCCGCGACCTCGCGGCCGCGGCGTGAGCTTCGCATCCGCCGCGGGCCCGGTCCGTACCGCCGGCCGGCCCGGCGTCCTTTCACCCCCAACGCCCCGCCGCCCCGCGCGGCGGGGGCACATCGAGGAGAGTGCCATGTCCGACGACCTCCACATCCTGGCCGAAGACTGCGTGTTCGCGTTCTGCCCCGCCTACGAGCCCGCGGACGCGCCCCAGCCCATCCGCATCGTGTTCGACGGCATGCCGGGCTCCATCCCCACCGCGCTCGTCGCGCTCACCCTCGACGACGCCGAGCGCCTGTGCACGCGGCTCAACGCCCGGCTCGGCCTCGACCGCGACGCCTGGTGGGCCATCGTCGCGCGCTCGATTGGCGGCGCGGGCGAAGGCCGGCGGCACTGACGCCGGGCCCGCGGCCTGCACCGCGCGGGCTCGGAGTCGATACGGTGGCGGGCTCGAAGTCCATCGACGCGCCCGCGGGCCTCGCGCGACACCTGCCTTCAGCGCCGCCCCGGGACGTCCGGGCCACCCTCGTGCAGGCCAACGCGAGGGCGCCGGCCGGGGGCGGCGCGCTTCCCATGCGCAGTCAGTCAGTCTCGACACAACGCTACACAGGAATCAATAATGAGTACCATGACCGTAGCTGCTCGCAACCCCGAGTCGACTCCCGGCCCTGCGAGGGCCACCTATCAGGACGTTCTCGACGCGCCCGCCCATCGCGTCGCCGAAATCGTCGAGGGGGCTCTCCACACTCATCCGCGACCGGCGATGCCCCATGCACTGGCAAGCTCGGTGCTCGGTAGAAGGGTCGGAAGTGCCTACCATGACAAGATCGGCGGCCCCGGCGGATGGTGGATCATCGACGAACCGGAGCTGCATCTTGGCGAAGACATCCTGGTTCCGGACCTCGCCGGATGGCGCCGTGAGCGGATGCCCGACTACCCCGAGACCGCGTACGTTGCCCTTGCGCCGGACTGGGTGTGTGAGGTGCTGTCCGTCTCGACCCGCCGACTTGACCTCCATGGCAAGCGCCCGATTTATGCCCGCGAAGGAGTTCCGCATTTGTGGCTCATCGATCCGGCGGATCGCGCCCTGGAGGCATTCGAACTTCACGACGGCCAGTGGGTGCTGATCGCAAGCGCCAAGGACGACGATCCTGTCTGCATCCGTCCCTTCGACGCCATCACGTTCAGCCTCGGCGATCTCTGGCCCTGAGCAGCCCTGAAGACCGAAGGGGCGGCGCGCTTCCCGCTCCCCTGGCGCCCGCACCGCGCGGGCGGGTAGCCTCCCCCAAATGTGCGGCCGTTTCACCCAGCGCCATACATGGCGGGACGTGGTCGCCTTCTCGCGCCTCGCCATGCCGGCGCCGGCGCTGAACCTCCGCCCGCGCTACAACCTCGCTCCGAGCCAGTCCGCCGCGGTGGTGCGCGCCGGGGACGGCGGGCGGCGCCTCGCGATGCTGCGCTGGGGGCTCATCCCCGCTTGGGGCCCGGACCCGCGCATCGGCCACCGGCTCATCAACGCCCGGGCCGAGACCGCGGCGCAGAAGCCCGCGTTCCGCGCCGCGTTCCGCCTCCGCCGCTGCCTCGTCCCCGCCGACGGGTTCTACGAGTGGGTGCGGCACGGAGACGCCCGCGAGTCCTGGCTCGTCTTCCCACGCGACGGGGGGCTGATGGCGTTCGCCGGCTTGTGGGAGCGGCGGCGGGTGCCGGACGGCGCGCGGCTCTCGGGCTCGCTCGCCGAGCGCCGCCCGGGCGATGCCGTCGAGACCTTCACCATCCTCACCACCGCGGCGAATGCGACGATGCGCCCGCTCCACCACCGCATGCCGGTGATTCTCCCCCCCGAGGCGTTCGACGCATGGCTCTCGGGCGGCGAGGTCGCGCTCGGCCCCGCCCCGGACGACCTGCTGGTGGCGCACGCCGTGGACCTGCGCGTCACCAACCCCCGCCACGACGATCCCGAGTGCGTCGCGCCGGCGGCGCCGGCGTAGCGCCCCGGCTCCGCGCGCACCCGATCGCGTTCACGCAAGGCGGACCGCGCGGGTCCGCTGCCCCCTGACGACCCGCACCCGGCTCCGCCGCCGGCCTGCCGGCGGTCCTGGCGGCGTGTCCGGCACCGGCCGGCACCGGCGCCCGGGTTGCGGGGCGCACCGCGGCGGGACCTCGCGCCCTGCGGAGGTGGAGGGTGCCCAAGGGCCTCGTCGCCTTCCCCGGCGCGGGCATCACCGAGAACCTCGTCGACAAGGCGCGCGAGCTCGGCATCCCCGTCCACCGCGTCAACGCCTGACGCGCATCGCCCCCAACGGGTCGCGTCGCTCCCGCGGCGCGGCCCGTTTCTTTTTCGTCGGGCTCCGAACGCCGGCGGGGGATCGACCTGCGGAGATATCGTCTTGATTCGTAGGGAGTTCCAGCCATCGGAAGAAGTAGCGGGTGGACAGCGTGCCCACCCGCTACCGACCACTCTGACGCTCTTCCTAATTTCTTTACGGAGGAGTGGCAGAGCGGTCAATTGCACCGGACTCAAAATCCGGCGGTCCCACCCGGGACCCGCGGGTTCGAATCCCGTCTCCTCCGTAATCGCGAGTGAGGACGGCCGACCCTCAGCGTCAAAATCACACCGCGCCGAGATGGGCTGGTAGCGGGCTTGAATTCAGAGCGGGGCGCCCATACTTCCCCGGTGTTGAGCCGCGCAACGCCTTTCCAGGAGCTTGAAGCATGCCCCGCAATGAACGACACGTAGTACCCCGTGGCGATGGTTGGGCCGTCGTCAAACCAGGGGCGGATCGGGCCAGCGATCTGACCGACACGCAGCAGCAGGGAATCGACCGAGCCCGGGAGATTCTGAGGAATGATGGCGGCGGTGAACTCGTGATCCATCGACCGGACGGGACCATCCGTGACGCGGACACCATTCCGCCTGGGAATGACCCGTATCCGCCCAAGGGCTGAATCTGCGGAAGCCGGGGCACCCGGATGTGTACACATCCGGGTGCCCCGGTCGACATAACGGGATTGAAGACAATGACTCGATGGCATAGCAAGACGCTCGGCAACGGCGTAGAAGCGTACAACCCAACAATGGAGATTATGGAGTCATTCATGGCCTCGGCTCTGACGCACGCGCGAACAACCGGCCAACACATACACGATGCCGCAGTCTTTTCACAGAATGACCCGGAGACGAGTCTAACGACAGTATATTTCACCCCATCCGCGGAGGCAGTCGCGGTCCGATTTGGTGCGACCCCGTGCGAGAAACCCGTACCGACCGGGGACTTTGGTTTGCTTGTTGGTGAAGCCACGGCGTGGAAAGCGCATTTTCCCAACCAACGCCGATCACGCGGGTAATGGGCGGCTCCGATCGATCACGCCGCCTCCTGTTCCGCCGTGTCGATCAGCCACTGAATCAGCTCCCGTAGGTCGTTCTCGCGCTCGATCTCCTGCTGGCGCTTCTTGGCCGTGTTGTACGGCCAGCGCGGTTCGGGGGCTGGCGTGGCCTTGTCGATGAGTCCCACGATGTCCGATTCATCCCAGAGCTTGGGCGCCACCCCTGCTTCCATGGCTGGCGTCGCGCGCAAGGTGTCGTGTACCCGGTAGAAGTTGTAGTGCAAGAAGTACAGAGCCATCATGCGCTTGTGATTCCGCCGCGTCTTCGAGAAGCCGTTGGTCCGGAGAATAAACCGCCGCATGGGCATGCGCCCATGGTCAGGTTCTGCCGCTCCACGTATGACGTGCTGACGAAAGCCTCGTCAGGGTTGCCCTCCACCCGGTACTTGCTGAAAAAGTCTGTACCGTCGGGTTGCTCGTCCTTCCCCTTCTCGCTGTAGTTCTTGACGATCCAAGCGTAGTCGATTCCCGCGCCCAAGGCTTCCTCTACCGCCTCGAGGTACGGCGAGTGACCGTCCGTCGTCAGTTGCATGCGGTACCGCAGCCGTGGTTTCAAATCCCACATCAGCGCCCGGGCCGCGGTCGGCGTCGCAACCAGTTCGGCCGCACCCTCATGCGCGTGCGCGACGACATCCGCCACCGCACCGGCCGGGGCGGCGTGCTCGCTGCGCCGCCTCCCGCATCCTCTTCCGAGCGCCTCTCCCGGCCGCTTGCCCCTTAGCGCGCCGATACGCACGCGGCGCTTGACTCCGCGCCCCGAACGCCGTTCCATTGCTCGCGCTTGCCTGTCGGTTCCGCCGACGTTGCCGTGGAGAGAAACCGCGGCGTGTAAGCGCGTCAAACCGACCCCGAGGGGCTCACCGCCCCGAAGGGACGGTTGGCAACGACGGGTCTTTTTTTCATTCGTTCAGAGGAGAAGACCAATGCCAGCACGACGGACCCAGAAGTCCGACCAGGCTCCGGCCGCGCCGAAGTACCTGGGCGTCTTCGTCACCGAGGACTACCAGAGCAACGGCGAGGACAAGACGGCCTACACCCGCATCGGAGCCGCGTTCCCCCACAAGAAGGGATGCGGCTTCAACATCGAGATCACCGAAGGTATCTCGGTCAGCGGTCAGCTCGTCGCCCTCCCCCCGCGTCCGCGCGAGGAGAGCAAGGCCAGTTGAGCCCAGCGCGTCGATGCCGTGACGCCGGGAGGGGGCAGCAATGCCCCCTTCCTCTTTGATGGCCGCCGATCTTTCGCGCTTCGCCCTCCCGAACGACCCGCTCCGTCTCCCGCCCGTCCCGGGCACCACTCCGTCCCCGCGCTCCGGCGCGTCTCCCGCACCCGCCCTTCCCGGCCGGATCGGACCTCCCCGGTGACGCATCCCGGCGGCGGTCCAACGGCCGCGTTCGGTCCCGAGGTATGCTTACCGCTGCGCCTCGACGAAGGCGAAGCAACGCCTCCGGCATGGGGATGCACGATGACCGACACGCTGATTGACCGCAACCCGGAGATCCTTGGAAGCACTCCGGTGTTTGCAGGCACCAGGGTTCCGGTGCGGATCCTGATGGAGCACCTCGAAGCGGGCGACCGACTCGACGATTTCCTGATGGACTACCCGACCGTGTCGAGGCGCCAGGCCGTCGCCGTGCTGGAACGGGCGACGACGATGGTGGCGATGGACCATCACCGGAGTCGTGCAGTACCTTGAAGAGTTCACCTATCTCGACCAACTGCAATCCAGAGCGAGGCAACCACGATGACGGACTGGAGCACATGCCCGGCCGTGGAGCGCAAGCCGGGGAAAGTCAGCGGGGCGTGGGTCTTCGCCGGCACGCGGATTCCACTGTCCGCGCTCTACGAGAACCTCGCCAGCGGGGCCACGGTCGACGAGTTCGTCGAGTGGTTCCCCGGCGTTGACGAGTGGCAGATCCGCGCCGTGCTCGAACACGAGGCGAAGACGCTGAGCGGGGCGGCGGCAGGTTGAAGGTGCTGTTCGACCAGGGCACGCCCGCACCGCTGCGCGACCACCTTCCGGAGCACAGCGTGGATACGCTGGCGGCGAAGGGCTGGTCGGACAAGGACAATGGCGAGCTGCTCGACCTTGCGGAACGAGAGGGATACGAGATTCTGGTGACGACCGATCAGAATCTGCGTCACCAGCAAAATCTGACAGGGAGGCGAATCGGTATCGTCGTTTTGCTGAGCACGGCCTGGCCCGCGGTTCGCCTGCGTGCAGGGGACATTCGCCAAGCGATAGCGGCAGTACGAGCCGGCGAGGTCAGGGAAGTGCCCATTCGGGTTGAATCCGTATAGCGGCGGCGCCGTCCGCCTCGGCCCCGGTCAACGATTCGCCCGCGCGGCGTCGGTGTCCGCGCGCCCGTTCGCGTCCGAGTACACCGTCGCGTCGCCGTCGAGCGCATGCCGGGCGCACGCGTACACCCGATTGCGCCACCGAGATGCCTCCCCTGTCTCTTGCGTCCAGCACCCCGCGAACACCGAGCGCAGCGTGCGGTCTGCGCGCGTGGACAGCCGGTCGGGTTCCGGCGCGACGATCAGGTTCACGTACAGCGTCCCGTCCTCCGCAAGCCGCGAGCGCGCCAGGGCGAAGAACTCCCGCGTGAGGAGGTGCGCGGGCGTCGCCGTGCGCTCGGCGAACGCATCGAGCACGATCGCATCGAACGCCTCCCCGTGGCGCAGCAGGTACGCCCGTCCGTCCATCGCCGCGTAGCGCCCGCGCCGGGGGGCGGGCGCGAGGAACGCGTCCGCCACCCCGGCGAGGCGCGCATCCACGTCGACGAACACGATCTCGGCCGCGTCGTCGGGCCTCCCGCGCCCGAATGTGAATCCCCCCGCGCCGATCACGAGCACCCGCGCCGGGCTTCCTTCCGGCAGGTTCCCGTACACCCGGTCCTCGATCCACTCGACGTACGGATGGCCGGTGCCGGCGCCGTCCTCGCGGCTCGCGTTCTGGCCGTTGACGCGAAGCGTTCGGACGCCGGCCGCGTCCGCCTCGATCGCGTAGTCCGCGTGCGCCGTGGTCAGGAGGTATGCGTGGCGTTCCACCGCGAGGTTCGCGCCGCTTGACACCGCGACCACGACGCCCGCGGCCCACAGCCGCCAGCCGGACTGCTCCCACGCCGCGAGTGCGGCCGCCACCAGGAGCCCCGCAACCAGCGCCACCGCCCCTGCGACCCCGAGGTGCTGCATCACCACGAGTGCCGTCGCGAGCCCGCCCGCGACGTTGCCGAGCGTGCTCGCAGCGAACGCGGCGCCTGCCTTACCGGGTGCGGTCTCCGGCCTCCCGCTCCCGACCAGCAGCACCACGGCTTCCGCGAGCAGGTAGGCCACCGGGCCGACGCCGACCACCGCGTATACCGCGACCTGCGCGAGCGGCGCCAGTGCGCCCGTCGCCTCGAACGCGAGCGCCACCCCGAAGCGCGACAGCCAGAACGCGGACCACGCGGCCGCCGCGGCGAGGCTCCGCGCCACCTTCTCCCGCGCATCGCCGGCGAAGGCGCCGCCCGCCCGGTAGCCGAGCGCGAGGGCGGCGAGGAACGCGGTCACCACGAGGCTCGTCACCGCGACCGACTGCCCGGCCACCGGCACCAGCGCGCGCAGCGCGATCATCTCGACGGCGAGCGCGCAGTACCCCTCGACGAGCAGCAGCGCGGTCGCCGCGCGCGGGCCGAGCGGGCGTTCAGCGCCGGGCATCGTCGCGCACCCTCGATGCGTACCACACCGCCCGCACCGCGTCCTCGACGCGGCGAAAGGCCGCGGTCATGGCGAACCAGTCGGTCCCTGCGTCCGCGGCCTCGAACGCTTGTGCGAGCCCGTCGAGCGCCATCGCCCGCGCCGGGTCGAGCCCCGGCGGCGGCGGCGCGCCGCCGCGTTCGCCCGCCGCGCCTGAGCCGGTGCTGTCAAGCACCTTATGCCGGCGCTCAGGCGTCACGCGGTCGCCCGCGCGGGCGCCCGGGGGCGGGCCGGGACGGGGCGCGCCCTATAAGGTCTTATTCCTATAAGAGAAGATCTATAAGAGGGCGCTCCGAGCGGGCCTGAAAACCCTTGTCCTTCAATCCCTTGCCACCCCTCGAGGGTCGGTCCGCGTATCACTTCGCACTCACTCGCGTATCAGTTCGCACTCAATTTCGGGCAGTTATCCACAGGGGGCGTATCAGTTCGCACTCACTCCCGGGAGAGTTATCCACAGGGGGGCGGTTCATTTCGCACTCGCGCGCCGGCGCGGCGCGGGCAGCAGCTCGGCGATTCCATGCCGGTCGACGGGCGGGCGCGAGCGCTCGAGCACGAGCCGGTCGCCTTCGAGGCGCACCCGGAAGTCCCGGTACACCGCCGCGACCGCGCCAAGGTCCGCCGCGAGGCGCTGGCGGAACAGCCGCGGCGCCGCGATGTCCGGGGCGAACACCGCGCGCAGCGACTCGGTGGGCACGTGCACCTCGCGCCCCGCCGGGATGCGGGCGGTGCGGTACGCGAGCCAGGCGTAGAGGTCCATCCGGCGCGGCGAGCGTGCGAGCTTCGCGAGATGGCCCATGTCGACGGGCACGGGGCGCTCGGCGAGCGCGGCGTAGTAGTCGTCGGAGAGGCGCATCGAGGGCTCCCACACGAGCCGCTCGGCCGCATCGCGCGCCATCCAGAAGGTCACCTGGTTCGCGATCCGCCCGGCGCTGGTCACGGCGCGGTCGCCGGCCCACTGGCCGAGCACGATGCTGGCCGCGGCGACCGCCTCGACCTGCTCGGCCACCGCCTTGCCGCGGCGCCCGTCGAACGAGAGGCCGAGCCGTGCGAGGAAGACGCGCAGGCTCCGCCCGAGGTCCACCTCCGGGCCGCGGTTGCGCACCGCGCAGGCGTTGACGTAGGGCACGACCATGCGCGCGCGCGAGCCGAACGGCACCGCGCAGCGGCGGATCTCGCCGACGTTCTCGGGGTTCGCGAGCGAGCCCGCCTCGACGCTGAGCGCGGCGCGCCCGTGGCGGGTCGCGTAGGCGCGCTCGCCGGGCGGGAGGCGCTTCTGCGGGAGGAAGCACATCATCATGACGCTGTGGTGGAACCCTATCGGCGACGGGCCGAACAGCGCCTCGGCGTCGACCTCGGGCGCCGGCGCCGGGGGGTGCGCATCCGCGCCGCCCGCCGGCGCGCGGAGCGCGAGCGCCTCGCGGGCGCCGCCCGGCATGCGCGCGAGCGCCCGTGCCTCCTGGGCGTCGGTGACGCGCGAGAGGTCGCCGGCCTTGATGAGCGCATGGAACAGCCGCCCGGGGGTGCCGAGGGTGTCGTCGCCGAGCGCCTTCTCGGCGAGGCACCAGAACTCGAGCACCGCCCGGTTGCCGTTGCCCCAGAACCCGCGCGCGACCGCCTCGACGAAGAGCTCGGCGAGGCGCTCGTCGCTCGCGAGGTCGGCGGCGGCGATCGCGCCGAACGAGGGGCTCCGGCGCGCCACGACCGGGGCGACCGTCAGCGCGGCCTTCGCCGCGCCGCGCCGAACGCGTAGGCGGCGACGCGCTCGGCGTACTGCGCCTCGTGGCCCGCCTTCAATCGACGCACGCTCCGCGAGGCGGCGAGGGTCTCGACCACTTCGGCCTGTTCGTAGCCCGCGACCGCCATGCGCCGCGCGGCGGCGGCGATCGCCCGGGCGCGATCGGTGCCCGCCCCGTAGCGCCGGGCGAGGCGCGCGAGCTCGCGCCCGAGGAACGCCCGCGGGTGGTCCCGGGGGCGGGGGGGCGCATCCTCGTCCGGGCCGGGCACGCGCGACGCGGCGCGCCGGCGAATCGTCTCCTCGGCCTCGGCCACCAGCTCATCGCCCCGCACCGCCACGCGGCCCCTCGCCTCGACCACGCGCACCCGCGCCGAAGCGCCGTCCCTGCCCGCCGCGGCGGGGAGCACGAACCCGGCCGCGAGGCCCAAGCGGTCGAACGCGGCGGTGGCGGGCTCCGCGCCCGAGCGCGCGGCGAGCACCTTCGCAACGCGCGTCGCGACCTTCGGCTCGGGCGCGCACCCGAGCCGGAACCACGCCTGCAGCGCCCCCGCCCCGTTGTCCACCACCACCGCCGGCGCGAGCCCGTCGCGCGCGAGCGCTTCGAGCGCGTCCGCCGTCGCGTCCTCGACCAGCACGCACGCGGTGGTGGCGGGGCGAAGGCATACCCGCCCGCCGAGGGCGTTGCGCTCGGCGAGCCAGGCGATGGAGCGCATCGCGTGGCGCGCCCGCCACACGCGCCGAACGTTACGCGGGCCGAACGCCGCGAACGTGTACTGCGCGGCCGGCAGGGCGTGGAGCTGGCGTGCGAGCTCGCGCGCCGGACGGCCGTCGCCGCTCACCGCCTGCGGCCCCGGGTCGCGGCGGCTTTTCCTGCGCCCACCGCCGCGTCCCCGCCCGCCTGCGCGGCCCGCGCGGTGCTGTCGGCGAGCTTCGAGACCGCCCCCATCGCGGTGTGCGCCTTCACCCCCACCCAGCCCAGCGCCGCGAGCCACGCGAGCGGGAACACGATGTAGAGCAGGCGCTGCACCCACACGCTCACGAGCCCCTGCACGGGGTTCGCCGCGGGCGCCGACGCCGCCCCGGTGAGCGCCTCGTAGAGGTGGTTGTCGGCCCAGAACGCCATGCCCCACAGCACGTAGAAGAACTGAAGGCCGAAGAAGACGAGGGTGAGCGTCACCAGCACCGACACGTCGTAGCGCGAGAACACCATCAGGAACGGCAGCACCGCGACGAACACCATGAGCAGCAGGGCGAGGAAGATGGGCATGCCCTCGCGCACCGCGACCCCGGCGGCGAGGTTCCCCGGCCCCTGCACCACCATCCCCACCGCGGCGGCGCCCATCGAGAGCACGTCGTCGACGACGTCGGCGGTGGCGTGCACCAGGCCCCCGGCCACGCTCTGGTACGAGCCCGCGCCCATGCGGTAGCTCTCCGCGACCCCGGGCTCGTAGCTCACCGAGGAGACGCCGATGCGCTGGCCCGAGCGGTGCGCGAGGAAGCGGCGCAGCAGCCGATCCTCGAGCTCCGCGGTCGACTCGCCCGGGTGCTGCGCGCGCAGCAGCGCCCCCGGGTGGTAGATGAGCTCGTCGCGGGTCGCGGGCTCGATCTCGGCAAGGAGGCGCGCGCGGAGCCCGTTGGCTGCGTCGCGCCACCACTCCCGGCAGGTCGGGTGCGCGCCCTCGAGCCCGGCGTCGCGCGCAGGATCGCGCGCGAACGCGGGCCGGTCGCGGCGCGAGTACAGCACGTCGTAGAAGCCTGCGCTGTCGAGGAAGTACGCCGAGCCGGGGTAGGCCATGAGGCGCCGGGCGAGCGCCATCGCGACCCCGGCGCTCGCACTGTGCATGCGCGCGATCGCCGGGCGGTGGCAGTCGGTGGCGAAGTCGGAGAGCTCGCGCAGCAGCAGCGGGTCCTCCACCGTGTCGCTCCCGAGCGACATCGAGAGCCGCACCACGTCGCCGGTGCACGGCACCGCGGCGGTGCCCGCGGCCACCACCGCCTTGGAGACCACGTGCACGAACGCCCACCACACGGGCGCGCGCCCGACCTCGCCCGAGAGCGTCGCGAGCGGGGCGTCCCAGGCGGTGCCGGTCGCGGTGCCGTCGACCTCCGCGGGCTCGAGCCCCCGGCCGATCCGCCCGGCCACCGCGCAGTCGAGCTGCGGGCGCACGTAGCGCATCTCGCCCAGGCGCACGTCGGTGATCGGCACCGCGGCGAGGAACAGCACCACGAGCGCCACCACCACGTCGACCTCGCTCTTCTTGAGCGATTGGATGGCGGCGGAGCCCTCGTCGTCGCCGCCCCGGCGCGACTCGAGGATGTTCCTCGCGACGATCGCGAAGAACGGCAGGTAGACGATGCCGGTGTCGTTGAGCACCGCCCACAGCCGGTCGTAGACCACCCAGCCGAAGAGCACGGTGACGAACTCGAAGTAGCTGGACACGCCCATCCGCTATCCTCCGGAGCGGGTCCCTGCGCGGCGGGCCGCGCTCGGGGCGGGAGGAAGGGGCCCGCCCGCGCGGCCCGCCGCCGGGAACCGGATCACCACCAGGCCCACAGCGCCCCCGGGGCGTTGCGCACCACCACGAGCTCGACCGCGGCGAGCGTCCCGCACCAGAACACGCGCCGGGCCTTGAGATACGCCGCTCCCTCGTCGGTGAGCCCCGGCACCCGGGCGACGAGGGCGTCCCACCACACGAAAGCCCCGGCGATGGCGGCGATGCGCGCGCCCCCGAGCCACGCGCTCCATGTGCCGACCCGTGCCTCGGCGGTCGCGATCCACTCGCCCGGCAGCACGATGAGGGCGGCGGCGACGGCCGCCGCCGCGGCGCCGGGGACGAGCCAGCGCGGGGCGGTCACTCGGGCGCGCCCTCGCGCAGGCTCCCCCCGGGCGACGCCTCGAACACCGGGACGCGGCGCCGGAGCGAGGCGCGGCGCAGCACCGCGACCGAGCTGTTCGAGGCGACGATCGCCTTGACGCGAAGCTCGAGCTCCATCTGCCGGATCTCGCGGTCGAGCTCGTCGAGCGCGCGCCGGGCCTCCTCGAGCCCCGCCTCGTTGCCCGCGACGTGCGGCTCGCGCATGCCGGCGAGCATCGCCCGGCGCGCCATCGCGGCCTGCTCGAGCACCCGCCCCACGGCGAGCTCGCCCGCGAGCCGGTCGGCGACGTCGGTCGGGCGCGGCTCCTCGCGGATCGCCTCGAGGAGGCGGCGCGTCACCTGGAACCCACCGCCGCCGGAGAGTCCCGCGAGCACCGCCTCGCTTGGCACCGCGTCGGTCTGCACCAGCGGGCGGAGCAGGTTCGCGATCTCGCTCCGCTCGCGGCGGTAGAGCGACGCCAGGCCCAGCCCGGCCTGGCTCGCCACCTTGCGGCACCCCTCGCAGGTGCGGACCTCGATCTCGCCGACCGCGCGGTGCATCCACTCGGCCATCTCCCGCGGGTCGTCCCACACCTTGCAGATGTCGGAGTCCCCGCACGCGGCAGGCCCCACCGCGGAGGTGTCGGTGGCGGCGCGTCCGAGCAGCAGGTTGTAGCCCGCCGCGGCCACGTCGCCCACCGCCTCGATGGGCGCCTGGCCGTCGCCGCCCGCGGGCGCACCCCCCACCCAGGCGACGCCGCGGTCCGCGCCCGACCGGTCGGCCTCCTCGGCGACCTGGACCACGTCGCGCCCGCCGAGCTCGATCTGGCGCCGCCAGTAGTCGGCCTTCGCCACTGCCGAGAAGCCCTCGTGGGCGAGCCGGTCGCCCATGTCGTCGACGATCTCGTCGCACTGGAGCTTCGCCACCCGGAACTCCTGCCCGGCCTCCAGCACGCCGTTCTGCAGGAGGTCGTAGAGCCCGGGGTTCAGGCGCTGGATGGCGAGCGCGGGGAGCGACGCCACCACCCCTTGCGCGGTCTGGATGACGTTGCCCATGACCTCCTGGAACGCGCCCGAGATCCCGTTGAGCTGGTTGCGGATCGAGGTCGCGACGTCGAAGCTGCCGCACGCGAGGTTGGCGTTCCACTCCGCGCCCACCCCGAGGCGGAGCGTCGAGGCGCGCGCCGAGGGCCCGAGGCTCAGAGGCTCGCCCCCGCCGAGGCGATAGATGAGCTCGTCGTCGGCCGCGGCCGGCAGCACCGCCAGGGCACACGCCAGAATCCAGACTGCCTTCGTCGTTGCCTTCACAGTTCTCCTCCTTCAGCTTCCCCAGTGCCACAGCAGCCACTGCCCGCGCCGGGCGCAGCACCGGTACGGGCGCCACAGGTTCCAGGCGTAGGCGCCGCTCGCCGAGACGTTCGCGCCGAGCGGATCGACGGTGCCCGCAAGCGGCGACGCCGCTGCCGCGAACACCGCGCACCCGCCCGTTCGCGGGGCGAGCGGCTGCCCGAGCTCGTTGAACGCGACTGACGCGACTCGCGCACGATGAGCGCCGCCCACCACCGCCCGCCAGCAACCATCGGCTACCGATGCATTGCTTATGTGTAGCTCCACATCAACGATCACGAGCCACAATAGACCGAGACGACTTCGAGCCTGCCGTGACCGAGTTCCCGCGCGATCGTCATGCGCGCCGCCTTGTCCATGCGCCGCTTCGCAGGCCCGAGCGACCGCCGCCGGGGGCCGCCCGCGGCCGGCGCCTTCCAGCCCGTCAGGGCTACGTAGCGGGCCTGCGCATAGGCATGGCGCAGCCCGTGCATGCGCGAAAGCCCCGCCGCCTCCACCTGCCTCTCGTAGAGCTTGCGCTGGGCGGCGTAGCCGCGCCCGCCCGGGATGAGCGCGCCAGCGCCCGCGAGGCGCCGGGCGGCGTCGAGCACCGCGCGCTGGTGCTCGTTCCAGATCGGGATCTCCCGCGCCCGCCCGCCCTTCGCCCACGACGCCTTGATCCGCACCCGATCGCCGCGGTCCGCGTAGGCGGGCGTGAACTTGATCGCCTCTTCGCGCCGAAGGCCGAACGCGGCCTGAAGCTGGAGCGCCATCCGCACGTGCGCATCGGTCACCCGCGCGAGCTGCTGCGCATCGAGCCGCCGGCTCCGATCCTCGTTCGTCACGTAGCGCCGCTCCCCGATCCCGTGCGCCGCGTTGGTGCCGACGACCCCCGGGCGCCCGACCCGCTCCGCCCACCAGCGAAGCGCCGACATGCGGTTCTTCACCGTCCCGGTAGCGAGCCCCCGGCGCTGCCACTCGGCGACGAGCGCGTCGACGTGCTTGCGCTTCAGCCCCGTCGCCCGCAGCCGCCGGAACCCGAGCGCATGCAGCAGGTCCGCCGCCTGGTTCAGCGCGTAGGCGCGGTCCCGGCGCGTGAGGAACGCGCCTTCGCGGTGCCTCGCCTGGAGGGTCTTGAGGTCGAAGTTCAACTGGCGCATGCGCTGCGGTCCCGCCCGCTCCGGAAGCGGGCGCATCGTCGCGCGCAAGCTATGGGCCGGCGCCGCGCCGGGTCAACGCAGAAATTCTTAGCGTCCCGCTGAACGCGGTGCCGCGCCGCCGTCGCGTTCGCGCCGTCCGCGCGCGACGCGATCCGACAGGGCATCGAGACGCGTCGCGCGCGCAAGGCACGGTCTACCGCGCCCCGAGTCCGCATCACGTGGCCCCGGGGCGGGCGTGGGGTAGCTGAGTTGAAATGGGCGAACCGTCGCCTCGCTGTGCGAGACGGGCGGAGCCGCAGCCAATGCTGCGAGAGTGCCCTTGACGCCTTTACGCTTGCCGTCCAATGCGGCGGCTGCGGCGTGCCGGTATCCGACAGTGGCCGCGAGCCCGGTTTCGGCGCGCCGCGCTTGCAAGCGCCGCGATTCGTCCGCACGGCCAGGGAGTGAGCGTCCCCGGCCCCGCTTGCAACGCCACGCGCCACGGCTCGGAGGCATCATCAATACCGGGGGTTTCGCCCGGTCGCCGCTCGGGGCCCCGAGAGGTCCCGCGCGGCAGCCGCCTCGCCGTTTGACTGAGCTGAGCCCCCATCCGGTTCGGATTGGCCCAGCGTGCCTTCGGCGGGGCGTCTGCCCGCAAGACATCGCGATGATCGCGATAGCGGCACTGGATTGCGCCTTGCGGCGCCCACGTCGGCGTCAGCCGACCACGCTGCCCCAGGCAGCTTGTGGATGGCGGCACCATACCACCCCGTCACGAAAGCCTCACGAGCGATCTTCTTAGCAATCCCCTTGCCGCCACTGGCCCGGAGGCCGCTTTTGCCGCCTGTCACTACCCCTTTCGCGACGAGCGCCCCGGACCGCCGGCCGGGTAGTGACAGGCGGCATGCGCGGCGCGCCGCACCCGAGCCCTCGTCGGCCGAGCAACGCGCGTGGCGCATCGCGCCGGGCGCGGCCTTCGCAGCGGTCCGCGCGGGTCGCAAGGGCCACGACCTCCGCGCCATCGGCGGGGGGGCGCGGCGAGCGCGGCCCGAGCGCTACGCGCAACGATTCGGTCCGGACCTCACAAAGCCGACTGCATGGGCGGAGCGTGCACCGTTGCGCTCGCAACGCTCGTTCGTGCAGCCGGGGTTGATCGAGCCGGGCGTCTTCGGGCTGCTCGGCGGCGCCGAGAACCCGCCGGAGTCCGACCGGCAGAGCACACCCGACGCATCGGTGATGCACTGAGCGAGTCCCGACCGGCCCGTCTCTGTCGGACGATTTCCGTTCTTTAACAGACTCTCAGGCGGCCTTCGAGCCGCCACCGCGACCCACCGCCCGGTCCGCGTTCTCTCCCCCAGACCGCCGCCCCTGTTCCCTCGCAACGGGCGGCACCCAAGGGAACACATCGGGAGAATGCCCATGCGCATCCACGCCACCATCAACGAACAGACCCTGCGCCGTACCTTCAGAGAACATCTGAACGGCAAACGCACCCTCACCGTCCTCGACAACGACCTGCCCGGCTTCGCCCTCCGGGTCTCGCCCAAAGGCACCAGGACCTTCTTCGTGCGCGGCGCACCCACCCGCGGCGTGGCCGAGACCGTCCTCGGCACCGCCGAGGAGCTGACCGCCGCACAAGCTCGCGAGAAGTCCGCCGCCCTCATCGAGGGGTTCACCGGAATCGACGGCGCTTACGAGGCACCCGAGAGCCCCGACATGGAGATCGACACGACCGACATCCGGCCCGACCTCGCCGTGCAGCGCATCTTCGTGAAGCTGGAGAGCCTCGGATTGATTCGATGAGCGGCAGGCTGACGCTCGGCTTCGGGTGCGCCGAAGCGACACGCGGCCGACCACGCCGGGAGCGCCGGGAGCGCCGGGAGCGCAGGCGGTTGTGCGAAGCGGTGGCGCCGGCACGGGGCCGGCGGAGGGAGCGGCTCGATGCGCCGGGCGTTGAAATCCGCGTGTGCGAGGTGTCTATTGTATGGTGCGCGGGCATCGGACGGGGCGCCGCTCGAACGCGGCGGGGAGGGTCGGGTCGGCGCGCCGGCTCGATGCCGATGGTAGTGTGGAGCCGTTGACCTGCCGGAATCCGAAGGAGTCCCGATTGCAATTCCGACCGGGCGTCATAGCGAAACGGGAATGTCGCGAGCCATTGGCTGGTGTCGCGCTCTGCGTGTGCGCCGGGCGGGGAATCGTGGCGTGACGCGGCCCCGCTCATTCCCGTGCGTCGGCCCGTGCGTCGGCCCGTGCGTCGGCGCGGCGACGTCGGGTCGGGCGCGGCGCGCGCGCAGGGTGCGGCGAGGAGGCTCCGTTCGGGCGCACGCGATCGTGGCGGGCATCGGCGCGGCGATTCGATGACGGGCGGCGGCGACAATCGCCGGACAGCGCGCGAAGAGGACGTGCGGCCCGATCCGGAGGGGACGGTGCAACCGGCTGCGAAGGAGGTTCCCTGGCTGTTTCGGCACAAGGTGGGTCTGCCGGACGCGATCGAGGGCTACGTCGAGCGCCCGGAGCTGGAGGGACGCTGCGCGCTGCTGGAGCGCCACCTGACGGTGCTGCACGCCCCGGGAGGGTTCGGCAAGACCGCCCTGCTCGCCCGATGCTGCCGGGCGCTGCACGGGCGGGGCATCGCGGTCGCGTGGCTCTCGCTGGACGAGGAGGACGGGCCGGGATCGCTGGCGACTCATCTCGCGCACGCCTTCGAGGAGGCCGGACTCGCGACCTTCGGTCCAGCCGGCGAGCGGGGCGCCGGGACGGCGGCGCCGGACCCGCAAGCGGACAGTCAGGCGGCGTACCGGATCGAGCTGTTGCTGCGTGCGATCGCGCACCACGGCGCGCCGTGCGTGCTGGCGCTCGACGAGGTGGATCGGCTGCGCAGCCGGGAGGCCGCCGCCGCGATCAACGTGTTGCTGGACCGCGGACCGGACAACCTCCATGTCGGGATGGCGTTCCGGGAACAGCCGGCGGGGCTGGAGATTGCCGGGTTCGCGCTCGAAGGGAGGGAGGCGACGGTGACGGCCGGCGAGCTGCGGTTCTCGCATCCGGAGATCTCGCGGTTCTTCGACGAGAAGCTGTCACGCCGGGAGCTGGCGTCGGTGGTCGAGGATTCCGCGGGCTGGCCGCTTGCGCTTCGCATCCACCGCAACGCCCGGCGGCGCGGGGAGCCGGGCGCCGGGGGCGCGGACCGCACGGTCGCGGACTGGATCGAGACGCGGCTGTGGCGCGGCATCCCGGCCGAGGACCGCGAGTTCGTGCTCGACATGGCTCTGTTCGACCCGGTCGAGCCGGCGCTCGTGGACGAGGTGACGGGCGCGGGCAACACGGGACGGCGGATCGCGTCGGTTTCGGCGCTCGCGGGACTCTTGTCGAGCGCGGGGAGCGGACCGGCGATGCGTTTGCACCCGCTGGTCCGGGACTACTGCGAGAAGCGGCGGTTCGAGGAGGATCCGGAGCGCTATCGGGCGATCCACCGCGGCATCGCCGCTGCGCTCGCGCGCCGCGCGCGGTTCGTCGAGGCGCTGCGCCATGCGGCGGAGGCGGGCGATGGGGAGTTGCTCGGGCGGATCGCGGAGGGCACGGGCGGGCTCAGGCTGTGGCTCGAGCAGGGCCTGGAGGCGCTTCGCGCGGTCGACGCGCTGCTGAGCGCCGAGGTGCTGTCGAGGTACCCGCGCATGGCGCTGGTGCGCTGCGTGGCGCTCACCTCGGCGGGCGACATGGCGGGCGCGGAGCGCCTCTACGACGCCGCGGCGGCCGAGACCGCCGGCTTCACGCGCGACCGCGAGGGCGGCGACGACGGGGCGTTGCAGCTCGACCACATCTTCGTCCAGGGCCTGCTGCACATGTGCGGCTGCGCCCCCTACGGGGACGGGATCATGGCGGCGATTGCCGGCGCGGCCGCCGTGGCGGACGCGGCGGACACCGACCCGCTGCTGCGCGGCGTGTTCAGCCTCGGGATGTGCATCGCCCACAACCAGCAGACGGCGTTCGACGACGCCGTCGAATGGGCGGGGCGCGCGCGGGCTGCGCTCGCGCGGGGCTCGCCCTATCTCGCGCATGTCGACTTCCAGGCGGGGTCGGTGGCGATGGCGCGGGGCCGCACGGGCGAGGCCCGGGCGTGCTACGAGCGCGCGCTCGAGGTCGCGCGGGCGAGCCATCTGCGCGACGCGGGGGCGGTGATGATCGGCGAGGCGCTGGCGGCGGAGCTCGCGCTCGAATGCACGGCGGGCGCGCCGCCGGCGGGCGGGCCGCGGGTCTCGCCGCGCCTGCTCGGGGAGTGCACGGCCTGGCTCGACATCTACGCGGCGAGCATCGGGGTGGGGGCGGAGGTCGAGCTCGCGCGCGGCGGCCCGCAGGCGGCGCTCGCGCTGGTCGAGGACGCGCGCGACTACGCGCGGCGCACCGGGCGCCCGGTGCTGGCGCGGTTTCTGGCTGCGCTGCGCGTCTGGGTGCTGCTGGCCGGCAACGACGTCGAGGAGGCGGAGCGCGCGTGGCGCTTCGACCGGCTGCCCGAGGGGGCGGGCGAGTGCGTCGACCTCGAGACGCAGAGCTGGCGCGAGGCGGAGATGCTCGCCTGCACGCGGCTCAGGCTCCTCATCGCGCGCGACGAATACGAGGCGGCCCGCGAGCTCGCCGCCGCGCTCGAGGCGGTGGCGGCGGAGCGCGATCTGGCGCGCACCCGGATGCGCGGCCTCGCGCTCGCGATGGTGCTGGAGCACCGGGCCGGCGACGCCGGGCGCGCGAAGGCGCATCTCGCGGCGTATCTGCGGCTGTACGCCGAGGCGGAGTACGCGCGGCCGCTCGCGCGCGAGCGTACGGTGGCGCTCGCGCTGCTCGACGAGATCGCCGGCGACCCCGAGACCGACGCCGCCATCGCCGGCGCCGCGGCCGGGCTGCGCGAGGCCATGGGCGAAGACGCCGGCGCGGTGGAAGAGCCCTTGAACGGATCGCTGAACGGGCGCGAGATGGACGTGCTCGCGCTTCTGGAAGGGCATACGGACCGGGACATCGCCGAGGCCCTGAAGCTGAGCTACGAGGGGGTGCGCTCGCGCATCCGCGGCATCTTCGCGAAGCTCGGCGCGCGGAGCAGGCTCGAAGCGGTGCACCATGCCCGCGCCCGGGGGCTGCTGCCGCCGGCCGGCGGCGCGGCGCGCTCGGAGCCGTAGCCCGCGCCCTCGCGCGCACCCGCTGCGGCGCGCACCGTCTGCGGGGCCTCCCGGGCTGCGGGGCCTCCCGGGCGGGACGGGCGGCGAGACGGGCCGGGCCCGGCCCGGAATTCAGGGCGGCCTGGCGCGGCCCGCCTTCGGAGCGCATTGCACCCCCCCTCCCGCCGCGGTCCGGACGCAACGTTCGGTCCGTTGTCCGGGGTGGCGGGTGCCGCGCGGGCGCATCAACGGGAGAGCGTGTGGCTGAGTAACACTGACTCAGTGTTTTTCTAAGTGATTGCCAACACTGGCCAAATTGCAACTTCACCGTTGAGTCGGGCGCCCCGGTTTGGCACCGTCCGGCTCCCGATGACGATTCGTCGACCTTGGAGTGAGCGCGATGGCGCCGGTGTCCGGTGCAATACCGTCCCGTACCGCCGGTACCTCGTCGAGGAGCTCGCCCGCGTGTGGCCCGACTTGCACGCGCGCGATCCCGCGCACGCCGCCGCGCTGCTGGAATGGGCGGCGCGCGAGGGGCAGGCGGCGGGGCGCGCCGAGCCCCGGAACTGGCGCATCGAGCACGGCCTCGCGCGGCTGTGGCGCGCCGCCGCGGCGACCGGGTCCGGCTACGAGGACCGCGCCCGCCGCCACCTCGCGCGGGCCCGCGCGCTCGCGCCCGGGCGGGCCGTGTTCGCCGGCCCGCTCGAGCCGCCCGCTTCCCTGGCCGCGCGGCGGCTCGCCGACGGGCGCGTCGAGCTTCGCTGGCGCCCCTCGCCCGGCGCCGGCTACCACCAGATCGCGCGGTCCGCCGGGCCGGGCGTCTGGTCTGTCTTGCTCTATTCCTACGAACCGGGCCGGAGCTCCTTCATCGCGCCCGGCGGACCGGTGCGCTACCGCATCAAGGCCTGCCGCCGCCCGCCGGACTGCAGCGCCTGGGTGAAATGGCCGTGATCGCGCACCGCGAGCGCTGCATCGACGTCGACGTGCGCGGCGTCCTCGCGCCGCTCGCGCGGTCGCGGCGGGGGCGTTCCTGACATGAGCGCGCCCGGCGCCGCGCGGTCCGCACGCGCGCGCATGAACATCCTCGTCACCGGGGGCGCCGGGTTCATCGGCTCGGCGCTGGTCGAGCGGCTGGTCGCGGCGGGGCACCGGGTCACGGTGGTCGACGACGGCTCGAGCGGGAGACCCGAGCGGGTGAGCGCCGGGGCGACGCTGCACGAGGCGGACGTCGCGGCGGCGGATCTGGGCGCTGCGTTCCGGGCGGCGGCGCCGGAGGCCGTGGTGCACCTGGCGGCGCGGAGCAGCATCGCCGAATCGGTGCGCGAACCGGTCCGCCACGCGGCGGTCAACGTGTGCGGCACGGTCAACGTGCTGGAGCAATCGGTCGCGCACGGCGTGGGCCGGTTCGTGTTCGGGTCCACGGGCGGCGCGCTCTACGGCGATGCGGCGCCGCTGCCGACACCGGAGAGCCATCCGCCGCAGCCCCTGTCCCCCTACGGCGCGTCGAAGGCGGCGGCCGAGGCGCATGTCGCGGCGATGGGGCGGCTGGCGGGGTTGCGCTGGACGGTCCTTCGCTACGGCAACGTCTACGGGCCGGGACAGGCGGCCGGGGGCGCGTCCGGGGTGGTCGCCGCCTTCGCCCGCGCCATGCTCGACGGCGTGCGGCCGGTGATCCACGGCGACGGCCGGCAGACGCGCGACTATGTGTACATCGACGACATTGTGGAGGCTCACCTGCGCGTCCTCGACGCGGGCGCGGACGGCGTGTTCAATCTCGGCACGGGCAAGGCGAGGACGGTGAGGGAGGTGTTCGAGGCCGTCGCCCGAGCGGCCGGGTATTGCGGGGCGCCGGTCCATGCGCCGGCGCGCCCGGGGGAGCAGCGCCGGTCCTGTCTCGACGTGCGGCGCGCGGGCCGGGATCTTGGGTGGACGCCCCGCGTGAGCTTCGCGGACGGGATCGATCGCACGCTCGCGTGGTTCGACGCGGCGCGGGTTCCCCGCCGGGAACCGGCACGATGAGGATCGATGCCTACGGCGCCGCATGGTGCCTCGACAAGGCGCTCGCTCTCGCCGGCGCCGGCCGCCTCGCCTCGGCCGGCGGGCGCAGCGCGCTGGCCCGCCGCGCAGTGCGCCGCGGGGCGCTCGCGCCCTTCGCCCGCCGCCTGGCGGCGGCCACGACGCCCGCCCACCGCGAGATCGCCGCCCTGCTCGCCGCCGCCATCGAGGCCGGCGACGACGAGGGCGCGCTCGCGCTGGTCTCGACCGCCGGTCGCCGCCCCGACCTGCGCGCCGAGAAGATCGTCTCGCGGCGCTACCGCTTCGTCTGGATCTGCACCCCCAAGGCCGCGTCGCGCAGCCTCATCGCGGGGCTGCGCGCGGCCGACCCGGCGGCGCTGCTGATCCGCGGCAGGACGCTCGAGCAGGTCTTCGCCCGGCACCCCGAGGCGAGGCGCTTCCACCGCTTCGCCTTCGTGCGTCATCCCGTGCGCCGCGTCTGGTCGTTCTACGCGGACAAGCACACGCTCGCGCGCCGCGACCGCGACAACCGCCGCTGGTTCATCGAGCCGTGGTACGGGCTGCGCCTCGGCATGAGCTTCCCGGAATTCTGCCGCTGGCTCGCGACGCCCGCGGGCTGCGATGCCCGGTCACGAAACCGAGATACCTGAGCTCGATCCGCCGCGGCCCGTACTCGCGCCCCGCGTGAGTGCGGAAGAAGTCGCGCGCCTCGCGGCCCCACAGCGGCCCGAAGTCGCGCTGCACCTCCGCGCACAGCTCCGCGAACTCGCGAAGGGTGCCGTGGCCCGGGGGGTGTCCGGGCGTCCCGGCGGCGCGCACCCGGGCCTGGCGCTCCAGGTACAGGTAGATCGAGACGAACCGCTCGTAGGGGTTGCGCACGAAGGTGAACGTGAAGTAGCCGGGATAGAGGTTCATGACCTTCGCGACGCCCTGGATCCGCTCCGACATCAGCCCCCCGTGCCACCAGGGCGCCATGCTGTGACGGCCCGCGGCGTGCGTCGCGAACCACTCGAGCACGCTCGTGCTCGCGCACTTGGGCACCTTCACGTAGATGCACCGGTAGCGGTGCGAGATCACCGCGCCCGTCCTTCGCCCGGCCCGCCTTTGCGCATCGGGGGCTCGCGCAGCTGCGGTTCGAGCGCATGAGCCGGCCCGGACGCCAGCTCCGCGCGGTCCCCGTCGTTGTCGCGCGCCGGCGGCCGCCGCCATCGCCTCACCCGCCGCCGCCGCTCGCCACGGCGCGGACCCCGCGCCGAGGCCGGGCCGCGAAGCGCCCGCCACACACACGCCACCCCGAGCTTCAGGTCCAGCCACGGTCCCATCGCGCCGATGTAGAGGAGGTCGTAGCGCAGCCTGCGCCGCGGCGTGATCGCGTGCCCGCGCCGCGCCTGCTCGAGACCCGCGATCCCCGGGCGCACCGCAAGACGCCGCGAGAACCCCGGAACCGTACGCTCGATGCGCGCGGCGAGCTCCGGGCGCTCGGGACGCGGGCCGACCAGGCTCATCTCGCCCCTCAGCACGTTCACCACCTGCGGCAGCTCGTCGAGATGGAACCGGCGCAGCACGCCTCCCACCGCCATCGCGCGCGGATCCCGCCACGCCGCCCAGATCGGGCCAGTCTCCTCTTCCACACCCTCGGCCATGGTGCGGAACTTCAGGATGTCGAACGCCCGCCCGCCACGTCCGAGCCGCGCCTGCCGGTACAGCACGCCGCCGCCGTCCTCGAGACGGATCGCGACCGCGATCGCCACCCCCAGCGCCAGCCACACCGGGAGCAGCGCCACGCCGACGAGCGCGAGGACCGCCAGATCGAAGGGGCGCTTGTAGCCCTCGCGGTCCCTCGCCGGGCCGCACTGCATCGATCGGCGGTCAGGCACGGCGCCGGTCCGGTGGCACCATATCTATCCGCCTGGCTCGCGCATCCGGGCCCGGGGAGTCGGGCTCCGGAGCCGCGACACCGAGGACCGCCGCCCGCGAGTCCCGTGCATTGCCCGATGCCGGGGCGCTGCGCCGGCCGTGGCGGCCGGGCGGAGCCCGTCGACAGGGCTCCGCGAGCATCGGCGGTCCTCGCGCCGTCGGGCGCCGGCGATGCGACGCCGGCACGTGTCCCTCGACGGCGAGAACGACACGTTTCCGGTGCCGGTCGGAATGCCGCCGAAACCCCGAAATGGCGCCGCATCGGCGATGCGGATCGCCGCGGCAGGGCGCACCGCCCGGCCGGTGCGGCATCGGGGGACGGCGCGGGCCGCCCCGGCGGTGCGGCGCAGACCGGGCGCACGCATCGGATCGCCCCGGCTCTCGACTGCACCGAAGGCTGCCGCACCGGACAGTGGCGCCATCACGGCCGCTCCAAGGTAGGGAATCGTCATTCGGGGCGGACGGTGCCAAACCGCGGCGCTCTTCTCAACGGTGAAATCGTGAGATTGTCAGTGTTGGCAATAACTTAATAAAACACTGAGTCAGTGGTATCCGGGCCCGCGCCTCCCCGTTCATGGGCCCGCGCTCCAGCCGCGACCGGCGCCGTGAAGGCGCGTTCGCGCGGGGCGCTGAACCGCCGCGGGACGGACGTGCTCGCGCTTCCGGAAGGGCATGCGGACAGGGAGATCGCCGCGGCCCCGCGGCTGAGCCGCGAGGGCGTGCGCTCGCGCGTCCGCGCCATCTTCGCGAGGCCAGGCGCGCGAGCGCGCGGAGCAGGCGCGAAGCGGTGCGCCATGCCCGCGCCCGAGGGCTACGTCGCGGGGTCGGGCGCGGTGCGCTTCGCGCCCGGGGCGACCGAGCGCACGGTGCACGTGCGGGTGCTCGAGGACGCGCACGACGAGGGCGCGGAGACGATGACGCTCGCGCTCGCGCGCCCCTTCGGCGCGGCGCTCGCGGACGGGACCGCGACGGGGACCATCGTCAACACCGACCCGATGCCGAAGGCGTGGCTTGCGCGCTTCGGGCGCACGGTGGCGACCCAGGTGGTGGACGCGGTGACGTCGCGGCTCGAAGCCGAGGGCGGCTCGCACGTGACGGTGGGCGGGCAGCGGCTCGGGGCGTCGGGCGGCACGCCCGGCGGCGACGGGCTGCGCGAGGCCGGGGCCGGTGTGGCGGCGTTGTCGGACTGGTTCGGCGGCGCGCACGCGGAGGACGGCGCGCGCGGGCTCGAGACGCGGTCGATGACCGGGCGCGAGCTGCTGCTCGGGAGCGCGTTCCATCTCGCCTCCGAGAGCGAGGCGGGCGGGCCGTCGTTCGCGGCCTGGGGCCGGGTCGCGGCGGGGCGCTTCGACGCGAACGAGGACGGGCTTCGCATGGACGGCGAGGTGACGACGGCGGTCGTCGGGGCGGACGTCTCGCGCGAGCGCTGGCTCGCCGGGGCGGCGGTGTCGCACAGCCGGGGCGAGGGCACGTTCGGCCTCGAAGGCGGTGCGGCGGAGGACTCGGCGTTCGCCGGCGGCACGGTCGAGAGCACGCTCACGGGGGTCTACCCCTATGCGCGGCTGCGTTTGAGCGAGCGGGTCACGGCCTGGGGCCTCGCGGGCTACGGCACCGGCGAGCTGACGCTCACCAACGAGGGCGAGGCGCCCATCGAGACCGGCATCGCCATGACGATGGGGGCGCTCGGGGGCCGCGGGACGCTGGTGGCGGCGCCACAGGGCGGGGGCTTCGAGCTTGCGCTCAAATCCGACGCGCTCTGGATGCGGATGACCTCGGAGGAGGCCGAGGGCATGGAAGGCGCCGCGGCCGGCGCGAGCCGCCTGCGGCTCGTCCTCGACGCCTCGCGCGGCTTCGAGCTGGACGGTGCGACGCTGACGCCGAGCGTGGAGCTGGGCCTTCGTCTCGACGGCGGCGACGCGGAGACCGGGACCGGCGTCGAGGCCGGCGCGGGCCTTCGCTATGCGGGCGACGGCGTCACCGTCGAGGGCGCGGTGCGGGGCCTGATTGCGCACGAGGCGTCGGGCTACCGGGAGTGGGGGGCGAGTGGGTCCATCCGCATCGACCCCGGCGCCTCCGGGCGGGGGCTCTCGCTCACGCTCAGCCCATCGTACGGCAACGCGCCGAGCGGGACGGAGCGGCTGTGGTCGGCCGCGAATGCGCAAGCGCTTGCGCCCGACACGCGGTTCGAGCCGGGGTCGCGTCTGGAGGCCGAGCTCGGCTACGGGCTCGCCATGCCCGGCGGTCTCGGGGTGGTGACGCCTTGGGCGGGGCTCGGGCTCGCGGGCGAGGGCGAGCGCTCGTTGCGCGCGGGCGCGCGCTGGAAGCTCGGGCCGGACGTGAGCCTCGGGCTCGAGGCGACCCGGCGCGAGGCGGCCAACGACGACGCGCCCGAGCACGGGCTGATGCTGCGGGGCAGCGTGCGCTGGTAGGAGGGCGCGATGCGTCCCGCCCTCTCCGGTGCCGGGCCTGCCGTCTTGCGGCGGGGCGGGATACGCGGCCCCCGGGGCGGGGCCGCGGCCTCACGCCCGGGTGAACTTCCAGAGCACCTTGCCGACGATGTGGATGTCGGAGACCGGCGCGGTGTAGGCGGGGTAGTCGGGGTTGGCGGAGATGAGCCTCAAGCTCGGCGCGCCCTTCCCGTGCACCGGCTCGATGCGCTTGACGACCAGCCCGGTGCCGTCCCAGAGCACGAAGAGCTCGCCGGTGGCGGGGACGCGCCGGTCGGTGTCGACGACGATGCGGTCGCCGTCGCGCATCTCGGGCTCCATCGAGTTGCCGCGCACCCGGATGATGCGAAGCGCGTCGGGATCGGCGTCGCCCTCGTGGCGGACCATGACCTCGGGCAGGCGCCAGCGCGCCTTCTCGAAGATGAACTCCTCGTTGAAGGCGCCGGCGCCCGCGGCGACCTCGACCTCCATCTCCGAGACGGTGGCGAGCGCCGGGCCCGACGCCGGGGTTGTCCGGCGCTTCCTCTTCCAGGGTTTGGGGGTCCGCCTCGGCGATGCCGACCTGCGCTCGGAGGCGACGATGCTGGAGGCGGAGGCGGCCGAGCTCGCGGCTCGGCGCAACCGGATGGAAGCCGAGTTCGGGGCGGGGCTCTCGCTCACGCTCAGCCCCGCTTACGGCAACGCGTCGAGCGGGACGGAGCGGCTGTGGTCGGCGGGGGACGCGGCGGCGCTCGCTCGCGACGGGGCGTTCGAGGCGAAGACCCGCTTCGAGGCGGAGCTCGGCTACGGGCTGGCGGCGTTCCGCGGCCGCTTCACCGGCACGCCGAACGTCGGGTTCGGGCTCTCGGACACCGCACGCGACTGGCGCATCGGCTGGCGGCTGACCCCGGCGGCGCGGGGCGATGCGGGGTTCGAGATGAGCCTCGACGCAACGCGGCGTGAGGCCGCAGGTGACGACGCGGCGCCCGAGAACGCCATCGGGCTCGAGCTCAGGGTCCGGTTCTGAGATGGAATGCCGCGACGGGCCGAAGCGACGGGCCGGGTCCGGGCCCGGGGCATCGAGCTTGCGCGCCCGGATGCGCAGGTCACGCCGGGGCCGAAGGGTGGCGGTCACCCCACAGCGCACTGCGCGAGCCCCGCGCGCGTCCCCGGCGCCGCGGCGCTGAGCCGCACGGGCGATGTTCGGCCGCGAGACGTTCATCGTGCGCGTCGCGGAGGACGCCATGGCCCCGCGCGTGCGGGTGGGTGACTACATCTGGATCGATCCCGACGAACCCGCGGCCGACGGCCGCCTGGTCGCGGTGCGCGACCCCGGGCGCGGGGGGGAAACCGTCGTCAGGCTCCTCGTCGAGCGCGACGGGCACCGGATCCTGCGCGCGCTCGACGAGCGCTGCCCCGAGCGCACCGTCGACGCCGGCAACGAAACCGACATCCGGGGCGTCGTGGTGTTCGTGGGAAACACGGTCTGAGCAACACCGCCGGCGCCGCGCTTTGCGCATCGGCCCTGCGCATCCGCGAAGGGGCCTGCCTGGCAATCGACCCCCTCACCGCCACGGCCACCGTGCGGGGAGCCGGGTCCGAGCGATGGCCGCGCAATCAGACGGTGAGGTACTCCGACCAGGACTCCATCAGCCCCCGCCGCTTCTCGAAGAGATCGCTGCGCGCGTAGGCGGCCTCGGCCTTGTTCCTGACCGCATGCGCAAGCGCCGCCTCCATGACCGCATGCGGGGTGTGGGTCCGCTCGGCCGCGTAGTCGCGGAAGCTCGACCGGAACCCGTGCGTGACCGCGTCGAATCCCAGCTCCCTGAGCAGCTTCGCGTGCGTGTTCTCGCTCAGCGGGCGGCCCGGGCGCAGTCCCGGGAACACCAGTCCCGACCCGTCGCTCAAGCCCGCCGCGTGCGCGAGCACTTCCAGCGCGCGCTTCGACAGCGGGACGCGGTGCTCGCGGTTCGCCTTCATGCGCTCGGCCGGCACCGTCCAGGTCGCCCCGTCGAGATCGATCTCGTTCCAGGTCGCCTTGCGCACTTCGCCCGAGCGGGCCGCGGTGAGCACCAGGAACTCGAGCGCCAGCTTCGACGATTCGCTCACCCCTGTTCTGCCCCGCACCTTTGCGAGGCACTCCGCTACTTCCTCGTACGGGAGCGCGGCCAGATGCCGCACCTCGGCCCCGTTGCGCGGCAGCGCCGCGTCGATCACGATGCCCGCCGGATCGTCGGTGCGGTGGCCCTGGGCGACGGCCCACCGGCAGATTGCCGAGATGCGCTGCTTGACGCGCCGCGCCGTCTCGCGCTTCTCGTTCCAGATGGGCTCGAGCACGGCCATGACGTGGCCAGGCGTCACTTCGGCCACGGGGAGTTCGCCGATGACGGGGTGGACGTACGTCTCGAGACTCGACCTCCACACCTGCCCCGATTTCGGGCCGCGCCAGCCCGGATCGTGCATGGCGATCACCGCGTCGGCAGCATCCCGGAACGTTGGACCCGCCGGTTTGCCGCCTGCCACACGCGGGTCCCCGCCCGCCTTGGCGATCTTCCACCGCTCGAAGGCCGCGGCCCGTGCCTCGGCCAGACCCATCGCCGGGTAGTGTCCGATGCCGTTGTCGGTGCGCCGGCCCTGGATGGTGAGCCGTTGGATCCACATCTTCGCGCCCCTCGGGGAGACGCGCAGGTACAGCCCGTGTTGGTCGACGAGCCTCGCCGGCCCCTTGGCTGTCTCGATCTTCCGTACCGTCAGATTGCTCACAGTCGTACCACAAATCGTAACCCGATTGACGTGAGATTGCCTGATTTGGGGTGCCCGGTCAAGGGGCCCTCTGACACTGGTAAACGTTTATTTATCAGTAAGCTATATACACTTTGGGAGGCTGAAAGATGTCTCAAGAAAAGTGGTGGTGGTGGAGGCGGCGGGAATCGAACCCGCGTCCGCTGGCGCTCCGCCTTCGGATCTACATGCTTAGCCGCGTCTACTGATTTGACCGATCGTTCCCCGACGGGCAGGGTCGCGGCCGGCGAGCCCGCAGATGCTTTGACGACTCCGGACGCGGGCGGTCCGTCATCGCGATCTTGTGTTTGGTGACTCCTCTACCCGAACGCACAAGCACGTGCCGGAAAGGAGCTGGGGCTAGGCCGCCAGAGCGTAGTTGTCGTCGTTGGCAACTATTGAGGTTTGCAACTGGATTTACGAGGTATGTTGCTCCTCGGCATGCACCTTGAGCTTCACTACCCGCGTCGAAGCCTGGTCGCCCCCACGAGGAGGCCGCATTGTACACCATCATCGCTTCGCGCAGATCGGCCGTTCGCTCTTCCCGCGTTGCGGGTCCGGCACCGGACCCGGACCCGGACCGTTCCGAAGCGTTCGCCGGCCACGGCGGGGTAGCTCGGCCGCGAGCCGGCGCCCGCGCGAGATGCGCTCCATCCGCGGGTCCCTCCGGGTGACATCGTGGCTTCGCCCGGCTCGGCCGTTCCACCCTCAGCGGGATTTCATCAGCCGTTCGCGCTCGCGCCGCCAGTCGCGCTCCCGCTCGGAGGCCCGCTTGTCGGTGCGGCGCTTGCCTTTGGCGGTCGCGATGGCGAGCTTCGCCCGACCGTGGCTCCAATGCAGATCGAGTGGCACCACGGTATAGCCCTCGCGCTGGACCGCGCCCGCGAGCCGATTGATCTCCCGCCGGTGGAGCAGTAGCCGGCGGGGGCGCACGGGATCGGTTTCCACGTGGGTCGATGCGGAGGGCAGGGGGGAGATGTGGGCGCCGTGCAGAAAGGCTTCACCCTCCCGGAATGCGACGTAGCCTTCGGTGATCTGGGCGCGTCCGCTTCGAAGGCTCTTGACCTCCCATCCCTTGAGAGCGAGTCCCGCCTCGAGCCGCTCCTCGAGCTGGTAGTCGAAGCGAGCGCGGCGGTTGGCCGCGATCACGTTCCCCCCCGGCGCCTTCTTCTTGCGGGCCATGCCGGCCCCTATCGCCGGCTTGCGGGGGGGCGAGGGGTACGCCCGGTTATACTGCCGCTCATGGAACGGATTGTACGTTCGGCGGTCGTGGCGGCCAGTCGAGAGACAATCTTTGCTCTCGTCGCGGATGTCGCCTCGTACCCCGATTTCGTTCCCCTTTGCCGCGCGGCCGAGGTGCGGCGCCTCGGAGAGGGACTGGTCGAGGCGAGTCTTCGCATGGTCCGGGGCCCGATCCGGTTCTGGTTGACGACGCGCAACCGGGAGGTGGCGCCGAGCCGGATCGAGATGCATCTGGTCAAGGGACCCTTCGGCCGCCTGAACGGCCTCTGGTCGTTCGAAGAAGCGGCGGGCGGCGGCACTCGGGTGTCCCTGAATGTCGAGTTCGAAGGCGCAAGCCGGATCCTCGGCCGGCTGGCCGCGCCGTTCCTGGCCGAGTTCGCCGATTCCATGGTCGTCGCGTTCACCCGAAGGGCCGAGCGGCTGCTCCGTTCACCGCAAACCGGATAGCTCGGCGCCCACGCCGGCCACCGCCGCCGTCTGACCGGGCTACCCGTCTCTTCTCACCTTCCGGAGAGTCCGGCGCAAGAGCCCCTTTTCGGGAGGGCGCGGCGGCACGCGGACCACCTTCGCCGGCTGCGGCTCGGGCGAAACGGCTGCGGGCGGCGGTACCTCGCCCTCGATCCGGATGAGCCGGTCCTCCTTGAAGTGCAGGGTGATGCGCCGCCACTGCGTTTCCTCTCCTCGGGGCGCGAACGAGTACAGGTACTCCCATCGATCCGGGTGAAAGACGTCGTCGATGGCCGGGGTGCCGAGAAGATGAAGCACCTTGCTCCGCGGCATGCCGGTCTCCAGCCGGGCGAGCGCCGCATCGTCCAGGGCGTTGCCCTGGCGGACGTCCAGCCGGTACAGACCCGGCACCGGCACTTCGGAGAGCTTCGAGCAGCCTGCCGCGAGCAGCGCGGCGGCGAGCAGCGCGGCGGCGGCTCTCGGGGCCTTGTCGTTCACTTGCGCACCTCCGTCTGCCACGCCGCCTCGAGCATCTCCCGGGCATGGGCCCGCGAGCGTCGGGTGACGCTGGTACCCGCGAGCATCCGCGCGATCTCCTCGGTGCGCTCCTCGCCCGATATGGTCCGTACTCGCACGCTCGTCATCGATCCGTTCGCTCCCTTCGAGACGGTGAGGTGGCCATGGGCCTGTGAGGCGACCTGGGGGAGATGCGTCACGCACAGCACCTGGCAGGTCTCGGCCAGATGGCGGAGGTGACGGCCGACCAGCTCCGCAACCCGACCCCCGACTCCGCTGTCGATCTCGTCGAACACCATCACCGGCAGGCCTCCACGGGTCGCGACAAGAATACCAAGGCTCACCCGGGACTGCTCTCCTCCGGATGCGGTCCGAGCGAGAGGGCTCGGCGGGTGGCCGGGATTGACGCGGATCTGGAACACGACCTCATCGATTCCGGAGGCCCTGTCTTCCCGTGCCCGATTCATCGCCACCGAGAACTCGCCGCCGTCGAATCCGAGCTCGCGCATGCGCAGCGTCACCTCGCCGGCCAGACGACGGGCGGCGGCGGCGCGGCTCTCGCTGAGATGCTCCGCCGCCTTGCGATACGCGGTCCGGGCCGCGGCCCGCGCCTCCTCGAGCTCGCGGATCCGCGCCTCGCCGGACTCGAGTCCTTCCAGCTCGGCGCGAAGGGCGGCGAGCCGGCCGGGAAGCTCGTCGGGCGATACCCGGTGCTTGCGCCCGGCGTCGTGAAGGGCGGCGAGCCGGTCCTCGATGGAGGCGAGCCGCGCCGGGTCGGTGTCGATGTCCCGCGCGAGGGCGCGGACCGCCGAGCTTGCCTCGGTCACATGTACGAGCGCCGTATCGAGGAGCTCCCGGGCGCTGTCCGTCGAACCCGGCACGCGCCGTTCGATTTCGGCGAGCCGGGCGAGGGCGCGGTGCACGGAGACGCCCGCGGCATGCTCGCCGCTTGCGAGCGCGCGCTCGATTTCATCGGCTCCGCTCCGAATCTCGACGGCGTGGGAGAGGCGCCGCAACTCCGCGGAAAGTTCGGCCGCTTCGCCCTGCTTCGCCGCGAGCGTGTCCAGCTCGGCGCACTGATAGGCGAGATAGTCGATACGGCGTTCTCGCTCCGCGCCGTCGACCGCGCGGGCGGCGTCGAGATCGGAGCCGATGGAGTCCAGGCGGCGGTACAGGTCCCCGGTCCGGGCGACGAGATCCGGGTGTTCGGCGGCCGCATCGAGGACTCGAAGCTGCTCAGCCGGCCGGAGCAACGCATGGTGGGAATGCTGGCCCTGCAGGTCCACCAGACGGGAGCCCAGCTCGCGCAGGGTCCGGGTGGAGACCGAGGAGTCGTTGATCCAGCAGCGCGAATGCCCGTTCGGCGAGATCCGGCGGCGCAGGATCGTTTCGCCCTCGCCCTCGCCCTCGTTCTCGCCTTCGCCCTCGTCCTCGATTCCGAGCTCCCCGCGAAGCTCCACGAGTTCGGGGAACCCGCTCGTCTCGAACGTGGCCGCCACCTCGGCCCGCGCCGCACCCGGGCGCACCATCTCGGCGCTCGCGCGCCCGCCGAGCGCGAACCCGAGCGCATCGACGAGAATCGACTTCCCGGCACCCGTCTCCCCGGTCAGCACCGTCAGTCCGGCGCCGAGCTCCACGTCGAGCCGATGAATGATCGTGAAGTCGCGGACGGCGAGATGGATCAGCACGGGGCCGAACGGCGGATGGCGGGCCAGCGAGGCTAGCATGAGCCCGCGCCCTCGCCAACTTCCCCCGGCGACGCGGGGAACCGGCCCGACTCCTCGACCGCGGCGTCGAAGCCCGGGCGCTCTCGTGCGGGGGCGGCGCGGGTGTGAAGACCGCCGTCGCGGCCGACGGTCTCGAGGGCCGGCGGTGCCGGGGGGAAGGGTTTGGCTGTACGGTTGACGGGTGCTAAATTCGAAGGACGGAACCCGGGTCGGAGCGCGAATGGCTCGAAAGGGGCGGGCGGGCGTGCTTGGTGAACGCGCCCAGGAGCTGTTGAAACACCTGGTGGAACAGTACATCCGGGACGGTCAGCCGGTCGGATCGCGTACCTTGTCGCGCGGCTCGAACCTCGATCTCAGCCCCGCGACCATCCGCAACGTCATGGCCGATCTCGAGGAAATGGGGCTCATCCGTTCTCCCCACACCTCGGCCGGCCGGGTCCCTACCGTCCAGGGGTACCGCGTCTTCGTCGACGACCTGCTCGCGGTGCAGCCGCTCGGCTCGAACGAGGTGCGCCGGCTCGCCGGCGACCTGGAGGTGGAGGTCCGGGTCGCGCCCGGTCCGCAGGAGGTCGTCGAGGCGGCCTCGCGAATGCTCAGTGAATTCACCCGATTCGTCGGTGTGGTCACCGTCCCCCGCAAGAACCACGAATACCTGCGGCACGTCGAGTTCCTTCCCCTGTCGGGGAGCCGGGTGCTCGTCGTGCTCGTCGTGAATCAGCAGGAGGTCCAGAACCGCATCATCGTGACCGACCGGCCGTACTCCGCGAGCGAGCTCGTGCAGGCCGCGAACTACCTGAATGCCCACTATGCCGGTCGCGAGCTCGATGGGGTGCGGCGCGAAATCCTTCGGGATCTGCGCAACGCCCGAGACCGGTTGAGCGAGATGACGACGAGCGTCGTCGAGATGGCCGAGAAGGGACTTCGCGTCGACGATTCCGGCGCCGACTACGTGGTCCGCGGCCATACCAACCTGATGGACCAGGGCGAGCCGGAAGACATCGAACGGCTGCGGCAGCTCTTCGACGCGTTTGCCGAGAAGCGGATGCTCCTGCACCTGCTGGATCGCTCGCAGAGCGCGGAAGGCGTCCAGCTCTTCATCGGCGAGGAGTCGGGCTACGATGTCCTGGACCAGTACAGCGTGGTCACCTCGCGTTACGAGGTCGACAGCGAGGTGGTGGGAGTGCTCGGGGTCATCGGGCCGACCCGGATGGCCTACGAGCGGGTCATCCCGGTCGTCGATATCACCGCCCGGCTTCTCGGGGCGGCCTTGAACCAGCGGCAATAGCGCCCATTTGTCGATCACGGCCGGGGCCGTCCGCCCGCGGCCTCGCGCTCGAGTACATCCCGGAGGGTCCATTGGTGAACGAAGATCGCCGGCCGGTGAGCGGAGAAGCTGTCGATACCTCTCCTTCGGTCGACGAGGCATGCGAAGGCAAGCCGGTCCCCGCCGGCGCCGGCGCTCCGGAAGAGGAAGCGCCCGGCGGGCCGGACCCGGAGGAATCCGGACCGGCGGCCGAACCCGGACCGGCGGCCGAACCCGAGGATGGCGCAATGGAGAGCGCTGCCGGGAGCGGCCCGGACGCCGATGCCGGCGGTGAACCCGTTTCGGAGCCGGCCGGCGAGCCCGACGAGGCGCCGGGTGAGTCGGAAGAGGCGGTCGCGACCGTCGAGTCTCTTCGCGCACAGCTCGACGAGGCCCGCGGCGAGGCGCACGAGGAGCGCGAGGCGGCGCTCCGGGCCCGGGCGGAGGCCGAGAACGTCCGCCGTCGCGCCGCGCGGGACGTCGAGCAAGCCCACCGCTTCGGCAGCGAGGGGCTGGTCGGCGCGCTGTTGCCGGTGCGCGACGGACTGGAGTTCGGTATCCAGGCGGCGAAGGAGAAGGGGAGCACCGTCGAGGCCCTGGCGGAGGGGGCGGAGATGACCCTGCGCATGCTGACCGCGGCGCTGGAAAAGTTCGGGGCGGTCGAGGTCGATCCCGAGGGCGAGGACTTCGATCCCCGGTTTCACCAGGCCATGTCGACCCAGGAGGCCGAGGGAGTGGCGTCCGGAAAGGTGCTCCAGGTGTTCCAGAAGGGCTGCCTGCTGCACGGACGGGTCGTGCGCCCGGCCATGGTGATCGTTTCCAGATAGCCGGCCGCCGGCCAGGAAACGTCGAATTCCCGGCGAGGGGACGCCGCCTCCCCTCCGGTTGAATTTGGCGTGCTGCGCCGCATATTGACGTTCACAACCATTCCTCGAATTCGCGGAGCATCCGGAAATGGCCAAGACCATCGGCATCGACCTCGGCACCACGAACTCGTGCGTCGCGGTCATGGAGGGGAGCAGCCCTCGCGTCATCGAGAACAGCGAGGGCGATCGGACGACACCTTCGATCGTCGCGTACGGGGCCGACTCGGACGTCCTGGTCGGCCAGTCGGCGAAGCGACAGGCGGTGACGAACCCCAACAACACCCTGTTCGCGGTAAAGCGGCTGATCGGCCGCCGCATCACCGATGACGTGGTGCAGCGCGACATCGAGATGGTCCCGTACCGGATCGTCAAGGCCGACAGCAACGACGATGCCTGGGTGGAGGCCGACGGGCGCAAGATGTCCCCGCCCGAGATCTCCGCCCGCGTGCTCATGAAGATGAAGAAGACGGCGGAGGACTATCTCGGGGAGGAGGTGGGCGAGGCGGTCATCACCGTGCCGGCGTACTTCAACGACTCCCAGCGCCAGGCGACGAAGGATGCCGGCCGAATCGCGGGGCTCGAAGTACGGCGCATCATCAACGAGCCTACCGCGGCTGCCCTCGCCTACGGGATGGACAAGAAGCGGGGGGATGTCCGCATCGCGGTCTACGATCTCGGTGGCGGCACGTTCGACGTCTCCATCATCGAGATTGCGGAGGTGGAAGGCGAGCACCAGTTCGAGGTGCTTTCCACCAACGGCGATACGTTCCTCGGAGGCGAGGACTTCGACCTGCGGATCATGGACTACCTCGCGGACGAGTTCCGCAAGTCGTCCGGGATCGACCTCCACAGCGACCCGCTTGCCCTCCAGCGGCTGAAGGAGGCGGCGGAGAAGACCAAGATCGAGCTCTCCTCGAGCCAGCAGACCGAGGTCAACCTGCCCTACATCACCGCCGACGCGAGCGGCCCGAAGCATCTCAACATCCGACTGACCCGGGCCAAGCTCGAGGCCCTGGTGGAAGAGCTCATCGCGCGCACGATGAAGCCGTGCGAGACCGCGCTCAGGGACGCGAAGCTCAATGCCGCGGACATCTCCGACGTGATCCTGGTCGGCGGCCAGACCCGCATGCCCAAGGTGCAGGAGGTGGTTCAGGGCATATTCGGGCGCGAGCCGCGCCGGGACGTGAATCCGGACGAGGCGGTCGCCATGGGGGCGGCGATCCAGGCCGGGGTGCTCTCGGGCGATGTCAAGGACGTCCTGCTGCTCGACGTCACTCCACTCTCGCTCGGCATCGAGACCCTCGGCGGTGTGATGACGAAGCTCATCGAGAAGAACACCACCATTCCGACCAAGGCGCAGCAGATATTCTCGACGGCCGAGAACAGCCAGACCGCGGTCACCGTGAACGTGCTGCAGGGCGAGCGCGAGCGCGCTCAGGACAACAAGCTGCTCGGACGTTTCGACCTGGCCGACATCCCGCCCGCGCCCCGCGGCATGCCTCAGATCGAAGTGATTTTCGACATCGACGCGAACGGAATCCTCAACGTTTCCGCCAAGGACAAGGCGACCCAGCGAGAGCAGTCGATCGTCATCCGTGCCTCGAGCGGACTCTCCGACGAGGAGATCGAGCGCATGGTCACGGATGCGGAAGCCCACGTGGAGGAGGACCGGAAGTTTCGCGAGCTGGTCGACGCCCGCAACCAGGCCGACGCGCTCATCCACGCCTCCGAGAAGTCGCTGGCCGACCTCGGCGACGAGGCCGAGGAGGACGAGCGCAAGGCTGTCGAGGAGGCGATCGAGTCGCTGAAGCAGGCGGTGCAGGGCGACGACAAGGATGCGATCGACACCGGGACGAAGACCCTCGCCGAGCGTTCGGGCAAGCTCGCGGAACGCGCGTATCAGAAGGCTCAAGCGAAGGAGGAGCCGGCGGCGGCCGGCGGCGGAGGCGCTGCCGCGGACGACGATGTGGTCGACGCGGAGTTCGAGGAAGTCGGTGACGACAAGAAGTAGCCTGTTGTATTCGCGAGCGGAATCGGCCCCGCCGACCCCGGCCTGCCCGCCTCGCGGGAGGCGGGGTCGACTGTTTCGACAGGGCGCCGCGGGCCGAGGCTGAGGCGGGCGGGCGCGACGGATGGCCAAGCGCGACTACTACGAGGTGCTCGGGGTCGATCGGGGCGCCGGCGAGGACGCGCTGAAGAAGTCGTACCGCCGCCTCGCGATGAAGTACCACCCCGACCGGAATCCCGACGACGCGCAGTCGGAGGAGCACTTCAAGGAGGCCAAGGAGGCGTACGAGGTCCTGTCCGATCCGCACAAGCGGGGCGCCTACGACCAGTTCGGCCACGACGGCGTGAACGCCGATGCCTTGGGCGCGGGCGGAAGCAGCGGCGGATTTCGGGACATCTTCGACGATGTCTTCGGGGACATCTTCGGGGGGCGTGGCGGAGGCGCGCGTGCATACCGAGGGGCCGATCTGCGCTACCCCCTCGAGCTCGAGCTCGAACGGGCGGTGGCGGGCGACACGGTCACGATCCGGATACCGACCGTCGTCGACTGCGATTCGTGCGCAGGGACCGGGGCGCGCCCGGGGACGCACGCCGTCTCCTGCGAGACCTGTGGCGGGCACGGGCAGGTGCGCATGCAGCAGGGATTCTTTTCCCTGCAGCAGACCTGTCCTCGCTGCAAGGGTGCGGGGAACGTGATCAGCGATCCCTGCGGAACGTGCCGCGGGGCCGGAAAGGTCCGGGACCGGAAGACCCTCTCGGTCAAGATTCCTCCCGGAGTGGACAACGGCGACCGCATCCGGCTCGCCGGAGAAGGGGAGAGCGGCTCTCGCCCGGGAGCGAACGGGGACCTCTACGTCGAGATTTCGGTGCGCGAGCACCCCATATTCGATCGGAACCGGAGCGACCTCACGTGCGAGGTGCCGATCAGCATTGCCACCGCCAGCCTGGGCGGCGAGATCCAGGTCCCCACCCTGGATGGAGCGGTCAAGCTCAAGGTTCCCGAGGGAACGCAGACGGGGGGTAATTTCCGCTTGCGCGGCAAGGGGGTGAAGTCGGTGCGGGGCGGCACGGTAGGCGATCTGCTGTGCCGGGTGGTGGTGGAGACCCCGGTCAACCTGACCTCCCGGCAGAAGGAGCTCCTCGGCGAGTTCGATGCGGCCCTGAAGGGCGGAGACGAGTCCGCGCACGCACCGCGCGCCACTTCGTGGTTCAATGGCGTCAAGCGGTTCTTCGAAGACATGCGCCCATGACCAGCGAAGTGATGCGAATCGCGATCTCCGGCGCCGCGGGCCGCATGGGCCGTACCCTGGTGGCGGCCTGCGCCGAGCGGCCGGACTTCGAGTGCGCGGGCGCGCTCGAACAGCCCGGACACGACGCCATCGGCTCCGATGCGGGGACGCTGGCCGGGTCCGGTGCCATCGGGGTCGAGGTGACGGGCGATCCGGAACGGTTCCTCGAAGCCGTGGACGGGGTCATCGACTTCAGCTTTCCGTCCGGGACCGTAGCCCTCGTCGAGCGCTGCCGCGCGGCCGGAAGGCAGATCGTCATCGGAACCACGGGATTCTCGGCCGCGGAGCGGGCCCGAATCGAAGCGTGCGCCGCGGACATCCCGGTGCTGATCGCCCCGAACATGAGCGTCGGCGTCAATGCATGCTTCCATCTCATCGCGACCGCGAGCCGGATCCTCGGCGGGGAGACCGACATCGAGATTATCGAGATGCACCATCGCAACAAGGTCGATGCGCCGTCCGGCACCGCGGTGCGAATGGGCGAGATCGTTGCGGACGCGTTGGGGCGCGATCTCGCGCAATGCGCGATGTACGGCCGGGAAGGCCATACCGGGGTTCGCGACCGCGAGACCATCGGATTCGAGACGATTCGCGGAGGCGACGCCGTGGGCGAGCACACCGTGATGTTCGCGGGGACCGGGGAACGGGTCGAGATTACCCATCGCGCCGGGAGCCGTCTCAATTTCGCGCATGGTGCGCTGCGCGCTTCGCGCTGGTTGCGGGAGCGCGAATCCGGCCTCTACGATATGCAGGACGTCCTCGGACTTCGCTGAGGCGTTCCGTGCCGGCTCGGCCGGCCGGCTTCGTGATTCTCCGCAGGAAACCAGCGCCGGAATTTCAAGATGAGCGATCGTCCGCCAATGACCGCGGCCGGGGCGGAGCGGCTGCGCGCAGAGCTCGATCGCCTGCGCAACGTCGAGCGCCCCCGCGTCATCCGCGCGATCAGCGATGCGCGGGAGCACGGCGATCTGCGGGAGAATGCCGAGTATCACGCCGCGCGAGAGGAACAGAGCTTCCTCGAGGGGCGGATCGCGGAGATCGAGAGCCAGCTCGCGCGGGCGCAGATCGTCGATCCCGCCAACCTCGACGCAGGGGGGCGGATCGTGTTCGGCGCCACCGTCCGGTTGATCGACGTCGAGACCGGGGAGGAGCACGGCTACCAGATCGTGGGGGAGCTCGAAGCGGAGATCGCCGAGGGACGGCTCTCCGTCTCGTCGCCCTTCGCACGCGCCCTGATCGGCCGGCACGATGGCGAGACGGTCACCGTCCGTGCACCCGCCGGGGAGCGCGAGTACGAGATCGTGGGCGTCGAGTACCGTTGACCGGTCCGGTCCCGGAGCTCGGGCTCCCCTTTCTCCCTCCGGCTCCGCTCCCGTTCCCGTTTCCGTCTCGCGCGCGGGCGCGGCTGCCCTTCACCGGTCATCGACATGGCGCGCCGTTGGGTCGAGTCCTGGCGTGACGACGAATACGTCCGGCGCGCCCGGGCCGAGGGCTACCGGGCGAGGTCCGCCTACAAGCTCGCCGAGCTGGACGAACGCTATCGGCTCGTGCGCCCGGGTTGCACGGCGGTGGACCTTGGCGCCGCACCGGGCGCCTGGTCCCAGTACCTCCGCCGCCGCGGGGCGTCGCGGGTGGTGGCGATCGATCGCCTCCCCATGGAGCCGATTCCGGGCGTGGACTTCATCCAGGCCGACTTCCGGGAGGAAGCGGCGCTTGCGGCGCTGCTCGACGGCCTCGGACCGGCCGGCGCGGACCTTGTGCTCTCGGATCTCGCACCCAATATGGGGGGCATGAAGGCTGTCGACCAGCCGCGAGCGATGCAACTGGCCGAGTTGGCGTTCGACCTCGCCGGCCGGGTCCTCGTACCCGGCGGCATCTTCGTCGTCAAGGTCTTTCAGGGGGAAGGGTTCGACTCGTTCGTGCGCGAGGTGCGGGCGAGCTTCGATACGGTGCGCGTGCGCAAGCCTCGGGCATCGCGGCCCCGCTCGCCCGAGGTGTACGCGGTAGCGTGCGGGCATCGCGTATAATCCATTCGATCCCGGGAGGATCGGCGCAATGAACAGTATGGCCAAGAATCTGATCCTGTGGGTGATCATCGCCCTGGTGCTGATGTCGGTGTTCAACAGCTTCGGTCCGCGCCGGTCCGCCGCCCAGAAAACGGACTACTCCGAGTTCGTCTCCGACGTCCGCAAGGGCCTCGTGCAGAAGGTGATCATCGAGGGCCGCGAGATCGAGGGCCGGACGCATGTCGGCGAGTCGTTCTCCACCTACTCCCCGGAGACCGACAACCGCTCGCTCATCGGTGAGCTCCTGGACGCGGGCGTGGTGATCGATGCCCGCCCGCCCGAGCAGCAGGGGCTGCTCATGCAGATATTCATTTCCTGGTTCCCCATGCTGCTCCTGGTCGGGGTGTGGATATTCTTCATGCGCCAGATGCAGGGCGGCGGAGGCGGCCGGGGGGCGCTCTCGTTCGGCAAGAGCCGCGCACGGCTCATCGGCGAGGACCAGGTCAAGGTCACGTTTTCCGACGTGGCGGGCGTGGAGGAGGCCAAGGAAGAGGTTCACGAGCTGGTCGACTTCCTGCGCGACCCCGCGAAGTTCCAGAAGCTCGGCGGCAAGATTCCGCGCGGCGTGCTGATGGTGGGCTCTCCCGGTACCGGCAAGACGTTGCTCGCCAAGGCCATCGCGGGCGAGGCCAAGGTGCCGTTCTTCACGATTTCCGGCTCCGATTTCGTCGAGATGTTCGTCGGGGTCGGCGCCTCTCGCGTGCGCGACATGTTCGACCAGGCCAAGAAGCACGCGCCCTGCATCATCTTCATCGACGAGATCGACGCGGTCGGCCGCCACCGGGGCGCCGGTCTCGGCGGCGGGCACGACGAGCGCGAGCAGACGCTCAACCAGTTGCTGGTCGAGATGGACGGGTTCGAGGGCAACGAGGGGGTCATCGTCATTGCCGCGACCAACCGCCCGGACGTGCTGGACCCGGCGCTGCTGCGGCCCGGCCGGTTCGACCGCCAGGTCGTGGTGCCGCTTCCCGACATCCGGGGGCGCGAGCAGATCCTGCGCGTGCACATGCGGAAGATCCCTCTCGACGCCAACGTGAAGGCCAGCATCATCGCCCGGGGAACCCCGGGGTTCTCGGGGGCGGATCTCGCGAACCTGGTGAACGAAGCGGCGCTGTTCGCGGCCCGCGAGAATCGCCGAACCGTCGACATGGACCACTTCGAACGCGCCAAGGACAAGATCATGATGGGCGCGGAACGCAAGTCCATGGTGATGAGCGAGCGGGACAAGAAGCTCACCGCCTATCACGAGGCGGGCCATGCGATCGTCGGCCTGGTCGTCCCTTCGCACGATCCGGTCTACAAGGTGACGATCATCCCCCGCGGAAGAGCGCTCGGGGTGACCATGTTCCTTCCCGAGGAAGATCGCTACAGCTACACCAAGGAGCAGCTCGACAGCCAGATATCGAGCCTGTTCGGTGGCCGGCTCGCCGAAGAGCTCATCTTCGGCGCCGACTTCGTGACCACCGGAGCGACCAACGACATTCAGCGGGCGACCGAGATCGCGCGCAACATGGTCACCCGCTGGGGGCTGTCCGATCGCCTCGGCCCGCTCAAGTACAGCGAGGACGAGGGCGAGGTATTTCTCGGCCATACGGTAACCCAGCACAAGCTGATGTCCGACGAGACCGCCCACGTCATCGACGAGGAGGTACGGAACATCATCGACCGCAACTACGAGCGCGCGAAGACGATCCTCGAGGACAACATGGAGCGCCTCCACGCCATGGCGGATGCGCTCATCCAGTACGAAACGATCAATTCGGAGCAGATCAAGGACATCATGGCCGGCCGAGCTCCCCGCCCGCCCGAGGACTGGGACGACGACGTCTCTCCGGGAGGAAGCGATCCCATCGACTCGGGCGAAGATCGATTGGGTACGCCGCGCGAGGGACCCATCGGCGGTCCGGCGAGCGAGCACTGACCGCGGCTCGGGACGCATGAAGCCGCGGCTTTTCGGCACCGACGGGATCCGGGGCAGGGTCGGGCGTCATCCCATCACGCCCGACTTCATGCTTCGCCTCGGCTGGGCCGCGGGCCGGGTGTTCGCGAACGACGGCGACGGCCTCGTCCTCATCGGCAAGGACACCCGCATCTCCGGCTACATGTTCGAGTCGGCCCTCGAGGCCGGGCTCTCCGCGGCCGGAGCGGACGTGCGGCTTCTCGGTCCGACCCCAACCCCGGCGGTAGCCTATCTCACGCAGACCCATCGCGCGGATGCCGGGATCGTGATCAGCGCCTCCCACAATCCGTACTACGACAACGGAATCAAGTTCTTTGCCCGTGATGGCGGCAAGCTTTCCGACGAGGCGGAGGTCGCGATCGAGCTGGCGCTCGAGTGGCCGCTTCAGGCGGTCGCATCCGATCGCATCGGAAAGGTGCAGCGGATGAACGACGCGGCGGGGCGTTACATCGAGTTCTGCAAGAGCACCCTGCCGCGGCGCACCATGCTGGAGGGGCTCCGGCTCGTGGTGGACTGCGCGCACGGGGCGGCCTACCAGATTGCCCCCAGCGTGTTCGAGGAACTCGGCGCGCAGGTGGTGCCGATCGGAGTGAGCCCGAACGGCCTCAACATCAACGATGGCTTCGGGGCGGTCAATCCCGGCCGGATGCGCCAGGCCGTGCTGGACCACCGCGCGGACGCCGGGATTGCGCTCGACGGCGATGGCGATCGTCTCATCATGGTCGATGCGCGAGGCGAGATCCTGGACGGTGACGACATCCTGTTCGTGATCGCCGAGGACCGCCAGCGGCGCGGGGTTCTCGGCGGAGGAGTGGTCGGGACCCTGATGACGAACCTCGGGCTCGAGGAATCGCTGGGGGAGCGAGGGATCGTGTTCGACCGCTCGAACGTGGGAGACCGCCAGGTTCTCGAACGGTTGCGGTCGAAGGGGTGGCTGCTCGGAGGCGAGACCTCGGGGCACATCGTGTGCCTCGATCAGAACACGACCGGCGACGGCATCATCGCGGCGCTCCAGGTGCTGTTCGCCATCGTGGACCGGGGGAAGGCGCTGAGCGACCTTCGGCGCGGGTTCCTGAAATATCCACAACGCATTGAGAATGTGAGGATTAATTCGCACAACAATGCCATTTTCGAGTCACCCGTAATACAGCGCGCGGTTCGCGATGCCGAAGCCGATCTCGGCTCCGGAGGTCGGGTCCTGCTGCGTCTCTCCGGCACCGAGGCGCTGGTGCGGGTGATGGTGGAAGGGGCCGCCGAGGAGCAGGTGAACGAACTCGCGGGCCGCATTGCGCTGGCCGTGGAGCGCGTGGCCGGCACGGCTGACGCGGGCGGGGTCCAGCCCGTCATGGCCGAGCGCCATGGCGCGTAGGCCGTTCGTCGTCGGAAACTGGAAGATGAACGGCACCTCGCGGGAGGCCGCGCACCTCGCACGTACCTTCGTGGACGGCCGTCCGGACGGGGGTGCGGACGTGGCCGTCTGTCCGCCGTTCCCGTACCTCGCCGCGGTTGCCGGGATCGTGGCCGGCACTCCGGTCGCGCTTGGCGCACAGGATGTCTCGCGGCACGCGCCCGGGGCGCATACCGGGGAGGTCGCGGCCGCAATGCTGCGTGACGTCGGTTGCCGCTGGGTCATCGTCGGCCATTCGGAGCGGCGCACCCGGCTCGGCGAGACCGACGAGACGGTGCGGGCCAAGTTCGACCGGGCGAGAGAATATGGACTCGAACCCATCGCCTGCGTGGGCGAGACGCTGGAGCAAAGAGAGGCGGGGGACGCGGAACGGGTGGTCGGCCGGCAGGTCGACGCGCTGCTCGCGGACGGGGGAGCGGAAGCCGTGGGAGAGAGCGTGATCGCCTACGAGCCGGTCTGGGCGATAGGAACGGGCCGGACCGCCGCGCCGGTGGACGCCCAGGCCATGCACCGCGCGGTACGCGACCGGGTGGCGAGCCGCAGTTGCGCTGCGGCTGAATCGGTACGGATCCTGTACGGCGGAAGCGTCAACGAGAAGAACGCGGCGGAGTTGTTCTCCATGCCCGACATCGACGGCGGGCTGGTGGGAGGGGCATCTCTCGACCCCGACCGGTTCATCGCGATCTGCCGGGCGGCGGCAGAATGAACGGAAGCGTACGCCGGCCGGTCCGGAGCCGGCGGCAAACCGGATTCGCACGGGGGCCGAGATGCTGACCATCATTACGACGTTTCACATCCTGGCCGCCTTGGCCATCGTCGCCCTGGTCCTCCTGCAGCAGGGCAAGGGAGCGGATGCCGGCGCGGCCTTCGGCGCGGGCGGCTCGGGAACCGTGTTCGGCGCCCGCGGCGCCGCGTCCTTCCTGACCCGCACCACCGCGGTGCTCGCCCTCGTCTTCTTTCTTACCAGCCTCGGGCTCGCATGGTTGTCGAGCCAGCAGGTGGAGCGTCGCAGCGTGGTGGAGCGAACGCAGGCGCCGGTCGAATCCGGCCGGGCGCCGGCGTCGCCCACCGATGTGCCGAACGCCGCCTCGGACGTGCCGGCGGCGGATGTTCCGCAGGGCAGTTCGACCAGCAACTGAACCGGTCCCGCGGCCCCCGGGGCGCTGTGCCGGCCCGCGAGGCACGGGGCGGACATCACGGAGAATTCCCATGCAGCTTTCCGATCCCAGCCTGATGAAGGACCGGTGCTACCTCGGCGGCGAGTGGGTCGCGGCCGATTCGGGAGAGACCATACCCGTCACCGACCCCGCGACCGGAGAGGTCCTCGGTCACGTGCCCAGAATGGGTGCGTCCGAGACGGCCCGGGCCATCGACGCGGCCCGCGCCGCCTGGCCCGGGTGGCGGGCCCGCACCGCCAAGGAGCGGTCGGCCGTCCTTCGGCGCTGGAGCGACCTCATGCTCCGGAACCAGGACGATCTCGGGGCGCTGATGACCCTTGAGCAGGGCAAGCCCCTCGCGGAGGCCAAGGGGGAGGTGGCGTACGCCGCCTCCTTCATCGAGTGGTTCGCGGAGGAGGCGCGGCGCGTCTACGGCGATACCATCCCCGCCCCGAACCCCGACTGGCGGATCGTGGTCACCCGGGAGCCGGTCGGGGTGACCGCGGCGGTGACGCCGTGGAACTTCCCGGCCGCGATGATCACCCGCAAGGCGGGGCCGGCCCTGGCGGCCGGGTGCCCGATGGTGGTCAAGCCGGCGACCGCCACCCCGTTGTCGGCCCTCGCGCTCGCCGAGCTTGCGGAGCGGGCCGGGGTGCCCGCGGGCGTGTTCAGCGTCATCACCGGAACGTCGTCCGAGATCGGGCGCGAGATGACCAGCAATCCCGTCGTGCGCAAGTTCAGCTTCACCGGGTCCACCGAGATCGGCAAGCAGCTCATGGGGCAGTGTTCGGGGACGGTCAAGAAGGTGAGCCTGGAGCTCGGCGGAAATGCCCCGTTCATCGTCTTCGACGACGCCGACCTCGATGCGGCGGTCGAGGGTGCCGTCGCGTCGAAGTACCGCAACATGGGGCAGACCTGCGTGTGCGCGAACCGGGTGCTGGTCCAGGACGGAGTCTACGACGAGTTCACCGCGAGGCTCGGCCAGGCGGTGAGTGCGATGAAGGTGGGGAACGGTCTCGATGCGGGGGTCGTGCAAGGGCCTCTCATCGACATGGCCGCGGTCGAGAAGGTGGAGGAGCACATCGCGGATGCGCTCGGGAAAGGGGCCCGGGTAGTGGTCGGCGGCGACCGGCATCCGCTCGGCGGGACCTGGTTCGAGCCGACCGTGCTCGCCGACGTGACCCCCGACATGAAGGTCGCGCGCGAGGAGACGTTCGGGCCGGTGGCGCCCCTGTTCCGCTTCGAGGGCGAGGACGAGGCGGTCGCGATGGCGAACGATACCGAGTTCGGGCTTGCGAGCTACTTCTACAGCCGCGACATCGGCCGCATCTGGCGAGTCTCCGAAGGGCTCGAGTACGGCATGGTCGGGGTGAACTCGGGCATCCTGTCCGCCGCGGAGGCGCCGTTCGGCGGGGTGAAGGAGTCCGGGATCGGCCGCGAGGGCTCCTACCAGGGTCTCGACGAGTTCCTCGAGGTCAAGTATCTGTGCATGGGCGGGGTCTCGGCCTGAGGAGGCCTGGCAGTCGCGGCAGAGCGGCACTCCTGCCCGACGGGCGGCTCCCTGCGCCGGCGCATGCCGGCGAGTGGCGCGAATCGGGAGCCGGGCGCTGCGTACACCGTCGATCGTGACATCGGCAGGGGCGTGAAGGGGCGCATTGCCGCCGCCGGGGTGAGTCGGCAAGACCAGCCCGAAAATCTCCCCGACTTTCTGCTGCGGACACCGATCCATGCGCTGTGACGGGCCGTACGCCCGCAAGCCGCTTCGACAGCGCGAACGCGCTAGTGTCGGCTACGCCTTCAGCGCCTTTCGGTCCGTGCCGCCCGCCACAGCACTGTCTCGGCGCCCTCGCGACGAAAGTTGGTGATGTTTCCGGGCTGGGGCCTCGCGAAGCGCGGGTTCACTCGGGTTGGGCCGAGGTGACGGTCGCGCCCAGCCGGCCGCGGGCGAGCCGCGCGGTGATTGCATCGCCCGCGGCGACTTCGCCGGCATCGCGAACGATGCCGCCGTCTCGATAGATGATTGCGTAGCCCCGCCCGAGCGTGCGGCCCGGGCTGACCGCGTGCAGGGCGCGGGCAAGCTCGCGGACGCGCGCGGACGCGCGAGCCTGCCACTCGGCCACGGCGGAGCGGCCCCGTCGTTCCAGGTTCTCGATCTTCGAACGCAGTTCCCGCGGGTCGGGACGGATTCGTTCGAGCCGGTGGGCGAGGATGGCCATTCGCTGCCGGGTCTCCTCGCGCCTTCGGTCGAACGCGACCGCGGCGCGCCGTCCGAGCTCGTCGGTGCGCTGAGCGAGGTTCTCGATCCGGAGCAGGGGGTGGCGCAACCGTCTTCGCTGGAGCTCGAGCGAGGCTCGCCGCCGTTCCTCGTCCGCCGCCGCCGCGCGCCGGGCGCGTCCGGCGACGGCGGCGAGCCGCTCGACGAGATCGATCCGGTTCGGCGAAGTCCGCTCGGCGGCGGCCGACGGGGTCGGCGCCCGCTCGTCCGCCGTGAAGTCGGCGATGGTCACGTCCGATTCGTGCCCGATTCCGGTAACGATGGGAATCGGGCAGGCGTGGATGGCCCGGGCCACCCGCTCCTCGTTGAACGCCCAGAGGTCCTCGAGGGCACCGCCTCCCCGCACCACGAGCAGGACGTCGCACTCCGCCCGTCGCACCGCGCTCCGGATGGCATCCACGATCTCCTCCCCCGCACCTTCTCCCTGCACCCGGGTGGGATAGATGACGACCGGCAGCGCGGGGAACCGGCGCCCCAGCACCTTGATCACGTCACGCACCGCCGCACCGGTCGGCGAAGTGACTACTCCGAGCCGGCGAGGAAAGACCGGAAGGGGGCGTTTGTGCCCGGGATCGAAGAGGCCTTCCTCCTGAAGCTTGAGACGAAGGCGGTCGTAGGCGAGCCGGAGCGCCCCCTCTCCCGCCGGCTCGAGCTCCTGCACCACGAGCTGGAAGTCCCCGCGCGGGCCGTACAGCCCGACGCGGGCGCGTGCGATCACCTGCATGCCGTCCCGCGGGTCGAACTGCAGCCGTATCCGGCTGGAGCGGAAGAGGGCGCAGCGAACCTGTGCGCGCGAGTCCTTCAGGGTGAAGTACAGGTGCCCCGAGCGAGGCCGCGCGAGGTTGGTGAGCTCGCCCTCCACCCAGATGAGCGGAAAGGTGTCCTCGAGCAACCGCGCGACCTCGTCGTTGAGACGGCCGACGGTATAGATCTCGCGGTTTGGCGCGCTTTCGGGCCCGCCGCCGTTGCCGCTGTCGCGGCCCGGCCGCGCTCCGGCACCAGGCAGCTCGAATTCGCTGTCGAAGGGGGAGTGCATGGCATGGTGTTCGGGCGAATGGGAAGGCCGCTCGGCCCGGGTTCGATCGGCGATCCGGGCGGGCAGGAACGGCGTGGTTAGGATAAACTACCGCGCCATCTTCCGGTCGGAATTTCCTTCAGGGCACCGTGGCGATGCGGCACATCGAAGAAGCGCTCACCTTCGACGATGTGATGCTCGCGCCCGGTTACTCGGAAGTCCTGCCCCGCGACGCCGATATTGCGACCGTTCTCACCCCCGGGATCCCGCTCAGCATACCCATCGTGTCGGCCGCGATGGACATGGTGACCGAGGCCCGGCTCGCCATCGCACTCGCCGAAGAAGGCGGCATCGGCATCGTCCACCGGAACATGCCGCCGGCCGTTCAGGCCGACAAGGTGCGGCGGGTGAAGAAGTTCGAGAGCGGGGTGGTGCGCGACCCGATCACGGTGAGCCCCGATACCACCATCGGTGAGGTCGTGGAACTCACGCGCCGGCGCCGGATCTCGGGGGTCCCGGTGGTGGAGGGCGAACGACTGGTCGGCATCGTGACCGGCCGCGACCTCCGGTTCGAAACCCGGTGGAATCAACCCGTCAGCCTGGCCATGACCCGGGAAGAGAAGCTCGTCACCGTCCAGGAAGACGCGAGCCGCGACGAGATCATCGGGCTCCTGCACGATCACCGCATCGAGAAGCTGCTCGTGGTCAACGGCAACGGCGAGCTCCGCGGCCTCATCACGGTGAAGGATATCCAGCGCGCCGAGGACTATCCGAATGCCTGCAAGGACGACCAGGGCCGGCTGCGGGCAGGTGCTGCGGTGGGGACCGGTCCGGATACCGACGAGCGGGTGGATGCGCTGGTCGCGGCCGGGGTCGACGTCCTGGTGGTGGATACCGCGCACGGGCATTCGCAGGGCGTCATCGGCCGCGTCCGCCGCATCCGGGCCGCCTACCCGGAGCTGCCTCTCGTGGCGGGCAACATCGCGACCGGCGAGGCGGCCACGGACCTCGTCGAGGCGGGCGCGAGCGCGGTCAAGGTCGGCATCGGTCCGGGCTCGATCTGCACCACGCGCGTGGTCGCGGGGGTCGGAGTGCCGCAGCTCACCGCGATCGCGCGGGTGGCGGAGGGGCTGGAGGGAACCGGCGTTCCCCTCATCGCGGACGGCGGGGTGCGCTACTCGGGCGATATCGCCAAGGCAATCGCGGCCGGCGCCCATTCGGTGATGATCGGCAGCCTCTTCGCGGGCACCGAGGAGAGTCCCGGGGAGGTGGAGCTGTATCAGGGCCGGACGTACAAGTCCTACCGGGGAATGGGTTCCCTGGGGGCGATGGCGGGCGGGTCTCGCGACCGCTACTTCCAGGACGAGGCGGCCGAGATCGAGAAGCTGGTTCCGGAAGGGATCGAAGGGCGGGTTCCCTACAAGGGCAGCCTCTCCGGGGTGGTCGCACAGCTCGTGGGCGGGCTTCGGGCGAGCTTGGGCTATACCGGTTGCGCGGGGCTCGAGGAGCTGCGGCGCAACGCGGTGTTCCATCGCATTTCGTGGGCCGGGCACCGGGAGGGACACGCACACGATGTGAGCATCACCCGCGAAGCCCCGAACTACCCGACCGCCTAGACGCCTTGAGGCACCTCGTTAGCGGTTGGACGAATCCCGTGACCGTTCCCGCCGACATCCACGCCGGGCGCATCCTCGTCCTCGACTTCGGTTCGCAGTACACCAGGCTCATCGCCCGCCGGGTTCGCGAAGCCGGCGTCTACAGCGAGATCCGCTCGTTCGAAATCACCGGAGAAGCGCTCGCCGCCTTCGGGCCGCGGGGCATCGTGCTCTCCGGCGGACCCGAATCGGTGACGGACGGCGATGGGTTGCAGGTTCCCGAGGCGGTGTTCGGGGCTGGCGTCCCGGTGCTCGGGATCTGCTACGGCATGCAGGCGATGGCGGTCCGGTTCGGCGGTGCGGTCGACTCGGCCGAGGCGCGGGAGTTCGGCATGGCGGAGGTCCGGGCGCGCGGTCATTCGGACCTGCTGCGCGGCATCGAGGACCGCACCGGACCGGCCGGCGAGGGGCTGCTCGACGTCTGGATGAGCCACGGCGACCGGGTGACCGCCCCGCCGGAAGGTTTCCGCACCATCGCTTCCAGCCCGAACGCGCCCATCGCGGGCATCGCGCACCCGGCGCGGCAGCTCTACGGCCTCCAGTTCCATCCCGAGGTCGCTCATACCCGCCAGGGTGCGGCGATCCTGCAACGCTTCGTGAACGGGATCTGCGGCTGTCCGCCGGTATGGACGCCGGCCAACATCGTCGAGGAAAGCGTGGCCGCGATTCGCGAACGGGTCGGGAAGGAGGGCAGGGTGCTGCTCGCCCTGTCGGGCGGGGTCGACTCTTCGGTGGCGGCGGCCCTGCTCCATCGGGCCATCGGGGATCGCGTCACCGGGGTCTTCGTCGATAACGGCCTGCTCCGCCGGGGCGAGGGGGTCCAGGTAATGGAGGCGCTCGCGCGGGGGCAGGGCGTGCAGGTCCGGCGGATCGACGCGGGCGCGCGTTTTCTCTCCGCGCTCGAGGGGGTCGAGGATCCGGAGCGCAAGCGCAACATCATCGGGAACCTGTTCATCGAGATCTTCGAGGAGGAGGCGGAGCACGCGGGTGGAGCGTCCTTCCTGGCCCAGGGCACGATCTATCCCGATGTCATCGAATCGGCCCGCGCCGATACCGGCAAGGCGGACGTCATCAAGTCGCACCACAACGTCGGGGGATTGCCCGAGCGGATGCGCCTTGCCCTCGTCGAGCCCTTGCGCGAGCTGTTCAAGGACGAGGTGCGGGCGGTTGGCCTGGAGCTGGGGCTGCCTCGAGATCTCGTGTTCCGGCATCCCTTTCCCGGGCCCGGACTCGCGGTGCGGGTGCTCGGAGAGGTGCGCGAGGACCGGCTGGAGCGGCTGCGGGCCGCGGATGCGATCTTCCTCGAAGAGCTTCGCCGAGCCGGCTGGTACGACCGGGTGGCCCAGGCGTTCGCGGTGTTCCTGCCGGTCCGCTCGGTGGGGGTGATGGGCGACCAGCGCCGTCACGAGCCCGTCGTCGTCCTGCGCGCGGTGGAGACCGCCGATTTCATGACCGCGCGCGCCGCCCGCCTGCCCTGGGAACTCCTCGAGACCGTGTCGACCCGCATCGTCAACGAGGTGCCGGGGATCTCGCGGGTCGGGGTCGATGTGACCAGCAAGCCTCCGGCGACCATCGAATGGGAGTGAGCGACCACGACTGGATGGGTCGGGCCCTCGACCTCGCCGAACGGGCCGCGAGCGCCGGCGAGGTCCCGGTCGGGGCGGTAGTGGTGCGCGACGGGTTCGAACTCGGCGCGGGATGGAACCGGCCCGTCGGAGCGTGCGATCCGACCGCGCACGCAGAGATTGAAGCGCTGCGGGCGGCGGGCGGCGCGGCGAGAAACTACCGTCTTCCGGGGGCCGAGCTCTTCGTGACGCTCGAGCCCTGCTCCATGTGCGCCGGGGCCATCGTGCACGCCAGGATCGCGCGCGTGGTCTTCGCGGCCGCCGATCCCCGCGCCGGCGCCTTCGGCAGCGCGCTCGACCTTCGCTCCGTGCCCGGTCTCAACCATCGCCCGGACTGCACCGGCGGGGTCCGCGCCGACGAGGCGGCGGAACGCCTGCTCGCATTCTTCCGCGAGCGCCGGCTCCTCGCGGGAACCGGGGCCTCTGTGGGATAATTACCGGTTCGCGGTGCCCCACGCCTCACCCGAAGAAAGAAGGAAGCGCAATGGGAGCGGAGAAAGGAGCGAAGGACGCGAGCCGGCAATCCGCGCTCGACGCTGCCCTCGGTCAGCTCGATCGGCAGTTTGGGCGGGGCACGATCATGCGCCTCGGCGATTCGACGGTGCCCCGCGACATCGGCGCGATATCGACCGGGTCGCTCGGCCTCGACGCCGCCCTCGGCATCGGAGGGCTGCCCCGCGGCCGCGTGGTCGAGATCTACGGGCCGGAATCGTCCGGCAAGACCACCCTTGCCCTGGAGGTGATCGCCCAGGCTCAGCGCGGGGGCGGCACCGCGGCGTTCATCGACGCCGAGCACGCCCTCGATCCCGGATACGCGGAGAAGATCGGCCTCGACATCGACGATCTGCTGGTCTCTCAGCCGGATACGGGTGAGCAGGCGCTCGAGATCACCGATGCCCTGGTGCGCTCCGGCGCCGTCGACGTGGTGGTCATCGATTCGGTGGCCGCGCTCACCCCCAAGGCGGAGATCGAGGGTGAGATGGGCGACTCGCACGTCGGGCTGCACGCGAGGCTCATGTCGCAGGCGCTGCGCAAGCTCACCGCCAACATCAATCGGTCCAACACCCTGGTCATCTTCATCAACCAGATCCGCATGAAGATCGGGGTCATGTTCGGCAGCCCGGAGACCACCACGGGCGGCAACGCGCTCAAGTTCTACGCGTCGGTGCGCCTTGACATCCGGCGTATCGGCGCCATCAAGAAGGGCGACGAGGTCATCGGCAACGAGACGCGGGTCAAGATCGTCAAGAACAAGATCGCCCCCCCGTTCAAGAACGTGCAGTTCGACATCCTGTACGGCGAGGGCGTATCGCGCCATGGCGAGCTGCTGGATTTCGGCGTCGCTCACGGCATCGTGGACAAGTCGGGGGCCTGGTACGGCTACGGAAACGACCGCATCGGGCAGGGGCGCGACAATGCGCGCAGGTTTCTGAAGGAGCACCCGGAGACCGCCGACAAAATCGAGGCGGCGCTGCGCGCGCAGATGATCCCCCCGCGCGCCTCGGCGGTCGCCCGTGAGTCCGAGGTGGCGGAAGGAGTCGGCGCCTGAGAGGCGCCGGGCCCGTCAGGTCCGTCGCGCGCCTGCCGCGAACGCCATCGCCCGCGTCCTGCCGCGTTGCGGGGGCTTCCGTCATCCCATCCGGAATTCGGGCCGCTCCTCGATGTCGTGCACGCCGACTCTTCGCCGGACCCGGGTGATGACGTCGCCGCCACCGCGTGATGCGGGGCCGGACCGGGTGCTCCCGCGGGCACTCGGCCTGCTCGCCCGCCGGGAGCACTCGCGAGCCGAGCTGCTCGCCAAGCTGGTGCGGTCGGGGCACGGACTCGCGGAGGCGGAGCGCGCCGTCGAGGACCTCGGGAACCAGGGCCTCGTCTGCGATTCGCGCTTTGCCGAGGCGTTCATCCGCTCGTGCATCGGGCGAGGGAGCGGGCCGCTTCGAATCCGGCGGGACCTCAAGGCGCGAGGGGTCGGGCCTTCGACCGTCGAGCGGCTCCTCGACCCGAACGACGAGGCGTGGGAGGCGCGCGCCCGAGGGGCCCGCGAGAAGCGTTTTGGCGCGGCGCGGCCCGCCGACAGGAGCGAAGCCGCGCGCCAGACCCGTTTCCTCCTGGGACGGGGATTCACGCGGCGGCAGATTCGCCGGGCGATTGAGGAGAATGGGCGGGAATGAACGCGAGCAACGAACTTCGCCAGGCCTTTCTCGACTACTTCCGGGCTCGCGGGCACGAAGTGGTGGCCAGCAGCTCTCTCGTGCCGGAAAACGACCCCACGCTGCTCTTCACCAATTCGGGCATGGTCCAGTTCAAGGACGTGTTTCTCGGAGCGGACCCGCGTTCGTACACCCGTGCGGTCACCTCGCAGCGCTGCGTTCGGGCCGGCGGCAAGCACAACGACCTCGAGAACGTCGGGTACACCGCCCGCCATCACACATTCTTCGAGATGCTCGGGAACTTCAGCTTCGGTGACTACTTCAAGCGCGAGGCGATCGCCTTTGCGTGGGAGTTTCTCACCCGCGAGATGGGTCTTGCCCGGGACCGGATGTGGATCACCGTCTTCGAGGACGACGACGAGGCGGCGGATATCTGGCGGCGGGACATCGGCATCGAATCCTCCCGCATCGTGCGATGCGGAGAGAAGGACAATTTCTGGTCGATGGGGGACATCGGTCCGTGCGGCCCCTGCTCCGAGGTGTTCTACGACCACGGGCCGGACGTCGCGGGCGGCCCGCCCGGATCGGCCGACGAGGACGGGGACCGCTTCGTCGAGATCTGGAACCTCGTCTTCATGCAGTTCAATCGCGACGCCGACGGAAACATGAGCCGACTGCCCAGGCCTTCGGTGGATACCGGCATGGGGCTCGAACGCGCCGCCGCAGTGCTGCAGGGGGTGCACGGAAACTACGAGATCGATCTCTTCCGGAACCTCATCCGGCGCGCCGCGGAGCTGACCGGAGCCGAGGATCTCGGCGACAAGTCGCTGCGGGTCATCGCGGACCACATCCGCTCGTGCGCCTTTCTCATGGTGGACGGCGTGCTCCCCTCGAACGAGGGGCGGGGGTACGTGCTCCGGCGCATCATCCGGCGGGCGATCCGCCACGGCCACCGGTTGGGCATGCGCGAGCCGTTCTTCCATCGCCTGGCCGCGGACCTCGAGGCGGAGATGGGCGAGGCGTACCCGGAACTCGCCGAGCGGCGAGCGGTGGTCGAGCGGGCCCTCCGCCAGGAGGAGGATCGATTTGCGGCCACCCTCGACCAGGGCATGCGCATGTTCGAGGAAGAGCTTGCCGTGCTCCGAGGGAGCGTGGTGCCGGGCGAGGTCGTGTTTCGCCTCTACGACACCTTCGGCTTTCCGGAGGATCTCGTGGCCGACGTGGCTCGCGAGCGTGATTTGGTCGTGGACTACGAGGGATTCGAGCGCGAGATGAACGCCCAGCGGGAGCGCGCGCGGTCGGGCAGCCGCTTCGGGGCGGTGCGCGACCGGCGGCACGAAGTCGAGGGAACGAGCAAGTTCACCGGATACGACCGTCTTCGGGACAAGGCGCGGGTGATCGGTCTCTACGCGGACGACCAACCGGTCGATGCGCTCGCACCGGAGGACCTCGGTGCGGTGGTCCTCGAACGGACTCCCTTCTATCCCGAGGGCGGGGGCCAGATCGGAGACCGCGGAATCCTGCGCGGACCGGGGTGGTGCTTCGAGGTGTCGGACACCCGCTCCAGCGCGAATGCGATTGCCCACTACGGGGTGGCGACGGAAGGCGACATCCGGATCGGTGACGATCTCGACGCGTCCGTCGACGCAGGGGCTCGCCGCGACACGGCGCGCAATCACTCGGCGACCCACCTGCTGCACGCGGCCCTGCGCGAGGTGCTCGGCAGTCACGTTCAGCAGCGGGGGTCGCTCGTCGCGCCGGATCGGCTGCGTTTCGACTTCTCGCACTTCGAGCCCGTCGGACCGGATGCGCGGCTCGGGATCGAGTGCCTCGTCAACACCTGGATCCTTGACAACGTCGAGGTTCGCACCGACTCCATGCCCCTCGACGATGCGCTGGAGCGGGGTGCGATTGCCTTCTTCGGCGAGAAGTACGATGCGAACGTGCGCGTGCTCGCCATCGGAGACGTGTCGCTCGAGCTCTGCGGCGGAACCCACGTCGTCCGGTCCGGCGATGTGGGTCTGTTCAAGATCGTGTCGGAGACCGGCATCGCGGCCGGGGTGCGGCGTATCGAGGCGGTGACCGGCACCGGCGCGCTCGCCTGGGTGAGCGCCCTCGAGGAGCGGGAAACGAGGGTGGTGGCCCTCATGAAGTCGGACCCCGAGAACCTCGAGGAACGGGTGGGTCAGGTGGTGACGCGGGCCCGCGAGCTCGAACGCGAGGTCGAGAAGCTGCGCGGCCGTCTGGCCGCGCACGAAGGTGAGACGCTGCTCGACCAGGCGGTGGATGTCGAAGGTCTCCGGGTGCTCGCGGCCCGCTGCGAGACGGCGGATCCCAAGGCGCTCCGGGAGATGCTGGACCGGGTCCGGTCCCGCATCGACCACGGGCTCGTAGTGCTCGGCTCGGTGGATGGCGAGAAGGTGAGCCTGGTGGCCGGGGTATCCAGGGACCTGACCGATCGGGTTCAGGCCGGTCCGCTCATCAACTTCGTCGCCGGCCAGGTCGGCGGCAAGGGCGGCGGCCGGCCGGACATGGCGCAGGCCGGGGGAAACGATCCCTCGAAACTCGACCCTGCGCTCGAGTCGGTCGCGGGCTGGGTCCGGGAACGGCTCGGCGCCTCCGGCTGAACGGGCCGGCGGGACGGATCGGAATACCCGGGCGGCGGGAAGGGAAGCGGGCTTCAGGCGGGATTTCGTCGTTCGATGGCGTTGCTGGTACAGAAGTACGGGGGGACGTCGGTCGCCTCGGCCGAGCGGATCGGTGCGGTGGCCGATCGCGTCGCGCGGTCGCGTGCGGCTGGGCACCAGGTTGCGGTAGTGGTCTCGGCCATGGCCGGGGAAACCGATCGGCTGCTGAGCCTCGCGGGCTCCATCCGCCCTACCCCGCGCGGGCGGGAGCTCGATGTGCTCCTCGCGAGCGGCGAGCAGGCATCCATCGGACTCTTGGCCATGGCCCTCGAGTCCCGGGGGTGTCCGGCGTGCTCCTATACCGGGGCCCAGGTCCCCATCCGGACCGATTCATCCTTCAATCGCGCCCGGATCCTCGAGATCGGGAGTACCCGGATACGCGCCGACCTCGACGCGGGGCGGGTGGCGGTGATCGCCGGCTTCCAGGGAGTGGACGAGGCGGGCAGCATCACCACCCTCGGACGGGGAGGGTCGGATACGACGGGGGTCGCGCTCGCCGTCGCCCTCGGCGCGGACGAATGCCAGATCTACACCGATGTCGACGGCGTGTATACGGCCGATCCGAGAATCGAGCCCAATGCGCGGCGGCTCGACCGGCTGACGTTCGAGGAAATGCTCGAGCTCGCGAGCCTCGGGGCAAGGGTGCTCCAGATCCGCGCGATGGAGTTCGCGAGCAAGTACCGGGTGCCGCTCCGGGTGCTGTCTTCCTTCGAGGACGGCCCGGGGACGATGATCGTGCCCGAAGAGGAGGAAGGTATGGAGCAGCCGCTCATTTCAGGGGTCGCGTTCAATCGCGACGAGGCGAAGATCACCGTGCACCGCGTTCCGGACCGACCCGGGGTCGCGTTCCGCCTGCTGGCGGACATTGCGGCCGCGGACATCGAGGTGGACATGATCGTCCAGAACGCCGCGCCCGAGCATGACGAGACCGATTTCACGTTCACCGTGAACCGCGGCGACTACGAACGGGCCCGCGAGCTGGTCGACCCGATCGCGGCGGAGCTGGGGGCGGAGCGGGTCACCGGGGACTCCCGCATCGTCAAGTTGTCCCTGGTGGGAGTGGGGATGCGCTCTCATGCCGGAATCGCGAGCCGGATGTTCGACGCCCTCGCGCGGGAGAGCGTCAACATCCAGATGATCTCGACCTCGGAGATCAAGATCTCGGTGGTGGTCGACGAACGCTACCTGGAGCTCGGCGTTCGAGCCCTGCACGAAGCATTCGGGCTGCACGAAGGCTGAACCATCCCTCCCTCCGCAACCTGCGCCTCCGGTCGGACGGCGACGAAGACCGCCCGAGAATCGTCCCCCGGGACAAGGCCCCTCGCCGGCCGGCGGTTCGCATGGACCGTACCCGGTGACAGCCTCCGCTGAACGGAGACCACGAGAGTCTCCCTTCGGCCGGCTCACGTCGCGGGGCGGACTCCTTCTCGTCATTCCGTCGGATCGGATTCCGGGCCGGCGCCGGCCCTGACGCGGGCGGCCAGGAATCGGGATCCGGCGATGACGCACGCCGCGCCGGATGCTAGGATGTCCGCGCCCGGAGAGATGGCCGAGCGGCTGAAGGCGCTCCCCTGCTAAGGGAGTATGGGCTTATCCCCCATCGAGGGTTCGAATCCCTCTCTCTCCGCCAAAACCGGCACTGCCGCATTTCGTTCATCCACCGTTCGAGCTTCCTCTCGGCCCGGGCGTCTCAAGACTTCGCTCGGTGACGTCTTCGCAGGAACGCGGGCTGGTTCCGAGGTAGAGGCGGACACGGCTCGCGCCGATTGGCGGGAGTGATTCCATGCGTGACCAATACGATGCCGTCATCATCGGCGCCGGGGTGATCGGCGCCGCGACCGCCTACGAACTCGCGAAGCTCGGTTACCGCACCCTGTCCGTGGACAAGAATCCGGCTGCCGGGTACGGGCCGACCTCGAACTCGTGCGCAATCGTCCGAGTCTACTACTCGACGTTCGATGGGATCGCCTTCGCCTGGGAGGCCTGCCACTACTGGCGCAACTGGGCGAAATACCTTGAAACGGACGACGAGCGGGGCCTTGCGAGGTACGTGGAGTGCGGCTGCCTCGTGATGAAGACCGACCACAACGGGCGCCTCGAGAAGCACGTTCGCCTCTCGAAGGAGCTCGGCATCCCGTGCGAGGAATGGGGCCGGGCGACGATTCTGGAGAAGCTGCCGTTCTACGACATGCGCTCGTACGGACCGCCGCGCGCGATGGACGACGAGCGTTTCGGCGAGCCGAACGGGGGTGAGATCGAGGGCGGGATCTTCTGGCACGCCGGCGGTTATGTGACCGATCCTCAGCTCGCCACCCACAACCTTCAGCGCGCGGCGGAAGCGAACGGCGCGCGGTTCCTGTTCGGCCGTGAGGTCGTGAAGCTCCGCAACGACCAGGGGCGGGTCCGTGGCGTCACCCTGGACGGTGGCGTGGAGGTGAGATCGCCCGTCGTCGTCAACGTGGCGGGCCCGCACTCCGCGGTCGTCAATGCCATGGCCGGGGCGCTTGAGGACATGACGATCGAGACGAAGCCGCTCCGCCAGGAAGTTGTCCACCTCCCCGCTCCGCAAGGGTTCGACTTCGAGTCCCGCGGCTTTGTCGTCTCGGACAGCGACATCGGCTGCTACATCCGACCCGAGATCGGGAACCACATCCTCATCGGAAGCGAGGATCCGGAGTGCGACCCGCGCGAGTTCGTCGATCCCAACAACTGCGTGCGCGACCTCACCGAGCAGGCGACGGTCCAGGCCCATCGCTTTGGGCAGCGGGCGCCGAGCCTCGGGATCCCGTCGAGTCTTCGCGGGGTTGCGGACCTGTACGACGTGTCGGACGACTGGATCCCGATCTATGACAAGAGCTGCGTTCCGGGGTTCTACATGGCGGTCGGCAGCTCGGGAAACCAGTTCAAGAATGCCCCGGTGGCGGGAAAGATGATGGCCGCGCTCATCGACTACTGCGAGAAGGGCAACGATCACGATGCGGACCCTCTCATGTTCCGCCTGGAACATGTCGATCGCGAGGTCAACGTCGGCTTCTACTCGCGAAAGCGCGAGATCAACAAGGAGAGCAGCTTCTCGGTGCTTGGGTGACGCGTCGGACGTCGAAGCCCCGGCCCGTCCCGCCCCCGGCACGGGTGCGACGTGGCGCCGGTGTCTCGAAGAGCGCTCCGCATGCCCCGGTCGGGGGTCCGGGCCGTCGTGGACCGTGCCGGTGCGATGCCGGCCGCCGGTGCTTCGGTCAGCCGGACGACCGTACCCGGGAAGTCGTTTCCGAGCAGGAGGGGCTGCGGTAGCTGACCGGCGGGGTGTCGCGGTTCAACGAGAAGTGGGTGTGGGTGCCGAGCCACGGCGAGGCGGGGTCCGCGCGGCGCAACGTCACCGTGCAGCGTCCCGGCCGATCGAAGGGAGTGCCGTCCTCGTGCACACCGGTCGAGGCCCAGCCGGCGGCGAGCTGTCCGAGCCGCCGGTCCGGGGACACGTCCGTCCAGAGCCCGTCCAGGTCAAAACGGAAATCCGAAATGGAGGGCCAGACCACGCGCCATTGCCGGGCCTCCAGGTCGTCGAGCCCGACGAGGAGATCGGACCAGGTCCCGAATCCCACGACTTCGGGGGCGAACAGCTTCTTCGCGCGCGCGAAGTCGAGGCTCGCGATGCAGGCGCCCCACTCCGCGAGCCAGCCGGCAATGGAGTCGTGGTCGTCGGATGCAGTCATCGTCATCACCTTGGAAACGTTCGAAGGGCGGTGGCACGGCGTTCGGACGCAACGGGGGGAAGGGTTCCCGGCGCTTGCGGGGCCGCAATGCCGGGCCGTCGAACCGCCGTCCGTGCCCGTGGACGCTACGTTATCGAACCGCGTTCGCGGCGACAATGCCGGTGTTGCGCGTCGTCTCTCGAACCGGCCGGATGTACGCCCATGTGTGGTTGGAAGGGACCAGAGTTTGAATCCGGCTCCCGCATTGCGCTACGATGGCCGGCTTCGACTCCTTGCCTCCACGAATGAGCGTGGCGGCCAGTCCGGGCCTCTTGCCAGGCCCGCAATCCGGAAGGAGGTTGCATGCGGCATTACGAGATCGTGTTTCTGGTCCACCCGGACCAGAGCGAGCAGGTTCGCGCCATGGTGGACCGCTATCGGTCGATCATCGAGTCGGACGGAGGTCATATCCATCGGCTCGAGGACTGGGGCCGACGCCAGCTCGCGTTTCCCATCGAGAAGGTGCACAAGGCGCACTACATCCTGATGAACATCGAGTGCAGCATGTCGGTGCTCGACGAGCTGGAGTCGAGCTTTCGCTTCAACGACGCGGTCCTTCGCAACCTCGTGATGGCTCGTCGCGAGGCGGTCACCGAGGAATCTCCGATGGCGAAGGCGAAGGAGGAGAAGGGCCCGAGAGACCGGTCTCGCCGCCGTGGCGATGGCGACGGTGAGAGGCGGGGAGACCGCCGGCCCGATGCCGCAAGGGCGAGCGCCGGGGACGGCACGGATTCGGGCGGAAGCGACCGGGCGGAACCGTCGGTTGACCCGGCCGGACCGGCGAGCGCCGCGACCGTTCGCGAGCCCGACGCCGAGGCGGGCGTCGAGGCGGCCCCCGAGCCGGCCGTCGAGTCGACCGCCGAGCCGGTCGTCGAGCCGTCCGCTGAGCCCGACGCCGAGCCGGTCATCGAGGCGGCCGCTGAGCCCGACGCCGAGCCGGTCATCGAGGCGGCCGCTGAGCCCGACGCCGAGCCGGCCGTCGAGGAGGCTCCAATCGAAGAACCGCAACCCGAGAGGTCATGAGAATGTCCCGCTACAGTCGCCGTCGGCGTTTCTGCCGGTTTACGGCCGAAGGAATCAGGGAGATCGACTACAAGGATCTGAACACCCTCCGGCAATACATCACCGAGACCGGAAAGATCGTCCCGAGCCGCATCACCGGCACCCGAGCGCGCCCTCAGCGCCAGCTCGCGAGGGCGATCAAGCGGGCTCGTTTTCTCGCGCTTCTCCCCTACAGCGACGCGCATCGGAATTGAAGCACCCGGGACCGACGGGGCCGTGAAGCGACACCGCACCTGCCGCGAGGGCCGCTATCCGTTTCCCGCCGGTTCGGGAGGACGCCCGAGGTCCGTCCGGATGTTTCGGCGGAGCTCGCGGGCTTGCGCGTCCTCGCCCCCGGACGGGAGCGGGAAGGGGCTCTCCCGCCGCGGGGCGGGGTCGACGCCCGGCTTCTGAATCCCGGCGGCGAACGCGGTGCGTTCCGTCCTGTCCTTCGTGATGCGAGGGCGGGTGCACGTCATCACCGCGTGCGCCGTGTGCTCCGTATTTTCCCTGCTCCTCTTCCCGTTCAACTACGTGAGCGGCGCGTTGCTCGGTCTCGCGACCCTGCGCAGCGGGGCGGTCGAGGGGGCATTCGTCCTGCTCGGCTCGATGGTGTTGGGAGGGGCGTTCATGTACGCCGCGATCGAGACCTTCCGCCCGGCCCTGCTGCTCGCCCTGCTGAGCTGGACCCCCCTCTGGGTGCTCGCGGTCGTGTTGAGGCAGACCCGCTCCCAGGGCACCGCTCTCGCGGCGGGAGGCCTCATCCTGGCCGCCGCGACCATCGTCGTCCGCTTCCTTCTGGGCGACCCCACCGCATGGTGGACGAGGGTCCTCGAGGAGTTCTTGTCCTGGCTCCCGGTATCCAGCGACTGGGAACCCGTCATCGACCGCATCGCGCCCCTCATGACGGGGATCGTGGCCTCGGGCGCACTGCTCGGTCTCGCGGTGACCCTGATGCTCGCGCGCTGGTGGCACGCGGTGCTCGACCGTCCTGGTGGCTTCGGCGAGGAGTTCCGGGCTCTGCGCATGCCCAGGTACGCGGGGTACGCGGCCCTCGTGCTTGCCGCCGTCGCGTGGTTCGCCACCGGATGGATCTCGCATCTCGCCTACGAGTGGCTGATGATCCTGATCGTGCTCTTCGGTCTTCAGGGCATCGCCCTGGCTCACTACGTGGTCAAGCTGCGAAATGCATCGGTCGCGTGGCTCGCCGGGCTGTACGTGGCGCTCGCCATCATGCCGCAGCCGGCCTCGGAGGTCGCTCTCGGCCTCGCGCTCGCCGGGCTTTCCGATACGTGGATCGACTATCGCAGGCGGTTCACGAAGGGCGGCGGCCTGCCGGCGGACGAATAGGAGGTCGGCGGGTGACAGGAAAAGTGGATGATGCGTCCCGGACGTCTTCGGTTGTCATTTTCCGTTCTTCATGAAATAAACGAAGCCGGTGACGGTCGGCGGTGGAGTGAATCGGCAGTCCGGGCTCGACACCCGGCAAGGGAGAGGTGAATGGAGGTAATTCTGCTGGAGCGGATCGCGGGCCTCGGGGGGCTCGGCGATCGCGTGGACGTGAAGCCCGGCTATGCCCGGAACTACCTGGTTCCCCAGGGCAAGGCGTTGTCGGCCACGGAGCGCAACATCGCGCGCTTCAAGGACCGCAGGGCCGAACTCGAGCGCCAGGCGGCGGACGAGATCGTCCGGGCCCAGCGGCGCAGTGAGGATCTCGCGGCCCTCGATGTCGTCATCACCCGCCGGGCGGGTGGCGAGGGCCGGCTCTTCGGGTCGGTGGGGATCGTCGATGTCGCGGAAGCGGCAACCGAGGCGGGGGTCGAGGTGCGGCGCAACGAAGTACGCATGCCGGACGGGCCGATCCGTCAGACGGGCCGGTACGAGGTCTCGATTCGGGTCCACCCCGACGTCGAGGCGGCGGTGCGGGTGGCGGTCGTGCCCATGGGCGGTTCGATCGAGGATCTGGACCGTCCGGCCGACGAGTCCGACGAGCCCGACGAGACCGTCGAACTGGCGCAGAGCGGGGAATCGGGCGCCGGCGAGGCGCACGAGGAGTCCGGAACCGATGAGTCCGGCCCGGCGGGCGTCGAGAACGGCGAGGACGGCGAGGAGGCGGCCGAGTAGGGTCGCGGCATGGCGCTTCCGGAAGTGGGTCTGTCGACAGCGCGGCGCAGGGCCGCTTCGCCCATGCGGATCGAGCCGATCGGACGCACCCGGCGGCGGGACCTGGGCTAGCCATGGCCGCGCCCGCAACCACCCGAAGCGATTCCGAGGCTTCGCGCCTGCGGGTGCCGCCAAACTCGATCGAGGCGGAGCGCGCGGTGCTCGGCGGTCTGATGCTCGACGCCTCGGGTTGGGACCGGGTGGTGGACCGGATCCGGGAAGAGGACTTCTACCGGCGCGATCACCAGCTCGTCTTCCGCGCCATCGCCTCCCTCATCGACGCCAACAACCCTTGCGACGTGGTGACCGTCTCCGAGTGGCTCGATGCGCACGGTGACGCGAGGGTGGAAGGCGGTCTCTCCTTTGTCGGGGAGCTTGCGGAGAGCACGCCGAGCGCGGCGAACGTGGCCGCCTACGCCGAGATCGTGCGCGCGCGCGCGGTGCTGCGCGAGATGATCGCGACCGGCTCCGCGATCGCCGACCGGGCCTACCGGACGGAAGGGCGGCCGGTCACCGAGCTCGTCGAAGAGGCGGAACAGCTCGTCTACGCCATCGGCGATCGCCGCCGGGCCGGAGGCGGACCGGAACCGATTCGCGACGTCCTGGTCGGGGTGATGGAGCGGATCGACGAGCTGCACCACGTCGAGGGCCACATCACGGGGGTTCCGACCGGGTTCGTCGACCTCGACCGGCTTACCGCCGGACTCCAGAGGGGCGATCTCATCGTGGTCGCGGGGCGTCCCTCGATGGGAAAGACCGCACTTGCGCTGAACCTCGTGGAGAGCGCGGCCATTCGCACGAAGCTCTCGGCGGTCGTGTTCAGCATGGAGATGTCGTCCGAGCAGCTCACCATGCGATTCATGTCCTCCCTCGGGCGGATCGATGCACACAAGATCCGGACCGGAAAGCTCGACGACGCGGACTGGCCCCGCCTCACGACCGCCATGACGATGCTCAACGAATCGAGGATATTTCTCGACGACAACGGCGATCTGACCCCGACGGAGCTCCGCGCCCGGTGCCGCCGGCTCAAGCGCGAGCACGACATCGGGCTCGTCGTCGTCGACTACATGCAGCTCATGCACGTGCCCGGCACGTCGGAGAACCGGGCCACCGAGATCTCGGAGATCTCCCGATCGCTCAAGGCCCTCGCGAGGGAGCTCGAAGTGCCGGTGGTTGCCCTGTCGCAGCTCAACCGCAGTCTCGAGACGCGGGCGAACCGGCGGCCGATGCTCTCCGACCTGCGCGAATCGGGCGCGATCGAGCAGGATGCGGACGTCATCCTGTTCATCTATCGAGACGAGGTCTACAACGAGGAGAGCACCGACAAGGGCAAGGCCGAGATCATCATCGGCAAGCAGCGAAACGGCCCCACCGACACGGTCACCCTGACCTTCATCGGCCAGATCGCGAAGTTCGAGAACCACGCTCGGGACCGGTGACACACCGATGGTCGCTGCCCGCGAGCGGCCGGCTGCCGGACGTGGAGCCGGGCCGACCGCCCATATCGACTGCACCGTCCTCGCGCACAACCTCCGGGCGGTTCGCGCGCGGGTGCGCGGGAGCCGGGTGCTCGCCGTCGTCAAGGCCGACGCCTACGGCCACGGAGCGGTGCGGGCCGCGCGCGCGTTCTCGGAGGCGGACGGGCTCGCGGTGGCCCGGGTGGAGGAGGCCCTCGCCCTGAGACGAGCGGGGGCGACGGGAACCATCCTCGTTCTCGGCGGGTTCGCGGACCGCGATTCGCTCGACCGGCTCGCGGCGGAAGGGATCGACACGGTGCTGCACTCGTCCGGCCAGGTCGAGATGGTCCGCTCGCGTTCCGTCGGGCCGCCGGTCCGGCTCTGGGTCAAGGTCGACACCGGGATGCATCGGCTCGGATTCTCTCCATCGGAGTTTCTCGAGGTGTGGCGTGAGCTCGCGGCCCTCCCCGGGGTGGCGAGGCCGCTCCACGCGATGAGCCATTTCGCGAGTGCGGACGAACCGGGTGGCGGGGCGACCCCCCTGCAGATCGCGCGGTTCGACGAGGTGCTCGCCGGGATCGGGGAGACGCCGCCCTCGAGCCTCGCGAACTCCGCCGCGGTGCTCGCCGCGCCGTCCGCCCATCGCGACTGGGTTCGCCCCGGACTGATGCTGTACGGGGCGTCGCCGATGCCGGGCGGGCGGGCGCGTGACCACGGGCTTCGCCCGGCCATGACCCTTACCGCCCCCCTCGTTGCGGTGAAGACGATCGAGCGCGGCGCGCCGGTCGGTTACGGGGGAACCTGGATCGCGCCCGAGACGATGTCCCTCGGGCTCGCCGCGATCGGATACGCCGACGGTTATCCTCGCCATGCGCCGTCCGGCACCCCCGTGCTCGTGAACGGCCGCCGGGCCGCGCTCGCGGGGCGGGTGTCGATGGACCTCATCGCGATCGACCTGCGCGGATGTCCGGACGCCCGCGCCGGCGACCGCGCGACCCTGTGGGGCGAAGGTCTGCCGGTAGAGGAAATCGGGGAGGCCGCGGGTACGCTTTCCTACGAACTGCTTGCCCGGATTGGTCCGCGGATCGAAAGGATCGCCACATGAACTCGGTCTTGGCCGGCACCGTCCCGCGTGCGGCGGTCCTCGTCGCAGGTGCGCTCGTCGCGCTCGTCGCGTGGGCGGAGCCGCTCTGCCTCGACGTCCGGGGCGGTGCGGTCCACCGCTACGAGGTGGAGGTCGCCGCGACGCCCCGGGCACGGGCGCGGGGCCTGATGTTCCGGCGCGAGCTCGCCCCGCGGGCCGGAATGCTGTTCGATTTCGGGGGGGACGAGATCGCCCGGATGTGGATGCAGAACACGTTCATCCCGCTCGACATGGTGTTCGCCGACCGGCGCGGGAAGGTACGGCGCATCGCCCGCAACACGCGACCCCGGTCCCTGGACACGATTTCCTCCCGGGTCCCGGTGCGCGCGGTGCTCGAGTTGAACGGTGGCGAAGCGGCGCGAATCGGTCTCGCGCCCGGCGACCGGATGCGCCATCCGGTGTTCGGGACGCGGTGCGATAATTGACCCTCCCCGTCATTCCGGATCGCTTTCATGAACCTCGATCACCTTCCTCACCCCTCCCGCCGACGGCCGGTCTTCGCCACCAACGGCGCGGTCGCGACCAGTCAGCCGCTCGCGGCCCAGGCGGGGCTCGACGCGCTCCGCGCCGGGGGGAACGCGGTTGACGCGGCGCTTGCGACGGCCATCGCCCTTACCGTCGTGGAGCCGACCTCGAACGGCATTGGCGGGGACCTCTTCGCCCTCGTGTGGGACGGGTCGAAGCTGCACGGGCTCAACAGCTCGGGACGGGCGCCGCGGGCGCTCGACGCCGGCCGCATCCGCGGGCTCGGCCACGCCGAGATGCCGGAGCTTGGCTGGTTGCCGGTCACCGTACCCGGCATCCCCGCCGGCTGGCAGGCGCTGCACGACCGGTTCGGGCGGTCTGAGCCGGAGCGGGTCTATCGAGCGGGCATCGAGTACGCCCGGGACGGCTTCGCGGTCTCCCCGGTGGTGGCGGACTCGTGGGCGCGGTATCACGAGAAGATCGCGGGGCCTGCACGCCAGGGCGATCTCGGTCCGGTGCTCGAGGGGTGGATGGCCATGTTCGCTCGTGATGGTCGCACCCCGGCGACCGGCGAGCGCTGGCGTCTCCCCGATCATGCCCGCACCCTGGAAACCCTCGCGCGCGAGGGCGCCGCCGCGTTCTACACGGGGCCGCTTGCGTCTGCGGTGGTCGAGTTCTCCGGCCGCACCGGGGGTTGCCTCTGCGCCGACGACCTTGCGGCGCATCGGGCCGACTGGGTGGAGCCGATCGGCGTGCCGTACCGGGGCTGCGAGGTCTGGGAGATCCCGCCGAACGGCCAGGGGATCGCCGCCCTCATGGGACTCTCGATACTGGAAGGCTTCGATCTCGCCCGCCATCCCCACGTGAGCGCGGAGAACTGGCATCTCGAGATGGAGGCGATGAAGCTCGCCTTCGCCGATGCCCACCGCTACGTAGCCGATCCCGGCTTCGCCAACGTGCCGGTCGCGGAGATGCTGAGCCCGGACTACGCGGCCGCGCGGCGCGCCCTGGTCGGCAACCGGGCGCTCGTCCGCGAGCCCGGCGAGCTGGCGTCGGGCGGTACGGTGTATCTGTGCACCGCGGACCGGGACGGGATGATGGTGAGTCTCATCCAGTCCAACTACCACGGTTTCGGCAGCGGTATCGTGGTCCCCGGAACCGGCATCGCCCTTCACAACCGCGGGCTCGGCTTCACCCTGGAGGAAGGCCACCCGAACGAGTATGCCCCGGGCAAGCGCCCGTTCCACACCATCATTCCCGCCTTCCTGACCCGGGGCGGCCGGCCCGTCGGGCCGTTCGGCGTGATGGGGGCGCCGATGCAGCCGCAGGGCCACATGCAGGTCGTCGTGGGAACACTGGACCACGGGCTCAATCCGCAGGCGGTGCTCGACGCGCCGCGCTGGCGGGTCCTCGACGGCCTCGATGCGGTCATCGAGCCCGGGGCGGGAGCGGAACTCCATCGCGATCTGACCGCCCGCGGCCACCGCCTGATCTCGCCCGATCCGGGCGAGACCTACCAGTTCGGCCGGGGCCAGATCATCTGGAGCCTCGAGGACGGGGTGTACGTGGCGGGGAGCGACCCCCGGGCGGACGGTCTCGTCGCCGCCTGGTAGCCGTCTGGCAGCCGATGAGAAGCGGTGGGGCGGCCGGGGTCCGCCAGGGGCGCCGCGATGCCGGGATCGGGAACGGGCTGCAAACCGGGGTCCCCGAGACCGGAGCGAGCGCCGGCCTCGTCAAGTACAGAGCGGGTCGCCGCGCCGGTCGGCCTCCGAGGAGGAACAACTGAATGATCATCAAGGAAGTACGGGTCTCACTGGTGCGAGCGCCCTATGTCGAGAAACCCGGGTTCTTCACCCACTACGAGCGAGATCGCGAGATTCTCGTAGTTGAGGTGGAGACGAAATCAGGTCTCGTCGGGCTCGGTTACCAGCTCTATCTTCGCGAGGGCTTTCGCACGACCGCCGCCTGCGTCGAGGAGATGATGGCGCCGCGCGTCGTCGGACGGGACGCAACGGAGATCGAGGCGATCTGGCGCGACCTCTGGTCGGTCACGGTCGCGGACGGCAGGGGCGGCGCCCCGGTGCTCGCGCTCTCCGCGATCGACGTAGCCCTGTGGGACATCGTGGGACAGCGGGCCGGGTTGCCGCTGCACCGCCTCTGGGGTCACTACCGGAGCGAGGTCCCCGCCTACGGTTCGGGCTGCTGGCGCGGACTCGGAGGCGAAGGGATGGCGGAGAAGGCGCGACGTTTCGTCGATGCCGGGTACCCGGCGGTCAAGATGCAGGTCGGCCACCTCTGGTCCGAGGCCGAGGACGTGGCGAACGTGCGGCGCGTGCGCGACGCGGTCGGACCGGAAGTCGACGTGATGGTCGACGTCAACATGGCGTGGACCGCGGACCAGGCGATCGTCATGGGGCGAAAGTTCGAGCCGTACGAGATCTACTGGCTGGAAGAGCCGGTATCGCCCGAGGATTTCCGCGGGTACTTCCGTATTGCGGAGGCCCTCGACACCCGGGTAGTGGGGGGCGAGAGCCATTTCACCCGCTACGATCTTCGCCCCTTCTTCGAGCATCCCGGCGTTCCCATCCTGCAGCCGGATGTCGTCCGGGGCGGGTTGACGGAGCTTCGCAAGATTGCGGCGATCGCGGATACCTGGGGGATGACGATCGCTCCCCATCTCTACCCGGAGCTCATGATCCACCTGATGGCGTCGATCCCGAACGGACTCATCCTCGAGGACATGGGGCTCCTCGACGATCTCTGGGTCGAGTGGCCGAAGCCGGTCCGCGGCATCGTCACCGCTCCCGAGACCCCCGGACACGGCCTCCGGATCCGGCCGGAGTTCATGCGCGACTACCGCGTCGGCTGATTCGGCACGACACCAGGAGCGGAGCATGGCCGGAAGCCGGGGCCGCGGATCGGACAGGCTCCGTTCCCGGCGTTGGCGCGCGTCGGCGCCTCGGGCAGATCTTCGCGACCGCGATGGTGCGGACGGCCCCCGCCTGACTCACGAACCCGGCCGCCCCGGGGTTCCCCGGGGCTCAGCCCGCGAGCCAGCCGCCGTCCACCATCAGGCACGAGCCGGTGGTGAACGAGGAATCGTCGCTCGCCAGAAAGAGCGCCGCGCGCGCCACCTCCTCCGGCTTGCCGAACCGTCCGAGGGGGTGGCGCGAAATGGACCATGCTTCCGCGGCCGCGGGGTCCGGCGCCTCGCGAAGACCAGATTCGAAGAGCGGCGTCCGGGTCGCGCCGGGGGCGATCGCATTTACCCGGATCCCCTCCGCAGCGTGGTCCACCGCCATCGTGCGGACGAGGGAGACGACCGCGCCCTTCGACGCGATGTACGCCGCGTTGCGCCGCCCGCCGGCGAAGGCGAGCTGGGATGCGATGAGGATGATGGCGCCTCCCCCGCGGCCGCGCATCGACGCGATGGCCGCGCGGGACCAGAGGAAGCTTCCGGTGAGGTTCGTGTTGAGCACTCCCTCCCACTCGGCGAGGGGGGTGTCCGCCACGCTCCTGCGGTTCGACCAGCCCGCGCAGGCGAGGAGGATGTCGAAGCCGCCGAAGCGTTCGGCGACCGCGGAGGCATGGCGTTCCACGACCGCCTCGTCGCCGACGTCGCCCTCGAGGAGGAGCGGCGGCTTTCCGCCGGCTTCGCTCGCGGCCTCCCCCAGGTTCGCGAGGTCGCGGTCCACGATCACGATCTCCGCCCCCTCGCTCGCGAAGAGCCGGACGGCGGCGAGGCCGATCCCCGACGCTCCGCCCGTCACCACCGCAACCTTTCCGGTCAGTCGTCCAGTCACCGCCGATCCTCCCCTTTGTTCCGACCCGCCGGATTCTAGCCCGCATATTGCACCAATCTTCGTAGCGAGGGCGCTGGCGAAGCTACGAAGCAGAACGCCGCGGTAGCGGGACGAACGGACCTCAAGAGCGCTTACGCGCTGGCGAAGGCGTAGCCGGCACTAGCCCGCAAATCTCACCAGCTTTCGTCGCGAGGGCGGCGAGACGGCGCTGTGACAGGCCGCACGGACCGAAGGAGCGCGTACGCGCTGGCGAAGGCGTAGTCGACACTACGTCGAATCGGCTTGAGGGAGTACGGCCTGTCACAGCGCATGGATCGGCGTCCGCAGCAGGAAGCTGGTGAGATTTGCGGGCTAGCGAGGCTGCGCCTCAGACCGACGAGAGGTGTTCGAAGCCACCCGACGGTTCTCCAACCCCCGGCGCGCCGTACCGGTAGCAGCCTCGTACGTTTCCTCCACGCAACGCCTTTGCAAAACTGACTCAAGGTCGCGGTGCCTCAAGGAGTCTGGCGTGTTCGCGCTGTTGAAGCGGCTTGAGGGAGTACGGCCCGCTACCGCGGCGACCTTGGGAGCGCGAAGCGATGGATCGGCGCCCGCAGCAGGAGATTGGTGAAATATGCGGGCCAGTGCATGCGCCGGCCGGCCCCCGGCCGCGCCGCGGCCGGATTGGTGATAATCAAGGCCGGGCCGTATCCTTCCCGCGCCGCGGTGGGATCGGTCCGGCGCGGCGGCAACAGGCCCCGGCGGCGTCGTCCGGGGGAATCGGGAGGCTGACATTGAGCTTTCGCGTAGGTATCGACATCGGAGGGACGTTCACCGACCTCGTCCTGTTGGGAAAGGCAGGGCGTGCCCTGACCGTCAAGGTGCCGTCGACACCGGACGACTACAGCCGCAGCATTGCCGAGAGCCTGCAGGTTGCCCTGCCGCAAATCGGCATTGCCGGCGAGGACATCGACGAGGTCATCCACGGCACGACCGTTGCCACCAATGCAATTCTGGAAAAGCGTGGAGTCAGAACCGGTCTGATCACCACCGCCGGATTCCGCGATGTCCTCGAGATCCGGCGCCTGCGGATGCCCCGCCTGTATGACTTGAGGTGGCAGAAACCGGAGGCGCTCGCCGCCCGAACCGACCGCGTCGAAGTCCGTGAACGGATCGAACACACCGGCCGCATTCTGCAATCGCTCGACGAAGGCAGCGTTCAGGCGGCGCTCGACCGGCTCCTGGGCAATGGCGTGGAAGCCATCGCGGTCGCGCTGATCAACAGCTACGCCAACGACCGGCACGAGCGGCGAATCGCGGAAATCATCCGCGAGCGCGGCGTTGACCTGCCGCTTTGCCTGTCGTGCGATGTGCATCCCGAGATCAAGGAGTACGAACGCACCAGCACCACGGTCGTGAACGCCTACATCCTGCCGGTCGTGGGGACTTATCTCAGATCCCTCGTCGAGGTCCTGCGCCGGCTGGATATCGCCGGGCCGCTCAGGATCATGCAGTCGAACGGCGGGGCCATGGGGGTCGATGCCGCGACGGCAAGGCCGGTGAACGTCATTGAATCGGGACCGTCCGCCGGTGTCGTCGGTGCGGCGGAGATCGCCCGCAAGCTGGGCTACGAGAACGTCCTCACGTTCGACATGGGCGGGACCACGGCCAAGGCGGCGATGATTGAAGGCGGCCAGTTCGACCGGGTCGGGGAACTGGATGTCGGAGCGGGCATCAATTTTGCGGCGCGGCTGCTGAAGGGTGGCGGCTATCACGTCAGCGTCCCGGCCATCGACATTGCCGAGGTCGGTGCGGGCGGCGGCAGCCTGGTGCGCATCGATGCGGGCGGCGCGCTTTGCGCCGGCCCCGAGAGCGCCGGCGCCGTGCCTGGCCCGGTGTGCTACGACCAGGGAGGGAGCGTCGCGACGGTGACCGATGCCAACGTCGTGCTCGGCTTCATCAGCCGGACGCAACTGGTCGGCGGCACGCTGGCGATCAGATCCGACCGGTCGGTCGCAGCCATCCGCGAACAGATTGCCGCCCCCATGGGCGTGTCGGTGGACGATGCCGCCTTCGGCGTCCACCGCGTGGCCAACGCCACGATGGCGCGGGCCCTGCGAGCGGTATCGAGCGAGCGCGGCCGAGACCCGCGGCAGTTCGCCCTCATGGTGTTCGGCGGCAACGGGCCGGTCCACGCGGCGACCCTTGCCCGTTCGCTGGACCTCTCGACCATTGTGATTCCCCCTGTCGCGGGTGTCTTCAGCGCATTGGGGCTGCTGTTTCCGGCGACCGAACACCACCTTGTCAGGACGTTCAAGCGCGAGCTTGCAGACGTCACCCGGGACGACATCTGCGCCGCGTTCACCGCCCTCGAGGCCGAGGGTTGCGCCGCGCTGTCGATGGAGGGTTACGGCGCGGAAATGACCGAGTACGAACACCAGGTGGACCTGCGCTACCGTGGCGAGAACACCAACTTGACCGTGAACGCGGGGGTTGCGCTCGACGACCCGCAGCGCCTCGCCGACGTGTTCGGCACCGAGCACGAACGGACCTACGGCTACCGGTCGGACGAAGAGGCGGTGGAGCTCGTGAATCTGCGTCTGATTGCCCGCGGGCTCTCGGCGGAGGACCGTGTGCCCGGCACGCTTTCGTTGGACGGGCGCGGCGCGATCGCCGCGCAAGACGGACAGCGCAGCCGCATCGTCTATTTCGGGCCGGCCTCGGGTCGGCTGGAGACCCCGGTGATCGACCGGACAGCCGTCGGCGACGACTGGATCGACGGCCCGGTCATCGTCGAGGAATACGACAGCACGACGGTCGTGCCGCCCGGGTGCCGCATCCGGCGGATAGGCTGGGACACCCTCACCATCGATGTCGGACCCGAGTAGAGGTAGACCAATGCGGAACGGAGCTTGAATATGGAAGCGTTCGACGTCGCGGTGTCGGAGGGAGCCCACGACCCGTTCACCCTCGACATCATCAAGAATGCGCTTGGCGCCATTGCGGACGAAATGGCCATCACGGTGGCCCGGACCGCCCGCTCCTTCGTCGTCAAGGAGGCACTCGATTTTTCCACTGCGCTGTTCAACGCCGAGGGCGAGCTGATTGCCCAGGGCACCTGCCTTCCGTTGCACATGGGCGCCATGCCCTTTGCGGTGGAGGCGGCCGAGCGGGCCTTCGGCGGCGACATGCGCGAGGGCGATATCTACGTGATGAACGATCCCTGGGACGGCAGCACCCACTTGCCGGATGTGGTTTGCGTGAAACCGATCTTCATCGCGGACGAGCTCGTCGGCTATGTGGCAGTGCTGGCCCACCAGACGGATATCGGCGGGAGGGTCGCCGGCGGCAACGCCAGCGATTCCACCGAAATCTATCAGGAAGGCCTGCGCCTGCCTCCGGTCCGCCTCTACGATGCCGGCAAGCCGGTCGAGGCCATTTTCCGCATCATCGAGCGCAACGTCAGGGTGCCCGACACGGTCCTCGGAGACATCCGTTCGGAGGTCGCGGCCTGCGCCATCGGTGAGCGGCAGCTCATCGATCTGATCGGCAAGTACGGCAAGGGTCGGTTCGAAGTCTATTGTCAGGAGTTGCTGGACTACACCGAACGGTTCACGCGTTCCGAGATCGCCAGGTTCCCGGACGGAAGCTACCGGTTCACCGACTACATCGACGACGACGGCATCGATCCCGACCCGATCGTCTTCTCATGCTGCATCACCGTGCGGGGTGACGACCTCACGGTCGACTTCGAAGGCACGGCGCCCCAGGTGCGCGGCGCCATCAATTCCGTCTTCCCGTTCACCGCGTCGGCCGCGTGGGCCTGCGTGCGCTCGGTGCTGGACGGAAACATACCCAACAACGCCGGCTACTTCCGTCCGATCAAGGTGCTTGCGCCAAGGCGCTCGATCGTCAATGCGGACCCTCCGTCCCCGGTCGCGGCGCGCGGACTGGCCGGATTCCGCATCGCCGACAGCGTCATGGGCTGCCTCGCGCAGATCGTGCCGGATCTGGTCCCGGCGAGCGGCGGCAATGCGCCCGAAGCCGGCATCAGTCTCGGCGGCTACAAGCCGGACGGGACCCCGTTCGTGTATCTCGAGTTCCTGGTGGGATCCTGGGGCGGCGGCCCCCACCGCGACGGCATGGATGCCTGCACGGGCATCATCGTGAACTACTCCAACACCCCGGTCGAGCTGCTGGAGACCGAACAGCCGCTCCTCGTCGAGCGGTATGCCTTCGTCGAGGACAGCGGCGGACCGGGCGAGCACCGTGGGGGGCTCGCCCTGGAGCGCCACCTTCGGTTTCTGTACGACGAGGGCATCGTGCAAGTGCGATCCGATCGCCGCCACGTTCCGCCCTACGGCCTGGAGGAGGGTGCCAGGGGGGCGCCGTCGGACGTGCGGATCCGCCGAGCGCGGGGCGAGGTCGAGCAGATGCCGTCGAAGTTCCTGACGCCGCTCGCCCGGGACGACGTGATCGAGGTCCGCCTTGCGAGCGGCGGCGGCTACGGCCGGGCCTTCGACCGGGACCCCGAACGGGTGCTTGCCGACGTGCGGGAAGAAAAGGTAACCGTCTCCCATGCGGCCGAGGCGTATGGCGTCGTCCTCGAGGGCCAGCCACCCGGGATCCGGATCGATTGGGAAGCGACCCGCGCCCGGCGTGATTCGGCGCGGCCGCGGCAGTGACGCCATGGTCGGCAGGGAGGGGAAGCGGATGACCGTGTTGAGACCGGCGTGGGTGGAGATCGACCTTGGCGCCCTGAAGCACAATGTCGGCCTGGTTCGGCGGCGGGTGGGCCCGCGAGTCAGGATCTTCGCGGTCGTCAAGAGCCACGGTTTCGGCTGCGGCGCCGGGCCGGCCGCGCGCGCGGCGCTCGACGGCGGGGCAGATGCACTGGCCGTCGGCGATCCGGAAGATGTGCGTGACATCCGCAACCAGGGTATCGAAGCGCCGGTCCTGCTCTACGCTTCCACGCCGCCCGACGTGGCGGGCGAAGTCGCCGCGTTGGGAGCGATTGTCACGATCCACGATCTCGAGAGCCTGCGTGCGTTTGCGGCGCTGGATCGCCCGGTCGAGGCATTCGTCAAGGTCGAAGCGGGTCTCGGCCGCCTGGGGGTGCCGCCGGAAAACTGGCCCACCGTGTTCGAGACCGCCCTGCGCTCCGACACCCTGCGACTGACCGGGATCTATACCCACCTGAATGCGCCCGATGACCCGGATGAGATCGCACAGCAGATTGCGCGCTACGGCGATGCCTGTCGTCAGGCTGAGGAAATGGGTCTGCCGGGCCTGACCCGCATGGTGGCGAGCAGCCTCGTCATGCTGGGTTACCCGGACTTGCGCTACGACGCGGTGAACCCGGGGCGGTTCCTGTTCGGTCTCGTCGAAGGCAGGTGGGCGGAAGTCGACGCGGCGCGGCCGGTGATCGCGGCGGTCAGGAGCCGGGTCATCCAGGTCAAGGAATTTTCTGCCGGCGAGACGGTCGGCTTCCTTGGCTCGAAACCGTTGCAACGGGCGACCCGGCTCGCGGTGCTGCCGCTGGGGTTCGGCGATGGGCTCAACCATTTGCCGCCGCTCGGGGAACTGCTGGTGGAAGGCGAGCGAGCTCCTATCATTGCTCGCCGCGGCATCGAACATGCCGTAATCGATGCTACCGGTATCCCCGCCGTGCGGGTCGGCAGCGAAGCCGTGCTGCTGGGTCGGCAGGGCGACGACGAGATCACGGCGGCGGAACTCGCCGGCTGGCTGAAACTGCCGGTGCTGGAACTGCTTCCCCGCCTGGCCCGAACCCTGCCCCGGGTAGTTCTCGACTGATTCTCGGCCGGGCGAGGCGGCAGACGCAGTCTGTCCGCATCCCCTCGCGGCCCGGTCGGCGACGCTGCACGACTTCGATGCAGGCGCCGCCGCGTGCTTAACCCGCAAATCTCACCAACTTTCGTCGCGAGGGCGCGGAGATGCCGCTGTGACAAGGCGCACGGACCGAAAGAGCGCGTACGCGCTGGCGAAGGCGTAGCCGACACTACGTCGAAGCGGCTTGAGGGAGTACGCCTTGTCACCGCGAGCAGATCCGCGTCCGCAGCAGAAAGTTGGTGAGATTTGCGGGTTAATCCTCGGCGGACGCGATGCCGACGCCGAAGATTACCGGCGAAGACTCGATGTCCTCGCGAGCGCGGCGCAAAGCGCCGGCCTGCGAGCCAGCTCCTCCCTGCCTCCCGTCTTCCGACCGCTGCGCCATTCCCGTCAACGCAAGGGTCGCCCTCCGCCGGATACTCCCCCAACCTCTTCTGACCACCCGCTCGCCCCCGTCGTGACGGGGAAAGCGCCGACTCGTCGTTACGGGGCGGAACCCGGCGGGGCGGGATCCAGCAGCTCGATCCAGTGCACCACCGGGTGTTGGGCCCGCCGGCGAAGGTGCAGCAGGCAACCGATGTTGGCGGTTGCGATGAGGTCCGGCTGCCCGCGCTCCAGGGCCTCCACCTTGCGCTCGAGGAGGCGCTGCGAGAGGCGCGGCTCCAGCATCGAATAGGTACCCGCCGACCCGCAGCAAAGGTGGGCGTCGGCGACCGGAACCCGTTCGAATCCGCACTGGTCGAGGACCCGTTCCACCGCGCCCGCGGCCCGGAGTCCGTGGCTGAGCGTGCAGGGGGCGTGAAACGCGACCTTCGGCCGGCGGCCGTTCAGCCCCAGCCGGTCGAGGGCCATCTCGTCGGCCGCGAGGGCCTCCTCGACCGCCTCTCCCGGGTCCCGTGCGAGCGCCGCGACGCGTGCCGCCTTCTCCGCGTAGGCGGGGTCGTCCCGGAGCAGGTGCCCATACTCCCGGATCACCGCGCCGCAGCCGCTCGCGGTGACGATGAGTGCCTCCGCGCCGTTCTCGATGAACGGCCACCAGGCGTCGATGTTGCGGCGCATGCGCGCGCGCGCCCGGGCCGGAGCGGTCAGGTGGTGATCGATCGCGCCGCAGCAGGTCTCGCCGCGGGCCCGGACGAGGCTGACCCCGAGGCGGTCGAAGACGCGTGTCGCCGCCGCGTTGATCCGCGGCTCGGCGGCTCGCTGGACGCAGCCCGAGAGCACCAGCATGCGCCGGCGGTGGCGGCCGGCCGGGCGCCGCCCGGCGCGCCGGGCGAGCGGGACCATGCGCCGCAGACCGCGCGGAAGGAGGGGACGGACCATCCGGCCGGCGAAGATCGCGAGACGCACGAGGATCGGGCGCGTGAACAGCTTGCGGATCCCGAAACGCACGAGGCGCTCGAGCCAGGACCGCCGTACCCGCTTCTCCGTGAGCTCGCGCCCGATATCGACCAGGCGGCCGTACTCCACTCCCGACGGACAGGTCGTCTCGCAGGCCCGGCAGGTGAGACACCGGTCGAGGTGGGTGAGGGTCCGATGGGTCGGTCGATGTCCCTCCAGGACCTGCTTCATGAGATAGATGCGTCCCCGCGGGCCGTCCAGCTCGTTGCCGAGGAGCTGGTAGGTGGGGCACGTCGCGTTGCAGAACCCGCAGTGCACGCACTTTCGCAGGATCCGTTCGGCTTCCTGCCCTTTCGCGGTCGTCAGAATGCTCGCGGGTATCGATGTCTGCATGGCGGGGCTGCGATCGGAGGGTCAGGAGGTTCAATCGGGCATCAGAGGTCCGGGTACAGGCGGCCCGGGTTCAGGATGCGGCGGGGGTCGAACGCGGTCTTGAGGCGTGCATGGAGAAGATCGAGTCCTTCGGCAAGCGGATGGAACGGCTCCTCGCGGTCCCCGCCCCGAAAACACGTCGCATGACCGCCGGCGGCTTCCGCCGCGGACCGCAGCTTCGACGCCGGCGCGTCGCTTCTCACCCAGCGCTGGGCGCCTCCCCAATCGATGAGCGCGGGGCCGGGCAGATCGAGGGGCGGCACGTGGGCGGGAACCGCGAGTCGCCACAGGGGAGGCCCCTCGCCGGTGAAAAAGGCGTGGCGGTGGTCGCGGAGATCCTCCCACACGGAACCGTCGGCTCCGGGGTCGCCGCCGAGTCTCTCCGCGGCTTCGGCGACGGCCGGCTCCGCCCCGGCCAGTCGCACGTGGAGGCGTTCGCCGTCATGGCACGCCCCGAGGATCGGAAGCGGCAGCCTTGCCCAATCGGTGCAGCGGCGGATCGCTTGATCCGCGGAGAGCTCGAACACCCGTGTCGAGTCGCTGGCGGGGCGCGGCAGCAGCTTGAACGAGACCTCGAGCAGCACCCCCAGGGTGCCGAGCGCCCCCGCCATGAGGCGCGAGACGTCGTAGCCGGCAACGTTCTTCATGACCTCCCCGCCGAACGAGAGGACGTCGCCACGCCCGCTGACGATCCGCGTTCCGAGCACGAAGTCGCGCACCGCGCCGGTCCAGGGCCGGGCGGGTCCGCTCAGGGCGCAGGCGACCACCCCTCCGATCGTCGAGGCTTCACCGTGGCGGGGGGGGTCGAACGGCAGCCATTGGCCGTGCTCGGCGAGCGCCGCCTGCGTCTCGCTCACCGGCGTCCCGGACCGGACGGTGAGCACGAGCTCGCTCGGTTCGTGGTTCACGATCCCGCGGTGATCGCTCACCGGCAGGGGCTCCCCGGTCGGCGTCCGGCCGAAGAATCGCTTGCTGCCCCCGCCCTCGATGCAAAGCGGGGTGCCGGACTCGAATGCGGCGCGCACCCGGCCGCGGATCGTCTCCGTCCGGTCACCCAACTGCGAGGAGCCTCCCGGTGCCAGCAGCCCGGCCGGGCTACGCCATGCCGGCGCGAGCCGAGCCGAGGGCGGGGAGGAGAAACGGTGGTCGCGGCATCGCTTTCCCGCCTGCCCCCGGGAGGAGGAGCGCGCCGCCGCCGGGGGGGTTCCCCGAGGGGCGCCGGTCCGGCCCGCGTCGCCGGCCCTTCCCGGGTCGTCGAAGGCCTCCGGCACGACCCGGGGGGTCTCCGGCTCCGGCCGGAGCCTGGCGGCTGCCGCGACCGTGTGGAGACATCAGTAGCGTTCGAGCTCGGGGAACGGCAGGTTGCCGCGATGCACGTGCATGGCGCCGAACTCCGCACAGCGCTGCAAGGTCGGCACCGCCTTGCCGGGATTGAGCAGCCCGAGCGGGTCCCACGCCCGCTTGATCGCGTGGAACTGCTCGAGCTCGTGGGCCGGGAACTGGACGCACATCTGGTTCAGCTTCTCCACTCCGACCCCATGCTCTCCGGTCACCGTGCCGCCTACCTCGATGCAGATCTCCAGGATCCGCCCGCCGAACTCCTCGGTCCGCTCGATCTCGCCCGGCTGGTTCGCGTCGAAGAGGATGAGGGGATGCAGGTTGCCGTCGCCGGCATGGAACACGTTGGCCACCTCGAGTCCGTACTCGGCCGAGAGCTGGCGCATGCGCTGGAGGACCTCCGCGAGGCGCTTGCGCGGGATGGTGCCGTCGATGCAGTAGTAGTCGGGTGAGATGCGGCCGACGGCGGGGAACGCAGACTTTCGTCCGAGCCAGAATCGAGCCCGCTCGCTCTCCTCGTGCGCGACCCGGAGCTCGCTCGCCCCCGAGCGTTCGAGGACCGCGCGGACCTCCTCGACCTGGGCCGCGGTCTCGGCCTCCGTCCCGTCCACCTCGCAGAGCAGGATCGCCGCCGCATCGGTCGGATAGCCGCAGTGGGCGAAGTCCTCCGCGGCCCGGATCGCGGGGCTGTCCATCATCTCGAGGCCGGCCGGGATGACCCCGCTCGACATGACGCTGGCCACCGCATCCCCGGCGCTCCCGAGGTCGTCGAACGCGGCGAGCACGACCCGGGCCGACTCGGGCTTGGGCAGGAGGCGGACGGTCACCTCGACGATGACCCCGAGCATCCCCTCCGATCCGGTGATGAGGGCGAGGAGGTCGTAGCCGGGGGTGTCGAGCGCCTCGCCGCCCAGGGTGAGGAGCCGTCCCTCGATGTCGACCACCTTCACCTCGAGGACGTTGTGGACGGTGAGCCCGTACTTGAGGCAGTGCAACCCGCCCGAGTTCTCGGCCACGTTGCCCCCGATGGAGCACGCGATCTGCGACGAAGGGTCCGGCGCGTAGTACAGCCCGTGCGGGTCGGCCGCCTCGGAGATGGCGAGGTTGCGCACCCCGGGCTCCACCCGGGCGAGGCGCCGGTCGGGATCGAGCTCCAGGATGCGGCTGAACTTCGCGAGGCTGAGGAGGAGTCCGTCTTCCAGGGGGAGGGCCCCTCCGGAGAGGCCCGTACCGGCGCCGCGGGCGACCACCGGTACGCCCTGTGCGGCCGCCACCCGCATGATGCGCCGCACGTCCTCGACGCGATCCGGCAGCACCGCCAGCATCGGGAGGCGGCGATAGATCGAGAGCCCGTCGCATTCGAAGGGGCGGAGCTCCTCCGCCTCGGTGAGAACCGATTCTCGCGGCAGGAACGACAGAAGGTCGGCGGCAAGCTCGGCGCGGCGGACCGGGCGCGGACGGGAGTCGAGAGCGAATGGGGCGGATTCAGCCATCGGTCGTGTCCCTCGGTATCGCGCCGGGGCCCGTGGCGCGCCGTGCGGACCGCCGTTCGTGCCCGTCTCGGCGCAAGCCTAACACGCGGCCCGGGGGGCGCCCGCCGGAGATCCCGCCCCACGTCCGTCGTCCCCCACATCGGATCGGCCCCCCGGCCGCCGCCCGGGGCGCGATACCGGGCGCGCGTTTTCCCGGCGGCACGTGGTGACCGGTGTTCGGCGGCGCGGTCCGGCCCCCGGTCAGGTCCCGACGACGAGGGGGCTCGTCAGCTTTCGGAGCGTCGCGAGCACGCTCGGAGCGACGAGCCGGCCGGTGCGGGGATTGGCCTCGCTCGGCACGTTCTCGATCTTGAGGGTGAGCCGGGCGGCGTCCGCTTCGACGGAGATCTCGTGCGTGTTGCGGGTGATCGAGGGATCCACCCATACCTCGAGTCGAGTTCGGTCCGGGCCGACCCCCGCGAGTCCGAGGGCCGCCGCGACGTTGACGTTGGCGGGGAAGCAGCGGGCGCCTTCGCGGGCGGAGCCCTCGAATACCCGTGTGGGCTCGCAGAGCGCATGCACGTCGATTCCCTGCTCGATGAGCCAGGGCACCCCCGCCAGCCCGGAGGGCGGCTTGCGGGTGACCATGCGCACCTCGTCCACCTCGCCACGCGCCGCCGCCTGCACCGCGTCGAGGCCGAGGAGCGCCCCGCTCGGGATGAGGATCCGCCCGCCGCGATCGGCCGCGAGGTCCACGCAGTCGAAATGATCGAGGAGCGCCCCCACGCTCACGCAGACGAGGGTGCGGCCCGCTTCGAGGGCGGGGCGGGCGATGCCCGGGAAGGCGGCCGCGGGTGCGCATTCCACGACGACATCGGCGAGTTCCGGCAGTTCTCCGGCCGGGCGCACGGCCGGCGGGGTGCGGAAATCCGCGCAGCGTTCGCGCGCGCGGTCGAGGTCCCGCGCCGCCACCGCGGCGAGATCGATTCCGGGGAGCACGCCTGCATCGAGCGCTCTCGAAACCTCGAGACCGATGGCGCCGAGCCCGGCGACGGCTACCCGGACGGACCGCGCGTCCCGCATGTTCGAATGGGCAGGAGAGGACATGTTGCTTCTCGGGTGACTCCGCACCGACAATGCGGCCTCGAATCATAGCCTCTCGGGACGAGGAAGGCGTATGGCGCTACTCGAGATCCGCGATCTGGTGACACAGTTCGAAACCACCGCCGGCACCGTCCAGGCGGTGGACGGCATCTCGTACACCGTCGAGGAGGGGGAGACGGTGGCGGTGGTGGGGGAATCCGGATGCGGGAAGTCGGTCAGCGCCCTGTCGGTCCTTCGCCTCATTCCGAACCCTCCCGGGCGCATCGCGGGCGGATCCATCCGCTTCATGGGCCGGGACCTGCTCTCGCTCGGGGAGGAGGAGATTCGGAAGATCCGAGGGCGCGACATCGGCATGGTGTTCCAGGAGCCGATGACCTCCCTCAATCCGGTGTTGTCGGTAGGGGTGCAACTCACCGAGACCGTCCTCCACCACTGGGACGTCACCGGGGCGGCGGCGGAGGAGCGGGCCCTCGATCTCCTGCGGCTGGTGGGGATATCGGAGCCCGAACGCCGGCTTCGCCAGTTTCCCCACCACCTGAGCGGCGGTATGCGCCAGCGGGTGATGATCGCCCTCGCGCTCTCCTGCGAGCCGAAGCTCATCATCGCCGACGAGCCCACCACCGCCCTCGACGTGACCATCCAGGCCCAGATCCTGGAGCTCATGAAGGACCTCACCAAGCGCCTCGGGGTCGCGCTCATCGTGATCACCCACAACCTCGGGGTGGTCGCCCGCTACGCGGACCGGGTCAACGTGATGTACGCGGGGCGCATCGTCGAATCGGGCAGCGCGCGCCAGATCTACCACCATCCGCGGCATCCCTACACCCTCGGGCTGCTGGCGTCGGTGCCGCGCCTCGACCAGCCGCGGGGAACGCGGCTCGTGCCGATCGAGGGGCAGCCGCCGGATCTCACCCGCCTCGACGGCGGCTGCTCGTTCCGGCCGCGCTGCCGCTTCGTGGAGCCGGCCTGCGCCGAGGCCCGGCCTCCGCTCATCCGTGTCGAATCGGTGGGGAGCGGCCACAGCGCGGCCTGCTTCCGGAGCGCCGACCTCGCTGAGGCCGCTGCATGAGCGTTTCCGCCGCTGCCATGGCCGCTTCGCCCGCCGCCGGCGCCAATGGATCCGGCGCAGGGGCCGGCGCGCCCGGCGTCTCGTCCGAGGCGCTCGTTTCCGTGCGCGGCCTTCGCAAGTACTTTCCGGTCCTCGAGGGCCTCCTCATCAAGCGGGTGGTCGCCGAGGTCAAGGCGGTGGACGATGTGAGCTTCGAAATCCGCCGGGGCGAGACCCTGGGCCTCGTGGGCGAGTCCGGCTGCGGCAAGACCACCATCGGGCGCTGTCTCCTCGGGCTCGAGGAGCCGACCGCGGGCAACATCCTGTACCGGGGGGAAGACCTTGCCGCGATGTCGGGCGAGGGGCTCAAGACCCTGCGCCAGAAGATCCAGGTCATCTTCCAGGACCCGTTCAGCTCGCTCAACCCCCGCATGAAGGTGGGCCAGATCCTGAGCGAGCCGATGCGGGTGCACGGTCTCCACGCGAGCGCAGCCGAGCGGCGCGACCGGGTGGACGAGCTGCTCCGGGTGTGCGGCCTCAATCCCAAGTTCATCGACCGCTATCCGCACGAGATGAGCGGCGGCCAGCGCCAGCGGGTCGGCATCGCGCGGGCGCTCGCTCTCGACCCCGAGTTCATCGTCTGCGACGAGGCGGTGTCCGCGCTCGACGTCTCCATCCAGGCGCAGATCATCAACCTTCTGGAGGAGCTGCGCGAAGAGTTCGGGCTGACCTACCTCTTCATCGCGCACGACTTGAGCGTGGTGCGCCACCTCTGCCACCGGGTGGCGGTGATGTATCTCGGCAAGCTCGCGGAGGTCGCCGACTGCGACGAGCTCTACGACAGCCCCATGCACCCCTATACTCGGGCGCTCCTCTCCGCCGTCCCGGTCCCGGACCCGGTGGTGGAGGCGGAGCGCCGGCACCGGATCATTCAGGGCGAGGTGCCGAGTCCCATCAACCCGCCGAGCGGGTGCGTCTTCCACCCCCGCTGCGATTTTGCGGTCAGCCGGTGCCGCGCCGGAGTGCCGGAGCGGCGCGAGCTTCGGCCCGCGCACTGGGTGGCCTGCACCGAGGTCGGATAGAATCGGTCGCGTTCTTTGGCTCCTGATACGACTTGGAGTAACCTCAGACACACTCAATCCACGAGAGGAAACACATCATGGCAATCGCACGCAAGCGATACGCGCTCGCGCTGGGCGCCGGTGCCGTCGCCCTGGCCGTAGCCGGCGGGTCGGCGCTCGCCGATACGCCCAAGCGGGGCGGGGTGCTCAACTTCGTCGTCGGCAGCAAGATCCCGACCTTCGACGCGCACCGCGAATCCACCTTCGGGATGATCCACCCGATCCGTCCGTTCTACAGCCTGCTGATCCGCGTCAACCCCGACAATCCGCAGTCCACCACGGACTATCAGTGCGATCTGTGCGAAGGTGCGCTTCCGTCGCCCACCAACGACGGCAAGACCTACACGTTCGCCGTCCGCAAGAACGTCAATTTCCACGACGGTACGCCGCTCACCGCGCACGACATCAAGGCGACCTACGACAAGATCGTCTTCCCGCCCGAGGGGATCATCAGCCACCGCAAGCCGCAGTACAGCATGGTGGAGAGCGTCGAGGTGACGGGCGACCACACCATCGTCTTCAACCTCAAGTACCCGTCCGGGGCGTTCATCCCGGCCCTCGCCGCGCCGTTCAACTTCGTCTATGCGAAGAAGGACCTCGAGCGCGAGGATCCGGAAGGAGAGAATTCGCTCTACGGAATGAAGTGGCACCAGACCAACGTCAACGGGACGGGCGCCTTCAAGTTCGTGCAGCACCAGCCGGGGGCGTTCGTGGAAGGGGCCCGCTACGACGGCTATCACCACGAAGGCAAGCCCTACCTCGACGGCTACAAGGCGATCTCGGCGCCGAAGACGGCGGTGCGGATCAACGCCATCCGGGGCGACCGGGCGGCGATCGAGTTCCGCGGCTTCGCCCCGAAGCAGCGTGACGACCTGGTGGCCGCGCTCGGGGATCAGATCACGGTCCAGGAGAGCGACTGGAACTGCCAGCTCCTCATCTCCATCAACCACAAGAAGGCCCCGTTCGACGACGTGCGGGTGCGCCAGGCCCTCATGCACGCGGTGGACCGCTGGTCGGCGTCGGAGTCGCTCTCGAAGATCGCGATCGTGAAGACGGTGGCCGGCATCGTGTTCCCGAGTCACGGGCTCGCGATCGACGAAGCGACCCTCAAGACCTACGCCGGCTTCTGGCCCGACATCGGCAAGGCGAGGGAAGAGGCGAAGCGGCTCTTGAAGGAGGCGGGAGCCGAGAACCTCACCTTCGATCTCCACAACCGCACGGTGGACATGCCGTACCGGATCCTCGGTACCTGGCTCATCGGCGAGTGGAAGAAAGTCGGGGTGAACGTCACCCAGGCGGGCGTCGCGACCAGCGAGTGGTACGCGAAGCACCGGGCCGGCACCCATGACCTTGGCATCGACGCGAACTGCCAGTCGGTCATCAACCCGGTGGCGGACGTCGGCAAGTACACGAGCCGTTCGGGCAACCCCGCCAACTACAGCCACTACGAGGACCCGATGCTCGACGAGATGCATGATCGCCTGCTGCGCAGCGGTGACCCGGCCGAGCAGGCCGAGATCATGCGTGTCTTCGAGAAGCGCGTCCTCCACGACGAGGCGCGCTACGGCATGACCCTGTGGTGGAACAAGATCAATCCGCACCGTTCCTACGTGAAGGGGTGGAACATCGCTCCCAGCCACTATCTCAACCAGCACCTGGATCAGGTCTGGATCGACAAGGGCTGAGGGTCTCCGCGGTCCGTTCGGTCGCCCGGGTGGGCTTCGCCTCACCCGGGCGACCGAATTCTTTCCTCCCCGGCCGTTATCATGGGGTGCCCGGAAGCGGACAGCGAGGCGAGGGATGACCCCTCTCGCGGTCGGCACGGAAAGCGGGACCGACGGCTCGGCCGCGCAGGCGGGGTAGCATGTCCAAGTACGTAGTCAAGCGCGTCCTGCTCATGATCCCCACCATCATCGGGGCGGGGGTCCTCGTGTTCCTCATGATGCGCCTCCTCCCGGGCGACATCTGCCTCATCCGCATCGCGGGCGACGGCATGGGAGTGAGCGACGAGGCGCTCTCGCGCTGTCGCGCCGAGTTCGGGCTCGACAAGCCCCTCTGGGCGCAATTCATCGATTTTGCGGTGGGCTACGCGACCTTCGACTTCGGGAAGTCGATGTGGACCACCAATCCGATCACCTACGAGATCGGCCTTCGCTTCCAGCTCTCCGTCCAGATCGCGATCATGGCGACGTTCACGGCGGTCCTGATCGCGCTCCCCCTCGGGGTCATCTCCGCCATCCGACAGAACACCTGGATCGACTACGTGGTGCGGACGTTCGCGATCGCAGGCATCGCCGTTCCCTCCTTCTGGCTCGGGATCATGATCATCCTCGGGATGCTGATCCTGACCCAGATCTGGTTCGGCAACCCGTGGATGCCCCCGGTCGAGTACCGGCCGATCTGGGAAGACCCGGTCCACAACATCTCCCAGACCATCTGGCCGGCGCTCGCGACCGGGTACCGCTACTCGGCGGTCATCACCCGCATGACGCGCTCCGCGATGCTGGAGGTGCTGCGCGAGGACTACATCCGCACCGCGCGCGCCAAGGGGCTGATGGAGAAGGTCATCCGTACCCGGCACGCTCTCAAGAACGCCATGCTGCCGGTGGTGACCCTCATCGGCATCGAGTTCGCCTTCCTCATCGGGGGACTGGTGGTGACCGAGCAGGTGTTCAACCTGAACGGGCTCGGACAGCTCTTCGTCGACGCGGTGAACGCGAACGACTACACCATGGTGCAGGCCATGGTGATGCTGGTGGTGGGGGTCTTCGTGGTGACGAACCTCGTCGTCGACCTCGTGTACGCGTGGTTCGACCCGCGCATCCACTACAGTTGACGGGCGGGGCTTGGCGACCCGGCGGACGGATGTAACAGACGGACGGTGCGGCGATGGCAGTAACAACCGGTGCTTACGTAGCCGACGAAGTCTTCGAGCGGCCCCCGCTTCCGTCCCGGCTGTGGGCGATCGTGTGCGCCCAGCCGCTCGGGATAGCGGGCGCGTTCATCGTCCTCGTCATGATTTTCGCCGCCCTCTTCGCGCCGTACATCTCACCCTACGACCCCGAGCTCAACGACTTCGGGGCGATGCTGATCCCGCCGGACGGAGGTCACTGGCTCGGCACCGACGAGTTCGGCCGCGACATCTTCTCGCGCCTCGTCTGGGGGTCGCGGACCGCGATGCTGGTCGGCTTCTCCTGCGCACTGCTCGGGTCCACCATCGGGCTCCTCATCGGGGTCGGGAGCGCCTACTTCGGCGGCAAGCTCGACATCCTGCTCCAGCGGGTGATCGACATCTTCATCGCGTTCCCGGCCATCATCCTCGCGCTGGCCATCGTCACCGTGCTCGGGAGCGGGACCGAGAACGTCATCATCGCGATCACGATTCCGCTCATCCCGAACTGCGCGCGGGTGGTGCGCTCCAGTGCACTCGCGATCCGGGAGATCCCCTACGTGGATGCGGCGCGGGCCCTGGGGTTCGGCCATGCCCGAATCGTGCTCCGCCACATGTCACCCAACGTCATGGCGCCCTATCTCATCATGCTGACGACGTTTCTCGGGCAGGCGATCCTCGCCGAGGCAACCCTCTCCTTCCTCGGGCTCGGGGTGCAGGAGCCGATCCCGGCGTGGGGCCTCATGCTCCAGGGCGGCGCCCAGGAGTACGCGGAGAGCGCGCCCTGGGTGCCGATCTTCCCCGGGGTCGCGATCAGCCTCGCGGTCTTCGGCTTCAACCTCTTCGGCGACGCCCTGCGCGATCTCCTCGATCCGAAGCTCCGTCAGCAATAGCCTCCGCCGCGGCAGCACGGGCGAGAGACCTTGCCGCAGGCCTCCATGGCGAAACTACCGCGCGTTGACATGCTGGCCAGCCGGAATTGGTTCTGTTCGGCACGGCATGAAATTGCGCGCCGGAATTCACTTTCCACCGAAGACGACCGCTACAAACTACCTCAGCTGGCTGTCCTTGTTCCCCCGGCGGTTGTAGCCGGCGTGCGGCGTGTCCTTCCCATCGCGCCCGCTCTGACACCCGACGCACAGGCGCACGCCGGGCAGCGCGTCGCGACGGCCTGCCGGGATCTCGGCGCCGCACTCCTCGCACTCGTGCAGGCTCTCGCCGCGCGGCAACCGGCGGCGTGTGCGCTCGGCGGCGTCCTCGACGCTCGCGTCTATCTGATCCTGCACCGCCCCGTCACGAGCCCAGCCGCCGGCCACGTCTCACCTCCGTCGCGCGGGTTCCAGACCACTCCCGATCACGATACTCCTCGAGCATCGCTGTGGCGACAGATGAGCAAGCCCCAGTCGTCGAGCCTACCCGGCGCCCGATCGCGCCGGGCGAGGAGGATATCGTCGCCGACAGGACGTGCCGGCTCTTGAGCTCCGCGCGCTCGCGTCTTGCCGGGAAGCGTGCGCCTCGCTGGTCGCCACCATGTGTTCGATGTCCGTGTCACGGGTCGAGTCGAAGCAGGTCTCCGTGTAGGGCCCGAAAACGGCCCCGAGCTCGCGCACGATGTCCTGTTCGACGGACTGGGGGTAGTGGTATCGCGCTTCCTATCGTACGGAGAGAAGCGGTGCTCGGGGGCCACGGTGAGGCCGCCCCACGTCTCAGCGGATGCGGCTCCGGCAAGCGCTGCCAGAGCGACAACGGCGACGAGCCACCGTGCGCTTGGAGACAGACCGCTCCCCGCCGGCGAACATGGCGTTCTCGACGATAGACGACCGGTGCCGTCTGTGGCGTTGCTACCCGTCGCAGTCATCGCCAGGTATGGCTTCGTCGGTCTCCTCGTAACGCACGACATCAGGTGGCGGCTGTACGGTGACCTCAATCACATCGTGGCCGTACTTCTCGGCCAAGAACCTCTCCCGATACAGGTAGTACGCTGCATCGCAAACTCTCGCCGTGTAGTAGGCGTTGAATCCCGACCCCACCGCCGCCCCGACTACCGGTACAACTTGCGCCAGCTTGGCCTTGGTCAGCCGAACGCCGACCGCTCGCGCAATCTGTTGGATAACTTGTACGAAGGCATGCTCTTCAAGCGCGGTCCAGGTTCTTCGCATGGCGACGTCACGCGCGATCCGGACAAGCTCTGCCATTGCAATTTGCTTTGCCGCGTCCTTCGGGCTCGAGGCCAAACCCAGCACATTCATGGCGAACAGACGTTCCTGCTGCACTGTGATGTCGAACCCGTAGTACGTGGCGTATTCGCCAATGGCGCGGAGGTTGAGCATCACCAGCGCCGGTAGGTCGACAACGATTCCCGGCAGCCCCGCCACGCCCGTCACGGCCCCCTCGGCAGCTGCGAGGCCTTTGTATTTCGCGTCGAGAAAACCGACGACTCTGTCGATGTCCTCCAGCCTGAGCGAGGTCAAGTCGGTTGACGTCTCCAAGGCGTGTCCAGCACGCCGAAACTCGTCGTAGATTGCCTCTTGGCGTACGGACCATTGCGCGGCGTCATTGCACACACTGACAACGCCCGAGATGGCCTTCCTGATGGCTTCTCCGACGAGTTGCTGCTCCAAAATCCAATCGGTCGCCTTGCTTAGTGGCCAGTCGATTGCACGCATCGCTTGCCCGAACCAGCTCAGTTCCGGCGTCTTCCATTGATGGATCTCGGCGATCGCTCGCCTGTCGTATTCCGAAATGTCCTCTCTCATCCTCGCCTTCCCGCGGGTCGCCGCACTGTGTAAGTGTGGAGCATCTGAGGAGGTGACGGTTGCCCTCGCGCCGCGGTCCATGGCGAGGCCGTAGGCTCCCGTTCCCTCGTACCTATCTGCTACGCGTCGCGTCGGAAACCGCCAATGCGCTCGGCCCTCCGCCGTGGCACGATCCTCGCATGAACACGCGCCGCCGCTCCATCAGCGACGAGGTCCACGGTCTTCGCGCCACCGGCTTGCTCGTTGCGGGCGACTTCGACGAGGCGCTCGCCGAGTTCGACCGGACCTCTACGCGGTACCTCGTCGGATTCCTCCTCCGCCTCTCCCTCGTCGCGCCGAGCGTGGCCTCTACTCGCAGACCACGCCGTCCCCGCCGCCCGTGCCCTTTCCGATACTTCCCGCTGCCGTCGGTGCCGCCCGGCACACCTTGGGCTCCATCGCCGTGCTCGTGCAGCCGCGAAGGACCCGCTCGAGCGCCGCGGCCTCGCGCTGGTCCACGGTGAGTCCGTAGGCGCGTTTGACTTCAAGCACCCTGCCCGCGAACCAGCACCGGTTCCGGTCTGGAAGCCACTCCCCCGGGTCCTTCCCGCTCTTCTGGTGGCGGTTCACTTCAGGGGAGGCCAGGGTGAGGTTCCGAAGGTCCTGAGCGAACCGCCTCCGAGTCGCCCGGTCCGCCGCGCATAGCCCGGAATCGTGCGCCTCGCTTGCAGCCACGATGTGCTCGATGTCGGTCTCCGGTCCGAAGAACTCGAAGCCTTTCGTCTTGATCCGGTTCCACTCGAACCGTGAACCGGCGATGTCCCCGAGGATAGCTCCCCACATTTTGTTCGTTCGCTCCGACGGGTCGTGGCCTGTGCGTTCGGCGGCGCGGCGTTACCCGCTCAGAGCGGCGGATCCCATTCGCCCGTCATCGCCCGGACCATGCTTGGGAAGGGAGCGCCAGGAGGATGACGGTTAGTCGATGGCAGCGAGTTCCTCGGCGGAGGATTTACCGTCGCGCCCGGGCTGAAGCTCGAACCTCACTTTCTGCCCCTCGCGGAGCGTCCCGAGCCCGGCGCGTTCGACGGCGGAGATGTGGACGAAGGCGTCCTTCGAGCCGTCCTCCGGCTCGATGAACCCGTAACCCTTGGTTGCGTTGAACCACTTCACGGTTCCAGTCGGCATGGTTGTTTACTCCAGTTGGTGGCCAGGCCACCCGTCACGGCATGCGACGGCGTGGTCGACGGAACGTGATGGTAGCGCGAAGGGGCCCGAGTTCGCCGGAGCGGCGGGTTGCCTCGCTATGCGGCTGTCTCGCCCGTTCTTGGCCCTGGGCAGGGCAGGGTAGAGCTGAGCGCCTCGGGGCGCTGAGCGCTTTTCAGGACGGCAGCTTCGGCTCGGCGAGCATGAACCGGTCGGTGATGCCCCTGGCGGCCGTGCCGGTGCCCATGCCTGGCTAGGTGGAGGAGTCTCGCTGGGGCGGTTGTGACCCGAATCCGCGTCAGCCCTTCGCCTCCTTGATCTCGATACAGAACGTGGGGTTGAATCCTTGCTTGCTCTCGTGCGGGTAGCCGACGGGGTTGAAGACCAGGCGGGTCTCGTCGAGCCGTTCGTCCACCGGATTGTGCATGTGCTCGTGGATCTACAGCGCGCCCGGTACTGCGCGATCACGCGGTCGAGGTCCGGCGAGCCGAATCGTCGCCGAGACGGTCCCGTCAAACGGGCGATCGATGGTCATTGGCGCTACTTTTCTGTCGCTGTCGCTGCTATCGTCGCGACGCGGTTTGACCGCTTGCTTCTTCGAGGAGGGCCGATGAATCTGGCATCGCATTCTGTTCCAGAGCCCATTCAAAGAGCCGTCGAGGAACTCTGGGACCATGGTCCTGCATCGCAACAGGCGGCCCTCTCTTCATCGGCCTTCGGTCTCCTCGAACGAGCTTGCCGATCGGTCTATGAAGACTTCAGTGCTTCGCGGCTGACGGGTGGAAGATCCACGAGCCCGGGCGCACTGAGGCAAGCGTTGAGGAACTTCTTTTGCTGGAACGGATCCCCGTGGCATTCCGGACAGACCCCCGCCGTCGTTGAGACATCGGTGAGACTCCATCGTGCCTTCACGCAAAAACGTGTTGAACGAACCCATCTTGTTCCTCTTGACCGTCTCTGTCTCGAAGACCGCTCCTCCGACGCGAGGGATATGGTAAGGAACGTTCGCTTCGGCTCCAACGAGGTCCTCTGTCTTGAACAACGGGAGCTCGCGCGACGAGTTCCCGTCGAGGCTCTCGCTCGCTTTGGCCCGAGGTACGAGTTTCCCCTGGAAGACCTTGACGGATTCCACTGGCTTCTGACAACGCAGCCGGAAGACGCTGGCCCAGTCCATCGTCGGTCCTTGTTCGGTCTCCTCAACCGCAAACTCAGCGAAATCGGATCGGTGCGCGTCTTCCGCCCGACCTATCCTCCTCCGGTCGAAAACGTCCTCTTCGTCCTGTTGCTGACGTTATTGAAGGACCCGAGCGACGTGCCTTGGCGTCCTTTCCGCGTCCCTTGGGTATTCTCGTTTACAAACGATGGCTTTGCTGATCCGGTTTCGCCTCCAGATGCGTCCGCGCTCTCGCGCACGATCGAGGGCGATTTCGACCGTGAAATCGAAGTGCCCGATCAGTCCGAATCTTGCGACATGGGGGCTCGGCAGCAAAGAAACCTTCGGGAATGGTGGAGAAAGCTCGAGACCCTTCTCGCTCATGCGAAATCAGGCGATGCCAACTTTCATCCGCTCACCAGGCATTTCTTCGTCAAGGCCCTCACCGACGGCGGAGTCGACGAGATCATTTCCAACATAAGTTGTCTCGAGGCGACCCTCATGCTCGAACAGCCCAAGGGCCGGCGGAAACTCATGCGACGATTCGCGTGCCTTGTTAACCACGCCGATGCTGAGCAATGGGCTCAGCACGCCTATGGCTTGAGAGACAGCTACCTGCACAGCTTGGCCGATCCAGCAACCAGAGTTGGTTGGAAGGACTTGGCTCGCGCCAGGTGGGCAATCGGCATGGCTGTGCGGAAGTACGTCGATCTTGCCAGCCGGCAACCCGGGATGAACCGTACGAGCCTGCTCAAGAGTTTGGGTCCCTAATCCGGGGGTTGCGGGGACCAGCAGCAACCTGGCATTTGCCGCGGGGCCGTATGCTTACCCCGCCGCCGGGTCGCGTCCGGGTGGAGCTGCCACCGGGTCCCGAGACGCCGTGCTCGGTGCCTTCGTTCGTGAGGGTTTGGCGCCAGATCGAGCCGTCCTCGGAGTTGGACTTCAGTCGATTATCCCGGCTCCCTTGAGCTTCGCGACGAGGGTCTCCTGCGTGCGGGTGCCTTGCGTGGCGTTGCACGCGCTGCAGAGGAGCTGCTTGTTGCCGATGCCGTCGTGGCCGCCGTGCGCCTTCGGCACGACGTCGGCCTGGGTGCATCAGAGCTTCGGGCGGAAGATCGAGGAGGCGATGGAGTATCGGGACGAAAAGGGCACGGGGCTTTGCATCGTGCACGAAGAGGATTGGATGGCAGCGCTGGATCGGTGGGCATACCCAATGGTCGATGGCGCGGTCGTCCAGCGGTCGGTTTATTGAACGCGCGTATCTACTTCATGCCCACTGCGTCAACGTAATCAGAGGCCAGCCAGGATCGGAAGTCCGACTTCACGTGCCGTAGCGGTCGGTCGCTCATGACATACCACTTGTGCGTGTGTGCGGAGACGGTACTGCAGAACGGGGGCGCATACCACGCGGTGAGGTTGAAGCCCGGTTCGGTGCGTTCAGTTGGAACCTTGGATTCGGTGGTGTCGACGTCTTTGTTCGGGTAGGACGTAACAAAGAATTGGCCGGTGAGGAGTTTGGCCTCTTGCGGTTCGACCATCCATGTCTTCATCTCTAGACCAAATTTCTCGGCGACCTGCGTTGTCATGGCCCGGAGCGCTTCAGAATTATCGACAGGTTGCCACTCGACAGTGACTGCTGAAGTCCAGCCGGTCTCGCCTGCCAGTTGAGTGAAGATCTTGGCCGGGACGGTCACCGCGTCCTCGCCGTCGCCCAGGATGGGTCTGGCAGCTTGGATGGACTTCCCGGGCAGGTACGCGGCGGTTGCAGTCATGAACGGCTTGACGCATTGGTTGGTCCATGCCGGCTTCACGACGGTGCCACCCCAGACTCCTTGGTAGATCACCTTGTTGAATACTCCCGGCTGGGCTTCGGTGGTGAACAGGTAATCGTCGAGTACTTCGGCGAGGACTTGCTTTGAACGCCCGATGCTGTTGCAGATTTGGCGAATCTGGGCGGCTTGGGTTACTTGGACGCCGAGGTACCGTTTCGCTTGTTCGTCTTGGCTGACGGGCGAAACGAACGCGAACTGGTGGTCTGCGGGTACGTCGTTGAAGCTGTCGCAGGATCTCGCCGCGAGGACGGCGTCCATATCGTAGGCGTACAACGGGAAGTCGACGTGCTTGTGTAGTGGGTCGACTGCGGTGTAGGCCGCCTCCAGGAGACGCGTTATGGCATCGACCTCGGCCTCGGTGGCTTCCACAACGGAAGTCCTCTTGGGATCGATGGTGATCGTTTCCTCCTGGCCGAGTGCGATGGCGGGAAGGAGCAGGAGTACGCCGAAGAAGGTCTTGATCATGCTCCGAACTCCAGGCGTGGTCGGCTCACCATGAACGAGATGAGCGTCCAGACGAAGTAGGGCAGGAGGAATCCGCTGATATAGAGTCGAACCGGGCCGTAGCTGAGGTCCTTCCAAGCGGTTATGCCGGCGAACCAGATGGCCCCGGGGATTGCGATGACGCCTATGAAGAGGTAGAAGTCTAAGGCCTTGTCCGGGGTTCCCTGAAAGGCGTAGGGCCCGATGTAGACGAACCAAGCAAAGAAGAACGTCGCACTTCCGGCGAAGGTGAAGGCGAACCTGAGGGACCAATGCCACTTGTGCGCGGTCGGGCCGAACCAGTGGTCGATGATGCGGAGAAAAACCGCGGCCAAGCTCGATGGCTTGGGGGTGGCGGTGTTGGCGATGTCTGAATCTGCTGGCATCTTCGCTGCACCGGTGGTGGCTCGGGTGCTGGTGCTCTCTGGTGGTGCCGAGCAATCTACGCTCGGCGTGTCAGGGACGCAAATTACGGGTCGTTACGGCGCAGGCCAACGTCGCTCTGGAGTAAGTTGGCCGAGGATTGCAGAGGCTGATCGTGTGGCGGGCCGGGGCCTCGAAGGCGGTTGCTGGTATCTGGCTTGGCCGGTCGTGGGCGTGGAGCGGCTCTGACGGCGCTTCGTCGGGCGTTTCGGGGCGCCCGTCGGCGGAGAAATCTTCGCGGCCGTGGTGTTCCGGGTACTCCGAACGGGGGAAGGCGCCACACACACCGCACAATCGTCCATGGAGCTCGCCGCAGCGCTTCGCGAGGCCGGCAACCGGATGGTGGGTGCACTCGTCGACCGGGTGCTCGCCGATCGGGACACCCTCCGCGAGGTGCCGTACGAGGCCGGGCGGTCCGACCGCGAGGTGCTCGAGCGGCTGTGCGCCGCCCTCCCGTCAGGGCGCGGTCCCAAAGGCCGCAAACTCCGCCATCTCGCCCGGGCTCTCGGCCGGCACGTCGAGCGCGCCATCCGAGATGGCGACCGCCAGGCGCTCGGTGCGATCTACCACCGCCTTTGCGATCTGGAACTCCTGATCTCGGCGCGGCTCGCGCTTACCCTTCGTCTCGTCGACCGGCTCGAGACCCCCGGCGTGCAGGACTGTGCGCCAAAGGGAACCCCGGGTCTGACGGTCCCAGAGTGGGGTTCCCTGTTCCCTCCCGGTGGCGAGGTGCCCCGGGAGGTCTTGACGCGCCATCTCCTGGTCCTCGGCGAGACCGGCGCCGGCAAGACGGCCTCGGCCATCCTCCCGGTCGTTGCCGCGATGGCGCGTGCACCTGCGGGCAAGATCGCCGGCGCACTCGTCATCGATCCGAAGCTTGAGCTCGGTCCCGCGCTCGAGCGCCTGGCCCCGGAGCGCCTCCATCACGTTCGCGCCGACCGGGCTGTCGTCAACCTCATGTCCGGCCCCCGCTGGTCGCTCGAGGAGGACCTCCGGGCCGGTCGCTGGCAGACCGCGGCGCTCAAGATCCTCTGCCGGGTGGCCTCGTTCGTGAGATCGAGCCCCGCCCGGATTCTCATGGACCACGTTCCCGGGAGCGACAACGACGAGTTCTTCGCGCGGGAGGGGACGTCTCTCGCCACCTGTGTGCTCGCCTTCATCCTGATGATCACGTCTCGCGACGCCGAGCCCCGCGCGGCTTGCCCCAATGACGACGTCGATGCCTTCGTCTTGCTCGACGAGCTCCTGCGGCGCGTGCAGGGAACGTCTCACGAGCGCGGTCCGAACGCCCTTGCCCTCGCCGCGTGGGTCCTTGACGGGCCTCTCGTTGCACCCATTGGCGACGGCGCGATCTCGTTCAGCGTTGGTGGCAGGACATCGAGCCCGCGATCCTGGCCCTTTGCACGTATCGCCGAAGCGTGGTTCAAGCACCGTGGCGAGGAACCAGGCGAGGCGCGCGATGTCCTCCGGCGCATCGTCGAGTACTGGGAGCCGATGGCAAGGGTGCGAGGCCAGTACGCGGGCGTGCGGGCGAGTGCGAGCATCATCTGCCAGGACTTCGCGGCTCCTGCCATTGCGCGCACGTTGTATTTCGGGTGCGAGCCGGGGTTCCTCGCCGAGAGCCGGAACGGGCTCGACTTCGCGCAGCTGGTGTGTGATGGCGGCCCCGGGACGCTCGTGCTCTTTCAGCCCGCGCGCGACGCCCTCGACACCATGGTCGCCGTGGCCTTGAAAGCGCTCTTTTTCGAGTCGGTTCTCGACGACGCGGACCGTGCCAGGAGCGGGAATGATGTACCTCTCGTCGGCTATGTCGCGGACGAGTTCCACCGCTTCATCACGTCGGACCCGCTCCACGGGGAGCAGAGCTTCCTCGACACGTGCAGGAGCTTCGGCGCGTTCTGCGTGCTCGCTTCGCAGTCCGTCGCGAGCCTGGAGCATGCCCTCGCGCACGGGGGCGGGTCTTTTCGCCAGGACGAGAGCGCGGTCGAGATCCTCTGGAATAACACGGCGAACAAGCTCGTGTTCCGGACGACGGATCCAAAGACCGCGAGCCGGGTGGACGACCTTTGTCCGCACCGACCGGGCCTTGCCGGTTTGGTGCGTGTCCGCCCCGTCTCGACCCTGCGCACAGGGGAATCCTACGCGATGCTCGCGGACGGCCGTTTCGAGAGACGGCAGCTTGAACCCTTCACGCTTGACGACCGAGCGCGCGAGACGCCCCTTCCGAAGCTGTTGCCTGCGCCCATCGCGCGCGAGGAGGTGCGCCATGAGCGTTCCTGAGTACCGCCGCGGCGAAATAGGGCCGTGCTGCATGTGCGGAACGCACATTGGTCCGGCGTCCTTCAGGGACGCGTTGAGCTATCGCGAGGCTCACGTCACCGGGCTCTGCCAGGCCTGCCAGGACCTTTGCTTCCTCGCGTGCGATGGGGACGGGCGCCCGTCGTCGCTCTACGAGGCCGCGCTCGTTGCGCGGCGAGCCTTGGGCCAGCGCCAGCAGGTGGCCGAGGTCGCCTTCTTCCCGTTTCGCCTTGTCGTGCCGCAGGAGGGCAAGGCCCGCGTGGCCTGGGAGGCGAGGCACATCTTGCGGGCCGGCCCCTGGCTCGACCCGCTCGACGTGCGTCTGGAGCTCGAGCCCGCGGTAGCGCAGCTTGCCGGGCACCAGGTGTGCGTCGCGCACCATACGTTGAGGGATCCTCCGGTTCTCGCGCTGCTCGATCGGCTCCATCTCCTCGTCGCTCTCGACGATGCCGAGCTTGCCGACGTCGCCCGCGCGTGCGCGCTCGGGGACGATCTCTCGTGCGCGACTTTCGAAGAGGTTCCGTGGCAGCGGGCGTTCGGTCGCCCGTTGCAGCCCCTGACCACGTGGTGGCTGCCGGATCCGGGTCCGCTATCGACCCTTCGCACCCTCGCGACGTTGGCGAGCCTCCTTCTCGACGAAGGGTGCGACGGTCTTCGACCGCTCGACTACCTGCTGGCCGACCGGCGTGGGTTCTTCGAGGACGAGTCCGATGCGTAGGCGGTCGAAGGGATGCGCCCGTGGTCGGCGCATGAAGCGCAATCGAAACCGGCCTTGGACCCGTCCTGCCTATCTGGAGTTCACGACCGTTCTGTGCCCACGCATGCGCCTCGACGACCGACAGGAGCCCTTGCCATGCACGCGCTGACGATCGCCGCCCTGACCGCGCTCCACGCGTTCGCTCACCGCATCGACCCCACCGCGGACGAGACCGCCCTACTCGACGTCGAGGGCACAAGCCTCTGCCCGGAGGTGTGGCGCGGCACCCTCTCGCTCCTCGCCCATGCCGATGCCGCTGGCGAGGGAGCATCCCTTCACCTCGGGTACGACCGGCTCATTCTCGCCTGGATCGGCTGCCGCGACGAGGCCGAGTGCCGTGAGCGTCATGGGCTGTCCCTGGTCGATGCCCTCGCTTCGGATCGGGGTAGCCTCTTCGTGGCGGCACGAAGCGTCGCTGGCGACCGGGAGATCACCACCGACCGAGCGCAAGAGGCCCTCGTTCTCCTCGTCAAGGTCTGGGCCGAGCGCGCCGCCCGCCTCGCCGGTACCGGCGAAGACGCGGTGTCCGTGTCCATCGCCTCGTTCGATCGGGCCGTCAGCGTGTGCCCGCTGCCCGAGGAGACGACCCGCGCTCTCTGGACCGCTCTCATCGGCGCGTGCGAGGTGACTGGCAATCGTACGCTCGCCGGTCTTGCGCGCGAACGCCTTCAGTCTCGGCGCGATGCCAACGAAGATGGCGAAGATGGGCTCGAGCTTGTCGTCGTTCTCGTTTGCTCGGTCCTCTGGGCCGTCACGCATTACGCGTTCGTGCTCCGGTCCGAGCACGGGCTCGATCGGCACGTCGAACGCTCTCCCGACGCCTGGGACCGCATTCGCGAGGGGGTGGCCGAGGGCCGCATCGACGACGTACCGCTCCCGGTCGAGAGCTTCGCGGCGTGGTGCCCGGGTCCGGGCCTTGACGCGGACGAGCTCAGTGGCTGCATCCGGTCCTGCGAAATGGCGACCCTCGCCGAGATCCTCGCGACGGTCGAGGCGGTGTGGAGCGGCGAGGGAGAGCGCGATTCGCTGCCGCCGACGGCGCTCGCCCTCGTCTGCGAGATCTGCCGCATGCGCCGCATCCGGCTCGAGCGTGACTACGAGCCCGTCCCCGGGGCGGTTCAGAACATCTACTACGAGGTCCACGGTGCCCGCCGTCCCGAGGCGCTCGAGCGCCTGGACCTCATGCGCCGCCTCAACGGCGTTCTCGCGAGGTACGGCTCGGTCGATCCGGACCTCCGGATGTGCGTCGCCCTGGACCGCGCGGCCGAGACCGAATCGCGCGGCGAGCACGACGCGACGCTTGTCCACCTTGAGGAGGTGAGGCGCGCAGCCGTCCTTATGGACGATGCCGGTCGCCGCGAGTACGCCGAGGTCTGTCTCGCCGAGCACCACTGGCGACGTGGCGACGCGGACTGGGCGAATGCCATCCTCGCCGACCTCACCAGCGACCGGGCGGTTGACGCTCGGAACCGGTTCGACACGATAGCATCGGCGCGGGCAAAGCATCGCGCTGCCGTCGACACCTGTCACCGCACGCCAGGAGTCGAGGCATGGTCTGCCCTTGCCCATGCCGAGATGGCTGCCGGGCACTCGATCGCGGGCGAGCGCACGGCACAGGCTCTCCCCCGCGCCTATCCCGGCCGGACCCTCGCGTGGACGACCTTGGCGCGCGTTCTGCACGAGCATGGGCGGCACCGCGACGCCGTCGAGCCCGCGCGCGAGGCCGTGCGTCTCACCGAGGGCGCGCCGACGGACCTCGCCTTGCTCACTCGCATCCTCGCCGGCATCGGTGAGGATGGGCGCGTGGAGAGCCTCGAGCTCGCCGAGCGCGTCATCGTCGAGATGGTGCGCGTCGGCTCCGGACCGGTGGACGTGCTCGCGACGGTGGCCGACGTCGTCGGTCGCTACGCTGATCGTGATCGGTGCTCTCTTCATCACGCCAACGCGGCCGACGATCTCATCTGGGCCCAGAGGGACACGCACACGGTGCCGCCGGAGTGGCTCGGCGCCGCCGCCTCGCGCCGGTGTCAGTCCGCATGGGCTCCCGACGCGGTGCGCTGGCTCGCTCGGCTCACCGAGCACCTCGGGGATGGCGGCGCGCACCTGTCCTGGTGGCCGTCTCGCCCCAACCCGTTACATGGGGTCGGGTCAAAGACGTCGGGAGGCTTTCTGTTCATCCCCCGACGAGGTCTCCGGGCGTGTTCGTGTGCAGGCCGGGGGCGAGCTGAGCAGGACGGTCAGGCTTCGGCGGCGGCCTCGCGGAGGTGTTGCGGGGTGAGGGGAAGGCGGCGGGCGCGGATCCCGGTCGCGTCGAAGACCGCGTTCGCGATTGCCGCTCCGGCGGGGCCGCAGGATGCTTCGCCGGCCCCGAGGAAGGGCTCGCCGGGCCGGTCCACGAGCACCGTCTCGATCTCCGGAATATCGCCGAAGCGGATGATCGGGTAGCTGTCCCAATCCCGGCTGGTGATGCCGTCGCGGTTCCAGGCGACCGATTCGAGGAGGGTCCAGCTCGCGGCCTGCACGAAGCCGCCCTCGAGCTGCGCGGCGAGCCCGTCGGGGTCGACGATCTCTCCCGCGTCCACCGCGATCACCGCCCGCCGCAGTACGACCCTTGCGTCGCCGCCGACCTGCACTTCCACCGCGACGGCGCAGTAGCTCTTCAGGTTCTTGTAACGCGCCACCGCGAGCCCGCGGCCGGTGCCGTCTCCGCCCGCCGGCCGCGCCGTCCAGCCGAAGCGCTCGGCGGCGGCCTCGAGCACCGCGCGGGTGCGCGCGTCTTCGAGGTGGCGGCGGCGGTAGGCGAACGGGTCCGTGCCCGCCTCGTGCGCCAGCTCGTCCATGAATGACTCGGCGGCGAAAACGTTGGCGTACGCACCGAGGGTGCGGAGGGCGGAGACCCGGAGCGGCAGGTCGTGCACGAGGTGCTTGACGATGCGGGTCTCGGAGAAGGCGTAGGGCGGGGTGGCGTTGCGGTGGATGCCGCCGTTTGCCGTCAGGTTCGGGGCCCGTGCGGGCTCGTGCGCCGGGTGCGCGAGGTATCGCGGCGCAAGGAACAGACCGGCCGGCGACCCGGCGAGGGTCGGCCGTGAGCGCATTACGTGGGTGTCGCTGTACGTCTCGTGGGACCAGTAGCGAACGTCCCCGCCGCGGCCAAGATGGGCGCAAAGCTCTATCCGCATTGCGGGGCCGTAGGGCTCCCAGGCGTGCTCGTCCTCGCGCGACCACTGGAGCAGCACGGGGCGACCGGGGATCGCGCGGGCGATGAGGGCCGCCTCGAGCGCGGCGTCGTCGGAGCCGTTGTGCCCGTAACAGCCGGCGCCGGGCGCGTGTACGACGTGCACCGCGTCGGGATCGAGGCCAAGTATCTCCGCGACCGCCGCCCGCAGAGGGTAGATCCCCTGCGAGTGAGTCCACACGGTCAGGACCCCGCCGGCGAGGCGGGCAAGCGCGGCCGACGGAGCGAGAGAGCCGTGCATCTGGTAGGGGCGCTCGTAGACCGCGCGTATCGTGCGCGGTGCATCCGGTGGCGACTCTGGTACCGGCTCCTCGCGCGGCTGGAAGTCCCGCACCGGAAAGCTCTCGCGCCGGTTTCCGAGGAGCTGTTTCGGCGGAGGCCGTTCGTCCAACCCGCGCGCCGAGCGCCACCGCGCGGCGGCGGCTACGCGCGCGGCGGCCCGGATCGCCCGATGCTCGTCCTCGGCCGCCACCGCGAGGAAGCTGCCGTCGCGGATGAGCCGGGCACCTTCGAGTCCTGCCTCGATTCCGCCGGGAAGCGCCGCGAGGGCGGCGTGGTAGTGCGGCGGGCGGACGACCCGCGCGTGCAGCAGGTCCGCGGGGCGAAGGTCATGAACGAAACGGAGCGAGCCGGTCACGAGCCCGCGCAAGTGAAGCGGCTCGATGGGCGGGGAACGCGACCCTTTCTCGGTGCCCGAGAACGGCGGGGCCTCCGGGTCGATCGGGAGCGCGAGGGGCGCGTCTTCGACCAGCTCGCCGACGCGAAGCGACCGGTTCGTCTCGCGCGAGCGCACCAGCCCATCGCCTGTCTCCAGAGTGGCGGCGTCGACATCGAGGCGTTTGGCGGCGCGCGCCAGCAGTTCGCGACGGGCGGTAGCCGCGGCGAGGCGCACGGCCCGGCCCGATTGCTCCATCGAGTTGCTGCCCGAGGTATAGCCTTCGTCGGGCGACACGCCAGTCCGTGGGGGAACCATTACGATACGGTCGAAGGGCACACCCAGCTCGCGGGCGGCGACCAGTGCGACGGCGGTGGCAATGCGCTGTCCGATCTCCACCTTGCCGGTGCGAACCTCGACGTAGCCGTCGGGTCGGACGGTGATCCAGTCCTCGACGCGGGAGTGCTCCGCGAGGCTCGGGTTGGCGGTCATCGAGGTTTCTCCGTGGCTAGCTGTCGCACCGCCCGCAGCACGCTCGGATGCGCGCCGCACCGGCAGAGATGCGGATCGAGGGCGGCGCGGATCGCACGCTCGCCGGGATGCGGACCCTTGCGCAGCAGGCCGGTAATCGCGACCACGAGCCCGGGCGTGCAGTACCCACACTGCGCGGCGCGTGCGTCGATGAGCGCCTGCTGGACCCGCCCCGGCTCCTTCGGGGTTCCGAGCCCTTCGACGGTCTCGATGCGCCGGCCCTCGAAGTCGGCCGCCGGGCGCACGCAGGCAAGCGTCGACTCCCCGTCCACGAGCACCGCGCACGCGCCGCACTGCTCGAGGCTGCAACCCACCTTGACCCCCGTGAGCCCGAGCCGATTGCGCAGCGCGAGGGCGAGCGGGGTGTCGGGTTCCACGCCGATCGTGTGTGAATTCCCGTTGACGTCGAGAGTGAGCGTCTGCTTCACATCCACGCGCTTTCCATTTCCCTGATGCCCGGGTCCGGCGATTGTGACCGGTTCGGGACGAAGGGGTGAGCTTGCCTGACCTTCTCGCCCGCGTCGCCCCCAACGAGCTCGATCGCCATGCTTCCGGCAGCGCCGCTGCAAAGCGGCTCGCGGCGGACACGCGGCGGGGCTGACTGCAGGTGCCGCCGGCTTCGAGGACCGTTCAACGTCCCGGGATCGGCGTCAGCGTTTCCGGTCGAGGAAGGCGCGCATCCGCTCGCGCGGCTCGCCGCTCGCGAAGCCCTTCGAGAGGCAGTCGATGCCACGCTGCACCGCGTCCCGGAGCGGAAGCTCTTCCCAATCGCGAAGCAACTCCTTCTGGAGGCGGATCGCGATGGGTCCGGCGGAGCAGATCATGTCCACCGTCCGGGCGATCGCGTCGTCGATCTCTCCTTGCGGGACGAGTGATTCGACGAGCCCCCAGTCGCAGGCCTGCTCGGCCCCGATGATCTCGCCGGTGTAGACGAGCCGGGCGGCGCGCCCCCAGCCGACGAGACGAGGAAGCAGGGCGGCCTCGATGACGGAAGGGAGACCGACCTGGACCTCGGGCATGCCGAGCTTCGCGGTCGCATCGGCGACCCGGAGGTCGCAGGAGGCCGCGATCTCCAGACCTGCCCCCAGGCAGTAGCCCGATATCCTGGCCACCACCGGGACGGGCGTGCGGCGGATCGCGTCGCATACGTCATGGATCGAGGTGATGAAGGGTCGGGCCGCTTCCGGCGTCACGTCCACCATGAACCCGATGTCCGCGCCGCCGATGAGGGCCCGCTCGCCCTGGCCGCGCAGCACCATGGCCCTCACGTCGGGACTTGCGCCCACGCGCTCGATGGCGGCGGCCAGCGCGTCGGCGTCGTCCTTCGCCACCACGTTGAGCTTCGCTTCGTTGTCGTAGCAGACCGTCGCGACCCGGCCGCCGTTGGGGTTGTCGTTCAGATCGATGTGGATTTCGCCCAAGTTCCGTCTCCCTGGTGTCGTGAAATCGATAGCGGCGCCGCCCCTCGGCGCCGCAATCCCGAACCGCGGATGCTAAAGCGATCTCTGTCCCCGAGCGAAGCGCGGCATCGGTCGGTTCGTGGCTCTCCGCGGCCGGACGGGCGAGGCGCCTCGTCCCCCGTCCCCCCGTTCCCCCCGTTCCCCCGTCCCGATGCCGTGCATCGCTGTCCGCGGCGCGGACCGGCAGGAGGCGAGGGCGAGATGTGCCGGCCGGGTGCGTGATGAGTGCCGGGGGATGCCGGCCGAGTGTCGGAGTGACGGCAGCCGAGGGCAGGCTCCGGCGGTCGTGTCGAGAGGCCCGCTGCGTCCGACACAAGGGGCGATGCCGAATCCGGTTTAGAATTCGCGGCGGAAATCTCGAGGGGAGTCCCATGGGCCAGACAATCGAACTTACCGCTTCCGACGGACACACGCTTTCCGCCTATCGCGCGGACCCCGCCGGCACTCCCAAGGCCGGGGTGGTCGTGATCCAGGAGATCTTCGGGGTCAACGCGCACATCCGCGACGTGGCGGACGACTATGCGGCACAGGGGTATCTCGCAATCGCCCCCGCAATCTTCGATCGGTCCCGGCCGGGGGTCGAGCTCGGCTATGACGAGAACGCGATCGCCGAGGGACGCGCCCTCGCGTTCGCGATGGACCCCGAGCTGCCGGTGCGCGACATCGATGCCGCCGTCAAGGTGGCTTCGAGCGCCGGGAAGGTCGGAGTCGTCGGCTATTGCTGGGGGGGCTCCCTGACCTTCATGGCCGCCTGCAAGTTGGACATCACCGCCGCGTCGGGCTACTACGGGGGGCAAATCGTCGCCGCCCTCGACCGCGAGCCGGATCTCGCTCCCGCCGCCCCGCTCATCATGCACTTCGGCGAGCGGGACGCCGGGATCCCCCTCGACGACGTCGACCGGATCCGCAAGACCTTCCCGGATGTGCCGATCTACATGTACGACGCGGGGCACGGATTCAACTGCGACCACCGCGCAAGCTATGACGAAGCCTCGTGCCGGACCGCCCGCGAACGCACGTTGGAGTTCTTCGAGCGCCATCTTGCGGGTTGAGGCGAGGCACGGCGGACGCTTCACTCCGTCGGTTTCGACGGGTACAACCATGGCGGTGACGGCAGGGCGGAGAATCATCCGTGCAGTTTCGCCTCGGTCATCTTCGACCGCGATTCCGAGGGGGTGGACCGCCCATGCCATTCGGCGCAACCACCTTCGGTCGTGAGGCCGACGTGCAGACTCGCTCCCGCGAGTTCGACCCCGCCAGGTTCGCCGGTGATGCCCGGGCGGTGAACCGTCCCTGCCCCTTCGACCTCGTCATCTTCGACTGCGATGGAGTCCTCGTCGACAGCGAAGGAATCGCGGAAACACTCCTCGCGGACATGTCGGTCGAGCTCGGGGTCCGCTTCGACGGACCGGACGAATTCCGATGCCTTCGGGGCGAACGGTTCGCGAAGTGCCTCAAATGGCTCGAGGCCGAAATCGGACGCCCGCTTCCACCAGATTTCGAGGAGGTGTTCCGGGTCCGGTCGCGGAAGCGGTTCGAGCGCGAGCTGAAGCCGATTTCAGGTGTCGGAGAACTGCTCCAGGGTCTTCGCAATCCGTTCTGCGTCGCCTCGAACGGTCCGCGCGACAAGATTGAGCTGAACCTCGGGATCACCGGACTCCTTCCAATGTTCGAAGGGCGCATGTTCAGCGCCTACGAGCTCGGCGTGTGGAAGCCGGACCCGCGTTTCTATCGCGAGGTCGCCGCGAGTCTCGGATTCGAGGCGGCCCGCTGCGCGGTGGTGGAAGACAGCGCACCCGGTGTGAGCGCCGCGCTCGGCGCCGGGATGACCGTATTCCAGTTCCTGGACGGGGACGAGGCTCTCCCCGGTGCTCGGGCGGGTGCGCATGTCTTTCATGAAATGAGCGCGCTTGCGGATCTGCTGGCAGGCCTGCGCCGCGAAGGGTCTTGAGCGACTTCCCGGATCGAGTGCATCGCGGCGCAGTGAGGTGAACGAACACCGCAAAGAGCCGGATGGCGATTGCTCCCCCACGCGGCGCGAGGACCGTGGAGAGGAGCCGGAGCGAGAGGCGCAAGCCACGGCCACGGACCCGATGTCCGGCGCACGACCAGGGTGGCTCGGATGGCGGAGAACCATCGAGGTGGACGGGAAGCCGCGCCCGGTCGCCTCGCTGATACGACGCGGCGCGGCCCTGGCCGTGGACCTGTGCTTTGCCATCCTGGCCGCGGCGCTCGCGATCGATGCCCTCTCGTTCGCCGTGCCTCTCGACACCGATCGGGCCACCGGACCCATTCTCGCGATTTTTGGCGTTCTCGCCGTCCACATCCTGTGGCTGCGCGATCGAGGAGCGTCGCACCCTGGACGTGCACTCCGTCACGGGCTGAGCATCGGACGCTGGCTCCTGGGCCTTCGTCTCGTGTCGGTGATCGGCCCCCGGCGGTTCGCTCGGCCGATAACGGTTACCGATGAACCGGAAGGGCCCGGCGAGACGAAGCGGATCATTCGCGCCGTGCTCCTCGCCGTGGCGGCTTCCCTGGTAGCCATGCTCCTCCTCGGCCACGCGGTCAGTCGCACCGTGGTGTTCATCGCCGTCCGGAACCATGCGGAGCAGTTCCAGCCCTTCGCACCGGAGCGCGGAAGTGTTCCGGAGCTCGCCGCGATCCCATCTGCACTCGTCGTCGGTCGAAGCCGCGCCTACGTGCGGGTGAACGCGCAGTGGGGCGAGCGTGCCGATCCGCTCGAGTTCTTTCTCGAGCGAAGCACCGGCGGATGGAAGGTCGCCAAAGTCCGGATCGGTGAGCCCGCGTGGCTCCGCAACTATGCGCTCTTCGCCCCCGACACGGAGGTCCCGGCCCCCTGACCGTCCCGTTCCGGGTCCGGACTCGACACGCACCGCGCGCCGTGCGCCGGCGCCCGGTTCGGATCGATCTCGATCGCGGACGACCGGCGCGAACCGGCCGCCGGGTTACCCCCGGTTTCCGCCGAAGGACCGGTGGAACGGCGGGCCGGCGGCGACCCGGTCGTAGCTGAATCGGCGATAGTCGTCCCGCACCGTGACGTCCACGATCCGGTCCGCGAGCTCGCGGGCGAAGATGGGGCCCGTATGGTGATGCTCCCGGTCCTGGTGTTCTCCATCCTCGTTCGCAAGTTCCTGGTGCGCGGCCTGACCGCGGTCGCCATCAAGGGGTATCCGTTCACAGTGCCGCAATTCCCATCCGCTCCCGCCAGTGGCGGGCGAGCGCATCGCGCCGTGCGATCCACACTCCCTCGCGCGCCGTCACCGCCGCGAGTAGCCGGTCGAGCCCCGCGATCCGTCCCGGGCGCCCGATGATGCGAAGGTGGAGGCCTACCGACATCATGCGGGGAGTGCGTTCTCCTTCGCGCCACAGCCACTCGAAGGCGTCGATGCAGTAGCGCGCGAAGTCGTCCGCATGGTCGAAGCCGCGCCCTGCCTGGAAGCGCATGTCGTTCGTGTCGAAGGCGTAGGGGAGCACCACGTGGGACTTGCCCGCGACCTCGACCACGTAGGGGAGGTCGTCGTCGTAGGCGTCGGAGTCGTACCCGAATCCGCCGTGCTCGACGATGAGCCGCCGCGTGTTGACCGACGGCGACGACTTGGTGTGCCAGCCGACCGGGCGCGACCCGCACGCCCCTTCGATGGCCTCGACGGTGCGCGCGATTGCGTCCCGCTCGCGCGTTTCGTCCATTCCCGCGTGACGCTCCCAGCGGTAGCCGTGGGCGGCAATCTCGTGCCCCCGGGCGAGCGCATCGCGGGCGAGCCAGGGATTCCGCTCGGCCGCGCGCCCTGAGCAGCTGAAGGTCGCGCTCACCGCGTAGCGTTCGAGGAGGTCGGCGATGCGCCAGTACCCGGCCCGGGTCCCGTACTCGAAGTGCGACGCCATGCAGAGATCGGGAGCCCCTTCGACGGACTCCGTCACCTCGTGGACGGACTCGTTCCGTTCGTCCCCGTCCCCGGTGAAGAGCTCGGCGCCTTCCTCCACGTTGACGACGACCGAGAGCGCGAGACGCGCTCCGTCCGGCCATTTCGGGTCGGGCGGCTGGCCGCGATAACCCTCGAAGTCCCGATGTACGCTCTTCACGATGGATGGCCTCCGGTTTCTGCTCCGGCCCTCGCCGTCAACGCGGCCGGACCGGGGCGATCATGGCCCGCAACCGCCCGGAGCGTCCATGTCGAAGGCGAACGGTGCTAGGTTGGGAGCCGGTCCGGTGCGCGGTTCGGGATCGGGTGGAGGCGAAGAGCCGCGTGCCGCCAACGGGCGCATCACGCTCAGGCGATGCAATGCGCCGGGCACGGCGGGTGAGGATGACGAACAAATTGGTTGGTACAGGCTCGGCGACCCCGGCGCCGTCCGCTCCGATCGCCTGCGACCTCGTGGTGGAGCATGCGCTCATCCTCGCCCTCGACGATGCGGGGACGATACTCGCCGACGGGGCGGTCGCGGTCGCGGGCGATCGCATCGCGGCGCTCGGACCGAGCGCGGAGATCGCTGGCGGCTTCCTCGGGCGCGAGACGATCGACGCGCGGGGCGGGATCCTCCTCCCCGGGCTCGTCAACGTGCACAACCACACCCCCCTCATGATCACGCGCGGCATGGTGGAGGACCTCGGGCACGCGCCCGCCTATACGCCGGGGATCCCGCAGGGCCCGGCGCTGAGCTTCGAGGAGGTGCTCGCCCTCTCGCGGCTCGGGGCCTACGAGCTCCTCCGGGCGGGCTCGACGACCGCGGTCGATTACTATCTGCATCCGAAGGCGCTTGCGGAGGCCCTCGACGAAATCGGGCTCCGCGGTGTCGTCGGCGGCCGCATCCTCGACGTCGACATGACCGGGGTCGCCCGAGGAGGGGATCGCCGGCACGACCCCGCGATCGGGCGCGCGACCCTCGACGAGGCGATGGATTTTGCCGCGACGTACGCCGACCACCCGAGCGGGCGGATACGGTGCGACCTCGCCCCCCATGCCCCCGACACCTGCAGCCCTGCGCTCCTCCGGGAGATTCGCGACCTCGCCGAGGACGCCGAAGGGTGCATCCATACCCACCTCGCGCAGAGCCGGGACGAGGTCGAGTGGGTGCGGGCACGCGACGGCTTGAGCCCCGTCGAGCTTCTCGACGACTGCGGGCTTCTCGACGAGCGGCTCGTTGCCGCGCACTGCATTTTCCTCGATCCGCCCGACGTCGCCCGCGCCGGGGCGAGCGGGCTCACCGTCGCCCACGCCCCCATCGGGAACCTCCGCGCGGGCAACGTCGCCCCCGTGCTCGACCTCGAGGCGGCCGGGGCGCGCATCGCGCTCTGCACCGACACGATGTCCGGTGACCTCTTCGAGGCCATGCGCACCGCCATCGCCGCCGCCCGCATCCATGCCGGAGGAAGCGCCTCCATCGAGGCCATCGACCTCGATGCGCGGAAGGTCCTCGGCTGGGCGACCCGCGCCGGTGCGGACGCGCTCGGGCTCGAGGACCTCGTCGGCTCGATCGAAGCCGGCAAGAAGGCCGACCTCGTCCTTCTCGACCCCTCCGCACCGAGCCTCGCGCCGGTCGTCGACGGATACGGGATCGTCGTCCATTCCGGTTCCGGTCATGATGTTGACACGGTGGTCGTCGATGGTCGGGTGCGGCTCCGCGCCGGCCGTCCGGTCGGCTTCGACGGCGAGGGGATCGTGGCCGACGCGCAAGCCGTCGCCGACCGGCAATGGCGGCGCCACGGCACCCGCCCGGTCGGCACACCACCGAAGGGCGGCGCACGCACGCGCTCTCCGGCCGGTCGCCAGTGACGTAGCGCGAGCCCAGGGCGCCACCGCGTCGAGGAACGGGACCAGCCAGATGTCGGACTCGCTGCTCGTTCTCGCCTTCTGGATGGGGATCGTCAGCGCCTGCTCGCTCCCCTCGGAACCCTCACCACCCTCGTGTGGCGGCCCGACGACCGCTCGGCCGGGATCCTCATGGCCTTCGGTGGCGGGGCGCTCCTCGCCGCCCTCACCATCGACCTCGTCGGCTCCACCCTCGTGCGCGGGGAGTTCGCGTGGCTCGCGATGGGCTGCATCCTGGGGGGCGTTCTCTTCGTCGTCCTCGACAACACCGTCAACAACCGGGGTGGTTTCCTCCGCAAGTCCCCCACCGTGGTCCACTACCTGCGTCGCAAGCACCGGCAGCGCTTCAAGCATGCGCTGGACGATCTCGAGCGGATCGCGCTCTTCGACGACCTGCCCCAGGAGCACATCGAAGCCTCGCTGCGGCGGTCATCCAGGAAACCTTCGCGAAGGGCGCCACCATCTACAGCGCGGGCGATCCTTCAGACTTCCTCTACGTCGTCGACGACGGTGAGGTGTCCGTCACCGACCCCCGCAACCAAGGACGGGTCGCCACCGTCCACCGGGAGCGGGGGACGCCCGGGCAGCACGCCTTCCTCACCGGATCGCCGCACACCCACCATGCGTTCGCGAGCGAGGAATCGCAGATCTGGATGCTCCCGCGCGAGGCATTCCACAAGGTGCTGGGGGATTCCGCCGCCCTCGCCGCGGCCACCCTCGAGTTCGTGAACGGCGATTCGGTCGCCGACTACCTCGAGGACCGCCAGGGTCTCGCGCCCGAAACGATCGCGGGCTTGCGCGAGAGCGCCGCCTCCGGGCTCGGCGCTGGTGTCATCCCCAACGCGGTCACCATCGAGCGCCGCCGCGACGAGTTCGTGCGCATCTCGGACGGCATCCGGCGCCAGCGTGAGTGCGGAGTGGAATGACATTTTGCGCGATTTGAATGCGCTGACCGAAACTACGATTACCTACAATGGCAAAAGCTTCGCGGTGCGCAGCAACGCCGTCGGCGTCGCCGGCAAGATTGCACAATGCGTCGGGGTCAGATTGCCCAACACCGTGCGTCGGGTCGACGATGAAAAGGAGGTCGCTGAGCCAAATCCCTGAGCACCGCCGTTTTGAGAATCGCGTTGAACACTGGTATGTAGTGCCAAGGCTTTTCCTGTGTCCAATAACTCATTGATTCCCAATAGGTTTAATTTTCCTACTGTCGAAGACGAGTTTGCGCCGGGCGCCAGACGAATGGTCCGAACCGGGACTCGGTGGTGCCACCGCGAAACGGCCACTTGAGCCGATACACGACCAGACCACTGGTGTTGCGGCCGAGGCGCCATGGGGCCGAGCCGCAGGACGCGGTCGGACGTCCTCACCTCCCTCCCAGCATCATGATTCCTGATTACGCACAAAGCTCAGGTTGGGAGCACGGGATTCCCGGGATCACCGCCTTCCAGTGACCGTGGGCCTCCCGGGAGCGCGGGCTTCCAGCCCGCATGGACCGCCCGCGGGCTGGAAGCCCGCGCTCCCGGGAATCCCGTGCTCCCAACCTGAGCTTTGTGCGTAATCAGGTCATGATTTGACGCCGACCCGGTCACTGCTACCCTGTCCGCGACGACGGGTGGTCGAGCTCCGTTCCAGCAGGTGCGCTTTCACTTCAATGTGGAGGTACTGGAAATCTACGCGCCGGCCAATGCCGGAACGGAGCAATTGACGGCCGAGATCGAATGCCGCACGCGGTCCGGCCGCCTTGGGAAAGGAGTGGGGCATCGAGTCCGCACCACTCAAGTAAAGGTCCATCACGGACGTAGCTCGGCGCGCGCCGAGCTACCCTCGCCGCCGGCCCGCACGCCACCGTCGAAGACGGCGAGAGGGCACGGCGTCAGGACCGCCTCCAGTGGGCGGCGGCCATGTGGGAGCCTCTGCCGCTCGACGCCGAGGCGGCGCGCGCATTCGGCCGCGTGTTCGCGGCCAAGAGGGCGGCGGGGCGGACCGGCCGAACACGCCTGGCTGATCTGCTCATCGCCGCGACCGCGGCCGCCCACGGCCTGCCGCTCTACACCAGGAACCCCGGGGACTTCATCGGTCTCGACGGAATCGTCCGCGTGGTCGGGGTGTAGAACCAGACGCCGCAGGGCATCCGTCTCATGAGAAACGACGATCGAGACAACCCCTCGGCCGTGGCCGCGTGCTCGGCACCGGCCGCGTGGCCCGAGCTCGCCCACAATCGCATCGTGCCCGCGGCACGGAAACGTCAAGCGGTTATCCGGAGTTCCGCGAATACTGCGAAACCGAAGGAGCCTTGAAACGAGCCACGAACGTGTGGACGGCTGGAAGAAGCAGGAGCTCGCCTTCAACTACGCCAGGGACCGCAAACTCGGACCGGGCCTGCGGAGGGCCGCACTTCAGCGATACACGTCTCTACGGTGCCGCACCCGGATCACCAGCACGACGAGCTCCCCCTCCTGAATCTCGTACACGATCCGATACTCGCCGACCCGGATTCGCCGCAGTCCCCGTAGCTCACCCTTCAGGGCGGTCCCCGTGAACGGGTTCTCGGCGAGGCCATCGATCGCCTCGGCGATTCGCGCGCGTGCCGGCTTCGCGATTCGGGCCAGCTCCCTGGCCGCGCTCCCCTTAATCCTGACGGAGCAGGTCACGCCGGACGTCATCCCAGTCGAGCACCGGATCGCTCGGGTCACGGAGTCGGTCTATCGCGACACTCAGGTCATCGAAATCCTCGATGTAGCGCTCGATGGCCTGGCGGATCACCTCCGCGCGCGAACGCTTGAGATCCCGGGCGGCGGCGTCAAGAGCCTTGACCAGTTCATCGGGTAGCCGGGCGGTGACTTGGCTCATGATGAACTCCAAGCGAAGTCGTGTAATGTCAAAAACATTACAGTACTGTCAATCCGTCGATCGGTCAATCCCGGCACAGGGCCAGATGCCAGGGCTGACCAGCCCCCACCGAGTGGTCCACTTGGAATGTTGGTTCAGCGTCCGCTGGACATGCCCCCGATCTTGGACCTTCGGGCGCGAGAAAGCTCCGGCTCGTGGTCACTCGAGTTCGAGACGAGTCAGGAAGTCGCGTGCCGTCACGATCGGACACACGAATTCCGACGCGAGGGCGAGAAGGTCATTGTCGCCGGTTACGAGGAAATCAGCTCCGCCCGCCACGGCGACTTCGAGGAACTTCACGTCAAACGGGTCGCGACAGGACGGAGTCGGCGGCGGTGGGTTCGGAACTCCGACGGTCTCGCAGAATGGAAGATAGTCCGCCAGCAAGTGCTCTCGCTCCTCGCTGCTCAAGCGGAACTCGGGGTATGCGAGGACGCGTATCAGCTCGCCGGCCGTTGCCGTCGAGACCAGGGGCGTAAACCGTCCGCGCTGCCAACCTCGCCGCAGGCCGGCGACAGCGCCGGCGCGGAAGACGAGCGCGGACAGCACCAGGTTCGTGTCGAGGACGACCCGTGGCGTGGTCGACGTGGCGCGCGCCGGCACGCGCTCAGCTTTGCATTCGGGTGCGTGTCCGCGCCGGCGCCTTGCGTGCCCAGGTGACGGCGTCGCCGACGTCCCCTTCTGTAAGACCCAGCTCGGCGAGCTTCGCACGCACTGCGTCTGCACGCTGGATGCGGACCGGGGTCAGAACGACCTGGCCGTTCTGAACCTCGACCTCGAAATACTCCGCAGGCCCGAGTTCGTCGGTGACGCTCTTGGGAAGCGTCAACTGGTTCTTGGAGGTGATCTTGGCGAGCTTCATCGGTACTTCCGAGAAGTAAGGATTCCATACTTTGCGATCGTGTCAGACCATAGTCAACCCGCCAACGGGAGGCGTGGCTCCGGGGGAGGTGAGTAGCCCGGACGAGCCGCACCCAAGGTCCTCGCAGAACCGGACGTCCATCTGGGCGGTCTCGATTTCGCCCGTGTCGACGCGGGGCTGGTCGCGTTGCCGACGTTGAACCGGGATTCTCGGGACCTTCGTTTCGGGCTGCCGTCTCGCCGCGCGAGCCCGATCTCAGGCCGCAGGCACTTCCTCTTCAATTGCCCGACCCTTCTTCTCTTCGATCACCGAGATATCGTATGCCGTTTGCAGGTTCATCCAGAACGCCGGTCCGGTGCCCAGAAAGCGGCCGAGCCGAAGGGCAGTCTCCGGCGTCACCGCCCGCTCTCCTCGCAGGATCGAGGTGATCCGGTTGGCGGGCACCCGAATCGTCAGAGCGAGCTGGTTGGCGCTCACGTTCCTCGCCTCGAGCTCCGCCTTCAAGACCCGCCCTGGATGGCTGCGCAGTCGTGGCATGGTGCTACCCTCGGTGGTAGTCCTCGAGGCCGAATTTCGTGAGACCCGAGTCTGACCCTGATTTCCCGGACGATGTTCACGATTCGAGCCGCCGTCGGGCGGTGTCCGGGGAGAGGGCGAGAGCGGAGTCTGCCCCTTCGCATTCGACCACCATGGAGGCGGCGATCGTGGCCCGCCGCGCCGCCTCGGCGGGTGGCAGGTCCCTTAGCCGGCAGGCGGCGTAGGCGCCGCAGAAGGCGTCCCCGGCCCCGGTCGGATCGCGCACATCGACCCGCCGCGCAGGTATCTGCACCGGACGGCTCCCCTGTTCGCAGAGGATTGCTCCCGCCGCCCCGCGCTTGACGACGACCTCCGGGAAGCCGGCCGAGACAAGGCGGCCGGCGAGTCGCTCCCACCCGTCCTCGCCGACGATATGCGCCACCTCCCGTTCGCTCGGGAGGAGGGCGGACGCGGGGGCGAGGGCGCGCGCGAGCGCCTCCACCGAGCGGCCGGCGCTGTAGTGGGGCGACGGATCGACGGACACGAAGCCGGCGCGGGAGGCGAGGGTTCGAAGGCTCTCCTCATGGCGCGCGAGGACCTGCGGGGCGAGGTGGACGGCGCGTGCCGGAAGCCAATCCGTGGGGACGTCCGAGACGGACGGGCTCTGCGCCTCGAGGTGGGCGAGGTAGTCGGACCCGGCGCCCGTCCCCTCGCCGCCCGCGTCCCGCAGGGCGCGGTTCCGGGGGAGGGATCGGCGCGACCCGTCCTCCTCGTAGAGAATCCACTCGACGAGTTGCTCGCGCCCCGTATCGGCGACCGCGACCCGCTCGATTCCGGCCCGCGCGAGGTGTACCCGGGGATCGAAGGGGCATCCCGCGCCCACCCGGGTCACCACCCCGATCCGCTCGGGCTCGATCCAGAGTCGCGCCCCCGCGGCGGCGTAGAGCACGTTTCCCCCAAGTTGCTCGCGCCAGACGCCGGGCCGGGCGGGGACCACATGGTCCACCGTGACTTGGCCGAGCAGGATGAGGGCGGGGCGCATGGGAAATCGGGGTCAGGGTCGGGTTTGGTTCTTCCTGATTGCACGTAATCGTCACCCGGATCGTTCACCTCACCCAATCGCGAAACCCGACTCTGACCCTGACTTCTATCAGATCTTCTCGAGCCCGATCGTGCGGCCGATGACGAACACCATGAGCAGCGCGAGCAGGATCTCGAGGCTCGAGATGGCGGCGACGATCGGGCTCGAATCGAACTGCACCAGGGAGTAGAGCTCGACCGAGAGGGGGCGCCCCCGGGGCGAGGCGGTGAAGAGCGCGACGGTGAGGTTGTCGAACGCCTCGATGAACGCGAACGCCGCCGCCGCGAGGGCGGCGGGCAGCATCTGGGGGAGGGTGACGCGGAGGAAGGTCTGGATGCGGGAGGCGCCGAGGTTCGCGGACGCCTCCTCGATGGTGGGGTCCATCACCTCCAGGCGGGCCATGACGATCCGCACGACGAAGGGGAGGCAGAACACCGTCATCGCGATGACCACCATCGGATTTGACTGGTAGAACCCGAACGCGGAGCCGAAGAAGAGGACCGCGATCCCGATTACCATCCCCGGCAGCATCTGAGGCGAGACCATGAACGCCGAGAGGGCGGTCCGCCACCGATAGCGCCCGCGCACGAGCGAGAACGCGCACGTGACCCCGAGCCCGAGCGTCAGCACCGTCACCCACGCCGCGATGCGAAGGGAGACGAACGCGGAGTCGATGAGCTGATCGCGGTCCAGGAATTCCTCGTACCAGTGGAAGGTAAAGCCCTCCGGCGGGAAGCTGATGTAGCGCTTCTCGGTGAACGAGATCCCGATGACGATGAGGCTGGGGCCGATGAGGAGGACGAGCGAGAGGCCCGCGAGCGCGTAGAGGACCGCCCCCGCCACCCACTCCGCGGGGGAGCGGGGAAAGCGCCGTGCCCTTGCGCCCCGGCGCCCGCTCACGTGAGCCGCGCCTCCGTCCAGCGGGTCGCGACCCTCCCCGCCCACGTGATGAGGAGCACGAACACGAAGCAGCTCCCGAGAAGGAGGCTCGCCCGGACCGCCCCCTTGGTCCAGTCGAGGATGACCACCACGAACTCGTAGACCTGCACCGCGAGCGTCGTGTAGTTCCCGCCTCCGAGGAGCTGGGGGATGATGAAGTTCGTGTACGAAAGGGCGAAGACGAGGGCCGTCCCCGCGACGATGCCGGGGACGCTGAGCGGGACGGTGACCAGGAAGAAGGTCCGGATGTGGCCTGCGCCGAGATTGAGCGACGCGTTCTCGATCTCGACGTCGCGGGCGACCAGCACCGCGATGAGGGGAAGGATCATGAACGGAAGATGGATCTGGGTCATGCCGATGAGCACGGACCAGTCGGTGTTGAGGATGCGAATCGGCCGCTCGACGAGGCCGAGCTCGACGAGCACCGTGTTCATGAGGCCGCGGCGCCCGCCGAGAATCACGATCCAGGCGTAGACTCGGACGAGGGCGCTCGTGAGGAGCGGGGCGATGACCGCGACCAGCAGGAGCTTCCGGGCGACCGAGCCGAGGGTCGTGTAGAGATACGCGATCGGGTAGGCGAGGAGGAGGCAGACGAGGGTCGAGAGCGCGCCGACCCAGAACGAACGCCACGCGATCCGCCAGAACAGGTAGTCGCCGAGAGCGCTTCCGAAGTGCTCGAGCGAGAAGCTCCAGGGGACGACCTCGCCGCGCTCGACGGTGAGGAATGCGAACGAAAAGAGAAGCCCGAACGGGATCACCATGAAGACGACGAGGTAGGCGAGGGCGGGGACGGCGGGGCCGATCCCGCGGCTCGAGAGCATCGCGGAGACGAGGGGGTGCTCGGCGAGGCGCCTGGCGCCGGCCAACCCGGCCTCCGGCCGTGTGGCGGCGTTCACGGGACGGGGGCCTGAAGGACGGGGCAGGCCTCGGGGTCGCGGAGCGAGATTTGCACGGTCTGGCCCAATTCGAGGACCCGATCGCTCGCGAGACGGAGCGCGAGCACCTTCACCGCGTCTCGTCCCGGCACCTCGATCTCGTACTCGACGGTGGCGCCGAGGGCGCGCACGAACCCGACCCGCCCGTACCAGCCGGCCCCGGTATCGCCTTCGACGGGCTCCGCGCGCAGATTCTCGGGCCGAACGATCGCCACCGCCCGGCCCTCCACCCGCGAGGCGAGCGCCACTCCGGGGGCGATCTCGAGGTGTCCCGCGCGCGCCTCGCCGGCGAGGGCGTTGGCGCTTCCGATGAAGTCGGCGACGTAGTCGCTCGCCGGCGTGTCGTAGACCCCGAGCGGCGCCGCCACCTGCTCGATCTCGCCGCCCCGCATGACGGCCACCCGGTCGCTCAGGGTGAGCGCCTCGGACTGGTCGTGGGTGACGAAGATGGTGGTGATCCCGAGGGTCTTGACGAGCTTGCGGAGCTCGACCTGCATCGAGTACCGGAGCTTCGCGTCGAGGGCGTTGAACGGCTCGTCGAGGAGCAGCACGGTCGGCTCGAGCACGAGGACCCGGGCGATGGCGACCCGTTGCTGCTGGCCGCCGGAGAGCTGGCTCGGGTAGCGGTCGGCGAGCTCGCCGAGCGACACGAGCGCGAGCGCCTCGGCCACCCGGCGCTCCCGCTCGGTTCGCCGAATCCTGCGTACGGAGAGGCCGTACTCCACGTTGCGCCGGACGTCGAGGTGGGGGAAGAGGGCGTAGCTCTGGAAGATCATCCCGACGTCGCGCCGGTAGGGCGGCACCAGGGTCATGTCGCGGCCGCCGATGACTACCCGGCCTTCCTCGGGGACGTGGAAGCCCGCGATGCAGCGAAGGAGGGTGGTCTTGCCGCAGCCGGAGGGGCCGAGCAGGGTCACCACCTCGCCCCGGTCGATGCCGAGCGAGCAGCCCTTGAGGACCCGGGTCGGTCCGAAGGACTTGTCGAGCGAGTCGACCTCGACGTGCATGACGGTGCTCCTCGTTCAGGCGACGGGGGAGAGGGGAGGCTCGCGTCCGGATCCCGGTCCGCGTCCGGGACCGGTTCCCCATTCGTGGCCGAGCGCGGGCGCCGGCGCGGGTGCGGGCTCGGGGACGAGTCCAAGGCCGCGGGGGCCGACCATGCCGGCCGCACGGGCGGCGATTTCCGACGCCTCGCGAAGGAGCTCCGGCACCGGTAGCCCCCGGGCGAGCCCTGCGGCGAGGGCGCCGACGGCGGCGTCGCCGGCCCCCGTCGAGTCGGCAATCTCTCGCGCGCGGCTCGGTTCCTGGCGCACCGGCCGGCCGGCCGAGGACCACCACATTCCATCGGTTCCCCGCTTCTGGACGACGTGCGGACAGCGGGCGTCGAGCGCCCGCTGGGCCGCCTCGTCGTCGAGGTCCGGGAGGAGCAGGCGAACCTCCTCGCGGCTCGGGGCAAAGAGGTCGATCCGCGGCAGGGCGGCGAGCAGCGCCTCGCCCTCGGAGGCCGCGTAGGCCTCGCTCGTGTCCGCGACCACCCGTGCACCGAGTGCGCGCGCGGTCTCGGCATGATGGACGAGGCAGCCGACCGGCATCGCCGCGATGACCACCGCGTCGGCGGGGTTCCAGCACGGCGCCGGGGCGAGCGCCCGGGTCCGCGCCCACCATTCGGGGTCCCGGTGGTGGGGGGAAGCGCGCCGGGTCGCGCGCACGGACGACGCCTCCGGGTCCTCGAGGCGCCCCCGCCGGGTCGCCCCGGGGGCGAGCTCGAGCCCGTCGAGGTCGATGCCGAGCGAGGAGAGGGCATCGAGCGCGGCGCGCGGGAAGTCGTCGCAGAGCGCCGCCCGGATCCGCACCCGGGCGCCCGCCGCCCGCGCGCCGAGGGCGGCGTAGAGGGCGGCCCCGCCCGGCACATCCTCATGGGTGCCGGAGGGGCATGCGATCGTGTCGAGGGAGAGGTATCCCGACACGGTGACGCGTGGCATCGCCGCGGTCACTGCCTACTTCCCGGTTCCGAGGAGGCTGCGGCGGGTGAGCCGGCGGCTCGTCTCGAACCGCCGGCCGTCTTCCTTGAGGTGGGCGCGGACATCGGGGTCGATTCCGGTCGCGAGGGCGAGGCGGTAGCCGAGGAGCTGGAGCGGCAGCGCGAGCGGCAACGGGGAAAGCGCCTCTTCGACCCGCGGCAGGGTCACCCGGTGTCTGGCCGACGGCACCTCGCATCCTTCAGTCTCGACGGCAAGGGTGGTAAACCCCATGTCGGCGATCGCCCCTGCGCTCGCGTCGGCGAAGGGGGCGACCTCGGGGTTCGCCGAGAGGTACACGACGAGCTCGCCCGGATCCGCGCTCCAGAACTGGCGGTGCGCGAACTCCTCGACGTCGTCGCTCCAGGTGGGGAGGCGGGTCAGCTCGACGAGCTTGGCCGCCCCGTAGTCGGCGGTCGCGAGGTTGACTCCGCACGTGAGGAAACGAACCCCTGCGTAGGGTCGGGCGAGCTCGCGCACGACCGGCTCGGCCGCATCCAGGAACGCTTCGAGCCGGGCCGCGAGCTGCTTCGCGGCCTCGACGGTCCCGGCCGGACCGAGGGCGAGGGCGAGGACGAGGACGGTCGCGGTATAGCTCGTGGTCCCGCAGAGAAAGGGCGCGATCGCCTCGATGTCGAGCGAAGTCCGCGCGATGCCGAGCGCCCCCGCCCGCCCGCCGTCGCCGTTGGTGAGGAGCGCTACCCGGGCACCGCGCGCGAGGGCCGCCTCGGCGGCCTCGACGGAGCGGTCGACGTTCCCGGACATGGAGATGACGAGCACCCGGTCGGTCGGCCCCACCGAGGGCGCGTCATAGACGAGGAAGGGGAGGGCGGCCCGCGGCCGGTAGGGGTGCGGGCCGCCCCCGATGAGCGACTCGACCGCACGGGCCGCGAACCAGCCGTCCCCGCAGCCCGTCGCCCAGAGCGCCCCGCCGGGGTCCGGGACGAGGTGCTCGCGCGCGAAGCTCCGGAACTCGAAGGCGCGTGCGAGCAACCCCGCGTGCACCGCCGGCTGGCGGCGCACGTCGCGGAGCATGGCCCCGTCCCGGCCGGCCGTCATGGCCGCACGCCCGGGTTCCTACACCGAGAACTCGCGGTCGAAGCGCTCGACGAGCTGCGGGCGCACCTTCACGATGTTCGGCCAGTCCACCGTCTGGAGGGCGAGCACCTCCTCCGGCGTCGACGGCGTGTAGGGCTTCGCCGCCTCCGGGACGTCTACTCCCTTGACGGTCACCCCAAAGTAGTAGGGCGCGTCGGCCGCGATCGCCTGGTACTCCTGGCTGATGATCCCGTCCATCCATTCGTGGACGAGGTCCGGATGGCGGGTGCCGGTGATCTCGGACATGACCGACACGATTGCGACCGGGCCCGGGTCCGGCTTCACGAAGCGGATCGGCATGCCCTTGTTCTCGGCGACCGCCGCGTCGTTGTTCCAAAGGGGCGCGATCGCGATCTCGCCGCGCTCCATCATCTGGGCGAGGATGCGGGGGCTCCGGCCCGCGATCGGGTCGAGCTCCTTCAGCTTCGCCCAGGCGGGCTCGAGGTCGGACTCCGAGCCACCGAAGATCTTCGACGTGATCGCGAGGGTCCCGAGCCCGAGGTTCGAGGACGTGCGGCAGATCCCCCGGATCCCGGCGTACTCCTCGTTCCAGAGGTCCTCCCACGCGGTGGGCGGGGTGCTCACCATCTCCTCGTTGTAGGCGATGCCGATGAGGGAGAAGGTGGCGGGCACGCCGAAGCCGTTCGTCTTCTCGAGGAACTCGGGGTAGACGTTGCCGAGGTTCGAGAGCTTCGAATCGTCACGCTTCTGGATGTAGCCGTCGTTCATCGCGATGAGATGGGGCGGCTCCCCGTTCGGCATCGCGTCGTAGGGGCTGTGCCCGCGGGCCGCCTTGATCTGGGCGACGATGTCCTGCGATTCGCTCGCGACGAGCCGGACCTTGAGCCCCGCGTGGCGCGCCTCCATCCGGTCGCCGAGCCAGCGATGCGGCTCCTGGAGCTCCCCTCCGTAGCTGATGACGACGAGCTCCTTGTCCTCGGCGCGAATGATGCTGGGGAACCCGACCGCGGCCGCCGTGCCGAGGGCGAGGGCGCCCTTGCCGAATCCACGGCGCGTGAGAACCCGGCTTTCGGTAGTCGTCTTGTCGACATGTGCTTTCTTGCTCATGGTGATGGTTTCCTCGATTCGGGCCTTCCCTGGCGGGTGAGGGCCGCTGTTCCGGAGCGGCTCGCAATGAGGTGAAGGACCGTGGCCGGCGCGGATGGAGCTCCGACCGAAAGCGCAGAAGACGCCGAGGGGGCCATTCAGGCGAGACCCTCGACCCGTTCGCGCACGATGCCTCCACGAATGAGCTGGTAGTCGTCCACCCGTCGAATCGGAGTGGGCACGACGCCTGCCAGACGAGCGAAGTGCAGCACCAGCAGTTGTACCGGTACGTGATAGAGCAGGGGGGTCAGCAGCTCGGGCAGGTCCGCTGCCACCTCCAGCCGGTCGCCCGCGCCCGCCACGTCGCCCGGACCGACGGTCACCGCGAATCCGCCCGCCCGCGCGATGCCCGCGACGATCTCCTCGGCCCGGTCACGGGCGTTCCCGGGGGGTGCGAGCACCAGCACCGGCCCGCGGTCTCCCCACGACAGCGTGAGGAAGTACTGCAGGTGCGCCCACTCCTCGAGGTCCTGCGGTACCCCGTTCAGCGGAACCTGCTCGTGGAACTTCGCGGCACAGTACTCGGCGGTGCCGCGGTTCGGACCCGCGCCGAGGACCCACACGGTTTCGGTGCCCCTGCGGTGCAGGCGTTCGGCGAGCGCGCGGGCGCGCGCCTCGGCGGCCTCGGCGACGTCCGGGGCCGCCGCGATGGCGCGCTCGATTTCGGCACGAAGCTCGTCCGCGTCCCGTTCGGTGAGTCGGCCTCGGCAAGTGCCGAGCCGGAGCGCGAGACCGTAGAGCGCACGCAACGTGGCGAAGTACTCCGCCAAGTGCACGATGGCCCGCCCGTGCCTCGTGGTGTCGAACCCCTCCGAGCGAACCGGGCGGTGCAAGGTGCGGTCCACAATCGCGGCGAGCGGTCCGTCGAGGCTCCCCGTGATCCCGAGCGTCGGAATCCCGCGGTCGCGGGTGAGGGCGATGGCTTCGCGCGTCCGTGAAGAGCTTCCCGAGTTCGAGATCGCGACGACGACGTCGCCCGGTTCGAGCAGGGGAGTCTCGTAGCGTGCGAGCTCGATCGCGGTCATCACCTCCGCGGCCATTCCCGACCAGCGCCGGAGCGCGGGCAGCACGCTCTGCGCCGCGAAGAGGCTGTCCCCGGAGCCCGCGAACACGAGGCGGCGGGCTTCCTTCAGCCACGGTTCGGCGAAGGCGCCGTCGAGGCCTTCGTCGACGGTCGACGAGAGCGAGGAATAGTCGAGGAGCGCCGCGAGATGCTCGCGGCAGTCGTCGGCGAAGTTGCCGTGGGTTCGTGGGTCGCTGGTGTCGTTGCTCATCCCGAATCAGCTCTCTCGTCGGTCCGGACCTCGGGCGGTCGCGGGGGCGCGTGGGTCGGAGTCGGGCGCCGGCGGCGCCATCGTCCGCGCGAGCGCGCGGCAAGCAAGAGAGCGGTCAGGTACTGTCGCGGGCGGCGAGCATCGCCACGTACGCGCGACACGAGCGGGTCGCCCGTCCATGGTACTTGCCGGGGCGCCGCGCGGCCGCGCGGGCGCCGAGGCTCTGTCGCGACTGGTTCATGGCGCGACCAGGCCGTGGGGGACCGCGACCGAGTATAGAGGAAAAGCCTTGCGGGATGGAAAGCGTCCCGGCCGAGCGCTCTCTTCGTCGAATGCCAGCGAGGCTGCGCCTCGGACCGACGAAGCATGTGGTGCACTTCCGGGGGCGCGGGGATCTTGCCCGCGTGGACCATCGTGGGCCTTCGGCCCACCGCGGGCTGGAAGCCCGCGCCCAGGGGGCTCGCAGAGGATTTGGCTCAACTGTAAAGGGGATGACGCCCCAAGGGTGTTAGCCGCAATATCTCACCAATTTCTTGGCTAGCGGACGCCAATCTGTCGCTTCGCGCTCCCAAGGTCGCAGTGGTACCGGGCCGTACTCCCTCAAGCCGCTTCGACAGCGCGAACGCGCCAGTGTCGACTACGCCTTCGCCAGCGCGTAAGCGCTCATTCAGTCCGTGCGGCCCGTTACCACGCATTCTGCTTCGCAGCTTCGCGGCGCCCTCGCGACGAAAATCGGTGAATACACCTATCGGCACTCGTCTGAAACTAGTTTATCTATAATCGATTGATATATAGACATAAATTTGACTATCCAGATTCTTTAGGGTCCCATTGTAACCATCTGGGCAACACCAATGGAACACCAGCGTCCCGCGATTGATCGGCACTGCGCCGCATGGAACCTAGCTGCTCCGCGTGGACGCGACCATCCCGCGTATCCGTTCCGTCAGGCCGTGGATTCCTCAGGCCGACCGCGTTGTTCGATGAGCGCAGACTACCGATCTCCTTCCACAGCGGCCACTACAAGGCCTCCGCTCGTCCGGGCCATCACGGGCTGACGGAACACCTACCATCCCGCCTTGTACGCGGCGCGCCGTACACCGGGTAGCCGCTCGCGTCCTCGTCGTTCTGCCAGTAGAGGCCCTGGTCGATCGCGCTCCGTTCCGACGGTTCAGAGTTCGCGGGGCGCACAAGGTCCGAGGCGAATGGCACCTCGTGTGCTTGGCAGTGAATATCAAGCACATGGCGGCGCTGGACGCATGCTGACGCCGCAACTGGCACTTCGGGCCGTTGATCCGCAGTCCCTCGCTTGCGCACGTAACGAGGTCTATGCGCCTTCAAGCGTTCCCGGCGCAGGTCCTCATCGCCAGACCATGGAGCGCGCGAATCCACGCATTCGCCCAGTGCGCCGACTCCAATACGGCCACATACAACCGGACCGCCCTCGGTACTTCTGCGGCGCAGACTCTTAGCCCCGGAAACGGGGGGTCCAGCTCTCCTCCAAGGCCTCGTCAAAGTCGTCGTCTTCGTCCGTGAAGCCTTCGTCTAGAAGACCGGGGCACGTCAGGACCGTGAGGACGCGTTCGTAGCTGCCGAGCCCTACAACCTCCTCTCGAGCTTGTGCGGATCGCCCAGTGCCAGTGCCGAGCCACTCCCTAATATTGATCTCATCCTCCTCTCGGGCCGAGCGCCGCTGCTCCGTCGGGCGTCCACTTACGGACGCTGTGGCTGTCCTGGGGGGGATCGGCGAACCCTTTCTTGGCCATGTCTCGATGCGCAGTGACTTCATGGCATCCGACATGAAGCAGTAGTCGACCTTACCGTTTCGGCTGACGATGACGGCAGCTGCTGCGTCCGTTAGCCCGACGTAGCGGATAGCCGATGCGGTCAGGGACGCTCGGGAATCGCGTTCGACTGCCTCGATGGCGGCAAGACCGTTCGGGTGGCGCGAGATGACGTCGCGCACCGGCTTTTCGGGCATGAGAAGTCCGGCAGCGAAGCAGTCGGCTTCCCGTTCGTAGCGGTCCTCCGAGATGTAACCGGCCCGAGATCGATGAGCTCCATCGTCGAACGGAATGTGATCAAGATGTCCCTCGACAAAGAAGTGGCCGAGTTCGTGGGCGATGCTGAAGCGCTGAAACCCCTCGTTGGGAACGGTGCTGTCGTAGAGGATCCCGAAGGAATTGCCGTACCTGACCAACATTCCTGACGCCCCCTCGGAGGACGCTTCCATGGGCTCAATGACGATCTCACGGGTTTCGGCGAGGGCATCGAGATCGACATGAAGGCGAAGCAAGCCCTCGGTCTCGAGAAGTCGTTGGGCCTTGCGCGTCAGGGCGCGCTGGCGAAGCTCGGAAGTCCAGTTCATTCACCGTCTCCCCGCGCCTTGCGGTCACGATCGGCCAGCATCGCCATGAAGGCCTCGGCCAGCGAACGGTTCTCCTCCGTGAGTTTCGCGCCGTGGCGGGCGAGAGGGTCGGCCGCCTGAGCCATATCCGGTTCATCTACCCGCCCAAGCAGATAGTCGGTTGTCACGTTCAGCGCATTGGCGAGCTTGCGCAGGTTGTCGAACGAGGGCTTGCGGCCGCCACCCTCGAAGTGGGCGATGGAGCTCGGGGGGAGACCCGTCGCCTTCGCCAGCTCCACCTGGCTCATGCCACGGAGCGTTTCGCGTGCGATCCGGAGGCGGTCCTTGAATGCGTCGGAGGGTTTTTCGGCAACCATGGCGATCTCGACATCATGACATTGGCGTTTCTGTTCGAATTCGGGTAGACTTCGACAACCTTGACATGGCGGACCCGACAATCGCAACTCTCGAGGCCGCGATGAGTACGTTCAACCTCACACGGAGGCACCAGACCATGGCCACGCAAGTGCACCTCACCGTGGAAACCCTCGATGGAAGCTTCGAGGGCGACTTCGGATCCGACCAGAAACTCCAGGACGTCATCAACAAGGCGTTCGTTTCTCTCGACATCAAGCCCGCGCCTGGCGAGAAGTGGGAGCTGCAGTTCGAGGGTACGGAGCTCGATTCACAGTCGACGATCGCGGACAACAAAATCCCCGATGGGGCGACCCTCACGCTTGCCCCGGAGGAAAGCGGCGGCGGTTGCTTTCGGTAGCCTGCGCTTCCGGGGGGCAAGATGGACACGGCGGTCAGTCGCAGGAAGTTCGAATCCGAAGTCCGGGCACTGCAGACGGATGAGGCGACCGGATTCGTCTTCGCCAAGGGCTGGAGGCTTGTTTCCGCCATCCATCCCATCCTTGCAATCGTCCTGCGGCATCGTCGTTCAGGCCGAGAGATTGAGTTCCGATTCGTCTGCGACGACTGGGATGAGCTTCCACCGTCCCTCTCACTTCACGACCCTGATGATGGACGGGAGCTTCCGTGGGAAGAATGGCCGAAGGCGAAGTGGTCGGTCCATGAGTCTCATACCTCTACGGGAAAGCCGTTCCTGTGCCTGCCCGGAATTCGCGAGTACCACACCCATTCGAGCCATGTCAGCGACAAGTGGGAGCGGTACCGGGTCCGCGGCACCTACCGGCTTCGAGACATCGTTGACCGTGTTGAGCAGCGATTCAATGACTCAAATGGCTGACGACTCGTGAGCGACGTGGTCCGATATGTCGTGCCTCGGGATATCGTTGCCGAGTCGGTGGAGCAACTGCGATCACTGAGTGACGGGCGCCGCGAGGCCGTCGTATTGTGGACCGGGATCCACTGCGCCGATGAGGCTTTGGTGCGAGGCATCGTCGTGCCCTACCACCGCGCCAGTGACCTGCATTTCGATGTCCCCCTCCGGGAGCGGCTCAGGATTGCCCGGCAACTCGCAGGCTGCGGCGAGAAGCTCCTTGTCCAGCTGCACACCCATCCCGGTAGGGCCTTCCATTCGGCCATCGACGACCGCCAGGCGCTCCCGCGCCACACGGGTGCGCTGTCCATCGTCATCCCGGATTTTGCCGAGACCTGGGATGGGGGTCTGCAACAGGTGTCGGTCAATCGTCACCTCGGAGCGGGAGTGTGGGAGGAACTCGACGGAGAAGCCGTGTCGTGTCTGTTCGAGGTGCGCTGATGACCTTCCGGAGCGAGAATCACAGGTTCATCGAGCAAATCGACGTTTCGTCGGACGTGTTCAGCCGTCCCACCATTGCCGTCGAGCTTCGTCCCGAAGCGGCTCGGCATCCGGGAAACACGGCGGCGTTTCTCCTGGCAGTGAATCTCCTGTCGAGGACCTTCGAACGGGTGCACGCGGTGTTTCCGCCAGGGACTGAAGCGCCCGATCATCCTTGGGCTCTCGGGACGGTTCGCGCCGTTGTCGACGAGCTGAATGACACGGTGGAGGGCGCGGTGCACATCGGCGCCCCCGGGCATTCGGATGTGGTGCTGTCCGTCGGCGCGCGATCCTCGATACACGCCGATCGCGAAGCCGTCGTGCGAGGGTCGCCGTGGCGCGCGGCACTGGACTGCGATCTCGCGAGCGAGGGCGAGGGGAACTTCGGATTTCTCTACGCGGCCTGCGTGGGCTCCGCCCAGGTGCTGCTCCATGTGCTGAACGGCATGCAGGCGCCCTATCGTCCAATGACCCCGTTCAGTTTCTCTCTCCTTGACCTTCTTCGCTGTGGTGCGGACGCCGATACACCGAAGGTCATCACGATCCCGGACAGTCATCTCGTGGGCGTCGGCGCGGTCGGCTCGGCCGCGATCTACGCTCTCGCGCATTTGGGTGATTCGCAGGGCATGCTCCATCTCATCGACAACGAGGCGGTGGACGAGACCAATCTCAATCGCTATGTGCTCATGCGCCGGCGCGACATCGGCCGTTCGAAGGTGGACGTGGCACGCGACGCGCTCGCGCGTACAGCGATACAGCCCGTACCGTACCGCGGCGCCTTCACGTGCTATGTGAAAGAGCATGGCGGCGCCATCAACCTGCTGCTTTCGCCTGTTGACAGCCCAGAGGGCCGGCGTGGGCTTGCGAAGGAGCTTCCGCGGAGAGTCATCAACGCGGCTACTGGCCGGACCACCGTGACCGTGTCCACGCATGGTTTCAACGACGGGAAGGCCTGTTTGCATTGCCTGTATCTGGTCAATCCGAACGGTCCGAGTCGAGAAGACATCATGGCGGCCGACATGGGCCTCTCGGGTGAGGAGGTCCGAGAGCTCGTTCGAACCAATGCTCCCGCCGATGCGCAGCTTGTGGCACGGATCGAGGCGCATCGCTGTGTCGAGCCGGGGCGGTGGGCCGGCAACGTGGGATCGCCCATCGACTCGTTCTACGCGAAGGCGGTCTGCGGGGAGGCTCCGCTTCGTCTGCCGTTTGCCAACGTGGTCGCTCCGCTGTCGTTCATTTCCGCTTCTGCGGGGATCTTGCTGGCGGCCGAGCTGGTCAAGGCCGCCCACCCCGAACTCAGGCGGTGGGCGCTCGACAATTACTTCCGTGTCGACACCCTCAAGCACCCGAACCCCGCATTCCGGCGACTTGAGCCGCAGGATCGATCGGGCAGATGTATCTGCCAGGATCCCGACTACGTCGGCGTTTACGCTGAGAAATACGGATAGTGGGCAAGAGGCCTCTGGGATCCCGTACCGGACTCGATCTAAATCAGGTCGCACCGCTCCTGCGATGTCCTGGCATATCGGCGATGACGATCTGCTGTGTCGATTCGTCGAAACAATAGTTGATGCGAAGACAGCGCTCGGGGCTGCGGGTGTTCCCGCCGTTCTTGACGTGCCAATCAGCAGTCAATCGCCGGTTGTGCCAGACAAACTCGAACGTGTCGCTCCCGCAGGGCGCGTTCTCGATTTCCTCCTGGATATAGAAGTTCGCCAGGCTCCCACCTCCCTCGATCCGATGCTTCCTGCAGGTGGAGGCCAACCACACGAGGCACTGAGCGGCCAATGTCGGATCGTGAAAAATCTTCCTCTTGATCCCGCGCCGCGCCTGGGAGGCCAGCACGAGAGTTGCCGACCGAACGGCGCGGGTGTCCCCTTGGCATTCGGTCGCCACGTGGACTCGTGCCGAGAGCTTGGAGGCGGTCGCGAGCGGGGCATCATCGGGAGATGATGGTGAAGCTCAAGACTCGTCGACCCCGGACCGTCGCACAGGTGCGTGCCTTCTTCGAGGGCACCGCCGACCCTCGCAAGCGGGCGCGATGGCTGAGCGTTCGGTTGGACTACCCCGACTGGGATCGCGCTCGTAGGGGTTAAGGCGCCGCTTTTTTCTCCGCGAGATGTCTCCTCGGCTCTCATTCGTCCCCCTATGCGCTCCGCCCATGCCCCACCGAGTGGTCAAGCTAGCTGCGAATAGTGCATAATCGGGAGACTCAACGCCGAGTGACTGTCTGGCGGCCGCAAGTCCTGATATTATTGCCCGCGATAAGACCCGAAGCGCCAAGCCCTAATTCGACCCCATCGGTAGGTTTGCCATGACTTCTTTTCGCTTCATTCATTCCGCGGACATTCATCTCGATAGTCCGCTGATCGGACTGGCAGGCATTGAAGGGAGGGTGGCGGAGCGAATTCGCTCGGCGCCACGCGCCGCATTTGAGGCGCTGGTCGAATGGGCGATTCAGGACCAAGTGGACTTTGTCGTGATCGCCGGCGACCTTTATGACGGCACTTGGCGCGATTACAAGACCGGATTATTCTTTGCCGAGCAAATGGGGCGACTAAATCAGGCCAGCATACCCGTCTTCATTCTGTACGGCAATCATGATGCGGAAAGCCAGATCACCAGATCGCTCGCACTGCCGGATAACGTCTGTGTCTTCGGTACGCGAAAGGCGGAGACATTTCAGTTCGACAAGCTAAACGTCGCTCTGCACGGCTGGAGTTATCGCGAGAAGGCCGTGAACGACAATATGGTACCCGGCTATCCGTCACCGGTGAAAGGAGCGTTCAACATTGGGGTTCTCCATACCGCTTTGGGTGGCATGGGTGAGCACGCCAATTATGCACCTTGCAGTCTGCCGGAGCTTGTAGCGAAGGGATACAACTACTGGGCTTTGGGCCACGTGCATCAGGGACAGGTACTGAACGAGCGACCGCATGTCGTCTTCCCTGGCAATCTCCAGGGTCGTCATGTCCGTGAGGCCGGTCCCAAGGGAGCCTGTTTGGTCACGGTGGAGGGGGGAGAGGTTGTCGAGGTCGCGGCGCTGACATTTGACGTGGTGCGTTGGGCGGTACTTGACGTGGACGTTGCGGCGGCGAGCAGTACAGTCGATGTCGTCGACCTTATGCGGCAAGCCCTGGTGGAAGGGGTAGTGAGTGCAGACGGGCGGCTGCTGTCGGCGCGGATAGTGCTGCAGGGCCGCACAGAGCTTCACAGTCAGCTGGTGGCAGATGTCGAGAACCTTACGGCTGAAGCTCGAGCTGCGGCGCTTGGTCTGGGTGACGAAGTTGCCTGGGTGGAACGGGTAGCAGTCCGGACCGCGCCATTGACCGACATCGCTGCGCAAGCCGCGCGGGAGGATACCCTTGGCGATCTCCAACGCATGCTCAAGGAAGCCATTTCCGACGAAGAGCTGCTCGGGCAGCTGAGGACGAATATCGGCGAACTAGTCGGCAAGCTGCCACACAGAATACGAGACGGATGCGAGGACGAAGTGCTTGGTGCTGCCGTGGATGGCGACTATGCCGCTTTGATCGGAGAGGTCACGCCTTACCTTAGTGCTCGCCTGACAGTGGAGGATGGATAAGCAATGCGTCTCGCCAGGCTTGACCTGCTCCGTTACGGGCGGTTCACCGATACATCCATCGAGCTGCCGAGGGCAGAACGGGACATTCATATCGTGTTCGGCCCCAACGAAGCCGGGAAGACGACCTCTCTGACCGCCATCGAGGATATGCTTTTTGGGATTCCGGAACGCTCGCCCTACAACTTCCTCCACAGCTATGAAGCCATGCGCGTAGGTGCGGTGCTGGAAAATGGCGGGGAGTGCTTCGAATTTCAGCGGCGCAAGGCTCGGAGGGACAAGATTCTCGGACCTGACGGGGATCCGCTTCCAGGTGATGAACGATTGTTGGCGCCGTTCCTTGCCGGAGTGGACCGCGGTTTCTTTGATCGCATGTTCAATCTCAGTCACAGCCGTCTGGCTGAAGGCGGCAGAGCGATCATTGAGGCCAAGGACGATGTGGGCCAGATGCTGTTCGCTGTCGGCACTGGCCTAGCCGACTTGCGGGGACGGATGAAGCAGCTTGAGGAGGAGGCGGACCGACTATGGGCACCACGAAAGTCTGAGCGGCGGCTCTATTATCAGGCCCAGGGTCGATGGGAAGAAGCGCAGTCAAGGCAACGCGAGCACTCGCTGACAGCCAATGCCTGGAGGGCGGCGCGCATGGCGTTGCGCGATGCCGAAAAGACACTCCAGGAGCGCCGGAAGGAACACGAGGAGACGTCAAAGGAGCTAAAGACGCTGGTCCGCATCCGCCACGTTCATGGCGCCATACGACAGCGGCGTGAGCTGACACAGGAGATCGCAGCGCTCGGGGACGTGATCTTGCTGACCGAGGATGCGGCCGAGCAGCTCGACCAAGCCGAGCAGAAGGAGGCCAAAATTAGGGCGCAAGTCGACATCGTTGCACCGCAGCTCAAGCAAGCCCGGCAGGCGCTGGAAGGCATCACGTTCGACGAATCGCTTGTGAGACGGGCGGACGAGATCATGCAGCTCAATGAGCAACGCATCGCGGTTCGCAGTGAGCGGAAAGACCTGCCTAAGCGGCGGGACGAATATCGTCTTGAGTTGGAGTCGCTAGCCAGGCTGGCGGCTGAGATCGGTTGGAATGTTGAGAATCCAAGCGAGCTGATCGAGCGGATTCCGTCCAGGAGCAACGTTGAGCCAGTACGGAGACTATTGGCGCGGCATGGGGAACTGGCAGTAGAGCAACGCAGCGTGCGAATGGCGCTGGTGGAGTCGCAGGCTGCGTTGCAGGACAAGACAGAGCGCGTTGAGGAGCTTGGGGAGCCGACGGACGTTTCAGCGCTAGCCGCTGTCTTGAACTCCGTTCGGGACATCGGCGACGTAGCAGGGCGTATTCGTACGGCACAGGGGCAAGTGGCGGAGAATTTCGAAGGCCTCGAGAAGAGGCTTCGGTCGATGAAGCCGGTTCTGCCTGAGGACACCGACATTGAGGCGCTAGCGATACCGCCACGGAATACAGTCATCGCGCATCGGGACGATATGCGGGAATTGGTGCAGCGGCAAGGCGAAACGAAGCATCGGCTCACCGAGGCACGCAACGACCTCGAGAGGGATCGAAAGGCGCTGGAGCGGCGAATGCGGGATGAAGGCGTCGTGGGGCCGGGCGCGGTAGAGGAAGCCCGCGGCTACAGGGACAAGCTGTGGTATCTGGTCAAGGCTCGTTACATTGCGCGCTCGGGGATCGCGACCGAAGATGCACAGGCCTATGCCGACACCTTGGAGGACCTACCGGCATCTCTCGAAGGAGCCGTAGAACAGGCGGACCGTATAGCCGACCGGCGCTTCGACAAGGCTCAAGCGGCGGGGGAGTTGGCAGTGCTGGTAAACAACATCGGCGGACACGAGATACGGATCGGACAGCTAGTGGCAGATGAAGCGGCGCTGAAGGTGGAAGGCGAGAAACTGGATCAGGCGTGGCATGCGCTGTGGGCTGAAGTGCCGGTTGAGGTGCTTGCACCCGAGGTCATGCGCGTATGGCTGGAGGCCCGCGAAGAGGTCGTGACGCTGATTGGGCGTGAGCGCGACGCGCGGCGTCAGCTGGACGACAGTAGGCAAGAGGAACAGGAGGCAATTGCTCAGGTTCACGCGACACTGACAAAGGTCGGCTGCGATCCCCGGGAGATCGGGGAAAAGAAGCTGCGAGTGCTAGTCGAACGGGCGGACGCGTATCGGAGAGAACAAGAAGCGAAGGCCGAGAAGATTATTGAGATGCGCGAAGCGGTTCGGACGGCCAAGTCTGAGGTGGCTCGGCGGCAAGGTGAGCTGGAAAGAGCGGAGGAGGAGCGGAAAACCTGGCAAGAAGATTGGACCAAGGCGGTTAAGGCGATTGACCTTCAGTGTGACGACAAACCCGACGTCTTGTCCGCACAAATCATCGTCATCGATGAGATGCGCGAGCATGCGGCGGCGGCCAGGAATCTTCGGGATAAACGAATTGCCACCATTGAACGCGACATTGGGGAATTTGAACGAACTGTGGCGGAGGTCGCCGAAGAATTGGCGTCGGACCTGACGGACGGCGATGCCGATGCTTCCGTAGTGGAGCTGGATCGTCGGCGGGAGGAGGCGTTGAAGTTGCATCATCAGCATCGGGAGCTGACGGATGCGGTGGCCGAGCGGCGGAAGAAGCTCGAGGAGCTGGAGGAACGCCGAAAGGCCGGTTGGACTTCAGTGCAGCCGCTCCTGGAGGCTGCCGGTGCCGAGGATGCCGAGAAACTCCGCGTGGCGATTGAGCGATCCGAACAATTGAGGACGTTGAACGAGAAGCTGGCCGGCGTCATGGAAACGCTCGATCAACAAAGTGACGGATTGCCGATCGAGGTTATTGAGGAGGAATGCCGAGATGTTGACATTGACGCGGTGCGGGTCAGGGAAGAAGCGGCCGTGGCTGAACTAAAGGTGATCGGCGAACAGCAGGAGGAAGCGATTGTAGCCTGGACCGAGGCACGGAAGGCCTTCGAAGCGATCGAGGGAGACGACGCGACGGCCAGAGCGGCGGCCGATGGTGAGGAGGCACTGGCTACCATGCAGGATGCGGCCGAACGCTACGTGCGAGTACGGACGTCGGGGATATTGCTACGCTGGGCGGTGGACCGCTATCGGAAGGAAAAGCAGGGGCCGTTGCTGAAGCGGGCCGGTGAGCTATTCCGAATACTGACACTGAGTTCCTTTGAACGGCTGGAGGTAAGGTTTGACGAACGAGACACTACGCATCTGACTGGGGTGCGACCAGACGGAGAAGTCGTCTCGGTGCCGGGTCTGAGTACGGGAACGGAGGACCAGCTGTTTCTATCGTTGCGGATTGCGGCGGTAGAAGACTACCTAGGTCGAGCCGTGCCGCTCCCCTTTGTAGCAGATGATCTGTTTATCAACTTTGATGCGGAGAGGTCGAAGGCTGGGTTTAAGGTGCTCGGGCAGCTGGCCGAGCTGACGCAGGTGCTGTTCTACACCCATCACCCGCATCTGGTGGATGCGGCGCGGGAGACATTGGGAGTCGACGTGCATGTGGTGACGTTGGCCGACGCGACGTAGCGGCTAAACTTTGACTCTAGGACCACTTGACGGGACACTCGCGTCCGAAGGGCAAGCCTGTATTTGCGGGCCTTGGGCTGGGCTTCGAGGCGCCGTGCAAAGTGCTTGGGAAGCACCGTTCTCAAGGGCGCGGTTCACCAGGGCCGGACTCTGCTCCCTCGTCATCGATGATCTCCACGGCGGCGAAACCATGATGGCGCGCGACGTCGGCAAGTTCGTATTGACGGCGCTGGCTCTCGAGATTGCCGTGCACTTGCGCCAGCGTGGACTGACGCACATAGACCACGGCCTTGCGCTGCAGCACCGAGGCAGGGAGGCGTTCACGCGCGCTCATCGTCATTCTCCCTTGGCGCGGTGCTGGCCGCTTCGAGCAGCAGGCCCGCCAGTGCGACGAGCACGGCGGTGAGTTCGAGACAGCTCAGCTCGTGCAGGGTCGGCGCATCGAGCGCCATCCTCAGTTGACGAGACTCGATGGGCGGCCTCGATGTTGATGGAATCGACTTCATCGCACTTCTCCTCCACGACGTCGTGGTCCGGAGAGCTTCGTCTGAAACCTTGTGCGATCAATAGCTCGTGCAGGTCGGTCAGCGCGGATACACCCACGCACGGAGCCCCGAGTTCCATCCCGGCGCAGGTCCCCGGGTCCAGCATCCACCCGGGGATCTTGATGACCACCCCTGGCGCGGCCTCGATCCTGGCGACAAGGCCGCTCGAGCGATGTTCTACCGTCTCAAGCCGTACTGGTCTCCCGTACAGGGGATGCCAGCGATACTGAACAGTGCACTCTTGCCCAATATGGGCAGAATGAACGGGTGATCCCCATGGGCAAACGAAACTGGCTGTTCACCTCCACCGAGGTCGGCGCCCGACGGGTGGGTATCATCCAGAGCCTGCTGGTCACCTGCCGGCTGCACGGCGTGGACCCCTACACCTACCTGGTCGACGTACTGCAGCGCATCAGCGAGCATCCGGCCAAGCGCGTCCGCGAACTCACCCCACGAATGTGGAAGTCGCTCTTCGCTCACGACCCCTTGCCCTCCGCCCTCGGGCACCACATCCACGACCCACCTTCACACTGACAGCCAGGCGACAAGTACGGCTCAGATTGCCCGCTTACCGCGTTCGAGCGCTGGCGAACGGACCCGAGCGACCTGGCGCATCCTTCGCCCGTGGTCGCGGGCGCCTTCGGACCGGCCGTGGCGTAGGCCCGCTCGCCCCGCCCTCGTGCCGGCGACGCGGCCCTCGAGGGCGCGTTCGAGGCTGCGGGGGGGGGATACCGACCTGCCGGGTGGGGGTGCGATCTCGCAGCACGCGCGATTCTCGTGCGTCGGATTCCGGGTGTTCCCCTCGATTCAGGGGGATTCCCGGGGTTCGCGGCGTTCGCGCGCGCGGCTCCCCTTTTCGGCACGGCCTCAACCCGCCCCCGGCGCCCCTCCGATCTCCCGCGCGCTCGTTGGCTCAGCTCGAGGGGTGGATCTGATACATCGGGATCGATTTGAACGCGGCCCTGTCGATGCCGCGTTCGTCGAGGATCGCCTGCACCCACTTCGGGGTCCGTCCAATGCCGCTCCAGGGCTGCTCGGGGTTCTGCGGGTCGCGGTACTTCGCGGGCCATTTGCGGCGGGCGCTGCTCGAGGAGGCGGCCCCGAGCTCGGGGAAGATGTCGGCTATTTTGTAGCCTTCCGCCGCCACGCGGCGCTCGAGCTCGGCGCGCAGCTCCTTGCGGTTCCCCTTTTCCCGAGACGCTATCTCGGTCTGGGCGTTCGCGAGCAGCTCGCCGAGCTGCTTGATGTCGAGACGTTCGAGGGTGATGGATGCCACTTGGGTCTCCTGGTTGTCGATGGAGGGACGGGTTGCTTGGCGTTCGGGGCCCTTTGGGACTTCGTACAGTGTCGGTTCTCCGCGTCGGACCGCGCGGCCGCGGTCCAGATGCCGTCCGAGGTCGCCGATGTTGCCCTGTTGACCTGCCTTTGCCGGGGCGCCATATTGCCGCAGGCGAGTCAGAACATCATTCACTCTTCGAGGCCGCCCCGGAAATGGCAAGCACCCGAGAGCAACTCGTTCGTGACGCTGCGGCACGCGGCAAGTATGCACCGCTCTATCGCCACCTCGTATCGATTCCCGCGAGTCCGGAATGGCGCGCGACGTTCGGTGAAGTCGAGGCCATACTGGGCTTTCGCCTGCCCGACTCTGCACGGCTGTATCGGCCGTGGTGGTCGAATCAGAACAAGGGTGCGGGCCACAGCCATGCGCTCTCCTGGCACGCCGCGGGATGGAAGACGCGCGAGGTCGATCTCGAGGCGGAGACGCTGGTGTTCTCGCGCGTTTCGTCACCGGTTCGCAAGCGAAGCTTCGACATCGACGAGTTCTGGCCTCCGGTGCGCGGTGGCTCCTGGCCGCCGGGGTTCATCGCGAGCCGCGAGCAGCTGTACGACGAGTCCGGGCGTTTGACCGGCGGACCGCAGAGCGCGGATCAGAACGATCGCTGAGGCGGTCGGTGTTCTTCGATACCAACGTTCTGGTGCGGGCTCGATTCGAGGCCGCCCCGGGCCACCTTCTGGCCCGGCGCCGAATGAGTGAGATCGGGCGTACCGATGAGCCCTTGCGCATCAGTCGCCAGGTGCTCCGGGAGTACTTGGCGACCGTCACCCGCCCCCAACCCTGGTCGGTCCAAATCCCGATGGAGGAAGCGTTGGAGCACGTGGCGAGGCTCACGGGGGTGTTCGGGATATTGGAGGACGGGCCCGGGGTGACGGAGACGCTTGCGGCGCTATGCCGCACGGTGCCGGTGGGGGGTCGTCAGGTTCACGATGCGAACATCGTCGCGACCATGCTGACCCACGGCGAGCGGCGTCTGTTGACCTTCAATGGCCGGGATTTTCGCCGTTACGGCGATCGCATCGAGCTGTTCGACCTCGAGGCCGACGCATGAGCAGATGGGTGGCTCGCTGGTCGGTCGAAATCCTCGGCGAGACAGTGGACGCGGTGCAGTACCGGGCGGAGCTGAATGGCCCCACGGCGCGTTCAGCTCCGTGTGGCTGACGCCATGACACCGGGTGAATTCATCATCAAATGGCGGGCGTCGCAGCTCAAGGAAAGCGCGGCGGCGCAGGAGCACTTCATCGACCTCTGCCGGCTGCTGGGCGAGCCAACGCCGGCCGAAGCCGATCCGACCGGCGAACGCTATTGCTTCGAGCGCGGCGCGCGCAAGGATACTGGCGGCGACGGTTGGGCCGACGTGTGGAAGCGGCATTGCTTCGCGTGGGAGTACAAGGGCAAGCACGCTGACCTTGGCGCGGCATTCAATCAGCTGCGCCAGTACGCGCTCGCACTTGAGAATCCGCCGCTGCTGATCGTCTCGGACATGGTGCGGTTCCGGGTCCGCACCAACTGGACCAACAGCGTGAGCGAGTCGCACGAATTCGTGCTGGATGACCTCGCTGATGCCGCCGTGCGCGACAAGCTCAAGTGGGCGATGTCCGATCCGGGGCGCCTGCGCCCGGGCGAGAGTCGCCAGGCGCTCACCGGGCGCGCCGCGGCGACGTTCGCGGAGCTCGCGCAATCGCTGCGCGAGCGCGGCCATAACCCGCAGGCGGTGGCGCATTTCGTGAACCGACTCGTGTTCTGCATGTTCGCCGAGGACGTGGGCCTGCTCCACGACCACATGTTCACCCGGATGCTCGAGCATGCCCGCAAGCGGCCGGGGGAGTTCACGGTTCTGGCGCGAGATCTGTTCGCAGCGATGTCCACCGGAGGCCGGATCGGGTTCGAGGCGGTGGCCTGGTTCAACGGCGGGTTGTTCGATGACGACAACGCGTTGCCGTTGGACAGGGCGGAGATCGACACGGCGCTCAAGGCGGCGGCGCTGGATTGGTCGGAGATCGATCCTTCGATCCTCGGCACGCTCTTCGAGCGGGGTCTCGATCCGGACAAGCGTTCGCAGCTCGGCGCGCACTACACCGATCGCGACAAGATCATGCGGCTCGTGGAGCCGGTGGTTGTTCGCCCGTTGCTCGCGGAATGGGAGGCGGCGAAGGAGGAGATGGCCGCCGGTCTCGAACGCGCGATCGGGTCCCGGTCGAGGGCAGCGGCGACACGGCACCGTGCGCAGGTGGAGCGCCGGCTGCGCGCCTTTCTCGAGCGCTTGCGGGGATTCACCGTGCTCGACCCTGCGTGCGGCTCGGGCAACTTCCTCTATCTCGCGCTCCATGCGCTCAAGGATCTGGAGCATCGCGTCCAGTTGGAGGCCGAGGCGTTGGGCCTCCAGCGTGCGTTTCCGGCGGTCGGGCCGGCCAACGTCCGGGGTATCGAGATCAATGCGTATGCGGCCGAGCTCGCGCGCGTGTCGGTGTGGATCGGTGAGATCCAGTGGATGCGGCACAACGGCTTCAACGAGTCTCGTGATCCGATTCTCAAGCCGCTCGAGACCATCGAGTGCCGCGATGCGCTCCTGACCCCGGAAGGGGGAGAGCCGGAGTGGCCGAGGGCCGATGTAGTGATCGGGAACCCGCCATTTCTCGGCGGCAAGCTGCTCAACGCCAACCTGGGCGAGGACTACGTCTCGAGCATTTTCTCGGTGTACGAAGGCCGGGTGCCGGCAGAGGCTGACCTCGTGTGCTACTGGTTCGTGAAGGCCGGTGAGCAGGTGGGGGAGGACAGGGCGAAACGCGTCGGACTCGTTTCCACCAATTCCATTCGGGGCGGTGCGAACCGGCGGGCTTTGCAGATTGCCACCGAGGGGCGTCCGATCTTCGAGGCGTGGAGCGACGAGCCATGGGTGATTGACGGGGCGGCCGTACGGGTCTCCCTGGTGTGTTTCTCGCCGCTGGATGAAGAATCAGTGCTGGAACGCCGGCTCGACGGACAGCTCGTGGATGCGATTCACGCCGATTTGACAGCGAGCCGGGGCGGTATCGGAGTCGATCTGACCGGGGTGCAACGTCTTGAGCGAAACCTCGGTGTCGCATTCATGGGCGACACCAAGGGCGGGCCCTTCGACATCTCGGGCGACAAGGCCCGGGAATGGCTGCGCGCGCCGTCGAATCCGAACGGCAGGCCCAACTCGGATGTCCTCCGACCGCGGATGAACGGCATGGATGTGACACGGCGCCCGGCCGACAAGTGGATCGTCGATTTCGGATGGCGCATGACGCGGGAGGAAGCGGCACTCTACGAGGCGCCGTTTCAGCATGCCAAGGAGCATGTGTATCCGATGCGGCAGCGGAACCGCCGCGAATCGTACCGAACCTGCTGGTGGCAGCATGTCGAGCCTAGACAGGGCATGTGGCGAAGGCTCGATGGAATGACTCGCTACATCGCGACGCCGCGTGTCGCCAAGCATCGTCTGTTCGTGTGGCTCGATGCCCGCATCTGCCCGGACAGTCAGCTCATCGTCATTGCATGTGATGACGATACGACGTTCGGGATCCTGCACAGCCGGTTTCATGAGGCGTGGTCGCTCCGGCTCGGGACTTGGCTCGGCAAGGGCAACGACCCACGGTACACCCCGACCACGACCTTCGAGACCTTCCCCTTCCCGGAGGGTCTCTCTCCTGACATCCCCGCCGCGGACTATGTGGACGACCCGCGAGCCGTAGCAATCGCTGAAGCCGCGAGACGGCTCGTCGAACTGCGAGAGCGTTGGGTCAATCCCCCCGAATTGGTGGAATGGGTGGAGGAGGCGGTTGCAGGTTACCCAAGGCGTTTGGCGCCCCGCGGGGAATCGGCGGTGAAGGAGCTCGGGAAACGGACGTTGACCAGCCTCTATAACGCCCGCCCGCAATGGCTTGTCGATGCCCATGCGGCCCTTGACGGTGCGGTGGCAGTCGCCTACGGGTGGGACCCGGACCTCACCGACGAGGAGGCGCTGAGCGAATTGCGGGCGCTCAACTCGGGGTACTGGCACGATTCGTGCGGGAATGTACGGTAAGCGCAGCCACCGCATCCGCAGAATCGCTCACGCGTCGAGGAGTCGCCGGTCCGGTCGGGGGCGAAATCCCCCGCCGAGGATCTGCCCGCTACCTTGGCGCTCGGCCGGGACGTGGCGCATTGGCCTGTACAGTTGTCCCGGTTGAACATTAGTCTGTTTTGGACAAATATCGCACGAGAAAGATCAGCCGGTTACCGGCCGCGGAGCCGAGGGGGTTCAATTGGGACAGCGCGCCGCCATCTACGCCCGGGTCTCGACCGTCGACCAGTCCTGTGAACGGCAGCTCGCCGAGCTCACTGCCTTCGCCGAGCGCGGCGGCTTCGAGGTGCTCGGCATCTTCAAGGAAACCGCATCGGGAACCCGGAACAACCGGCTCGCGCGAAACCGCATCATGGAACTCGCACAGGCTCGCAGAATCGATGCCGTCCTGGTCACCGAGCTGTCCCGGTGGGGACGTTCGACGCAGGACCTTCTCGATACGCTCTACAAGCTCGCAGGTTGGAAGGTGTCCGTGATCGCCATGAGCGGGATGACGTTCGAGCTCGACACGCCGCACGGGCGAATGATGGCCACGATGCTGGCCGGAATCGCGCAGTTCGAGCGAGACCTGCTCAGTGAACGCGTGAAGTCCGGGCTGGCGGCCGCAAGGGCCCGGGGCAAGAAACTCGGCCGTCAGCCCGGCCAGCGACCCAAGTCAGACCGCCTCGCCCCGAAGGTGCTCCATGCCATCGACGGGGGGAGGAGCTACCGTTGGATCGCCCGCGACCTCGGCATCAGCAAGAACACCGTCGCCGACATTGTCAAACGCCACCGGGCAAACCCTTAGGATTTCGCCCCCTACCGGCCTCGACCCCATCCGCGGCGCGCGCCGCGCCAAGCCATGGAGACGGAGAAAGACCGCCAGACCTGATATAGAATTCAGCGACCTGCCAGTAGAAGTCTTCAGGAGACGAACGATTGCGGAACCCCTTACACCGAAGGCGAGGGGCGACAAGGATCTATACCGGCCTACTGACGACCGCAGTGCGGATTGCCTCTGCCTCAACATTACCTCTACCGATTGAGCCGATTACGTTCCGCGTGTGCCATTTCCGGCGTGAAGACGCTAAACGTGTCCTCCATGATCGTCTTTTCGGCGCGGGAGTGATGCAGGCCCAACAGGTCGTTCTCGCCTATCACCCGATACACCGTGTAACCCTCGCTCACGCCCTTCAGGCACTCGGGCGCGATGTCCGTCTTGACGTACCGGAGGGTGTGATCGTAGCGGACGGATAGCTCTCGGTCGATCGGACATTCGATCACGGCCTTCTGCAGGCCGGTGCCGTCCAGGCCCTCTTCGGACTCTTCCGAACGGTCAACGACCCTTTCGAATAGCGCTCGGCCTACGGTGACAACGCTCGGCAGCGCGAATTTGGTCGCCCGGAAGAACCGATCCACCTCCCAGCCGATGTAATCGGTTCGAATTGCCGTGATCAACCGTCTCCCGTCCCCCATGAGGCTGCCTGCATGGAGGCGGTTCCCCAGTTCGATGAAGTCCCCTTCGTTCGAGCTTTCCTCGGCGCCGATGATTTCCGGCAGGCGCTCCGTCACGAAATCGCACCGTGGCCCGCTGACCTCGAAGGCGCCGTCGAGAATGTCCATATAGAACTTGAGCGGCAGATGCCTAGTCTCCAAGGGTCGGTCGCCGGGCTCTTCGTCGTCCGAGGCGGACGTCCAAAAGATCGGACGGGTGGCCGCGGTGAGGGCGGCATGGAACAGGCGCGCTGCTAAAGACCGCAGCTTCCACAGGTCGTCCTCGCCGACCTCGTACAACAGCCAAATCTCGTCCCCGATGCCCTTGACCACAAAGGCATGCTTCCAATCCCAATCCAGCCCGCAGTCCCCATCCTGAAACAGCTGCGTATAGAATCGCCACTCTGACAGCAGGAATTGCCGGTGGAACGTTCTGTACCATTCGGCAAGTTCCTCGCCGTTGCGTGCGCACGCGCTCATTCTCGTCTTCGCCTCCGTGGAGCCGCAGACGTCCATCGAGATCGATATCACCGTCGTTCGCCCGCGGCATTCCCCCTTGGGGTCCGTTGGGCTGGGTCCGGGCAATTGCGAACGCAATTCCTCAAGGAGGCCGTGACGTTCGGGTTCGGTCTCCTGGCCCGCCATGAATTCGAGCCACTCTGCCATCCGCTCCCCATCGTCCGGGGATGTGACGGCAGCTTCAGCCGCGCATGCCGCGATCGCAGCGTCCCTGCGGACTTCGTCGTTTGCAGATTTCCCGTGGACCGCCATGGCCTCAAGGGCGATCCTGGAATAAGGGCCTTTTGGACGGAGCGCTTCGACGATATCCGCGGTCTCCGACCCGAATTCGCGGCTGATGCGTTCCAGCGGCGCTGACGGCAACAGAACGGCCAGCTGTGCCGCTTCCCGGGAAGTTGTGGTCATGGCCAATCGGTCCGCCGCCTTTTCGGCCGCGACGAACGCCGAGAGGGAGGAAACCGTCATGATTCGTCCCTTGAGCTCGCGCGTCACGAAATCCAGCACGTTGACAGGGCTCATTTGTTTCTTCGTCCTCTCGTTTCGCGTCGACGCAATGCTGGGCCAGGGCAAATCGCACTGCGGATCATCAGCCTGCCTGACTTCATCACCCAGCGGTGGGTGTGTACCCGCCGCCGGTCCGTGCCAGCGAACTCTATCATTCCTTCGAATCGCGGTCCGCAATTCGCCTGGTCCACCGCGTGCGTCGGGCACCGGGGCGCCCGCTCGCGGCCCCACGGGGTGGTCCGCGGCCCGGCGGCGCCGCGACCGGTCATCGTCCTCTCCTCTCCTGTCCTCGTGAGTCCTCTCCTGAGTGGTCGATTGGGGGGTGCAGTTCGACCGTGCACGGGGACCGTTTTTTCGCTTCGATGGTCGCACATGCGTCCGCGCCGTCCTGGACTAGGGCGGGGCCCGTCGAAGGCGAGGACACGGGAATGAGGGAGGACACCAACTTCCTGGACACACAACAGGCGGCCCGGATTCTGGGGCTGTCGGCGAAGACGCTCGCCCGCTACCGGGTCACGGGCGAGGGGGCGGCATTCTACCGGTTCGGGAACCGGATCCGCTATGCACGGCTCGAGGTGAGCGAGCGGCTCTCGCTGTGGGGGTTGCTCGGCTACGGCACGGGCGAGCTCGACGTGGAGGTCGAGGGCGTCGGGCGCTGGAGCACCGACACCACGCAGGAGATGGCGGCGGCGGGCGCGCGCGGCGTGCTGGTGAAGGCGCCGGAGGGTTCGCCCGGCAAACCGGGGCTGCTCGAACTCGAACACGGACCGTGGAAAGGACGCATCAGAACGCTCAAACAGGATCCCGAGCGTAGTCGGGACCTTCGCCTAACGGGCCGGTATCGCCTGACGCACGTGGTCGAATTCGACCAGGGGGGCGGCTGCTTCAGCGGCCACGACGCCGACAGGCTCCTGCAAGCCATAGGGTGCTTCCTCAGCTTCGCCAACGGCGGAATGTGCCGATTGGAGTGTCCGTCGGGGTGGGACAGCGCCGGGAAACAGGTCTGGGCGCGATGGTCCTCCCCAAGCGAGTGGCGAACAAAGCGCTTGTGCTGGTTCGACGGAAGGTACGCCGAACCCCTGGTGGAGTTGTTCCCGGGATTCATGGACAGATGGAAGACGGAGGGATGGGGGGATGCACTCGGATCCGCAATCTGGTGGTACGCGCAAGCAATCTCTGGCCCCCCGATTGCCGACCAAGGAATTGTGGCTGCTCAAATCGCCATGGAACGCCTCTCGTACGAGTATTGCGTGCGCGAACGGGCCCTGGTCAGCGAGCAAGGTTTCGAGAAGCTCTGGGTGTCGGACCGATTCAGGCTTCTGTTGCGTTCATTGGACGTACCGATCGAGATTCCGGGCGCTGCGAAGGCGCTGACATCCGCCAGCAGGAAGGAGAAGTGGGTGGACGGTCCTCATGCGCTCACAGAAATCAGGAACAGACTCGTGCACAGCGGCAGAAAGAGAGCGCAGCTGGAGGGCCAGTGCTACGTGGACGCGTGGCTCCTGGCCACGCAGTTGCTTGAACTCACCATACTTGCACTTTGCAGTTTCAAGGGGGAATTCTCGAACGGAATGACCGGGTTGAAGGAGCCGGTGCCTTGGGCTCCCTGAACCGGGAACCGTAACAGGTGAGCGCCACGCGACGACGGGTGCTGGCTGCCACGTCGCACGCGGGGAAAAGAGGTTCACAGGGCGGCGCTGATCTGAATAGGGCACGAAGTGCGCTCACGCGCTCCGGGACCGAAGGTAGAGTCCCACGTGGGCATCCAGGGTTTCACCTCGGGGCCGGATGCACCGCTCGAACACGACTACTCGCAAACGACGCCATCCCCATCCCCGTCGCGCATGTATCGGTACGCCGGATGCGACCGCGGCACTAGCGCAATCCCGTGCCTCCTCGCCTCCGCGCAGGTGATTCTGCCGTTGCCATTGTCGTCGTAGAGCGCGAGCGCATCGTCCCCGCCCGCAGGTCCGGAAGCGGCGCCGGCGCCCGAGCCTGGCGGCGCCGCGCAGACGATGGGTTCGAGCGCGGTGCTCGCGCACCCTGCGAGTATCCGCTCGCGCGCCGCCGCCTCACGTCGGTCGATGGTGAGCCCGTAGGCCCTGCGCACCTCGAGGATTCGGCCGGCGAACCAGCACCGGTTCCGGGCCGGGACCCACTCGGCGGCATCCTCCCGCTCTTCTCGAAGCGATTCACTTCCGGGGCCGCGAGCGTCAGGTTCGTCTGCACCGAATGGAAGCCGTCGAACGGACCTCGATACGCCATCAGAGGGTACGAGCAAGATTCCTGTCGAAATGCACCGTAAGGGGCGAGCCTCAGACCCCGTAGAACGACTCAACATGCTGAGAATACGGTGATTCTGGTACTGGCGGTCATATCGGAAGAGCGTCTGACGAAAACGTTGGTTTGTCACTTACAACACTGCGTCCGTCAACCACCTCGCTCGCCGCCGGCGGCTGGGCGCCGGTGCGCATCCACGGGCTGTACCCACCAGAACAGCCCTCAAGGGGGACCAGAGATGGAGCGACTGAGCCGCCGATCTGCGCTCGGTTCCCCCCTGCGGAGAGCCTCTGGACGATTCAACTGCCAGTTGAGATGGTCTGCGACCTCGTGTTGGCGAACGTAAGCGTACGCCGAGCCCGCCCTTGCGAGGCGATTGCCCACCGTCGCAGGCTTGACGGTGGTAGAGCGAGTAAGTGTCCATCAACGATAGGTGGACACGAAGGGGCTTGTCGGATGGCGGGACGGCAGCGGATGCGACGGCGATGGTCGCAGGAGGAGAAGCGCCGGATTGTGGCGCAGACGCTGATGCCGGGGGCATCGGTTTCGCAGGTTGCCCGGCGCTACGACGTGAACACGAATCTGGTTTTCACCTGGCGCCGCGACCCGCGGCTGCGCCCGGCAGTCGTGCCAGAGTCCGAACCGACGTTCCTTCTGTCAAGGGCGGAGAGAAACCAGACCAAAGGGCGGAGCAAAACACTGCCACCGCAGCCGTGGGGGTGAGGTGGTCGTAGGGGGTCGGGATTCGGCTTGGGTCGGCGGGAGCGGGAAACGCAGGGAGGGCGTAGCCCGACCGGAGTTTCCGGCTGACGACGGTGTGGTGATCAGCCCGCGGGGGCCATTTTCCGGGCGCGGCTGTGATTGAGGCGAAAACTTTCGCCGTTCATTTCGAGGATATGGACATGATGGGTAAGCGATGGAGTGGACGCCCCCCTTCCCACGGCGTCACGATGCGCCAGAGAGACACGCACGCGGTGTGCGGTCAGGGGACAAGGGGAGCGTCCATGGACAAAGTTAGCATCATCGGCCTCGATATTTCGAAGAGAAGCTTCCAGGTGCATGGGGCGACGGCGGCCGGGGCGCCGGTGCTGCGCCGCAAGCTCACGCGCGCGAAGGTGCTGGAGTTCCTCGCGTCGCAGCCGCGGTGCTTGGTGGTGATGGAGACCTGCGGGGGTGCGCATCATTGGGGGCGGGAGATTCAACAGATCGGCCACGAGGTGCGGCTGATTGCACCGATCTACGTCAAGGCGTTCGCGAAACGCCAGAAAAGCGATGCGCGCGACGCGGCGGCGATCGTGGAGGCGGCTCAGCGCCCGACGATGCGGTTCGTGGCGGTCAAGACGAAGGAGGCCCAGGCCCGCTCGATGGTGTTCCGCACGCGGGGGCTGCTGGTGCGTCAGCGCACCCAGACGGTCAACGCGATCCGCGGTCACCTCGCGGAGTTCGGTCTGGTCGCGCCGCGAGGCGTTGCCAATATCGAGCAACTGTGGGAGGCGTTCACCGAGTGCTCCAAGTCGCTTCCGGAGCTGGTGGTCTCGACGACGGCGGTGCTGTTTGAGCGGGTCGACGAGTTGAATGCGCAGGTCGACGAGTTCGACAAGCAGATGCGCATGTTGGTGAAGGAGAACGAGGAGTTGCGACGGCTGACGACGATTCCAGGGGTGGGAGAGGTGACCGCGCTTGCGGTGCACGCCTTCGCGCCGTCGATGGACAGTTTCGCCCGGGGGCGTGACTTTGCCGCATGGATTGGGCTGACACCGCGGGAGATCTCGACCGGCGGTCGACAACGGCTGGGTCGGATTACCAAGATGGGGCAACGCGACCTGCGACAACTGTTGGTGCTGGGAGCGACGGCGGTGCTCCGCCACGCCCGGCGGCGCAAGGAAATCACCGACCCGTGGCTTCGCAGGATGCTGGCCGAGAAGCCGGCGAAGCTGGTTGCAGTGGCGCTGGCGAACAAGATGGCGCGCATCATCTGGGCGCTGATGGTCAGCGGACAGAGCTACCGCGCGCCGAAGGTGCTCGACGCGGTCGCCGGATAGGGACGGTCTGGGCAGGAAGTCACGAACACGGGGCATCGCGGCACGCGTCGGCGATGGTCCCAACCGAGTGCGGGCAGGACGGCGAACGAAGTAGGGGCAAACGGTCAGTGAGACGGGGTCGGAAAAACCAGCTGCCGTACGATGAGCCTTGGAGCTCGCGTAAGCGATTTGGATCCGATCCGACGAAAACCATACGGGCCCGCGGCCGACAAGGGCTGCATCAACAGGCCGGACATACGACGGTACCTGACCCACATGCCACCCTTCGTTCAACGTCGTGCTTGCCAAACAGGGGGGCGTCCACATACGTACGCCGAGCCCGCCCTTGCGGGGTCAGGCTGCGTCGGATAGGGCGTTATCGGGCTTGCAGTTCCAGGGCAGCAACTGGTCGATGCGGTTGCTTGGGTGCTCGGGGATGCGGTGGAGCACTTCGGTGAGCCACGCCTGCGGGTCGAGGCCGTTCATCTTGGCCGTCTCGATGAGGGTATAGGCGATGGAGGCGGCCTTGCCTCCGGCCGCCGATCCCATGAACAGATAGTTTTTTCTTCCCAGAGCAATGGGGCGCATTGCGCGCTCGACGGCATTGTTGTCCAGCTCCAGGAAGCCGTGCTCCAGATACGGACGTAGCCGCTGCAGGCGCTTGAGCGCATAGCGGATGGCCGCCGCCAGCGGCGTCTTGGCCGAGAGGCCGGGCAGCTGGGTGTGCAGCCAGTGGACCAGGTCGTTGAGCAGGGGCCGGGCCTGGTCCTGGCGCGCCGCGGCACGGCGTTCCGGTCGCTGGCCGCGGTTCTTCTCTTCGATCGCATACAGCGCCGCGATCCGCTTGAGCGCCTCGGCCGCGACCGCCGAGCCCTGCGCCTGGTGGACATCGAAGAACTTGCGTCGCACGTGCGCCAGGCACGCGACCTCTCGGATGGGACCGGCGCGGATGAGCCGCTCGAAGCCGGCGTAGCCGTCGGCGTGCATCCAGCCGGTGAAGCCAGCCAGATGCTCCTTGGGGTGATGGGCCTTGCGGTCCGCGGAGAACCGGTACCAAGCCGCCGGAGGACCATCGCCCGCCCAAGGCCGCTCGTCGCGTACATAGCTCCAGGCGCGCGCCGTCGCCGTCTTGCCGGTTCCAGGGGCGAGTACCTTGACCGGGGTGTCATCGGCGAAGATGGCCCGACCGGCCAGCACGTGACGCCCCACCGCATCGGCCAGCGGCTCGAGCAGCGCCGCCGCCTTGCCGACCCACCCGGCCAGCGTCGAGCGCTCCAACTCCACCCCGTCTCGGGCGAAGATTCGGCTCTGGCGGTACAGCGGGAGGTGGTCACAGTATTTCGACACGAGCACGTGGGCGAGGAGCCCCGGTCCGGGCCGCCCGCGCTCGATCGGGCGCGTCGGCAACGGCGCCTGATGGAAGCGCTCGCACCGAGTGCAGGCCAGCCGTGGGCGAACGAACCGCTTGACCACGAAGCGCGCCGGGACGTACTCCAACTCCTCGGTGACGTCCTCGCCCAGGCGCTTCAAATTGGCGCCGCAGTCGGTGCACTGATGCCCTGGGGTGAGAACCGTCTCTTCACGGGGAAGGTGTTCGGGCAGGGGGCGACGCCGCGGTGAGCTCTTCGGCGCACGGGCCTGAGGTACCGGTTCCCTCGCGTCTCGAGGGCCTCGCTCCCTCGCGGCGCCACCGACTCCCGCCTTCCCGCACGGCCTCAATTCAACCCCCTGCCCACGTGTGTCCCTTCCTCGCGTCCGGCACCGTTCGCTCCGTCTGCCGTCTCCTCCGGCACCTCCACCCGCTGGCGCGCCGCGGCGATGGTTCGCTCGATGTAACTCGCGGCGGCGGCGTTGGTGTCCCGCCTGACCTCCTGAAGGACGGCCTCGATGACGCTGTCGTTCTCGCCGATTTCAACCAGCCGGCACGCGATCGCGAAGTCGATGCGGGACTGATCACGAACGCCGGCGCGTTCGCGCGCTTCTCCCGGGCGGAACTCGCCCGCGCGAACCGGCTCCGGGCTCCCTGGCGTGACATCGAATGGAAGGCTCTCCACGAGGACCACGTGCTCGGGATGCACGTCGACGAGCCTGGTGAACGGGGGTCGTCCGTCCTCCTCACGGTGGTCCGGATCCTGGTTCGTGAATCCAGGACACCGCCCGAGCCGCATGCGCGCGGCCCGATCCGGAGCTCCGCCATGGGTTTCGGCTAGCCCGCGTCCGCGACGTCACCATGTCGTGCGGTCCGCCAAGGCGGGTCCGGGGCATCGGCCTCGAATCCCCCCCCAACGCCTCCGCCGACCGCAAGAAAACCTCAACCCGACCCTCTCTCGCGCACGAACAAGGGTGTTCACCCGCCGCGAACGCGGTTTCATGCGCGAGAGCGCGCCAACCTTCAACGACTTGCGATGGGCCAGGGCCTCGGGCCCGCTCTCCGGGGGCGGATCCTCGAGGAGCGGGTTCCGGACGGGGTCCGCACCGACGCCGACGCAGGCCTCGCCGCCAGCGCACTGAGGAAAGCTCAATCGAGCGCGAGTCCGCCGGCGGCGGGCCGGTAGCCGCATCCCGCCTCGAGGACGAGTCCGTCCGGACCGGCGTCGGTTTCGACCATGCAGCGCGCGCCGGCGGCGGCGCCGCCGGGGTCGACGAGGATCCCGTTCGCGCACTCGGGGCATGGCGCCAACGGCGTGAGGCGCGTCCAGGAGTCCGGGAACGGTCCGCCGGCGAGGTAGCTCGTTCCACACGAGGAGTTCGCCGCGCCACACTTCCCGGGCGCGCGGGACGGTGCCGTGCACGATGTCGATGGCCTCCCCGGCCGACGCGGCCTCGACGATCCAGCCGCGGTCTTCCTGCCCGACCAGCGCGACCGCGAAGGTCTCCCTCACGGCCAAAGGTCGCCGAGGCTGAACGTGATCGCGTCGAACGGCCGCACACTCACCGGAGCATCGTCCTGCAAGGCGCGGCGCGTCATTCCGGACCGGCCGCGATTCGGCCCTGGTGAGGGCTATCGCGTCTAGCCGAGGCGCGACGGGAAAAACTCAATCGAGCGCTCTCTCGCGCATGACGAGGGAACTTCCCCCGCGCGAGTTGCGTTCCGTGCGCGACACTGCGCAAGCAATCAATCACCGCCGGCGCGATAGCCGCATCCCGCCTCGAGGACGAGCCCGTCCGGACCGGCGTCGGTCTCGACCATGCAGCGCTCGCCCGCGTCGGTGCCGCCCGGGTCGACGACGTAGCCCCGGCCGCACGCGGGGCACGTCGGGAGCGGTGTCAAGCGCGTCCAGGAGTCCGGGAACGGTCCGCCGGCGAGGTAGCGCTCGCGGTAGTACGCTTCGTTCCAGACGAGGAGCTCGGATTCCCAGACCTCGTGCGCGCGAGGCACCGTGCCGTGCACGATACGCCGGGCCTCGCCGACGGACTCGGCGTCGACCAGCCAGCCGCGGTGCTCTTCGCCGACCAGAGCGACGGCGAAGGTCTCGCGCGTCATGCTCGCTCGGCCTCCCGTGCGAGGTTGAGCGCCACGCGCTCGATGGCATCGTCGCCGGCGAGGCGTCCGACGTCGGCCGCGGAGAGGCATAGCCCGCAGCCGGCTCCGTCGGCATCGAGGATGGCGCTCCAGGGGTCGAGCGCGGGCTCCGGGCCACCGTGCGCGGAGAGCTCCCGGGCGCGCCTCCAGATGGCGTATTCGCTCCGGTTGAGCTCGTGCGCGAGGTCGCGGATCCGCTCCGTCCGGGAGCGTGCGCACGCGGGGGCGATGAGCCGGTCCTCGGCGCGCCGGAACGGCTGTGGTCTCGTCATCGACTCGTCTCCCGTGCAAGGAGCTCCAACCGGGTCCAGAACGCGCAGCGGGCCCACGCGCGGCGCTCCCGTCGGCGATCGCCGGCCGCGACGTGTCGTTGCACCCCTCGCGCGGCCGCCTGCGCTGTGCGGGCGAAGAATCGCACCCATGCGGCGATCATTCGTTGGAGTCCCCGGGCTCGGTCCGCCGCCGGCGCCGCCGGGTCCGGATGACGGGGGTCCGCATCGCAGCGCCAGCTCGGTCCGGTCCCGGGAGCCGGAGCGCTCCCCGGCGGAACGAGTCGGCGTGGGCCTGCACGGGTGGGCCGGTGAGCTTTCCGGAGCCAGCGCAAACGCCGCAGTCGAACACGCCGCGCTTCCCGGTCCCGGCGCAGCCGTAGCACATGCGCGGCGCGGTCAAAGGCGCGTCTCGCTTGCAGGGAACGGGGCTCCGAGGAGATCGCGGTTGCGGTCGTCGTCCTCGGTCCTGACGAGGAGCTCGCTCTGCCACGCTTCCCCGGCCCGCGGCAAGGTCCGGTGCACGATGTCGATGGCCTCCTCGGCCTAGGCCACGTCGACGAGCCAGCCGGCGTCGGTCTCGCCGACGAGGGCGACCGCGAAGGCCCCGGTCGTTGCGCCCGGGGTCGCGTTCCCGGCGGCTTCGCAGGCGAGTCCGCCGACGGTCATGCCCAAAGGTCGCCGAGGCTGAACGTGATCGCGTCGAAGGGGCGGATGCTCACCGCCTCGTCGTCCTTCGCGCATCCAATGAGCACCCACTCCCCTTCCCGGAGCTCGAATGCTTCCAACGTCCGGTCCGTCGGTTCAATCAGCCACAGGTGACCGACACCCTCCCGGGCGGAGATCGGGCGCTTGCCCTGGAGGTCGACCTTTCGCGTCGAGGCCGACAGCACCTCGCACACCCAGTCCGGCGCGAGCGGGAAGTGCGCCGGCCCGGAGAACTCCGGCATGCGCTCGCGGCGCCAGCCCGCGAGATCCGGCACCAGGACTTCGTCCCCAAGGTGAAGCTCGGGCTCGTCGAGGATCCACCACCCGCCCGGGCCACCGACCTCGTCATCGTAGGGAGTTCCGATCTTCCGACCCAGTACCGAGCTTGCTCGTACATGCGGCCGAGCCGGGCGCGGGTGGGTGTGCAGCGTCCCGTCGACGATCTCGGCGACCAGGTGCGCCGGCGCGTCGATGACGTCCTGGTAGGTTGCCCTCCCCCGGACGAGTGCTTCGCTTGGGGATGCGGCCATCTCGTGTCTCCTGTTCCGGGTTTCGATCCTACGCCCAGACGCGGCTCACGAGCTCGCGGGCCTCCGCCCCGATCGCGGTGGTGTAGATCGCGGTCGTCGTGAGCGACGCGTGCCCGAGGACCGCCGCGATGGTCGGGAGCGGGACGCCGGCCGTCACCGCGGCGACGCCGTAGCTGTGCCGAAGCCCCCGGGGGCACGCCTGCGGGCCCTCGATGCCGGCGCTTCGCATGATCGCGCCCACCTGGCGGTTCGCCGTTTGCCGGGTGATGGGCCAGAGCGGGCGGTTCGCCCCTCTCGCGCTCCCTTGCGCGCGCCGCACGCGGTGCACGAGATCGAGCGCATGCACCAGGTCCTCCGGGACCGGAACGGCCCGCCAGTGCTCCGCGCGGCGCTTCAGGGTCGCGATCCGGAGCTCGTTCGCCTCGAGGTCGACGTCGCAGGCGCGGATCCCGAGCGCCTCGGACACGCGGCACCCGGTCATCGCGAGCGTTCGGACGAGGGTCTGGACACCGGGCTTGGGGTGCGCTCGGGCCGCGGTGAGGAAGCGCTTGCGCTCGGGCGCGGTCAGGTACTTTCGCCCGCGCGGGTCGACGAGGGTGAACGTGCCGTCGGTCATGGACCGGAAAAGCTACATTACTTTATAAGTAATGACCAGCGCCGCGCGCGCCCTCCCCCCTTCGCGGGCCTTCAGCGCCCGATCCCGGCGAGGCCTTGGCCTCGGGGTGCGCCGAAACGCGACCGAATGTGGATTCGGGAACACGCCCTCCCCCCGATCGAAGGCCGAATGAGGCGTCTCGGGCGCGCGCGAGGGCGCGCAGGCAGGAGTGAATGTGGATGTGGACGCGCATGGAGGCGCACGCTCGCGGAACTTGCCGGCGTCTACGCCTTCGCGGAGGAAGCGGAGCCGGGGCGTCCGCTCCACACGTACTCGCGAAGAACCCGCTCCAAGTCGACGCAGGGGTTGTCGTCGAGCCGGGGAAGCTCGCGGCCCGGTCGCCAGCCTCCGAGCTCGGCAAGGTGGGCCTCGATCCGGCCGTAGGCGGTCGCGAGGTCCGCGTCCCACCGCTGAGCGGCGTCGGCCCGGCTCGCGGCGGCGCGACACCGCTCGGCGAGCCGCCGGTCGTTTTCCAGCGCATCGGGCGGCGCGGCCGCCACGCGAGGGAGCGCGACATCGCCCCGCACCACCGCACGTCCCGGTTGCGGCGCGACATGGCGCGGCGCGAGCGCGTTGACGATGCTCGTCGCGTGCATCATGGCCGCTCCGCTCATCTCCCATGCCACGTCGGCCCGCTCGTGCTCGCTCCGGTGCCAGTGGACGAAGCCGTGCACGAGGGTCTGATTGATCATGACCATGAGGTTCGCGAAGAGCGAGTCGAGTGCGAGACCCGCCGGGTCTCCCGGTTCGCCAGCCTTCACTCCTTCGGGCGCGCGGTCGAGCCGACGCCGTAGCCAGTCCTGGTAGCTGGCCCGGATTGCCAGGGGAACGGACACGAGCTCGATCGGCACCGTCCTCGCACATGGCGTCAGCTCCCGCTCGACCGACGCGTGTACGTCCCGCAACTTGAGGTCAAGCGCGAGCTCAGCCGCGAACACCGCGTCCAGGCTGGCCCCGGGCTCGGGCATGTCTCCCGCCAGCGTTTCACGATCAGAGGCGAGCGCCGGAAGGTGCCCGGCCGACACCAACCAGTCCACGATCCGCATGGCATTCGGCAGGTCGACCGCGTCGATCGACGTGATCCGGTCCGCCACCGCTTCCTCCTTCCACGCCCTGAGCAGGAGGATGTGGATGAAGTGCTGCTGAACCGCCGCCAGTTGAAGACGAAGGACGCGACTGAAGCTCCGGAGCACCGTTTCGTTCATCCGTCCCTCCCGCGCAGCGTCCCCGAGCCCGGTCGGCGTCGACCCGGGGCGCTCCGCTCCGGGTCACCCCGGGACGATCGTCCGCCCAGTTTCGCACGAGCGGCGGTCACCTCGGGGCGACGAGCATGACCGGATCAATGGAAGGACCAAAGCCTGAATCTGCGGGACGCTTCCAGACGCCTCCGCCGAGGTCCTCGAACCCGGTCCCTATCCGAAGCCGCTTGCAATCATCGAGCGTTCTGCTCGCGAACATCCGCGATTTCTTTGAACGTTGATAAGTGATTGATTGTTCGTATGCCTGCGACAATATGTCAATTCGGGAACACGAGGAGCTATTGGCCGGGTGGCCGCGGGCGGTTGCCCACCCGCGGCTCCCACAGATCCGGGCGTGCCCAACTCAGGCACCCGGCTCCTCGGATAATGGTCTCGCTGCTCAACGGTACACGCTGTGCACGACGCGCGCAGGTGGCAGGGAATAGGTGTTGAGCACGCGCGAGAACCGGTCCCAAGGCAGGCGCGCGCGCCGGCTGCGCCGACTGAGCCACTTGCGCCAAAGGCGCGTGACCTCATAGCGGAACCGTTCCAGCGCTTGAACGTTGCCGGTGATTCCGTAGTAGGCGTAGTGGCCTCGCATCTTTCGACTCAGCGCCGCGTGCTGCTCGGGTAGGCTCTCGTGCCGATTCCTTCGGCACCATTGACCGATTCCTCTCAGCGCTCGGCTGAGTCGGTCCTTGGCCGTCTTGCGCTTCACCACCCAACGCCCCTTCCTGGAGCGCCCCCAATAGTGAGTGAACCCCAGCAGCGCGAAGCTGCGCCCGCGTTGCGAGCCGCCCCGCGGCGATTTCCACGGACTGCGAAAGTCCAGCCTATTGACTTCGTCGGCTCTCGGGACCAGTATTTACACTGGGACAATCGGAGCATCTGACCAGACATAAACTTCGAGGAAAAAATAGGGGTATTGAGCATGACTTCTCATAAAACGGTGATTGCTGCTTTGCTACTGATTTTCGGAGCAGTAAGCAGCACTTCTCTTCAAGCTGCCCAATCTTGTTCTACCACAAGTAATGATGGTGAACAGACTTGCCAAATTAGTTGTTCCGAGGGATGGTCGGCAATTTGCTCTGGTGGCGTTACTGCAATTTGTGAATGTGTTCCTACTCCACTTCCAAAAGAAGATAGCTAGCATTCGGGCGGAGTCAGTGAACTGCGCGCGGTCGGCGCCCTGTTCGGCGGCGAGGCGGTACCACCGCACCGCCTCGGCGTTGTCCTTGGGCACGCCCTCGCCCCTGTCGTACATGACCCCGAGGTTGTGCTGCGCGGCGGCGAGGCCCAGCTCGGCGGCGAGGCGGTCCCACAATCCAGCAAGGGCGGTGGCATAGTCGCCTCGCTCATATGCCTCTACCGCTGCATCGAACGTCTGTGCGGCCGCGGGAAGGGGACCCACTATGACGAGCACGAGCGCCGCAGCGAAAAGTTGGGTCGTCAACGTTGTCCTCGTCATGGTGTAGTCGGGCACCCTCCCCTCAGGGTACCGGGCGCCGCCGGCTGCGCAAAACCCGCGAGAGCACGTTTCTGCAGGCGTCACCGCAGGTCCGGGCACCTGCTCGCAGCTGCGCGATGTCTGTCTGACACACCAGGCATCGCCGTAGGAGCGACGGTGCGATCTCGAGCTGCCGGGTCTCGTCCTCGATGGCTTGGGTGCACGGTGTGCAGACCGACCAAGCCTGACCGCGCTTTCGCGCATTCTCGGCGATGACACTTTGGCAGCGCCGGCATCGTCGCCGGCGCCCCGCGGTGCGTTCGAGCATCTCCAGCGCAAGCCGGACCGTGCGGGGATCGGTGGCTACTCTGGCTGATGGTTCCGGACCGGACATGGCCATGAACAGTATCACGAGTCTCTGATCCGTAATACGTTTATAGTCCGATGTGACCGTATGTCCATTCTGGAACGGGTCAGGATTTGCATTCCAGATAGAAGGCGGCTGCCTTCCGGGCCGCTATCAGCGCAAACACCGAGTCGAGGTTCGTTTCGTTTGCCGCGACAACGGGTTTCCTGATTACGTACCAAGCTCATCCTCTGCTCAGAAATAATTCTCAGCCAGCTTGAGCACTCGGTACGGCATGGGCGCGGTGCGCAGTGCGACGAATGCGAGGCGGAGAAACATCTCGGTGAGCGAGAAGCGGCGGTTGTCAAGGGCGGAGAGAAACCAGACCAAAGGGCGGAGCAAAATACTGCCACCGCGGTCGTGGGGGTGAGGTGGTCCCCCGAGGGGGTCGGGATTGGGCTTGGGGCGGCGGGTGCCGGAAACGCAGGGAGGGCGTAGCCCGACCGGAGTTTCCGGCTGAGGACGGCGCGACGATCAGCCCGTGGGGGCCGTTTTCCGCGCGCGGCTGTGGTTGAGGCGGAAGCTCTCGCCATTCATTTCCAGGATATGGACATGATGGGTGAGACGGTCGAGCAGCGCCCCGGTCAGGCGCTGCGAGCCGAACGTCTCGGTCCATTCGTCGAAGGGAAGATTCGAGGTGATGAGGACCGCCGCGCGCTCGTAGCGTTGCGACACGAGTTCGAACAGCAGCTCCGCCCCGGTCTTCGATAACGGGACGAACCCCAGCTCGTCGATTAATGTTGTGCTCAACATTAATCGACGACATCGGCCACCCGCCGCCCCAAGCCGAGTCCCGACCTCCTCGGACCACCTCATCCCCACGGCCGCGGTGGCAGTATTTTGCTCCGCCCTTTGGTCTGTTTTCTCTCCGCCCTTGACATGGATCGTCGCCGAGAACCAAGCCTGCCAGATCTACAAGCCCAGCCGGCAACCCCTCCTCATCGAACGCGTCGGGCGCCTGTAGCCGCAATACTCGACTGGAATAGAATGAGATGCCTTCGTGAAACGATGGAGGTCAAATCGATGAACACCCGATCGACCATTCCCCCCGCGCTGACGGACGCCCACTTCGGCGCCCGGCCCACCTCGCTAACGATGCCACCTGAACCGGGTGCGGCTCTCGCTGTGTGCCACGACGCGATTGTCGGAGGCGACGGACGGCGAGGCAACCGCGTCTTTTCGCTTCGCCGGAGTGCGGGGCTCGTCGCGCTCGTTCTCGCCTCGCTCATGTGCCTTCACGACATCGCTGCGTTCGCCCAGTCGGACGATGCAACGTTCGACAAACAGACCTACGAAGTCACGTTCCATGCGAATGGCACCTTCGTCGCCAAGTGCCGGTGCGTGTCCATCGTCACGTATTGCAGCAAATTCCTGCGTGCAATCGGAGCGGCCAAAACCGGCGATAGGAGATTCGGCATCGAAGAATGGGACCTGTACGGAACTATGAAATCCGGCGCACAATTCGATCTGCGGCAGGCCTGCTACTTCGATGACAAGCGGCAAGACGTGCAGTTTTGCTGCACCAAGGGTACCGAGCTGGACTTCTCGGCCGACAAGGAGTTCTACGCGGCCGAGCTCGAGTCGACCAGATCCGAATGACGGGAACAAGGCGCAGCCCAGGGAAACGGGCGGACTTCACGAAGGGAACTGAATGGGGCCTTTCCCGCGCGGGTCGAGGATCTCGGGACCCTTGCCGAAGTCGACCTGCGCCGCCTCGCCGGGGTCGAACTCAAGGACCGTGGTCACTTGTGGGTGAGCGGGCTCCAGGCCTGCGAGGAAGCGGCGCACCGAGGAGTACGAGCCGGTGAAGCCGTGGCTGCGTACCAGGGCGCCGTGGATGGTGGTGCCCTAGATGCCCTGACGCCACCAACGCGTGATCCGCTCGCGATGCGGTTCGGCCAGCGAGGCGACCGCGGATGGCGCGGTCGGTATCGCCCAACCGCATGCGAGTAAATATCTGACGACATTCGAATATCTCGAACCTCCGATTGGCCACCGGCTCCTCCCCTCGAGCAATTGCGCCGGGGAGGGTACCGGCAGGAAATTGGGGTCCGAGACCTCAGATCAGCGCTGCCGCAGTGGCTCCATCAAGGCGAACATGGAATGGCTCCATATAGGCGATCACTGACAGTGATGAGCGATGCGTTGATTGCAGCCAGGGTGGCGAAGTTCACGCTCTTTCCGGCCTTGACGGCCTCGAAGCTCAGAGCGGTCGCCAAGTGCGACTTCTCGGTTCCGGGCGGCCCTTGGATCAGCAGCGTCTCCTTGGCCTGAACCCAGGTGCTACCGCCGGTGTGAGGTTGCCGTAAAACGGCCGGTTTGAAGATGTCGGTATGAGTTTGGACATTGAGCTGGTTTCGGTCGTTGGTGGTGAACGGACTATTTCTCGATGGTGTCCTTCATTCGGAAGCTGCGGCCCTCGAGGGTGACGGTTTCGGCGTGGTGCAGGAGTCGGTCGAGGACGGCGGAGGTCAGGGTGGCGTCGCGATTGAAGATCTCCGGCCAGTGCTTGAAGACGCGGTTGGTGGTGATCGCGATGGAGCCACGCTCGTAGCGATGGCTGATGATCTGGAACAGCAGGTCGGCGCCGGTCTTGTCGATGGGCAGATATCCGAGTTCGTCGAGGATCAGGAGTCTTGGCCGGAGGAAGCGTGCGAGGTCGCGTTTGAGCTGTCCGGCGGCCTTGGCGGCGGCGAGGGTGTTGACGGCGTCGATGGCGCTGGAGAACAGCACGGAGTAACCGTGCTGGCAGGCGTGCAGCCCCAGGGCGGTGACCAGATGCGACTTGCCCAACGCACTTGGCGCACGTAGTCCTTCACGATCGTGAGCCCGCCGTCGTAGCCGGCCTCACGCAGTCGTTGGCGGATTTGAACGGCGCTGTAGCGATGGTGCTCGAGCAGGCGCACGATGTAGCCCTTGTAGGGGTCGAGCTTGCTCGGGCGTGCCGCGGTGGCCCGGGCCCGGAACCGCGGTTCGTCGAGCCAGCGGTGCACCGTTCGAGCGTCCAACGACACCGCCCGGGCGATCTGGGCGACGGTGAGCTTGTCGACCCGGTGAAGATGGCCGATGTGTTGCCAGGTTGCGTAGTCGATCATGGCTGCCCTGCGATGTGTCGCAGCACCTCGGCGAAGCTGCGCGGTGCGCGGTCGCGCGCGGACGTGGCGCCGGGGTCCAGCGACAGGACCTGGTACAGCGGCGGCTCGAACGCGATGAGGCCGACGCCGATGAGCTCGTCGCGGGCGTGGGCGAGGCGGTCGCGGTCCAGCGGCAAGCGCGCGGTGAGCGACGCGTCGGAGTAGTAGCTCAGGCCCTGCGCGTCGGCCACGGTCACCAGGAACAGGTACAGCGCCCAGGCCTCGGCCGGGCACGGCTCGAGCCGGCGTTCACGCACCAGGCGGTGGTCCACCCAGCTGAACTGCTCGGGTGAAGTACGCCTCGCCGGTGTCGGTGCTACGGGTTTGGGTGCGGCGGATGAACATCGCGGTACGGTAGCGCGGGGGACGCTCCGATGCAATACATATAGAATATTTTATGGCACTACATCAGCCCCTCCACCATCAATCAATCACTTACGCTCCAAAAACCGCCCAATCCGGGGCAAATCCCGGCCAATCACGGCTCCCAAGGGTAAAGTTGGGCTAAGATAGCTCTAGTAGATTTGCGGAGCGTGGAGACGATGTATCACCGACACCGGCAGTTTGCGGTAACTGCGTTACTGTTGACTATGGCGACGAGCGGGGGTGTCGAGGCAGCAGAGACTTGCCCGGAGCTTGAGGAGGCGCACGGGCAACTTCAGTGGGAGTACAAGAAGTTACAGGACAAATACCGAGCGAACACTGGAACGTATGTTCCGGCTCCGGTGGCGGTATGGCTCACGAAACCGAACTGTGAAGAACGCGCGAAACAATACGAGAGCCTTCGGAAGGGCTACGAAGAGCTGACAGCCAAGGTCACGGGATACGAAGGAAAAGAAGAGAAACGGCTTGAAAATGAACGCAAGGACGAGCTCGAACAGGACGCCCGCGTGACACAGGAAGCAAAGGAACTCCGAGCTGAAGCAAGAGCCGTAAAGAACGAGCGCGCAAAGCGGATAGAAGCCCTGCGCAAGCAGGGGCAGGAAACACTGAAGGAGATCGAGTCGTTCCTTGGAGAAGATATTGAACAAGATCCTCTAGCACGCCTGAACAGTGCTATAACTCACCTTGGAAAACTACAGGATTTGCTGGATAAACTGAGTACGGCAATACCCCCAAAGTTCGAAGCGCCCCCAACGGCGTTGAAGATTGAAGGAAGTGTCCTGCCCAAGGGCATACCAAGAGAAAGTGGAGAGTGCACATGTCCAGGTGGATAGAGCGTCGGACGCAACGAAAGGTAACGGCGACCATTCTGAACGGAATGGCGGTCGGAATCGTCTTGATGGGGGGTGCAGCTTTGGGCGAGACCGAAAGCCCAACGCGCGGGCCGACGCGCGGCGCACCCGTGCTCGGAACCGAATGGTTGAATTGCGAGTATCAGGAGGTGTTTCGCCACCGATGTGTGCGATTATTCCAAGTCTACGAACACGGAGGAACGCAAGAGCTGGCTAACCAGAGAATTGTCTACGAACCCCCAGTGGTGCTCGTACCCAACGACGCGGGAGAGTTCTTCTCTGTTCTCGCGGACGGAGTCTCGCTAGCGGGGCGAATTGCATGGGATCCACACCGGATGGAAACGTTTCATGCCATTTGCAACTACTTGATGACACAAGGGCCAAACGGAGGTCCGGTAGCGGAGATCCTTGGAGACGGCGACAACCAATCGTTCCAGATGGGACGAAGCCAAGTACAACCTATCAGTGTCGTTTGGGCTGAAATTCGATCCGACTCCCGCTATGGACTTCGAGCTAACATAACCGATGGTGAGGAGTACCGGTTCGCCGAAACCGGTGAGGTTCCTTTTGTACTTTCAGGGGAATCTTCGAAAAAGACGGAAGAATTTCTTTCCGATTTTCAAGAAGGTCATGCAGCACTCCGTCTAAATTATTCGTTTTACACGTTCGACACGAAGACGGGTTCGGTAGAGATCAAAGGAGCAATTCAACGGCAACTGCGTGACATGCTTGACCTGACTGGAGAGGCCGAGGGCGCGCTGCGTACGACGTTCATATCACGTAAACAAATGGCAGATTTGGTAAACGAGGTGTCCACATCGCTACATACACGCGCCGTCTACGAGCAAGGGAAACCCGATACTGGGTTCCTTGGTTCAATAATTTCGGACACGGTTACGCGATTGATTGAAGAACAGGCAAAGGGCGATCGTACGCTCAAGGATGTAGGTTGGGACCGAAACAGTTTCACGGCGCACATTACAAATTACTCGGGCCAGATTCGTAACGAGACGGATCAAATGCGAGTGCTAACGGAAATTAGGCGGCTAATGGCGAATACGGATGAACACGATTACCGAGCAATGCACCAATCGTGGGTCGATATTTCCGGCCTTTTCGGTGGTGGAACTGGAACGAGTGGGAAGGCTGCTTGGGCCAGTGGAGAGTCAGAAGCTCAGGCAATAACACTCCTCAAGGACGCACTGCGAGCATCAGCAGAACAGGCTGTATTCACGGGGGCATGGTACGCCTCACCAAGCATGGACCTTTATCGAGTAGATGAGGAAACTCTGAGCAGCGTCATAGACGTGGTGAACGAGATTACCGAGGTAAATGTCCGAAAACGAGCGTTCTTTTTGACGTTGAATCGTCGGACGATTCAAGGGCCGGGCAGACCTCCACGTCACTCGTGTCCTAGGATTGGCGAACGCGCGCTCAGTGAGGGGGAGCTAAGAGCTAGGGCGGAGCGCGAGGCAAGTGAAAGGGCTAAAAGGCGACAAGAAAACATCGAGTCCATCATTCGACGATCCATTAATCGAGGCGGTTGCCCAACTGCTGATAGCTTTTGCGTCCCGGCAGAGGAATGGACCGAAAAGTGGAGCGGCAGGAAAGAATTCGACTGGCTTGTTGTGCCAAACGGGTCAAGGTTGACTGTGCGGGTTCCAGCTGGCAAATCGCTTGAGATCATTGCCTCGCGAGTAATTCTTGGAGGACGGTTGGACATCCGGGCCGGCGGGGGAGACGCTGGGGACGGAGGAGACGGAAGAGACGGACGCGATCGACCTTCGAAGAAAGGCAGCGGAGGTAGCGGTGGCAGAGGAGGACACGGCGGTAACGGAGGTCATGGTTCGGCGGGGTACCCGATATCGTTGTCTCTCGGCATCGTATCGAACGCCATCGGTCCGACGCTCGGACTTCCAAATTTCGAGACCCAACTTGAGCGCATCAGAATTCGAACCTACGGGGGGGACGGTGGCCGAGGAGGAGACGGCGGCGACGGAGGTCGCGGTGGATCCGCAGGTTGTTTACTTGAAGGTTACGAGTCGGCAGGGCGTGGTGGTGCCGGCGGAAAGGGAGGAAACGGCGGAGCTGGGGGAAACGGGGGCAACCTTCGAGTTAAGCTTTGGAAGGTGACACCGTATGGAACGGGACCACAGCCGAGTCAAACGCTGACTAGACTCGTTCGCGCTTACACTGGAGGCGGATCTGGAGGACATGGAGGGGACCGAGGCCGTGGAGGTCGAGGCGGACGCGACTGGACGTGCCGAGTTTACCTTGGTCCCATAGAGATAGACGTGTTCGACATGGACCCGGGACGAGCAGGTCCAAACGGAGCAGACGGATCGCGTGGAACAAAGGGCAGAGACGGTAAGAAAGAAATTTCCATAATTTCGGCACCACGTCCGAGTCGGATCAAATGCGAGTGGGATTGGCTTGGGTCCGATCCAAGAATCCGCACACGAGCTCAGATGCGCAAGGCGTGCCCGTAGGATATCTGTTTAACCGTAAGCGTACGGCGAGTCCGCCCTTGCGGAGTCAGGCTGCGTCGGATAGGGCGTTATCGGGCTTGCAGTGAGCTATGGTCGAAAGTGGTGTACGGATGAGTTGAGTTGTGCGGCGTGTCTCTGCTTGCTGAAATCGAGTTGTGAAAGTCACGGTTTCGGCAAGAGGAGCACACCGCACATGAGCAACGATACTGTGGTTTCGCTGGCGGCGCCAGCACGGGTTTCGGACCCTTTGACGGAGCTTCTGCGGACCGGCGCGCGGCGGTTGATCGAGGCCGCGGTCACGGCGGAGTTCGAGGAGTACCTGTCGGGGTTCGTTCAGGAGAAGCTGCCCGACGGACGGCAGCGGGTGGTTCGCAACGGGCACCTTCCCGAGCGCAAGATTCTCACCGGGCTCGGGGAGGTGGACGTGCGGGTGCCCAAGGCACGCAGCCGCTCGGGTTCGCAGGTTCGCCAGAGCCGTTCCGCTCGTCGGTGGTGCCGCCGTACGTTCGGCGCTGCGCGAGCCTCGATGCGGCGATTCCGTGGCTGTACCTGCACGGGGTGTCCACCGGGCAGATGCGTCAGGCGGTCGGCGCGCTGGTGGGCGAGGAGGCCGCCCGTGGGTTGTCGGCGAACGTCGTCAGTCGGCTCAAGCGCAGCTGGGACGAGGAGTACCGCCAGTGGTGCCGGCGGCGGCTCGACGACGAGTGGGTGTACTTGTGGGCGGACGGCATCTACAGCGGCCTTCGCAGCGAGCGCGAGCGGCTGTGCGTGCTGGTGGTCATTGGCGTGAACGCCCGCGGCGAGAAACACTTCCTGGCCATCGAGGACGGGGTGCGCGAGTCCACCCAGAGCTGGCGCGAGGTGCTGCTGGGGATGAAACAGCGCGGCTTCACGCGCCCGGCGAAGCTCGCCGTGGGCGACGGGGCACTGGGGTTCTGGGCGGCGCTGTCGGAGGTGTATCCAACGACCCGAACGCAGCGCTGCTGGATGCACAAGACCGGGAACGTCCTGAACTGCCTCCCCAAGTCTGGCCAGGCGAAGGCCAAGCAGGGACTGCACGAGATCTGGATGGCCGAAACGAAGGCGAAGGCCGAGCGTGCCTTCGACGACTGGCTCGAGCGCTACGACGACAAGTACCCCAAGGCCACCGCCTGCCTGGCTCGCGACCGCGACGAACTGCTCGCGTTCTACGACTTCCCCGCTGCCCACTGGACGCACCTTCGAACGACCAACGTCATCGAGTCGGCCTTCGCTACCCAGCGAGCTTCGCGGCCACCGCGATGGCCAGGATCGTGGCCAACGGGCAACGCATGCGCGGATACGCCGAGTGTCAGGCACGGCAAATCTTCCGCGACCTCATCGACATGCCCGCCGATGTGACGATCACCGAACGCGAAGTCGAAGTGCGATTCCACCGCCGCGCCCACTTGCCGATCATCGCCGCCTCCGGTCTACTCGACGAGCCGGTGACGGTGCCTTGGTGGAACGGGATGTCCCTTCGGATGCGAGTCTGATATTCCAACGATGCCGCGGAATTGTTAGCTAAATTCTCCTGCGTGGAAATTCAGGCTAGCCAAGAAATCGGTGATTCTTCCGGGCAAGAGCGCGCATTCTTCGCCGATCTTCGTCGCGAAGGCACGGGCTCCGTGGTCCGTCGAACGCGGCCGAGAACCGGCCCGGTTGCCGACGCGACCACCCGGCTTGCGCCTCGAGACCGATCGAGTCACACCGCAGAAGGCCCCGAGTGGATCATCCCGGGCGGGGGCGGCTTCACCGATCGGTCCGGCGCCGGAGCTCCTGTTCGACCGGGTCGAACTGCGTCAGCCCGTCCCAGTCGGGAGCGAGGACATCATTCCTCGTTACGAGTTCAAGACCCGCAGCCCGGGACAATTCGTGCCTGATGAGGCTCAATTCGTGCCTGATGAGGCTCACGATGATGGAATCGAGTACATCTTTGATGTCATCGTCCCGGTCTCTTGAATTGGCGGCGGCGACATACGCGACTCCCCGGTTGGGGGCGATAAATAGCGTCGTTCTCCAACAACAACTCGCACCTGTGTGGTTGAGCACGACGCCCCCCGCCCAGCTTCGGTCAAACACGCCCCACCCCGCCGCGTACGTTCCGGAATCCGGAGTGACCAGTTCGTCCAGCGTCTCGCGATCGAGAATCACCGGCTCGACCTCGGGGAACCAGAGCCGCATGAACTTCGCCCATTCCCCGATGGAGACGTTGACGGTTGCCGCCGGTCCCCATGCCGGTCCGTCACCGTACCGCCGAGGGATCCAATACGCGCCATCCCTCAGCCAATGCCCCCACGGCTGGTCGACGTTGTGGAACGTACCAACGGGTCCGAATCGTGCGCCGGCAATCCCGAGGGGAGCGAAGATGCGCTCTTCCATCAAGGTCTCCCAGCTCTTCCCGGTGACCCTCTCCGCCATCGCCCCGGCGACCATGTAGCCAAGATTTGAGTAGAAGAATTCGCCGCGGGGACCGATCGGTTCTTCGCTCAGATTCTCCCTCAGAATCTCGTATCGGGTCTCGACGATGTCTCTCCCCCAAGAGTCCCACCAGTCGGAAGCGTCGCGCTTTATGCCGCCCGCCATGGTGACGAGCTGACGGAGCGTGACGGCGTGATAAGCCTCGTGCACTTCGGCCCGCAGCTCGGGAAAGACGTCGACGATCGTGGTCTGCCAACCGCGAGAGAACGTACCGTCCTCGACCAGGGTTGCCAGCATCGTCGACGTCATGGCCTTGGTGTTGGAGTTGATTCGAACAAGGTCGTTGACCGTGATTCCCAGAGGCGAGTCCACCTTGCGCAGGCCCTCGACCCCGATTTCCCGGACACCGTCCTCGTCTACAATCGCCGCGAAGAGTCCAACCGACTTGCGCTCTTCGACCGGTCCAGCCAGGAATTCGACGAGGTCCGGGTCGACCTCCAGCGGTTCGTCCATCTCTCGAGTCCCGCGGGTGGACAGGTTGCTCAGGTGCCCGGTAGGGCTCCGCAACACGCTCATGACATGGATCGGCCCGTCGGAAGTGACGAAGAGCTGCCACTTTCCCGCCCCGTCTCCGAGACTTCCATCAATCCGGCCTTCATTCGCCTCGAGCTCCTGGGCGGTGAGCGTGCGCGCCTCCCCCTCTCCGAGGACAAGGCGCACCGCGCCTCCCGGCGCGGGATTGCCGTCGTCGTCGCGTCCCGTGATGGTCACCTCGACGCTCCCGGCGGAGGCGTTGATGAGACGCAGCCGACTGACCTGACCCCGGTTGCTCCCCGGGTTGAAGAAACGCACGTGGTGGCGCATGCCCTCCGCCGGCACCACCTCGTGCATCGCGGTCACGAATCCGTCTCGGGTGCGAACGTACGACAAGGTCTCGATGTCGAGGTCGGTCTCCAGGTGGAGACGCCAGTCTCCCACCCCGTCACCCAGCCCTTCCGCCAGTCCCTTGGCAGAGTCTCCTTCCTCCAACGTCTCGGAGTTGAAGTGAGCAGTCTCTCGCGCCTCCAGCGACAGCACGATCGGCCCGTGTTCCGTGCCCTCGTCATCGAAGCCGGTGATGCGTACCGTGCCGGAGGAGTCGGAGTGGTTGATGATCCGGGCGAATCCCTCCCAGCTCGGGTTCGACGCGGGGGGAAACAGTGGAACGAAGTGGAAGGAGCCGGCCATTGCGGGCGTCGCCATGCCTGCTGCGCAGAGCAGGGCCGCGGCGACCGCGATGCATCCAATCGCCATCGAGCGTTCGATGGCCTTCGGGCCGGGAAGCTTCGGCTCGCGAGGTACGAGCATGCAGTTTCCTCGTCTTCCTGTCAGGACCTTGATGGAATCGAATTCGGTTGTCAACGCGGGGCCGAACTCGCCTCGTTGGCCGATCGCAATCGGCGCCTCATCGCCGGCGCCGCGCGCCCGAGCGCAACCTCGGCCATCCTCCTCGGCGATACCGGCGTCTCACGTCCGGTGCCCGCCGTCCAGAACCCCCACCGGGCGTTCCGCGCCGCCGCCGCGGCCACGATCTCGACCGCTCGAAGGCGCGGCTCGGCGAAGAACATCCTCAACGGATACGAGGCGCGGGTGTGCGAGGGCGGCGCCTGGCTCGGCGCCGGGCGCATCGAGGACGTCCACGCGCTCCTCTCCCAGGTCCTGGGGATCGGGAAGCGCCGCCACTGCGGGTGGGGCATGATCGAGTCGGGCTCGCTTGCGATCGAGCCCGTGGACGCGGACCCCGAGACGTGGGGTCTCGTCACCGGGCCGGGCGATCCGGATTTCGCGAGCGCGCGCATCGAGCCACGCCGCCCCCTGCCCCTGGAACTCTTCCGGCGCCTCGGCGGCGATCCACACGCCGAGGTAATGGCGTTCGTCCGGGTGCGCCAGCCCTACTACGACGCCGCCAATCCGCCGGTGCCCGCCGTGGTGCCCGGCCAATGAGTTGCGACCCCGTTGCGTTCTTCTTCGCGCATGCGGCGCGGCATCTCGCCGCCGGTCCGCACGAAGACGCCTGGACGGGCGCCGCCGCGGTGTTCAACCGAGCCTATCCGTGCGCCATGCCCATGCGGGAGTACGCCTGCAAGACCATCGAGCAGGCCCGACGGGCCGAGCCCTCGAACCGCCGCAGGATGCTCCGGGACCTCGCCCGGTACCGGATCGTCGACGAGCTCATCTGGGGCGCGTTCGCCGATGCGACCCCGGGGGAGCGCGAGACGCTGAGTACGTTCCGCGACGCGTGGCGCGCGAGGAAGCCCGCGCGAGAGTGTCCCGCGAAGCGCCGTCCCGCCCCGGGCTCGGTCGTCGTGGCGCGGCCCGGCCGCGCCCCCTTCACCATCGCCAACGTGCATTGGGCGAGCGCGTTCGTCGAGCAGCGATGGCTGCACGAGGACGATCTCGCGTCGCTCATCGCGCGCCTCGCCGCCCAGCCTACCGACGAGCCCCTGGTCATCGCGGTCGCGGGACCGAGCCGCTTCTCGCCGGCCACGCTCGCGTTCAGCGCGCCTCGGCGGCTCGCCATCTGCTTCCCCGACCGTACCGAGCATCTGGACACGGTTCGGCTCCGGCGCCTTTGCGCGCGTCTCGGCGAGGTGCGCCCCGGGCGCCGGGCGATTCTCGAGTTCCGCCAGCTCTGCCGGGCGCGGGCCCTCACCGCGGACGTCGTCCCCATCGACCGAAGACTCCTTCGCCTCGCCAACCAATGGAGCATCGACGTGCACGAGCTCCATGATCTCCTCCTGCCCGCGACCGACCTCGAGCTGAAGGTCCTCATCGGCCGTCGCGAGGCCTGAGCGATGGCGGCGGTGCGCGCGGTCCATGATCTCGTCGAGCGCATGCTCGCCCGGGACGGACCGCTGCCTGCGCTTTGCGACGAGCAGCGAAGCCTCGCGTGCATCGTCGCCGAGGCGCTCGACGCACCGCCCCGGGACGAAGCCCTCGTCACCCTGACCCAGGCCGCGACCGGTACCGGCAAGACGGTCGCGCTCCTCGCCCCGGTGATGGCGCTCGCGGCGCTTCAGAGACGCCAGGGCGTGCGCGCACACCACGCGACGTTCTCAACCTGCACCAACCACCTCGCGCGCCAGATCCTCGACGAGGACGCCCCCCGGGTGAGCCGGGCGCTCGAGGCCCTCGGCTATCTCCCCGTCTCCGTCGCGACGCGGGCCGGGCGGCGCCAGTTCATCGACCACGACCGCGTGGACCGCGCGCGCGAGCGCCTCGGCGATGGCCCGGACGGGTCCGCCCTCGACGCGCTCCACGCCTTCGCCACCTTCGCCGAGGCCGAGGGCCACGGCGTGTTCGTGCCCCCGGGGTTCACGTCGGATGCGCTGTGCGTAACGCTGCGAAGCCGACCACAGGCCGCCGCCGCGTTCGCGGCATGCAGGCACGCGGCCGGCCAGGCGGACCTCGCCCTCACCAACCACGCCCTGGTGCTCACCGACTGCCGGCTCCACGGGCGCGTGCTCGGCCCCCCGGGCGAGGCCATCCTCTTCGACGAGGCCGACGCCCTCCCGGAGGTCGCACGGAGCGTCGCCGACGACCGCATCGACCTCTCCTTCGTCGCGTCCCTCGCCGAGGCGCTCGGCGCCGATGCGGGCGAGTCTCTTGCCGCGCTCGCACGCCTTTGCGAAGAGCAGACCCGGCGCCGAACCCACCGGCTCCTCGCACACTGCCCCCGCCGGGACGACCTACTTGCGCTCGTCGCGAGGATCCGCGATGCACTCGAACGGGCCGTCCCCCCGGACGACGATGCCGCCGAGGAGGCGGGGCTCCTGCGCGCACGCCTCGCTTACTTCGAGGCATGCGCGGGGAGCGGACGCGCAATCGCCGCCGTCGTGGCCGGTGTGACTCCCGCACTTGCCGTTGTTCACCGCGAGCCCGTGCGCCTGCTCCGCCGCCTCGTCCACAGGACACAGGCCGCCTTCTTCGTGAGCGCGACCCTCGCCGCACCCGCCGCGAGACCGAGCCCGAACGATCTCCTTCGAGCCCTCGGCATCGCCCCAGGCATGCGCACGCCCGCGCGAATCAACTTCGCGGGCTGGGCCGACCTCGAGCCCCGGCGCTACGGCCGGATGCGCTTCCGGTTTGCCGACCGCTCCGTCCCGGGGCCCTTCGAGCCCGGCCGCGACCCCCCCGTCTCGCATCGCGAGCACCTCGACTACGTCGCCCGGGCGATCGGCGAGGCGCGCCACAGCGGTCGGGTGCTCGTCCTTTGCACGAGCTACGACCTGGCCCGAGAGCTCGCGGCGCGGGTGCCCGACCCGCTCGTCCATGTGCGGGGCACACGCCTCGGGAGCTCTCTTGATGCCTTCCGGGCCGACCCCGGCGCCGTGCTCCTCACTCCAGCCGCCTGGACCGGGCTCAGCCTGACAGGACTCGTCGACCACGTCGTCATCCCCCGGATCCCCTTCCAACCGCACGACGTGCGCGACGACGCAAGGCGCAGCTTCCTCACCGGCCTCGGCCTTGCACCTTCCGCCGCCGGGCGCCTCGTCGCGAGCGACCGCTACGCCGCCGCGCGGCGACGGCTCGCCCAGGGCATCGGGCGCGGAATCCGCGGACCCGACGAGTCCTGCACCGTTTGGCTCCTCGACCCCCGCTTCCCCCTCCCCAAGTCGATGGCGAGAGCCATCGGGGGCCCCGGTCAGGGAACGGCCGTGCCCTTCCTCGAGCTCATCCACTGCATCCCCGCGCGCTTCCGCCATGGCCGCGCGCCCGCGATCGACCAGGGCGAGATCTGGCCCCGCTGACGCGGCGCGCGCCCGTCTCCGGGCGCCCATCCTCGAGAGCGGCCTCGCACCGCGCTCCTCGTCCGACCGCCGCACCCGACCGGCCCTACAGCCCGGGACCAGCCCTTCACACACCAGGGAGCCATGTCATGCCTGACCCCGTACCCCCCACCGACACCCGCACCCTGCACCCCCTCGTCCTCCCCGAACGGCTCTTCGATCCCGGCAACGCCGAGCTCCGGCGTGCCGTCTTCGTGGATGTCGAGACGACGGGCCTCAGCTACGAGCAGGACGACGTCATCGAGCTCGCGGCGATGCCCTTCACCTACACCCTCGACGGCCGCGTCGCCGAGGTCCTTCATGCCGAAGCCCAAGTCCATCGCCACGATCCCGGACGACCCCTCCCGCCCGAAATCACGCACCTCACGGGCCTCACCGACGACGACTTGCGCGGGGAGCGGATTGACGTCGACGCGGCGAGCGCGCTCATCGAGGGCTCGGGCCTCATACTCGCGCACAACGCCGCTTTCGACAGGCCATTCGTCGAGCAGGTCCTGCCTGCCGCTCGCCGACGGCCCTGGGCCTGTAGCCGCGCGGAAGTCCCGTGGACGGCAGAAGGCTTCGCGAGCCAGGCCCTGCACTGCCTGCTCTGCGCCCACGGCGTCTTCGCCCGGGACCGCCACCGCGCCCTCGCCGACTGTGAGGCCGGGGTCTGGCTCCTCGCGCAAGTCCTCCCGGTGTCCGGCGAGACCGTCCTCGCCGCCATGCGCCGAAAGGCCCTCGCCCCGACCGAGCGCCTCTTCGCGGTCGGCGCTCCGTTCGCGGCGAAGGACCTGCTCCGCGCCCGCGGATACCGCTGGATGCCGCACACGCGCGACGCCATCGAGCGCTCCTGGTGGATCGAGCTCGCGCCCGAGCAGCTCGATGCCGAGCTCGAATGGCTCTCCGAGACCGTCTACCCGCACGGCATGTACCGCCACCTCCCGCGCCGCAAGGTCACCGCATACGAGCGGTGGCGGCTGTTGTTTCTCGCTTTCCCTCGTGAGATCCCCCCAGGAATTGCCCGCTCTGTTCCGTAGACGGATTGCCTGGGATGACGGAGCAATCGGGGGACCGGCCGGAGCCGTTGCCGTCGCCGTTCTCATGAATTGTTGTTGCAGAAGCGGTGAGGATGTGGGCGCGAAAGCGCCGAGTGTGGGCAAGGGGTGGGCAAGTGCGCAGCGCTTGTCCAGGCCTTGTCCACGCGTTCCGTAGGACGGCGCTCGGTCCGCAGGACGCGTCCACATCGTCAGCGCTTGGCGCGGCGATGGTCGCCGCCGTAGTCTCGACACCCTTTGCGACGAGAGAGGAGTTGGCCCGCGCGGGGGGATGAACCCCGCCGGGCCACGGCCGGTGCAGCTTCGCTACGAGACGGGGCTTACCGGCGAGGGATACGTTAGGGCCGAGGCGTGGCGCGATGCAAGGCTCAAGCGCTGCCCGAACCACCCGCACGGCGGATGTTCGCTGGCACGCCACGGCACCTACGCGCGCAAGAGCCCGCGCGGGACGAAGATTGCTCGCTGGTACTGCCCTGAGAGCCACACCACCTTCAGCCTGCTGCCGGAGTGTCTGGCCGCACGGTTTCCTGGCGAGTTGGACGAGGTCGAAGCGGTGGTGGCCCACGCCGAGCAGGCCCCGAGCCTGGCCGCCGCGGCCAATGAGCTGCGCCGCGATGCGGTCGAGCTCCCGGGGGCGATGCGCTGGGTCGGGCGCCGGGTGCGTCTGGTCCATCACGTCCTGAGCATCGTCATCGGGCTGGTGCCCGAGTATCTCGTGCGGTGCATCGCCGAGGTGGGCGCGGTGCGTACGCGGCTCCAGACTGACACCGCGTTGCGGGCGTTGCGCACCCTCACCGACGCGCAGCTCCGCGTGCTGCCCGCACCGTTGGGGTTCCAACCTCACCGTCTGAACACGACGAATCGCCTTCGGGCGCCCCAACACAAGATGGGGCCTGACCCGCCACCGGCGCTTGCGTAGCGTCCCCCGTCCCGGGCCGATGCGCCCCACCGACGAGGACCTCGCCCATGAACCACTGCGATGAGGAGCTGCACAAAGCCGTGGCGCTGTTCCGCTACGGCCTCATCGCCGACGTGCTGCGCCTGCCCCCGGGCAGCCGAGACATCCGGCGCACCCTGCACGAGAAGGCCCAGCGCACCTACACCATCCCCGGCACCCGGCGCACCCGCGTCGCCGTCGAGACGATGCGCGATTGGCTGAGCTTGTATCGCACCGGCGGGTTCGAGGCGCTGTATCCGAAGACCCGTGCCGACCGCGGCCAGCCCCGGCGCCTGCCCCCCGAGGTCGCCGAGCTGCTCGTCTCGCTCAAGACCGAGCAGCCCGCGCGCTCGGTCAAAGCCCTCATCGCCATCGCCCGCGAACGCGGCGTCGACCACCCGCTTGCCCCCTCGACCGTGCACCGGCTGCTCTCGCGCGAGGGCCTGCTCGACAAGCGCCCCGGTGAGCCCGTCGCTACCGACCGGCGACGGTTCGCCTTCCGTGACGCCGGGGAGCTTTGGATGAGCGATGTGATGCACGGCCCCAAAGTCAGCGACGGGCGCCGGCGCAGAAAGTCTTTCCTCATCGCGTTCATCGATCATGCCGACACCCGGATTATGCCGCGCCGGCGGCCAGGACCCTTGCAGGCACGGGCCGCCGGGCGCGGAATGTCGGCATAATCAGAGCGCGTCCAGGAATGCCATCAACTTGTCGTTTGGCTGATATCGACCTGCCGGCGACCCGATCGGTTTTGTTTTCTCCATTGCCTGCTCCTTCAACCGAAGATCCGCATGGATATACATCTGAGTCGTTTCGACAGACTCATGCCCCAGCCACAGCGCGATGACCATACAGTCCACGCCCGTGTGCAGGAGCCCCATCGCCGCGCTGTGCCTCAATACATGCGGACTCACGCGCTTGGTCTTCAGCGTCCGACAGTTGTCCGATGCCACGTTGACGTATTTGCGAACGATTCGCTCGACAGCGTCACGACTGAGGCGTTCGCCACGATTGCTCACGAACAGCGGATCGTCGTCCTCTCCGGCCCGCCCCGCGAGCCAGGTGCGGAGCGCGTGTACGCTATCCTTTCTGAGAGGAGTTGACCGTTCCTTGCGTCCCTTGCCCGAGCACCGGACATGGGCGCCCGGACCGAGGACGACATCACCACAGGTGAGATTGATTAGCTCCGACACCCGGAGACCGGTCTGCACGGCAACCAGGAGCAAGGTCCGGTCACGCCGTCCGAACCAAGTCTGCGGATCGGGCGCTGCGACAAGTGCTTCGATTTCGTCGCGGTTGAGAAAATCAATCGTCCGCTTCTCATAGCGCTTGGATGGCATCGCGAGAATCTTCTGGCAATGGTGCAGGAGTTGCGGTTCATGGATGGCAACATATTTGAAGAACGAGCGGATTGCTGACAGCCGTGTGTTGCGGCTACGGGCGCTGTTTGCGCGTGCGGTTTCGACAAAGCTCAGGAATTGCCCGACCAGCTCTGCATCGATGTCGGCGACTTGCAGATTCGTCGGTGCCCGTGCGAGTCGACCGGCGGCGTACCTCAGCAGCAGCCGGAACGTATCGCGATAGCTTGCCACCGTATGGGAGCTGGCCTGGAGTTGGCCGACAAGGCGTTCGGTGAAGAACCGCTGAAGGTGAATGGAGAGCAGATTCGGTTTCATCTCCCTTCTCCTGTGGTGAGGTTCCGTTCGGCGCGTTCGCAGGCGAGCTGCAGGAGTTCCGGCACGGCTTCCATGTACCAATAGGTGTTCTCTGGACGCACATGCCCGAGATAGGTGCTGAGCTTGTGCATTTCGCGATCAGGGTCGCGACCTGTTCGATACCAATTCAGGATCGTCTTCACGGCCATCGTGTGTCTCAGATCATGAAGGCGGGGACCGTAGCCAAGACCGCCCGATGCCTGCCGTTCACGAAGACCGATCTGATGGCAGACCTGCGCGAAGTTGTACCGACAATTGACTGTGGTCAGCCGCCGGCCGCTTTCGTTGACGAAGAAGGGGATGGCGCCGATGCCGAGGACCCGGCTGCGCGCGGCACGCAAGGCGCCGAGCCGCTGTGCGGTGCATGCCGTGATCGGAATGATGCGGCTGTTGCGATTCTTGGCGTTTCTCACCTCCAAAACTGCGTTGTCAAGATCGACATCTCGGTCATCAAGTCCGACCGCTTCGCTGACGCGAAGTCCCGTGACGGCCAGCACCCCGAACAATGTCGAGAAGTTCAACCCACGCAGGCCATGGGTCGAGGAAAGCCGCGCTGCTTGCGTTACGATCGAAACGATTTCGTTGTCGGTGTAGACATAAGGCCGCGGCCGCCGCATCTTCGCTGGAATCAGCCCTGCAGGCGGGATTTCGGTACGCGGGTCAATGCCGTGAAGCCACTTCGCGAAGCCGCGTACCAAGCCCAACCGAAGGGACCAAGTGGCGTTGCCTGCCGATCCAAACCGCTCCTTCCATCGCAGGAACAGATCGACAGTGATCCACGCCGCGTCCTCGGTATCGGCGAACGCTGCAAATTGACGCAATTCACGTTTGCCTGTGGACAGGTCCGAACCGAAACGGCGTCGGACGGCGAGATAGTGTTCGAGACGATTCGCCAGCGACATCATTGGACCCCTCCGTGTTGCGGCCACGGCCGCGCGACGGAGCGCAACGCGTCAATGTCGTATCTGGCGTAAATCGTTGTCGTCATGCGCGAGCGATGCCGCAGAAGGTCTCCGATCTCGTCGAGCGATGCCCCTTTGCGAAGCAGCTCGACCGCAAGACTGTGTCGGAACACATAAGAACCGACATTCCTGCGGGGCGGCTTCAAACCGGTCCTCTCGAACGCCCTATGAAGAACACGGTTGACTACATTTGCCTTCTTGAACCGTCGGTGCGGCGCTTGCCCGCAGACAAACAGATATCGCGACGTGCCGGCCCGGCCACCACGTACGTACGCGACAATAGCCTCGCCTACATCGACGGGAAGCGGCATGCGGTCATGCAGCTTGCCCTTTCCGCGAACCACCAACTCCCCCGCACGCCAGCAAATGTCCTCGAGCCGGATAGCGATCACTTCCTGCGCGCGAAGGCCGAGACGCGCCATGAGCAGCAGCATCGCGTGGTTGCGCCGGCCGAGCGCATCGTCGATTCGAACGGCTTCGAGCAATTGCCCGACCTCGTCCGACTTCAGATGGCGATGCAGGCCGGTTGAACGGTAGCCAGCGACACCAGGAACGCTGATTGCCAAGTTACGCCGCGTCTTGCCGCTCCAGAACAGGAACTTGAACAGGCTGCGCAGTTGCCAAGGCCACGTGTCGTTCAGGCGAAGGCGCGTCCCAGCCGTCGGTTGCGATAGAAACGCAATGATGTCGTCCGACGTAATGTCATCAAGGTTGTCCACCACTTCGCCGAAGCGGAAGGTCATGAAGCGCTTGAGGAAGCACAGGTGACGACCAATCGTCACCTCGCTCGATCCACGTTGGTGACGCAGCCAGGATTCATACTCTGCGCGCAAGTGACTCATGGCGTCCGGTGCCACAGGCTCCGCGGGCGGAGGAGGAGCGAGGACTCCGGCGTTGACGAGATACTCAATGAACCGGCCAAAGCGAACATTCCAAGTCCGTCGTCGCTTTGCCGTCATATCGCGTGTTGCCGTGGTTCGAATATCGGCCAGCACAGGCTCGTTGACCGTCATTGGGCCGAGGTCGCGCGAGTCGATTGCCGAACAGACCATGTCGATCACGTATCTGTAGTGCCGAATCGTGCCCGGCGCAAAGCCATCTCCACGAAGTTCAGCCAGAAACGTGTCGCGATGGGGCACCAGCCAATCGGCTCCATCCACCGGAACCGGATCGTGATGAGCTCTCAGAGTCATTTGTCGTTCCTTTCAATGAGGGGAAAGGAACGATCTCCGACCACCGTGCATTTGAAAACAACGAGAATTGAGAGACGCGGCTACATCATCGCAGCGCTGTTGTCAGGCCAGCATTCGTGGACTGCTCCATTCCTGCGGGAGTGTCAGATATCTCTGATTATGCCGACATTCCGCGCCCGGCGGCCCGTACCTGCAAGGGTCCTGGCCACCGGCGCGGCATAATCCGGGTGTCGGCATGATCGATGCAATGCCGATATCGGCATTGCATCGACGACGCCACCCGCGTCATCCTCTTCGCCGCCTTCGCCTACGCGGAGAACACCACCGCGTTGCTGCCCGTGTTCAAGCAGGCCATCGCGCGGCGCGGCCTGCCCGCCCGGCTCTACGTCGACAACGGGGCGAACTTCCGCTCCCAGCAACTTGCGCTCGTGTGCGCGAAACTCGGCATCGTGCTCATCCATTCCCGGCCCTATCAGCCCGCCGGGCGCGGAAAGATCGAGCGCTTCTTCCGAACCCTTCGCGCCGCCTGGCTGCGCCATCTCACCGCTGAGGCCACCACCAGCCTCGACACACTGAACCGCACCCTGTGGGCCTGGGTCGAGGGCGAGTACCACCAATCGCCCCATCGCGGCCTCGACGGGCGCACCCCGCTCGAGCAATGGGCGCTCGCCGGGCACGACGTGCGCTACCTCGACCCCACCACCGACCTCGACGACCTCTTCCTCTTCGAGGCCAAACGCCGCGTGATGAAAGACCGCACGTTGAGCCTGCACGGCCGGCTCTACGAGGTCGATGCCATCCTCGTCGGCGAAACCGTCACCTTGCGTTACGACCCCGATGCACCGCCTTCGCGACCCATCGAGGTCGTCCACGACGGCAACAGTGCAGGACTCGCCACCCGCCTCGACGCCTACGCCAATACCGCCGTCAAGCGCGACCGCCCCTCCTGGCAACTCCAGTGCGACACCCCACCGTCAGAGCCGCCCACCTCGCCTCTGACGATGCGAAACCTCAAGGAGAAGAACTGATGTACCTGCGTCACTTCGCCCTGACCCGGTTGCCCTTCGAAACCCCGGCCCACACCGACGAGCTGTTCGAATCGAACTCCCGCCGCGAGGCCGAGGCTCGGCTCCATCACCTCATCGAACTCAAGGGCATCGGCCTGATGACCGGCGAGGTCGGCTCGGGCAAGACCACCGTATGCCGCCATGTCGCCGCCGACCTGCATCCCGGCCTGCATCGGGTCGGCTACGTCTCGCTGACCACCGGCAACGTGCTCGACATGTACAAGTCCATCGCCTGGGAACTCGGCCTGCCCACCGAACGCTCGCGCGCCACCGCCTACCGCGCCATCCGCGCCGAAATCACCCGACTGGTGTGCGAGGCCAAGCAGCTCCCCGTGCTCGTCATCGACGAAGCCCAGCACCTGCGCAACGACGTCCTGGAAGACCTCCGGCTCCTGACCAACTTCGCTATGGACAGCGAGAACCGCCTGTGCCTGCTGCTCGTCGGGCTCACCGAGCTGCGCCGCCGCCTCGCCATGGCCGTGCACGAATCGCTCTCCCAGCGCCTCGTCGTACGCCACCACCTCGCCGGCATCGACCGCTCGGAACTCGACGACTACCTCGCCCACCGCCTGCGCCTCGCCGGCTGCGAGCTGCCCCTGTTCGAGCCTCCCGCCGTCGAGGCGCTGTTCCAGAGCGCTCGCGGATTGCCCCGGCTCATCAATCGCATCGCCCACTACGCCCTCACCGCCGCCGCGGCGAAAGGCGCCCGCACCGTCTCCGCCGTGCACCTCGAGCACGCCGTCGCGGAGCTGCGGCTGTGAACCTGCCCTACCTCCTCGTGACCCACGAACTCAGCGACGAGGCCGCCGCCCAGCTCTCCGAACTGCTCAACGACCTCGCCGTCGCCTTCGACGGTCAATACTTCGCTCAGATCACCCGCTACTACGACGAACGCCGCGAGAGCGAGCGCTCGTACCATCACAGGCAGCTCGAGCTCTTCGTCAACGACGACGCGGCGTTCTGAATCCCCTGCCCCTCCCGCGAACGCCGACGCCCACCGCGCCCGTTCGTCGACGACGGGCGTGGGGGCTCAACCCTTCTGCGCCACGACCACCGTGTTCAGCGCGACCACCGCGGTGCCGACCTACGTCCGCGCCCGGCTCTCCGACGATGACGGGGCAATGTGAGAAATCGAGCCTCGGTCGATCAGAAACAAACCGAAAAATCGGTTACGAAACTACGTGGGATGCAACAGCGGCCCGAGCCGACCGGATTCACGCCGCTCGAGCCGGTGCTCGGGCCGCCCCCGAGGCCCGCGGCCAAGGCGCCCGCCGGCGCCACCTGACGCACGAGCCCACGTCGGCTCCACACCGAGCGCGGCTGCCAGCGTATCTCCAGGGCCCGCGGGTCCGCGCACGCCCCCCTTCGCACCGGGCCAAGGCCGCGCCTGCTCCGCCGTATGGCCACACCGGGCCCCGCCATCGCCTCGTGCCGCAGGCTCGCCCCTGCGAACCGCACTCCCCGAACCGGGGTTCCATCGAGTACCGGGGGGGAGTCGAGTGTGGACCGAGTCGGAGCCATTCGTCCCTGCCATCGCCGTTCTGAAAGAGCAGTAGATCGGCCGGAGTGAAAGTGCGGTTTTCTTCGATGGCGTTTTCTTCGAGAGGATTTTGAAGCCCATCTTCTTCGGTTCTTGATCGTGTTCTTCGTCGGGTCCGGTTGGACGGTGTGATCGTGCACGGGCGCGCCATCATCGGCGGTTGGAAGGAGGCCGCCGATGAGCACTCGAAGACGGCGCAAGTGTCGCAATTGCGGGCAATTATTCCGACCCGACCCACGCAGCGTTCGCCATCAGCGCTACTGCTCGGGGAGTGAGTGTCGTCGAGCGAGCAAGGCAGCGAGTCAACGCCGCTGGCTGTTCAAGGCGGCGAACCGGGAGTACTTCCGAGGCCCCGAGCAGGTGGACCGGGTCCGCGCCTGGCGCGCGGCGCATCCGGGCTATGCACGCAACCGCTCCCAGCGCCGGCATGCGTTACAAGAACACTCATCGGCGCAACGCATTGATACCCATGAACAATCAGACGTCTTCGTCGCGCCCGCGCTACAAGAAGTCTCCCGTGCCCAAGCCCTTGTCCTCACGGGACTTATCGCCCATTTGACCGGCGCGGCGTTACAAGAAGACATCGCTTGTGCCTCGCGTCGGCTTCAACAATTGGCCCTCGACCTCATGCAAGGAGACCGAGATGGTGCACAAACGATTGCTGTGTCCGCAGCGTCTGCGCCGGACCCCCGAGCAGTTCAGCTGGGTGGACCACCGCCTGGTGCGTGAACGCCGGCTCGAGCCGTGCCCGGCCGAGGCCTGGGCGCTGTACCTGTTCCTGGTGACCGTGGCCGACGCGCAGGGCCTGAGCTACTACTCCGACGCGTCGCTCACCGCGCGCTTGCCGCTGGACCGCGACCGCCTCGCCCACGCCCGCGACGAGCTCATCGGCGTCGGCCTCATCGCGTTCGAGCCGCCGTTGTACCAGGTCCTGTCGCTGGACCCCGGCGCCACGTCCGCGCGCGACCGCGCACCGCGCAGCTTCGCCGAGGTGCTGCGACACATCGCAGGGCAGCCATGATCGACTACGCAACCTGGCAACACATCGGCCATCTTCACCGGGTCGACAAGCTCACCGTCGCCCAGATCGCCCGGGCGGTGTCGTTGGACGCTCGAACGGTGCACCGCTGGCTCGACGAACCGCGGTTCCGGGCCCGGGCCACCGCGGCACGCCCGAGCAAGCTCGACCCCTACAAGGGCTACATCGTGCGCCTGCTCGAGCACCATCGCTACAGCGCCGTTCAAATCCGCCAACGACTGCGTGAGGCCGGCTACGACGGCGGGCTCACGATCGTGAAGGACTACGTGCGCCAAGTGCGTCCGGTACGCGCCCCGGCGTTCCTTACCCTGCACTTCGCCCCAGGGGAATGCGCCCAGGTGGACTGGGGACACTACGGCTCGGTGCGCGTGGGCAATACCCGAAGACGACTGAGCTTCTTCGTCATGGTGCTTTGCTACAGCCGCATGATGTACGTCGAGTTCACCGTCTCGCAGACCCTCGAGCACTTCCTGGGGTGCCATCTGAACGCGTTTGAGTTCTTCAACGCGCGCGTCCCGGCGCGGATCATGATCGACAACCTTCGCTCCGCGGTGCTGCAACGCTCCGTGGGCCAGGCACCGGTGTTCCACCCCCGTTACGCGGACTTCGCCCGCCACCACCGCTTCGAGATCGCGCCTTGCAACGTCGGCGCCGGGCACGAAAAGGGCCGGGTCGAGGCCGGGGTGGGGTACGTGAAGAAGAACTTCCTCGCCGGGCTCGACATCCCCCACTTCCACGCCCTCAACCCCGCGTGCCGGCACTGGCTCGACACCGTCGCCAACGTGCGCATCCATGGCGAGACCCGAAAGCGTCCGGTGGAGATGTTCGACGAAGAGCGCGACCGGCTCCAGCGCCTGCCCGAGCTCGTCTACGACCTCGGCTCGGTGCACACCGTGCGCGCCTCGAACCGCTTCCGCATCACCTTCGAGACCAACCGGTACTCGGTCCCCGCCGAGTACGCCTCGGCCACACTCACCCTCAAGAGCTACCCCGACCGGCTTTGCATCTACCACCGCGACCGGCTCGTCGCACGACACCGGCGAAGCTACGAGCGACACCGCGACTTCGAGCATCCCGACCATCCCCGCGTCCTGCTCGAACAACGCCGCAAGGCCCGCACCCAGCGCGTGCTCCAGCGCTTCGTGTCACTTACCGCCCGAGCCGACCAGTACTACCAGGAGCTTGCCCAACGACGCCTCAATCCCCTCCATCACGTGCGCAAGATCGTCGCGCTGAGCGAGATCTACGGCACCGACACTACTGCCCGCGCCCTCGACGACGCCTTCGAGCTCGGCGCGTTCTCCAGCGACTACATCACCAATCTGCTCGAGGCGCGGGCGCGAACCCTCCCCGAACCCTCGGCGTTGCATCTGACCCGGCGCGCCGACCTGCTCGACCTCGAGCTCCCCGAGCCCGACCTCTCGATGTACGACCCCTCCGGAGGAATCCCCGATGGCACGCCGAAAGACTGAGCCGAACCTCGACGCCTTCCACGCCCAGCTCGACGAGCTCAAACTCTCGTTCTTCCGCGAGCACTACCCCGACATCGTCCAACGCGCGGCAAAGGAGCAATGGGACCACCTCGCCGTCCTCGAACAACTCGTCGACGGCGAGGCCAACCGACGACGAGACCGCTCGGTCGAACGGCGCATCCGACTCGCTCGATTCCCGGTGAACAAAACCCTCGAATCGTTCGACTGGACCTGGCCAAAGAAGATCAATCAACTCCAGGTCCAGAACCTGTTCCGACTGCGCTTCGTCGAGGACGCCGCCAATGTCGTGTTCGTCGGTGGGGTCGGGTTGGGCAAGTCGCATCTGGTCACCGCGCTGGGGCTGCACGCCTGCCAGCACGGTTACTCCGTGCTGTTCTCCAGCGCCATCGACGCCGTCAACACCCTCGCCGCCGCCAAGGCCGCCGGACAGCTCAAACGCGACCTCGCACGCTTCCTCCGGCCAAGACTCCTGATCCTCGACGAACTCGGATATCTGCCCATCGACAAGACCGGCGCCGACCTGCTGTTCCAGATCATCAGCCATCGCTACGAGCGTGGCTCCATCGCGATCACCACCAACCGCGTCTTCAAGCACTGGCCGGAGATCTTCAATCGCGACGCCACCCTGACCTCCGCCGTCCTCGACCGACTCCTGCACCACGCCGAAACCGTCACCCTCGAGGGCCGCAGCTTCCGAATGAAGGACACCATCGAGAAATAGTCCGTTCACCACCAACGACCGAAACCAGCTCAATGTCCAAACTCATACCGACATCTTCAAACCGGCCGTTTTACGGCAACCTCACACCGGCGGCAGCACGGGGTGCTCCCGGGCTCGGACCCGAGCCGGACCGCGAAGCAGCCTCGTGCCGCGCGTGGACCCATGCTCGCAAGGTGGTGTGGTCCGGGCGGCGCGCGCCCGGCCCCTGGCCTGCTCCGTAGTCGGCTCAGGTCGCTTCCTCCACGCCGACTGGTAGGGGAACGGCGCTACGGCCCTCGGCGGCCGCTCACGGCGCTCTCAGAGCGCGAAAGAGCGATGCACGGCACCGCCATTGACGTGCAACCCGGCCTCGTTGCCCCCTTGTTCCTCGTGACCGCTGTGGGTCTCCTTCATGCCTGTCCACTCCTGCTCTGCCGACGGTCCTCCCGGCTGCCCGGCCGGCCCGGTTGCATTCGTGCCGGAGGCGCGCGGTGAGGCGGTCTTTTTCCGATCGCTCCGTACTGCTCGCCCCGGACGAGGGCGATGCGATCTGCGCGAACAAGGGCGGCCACTCGTTCAAGGGCCGGCAGTGGTCGCTTCAGCCTGCACGGCAGCCGTTCTCTGCCAGTGGGCCGGATGTGAACTTCCTGGAGGCCGCGTGGGCCTCCCTCTCCACTCCTGGCTGGTTTCCGTCATGGACTGGTGGAGAGATTCCGCAACCGAACCCGATCGGCCTCTGACGGTCCTTTCCCGGCTGCCATCGCCGTTCTGAAAGAGCAGTAGATCGGCCGGAGTGAAAGTGCGGTTTTCTTCGATGGCGTTTTCTTCGAGAGGATTTTGAAGCCCATCTTCTTCGGTTCTTGATCGTGTTCTTCGTCGGGTCCGGTTGGACGGTGTGATCGTGCACGGGCGCGCCATCATCGGCGGTTGGAAGGAGGCCGCCGATGAGCACTCGAAGACGGCGCAAGTGTCGCAATTGCGGGCAATTATTCCGACCCGACCCACGCAGCGTTCGCCATCAGCGCTACTGCTCGGGGAGTGAGTGTCGTCGAGCGAGCAAGGCAGCGAGTCAACGCCGCTGGCTGTTCAAGGCGGCGAACCGGGAGTACTTCCGAGGCCCCGAGCAGGTGGACCGGGTCCGCGCCTGGCGCGCGGCGCATCCGGGCTATGCACGCAACCGCTCCCAGCGCCGGCATGCGTTACAAGAACACTCATCGGCGCAACGCATTGATACCCATGAACAATCAGACGTCTTCGTCGCGCCCGCGCTACAAGAAGTCTCCCGTGCCCAAGCCCTTGTCCTCACGGGACTTATCGCCCATTTGACCGGCGCGGCGTTACAAGAAGACATCGCTTGTGCCTCGCGTCGGCTTCAACAATTGGCCCTCGACCTCATGCAAGGAGACCGAGATGGTGCACAAACGATTGCTGTGTCCGCAGCGTCTGCGCCGGACCCCCGAGCAGTTCAGCTGGGTGGACCACCGCCTGGTGCGTGAACGCCGGCTCGAGCCGTGCCCGGCCGAGGCCTGGGCGCTGTACCTGTTCCTGGTGACCGTGGCCGACGCGCAGGGCCTGAGCTACTACTCCGACGCGTCGCTCACCGCGCGCTTGCCGCTGGACCGCGACCGCCTCGCCCACGCCCGCGACGAGCTCATCGGCGTCGGCCTCATCGCGTTCGAGCCGCCGTTGTACCAGGTCCTGTCGCTGGACCCCGGCGCCACGTCCGCGCGCGACCGCGCACCGCGCAGCTTCGCCGAGGTGCTGCGACACATCGCAGGGCAGCCATGATCGACTACGCAACCTGGCAACACATCGGCCATCTTCACCGGGTCGACAAGCTCACCGTCGCCCAGATCGCCCGGGCGGTGTCGTTGGACGCTCGAACGGTGCACCGCTGGCTCGACGAACCGCGGTTCCGGGCCCGGGCCACCGCGGCACGCCCGAGCAAGCTCGACCCCTACAAGGGCTACATCGTGCGCCTGCTCGAGCACCATCGCTACAGCGCCGTTCAAATCCGCCAACGACTGCGTGAGGCCGGCTACGACGGCGGGCTCACGATCGTGAAGGACTACGTGCGCCAAGTGCGTCCGGTACGCGCCCCGGCGTTCCTTACCCTGCACTTCGCCCCAGGGGAATGCGCCCAGGTGGACTGGGGACACTACGGCTCGGTGCGCGTGGGCAATACCCGAAGACGACTGAGCTTCTTCGTCATGGTGCTTTGCTACAGCCGCATGATGTACGTCGAGTTCACCGTCTCGCAGACCCTCGAGCACTTCCTGGGGTGCCATCTGAACGCGTTTGAGTTCTTCAACGCGCGCGTCCCGGCGCGGATCATGATCGACAACCTTCGCTCCGCGGTGCTGCAACGCTCCGTGGGCCAGGCACCGGTGTTCCACCCCCGTTACGCGGACTTCGCCCGCCACCACCGCTTCGAGATCGCGCCTTGCAACGTCGGCGCCGGGCACGAAAAGGGCCGGGTCGAGGCCGGGGTGGGGTACGTGAAGAAGAACTTCCTCGCCGGGCTCGACATCCCCCACTTCCACGCCCTCAACCCCGCGTGCCGGCACTGGCTCGACACCGTCGCCAACGTGCGCATCCATGGCGAGACCCGAAAGCGTCCGGTGGAGATGTTCGACGAAGAGCGCGACCGGCTCCAGCGCCTGCCCGAGCTCGTCTACGACCTCGGCTCGGTGCACACCGTGCGCGCCTCGAACCGCTTCCGCATCACCTTCGAGACCAACCGGTACTCGGTCCCCGCCGAGTACGCCTCGGCCACACTCACCCTCAAGAGCTACCCCGACCGGCTTTGCATCTACCACCGCGACCGGCTCGTCGCACGACACCGGCGAAGCTACGAGCGACACCGCGACTTCGAGCATCCCGACCATCCCCGCGTCCTGCTCGAACAACGCCGCAAGGCCCGCACCCAGCGCGTGCTCCAGCGCTTCGTGTCACTTACCGCCCGAGCCGACCAGTACTACCAGGAGCTTGCCCAACGACGCCTCAATCCCCTCCATCACGTGCGCAAGATCGTCGCGCTGAGCGAGATCTACGGCACCGACACTACTGCCCGCGCCCTCGACGACGCCTTCGAGCTCGGCGCGTTCTCCAGCGACTACATCACCAATCTGCTCGAGGCGCGGGCGCGAACCCTCCCCGAACCCTCGGCGTTGCATCTGACCCGGCGCGCCGACCTGCTCGACCTCGAGCTCCCCGAGCCCGACCTCTCGATGTACGACCCCTCCGGAGGAATCCCCGATGGCACGCCGAAAGACTGAGCCGAACCTCGACGCCTTCCACGCCCAGCTCGACGAGCTCAAACTCTCGTTCTTCCGCGAGCACTACCCCGACATCGTCCAACGCGCGGCAAAGGAGCAATGGGACCACCTCGCCGTCCTCGAACAACTCGTCGACGGCGAGGCCAACCGACGACGAGACCGCTCGGTCGAACGGCGCATCCGACTCGCTCGATTCCCGGTGAACAAAACCCTCGAATCGTTCGACTGGACCTGGCCAAAGAAGATCAATCAACTCCAGGTCCAGAACCTGTTCCGACTGCGCTTCGTCGAGGACGCCGCCAATGTCGTGTTCGTCGGTGGGGTCGGGTTGGGCAAGTCGCATCTGGTCACCGCGCTGGGGCTGCACGCCTGCCAGCACGGTTACTCCGTGCTGTTCTCCAGCGCCATCGACGCCGTCAACACCCTCGCCGCCGCCAAGGCCGCCGGACAGCTCAAACGCGACCTCGCACGCTTCCTCCGGCCAAGACTCCTGATCCTCGACGAACTCGGATATCTGCCCATCGACAAGACCGGCGCCGACCTGCTGTTCCAGATCATCAGCCATCGCTACGAGCGTGGCTCCATCGCGATCACCACCAACCGCGTCTTCAAGCACTGGCCGGAGATCTTCAATCGCGACGCCACCCTGACCTCCGCCGTCCTCGACCGACTCCTGCACCACGCCGAAACCGTCACCCTCGAGGGCCGCAGCTTCCGAATGAAGGACACCATCGAGAAATAGTCCGTTCACCACCAACGACCGAAACCAGCTCAATGTCCAAACTCATACCGACATCTTCAAACCGGCCGTTTTACGGCAACCTCACACCGGCGGTAGCACCGGCCTCTGAGTGCGGTTCCGTCAGACGCAGTGCGCTTGCCCTGCGCCCGTTCCCTCCATCCTCTGGGGGCGGTTCTCCGCGAAGGCGTCTTCAATGCAGGAGCCGGTCCCCCCCTGGTCGGCGCTGTGATCCGTCGCGCTTGGGCATGGATGTTCCGCACCAACGATGGGCGATGTTTCCCTCTGCGAGAGGTTTCGTGCCAACATCCCCGATTCAGGCCGCCCCGGATCCGCCCGTTGACACGCCTTCGACCTCCCTTGCATCATCGCCTGAGCCCTCCAGATCCTTGGAGGGTGCCGCTTCTGGGCTCGAAGGGGCTGGACGGACGCGCATGACCCGCTCCTCGTCGGAGCGGCATCGTCCCCGGGAGGAAGGTGGAACCCGGTGCTCGGCAGCCACGAAGTCGCGCCGAGCCGCTAGGCAGAACGAAGCGTCATGACTGGGAATCTGGCACGGCCGGCCCGCGAGGCGGGTTCGGTTTCGCGCGTCGCCGTCGGGGTGATCCTCGAGTCGCGTCCCGCGCAGGACGCTGTCCGCAACGCCCTCGCGTTGCACGGCGGTCTCCAGGAGCGCTACCCGAGAGCCCAGGAGCGTCGAGCCGCCACGGTCTCCGTTGACCCTGACAAGGGAGTCGTGGACGAGATCGAGGCGAGGGAGCTCGCGGGCTTCTCCTTCGATTTCGTCAGTCCCGACGGAAACGTGCCGCAAGCACTCGTGTGCACCGATCAGGCGCTACGCGTCGTGCGAGCGCACGACCCGGACCTCGAACGGCTTCAGGCCCAGGCCTTCGAAGAGCTCGACCTGGTGCTTCCGGCGCTTGAGCAGGGCGTGGGCGCTCTGATCGTCGAGCGGCTCGATCGCTTCATCTCGACAGCCCCCCGAAGCGACTTCCGCGCTGGCGATGTGTTTCGCGAGGACGCCCGTTGGCTCACGCCCAACGTCTTCGACGCAACTGACATGTGGCATACCCACCATGGACTGTTTTCGTACCCAGACGCTCCTCACCAGCACCGTCTCCTGCACGTTCTTCAGGTCCATACCGTCCCGGCCCAAGACGCCCGTCCGACGGAGCCCGAGGCGTCGGTCGTGGTCGAAGTGAAGCAGTCGCTGCAAGTCCTGCACGAGATGAACACCCCTGGAGCGGCCAGTCAGGTAATGCCTGCTGAGGAGTTTCTCGGCGAGGGAGGCCTGCTGCGCGACTACCTCCCTTACCTGATGGCAGAGGCTGACTCGCTGGTCTCGGCCCTCGTCCACGAAGGCGTTCGCCTGTGAGCCCTCCAGCGGTGAGAGCCGAGGGAACTGGCGGCGTGATCCTGACGACTGGTCTCGACGACGACCACCACGCAGCGGCGTCTGACTGGCTGTCCATGGATCCGGACATCGGTCTGGCAGCCGCCGCCGATGTCTCGATTCTTCCTCGCGACGAGGCCTGGACCGGGCGTTCCGATTTCGGACACAGTCTTCACGACTCGCGGGGCGGTCCGATCCACCGGTTCGCGCTCGCACCAACCGAGTGGGAAGCTCGCGATAGTCTTCCAGCCGTGACGGTTGGACCGCACGCCGGCTCTGAACTTGTCGCCGACCAGCACGCGGGCGACGTCGCGACCTACGTCATGCGCATCCCGGTCCAACTCGTCTGCGGTGTCGATTCGGGTGCGGCCTCGGCGGGCCCGTCATCGGTGCCCGCCGCCCGGGAACACATCGCGTCGTTCCGAACCATGTCTCCCATGGCAGTGGCGTGGAAGGAACGCGGCCTCATCCCCCTCGCCGGCTCGTTTCGCATGGTGAGCAACGTTCGGGCGGCGCGCACGCATGACGTGACGTTCGGGCTGGAGGAAACTGTCGAAAACAGGCACCTTGCGCGAAGCATCTTCGCCTTCTGGGACGCCGAAGTGGGCACCGCGCTGGTGTCCTCGGCAACGGAGGTGCTCTCACACTCCGATGCCGTTTCGGCGGGCCGCCCTGAAGGCATGGAGGTCGGCTCGGCTGCCTCGGCGGAATTGTTCGCCGGGACCAAAGACCGCGTCCTCGAGCGTCTCCGCGCGCTGCGTGCCGATCCGGAAGCTGAGGAGCCGCCATGGGCCGAGCGCCCATCGGACCGCGCCTTTGCCGATGCGCTGAGCTTCGTTTCCGCCTGGACAACGGCGGCCCTTCCTATGCCTGACGTGGGACTCGCCGATGATGGAGAGGTGAACTTTCTGTGGCAGGGGCCCGAGTTGCACGTGGATCTCGGGTTCTACGGCGACGGGACGTTCTCGTGCTTCGCCAGAGCTCCCGGCGGTGTGCGCTTCGCAGCCGACGACGTAGCCGCCGAGCTCGGTCTTCCGCCCGATCTCCAAGCGATTCTCAAGGCCTGATCCCTTGCCCGGCGAGTCTTCGCACCTGAGCGAGGAATGCAGTGCTGCGCCCGGGATCTCCCCGGCACTCGTCGCGGACTGCGAATACCTCCTGCGCGAGCTCTACTTTCCGCATCACACGAACGGGGAGCCTGAACTTACCGTCCGGGCAATCACCGTCCAAGAGTTGAGGGATACCGGCTTTTCGGTCAACCGGATAAGGTACGTTGGAGCCGTTCGCCTTCGCGAGCTCATTGTGGAGCGGCTTGCGAGGCCGCGTCGCGGCGAGCCTTGGAGGTCCTTCGGGGTTGCGAAGTTGCAGGCCGCGGAGGTTCGTTCAGTCCGCTTCCCCGACACGCCCGATGAGCAGGCTTTGGTGGCGGTGGACACTGCGACAGAAGAGCGACCATGGCACGCAAGCATCTTTGTTCAGCGGACCAGCGTTCCAGAGAGCCGGTTTCGCGAGTTGCGAGACCTTCTGCTTCCCTTGCTCAGACGCACCCGCATGTCCATCGAGGAAGCCTACGCGCCTCTCGACCCGTAATCGCGCCGCGCATGTCGTCGTCCCGTGCGCTCCAGTGGGCTCTTTGTGACACGGTGCTACCGGACATGGACCACCATCACCCATCCGGCGCGGCCATCGTGCATGTCCATGGCATCGATTTCACGAGCAGACCGCGCTGCGGAAATTCGCGAACCTCACCATGGTTCTTCTTGGCTCTCCGCGTCGCGATGTCGGGTATGCGCTCGGCAATGTCCGGGAGAATGTGTCTCTCGTTGCCAGCACGGTCCTCAAGGTTCCGGACACGCCGCTTGAGGACATCCACGCGGCGACGCTCGCGCCGTACTACTCGTCGTCGGACTTCCAGAGCCTGAGGGGGCTGCTGACGGACTTGGTGAATTCAGTCGCCGCGGCGGGGCCCGACGACGAGGATGCGCGGACTGTCCTTCGCAACTTCGGGCACTGGGCCGATGACCTTCATCGTCCTACGAGGGAGCTTCTCTTGGAGGCGATCGCGGCGAGGTCTCACTTCACGATCCACATGTTCCAATGGATCCAGGGTCTCTCCGAACTCCTGTTGGCAGCGTCAAATGCACCTGCCTGCGACCGCCACAGCCTGAGCCAGTTGCGCAGCTATGCACGCAGGCTCCTCGCCACCTTAGACTGGATTCCCGACGAGAAGGCCTCGGTAACGTTCGTCGAGACGTTCCAGTTGACCGAGACCCTGTTCGAAGCTGCAGTTGACGCGCGGAGGCGGGGGTGTGATGAGAACGCGGAGGAGATTGCCCGGATGCTCCTGTCGTGGACGTTCAAGGGCGGCCGGTACATCACAGGCTGGAACGTGCTCGAGAGGGGGTTGTGTGGATGCTCGGCACCGACCAGATGGCCCCTTGACCGCTTGGACGCTATCGAATAGTGCCCACGGATGCGATACGATGAGCGGATGGAGAGACAGATTGAATCACTACTCGCCGGATTGGGATGGGAAGTTCTCGCTTGGATTGTGCTTATCGGGGTCGGATACGTGATCTCGTTCTTGACACACCGGCCGCAGCTCAAGGCGATGCGACGCGAGCTTGCTGAGATGCGAGACCAACTCAACCAAGGCACCACTGCACAGACGCAGCCAGGTGACAGCGAACCTGCCACCGTGGACTTCCTGGGCGCTGGCGCGATCGTGGACGCGTATCTCGAGCCAGCGACACGCAGCATGTCAAACAACGCCAAGATGGCGACCCGCCGCGCCTTTCTGGAGGATTTTGAGAACGTCGCGGGCGCGAAGCTCGGAGAGTACGAGTACAACGCCGTGCGTCTTCACGAGTGGATGCAGTCAAGTGCCGCTCGATTCTTGGTCGAAAATCGCGGCGATATGCGGTAGGACTGTTGACATGATGGGCACTATTGTGTAATCTGGTGGTGTAGGAATTGAGGACGGCAAAATGGCACACGAAGCACCGGGCAAGCACTTCCGCAAGGGCATCAGCCTCGTTGAATTGATCAGGATGTTCCCCGATGACGCGACAGCGGAGACATGGTTCGCGGAGACCCGCTGGCCGCAGGGTCCGGCATGCCCGCATTGCGGGTCCATCCGCGTCCTGTCCGGCGCGAAGCACGTGACGATGCCCTACCGGTGCCGCGAGAAGGGATGCCGGAAGCGGTTCAGCCTCAAGACCGGAACGGTCATGGAGGCATCGAACATCGGCTACCAGAAGTGGGCGATCGCCATCTATCTGGCGCTAACCAGCCTCAAGAGCGTGTCGAGCATGAAGCTCCACCGGGATCTTGGGGTCACGCAGAAGTCGGCCTGGCACATGGCGCACCGGTTGCGGCGGTCGTTTGCGGCGAAGGGCGGTCCGTTCGCCGGTCCGGTCGAAGTGGACGAGACATACATGGGCGGGAAGCGGAAGAACATGTCGAACGCGAAGCGCAAGGCTCTGGAAGGAACGGGCCGCGGAGCCGCGGGCAAGACCGCAATCGTCGGAATGAGAGACCGGGCCACCAATCAGGTCCGGGCGAAGGTCGTCGAGAGCAACGACAAGCCGACCCTTCAGGGTTTCGTCGTCGAGAATATCGACGTGGCGGCGACGGTCTACAGCGATGATGCGCTCGCCTACTCGGGTCTCCCTAGGGAGCACGAGACGGTTCGGCACAGCGTTTCCGAGTACGTCCGGGGGAAGGCGCACACGAACGGCATCGAGAGCTTCTGGGCGGCCCTCGAGCGGGCACACAAGGGCACGTTTCACAAGATGAGCCCGAAGCACCTGGACCGCTACGTGCAGGAATTCGCGGGCGAGCACAATATCCGCGATGCCGACACGCCGGAGCAGATGCGCAGCCTCGTGGAACGCATGGACGGCAAGCGGCTCAAGTACAGCGAGCTCATCAAGAACAACGGTCTGGATTCAGGAGCACGCGCATGCTGAATCATCAACCCCCGCCCAACTGGGTATTGGGACGTGCCGAATGTAACCTCCGCATGACATTCGAGGCGCTCTCGCAGATTGTCGAACGCGACGTGGCGGAAGCCAACAAGCTCTTCGAGGATCGGCAATTCCAGCTTGAGCGCTGCGGCGAAGATGTGCGGCCGCTGATGTACGTCTCCGAACGTGGTGCAACAGAAGGTATCGGAGTCCGATTCGAGGTATCGGAGACCGCAATTCGCATCAACGGTGGTGGCGTCCAGTTCTACGTGAGGCCACGATGGGACGGTAGGCGATGCCGAATGCACATCAATGACGGCGAGCGCGCTTATGAACTTTGGGAGATCAGCCAAAATTCTCTGAGCAACCTGTTCTTTAGCTCCTAAGCGAACAGGAGAACCCTTCAGTGAAGAAACCGCCCAAGCCTGATGCGCCTACGGAAGTCGAACTGGCCCATCCGGCCTACCAACCAACGAAGGCCGAGAAGGATGAACCGCTGGAGTTCCCAAAGGGCACCACGCCCGATGACTTGGCGCGGGCGCTCATGCAGCCCGCGCGGGTCCGGTATATCGACCCGAAGCCGCGGCGCTGACTCATTCAGCGGGCACTATTCGATATAATTTCCCAGTGTTGACTGAAACCTCGTGCAGGCAAGCGTGATGAAACGTTCGGCAGGCTCATCGAGTCCAGTCTTCGCGATGGAAGCGCATCCGGAGAACGTGCCGCTGTTCGGCGGGGTTTCCGGTGCTGCTCTCGGAGTCGATGAATTCGAGATCTGTGAGGGTTTGGTCGTTCGCAAGACGTATGCGCATGTGATGTCGCCTTACATCCTGGCGTTTCGCCAACCCCAGCGCCCCGGCCAGCACCATCCGGCACCGTGGAAGTCGGCACGGGGCGGAGTATGGATCGACGTCGAGATAGAGATTGCGCTCCAGCAAGCTTGCCGTCCGACCGGCTTCGATCGCCTCAATACCCTGTGGTGGACGCTGGCATTGCTGCGGTTGTCGTCGGGTGCGCCGTTGAGAATGCCGGTGGTGTCCGACACGTCGTTTGCAACTGTCCCCGAAGGGGCCGTCGAGCCGAACCTGTGGCCCGTCGAAACGTCGCACCAGCAATTCGCGATGGCTGCCAATCCACCGGATGTCCTCCGGGAGGCGCAGCTTCGCTGGGTGGCCGAGGCAGTCGTTGCAGGCGAGGATCTGATGAGCGACCCAGCGTTCTCGCGGGCCTTTCAGACATTCGATGGTTCGGTCTGGGCGCATTCTCCCGGCAGCGCGCTTATCACGATCTGGGCTGCCTTGGAGACCATGATTCAGCCCGGTCGGATGGAGACGTCCAAGAGACTCGCGTCCTGCTTGGCTGTTCTGCTGGAACCTGCGGGTCCGGAGAGAGAGCGCCTGTTTCAACGCGTGAAGTTGCTCTACCGGTCCCGAAGTGGCTCGGCCCACGCGTCTCGTTCGCCTGCGGTCGAGCAGCTCATGTCAAGTTTCGACGTAGGCCGAAGAGCCTTCATGACCTGCATCGACAAGCGGGTCCTTCCGCAGGCCGCAGTGCTTCACGAGAGGTGGCGGCTGAAGCAATAGTGGTGCGGTTAAAGTCGTGATATCAAATACACCATACCCGAACCATGACTATACTGTTGTTATTATTATCTTTTTACATCTTCTCTCGTTCGCCTGACGAAATGCCCTAGAAACTAGTAAGCGCTCCGCAAGCGGATTCCCTCCTCATCATGCGCGATCATGCGCGTTCTCGTCCTCTGGGATGGGATCCCCACCGCCTCATTCGTTTTTGTTCGGTCACGGCGTGATGAAGGGCCGCAAGGGCTGACGGAGGACGGTGATCTCACCGGTTGAGAGTGCGCCGCCAGTCCTTCCGCAGGGGTCGGAGCCAGATGTCCTTCTTCGGCTGGTCCCGTCTGGTGTGTCGGTCGTATCGGCCGCGCCCCTTGGTGGTTCCGACGAGGGTCCAGCCGGACGCCTTGTACAAGGCGCCGGTGACCGACACCGCACGGGCCTGGGTCTATGTGAGAGACGACGCGCCGTTCGCCGGGCACCGCAGGGGTTACGGAGCGCATCGCGGTGCCCACGGAGACGCTACCTGCTCTCTTGGCAAAAAATGACCTCCGTCGCAGCCATCCCTCGCGCGCCATGGCGCTGTATCAGCGCTCTTTCGCACGTCGACATGCTAAGGTCCACCGGCGATTGCCACCCTACCATCGGTTCAACCACAGTGGGATTTCGACAATGACCAAATCCAACAGCTCTCGCCTATTCAAACCCGTTCGTAATCTTGCATTAATGGCATCGATTTTCGTTTCTTGTCTACCATCGCATGCCGATGAAATCCCTCAACTGACAGATAATGAATTCAATAGTGCAAGGTCCACTGGTACTCAACTCGTCAGAGATATAGTAGATCAGACTGCTAGAGGCGTTCGGGGAAAACGATTTGCAGCTGTCGACTGCGGAAGAATTCTTGTAACAGAAGGTGATTCGTGGCTTGATTATCCATTATATTCAGATATTGTGAGTGAGTTGGAAAATAGGCATTGGGCCGTGTTTTCCTCTGCTCGTTATGGCGACACACTCGCAGAAATGTTATATGACAAATCGCAAATTTATTCAATATATAAAGATTTAATTGATATATTTTCTTTTGACAACATGTTGACTGAGCTACGTAGGCGTGACGAATACTCAATACTAAATCATAGAGAACTAGTTGAACTAGCAAAGAAAATTCGTAGTTCAATGACGTACTCACACGTGGAGTCATTCGATGAAATGAAAGAGCGGTGTTTCTCCTTCTATGAAGCACAAGGCGATAGACGACCCGAAAGCCTTAATCGTCTACCAAAGGGCATACTACTTTCGGCTGGAGGAAACGATCTGATAGATGATGCTTTGAATCTATTGTTGGAATACAAAGACTCAAGTGCCACCACCATCATTGACGCAAGAATTCTTGATGGCGTACTCTACAGAATGCAAAGAATGCTTTCAGAGTACGTATCTGCAATCGAGAGCATTTGTTGGGAAATTCTAGTAGGTGACGGTGATGGTTGGGGTCCGTGTATGGACATTCCGATATTCATTCACGGCTACGACTATGCTCAAGCTAGTGGTAAAGGATATAGGGTAGTAGGTGTAGAGTTCACAGGTCCGTGGCTAGAACCGAAATTCGCAAAGAAGGGACATTACGACACGAACGAAAACTCTGAAGCAATTGCAGTGCTGATTGACAGATTCAATGATTCTGTCTGCTATGTCGCAAAGAAATTCGGCCAACAACAGTCGTCAATGCCAGTATTTTTCTTGGACTTCCGGGGCGAAGTTAAGGATGGGTGGCGGGATGAGATTCATCCCAATCGCTCCGCCTTCGAGAACTTGGCAAGAAAAATTAGTGTAATCATATCGGATTTCAACGGAATGGGTCGCGCCGAATTCGCGAAAAAGTACTCGCCGATCGGATCACCATGCATTGCGTCGAACAAAGTTCCGCAATGATTCCGAGATGCTTGACCAAACTGGGCCTGCAACGTGATGGGGTACTCGCGCCAGAATCTCTACGAGACTCCGCGTAACTTCCGGACCTACCGCACCCAAGGTCTTCAGGGCCAGACAATTCTCAGCTCCGATCCGTCTACTCTGAGAGGAAGCCTACGCGGGCAGTGGGACTGGTCCTAGACCAACAGGCCGAGCATGCCTCACTGCGGGGGTCCGTCGTCTCGGGAAGGGCGAAAGTCTGATGCTCGACCGAGACGCTTCGCGACCGGGTCCGATGAGTCGGGAGTGACTCTCTAGTGGATCCATTGGTTCAGTATTTCTGGCATTCTTGTGCCGGTCTAGATCGCTTCCTCTCCCTCATACACCCAATAACAGATTGTTATAAATACGTTTTCAGCCCGACACTACAACCCGCTTGATTGGCCCTCAATCCACCCGTAATCGTTTCGCAACCGGATTTCCTCCTATTTCAGGCCCGCCATGCGCGCGCATGGCGCCCATCACCCCCAGAACCTCCGTAACCGTTCGGCCGGGTAGGAGGGGTCGTTACCGAGCCCCTCCCCCCGCAGACCCGAGCGTGCGCGATTGACGCACTCGGTTCCTTACCCCGGGCCGGAACCAGACGCGTGCCGCGCCCGGGTCGTCGAGGCCCTCGACAGGTGGGACGCCAATGGCAACGGGGGGAGGGAGCTCGGGTCAAGTGGTTGTTCGATGTCCGCCGCGTTCGCGAAAAACTCGGCCGGGTCTACCCCACGCCGCTCTCCAATGAACTCGCTCATGCCGCCAGAAACAGTCAAAACCTCTGTGCAGAGGTACTAGCAACTTTGCGCTCAGTTCCGCCGCGCAGCTCATTGCCGCCGCCGGCGTCCAGACCGTCGTGTTCCCCGCGCTCAAGGAGCGCCACCTTCCGCTGCTCGCCGTCGCCGAATGATCCACGGCGGCCGCGCGTTACCGATCTATATTGTGGAACACACATTCTGGTGGGGGCACGCGGACCAGTCCTGCCGAGAGACCCCGTGACTCGTGTCTTCTCAGGAGAGTTGGGCGCTCATGAGGCTCAAAAAATTCTTACGACGTTTTTACACGGCGCTACGTATGTGTTACAGTGTCATTAGAAAAGTGGAAAACAGGAGCACCACTATGAGGCTGAACTACCAGCTTGATACTGGTTGGCCGAGCAATCTGAAGACCATAAATCAAAGGGTTGGAGCCATCAAGAGGCGTTCTTGTGCATTCAAGATCGGCATCACGAACTCTCCCAGGACTCGGATACGCCAATATGAGGATGAACACCCCCGGCACTATGGGGAAATGTTAGTCCTGTATCGCACGTCGAGCCGGAAGAATGCTGCGGAGTTGGAGAAGTTGCTGATCTCCAAGCATCAGAGCGACCGAAGGAATAGGAACAGGAGAGGAGGTGGGGGAGGACGGCCAGGGAGAGGCTTGCGGCATTACCTGTACATAGTTCGCCGCCACCGAAGCGGTTAGACCCACGAGGGCGGCGCTGGTGGCCGTCAACGTCAACGGAGAACGACTATGCCAAGACAAACCCAAGGAATCGTCGAGGAACTCAACGAACGACTCCGGAGGTCCGGATCTTGCATCACCATGCTCTGGGACGACTTTTACACACTGTGTGACCGCGAGCGGTTCAAGCAGCCGTTCTTGGACGATATCCAGGAACAAGCCCTGAGTCGCTACCAGCTTATTGTGGCGTATGGTTCGAACACGGTGGTCGTCTGCTACGACCAAAACTTCGCACCTGAACGGTAGGACGTTCGGAAGCCTCTTGGCGCCCTCAAGGGGGGTGTTCCCGAATTGACATAGTGTCGCGTTTCGGATGCTCAAGTCTGCCTGCGGCAGCGGCGTATTCCTCTCCCCTGTGGTCCGGCGAATGGTGGAAAGCCTCGAGGACTGCAGCCCCCGATGCGCTCGTCAGCTGCGCATCAACTCCGACAGAAGCCCCCGGTGCAAACGGCGGTGCAAAAGTAGACCACGGTAGCGGCGGGATGGTCCCGTTGCGGCGGAGCAAAACTCTGCCAGTCTGGCAGCCCTTTCCGGTTGTGGGGAGGGCGGGAGGATTCACACCGTGGAGCTGTATCGCAAGGTCCGTCTGGCGTGCCGGGACGGGATGAGCGAGCGCGCGGCGGCGCGCCATTTCGGGATCTCACGCGAGAGCGTGAGGAAGATGCTCGAGTTCTCTGTCCCGCCGGGGTACCGACGCACGGCGCCGGTGCGCCGTCCGAAGCTCGATGGTTTCACCGGATTCATCGACGAGTGGCTGCGGGGGGATCGCAAGGACGAGCATCGCAAGCAGAAGCACACCGCGAAGCGCATCTTCGAGCGTCTTCGCGACGAGCACGGCTTCACCGGCGGGTACACGATCGTGAAGGACCATGTTCGCGAGCATCATCGCCGGCGCCGGGAGATGTACGTGCCGCTGGTTCATCCGCCGGGGCACGCGCAGGCCGATTTCGGCGAAGCGTGGGCGTTCATCGGCGGGGTCAAGCAGAAGGTCCATTTCTTCGCCTTTGACCTGCCGCATAGCGACGCGTCATACGTTCGGGCGTACCCCGCGGCGACGGCCGAGGCATGGGTCGACGGGCACGTGCACGCGTTCTCGTTCTTCGGCACGGTGCCGTTGTCGATTCTCTACGACAACGACCGGTGCCTGGTGTCGCGGATTGAACGCGACGGGACGCGCCGGCGGACGCGGCTGTTCAGCGGATTTCTCTCGCACTACCTCATCCGGGACCGGTACGGGCGCCCCGGCAAGGGCAACGACAAGGGGGCGGTGGAAGGTCTGGTGGGCTGGTCGCGGCGCAACTTCATGGTTCCGCTGCCGCGCTTTGCGAGCTTCGAGGCGTTCAACGAGTACCTGGAGCAGCGCTGCCGCGAGCGCCAGGGCGACGTTCTTCGCGGGCACCGCGAGAGCATCGGCGAGCGCCTCGAACGCGACCTCGAGGCGATGGCCGCGCTGCCGGCGGCGCCGTTCGATGCCTGTCATCAAGCCCCCGGTCAGGTGAGCTCGCAGTCGCTGGTGCGCTTCCAGACCAACGACTACTCCGTCCCGGTCGCCTACGGATATCACCAGGTGTGGGTGCGCGGCTACGTCGAGCAGGTGGTGATCGGGTGCGGCACGGAGGTCATCGCCCGCCACCGGCGCTCCTACGAGGGCGAAGACACCGTCTTTGACCCGCTGCACTACCTGCCGCTCATCGAACGCAAGCCCGGAGCGCTGGACCAGGCGGCGCCGCTCGCCGGGTGGGAGCTGCCCGATGCGTTCGCGACCCTTCGCCGGTTGATGGAGGCGCGCTCGGGGCGAGCCGGACGCCGCGAGTACGTGCAGGTCCTTCGGCTCCTGGAGACGTTTGGCCTGGACGACGTGCACGCGGCGGTCAAGCACGCCCTTCGTCTTGGCGCCATTGGCTTCGACGCGGTCAAGCACCTGGTGCTGTGCCGGGTCGAGAAGCGCCCGCCAAGGCTCGACCTCGACCTCTATCCGTACCTGCCACGGGCCAACGTCGCCAAGACCTGCGCCGCGAGCTACCGGTGCCTGATGTCCGCAGGTGCGCAATGAGCGAGTCGCCCCGGATCCTGCTCGAGCATCGGCTCAAGACCCTCAAGCTCCCGACGTTCCTTCGCGAGTACGAGAAGGTGGCGCGCCAGTCGGCGCACGAGGGCCTGGACCACGTCCAGTTCCTGTCGCGGCTGGTCGAACTCGAACTCATTGACCGCGAACGGCGTCTCGTTGAGCGGCGCATCAAGGCGGCGAAGTTCCCCACTACCAAGAGCCTGGACAGCTTCGAGTTCAAGGCCATCCCCTCGGTGAACAAGGTCCAGGTCCTCGAGCTCGCCCGGTGTGAGTGGATCGAACGGCGCGAGAACGTGATCGCTCTGGGCCCATCGGGTACGGGCAAGACTCACGCCGCTCTGGGGCTGGGACTGGCCGCGTGCCAGCAGGGGCTGTCGGTGCGCTTCGTCACTGCCGCGGCGCTCGTGCACGAACTCATGGAGGCACGCGACGAACGACGACTGCTGCGGCTGCAAAAGCAGCTCGCCAACCACAGGCTGTTGATCATCGACGAGCTGGGCTTCGTCCCGTTGTCGAAGACCGGCGCAGAGCTGCTGTTCGAACTCGTCTCGCAACGCTACGAGCGCGCTGCGACCCTCATCACCTCGAATCTTCCCTTCGACGAATGGACCGAGACGTTCGGCTCGGAGCGCCTGACCGGGGCGCTGCTCGACCGCCTTACCCATCATGTCCATATCCTCGAAATGAACGGCGAAAGTTTTCGCCTCAATCACAGCCGCGCCCGGAAAATGACCGGAACCGTCAAGTGGTTCAACGCAACCAAGGGCTACGGGTTCATCGCACCCGAGGATGGCTCGAAGGACGCCTTCGTCCACATCTCGGCTGTCGAACGGGCGGGACTCAGTACGCTTCGCGAAGGGCAGAAACTGCGCTACGAGGTTCAGCCCGGGCGCGACGGAAAATCCTCCGCCGAGGAACTCTCGATAGTCGAGTAACCGTCGCCCAGGTGAGTCCTCCCCGGCCCGCACGCATGAGCGCTTCCGGCGCAAAACGAGGACGCGACGGCACCTGCACCCTGGCGGCCGTTCGCTCGCTCGTCGTCCTGGGCACGGTCCGCAACCGCGTGGTCCGGCTCGGTCGCCACCGCCAGCGCGCGTCTCCCTCGGGCTCGGCCAACGTCTTCCACGCCGTGCTCGCCGACGGCAGCCGCGTCAAGGGCATGGTGTTCCCGGGGGAGCTCGTCTGGGACGACGATCCGCCGCCCCGCGCAAACGCCTCGCTGGTCGGCAAGGGCCGGTGACCGGCCCCTGCCGGGCGTGCCTTCGCACCGTCGCCCCGCTCCCCATGCGGGCCGTGGCGCACCCCGTCCACGTGCTCACGGGCCCTGCGGCGACCGCGCAACCGGGCAGCCTGCGAGCCGGCGTGAGGCCGGCGGGGCGCCCGCGATAGGGATCGAAGCCCGCAAGGGCCGAGACCCGGCTCCGCCGGGGCTCGGTGCGAAGCACGAGAGCCCGGGCCCGCAAGGGCATCGCCCCCCCGAAAGGGAACCGGAGGAGACGTTTAGGGGTCACTGCCGGAGCCGCGCGTGGGAACCGATGCGGACAAGCTCCGGTGCGTCGGACCCGCGCTTCCGGCACAAGCGACCAACCGGTTCAATCCACCTCGGGCACTGAACCGTCCGCTCAAGGGATGGCCCACCGATTGCCGCCCGGCCGTCACGGGCAAGCAACGGAGCGTCGGCGTCGCGCGGTTCATTACGCGCGCACGGGCCCAATGTCAAAGACAGCACGCACAATGCAGACGGGAGGACCCCTGGAGTTGGTTCGTGTGGGCGGCGCCCCGCGTCGTCATCGAGGTGGGAGTCCGCGCGAACTCGCTATGCGCAATCCCCGGACTTGTCGGGATCGCCGCTCGCTGACCCAGTTGCAGGCGTTTCGGAGAACTGCCGGGTGATCGACCGCGCTGCCTCGTCGAGGCCGGGAAGGAGCTTCTCGCGCGTGACATCGAGGAGAGAGAGCTCGCGAATGATTGAGTCCTTGTGCTTATTCGGCACATCCAACACGAAATGATCGTAGACCGGGATCCCAGGGTTCCAGGACAGGATCTCGTCGCGCTCGAACCGCTCGTGAAAGGCGGAGATGAGGAAGGCGCCTGACTGGGCCCGGATTCGCTCGAAGGACCGAGCCGGCTCGACAACGAATACCTGATAGTAGTCCCGCGGTTCGATGCTCTCCATGAAGTGAGGGCGCTCCTGGCGGATCAGGTGGTACAGACGGTGCGTCGCGCGCTCGTGGGTCAGAAACAGCAGATCGGCCGAGGCTCCGGGACTGTCTTGTTCGACATCGTCCGGCGCCCAGCCGAGCAGGCAGTCCTGTTCCGAGCGCGGGAGCTTCGCAAGGTTCGAGATGACGGCAACCGTGTCGCTGGTGAAGGGTTTCACCAGCTCGCGAGGGACCGAGAAAACATGCACCCGACCGTCGCACGCGGATCCGTCGGGATTGGCATCCAGTCCTCCAGACGCACCAAGGAGGGCCACCAGCGGGTTGCGCGTGACGTCGAGCAGGCGCGTCGGGAGCCCGTGATGCTGCGCGAGCACCCACTGGTCGAGGGCGGTAGGAGCGGAAGCGAAGTCCTCGGGGCGGCGCGACATCAGCTCAAGGAGCATCTCGCCCTCGTGAGCACGGTGCGGAGTGATCCCGCCCTTGCATCGCATCACCAGGGGACGGAGCGACCAGCAGTTCCTGGCCTCGCCACGGAAGTAGAACCGTCGCCGAGAAGGGGCTTCGCCGCGAAGCGAAGTGCAACGCTCCAGCAGCTCGGCGACAGAAGTGATCTCCCATCGAGGCGGACTCGCGGACGGGTCAAGGACAGCATCGGCCTCGGGGAAGAGCCTAGCCTTCCAGGGCCGGGACCACGACAGGTCGGCCCCCACGAGGATCGCACCAGTGAAATCGGCGTCGTCGAGCGTCGCAGAGGACAGGTTCGCGCCTTCAAGCCTTGCCCCCACGAGCTGGGCGCCGCTGAGCCTAGCGTGCGGCAGCCGAGCGCCGCGAAAGTCCGCCATGTGAAGAAGGGCGCGGCTCAGATCCGCACTTCTCGTCGAGACGAGCGTGTTGAACCAGGCACCAGCGAAGTTCGCGCAGCGCAGATCGAAATCTGCTAACGGGATGTTGCCACCGGCGTTGAGCTTCCGCTCGTCTCGAAACTCCTGGAAGAGGTCCGCACCGGAGAAATCCGGGGTGAACCGCTCCTTGCGACGTCTCGCGTTCCACGCATCGCGCCCTTCGAGGAGCCAGCGAATGTGCTGTTCGTCTGCCATGCGAGAGCTCCCGGGACGCTCTAGCGACTGCGCGAATTCAAGAACGGTGCACGGAGGCGAAGTGGGCCGGCTGCGCGACCTGCGGCAGGGAGATCCCACTGGTGACGCCGGAGCCGCAAGGGAGTTCCCGGCAGGTGGTGTCGAGACAGAGCGCCCATTAGTACGGGTCCAGCGAGCTCGCGAACGTGATCTGCCCGCGAAGGCCGTCGTAGATCATGACGACCTCCTCGAGGAACGCTCGCCCGAGCACGACGCGGTGGGGCACATCGCCGAGCGCGAGGTCGATCCCGACGAACGAACCGAACCTGCGAAGGCCGTGCCAGGGGACCGCGACGAAGGCGGCGTAGACGACAATCGTGTGGTGGCCGCACGGGTGACGACGTTGAAGGTATCGAAGACGGGAAGGCGAATGTCCTCGGCGAACGCTGCGGCGATGGCGTCGTACTGCGTCGCAGCCTCGCGGTCGGAGCTGAGAATGAACGCGAACGCCTTCGTCGCAGCAGGCTCGGGAGCCACGCCGTCGCTATTGAGAACGATGTGTGCCAAGACGTCCATCGAGAGCTCTCCGAACTCTTCAGTACCCGGATGGCGGAACCGACTATGGCTTCTTTCCGACGTTGATGACTATGGCCTTGGGGGTCTTGTCTCGAAGCTGCTCGGTCCGATTCGGCTGGCACGGGATCCCTGCGTCGGTCAGAGCCTTGCTCAATGCAAGTAGCGCGGGCTCCGCACTACGGTCATCGGGTCCGATGAACGCGGCCACGCCAGAGTCGTGAGATATCCCGGCCGTGTTTCCGGCGACATCGACGGCGATCATGCCGATCTGGGACCGCACCCTGAGCCACCCGGCCGACCTCAACATTACGTCAAGAACCCGAGCGAGTGCCAACGACTCCGGATCTCCAAAGACAGAGAAGCTGAAGTTCTGCCCCGCGAACGCATTCAGGGCAGCGATGATCTTCTCTTGTGCCTCGGGCGCAATCGTCCTAGTACCTCTGCACAGAGGTTTTGACCGTTTCAAGCGGCGTGCGCGAGGTCATTGGAGAGCGGCTTCCCGCGGCTGCCCGAGAGCACGCGCACAACCCCTACCTCCCGCAACTGCTTGCAGTCATCGCGCGTACTCCCAGGAAACACCGAGACATCTGCCCGGCTGAGTGGCGAACCACCGGCACGGGAGGCTCAAGTTCGTTGCGGACGTGCTTACATCCGGGGCGGGGCGATCGCGATCAACTCTCTCTTTGCGCATCTGCCCATGCGTGGCGCATCCGCCCGACGGTGTCAGCGTTCGAAGGCAGTCCAAGGGTCCGCGCGCGTCGGTTCGCCGCTCCCGGCAATGCCGCGCCGCTGTGCGGCTTCGACAAGCCCGAGGAGGACGTCGAGTGCGCAGGCATACGCCGCGTAGCGCTCGCTCACGTTCACCACCGAGGCGTCGGCAAGCGCGACCACTGCGTCGCGCACCGCATCGGCCGCGCCCTTGATCTCGGCGGCCGGTATCGGCGTCTCGCCCGCCCGACTCCGGAATCCCGTACGCGCCAGGTGCTCCAGCGATTCGAGCACCGTGCGCGCCTCGGAAACCGCGCGGCTCACCCGCGCGTCAATATCGCCAAACCCGGGTGTCTCCACCGCCTCGAGGCCGGTGCGGGCCTTCGCCGCGGTGGTCCGCATTCGCGCGCCCGGTGTCTCCTTCCCCCACGGGTAAGGCTTGCGTGTCATGAGCTGGATCCTTTCAGTCGAGCTCGCCGAAAAGGATAACGCGGAATGGCGGAGTAGTAGCTCAGGCCTTGCGCGGCGCCCACGGTCAGCAGGAACAGGTACAACGCCCAGGCCTCGGCCGGGCACTGTTGCAGCCGGCGTTCACGCACCAGGCGGTGGTCCACCCAGCTGAACGGCTCGGCGGAGGCCACACGATTGCCTCGCCCCTGATGCCGCGCTCAGGCGACCTCGCTCGATCCCGGCGGCCCTGGATGAACGGCGTCGAGCCTGGGGCTCACCGCAACGCTCCCCTCGAAGCCAGCTCGGCCCGACATCGGGCTTGGCGCATCGGTCAGCTCCCGCCCTGGGGCTTTGCCCCCGCCTTGCTCTGAAATCCAGGGCGCCCCGAGCCCTGCGCCGGACCGGCGGTGAAACATCCCCGAGCGCTACCGCCGCGAGGTGGAGGTGACGCGAGAGGGCGAGGGGGGCGAAGGCGAGGAGGCCCTTTCGCGATTCGCGCCTGACCCGCCGCTCTTCGGGCACGGCCCGCGTCGCCATCCACCACACCTGAGCTGGCTCGACCCCGGTCGCCTGCCCCAGGCCCCCACACCGGAGCTGCCGTGGGTGCCCGTTCCCTGGGCCTCCCCGGCGGCTCGCCGTCCGTTCCACCCCATCCACCACCCCAGGAGAGATTCATCCATGAAACCAGCCACCGCGCATCTGCTCACCGCGCTGTACGCGCTCGCCCACCGCATCGCCCTGCCGGCCGAGGAGGTCGCCGAGCTGGACCGGGACGGGACGGGCCTGTCGCCCGCGCTGTGGCAGGCGACACGTCACCTGCTCGTCGATGCAGACCAGGGGGCGCCCGGCACGACATTCGACCTCGGCTTCACCGCGCTCCTCCTTCGCTGGTTGGGTTTTGCCTCCGAGGATGCGTTCGCCGAGACCTTCGGCGTCGGCGTCGCGGAGGCGATCGAGCACGACCGGGGGCGCCTCGACGAGATCGCGGGCGCGCTACAGAGCCCGGGAGCTCCCGGGTCCGAGGAGCTCGCTGTCCAACTGACGGTTGCCTGGACCCGCAGGGGAATCGTCCTGCAGGCGCGCCCGCACGCGGCCGCCGCCGCGGTGGAGGCGCTCGAGCGGGCGGTCGCGCATTACCCCCGAGAGGATGCGCGATACCGTGAGCTTCTCGAGTCGCTGCTCCTCGCGTGCGAGGCGTGTGGCGACCGGGCGCGCCAAGGGACCGTGGACGGGCAGCTCCAGGCCTTCGACCGCGAGTCCGAGTCCCGGGGCGAGCCGGCTGTCGTGCATTCCGCCGCCGCGCTCGTCCTGTCGATCCTGTGGTGCGTGGCGCATGACGAGTTTCTCCTCGACGCCGAGCGTGGGCTGGAGCCTTCGGTCCGGGCCTCGCCCGAGGTGTGGGCCCAGGTGCGCGCGTGCGTCGAGGCGGACGACCTCGATGGGATACCGATTCCGATTCGGACCTATGTTGCGTGGCTCGTCGACGACAGGGTGGACTCGGAGGGGCTTCGCCGGTGTCTCGAGGCGAGCGCCGGGGCCGGGCTGCTCGCGCAGATGGTCCGGGAGGTCGAGCGGCTGTGGGGCGGCGAACGGCTCGCCTCCTCGCCGGCTGCGAGCCACGTGCTGGCGGCGGCCCGGCTTCGTCGCGCGCGCCTCGAGCACACGTGGGTCCCGCTGCCCGATCAGCGCCAGAACGTCTTTTTCGAGGCGCACCAGGGCGCGCGCCGGCCGGCGACGCTGCAGCGCCTGGAGCTCATCCGCCGGATCCACGGGCTCTTCCTTCGGTGCTCGCCGGACGATCGCGTTGCGGTCGCGTCGGTGTGGCTCGATCGGGCCGCGGAGTGCGAGTCCCGGGGCGAGCACGACCAGGAGCGGGTGGCGCTCACCCGGGCGGTGGAGCTCATGCGCGCCGATGTGCGCGACTCGCAGGTGCGTGAGTACGCGGAGGTTTGCTCCGCGTCGTGGCTGTGGCGCCAGGGAGATTGGGACGAGGCGCGAGGGCGGGTCCTGCGCCTCCAGGGCGCGGAGGCGCGGGAGCTCCTCGCGCAGATCGAGGCTCGCGAGCCCCAGCGTGCGGCGCTGCGCGAGGCGGAGCGACGGTTGGACCAGGGCGATCTCGAGTCGTCCTGCGAGTTCGCCCTTGCCCACCTGCGGGCCGGACATTCCACCCGGGGCGAGCAGCTGGCGCGCGACCTTTGCCGCGTGCATCCCGAGGAGCCAACGGCGTGGGTGACGCTCGCCAGGCTGCTGTACGAGCACGGGCGGTATCGAGACGCGGTCGGTCCGGCCTCGCGAGCGCTCGAGATCGGTGCCGGGCGGGCGGGGCGCGTGCTCCTCGCCCGGATCCTGAGCCGCATCGGGCCGGACGGCCGTGCGCAGGGTGGGGCGATCGCGCTGGCGGCGATCGAGCCACCTCCGTTCCAGGCGGGGCTAAAGCGCGAGGAGCTGGCCGACCTGGTGCGGATCGCCGAGGACGCCGGGGCGCCGCTTGCAGCGTGTCGCGATGGCGACGATCTCGTCCTCGTGACCGATGGAGCCGGCCCGCCGGAGTGGTACGGGGAGGGGGTGGCACGACGGTTCCGAGGTGTGTCCTCCCCCGATGCACCGGCCTGGCTCGCGTGTCTTGCCGATGCCGCGCGCTCGGTGCCGGCGGAGCTGGCCCGGTTTGTCGTGGACCGGTTCGAGTGGTTGCTGTACGCGCGCCGCTTGGTTGGTCAATCGCTCTTCGGCTCGGTCCCCGATTTGGAGGCGGAGGGGCGTTTGTACTCGCGGGCGCGTGCGTTCGGCGAGGGGGTGCACGGGCTTTCGATCGAGGCGGAGGTCGCCATTGGGGCCGGGCGGGCCGGGGCGTCCCTGGGGTGGGTGCAGCCGATGCATGGGGAGCCGGTCGAGCGGGCCATCCACTGGGCGCCGCACCTTGAGACGATTGGACGGGTGTTCGGGCGCGACGGTGCGGTGCGGCTGCGCGCGAGCGTGCTTGCCCAGGCGATGTTCTTCGGCGAGGAGGAGGTCGCGGAGCGCGAGCGCCTCGTCGTGCTCGCGACCTTCGAGGCCGAGCGGTTTTTCTGGGCACGCTGGCTCGCCGAGCAGGAGTCGCTTCGCGACCTCGCCCTGGGCCGTTACGCCTGTTCGCTGGGCACGTTGGCGCGCCTGAGTCCGATCTTCGACCTTGCGGGGGACGGTTCGTTCGCTGCGGTGTCGTCGGCCGCGTGGGCGACGCGCTGGCACGAGCTGGAGCGGCAGTGAGGGCTTCGGCTCGCGACCAGACGGTGCGCGGCGACCTGCCGGGAGGTCGGGTCATGACCGAGCTTGTGGTGCCCTGCACCGCGTTCGAGGCGGACCGGCTGGTGCGTCTCCTCGCCACCGACGCCTACGACCTGCACCGGCTCGTGTACCTGGCGTTCGCCCGGGACGGCGTGCGGGACTTCCTGTTCGCTCCGCTGCGGGTGAGCGGCGAGCTCCATGAGGTGCTCGTGCGCTCGGGAGCGGTCGCGACGCGCTTCGCCCAAGGGCACGAGTTCGACCTGACCCTGCGCGCAATGCCAGCGGTCAAGCACGCCGGCAAGCGGCGCAGCATCGGCGCCCCGCGCGCGAAGGACCCGCTGCGGCGGCGCTGGATCCATGCCCGCGCCCGCGAGCACGGCTTCGAGCTCCTGGCCGATCCCGAGATGCAGGTCGAGCGGGTGCGACTCGAAGCGGCGAAACGTCCCTTTTGCTTCAACGCCTGCCGCTACCGCGCACCGGTGCGCGTGACCGAGGCCGGACGGTTCACCCGGGCCTATGCGCGAGGGCTCGGACAGGGGCGGGCCTGGGGCTGCGGGATGATGATTCTCGCCGAACGGGGGATGGACAGATGAACACCTGGCTCTTCACCGGAACCATCACGACGCGCGAGCCCCTTGCGTGCTCGCCGCCCGGACACCTCGGCCGGGACAAGTGCGCGCTGCTCCCGCGCATGACGGTCCCGACACCGGCCGGGCCCCTCGACACCGTTTTCCTGCCCGGCAGCACCATCCGCGGCCGGTACCGCCACGCCGCGGCCGACGTTTGCCTCGAGCGCGAGCGCCCGGTGAGCTTCGAGCGCTACCTCGCCCTCAAGGTCGGGGGCGTCAAGGGCACCGCCCAGGAGCGGCGGGTGGGCCTGCTCGAGCGAGACGCGTTCCGCGAAGCCCAGCCCCTGCTCTCGCTCTTCGGCGCCGGGGCATCGGGCATCGGCTGGATCCATGGCCGCCTCGACGTGGGCGCCGCGCTCCCCGCCGAGCCGGCCGAGCCGGTCGTCATGACCGGCACGCGGGGCGACACCACCCGGGACCCGATCCTCTTCGAAGTTCTCAACGAGGAAGAGCGCGAGCGGGTCGTGCGTGGCCTCGAGGCGAATGGGGAGCGAAGCCGGGTCGCGGCCAGAGGGCGCTCGCTCAAGCGCCAGCTCGCGCGGGCGGAGCGCGCCGGGGAGGACGACAGCGAGCCCCGCCGCGCGCTCGAGGCGGTGCGCGAGCTCGAAGGTAAGGCCGCGAGCGCCCAGTCCGAGCTCCTCGGCAGCGACGTGTCGCTGCTCCTGCCCCTCGCGGGCTACGAGGCGATCCCGCTCGGCACGGTGCTCAATCACCGGATGTTCTTCCACCACGTGTCGGAGATCGAGATGCGGTTCTTCACGGCCGGGCTCGTCCGATTCGCCGAAGACCCCCGGTTCGGCGCCCGCCGTGCCCACGGCTGCGGTCGCGTCGCGGTCGAGTACGCCGTCAAGCGCCTCGACGGCGTGCACGCCCGCAACGCCGGCGAAGTCTCGATCGATCCGGACCGCTGGGGCCGGGACGAGAGCAGCCTCGTCCTCACCGGCGCCCCCGCCCGCTGGCTCGATGCCTGGCATGACGCGGCGCGTTCGCCTTAGCGACGCGGTCACCGCGCGCAACGCCGAGTCCATCGCCGCTTCGCTACGCAAGTACGGCTATCGGGGCCCGGCGCGCGCCGGCGCCGTGGCCGACTGGCTCCGCGCCCAGGGCGGTGACATCGATACGCTCGTCGCCGGGGCGAAGACGGCCGAGCGCGAGCGAAGGCCGAGCCAGGGGGCGTTCCGCCGGGCGCTGCTCGCCGCCTACGGGGGACGTTGCGCGCTCACCGGGTGCGATGTCGCATCGGCGCTCGAGGCCGCGCACGTCGCCAACTGGCGCGCCGAGAACGATGCCGGCGCCGGGATCCTGCTCCGCGCGGACCTGCACCGGCTTCTCGAGGGCGGGCTCCTCGTCATCGACGCGAGCTACACCGTGGTCGAGGCCCCTCCCTGGTACGACGCGATCAAGGGGCGGCGGCTTCGCCTCCCGTCCAATCGGCTCCACTGGCCGCGCCTGGCGCGCGACGGCTCGGACCGGACACGCCCGTGAGCGCCCGCATCGACGTTTGTCATCCAGCCTTGGGTGCCCCTGCCATTTGAGGGGCGGCGGAGATTCCATCATGAAGCCCTTGGGAAACGGGCCCACCCGAGTGCCCCTGTCGTCGAGGGGCGAACCGCAACCCCCCGGTCCACCCGGGCAACGCCGCATCGCGGCGGCGTTGCGAAGGAAACCACCGCCATGGAGCCGTTCATCGTCACGTTCCGGTTTGAAACCGCCCCGATCCTGCGCGGCGGCTGCACCCTCGACGCGGTCCTCGGCGGCGAGATCGCCCGCCGCGTGCAGCGCCGCGAAGAGGCGATCCGGAGGACGCCCCTCGCCTGCACCGATGGGGTCCATCACGGGTCCTCGCTCATCCTCCTCGGCGATACCGGCGTCTCACGTCCGGCCCCCGCCGTCCAGAACCCCCGCCGGGCGTTCCTCGCCGCCGCCGCGGCCACGATCTCGACCGCTCGAAGTCGCGTCACGCCCGGCTCGGCGAAAAACATCCTCAACGGATACGAGGCGCGGGTGTGCGAGGGGGGCGCGTGGCTCGGCGCCGGGCGCATCGAGGACGTCCACGCGCTCCTGTCCCAGGTCCTGGGGATCGGGAAGCGCCGCCACTGCGGGTGGGGCATGATCGAGTCGGGCTCGCTTGCGATCGAGCCCGTGGACGCGGACCCCGAGACGTGGGGTCTCGTCACCGGGCCGGGCGATCCGGATTTCGCGAGCGCGCGCATCGAGCCGCGGCGTCCCCTTCCGCTCGAGCTCTTCCGGCGCCTCGGCGGCGATCCGCTCGACGAGGTGATCACGTTCGTCCGGGTGCGCCAGCCCTACTACGACGCCGCCAATCCGCCGGTGCCCGCCGTGGTGCCCCATCCATGATCCTCGACCCCGTTGCGTTCTTCTTCGCGCATGCGGCGCGGCATCTCGCCGCCGGTCCGCACGAGGACGCCTCGACGGGCGCCGGCGCGGTGTTCAACCGGGCCTATCCGTGTGCCATGCCCATGCGGGAGTACGCCTGCAAGACCCTCGATCAGGCCCGAAGGGCCGAGCCCTCGAACCGCCGCAGGATGCTCCGGGACCTCGCCCGGTACCGGATCGTCGACGAGCTCATCCGGGGCGCGCTCGCCGATGCGACCCCGGGGGAGCGCGCGACGCTGCGTACGTTCCGCGACGCGTGGCGCGCGAGGGAGCCCGCGAGGGAGCGTCCCGCGAAGCGCCGTCCCGCCCCGAGCTCGGTCGTCGTGGCACGGCGCGGGCGCCCCCCCTTCACCATCGGCAACGTGCAATGGGCGAGCGCGTTCGTCGAGCAGCGATGGCTGCACGAGGACGATCTCGCGTCGCTCATCGCGCGCCTCGCCGCCCAGCCCACCGACGAGCCCCTCGTCATCGCGGTCGCGGGCGCGGGCCGCTTCTCGCCGGCCACGCTCGCGTTCAGCGCGCCTCGGCGGCTCGCCATCTGCCTCCCCGACCGCACCGAGCACGTCGATACCGCACGTCTTCGCCGCCTCGCAACCGCCCTCGCCGAGGTGCGCCCCGGGCGCCGGGCCATCCTCGAACTCCGCCAGCTCTGCCGGGCGCGGGCGCTCACCGCGGACGTCGTCCCCGTCGACCGAAAGCTCCTTCGCCTCGCCAACCAATGGAGCATCGACGTGACCGAGCTCCATGACCTCCTCCTGCCCGCGACCGATCTCGAGCTGAAGGCCCTCGGCGGCCGCCGCGAGGGCTGAGCGATGGCGGCGGTGCGCGCGGTCCATGCGCTCGTCGAGCGCATGCTCGCCCGGGATGGACCGCTGCCGGCGCTTTGCGAAGAGCAGCGAAGCCTCGCGGGCATCGTCGCCGAGGCGCTCGACGCACCGCCCCGGGACGAAGCCCTCGTCACCCTGATCCAGGCCGCGACCGGCACCGGCAAGACGGTCGCGCTCCTCGCCCCGGTAATGGCGCTCGCAGCGCTCCAGAGACGCCAGGGCGTGCGCGCGTGTTGTTTCTCGCTTTCCCTCGTGAGATCCCCCCAGGAATTGCCCGCTCTGTTCCGTAGACGGATTGCCTGGGATGACGGAGCAATCGGGGGACCGGCCGGAGCCGTTGCCGTCGCCGTTCTCATGAATTGTTGTTGCAGAAGCGGTGAGGATGTGGGCGCGAAAGCGCCGAGTGTGGGCAAGGGGTGGGCAAGTGCGCAGCGCTTGTCCAGGCCTTGTCCACGCGTTCCGTAGGACGGCGCTCGGTCCGCAGGACGCGTCCACATCGTCAGCGCTTGGCGCGGCGATGGTCGCCGCCGTAGTCTCGACACCCTTTGCGACGAGAGAGGAGTTGGCCCGCGCGGGGGGATGAACCCCGCCGGGCCACGGCCGGTGCAGCTTCGCTACGAGACGGGGCTTACCGGCGAGGGATACGTTAGGGCCGAGGCGTGGCGCGATGCAAGGCTCAAGCGCTGCCCGAACCACCCGCACGGCGGATGTTCGCTGGCACGCCACGGCACCTACGCGCGCAAGAGCCCGCGCGGGACGAAGATCGCTCGCTGGTACTGCCCTGAGAGCCACACCACCTTCAGCCTGCTGCCGGAGTGTCTGGCCGCACGGTTTCCTGGCGAGTTGGACGAGGTCGAAGCGGTGGTGGCCCACGCCGAGCAGGCCCCGAGCCTGGCCGCCGCGGCCAATGAGCTGCGCCGCGATGCGGTCGAGCTCCCGGGGGCGATGCGCTGGGTCGGGCGCCGGGTGCGTCTCGTCCATCACGTCCTGAGCATCGTCATCGGGCTGGTGCCCGAGTATCTCGTGCGGTGCATCGCCGAGGTGGGCGCGGTGCGTACGCGGCTCCAGACTGACACCGCGTTGCGGGCGTTGCGCACCCTCACCGACGCGCAGCTCCGCGTGCTGCCCGCACCGTTGGGGTTCCAACCTCACCGTCTGAACACGACGAATCGCCTTCGGGCGCCCCAACACAAGATGGGGCCTGACCCGCCACCGGCGCTTGCGTAGCGTCCCCCGTCCCGGGCCGATGCGCCCCACCGACGAGGACCTCGCCCATGAACCACTGCGATGAGGAGCTGCACAAAGCCGTGGCGCTGTTCCGCTACGGCCTCATCGCCGACGTGCTGCGCCTGCCCCCGGGCAGCCGAGACATCCGGCGCACCCTGCACGAGAAGGCCCAGCGCACCTACACCATCCCCGGCACCCGGCGCACCCGCGTCGCCGTCGAGACGATGCGCGATTGGCTGAGCTTGTATCGCACCGGCGGGTTCGAGGCGCTGTATCCGAAGACCCGTGCCGACCGCGGCCAGCCCCGGCGCCTGCCCCCCGAGGTCGCCGAGCTGCTCGTCTCGCTCAAGACCGAGCAGCCCGCGCGCTCGGTCAAAGCCCTCATCGCCATCGCCCGCGAACGCGGCGTCGACCACCCGCTTGCCCCCTCGACCGTGCACCGGCTGCTCTCGCGCGAGGGCCTGCTCGACAAGCGCCCCGGTGAGCCCGTCGCTACCGACCGGCGACGGTTCGCCTTCCGTGACGCCGGGGAGCTTTGGATGAGCGATGTGATGCACGGCCCCAAAGTCAGCGACGGGCGCCGGCGCAGAAAGTCTTTCCTCATCGCGTTCATCGACGACGCCACCCGCGTCATCCTCTTCGCCGCCTTCGCCTACGCGGAGAACACCACCGCGTTGCTGCCCGTGTTCAAGCAGGCCATCGCGCGGCGCGGCCTGCCCGCCCGGCTCTACGTCGACAACGGGGCGAACTTCCGCTCCCAGCAACTTGCGCTCGTGTGCGCGAAACTCGGCATCGTGCTCATCCATTCCCGGCCCTATCAGCCCGCCGGGCGCGGAAAGATCGAGCGCTTCTTCCGAACCCTTCGCGCCGCCTGGCTGCGCCATCTCACCGCTGAGGCCACCACCAGCCTCGACACACTGAACCGCACCCTGTGGGCCTGGGTCGAGGGCGAGTACCACCAATCGCCCCATCGCGGCCTCGACGGGCGCACCCCGCTCGAGCAATGGGCGCTCGCCGGGCACGACGTGCGCTACCTCGACCCCACCACCGACCTCGACGACCTCTTCCTCTTCGAGGCCAAACGCCGCGTGATGAAAGACCGCACGTTGAGCCTGCACGGCCGGCTCTACGAGGTCGATGCCATCCTCGTCGGCGAAACCGTCACCTTGCGTTACGACCCCGATGCACCGCCTTCGCGACCCATCGAGGTCGTCCACGACGGCAACAGTGCAGGACTCGCCACCCGCCTCGACGCCTACGCCAATACCGCCGTCAAGCGCGACCGCCCCTCCTGGCAACTCCAGTGCGACACCCCACCGTCAGAGCCGCCCACCTCGCCTCTGACGATGCGAAACCTCAAGGAGAAGAACTGATGTACCTGCGTCACTTCGCCCTGACCCGGTTGCCCTTCGAAACCCCGGCCCACACCGACGAGCTGTTCGAATCGAACTCCCGCCGCGAGGCCGAGGCTCGGCTCCATCACCTCATCGAACTCAAGGGCATCGGCCTGATGACCGGCGAGGTCGGCTCGGGCAAGACCACCGTATGCCGCCATGTCGCCGCCGACCTGCATCCCGGCCTGCATCGGGTCGGCTACGTCTCGCTGACCACCGGCAACGTGCTCGACATGTACAAGTCCATCGCCTGGGAACTCGGCCTGCCCACCGAACGCTCGCGCGCCACCGCCTACCGCGCCATCCGCGCCGAAATCACCCGACTGGTGTGCGAGGCCAAGCAGCTCCCCGTGCTCGTCATCGACGAAGCCCAGCACCTGCGCAACGACGTCCTGGAAGACCTCCGGCTCCTGACCAACTTCGCTATGGACAGCGAGAACCGCCTGTGCCTGCTGCTCGTCGGGCTCACCGAGCTGCGCCGCCGCCTCGCCATGGCCGTGCACGAATCGCTCTCCCAGCGCCTCGTCGTACGCCACCACCTCGCCGGCATCGACCGCTCGGAACTCGACGACTACCTCGCCCACCGCCTGCGCCTCGCCGGCTGCGAGCTGCCCCTGTTCGAGCCTCCCGCCGTCGAGGCGCTGTTCCAGAGCGCTCGCGGATTGCCCCGGCTCATCAATCGCATCGCCCACTACGCCCTCACCGCCGCCGCGGCGAAAGGCGCCCGCACCGTCTCCGCCGTGCACCTCGAGCACGCCGTCGCGGAGCTGCGGCTGTGAACCTGCCCTACCTCCTCGTGACCCACGAACTCAGCGACGAGGCCGCCGCCCAGCTCTCCGAACTGCTCAACGACCTCGCCGTCGCCTTCGACGGTCAATACTTCGCTCAGATCACCCGCTACTACGACGAACGCCGCGAGAGCGAGCGCTCGTACCATCACAGGCAGCTCGAGCTCTTCGTCAACGACGACGCGGCGTTCTGAATCCCCTGCCCCTCCCGCGAACGCCGACGCCCACCGCGCCCGTTCGTCGACGACGGGCGTGGGGGCTCAACCCTTCTGCGCCACGACCACCGTGTTCAGCGCGACCACCGCGGTGCCGACCTACGTCCGCGCCCGGCTCTCCGACGATGACGGGGCAATGTGAGAAATCGAGCCTCGGTCGATCAGAAACAAACCGAAAAATCGGTTACGAAACTACGTGGGATGCAACACGCGCGCACCGCGCGACGTTCTCGACCTTCTCGAACCACCTCACGCGCCAGATCCTCGACGAGGACGCCCCCCGGGTGAGCCGGGCGCTCGAGGCCCTCGGCTATCGCCCCATCTCCGTCGCGACGCGGGCCGGGCGGCGTCAGTTCATCGACCACGACCGAGTGGACCGCGCGCGCGAGCGCCTCGGCGACGGCCCGACCGGGTCCGCCCTCGACGCGCTCCTCGCCTTCGCCACCTTCGCCGAGGCCGAGGACCACGGCGTGTTCGTGCCCCCGGGGTTCACGTCGGACGCGCTGTGCGTGACGCTGCGAACCCGACCACAGGCCGCCGCCGCGTTCGAGTCGGGAAGGCGTGCGGCCGCCGAAGCGGACCTCGTCCTCACCAACCACGCCCTGGTGCTCACCGACTGCCGGCTCCACGGGCGCGTGCTCGGCCCCCCGGGCGAGGCCATCCTCTTCGACGAGGCCGACGCCCTCCCGGAGGTCGCACGGAGCGTCGCCGACGACCGCATCGACCTCGCCTTCGTCGCGTCCCTCGCCGAGGCGCTCGGCGCCGAGGCGTGCGACCCCCTCGAAGCGCTCGTGCGCCTGTGCGAAGAGGAGACCCGGCGCGGAGCCCACCGGCTCCTCGCACACTGCCCCCGCCGCGACGACCTCCTTGCCCTCGTCGGGCAGATCCGCGAGGCGCTCGAACGGGCCGCCCCCCCGGACGACGATGCCGCGGAGGAGGCCGGGCTCCTCCGCGCACGGCTCGCGTACTTCGAGGCATGCGCGGGGAGCGGACGCGCCATCGCCGCCGTCGCGGCCGGGCCGACTCCCGCGCTTGCCGTCGTCCACCGCGAGCCCGTGCGCCTGCTCCGACGGCTCGTCCAAAGGACACAGGCCGCCTTCCTCGTGAGCGCGACCCTCGCCGCCCCCGCCGCGAGACCGAGCCCGAACGACCTCCTTCGCGCCCTCGGCATCGCCCCGGGAATGCGCACGCCCGCGCGAATCAACTTCGCGGGCTGGGCCGACCTCGAGCCCCGGCGCTACGGCCGGATGCGCTTCCGGTTTGCCGACCGCTCCGTCCCGGGGCCCTTCGAGCCCGGCCGCGACCCCCCCGTCTCGCATCGCGAACACCTCGACTACGTCGCCCGGGCGATCGGCGAGGCGCGCCGCAGCGGTCGGGTGCTCGTCCTTTGCCCGAGCTACGACCTGGCCCGAGAGCTCGCGGAGCGGGTGCCGGGCCCCCTCGTCCAGGTGCGGGGCACACGTCTCGGGAGCTGCCTCGACGCGTTCCGGGCCGATCCCGGCGCCGTGCTCCTCACTCCAGCCGCCTGGACCGGGGTGAGCCTCCCCGGTCTCGTCGACCACGTCGTCATCCCCCGGATCCCCTTCCAACCGCACAACGTGCGCGACGAGGCGAGGCGCGACTTCCTCGCACGCCTCGGCCTCTCCCCCCGCGTCGCTGAGCGCCTCGTCGCGAGCGACCGCTACGCCGCCGCGCGGCGACGGCTCGCGCAAGGCATCGGGCGCGGGATCCGCGGACCCGACGAGCACTGCACCGTGTGGCTTCTCGACCCCCGCTTCCCGCTCCCCAAATCGATGGCGCGCGCGATAGGGGGCCCCGGCCAGGGCCAGGCGATGAGGTATCTGGAGCTCATCCACTGCATCCCGGCGCGCTTCCGCAATGGCCGCGCGCCCGCGATCGACCACGGCGAGGTCTGGCCCCTCTAGCGCCTCGCGCCTTCGACACGCCGCGGCCCGGCCCCGGGACGAGCGTCCCCGCGGATCGCATGGGGCACCAGACCCGCCCACCCGCGAGACCGCCCGCCGGGCCCCGATCCGCCGAGCGTCCTCGAAGAGCCACGACCCTTCCCCCACCCAAGGAGACCCGCCATGCCGGACCACGACGCCTCGACCCGCACCCTTCGCCCGCTCGCGCTCCCCGAGCGCTTCTGCGACCCCGGGGACGCGGAGCTCCGCACCGGCCTGTTCCTCGACTGCGAGACCACCGGGCTGAGCGCCGAGAACGACCAGATCATCGAGCTCGCGATGCTGCCGTTCACCTACACCCTCGCTGGAACCGTCGTCGAGGTCCTCCACGACGAGGCGCAGACCCACCGCAACGATCCCGGCCGTCCGCTCCCGGCCGAAATCACGCACCTGACCGGCCTCACGGATGACGACGTGCAAGGCCGGCAAATCGACGTCGAGGCCGCGAGCGCGCTCATCGACCGCTCAGGCCTCGTCGTCGCCCACAACGCGAGATTCGACCGGCCTTTCGTCGACCGCGTCCTGCCGGCCGCGGGCGAAAAATTCTGGGCGTGCACCCGAGAGCAGGTCCCATGGACTGCGGAGCGCTTCGCGAGCCAGGCGTTGCACTGTCTCCTGTGCGCCTACGGGGTCTATGCCCGCGACCGCCACCGCGCGCTCGCCGACTGCGAGGCCGGGGTGTGGCTCCTCGCGCAGCGCCTCCCGGTCTCGGGTGACACCGTCCTCGCGGCGATGCGCCGGCGGGCGCTCAAACCGACCGAGCGCATCTGGGCCATCCGCTCGCCGTTCGAAACAAAGGACCTGCTCCGCACCCGCGGCTACCGGTGGATGCCCGAGATGCGCCACGCAATCGAGCGCTCGTGGTGGACCGAGGTCGAGCCCGATGAGGTCGATGCCGAGCTCGCATGGCTGCGCGAGCACGTCTACTCGGGCTGCCCCCTCCTGCCACTCCCGCGCGGCCGCGTGACCGCCCGGGAACGATGGCGGGCCGATCCGACCCGTTGCACCCTGCTCGACCCCGTGCACGGGCCAGCCAACGTTCCCACCCCGTAGTCGGCAGAAACAAGGCCTACCTCCCGCCGGCAACCAAGGAGACAAGACAAGTGAATTCGACAAGGCGTGCCTGTCGTTTGCCTCTCGCCATCCTCGCCGCCCCGTCCGGTGCGGAGCGTCCCCGCAATCCACGATTGCGCCATGGACGCGTGCTCCGCTCGGCCCGTCACACCCGGGCGAGCTCGCGCCCGTCACCGTCGCTCACGACCCCGCGTGCCCGCCGCCGATGAGTCGGCGCCCGATTGCATCCGGTCGCCGCCGCGCCCCGGACCTCACCCAGCGGGCGAAGAACGCCTCGAGGAACGCGGTGACTGCCCGCCCACGCTCCAGCGCTACGAAACGCCGCTCGTTGAGCGCGACGTGCTCGCGCTCGCGCAGCACCCCCACGATCGCGGCGCAGGTCGGGGTGAAGATGTCTGTGGCGTGGCCGATGGCCTCCCGGAGTTCCGTGACGGCGCGGGCGGCGCGGCGCTTGAGGTCGGTGTTGAACTTGGAGAAGGCCATCTCGATCGGGTTGGGATCGGGCCTGTAGGGCGGCAGGAAGCACAGCTCCGCCCCAACCAAGAGGAACCCCCAATCCATGGCCACCATCTCGTTCGCACACGCGCGTGACCACGCGGTCGTGCTCTTCGCTGGCGAGCTCGACTGGGAGGCGAGCCACGAACTCGTGAGCACCATCGAGACCGTCGTCGAGGAGTACTTCTACCGCCAAATCGAGCTCGTCATCGCCTCCTCGGGCGGCCTCACCAAAGCCCTCGAGTACTACCTCGGCGCGTTGCGGGACTGGCACAAGCGCGGCGTGCACTTCCGGACCCGCGTCATCTCCTGCGCCGCGAGCGCCGCGGCGGTCACCAGCTCCAACTCCGAGTTCTTCAACCGCGAGGGGACGGCGCTCGCCGCGACCGTGCTCGCCTTCACCATCGGGGCCCAAGTGCGCACGCTCCTCACGCACGAGGACTCGGGCTACGAGGAATGGGGCGTGAGCGGCTCGGTGCGGCTCGACCCCGGCGCGTCGGGGCGGGGGCTCTCGCTCAAGCTCGCGCCGGTCTTTGGCGCACCGTCGAGCGGCGTGGAGCATCTGTGGTCCGCCCGCGATGCGGGGGGGCTCGTCGGGACCCAGGACTTCGAGGCCGAGCGCCGCCTCGAGGCCGAGCTCGGGTACGGCATCGCACTCTCGGGAACGAGGGGACTGCTGATCCCGTACACGGCCCTCTCGTGGCGCCAAGGCGGCGCCCGCACCCACCGCACCGGGGCGCGCTGGCAGCTCGCTCGAGCGGCCGCCCTGGGCCTCGAATGGACGCATGAGCCGGGCACCGGCGCAAAGCCTCCGGCAAACGCGCTCATGCTCCGCACGGCAGTGCGGTGGTAGCCCGAACCCGCACATGAAGCGGGCCCTCGCAGCCCACCGGGAACCTTCACGCCGTCGCCGGGCGACCCGGGCAAGCCCGCCCGGGCCTGCCTCGCGGTCGACGAGGCGACGCCGCTCGCGATGAGCCCGGCCGACCGGATGGCGTGCGAGCGCACGATGCGCGGCTGGTACGCCGAAACCTGGCAGAGACGCACCCTCGGCAAGCCGAAGTAGCGGTCAGCAGGCTTCGCGAGGCCGACCCGGATTTCGCGGATCGCCGAGGCCAACAAGGCGGCCCGGAACATCCGGGACCGTCTGCATTCCAGAGCGACCCATCTTGCGTCGATGATCCCCCCCGAGGTCGTGAACGAGCCGGTTCCATCTCGCGGCTCAACCAAATTGGTCCGAGTCAGGCAGCCTTGACCTGGCTTTCGATTGCATCGGAACGGTCGGCCTCGACCATTCGCTCATTGCCTTCATGCCCGGCGCGCCGGGCGCGCAAGCTCGCCCGGGGCCGGTTCGGTCGCGAGGCCGAGCCCGTCGGCGCCGCTCCGAGCGGACTCGACTCCGCCTTCGAGCTCCGCCCCGGCGGCGCGGAGGGGTGGCGGGAGAGGGGCGCGAGGTTCCGCAGCCGGATCTCCTCGGTCGCGCCAAGCGCCACCGCCGGCCTCGTGCTGCTCGGCGACGAGCATGCCGCCGAGCCCGGCCCGACCCTTTGGCGCCACTGCGCCCACCTCTCGCCCGCCAGCGAGCTTGACGCCCGGACGACCGCGACGATCCACTGCGCGCAGCGCGAGGTCGACGAAGGCATGAACACGCGCTTCACCGCCGGGGGCCCGCAAGGGGGGACGTGGTCGCCCACGGATCCGAGCCCCACGACCGCGGGGCGCTCGAGCTTGCGTGCACGGAGAGTGATTGCGCGAGGGAGAACGGCATGATTCCGGGGAGGGGGTGAGCGCTCGCAAGGGGATGGGACACCCACCCCCGTCGCCCGTGCGGTCCACGAGCGGGACGGTGACGCCCCGCGGCCGTGGGCCCATTGACGACTTCGCGCACGAGCTCGACGCCTTGCCCGTCCAAGCCTCTGGCCCGCTTCCCCGTACGGCGCTCCTCGGCGCCGCGCTCGGTCCCGCGTAGACGCCACCACCCGGCGCCCGCTCCACGGTCGGCGTCCCCGCGCGTTCTCGACGACGCTCGGGCCGCGGCTTCCAAGGTCCGGGCGGGGAAGAACCACCCCTTGCCACCGGTTTCCCCCCGGCCCCGCCACGGCGGTGTGCTTCGGACGGGACCTTCGCTTCATGACCAGGAGAGAACCCATGCAACTGGCCACCGCCCACGTGCTGACCGCGCTCCACGCGCTCTGCCACCGGACCGCCCTCACCCCCGGGGACGCGGAGGCGATCGCGCGGCAAGGTGTCTCACTCTCGCCGCAGCTCTGGCGCGAGACCCGGGCGCTCCTCGCGAGGGCGGACGCGCCTTCGCCCGGCCCGGGCCTCGACCCCGCCCTCACCCCGCTCATCCTCGGCTGGCTCGGCGTTCGCGACGAGCCCGCCTTCGCCGCCACGTACCGGGTGGGCCTGCCGGAGACGCTCGCGCGGGGCCGGCGGTGGGCCGCCACGCTATCGGGCGTCGTCGAGTGCGGGAGCGGTGCGGGGTCCGAGGCCTTGGGGTATCTCGTGACCGACGCGTGGCGCCGACGCGCCGCGCACCTCCTCGAGGGTCTGCCGGAGACGGCCGACGCGGCCATCGAAGCCCTCGAGCGCGCGCTTGAGGCGTGCCCCTGGTCGTACACCTCCCGGCGCCCGCTCCTCGCGTCCCTTCGCGCCGCGACCGCGGCCTACGGTCCCGGGGGCACGCACCGCGAGCGCCCGAGCGCCCCGCAGGGCGCCCCCGCGCTCCTTGCATCGGTGCTGTGGTGCGTCACCCACGACGACCTGCTGCTTGGGTGCGAGCGCGGACTCGACCCCGCGATCGAGCGCTCGCCCGAGGCGTGGTCGCAGGTGCGGGCGGCCGTCTCGGCGGGGCGCGTGGAGACGGTCCCGATCCCGGTCCGGACGTTCGGCGCGTGGGTGTTGGATGACCGGTATTCCGAGGCGGCGCTCCGGGAGTGCCTGCGACAAAGCGCCGGGGCGCTCGCCGAGCTCCTTCGTGCGGTCGAGGTGGTGTGGGGGCGGGGAGAGCGCGACGACCGGGAGCTCCCGAGGTCCGTCTTGCACGCCGTGCACGGCGCGGTGTGTCATCGCCGCGCGTACCTCGAGGAAGGGTACCGGGCGCTCCCCGGCGCGGACGGGGACCTGTGGCACGAGGTGCACCAGGGCGCCCGGCGTCCCGACGCGCTCGAGCGTGCGGGGCTCATCCGCCGTCTTCGCCCGATGCTCCTTCGCGGCGCCGACTTCGACCCGTGCTTCCCGGCATCGGTCTGGCTCGACCGCGCGGCCGAATGCGCGTCGCGGGGGGAGCATGACATGGCCCTCGAACACGTCGAGCGGGTGACGACGCTTCTCGAGGGCCTCGAGCACCGGCCGACGTGGTGCGGCCCCGTGGCCGTCTGCGTCGCGACGCACCGCTTGCAGTTCGGCGAGGTCGACGAGGCGAGACGGCTGCTGCGAAGGTTCGACGGCCGGCCGGTGCGCCAGGCGCTCGCGAGAATCGACGCGCGAGAGCCCGAGCGAGAGGCGCTGCGGGCGGCGGAGCGCGTCTCGCGCCAGCGGGGCGACCTCGATGCTCGGTGCGAGGTCGCGCGCGCGCACCTCGGGGCCGGACACACCGTGCTCGGCGAGCGCTTGGCAAAGGAGCTCTGCCGCGAGCACCCGGAGGCGTCGCTCGCCTGGGCGACGCTCGCTGAGGTCCTGCACCGCATCGGCCGGTATCGCGACGCGGTCGCGCCGGCGCGGACCGCGCTCGCGCGGGGGCATGAACGGGCGCCGGGGCGCGTGCTCCTCGCCCGGAGCCTTGGCCGCACGGGCCCGGAGGGCCGCGAGGAGGGCCAGGCGCTCGCCGGGCGCGCGCTTGAGGACCACCCGGACCGGGCGGCTCTCCGCGCTCCCGACCTCGCGGAGCTTGCGGAAATCGCACACGACGGCGGCGCCGACATCCGGACCTGCCGACGAGGCGACGACGCGGTGTGGGCGCTCCGGGAGACCGAGGCGCCTCCCTGCGAGTGGCTCGGAGCGGCCGTCGCGCGGCGCTGCCATGGCGTCTGGGCCGAGGACGCCCCGCTCTGGCTCGGGCGCCTCGCCAAGGTGGCCGACGACCAGCCTGCGGACCTCGCCCGCTTCGTGGTCGAGCGCGTCGACGCGCTCCTCCATTTCCGCCTCCTCGCCGGGCGTGCGGTCTTCGGGCCCATCGAAGCACTCGACGCCGAGCGCACCCTCTCCTCGCGTGCGCGCGAGCGCCTCCTCGCCCGCCACGGGCTGAGCGCCCCATCCGAGGCGGCCGGTGCCGCGGCCCGGGCCGGGCTCTCGCTGAGCTACGCCGGGTCCGTCACTGGGGAGGCGGTCGAGCCCGCGGTCCGGTGGCAACTGCACCTCGCTGCGATCGAGGCGACGTTCGGGCGGGACCTGGCCGTGCGGATGCGCGCGAGCGAGCTCGTCCAAGGCGCCCTCTTCGGGCCGGACGGGGCCGGCGAGCGCGAGACGCTCGTGCACATCGAGACCCTCGACGCCGAACGCGCCGCCTTCATCGAGTGGGCGGCGTGGCGCGGGGCGCTCCAGGACATCGCCGCGGGCGTCGGCGGCGGGCACTCGGCCGGCACCGCCGCACGGGTCCGGCAGATTTTCGACATCGTCAATCGCGACGACGACGAGATCCGGCGGGCCGTGTGGACCACGCGCTGGCACGAGGCACGCTCTCGCGGGGTCCCCCGCGTCGTACCCGGCGCTCCTGACGCCCGGTAACGGTTCACTTCAACGGCCTGTCGCCCACCTCGGTCCAGTCGGCGACGGCACCGACGGCTCCCCCGATACGGGCCGACTCCAGCTCCCCGGATCTGCGCGCCACCACGCAGCCACCGACATGGGGGACGCGGCCGGCTCCCGAAGGCCGGTGAGGGCTCGGCCGTCTCTTCGCGCCTTTTCCATCCCCCCCTGCCCAGCCCCGCCGGCGCGCCCGGCCGGGATACGGCCCCTTCGCGGGCGTACACCCATATATATGGAGGAGAGACCCATGGAATCCGCCACCGTTCACGTGCTGACCGCGCTCTACGCGCTGGCCCACCGTCTTGCGCTCGCCCCCGAGGACGCCGCCGAGGTCGAGCGGCACGCAGGGGCTCTCTCGCCCGAGCTCTGGCGCGAGACCAAGGGCCTTCTCCGGGAGGCGGACCACCACGGTGCAGGGACGAGCCTCGACGTCGGCTTCACCCCGCTCATTCTGCGCTGGCTCGACGTGCCCGACGAGGACGCCTTTGCTAAGGCCTTCGGCGTTCGGATCGACGAGGCGCTCGACCGCGACCGAGGCAGCCTCGGCGTCGTCGCGCACGTAATCGAGTCCCGGTCCGCTCCAGGACCGGAGGAGCTCTCCTACCTGGTGACGCTCGCCTGGTGCCGGCGTGCGGGGCGGTTGATGGCCAGCCTTCCGGAGACGGCGCGCGCCGCGATCGAGGCACTCGAGCACGCGCTGGATCACTGCCCGTCGGGCGGGTTTCGCCGCCAGCTCCTCGAGTGCCTGGGCGTCGCGAGCGCGGCGTGCGGCGACGAGGAGCGCGAGGCGCACGCCCGCGAGCGCATCGAGGCGCTCGACCGCGAGGACGAGGCCCGGAACGTCGTCAACGCGCGGATCCTTTCAATCGTGTGGTGCCTCGCGCACGACGACTTCCTCCTCGAGGCCGAGCGCGATCTCGACCCCGGGATCGAGCGCTCGCCCGGGGTGTGGGCGGCGGTGCGCCGGGCGGTCGAGGCGGGACGCGTCGAGGACCTCCCCGTCCCGGTCGCGACGTTCGAGGCGTGGAGCTTCGGGGAGGGGCTCGACGGGGCGACGCTGCGGGCGTGCCTCGAGCAGAGTGCCGGCGCCGGGTTGCTCCCGGACATGGTCCGGGCGGTGGGGCGCGTGTGGGGCGGGGAGGAGCCTTGCGAGCTCGCGCCGTCGCCCGGCGCGTACCACGCGCGGGACGCCGCGTTCGGTCGCCGGCGGGCCCTCGAGTGCGACTGGCGCCCGCTCCCCGGCGAGTGGCCGAACATCTGGTATGAGGTGCATCAGGGCGCTCGGCGTCCGGAGACGCTCGAGCGGGCCGCCCTCATCCGCCGCATGCACGGCGTGCTGCACCGCTGCGGAGCACTCGACCCGCTCGCCGCCGCCTCGGTCTACCTTGATCGAGCGGCGGAGTGCGAGGCCCGGGGCGCGCACGAGGAGGAGCGCACCGCGCTTGCCCACGCGGTGCTGTTCGTTCGCCGTGTCGACGGTCGCCCGGAGTATCGCGGCTATGGCGAGGTGTGCCTCGCGACCGCGTGCTGGCGTGCTGGGGACGTCGCTAAGGCGAAGGCGATGCTCGAGGGCGTCGAAACGCCGACGGCGCGCGAAGTCCTCGGGCGGCTCGCGGCGAAGGAGCCCGAGCGCGAGGCGCTCCGGTGCGCGGAGCTCGCCTTCGAGCGCGAGGGTGACCTCGGCTCCGGATGCCGGCTCCCGTGGGCGCACCAGGCCGCTGGGCACACGGCGCGGGCGCGGGAGGTCGGGCGCGAGATGTGCGGGTTATTCCCGGAGGAGGCGGCCGCCTGGACGACGCTCGCGGGCGTGCTCTACGAGCAGGGCCAGTATCGCGACGCGCTCGAGCCCGCGCGCACCGCGCTCGCGCAGATGGAGGACGGGGCGGCGGGCCGGGTGCTCCTCGCCCGGATCCTGAACGTGTTGGGTCCCGAGGGCCGGGAGGAGAGCCGCGCGCTCGCCGTCGCGGGGATCGAGGGCCACCCGGATCGGGAGGTCCTCGGCGCGTCGGATCTCGCGGAGCTCGCCCGGATCGCGCACGACGGCGGGGCGCTCGATCCCGCCCGGCAGGCTGACGATCACGTGTGGGCGCTTCGGGAGATCCGACGCGCCGAGGAGCCCCCGGAGTGGCTCGGGGCTGCGGTCGCGCGACGATGCGACGGCTGCTTCGCCCCGGACGCCCCAACCTGGCTCGCGCGGCTCGCGGCGGTGGCCGGGGACCGGCCCCTGGAGCTCGCGCGGTTCGTCGCGGAGCGGGTCGAGGCCTTGGCGTACCTGCGGCTCCTTCTCGGATCGATGGTCGGTCTCGAAGGCGAACGGGACCTCTCCTCCCGGGCGCAAGAGCAGCTGACGGAGCGCCTCGGGCTCGAGAGCGAGTCGCAGGTCGCCAACGCCGCGGCACGCGCTGCGGCCTCGCTCGGGTACGCCGAGTCCGTCACCGGGGAGGCGGTCGAGCCTGCGGCTCAGTGGGAGCCGCACCTCGCCGCCATCGAGGCGATGTTCGGGCGGACCCTGGCCGTGCGGCTTCGTGCGAGCGAGCTCGCGCAGAGCGTCTTCTCCGGGCCCAGCGGCGCCGGTGAACGCGAGCAGCTCGTGTTGATCGCGACGCTCGACGCCGAGCGCGCCGCCTGGATCGAGTGGGCGGGGTCGAGCGCAGCACTCGAGCACATTGCCGAGGGCAGCGGGGGCGGACTTCGAACCGGCACCCGCGATCGGATGGTGATGCTGTTCGAGATCGGGAACTGCGGCGAGGACGCGATCCGGGGGGCCGCACGGGCCACCCGCCGGCACGAGGCGCAACGCACCAGGCCCTGATCCCCACCCGCAGGGGTGGACTCATCAGGGCCACGTTCGGGCTCGACGTGGCGGTGCGCCTTCGCGCAAGCGAGATCGGCCAGAGCGACCTCTTCGGGCCGGACCCGATCCGGCACGGCGCGACCACGGCCAGATGTGCCTCGCGACGTACCGCTGGCGCCTGCGGCGCTGGTGGATACGCCAAACGCCGATTCGTCCGCCGTCACGCTCTCCGAATAGCACCCCGATGCCAGAACCCGAGCGACGCCACCGGGCTGTACCAACGCCGGGACGACCCGTGCACCTGCGTTTGTCAAACGACCTGGCGGCGATCAGACGAGGGAGCCTCCAAACCTCGCCCGCCAGAACCCTGCACATGATCGACTCCGACCATCAGCCGAGCCCGACCCGTTCGAGGTTGCGGGCATCGCCATTCGGGGCGCCAATCGGCGCCAGCTTCTACCGGCCGCACTACGAGGATTGGCCAGCGCAACCGGACCCGGTGACCTCGAGCGCCACGTCCAGCTACACGCGCACGACCGAATCCTCGATTCGCGAACGGCGTCACTGCGCTCCCGTGGACGCACCGCGCTCGTCGTCGGCGAGGACTCCGAGACCATGCGCCCGAAGATCATCGGACCCTCGCCAGCGTGCAATCCACCCCCCGAACAAGACCCCGACAAGGAGAGATCCAATGGCTGACACACCGGTCCAACCCACCCGCACGACCGCCATCGACACCCGGCTTCGCTCGGACAATTGGGGGGTGCGGGGTCCGGTTTGCGTCGCCGGGCTCGAGCCGGACGACACGCAATGCGCCCCCATTCGCGGGCCCAGCGCAGAGTTGCACGGCGAGACCGAGCGTCGTTTCCGGGCGGGCGACCGCCTGGGCTACGCGCTGGCGCAACGAGGAGCGCGAGGAGCGAGCATGGTCGGTACTCGCACCGTCGCGTCCGAGCCGGGGGTCGCGTTCGAGGCGGACCGGCTGATCCGTCTCCTCGCCACGGACGCCTACGACCTGCACCGGCTCGTGTACCTGGCGTTCGCCCGGGACGGCGTGCGGGACTTCCTGTTCGCTCCGTTGCGGGTGAGCGGCGAGCTGCAGGAGGTGCTCGTGCGCTGCGGAGCGGTCGCGACGCGCTTCGCCCAAGGGCACGAGTTCGACCTGACCCTGCGCGCAATGCCGGCCGTCAAGCACGCCGGCAAGCGGCGCAGCATCGGCGCCGCGCGGGGGAAGGACCCGCTGCGGCGGCGCTGGATCCATGCCCGCGCCCGCGAGCACGGCTTCGAGCTCCTGGCGGGCCCCAAGATGCAGGTCGAGCGGGTGCGGCTGGAAGCGGCGAAACGTCCCTTCGGCTTCAACGCCTGCCGCTACCGCGCGCTGGTGCGCGTGACCGATGCGGGACGGTTCACCCGGGCCTATGCGCGAGGGCTTGGACAGGGGCGGGCCTGGGGCTGCGGGATGATGATTCTGAGCGAACGGGGGATGGCCAGATGAACACTTACCTCTTCACCGGAACGATCACGACGCGCGAGCCCCTTGCCTGCTCGCCGCCCGGACACCTCGGCCGGGACAAGTGCGCGCTGCTCCCGCGCATGACGGTCCCGATGGCGGCCGGGCCCCTCGAAATCGTTTTCCTTCCCGGCAGCACCATCCGCGGCCGGTACCGCCACGCCTCGGCTGACGTTTTCCTCAAGCGCGAGCGCCCGGTGAGCTTCGAGCGCTATCTCGAATTCAAGGTCGGGGGAGTCAAGGGCACCGCCCAGGAGCGGCGGGTGGGCCTGCTCGAGCGAGACGCGTTCCTCCAAGCCGAGCCCCTGCTCTCGCTCTTCGGCGCCGGGGCATCGGGCATCGGCTGGATCCATGGCCGCCTCGACGTGGGCGCCGCGCTCCCCGCCGAGCCGGCCGAGCCGGTCGTCATGACCGGCACGCGGGGCGACACCACCCGGGATCCGATCCTCTTCGAAGTTCTCGACGAGGAGGAGCGGGTTCGGGTGGTGCTCGGACTCAAGGCGAACCGCCGGCGTAGCCAAACCGCGGCCGAGCTCCGGGAGCTGAGCAAGCAGATCGCGCGGGCGGACCGGGCGGGGGAGGACACCGCGGAGCTCATGCGCGCGCACGAGGCCGCGCGCGAATGCGGTGAGGAGGCCGCGCGCGCCCAGTCCGGGCTCGTCGGAAGCGACGTGTCGCTGCACCTGCCCCTCCCGGGCTACGAGGCGATCCCGGCCGGCACGGTGCTCAATCACCGGATGTTCTTCCACCACGTGTCGGAGATCGAGATGCAGCTCTTCATGGCCGGACTCGCGCGGTTCGCCGAAGACCCCCGGTTCGGCGCCCGCCGTGCCCACGGCTGCGGGCGCGTCGCGGTCGAGTACGCCGTCAAGCGCCTCGACGGCGTGCACGCCCGCAACGCCGGCGAAGTCTCGATCGATCCGGACCGCTGGGGCCGGGACGAGGGCAGCCTCGTCCTCACCGGCGCCCCCGCCCGCTGGCTCGATGCCTCGCATGACGCGCCGCCTTCGCCTTAGCGACGCGGTCACCGCGCGCAACGCCGAGTCCATCGCCGCTTCGCTACGCAAGTACGGCTATCGGGGCCCGGCGTGCCGCATCGACGTGGCCAACTGGCTCCGCGCCCAGGGCGGTGACATCGATACGCTCGTCGCCGGGGCGAGGACGGCCGAGCGCGAGCGAAGGCCGAGCCAGGGGGCGTTCCGCCGGGCGCTGCTCGCCGCCTACGGGGGACGTTGCGCGCTCACCGGGTGCGATGTCGCATCGGCGCTCGAGGCCGCACACGTCGCCAACTGGCGCGCCGAGAACGACGTCGGCGCCGGGATCCTGCTCCGCGCGGACCTGCACCGGCTCCTCGAGGGCGGGCTCCTCGTCATCGACCCGAGCTACACCGTGGTCGAGGCCCCTCCCTGGTACGACGCGATCAAGGGGCGGCGGCTTCGCCTCCCGTCCAATCGGCTCCACTGGCCGCGCCTGGCGCGCAACGGCTCGGACCGGACACGCCCGTGAGCGCCCGCATCGAAGCTTGTCATCCAGCCTTGGGTGCCCCTGCGATTTGAGGGGCGGCGGAGATTCCATCATGAAGCCCTTGGGAAACGGGCCCACCCGAGTGCCCCTGTCGTCGAGGGGCGAACCGCAACCCCCCGGTCCACCCGGGCAACGCCGCAGCGCGGCGGCGCTGCGAAGGAAACCCGCCATGGAGCCGTTCATCGTCACGTTCCGGTTTGAAACCGCCCCGATCCTGCGCGGTGGCTGCACGCTCGACGCGGTCCTCGGCGGCGAGATCGCCCGCCGCGTGCAGCGCGTCGAGGAGGCGGTCCGCACGACACCCCTCGCGTGCACCGAGCAAGTGCATCACGGGTCCTCGCTCATCCTCCTCGGGGACACCGGCGTCTCACGTCCGGCCCCCGCCGTCCAGAACCCCCGCCGGGCGTTCCTCGCCGCCGCCGCGGCCACGATCTCGACCGCTCGAACGCGCGGCTCGGCGAAGAACATCCTCAACGGATACGAGGCGCGGGTGTGCGAGGGCGGCGCCTGGCTCGGCGTCGGGCGCATCGCCGAGGTGCGCGCGGTTCTCTCCAAGGTCATGGGGATCGGGAAGCGCCGCCACTGCGGGTGGGGCATGATCGAACCGGGCTCGCTTGCGATCGAGCCCGTGGACGCGGACCCCGAGACGTGGGGGCTTGTCACCGGGCCGCACGATCCGGATTTCGCGGGCGCGCGCATCGAGCCGAAACGCCCCCTGCCGCTCGATCTCTTCCGGCGCCTCGGCGGCGATCCGCTCGACGAGGTGATGGCGTTCGTCCGGGTGCGCCAGCCCTACTACGACGCCGCCAATCCGCCGGTGCCCGCCGTGGTGCCCCATCCATGATCCTCGACCCCGTTGCGTTCTTCTTCGCGCATGCGGCGCGGCATCTCGCCGCCGGTCCGCACGAAGACCCCTGGACGGGCGCCGGCGCGGTGTTCAACCGGGCCTGTCCGTGCGCCATGCCCATGGCCGAGTACGCGCGCAAGACCCTCGAGCAGGCCCGGCGGGCCGAGCCCTCGAACCGCCGCAGGATGCTCCGGGACCTCGCCCGGTACCGGATCGTCGACGAGCTCATCCGGGGCGCGCTCGCCGATGCGACCCCGGGGGAGCGCGAGACGCTGCGTACGCTCCGCGACGCGTGGCGCGCGAGCGAGCCCGCGAGGGAGCGTCCCGCGAAGCGCCGTCCCGCCCCGGGCTCGGTCGTGGTGGCACGGCCCGGGCGCCCCCCCTTCACCATCGGCAACGTGCAATGGGCGAGCGCGTTCGTCGAGCAGCGATGGCTGCACGAGGACGATCTCGCGTCGCTCATCGCGCGCCTCGCCGCCCAGCCCGCCGACGAGCCCCTCGTCATCGCGGTCGCGGGCGCGGGCCGCTTCTCGCCGGCCACTCTCGCGTTCAGCGCGCCTCGGCGGCTCGCCATCTGCCTCCCCGACCGCACCGAGCACGTCGATACCGCACGTCTTCGCCGCCTCGCAACCGCCCTCGCCGAGGTGCGCCCTGCGCGCCGGGCCATCCTCGAGTTCCGCCAGCTCTGCCGCCGATGACGGCCGCCTGGAGGCGGCGGAGGCGGACGTGTGGCTGGTGCGCACCGGCATCGAGGGCTCGCGGCGCTTCGTGCTCGGCGGCGATACCGAGGGCATGACGATCGAGCCCTCCTTCGAGCTCGGCGCGCGGCTCGACGGCGGCGACGCCGAGACCGGGCTCGGCGTCGACCTCGGCGGCGGCCTCGCCTTCGCGGCGCCGCGGCAGGGCGTGGCCCTCGACCTCAAGGGGCGCGGGCTGATCGCCCATGAGGCGTCGGGCTTCCGCGAGTGGGGCGCGAGCGCCGCGCTCACCTGGGACCCGCGGCCGGAGACCGACCGGGGGCTCGCGCTGAGGCTGCGCCAGTCCTGGGGCGGCTCGCCGGCGGGCGGCATGGACGCGCTGCTCGGCCGCGAGACGCTGGCCGGGCTCGCTGCCAACGACAATGACGCCACCGCGAGCGCGGGCCGGCTGGAGGCGGAGCTCGGCTTTGGGCTGCCGCTCTTCGACGGCGGCTTCACCGGCACGCCCAACCTCGGCGTCGGGTTCTCGGAGACCGGCCGCGACTACCGCGTGGGCTGGCGCCTGACCTCGGCGCGCAAGGGTTACCCGGGCTTCCAGGTCGACCTCGACGCGACCAGGCGCGAGGCCGTGAACGCGGACGCCGAGCACGGGCTGATGCTGCGCGGCACGATCCGCTGGTGAGGCCGCCGGGCGGCGGCGGCTCATCCCGGCGGGGGTTCCGGTGGCGGCATGGTTACGGGCGGCGGTGGACGCGGATGGCTGTTCCTGAAGCGCAATGACGGCTACGCGGAGGCGCGCCCGCCGTTCGCCGGCGGCGCGCCTTCGTTGCGCGATGCGCCCTTCCCCCTCCGCCGGCAGACCGAGGCCGACCTCGACGCGGCGCGCCGGGGGCTTCTCGCCTTATGTTGATCTCAACATAAGGCGAGTTGAACTGAGCCGCGTTGCGCGGCGGGGTGGCGTGCCCGCCGGGTTCTCAGAGTGATCTCCGTACCGCCAGCAAGTTGAATCGGACGGTCGGCCTCAGCGTCACGGCGCGGGGTCTGATTCCTGTCTCCGCTGGTTGCTCAATGGACGTCGACCGCGACGCCGGCGAGCAAGAGCATGGGCGTGTCTTCGTGACAGATCAGACCCAGAGGGAGACAGCCCATGACCCCGCTTCGTCAACGCATGGTCAACGACATGACCGTTCGCGGCCTGGCCGAGAACACCAAGAAGTCCTATCTCAACTCCGTCTCCGGGCTCGCGCATCATTACGGTCGCAGCCCCGAGCGGATCTCCGCGAAGGAAGTCCAGGACTACCTCATCTTCCTTCACGATCAGCGGGGGTTGACCTGGCAGAGCTGCAACTGCGCCCGCCACGGCATCCGCTTCTTCTACCGCATCACGCTTGGCCTGCCCGAGCCGCACTTCTACCTGCCGGGCGCCAAGACGCCTTCGATCCTGCCCGAGCTCCTCAACCACGACGAGCTGGTGCGGCTGTTCAGCGTCACCACCAATCGCAAGCACCGGGCCCTGCTGACGACGGCCTATGCCGCGGGGCTTCGGGCGAGCGAACTCGGCCGCTTGCGGATCAGCGATATCGACTCGCAGCGGATGTTCCTGCGCATCGACCAGGGCAAGGTCTGCATGCGACTTGGACAGATTCCGAGTTCGACCGTATCGTGTCACCGTTGGTCGAGTGACGGGAGAGCGACGTGAAGAGGTCCAGATCCGGCTGCCGCCATCGCACAAACGCCCTGTGCCTCCCAACCGCTCGGGTCGCTTGCCGCCGCGCAGGGGCTGGAACACGTCGCCGTGCCGGTGCACCGCCCGCGCGGCGTTTACTTTGACGTGCATCGCGTGATGCGTTCCGGCGCGACGCGCGGCGAACAAGAAGTGGGGCGCCAGTCTGTGAGCACCGTCGGGCCAAGTCGACAAGGATCGCCCGACACGCCTGCCAAAGTGCCGATGGACTCCACGGTCTGGCTCACGCGCTCCGACCTCGGGGCGCATCTCGGGCTTTCCTTGCGTTCGGTCGACCGGTTCATCGCGAGGCATCGGCTCAGGAGCGGCTCGGGCCGGCAGGTGCTCGTTCGCCAGGAGACATACGCGTGGTGCCTGGTGGGGCTTCGGCGTCAATCCACCCGCTCGACGGCGCCGGTACCGGCCGTGCGGCTCGACACGCCTTCGCCGCTTCCGATTCAGCCCGGCGAGGAGCTTGTCCTCATCGCACAAAGCGACGGGTTCAACGCGTCGGGGAAGGCGCTTGAGAGTCTCCCATCAGGGTGCCGGGTGCGGACGCTCGACGAGTGCCCCGCCGACCATTGGGGGAGGTCGTTGCTTGAGGCCGCGGAGGCCATGGCGGGCGTGCTCGACGTCATGGAGCGCGGCGAATCGCGCCCGGAGCCCGCGGGCGACTCTCCCGCCTCGCGATATCTGCGCCAGTTCCTTCGCGAGGCACAGGCGAGCACCGGCCAGACGCTCGACGCTACGGACCTCGCGCGCTCGCTTCGTCGCTTGGCGGCAGGGGAACGGCGGTTGCTGCTCGAGGCGTTGTCCGGGGAGATGGCCGACTCGGCGCGGACGGACTCGGGCGCACCGCTCGAGTACGCGCGCGAGCCGCTACTTGCCGAGGAGGAGGTCGCGAGCGAGGTGCGGCGCACGATCGCCACGGTGCGCCGGTGGCGCGTCGAAGGGAGGGGTCCGGTGTTCCTGCGAATCGAACGCGCCGTGAGGTACTCGCGTGTCGACGTGAACCACTGGTTGGGCGAACGGCTCGTGCGCTGACACTCACCAGCGCGTGAAGGCGGGTGCGACCGATTCGGGGAAGAACGTGAAGGACCATCGTCCCAGGCAAGGGCGGTGCACAAACCGCGGACAACTCCGGTAGCTCATCCGACACGGTCCGTGACGCGGCCGGTCGCGGCCACCGTCGCCACGCGCGACCCGACGTACGTCTCGTTTTCGGACGAGCCCGCCAGCCCCGAACCCGCTGCTGCTGCGTCCTCTCCCCGTTGGCCAATGAGGGAATCGATCCGATCCGCGATCCGTTGCGCGGGATCGCGAAGCTGCTCGAGCGTCCACTGCGTCGCATAGCCCTGCGTCACGTCACCGTGAGCGCGGTGGTTGACCAGGCGCTTGACCAGCGACTCGGGGAGCTTCAGCTCGTGCGCCGCGACGGTGATGAGGCAATTGCGAAACGCGTGGTACCAGAACGGCTTGCCGCCATGGCGGACGATGGCGCGATAGTAGCTGTCGGGTCGGCTGAGCGGCTGCTCGGGACTGGCCGGCGAAGCGAACACCCACGCGGGCTCCGCCCCGCTCGGCCTCGCCTCCCAGCGGCGTGCGAGGAGCGCCGCGAGCTGGCGCGTGACCGGCAGCTCCAGGCACTCGTCGCCCTTGGTCTCGTCCACCCGGAACCGCCCCTCCCCAAGCGCCACCCGGTCCCAGCGAAGCCCCAGCACCTCGCCCCGGCGCATCCCGGTGTAGAGGCCAAAGCGGAAGAAGTCCTGAACCTCCGGGCGTCGCACCCCTTCGCAGATCCCGCGCTCCCATGCCGGGAGCAGCACCGCCGGGTGCTCGATGCGCCGTCGCTTCAAGCGGTGCGCCCGTCCGCCCGCGTGCTTCCACCTCTCGACCGGATCGCGAAGCCCCGGGTGGTCGACCACGCAACGCCGATACGCCCCCCCGAGCACCCACACCCCCAAGTTCGCCTTCACCCGGCCGTGGCGTTCGGTCACCTCGGCGAAGCGTAGGGCGACGTCCTCGCGGGTCACATCGTCGAGCCGTCGCCCGAGCCAGCCCTTGAGCCAAGCCTCGGCGCTTCTCCGGTAAAGCTGCAACGACGCGTCCGAGACGTTCCTCGTGCCGAGCCACGCCTCGACCGCCTCGCCGACGCTCGGCATTCCGCGCGCCAGGGCGCGTTCGCGCGAGGGGTCGCGGCCGTCGCGCGCGCGTCCGAGCAGCGCCTGCGCCTGCTTGCGTGCAGCGCCCGGCGAGAGTCCCGGATACCGCCCCAGGGTGAGCTTGCGGTTCCGGTCCGTGCGACGCCCGGCTCCGATTCGAACCTGCACGAAAAAGCTCTTCGTCCCTCCGGGCGAAACCCGGACCCCGAAGCCCGTCAGCCGGTCGTCCCAGATGACGTAGGGCGCGCCAAGGGGCTCGGCCCGGGACACCACCTCCCCGGTCAGGGCGCTCTTGCGCGCCGCCACCCGTTTGCCTCGTGCACTCACCGCGCGTCGCGACCTTCGCACCCGATCGGCGTCGCGGGAAGTCCCCGCGGCTTGGCGAAAGCGAGCGACTCGACCCGGTCCGCGATGCACTGCGACGCCTCGCGTAGCTCCTCGCGCGTCCAATCCGCCGCGTACTCCTCCGTCACGTCGTCAGGCGGCGCATGATTGACCAGCCGCTTGACCAGACTCTCGCACAACATCAAATCACGCACCCCCACCGTGATGAAGCTGTTGCGGCAGGCGTGAAACCAGAACTTCGAATCCGCGACTTGACTGATCCGGGCGTACCAGTTGCCTGCCCTCGTGTAGGGGCCGCGTCCGGCCGGACCGGGGAAGACCCATTCGTCGTCCGCGTCCGGCGCCTCACGGCGACGATCGAGCAAGCCCCTCACCTGTCGGGTGATCGGGAGCTCCAGCGCCCGCCCGTTCTTGGTCTCCCTGATCCAAAGCCAGCTCTGCGACGCGTCGATGTCCCTCCATTTGAGTCGCGACACCTCCGAAACGCGCAGCCCCGTGAAAAGGCCCATCCACACCATGTCGCGCATCACTTCGGGTACGCTCGTCTCGAGTCCCCGGCGCCAGCGCGGCAGCACCTCCGCTGGCGGCGCGATCGTGCGCCGCGGCACGCGGTGGAGCTTCCCGCCGCCCATCCGCCACTCGGCCACCGGATCGCGAAGCTCGTCGTGGTCCGCGCACGCCGCGCGGTACACTGCGCCAAGGAGCTTGACGAATGCGTTCGCGACACTTGGCCCGGCCTCCCCGCTCAAGGCGAGGAAGCGCCGCTCCACGTCCTCGCGCCCGAGCTCGTCGAGGGGCAGGTCGAGGCATTGCGGCGCATGGCGTTCGAGGAGTCTTCGATACTGTGAGCGGGTCTTCGCAGCGACGCTGGGACGGCTCCGGAGATAGCCCTCGAAGGCGCGGCGAAGGGTGGGGATGGGGCGTGCACCGCCTTCTCCATTCGCGCGGCACTCGGCGACCGCACGCAGCACTTCCCGGGCCCTCGAGCGGGCCCGGGCGGACGTGAGAGCGGGAAAGTGACCGAGCACCCGCTTGCGGCTCGCCGCCCGGCGTCCTCCCTCGCGCGCGCGGTACTGGACGATGAACGAGCGAAGACCCGACGGACTGATGCGCACCCCGAAGCCCGTCAGCTCGTCGTCCCAGACGATGTAGCGCCGGTCCCGGGGCTTGGCGTCGGCGACCGTGCGGGTCGTGAGGCGGGCCTTGTGCAGCGCCACCCGGCGTCGACCGTCTGGCATGGAGGGAGGTTCGTGGGCGAAATCCATCGCGTCGGAGGATAGCAAATGGGCATCACGAAATGCAACACCATGGATGCGATCTGGCTACTCGGATTGCGATGTCCTGACGACTTCGCAGGTGGGGGTGTTTCAACTAATCCATTCAATCCAAACGCTAACTTCCACCTCCTGTCTACGAATGATACCTGATGTCTACTCGATGCGATGAAAATCGGCGAGATATTGCGGCTAGACCGGGGCCCCGACGAGCGCGTAGAGGAGGCCGGCGAGCATCGCGCCGCCGAGGCCCAGGCCGAGATAGAGAACGAACACGCTTCGGCGCACGAGCGCCCACACCGCGATCGCGGCCGGGATGCACGAGACCGCTCCGGCGGTGGCGAATGCGAGGGCGGCGCCGCCCGACATGCCCATCTCGAGGAGCCCCGCGATGAGGGGGATGGCCGCGTACCCGTTGAGATACGTCGGCACGCCCACGACCGCGGCGAGGGGAATGGCGAACGCGCTGCCGTCGCCGACCGCCGCCGCAACCCAGGCCGCCGGCACGTAGGCCATCATCAGGCTTTCCGCAAGGAATGCGATCGCGAGCCACTTGGCCAGGAACGCGCCGGTCTGCAGCGTGACCTGCCCGAACCGCGCGCGACGCTCCGGATCGCGCCAGAGTCGCCAGGCGACGGACACCGGCCGGCCCGGATCGAAGTCATCGCCGCATCCCCCGCCGGACGCTCCGGACAGGGGCTCCCGGAGTCCTCCCCCGCGCTGGAGGGCCAGCACCGCGAATCCGCCGAGCAGGCCCATTCCGGCCGCCGCCGCCGTCTTTGCGACCGCGAACCCCGTCCCGATCCCGGCCGCGGTGAGGATGAACATCTCCGGGTCCATGATCGGCGAGGCGAGCCAGAACGCCATCACCGGCGCGAGGGGGACTCCGGCGCGGAGCATCGCGGCGATGAGCGGAATCACCCCGCACGAGCAGAAGGGGGACAGGGCGCCGAAGAGGGCGGCGAGCACGAGGGTCCGGACCGGGCTTCCGGAGAAGACCCGCGCCACGAGTCCGTCGGCCCCGCTCGCTGCCGCGTAGGCCGCGATCGCCACCGCAAGGGCGAGGAAGGGCGCGATCGAGACGAACGATTCGAGGACGAAACGCACGCTTGGCAGCAACTGACTCGAATCCGTCACGCCGAGCACGAGGAGCGCGGCCACAAAGGCCAGCACCACCCGATCGCCGGCCGCGGAATAGAGGCGGGAGAGTGGCAGTCGGAGGGCGAGTGCGAGGGTGGTCATGGAACTCTCCGTGGATCTTCGACAGCCGAGCCGCGACGGCTGCTCACCCGGTGCCGTGTTCTTGGTGCCTGCCCTCGTCCGCACAGCACTCTTCGACGAGAAAGCGGGCGAGCGTCTCGACCAGCCCGGTGTCCGCCTTGCACCACAGGGCGCTGCCACGGCGCGTCTGCGACACGAGTCCCACTTGGCAGAGCCGCCGGAGGTGGTGGGTGAGGGTCGACGCCGGGACCCCGGTCGCGCGTTGGACCTCGCCGACCATCAGACCGTCGCCGCCCGCGCGCACGAGATTGCGCACGATGGCGAGCCGGGTTTCGTTGCCGAGCTCGGCGAGGATGGGGGCAGCGGACTGAAGCTCGATGTCCATGGACGCAAGATAGGGGCCTCGATCCCGTGTGTCAACCATATTTCTAGAAATATAGAAATAAAGGCGTTCGAATTCCCGCGGATAATCGTGCAAACCGACCGCACGCAGGAAAGCGTCTCATGCCGCATCGACATCGCCTCTCCATCGAACCCATGACCCGAGAATCGTTCGCACCGTTCGGTCGCCTCCTCGAATCGTCCGAGACGCCCGGCGATCACCGGGTCATGACTCCATCGGACTTCGAGTGCGACGGACGCACCACGATCAATACGATCTGGCAGCCCTGCGCCGGACGCTCGTTCTCCCGGCTTGAACGCCATTTTGCGGTCACCCAGACGTTCGTTCAGCTCTCCGGCAGCCCGTCGGTCGTGTGTGTCTCTGCGCCCACGGCCCTCGACGATCCGAACGCCGTGCCGCGCCCGGAGGACGTTCGCGCGTTTCTCATCGATCCCGGCCGCGGGTTCTCCTTCGCCCGAGGCACGTGGCATTCGCTCGACCGCTACGTGCTCGCCCCGCCCGGAGCGACGTTCGTCATCCTCAACGTCGACCCGAACCCGACCCAGATCGTCGACTTCGAGGACGGAACGTCGCGGCGGTACGCGGACCTCGGCGCCGATTCGTCCCCGGCCGCGACCGTCGTCGATACCGGTCCGTCGCTCGTCTTCGAGATCTGAGGGGCCGCTTTCGCTCACGCCGTGCGGCACCTATGATCGGACGGTACGCTTTCGCAGGAGCCCCCTTCATGCTTCGCGACGCCTTCGGGCTCGACATCAGCACCGATTCGACCGAGGCGCTCGCCGCCTGGGACGCGGCCGTCCGGAGCTTCCTCGAGTTCCGCCTGGACGCCATCGATCACGGCAAGGCGATGCTCGAGGCGGACCCCGAGTGCGCCATGTCCCACTGTCTGCGGGGAATCCTCCTGACCGGTCTTCAGTCGGACTTCCTCGCGGGCAAGATCGGGGGGGCGGTGGCCGAGGCCGAGGCGCGGGCGCAAAGCGCCACTCCCCGCGAACGGCTGATGATCGAGGCGCTGCGCGCGATCCACGCGGGCGACCAGCCGCGCGCGATCCTCGTTTGGGACCGGATCCTGGTCGACCATCCCCGCGACCTCTTCGCGCTCCGGCTCCAACACAACGCCGCGTTCTGGCTCGGCCGCAACCACGCGATGCGCGACGCGATCGCGCGGGTCTTCCCGGCGTGGGACGAGAGTCGCCCGGGTTACGGATTCCTCCTCGGCATGTACGGCTTCGCGCTCGAGGAGAGCGGCGACTACGCGCGCGCCGAGCCGTTCGGGCGCCGGGCCGTCGAGCTGAACGTGGACGACGTCTGGTCCATCCACGCCGTCGCGCACGTCCTCGAGATGCAGGGCCGGCTCCGCGAAGGCGCGGAGTGGCTCTCGCGGCCGCCGGACATCTGGGACGACCGCAACCCGATGCGCGAGCACCTCTGGTGGCATCTCGCGATGTTCGAGATCGAGCGCGGCCGGATCGACGAAGTGCTGGCGCTCTACGACGAGCGTTTCCGGGCGAAGCCGACCGATTTCTATCTCGACATCCAGAACTGCGCTTCGATGCTGTGGCGGCTCGAGTGCCGCGGCGTGGACGTGGGCGATCGCTGGGAGGAGCTCGCGGACGCGTGCGCGGGCAAGATCGAGGACCACGCGCTCGCGTTCACCGAGCCGCATCACGTGATGGCGCTTGGCCGGGCAGGTCGTTTCGAGGAGGTCGAGCGGGTGCTGGAGTCGCTCGACCGGTGCGCGAGCGAGCGCACGACCTGGGCGTCGAGCATCGCGCGGCGCCTCACGATCCCGCTGTGCCGGGGGGTGGCCGCCTACTGCCGGGGGGAGTACGGGCAGGTGACCGAGCTCCTCCTTCCGGTCCGCTCCGACTACCCCCTGATGGGGGCGAGCCACGCCCAGCGCGACGTGTTCGCCCAGCTTCTCAACGAGGCGGCGCTCCGGGGGCGCCGATTCCGGCTCGCCCGCGGCCTCCTCGCCGAGCGCGTCGAGCTTCGCCCGAACAGCGCCGACTCGTGGTCGAAGTACGCGGACGCCCTTTCCGGCTGCGGGGAAGAGGAGGCGAGCGCCAGGGCGCGCGCAAGGTCCGACGAATGCCGGGCGGCGGCGTAGGGCGGCACGGCGACCGCCGGGCGAGCTGCAACGCGAAAGGACGGGAGTGAACATGTCCGCGACTGCGATGGAAGCGATTGATCCGGCGGTAGGTCGGCCGCTCGAGGACTCCGACGAGATCCGGCAGATCCGGGAGTCGGTGCGGGCCCTGTGCGCCGACTACCCCGGCGAGTACTGGCGGGAGAAGGACCGCGAGCGGCAGTACCCGACCGAGTTCGTGCGGTCCCTGACCGAGGCGGGCTTCCTCGCGGTGCTCGTTCCGGAGGAGTACGGGGGCAGCGGGCTCGGCACGGTGGCGGCGGCGGCGATTCTCGAGGAGATCCACGCGAGCGGCGGCAATGGCGCCGCCTGTCACGCCCAGATGTACATCATGGGCACGATCCTGCGCCACGGGAGCGTGGAGCAGAAGCGCCAGTGGCTCCCCGGCATCGCCCGAGGCGATCTCCGCCTCCAGGCGTTCGCGGTCACCGAGCCGACGAGCGGCACGAACACGCTGGGCCTCAAGACGGTGGCGGTGCGCGACGGTGACCACTACGTCGTCAACGGCCAGAAGGTGTGGACCTCGCGCGCCGAGCACTCGGATCTCATGCTCCTCCTCGCCCGCACCACCGCCGCCGACCAGGTCGAGAAGCGCACGGACGGGTTGTCCGTCTTCGTCGTGGACATGCGCGAGGCCCTCGGCGACGGCCTCACCATCCGCCCCATCCGCACGATGATCAACCACTCCACCACCGAGGTCTTCTTCGACGACATGCGGGTCCCGGCGGAGAACCTCATCGGGGCCGAGGGGAAGGGGTTCCGGTACATCCTCGACGGAATGAACGCGGAGCGCATCGTGGTTGCCGCCGAGTGCATCGGCGATGCGCGCTGGTTCGTGGATCGATCGAGCGGGTACGCGAAGGAACGCGTGGTGTTCGGCCGCCCGATCGGCCAGAACCAGGGGGTCCAGTTCCCGATCGCGCGGGCCTACGCCGAGATGCGGGCCGCCGAGCTGATGGTGCGCCAGGCGGCGGCGCTCTTCGACAACGCACGCCCGTGCGGGGCGGAGGCGAACATGGCCAAGCACCTCGCGGCCGAAGCGGCCTGGCACGCGGCCGACACCTGCATCCAGACCTTCGGCGGGTTCGGGATGGCCGAGGAGTACGACGTGGAGCGGAAGTTCCGCGAGACCCGCCTCTACCAGATCGCCCCGATCTCGACCAACCTCATCCTCTCCTACCTCGGCGAGCACGTGCTCGGCATGCCGCGCTCCTACTGATCCTGACGCGCGAAGACAAGTTGCGTCCGCTTCGTCCCGGCCGATGAAAGACAGTGCGCGTTACGTCAAGATCGTCGAATGGTCGAACGAAGACGGATGCTACGTGGGAAGCTGCCCTGGCCTGTTTCTTGGCGGCTGCCATGGAGATGACGAGCGCGCCGTGTTCGAGGAGCTTTGCGTGATCGTGGAGGAGACGATCGGTCTATATCACGCGGACGGAAAGCCGCTCCCTCCGGCGACGGCAGGGCGCGACTGGGCGAACCGGCTCCAGGACGCCGCCTGACCGCTCGGCAGAACGGCCGAGCTGCCGCAGCCCGACGGAAACTTCGGGAGGCGCCTGTTCCGACGCAGTCTCGTAACCTCGATCACCGGTTCTTGCAGAATAGAAATTGATTTCAAGAATGCAAGGATGCTCCTCCGACGATTTCGAAAATCTGTCGGCGGGCTTTCAGGCGCGGGCGGCGAGGAGGTCGTCAACGGCGCGCTCGAGGTGGCGGAGGGTGTTGCACACCCGCGCGACGTGGCAGTAGGGGAGGTAGCGGAGCATCTCCGAGTCGCCTGTGCCCCAGAACGTCCGGGGCTCGGGGTTGAGCCAGATCACCCGCTTCGCCCGCTGGAACAACTTCTCCAGGGAGGCGGTGCGCGGGTCCCCCCGGTTGTTCCGGGCGTCGCCGAGCACGATGAGGGTGGTCCGCCGGTCGACGAGGTGGAGATAGCCGTCCTCGAGGTCGAGGAGGGTGCGCCCGTAGTCGGTCGGACGAAAGCCGATGCGTTCCATGATCCCGGCCGCGGCCACCTCGAAAGGCCGCCCCTGCAGCAGGTCGTCCACGTCTTCGAGGTGGCTCGAGAAGGCGAACGCGTGGAAGTCGGACATGACCTCCCGGAGCGAATAGAGCAGCAGGAGCAGGAACTGGGCGGTCGCGGCCACCGAGCCGCTCACGTCGCAGACCGCGACCACCTTCGGGCGCTCCACCCGGGTGTATCGCCACGCGAGCCGGAACGGGACGCTGTCGTGCGCGATGTTGGCGCGAATGGTGCGGCGCGGGTCGAGCCGGCCATCCCTGCGGTTGAACCGCCGGCGTGCATGGCGGCTCGCGAGGCGTTTCGCCATGCGCCGGACGATGCGCCGCACCCGCTCGAAGTCGCGGGGCGGGATGTTGCCGAGACGCATGCGTTCCAGAAACTCTTCGCGAAGGCGTTCCGACGCCGGGTCGGCGAACAGCGCAATGTTGCGCTCGACGAGGTCCCGGGTCTCCTCGATCAGCCGCTCGCGGGCTTCTTCGAGCCGGTCCGCGCGTTCAGCCGCGGCCGGGTCGCCAGGCGCCGCGCGTAGTTCACGAACGGCGGCCTCGAGGTCACCGATTCCCATTGCGTCGAGAATCCGGCGCATGAAGATCCCGCGCTGGGTAAAGAGGCGAAGCCGCGAGAGGTCGACTTCCCCCGCCGCGGCGGCCATCGCCGCGGCCACCCCCGCACGGTCTCCGTCGAGGAGCATCCCCACGAGGTCGCCCGCGGGCTGGCCATCGTCCCGGGCGGCCGCCCGGAGCTCGTCTCGCCCCGGCTCGGGAGCCCGCTCCTCCCCGCCTTCCTTCGGCCGGCCAGCCGCCGCGAAGAAGGCGTCGAAGCATTCGAAGTAGCGCTCCTTCTCGTCTTCGCTCTTGGCCACCGCGACGGAGAGCGCGTCGCGAAGCACGGTGCGGTCCCCCCAACCGACGAGCGCCGCGGCGCGGTGGGCGTCGATGGTCTCCGCGACCGACACCGGGACGTCCATGCCACGAAGGGCCTTGAGGAAGCGTTCGAGGCTCTGCTGCATCGCCGGGCGGTTCCAGGAAAGCCGGGAAGACGGGCGGGTGGACGCGGGGACCGGAGGCAGGGACGCTCAGGGGCGCCCCGGGCTCTGTCTGCCCCGAGAGTCTGCGCCACTGGAAACCCTTGTAGAGAACTTCCCCACCGGAGCCTCCAAGTTCCCCGAAGCGTTGTCCATTTCAGGGATTTTTCGCCGGAGCGGGCGCACTACGGCCGGCTGTCCGGCGCCGTGTCCCTACCATCCGCCGTCGAACGCGTTGTGCGGCCCAACCTCCTACGCCACCCGGGGCGTTGCCGTCCCGCCGCTTTCGCGCCGGGCGTGGGCGAGGAGGGCGGGGAGCTCGCGGTCCGCGCGCTCGACGTCCACCTCGAACTTGAGCAAGACGTTCAGGGTATCGCGGACCAGCTCGCGTTCCAGCTCGTTTGCATTCAGCAGCACGAGCGCGCGTGCCCAGTCGATGGTCTCGCTGATTGACGGAAGCTTGCGAAGCTCGAGGGTGCGAAGCTGCTGCACGAAGTCCACGAGCTGGCGCCGGAGCGCCTCGCTCGCGTCCGGCACACGGGTCTCGACGATGCGTCGCTCGAGGCGTGCTTCGGGCAGGGGGATGTGCAGGTGCAGGCAACGCCGCTTGAGGGCGTCGCCGAGGTCGCGGGTGTTGTTGCTGGTGAGGAACGTGACGGGGGGCATGTCCGCCTTCACCGTGCCGAGCTCGGGGATGGTGATCTGGTGGGCGGAGAGGACCTCGAGCAGGAACGCCTCGAACTCCTCGTCGGACTTGTCGACCTCGTCGATGAGCAGCACCGCGCCCCCTTCCTCCCGGAGCGCCCGGAGGAGGGGCCTCGGCTCCAGGAACTCCTCGGAGAAAAAAAGGTCGCCGAACTCGTGCAGGCGCGCCATCGCGGCCTCGAAGCCGGCCGCGCCGCGCAGCACGTCGCTCATGCGGTCCTTCAGGATCTGGGTGTAGAGGAGCTGCTTGCCGTACTTCCACTCGTAGAGCGCCTTCGACTCGTCGAGCCCCTCGTAGCACTGGAGCCGGACGAGGGGCAGGTCGAGCCAGCGGGCGACCGATAGCGCGAGCTCGGTCTTGCCGACGCCGGCCGAGCCCTCGACGAGGATCGGCTTCTCGAGGTGGGCGGCCACGTAAACCGCGGTCGCGATCGCCCGGCTCGCAATGTAGTCGACACTCTCGAGGCCTTCGGCGATCGCACCGGCCGAACCGAGGCGTTCCCGGATAGGGGAAGTGGGGGTCATCGGAGGGAATCCGAGTGCGGGCTAACGGCCCTGGAATCGAGCCGGGCGCCTCTCGTTGAATGCCCGCACCCCTTCCTGGCGGTCCTCGGTGGGAACCAGCCGGTTGTAGGCTTCGAGATCGAGTGCGAACGCGCTCCGGAGGTCGATGTCGCTCCCGATGGACATCGTGCGCTTCGCCCGCCGCGTCGCGAGCGGGGCGTTCGACGCGATCCGGGCGGCGGTCGCGAGCGCCTCGTCGAGAAGCGCGTCGTCTTCGCAGACCCGGTTGGCGACTCCCCACGCGAGCGCTTCCTGCGCCCCGAAGGGGAGGCCGGTCAGCACCGCCTCCTTGGCGCGCCGCACCCCGGCCGCCCGCGCGAGGTTCTGGGGGCCCAGCGCCCCAGGCATGATGCCGAGGGTGACCTCGGTGAGCGCGAAGCGTGCCCGGCGGGCCGCGTAGATGAAGTCGCAGGCGAGCGCGATCTCGGTCCCTCCGCCGTAAGCTGCGCCGTTCACCGCCGCGATGACCGGTACCGGGCACTCGACGACCGCGAGGATCATCTGCTCGAAGATCGCGTGCTGGCGCTGCCAGTCCGCGTCCGTCATGGCGTTGCGTTCCTTGAGATCGCCGCCTGCGCAGAACGCCTTCTCGCCCGCGCCGGTCAGCACGATGCAGCGCACGTCCCCCGGCTCGACATAGAGCCCCGCGAAGTAGTCGCGAAGTTCAATCCCCATTTGCGTGTTGAGAGCATTGGCCGAAGCCGGCCGGTTCATGCGCACGATCAGCCGGTGGTCGTCGACTGTCTCGATCGCGATCGTCTCGAAGGATTCGTTCATCGTTTCCGAAAGCGGATGGTTCGACTTCACGCAGAGTTGAAAGGACTGCTCCGCCCGGAAGGGCGGCACGCAACGCTACGGTCGGGCTCGGCGCGCCGGCTCGGGGGCGAACGATACCATCGTGGGGTCCGGATTCCATCCGACGATCAGTGCCTCGTCGTCTTCGTCCCGCGGGTCGAAGCCGCGTCGAAGGAACGCCGCCCACTCCGGAACGAGCCTGCGCAAGATGCCGGGGAAGCCGAACAGGTACCACATGCCGGCGGCGAATTCCCCCCGCCCGTGGCCATCGTGGCGGAACATGGTCCGGACCGCGCGGAAGTTGTCGCCGAGGAAGTTCAGGGTCACGAGCTTCAACGTCTGCCGCAGCCGTTTCGGACACCCCCCGGCCTCGGCATAGACGTCGAACGCTACCGCCTTGTGCTCGGTCTCCTCGACGGCATGCCAGAGCCACACCTCGGCGACACGGGGGTCCGCCCCGGCAAGCGTCTCGGACCGGCGGGCGAGCAGGGCGGCGGCGAGCATTGCCGTCAGATGTTCCAGGGCGACGGTTGCGGCGAGGCGCGCGAGGGGCGACAGGTTCTCCCGGCTCCACTCGATGCGCTTCAGAAGAGGCGCCTCCAGCTCGTCGAGGTCATAGCCGCGCTGCCGGCAGAACGTCTCGTTGTAGGCCTGGTGAATCCGGCGATGCACCGCCTCCTGTCCGATGAAGCCTCGAATCGCCTCCCGGAGCGCAGGGTCGTGGATCAGGGGTTCGTGTTCGCGCACCGAGTCGATGAAGAATCGCTCGCCGCTCGGGAAGGAGAGGGACATGGCGTTGAAGAAGGCCGTCCGGAACGGATCGCCGCCATTCCAGTCGCCGGCGAGCGGTTCCTCGAGGTGGAACGTCGGATGCCGCGGCCGGATCGGGCCGGCACGGGGCATCCTGGTGGCGGCGGACATGGCGCTTGCCTCCCGACTCTCGTCGGTCGCGATTGTACGCCAGCCGCCCCTTCGCCCGCGGTTGTCGAGCGCGACGACGGGTTGCATCGGTGGGACGCCTCGCGGCCGGGGTCGCGATGGGCACCCGCTCGCGCGGCCCGCTCGCGGGCCCCGTGCGGGTCTCACCCCCAGTTCCAGAAATCCACCCCTTCGCGGAAGAAGAAGCGCGAGAGGACCATCTTGTGGACCTCCGAGGCGCCGTCCACGAGGCGGGCCTGGCGCGCGTAGCGGTACATCCATTCGAGGGGGGTGTCCTTCGAGTACCCCTTGGCGCCGAGGAGCTGGATGGCGGTGTCCACCGCCTTGTGGAGCACGTCCGCGACCGCGACCTTGGCCATCGACACCTCCTTGCGGGCGAAGTCGCCCTGGTCGAGCTTCCACGCTGCGTGCATGGTGAGGAGCCGTCCGATGTGAATGTCCATCGCGGCCTCGCCCATCATCCACTGCACCCCCTCGTGCTCGGCGAGGGTGAGCCCGAAGCTCTCCCGCTCCTGCACGTACCCGGCTGCGATCTCGAGCGCCCGCTTGGCGAGGCCGAGCCAGCGCATGCAGTGGGTGAGGCGGGCGGTCCCGAGGCGGATCTGGGTCGCCTTGAGCCCGTCTCCGATCTCCATCAGGACGTCCTCGTCGTGAACCTCGAGTCCCTCGAACTCGATCTCGCAGTGGCCGCCGTGCTCCTCCGGCCCCATGATGGGCACCGTCCGCACGATCCGCCAGCCCGGCTGATCGGCGTGGAAGAGGAATGCGGAGAGTCCGCGGCGGGCGTCGTCCGAGGTACGCGCGATGACGATGAAGTGCTTCGCCTCCCCGGCGCCGGTGATGAACCACTTCCGGCCGGTGACGAGCCATCGGCCACCGCGTCGTTCCGCCCGGGTCTGCATCGCCGCCGCCGGATCCGATCCCGCCCCCGGCGCCGGCTCGGTCATGACGAAGGAGGAGCGGACCTCCCCGTCGATGATCGGCTGGAGCCACCGATCCTTCTGGTCCTGCGTGCCCACCCGGTTGAGGAGGATCATGTTCCCGTCGTCGGGCGCCTGACAGTTGAAGGTGACCGGCCCGAAGATGGAGCGGTTCATTTCCTCGTAGCAGGCGGCCATGCCCACCACCGGGAAGCCGGCCCCGCCCCGCTCCTCGGGCATCTGGAGGGCCCAAAGCCCTTCCGCGCGCGCCGCGGCCCGCAGCCGGGCGAGGGGGGTGGCCGCGATGTTCTCGTGCGCGTCGTACATCGAGCGGTCGGGCTCGATCGGGATGAGACGGGTATCGACGAAGTCGCGGATGCGAAGCCGTACGTCTTCGATCTCGGCGGGCAGGTGGTAGTCCATGTCGGGCGGTTCCTGGTGGTGATGTGCCGGGTGGGCGGGGGCGTGCGGCAGGTTCGGGCGGCGGCCCGTACGGATTGCGGATCACACGGAGGCGCAGGCGTGGCCGCCGTCCACGGTGATGACGCTGCCGGTCATGAACGAGGAGGCGTCGGAGGCGAGGAGGAGGAGGGCGCCGTCGAGCTCCTCCGGGCGGCCCGCCCGGCGCTGGGGGATGCCGTGGACGAGGCGCGCCCCGCGCTCGGTGCGGAGAAAACCGCGGTTGAAGTCGGTCTCGATGTAGCCGGGTGCGATCGCGTTGACCCGGATCGCGTGCCGGGCGAGTTCCGCCCCCATCGCCCGGGTGAGCTGCACGAGCCCTCCCTTGGCGGCCATGTACTCGGGGATCTGCATCGCGACCCGGCCGTGGCCGATCACCGAAGCGATGTTGATGATGCTGCCGCCTCCCCCCTGCGCGACCATGCGGCGCGCGACCGCGAGGGCCATGAGGTACGCTCCGCGCAGGTTGACCCCGGTGACCGCCTCCCAGTCCGCCTCGTCGTGCTCGAGGAGCGGCTTGTGGATCACGACGCCGGCATTGTTGACCAGCACGTCGATGCCGCCGAGGGTGTCCGCGACCCGGGTCACCCCCTCGCGCACCGAATCGCCGTCGGAGACGTCGATGGCGGCCGCGAACGCCCTGCCCCCCGCGGCTTCGATCTCCCGCGCGAGGGACTCGAGCCGGTGCACGCGCCGCGCGACGAGGGCGACGTGCGCTCCCTCGCCGGCAAGGGTGAGCGCGAACTGCCGGCCGAGACCGGAGGACGCCCCGGTCACGACGGCGCGCGTTCCGCGAACCTCGAATCTCTCGCTCATGAATCCGGATTCTACCGGGGGTCGAGGTTCCGGTTCGGCTGGAACGGCGGCCGTGGATCCTCGACCCGGCCGCGGAACCTTGTCCGGCCGCGGAGCCGCGCGCACGTTCGCGATGGCTGACGGGATAGCTGCTAGACTCGCGGCCCCGTTCATTGGGCACTGCCGTGATCGAGATCGACATCGTTTCGGACACCATCTGCCCGTGGTGCTACGTCGGCAAACGCCGAATCGAGCGCGCCCTCGACGGTTTCGACGCCGATGCGGTGCGCATTCGCTGGCACCCGTTCCAGCTCAATCCCGGCCTTCCGCCCGAGGGCATGGATCGGGACGAGTACGTAGCCTCGAAGTTCGGCGGAGCGGATGCGGCACAGGCGGTGTACGACCGCATCCGCGAAGCGGGGGCGGAGGAGGGCATCGCGTTCGCGTTCGAGCGCATGCCGCGAACCCCCAATACCTTCGCATCGCACCGGGTGGTGCACTTCGCGGCCCGCGAGGGGCTCCAGAACGAGGCCGTCGAAGCCCTCTTTCGGGCCGTCTTCGTGGACGGGCGGGACATCGGGGATTTCGAGGCGCTCGTCGACATCGGGGCCGAGTGCGGCATCGATCCGGTGGCCCTCGCGGAATATCTCGCGAGCATCGAGGAGGTCGACCTGCTGCGGGCCGGAGAGGAGCGGTCGCGGCGGATGGGAGTGACCGGCGTACCGTTCTTCATCATCGGTGGCCGCTACGCGGTCACCGGCGCCCAGGATTCGGCGGTGCTGCGCGGGGTGATCGACACGGTGGCGGAGGAATCGGTGGCTTGAACGTCGAGGTGCGCGACCCGCGATTTCGCCAGGTGGTCGGGGACGAGGCCCCGATGGAGCAGATCGGCGCCGGGTTCGCCTTCACCGAAGGGCCGGTCTGGCATCCAGGGGAGCGCCACCTCGTCTTCAGCGACATGCCGGGCGACCACATGCGCCGCTGGAGCGAGGCGGAGGGGGTCACCACCTTCCGGCGCCCGTCCAGCAAGGCCAACGGCAACGCCTACGACCCCGCGGGCCGGCTCGTCACCTGCGAGCACGCGACGAGCCGGGTGACGCGCACCGAGCCGAACGGCGAGCTGACCGTGCTCGCCACCCACTTCAAGGGGCGCGAGCTCAACAGCCCGAACGACATCGTGGTGAGGCGAGACGGCGCGATCTACTTCACTGACCCGAACTACGGGCGGCGCGAGTACTTCGGCGTGCCCCGGGAGCAGGAGCTCGACTTCCAGGGGGTGTACCGCATCGTGCCGGACGGCGCGCTTGCCCTCCTCGCCGACGACTTCGCGCAGCCGAACGGGCTTTGCTTCGACGGCCCGGAGGCGCGCCTCTTCGTGAACGATACCGAGCGCGGGCACATCCGGGTGTTCGCGGTCGCGGACGGCGGCGGCGTCACCGGCGGCGGGGTCTGGGCGGAGTTGACGGGTGAGCTGGCCGGCGCCCCGGACGGCATGAAGACCGACTCCGAGGACAACGTCTACTGCACGGGCCCCGGCGGGATCCACGTGTTCGCGCCGGACGCGGCGTGCCTCGGGGTCATCCTCGTACCGGAGGGAGTGGCCAATTTCACCTGGGGTGACGAAGACTTGCGGAGCCTTTTCATCACCGCCTCGACTTCGCTCTACCGGACCCGGGTGCGCGTGCCGGGCCGCCCCGCGTTCTAGCCTGCAAGAATCACCGATTTCCTGCCGCGGACGCCAATCTGTCGCTTCGCGCTCCCAAGGTCGCCGCGGTAGCGCGCCGTGCTCCCTCAAGCCGCCTCGACAGCGCGAACGCGCCAGTAGTAGCGTAGCGTCGTGACCGGCGAGGGTGTGTCCCCGTCGTTGCGCACCGTCGCCGACAGCGTGAACGTCGCACCGGCGACCGGGCGGCGGTTGCTCACCGAAGGCGACACCACCACCAGGTCCGGAGCACCTTGCGGCTCGCGCCCCGGCGCCGTCGACAGGTTGGTCAGGTGGCCCATCGGGTCCGACAGCAGGCTCATCGCGACAATCGGCTGCGCAGACTGCACCACCAACCGCCACTTGCCCGCGCCGTCGCCGAGCGCCCCCTCGAGTCCTTCGCCTCCCGACTCCAGCGCAGCCGCCGTGTACGTCCGCGACGCGCCCGCGGGGATGGTCGTCGTCACCTCGCTCCCCGGGGACTCGCCCCGGTCGTCGACGCCGACGATAGAGACCTCCGCCGCCTCGTCGCCCGGATTGACCAGCCGCAGACGGCTCACCTGGCTGGTGTTGCTGCCCGGGTTGAAGAACGCGACGCGATGTCTCCCGCCTTCGCTCGGCACCGTGTCGTGCATCGACGTCAGGAATCCGTCGGCGGTCCTGATGTACGACAGCACTTCAATGTCCAGGTCGCTCGTGAGCTGCAACCGCCAATCGCCCTCGCCCGAACCCGTCGCCCCCGACAGGTCCTTCTCCGCGTTGCCGTTCTCGAGGTCGTCGGAGTTGAAGTGGGCCGCCTCGCCGGCGCCGATGGCCAGCACGACCGAGCCGTAGGACTCCCCTTCGTCGTCGACGGCGTCGGGCAGCTTCACCAATGCAATGACGAGCTCCTCGCCTCGCGGGATCATCTCCACCGTGGCATCGAGCTTCAGGCCGACCTGCGTGGCGAGAGATTGTGGAATCCTGAGTGCGAGGCTGTTGCCCCACTTTCGGATGCGAGCTTCCATGGTCTTCGAATACTCCGTGTAGATACTGTTGTAGATACGATGTTCACACAACGCTCGACGATGCTCGTCAACCCATAGCCCGACCGGTGTCGGCCGTAGCGTGTTCTTTCGTCCGGGCTGCCGACATTGGAACGACAACTCCAATCCCTGAATGAACACAGGGACAAAGCCAGACTATCCATTTGACAATAAACGACATATTTCATAATTACTTGGATGTCGTCCAGCATGTATTATCGTGGACCGGTGGCGTTGCCATGGCCGCCGCCGGCGCTACGGGGCGGGATTCGGGAGCGGTGCGATCGTGGGCTCGACGTTTGTGCGGTTGTGGAACGCTATTGGCCTGGTAGCGCCTCATGACAAGAGTGCCGAGAGCCGAGCGCCGAGCGCGCTCGCGGCAATGATCTTCGGGCTCCACGTCATCGCGTCGGCGGCCCAGGAGCCCGAACGAATCCATACCGTCGCGTTCTTCCCGTCGGCGTCCGACGCCTTTCGCGACGGCCTCGCCCGGGTGATCAATCACTCCGGCGATGCGGGTGAAGTGCGCATGGATGTGTTCGACGATGAGGGGGAGTCCTACGGTCCGGTGGTGCTGGCGCTCGACGCCGGCGCGGCGGTGCACTTCACCTCCGACGACCTGGAGAGCGGCAACGCGGCGAAGGGGCTGCCAGGCGCTATTGGCCCAGGCGAGGGCGATTGGCGTCTGGAATTGTCGAGCGAGCTGGATATCGAGGTGCTGTCGTACGTCAGGACCGGCGACGGGTTCCTGACCGCGATGCACGACACGGCGCCGAGCGAGGGCGAGGGACGCCCACATCTCGACCGAGGACCTCGAGATGTTCTCGGCCGGGGTGCCCGGACTTGCCGCCTTGGGCACCAGCGCCTATTCGGAGTTGGTGAGGGTGCCGTGGAATCCCGGCGCCCACTACTTCGGCGCCTGCGTGAAGGCCGTGTCCGGCGAGTCCGACACGACGAACAACTGCTCTGCCGCCATCGTGTTGCTCCAGCCTGAGCTACGAGCCGATTCGGTCTCGGCGGACCGCTGGCTGGACAAGGGCGAGGAGTTCGGACTGTACGCGGTCGTGCGCAACACGGGAACCGCCGCCTCCGCGTCCACGAGGCGGCGCTACTACCACTCGGAGGACCAGGCCATCTCGACATCGGACACCGAGGTTGCCACGGAAGGGGTTTCCCGGATGGTCCCTACGGGCGCGAACGGCTGGCAGGTGTATCTGACTGCGCCGTCCGACCCCGGGATCCACTACTACGGGGCCTGCATCGACGCCGTGCCCGGCGAATCCGATACGACGAACAACTGTTCGGAAGGGTACAGGGTGCAGGTGTTCGGCGAGCCGGACCTGGTGGTGCGCGAGCCTTCCGTGAGCGAGAGCAATCTGGAGCCCGGTATGGAGTTCACCCTGTCGGTGACCGTGAGGAACCAGGGCGACGCGGACTCTCTCTCGCAGCCGACCCTGCGCTTCTATCGTTCTGTGGGGACAAGGATCTCGACATCGGACATCGAGGTCGGAACAAGTTGGGTCGGCGTGCTCCGCGTCTCGGCCAGCCACGACAGGTCGCTGACGTTGAACGCACCGTCTGACCCCGGCATCTACTACTTCTATGGGGCCTGTGTGGACGCCGTGTCCAACGAGTCGAACACGAGGAACAACTGCTCGTCGGCGGTGCGGGTCACCGTATCGGACCCCTGAGACGCGGCCCGATCATGGTTCCGCACTGAGGCCGCCTCGTCCAGCCGGGCGGGGCGGCCATTGACCCTCTCCTCTACCGCCTCCGCAACAGCAATGATCCGATCCGCTGGACGTCGATGCATGCCTCGGCATCGTCTTCGGGCAGATCGCTCACATCCCAGCCGGTCAAGTTCACTGTGCAGAGGTACTGGTGTTCCATCCACCTGCCCGCCGTCCCTTGTATGTGCGGCTCTACGAGGAGTGGGGGTTCCCGGAGGTGTGGGTGGAGGTGCCGGAGCGGTACTCGCCGAGTCGTCCTGCCGGGCGCAGCGCGGGGCTCACGATCCATCGGCTGGAGGGCGGCGCGTACCGGAAGGCGCGGGAGAGCCGAGCGTTTCCGGGCTGGACGGCGGAGGCGATCCACACGGCGCTGAACGAGCCGTCGCTCTCGGCGGCCACCGGCCGGGTCCTCGACCGGGTGGGGCGCACGCTCGGCGCCCGCGACGGCACCGGACCCGACGACATGCCGTGGCTTCGTGCGCACCGCGCGGAAGCGCGCACCCGGGGACGGGCCGAAGGACGGGCTGAAGCCCGAGCGGAGATCGCCGGCGCATTCAGGCGCAAGCTCCTGGCCGCACGGGGGCTCTCCGGCGTTTCGGACGAAGAGATCATCGACGCCCTGCTCGAGAGCGAGGATCGGACGGACTTCCTGGCGCGGCTCGAGCGCCCGCGGCGCTGACCGCCGCCCGGCGCGCGTCCTCACCGCTCCGCATCGGGCCGGCAAGGTCCGCACGGGCGTGGACGCGGCCGGGGCGGTCCGGCACGACTGGAGCCGCCCGGCCTTCAGCGCTTGCGAACGATCACGAGGCACCGCATGAGCGCCGTCCACCGGTCCTTGCCGGTGAGGCGATACTTGTCGGCCGCGCGGCGGCAGGAGAGGGCCTTCGCGCGGAGGTATTCGAGCTGCGCCTCGCCCTCGTGGCGGTCCGCCGGGTCGGCTCGCGAGTACCAGGTTTCGGCGTACCACCCGCGCATCGTCGCCTCGCACTCGCGCCGGTCGGCGGGACTCATCGCGAGCGGCGTCGCCTCGTCGACGGCCAGACAGGCCCGCGCGGGTTTCTCAAGGTCGCCCGGCGTCGGGGTGAACGTCTCCCCGGCGCCCGCACATCCTGAGCTCGTCAGCGCACCGGCCGCGGCCAAGGCCGCCAACCGGCGCCGCTGCTTCCCCCGACCCGACACGCCCTTGGCAAGCTGTGGTCTCCGTTCCATCGTCATTCAGTCATATCGCTTGGGATGCCTGCGTAACGCACTACTGCCGGGTCAAGACGACGACCCTGCGGCACCCTGTCAAATCGAATCTGGGAAAAGATAGATTTGTGTCAGCGATTCCAGCATGTGTATTGCGGATTCCAGAGCAAAGTGATCGCCCATTCCACGGCAAAGTGATCACCGATACGCACCGCCGCCTCCCTTGCCGGCGGCACTCGGGAGCGACCCGACCCGCACGAACCCTTGCCGACCCAGGGGGTCCGATGCCGACGGAAGGAACTGGACAAAATGGGCGCTGCCCGCTTCGTTCCCCGGCGCCGTGGACAGGTTGGTCAGGTACCCGGCGGGGTCCGACAGCAGGCTCATCGCGACGATCGGCTGCACAGACTCCACCATCAGCCGCCACTTGCCCGTGCCGTCCCCGAGCGCGCCTTCGATGCCTTCGCCGCCCGATTCGAGCGCAGCCGCCGTGAAGGTCCGCGACGCCCCCCCGGGGATGGTCGTCGTCACCTCGCTCCCCGGGGACTCGCCCCGGTCGTCGACGCCGACGATTGAGACCTCCGCCGCCTCTTCGCCAGGATTGACCAGGCGCAGCCGGCTCACCTGACTGTCGTTGCTGCCCGGGTTGAAGAAAACGACACGATGTCTCCCGCCTTCGCTCGGAACCGTGTCGTGCATCGCGGTCAGGAACCCGTCGCCGGTCCTGATGTAGGACAGCACCTCGATGTCCAGGTCGCTCGTGAGCTGCAACCGCCAATCGCCCTCGCCCGAACCCGTCGTCCCCGACAGCCCCTTCTCCGCGTCGTCGTTCTCCAGGTCGTCAGAGTTGAAGTGGGCCGTCTCGCCGGCGCCGATGGACAGCACGACCGGGCCGTAGGACTCCCCTTCGTCGTCGATGGCGCCGATGTGTACCTCGCCCGCCTCGGCCGAGTGGTTGACTACCCGCGCGAAGCCAGTACGAAAGGCGTCGGACGCCGACGGGAAGAACGGGATCCTGTGGGTGTGCCCTGTTTCCTGCGCGCCAGCCTCAAGGATGGAGAGCCCAACGAGCGCTACCGCGAGCGCTCTCCACGCCTTGCTCCAGTCAGGACCGTTCATCTCCTGGCGCTCCCAATCGCGTTCGTTCGAAAGTGGTGGGGGACTCCGTTCGCGACCGAGGTACTGGTCGGGTCGGAGGTACTCAAGATGACGGAAAACCGTGTGAAATCACTGAGGCATTCGCCACTGGCGAAATCGGAAGGCTCGCCGTCGCCGCAATGGAGGCCGAATGGATATCTATCGGGACCCGCCCCGCACATGGCGATATCGTTTTCAGAAGTTGGGACGTGTGTGTCGGTCATTGAAGCGAATCCGCATCGCTACCAACGGCTCGGCTATGGGAGGGCCGATCGCAAGTCCGGCGACCTTCTTCGCCGAGTCCGGCACGCGACGGTGTGTCAAAGGGCCGGTGCAGGCCACCCGCTCGTGCATCGTGGTCACGAACCCGGCGTCCGTGCGCGCATGGCCAACGCTTCGATGTCGAGCTCGGTGTGCCGCTCCCGCGGCCGAGGCGCAGTCTTGGCCTCGGCGCTCTCTATGCAACCGGACGAAAGACAGGCCCATCGCCGCGCCCCTGTGAACTCGCACCCCGTTACGCCAGCGGCGGCAGTGGCTGCGCCACCGAACGACGGTTCCGTATCATAAACGATATACAAGAGATTGTGAAATTGCGATTTTATTGATAAATACATATTAAAATTATGTCAATGAATGACTTCTGTTTTTTCTCCGGCGGTGCCGCCCGGCCGGACCCGGCGCCGGGCGCCGGCCGGGCCTGCGCCGCGATCGAGTCGGGACCAGGCCGTCGAAGCGGCGGCGCTTGGGGGGCGCCCCGTACTTCGCCGCGCCGGGCGCGGCGGGTCGGCGACCCAGCCAGTCGAGGGAGTCTGGCCGGACCGGCGGTCCCGGCCCGGTTTGTGCAACAACACGAATAAGGTCCGAACGGACACATACTCTGCGGAAAAAATCAGGACAGAATTCTTGTGAATTCTTGAGGAGGTATTTCGAACACCCCACCCCTCTCTGCCAAGATGACCGAGACACCGGCGCCCCATGGCACACAATCGCGATGAACCACCGCCAACGGCTCTACTTTCTTGCCCGCCATCTCGAAACCCTCTCCAATGGCGTCGGACGGTCGCGTTGGGCGAGGCTGCGGCGGAACGTTCACTCTTGCATACGGGGTCGCGACCGATGGCCGCGCCGCCAGCGTCAAACACCGATCACAGCCCGGGCCAAACTCCTGGACGGGTGCTACTCGATGTGTTGAAACTCGGTGTTATACCCGTTTAGCTCTTCCCAGAAATAGAAATATCTATATATTATTGAAATAAAATAATTATTTTGGAAATGCGAGCTCTTTCGTGTCCCGTTGTAACCACTTGGGCAACACCAATGGAACACCAGCGTGCCCCGATTGATAGGCACTGCACCCGAGCACCGACCCATTGAGGAGGATCAGAAGAACGACACGTTGAGGTCGCCGGAATCGCGATCGGGGCACTCATCGAGGATGGGTTCAATCGGCCCGGGTACGAGAAATTGGGCGGTGTATCGGGGAAGTCCCGGCCTGCATGCAAGGAGCCACCCCGGAACAGACTCAGGGAATGCTCGCTGTGCGTGAAAGCTCCCGGAAGCGGCTAAGACCATTTGCCATCCTCATCTGGTGCGGCGTTCGGCACTCGGGCTGAAACAGCGCCGCGCTTCCCACCAGGATGCACAATGCCCGGGCCCGCGACGTCGCAACATTGAACCGGAACCGGTTGTAGAGAAACTCCATCCCCCGCGGTGCGTCCTCCGGGCTGGACGAGGTCATTGAGTAGATCACGACCGGTGCTTCCTGACCCTGGAATCGATCGACGGTGCCAATCCGGTCCGAGAGTTCGGGCAGCGCCTCGGCGAGTGTGGATACCTGGGCGTTGTAGGGCGCCACGACCAGGATGTCGTCCGTGATCAGAGGCGTCACCTCACCATCTCGATTGCACCAGCTGGAATGCTCAAGAAGGGCATCGACAAGACTCCGGATACATTCCACCTCTTCCAGCGATCGCGCCTGGTTGCCCTCATGGGAGACCGGAACGTAGAGAAGCCCGGACCCCGCCAAGTCCGACGCGGCGTGACCGCGTGCCACGATGGCCTGGCGCTCAAGGCCCGCGAGCGACTCGACCCTCCCTTCGTAGTAGATCTCCGAGGTAAACATCGCGATGTCGGGATGCAGCCGATGGGTCTCGGCAAGGAAGAGCCCCTTATGCGCAGGCATCGTGTCCGCTCCATCCAGCAGATGAGCGAGCGCGGACACGTCGCTCCCGTCGAGTCCGTAGACGTTATCTCCGGGACGCGCGTCGAGTTCCTGCGGGAAGAACCGGTAGCGCTCAAGCGGCGCCGCCTTTGGATCCAGGGTCTCGACGTGCTCAAGGCCTGCTATTGCCCGGCGTTCGTCAGTGAGATCGTTCTTCTCGAGATCCAGCAGCCGGAAGTACTCCCACCAGCTCGCCTTGTCCTCGCGGCGGTGGAATTCCATCAGCGGTGGAATTCCATCATGTGAGCGAGCACGAACCGGGCGCGCTCGGCCTCGGAGCGCTCCTCCGGCTCCACCGGCACGCCAGCCAATAGGCCGTCGCGGAGCCGTTCAAGGGCCGCATCGAGCTCGCTGATCGCCTCGGAAGCATCGCCCCCGCGTGGCTCGGGGCGAGGTAGGTCGACTCCGCCCGCAACGACCTCGCCGCGAAGCTGCTCGAGCCAGTCGCGAAGTCGCACCGCCGATTCGCAGTCCTCGTGGTTGTAGTCCTCGACAACACCAAGGTGCGGACCGAGATCCTCGTCGACCTCTCCTCCCGCAATCGCGTTCTCGATGATTCGCCGGCTCATGGCCGCTTCACGAAGATCCTGCTCGCGGCTGTAGCCGAACAGCGGCTCGAGGTCCTTGATGGAATACCGCTCGACCCCGGCAATGAGAGCGCGCTTCACCACGGTATGCAGGTCGACGAATGACAGGGCGCGGAGAAGCTGGTCGAGCTCAACCTCCCGGGTGGCGTACCGGCCCATGAGACGCTTGAGCGCTGCCGGTTCGTAGGGAGCGTAGTGGTAGATGTGGGCGCCAGGGTTAGGATTAGGGTGATTGGGCGGCTGGCCGCGGCCGGGTCGCTAGAGTAGAAGGGGATTCGGCCGGGTGTCGTCGAATGACGGTGTGCGGCCGGTGGAGACTCGAATGGCGGATGGAGTGGCGTTCACGAGCGGCGGCGGTTGGAGAATGGTACGGCTCGACCGCGGCTATGTGACGGAGTGGTGCGCGCGTGCCGGCGAGCGGTCGGCGCCGGCGGCGCCCTTCGCTCCGTGCGCGCAAACGTACGCCGATCTCGAGGGGGCGACGGGGCCTACTTGCGTGGGAGGGCCCGCTGATAGGACGGCGCGCGTGGCCATGGCGGTACAACCCCGCGATGCTGGAGGGGAGGTTCGCGTCGCCGCCGGAGTAGGAGTTGCTGGCGCGGATGGAACAGGCGGGGCGGCGCTGCGGGGCTTGCGTCGGTCCGTGGGTGGGGCGGGTTCGGAGGGTTCTGGAGGAGCGGTGCGCGCACGGGAATCGCGGCGGATGGAGCGGCGGCGGCGGCCGGCGAGCTTGCCGGAATCAGCAGTCAGGATGGACTTGTCACGACTGGCGTTAGGTTGAATCCGCTTGCGTTATGCTTACGTCGGCGAAGTGACGGGAGGAAAATTCGGGGTGGATAACATTGAAAAACGGTAATAAAAACGGTTAGTTATGTCTGAATCAAGAACCAGATACAGAATTGGTGTAGACATCGGCGGCACATTTACCGACATCGTGCTCTTGGGCAGCGACGGCTCGGTGTTTACCAAGAAGCTGTCTTCGACACCGGATGACTTCGGCCGCGGAATCGTACTGGGACTTGCCGACGTCCTGGCCGAAGTCGGGGCGGCGCCGGCGGACGTCGACGACGTCGTGCACGCGACCACGGTCGCGACCAACGCCGTGCTCGAGGGCAAGGGCGCCAAGACCGGTCTCATCGCCACGAAAGGGTTTCGCGACGTTCTCGAAATGCGCCGCGTCGGCATACCCGTCCTTTACGATCTTACTTACGAGCACCCTAAGGTCCTGGTGCCGCGACGCCTGCGCAGGGAGGCGGTCGAGCGCATGAGCGCCAAGGGCGAGGTGCGGGTGCCGCTCGACGAGGCATCGGTCATCGATGCTGCCACGCGGCTGCGCGACGAAGGCGTAGAGGCGGTCGCGATCTGTTTCATCAACAGCTATGCCAATCCCGCTCACGAGCTGCGGGCCGCCAAGTTGGTCCGTGACGTCATGCCGCCCGAGGTCTACGTTACCTGTTCGTGCGAGATTCTGCCCGAGATGCGGGAGTACGAACGCACCAGCACCGCGGTCGTCAATGCTCTGCTGGGCCCGGTGGTGAGCCGGTATCTGACTTTACTTGCTCAAAGACTCCAGGAGATGGGTATCCGTCGACCGTTGCAGATTATGCAGTCGAACGGTGGATTGATGAGCAGGCAATTGGTGACGACCAAGCCCGTCGCGATCCTGGAATCGGGCCCCGCCGCAGGCGTGATCGCGGCCGCGCAAATGGCGAAGAAATTAAGTATTCTCGACGTGATCACCCTGGACATGGGGGGCACGACGGCGAAGACGGCAATGGTCGAGGCCGGGGCGCCCTTGAGAACCACCGACTACGCGGTCGGCGCGGGAATCAACGTATCGTCCAAGCTGTCCACGAACGCCGGTTACGCGGTCAAGCTGCCCGTCATCGACATCTCCGAGATCGGTGCCGGCGGCGGCAGCGAGGTATGGATGGACAAGGGCGGACACGTTCACGTGGGTCCCCAGAGCGCGGGCGCGGTGCCCGGTCCGGTCTGCTACGGGTTGGGCGGCACCCAGGCGACGCTGACCGATGCGCTGGTGACGCTCGGATATCTCAACCCGGATTATCTTGTGGGTGGCGCCCTTGCCATCGATTCCGAGAAATCGAGGAATGCAATACATGAACAGGCGGCACGCCCTCTCGATACATCACTGCTCGACGCCGCATACGGGATCTACAAGATTGCGGGCTCGAACATGATGCGTGCGGTCAAGTCGATCTCCACCTACCGCGGACGCGACCCGCGCGATTGCACCTTGGTTGCGTTTGGCGGCAATGGGCCGACCCTTTCTCTCGAGATTGCCCAGTTGCTGGAGATGACGCGTATACTCGTGCCCCCAAGCCCCGGTGTGTTCAGCGCCTTCGGCCTCCTGCTTTCCGACCCCGAGCACGGGGCCCAGCGTGCTCTGCTGGGCCGGCTGGACAGATTTTCGGCCGCGGACGTCCAACGGGCCTACATTCAGCTGGAGTCCGAGGTCGGCAAGGTGTTCGCCGAAGACGGTTATGGCTCGGATGTGATCCAAGTCAGGCGCTACGCCGACCTTCGCTACCGGGAGCAGGGGTTCGAGCTGACCACGCCAGTCGCCGCGGGCCCCATCGCGTTGGATCGGCTTGCCGCCGACTTCAACGCCGAGCACGAGCGCACCTATGGGCACCGTCACGAGGACAATCCGGTCGAGCTCGTCAATATCCGGGTCGTCATGAGCGCTGAGCTCGACGGCTCCTCCGACCTCGATTCGCGTGCACTCATGGTTTCACACGAGGACGTTAGGCATGGATCGGGCACGCGCACGGCCTACTTCGGTCCCGGGATCGGCTCTCTCGAATCCCCAGTACTGGCCCGCCCCGACCTCGTCGGGAAATCAGTCGAAGGTCCACTCATCATCGAGGAATACGACGCCACCTGCGCCATACCGCCCGGCTACGTGGCCACCGTCGATGCCGCCGCCAATATCGACATTCGGTTGAAGGACTGAGCCATGACCGAACGCATCGATCCGATCACCCTCGAGATCATCCAGAACGGGCTCGCCACCCTCGCCGAGGAGATGACGCTCACGGTTCTGCGTACCGGCTATTCGCTGACCCTGAGGGAAACGCAGGATTTTTCCGTCGGCGTGTGCGATCACCTGGGACAGTTCGTTGCCCAGACGGGGGCTCCGATTCACTTGGGTTCGTTTCCGGGTGTGATGCGCAAGCTCGTAGCCGAGCACGCCGATACGACCCGGCCCGGGGACGTCTTCATCTCCAATGACCCATACGGCTCGGCGGGAATGCACCTGCCCGACGTCTTCGTGATCAAGCCCGCGTTTGTGGACGATCGGGTCGTCGGTTACGCGGTGGCGATGGGGCACCAGTGCGACATTGGCGGCATTACTCCCGGCAGCATGGCGGTGTACGCGACCGAGATCTATCAGGAGGGCTTGAGGATCCCGTTGTTGAAGTTCTACGACGCCGGCGAGCCCAACCGGACGCTGACCCAGCTGATCGAGAAGAACGTGCGGGTCCCGGTGCTGGTGATGGGTGATCTCGACGCCCAGGTTGCCGCGTGCCGAGCGGGCGAGAGTGGATTGATCAAGCTCGTCGAGCGCTACGGCGGCGCCGATGGCTTCGCAACCTACACCGAGGCGCTGCACGATTACGCCGAGCGGATGATGCGCGAAGAGATCGCCGCCCTTCCCGACGGGGTCTACGAGTTCGAGGATTATATCGACGGGATGGGTGAGAACCCGGAGCCGATCCGATTCAAAGTGGCGCTCACCATTGCCGGCGACGGGGTCCGCCTCGATTGGGCCGGCACGTCGAAGCAGGTCAAGGCGGCAATCAATGGCCCCGTGGCGACCACCTATTCGATGGCCTACGAGGCCATGCGTTGCATGGCGCGGACACCGCTGCCCAACTGTCAGGGTTTCACGCGCCCGATCGAGGTCACGGCGCCGCTCGGGAGCATCGTCAACCCGACCGAGCCGGCGGCCTGCGCATCACGTGGCATCATCGCCCATCGCCTGCACGATGTCATGCTCGGAGCCTTGGCGCAGGTCGCCCCCGACCGTGTTCCAGCGGCTTGCGAGGGTGGCCCCACGGCGCTCAGTTTCGGAGGCAGCGACGGAGGCGAGCCCTTTGTGATGCTCGAGGGGGTGGGAGGGACTTGGGGAAGCCGGTACGATCGTGACGGGCCCTCGTCCATTTTTCACGCGAACACCCAAAACCTGTCGGTCGAGTTCGCCGAGTCCCGGATGCCGCTCGAGTATACGTGCGTCGGCTTCGCCGAGAACTCGGGAGGACCGGGCCGCTACCGCGGAGGTTACGGTACCGTGAAGGGCTATCGAATGCTGATCGATGAGGTCAACCTGAACATACGCTCGGATCGGCGCGCGATCTTGCCCTACGGCCTGGACGGCGGCCTGCCCGGCACACCGTCGTGGAACATCGTCAATCCCGGATCCGGCCAAAAGCTGCTGCCGACCTGTCCCATGGAGAGCACGGTGCTGAACCGCGGCGATGTTTTTCTGCATGTCCAGTCGGGCGGTGGGGGTCATGGCGATCCGCTGGAGCGCGATCCGGAGTTGGTGCTGGACGCGGTGCTAAACGAGTTCATCACGACGGACTATGCATTCGACGTGTACGGCGTCGCGGTGCGCGATGGCGCGGTGGACGGACAAGCGACCGCCGCGCGGCGGGCCGAACTGGCGGCGGCGGAACCGGGCGAGCCGGCCTATCTGCGCCACTTTCACCACTCGATCGGGATCGACCCGAGAGAGCGAACGCGCGCGCGTCGTAAGTAGGGCGTATTGCGTTCGTCATCCCGGCCCGCCTTCGCGAAGCGGAGAGCGGGGATCAAGTGTAACGGTCCGGCACCGCCGGCTTGGACCCCCCACTTTGATTGAAGATTAAAGACTTGTCGCGCCAATCGGCATTGAAACCTCACGCCGATTGCCCGTTACCGTCGGCGGTCCGACTTGATCCGTGTTTACATGTTCGTCTCTACCCAGTCGGCCGTCCTCGCGTCGACGATGTCGTCGTAGGCCACGGGAGACGTCAACAGGTGGCTTTCGATGATGATCTCCTGCCAAGCCGCGAGGTGCGGCTCGGCGACGCGAACAGTATTCGCCCAGACGCCGCGGGCGCAGCAGGACCGTATGGCGGTGGCAACGACGTCCGCCGGGATCTTCGGGAAGTGACGCTCGAGCACGGCCGGGCGCTCCTCCGGCTCGTGAGAGAGGGTCCATTCAAGCCCCCGCCGGATCGCTCGCGCGAACCGCCCGGCGGCGTTGTCGTCGCGGTCCAGGAACGCGTCGGTCGAGAAGTAAACGCTCCACGGGAGTTCGCCGCCCGCCTCGGCGAGGTCGGCCACCACATGTCCGGCCCCGCGGCCGACCAGCGCCTCCGCGAGCGGTGGATAGGCGGTATAGAAGTCGCCGAGCCCGGCGAGATAGAGCTCTCTCGCCTCCTCGGACAGGAAGTCCTGGACGAAGTGGACCTTCGACGGATCCACGTCGGCGCGCCGGAGGATGCCGAGTATGGCGATGAGCGGCGTCGGCGAGCCGTCCGGGACCACGACGACCTTGCCGACGAGGTCGCGCCACTGGAAGCGCTGCATCGGCTTGCGGGCGAGGATGAACGCGGGGCATCCCACGCAGAGCTGCGCAAACGCGCGGAAGTCGGCGATGCGGCCGTGATACATCAGCGGCCGCCAGATGCCGCCAAGTGCGATTTCGGCGGACCCGGCCACGAGGGCACGCGCGCCCCAAGGCCCGTGACCCGGCGCCTCCGCCTCGATCTCAAGCCCTTCGGCGGCGAAGTAACCGAGGTCCTGGGCCACGTACTGGGGGTAGTAACTTACGCCCGAGGCCGAGGCCAAGAGGCGCAAACGGGTCGTCGCCATGCTCTTTCCCTCCGACTGTCTTCACCCTTGTTTCGCCTCCGCCCCGCGCTGAGCGGGGGCACGGGCCTGCTCCCGGCGAAGCTCCGCACGACGGGCTTCCGTGGCGGCCTCGTCGAGCGCGAGCGCGGCAGGGTCGATCACGACCCCGTATGCCTCGAACGCGTGTTCGAGGCTGATCTTCTCCTGACGGACGTCCTCGAATACCGCTTGGGGGTTGCGCTCCGAAGGGTCGCCGTAGCCGCCGGAGCCCGGCATCTCGCCTCGGAACACGTTGCCTCGCGACATGGTTCGGACGAACTTAGACGGGAGGCTCTGCGACTCGTCACCGGGATTGAGAATGCTCCTCGCGAATGAGCCGCCGCCGCCGCCGAAGAGTCCCCACGGCCGGTGCAGGTGGCGGTCGGATCGAAGCTGCACGGTTGCCTGCTCGGCGAGCAGCCGATACTGGCGCACCATGCCGAGCCCCCCGCGGTACTTGCCCGCTCCCCCCGTATCGGGCAGGAAGCCGTACTCCTCGATCAGCACCGGATTATCCGCCTCAATCACCTCGACCGGTGTATTCGCCACATTGCCGAGCGCGTACGGCCCCGCGTCCTGCCCGTCCTGGTCCGGGCCGCCGCCGCGGCCGGTCGTGTTGTGGAACTCGAGGAGAAGAAATAGCTTGTTCTCCTCGTCGTATCCCGAATAGACGACGGCGAACTCTGAGCCGCCGGTGCAGGCAGGGATCCTCCCGGGCAGGAGCTTGGCGAGGGCGCCGAGCACCACCGAGTTGCAGCGGTGCCCGGCCTGCCCACGTGCACCCAGCGGCGCCGGAAATACCGGGTTCACGAAGCACCCCTCGGGCGCGGTTATCGTGATCGGACGGTAGAACCCGGCGTTGTTCGGGATGTCCGGATCGCACACCGCGCGGATGGCAGCGTAGGCGCACGAGGCGGTGAACCAGAAGTTGGGGTTGAGCGCGCCGGTCGTCTGCGGCGAAGTCCCGGTGAAGTCGACGATCATTTCGCCGCCCTTCACCGTCAGCTTGACCTGGATCCTCACCGGGTCGCCGCCGACGCCGTTGTCGTCGTTCCATTCGGTGAACTCGGCCTCCCCGTCCGGGATGGCGGCAATGCCGTTGCGTGTCCGCCGCTCGGTGTAGTCGATGAGCTCGGTCATGTAGGCTTTGAACTCGCGGGTGCCGTACTCCTCGAGGATCTTGAGCACGTCGCGCTGGCCGAGCTCGAGCGCCGCGATCTGGGAGCGGATGTCGCCCAGGACCGTGTCCGGCACCCGGACGTTGTGCTCGATGATCCGGAAAAGCGTCTCGTTGGGGCTGCCGCGCTCATATATCTTGGTGGGCGGGATGCGTAGTCCCTCCTCGAAAATCTCGCTCGAATCGGTCGCGTTGCCGCCCGGGACACGCCCGCCCATGTCCGTATGGTGGAGGATAATGCTCAGGTAGAGCACGAGCTCGTCGTCCTTGTAGACTGGCTTGAACATGAAGACGTCGTTGAGGTGGCTGGCTCCGGCGTAGGGGTCGTTGCTGGCCAGGATGTCGCCGGGGTGAATGTCGTCCCCGAAGTAGTCCAAGCAACCCTTGAGGGCCGGCATCGTGGCCCCGAGATGGACCGGAAGGGACAACCCCTGGGCCACCATCTGCCCCTCGGAGTCGCAGATCGAGGTGGAGAAGTCGAGGCTGTTCTTCACGACCGTCGAACGCGAGGTCCGGATCACCGTCACCACCATGTTGTCGGTGATGGTGATCAATGCGTTCTTGATGAGCTCGCGTTTGACGGGGTTGACGTGCGTGAACGAGGTCTCCACGGCGGCGACGCGGGTGGCGACGGGCTCTTTATCCCGCTCGATGACGATGTTGTTCCAGCCATCGAGACACGCGCGCCAGCCCGGCCGGACGACCGTAGTGGCGTCGTACTCCTCGATGACCAGCGGCCCGTTGACCGGCCCTTCGGAGAGGCCGCTGCGCGGCACGACCGGGGTCCTCAGCCATCCGCGCTCTGGGCCGAAATAGGCGTCCCGTTCGCTGGCCGCGCGGTGCCTATCGCTCGCGCGCCTCAACCGCTCGGGAAGCCTCGGCGTCTCGGCGATCCCGCGCCCCACGACCTTGAGGGCGATGAACTGGATCGGCTCCCGGTCGGAGCGGTATCCGTAGGCGCTGTCGTGGGCCTGGCCGAACTCCTCGGCCAGGCCAGCCATGGTCGACTCGCCGGCGGGGAACGCCCCCACGGGAACGCTGAGCGTCCAGGCTTGGCCGACATACTTCATGTCGGCGAAGACCTCGATCTCGCGCCGTGATGGGGAACCGAATCCCTCCGACGCGAGCAGGTCTAGCACGTTCTCCACCATCGGCTCGAGCGCGGCGTTGAGGTCCGCGGCCGACATGCCGGCGAGCACACGGTAGAAAGCACCGACGAGCTGGTGCTCGACGTCGGCGAAGAGGAGGCCGAGGGCGCTGAAGAGGCCGGCCACGGGTGGGACGACGACCCGCGAGATGCTCAGGGTCTCGGCGAGTTCGCTCGCGTGCACCCCGCCGTTGCCGCCAAACGCGACCAGGGTAAACTGGGAGGGATCACGCCCACGCTCGGAGGACACGGCGCTCAACGCGCGCAACATGTTGGCGTTGGCGATCTGATGAATCCCATAGGCGGTGTCGGTGACGGACTCGCCGAGCTTCTTCCCGAGCGCGCCGAGCGCCGCCTTCGCCTTCACGAAGTTGAGGCGGAGATCGCCGCCGACGAGAACCTCCGGATTGAGATAGCCCAGCAAGAGGTTGGCGTCGGTCACGGTGGTCTGCTCGCCACCGAGGTCGTAGCAGACGGGACCCGGTGACGCGCCCGCGCTCCGCGGTCCGACTTCGAAGCCGCCGGCGGCGTCGACGGTGGCGATCGATCCTCCCCCCGCGCCCACCTCGGCGATGTCGATGGTGGGGACCTGGACCGCGTGGCCGGCGCCGTGGATCAACCGGTGCCCCTTGCTCTCGCCGCCGCCCACCTCGGCCGCGGGCATGATCGAGAATCGCCCATCCTCGATCAAGGCCGCCTTGGCGGTGGTGCCGCCCATGTCGAGCACCATCAAGTCGCCGAGCCCGAGATGGGCACCCAGCCGCTGGGTGCCCACGACGCCGGCGGCGGGGCCGGACTCGATGATGTAGACCGGGGTTTGCCCCGCCTGCTCGGCGGGCAGGACTCCGCCGTTCGACTGCATGATCATCAAGGGAATCTTCAACCCCATCCCCTGCATGCGCGCCTTCAGCGAGGTCACGTAGGTCTCGACCACCGGGCGGATGTACGCGTTGACCACGGTCGTCGAGGCCCGCTCGTATTCCTGGATCTGGGGCAAGAGATCGGCTGAGATCGAGATCGGGACGTGCGGCAGACGCAACTTGAGATGGTGCATCGCCGTCGTCTCGTTCTCCGGGTTGATGTAGGAGTTGATGAAACAGATTGCGACGGCCTGGACGTTCTCGGCGATCAATCGGTCGGCGATCGTGTCGAGCGCGGCGAGATCGACGGGCTCGAGCATCTCTCCCTTCCCGTTGACGCGCTCCGGCACCTCGAAGCGCAAGCGCCGTTCGACCAGTGGCTCGGGCTTGCGGAAGCGGAGGTCATAGAGGCGCGGCGATCGGAACCGCCCGATCTCGAGAATGTCGCGGAAGCCCTTGGTCGTGACCAGAGCAATGTTTGCGCCCTTTCGCTCGATTATGGCATTGGTCGCGACCGTGGTTCCGTGGGCGAACTCGGAAATGTCCGAGGCGGCGATGCCGGTCTCCTTGACGATCGCCGCGACGCCCGTCTCGATGGCGCCACTGTAGTCGTCGGGGGTGGAGAGAACCTTCTTGCTGTGAAGGGCTCCGTCAGGGCCCAGCAGCACGATATCGGTGAAGGTGCCGCCGATGTCGACACCCAGCCTGAACGTAGCCATTCGTTTCCTGCCCGGTGTTTGGTCCGTTTTCTTTAGGTCTTCGTCGGGAACTTTTCCGGCGGAGATTATATGATTATTTTCACTACTGTCCCAACGTTTTTCCGGCATCACGCCATAGGTCTTTGATTTAACGGTTGGAATTTCGCCAGCATGGGTGTCACCGACTTGAATGTGTGGGACGGATGTCGCCACTCTCCTGTCCTGGTTGGACGGCAATGGGAGGTAGCGCATGTATACGGGAAGGCTGGTCTTCTCGCAGGTCATGGATCATCTGCCATGGCAGACCTTTCGGCGTTGCGTGGAGCGCTACGGCGGCAACCGCAAGGTCAAGTGGTTCGGATGCGCGGATCAGTATCGCTGCATGGCCTTCGCCCAGATCACCTACCGGGAAAGCCTGCGCGATATCGAGACCTGCCTGCGCGCACAATCCGCCAAGCTCTATCACATGGGTGCATCGGCGGCGGCATCTCGCGCAACACCTTGGCCAACGCCAATCAGGTTCGGGACTGGCGCATCCACGCCGACTTCGCCCAGCGTCTCATCCACACGGCCCGCCGCCTCCACGCCCTGCACCAAGCCTGCAGCTTCTTCGTCCTGCGGGCCAAGATCCAATACCCAGTTCCGCCGGCTGTATTCGCATCCGGCCGACCGGTCTTCCGGGGTCACTTGTGATCAGATCATTGTCCTCACCGGTGTCACGACCGCGACCAGCTATCCCGACAAGCTTCGGCGCATCAAGTTCCACGGCGGCGAACGCGGCAAGACCCTGGTCTTCCTCACCAACAACTTGGGGATTATGTAGGAAAGTGCCGAAGCCCCCCGTGACGCCTTCGGCACTTTCTTGTAACCTTTCCGTATCTCAAGAGGATACGGGCATGGCACACAAGGCACCTGGAAAGAGCTTCCGCGAAGGCATCAGCCTCGTCCAGATCTTTCGCATGTTCCCCGATGACGCCACGGCCGAAGCCTGGTTCGTCGCCCGTCGGTGGCCGACCGGGGTCGCGTGCCCGCACTGCGGCTCGCTGAACGTCCAGACGGGCGCAAAGCACGCGACGATGCCGTACCGGTGCCGCGAGAAGCAGTGCGCCAAGCGGTTCAGCCCGAAGACGGGGACCGTCATGGAGGGGTCGAAGCTCGGGCTGCAAGTGTGGATGATTGCGACGTACCTCGTCTCGACCAGCCTCAAGAGCGTGTCCAGCATGAAGCTGCACCGCGACCTAACCATCAATCAGCGCTCCGCGTGGTTCCTCGCGCACCGGCTTCGGGTCGCGCTCACGCAGGAAAGTGGTCTCTTCGCCGGCCCGGTCGAAGTCGATGAGACCTACATGGGCGGGAAGCGGGCGAACATGTCAAAGTCGAAGCGCGAAGAGCTCACTGGCCGCGGGGCCGTAGGCAAGACCGCCATCGCGGGGGCGAAGGATCGGGATACGAATCAGGTTCGCGCCCAGGTGGTCGAACGCACCGACAAGCCGACCGTACACGGCTTCGTCGCCGCCCACGTGGCCCCTGACGCCAAGGTCTACACCGACGATGCGTTGGTCTATGAGACCCTTCCGAATCCGCACGAAGTAGTCAACCACAGCGCCCAGGAGTACGTCCGGGGCGATGTCCATACCAACGGTGCGGAGAGCTTCTGGTCGATGCTGAAGCGCGCCCACAAGGGCACCTTCCACAAGATGAGTCCTAAGCATCTCGACCGGTACGTTCAGGAGTTCGCCGCGCGTCACAACCTGCGCGACGAGGACACCATCGACATCATGGCCGCCGTCATCACCGGCATGAACGGCAAGCGCCTGCGCTACGTCGACCTCATTGCCGACAACGGACTGGATTCGGGAGCACGAACGGGTTAGATGTACACCTTGACGACGGAAACTGTGTGCGCGGTCTTGGCACAGAGCCCGTGGGGCAAGCCCGAGAGATGCGTTCGTTTCGACATTCTCCGCTCGCTCGCTACAGTCGAGGAATGCTACCGGGCGGGAATGGAAGAGGAAGAGCGCCTGCGTCGGCTGGCGACTGATACGTGGTATCTCGTGACAAGATCCAAGACGCATTGCCACAAGCAGCGCCCACGAATTGACTTCAGCGCCCAGGCGAGAGGGAAGAAGTGAATGCCTGACAAGCTGAAGAAACTGCCGCGCATCGTGGACGTGGTGGCCCCCACGTACCAGCCGTCGAAGACGGAACTTGAGGAGGACATGCGGGTCCGGGCGACGTTCGAGGAGGCGGTCGAGGCGCTTACCCGGCCCGTGAAAGTGCGCTACATCCCCCGGCCGAAGCGGCGCCCTGAGTGAGGGCGCTTCGGCACTTTCCTACATAATCCCCAACAACTTCACGCTGCCGCCCCTGACCATCGCCGAGCTGTATCGCAGCCGCTGGCAGGTCGAGCTGTTCTTCAAGTAGATCAAGCAGCACCTGCGGATCAAGGCCTTCTTCGGAACCTCCGAGAACGCGGTCAAGACCCAGATCTGGATCGCCGTCTCCGCCTACGTGATGGTCGCCATCATCAGACAGCGGCTCCGTCTGGAGACCAGCCTCTACACAATTCTACAAATCCTCAGCCTCACCGTGTTCGAAAGAATTCCGTTAGAACAATTACTTACCCAGGCACCCCACACTTCACAAGACCTGAAGATCCCTAACCAATTGAATTTATTATATTAACGTTGGGATAGTAGTAGATTATTTTATGCATATTGACAGCCCATCGCGTTCGGGGATAGACTTTTTTCTTAACAAGGACCTTGCGAACGGCTCCATGCGTCGATGCCGACGCTCGTCTTATTACGCGCTTGACGACGGACCCCGGAATGAAGGGACTGCGTCGGTGTATTCGGGATGAAACCAACGGAGGAACAGTAAAATGCGCATCTCTCTCTCAAGCTCCGCCCTGGCCACCGCGTTGTTTGTCGGCCTCGCAGCGGGTACCGCATGGGCGCAGGACATGCCGCGCACGAATCTCAAGGCCATCGGCGTACACCTCAACACCCAGCCTTACACCAACATCAGCAAGCCGATGTGGGAGAATAAAATCCCGCAGATGTCGAGTGGCCGCGTAACTGCGGACCTGGTCAGCGTCACGGAGCTAGGCATCGGAGGGACGGACGTCTTTCGGCTCGTCAAGATCGGCGTCACCGACTTTCTTGACTTCTCGATCGCCTATGCATCGGGCGACCTTCCCGAGAACGACGGCATCGAGATGGCGGGGCTCATTCAGGACATCCCCACGCTGCGCGAGGTCGTCGACGTTTACGGTTCCACACTGGACAAGGTCTTCGACGAGGTCGGCGTGAAGATCCTGAGCTATTGGCCGTCCGGTGGTCAGATCTTCTGGTGCGCCGTGCCTATTACGGGTTTGTCCGATCTCGAGGGGAAGAAAATCCGCGTCTACAGCGCGAGCCTCGCCGAGTTCGTGGAGGCCATCGGCGGGGTTCCAGTCACCATGGGAGCTTCCGAGGTGATCCCCGCGGTGCAGCGCAAGGTCATCGACTGCGCCATCACCGGCTCGGCCAACGGCAACCTCGCGAAGTGGCCCGAGGTGATGACCCACCTCTATCCGATGATCATTGGTTGGGGCCTGAATGTCACAGCGGCGAACAAGAAGTCCTGGAATAAACTCGATCCGAAGGTGCGCGAACTCATCATGACGGTGGGCGACGAGTTCGCGGTGCCGACCGCCTGGAAGCAGGGCGACGAGTCCACCCAGCACGGCATCTGGTGTAGCGTCGGGGACAGCCGGTGCGACGTGAACGTCACCGCCCCGCGAGCCCTGACCAAGGCGAACCTTACCCTTGTCCCGGTGTCGGAGGACGACCACAAAACGCTCAATTCGATGCTCGAGAAGCACGTCCTGCCGAAGTGGGCGAAGCGCTGCGGCAAGGCGTGCGCGGACAACTGGAACGTCTCGGTTGGCAAGATGCTCGGCCTGAAGGCGGCTGCCAACTGACCCGACGGGCAAGGGGGTTGGGCCGGCGCGGTTCCACACCCCGCCGGTCGAAGCTTGAAGAGCTTCACAGGGGACACGGTGATCGTCGCCCGTCGGGCGGTGTGATCGGCGTGCCCGCGTGCGTCGGCCGGAATCGCCACCGTTCGTGACACGGCTGGTGCGCCGCGGGGGTGGAAACGAGTTGGGAGGGCTTGCCATCGAACGCCTGCAAGGCGTGGCGGAGGCAGTGGCGCGGGCTGGTGCCTATGTCGGGTGCAGCATGCTGATTCTGGCGGCGGGACTGATCGGAATCGAGGTCGTCGCGCGCAAGTTATTCCAGTTCTCGCTGGGCGGGGCGGACGAGCTCGCGAGCTACGCGTTGGCCATAGGCATGGCCTGGGGCTTTTCGTCGGCCCTTTTCGACCGCGCGCACATTCGGGTCGACGCGCTCTATCTCAGGCTACCGCTTTCCCTCAGGGCGGTCCTCGACGTCGTCTCCCTGCTCGCGTTCGCCGTGTTCATCGGGCTCTTGTCTTATCGGGCCCTCAACGTGCTCCAGAACACCCTCGAGATGAACTCGAGGGCGAACACCCCGCTGTCGACGCCGCTGGTGATTCCACAGTCTCTGTGGCTCGCCGGTATCGTGTTCTTTTTCCTCAGCCTCGTCATTCTGCTGGCCCGCACGTCCTCGGCGCTTTTCTCGAGGGACTTCGCCACGGTGCAAGAGCTCGCCGGAGCGCCCTCGATCGAAACCGAGGTCGACACCGCGATGATCGAGCTTGGGCCGGACGCCGGCGAGGGAAAGGGTGACTGATGCTCATCTCCACGACGCTTGTCCTGATCGCGCTGATCGCCCTTTCGCTGCCGATCGCCGTCGTATTGGGCTCGCTCGCCCTGTTCCTCGACCTGACTTACAGCTTCCTGCCGATCCAGATCGCCTTGGGTGAGGTGTTCTGGGTCCACAGCACTAATTTCATCCTGATAGCGATCCCGCTCTTCATCCTGATGGGCGAGCTCTTGCTGCGCTCGGGCATCTCCGACAAGATGTACGCGGCGATGATCCAGTGGCTTTCGTGGCTGCCGGGCGGGCTGATGCACGCCAACATCGGCACTTGCGCAATGTTCGCGGCCACCTCGGGCTCGACGGTCGCGACCGTGGCGACGATCGGGACCACGGCCCTCCCTCAGATCGAGTGGCGCGGCTACAATGCGCGGCTGTTCCTGGGAAGCCTAGCCGCCGGCGGCACGCTCGGGATCCTGATTCCGCCCTCCATCAACATGATCGTATACGGGTACCTCACCGACACCTCGGTGCCGCAACTCTTTCTCGCCGGCATCATCCCGGGCATCACGCTGGCCCTTCTCTACATGCTGGTGGTCTTGGTGGCCTGCCTGATCAGACCCGACTGGGACGGCGCGCCCGTGGAGACGAACTGGCAGGCTCGCTTCGCAACCATCGGCGATCTCGGGCCCCCGCTCGTCCTCTTCCTCGTCGTCGTCGGCTCGATCTACGCGGGCTGGGCGACGCCGACCGAAGCGGCCGCTCTCGGCGTCCTTGCGGCACTCGCACTCGCGGCGTGGAATCGGCGTCTCAACTGGGTGATGCTCAAGGCCGCAATGCAGGGCACCATCCGCACGTCGTCCATGTTGCTCCTGATAGTCATCGTCGCGCTCTATCTCAATTTCGTGTTCGCCTCGGTGGGCCTGGTTCGGCAGGTGAACGAGTTCATCCTGCAACTCGGCTGGAGCCCTCTCGCGACGATGCTCTTCATCATCGGCGTCTACGTGGTCATGGGCATGTTCATGGAGACCCTGTCCATGATGGTGCTGACCGTGCCCCTGATTACGCCGGTGGTGGTCTCGCTCGGCTACGACACGGTCTGGTTCGGCGTCCTCGTCGTGTTGCTCTGCGAAATGGCCATCTTGACGCCGCCGATCGGCGTGCTCTGTTACGTCATCCAGGGACTCCGCAGACGGGGCACGCTCAACGACGTGTTCATCGGGGTGACGCCGTTCATCCTCGCGATCGTGGTCATGCTCGGGATCATGCTGCTCTTTCCCGGGCTCGCCCTCTATCTGCCGGAAATGTTCTACCGTTAGCGGTCGGCCGGCCCGCCGGGCGGGTGGTGGCCTTTTACAGTCAGCTCGGCACGGCGGCGCAGCACATCAAGGAAGGCAAGAACGCCATCAACTGGACCCGTCTGTCTTGCCACGGCTTCCGCAACAACGAGGTACGTCTTCAGTTGCACGCGCTCGCATACAACCTTGGAAACTTCATGCGGACTGTCAAGGGCGGAGAGAAACACTGCCACCGCAGCCGTGGGGGTGAGGTGGTCCGAGGGGGTCGGGATTCGGCTTGGGGCGGCGGGAGCCGGAAACGCAGGGAGGGCGTAGCCCGACCGGAGTTTCCGGCTGACGACGGTGTGGTGATCAGCCCGCGGGGGCCATTTTCCGCGCGCGGCGGTGATTGAGGCGAAAACTTTCGCCGTTCATTGACACCGAGGGAACGCAAACGGTCTTTACTGGACAATTCACGATCTGGCGGAGGTGGGGGCTCGTCCAGGGGGATGCGAAGCTGGATTTCGACCCGCCAACCGCGTACGAAGACGTGCTCGACGACCAGCCGCAATAGCTTCTGGCGCTGTTCGAAGTCGAGGTCGTCAACGGCGGCGCCAACCTGCGCCGAGAATCCGGCGATCCGTTGACGTAGGGTGTTTTGATGCGCCAGCTCCGTGCGCTGGGCGATCAGCGCGTCGCGCTGGTCTTGTAGGTGTTGTCCGCGATTGCAGAGCTCGTTGCCTCGGCGCAACAACTCCTCGCGCTCAATGAAGGCAGCCTGATTAGAGATCGGCGAGGCGCCGCCGCTCGCCAGCTACGGCATCGATTTTGCGTTGCAGTTTGGCGAGTTGCGCCTGCAGGAGTTCGTCGGCAGCGGGTTCGCGACGCGCCGACACCGCATGCTCACTTGAGGCTGCAAAGTCCAATCGCTCCCAGCTCCGTGTTTTGATCGTGTTCCCGGTCAAGATGCCGTCGCGTCGTGCGCGGCAAGCTAGAGCTTGAGGAGAACGATCATCAAGGATGGCGTCGCGGATCGCTACCGGTTCACGGGAGACGGTGTTACGGCCGGTGCCCAAGGTGTGAGTCCGCACGGCACCGGGGGCGACGGCGCCGACCGCTCGCCCGCTACGGACCGTTCCGTTACCTGTCGTGCTCGGAAGGCGATGCGGAATGCACGCGTGGTTGTGGACCGGTGGTCTCGCTCAAACGCCGTGACCGCTCCAACCCCTTGCGGCGGCGGCCTTCTCGGCCGACGACGACGGTGTATCGGTCGCAGGCGCTTGGCGGACTCCCGTCGGAGTTTCATCCCGACTGAGCAATCAAGTCGCGTTCCATCAACCGGCGGCCTCGCGAGCGGCAAGGAGCGGCAAGAGCGGCAAGAGCGGCAAGAGCGGCAAGAGCGGCAAGAGCGGTAAGGAGAGACCCGATGCCCGCAGGTGTCTCGGTGCATGCGATGCAGGGTTCGCGGCCGAGCATTCCTGGATATAGCTGAACGGGAGTTCCATCGCCAAGCTTTCGTCTACTGTCAGCACAGAGTCCAGTTTCTCCGCGATAGTGGCGACCACGAGGCCCTCCACACCGGAATCGGTCAGCCACCAGCCATTGGACCATTTCTCGTATCGGACATTGGCGGCATTTACTCCTTCGAGTATGGCGTCCCGGATGACTTTTCTATTTGGCATGAATTCCTGCTCCGTTCGCTCGAACCTCAATCGATATCTGCCTGAAGACCTGTGCTCCGCGCCCGGACGCGAGCTCTCCTTCCTCCGAACGCGACCTGTTCCGCACGGCGGGGTTCAGCGATGCGCGGGATGGGCATTCAATCCGACACCGACTTTCTTACGGTCGGAGGCCCACCGTCTCCTTCGAGGCCGGATCGGCATTCGCGAACAGCGCCTCGCCGCGACCGAGGGCCGACAACGGCACCAGTTCGACCCGGTCGGAGAGCTGCGCGCGGTGGGCGCCGGGATAGAGAATGGCCACCCTGGCCAAGCCCACGTCGGTGAGGGCGTTCCTGATCGACGGCGTGATGCGGGGTGCGTCGGCGAGCTTGCACTCGACGCCGAACAGGGCGCTGTTCCGGCGCAGGATCAAATCGATCTCCGCTCCCTGATGCGTCGCCCAGAAGAACGCTTCATCGTGGGGTTCGATTGCCAGCACCTGCTCGATGGCGAAACCCTCCCAGGAAGCCCCGACCCCGGGATGGGTCATCAGCGCCTTCTCGGTGTCGATGCCGAGCAGCCGATGCAACAGGCCGGAGTCGCGGATGTAGGTCTTCGGCGCCCTTACCTGGCGTTTCTTCAGGTTGGCGAACCACGGCTGCAATTGGCGCACCATCAGCGCATCGGTGAGGGCATCCAGATAACCCCGCACCACGCCGGGGCTCACTCCCAGGGCGCGGGCCGGCTGGGTGGCATTCCACGTCTGTCCATGGTAGTGCGCCAGCATGGCCCAGAACCGTCCCATGGCGGCGGCCGGCGCCCGCACCCCCCACTGGGGAAAGTCCCGCTCGAGCAGGGTTCGGATATATTCGCGCCGCCAGACCACGCTGTCCTCCTCCGTTGCGGCGAGGAACGATCGGGGCAGGCCTCCACGGCGCCACAGGACGTTCTCGGCGCCCGAGATGTTGCCGTCCGTCTCATGAGTCGTGAACCCGCCAAGCAGCACGCGTTCCGTGCGGCCTGCCAAGCTCTCTGATGTCTGGTGGAGGAGACTGCCGGAGGCGCTGCCCAGAATGAGAAATCTTGCCGGTGAGTCAGTCCGGTCCACCAGCACCCGAAGCGCAGGGAACAGGTCCGCCCGGAGCTGGATTTCGTCGATCACCACGACGCCACGCAGCGCCGCCAGGGCCGTCATGGGCTCATCGAGACGCGCAAGACTCGGTGGTGACTCGAGATCGAAATAGTTGACGGAGTCCGGATCGACGAACCGCCGGGCGAGGGTGGTCTTGCCGCACTGGCGCGGTCCGGTAAGCACCACGACCGGGGCGCGGCCGAGGGCTGTCCCAATCGCTTCGAAGGCAGCGCGACGTTCCAGCATTGCGTCAATATACCAAGAAAAAAGAATTATTCGAGTTCGATTTTCTTGGTTAATAATCCAGGCCGTTGAATTTTCCCGGATTCCCGCCCACGGTGGGCAGGTCTCCCGTCAGGGTCGCGGATGCGCGGGGACCGATGGGAGCGGTCGGAGCGACCCGGGGCACGAAGTCTGCCTTGTACGCGTTTCCCGCCATGCCCGCGCTGGGGGCGCTTCGCCGGTCCGTTTCCGGTCGATGAACGGCCGGGCTGCCGTATCCGAGTGAAAGACACGGGGACCGATACGTGGTCGGGAGGCGCACGGCGGTCGTCCCTCGCGGCGAGCGCGGGATCGGCCGGGGTCGCCCGAGCGAAGCGCGCGGCGGCGGCCTCCGCCATGAGGACCCGGCGGGTTGCGCTGTTCCGCGGCGCGGGCGGCAGCGGCGCACCCTTGCACAGGGCGTCGCGTGGGGTTAGCCTGCCGTCCGCTCTGCGGCCGCCCCGTGGCGGAGGCGAGGTGACGGCGGTGACGGATGTCGCGGCAGCCGGCAAACCGGCCGGCTCGTCCGCCGGAAGCGCCGTACGCTCCATCGTGGCAAGGTGCCCCGCCGCGGACCGCAAGAGGATATCGGCGTCCTGATGGCGCGCCACCCGACAACCAACAGGGGAGAACCGGAATGAGATACCTTCCAGCAATCGTACTGGCCGCGGCCGCCCTCGTCGGCACGAGCGCCCAGGCGGAGATCCGCCTCGGGGTGCTCTATCCCATCGCCGGCACCGGAGCGGTGTACGGGGTTCCCGCGATGTTCGGACACGACCTCGCGGTCGACGAGATCAACGCGGCGGGCGGCGTCAACGGACAGCAGCTCGCCACCTTCAAGCGCGACACCAAGCTCAAGCCGGCCGCGGCCGCCGCCGCCGCCAAGGAGCTCATCACCAAGGACGGGGTGAACGTCCTCATCGGCGGGCTGAGCTCCGCGGTGGGCCTCGCCATCTCCGAGGTGGCCCGGCAGGAGAAGGTGGTCTACATCGCGACCATCCCGAAGACGATCCAGATGACCACCACCAAGCTCCACGACCACGTCTTTCGCACCGCCTCGCACACCGACTTCGAGGGCGACGCGATGGCCCAGATCGTGGCTGAGCTCGGGATCGAGAAGCTGTGCGACATCCAGCTCGACTATGCCTACGGCCACGACCTCGGGAGTGGCATCAAGAAGGCCCTCGCGCGCCATGCGCCGGACACCGAGCTGGTGATCGAGCTGCGTCCGAAGCTCGGGGCGACCGACTACAACGTGTTCATCTCCCAGATCCTCGGAGCCGAGTGCGACGGCATCACGAGTGGGCTGTGGGGCTCGCACTTCGTCAACTTCGCGCAGCAGGCGAAGCCGTTCGATCTCTTCGACCGCGCGAAGTACATCTCCGGCGGCGAGATCGCGAGCCACGAGATCGCCGGCAACATGGGTGAAGACTACCCGGACAACGTCTGGAGCAACACCTACGAGCTGTGGTACGACCACTTCGATCCGTTGCACGTCGAGTTCCAGAAGGCGGTGGCGGCGAAGGCCGGTACCGACGAGACCGCGATGTGGCCGGTGCTTGCCTACATCGGCGTCAAGTTCTACGCGGCCGCCGCGGAGAAGGCGGGCTCGATCGACTCCGACGCCATCGCGGCCGCCCTCAAGGGGCTCAGCATCGACACCCCCGTCGGGCCTCGCACGATCAATGCCGAGGACCACCAGGCCGATACCGGCCAGTTCTGGGGGCCGATGGTGAAGAAGGAGGGCGTCTCCTATCGGGTGATGGATCCCATCACGTATATCCCGGCCAAGATCGCCGAGTAACCGGGCGTTCGAGTATCCGGTATCCCGCGCCGGCGCTTCCCACGGGGGGGGCGCCGGCGCGGGAGCCGTTCCGGTTCGTTCCTGATTCCCATCCCTGCAAGGGCGTGTCGATAGTGGAAGCACTGGTCCGGTTCGCCCGCGAAGAGCTCGGAAACCCGGGTCTCGCGACCCTTCTCGATCAGCCCTCGTTCGCCTTCATCCAGGTGCTCAACTCCGTCTCGCAGGGGATGAACCTCTTCATCATCGCCTCGGGGCTCTCCCTCATCTTCGGCGTGCTGCGGGTCATCAACTTCGCCCACGGCGCGTTCTACATGTTCGGCGCCTACATCCTCTACTCGGTCGCCGAGTCGTATGGGCTGGGATTCTGGACCGGGGTGGCGGGGGCGGCGGCCGGCCTCGCGATCATGGCCATCGTCATCGAACGGGGGCTGTTCCGGTACATCTACGACAAGGAGCACCTGATGCAACTGCTCCTGACGTTCGCGGTGGTCCTCATCCTGACCGATCTCGCGAAGATGATCTGGGGGACGGACCAGTACAGCGTCTCCTATCCCGACGGCTTCGGGGGAGCGCTCGACCTCGGCATCACCCGCTATCCGACCTATCGGCTGCTGCTCATCCTGGTGGGGCCGGTGATCCTCGTCGGGCTCATGCTCTTCACGGCGCGGACCCGGTGGGGGCGGCTCACCCGGGCCGCGACCCAGGACCGCGAGATGCTGGGTGCGCTCGGGGTCAACGTCCCCGTGATCTACACCGGCGTGTTCATCCTCGGCTCCGCGCTCGCCGGGATCGGCGGTGCGCTCGCGGCGCCCTTCAACAGCCCCACCCCCGGCATGGACGCCACCATCATCGTCGACTGCTTCGTCATCGTGATCGTGGGGGGGCTCGGCAGCGTGGTGGGCAGCTTCATCGGTGCGCTCATCTACGGGTTCGTCTTCAACTTCGGATCGGTTATCGTGCCGAACTGGCAGGACGTGTTCCCGTTTCTCATCCTGCTCGCGGTGCTGCTCTGGCGTCCTCATGGTCTCTTCGGCCGCCCCGAAGGCGAGGGAGCGTAGGGGATGGAGTCGGCCCGGGTCATGCCCCTGCCGGTCGCGATCGCCTGTGCGGTGGCGCTGCTCGCGCTCCTCGCGGTGCCGCTCCTCGACTCGCGCTACCTCATCGATCTCTTCACCGAGATCATGATCTACGCCCTCTTCGCGCTCAGTCTCAACGTGCTCATCGGCTACTCCGGAAACGTCTCGTTCGGGCACGCCGCCTACTTCGCGATCGGAGGCTATACCTGCGTGATCCTCCTCACGACCTACGAGTGGGCCTTCGTGCCGGCGTTCGCGGCCGCGGTCATCGCCTCCGCCCTCGCCGCCGCGTTCGTCGCCTGGTTCTGCGTGCGGCTTACCGACATCTACTTCGCGATGCTGACCCTCGCGTTCGCGATGGTGGTGTGGGGGGTGGCGTTCAAGTGGCGTAGCGTCACCGGCGGCGACGACGGGTTCGTGGGGGTCGCGGTGCCGGCGATGCTCGATTCGCGCACCTCGTTCTACTACTTCACCCTCGTGGTGATCGGCGTTTCGGTGGCCCTGCTGTGGCTCATCTGCCATTCCGCGTTCGGCCGATGCCTCGTCGCGGTGCGCGAGAACCGGATCCGGGCAGGGTTCGTCGGCATCAACACCCGCCTCATGCGCTGGTGGGCGTTCGTGGTCGCCGGGACGTTCGCGGGGGTGGCGGGGGCTATCTTCGGGATGTTCCACCGGGGGATGTATATCGAGTCCGCGTTCTGGACCGAGTCCGCGACCGTGCTCATCATGACCTTGCTCGGCGGCATCTTCTCGTTCTTCGGCCCGGCCATCGGGGCCGCGACCCTCTTCGTGCTCGAGCGCCTCACGAACGAGTACACCGAGTACTGGCCGACCGTCCTCGGCGTGATCCTGGTGGCTATCCTGCTCTTCCTGCCGGACGGCCTCGCCGGTCTTGCCCGGAAGCTCGCGTCCTTCCGTGCGCGCGGCGACTGAGTCGATGCTTCGCACCGTCGACCTCTTCAAGCACTTCGGGGGCTTCGTCGCCATCGATGGGGTCGACTTCGAGATCGAGGAGGGCGAGAAGCACGCGATCATCGGCCCGAACGGCGCGGGCAAGACGACGTTCTTCCATCTCATCACCGGACATCTTCGCCCCGACCGGGGGCGGGTCGAGTATCAGGGTCGCGAGCTGACCGGCCTCCCGCCGCACCGCATCGTCAAGGCGGGGCTCGCGCGTTCGTTCCAGCGGGTCAATGTCTACCCGCGCATGAGCGTGTTCGAGAACGTGCAGGTCGCGCTCATGGCCCGCGACGATCGGCACTTCACCATGTTCCGGATCGGGGCGCGCTTCAACCGCGACGAGACGTCGGAGCTGCTTGGCCTCGTCGGACTCGCGGAGGAGGCCGGGGAGCAGGCCGGGGAGCTCGCCTACGGCAAGCAGAAGCAGCTCGAGCTCGCGATCGCCCTCGCCGAGCGCCCCCGGGTGCTCCTCCTCGACGAGCCGACCGCAGGCATGTCCCCGAGCGAGACGGTGGAGGCGATCCGGCTCATCCAGGAGATCGCGGACGCGCGGAGCCTCACCCTGCTCTTCACCGAGCACGACATGACGGTGGTCTTCGGCATCGCGGACCGGATCACGGTGCTGCACAACGGCGGAATCATCGCGTCCGGCGCACCGGACGCGGTGCGCGGCGACCCCCAGGTGAGAAGCGTCTATCTCGGGGAGGCGGGCGATGGCGCAGCTTGAGCTCCGGGACGTGCATACCGCCTATGGCCGGAGCCAGGTGCTCTTCGGCGTGTCGTTTGTCGTGGAGCCCGGCGAGTGCGTCGCCCTCATCGGGCGCAACGGGGTCGGAAAGACGACCACCATCCGCAGCATTGCCGGGCTCGCGGCCCCCCGCCGGGGAGAGATCGAGTGGCTCGGCCAGAACATCGCGGGCCGGCCGTCGCACCGAATCGCGAAGCTCGGGATCGGCTACGTGCCCGAGGAGCGGCGCATCTTCCCCGAGCTGACGGTCTGGGAGAACCTGGACATCGCCCGCCGCGCGAGCCCGGACGGCTGGAACGAGAAGCGGGTGTTCGAGCTCTTCCCCGACCTTGAGCCGATCCAGACGCGCCTCGGCGGGGTGCTCTCCGGCGGCCAGCAGCAGATGCTCACCATCGCCCGCAGCCTGATGGGAAACCCGAGGCTGCTGCTCCTCGACGAGCCGTCGGAAGGTCTCGCGCCGCGGGTCGTCGAGTCCCTGCGGGCCCAGGTCCAGCGCCTGAAGGACGCGGGGCTGTCGATTGTCCTCGCGGAGCAGAACCTCTCGTTCGTGCTGAGCCTGAGCGATCGCTGCCACATCATGGAGAAGGGCGAGATCAAGCACTCGGGCTCGACCGAGGAGCTGCGCGAGCACCCGGAGATCCTCGAACAATACCTCACCGTCTAGCCGCTGTCGTCGCGGTGCGGATCGCCTGCCTCCGTTCGCCGCCGCGTGCTACCGCACGTCGACGCCGTAGACCTCCCGGGCCGTGCCGGGGGTGATGAGGCCCTCGTCGAGGTCGGCCAGCACTTTCGCCCGGGGCCGATTCGCGGGGTCGCCGAAGGCGCCCCCGCCCGCGTCTCGCATCGTGAAGCGCTGTCCGGGGGCTACCGCGTGCGCGCCCTTGGGATGGACCGGGCGCCCTTCGATCAGGATGGTGCGCCGGCTCCCGTCGCCTCCGCCGAAGAGGCCGCGCGCGGGAAACTCGGACCGCGGCGCGATGCAGAACACGGTGAGCGGGGAGCCGGTATCGTTCCGGAACTCGATCTCCTGGCCGAGACCTCCCCGCGCCTCGCCATGTCCGCTCGTGTCCGGAAGCAGCCGCTTGTGCAAGATCGTGATTCCGGTCAGGGACTCCCACATCTCGACCGGAATTGCCCGCATGTTCGACGGGCCGGGGATGGTATCGGCGCCGTCGAAGCCCTGGAGGGCACCGAAGCCTCCGGTCGAGAAGTAGATCGTGGACATCGGATGGCCGTCCGCACGGGTGCCCTGGAACGTGACGATGTTCAGCATTCCGCAGTCCGCCTGTACCTGCCCGGGAACCGCCTCGGCGAGCGTGCGGAAGACGAGGGGCACCACCATGTGCCCGGTCACGTGCCGCCCTCCGGTCGCAAAGGGTGGCTGCGCGTTCAGGATCGAGTCCTCCGGCGCGCTCACCGCGATCGGGGCTACCGCGCCCTCGTTGTTCGGCATCTCGGGCACGGTCAGGCACTTGATCGCGTAGCAGGCCATCGCGCGCGTGTAGCACAGGGGTACGTTGATGCCTCGGTTGACCGGTGCGGAGGTTCCGGAGAAGTCGAGGCTGATGCCCCGGCCGGCGACCTCGGCGCGGCACGCGAGCCGGAGGGGAGCGTCGATGCCCTCGATGTCGATCGCCCCTTCGTAGGTGCCGTCGGGCAGGGCGGCGATCCGATCGCGGATGGCCCGCTCGCTCTGGCTGCGGATGGTCGCGGAAAGCGGCGCGAGGTCCTCCAGACCGTACTCGTCCATGAACTCCAGGAGCTGGCGGCCGCCGACCTCGTTGCAGGTGATGTTGGCCATGAGATCGCCGAAGACCTGCTCCGGCACCCGCACGTTGCTGCGAATGACCTCGAACATCGGCTCATCGAGCCGGCCGCCCCGCACGAGCTTGCACACCGGGAGGCGCAGCCCCTCGTGAAAGATCTCCGATGCGGCGGCGCCGAAGCCGAGCCCGCCGATGTCCGGCAGGTGGGTGATGCTCATGGTGTAGCCGGTGATCCTGCCGTTTCGAAATACCGGCCGCATCACGTTGATGTCGAAGAGATGGCCCGTGCCCATCCACGCGTCGTTGGTGGCGACGACATCGCCCGGCGCGAGAGATTCGGGCGGAAACTTCGCCAGCATGTGACGCAGGGTGGGGGCGGCCGTTCCGGTGAACGACGGGACGCTGTAGCTGCCCTGGGCGACGGCGTTTCCTTGCGCGTCGAGAACCACGACCGAGAGATCGCCGCTCTCCCGGACGATGGTGGAGAACGAGCTTCGAACGAGAGCGGAGATGATCTCGTCGGTGATTCCGATGAGCCGATCCCACATGATCGAGAGGCTCACCGCGTCGATCGCGCCGGCATTCATCATTCGTCCCCTCCACTCGCGAGATCGGCCACGAGGTTGAGCCGCTCGTCCACCGCCGCCCGGTCCCCCGGTCCGAGCACGCAGGTGGATTCGCGCTCCTCGATGACGGCCGGGCCTGCGATCGTCGCACCGGCCTCGAGTGCGTAGCGGTCGAGAACCTCGCATTCGATGAAAGCATCGCCGAACCAGACCTTGCGGGCCCGCTTCGCCCGCCCGCGCGCACCCCCCCGGATGCCGCGGTACGCGAGTACTGCCTCCGAGCCTGCCGCTTCCACCTTCCAGCTCACGATCTCGAGCGGCTCGTCGAGAAACGTCTCCGAGAAGATCTCGGCGTACTTGGCTCGGAACAGATCGTCCAGGCGCGAGAAGGCTTCGGCGCTGCCTGCGCCGGACCGTGCGTCGGGGAGGGTTACCTCGATCTCGTAGCCCTGCCCCTGGTAGCGCATGTCCAGCCGGCAGACGATGGCCGGGTCCGGAATGCCGGCCCGGCGCAGGAAACCGGACGCCTCGTCGACGAGGGGGGCGATGGCTCGTTCGAATGTCTCCGCGTCGAGATCGGCCACGAACACCCGCCGCGATCGCGAGACTTCGAAGCCGAGTGGGCTGACCAGCAGTCCCAGGGCCGACATCACGCCCGCCCCGATCGGAAACACGACCCGCGGGATCCGAAGCTTCCGAGCGATCGCGAGCGCGTGCACCGGACCGCACCCGCCGAACGCGACCATGGACGAGTTCCGATAGTCGAATCCCCGTTCCGAGGCGTGGATCCGGAACGCACGCGCCACGTCCTCGTTCGCGATCTCGTGCACGCCCCACGCGGCCCGGATCGGATCGAGCCCCGCCGGCGCCGCCACGTGCCGTTCGATCGCGGCGCGCGCGGCGCCCGCATCGAGAGGCATCTCGCCGCCGAGAAAGAATTCGGGATCGAGGTAGCCGAGCACCACGTTCGCGTCCGTCAGGGTGGCCCCGGTTCCGCCCTTCGCGTAGCAGGCGGGACCGGGGTCCGCGCCCGCGCTCCGCGGCCCCACCCGGATGAGCCCGCGCTCGTCGACCCGTGCGAGCGAGCCGCCCCCGGCGCCGATCTCGATCATGTCGATGACCGGCAGCTTCGCCGGCAGGCCGCTGCCGCGCTTGAACTCGTGCACGCGCCCGATCTCGAGGTCGTACTGCTTCAGCGGCGCGTACCGCCGGATGAGAGCGCCCTTTGCGGTCGTGCCGCCCATGTCGAACGAAAGAAGGTCGGGCAGTCCGAGCCCGCGTCCGTGGTAAGCGGACATGAGCGCCCCGGCCGCGGGGCCGGATTCGAGGGCGCGGACCGGAAAGCGCCGCGCCGTCTCCGGCACGATCGAAGCACCGGACGACGTCATGATGTGGAGTTGGCCGGTGAACCCGAGTTCCGTGAGACCCCGCTCGAGCCGTTCGACGTAGCGGTCGAACATCGGTTGGACATAGGCGTTCATCGTCGCGGTGGTCCAGCGCTCGTACTCGCGCATGTTCGCGAAGATGTCGGCGGAGCGCGAGACGTGCAGTCCGGGAAACTCCTCGCGCACCAGATCTCCGGCCGCCTCCTCGTGAACCGGGTTGGCGTAGGAGTGGAGGAAGCAGATGGCGAGCGCTTCGATGCCGGCCGAGCCGACGAGGTCGCGAACCGCCTCGCGCGCACCCTCGAGGTCCAGCGGCTCGACCACCGCGCCGTCGTACGCGACGCGTTCGCGGACCTCGCGGCGATGCCGGCGCGCAACGAGCGGATCGGGCCACGTGAGCCGGAGGTCGAACAGGTCGTAACGCTGCTCGAAGCCCATGTCGAGGAGGTCGCGGAACCCCGCGGTGACCAGCATCCCCGTCTTCGCTCCCCGCCGCTCGATGATCGAGTTCGTGACGAGAGTCGTGCCGTGGGCGATCGAGTCGACGTCGGACATCGAGACGGTCTCGCGGTCGAGCAGGGCGGCCGCACCTTCGATCACCGCGACGGAAGGGTCGGCCGGCGTGGTGAGCTGCTTGTAGACCGCGAGTCGGCTGCCCCGTTCGTCGAACAGGGCGAAGTCGGTGAACGTTCCGCCGATGTCCACGCCGAGCCGGTAGGTCATGGGCAGGGAATCTCCTCTTGCCGGTTCGAATCGCGCCGGGCTCGCTCCGCACCGGACGGCATCGCGCGGCGGGGGAGTCGAGCGGGATGGTGGAGGGCGTGCGAATTCCAGAATAACATTGCAGTCGTGGAGAAGCTGCGGAACATCATGGACCCCGCCAGCCGGATCGGCCCCGCCGGGGGGTTCGCCGGCCGCGATGCGGCCGCTCCCACCTGCGGCGTCCGCCGGAACCCCATTCGCTAGCCGCACCCCGCGCTTTCTTCGGATCGCAATGGTCATCGTATTCGGTTCGATCAATATCGACATCGCCGTCGGCCTGGCCCGCCTGCCCGAGAGGGGCGAGACCGTGCTGGGGCACGACTGCGTGATATCCCCGGGAGGCAAGGGGGCCAATCAGGCTCACGCGGCCCGGCGTGCCGGCGCGCCGGTGGCGATGGCAGGCATGGTCGGGGCGGATGCCTTCGCCGCTCCCGCCCTCGCCCGGCTGCGCACCGAGGGCGTCGATCTCGCCCGGGTCGGCGAGGCTGACGAGCCCACGGGCTGCGCGACGATCTGGGTGGAGGAGGGGACCGGCGCGAGCACCATCGCGGTCGCTTCCGGGGCCAACACCCGGGTGACCCACTCCCAGGTCCCCGACGAGCTGCTGGACGGGGAGCCGGTGGTGCTGCTGCAGCACGAGGTGCCCCTCGACGAGAACCGGCGCCTCGTGGAGCGGGCTGCGCGGCGGGGGTGCCGCATCGTGCTCAACGCGGCCCCTGCGTTCCCGGTTCCGGACGACGTTCTCGCCGCCCTCGAGGTCCTCATCGTGAACGAGATCGAGATCGTCCAGGTGGCCGCCAACGCGGGGGGCGGGGACGAGCCCCTGCGAAACCTTCCGGAATGGCTGGCGCGCCGCTTCGGACTGACGGTGGCCGCCACCTTTGGAGCCGAGGGGTCGCTCTGCCACACCGGCCGAGAGGCGATACACACCCCGGCGCTGGACATCACGCCGATGGACACCACGGGAGCGGGCGACACTTTCTCCGGCGTCCTCGCCGCGATGCTCTCCACCGGACACGGCCTTCGGGAGGCGGCTCGCTACGCGACGGCCGCCGGGTCCCTCGCCTGTACCCGCGCCGGAGCGCAGTCGTCGCAGCCCGCCTGGGCCGAGATCGCGGCCGCCGCCCGGGGCGTGGGGCACTCGCCGGATTGAACGCCGGCTTCGGGCTGAAGACACGGCCGACGGGGTGTGAACCGGGAACAAGTCCGGTGCCCGCTCGAGTGCACCGCCGCTTCACCGTCAAGGCATCGGGCGCAATTCGCAGGAGCTTGCAATCGTGAGACGAGAACGACTCGGATTCCGCAGGGATCGGATCGGACCATTCCGGAAGTGGGCCCGAATGTCCTTCGCGACGCTTCCGGCGCCGGTGGTGCGATGAGCGGCGAACGCCTTGCACTGGTCGCGGGGGTCGGCGACGGCCTCGGCGGGGCGGCCGCCCGACGGTTTGCGAAGGCCGGCTACGTGGCGGTTCTCGTCGCCCGCAGCGAGGAGCGCCTGCAACGCATCCAGGCGCAGATTGCGGCGGAGGGAGGGAAGGCGGTGGTCAAGCCGGCGGACCTTCGCTTCGAAGATCAGATCGAGACCCTGTTCGACGATGTCGCCCGGCTCGGCGATCTCGACGCGGTCGTATTCAATGCCGGTGCGCAGCACCGCCAGTCGTTTCTGGATATCGAGCCCGCAATGTTCGAGAAGGTCTGGCGCCTCGGGTGCTACGCGGGCTTTGCGGTCGGGAGGGCCGCCGCCCGGCAGATGGTCACTCGCGGAAGGGGAACGATCATCTTTACCGGGGCGACTTCCGCGATCCGTGGAGGCGCGGAGTTCACCGCGTTCGCCGCGGCCAAGGCGGGGCTGCGCTCGGTCGCCCAGTCCATGGCGCGTTCGCTCGGACCGCTCGGCATCCACGTCTGCCACGTGATCGTGGACGGGGTCATCGACATGCCCGCGATCCACGAGCGGTTCCCGCACCTCCTCGCGGAGCTCCCGGAGAACGGCATGCTGGAGCCGGATGCGATCGCGCAGACCTACTACGCGCTCCATTGCCAGGACCGTTCCGCCTGGAGCCTGGAGGTCGATGTGCGGCCATGGTGCGAGAAGTTCTAGCCCGGAAGAATGTCGCCGCGGGAACGCACTGCGCGGGGACACGGGGTGCGGACCGGGCTGGCCGTGGCCGTGTCGCACCAGGATGAGGCGTCGTGAAGAGCAGGGCGCACCAAGAAGGTGCGAACCCGGTCGCGCGACCGGTCCGGCGACACCGCCGGTCATCGACCCGAATTTCTGGGCCGATCCCTATGATTTCGAGATGTCGCTATGCGGCTTCGAACTCGCCCGCGAGATCATGTCGCGGCCGGCATTCGGGAAGTACGTACGGCGCGAGCACCTGCCCGGACCGCAGGCGAAGGCCCGCGACGAGATCGCGGCCCCCGCGCGCCGCTTCGGCAAGACGGACTACCATCCCGTCGGCACCTGCAAGATGGGAGTGGACGAACTGGCGGTCGTCGACCCGTCGCTTCGCGTGCGTGGTCTCGCGGGTCTTCGTGTCGCCGATTCCTCGATCATGCCCCGCCTGGTCAGCTCGAACACCAACGCGGCGTCCATCATGATCGGCGAGAAGGCGAGCGACCTCGTCAAGGGCAACCGCGCCGTCCGGCCGGAACGCGACGATCGGACCGGACCACGGCCGGCGGCTCAGGCGGCGCCGGCGCCGAACCCCCGGCTTGATCGAAACACGTTCGGCTTGCGATAGACCGCGAGGATCACGCAGCCTTCGTCGGAATGGGTCTCATGGCATGAGTCCGGGCGGCGCCAGACGTACTCGCCCGCCCGCGCGATGCCGTCATGGTCGTAGAACGATCCCTCGATGACGTAGCTTTGCTCGATTTCCGGATGCCGGTGGAACGGGAGGCTGGTTCCCGGTTCCCATTTCAGCAGACAGGTCATCTCACCCTTGTCCCGGTCCTCGTAGAGGACCTTGATGGAGATCCCGTCGAAGCGGGTCGGCTTCCATTCGAGGTCCTGCGGACGGACGTAGGCCGAGCCCTCCGGCGTGGGCTCTCTCGGCATGGTCGCTGCCGCCATCGTCGTCTCCCTCAGTCGGTCATCGGGGCGGTGCACACGCCATCGTATCAGACCGCATCTAGCCCGCAAATCTCACCAGCTTTCGTCGCGAGGGCGCGCGAAGCTGCGAAGCAGAATGCCGTGGTGGCGGGCCGCACGGACCGAAAGAGCGTTTACGCGCTGGCGAAGGCGTAGCCGACACTAGCGCGTTCGCGCTGTCGAAGCGGCTTGAGGGAGTACGGCCCGCTACCGCGGCGACCTTGGGAGAAGCGCGAAGCGACAGATTGGCGTCCGCAGCAGGAAATCGGTGATTTTTCCGGGCTAGGATTCCGGATCGGAACCGCGCCCTCCGGAAAGCAGGCCTGCCAAATCCGGGATCTCCTTGTCGGAAAGGCAAACCGAGAGAATCCAGGCATCTTCATCGCCCACCGATACGAACCCGTGAGGAATGACGCCATCGAAATGCACGGAGTCTCCCTGGTTCAGGAGCGTCTCACGGTAGGGCTCCATGAAGAACTTCAAGGACCCGCTGAGAACGTAGACGATCTCCTCGCCCCAATGACTGCTCAGTATCTCGGGAGCCTCTTTTCCCTTCGGCAGACGGACCAGCATGGGCTGGAGAGACTTCTTCGCAAGCTCGCTGCTCAGCACGTGGTACTCGCCCATCGGCGTTTCGTAGCGAAGGGTGTCGCTGGTCCGGGTAATCGTTCTGGACCCGGGCGCAAAGGTAGAGAAGCTTCCGCCCTTCACGAGCTCGACGAAATCCACGCCGAGACCCTCGGCCAAGCGAATCAGCACGTCGTAATTGGGCGACGATTGGTTGTTCTCGATCTTGGAAAGCGTCGAGATTGCCACTCCCGTCTTCGTGCTTACCGTCGAGAGGGTCCAGCCGTTGTCCTTCCTGAGCCGCTGCAAGGCTTTACCGATGTTGTAAGCCGCCTGCCGATTGGCACCCATCTGATTCTCGACTGTTTAGTCTGTGGGGGACGACCTCTACCGACCGCCCACCCCGCAGGCTTCGGTGGCAGGAGGTCGGGGGACACCTCCGTAGCGGTCGCCGATGATACATGAATTGTCCCGAACGACGATGTTCTAGAGAATTATTTTTCTAAAATGGAAAGTTTGTCTTAAATCAGGAATACTTGTCGATTTCGTGCCCGGGATTCGGGGCGGGTCTCTCGTATGCGCCGAGCCGCGGTGCAACGCGTGATCGTGGAGCCTTCGCGATGGACTTGCGCCATACCTGTTTCACCCGCCGGCCCTGGAGACTCCTGTCCTGTATGTTACGGTTCCCGGCGCAGTTCAGCCGCGCTTGATGACGCCGCTGGAGACGAAGCCGCCGTCCACGGGCAGAGTCACCCCGGTGATGTAACCGGATTGCGGCAGGGCGAGATAAATCGCGGCGGCGGCCACCTCTTCCGGCCCTCCGTAGCGGTCCATCGGTACGCCCTGCAGGTAGGCGCGGCGGGTTTCGGCATCGTGCATTTTCTGGACCAGTGGGGTATCGATAGGCCCAGGCGCCAGCGTGTTCACGGTCACGCCGGATCCAGCCCATTCCAGCGCCATGACGCGGGTCATCGCCGCGACGCCGCCCTTGGAGGCGCCGTAAGCGGTGCGCCCGGTCCCGCCCCGCATCCCGGCCACGGAGGACATCGACACGATCCGGCCGTATCCTGCCTTGACCATTACCGCGCCCACCGCCCGCATGACCAGGAAGCTGCCGGTGAGGTTGACGGCGATCACGCGTTCCCATTCCTCCAGGGAGGTCTCCAGCGCGTTCTTCTCGATTCCAATCCCGGCAAAATGCATCAGGATCTCCAGCGATCCGAACTGGCTGGTCGCGGCTTCGACCAGCGCCTCCACCTCGGCGGCCGCGGCAACGTCGGTCTCGACGAACAGCGCGTTTGCGCCCTTGGCCCGGAGATCGTCCACGACTTCGACGCCCGCTTCCTTGTTGAGATCGGCTACCACTACGTTCGCCGCGACATCCACCAGCATGCGGGCGGTGGCGAGTCCGATGCCGCTCGCGCCGCCGGTCACGAGGGCGGTGTGCCCATCGAGGGAAAACATGCCGGCTTCCCGCCTCACAGTCCTGCTCGATGACTCGCATCGCGCGCCCGACCTCGGCGAAGGCGGCGATCGCACGGTCCGGATCCTCGAGCTCGTGGGCCGCAGATGAAGCGGACCGACGACATGCCGAATCCGTAGTCGCTCAGCGCGGCCATGGCCGCTTCGATCAGCCGGGGGTGGTTGGAGAGGCCGGGATAGTTGTTGGAGCAAAGGTTGATGCAGGCGTCCCCGCTCCGAAGGATGACTTCGCCGTGTTGCGGGGAGGCGATTACCTGCTCCTGCTTGTACAGGCCGTCGGTCTTCAGAGTCTCGATCCGGGAGGCGAGGTCGCGGGCGAAAGCTTCCGTCATGAGCCTGCCCTCATCATCGGTACGCGAGTCCGGGAAGCGCGGGCGCCGCTCCCGGGATACCGGTGGCCGGCACAAGTGCCTCCACCAGGCCTGCGGGCGTGTCGAGCCGGATCACGGTATTCGTCCCCTTCGGCGCAACCATGCCGCACTCGAGCAGCGCGGTGGCGACGCACATCGCGTTGGACCCCGACATCGCGTGCGCGCCGTCCGCCTGCATCGGCAGGAATCCCGTGTCGGCGTCGTCCCGGCAAGGAGGCACGGGCAGGTCGACCGTCATCCGGACGGCGCCGCGGGGTTCGTACCGGCACCGCTTCATCAATGAATCATCGATACTGTTCATGTAGCTCATCTTGTCCGTCATGGTAGCGCGCATGGTAGCGCGCGGGACATCGGGGGCGCCGGATACGATCACTCGACCGCTCTCGCCCTCGGCGTGCACGCCCACGAGTTCGACTGCATGTTCAAGGTCCACTCGGCAATCTGCTCGCCAAGGCTCATTCGATTTGACCATTCCGATCATCGTGACAATTTATTCCTATCGTGTCAAAATTTTTCACACAAAAGACAAGGAATGCGCCGGCAGGGATCCCGCGCTGGACCCGGTCGACCTCACACCGCCGAGGCGGATTCCCGGTCGCGTGGCGCGGGCCTGACGGAGCGGCGCGGACCAGCTACCCTCTCCACCCTCGGGGATGCGTGCCGGCAGCCCGCGCGCGAAGGGAGCATTGATCGGAGGACGGGTCACGCCCATGGGAGATCGTGTAGGAGGCAAGACGGCGATCGTGACGGGCGCCGGATCGGTCGGCCCGGGAATCGGCAACGGCAAGGCGGCGGCCATGCTCTTCGCCCGGGAGGGCGCACGCGTGGTGGCCGTCGATACCAATCGGGCGGCCGCCGAAGAGACGAAGCGCCTCATCGAGGAGGAAGGTGGGACCTGCTTCACCACCCGGGCGGACGTCAGCGTGGCTTCGGACTGCGAACGTGTCGCCCGCGAGTGCGTCAGTGAGTACGGCAGGATCGATATCCTGCACAACAACGTCGGTATCGAGATCCCGGGGGGCATCCTCGAGATCACCGAGGACGACTGGGACCGCACGCTCGACGTCAACCTGAAGAGCGTCTTCCTCATGTGCCGCGCGGTGTTGCCGCACATGGTCGATCAGGGAGGCGGATCCATCGTCAACATCTCGTCCATCAACGGCATTCGCACGCTTCCGGCGCTGTCCGGCCCCTACGGCGCGTCGAAGCTCGGCATGGTGGCCCTCACCCGCGAGATCGCCGTCGAGTTCGCCCCGAAGGGCATTCGATGCAACGCAGTGCTGCCCGGAATGATGCGTACCCCGTTCGTCGAGGCCTCGCTGACCGAGGCTTGGGGCGGCGATGTCGATGAGATGATGCAGCAGCGCGACGCGATGATTCCGATCGGCAGGCAGGGCGAGTCGTGGGACTCCGCCCACGCGGCTCTCTTCCTCGCCTCGGAGGACGCCAGGTACGTCACGGGCGCGACCCTGGTAGTCGACGGAGGCCTCACTTGCGGAGTGCGGACGGCAAGCTAGCCCGGAAAAATCACCAATTTCCTGCTGCGGTGAGCAGACGCTCCATCGTTGACGCGCGTCACCGCGTCTGGCGCCGGGCGGATCTGCCTTGGCTCGCGGGACCCATGCAGCCGCGGATCGGCGGCCCCCACGAGGCGATCCGGCGCGACTACCGGGCTCTCCGCCTCCGGCACCTTGATCCATCGCAACGACCGCGCGCACATCGCCACCGTGCTTCGGGAAACAGCGGCAATCGTCGGGGCGGACCGCTGCCTCTTCGGGTCGAACATTCCGATCGAGAAGCTCTGGACGAGCTACGGCACTCCGCTCGATGCATCCCGGGGCGCGGCGGCCGGCCTGGACGGCGCTGGGCGCGCCGCCAGTTTCGAAGAGACGGCGGTGCGGGTCTACCGGCTCCGACCCTCAGGAACCTCGCCCGGCGCTTCCGGCGTCGATGCGGTAGAACCGGGCCGCGGTCCCGCCGAAGACCGCGTCGCGGTCCGCCTCGTCGAGGTGGCGGGTGAGCGCGTCCGCCGCCTCGCGCCAGGCGTCGTAGGTCGCCCGGCGCCGGCATACCGGCCAGTCCGAGCCCCACATCACCCGCTCGGGGCCGAAAGCGCAGAGCACGTGCTCGGCGAAGGGGCGGAGATCCTCGACCGTCCAGTCCTCGCCCGCTTCCGTCACGAGACCGGAGAGCTTGCAGAAGGCCCCGGTCTCCTCCGCGATCCGGGACATTTTCCCGGCCCAGTCATCGAACACGGCAGGTTCTTCCCGATGGTCGCGTATCCGCGGCTTCATGCAATGGTCGATCACCACCCGGAGATCCGGATGGCGCCGCAAGATGGTCAGGAAGTTGTCGAGATGGGAGGGGAATCCGAGGGCGTCGAAGGTGAGATCGGCATCGATGACGGCCCGGTAGGCCCATTGCACGTCGTCGCGCAGCATCCAGTCCACGTCCGGAATGTCCTGGATCATCGGGCGCACCCCGGCGAGCTTCGGATGCCGGGCGAGCCGCTCGAGGTGTCCGCGGTGATCGGGGTTCTCGAAATCCACCCAGCCGACGACGGCCGCGACCGTATCGGTCGCATCCGCGATCCCGAGCATGTATTGCGTCTCCCCCACCGTCGCGGCGCCCTGCACCACGACGGTCGCCTCGATTCCGTGTCGCGCGAGACTCGGCGCGAGGTCGGCCGGGCCGTAGCGCCGGCAGATGACGGGATCGCCCACGGGCATCCAGTCGTAGTCGCCGCGCCGGGGTTCCCAGTAGTGCTGGTGCGCGTCGATCCTCACCGCTTCCTCCTCCTCGTCTTCTTCCGACCGGTTCGCACCGGCATGTCCTTCATCCGGTCGGGGCATCGTGGCGAATCAGCTCGCGCGCCTTGAGGTCGTCCCAGAGCGCGGGCGGGATCTTCGCCTGTGCCGCGCGAATATTGCTCTCGACCTCCTTCACGCGCTGGCCGCCCGGAATCACCGAGACCACGCACGGGTGCAGGAGAGGGAACCGGAGCGCCGCGTCGATGAGCCGCACGCCGTGCGCATCGCAGACCTCGCCGAGCCGCCGGACCCGATCGCGAACCGGGGGCGGCGCCGGCTCGTAGTTGTAGAAAGCCCCCGGCTTCGGGCCGCTTGCAAGGATGCCGGAGTTGTACGGGCCGCCGATGACGATGCCGATCCCGCGCGACTCGCAGAGCGGGAGGAAGCTCTCGAGCGCTTCCTGCTCGAGGAGGGTATAGCGGCCGGCGAGCAGGAAGAGGTCGAAGTCGCCGCGCTCCGCGAGAGTCTGGCAGACCTCCCATTCGTTCACGCCCCCGCCGATGGCCTTGACCACCCCCTGCTCGCGCATCGAGACCATGGCGCGGTAGCCCGAGGCCATGAACTCGTCGATCCGCGCGTCGGACGCAGCCTTCGATCCATGGTTCGAGACGTCGATGTCGTGTACGTAGAGGATGTCCACGCGGTCGGCGCCGAGCCGTTCGAGCGAGAGCTCGAGGCTGCGCAGGATCCCGTCGTAGCTGTAGTCGTAGACCTCCCGGCGGGCCGGAACGTCGAACCACTTGTCCGTACCGGTCCGTTCGGCCGGGTCGCAGACCTCGAGGAGCCGCCCCGCCTTGGTGGAAAGGACGTAGTCGTCACGGTGCTTGCCGCGGAGGAGGGCGCCGAGCCGACGCTCGGAGAGTCCAAGGCCGTAGAGGGGGGCGGTGTCGAAGTAGCGAACCCCGCCCGCCCAGGCGTGTTCGAGGATCGCGCGGGCCTCGTCGTCGCCGATCGCCCGGTAGAGGTTCCCGAGCGGCGCGGTGCCGAAGCCGATCTCCGTGAAGTCGAGGCCGGCGCCCCCTTGCCGTCGCCAGGTGCGGTTTTTCAAGGCCATTTGCGTTCATTCCGGTCCGAGGCCGCCATGATAGGACGCCCTCCCGCCGGACGCCCGGAACCCGCCGGCTGCACGGAACCTGGCGGTGCGCCGTGCCCGGGGAAGCGGTAGCATCGGCCGGCCGAGCGGGGCGGATCGTCCCGCCTCCGTGTCCGCGCCGCGAACCGGGAGGAACCACCATGCTCAAGGGCATCGACCCGTTGCTGAACGCCGACGTCCTCCAAGCGCTGCGGGCCATGGGTCACGGCGACGATCTCGTCATCGCGGACGCCAACTTTCCCGGCGACTCCATCGCCCGGCGGACGGTGCTCGGCAAGCTGCTCCGGATCGACGATCCGTCCATCGCCGCGGTGGCCGCGGCGGTGCTCTCGGTCATGCCTCTCGATACGTTCGTGGACGATGCCGCGGCCCGCATGGAGGTGGTCGACGAGCCCGGCGAGGTGCCACCGGTCCAGCAGGAGGTCCAGGCGGTCGTCGACGCGGCCGCAGTCCGGTCGCGGCCGATGATGCCCATCGAGCGCTCCGCTTTCTACGAGCGGGCGGCGCGCGCATACGCGGTCATCCAGACCGGGGAGCGGCGCTTCTACGGGTGCTTCGCCTTTCGCAAGGGGGTCATTCCGCCGGACGCCGGCTGAGCTTCGCAGGCGAGGGGAAGGATTCGGCGGCATCGCCGGGATCGAGCCGACCCCGCCAACGTGCCTGAAGGCATCGCCGGCGCCGGGTCAAGATTCCATTCACGTTCCGCTTCCGCTGCGTCGAATCAATACGATCGTCATCATGCCCTGCAGCGCCAGGAATGCGGAGGCAATCCACAGATAGGGCTCCATCTCTTCAGGCATTGACGGTCAGCGCCTCAAGATAAGGCCGGATCACGGTGGATATCCCTCCTCGTTCCGCATGACGGGCAATCTCCGCTGGCGATGCCTTACGCTGACGCAGGGCCTCCTGGAGACCTTCGATGGCGACCGACAGGCCAACCTTGTTTCTGTGTCTGAAGCAATCCGCGATCGTCTTCGCGACACCGAACACTTTCACCGGGACGCCCTCGATCACATGGGTCTCGACGCTTTCGGCGAGGAAACTCTCGGTGAAGCGGATGACGCGAATGGGCATGCCGGCGGGTTTCGGAGCCCAGTCCTTCTTGCCTATGGCCATTCAAACCTTCTTCGGCAGTTGATCGGTCAGGCCGTGGAATGCAAGAGCGGAGACGAGGCAGACGACGCCCTTGGGCAGCCGTTTGGCGGCTTCCGCAAGACTATGGTTCGTATCGAACGGGGCGTCGTGAAGCTGATAGAGCCCCCGTGCGAGCCGAATGACCTCGCCGGCGCGCTCCATGCGGCTAACGGTTGCAGCGGTAACGCCTGCGCCGCATAGCTCCGCCAGCCGCATGATTCCGCGCTCTTCCAGAAGGGCGCAGGCAATCTGTCGCTGAGAGCGAGGCTGATTCATTGATATAAAACCCCAAAACACAGGTCTTATAGTCCGAGAATTTATATCATGGGACGGCACCGACGCAAAGGTCAATTCACCTGACAGGCGAAGCCTGCCCCTCCCGCCGGTTCCAGACTGATATTCAGCGTGCGTATTCGACGCCGACAGGCGTGCCAACCTATTGACATCCTTGGATCCTGATGGCCCAAAGTTCTGCACCGAGTAACACTTTGGACTACCGGAACAACCTCCAACCTGCCGGACTGGCAGGTCACCCTTGCACACAGATTGACAGAAAGGTCGCCAAATCTCCGACAGCGCGCCTCGCTATTCTCCTGTCGGTCCGGCTCATTTTCATCCGAAGTGAGCGCGAAGCGATGGATCGGCGCCCGCAGCAGGAGATCGGTGAGATATGCGGGCTAGGTCTTCGGGAGGCGGATGTCGAGCCAGCGTTCGGGGGTCGTGGTCGCCTCGTCTCCCGGCCGCAGCAGCACCGTCGTGGTGTCCGATTCGATGATCGCGGGTCCCGCGACGACCTGGCCGCCGGAGAGGGTGTCGAAGTCGTAGACCGGCGCCTCCAGCCATTCGCCGAGATAGATCGCGCGCGCGCCGCGCGGCGGCGCGGCCGGCTGCCCGGCCGGCGCCTCGGGTTCGACCGGCGGGGCGGGCAGGGCCCCCGAGGTGGTCACCCGCGCGTTGATCAGCACCGGGTCCTGATCCGGCAGGAAATACGTGTAGAGCTCCTCGTGTCGGACCTCGAAGGCGCGCTTGAGGGTTTCGGACAGGAGGGGCGAGTCGAAGTCCACCCCGTCGAGGGGCACGTCGATCTCGTAGACCTGCTCGCCGTAGCGCATCTCCGCCGCGCGCCGCGACCGTACCAGGCCGTCCGTCCAGCCGCTCATGCGCGCGCGGCCTTCGGTCTCGAGCTCGTCGTAGAGGGTGCGCAGGGCGGCCAGGTCCAGCGCGCCGGTATCGCCGACGTGGGAACGGATGGCCTCCAGGCGAAGCTCCGTCCCCAGCATGCCCCAGGCCGACAGGACGGAGGCGACGCGCGGGAGAATCACCCGATCGACATGGACGATCCGGGCGAGCTCGGTCGCCTGCAGGCCCGCCGCCCCGCCGAATCCGAGGAGGGCGAAGCGGCGCGGATCGACGCCGCGGCGAACCGTTGCCACCCGGATGCCCTCCGCCATCTGGGTGTTGATCACCCGGTGCACCCCCTCGGCCGCCCGGACCGGGTCCGTGCCGAGGGCCTCGCCAAGACGTGCGAGAGACCCGATGGCCGCCTGGCGGTCCAGGCTCGTCGCGCCGCCCAGGAAGTTTTCCGGGTCCAGGAAGCCGAGCACGACGCTCGCGTCGGTCACGGTGGCCTCGCGCCCGCCCCGGCCGTAGCAGGCGGGGCCGGGGTCGGCCCCCGCGCTCCGCGGTCCGACCTTGAGGAGACCGCCGCCGTCGACCCGGGCGATCGACCCGCCTCCCGCCCCGAGGGTGGTGATGTCGAGGCTCGGGAGGGCGATCCGCTCGCTCGCGATCGCCTTGTCGACGGCGAGCATCGCCTCGCCGTTCACGATGAGGGAGACGTCGCTCGAGGTGCCGCCCATGTCGAAGGGAATCAGGTTCGGCGCCGCGGCGAGCTCGGCGACCCGGCGCGCTCCCGCGAGGCCCCCGGCGGGCCCTGAGAGCACCGTGCCCGCCGCGACCCGGATCGTCTCCTCGATGGGTGCCACCCCTCCGTGGGACTGCATGATGAGGATCGGCCCCGTGTAGCCGGTCGAGGCCAGGCGTTCCCGGAGACCGGCCAGGTAGCGGGCGATGAGCGGCCCCACGTAGGCGTTCACCACCGTCGTCGACGTGCGCTCGTACTCCTTGATTTTCGGCAGCACCTCCGAGGAGAGGCTGACGTAGACCCCGGGCAGCTCCTCCTCGATCGCCTCCCGGGTCATTCGCTCGTGCCGGTCGTCCCGATAGGAGTGGAGATAGCAGACCGCCACCGACTCCACCGCGGCCCGGCGAAGGCCGCGAAGCGCCTTGCCGAGGGACGCGGGGTCGAGAGGCGTCTCGATGCCGCCGTCCGGGCGGACGCGCTCGCGCACGCCGAAGCGAAGATGCCTGGGGACCAGGGGCTCCTCGCGGGCCAGGCGAAGGTTGTAGCGCTCGGGCTTCAGTCCCTCGCGCATCTCCAGGACGTCGCGATGGCCTTCGGTCGCGAGGAGCCCGACCTTGGCTCCTTTTCGCTCGATGAGCGCGTTGGTCGCTACGGTCATGCCGTGGACGATCGAATCGGTCCCGCCGAGGAGTTCGCGCAGCGCGACGCCGAGCGTTCCGGCCAGCCGGGAGAGGCCGTCCAAGACCCCGGCCGACTGGTCGGCCGGCGTGCTCGTGGCCTTGGCGAACGCGACCCGCCCGGCCTCGTCGACCGCGATCACGTCCGTGAACGTGCCGCCGACATCGACCCCGATCCGGTATCCGGTTCTCGATTCGGGATCCCTCTCCCGTTTCTGGATCGTTCTCTCGGAATCCATGGATCTGACTTCTCCGGGCTCGACCGCGCTTCACCAGGGGTTGCGCGGGCGGCTTACTCTTTCGGCTTGATCTCGATGAGCTCGATCTCGAAGTGCAGCGCCTGGTTCGGGCCGATGGCGCCGCCGGCTCCCTGCTCGCCGTAGGCGAGCGCGGCCGGAACCCACACCTCCCAGTGCGACCCCGCCGGCATTGCCTGAAGCGCCGCCTGCCAGCCGGGGATCACGCCGCCGACCGCGAGCTCGGCCGGTTCGCCGCGGCGGTAGGAGCTGTCGAACTGCGTTCCGTCGAGCAGCCGGCCCCGGTAGTGGACCACCACTCGATCGTCGGCCGAAGGTTTCGCTCCGTCGCCCGTGCGCAGGATCCGGTACTGAAGCCCGCCCGGCATCTCCACGACACCCTCGTTCTCCGCGTTCGACGCGAGAAACGCCTGTCCGGCCGAGAGGTTGGCCGCTGCCTGGCGCTCCTGCGCTGCGCCGCGACTCGTCCGGTATTCATCCAGCGCCGCCTGCATCTCCTCGGTGGTGAGTCTCGGGCGGCGCTGGGCGAAGACATCCTCGAGGGCCGCCGTGAGCGCCGCCGCGTCGATTTGCTCCATGCCCTGTTCGCGGAGGCTCTGTCCGATCCGGAGGCCGAGGATGTAGCTCAGTCGCTGGAGACTCGACTCGAGCTTCGGGGCCTCGTCGGCCGCGGGAGCCTGCACGGCTACGGCGAATGCGAGCCACCCCGCGACGAGCGGCACGAAGCGGGTGCCGATACGGTGAAGCGAGCCCGAGTATCCTCTGCGGTGAATCATTGCGATTCCTCCGGTTGACGGATGCGGTCGCGACCGGGATGGGCAACCGTCGGGACGGTCACCGGCGCGCCATGGTCGAGGCTCCGCCCGCCGAGGGCGCGGGTGACGAGCACCGTGCGCCCGGTGAAGTCGAGGCGCCGTGCCTCGATCCCGGCCATCACGACCGCCCGGTGACGAAGCCGTCGCGGCGGTCGCGGCGGCGCGCCTCGTCCGCGCGCTCGGCGGGGTCTCCCCATCCGCCGCCCCCCGCCGCGTGGATCTCGAACACCGTTCCGGGCGGGACGGGGATGCCCTCGTGCTTGGTGTCGAGGACCACCGGCCGCCGGCCGGGCGCCCGCATGAGGTAGCGGTGGGGGAGCCCCGGCTCGCCGCCCATCATTCCCACCGGCCCGTGGCGCGCGCCGTCCCCGGCGGTGTTGGCGACGCAGGGCTCCCCGGTCTCCACCACCAGCTCGAGCTCGCCCCCGGCTCCGCCCACGTGGAGGCCGTCGCCCCCCGAGTCGGGACGGAACTCGTGCCGGCGGAAGAAGAACGGGAAGCGCACCTCGGCCACCTCGACGGATCCGAACTTGAGGCCGCCCGCCGAGTGCCATTCGCCCGAGTTGTGCCAGCCGTCGCCGCCGGAGGACGCCCCCGCTCCCGGCCGCGCATGGAACATGTGCCAGATGAAGTCCCGTCCGGTGCGCGGGTCCCGGCCCTTGAGGGCGATCCGCAGCCGCTTGCCCCAGGCGGCCATGGTCTGCGCCGGACACGCGGCGGAGAGGGCGGTGACGACCGCCTCGATGATCTCCTGGCCGCAGTGGGAGGTCGACATGGTGACGGGGGCCCAGTCGTCCGACCAGACGATGGTGCCGCGCTTCGCCACGATCTCGACCGGTCGCATGGTGCCGTCGTTCTTGGCGACCTCGGGGTCCAGGAGATAGGAAAGGGCCATGGCGACCGCGGAGCGGGTGTTGGCCCAGGAGGAGTTGAGGAAGCTCCGCACCTGGGGAGCGGACTTCGAGAGATCGACCTTGAGGCTGCTGCCGGCGACGGTCACCTCGGCGCGGATGGCGATGTCGAGATTGCCCCGCCCGTCGTCGTCGAGGAGGGCCTCGCCCGCGTAGGCGCCGTCCTTCCAGCCGGCGATGATCGTCCGGGTCTGGGCCTCGGCCGCGTCCAGGATGCGGTCCGCGGCGGCGGCGATCGTGTCCGCCCCGAGCTCCTCGACGAACTCGAGGAGGCGGCGTTCCCCGAGGCGCACCGAACCGATCTGGGCCGAGAGATCGCCCAGGAAGTCGCGCGGATGCCGGACGTTGACCTTGAGGAGCCGCATGACGTCCTCGCGCAGCTCGCCCCGGTCGTACAGCCGAAGCGGCGGAACCCGCAGCCCCTCCTGCCAGATCTCGGTCGCCGACGCGTTGTAGGCGCCGTAGGTCGCGCCCCCGATGTCGGAGTGGTGCGCGCGGTTGAGGGTCCAGAACAGGAGCCGGTCGCCCGCGAAGACCGGCAGGCAGGCGGTAAGGTCCGGCAGATGGCTCCCCCCGTGATATGGGTCGTTCAGCAGGAAGACGTCGCCCGGATGGATGTCGTCTCCGAATGCGTCGAGGGTTGCGAGGGTGGAGGAGGGCATCGCCCCGACGTGGACCGGGATGTACTCCGCCTGGGCCACCAGCTCGCCCTTCGCATCGGTGATCGCGGTCGAGAAGTCGCGGCTCGAGTTCAGGATCTGGGAGAACGAGGTGCGGAGCATCGCCTCTCCCATCTCGTCCACGATGCCGACGAGCCGGTGCTGAACCACGGATACGGTGATTGGGTCGGGTTGGTTCGGGGTCGCGTTCACTCGGGTGCTCCGGTGGCGATTGCCGGACGGCGGGCGACCCGCCGGCCGGCGTCCGCGGTTGGTTTGGGCGGCCATTGTATTGTGCCGGCCGACGGCGCCGCGTCCACCTGCATTGCGCCGCCGATCGCGGCTTCGTTCTCGTCCCCGCTGCGCCTGCGGCTCCGGCCCGCCCACTGCCGGCGGAGGTCCAGGCCCCGCGAACCGTGCGGCGCCTTCGATCGACGGGGGCCTTCGCCCCCCGGGCGGTCGAGGATGCGTCGAATTCCGCGGCCGCCGACCCGATTCGGCGGCGCCCGGCGCCGATTGTCGATCTCCGTCAATGGCGACGAAGGCTTGCGATTGGTACTCTCTCCACGTGCCGGAACCTGGACCGGCCCGCGCCGTGGAGACGGTTGGCATGTCGCTTCGCCACGTATACGGGTTGCTCTACCGCCCGAAGGCCGAGTGGGGCGCGATCCGCGAGAATCGCTACGGCGTGGCGCAGTCGTTCGGCGCGCATACCGTCGTCTTTGCCCTGATCCCGGCCGTCGCCGGCTACTTCGGCACCCCCGGACCGGCTGGCAGGTGGGTGCGGGCGAGGCGGTTCGCCTGACCGAGGCGAGCGCGCTTCGCATCGCGGTCCAGTGTCGACTACGCCTTCGCCAGCGCGTAAGCGCTCTCTCAGTCCGTGCGGCCCGCTACCACGGCATTGTGCTTCGCAGCTTCGCGGCGCCCTCGCGACGAAAATCGGCGAGATATTGCGGTTAATCGCAGGCATTTTCGTCGACTCCATGCAGCAGGAGCGGTCCACACGGGTATCGTCCTTTGCACCTACGATCCCGATTTCGAGGGTCAAGCCCGGCGGATTCACGAGACGCTGTCGGCATCGCAAACGATGAATGGCCAACTGGCTCTCGTGTACCGGCCTTCAGAATAGCCTTCCCCTTGCATTGGCTCCTGGCAGGCCGCCTCCAGGTACCCGTCGCCGGACATCCGGGGTGAAGAAGGAACAGTCCCGTCCCCGTCCCCGTCCCCGGCCCTGGCACCGCGAGCCGCTGGTGTGGTTGGTCCTTGCGATCCCCGCGACCGCGGTGATCGCCGGAGCGGTCATGCTGGTGCTCGCCAGCGCGACCTGGGACGGCCTTGTCGCCGACGACTATTACAAGCGCGGCATGCAGATCAACCGTTCGCTCGCCCGCTCCGCGGAAGCCACCCGCCTCGGGCTCGAGGCCACCCTCGCGTTCCCCGCGCCGGGGGTCGTCGAGGCCCGCCTCACCGGTGCGGTCGCGTCCCCGGACGATGAGCGGCTGATCCTCCGCTTCGACCGCGCCGCGCGCGCCGGGGCCGATGTCCGGATCCGCATGCTCCGAGGCGCCGGTGGGGTCTGGCGAGGCGTTCTGCCGGCGCTCCCGCCCGGCAAGTGGTACGTGGAGCTCGGCGGCGAACGCTGGCGCCTCACCGCACCGGTGTGGATGCCCGCCGCCACGGGCGAGCTCGTGCTCCGTGCCCCGGCTCCGCGGCCCGCTCGCAGCGCCCTCCCGCGGCCCCGCTCGTAGCCCCGCGGCCCTGCGACCCCGCTCGTATCGCCCTCCCCACTGAAGGACTTCGGAGAAGGAGGCTCGTGGCCTGACGCCGTCGGGTCGTATGGGTTCAGTCCCGGGGGGAGGGCGGCTCGTCGTCGTCGGTGAGGATCCGCACCGCGGGGGTGTCGAGGTCGTCGAACTGACCCGAACGGACCGCCCACACGAAGATCCCGGCGACCGCGATGGCGACGACGATCGAGATCGCGATGAGCAGCGGGAGGATGTCCATCGCGATCAGCTTCCGGCGGCGCCCGGTGTGCGGCCGAGGCGAAGCGCGTTGCCGGCCACCGCGAGGGAGCTGAGGGACATGCCGATCGCGGCGGCCCAGGGTGGCACCGCGCCGGCGGCGGCGAGCGGCAGCGCGACGAGGTTGTAGCCGACGGCCCAGGCAAGGTTCTGCTTCACGATGCGCCGTGCGCGGCGGGCGATGTCGATCCCCGCGAGCAGTTCGCGTGGATCGTCGCCGATGAGCACCGCGTCGGCGCGGCTCGCGGCGGCCGCCGCCCCGCGCCCCATCGCCACCGAGACGTGGGCGCCCGCGAGGGCGGGGGTGTCGTTGACCCCGTCGCCGAGCATCAGCACCCGCTCTCCGCGCGCGGCGAGCCGGGCCGCCTCGTCGAGCTTGTCCTGCGGCGAGAGCCGGGCGAGGCGATGGGCGACCCCGAGCCCATCGGCCGCGCGCTCGACCGCGCCGGCGGAATCGCCGGACGCGAGGGTGGTCTCGATGCCGCGCGCACGGAGCCCTTCGATCAGCTTCCCTGCATCCGCGCGGAGGCTGTCGGCGAGGGTGAAGCGCGCGAGGAGGTCCCCCTCGCGGGCGAGAAAGACCGAGGTGCCGTCTTCGTTCTCGGCGGCGCTGCCCGTCAGTGCACCGTTCGGCAGTATGCAGGCGCGGGCGACGAAATCCGGGCTGCCGACGGCGTAGCGGACGCCGTCGATCTCGGCTCGAAAGCGAGGATCGGCGGTGATCGCGCCCTCGGCTTCGGCGTGGGCGCGAAGCCCGTACCAGGCGTCGAGGGGCCGGCGCCGGCGATGGCCTCGACCGCGGTGCGGCAGGCGTCGCCGCAGACCCGCACCTCCCGCCCCGCGGCCGTGACCGCCAGTGGCCGCCGGCCGAGGGGGGCGCCACAGTGGTGACAGGCGGAGGACCCGGGGCGGTCAGCCGTCGCTTCCGACCCTGGAAGGGCTCTCGCGGTCAATGGCCACTTCCCTCCCGCCGCGCGTCCGGTTCATGGCGGCGCGGCGAATGCTTGCCCGCACGCTCCGGCGCCGGCCATCAGGGGGCTTCACCGTCCACGTAGCGGGCGGGGAGGCGCCGGTCGAACGCCATCAGGACCTGGTGCATGCGCGCGCCCTGCCAGTCGGCGAGATCCGCGAGGGTGATCGACTCGCTGCCGCTCTCGCCGAGGAGGACCACCTCGTCGCCGACGCCGGCGGCGGGCCGCTCGGAGAGATCGAGGGTGATGTGCTCGAGCGATACCCCCCGGATGGGAACCCGCGCGCCGTCCACCAGGGCGCACGCCGTGCGGCCGGCGGCGGCCGGCCGGTATCCGTCCGCGAGTCCGAGGGGGATCACTCCGATCCGGCTCGGCGTTTCGCGCTCCGGCAGGCCCCGCATCCCCGCCTTCGGGGGCCCGGCGTGGATGAAACGGCTCCGAATCGACCGGAGCACGGGGCGGAAGGCCGAGGTGTCCGCGACCGAGGGAGAAACGGAGGGCACGCCGTAGAGAAGGTGTCCCGGACAGACCGCGTTGCCGAGGCTGGTGAGCCCGGAGACCATGCACGAGCTCGCGAGGGCCTGGGTCACCGGCACGTCGATCCCGGCCGCTTCGAGATCCCGGAGGAACCCGTCGAACGCGCGCATCCTCCCGCGCGCCCACTCGCGTTCCGCCTCGTCGTAGAACGAGAGGTGGGTGTACACGCCCTCCACCCGAACGTTCGGGAGCCGTTGCAGCTCGCGGATGTATTCCAGGGCGTCGGGAAGCGGCACGCCGAGGCGACCGAGGCCGGCATCCACCTTGACGTACATCGATGCGGTCCGGCCGGCCGCGGCCGCTGCGCCCGAGACCGCACGGGCGCCGGCGCGGTCGTAGACGGTCGGCATCAGGTCGTGCTCGAGGAGGAGCGGGGCGGCCTCGGGAAGCGCGCCCCCGAACATCATGATCGGCAGGTCGACGCCCGCACCGCGGATGGCCCGCGCGTCCTCGAAGCTCCCCGTCGCGAGGGCGAAGGTGTCGCCGTCGTCGGCGAGGGCCCGTGCGACGGCGGCCGCGCCGTGCCCGTAGGCGTTCGCCTTGAGCGCGGCGATGATCTTGATCCCGGGTCCCGCGATCGCGCGGAGCGCCCGCACGTTGTGGCGAAGGGCCGCGAGGTCGAATTCGGCCCGGTTCGGTCGTACGGCTTCCAACTCCTCCCCCTTCCGGCGAAGCGAGCGCCGGGGCTCGCCGTCCGGTCCCGGCGACTTGGACGAGGATACACCCTGCCACGCACCCTTCGGCGCCGATTCGGCGTCTCGCCGGGACCCCGGCGCTTCTGTAACCGGGGCTGCTCCGGCATACTTCGCCGGTGACAGCCGAGCGCCACGAGATGTACGCCCGATTCTGGGGGGTGCGGGGAAGCATTCCGGTCTCGGACCCCCGCTGCGCCCGCTACGGCGGCAATACGTCGTGCGTCGAGGTGCGCTGCGGCGAGTCGGTGCTGGTATTCGACGCGGGGACGGGTCTTCGCCCGCTCGGGACCGCCCTGGTCCGGGAGGGCTGCCGGAACCTCGACCTCTTCCTGTCCCACGGCCACATCGACCACGTGGTCGGCCTCCCGTTCTTCGCCTTCGCATACGAGTCCGGCAACTCCTTTCGGGTGTGGTCCGGACACCAGGCGCCGGGGAGCGGCACGACCGAATCGGCGGTGCGAAGCCTCATGAGCTCGCCGCTCCTGCCCATCTCCCCCGACATCTTCTCCGCCGAGGTCTCCTTCCGGGACTTCTCCGCCGGGGACGACATCGCGCCCCCGTGCGGCGTCTCGATCCGCACCGCCCGGCTCCGCCATCCGGGCGGGGCGACCGGCTACCGGGTGGAGTACGGCGGGCGCAGCATCTGCTACGTCACCGATACCGAGCATGATCCGGAAGCGCCGGACGAGAACATCCTCGCCCTCGTGGAAGGCGCGGACGTCATGATCTACGATGCGATGTTCACCGACGAAGAGCTCCCCCGCCACCGGGGGTGGGGCCATTCGACCTGGGAGGAAGGGGCGCGGCTGTGCCGCGCGGCGGGGGTGGGGACCTATGCGATCTTCCACCATGCGCCGGAGCGCGACGACGAGGCGCTCGACCGGATCGGCGCCGCCGCGGACCGGATGCTTCCGGGCTCCGTAGTGGCCCGAGAGGGCATGGTCCTGACTCCCTGAACCGGGGCCTGTCCGGCTCCGAGGCACCGAGGGCGGTTCGATGGAACATTCGATTTACCGCTACGTCATCCGGCACTCCCTTCGCGCGCAGGTCGTGCTGACCTTGCTCGCGATCGCGTCGTTCCCCTTCCTGTACGCGTTCTACGAGCTCCCGAAGCAGATCGTGAACCGGGTGATCCAGGGCGACACGGGGGACTTCCCGGTCGTGGCGCTCGGTTTCTCCCTCTCCCAGCTCGAGTTCCTGTTCACCCTCTGCGTCGGATTCCTCCTCCTCGTCGTCGCCAACCAGGGCTTCAAGTACGCGATCAACGTGCTCGCCGGGCGTACGGGCGAGCGCATGCTCCGCCGCCTTCGCTACGACCTCTACAGCCGGATCCTGCGCTTCCCCCTGCCGCACTTCCGCAAGCTCTCCCATGGCGAGATCATCACCATGATCACCGCCGAGGTGGAGCCGCTCGGCGGTTTCATCGGCGACGCGTTCAAGCTCCCGGTCTTCCAGGGGGGCTACCTCCTCGTCATCCTCGCCTTCCTGCTCGTGCAGAACTGGGTGATGGCCGCCGCCGCGGTCGCTCTCTATCCGCTCCAGTTCTACGTCGTTCCGAAGCTCCAGCGCCGCGTGAACTCGTTCGCCAAGGAGCGGGTGCGGCTCGTGCGCCGGCTGTCCGACCGCATTGGGGAGACGGTGTCCGGGGTCCAGGAGATCCGCGGCAACGACACCTCCGCCTACGAGCGCGCCGCCATGTCCGCCGCGCTCGGCGAGATCTACACGGTGCGCCTGCGCATCTTCATCTGGAAGTTCGTCATCAAGTTCCTGAACAACTCCATCAACCATCTCGGTCCGTTCTGCTTCTATTCGATCGGCGGCTACTTCGTGATCGATGGCCGGCTCGAGATCGGGACCCTGATGGCCGCGATCGCGGCCCACAAGGATCTCGCCGCACCCTGGAAGGAGCTGCTCAACTACTACCAGCGCCGCGAGGACGCCCGGATCAAGTACGAGCAGGTGGTCACCCAGTTCAGCCCCCCGGGCATGCTCGACGAGACGCTTCAGCTTGGGTCCCCGCCCGCGGGCGCCCGGGTGCGGGGCGAGCTCGCGGCCTCCGGGCTCGCCCTCCGGGACGATACCGGGACCAGCTTCCTCGACGGCGTGTCGCTCCGCGTGCCCGCCGACACGACGGTGGCGGTGGTCGGCCCCCCGGGCAGCGGTCGCGAGGAGTTCGCCCTGGTGCTCGTCCGGCTGATGAACCCCACCTCGGGAGCGCTCACCATCGGCGGCGAGCGTTCGGACCGGTTGCACGAGGGGGTGACCGGCCGCCGGCTCGCCTTCGTCGGCCCGCAGGCGTTCCTGTTCAACGCGACGGTTCGCGACAATCTCCTCTACGGACTCAAGCACGAGCCGGATCCCGGCAAAGGGCCGGATCCGCACTGGGCGGCGGAAGCGGCGGTCGCCGGAAACTCGACCGACGACGTGAACGGGGACTGGATCGACCACGAGGCCCTGGGCGGCGATGCCCTGCCGAGGCTGCTCGAGGTACTGGAGGCGGTCGAGCTCGACGGTGACGTCTTCGAGCTCGGCCTGCGCGGCACGGTGGATGCCGGGGGCGACCTCCGCGAACGGCTGCTCCGCGCGCGGGCGGCGTTCCGCGAGCGGCTCTCGGACCCCGCCATCGCCGCTCTCGTCGAGAGCTTCGACGCCGAGCGCTACAACGACAACGCCACTGTAGGCGAGAACCTCCTGTTCGCAACGCCGGTGGGCGACGGCTTCGACATGGAGCGGCTCGCCGAGAACCCGTGGGTCATGGAGGTGCTGGAAGCGGAGGGGCTCGTCGAGCGGATGCTCGAAGCCGGGCGTACGGTGGCGGCCACCATGCTCGAGCTCTTCTCCGGGCTGCCGCCCGGCCACTCGGCGTTCGAGCGGTTCAGCTTCATCGACGCGGACGAGCTCCCGGAGCTCCAGGTGGTGCTCGATCGGGCCGCCCAGGACCGTCTCGCCGGGCTCGGACCGGAAGATCGCCGCCGGCTGCTGTCGCTGCCGTTCCTGCTGCAGCCGGCGCGCCATCGGCTCGGGGTGGTCGACGACGACCTGCGGGTGCGGCTTCTCGCCGCCCGCCGACGCTTCGCGGCGAGCCTGCCCGAATCGCTCCGGGACCGGATCCAGTTCTTCGACGCGGACCGCTACAACGCGGCCGCCTCCATCCAGGACAACATCCTCTTCGGCAAGGTCGCCTACGGGCAGGCGCGGGCGGCGGAGCGCGTCAAGGCGCTCGTGACCGAGGTGATCGACGATCTCGATCTTCGATCCGCGGTGATCGAGGCGGGCCTCCAGTACCACGTCGGGATCGGCGGAGGGCGCCTCGGGGCCGTCCAGCGCCAGAAGGTGGGGCTTGCGCGCGCAGTCCTGAAACGGCCCGACGTGCTGGTGCTGTCCGATGCGACGGCGGGGCTCGACGGCGCGACCCACGGACGAATAGCCGAGAACCTGTTCCGGGAGCTCGCCGGCCGGGGGATCGTCTGGTCGCTCCACCGGGCGGACTTCGCCCGCCGGTTCGACCAGGTGGTCGTCATGCAATCGGGCCGGGTGGCGGAGTCCGGAACCTTCGAGGAGCTCGACCGTGACGGAAGCGCGCTGCGCGAGCTTCTCGGGGCCGGCTGACGCGTGGACCGGGCCGTGGATGCACGGGGGGGCTCCGGCGGCGAGGGGGTGAAGAGCGCGATGGCCGAGGCACGCGCGCAACGGGGGAGGGGAGCATGAGCCTGAACGAAGAGGTTGAAGTCCTGCGGCGGGTGCCGCTCTTCGCCCGGATCGATCCGGCGAAGCTCAAGCTGCTCGCATTCACGAGCGAACGGCTCGTCTTTCCGGCCGGATCGGAGCTCTTCCACCAGGGAGATACGGGAGATGCGGCCTACATTCTCCTCGACGGAGAGGCGGACATCCTCGTGGATGCCGCCGAGGGGGAGATCATCGTCGCGCGGGCGGGCCGCCACGAGTTCGTGGGCGAGATTGCAATCCTGATCGACGTCCCGCGCACCGCGACGGTGCGCGCGCGGACCGAGCTCTCGACCCTGGTCGTCACCAAGGAGACGTTTCTCGGGATGGCGGCGGAGTTCCCGGACGTCGCCATCGAGATCATGCGCGAGCTCGCCCAGCGCCTTGCCGACACCACCGCGCAGCTCACCGCGGCGCGCGCGGCGGCCGGGGCCTGACCGGAGCCTTTCGGGCGGCGGGCGAGCCGGCGGGCTACGCCTTCGGCTCATACGGTCTTCGCAGCCGTGCAGGTTGATGCTGCAAAGTAATGATTGTGAACATCAATAGTTTATCGTATGTTCTTGGAAGAGGTCAGGAGGGAACGGGGGAGGCCGCGAGGGCCGCCTCGAGCGCGCTCCGGAGGCGGGGAGCGCGTCCCGTGTCTCCGCCTCGAGCCCCGCCCAGGTACACACGAGGCGGCGCGTTCGAAGCGGCGTGCCAGGGAATCGACCCGCGGCTCGGCCGCGCCTTGCCGTGAGGGGGCTATCCAGCCCGCCGGCGCTCGATCTCGCGCAGCCGCTTTTTCCGGATGCGAATCGACCGGGGGGTGATCTCGACGAGCTCGTCGTCGTTGACGAACGACAGCGCCTGTTCGAGCGAAAGCTCCACCGGCGGTGTAAGCGCGATGTTCTCGTCACTCCCGGCGGCGCGGATGTTGGTGAGCTTCTTTTCCTTGATCGGATTGACCGTGAGATCGTTGGACCGGCTGTGGATGCCGACCACCATCCCTTCGTACACCTCCGTGCCGGGCCGCACCATCAGGCGGCCCCGGCTCTGCAGGTTGAACAGCGCATAGGCAACGGCCCGGCCGGTGGAGTTGGAGATGAGGACCCCCGATTTTCGGCCCGTGACGAGTCCTTGCACCTCGCGGCCATGGCCCGCCGACGAGAACGTCATGATGCCCGAGCCCGACGTGAGAGACGTGAACTCCGTTCGAAAGCCCATCAGGGCGCGGGTCGCCACGTCACAGGTGATTCGTACCCGCCCTGCGCCGTCGTTCTCGATATCGTGAAAGGTCCCCTTGCGTTCGCCGATCACCTCCATCATTCGGCCCTGATGCACGCCCTCGATATCGAACACCACCGACTCGAAGGGCTCGTGCCGCTCGCCGCTCACCTCGCGCGTAACCACCGAGGGCCGCGACACCGCGAACTCGTAGCCCTCCCGGCGCATGGTCTCGATCAATACGGACAGGTGGAGCTCCCCGCGACCCGAGACCTGGAAGCGCTCCGGATCGGCGGTTTCCGCCACCCGGAGGGCCACGTTGTGGGCCGCTTCGCGAAACAGCCGTGTCCTGAGCTGCCGGCTGGTCAGGAATCGGCTGTCGCGGCCCGCGAACGGGGCCGTGTTGACGCAGAACGTCATCGTCAGGGTAGGTTCGTCGACGGTGAGCGGCGGCATCGCCTGCACCGCGTCGACATCGCAGACGGTATCGGATATGCCTATCCCGTCGATCCCGGTAATGCACACGATGTCGCCGGCGCGCGCCTCGGGCAGCTCGACGCGTTCGAGGCCGCGGCTCGCGAGCACCGACACGACGCGCCCCTTGCGCACTTCACCCGCCGCGTTCACGACGGCTACCGGGGAACGGGGGCGCAGCGATCCGCGCTGGACCCGGCCGATGCCGATGACGCCCACGTAGCTTGAATAGTCGAGCGTGCTGATCTGCATCTGGAACGAATCGCCGGTGTCCGTGGCCGGCGGCGGGACGCGATCGACGATGAGATCCAGCAACGGGGCCATGTCGGGCGCCGGGTGCTCGGGGTCCGGGCCGGCGATGCCCAGCGCCGCGGACACGAACACGATCGGGAAATCGAGCTGCTCCTCGGTCGCGCCGAGGCGGTCGAACAGCTCGAACACTTCGTCGACCACCTGGTGCGGACGGGCGCTCGGGCGATCGATCTTGTTGACGACGAGAATCGGGTTCAGGCCCGCGGCAAATGCCTTGCTGGTCACGAAGCGCGTCTGTGGCATCGGGCCCTCTACCGCATCGACCACGAGCAGCACCGAGTCGACCATGGACAGGATTCGCTCGACCTCACCGCCGAAGTCGGCATGCCCCGGGGTGTCCACGATGTTGATGCGGCAGCCCGCATGCTCGACCGCGGTCGTCTTCGACAGGATGGTGATGCCGCGTTCGCGCTCCAGCTCATTGCTGTCGAGCGCCCGGTCGGCGACCTCCGTGCGCGAATCGGACGCGGTGTGCTGCAGCAGTCGGTCCACGAGCGTGGTCTTGCCGTGGTCGACGTGAGCGATGATGGCGACGTTGCGGATTTCCATGGGGTGCGGCGGGCGAGGCGCGAGGCTCCGGGCAGGGGGCGAGGGCGCGGGAGTCTAACCGGTCCGAGACCGAAGCGGTGGCGGTCCCCGCGGGCGCCTCGCTCCGGCGGCTGCGACCGTGCCCCCCGCCTTGACGATCCCGGCCGCGACGGCCGGCACGAGGGTCCGCGGCGCCTCGGCATTCCACGGCCAGGCCATCGCGGACCTCGACCAGGCAGGCCGGCTCCAGGCGCCCGCCGATCCGGACCGCGCATTCCTGGCCGGCGCCCATCAGGCAGAACGCACCGCGCGGCGTGCCCTCGCCGGGGCTTCTCCGGAGCTGCCGCCGGCCGTGCGCGAGGAGCGCGGCGGCCACCGTCTCGCCGGAGAAGCAAGGCACCGGCTCGCCATCCACGAGGATGACGAGGGGTTCGCCCCGCGGTCCGATGCGAAGCGACCTCGTCACGCGTCGCGGGCGGGCGCGGATTCCTGCTTTCGGCTCAGTGTTCGGGTCCGCCCCGTGGGTGCACGTGTCCGTGGGCAATCTCGTCGCGGTCGGCAGCCCGAATTTCGACGATCTCCACGTCGGCGTGCACCGTGATGCCGGCCAGCGGATGATTCACGTCGAGGTCGACCACGCTCGAGCCGACCTTGAGGACTTTCGCCGGGCGCGGGCCCTCACGCGTCCTGATAACTACCGGCATGCCCGGGGAAAGGCGCTTCGGGCCGACGATGTGCTTCTTCGATACACGCCGCGCCGACCCCTGGAGGCGAAGCCCGAACGCCTCCTCGGGCTGCAGCACGATCTGGAACCGATCGCCGGCCGGCCGCCCGGCCAGCGCCCGTTCGATGCCCGGCAGCGCGCCTCCGTGCCCGTACAGGATCGTGTCCGGCTCGCGTTCACGGGTGGATGCGATCCGGGTTCCCGCCGGGTCGCTCAGCTCGTAGTGAAGACGGACCACATGGCCTCGTTCGACGATCATGTCCGGGACGGCTCCAATCGGCTCGATGCGCCGCGCATGATGCCGATTGCACGCCCCGCGCGCCAGAGCCCGGCTGGTCGGCGAAGACCGGAAGTACCGGAAGACAGGGCCGTCATCGACCAGGCCGGCTTTCGTGCGAGTCCGAGGCGGCGGCTTCCGGGGATGTGCTTCGGGGACCGGGGGGCTGTTACTCTCGGAATCCGATGGAGGCGTGGAACGAGCAGCCGGCGTCCGGCAGATGCCGGCCGGGAGGCGCGGCGGGCCGGGGTCCTGCGCTGCGCGGGTTCGAGGAGGTGGCCGTGGGCAAGTCCGGGAAGTTGAATCGGTCGAAGGACGGCGCCGGGAAGGCCGTGCACGAAGCGGTGGGCGGACCGCGAAGGATCTCCGGCGGGGTGTACGAGAAGGAGCTGATCAGGCTCCAGATCGAGCTCGTGAAGATGCTCGAGTGGATCAAGCACCGGGGACTCAAGGTGGTGGTCGTCTTCGAGGGCCGCGATGCGGCCGGCAAGGGCGGGGTCATCAAGCGGATCGCCCAGCACCTGAGCCCTCGCATCTGCCGGGTCGTCGCGCTGCCCGCGCCGACCGAGCGCGAGCAGACCCAGTGGTACTTCCAGCGCTACGTGGCGCACCTCCCCGCCGCCGGGGAGATGGTCCTCTTTGACCGGAGCTGGTACAACCGGGCCGGCGTCGAGCGGGTGATGGGCTTCTGCACCGACGAGGAGCACCGCGAGTTCCTGCGCACGTGCCCGGAGTTCGAGCGGATGCTCGTTCGCTCCGGCATCCAGCTCGTCAAGTACTGGTTCTCGGTCTCGGACGAGGAGCAGGAACGCCGGTTCCAGAGCCGCATCGAGCAGCCGCACAAGCGCTGGAAGCTGAGTCCGATGGATCTGGAGTCCCGGCGGCGCTGGGTCGAGTACTCCCGGGCGAAAGACGAGATGTTCGCCCACACCGACATCAAGCAGGCGCCGTGGTATGTCGTCGACGCGGACGCGAAGAAGCACGCGCGGCTGAACTGCATCCGCCACCTGCTCGGCCTCATCCCCTACGAGGACCTCACCCCGGAGCCGATCGATCTCCCGCGCCGGACCGAAGCCGGGGCGTACGCCCGCCCGCCCATCACCGACCAGACCTTCGTCCCGGACACCTACCCGTAGAGCATGGCTCCTGACCCAGCCAGCGGCTCCAGCTCTCGGTTGGCCCGCTTCAGCGTCACCTCCCCGATGAGTGTCGCCGATGGGTCGCCGCGGATCTGATTGACGTTCCTGCGTTCCGACGTTGGCTGAGGACCCGCCATGTTCGGGAAATGACCAGAGACGAACCTTGCTGGAAACACGTGCAGACCGCGCTGCTCGCGTGATTCGATGGGATGGGAAGCAATTGATTGCTTCAACCCCCTGCGCCGGTGTCGATTCACGCCGACACCGTCACCTTCGATGCCACTTCATCGCGTTCGATATCGGCTCCGATATCCACTCGGAGAAGGGCGTCATGGTCCATGCGGTACGTCCGCTTGACAGTGCTTGACCGCTGCCTTCCAGGGACTGGCTGGACAGCGTCGCGTCGGCCGCTCCGGAATCGAATCAGGCGCGCGCGAGGATGTACCGGCGGAAGGACGGGATCGGGCAGGTGACCAGGCCGCCGGGCATCTCCTGCAGGACGCCGTCGTGGATCATCCGGGCGTGCAGGTCGCTCCCGGCCGCCGCCGTCCCCGTCGCCTCGCGGCACCATTCGGCGATGCGATGCATCGGCGCGCCCGACTCGGGGATCCGCCCGACGACGTCGACGACCGCCGGGAAGTCGGCGTTCACCCCCTCCAGGCGCGCGTCGTAGTACTGCCGCCGCCAGTCGTCGCCAGCGGCCAACGCGGCGTCGAGATCGGCGTGTTCAAGGTCGCCGCCGGCGTCGGCGAGCGCCCGCGCCGCGCCGCACAGGTAGTTGTGCAGGTGCTGCGGCCAGCCGTTGCACGCCTCGGCGATGCGCCGGCGCCACCGCGCCAGGGCCTCCCCGCCGCCGGCGATTCGGTGGCGGGCGAGGAAGCGCTTCACCGCCTCGGCGCACTCGTCGTCCGTCAACAGCGGCAGGGAGTGTACGGCGCCGCGTGCGAAGCGGGAGATGCCGCGCCGGGCCATGACCTGCTTCGAGTCGCCGAGTCCGCCGAGCACGGCCACGATCGGCTGGCCGTGTCGGCCGTCGTGGATCTCGGTCAGCAGGCGCGTCCGACCGTCTCCCCCGGGGTCGCCGGGCATGTTCTGCGCCTCGTCCACGAGCAGCACGACGGGACGGGTGAGGCGCGCGGGCTGCGTCGCCTCGCGGATCGCCGCCCAAGGGGTGCGCCCGGCCTGCACCGAGTCGACGAACGACGGCACGGACGTCGTGCGGGAGACGCTCAACCCGGCAACGCCCGGAACCCCGCCCCCACCCTCGGTGGTCGTCGCCTTCGCCACGTCGAGAGACGAGTCGGGAACCACGGCGGACAGGACCGCCTCGGTAAACGCGACCGGCGAGGTCAGCTCCCCGGGCTGGCAGTCGACCGGCACCGGCGCGCCCGCGTCGCCCTCTGCCGCCCGCGCGCGCCAGTGCCGGGCAAGCTCGTAGAGAAGCGCGGTCTTGCCCGCCCCCGGGGCGCCAAAGACCAGCCTCGTACGGCCCCGGACCGCGGTGCCGCCCGCCGCGGACTGGGCCACGGCGTGCTCGATGTCCGCGATGATGTCCTGTCGTCCGACGAAGGCCGGCGGCGGCAGCCGGTCGTCCTCGAGGGCGAACGCCTGCAGGCCGGCGACGTCCGGGCCGGGCGGCGTGCGGCCGTCGCGCGAGTTCTTCATGGGGGAATTGTGCGGCCCGCCGCGTGCCGGCGCAACGCTCCTTCAGGTCGAGTCTCCCTTGATCATGTCCGCGCTCTTCTCGGCGATCATGATGATTGGAACGTTCGTGTTCCCGCACGTCAGCGTCAGCATGATGGACGCATCGATCATCGGCCTCACCTTCGGGCCGATCACGTTCATGATCTGCGTCCTCAGTGGTCTCGGCAATCTTCTCGGCGCCCTCCTCGTCTTCTTCATCATCTTCATGCCGAACGGGATCCTCGGAAAGCTCACCGACCTCGCGGCCGCGCGATGGGGCTTCGGCGGGGAACGAAGCGCGATGGTCTGCGGCCGCGCGGAGCGGCGGGCTCTCCCGCGCACCGCGCGGCGGTCAGTCCGCGACGGAAGGGGAGATGAGGGCGGAAAGGGTGTCGAGCAGGCGGTCGTTCTCCTCCGGGGCGCCGACGGAGATGCGGAGCCGATCGGCAAGCCGCGGCTCGGCGAACCAGCGCACGTGGACGTCGCGCGACCGGAGGGCGCGGTAGAGGGTCTCCGCACTGCCGGCGTCCGGGCTCGGGCTGCCGCCCGCGCCGGGGGTCCCTGGTCTCGTGCCGCCCGAACTTGCGTTCAGGGCGGCGGCTGCGTCCGGCGGCACGCAGGCGAGCACGAAGTTGGTCTCGCTCGGGAGGGCGGAGAGCCCGACCCGCGCCAGGCCCGCGCGCAGCCGCTCGCGCTCGGCCCGCACCTTCGCCCAGTTGTCCGCCGCCCACGCGCGGCTCTCGATGGCGGCCGCGGCCACTTCCAGGGCGAGCGCATCGACGTTGTAGCTGTCCTTGGTCTTGGTCAGCATGGGCTCGAGGAGCGGCGCGGGCCCGAGCCCGTACCCGAAGCGAAGTCCCGCGAGCGAGTAGCCCTTGCTCAGGGTGCGGAGGATGATGAGGTTGGAGTGCTCGCGCACCGCCGGCACGAGGTCGTATCCATGGGCCGGATCGACGAAGTCGACGTACGCTTCGTCCACGAGGAGCACGCCCTCGAACCCGGCCGCGATGGCGGTCACTTCCTCCCGGTCGAACAGGCGCCCCGACGGGGCGTGGGGGTTCACGAAGAAGGCGAGGCGGGCCCCGGCCCGGTTGAGCGCATCCGCAAAGCCTTCGGGGATGCGCCAGTCCCCGGTGAGGGGCAGCTCGACCGGGCGGGCGCCGTGGAGCCGGATGAGGACCTTGTACAGGCTGTAGGTCGGCGGTGCGATGGCGACCGCCTCGCCGGGCTCCACGTAGGTCGCAAGAGCGAGCCGCAGCAGTTCGTCTCCCCCGTTGGTGGCGATGATCTCGCCGGGCTCGACACCGTGCACGCGGGCCGCCGCGGCCCGGAAGGGGGCCGCGTCCGCCGGCGGATAGCGGCGCAGGCGATCGATCGGAAACCGGGCCAGCACTTCCGCGACGGCGGGGGGCGGGGGGTACGGGTTCTCGTTGGTGTTGAGCTTGACGCCGCCCGCGGGCTGCTCGCCCGGCACGTACCCCGGGGTGTCCCGGAGGCCGGGGCGCTCGTGGGAGACTGGAGCCATGGTGTCCTCGAACGGGGAGCGGGAGGTACGGACCGGACTTCAGCGAGGTCGGCCGGGGCCGAGCGCGCAGGAAGCCGGCGGGGTGACGGCGGCGGCTCTGCGCGGGACGTCCCGGAACGCCGTCCGATCCGCCCGGTCCGCCCGGTCCGCCCGGTCCGGCGGCTCAGCCGGCGAATTCGACGAGGGCATCAAGCACCTGGTTCGGCCGCTCCGACATGAGCTGGTGGCCCCCGTGCCGGACCACCGTCCGCCGTGCGGCGGGCAGGGCGGCTTCGAGATCGCGGGCCGCCCGCGCGGGGGTCATCGAGTCGCGCTCGCCCAGCACGAGCAGCACCGGGCACCGGACCTCGCGGGCGCGCTCGATCCCCTCGGCGTAGCGGTTGCAGGCGTTCAGGTCCGCGAACAGCACTCCGGGCGCCGCCCGCTCGACGAGCCGCAGCCCGCCGCCGGTCATCCACATCCCGGGGACGCTGAAGCCGCCGACGTGGGCCCGGGGGCTGTGCCCCCACGCGGTGACGAGGTCGAGCGCGAGGTGCTCGTTCGCCCGCGCCGGATCGAGGAGGGCGTCCGTCACCGGCATCGGCGCGGAGGTGCCGACGAGGACGATGCCCTTTGCACGCTCCGGATGGCGGGCGGCCGTGTCGAGGACGGCAAGGGAGCCCATGCTGTGCCCGACGAGGCGGGCGGTGTCGATGCCCGCCGCATCGAGGAGGGCCGCGATCCAGTCGGCCATCGCGGGGATGGACTCGAGGGGCGGCCCTTCCGACCGCCCGTGTCCGGGCAGGTCCACCGCGATCGCGTTGTGGTCGTGGCGGGTAAAGTAGCGCCCGAACAGCGTCCACACGGTGCGGTCCATGGCCGCTCCGTGCACGAAGACGATGGTGGGCCGCGCCGGTTCGGGTTCCCGCCCGTAGGTTGCGGCGAACGCGCGCCGGCCGTCGATGCGAAGCTCCATTGCGCTGCGTCGCGTCGCGCCGAGCCGCCCGTCAGCGCTGCGAAGCGCGCAGCGCGCGCCCGAGGTCGGCGGTGAGGTCGGCCGGGTCCTCGATCCCGACCGAGAGCCGGATGAGCCCCTCGGAGATGCCGGCCGCCGCGAGCGCCCGGGCATCCATCCGGTGATGGGTGGTGCTCGCGGGGTGGATGACGAGGGACTTGGCGTCGCCGACGTTGGCGAGATGGGAGAAGACCTCGAGCCGCTCGATGAACCGCTGCCCGGCGGCGCGCCCGCCCCGGACCCCGAAGCTGAACACCGCCCCCGCCCCTCTCGGGAGGAGCCGGGCCGAGAGCGCGCGGTCGGGATGTCCCTCGACCTCCGGATAGCTCACCCACTCGACCGCCTCGTTCCCTTCGAGAAAGGCGACCACTTCGCGGGTGTTCGCGACGTGGCGGTCCATCCGGATGGAGAGGGTCTCCAGGCCCTGGAGCACGTAGAACGCGGTGGTCGGCGCCATGCACGCCCCGAAGTCGCGCAGCCCTTCGCGCCGCGCCCGGGTGATGAACGCGGCGGGGCCGAACTCCTCGGTGTAGGTGAGCCCGTGGAACCCGTCATGCGGCTCGGACAGGGTCGGGAACCGTCCCGAGGCGTCCCAGTCGAACTTGCCGCCGTCCACGAGCACCCCGCCGATGACCACCCCGTGGCCGCTCAGGAACTTGGTCGCGCTGTGGTAGACGAGATCCGCGCCCAGCTCGATGGGGCGGCAGAGCCAGGGGGTGGCGAACGTGTTGTCGACGAGGAGCGGGAGGCCCGCCTCGTGGGCCGCGGCGGCGACGGCGGGGATGTCCAGGACCTCGCAACCCGGGTTGCCGACGGTCTCGCCGAAGAGGAGCCGGGTGTTCGGGCGGACCGCGGCCCGGAACGCGTCGACGTCGCGCGGGTCCACGAACGTGGTCTCGATCCCGAAGCGGGGCAGGGTGTACTCGAGCAGGTTGTGGCTGCCGCCATAGAGGGACCGGGAAGCGACGACGTGGTCTCCCGCGCCCGCGATGGTCGCGACGGCGAGGTGGAGCGCGGCCTGTCCGCTCGCCACCGCGAGCGCGCCGAGCCCGCCCTCGAGGGCGGCGACCCGTTCCTCGAGCATCGCATTCGTCGGGTTCGAGAGCCGGGAGTAGACGTGCCCGGAACGCTCGAGGTTGAACAGCCCCGCCGCGTAGTCGGCATCGGGGAAGACGAAGGAGGCACTCTGGTAGATGGGCGCCGCCCGTGCTCCGGTGGCGGGGTCGGGCGGCTGGCCGGCATGAAGGCTCAGCGTATCGAATCCGAGGTAACGAGGGCCGGGCATGGGATGAGAACGCCGGGAAGGAGCAGGGGCGGCAAGGGTATCCTCCCCGCCCGCCGCCCCGCAACGCGCCGGAACTTCCAATGGTCCCGGCCGGAAAATTTGGTTGACCCCACCAGGACGGATGTTGCGATGACGCCCGTACTTGCCCAGAATCGGGGTGTCGACGGGCGCGGGCTCGGGACGGGCCACGATTTCAGGAGCGGTGTGTCATGATAAGCAGGATCCTTGCCGGCGCTCCGAACGCGTTCCGGAAACGAGCCTCGAGCCGGCGTCCGTTCGCTTGCCGGCACGGCCGGCGGTGGCGCGGTGGCTGCTTGCGCACCGGCAGGAGAACCACCTGAGTCACCTACCACGCTCACCTACCACGACAGGAGTGCAGACGGTATGAAGGCAACCATCTACAACGCGCTGGCGGTGGCGCTGATGCTGGCTCTCGCCAGCGGCGCACGAGCCGGAACCCTCGAGGACGTGCAGGCCCGCGGGGTGCTGAACTGCGTCGTCAGCACCGGCATCGCCGGCTTCGCCTACCCGGACGACGCGGGTGAGTGGCACGGCTTCGACATCGACTTCTGCCGCGCCACCGCGGCCGCCGTGCTCGGCGACCCGAAGGCGATCAAGGCGGTGACCTCGACCGGCAAGACGCGATTCACCAAGCTGAATGCCGGCGAAGGCGACGTCCTGTGGCGCAACACCACCATCACCTTCTCGCGCGACGTCGGCGTGAAGCTTCGCTTCCACGGCGTCAACTACTACGACGGGCAGGGGTTCATGGTGCCCAAGGCGCTGGGGGTGTCCAGTGCGAGTGAGCTGGACGGCGCCTCGGTGTGCATCCAGACCGGCACCACCACCGAGCTCAACCTCGCCGACTACTTCCACTCGAGCGGCATGAAGTACGAGGCTGTGACCATCGAGACCAACGACGAGGCCCGGCAGAACTATCTCGCCGGACGGTGCGACGTGTACACCACGGACGCGTCCGGTCTCGCCGCGACCCGCTCCACCTTCACCGACCCCGAGAACCACGTGGTCCTGCCCGAGATCATCTCCAAGGAGCCGCTGGGCCCCGCCACCCGCCACGGCGACGACCAGTGGTCGGACATCGTGACCTGGGTGCTGAACGCGACGATCACGGCCGAGGAGAAGGGGGTCACCTCCGCGAACGCTGACGAGATGCGGAGCTCCAAGGATCCCGAGGTGCTGCGCCTGCTGGGGGTCGAAGGCAACCAGGGCGCGGAGCTCGGCCTCAGCGTCGACTGGGCCTACAACATCATCAAGGCGGTCGGCAACTACGGGGAGATCTTCGAGCGCAACATCGGGGTGAACACGCCGATCGGTCTCGCGCGCGGGCTCAATGCCCTGTGGACCGATGGGGGCCTCCAGTACTCCCCGCCGTTCCGTTGATCTCCGGCTAGAAACGAGTCCACAGGGACCGAGACAGGCGCCGGCGCACCTCTCGCGTGCGCCGGCGCCTCCCTTCCGGACACACGTCGATGGCGGCAGTCCCCATCGAGAACCGCTCCCTGGTTGCGCGCCTCTGGGGCAACCAGGAGACGCGGGCGGTCATCGTGCAGATCGTCACCGTGGCGGTCGTCTTTGCACTGCTGGCGCTCGTACTTCGTAACGTCGCGCTCAACCTCGAAGCGATCGGAAAGGAATTCAGCTTCGACTTCCTGACCGCGCCCGCCGCCTACGACATCACCTTTTCGCCGTTCATCGAATACACCTCCCGGGATACGCATCTCACCGCGGCGGCGGTCGGGATTCTGAATACCCTGCTCGTCGCCGTGTGCGGGATCGTGGCGGCCACCTTTCTCGGCGTGACGATGGGCATCCTGCGCCTGTCCCGGAACTGGCTCGTCAACCGCATCGTGTACGTGTTTCTCGAGTTCACCCGCAACGTTCCCGTGCTGCTGCACATCCTTCTCGTGCACGGCATCGTGGTCACTACCCTGCCGGCGCCGCGCCAGGCCATCGGCATCGCCGACACGATGTTCGTCTCCAATCGCGGCTTCTACGTGCCGTCCCCGGTGCTCGAGGACGGGTTCGGCATCGTCGCCATGGTGCTCGTCATCTCGATCGTCGCCGCCGTCATGTTTCGCCGCTGGGCCAAGCGCGTGCAGACGGAGACGGGGAAGATCCATCCCGTTTTCTGGATTTGCACCGCGATCGTCGCCGGCGCCACCGCGCTCGCGTTTCTTGTCATGGGTGCGCCCATGTCCTGGGACGTGCCGGCCCTGAAGGGCTTCAACTTCCAGGGCGGCATGGCCCTCAAGCCCGAGTTCCTGGCCCTGTGGCTCGCGCTTACCTACTACACCTCCAGCTTCATCGCGGAGATCGTCCGCGCGGGCATCCTCGCGGTCAGCCACGGTCAGACGGAAGCTTCGTATGCCGTGGGCCTCCGGCCGAACCGCAACCTGCAGCTCGTGGTTTTGCCCCAGGCATTGCGAATCATCGTGCCGCCCCTGGTAAGCCAGTATCTCAACCTCACCAAGAACTCGTCGCTCGCCATCGCGATCGGCTACATGGACATCACCGCCACCATCGGCGGCATCTCCCTCATGCAGACCGGCAAGGAGATGGAGACGATGATCATCGTGATGGGGGTCTATCTCGTCATCTCGCTCATCATCTCGGGGTTCATGAACTGGTTCAATCGCAGCATCCGGTTCAAGGAGCGGTAGGGTGTCGGACGGAAGAAGGCTTCATCCGCTTCGGGCACTGCGCCGCGCATCGCCATGACGGACTCCGGCGCTGCATCCGGCTACGCCCCCGGCACCCACCCGGACCTGCCGCCACCGCTGCGGACCACGGGCATCATAGGGTGGGCGCGCACGAATCTCTTCTCCTCCGCCTTCAACGTCGTCCTCACCCTGATCGGAGTCTGGTTCCTGGCCTCGATCATTCCACCGGTGGTGGAATGGGCGTTCGTGAAGTCGGTCTGGGTCGCCGATTCCCGCGTCGAGTGCTGGGGCAAGATGGAGGTGCCGGAGGGGGCGGCGTGCTGGGCCTTCATCAAGGGAAGGGTGAATATCTTCATCTACGGGTTCTATCCCGTGGAGGAACGCTGGCGGGTCAACGTGTCGTTCGTTCTCCTGGTCCTGGCGATCCTGCCGGTGCTCTACGACCGGCTGCCGGGGCGAAAGCACTGGTTCTGGTACGTGGCCGCGTTTCCGTTCCTGGCCGGATGGCTGCTGGTCGGAGGGTTCGGTCTTCCCTTCGTGGATACCGATCAGTTCGGCGGCTTCATGCTGACCCTCATCATCGGGGTGACCGGCATCTCGTTCTCGCTTCCGATCGGCATTGCCCTCGCGCTCGGGCGAACGTCCGACATGCCCGCGCTACGCACTCTGTGCGTGCTGTTCATCGAGTTCATCCGCGGGGTTCCGCTGATCACCCTGTTGTTCGTGGCATCGACCATGCTCAACTATTTCCTTCCGCCCGGCACCTCCTTCGATCTGCTGATGCGGGTGCTCATCATGGTCACCCTGTTCTCCTCCGCCTATATCGCGGAGGTCGTGCGGGGGGGCCTTCAGGGCATCCCGACGGGGCAAGGCGAGGCGGCGGACTCGCTCGGCCTGTCCTACTGGAAGGCGCAACGGCTGATCGTCCTTCCGCAGGCGCTGAAGATCTCGATCCCGGGCATCGTCAACACGTTCATCGGGCTCTACAAGGACACTACCCTGGTGCTCATCATCGGCATGCTGGACCCCCTCGGCATCGGTCGCTCGTCGCTCGCGGACGCGGACTGGGCGGGGCTCGCGCGCGAGGTGTACCTCTTCATCGCGGTCTTCTTCTTCCTGTGCTGCTTCGGGATGTCGCGCTACTCGCTCTACCTCGAACGCAAGCTCGACACGAGCCACGCGAAGGAATGATGCGGGTTCCGATCGAAGAAGGAATCCCTGCCGGTCGCGCGGCCCCGTTCGTCGCGCGGCCCCGGGCGCGCAACTGCGGCTCGTCCGGCGCGCCGCCGCCCGCACGGGGGGGTGGCAGAACCGGTATTCACACACGCAAGTCAGTCATCACGGGAACCTTGTTCATGGCAACCGTAAGCGATACCACCGGCACGCCGTAGGGGAGTCGACCATGGATGCCTCGGAAACGATCATCGCCATTTCGGGCATGCACAAGTGGTTCGGCCAGTTCCACGTGCTCAAGGACATCAACCTCGACATCAAGCGGGGGGAGCGTATCGTGATCTGCGGACCCTCCGGCTCGGGAAAGTCGACCCTGATCCGCTGCATCAACCGGTTGGAGGAGCACCAGGAGGGTTCGATCGTGGTCGAAGGCACGGAGCTCACCAGCGATCTGAAGAACATCGAGATCATCCGCTCCGAAGTCGGCATGGTGTTTCAGAGCTTCAATCTCTTCCCTCACCTCACGGTGCTCGACAACTGTACCCTCGCCCCGATCTGGGTCCGCAAGATGCCGAAGGCGGAGGCGCAGGAGGTTGCGATGGGCTATCTCGAACGGGTGCGGATCCCCGAACAGGCGGAGAAGTACCCGGGCCAGCTTTCCGGCGGCCAGCAGCAACGGGTCGCGATCGCGCGCTCGCTCTGCATGAACCCGCGCATCATGCTCTTCGACGAGCCCACCTCCGCGCTCGATCCGGAGATGATCAAGGAAGTGCTGGACGTCATGGTCGAGCTCGCCGAGAGCGGGATGACGATGCTCGTCGTGACCCACGAGATGGGGTTCGCGACGGCGGTTGCGCACCGCGTCATCTTCATGGACGAGGGCGAGATCATCGAGCAGGACAAGCCGGACGCGTTCTTCAACCACCCCCGGCACGAGCGAACGAAGCTGTTCCTGAGCCAGATCCTGAGCCACTGACGGCAGCTCGGAGGTTCTCCCTGTCCGTCGTTCCGGACCGCGAGCACGCGGGGCCGAGATTGTCCGGTCGTGGGTTCCGGCGTATCCTTCGCACCGCGTCCGGAGAGGTACCGAAGCGGTCACAACGGCACCGACTCGAAATCGGTTGGGGTCATAACGGCCCACGTGGGTTCGAATCCCACCCTCTCCGCCACATGACTTCAGGACCGCCCGGCTCCGCGCATGAAATAGCCCTCCCGGCACCCCCCGGATCCCATCGAGACATGGAGCGGCAGATGCCCGAGAACGGCGGCGATCACCCGAACGACCCGTCGACGAGAAGGGGGGAGCGCCCGAGATTGGCGACGATCGCTCGGACCACGTCTCGATGGGGCGCGGCGGCACGCCGAGGAACGGCAGCGTTCGTGTGAAAGACCTCGTGTTCGGGAGACGGTGAAGTGCCGGCGAACGGCAGTGTTCGCTCGAAGAGCCTTGCGCTCGGAGGGAGGTGAGGTGCCGAAGAACGGCATCGATCACCTGGCGAGCCTCAAGGACGGCCGTGAGGTCTTCCTCGACGGCGCCCGTGTCGGCGACGTCACCACTCACCGCGCCTATCGCAACGCGGTGGCCACCGCCTGTGCGCTCTACGACTTCCAGGCGGCGCCGGAAAACCGCGACCTCATGACCTTCGAGTCGCCGACGAGCGGCCGGCGCGTCAACCGTTGCTGGCAGTTGCCGTCCACCTACCGGGACCTCGTCGAACGCAGGGAAGCGATCGCGGCCTGGGCGGCCCTGTCCGGCGGCTGGCTCGGGCGGTCTCCGGATCACATCGCGTCGTGCATGGCCGGGCAGGTGATGGGCGTGCACCTGTTTCGCGCGCACGGCGAGGCGCGCGCGAGGGCGCTGCTCGACTACTACGCGTGGGCGCGCGACAACGACGTCTACATGACCTACGTGATCATCAACCCGCAGGCCGACCGATCGAAGGACACCGGCGATCAGGCCGAGGAGTACCTCGCCTGCGGGGTGGTGGACGAGGACCCGTCCGGAATCACGGTGCGCGGCGCGAAGATGCTGGGCACGGGATCGATCATGGCCAACGAGGTGCTCGTCGCCAACATCCAGCCGCTCAAGCCGGGCGAGGAGAAGTACGCGATCTCGTTCGCGGTCCCGATGGGCCACAAGGGCGTCAAGGTGCTGTCGCGCCGCTCCTACGAAGCGGCTGTCACCAGCGAGTACGACTATCCGCTGTCGGCGCATTTCGACGAGAACGACGCGCTCCTCTATTTCGACGACGCGCACGTGCCCTGGGAGCGGGTCTTCATCTACCGCGATACCGACATGTGCCGGGCCCAGTTCTCCGACACCTATGCGCACTACCTGCAGAACTACCAGGCGCAGATCCGGCTGATGGTGAAGATGCAGTTCCTGGTCGGGGTCGCCCACAAGGTGGCGGAGACCAACGGCACCGTGAACATCCCGCAAGTCCGCGAGCAGCTCGGGAACCTCGCGGCCCAGGCGGCGATGGTGCGGGGACTCGTCTACGGGATGGAGGCGGGCGGCGCGGAGTATCACGGCTACTTCGTCCCCGACCGGCACCTGATGTACACCGCCCAGGTCCTGACCCAGGACCTCTATCCCCGGTTCATCACCTCGATCCGCGAGCTGGCCGGAGGAGGGGTCATCATGCTGCCGTCCTCGGCCCGGGACTTCTCGAACCCCGAGCTTGCCGACTACATCGGTCGCACCCAGAAGTCGCCGGCGACCGACTCGGAAGGGCGCGTCAAGTTCATGCGGCTCGCCTGGGATGCGCTCGGCTCCGAGTTCGCGGGCCGCCACACCCAGTACGAGATGTTCTACGCCGGCGCCCAGTTCGTGACCCGCGGCCATTCGTACCGGACCTACGACTGGCGCGCGTCGACCGGTCTTGTCGACGACCTGCTCGCCCGCTACGACCTCGCGGCCTCGATGGGCGGGGGAAGCGCCGCGGATCCGGCCGATGAAACCTGATTCCCTGCCGCGGGTCGTCCTCGTCCAGATGGAGGTCGCCCCCGGGCGCCCCGACCGGAACGTGGAACGCATGCTGGAGCGCATCGAGCGCCACCGGGACGCCGAAGTCGTGGTGTTCTCGGAGATGTGCATTCCCGGCTATCTCATCGGGGATGCATGGGAGATCGACGCCCTCGCCAACGATTTCGCGAGCTGGAGCGAGGCGGTGCGCGACGCGAGCAAGGGGCTCACGGTGCTCTTCGGCAACGTCGCGGTCGATCCCGGCCGTCCGGGCGAGGACGGGCGGCTTCGCAAGTACAACGCGGTCTTCGTCTGCCACGACGGCGCCTACGTGCGGCGCTCCGGGCTGCCCGCGGAGCTTCCGAACGGGGTCCACCCGAAGACGCTGCACCCGAACTACCGGTTCTTCGACGACGACCGGCACTTCCACTCCGTGCGCAAGCTCGCGGTGGAGCACGGCCGCCCCATCGCCGACTGGATGGTGCCCTACGAGGTACCGCGCCGCGACGGCGGCACGTTCCGTTTCGGGGTGCAGGTCTGCGAGGACGTCTGGTGCCAGGACTATGCCGCCGAGGACGGCGTGCTCGATACGGTGGCGATGTGGCGGCGAAACGGCGCGGAGGCGGTGTTCAATCTCTCCGCGTCGCCGTGGACCTGGGAGAAGAACGAGAAGCGCCATCGTACGGTGCGCGAGGTCCTGGCCCGATCCCCGATCCCGTTCTTCTACGTGAACCAGGTGGGCGCGCAGAACAACGGCAAGAACGTCCTGGTCTTCGACGGCGACACGACCGCGTATGCGGCGGACGGGCGCGTGGTCGGAAGGCTGCCCGCGTGGCGCGAAGGAGAGCTGCGGGTGGCGAGCACCCCGACCCCGGCGTCGGCGCGAGGGCGCACCGGAGAAGCGCGGGCCGCCTTGGGCGCAGCGCCCGGGGAGGGGCAAGGGCGGGCCGGCGAGCTGGACGCGATCCTGAATGCGCTCACCACCGGCCTTCGCCACCTCGACCACGTACGCGGCGGCGCCGCGCGGTTCCTGGTCGGGGCGAGCGGGGGGGTCGACTCGAGCCTCGTGACCGCCCTCATCGCGCACGCCCTCGGCCCGGAGCGGGTGCTCGCGGTGAACATGCCGACCCGCTTCAACTCCGAAGTCACTCGCAACAACGCGCGCGATCTCTGCGTGTGCCTCGGGGTGGACTACCTCGTATGCCCGATCGAGGAGCTGTACGAGCGCGTGGCGAGGACCGTCCGCGGCGCCCGCTTCGCGGCCGGCGAGGGGGCCTACACGACCCTGGTGGACGAGAACGTGCAGGCGCGCATCCGCGGCGCGGACGTTCTCGCCGGGCTCGCGGCCAAGTTCGGGGCGGTGTTCACCAACAACGGCAACAAGACGGAGACCGCGCTCGGCTACGCCACCCTGTACGGCGATGTGAACGGTGCCATCGCACCCATCGCGGACCTCTACAAGACCGACGTGTTCGCGCTCGCCCACCACCTCAACGAGACCGTGTTCGAGCGGGAGGTAATCCCCGCGAACCTCTACGACGGCACGACCGTGCCCAGCGCGGAGCTCTCCGGCGCGCAGGACGTGACGAAGGGGCTGGGCGATCCCATTCGCTACGGATACCACGATGCGGTACTGAGACAGATGATCGAATATCGGCAACATCTTGTTGATTTTTTTGAATGGATGCTTGACGGCATATTCTTCGAACGGATCGGATGGAACGGCTCGATCCGGTCCCTCGACGACTTCGCGAGCGCGGAGGAGTGGATCGAGGACCTCGAATGGATCGACCGCCAGCTTCGGGTGAACTACTTCAAGCGCATCCAGGCTCCCCCGATCATCGTGGTGAGCAAGCGGGCGTTCGGCTTCGATCTGCGCGAGTCGCAGGGGCCGGAGTACCGGCCTCGCCGTTACGGTGCCTTGCGTGCCGAGGTGGCCCGGATCGACTTCAAGGCCGCGCTCCGGCGCGCCGCCGCCTGATCGTCCGCACGGCCGCCCGGCTTTCCGGGCCTTCGGGCACGGAGACCGCCCCGAAGTGCCGGCCGGTGAATTGATAGACTGGCGCGCCATCGCGCCTCGCAACGGAAACCATGGAATGCTACGCCCGGACCGCACCCGCTCGCCCGCCGCCCCCGGCCGCAACGAACCCCGCATCGATGCGAACGAGATCCTCGAAGGGATCCTGGAATGGGTCCGGATCGAGTCGCCCTCGCACGACGGCGAGGCGGTCAACCGGATGGCGGATCATGTCGAAACGACCATGCGGCCGCTCACCTCCCGCATCGAGCGCACCCCGGGCCGCGACGGCTTCGGCGACATTCTCGCCGTGCGCAGCGAATGGGGCGGCGAGGGGCCCGGCATCCTCGTGCTGAGCCACCTCGATACCGTCCACCCGATCGGCACCATCGACGGGCTCCTGTGCGTGCGCCGGGAAGGCGATCGGGTCTACGGCCCCGGCATCTACGACATGAAGGGCGGGGCGCATCTTGCGTGGTACGCGTTCCGTCACCTCGTGCGGACCGGACGCGAGACCCCGCTCCCCGTCACCTTCCTGTTCGTGCCGGAGGAGGAAGTGGGGAGCCCCACTTCGCGCGCGGTCATCGAGGCGGCCGCGAAGGCCAACCGCTACGTGCTCGTCACGGCGTTGCGCTTCGCAGCTTCGCATCGCGCGGCGCGTGGGCGGCGGCGGTCCCCGATGAGAAATGCCGGCTGAAGCGCGCTACACGCTCCGCACCGCGAACGACATCGCGGAGATCGCGGCCGCGGACTGGGACGCGTGCGCGTACCCGCCCGGCGTTCCCTGCAATCCCTTCATCGGCCACGCCTTCCTGCATGCCCTGGAGGCGAGCGGCTCGGTCCATCCGAAGACCGGATGGCTGCCGTACCACGCGGCCCTCGAGGATCCGGGCGGGCGGGTCGTCGGGGTGGTTCCCCTCTACGTCAAGGGGCATTCGCAGGGCGAGTACGTCTTCGATCACGGATGGGCGGAAGCGTTCGAGCATGCGGGTGGGCGCTACTACCCGAAGCTCCTCGGGGCGGTTCCCTTCACGCCGGCGACCGGCCGGCGGATGCTGGTGCGGGCCGATGCCGAACGGGGGGAGCACGAGGTCGAGACCCATCTCGTCGCGGGATGCGTGGAGATCGCCCGCCAGCTCGAGGTCTCCTCCCTGCACTTCAACTTTCTCGAGACGGACCAGTGGGAGCGGCTCGCCGGGCTCGGGTTCCTGCGCCGCACGGACCAGCAGTTCCACTGGCGCAACGACGACTATGCGAGCTTCGACGACTTCCTCGCCCGGCTCAGCTCCAAGAAGCGGAAGAACCTGCGGCGCGAGCGCCGCATCGCGCTCGAGAACGGGATCGAGATCGATTGGCTGACCGGTGCCGATCTCCGCGAGCATCACTGGGATGCGTTCCACGAGTTCTACCTCGATACCGGCGGCCGGAAGTGGGGACGGCCCTACCTCAACCGCCGCTTCTTCGGGCTGATCGGGGAGACCCTGGCGGACCGGACCCTGCTCGTGATGTGCCGGCGCGCCGGGCGCTACATCGCCGGCGCCCTCAATTTCATCGGCGGGGATACCCTGTACGGGCGCAACTGGGGCTGCATCGAGGATCACCCCATGCTGCATTTCGAGGCGTGCTACTACCAGGCCATCGACTTCGCGATCGCGCACGGTCTTCGCTACGTCGAGGCGGGCGCCCAGGGTCCGCACAAGATCGCCCGCGGCTACCTGCCGCGGCGCACCCACAGCGCGCACTGGATCGCGCACGAGGGCCTGCGGGACGCGGTCGCGCGCTACCTCGTTCGAGAGCGCCACCTCGTGGCCGAGTCGATGGAGGTGGTCGCGACCCACTCTCCCTTCCGGGGGGACGGCGCCGCCGGCTGAACGCGGCCGGCGTCCTCGGGCGTCCCGGGCGCGGAGTGGAGATGGCGGCCCCGGCCTCTTGCGGCCCGGATTTCGCGGCCGCCGCGGGGCCTTCATGGCCCGGCTCCGGCCGAGGGACCGCCGCCGGCGGCGCGTGGCCGCCTCCTTGCCGCAGCCCGGCGCTCGCGGGGTCAGCCCTCGAGGGCGAAGTACCGGGCGAGAGCCGGGGGCATCTTCCCCGGGTCGATCTGGAAGAGCTCCAGCAGCACCCCGTCCGGGGCCGCGCACATGACGTAGCGCCACGAGCCGAACTCGCGGATGCCCGAGCGAAACGGCACCCCCTGCTCCGCGAGACGCCGGTGCAGGGTGGGCAGATCGTCGGTCTGGATGCCCACGTGATGCCAGGCTCCGCCGGGCGTTCCGCGCGGCGGCTGGTCGTAGATGTTGAGCCGGCCGGCCCCGACCTGCATGAACACGTTGCGGGCGCCGCCGAAGTCGCCGTCGAAGACGACTTCGCCGCCGAGCTTTTCGCGCCACCACGCGACGGTGGCCTCGATGTCGGCCGCGAAGACGTGGACGTGGTGCAGGTGTGCGGCGGGCGGCGGCACTTCGCAGGTCGGATGATTGCGTGGCATGGCTCGGTCTCGGGTTTGCGGGGACGGGTGGCGTGTTAGCGTATCGGTTCGAGGGGCGGTCGTCGCGGTGCGGTACCGTGCGCGAGCGGCGGGATCGCGACGGTCCCCCGAGCCTTCCGAAAGGAGCCAGCATGTCTGCATCCTGGCCGAACGGAGACACCCGGCTCGCGCTCTCGATCGTGGTCAACGTCGAGGAGGGCTCGGAGATGAGCGTGGCCCGGGGGGACAAGGTCCCAGAGCCGGTGGACGAGCTCGGCGTCGCGCTGCGCCGGCCCGTTCGCAACCACGGCAACGAGAGCAACTATCTCTACGGGATCAAGGCGGGGGCGCCGCGGGTGATGGATCTCCTCGATCGCCATGGCGTGCCGGCCACGTTCACCGCGGCGGCCATGAGCCTCGAGAACGCGCCGGATCTCGCGCGGCGGATCGTTGCGGGGCCGCACGAGGTCTGCAGCCACGGGTGGCGGTGGGTGCATCAGCACCGCTTCGACGAGGCCGAGGAGCGGGCCTTCATCCGGCGGGCGGCGGAGTCGATCGAGCGCACCACCGGCGCTCGCCCCCGGGGGTGGCTGTCCCGCTACCTGCTGACCGACCACACCCGGCGCCTGCTCGCGGAGGAGGGCTTCACCTACCACATGGACGACTACTCGGACGACGTCCCGTTCTGGGACGACCGCCATCCAATCCTCGTCCTCCCGTATGCCCTCGATTCCAACGACATGAAGATGTGGACCGAGCCCGGCTTCACCCCGCGCGACTGGCTCGAGTACGCGATGGACACGTTCGAGTGGCTGTGGCGCGAGGGGCGGGACGCGCCGCGCATGATGTCGCTCGGGCTGCACCTGCGGATCATCGGGCGGCCGGGGCGCATCGGGTACCTCGATCGGTTCCTCGAACATGTGAGGAGCCGCGACGGCGTCTGGTTCACGACCCGGGCGGCGATCGCGGACGCCTGGTCGAGCGCGCACCCGCGCCCCGCGGGCGGTCCGGCTCCGCCGTCGTAGGGGATCGGCTCCGCCGCCGCAGGGATTCGGCGCGGCGTGCGTGGGAATCCGGCGCAAGGGGGCGACCCAAGCGGTATTCGGGCGTCGCGTGCGGTATGATTCCGGCGTCTCTGGCAGCCCGGCGGTACGCATTGCGGCGATGACGGCCCGCGGGCACGGGCTCGGACAGGATGGAGAGCAGGGATGGCAGCAGGTTCCCAGGACGCAGCCGCATACGGCCGGGCGGTCGCTTCCCGGTTTCCCCTCCGCGAAGTGGCGACGATCGTCTCGGTGGTGTTCGCCACCACCGGCGTATTGATGGCCGGCATGCAGTGGACCGTCTCGAACAATGTTGAGCCGTTGTTCTTGTTGATGCAGAACATGCAATTGCAGGTCCTGGACATTCGCGATGACGTCGGGGATCTTCGCACTGATTTCGGGGGGCTTCGGGCCGAGGTCGGAGGGCTTCGGGCCGAGGTCGGAGGGCTTCGGACCGAGGTCGGAGGGCTTCGGGTCGAGGTCGGGGGGCTTCGCACCGAGATCGGAGAGGTTCGTGCCGAGGTCGGTGAGGTTCGCAGTCAGGTTGCGGATGTTCGCGAGCGCGTAGCGAGGAACGAAACCGGGCTGGAGCAAGTTCAGATCAACCAGACCCGGATCCTCGAGATCCTCGCCGACCACGGCCAGCTTCTCGCCAACCACGGCCAGCTTCTCGCCAACCAAGGCCAGCTTCTCGCCAGCCACGGCAAGCTTCTCGTCAGCCAAGGCAAGCTTCTCGCGGACCACGGCCGGATCCTCGAGATCCTGGAGCGCGACCGGCGCCCCCGCGAATGACGGTCTCCGGGATGTGGCGCCGTCCGTCATGAGCGAGCGGGACGCGATCTGGCGGTTCGCCGAGCACGTCGTTGGCACCGACTATGACGACCTGCCCGAGTCCGCGGCGGTGGCCACCCGCACCTTCCTCCTCGATACCCTCGGCGTGGGGGTGGCGGGAAGCTCCGGGCCGTGGACGCAGCGCCTCATCGAGACCCAGCGCCTTTCGTGCCCCGGCGGCCAGGCGCGGGTGTGGTCGCACGGCGCCCGGCTCTCCGCGGCCGGGGCCGCGGTCTGCAACGGCTACCAGATCCACAACGCAGAGTTTGACTGCGTGCACGAGGGCGCGGTCGTTCACACCTTCACCGTTCCCGTCGCCGCGGCGCTCGCGTGGGCCGAGCGCGAGGGCCAGGTACCGGGGCGCGACTTCCTCACCAGCCTCGCCCTCGGGGTCGACGTCGCCTGTCATCTCGGGGTGGCGTCGAGGAGTCCGCTCCGGTTCTTCCGCCCCGCCACGGCGGGGGCGTTCGGAGCGGTCGCGGCCGTCGGTCGCCTCGCCGGGTTCGACGCCGCGACCCTCGTCAACGCCTTCGGAGCCGTCCTCGGCCAGCTCTCCGGGACCATGCAGGCCCACACCGAAGGCTCGCTCTTGCTCGGCATGCAGATCGGCTTCAGCGCGCGCAACGCGATCGTCGCCTGCGACATGGCGGCGCGCGGCCTGGCCGCGCCGCAGGCGGTCCTCGAGGGCCCCTTCGGCTACTTTCCCCTGTTCGAGGGCGAGCACGCTCTCGGCGCGGTGCTCGAACGGCTCGGCGAGACCTGGCGGGTGACCGAGGTCTCCCACAAGCCCTTTCCCTCCGGCCGCGCCACCCACGCGGTGGTCGACGCCTGCCTCGGGTTCCGCGAGCGTCTCGGTCTCGACCGGACCGGCGGCGCCGGCGCGATCGAGCAGGTCACCGCCCGGGTTCCGCCGCTCGTGCACCACCTCGTCGGCCGGACGGTGACGGACGAGATGGACGTCAACTACGCGCGGCTGTGCTGCCGGTACGTCGCGGCGTGCGCGCTCCTGCGCGGCCGGGTGGGGCCGGAAGACTTCCGCCCGGACGCGATGCGGGCTCCCGACACCCTCGACCTCGCACGCCGCGTGGACGTGGTCGTGGACGGCAATCCGGACCCGAACGCCCTCGTTCCCGTCACGGTGGAGATCGCGCTTCGCGACGGGCGCAGCGAGTCCGAGCGCGTCGATGTGATGTACGGCCATCCCGCGCGGCCGATGACGCGGGCCGCCCAGCTCGACAAGTTCCGCCGCAACTGCGAGGCCGCGGCGCGGCCGGTTCGCGCGGAGGCGGCGGAGCGGATCATCGCGGCGGTGGCGCGGCTCGAGTCGCTGCCCGACGTGAGCGCTCTGGTCGACGATCTCGTCCCCGATCCCGCTGCCGATACGCCGCCGGCCTGACCGGGCCGCGCGTATCGTGGGGGGCTATTTCGAGGAGGCTCGGCTCGGCCGGCTTCTCGACGAGTATCCGGCCGGCGGGGCGTTCCTGGCCGGCCCCGCCCGGCTGAGCCAGGGCGAGCTCCGCACCCTCCAGGACCGGCGCTTCCGCCGGGTGGTGGCGCGCGGCTGGGAGGTCCCCTTCTACGCGCGGCGCTGGCGGGCGGCGGGGCTCGAGCCGGGAGACGTCCGCGGCCTCGACGACATCGGCAAGCTCCCTCCCTTCTCCAAGCAGGACCTCATGGAGAGCGTCCGCGAGCATCCTCCGTTCGGCGACTTCCACGGCATGGACCGGGGTCCGGCGGAACCCGGGTCCGACGGCGGCGGCCGCCACGTCGCGGTCTTCCACACCACGAGCGGCACGACGGGCGATCCGCAGCCAATCTTCTACGGTGCGTGGGACCGGGAAGTCCAGAACGTCCTCCTCGCGCGCGCGTATCGGCTGCACGGGCTCCGCGACGACGACGTCGTGCACTCGGTGTACGGTTTCGGCATGGTGAACGGCGGCCACTACATTCGCGAGGCGCTCCTTCACTTTACCGGGGCGCGGCTGCTGACCCCCGGCACCGGACGCGACACCCCGTCGGTCGAGCAGGTCGCCCTGATACGCCGCTTCGGCGTCACCGTCCTCGTCGGGTTCGCGGACTACCTCCTGCGTCTCGCGGAGGTGTCCCGCGAGCAGGGCATCGAGCCTTCGGTGCGCCTCGTCTCCGGACATCTCGGCGCAGAGTCCCGCGCGGCGCTGTCCGAGGGATGGGGCGGGGCGGCGGTCTTCGACTGGTACGGGGTCGCGGACACGGGGTGCATCGCGGCGGAAGGTCCCTCCGGGGACGGTCTTCACGTCTTCGAGGACGCGCACTTCGTCGAGCTGCTCGACCCCGAGTCGGAATCGGGTCGGATCGCACCGGACGGAGAGCCGGGAGCGATCTGCACCACGGTCCTGTTCAAGGACACCGTCTACCCGGTCATCCGCTTCGATACCAGGGACATGACCCGGTTGCTGCCGCCCGACCCCGGCTCCGGGATCAACTTCCGGCGAATCTCCGGGTTCGAGGGCCGGGCGGACGCGATGGTGAAGCTGCGCGGGATCAACGTCTATCCCCACGCCATCGGGGCGCACCTCGCGGATCGGCCGGCCCTGACCGGGGAGTTCATCTGCCGGCTCGCCCGCCGCGAGGGCCGCGCCGCGCTCACCGTGGTCGTGGAGGTGCGGCCCGGCGTCGAGCCGGCCCCCGACCTCGCGCGGGAGGTCGCCCGGCATCTTCGCGCCCGCCTCGGCGTCTCGGTGGAGGTCGAGCTGGTCGGAGCGGGGGAGACCGCGCACCTCACCGGCATCGAGAGCCGGCAGAAACCGGTGCGGCTCATCGACGAGAGCGCTTCCTGACCCTCCGATCCGTCACGCCTCGGCGGCTCTTCCCGATCCGACCGCCCGCGTGGGCCGGCGGCGTTCCGGAGCGCTCCGCGGGCCGCGCACGGGTAGCGAGCGCGGCTCGAGGGCGCTCTCGCGCGTGGCGAGTCGCCGCTCGCCCCTTCCGGTACCATCGGGGTCCGGCCCGGTACCGAGGAGTTCGTTCATGGCCGCGAACGCGGTTCACCATCCATTCGCCGCCATCGGCAACGCGGGCGATGTATTCGAGATCGCGGAGGGTATCCTCTGGGTGCGGATGCCGCTCCCGTTCGCCCTCAACCACATCAACCTCTGGCTGCTCCGAGACGGCGACGGGTGGACCGTGCTCGATACCGGCATTGCACGCCCCGAGGTGCAGGAGCACTGGCGCCGGGTCCTCGACGAGGTCGGCGAGGGGAAGCCGGTCCGCCGCACCATCGTGACCCATTTCCACCCCGACCACCTCGGCAACGCCGGCTGGTTCGCGGATACCTTCGGGACCGAGCTCTGGATTACCCACGAGGAGTGGCTGATGGGAAGGCTGCTCGCCATCGATGCGACCGAGGCGACCGAGGAGGCGACGGTCGACTTCTACCGGCGGTGCGATGTCGAGCCCGACAACATCTTCGAGCTCAAGAACCGCGGCGCGGAGTACAACAAGATGGTGACCTCCATCCCGCGCCGTTTCCGGCGGATGTACGAGGGCGATCGGATCGGTATCGACGGGTTCGAATGGGAAGTCATCACCGGATTCGGACACGCCCCGGAGCACGCGTGCCTCTATTGCGAGGAGCGCCGGCTCCTGCTCTCGGGCGACCAGATCCTGCCCCGGATCACCCCCTTCGTGGGCGTGCACCCGATGGAGCCGGAGGCGAATCCCCTCGCGCGGTTCCTGGATTCGCTCACCAAGTTCCGGCGCCTGCATCCCGAGACGCTGGTGCTGCCCGCCCACGAGCTGCCCTTCACGGGGGTGCTCGACCGGATCGAGGTCATGCGCGAGCACCACGAGGAGCGGCTCGAGGTCCTGCACCACGCGTGCGAACGGCCGATGACCGCTCGCGCCGGGGTCGACGTGCTGTTCCGGCGCGAGCTCGACGCGCAGAACCTGCGCCTCGCGACCAATGAGACCTTGTCGCACCTCAACATGCTGATCGCGCGCGGCCAGATGGAGCGCACGGTCCGCGGCGACGGGGTGTGGGAGTTCGGGAGCCGCTAGCCCGCCCGCGAGGACAGGGCGGACGGGGCGGCGCGCAGGTCGACGAGCAAGGCGATGATCCCCCTGGCTGACGACTACGCGAGCGTTTATGGAAAGTTCCGCTGGAACGTCCCGGAACGCTACAACATGGCGCACGATGCCTGCGACCGCCATGCCGCCGATCCCGGGCGCGTCGCCCTCGTGGTCGAAGGCGAGGCGGGCGGTACGCGGGAGTGGACCTTTCACCGGATCCGGCAGCTCGCCAACCGTTGCGCGAACCTCTTCGAGGCCTGCGGCGTTCAGCCCGGAGACCGGGTGTCGATCCTGCTCGGCCAGGCGGTGGAGACCGCGATCGCGAACCTCGCGTGCTTCAAGTGCGGAGCGGTATCGATGCCGCTCTTCACGAAGTTCGGACTCGAGGATCTCGAGTTCCGGCTCGCCGACGGCGCGGCGCGGGTGCTCGTCACCGATTCCGAGAACTTCTCCCGCGTCATGCCCGCCCTCGACCGCCTCCCCCACCTCGAGTCGGTGTTCACGGTGGACGGCGAAACGGACGGGGCACGCGATTTCTGGAAGGAGCTCGAGCGCGGGTCGGGCCGCTACGAGACCCGCGCCACCCGGGCCGACGATCCGGCCGTGCTCCTCTATACGTCCGGCACCACCGGTTCCCCGAAGGGCGTGCTGCACGCGCAGCGCGTCCTCCTCGGACACATTCCGGGCATGGACTTCGCGAACAACTACCTCGGACAGCCGGGCGACCGCCTGTGGTCACCGGCGGACTGGGCCTGGATCGGAGGACTCTTCGACATCCTCATGCCGGCGTGGTACTACGGCCTTCCGGTGATCGCGGCCCCACGGCCGGACTTCGACCCGGAAGCAGCCCTGGACATCCTCGCCCGGCACCGGGTGCGCAACACCCTCCTGCTCCCCACCATGCTCAAGCTCATGGCCCAGGTGCCGCGCGGGCGCTACGACGCGAACCTGCGCTCGGTGTTCACCGGGGGCGAGCCGGTCGGCGCCGACGTCATGGCCTGGGCCGAAGACACGCTGGGGGCGGCGGTCAACGAGATCTACGGCCAGACCGAGTGCAACCTCGTGGCGGGGGGCTGCTCGATGCTCCTCGAACGGCGGCCGGGGGCGATCGGGGTGCCGATCCCGGGGCACGTGGTCGACGTGGTGGACGACGACGGAGAGCTTGCCGAGCCCGGGGGGACCGGTCACATCGCCGTCCGGCAGCCCGACCCGGTGGCGATGATCTCGTATTGGCGGCGTCCCGAGGCGAACGCCGAGAAGATCGTGAACGGCTGGCTCCTCACCGGCGACGTCGGCCACAAGGACGAGGACGGGTACCTGTGGTTCACCGGTCGGGCGGACGACGTCATCACCTGCGATGGGGAGCAGTTCGGACCCGGAGGGATCGAGGAATGCCTGACCGCCCATCCGGACGTGGCGCTCGCGGCGGCGATCGGGGTGCCGGACGCCGCCCGGGGAGAGGTGGTGAAGGCGTTCGTGGTAGTACGCGAGGGCGCCTCGGCCGGGAGCGGACTCGGCGGGGTGCTCCTCGCGCTCGGTCGCCGGATGCTTCCCGCACACGCGGCGCCGCAGGCGCTCGAATTCGTCGTCGAGCTGCCGCGCACCACGACCGGCAAGATCATGCGCCGCGAGTTGCGGCGGCAGGAGATCGACCGGCAGCGCAGGTTGTCCCGCGAGCGCCGGGACCCGCCGCCCGGTACGCAACCCGCGAGCCCGGGCGGATGATCGCGGGCCGGAGCGGGACGGCGGCCGGTGGCGGGACGCGCGCCCGGAGCTCAACTGGGAGAGGGAGGGGATGAGACCGATCTGGCAGATGAGCGCCGTCGAGACGGCGGAGGCGACACGCTCCGGACGCCTCTCCTGCGCGGAGGTGGTGGAAGCGCACTGCGAGCGGTTCGAGGCCGTCAACCCGGTTCTCAACGCGGTCACCGTCGATCTTCGCGCCCGCGCCCGTGAGACCGCGCGGGCGCGGGACGAGGCGTTGCGGGCCGGCGCGCCGGCCGGTCCCCTCCACGGGGTTCCGGTCACGATCAAGGAGAACGTCGACCAGAGCGGCGAGGCGACCCCGAACGGAGTCGCCGGGCTCGCGGGCGTCATCGCACCCGACGACTCTCCGGTGGTGCGCAACCTCGAGCGCGCGGGCGCGGTCGTCATCGGGCGGACCAATACCCCGGAGTACTCGTTCCGCGCGTTCACCGACAATCCGCTCCGGGGACTCACCCGCAATCCGTGGGACCCCGAAGGGGTAACCTGCGGCGGATCGTCGGGCGGGGCGGCGGCGAGCGTGGCGGCGGGGGTCGGGGCGGTCGCGCACGGCAACGACATCGGCGGCTCGCTCCGGATCCCCGCGTACTGCTGCGGCTGCCCCACCGTCCGTCCGACCCTCGGCCGGGTGCCCGCCTACAACCCCTCCCAGGCGGAGGAGCGGGCGCTGCTCATGCAGATGATGTCGGTGCAGGGGCCGATCGCCCGCGAGGTGCGCGACGTTCGGCTCGGGCTCGCGGCGATGGCCGAGGCCGATTCCCGCGATCCCCTGTGGGTTCCCGCCCCCCTCGAAGGTCCCCCGCTCCCCCATCCGATCCGGGTCGCGGTCGCCGAGTGCGAGGCCCATCCCGCGGTGCGGTCCGCGCTCGACCGGGCCGCGAACGCGCTTGCCGACGCCGGCTACGCGGTGGAGGCGGCCGAACCGCCCGAGATCGAGCGGATGAAGGAAGTCTGGTTCCGGATCATCTTCGCGGATTTCCGGGTGACGATGGAGGAGTCGGTGCGCCGCCTCGGGAGCCCGGAGGTCAACCGCATCGTGGACGCCTACTTCTCGATGGCGGGCGAGACGCCCGAGATCGCCAACTACGTTCGCGATCTCGCCGAGCGCAACCGGCTCCTTCGCACCTGGAGCCTGTTCCTGGAGGATCGGCCCCTGGTGCTCGCTCCGGTGGCGACCGAACCGCCGTTCCCGGTCAACGACGATCTCGAGGGGCCGGACAGGGTCCGGGAGATCTTCGACTCGCTCCGGTACACCTCGGCGATGAACCTCGTCGGACTGCCGAGCGTCGCGGTACCGACCGGGCTGCACGAGGGCGCGCCGATCGGGGTGCAGATCGTGGGCCGCCGTTACCGGGAGGACGTTTGCCTGGACGCGGCCGAGGCGATCGAACGGTCGGTCGGGGTGCTCTCGGAGCGGCTCTGGGCGCGCGAGCAGGACCGGGGTTCTTGAACGCGGTCCCGGTCCGCCTCCGCGCGAACGGGTTCTTCCGGACCGGGCTCGCCCCGGTCGCGTCGCGCGGGAGGTCCTGATGGCGCATCGGCTCGGCATCACGATGGGAGACCCGAGCGGCATCGGCCCGGAGGTGACGGCCAAGGCGCTCGCCGCGCTGCCCGCCGACGAGCGTTCCCGCGTGGTGGTGGTCGGAGACCGCGATACCCTGGAACGGGCCGCCCGCATCGCCGGCCTGCCGCCGCCCGAAGTCGCGGTGCTCGAGGTCGAGACCCCCCATGCGGGCACGATCCGCGACGGGACCGAGAGCCCGGGCGGCGGGCACGCCGCTTACGGTTACGTGCGGCGGGCGGTGGATCTCGCGCTCGCGGGCGAGATCGAGGTCATCGTGACCGCGCCGCTCAACAAGGCGGCCCTCCACCTCGCCGGTCACCGGTTCGACGGGCACACGGAGATTCTCCAGCACCTGACGAACGCCCCGTCGTCCCTCATGCTGCTCGCCTCCGAACGCCTCTCCACCATCCACGTATCCACCCACGTGTCGCTCGCGAGCGCCGTCGAGCGGTGCCGGACCCCGCGCGTGCTCGAGACGATCGAGGCGGCCGACCGCCACTTCCGGCGGCTCGGCACCGGGCGCCCGCGGGTGGCGGTGGCCGGTCTGAACCCGCACAGCGGCGAGAGGGGGCTGTTCGGGCAGGAGGACGAGGACGAAATCCGGCCGGCGATCGAGGAGGCGAGGGCGCGGGGCATCGACGCGAGCGGCCCCTGGCCCGGCGATTCGGTATTCCTGCGCGCGACCCGCGGCGAGTTCGACGTGGTGGTGGCCCAATACCACGATCAGGGCCACATCCCGACCAAGCTCGTCGCGTTCGAGTCGGCGGTGAACGTCACCCTCGGTCTCCCGATCCGGCGCACGTCGGTCGATCACGGCACCGCGTTCGACATCGCGTGGCAGGGCCGGGCCGACCATCGCAACATGCTGGCCGCGATCGCCTACGCGAACCGGCTCGCGGATGCGGGCTGAGGCCGGCCCCGCTCCGCCCGAGTCCGGCATGGGGCTGGACGTCGCCCTCGTTGCCGACGACCTCACCGGCGCCCTCGACGCCGCCGCTCCGTTTGCCGGGCGCGGGCTCCGGGTGAAGGTACATCGTCGTGCGGATACGCTTCCCGCGCCCGACGACCCCGCGGGCGCATCTTCCGCGCTGGAGAATGCGTGGCCGCGGGCAGACGCCTCCGGGCCGTCCGGCACCGTGCTCGCGGTCAATACCTCGACCCGCCACCTCGCGCCGGCCGCGGCCCGCGCCGCGGTGGAAGCGGCCGGCCGGCGGCTCCTGGCGTGGTCCCCCCGGCTCGTGTTCAAGAAGATCGACTCCACCCTGCGGGGGCCGGTCGTGGACGAGGTGGCGGCCGCGATGGAGGTATTCGAGCGCGGCTCGGCCCTCGTATGTCCCGCGTTTCCGGCCGCCGGGCGGGTCGTCCGGGGCGGCGAGGTCTTCGTCCATGGCGAGCCCCTGGGCGAGACCGAGTACGCCCGCGACCTGCGCACCCCCGCACCCGCCGAGTCCCTGCAAGCGCTCTTCGGCCGGTTGGGTCCGGTGGCGGTCCTCGCGTCGAACCGGCTCCATGTGCACTCTCGGCCCGGCCCGGGGCTCGTGGTCGCCGACGCCGCGACGCAAGCTCACCTCGCCCGTCTCGCGGCCCTTGTCCGGGACCATGCGAGGGAAGTTCTCGCGGTGGGGTCGGACGGTCTCGCGGCCGGTCTCGCAAGCCTCCTCGGGAGCCCCGAGCCGCCGGTCCGGCTCGCGGGCGCGCGCGGGCGCATCCTCGTGTTCGCGATCGGCTCCCGGACCGGGGCGACCGCGGAACAGGTCGAGCGGCTGCGGCTGGCGCGCCCGGACATTCCGGTCGTGGACGCGCCGTCCGGAGCGCTCGACGACGCAGCGCTCGCCCGCGCGGCGGGCGCGGCTCGCACCGCCATCGCGCGCGTGCCTTCCGACCCCCGCGGCGATCCCGGCGCGGTGGTACGTGCCTTCGCGTCCGGGCTCCGCACCGCGGTCGAACGCCTGGGCGGTCCCGGACGCCTCGCCGCCCTGGTGGCGACCGGAGGCGACACGGTGGAGGCGATCCTCGATGCGTTCGAGATCTCGGTGCTCGACGTGGGCGGTGAGTTCCGGCCGGGAGTTCCGGTGAGCCGGGCCGCGGCCGCAGGGGCGGACCTCACCCTCGTCAGCAAGGCGGGCGGGTTCGGCACCCCGGAGCTCTTCGCCGAGATCGCGGCCGAGACGGCCCGTCCGTAGGGCGGGCCTTCCACCCGCCGGGCTGCGGCCGGCGCGTTCCTCGCGGGTGTCCACCGGCGGTTGCTCGCCAGACGGGGAAAATGGTTCCCGATTGCGCACAATCTTCATCCGGTTCGCTCACCCGAAGACAAGAACTCGCTCCGACTCCGGCTTCCCGTCCGCATGGACCGCTCTCGGGGGGAGAGAGAAGCCTGGAAGCCCGCGCTCCCGGGAAACCGGCGGCCCCAACCTGAGCTTCGTGCGTAGTCAGGATCAGGAAACGGTTTCCTGGACCGGCCGCCCGCACCGGAGCTCCCCCGATCCTCGCGCACGGGTGCTTTGTCTGTTCAGGACAAACGTGAGAGACTCGGAGCATGGAAGCGAGGGGAACCATCGCGGCCGCGGCCGGCATCGTCATCACGGTGCAGGCCGGTCGGTTCGCCTGGATCGAGTCCGATATTGCCGGGCTTGCCGACAGCGTGGACCGCGTCGAGCGGGAAGGGGCGTTCGTTCGCGGACAGCCGTCCCTCGCCTTGCCGGCACTCGCCGCTCAGCCCGGTTCCAGCTCCAATTCGTGAACCAGCCCCCATGTGCGGGCGAGGTTGGCGACATGCGACGAATCATTCAGGAAATCCTGAAAGACCCCCGCAACCGGGTGGGGATCGCATCGGTGGCCGCGCTCCTGATCCTGCTCATCGTGATTGTCGCGCTGGAGAACTTCGCTTGAACGAGATGGCGGCTCGCGTGAGGAATGTCGAATTCCGGCGTTTCGGGGGGATGGCGGCATGAGCGCGGCCGGGCCGAACGAGGCGTTCGTGCGGTTCGCCGACGTCCAGAAGAGCTACGACGGGGAGACCCTCGTCATCAAGAACCTCGATCTCGACATCGAGCGGGGCGAGTTCCTCACCATGCTCGGACCCTCGGGGTCGGGCAAGACGACCTGCCTCATGATGCTCGCCGGCTTCGAGACCGCGACCTACGGCGAGATCTTCCTCGACGGGCGCCCGATCAACAATGTCGCGCCGCACCGGCGGGACATCGGGATGGTGTTCCAGAACTACGCGCTGTTTCCCCACATGACGGTCCACGAGAACCTCGCGTTTCCCCTGGAGGTGCGCAAGCTGGGGAAGGTGGAGGTCGAGGGGCGGGTCGCGCGGGCCCTCGACATGGTGGAGCTCGCCGGCTTCGGCAGCCGGCGGCCGTCCCAGCTTTCCGGGGGGCAGCAGCAGCGGGTGGCGGTCGCCCGCGCCCTCGTGTTCGAGCCCAAGCTGGTGCTCATGGACGAGCCCCTCGGTGCGCTCGACAAGCAGCTTCGCGAGCAGATGCAGTTCGAGATCCGGCACATTCACGAGCGCCTGGGGGTGACGGTGGTGTACGTGACCCACGACCAGAGCGAGGCGCTCACCATGTCGAACCGGATCGCGGTGTTCAACGACGGGGTGATCCAGCAGCTCTCGACGCCCGAGGGGCTCTACGAGCGGCCGGAGAACGCGTTCGTCGCCCAGTTCATCGGGGAGAACAACCGGCTGCTCGGATCGGTGTCCGAGCGCCACGGCGACACGTGCGCGGTCACCACCGTCGAGGGCGAGGTCGTGAAGGCGCTCGCGGTGAGCTGCGGCGGGACGGGGGAGGCGACCACCCTCTCCCTGCGGCCGGAGCGGGTGACCGTGGCTCCCGAGCCGGGGTCCTGCCCCAACGTCTTCGACGCGGTGGTCGAAGAGCTCATCTATCTCGGCGATCACGTTCGCTCGCGGCTTCGCCTCCTCGGCAACGAGGAGTTCATCGTCAAGGTCCCGAACTCCGGGATCCACCGCTCGATGCGCGTCGGCGAAACGGTTGAGGTCGGCTGGAGCGCGGAGGACTGCCGCGCCCTGGATTCACCGCCGTCCTCGCTCGAGGTCAACTGAATTCTTCAACCTGAACCTGAGGAGGTTCCCATGCACGCAAGAACGATGGCCATCGGACTCGCCGCGGCGCTCGCCGCGACGGCCGCGCAGGCACAGACGGAACTCGTCGTGGTGTCGTGGGGCGGCGCCTATTCGGCGAGCCAGCAGAAGGCCTACCACGATCCCTACATGGCGATGAACGCCGACATCACGATCCTGAACGACGACTCCGCCTCGGAGGGGCTGTCGAAGCTCCGTGCCATGAACGAGGCGAAAAACGTCACCTGGGATCTCGTCGACATGATCGCCTCGGACGCGATTACCGCCTGCGACGAGGGTCTCGTCGAGGAGATCGACTTCGACACCGCGCTCGCCGCCGCGCCGGACGGGACGTCGGCCACCGCGGACTTCGGCGACATGATCGTGAGCGAGTGCTTCATCCCGCAAATCGTGTACTCGACGACGTTCGGCTACCGGACGGATCTGGTGAAGACTCCGCCGACCACGATCGGCGATGTCTTCGACCTCGAGAAGATCCCGGGCAAGCGCTCGCTCGAGAAGAGACCTCTCGCCAACATCGAATGGGCCCTGCTCGCGGACGGGGTGGCGCTCGAGGACGTCTACGACACGCTGTCCACGCCGGAGGGCGTCGACCGGGCGTTCGCGAAGCTCGACACCGTCAAGAGCGAGGTCGTCTGGTGGGCGAAGGGCGCGGTGCCGGTCCAGTTGCTGGCCGACGGCGAGGTCGTGATTGCATCGGCCTACAACGGGCGCCTGTTCTCCGGCATCGAGGAGGAGAAGCAGCCCATCGCCATGATGTGGGACTGGCAGTGGTTCGATCTGGACGGCTGGGTGGTGCCGAAGGGGACCGAGAATCTCGACGCGGTCATGAAGTTCCTGCACTTCGCGACAGACACCCAGCGGCTTGCGGACCAGGCAAAGTACATCTCGTACGGACCGGCCCGGATGTCCTCCGCTCCGCTCGTCGGAAAGCATGCGAGCCTCGGAATCGATATGGGGCCGCACATGCCGACCGCCCCGGCGAACGCGACGACCATGCTCCCGAACAACATCGAATGGTGGGCGGACCACGGAGACGAGATGAACGAACGGTTCAACGCCTGGCTCGCCAGGGGTTGATCGAAAGGGCTGCGCGGTAGCCGGTACCGCGCGGCATCGCACCGCGGCGGCGGGCCGCTCTCTTCGAGCTCGGCCCGCCGCCGCTTCGACCTGGAGACATCGTGTCGGCCGTTACCCTGGACAGTCCCGCCACGCTCACCACCGCCGACGGGACTCCGCTCAAGGTGAGCTTCGCCCGGGCCCTCCGGCGAAGCCGTCTCAAGGCGTTGGGGCTCGTGCTTCCCCTCTTCGCGTTCCTGTTGATCACCTTCCTCGTCCCCATCGGGGACATGCTCTTTCGCAGCGTCGAGAACCAGCTCGTCGGCCGCGTGCTGCACCGCACGGTGGCGGCCCTTGCCGAGTGGGATCCGACCTCCGGCGAACTGCCGGCCGAAACGGCGTTTGCCGCCCTGGTGGCGGATTTCGTCGAAGGCCGGGAGAACCGCACCACCGGCCGGGTCGGGGTGCGTCTCAACTACGAGCTGGGCGGCATGTCGAGCCTGTTCCGCAAGACCGGGCGCCGGGCGAAGCGCATCGAGGAAGGTCCCTACCGGGAGGCCATGCTCAAGCTCGACAAGCGCTGGGGAGGCCTCGACGTCTGGCGGCTCATCAAGCGCGAGAGCGACGCCTACACCGCCTCGTACTATCTCTCGGCCGTCGACATGCGCTTCACCGCGGATGGCTCCATCGTTGCGCAGGACGAGAATCGACAGATCTACCTGCGGCTGTTCGGGCGCACCCTGCGGCTGAGCCTGGTCATCACCCTGCTCTGTCTCCTGCTCGGCTATCCGATCTCCTACCTGATGGCGACGTTGCCCGTGCGCACGAGCAACCTGCTGTTGGTCATGGTGTTGCTCCCGTTCTGGACTTCGCTGCTGGTGCGAACGACATGCTGGATCGCGCTTCTCCAGCAGCAGGGGGTCATCAACGATCTGCTCGTGTGGGTGGGTGTAATCGGTGAAGACAACCGCCTCGCGATGATCCACAACCAGGTCGGGACCATCATTGCGATGACCCACATTCTGCTCCCGTTCATGGTGCTCCCGCTCTACAGCGTGATGAAGACCATCCCGCCGAGCTACATGCGGGCGGCGCGCTCGCTCGGTGCGACGCCGGTCACCGCCTTCGTGCGGGTCTACATGCCGAACACGGTGGCCGGGGTCGGCGCAGGGTGCATCCTCGTCTTCATCATCGCCATCGGCTACTACATCACGCCGGCCCTCGTCGGCGGCACCTCGGGCACCCTCATCAGCAACTTCATCGCCCACCACATGCAGGTGTCGCTCAACTGGGGGCTCGCCGCCGCCCTCGGCGCCCTGCTGCTCGCGCTCGTGCTCGCGCTCTACGTGCTCTACGACAAGCTGGTCGGCATCGACAACATGAAGCTCGGATAACGGAGCCGAGACGCTTGGCCGCCCTGCCTCCCTACACCACGACCCTCGAGCGCATCTGGTTCTACACCTTCCGGACCATCTGCGGCCTCATCTTCTTCTTCCTCATCGCGCCGCTCGTCGTCATCGTCCCGCTCTCGTTCAACTCGGTGCCGTACTTCACGTTCACCCCGGAGATGCTCTCGCTCGATCCGTCCGGGTACTCGCTTCGCTGGTACACGGACTTCTTCACCAACGTCAACTGGCAGGGGGCGGTGAAGAACAGCGTCATCATCGCGTTCTTCGCGACGATCCTCGCCACCGCCCTCGGGACCCTCGCCGCCCTCGGACTCAGCCGCGCCCACATGCCGCTCAGGACCACGATCATGGGCCTCCTCATCTCGCCGATGATCGTGCCCCTCATCATCTCCGCGGCCGGGATGTACTTCTTCTACTCCAAGGTGGGGCTCCAGGGGACCTACCTCGGCGTCATCCTCGCCCACACCGCGCTCGGAACCCCGTTCGTGGTGATCACGGTGACCGCGACCCTGGTGGGCTTCGACCACAGCCTGACCCGCGCCGCGGCGAGTCTCGGGTCCTCGCCGGCGCGCACCTTCTTCAAGGTGATCGTGCCGATCATCCTCCCCGGGGTGATCGCGGGGGCGCTCTTCGCGTTCGTGACCTCGTTCGACGAGGTGGTGGTGATCCTCTTCGTCGCGAGCTACGAGCAGCGGACCATCCCGTGGCAGATGTTCTCCGGGATCCGCGAGCAGATCAGCCCGACCATCCTCGCCGTCGCGACGATCCTCGTTTGCGTGTCCATCCTCCTCCTCGTCGCCACCGAGCTGCTGCGCCGCCGCGGCGAGCGCCTGCGGGGCCTGACCCCGGCTTGAAGCGGGGTCCACCCGCCACCATTTCGGGAAATGAGCCCCCGGCGGGCGGTCGAGGGTCCGCGCCGGACCGGAAGGTCGCCCCCCCCCGGATGGCAGGTCGCCCCGATCGTTGCGGAGACAGCTCGAGATGAATGTACAACCCGGCGTGCTCGCGGAGGTTCCCCGCCACGCGCGTTACCTCACGTTCCGCCGCCGGCCCGCGGCCGGGGACCCGCGCCGCGAGCTGGAACGGCTCGCCGCGCTTCGCGTGGACGAGAGCCGGGTGATCGGGCTCGGCGCGTCGTTCGCGGGCGAGCTGGAAGCGGACATCGAGGGCCTGCGGACGTTCCCGGCCCTGGGGGGGCGGGGCCTCGCCGTCCCTTCCACCCCCTCGGCACTTTGGTGCTGGCTCCGCGGCGAGGAGCGGGGAGAGCTCGTCCACGCGAGTCGCCGGGTCCGGAGCACGCTCGCGGATGCCTTCGAGGTGGAGACGGTCATCGACGCCTTCCGGCACCTCGAGGGCCGCGACCTCACCGGATACGAGGACGGCACGGAGAATCCGACCGGCGAGGACGCGGTGGCCGCGGCAGTGGTGTCGGGAAGCGGGGAGGGGCTCGACGGCTCGTCCTTCGCCACCGTCCAGCAGTGGGTGCACGACCTCGACCGCTTCGAGTCGTTCGGCCCGGTCGAGCAGGACGAGGTCATCGGCCGGCGCCGGAGCGACAACGTGGAGCTCGAAGACGCGCCGGAAGCCGCCCACGTCAAGCGGACCGAGCAGGAAGCCTTCGACCCCCCCGCCTATCTTCTCCGCCGCTCCATGGCCTGGGCGGATGCAACCCGCGAGGGGCTCGTCTTCGTGTCGTTCGGTTGCAGCCTCGATCCCTTCGAGACCCTGATGCGCCGGATGGCGGGCGCGGACGACGGGGTCGCCGACCACCTGTTCCGGTTCACCCGCCCGGTCACCGGGAGCCATTTCTGGTGTCCTCCGGTGCGCGCGGGGCGCCTCGACCTCGGCGCCATCCTCTGAGAGAGAGCGGCCGCGCCCTCGCCTGCGGTTGACAACGCTCCCTTTCGCAGCGGCCGGACGTGGGCGAGGAGGCGGCGGGCGGTCAGGCCAGGAGGTCGCGCACGGCCGTGCGCAGCGCCGTCTCGTCCTGCGGGTTGAACAGCGGGTTGCCGGCGCGGTGCCCCCACAGGGAGTCGATGGGGCGGTACTCCGCGTTCGGCATCCGCTCGGTCTCCGAAGCGCTGTCCTCCGGGGTGAAGTAGAGGTCCGTCAACGACGGCATGATGATCGCCCGGGCCCGGATCGAGCCGAGGGCCCGGTCCAGGTCTCCTTCGTAGAGGGGGTTGTCGGAGATGTCCGACTGGCTCCAGGTCTCGAGGCTCGCGAGCAGATCGTGCGCATCGCGACGAAGGAAGTTGGCCTCCCAGTTGCGGACGAGGAAGTCCTCGAGCGAGGAGTACCCCGCGCCCTCGTAGAGACGCTCGCGGTAGAACGCCTGGGAGAGGGCCCAGCCGGCGTACACCCGGCCCATGGCCCGCAGGCCGCGCACCGGGTGTGCCGCGAAGTGGTCGCCGCGCCAGTTGGGGTCCGCGGTCAGGGTGGCCTGCACTCCCTGGAGGAACACCTGGTTGTGGACCGAGGTCTTCGCCGAGCCGCAGACCGCGCAGATGCGATCGACCCGGTCCGGGAAGATCGCCCCCCAGTGCAGCGCCTGCTGCGCCCCCATCGACCAGCCGTAGACGAGAGCCAGCCTCTCGACGTCGAATACGTCGGCAAGCAGGCGGCGCTGCGCGCGCACGTTGTCCCAGTGGGTGAACACCGGCGAACGGTCCGGACCGAACGGCGGCGCGAGATTGCTGGGCGAGGTTGAGAGCCCATTGGTGAACATGTTGGGAATGACGATGAACCAGTCGGTGGGATCGAGCACCCGTCCCGGACCGATCAGCCACTCGATGTCGGTGTGCTGGGCGGCGTAGGAGGTCGGGTAGAGGATGACGTTCGACCGGTCCGCCGCGAGCCGCCCGTAGGTGCGGTACGCGATCTCGGCCCGCGGCAGGGTGATGCCGCGCTGCAGGGTGAACTCGACGAGTTCGAAGGTTTCGTAGTCCTTTCCGCTCATGGCGTGCACTCCCGGGGCGGTTCGAGGTTCGATGGATGACCGATCTTCCGCCGATGTCGCCGGCCGCGGCAAGCCTCGTGCGAGGAGCGCCGTGCTGGTGCAGGCAGCGGGTGTTCCGGAAGCGGCTCCACGCGATCTTGACAGAAATTCGGTCCGGTGGGCGCGGCGGCCAACGGTCGGCGCCCTGGTATCGCTCGTCGCGTGCGATTTCGATGGGTGAGGACGGCAAGGAGCGGGTTCTTCGGGGGTTCCCGCTTCCGGCGGCCTCGCCTTTGGCACGGTCGTGCGGGGCGAGGTGACGGCGAGTGCGGTGGGAGGAGAAAATAGCCGCGAACGGAACCGAGGATGGACGGCAGTCGCCTCGGGCGGCGCCATCACTGCGAGTTGGGAGATGTACATGGAAATTGGGGAACGAGTGGTCATCGTCACCGGGGCGGCGACCGGGGTCGGCGCGGCCGCCGCGCAACGGCTTGCGGGCGGTGGCGCGAGGGTGATCGTCAACTACTCCCGCAGCCGCGACGAAGCCGAGGCGACCGCCGCCGCCTGCCGGGAGACCGGCGGCGAGGCGGCGGCGGTCCGGGGCGACGTGGCCAGCGAAGAGGATTGCCGGCGCCTCGCCGAGGAGGCGATCGCTCGATGGGGGCGCATCGACGGTCTCATCAACAACGCGGGCACGACGGTATTTCGGGGCGGTGACGATTTCGAGGCCCTGACCGCGGAGGACTTTCAGCACATCTACGCGGTCAACGTGATCGGAGCCTTCCAGATGGCGCGGGCGGTGGCGCCGCAGATGAAGACGCAGGGCCGGGGCAGCATCGTCAACACGTCTTCCATCGCCGGGGTGATGGGGATCGGGAGCTCGATCGCCTACGCCGCCTCGAAGGGGGCGCTCAATACCCTGACCCTGTCGCTGGCGCGGGCGCTGGCGCCGGAGATCCGCGTCAATGCGGTGGCCCCCGGCTTCATCACCGGGCGCTGGTGGCGCGAGAAGATGGGCGACGGATACGACCGGATGGTCGCCGAAACGGCCGCCTCGACCCCGCTCAAGCGCGCCGGCACTCCCGAGGACATGGCGGCAGCGGCAGTGTGGCTCCTCCTCGGCGACGTCAACATCACGGGGGAGATCCTGATCTCCGATGCGGGCTACCACCTCGGGGCGGCGCCCCGGGTGGCTCGCTGATCCCGCGGGGGCTCGCACACCCCGGCCGCGGGCGGAATCCGATTACCAGGCGGAAAATCGTCGATTTTCCGCGCTGCCCCGGCATTCTCCTTCGCAGCTTCGCAGCTTCGCGGCGTCCTCCAGGCGGAAAATCATCGATTTTCCGCCCTGCCACGGCATTCTCCTTCGCAGCTTCGCAGCTTCGCGGCTTCGCGGCGTCCTCCAGGCAGAAAATCGCTGATTTTTCCGGGCTAGCGGTTCGCCGATCGGCGAATATGGCCGACGAGACCGGCGGTCGAGGAGTCGGTCCCGGACGGCAGCGCGCCGCCGTCGAGGGCCGGCCGCAGCCGATCGGCAAGTTTCTTCCCGAGCTCGACCCCCCACTGGTCGAAGGAGTTGACGTCCCACAGGACCCCCTCGACGAAGACCCGGTGCTCGTAGAGGGCGATCAGCCGGCCGAGCGTCCGAGCGTCGAGCCGGCGGTGCGCGATGGTCGTCGAAGGGCGATCTCCGGGAAAGCTCCGGTGGGAGGCGAGGCGGTCGGCGGCGGGACCGACGACCCCGTCCGCCTCCATCTCGCTCCGCGCTTCCTCCGGGGTCCGGCCGAAGGCAAGAGCCTGTCCCTGGGCGAGGCAGTTGGCGAGCAGGAGCGCGTGGTGCTCGGGATCGGTCCTGCGAGGCTCGGCCGCGACGATGAAGTCCACCGGTACCACGTCGGTTCCCTGGTGGAGAAGCTGGAAGAAGGAGTGCTGGGCGTTGGTGCCGGGCTCCCCCCAGACGACGGGTGCGGTCGGCCGGGGGGCCGGACGCCCGTCCCGGGCGACGCGCTTGCCGTTCGATTCCATCGCGAGCTGCTGCACGCAGGCCGGGAATCGTTCGAGACGCTGGTCGTAAGGGATGAGGGCGACGCTCGGCCATCCCATGACGTTGCGGCGCCACACCGAGACGAGGCCCATCAGCACCGGCAGGTTCCGTTCGAGCGGAGCGCAGCGGAAGTGCCGGTCCATGGCCGCGGCGCCGGCCAGCAGCTCCCGGAACCGGTCCGCCCCGACCGCGACCGCGACGGGCAGGCCGATGGCCGACCACAGCGAGTAGCGGCCTCCGACCCAGTCCCGGAACCCGAACACCCGGTCCTCCTCGATGCCGAAGGCGGCGGCCGCCCGGACGTTGGAGGAGATCGCGGCCATGTGGGTCCCGGCACGGCCGGCGACCGCCCCTTCGAGCCACCGGCGCGCGGACCGCGCGTTCGTCATGGTCTCCAGGGTGGTGAAGGTCTTGGAGGCGACGAGGACGAGGGTACGACCCGGATCGAGCCGGGCGGTGGCGTCCGCGAGGTCCGCCCCGTCCACGTTGGAGACGAAGTGGATGCGCGGCCCGTCGTGGTCCGGCCGCAGGGCCCGGACCGTCATCTCCGGGCCGAGGTGGGAGCCGCCGATCCCGATATGGACGACGTCGGTGAAGCGCCCCCCGTCCCGCGCGCCGTACCGGCCGGAGCGGACCTCCTCGGCGAAGGCGAGGAACCGCTCCCGGACCGCGCCCACGTCGCGTGCAACGTCGATTCCCCCGACCACGAGGCGTTCGTCCGTGCCGCCCCGAAGGGCCATGTGCAGCGCCGCCCGATCTTCCGTCGCATTGACGTGTTTCCCGGCGAACAGGGCGTCGCGCCGGGCCGGCAGCTCGACCGCCCCGGCGAGGGCGAGGAGAGCGTCGAGCGCCGGCCGGTCGATCTTCTCCTTGGAGAGATCGACGAGAAGGTCTTCATGGCCGAACGAGAACGAAGCGAACCGCTCCGGATCCCGTCCGAACAGGGTCCGGAGCGAGAGCCCGCCGAGCCGCTCTCCTTCCCGCGCGAGCGCGCGCCACGCGTCGCGAACCGCGTCAGACACTCGCAGTCGCCTCACCCGCGATCATCCCGCAAGCTCCGCACGGCGCGGGAAGTCGGCGCCCCGCCGCGAGCAGCTCCGGGCCGCCGCGTCGCAGGCGAACGCGAGGAGGCGGTGGGCTTCGGGCTCCGTCACGCGGCTCGTGTCCCGCGCCGCCGTCAGTCGGCCCGCCTCGTCCAGTGCGCACAGAAGCGCGGCCTGGAACGCGTCTCCCGCCCCCACCGTATCCACCACCTCCACCGCGAAGCCGGGATGATCGACGCGGCCGGTCCGGGTCCACAGGACCGCGCCTTCCGCCCCCCTCGTCAGAACCACGATCCGCGCTCCCTGGTCGAGCCAGGTTCCCGCCAGGCGGTCGGGACTGGCGGTCGGGTCGAGATGGCCGAGATCCTCCTCGCTCAGCTTCACGAGGTCGGCGGCGCGGGCGAAGCACTCGATCTCGCGCCGCCACCGAGTGAGGTCCGGCTCCACGTTCGCCCGCACGTTCGGGTCCAGCGAGACGAACCGCCGCCCGCGCTCGCGTTCCGCGAGGGCGAGGAGGGCGCCCGCGGTCGGATTCACGACGAGGGAAAACGAGCCGAAGTGCAGGCCGGAGACCGAGCCGGGGAGCTCCGGGAGGTCTTCGCGGGTGAGCGAACGGTCGGCCGCTCCGTCCCCGTAGAAGGTATAGCGGGGCTCCCCCTCGGGGCCGAGGGCGACCACCGCGAGGGTGGTCGGATTGGTCATGCGGGCGAGAAAGCGAGTCTCGACCCCTTCGGACGCGAGCGCGGCCGCGAGGCGGTCTCCGAGCGCGTCGGTCGAGACCCCGGCGAGGAGCGCGGCCGGCCGGCCCAGCCGGGCGAGCCCTACCGCCACGTTGAACGGCGACCCCCCGATGCGTGCGTCGATCCGAAGGCCGGCCGGGGTCTCCTCCTCCACGAAGAGATCGTACAGGGCCTCGCCGCAGACCAGGAACAAGGGAGATTCTCCTCTTCGCGGACCGTGTGCCCATGCGGGGGCCGCGGCTCCCGACCGGGCTCAGGTACGGTTCCGGCGCATTGCGGCGAACGGCAGGTCCTTGTCCACTCGCGGCTCGGCCGGGAGCCCGAGCACCCGCTCCGCGATGATGTTGCGCATGATCTCGTCGGTGCCTCCCGCGAGCCGCATCCCGGGTGCGGCGAGCCAGGCGGCCTGGGCGCCGGAGCCGGGATCCATGACGGTGCCCGCCTGGCCCTGGAGCTCGACCCCGAGGGCGGCCATCTGCTGGCGCAGCGGACTCCCCACGAGCTTGTGGATGGAATTCTCGGGGCCCGGGGTCTCCCCGCGGGAGAGGGCGGTCAGGGTGCGGTAGGTGGTGTAGCGAAGTCCGGCCGAGCGGACGTGGAAGTCGGCGATCCGCGCGCGCACCGCGGAGTCATCGATCGCCTTGCCCCGCGGCCCATCCGCCTCCCGAGCGAGGCGCACGAGCTCCTCCGGGCCGAATCCGGCCATGCCGCGCGCGCCGATGGCGGCACGCTCGTTCATGAGCGTGGTGATCGCGACCCGCCATCCGTCGTCGACCGCGCCCACGCGGTTCTCGTCCGGCACCCGAACGCCGGAGAAGAACACGTCGTTGAACCCGGAGCCGCCGTTCATCTGGCGGATGGGACGGATCTCGACCCCTTCGGATTCCATGTCGACGACGAAGCAGGTAAGGCCCTTGTGCTTGGGCACCGCGGAGTCGGTGCGAACGATGATCACGCCCCACTTGCAGAAGTGGGCGCCCGTGTTCCAGGTCTTCTGGCCTTCGATGATCCAGTCCGTGCCGTCCCGGGTCGCCCGGGTCAGCAGGCCGGCCACGTCGGAGCCGGCTCCCGGCTCGCTGAACAACTGGCACCAGACCTCCTCGCCGCGCGCCATCTTCTTGAGATGGCGTTGCTTCTGCCGCTCCGTGCCGTGCTTCATCAAGGTCGGGCCGAGCATCCCGATCCCGATCGAGTAGATGTTGACCGGCGTGCGACAGCGGAGCTCTTCCTGGGTCCAGATCACCTGATGCATGGGCCCGAGTCCGCGACCGCCGAACTCCTTCGGCCACGTGAGGCAGGCCCATCCATGGTCGAACTTGAGCGCCTGCCAGTCCCGGGAGCGCCGCACCGCGTCCGGGTCGTCGCCGATGAACGGCCCCGGAGGCGCTTCGCCGGGCTCGAGGAGTCCGGTGTGGCGCTCGAGAAAGCCCCGGGCTTCGGCGCGGAACTTCGCTTCGGCCGGCGTATCGTTGAAGTCCATGTCCGGATTCTCCCGCGGATGGGCTCGACCGTGCCGGACTACCCGGCGGCGGCGGGCTCCGACCGGGCGCTCGGGTCGAGGGCCGGATCGGTGTCGAGGCAGTCGACGAGCCGGTCGCGCCACTCGCCCGGCGGCCCCAGGGCGAGGGCGAGGGTCTGGGCGCGGCGGTAGAAGAGGTGGCAGTCGAGCTCCCAGGTGAAGCCCGCACCGCCGAAGAGCTGCACCATCTCCACGCTCGCCTCGGTGCATGCCTGGCTGGCCGCGACGCGGGCGGTGCACGCGGCGAGCGAGAGCCCGGGATCGTCGTTCGCGAGCGCCCAGGCCGCGAAGTAGCAGTTCGACCGGGCGATCTCCAGCGTCGCGTAGAGATCGGCCATGCGGTGCTTGATGGCCTGAAAGGAAGCGATGGGGCGGCCGAAGGCGTGCCGGTCGAGGATCTGTTCGCGGGTGAGGTCCAGCGCGCGCTGGGCGGTGCCGAGCTGCTCGAAGGATTGCAGGACCGCCGCCCGATCGAGGATCCGGCGCAGCAGGCTCCATCCGTCCTCGTCTCCGCTTCCGAGCGGCTCGGCCGGCGTGGCGTCGAACGCGAGTCCGGCACAGGGGCGCGAGGGGTCGATCGATTCGTCCGCCGTCCGCGCGACCTCCTCGAGGTCCGCGAGCACGAGCACGAGCCCGCCGGAGTCGCTTCGGGCAAGGGCGAGGGCGAGGTTCGCGGCCGCTCCGTCGGGCGCGCCGATCTTGGCCCCGTCGAGCGTCCCGTCGCGGCGATGGCGGGTTCGGATGCCCTCCGGGCGAACCACGCCGCGTGCCTCGGCGAGGGCGAGGGTCCCGATCCGATCTCCGTTCGCGAAGCCGGGAAGATGGCGGCGTCGCTGCTCATCGGTCCCGGCAACGAGGATCGCCTCCGCCACCGCGGCGGAGGTGACGAAGGGGATCGGGGCGAGCGCCCGGCCGAGCTCCTCGGCGATCAGCACGAGCTCCGCGTGGCCGAAGCCGCCGCCGCCCCACGCTTCGGGGATGACCGCCCCGAGCCAGCCCATCTCGGCCACTCCCTCCCAGAGCTCCCGGCTCATCGGCGCCTGCGTTTCGAGGATCGAACGGGCGAGCCCGAGGGGGGCGCGATCTTCGAGATAGTCTCGGGCGGTGGTCCGGAGAAGCTTCTGCTCCTCCGAGAAGTCGAAGTTCATCGAGACCGGGTCCCGGCCGCTCAGGCGGACGGCCGGGTCGCCTGCATCGAGGGGCGTGCCGCGAACTTCTCGAGCCAGGCGGCGAGCCGCGGCCGGGAATCGCGCCAGCCGTCGTCGAGCGACCGGAAGTCGAGGTAGTCGGCCGCACAGCCGGCCGCGATGGTGCCGATGTCGACCGTGTCGCCGAAGCGGTCCGCCTCGCCTTCGAGGGCGTCGAGGGCGCGGCGGAACTTCGCGCGCTGCCCGTCGACCCAGTCCGTCCACTGGCGCTCCGCGGGGCGAAGGAACGTCTCGTACCGGCCGAGGATCGCGGCGTCGAGGAGCCCGTCCGCGAGCGCCTGGCGGCGGAGCGCGGTCCAGCGCTCCCGCTCGTCCGCGGGGAAGAGCCGGGGCCCGTCGTGCAGGGTGTCGAGGTACTCGCAGATGACGCGGGAGTCGAAGACGGTGGTCCCGTCCTCGAGGACGAGGGCGGGGATCTTGCCGAGGGGATTCTCCTCGTTGAGCTGGGCGTTGCTCGCGACCGGAGTGAGGGCGATGGTGGCGATCTCGATCCGTCCGGCGAGCCCGGTCTCGTGGGCGGCTACCAGGGACTTGCGAACGAACGGAGAGGCGGCGCTGTGGTAGAGCTTCATCGGGGGTCCTTCTGTTCAGCCGAGCCAGGGAAAGCGCTCGCGGCTCCGGGCCTCGAACGCGGCGATCGCGTCTGCATGTTGCAGTGTGATCTCGATGTCGTCCAGCCCCTCGGCGAGGGCGTGCCGAGCGTGGTCGGGGATCGCGAAATCGAACCGGGAGCCGGCCGAGGTGGTCAGGGCGGAGGCTGAGAGATCGGCGGTGATGGCGAGGCGCGGAACCGCTTCGATCTCGTCGAGGATCCGAGCGAGATCGGCCGGCTCGACGACCGCCGGGAGGAGGCCGTTCTTGATCGAGTTGTTGTAGAAGATATCCGCAAAGCTGGTTGCTATCACGCAGCGAAATCCGTAGGCCATCAGCGCCCAGGGAGCATGTTCCCGGCTCGATCCGCAGCCGAAGTTGTCCCCCGCGACGAGGACGCTTGCTTCCCGGTAGCGGGGAAGATTCAGCACGAATGCGGGATCGGGACGCGAGGGGTCGCCGTCGAGATAGCGCCAGTCGTGGAAGAGCCCGGCGTCGAGGCCGTCCCTTCCCGTGCTCGTCAGGTACTGCTTGGGGATGATCTGATCGGTGTCGATGTCGATCCGAGCGAGCGGCGCCGCGAGCCCCGTATGCACCTCGAACGGTTCCATGACTGGTGTAGCTCTCCCGAGGGTGGCGATCGCCGCCGGCGCGATTTCGGTTGTTCGGGCCGCCCGTCTACAGGGTGGCCGGCTCGAGCCCGCGGACGTCGACGAACCGCCCCGCGATGGCGGCGCCCGCGGCCATCGCGGGGCTCACGAGGTGGGTTCGTCCCCCTCGTCCCTGGCGCCCTTCGAAGTTCCGGTTGCTGGTCGAGGCGCACCGTTCCCCGGGTGCGAGGAGGTCGTTGTTCATCCCGACGCACATCGAGCATCCGGGCTCGCGCCACTCGAATCCGGCCTCACGGAAGACCCGGTCGAGCCCCTCCGCTTCCGCGGCCTGCTTCACGATCCCGCTCCCCGGCACGAGCATCGCGTGCACCCCGTCCGCCACGCGCCGTCCCTTGACGTAGCTCGCGGCGGTACGAAGGTCCGAGAGGCGGCTGTTCGTGCACGAACCGATGAACACCCGGTCCGGGCGGACGTCTTCCATGCGGGTTCCCGCCTCGAGGTCCATGTACGCGAGGGCGCGGGACCACGCCTGCGCCTGGTTCTCGTCCGCCGCGTCCCCGACCTTCGGGACCGCTCCGTCGATGCCGGCGACCATGGCCGGGTTCGTGCCCCAGGTGACCTGGGGCGCAAGGTCGTCCACCCGCATCGACACCCGCCGATCGAAGGGGGCGCCGGGATCGGAGGGCAGGGTGCGCCAGAACGCGAGAGCCGCTTCCCGGTCGGAGCCGGCCGGTGCGAGCGGCCGCCCGGAGAGATAGTCGAACGTGGTCTCGTCCGGGGCCACCATTCCGGCCCGCGCCCCCGCCTCGATGGTCATGTTGCAGACCGTCATCCGCTCTTCCATGCTCATCGCGCGGATGGCTTCGCCCGCGTACTCGATGACGCAGCCGGTCCCGCCCCCGATGCCGATCCGCCCGATGAGGGCGAGGATGACGTCCTTGGCGTGAACGCCTTCGCGACGCCGCCCGTCCAGCTCGACGAGCATGGTGCCCGGCCGGCGCTGGAGCAGGGACTGGGTCGCGAAGACGTGCTCGCCCTCCGACGCGCCGATTCCGAACGCGAGCGCCCCGAACGCGCCGTGGGTCGAAGTGTGGGAGTCGCCACACACGAGGGTGATGCCGGGCAGGGTGAACCCTTGCTCGGGTCCCGCGACGTGCGCGATCCCGTTGCGGGGATCGGTGAGGTCGAAGAAGTGCTCGATCCCGTGGCGGGCCGATTCCGCCCGCACCGTGTCCAGCATTTCGCGCATGCGGGGCTCGAGGACCGGGGCGGCCTGGTTGACGGTGGGGACCACGTGATCCAGCACGAGCAGGGTCTTGTCGGGACGGCGGACGGGAAGCCCTCGCTCGGCGAGCATGCGCAGTGGCCGCGATGACCCGTCGTGTCCAAGGTGGCGGTCGACATACAGGAGGGTTCCGCCCGGCGTTTCCGCGATCGCGTGGGCATCCCAGATCCTGTCGAACAGGGTCTTCGGCACGACGGTTCGCTTCGTTTCGACCGGGCTCTCGGCAGGCCCGGTTCAAGCTGCCGCGACGACCATGATCTCGACGTTGAAATGGGTCGCGGCCAGGTTCGCTTCGACGCACGCCCGGCACGGGGGGTTCGCGGGGTCGATCCACGCGTCCCAGACTTCGTTCATTTCCGCGAAGTACCGCATGTCGGTGATCCAGATGGTCGCGGTGAGGAGCTTCGACTTGTCGGTCCCGCCCTGGGCGAGGAGGTCGTCGATCCGGGCGAGGATGGACCGGGTCTGGTCCGCGATGGGGGCGCCCGGCGCGTCATGGGCGACGATGCCGGCGAGGTACACGGTGTTGCCGTTCACGACGGCCTGGCTCATGCGCGGGCCGATGTCGATGCGGGAGATGGTCATGGCGGTTCTCGGTTGAAAGGTTGCCGCCATTCTAGCCCGGAAAAATTCACCGATTTTTCCGGGCTGGCGCGTTCGCGCTGTCGAAGCGGCTTGAGGGAGTACGGCCCGCTACCGCGGCGACCTTGGGAGCGCGAAGCGACAGGTTGGCGTCCGCTGGCCAGGAAATCGGTGATTTTCCGGGTCAGCCTGCATCCGTGACCGGATCGCGCGCGAACGTCGAGCCGTTTCTCGCGGCAAGGGAAACCCGGAGCCGGCGGCCGTCCGGCCTCACCCGGCGGCACCCCGCAAGACCCGGAGGAAGGCCGACGGCCCGGCCGGGGCGAAGAGGCGCCGACCGCGGGCCGGTCCGCCCGATTCGAGCGAAGCTCCGCGGTCTGCGTCGAGAGGCGCTCAGTCCCCGGCCGCGAAGGGTACGTCGAGCGGGGGGCCCGGCGCCCGGTCCGCGGGAAGGCCCTCGGTGTGCCGGACGGCGACCACCTCGACCACCCGCGCGAACTGGTGCCGGAGTCGCTCCGCCGCCGCGTCGCCGGTGCGCACCCGGATCTCGATGTCGTCGAAGCCGGGATCGTCGGCGACCGCGACATGGACCTCTTCCGCCCGCAGGCGCCGGCGCGAGAGCACGAGGAGGATGCGGGCGATCGCGGTGGGTGAGTGCCAGGCCCGGATGTGGAAGCTGTGAAGGAGTTCCATGGTGGGGTTCCGCGTCGTTCCGGAGGAGGGAGCGATCAGGAGAGCCGCATTTCGGCGATGCCGGCGCCGGCCGGGATCATGGGGAAGACGTCGTCCTCCCGGCCCACCGCGACCGCGAGGAGTCGGGGTCCGTCCGCCGCGAGGAGCCGGTCGAGGGCTCCCGCGAGCTCGCCCCGGTCCGCAACGCGCTCGGCCGGGATCCCGTACGCTTCGGCGATTCGGACGAAGTCGGGGTTCGCGAGCCCGACCTCGGAGTAGCGCCCGCCGAAGAAGAGCGACTGCCACTGCCGCACCATGCCGAGATAGGCGTTGTCGAGGATCAGGATCTTCACCGGGAGGCGCTCCTGCATGACGGTGCCGAGCTCCTGGAGGGTCATCTGGAATCCCCCGTCGCCGATGACCGCGACGACCTCGCGCTCCGGCGCACCGAGTTTCGCCCCGATCGCGGCCGGCAGGGCGAAGCCCATCGTGCCCAGGCCCCCGGACGTGATGTGGCTGCGCGGGCGCGCGAACGGGTAGTAGCGTGCAGCGTGCATCTGGTGCTGTCCGACATCGCTCACGATGACCGCTTCACCCCGGCTTGCCCGGCCGAGGGCGTGCACCGCCTCCCCCATCCGGATCTCGGGCGCGGTGCCGCCGAGCTCGGCATCGATCACCGCCTCGCGCTCGAGCGCGTCGTGCTCCCGGAAACGTTCGAGCCAGCTCGCCCGGGCCTCGTCCTGCGGCTCGGGGCCGCGGATCCGGGGGGCGAGAACGGACAGGGCGGCGCGCGCGTCGGCCACGATGGGGAGCTCGGCCGGGACCGCCTTGTTGATCTCGGACGGATCGATGTCGATATGGATGATCCGGGCCTGGCGGGCATACGTGTCGAGGTTCCCGGTCACCCGGTCGTCGAAGCGCATGCCGACCGCGAGGATCACGTCCGCGTCGTTGGTGAGCACGTTCGCGCCGTAGTTGCCGTGCATTCCGAGCAGCCCGACGTTCAGCGGGTGGTCCGAAGGCAGGGCGGAGAGGCCGAGCAGGGTCAGGCCGACCGGGAACCGCCCGCGTTCCGCCACCTCGCGGAGCTCCGTCTCCGCCCCCGCCAGCGTGACCCCATGCCCGGCGAGCAGGTAGGGGCGTTCGGCGCGGTTGAGGAGGCGGGCGGCGGCCTCGCACTTCTCGGCGAGCCCGCGGCGGTCCGGACCGGGCGCTCCGGCGGCCGGGAGAGGCCGGTTCGAATCCTCCCGCGGCGCCTCCTCGTCCCGGCCGGCGCCGGGAGAGGTGGACCGATTCTCGACTCGAAACGGCGCAGGGTAGGGGGTCTCGCGAATCGGGGAGAGGGGCTCGCGGCGGTGCGAGAGCGGGGCGGCCCGCTCGCGGCAGGGCGCCCGTGCGGGGCCCGTCTGCGCGTCGCGGGTGATGTCGAGCAGCACCGGTCCGGGCTTTCGGGCGAGGTGCTCGGGCCCCGGTCCGGCGATGGCGCCGCGCGCGACGGCGAACGCCATCCGGACCGCCCACGGGACCTCGGCGGGGCTCGTGATCTGCCAGGCCCAGCGGGTCGCCGGCAGACTCATGCCGACCGCATCGGCCTCCTGGAACGCGTCGGTGCCGAGCTTCGGGCCCGCCACCTGCCCGGTGATCGCGACGAGCGGGGTCGAGTCCATGAGCGCATCGGCGAGCGCGGTGAGGAGGTTGGTCGCACCGGGGCCGGAGGTCCCGATGCACACCCCGGGCCGGCCGGTCGCCCGGGCGTAGCCTTCCGCCGCATGACCCGCTCCCTGCTCGTGGCGCACGAGCACGTGGCGCAGCCGGTCCCGGGCGCCGAACAGCGCGTCGTAGATCGGCATGTTGGCGCCGCCCGGATAGCCGAACACGAGGTCGACGCCTTCGGCGAGGAGAGCTTCGATCAGCAGCTCTGCGCCATTCGCGGCCCGGGACCCGACCCGGGGTCCGGTCTGGGGTCCGGCCCCGGTACACCGCCCTCGGGGGGCGGCGGCCGGCGAGTCCGGCGCAGCCTCCGGAAGCGGCTCTCCGGCGGCCGCTTCGCTCGCGTTCTCGTGTTCCGATTCGGTCATTTCTTCACCCACAGAAATGAAAAGCCCGCCCCCGGGACTCCGGGGGCGGGCTTTCGTAGTCCTTGCTTCCGGCAGTCCTACGTCTCGGCCGACCCCCAGGAGGCCCCGATGACGAGTACGACTACCGCGAGCAGTGCGTGCATGGCCGCGATCCTAGAAAGACTCCCCGTGCCTGTCAACATTCCGCGCACATTCGAGGTCCGAGCTGCCGGAGAGGCCGCGCTCTGCGCAATGCCCCGGTTGGGCAAATTTCGAGATCATTGACGAAACTACCGTGGTTTGTCATGATAATGCACGGCGTAATCGTCAATTGTAATGAATTTGAAGCATCCCATCGTTCCCCGTTACCTGGACACACGGAGCATTCTGGAGCACCGGTCCTGTTTTCTGTTCGGCCCGCGCCAGACCGGCAAATCCACGTTGATTCGCCAGCAGCTCGACGGCCATCCCACCTACAGCTTGCTCGACCAGGCTCTCTTCGTCCGCCTGTCCCGCAATCCCGCGCTGATCCGGGAAGCGCTGGCGGACGACACGACCATCGTGGTCATCGACGAAATCCAGAAGATGCCCGAACTCCTCAACGAAGTGCAGCTCATGATCGAGAGGTACGGGATCCGGTTCCTTCTCACCGGCTCGAGCGCTCGGAGTCTGCGCCGCAAGGGCGTCAACCTGCTCGGTGGCCGGGCCCGATCGCGTACCTTGCATCCGTTCGTCCGCGCCGAGCTAGGTGAGCGGTTCGATCTCGACCGGGCGCTGGGGTACGGTCTCCTCCCCCCGATCTTCTTTTCCGATGCGCCCGGAGAGGACCTGGCCGCCTACGCGGGCGACTATCTCAAGGAGGAGGTCGCCGCCGAGGCGATCGTCAGGAACATCGGCGCATTCAGCCGATTTCTGGAAACCGCCGCGCACGCGCACAGTGAAATGATCAATTTCTCCGCCATGGCCAACGATGCCCAGGTACCGGCGTCGACCGTGCGCGAGTACTACGAGATCCTGAAAGACACGTTTCTCGCCCACGAAGTGCCGGCGTTGACCGAGAGTCGGAAACGCAAGGCGATCTCCACGTCGAAATACTACCTGTTCGACATCGGCCTCGCCCGTCATCTGCAGGGACGGCGGGGACTGGCGCCGGGAACCGCCGAGTACGGCAATGCGTTCGAAAGCTTCGTCTTCCAGGAAATCAAGGCATTCTGTGACTATCATCGGCTCGACACCCCGCGGTACTGGCGCTCGAAGTCGAAGATCGAGGTGGATTTCGTTTTCGAAGACCTCGCCGTGGAGGTGAAGGCGAAGAAGATCGTGAGCGCGCGGGATCTGAAAGGGCTGCGAGCGCTGCGCGAAGAAGGTCTGTTCACCCACTACCTGCTGGTGTCGATGGAGCCGATACCGCGGGTGGTGGACGGTATCCGGATCCTCCCGTGGTCCGACTTTCTGGACCGGCTCTGGGGCGGGGCATGGATCGGGGCCAACTCACGGTGGACGTGAGTACGAAACGGCCCGGTACCCGATGGCGATCCACTTCGATCTTGATGGCTTCGAAAATATTCGGGACACGTTGTATCTCGTCCAGGATGACGCGCTCGGGCAGGTCGGCGACGAACCCTAAGGGATCGGATCGCGCGCCATCTCTCACCACGGCGTTGTCGAAGCTGATGTAGGTGTAGTCTCGATGCTGCCGGGACGACCCCCAACCAAGCCGTTCTTCTCCCCATGTCAGGGACGCGTCTCCCCATGTCAGGTAGTTCGGAGCACAGGTGAACTGGGCAAGCGTCGTCTTGCCGCACTGACGCGGGCCGTGAATCAGCACGACCGGCGAGTCTTTCAGCGCCTCCGCAAGCCGTCGCTCAATCGAACGAGGATAGAAGATCGGTTCAGACATCGGCTGATCGTAACCTTTGTGTGCGGCTGATCGAAAGGTTGGCCGTCGGCTGATCGAAAGAAATGTCCTCGGGGAGTTGGGTATCTCGTTCGTCCGTTCGCATGAGCACGTATCTTGAGTCCGTGGGTAGGGACAGGGAGAATGCGGCTCGACTCTACGTTTGGATCTCGCAAAGACAGGGCCGTCCCGAAGTCGTCTCCAAATCGCTGCTTCGTCCACGCGCGCCTGCGGCGGTCAACGCCGGGCAAATCCAGCGCACCCGTAGCGCCTTGCGCTTGACTGTGAGATGGTCCTGGCTCGCAAAGAAGCGCCTGTGTCGATCAAGGGCAGGTGGGGGCTATCATGGCGCACGGGTACAAGGAAACACCTCACCGCTACCATGTCATCGTGGCGGCTGGGACCGGCTGTGTGGCGGACGTGAACAGGGCACGGTCTGGGGCATCGACTGATGGTTCCTGAACGGGCGTTGTGGAGCGCCGGAGCACGACCGTACACGAGCCGTGGCGGGGGCAGACTCGGGATGGAAGCAGTTCGAGGGTCCGACAGGAACGCGCTGAGACGCGCAGAGTTTTGCGAATCCGCCTTCGTCTTGACTGCGGAGGACGAATTCCAGCGAAGTTTGAGGGTGTCTGAAATATTATTGATTTCAATATATTATAATAATTTTCCGATCTGAAAAGGATGTCCTGGCGCACGTAGTGTCCAAGAACGAGGAAGCCAATGACCGACTCACCGATGCGAACCATCGAACGCCGGCTCGCCGCGGACGAGGTGGTTCTGCTCGACGGCGGAACCGGGACCGAGCTCGAGCGCCGCGGCGCGCCGATGCACGAAGGGGTGTGGTGCGCCGCGGCGACGCTCTCCCACGGCGACGTGCTTCGCGGCATCCACGAGGACTACATCCGCGCCGGCGCGTCCGTGATCGTGGCCAACACCTACGGATCGAACCGGATCATGCTGGAGCCGGCGGGGCTCGGCGGCGAGTTCGAGTCCATCAACCGCCGCGCGGTCGAGATCGCGCTGACGGCCCGCGATCGGGCCGCCGGCGGCGACGCGGTCGCGGTGGCCGGGTCCATGTCGCACATGGTTCCGATGCGCCACGATCCCGCGTGGGCGCCGTCGCCATCGCGTGCCGCGGAGTGCTTCTCGGAGATGGCCGAGACGCTCGCGGCGGCCGGCGTGGACCTCATCATCATGGAGATGATGTCCAACCCGGACCTCGCACGCCCCGCGGTCGCCGCCGCGCTCGACACCGGATTGCCGGTATGGATCGGCTACAGCGCATCGCGCGGCGAGCGCGGCGAACCGGTCCCCTACCTCCGCCCCGATTTAGGTTTCGCGGATCTCATCGGCGCCCTCCATTCTCCGGACGCGCCGGTGCAGGGAGTCATGCATACCAACGTCGACCTCACCGGCCCCGCCCTCACCGTGCTCCGGGGCCACTTCGAAGGGCCGGTCCTGGCGTATCCGGACAGCGGCTACTTCGAAATGCCGAACTGGCAGTTCGTCGACATCGTCTCGCCGGCGAAGCTCGCGAGCGCGGCGCGGGGATGGATCGAGGAACAGGGCGTCCGGCTCGTCGGCGGTTGCTGCGGCCTCGGCGTGGAGCACGTCGAGGCACTCGCGGAGATGATCGCCGCCCGCTAGCGCGCTCCCTCCCGGCGCGCGCCCCGGGAGGGGCGGCCGGGACCCGTGCGCCCTTTCCGCGCCCGCGGGAGGTGCTCCACCGCGGCGAACGTGCTCGCGAAGGCGAGGGGCGGGAGCTCGTCCCGGCCGAAGAACGCCGCCGCGTCCGCGTCGTCGCCGGCGGACGGCTCCCCGCTCTCGCGCTCGGCGCGGTAGAGCAGGAAGACCGAAGCCCCCGCCCCGGGCGGGTTGTGGAACGCGTCGACGAGTCCCGTGATCCGCACCTCGAGGCCGGTCTCCTCGCGGGTCTCGCGGACCGCGGTCTCGACCGGCGATTCTCCATACTCGAGATAGCCGGCGGGAAGGCTCCACCTGCCCTTCTCGGGCTCCATCGCGCGCCGCACGAGGAGGAGGCGGCCGTCCTCGACGACCATGACTCCCACCCCGATCTTCGGCTCGACGAAGTACACCCAGTCGCACGCGGGGCACGCCCGCCGGGGCTTTCCCGCGACGGTCCGGGTGGCGAGCGGGGCCCCGCACAGGAGGCAGTAACGAACGTCCGCGGGGGCGGACTCCACGACGTCGTGCGAGTCGTCGATCATCGAAGCTTCCCCGATGGAACGGCCGGACCCGGCTCGAGCGTGGAACGCAGGATAGCCCGCGCCGGCCGCGAGCGACAGGCCGCGGGACGTGCCCGGGCATGCCGGAGCGCCCGCGCTCGGAAGCGCCGCGCCGCCGGCGGGGCGGTCAATGCGCGGGTCCGAGGATGCGGGTGAGAACCTCGCTCGTGTTCCTCGAAACCTTGGGCATTGCGAGCACCGCTTCCATGGCCGCGCCCATCCGATCGCGCCTCGCATCGTCGTGACGGCGCCAGTGCGCCATGACGCCGGCAAGGTGAGCGGCCACCTCGGGGATGCGGGGATCGATCTCGCGCATCCGGTCTTCCCAGAACCGGTAGCCGGAGCCGTCGGCGGCGTGAAAGCGCACCGGGTTGCCCTCGCAGAAGGAGTGGACGAGGGCCCGCAACCGGTTCGGATTGGCGCCGTCGAAGGCGGGGTGCGACATGAGCTCCACGACCCGGCCCACGGCGCCCGGGAGCGGGGACGTCGCCTGGAGCGCCAACCACTTGTCCATGACGAGCGGGTTGCCGAGCCAGCGCTTCTCGAACCGCGCGAGCGCTTCGGCGCGCTCCTCGCAGTCGATCTGCACGAGACACCGGAGCGCGGCGACCGTATCGGTCATGTTGTCGGCGGTCGCGAACTGGTCGAGGCACTCGCGCCGGGCGGCGGGGGCCTCGGTGGCCGCGAGGTAGCCGAGGCATGTGTTCGCGAGCGCCCGGCGGGACGTGCCCTCGGCGTCGAACCGGTAGGGTTCGTGCGAGCGGCGCCGGCGCCGGACTTCCTGCAGATCCGGCTCGAGGGCCTCGCCGAGCGCCCGCTTGAGGGCCTGGCGTGCGCGGTGGATGGCGTCGACGTCGATCCGCTCCATCCGGTCCGCGAGATAGCCCTCCGACGGCAGGGTCAGGACTTCGGCCGCGAACGCGCCGTCGATCGATCGGTCGTGGAGCACCGCCCGCATGGCCTCGACGAAAGTGGGATCGGCCGGCCCGACTCCCGCCCCGGGCCGGCCCCCCGCCTCGATGAGCCGGTCGAGGCGGGTGAGGGCGAGGGTCTGACCCGCATCCCACCGCGCGAAGGGGTCCGGATCGTGGGTGAGGAGGGTGACGAGGTCCTCGTCCGGGCGCTCCATCGCGATCTTGACCGGGGCGGAGAACCCGCGGAGCACCGACGCGACCGGGGGAGCGTCGATGCCGTGGAGCACGAACCGTTCTTCCGGTTCCCGGACCTCGAGCACCGCCGTCCCGTCCTGCGCCGGACGCCGCTCGTGCGACGCGGCCGGCCGGAGAGTCCGCCCGTCCCGGGCGACGAGGCCCACCGCGAGCGGCAGGTGCATGGGTTCCTTCGGCGACCCGTCCGGGGTCGGGCGAAGCTCCTGGCGCACCGCAAGGCTCCAGGTGCGCCGCTCGGGGTCGTAACCGTCTTCGAGATGCAGGATCGGAGTCCCGGCCTGCGAGTACCAGCGCCGGAACCGTTCGAGGTCGACGCCCGCCCCGTCCTCCATCGCCGACACGAAGTCGTCGGTGGTGGCGGCCGCTCCGTCGTGGCCCTCGAGGTAGCGGTCCATGCCGCGCCGGAACCCCTCCGGGCCGAGCAGGGTGTGCATCATGCGGATGACCTCGGCTCCCTTGTGGTAGACCGTGACGGTGTAGAAATTATTGATCTCCTTGTAGGTGCCGGGACGCACGGGATGGGCGTCGGGGCCGCCGTCCTCCTTGAACTGGCGGTCGCGGATGAGGCGCGCGTCGCGGATGCGCTTGACCGCCGGCGAGCCCATGTCGGCCGAGAACTGCTGCTCGCGGAAGACGGTGAGCCCTTCCTTGAGGCTCAACTGGAACCAGTCGCGGCAGGTGACGCGGTTGCCGGTCCAGTTGTGGAAGTACTCGTGTCCGATGACCATCTCGACGTTGGCGTAGTCGATGTCGGTGGCGGTCTCGGGATCGGCGAGGACGTAACGGGTGTTGAAGACGTTGAGCCCCTTGTTCTCCATCGCCCCCATGTTGAAGTGGTCCACGGCCACGATCATGTAGAGGTCGAGGTCGTACTCGAGGCCGTACGCCTCCTCGTCCCAGCGCATCGCATTCTTGAGCGATTCCATCGCGTGCCGGCAGCGGCCGATGTTGTGCGGCTCGGAATGGATGCGAAGCGCCACCTCGCGTCCGGACGCGGTGGTGAAGGCGTCCTCGAGGCAGGCGAGATCGCCGGCGACGAGGGCGAACAGGTAGGAGGGCTTGGGAAACGGGTCCTCCCACCGCGCGAAGTGGCGGCCGTCGTCGAGCTCTCCGCTCGCGACGAGGTTGCCGTTCGAGAGGAGGACGGGGTAGTCGGCCCGCGCCGCGCGGATCGTGGTGGTGTATCTCGCCAGCACGTCCGGGCGGTCCGGAAAGAAGGTGATGCGCCGGAAGTCCTCCGCCTCGCACTGGGTGCAGAGGATTCCGTTCGACTCGTAGAGGCCCTTGAGCGTGGTGTTGCGGTTCGGGAAGATACGGGTACGGACGCTCAGCTCGAAAGGGGCCCGGGCGCCGGCTTCCGGAACGGCGCCCGCGGCGCCTCCTTCCACCGATTCGACGAGAGATGCGGGGATGACGAGGCGCTCTTCGTCGAGTCCGTACTCGTTCGGCGAGAGCCTCCGGCCGTTCAGCGCCGCGCTCACCAGATCGAGCCCGGTGCCGTCGAGCTCCAGGGAGGCGCCGGCCGGCGTACCGGGAGCACGGCGAACCGCGAGGGTCGAGGTGACGAGGCATTCGTCGCCGGCGAGGTCGAAGTCGAGAGCGATCGAATCGACCAGGAACGGCGGCGGGGCGTAGTCTTCGAGTCGCACTTCGCGCTGGTCGCCCGTCCGGACGGTCTTGTCGGTCATGGTCCGATCCCCGCTCGCCAGACGGAAATGATATCGAGCGCGGGGGGAAGTCTCACCCGCGTGGGCGCACGACGTAAGGCACTTCCACGAAGTCGTGCCGTTCGGGGGGAAAGTCCTTCGTATTCCGGGTGACGATATCACTCAGGCGCCGCCTCCTCCACGACCGCTTGCCGGCGGAGCTCCGCCGGTATCTCGTCCGGACGGTGAGAATGTCGGGGTGGGCGGGGGCCGGCATTGAGCGGTCCCGGCCGGTCTGCTAAGCTGAAGTCCCATCCGGGGGGGATGGGCCTACATGACGCGATACGTATTCATCACGGGTGGCGTCGTTTCCTCGCTCGGCAAGGGAATTGCCTCCTCCTCTCTCGGCGCGATCCTCGAAGCCCACGGCCTTGACGTCACCCTCGTCAAGCTCGATCCCTATATCAACGTCGATCCGGGCACCATGAACCCGTTCGAGCACGGCGAGGTGTACGTGACTCGTGACGGGGCCGAGACCGATCTCGACCTCGGGCACTACGAACGGTTCGTCCGCACGCCGATGGGCCGCAACAACAACTTCACGACCGGCCAGATCTACGAGAACGTGATCCGGCGCGAGCGCCGGGGGGACTATCTCGGCAGCACGGTGCAGGTGATCCCACACATCACGGACGAGATCAGGTCCTGCATCGAATCGAGCGCGGAAGGGTCGCAGGTCGCCATGGTGGAGATCGGCGGCACGGTGGGCGACATCGAATCGCTGCCGTTCCTCGAGGCGATCCGCCAGATGGCGTTCGACCTCGGGCGGACCCGGACTCTCTTCATCCACCTTACCCTGGTGCCCTATATCGCCTCCTCGGGCGAGATCAAGACCAAGCCCACCCAGCATTCGGTGAAGGAGCTCCGGTCCATCGGGATCCAGCCCGATCTCCTGCTGTGCCGGACGGACCGCCCCCTGCCCGACAAGGAGCGGCGCAAGATCTCCCTGTTTACCAACGTGGAGCCGCACGCGGTGATCTCGGCCCCGGACGTCGACACCATCTACCGCCTGCCGAGGCTCTTCCACGAGCAGGGCGTCGATGCGGTGGTCATGGAGCGGCTGGGACTCGACGCGGGCCGGCGCGCCATCGATCTTTCGGAATGGGACGAGGTGGTCGCGCGGCTCGACAGCCCGCAGGGAGAGGTGATCGTGGGGATGGTCGGCAAGTACGTCCACCTCGCGGACTCCTACAAGTCGCTCAACGAGGCGCTGGCCCACGCCGGGATTGCCGCCCGTACCGGGGTCCGGGTCGAATTCATCGACGCCGAGGAGGTCGAGCGGCACGGGTGCGCGGCGCTCGAACGGGTGGACTGCGTGCTGGCGCCGGGCGGCTTCGGAGCGCGCGGTGTCGAGGGGAAGATCCGGGCGGCGCGCTTCGCCCGCGAGCGCAAGGTGCCCTATCTCGGCATCTGCCTCGGCATGCAGGCCGCGGTCATCGAGTACGCCCGCAACGCCGCGGGCCTCGCCGGCGCCAACAGCACGGAGTTCGACTCCGGCTCGCCGCATCCGGTGATCGCCCTCCTCACCGAGTGGGTCGAGGGGGACGGAAAGGTGCAGCACCGCGAGGGCGGCGGGGACCTCGGCGGCACCATGCGCCTCGGGGCGCAGGAAGTGGTTCTCGCCGAGGGCACGCGCGCGAAGGAGGCTTACGGCAAGCCGGTCATCGAGGAGCGGCACCGGCATCGCTACGAATTCAACAACCGCTATCTCGATCGGCTGCGAGAAGCCGGGCTCGTCATATCGGCGACCACCGCCGACGGCGAGCTCGTCGAGATGGTGGAGCTCTCCGACCATCCCTGGTTCGTCGGCTGCCAGTTCCATCCCGAGTTCACGTCGACTGCGCGCGACGGGCATCGCCTGTTCGAGGCGTTCGTACGGGCCGCAATTCGTCACCGCGATCTGCGTTCCGGCGCGCCCGCCGGCGCGTCGCCCGATCCCGGCCGCGCCTCGGGTCCCGAAGCCGGGAACGGCTCCGGCTCCGGTCCGGCGGTGGGCGAGATCGCAACGCCCGCCACCGGCCGTGCGGGCCTCGCCGAGCCGGTCCACTGACCATGGCTGCCCGCGGGCTCGCCGCCGCCGATTCCCTCCCCTCGGGGCGCCTGCGCTGATGGATCTTTGCGGCTTCGAGGTGGGTCCCGATCGGCCCCTGTTCCTGATCGCGGGGCCCTGCGTCATCGAGTCGGAGCGGATGGCCCTCGAGGCGGCGGAAACGCTGCACGCGATTGCGGCCCGGCTCGGCATCGGCTTCGTCTACAAGTCCTCCTTCGACAAGGCGAATCGGACCTCCGAAGCGAGCTTCCGCGGCCCCGGCCTCGGGGATGGACTCCGGATCCTGGAGCGGGTGCGCGAGGAGATCGGCGTGCCGGTCCTGACCGACGTGCACGAGGACACTCCCATCGACGAGGTCGCGGCGGTAGTGGACGTGCTCCAGACTCCGGCCTTCCTCTGCCGCCAGACCGACTTCATCCGGCGGGTGGCGGCGGCCGGCCGGCCGGTCAACATCAAGAAGGGGCAGTTTCTCGCCCCCTGGGACATGACCCACGTCGTCGAGAAGGCGCGTTCGGCCGGAAACGAACGGATCCTGGTGTGCGAACGGGGCGCATCGTTCGGTTACAACTACCTCGTCTCCGACATGCGCTCGCTCGCGGTGCTGCGCGAGACGGGCTGCCCCGTCGTGTTCGACGCCACCCACTCGGTGCAGATGCCGGGCGGGATGGGGGCGGCGTCGGGCGGACAGCGCGAGTTCGTTCCGGTGCTCGCGCGCGCCGCGGTGGGAGCGGGGGTCTCGGGCCTCTTCATGGAGACCCACCCGAATCCGGACGAGGCGCTGAGCGACGGCCCGAACGCGGTGCCGCTCGACGAGATGGAGTCCCTGCTGGAGACCCTGGTGGCAATCGACCGGGTGGTCAAGCCGGCCCGGGCGGGTGCGGAGATCAGGGCCGTGGCCGGATGACGGACCGTCCGGTCCGCACCCGCGGCGGCGAACGGATCGAGTCGGTGCGGGCGCGCGAGATCATCGACTCGCGCGGGAACCCCACCGTCGAGGCGGATGTCCGGCTCGCGGGAGGCGCCGTCGGATCGGCCGCGGTGCCGTCCGGGGCTTCGACGGGCGCGCGCGAGGCGGTCGAGCTTCGCGACGCGGACCCGGGGCGCTTCGGCGGCAAGGGAGTCGAGCGTGCGGTGGCCAACGTCGAACGCGAGATCGCCCCGGCCCTCAGGGGCGAGGACGCCGGTGAGCAGGCGCGGATCGATTTGCGCCTCTGCGAGCTCGACGGCACCTCGAACAAGGCCCGGCTCGGCGCGAACGCGATCCTCGCGGTCTCTCTCGCGACGGCGCGGGCCGCCGCCGCGGCCCGGGGGCAATGGCTCTACGAGCACCTCGCGGCGCTCGCCGGCCATCCGCCGCCGAAGATGCCGGTTCCGATGATGAACGTGGTCAACGGCGGCGCGCACGCGGACAACAACGTCGATGTGCAGGAGTTCATGGTGGTGCCGTGCGGCGCGCCGTCCTTCCGCGAGGCGGTGCGGTGCGGAGCGGAGGTGTTCCACGCGCTGAAGGCGCTCCTTCGCGAGCGCGGGCTCGCGACCGCGGTCGGCGACGAGGGTGGGGTCGCGCCGGATCTCGATTCGAACCGGGAGGCGATCGAGCTCATCCTCGAAGCGGTCGACCGGGCGGGCTACCGGCCGGGCAGCGACGTTTCCATCGCCATCGACGCGGCGAGCTCGGAGTTTCACCGGGACGGTCGCTACCACTTCGAGGGCGAGTGGCTCGATGCCACCGGCTTCGCCTCCGTCCTCGCCGCGTGGGCGGACGACTTCCCGGTCGTTTCCATCGAGGACGGCATGGCGGAGGACGACTGGGAGGGCTGGGCGGACCTCACCGCCCGGCTCGGGGACCGGTTGCAGCTCGTCGGCGACGACCTCTTCGTCACCAATCCGGCGATCCTCCGGCGCGGCATTCGCGAGGGGGTGGCGAACGCGGTGCTCGTCAAGGTCAACCAGATCGGGACCCTCTCGGAAACGTTCGACACCCTCGCGGTCGCCCGCGATGCGGGCTACGCAACCGTCATCTCCCACCGCTCGGGCGAGACCGAGGATGCGTTCATCGCGGATCTCGCGGTCGCGACCGGCGCGGGGCAGATCAAGACGGGCTCGATGTGCCGCTCGGACCGGGTGGCGAAGTACAATCGGCTGCTCCGGATCGAGGAGCGGCTGGGGGAGGCCGTATGGCCCGGACGGGAAGTGTTGACGAAAGGAGCGCCTTCGACGCCATGAGGCGAAGGCGCCGCCGGGCCCGCATCCGGTTCCTGGCGGTGATTCTTCTCGGGGCCGGTCTCGCCGGTCTCCAGTACCGCCTGTGGTTCGGGGACGGCAGCGTTTCGGAGATCGTGGATCTCCGGGAGGCGATCGCGGCTCAGCGGGGGGAGAACGAGCGGCTGTACGCCCGGAACCGCGAGCTCGAGGCCGAGGTGGTCGATCTCAAGACCGGTCTCGAGTCCATCGAGTACCGGGCGCGGCACGATCTCGGCATGACCCGCGAGGACGAGACCTTCTACCAGATCGTGGAGCGGCGATGACGCGGGGCTCCGGCCCGATCTGGGGACTCGTCGCAGCGGCCGGGGCGGGCATTCGTTTCGGGACGAAGGTTCCCAAGCAGTATGTCGTGCTCGCCGGCCGCCCGATGCTGGCGCACGCGGTCGAGCGGCTCGCGGCCGACGAACGGGTGCGGTCGGTGATGGTGGTCCTGCCGCCCGGGGATCCGACCTTCGGTCGTCTCGATCTCCGGTTCGGATTCGACGTTCGGGTCACTGAGGGAGGCGAGGATCGGAGCCGCTCGGTGGCCAACGGGCTGGAGCGGCTTGCCGCGGCGGCCGGGGCGGGGCCGGACGACTGGGTGCTGGTGCACGACGCGGCGCGGCCCTGCCTGCACCGGGAAGATCTCGCGGCCCTCATCGACGCCGGCCTCGAGCATCCGACCGGGGCGCTCCTCGCGGCTCCGGTTCGAGACACCCTCAAGCGCGCCCGGCCGGACGCCGGGAACGGGTTGGCGGTGGTCGATGCGACGGTTCCCCGCGACCGGATGTGGCGGGCGCTCACCCCGCAGATGTTCCGGCTCGCCGACCTCGCCGCCGCGCTCGCGGAGGCGTCCCGCCGCGGCGCCGCGGTCACGGACGACGCCGAGGCGATCGAGGGCTGGGCGGCGCGCCGGGGGCGGCCGCCGCCGGGGCTCGTCGAGGCCCGGTTCGAGAACCTCAAGGTCACCGCCCCGGACGATCTCGCCACGGCCGGCCGGTTTCTCGCCTCGCAGGCGCCGGGGGCGGGATGAGTCTCCGGATCGGCCAGGGCTACGACGCGCACCGTTTCGGCCCCGGCGACGGCATCGTGGTGGGGGGAGAGCGGATCGCCTTCGACCGGGGGGTCGTGGCCCATTCCGACGGCGACGTGCTCCTGCACGCGGTATGCGACGCTCTGCTCGGGGCGGCGGGGCTCGGAGATCTCGGCGCCTGGTTCCCCGATTCCGATCCGCGCTACGCCTCCGCGTCGAGCCGCATGCTCCTTCGCGACGTTCGCGAGCGGGTCGCCGGGGCGGGATGGCGCGCGGTGAACGTCGACGCGACGGTGATCGCCGAGGCTCCGCGTCTCGCGGGGCACCGCGACGCGATGCGCGCCAATCTCGCGGCCGATCTCGGTCTTCCGGTGGAGGCGGCGAGCGTCAAGGCGACCACCACCGAGGGGATGGGCTTCATCGGCCGGGGCGAGGGAATCGCCTGCCACGCGGTGGCCCTGCTCGAATCGATCCCCGAATCCTGAGCCGACGGCGGACGGCGGACGGCAGCCGCCCGCTCTCTCCTCTTCAACCGGGTCCCGCACCGGCGCGTGGAGGCCGGCGCCTGGAATACGTGCGTGCCCGGTGACGCGATCGTCATCGCCGGCTGCGGAGGCGGTGACCGCGGGGGGTCGTCCGTTCCTTCAGTATCTCGCCATCATCGCGTCGATGTCGGAGCGGAAGCGCTCGACGGCACTCTCATCCACGTCCGCGCACTGCCATCGCCCTGCTCGCATGGCCTGGTAGGGTGAATCCGCGGTGGCTGCAATCCCCGGGTTGGGCCGGCTGAATTCCCAGAGATCGATGGCCGCCCAATCGCCGGTACGGCAGTAGTAACCGAATACCCTTTCGATCTGTCCCCGCTGCAACGACCGGAAGATCACCTTGCGCCAGCGATAGCCACCGTAGCGGTCCGGGCCGTCACGCGGAGGCTCGAGGCTGAGCCGCAAGCCCGACAGGAGATCAACCTGGCGGCCGTCGCGGGTCAGTGCTGGCATGACGTGCCAGTTGTCGTGCATATAGGGATACGGCGCGAACATGCTCCAGTTCTGCATCAGGTTGAACAGGCCCACCAGCGGCGCCACGAGCGGCCTGAAATCCCTCCACTCGCGCACCCCGGGATAGGTGACCACGTTCCACGCCAGCACGGCGGCCAGCGCCAGCGACACCATGAAACGTCCGACCGGACCATGCCGGCTCGCCGTGCTGCTCCGGCCGAAGCACATCCCGCCCGCAGACCCGATCGCGCCCCGGTTCCGGCCGATCCATGCATACAACCGATCACCGAGGACTGGCCCGGGCAGAATCCGCAGGAGCCAGGAACGAGGAGAATGCCCGATCACAAAGCGCACCGCATCCCAACCCTCTCGATACGCGGGGTCCAGTTCAGCGGAGAAATTCTTCCGGCCCGGATTCAGGTCGCGGGTGACCGCCCACGCGAAGCTCTCCTGCAGGATCCTCGCCGCCGTGGGGTCGGATTGCGCCTCCCGGAGACCCGCGCCCCGTATCCCGCCGGCCTCCAGCAGGAGACGGCAGGCAAAGGCGCAAAACCGGCAGTCCCGATCAAAGAACAGCACGAGATCGGACCCCTTGCCGCTGGCCCGGCCGGCCCGCCGGCGAGAAACGGCATCGACGAACCGGGGCGGGAACAGGGGAATCAGCGAGACCAGCGAAATCAAGGGAAAGAGACCGGCTTCGAGACTTAGCCAGATACCGGCCTCCAGGGCCACCAGAGCGAACAGGCCAATCAGCCGACACCAGTAGATGGGCACCAGCACCAGCAACGGAGCCAGGCATTCGAGCCAGAACACGATGAACGTCAGCGGCTGAACCAGCCAATCCCAGCCACGCCACAGTCGGGCGAATTCGGACGCAAACGCCTCCAGGTGAAGCGCCATGGAAATGGCCGTTCCCGAGCTCCACCATTGCTCGCCCGTCTTCATGATTCCCGCCATGAACCAGACGAGCAGGATCTGAATGACGTAAGCCACCGTGGCTGCCGAGCGATAGGCGGGATCCGGCCTTGACCCGAACCACAGACGCTCCAGGGAACCACACTGTCCGAGCGGCAGGAAGAGGGCAAAGAAGGTCATCACGGTCAGGACCTGGTCCCCGCCCTGAAGCAGCAGGGGATTGCGGGCGGCAACGGATGCGAGCAGCGCGAACAGCACGAAAGCCGACAGGCGGGATCGAATGCCGAGCAGCAGGGTAAGGGTTGCCAGCAGTCTCGCCGCCTCCAGGACGTAAGGCAGCAGCGGACCATCGGACAGCCAGTACAGGGACCACAACCAGGGGTTGTCCCAGGCGCGAGAATCCGCAAGAGACACCAGCCCGAAAACGGAATGAAACGCATGCCAGTCGGCAAGCCGAACAAGCTGATCCAACAGGATCACGAGGGCGAGCAGCACCCTGAAGAGCCCGACCGCCCGCAAGTCAAGCAGGAACGGAGAGGGATCAGGCCGGCAAGGAACGAAGGATCGGGAAACCGAGGTGTTCAAGGTGCGGCACCCTCAGCTTGCACGGGAGTCGGTGATCGGTGTGCTCCAGGCTACGCAAGACATGACCTGATTACGCACAAGGCTCAGGTTGGGGCGGCCGGTTTCCCGGGAGCGCGGGCTAGCAGCCCGCGGGCGGTCCATGCGGGCTGCAAGCCCGCGCTCCCGGGAGGCCCACGGTCCCTCGAAGCCGGCGACCCCGGGAATCCCGTGCTCCCAACCTGAGCTTCGTGCTGCTCAAGATCCTCGACGTGGCGATCGGACTCCGGGTGAGCGACGAAGACGGGGAGGAGGGTCTCGATCTCGCCCTCCACGACGAGCGGGGCTGCATGGTCCGAACAACCCGGCTCTCGGCAGTCGGGGAGGCGGCTGAAAAACCGGCCCCCGCTCCTCGCCGAGGTCGGCAGGGAGTTGCAGCGGGTTGTCGCGCCGGTCGAAGGGCGGCCGTCACCCCCGCAGGAGCACGTGGACCGCGCCGGTTCCCCCGGCGTTGTCCGGGGCGGTGCAGAACGCGAGTACGCCGTCGCAGCGGCGAAGCCACCGGTCCACGACCGTCTTCAGCACCGGTCGCCCGGTGGTCGAGCTTCGCCCCTTGCCGTGGATGACGCACACGCAGCGAAGGCCCCGCTCCCGCGAGCGATCGATGAAGTCCAGCACCGCCTGTTCCGCCTCGGCCGCGAAGAGACCGTGCAGGTCGAGCCGATCCTGAACCGGAGGGTGCCCGCGCCGGAGCCGGCGGATCTCCCGGTGTTGAAGGCCCGGGCGTGCGAATTCGATTCGGCTCCCGCGTTCGACGTCCCCGTTCGGTTGGAGCGCGTAGTCGACCGTCGCCGCGCTCGCGTCCCCGCTCGCGTCCTCCGGGGGCGGTCGCGACGGATTCCGCTTGGGCCGGCGTACGGGAGCGACCCGCTCGCCCTGCCCCTTGAGCGGCTGTGCCTTGCCTGCGTGCCGGCGAAAGAGCGAAGCATCGTCGTTCTTCTCGTTCATGTCGGTTTTCCATGAAGGTCGCAGGGGAGATCGCGGGCCACTTTCGATCCACCGGGCGGTCTGCGCCAATACTCGAGACACGTCGGCCGAAAATCGGTTCGGCGCGGGGGAGGATCGCCTGGTCCGGAGCGTCGAGGTGGTCATGCTTGAATGCCTCCTTCGGTTTTCCGTTCCCCGGGTTGGCCGCACCCGGTGTGTGCCGGCTTCCTGTCAAGGTCGAGCCACTCTGGACCGATTCGTCCCTTTCAGCTATCGACTCCTTTTCGGCATGATTGTCAATTACCTCAATAATCCATTGATTTCAATCAATAGATATTCGAATCGATCGAAGGTTTCATCGTCCAGCTCACTGATCGGATCGGCCTGTTGGCCGAGCAGCAGTCGAGCCGGCAGATAGCGGTCGAGTCCAAGCCCGGTCGCCATCTCGATGCGGCGCACGATTCGCCCCGCGCCGTGGATCTCGAACGGCTCGATTGTGGCCGCCCCGGAGCGGTTGACGAGGTTCACGTAGAAGTCGTCGCTAAACAGGTCTTCGATGTCGGCGTCATCGAAGCCGAGTCCGTCATCGACGCCGGCGTCGTCGAAGCCGCGCTCGTCATCGACGCCGGCATCATCGAAGCCGAGGTCGTCATCGGCGCCGGCATCATCGGCATCGTTATCCGCCCTCGTTTCGATATCGGTACCGCCACCGGCCCGGGCTTCGACCCTCGCGTCATCCGCCCGCGTCTCGGTGAAGTCGGCAAGGCGGATGATCCCCTTCTCCGCGATCAGCTTGCGGGTGACCGGCGAAGCGGCGGCCGGATTCCCGCCGCCGGGGACGTCGACCAGTACGGCGAGGTTCGTCCGGGACCCGAGCAAGGCGACGAACGCGGATACTCCGGCGAGCCCGCCCACCGGGACGATCGTCCAGCGCGGATCGAGATACGATCGGCCTCGCGCCTCGAGGTGGCCGCTCATCGCGGTGAGGAAGACGTGGTCCGACGGCCTCTCGACGAGCAGGGTTCCGGGGCCGGCGGGCAGGGACCTGAACAGCTCCTGGCCGAGAGCGGCCTGAAGAGGAAGCCGCGTGTCTTCCGAATGGTCGAGGAACTCGTGGCTCACCCTGGTGCCTTCGCCGTCCCGGTCCTCCACCGTGCGCACGCGCTCGAGATCCGTCGAAGCGACCATGAAGGGCGAGTGGGTGGAGTAGAGAACCTGGTGGTCCGGGGTCAGCCGCTCGTCGATGAAGCGCAGCAGATCGTGCTGCGCCGACGCGTGCAGGCTGAGACCCGGCTCGTCCAGCAGCAGGATCATTCTTTTCGAATGCCTGAGCTCCGACAGGGTCGCGAGCAGGGAGAAGAACCAGGTGAAGCCCTGGGAGCGTTCGTTGAAGTTCAGAGTGACCCCGTGCCGGTGGTTGCGGACCCGAAGCTCGATGAACGGTCCCTCGCCGGCGGCGCCGGCTCTCGCGCCGTCGAAATCGACGTCGAACTCCACGGACAGGCTCCGGTTCTGGCTCCAGTATACGAATACGTCGTTGGTGAGCTGATTGGCCGCGGCTTCCAGGGACGCCCTTCGAGCTTCGTACTCGTCCCTGGTGAACTCCGCGAGGTCCACGTTCGCGAGCCGTATCAGCGAAAGCGTGGTGCGCTCGCCCGGATTCAGCGCACCCTTGTCGCCGCTTCGCAGCTTGGGAACGGAGACCCGACCCGACATCACGCTGAACTCGTCGAAGTACAGGAACCGAGGGAGGCGCTCTTCGATGATCCGCTGGATCTCGGATCGGTAGCCTCGGCCGGCCCGGGTCCGGAGAAAACGATCCAGGTCCTCCTGCCGGGCGTTCGCGGCGCGAAGCTTCGCCATCAGCCCGTCCCAGGTATCGACGTCCTGCACGACCGCGGTGTCGAGCCCCGCTTCTTCCATCGCGAGCTCGACGTGCCGCTTCTCGTCGTAGTCGATCTCCCAGAGGAGCTCGTTCTCGTACGTCTTCGCAACGGTGACGATCCGTGAGGCCAGCACCCCCTGGCCGTGGGCTTCTTCCACCACCCGGAGGTCCTCGTCTTCGAGCTCGAACGTGGCGGTGATGGGGCGGGTTGCCGGCACCCGGTCCTTCTCCTGGCCGTAGTACCGGCGTGGATAGTCCCGCAGGCCGACGAACGCTTCCAAGTGTCCGGTAGGCACCGGGTTCAGGCGGTAGAGGGCTTGAAGCAGCGCGGACTTGCCGCTCTCGTTCTTGCCGACCAGGCAGGTGACGCCGCCTCGAATCTCCACCTCGCCCGAACTTCTGACGTTCTTGTATCTCCGGACCTGGAACGATTTCAGAATCATTGTCGGTCTCCAAGGCGAAGAGGCCGGTTTCCTGTGCGCAGGCGAACCGACGCACCCGATTCACCGCGGCCCCGTTCGCCCGGCACGACGGCAGTCAGGGCTGGGTGGGCGGGCGAGGTTGACCCCGCCTCAGAACGGCCATGAACACCTGGCACAGGTGATGGACGGCTTCGTTCAGTTGCACGATCTCCTCGGGGTGCTCGATCGCCGCCGGGGCCACCTGCTCCCCCCGGGCGGCGCGCTCGGCCATGTCGCCCACTGCCCGGAGAGATGCGCGGAGCCGGCGGGCGATGAAGACGGTATGGAGGAAGGCGAAGAAGGCGACCACCAGCCCTATGATGCCCAGACCGAACGTGAAGAAGAGGCGCGAGTCCTGCAGCGCGGTCTGGAGCGCACGCAGTGCCCCGAGGGGGTCGAGGACCGTGGACACGGGGCGCTGCAGGAGGATGATCCAGTTGAAACCGCTGAAACGCTTGGTCACCGCGCCATAGACGGTGCGGCCGCCGGAATGGGAGAAGCCGGTGATCCATTCCTTGTCCGCCACGAAGCCCGCGTTTTCGGAGCTGAGGGTGGCCGCCCGCGCCGATTCCTCGGTCACGTCCTCCAACAGGTTGAAGCTGGGGCTCATGATGCGATCGCGGGAGTGGTCCGAGCTCGTATCCGCGACGAGGGAGCCGTTCTTCGTCGCGACCAGCAGGCGCCCGTTCGGGATGGTCCTTGCGATCTGGTTCGCGATCTGCTGTACGGGCGCGATCGCCAGTACCGCTTTCATCACCCCGACCGGCTGCCCCGTACCGGGCTCGTCGATGCGGACCAGGATGTCGATGGACCATGCTGACGCGGAGTTGTCGTACTCCACCTGCCCCACGGCCAGTTGTTCGCTCCAGGCGATCTGCCACCAGTCTTCGTCGGACTGTACGAAATCGCTCGTCGGGTTGGTGAGCGCGACGTTGAACCCGCTGCGATCGGTGAAGAATATCTCGGCGAAGTGGGGGGATGCCCTGACTCGTTGGAGCAGGTAGGTATCGGCCTCGGGAAAGAAGCCGAGGCTCTTGCGATCGGAGAACCGCGCCTCGATCGAAGCGATGGACCGGCCCACCAGACCCGCCTCGACGTGTCTGCGGTGCGCCGCGCGTGCGGCCTGGACCACGATGCGGGCCGAGGCCCAGGCCTTGGCTTCCACGATACGTTCGATGAGGAAGGTGTCGATCTGACGGGCGGTGTTGCTCGCCCGATCCCGGATGTCCGTTCCGGCGATGTCGCGGGTAAGCGACTCGCGGCTTCGTTCGAAGCTCGACTCGATGATGTCGAGATGGTAGGTGAGGAGAAACAGGACGGCGCCGCCCGTGAGGCCGAGGGGGAGCACGATACTGATGAGCGCGTACCACGCAAGCGCTCGGCGCAGGCTGCCCGCTCTCGGGCGTTGCCGGGTATCCACGGCCGGCGCGCCGCCCTCCGACTGCTGCCCGCGAGGCGTTCCGCGATAGATCCTGTTCAATGACGTCTCCAGAGATTGGTTGGCCGATGGTGCCGGTTTTCAATTCTGCGAAGAGAATCCTTCGTGGGACGGAAGGCCGGCGGGAAGGGTGATTCGAGTCACCGTTCCCTGACCCGGCAACGAATTGAGCTTGATGGCCCCTTCGTACTTCTTGACCAGATGGTTGGCAAGAGGCAGGCCGAGCCCCATGGCGCCGTCCCGTGACGTGTAGAACGGCCTGAATATCTTGGCCCGTCTGTCGGGAGGGATGCCGACTCCGTTATCGATAATGGTGATCAGGATCTCGTCGTTCTTGCGGGCGGTATCGATCTTGATGGTGCCCGTTCTGTTGTCCAGCCCCTCGACGGCGTGCACCGAATTCTCGACGATCTTCTCCAGCAGCAGGCGGATGTCGATCCTCGATGCGAATATTTCGGGCAGGCTGCCCAGCTTCTTCGCGACCGTCGCGGCGGACTGCGCTCCGGTGCTCTCGATTACCTCGTCGAGACAGGCATTGACGTCGATCATGCCATGGGCCGCTTCGCCACCCGCCGCACCCGAGGACGACGCGAGGCGCTTCGCGACGTCGGCGATGGCGTTTGCCTCCCGGCGCACGCTCAAGGCGACGGCGGCGGCCGTCTCCATCTCTTCGTCGAAATCGGCTCCGTCAAACGTCTCCAGGAGGGCGTCGCTGTCCTGCAGAGCGCCTCGGATCCGGTTCTGGATCATCCGCAGCCGATCCATGCCGGCGGCAATCCGGGACGTGGACGAGGCGAGGCTGCCGGCGACGCATTCGGTGAGGAATCCGTGCAGGACGGCGGATTCCGCATCCGACTCCTGCGCCGGCCCCGCCGCCGGCGACGAAGACACGGACGCCCGCTCGCCGGCCATGGCGCCCGGATCCGCCGCCCCGGGCTCGTCTCCGGCGATGCCGAGCAGTGCGTCCGTGGCCGCGGAAGCCGCCTCGTCTTCCTCGATCGCGGCCAGCAAGGGAAGGCTTTCGGGAGGAGGCGCCGCGCTCGGTTCCTCCAAAGCGGCTGGCTGCGGCAGCGGGACCCGCACGCCGGCCGGCGCCCGTGGGCTCTCCTCCGCGGCTCCGCCCGCGGCCGTCTCGGCCACGGGCGCCCCGCTGCGGGTTCTCTGCCGCAACGCGAGCACGATCCAGAAAAACGCGAGGAACACGATGATGCCCAGGGTCCCGCGCTCGAAGTAGACCGCGCGGATCTCCTTCCGGCCGAGCTCGAATTCCAGGTTGTCCGTCAGCCGATTCGTCAGGTCCGAGATGTCGTTCGAGGTGGCCTGCTGGAAGAGATCCTCCATCGGCTTCTGCTTGTCGAGCAACACGTCGGCGTGGGAAAAGAGGTTCGCGAGCGCGTTGGTCAGCGCGAGGGGATACGCGAGGCTCGCCGCGCGCAGTCTTTGCACCTCCGCCGTCAGGCGCTCCTTGGCGGTGTCGGTCGGGGCCGCGAGATACAGGTTCATGTCCTGGGTGAGGCTCGAAATGGTCCGCGCCAAGGGCTCGTCATTCGCGTCCCAGGCCTGCTGCGTGACGCTCGCCGCCGCGAGCGGGAGGTAGCGGGAGGAGTTGCGCACCACCGCGTAGCCGGTCTTGAAGCGCTCGATGCGCTCTTCCTTCGCGTCGATGGCGTTCAGGTAGGCTCTGACGTCGCTCGCGACCCGGCCGGGCAGATCGGGAGTATCCCGGGCGGTGTCGGACAGCTCCTGCTTCAGGCGCTTCATGCGGGGAATGAAGGCGGTCAGCGCATCGAAGTCCGCGAACGAATCGGCCTTCACCCGAGCGATCTCGATGCTCCAGTCGGAGGAGAGCTGCTGGATCTGCCGGACGAGGTTGATGGACGTACGGTAGTGCTGTTCTCCGTCGCTGTCGGACGCAACATACAGAACGCCCGCCGTGGCCAGGAGGAGGGCCGAGACGACGACCCCGAGAATGACCGAGTTGAATTTCATGGTTGCAGCTCCCGGGATTCTCCCACCAGGGTCTTGATGAACGCGACGATCGCATCCTTGTCCTCGTCCGGCGCCTCGCGACCCAGTTGAAACTCGAACATGATGTCGACGGCCTCGCGCAGGGTCGCGGCGCTTCCGTCGTGGAGATAGGGCGGGGTCAGGGCCGCCATCCGCAGGCTCGGGACCTTGAAGGAGTGCCGGTCAGCGGGGTTGCCGGTGACGTTGTACCGGCCGAGATCGGCCTCCGTGATGTTGCCCCGCTTCTTGAAGTACTCGTTGAGCACCCCGAAGACCTGGAACATGTTGCCGCCCACGTTCGCCCCCTGGTGGCAGGAGACGCAGCCGTAGCCCTTGAACAGGGCGTAGCCGTGCTTCTCCCGCTCGTCGAGGGCTTCGTTCTCGCCCCCGATCCACCGGTCGAAGCGGCTGTTCGGGGTGACGAGCGACCGCACGAACTCGCCGATCGCGTTCTTGATGTTGTTGCGGTTGATGCCGTCCGGATAGAGGGCCTGGAAGCGCCCAGGGTACCCATCGTCCCCGTAGAGCTTGGCGACGACCTCCGGCCAAAGGCTCCCCATCTCGATCGAAGACTGGATCGGGCCGTCGATCTGGGCCTCGAGCGTGCTCGCCCGGCCGTCCCAGAACTGCTTGAAGTTCAAACCGGCGTTGAACACCGTAGGCGAGTTGATCACCCCCGGTTTCCCCCCGATCCCGATCGAGACCCGGCGGCCGTCGCCGCCGCCGGCGCGCAGGTCGTGGCAGCTCGCGCACGAGATGCTGCCGTCCTTGGAGAGGGTGGGGTCGTGGAACAGGGCCCGGCCGAGCGCCACCTTGTCCGGGTTCAGCTCGGTCCCGGTCGGGATCGGGTTGATGGGCTCGGCGGCGCTCGCACCCCCGGCGAGAAAGGTGGCGGCGAGGCAGACGGCCGCGAGCGCCGGTTGACCGGGCCGAAAAGAGATATTTTTCAGGTGTATGCGTACTAGAATTGAGAAGTGTCTTGCACGCATTCTAGTTTCCCAGAGAGCCGAGCGCCCGAACGGCGGTGAGGAATGCGGGCCCCGCGACCAGCAGCATGGTGCCCGGCACTACGAAGAGGAGCATCGGCAGGGTCATCAGCACCGGGAGGCGCTCCGCCCGCGCCGCGATCCGTGCGGCCCGCTGGACCCGCTCGCCGGCCGCGATGTTCTTCATCGACTGGGTGAGGGGGGTGCCGTAGCGATCGCTCTGAAGCAGGGTCATCGCGAGGTCCTTCAGTCCCTCGACCTCGGTGCGGTCGTGGAACTCCCGGAGCACGGCGCGGCGGCTGGCCCCGAGGCGAAGCTCCGCCTCCATCAGCCGGAACTCGCCCGCGAGGTTCGGTTCGATCGCCATCAGCTCCTCGGCGACCGTCGCGAGCGCCCGCTCGAAGGTGAGGCCGGACTCGAGGCACATCACCATCAGATCGAGGGCGTCGGGGAGGGCGGCGGCCATCCGGCCATGGCGCCGGTCGACGAGCTTGCGCAGTCCGTATTCGGGCACGATGCCGCCGATGACGAGCCCGGCCATCGCCGCGAAGGCGACGAGGAGGCCGTACTGCCCGAGCGGCTCCGAGTCCGCGGTCAGGTAGCCCGCCCCGGCCGCGAAGGCGGCCCCGGCCGCGATCTTGACGGAGAGAAAGTAGGAGAGGGCATCGCGCTGTCCGAAACCCCCGCCGCGGAGCATTCGGGTGAGCTTCTCGCGCTCGCCCGCTCCGACCGGGGCCAGCACCGAGGCGCCCTTGAGGACCGCGAAGGCAAGCGTCCGGAGCGAGCCGGCGCCGCCCGCGCTCCGGTCGTCGGTGCGCAGGCCGAGCGAGGGCGCCCGCCTGCGCGCAACGCCAAGCCGCCGGTCGAACGAGACGGTGCGCCGGGTCTCGCGCAGGACGACGAGGGCAAGCCCCGCGAGGATGACGGCGCTCGCGACGATCCCCCCGAGGACGAGGGTGAGCAGGGACTGCGACACGGCGGCGGCTTCCTCCCGGGCTACCGGGCGCCGCGGGCGGCGATGGTGCGGGCGACGAGGAGGCCGGCGACGATGAGCCCGACCCCCCAGCGAAGGATGGTCGTCCCCTGCTCGGTGCCGAACAGCATCTCGACCGACTGCGGCGCGATGAACTTCTGGGCGACGAGCACCGCCACCGGCATCACCATCAGCACCAGCATGGTCAGGCGGCTCTGTGCGGTGGAGGCGTGGGCCCTGAGGGCGGTCTTGCGCCGATCGCGGAGGGTCTCCGCGAGGTTGGAGAACGCGGTCGAGATCCCGCCCCCCGCACGCCGCTGCAGGCGGATGACCGCGGCGAAGAGGGTGAACTCGCCGAGCCGCACCCGGTCGCAGGCGGTGCGGAGCGTGGCCTCGGGATCGAGCCCTGCGAGCAGCCCGTCCCGCACGCTGCCGAGGATCGGTTCGACCGGGTCCCGCGCGTCCTCGGTGACGACCGCGACCGCTTCCAGGGGCGGCACCCCGGCGCCGGCGAGCCGCACGATCTGATCGACGATCTCCGGGAACTGGCGGATGAACTCCGCCTCCTGGCGGGTCTGGAGCCACCGGAGCGCGTACCAGACCGCCCCGGCCCCCGCGAGTGCGATCGCCGGCGTCGTCCACCAACCGGCCGGCACCTGGAGGAACCACATCGAGAACCAGCACCCGCCGGCCCCCACCATCCCGGCCCCGGCCGCCGCCGGCAAGGCCCGCTGCGCCTTGACCAGTGGGTAGCGGGATTCGATCCGGTCGCGGAGGCCCGAGAGCCGCGAGCGGCGCTCGGCCAGGCGGAAGATGCTCTCCTCGGCTGCCGGGTTCTCGGCCGAGGCGGGGCCGGCGAGGGGAGCGGCGGCCCGGCCGAGCCGGCGCCGAAGGTCCCGGTTGCGGGAGTGCCGCCACCCGAGCGCGACGGCGATGCCCCCGAGGATCGCGAGCGCGACGCCGCCGGCCGCGGCCAGGGCGAGGAGGAGGGGGCTCAACCCTCCCCCTCCCCGATCCGGGGGTCCGCCTGGAGGGCGGTGAGAAGGGGCTCGCGCAGGTTCACCGCATCCACCGCGTCGATCCACGACGGCTGCCGCCCGGAGGTCTCGAAGACGTGCTCGCTCCCCGCTTCGGCCGGGGTCGGCCTCCGCCGCCACATCTCCTCGGTGGTGACGATGTCGTTCTCGATCCCGACCACGTTGGTGATGCTGGTCACGCATCGGTGCCCGGAGCGAAGGCGCGCGATTTGCACGACGAGATCGATGCTCCCCGCGATCTGGCGCCGGAGGGCCGGGAGGGGAATGTCGCCGCTCCCCGTCATCAGCATGTTCTCGAGGCGGATGAGGGCGTCGCGCGGGTTGTTCGCGTGCAGGGTGCACATGGACCCCGGGTGGCCGGTATTCATCGCCTGGAGCATCTCGTTCGCCTCCGCGCCCCGCACCTCGCCGACGATGATGCGGTCCGGGCGCATCCGGAGGGTGTTCACGAGGAGGTCCCGCATGGTCACCTGGCCCGTGCCTTCCGCGCTCATCGTCCGCGTCTCGAGGCGGATCACGTGCGGCTGCTGGAGCTGGAGCTCGGCCGCGTCCTCAATGGTGATGAGCCGCTCGCCGTCCGGGATCTCCCGCGACAGCGCGTTCATGAACGTGGTCTTGCCGGCCCCGGTGCCGCCCGCGATGAGGATGTTGAGGCGCGCCTTCACCCCGATGCGGAACAGATCGCGCATCGCCGGGGAGAGCACCTGCCGCTCCGCCATGTCGTCGAGGTTCGTCCCGCGCATGACGAAGCGCCGGATCGAGATCGTCGCCCCGTCGAGGGCGAGGGGGGGGATGATGACGTTGACCCGCGATCCGTCGGGGAGGCGCGCGTCCAGCATGGGGCTCGACTCGTCGACCCGACGTCCCATCCACCCCGCGATCCGCTGCGCGATGTGCAGCAGGTGCTGCGGGTCGCGAAAGCGGATGTCCACCGGTTCCAGGCGCCCGCGCCGCTCGACGTAGGCGGCGTTCATGCCGTTGATGAGGATGTCCGAGATCTCCGGGTCGTGGAGGAAGGGCTCGATCGGCCCGAGCCCCTTGATGTCGTGGACGAGATGGGTGACGACCCGCTGCCGGTCGAGGGGGCTCAGATCCGGTACCCCCGCCTCGTTCGTGTCGAGGAAGGAGAGGAGCTGGGTCGCGAGGGCCTGGTTGTCGAGCCCCGAGATCTTCGTCATGTCGAGCGACTTGACGATGGTGGGATGGATCTTCGCGACGACCTCGTTGATCGTGTCGTCCGTCCCCGGCGCTCTGGGCACGGGGCGGCGGGCGGCGAGAGCGGGCTCGGCGGGGCGGGGTGGCGGGGCGGGCTCTCGGGGCGGCTCCGGGGCCGGGGCTCGGGCGGTGCCGCCGGCCGGATCGGGCGATGGGCGGGGCCGGGTCCGGCGGCCGAAGGTGCGGGCGGGCATCGCGGCAGGCTCTCGGGAAGGCTCAGGCGCGGGCCGGGGCGCCGGCGGCGGCCGAATCCAGGATCCGGTCCGTGAGCGCGGCGACGGGCCCGCGCAGAGATCCGGGCAGCCGGTCCCGGGGCCAGCCCCGATCCGCCAGCGCCGGCAGGGCCGGCTCGAACGGCACCGTGACGTCCGGCGCCGCCTCCGCCCCCTCGGCGCCGAACGCCGGAGCGCCCGCCTTGCGGCTGAACGCCCGGGTGTGGTTGCGCACGAGGAAGGAAGGCCAGTCCTCCCCGAACATCAGCCCGAGGCGGGCGAGCACGCGGGTCGCACGCGCGGCCCCCGACACGGTCGGCTCGAAGGTGAGCACCCGCGCGTCGACCATGGCGAGGAGGGAGAGGCGGGTGGCCGGATCGTCGAGGCCGTCGACGATCACGAGGTGGGAGCGCCGCTGCAGCTCGACGAGCAGCTCGCACACCGCCCATACCGGCGGCAGGGGAGGGGGAACCGCGCTCCACGGGTAGCCGTAGACCGCGACCCGGTCCGAACGCTCCGCGCGCATCGCGTCCACCATTTCCGGGTGCAGCGACGCCCGCGCGACGGTGCTCAAGAGCTCGACGAGGCCGGCCGCCGGTTCCACGTCGAGCAGGAACGAGCAGGCGGGAAACGTCCGGTTCAGATCGAGCACCGAGACGTACCGCCCGCGCTCGGCCGCGACGAGCGCGGTCGCGGCGGCGATGGTGGTGGTGCCGCTTCCGCCGGTGCCCGCGAACCCGACCGACCACCCGTCCCCCCGATCTCGTCCGCCGCCCGCGGCGGAGCCTGCGGCGCGGGCCGCCGCCTCGCGCACCGCGGCGGCGGTGACCGGCTTCACCAGGTAGTCGCTCACCCCGGCGAGGAGGATCTCCCGGCTGAACCGGGCGGTCCCGTCCGAGCCGAGCGCAATCACCACCGTCCCGACCTCGCAGAGCGCGGCGAGCTCGTGGATGGCCCCGGCCGGGTAGGGGGTCTCGTCGAGGTCCAGGAAGAGGATCCGCGCCGAGTGCCCGCCGGCGAGGGCCGCGACGGCGATGCGAAGATCGCCTGGCCAGACCTGCGGGTCGGCATGGTCGGAGAGCCCCTCGCGGAGCGCGCTCTCCGTGTCGGGGTCCGTCGCGAAGGCGAACGCCGCGGGCGCCTCTCCGGTCGCGGGCGGGGCGAAGGGCTCCTCGCGAGGCATCTGCCCGAGGCCGGACCCCGGGTCGAACGCGGTGGATACTCCGGGCATCGCCCCGGTGTCCAGCGCGCCGGGACGCCGCTCGATCGGCGCCCGCTCCGGACCTGAATCGGTCGGGGCGGCGGGCGACATCCGGTCCGCGAGCGGGGGGGAAGCGTAGTCGTCGGGTTCGGCCGGAGATGCGAGGTCGAAGGGTGGCGCGATCCCGAGGCCGGATTCCGGCTCGATGGAAGGCGCGCTGCCGAGGCTCGCCTCCAGCTCGGACGTCTCGGGCGCCGCCCCGGCGTCCGCCGCGCCGGCGAGTCCCTCGATCAGCGCCTGTTCCAGGTCCGGGTCGGCCGCGGAGGTGGGGGAGCTCCAGTCGGCGAGCGAAGGGGGGCGGTAGTCGGGGGGCGGCCCGTCCGGGGTGCGGTCGAAGGTTGGCGCGGTTCCGAGGCCCGGCTCGAACGCGGGCGTGGCATCGAGGCCGGTCTCGGTGTGCGTCCCGATGCCGGGGCCGGTCTCCGGAGCGGACGTTGCGGAGCCCTCGGCCATCGCCTCGGCGCCGGGCGCGTCGTCGAGCCCGTCGAGCAGCGCCCGTTCGAGGTCCGGCTCGGGCGGGGCGGCGGAGGGGTCCGTTAGGCCGAACGAACGGGAAGGGGAATCGTCAGGAGCCGTGACCGGTGCGCGCTCCAGGGCGGACGCGGTCCCGAGGTCCGGCTCGGATTCGGCGAAGGGCGCGCTCCCGAGGCCGGCCTCCGTCTCGAAGGAGGGCGGGCGGCCAAGGTCCGGCTCGGTCTCGAAGGCGGGCTCGTTTCCGAAGTCGGCCGCCGGCTCGAAGGAGGGTGCGGCATCGAGGTCGGTCTCGGTGTGCGCACCGATGCCGGGGCCGGTCTCCGGATCGGACGTTGCGGAGCCCTCGGCCATCGCCTCGGCGCCGGGCGCATCGTCGACTCCGTCGAGCCGCGCCCGCTCCGGATCCGGCTCGGGCCCGGAGGTGGGGGCGCTCCGTTCGTCGAGCGAAGGGGGAGGGTGCTCGTCGGGCTCCGCGTCAGCTTCGGGCTCGAGGTGGAGCCCGGTCTCGGGGTCGGGCCCGAACCTGGCGGGCTCCCGGGGCGCGGCCTCGGTACCCGGCGCATCGGCAAGCAGCTCGAGCAGCGCCTGCTCCGGATCCGGTTCCGCGGCCGGGACGGGCTCTCCGGGGGGCTCCTCCGCGGCCCGCGGGATGCTGGGGTCCGGTTCCCCCTCGCGAGCGGGATCATCGAATCCGGAATCGATCGCGAAGGCGAGTCCGGGTGGCCCCTCGCAGGAATCGTCCCCGGTATTCGAGAGTCCATCGAGCAACGCGCTCTCGAGGTCGGAATCGATACCGAGGGGGTCCGGCTCCGCGGGTGGCGAACCAGGGGCGGGAGAGGAAGGGGCGAGGGTCATCCGGGGCTCGTGCATCGGAGGAACGCGGCGCCGGACCCGGCCGCCGCGCGCGGGCCAAATGAGCGGTGTCAGGGGGTGGCTCCGCCGGTGGCGGCTCCACCGGTTCCGGTGCCCAAGCCTTGGATGTCAGCGAGGCTATTGCCCACGTTTTCCAGGGCAGTCTCAATCTGCCCCTGGAAGGTTGCCAACGCAGCCTCGATCCCGACCGCGATGACCCCGACCAGGATGGCGTACTCAAGCGCGGATACGGCTCTGCTGGCTCGGAAGAAACGGAGGAGCCTCCGTGACCGATCCCTCATCTTCTTCATGTTTGCCGTCCTCAGTTGCGGAAGTCATGGGGTTTTTGTCGTGGGATTGTGTGGGCTTGCCTGGAGAGCATGTCGAAACCGGGTTGATCCCGGAGGCAACTCGACTGTCTTCGGCTTCGGCTTCCAGGACGCAAGGCAGGGAATGGAAAGGATCATTCCCACCTCCGGGGTCGCGTGCGAAGTGCTGACCTCGGACCGGTCCGGCCGGATCCTGAGACTTTGCGAAATCACTCATCCGATTCCAAGCTTGAGAGGCCAGCGACGTTATCGCCCACGTTTTTCAGGGCGGTCGCAATCTTTCCTTCGAAGGTTACCAACGCAGCCCCGATCCCGATCGCGATGACCCCGACCAGGATCGCGTATTCAAGCGCGGACACCGCCTCGTTGGCCCGAACGAACCGGCGGAACCGCCGTGACCGATGTTTCGTCTTCATTGCTGTGCTCCTTGAGCGATGGTGGATGGCTTGCCTGCCCTGCAGGCTGAACGGCGCGCCTGTCGGCGGCGGTTGGATCGTGTCGCCCCCCCGGGGGCCACTGAACGTCCTGTCGGATCAACCGGATGGCTTCTCGTCAAGCACGACATCCGGCGGCTCGGCAGATTCAGTAGACGCGCCGCACGACCAGCAACTGGTTCGCGATGTCGGCGAATGCGGCTTCGAGGCGCTCCGGGGTCGAGTTGTTGAGGAAGACGTAGGATCCGTCCGGATCGTCCGCCTCGCTCGAGCAGGCGCGAAGCGTCGCGGCGAGATCATCGGACACGCGACGGGGAGGCATTGCGGTGATCACGTAGATTTCGCTCCCCGCCGCCTTGGCCTCGGTGCAGGCCTCGGTCCGGCCGACGCCGAGGGAACTGTCCGCGCACGATGTATTCCCGAATCCGCAGTAGGTGTCTTCGCCGTCGGTCAACAGCACGATGGCCTTGCGGGTGCCCTCGTTGGTCTCGGTGCCGGGGTCCACGGGGTGCACGTCGTCTCCCCACACGCTCTTCCAGGGGTGGGCGAGCAGCCGCTGCCCCCACACCACCCCCAGGGCCGAGTAGGTCCAGGCCCCGACCGCCTCCAGCCCCCCGATCGCGTCGTCGAGCTTCGCCCGGTCGGAGGTCAGCGGGAGGATGCTCGGAACCTCGTGCCCGCAACCCCACTGGACCGCCGACGGTGCGAATTGGCTCATGCTCTTGTCCGGGGTGTCGTAGCAGATCTGGTATTGGTAGTCGCCCGGCAGCGGAGCCTCGAGGCACTGGTAGGCCGCCCCGTATCGGGTGGGGAAGAAGGCTTGCGCGAACGCGCTCTCCCCTGGCAGATCGCCGAAATCGACGAACGCGGGCAGCGAGGCGTGGCTCCGGACTCCCGTCAGGCGGTGCTCGTCCAGGCACCCTGCCCAGTCCTCGGGGGGATCCGGCGCAACGTCATGGTCGACCCCCTCGGGGAGGGGGCAGTTCCCGCCGTTGCAGAAGTAGGGCACGCCGTAGTGACGGCTTTGCGGGTACCTCGCCCAGCCGTTCGCCGTCCACCGGCCACGGGCATCGGCGCCGAGGCGCACCACCTGGTGCCAGGGGACCAGCCCGATCGCGACCCGGTTGTCCTCGACGGGATCGAGGATGTCCACGAGTTCCGCCGCCGCACGCTTGACGATGTCCATGCGACTGTCCACGTCGGGACGCCGGGGGGAGCCATTGAGGTCGTTTTTCATCGACTCGCTGATGTCGATGGCCAGCACCACCTCGACGGGGTTGGGGACGCTCTCTGCGCGGGCATCCGCCCGGGTCGCCGCCGGCCCGGTGTAGCTTCCGAGGAGCGGCAGGTGCCGCGAGAAGAGGGTCCCGCCGAGATCCGCCTCGGCCGATACGTCGACCGTTCTCCGGTCGCGGTAAGGCGTGACCATGACGACGAGAGTCTCCCTGGCCTGCGCGAGCCGGTCCTCCGGCAGATGCTCGAGGTTCAGCTCGATGTAGCGCGTCGCGATCCGCTTCAGCTCGGCTTCGAGGTCGTCGTCGCTCACGTCCGGCTGCTCGGTGAGCCGGCGGGTCATCTCGAGGGTCGCCGCGACGGCCGCCGCGTCGATGGCGGTCTTCAGCATGCTGCGCTGGTCGACCAGCCAGGCGTGGTCACCGATGAGGGCCGCGCTGCCGACGGCCATCACGGTCACCGCCGCGGCGGCGATGCCGGTCGCCCCGGCGCGGGCGTCGCGAAGGAAGCGCCGCAGGGTCACGCCCCGGCGGCCGGCAGGCAAGGCGGACCTGGCCGGAGCGCGGCCCCGGCTCCACCGGAGCGGACCGCTTCGAGGAAGGCGGTCTCCGGCCCTTCCGGCCCTTTCGGCCCGAGCCGCGTGTAGGACGGTTCCGAGGGCGCCTGACCCGGCTCGCGGGCGGGCAGCGCGTGGAGGCGGTAGATGTCGCCGGCGACGAAGCGCCCGGTGAGCGAGCCCTCCCGGGTGAGCCGGACGCAGACCTCGGCAATGATCACGGTCTCACCCTCCGCCATCGTGAAGTCGTCCGGCAGCGCGGGCGCCGGGGGCGGACCCGCCGCGACTTGACGGGGGCAATCGCGGGCGAGCGCCTCGGTTGCCGCCGCGTCGCCGATCCGGATCGTGTCGTCCGTCCAGAGAACCTCGGGGGTGGTGGTGGCGGGCGGGTTGTGAATCGCGCTAATCACGAACACCACGTTGGCCGGAACACCGAGATCGTGGGTGTAGAGAAATCTTCCGAGCGCTTCCATCTCGTGGCCGTCCGGGGCGGTGTCGCGCGAGATGTAGTCGGCCATGGTGACCGCCATGCGCCCGCCCGCCATGTCTGCCTTGATCCGGGAGTAGAGGTCGAAGCACAGGGCCGAGACCGAGACCAGCACGACGGCGCCGATCGCGAGCTCGACGGAGGCGGCGCCGCGAAGATCGCGGGAGAAGGCGCGCACGGCGGAGAAGAGGGAGAGAGAAGACATGGATGGCTCAGATCCCCGGCTCGCAGCGCGCGAGCCCGAATGCGACCAGGGCCATGAGGCCGGGATCCTCGGGGGGCTCGTCTTCCTCCGTTTCGTCCTCGACGGTGGTCCTTTCGAAGGAGTAGAGGTCGCGAGTCCACGCGATCCGGACGAGGACCATGTCGCCCGTGCCCTCCGGCGCGCTCGCATCGAGGGTTGCGGGGAGCGTCGTCGGGCGCAGGCCACGGTCGACGGTGATCACCCACTCCGCGTCGCAGTCGAAGTCCTCGTCGAGATGAAGCTCGCGCCGGATGGCGGAGCAAGGGTCGGCGTTCTTGTCGAGGGAGACCGCCCGCGCGGCGGCATGGGCCGCCCGGGCCATCCGGTCCGTGGCGTAGCTCGCGTTTACGATCTCCACCAGGCCGGCCAGCCCGATGACGAGGAACCCGACCGCGAGAGCGGTCTCGATCGTCGCGCTGGCCCGCTGCCCGAGCCATGGTTCGCGACTCGCTGCCGCCCTGGCCAGTCCGGACAGGATGGCCAGGAAAACGAGGGACCTTCCGGCCCGTGAACCGTTGGCACGCCTGCCTCCCTTCAATGCCGGCATGGCGCTTGCCCTTGCCTGAAGTCCCCGAGACTCACGGCCCTTCGCGCTTCCATCCGGTGGTCGGCCCCTGGGCCAAGGATTAAAATTCATGATGACTGTATCACTAATGATAGGATAAGTCGATCAAGAACCATGGTTCAAGCCACGGTTGTGCGGCCCGCTCGCAAGGGGCGAAGCGGTCAGTGCGCCGGGCCCGGTTCCGGGCCATGTGCCGCCGATCTCCGCCGGTCGCTTCAAGGCGCCCGGATGCGGCTGCCTATCCTCCAATGATCCTGATGAGCCTCTCGATATTTCCCGAGAACGCCACCGACGCCACGATGACCGCGGCCGTGACGACCCCGACCAGAACCGCGTAGTCGACCACGAAGGCGGCCTCGTCGGCCCGGATGAAGCGGGAGAACCGTCCCGTGTGCTGCTTCGTTTTCACTGCGATGCTCCCCTGTGGAGTGGCGGCGATGATTCGGTTGCCGGCGGCCCGTGCCGGCACCGGGTGGTTCGTATCGTCCCCGGCCCCTTTCGCCGGTACCACCCACGGGGAGGGAATCCTGCTTGCCGGCCAGCAATATCACAATACGATCAACGATATATTGACCATTGGATTCTCATCTGCGGTTATGGAGAGAATCCGGCCGATTGATGCCTGGATACAGACTATCGAATTAGATGATAATCAGATTCTAAGAATTCGATTTGCCGGTGCCAGACTGGCGAGATTCGGGTTCGCAAACGAGTGACCGGTTCGGAACAACCCCGTCATGGCATCCGACAGACAGTCAACCGCCCGAGGCGACCGGCTGAAGCAGCTCCGGGCATTCTGCCACGCGGCGCGGCTGGGAAGCATCACCCGGGCGGCCGAGTACGTCTTCTCGAGCCAGCCGGCCGTATCGCAGCAGGTGCGCGCGCTGGAGGACGAGCTTGCGATCGCGCTGTTCGATCGCTACGGCCCGCGCGTCTCCCTCACCCCGGCCGGCAGGAAGCTCTACTTGATCGCCATGCCGGCGGTGGTCGGCATGGACCGTCTGCCCGACACCTTCGCCGAGCGGCACTGGGGAGAGATCGCAGGCGAGTTCCAGCTTGCGGCGGGGAGGGCGACCGCCGCCTACGTGGTGCCCAAGTACCTCAAGCGTTTCCGGGAACGGCACCCCGGTACCCGGGTGAAGGTGAGGACCGGCACCGGGCTCGAGAGGCTGAGCTGGCTTCGGGCATACGAGGTGGATATCGTCTTCGGCGCGCTGGACGTCGTGCCGCCCGATCTCGACTTCCATCCCGTATTCGCCTCCCGCCACGTCCTCATCGTTCCCGAGGATCACCCGCTCGCCGGGCGCGAGTCCGTGGAGCTTCGCGAGGCCGCGGCCTACCCCGCAATCGTGCATCGCGGCAGCCACCACGTCCGGCGGGTCGCGGACATGATCGCGCGCCTGCACGGCTGCACCATCGACGCGGTGGTCGAGATCGACGGCTGGAACGTAATCAAGCGCTACGTCGCGGCCGGCGTCGGGATCTCCGTCGTCCCCGACCTGTGTCTCACCGACCGGGATCGGGTGTGGAGGATCCCCTTCGATCGCTATTTCTCGGAGCGCAGGTACGGCGTGTTCAAGCGCCGCGACGAGAGCCTGTCGCTCGCCGCCGAGCGATTCATCCAGCTCATGGCTCCGGACGTCTCCGCCTGAATCGCGGCAATGGCCACCGACCGGCAGCAGCTCTACCAGAAACACGATCGCTTGCGGCAGCTCCGGGTGTTCTGCCATACCGCGAGGCTCGGCAGCTTGACGAAGGCGGCCGAGCAGCTTCGCCTCAGTCCGCCCGCCGTATCGCTTCAAGTGCGTGAGCTGGAGCGTGAGCTGGAGGCCGTGCTGTTCGATCGGGGCGGCCCGCGCATCGCGCTCTCCCCGGCCGGCGAGCGCCTCTACCAGCTTGCCATGCCCCTGGTGGAGGGCATGGATCGCCTGCCCGACACCCTCGCCGGGGAGGTGGACGATCTCGTCTCGGGCGATCTTCACGTGGCATCCGGCGACGCGGGGGCGGTCTACGTCCTCCCCCGGGTCCTCAAACGGCTTCGCGACGAACATCCGGGTATCCGGACCAGCGTGAGGATCGGCGTCCTCGGCAGCGGACTGGCCCTGCTTCTCGCTGACGAGGTGGAGCTCGTGTTCGGCGCCAAGGGGCCGGTCTCGGAGGACTTCGTCTACCACCCGGTCCTGTCCTACGATCTCGTGCTCGTCACCTCCCGGGACCATCCGCTCGCAGGACGGGAGACGGTGTCCCGGGAGGAGACCGCCGCCCATCCCGTGATCATGCCGGATTTCGGCACGTACAGCCTGCAGGGGGGAGAATCGCCTCTGCGCCATCTCGGCATCGAGGCCAGCGTCGTGATCGAGGTCGGCGGATGGGACGTGGTCGAGCGCTATGTCGAGGCCGGGCTCGGGATCGCCTTCTGCGGCAGCTTCTGCGTCAGCGAGGAGAGCCGGGTGTCGGTCATCCCGCTCCGGGAGCACTTTCCGAAGCGAAGCTACGGGTGGTTCATGCATCGCGACAAGCCCTTGTCTCTGGCCGCCGAGTGGTGTGTCCAGGCGATGGAGGCGGAGTTTCCGGAGGGCTCGCAAGGGGCGCCCGGGCGCCGGTGACGGCGCGGACCTGCTTCGTCTCCTCTACGGCCGCCTCCAGCTTGCGCCGGGACGCCTCGAACCGCGACTTCCACGAACCCGCATCGCAACGGAAGGCCACTTCCGCGTAGCCCGGAAAAATCACCGATTTTCCACCGGCTATCGTTCACCTCAGTGCGGGTGGCGACAGCCCAAACCTGTCCACCGATTCGGGGATTCTCTAAGTAGCTCCAGCATCACCGCCGTGGGCGGTAGGGACCGGCCCGATCATCGGTCGAACAGGGTCTGGGGCAGCCAGAGCGCAATCTCCGGAAACGCGGTGATGAGCACGGTCGCGAGCAGCATCAGCAAGAAGAACGGAAACGCGCCCCGGGCGATGCGCCCAATGGAATGCCCCGTCACCCCCCGGATGACGAAGAGATTGAAGCCGATGGGAGGGGTCACCAGTCCCATCTCCACCACCAGCACCAGGAACACCCCGAACCAGACGGGATCGAACCCCGCCTGGACGACGAGTGGGAAGCTGATCGGCATGGTCATCAGGATGAGGGTGATGCTCTCGAGCACGCAGCCGAGCACGATGTAGAAGATCCCGAGCACGATGATCAGCTCGACTGGAGACAGCTCGAGGCCCGCGATCCAGGTGGCCACCGTCTGGGGCATGTGAAGGTAGCCCATGGTGGTGGACAGAAGCAGCGCGGCGGCGAAGGCGGAACCGACCATGGCGGATGTCCGGACCGCGCCCATGGCCGCCGCCAGCACGTCCGCAAGGCCGAAGTCGGCGCTGAACGCCGCCACCAGCAGGGCACCGGCGACGCCCAGGGCCGCCGCCTCCGACGGTGTCGCCAGCCCCGAGTAGATGCCGCCCAGGACCAGCGCGATCAGGAACCCGACCAGCGCCATGTCGAAGAGCCCGCGCATGAGGTCCGCCAGCGACGGTTTCTTCTCGGCCACCGGTGCCACGCCGGGGTTGGCCAGCGCCCGGGCGGCGATGTAACCGGAATACAGCGCCCCCAGCAGCAGGCCCGGGATCAGCCCGGCCGCGAACAGTCGCGCCACCGACACCTCCGAGATGAGGCCGTAGATGATCATGGTCAGCGACGGCGGGATCATGATGCCGATGGAACCCGCCGCCGCTACCGAGCCGATGGACAGGTGGGTGTCGTAGTGGCGCTGCTCCAGGGCCCGGGTAGTGACCTTGCCGATGGTGGCGGCAGTGGCGACGCTGGAGCCGGACACGGCGGCGAACAGCACGCAGCCGCCCACGTTGGTGTGCAGAAGCCCCCCCGGCAGCCTCGCGACCCACGGGGTGAGGCCGCGGAACAGGCGCTCGGAAATATCCGACCGGTTGACGATCTCGCCCATCCACAGGAACAGTGGGATGGCGGCAAGCTCCCAGCTCGTCACGCTCTGCACGAACACCGGCTGAATGATGGCGCCGACCCGACCGAGCGAGAAGTCGGCAATGAACAACAGACTCAAGAGGCTGGTCAGCAGAAGCGCAACGAAGATCCAGAGCCCCGTGCCCAGCAGCACGAACATCAGGGCGAGGACGGCGAGGGAAGCGGGGACGGCGTCCATCGGGGACTACTCGAGCTCGGGCGCGTCGTCGTCGTGTGCATAGGCGCCGCCGCGCGCGACACGAACGAAATAGACGATGAGCTGAATGCAGAACAGAACAATGCCCAGGAACACGATGCTCTGTGGGATCCAGAGGGGCACGAGGCCGGAGGGAGCGCTTACCGTGTTGCGATTCCAATAGCGCACGATCGCCAGGAACACGTACCAGCCGACGAAGGAGGTCACGGTCAGGGCCACCACGATGGACACGAGCTCGACGGCGCGCCGCAGGTGTCCGGAAAGGCGGACGAGAATGAGGTCGACACGGATCAGGGAGCCGCGGTCCATCGCGTGGGCCAGCGCCAGGAATACCAGGGAGGCCAATCCAAACCCCACCAGCTCCTCAGCCGCGTGGGTCGTGGTGCCGAAGAAGGTGCGCACCACGATTTCGAGCAGAACGGTGGCCGTCATGCAGGCCATCACGAAGGCCCCGACGTAGGCGGCGATTCGCGAAACCGTTGAGACGACACGCTCAACCATGGCGCGGCGTCATGGGTGGTCGACAGAAAAAAGCGGGGCACCGCACCATGGTGGGACGAGCCCTGGCGATGGTGCGGCCCCCGTACGCGCCGCGGGTGGCGTCACCCTTCGGCAGCGACGCGCCGTTGGTACTCGGCCAGGATCGCCTCGCCGTCAGCCCCCATGCGCTCGAGCCAGCTATCGACCACGGGCCTGCCGGCCGCCGTCAGGTGATTGATGAACTCGTCGGAGAACTCCTCGATTACGGTCATTCCCGCCGCCCGCATGTCGCGATAGGTCTCGTTGACCAGGCGCTCCATGCGCTCGAAGGCGAACCTGGTGGTCTCCTCGCCAGCCTCCTTGACCGCTTTCTGCAGCTCGGGGCTGAGGGCATTCCAGGTGTCCAGGTTGATGGTGGCCTCGCCGACACCGGCCGCGAAGTTCACGGTCATGAAGTGGCTCAGGTAGTCGTTGAAGTTGGACCGGAACCCGGCCTCGCCGGCCGTCGCCACCCCTTCTATGGTGCCCGTGCTGAGGGCGGGCAGAACGTCAACCCAGGGCATCGCCACGGCAGCCGCGCCGGCGTTCGTGAAGGTATCCAGACCGTTCTTGTCCCACACCCGCATCTTCCAGTTGTTGAGGGCGTCCACGGTGGTGATCGGCTTCTTCGCCCAGATGCCGGCCGGCGTGTTGGAGTACATGAAAATGGGCATCTGGTTGTAGCTCGCGTAGACCTTTTCCATGTAGGGAAGTGCCGCTTCGCGGAGCAGCCTGAAGTGCCTGGGCTCATACGCCATGAAGGGCAGCGTGGTCACCAGGAACACTGGCTCGGTGCCGCCGAGCATGTCGCCACACACGGTCGCGAGCGGTACGGCGCCGCTCTCGACCAGCTCCAGGTGCTGCGGACACTTGTAGCCGAGCGAGGCCGAGTAGTGGATGGTGATGGCGATCTGGCCTCCGGACTTCTCGTGGACCCGATCGACGAAGTGGGCTACCGCGACACCGTCGGCGGTCTTCGGCGCAAAGGCCGTGGCAAAGTCCCATTCGTGTTGCTGGGCCTGAGCGGTGCCCGCGGAAAGAAAGAGGGCTACGGCAGCGGCCGTAGGAATGGCGATCCTCTTCATGGGAATCCTCCGTCAGCTTCAATTGCTCTTGAATGTAGCGCAGTCGGGAATCGCAACCACGCTTCCAGGCACCGTACCTGCCGCGCTGCACGTGTTCGCGTGCGGGTCGCCATCTTGAGGCCCGTGCGACGGACCGGACGAATTGGCGAGGGCAGGATTCAGGTGCAACCCGATGGCATCTTCGAGGAGGACCGCGGCGGCGTCGGAATGGTCCCATCTGCCCACGGAAGCTCCCCCCCTTCTGCCACCGAAGGACTGACCGAACCGCGACCGGTTTTCTCCCGTCGTGTCCGGCATCGTTCGGGAAGTATAGACCCCATCGCCGGCGCGCAGGCGCATGCCCACTTTCGCAGCCTCCTTTCGGAACCTGTCGAAGACATGGAGGCAGCGACGGTCGGGACTCGCCGGCGACCTCATGCCCTATACCCTATACCGAGGGCTTGGTGAACCTGCGACGAGATTCCCCGGGCTCACCCCGCCCCCGTGCGTTGGTGGGGGCGGATCGGATCATCCACCTCTTCGCGCACCATGGAACGCCTGCGCCCGTTCCCGACTCCGCGCGGGCATGCTCCCGCTCATGGAGCGACCGCCAGTCGCGCGACTGGTGCGTCGGCACGGCCTCGGGGGAAGACCAGGCGTCGTCGTCGCCCTCGCGACGAAAATCGGTGATTTTTCCGGGCTAGCGTCAGGTCTGCGCCAAGATCCTCGCCGCGAACCGCCATGCGCTCGGCGATAGCGCATGGCAACGCGCGTTACCAGCCTCCTTTTGGGCGCTCATCCCGACGTGGATGATGATCCTGACGCCGGCCCGTCACGGTCTGGCCGAACCTCTACGCGTTTCCACGCCAGGAAAACGGTACGCCGATTGCGGCGGGCAACCGGCGCTTGCGACCGGTGCGCTCAACGGCACGAGCTGCGCGGTGCACCGCTATCGCTTCGCACGGACCGAGGCACGGGAACGGAGGCTGGTGCTACGGCGGCAGAAGACCGATGCCGAATGGGCGGTGGTCGGCCCCGAACGTATTGACAAAATCTGTTCATTTATTTGATAAAATTTTATTTCATTCACAAATAGTTGAATACGCTATAGTATACAATCCACCAAGCGCCACCGCACAAGGCGGGTCAAGGGTAAGCGGACAATGCAGGCCGTCATTCCATTTCTGGAAACCGGAAGCAGAAGGATGGGAGCCCCCCTCCCCCTGGTCATCCTCTTGATCAACGATTCTTCAAATTGATCAACGATTTTTCAAGACGATCCGCCGTCCCATGAGCGTCGACGAAAACCTTCCTCATCCCCGACGGGATCGGCTCAAGCAGCTCCGGGCGTTCTGCTACGCGGCGCGCCACCGGAGCATCAGTCGGGCCGCGGAACGCATCTTCTCGAGTCAGCCGGCCGTGTCGCAGCAGGTGCTCACGCTGGAAGAGGATCTCGCGGTCACGCTCTTCGAGCGACGCGGCCCGCGCATCGCGCTCTCCCCGGCCGGCGAGCGCCTCTACCGGCTCGCCATGCCCCTGGTGTTGGGCATGGATCGCCTGCCCGACACCTTCGCCGAGCTGCACCGCGGCGTCCCCGCGGGCGGCCTCGACATTGCGGCCGGTCAGACCTCGGCGGCCTCCGCGCTGCCCGGATACCTGAAGCGGTTCCAGGAGCAGCACCCCGATATCCGGGTGAACGTGAAGACCGGCGACGGTCGCCAGAGAATGAAGTGGCTTCGCACCTACGAGGTGGATATCGTCATCGCCGCGATGGACGCCCCGCCGCCCGACGTCGAATTTCGCCCCATGTTCGTCTCCGAAAGCATGCTCATCATTCCCGAGAACCATCCCCTGGCCGGGCGTGAGCGGGTGGAGGTCGCGGAGGCCGTCGCCTACCCCATGGTCGCACACCCCTCGGAGAGCTACACCCGGTCGATGGGAGAGCTGCTCCTGCGCCAATACGGTTTCACCTATGACATCGTGCTGGAGATCAGCGGATGGCACGTAATCAAGAGCTACGTGGAGGCGGGGATCGGGATCGCCATCGTTCCCGACTTGTGCCTCGACAAACGGGATCGGGTGTGGAGCATCCCGTTCGGGGAATACATTCCACCGCGGACGTACGGCGTGATTACCCGCTGCGACGAGCACCTGTCGCTGGCCGCCGGACAGTTTCTTCGGACCGTCTTTCCGAGTCTGCCGGACGGCCCGGCGGCTGATTCGCCGGCGGGCTCGTCGGACGAGTCTGCCGGATGACCCGGCGGCTGATTCGCCGGCGGACTCGTCGGACGATTCATCCGGCTGACGGCCCCGGACTTCCCCGATCCCTCTTGAATCGAGTCGTCCGGGTCCGGGAACCGGTCCGCCGCTCCGAGGGCTTCCCGGACCGCGGGTCCGCACGTCCGACGATGCCCTCCGGGGGCATCTTGCCCGCCGGCCTCGGCAAGGCTCTTCAATCGGCGCCCCTGCCGCCCGACAGGGCCGGCCGGCGGAAGCCATGACCCGTTCATTCGACCGGGGGGTAGTCCAGTCCCCCGCAAGGGAGCAACAGAACGTGATTCGCAAAACCGTACGGAACCTCATGATCGCGACGACAGTCGCGCTGTTCGCCCATATGGCCGCCGCGCAGAACGACGCGGGACGCGTGCCCGGAGATCGGTGGCGCGATTGCGACGAGTGTCCGGAGCTCGTCGCGATTCCCGTCGGCACGTTCACGATGGGCTCGCCGGCCTCGGAGGCGGGGCGATACGACAGGGAGGGCCCGGCCCACCCGGTGACGATTGCCAGGCCGTTTGCGATCGGAGTCTACGAAGTCACGCGCGACGAGTACTCCAAATTCGTGCGGGCGACGAACCATTCGTCGGGCGGAGAGTCGTGCCTGGTGAACGAAGACCAGGACTGGGAGGAGGTTGCGGGGCGGAGCTGGCTCAACCTGGCATTTCCCCAGACCGTACGCCACCCCGCGGTATGTGTCAGTTGGAACGACGCTACGGCATACGTTCGGTGGCTGTCCGAGCAGGCCGGGATGGACTACCGGTTGCCGAGCGCCGCCGAATGGGAGTATGCGGCCCGCGCCGGGGCAAGCACGCCCTGGTACTGGGGCGACAGCACCGAAGCGCAGTGCCGAAACGCGAACGGGGCCGACGAGGCCACCGATTTTCCCTGGCGCGCGGGGTGCAACGACGGCTATGCCAAGACCTCTCTGGTGGGCTTGTTCCAGGCCAACGCCTTCGGCCTGCACGACGTGCTGGGAAATGCTTGGGAGTGGGTGCAGGACTGCTTCAACTGGTCCTACGTCGGGGCGCCGGCCGACGGCAGCGCCTGGGAGGAGGGCGATTGTTCGTCCCGTGTGATGCGGGGCGCCTCATGGGCCAGCACCTCGACGTATCTTCGCGCCGCGCACCGTGCCGGGGAGCGGACCACGTTCCGCAGCGACTACACGGGATTCCGGATCGCCAGGATGCTATAAGCCCATGGGCGGCGGGTCTCGGCTCCAAGTCACGAGTTCTTCGAGCCGCCGCCCGCCGTCATTGCTTCACTCCCAAAGCTCCCTGATCCGCATGAACCAGGCGGATACGAGGGCCAGGGCACGTTCGACGAAGCCGGGGTCCTCCGGAGCCTGCACCGGCACGGGCGCCGCGGATTTCTGACTCTGCGGTGTGGGGTCGGGCGCCGGCGTCACCACGCTACCGGTCTGGGGTGCGGGGGTGGGCATCGGCTCCATGGCGGCGCTCGCCTGGGGCGCGGGGGTGGGCATCGGCTCCATGGCCGCGCCGGCCTGCGGCGCGGGGGTGGGCATCGGCTCCATGGCCGCGCTCGCCTGCGGTGCGGGAGTGGGCATCGGCTCCATGGCGGCGCTCGCCTGCGGCGCGGGAGTGGGCATCGGCTCCATGGCGGCGCTCGCCTGCGGCGCGGGGGTGGGCATCGGCTCCATGGCCGCGCTCGCCTGCGGCGCGGGGGTGGGCATCGGCTCCATGGCGGCGCTCGCCTGCGGAGCGGGAGTGGGCATCGGCTCCATGGCCGCGCTCGCTTGCGGCGCGGGAGTGGGCATCGGCTCCATGGCGGCGCTCGCCTGCGGCGCGGGGGTAGGCATCGGCTCCATGGCGGCGCTCGCCTGCGGCGCGGGGGTGGGCATCGGCTCCATGGCGGCGCTCGCCTGCGGAGCGGGAGTGGGCATCGGCTCCATGGCCGCGCCGGCCGGCGGCGCGGGAGTGGATACGGCGCCTGCAGGCGCATGCTCCCGAGCGGTCGGAAATGGTACGGATTCCGAAGGAGAACCTTCGGAGACGAGACGGAGCGACCTGCGCAGCCTCGACTTCATGGCCTCGATCGCCTCGCTCTCGGCTTCGAGAAACGCGACCAGCACCCTGATCCGATCCTCCATGCCGGTCATGCGCAGCTCGAGACGAGCCGCGGTCTCATCGAGCCGCGAGGCGAGGAGCGAGACCGCGGAGGCGTCGAGAGGCACGGCAGGGGCGGCGGCGGACTCGATACGCTGAATCGCCGCCTCGACCCCGGCAAGACGAGAACGAAGCCGGGCCAGTCCGTCGGACGCGGCAGGGGCGGCGGACTCGAGATGCCGAGTCGCCGTTTCGACTCCGGCAAGACGAGACCGAAGCCGGGCCAGTCCGTCGGACACGGCAGGAGCGGCGGACTCGAGATGCCGAGTCGCCGTTTCGACCCCGGCAAGGCGAGACTGAAGTCCGGCCAGCTCATCCCGGACGCGGGCGCCGGAGGCCTGAGAGCGCTCGAGCAGCGCCTCGGCATGATCGAGACGCTGGCCAACGCTCTGGTACGAAGCCTCCAGCTTGCGCACACTCTCGCCGGACCCCGGGTCCTGCGTCGGGGCTGCGCCCGGGGAGCCCGATTGCAGGCGCTCGAGCTGTTCCTCCGCCTGCGCGAGACGCGACTCGAACGCGGCAACGGCATGATCGAGCCGCTGGCGCAGCAACGGTGCGTGCTCCCGATCTTCATCTTCTCCTTGTCCCGGACCGGAGGCCGCGCCCGTGTGGACGCTGGCAGCCTGGCCCGAGGCTCGGTCGCGGCGGGTCACGGCGGGCTCCTTGCTGCCGGTCGCCTCCCCGGACGGCGCCGGCGCCGGGTCATGGGAGCCGCTGGAGGGAGATCGAGGTTGCGCGCGGGGGGGCGAGCCGGATGAACTTCCGCGGCTCGGCCGCAACGAGCCGGCACCGGGCGACCCAGCCCCCGACTTCCACTCCCGGTTCTGGCGGCGCACCTCCTCGATCACGGCGGAATCGTCGAACCGGACCGCGTCCGGTGACCCCACGCACAAGGTCGAGCCGGCGTCCAACGCGTTGACGTTGTAGCTGCTGAAAGCCTGGGGGTTTGCCTCGAGCAGGGCAAGCATCATGCGCTGGGGACTGATCGAGGGATCGGGCCTGAGCCGCATCGCAATCAGCCACAGGGTATCGGTCCGGCCGACCGGCCCGTAGCACTCCGAGGCCGCAACGAGAGGCGTGCCGGCCACGAGCAGGAGCACGAGAGCAAGCATGGAACTGCGAATCACGAAAAGATCCTCAAGCGCGGGCGTTGTTCAATCGTGAGCAAGGCGAAAACCGACCAGGTCGAACCGCGCATCGACCTGGTTCTGGAACCGTCCCGCCGAACGTGCCCACCGGGGCGAGTTGCTCCATGATCCGCCCCGGACCACACCGCTGCGAGCATCCGGAGCACAGCGCCGCTCCGCCCCACGATATGCCGCATCGTACGCCGAGCATGTCCACTCCCATACGTTGCCTATCAGGTCGTGCGGGCCGTAGGGGCTCGCGCGGAAGCTGCCGACGGGCGCCGTGTGGACATGCCCGTCGTCACAGCCGTGGATCGTCCATGACCACTCGCCATAGTGCCGGACGAGCGCGCGGTCGCCCACGTTCGCCCAGAGGCAGGCCTGGCCGGAGTCGTTGCCCCAGGGGCGAGCGGTGCCCATCTTGGCCCGTGCCGCGTACTCCCACTCCGCTTCCGTCGGAAGGCGGTAGTTGCGTCCCAGGCGCTCCGAGAGCCACCTCGCGTAGGCCTGCGCATCGTCGCGGCTCACGCACGCCACCGGATGGTTTTCGCTCTGCGCATAGCCCGGGTCGCGCCAAGAGTGGCCGGCAGAAGGTTGCCACCCGCCGTTGCCGTAGACATGACAGCCGTCAGGGGCTTTGCGCCCGGTGTCGTCGACGAATTCGGCAAACTGCCCGCGCGTCACCTCGTAGCGAGAAAGAGAGAAGTCCTCGACGCAAACGGCATGCAGGGCCTCGCTGTCGTGGCGGCCGGCTTCCGCCGGAACGCTGCCCATCGCAAAGCACCCCGATTTGATCCGGACCGTCTCGGGCGCCCGGGCGAAACGGAGACCGCTCCCGCTCCCGCTCCCGCTCTCGCTCCGTGCAGGCGGGACGGTCGGCGGCAGACCGAGCTCGCGGCTGAGCGCCATCGCCCGGGCGAGCTCCTCCTCGCCGAGACGAAGACGAAGCCTCATCCGCTCCCGAGCCGCGGTGTCGTGGCCTCTGGCCGCCGCCAGATCGAACCACGCCCACGCCTGAGCCGGATCCTCGGAGACACCATGGCCCTGTGCATACATCTCGCCAAGCTTCGCCAGTGCGCCCACGTATCCCTGCTCGGCCGCCCGCCGGTACCAGGAGACGGCGCGAGGCACGTCCTTCTCGACGCCCGTGCCGTCCTCGTACATGCCCGCCAACAGATACTGGGCGGTAGCATGGCCGTCCTCGGCGAGGCGGCCGTACCAGTATGCCGCCCGGGAGTGATCCTGATGCACGCTGCGTCCGATCGAGTGCATGAGGGCGAGCTCGTATCGGGCCTCGACCGACCCCCGGTCGGCCGCCTGCCCGTACCAGTGCAAGGCGGCCCGATCATCCTTGCGAACCCCGACCCCGTCGGCAAACATCTGGGCCAGTTTGTACTGGGCGCGCGGGTCACCCTGTTCCGCGAGAGTCCGCCACTGCGCGAAGGCATCCTCGTAATTGCCCCTGGCATATGCCTCGAGTCCGGTGGAGAAGTCGGCCGCGTACCCGCACCGCGCCACCAGCACGATCAGCACCACGGCCCATCGCGTCATCGTCACCCGCATCTCCCCGCAATCACGCCGTCAGGCTGCCCGGCAGGATTGGAATGACTCGGTTTGGTGGACACCTTGGACTTGCCTCGAACGTGTGGACGGGTTGGGACTGGCCGGCTGGTCCATGTCGGGCGATGGATGCTGATTGTAGAGTCTTATCGAGAATCATGGGCGAACGCGCCCCCTCCGAGGAAAATTGTGGACCTGATTACGCACAACACTCAGGTTGGGACCACCGCATTCCCGGGATTGCGGGCATCCTTGCCCGCGTGGACCACGGCAGGCCTTCGGCCGTCCGCGGGCTGGAAGCTCGCGCTCCCGGGAGGCCCGCGACCCCGGGAAGCCGCGGGAAAGGGCCGAGGTTTGTGCGTAATCAGGATTGCGGATGTCCGGAGCGCCGATCCGGGAAGCACCGGCGGCGGCTCGAACCGGATGGCGAGGGTTCCCGGTCGGAGGTGGCGTTCCGGTCGCCGCGGCGTGCTTCGGATGCCCGATCTCCCCGCTTCAGCCGGTCCCCACGGTGGGTAACCCACCACCGGCGCCCGACGCGATCGGAAGACGAGGGCGCAGGAAAAGTCGGATTTTTTGCTGTTTTCGTGTTGCGAATCCGATTCCGATAAGATTCCCATAATCAATATTTGACTTGTCGATGATGTCCGGAAACCTTCAGCCGCTCCATGGCCGCAGACCGAGAGCCTCTCCCCCCATGGGCGGGACCGGCCCAGGCGCCGTCGGGCGTCCCGCAAGTCGGCGCCCACCGGAGCATCGACCGGGCTGCGGCGCAACGGTGATCAAGCGCCGCGACGATATCCTGTCATTGGCACCGTATGGTTCATGGGGAGCGTCGATTTGAGCGAACAGAGGGAGGACTGATGGTGGCCGTCGACCGGCAGCGCATCTTCCACAAGCGGGATCGCCTGCGCCAGCTCCGCGTGTTCTGCCAGGTGGCGCAAATGAACAGCATCAGCCGGGCGGCCGAGAGCCTCGGCCTCAGCCAGCCGGGCGTGTCGCTTCACGTGCGCAAGCTGGAGTATGATCTGGAGGCCGTGCTGTTCGAGCGACGCGGCCCGCGCATCGCTCTCACCCCGGCCGGCGAGCGCCTCCGGCAGATCGCCCTGCCGCTGGTGGAGGCCATGGACGGCATGCTCGAGACCCTCGCCGAGCATCTCGAGGACCCCGTCTCGGGCGACGTCCACCTGACCGCCGGACCATCCGCTACCGCCTTCGTCCTGCCCCCGTTCCTCAAGCGGTTTCGAGACGAGTATCCCGGCGTCCGGCTGCGCGTGACGACCACCCCGGTGAGCGACGGGCTGAAGCTCCTGTCCGGGAACGAGGCGGATCTCGTGATCGGCGCGGAAGAGCCCGGCACCGAGGACTTCGTCTTCTGTCCGGTCTTCTCCTACAACTTCGTGCTCATCACTCCGGAGGACCACCCGCTCGCCGGACGCGAGTCGGTGGACATCCGCGAAGCCGCCGCCTGGCCTGCGATCGTGCCGCCGGCCGGGACGTACAGCCGGCAGTCCGGAGAGCGCATCACCGAACGATTCGGCGTGAAGATCAAGGTCGCGGTAGAGGCGAGAGGGTGGGGCGTGATCAAGGAGTACGTCGAGGCCGGTCTCGGGATCTCCGTGGTTCCCGACCATTGCATCGTCGAGAGTGATCGCTTGTCGGTTATTCCGTTCGGGCAATATGTGCAACCGCGAAGCTACGGGGTCTTCACGCGGCGCGACAAGCCCCTGTCGCCGCCCGCCCAACGCCTGGTCCGGCTGTTGGCCCCGGACTTCCCCGATCCCCCCGGAATCGAGCCGTGAGATCGAGCGCCGTAGCTAGCCCGCAAATCTCACCAGCTTCCTGCTGCGGACGGCGATCCATGCGCTGTGACAGGCCGTACTCCCTCAAGCCGCTTCGACAGCGCGAACGCGCTAGTGTCGGCTACGCCTTCGCCAGCGCGTACGCGCTCGTTCGGTCCGTGCGCCTTGTCACAGCGGCATCTCCGCGCCCTCGCGACGAAAGTTGGTGAGATTTCCGGGCTAGAAGTGTCCGGCGCCGTGGCGGCGAGCTCTCCGTGCTCTCCGACCGGGCGCCTGCTTGACACCTTGCATCCGGCGCGGCGACCGGGCGAAAGGGAATCAGGAAGTGGCGGAGATCGGGCCTTCGAGCACGCGCTCGACCACTTGGCGCACGGCCCTGCGGTATGCCTTGCCGGGGGAGCGTCGGGATGCCTTGCCGGTCGCGGTCGCATGCAGGGCCGGATCGAAGGGAATGACGACGTCGGGGCGCCGTTCCGCGAGCGCGTAGCGGATCTGCGCCGGCGAGAGAGCGCTCTTGCGCATCCGCGGATGGCACTGTACCAGGGTGGCGGGATGCTCGTTCCCGAGCAGCGCTAGGCAGTGCACCGCCGCGCTGATGCTGGGCAGCGTCGGCTCATAGAGCAGCACTCGGGCGTCGGCCTGCTCCATGATCCCGGTCCGGGCGTCCGGGTCGAAGATCCCCGTGACCAGCACCACGTGGGCTCGATTGGCGAGGTGCTCAAGGAGCACCCGGACCGCCGTCGGAGAAGGCGGGGCCGACAGCGGGCCGTCCGGCGGATACGTGACGAGCGAGAGGCCGGGATCGGCCAGTGTGCATACGCCGTCGAGTTGCCCGGAGTCGATGGAGGGGTCGAAGTCGGGCGGTTCATCGGGGTCCGCCCGTTCATCGGATTCGAACTCCTGACCGGGCTCGATCATGGCGAGCAGGGCAGCCAGGTCGCCGGCCGGCTCCGCGCCGAGCAGGGTGGAGAGCGTGCCCCCGACGGGGTCCAGATCGACGACCAGGGCCGTGCGGCCGTCGGTTGCGACCCGGCGGGCGATCGCGGCGACCAGGGTGGAGGCGCCGCTGCCGGCGTTGCCGGCGAATGCGAGCACGCGTCCGGCATAGGTTCGCTCCGGCAGATCGTCCAGCGCCGCCGCGCACGCCTCGCGTACGGCGGCGGCCGAGACCGGCTTGACCAGGTAGTCCGCGATTCCGTGCCGCAGCAGTGCGCGAGTGAGATCGGCGGTGTCGTTGGAGCCGATCGCGATCAGCACGGTTCCGAACGCGCAGACCCCAACCAGCTCCCGGATGGCGGCTTCCGGGTCCGGCGTGCCGTCGAGGTCGACGAACACCAGCCGCGGGGAAGGTTCGGCCACCAGGGTTCGGAGTGCGGCGGCGAAGCGCCCGCGCTGGACCCTGGCCTCGCGGCCTGCAAGCCCCGCGCGGAGTGCCCGCTCGGTCTTGGGGTCGGCGGCGAATCCGCGGGCGTAGTGTCCGTCGGAAGGCGGGGCCATCGCCGGTTCAACGAGCCGGAGGCGAAGGGTCGCCGGTTGCGGGGTTTATCCGCCGGCGGCCGGGGCGGCGGTCTCGGACGGAGCCGGCAGCGGGCGAACCTCATCTTGCACCCACCGCCGGTAGGCATTCGATGTGGCGCCGTGCGCCGACACCGGGGCCGTTCGGGCGACGGTGTCGGCGCAGACCTCGGCCAGGGCTTCGCGGGCGGCCGCTCGGCCCAGGTCCGGCCCGACCGGTGGCTCCGCCGCGGGCACGCGGGCCGAACACGCTCGCTGCGCCGCCTGCAGCGCGCGGTGATGGCCTACCACGTGTCGAGCCTGCACGCTGGACCTGGCCGCCGGCCCGCTCGCCGACCGGAAGTACTCGTGTTGGAGTGCGAGCGGGCGCATGCATCCGCCCGCGACGACCGCCAGCAGCGTCACCGCCACGGCGGCGAGCGACCGGCGCAGTCCGGTGCGATGGCTCGGCATGGGATGCTCCCGAAACTCTCTGTCAATCATGTTGGTCGTTCGTCCATTCAATCGTCGGCGGAGTGCCTCCCTCACCATGGCATCCGCCAGGCGAATCCAACGCCGTGCTCGGGGCGGGCGGAGCGATGCCCCGGGTGCCCGGTGCGATGCGCGGACACCACCAGATCGCCCCCAAGGAGTGGCCGCTGGTGGGAAAGCCGAAGGGTGTGCTCCCGGTGGGAGGGTACGAGGGATACCCGGTGAGTCTCATAGAGACGCGAGTGGTCCTCGCGTCGCCCGCTGGGGACGGCGAAGCGTCCATATCCGGATTCGGCCCGCGGCGGCTGGGAGACGGACAGGCGCGTGCGCGCTTCGCCGGACGCGCGGGTGACGCGGATGCCCCACTCGGAGAGCAGGGCTGGTCCCGCCTCGAAGATCGACGGCGAGCGGTCGCGGAGTCCACGAGGGAGATCGATCGCAAGCGTCAGGGCTCCCTCGAGCTGCCAGCGTCCCGCTCCCCCCACGGTCCATGCACGGTCCAGATGCAGCGCCGCGAGCGACGAGCCGCCGTCGAAGGAGAGCGCCCCGGAGCCCGCGCCGTCGAGCCGTCCGTCCAGACGCGTGAACCCCGACAGGAGGGTCCCTTCGCCGAGCCGATACGTCGCGCCCGCGCCGTCGGGAGACACCAACGCGTGCGTCGGTGTTTCGCTCACCCAGGGCGTGCAGACGAGGCCGGGCGCGAGCTGCCGCAGCGGGTCGCATGCCCGCGCGCGCCCCGGTTCGGGGAGGAACTCCGGGATCGGGGAGGAACCGCCGGCCGCGTCCGAGACGAAGTCGCGGAGGCGGTAGGTGAACGGAAAGTCGATGGCATCGAAGGCGACGAGGGAGAGCCCGGAGAGCCGGTCGCCGAGCGCCCCCCAGGCGGAGGGGGTCCGCAGCCGGGTCAACGCCACGGGCGCCGGTTGGCCGCCCCGCGCGGAGACTTGCGGGGGCGACACGAAAGCGAAGGCGCCGTCGTCACGATCGACGTCCACGCGTCCGGCCCCGTAGACGAAAGCGAAGCGCTTGGCGGCGGCCGCTTCGGCCTCCCCCGCCGTCGCCGCCCCTGCCGCCTTTCGCCAGACGACACACACGTCCCCCACGTTGCCGGTCCACACGAGGTAGTCCGGATTGACGTCACCGGGGTACGGCCGGCAGCCTCGCTGGGCGACGCGGTAGCCAGGGGACGGGTCGGTCGGGTCCTGCGGCACGATATTCACGTTGGACCCCATGATGTCTCCGTTCTCATCGACGACGTAGATCCCGCCGTCGAATCCGTCTTCCTGCCACTCGTCGGCGGTGTCCATCAGCTTCCTGACCAGCTCGCGCGGGGCAACCCCGTCGAAGCGCTCCTTCATCCGGGCGAGCACGCCCGAGACGAAGGGAGCGGCGAAGGAGGTGCCCTCCACGCCCTCGGCCAGGGTACCGGGCGCGGCCAGGCAGAAGTGCCGCCCGAATTCGCCGGCGTTCCAGTCCGCCGGGAGCTCTCCGCACGGGTCGGCATACCGTGCCAGGCGCTCTTCGTCGAGGCTGAGGGCGGTCACCGAGATGTGCTGCCCGCGAAGCTCGGGGAAGTACACCGGACCGAGCGCATCCAGATTGCGATGGCCGTCGCCCGCGAGGACATTCGGAAAATCGCGGTACCAGTTGCTCTCGTATCCTGCGGCGGGGACGCCGGTCTCCGGGTCGTGGTTTCCGGCCGCCCAGACCCGCAGCGTGCGTTCGCTTTCCAGAGTGTTTTGCTGCGTGTACTCGGCCCAGGTGAGCGGCGAGCCGTCACGCAGCAGCTCATGGTCCTCCTCCCAGACCCGGAGCCAGTTCCTCCCCCGGATGGAGTTGAGATCGATCGGAATTCCGTGGCTGGCGTTGATGACGTCGGCGGCCGCGTGTTGCCGGGCAAGCATCTCGGCGTGCCGGCGGTCCAGCTCGGCGAGACCGCCGGGGTCCCGCCGGATCGCCGCCACCCAGTCGGAGAAGTAGTGCCGGACCTCGAGCTGCTCGTCGAAGTTCCGGGCCATCGGCACGATCACCGGATCGGGGAAGGGGAAGGGGTGGAACCGTCGGCCCGCCGCGACCAGGGCGACCAGGGTGCCGTGCGAGAACTCTTCCGCCGCCGGCAGCTCGTACCAGCCGCGGATTCCGCGCGAGCGATCGTGGAGGAACCACCGATTGTTCCCGGGGGGCAGGCCGGCATGCTCGAGCACGGTGCGAGCCAGGTCCTGGAGCACCGCGGGGTCGCCCCCTGAGTCCGCCTGGAAGACGCGGCACGGCTCGTCCGGCGTGCAGGACGCAAAGGCATGCTGTGCCCGCTGGCCGGCCAGGGGCCGCCAGTAGGCGAACTCCGCCCCCTCGAGCTGGATGCGGCCGTGGAAGACGGGATGGGTGAAGTCTACCGGCGAGTCCTCGATGCCGATCCGCACCGCGTCGCGGAGCGCTCCGGAGAAGGCGTACTCACCGGGGGGGAGGGTAGTGGATACGTCGTGGTACGTCGCCGTCCCCGGCGAAGGGGTCGCTCCGGAGATTCCGGGTCCGGACTCTCCGCCGCCGCAGCCTGCAAGATTCAGCGAGAGCGCGAGCACGGCCCAAGGGCCCAAGCAGGTGGGCGTTGAATTCTTCCCGCATGGCGCCCGGCGCTCGCTTTGCCCCGCACCCCGAGTCGGGCTGTTCACCTCTCCGGGCCGTCGCTTCGCGCCGCGCCGGACGCCCCCGGCCCGACGGATGCCGTTCGAGACTTGCCAGCGGTGATTCGTGTTCACGGGTACTCCATCATGGTTTCGGGCAGGAAGCCGGAGGTGGACTCCCCAGCGCGTCGCGCTCAGTAGTGATAGGCGTTCGACGACCGGTTCTCCGCAGGCGCGACGGTGCCTTCACGGACCGGACTTGCATGCACCAGCCGGGCGGTGACGATCACGATGAGCTCGAGTTCGTCGGACCGAGTCGAGGTCTGTCCGAACAGCGCACCGAGCAACGGCACGTCCTTGAGCCCCGGGACCCCGGACTCGACCGTATTCGACGCATTGCGGAAGAGCCCGGCGATGACGATGGACTCGCCGTTGCCGACCTCGACCGTAGTCTCGGCGCGGCGAACATTGATCACCGGGACGTTGACGCCCGCGACGACCTGCACCGACTGGTTCCGGGAGGGTTCGGAGACTTCGGGGCGGACCGTCAGCACGATCCGGCGGGCGTCGACGACGGTCGGTACGAAGTCGAGCAGGACCCCGAATTTCTTGTACTCGAAGACCAGCACTCCGTTGTCGAACCCGGTCGGAAGCGGGAATTCGCCCCCGGAGAAGAAGGAGGCCGACTCTCCGGACACCGCGGTGACGTTCGGCCGGGCCAGCACGTTCGCGAGCCCTGCCGTCGCGAGCGCGTCGACCATTGCCCCGATCCGGGTGTTCGCCGTCTGATGGCCGAAGGCGAGCGAGGGGGAAATCTGGCCATCGACCAGCACCGGCGAAAAGCTGAATGGAGCATCCGTCAATTCGAGCCAGGGAGGCGCGGGAGACAGCGGAAACCGGGGGAACGGATTCTGGATCCGATCCGTGATTGGGGTCGCGATCGGAACGGTTGCCAGCCGCCCGATCCGGACTCCGAATACATCCGGCCCGCGGATCTGGAACGCCTCCCAATTCACCCCCAGGTTCTCGGTGACCGAGCGGCTGACTTCCGCGATCTGGACTTCGAGGTTCACCTGCTGGAGGCCGCCGACCCGTAGCTCGTTCTCAATCGGAACTCCTTCGGGGAGACTGGTGACGGCGAGCCGCAGGGCGCGGTCGGCCGCTTCGGCCGAGGGGACCTCGCCCGCGAGCGCGATTCCCCGTGCGACACGCCGTGCGCGCACCCCTCCGAAGTCGGGCTCGTGGGTCAGCAGGGCGTTGAGCGGGTCGAGGTCGAGCTCGACCGACACGATTCGTTCCTCGCTCCACTGTTCGCCGGTCAGCACCGCGATTGAGGTACGGCCGATGCTCCTCCCGATGACGTAGAGCACGTTTGGGGAGAGCAACTGCACGTCCGCAATCTCCGGAGAGGCGACCGATACGGCGGTCGCGTCGCGGTCGATGGGCAGCCGCCGGCTCTGCCCGAGGGTGAGGGTCAGCGTCGCTGGCGGCGGGCAATTGGGCGGTGCGGACACGGGTTCCTCGGACTCCGCGAGCGGAAGCGCCGGAGCGGATCCGGGTGCGGTCCCGTCCGGCGGCGGCGGCGCGGGCGAAGGCGGCTCCGGGGCCGGGAGGGTGAAGGACGCGAACCGGCGAACGCCGTTCAGGGTCGGCGCGGTCATCGGACCGGGCCAATCGGCGAAGCGAAGCACGAGATCCGACGGTCCGAACGGCACCGGCTTGCCCGCGCCGGTCAGCCTCGGCGGCGGCGCGAACGCGGACAGTTGCAGTTCGAGGATCGGGGGCGGAGGGGGTCGGGAATCGAGTTGGGGGTCCGGGGGCTCGTGTCGGCCCGGCGTCGTGCCTGCATGCCGAGATAGTGGCGAGCCGCCCGGGACAATCTCAGACGCGGCGCCCGGCGCTCTCGTCCGGGGTCGCGCCGGAGTGCCGGCGGGGCGTTGCTGGCGGAATGCCTCGATAAGTCGGGAGAGGGTGCGGCCGTCTTCGTCCTTCCAGTACGACGAGGCATGGGCCGCGTGCAGCCGGGCTGCGTCGTCGATCCTCCCGGCCGCGATCAGCATGCGCACGTAGTTCGCGGTGATTCGAGGGTCTCCGGACGAGAGCCGGTCCGCGTCGGCGTAATGCGCCTCGGCAGCCTCGTAGTCGGTGTCCAGCGTGGCGGCGACGGCGAGCCCGTTTGCGATCCAGGGCGCCGACGGGGCATCCCTCCCGGGCTCGCGTGCGTTCCGGAGGATCTGCCGGGCTTCGGAGGCCTTCCCTCGTGCGAGCGCCGCCCGTCCTGCGCCGAGCAGCGCCTCCGCCTTCATCGCCGGCTTGTCGCCGGTCATCTCGGCCGCCTGCAGGAAATTGCTCTGGGCAGATACGAAATTGCCGTCGTAGAACTCGACGTATCCGAGCCCGAGGACCGGCTCCGGGGCGTCCTTGAAGCGTTCGGCGAGCGAGAGATAGAGCCGGCGGGCGACGCCGAGCTGACCGGCGGCGAAGGCAGCCGCGGCGACCGGAAGACTGTTCCGGAGCATCTCCCCGAAGTCCGGGGCGTCGTTCTTCCCCGGCGCGCCGGCGCAGGCGGCGAGCAGGACGAAGGATGAGACGACCGCGGCCGCTCGGAGGGGCGGTGCTGGCGAACGTCGTGGGTTCCGGTTCACAGGCTTCCCAAGCGATGGCGCATTCGCGCGGGCGGGGCAGACTACCAACTTTTGTTATTTTGCACTAGCTAGATGATATATGTATTCTATCGAATTGAAAAAAGCGGACAGGTCGAGAGCCATGGCAGATCCATTTCCGCCGCTGCGAGCGTGGCGGCGCTCTCGATCGACCAGCGGCTCGGCGGGGGAGAAAACGGCGGCGCGCGGGGTCGGGCGGACAGGACGAAGAGACCGGACGAAGGCCAAGGCAGGAGGGTATGGAGAGCATCGCGGTATGGGCCGCAACCGGGCTGTTTGCCGCCAGCGTGGTGTGGGACCTGCGTCTGCGCCGGGTCCCGAACGCGATCCCGCTCGCGTTGCTGGTCCTCTTCGCGGTGTACGTGATCGCCGGCGGAGCCGGACCGCTCACAGGACTGTGGGCGCATCTTGCAATCGGCGCGGTGCTGCTCGCGGCCGGGTTCGCTCTCTATCTGACCGGGGGCTTCGGGGCCGGGGACGGCAAGCTGATTGCGGTCGCCGGGGTGTGGGCCGGCCCCGGCGATCTGACTCTCTTCCTGCTCGGCCTTGCCGCGGGCGCCTTCGCCTTGAGTCTGATCGCTCTCCTGCCGCTCGATGCGGCGCGACGCCTGCGCAGGAATCTTCCCTTCACGGTTGCGATTGCGCCGCCCGCCATGGCCGTTCTGATCCCGCGCATCTTGCCGCACGGAATCGAGATCTAGCGAGGCTGCGCCTCAGACCGACGAGACATGTGCGAAGCCACCCGAATTCTCTTCAACCCCCGGCGCGCCGTACCGGAAGCAGCCTCGTTCGTTTCGTCCACGAAACAGCTTCACGCATCCGGCTCAACCGGAAAGATGACCGTGCCTCAAGGAGTCTGGAGCAGACCCCGTGTCCTGAGCAGGAGGAACCCCGCCGGTGCAACGATACCGTGTCGTCATTCTGATCGTGCTGCTCGGCGTCGTGCCCGTGGTGGCCGCCTTCTTCGCCGCGCTGTCGTTCCTGAAAGGGGAGGCGGCCAAGCCGGCGCCGGTCGAGCCGGTGTCCGTCGTCGCGAAAGCCCCCCCGCCGCCCGAGCCGCCCGAGACGCGCAAGGTGCTCGCGGCCGCGCGGCCGCTGCCGGTCGGCACCTTGCTCGGAGAGGAGGATTTCACCGAGCTTGCGCTCGATCTCGGAGCGGTCCGGACAGCCCATATCATCGCCGGCGACGCCATGCGGCCGGATGCCCTGCGTGGCTACGCGCTGCGCGAGACGCTTGCCACCGGACAGGCGTTCACCTGGCCGGCCGTCGTCGGACCGGGGCAGCGGGGGTTCCTCGCGGCGGTGCTCAGGGCCGGCCGGCGTGCGGTGACGGTCCGGGTCGGGCCGGCTACGGGTCACGCCGGGCTCATCGACCCCGGAGACCGCGTGGACGTCATTCTGTCCGCGGAGCTGCAGGCCGGTGAACGGGAGCGGAGCGTGCTCACGCGCACGATCGTGGAGGACGTCCGGGTGGTCGCGGTCGATCGCCGGCTGGGGAGCGGTACCGGATCGACCGGAGGCGATGGGGTGGTCGAGCGTACCGAGATGGTTACCGCAACCCTGGAGGTCTCCCCGTCGCAGGGCGACCGCCTGGTGCTCGCCGAGCACGAGGGCCGGCTGTCGCTCGCGGTCCGCTCCCTCGCCGCTGGTGCCTCGCGGCCCTCGAGCGCGGCGCTCGAGTTGCGGGATCTGCTGCTGTCGCCGGAGGCGGTCGATGCAAGTGTGCGCGAGGATCGCCTGCGGGAAGAGCTCGCCATGATGGAGGAGCGGCTGCGGGTGGCGGAGGAAGAACGGCTGCGGCTGGAGGAGCGGGACCGGCGGCGCGTGGAAGATGAGGAGCGACGGCATGCGGAAGATGAGGAGCGGCGGCGCGCGGAGGAGGAGCGGCTGCGGCTGGAGCAGGGGCAGCGTTTGGAGGTGGCGGAGGAGGAGCGGCTGCGCCTGGAGCAGGAGCTCGCCGCGATGGAGGTGCGGATTCGGGCGGAGAGGGAAGCCGCCGCCAAATCGAAGGTCCGGACCGTGCGGGTCCTGCGCGGCAGCGAGCCCGCGGAGGATGTCTCGTTCGGAGAAGGCTTGCAGACCGGGCGCGACCTGGCCTCCGGCGCCCTTCCCCGGGCCTCGTCTCCGAACCTGGTTCACGAAGGTTCCCGAGGAGTAGAAGATGAACATCGCTGAACACTTTACCCGCGCGGTGGAGGTGCTCCCGGACGCGGTGAGGGAACGGCTGGACGGCGACGCCCCGCTCGACTGGGCCGCGCTCGGCGATCCGGGGCTCGGCGTCGAGCTCGGCCGGGCCGCTGGCGCCCACCGCCGCCTGCCCGAGCCGGTGGAGGCGCTCGTGCACCGCCTGATCCGGGACGTCGGGATCGTGCCCGCGGACGTTGCACGCGGGGTCGACCGCCAGGGAGCCGCGATTGCGTGGCTCCACTGGGTGACGATCGATGCTGACGGCGAGAGCTATCAGATCCGGAACGATCGCAGCGGCGAGGTCCATACCGGGGTACGCCCCGAGGCGGTCGCCGGGTACGCCACAATCGGTCTGGAGCTTGCCGCCGCCGTCCACGGCGCCTGCGAACGGTGGACCGAGGCCGGCGATCTGTATCAAGAGACACCCGAGGACGGCCGGAGCAACCTGGCGCAGTGCGCGGTCCGGATGTGCGCCCAGCTCCGGGTCCAGCCCGAGACGATCTCGGGCCAGCCGACGGCCGCGAGCCTGGCGCGGACCCTCGAGTACGCATGGAATACCCGGAGCGTCGAGGTGCGGGCGGCCCTTGCGGCCGTCCGGCTCAGCACCGCGCGCGGCGCGCGCGCGCCGCGCAGGAGCTACTACGCACCGGCGACGAGCCATCATCTGCACGCCTGCGACATTGGCGAGATCCGCTGGCTGCGGGCGCTGGCCGAACGCGCCGGGGCGGGCGAACGCTCGGTAGCGAACGTTCGCCCGGGAGCGACCGGGCGAGAGGAAGCAACCGAGATTCCGCCGGTCGCGGGTGAAGGAGCCTTTTCAGCACCGGTCGTCGAGGATCCCGGCGCCCTGGAGCTCGGCTCCGACCCGGAAGGGCTGGTGCCGGATGCGGAGGTGGCCGAGCTCGAGCGCGCCGCGAACCATTTGCCGGGGGCGGTCAGGAGGCGCTTGGGCGAGGCCTACGGCACCGCGGTCGGCCAGGCGCTGGCGCGGTTCCAGAACCGGCAGGAAATCGACGAGGTCCGCGCGCAGATGGGGTCGGCGAATGGGGGGCGGGGCGCCGCCCCGCGGTGGCTGGAGGAGCTGGCTTCGACCGTGCTGATGGACGCCGGCGCGCAGACCCGGGAGGGCTCTCGCACCGGGAGCGTGCGGCTGGACCCGGCGCGTGACCCGGAGGGAAGGTATCAGGGAACCGAGGTCGGGACGAAGGCATTCGGGCGTCTCACGCCGGCTGGCCTGGTCGAGCAGGTCCGATTGAGCCTTGCGTTTGCGAATGACGCCTGGTCGGGGCTCACGGGGCTCCAGAGCGCCGGGAAGGAAGGTCATTGGACCTTGAACGAGGCGGAATCCGGAAGCCGCGAGCTCGCGGCCGGCGAGCGCGAGACGTTGGAGGCGGCGCAGGAGATCGGGCACGCGCTCGACCGAATCCAGCGTGCGTACGCCAACGCGCACGGGGAGCGGTCTCCGAGCGCCCTGGAGCAGGCCGCGATGGCGGCGGAAGCGCTCAGGACGGTCGGACCGACGGTCCGCACCGCCGCGGGATGGCCGGGGGGCGCGGAGACGCCGGCCGCGCGGAGCCCGGAGGACATCGCGCGGGTCGCGGCCTTCTCGGAGGCATTGCACGGGCAGATCCGTACCATCGCCAACCGGCTCATCGCGGGGTGGATCGCCGAGGTGCAGGCGTATGGCGAGGGTCGAAACGCTTGAAGTGCGCTTTCCCGCGCGGGGAGAAGAAGCGTCCCGGCCTCGGCGTGAGGAGCCCGAGTCGGGAACGGCGGATCCGCGGGTGGTCGAACCGGCGCCGGGCGCGGTGGCCGTGAAGAAGAGAGCAACCGGCTTGAGATGGATGAAGAAGGCGCTGTTGGTGCTCGGGACGCTGACCGCGCTCTTCGCGCCCGCGGCCGCATCTCCCGATGAAGCCCTCGAGCGAGCGATCGCGTTTGCGGGCGAAAGGCGCTATGCGGAGGCGCGCGAGGTGCTCGATCCGCTGCTCAAGAGCGATCCGGATCGCCCCCGGGCCCGGCTGCTGGACGGGATCCTGCGTGCGCGCGAGGGACGGGTGAGCGAAGCCATCGAAATCTTCGATCGGTTGCGGCGAGACCATCCCGACCTGCCGGAACCGTGGAACAACCTTGCCGTCCTCTACGCCACCGAGGGACGCTTCAACGAAGCGCGCGAGACCCTGCTCGCCGCGCTCGAACGAAAGCCGTCCGCCATCGGGTATGCGAACCTCGGCGACGTCTATACGAACCTCGCGCGCCGCGCCTACTGGCGCGCCCGCGAGCTCGAACCCGACGGAGACGTGCACCCGGAACCGGGTGGAAAACCCGAGACGACACTCCCGTCCCCGAGCGCGGTGTCCCGGGCTGTTTCCGCGCCGGCCGCGGAGTCCACGAATGCTTCGACGCCGGTCTCGGCGGTCAAGCTCGGGGGTGCTCCGGGACAGGTCCCGGCGGCCTCCGGAACTGTTCCGGGCTCGGCAATCTCGTGCGTGCGCACCGGGGGGGTCGAGCACCGGCGGATTCTTGCCGGCGCCGAGCCGTGGCTGCGTTCGCAGGGCGCGCAGGCCATCGTGGTGCAACGCGTGGAGCGCCGCGCGATCAGGAACCATCGTGTCTACCTGCCCCCGCTCGCGGACCGGGCGGCGGCCGTCGCGAAGGTGCGCGAGCTCCGCGCGGGGGGGGTGGGTGACGTAGCCGTCATCGGCCGCGGCGAGCTGGCGAACGGGATCTCGTTCGGGGTGTTCGGCGTCGCGGAGAACATGCGCCAGCGGGTCGCGGCGCTTGAGCGGCTCGGCTATCCCGTGCGGAGCAAGGACAACATGAAGACCGTTCGCCAGTACGTCATCGAGGCCCGCACGGCCGGTGATCCGAACGCCCTCCGCGCGGCCTGGGCGGGACGGTTTCCCGAGCTCTCGCTCGAACTCGTCGATTGCGGCTGACGGTTTCGCGGTCCCGTGACGCGTTCAAGCGCGTCGCGTCATCCGTTTTCGGAGACCGGCCCGACCGGGCATGCGGCGGGAGTGAAGACCGTAGACTCGGCGGCATCTCAAGAGCCTCGCCCGCTCCGCCCGCGGGCTTGCGACCGGCGGAGAGCGGGCCCGGAGTCGGGAGGAGAGAGATGCCGCCCTGGAACCCGGTGCGGGAGGGTCGAGCGTGAACTGCGCCCGAGGATTCGGCGGCTTCCTCCCGTTTGCCGATCTCGCCCGTGCCTTCGGAGCACCGCCCCTGTCCGGCGTGCTGCGGCGCGAGCCGGACGACTTCCGGGTGGAAGAGGAGCTTGGATTCGAGCCCGAGGGATGCGGTCCGCACCACTGGCTCCTGGTGTGCAAGACCGGCTGTACGACCCCGTTCGCGGCCCGCATCCTCGCCGACAGGCACGCGCTTCCGGTGCGCGAGGTCGGCTTTGCGGGGCTCAAGGACCGGCACGCGACGACCACGCAGTGGTTCACCTTGCCCGCCCGTGCGCATGCGCCCGATCCGCGCCCCGGCGAGGTCGCCGCCGGAGTGCGAATCGTACGGGCGGCGCGGGGGCGGAAGAAGCTCCGGCGCGGGGTACATGCCGGCAACCGCTTCGCCATCGCGATCCGGGAGGTGGAGGGCGACCGGCAAGCGTTTGCGGACCGGGTGCAGCGGGTCGCGCGGGCCGGCGTCCCGAGCTACTTCGGTGCACAGCGCTTCGGGCGGGAAGGCGGCAACGTCGCCGCCGCCGCCGGAATGCTGCGCGGAGAATCGAAGCCTGCGGATCGTTTCGTTCGCGGGCTGTATCTCTCGGCGGCCCGTTCTCTCCTCTTCAACCGGGTTCTGCACCGGCGCGTGGAGGCCGGCGGCTGGAACAGGTATGTGCCCGGTGACGCAATCGTCATTGCCGGCCGTCGCCGGGCGCTCGCGCCGGGGGCCTCTCCCCGCGAGGGCGGCACGGCGAGAGAGTGGGTGGACGAGTTCCGTGCGCATCCCACGGGGCCGCTCTGGGGCCGCGACGCGAGCGACGGGGTGGCCGCGGAAGCGCTCGCCTTCGAGCAGGCGGCGCTCGCGGGCTGCGAGGGATGGCGGGTCGGACTGGAGGCGGCCGGTCTCGAGGCGGACCGGCGCGCCCTCCGGGTGGTCCCTTCGAACCTAGAATGGGAGGGATCGGCGGACGGCGCCCTGGTGGTGCGCTTCGGACTCCCGCGCGGCGCCTACGCGACGGCGGTCATGCGAGAGCTGGCCCGGGAGCGTCCCGACCCCTGACCGCAAACTCTCGCCGATTTTCGTCGCGAGGGCGCCGCGAAGCTGCGAAGCAGAATGCCGTGGTAGCGGGCCGCATCTGCTTGCGCAGCTTCGCGGACTGAAAGAGCGCTTACGCGCTGGCGAAGGCGTAGTCGACACTCGCGCGTTCGCGCTGTCGAAGCGGCTTGCGGGAGTACGGCCCGCTACCACGGCGACCTTGGGAGATGGGATGGTCCGCCCCGCTTCCCCTACGGCCTCAGCTGGGCCAAGGTGGAGTTTTCCACAACACCAGGAGCGAGGCGGACCATGAGCAAGATTACCCGAATGGGGATTGACCTGGGCAAGAACACCTTTCACGTGTGCGCAATGGATCGGTCGGGGCGGGTCGTGTTGGAGAAGCGATTCACGCGTCGGGGGCTGGAGAAGTTTGTTCGTGCCCACGAGCCGTGCGTGGTGGGAATGGAGGCGTGCGGAGGCGCCCATCATTGGGCTCGCGAGCTGCGTGCGATGGGCTATGACGCACGGCTGATGAGCGCGCAGTTCGTCAAGGCGTACGTGAAGTCGAACAAGAACGATTGGCGCGACGCGGAGGCGATCTGCGAGGCGGTGGGTCGTCCGACGATGCGCTTCGTGCCGGTCAAGACGGTTGAGCAGCAGAGTCTTCAGCACCTGCATCGTGCGCGGTCGATGGCGGTGAGCCAGCGCACGGCGTTGGCCAACCAGATGCGGGGGTTTCTGTTCGAGTACGGGCTGGTGGTGGCGCAAGGGATTGGGACGTTGCGGCGCCGGGTGCCGGAGTTGGTGGAGGATGCCGACAACGGGTTGCCCATGGCGATGCGCGAGTTGCTGGCCAACGAGCGCGAGGAACTGGTGCACCTCGATGAGCGAGTGAAGCGTTTCGACGCGCAGCTCGATGCGTTGGTCCACGACGACCCGGCGTGTCGTCGCTTGCAGACGATTCCCGGCGTGGGGCCGAAGGTCGCCAGTGCGCTGGTGGCTGCGGCGGGCGATGGCCAAGCGTTCGGCAGTGCCCGGGAGTTCGCCGCGTGGCTGGGGTTGACCCCGCGCCAGCGCTCGACCGGGGGCCGCACGGTGCTCGGTGGGATCAGTAAACGAGGCGACCGGTACCTTCGCTCGCTGCTGATTCACGGGGCGCGCGCGGCGTTGCGTGTGGCACCCAGGCGTGAGGACCGACGCAGCCGATGGGCGGTGTCGGTGCACGGGCGCCGTGGGGCGAATATCGCGGCGGTGGCGTTGGCGAACAAGAACGCGCGCACCGCGTGGGCGCTGCTCACGCGCGAGCAGGACTATCGCGCTCAGCCGGCGTAAGCGGGCCATGACACGGGGCTGCGCAGGCACGGCAGGTGTGGAAGCGTTCGCGAAGGAGGACCCGTCGTGAGGCCGCGATGTCCACCGCCTGCCCACCGGCGCTTGGGCGATTGAGGAGCCCGCGCCCGTGGACAGCCCGTGGACATCGCTGCGTGCCCTGTCCGGGCGCCGAACCACGACCACACTCGGCCCGACGATGGCCGAGAATCCGGGCGAGAGTGAGCTCGCCGACAGTTGCGAGGGAAAAGAGCAGTTGATGGCAAGACAGGTCGGACCGGCATGCCAAGAGCCTGAGCTCGCGCTGGGCCCATTCGAGGCCGTTTGGGAGATGAGGCGAGGCGTGCGCGGATTCCATCAGGGCCCGGGTGTTGTTTCTCGCTTTCCCTCGTGAGATCCCCCCAGGAATTGCCCGCTCTGTTCCGTAGACGGATTGCCTGGGATGACGGAGCAATCGGGGGACCGGCCGGAGCCGTTGCCGTCGCCGTTCTCATGAATTGTTGTTGCAGAAGCGGTGAGGATGTGGGCGCGAAAGCGCCGAGTGTGGGCAAGGGGTGGGCAAGTGCGCAGCGCTTGTCCAGGCCTTGTCCACGCGTTCCGTAGGACGGCGCTCGGTCCGCAGGACGCGTCCACATCGTCAGCGCTTGGCGCGGCGATGGTCGCCGCCGTAGTCTCGACACCCTTTGCGACGAGAGAGGAGTTGGCCCGCGCGGGGGGATGAACCCCGCCGGGCCACGGCCGGTGCAGCTTCGCTACGAGACGGGGCTTACCGGCGAGGGATACGTTAGGGCCGAGGCGTGGCGCGATGCAAGGCTCAAGCGCTGTGAACCGTACCGGGTTTCCCGGAGGCTCCAAACCTTGAGAGACTGGAGCGATGAAACATTCAAACAGATACTCCCCGGAGCTTCGGGAACGGGCAGTGCGGTTGGTCCTGGACCCCCAGGGCGGGCACGAAACGCAATGGGCGGCGATCGTCTCGGTGTCGTCGAAGGTGGGCTGTTCGGCCGAGACGCTACGCAAGTGGGTTCGTCGAGCTGAACGCGATGCGGGGGTTCGACCCGGGCTGACGAGCGAGGAGCGTGAGCGGCTCAAGGCGTTGGAGAGGGAGAACCTGGAGCTTCGTCGGGCGAACGAGATCCTGCGCAAGGCTTCGGCGTATTTTGCCCAGGCGGAGCTCGACCGCCGACCCAAAACATGACGTCGTTCATCGACGCGCACCGCGGCCAGTACGGGGTCGAGCCGATCTGCACGGAGCTGCCGATCGCCCCGTCGACGTACTACGAGAGCAAGGCCCGGGATGCGGACCGCAGCCGGGTGCCGGCGCGTACCCATCGCGACGCGGAACTGCGCGAGCACATCGCCCGGGTGTGGGAGGAGAACTACCGGGTGTACGGGGTTCGCAAGGTGTGGCGACAGCTCCAACGTGAGGGCATCGCGGTGGCGCGCTGTACGGTCGCGCGGTTGATGCGCGAGCTTGGTCTTCGCGGCGTGATGCGGGGCCCGCGGGTGAAAACGACGACGCCCGTGGCGACGCTCGCGTGTCCCGCGGACCGGGTCAACCGGGTGTTCCAGGCCCCGCGCCCGAACGCCTTGTGGCTGGCCGACCTGACGTACGTCGCGACTTGGGCGGGGTTCGTCTATGTCGCGTTCGTCATCGACGCCTATGCCCGGCGCATCGTGGGCTGGCGGGTGTCGAACTCGCTTCGCACCGACCTGGCGCTCGACGCGCTCGAGCAGGCCCTGTACGCCCGCGTGGTGGACTCTCACGATGCCTTGGTCCACCACGGCGACCGCGGGTCGCAGTATCTGTCCATCCGCTACACCGAACGCCTGGCCGAGGCCGGCATCGAGCAGTCGGTCGGGAGCGTTGGCGATTCGTACGACAACGCCCTGGCCGAGTCCATCATCGGGCTGTACAAGACCGAGGTGATTCGACCCCGCGGCCCGTGGCGGAGCCTCGAAGCAGTGGAGTTCGCAACCCTCGACTGGGTCGATTGGTTCAACAACCGCCGGATCCTCGAGCCGATCGGAGACCGACCTCCGGCCGAGGCCGAAGCGGCGTACTATCGACAAACCGAGCACACGGCGCTGGCCGCGTGACTCACACTAAACAGTCTCCGGAATTCCCGGCGCGGTTCACTGCCCGAACCACCCGCACGGCGGATGTTCGCTGGCACGCCACGGCACCTACGCGCGCAAGAGCCCGCGCGGGACGAAGATCGCTCGCTGGTACTGCCCTGAGAGCCACACCACCTTCAGCCTGCTGCCGGAGTGTCTGGCCGCACGGTTTCCTGGCGAGTTGGACGAGGTCGAAGCGGTGGTGGCCCACGCCGAGCAGGCCCCGAGCCTGGCCGCCGCGGCCAATGAGCTGCGCCGCGATGCGGTCGAGCTCCCGGGGGCGATGCGCTGGGTCGGGCGCCGGGTGCGTCTGGTCCATCACGTCCTGAGCATCGTCATCGGGCTGGTGCCCGAGTATCTCGTGCGGTGCATCGCCGAGGTGGGCGCGGTGCGTACGCGGCTCCAGACTGACACCGCGTTGCGGGCGTTGCGCACCCTCACCGACGCGCAGCTCCGCGTGCTGCCCGCACCGTTGGGGTTCCAACCTCACCGTCTGAACACGACGAATCGCCTTCGGGCGCCCCAACACAAGATGGGGCCTGACCCGCCACCGGCGCTTGCGTAGCGTCCCCCGTCCCGGGCCGATGCGCCCCACCGACGAGGACCTCGCCCATGAACCACTGCGATGAGGAGCTGCACAAAGCCGTGGCGCTGTTCCGCTACGGCCTCATCGCCGACGTGCTGCGCCTGCCCCCGGGCAGCCGAGACATCCGGCGCACCCTGCACGAGAAGGCCCAGCGCACCTACACCATCCCCGGCACCCGGCGCACCCGCGTCGCCGTCGAGACGATGCGCGATTGGCTGAGCTTGTATCGCACCGGCGGGTTCGAGGCGCTGTATCCGAAGACCCGTGCCGACCGCGGCCAGCCCCGGCGCCTGCCCCCCGAGGTCGCCGAGCTGCTCGTCTCGCTCAAGACCGAGCAGCCCGCGCGCTCGGTCAAAGCCCTCATCGCCATCGCCCGCGAACGCGGCGTCGACCACCCGCTTGCCCCCTCGACCGTGCACCGGCTGCTCTCGCGCGAGGGCCTGCTCGACAAGCGCCCCGGTGAGCCCGTCGCTACCGACCGGCGACGGTTCGCCTTCCGTGACGCCGGGGAGCTTTGGATGAGCGATGTGATGCACGGCCCCAAAGTCAGCGACGGGCGCCGGCGCAGAAAGTCTTTCCTCATCGCGTTCATCGACGACGCCACCCGCGTCATCCTCTTCGCCGCCTTCGCCTACGCGGAGAACACCACCGCGTTGCTGCCCGTGTTCAAGCAGGCCATCGCGCGGCGCGGCCTGCCCGCCCGGCTCTACGTCGACAACGGGGCGAACTTCCGCTCCCAGCAACTTGCGCTCGTGTGCGCGAAACTCGGCATCGTGCTCATCCATTCCCGGCCCTATCAGCCCGCCGGGCGCGGAAAGATCGAGCGCTTCTTCCGAACCCTTCGCGCCGCCTGGCTGCGCCATCTCACCGCTGAGGCCACCACCAGCCTCGACACACTGAACCGCACCCTGTGGGCCTGGGTCGAGGGCGAGTACCACCAATCGCCCCATCGCGGCCTCGACGGGCGCACCCCGCTCGAGCAATGGGCGCTCGCCGGGCACGACGTGCGCTATCTCGACCCCACCACCGACCTCGACGACCTCTTCCTCTTCGAGGCCAAACGCCGCGTGATGAAAGACCGCACGTTGAGCCTGCACGGCCGGCTCTACGAGGTCGATGCCATCCTCGTCGGCGAAACCGTCACCTTGCGTTACGACCCCGATGCACCGCCTTCGCGACCCATCGAGGTCGTCCACGACGGCAACAGTGCAGGACTCGCCACCCGCCTCGACGCCTACGCCAATACCGCCGTCAAGCGCGACCGCCCCTCCTGGCAACTCCAGTGCGACACCCCACCGTCAGAGCCGCCCACCTCGCCTCTGACGATGCGAAACCTCAAGGAGAAGAACTGATGTACCTGCGTCACTTCGCCCTGACCCGGTTGCCCTTCGAAACCCCGGCCCACACCGACGAGCTGTTCGAATCGAACTCCCGCCGCGAGGCCGAGGCTCGGCTCCATCACCTCATCGAACTCAAGGGCATCGGCCTGATGACCGGCGAGGTCGGCTCGGGCAAGACCACCGTATGCCGCCATGTCGCCGCCGACCTGCATCCCGGCCTGCATCGGGTCGGCTACGTCTCGCTGACCACCGGCAACGTGCTCGACATGTACAAGTCCATCGCCTGGGAACTCGGCCTGCCCACCGAACGCTCGCGCGCCACCGCCTACCGCGCCATCCGCGCCGAAATCACCCGACTGGTGTGCGAGGCCAAGCAGCTCCCCGTGCTCGTCATCGACGAAGCCCAGCACCTGCGCAACGACGTCCTGGAAGACCTCCGGCTCCTGACCAACTTCGCTATGGACAGCGAGAACCGCCTGTGCCTGCTGCTCGTCGGGCTCACCGAGCTGCGCCGCCGCCTCGCCATGGCCGTGCACGAATCGCTCTCCCAGCGCCTCGTCGTACGCCACCACCTCGCCGGCATCGACCGCTCGGAACTCGACGACTACCTCGCCCACCGCCTGCGCCTCGCCGGCTGCGAGCTGCCCCTGTTCGAGCCTCCCGCCGTCGAGGCGCTGTTCCAGAGCGCTCGCGGATTGCCCCGGCTCATCAATCGCATCGCCCACTACGCCCTCACCGCCGCCGCGGCGAAAGGCGCCCGCACCGTCTCCGCCGTGCACCTCGAGCACGCCGTCGCGGAGCTGCGGCTGTGAACCTGCCCTACCTCCTCGTGACCCACGAACTCAGCGACGAGGCCGCCGCCCAGCTCTCCGAACTGCTCAACGACCTCGCCGTCGCCTTCGACGGTCAATACTTCGCTCAGATCACCCGCTACTACGACGAACGCCGCGAGAGCGAGCGCTCGTACCATCACAGGCAGCTCGAGCTCTTCGTCAACGACGACGCGGCGTTCTGAATCCCCTGCCCCTCCCGCGAACGCCGACGCCCACCGCGCCCGTTCGTCGACGACGGGCGTGGGGGCTCAACCCTTCTGCGCCACGACCACCGTGTTCAGCGCGACCACCGCGGTGCCGACCTACGTCCGCGCCCGGCTCTCCGACGATGACGGGGCAATGTGAGAAATCGAGCCTCGGTCGATCAGAAACAAACCGAAAAATCGGTTACGAAACTACGTGGGATGCAACACCCGGGAACCGAGGTTCCCTCTCCAAAGGCCGGATACAAGTGTGCAACTGAACCTGCTTGCCCGAACAGCTCCCCCCTTGCAAATGCGGGGCGGACCATACAAGCGCGAAGCGACAGATTGGCGTCCGCAGCAGGAAACTGGTGAGATATTGCGGCTAACCCGTCCCGGTTCCACCGGCGCCCCGCGTGGGTGCGTCCGGCGCAAGGCAGGCGTCGGGCCGCGTGTGCGCCGTTCTACCCACGGAGCAGGACGCGGACCGCCTTGGTGCCGCCGGCGTTGTCCGGGGCGGGGCAGAACGCGAGGACGCCGTCGCAACGGCGAAGCCACCGGTCCACCACCGCCTTCGGCACCGGGCGACCCTTCGCAGAGCTTCGTCCCTTGCCGTGGATGATGCACACGCAGCGCAGACCGCGGGCCCGCGAGCGGTCGACGAACTCGAGCACCGCGCGCTCCGCTTCGGATGCGAAGAGTCCGTGCAGATCGAACCGATCCTCGACCGGGTGGTAGCCGAGCCGGAGGTGGCGGATCTCCCGGCGCGGAAGACCGGGGCGGGCGAACTCGATGCGGCTTCCCCGTTCGATGTCTCCGTTCGGATCGGGATCGAGCCCCTCCTGCACTGTCCCGTGCCCTTCGCGCGCCGGCGCCGGCGAGGCGCGCCGGGGCGGCCGGCGTACGGGAACGACGCGTTCGCCCTCGTCCCCGAGCGGGCGGGCCTCGCCTGCGTGGCGGCGAAAGAGCGACGTGTCGTCATCGTGCGAGGGGCGGTCCATGTCGGGCTTCCACGGAGATCGCTCGGGTGATCGCAGCCGGTTCTCGATCCGCCGAATGGTCATTGCCAATGCCCGGCCTACGGACCCCGGGGATCGGTTCGTCAGAGGGGGTAGCACCCTGGTGCGAAACGTCCAGTTCATCATGCTTGAATACCTCCATCGGTTTCCCGTTTCCTGATTACCGCGCCAATGCGGGCCGGCTCCGTGCCTGACCGAAGCCACTTTCTACCCGAACACCCGTTTCAGCTACCGGCCTGCGTTGGACGACACTTCTTTTTGTGCTAATAATTTGTTGTTATGCCAAATATAAATCCTGACTATGCACCATCCTCAGCCCGTTCCCGCGGCTTCCCGGGGTCGGGGCCTCCTGGGAGCGCGGGCTTCCAGCCCGCGGACGGCCGAAGGCCTGCCGTGGTCCACGCGGGCAAGGATGCCCGCGATCCCGGGAATGCGGTGGTCCCAACCTGAGTGTTGTACGTAATCAGGATATAAATTGAATTACCCGAACGTCTTCCTTGCCATTCCGTCAAACGGGTCCGCCTTGCGGAAGGGGAGGGGCGGCCGGGCGGGTCGCGATCGTGCATTCCCCCCGCTTGTTCCCCGGACCGGCCCGTCCCGCCACCGGACCCTGCCGCAGGCGCGCCAGTCCCCGACTCTGCCGTAATCAGAAACCGCGATGGGTTCCGCGACCGGTTGCGGTAGTCGCCCCCGCTGCCCGGGGGATATCCGGGAGTCGGACACCGAGATACTGATTCAGTGCACCTGAATCGGGTTGGATTTCAAGAATACGGATCCTTGAGAGTAAGATGGCGAGTACAAGAATTTCAAATGGCGAGTGGGGGCGCTGATCCTGACATGGCCGCAGAGCGACGGCCTTCCGCCAGAGGGGATCGCCTGAAGCAGCTCCGGGCATTCTGCCACGCGGCACGGCTGGGGAGCATCACTCGGGCCGCCGAGTACATCTTCTCGAGCCAGCCGGCCGTTTCCCAGCAGGTACGTGCGCTGGAAGAGGAACTCGCGGTGACCCTTTTCGAGCGAAACGGACCGCGTATCTCCCTTTCCCCGGCCGGCCGCCAGCTCTACGAAGCCGCCATGCCGGTGGTGGCGGGCATGGATCGCCTGCCCCGCACCTTCGCCGAGCAGCACCGTGGGGATATTTCGGGCGAGCTTCACCTTGCGGCGGGAAGGGCCACTGCCGCCTACGTGGTTCCCGGGTACCTCAGGCGGTTTCGGGAACATCATCCCGCCATCCGGGTGAACCTGAGGACCGGAAGCGGCCGCGAGCGGCTTGACTGGCTGCGCGCCTACGAAGTGGACATCGTCTTCGGTGCGACGGACGTCCCGCCCTCCGATCTCGATTTCCACTTCCTGTTTCCTTCCCGCTTCTTCCTCATCACCTCCGAGGGACATCCGCTCGCCGGACGCGAATCGGTGGAGGTCGCCGAGGCTGCCGGGTACCCGTTTGTCATGCCCGCGGCCGGCAGCTACGCCCGGCGAGCCGGGGACATGGTCGTGCGCCGGCATGGTCTTACCGTCGACACGGTCGTGGAGGTGGACGGATGGAGCGCGATCAAGCGCTACGTAGAGGCCGGGGTAGGGATCTCGGCCGTTCCCGACGTGTGTCTCACCGACCGGGACCGGGTATGGAGGATCCCCTTCGACCGCTACATTCCGGACCGCAGGTACGGCGTGCTCATGCGGCGCGATCGGACTCCGTCGCTCGCAGCCCAGCGATTCATTCGGCTCATGGACACGGATCTCCGGACCCGGTCGCGGTAGTGGCCGTCAACCGGCAGCAGCTCTACCAGAAACGGGACCGCCTCCGGCAGCTCGAAGCGTTCTGCCATGCGGCCAGACTCGGGAACATGACGCGGGCGGCGCAGCATCTCCTCATCAGCCAGCCGGCGGTGTCGCTTTGCGTGCGCGAGCTCGAGCGCGAGCTCGAGACCGCGCTGTTCGATCGGAACGGCCCGCGCATCGCCCTCTCCCCGGCCGGCGAGCGTTTCTTCGAGCTCGCGAAGCCGCTGGTTGAAGGCCTGAACGACCTGTACCGCATCTTCGCCGGGGAGCTGCAGACCCTCGTCTCGGGCGACCTTCGCGTGGCGTCAGGCGACGCGGGAGCGATCTACGTCCTTCCTCGCGTGCTGAAACGGCTTCGCGACGGGTACCCGGGCATCCGGGCGGAGGTGAAGTCGGGCGCCCTGGGCGACGGTCTCGCCCGGCTGCGCGAGGACGAGGTGGATCTCGTGTTCGACGCCAGGGAGCCGGTGGCGGACGAGTTCGAGTACCGTCCGGTCCTGTCCTATGACCTCGTGCTCATCACCTCCCCGGATCACGCGCTCGCCGGGCGGGGCTCGGTGTCTCCGGAGGAGATTGCCGCGTGTCCGGTCATCATGCCGGACTTCGGCACGTACAGCGCGCGAAGTGGAGAATCGCCACTCCGGCATCTCGGCATCGAACCGGCCGCGGTGATCGAGGTCGGCGGGTGGGACGTCGTCGAGCACTGCGTCGAGGCCGGGCTCGGGGTCGCCTTCTGCGGATCCTTCTGCGTCACCGCGGCGAGCCGGGTGTCGGTGATCCCGCTCGACGAGTACTTCCCGAGGCGAAGCTACGGCTGGTTCGTGCGGCGGGGAAAGCCTCGGTCGGGGCCGGCCGAGCGGCTCATCGAGGCGATGGCGGCGGAGTTCCCGGGCGACTCCTGAGCGGCGTCAGCGCCCGGGCGGTGAGGCTCGGCCCCTTCGGGGGGGCTCGCACGAGGGTCTTGTACGGTAACAAAATCAGGAAGATATTCGTATTTCGAATAATATGCATTCATGATCCCGAAAATCCGATGCCCTGATTTAGAATGGCGCGCCTTGGCACTCCACAAGCCGTTCGGAGGCGACCAGCCGTCCCATGGCCGGCGACGAAAAGCTTCTCCACCCCCGACGGGACCGGCTCAAGCACCTTCGGGCGCTCTGCTACGCGGCCCGTCTTCAGAGCATCAGCCGGGCCGCCGAGCAGATCTTTTCGAGCCAACCGGCCGTATCGCAGCAGGTACGCGCGCTGGAGCAGGAACTCGCGGTCCTCCTGTTCGAGCGAAACGGTCCACGCATCGCCCTGACCTCGGCCGGCGAGCGGCTCTACTAGCTCGCAACGCCCCTGGTGGAGGGCCTCGATCGCCTGACCGACACCTTCGCCGAGCGCTACCACGGCGTCCCTTCGAGCGATCTCAACGTCGCGGCCGGGCAAACGGTCGCAACTTCCGTGTTGCCGGGATACCTCGGGCGGTTCCGAAAGCGCCATCCCGGTATTCGGGTGAACGTGAAGATCGCCGACGGCCACCAGCGGATGACCTGGCTTCGGGAGTACGAAGTGGACATCGTCTTCGCGGCGGCGCACGTTCCTCGGCCGGACCTCGAGTTCCGTCCGGTCTTCTTTTCCGAGATTGTGCTCATCACGCCCGAGGAGCATCCTCTCGCCGGGCGCGAGTCGGTGGAGATCGTCGAAGCGACTGCCTATCCCGCGGTCACCCGTTCCCTCGGGAACTGCGTCGGACAAGTCTCGGACCTCGTCATGTCGCAGAACGGCCAGATCGCCAACCCGGTTCTCCAGGTCGACGGATGGGAGGTGGTCAAGCACTACGTGGAGGCCGGGGTCGGGGTTTCCCTGGTTCCCGACATCTGCCTCACCGAGCGGGACCGGGTATGGCGGATCCCGGCCGCGCGCTTCTTCCCGTCGCGGGTCTACGGCGTGCTCACGCGGCGGGACGATCTTCTTTCGCTCGCCGCCGAATGGTTCGTTCGGATCGTCGACGAGAGCCCGTCGGGCGGACCCTGAGAATGGCGATCGACCGGCAGCGCATCTACCGCAAGCGGGATCGCCTGCGGCAGCTTCGGGCGTTCTGTCAGGCCGCGGAGCTCGAAAGCATCACGCGGGCCGCCGAACACCTCGCCATCAGCCAGCCGGCGGTGTCGCTCCAGGTACGGGAGCTGGAGCACGAGGTCGAGGCACTGCTGTTCGACCGAATCGGACCTCGTGTCACTCTCACCCCGGCCGGCGAGCGCCTCTACCGGCTCGCCATGCCGCTCGTGGAGTCCATGGAGCGCCTGTTCGATACCTTCACCCGGAACCTCGAGGAGCCCATGTCCGGGGAGGTTCGCGTGGCGGCCGGCTCCATCGCGATCGCCTCCGTGCTGCCCCCGTACCTCAAGCGGTTCCGGGACGAGCACCCCGGGGTCCGGGTGCTGGTGACGAGCAGCCTGGTGAAGCCGGGACTGGAGCTTCTCTCCACCCGCGAGGTGGATTTCGTGATCGGGGTCGAGGAGCCGGAGACGGAGAGGTTCTCCTACCACCCGGTATTCTCGTATGACCTCGTGCTCATCACGCCCGAGGAGCATCCGCTCGCCGGACGCGAGTCGGTGGACATCGGGGAGGCCGCCGGGTATCCCGCGGTCGTTCCCCCTGCCGGCACGTACAACCGGCAGTTCGCGGACTCGGTCGCCGGCCGCTTCGGGGTGAAGCTCAAGGTCGCGGTGGAGGCGCGCGGCTGGGGGGTGATCAAGCGGTGCGTCGAGGATGGTCTCGGGATCTCGGTCGTTCCCAGCCTGTGCCTTGCCGAGAAGGACCGGGTGTGGGTCATTCCGTTCGATCGGTACGCCGAAAACCGCAGCTACGGGGTCTTCACCCCGCGGGGCCATCCCCTGTCGCAGCCGGCCCTCCGGCTCGTCCGGACGATGGCGCCGGACTTCCCCGATCCCACCTGAACCGAGAGGATGGTCCGCTTGAGACGGATCGGGAAGGCCCTGTTCATTCTCTGGATACCGGCGGCGGTCCTTTCGACCGCCGCCGCGTCTTCCGACGAAGCCCTCGAACGCGCGATTACACTTGCGGCCGAAGAGCGCTATGCGCAAGCGCGCGAGGTGCTCGACCCGCTCCTCGCGCGCGGCGCCGAGCACCCCCAAGCCCGATTGCTGGACGGCATCCTGCGCGCGCGCGAGGGACGGGTGCGCGAAGCCATCGAAGTCCTCGACCGGCTCCGGCGCGACCACCCCGAGATGTCCGAGCCGTGGAACAACCTTGCCGTCCTCTACGCGGCCGAAGGACGGTTCGACGAGGCCCGGGAGACCCTGCTCGCCGCGCTCGAGCGCCGCCCTTCCGCCGTCGGGTACGCGAACCTCGGCGATATCTATGGGGCGCTCGCGCGCCGTGCGTACCTGCGGGCCCGCCAGCTCGCCGCGCCAGGGAGCGCGCATCCGCGGCCGGACGGACCGAACGGGGCGGTGCTCTCGCGCCCGCAAGACTCCTCGCGGAGCCCCGCGCCCGGCGGCCCGTCCGCGGAGCCGGGCGATGCGTCGCCGCCGGCGGACTCCGAGGGTTCGCCCGCGGTGCAGGCCGCATGCCTGCGCGCCGGCGGGTTCGAGGACCGCAGGGTCCTCGCCGGAGTGGAGGAGTGGCTGGAATCGCAGGGTGCGGAGGTGTTCGAGGTGCGTCGCGTCCCGTACCGGAAGCGCGAGAGCCACCAGGTGTATCTGCCGCCCCTCGAGGATCGCGAGAAGGCCGCCGCAAAGGTGCGAGACATCCGTGCTCGCGGGGTGCGGGACGTCGCGGTCATCGAGAGCGGTCCCCTGCAGAACGGGATCTCGTTCGGGGTCTTCGGAGTCACCGAGCACATGCGCCGGCGCGTCGCGGCGCTCCAGCGGCTCGGCTATCGAGTCCGGTCCCGGGACAACTGGCAGGCCGTTCACCGGTACTTCGTCGAAGCGCGGACGAAAAGGGGCGCGGACGCTCTCCGGGCGGCCTGGATGGAGCGTTTTCCCGAGCCGTCGCTCGAGCGCGTCGACTGCCGCTGACGGCCCGGCCCGGGCGTTCCGGATGCAGGCGAACGCAGGGGCCGCCCGAAGCACGTGGGTCTTCGAGGGGCATGAACGTCCGCGGGCGTGCGGTCTTGACCGGGAGGCGGTGCGCGCGGACGATGAGAACCTGGTCCGCGTCCCTCCAGGAGCCTCACGATGAGCGATCCGCTCGACGCCTTCACCGACCTGCTCGATCGGTTCACCGCCGCCGTGGAGTCCGGCGACGACGACGCCTTCGCGGCACTGTTCTGCGAGAACGGCGCCTATGACGATATCTTCTACGGTGAGTTCCGGGGCCGCGATCGCCTCGCGGAGATGCTGCGCGAGCACTTCCACGGACATGCCCGTGACTTCTGCTGGGAGATGCACGATCCGGTGTGCGACGGCCGCGTCGGGTATGCGGGCTACACTTTCAGCTATACCTCGACGATGAAGCGGAGCGAAGGCCGGCGCGTGGTGTTCACGGGATGTTCGCAGTTCCTGCTCCGGGACGGACTCATCGAGTCCTACCGGGAATGGGCGTTCGGAACGGCCGGGCTGGCCCAGCTCGGCGTGCCCTCCTCCGTGCTCGCACGACAGTCGGAGCGGGAAGCCGGCCGTATCCGCGACCGCGCCGACCACCGCCGGCACCGCCTGGACGAATCGACATGAGCCGCGCCGGACCGCTCGACCCCAAGGGGTCCGGCGCCGAACCGGCGCCCTCGGGCCGTCTCGCGGCACTCGATCCCCGGGACCTCGATGCGGAGCAGACCCGGGTGATGGATGCCATGTTCGCGGGGCCGCGGGGGAAGTCCGGGTTCCTGTCCCGGGAGCGGCGGGTCGCAGGCCCTTTCGCGCCCTGGCTGCTGAGTCCCGGATTCGCCCATCTCGCGCAGGAGCTCGGGGCGTTCGTACGCTACCGGACGTCGCTGGACCCGCGCCTCAAGGAGCTCGCGATCATCGTGGTCGGTGCGGCCTGGAGAGCCGAGTACGAGTTCGCGGCACACGGTCCCATGGCCATCCGGGCCGGGGTCTCCCGCGAAGCGGTGGATGCGATCTCGCGCGGCGAAACTCCTTCGCTCGAACGCGACGACGAGCGCATCGTGTACGAGTTCGCGCGCGAGCTGATCGAGAACCGCCGGGTCGCGGAAGAACGCTATGCGGCGGCCGTCGATCTGCTGGGCGAGCCCGGAACCGTCGAGCTGGTGGGGATCCTCGGCTACTACACGCTCGTGTGCATGACCCTGAACTCGTTCGAGGTGCCGCTCGGCGAAGGTATGGAGCCGCCCTTTGCGGCGTCGTAGCCGGTCGGCCGCGGATCGGGCGCGGGCGCAGGGCCCCGCGTCATGAGCCGCCGGGGCGAGGTCGTGACCGTCGCCCGGATCGCCGAGCTCCTTCGTTCCGGCGATGCGGGCCGTGCGGAACGCACCGGCCGGGCGGTGCTGAAGCGCGAGCCGCGCAACGCCGATGCCTGGCATCTGCACGCGATGACCGCGCTCGAAGCCGGCAGCCTCGCCAAGGCCCGCACGCGTCTCGAGCGGGCGATCGCCATCCGTCCCGAAAGCTCGGTGTTTCATTCGAACCTGGGGGCGGTGCTCGAACGGCTGGGTGACCTCGAGAGCTCGTATCGCGCGCACGACCGTGCCCTCGGCCTCGATCGCGAACCGCCCGACAACTGGTTCAACCATGGTCTCGTCCTGCTTCGCCTCGATCGACCCGCGGAAGCGGCCGCGAGCCTCCAGGCCGCCCGCGACCGGGACCCGGACGACCCGGAGATCCGCCTGAACCTCGGGCGGGCCCTGGAACGCTCGGACGACGGGGAGGGCGCCCTGCGGGAGTACCGGAGCGCCCTCGCTCGCACGACGGGCTCCGGCGGCCGCTGGACGGGCGAGGTCCGGGAAGCGCTGCGGCGCATCCTGGGAGTCGTGTTTCCGCTCGAAGCGGCTCCGGACGTCCGTCGACTCCTCCTCGAGACCGGAGTGAGTCCGGAGGTTGGCCCCGCCGCCGCCGCCCAGTTGCGGATCGGGGCTCCACCTCCGGGGGAGGGGGCGGCGGTGGCGCGCTTCCTCGAATCGAACGGCCGGCTGCTCCTCGACTACCTGCGGGGAGTCGTGAACGTCGACCCGCAGCTCGAGCGGCTGCTGGCCGCGGCAAGGGCCGGTCGCCTGCGGGAGTGGACCGCCGCGGGTGAAGTCGAAGCTGCGGTCCGGGCCGCCGGGCCCGAAGGCCGGATCGCCGCCGCCCTCGCCGCACAGTGCTTCCACAACGAGTACGTGTGGTACGTGAGTCCGGAAGAGGAGGCGCTCCTCACCGCGCCCGCCGCCCGGCTCGACCGGGCCCTCGCGGAAGACGAATCGATGGACCCGAGATCGCTCGCCGCCAATCTGCTGCTCGTGTCCCTCTATCGTCCGGCGAGCGCTCTCGCCGGCGCGGACCGGCTGGCCGCCGTCCGGCCCGAAGAGTGGCCTTCGCCGGTGGCGGATCTCCTCCGTCATTCCCTGCACGGTCCGCGCGAAGAGATCCGGATCGCCCGCGGTCTTCCGGCCGTCGCCGCCGTCCGGGACTCCACGTCGCGCGCGGTGCGGGCCCAGTACGAAGAGAACCCGTATCCGCGCTGGATATCGCTCCCTCCGGGGCCCGACCTCGATCTCGGCGAGGCCCTCGCCCGGATGTACCCGGACCGGCCGGTCCGCGGTCCGATCGAAGCGATGCTGGTCGCCGGGGGAGGGACCGGCTACGAGCCGCTCCTGGCGGCCCGCCAGAACCCCGCCGCGAAGGTGCTGTCCCTCGATCTCAGCCGTGCGAGCCTCGCCTGCGGCGCCCGCATGGCCCGCCGTCTCGGGATCGGGAACGTGCGGTTCCTGCAGGGCGATCTGCTCGACGTCGATGCGCTCGGCGAGCGCTTCGACGCCATTCTCGCGAGCGGGGTGCTGCATCACATGGCGGATCCGGAAGCCGGGCTTCGGGCGCTCGCCGGGGTGCTCCGCCCGGGCGGAGTCATCCGGATCGGTCTGTACAGCGAGCACGCGCGGGGGCTCGTCGCAAAGGCGCGCGCCGCGGCGCAAGCGGCCGGCCGGGACGGCTCTCCGGATGGGATCCGCGCGTTCCGGCGAGCGATCGTCGAAGGCGGCGAAGAGGGGCTCGGGGGGCTCCTCCGGAGCCCCGACTTCTACACCGTGAGCAGTTGCCGGGATCTCGTGTTCCACGTCCACGAGCGGCAGTTCACGATTCCAAAGGTCGCGGGGGCGCTCGCGGCGGCAGGTCTTCGCCCCCTCGGCTTCGAAGCGGGCCGCGAGACGAGGTCCCGCTACCGCCGGACATTTCCCGGCGACCCGCACATGCGTTCGTTCGGGAGCCTCGCCGAGTTCGAGAAGACCCACCCCGAGGCGTTTGCCGGCATGTATCTTCTGTGGGCGGAGCCAGGAAGCATCGAACCATGACCGGGCGGGCGGAAACCGGGCCGGACGCGGCCGGCGCGACCCGGCCGGGAACCGCGCAGCCGCGCAGCAATCAACGAAGGAGACGACAGCCGTGGAATACCGTTACGTGAGCTTCGACATCGACGGCGGAATCGCCCGGATGACCTTGAACCGTCCGGACGCGGGGAACGCGCTCCACATCGACATGTGCAAGGAGATGATGGACGTCTCCATCCGCTGCGACGAGGACCCCGAGGTCCGGGCCCTGATCGTGGATGCCAGTGGGCGGATGTTCTGCGCGGGAGGGGACCTCAAGTCGTTCGCGGATCGCGCCGACCGTCTCGGTCCCGTCCTCAAGGAGATGACCATCTGGCTGCACGGCACGTTCTCGCGCTTCGCCCGGATGCGCGCCCCCGTCGTCACCGCCGTGAACGGCATCGCCGCGGGCGGCGGATTCGGGCTCGCGATGTGCTCGGACTTCGTGATCGCCGGGGAGTCGGCGGCGTTCGCGATGGCGTTCACCGCCGCCGGGCTCTCGCCGGACAGCAGCTCGACCTGGTTCCTGCCTCGCATCATCGGGTTGCGCCGAGCCCAGGAGCTCATGCTGACGAACCGGCGGATCGACGCCCGCGAGGCCCTCGACTGGGGTCTCGTGACCCGGGTCGTCGCCGACGATGCGCTCGCCGGCGAGGCGACGAGCATCGCCCGCACCCTCGCGAACGGACCCACCGAGGCGTATGGCTCGGTGAAGCGCCTGCTGGCCGCCACGTTCGACAACGGCCTGGAGACCCAGATGGAGCTCGAGGCGCGCGAGGTGACCGACAATGCGCGAGGGGCGGACGGCCGCGAGGGGGTGGCTGCCTTTCTCGAGAAGCGCAGGCCCGTCTTCCGGGGCCGGCGCTGATCCGCGCCGCAACCCGGCCCCCAAGGTTCGATCAAGGTTCGATCAAGGTTCGATCAAGGTTCGATCAAGATCCGGACCCGATTCATCGCTTCGAGGAGAAATCCGTGAACTCCGTGCGCGAACACCCGAAGAAGACCGTCGAAGTCCTGGGAAAACGGATGGCCTTCGTCGAGATGGGGGAGGGCGATCCGATCGTCTACCTCCACGGCAATCCGACCTCGTCCTATCTGTGGCGGAACATCATGCCCCATACCGAGTCGCTCGGCCGGTCGCTCGCGATCGACCTCATCGGCATGGGAGACTCCGAACCCCTCGACGATTCCGGCCCGGGGCGGTACCGCTTCGTCGAGCACCGCGAGTATCTCGACGCCGCCCTCGATGCGCTCGGCGTCACCGCGTCCGGCCGCGCGGTGCTGGTGGTTCACGACTGGGGGTCGGCCCTCGGCTTCGACTGGGCGAACCGCCACCGCGATGCGGTGCAGGGTCTCGTCTACATGGAAGCCCTGGTCCGGCCGGTGACCTGGGAGGAATGGCCGGAAGCCGCGCGGCGGGTGTTCCAGGGGTTCCGGTCCGAGACGGGCGAGGACATGGTGATCGCCAAGAACGTCTTCGTCGAGCGGGTGCTTCCGGGTTCCATCCTGCGCGAGCTCGCCCCCGAGGAGATGGAGGTGTACCGGCGCCCGTTCCGGGAGCCGGGAGAATCGCGGCGTCCCACGCTCACGTGGCCGCGCGAGATCCCCATCGAAGGAGAGCCGGCCGACGTGACCGCGATCGCCGGGGACTACGCGGCCTGGCTCTCGGAGTGCGAAGTGCCGAAGCTCTTCGTCAACGCCGATCCGGGGGCCATCCTGATCGGGCCGCAGCGCGACTTCTGCCGCGGCTGGAACAACCAGACCGAGGTGACCGTCCGAGGCACCCACTTCCTCCAGGAGGATTCGCCGGACGAGATCGGCCGGGCGATCGCCGAATTCGTGCGGGGGCTCAGAGCGTGACGGCGGCGCGGTCGGGCCCCCTCGACGGGGTGCGGGTTCTCGACTTCGGGCGCTTCATCGCGGCGCCCTACTGCGCAATGATGCTCGCCGACATGGGGGCGGAGGTCCTCCGGGTGGACCGCCCCGGGGGCGAGGAGGACCGGAGCTACGGCCGCAAGGGGCCGAACGGCTCGAACTTCGTGTTCCCCAACTTCGGCCGCAACAAGAAGGGGATCACCCTCGACGTGCTGCGCCGCGACGCTCCGCGCGAGGTGCTCTCCGATCTCGTCGCCCGGTGCGACGTGTTCCTGCACAACTTCAGCCCGAGCGCGGTCCGGGCGTTCGGGCTCGGCTACGAAGACATCCGCGCAATGCGCGAGGACGTCATCTACGCCGGGATCTCGTGCTACGGCTCGACGGGTCCCTACGCGATGCGGAGCGGCTTCGACCAGATCGCCCAGGTGATGTCCGGTGCGTGTGCGCTCACCGGCTACGAGCACGAGCCGCCGATGCGTTCGGCCGTGCCGTGGGTCGACTACAGCACCGGGCTGCTCGCCGCGTTCGGCACGGTGCTCGCGCTCCGCCACCGCGACGCCACGGGGGAGGGACAGGAGGTGGACTGCGCCCTGCTCCAGACCGCGGTGAGCTACACCTCGCCGATGATTGGGGAGGCTCTCGTCACCGGGCGCGAGCGCCCGCGCATCGCGAACCGCATGCCCTATGTCGGGCCGACCGACCTCTACCGCTGCCGGGACGGGTGGGTGTACATCGCCACGGTGACCGACGGCATGTGGAAGAGCCTCATGAATCTCATCGACCGGCCGGAGCTTGCCGAGGTTCCCGCGCACGCGACGGACGAGGGCCGGTTCGAGGCCCGGGCGGAGATCGACCCGTACGTCGAGGAGTGGATTGCGCCGCGGGAGGTCGCCGAGGTGGTCGCGGCAATGGAGGCGGCGAGGATCCCGTGCGGCGTCTATCGGACCACCGCCGAGGTGCACGAGGACCCGCACGTCGAGGCGCGCGCGATGCTGGAGTGGGTGGACATGGAGGAGCCCGGGATGGAGCGGGTGCCGGTGAGCGGGGTGCCGGTGAAGCTGTCGGCGAGTCCCGGCGAGGTGCGCCATCGCGCTCCGCGCCCCGGGGAGCACAACGACGAGTGCTATCGCGGTCTTCTCGGGTATTCCGCGGAGCGAATCGAAGCGCTCCGGGTGGCGGGGGTCGTCTGACGCGGGGGCTTCTCGAGCCGGTTCCTGCCGCCCGCCGCGGACGGTTCCGGCGAGGCCCCGCGGTTGCGGCGAGGTGACTCGGATTCGCACATCAGGTGAAGGGACGAGCGGGGACGCCCGGCGGCGGCCCGGCGGGCCGCTTTCGCGGTGACGGAGACGATCTCCCTCCCGGTCTGGATCGCGGTCGTGGCCGGCGCGTTCGCGCTGTGGGCGGTTCTCGACCGCCTCCTCATCCCGAGCGTGCGCTGGTTCTTCCGGCGGCGGGTCAACCGGGTGATCGACGAGCTGAACACGCGGCTCGAGCTGCAGATCCCCGCCTTCCACCAGACCCGGCGCCGGGTCCTCATCGAGCGGCTGACGTACGACCCCAAGGTCATGGAGTCGATCGAGCGCCGGGTGCTGGAGTCCCGCGTGCCGCGGGAAGCGCTGGTTCGCGAGGCCGAGCGCTACGCGCGCGAGATCGTCCCGTCGTTCAATCCCTACGTCTATTTCCGGATCGGGTACTACCTGGCGCGGCGCACCGTTCAGCTCCTGTACCGGGTTCGCATGGGGTACTCCGACGACCGGGCTCTGTCGAAAATCGAGTCGAACGCGAGCGTCGTCTTCGTGATGAATCACCGCAGCAACATGGACTACGTGATCGTGGCCTACTTCGCCGCGCAGCGCTCCGCGCTCAGCTACGCGGTCGGGGAGTGGGCGCGGATCTGGCCGTTGCGCGCGTTGATCCGATCGCTCGGCGCGTACTTCGTGCGACGCGATTCGCGCAACCCGCTCTACCGCCAGGTGCTCGCCCGCTACGTCCAGGCGGCTACCGCCGCGGGGGTCGTGCAGGCGGTCTACCCCGAGGGCGGGCTCAGCCGCGACGGGCGTCTTCGCCGCCCCAAGCTGGGCCTCATCAACTACATGGTCTCGGGGTTCGACCCCGAGGGAGAGCGTGACCTCGTGTTCGTCCCCGTCGGCATCAACTACGACCGTGTGCTGGAGGACCGAACCCTGGTCCGGGAACGCGATCCGAAGACGGCGGTCCCTCGCAGTCGGGCGTACATCGCCCTGACGGTGCTCCGGTTCGCCGGCCGCCAGGCGGCCCTTCGGCTGAGAGGGCGCTGGCACCGCTTCGGCTATGCGTGCGTGAACTTCGGTCCGCCGATCTCGATGCGGTCGTACGCGGGCCGCAGCGGGATCGATTTCCGCGCGCTGGACCCCGCCGCCCGCTTCGAGGCGGTGGAGCGGCTGGGCGGCGAGCTGCTCGATGCGATCGCCGCCGTGGTGCCCGTCCTGCCGGTGTCTCTCGTCGCGACCGTGTTCGTGCGCCACCCGCTGCGGCCGATGAGCGAGCTCGAGATCAAGGCCGAGGCCCAGTCGCTCATCGGCGACCTGGAGGCAGGAGGGGCGTATGTCCACATCGCCCGCGCGGACCGCGACTACGCGGTGACGATGGGCCTCGAGATGCTGGTTCTGCGGCATTTCGTCCGGGAATCGGACGGACTCTACCGGGCGAGCGCGGACGAGCACGAGATGCTGCGGTACTACGCCAACTCGATAGAGCACTTCCTCCGGGACCGGTAGCGCGCGGGCGGACCCGATTGCTCGGGCCGGCGCATCGAATCGCGATTTCCGCGGTCAGCCGGGGGCGGGACGGCGGTGAACGCGGGCGGGCAGGGAGCGCAGGAACGGGACCACCGGCGGGAGGCGAAGGCCGAGGAGGATGGCGAGCACCGCCGCGTAGACGAGGGGCTCGCGGACGTCGGCCTTCACCAGCCACCAGAAGTGGACCACCCCGCCGATGGCGGCGGCGTAGACGATCCGGTGCAGCAACCGCCAGCGACGGCCACCGAGCCGGCGCACCATGGCGTTGGTCGAAGTGGCCGCGAGGGGCACGAGGAGGACGAATGCGGCGAAGCCCACCATGATGTAGGGCCGATCGGTCAGGTCGTCGATGACCTCCTCGAGGAGGAGCGAGCGATCGAGGACCACGTAGGTCGCAAGGTGCAGCACCGCGTAGAAGAACGCGAACAGCCCCAGCATCCGCCGCAGGCGGACCGCCTGGTTCCAGCCGGTGAGCCGGCGCACCGGGGTCACCGCCAGGGTCACCAGCATCAGCCGGAGCGTCCATTCCCCGAAGTGGTGGAGCAGGGTCTCGACCGGGTTCGCCCCGAGGTCCCCGGACGACGCGGCGGCCGCGATCACCCCGAGGGGGATGAGCGCAGCGAGGAACACCCCCGCCTTGAGCCACGCGAAGCCCGGGCGGAGGAGGGCGGCAGCGCGCGCCACGGCTCCGCCCTCAGTGGTGCCTGACGAGATCCATGCCCGTGTAGAGCGACGCGACCTCGTCGGCGTATCCGTTGAACTTCAGCGTCGCGATCTTGCCCGAGAACAGCGACCCTCCGAGCGGACGCTCCCGCTTCTGACTCCAGCGGGGGTGGGGCCGATCCGGGTTGACGTTCGAATAGAACCCGTACTCGTGGGGCGCCTGCCGGTTCCAGGTGGTCGGAGGCTCGTGTTCGGTGAAGGTGATCGAGACGATGGACTTGATGCTCTTGTACCCGTACTTCCAGGGCACGACGAGGCGGACCGGCGCGCCGTTCTGGTTCGGGAGCGCCTCGCCGTAGAGACCGACCGCGAGCAGGGTGAGCGGGTGCATCGCTTCGTCGATGCGAAGCCCTTCGACATAGGGCCAGTCGAGAAAGCCGCGCTGTTGCCCCCGCATCTCCTCGGGCCGGTACACGGTCTCGAACGCGACGTACTTTGCCTTCGAGGTCGGCTGGAAGCGCTTGAGCACCGCGTCGAGCGGGATGCCTGCCCAGGGGACGACCATCGACCACGCCTCCACGCAGCGGAAACGGTAGGTCCGTTCCTGGATCGGGTAGGAGCCGATCAGGTCCTCGTAGCCGATCACGCCCGGCTTCTCGCATTCGCCCCCGACCCGGATCGACCATGGAAGAGGCTTGAATCCGTCCGAGTACCGGGCCGGATCGCCCTTGGCGGTCCCGAACTCGTAGAAGTTGTTGTAGGAGGTGATGTCCTCCAGGGAGGTCGGTTCCTCGTCGAGCACCCACTTCGACTGGACGAGATCGTCGAACTTCCGTCGGGCGTGGGCGAGCCGCGGCCACCAGGCGGCCGGGGCGGCGAACGCGGCCAGCCCGAACCCGGCGTTCCTGAGGAACTCGCGGCGATTCAGCCAGACGTCCCGGGGAGTGATCTCGGACGGGCGGACATGGCCCGGTCCGTAGCGCGAGGTCTTGAGCAGCATGGTCGTGGTCCCCCTTCAGCGTATGGTCCGCGTGGCGGGCAGCGCGAACGGTGAAGCGTGCGGCCGCGCCCGCCGGCGGATGCGACGAGGCCGTCCCGGCATCATAGGCGGGCGCTCGCCGGCACGCACCACCTGCGAGCATTACGGAATATTTCCATCCAGGGGCTCTCCTCTCCCCACCCCGGCGGATGCCAGGAGAGCTGCACGGTGCGGAACGTGCGTTCCGGATGGGGCATCAGGATCGTCGCGCGGCCGTCCCGGGTGGTGAATCCGGTGAGTCCGCCGGGCGAACCGTTGGGGTTGGCCGGATAGCGTTCCGCCGGCCGGTGGTGGTTGTCGACGAAGCGAAGGCATGGCGTCGTGGTCCCGGAGCCCGTCACGGCGCGGCCTTCTCCGTGCGCCACCACCACCGGCAGCTTCGAGCCGGCCATTCCCCGCAAGAAGATCGAGGGTGAGTCGAGGATCTCGCACATCACCAGGCGGGACTCGAACTGCCCCGAACGGTTGAGGAGGAACCGCGGCCAGGCATCCGCCCCCGGGACGAGGGAGCTGAGCCGGGCCAGCATCTGGCAGCCGTTGCAGATGCCGAGGGTGAACGTGTCGGGGCGGGCGAAGAAGTCGCGGAACGCTTCGCGCAGCCCCTCGCGATGGAACACGGCAGCCGCCCAGCCCCCGCCTGCCCCGAGCACGTCTCCGTAGGAGAAGCCTCCGCCCGCCGCCAGCCCCGTGAAGCGTTCGAGCGACTGCCGGCCCTCGACGAGATCGGTCATGTGGACGTCCACCGCGTCGAATCCCGCCCGATCGAACGCGGCAGCGAGCTCCCGGTGTCCGTTCACCCCCTGCTCGCGGAGGATCGCGACTTGGGGCCTGTGCGTCGGGGTCGGGACGCCCGCCCGGCCCGCGGCATGCGCCGCGGGGTTCGCACCCGCCGCCGCGCCCGCCGCCGCGGCCGGTCCGAACGAAAAGGTGAGGCTTGCGCCGAGCCCGGGGTCGGCGTCGTCGAGGAGGGTGTCGAAGGCCTCGCGCGCGCACCGCGGCTCGTCGCGAAGCGCCTGCATTCGATGGCTCGTCTCCGACCAGGCTCGGTGGAGGTCGACGCGAGCGGCGTCGAGGACGGTGTTCCCCCGGTGCTCGAAACGGATCCGGGAGCCCGCGTCCGCCTCCCCGATCGAGTGGACGTGCGGCGCGAGGCGGGGCACCGCCCGCAGCCGTTCCAGGACCGAGGGGGCGTCGCGGGAGCGGACCTGGAAGACCGCGCCGAGCTCTTCGGAGAAGAGCGCGGGCAGGGGCTCGGGGCCGAGCGGGGTGAGATCGATGCGAAGCCCGGCCCTTCCCGCGAACGCCATCTCGCACAGAGCCGCGGCGAGGCCGCCGTCGGACCGATCGTGATACGCGAGCACGACCCCTTCGTCGATGAGGGACTGGACCGCGTCGAAGAATCCGCGCAGCACGTCCGCTTCCGTGTCCGGCGGGTCGCCTCCCCGGGCCGAGAGGACCTGGGCGAGGGCGGAGCCCCCGAGCCGGTTGCGGCCGAGCCCGAGGTCGGCGAAGAGGAGGCGGTTGCCGGCTTCCTTCCCGAGCACCGGAACGAGGGTCCGGCGAACGTCGTCGACCGGTGCGAACGACGACACCACGAGGGAAAGGGGTGCGCTCACCACCCGTTCGCGGCCCCCGTCGCGCCAGGCGGTCCGCATGGACAGGCTGTCCTTTCCGACCGGTATCGGGAGCCCGAGCCCGGGGCAGAAGTCGAGAGCGGCGGCCCCGACGGCGTCGTGCAGGGCGGTATCGTCCGGGCCGGCGTCCGCCATCCAGTTCGCGGACAGCACGGCCGCACGCAGCGTCCCGATCCCGGCCGCGGCGAGGTTGGTGAGGGCCTCGCCGATCGCCATGCGGGCCGAGGCGGCGGGGTCGAGGACCGCGAGGGGCGAACGCTCTCCCATCGCCATCGCCTCTCCCGCGAAGCCCAGATGGTCGGCCGCGGTGACCGCGCAGTCGGCGACCGGTACCTGCCAGGGGCCGACCATCTGGTCCCGGGCGACGAGACCCGAGACGGTACGGTCGCCGATGGTGACGAGGAACGTCTTGTCGGCGACACAGGGCAGCCGCAGCACCCGGCCGAGAACGGACATGAGGTCGGTCTCGGTCCCGGCTGGCAGCGCGATGCTCTTGCGGGCGGCCTGCGGCGTGTGCCGGGACTCGCGCGCGAGGCGGGGCGCGTCTCCCAGGACGAGGTCGACGGGAACGTCCACGACCCGCTCGTCGCGCCGCTCGTCCCGAAGCTCGATGCGGGGCGCTTCCGTCACCGCGCCGATGACGGAGAACGGGCACCGCTCGCGCCGGCAGATCGATTCGATCCGGGATCGCTCGCCCGGGTCGAGGGCCAGGACGTAGCGCTCCTGGGCTTCGTTGCACCAGATCTCCATGGGGCTCATGCCCGGATCCGCGGTGGGGATCGCGCCGAGCTCGAGGCGGGCCCCGAACCCGGCCGCGTGGACGAGCTCGGGGACGGCGTTGGCGAGCCCTCCCGCTCCCACGTCGTGGATGGACAGGATCGGGTTGCGGTCTCCGAGCCGGGTGCACGAGTCGATCACCTCCTGGGCGCGGCGCTGCATCTCCGCGTTGTCCCGCTGCACGGACTTGAAGTCGAGTTCCCGGCGATGATGGTCGTCGCCGGCCTTCGAGGTGCCGTGACCGGCGAAACCGAGCTCCTGGCGATGGCGATCTTCGCCGGGCTCGGAGTTGCCGCCGCCGGCGGGGTTGCGCCCCGGTGGCTCGCGGGGGTCGTTCGTGCCGATGCCGGACGAGACGGAGGAGGAGGCGGCTCCGCCGCCGAGCCCGATCAGCATGGCCGGCCCGCCCAGCACCGCGATCAGGACCCCGGGACGCAGGGCCGCCTTCGCGACGTGCCGGGTCCGGATCCGGCCCATCCCCCCCGCGATCATGATCGGCTTGTGGTAACCGTGCCACGTGCTCCCCCCGCCTTCCCTCGCCTGCTCGAAGGTGCGGAAGTAGCCGCAGAGCGCGGGCCGCCCGAACTCGTTGTTGAAACGAGCCGCCCCGATCGGGGCCTCGAGCATGATGTCGAGCGCGGTCGCGACATGAGACGGGGTACCGGGTCCGTCCGCTTCCCACGGCTGCTCGAAACCCGGGATGCGCAGGGAAGAGACGCTGAAGCCGACGAGTCCGGCGCGGCTCTCCGCGCCGCGTCCGGTTGCCGCCTCGTCCCGGATCTCGCCTCCGGAGCCCGTCGCGGCGCCCGCGAACGGAGAGACCGCGGTTGGATGGTTGTGGGTCTCGACCTTCATGAGAAGGCCCGACGGCTCCGGGGCATGGCGATAGACCCCGGACGCGGGGTCCGGGGCGAACCAGGCCATGGACCCGCCCTCGACGACCGCGGCGTTGTCGTGGTAGGCGGAGATCACCCGGCCCGGGCTCATCGCATGGGTGCGCCGGATCATGTCGAAGAGAGAGTGTTCGGCCGCCCGGCCGTCCACCGTCCACGAAGCGTTGAATATCTTGTGCCGGCAGTGCTCGGAGTTCGCCTGGGCGAACATCATGAGCTCCGCGTCGGTCGGATCGCGGTCGAGCGCGCGGAACCGCTCGCACAGCCAGCGGACTTCATCCTCGTTGAGCGCGAGTCCGAGCCGCCGGTCCGCGTCGTGGAGGGCGCGTTCGGGCTGGCGCCGCAGGGAGACCCGGCCGAGCGGACCGGCTGGCGTATCGCGGAAGAGGTCCGCGGGGACCGCGAGGCCCCGGGCGGCGGCAGCCGGCCGCGAGCCCGGAACCACCGGTTCGGAGAGCCGAGAGAGGCGTTCGGTCATGCGGTCGTACAAGGCGCCGAGCGCCGGTTCGGCGATGTCGTCCACCCCGGACAGGATCCAGAGGGTGCCGCGCTCCACCCGCCGCACTCGATCGAAGCCGCAGTTGTGGACGATATCCGTCGCCTTGCTCGACCACGGCGAGATCGTTCCCGCGCGGGGGATGACCAGCGCCCGGGCGCTGCCGGGCAGGTCTCGGGATATGGTCCTTGCGGGGCGGGGCGCCGCGGAACCGGACTGCATGCCGGTCTTCGTTGCGAGCGGGTCCGCATCTGCGCCGGAACGTCGATTGGATGTGCGGGCCGGCGGGGACGAAGCGCCGAGCAGGCGCGAGAGAGCGGCGAGCTCTTCCTCGTGGAGCGGGGCGGCCGCATCCACGAAGTACGCTGCCCACGCGGCAACCCCGGTGACCGCGGGGAGGTCCCGCCGCAGCCGGGCGAGCGCCTGCCCCAACCGGAACTCCGGCAGCGCGGCGGAACCCGGCAGGTAATACCCCGTCATCGGCGGAAGCCGGGCGACCGGCCGGCGGTCGGCAGGGGCTTCGCCGGGGGGTCGGCCGCGTGACCGGAAACCCCCATCACCGCCGGTTCAAGCGAGCGGCCCGGCCCTGCCGGTCAGGCCCGGGCAATCAGAAACGATACTCGATTCCGAGTGAGACAACCGGATACCACTCGAACTTGCGGAAAGATCCGGAATGCCTGCCTCGACCGTTTCCCAAGGAGACGGCGCCGCATCCCACCAGGGGCGAGTCGGAGTTCAGGCAGGCATCGCCGCGGAGAGAATACTCCTCGGACAGAAACGCTCCGACGTCGAGGTTCACGTCCAGCCCCTCACCGTTCGCCTGCCAACCGAGACCCACGTAGGGAACGGCTTCGAAGTCCCTGGCGAGCGAGACGGGGTCGTCGGGAGGGGAACCGACCTCCCATGGCTTCCGCGTTCGGAAGCTGCCGGGTTCGTCCGGCTCGACCGGATCGAGATACATGGCGAAGTTGAGCCGGAAGCCGTTCCCGAACGGCCGCCACTCACCGCCGAGGCTGAACCCCTGCAGCCCCGCCGCACTGGCCTGGCCTGACAGCTCGCCCGCGGCGGTGCGGGCACCGGGGAAGGGGGCAAGGACAGTTTCCTCGAACAGGCTCTCGGAGTGGAAGCGAACGCCGAGAGAACTGATCCAGGGCCGGAACGTGACTTCGTTCCGTCCCTCGGCCGGATCGCCTTCCGCGTGGGCGGCGCCGCACGAGATCGCGGTGACGACCAGGAAAGTGGGAATGATGCCGCTGTGACGTTTTTTCATGGCCCTGTCTTCCATGCATCCCTGAAGCGGTCCCAGGAGAAAGGTCCATCCGGGCCGGGTGCGGATCATAGCGAAGAGCCCGCTTGGGAGTCCACACCCGTTCCGGCCATGATCTTCCCCTGTCCATAGCCTACAGGATCGATTCCGGGGTCAAGGCCCTCAAATTCGATCTTGTTTTCGAAGAAAATGACACAATTCATTGAAATATTGAACCATCACCTGGTCGACCTGTCAATGAGGATCATCTTCTCGGTAACGGGTCGGCCGGCCGGACACCGGTGCGCGGGCCGATCCAACCTGCCAAAGCCCGCGTCTTGACGATGTGCCGAGGCCTGTCGAGTTCCGACCGGGCCGCCGCGCCTCCCTTTCGGTTCCTCGAGCCTTTGCGGTTCGAGCTTTCCCGGCGGTCGGCTCCCGCGGGACCCGAGGACCGGGGGCGAGGATCGGCCGTTTCCGTCCGAGCATCCCGCGGATCTCTCCGTTCCTTACGAGAGAGCATTCGATTGACACCCGGATCATAAAAGCATAATAAGAGAACCTGGAAAGAACAAAACAGAATAAGAGAGAACGTGGGACCGACCGCGGTTTCGCCATGAAGAGCGCACGAGAGGAGCTGCGGGCCCGGATCGGAGCACTCGAAGGGAGGCGGGCACTGCTCCGGGCAAGCGTGGACGGAGGAGAGATCGACCGCCGGCTCGGTGGCGGACTGGCTCGAGGACGGGTGCATGCGGTGGCCGGCCCGGGGGCCACCGCGTTCGCAGCGGTGCTGTGCATGCGCCTGCGCGGACCGATCCTGTGGTGCGTGGTCGAAGGCGGCCCCTTTTCTCCCCTTCATCCTCCGGGGCTCGCCGCTCTCGGCCTGGACCCGCACCGGCTGGTGATGGCCCGGACGGACAGCGAGACGGCGGCGCTCGGGGCGGCGGAGACCGGGCTTCGTGAACCCGGGCTCGCCGCGGTGGTGGTCGAGACGACCGGGGGGGTGCGCTCCGTGCACGGCCGCCGGCTTCAGCTCGCGGCCGAAGCCGGCGGGGGACTCGGTTTCGTGCTCCTGGCCAGGGCTCGGGACATGAATTGGGCGGAGAGCGGCTGGGAGACGGCTCCCGTGCCGGGACGCGAAAGAAGGCTCCGGTGGCGGTGGGGGCTCCGGCGGGTGCGCCGGGCGAGGCCATGCGAGTGGTTGGTGGAGTGGAACGATGCGACGGGTGCTTTGCGTGTGGTTTCCCCGGGTGGCAACGGAGTGTCTGACCCGGTCGTACCGGGACGGCGGGCGAGCGGTGGCGACGGTCGTGCATGGCGGCACGATGGTGGCGGCGGTATCGGAGGCGGCGCAAGCCTCGGGGGTGAGTCCCGGCATGGGATGGAGCACCGCCCGCGCACGGTGTCCGTCTCTGCTGGCGAGCCCCCGGGACCGCGAACGTGAGGTCCGAGCGATGAAGGCGGCGGCGCGAGCCGCCGAGCGGTATGGGCCCTGGGTCGTCCGGGGGACGGATGAGCTCCTGGTCGACGTGGCGGGGACGGCCCATCTCTTCGGCGGCGAGCGGGCCATGCTGGAAGATTGCCGCCGCATGTTCGCCGAAGGCGGGTGGTCGATTCGGGCGGCAGTGGCGGGCGCGGCCGGTGCGGCCCGGGGACTCGCTCGTTTCGCGGGGACGGATCTCACCATCGGAACCCCGGACGAGGTGCGCAAGCTGCCGGTGGAGGCCCTTCGCCTCGATGCCGGGAGCGTGGCGGGGCTGCGCCGGGTCGGGCTGCGGTGCATCGGCGATCTCGCGAGTCGTTCCCGTGCGGCGCTCGCCGAACGGTTCGGCGAGCGGCTGATCCGGTGTCTCGACCGAGTGCTCGAGGCGAACGGAAGCGGGTCCGAGCCGCTCGGGGTGCGTCCGCCCCGTCCGGAGCTTCGGGTCGACTGGGAGGGGACGGAGCTCCTGCGGGACCCTGCATCGGTCGAAGCGGTCTGCACCGCGTTGCTGGAGAAGCTGTGCGTCCGGCTCCGCCAGGGAGATCTCGGGGCGAGGAAGATGATTCTGGTCCTCGGCTTCGATGCCCCGGAACCCGGGCGGCGGATCGAGGTCCGTGCGGGGCGGGGACTCCGCGACCCCGGACGGTGGCTCGGTCTCTTTCGGGAACGGCCCGAGGCATTCGATCCGGCAGGCGGAGTGGCCCGCCTCGATCTCGCCGCGGCGGCGGCGGAGCCGTTCGACCCCATGGCCGGGTCCGACCGGGAAGGGTTGTGGGAGCGTCTCTCGGTCCGGCTCGGATCTCGCAACCTGGTCCGGTTCCGGCCGGCCGCCCGGCATCGCCCGGAGGCGGCATTCGATGTCGAGCCGGTGCTGGCCCCCACGTCCCGGCGTGTTCCCGCCGCCGCCGATCCGCGGCTTCGCGCTTCCTCGTCTGCCGCGTTGGCGGATCCCGGCCGCCTCGACGAAGTGCCGGAGGCGTCTCCGGCCCCTTCCGCTCCGCGAACCCGCGAAGGCCCATGCGGCCCGTCGCGGCGGGGCCTCGATGCCATCATGGCGCAGGAGGGGGGGACGTTCGGATCGGACGGGTCGAGGCCGGACGGCGGGCCGGCGCCCGATGGGCCGGGGTGGACCGCGGCGGGCGGAGGGAATCCGCGGCCGTTGCGGCTGCTCGCCTCCCCGGAGCCGCTCGGGGTGGAGGGTGCGCCGGACGATCCGCTCGAGCCTCCTGCCGCTCTGCGCCGGAGGGGCGGTCGTCCGGCACGCCTGCGGAGCGCCCGGGGACCCGAGCGGATCGTCTCCGAATGGTGGGGCGAAGGAGACGGCGAGAGCCGGGAAGGAGGCCTGTCCGTGGGGCGTGACTACTGGCAGGTCGAGACCGAGGAAGGCGCTCGGCTGTGGATCTACCGGGATCTGCATCCTGGCCCCGCGCGCTGGTTCCTGCACGGGCTCTTCCCGTGACCGGGACCCTTCACCCGTCTTGCGTCGCGGACCCGGACCCGTCGCTTCGCGCTCGCTCCGTTCGCCGCGTTGGCGGGACATGGCCCCTTGACCGGCTTTGGCCGCGCGGCCGTACCGACGCCGGCTACGGCGTCGGCTACGGCGTCTTTCAGTCCGTGCGACCCCCACCGCGGCGAATTCACGCCCCTGCGAGGAAGGTGGCCGAGGAGTCCGGGGGGAGAGAGATGAGAAGAGCCGGATGGCGGCCGCTGCGAGTCCTGTCCGTCACCCTTGCGCCGATTTCCTCGTGAGCTCCGATCCGGGAGCCTCCCGCTACGTGGAGTTGGAGGCGATCTCGAACTACTCCTTCCTGCGGGGCGCCTCCCATCCCGAGGAGCTGGTCCGTCGGGCGGCCGACCTCGATCTTACGGCCCTCGGGGTCGCGGACCACGACTCGCTCGCCGGAGCGGTGCGGGTCCACGTGGCGGCGCGCGCGGCCGGCCTCAGGTCGTTCGTCGGGGCCCGGCTCGCTCTCGCGGACGCCCCGTCCGTGCTCGCCTATCCGTGCGATCGGGCCGCCTACGGGCGGCTGTCCCGGCTGCTGACCGAGGGCAAGGCGCGGGCGGGGGGAGGGGCCCGGAATCGGAACCGGAACGCCGGCCGGAGCCGCCATGCGCTCGCGGGTGGAGGCGGAGGTGAACACGGGGCCGGGAACAGAGTGCTGCGCGCCGGCGATCTCCTCGCGGCGGCGGAGGGGATGGTGCTGATCGTGCTGCCGCCGGATTGCCCGCGATTGGATCTTGCGCCGATCCTGGCCTCATGGCGCGCGGCCTTCCCCGGGCAGGTGTGGCTCGCGCTCCGCCGGTGGCTGGGGGCGCCTCCGAACGACGCACGGGAAGAGAGGATGGTGCGCGCCGCCCGGTCGGCCGAAGTGCCCCTCGTCGCGACGAACTCGGTCCTCATGCACCGGGCGGACCGGCGTCCCGTCGCCGACGTGCTCGCCTGCCTTCGCGCCGGCCGGTGCATCGACGAGATGGGCCTCGCCCTCCTCAAGAACGCCGAACGCCGGCTCAAGTCCCCGGGGGAGATGGTCCGGCTGTTCCGGGACCGTCCCGAGGCGGTCGAGGCGACCCTGGACATCGCCGGCCGGATCGGCTTCTCCCTCGACCGGCTCCGTCTCGACTATCCGGACGAGTCCGGCCCCGATGGTCGTCCCGCCATGGTCCGGCTGGAGCGGGCGGTGCGCGAGGGGGCGGCCGAGCGTTACGACTCCCGGGTTCCCGCCCCGGTGCAGGCCCGGATCGAGCACGAGCTCGCGATCATCGCCCGGCTCGGCTACGCGGCCTATTTCCTCACCGTTTACGACCTCGTCCGCTTCGCGCGGTCACGCGGGATCCTCGCCCAGGGGCGAGGGTCGGCCGCCAACTCCGCCGTGTGCTACGTGCTCGGGATCACCGCCGTCGACCCGGCCCGGAGCGATCTCCTCTTCGAACGTTTCGTGTCCGAAGAACGGGGCGAGCCGCCGGATATCGATGTCGACTTCGAGCACGAGCGCCGGGAGGAGGTGATCCGGCACGTGTACGAGCGGTGGGGCCGGCACCGCGCCGCGCTCACCGCGACGGTGATCCACTTCCGGGCCCGGCTCGCGCTCCGCGAGGCGGGCAAGGCCCTCGGGCTGTCCGAGGAGGTGACCTCCGTCCTCGCCGCCCACGCCGGCGGCGAGGTGCCGGAGGACGAGGCGGTGCGCGCGCTCGGGCTCGATCCGCGGGCGCCCCGGCTGCGGCACGCCCTGGCCGTGGCCCGGACTCTCGTCGGTTTCCCGCGTCACCTCTCCCAGCACCCCGGGGGGTTCGTCATCGGACAGGGACGGCTCGACGAAGTGGTCCCGATCGGGCCGGCCGCCATGCCCGGCCGTACCGTGATCGAATGGGACAAGGACGACCTCGAAGCGCTCGGGATCCTCAAGGTGGACGTGCTCGGGCTCGGCATGCTGAGCTGCCTTCGCAAAGGCTTCGAGCTACTGGCCGCCCATCACGGCCGCCGGCTCGATCTCGCCGGCGTGCCCCCGAAAGACGAGGCCGTCTACGACATGCTGTGCCGGGCCGATTCGCTGGGGGTGTTCCAGGTGGAGAGCCGCGCCCAGATGAGCTTCCTCCCCCGCATGAAGCCCCGCACCTTCTACGATCTGGTGATCGAGGTGGCGATCGTGCGCCCGGGTCCCATCCAGGGAGGGATGGTCCATCCCTACCTTCGCCGCCGCGACGGCCGGGAGGAGGTCCGCTACCCGCTGCCGGACCTCGAGCCGGTCCTGTCCAAGACCCTGGGGGTGCCCATCTTCCAGGAGCAGGCGATGCGGATCGCCATCATCGGGGCGGGGTTCACCCCGGCCGAAGCGGACGGGCTGCGCCGCGCGATGGCGACCTTCCGGCGGGTCGGCACCCTGCCGCGGTTCCGCCGCCGCTTCCTCGAACGGCTGGCGGCCCGGGGCTGTGCGCCGGAGTTCGCCGAGCAGTGCTGGCGGCAGATCGAGGGGTTCGGGGAGTACGGCTTCCCCGAGAGCCACGCGGCGAGCTTCGCGATCCTGGTGTACGCCTCGGCCTGGCTCAAGTGCCGCTATCCGGACGTATTCGCCTGCGCGCTGCTCAACAGCCAGCCGATGGGCTTCTACGCCCCGGCCCAGATCGTGCGCGACGCGCGCGAGCACGGGGTGGAGGTGCGCCCGGTCGACGTCAACGCGAGCGAGTGGGAGTGCACCCTGGAGCCGGCGGCGGGGGGCGGCGGGTTCGCGCTTCGCCTCGGCTTGCGCCTGGTGAAGGGGCTCGGAGAGGATGCGGCCCGGCGGTTGGTGGAGAGCCGCGGCAACGGCTACCGGGAGGCGGCCGACGTGCCCCGCCGGGCCGGTCTCGGGGAGCGGGCGATGGCCGCTCTCGCCGCCGCGGCCGCGTTCGGCTCGCTCGATCTCGGGCGGCGCGAGGGGTGGTGGGCGGTCGAGCGGATCAAGGGGCGGCCGCTCCCCCTCTTCGCTGCCGCGGACGAGCCGGATCGGGGACCGGATCCCGTGGTCGCCCTGCCGCCCGCGGCGCCGGGCGAGGAGATCGCGGCCGACTACCGGTCGGTGGGGTTGAGCCTGCGCGGGCATCCGGTGGCCCTGCTGCGCGAGGCGGTGGGATCGGGGGTCACCTGGAGCGGAGCGCTCGAGCGGGCGCGCTCCGGCGATCGGGTCGCGGTGACCGGGGTGGTGCTGGTGCGGCAGCGGCCGAGGACCGCGAAGGGGGTGATCTTCCTCACCCTCGAGGACATGGAGGGGGTGGTGAACGTCGTGGTGTGGAACCGGATCTTCCGGCGCTTCCGGCTCGAGGTGCAGGGCGCCCGCCTGATGCGGGTCGAGGGCCGGGTCGAGTCCTCGGGGTCCGTGATCCACGTGATCGCGGAACGGATCGTCGATCTGTCGGAGTGGCTCGAGCGCCTCGCGGACGGCTCGGCGGGAGGGGAGGGCGCGGGCGTCCTCCTCGAGGGGCTCGACGGGGCCGGGCCCGGCAACCGATCTGCCGCGAGCCGGCGCCACCCCCGCAACGAGGCCCGCCGCCTCTTCCCCTCGCGCGACTTCCACTGAACGGAGCTGACCGCTCCCGCGGCGCGACACCGTCTGGGTGGTCATCCGGGGTGCGGAGCGCCGGGCACCGGCCGGACGGGAGAGGACCGGGCGAGCCGCCTTCTCCTGAAAGAGCGCCTCGGCCCGCGCGTGGCGGAGGCTACCGCGAGCCGTGCTTCTCCTCGAGCAGGGCTTCGAGCTCGGCGATCCGCGCCTCGGCGGCGCGGCGGGCGGCGGCCTCGCGTTCGGCCTCGTCCTCGGCGGTGCGGCGGGCGGCGAGTTCGCGTTCGGTCTCGCCCTCGGCGGCGCGGCGGGCTGCCAGACTGCCCCCTTGCGGGACCTCAATTCGATGGGGATGATGATTCCGATGCCGCCGACTCCACGGCCTGACGGAACGGTTACCCCTTGGCTGATGCCAAGCCCTTCGACCTCATCACTCGACCGACCGCGCTGCAGCGCAAAGCTTTCAAGCTGCTCGGGGTTCGCCTGGAACGTACCCAGCAACGCGTTCGCCAATTTCTTGTTTCATTCCGAAAAACAACAGGTTGATTCGCGTATGCTCTCGAAGTTCAGCCTGGTCCAATTCGTGATTGTCCCGCGGAACCAACTTGCCGACTTGCCGCTTTGTGCCGGATCGGCGGGATTGGTCCCTTCTGTCGGAATGTTCATTCCATGTCCCGCCGACATCGGCGGGCCGGCATCGACGTGTGTCGAAGGCGCCGGAGCTACCGGTCCGCTCGCGGCGCGAGCTGGATATTGAATTCGGCGCGGATGCTCGCATCGACGCTCGGCGGGATGTGGGTCGGGTGATGACGGGCCAGCGTCTCGCGGACCCGCTCGGCGGCGCGCTCGACGATGTTGGTCGATCCCTGCTCGCCCCACTCCTTCGGGCTCGCGCGATCTCCGACCTCCGGGTAGACGTAGTCGCGTTGCATGCGCCCGAGGGTCTGCGGATGCCCGAGGAAGTGGTTCGGGCCCTCCGTGCACACCTCGCGCATGGTCTCGACGGAGAGGCTCTCGTCGTCGGTGTCGATCCCCCGCACCGAACGGTTGACCGCGCCAAGCATGTCGTTGTCGATCACGAAGCTCTCCAGGCACGCCCCGAGCAGGCTCCCCAGCATTCCCGCCGATTCGTAGACGAGGTTCGCTCCGGAGTGTCCGGCCAGCACCGTCGTGTATCCCTTCTCGTAGCCGGCTTGTGCGTCCGGCAGCTTCGAGTCCGCCATCCCGGCCGCGATGCCGGTCGGCAGATCGTAGAACCGCCCCATCTGCGCGCACGCCGCCATCAGCACCGCCTGCTCGCCGCTGCCCCCGCTCATCGCCCCGGTGCGGAGATCGGAGACGAACGGCCACGTGCCGAAGATCGCCGGATATCCCGGTGAGAGGGCATTGACGTAGACGAGCCCGGCCAGCACCTCGGCCACCTCCTGCACCACCGCGCCGGCGAGCGCGGCGGGACTGGTCGCGCCCGCCTGTCCGGCGGCGAGGAGCAGCACCGGCATTCCACCGCGCACCGCCACTTCGAGGCAGCGGCACGCATCCTCGGCGAACCGCAACGGCGGCACCACGAAGCAGCTCGACATGCTGACGAACGGGCGTGCCCGCCAGCGTGCTTCATCGCCCGCAACCCGGTGGAGCATCGCGAGCGACTCGTCGACGTGCTCGGGCTGCACCCAGCTCGATCCGACGTGCTTCGACGTTCCGGCAATCGCGGCGTAACAGGTATTGAGGTCGAGGTCCCGCGGATCCTCGAGGTCACGACAGACGATCGAACGCTGGAAGAAGTGGATGTGCTCGAGGGTGTCGACGAGGCGGGCGATGTCGTAGAGGTCGGCCAGGGTGGACTCGCGGTACTCGCGGGTGCGGGGATCGACGATGTGCACCGCGGCCCCCGCGGTGCCGAAGTACACCTTGTTCCCGGTGAGTTCCAGATCGTGGCGCGGGTCCTGCCCGTGAAGCACGATGTCGCGGGCGGCGTTCGCCACCGCGTCCTCGACCAGTGCACGCGGGAAGAGGAGTCGACCTTCGGGGCTGAGCTGCCCCCCGGCCGCGGTGACCGCTTCGATGCAGCTCGGAATGGCCTCGGACAGCCCGATGTGTTCCAGCACGTCGAGCGCGGCGGCGTGGATCCGCTGCACTCCACTCTCGTCGAGGGGCCGGAACCGGCCGCCGATCATGCCGGGGCGCACCGCCTTCTCTTCCTCGCGAAGCGGAGCGGCCCGGAGCTTGTGCCGTGCCGCCCTGCCGCCCATGCGCCGACTGCTGACTGCCGCCTCGCTCATGGTGCCTCCCGCCGTCGTGCGGCACGGGATCGTCCGGATCGTCGGACGCGTGCAATATTGTCACTGGACAGTGGAGCAATGTCGAGACTGCCAGTGCCACGTTGCAGCGGCAGATGATGACGCAGAGCAGGGGCTCTGCGTGCAGGCCGGACGCTCGAACTTCGCAGGAAATCGCCCCGCCTTGCGACGGTCGATCGGCAACCGTTGGTAGTTTCTGCATTGGACACTACCACCACGTGCGGATCATTCTGACGACGCAATGCCTGTCCCATGGCGATCAACCTTATCCACAGACCGGACCTCGACAACCGTGTCGAACAGCTTGCCGATCGCCTCGATCTGAAAGGCCGCGGACGCAAGACCGCAATCATCGAACGGGCTCTCACCGCGCTTGAGGAACGTCTCGCATCCGACCGGCCGGCCCGCGCGGCCATCGAGGCGTCGATCGATCGTGACATCGAGGCCGGAGCCCGCCTGCGCGAGCGTCTGTCCGGGCGGAACGTTCCCGACAGTGCTCTGTCGTTGTCACTGTCCCTGCAGCAGGCCCTTATCGACACCGCCTCCGTAGTTCAGCCCGGCTTCATGGAACGCGATTTCCATTGCATGGATGCCGCCCTTCTGGTCTACGCCAACGATGTCAATTTCGCCCTGTCTCAGAAACTGCGCGGCGTTCCTGGTTTGCTTGAACGCGTTGCCATCCTTGTCGAACTTCCGCTTGATGTCATGAAACATCGTTTCCAGCTCGGCGTCGGTCTTCCGCCGGGTCCAATATTCGGATGTCTTCCAGTTGGCCTGCACCAGCCAGCACTGTTTGACGTGTCGCAGATACGAACAGCCAAGAGACTCGCCGATTTCTATCTTCATGCGTCGGAATCCCGTTCCCTTATCGTCGGGCGCTTCGAATTCTGTCCAGCTCCTGTGCGAACCTTGGCTCGTCGGGCAGAAGCTCGATTGCTCTGCGATAGGCATCCTCGACTTCCCGCGCCGGGGCCTTCAACCAGTTGCGGGTGCGCGCCAACTCCCGCCACGCCCAAGCATGGCGTGCGGGCGAAGCATCGAGTTGGACCACGCGCTCCAGGAGTGTCCGGGCTTCGTTGAGAAATCGGTGTCGCGAGTCGTACTGCCGGTGCCGGAGAGCGTTGCCCGCCAGCCAAATCTTGGTTTGCGCGAACTCGAGCAATGCACGGGCGTCCGCGTATACCGTGTCTCCGGCGCGCTCGAAGTATCGGTGTGCGACGCGGGAATCACGCGCACGTCGCGCGAGGATGGCCGCATCAATGGCGTCCTGACCGGACAATGCGGGACGGTCCTGTAGGAGCAGTTGCAACGCTTTGTTCTTTTCCCTTTCCCCGCCGATGCCCACCAGCACGTCGATCAGGGTATTCGCCACGTGAGGAATCGCGTGCTCCGATCCTTGCGCCTCGAAGGTATTCAGGACTTCCTCTGCGCGACCGATATCGCCCCGCTCCGCGTACGCCCGGATCATCTCCGACGCGAGCACTGCGGACGCCCAGGGCCAATTTTTCCTGGCTGGTAGCTGATTGATGCGACAGGCGAAACTGGGTCTCTGGACAAATGGCGTCGAGGGCGCCATAGTGGGGCACAGGCCCATCGACCCCGGCGAAGACGATGCTCGAGTTGATTTCCCGACGGCTGCGCGAGGTCACGGTCCGCCCCGCGGTGGGCGCCGACGAGAGGATCCGCTGGGATGCGCTGATGGGCGCGCACCACTATCTGCCCTTCCGGGGCTTGGTCGGGCGAAGTGTGCGCCACGTCGCAGTGCTGGGCGAGCACTGGCTGGCGCTCGTGGGTTGGCACGCCGGTGCGTTCAAGCTCCGGGCCCGCGACCGCTGGATCGGGTGGCTGCCCGAGCAGCAGTTTCGCCGCCTTCACCTCATCGCCAACAACGCGCGGTTCCTCATCTTGCCCGAGTGCGCCGCGGCGAACCTCGCTTCGCGGGTGCTGGGGCTGAGCCTTCGCCGGCTCTCGGGCGACTTCCGCGCAATGCATGGCCATCCAATTCTGATCGCAGAAACCTTCGTCGATCCGGCCCGCTTCACCGGCGCGTGCTACCGGGCGGCGAACTGGCAGGCGCTGGGCCACACCCGCGGCTTTGCCCGCAAGCCCGGCACGCCCGCGACCTGGGTCCCCCACGGCAGACCGAAGGAGGTCCTGGTCTACCCGCTGGCCCGCGACGCGCGCGAGCAACTGTGCCGCCTCGACGATGCCCCAAAGTGGCGAAGCGAAGGCGACCCGCGACCGTGGACCGCCCATCGACTGCGAAGCCTGTGGGAGTGTCTTCATGGTGTGCCCGATTTCCGCAGCACGCGCGGGCGGCGCTATCCGCTGGCCACCATCCTGGCCATCGCGGTCGCCGCGAAGCTTGCCGGATACCACGGTGCGACCGCAATCGGCGAGTTCTCCCAAGCGTTGACCCAGCATCAGCTTCGTGCCCTGCGGGCGTTCTACAGCCCCCGTCTGGGGCGCTTCACCGCCCCGTCCACGACCGCGTTCGTCAAGGTTCTCACCAACTTGGACCCCGATGTGCTCGACCGCGCGGCGCGCACCTGGGCCGCGCAGCAGGCCTCGCGCACCGACCCCGTCGCCATCGACGGGAAGTACATCCGCGGTGCCGCCCGGCACAATCCGGGCGCCAAGCACCTGCTCGTCGCCGCTGCGGAGCACCGCTCTGGAATCGTCCTCGGACAAGAGGCGGTACAGGACAAGAGCAACGAGATCCCGGCCGTGCGTACCCTGGTCACCGGGCTCGACCTCACCGGCCGCGTCGTGACCCTCGACGCGATGCACACCAACCACCACACCGCCCGGTGCTTGGTCGAGCAGTGCGGCGCGCACTACGTGATGACCGCGGTCAAGGACAATTGCCCCAACTTGCTCGCCGAGTTGGCTGGGCTCGATTGGGAGCTTCCCCAGGTGCGCGCCACCGAGCATCACACCTCGGACAACGGACACGGACGAATCGAGAAGCGAAGCTGCCGGGTGCTCGACCTCACCGAGCACCGCGACCGCGCCCCCCTGCCTCATCGTCAGGTCGCCTTTCGCATCGAGCGCGAGCGGCGCATCGTCAAGACCGGCAAGGTCGAGCACGAGACCGTACACGGCCTGACCTCCGTGCCCCCCGACCAAGCCACCTCGCAGGTCGTCCTGGCCCTGGTGCGCGGGCATTGGAGCATCGAAAATCGACTCCACCACGTGCGCGACGTCTCCTACGACGAAGACCGTTGCCGGGTGCGAACCGGACACCTGCCGCGCAATCTCGCCTGCCTCACGAACCTCGCCATCTCCATCGTTCGCCTCAAGGGGCGCTTCGACTCCCTCCCCCAAGCCCACCGGCACTACGCTCGGCGGCCCCAGGACGCCGTGCGCCAGCTCATCAACCCGCCCAAACGCTGAGCCCCACGCTACTGCGACCCCTCGGCGCTTGGCTCCACCACCGCGCCAACGTTCCCGCTCGCCCGGCCGGGCAATCCGAGCTTCCGGTTTGCTTTGCATACCCCTCCAAACGACTCAGATACCCTCCTCCGTGACCTCCCCTTCCTCCCATTCCACCGGCTACCGCACCACCACAACGGATTCCAACCAATCACGTGCTCATCCTTGCACCGAACAAAATTTCACCCTGTGCGGACGCCTGGTTGGCGGCCCATGCGGATTCGATGCGTCGGAACGCCTCCAGGTGTTCTCCGAGAGCCCTCAGGTGCGCCGCATCCCGCAGCGCGGACAGCGCTCCGTATTCGGGATGGGCGGGAAGCGTAGCCTGGAAAAAGGTTCGCTGCTCGTCGAATTCGAAGCGGGGTGTCGGCGAGCCGTTGGCTTCCATCGCCTGAAACACCTTGGGCAGCCCGGTCAGCCGTCCTTCTGCGAGCCCCAATTCCTTCAGGAACTCGCCGATGCGTCGATTGCGGGCCGGCACTGCCCGAACCTCCGCGTCCGGGGTCAGATGTCGCGCTTCGATTCCAGGGACCGGCCCGGGATAGCTGATGACCTCGATCCGGTTCGGATAGAGATAGACCTTGGTCGGTTCTGGCTGGTCGACATCGTACCCACGGTGGTAGACCGCGTTGACGAGGGTTTCCCGAAGGGCCGGGAGCGGGTAGCTGACCCAGCCGCGAACTTGGCTCCGATCCTGCTGCTTCTGCAGGTGGTGGGTGGAGAGATTCTCGAGGTAATTCAGACAGTCGCGGAGCTGGTCGACAAGCGCCCCGCCAAACGTACGTTCCTCCTGCACGTTTCCGGCTCGGTCCGCGGTGAACTGGACGACTTCAATTTTCGCGCCTCGGAACCATTCCAAGGGGTCATTCGAAAAGAAGAGGAGGCCCGCGTTCTTGGGCACCTCGTGGTCGTTGACCCGGGCCGTGACCCGCATGCGCCGGTAGACTTCCCTCGCGTTCGGCTCCTCGAGGAGCCCGCTGCGAACGTCGCGCAGGTACTCGCGGACCTTCGCCTCGCGGAGATCCTCGATTCGGGCTTCAGAGGCCCGCCGATCGTCCCATGGCACGCGGGCGGTCTGCTGAATGAGTCCCCGGGTCAGATCGCCGCGACGTTCGGCATCGACAGTCTCCGAGCCGAGCCGGATCCAGTACCGGAGCGCTCCATCTCGGGCAGGGGCGCGATGAGGTCGCATTTCGCTCGCTGGTGCCCACACCACCAGGACGAGACGATCCCCGACCGTTTCGGGCGACAGGATGGGGGGGTAGGGAGGATCGAGCCGGTTGCAGTGGCCACGGAACCACTGCTGGGCCGCCTCGATCTCCTCGGCGGACATGCCGACCGGAGGCAGGAGGGCTCGCCCCTCATGTTCCGCGACCCCGATGACCACGTAGCCGCCGTTCAGGTTGTGATAGTCGTTCGCAAACGCACAGATCGTCCGGAGCACCTGGGGTCCGGTTCTGTCCGGATCCCACGACGCCTTGAACTCCACCCGCTCCGACTCCACGCCACGACAGTGGAGGAGAGCTTCGAGGTTGATGGGAAGAATCGAGCTCATGGTTGAATTATCGTCGCTCCTGGAGCTTTTCGCCTGGATGCGGTACCGGACTCACTTCCAGCTCGTGGCGCTACACCCTCACCGTGAAGGATGGCCTGCACGGCTGGCGGGGCTACGCCAACCGGCGAGGCACGTGGTGCACTCCTGGCCGTTCGGTCGTTCGGCTCGCCCCGTATCGCGGACATCTTGCCCGCAATCGGGGGCGGGACGCCCTTAGCCCGCAAAAATCACCGATTTTCTGCTGCGGACGCCAATCTGCTCGCGGAAGCGGGCAGTACTCCCTCAAGCCGCTTCGACGTAGTATCGGCTACGCCTTTGCCAGCGCGTAAGCGCTCTTGCGGTCCGTGCGGCCCGCTACCACGGCATTCTGCTTCGCAGCTTCGCGCGCCCTCGCGACAAAAATCGGTGATTTTTCCGGGCTAGCACCCGAGGATGTCCCGCTCATCACCCGGCTCGGCTGCAGGGATGACGGCGCCTCGGGTCCTTCCGGGTCGTGGCGGACCCCCATGCGGAGGACGGGCGCGCGGCGGGCGCCGTCGGGGGCGGGGTGGGCGTCGGGTCAGCCGAGGCGGCGGCGGTAGAGGGCGATGAGCCGCTCCCAGTGCCGCTCGGCGGCCGGCTTGTCGTAGCACCAGCGCTCCGGGAAGGCGAAGCCGTGGTGCGCGCCGGGGTGGATCTCGAGCTCGCCCTGCGCCCCCGATGCTTCGAAGTGGCCGCGGAGCTCCTCGACCATGCCGAGCGGCGCGACCTCGTCGTGCTCGGCGCACGAGATGTAGACCTCGCCCCGGGTCTTGTCGAACGTGAGGTGGGGGCTCTCCTCGGCATCGCTCACGAGCCAGGTGCCGTGGAAGGAGGCGGCGGCCGCGATCCGGTCGGGGTAGCGGGCGGCGGCGGCGAGGGCGTAGGGGCCGCTCATGCAGTACCCGTGCGTGCCCGCCGGACCGTCCGTCGCCTCCCCGTGGTTGGCCGCCCAGTCGAGCATGACCCCGACGTCCTCCATGACCGGAGGGATGGTCATCTTCCTGCGGACGGCCAGCATCCGCGCATTGTCGGGGCTCGCGGGCACGAGCACGTGGGGGCCGTACTTCGTATCGCGGCCGGCCCGGTAGTAGAGGTTGGGGAGCATCACGAAGTGGCCGACGGTCGCGAGCCGCCGGGCCATGTCGTGGAGCTCCTCGCGGATCCCCGGCGCGTCCATCAGGAAGAGCACGGGGGGGTACGGACCGCCTCGCTCCGGCCGGCAGACGAAGGTCTCCATCGCGCCGTCCGCGGTGGCGATGTCGACGATTTCCTCTCTCATCCCGTGTTCTCCCCGTCGGTGCGCCGTGACCCCTGCCCCGGGGCGAGCGGAGCGCCCCGGGCGGTGTGCAATGATAGGGTCATGGCCGCCCCGCGTCTCGGGGCGGGCCTCGGAAGACGGAGAGGAGATGGGCAGATGCAGGAGATCGGCCGGCTCGAGCTGATTCGCGAATCCCTGGTCGCGGTCGTCAACGAGATGCGCGCGAACGTCATCCATTCGTCGTACTCGTCGATCATCTACGAGGGGCACGACTTCTCGTGCGCGCTCGTCGCGGGCGACGGACGGCTCGTCGCGCAGGGCGTCGACGACAACCCCATCCACAACTTCTCGGTGCCGTACTCGACGGCGGAAGTGGTGCGCGTCTTCGGCGACGACATCCACGAGGGCGACATCTTCTTTCACAACGACCCCTACACCGGCGGCACGCATCTCAACGACGTGCTGATGCTGTTCCCGGTGTTCCACGACGGACGCCTCGCGATGTTCACCGCGACCCGCTGCCACTGGGGAGACGTCGGGGGCATGACCCCCGGGAGCCTCTCCGGGCGGGTGCAGGAGATCTACCAGGAAGGGCTTCGCATCGTGCCCACCCGGATCTGCGATCGGGGGCGGATGAACGAAGCCTGGCTCACCCTGCTCTTCGACAACATGCGCATCACCCGCGAGCGCCGGGGGGACTTCAACACCATGCTCGGGACCTCGCGCAAGGCGGCGGAGCACGTTGCGCGGCTGTTCGCCCGCTTCGGCGGCGAGCCGCTGCTCGATGCGGTCGAGGAGCTGATCGCACGCGCCGAGAAGGTGATGCGGGACCGCATCGCCGGGATTCCCGACGGGACGTACCACGCGGAGGGCTATCTCGACAGCGACGGCCATGGCGCGGCGCCGCTCCGCGGTCGGCTCGCCCTCACCGTCGCCGGCGAGCGGCTCGTCGCCGACTTCACCGGCTCCTCGCCCCAGGCCAAGGGGCCGACCAACGTCGGGCCGGCGATGGCGTTCAACGCCGTCGCGAGCATCGTCAAGTCCTGCCTCGACCCGGACACCCCGGTGAACCACGGCTCGTTCAACCCGATCGAGATCGTGAATCCGCCGGGCAGCTTCCTCAACGCGACCCTGCCCGCGCCGTGCGGCGGGATGGTGGAGTGCCGGGCGCTGATGTGCGGCCTCGTCGTCTCCGCGCTCGGCCAGGCGCTGCCCGAGAAGCGGGTCGGCGATCTCAAGGGCGGCGGCAACCACGTCTACGTCTCCGGGCCGCATCCGGACCGCAACGACATCTTCCTGCTCTACGAGTACCCCGCCGCGGGCACCGGAGCGACCGGGCGCACCGACGGCAGCCACGGGGTGCGGGCGTTTCCGGAGGGGGACTTCAACGCCGTGCAGTCGGCCGAGGTGGTCGAGGCGCAGTGTCCGCTTCGGATCGAGTCGTACGGCCTGCGGGAGGGCTCGTGCGGCGACGGGGAGTTCCGGGGCGGGCTCGGGGTGCGGCGCGACGTGCGCGTGCTCGCCGGCGAGGCGAGCCTCTCGGTGCTCGCGGACAAGAACATCATCCCTCCCTTCGGGGTGGCCGGCGGGGTGGGCGGGGCCGCGAATCGCTTCACCGTCGTTCGGGGCGGCGAGACCGTCGAGCCGTCCCCGGTCCCGGGCAAGGTCGGCGGCTTCGCCCTCGAGACCGGCGACGTGGTGCGCATGGAGACCTCGGGCGGCGGCGGTTACGGCGACCCCCTGGACCGTGCGCCGGCGAGGGTGCGGGAGGACGTCGCTCTCGGCTATCTCAGCCCCGAACAGGCGAGCGAGCGCTACGGGGTGGTCGTCGATGCCGGCCGCGGCGGCGTCGATGGGTCCGCGACGGCGAAGCGGCGCGAGCGCCTCCGGGCCTCGCGGACGCTCGCCCCGGTCACCCTCTCGAACGAGCCGGACCTCGACGGCCCGCGGCGGCGCATCCGGCTGCCGGCCGAGCTCGCGCGCCGGCTCGACGTGGCGAGCGGGGCGCTCGTCGAGCTCGCGACCCCCGCCTGCGGGGCGGCGCTCCGCGGATGGGTGGAGATCGCCGAACGCCCCGACCTCGCCCTCAGCGCGGAGGCGCTCGCGGCCCTCGGCGCGCACGCCGGCGACACCGTCGAGGTTCGCCCCGTACCCCTCGCTCCGAAGTGAGCGGGCGATGAGCGGCGCGACCCATCTCGTCGGGGTGGACGTCGGCGGAACGTTCACCGACCTCATCGCCTACGGGTCGGACGGCGCTCTGCATTCGGCGAAGGTGCCCTCGCTCCCCGGCGAGCAATGGCGAGGGGTGCTCGATGCGCTCGCCTCGCTCGGAATCGACCCCGAATCGATCCGGGCGTTCGTGCACGGAACGACCATCGCCACCAACGCTCTCCTCGAGCGCAAGGGCGCCCGCACCGGCCTCGTGACCACCGAGGGTTTTCGCGATCTGCTCGAGGTCGGCAAGGGGCGGCGGCTCGCCGGTGGGCTGTTCGATCCCGAGTGGCAGCGGCCCGCGCCGCTCGTCCCGCGCGACCGCCGGTTGGAGGTGTCCGAGCGGCTCGCGGCGGACGGGTCGGTCGTGCGGCCCCTCGACGGCTTCGACTTCGACGCACTGGCCGCGGCCCTGCGCGACAAGGGGGTGGAGGCGGTCGCGGTGGCGCTCCTCAACAGCTACGTCGACCGCGGGCACGAGCGGGCGGTGGCGCTTGCGCTCGCGGGGCGGCTCGACGGGGTCGCGATCTGCGAGTCCGCCGCCCTCACCCCGGAACGGGGCGAGTTCGAGCGGACGTCGACGGCGGTGCTGAACGCCTATCTCACGCCGGTCATGCGGGGCTACCTCGCCGCGCTCGAGGCGGCGCTCGTCGAGCGGGGCATCTCGGCGCCGGTCAACATCATGGGTTCGAACGGGGGCACGATGACGCTCGGGGCGGCGGCGGAACGCTGCGCGGGCACGTTCCTCTCCGGACCGGTCGGCGGGGTCACCGGGGCGGTCCGGATCGCGGAGCGCGCTCGTGTCGAGGACATCATCACGTTCGACATGGGGGGCACGAGCACCGACGTCGCGCTCGTGCACGGGCGCGCGCCCCGCATGTCGCACGACAACCGGATCGATGTCTACCCGCTCAAGATGCCGCAGCTCGACATCCACTCCATCGGGGCGGGCGGCGGTTCGATCGTGTGGGTGCAGCCGGACGGTACGCTCGGGGTCGGGCCGCAGAGCGCCGGCGCGGCGCCGGGACCGGCCTGCTACGGGCGCGGGGGCGCCGAGCCGACGGTGTCCGACGCCAACCTCCTCCTCGGCCGCCTGCCGGTCGGCCGGGCGCTCGCGGGCGGACTCTTCCTCGACGCGGAGAAGGCGCGGGCCGCGTTCCGGGCGCTCGGGAAGCGCGCCGGAGGCGACGGCGACGTGACGGCGCTCGCGAGCGCGTCGCTCCGGATCGCGGTCGCGAGGATGGCCGGAGCGGTACGCGAGGTCTCGGTGCACCGCGGCTTCGACCCGCGCGACTTCACCCTGCTCGGATTTGGCGGGGCCGGGCCGATGCACGCCATGCCGGTGGCCGAGGAGCTCGGGATCACGCGGGTCCTCGTGCCGCGCTTCCCCGGGCATCTCTCCGCCCTCGGCCAGATGCTCGCCGATCTTCGCCGCGACACGGTGGCCGCGTGGGGCGGGCGGATCTCCGATCTCGCCATCGACACGCTGCGGACTCGGGCGCGCGCGATGCGCGACGACGGCGCCGCGAGGCTTGAGGCGGACGGTCTGAGCCGGGAGCGGCACCGTCACGAGTTCACCCTCGACGTGCGCTACGTCGGCCAGTCCTTCACGCTCCCGGTCCGGTGGAATCCGGACGACGCCGACTGGGCGCCGCTGCGCGGCGCGTTCGATGCACGGCACGAGGAGACCTTCGGCTACGCGGACCCCGCGAACGACATCGAGATCGTCAACGTGCGGCTCGTCTCGATCGGCGAGGTCGACAAGCCCGTCCTCGACTTCACGCCGCGTGGCGCCGGCGAACCGGTGATCGAGCGCCGCTCGGTATGGTTCGGGGAGTGGTGCGAGACCCCGGTCCTCGAGCGCGAGCGTCTCTGCGTGGGGAGCCGGATCGAGGGACCGGCGATCGTCGAGGAGGCGGGGGGGACGACGGTGGCGCCGCCCGGCTGGACGGTCGAGGTCGACCCGAGCGGGGCCCTCCGGTGCGAGGGAAGCGTTCGCTGGTAGACGAAGAACGGGTCCAGGGTGGTCCCCGGGCGGCAGGGTTGGGGCGTGAGGTTCAGAGACGGGAAGGACGGAGCAGTGAGCGAGTTCGCGAGAATCCTGGTCGCGAATCGCGGAGAGATCGCGATTCGCGTCCTGCGCGCGGCCAACGAGATGGGCAAGGCCACGGTCGCGGTATTCGCCGACGAGGACCGGCTTTCCCTCCATCGCTCCAAGGCCGACGAGTCCTACCGCATCGGCGAGGGCCTGGGACCGGTCACCGCCTACCTCGCGGTGGACGACATCATCGCGGTTGCGGTCGAGACCGGGACCGACGCCATCCACCCGGGCTACGGGTTCCTGTCCGAATCGCCGGAGTTCGCGGAGGCCTGCCTCGCGGCGGGAATCGCCTTCATCGGACCGCGTCCCGAGACGCTGCGCCGGCTCGGCGACAAGGTCTCCGCGCGGGCCATCGCGACAGCGGCGGGGGTGCCCACGGTTCCCGCGACGGATGCTCTGCCCGAGGACCCCGGGGCCGCCCTCGACATCGCGCGCAAGGTCGGCTTTCCCGGGATCCTCAAGGCGAGCTGGGGCGGAGGCGGGCGCGGCATGCGGGTCGTCGCGAGTCCGGACGGGTTCGAGGCGGCATTGCTCGCGGCGCGGCGCGAGGCGGCTGCCGCCTTCGGCAAGGACGAAGTCTACTTCGAGCGCTTCGTCGGGCGGGCCCGCCACCTCGAGGTCCAGGTGCTGGCGGATGCCCATGGCCGCGTCGTCCACCTCTTCGAGCGCGACTGCTCCGTGCAGCGTCGCAACCAGAAGATCGTGGAGTGCGCCCCGGCCCCCGGGCTCGGGCCGCAGGAGCGCGAGGAGCTCACCGGATACGCGCTTGCCATCGCGCGCGAGTCGGACTATCTCAACGCGGGCACCGTGGAGTTCCTGCACGATCTCGACACCGGGCGCTTCCACTTCATCGAGGTGAACCCGCGCATCCAGGTCGAGCACACCGTCACCGAGCAGGTGACCGGGATCGACCTCGTGCGGGCCCAGATCCGGATCGCGGAGGGAGGCGACATCGGGGAGGAACCGGAGGCCGCCTGCCCGCCGCAGGAGGCCATCGCGCTCAGGGGACACGCGGTGCAGTGCCGGATCACGACCGAGGATCCCCTCGATCGCTTCATCCCCGACTACGGGCGGATCACCGCCTACCGGGCCGCGACCGGCTTCGGGGTCCGCCTCGACGGCGGCACCGCCTACGCGGGCGCGGTCATCACCCGCCACTACGACTCCCTTCTCGAGAAGGTCACCGTGTGGGCGCCGTCCCGGGCGGACGCGATCGGGCGCATGCGGCGCGCGCTCCGCGAGTTCCGGATCCGGGGGGTCGCCACCAACATCGCCTTCCTGGAGCGGCTCGTCGGCGACGAGGCGTTCCGGCACGGCCGGGTCACGACCCGCTTCATCGACGACCAACCGGAGCTTCTCTCCTTCCCGCGCCCGCGCGATCGCGCGAGCCGGCTGCTGCGCTACGTCGCCGAGGTGACGGTCAACGGCCATCCGGAGGTGGCGGGCCGGCCCACGCCGCCGCTCCATGCGCAGACCCCGCGCCCGCCGCGGCCGGCGGGGCCGTCGGGGGGCGTCCGGACCGGCGGCGCCAAGGCGCTGCTGGACGCCGAGGGTCCCGAAGCGGTCGCTGCGTGGATGCGCGGCGAGACCCGGGTTCTCGTGACCGACACGACGATGCGCGACGCCCACCAGTCGCTCCTCGCGACCCGGATGAGGACCGACGACATTCGCCGGATCGCGGACGCGTACGCGCGCAACCTGCCGGATCTCTTCTCGCTCGAGTGCTGGGGCGGGGCGACGTTCGACGTGGCGATGCGCTTCCTCGGCGAGTCGCCCTGGGAGCGGCTCCGCGCGGTTCGTACCCGTGTTCCGAACATCCTGCTGCAGATGCTGGTCCGTGCGTCGAACGCGGTCGGGTACACCAACTATCCGGACAACGTCGTGCGCGGCTTCATTGCCCGGGCCGCCGAGTCCGGCATCGACGTCTTTCGCATCTTCGATCCCCTCAACTGGGTCGAGAACATGCGCATCTCCATCGATGCGGTCCGCGAGACGGGCCGGATCTGCGAGGCGGCCATCTGCTACACGGCGGACCTGCACGACCCCGACCGCGCTCGCTACGACCTCGACTACTACGTGGCGATGGCGCACGAGCTGCGCGACGCGGGCGCCCACGTCCTCGGGATCAAGGACATGGCGGGGCTGCTGAAGCCCGCGGCGGCGCGCGCGCTCGTCGCGGCGCTCCGGGAGGAGACCGGGCTGCCGGTCCACTTCCACACCCACGACACCTCCGGGGTCGCCGCGGCGAGCGTCCTTGCCGCGGTGGACGCCGGGGTCGATGCGATCGACCTCGCGATGGACAGCCTCTCGGGCTTCACCTCCCAGCCCTGTCTCGGCTCGGTCGTCGAGGCGCTGCGGCGCCAGCCGCGGGACACCGGGCTCGATCCGGCCCGCGTCCGGGAGTTCTCCGACTACTGGGAGGCGGTTCGCGCGCGGTACGCCGCGTTCGAGACCGACATGCGGGCTCCGGCCTCGGAGGTCTACCTGCACGAGATGCCGGGCGGGCAGTTCACGAACCTGCGCGAGCAGGCGCGCGCGCTCGGCCTCGCCGAGCGCTGGCACGAGGTGGCGAACGCCTATGCCGAGGTGAACCGGATGTTCGGCGACATCATCAAGGTCACCCCGACCTCGAAGGTGGTCGGCGACCTCGCCCTGGTGATGGTCGCCGGCGGGCTTGCCCGGGCGGACGTCGAGGACATCGACCGCGAGATCGCGTTTCCCGAGTCGGTCGTCGGTCTGTTCCGGGGCGAGCTCGGACAGATGCCGGGAGGATTCCCGGAGGCCCTTTCGCGAAAGATCCTGAAGGGTGAGAAGCCGATCGAAGGGCGGCCCGGCGCCGCGCTCCCCCCGGCGGACCTCCGGGCGGCCCGGGCGAAGGCCGAGGCGGCGACGGGCTGGACGCTCTCGGAAGAGGAGCTCTATTCGTATCTCCTGTATCCGAAGGTCTTCATCGACTACGCGGAGCATCGCACCCGGTATGGTCCGGTGTCGGTCCTGCCGACCGAGGTCTACTTCTACGGACTCCCCCCGGGACAGGAGATCTCGATCGATCTCGAACGGGGGCTCACCCTCGTCATCCGTTGCCTTGCCATCGGGGAGACCGACGAGGAGGGGAACGTCCGGGTGTTCTTCGAGCTGAACGGCCAGCCGCGGAGCGTCAAGATCGAGAACCGCGAGGTGGCGGCCAGCGTGGCGCGTCGCCCCAAGGCCGACCCGGCCAATGCCTGCCACGTATCCGCGCCGATGCCCGGGGTGGTGGCCTCGGTGGCGGTGTCGGCGGGGCGTCCGGTGGTGGCCGGCGATCTCCTCGTGACCATCGAGGCGATGAAGATGGAGACCGCGCTGCACGCCGAGCGCGACGGCACGATCGCGGCCCTGCATGTCGCGGCCGGACAGGGGGTGGACGCGAAGGATCTCCTGCTCGAATATGCGCGCGAAGGTGCATAGTCCACGCGACCCGTGGTCCGGTACCTTGCGGCTGCGAGCCTGGCCCGGTGAACTCGGTGGAGCGGCTGCGGCGCAAGGTCGATGCGATGGAGCGGCTCGCGGCCGTGGACGTCGCCCTGTACGCCACGGCACGAAAGGGCGCCGGCGGGACGGGATCCTCGAGATGGCCGAGGCGGGCGCCTGCGCCTTCAAGGTGTCGACCTGCGAATACCACCCGGTGCGCTTCCCGGGGTACGACACGGGCGAGCTCTACGAGATCTTTCCGGTCATCGCCGAGACCGGGCTCGCGGGATGAAGTAACGGACAAAGGAGAGCCGATTCGATGTTTGACCTGCTGCTGACGAACGCAAGTCTGGCGACCATGGACGGCGATCGGCCGTACGGGCTGATCGAGGACGGAGCGCTCGCGATCACGGACGGCAAGATTGCCTGGATGGGGCCGAGCGGAACCGCGCCGGCCGGGGGGGCCGCGTCGGTCCGCGACCTCGGGGGCAAGGTCGTGACTCCGGGGCTCGTCGACCCGCATACCCACATCGTGTACGGGGAGGAGGGCCTGCTCGACTTCGAGGTGCTGTCGCAGGGCGGCGGGCGGTGGGATCTCGAGCCCGCGGGGGCCGGGATCTGGGAGATGACGAGACGCACCCGCGCGCTCTCCGAAGAGGCGCTCTACGCGGCGAGCCGGCGCCGCATGAGCCGGCTCGTCGCGAACGGAGTCACCACCGTCGAGAGCAAGTCCGGCGCCGGGCTCGACAAGGAGACCGAGCTCCGCCAGATGCGGGTGTCGCGCGCGCTCGGCCGCGATCTGCCGGTTACCGTGGTGTCCACCTACCTCGGCGCGCACGGGCTTCCCCCCGAGGAGTTCGCCGGGCGGCGCGACGACTACGTAACGTTCATGTGCGAGGAGGTCCTGCCCGAGGCGGCGCGACAGGGGATCGTCGACCAGGTCGACGGCTTCTGCGACCAGAACGGATACAACCACGGGCAGATCGGGCGCCTTTTCGACTGCGCGCAATCCTTCGGCCTCCCGGTCAAGCTCCACGCCGACCAGTACACGGACTTCGGGGCGGGCGGGGTCGTTGCGAAGTACCGCGGGCTCTCCGCCGACCACCTCGAATATGCCTCGCGGGCGACGGTGGAGGCGATGGCGGAGGCGGGCACCGTCGCAACCCTCCTTCCCGGCGCACACCTGACCTTTCACGAGACGCGAAAGCCGCCCGTCGCCCTGTTCCGCGATCTCGATGTGCCGATGGCCCTCGCGACGAACTCGAATCCGGTGAGCTCGCCGACCGTCTCCCCGGCGTCCCAGATGCACCTCGCCTGCTACCTCTTCCGGTTGACGCCGCAGGAGGCGCTCCGCGGGTTCACGGTAAACGGCGCCCGCGCCCTCGGTCTTGCGGAGCAGGCGGGACGGATCGCGATCGGCCGGGCCGCCGACCTCGCGGTGTGGGACACGGACGATCCGCGCGGGATCGCCTACCAGATCGGAGGCTGCGACTGCATCCTGGTCGTCAAGAACGGGGCCGTGGTCCACGAAGCTTCAGGTCTGCGGTCGGTAGCATGACCGCGGCACGGGAGCGGCTGCTCGGCTGGCTGGAGGCCGAACGTCCGCGCCAGGTGGCCTTTCTCCAGTCTCTCACCCGGGTCGACTCCTGCAATCCACCCGGTGACACCACCGCCGCGTGCGAGCTCGTGTCCCGGTTTCTCGCCGAGGAGGGCATTCCCTGCCGCACCGAGGCCCCGCGCCCGAACATGCCGAACCTCATCAGTCCGTTTACGGGGCGAGGGGAGGGCCGGCACCTCGTTCTGAACGGCCATCTCGACGTGTTTCCGGTCGGCGACCGTTCGGCCTGGTCGCGCGATCCGCTCTCCGGGGACATCGCCGATGGGCGCGTCCATGGCCGTGGAACCGTCGACATGAACTGCGGAACCACGGCGCTCCTCTTCGCGCACGCGTACCTTCACCGGTTGCGGAACGAGCTTCCCGGCCGCGTCACCCTGACCGTGGTCTCGGACGAGGAGACGGGGGGGCGGTGGGGGTCCGGCTGGCTGACCGAGCATTGCGGCGGCGAGGTGCTGGGAGACTGCGTGCTCAACGCGGAGCCGAGCGGTCCGGGGACGGTCCGGTTCGGCGAGAAGTCGATGTTGTGGCTGCGGTTCACCATCGAGGCGCCGGGCGGTCACAGCGCCTATCCGCACACCGGCACGAGCGCGAACCGGCTGGCCGCGCGTCTCGTTCGGGACCTCGAGACCATCGAATCGAAGGTGCCCGCCGAACCGCGCGTCGTCCGGGCGAACCTGGATCGGCCGGAAGTACGGGCGGCCATCGAAGCATCGTTGGGGGCCGGCGCCGCGGCCGTGATGCGCCGCGTGTCGGTGAACGTCGGCACCGTTCAGGGAGGCACCGCGATCAACATGCTGCCGGCGAAGTGCGTGCTGGACGTCGACCTTCGGCTTCCGGTCGGGATCTCCCGGGCCGAGGTGAAGGCGGACGTCGCCTCGATCGTGGACCGCATTCCGGGCGTCGGGCTCGAGGAGCTCGACACGGGAGACATCGAGGCCAACTGGTCGGACCCCGAGCATGAGATGGTGGGTCACCTGCTGGGGAACGCCCGCGCCGGACCGGACGGTATCACTCCGCGACCGGTCATTGGCCTGGGTGGGACCGACACCCGGTTCTGGCGGGCGCGAGGCGTTCCCGCCTTCGTCCACGGGTGCTCGCCGGCGGGGATGGGGGCGCCCGACGAGAGCGTCAGCATCGAGGAGTTCCGCCACGTGCTTCGCACCCACGCGCTCGCCGCCTTCGACTACCTGCGCGCGTAACATCCCGGTTCGGGTCAGGGTGAGGATTCCGCCGACGCTTGGCCATTGGAGACGCGCCGCCGCCGGTGTCGGTCGATACCTTCGCCGCGCGGCTTCGGCCGGGAATTCGGGTTAGGCTTCCTCGCATGTGGTCGCTCGGGATCGACATCGGCGGGACGTTCACCGACATCGTTGCGCGCGGCGCGGAGCGAACCTTCGCGCGCAAGGTTCTGACCACCCGCGACGACCCGGCCCGGGGGGTGGAGGCCGGCGTCGCCGGACTGCTCGCGGACGCGCGGCTCGACCCCGGCACGGTGGAACGCGTCGTGCACGCGACCACCCTTTTCACCAACACCCTCATCGAGCGCAAGGGCGCGCGCACCGGCCTCATTACCACCCGGGGTTTTCGAGACGCCCTCGAGATCGGGCGCGAGCGCAAGTTCGAGCTCTACGACCTCACCATCACCAAGCCGCCCCCGCTCGTGCCGCGCGGCCGGCGGCTCGAGGCGACGGAACGGCTCGCCGCGAACGGCGAGGTGGTGGCCCCGCTCGACGAGCATTCCCTCGACGAGGCGATGTCCGAGCTCGCGCGGACCGGTGTGGACGCGGTCGCGATCGTCTTCCTCCACGCCTACGCCAATCCGGATCACGAACGCCGGGCACGGGATCGCCTCGCGGAGCGGTATCCCGCGCTCTCGTTCGCGATCTCCTCGGAGGTCGCCCCGGAGATACGCGAGTTCGAACGGCTGTCGACCACCGTCGCGAACGCGTACCTGATGCCGCTTGCCGATCGCTACGTCGAGCGGCTCGCGGAGCGGGTCGCCGCCCGCGGTATCGGGTGCCGTGTGCTCCTCATGCTCTCGAGCGGAGGCCTCACGGACGTCCACGAGGCGCGGCGATTCCCGGTGCGGATGCTCGAGTCCGGTCCGGCGGCGGGGGCCATTTCCGCCGCATGGTTCGGCGCCCGGGCCGGGCACGACGATCTGCTCGCGTTCGACATGGGGGGCACGACCGCCAAGCTGTGTCTCGTCGACGGCGGCGAACCGCTCGTCACCCACACGTTCGAGGCCTGCCGGGAACGCCGTTTCATCCCCGGAAGCGGGCTTCCGCTCAAGATCTCGGCCCTCGACCTCATCGAGATCGGGGCCGGCGGAGGCAGCATCGCCCGCGTGGACGACCTCGGGCTGCTCAAGGTAGGGCCGCAGAGCGCGGGCTCCGACCCCGGGCCTGCCTGCTACGGTCTCGGCGGGCGGGAGCCCACGGTCACCGACGCCGACCTCGTGCTCGGCTACCTCGACCCGGAATTCTTCGCCGGGGGGAGCATGACTCTTTGTCCCGGCGCGGCCACTGCCGCCCTCGCCTCGCTGGAGTCGCAGAGCGGGCTTGCCGGAACCGAGCTCGCCCGGGGGATCTTCGAGGTCGTCACCGAGAACATGGTGAGCGCGGCGCGGGTCCACATCGCCGAGCGCGGCCGCGACCCCCGGCGCTACGTGCTGCTTGCGACCGGCGGGGCGGGGCCGGTCCATGCCTGGTATCTCGCCGCGAGGCTCGGCATCGAGCGTGTCGTCTGCCCACCTTCCGCGGGTGTCGCCTCGGCCCTCGGGCTCCTGCTCGCGCCCGCGCGCGCGGACCGGGTCGCCACCGTGGCCGAATCCCTGGCCGGGCTTGACTGGACCCGCTTCGAGGCAACGTTCCGGCGGCTCGAAGGGGAGTGCCGGTCGGTGCTGGCCCACACCGGACTCGCTCCCGACACCGCGAACGTCGTGCGCTCCGCCGATCTTCGATTCCGCGGCCAGGACTTCGAGCTCGTCGTCGAGCTGCCCGAAGGTCCCTACACGCCCGCCTCGTCCGGCGGCATCGCGGACGCGTTCCGGGTGGCTTACGAGAGAGCCTTCTCCCGCGTGCCCCCCGGGGTGGAGATCGAGGTGGTCAACGTTCGGGTCGCCGCCCGGGTGGGCGGTGAGGGGCAGGCAACCGTGGACGGCGCCGCGGTCCGTTCCGCTCGCGGAGATCGCGTGGTCCGCAAGGGGACCCGGGCCGCCTGCTTCCCCGAATTGGGCCGCCCGACGCAAACCCCGGTCTTCGACCGCTATGCGCTTCGCCCCGGCGACGGCTTTCCGGGACCGGCGATCATCGAGGAGCGCGAGTCGACGGCGGTGGTCGGCCCCGGCGGACGGTTCGAAATCGACGAATGGGAAAACCTCGTCATGATCCGGGCGCCCGCCGCGGCGCCCGGTCGGCCCGCACCGGCCGCGGAGCGCCTCGGACCATGAACGACCGCCCGCTCGACGCGGCGAGCCTCGAGGTCCTGTGGACCCGGCTCATCTCCATCACCGACGAAGCGGCGGCCGCCCTCGTTCGCACCTCGTTCTCGACCGTGGTTCGGGAGTCCCACGATTTCTCCTGCGTTCTCACCGATGCCTCGGGCCGCTCCGTAGCCCAGGCGACGGACAGCATTCCTTCCTTCATCAGCACCTTGCCGCGCACGGTGCGGCACTTCCTCAACGAGTTCCCCCCGGACACGCTCGCGCCCGGCGACGTGCTCGTCACCAACGACCCGTGGATGGGAACCGGACACCTCCCCGACATCTGTGTCGCGAAGCCGGTCTTCCTGGATGGCGAGCTCCTCGGGTTCGCCGCGAGCACCGCGCACGCTCCCGACATCGGCGGTCGCATCCGCTCCCCGGAGGCGCGCGAGATCTTCGAGGAGGGGCTCCAGATCCCGATCATGAAGCTCTTGTCGGCGGGACGTCCGGACGAAACCCTGCTCAAGCTCCTCGCGCGCAACGTCCGCACTCCCGAGCTCACCGGCGGCGATCTCTGGGCTCAGGTCACCGCCCTTGGCCTGATGGAGTCTCGTCTCCTCGCGCTCGCGCGTGAATACGCGATGACGTCGCTCGAAGCGCTGTCGGAGGAGATCCGGGGCCGCACCGAGGTCGCCATGCGCAGCGCGATCCGCACCATCCCCGACGGGCGCTACGCGGCCGCGCTCGAGACGGACGGTTTCGACGAGCCGCTGCGGATCCAGCTCGAGCTGACCATCGCGGGCGACCGCGCGGAATTCGATTTCGCCGGCACCTCCCCCCAGGTGGACCGGGCGATCAACCTGCCGCTGTGCTACACGGAGGCCATGTCCGCCTACGCGATCAAGTGCGTGGCGGCCCCCGCGATCCCCAACAACGGCGGCTCGCTCGGCGCCTTCGCGGTACGCGCGCCGGAGCGGTGTCTCGTCAATCCCGTCTACCCCGCGCCGGTGGCGTCGCGGGCGCTCACCGGTCACTTCATTCCGAGCCTCGCGCTCGCCGCGCTCGCCGGCGTCATTCCGGAGCGGGTGATGGCGATGGCCGGCTCGCCGCTCTGGTCAATCACCCAGTGGGGCGTGGACGGGAACGGCAAGCCGTTCTCGAACCTCTTCTTCTTCAACGGGGGGATGGGGGCCACCGCATCCGGCGACGGTGAGAGCTGCCTGAGCTGGCCGAGCAACATCTCGTCGACCCCGACCGAGGTCATGGAGAAGCTGAGTCCCCTTCGCGTGCTGCATCGAGGGCTCGTTCCCGGAAGCGGAGGGGCGGGGCGGCACCGGGGCGGCCTCGGCCAGGAGATCCGGATCCTCAACACGTCCCCGACCCCGACCGCGGCGTTTCTCTCGGCCGAGCGGACGAGGGCCGCCGCCCGCGGCGTCGAGGGGGGTGGACCCGGAGCGACCGGGGCGGTGGAGATCAACGGCGAGCCCGTCGATCCGAAGGTCCAGCACCTGCTCCAGCCCGGCGACATCGTGACCTTGCGGACTCCGGGCGGGGGCGGCTACGGCCCTCCCGCCGATCGCGACCCCGGCGCGGCGGCGCGCGACCGGAGACTCGGCTACGAGTGACCGCAGTGTCCCGGGCAAGACGAAGTCCTCCCCCTCGTCCTTTGCGCCACGAGCACGGGCCGGATGAAATCGTGCCGTCCCGCTTGGCCGCGTGCTCACGCCGTGGAAACGCTTCGAGCTCGACGCCTGCCCGGTTCGCCAGCCGCCCATCTGTTCGACCCGGTCCGCGGTGAACGCGGCTGCGGCGTCGACGTCCGGGGCGAGCACCTTCGCGGGGATCGCCCTGCATGGGAAGAGACTCCCGCTTGACGGACCTGGTTCACGGTGAGAGCCTTGCGCTCCCCATTCCACCAAGAAGGACACCCGCCGATGAACACGATGAGACTCGGTACCGTCGCGCTTGTCGCCGCCGGCTTGATGCTCGCGCTATCGGGCGTCGCGACGGCGGACTCCACCCGGCAGGCCCTGTCCTCGGAGAGCGTGCTGGAGACGATCAAGAAACGCGGCGAGCTGCGGATCGGCCTCTCGACCTTCGTGCCTTGGGCGATGCGCGACAAGAACGGTGAGCTGATCGGATTCGAGATCGACGTCGCGAAGCAGGTGGCCGAGGACATGGGCGTCGGCGTCGACTTCGTGCCGACGGCGTGGGACGGCATCATTCCCGCGCTGCTGGCCGGAAAGTTCGACGCGATCATCAGTGGCATGTCAATCACGTCGAAGCGAAACCTGACCGTCAACTTCACGCACCCCTACGCCAACACCGGCTACATCCTGATGGCGAGCAGCGCGCGAGCCGACGAGAAGGGACTGAAGACGCTGGAGGACTTCAACCAGTCGGGCGTCACCATCGCCACCCGGCGCGCCACTACCGGCGCGGTCGCGATGCAAAGGAACTTTCCCAAGGCGAAGCTCATCTACTTCGACGATGACACGCTCTCCTACCAGGAAGCGGCGAACGGCAACGTCGACGGCGTTTCCTCGACTCCCCCGAAGGCCGCGTTCGAGATCGACAAGCGCGGCGACGTGCTTCGGGTGGTATCGGCGAAGCTGATGTCGCCGACCCGCGAAGCCTTCGCGGTCCGCAAGGGCGATCCCGACGTCCTCAACTTCTTCAACAACTGGATCCGGGAGAAGCAGGCGAGCGGGTGGCTGAAGGAACGCCACGACCATTGGTTCACGACCCGGGAATGGGCGGACATGGTCTCGCCCAGCGGGTAACGCGCTCGCGATTCAATTCACGGGGGGCGCCCGGAACCGGGTTGCCCCCCGTTTCTCTTGCGATCAGCGGTAGGCAGCCCTGTTCCTTCGCTCCAGCCAGTCGAAGGCGAGGGCGCAGGCGTAGCAGATGACGAAGTACAGGAAGCCGACGAAGATCCACACCTCGAAGACCTGCGTCGTCGAGACCGCGATCTCGATCGCATAGAAGGTCAGCTCCTGGATCGAGATGAGGGATACCAGCGAGGAGTCCTTGATCAGGATGATGAACTGGCCGGCCAGGGGCGGAATGACACGCTGCAGGGCTTGGGGAAGCACCACGAGGCGCATGATCTTCAGGCGGGAAAGCCCGATGCTGGCCCCCGCCTCGATCTGCGAACGGGGGATTGACTGAATGCCGGCCCGCACGATCTCGGTGACGTAGGCCCCGGAGAACAACGAGAGGCAGATCACCCCGGCAAGGAAGTTCGAGAACAGCTTCGGCGGGGACGCAATCCACTCGATGACGGTAGCCGTCAGCGGGGACGCTCCGTCAACCAGGGCGTCGACGCCGAGCAGCGGCATGATCTGGCCAGAAATGAAGAAGTAGAAGACGAAGATGAAGACGAGCGGCGGGGTGTTGCGAATCAGCTCGACGTAGGCTCGGCTCAGCAGCCGCGGGAACAGGCGCCGGCTGGTGCGCATGACCCCCATGATGCCGCCGATGATCGCGGACAGCACCAGACTCCAGATCGCGAGGCGTATGGTGGTCAGGAGACCGAGCACGAACAGGTTGGGGGCCAGCGCCCCGGTTTCTTCATTGCGGCGAAGCAGGTAGCGGGGGACGACGCTCCAGTCCCACTGGTACGACAACACGGCGTCGACCTTGTAGACGAAGAACGCGACGACCGCGGCAACGACCGACAGGATGACGATGTCGAGCGGCTTGAGGCGTCGTTTGGCGGCGTACGGGTTCATCGTCAGTCCCTGGGCGCTACGCGGCGTTCGAGATGTCCGACCAGCACCGAGAGGCTGCAGGTGACTACGAGATACACCCCCGCGACGGTGAGCCAGACTTCAAAGCTCATGAAGGTGTCGGCGATGATGTTGCGTCCTTCGGTCGTCAGCTCGAATACCGCGATGACGCTCACGATGGCCGAGTGCTTGATCAGATTGATCAGCACCCCGGTCATGGGCGGCAGCATGAGCGGAACCGCCTGCGGCAGGACGATGAGGCGATAGTTGTGGAACCGGGAGAGCCCGATGCTCGCCGCGGACTCCCATTGACCGCGGGGGACGGAGTTGATGCCGGCACGGATGATCTCGGACGCAAATGCACCCTCGAACACGCCGAGGCACAGCACACCCGTCCAGAACCGTTCGATCCCGATGATCGGAGCGATCACGAAGTAGAACACGAGGAGCTGGACGAGCATCGGCGTGTTCCGAATCGCCTCGAGATAGACCTTGGCCAGGACCTGGCCCGCTATCGAGTCCGACATCCTCAGGAGCGCGGTCGCGAGCCCGAGCGCCAGCGTCAGGACCATCGCATAGATCGAGAGCTCGAGCGTGACCGCGAGGCCGGTCATCAACGGCCCCCAGATCAGCTCGCCGTCGATGACCCGCCAGAAGAACTGAGGCATCCGATACCACTGCCAGTTGTAGCCCATGCTTTCGGCGCCGCGGATTGTCAGCCAGATCAGCCCACCACCGAGAACCACGAACTGGATGACGTCGAACGTCCGGCTGCGCCACCATCTTGCGTGTCGGGTCGACGCGCGCGGTGTCCGCCCGCTCGCGTGGGTCACGCGTTGCACGCTCCTGCCCCGTCGCACCGTCCGTTCGAACCGAGCCATGTCCGGACCTGCCGCTCGATCTCCGCGCGCCGTGCGGTGCGCTCGAGGCCCATGGTCTCGTGGACGATGCGCCCGACCACTCGGCCCATGATCCGCTGCAGCTCGGCGTCGTCTCCGTTCGACGCCGGCACCCTCACAATGACGTCGCCGGCCATGGTCGGCACGCGGCGGTTCGGACCCGGCCGGAGCTGCGGCGGCTCGTCGCCGGCCGCGAGATTGCGGATCGCCCGGCGCAGCATGCGCCGGTACAGCGCCACCCCCTTGTCGGTCGTCGCGAGCCGCTCGCCGGCGTGCACCGCGATGGGCCCCTGGGAGACTTGCGCCTCGTAGTCGCCCGGCATGCGCCGGCCTTCCTCACGGGAACGTTCGATGGCGGTCTGTCCGACGAAGTCCACCTTGTTCAACCCGACCTTCGCGCGATCGCCCTTGCCGTCGAGGTCGAGCTCCTCGTTGAAGTGGCGCCAGGCGATGATCCGGCAGCGGGTATCGTCGACGGGCACCGTCCACTTGGTGATTCCCACGCCGGGGAAGAACTTCTCCCGATCCGGGTTCTGGTAAATGTCCGGTGGCTGCGCGATGGCCGGGAGCATGACCTCGGCGGTGCGTACCCAGATGTAGTCCTTCCAGCGGCGCACGTTGGTGAGGTAGAGCCCGGTGTGGTCTTCGAGGGTGTGCCACTCGACCACCGGCATCGTTCCCCAGGCCGGGTTGAAGTGCGCGCGGGTCACCCGCGTGTGCAGGAACACGCTGTGAAACGGATCCATCGGGTTCTCGGCCACCTGCAGCCAGTTGCAGGGGTAGTCGATTGCGTAGGGCACGAGCTCGTCCCCGGGGAGCGAGAGCGTGTCGAGCATGGGAAACTCGGGCCGGAGCTCGGGGGGGCCGAGGTAGGCGAAGACGAGGCCGGCAACCTCGGTGACGGGATAGGCGCCATGGCAGAGCCTGCGCGCAATGGGGCTGTCCGCCGGCTCGCCGGGCGCTTCGAGAATGGCGCCGTCCACGTCGTACAGCCAGCCGTGGTAGCAGCACCGGATCCCGCGCTCGGAGACGATTCCGTACTCGAGCGACGCGCGGCGGTGGCTGCAATGCTTGTGCAGCAGGCCGAGCCGGCCGGAGAGGTCCCGAAACAGCACCAGCCCTTCACCGAGCACGGTGACGAGCGTGGGGTGCTCTGCGAGCTGCTCGCTCATGGCCACCGGCACCCAGAAGCGCCGGAAGTACTCGCCGCACGGGGTGCGCGGCCCCGTGTGCGTAAGCTCCGGATCTTCACGCGCGTCCGAGACGCGGTGGTATCCGCTGTAGGGCTGTGCACGCGTTTCGGCGGTCACGGTCATTTCGGTGGTCCGTCGTCGCGGTCGCGGTCGCGGTTGCCGGTCCGCGCTCGGCGCGGGCGGCGATGGGACTGGTCGGGATGCCGCCTGCCTTGCCCAGCGTAAACGAGCGTACTCGGATTTCAAGTGTCGTGATCGAGTCGACCCGTTCCGGCCGGGGGTCCACGGCGGGCCGGGCGGGCTTCTCGAGCGGGCAGGACGCTTGCCGGCGCCAGCGATGGCGAAATCCTGGAGGTCGACCAGGTGTGCGCCTGATTCAACTGCTCAAACCGTCTTCTCACCGGGCTGTGCGCAACGACTCGCGGCGACCGAGCCGGCTCGCGCCGGGGGGACGGAGATGACGCCCGATCGAATTTGCTTCATCCTGGGCCCGGCGGCGCGCCGAGACACCGCGGCGCGAGGCCGCCAGGCTCCCGGCCCGATTGCGATGTGAACAGCATGGATTCCCCGAACCTCGAACAATTCCTCGACGATTCGATGATCGCGGCGCTTGGAGCTCCGTCGCTCGCCGAAGCGCGCGGGTTGCCGGCCAGCATCTATACGAGCGAGGGCTTCTTCGCGCTGGAGCGCCAGCGCCTCTTTCCACGGACCTGGACCGGAGCCGCCTTCGAAGCGGACGTGCCGGCGCCCGGCGACGCCATTCCGGTGTCGGTGGCCGGCGTGCCGATCATCATCCTGCGTGACGAGTCGGGCACCGTCCGCGCGTTCCACAACGTGTGCCGCCACCGGGCCACCCTCGTGCTCACCGAGCCGTGCCGCAGGCTCAGGCAGCTCCAGTGTCCCTACCACGCCTGGACCTACGGGCTCGACGGCGCGCTGCGGGCAACGCCCTTCTGGGACGGTACCGCGAAATCGGAACGCCAGCCGGTCGATGCCGACCGGAACGGTCTCGTGCCGGTGCGCTGCGGGGTGTGGAACCACGTGATTTTCGTCAACCTGGCGGAGAACGCAGCGCCGCTCGAGGAGTACCTGGCGCCCATGGCGGCGGAGTTCTCTCACCTCGACATCGCCGCGCTTCGGTGCGGCTATCGCACGAGCTGGGAGTTCAAGGCGAACTGGAAGCTGGTGATGGACAACTGGGAGGTCTATCACCACGTCTGGGTGCACGAAGGGATCTTCGAGCGCATGTCGGACGAGGTCGATCTCGACACCGGCGTGCCCTTCACCGATTCCATCGCCGACGGCAACACCATGACCCTGCGTGCGAATGCACGCCGTCCGGAACGCCGCCTCGACACCGCGGCGGACGGCAGCACGCTGCCGCCCCTGCCAAGCCGCACCGGGGTCCGGCAAAAGCACGGCGTCGCCAACGCCGTCCTGCCCAACTCCACCTTGACCCTGGGTCCGAGCGCGTACGTGCCCGGCATCTATACCCCCGTCGCGCCCGGGGTGACCCGGGCGGAGATGGCCTGGTACTTCGCCCCCGAAGCGGCGACCGGCCCGGAACACGCCGCGGCACGCGACGCCGCGATCGATCGCTGGATCGGGCCCGACCGTTCCCTGCACGACCAGCGCGGCCTTCGGCCCCAGGACCACCGCTGCATGGAGCTTCAGCAGGCCGCCCGCGCTTCTCCGGTGGCGGACGACGTGAAGTTCTCTCCGGTGTGGGAGGAGGGCGTGCGCTACTTTCAGACGTGGCTGGTGGACCGGCTCCGTTAGCTCAGCTCGACCTGCTCCCGACGGTCGGTCCTTCCGGTCGGATGCCGGGCGGCTCATCCAGCCGATTCGCGCGGTCGGCCTGCCTCGGACCGTCGGCTCATTGCGAACCGGGTCGCTGCCGAACCTCCATGGAGGAGGTTGCTTCCATGGAGGAGGTTGCTTCCGTTCCGCCCGAGCGTTGATGATCGGAAGCGGTGCTCGGCGGCCGGAAAAGGCAGGACATGGGACTCAGGCGCGTCCTCATCGCCAATCGGGGCGAGATCGCGATCCGCATCGCGCGAAGCGCGGCGGAGCTCGGGCTTGCCGCGGTCGCAGTGCGTTCCGAGGACGATGCACGATCCCTGCACGCGTTGCGGGTCGACGAGGTGGAGGCCCTGCCCGGGCGGGGCGCCGCCTCGTACCTCGACCAGGAAGCCGTCCTCGGGGCGGCGGAGCGCTCGGGGTGCGACGCCATCCACCCGGGGTACGGCTTCCTGAGCGAGAACGCGGAGTTCGCCCGGCTCTGCGCGGCACGCGCCATCACCTTCGTCGGACCGTCCCCGGACACCCTGGATCTCTTCGGGGACAAGGCGCGGGCACGAGCCTTCGCGGAGCGGTGCGGGGTGCCGATCCTGCCGGGGACCGGGGTGGAAGGCGGGTTGGAGGCGGCCCGGGGGTTCCTGGTCTCCCTCGGAGAGGATGCGGGCGGGGTGATGATCAAGGCCGCCGGGGGCGGAGGCGGCCGCGGGATGTCCGCCGTGCAGAGCGTCGCGGAGCTCGAGAGCGAGTGGCCGCGCTGCCGCGACGAGACCCGGCGGGCCTTCGGCCGGGCCGATCTCTACGCCGAGCGGCTCTTGCCTCGAGCCCGGCACATCGAGGTCCAGGTGGCCGGCGATGGCGCCGGGGGCGCCGTCGATTTCGGCGAGCGCGAGTGCAGCCTGCAGCGCCGCCGTCAGAAGATCGTCGAGATCGCTCCCGCCCCGAACCTCGACCCCGTTCTTCGCGGCCGCATCGTCGCGGCCGCGCTCTCCCTCGCCCGGGAGGCGCGCCTCGCCAATCTCGGGACGTTCGAGTTCCTGGTGGACGAATCCGGCGCGGCGTACTTCATCGAGGCCAACCCGAGGATCCAGGTCGAACATACGGTGACCGAAGAGCTCGCAGGAATCGATCTCGTCCGGCTCCAGCTCGAGCTCGCGGGCGGCGGGCCGCTGCCCGGAGACCGGAACGCCATCCCGCGTCGCGGCTATGCGGTGCAGGCGAGGGTGAACCTCGAAGCGATGCATCCGGATGGATCGGTGCGGCCGGCCGGCGGCGTCATCGCGGCCTTCGAGCCGCCGAGCGGTCCCGGAGTGCGGGTCGATACGAGCGGATACGCGGGATACACCCCGAATCCGGTTTTCGATCCGTTGATCGCCAAGGTGGTGGTGCGAACCGACGCAGAGACGGGTCCGGATGCCTTCGCGGCGGCCGCCGGCAAGCTGCGGCGGGCGCTCGGGGAGTTCCGGCTGGGGGGGGTCGCGAGCAACATCGAGTTCCTCCGGAACCTTCTCGCCCATCCGGAGGTCGTGGCCGGCCGCCTCCATACGGGGTTCGTGGAGGCCCACCTCTCGGACCTGCTGGACGGGATCGGGACGAACCCCGCAGCCCCCTCCGACGCGTCACGGCCGCGGCGCGATGACGATCCGGCGGCGGCCGCGGTTCTCGCCGGAACCAGGGTGGATGCCGCGGATCCGCTGGCGGTTCTCGTACATGGGCAGGAGGCGGAGTCCGGGCGCGCGCCCGTGGCGGAGACCCCGCCGGCGGCCCGCGCGCCGCAGGTGCGCGAGCCGGGAGCGATCCTCGCGCCGATGCAGGGCACGGTGCTCGAGATGTTCGTCGGCGAGGGCGATCCCATCCACATCGGCCGCGAGCTGCTCGTCATGGAAGCGATGAAGATGCAGCACGTGATCGCGGCGGATCGCAGCGGACGGGTCCGGCGCCTCGCGGTGCGCGAGGGCGATACGGTCGCGGAGGGGAGCCCGCTCGTCGTGCTCGACGAGGCCGAGGTGGCGCCCCCCGCCGCGGGCCGCGACGAGGCCCTCGACCTCGACGCGATTCGTCCGGACCTCGCCGAAGTGCTGGAGCGCCAGGCCCTGACCCGAGATGACCGGCGTGCGGACGCGGTCGAGCGCCGGCGGCGCACCGGACAGCGAACCGCCCGCGAGAACGTGGACGACCTCGTGGACGACGGATCCTTCACCGAGTACGGCGCTCTCGTGGTCGCGGCCCGGCGCCGGCGGCACACGATGGACGAGCTGGTCCGGCGCACCCCGGCGGACGGGCTCGTCGCCGGGCTCGGCCGGATCAACGGCCACCTCTTCGAAGACGAGCGGGCGCGCTGTCTCGTGATGGCCTACGACTACACCGTGCTCGCCGGCACCCAGGGGAAGTTCAACCACCAGAAGAAGGACCGGATGTTCGCCCTTGCCGAGAAGTGGCGGCTGCCGATGGTGTTCTTCGCCGAGGGCGGGGGAGGGCGGCCCGGCGACACCGACATCGTCTTCGCGGCCGATCTGCACATCCCCGCGTTCCACCTGCTCGGCCGGCTGAGCGGCCTCGTTCCTCTCGTCGGCATCGCGTCCGGCCGGTGCTTCGCCGGCAACGCGGTCGTGCTCGGCTGCTGCGACGTCGTGATCGCGACCCGCAACGCCAACATCGGGATGGGCGGGCCGGCGATGATCGAGGGCGGGGGGCTCGGCGTGTTCCGGCCCGAGGAGGTGGGGCCGATGGACGTGCAGGTCGCGAACGGAGTCGTGGACATCCCGGTCGAGGACGAGGCCGAGGCGGTGGCCGCCGCGAAGCGGTATCTCTCGTACTTCCAGGGCACGGTGGACGACTGGACGTGCGCCGACCAGCGGCGGCTTCGCCACGTCGTGCCCGAGGATCGGCTTCGCACCTACGACGTGCGGCGGGTCATCGAGGTGCTCGCGGACGAAGGCTCGATCCTGGAGCTCAAGCGCGATTTCGGGCCCGGCATGGTGACCGCCCTCATCCGGATCGAGGGACGGCCGATCGGTCTCGTCGCCAACAACCCGACTCACCTCGCGGGTGCGGTCGACAGCGACGGAGCCGACAAGGCGGCGCGCTTCATGCAGATCTGCGATGCCTTCGACATCCCGATCCTCTGCCTTTGCGACACCCCCGGCAACATGGTGGGTCCGGAGGCGGAGAAGACCGCGCTCGTCCGCCACTGCTGCCGGCTGTACGTGACCGGCGCCAGCGTCACCGTGCCGATGTTCACCGTCGTGCTCCGCAAGTCCTACGGCCTCGGCGCCCAGGCGATGGCCGCGGGGAGCTTCCATGCCCCGTTCTTCGCCGTCTCGTGGCCGACCGGCGAGTTCGGCGGAATGGGTCTCGAGGGTGCGGTCAAGCTCGGGTACCGCAAGGAGCTCGCCGCGATCGCGGACCCCGCGGAACGGATGGCCCGTTACGAGGAGATGGTGGCCGACATGTACGAGCAGGGGAAGGCGCTCAATACGGCCACCGTGTTCGAGATCGACGACGTCATCGACCCGGCGGACACGCGCCGCTGGATCGTGGAGGGGCTCCGGGCCTGCCCGCCGCCCGAGCCGCGGGCCGGCAAGAAGCGCCCCTGCATCGACACCTGGTGAGGGAGACCCGGGACCTGGAAAGGAACGTGCCGAATGAATGACGACAAGCTGGACAGGTACCTGCAATCCGTCGGGAAGGAGTGTTTCGTCAAGTACTTCGGCGAGCTGTTCAATGAGTCATATTCCAACCTGATTGCGCACAAAGCTCAGGTTGGGAGCACGGGATTCCCGGGATCGCCGCCTTCGTGGGACCGTGGGTCTCCTGGGAGTGCGGGCTTCCAGCCCGCATGGACCGCCCGCGGGCTGGAAGCCCGCGCTCCCGGGAAAGCGGCGGCCCCAACCTGAGCTTTGTGCGTAATCAGGTATTCCAATCAGGACGTGGCCGACTTGCTGAATAGGAAGGAGGACTACACGGACGGGTCTTGCCGGAGCCGGGTCTCTACGTCGCGGCGGATCATCAAGGCGGGACGAGCGAGGGACGCGTTGAGAGAGATCAGCCGGTCGGATCGAGTCCCGGAAAGCGTTCGCGACCAGGCGATGCAGATCGCCGCCAATCTCCGATGAAGCACACCCCGGACAGCGGGATCGAACCGCCGGTCGCGCCCCCCGGGGAGCCGGCGCACTGGCTGGTGCGCCCCGGCGCCGTCCTTGGGCTCTGGATCGGGTTCGGCGTGGTGCTCGCCGCCCTCGTCCTCGGCGATCTCCTCATCCATGCCCATCCCGGCTTCGGGATCGACGGGGCGTTCGGGTTCTACGCCTGGTACGGGCTCGGCGCCTGCGGCGCCATGGTGCTCTTCGCCAAGGGTCTCGGGGTGGCCCTCAAGCGGCCGGATACCTGGTACGACGAGGGGAGACGGGCCGCTCCGGAGGGAACGGAGCTCGCGACCCCGAACCGGGAGGCGGCAACCGCACCGGCCATGCCGGACGCGGACGAGGCCGCGGGACGGGACCGGCCCGGTGGCTGACCTCCCCCCGGCCCTTCTCCTCATCCTCGGCGGGTTCGTGCTGCCCTTCGCGCCGGCGCGGGTCCGCGCCGCGCTCCTCCTCGTGCTCCCCGTCGCGACCCTCGCCCTCGTGTGGAGCCTTCCCGGCGGCGCGGCGGCGGCATGGCACGTCCACGACTACACGCTCGTGCCCGTCAAGGTGGACGCCCTCGGGCGGCTCTTCGCGACCATCTTCGCGGTCATGGCGTTCGCCGGGGGGCTCTTCGCCCTCAACCAGGCCCGCACCCTCGAGCTCGCGTGCGCCCTCATCTACGCGGGAAGCGCGATCGGGGTCGCACTCGCGGGAGACCTTCTCACCCTCTTCGTGTTCTGGGAGCTGATGGCCCTTGCCTCGACCGGGGTGCTGCTCGCCGCGGGCGGGGACGGGGCGTTGCGGGCGGCCGGCCGCTACTTCGTCGTGCACATGCTCGGCGGGGCGTTCCTGATGGCCGGCGTGCTGCTCCACGTCTCGGCGACCGGCTCGCTCGCGTTCACCGCGATGGAGGCGAACTCCTGGGGCACCTGGCTGATGCTCGCCGGGGTGCTGGTCAACGCCGCCGCGCCGCCGCTCTCCGCCTGGCTCGCGGACGCCTACCCCGAGGCGTCGTGGAGCGGCATGGTGTTCCTGTCCGCGTTCACCACGAAAGCGGCGGTGTACGTCCTCATCCGGGGCTTCCCGGGAACCGAGGCGCTCGTCTGGATCGGGCTCTTCATGATCTTCTACGGGATCATCTACGCCCTCCTCGAGAACGACATGCGCCGGATCCTCGCCTACAGCATCGTGAACCAGGTGGGGTTCATGGTCGCCGGGGTCGGGATCGGCACCGAGATGGCCCTGAACGGGGCGGCCGCCCACGCCTTCACCCACATCATCTACAAGGCCCTGCTCCTCATGTCGGCGGGATCGGTGCTCTACATGACCGGGCGACGGAAGTGCACGGACCTCGGGGGGCTCTTCCGGACCATGCCGCTCACCACCCTCTGCGGAACGGTGGGCGCGCTGTCCATCTCGTCCTTCCCTCTCACCTCCGGTTTCATCAGCAAGTCTATGATTTCCCAAGCGGCAACCGACGAAGCATTGGCCGTCATCTGGTTCCTCCTCATGGCCGCCTCGGCGGGGGTGTTCCTGCACGCGGGGATCAAGTTCCCATGGTTCGTCTTCTTCCAGAAGGACTCGGGGCTCCGGCCACCCGATCCGCCCTGGAACATGCGGGTGGCGATGGTCCTCTTCGCCGCGCTGTGCATCGGGATGGGGATCTGGCCGGAACCCCTCTACCGGCTGCTGCCGTTTCCGGTCGACTACGCACCGTACACCGCTCCCCACGTCGTGAACGCGCTCCAGCTCCTGCTCTTCTCCGGGCTCGCGTTCTTCCTCCTGCTGCCGATCATGCAGCGCACGCTCACCGTCACCCTGGACGTCGATCGGCTCTGGCGCCGGGGGGGCGGGGGCCTGTCGGCGGCGGGGTTCGCCGGCCGTCTGCTGGCCCCGGTCCTCGCCGTACGCGCCGGGCTCCGTGCTTGGGCCGCGCGTGCCGCGGACGCCGTGCTCCACCCCTTCCGTCCGCAGGGGGTCCTGGCCGCCGCGCCGCCCATCGGCACGATGGTGCGCAACGTCCTCATCGCATTGCTGATCGCCCTCGTGCTCGGGTTCCTCGCGACCCGGGGCGCGGCCGGCGCCGGGCCTTGCGACTTGTCCACCACCACCGAGAGGTACCCATGAAGATCGGAATCAACGTAATGGGATATCCGGGCGACCGGAACCCCATCGACAGCGCGGTCCAGGCCGAGGCGGAAGGATTCGAGAGCATCTGGATGACGGACGGCAACGGGCGGATGGACGCGCTCACCGCGGCCGCCGCAATCGGGGCTCGCACCACTCGCATTCGCATCGGCCTTGGCATCGTCCCCGTTTTCAACCGCCCGCCCGCGGTGCTCGCCGCCTCGGCAGTGGCGCTTTCGCACATTGCGCCGGACCGGGTGATCCTCGGGGTGGGTTCCTCCAGCCAGACCATGATCGAACGATGGTACGGCATGGAGTTCAGCAAGCCGCTGACCCGGGTGCGCGAGACGGTGGACCTCATGCGCCGCATCTTCACCGGCGAACGCACCGCGTACGACGGGGAGACGGTCCGCTCCCACGGATTCCGGCTCACGTCGGCCCTCAAGGGGCGGCTCCCGATCTACGTCGCCGCTCTTCGTCCCGGCATGCTCGAGCTCGCGGGGGAGATCGGGGACGGGGTGGTCCTCAACCTCACCCCCGCGGAGCTGCTGCCGCGGGTCCTCGAGCACGTGGATACCGGGGCGAAGCGCTCCGGCCGGCGGGTGGAGGATCTCGAGATCGTCTCTTTGCTCAACACCTTCGTCACCGACGACGCGGCGGCCGGGACGCAGCTCATGCGCCGCGTCGCCCTCGGCTACTACTCGACCGGGGTGTACGCGAGCTACCTCGCGTGGCTGGGCCGCCCGCGCGAGGCCGAGCAGATCCAGGCCGGATTTGCCGAGCGCGACCGCGAGAAGACGAACGCCGCGCTCTCCGACGAGTTCGTCCGCCGGCTCGGCCTCGTCGGCTCCGCGGCCGAGGTTCGCTCCCGGCTCGACGAGTACGCGGCGGCCGGGCTCGACACCGCGGTCATCTGGGCCGCCTCCCAGGACGAGGCGGAGTACGAGGCGACCCGCGCGGCGGTCCTCGCCGCGGCCTGAATCCTTCCGGCCGACCCGCCGCGGGCTGGAAGCCCATCTCCCAGGGAGCCCTCGCATGCATCCCCTGAGCGCGGGCATCTTGCCCGCGTGGATCCTGGTGGGCCTTCGGTCGGGGTTGCCCCGCCGTCAGCCTCTCTTCCAGTCGCCTCGCGTGGGGAAGGGCAGGCCGAGGTTCTCGCGGAGGGTGGTGCCCGCGTAGTCGCGGTGGAAGATGCCGCGGCGCTGGAGCTCGGGCACGATGAGCCGCACGAAGTCCTCGTAGGCGCCCGGAATGTGAGTCGCCGCGACCACGAACCCGTCGCACGCCTCTTCGAACCACTCCTGGAGCCCGTCCGCCACCTCGCTCGGGGTGCCGACGAAGAGGGGCATCTCGCGCACCGTCCCGCGGCGGCTCACGTTCACGAAGTCGCGTGGCGTCGGGTGTTCGCCCGCCTGCTGCACGACCCGGTCGCGAATGGCCTGGAGCCCGGTCATCGAGTCGAGGTCGCCGCCCGTCAGCGGCTCGTCCAGAGGGTGCGCAGCGAAGTCGAAGTTGAGGACCTCGGCGAGGAGGACCAAGGTGTCGAGCGGGGTCGCGAGGCCCTCGATGTAGGCCGCCTTGTCCTCCGCGATGGTGCGGGTCTCGCCGGTGATGCAGTAGACGGCGGGGCAGATGGTGACGAGATCGGGGTCCCTTCCGGCGGCCGCGAGAGCCGCCTTCATGTCGCGGTAGACGGGGCGCCCGAACTCGAGGCTCGGATAGATGACGAAGAGGATCTCGCCCCAGCGCGCCGCGAACTCGCGCCCCCGCCCGCTCTGCCCGGCCTGGATGACGACCGGGCGCCCCTGCGGGGTCCACGGGACGGTGAACGTTCCGCGGGTCCGGAACCACTCGCCTTCGTACTCCAGACGGTGCACCTTGCCGGGATCGGCGAAACCGAGGCCGTCTCGGTCGTAGAGCACGGCGCCGTCCTCCCAGGCGTCCCAGTTGCCGAGCACCACCTCCATGAACTCGTCGGCGCGGTCGTAGCGGCGGTCGTGGGGAGGGTGCTCGGTGCGGCCGAAGTTCGCGGCCTCGGAGTCGTTGAGCGAGGTGACCACGTTCCAGGCCGCCCGCCCCCCGATCATGTGGTCGAGGGTGGCGAACACCCGGGCCACGTGAAAGGGCTCGAAGTAGGTCGTCGAGTAGGTGCCGCCGAGCCCGATCCGGCTCGTCGCGAGCCCCATCGCGGTCATCAGGGGAATGAGGTCCATCTTGACCACCCGGATCCCCTGCCGGAGCGCCTCCGCCATGTCGTCGCCGTAGCGGTCGGGCATCGCGAGGCGGTCGTCGAAGAAGGCGAGGTGGAACTTTCCGGCCTCCAGGGTGCGGCCGATGCGCTGGAAGTACTCGGGGGTGAGGAAGTCCTGCGCGGTGTGTGGATGGCGCCATGAAGCGGGGTAGTTGGAGCAGTTCGACGCCTGGAGGAAGGCGACGAGCTTCATCTGGCGCGCGGCGTCGCGCTCCGTCGCGGTCATCGGGGATCTCCCTTCGTACGAGATGCGGGTGGTTCGGGTTTGCGCTTCCGGTCGCGGCCGGCGCCAGCCGGTCGCTTCAGGCCGGGGCCATCGCCTCGCGGATGCTCTCTCCGAGGCGGGCGACGCCGGTCTCGATGGTCTCGACATCCGGAAAGCCGAACGCGAGGCGGATGAACGGGACGTCGCTTCCGGCGATGTGGTACTCCGAGCCGGGCTTGAACGCGACCCCGCGGGCGGCGGCCGCGGCGGCGAGCGCCCCGGTGTCGAGACCGTCCGGGAGCCGCACCCAGATAAACAGACCGCCCACCGGGCGCGACCACGAGCAGTAGTTGCCGAGATGGGCTTCGAGGGCCGCGAGCATCGCGTCGCGCTTCACCTTGAGCGCGGCGTTCGCGCGCTCGACGTGTCCCCACAGGTCCGGCCCGAGGTACTCGGTCGCAATCGCGGCCGACAGGGTGTTCGGCCCGGCGTCGTGGCGGCGGGCGAGGATCCGGTCGAGGTGCGGGGGCCGGGCCATGACGTAGCCGAGGCGCACCCCGGGGGCGAAGATCTTGGAGAGCGAGCCGATGTAGACCTGGTCCGGCCAGTCGTCCAGGGCGTAGAGCGCGGGCGGCTTCTCGCCGTCGTAGTGGACGTCCCCGTAGCAGTTGTCCTCGACCACGAGGCAACCATGGCGCTTCGCGGCGGCGAGGAGCTCCGCGCGCCGCGCGGGCGGCAACATCGCCCCGGTCGGGTTCTGGTACGTCGCGAGGGTGTAGATGAACCGTGGCGGGCGGCCCTCGCGCGCCATCTCGTCGAGGATCTCGTCGAGGCGGTCGGTGCGCATCCCGCTGCCGTCCACGGGAACGCCGACCATGTCGATGCCGAGCGCCCGATACGCCTCGATGGTGCCGTTGTAGGTGAGCTCCTCGAGCACCACCCGATCGTCGCTTCCCTCGCAGAACGTCTCGGCGACGAGGGTGACCCCCTGCATCGACCCGTTGGTCAGGACGATGTGGTCGGGATCGATCTCGACCCCTTCGCGGGCCGACTCGCGGGCGGCGAGGAGGCGCCGGAGACCTTCGTGTCCAAGCTTGCCGGGGTAGGTGGCGAGGGCGGTCGCGAGCTTGGGGATCACGCGGGCCGCCGCGGCCGCCAGCGCCTCGCCGGGATAGGTCTCCGGATTGGTGTTGCCGGAACTGAAGTCATACGGCAGCATGTCGTTCATCCTCGTCTCCGCGCGGCCCGCCGGGCTGCATTGTAGTGCGCGCGGGACCCGCCCCGGTTTCCGCCGGGAACTGCCGGCACTTTCGTTGAGCTATGCTCGCTTCGTCGAAGGAGAGACGCATGAGCATCGAAGCCTGGACCGTCATCGGCACCGGAGTCGCCCTCGCGGTGCTCAATCTTGGGCTGATCACCTGGCTGCGTTCCGACATGAAGCATGGAGCAGACTTGAGTCTGTCAACCGGGCGGCGCTTGAGGCAGATGGCAGCCCACTCTGGCACCGTTTGCTGAAAGTGCTTCGACCGCAGATCGTGACGCTTTCAGTGGCGGAAGAATACTTGAGGCGGATCGATTTCGAGCCGATTTCCGAGTGGGGGACTGTCCGGGATTTCGAACACACGCGGAGCGGCGCGCCCCGTCGGCGGCCGTACAACGTCCTTTCACGATGGTACCAAGTATGCGACCGGTGCCTGTTCGTCTTCGGCCGCGCGGCTCAGACGCCGTTCGGACTGCTGCCCGATAGCCAGAAGCGCGAAACGGGTGCGATAGCTCTGGAGAAATATCGGGATGACCGATAAGGTCGTACGCCGAGCCCGCCCTTGCGGGGTCAGCCACCGCCTGTCCATAGAAGATCGGTGTACTGCCACCGGTCCTGGGCCAACTCGTCGAGAATCACCGTGATGCGCTCAGGGGCGCACCGTTCCTTGAGCGCCCGCCAGGCGGCGCTGGTGGCTCCCAACGTATCTCGCAATGTGGGCGGCTACATGCCGCGCGTCGTCCCCGACGCCGTACAGCAGGCCGGACTTGCGTTTCACCATCCAGTTCAGGCCCATGAAGTACAGACCGGGTACGGACGTCGCGCCACGGTCCGTCACCGGATAGCCCGTCTCGTCGCGCACGGGAAAGTCGATCCAGGAGAAATCGTACGAGAATCCGGTCGCCCATACGATGTTGGTGACATTCTCGTCCTTGAGGTCAATCGAGGAACGATGCGATACCGACCAGTCGTCTTGCGGCGGTTCGCCGTCGAGCTCCTCGTCGGTCGGCAAGGGTGCGTCGATACCGTTCCTCTCGACGAAGGCGTCCACCCCTTCCTGGAACGTGTGGGAAAACCTGTCGGCGTTCTCCATGTTGTGTCGAAGGTCGTCGGCAAACCGTATCTTCTCGCCATACGCCGCCGACAGTTTTCCGAACAGCTCGACACCGTCGCGATGCAGACGGTGCAGGCCGAGCGTACGCCCACCTCGGGCGCCACTGACCTGGACCTCGGCCCGGAATCGGTCGGCGGGAGACTCCAGCATGTCCGGCGTCCGATCGAAGAAGCCGAGCTCGGCGAGCCACGCCACACAATCTCGCCCCCGGTAGCGCCGCGGAACGCGCCCCGCGCCGCCGGCGCTTAGCAGCACCCGTCGGCCCGAAAGCCGTAGCTCGTCGGCAATCTGCCCACCTGTTTGACCGGAGCCGACGACCAGAGCGGCGCCGGGCACAAGATCCCCGGGATTGCGGTAGGTGTCCGCGTCGAGTTGCCGGATACGAGGCGAAACGAAGTCGGCAAGCGCTGGCCGGCGAGGCGTCTGCATCGTGCCGGTGGCAACGACGACCGCCGGGGCCTCCAGGGGACCGTCCGTGGTGTCGACGCGCAACCGCCCGTTCGTGCCTTGACCGAGACCGGTCGCTGCGACTCCTGTTTGGATCGGGCAACCAAGGCGCTCCGCCCACCGCGCAAGGTACGCCGCGAAATCGTCCCGCGGCATGAATCCGTCCGGGTCAGGCCCCCGATACTCCGCTCCCGGCAGGCGGATGGTCCAGTTCGGGGTGACCAGGATGAAGCTGTCCCATCGGCGTTTCTGCCAACTGTCCCCCAACACCCCCCGCTCCAGGACGGCATGGTCGATTCCGTAGTCCGAAAGCCAATAGCTCGTGCAAAGCCCGGCCTGGCCGGCGCCGACGATGATGACTTCCGGTCCCCGCATGGCTTCGTGTCTCCCCAGTGCCGCTTGAGAGCGGGTCCGCCGCCCTGTGCTCAGCCGCCGATCCTCTTGCGCAAGCTCAAGTGATTTCGACCGTTCTCGCGCCGGTATCGCATTTCGTCGGCATACGTGCGCACGAGATGCAGACCAAGGCCGTCCACCACCGTTTCCTCCACAATGGTGTCCGGACTCGGTTGGAACATGAACGATCCGGGCTCGAGCTCGCGGCCGTCGTCGACGGTCCGAATGGCGAGGCTGCGGTCCTCGTCGTTCATCTCGAGGTGGACTTCGATCCGGTGCGCGCCAGCATCGTCAAAGCCGTGCTCCATGATGTACATGAGGACCTCTTCGATACACAACTGCACCTGGAACCGGTCCTGGTGCGCAAACCTGTGCCGCTCGGCGAATTCGTCCACCGCTTCCCCAACCCGTTCCAGCTCACGGCTGTCATTGCGGATGGCCAAGCTAAGGCCTCGAGCCGGTTCCGGGGGTTGGTCCGAGGGCGTTTCGCGGCTGTCGCCGTCACCGCGCGGCCCGCTCCCGATTGGAATTTCGCCTGCCGCTGCTCCGGACGGCCCGTCGCCGCGTACGAGCGCGTTCAACGCCGCGACATCGATTGCGGGATTGATCGAGTGCTTTGCGCTCCTGGGCGGCCAGCTCTGGTCCCCGTCCTCGAAGATGAGTCTCTTGACCGCGTTCGCGAGGTCGACCACCAGCGGCATCTGCCGCAGGGTGTCGAACGTCCGGACGTGCTCGGGGAGGCGCAGGTGCCGATAGAGCACGCGATAGGGTAGGACGTCGTCGCCGGCGAGGCCAAAGACGTCCATCGGCGAAGCCGGATCTTTCGGCGAAAGCCCCGCGGTGCGAAGCAGGCCGCCCAGGGCCTCGCGAGTCATCCGGCTCTCGTCGAGCCCGTTTCCCATTCTGCACAAGGCGCCCAGCAGGGCGAAGTAGTCCGGGTCCGGCGGCTGGGTGAAGCTCCAAAGCGGGCGCATCGGGTCGGTGAGGTAGCGCGCTTCGCCGCCGCGGTGAGGCCGCTGCATGACGGCGTTGCGGTGGGGGAAGCGGTCGAAGAGGAGCAGCGTCTCGGAGTGCTCGATCGCTGCCTTGACCATCGACCAGCTCACGAACTGGTTGATCCTGCGCCGCTCGGGCGGCGCTTCGGCGATCAGGTCGACACTCCAGCGGGCAAATTTCTCGAGCGAGCGCTCCTGCAGCTTCACGTCCTCGGCATGGGAGAGCGGGAGATAGACCCAGAAGCGCTCGATAACGTTGTAGTACGCGAACTCCCGACCGGCCTCGCAGGCTTGCCAGGACAACGAGGCGGTAAGGGAGTCGTTCGCGTAGGCGAGCGCCGTGCCCCGATAGACGCCTCGCGGGAACTGGTCGAGGACGATCAGCTTTGCCAGCAAACCCTTCGGCGTGTCCCAGACCGGGTCGCTGAAGAAGCGGTCCAGTCCTTCGCGGTGCATCTGTTCGCACCACTCGCGCTGCGCTCGAAGCATGTTCGAATTCTCGGTACCTCTGGCGAACGGTCCGACCCGCCATCTCAGCATCCCCTGCTGCCAATGCTTGCGCGAAGCATCGGCCGCCGTTCGCAAGCGACCGAGCCAGAATTCGAGCACCGCCTCCGGGGACCGTTCCGCAATGCCAATGTCGTCGTCGGCTTTCATGTCAAAAGTTGCCTCCGGTAGCCGCAGTATCAGCGTTCCAGATTACGTACAAAGCTCCGGTTCGGGGCGCCAGCTTCCTGGAACCGCCGACTTCCTAGAAGAGCGGGCTTCCAGCCCGCGGGCACACTCGTGGAAAGTCAATGCTCTGGACGATGTAACCGAGATCCATCGAGAGTGCAATCCTCCAACCCTTGATGCCGTCCGGGTGGAGGGGCAGATCGAGCTTGCCCGGCACCGAAGCCGGATCCTCGCGGTGCTGACCCGCCATGACGTTCAGCATGATGGCGGCATCAGCGACGGTGCGCATCATCGGGCCGTAGGCAAGGTAGGTGTCGAAGCATCCCGGACCGCCGCTCGGCACCCGACCGTGGGAGGGCTTGAGGCCGAAGACGCCACAGCACGAAGCCGGGATCCGGATCGAGCCCCCGATGTCCGATCCGTCCGCGAGCGTCGTCATGCCCGCCGCGAGTGCCGTTCCCGCCCCTCCGCTCGAGCCGCCCGGGGAGAGTGCGAGGTTCCAGGGGTTTCGGGTCACGCCCCAGAGTTCGGAATGGGTGACGCCGAGGAGAGCGAACTCCGGGGTGGTGGTTCGCCCGAGCAGAATTGCGCCTGCACGCAGGAGCCGGTCCACGTAGACGAGGCTCTTCCGGGGACGGTGGTGCTCGTGGAGCCGCGAGCCGTAAGTTGTCCATGTCGCAACGATCTATCGCTGCCTACACCACGAGGCGCCCTTATGACAGTACACCGTTCCGCTCGCACGCACGGTCCATCCCCGACGACGAGGACGTGCTGACGATCGGACTCAACCGGGCGGTCATGCTGATCGCGGAGAAGGAGGAGCGGGGAACGTCCTGATCGTCCCAATGCGGACGAAGTGAATAGCCCGTTCGTACCGGCCCAGGCGGTGGTGTTTCCATGGCAGGGCGCAGCGGCAGATCCCGGATTATCCGGGCGCGGCCACGCCGAGTCGTCCATGCCGGGGATCCGGGAGTGCATCGATATCGCCACCCCGCGGGTATGTGACGCCGGCAAGTCCCATTGCCAGATGGCGGCCGACCTGTTCGGTGCCAACGGGGTTGCCACCGAGTGACACCGTGACAGTTGCATGCGCGGCAGGACACGGCATCGCGTCGGGGAAGAGGGACCGCGGGGCAGACACAAATATTTTGTTCCTTCCATCTATGGATTTTGGCCTCTGGTCCCGGCTCCGGAATTCCGGTTGAATCGATACCAAGCCGGCCCCGGGCGGTCCGCAGGGGACCGATTGGCGCACAACGATGCAGCGGGAGACGGGGCGAGAACGATGGGCAACGCGGTAGGCCGGGCGCCGCTCGAGACGATCCGTTTCTTCGAAGTGGCCGGGCGGCACCAGAGTTTCGCCAAGGCGGCACGCGAGCTCGGCGTGACGTCGGGCGCCGTCGCCTATCGTGTCAGGAAGCTCGAGCAGTATCTCGGGGTGGAGCTGTTCGAGCGCCGGTCGCACGGTCTCGCCCTGAGCGCGCGTGGACAGGCGTTCCTCATCGAGGTCCAGGACACCCTCTCCGCGTTCGATGACACCGCCGAGCGGTTCCGCGCCGGCGCGAAAGGCGGGGCGCTCAAGCTCGTCGCCGTCGAGGCGTTCGCCGAGATGTGGCTGATGCCGCGGCTCGCCGCGTTCCGCAGTGCTCATCCCGAGATCGTCATCGAGTTCGAGACCTCGCTCGGCGATCACCACGAGGTCGACCCCGCGCGGCGCGAGTTCGACGTCTGGATCGCCTTCGTGGCCTCGGTCCCGCGCACCTTGCAGAGCGAGGTGCTGTTCGAGGAACCGCTCGTCCCGGTGTGCAGTCCGGCCTTCCTGGCATCGAGGGGGCGGCCCGAGCACCCGGCCGACCTGCATGGATGGCCGCTGCTCTACGATCTCGCCTGGGATGACTACTGGGCGCACTGGTTTGCGAGCCGCGAGGCCGGCGCGCCGGACATGTCCCGGGCGTCGGGCTACCGTCTGTACTCGATGATGGTCCAGGCGGCGGTCGAGGGCATGGGCGTCGCGCTTGGTCACTCCCTGCTGATCGCGCCCTGTCTCGAGCGCGGGACGCTGGTGGAGCTGTTGGGACCGCCGGTGGTGGCCCCGGCGCGCTATTTTCTCGCGGTGGCTCCCGGAGTGGGCGAGAAGCCCGAGGCGCGGGCGTTCCTGGACTGGCTGCGGGCTGAGAGCGCGCGAAAGAGCGTCGCGGCCGGGAAGGCAGCGGCGGCGTCCGCTGCGCAAGGCGATGGCTGAGTCCGGGGCGGCGGGCCGCGGCGACGGTCGGCTGCGCGGGGTGCCTTCGGCACTCTGGCCTGTCGGTCCCGGCGCCTTGAAGGCGCTCTCGATGCGTCCCTGCGGAATGGAAACGGCGGTGCGATGCGGGCATGGCGCGTGGCTGAAATGGGTCGCCTCAAACACGCAGTCAGCGGCGCCATACACCCAAAATAATTCGGTCCAGGATCGGAAAAACAACCATCTGGAATTCTTCACGCCAACGGGAATAATAGCGCGAGGGTGTTCAGCAGGTTCCCGCGCGGTATCGCCACCGAGTGCGCGGAATGAGCTGCGGTCCAGGCAGCGACGAGGCGGGCTGCCCGGGGGTTGCGTTCGGGACCGGCTGAACCGACCGGAGAAGAGCAGGACATCGGCACGGCCGGCTGGAGTGAAGAGATGACCCTCGTTGACGGTGAGAAGGCGGTGGCGCGTGCGCTCGACACGGCGGCGGATGGGGGCGGAGGTTCGCGCGCTGTGCGCGAGCGCGGGTCGGGGCCGGAGGACACGGGTCTTTCCGTAAGTAGAGAGAGCCGAGAGCCCTCTTCATGTCCGCTGGGGCGCGTCATGCCTCGGCGGTTCGAGCGCCTGCCGCACGTCCCGCGCCGCGCCGGTCGCGCGGCTCCTTTGGTACCGCCCCGACTGACCTTTGCACTCCGCTCGCCCACGCGGAAGAATTGCGAGTTTTGAGGACAAAAAATGCTCGTCAATAGCCAAAAGCCAAATGCCAAGAGAGTAGCAGCGCTACTGTGTCTGGCAATCGCGATGACACAAGCCGCGTCTGCCGGTGAAACGATCCGAATAACCAACGGGGAATGGCCGCCTTATCTATCCGAGAATTTGCCGCACTACGGCGTGTCATCACATATCGTCACCGAGGCCTTCGCCCTGGTGGATGTGGAAGTCGAGTATGGTTTCTTTCCGTGGAAACGCTCATTCAAGTTGGCGAAGAGTGGGGAGAAGTGGGACGGTAGCGCGGTGTGGTATTACAGCGAGGAACGAGCTCGGCACTTCCATTATTCGGATGCGGTGAATCAAGTGGAGATGGCTTTCTTCCACCTGAAGGACGCCAGCTTCGACTGGGAGACGATGGAGGACTTGAAGGACACGAAGATAGGGGCAACTCTGGAATACTTCTACGGCACGGAGTTCAAAGACGCAGTTGATGCGAAAATCATCCGGCCGGAATGGGTGGCGACCGATGAGTTGAACCTGAGAAAGCTGTTCAAGGGGCGGATTGACGTGTTTCCCGGGGCGGTCCTGGTTACGTATAGGCAAATCCGAAACACTCTTGGCGAGGAAGACGCTGCGCGGTTCGAGCACCACCCCAGGCTCATACGCTCATCCCCACTGCACTTGATCCTTGCGAAGGCCAATCCGGACAACGAGCGATTTATCGAACTGATTAATAGAGGCTTGAGGCTGCTTAAGGAAAGCGGGCGATACGATGAGATCGTCGCCGATGGTATCGCAGGGAAATACACGGGGGCAGACTGAATACTTGAGCGAGAAACTCGATCACTTGAGGGAACTCGGGCGGCTTTCAGTGATGAGTCTTGGTGACAGAGACGATTTGGTCACTAGAGAAGCCGCCCGATGAGACACAGCATGACGAGGAGTTGTAATGAGGATTTCGCGACCGGTGAGACGTCGATCAGCCCGCCTGTCATCCTTGGCTGAACCGGGTCGAGCAGCTATGGGGGATGGTGCTTTGATCGTGTCTTGGCCTGTTCGGTAGCCAAAGGGAGGATCCCCTTTGCGCCTCTCGTCACTCCCAGCCGCCCTTCGCTCCTTGCAGGTCAAGTTTCTGGCCATCGCGGTACCGCTTGTCCTCTTGTCAACCGTCGGTCTGTTCACCTATATTCAGATTGATACAAGACGCACTGCCACGGCCGAGTTGAAGGGCAAGCTGCACGAGGTGGCCACCATTCAAAGCGCGTCACTCGCCGGACCGCTGTGGAATATCGATGAGAAACAAGTTTCGCTGATTCTTGCCGCAATGGCGATTGACCCCGATGTCCTGGGCGTCATCGTCTACGACGAGTTCGAGGCGGTGGTCGATCGAATTGGTACCCTGGAGGCATCTGGCGGCACGGTCTATGTTGAGGAAACTCCCATTCTATACCACAGTGGAGCCGATTCTGAACTCATCGGGCGACTGGTCGTGGCATTCACCGATCAACGCGTTCAAATGGCAGTGCGAGAAAGCCAAGTTGTAGCGGCTCAGGTGGGCGGGCTGCTGGTTCTGGCAATTGTGCTAAGCGTCCTGTTCGCGCATCGACGTACCATTGGAATGCCACTGGGCCGTCTCCTTGCATCTATACAAAGTTTACGGGAAGACAATCTCCGCATGCCCATCACTTGGAAGAGCAGTGACGAAATAGGAGTTGTCATCGCCGCGTTCAACGAAATGCAATACCAGCAAGAATCGACCGAAACAGCGCTTCGGGCCGCACGCGATGATCTCGAGCAACGAGTCGAAGAGCGCACGAGTATGCTGGCGGTTGCTACCGCCAAAGCCACCCAAGCTCGCGATGAGGCGCTGCATGCACGCGTCCAGCTCATGGAGGCGATCGAGGCGATCTCCGAGGGCTTCGTCATCTACGACGCGGAAGACCGCATCGTTTTGTGCAACAGCAATTTCCAGCAGTATTTCGCCGACGCCGCCGGTGAAGAGGTGGCCAATCTTGTGGTACCCGGGGCCGATCGCGAGACCATCGTCAAGTCCGCCTTCGAGTGCGGCATGTTCCCGGACTTCCGGGGTACCGCCGAGGAATTCCTCGCCTGGTGGCGTGACAACCTGATGACCTCCGTTGAGGTCCGTTTCAGTAGCGGTGTCTGGGCCAAAATCGATGAGATGATGTCTCCCGACGCTAGTATCGTGGGCGTCTACACCAACATCACGGAGGTCAAGAGCCGTGAAGCCGAGCTTGCCGACCTGGTCGAGCGCCTGACGGCCGCGCGTGACGAGGCGATGGAAGCCACCCGGGCCAAGAGCCGGTTTCTGGCCAACATGAGCCACGAGCTGCGCACGCCCTTGAACGCCGTCATCGGCATCACCGAGATGCTGGAGGAGGACGCCAGGGACGACGGTCAGGACGACTATCTCGAGCCCCTGGGACGGGTCTCGGGCGCGGGCCGGCACCTGCTGCACCTCATCAACGGGGTCCTCGACCTCTCCAAGGTCGAGGCGGGCCGGATCGAGCTTCACATCGAGGACATCGACGTCGGCGGGCTGACCGCCGAGTTGGCTACCACCGCACAGCCGCTCGCGGACAGGAACGGCAACCGGTTGACGGTTCATTGCCCGGACGACTTTGGTACGATGCGCTCCGACCCGACGCGGGTCCGGCAGATCATTCTCAACTTGCTGAGCAACGCCTGCAAGTTCACCGAGGGGGGTGAGGTCAGCCTGAGCGCCATGCGGCACACCGGCGAGGGCCGGGACTGGATTCAATTCGCGGTCGCGGATACCGGTATCGGGATGACGCCGGAGCAACAATCCGGGGTGTTCGAGGAGTTCTCTCAGGCGGACAGCTCGACCACCCGAAAGTATGGCGGCACGGGTCTCGGTCTCGCCATCAGCCGGCGGCTGTGTCACATGATGGGCGGAGACATCGAGCTCGCCAGCGAACCGGGGGCCGGCAGCACGTTCACCGCGCGGCTGCCGGCGGCATTGGACCCCGCGCATCCGGTCGGCAAAGGGGTACCGGAGCGGCCGGCCTCCGAGTCCGCCCTCGAGGCGGGGGAGCTCGCGAACAACCGCGTCCTGGTGATCGACGACGACGCCAGTGTCCGTGACGTCATGCGCCACTTCCTCGTCCGGGAAGGTTTCGACGTGGTTACCGCGAAGACCGGCGAGGAAGGCCTGGCGGTCGCCCGGGAGATCAGCCCGGCGCTGATCACGCTGGACGTGCTGATGCCGACGATGGACGGATGGAGCGTGCTGCGGGAATTGAAGGCGTCGTCAGATCTCTCCGCCATTCCGGTGGTGATGCTGACGATCGTGGAGGAGAAGAACAAAGGCTATGCGCTCGGCGCGTCGGAATTCCTCAACAAGCCCATCGACCGCAAACGGCTCAGGGAGGTACTCGTTCAATTTTGCGCTCGCGATGAAGGACTGGACGTCCTGGTCGTCGAGGATGATCCCGCGGCGCAGCATGCGATGCGCCAGCTGCTCCTGGAATTCGGGTGCAAGGTTCGGGTCGCGGAGAACGGCCGTCATGGGCTCGACGATCTGGCACTGGCCCGGCCCGACCTGATCCTGCTGGATCTGATGATGCCGGAGATGGACGGGTTCGAGTTTCTGGCCGAGCTGAACAAGCGGCCGGAGTTTTCCGATGTTCCTGTCGTCCTCGTCACCGCGGCCGACTTGACGCCCGAGGACCACCGGCGGCTCAACAGAGGCGTCGAGCAGATCGTGCTCAAGGCGGGTATCGGACGGGAACCCCTGCTTCAGCAGTTGGAGCGTATCGTCCGGCGTCACCTCGGCCGGAAGCGGCATGCGTACGCATTGGCCGATGGCCAGCCCGCATTGCTCACCGGCCTTCGTAGCGAGAGCGTCGAGGCGCCGCGATGAGCGGGCGCACGGACTGAGAGACTGAAGGCATGGCTGACACTGTTTCGAAGTGGCTCGAGGGAGTACGCCCGTTCACCGTGAGCGTATCGGCGTCCGCAGTAGGAGGCCGGTGAGCAATGCGGGCCAGAATTCTGTACGTTGAGGACAACGAGGACAACGTCTATATGCTGGCGCGTCGCCTGCGGCGCAGGGGCTATGAGGTCGTCGTCGCGTCCGACGGCGAGAAGGGAGTCGAAATGGCTCGTGCCGACGCGCCGTCGCTGATTCTGATGGACTTGAGCCTGCCGGTGCTGGACGGCTGGGCGGCGACCCGAGAGCTCAAGGCCGCGCCCGAAACGCGTCATGTCCCGGTCATTGCCCTTTCGGCGCACGCCATGGAAGGTGACCGAGAAAGTGCGCTCGCCGCGGGCTGCGACGACTACGACACCAAGCCGATCGAACTCGAACGCCTACTGGCCAAGATCGAGGCGCTGTTGACAAGCGGATCTGCCGCATGAGCGAAGCCGCTCCCTCCGTTCTCGTCGTCGACGACAACAAGGACAACCGCTACACGCTCACCCGGCGGCTGAAGCGGCAAGGCTACGACGGCGTCGCGACGGCCGAGCACGGACGGCAGGCCTTGGAGCTGCTGGACGCGCGCCCCTTCGACCTGGTCCTCCTCGACATCATGATGCCGGAGATGAACGGCTTCGAGGTGTTGGAGACGATGAAGGCCAGCTCGAAGCTGCGCGACATTCCGGTCGTGATGATCTCCGCCCTGGACGAAATCGACAGCATCGTTCGCTGCATCGAACTCGGCGCCGAAGACTATCTGCCCAAGCCCTTCAACCCGACCCTGTTGCGGGCCCGGGTCGGGGCGTGCCTGGAGAAGAAGCGGCTGAGGGACCAGGAAGCCGCTTACCTGGGGCAGGTTGAGCTCGAGAAGAAGCGGTCCGATGACCTGCTGCACGCCATCCTCCCCGCCGGGGCGGTGCGGGAGCTCAAGGCGACGGGCGCGGTTCAGCCCCGGCGATTCGAAGAGGTCGCCGTCCTGTTCTGCGACGTGGTCGGCTTCACCGAATACTGCGACCGGCACTCGCCGGAACAGGTGGTCGCGGGCCTGCAAACCCTGTTCGAACGCCTTGAGAAGAGCGCGCTCGAGCACGGGATGGAGCAGATCAAGACGGTCGGCGACGCCTTTCTCGCCACCGCGGGGCTACTGCATCAGGTACCCGACCCGGTGCTGCAAACGGCACGATGCGGACTTGAGATGGCCGCCGTCGCGGTCGAAACCGCACCCCACTGGCAAGTCCGGGTTGGCATGCATGTTGGCCCCGTGGTCGCCGGCGTCGTGGGCAGTAGGCGGTTCCTGTACGATCTGTGGGGGGATACGGTAAACACCGCATTTCGTCTCGCCGAGCATGCGAGCCCGGGCCGGGTGGTGATGACCGCTGCGACCTGGACGCGGATCGAAAACCGGTGCCGCGGCCGGACTCGCGGTTCGGTGGAGTTGAAGGGCAAGGGCGAGCTCGAGCTGGTGGAGTGCCTGGGAGCGCCTTGAGGCGTGCGGGGACGGGATCCGGCGTGCCGCGCGCCCTCCGCCGCTGACGCCAGTCCAAGCGACGGAGCCGCCTCTATGTCGCAGAGGCCGAGGAAGAGAATTGCACGCTTTTGAGCGTTGATGAGCGTGTGTTTTCCGTGCCACGGCTCGGGAGTGGTCGCGAATTCGTCATTGGAACAAGAAACATCCGCTACACGGGCGAACCTCACGCGAAGCCGTTCGTTCGTAAGCTCCAGGAATACATGCAAGACCCTTGGGTGCCGCCACTTGGGGGTACACCGCGACAATCTGATCCAGCGCGCCGGGCGATGGTTGAGAAGGCAGCAATCCAGCACGTCATCGACCACTATCGCACCTACGAATGCGTTTCGGTCGAACAGGAGAATAAGGGTTGGGATCTGGAGTTCACACGGGATGCCGTAAAGCTTCTTGTCGAGGTCAAAGGTTGCTCTGCAGACGAAGGGGATGTCGCGGGTGAGTGCGCTCAAGATGATCAAGCGCCGCGCCCGAAAGGCCGGGCTACCAGCCGAGATCTGCGCCCACAGCTTCCGCGGCACCGGGATCACCGAGTACCTTCGAAACGGCGGCGACCTCGAGGTCGCGGCCCGGATCGCGGGGCACGAATCCACCCGCACCACGCAGCTCTACAACCGCCTGCCCGAGGAGATTTCGCTCGACGAGATCGAGCGGATTCACATCTGAACACGTCGGGGACATGTTCAGACCGACGGTGAACCAACAACCCGAGTGGACCACCCTGTGGGGGCAGGTCACGGATCGCTCTTTTCCGGAACCGGAAGCTCCTGACGTTGTGTCGTATCAGGCGTCATCACGCACTGCGTGGATGAGAATATTCTCATCGTACCATTCGACCGGATCGGCATAGCGACGTTCGACGATTTCTCGGAAGCTCCCCAGCGCATCTTCGAATGCGTCCGATTCGTAGAGAGAGAACGTCGAGTAATGTCGGCTCCTGGCTTGCTCGATGAGGCGATCGAGTGTTGCTTGCCGGTAATATCTCAGACACGTCGCACTGACAAACCGAAGCCCTGGGGTATTCTCAATTGCACCGTGAAGGTCCCCGATCGTCAGCAGTCGCGACTCCTTTTCCACGAAACCCGGGAAACATCGTCCCCAGATGCTGCGCGCATTGTGCTCGGGCAACCGCGTGTAGACGAACAGCCTTCCGCCTTCCGCCAACCCATCCCGCGATCTCCGCAGGAACTCGGGAAGGTCGAAGTGATGCACGGCGTTGAAGGAGGACACGAAGTCGTACCGACCGGGCTCGAGTCCGAGACTTTCGGCGGTCGAGTGCCGCGTCTGGAACTTGTCGATCCCGTTGGCTCGGAGCAGTCCGTCGACCTGTTCCAGCATCGCTGGGCTGGCATCGACGCAAGTGAGAGAGAGATTCGGGATCGTCTCGAACATCGCGAGGACATAGCGCCCGGCGCCGCAGCCGATGTCGGCACCGTTCAACCAGACCCGACCATCGAGCTCTTGTGCAATCTTCTCCACCGGTTCACGGTCGGTCGTGCGAACGGACCGGTAGACTGGAGAGATCGCGGCGAAATGCCGGCTCATGTCTGCGCGGTTGACCACGGCGATCCTCCGAAGCGCTTGTCGTCATTCACCCGCGGCTGGCGTTTCGCGGCCCGCAATGCGCCCCGGTGATCCGGCGAACCCACCGATGGCTGCTTCCGCGCGTCACCGCGCACTGGTGCCACGCGTTCGAATCTGGCTGCTCGATGCGCGCAGTCGTTCTTCGCGCCAGCAATTTGCGCCGCTAACTGTTTCCGACGGCGGAAGGTGGGGACACGGAGCCAGAAATCCGCCGGTAGCGCCAGAACCTTGCTGGCGAATCCCACGGATGGAATCGAGCGACGGTCTTGGTAGAGGTCTGTCTCACAGTAGAGTTTCACGGCACGCACTCCTGGCGCGATCAGGTGCCTGCCTCTCTCGCCCGATCCATTGGCACCATTGCCAAGTCCAACTCCCGCGCCCGAGCCGGTGAAACCTCGTCAGAGTCCAGGAAAGACGTGAGGGCGCGAAGCGCCGTGTCGTCTCGCATCTGTCGCGGCGGACTCTTCATGTAGTAGGCGCTGGGCGCCTCGAGCGGACCGGACAATCCCCGCACGAGACCGAGCTTGGCGCACCGCACGGCGTCAACCACCACGCCCGCGCTGTTGGGAGAGTCCTGAACCGACAATCTGAGCTCCAGCTCGAGCGGCACATCGCCGAATCCGCGCCCCTCCATCCGGATGAACGCGATCTTGTTGTCGTCTTGCCACGGCACGTAGTCGGAAGGGCCGATATGAATATCGTGACCATCCAATCGCTCGTCAAGCTGGCTCTGAACGGACTCGGTCTTCGATCGCTTCTTCGATTGGAGGCGGGCGCGCTCCAGCATGTTCAGAAAGTCGGTATTTCCCCCGGTATTGAGCTGGTAAGTCCGCTCGAGCTTGATCCCCCTGTCCGCAAACAGGCGCCCAAGTGTGCGGTGGACGATGGTCGCGCCCACTTGGCTCTTGATGTCGTCGCCGATGATGGGCAGCCCTGCGGACTTGAATCGATCCGCCCACTCGGGGTCCGAGGCCAGGAAGACCGGCACGCAGTTGACCATGGCAACCCCGGCCTCGAGACAGGCTTGGGCGTAGTGGCGAACTGCCTGCTCCGACCCTACCGGAAGGTAGCAAATGAGCACGTCGGCTTGCGATGTCCGCAGCGCCGCGACCACGTCCACGGGGGATTCATCGGCGGGGCGAAACGCCTCGTCCTCGCCGTATCGCGCCATGTGCTCGGCGACGCCGTCGAGCACCGGTCCCATCTGAACCGTCACCCCGCTTGGCGGCAAGTCGGATTGAAACACCCGGGCGCAGTTCGGCTCTGCGAACACCGCCTGCTCCAATCGTTGGCCGACCTTGCGTCGATCGATGTCGAATGCCGCAACGACCTGGATGTCCGAGGCGCCCCAGCCCCCAATGCTCTCGTGCATCAGCCCCTGGCATTGCGATGTGTTGCGTGTGCGGTAGTACTCGATGCCTTGAATCAGCGAACTGGCACAGTTGCCTACTCCGGCAATCGCGACTCGGATGTTGTCCATGACGTAGCTCCAGTTGTTGTAGTTGCTGCTTGATAATCGGGCGTTCGGACGAAGATTCCGCACTATCCGTAGAAGGCTTCATGCCAACCGCCGTCAGCCGTGGTTGTGGTCTTCGGCGGTGTCGGATTCGCCGGTTCCGAGCAGCCGCACGCGCTCCGCATCATCCAAGCCCGAAAGCCCGGCGATTTGCTCAACGCGATTGGCGGAAAGCGCACCGCGACGCCGGGCCTCGGTTGCCAACACCAGCAGGCGGGATATGAAGGCGACGCTTTCCTGTCCGTCCCGCGCCGACCTGCCCAAGTTCAGGATGCGATCGATCTCTCCTGCGTTCGCCATGTCGATCAATCGGTCGCGTGCGTTGTCCGAGAGGAAACGAAGGTTTCCGAGAACGTGCGCCGCAAGGGAGCGAGTTACCCCGAAGTAATCGGCAACCTGAGACAGCTCGAAGGCGTTGAACTCTCGACTCCCACGCCGGGCTCGGCCATTCACGCGGACCCGGGATTTGTCCTTCGGAACTGCGGCTCGGTCGGAGAAGACTTCCAACACCCCCCCGAGGCTTGAGCCCATAGTGTCCCGGCCAATCGAGTGCAGGTACCGCTCCACTCCCCTCGTAGGCATGAGAAACCGGCCAGCGAAGGCATTGGCGCGAACCTCGTGGCGACGGTTCATTTCGTCCCTGGAGCACACGAGCCAGCGCCGCTCGGGTTCGAACAACAGATGTGCGAACCCATGAACCATCCAGAATCGCCGTTCCTCCGGGCTCGAATTCCGGTTGACGATGACCAGCGCCCCTGTCTCCGGCGTGTGCAAATACACGCAGGAAACGGACTCCGGCAGCGCGAGTCGCGAGATCCGCACCCTCAAGGTCGCCAACGTTTCCGGGACGTCACGGAGGGGTGCCGATCCCAGGTCCAGGCGTTGTCGCTCTTCCTCGGCAACCGCGTAGCCTTGATGAGCGGCCTCCCAGTGGGTTCGCGGACTCGTCCCCCGAAACGCGAACGCCTGAGGGCCGTACACCGCGACGCCGAGTGCGGATTCGGTCTCCGTGAGCTGCCTGGAAAGCTCGATCAGGCGGTCGAGATTGGTGCGCAGCTCGGACAAATCAGATCCCTGCCCCGGCAGCGTGCGGCGAATGTTGTCGAGCATCCCGTCCATTTCCTCAACCGACTCGCCGGTGCCTTGCTCGAGCCCGGACAAGAGCGACACGGGGCTACGCCCGAAGGTTGTGGAGAACCGGACGAGCTCATCAGCCGTGACGTCGCGATTGCCGGACTCGATCTGTGTCACCGCGGAGCGGGACAGCCCCACCTGTGTGCCCACTTCGGACTGGCTCATACCCGATCCGATGCGAAGCGCGCGTAGCCGGCGACTGAGCTCGTTCATGTGCGGCCTGTGGAGCTGGTTGGTGTGCGCATGATCGAATATCTAACATATTTTTCTTGATCATTGCAACCAGGTTACAAAATAGAACACAGGACCGAACGCTGACCTGCGAAGCGGCGGGTTCTTGAAGGCCGCCGTGAATCGACGCCGTCTCGTCGTCATACCCTTGCCCTCCTGCAGGCACTGGGTACACCTTAGCGCCCTGTCCAAAAATCCGGGACCACCTCATCATGCCGCTTCGAGCGAGAATGGATTGAAATCCATCTCAAGCTTCGACAACAGGAAAAAGACCTCCTCCACCGTATTCGTAATCAGGAAAACGTTTATCAGGTCGCTCTTCTTCAAGGGCGGGTCCATTTCCAGGAATTGGAATCGCATCTCGCGCATCAGTTCGCTGCGGTCTCCGACGAGCTTGCTCGCAAGGTCCCAGGAGGGTCCGTCATCCACCTCCATCGCGTCCATCATGCACAGGAAGACGCTGTCGACCTCAGCGATCCCCTCATCTTTTTTGTAAGGAATCGTTGTTAACGATTTGATTTGATCCAAATCAGTATAGCGAAAGCACAGTTTTCTAATTCCTTGTACTCAATTTGCACCTGCGATGGGTCCGTTGACTCGAATATTGTGCTCCACTTTTTCCCCCAAGTCCGACTTCGGACTTGCACGGGCAGGAGGTTGGAAACAAAATAACTGTTTTCGCCTCTGAGGGTGGATGGTGAAAGCCCGAGACGTACTTCGCGAAGACCATCTGATTTCCTTCATCACCGAGCTGTACGACGGCGACCTGCACGCCAAGCGGGTCTTGTCGCTCGCCTACGGTACGCTCGGAGTCCTGACCAGTGCCTCCTTGGCCGTCCATGCCATTGGACAAGGTTTGGCCCACGCCCGTGGCACCCTGAGCAAACACGGCGTCAAGCAGGTCGACCGGTTGCTCAGCAATACCGCCATCGAATTGGACGATTTCTTTTCGCACTGGGTGCCTCATGTGATTGGAGCGCGAGAGGAGATCGTGGTGGCATTGGATTGGACCAGCTTCGCTCGCGATGGGCACGATACGTTGATGTTGTCGATGCTCACCGAGCATGGCCGGGCCACGGCCCTGATGTGGGAGACGGTATCGACGGCGACGTTGAAGGACAACCGCAACCGTTATGAGGACGAGTTGCTGTATCGGTTCTCGGAGGTGGTGCCCGATGGGGTAGAGGTGACGGTGGTCGCGGACCGGGGGTTTGCAGACTGTAACTTGTTCAAAAACCTGGACGAAGAGCTGGGATTCGGCTATGTGATTCGGCTGCCCGCAAGCTACTATGTCACCAGTGAGAGCGGGGAGCGGCGCTTGGCGTCGCAATGGGTCGGCCCGGCCGGGCGAACCCGCACGTTGCGAGCTGCCCACATCACCGACGCTCACCAGCTGCCCGTCGGCACGGTCGTTTGCTTGCGCGACAAGAACATGAAGGACACTTGGTGTCTGGTGGCCAGTGACCGAAACGCCGCACCCCGGCTCCTCATCCAATACTACGCAAAACGGTGGGGGATCGAAACGAGCTTTCGCGACCTGAAGGACCGGCGCTATGGCCTTGGCTTGTCGTCGATGCGTACCTCGTGCCCCGAGCGCCGCGACCGGCTGTTGTTGCTCAGTGTATTGGCAATTGCGTTGTTGTCATTGCTCGGGGCCGCCGGAGAGCGTATCGGCTATGACCGGTGGTTGAAGGTCAATACCGTGAAACATCGCACCCATTCGTTGTTTCGCCAAGGGCACATGCTCTATGAACATATTCCCAACTGGCCACCGGAACGATTGCGACCGTTGCTCGACGAATTCGCCGCCATGCTGGCCGAACACAGGCTATACAAGAGAATGTTCGCCATCTTGTGAAAATATGAGGGGATGCTTAAGGCTGTCGACACCTTCGCAGATGTTTGACTGGAACGTCTTGAGGTCGGGCCAATCGGGAGGCTCGAGCAGCGCCGTGCACATTGCCGCCGACGCGTGCTCGAGCCAGGACAGGAGCTTGTGCCGGTTCATCAGTGCAATCCGGTTCTCGACGTCCTGCATGGGGTGATGTGCCTGCAGCTCCGCAAGAAACTCCTTGATCTCGACAATCACCGCTCGGGACGCATCTCGAAGCGGTCCCACGTCCTTCTGCTGCCGGACCAGCTCGAAGTACTGTGACAGCATCTTGAACAGACGCCTCTGCTCCAGGTCAACCAGGACCAGCGCCGAATCGACGTCCACCGAGGCATGGTCGTGAATGAAATGCGTCCGCGACAACTCGTCGACCCGAGAGGTCGGCCATAGCCGCTCGAGAACCCTGCTCGTGAACCCGAGACCCGCCAGCAGGATCGGCACCGGGAACACGGAAATGATGAAGTACACGAGGGCCAGTTGCTGAGCCGCACCGAGGTCGATCGCGAGGATCAACGCCTTCATCGACGGAATATCGAAGAAGATCTCGCAGTACAGCAACGGTACCACCACGGCACAGACCAGCACGTTGTAGCCGACCATGTACATGGCAACCTGGCGCGAGCGACCCGTAAGATTGGCGGACAACACGTAGAGGATCGCGCTCGAACCGAGGAAGCTCCCATAGACCATCATGATGGCCTGGTCGATGGAGATGACCCCGACCGCCGCCAGACTGATTCCGAAGGCGGAGACTGCGCTCGAGGATTGCACGATGAACGTCAGCACGGCGGCGACCATGAAGGCGAGAACGAGCGAGTCCCCGGTTTCCTTCACCATGTCCGCGAACCAGGGCTGATCGGCCAGTGGCGCTGCGGCCTCCTTCAGAAGGACCAGCCCAAGGACTATCAAGGCTCCGCCCAGAAAGGACGCCGCGATGGGCCGGAACTTCGACAACCTGTCACTGACCACCACCGCACTGGAAGCTCCGAGGACATAGAGCGAAACCAGTTTGACGTCGAAGGTGACGATCATGACCAGGGCGGTCGCACCGACACCTCCGCCAAGAATCATGGCGAGAGCTCCCTCGGTGGTGATCAGCCTCGTGCGCAGGATGCTCACCGCGATGAAGGTCTTTGCGGACGCGCTCTGGGTGATTCCGCCTGCGAGTGCCCCCCAGAGCAACGCCTTGAATCGGTTCGCCGTCCAGCGATGTGCGGCTTGACGAATGCGCCGGCTTGCGAGCTTCTTGAGGTTCTCGGTCAGGAACCACATTCCGACGATAAATAGGCCAAGCGCGCCGGCGACTCCTCCAATCAGCTCCAGCATGAGTTCCCTTTCCCAGCGTGTAGTCTTGCGGCGGATCGTAACGGAGCACGGCGTCGATCCTGAGGGTCTGCGCGAACTCCATAACCTGGTTGCGCGCGAGTCGGTTGTTCCTGACTCCGGATGCGGTTTCCCTGAAGACGCCCAGGGCCAAATTTCCTTAGCTGGTAGCTGATTGATACATTGGGTGAAACGGTGCCTGTGAACAAGCCGTTTCGGGGCCGGCATACTGTGGTGCAGACCCATCGACCGCGGCGAAGACGATGCTCGACCCCGACGCGCTCGACCGCGCCGCGCGCACCTGGGCCGCGCAGCACGCATCGGGCGCCGAGCCCGTCGCCATCGACGGCAAGCACATCCGCGGCGCCGCCCGGCACCAGCCCGGCGCCAAGCACCTGCTCGTGGCCGCCGCGGAGCATCGCTCCGGGCTCGTCCTCGGACAAGAAGCGGTGGCGCACAAGAGCAACGAGATCCCGGCCGTTCGCACCCTGCTCACCGCGCTCGACCTCACCGGCCGTGTCGTGACCCTCGACGCGATGCACACCCAGGACGAGACCGCCCGGTGCCTGGTCGAGCATTGCGACGCGCACTACGTGATGACCGCGGTCAATGTTCAACCGGGACACCAACGCATGCTAAAGCGCCGCGTCCTGACCCAGCGTCAAGGCATCGGGCATTTCCTTGACTTGACGAGGGATTTCGCCCCCTCCCGGACTCGACCCCGGATCGACTCCTCAAGAAATTCGTCCAAGTCCATTGCCGCTACCGCCCGGCGCGCCGGGAGCACGGTGCTCAGCGGCGAAGCGCTCGGAGGCGCTGCTCCTCGCAGGTCACCAGCCAAGACCGAGGATCCGCATGGAACCTAGGGAACTTCTTGGCTGGAACATCTTTCATCTTCCTCAATAAGATGTCCCGTTCCAGCCTAGCCCGCAAATCTCACCAGCTTCCTGCTGCGGACGCCGATCCATGCGCTGTGACAAGGCGCACGGACTGAAAGAGCGCGTACGCGCTGGCTGAAGGCGTAGCCGACACTACGTCGAAGCGGCTTGAGGGAGTACGCCTTGTCACAGCGAGCAGATCCGCGTCCGCAGCAGGAAGCTGGTGAGATATCCGGGCTAGACCCGAAACGCCGAACGGAAGCCGTGCACGGTCGTGCGCTCGGCAAGCCCGGTTAACCGAAGTACCTTTTTATGAAATTCTCCTAATCGTTAGTAACGGATTCAGTTGTGGAACATCTGGAAAGCTGCGGGAACCGCAGATGGTGCCCCGACCAGGATTCGAACCTGGGACCTGACGCTTAGGAGGCGTCCGCTCTATCCATCTGAGCTACCGGGGCTTCGGTTCCGCATTGCGCGCGCAAGGATGTCCCGCATGACGCGCGCGTTCAAGCCGGATCGGGGATCGGGGACGGTTGCCGGGCCGGTGCGGCGCCGCCCGCGATCGCCCCCGCTTCGCGCAGCTCTTCGATGTCCTCCGGCGAGAAGCCGTGCTCGCGCAGGATCTCGACCGAGTGCTCGCCGATCCCGGGCGGGCGCGCCGGGCTCGCCCGCGGCGCGCCCTCGATCCAGAGAGGACTCGATACCACGTACTTCGCTCCCGCCTCCGGATCGTCGAGCGCGACGAGGGCGCCGCTCTCCAGCATCTGGCGATCCTCGGGGATGTCGCGCAACGTCGAGATGACCCCGCAGGCGACCCCATGCTCCTCCAGACGCCTGCGCCACTCGGCGAGATCGGCCGTCGCGAACGCCTCGTCGAGCTCCCGGACGAGGGCGCGCGGGTTCTCGTGCCGCTTCTCCCGGGTGGCGAACCGCGGGTCCTCGACGAGGTCCGGCCGCCCGACGGCCCGGGCGAGCCACGGCCAGCGCTTGTCCTCGGGGATGACGACGAGCTGGAGCCAGCGCCCGTCGGCCGTGCGGTAGAAGTTGTGCAGCGCGCTCGGCGCGTCCTCGCGTCCCGGGCGCCGCGCGAACTCCGCTCCGCACAGCATGGCCTGCGCGTGCAGGGCGTTCCACCACAGCCCGTTCGCCATCAGGTTGGTGGCGACGTAGCCGCCCTTGCCGGTGCGCTCACGCCGGAATAGGGCGGTGGCGATGGCCGCATACAGGGTGATGGCGGTCGGGTGGTCGCCCATTCCGGGAAGCGACTTTGCGGGCGGCGAGTCGGGCGCGGGCCGGACCATGTCCATGAGCCCGCTCCGCGCCCACAGCGCGGTGCTGTCGAAGCCGGTGTTGAACCGCTCCGGACCGCGCTCGCCGTACGCGGTGAGGGAGGCGTAGATCAGCCGCTCGTTGTGCGGCGCGAGGTCCTCGTAGCCGATCCCGAGCCGTTCCCGCGCGGCGAGCGGGAGGTTGGTGACGAAGACGTCGGTATCCCGGATGAGCCGGTACAGGGCGCCGCGACCGGCCTCGGTCTTGAGGTCGAGGACGAGCCCCCGCTTGTTCCGGTTGTCCACGAGCCACCCGTAGTCCACCTCGCAGGGGGGATTGCCGGGGGCATTGCGAAGATGGCGGAACGGATCCCCGGCGGGCGGCTCGAGCTTGATGACGTCGGCGCCGAGATCGGCCATCACGGTCGCCGCCGCCGGCGCGGCGATGAAGCTGCCCGCGTCGATGACCTTCAGCCCGGCGAGTAGTGGTGCGTCGTGCATGTCCCGGAGTTCGACGGCTGGCGCGGGCGGGGAATCTGGTGGAGCCGAGGAGGATCGAACTCCTGACCTTCGCATTGCGAACGCGACGCTCTCCCAGCTGAGCTACGGCCCCGTGCGGGCGGAATTCTACCGTGAAGCGGCGCGGTGCGGCTACACTAGCACCCGGAGCGGCGGCATTCGCCCGGCGCGTACGGACGCTGGCGCCCTTCCGGGCTCCCAGGAAACCTCTCGATGCACGCGACCCTGCCGTTGCTCGAATCCACGGACTTTCCGCCGCTTCGCCGGGCACGGACCGACACCGTGCAGGTCAACGTGGGCTACCGCTGCAACCAGTCGTGCCTGCATTGCCACGTCAACGCCGGCCCGCGCCGTACCGAGGAAATGAGCCGGGAGACGGCCGATCTCGTGCTCGAGTACCTGCGCACGTCCGGCGCGGCGACCCTCGACCTCACCGGGGGCGCCCCGGAGCTCCATGCACCTTTCCGATACCTCGTCGACTCCGCCCGCGGGCTCGGGGTCCACGTGATGGACCGCTGCAATCTCACGGTCCTCGAGGAGCCGGAGCAGATCGAGGCGGGGCTCGCCGAGTTTCTCGCCGCCCGGCGGGTCGAGGTGGTCGCCTCTCTGCCGTGCTACCAGGAAGACAACGTCGACCGCCAGCGGGGCAAGGGGGTGTTCGATCGCAGCATCGACGGGCTGCGCCGCCTCAACCGGCTCGGATACGGGGGTCCGGGCTCCGGCCTCGAGCTGCATCTCGTGTACAACCCGCAGGGCGCGGTGCTGCCGCCGCCCCAGCGCGATCTCGAGGCCGCGTACCGGAACGAGCTCGACGAGCGCTTCGGGGTTCGCTTCAACCGGCTGCTCGTGATCGCCAACATGCCGATCGGGCGTTTCGGGAGCATGCTGGTCTCCCGCCGCGAGTTCGAACCCTACATGGCGACCCTGCGTGCCGCCCACCAGGAGGCCAACCTGCGGACCGTGATGTGCCGCGGCCTCGTCAGCGTCGACTGGCGGGGATACGTGTACGACTGCGATTTCAACCAGATGCTGGAGCTCGGGCTGCGTCACGACGCGGTCCCCGGCCGGGTGCACCTGTCGGACCTCATCGGCCAGGACCTCGCCGGCAATCCGATCGCGGTCCGCGACCACTGTTACGGGTGCACGGCGGGGCAGGGGAGCAGTTGCGGAGGCGCGCTGAACTGACCCGGCGCCGGCTCTCCATCGTGATGCCGGCGCTCGACGAAGCGCAAGGCATCGGAGCCGCGCTCGAGGCGCTGCGTCCGCTTCGCGAACGAGGACACGAGGTCATCGTGTCGGACGGCGGCAGCACCGACGGGACCCGCGAGCTCGCGGCCCGCGGCGCGGACCGGGTCCTCGCCGCAGCGCGCGGGCGCGCGCGCCAGATGAACGCGGGCGCCGAAGTCGCGACCGGCGGCGTGATCGTGTTCCTGCACGCCGACACGAAGCTTCCTCCGGAGGCCGACCGGGCGGTGTTCGATTCGCTCGAGGATCGCCCGGGCTGGGGAAGTTTCGACGTGCGCCTCTCCGGCCCGCATCCCGCCTTCCGGGTCATCGAACGCATGATCTCGCTGCGTTCCCGGCTGAGCGGCATCTCGACCGGAGACCAGGCGATCTTCGTCGCGCGCGAGCTGTTTGTGGCCGTGGGGGGATTTGCGGACATCGCCCTGCTCGAGGACGTGGAGCTTTGCCGCCGGCTCCGCCGGATCGCTCGTCCGGTCCGCCCGCGGGCGCCGGTCGTCACCTCGAGCCGGCGCTGGGAAGCGGGTGGGATCGCACGAACGACCGCGCTGATGTGGTGGATCCGGGGCGCCTACGCACTCGGAGCGAAGCCCGACCGGCTCGCCCGCCGCTATCGGTTCGGGAGCGGCTCCGGGAGCGAGGGCCGATGACGGTCGAGATCGCGGTGTTCGCCCGCGCTCCGGTGCCGGGCCGGGCCAAGCGGCGGCTCATTCCCGCTCTCGGAGAAGAGGGCGCGGCGGACCTCCAGCGCCGGATGACCGATCGGGCGGTGGCCGCGGCCGTGGATGCGCGCGCCGGCCGCGTCTCGCTCTGGTGCACCCCGGATTGCAGCCACCCCTCCTTCCGCGCGCTCGGCGCCCGCTACCCCATCGGGCTTCGGGTGCAGCGGGGCCGCGGGCTCGGGGAGCGCATGAGCGCCGCGCTGCGGGACATGCTGGCCCGGCGGTCGTGCGCGCTGCTTGCCGGAAGCGATTGTCCGGGGCTCGGCGCGGACGAGTTCCGCCGGGCCGCGGGGTGGCTCGACGGCGGGGCGGATGCGGTTCTCGCCCCGGCCCTCGACGGCGGCTACGTGCTCATCGGACTTCGCCGGTTCGAGGCATCTCTCTTCGCCGGCATGGCCTGGGGGACGGAACGAGTGCTTGCCGAAACCCGGCGGCGCCTGGGCGAGCTCGGGTGGGACTGGCGCGAGTCGGAGCCGCTACCCGATATCGACCGGCCGTGCGACCTCGTGCACTGGAATCCGGAACCGGTCCGGTCTGATAATGAAATCAGATAATTGTGAACAATACCGCCAAAGATGGACCTGATTACGTACAACCCTCGGGTTGGGACCACCGCATTCCTGGGATCGCCGCCTTCGAGGGACCGTGGGCCTTCTGGGATCGCGGGCATCCTTGCCCGCGTGGACCACGGCAGGCGTTCGGCCGTCCGCGGGCTGGAAGCCCACGCTCTCAGGAGGGCCGCGCTCCCAGGAGGGCCGCGCTCCCAGGAGGGCCGCGTTCCCAGGAGGGCCGCGTTCCCAGGAGGGCCGCGTTCCCAGGAGTGCCGCGTTCCCAGGAGTGCCGCGTTCCCAGGAGTGCCGCGACCCCGGGAAGCCGCGGGAACGCGCTGAGGATTGTGCATAATCAGGAAGATGAGCGAGGCAGGAGCCGCGAGTGGGGGCGGCTCCGCCGGCGGGTTCGGTGAGAATGTCCGGCGATGGCAAAGTCCGGCAAACGTCCGGCCGGGCCCGGGCGTAGCGGCCGCGCCCCGGGAACGGGGCCGGCGAAGCGCGGGCCGGCCGGCGGAAAGGCGCAGGCCGCGAAGCCCCCGCGGCGCCGCGGCCGGCGGTTTCTTCGGTCGCTGGCATGGCGCGCGGCGCTCGTCGTTCTCGTCTTCGGCGCCGGTTATGCGGTTTGGCTCGACATCCGTGTCCGGGCCCAGTTCGAAGGCAAGCGCTGGGCGCTGCCCGCCCGCGTATACGCCCGCCCCGTCGAGCTGTGGCCGGGGGCCCGGCTCGACCCGGACGCGCTGGAGGGCGAGCTCCGGCGCTCGGGGTACCACCGCGAGGACCGCCCGCGCCGGTCCGGAAGCTATGGCCGCGCCGGCAACCGGTTCGTCATCGAGACCCGCGAGTTCCGGTTCTGGGACTCGGTGGAGCCGGCGCGCCGGATCGAGGTCGGATTCGACGCCGGCTTCGTGCGCAGCATCGACGCGAGCGCAGGCTCGGTCCCGATCGTGCGGCTGGACCCGCCCCTCGTCGGGCGCATCTATCCCCGCCACCACGAGGACCGGGTGATGGTCCGGCTGGACGAAGCGCCGCCGGTGCTCGTCGCGGGGCTGGTGGCGGTCGAGGACCACCGGTTCTTCGATCATCACGGGGTCTCCCTGCTCGCCATCGCGCGCGCCGCGTGGGCGAATGTCCGCGCGGCGGCGGTCGTGCAGGGGGGCAGCACGCTCACCCAGCAGCTCGCGAAGAACCTCTTTCTTTCGCCCGAACGCACGCTGCTGCGCAAGATCAACGAGGCGGTCATGGCGGTGCTGCTCGACGCGCGCTATTCCAAGGAGGCGCTGCTCGAGGTGTATCTGAACGAGGTGTACCTCGGCCAGGAAGGGCGGCGCGCGATCCACGGGTTCGGGCTTGCGTCCTGGTTCTATTTCGGCCGGCGGCTCGACGAGCTGGATCTTTCCGAGGCCGCGCTTCTCGTCGGGCTTGCCCGCGGCGCTTCGGCCTACAATCCATGGCGTCGGCCCGAGCGCGCCCGCCGGCGCCGCGATCTCGTTCTCGACGTGATGGCCACTCGTGGGGTCGTCGGCCACGCGCAAGCCGCGGCCGCCAAGGCTCGCCCCCTCGGGATTCGGTCCGAGGCTCCCCGCGGCGCGTCTGCCCACCCGGCATTCATCGATCTCGTGCGCCGCCAGCTCTCCCGCGACTATCGAGATGGCGACCTTCGCACCGAAGGGCTTCGAATCTTTACCGCTCTCGACCCCGGTGTGCAGTCGATCGCCGAGCGCATGCTGGCCCGGGAGCTCGCCGCCGCGGAGCGCCGAAGAGGGTTGCCGGACGGTGTCCTGCAGGGCGCGGTTCTCGTCGCCCGGTCGGACAACGGCGACGTGCTGGCGGTGGTCGGGGACCGGCGGGCGCGAGCCCGCGGCTTCAACCGGGCGCTCGATGCGAAGCGCCCCATCGGGTCGCTGGTCAAGCCCGCCGTCTATCTCGCGGCCCTCGAACGCGGCTACTCGATCGCGAGCCCCGTCGAGGACGAGCCGGTCGAGGTGCGTCTCCCCGACGGCCGCAAGTGGACGCCGCGCAACTACGATGGCGAGCACCTCGGGCCGATGCCCCTCTATCGGGCCCTCGCGCTGTCCCGCAACGCCGCGACCGCGAGGCTCGGCCTGTCGATCGGAGTGCCGCGGGTGGCCGGGGTCCTGGAGCGGCTCGGGGTGGCCGGCCCGGTTCCGTCTTCGCCTTCGCTGCTGCTGGGCTCCATCGATCTCAGCCCGTTCGAGGTCGCCCAGGTCTACCAGGCGCTTGCCAACGAGGGGTTTCGGGCGCCGCTGCGGTCAATTCACGAAGTGACCGGCCCCGAGGGCCGCCCGCTCGCACGGTACGGCCTCTCGGTCGAGCAGGTCGCCGATCCCGCCACGGTCTACGTGCTCCGGGCGGCGCTCGAGGCGGTGCTGCGAGAAGGGACCGGGCGGAGCGCACGCGAGAGCCTTCCGCCCGCCCTGCATGCGGCGGGCAAGACGGGGACCACGAACGGCGGCCGCGACAGTTGGTTCGCCGGCTTTGCCGGGGGCTACGTCGCGGTGGTGTGGGTCGGGTTCGACGACAACCGGGCCGCGGGGCTGAGCGGCTCCGGCCAGGCGCTCAGAGTCTGGGCCGGGCTCGTCTCCCGGCTGCCGGCTCCGCAGACCCCGCCCGCCGTCCCGGATGGAGTGCAGTGGCATTGGACCGTGTTCGACGGCGAGTCGTTCCGCACCGATCCGGGCTGCCCCGGGGCGGTCCGGCTGCCGTTCCGGAGCGCCGGCGGCGTTCGTTACCGCCCATGCTGATGCGCGGGGTCGTCATCGGGGGGGTCGCCGCGTTCTTCGCGGGCTGCGCGACCGTGCCCCGCTCGGAGCTGCCTCCCGTGCGTGACGGATCGCTGCCCGGTGCGGCGGCATCCCGGCCCGACCCGGTTGCGGCCCGGCCCAATCCGGTTTCGGCCCGGCCTGACCCGGTTTCGGCCCGGCCCGATCCGGTTTCGGCCCGGCCTGACCCGGTTTCGGCCCGGCCCGACCGGGTTCCGTCCCAGGTCGACCGGGTTTCGTCCCGGATCGACCTGGTTCCGGCCCGGACCGACGGGGCCGCGTCATCGCCCGAGCGGGAGCCGGCGTCTTCGCACGCTACCGGTCCACGGCCGGCAGGGGTTGCGCCGGTTGAAGGGCGATCCGAGCCACCGCCTCCCCCGCGATCGGAGGAAGGGCTGCCACGGGAAGGGAACTCCGCTGTCGTCGCCCTCCTCGAGAGCGCCCGCGAGGCGGAGGAGGTCCGGCAGTACGGCCGCGCGGCGGCGGCGCTGGAGCGCGCCCTCAAGGTCGAGCCCCGCAACCCGCGGCTCTGGCACCGGCTCGCGGCGGTCCGCTACTGGCAGGGCCGGCACGCCGAGGCCGAGGCCCTCGCTCTTCGTTCGATGAGCCTCGGGCCGGCGGACCGGGATCTCGATTCCCGGAACTGGCGGGTCATCGCCGCGGCCCGTCACGGGCAGGGCGACGAGGAGGGCGCTCGGGAGGCGCTGCGGCGGGCGAGGGCGCCCTGAACGCCGCGGCCCGGCGCCGGCCGGGAAACCGGTCATGCGGCACTCGGGCGAGGTCGACGCGGTACCCGCGCCTGCTTTCGGGGGCGGCTCGGGGGCGCCGATTCCCTCCGTGCAGGGCCGGATCGGGAGGTCAGGCCTCGCGCGGGCGAAGATGCGCGTGCCAGTGCCGCTCCCAGATCCTGAACCCCCGGGTGATGACGTACACCACGAGCATGTAGAGCACCGCGGCGGCCAGGAAGCCTTCGTAGGCCAGGTAGTACTTCGAGTTGAGGATCCGGCCTGCCCCGAGGATGTCGACGATGGTCACGGTGCTCGCGACCACGCTGCCGTGCAGCATGAAGATGACCTCGTTGGAGTACGCCGGCAACGCCCGCCGCAGGGCGTTCGGGAGCACGATCCGGGCCGTGCGGAGCCGGGTGGACATGCCGTATGCCTTGGCCGCCTCGACTTCGCCGAAGGGCACCGCCTCGATGGCCCCGCGGAAGATCTCGGTCGTGTAGGCGGCGGTGTTCAGCACGAAGGCGATGATCGTGCACCACAGGGGCTCGCGCAGCACCGGCCACAGAAAGCTCTCGCGCACGAGCTCGAACTGACCGAGACCGTAGTAGATGATGTAGAGCTGCACCAGCAGCGGGGTGCCGCGGAAGAGGTAGACGTAGGCCCAGATCACCTGGTTCGCGACGCGGGTCCGGTAGGCTCTCGCGACCGCGAGGGGCAGCGAGAGCGCGCCGCCGATGACGAGGGAGACCGCGACCAGCACCAGGGTGTAGCCGATTCCGGCCAGGAACATCTCCCAGTGCTCGGCGATGAGCACGAAGTCGAGCGGCGAGGCGTTCTCGCTGAAGTCGCGGATCGCGTCGAGGAGGCTCGGACCGCGGGCTTCGTCCACCACTCAGGCCCTCCGCACCCCGGCGCTGTACTTGCGGTCGAGCCACTTCAGGCCCACGTCCGAGATCGCGGTCAGCACGAGGTAGATGGCCAGGGTCACGAAGAAGAAGGTGAATAGCTGGCGAGTCGAGCGTCCCGCCGTGAACGATTCCCATACCAGCTCGTGAAGGCCCAGCACCGATACCAGGGCCGTCGTCTTGAGCAGCACCAGCCAGTTGTTGCCGAATCCGGGGAGGGCGTAGCGAACGAGCTGCGGCCAAACGATGCGGCGGACTACGACGGGGCCGCTCATGCCGCAGGCGATGCCCGCCTCGATCTGGCCGCGCGGGATCGCGAGGTAGGCGCCGCGGAAGGTCTCGGTCATGTAGGCGCCGTAGATGAACCCGATGGTGAATACGCCCGCGGTGAAGTGGTTGATCTCGATATATCCCCACCAGTCGGTGGCCGCGCCGAAATCGTTCAGGAGCTGCTGCCCTCCGTAAAACAGCAGCAGCATCAGCACGAGATCGGGGACCCCGCGGATGAGGGTGGTATAGGCGCCGGTGACGGCATTGGCGGCCCGGGACGAGGAAATCTTCCCCCAGGCGCCGAGAAGCCCCAGCACTACGGCGAGCACCACCGAGCACAGGGCCACCGCGATGGTGATGGACGTGCCCTTCAGGATGGCGGGCAGGTAGGCGATTACTGCTTCCATCGTCGCCGGATGCCGATGTTCGTGTGGAGGATGAGGGCCGGCGGAGCCCGCGAGGCGGTTCCGCCGGCCCCGCTTCAGACGCGACTCGTCATTCGGGGGCTCTAGTCGCCATAGACATCCATCTCGAAGTACTTGGCGTTGATCGCCTCGTAGGTGCCGTCCTCGCGGAGCGCCATGATGGCGGCATTGAATGCCGCGAGGAGCTCGTCCTGCCCCTTGCGCACCGCGATTCCGGCGCCCTCCCCGTGGCATTCCAGGTCGTACTGCGGGCCGCCGATGAAGGCGAAGCCCTTGCCCGCATCCGTCTTGAGAAAGCCTTCATCAGCCTGGAGCGAGTCCGAGAACTGGGCATCGAGGCGTCTCGCGGCCAGATCGAGGAAGACCTCCTCCTGGGTCGCGTACAGCCTCAAATCGGCATCCGGAAAGATCTTTTCCATGAAGCACTGATGGGTCGTGCCGCGCTGCACCCCCACCGCCTTTTCGGCGAGCCCGGCCGGCGATATGTCGAGGGTGGAGCCCTCGGCGGCCACGAACCAGGCCGGCGTGTTGTAGTACTTCGTGCTGAAATCGACGCGCTTCTTGCGTTCCTCGGTAATCGACATCGATGCGACGATGGCATCGTACTTCCTCGCGAGGAGAGCGGGGATCATGCCGTCCCAATCCTGCTCGACGAGCGTGCACTCGCGATCCATCTTCTCGCACAGGGCGAAGGCGATATCGATGTCGAATCCCTTCAGGGAGCCGTCCGCCTCTTTCCAGGAGAACGGCGGATAGGCTCCTTCCACTCCGATGCGAAGCTCTTCACCTGCGGCCGCCGGCGCGATACCGGCCGCGACGGCCAGCGCCGCCGCCGCCAATGCGGTAACGATGCGTTTCATGTTGGATTCTCCTCTCATTTCGACAGGGTTCGACGGCGGTGGCCGGGCGGAACCTCGTCCCGTCGGGCCGCCGCCGCTCTCATCTCAACGTCCCGGCGAGAAACTGCCGGAACCGCTCCGACTTGGGACTCTCGAACACTTCGTCCGGCTTCCCGTTCTCCTCCACCCGGCCTTCGTGGAGAAACATGACCCGATCGGATACCTCTCGGGCGAAACCCATCTCATGGGTGACCACCAGCATGGTGCGGCCCTCCTCGGCCAGGCCGCGCATCACCCGCAGCACCTCGCCGACGAGCTCCGGGTCGAGGGCCGAGGTGGGCTCGTCGAACAGCATCACCTCGGGCTGCATGGCGAGCGCGCGGGCGATCGCGGCGCGCTGCTGCTGCCCGCCCGAGAGGTGGGCCGGGTAGTAGTCCCGGCGATCGTGCATTCCCACCCTTCGCAGCTCTTCCTCGCCGCGCTCGAGGGCTTCCGCCCGGGGCACCTTGAGCACGTGCACCGGCGCCTCGATCACGTTCTGAATGACCGTCAGATGCGACCAGAGGTTGAACTGCTGGAAGACCATGGCGAGCTTCGCGCGGATCCGCTCCACCTGCTTCGGATCTTCCGGAACGAGGCTGCCCCGGTCGCTCTTGCGCATCCGGATGAGCTCGCCCTTGACGTACACCCGGCCGGAGTCGGGCGTCTCCAGGAGGTTGATGCAGCGCAGCAGGGTGCTCTTGCCGGAGCCGCTCGATCCGAGGATCGAGACCACGTCGCGGTCGTGCGCGTCGAGCGAGATGCCCTTCAGCACCTCGACGGAGCCGAAGCGCTTGTGTACGTCTTCGACCGCGAGGGCCGCATCGGTTCGGTCGGGTGCGGGCGCCGCCACTGCCATCGATCCTGTTTCGGTAGTCGGATCAGGGGGCCCGGCTCCGGACCGGGTTCCCGGGGGCGCCGAGCCGCCCCTCCATGCCGCCGAGGGCATCCTATCACCGTCCATCATGGCACACGGTCCGGATGGCGATGCCGTGCCGTGGATCGATGGGCGGAGTTGCGATGCATCGAGTATCGATCTTCCCCGGAGGACACGATGAGGCGACGGCTGCGAGCCGAGTCGGCGGGCCGCTTCGGATCCGTACCCACACCGCCGGATTGTCTGACGAGCCGTCCGGAACGCAAGCTCGAGCGGCGCCAGGCGCTTGCCGCCGGCCGCGCGGGCTTGCCCGCATATTTCACCGATCTCCTGCTGCGGACGCCGATCCCCTCGCGGTAGCGGGCCGTACTCCTTCAAGCCGCTTCGCCAGCGCGTAAGCGCTCTCTCAGTCCGTGCGGCCCGCTACCGCGGCGTTCCGCTTCGCAGCTTCGCCGGCGCCCTCGCGACGGAGATCGGTGAAATATGCGGGCGAGGGAGTGTTGGAGAGCGGGAGGCCGTCAGGCGAGGGCGCGCGAGTAGCGCCACACCGTGGCGGGCGGGAGATTGGCGGCGGCGAATGCGACTCGCCGCCCCGTCAGCCCGAGCGCTACGCACGGCAGGGGAGAGGGCACGCCGTAGGAGTACTGCACGAGACAGCCTTCGTTCGACAGCACCCGGAACGCGGCCCGCACGATCTCGTCGCGCTCGTTTCGCGGCAGGCTGTTGAGCGGGAGCGACGAGACGACCGTCGATACGCGGCCCGCCTGTCCGTCGGGGAGGATCTCGTCCAGCCGCCGGGCATCGGAGTGCAGCACGGTCGCCGCCGGGAAATGCCCTTCGAGCCATGCGTGCAGGTGCCGGTCCCGTTCCACCAGGACGAGACGTTCCTCGGAAACGCCGGCCGCGAGCAGGGCCCGGGTCACCGACCCGGTTCCCGGCCCGAGCTCGACCATCAGATCTCCGCCCCCGTTGCCGATCTGCGCGGCTCGGGCCATGGCACGGGCCAGAGCGGGCGCGCTCGGCGCGATTGCCCCCATGCGCAGGGGATTCGCGAGCCACCGCCGGAGGAACAGGGCGAGCTCGGTACGCCGGGGGCGTGGAGCGGGAGCGCCGGCGTCGCGGGCGGGCGGCGGCGGCGGCGGGTCGGATGCTTCTCTTCTCATCGCGGTTCGGTACGGATACGGCTGGACCGGTCCCTCGGACAAAGTCGTCTCGGTGCGATGGACATGATTAAAGGGTACTAGAATCCACCGCGGGACACTTGACATGAGAGGACCGAAAATGGCCCGGAAGCTCGACGTGGGCGACCGATTCCCCGACATGACCCTGACCCTCGTCGACGGTGGCGAAGCGAGGCTGCCGGATGACCTGGCTTTCGACTACAACGTCATCCTGTTCTATCGCGGGCACTGGTGACCCTACTGCCGCCGTCAGTTGGACGGCTTCTCCAGGAACCGGACGGCGCTGGCCGAGGCCGGCGTGGGCTTCATCCTCGCCGCCAGCGTGGATACCGGCGAGAAGGCCCGGGAGGTGGCGGACGGGCTCGACTTCCCGGTCGCCGAGGGGGTCACCCGCGAGCAGGCGCGCTCGCTCGACTCGTGGTGGGAGGATCGGCGGAACATCATTCAGCCGTCGGAGTTCGTGCTGAATCGGGACGGACGGGTCGTCATGTCCACCTACAGCTCCGGCCCCGTCGGGCGCATGGCTGCGGAAGACGTGGCGAAGCTGGTCGCCTTCTACGAACGGCGTCGGCGCGAGGCCGCGAAGTCCTGAGCCGGTGACCGGGGGCGCACGGGGCGGCCGAAGGGCCGCTCCGGCCGCATCCGGCATGGCGCCAAGAGCGAACGGACGGGTGGGTTCAACCCCCGTCCTCGGGGTCGGCCTCGAACAGACCGGCGATGAAAGCATCGGGATGCTGCGCCGCGAGGCCGTGGGGTGCCAGCCGGTCGGCCGGGAAGTCCCGCAGGTTCCCCGTCACGATAACGTCCGCCTGTCCCCGGATCGCCGCCGCCAGCACATGCCAGCACATGGCGGTCGCCCGGGTCCGGCAGATCGAGCCCGGCGGCAATGGTCTCGTATCCCGTCACGACCGCTTCGGGAAAGTGCCCGTCCATCACGGCGCGGGTCCGTCCCAGCACGCCAGGGTCAATGTCAGGCCGGTCGATGAGAAGGCTTCGCATCCATTCCGCGTGGATGTCGGCGCTCCACAGCGGCGCGTACAGGTACCGGTCGGCAAGGCGCAGAAGAAAGTCGCGAAGGCCGGCCGGATAGAGGACGTTGGCGTCGAGCAACGCCGTCAGCCGGGCCATCGCCTGCTGCAAGCCGAGTTCCTGGTCGCGGGCCGTCAACCTCTGCATGCGAGTTGTCCGAATCGTCATTTCTTGTCGTAACCGTCGAGTTCACAGAGGTTCTCGATCGGGCGCCAGCAGCGGAGACGAGCTGCATAGAGATAGATTGTATTTTGAAAATAATAATTATTTCTTTGTTTACAACCTGCTGAGACCCTCATAACATCGCAGGGATCGGCGCTGATTCCATGGTCGGCGCTGGGGACTTGGAGACGCGACCCGGGCCGTCGCGTCGCCCGATGGTGAGGGGGAGGAATCGTGACGGGTCTGCGATCGGGGAAGTCCGTTCTCGTCACGGGCGGCGCCGGCCATGTCGGGAGCCACGTCGTGCTCGCCCTTCGCGAGGCCGGCTACCGGGTGACGGTCATCGACGATCTCTCCAGCGGCCGGCGCGACTCCGTGCCGGGCGACGTCCCCCTCGTTCGGGCCGATATCGGCGATGGGCGCGTGCTGCGATCGACCCTGAAGGAACACGCGATCGGCGCGGTCGTGCATCTGGCCGCGCGCGTGGGGGTTGCGCAGTCTCTTTCGGAGCCGGAGGAACATCATCGCGTCAACGGCGTGGCGACGGCGGAACTGGTTGCTGCGGCGGTCGATTGCGGCGTGCGGAACGTGGTGCTTTCGTCGACGGCGGCGGTGTACGGGGTGCCGCGGGCAGTGCCGGTGGAGGAGGATGCGCCGCTCGCGCCGTTCACGCCCTACGGCGTTTCCAAGGCAGCGGCGGAAGGCGCATTGCGCGACGCGGCGAACGGGCATGGTTTCCGGTACGTGGCGTTGCGTCTTTTCAATGTCGCCGGCGCCAATCCGGCGCTGCGCGCGGGCCCGCCGCGCAGGGGCAGTCCGCGCCTGGTGGATGCCGCGTGCGAAGCGGCCGCCGGGTTGCGCGCCGGCGTCACGGTCTTCGGCACCGGATTCGCCACGCCCGACGGGACCTGCGTGAGGGATTACGTTCATGTGACGGATGTGGCCGAGGCCCATGTCGCGGCGTTGCGCAGTCTCGAGCGGGGCGGGCCGAGCCGTGTGCTCAACTGCGGCAGCGGGCGGGGGACTTCGGTTCGCGAGGTGCTCGCCGCGGTTGCGGCCCAGGCCGGGGCGCAGATCGAGAGCCGCGCCGGTCCGCCGCGTCGGGGGGATCCGCCGGCGCTGGTTGCGGATACCGGGCGCATCCGGGAGGCGCTCGGCTGGTCGCCGCGTCTTGGCGGTGTCGATGCGAGCGTCGCGACGACGCTGCGCTGGCTGCGCGAGCCCGGGTGGCGGGGTTGCGATGGCGGTGCGCCGCAATGACGGTGCCTGCGGCGACGCGCGATTCGGCTGCCGCAGCCGCGATCCCGGGACTAGCCCGCAAATCTCACCAGCTTTCTGCTGCGGACGCCGATCCATGCGCTGTGACAGGCCGTACTCCCTCAAGCCGCTTCGACAGCGCGAACGCGCTAGTGTCGGCTACGCCTTCGCCAGCGCGTACGCGCTCTTTCGGTCCGTGCGGCCTGTCACAGCGCCGTCTCGCTGCCCTCGCGACGAAAGCTGGTGAGATTTCCGGGCTAGCTGGCTGTAATGGCCAGGAGCGAGGTGATTTCCATGCCGTGGAGATAGACCGGGCGGACACGGTCGAGTCGTTCCTGGCGTTCGGCCATCGCGGGAAACAGCACCTTCTGGAGCACGTTGCCGAGACGGTTCGGCGCCCCGGCCACGCGCCATGCGTGGGTGTAGAGGCCGAGGGGTGCTGTGCCGAGGCCGTTTGCGAGGACGAAGCGGGCGCCTCGGCCGGCGATCGCGGCCATCAGGGCGGACACCGAGAACCCCGTGCCGAACCGGAGCAGCTCGGCGGCTTCGCGCCGGGCGAGGATCGGGCTCAGGGGCGGCGGCCGGCAGGCGACGACCGCCGCCGTGTACAGCGCGTGCCGCGCCAGAAGGCCGCCCACCAGGGACCAGGCGCCGAATCCGTGGAGCGCGAGCGTAATCGCGACCGGGCCGTACCCGGCAGCCTGCGACAGGAGCGTCGCGAGCATGAGCTGCCCGAAGCGGAGCTGGCGGCGGAGCAGGTGCCTGGAAACCTCGCCGAGGCCGGTGATGACGAAGACCGCTGACAGCGCCCCGAGAATCGCAGGCGCCTCGGGGTCGTCGAAAAACAGCGCGATCGCCGGGGATGCGAACCACACCGCCGCGCTCAGCACGGCGCCCAGGGCCGCCGACAGGACGAAGCCGGTCGCGACGTGCCGCTCGGTGAGTCCGGCGCGCTGGACGATCGCCGGTCCGATGCCGAGCCTGCCGGCGACGTCGATCACCCCGACGAAGATCAGTGCGATGGCGACCACCCCGAAGTCGCGCGGCGTGAGCAGGCGCGAAAGGATGGCGAGGATGGCGAGCGAGAGCAGCGCCTCGCCGACGGCCGTGAGCGCGGACCAGCGCAGCGCATGCACGGCCCGTCCGGTCAGGGGCGGCGGGTGCGGCTCAGCCACTGCCGTCGGCGGCCCCGGGCCGGGCGGGTGCGCGGGCCGGCGGCTCCGGCGAGCGCTTGCAGAGGCCGTGGTCGGACGCCTCGTCGTAGCCGCCGATCCGGAAGTCCTCGGCGTAGCGCCGTCTCAGCAGCGCGGCCGCGGCGGTGTCGGGCGGTTCCGCGGCGTGCGCGCCCCTCGGGTCGGTGTTCAGCCGGGGCAGCTCGCGAAAGGGCAGCCCCAACCGGGCGGTCACCGCGCGCCAGTCGGCGTCGAGGCGCTCCCAGTGTCCGAGGAAATCCGGCAGGCGGCCGCCGGCGGTGCGGATCTGCCGGTGCTGGGAGAGCCAGTGCCGGTCGGCGAAGGCGTCGGATCCCCATGGCGTGTCGAGCCAGCGGCAGAACTCGGCGAAGGTCATGCCCAGACCCAGCCCGTGCCAGGGCTCGATGAACCAGCGCGCCGCCCTGCGGTCGCGCAGCGCCAGGGCGTGCTTGTCGGCATGGCAGGAACGGGTCCGGTCGAGGGGATGGCGGATGAAGGCGAAGGTGAAGTACCCGCGCGCCTCGGGACGCCGCGCGAGCACCTCGTCGAGAGTGCAGTTGCGGAACAGCTCGGCATCGGGGTCCGCCGCCCGCAGCGCGGCGATGATGCTGCGCGAGGCGACCTTGGGGTTGCAGAGCCAGAGGAAGCGGAAGCGGCGCGAGACCATCTTCTCGGCGCGCAGGTCGGTCCGGCATCCAGCCGTCGCGACCAGCACCATTGCGGTCACGTAGTCCTGCGCCGCGATGGCGGCTGCCAGCGCCGCCGCCACGTCGCGGTGTTCGGGCGTGGGAGATTCGCCAAGCCGGCGGGCCAGGCGCTCGAGGAGGCGGTCGAGCGTCCGGTTGCGAAGGGCGGCCCCGGCGCCGCCGCGTCCCCGGGCCGGCAGCAGGCCGCAGCGGCGGGCGAGCCCGAGGATGCGGCCGAGGCGCCGCGCCGTGTCCTGTACGTCAGGGCTCATGATGGTGTTCGTGAAATTCCCGGGATCGTCGCGCATGAGCGGGCTCGGTCTCGCGAGCTCCGGGGCCGGCCGGCTGGAGCTGGTACAGGATACCGGCACAGCGCGCAACCCGGCCCGGCCGGAACAGCATGCCGGTCGCGAGCGGCGCAGTCCGGGGCGCGTGTGGCATCCGGCGCGGGCCGGATGCCGCCGGTCTCGGTGATCGTCCCCGCGCGCGATGCCGAGGCGACGCTGGCGCGGGCGCTCGAATCGGTGCTGGCCCAGGACTACGCCGGCGGGTTCGAGGTGATCGTCGCGGACGGCTCGCAGCGCGCCGCGACGGGCGCGCTCGTGCGGCGGCGCTTTCCCCGAGTGCGGTTGGTTCCCAACCCCGGGCGCGCGATCGCCCGCGGACTGAACGTCGCGCTGCGCGCGGCCCGCCATCCGATCATCGCGCGCTGCGACGCGCGGGCGGTGCTGCCCGAGGGGTCCCGGCGTTCAGAGCCGGCTCGCCGCCTGGGAGGCGGGTCTCGAGGGATTCGCCGCGCGCCCGGTGCTGGGGTGGGGGCCGGAGAACTTCGTGGCGGCCTTCGGCCGCTTCGCCTCGGGCTACGGCGCCGTCACGCAGCCGCACGACCAGGCCCACGGCGAGCTGGTCGAGGTCGCCGCGACCACGGGGGCGGCGGGTATCGCGGCGTATCTCGCGCTGTGGGCGCTGGCGCTGCTGGCCGTGTGGCGGGCCGCGCGGGGGATGGAGGCCGGGGATCGGGCGCTCGCGCTGGGCGCCGGCGGGGCGCTGGCGGGCACGCTGGCGCAGAGCCAGTTCCTGTTCGATACGCCCGCGGGCTCGCTGCAGACCATCGTGCTGCTCGGCTTCGCCGCGGGGCTGGAGGCAAGGGCTGACACAAGGGCCTTTGCCGAGTCGCATCGTCCCCGGCTGCCCGCGCGGCTGGCGGCGCGGTGCGCGGCGCTGTTCGGGGGACGGCCCGTGCGGATCGCGCTCGGGGCGGCGGCGGTCGCGCTCGCGCTCGGCGGGCTGACGGTGCACCAGTGGATTCACGCTGCCGCGGACGTACGGCACCTGCCGGCGAGGCACGGGTCCTGGAGCGCCATGGCGGGCGGCATCGAGGGCTTCCGGCCGCTCGCCAACACCTGGCGCTGGGTGCTGTTCAACGCGCTCGGCCATCACTGGCCGCGGCTCCGGGCCGAGAACGGCCCGCGCGCCCGCGACCTGCTCGACTGGGCCTCGCGCGAGGCGGCGGAGGTGGTGCGCACGGAGCCGCGGAGCTGGCGCATCCAGCAGAGCCTGGCGCGCATGTACCACGCCGCCGCCGCGACCGATCCGCAATACGCGGCACCGGCCGAGCGCTACCTGGAACGCGCGCGGGCGCTCGCTCCCAACCGCGCGGTGTTTCCGGTCGCGCTGCGCCCGCCGGACGGCCTCGCATCGAGAAGGCTCGACGGCGGCCGTCAGGAGCTGCGCTGGCGGTGGCCCGAAGGCGTGGGATACCTCGCCGTGGGGGAGTCCCGCGGTGACGGCGCCTGGCGCTTCGTCCTCCACGTCTACGACCCGGCGCGGGCCTCGTTCGTCCTGCCCGCGGGTCGGGCGCCCGGTGAGTGGCGCTACCGCGTCAAGGCCTGCCGGTATCCCGGCCAGTGCAGCGCTTCGGTCGAGTGGCCGGCGCCCGCGCCGGCGGCGGGCGAGAACGGCCTGGAGGGCGCAGGGGAGCCGGCGCGGTGAAGCGGACGCAGGCAGCGAACCCATGCACGTGCGACGGGGAAGCCGTCCGCCGATCCGGCCGGCCGCTCCCGTCCCGCGACCGGGTCGCCGCGGCGCCCGGCGGACCGGGCATGGCGCCGCCGGGCCGAACGCCGGACGGGAGCGGCCGGGAGAGGCCGGTCACGGGCCGCGAACGCTACAAGCGTCCGTTCGATGTCGCGCTGGTGGCGCTGGCGCCGCCGGGCCCAATGCCGGGCCGAACGCCGGGGAGGGACCGGTGACGGACCGCGAACGCTACAAGCGTCCGTTCGATGTCGCGCTGGTGGCGCTGGCGCTGGTGCTGCTGGGGCCGCTGTGGCTGGCGCTCGGGGGCGCGATCGCGCTGGCGATCCGCATCGAGGGCGGCGGTCCCGTGCTCTACCGCCAGGCGCGGCTGGGACGGGACGGGCGGGTGTTCCGGATGCTCAAGTTCCGCACCATGGTCGAGGACGCCGAGGAGCGCACCGGACCGGTGTGGGCGGCGAGGCGGGACACGCGCAACACCGCGGTCGGGCGGGTGCTGCGCCGGTACCATCTCGACGAGCTGCCGCAGGTCGTCCACGTGCTGAGGGGTGAGATGAGCCTGGTCGGGCCGCGACCCGAGCGTCCGGCGCTGGCCGCGCGGATCGGACGGACGGTGCCGGGCTTCGAGAGCCGGCTGCGGGTGCGCCCGGGGATCGCGGGGCTCGCCCAGTGGCGGGGTGGCTACCCCGTCCGCGCGCGGCACAAGCTCCGCTACGACAACCTCTACATCGCGCGGATGAGTCCGTGGCTCGACCTCGAGCTGTGCGCGGCCTGCGTGTACAGGGCGCTGCGTCCATCGACCGGGCGCGCCGCCCGCCGCGGCCGGACGGTGCGGCGCCGGCGCTCAGGCGCATGGCGGGAAGCCTCCCGTGTCCGTGACGCCGAAACCGGTCCGTGAGGCCGCATCCGCCGCCCGGCCGGGTCCGGCCGCGGTGCGCGGCAACGACTGGCGCCGGGTCGCGCCGCCGGCGCCGGTGGCGTTCAGGCCCGCCCTCCCGGTGAGCGTCGTCGTGCCCTGCTTCGAGGCGCCGGGGGCGCTGGCGCTCACCCTCGCGGGCCTCCAGGGCCAGGACTATCCGCGCGCGCTGTTCGAGGTGGTCGTGGTCGACGACGGCTCCTTCCCTCCGCTCCGCGTCCCCGCCTCGACCGCGCTGCGCGTGCGCACGGTGCGGCAGGAGCGGCGCGGGTTCGGGCTTGCGCGGGCCAGGAACGCCGGGGCGCGCGCGGCATTGCACGACATCCTCGTGTTTCTCGACGGCGACGTGATCGCCGAAGCCGGGCTGCTCGCGGCCCACGCCCGCTGGCACCACGCGGTCTCGGATGCGCTGACGCTCGGCTTCTGCGCCAGTGTGTCGATCGGGGATATCGACGCCGCGGCGGTCCGCGACCGGCCCGCGTCGCTCAGGGAACTGTTCGCCCGTCGGCCGTGCGACGCGCCCTGGCTGGAGCGGCACATGGCGCGGACCGGGGACCTCACCTCGCGGCACGACGACCTGTTCCGGGCCGTGACCGGCCACAATCTCGGGATCTCCAGGGCGTTCTTCGAGGAGGCGGGAGGCTTCGACGAGTCCTTCGCCCGCTACGGCGGCGAGGATACCGAGTTCGGCTACCGGGTGCAGATGCGGGGCGGGCTGCTGGTGCCGGCGCGCGACGCCTTCGGCTGGCACCAGGGGCGCTGGGCCGAGGGCCGGGCCGGGAAGGAACGGGACCAGGCGCTTCAGGGCGCGAAGCTCGCGCACCTCGTAGCGGACCCCGGCTTTCGCCGCGCGGCGCCCGGGCGCCGCTACACGGTGCCGCGGCACGTCGTCGCCATCGAGGCCGGCGATGCGCCTGCCGGGCGGCTGGTCGAGTCGGCCGAGGCGCTGCTCGCGGATCCGGAAGGCGACCTCGCGGTCTGCATCGAGGCGCCGGGAGACCCGGACGCTCGGTGCGCGCTGGAGGAGGCGCTGGGGCCGGACCCGCGGGTGCGCGTCTTGGCGAGCCTTGCGTCGCACCCGCGGGCACCGTCACCGCCGGACCCCCGGGTGTGCGTCTCGGCCGCGGGCGCCGCCCTCGACGCCTTCCCGGTCTCCCCCTTCCACATCGCCCTTCCCGCGGGCGCCGGGCCGGTCCCCGGGCTGGTGCGCGGTCTGCGTTCGGCGCTCGGGGACGCCGCGACCGCGACCGCCGTCCTCGGCGACGGCGCGCAAGTATCGGTCGCGCGCGCGTGGGCGCTGCACCGCGCCCGGCGCGCGGGCGGGAGCGCCGCCGACTACGGCGAGGCGCGCAGGATCCCGGCCGCGCGCCTCGCGCTCGGCCGCGCCCTCCCGGTCGCCCGGCGCGCTGGGGGGGCGCGGAGCCCCCGGGGGGTCCGCGCCGTGGCGGCGCGGGTGTGGGCGGAGGCGCGGCACGTGCGGGGGCTTCGCACCGGCTGGCGGTTCGCGCGGTGGCTCGCCGCGGGGCTTCGCTGGTGGTTGTACCAGGGCGGGGGCGGAGCGGCGGCCCCGGCCGCGGGGGCGACCCGAGCGGGGGCGACCCGAACGGGGGCGCAGGCCGATCCGCCGCTCGGGGCGGAGATCGCGGTGCTCGGCGCCCGCGCCCGGGCGGTGTTCGCGGCGTCGTCGCGGGTCGCCCGCGAGCTCGACGGCAGGCATGTCGACGTGGTGCTCGCCGACACGCCGGCGCAGGCCGCGGGGATCGCGGCGGCGAGCATCGCGGCGGCGGGGATCGCGGCGCCGGGCATCGCGACGGCGGGCATCGAGGCGCCGGCCGTCATCCTCTGCGAGGCGCCCGCGCTCGCGGTGCCGGCCTTCGACCCGGCGCTCGACAACCCGATCGGCTGGGTGCGCGAGGTCGAGCCTCGCGTCGCGGCGCTCGGGCCGCCGCGCCTGCTCCCGCCCGGGGTGCGGGCCCACCGCGTGGTGAGGGCCGAGGACCGGGACGCGCTCCGGCACTGCCACCACCTCGAGGACGTGGCGGCGTTCCACGCGGGCGCCGCCGAGCGCGCCGGCACGCTGGCGCGGGTGGCCGCCCGCGGGGTGCCGGTGCACCTCGCCGACCGCGGCCCGGCGCTCCCGGCGCTGCTCGGGGCCGAGCTCCACGGGCTCATGACGGAAGAGCTCCGCGGCGCCGGCGCCGCGGCGCGCGAGGCGCTCAGCATCGCCACACGGCGGGCGGCGTTGCGCGCCCATTCGCTGCGCGCCCGAGCCCGGCAGGTGTGCGCGGCGGCACTCCCCGACCCGCCCGAGCCCGCGCGCATCTCGGTGCTGCTCGCGACCCGCCGCCCGGGGCATCTGGCGGCGGCGCTCGCCAATGTCGCCCGCCAGCGCTACCCGCGCCTGGAGCTGGTGCTGGCGCTGCACGGGCCCGGATTTGCACCGGAGGCGGTGGAACGCGCCATCGCCTGCTTCCCGCATCCGGTGGAGGTGTTGCGCCTCGACGCGAGCCGGCCCCTCGGCTCGGTGCTGAACGCGGCGGCGGACGCGGCGAGCGGCGCCCTGCTCGCCAAGATGGACGACGACGACCTCTACGGCGCGGAGCACCTCTGGGACCTCGCGCTCGCCCGCGAATATTCCGGCGCGGCGCTGGTGGGGAAGTTCCCCGCCACCGTGTACCTCGCCCGCGGCGACCGCACCGTGCGCCGCCGCCGGGTGCGGAGCGAGACCTGGTCGGCCTCGATCACCGGCGGCGCGATGCTGATCGGGCGCGCCGACCTGGAGCGCGCGGGCGGCTGGCGCCGGGTCCCGCGCCACGTCGACGCGGCGCTGGTCGAGGACGTGCTGCGCGCGGGCGGCGGCGTCTACCGCACCCACGATACCGGCTACCTGATGGTCCGCCACGGCGACCGGCATACCTGGGAGGCGGAGGACGCCGAGTTTCTGGTCGAGGTCGAGTCCGTGCATCGGGGTTGGCGCCCGGCCCTCGCCGGCATCGAGGATGCGCCGCCCCCGCACGGGCCCGGCACGGGGCGGGACGATGCCTGACCGGGCGGGCAGCGGCCCCCCCGGGTCAGCGTCGTCATTCCGACCCACAACCGGGCCGGATTGCTTCCGCGCGCCGTCGCCAGTCCGTAGGTCGGATTAGCGTAGCGTAATCCGACATGAAGAATCGCCCGAAGCGCGGGTTGGATGTCGGGTTACGCCTTCGGCTAACCCGACCTACAGCGTGAAATGGTCATGCGCCGCCCCCGGACGGGCCTTGACGCGAGTCGGGACGATGCCTGACCGGGCGGGCAGCGGCCCCCCCCGGGTCAGCGTCGTCATTCCGACCCGCAACCGCGCCGTACTGCTTCCGCGTGCCGTCGGCAGCGTTCTCGCCCAGACCTGGACGGACTTCGAGCTCCTCGTCGTCGACGACCATTCCACGGACGAGACGCCGGCGGTGATCGCCCGGTTCGCCGACCGCCGCATCCGGTCGTTTCGCCACGAACGCAACATGGGTCAGTCGAAGGCGTTGAACACCGGGATCGAGCACGCCCGCGGCGAGTACGTCGCCTTCCTGGACGACGACGACGAGTGGCTGCCGGGCAAGCTGGCGGCCCAGGTGGCGCTGCTCGACGCGGCCCCGCCCGCGGTCGGGCTCGTGTACTGCTGGCGCGACGAGCTGGAGGAGGCGAGCCGCCGGCGGATCGGGACCACGCGACTGACCCTGCGCGGAGACATCTTCGAGCACGTGCTGGCCCTGCACGTACCGGCATCACCGTCTTCGTGGCTGGTGCGCAGGTCGACCGCCCGCTCGGTCGGGGGGTTCGATGAGGGACTCCATCGGGCAAAGGACGTGGACTTCATGAGCCGGATCTGCGCCCGGGGCTGGCACGTGGACTTCGTGCCGCAGGTCGCGCTGCTGAAGTACCGGCATGCCCGCGGGCAAATGACCGACCGGACCCCGGAGAACCTGGCCGCCCGTGCCGGCATGGTTCGAGCGCATCTCGCCCGATTCGCGCGCGAGCTGAGCGAACGGCCGGCCGCCCATGCCAGGGTGCATCTCTGGCTGGCCCGGTACGAGCTGCCGTACGGCAGCCGTCGCGCCGCACTTGCCTCGGTGGCGACCGCCTTCCGGCTGGACCCGATCGGCATGTGCCGGAGGTTCAGGTACTGGGGGCTCGCCACCGGCATGCTGGCCGCGCTGATTCGCCGATCGTCGTGACGTGTCACGGCACCTGGTCCCGGCTGGCCGCTACGCCGCGCAGCCCGGCAGCGCGTACGCGGCGCAAGCTCGGAGGCCGGCCAGGCAGTTGCCGCATACCGGGGCGCCGTAGATCCCGAACAAGCCCTGAGCCTGCCGGGCGAGTCGCGCATTGCGGAGGTTCCTCAATGCGTACGGACACTCAGGACCGCGAGGCCGCGACGGCAACGGGATGGCCCGCCCCGCGCACGCCGAGCGCATCAGGATGCGGTCCCGTAGCCGGCGCTCTCCAGGGACTCCAGGTCCGTCGCGTAGCGTTCCGCAAGTCTCGAGCGTTCTTCTTCGGTCAGCGGATCGAACCTGGCTCCGTCCGCGTGCCGTGCGACCAGATCGTCCGGCGACGTCCGTCCTCTCGAGCCGGCCGCCGCCGCAATCGCCTCGACGGTCGGCGCCGCATTCGGCCGTTGGTCGCCATCGAGCCGGAACCTCTCCAGGACCTCCGGTCCCACGAGACCCCGTACGCGGTTCTCCATCGTGTCGCGCTCGACCCGGGTCAGCTTCACCGCCGTCCGGGGAAACGCGCGGGCCACGTCGTCGACGACGGCCGGCCACCCCCGGCGGACGGCGAGGAATCTCTCCCGGATGTCGTCGAAGGGCGGCACGTCGCGCCGGTAGACGGCCGCCATGGCGTACACGGAGACCAGGAACGTATCGTAGGCCCGAAGCGTCAAATGCACCGCGGAGGGAGGACGGCCCAGGAGCCTGCGCAGGGCGACAAGGCTCGGATACGCGCACGGGTAGAGCCCGAAGCCGTCGGTCCGGAAACAGGGGCCGAGCATGGTCTCGTCCGACACGACAATCCTGCGCGGCGGCGGCCCCGGCGGTCCGTCCGCAACCAGATCCCGGAACATGGCGCGCGCCTTGCGCAGCTTCAGGTAGCGCCGGACCGGCCAGGAACGCCTGGTCGGCACAAGCGCGAGAACGTCGCGAATGGTGGGGGAGACCCGCTTGCCGCGGCGCGGCGGCGTCAGTGCCACCGTTGCGTTCGTCGCCAGCGCATCCCGATTCGCGTCGAGAATGGACTGGAGGCGGGTCGAGCCGGTCCTCTGGGCGCCCAGGTGCAGGACGATCTCCGGAAGATCGGGCCGTCCCGGCCCTGTGCGGGATGGGGGCAAACCGCTCAACGTCACCGGCCTCGCTCCGCGTGGCTATCCCGCGTTGCGCCGGCCAGCGGCAGGAGATACCTCTCGTAGACGGCCTCCTCCTCGAGGACCCGCGCGAACAGTGCGCTTCGGCCGAGGTCGCGCATGACGCCGGGTTTCCTTTCTTGGGCGGAGGCGTTCTTCCTCCCGGTGTTCTCCCGCAGGACGTGGACGATTTCCGCGGTATAGCCGAGCGCGTCGATCATCACCGCGCACAACTGATCCGACAGCCTGTCGAAGTCGAGAACGAACTCGCAGCGGATATCGCGAAGATATCGGCCGCTGTCGAAATATCCGTGGAACTCGTCGGCCTCCATGGAGAATACCCGCCTGGGGTCTTCGAACAGGATGGTGATCGTGCGCAACGTCAGGAATCCCAGCGGATGGCGGGGCGGCGCCATCCCGGCCCATCGGTTCATCACGGCCTCGGTCCGGATGGTGCGCTGAAACCACAGGAAGAACTCCACCGACAGCTCCTCGGTGGCGTTCGGGCGGACCGCTTCGCCTTCGAGCCTCTCGCGGAACTCGGTCCGGTGCCGCATCAGGAGCGTTCGCGTGTTCTCGTTGCGCACGCACTCCTCACCGTCCACGAGCAGCCGTATGGCGCGGTGGAGGAGCGTGTTCTTCATGGCGTGCGTGTAGAACAGGAAGGCGGAGCAGTACCAGGACGCGAGGTCCCTGAGGGAGCAGAGCTTGGGATGGCGCCGGATGCTCTCGGGCAGGGAGCCGTAGCCGGCGTGATGGTCCCGGGCCCGGCAATTGAGGCTGCCCCATTCCGGGCCGTAGCGCTTGGCCATCCTCACGAATTCCAGGCTCGCGCGAAGGGGAGGCGCGCGGTGGCCGAGGCCGCACCGGCGCCTCAGCTCGAGCCAGTCCGCGGCGTCGAAGAAATGGCGCATCCAGGACGAGCCGGTCTTGGGGATGTTCAGGCAAAGGGAAGGTTTCGGCAGCATGGGGTCGCGGTCGTTCACCCGGCCGGGCCGGAGCCGCCCCCGCCGTCGGCGGTCGGCCCGGGCTGAGAGCCCTTGCCCGGGACAAGGTCGAGGGTCCCGGAGGCCGGCTCCGGGCCCCCCGGCCGGTCATCGCACTCGCGGGGCATCGGTCGCAAGCGCTGTCGTCACGGTCCTGTCCTCCCCTGTGGTCCCCGCGCCGACGAGCCGGCAACCGCGCACCGGCTCCGAACCTTCCCGCTTCCGGTCGAGGTCGGCGGCCGGGCCGTCCGGGCGCGGGCCGCACACTATCGGGCTTCCCGGGCAGTCGTCCACCATCCCGGTGCCGGGCCGGCGCGCCGCCGGCGATGCGGGCCTTGAGGCTCCGGCCCGATCGCGCGGCCGGCACACCCGTTGCGGCGACCGGCAGCGGCCATGCCGCCAGGACCCGGCAGGCGGCGCCACGCTCGCGCACCTGGAGGCCGACCTCCGGAACCCGCGGGCGTGCCGGTAGCGATCCCGCGCTCCTGCAACGCCGGGTGCCCGCCCATCCAGCCCGGCCGTGCCGGCATCCGGCGGTTGTCGAGTGTGCGGATGCGGTGGCCGACGGCGGGGGCGGTCCCCCCCGGCTCCTTGCCGGCCAGCTCCAACTCGACCCCGATGGCCCCCCGGGGCTGGAAACCCACGCCCAGCGTATCGCCGCCCAACTGCTCGCGCGCGCCGACGCCCCCGACGATGGACCCGATATCCAACGCGTGGACGTCGATTCGCTCGAACTCGTGCGACCGCGCTCGGTCGGCGTGGAGCACGTCGGGTTGTGGGCGATGGACCAGCTCGCACTTCGCACCGGGCTCCCGGAGCTGGGGCTGTCCGGCCCCAGCGCCGAGCGCGCCACCGCGGTGCGCTTCACCCGCCGCCCGGTCGAAGGCTCGATGATGACCCATCCGGGGGTGTATTGCCTGCGCAGCAATCAAACCGATTGGGACGAGGAAACCCTGTGGCGCACCTATGTCACCCTCACCGACCTCGAGGCCGTCTTCCGCTCCCTGAAATCGGAACTCGGACTGCGACCCATCTTCCACCACAAGCCCATCCGCGCCGAAGGACATCTGTTCATCTGCGTCATCGCCTACCAGCTCGTACAGCTCATCCGACGACGTCTGCGCGAAGCCGGCGAGCACGCGAGCTGGAACACCATTCGACGGATCCTCGAAGGACAACAGCGCATCACCGCCACCTTCCGACGCGCCGATGGGCGCACCTTGCATGTACGTAAAGCCACCCGCGCCGAACCGCCCCAGCACGCCATCTACGACGCCCTGGGCATCGACCCCGCCCCCGGAGCGACCCGCAAGACCATCGTGTGAAATCACCATCGGCGTGCAAATGTAGTGCCACACGCCCGCTCCGAACACCGTAACTATATGAATTGTAAGACTCGTGTCGGGGGGCAAGTTAAAGTTGGGCTAGGCCCAGGCGACGCCAATGGAAGCGACGAACCCACGCTGTTCTTCTTTCACTTTCGCGCGCTGAACACCGGCTGGAAATACCCGCGACGCGTCGTCCCCATTCATCCCGACGGGCACGTCCGAGACGAGCGTATCGCCGCGATGCGCGTGATCGTTGACAGCCGGCATCGCCAACCGGATCAGGATGCGGTCCCGTACCCGGCGCTCTCCGGAGACTGAAGGTCCGTCACGTAGCGCTGCGCGAGTCTCGAGCGCTCTGTTTCGGTCAGCGGATCGAATCTGGCTCCGTCCGCGTACCGTGCCACCAGATCGTCCGGCGACGTCCGTCCTCTCAAGCCGGCCGCTGCCGCCATGGCCTCCGAGAGGCGGCAGGGGTTTCACGGATTCGGGTGCGGCGAACGGTGGGAGTGTCGTCCCAGATTGAGCAAGGTGCGTTGGCGTACCTTGGAGCCGACCCCGATCATGCCCCGCCAGGCCTTGCTGCTGGTGCTGCTCCCCGCCGCCGGCGACGGTCCGGACGGCCGGCGGAGTGCCCTGCCCACGCTCATCGGTCTCGGAATTGCCATCGAGAGCCCGAATGGCTACATTGAGCGCCGAGAACGACGGTCAACTGGGGAATATCGGCTGAACCTGATCTGAATTTCGGGAGACCAAAATTGATGCGTAAGATCGTGGATTTGACCGCTCCTATAACCGAGCATTTCGATCAGCGCTGGCGCATCGATCACAAGCTGGTCAAGGCCTTCGCAACCGGTGATCTCTTTCAGAACACCTGGATGGCCGCACCGGTTCACAGCTTCACCCATCTGGATGCTCCCCTCCATGTCATTCCGGACGGCATCACGACCGAAGACATCCCGCTAGATCGGTTGGTGGGTGATGCCGCAATCGTCGATCTCACGCCGATCGCGCCGAAAACGGCGATTACCGTTGAGCATCTGGAGAAGGCAGGCCAACACATTCGGAAGGACGACATCGTCTTCCTGAAAACGGCATGGGACGAGCAGGAATCACTGGCGACGCCGGCGTTCTGGACCGAGTCCCCCTACATGACGCGCCCCGCCTGCGACTGGCTGCTTGGGAAAGAGATCAGCACGATCGGCTACGACTTTCCGCAAGACTACCCGATCCGGGGCATGATGCACGGCGAGTCGGCACCAATGGAGGACTTCGTTACGCACGATACGCTTCTGCGCAACGGGGTGATCATGATCGAGTACCTTTGCAATCTCGGCAGTGTGCCCAGGCCGCGTGCATTCGTGGTCGCGCTGCCGCTCAGGATCCTGAATTCCGATGGCGCACACATCCGCGTGGTGGCGTTGCTCGACGGAGACTAGGTCGTGGACTCATTAGCCCGCAACCAGAAGCGGATTGCGGCGAGCTTTATCATGGCGAGTCAGTTGGCGGCGAGCTTCTCGTAGCGCGTCGCGATGCGCCGGCGAGACCACCGCCGTGGCGGAGGGGCGGGGCGCTACCAGCTTCCGCGATACTGCACCCCATGTTGAACGGTGACGAATACGACACCGGCGGCACCACCGAGGAGGGCGCGTCCCGTGCGCCCCTGGAAACGGCGGCTTGCTATCGCTGAGAGCGCCACCTGCCCCGCCGGGCCGTGTGCGTGGCGGGGCATCGTTGCGAAAAGGGCATCGCTCGCCGCAGTGGTGAACCACAGCCCTATCTCGTGCATCGTTGGTTCATTATGGATCTCGAATAGGAGGGTGGGGTCCGGACCAGATAAATAAATTATTCGTAATTGCACAAATATATGTTTTCTGAACGCCTCCCGAGACAGTGCCGCCACAGTGCCGGTTCGCCCTTGTATACGTGCATCGAGGGAGTTTTTCAGCGGAATCTGGGCGGGCGTCGTGAGAAAAATATGTTTTTGATAAGGTAAAAAAATAGCATACTTGCAATCTCTTGAAAGTTCTTTACACTCCGCCCCCGTCAGGCGGTGCTGCCATGGACACCGCTGAAGTCACCGGGCGCGAACAGGGGCGGTACGGCGATGGACTTGATTTGTGCGAAGTGGTTGGAAGCTGTCGGTTCAACCTTGACCTTAATTGAGAGCGCCGAGCGCCGAGCGCCGAGCGCCGAGCGCCGAGCGCCGAGCGCCGAGCGCCGAGCGCCGAGCGCCGAGCGCCGAGCGCCGAGCGCCGAGCGCCGAGCGCCGAGCGCCGAGCGCCGAGCGCCGAGCGCCGAGCGCCGAGCGCCGAGCGCCGACAGCACCGCGGCCGAGTCGGACCCGGTGACGCCGACTTCCGCGAATGGGGCGCGAGCGCCTCCTTCACCTGGGACCCGCGGCCTTCGACGGACCGGGGGTTCGCGCTGAGGCTGCGCCAGGGCTGGGGCGGCTCGCCGACGGGCGGCATGGACGCTCTCCTCGCCCGCGAGACGCTCGCCGGCCTCGCCGCGGACCCCGGCTCGGGGGCCGGGGCAGGCGACAACGGCGGCGCCGCGAGCGCGGGCCGTCTGGAGGCCGAGCTTGGCTACGGCATCGCCCTGTTCGGCGGTGGCTTCACCGGCACGCCGAACTTCGGCGTCGGCCTCTCGGACACGAGCCGCGACTACCGCCTCGGCTGGCGCCTGACCTCGGCGCGGCCGGGCGATCCCGGCTTCGAGTTCGGCCTCGACGCCACCCGGCGCGAGGCGGCCAATGCCGACGCCGGGCACGGGCTGATGCTGCGCGGCGCCATCCGTTGGTGACGTCGGCGGGCGGCGGCGAAGCACTCGGGCGGGGGTTCCGGTGGCGCTGCGAGCGCGGGGTCCGGAAGCGTCAATGGAATGTCGCGGAGGCGCCGGGCTCCCGGTCCGGCGTCGGTGTTGGTGGCAACCCCGGAGTTCTCACTCCCGGCTTGTCGCCGAAGGCGCGCCGTGGTCCACGCGGGCAAGGATGCCCGCGATCCCGGGAATGCGGTGGTCCCCACCTGAGTCTTGTACGTAATCAGGAAGGAACAAGTGCGGCCGCGGGGCGACGTGCGAAGTTGGGGCCGGCCGAAGTCATTGATGAAATATGATTTGTTATAACGCAGAAAACATACTCATTTGCAAAGCCTTGAAATCTGGATATGATTCGCCCCGTTAGCGGCGCGGCATGGATGCTGCTGAAATTCGGGCGATCACGGGGCAAATGGACCCGGCGCGGGTATCGGATCCGGGTTGCCGGGCGATGACGGAGACGGCAACGCCGTGTCCGACCGGCGGCGGGGCGTGTAGCGCGGGCATGGGACTCATCGATTGGCGGCGGCAGCGGTCGGCTTGTCAGCGGTCACGGTTGCGGGGAGGACAGCAATGAAGAAGTCGGAGATGGCCGAGCGTGTGGCGGACCGGATGGGGCTGAGCAAGTCCGCCGCCGAGGGTGCGGTCAACGCCGTGGTCGAGGCGATAACCGAGGCGCTGGCCAGGGAAGAGGCGGTGCGCATCGCCGGGTTCGGCGCCTTCGGGACGCGAAGCCGGAGCGCGCGCACCGGACGCAATCCGCGGACCGGGGAGAGGATCGCGATCCCGGCGTCGAAAGCGCCGTCGTTCAAGGCGGGCAAGGCGCTCAGGGCGGCGGTCAACGAAGGCCGGGAGGCGAAGGCCGCCAGGCAGGACGGGTGACCGGGACCCGCGGGCCGAGCGAACACGCAGGACAGGGCGCCACCGGAACCGCCGGATTGAAGTGGTTTCGGCTGGCGGTGGCGTTGATCGCAGCCGGGACATGGATCGGCTCCGCGGTCGCCGGCGATTTCTATCTCAGGGCGGGGGCCGGCCTCGACCGCCCGGGCGAGGCCGCGTTCACCTCCGAAGACGACGGCGATCGTGCCGGGCGCGAGTCGGACCGATGTCGCCTGGATGCTGACGGCGGGGTTCCGCAGGACGTCGCAGCAACGCATGGCGCACGCGGACGCGGTCTCCCGCGCGAGCCCGCACTTCTCGCGCGTTCGGCGGCGAATTCGGGGTTGCGCCTGAGGAAGCGCCACCCCCCCGCCCCCGCACCGGGCCGGCCGTGGCCTACCACCGGAGCGTGAACCGGAACTGCACCCCGTGCTCGGGGGCATCGTCGTTCGCCGGCTCGCGCCGCGTACCGCCGAGGCTCATGGCGAGGGTCGGGCCGAGCGTCCAGCGCGCGCCCGTGCGCCAGGTCCGGTCTCCGGCTTCCGACAGCGCGAGGCCCGCGTACGGAGTCACGAGTCCCCGCCGGCCGAAGGCCGCAAGCCCGTATCCTCTCTTCCAATCGCGCTTGCGACATGGTCGACGCAGGCGCCGCCAGTTTTCGGCATGGCATGGTAAATGATTAGTAACTCGCTGTAAGAATAACATTATTCCGGCCAATAAATAATTCCATATTGTCAGTTGAATCGTCGTCGACCACCATCCATCGGCCGGAGCCTTCCCGCCGTAACCGGCGGGGCGGGTGCCGAGGTATCCCCGGCCATGTCTTTCTTGCCGGCGCCCTCTGCGCCGGTGTCGAGAGTGCGAAGGTCGATCGCGTCATGCCGGTCGTCGTGTTCGGTGACCTGATCGGACCGGGGGACCTTGCCGGCGATCTCCGGTGCAGGGTCCGGCTCGGTCGAGCTCTGCCGGCGTATCGTCGATGCACTCGGACATTCGCGGGCCTCTCGGAGAACGGGCGGCGCAGGACGGCGATTCGGAGAACGGCGCGCGGGTCTTCGCGAACCGCGCGTTCAGTCGGGACCCGAACTATCACCACCTGGTTCTTCCCGACGTGGTCGCGGTCGAGGCCGACGACGAGGAGCCGACCTGCACGCCGAGCCCGGGCGACCTGTGGTGCGGCGTCGTCCCGGTGGGGCGCGGAAGCGACTATTTTGGATACAACACGTTGTCGGGCTTCGGGGCCCTTTCCGACAACGATTTCGATGTCGGGCCGAGCTCGTATACGATTAGTGCGATTACTGTCGGTTCACAAACGACGCCCACCCCCGGGGCTCTCAACTTCACTTTCGACAGCAGCACCCGCCCTACTGCCGCCGACCGGGACAATCTGGTCCTGCATGTCGGCGGCGCCCCGTACAAGCTCAGCGAGGCGGCCATCCAGGGCGGCCGGAGTTTCACTTGGCCCACCGCCGGCCTCGACTGGTCGAGGCAGAGCTACGTCATCTTGCGGCTGCGGGAGGCATCGTCCGCGGAGAGGGCGCTACGGGGGCGGTTCGTGTCGCCGCCGGAGCGCCACGACGGGGAGAAGCGGGTGAAGGTCCGGGTGGCGTTCAGCGAGCCGGTCGAGGAGAGCCCGGAGAACGTGGGCGAGCACGGCGTGGAGGTCGAGGGCGGCACCATCCGCTGGTGAGGGGCTCGCGGGCGGCGGCGGGTGGATGACGACGTCGACGGACCGGCCGAGACATCGCGCGCGCTTCGTGCCGCGTCCCGGCCCGTCCCGGCTCAGCCCGGCTCGACCTCGAACGCCACCACGTTGCGGGAGTCGCGGCTGAACTCCACCGCGACCAGGTGGATCGGGTGGCCCAGGTGGCGGTACTTGTCCGCGTAGCGCCGTTCCTTCAACTGCGCCATCGCCGCCCCTTGCGGTGCCATCTCCACCACCTTGAGCTCGAACAGGTACACGTTCTCGTTGAACACCACCGCCATGTCGAGGCGCCCGTGGCTGGTGCTGTCCTCGACCGTGATGTCGAGCCCCAGCCCCGCGAAGTACGAGTAGAACACGCTCGCACAGTAGCCCTCGAAGCGCGCGATGTCGTTGTTGGTGTACCACTCGTAGGGAATGCTCGCGTAGAACGCCTGGAACAGCGTCTTCAGCCCCGCGAAGTCGTTGGCCGCGAGCAGCTCCTCGAGCCGAATGCTGTTCGCCGTCTGGCGCGACGTATCGTGCACCATGGAGCTACCCCGTTTCGGTGGACAGTGCAGCGACTTGAGCACGTGCCCGAAGCGCCCCGACACCGAGTCGGGGTGCGTGGTGATCCCCGCTTCGTCCTCCATGGCGCGCAGCCGGTCCGTCACCTCCGTGCGCAGCTCGCCCGGCCCCTGGAAGTGGCCCGAGCCGAAGTCCAGCCGCACCACCGGATGACGCTCCGACCAGTCCCAGTGCTCGTGGATGGCAAGCCCCTCGAACAGCGCCTCGTTGCCCTCGAACAGCTCCTTGCAGGTGTCGAGGAGCAGGCTCTTGCCGAAGCGCCGCGGGCGCGACAGGAAGTAGTGCTTGCCCTCGTCGAGCAGCCGCCGGATCCAGGCCGCCTTGTCGACGTAGTAGCAGTCCTCCTCGCGAATCTTGCGGAAGGTCTGCATGCCGATGGGGAGTGTGCGCCGGGTCATTGCTCCATCGCCCGTCTCGTCTCGCGCATTCGTGGCCGGTCGAGGCCGGCGCCGCCGCCGTCTACGCCGCGCCGGCCTTCGCTCGCCTGCGGTCCGTGCCGTGGCTCCTCGATCGCCTGCCGTTTGCGGAGCTCGGAACCACCGGCCGGCTCCTGCGCTTCATGCTCCAACGCCTGGACCCCGGCCCGGCATCCCGGAGCCCGTGAGCCGCGGCCGGAGACCGCCCGGGGGCTCGCGCTGAGGCTGCGCCAGGGCTGGGGCGGCACGGCGACGGGCGGGGGTTTCGGTGCCTCGTACGGGACTCAGGCTCCGGCGCTCGCGCCGCCCGTCGCTTCGAGTGCAGGGATCACGGCCGAGCCCAATCGGCAACGGCCGTCGAGTAGAATGCGCACCGCGATGTTGTCGCTTGAGTACGGATTCAGAACGTTCGTACGTAGCGAACGCGGAAGAGCAGGCTGCATTGCGTTCATGGACCGCCGCAGCGCGAGGAGGAACCCATGCGTTTCGAGCGAATCACCGTGGATCCGGCGCAGATGGGAGGAGTGCCGTGTGTCCGGGGTCTGCGCATTCCGGTAGCTACGGTCGTAGGTCTCGTCGCGCAGGGGATGACCGAGGCCCGGATCGTGGCGGAGTATCCTGATCTTGACGTCGAGGACATCCGCCAGGCCCTCGCGTTCGCGGCGGCCGCGGTCGACGAGCGCCAGTTGCCGCTGCTTACCGGTACTTGAGATTCCTTGTCGACAATGCGCTGTCGCCTCGGCTCGCTCGGGGTCTTCGCGCGGCTGGACACGATGCCCCGCACGTGCGAGAACTGGGATTGCAGTCTGCCGACGACACGACCATTTTCGAGCTCGCGGCTCGCGAGAATCGGGTTCTGGTCTCGGAGGACACGGACTTCGGCACCATTCTCGCCTTGCGGGAGTCGGAGAAGCCGTCGGTGATTCTCATTCGTCACATGTTCGATCGCAGCGCCGCGAACTTGACCAGCATCCTGCTCGCCAATCTGAACGCTGTCGAGGCGGACCTTGCAGCGGGGGCGATCGTCGTCTTCGAGTCGGCTCGAATCAGAGTACGGCGGCTTCCCATCCAGGACGCACGCGAGTCAATTTAGACACGACTCGTAATGTGTGAATTGCCTTCATGCGACGGGATTCTACGCACGGTGCAACGTATCCTGCAGTTCCTGCTCCGAAAGACCATTCAACCATACGAGCTTTCCAAGCGGTGAACGCGAGGCTCGACGGCTGCGTCTGAACACCATCTCGGTGCCGGTCAGGCGGTCGGACCCAGCGCGAGTTGACGTACGAGCTGTCGAGGCGGATGAACGGCGAAAGGTCCTCGGCGGCGCGGCGCGCGACGAAGCCCGAGTGGTAGCGGTGCCGCCCGAGCGAGACCGGCAGGGGCCGCAGGAGCCGGCCGGGGAGCCGGTCCAGAAGGGAGAGCGAGAGCCAGGCGAGGTAGGGACGGTCCGCCATCAGCAAGAGCCCGGCCGCGCCGGTGCGAAGCACGGGCGTCGCGCGCCCGGGGGCCGCGTCGCGGATGCGCTCGAGGGTGGCGTCGAGCGAGGCCCGCCGCCGCCGGACCGCGATCGAGGAGCGTGTTCTGGCCGGGCTTGACCCGGAAAAAATCACCGATTTCCGTCGCGAGGGCGCCGCGAAGCTCGTCGGCGACCTCGGCACCGTCCTCGAATGGACCGAAATCGGAGACAGAAACGAAGAGACCGACACGCCCGCATCGGCAATGTCGGCCTCGATGGTTGGTAGCGGGGGGAGGATTTGAACCTCCGACCTTCGGGTTATGAGCCCGACGAGCTGCCAGCCTGCTCCACCCCGCACTGGAACGGGGATCATGGCATGGCCGCCGCGCCGGATGCAAGCCCGCGGTCCGGAGACGGGGGCGGATACGCCAAGCACCCCGGCCGGGCAGGGCGGGGCGGTTGGGCCGGCCGGAGCGGGCAGGGTGAAGGATCGCTCCGGGTTCGGAGGAATGCAGGCCGCGTATAGAATCTGCTGCCTCATCGGGATCGGATGAAGTGCGGATGAAGGACGATTCTGGCCGGGTGGCATTGCTCTGGGGGCCGCTGCTTCTCGTGGCCGTGCTGGTCGCCGTGTTCCGCTTCGCCGAGACCGGCGGGGCCGGTCCCGCGAGCCCGGAACCGCGGGCCGCAGCTTCGACCGTGCTCCCGGCGGGCCACCCTCCGGGCGCCGCCGTGGCGACGGACCAGAGGCCGGGCGGCGAGGCCCGGTCTCCATACGGCGGCCCCGGTCCGTTCCCCGGATACCCGGCGGCTCCCTTCGCGGCCGGCCGGGCGCCGTACCCCGGGGCGCCGGCGTGTCCGCCGTGGGCGGCGTACTGGTGGGGGCGCCCGGCTCCCCGCCCCGGAGACCATTCGGGACGCTACTGGGGGACGGGAGCGCCGGAGTGGGGTCCGCCGCTCGGCGAGTACGGCCCGGACACGCAGGTCGACCCCTACTGGTGGGTGGCGGCCGGCGAGGCCGATCGCTAGCCCGCATATTTCACCGATCTCCGTCGCGAGGGCGCCGAGACGCCGCGGTAGCGGGACGAACGGACGGAAAGACGCTGAAGGCGTAGTCGACACTACGTCGAAGCGGCTTGAGGGAGTACGGCCCGCTACCGCGGCGACCTTGGGAGCGCGAAGCGATGGATCGGCGGCCGCAGCAGGAGATTGGTGAAATATGCGGGCTAGGGGTCTGCCGGTGCGAAGAAGCGGCGCGGGCCGCTCCGGTCAGATCTCGCGGGCGAGCCGGGCCGCGAGACCGACGTAGTCGGCCGGACGCAGGGCGGCCAGCCGGGCCTTTTCTTCTTCCGGCAGAGCGAGCCCCGAGACGAAGTCGCGGAGGTCGCCGGCCGCGACCGTTCGCCCCCGGGTGAGGGCCATGAGCTCTTCGTAGGCGCCGGCCGCGCCGTGCCGGCGCATGACGGTCTGGATCGCCTCGGCGATCACCTCCGGGTGCCGTTCGAGGTCGGCGTCGAGCACGGCCCGGTCGAGCTCGAGCCTCGCGAGTCCGCGCTCGATCGACCTCCATCCGACCAGGCTGTAGCCGAGGCCGACCCCGAGGTTGCGCAGCACCGTCGAGTCGCTCAGATCGCGCTGCCACCGCGACACCGGGAGCTTGCGGGCGAGGTGGTCGAGCAGCGCGTTGGCGAGCCCGAGGTTGCCCTCCGCGTTCTCGAAGTCGATGGGGTTGACCTTGTGGGGCATGGTGGACGAGCCGACCTCGCCCGCGGGCGCGCGGCTGCGGAAGTAGCCGAGGGAGACGTAGCCCCACACGTCGCGGGAGAAGTCGACGAGCACCGTGTTCAGCCTCGCGACCGCTCCGAACAGCTCCGCCAGCCAGTCGTGCGGCTCGATCTGGGTGGTGTAAGGATTGAAGTCGAGGCCCAGCTCCTCGACGAAACGTTTCGCGAGGTCCGGCCAGTCCACGTCCGGGTACGCCGCGTGGTGGGCGTTGTAGTTGCCGGTAGCGCCGTTCATCTTGGCGAGGATGGGTTGGCGGGCGATCTGCTCGCGCTGCCGATCGAGGCGCGCGACCACGTTCGCAATCTCCTTGCCCATGGTGGTGGGAGACGCGGGCTGGCCGTGCGTGCGGGCGAGCATCGGGGCGTCCGCGTAGCGGTGGGCGAGGGTGCGGAGCGACGCGGCGAGCGAGTCGACGGCGGGCAGGAGCACCTCGCCCCGCGCGCCGCGCAGCAGGGTGGCCCACGCGAGGTTGTTGATGTCCTCGGAGGTGCAGGCGAAGTGCGTGAACTCGGCGAAGTACGGCCAGCGCGCAAGCTGCTCCCGAAGGAAGTACTCGACCGCCTTCACGTCGTGGTTCGTCGTGCGCTCGATTGCCTTCACCGCGAGCGCGTCCGCCTCGGAGAATCCGTTCGCGGCCGCGTCCAGGCGCCCGAGCGCGTCCGCCTCCGGTTCCGGTCCGAGGCCGGGCTCCGCCGCCAGGCGAGCGAGCCACGCGGCCTCGATCCGGACTCGCGCCCGGATCAGGGCGAACTCGCTGAACCATGCGCGAAGCTCCGCCGCCTGCCCGGCGTAGCGCCCGTCGAGCGGCGAGAGGGCGGTGAGCGGAGAGAGCTCCATCAGGTCCTCGCCACCCTCCGGAATGCCGCGGCTGGTCTGTTTCCGCTCCCGCGCACCGAGATCCCGCTCAGGCAATCGGGGGACGGCCCGGTGCTTCGATCGTCACGCCGCGAGCTGCCGGATGACGTACTGGAGGATGCCGCCGTGTCCGAAGTAGTCCCACTCCTTCGGCGTGTCGATCCGCACCCGCGCGGTGAACCGCTTCGGTTCTCCCCCGGCGGCCGGCCGGGCGATGACGGTGACCGCCCGCGCACCGGGCTCCAGCCCCTGCGTCGCGTAGACCTCGGTGCCGTCGAGACCGAGTGATTCGGCGTTCTCGCCGTCCCGGAACTGGAGCGGCAGGACTCCCATGCCGATGAGGTTGGAGCGGTGGATGCGCTCGATGCTCTCGACCAGCACCGCGCGCACCCCGAGCAGGGCGGGGCCCTTGGCCGCCCAGTCGCGCGACGAGCCGGTCCCGTACTCCGTTCCCGCGATGATGATGAGCGCGGTTCCTTCCTCCCGGTAGCGCATCGCCGCGTCGTAGATCGACATCCGCTCGCCGGAGGGGAGGTGGGCGGACCAGCTCCCCTCCGTGCCGGGCGCGAGCTGGTTGCGGAGCCGGATGTTCGCGAACGTTCCCCGCATCATCACCTCGTGGTTGCCGCGGCGCGCCCCGTAGGAGTTGAACTCGGCCGGGGTCACCCCGAGCCCGACGAGGTAGCGGCCGGCGGGGCTGTCCTCCTTGATCGAGCCGGCCGGCGAGATGTGGTCCGTGGTCACGCTGTCGCCGAGCTTGACGAGCACCCGCGCGCCCTCGATCTCCCCGAATCCGGGCGGCTCTGCGCTCATCCCCGCGAAGTACGGGGGATTGCGGACGTAGGTGGAGTCGTCGCTCCACTGGTAGCCCTCGGAGGCGGAGACCTCCATGCCCCGCCAGCGCTCGTCGCCCCGATAGACGTCCGCATACCGGGCGCGGAACATGTCCGATCCGATCGAGGCGGCGATCGCCTCCTGGATGTCCTTCTGGCTCGGCCAGATGTCGCGAAGGTACACGGGCCGGCCGTCCTCGCCGGTTCCGAGGGGGTCGGTCTCGAAGTCGACGAGGGTGGTCCCGGCGAGGGCATAGGCGACCACCAGGGGCGGGGAAGCGAGGAAGTTCATGCGCACCTCGGGGTGCACGCGCCCCTCGAAGTTCCGGTTCCCCGAGAGGACGGAGCAGGCGATGACGTCGCCCGCCGCGATCCCCTCGCTCACCGCCGCGGGGAGCGGCCCCGAGTTGCCGATGCAGGTGGTGCATCCGTAGCCCACCACGTGGAACCCGAGGGACTCCAGGCCGGCGAGAACCCCGGCCTTCTCGAGGTAGCTCTTCACTACCAGCGATCCCGGGGCGAGGCTGGTCTTGACCCATGGCTTGACCGCGAGGCCGCGCGCGTGGGCGCGCTCGGCGAGGAGGCCCGCCCCCAGCATGACGGCGGGATTCGACGTGTTGGTGCACGACGTAATCGCCGCGATCACGACCGCCCCGTCCACGAGCTCGCAGGGGCCGGAGTCGAGCTCGATGGCGGCCCGGCCGCCGTCCCCGTCCCCGCGCATGCCGGCGAGCGCCTCGGTGATGGCGGACTTGGACGAATCGAGGGCGATCCGATCCTGGGGCCGCTTCGGGCCGGCGATGCACGGCCGCACCGTCCTCATGTCGAGCTCGAGGACCTCGCTGTAGCGGGCGACGGGCGATCCGGGCTCCCGGAACATCCCCTGGGCCCGCGCGTAGGCTTCGACGAGCGCGATCTGACCCCCGTCCCGCCCGCTCAGCTCGAGGTAGCGGAGGGTCTCGGCGTCGATCGGGAAGATCCCGCAGGTCGCCCCGTACTCCGGGGCCATGTTGGCGATGGTGGCGCGGTCCGCCACCGGGAGCTCGTCGAGGCCGTCGCCGAAGAACTCCACGAACTTCCCTACCACCCCGTGCGCCCGCAGCATCTGGACCACGGTGAGGACGAGGTCCGTCGCCGTCGCGCCCTCCGGGAGCCGGCCGTCCAGCCGGAAGCCGACCACCCGCGGGATCAGCAGCGGAATGGGCTGGCCGAGCATCGCCGCCTCCGCCTCGATGCCCCCGACGCCCCAGCCGAGCACCCCGAGGCCGTTGATCATGGTGGTGTGCGAGTCGGCCCCGACCACCGTGTCGGGGTAGGCGCGCGCGGTGCCGTCCGGCGCCCGGTCGAAGACCACCCGGGCCAGGTACTCGAGGTTGATCTGGTGCACGATGCCGGTATCGGGCGGGACGACCTGGAAGTTGGAGAAGGCGTTCTGGCCCCACCGCAGGAACTGGTACCGCTCGCGGTTCCGCTCGAACTCGATCCGGGCATTGAGATCGGGGGCGTCGGGCCGTCCGTGACGGTCCACCTGCAGGCTGTGGTCGATCACCAGCTCGGCGGGGGCGAGGGGGTTGACCCGGCTCGGCTTGCCGCCGAGCGCGAGCACCGCGTCGCGCATCGCGGCGAGGTCGACCACGGCCGGCACGCCGGTGAAGTCCTGCAGCAGCACCCGCGCCGGGGTGAACACGATCTCGGTCGACGGCTCGGCCGCCGGGTCCCAGCCGCCAAGCGCCTCGATGTCGGCCCGCGTGACGTTCACCCCGTCCTCATGCCGGCACAGGTTCTCGAGCAGGATCTTGAGCGAGTACGGAAGGCTCGCGAAGTCGCCTCCCGCCGCGTCGAGCCGGAATATTTCGAAGTCACGGCCCTCGACGGTGAGGGTGGAGGGTGAGCCGGGGGCAGTGTTCATCTTCGGGGTCCTTGTGTGGTGGTGCGCGAGGCCCTCGCCTTCATCTGGCCGGGATTCCATTGTGCAGTGATTTCGACCGGTGCAGGATGCATCAGCAACCGTCTTTCCGAATTCGCGGATCGTGCAGTACCGCCCGGATACAGGCAGGACCTCGGACCTGCCGGTTGATGTTGCCGGGACCATCGAAGGGTGCAATCGCCAAGGCTCGCTCGAAGTCCATTCTGGAGATATTCTGATTTGCGCGATCCGATCGAAAGACATCGCCCTGAACCTCATGGGTGAAGGGCGGGCCGGTCCTGGTGCGAAATTCTTCTCCTTGGCGTCTCTCGATTCGTCGCCAGGTTTCGGCGATATACGGCATCAAATCCTCCGGCGTGGATGCGTGTCCAGGTCCGAGAGCCAGGATCACAGGTGGATGGCGCGCTCGTCCACCGCCAGGGCGGCTTCGTGGATGCCTTCCGCGAGGGTCGGGTGGGCATGCATGGTGCGGGCGAGGTCTTCGGCGCTCGCCCGGAACTCCATGGCGGTGACCGCCTCGGCGATGAGCTCCGAGGCCTGCGCGCCGAGCACGTGAACGCCGAGGATCTCGTCGGTCTCCTCGTCGGAGACGACCTTGACGAACCCCTCGGCGTCGCCCGCCGCAAGCGCTCGCCCGGACGCGGCGAACGGGAACTGTCCGGAGCGCCACTCGATGCCCGCGTCGTCGAGCTCGGACTCGGTCCGGCCCACCCAGGCGATCTCCGGATGGGTGTAGATCACCCACGGTACGGTGCGGTGGTCGATCCGGCTCTTGTGCCCCGCGATGCGCTCCGCGACCGCGATCCCGTCCTCCGAGGCCCGGTGGGCGAGCATGGGTCCCGGCGTGCAGTCGCCGATTGCCCAGACGTTCGCGCGGCTCGTGCGGCCGAACGCATCGACCCGGATGAACCCTCGCTCGTCCCGCTCGATGCCCGCCTCATCGAGGCCGAGTCCCTCGGTGGCGGGCCGCCGTCCGACCGCGACCACGAGGCGATCCACCTCGATCCGGTGCGCTCCGTCCGAATCCTCGAACTGCACGGCCACCGCTTCGTCTCCCGCATCGCAGCCGGTGACCCGTTTTGCGAGGCGGATGTCGAGGCCCTGCCGGCGGAAGATCCGGAGCGCGTGCTTCGCGATGTCCCGGTCCGCGGCGGGAAGGAAGCCGTCGAGCGCTTCGAGCAGCACGACCTCGGAGCCGAGCCGGTTCCAGACGCTTCCGAGCTCGAGGCCGATGACCCCGGCCCCGATGACGGCGAGGCGCCGGGGGGTCTCGTCGAAGGCGAGGGCGCCCTCGGAGTCCACGATGCGCGCTCCGTCGGTGGGCGTCGCGGCGAGGGTGGTTGGAACCGAGCCGGGCGCGAGGACCACGTGCCGGGGACGCAGCGTGCGCGTCGGGGAGCCCGCGACCTCCACCACGCCGTCTTCGGTCAGGCGGGCGGCGCCGGCTACGAGCTCGACGCCGTTGTTGCGAAGCAGGCCGGCGACCCCGCGACCGAGGGAGGACACCACCCGGTTCTTGCGGGCCTGCATCGCGGTGACATCGATCCGCGCCCCGTCCACCGAGATGCCGTGTCCCGGGAGCAGGTGGGACAGGTTGTGGAAATGGTGCGACGAGTCGAGCAACGCCTTCGAAGGGATGCACCCGACGTTGAGGCAGGTCCCCCCGAGGGCGGGGCGTCCGCGGGCGTCCGTCCACCTGTCGATGCACGCGGTCCGGAGGCCGAGCTGGGCGCAGCGGATCGCGGCGACGTAGCCGCCCGGCCCCGCGCCGACCACGACCACGTCGAATGCGGCCGCGTCGTCCGGAGAAGCCTTTGTGGGGGGCATGAACGGCTCAGACTTCGAGCAGCAGGCGAGCCGGATCTTCCACGGCTTCCTTGATCGTCACCAGGAACTGCACCGCCTCGCGCCCGTCGATGATGCGGTGGTCGTAGGACAGGGCGAGGTACATCATCGGCCGCACCGCCACCTCGCCGTTCTCGCCGGCCACCGGACGCGGCTGGGTCTTGTGCATGCCGAGGATCGCGCTCTGCGGGGGGTTCAGGATGGGGGTCGACAGAAGCGAGCCGAACACCCCGCCGTTGGAGATGGTGAAGGTGCCGCCGATCAGGTCCTCGAGGCTGAGCGAGCCGTCCCGCGCCTGCTCCCCGTATCGGGCGATCGCCCGTTCGACCCCGGCGAAGGACAGGCGCTCGGCGTTGCGAAGCACCGGGACCACGAGGCCCCTGGGGGAGCCGACCGCGACCCCGATGTCGCAGTAGTCGTGGTAGACGATGTCGTCCCCCTCGATGAAGGCGTTGACCGCGGGGAAGCGCTCCAGGGCCTGCACGGCCGCCTTCACGAAGAACGACATGATTCCGAGGCGTGCCCCGTGGCGGCGCTCGAAGTCCTCGCGGTAGCGGCGCCGGAGATCCAGGACCGGTTGCATGTCCACTTCGTTGAAGGTGGTCAGGATCGCGGCGTTTCGCTGCGCTTCGAGGAGCCGTTCCGCGATGCGGCTTCGCAGGCGGGACATCGGCTCGCGCCGCTCCTCGCGCGATCCCGGGCGCGCATCGGGACGGAGCTCGGGGCCGCTTTCGGGGCGGCCGGACGGCGGCCGGGCGGGGGAGGGGGCGGGAGCCGCCTCCGGGCCCCGCCCCGGGCCGGACTCCGGAACGGAATCGGGCCCCGGTTCGGCCGGGGCCGCCGAAGCGGCTTCCAGGTGGCGGAGCGCATCCGCCTTCGTGATCCGGCCGTCCTTGCCGGTCCCCGTGATCGCGGCAGGATCGAGCCCGTGCTCGGCGACGATGCGCCGGGCCGCCGGCCCCATCGCGGGCTCGGGGGATGCCGCGGCGCGGCTGTCGTGGCGCCGGTCGCCGCCGCCTTGCGGATCGCCTTCTCCGGCGACCTTGCCCGCCGCTCCATCGCCTTCGGTCTCGATGCGGGCGATGACCTGCTCGCTCTCTCCGGTCTCGCCCTCGGCAAGGACGATCTCGGCGAGCGTGCCGCTCCGCGGGGCCGGCACCTCGAGCACCACCTTGTCGGTCTCGAGCTCGATGAGGACCTCCCCCCGCTCGACGCGCTCGCCGGCCTGGAAGTTCCAGGCGAGGAGCCTCGCGTCGGGCACCGATTCGGCCAGGGCAGGGATCCGTACGTCTATGAGCATGCGCTTGCCGGTCCGGGCACAAATGTCTTCGGGCTTGCCCGACGCCCCCGCCTTCGACCATTTCGAAGAGCCGTACGCAGGCAACGCGGACCGTCAAGGCGGGAACGACGGCCGGGAGCATGGCGTCCACGCCCTCGTTGCGTTCGCCGGACGCCGGGCGTCCTCGGGTTTGCGGAGTCCATCACGGGTGCGATGGCCTTGCCGCCATGAAGCTCGGATTGCCGGCGAGGGGAATCTGCAAGACGGCCTGCACGATGTCAGCCCGTGCGCTGCTTGAGCGCCGCGAGCTCATCGAGCCCGAGCGCGGACTCCACGAGGGCCCGCTGCTGCTCGACATGGACGCTGAGATAGCCCGCGGCGGGAGACGCGGAATACTCGCGCCCGGCGTAGCCGAGACGGCGGTTCGACCGCATCATCCCGGCGAGGTGGCGGCGCGACAGCATGAAGAACCAGGTGCCTTGGTTGCGCGGCTCTTCCTGGGCCCAGATGACCTCCCGCGCCTTCGGATACCGGTCGAGGATCGCCTGGAGCTCGTCGCGCGGGTAGGGGTAAAGCTGTTCGACCCGAACGAGGGCAACGTGCTCGAGGCCGTGTTCGCGGCGCTTGTCGGCGAGGTCGTACCAGACCTTGCCGGTGCACAGGACCAAGCGCGTGACCCGGCCCGGGTCCGGAAGGTCCGGGTCATCGATCACGACCTCGAACCCGTTCCCGGGCGCGAGGGCCTCGCGCGAGCACACCGCCAGCCGATGCCGCAGCAGGCTCTTCGGACTCATGACGACGAGCGGCTTGCGGTACGGCCGGACCATCTGCCGCCGCAGGAGATGGAAGATCTGGGCCGCGGTGGTGGGGATGCAGACCTGGAGGTTGTCCTCCGCGCAAAGCTGCAGGAAGCGCTCCAGGCGCGCCGAGGAATGCTCCGGCCCGGCCCCCTCGTAACCGTGCGGGAGGAGCATCACGATTCCCGAGTAGCGGCCCCACTTGGATTCCGATGAGCTCAGGAATTGATCGATCACCACCTGGGCGCCGTTCACGAAGTCCCCGAACTGGGCCTCCCAGACGACGAGCCCCTCGGGCTCGGAGGAGCTGTAGCCGTACTCGAACCCGAGAACCGCTTCCTCCGACAGCAGCGAGTTGATGATCTCGACCGGCGGCTGGCCGTCGAAGAGATGGGCCAGGGATTGCCAGGTGCCGCGGGCATCCTGGTTGTGCACCGTGGCGTGGCGATGGGCGAACGTCCCGCGTTCGCAGTCCTGCCCGGACATCCGTATCGAGTAGCCGTCCCCGAGGAGGGAGCCGTAGGCCAGCATCTCGGCGAAGCCCCAGTCCAGGGGGCGCTCGCCGCACGCCATCTCGCGCCTCGCCGCCAGGAGTCGGTCCACCACCCGGTGCAGCCGGAATTGCTCGGGGTGCTTGCAGAGCTTGAGCCCGATCGCCTCCACCGTCTCGACCGGGATGCCGGTCTTGGCCTGCGCTCTCCAGTCCGGCCCGAGGTAGGGGTCCCAGTTCGCGAGATGGTCGATCTTGAGCCCGTACCGCAGCGGTCGCGACACCGGCTCGCCCGCCTCGAGCTTCTCGAAGTAGGCGTCGTACATGCGCTTCGCTTCGCCTTCGGCGACGACGCCTTCGCGCGCGAGCTGCTCGGAGTAGAGCCGGTGGACTCCCGGCTGCTTGCGGATCTTCGCGTACATCAGCGGCTGGGTGACCATGGGCTCGTCGGCCTCGTTGTGGCCGTGGCGCCGGTAGCACACGAGGTCGATCACCACGTCGCAGCCGAACTCCATGCGGTAGTCGAGAGCGAGGCCGGCGACGAACGCGACCGCTTCCGGATCGTTTCCGTTCACGTGGAAGATCGGCGCCTGCACGAGCTTCGCCACGTCGGTGCAGAAGCTGCTCGAGCGCGAGTCGAGCGGATCGCTGTTGGTGAAGCCGATGAGGTTGTTGACGATGACGTGGACCGTGCCCCCGGTCGAGTAGCCCCGTGTCTCCGACAGGTTGAGGGTCTCCGTCACCACCCCCTGTCCGGCGAAGGCGGCATCGCCGTGAATGAGGATCGGCAGGACCTGGTCGCGCGAGGTGTCCCGGCGCCGCGTCTGCCGCGCCCGCACCGAGCCCTCCACCACCGGATTGATGATCTCCAGGTGCGAGGGGTTGAATGCGAGCACGATATGGGTTGCCCCTCCCGCCGTCTCGATGTCCGAGGAGAAGCCCAGGTGATACTTGACGTCGCCCGACCCCGCGTTCTTCTCGACCTTCCCCTCGAACTCCTCGAACAGGATCGCGGGCAGCTTCCCGAGGACGTTGACGAGCACGTTGAGGCGGCCCCGGTGCGCCATCCCGATGACGATCTCGCGGGTCGTCCGCGCCCCCGCCCGCTGGATGACCTCGTCGAGCAGCGGGATGAGGCACTCTCCCCCTTCGAGCGAGAACCGCTTCTGCCCGGGGTAGCGGATGTGCAGGAATTCCTCGAGGCCGCGGGCGGCGATTACCCATCCGAGGATTTCGCGCTTCTTCTCGGGGGTGAACGCGGGCCGTCCGCGGGCCCGTTCCAGGCGCTCCTGCACCCACCGCTTCTGGCGGGTGCCGGTCAGGTGGGTCAGTTCGGTGCCGATGTGGGTGCAATAGGTGGAATGCAGGATATCCACGAGCTCCCGGAGGGTGAGCTCCGGCGGCCCGAACAGCGGGTCGGTGGTGAACGTGCAATCGAGATCCGCGTCCGTGAACCCGTGAACCTTCGGGTGCACGTCCGGGGCGCCGGGCCGGCCGTAGATCTCGTGCATGTTCAGCGGATCGACGTCCGCAATGCAGAAACCGCGGTAGCGGTACGCGCTGATGAGGCGGTGGATGGCCCCGCGGCGGCCGTCCGGGGACGATGCCGGGCCGGCCGGATGCGAGGAGCCGGCGCCGGGTTCCGTGGGCTCGCGCTCGAGACCGGCGAAGAACGAACGCCAGCCGGGACCGCAGCCGTCGGGATCTGCCCGGTAGCGGCGATACGCGTCTTCAAGAAACGGGGCGCTGGCGGCGAAGAGCGGCGTTTCGCTCATGGCGGACCGTTAGCGGTGGGGAATTCGGAAACCGCGCGGGAGTCTACCGGATCGGATTCGGGGATGGCTACCCAAGGGCGCGCGCCCTGTGCGAACATGAATGGAATTCTGCGGACTCCCGGGGCCCCGGGCTGCGGAAGGGCAGGCGTGCCGGCTCGCGCCGGCGGCGATGCGGATCGATGCCCGCGACAGGGAACCAGAACATGTCGAAGACCGTGACCCTCACCGACAACGAGACCGGGCGCACGTCCGAGCTGCCGGTATTGGAGCCGACCTACGGCACTCCGGTGATCGATATCTCCGGCGTGCCCCGGGAGATCGGGTGCTTCACCCACGATCCGGGGTTCGGCGCCACGTCGGCCTGCCGGAGCAGGATTACCTACATCGACGGCGACGAAGGCATCCTGCTGTACCGCGGGTATCCGATCGAGCAGCTCGCGGAGAAGAGCAGCTTCCTCGAGGTCTGCTACCTCCTCATCTACGGGGAGTTGCCCGGCCCCGCCGAGTGGGACGAGTTCCGGGCGGACATCCGTTCGCACACCATGGTCCACGAGGGGCTGCGGACGATCATCACCGGATACCGCCGCGGCTCCCACCCGATGGCGATGATGGTGGGGCTGGTCGGCGCCCTCTCGGGCTTCTACCACGATGCGCTCGACGTGAACGACCCCTCGCACCGGATGCAGTGCATCCGCCGGCTCGTCGCCAAGATGCCGACGATCGCGGCCGACACCCACAAGTGGGCAGCCGGGCAGCCGTTCATGCACCCCGACAACGCCTACGGGTTCGTCGAGAACTTCATGCGCATGATGTTCGGCGTGCCGGCCGAGCCCTACGAAGCGGATCCGGTGGCGGCGCGTGCGCTGGAGCTCATGATGATCCTCCACGCGGACCACGAGCAGAACGCGAGCACCTCGACGGTGCGCCTGTGCGGAAGCTCCGGGACCAACCCGTACGCGGCGATCGCGGCGGGGATCGCGACCCTGTGGGGTCCCGCCCACGGGGGTGCGAACGAGGCGGTGATCCGGATGCTGTCCGAGATCGGCGGGCGCGGCGACATCCCGAGGTTCATCGATCGGGCGAAGGACCGGGACAGCGGCGTTCGCCTGATGGGCTTCGGTCACCGCGTGTACAAGAGCTACGACCCGCGGGCGTCGATCATCCGCGATGCCTGTCACGACCTGCTGAGCGATCTCGAGGGAACCGAACGCGAGCAGCCGATGTTCGAGACCGCGCTCGAGCTCGAGAGAATCGCGCGCAGCGAGGACTACTTCATCGAGCGCAACCTGTACCCGAACGTCGACTTCTACTCCGGGATCATCCTGAGCGCCCTCGGCTTCCCCCTCAACATGTTCACGGTGATCTTCGCGGTGGCGCGGACCGTCGGGTGGATCACCCAGTGGAACGAGATGATGGGCGACGCCGAGGACTTTCGCATCGGCCGGCCGCGCCAGCTCTACCTCGGGCATGCGCGGCGCGACTACGTGCCCGCGCAGGAGCGGCCATGAAGGCGCCGGTGCGAGTCGCGGTGACCGGCGCGGCCGGTCAGATCGCGTACTCGCTCGTGTTCCGGATCGCAGCGGGGGAGATGCTGGGGCCGGACCAGCCGGTCATCCTGCAGCTCCTCGAGATCCCGCCCGCGCTGCCCGCCCTGCGGGGGGTGGTGATGGAGATCGACGACTGCGCGTATCCCCTCGTGCACGGTATCGTCGCCACCGATGACGCGAACGAAGCGTTTCGCGACGCCCGCTTCGCCCTGCTCGTCGGGGCGCGGCCGCGGGGCAAGGGAATGGAGCGCGGCGATCTGCTCGCCGAGAACGGCCGGATCTTCGGCCCGCAGGGGGGCGCCCTCAACGAGCACGCGGCGCGCGACGTGAAGGTGCTGGTGGTCGGCAATCCGGCCAACACGAACGCCCTCATCGCGATGAAGAACGCCCCCGATCTCGACCCCTCGCAGTTCACCGCGATGACCCGGCTCGACCACAACCGCGCGATCGCGCGGCTCGCGGCCAAGGCGGGAGCCGCGGTGGGGGAGGTCTCCCGGATGACGATCTGGGGCAACCATTCGGCGACCCAGTTCCCCGACATCCGCCACGCGACGGTCGCGGGGCGGCCCGCTCCGGAGCTGGTGGACGACGCCTGGGTTCGCGATGAGTTCATTCCCGGGTGCAGCAGCGCGGCGCGCAGGTCATTGCCGCGCGCGGGCTCTCGAGCGCGGCGTCGGCCGGCTACGCGGCGCTCTCGCACATGCGCGACTGGGTGCGCGGTTCGCCGGAGGGGGACTGGCTCAGCATGGCCGTGCCGAGCGACGGCAGCTACGGCGTTGCCGAGGGCCTCATCTATTCCTGTCCGGTGACGGTGCACGACGGGCGCTACACGATCGTGCGCGATCTTGCGGTCGACGATTTCGCGCGGTCGAAGATGGACGCGACGCGGGCCGAGCTCGAGGAGGAGCGCGACGCGGTTCGCGACATGCTCTGACCCGGGCGACTCGGCACGACACGAGGCGCACTCGGGCGGGGGCGCCGATCCGGCCCGGCCCCCCCGAGCCTGTCAACGGAGTACGGTCCCGCGGCGCGGCGAACGAATCGAGGGCGGATCTGCGGACCGGCGGCGGCGAGGGAACCGGCCGGCGAGCGTTCCGGGCCGGTGGCCCGGAGCATCCGTCCTCCGAGGTGGAATAGAGCGGCGCGGACCAGCCGCACCCCGGCACCCGCACCGGCCGCTGCCGCTGCTCCCTTCCGGGCCTGACGGGGTTCACGGCGTGGCGATGCGAGGGGACCGGTCCGGCCGCCGGGGGAGAGTCTATCCGGTTCGGGCGTCCGGCGGGGTCCGCGAGGAGCCTCCCGGCCGTCCGGGGGACGCCCGCGGCGCGGCGGGACGGAATTCATTCAATGCCGAACGCGAGGAGAAAGGTCGATGTCGTCTAGCGAGTTCCTGAGCGCGAATGCCGCCGCGGATGCACTTGCCGCGGGTGATCTCACATCCGAGCAGCTCGTTGAAGCGCTGCTCGCGCGGATCGAGCGGGTGGATGCACGGCTCGGCGCCTTCATCGCCGTCTACGCCGACGAGGCGCGGGCGGCGGCCCGGGCGGCCGATCTCGCCCGGCGGGCGGGCCAGGCGGTCGGGCGGTTTCACGGGGTGCCGATCGCGCTCAAGGACATCATCGACGTCGAGGGACGCATCACCACCGGCGGCTCGAAGATCTGGGAGAAGCGCGTCTCCGAGGTCACCGCGACCCTCGCCCGGCGCCTGATCTCGGCCGGGGTCATCGTGCTCGGCAAGACCCGGACCGTCGAGTACGCCATGGGCGCGTGGGGCACCAACCGGTACATGGGAACGCCCTGGAACCCCTGGGACCTCGCGGTCCACCGGGCGCCGGGGGGAAGCAGCTCGGGCTCAGGGGTCAGCGTGGCCGCGCGCCTCGCTCCCTGGGCCATCGGGACCGATACCGGGGGCTCGGTGCGGATCCCGTCGGCGTGGAACGGGCTGACGGGCCTCAAGGTCACGTTCGGCCGGGTGAGCTGCCACGGGGTCCTGCCCCTCGCGCACACCCTCGATTCGCCGGGGCCGATGTGCCGGACGGTCGAGGACGCGGCCGATCTCTACCGGCTCATCCAGGGCCCCGATCCCCTCGACCCCTTCACCGCGAACGTCCCGGCCGGCGATCCCGCGGCCGGGATGGACCGCGGGATTGCGGGCATGCGGCTCGCCCGGATGCCGGAGCACGAGCGCGACGAGGTGGATGCGGACGTGCTCGCGGCCTACGACGAGTCGCTCGCCCTCGCGTCGGAGCTCGGAGCGCGCGTGGCGGACGTGGACCTTCCGAGGCGGTTCGTCCCGATGGGTGACCTCGTCGGCCGGATCATCGCCGCCGAGGGCTACACGTGGGTCGGGGAGTACATCGACGACGAGACCCTCCCGGTGGACGACGACGTGCGCCCCCGGATCCGGCCGGGGAGGGACATGCCGGCGCGCGAGTACATCGAGGTGCAGCGCGAGCGGGCGGCCGTCAAGCGCGAGTTCGACGCGGCCCTCGCCGGGTTCGACGCCCTGCTCACCCCCGCCACCCGCACCGCGGCGCCGGTGGTCGCGGACATCGACCAGACCACCACGGCGGCGATATTCACGCGGCCCTTCAACCTCATCGACTACTGCGCGCTCGTCGTGCCGAACGGCCGGACCGAGGGGGGGCTTCCGCTTTCGCTGCAGGTCGTCTGCCCGGGGTTCGAGGAAGGGACCGCGCTTCGCATCGGGCGGGCGTACCAGCGGGCGACCGACTGGCACACCCGCGTCCCGCCCGGCCTCGAGGAGTAGCGCCCGCCCGCCTCTCCTCCCTCATGAGATTTCCCGACTACGCACGAAGCACAGGTTGGGAGCACGGGATTCCCGGGAGCGCCGCCTTCGAGGGACCGTGGGCCTCCTGATCGCCGCCTTCGAGGGACCGTGGACCTCCTGGGAGATGGGCTTGCAGCCCGCGGGCGGTCCATGCGGGCTGCAAGCCCGCGCTCCCGGGAAAGCGGCGGCCCCAACCTGAGCTTGGTGCGTCGTCAGGTGAGAATTTGTTCAGAGTCGCTTTCCAAAACATCAGGCAGCCGGCGCCCGTCCGGCCGGTCTGAACGCAAGGGGTGGCGATACAATGCGCCCCCCACGGACCGGTCGCGGCCGGCTCGTTTCAATTAACCACAAGGAATGCGTCATGGCAATTCGCATCGGCGACGAAGCCCCGAACTTCACCGCCCGGACCACCCACGGAGAGATCGACTTCCACGAATGGGTCGGCGACGGCTGGGCGATCCTGTTCTCTCATCCCAAGAACTTCACGCCGGTCTGCACGACCGAGCTCGGGTACATGGCCGGCCTCGAGGCCGAGTTCGACAAGCGCAACTGCAAGATCATCGGCCTCAGCGTGGACTCGGTGGCCGACCACGACCGCTGGCTCGGCGACATCGAGGAGACCCAGGGCCACAAGGTCAACTATCCCCTCATCGGCGACGACGACCTCGCGGTGGCCAAGCTCTACGACATGATCCACCCGAACGCGAGCGGCAGCGCCAAGGGGCGGACCGCGGTGGACAACGCGACGGTCCGCTCGGTATTCGTGGTCGGTCCGGACAAGAAGGTCAAGCTCAACCTGACCTACCCGATGAGCACCGGGCGCAATTTCGACGAGGTGCTGCGCGTGCTCGATTCGATGCAGCTCACCGCCAGGCACCAGGTCGCCACCCCGGTCAACTGGCGGCAGGGCGACGACGTCATCATCGTGCCCGCGGTCTCGGACGAGGCGGCGAAGGAGAAGTTCCCGGGCGGGTGGAAGGCTCCCCGGCCCTACCTTCGCATCGTGCCGCAGCCCGAGTAGCCCGCACTACTCGCATCATCCTGCGCGCCCCGGCCCGCCCGGGCCGGGGGGCTCCTCCCTTCCCGGTCCAGTCTTCCCGCGCCGGGCCGGCACCGTACCGGCGTTCCACCGCCACGATGGTGCTGACGGCGATGGTTCCCGGTTCGGACGACGCCGCCCGCCGAGGCGACAGGAGTTGGTGGGAGCGTTGTCACGCATCAACATCAGAGTCCCCACTCGGCGTGCGATCCGAGGCGAACCAAACGGAGGATTCCGGGATCGGCCTTCTGGTAGATGAGCACAAGGTCCGGCCTGAGGTGGCAGTCGCGGAACTCGGCCCAGGTTCCGCTCAGCGCGTGATCGTGGTGGTGGGGTTCCAGCGGGGCGTCGGTGGAGAGGGCGGATACGACCGCCGCCAAGCGTTCGTCGAGGTCGGCGCGGTGACTCCCGCCGGTAGTCGCGCCTGAACCGGTGCGTCCGCTCAATCGTCCGCATGCAGGTCGTCAAGCAGGCCTTGGACGTCCTCGAACCGGGGCAAGTTGCCCGCTCGTGCCTCCCTCATGGCCGCGACGGTGTCGGCGTTCGGAACGAGCGGAGCGAACGGCAGCGCCTTCTCGCGCGCGACCCGCGTGAGCAGGAGGCGGATTGCGTCGGAGACGCTGAGTCCCATGGCGGCCAGGACTGCCGCAGCCTCCTCCTTGACCTCCCTGTCAACGCGCGCCTGGACCAATTGGCTGCTCGGCATCGCATTCATCCTGCTGGAATAAGAGCTGCATGACATTGTCGTTCAATACGTGCCACCGGTTCAAGAAGCACCGCGCGCTGATGGAGTCGTGGGCGCGGTACTTTGCCAGCGAGCGGCAGGCACACAACCTGTTGAACTGAGGCGTGGTGTCCTCGGCATCACGGGGTGCCGTCATAGTGCCTCCAGCTACGAAGGGTTCGAACCGCATCGCGGAGGTCCGACTCGGCCAATTCCGACAACGCACCCGTCGACGGCATCACGACACGAGCGGCTTCACGCGGCTCCAGCTTCAGCATGCCCCCGCCGAGCGCATGCCCCTCGAGCTCGCAGCTCAGTTGAACGAAGGTCGAGTCCCAGACGTCAAGGAGCCGGTTTCCGTCACTGCCGTTTCGCGGATGCACGGCGTGCAACGCGTTGGTGCACATCGCCGCGGCGGAGTTTCTCACCAGGCTCGGAGCGACGCCCGACATGTAGGTCAGAAAGAAGGCTGGGACGCGAACGTCGGGAACCGAGTACCACGGGTTCCGCTTGCGGCACTTGTACGTCTGCCGCGCCTGTTGCCCCTCCTCGGAGTCAAGGTACTCCAATACGGGAGCGGGAAGTGTCGCTCCTTTGGGTATGCGGAGCAGCAGCATCGGCTCGTCGGACCGGCGCCACTCCTCGATCGTGCCAGGCGACAGGCTGCGAAGAGCCCGTCGTGGCGCGGCCCGCCAGGCATTTTCTTTCCTACCGGCGTTGGGGCCCGAGGATGGCCTTGTCGTAGTTGTTCTCGATACCCTTACTCGCGATCTTGTTCTCCGGTTGCCTCTTGAAGGCGAACGGGGTGACCTTGGCATCGGAAATCGGGGTCAGAGTGGGGTTTCGCATCTTGTGGCAGACGCTATGCTACGATGGCTACCTCTCATCGGACGAGGCTGAATAAAGAAGACGCGTCCGCCTGGGAGAGAAAACGACAGGACTGCGTATCCGTCGATCTGGGGAGGACTAGCATGAGAGCCTTGATTCCGTTATCCGGCGCGCTCGCGCTGGCAATGAGCGCCTGGACTGCGCCGGCTGATGCCGGCAAGTCCAACGATACGCTCAACGTCGCCTTCGGCGCCGACTTCGAGAACATCGATCCCTATTTGGGAGCGACGCGCGAGGGCATCACCATGGCCCACCACGTCTTCGATGGGCTGCTGTTTCGTGATCCCGACGATTTCGAGTACAAGCCGAACTTGGCGGAGTCTTACGAGTGGGTCGACACCGTCACGATCGATTTTGACCTTCGGCAAGGCGTGAGATTCCACAATGGCGAGAAGTTCGACGCCGACGATGTGGTCTTCACGCTCAACTACGTGACCAGGCCGGATGTCGGCAACCGCTCGCCCCACCTCGTGGAGTGGATCAAGAGCGCGGAAAAGCTCGGCGAATACAAGGTTCGGGTCCATCTGAAACGGGCATTCGGAGCCGCCCTGGACTATTTCGGCCTGCCGGTTCGGATCTATCCCGACGAGTATTTCAACGAGGTCGGCCCCGAGGGCTTCGTTCGCAAGCCTGTCGGCACCGGGCCCTACAAGGTGGCCGAGATTGTGCCCGGCAAGTCCGTTACGCTGGTCAAGAACGAGGATCTGTTCTCCGGCAGCCAGAAGAGCGGGGCCACAATCGGGAAAATCAACTTCCGTGTCATCCCCGAAAGGAATACTCAGTTTGCGGAGCTCATTTCTCGTGGCCTGGACTGGATTTGGCGCGTGCCGGAGGATCAGGCGGGAAAGCTAGAGTCGATGCCCGACATCACGGTGGTCCGAGGGGAAACCCTGCGGATTGGGGCGGTCAGCTTTGATGCCAATGGCATGGCCGGGAAGTCGCCCATGCAGAACTTGCAGGTCCGCAAGGCGATCGCTCACGCCATCGACCGTCAGGCGATTCGCGACAATTTGGTGAAGGGCGCGTCTCGGGTCATTCACGCCGCCTGCCACCCGGCACAGTTCGGTTGCACCGACGACGTGACCAAGTACGCATTCGACCCCGACAAGGCCAAGAAGCTTCTTGCCGACGCCGGATTCCCGGATGGGTTCGAGATCGACCTGTATTCCTGGAGTCCCCGGCAACGCGTCGAGGCCGTGGCCGGAGATCTTCGCAAGGTTGGTATCAGAGCCAATCCTCAAATCCTGCAGAACCCGGCCGTCCGAAAGAAGCTGCTGGCCCACGAGGTACCGTTCCTCCAGTTCAACTGGGGTTCGGATTCGGTGGCCGACGCGATCGCGTCCGCCGGCGTTTTCTTCCGCTTCGGCCATTACGACATCGCCCAGGACGGGCAGGTGCGCGACTGGCTGAACCAAGCGACGGGCACCGTCGACGTCGCGGAGCGCAAGGCTTTATACAAGAAGGCGTTACAGAAGATCGCGGACCAAATGTACATGCTGCCGATTTCGACCTGGGTGACCAACTACGCCATCTCGGCCGAGCTGGACTTCAAGCCCTCCCTCGACGAGTACCCGAGGTTCTATCGTTCCAGGTGGCAGTAGGACACGACCGGCGGCCACTCCAGGGTTTCCAAACCTTTCTTCAGCGGCCAGGACCTCCTGGCCGCTTTTTCCTGTCGGGACCGAGAAGGGCGGTAACCCCGTGGGTCAGCCGTGCGCGACATCCCCGGGCTTACACGCCGCGTCCTCGTCGTAGAGGTGGCACTCGACGGTGGAGTCGGCAAGCGTGAGCGTGCGCGGCCTCACCCGCTTGCAGTGGACCATGCGGTATGAACAGCGGGGATGAAACGCGCAGCCCGAGGGGGGATCGATGGGATTGGGAAACGAAGTGCCCAACTGGGCATCGGGCACACCCAGGCCGGGTTCGAGAGTAAGCACCGACTCCAACAGGGCTCGCGAATAGGGATGGCGAGGTTTGCGAAACAGCGAATCCGTGTCGGTTTCCTCGACGATGCGTCCGAGGTACATCACTGCAACCCGATTGACCATGTATTCCACAACTGCGAGATTGTGACTGATGATCAGATACGTAAGGCCAAATTCCCGTCGCAGATCCTCCAGCAGATTGAGGATCTGCGACTGAACCGACACGTCGAGGGCGGAGGTGGGTTCGTCGCAGATGACGATCTTGGGTTTCATGATCAGCGCCCGCGCGATGGCCACCCTTTGGCGTTGTCCCCCCGAGAGCTGACTGGGATAGCTGTAGTAGAAGCGCTGTGCGAGACCCACCAAGTCCATCATGTCCTCGACCTTCCGGCGCCTTTCCCTCGAGGATCCGATCCCGTGAACGCGGAGAGGCAGGGAAATGATTGCCTCGATGGGCTGCCTGGGATTGAGCGATGAGTATGGGTCCTGGAACACCGGCTGGATGTTCTGGGCGATTTCGCGTCGATCGAGGCTGTCAATCGGGCGTTCACGCAAGAAGATCTTGCCCTCCGTGGGGGCAATGAGACCCAGTAGCAGCTTCGCAAGTGTAGATTTCCCACAGCCTGACTCGCCCACCAAGCCGACCACCTCGCCCTTCTCAAGGTGAAGGCTGACGCCGTCGACCGCCCGGAGCACACGCTTCCCCTTGAACCATCCCCCACCGACCGTGAAAGTGCGAGTGACGTCGCGAGCCTCCAAAAGGGGCGCCATTGCTCAGGTACCCGCCGCACGGGCGTTGCTCTCGCACTCGCCGGGCGCCAACAGGCAACGATAGGCCCGTCCGGGTGACGTTTCGTGCAGAGCAACATCGGTCTGCCGGCAGGCCTCGAACGCGTACGTGCAGCGGTTGCGGAAACTACAGCCACGGAAACCCTCCATGACGTTCGGGACCATGCCGCGGATCGTGCCCAAGCGTTCTCTCCGCCGTGTCCGGCCGGGAATGGGCATGCATTTCATGAGGCCCTGGGTGTAAGGATGCAGTGGAGATTCGAACAACTCACTGCTCGTGCCGATCTCCACGATCTCCCCGGCATACATCACACAGACCCGATGGGCGACGCGGGCAACCACGCCGAGATCGTGGGTAATCAAGATGACAGCCATCCCAAACTCTCGCTGGAGATCGATGAGCAGGCGCAGGATTTGCGCTTGGATCGTGACGTCGAGGGCCGTGGTGGGTTCGTCGGCGATGATGATGTCAGGTTCACACATCAACGCCATGGCAATCATGACCCGTTGCCGCAACCCCCCCGACAACTGGTGAGGAAACTGGCTCATCCGGCTGCCGGCTCCCGATATCCCGACCTTTTCCAGGAGAAAGATCGCTCGGCCCCGAGCCGATGCCCGTGAAGCACGGCGGTGCCGCAGAAACGTCTCTTCGAGCTGGTTTCCGATGGTGTAGCACGGGTTCAGGGACGTCATTGGCTCCTGGAAAATCATGCCGATCATATTGCCCCTGATATCGGCCATTCGGGCCTTGGAGGCCCGTGACAGTTCTTCTCCCGCAAGCGACAGTCGGCTGGCGCTCCGCGTCGCCCGGCTTGGAAGCAGACCCATGATCGCGAGCGCGGTGAGGGACTTCCCGCACCCCGACTCGCCAACGATGCAGAAGATCTCGCCGCGGGCCAGCGAGAAGCTGACGTTCCGCACCGGATGCAAGAGTCCGGACGCAATCGGGATCTTGACGTTCAACCCTTCAGTATGGAGAAGCGCGGTCAACTCACATTCTCGGGGGCCGTTACATCCCGGATGCCGTCGCCCAACAAGTTGATGCCCAAGACCAGCGTGAACAGCGCCAGACCGGGCAGGGTCACCATCCATGGAGTGAAGAACATGTAATCCTTGCCCTCGGACACCATGAGACCCCAAGACGGCAAGGGCGGCTGAACGCCGAGGCCGAGAAACGACAGCGCCGCCTCGATCAAGATGGCGTTCGCCATCTCCAGTGTGGCCACCACGACGAGCGCATTCATGATGTTGGGAAGGATTTCCGACCAGAAGAGGCGTGGCGTGGAACAGCCGATCGCTACGGCGGCTGCGATGTAGTCCTGAGACCGGACCTGTTGCGTCGCACTGCGGGCGACCATGGCGAACCGGTCCCAAAGCATCAGTCCGAGCACAATCACCACTACCTGCAGCGAGCCACCCACTATGGCCACGACCGTAAGGCCGACCAGAAACACCGGCGTCGCCAGCCTCGTGGTGACCAGGAACATGGCCACCATGTCAACGCGACCCCCGAAATATCCGGCGGCAATTCCCAGGAGCGTCCCGATGAGTCCCGAGATGACCACCGCCGAGGCGCCGATCAAGAGTGAAACACGCGCGCCATAGAATAGACGGGTCAAATAGTCACGCCCGAGGGCGTCGGTGCCCAGTGGGTGCGTCCAGGTCCCGCTCTCGTGCCAGATTGGATTGATTAGCCGCAGCGACAACTCTTGCTCATAGGGGTCGTACGGTGTCATCCACGGCGCGAACAGGCTGACCAAGATGATCGTGATGAGGACGGAAGCGCCAAATATCAATCCCGTATGACCGAACACACGCCGGCGCATCAGATCGCGCCTGGAGGGCACGGGAAGCGTTCCCATGATGACGGACTCGTCCAGGTTCATCGTGGCAACGGTTCCCTAAACGCGAATCCTTGGATCAAGGCTGGCGTTGAGCAAGTCCGCAATAACGGTCAACAGGATGTAGATCACGGCGACGACGAGGACGACGCCTTGCACGACCGGAAAGTCCGAACGGCTGATGGATTCCCACCCGAGGTAACCAATGCCATGCAACGCGAATACGGACTCGATAATGACGGAGCCACTGAGAATCAGGCCAAACTGGACGGCTGACAGCGCGACGACCGGGATGATTGCGTTGCGCAGGGCGTGCTTGAAGAGGACCGTAAACTCGCGAAGACCCTTCGCCCGCGCGGTCCTGATATAGTCCGCCGACAACACCTCCAGCATGCCGGCTCGTGTCAACCGCATAATCGCGGGCATGGCGTAGTAGGCCAAGGCGATCGACGGCATCACAAAGTGTTTCCAGGTTCCGGTGCCCGAGATCGGGAGCCACCGCAACTCGACGCCCAGGTAGATCATCATCAGCAATCCAAACCAGAACGTCGGAAGCGCCAACCCGGAAACCGCCAGGGTGAGCGCCAGTCGGTCGTACCAAGACCCCGGCCGCAGCGCCGCCAACACGCCCAATGGAAGGGCGAGCAGGAGCGCGAGGAATACGGAAGCCGCGCCGAGCTTGAAGGTAACCGGAAGGCGTTCGGAAATAAGCTCCGTGACCGGTTGCTTGAAGAAGAACGAGGTTCCCAAATCGCCCTGGACGGCGCCTCGGATCCAGTCCAGGTACTGAACGACGATCGGTCGGTCCAAGCCATAGTCTCTCCTCACGGCCTCGACGGCTTCGGCCGGTGCCCCCGCCCCGGCGAGCGACACCGCGAGGTCTCCCGACAACTGGAGCAGCGAGAAGGTAATGGTCGCGACCGTCAACGCGACGAGAACCGCCACCAGGATTCGCCTGACCGCAAACTCGACCATTTCTATCGTCGCTTCTCCACCGCGCCCCGCGAGACGCGAGCCGCACAGCGATTATTGCCCAGCGGCCGGTCCGGCAGCAATGTGTGCCGCCCGTCAGGACGCGCGAATTCGGAGACCCGTGGCAACACGGTAAAATCGTTCTGTTTTTCCGTGCCTGATGGTGGTTCTCTCCCATGAGCCCACAGGCTCTCGTCGGTCAGGGCCATCTCTTGTTCCCATCGGTTGCATGAGTCAGTGGCGGTGGTCGTTATCGTATTGATTCCGGTATGGAAAACGTCTGACTGAACAGTCCGTTCCGAGCTCTCCCCACTCGTACATCGGCGGCTGGAACGAGGTCAGTGGAATGCGGGACACGATTGCCCAACGATTGCGCGAGTTGAGGGTGCGTCCCACGGTGGGCGCGCGCGAGCGCCAGCGGTGGGAGGAGTTGATGGCCGCCCACCACTACCTGCCCTTTCGCACCTTGGTCGGGCGCAGCCTGCGACACGTCGGGGTCCTCGGCGAGCGCTGGCACGCGTTCATCGGCTGGCACGCCGGCACGCTGGCGCGTTTAAGCTCCGGCCCCGGGATGTGGCAAGTACATCCGCGGCGCCGCGCGTCACAACCCCGAGGGGCAAGACGTCCTCGTCGCCGCCGCCGAACACTGCTGCGGGCTGGTCCTCGGACAGGAGGCCATCGCCCACAAGAGCAACGAGATCTCCGCCGTTCGCACCCTCGCGTCGGGGCTCGCCCCCGCCGGGCGGGTCGTCACCCTCGACGCCCTGCACACCCAGGTTCGCACCGCACGCCACCTCGTCGAATACTGCCGGGCACACTACGTCATGATGGCCGTGAAGTTCAATCGGCTCGACCTGCTCGCCGACCTGGCCGCCCTCGACTGAGAGCGACCCGAGGTCCGCGCCACCGAGCATCGCACCAACTGAGACCCTGGACAACGCCATCGGCCAGTGGGCCGGCCAGCACAGCACCGCTCGCGCCCGCTCTTCCTCATCCCGCAGTCTCAGACGGGACGAAAAAATGTTCCTGCCCGCGGCAATAACCGCCTTGGCACGGCGCCTTCGGTAGAAGTAAGCTTACCGACCTCCTTCGACGCCTGTACGGTTCAGGGAGTGATGGGAGGGAATTGAGTGATGGGAGGGAATTGAGTGATGGGGGAAAATATGGGTGGAACGCTCTTCACAAATTTTGCCTTGTTGGATTCCGACAAGGGCACCCTGAAATCGGATCACCAGGTTCTGGTGCGGGGCAACGAAATTGCCGCGGTCTCCAGAGGCCCGATCAACGCTGGGAAGGTGAGGGAAATCGACCTCGGCGGGCGGACCCTCATGCCAGGATTAATCGACTGCCACGTTCACATCACCGCCGTGGTGGTCAAGTGGGCGATGGAATCGACCCGACACCTCCAGCATTCCTACGTGGCCGGAGCGGCCTCGCAGAACCTCCGCGAAATGCTTCTGAGAGGCTTCACGACCGTCCGCGACGCAGGCGGAGCAGATTTCGGTCACAAGACGGCCATCGAAGACGGTTTTTTTCAAGGGCCGCGTCTGTTCGTCTCGGGGCGCCCGATCAGCCGGACGGGCGGCCACGGAGACTTGCGCGCCAGGGTCGACCAGTGCGCGCCCTGCGCCTGCCATCACATATTCGCGGGAATGGGCCGAATCGCCGACGGCGTGCCCGAGGTCCGACGCGCAGTGCGCGACGAGCTCCGCCTGGGCGCCGATCAAATAAAGGTCATGACGTCGGGGGGAGTCGGGACGCCCACGGATCCGATCGATCAGGTGCAGTACTCGCCCGAGGAGTTGCGGGCTACTGTGGAGGAGGCTCGGGACTCCCACACCTATGTCATGGCCCACTGTCATCCCGCGGCTGCGATTCGTCGCGCCCTGGAAGCGGGAATCCGGTCGATCGAGCACGGCAGCTTTCTCGACGAAGAGACCGCGGCGTTCATGGCCAGTATGACAAACGTCTATCTGGTTCCCACTCCGATCACCTACGGCATGCTGGCGGAGCACGGAACCGAGCTTGGCTACCCCGAGATCAACGTCAAGGAAGCCGGTTACGTTTTTTCCGCCGGAACGCGGGCTATCGGGATCGCCAAAGCCGCAGGCATCAAGATGGCCTTCGGCACCGACCTCGTGGGTGAGCTGCGTGTCCACCAGTCGGAAGGATTGCTCGCGTTCGGTCAGATTCTGAGTTCGGCGGAGGTCATCCGCTGCGCCACGATCGTTGCGGCCGAGGTGCTGCGCATGGAGGGAAAACTGGGCGTTATCGCTCCGGGCGCATACGCGGATTTGCTCGTCGTAGAGGGCAACCCGCTGGATGACCTGCATGTGCTGACCGGGCAAGGCAGGCACCTTGCCGCCATCATGAAGGACGGGGAGTTCGTGAAGAACGACCTTGGGTAAACCGGGTCCGCGAACCAAGCAAGGCGACCGTCGAGCTGAAAGCCTGCGACGGCTGCCCAAGGGTGATCGTCGCCGTGATTGGGGAGATCCGGACGACATGATCCACCCGAACGCGAGCGGCAGCGCCAAGGGGCGGACCGCGGTGGACAACGCGACGGTCCGCTCGGTATTCGTGGTCGGTCCGGACAAGAAGGTCAAGCTCAACCTGACCTACCCGATGAGCACCGGGCGCAATTTCGACGAGGTGCTGCGCGTGCTCGATTCGATGCAGCTCACCGCGAGGCACCAGGTCGCCACCCCGGTCAACTGGCGGCAGGGCGACGACGTCATCATCGTGCCCGCGGTCTCGGACGAGGCGGCGAAGGAGAAGTTCCCCGAGGGGTGGAAGGCTCCCCGGCCCTACCTTCGCATCGTGCCGCAGCCCGAGTAGGCGGCCCTACTCGCATCATCCTGCGCGCCCCGGCCCGCCCGGGCCGGAGCGCGCCCCCGCGCGTCGAGGCGGGGGCGCTCCTTGCGACCCGCGCCCGACCTGAGCTTCGTGCGTAGTCAGATCATCTTTTCGGAAAATGGGAAGGCGATCGCGGCATGGTCTCTTCGCGCGCATCTTCGATGCGTTGCGCCAGTGTTGACACGCCCTGGTACCTCTGCACAGAGGTCTTGACCGGTTGGGACGGCGCAGACGAGACCAAAGCGGCTCATACATGCTTGATTTTCAATCGATCAAGACCTCTGTGTAGAGGTACTAGTCGAAGGCGGAGTACCCGCCGTCCACGTCGAAAATCGCACCGGTGATCCAGGACGCTTCGTCGGACAGGAGGAACCCGACGAGTCCCGCGACATCGCGCGGCTCGCCGGCCCGCCCGAGCGGGTAGCTTTCGCCTCGCGTTGCCAGCAACTCCTCGTAGGCGGCCGGCTCCATTCCCCGGCCGGTGAGGAGCTCGCTGCGCACCAGCGCAGGCCGGACGCAGTTCACACGAATGCCGGCGGGACCCAGCTCCCCGGCCAGAGCGCGGGTGAGCGAGTCGATTGCGCCCTTGGTCGCCGAGTACACGGCGGTGCCGGTCCTGGCACGGTCGGCGAGCGTCGAGCCGATGTTGACAATCGCCCCGGCAGAGTCCCTGAGCAACGGAATCGCGGCCCGGGTCACCGACATGGTGCCCATCAGGTTCACATCCACCATGTCCTGAACATCCGCGTCCGGGATCTCCGTGAAGCCGGCAAACAGCGCCGTGCCCGCGTTGTTGACCAGACCGTCGAGTCGGCCCTGATCCTCGGCGATTTGCGCCATGAGTCCTCCGACGGCACACCGATCGGTGACGTCGCAGACGATGGGTATGACGCCCTCGCGCGCGGCTCGTTGCAGTCTGCTCTCCCTGCGTCCGCAGATGACGACGGTGTCGCCACGGTCACGCAGCCGTGCCGCGATTCCCGCCCCGATTCCGGTTGCGCCTCCGGTCACGAGGATGACTCGTCCCGTCACCTTGCTCTCCTCTTCGAATCGGGCCGCGCGCCGCCGCGCGCCGCCACGCACCTGGGGGTTGTTGACGGTCCTGGTCCGATGCCATCATGATATTTGTATCCAATTCATGACGGCAATGCACCCGTCGGCCGACGCTCGGCGTCAATCCGCCGGCAAACCCGACGGGGAGGGCACCGCAGATGAGGAATGAACCGGACTACACCTGGCCTCGGGACGACTTCACGCGCATCCCGTTCGGTGTCTATCACGATCGCGAGCGCTACGACGACGAGCAATACCGCATCTTCCGGGGACCCACCTGGAACTATCTGTGCTTCGAGGCCGAGATCCCCAACCCCGGCGACTTCAAGTGCGTCTTCGTCGGCGACACGCGGGTGGTCGTGAGCAGGGGACAGGAGGGCGCACTGCACGCCTTCGTCAATCGCTGCGCCCATCGGGGGTCAATCGTGCGCCGCGAGGAGTTCGGCAACGCCCGCGAGCACAGGTGCGTCTATCACCAGTGGTGCTACGACCTCGCCGGCAACCTGATGGGCGTGCCGTTCCGGCGGGGCATCAAGGGAAAGGGCGGTCTCCCCAAGGACTTCGATCTCGCGGATCATGGTCTGCGCAAGCTGCGGGTCAGGGGCTTCCACGGCATCGTCTTCGGCACCCTGTCCGACGAGGCCGAGCCGCTGGAAGACTATCTCGACGAGCCGGTCTGCAAGCACCTCGAGCGCCTCATGCACAAGCCGGTGAAGATCCTCGGCTATCAGAGACAGTACATACACGGCAACTGGAAGCTCTACGCGGACAACACGCGCGATCCCAACCATGGCGGGCTCCTGCATCCCTTCCAGGTCACATTCGGGATCGCGCGGCTGACGCAGTGGGGCGGGGCGGTGCTCGACAAGAAGGGCCGGCACAACATCTCCATGGTGGCTGAAGGCACCGATTCCCACGACGACGCCTCCAAGGCCTACCAGGGCACGGGTTCGTCCGCGTTCAGGACGGACTACAGTCTGCTGGACACATCCATGCTGGCCTACCGAAAGGAGTACGACGACGACACCACGCTCTCGATCCTGTCGATCTTTCCGAACGTCGTGTTCCAGCAGATCGAGAACAGCCTTGCCACCCGCCAGATCCGTTGCAAGGGCGTCGATGCATTCGAGCTCTACTGGACCTACTTCGCCTACGAGAGCGACGACCAGGAGATGATCGAGCACCGGCTCCGGCAGGCCAACATGGCCGGACCGGGCGGCCTGATTTCAATGGAGGACGGCGAGGCGGTCGAGATCGTGCACCGCGGGATCAAGCGCGAGAGCGACATGCACTCGGTGGCCGAGTACGGAGGCCGCGGCGAGATCAGGACCCAGGACACCTTGATCACCGAGGTGCCGCTGCGTGGTTTCTGGGCGCACTACTGCCAGCTCATGGACATCGAGCCGGAGCGGGTCGACCGATGACGGCGGGGGACATCCGCGCCGCGATCGACGATCTGCTCGCCGAGTACGGCTACCTCATCGACTCGGACCGGCTCGAGGAGTGGCTCGAGCTGTTCGTCGAGGACTGCGTCTACAAGATCGTGCCGCGCGAAAACTACGTGCGGGGGCTGCCCCTCTCGCTCATGCTGTGCGAGAACAAGAACATGCTGCGCGACCGGGTCCAGTCCCTGCGCAGCGCCAACATCTACAACATTCACGTCGACCGGCACCTGATCAGCGGGATGCGGTACCGCGGCGAGGTCGAGGGCGCGCACGTCGTCGAAGCCAGCTACGCCGTGTTTCAGACCGATCAGGACGGCGTATCGCGCCTGTTCAGCGTCGGACAGTATCTCGATCGGGTCGTGTTCGAGAACGGGACGCCGCGATTCCGGGAAAAGCTGGTCATCGCCGATACGTCTTCGGTACCCACGCTCCTCGCGACCCCGCTCTGACGGCTCATGCAGACACCGATCGAATCCATGATCACGGACCAGCGCTTTCCCGGCACGACGCAGCAGCTCGCTTGTCAGTACCTGCGAACCAGAATCCTCTCGGGTCACTACGCGGGCGGAATTCGCATCAACCCGGCCAGGATCGCCCAGGAACTGGGGATCAGCCGGATGCCGGTCCGCGAGGCCCTTCGCCAGCTCGACGCCGAGGGTCTGGTGACCATCCGACCCAACCGCGGCGCCATCGTCACCGTGCTGACCGCGGCCGACGTGCGCGAGCTCTTCGAGATACGGGCGGCGCTCGAAGGCATGGCCGGCCGCCTCGCCCTCGCGAACCTGTCCGAAGAAGTCCTCGACGATCTCGAGTACCGGCGCAACCGCATGGACCGGGTCCGCGACGATACCCGGGAGTGGCTGCTTCGCCACGACCATTTCCATGACTTTCTGTGCCGGCAGGCCCGCCGGCCGAGACTCGCCGCCGAGATCGTCAAGCTCCGTGCGGCGGTGCAGCCGTATCTCACGATGTACATCAGTCGTCACCGGAGCCCCGAGATGCACGGCTACGAGCACGAGACGATCATCGACGCCGCACGCTCGGGCAACTCCGATCGGATGGAGCACTGCCTGCGTGACCACATCATGGGGGCCGCTCGAGGCGTCATCGAGTTTCTCGAGGAGATCGAGCGACAGCCCGAATCGCGGCCGACGAGCCCGGAGCATGGTCTCGGAACCCGCTCCCACGGTGCGATGTAGGGGACGGAGAGCCGCATCGTTCCGTGCCCCGGAGCGATCGGACTGCAAGATGACTATCCGTATCCATCCGTTCGGAGCCGGCCCCGGGAGTGACCAGCGGCTCGTACGCGACCGCGATGCAAGCGGAAGGACCCCGTGACCGACGCCATTGCACCCGGCACAATTCGCGACTGATCCCGTATGCGGATGGCCGACGCAGTGGCGCAACGAGTCCCGGATGCACGTGCTTCGCATCAGCGCGTGACGCTCGCGGGCGTCTCCAAGGTCTTCCACGAGGAAGCCGGCGAAGAGCCCGTGCTTGCGGTCGAAGGCGCGGACTTTGGCGTTCACGCGGCCGAGCTCCTGACCATCGTCGGGCCCAGCGGCTGCGGCAAGAGCACACTGCTGAACATCATCGCCGGGCTCGAAGAACCGACATCGGGCCGCGTTCTCGTCGACGGCGTCGCGGTACCCGATCGGCAGCGATACTTCGGGTACATGTTTCAAAAGGACCTCCTGTTCCCGTGGCGACGCGTCCGCGACAACGTCGCCATCGGCCTCGAGGTCCTCGGAACGCCGCGCGCCGAAGCACGGGAGAGGGCGCTCGACATTCTGCGGCGTTTCGACCTGGACGCCTTCGCCGAGAAGTACCCGGCGCAGCTCTCGGGGGGAATGCGCCAGCGGGTCGCGCTGATGCGCACGCTCCTTTGCGATCGCGAGATTCTTCTTCTCGACGAGCCGTTCGGCGCGCTCGATGCGCTCACCCGCTCCATCATGCAGGAATGGCTTCTCGGCATCTGGGAGAAGGATCACCGCACGGTCATCTTCATCACCCACGACATCGAGGAGGCGGTATTCCTCTCCGACCGGATTCTGACGATGTCCGCACGGCCGGGACGCATCAAGGGCGAGTTGACGATCGATCTGCCCCGGCCGCGCGACCACACGATCGTGACCACGCCTCGCTTCACCGAGCTCAAGAAGGTGGTGCTCGATCAGATCTACGAGGAAAGTGTCAAAGCGGCCCGATCGGATTGATCGGGCCTGGTCAACGCAGGTGCCAACGAGGAGGACGACCATGTTCACAAGACGCACACACACCCGATACGCGGCAATGCTGATTGCCGGATCGCTCGCCGCGCCGATGGTCGCGAGCGCCGGAATGAGTTGCGACGGCGGGCCGGCGGAAGTGAAGGAAATCACGGTCATGGCGGACTGGCTGCCGTGGGCATCCCAGGGACCGATGATGGCCGCACAACTCAACGGCTACTACGAGGACGAGGGTCTGAACGTCAAGATCATCTCGCCCGCCAATCCGGCCGACCCCATCAAGCTGGTGGCGCGGGAGCGGGTCAACTTCAGCCTGACCTACGTTCCCGAGGTCATGCTGGCCCGCGAGACCGGGATCCCGGTGGTCTCGGTGGCCGCTTCGATGCGCGTCCTGGGGTCGGGCCTGTTCTATCTGTCCGACGCGCCGATCGCGTCGCCGAAGGACCTCAAGGGCATGACCCTCGGGGTCGGTCCCAAGCAGGACGCACAGGCGTTTCTTGCCACGCTGCTCGGCTCCGAGGGCCTCACCAAGGCAGACGTCAAGGTCGTCGACCCGGGGTATGCCCATGTACCGATGGTTCTCGAGAAGAAGATGCAGGCGTCGCACGGACTCGTCTTCGGCGAGGGTGTGGTCGCGGACGAGATCCTGATGGGAGGAGGCAAGGACCCCGTGAAATGGCTGCTGTACCGGGATTTCGGCGTGCCGAATTTCTACTATCAGCTCTTTGTCGGAAACGAGGATTGGGTCAAGCGGAACGCCAACGCGACCTGCCGCTTCCTGCGGGCGACCCGGAAAGGCACCGACGAGTGGCTGAAGAACCCCGATCCGACCCTGGCAGTAATTTCGGATGCGAACACCGCGTTTTCTCCGAAACAGCATCGGGGCATCTTCGACGCTACGGTGACGCATTGGAAGGAAGCCGACGGCGCCATCTTCGTGCAGGATCCCTCGGTCTGGCAGAAGGCCCAGGACTGGGCGATGGCGCAGAAGCTCATTTCGGTGCCGTCCGATCCGTCGACCTATTTCACCAACGACTATCTGCCTGAATAGGGGAGTACGTCGGGCATCAGCGAGCAGTGCGTCGCATCCGACCCACCGGGCGGCCCGATCACCGCCCGCCCGGTGGGTCGGACCGTTCGGACCCCTCGGACATCGGACATCGCGGAGAGGAGAACCCAGCCATGCCCAGGCCGGAACGAGAAGAGTTTCGTGTCGATGGACTCAACGAACCCATCAGCCACTACACCGACGCCGTCCGATTCGGCGATCTCCTGTTCATCTCCGGGATCGCGCCCGTCGACGAGAACCTCAACCTGGTCGGAGGAGACGACGTGGCCGCCCAGACCCGCCGGTTGTTCGAGAACATGGACCGGATCCTGAAGGCTGCCGGTGCGTCGTTCGGCGACATACTGAAGGTGACGGTCTACCTGACCGACGTGAACGATCGCCAGGCGGTCAACGTGGTCCGGCAGGAGTTCTTCGGAGGCTCCCGGCCGGCCAGCACCCTCATCGGAATCGCGCAGCTCGTCGTGCCCGGAATGAAGGTCGAGATTGACGCCGTGGCCGGTCTTCGGAGCTGACCCGCCACGGCGGCGCGCTGGCGGGCAGGAAAATGGATCCTGATTACGCACGAAGCTCGGGTTGGGAGCACGGGATTCCCGGGATCGCCGGCTTCGCCGGCTTCGAGGAACCGTGGGCCTCCTGGGAGCGCGGGCTTGCAGCCCGCATGGACCGCCCGCGGGCTTCCAGCCCGCGCTCCCGGGAAACCGGCGGTCCCAACCTGAGCTTTGTGCGTAATCAGGAAATGGATTGCCATGAATTCGGAGCGAAGCGCGGTGGCTGATGCCGGGCGGCGCGCGGCCGATGCGCGCAAACCGGGCGGATGGGCGCTCATGTCGAGACGACTGCGCAACGCCGTCCCGACGATCGTCGCATTGGGGCTGATCGTGGCGGTGTGGGAGCTCTTCATCATCGTGACCGGCGAGCCCGAGTACGTCTTGCCGCCTCTTCACCGCATCGTGGAGACGGGGATCGTGCATGCGACGGATCGCTTCCTGCCCAACGCGTGGGTGACGCTCGTCGAAATGCTGGTCGGCTTCGGCCTGGGGGTGACCGCCGGACTCGTCCTTGGCACGATGATCTTTCACTCGCGGCTTCTGCGTCAGGCGCTGCTGCCCATCGTCATCAGCACGCAGGCGATTCCGGTGATCGCGATTGCACCGATTCTGATTCTCTGGTTCGGTTTCGGGATGACTCCCAAGGTGATCGTGGTCGCGCTGATCTCGTTCTTTCCCGTCTGTGTGAACACGATCTCGGGTCTGGCTTCGGTCGAGATGGATGCCATCAATCTGATGCGCTCGTTCGGAGCGAACGAACGGCAGTTGTTCTCCAAGGTGCGATTTCCGGCCGCGCTGCCGTTCATCTTCACGGGCGTCAAGAACGCGGCGGCGATCAGTGCGATCGGCGCCATCGTCGGCGAATGGGTAGGCGCGCACGAAGGGCTCGGCCCGGTGATGATCGCGGCCAATGCCGGGTTCAAGACCGCCGTCGTGTTCGCCGCGATCTTCTACCTGGCGTTCATGGCAATCTCGCTGTTCCTGCTGGTCGGGCTGGTCGAACGTATCGTCATGCCCTGGCACTTTCTCACGCGGGAGAAGAAGCGCTGAGCCGCGTCGTGCAGGGCACTGCGGAGGGAACGAATCATGACAATCGAGTACCCCTTGGGCGTCTCCGGTACGTTGACGCGCGTCATCGAGGCCGGCAGTGGCGATCGGCCCGTCATCTTCATCCACGGCCTCGGTGCGCGCGCGGACCGCTGGCAGCGCAACCTCGAGGTCTTCGCGCAATCGGGCTATCGTGCCATCGCGATCGACCTTCCCGGCCACGGGTTCGCGAGCAAGACCCCGGATTTCGACTACAGCGTCCCCGGGTTCGCCGAGTTCGTGCGCGGTGTCATCGACGCGCTGAACCTGCAATCGGCGGCGTTCGTCGGCACGTCGCTCGGCGGCCACATATCGGCGTACCTGGCGTGCGAGAGTCCGGATCGGGTGACGGCGCTGGCGCTGGTCGGGTCCCTCGGCCTGGTGCCGATCGGCACCGAGACGGGCGCCGCCATTCGGGACAGCGTGCGCGCCACCGGTCGGGCCGATATCGAGAACAAGCTGAAGTTCGTCATCTGCGATCACGCCTCGATCACGCCGGAGTGGATCGAAGAGGAATGGCGGATCAACAATTCACCCGGCGCGGCGGATGCGTTCGCCCGGCTTGGCGACTACATCGCCGGAGGTGTCGACGAGCACACCGTGGGGACGAGGCTCACCACTGCCGCGGGCGGCACGCCCCTGCTGCTCGTATGGGGGGCCGAGGACCGGGCGGTTCCCTTGAGCATCGGCCGGCAGGGGAGGGCGCTGCTCGGCGATACCCGGCTTTGCGTCATCGACGATGCCGGACACGTCCCGTACTTCGAGCAGGCCCCGACGTTCAATCGGGAGGTTCGGTCATTCCTCGCCGGGGCGGGCTACGTTCCCTTCAGCTCCGCAATGCGCCGGCGGGTGTAGACGTCGTTCCAGTAGTTGTACGAGAAGTCGCTGATCAGCCTCGGGTCCGGCTCGGCCGGCTCGACGTCGACGACCTCCCCGCCCAGGTACACGGTCTCGATGGCATCGGGCTCCTGGAGGACGGTCACATCTTCCAGCGGATCGCCATTCACGACGATGATGTCCGCGAGCCGACCCGGCTCGACGGCGCCGAGCCGGTTGCCGCCGCGCAGGAACTTCGCGGCATGAAATGTCGCGCAACGGAGCGCTTCCCCCGGTGAGAAGCCGAGGTGCTTGACGAAGATCTCGATCTCCCTTGCGTGCCATTCGCCATAGGGTGTGATCGCGAATCCGGTGTCCGTGCCGGTCATGAACGTCGCGCCGGCCGTGCGTGCCTTCGACAGCGCCTTGCAGGCGCTCTCGAACTCCTCGCGGTGGGCCTTGACGAAGCCCGGCCAGGCACCGTCGCCGGGGCGCGAGAACTCGATGTTGTTGTACACGAGGGTCAGCGTCGGGCAGAGGGCGCAGCCGTTCTCGAGCACCGCGTCGAGACCCGCGTCATCCATCCACGAAGCGTGGAAGATGAGATCCGCGCCCGCGCGCGCCGAGTACAGCGTTGCCGCCGTCCCGCGCGCGTGGACCGCCACCCGCTTGCCGAGGCGATGGGCCTCGGTGACCATTGCCGTGGTCTCTTCCTGGTTGAAGGCGGCCATCAATCCGCCGTGCTCCGCCACCCCGGACGGCTCCAGCGTCTTGTCGCCGTCCATCGCGAGCTTGATGAAGTCGACGCCGTCCTTCACCTGAACGCGGATCTCCTCGATTGCCTCCGCGGGGCTGCACACAAGATGGCCGATCGACGTCACGGGCTGCCCGATCCAGGTCGGATACCAGTCCGTCAGCCCCTGCCGGCTGGTGATATAGGCGCCGGCCGTGGTGATGCGCGGGCCGACAAACAGGCCGGCGTCGATTGCATTGCGGATTGACAGGGTGACACGGCCGGAATCGCCCGGATTGGAGATCGAGGTGTACCCGGCCTTGAGCACCCGCTGCGCGAAGTTGAGACCCCGGATTGCCTTGAATTCCAGCGGGCCGTAGAGGTCGATGTCCTCCTCGGTCTTGGCGTTGCCGTAGGCAAGGTGGGTGTGGACGTCGATGAGACCCGGCATGACGAAGCGGTCGCCGTGATTGATGACCGTGTCACCGGGCTCTGGCGCCGGCGCCTCGTCGGTCGGGCCGACGTGGGCGATCGTGTCGTTGTCGAAGACGACCGTGTGATCGCGCCGCGACTTCTCGTCGAGGCCGGTGAACAGTGTCCCGCATCTCAAGTGCGTCGCCATCTCCGACACCTCACGTTTGTGCTGGTCACGAGCTCGATGGATTTCGAGTCGGTTGGACGCCCGGAATAGTCACTTCCCGGGCGGGTTGAAGTCAACGAACGCACCCGTGGATGCGGTGGGAAGCAACGAACGCGAAGATCACCCCGACGCGCGCCGTCGCACGGACGGCGCCGGCGAGCCGCCCCACCCGGTTCTCCAACCGGATTGCGTCCGCACGGAACGTTTCGGCGATGTCCGGCAGGGGGCTTCCCCTCGTCGAATGACCCGCTCGCGCTCACCCGGTGACCGCTCGCGCCTCCTTCATTGCTGCGATGGTGGCGGCGTTCGGAACAAGCGGAGCGAACGGCAGCGCCTTTTCGCGCGCAACCCGGATGAGAAGGAGTCGGACCGCGTCAGAAACGGTGAGTTCCATGGCGGCCAGGACCGCTGCAGCCTCCTCCTTGACCTCCTTGTCAACGCGCGCCTGGACGAGTTGGCCACTTGGCATGGCGGTGAGTCTGCCGGGTTGAAGAACTGTATGACATTGTCGTTCGGCCCGGACGCCGGTTCAAGGCTGTCGACTGTGTATCCGCGGATTCGCAGTCCCATGTTGCTGCGACGGCCTGTCACTACGAACCCATCGCGCGCCAACCGGGTCGCGGGCTGGAACAGATCGGGGACCACGGCGCTCCTGTCCATGAGTGCGTGGAGTAGCTGCTTCTTGCCCGCCCCGTTCCGTCCTGTCAAGACGGCGAAGTCCGGGAGCTCGGGGCACGCCAGCGTACCAATGGACAGGTATTCTTTCTTCAGATCGATCGCCATGGACATGGCGGGGTCGGTGAACCGGGATACCGCAGGCAGCAACACGAGATATCTGAGCCAAGCCGACGGGTTTCAAGTGTCGGGTTGGAGGGGGCAGCCACCGGGATCAGCGAAGAGTTGTTGGTCAATCTGTGGGCCCGCAGGAGGCGGCGAAGGTGGCTGCGAAGCACGTCGCGCACTTCGCGCTCAAACTCGGCAAACGTACGGTCTCTCCAATACTCGAGGCCGACTGGCATGGACGCGACAAGCGTTAACCTGATGCCGGCCTTGACGGCCCACGCGCTGACCTTCATCTCGGGACAGGACTTCGAGTCGGCGATCACGGAGTCAACCAAAGAGCGTTTCGCGCACTTCGTGCTTGGGCAGGCCAAGGAACTCCCCAACGTCGGTGATGATCGCGTCCAACGTCCCGATCCGTACATCCCGATGCCGGGGCGACGTCACGTTGTGAGCGCAGCACGGCAGCTCCCACGACAACCGTAGGGCCCGTCCGTGGCGGAATCACGTGCATGTCTCTCCATAATTCCCTATGATCTACGCATGAAAATAAGCGAGCTGCTCGATAGCATCCGGAAGTCGGACCTTGTGTTGCCGGAGTTCCAGCGCGAGTACGTCTGGACCCTCGATCAGGCGAAGCAGCTGATGGTATCCCTCGCAAGAGGCTATCCGGTCGGCGGCATCCTTCTTTGGAAAACCGATAACCCCCCCGAACTCAAGAACATAGATGCACTGCCGGAAAAGGTCGGAACCGTCCAGGTGCTGCTTGACGGCCAGCAGCGGCTGACGACGCTCCATATGCTGATTGAGGGCGAGATTCCCAACTTCTACACCGAGGAGGAGATCGAGAACGACCCGCGCAACCTGTACGTGAACCTCAACGACTTCGACTTTCAGTACTACCAGTCGTCCCGAATGGATGGCGATCCGTACTGGCAGCGCCTCACCGCCTGCTTCGACATGAATCAGCCCATGAATCCGATCCGGATCGCCCAGATGAAGGCTGGGGACAGCGAAGAAGACCCCATGGAGCTGGCCCACAAGCTCATGGAAAACCTCACGAACATCAGGAATATCAAACAAGTCGACCTGCCGGAGCAGATCGTCCCGTCGCACGCCGACCTCGACGAGTCCATCAACATCTTCGACAGGATCAACAGCCAGGGGACGAAGCTGACCGACGCCGAGCTCGCCCTGACCCACGTCACCGGAAAATGGCCAAAGGCGCGGCGCGCCCTCAAGTCAAAGGCGGCGGATTGCGCCAACCACGGCTTCGACTTCACTCTGACGTTCTTGACGCGCGCGCTGACGGCCACCGTGACCAACCGCGCCCTCTTCGAAGCGATCCACTCCAGACCGCGCGACGAACTTGAGGCCGGGTGGAACAAACTGGTCAAGATACTCGACTACCTGATGACCATCCTGCCTCAGAAGGCGTTTATCCACTCCACGAACGATCTGAACACGAACAACGCCCTCATTCCGCTCGTGACCCACCTGTCCATCAACCAGGGCAGGTTTTCGGACGAGAAGTCGATCCGTCATGCCACCAACTGGCTCTATGCCGCCCTGATGTGGGCACGCTACACCGCGCAGACCGACCAGCGGCTCGAAGCAGATGTCCAGTTGATCGTGCGTGAAACGGAACCATGGGATTCGCTTCGTTCCAACATCATCGAGCAACGTGGACGCATAGAGGTCAAGGACTCCGATTTCGAAGGACGCGGTGTTCAGCACCCCCTGTACAAGGCGACCTTCATACTCGCCAAGGCACATGGCGCCGTCGACTGGTTCAACGGTTTACCCCTGGCGCAAACCCTCGGGGCGAGCTACGGGATCCAGAGCCACCACATCTTTCCGCAGGCACACCTCTACAGGAACGGATGGGACTCGGACAACTACACTCACCGCCAGGCGGTCAACGAGATCGCCAATCGCGCGTTCCTTACCGCGACGAGCAACCACAGACCGCCTGCGGAGTACCTTCCAGCGATCGAGGAAAGTTACCCGGGCGCGCTCTCGGCCCAGTTCGTTCCGATCGAACCTGAGCTCTGGAAAGTTGAACGGTTCCCGGACTTTCTCGCGGCCCGGCGCGAGATCATGGCGCGGAAGCTCAACGAGTTCATGGTAAGCCTCATCAGCCAGCCCGAAGAGACACATCAGCGACCGATCACCGACCTCACAAGGCTCGGAGAGAGCTACGTCCTCGAGTTCAAGAGTACGCTGCAATGGGACGCCGTAAAGAGCGAGCGAAACAAGGCCCTGCGGCAGTCTTCGCTCAAGACGGTAAACGCGTTCATGAACTCGCAGGGAGGCACCTTGGTAGTCGGGGTCGAAGATGACGGTAGCATCTACGGGTTGGACCGGGATCTCTCCCTCACACACAATTCGAGGGACGTGTTCGAGCGGTTGTTGGTATCCCTAATCGCGGAAAGCATGGGAGCGACGACCGCACCAAATTTTCGCGTTCGGTTCGAAGAAGTCGGCGACAAGTCAGTTTGTGTCGTGGACGTCGAACGTTCCCCGGAACCGGTCTTCATGAAGTCCGACAGGGGCAAGGCGTTCTATATCCGCATCGGGAACACCTCGCGCTCCCTTGATCACGAAGAGACTCTCAAGTACGTCGAGGCGAACTGGTAGCTCGGTCGCTCCTCATTCCTCGGCATCTTTCCGAACGCAGTTGCCTTCCGTAGAACCACACGCGGCGAAACAAGGATCAGGCCGCGCTGTCGGCGTTCGCGACGCTGTCCGGCATGTTCATCCCCCGTGCGCGCGGCGACCGCCCGTCTCTTCGAACAGGAGCTTGGTCACGGTAGCGTCGGTCTCCGGATCGGTTGACGGGCGGCGGATCGGCGCATAGCTACGCCGCCATCGCAAACTCGCCACTGATGGCCTGCTGCCAGACATGGGTATAGACCTCGGCCGCCACCGCCTGTTTCTCTTCAGGCGTAAACGGCGGGGTCGGCAGGCTGGCGTAGACCTCGTCGAGGATGAAGACCTTGACCTCCGCTTTTGTCTGCTCCTTCTCCCAGAAGCGATCGAGATCCTTCAGGCGCGCGTTGATCGAAGCAAGCAGATCGCGGCTCGCCTGCTTGACTCGCTCCCGCGCGGCCCGGCCAAGATCTTCCTTCTTCAGCAGGTCGAACAGAGCAAGCTCGTCCTCGCTGAGACCTTCCTCGACCGCGCGCCTTTGCTCCGCGTCCAGCTCTTCGATCAGTTCCGTCAGCCGCCGGAAGGTCTCCTCGATGGTGACGCGGTCCTTCTCGCGGTTGTAGTCTGCGACGATCTCTTCGTACTTCTGTTGGTAGTCCATCCGCGACGGATTGCGTGCCAGCATCTGCGCCAGTTTCTGCTCGACGATCTCTCTGATGTCCTGTAGCGCCGTGGCCTTGTGGCGCACCTTCTTCGCGAACTCGTCGCGCAGCTTTTCCATATCGACCCGGCTGAGGTCGAAGGTCAACCCCTCAGCCTGGTCGTCGCCCGGCGTCTGCGTGCGAATCGCCTCGTTCACAATGCGGTGCAGCTCTTTCAGGAGCTCCGTCACGTCTGCGGTATCGCGCCGCTCCGAGAGCTTCTTGTAGATCGCCTCGATGTTGTCGTGCCGCTCGGCCCAGGCAAACGCCGACGGCTCCATCAGCAGCGCCTTGAAGCGTACGAACACCTGCCGGGCCAGCACCTCGAAGCGTCGCTTGGTCTCGTCGTTGGTATAGACGGCCTCCACGGCGTCTCTCAGTCCCTTGATCCGTGCGAAACCTGTCGAGCCGATCAGCGACGCGGGATCGAAGCCGTGGCCTCGAAGGTGCGCCTCCGTCGCGTCGATGGCCTCGAGCAGGGCCTGCACCCGCTCTTCGATGGGTGCGACGATCTCCTCGCCGTCCGCACCGTCGTCGCCCAGCGCGTATTGCGCCAGCGCCTCGCGCAGGCTCTTCAGCATGCCGTTGTAGTCCACGATCAAGCCGAAATCCTTGCCCGGCCAGACCCGGTTCGCCCGCGCGATCGCCTGCATCAGCGAGTGCGCCTTCATTGGCTTGTCGATGTAGAGCGTCGAGAGACATTCGACGTCGAAGCCGGTCAGCCACATGGCGCAGACGATGGCGACCCGGAAGGGATGCTCGGGACTCTTGAACGCAGACTCGACATCGACCCGTTCGCCGTCCGCGGTCTCGAAGCCCCGCTTCATCCGGGCGCGATGCGGGATGATGTCGAAGCCCCACTTCGCGAAGTCCCTGACCTCGTTCTGAGCCTCGCTGATGACGATCTCGACGATGGTCTCGTCCAGCCACGCGGCCTGGGCTGCGAACTCCTCGGCTTCGTCCACCAGCGCGGAACGGACAGCCTCGTCACCCGACATCTCGGCCTCCGCACGCTTCGCGTCCGCCGACTCGCGAACGGCTGCCGCCTTGGCCTGCCATCGAGGAACGATCAACTGGAGCATCCGGGCGCAGGTGATCTTGTCGATGCACACCAGCATCGACTTGCCCGACTGCCATCGGGTCGCGCAGTGCTCGACGAAATCGGCGGCGATCTTGTCCAGGCGTTCGTCGGCGGTGATGACCTCATAATCCTGGCCCAGCAGCTTGTCGAGGAGCGCGGCCTGGTCGGGATCGAGCTCGGCCTCCTCGACTTTCGTCGCGATGCGGTCGTTCAGATCCATCCGCGCCACGCCCAGCTTCTCGCCTCGGTTCTCGTAGACCAGCTTGACGGTCGCGCCGTCCTCCTCGGACCGCTTGAAGTCGTAGCGCGAGACGTAATCCCCGAAGATGCGCTTCGTGATCTCGTCCTGCTTGAAGAGCGGCGTGCCGGTGAAGCCGATGAAGGCCGCGTTCGGCAGCGCGAGGCGCATGTTGCGCGCCAGGCGCCCCGCCTGCGTGCGATGCGCTTCGTCCGAGATCACGATGATGTCGTCGCGCTCGCTGTAGGGCTGCTTCGGATCGACACCCTTGTTGAATTTGTGGATGAGGCTGAAGACGTAGCGGTGGCTCTCCTTCAGCAGCCTTTCCAAGTCGTCGCCCGATGTGGCCCGAGGTGTATTGTCGTCGGCGATACCGCAGCCGACGAAGGTCCTGTAGATCTGGCCGTCGAGATCGTTGCGATCGGTCATCAGCAGGAACGTGAAGTTGCCTTCCAGTTTCCGCCGCACCTTCTCGGCGAAGAAGGCCATGGAATAGGATTTGCCGCTCCCCTGGGTGTGCCAGAACACCCCGAGCCGACCAAGATCGGGATGCGCCCGCTCTACAATGCCCACCGGCCGCTTGGCGACGTAGGGTGGCGGCGGCGGTTCGGCGACCATCGGGAGTGTCGGCAGGTCCGCCACGGGCGCGCGCGATTCAAGCGGCAGTTCCACGACACGATGCCGTAGTCGCCGCGCGGGCGGAAACTCCAGTTTCAGTTCCTCCTGTCGCGCCACGGACGCCACCGCCCGGTTGACCCCCAGTACTTGGTGGTTTCTCGCGATGACTTTCCGCGTGGCGCCCGGCTTGCTCTCGTCGAACAGGGCGAAGTTCTCGACGATGTCCAGCAGCCGGTCGTGGGCGAGCATGCCGTTCAGCATCACCTCGGCGTCCAGGCTACCCTTGTCCGCCTCGTCGAGCCGCTTCCACTCAGTGAAGTGCTCCCACTCGCTGGTGATCGAGCCGTAGCGAGCATGGTCGCCGTTCGACACGATCAGGAAAGCGTTGTGATGAAAGGCATGAGCGATGACGTTCTCGTCCGTGTAGTCGGAGAGGTTGTTGTCAAACCCCTCGCGGATGTTCTTGTAGACCGCCTTCAGCTCGATGAAAACTAATGGCAGGCCGTTGACGAAACAGACCAGGTCGGCACGGCGGTTGTAGTTGGGGGTGCGGATGCCGGTGAGCTTCAGCTCGCGCACGGCGAGGAAGCGGTTCGAGCCCGGTGCGTTGTCGAAGTCGATCACCCGGGCGCGGGCGGATTTCAGACTCCCTTGGGCATCCCGGTACACCACGGGTACGCCGCCACGGATCAGCCGGTAGAACTCGCGGTTGTGCTGCACCATCGATCGGCTGGCGTTGTATGCGGTCAGGTCTCGCATTGCGTCGTCGATGGCGGAAATCGGCAGGCCCGGGTTGAGCCGTTCCAACGCCGCACGCAGGTCGCGGGTCAGCACCGCTTCCCTGGTGTCGGCGCGGCCGAGGGTGCCGTCCCGCCCGAAGGTCTCCTCGTTCCAGGCGTAGACGCTGTCCCAGCCCAGCACCCGTTCAAGATGTTGGGCGAAGGTCGCCTGCACCAGCCGGTCTTCGCTGTTGACTGGCGTCACCGCCATCGCGTCCGCCCGTCACAGGTGGTGCCGGGTCCACCCATCAGACCGCGATCTCGCCGTTCATCAGGCGCGGAAGGAGGAGGTCGCGCGCGCGAACGAGATTGTCATTTTGACTCGTGAGGCAGGCGATCTGTAGATCGATGGCACTGGCCTGATCTTCAAACTCCTGAAGAAGCACCGCCGACGGTTCGAGAAAGACTTGACCTTCGAGTTCTTTCTTGTTCGTCGCTGCGTAGATCGCCCCGGTTCCGATGATGTCCTCCGCGTAGAAGTGGTTTTTCATTGCGTAGAGCAGAAAAGCCTGGTGCCCGGTACGTGATCGAATCGCAGCTAGTCCTCGTCCGAGGACTATCCTGTCTCGTGTGATATTGATCCGACCGACGGGTGCCCGAACGCTGATCAATATGTCCCCCGCTTCTGCAATCTTCGTTACCGCTGAGGAAAAAATGCGGTGCGACACGAAACGAAAGCCGTAGTCGGTTACGCCTTGATGGAACGGGAGGCCATCGCCTACGTCGTTGTAGAACCGGGATTTCGGACTTTGTCCCATCACGACTTCAGCAAGTTCAACGAGCGTTCGCTGTTCCCACCCCTCCGGGACGCCGTCGACAATTTTGCAGAGTTCGTGGCCGGGAAACCGGAAGTGAACGAACCACTCGCGGTAGAGCAGACGCGCCGCCTCCTCCAGCAATGCAATCCGCCGTCGGTTGTTCTCGATCAGGTCGTCATAGGCGGAGAGGACTTCAGCAATCTTGTCTTGAGTTTCAAGGGGCGGTAACGGAATCGGCACCCTTCGGATTATTCCGAGATTTAGCAATGGCACCGCTCCACCATTGTTCATGCTCTCAAGATATCGCACCATTTGAGGTGATGATAACCAAGCGAAGACAAAATTTGGATTGGCTCTCGATTTATCTAATCGAACTCGCAGTTGTTTGTTTGAGATTACATATTTTTCGTATCGGGCCTCAGAGGGAATGATGCCGACCTGCCCAATCGACCCAGCGGCCGTAAAGACAATGTCGTCAGTCACGGCCATGCAATTACGAAATTCCGCGGCCTTGGCTTCCGTTAAGTATGCAAATCCGTTGTCAATGAATTTGGCTTTCCCTTTGGTAAGGTTGTTTCCCCGAATGACTGGAATGCCCTCGTCCACGAAGTATTTTGCGGAGATGTTTGAGCCGAAAGGTCCAGAAACAATTGCCCCCTTTTCTTGAAGGACAATGTCCTGAAGGTCTGTTTGTGGCCAGTTCATGCCCTCAATTTCTCGAAGTTCCGGGCGATACGTGCGGCCAGTTCCGCCGCCTCCTCGTTCAACTTTTTGAGATCGATGTGGATGGCCCGAGACGCCTTCTCGAAGTCGAAAACCCCGTCCTCCTCCTCGAGTGCGACGCCCACATAACGGCCGGGCGTGAGACTCCAGCCGTGCGACTCGACCTCGCCGCGCTCGAACAGCTTCGCCAGCTCCTCGACATCGCACAGCCTTGCATCGGGGAAGCGCTCCCGCATCCTATCGGTCCGATGGACGAAATCGCGTGCCCGACGGAGCGCTTCGACGGCCGATGCCCGCGCGTCTTCCCGTGACCGGCGCGCCTCGCCAATCGCCCCGCATTGCAATTCCTGATTACGCACCAACGTCAGCTCAGCCCCCGCGCCTTCCCAGAGTCGGGGGCCTCCTGAGAGCACGGGCCTCGAGCCCGCGGACGGCCGAAGGCCCGTAGCGCTCCACGCGGGCAAGGATGCCCGAGCTCCTGGGATGCGGTGCTCCCGACCTGAGCTTCGTGCGGCATCAGGTTGCAACTCCATCATCCGCTTCATCGTGCTGCCGCCCGCCCATTGGCCGTGAGCCGATACCGCTGGTTTCTCGCCGTCGGCGACTCCGGGCGGGTCATCTCGACCAGTCCCGCCTCCAGTGCCGGACGGATGTAGTTGTTGCGGAAGGTCGGGCGGTGCGACAGGCCGAGCGCGGCCATGATTTCCACAGCGCTCCTCGGGCCGTCCCGCAGCTCGGCGAGCAGCCGCGCCACCTGGTCGGTTACCTGGTCGCCTGCTTGGTCGGTCGGGTGGGAGTCCCGGACGGCCTCGAGAATCGCCTCCAGCATGAAGAAGATGAACGGGGTGCTCTCTCCCTTGGCGGAGCTTGCTCGGATGGCCTCGTAGTACTCGCTCTGGCGCGCGTGTACCAGGCTTTCCACCGGAACGTCGGCAAACAGGGGATTCCAGCGCGTCAGTATCAAGGTCTGCCAGAGCCTTCCCATGCGTCCGTTGCCGTCCTCGAAGGGATGGATGAACTCGAATTCGTAGTGGAATACGGAACTCGCGATCAGCGGGTGCTCGCCCGAATCGTCCAGCCAGTACAGCAGATTCTCCATCAGATGCGGTACGCGGTCGGCGGGAGGGCCGATGTGGTGCACCTTTCCCGCTCCGGCGACGGCGACGCTGCCGCGCCGGTAATGGCCGGGTGCGTCCAGCAATCCGGCCATCAGAACCTCGTGTGCGTTGAGCAGGTCGGTTTCGCGGGCGGGATTCCAACGCGGGAACTCCTCATAGGCCCTGATCGCATTGCGAACTTCCTGAACCTCCCGAAGCGGCGCGATCACCGGCCTGCCGTCCAGGATGGTCGTGATCTCGTCTTCGGTGAGCGTGTTGCCTTCGATTGCGAGCGACCCTCGAATGGTGCGGATGCGATTGATCCGCCGCAGGCGCAGGTCGTCGCCGACCGCCGCTTCCTCCGCCCGGCCGATCGCTTCGCCGATCCGTATGGACAGGTCGAGAATTGCCGGGGTGATCGTGTAGGGCGGTGTCGTGGTCACACCCCCAATTCCTCGAAGTTCCGGGCGATGCGAGCGGCCAGTTTCTCCGCCTCTTCGTTCAGCCCCTTGAGGTCGAGGTGGATGGACCGCATCGCCTCCTCGAAGTCGAAGTCCTCGTCCTCCTCCTCGGGCGCGACGCCGACATACCGGCCGGGCGTGAGGCTCCAGTCATGGGCCTCGACCTCGCCGCGTTCGACCAGCTTCACCAGGCCTTCGACGTCGCGGAGCCTCGCGTCGGGGAAGCGTTCTTGCAGCCAGTCGGCCTGATGCACGAAATGGCGTGCCCGACCGAGCGCTTCGACGGCTGACCCCCGCGCGCTTTCCAGCGACCGGCGCGCCTTGCCGATCTCCGCGTTGGGCCAGCGATCCGAATCCCGAGCTTCAAGCTCCTTGACCGCCGTATCGACCACGCGGCCGGCGAGCTTCGCGGCCAGATCGATCTGCCTCGTCAGGTTCCGGCCGCGCTCCGCCATGCCATGCAGGCTTTCGCGCGCCGCGTGGAGGGCGGGGTTGTCTCGCGCCTCGCCGTTGCCGCCCTCGCTCCAGGCGGCGGCGCGCTGCGTGACTTCGGCGGTGAACGCTGCGCAATCGGTGGATGCCTTGGTCCGAGCGGAGATGAGCTCCTCCCAGGGTTCGGCAAGCGGGCCGGGGGCGTGCTGCCCGGTCGCGAACGGTTCGGCCAGATCGATCAGCCTGTCGAGCGCGCCCTCGAACGCGGCGAGCGGCTCTGCGGCGGCGCCACCTTCCGCCACGGACCGGGCGAGGTAGCTCTCGACCAGATCGAGGAACCGGTCCGACTGCCCCCGATACAGCCATACGATGGCGGCGATGTTCTTCTGCTGCTCGGGGCTGAAGTCGTAGACCGCGCGCGAGACCTTGCGATGGATGTTGCGCGCATCGAGCATCAGGACGCGGCCGGCCCGCTCGGGGTCCCGCTCCTTGGCCCGGTCGAGGAACCAGAGCTGGCAGGGCACGGTGCGGGTGTAGAAGAAGTTGCCGCGGATGTCGATCATCACGTCCACGGCGCCGCTCTCGACCAGCTTCTGCCGCACTTTGGCCTCGTCGCGACCGGCGCTCGACGCCTGCGAGGACATGACGACGCCGGCGCGGCCGTTCTCGTTCAGGTAGCCGTAGAAATAGGAAAGCCAGAGGTAGTTGGCGTTCGAGACCTTCTTCGCCTTGTTGACGCCGGGCAGGCCGAAGGGCAGGCGCTTGTCGCCCTTGACTTTCTCGGCGTCCACTTCGTCCACGTTGAAGGGCGGATTGGCCATCACGAAATCGCACTTTCCGACCAGCTCGTGCGGGTCCTTGTAGTAGGTGATGGCCTCGTTGCCGGCGCGGATCCTGCCCTCCAACCCGTGCACGGCGAGGTTGATCTGGGCCAGCTTCGCGGTGGTTTCGTTCTTCTCATGGCCGTAGAACGTGACCCGTTTCATCGTGTCCTCGCCCGCGTCCTCGATGAAATGGCTCGACTGCACGAACATGCCGCCCGAGCCGCACGCGGGGTCGAGAACGACGCCATGGTCCGGCTCGATCACGTTCACGATGGTCTGGACGATTGAGGGCGGCGTAAAGAATTCGCCGTTGTCGTGCGCGCCCTGCTTGGAGAACTCGGCCAGAAAATACTCGTAGATGCGGCCGAACACGTCGCCCGAGGCCGTGCGCAGCGCCTCGGAATCGAAGGTCCGCATCATCTCTTCCAGGACGTCGTCCTCGAAGCGCTCGTAGTCCTTCGGCAACTGGCCGGCGAGCGGTGGGAAGTGGTCCTCCACGGCGTCCATGGCGGCGGTCACGGCTGCGCCGAGATTGCCGTCCTTCGGCATCTCCAGAAGCACGCCGTAGCGAGCCGGCTCGGGCAGCATCAGGGAGCGGCGCCGAGCGAAATCGGCCTCGACCAGGGGTCGGTCCGGCATCCTGCCCGCGGCCTTGTCTTCTTCGATCGCGGCCACCGCCCCGTAGTAGCGGTTCGTCGCGTGCCGCAGGAAGATGAGGCCCAGAATGGGCATGAAGTACTCGTTCGACGCGAGGTTCGAGTTGGCACGCAGGTTGTCCGCAACCTTCCAGAGGTCCGCCTCGAACCGTTCAATGCCGATCAGGTGGTCCGCGATCATTCGCTAGTCCTTCACGCTGCTCATGTCGAAAAGGTCAACCTCCGTGGAGCACATCAAGCGTCACATTCTTGGCCCCTGACAAGATAAAGGCAAAGTGCCGTGCTCTCGTGAGGGACACTTGGAGGAGCCGTCTGGTCTCCATGTAGGGCGGCTGATCGTCTCTCCCTCGAAAGCTCTGATACTGGTCTTCCACCAGAACCACGGAATCGTACTCACGCCCCTTGAGCTGATGCATCGTCATGACGCTGATGCGGGATGCTTCCCTGTGATTGTCGATGAGCTGGTCCTGGAGTATCGCTTCGTCCAACTCGGTCTCGGCACCCTCGTAGGTTCCCTTCTCCCTCCAGAGTTCGGCCAGCCGCTCTTCGATCGCCGATCCCCGACGCAGAAGGCGCAGGTATCGCGCATGGTCCGCCGTGCGTCTGAGCTCATCGGCGTCGCTGCTCTCGAGCGCTCGACGTACCGAAAGCCAGTCCTCGGTTGGGGACCCGACGAAACCGTCCTCGTCCACCCCCTCGAACACGGCTGCCAAGGCCTTGACGCACTTCGTGCTCGGCACCTTGTCGTCGCGGCACTTGCCTGCCCACCCCAAAAGCCGATTCGATGCCTGGATCGCGGTCTTCTTGCCCGAAGACCTGAGCACCGCGCCGACTCTCTCCAAGACGCCAGCGAGTCTTTCGTTCTGCGGAACCGCCGGCGATGCCATGAGGAACGCGATGACCCGTGCCGCCAGGGCAATCTGATTCTGGTCGAACATCACATCGTGGTGCACGGGAGGGCGCGTCGTGCCCGCGACGGTGAGTTCCTTCCCAAGTAAGTCCGAAATCTGGCGGACCATCCTCCGGCTGCGCGCTGCCACCGCCAACGAAAAGTCGCGACGCCCGGTCCGCTTGAACGTCTCGTTCAGCGTCCTGATCACCGCGAAGTGCAAACCGACCGCGAACTGCCAGGAACCGACCCGCTGGAACACGATGTCGTCCGGCAGGTCAACGTGGGCTTCCGGGGAGAGCAGGCTTCGCGCGTATCCTGCAATTCCCGTAGCCGGGCTTCGATTGTTCTCGTCCTGGAAGTCGAACGTTGCCGCGTCGAACGTGTCGGCGAAGTCCTGCATACGTGTCTCGCTCACGCCCTTGCGCCAAGCGTATATTCGCTGCTCGGCATCTCCGAGCGCGATGATTTCCGAGTCGTCCGACAGTACGCGAATCAGTCGCCACTGCTCTTCGTCCGTGTCCTGGAACTCGTCTACGAGGATCAGTGGATGGGCGTAGTTGAAGCACTTCCGGACGACGCCGGATCGCTCCAGTAGGTCGGCTGCACGTGGCGCGAATTGATCGTAGGTCGCGCGTCCGTCCTCCACAAACAGACGCCCTTCTTCCTGGCTCCAATCCGCGTCCTCCAGACCAGCGTGGAGGACTGCCGTATCGTGCGCTCCGATGACCGCGAGTTTCCGCTGCGACGACAGCAGATAGCCGTGGGACCTGAGGATGTCCCAAGCGAACGAATGGTAAGTCTTGATCTCTACCTGCCGCCCGATTTCGTTCGTGAGGATGCTCCCGCCGCTCTCGAGGATCCGTCGGATCGCGGCGTTCGAGAAACTGAGAAAGAGCACCGACTGCTCCGGCCGCAAGCGTTCGAGAACCGTGCGCCGGGCCTTCAACAGCGCGATCGTCGTCTTTCCGGACCCCGGACCTCCCACCACGAGCATGTGGCCGTTGCCATCCAGGATGGCGCGCCGCTTGCCGCAGATCTCGAACCGGTCCTCTGGGTTATCCATCTTCAGTCTTGGGGGCCGATTGTCGCGTGGTCAAACGTCGGCCCCCTCGTCTCCGTCATTGTTCGAGAGTTCGTTCGGCAAGTCCTCGCTGATACGTTCCAGCGCCTCGGTGATGACATTCGGCAAGTCCTGCGCTGAACAGAACTCGACGAGACGCAGCGCATAGCCTGACCCCTTCCGGCTCCTCAGGACCCGCCGGCAAAGCGTGCGAACGTCGTCGTCGTTGCCGTCGGGATCGTATGCGAACCGCTGCGGATGCATCCCATCGTGAGGATAGTCGTCCCACCCCGATGCTTCGGTCAGAAAGTCGTGGATGACGTCGATCGCCGTTTCGTCTGCAAGCAGATACTCGATCCCGGTCTGGTCGAGCTCCCAGGTCGCGCCGAAGACGTCGTCGACCTCATCGGTGATCGCGTCGTTCTTCTGCCGATCGTAGAACGCGTATGTCCTGAGACCGATCTCGGAGAAGAACTGGCCGTAGCGGAGCAGTCCGCCGTCCCCTTCACACTCCACGACCGTGACGCCGGACAGGTCGAGCGGCGTATAGGTTCCCTTTTCGCTCTCTCCCTCCAGGACCGCTGAAGCGGTGTAGATCGCCTCGCCGTCCGAGATCCCTTCGACGCAGAGAACGCCGTTCCCGAGCATTGCTTCGGCGAGCACTCGGCGAAGGTTGCCCTTGTAGGTTTTCGCCTTGATGCCGGCGACCTCGATGCGGCGCCCGGTAACGACCCCGCCGTTTCCGCGTTCGAGCAGAACCACCTCCGCGGGATCGTATTGCTCGAGAACGAACGGCGAATGCGTCGTCAGGATCGACTGGTCCATTCTTGTCTGCAGGAACTGAACGATGCGGCGTTGAGTGTGCGGAGGAATCGCGATCTCGGGTTCTTCCATGGCGAAGATCACGTTGGACTTGAGCTCCGCGATGAACGTCAGCAGCGAGAACACCATGGAATTGACGACTCCCGATCCCAGCCGCCAGTACGGTACGGGCGTGTTCGAGCGCTCCGAGGAACCGAACAAGGTAATGGAACGCCGCAGGCTTTCCCGCGTCAGCGCGGTCGGATAGAGGCGAAACGCGCGGTCCTCGGCGGACAAGCCGACGAAACGACGGACGCGGGCGTCGATCTCGTCGAGGATCTCCTTGAGCTGCGGGATGGCGTCGATCGCCGGGTCCAGATTCTCCATCGACCCCAGCGTCTGCTCCCACATGGCGGACCGGTCGTCGTCCTTGAGTCTCAGGATGACGTCGAGCAAGGAGCCGCGTTCCAGGCTGAGCGCTCTGGCACCGGTTCGCAGCGCGCGGAGGTAGATGAACCCGAACTGCCTCTTTGCCGCGCGCGTCACCCTCGCGCGGCGCGTCTCGTCATCTACTGGCGGGCTCGCAAAGTAGGTCTCCGCCCGGAATTCGTCCTCGTCGATGTCGTACACGCCTTCGAATCTGATCCGCAAAGCGGGCACGACATCGTTTCCGTCAACGTCCTCGGGAGACGCGTTCTCGTCCAGTAGGTCACTTGTCGCCGTGTTCCAGTATTCCCTGTGCATACGGAACCTCGCCAGCACTTCGTCTGTCAGGTCGGTCAGCACGACCTCCAGCACAATCGGGATCGGGACACCGTCCTCGTCCAGATAGCGGCGTTCGAAGAAGTCGTGCTCGTCTATCGGCGATCTCCGCGACAGACGCTCGGGTCCGAGCAGGAGGTCCAGTGCCTCACATATCGTGGACTTCCCGACACTGTTTCCGCCGATGATCACCGTGTGGCCGGGGAAAGTGACCTTGCCCTCTGCAACGCTGCGAAAGTTGGCGAGTCCGAGGGATCGTACCCTCATTCCGTTGTTCCCTTCTCCCTGAGTGGGCACGCTTCCTGCGCCTAGGAGCGTGCGCCGTAGGAGTTTTTCTGTTGGGCGATTGGCGTGCGTCCGGCGGAGAGGTGGGATCTTGGCCCGAGTGTGGACATCTGGCCCGCCCGACTCTGGGATGGAAATTCCACACCGGAATGCCCGAATGCAAAGGATTCATGTTTCCTACGCGCTCGATGGGCACTGCGTGCCGCGGAGCCAGTGCGTTGGCGGGCCAGAACGTGCCTCAGCACGTGGCCAGCGTCCCCATCCGCTTGATGTTCAACGCCAAGCACACCAGATCCCACTCCCCGCGCACCTTCGCCGAGCCTCGCAGGCTGAATCGTCGGAATCCGAGCACTTCCTTGATCCACCCGTTCGGCGCCTCCGAGAGCCACTTGCGTTGCGCGTACCGGGCCCTGCCCGCGAGGCTCGCCAGCTTCTCACCCATGCGGTGCGTGGCAGGGAGCCGGTCGGGGTCGACCGCCACCCGGGACTTGCCTTCGCGCCCCAGCGCTACGTGCGCGTCGATGCCGCGGTTCTCCAACTCCAGCAGATCCGGCTCGTTGCAGTAGCCCGCATCGGCCAGTACCACCGCAGGCTCGGCTCCAAACGTCTCGTTGATCTCGTCGAGCAACCCCATCAGCTGACCCTGGTCGCTGGCCTGTGGGCCCACCTCAGTCGCGACGATGATCTGGTGCTCCCCATCGACCGCCATCTGCGCGTTGTAGCACTGCTGGAATTCCCTCGCTGCTGGTCTTCATGATCTGACTCTCGGGATCGGTGAAATTGCTCTGCGCATTCGGCTCGGGTTCGCCGTAGGCGCGCTTGTAGGGCCGTCCACCCCGGGGATGGCGGTCCTGCCCAGGCTCGCGCCCGCGCTCATCGTCGCGCGCGCGTTGCGCCGCCTCCAAACGCGCTTTGGCCGCCTGGATCGCCGCCAGGCGCTTCTCCCTGCGTTGCAACTCCTGTGGCAATTCGTCGCCGCGCACCGCCTCACCCCAATGCTCGTCTTCTTCGGCGTCCACCGCACCCGCCTTCGTCAGCAGCGCCTCGATCTCCGCCTGCAACCGAGCCTCCTCCTGGCCCATCCGCTCATAGCTCATCGCCTTGCGCTTGCTCGCATTCGCTCGCACCTTCGTCCCGTCGACCGACAGCTTGCCGAACCGCGCCAGCCCCATCTCGCGCGCCACCTGCACCACCTGCACAAACAGCTCGCTGAACTCCGCCAAATGTCGGCGCCGGAACTCGCAAACCGTGCGATGTTGCGGGAAGTTGCCCGCCGCGAGCATCCGAAACGCCACATCCTCCTCCAGCTTCCTCGCCACCGCCCGCGAGGAGAACGTGCCCGTCGCGTAGGCATACACCAGCACCTTGACCATCATCGACGGCTCGTACGGGGCGTTGCGCCGACCGTCCCCCTCATACCGCGCATAGAACGCCGTCAAGTCCAGCGCATCGACCACGTCGCTGACGTGATGAGCCAGGTGACCCAGGGGAACCCACTCCTGCAAGTCCGGCGGCAGAAGCAAGGGCTGCTCCGGTTGATAGGGACGATACGTGGTCGGCATCGGGCAGTTCCAAAACGCAACTGGCGGATCGGATCATACTGCCCGCGGCCGCCAATCCAACCTCAACCCAGCCGAAATCCGCTTAAATGCGCGGATGTTTCTGCGGCGCAGACTCCCATGGAACAACGTGTCATGACGAGACGCTGACGCGCTGTGCAGCACCCCGCCGCAATCCGCACACCCGGCCGAACGGCACATCTGCGCCTCGGCCGCGTCGACCTCCTTCAGGAATGCCCAGACCCGGGCGTTGGAAAAGCCGGCGTGCAGAAAGAGCCTGTGCGACATTGGGAACCGTCTCCGGAGATTTCACCGTCACCGAGACAAGCCCCCTGGCGGGCTTCTTGCAAGCTTGCTGGGGGGCACCCCCCATCATCCATCAGGTAATTCGAGCGGATTCCCCCAGAATCCCATCAAGAAAACTGCGCGCTCTCAAGGGGATCTCCCCGGCCGTGCGGACGAACCGCGGCGCTGGCAAGCGCGGCGCGCCGAAACCGGGCTCGCGGCCACTGTCGGACACCGACACGCCGCAGCCGCCGCATTGGACGGCAAGCGTAAAGGCGTCAAGGGCACTCTCGCAGCACTTGCTGCGGCTCCGCCCGTCTCGCACAGCGAGGCGACGGATCGCCCATTACAACTCAGCTACCCCACGCCCGCCCCGGCCGCGTGACGCGGACCCGGGGCGCGGTCGACTGCATCGCGTTCGCCGGAATCCGGCGGAGGTCCGCCGCGCGGGCGCGCTCGCGCGACGCGTCTCGAGGCCATGTCGGGTCGGGCCCAGCAGCGATCAGGCCTGCCCGCGACCCGCGACCGGCCTCAGCAGCGGCTCGCAACCGCGCGACTGCGGCTCCGTTCGAGCCGTCCCAATGCTTCGACGAGGGGCGACAACGATGGCGACCAGGAGCTTCCAGCGCTCGATCTGGTTCTCGAATTCCGAATGGGGCGCCGTCACGAGGGCCGCCGAGAAGGCCGGAATGACACCGGCCTCGTTCGTTCGCAAGGCCGCCGCGCGCGCCGCGGCCGACGATCTCTATCTCTATGGCGGCGGATTGACGCCGGAACTGGCCGAGGTGATCAAGCGCACCTTCCGCGGCATGCACTTTCTCGCTTGGCTCAGACACGTGGAGCTCGCGGCCGAGGGCCGCGAGAGCGACCTGGAAGCCGCCGCCGAGTCTGCGAGAAGCGCGCTGGTGGAGATGCTGGATGAGACGGATGCGGACACCTAACGCTGAGGTTTCCGTTCGATGACACAGCGAGTCCAGCATCAGACCAACCACTTGACCAAGCAGGTACTGGGGCTATCCTTGTCCCTCCGGGCGGGAGTCCACCGCCGCCGCGGCGGGGATTTCGGGCGCAGATCGGGCAAGGAGCGGGATGACCATGACACGACGTGTGAAGATCGGGGAGGCCAAGACCCATCTGTCGGCGCTACTGGCGGAGGTGGAGGCGGGCGAGGATCTGGTGATCTGCCGGGGCGCGACGCCGGTCGCCCATGTGACGCGGGTCGCCGGTGAGGGCGAGCACGCTGCGCTCAGCGCGACCCTTCGCCATGAACGGGCGAAGCAGAAGGCGGTGACGACAGCCGAGATTCTGTCCTGGCGTCACGAAGGACACATGCGCTGATGGCGTTCGTTCCCGACGCTTCGATCGCAGCGGCTTGGGTGCTGCCGGACGAAGAGGCGGCGCTGGCCGACCGTGCGCTGGACCGGCTGGGCGCGGAGACGGCGAAGGCGCCGGGGGTGTTCTGGCACGAGTTGCGTAATCTGCTGCTGACCGCCGAACGCCGGGGGCGGATCGACGAGCGCCACGCCGACGCTTCCATGGCGCGGCTGCGCCGTCTTCCCATCGTCTGTCCGGGCGAAACGGACGACCGCGAGGTCATGGCGCTGGCGCGCACTCACCGCCTGACCGCCTACGATGCGAGCTACCTGGCGCTCGCGATCCGCGAAGGCTGTGCACTGGCGAGCCTCGACCGGCGCCTGAACGAGGCCGCGGCGGCCGAAGGCGTGGCACCGTTCGCCTGAGCCGGCGCCGCGCCAATGCCTTCGAGCGCCGAGACTCCCTCTGCGACGCGGACTCATTGGTGGCGAATCCAGCGGCGGGCACGCACGCGAGTATGTTTGGTGCCGGACGGGCAGGGCGTCTGCTACAGGCCGAAGTCCATCTCGGCGGACTGTCGAGCAAGATCTGGCGGCGATGGAGACCGAACGGCGCGATCGCCAGATCAAGCACCTTCAGCGCCAGGCCCGACACTTCCACCTCGCCCTGGTGCCGGCCGAACAAGCGGCGTGAGAGCGAGTCTTTCATGCGGAGTTGTGGTTTGTTCCATGGGAGTGTGCTCACCATAAGGATCGCCCCGCCCCGAAAAGGAACCGGAGACGCCGTCCATGGGTCACAGCCCGAGCTGCGCGTGGGAACCGATGCGGACAAGCTCCAGCGCGTCGGACCCGCGCTTGCGGTACACGAGCACGAGGTCGGGCCGCAGATGGCCGTCGCGGCAGTCCGCATACCGGCCCTTCATCGGATGGTCGACGTAACGGGCGGAAAGCGGCGCGTCGGCGACCAGGAGTTCGAGGGCCTCAAGCAGCGTCTTGTCCAGGTGGCTGCCGTGCGCGCCCCGCTTCACGCGTTTGAAGTCGCGCCGGAACTGCGCCGTGCGCTGGACCGACCGCACGCGCCGGCTGCCCTGCCGTCCCGGTCCTCAGTCGTCGCGGTTGAGCTCGGCGATCGCCTCGGCCGGGGTGCCGAGCTCGACGAGCTCGCCGCGCCGCGCCGCCTCGATCGCCTCCACGGTGGTCGGGTTCGGTACCAGCGCCCCGAAGTCCGTCCCGCATCCGGCGGCCGCCTGTTCGAGCACGATGCGCACCGTGTCACCGATCGTGAGGCCCTGCTCCGCGAGCTGCCTCGCCGCCTCGTCTCGGACGTGCCGTTCGACGTCCACGCGCACCGTGACCTTCATCATCGCCTCCGTGGGGGTGCAGCACCGGGCCGTTCGCGACCGTGAAGCGCCGTTATACGCCCGCGCGGAGCGGCGGACAAGGAACGCGCGTCATTCGAGTGCCTGGAAGGAGAGATCCACGCCGAGGCGCATGTCACGCACGGCTTCGACGACGATTGGACCGGGAATGCCCGCGTAGTGGGGGGAGAACGGGCCGCCGGACAGATACTCGGCAGCGGAGTCTTCGATGCTCAGGCGGACGACACAACCGTCGTCGTCGGACATCACCGACCCGCGGGCAGGCGCCGGTCGAGGGCCCGGTGTCAGGAGCCGGATGCGTGCAGGGTGACTGGTGCGCAGGGTTGGCGTCGGTCGGACCCTCCCTGAAGGGGAGGGCCGTCCGGGTTACAAGAGTGTTGCGGTCACGTACGCGGCGACGATCGTCACCGCGAGGGCGACGAGCAGCTTGGTGGCGAACCACCGGTGCCGATCCGTGCCGGGACCGCTCTGCGGATGTTCACGTCTGTCCAACATGATCTCCTCCTATAGTCAGCCCAGACTCGCGGCAGCCTTCGTGCCGACCTCTCTCGTCGGGCCGGAGCCCGCGTGACGGACCGCGCGGCCGGGCACGGGTTCGATCAGCCCCGCAACGGAGCCGCGGGCGTCAAGAGAAGGGGCCGTCTTCGATCGAGCACCGGAAGGAGGCGAGCAAGGCTCTCTGGTCGTCGATCAGGTACAGGAGGGTCTCGGAAAACGCCAAGTGGCGTCATTCAAGACTTTCATTCTTGTGGTACGAATTGTGGTATAAATTTTATAACTTATTGTTTTTAGTGAGTTAGTGGCGGAGAGGGAGGGATTCGAACCCTCGGTACGCTATTCACGCACACACACTTTCCAGGCGTGCTCCTTCGACCGCTCGGACACCTCTCCACGGCTCGGGTATGATGCCACATCTCACTCGTGGCGCGGGATCGAAGCACCCTCAGATGTTCGAACTCGATCGGGAGCGGCTGGACCTCCAGGCGCGGGCGCGGGCCTTTGCCGACGAGACCGCGGCTCCCCGCGCCGCGGAGACGGACCGGAGCGAGGCGTACCCGTGGGACACGGTGGCCGCGCTCCGCGACGCGGGCTTCATGGGCATGACCATCCCCACCGCCTACGGCGGCCGGGGGCGGGACTACCTCGATGCGGCGCTCGTCATCGAGCAGATGGCACGAGCCTGCGGCGTCACCGGGCGCATCGTGGTGGAGGCGAACATGGGCGCCATCGGGGCGGTCATGCGCTACGGCTCCGAGCCCCAGAAGCGCCTCGCGGCGGACCTCGTCCTTGGCGGGGACAAGCCCGCCATCTGCATCACCGAGCCCGAGGCGGGGAGCGCGGCCACCGAGATGGCGACGCGAGCCGACCGCCGGGGCGACGTGTACGTCCTCAACGGCCGCAAGCACTGGATCACGGGGGGCGGGGTGTCCAAGCTGCACCTCATCTTCGCGCGGGTGTACGAGGACGGCGAGGCGCGCGGCATCGGCGGCTTCCTCGCGGTACGGGGCGAGTCGCCGGGGCTCGTCATCGGGGACCGCGAGCCCGCGATGGGCCTTCGCGGGATCCCGGAGACCGAGATCCTGCTCCAGGACCTCGAGGTGCCGGCGTCCATGGCCCTGATTCCCCCCGAGGGCCTCGCCCGGGGGTTCGCGGGGCTCATGAACGCCTACAACGGCCAGCGGGTCGGCGCCGGCACGGTCGCCCTCGGGCTCGCCCTGGGGGCGTACGAGCACGCCCTCGACCATGCGTGCGAGCGCGAGCAGTTCGGGCGGCCGATCTGCGAGTTCCAGGGCATCCAGTGGATGCTCGTGGACATGAACACCCGCATCGAGGCGGCCCGCCTGCTGCTCTACCGGGCGGCCGCGAGCGCGCGCGGCAAGAGCGGCTTCCCCGACCCGACCGAGGCCGCGCGCGCCAAGATCTTCGCGTCGGAGATGGCCATCGCGGTGACCAACGACGCGCTCCAGGTATTCGGTGCGGCGGGGTATTCCCGGAACCGGCCGCTCGAGCGCATGGTCCGGGACGCGCGCATGTTCACCATCGGGGGCGGCACGGCCCAGATCCTGCGAACCGTGATCGCTTCGCGTATCCTGGATCGAAAGCTCCCCCAGACCCGCGACGGCTACGCGCGGATGAACCGCTGACCCCGGGGATGGTGGGAGATCGGCACGACGCCGGCCAATGCCGGCGGGTTCGAAGGTGCAGGCGCCCCAGCGATTCATGAAGCGCTACTCGTTCCTTTCCCTCGCGCGCGAAGCGTTGCGCAGCCATCGCGGCTGGCCGGGTGCGTGGCGTTTCCCCGAGCTCAAGCCGCGCTATCGGGTGGCCATCGTCGGCGGCGGCGGCCACGGCCTCGCGACCGCCTACTACCTCGCGAAAATCCACGGGATCCGCGACGTGGTGGTGATCGAGAAGGGCTGGCTTGGCGGCGGCAATACCGGGCGCAACACCACCATCATCCGTTCGAACTACCAGCTCGACGACAACGCGCGCTTCTACGAGCACTCCCTCCGGCTGTGGGAGGGATTGAGCCGCGAGCTCAACTACAACGTGATGTTCTCGCAGCGCGGGGTGGTGAATCTCGTCCACAGCGATTCGCAGATGGACGCCTTCGCCCGCCGGGGCAACCGGATGCGCCTGAACGGGATCGACGCGGAGCTCCTCGACCGGCGTGCGGTCGCGAGGTACGTGCCGCTCCTCGACACCTCGGACAACGCGAGGTTCCCGGTGCTCGGCGGGCTGCTCCAGGGGCGGGGCGGCGTCGCGCGCCACGATGCGGTCGCGTGGGGCTATGCGCGCGCGGCCGACGCCCTCGGGGTCGACATCGTGCAGGAGTGCGAGGTCGTCGGTTTCCGGATCGACGGCGGCTGCGTCACCGGGGTCGAGACCACCCGGGGCGCGATCGAGGTCGAGCGGGTCGGTCTCGCCGTCGCCGGCAACTCGGGCCGGGTCGCGGGGCTCGCCGGGCTCACCCTGCCGATCGAGTCGCACGTCCTGCAGGCGTTCGTGACCGAGCCGGTGAAGCCGCTTCTCCATCACGTCGTGACGAGCGGGGCCATCCACTGCTACATCAGCCAGACCGACAAGGGCGAGGTGCTGCTCGGCGGCGATCTCGACGGCTACAACTCGTACGCCCAGCGCGGGAACCTGCCGGCCATCGAGCACGTGTCGCAGGCCGCGGTGGCGATGTATCCCGCGCTCAGCCGGCTGCGGGTGATGCGGAGCTGGGGCGGGGTGATGGACATGACCATGGACGGGAGCCCGATCATCGGGAAGACCCCGGTCGAGAACCTCTTCATCGACGGCGGCTGGTGCTACGGCGGGTTCAAGGCGACCCCGGGCTCGGGCTGGGTCTTCGCCCACACCATCGCCCATGGAGAGCCGCACGAGCTGAATGCGGGACTCAGCCTGGATCGCTTCGCGACCGGGCGGACCCTCGACGAGAACGGGGCCGGACCGACCCCGAATGCGCACTAGGATCCTTGAGGCGTCATCATCTTGACCGTTGAGCCAAGATTTCTGCGGGCCCCCTTGGGGGCGTGCGCTGCCAGCCCGCGGTGGGCCGGTGGCCCGGCATGGTCCACGCGGGCAGGATGCCCGCGTTCTCAGGCGGGCGGGCCGCGAGCGGCGGAGGTGACGCGATGCTGCTGATTCCCTGCCCGCATTGCGGGGAACGGGCCCAGGTCGAGTTCGCCTACGGAGGGGATGCGACCCGGCAGCGTCCCCCCGACGGGGCGCCCGACGAAGCGTGGCACGAGTACGTGTACCTGCGCGGCAATCCCCGCGGGCCGCACCGGGAGTGGTGGCTCCACCATGGCGGATGCGGGCGCTGGATCCGGGTGACCCGGGACACCGCGACCCACGCGGTGCTCGCGGCGGAGCCGGCGGTCGGGCCGCCGGGAGACGGCGCCGTTCCCGGAACCGGTGAGGGCGGCGCGGGGGCGGACGGCGGCGCCATCGACCCCGAGGCCCCTGGCGCCACCGACACCGGAGCGGGCGGAGCGTGAAGCTGCAGCGGTTCCGCAATCTCGCGGGCGGGCTCATCGATCGCGACGAGCTCATCGAGTTCACCTTCGACGGCCGCCCCTTCTTCGGCTACCGGGGCGACACCCTCGCCTCCGCCCTGCTCGCGCACGGGGTGCGCGTCGTCGGCCGCAGCTTCAAGTACCACCGTCCCCGCGGGGTGATGGCGGCGGGGGTCGAGGAGCCGAATGCGCTCGTCACGGTCGGTGAAGGGGCTCGCGCGCAACCCAATCTGCGCGCGACCCGCGTGGAGATCGAGCCGGGCATGGTGGCCCGAAGCCAGAACCGGTGGCCCTCGCTGGCATTCGATATCGGGGCGGCGGCGGGTTTCGCCTCGGCTCTCTTTCCGGCCGGCTTCTACTACAAGACGTTCATGTGGCCCGCATCGGGCTGGCTCTTCTACGAGCGGTTCATCCGGCGCGCGGCGGGCCTTGGCCGAGGCCCGGTCGTCCCGGACCCGGACCGCTACGACCGGACGCACGACTTCTGCGACGTGCTCGTGGTGGGGGGCGGTCCGGCCGGCCTCGCGGCCGCGCTCGCCGCCTCCCGGGCCGGCGCACGCACCATCCTCGTCGAGGGCGGCCCGCGGATCGGCGGCACGCCGCTCGAGGAGCGCGGCTTTGCCGGCGGGCGGCCGCTCGTCGAGTGGATCGGGGAGATGGAGGCCCGGCTCCGGGAGGACTCCCGGGCGAAGGTGCTCACCGGGGCGACCGCGTTCGGCTACTACGACCAGAACCTGGTCGCGGTGGCGGAGCGCCTCGCGGGGGACCCCGGCCAGCGCCTGCGGATGGTGCGGGCCCGCGAGGTCGTGCTTGCGACCGGCGCCCACGAACGCCCGATCGTCTTTCCCGACAATGACCGGCCGGGGGTCATGCTCGCCTCGGCCGCGCGGGCCTATGCCAACCGGTACGCGGTGCGGGTCGCAACCCGCGCGGTGGTGTTCACCAACAACGACTCCGCGTACGCGGCGGCGGCGGATGTCGCGCGCGCGGGGGTGGAAGTGACCGCGGTGCTCGACGCCCGCCCCGGCGGTCCCGATCCCGCGGCGCGCGCGATCGTCGAGGAGCTCGGCGTCGAGTGCCTCGCGGGGGCCGTCGTCGCGGGAGTGCGGGGATCGGGACGGGTGCGGGCGGCGGTCGTGCGAAACCGCGACGGCGACCGGCTGTTCGGCGGGCCGCGCCATATCGCCTGCGACGCGATACTCGTGTCCGGTGGCTGGACCCCGGCCGTGCACCTCGTCGCGCAGTCGCAGGGCCGGCTTGCCTGGCGCGACGACCTCGGGGCGTTCGTTCCCGGCGAGGCGGGGCAGCGCCAGCGATGGGCGGGCGCGCTCACCGGCGAGATGTCGCTCTGCGCGGCGTGGACGGCGGGAACCCGGGAGGGGAGGGCGGCGGCGTCCGATCTCGGCTATCGCCGGCGGCGCGGACCGCGTATCGATCTTCCGCCCCTCGATCGGGATGGTGATTCGGAGCCGCCGGGCGAGTCCCCGGGCACCCCGGCCGCACCCTGGGAACCGCTCTGGGCGGTCCCGGGATCGACTGGCGCGAAGGCGTTCATCGATTTCCAGAACGACGTGACGGTGGCCGATGTCGAGCTCGCGGTCCGCGAGAGCTATGCGTCCGTCGAGCATCTCAAGCGCTACACCACCCTCGGCATGGGCACCGACCAGGGCCGGACGAGCAACATCAACGGGCTCGCTCTCCTCGCGCGCGCGCGCGGCGCGCCCATCCCGGAGGTGGGACATACCACCTACCGCCCCCCCTACACCCCGGTCACCCTCGGGCTCATCGCCGGCGAGGAGACCGGGCCGCATCTCGCTCCGGTCCGCGAGACCCCGATGCACGACTGGCACGTCGCGGCGCTCCACGGCGTCGAGCGCGGAATGCGGCCGGTCGGACTCTGGCTTCGCCCCCATTCCTATCCCCGCGACGGGGAGACCCCGGTGGCGGCATCGTGGCGCGAGGCGGTCCACGTCCGCGAGGCGGTGGGCATCGTGGATGTGTCCACCCTGGGCAAGATAGAGCTCGAGGGCGCCGGCGCCGCGGAGTTCCTGGAGCGCATGTACGTCAACCGGTGGCGGTCGCTCCGGGTGGGTCGAAGCCGTTACGGCCTCATGCTGCGAGAGGACGGGCACGTCCTGGACGACGGGACGACGACCCGGATCGAGGAGCACCGCTACTACATGACCACCACCACCGGCGAGCATCGCCATGTACTGCGGCACATGGAGTTCCACGCCCAGACGGTGTGGCCCGGTCTTGGCGTGAACATCGTCGATGTGACCGACCAGTGGGCGGCGATGGCGCTTGCGGGGCCGCTGAGCCGCGACGTGCTTGCCGCGGCCGTGGATGCCGGCGGCCGTGACCCGGTGCGGGACCTGCCCTTCATGGGCGCCCTCCGGACGACCATCGCCGGCGCCCCGGTCCGGATCTTCCGAATCACGTTCTCGGGGGAGCTCGGCTACGAGATCCACGTTCCCGCCGATTGGGGAACCGCGGTATGGGAGCACCTGCTGGAGCAGGGCGCCCCGCACCGCATCGCGCCCTACGGGACCGAGGCGATGGGGATCCTGCGGATCGAGAAGGGACACGTGGCGGGGCCGGAGATCGACGGTCGGACGACGCCCATCGACCTCGGGTTCGAACGCATGTTGCGTCCGGACGGGAGCTACGTGGGACATTGGGGGCTCTCCCGGCCCGTGTTTCGGACGGAGGGGCGCAAGCAGTTCGTCGGCCTCCGGGGAGAGGCGCCGATCCCGCCCGGGGCGCAGATCCTGGACGAGGGACGCGCCGCGAGGCTTGGCCGCCAGACGAGCGCGCTGACGTCGCTCGGGCACGTGACGTCCGCCGCGCACAGCCCGAACCTCGGCGCCGAGATCGCGCTCGCCCTCCTCAGGGACGGCCGCTCGCGTACCGGTGAACACCTCGTCGCGGCGTCGCCGGTGACGCGGGCGAACGTCCGCGTCGAGGTGTGCGACCCGGTGTTCTTCGATCCGGAAAGCGCCCGGGCGAGAGCATGAGAACGCGCGGGCATGAGAGCAGGATCGACTGCTCCCTGTCGGACTGGACTGGCCACGGACGCCCGGGGTAGGGTTGGGTGACCGCTCCCCCCGAGGATCCGCAGGCACGGGACATGGCCGGCACGGGACCCGCACCCCCTCCACGGCGTTCCCCGTACGGTGCGAGCGCGCCGCCAGACGTGCGGCTGCGGGGAGCGATCGTACGGGTCGAGGGGCTCCACGCGCCGCAAGCGGAGGTCGTCGGGCGGGACGGGTCGATCGAGCTGCTGGCGATCGGACCCGAAATCTGGCTGGCGGTGAGCGATCGCGACCCGGACGAGGTGCGTGAATCGATTGCGTCGGCCGCGGGACCCGCCGTCGCGTGCACCGATCTCACCCATGCCCGGGTCATGCTGCGCGTGGCGGGGGCGGATGCCGGCAGCCGGCTCGCCCGCGGCTGTCCGATGGACCTCGACACCGTGGAGCCGGGCGCCGCCGCCGCTACCATGCTCGGCCCGTTCGAGGTCGTGATCCGGCGCGATCGCGCGCCGGATGCCTTCGACGTATTCGTCTCGCGCAGCGTGGCACGCTCCGCCCGGGAGTGGCTCTATGGAACCGCCCCCCCCACGGAAGCGCCGGCATGAGCTACCAGGCGCTCGCCCGGAAGTGGCGCCCGCGGAATTTCGACGCCATTGTGGGACAGGAACACGTGGTGCGAGCCCTCGTCAACGCCTTCGACCGCGACCGGCTGCACCACGCCTATCTGTTCTCCGGAACCCGCGGGGTGGGCAAGACCACCATCGCCCGGGTGTTCGCGAAGGGCCTCAATTGCGAGCAGGGCCCGACGGCGCGGCCGTGCGGCGAGTGCGGAGTCTGCCGCGAGATCGACGAGGGCCGCCACATCGATCTCATCGAGGTGGACGCGGCTTCGCGCGCCAGGGTCGAGGAGACGCGGGACCTCCTCGACAACGTCCAGTACGCCCCGATTCGGGCCCGCTTCAAGGTGTACCTCATCGACGAGGTGCACATGTTTTCCCGCCACAGCTTCAACGCGCTGCTGAAGACGCTCGAGGAGCCGCCCCCGCACGTGAAGTTCCTGCTTGCGACCACCGATCCGCAGCGACTCCCGGTCACCGTCCTGTCGCGCTGCCTTCAGTTCGGATTGCGCCGCCTGAGTGTCGAGGAGATCGGGGAGGAGCTGACCCGAATCGCAGGCGAGGAAGCGATCGAGGCCGATCCGCCGGCGCTGCGTGTGCTTGGCCGCGCCGCCGACGGGAGCATGCGCGACGCCCTCAGCCTGCTGGACCAGGCGGCGGCCTACGGGGCCGGCCGGATCGTCGCGTCCGACGTGCGCGCCCTCCTTGGTACCGTGGACCGGGACCGGCTGTTCGCGCTCCTCGAGGCGTTGGCGTCCTCCGATCCCGCCGCCATGATCGAAACCCTGGACCGCGCCGCCGGAGAAGCGGCGGATTTCGAGATTCTCCTCGCCGATGTCATCGAGGCCCTCGGGCGGATGGCCGCCCTGCAGGTAGCGCCCGCCGGCCGTGAAGACGACGAGGAGATCGATACCTTGCGGGCGGTCGCGGGCCGGTTCTCGCCGGAGGCGCTCCAGCTTTGCTACCAGATCGGAGTCATGGGCCGGCGCGATCTCCCTTATGCGCCGCACCCCCGGGCCGGGTTCGAGATGACGATGCTGCGCATGGTCGCGTTCGCGCCGGCTGCCGCGGCCGCTGCCGTTCGGGAGCCGGATGCGGCGGTGACCACGGCGCGTGTCCCGGAGCCGGCGGAGGCGTCCCATCCCACGGAGGGCACGCCGCCGGCGCACTCCGGAATCGATGCGCAGGCCCCGCCCCCGGCGGCGCAGGTCCCGGCCCCCGCGGCGAAGGTCCCGGCCCCGACGGCGCAGGCCCCGGCCCCCGCGGAGCAGGCCCCGGCCCCCGCGGCGCAGACTCCCGCCCCGGGGGAGACCGAGGGGATCCTGTCGCCGTCCCGCTGGACCGAGCTCTGCGCGCGCCTCGCTCTCAACGGCGTGACCGGGCAGCTTGCCGCGAACTGCGTCGTTCGCCGGTACACCGAGAAGACGGTCGATCTCGGCTTGAACCCGGAACACGCGCAATTGCTGACGCCCGGCACGCGGGCGAAGCTCGAGTCCGCGCTCGGCGACTACCTCGGCCGGCCGATACGGCTGCGGGTCGACATCGCTCCCCGGGAGCAGGAGTCACCGGCCGAGCGCGATGCGCGCGACGAGGACGAGCGCGTCGAGCGTGCGTCCCGGGATCTCCGTGATGTGCCCGACTACCAGGACCTCCTCGCGCGATTCGAGGGCAATACCCGATCCATACAACCGCCGGACTGACGGGAGGCGCAATGAAGGGTGGGCTCGGACAGATGCTCAAGCAGGCGCAGCAGATGCAGGAGAACCTGCAGCGGGCGCAGGAGGAGCTTGCGTCCCTGGAGGTGACCGGGAGCGCCGGGGGCGGGGTGGTCACCGTCACCCTGAACGGCCGGTACCAGGCGCGCGGGGTGAGCATCGACGAGAGCTTCGTCGGCGGCGACCGCGAGATGCTCGAAGACCTCGTGACCGCCGCCGTCAACGATGCGGTGCGCAAGGTCGAGGAGCTGAGCCAGGAGAGAATGTCCGGTCTCACCGCGGGCCTCAGCCTTCCCCCCGGCTTGAAGCTGCCGTTTTGATGGCGGACGGAGATCTGATCGACGGTCTCATCGACGCGCTGCGATGCCTGCCCGGGGTCGGTCCGAGGACCGCCCAGCGAATGACCTGGCACCTGCTCGAGCGCAATCGGGACGCGGGGCGCCGGCTTGCGGCGACCCTGGTGGAAGCCATGGACCGGGTGGGTCACTGCCGGGAGTGCCGGACGCTCACCGAGCACGAGGTGTGCTCGGTGTGCGCGAGTCCCCGGCGCGACCGGTCCCGGATCTGCGTGGTGGAGAACCCCGCCGATGTCGTCCGCGTCGAGACGGGCACGGACTATCGAGGGGTCTACTTCGTGCTGATGGGAAACCTGTCGCCGCTCGACGGGATCGGCCCCGTAGAACTCAGGCTCGACGAGCTTGCGCGCCGTCTCGCGGACGAGGACGTGTCGGAGCTCATCCTGGCTACCGGCGCTACCGCCGAGGGAGAGGCAACGGCCCACTACCTGGCCGAGATGGCTCGGGAGCACGCGGTGACCGCGACCCGGATCGCCCAGGGCGTGCCCCTCGGCGGGGACCTCGAATTCGTCGATTCCGGGACCCTGGCCCATGCGTTTTCCGGCCGTCGCGAGGTCGTGTTCTGAAGAGCGGGTGGACCCTCGCGCCGGTTCGGAGCCGGCTCAGCGCCGCATTTCTTCCACCATCTCCCGATAGCTGGCGAGGCGTTCGGGATCGATCTCCGGCGCGGCGGCGACCGCGCAGTCGGGCTCGTGAAGATGAAGGCAGTTGCGGAAGCGACATCTTCCCGAGTAGCTCCGGATCTCGGGGAACCCGTCGGCGACGCGTCCCGCGGGCAAGGTCCATTCACCGAAGTCCGCCATCCCCGGCGAATCGATGACGAATCCTCCTCCCGGGATCGCGTGCAGGGTCGACACGGTGGTGGTATGCCGTCCCTGTTCGCCCCGGCGCGAGAGGGCGCCGACCGCGAGGTCCGCGCCGGGAACGAGCCTGCGGACGAGAGACGACTTGCCGGCGCCCGATGGTCCGACCAGGACGCAGACCCGGCCGCGCAGGGCCTCGGAGAGCGCCGCCAGTCCGGTGCCCGCGAGGGCGCTCGTCTCGAACACGGGATAGCCGACGAGGCGATAGGGACCGAGGTCCGGGCCGTCCGGGCCGTCCGGGACTTCGCGGCGAAGATCGATCTTGTTCAGCACGAGGGCCGCGGAGATGTCGAGATGCTCGCTTCCCACGAGGTGACGGTCGACGATTCGGCGCGAGCTCGCCGGCCGCAATGCGGTTACCACCAGGATGAGGTCCACGTTGGCCGCGATCACCCGGCTCCTGCCGGCGGGTCCGGGCCGGGCGAGGACCGAACCGCGCTCGTCGACCGCTTCGATGATGCCTTCGCCCGACTCGAGCGGCCGCATGACTACCCGGTCGCCCACCACGATCGGTCCGAGGCGGCGGCGAGTCTGGCAGAGTCGGACCGCCCCCGTATCGTCGCGGACCTCGAATCGGCGCCCCCGGCGGGCGGATACGAGGCCGTTCGTCGTCATTCGCCGGGAATCAGCACGACAGGGGGGGTAGAATGCGCCGCTGCTGAGGCCGGCAGCTCCGCTATGGCGCAGAATCCGAGCAATCTGATATGGATTGACCTCGAGATGACGGGGCTTCGACCGGAGCGCCATCATATCATCGAGGTGGCGACGGTCGTGACCGACTCCGCGCTGGAGATCCTCGCCCACGGGCCCGATCTCGTCATCGGTCAGCCCGAAGAAGTGCTGGCCGGCATGAACGACTGGAACCTCGAACACCACGGCCGGTCCGGACTCCTCGACGAAGTGCGGGCGAGCCGCTGCACGGTGGCGGAGGCCGAGCGCAGGACCATCGCGTTCCTGGAGCAGTGGGTGCCGTCCGGCTCGTCGCCCATCTGCGGCAACTCCATCTGCCAGGATCGGCGCTTTCTCTACCGGTACATGCCGAGTCTCGAGCAGTGGTTCCACTACCGCAACCTCGACGTCAGCACGATCAAGATCCTCGCCCAGCGGTGGGCGCCCCATGTGGCCGCGGCGTTCGCGAAGGCAAGCGCGCACCGGGCGCCCGACGACATCCTCGAATCGATCCGGGAGCTTCGTCATTATCGCGAGCATCTGTTCGCCTGAGTCCTCGGGTCTTCCGGGACCCTCCGCTCGTCCCGGCGCGTCTCTGCGCACCGCGGCGGAGGTCCGCGAGCTCGAGCGCCTGGCCATCACCCAAGCCGGTCTCCCCGGGGTGGATCTCATGGAGCGGGCGGGCGCGGGGACGTTCCGCGCCCTCGTCCGGCGCTGGCCGGGAGTGCGTCGAATCTCGGTGGTATGCGGCACCGGCAACAACGCCGGAGACGGGTTCGTGGTTGCGCGTCACGCTCGGCAGTCCGGCTGCGAGGTGCGCGCCCTCGGCGTCGGCGATCCGACCCGGCTCGGGCGCGACGCCTCCGCCATGCTGGACGCCATGCGCGCGGCGGGTGTCGAGCTCGAGCCCTTTGCCGCCTCCGCCCTCGAGGGCGTCGTGGTGGACGCGTTGTTCGGCACCGGGCTCTCGCGTCCCGTAGCGGGAGAACCGGCGGCGGCCATCGAGGCGATGAACGCGGCGGGGGCGCCGATACTGTCCGTGGACGTGCCCTCCGGGATCGATGCCGACACCGGGAGCGTGCGCGGCGCCGCGGTGCACGCTTCGCTCACCGTCACCTTCATTGCCCCCAAGCGGGGGCTGTGCACCGGCGCCGGCCCCGACCATTGCGGGCGTGTGGAGCACGACACGCTCGGCGTGCCGCCTTCGCTCCTCGACCGGGTTCCGGCCGGCGCGGAGCGACTCGACTACGACACGCTGCCGGAGCACCCGTGTCTCGGGGCGCGTCCGCGGGGAGCGCACAAGGGACACCACGGCCATGTTCTCGTGGTCGGAGGGGAGCGGGGGTTCGCGGGCGCGGCGCGGCTTGCCGCCGAAGCCGCCGCGCGGGTCGGCGCGGGGCTGGTGAGCGTTGCGACCCGCGAATCGCACGCGGCCGCGGTGAGCGCGATGCGCCCGGAAATCATGAGCCGGGGCGTCGAGGACGAGGCCGCGTTCGAGGCCCTGGCCGAACGGGCGACCGTGGTCGCCGTCGGTCCGGGGCTGGGGCAGGGGAGCTGGGGCGAACGAATGTTCGCGAGCGCGCTCCGGTACGTGTCCGGGATCCTCGTCATTGATGCGGACGGGCTCAACCACCTCGCGGCCGCGGGGCGCTCCCCGCCCCGGCGGGAGGATTGGGTGCTCACCCCGCACCCTGGCGAGGCGGCCCGGCTGCTCGGGCAATCCACGGCCGACGTCCAGGCCGATCGCTTCGCGGCCGCCGCGGCGATCCGGGCCCGGTACGGTGGCGTGTGCGTGCTCAAGGGCGCCGGCACCATCGTCGACGCGGGGCGCCCTCCGGTCGGGGTGTGCGTGAATGGCAATCCGGGAATGGGAACGGGGGGAACCGGAGACGTCCTCACCGGGGTGATCGCGGGCCTCGCGGCGCAAGGCGCCGGTCCGGCGGACGCCGCCGCGTTCGGCGTCTGCGTTCACGGCAAGGCGGGAGACCGGGCGGCGCGGGCCGGGGAGCGGGGCCTTCTGGCCGGGGACCTCGTCGCGGAGCTGCGCGGGCTCGTCAACCGCGGCTGAGCGGTGGAGGTTCCTTCCGTTTCGCGCGGCCCCGCGAGCTGGGACGGCGTGCTCGCGGGCGAAGCCGGGACGATGGCCCTCGGCGCCGCCCTCGCCCGTTCGGGCCTGTGTCGGGGGGTGGTGTACCTCGCCGGCGAGCTCGGTACCGGCAAGACCACGCTCGTTCGGGGCTTCCTCCGTGCGTCTGGGATTACCGGAACGATTCGCAGCCCGACCTTCACCCTGGTGGAGGAGTACCGGATCGGGGCGGTCACCGTCGCGCACTACGACCTCTACCGCCTGTCCGATCCGGAAGAGCTCGAATTCCTGGGGCTGCGCGATCACCTGGCGGCGGATTCGCTCTGCTTCTTCGAGTGGCCGGAAAGAGGCGCCGGCGTGCTCCCCGATCCGGGATTCGACATTCGTCTCGAGTACCCGGAAAGGGGGTGGCCGGACGATGTACGCCGGGTCCGGTGCACCGGGTTGGCATCCGGAGCCCGGGACCTGATCGAGCGGGCGAGACGGGATCTCTGCGGATCTTGAATGACGTTATATATATTCTTTATTTCTCTGTTTTAACGAACTTATATCGATCGGATCTCATGTTCTCTGACAGGTGTTCGGTGCGTCGGATTCAGTGATAGGTTGATGCCCCGGTGGAAGACGAAGGGTTCTTCCATGGAGAGGGAGCACGAAGAGTTTGGAGCTTGCGGGACCCCGGCCCATGCCCTGCGTCCGCCGCCCGCCTCGGGCTGACCGGGCTGCGACGCCCCGGCATCGGCAAAGGGGGGAGGGCACCGGTGGAGTTTCGCGCACGTCATGACCATGACCCGTTCCTCCGTGGCCCTTCTCGGTCTCGTGCGGCCCCGCTCCCGTCCCACTCGAAGAGGGGTGCGGCGGCGAAGGGGGGGCGAGCGGCGCTCCTTCCACCCGCTCGCTCTGGCATTCCTGCTCGCCGGCCAGGTGTGGGCCGCCTCGGCACAAGGCGCTCCATCGGTTCTCGGGATGCGGATGTTCGACGCAGCCACCCATACCCGGGTCGTGTTCGACCTTTCCGCGCCGGTGGACTACAACCTGTTCTCGCTCCGCAAGCCCGACCGGGTGGTGCTGGACTTCAAGGGCGTGCGCTTCAAGACGGAGCTCAAGAACGGATTCCGCCGCAACCGCCGCGTCGCCGGCATCCGCCAGGCGAAGCGGAGCAGCGAGCGCTACCGGATCGTCTTCGACATGGTCGGGCAGGCGCGGGCGAGGAGCTTTCTCCTCGCACCGCACGGGCGTCGTGGGCATCGGCTGGTCGTGGATTTCGGGCGCACCGAGCAGGTCAAGGCGAAGACCGGCCGCGTTTCGCCGGTGCCGGGAGCCTCGAAGCCGGAGCCCACGGGGCGCCTGCGCGACGTGGTGGTGGCGATCGATGCCGGCCACGGCGGCACCGACCCCGGCGCCATCGGTCGCCGGAGCAAGACCCGGGAAAAGGACATCACCCTCGCCATCGCGCGAAAACTGGCCGCGGAACTGCGCCGGCGGCCGGGGATCCGGCCCATGCTGGTGCGTGACGGGGACTACTTCGTTCCCCTGCGCCGGCGTACCGCGATCGCCCGCAAGGCCGGTGCGGACCTCTTCGTCTCGATCCATGCGGACGCCTTTCGGAGTCCGAAGGTCCGGGGTGCGTCCGCCTACGTGCTGTCCTGGCGGGGGGCGAGCAGCGAGGCGGCGAGGTGGCTCGCGGAGAGAGAGAACGCGGCGGACCGGGCGGGCGGGCTCAATCTCGAGAGACACGAGCCGATGGTTCGTTCGGCCATGGTGGACATGTCCCGCAAGGGCACGGACCGGTTGAGCAACGTGGTCGCGAACCGGGTGCTGCGCGAGCTCAAGGGCAAGGTCCGGGTCCACGGCGAACGGGTCCATCGGGCCGGGTTCGCGGTTCTGAAGACCCGGAACATCCCCGCGGTGCTGATCGAGACCGCCTTCCTCTCGAACCCCACCGACGAGAAGCTCCTCCGAGACGGCCGCTATCAGCGCCGGATCGCCCGCGCGATCGCGGACGGTGTGGAGGCATTCCTCAAGCACCAGGCGCCGGTGGGAACCCGGCTCGCGGCCCGCAACCGCGACAAGCAGGCGTCAAGCTAGCCCGACTCGGTCTCTTCGATGATCGCCCCACCCAGGCATTCCTCGCCCGCGTAGAGGACGACGGACTGCCCGGGGGCCACTCCCCACTGCGGGGGATCGAGCTCGACGAAGAGACGGTCCCTTCCGAGCGGGGTGACTCGACTCGCCGACCCGCGGCCTCGGTAGCGGGTGACCGCCTGACAGACGAGCGGAAACCGGGGAGGCTCGCCCGCGGTCCAGCTCGGGTCGCCCGCGTTCAGGGCCCGCGTCGCGAGCTTCGGGTGGCCGGCGCCCTGCGCGACGATCAGGGCGTTGCGCTCGAGGTCCTTGCCGGCGACGTACCAGGGCTCGCCGCTTCCCCCGCGACGGCCTCCGATGCCGAGTCCGCGGCGCTGTCCGAGGGTGTGGAAGGCAAGGCCGTCGTGCGTTCCGATCGTTTCCCCTTCCACCGTCTCGATGGGTCCCGGGGCCGGCGGGATCCACCGGGCGAGAAACTCGCGAAACGGCCGCTCGCCGATGAAACAGATCCCCGTGCTGTCCCGCCTCGCGTGGTTCGGGAGCCTGGCCGCCTCCGCCATCGTACGGACCTCGGACTTGGTTCGATCGCCGAGGGGAAAGAGGGCGCGTGCGAGCGCATCCTGACCAACCCGGTACAGGAAGTAGGACTGGTCCTTGTCCGGATCGCATCCCTTCAGCAGGCGGAACCGGTCTCCGCGCTTGACGACCCGTGCGTAGTGCCCGGTGGCGACCCGGGACACCCCGAGATCGTCAGCGTATCGGTACAGCTCGCCGAACTTGATCTCCTGGTTGCACCACACGTCGGGGTTGGGGGTTCGCCCGGCGGCGCTCGCCGCGAGAAACGGCTCGAAGACCCGGTCCCAGTACTCGGTCGAGAAATTGACGGTGCGCAGCCGAAGGCCGAGATGGGAGCACACCGCCTCGGCTTCCGCGAGGTCTTCGGCCGCCGAGCACCCGCGTGCGCGATCGTCTTCTTCCCAGTTCTTCATGAAGACGGGTTCGATCGCCGCTCCGGCATCGCGGAGCATCCTGGCCGTCACCGCGGAATCGACGCCGCCGGAGAGCCCGACCACCACGCGTTCTCCGGGTTCGATGGGCAGGGCGGGCGGAGTCATTTGCGCCCGGAGCGGTTGCGGAACCGGATGCGTTCGATTTGCGGATCGTCCAACGGACCCTGCAGCCGGTACCGCAGCCGGAACAGGCGATCGAGGATGATCTTGTCGCCCGCGGCCCTCTCGATCAGGAAGTTCGCAACCAGAACGGGCCAGGCGGCCGTCCAGGCCGGCAGCAGCGCTCCGCTTCGGGTGAGCCGTGGAATGACCGCGACCTCCTGGTCGTAGCGGCGAGAGGCGAGATCGAGGCTGCCTCGCACTTCGATCTGTGCACTCGGCCCGGTGATGGTGAACTCGCGGATCCTCGCCGACCCACCCTCGATGCGTGTCCGCACCGTGATCCGGTCGTATGCGAAGCCCTTGCCGACGACGTGAGACAGATCGAGGGCCAGGACCCGCGGCAGGGCCTCCAGGCTCAGGAGGGCGAACAGCCGGCCAACTGCTCCCACGCGCACGCGGGGCAGGTTCCCGTTCTCGGCGTCCATCTCGATCGTGCCCTCGAATGTCTCCAGCGATGGTCCGAACGGTGATCCGGGCCACGTGAGATCGAAGCGGATCTCGACGGTTCCCCCCGCGGCGGGTTCGTCGTCCAGTCCTGCCGCGGACAGGAGGCGGGAGAGGTCTTCGGTATTCAGCCTTGCCGTGAATCGGCTGGCGGAGGTTCCGTCCTCGCCGGCGAGCCAGCTCCCGCGGCCGTGCAGCCGGAAGCCGGAGGAATCGAACCCAAACTCCTCGATGTCGAGTCCGTTTCCGGTCTGCTTCCCGGTAGCCAGGACCGTGCCGAGATCGACCTTCTCGAAGCGCAGCGAACCGATGTGCGCGTCGAACGAAGGCCATCGATCCGGTCGGTCGCCCGCGCCGGCGCCGCCGCCGGACGGTTCGCTCGCGCCCTCTTTTCCGGCTGCGAGCGGTTCGCCGAAATGCGCTCGCTCGAGGCGTAGGCGGGCCCGCCCGGAGGCAGGGTCGACGGGGACCGCGATGTCGCCCGCGAGCCCCTCGCCGGCCAGTTGGACGTGAAGCTCGGATCCGTCGGCGGCCGGAGTGAGCTCGAGGCGGCCGAGCGCGATGCGCCGCCCCAATACGCGGGCGCCGTCCGTCTCGAGCGAGATCCGGCCGATCCGGGAGAGCCAGCCCGTCGGCTCGAGAGCTCCCGCCGCCCCCAGGGCGAGCCATGGATCAACATCGAGTTCGGCCAGCTTGCCCGAGACTTCGATGTGCCCTTGCGCGGGCAGCGCCGGCCGCGCGGCGCCCAGCGTCACCCCGCCCCGCGCCAGAGCCCACTCGCCGTGCGTCTCGGCGATCTCGAACAACCCCTTCGTATCCGAGCCGTAGCTCGCGTCGATCAGCCATTCGGTCTCGCCGGGGGTGAGGACGACTTCGAGCCGGCGCACCGTGCCGGCGGGCTTCTCGAACGGCGCGGGGAAGTCGACGGAGGCGGCGCGAAGGTCGGAACGGAACACGATCCCGGCCCGGCTGCGGTACTCCGCGTCCCATGAAGTCCGGCCCTGGAGGTGTGTGAGCCACGGATCGGTTTCCTCCTTGCCGAGATTGACGAGATCCTCGAGCGCGACGCCAAACCATTCTCCGTCACCTTCCCCGGAGAAACGGAGCAGCAGGCCCTCGTCGCGATCGAATTCGACACGCGATTCGATCGCGGCACCGCGAAAGCGCCCGTGCAGGGGACCCCCGGAGAGGCTTGCGGCGTCGAATGCGAGGTCGCCCCGGACCTCCTCGAGGACCGCCCGGCGGCCGTCGAGGCTGACCGCGACGCCGTCGAGCTCAATCCTTCCCGAAACGTCGAGTCGCCGGCTGCCCGCGTCGCGGCCGTAGGGGATGTCGAGCTCGGCCGTCGTCGCCGTCGGACCGTCCGCGCGAAGATCCGGAGCGGGACCGCCGTCGCGCGTGCCGAGAGGACTGGAGCGGACGAATTCCAGAAGGTTCCGGGCCGGTCCGGATCCGGCGAGCGAGACGTGTACCCGCCCCGCCTGGTCCGTGGTGTCCGGAAGCCGTGCGAAGCCGTCTTCGATCGAAGTATCGAAGATCGATCCCCGAATTCCGGAGAATTCGAGCCCCGCTCCGTTCGCCCGAACCCGGGCTTCCTCGACCTGAACGGCCGGCCACCCCTCGGCGTACGCGAATTCAACCTCCCTGACGACGCCCTGCGCCTCGAACTCTCCGTCTCCTCCCGGGAAGGGAATGCCCCGCGGGTCGCCGCGAATCCTCACCGTCGATCCGGTGACCCGGCCGGAACGCACCGCACGGCGGTACCAGCGCGTGAACGCGACGGCCCGGCGGTCGGGGAGAACGGTCCCGATGTCCGCGAGGGCCACATCGTCCAGCCGGATCTCGACATCCAGCGAGGGGGCGCCTCCCTGGTCTGCAAGGGGGGCGCCGAGGCTTCCCGCGATGTGTCCCGCGATCCCCGCCAGAGCGAACTCCAGGCCGTCGGTACGCGCCGTCCAACCGGTCTCGGCGGCGGTGAGCCGGACCTCGCCTTGCAAGGTCAGCTCGTAGGGCGAGCTTCGAAACGAAGGCAGGGCGGCGTGCAGGCGATCGCCGACGAACCGGACTCGCCACTGCCCGCCGGCGAACTCGATTCGTGCGCCGGCTTCGGATATTCGCCACTCTCCGGCCCCGGCTCCGAATCCCGACACCACCGCGCTCAGCCAGAACGAAGGGTCGCCGCCTGCGCCGGGATCCCCGAAGGCGGCCAGCTCGTCGATCATCCCCGCGGGCCGGAGGCGTTCCAGCGCGGGACGGAGCGAATGCCCGGGCCGCAGTGCGTTGCCGGCCACCCGGGCCAGGAGCGGAACGGCGACTCGGCGGGCGGACCACCGCAGCGACCCGGGAACGCCACTCGACCAGCGTACGGCGAAGGGGCTCCGCTGCGCGTCCGCTCCCCCGGGCAGCCGGGACCAGTCCACCTCCCCGGTGACGGTCCAGCCGCCCGGATCGGGAACCGCTCTTGCGAGGAAGCGGGCCCCTTCGAGGCTGATCCCGGCCTCATCGGATCCGCCCGGCGCGCCGAAGGCGATGTCCAGGGTGGCGGCGTCGATGCGCTCACGCGCGAGCCGGACCGAAAGAACAAGGCGGGACTCGCTTGAGAGCCGGCCGAGGGTGGTGCGCACCGTCGGGCCGGGCTCCAGCACTCCGGCCAGGAACCGGATGCCCTCGATGGGGACGCGATCGCCGGTGAGCCGGACGTCGATCCGCCAGTCATCGGCCATCGGATCGCGCACCGTGCCATCGAAGGGAAGGGGTGGCACTCCGGGGCCGACCAGGAGCTCACCGCGAAACGCCAAGCCGTGATCCGTCGCGTCGATCACCGCCGCCATTCCAGCGGATTGGGTCGAGGAGAGCCCTCGGTACTCGAACTCCCCGGCGCGCAGCACGAGTCGTTCGAGGCCGAGACCGAGGAGGATCCTGGGCACCACGAGCAGGCGGGCGAGCGGGGGCGGTCCGGTCGAGTGGGACGGAGACCGCCTCGCGGCCACCAGAACCGCGCCGGTCGCGTCTACCGTGGAAATTCTCGGGCGGCCGGTCAGAGAGAGCTCGATCGACGCGCGGAAGTGGTCGATGGAACTGCCGTTCGGGAACCGGACCCCGTCGCCGTTCGCATGCGACCGCATGCCGGCGAGCGAGATGCTTACCCGTTCGGTGGTGGTCTGTCCGACCCGCACCTTCCTCGCCTCGACCACCGTTCGGCCCTCCACCAGCCGGAAGTCGAGGGCGCCGATGACCACCGGACGCCCGGTGGCGGCGGTCGCGACGTACTCCGCCGCGGGACGCAGGACTCCCGGGTCGAGGGCGACCCAGGCGGCCGCGGCGAACAGGACGGCGAAGACGCCGCCGAGGACCAGCAGCACGTTGCGCAACCACCTGCGGCGCCGGGAGGAGGAGGCGTCCTCGGGCCGTTCCGGTTCGCGCTCGGCGTGGCTCACCGCGTCGGGGCGTCCTTCGCCGTTCACTTCGGGCTCACCCCGTAACCGGATCCGGGGGCAGCAGGAGACCGGGGGCCGGATTCATCGCGCGAGCGCCTCGTCCAGCACTTCCGCCGGATGGCAGGCGCGGCGGGCGGCGCCGTCCGCAATCTGCTGCCGGCAGCTCGTCCCTCCTGCGACGATCCGGGTGTCGGCCGGCGCTTCCCGGACGGCGGGGAGGAGAGAGAGCTCACCCATCCGCATCGAGACATCGAAGTGTTCGGCCTCGTGGCCGAAGGCTCCCGCCATCCCGCAGCAGCTCGATTCGATGTTCTCGATCTCGATTCCCGGAATCAGTCCGAGGGCGTCCCCCACCGCTCCCGCGGCCCCGAACGCCTTCTGATGGCAGTGGCCGTGCACGAGCACGCGCCGGGCCGGAATCGGCCGGAGCCGCAGCCGCAGGGCGCCGCGGTCTCGTTCGCGCGCGAGCCACTCCTCGAGCAGCATCGCGTGTCTGGCGACCTGCCGGCTTTCCGGGCCGGGGAGCAGGGCCGGGATCTCGTCGCGAAACGTGTAGAGGCACGACGGTTCGACCCCGATGATCGGGACCCCGCGCTCGGCGAACGGGAGGAGTGCGGCGAGGGTCCGGCGCGCCTCGGCGCGGGCTTCTCGGGGGAGTCCGTTGGTGAGAAAGGTTCGCCCGCAGCAAAGAGGCCGCCCGCCCGCTTCCGCCGTCCGCACCCGGCAGCCCGCCGCCCGCAGGATGCGGACCGCCGCACGGGGGATCCCGGGTTCGAACCAGCGAGTGAACGTGTCGGCGAACAACACGACCTCCTCTCGCGGATCATCGGCGGTCTCGGCGGTCGGAGCGGGGCCGCAGAGCTCCACCCGCGGCCGGAATGCGTCGCGCCGCCAGTGCGGCAGGGGCCGGCGGGCACTGAAGCCGAGCCACCGTTCGCTGAGCCGCGCCAGGAGCGGCGAACGGTCCCGCACGTTGAGAAGGGCCGGCGCGCGGGCCGCGAACGGCGCGTAGCGCGGAAGCCATGCGACGAGCCGTTCGCGAAGCGGCAGTCCGTGCCGGCGGCGGTGGTGGTGCAGGAACTCGATCTTCATCCGCGCCATGTCCACCCCGGTCGGGCATTCGCGCTTGCATCCCTTGCATCCGATGCAGAGATCGAGCGCCTCGGCCACCGCGCCGGAGGTGAGGGCATCCGCTCCCAGGCGGCCGGACAGGGCGAGGCGCAGGGTATTCGCGCGGCCGCGGGTGAGGTGCTGTTCGTCGCCGGTCACCCGAAACGAGGGGCACATCACGCCGGGGTCGCGCTTGCGGCAGGCCCCGTTGTTGTTGCACATCTCGACCGCGCCGGCGAATCCGTGCCACTCGGACCAGTCGAGGATCGTGTCGATCTCCGGGGTCCGGTAGCCGGGCGGGTAGCGAAAGAGGGACCGATCGTCCATCCGGGGCGGACGTACGATCTTTCCGGGGTTGAGCCGGCCCTCGGGATCGAAGGCGTCCTTGACCTCCTCGAACGCCTGGACCACCTCGCGGCCGAACATCGCCTCGTGGAACTCGGAGCGCACGAGCCCGTCTCCGTGCTCGCCGGAGTGCGAGCCTCGATACTCGCGCACCATCGCGAACGCCTCCTCGGCGATGGCCCTCATCTTGTGCGCGTGCGCCTCGTCCTTGAGGTTGAGGATCGGCCGCACGTGCAGGCACCCCACGGACGCGTGCGCATACCAGGTGCCGGTGGTGCCGTGCCGTTCGAATATGGAGTTGAGCCGTTCGGTATAGTCGGGAAGGTCCTCGAGCCCCACCGCGCAGTCTTCGATGAACGAGACGGGCTTTCCGTCGCCCTTCATCGACATCACGATGTTGAGTCCCGCCTTGCGGAGCTCCCAGACGGCGGACTGATCGGACGGTTCGGTCGCTTCCACGACCGCTTCCGGCAGCCCGAAGTCGCGCAGCAACTCGGCCAGCCGGGCGAGCTTGCGTTGCTGCTCCGCGCGATCTTCGCCCGCGAATTCAACGAGGAGCAGAGCCTGCGGTTCGCCGTGCACGAACCGTTCCACCACCGGCCGGAACATCGCGATGTCGCGGGAGAGATCGAGCAGGGTACGGTCCACCAGCTCCACCGCGGTCGGAGAGAGATCCACGATGTGCCGGGTGACCTCCATCGCCCGTCGAAACGTCGGGAAGTGGCAGATCCCGAGCATCCGGTGGGGAGGGATCGGCTGCAGATCGAGCTCGATTCGCGTGAACGTCGCGAGCGATCCCTCCGAGCCCACCAGCAGCGAGGCGAAGTTGTGCCCGCCCGGATCGACGGTATCGAGGTTGTAGCCGCCGACGCGGCGCAGCAGCTTCGGAAACCCCCGGTCGATGGCCCCGGCGTGGTTTGCGGCGATGTCGCGCACCCGCGCGAGGAGCTCCACGAGGGGCGTGGCGGGGCCTTCCGCCCCCGGATTGCCCGCGACCGGTCCGAAGCGCCCGGCCGTGCCGTCGGCCAGCAGCCCTTCGATCGCGTGCACGTTGTGCACCATGTTTCCGTAGCGGATCGAGCGCGCGCCGCAACTGTTGTTGCCCGCCATGCCCCCGAGCGTCGCACGGCTGCCGGTGGATACGTCCACGGGAAAGAAGAGGCCGTGCGGGCGCAGGACGCGGTTGAGGTGGTCGAGCACGAGGCCCGGCTGCACGGTGGCGCGGCGCCCTTCGATGTCCAGATCGAGGACTGCGTTCAGGTATTTGCTGAAGTCCACGACGAGCGCATCACCCACCGTCTGCCCGCACTGGGAGGTGCCGCCGCCGCGGGCGAGAAGAGGCGTGCCGCTCTCGGCGGTCACTTCGACGATGCGGGCAACGTCCGCTTCGGTCCGGGGAACCACGACCCCGACGGGCTCGATCTGATAGATGGAGGCGTCGGTGGCGTACCGCCCGCGGCTCGCGGGATCGAAGAGCACCTCGCCCTCGATCGCCCGGGCCAGACGATTCGCGAGGGCGGGGTCGCCGCGGCGTCCGGGACCGCGGGCGGAGGGGCGATGGTGAGGCATGGCGATCTTCTCGGGCGGGCTCCGGCTGCCGGACCGGCCGGCCGGTTTCCAGGGATCTCGTTCGGGACGCTGGCCGGCGTTCGCCCGGAGCAGCGAATCATACCGGTTGCGCCGCCCGGTTTTCTCGGGGCGGTCCCCGCCCGCGGCTCAGATCGCCCGTGCGACGACGCGCCGGAACCGCAGCGCGAGCAGCGCGACGGCGGCGATGCATCCGATGCCGACGGAGGCGACGAGGCCGGGCGCGCCGAGGTCCAGATGTACTCCGAGCCACCACGCGGACGGCACCATCGTTCCCCAGAACGCGACCATGAAGAGGCCGGTGGCCGGCCATACGTCGGAAAGTCCGCGGAGACAACCCACCAGCACCACCTGGAGCGCGTCCGGGAGGAGCACGAGCCCCGCGACCCGCACCGCCGGGATCGCGATTGCAAGGACGGCGGACTCCCCGGTGTAGAGCCCTGCGAGGAACCCGGCGAAGAGAACGTAGCCGAGGGAGATGCACGACTGCAGGACGAGGATGATGCGGAACGCGGCCCACGCCGCCTCCCGCGCGCCCTCCCGGTCACCGCGCCCGAACGCCTGACCCACCCGGACGTTGGCGGCGGTCGCGAGACCGAGAGCCGGCATGAAGGGAAGGGCGAAGAGATTGAGCACGATGCCGAAGGCGGCTACCTCGGCGCCGCCGAGCCAACCGGCGAAGACCGTCAGGGACGCGAACGCGCCGGATTCGAACCCGTGGGCCACACCGATCGGGATGCCGACCGAGAGAAGGCGCCGGCCGGCCCGATGAGCGCGCCTTCGTCGGTTCCTTCCGAGCCCCGGGCGTCCGGGCCGGGCGCCGAGGCGGGAGGAGCCGAGGGTTGCGTACACCCAGGCCACGAGGCCCGCGGCGCAGATCCACCGGGCGATGCTCGTTGCCAGGGCAGCGCCTTCCGCCCCCATCTCCGGGGCGCCGAGGTGGCCGTAGATGAACATCCAGTTGAAGCCCGCGTTCAGCACGTTCGCGACCAGCATGAAGACCATGCCGGGCAGCGGGCGGCCGATCGCCTCGAGAAACATCGTGGTCGCCGCGAACACCAGGACCGCCGGCATGCCCCAGCCGTACATGGCGAGCACCTCCGCCCCCTCGATGGCAAGCGAGGGGCTCTGCCCGAGAGCGAGAAGCGACCATTCGCCGGTGTGGAAGAGTCCGAGCAGGATGACCCCGGCGATCCAGGCCTGCCGCCACGCGGCCCGCAGGATGAATCCGGACTCCCGGAGCTTTCCGGCCCCCTCCGCCTGGGAGGCCAGCACGACAGTGCCGGTGCACAGCCCGACCCCGATGAGGAGGAAGGGGGTGTGCGGGGCGGCGGAAATGGCGAGGGCGGCGAGCTCGCGCGTTCCGGCCCAGCCCGTCATGGCCGTGTCCGCCGCGACGATGGTGAGGATCCCGAGCCGGCTGACCATCACCGGGGCGGCCAGGCGAATCGTGGCCCTCAGGTGGGAGCGGAGATTCAAGTCGTAACTCCATGGGAAGACTTGGAAACAGGACGATCCCGGTGTCGGTGTTCGATCGGGGTGCGGGCCGTTCGGTGCACGGGTAAGATTTGCGTCCGGGGGCTGGAGGATGTCGGACGAAGGAGCGCGTAGGACGGGGAATGACTGCGTTGATGAATCCCATTGCGATACGGAGCGCGGCGGCCGTGGCGATCGTCGCGGCCCTGCTCGCGGTTCCGGCCGGAGCGGCGGACCGTCCCGGCATCGAGGCGTCGCGGGCGTTCGTCGAGAAGCTCGCGGACGATGCGGTCCGGACGTGGGGGATGTACGCTTCCGACGAGGCGGCACGGTGGAAGGCGATGGATTCCCTCATCCGTTCGGCCTTCGACATCGAATTCATCACCCGCGCCGTGCTGGGGCGGTATTGGCGGAAGCTCGACCCCGACGAACGGCGCCGGTTCCGCGAGCTGTTCCCCGAGTTCGTGGTGCACGTCTACCTGCCCCATATCGCCAAGTACAGCCGCGACCACATGAGGATTCTCGGTGCGCGCCCGCGCGGAAAGCGTGATGTCGTCGTCAAGTCCGAGCTCCGGACCGGCAAGGGCGACTGGGTCGACGCCGACTGGCGGCTGCGTTCGGCGCGGGACGGTATTCGAATCATCGACCTCACGGTGGCGGGGGTGAGCCTTCTCCTGGTGCAGCGGCAGGAGTTCGAGGCGGTGATCCGAAGGGACGGTTTCTCGAGTCTCGTCGAAAAGTTGCACGAACGAACGATCAGGGCGGCGAGCGCCCGGGGCTGAACCCGGTGCGCGTCCCGTCCATCCGCCCCGGCGATGTCGTCGACATCGTCGCCCCGGCCTCCGCATGCAGCCGGGAGGCGCTCTCGGCGGGGGTCGCAGTGCTCGAAGGCTGGGGATTCCGCCCGCGGGTGCCCCCCGATCTCTTCGAGGGGTCCGGCATCGTCGCCGCCCCTGACGCATCGCGATACCGGACGCTGCACCGCGCCTTGCGGCGCGCCGATTCCTCGGTGATCTGGTGTGCCCGTGGCGGATACGGGAGCCAGCGGCTCCTGCCGAGGCTCGCGCGCGGGGCGGTTCCCGTGCGGCACAAGCTGCTGGTGGGATTCAGCGATGTCACCGCGCTGCACGTGTTCATCAATCAGCATTGGGGCTGGCCCACCCTGCACGCGGCGACCCTTTCCGATCTCGGAAGCGGAAGATTGTCGCAGAGCTCCCTCGACGAGCTGCTCGGGGTGATCGCCGGCAGGACCTCCCGCTTGTCGTGCCCGCTCCGGCCTCTCAACTCGGCGGCCCGCCGCCCGCGGGTGGTCCGCGGGCCGCTTGTGGGCGGCAATCTCAAGACGCTCCAGTCTCTGCTCGGCACGCCCTGGAGCGTGCGCCCCGCGGGGTGCATCCTCATCGTGGAGGATACCGGCGAGCGGGGCTACGCCATCGATCGCATGCTGGTCCAGCTTGCTCAGGCCGGCATCCTGCGCGGCGTGCGGGCGCTGGTGTTCGGCCAGTTCACCCGCGGACGCGAGCCGGACGGGCAGTTTACCGGGACCGAAGTCATCGCCCGCTTCGCGGACCGAATGCGGATCCCGGTGCTCGAGGGAGCGCCCTTCGGACACGGCGACTCCGCCCGGGCGACGCTTCTCGGCTTGCCGGCGAGGCTCGAGCTCGGTCCCGGCGGCGCCCGCCTGGCCACCGTCTGGACTCCCGACGAGACACGCGGCTGAAAGGCTCTCCCGCCGTCTCCGGCGCTGCCGGGGCACCGTCTTCAGGCCGGCCACGCAAGCACGAGAAGCGAATCCGCGCCTAGAGCTCGGCCCTCAGCTCGACCCGCCGGATCTTTCCCGAGATGGTCTTGGGCAGGGCAGGGCGGAACTCGATCTCGCGCGGGTACTTGTAGGGGGCGGTGATCTGTTTCACGAAGTCCTGAATTTCGGTGACGAGGGCGGGTGACGGGTCGTAGCTCTCCGCGAGAACGACGTACGCCTTGACGATCTCGCCGCGCAGCGCGTCGGGCCGCCCGACCACCGCGGACTCCGCCACCGCCGGGTGCTCGAGCAGAGCGCTCTCCACCTCGAACGGGCTGATCCGGTATCCCGCCGAGCTGATGATGTCGTCCGCACGCCCCACGAACCAGAAATAGCCGTCCTCGTCCCGGGTGGCGGTGTCGCCGGTGTAGTACCACCCGTGCCGGAATGCCCGCACATTGATTTCGGGGGCGTTGACGTACTCGTCGAAGAGCCCGGGCGGCCGGACCCCGCCGTCCGTGCGTATCGCGATATGGCCGATCTCCCCCGGCCCGAGCCGCGCGCCGTCGTCATCCACGACATCGATGTCGAAGCCCGGCACCGGCTTGCCCATGGAGCCGGGGCGCACGGGCACGGCAGGGTAGTTCGCCAGGACGTTGATGGTCTCGGTCTGGCCGTAGCCGTCGTGGATGACGTTTCCGGTCGCCTCCTCCCAGACCTTGATGACCTCGGGATTGAGCGGCTCCCCCGCTCCGAGCGAGTGGCGGAGCGAGCCGAGGTCGTACCCGCCGAGATCCATCTGCGCGAACAGCCGGTAGGCGGTGGGCGGCGCGCAGAACGTGGTCACCCCGAGCCGTCCGATGAGCCGCAGGTGCAGGTCGGCGTCGAAGCCCTCCGCGTCGTGGAGGACGATGGCGGCTCCCATCTGCCAGGGCGCGAAGAGCACCCCCCACGCCGCCTTGGCCCAGCCGGTATCGGAGAGGGTCCAGTGCACGTCATCCTCGCGAAGATCCATCCAGTACCGCCCGGTCAGCACGTGGGCGAGGGCATAGCCGTAATCGCGCGGGACCATCTTCGGCATCGACGTCGTGCCGGAGGTGAAGTAGACGAGCATCGGCTCGTCGGCGCGGGTGGGGCGCTCGGGGACGAAGGTCTCCGAGGCCGCGTCCATCGCCTCGCGAAAGCCTGTCCACCCCGGGCGCGCGGCCTCCGGCCCGCCCGCCCGGGAAATGACGATGAACCGATCGAGGGTCGGACAGGCGGCCCGGATGGCGTCGATCTTGCCGGCGTTGTCGTCCGTCACGATCGCGAAGCGGGCCTTCGCCGCGTTGGTCCGGTACTCGATGTCCTTCGGGGTCAGCAGGTTAGTCCCCGGCATCGCGACGACCCCGGCCTTGGCGCATCCGATGAGCACGTCGTACCAGGCCGGGATGCGGGCGATCATCACGCAGGCGCGGTCCCCGCGCCTCGCTCCGAGCTCCCGGAGGACGTTCGCGAACCGGTTCGAGGAGCGGGAGAGGTCGCTGAACCTGAGATCGATGACGGTCTCGCCGCGTGGGTCGGCCGCGACGCACGCGGTCTTGTCGGAATGTTCCGCGCGATGATCAATGAGATCGAACCCGAAGTTGTAGTGTTCCGGGGCCTCGAACCGCACTTGCCGACAGGTCTCTTCGTAGTCCGTCATGTCCGGCAGGTGCATGATTTCGCTCCGCGTTTCGATGGGATACGGGGCCCGGTTGGACCCTGCCCGGCCAGCATATAGCATTTGACCCGGAGACGAGGAGAGGAGGGGCTCCATGCTGCTGACCGAGGAGCAGCGCGCGGTCCGGGACACCGCGCGAGCGTTCGCGCAACGCGAGATCGCGCCGCACGCCGCCGCCTGGGAGCGTGACGGGGGCGCGCCGCGCGATCTCTACCGGCGCATGGGCGAGGTCGGGCTGATGGGGGTCTGCATCCCGCCCGAGCACGGCGGAGCCGGGGCCGACTTCGTCTCGTACGTGCTCGCGATGGAGGAGGTCGCGGCCGCCGACTGCGGGGTGGCGAACATGATGGCCGCCAACAATTCACCGGTCGCGGCCGCGATCGCACGGCACGGGACCCCGGCCCAGAAGGATGCCTGCCTTGCCAAGCTCGCCCGCGGAGAGTTCATCGGGGCCATCCTGCTGACCGAGCCCCACGCCGGCTCGGACGCGGCCGCGATCCGCACCCGCGCGCGGCGGCGGGCGTCCGGCGGCGGCTGGACCATCGAGGGCAGCAAGTCGTTCATCACCGCCGGCTCGACCGCGGACCTGGCCATGATCGTGGCCGTCACCGATCCGGCGGCGGGGAAGCGCGGCATCACCTGCTTCCTGTGTCCGACCGATCGCCCCGGCTACCGGGTGGTGCGCAAGGAGTCCAAGCTCGGCCACCGGACCAACGATACCTGCCAGATCGCCCTCGACGGGCTGGAGGCGGCGGACGAGGACGTGCTCGGAGCGCCCGGGGCGGGGCTCGGGATCGCGCTCGGCCACCTCTCGGCGGGTCGCATCGGGGTCGCCGCCCAGGCGGTGGGGACGGCGCGGGCCGCCCTCGAGGCGGCGCGCGACTATGCACGCGAACGCGAAGCGTTCGGAAAGCCCATCGTCGAGCACCAGGCGATCGCGTTCCGGCTCGCCGAGATGGCGACCGAGGTCGAGGTGGCTCGCCAGATGTACCTCCACGCCGCGGCTCTCGAGGCGGCCGGGGAGAACTCCATCCGCGAGGCGTCCATGGCGAAGCTCTTCGCGTCGGAGATGGCGGAGCGGGTATGCTCGGGCGCGATCCAGATCCACGGCGGATACGGCTATCTCGGCGACTTTCCGGTCGAGAAGCTCTACCGCGATGCGCGCGTCCTCCAGATCTACGAGGGAACGAGCGAGGTCCAGAAGATCGTGATCGGCCGCATGCTGTAGCGCCCGGAGGGCGAGGCGGATAGTGGGGTAAAGTGCGGCGGCGCCGATCGCGGACCGCGATCCGGGAGCGGTGCGGAGCACACCCTTCGGCACGGCGTGGAGCGCGGACGCACCGGCGCCTCGTTCGTCCGTCCGGACGGAGAGGCTCACGGCGCAGGAGGGCCGCCTTCGGGCGGCGGATGCGAGGCAGTTCCGGGAAACGTGCCCGGTGGAGAGGACGATGGCATACGACATGGTGATCCAGGGTGGGACGGTAGTGACCGCGGCGGACGTGTCCCGTTGCGATATTGGCGTCCGGGAAGGAAGAATCGCCGCCCTCGGCGAGAATCTTGCCGGGGCGGTCGCGGATGGCGGGCGGGTCGTCGACGCTTCCGGCAAGCTCGTGCTGCCGGGCGGAATCGACAGCCATTGCCACATCGAGCAGCTCTCCGCCTCCGGGTTCATGACCGCGGACGACTTCTGGAGCGCCACCGTCTCGGCCGCGTTCGGCGGAACCACGACGGTCATCCCCTTCGCTGCCCAGCACCGCGGACAGTCGCTCCGCGCGGTCGTGGAGGAGTACCACGCGCGCGCCGGGCCCAAGGCGGTCATCGACTACGCCTTCCACCTCATCATCTCCGACGCCAACCCACAGGTTCTCGGGCAGGAGCTGCCCGGACTCATCCGCGACGGGTATACCTCCTTCAAGGTCTACATGACCTACGAGCTGCTGCGCCTCGACGACTACTCGCTCCTCAACGTGCTCTCGCTCGCCCGCCGCGAGGGGGCGATGGTGATGGTGCACGCCGAGAACTACGAGATGATCCGGTGGCTCACCGATCGGCTGCTCGAAGCCGGCAACTACCAGGCGAAGTTCCACGCGATCTCGCATGCCGCGCTCGCCGAGGGCGAGGCGACCGGGCGGGTCATTTCGTTCTCCGAGCTGATGGACGTCCCGATCCTGGTGGTGCACGTATCCACCGAGCGGGCGGCGGTCGCGATTCGCGCCGCGCGCGACCGGGGGCTCCGGGTGTACGGTGAGACCTGCCCGCAGTATTTCTTCCTCACCGCGGAGGACCTCGACCGGCCGGGGGCGGAGGGAACGAAGTTCTGCTGCAGTCCGCCGCCCCGCGACGAAGCGGACCACGAGGCGATGTGGCGGGGGGTGGTGAACGACACCTTCCAGGTCGTCTCCTCGGACCACGCTCCCTACCGCTACGACGAGTCGGGCAAGCTCGCGGCCGGCAATGACCCCGACTTCAAGCATGTCGCCAACGGGATCCCCGGCATCGAGGTCCGGCTTCCCCTCCTGTTCAGCGAAGGGGTGGGGACGGGGCGGATCGATCTCCATCGCTTCGTCGAGCTTTCGTCGACGAATGCGGCCCGCCTCTACGGCCTGGAAGACCGCAAGGGGAGCATCAAGGTGGGGGCGGACGCGGACCTCGCGATCTGGGACCCGGACCGGGAGGTCACCATCTCGATCGACATGCTCCACGACAACATGGACTACACGCCCTACGAAGGCCGCAAGGTCAAGGGCTGGCCTGTCTTCGTGACGAGCCGCGGCCGGGTGGTGGTGGAGGACGGTGAGCTCAAGGTCGCCCGCGGCAGCGGCGAGTTCCTGCCGTGCGCACTGCCGCGGCTCGCCGAGCCCCTCGGGCGGGCGGTGCGCGAGATGGATCCGGCGCGAAACTTCGGCGCCCGCCTGCGCTCCGACCGGGAAGCGCCCTGAGCCCGGGCCGGCCGGCCGCGCGCCGGGACGGCTTTCTCGATGAGAACCGGCCGCAAACTCCCGGCGGATTCGTGCGGACGGCCCGATTGGGCCGGCGTCGCCGGGTCGCGCCGCTGACCGGCGCGGCTCGACGCGCGCGCCCGGTTGCGGCGGAACGGCCCGGAAACGGAAGAAGGGAGGAGACGACGATGGCGCGAAAGCTCAAGGTGGCGGCGGCCCAGCTCGGACCGATTCATCTCGCGGATACCCGCGAGCAGGTGGTGGCACGGCTCGTCGAGCTCATGCGCGAGGCGGCGGCCGGCGGGTGCCGGCTCGTCGTGTACCCCGAGCTCGCCCTCACCACCTTCTTTCCCCGCTACTGGTACGACGACCTCGCCGAGGCGGACCGGTTCTTCGAGCGCGAGATGCCGGGCGAGGCGACCCGGCCGCTCTTCGAGGAGGCGAAGCGCCTCGGGGTCGGCTTCCACCTCGGCTATGCCGAGCTCGTGGAGGAGGAGGGGAGGACGCGCCGGTTCAATACCGCCGTCCTCGTCGGCCCGGACGGCGAGATCGCGGGCAAGTACCGGAAGATCCACCTCCCCGGGCACGCCGACCACCGGCCGAACATCCCGTTCCAGCACCTCGAGAAGCGCTACTTCGAGGTGGGGAACCTCGGTTTCCCGGTGTGGCGGGCATTCGGTGGAATCATGGGGATGGCGATCTGCAACGACCGCCGCTGGCCGGAGACGTTCCGGGTGATGGGCCTCCAGGGGGTCGAAATGGTGCTCATCGGCTACAACACCCCGACCTTCAACATCTACCACCCCGAGGCGCCGCACCTTCGCACCCTGCACAACGACATCTCCCTCCAGTCCGGCGCCTATCAGAACGGAGCCTGGGTCGTGGGGGTCGCCAAGGGCGGGGCGGAGGACGGGCACGAGCTCATCGCGGGCTCGATCATCGTCGCTCCGAACGGCGAGATCGTGGCCCGCGCCCTCACCCTGGGCGACGAGGTCGTGGCCTTCGACTGCGACCTCGACCTCGGCGACTACGTCAAGAACACGGTGTTCAACTTCGACAAGCATCGCCGCCCGGAGCACTACGGCCGCATCGTCGAGCAGACCGGCGTGCGGATCGAGGTCTAGTCCGCAAATCTCACCAGCTTCCTGCTGCGGACGGCGATCCATGCGCTGTGACAGGCCGTACTCCCTCAAGCCGCTTCGACGTAGTGTCGGCTACGCCTTCGCCAGCGCGTACGCGCTCCTTCGGTCCGTGCGGCCTGTCACAGCGCCGTCTCGCCGCCCTCGCGACGAAAGCTGGTGAGATTTCCGGGCTAGCCCGCGCGAGCGGCTTTCGAGCGGCCGCCGGGAGCGTCGAGGGGCGGTGCCCGGGTATCAGGCGGCGACCGTGCCGAGGGCGAGGGCGACGGCGGCGCGCGTCGGCTCGATGATCGGGACTCCGAGGGCGTCCTCGAGCGGGCGCCGGAACCGGGCCATGCCGGTGCAGCCGAGGATCACCACGTCCGCTCCGCATTCGTCGCGAAGGCGCGCCCCGGTCGCTTCCATTCGAGCGTAGATTTCGTCGTCGCTCCCGCCGAGCTCGGTCACCCCGAGACCGACCGGCAGGTCGCCGGCGCAACGCGCCTCGAGCCCCATCGCCCGCACCTGCCGCACGTGCCGGGGAATCGAGCCCGGCAGGATGGAGATCACCCCGAAGCGGTCGCCCCGGGTGAGGGCGGTGGCCATCGCGCTCTCCGCGATCCCGAATACCGGTGCGCGCGCGACTTCCCGAGCGGCGTGGAGCCCGGGGTCGCTGTAGCAGCCGATGACAAACGCTCCGGCATCGTGGTTGCGCCCCCGCACGTAGTCGCAGAGCGGAAGGACCACGCTCTCCGCGTCCATCTGGGTCTCCACCCCCGGCGGCCCGCTCTCCATGGTGACGCATTCGATGGCCGGCCCGTCCGGCCGGCGGAGGGATTCCACCGCCTCGCTCATGCCGTCGGTGACGGCCTGCGTCGAGTTCGGGTTGATGACGACGATGGGGGAATTCATCGATTCTGGCCTCCGGCGGAACGACGTCGCGCGGCCGTCATTGTAGAGCGGGGGCCGCGGGATCCGGGCGGCGGGCGCCGTCCGGGCACGGAGGACGGCCGCGTTTCACTCGATGGGGGAGTCTCCCATGAACCGGCGCCAGGTTTCGAGGTCCGGGACCCGGAGGTAGAAGTTCCCCTGCTTCGTCTCCCCCAGGGTCGCGCGCGGCGCGTCGGAGTAGTTGTGCCCCGGGAGCAGGATGGTCTCGTCCGGCAGGGAGGCGAGACGCTTGAGGCTCTCGTACATCCGGTCGGGATCGGAGCCGGGCAGATCCACCCGCCCGCACCCCTGGATGAACAGGGTGTCGCCGGAGACGAGGGTGTTCCGGATGCGGAAGCACTGCGAACCCGGAGTATGGCCGGGGGTGTGCAGGAACTCGACCTCGATCTCCCCGACCGACATCCGGTCTCCCGAGTCCACCCGGACGAGGTCGCTCTCCTCGAGCCCGGTCACCTTGCGCAGTCCGTCTGCTTCCTCCTTGTGCACGTAGACCTTGAGACCGCGCTTCGCGAGGAGCTCCGCCACCCCCTCGATGTGGCGCCCGCGCATGCCGCCCCCGCAGTGATCGGGGTGGTAGTGGGTGATGAGCGCCGCGACCGGCTTCAGGTCTTGCGCCTCCACGTGCCCGAGCAGCCCGTCGACGTCCCAGGCCGGATCGACGAGCGCCACCTCGCGCGTCGTCCGCGACCCGACGACGTAGGAGAAGTTCTTCATCGGGCCGATCTCGATCTGCTCGATGAAGAGCGGGGAGTCGTCGCCGCTCACGCCCCCGGCTCCCCGTCTCCGGTCTCGCACAACAGCTCGACCGCGCGCGCCCGCATCTCGTCCGGGATCCGCGACGGGCGCCTCGCGTCGAGATCGAGGTGCACCCCGTACTGGCTGAACTCGGCCGCGAGCTCGCCCGAGCGCACGTTGTACATCCGGTGCAGGATCCGCATCGAGGAGCCGCCGACGTGCATGAGACCGGATCGGATGAGGATCCGATCGCCGACGCGAAGCTCGCGCCGGAACCGGCCCTGGAACTCGAAGGTCGAGAAGCCGATGCGGTTCTCGCGAAGGTACGCGGGGGTGATCCCGAACCGGGCGACCACGTGCATGTTGGCGTCGGAGAAGCGGTGGAGGTAGAAGGACACGCTCATGTGCCCGAGCAGGTCGATCTCCCACGGCTTGACGGTGTCGCGGCCCGAGTCGATGAACGCCGATTCGTTCCGGGGAGCGGAACGCGCCTCGTCGGGCGGACGGTCCCACTCCACCAGGCGCGATTCGATGGCCGCGCGGAGCGGCGCGGGCATCGCGGCCGCCCTGCGGGCCTCCAGGTCCATGTACCGCTGCGAGACGGTGAAGGCCGCGCAGAGACGGCCGCTCCCCGAGTCGAAGAGCTTGTGGCCGGAGCGGACGATCTCTCCTTCGCAGCCGATGAATCCGCTCTCGACATGGATGATGTCGCTCTCCAGGAGCTCCGCCTCGAAACGGCCGACGGTCGCCACCGTGACGAGCGCGCGCCGGTCGTCCCGGGCGTGGGCGGGGCCGGCATCCACTTCGTCGAGCAGGTTGAAGATGGAGTCGGCGATCCGCTCGAAGTAGTAGGCGACGGTGAAGTGCTCGAAGGCATCGCATTCCCATGCCTTCACCATTCCGCGGTAGGTCTCGGTCCAGCCGGTCTTGCTCATCCTTCGTCTCGTCCCTGGTCCGTGGTGGAAAGCTCCGGGTCCGGCCGCCGGTGGTGGGGGCGGCGGATCCGCGCGAGCGGGGCGGAGGTGCGGCGGGTCGCGTGTTCAGGCGTCGTCCTGCCGGTCGGGGGGGTAGTTCTCGGTGTACCACCAGTCGAGGTAGTCGCCGTAGGTGATCGGCGCAAAGCGCGGCTCGCTCCCCGGCGCCACGCAGGTCGGGAGGCACTCGACGAGGGTATCGATGTGCGGTCCGAGGAAGAACGGGATCGCGTAGCGGTGTTTCCCGACCGGGGGGCGGGCACGGTGCGCGGTGGACTTGAAGCGCCCGTTGGTCCAGCGGTGGAGGGTGTCGCCGGAGTTGACCGCGAACGAATCGGGCAGCTCCGGAACCGCGGCCCATTCCCCGGACGGCATCAGGACCTCGAGCCCCGGGATCTCGGACTGCGGGAGATACGTCATGAAGTTCACGTCGGTGTGGGGCGCGATGCCGAACTGGTTCTCCCCCGCGGTGACCGGCGGGTAGTGGGAGAGGCGGAACGAGAACTGGCTTTCCGCGAACGCGGCGTCGAACCAGTCCGGGGGGAGCTCGAGGGCGGACGCTACGGCGGGCAGCATCCGTCGCCCGAATCCGTCCATGGCGTGCGTGCAGGCGAGCACGTTCTCCCGGAACCCGGGAAGGTCGTTCGGCCACACGTTGGGCCCGACGAAGCGCCGGCCGCTCCGCCGCAGGGGGTCCTCGGGAGGGCGGTCGCGCTTGACGAAGAACGCCTCGTTGAGATCCGGAGCCGCGCCCGCGTTGACCTCGGCCGTGCGCACCGTGTAGCGGGCCATCGCCATGTAGCCGTTGTTGTGCTCGTTCATGCGGAGCGACATCTTGGTCCCGGCATCGAGCGAATGGATGCGGCGCGCCTCGACGAACGCCCGGGCGATGAGGTCGCGGGGAACGTCGTGGTTGACGACCACGAAGAAACCGACGTTCTCGAGCGCGAAGCGGATCTCGTCCGCCGCCCTTTCGAGGGCTCCGGGCGCGCCGGCGAGGTAGTTCCCGACGTCGATGACGGGGACCGTGGCGGCGGCATCGCCTCGTCTCCCGGCCTGGCGTTCTGGCTGACGTTCTGCGGCGGCTGCCATGTCGTGACCCCTCGCGTGGTTCGTCGCGGATTGTCTTCCGCGCTCAGGCGGCGAACGCGTCCCGCAGTGCGCGGGCGGCCCGGGCGTGGGCCTCCTCGGCCGCCCCGGCGATCCCGAGGAGACCGAAGAACCCGTGGATCATGCCCGCGAACGGGGCGTGCTCGCACGGCGTCCCGGACGCGGAGAGGCGCTCGGCGTAGGCGACACCCTCGTCGCGGAGCACGTCGCACTCGGCGGTGATGACGAGGGCGGGCGGGAGACCGGCGTGGTCCGCCGCGAGGAGCGGCGACGCCCGCCAGTCGCCGGCCTCGGCCGCCGGATCCGTGAGGTAGTGACGCTGGAACCAGTGCATCGACTCCGCTTCCAGGGTCCCGTAGCCGTGCGCGTAGCGCTCGTAGGACGCTCCCCGGCACCGGTAGTCGGCGACCGGGTAGACGAGAAGCTGGTGGCGGAGCCCGGGTCCACCGCTGTCGCGGGCGAGGAGGGCGGTCACCGCGGCGAGGTTGCCGCCCGCGGAGTCTCCTCCCACCGCGATGCATCCGGGGTCCGCTCCGATCTCGCGGCCATGCCCCGCGAGCCACCGCACGGCCGCGAAGCAGTCGTCGACCGCGGCCGGAAAGCGGTGCTCGGGCCCCATCCGGTAGTCGACCGAAACGACCAGGCATCGCGCTTCGCGGCACAGGTTGCGCGCCATGGCGTCGTGGGTGTCGAGGCTGCCGATGACGTGCCCACCGCCGTGAAACCAGGCGAGCACGGGCCGGCCTGCATCCGACGCGGCCGAGTCGCAGTAGACGCGAACCGGTATCGGGCCGGCCGGCCCCGGGATCGTCCGGTCCTCGACCGCGGCGACGGGCGGGGCCGGGAACGCCTGGAGACGGGCCTTCATCCCGGTCTCGAACTGCGCGCGCGCATCCTCGGGGGTGAGATCCTGGATGGACGGGAGCCCGACCTCGGCCATCTGCCGGAGATAGTCCTGGATCTCGGGGTGCACGTCGGTGGGGATCATCCATCGGCTCCGGAGGTGGATCGGAAAGGGGCGCGGCCGCCAGCGGAGCAAGATGGTACGAAATCCCGGCGCTCCGTGCAGGCTGGCCGGGCCTCGACGGGAACGGGCTCTTCACCTGAGAATACTTCCGCCAACGCCAACGCCAACGCCGGCGCCGGCGCACGGGCAACGGCCGGCTCCCGAGGCGCTTCGGTGTCACCCGGGCATTGCCCTGGAATCGTTCGTCCGCCGCCGGGCCGCCACCGGAGCGCATTGCCGCAGAAGGGTTCGCACATGCGCGGTGTCGAGGTTGCATTGCGCGCCCCGGGGGCTCAGCATGTCCGCCCGTTGAGGCGGGACGGGGAGATCGACGATATGGAAGGAGCAGGAGGCGCGCCGGCGTCCGGCACCGCAACCGGACCGGTCGTCAAGGGTCTCCATCACGCGGCCTTTCGTTGCCGCGATTCCGAGGCGACCCGCCGGTTCTACGAGGATTTCCTGGGGCTCCCTCTCGTGGAGGCGTTCGAGATCGGGAAGACCAGGACGGGCCGATCGACCAGCGTCCTGCATACCTTCTTCGCGATGGGGGACGGGTCGTGCATGGCGTTCTTCGAGGCGCCCGGCCGGCCGTTCGAATTCAAGACCCAGCACGACTTCGATCTCCACATCGCACTCGAGGTCGAGCCCGCCGAGCTCGAAGCCAAGTTCGAGCAGGGCAAGGCGCTCGGAATCGAGACCCGCGGCATTGCGGACCACGGGTTCATCCGGTCCATCTACTTCCGCGACCCCAATGGATACGTCGTGGAACTCTCCGCGAAGAAGGCGCAGGAGGCGCCCTGCGGCGCGCACGACCGTGCGCGAACCGCTCGCGATGCGCTCGACAAGTGGCAACGGTCCAAGCCGGACGCCGGGAGCCAGGCCGAGACCGGACGCTGAACCGAACCGTTCCCGAGGAGAAGAAAGCATGAGTACCGCCGCCAGCCTGGTGACGTCCGCCCTCGACTCTGCCTATGCGCAACGCGCGCTCTACTGGTCCGCCGCCAACAACTTCCAGCAGGGTCAGCCGCACGTCCCGGGCCACGTCTTCGTCGCCGAACGTGACCGGGCGCTCGACGAGCGCACCGGTACCGCCCTCATCCCGCTCGACCTTTCCGGCCGGATCGGGCTCGACTATCCCGCGACCGTCCCGAACCTGCTCGCCCGCTACGTGCGCGTCGAAGGCGGCGACGAGATCGCCTTCGATCTCGCGTCGTCGGGCGAGGCGTGCTACGTGATGGAAGGAAGCGGCGAGGTCGAGAAGGGAGACGACCGGTTCGCATGGGCGGCGGGCGACGTGTTCGTCCTGCCGGGAGCGGGAGGCTCCACCCGGATCCGGGCCGACGGCGGCGGGCGCGCGCTCCTGTGGATGGTGACCGACGAGCCGGTTCTCTCCTATTTCGGGATCGGAGAGAGTCCGCTCCGCGACGGCGCCGGGGCGGTGCACTACCCGGCCGAGGCCATCGAGGCCGAGATGGTGCGCATCCATCAGCGGGTCGACGACGGAAAGCAGTCCGGGAAGGCGGTCCTGTTCAGTCGCTCCGGCCTCGAGGCGACCCACCTCGCGACCCCCACCGTCGCATTCGCCTACAACTCTCTCCTGCCCGACGACGACCAGCCCCCGCACCGGCACAACGCGGCGGCGCTGACCCTGTGCGTGCAGGGCGAAGGGGTCCACTCGATGGTGGACGGCCGGAAGGTGGACTGGTTGGACCGCGCGGTCATGGTGACCCCGCCGTCGGCCCTGCACTCCCACCACAACCGGGGGCCGGAGATGATGTACAGCGTCGTCGCCCAGGATGGGGGGGTGTTCTACAACGCCCGGACGCTCGGCTACGCCCCGGATTGACCGCACGATGCGGGCTGGCACCGGGCTCCGCGGGGTTCCCGGGGGCCTGGCGGCGGCCGTCCTCGCGGCTGCGCTGGCCGGCGGGGCGCTGCCCGCGGCTGCCGCCAGCCACGGCATCGCCATGCACGACGCCCCCCGGTACGGGGCCGATTTCGAGCATTTCGACTACGTCAATCCCAACGCTCCGAAAGGCGGCGAGTTCCGGCGCGCCCTGACGGGCACCTTCGACAGCCTCAATCCGTTCATCATCAAGGGGGTGCGAGCGTACGGGCGGCACCTCACGTTCGAGACCCTCCTCAGACGCGCGTGGGACGAGCCGTTCTCGCTCTATGGCCTCGTCGCCGAATCGATCGAGGTGCCGGACGACCGTTCCTCCGTTACCTTCGTCCTGCGGCCGGAGGCGCGCTTCCATGACGGCAGTCCGATCACCACCGACGACGTCGTCTTCTCGTGGGCGACCCTGAAGGAGCAGGGGCGGCCCAACCACCGGCTCTACTACCGGCAGGTCCGGCGCGTCGAGCGGCCCGACGCGCGCTCGGTCCGGTTCGTCTTCGATACCGAATCGCCGGATCGCGAGCTGCCGATGATCATGGGCCTGATGCCGATCCTGTCGAAGTCCTGGTACGAGACGGTCACCTTCGAGGAGACGACCCTGGAGCCGCCGCTCGGAAGCGGTCCCTATCGTGTCGAGAGCGTCGATCCCGGCCGAAGCATCGTCTACCGCCGGGACCCCGACTGGTGGGGGCGCGACCTGCCAGTCAATCGAGGGCACTACAACTTCGACCGTATCCGGTTCGACTACTACCGCGACGCCGACGTGATGATGGAAGCGTTCAAGGCGGGGGAGTACGACGTCCGCGACGAGCCGTCGGCGGCGCGCCTCGCGACCGCGTACGACTTCCCCGCGGTGGCGGACGGCCGGGTCAGGATCGAGCGCCTGGCGCACGGCCGGCCTTCGGGCATGCACGCCTTCGTCTTCAACACCCGGCGGGAGATCTTCGCGGACCGGGCGGTCCGCTACGCCCTGGCCCACGCCTTCGACTTCGCCTGGATCAACCAGGCTCTGCTCCATGGCGCGTACGTCCGGACGCGGAGCATCTTCGACAACTCCGAGCTCGGCTCCCGCGGCGTTCCGGAAGGCGGCGAGCTCGCCCTGCTGGAGCCGTTCCGGGATCGCCTGCCTCCCGAGCTCTTCGACCGGGCCTACCATCCGCCGGGCGACGGCGGCCGCGTGCGAACCAACCTGCGGGAGGCGCGGCGCCGGCTCGCCGAGGCGGGTTGGACCGTGCACGGCGGCGCCCTTCGGCGAGAATCGGACGGGTTGCCGATGGCGTTCGAAATCCTGCTCGTGCGACCGGGGAACGAGAAGATCGCGCTCGCGTTCGCCCGCAACCTGGAGCGGCTGGGCGTCGAGGTACGCGTCCGGACCGTGGACACCGCCCAGTACCAGTTCCGCCGCAACGTCTACGACTTCGACATGCTCGTCTACCGTTGGGGGATGTCGCTCTCGCCCGGGAACGAGCAGGCGTTCTACTGGGGGACGGCGGCGGCCGGGCAGGAGGGAACGCGCAACTACCCGGGGGTCCGGGACCCGGTCGTCGACGAGCTGATCGTCCGCATGACCAACGTGCGCGGGCGCGAGGCATTCGTGGACACCATCCGCGCCATGGACCGGGTGCTGCTCTGGGGGCACTACTTCGTCCCCCTCTACCACCGGAACGACGACTATGTCGCCTGGTGGGACGCGTTCGGCCGTCCGGAGACCACGCCTCTCTACGGCGTCGTCCTGGAATCCTGGTGGCACGATCCGGTGAAGGCGGCGGCCCTGCGTCGATAGGCGGGATCAACCGTGCCCGGTCCCGCAGGAAACCCCACCGTTACCCTTCCTTCATTTTCCAGGAGGTGCGCCATGGCCGCACGCTGGACCGCCGCCCTCGCCATGCTCGCGGTGATCGGTGCGGCAGGCGCCGAGAGTTCAGGCAAGACGGTCAAGGAGGCGCTCGTGGAGCAGCTCGAGCTGTTTCAGCTATGCACCATGGAGGCACGAATGGACCTGCTGGTCAACGATCTGCCGGATCACGCCGCACGCGCGGGACTGACGCGGGAGGGGATCCGGGACGTGATCGAGAGCCGCCTTCGCCGCGCGCGAATCTACGACCCGAACGCCGATCCGCTCCTCCAGTCCCTCGTCGTTCTTGGTGAACCGGAAGAAGGACACATCCCGTTCTACTCAATCGAGCTCGCGTACCTGCGCGAGTTGCTGGCGGAACGCCTCGGACTGTCCGCGCTCGCCGAGACGTGGTCCACGGGCGGCTCCGGCCAGGGCGATGCCGGCTCGTTTCTGGAGCACCTGAGCGGATTCGTCGACGCGTTCGTCGCCGCGTACCTCGGCGTACGCGACAGCGCGGCATGTCGGGAGCTGCGCAAGCGTGGCGCCTCGAATGCCGGCCGCCCATCCAAGGGCTGACGCGCAGCGAAAATCACCCCGATTCAATAGCCTGAAGAATCATCTGGCTCCCCGGGAGGGAACCAAGTCGGGGTTTTCCACTGTTCGCCGCGATTCGCTGATGTTCGATATATCAGTCAGTTACGAATAGTCTTGTTCATAGGTGTTCGCCCGTGTATGCTCCCGTTTATGATAACCAACGTTTCAAAGACAAAGAGGGAGCCATCATGAATCAACGTCCCTACCGGCTGTCGGCGACCTTCGTTCAACGGGTGACCGACCCCGGCCGCTACGGCGACGGGCGAGGCGGAAACGGGCTCTCGCTGCTGGTCAAGCGGACGAAGCGCGGGGACGTGGCGAAGTCCTGGGCGCAACGTGTCTACGTCGAGGGTCGGGCGAGGAACATCGGGATCGGCGCGTACCCCATCGTCACCCTGACCGAAGCGAGGCGGCGGTGCGCGGACAATGCGGCTGCTCTCCGCCGGGGTGAGTCGATCGTGCGCACCGTGACGCGCACAGTCCCGACATTCATCGAGGCGACGGACGCGACGCTCGCGATCCACGCTGGATCGTGGAAGCCGGGATCGAAGACGGAAAAGCAGTGGCGCGGGATGTTCGAGGAGTACGTCAGCCGACAGATCGGCCGGCGGCAGATTGACGAAGTGACTGCGGCCGACGTGCTCAAGATTCTGGCGCCTCTACAGGCGACGAAGGCGGAGACGGCGCGCAAGCTCAAGCAACGGCTCGGGATGGTGTTCAAGTGGGCGGTGACGCAGGGACTCCGGCCCGACGATCCGACTGCCACCATTGCGGCGGCTCTCCCGAGGTCGAACGGGAAGACGACGGCGCATCATCGGGCGCTGCCGCATGGGGAGGTCGCCGGGGCGATCGCCAGGGTGCTCGCATCGGAAGCCGGCGAGAGCACGAAGGCCGCTTTCGAGTTTCTCGTCCTGACGGCGGCTCGCTCGGGCGAGGTCCGGGGAGGGAAGTGGGAGGAGGTCGATATCGAGGCGGCGACGTGGACCGTGCCGCCCTCGCGGACGAAGACGGGGCAACCCCATGCGGTTCCGCTCTCCGACCGCGCTACGGCGATCCTCGAAGCCGCACGGATGCGTTCCGATGGCGATCTCGTCTTCCCGAGCGTGCGGGGCAAGGTGCTCTCCGACAACACGCTTTCGAAGCTGCTACGCGACAACGAGATCGCGATGGTTCCGCATGGCGCGAGGTCGTCGTTCCGGGACTGGTGCGGAGAGAACGGTGTTGATCGGGAACTGGCCGAATCATGTCTCGCGCACAGTCGTCCTGGGGTTGAGGCGGCATACGCGCGGAGCGACCTTTTGGCACGTCGCCGGGATGTCATGCAGGCATGGTCCGACTACTTGAACGCGAGCGAATAGCGACGTATAATTACGGCAAGCATCCGGTATTCGTCCGCGTCGCCGCTATTGCTCACCGGGTCAAGGCGCCGCCACTAATGGAGGTGGCGTCGTGCCCGAATCGAACCCCGAAATCGTTCTTCTCAAGCTCTCCGACGTTTGCCGACGTGTGGCCGTCGGTAGGGTCACTGTTTACGAACGGATGAAGCACGGCGACTTTCCGCGCCCGTGCTATCCCGCTCCACGTGCGCCTCGATGGCGTTCGGACGAGATCGCGGAATACATCGAGCGACTGAGCGCGAAGCGCGCGGCCTAGAAAGAGAAAGGCCCCGGAGGATCAGGCATCCGCCGGGGCCAAGGGTGTCACGAAGGCGCAAGACTTCAATGACGAGTCGGATTCTAACATACGTCTCGATCGTCATTTTCCCCGAGTGGTTTGCGCCTTGTGCACCGTGCGGCCGGTCCCGCTTGCGAGCGATGGCCGGTACGCTCCCCATGCTGAAACGCCAAGCATGGGGGGTTTGGGGTGCTAAGCCCGACCCGACGCAACAACAAGGTGCTATCCCGGGCAACGCCATTGCACTTCTGCGGCCCGGGCCGCTGTGACAACCTGCGGAAAAACTGACCATTCGGGGGTTCGGCTCTAGGCAAGTCGGCACCGTCCGGCCCCATAGATGGGGGTGCACCGGGTAGCGGTAAGGCAGACAAGTACCGCGCGCCACGGCTGGCCGGCCGTAGGCATGGGGCGCTCTCTTAGGGTCCCTGCGGGAAAGGGCGGCGCTATGCCCGGAGTGGTTTTTCAGGCATGAGACTAGAAACCCCATCAACTGACAGGGTTTCACGTAGCAAAGGGAGGGCGGCATGGCGGACGACAGGCAAGCGGGCGGTAAGGGCGAGAGCGAACCGGGCGGCGCGGTGGTCGAACTGGCGTGCGACCCGGCGGCGAATCTCGCGTGCGTGGTCGTGCGCTTCACGGCCGATCCGGGGTTGATGGCGGAAGCGGAAGCGGACCCGAAGGCGGCGGCCGTGCTCTTTCGCCAAGCGGCGGCCTACATCGAACGCAACGCGGCGGCGCACGATGCGCTCTCGCTCGGCGAGGTGCCGATGGATGGCGATAGCATTACGCTGCCCGAACGGCGGCATTGACCACAGACCACGGGAGACTGACATGACGCCCTTCACTATCATCATCGGCGTGGCCGTGGCCGTCTCTTTATCGGTCGGGATTGCGCTCGGGTTTCTCGCTGGCCACAGCTACGGCTGGAAGCGGTGCATCGGGAAACTTGAGGCGACATGTCGGCGACGTGGGATTCCGATCAAGGTCGATCGCGCAAGGAAGGCGGTGAGCTTTCCGGACAAGGACGGGTGACCCCGCCGGATCCCGACCGAGGGGGACCCCTGTCCGCGACTCGCTCACAGGGTCAATAAGGCGCGGTTGAAGCTACATAGACACACATACTTGGGAGACTGACAGGATGACCAAGCAAGACGAGACATACCGACCGGGCGACGTGGTTCGCTTGAAATCGGACGGTCGGCCGATGGAAGTGAAGGGCGAGGGATTCGTTCCGGAGCTTGTCGAGTGCGAATGGACCGACGAAGGCGGGACCCCGCACGCGCTTTCGCTTCACCCCGGGATGATCGAACGGGTCCCGAAGCGCCGGAACATGGCGACCGGCGGCGCGATCGTGATCGAACCGGAGCCCGGCCGGCCGCGCGACCCGGCCCGCCCGTATTGGGATAACGATGGGGAAATCGACCCTCCCTGACTACATCCGCACCCTGACCGTTACCCAAGGGGCCGGGGCCGGGGAGCCTTTCCGCCTCTTGCCGTGGCAGTCGCGGTTTGTCCGGGGAGCCTTCCGGGCGGATGGCGATGCGGCGCTCACGATTAGCCGGGGAAACGGCAAGACAACCCTTGTCGCTGCCATCGCGTGCGCGGTGATAGACGGCCCGCTCCGGCGGCCCCGGGCGGAAGTGGTCTGCGCGGCATCGTCGTTTGCGCAGGGGCGCATCATCTTTGAGCACGTTCTGAGCTTCCTGCGCGCCCGTGGCGTGCCGATCGACAAGCGGGCGCTATGGCGGGTTCAAGACAGTCAGAACGTCGCCACAGTCGAGCACAGGCAGTCCGGGGCGCGGGTCCGGTGCATCGGGTCGGACCCGAAGCGGGCGCACGGGCTCGCGCCCTTCCTTGTGCTCGCGGACGAACCGGCGCAATGGGAACGCGGGACCCGGGATGCCATGCTCGCGGCCCTTCGTACCAGCATGGGCAAGCTCGAATCCTCGAGGTTGATCGCTCTCGGGACCCGGCCGGCGGATGACGAACACTGGTTCGCCAAGATGCTCGACGGCGGGGCCGCCTTCGCACAATCGCACGCGGCCGGCCCGGATGACCCCGTGTTCCGCGTTCGGACGTGGCGCAAGGCGAACCCTTCGCTCCCCGCCATGCCGGCCCTGGAGGCGCGCATACGGGGCGAGGCGGCATCCGCGCGGCGCGACTCCGCGCTACTCCCGTCGTTCCGGGCGCTTCGTCTCAACCTTGGGACGGAAGATGTCGGGATCGCGACCCTGCTTGAAGCGGGGACGTGGAAAGCGAGCGAGGGGGATGCGGAGCGGGCCGGCCGGCCGACATGGGGACTCGACCTTGGGACAAGTGAGGCGATGAGTGCGTGCGCGGCCTACTGGCCGGGCTCGGGCCGACTGGAATCGCTCGCTTCCTTCCCCCGGGAGCCCGGGCTTGTCGAGCGGGGGAACGCGGATGGGGTTGCCGGGCTGTATCAACGCATGGCCGAACGCGCGGAGCTTTGCGTTACGGGCGGGGCGGCCGTCGATATCGGAGAGTTTCTCGGGCTCGCCCTTGAGCGGTTCGGCCCGCCGTCCGCGATCGTTTGCGACCGATGGCGCGAGGCGGAATTGCGGGATTCGTTGAAGCGAATCGGGGTCCCGGTTTGCCCGTTGATCGTCCGGGGGATGGGGTTCATGGACGGCGGACAAGACGTGCGCGACTTCCGCCGGGCTTGCGCTGAGGGGAAGGTGCGGCCGGTTCCCTCGCTGCTACTCCGGGCCGCGATGAGCGAAGCGCGAACAATCTCCGATCCGGCCGGGAATGCGAAGCTCGCCAAAAGCGCGGAAGGCGGTCGAAGGAAGCGGGCGCGGGATGACGCGGCGGCGGCGGCGATCCTCGCGGTCGCGCACGGGACCCGGAAGGCGGCCCGGCCGAAACCGGCCGGACTGCGCTACGTGGTTGCATGATGGGGAAGAAAGACGGCTTTCTGAATCGGATCGATGCCCGGAACCGGAAGCGGATGCGGAAGTGTCGCCGGTGCAAAGAGCAATTCCTGCCGCGCCCCGGGACAACGGCCGAAGTCTGTCCCCCCTGCCAGCGTGCGGCATGAGTCGCCGCCGGCCCGGGTCCCGCTTTCACGCGAACCTCAATGTCCGCCAGTGGGCGCGAGCCCGGAGTCTTTGCCTGCATAGGGCCGGATGGCGTTGCGCTCGCTGTGGGGGCGCTGGGGCGCTCGAATGCCATCATCGGGTCGAGCTTCGGCACGGGGGCGCGCCCTACGATCAAGGCAATCTGGAATGCCTGTGCCGGGGCTGCCATATCCGCGAGCACGCGCGGCCCGTTTCCCCGGAAGTCAAAGCGTGGCAAACGCTTGTCGAGGAATTGATGTAATCTATCGATCAAGGTCCATTCGATAGGTTTCACCGATGACCAAATCTCAAAAGCTCGCCCTCGAACGGAGCGAGAAAACCCAAGCGATCAACGCGCTTCTCGCCAAGGAGTCACTCACGGACGACGAACGCGGCGAGCTCGATTCGCTGTCGAAGCGGGCGCAGGAAATCGAACCCGAGTATCGGGCGGCCGTGGTCGCGGAAGATGGCGAACTGGCCGAAACCCGGGCCGCTGCCGGCGACGGGCTCGACAAGGAAGCCCGAGAGCGGATCGAGCTTCGATCGAAAGCCTCGCTCGGGACGTTCTTCCGGGCGGCCCTCACGGGCAAGACAGTCACCGGCGCGGAAGCGGAGTTGCAGGCGGCCGCCGCCGTGGACGGCATTCCGATCGAAATGTGGGAGCTTAAGCATCCCCTCATATTTTCACAAGATGGCGAACATTCTCTTGTATAGCCTGTGTTCGGCCAGCATGGCGGCGAATTCGTCGAGCAACGGTCGCAATCGTTCCGGTGGCCAGTTGGGAATATGTTCATAGAGCATGTGCCCTTGGCGAAACAACGAATGGGTGCGATGTTTCACGGTATTGACCTTCAACCACCGGTCATAGCCGATACGCTCTCCGGCGGCCCCGAGCAATGACAACAACGCAATTGCCAATACACTGAGCAACAACAGCCGGTCGCGGCGCTCGGGGCACGAGGTACGCATCGACGACAAGCCAAGGCCATAGCGCCGGTCCTTCAGGTCGCGAAAGCTCGTTTCGATCCCCCACCGTTTTGCGTAGTATTGGATGAGGAGCCGGGGTGCGGCGTTTCGGTCACTGGCCACCAGACACCAAGTGTCCTTCATGTTCTTGTCGCGCAAGCAAACGACCGTGCCGACGGGCAGCTGGTGAGCGTCGGTGATGTGGGCAGCTCGCAACGTGCGGGTTCGCCCGGCCGGGCCGACCCATTGCGACGCCAAGCGCCGCTCCCCGCTCTCACTGGTGACATAGTAGCTTGCGGGCAGCCGAATCACATAGCCGAATCCCAGCTCTTCGTCCAGGTTTTTGAACAAGTTACAGTCTGCAAACCCCCGGTCCGCGACCACCGTCACCTCTACCCCATCGGGCACCACCTCCGAGAACCGATACAGCAACTCGTCCTCATAACGGTTGCGGTTGTCCTTCAACGTCGCCGTCGATACCGTCTCCCACATCAGGGCCGTGGCCCGGCCATGCTCGGTGAGCATCGACAACATCAACGTATCGTGCCCATCGCGAGCGAAGCTGGTCCAATCCAATGCCACCACGATCTCCTCTCGCGCTCCAATCACATGAGGCACCCAGTGCGAAAAGAAATCGTCCAATTCGATGGCGGTATTGCTGAGCAACCGGTCGACCTGCTTGACGCCGTGTTTGCTCAGGGTGCCACGGGCGTGGGCCAAACCTTGTCCAATGGCATGGACGGCCAAGGAGGCACTGGTCAGGACTCCGAGCGTACCGTAGGCGAGCGACAAGACCCGCTTGGCGTGCAGGTCGCCGTCGTACAGCTCGGTGATGAAGGAAATCAGATGGTCTTCGCGAAGTACGTCTCGGGCTTTCACCATCCACCCTCAGAGGCGAAAACAGTTATTTTGTTTCCAACCTCCTGCCCGTGCAAGTCCGAAGTCGGACTTGGGGGAAAAAGTGGAGCACAATATTCGAGTCAACGGACCCATCGCAGGTGCAAATTGAGTACAAGGAATTAGAAAACTGTGCTTTCGCTATACTGATTTGGATCAAATCAAATCGTTAACAACGATTCCTTACAAAAAAGATGAGGGGATCGCTGAGATGTGGGAGCCCGATCCGCGCATCGAAGCCCGCCGGGCCGATCCGGAGCATCGGGCGATCACTCCGGCCCCCGGGACGGCCGGGATCAATGTCGACCCGATCCGCCCGTTCATATTCGCGCCTTCGGTCGCGGACAAGCTCATGATCGACATGCCGCGAGTCCCGTCCGGGACGTTCGCGACCGGGACGATCTCGACTTCGGTAACGGCGGATGCGGTCGCCAAAGAGGCGGACGTTCCGCAAACGGCCGGGGCGATCACGGTCGGGACCGCGAGCCCGAAGCGAGTCGGCGCGAGTCTCGGGTTGACCCTCGAAGACATCGCGGCGATCGGCGCGGCGAATTTCGAGTCGGCCCTACGGCAAAACGTCTCGATGGCGCTGTCCGCCGAACTCGACGATCAGATGATCAACGGCGACGGTCAGAACGATGATCTGAACGGCATCTTTCAGCGGTTGACCGACCCGGGCGCGCCGGCGGCGGCCGTCGAAACGTGGACCCGGTTCCTTGCGATCCAGTCGGGCGGGATTGACGGGCTGTGGGCGACCGAACTGGAACACATCGCGATCGTGGCGGGCGTCGAAACCTACCGACTCGCGGCGGCGACGTTCCAGGGTGCGGACTCCGAGGAATCGGCCGCCTCGTACCTGAAGCGCATGGGCGCGGGCTTCTGGACAAACTCGCGGATGCCGGCGACGGACGCGAACATCCAGCAGGGGATCCTCTGCCGGAAGGGCCGGCCCGGGATGCGAACCGCCGTCGCGCCGACATGGGGATCGATCAGCGTCGATGACATCTATTCCGGGGCGCGGAAGGGACAACGGTTCTTTACCGTTTCCGCGATCGTCGGCGACGTTCTGATCGTGCAGCCGGGCGCATACGCGCAAGTAGCGTTTCGCGTTTCGGTCTAGGCCGATGGCGGCCCCCGAGCTTCGGATCGGGATCGGCCCGGAGCTTCGGGTTGCGGGCCGGACCCTGACCGGGACCGTGCTCCGGTACGGGGACGTTTCACCCTCGCATCGCGAGCGGTTCGAACCGGGCGCGTTCGCCCCGGTTCCGGCCGTCCCGCTCAATCTCGAACACGACGGCGGGATGGTGGTCGCGGCCCCGGGCGCGTTCGACTTGCGCGACTCCCCGGCCGCCCTCGAAATTCGGGCCGAACTCTCCCCATCGTCTGCGGCCCTCATGCTCTTGCGACGTGGCGCAGTTGACGGGTTTTCCATCGAATTCCATGCACGGTCGGAGCGGCAGGTTGACGGGGTTCGCGTCATTGATCGGGCGGAGCTTGTCGGGGTCGGGCTGGTACGCGGCCCGTCCTATGGCGAGAGCATGGCGGAGCTTCGGGCGCGTGGTGACCGGGGCGGGCGATTGTTCACGGCCCGAGGGTTCATTCCGAAGGGCCGCACCGTCGATTGCCGATGCGCCCCGGGCAACTGTCGGGAGGCGCTTTTCAAAGATGGCGCGTTCGACAACGTGACTCGGGACGATGCTCGCGAAGTGCTCGCGATTGCCGGCGAATACCAGAATGCAATCGCGGCCCGGAGTCGGGAAGGACTCCGATTCTGGCAATCGGATCGGGGGTTGGAATACGCGATCGACGTGCCGGCGACGGCGCGCGGCCGGGCGCTCCGCGAGACGATGGATTCGGCTCCCGTCTTCGGGCGGCCCGTGCTCGACCTTGACGCATCGGACTTCGACCTAGACGGTCCGCTCGCGACCTATCGCGAGGCTCGCTTGCGGGCTGTGACGGTCGGGCCGACTGATGCCAACAAGGGTTGGACCCCGATCGCGGTCGGGCGGGCCGGGGACGGCCCCGGGACGGCCCGTAGGGCGCGCCGATGGCAATAGTCATACTGTCCCCGTGGCCGGACACTCCGGCGGCCGTGGCGGCGGCCGTGGCGTGTGTCAAGGGCGCAATCGCGGGCGGCGCGAGCCTCCCGGACGATCGGGCTCGGCAACTCGGCGAGACGGCGGCGGCCGTGGTCGAGCGGTTCGCCCCGGATGCGCCCCCGGCCGTCAAGCGCGAGGCGGTCATTCGGGCGGCCGGATGGATACATGCCCGCCGGCCGAACCCCATGCAATCGATCACCATCGGCGACATGCGGATGGACTTCCGCGAACGCCACGCGAGCCCGGATGCTCTCCGGCACTCCGGGGCGCGGGCGATGCTGCTTCCGTGGCGAGCCCGCCGCGCCCTCCCGATCGAGGATGCTTCCTGATGCGGTTCCCGTGGTCGAAGCGCGCGCCCGCGCCGGAGCGGCGGGCCGGGTCGGTTGGCTATACCGCGAGCCTCACGGCCGCCCTACAGGCGGGCGCGGAAGGGTCGGCTGCGGAGTCGGCCCCGCTCGCAACGGCCGCCCTAGAGGCTGCCAGCGGACTCTACGCGCGTTGCATGGCGGCGGCCGTGGTACAGGGTTCCCCGGCCGTGCAACGGGCGCTCACGGCCCCCGTGCTCGCTCTCATGGCGCGGAACCTGATCCGTCGCGGGGAAGACCATCATCGAATCTATGTTCGGGGCGGGGGGATCGTGCTTGAACCCGTGGGGTTCGCTCATGCGCACGGCAACGGCCCGGACCCGATGACATGGACCTACAACTCGACCCTCTACGGCCCGACCGATTCCCGGCACGAGTGGGTTCCGGCCGCGAGCATGGTTCATTGCCGGTACGCGGTCGATGCGGCCCGGCCGTGGCTTGGGGTCCCGCCGTGGTCATGGGCGGCGGCGACGGGCGAGGCGATTGCGGCCCTCGATCGGTTTATCGCGAACGAAGCGCGCGCCCCGCACGGTCACCTACTCGGCGTCCCGGCGGCCCCGGCGCTGTCGGACGATGACGAAACGGGACCGCTTGATGCGTTCCGGGGCGACGTCGCGAAGGCGAAGGGCCGGACCCTCATCATGGAAGACCCTCGCGACTGGTCGGCGGACGGTGGCGTAGGCCGGGCGAACGGAACGGGATTCCAGTCGCATCGGTTCGGGTTCCCGATCGACGCGGCGGCAGCGGCCCGAACGGACGTAGGCCGGGACGTGCTCGGCGCGTGCGGGGTTCCGCCCTCGCTGTTCGTCGCGAACTCGGACGGGACCGCGCAACGCGAAGCCTTCCGCCGGTTCCTGCACGCGGCCCTGCGGCCGGTCGCGAGGCTCATGGAAACCGAACTCTCGTTGAAGCTCGACTCGCCCGTTGCGCTCGACCTTGCCGAGATTCACGCGGCCGACGTGGCCGGCCGTGCGCGGAGCATGGCGAGCCTGTTGAAAGCGGGGGTGCACGCGGACGATGCGGCCCGGGCGACCGGGATCGAACTCTCGCACGCGGTCGCGGCCCCGGCCCCGGCCCCGGCCGGTGGTTGAGCCTCGCGCCCCGCGCTCCCGAAAGGCGCAACGGCAGGCGGCGAGCCGAGCGCAACGGCGAACGGACGGGCTTGCGGTGGCGAGTCCCGCGAGGGGGCGCAAGACAAGCCCGGGGAACAACTGGACTCGAAAGGGCGATCCGCCCGAAGGTCGGTTGCAAGTGTGGCGGCGCTACCGGGCGGGATGGAAGATCGTGAAGGCAACGCCGGGCGCGGCGACCGTCGCGAAGGCACGCGAGTACATCCGCGATGGCGTCGTGGTCGTCTTCACGCCGACGCACGGCCGGGATGGCGCGATGCTGTTCGGTCGCGATCCGGCGCTTCTCGACTCCCTTCGCGAGCATCTTCGCGATGACCCCGGATGATGCGACCCGGGCGATCCTCGATCACGTTCGCGGCGGGAGTCCCTACGGCCCCGCCGACGAACTGAATGCGGACTGGTCCGTCCCGCCGGCGGCGCGGAATACCTATCTGGCAAGCGAGGCGGTTCCGAGCGAGCCGGATATCTGGGCGACCCTTTTCGTTCGACATTCCGGCCGGTCGCGGATCGGGTTCCCGGGGCGATCGTGGCGAGTGTTCGGGGTTGTGGAAATCTCTGTGAATATCCCGCTCGGGATGGGGACCTACACCGTTCACGGGATCACGGGGGAGCTTATCCGGCGGCTCGACGCTAAGCGCCTTCCGGGCGGCGTAGACTTGACGGGATCGAGCGTTCACGACTTGAGCCCGGACCCGGACTTTCCATACCGCACGGCCCGGGTCGAGGCGCGGTTTCAGTACACCGATGACGGGCGATAGGCATGGCGGACGAGAGAGCACAGATCGCGCGCATCGTCCGGGACCTTGACCTATTCATCGCAACGGCGGTCTCGACGGTCGCGATTGACGTTCTCGATGCGCTTCGCGAGGCGACCCCGGTTGACACCGGATACGGCCGGACAAGCTGGCGGCCCTCGATTGGCGAGCCGGACTTCCGCGAAGGGCGGCGCGGTGCGGGCGGAATTCCGGCGGCGGCGCGGGCTCAGAAGGCGGGGCGCGCCAAGGTCATGAGCCTGCGCCGGGCGCGGGACGTGCATATCGTCCCGACCGGATACCTGACTACGGTAGACGAGCGGCGGCCCTTCGTCCGGGCAGCGATCCGGGACGGGATCGAGAAGGCGCGGCGGCGCGGGCTGCGGGTGCGCTAAACCCCATCAACTGACAGGGTTTCCCTCAGCGTGGCGGGGTCGTGTGCTCGGCCAATATCCTCCCCCCGCACTCGGGACATTGGTGCGGGACGGGGTTGCCGTCCTCGTCGCGGATCACGTCCGGGTCCTCGTCCGCAATCACGTATGCGTTCTCAGTGTTCGGCCGGCAAAGGGCGTGAAACAGGCGCACGGGGGCGTCCGGGGGCGAACTGATTAGGCTCGCGCCGGCGTGATACTTGTCACGTTTCGTCATGGTGTACCCTAGTGGTCGCTAAGTGATAACGCGATTTTCCCGATTCGCCCGTTTAGTGTTTATTTTCAGATAGTTACGAGTATCGTCTGGCTCCCCGGGAGGGACTCGAACCCCCGACCTAGTGGTTAACAGCCACCCGCTCTACCGGCTGAGCTACCGAGGAACGGGCGGGATCGTAAGGGCGCACGGGGGCCGGGGTCAATGCCCGGAGGCTCGCCGGGCGGGGGCAGGGAAGCCGCTCGCGCCCGGAGTCGTTCCGGATCGGGGGAAACGTCCTTCGTCGCCGGCCGGCCCGGCTACCGATACCGCCGCGAACATCGTTCTGCGCCGGCCGTTGGGGCCGGCCAGCTTCGGTGGGTTCGGCTGCGGCTGCCGCCGGGCAGGCGGCGCCGGCTGGCTACTCCGTGCCCATCGCTTCGGCGAGCCGGTCGAGGGCGGCCTCGAGGTTCTCCATGCTGGTCGCGAACGACAGGCGCATGAAGCCGGGGGCGCCGAAGGCGGAGCCGGGCACGACCGCGACCCGGGCGACCTCCAGCAGCCACTCCGCGTAGGCGATATCGTCGTTGGCGTTGCGGTGCGCGTCGATGGCCTCCCCGAAGTCGGGAAAGGCGTAGAACGCACCGCGCGCCGGAACGCAGCTCACCCCTCGGAGCTCGTTGAGCCGCCGGTTCACGTAGTCGCCGCGCTCGTGAAAGATGCGGCTTCGCTCCTCGACGTAGGCATGGTCGCCGGAGATCGCCGCCGCCGCCGCCGCCTGCGAGACGGAGCAGGGGTTCGAGGTGCATTGCGACTGAATCTTGCGCATCGCGGCGCTCACCGCGTCGGGGGCGGCCGCGTAGCCGATGCGCCAGCCGGTCATCGCGTAGGCCTTCGACACCCCGTTCAGCACCACCGTGCGGTCCGTGAGGTCCGGGGCGGCGGTCAGGATGTTCGAGAACGGCTCGTCGTCCCACATGATCTTCTCGTACATGTCGTCGGTCGCGACGAGGACGCCGGGGTGGCGGCGGAGCACTTCCGCGAGCGCCGCGAGCTCGCTCCGCCGATAGCACGCCCCGGTCGGATTGGAGGGGCTGTTGAGGATGAGCAGGCGGGTACGCGGGGTGATGGCCGCCTCGAGCTGTTCGGGGGTCATCTTGAAGCCCGCGGACGCGCCCGTCTCCACCACCACCGGCACCCCCCCCGCGAGGAGCACGATGTCGGTGTACGACACCCAGTAGGGCGCCGGCACGATGGCCTCGTCGCCGGTGTCGATGACGCACTGCACGAGGGTGTAGAGCGAGTTCTTGCCGCCGCTCGACACCACGATCTGGGACGGCCGGTAGTCGAGATCGTGGTCGCGCTTCATCTTGGCTATGATCGCTTCCTTGATCTCCGGGGTGCCGTCGACCGCGGTGTACCTGGTCTGGCCGGCGGCCATCGCGTCCTTCGCGGCCTGGAGAACGAAATCGGCCGTATCGAAGTCCGGCTCACCGGCGCCGAGGCCGATGACGTTGTGCCCCGCCTCCCGGAGCCGGCGGGCCTTGTCCGTGACCGCGATGGTGGGAGACTCCTTGATGACGTGGACTCGGTTCGAGAGATTCACGGAACGCGCGCTCCTCGTTCTATGGCTGCCGGGCGGCGGCCCGGATGGGGCCGGATCGGCGTCATTGTAGGCGAGTCCGAGTCGTTTCATGGCACCCCGGGACGCAAACGGCAGGACCCACCGCGAGGGCGGCGACCGCTTCGAGCTCGAAGCCGATTTCCGGCCGTCGGGCGACCAGGGGCCGGCCGTCGCCGCCCTGGTGGACGGCCTCGGAAACGGCCTCGCGCACCAGACCCTGCTCGGGGTGACCGGGTCCGGAAAGACCTTCACCATCGCCAACGTCATTCGCACCGTTCAGCGGACGACCCTGGTGCTCGCGCCCAACAAGACCCTCGCGGCCCAGCTCTACGGCGAGATGCGCGAATTCTTCCCCGGCAACGCGGTCGAGTACTTCGTCTCCTACTACGACTACTACCAGCCCGAGGCGTACATCCCCTCGACCGACACCTACATCGAGAAGGACGCCTCGATCAACGAGCACGTGGAGCAGATGCGCCTCTCGGCCACGAAGGCGCTGCTCGAGCGGGCGGACACCATCATCGTCGCCACCGTGTCGGCAATCTACGGCCTTGGCGACCCGGAGCGTTTCCATGCCATGGTGCTGCACCTCGTGCGAGGCGGGCGGATCGACCAGCGCGAGCTGCTGCGCCGTCTCGCAGAGCTCCAGTACACGCGTACGTCGCTCGACCTTCGCCGCGGCACCTACCGGGTGCGCGGTGACGTCATTGACGTGTACCCCGCGGAATCGGAACGCGAAGCGGTGCGGGTCGAACTTTTCGACGACGAGATCGAGGCGCTCTCGCGTTTCGATCCCCTGACCGGAGAGGTGTCCGGGAACATTCCGCGGTACACGATTTACCCGAAGAACCACTACGTCACCCCGCGCGACGCGGTGGTGGACGCGATCGACGAGATCCGCGAGGAGCTGGCGGAGCGGCTGCACGAGCTGCGGGCCGAGCAGAAGCTGCTGGAGGCGCAGCGCCTCGAGCAGCGCACCCGCTTCGACCTGGAGATGCTCCAGGAGATCGGGCACTGCAAGGGGATCGAGAACTACTCGCGCTACCTCTCCGGAAGGGCGCCGGGCGAGCCGCCGCCCACCCTGTTCGACTATCTGCCGGCGGAATCGCTCCTCGTCATCGACGAGAGCCACGTCACCGTGCCCCAGCTCGGCGCGATGTACCGGGGGGACCGGTCGCGGAAGGAGACCCTGGTGCGCTACGGGTTCCGCCTTCCGTCGGCCCTCGACAACCGCCCGCTCCGGTTCGACGAACTCGAGCTCATTTCGCCCCAGACGTTGTTCGTGTCCGCCACCCCGGGCCCCTACGAGCACGAACGTTCGGGGGACGTGGTGGAGCAGCTCGTACGGCCGACGGGCCTGGTGGATCCGCAAGTGCAGGTGCGCCCCGCCATTACCCAGGTCGACGACGTGCTCGGCGAGATCAACCGCCGCGCGGCGGCGGGAGAACGGGTGCTCGTGACCGTGCTGACCAAGCGGATGGCCGAGGACCTCACCGAGTACCTTGCCGAGCACGGGGTGCGGGTGCGCTATCTCCATTCGGACATCGAGACGGTCGAGCGCGTCGAGATCATCCGCGACCTTCGCCTCGGCGAGTTCGACGTCCTCGTCGGCATCAACCTGCTCCGCGAGGGGCTCGACATGCCGGAGGTCTCCCTCGTCGCGATCCTCGACGCCGACAAGGAAGGGTTCCTTCGCTCCGAGCGTTCGCTCATCCAGACCATCGGTCGCGCGGCGCGCAACCTGAACGGTGCGGCCATCCTGTACGCCGACGCCCCGACCGGCTCCATGGAGCGCGCGATCCGGGAGACCGACCGGCGCCGCGAGCGCCAGGCCGACTACAACCGCGAGCACGGTATCACCCCGCGCGGCATCCGCAAGGCGGTGACGGACATCATGGAGGGGGCGCGCCACGGACCGGCCGCGAACCCCCGCAAGTTCGTGGAGGCGGCGAACGCCTTCGTCCGTGACGCCGCCCTCGGGCGGGAAGACCTCGACGCGCGCATCGCCGAGCTCGAGCGCCGGATGTTCAAGCACGCCGACGACCTGGAGTTCGAGGAGGCGGCCCGGATCCGAAACCGCATCCAGCAGTTGCAGGCGGCGGGTCTCGGGCTCGCGGGCTGAACGCGGCTCCGGCCGGCGGCCACCGCCGCCTTCGCGCGAACCAGGGCGGGCAGGGGGATTGCCCGCGTGCGCGCAGACCGGTATCTTTCGCGGCGGCCAGGCGCGTAGCTCAGTGGTAGAGCACTACCTTGACATGGTAGGGGTCGCTGGTTCAATCCCAGCCGCGCCTACCATCTCCGCCCGCCGCTTGCGCCCCCGGCCTTCGCCTCGGCTCCTGCCGGCCTGATCCGGCAAGAGCTCCGGGAAGAGTTCCGGGGGGGCGAAGGGGAGGGCGCGTGCGGCTCGCTCCTTGCCGCCGTCCAGGCGCACCGGGCCCGGTTCTCCGGCCGGGCGCGGCCATCGCGCGGGCGTCAGTCGGCCGCTTCCTCGAGACCGAATCCCGGCGGCGCCGACCTCGCCGCCGTCTCGTCGGCCAGGGCGGCGACCGCCGCCTCCAACGGCAAGCTCTCCTGCCGCCGGGTCCCGAGCCGGCGCACGGTCACCGTACCGTCGTCCGCCTCCTTGCGTCCCGCGACGAGGATCGCCGGCACTTTCGCGAGGCTGTGCTGGCGCACCTTGTAGGAGATCGTCTCGTTGCGGAGATCGGTCCGCGCCCGCAGGCCGGCCGCTTCCAGCCGGCGCGCGCACTCGCGGGCGTGGGCGTCCGCATCCGAGACCACCGTGGCCACGACCGCTTGGACCGGGGCGAGCCACAGGGGCAGGTTGCCCGCGTAGTGCTCGATGAGGATCCCCGTGAACCGTTCGAGCGAGCCGAACAGGGCGCGGTGCAGCATCACCGGGACGTGCTTGCGGCCGTCCTCTGCGACGTAGGCCGCTCCCAGCCGCTCCGGCAGGTTGAGATCCACCTGGAGGGTGCCGCACTGCCAGTCCCGTCCGATCGCGTCGCGCAGCACGAATTCCAGCTTCGGGCCGTAGAAGGCGCCCTCGCCGGGATTGACGGTGAAGTCGAGCCCGGTGGATTCGACCGCCGCGCGCAGCGCCGCCTCGGACCGGTCCCAGATCTCGTCCGAGCCGACCCGCCTCTCCGGCCGGTCGGCGAACTTGATGTGCACGTCTTCGAAACCGAAATCGCGGTAGATGCTCAGGACGAGCTCGCAGACCCCGCGGCACTCGGCGGTGATCTGATCCGGGGTACAGAAGATGTGGGCGTCGTCCTGGGTGAACGCGCGCACCCGCAGGAGCCCGTGCAGGGCGCCCGACGGCTCGAACCGGTGCACCTTGCCGAACTCGCTCATGCGAAGCGGCAGGTCCTTGTAGCTCGTGATGCCGTGGTTGAAGACCTGGAGGCTCCCCGGGCAGTTCATCGGCTTGAGAGCGAACACCCGATCGTCCCGGGTCTCGGTGGTGTACATGTGCTCGGCGAACGTCTCCCAGTGCCCCGACGCCTCCCACAGCGATCGGTCCATGATGTCCGGGGTGTTGACCTCCCGGTAGCCGGCCTCGTCCTGCCGGGAGCGCATGTAGTCGATGAGGCCCTGGAACAGGGTCCAGCCGTCGGGGTGCCAGAACACCGCCCCCGGCGACTCTTCCTGGAAGTGGAACAGGTTCATCTGGCGTCCGAGCCGGCGGTGGTCCCGCCGCTCCGCTTCCTCGATCCGCCGCAGATGCGCGCGCAGCGCCTTCGCGTCCGCCCACGCGGTGCCGTAGATCCGCTGCAGCATGGGGTTGCGCGAGTCCCCGCGCCAGTAGGCCCCCGCCACCGAGGTGAGCTTGAAGGCCGTGCCGAGCCGTCCGGTGGAGGGAAGGTGCGGCCCGCGGCACAGATCGACGAACCCTCCCTGGCGATACACCGTGATCGTGTCGCCCTCGGGGATGCTCTCGACGATCTCCGCCTTGTACGCCTCGCCGATGCCGCGGAAGAACCCCGCCGCCTCGGCGCGATCCCACGCCTCGCGTCGCACGGGCTCGTCGCGGGCCACGATCTCCCGCATTCGTTCCTCGATTCGCTCGAGGTCGTCGGGGGTGAACGGCTCGTCGCGGGCGAAGTCGTAGTAGAAGCCGTTCTCGATGGTGGGCCCGATGGTGACCTGCGTCTCGGGATGAAGCTCCTTGACCGCCTCGGCGAGGACGTGCGCCGCGTCGTGGCGCAGGAGGTCGAGCCCGTCGGGCTCGGATCGGGTGACGATGGCGGCGCCGGTATCCGCCTCGATGACGGTGGCGAGATCGCGCAACTCCCCGTTCAGCCGCATGGCGACCGCGTCGCGGGCAAGCCCCTTGCCGATGGACTCGGCAAGCTCGAGCCCGGTCACCGGCCCGTCGAACTGGCGGACGGCCCCGTCGGGAAGCGTGATGTCCGGCATGATTGAGGTCCTCGTTACCCGGAGGCGCACGTTCGCAATGGCCAAGCCGGCGGCGGACCCGCCGGGAAGCGGCGCGCAGGCTACCGAAACGCGAGCGCGATGGCAACGCAACGGACCGGTGCGCGGAGGCGGTTCTGTCGAACCGGCCAGGGGGCCGCAATTTTCGCTTTCCGCGCCGGGGCCGAGCGCCGCGGCAGGGTTGAGTATCCCCGATCGCGTGAGTATGATTCGCCGCCAAGCGGCGCGGACGACCGTGCACAGCACGGCGGGCACGATTCGCGACAGTGGAGGAGCGGGCATCGCTGCGGAAAAACGTAATCGCGTAAATGGCGAAATTCGAGCCGAAAGGCTCCTGCTGATCGGCGAAGACGGTTCCCAGCTCGGAATCGTCTCCATGGACGAGGCGCTGGCGGAAGGCGAGCAGAGGGGTTTCGACGTGGTCGAGATGTCCCCCAACGCCGACCCGCCCGTCTGCCGGTTGATGGATTACGGAAAGTTCCAGTTCCAGCAGAGCAAGAAGAGACAGGCGGCCCGCCGCAAACAGCAGCAGACCCAGATCAAGGAGGTCAAGTTCCGGCCGGGAACCGACGACGGTGACTACCAGATCAAGTTGAGGAACCTGAGGCGTTTCCTCGACCACGGACACAAGATCAAGGTCACGTTGTGGTTCCGGGGCCGCGAGATGGCCCACCAGGATCTGGGTCAGAAGCTTCTCCGACGCATTGAAGGCGATCTGGCCGAGGAGGCCAAGGTCGAGCAGTTTCCGAGGCTGGAGGGCCGCCGGCTCGCCATGGTGATGACGCCGCGAAAGCCCCCGCCCGTCCGGCAGAGCCGCAAGCAGGCCGAGGCGGTGGAGCAGGAAGATTCTGCGGATTCGACCGCCCCGGCCCCGACCCCGGGTTCGGACGAGGCGGTTCGTGACGAGGCGGCCGCCGTCGGCTGAGCCGGTCCGGGCGAAACGAAGGGACCACAAACAGATGCCCAAGATGAAGAGCAACCGCGGGGCGGCCAAGCGTTTCAAGCGCGCCGTCAACGGCGGCTTCCGGTGCCGGCAGTCGTATCGGAACCACATCCTGACCAAGAAGGCCCCGAAACGTAAGCGTCAGCTTCGTTCGACGGCCTTGATCGATCCGGCCGACGCCCCGAACGTCAGCCGCCTGTTGCCCTACGCCTGACCGGAGACCCGGCAATGCCCCGAGCAAGGAATCCCGTGCAGTCGCGCGCCCGTCGCAAGAAGATCCTCAAGCAGGCGAAGGGTTACTACGGCGCGCGCAGTCGCAGCTTTCGAGTTGCCAAGCAGGCGGTCATCAAGGCCGGCCAGTACGCGTACCGGGACCGCCGGCAGCGCAAGCGCCAGTTTCGGGCGCTCTGGATCACGCGGATCAATGCCGCGGCCCGTGAGCACGACCTGTCATACAGCCGTTTCATGAACGGGCTCGACAAGGCGGGAATCGCCATCGACCGCAAGATCCTGGCCGAGCTGGCGATTGCAGACAAGGCGGCATTCGGAGTCATCGCCCGCCAGGCCGCGGCCGCCCTCTAGCCCGACCCGACGGGCGGCCTCCCGCCCGGATGCCTCCATATCGGCGCCGCCGATGCGTCTTGAGCGGACGACCCGGCTCGGAGCGGACATGTTGACCGAGATCGAAGACCTCAAGGCGCAGGCCCTTGCCGCGCTGGCCGCGGCCGCGACCCGTGAAGAAGTGGAGAGCGTCCGGGCCCGTTTCCTCGGCCGCCAGGGGGTCCTCACCGAGCAGCTCCGCAGCCTCGGCTCGCTCCCGGCCGGCGAGCGGCCGGTGGCCGGCCAGGCGCTCAACCAGGTCAAGAACGCCCTGCAGGAGGCGTCACGATCGCGCCGGGAGGCCTTGTCCCGGGCGGCGGTCGACGCCGAGCTCGGGGGCGAGCGGATCGACGTCACCCTTCCCGGACGCGGGCCGCGGGCGGGCGGTCTCCATCCGGTCACCCGAACCCTGGAGCGAATCGAGACGTTCTTTCGTCACCTCGGATTCGACATCGTGGAGGGACCCGAGATCGAGGACGACTTCCACAACTTCGAAGCGCTCAACATTCCCGCGCACCATCCGGCCCGCGCCATGCACGACACCTTCTACTTCGACGACGGACTCCTGCTCCGGACCCATACGTCGAACATGCAGATTCGCATCATGGCAGTGCAGCCGCCCCCTTTGCGGGTGATCGCGATCGGCCGGGTCTATCGATGCGATTCCGACCTGACCCATACCCCGATGTTCCAGCAGATCGAGGGGCTCGTGGTCGATGAGCACGCGAACTTCGCGAACCTGAAGGGAACCCTGGCCGCGTTCTGCCGCTACATCTTCGAGGCGGACCTGGATCTGCGCTTCCGTCCTTCCTATTTCCCCTTCACCGAGCCTTCCGCCGAGGTGGACATCCAGTGCGTCATCTGCGGCGGGTCGGGGTGCCGGGTCTGCGGCCAGACCGGCTGGCTCGAGATCCTGGGCAGCGGGATGGTGCACCCGAACGTCCTCGCGAACGTCGGCATCGACAGCGAGCGCTACACCGGCTTCGCATTCGGAATGGGGGCGGAGCGCATCACGATGCTGCGCTACGGAGTCGATGATCTTCGCCTGTTCATGGAGAACGATCTTCCGTTCCTGCGCCAGTTCGCGGGCGGCGGATAGGCGCACGGGCACGTGAAGTTCAACGAGAGCTGGCTCCGTGAATGGGTCGACCCGGGCGTGGACACCGCGGTGCTGGTCGAGCAGCTCACCCGGGCGGGTCTGGAGGTGGACTCGGTGGAGCCGGCCGTCTCGCCGGGCGGATTCTCCGGGGTGGTGGCCGCGAAAGTGCTGGAGAGCCGGCCTCATCCGAACGCGGACCGGTTGAAGCTCTGCCTCGTCGATTCCGGATCGGGCGATCCCGTCGAGGTGGTGTGCGGCGCCCCGAATGCGCGAGCCGGGATGGGGGCCGCGCTGGCCCCGCCCGGCGCCCGGATCGCGGGCGGGGTCAAGGTCCGGCGCGCGAAGATCCGGGGGACGGCATCGGAAGGGATGCTTGTCTCCCGGGCCGAGCTCGGGCTCGGCGACGAACACGACGGGATCATCGAGCTCGAGCCGGACACCCCGCCGGGATCGGACGTCTTCGGGCTGCTGGGTCTCGACGACTCCGTCTTCGATATAAGCGTGACCCCGGACCGTGGCGACTGCCTCTGCGTCGCCGGGATCGCGCGCGAGATCGGCGCGATCAACGGGCTTCCCGCCTGCGGTCCCACGTCGGACCCGGTGGCCCCCGCGATCGAAGACCGCCTTTGCGTCTCCCTCGAAGCCCCGGAGGGCTGCGCCCGCTATGCCGGGCGGGTGGTTCGGGGAATCGATCCCACCGCAACGACCCCCCTCTGGCTGAGCGAACGCCTGCGAAGATGCGGGGTCCGCGCCGTCTCCCCGGTCGTCGACGTGACGAACTACGTCATGCTCGAGCTCGGGCAGCCCCTGCACGCGTTCGACCTTCATCGGCTGGAGGCAGGCATCCGGGTCCGGCGCGCCCGCGCCGGTGAGCGTCTCACGCTGCTCGACGAACGCGAGGTCGAGCTGCGCCCGTCCACCCTGGTCATCGCCGATCACCGCCGTCCGGTTGCGCTCGCCGGGATCATGGGTGGGCTCGATACCGCGGTGTCGGGAGCGACCCGGGACGTCTTCCTCGAGAGTGCATGGTTCAGTCCTTTCGATCTCATGGGCGAGCCGCGGTTCTACAAGCTCGGCACCGATGCCTCCCACCGATTCGAGCGCGGCGTCGATCCCGCGCTCCAGCGGGCCGCGATCGAGCGAGCGACCCGGCTCCTGCTCGACATCGCCGGCGGCAGGGCCGGACCGATCGTCGACGAGCGGGAGTCTTCCCACCTTCCCAAGCGCTCGGCGATCCGGCTTCGGGCGGAGCGGATCGAGCGTCTGCTCGGCATGGAGCTGCCGGCCGACGAGGTTGCGGGCGGCTTGCGACGGCTCGCGATGGAGGTCACGGAGTGCGAAGGCGGCTGGTCGGTCACGCCCCCGACCCACCGCTTCGATATCGCCATCGAAGAGGATCTGATCGAGGAGGTCGTGCGCCTCTCGGGCTACGATCGCGTGCCGCCGGTGGAGATCGGGGGAACCGTTCGACCCGGCGGGGACCCCGAAACGGGGGTTCCGGTGGCCCGGCTCCGCCGGGTGCTCGTCGATCGGGGGTACCAGGAAGCGGTCACCTACAGCTTCGTGGACCCGGCGCTGCAATCGCTGCTCGACCCGGACGTCCCCCCGATCCGGCTCGCCAACCCCATCTCCTCCGAGCTTTCCGTCATGCGCACCCACCTTTGGATGGGGCTTTGCGGAGCGCTCGTTCGCAACGTCAACCGGCAGGAGCGCCGGGTCCGGCTGTTCGAGACGGGGCTTCGCTTCCGGCGGGACCGGAAGCTGAGAGCCCGGATCGGGGACGTGGACGGTTGGGGCGACCGTGGGCGGGACCAGGTCGCGGACGTCGATCAAGAGCGTTGCATCGCAGCCGTCGTGATGGGATCGGCCCATCCCGAACAGTGGGGAACCGGTGCCCGGGGGGTCGATTTCTTCGATCTCAAGTCCGATGTCGAGGCCCTGCTGGGGCTCGCCGGGCAGCCGTCGCGGTTCTCGTTTGCGCCGTTCGCCCATCCCGCCCTCCACCCGGCGCAGACCGCCGCGATTCGCGACGGCGACGAGCCGGTGGGTCTGGTCGGCGCGCTGCATCCGCGCGTGCGCCGCGAGCTCGGATTGCCCGCGCCGGTCTTCGTGTTCGAGATCGCGCTGTCCGCGCTCTCGTGCGCCCGGACCCCGGACTACGTGTCCGTATCGCGCTTTCCCTCGGTACGGCGGGACATCGCGGTCATCGTGGATGACGAAGTCGCGGCCGGCCTCATCCTGGATGGCATACGCCGGCTTGCTCCCGCGACGATGAACGACTCGGCGATCTTCGATCTGTACCGCGGCGAAGGGATCGGAGCGGGCAAGAAGAGTGTCGCGATCGGCTTGACCTTCCGATCCGATTCGCGCACGCTAGACGATACGGAGGTCGATGGACTCGTCGAGGGCATCGTCGCCGGGCTGGAAGCCGAGTTCGGAGCCAAGTTGAGGAAATAGGATGGCGCTGACGAAGGTCGACATGGCCGAGTGCCTTTTCAATGAACTGGGGCTCAACAAGCGAGAAGCCCGGGAATTCGTCGACCAGATGTTCGAGGAGCTGCGCCTGTCGCTGGAGTCCGGCGAATCGGTGAAGCTTTCCGGCTTCGGCAACTTCGACCTCCGCGACAAGGCCGAGCGCCCGGGACGAAATCCGAAGACGGGCGCGGCGGCCACCATTTCTGCCCGCCGGGTGGTTACCTTTCGGCCGGGGATCAAGCTGAAGACCCGCGTCGAGGCAGGTGCTCGATCCCTCGGCAAATAGCGAGCTTCCGCCGATCCCGGCGAAGCGGTACTTCACGATCGGTGAGGTGAGCGAGCTTTGCGCGGTCAAGCAGCACGTGCTGCGGTACTGGGAGCAGGAGTTCCCTACCCTGAAGCCGATCAAGCGCCGGGGCAACCGGCGCTATTACCAGCGGCAGGACGTGATCCTGATCCGACAGATCCGCAGCCTGTTATGGGAGCACGAGTACACCATTGCCGGAGCGCGGCAGAAGCTCGCGAGCGGCGAGACGAAGCGCGACAGCGAGCAGAGCCGGCAGATTGTCCGCCAGGTACGGATAGAGCTGGAGGATATCCTCGCGATCCTGCGGCACTGAACGACATCCATCGACGGTCTTCGTCGCCATGGTGCGGGTGAAGACCGCCGATCCGGGCCGCCCTCGCGCATCCCGGGCGGGGCGGGCCGGCATCACGATTCACGGGGCGTAGCGCAGCCTGGTAGCGCACCGCAATGGGGTTGCGGTGGTCGGAGGTTCAAATCCTCTCGCCCCGACCATCCATCCGGGTGGTCACCAGCACAACGCGGCACATCGCGCCGCCTTGTGCTGGTGACCACCACGTGTCCCGCACCGACGACCGACACCGGCATCGAGCGCGTCGCGGCCGCGAACGAGGCCCATGACTCGGGGCCCCGAGCACGGGACGGTGCGACCGGCGGGCGCTATCGCGCGAGATCCGGCTCGCCGCCCTCGGCGGCATTCCCGCCGTCGCCGCGGGTTCGCCCATCGCCGGGGTTCCCCGGGTTCAACACACCGGCACGAGGGGGACCCCGCGGGGACGAGCACCGTGCCGCGACGGCGGCTCGCGAGGATCAGCCGCGGACCAGGTTGGATTCCGGACCGAAGGGGAAACGGGTCAGGTTCTCGGCTCCGTCGCCGGTGACGATGAGCATGTCGTGCTCGCGGTATCCGCCCGCTCCGGGCAATCCCTCCGGCACCGTGATCATCGGCTCCATCGACAACACCATCCCCGGCATGAGCACCGTTTCCACGTCCTCGCGCAACTCGAGTCCGGCTTCGCGTCCGTAGTAGTGGCACAGGGTTCCGAACGAATGGCCGTAGCCGAAGGTCCTTCGATGGAGGAGGCCGTGCTCGGCGTAGATCGCGTTCAATTCGTGGGCAATGTCCATGCAACGCACGCCGGGGCGAATGAGCTCGATGCCCTTTCGATGCACTTCGCAGTTCACCTCCCATAGCACAAGTGCGTCGTCCGGCACGTGGTCGAAGAACAGGGTGCGCTCGAGCGCGTGGTAGTAGCCCGCGATCATCGGGAAGCAGTTGAGACTCAGGATGTCGCCCCTGGCTACCTTGCGTGCAGTTACCGGGTTGTGGGCGCCATCGGTGTTGAACCCCGACTGGAACCATGTCCAGGTATCCATCAGCTCGGCGTGCGGGAAGCGACGCGCAATCTCTCGCCACATCGCCTGCGTCGCGTGCAGTGCAACCTCGTGCTCGGGCGCGTGCTCGGCAATCGCCTCGACGCCCGCGGCGCCGCCGATGTCGGCGATCGCCGCGCCGGCGCGGATCAATGCCTGCTCTTCGGCGGACTTGATCATCCGAATGCGCATTGTCGTCTCGGCCGCATCGACGAACTGCGCTCCGGGAAGGACCGCCTCGAGCTTCGCCCGCGCTTCGCAGGTGACGTGGTCGAGCTCGATGCCGATTCGGCCCCGGGCCGGGCAGAGCGAGCGCACCGCGGCGAAGAAGTTGTCTCGGTGCCAGTCGGAATAGGCGAGGGTCTCCGCCCGGCTCCGCCGCCAGGGGCGTCCGTAGTCGAGATTGGCGCTGATGAGCGTATGCGCGTCCCGGGTGACTACGAGTCCGTAGTGACGGCCGAAGCTGCTGTACACGTAGTCCGCGAAATAGTTGACGTTGTGGATCGAGGTGAAGAGGCACGCTTGTACCGACGCCTCCTGCATCCAGCCGCGCAGCCTCGAGAGCCTCTCCTGCATCTCCTCGCGCGAGAAGGTCGGCGTCGACTGCTCGCCGTTTCGCAGCGAGAGGAGGCGCGGCCGGTCCGGAAGCGGGGGGGCGCGCTCGTGCGGTGTCGCGGACATCGAGGGGTCTCCGAACGGTGTCGGCGCCGCGTCACCGGCCGCGTTGGCCGCCCGCAAGAAAGGTGCAACTTCGCGAAGCAGGGCGGCGCCACGGCGCACGACCGTGCGGTTGCGCAGTCGGGCGCAACCCCGGCCGGACGTACGGCAGGATTGGTTCTCGTCCTGGCCGGGGTCCCGCTTCGCGACGGAGCGGGACGGGGCCGGGGCGGTACCCGCGAGGGTTCGCGGCGGACGTGCTACGACCCCGCCGGGGGACCGTTCGCGTCGATCGTCTCGAGCAGCCGGGGAGGCGACATGGGCAACCCCGTCATCCGCACCCCGACGGCATCCTCGATGGCATTCGCAATGGCGGCCATCGGCGGGCAGATGTTGACTTCGCCGACCCCCTTCACCCCATAGGGGTGGGCGGGATTCGGCACCTCCACCAGCACCGCTTCGATCATCGGCAAGTCCGAGGCGACCGGCATCCGGTAGTCCAGGAACCCCGGGTTCTCGAGACGCCCCCGGTCGTCGTAGATGTACTCCTCGTTCAGCGCCCATCCGATGCCCTGGACCGCACCGCCCTGGATCTGCCCCTCGACGTAGCTCGGGTGGATCGCCCGCCCGACGTCCTGCGCGGCGGTCCACCGCAGTATGGTCACCTTGCCGGTCTCCGGATCGACCTCGACGTCGCAGACCTGGGTGGAGAACCCGGGACCGACGCCGGCCGCGTTCACCGATACGCTGGCGCCGATGGGGCCTCCGGTCTGGGTCTTCTTCGCCGCGATCTCCTTCAGCGAGAGCGGTTCGAAGTCGCCCACGTTGCTGCTCGCGGGCTTCGCGTGTCCGTCCTCCCACACGACCCCGTCGACGTCCACGTCCCAGATGAGCGCGGCCCGGCGCCGCAGGTCCTCGATGAGCTTCTCCGCGGCGGTGACCACCGCGAGACCCGTGGCCAGGGTGACCCGACTGCCGCCGGTGACCCCGGTGAAGCCGATCGAGGCGGTATCGGCCACGATGGGCCGAACCCGGTCGTAGTCGATGCCGAGGGTCTCCGCGGCCATGATCGCCATCGAGGCCCGCGACCCGCCGATATCCGGGCTTCCGGTGGCGACGACCGCGGTGCCGTCCTCGCCGAGGTGGATCGTCGCGCTCGATTCGCCTCCGTTGTTGAACCAGTAGCCGGAAGCGACCCCGCGCCCCTGGTTGGGCCCGAGGGTCGTGCGGTAGTGGGGATGATCCTGCAGCGCCTCGATCGTCTCCACGTACGCGATGGAGCCGAACTTCGGCCCGTACGCGGCCTGCGTGCCTTCCCGGGCCGCGTTGCGCCGGCGGAGCTCGAGCGGGTCGATGCCGAGCTTGCGGGCGAGCACGTCCATGGCGCTCTCCACCGCAAACGCCGAGATCGGTGATCCCGGCGCGCGATAGGCGGCGGATTTCGGACGGTTGCACACCACGTCGTAGCCCACCGCCCGCACGTTCTCGAGGGCGTAGGGGGCGAACGCGCACATGCAGGCGTTCAACACCGGTGAGCCGGGGAACGCCCCCGCCTGGAAACGGAAGGTGCCGTCGGCCGCGGTGATGCGTCCGTCCCGGGTCGCGCCGAGCTTGACCCTCATCGCCGCGCCGGAGGTGGGTCCGGTGGCCTTGAAGACTTCTTCACGGCTCATCGCCAGCTTGACGGGACGCCCGCTCTTGCGGGCGAGGGCAAGGGCGAGCGGTTCGAGGTACACCACCGTCTTGCCACCGAATCCGCCTCCGATCTCGGCGGGAGTGACCCGCAGGTCCGAGAGCGTCAGGCCGAGGAGCCTGGCTGTGAAGGCCCGGATCTGGAAGTGCCCCTGGCTCGAGCCCCAGATCTCGGCCTGCCCGTCCTCGTTGTAGCGGGCGACACAGGCATGCGGCTCGATGTAGCCCTGGTGGACGGGGCGGGTCGTGAATTCCATCTCGACCGTTTCCTGCGCTTCACGGAAGCCCGCCTCGACGTCGCCGATCCCGAACTCGGCGCGTTTGGAGACGTTGGAGGGGCGGTCCGGAGCGGGGTCGACCCCGCGGGTGTACATGTCGGGATGAAGCAGGGGAGCGTCCGGCCGCATCGCCTCCTCCACGTCGATGACGTGCGGCAGGACTTCATAGTCGACCTCGATGAGCGAGAGCGCCTCTTGCGCTGTCGCCTTCGTCGTGGCCGCCACGGCCGCGACCGAGTGCCCTTCATACAGCGCCTTCTCCCGGGCCATGACGTTGCGCGTCATGTGCGCGAAGTTGAGCTGAACCCTTTCGGGTCCGACATACTCCGAGGGATGGTCGGGCAGGTCGGCGCAAGTGATGACGGCCTTCACCCCCGGCAAGGCTTCGGCTCGGGAGGTGTCGATGGACCGGATACGAGCATGTGCGTGGGGGCTTCGAAGGATCGCGCCGGCCAGCATGCCCGGCAGCGAATGGTCGGCGGCGAACCGGGCCCGCCCGGTCACCTTGTCCACCCCGTCGGGTCGCACCGGCCGCGATCCGACCCACTTGAAGCCATTGCCCGCGTCTTGGTTCACGCTCACTCCCTTCTCCGTATTGCCGAATTGCCGAATGTCCGATGGATGCTCGTCCGCACGGGCGGTCAGTGTCGTTTGCCCGCGAGACTCACGCACACGAGCACGGCCGCGATGAGGACGGCGGCGACGATGACGACGAGGCCCAATTGGTCCATGTTTGTCTCCAGGTTTGTGTCCCGCGGGGTTTCAGTCCCGATCCCCGGAGCGGTCCCGGTTTGCGAACGGAATCCGGTCCCGCAGCGCGAGATAGATCGGTACATAGAGCACCAGCGCCACCAGCGACCAGACGGCGTGCCCGGCAAGCTTGTAGACGGCGTAGGCGATCAGGGCGCCAATCGCGCCATGGGCGACGTCGCGCATGCCCGTATTTTGCCTCATCGGGGCGGCGGGCGTCACGGGTCGCCGGATACGCGGGGGAAGAGGAGTCGCTTCCCGAGAGGCGGGACGATCAGCCGCCGGCTACCGCTGCGAGTCCGGCCGAATCCAGGATTTCGATCTTCTTCGGCCCGTTGCGGCGAATGAGGTCGGCCTGCTCGAGCGCGAGCAGCGAGCGGCTGACCGTTTCCGCTCGCATCCCGAGCAGATCGGCGATGTCGCTTCGGGAGAAGGGGAGATCGATCGTCCGGCCGTCCGGATTCAGACGCTCCCGCAGACCGAGCAGCAGGTGCGCGATTCGCTCCCTCGGGGGGAGCCGGGCGAGGGCCGCCATCGTGTCGCGCAGCTCCTCGATATGGTTGACCGCGTCGGTGCGGATGTAGCGCTCGAGACACTGGCAGTCGGCAGGACCGAATTGCGCTTCCAGGCTCGGAACCAGGCACAGGAGGAAGTCCGGCGACGCGGTGATTTCCCGCCCTCGGCGATGCCTGCCCGCGTTCCCGTGAAGCACTTCGCCGGGGACCATGAAGTCGGTGAGCGCGCGCCGTCCATCCTTGAAGGTGCTGCGCACGGCAAGGGTTCCGCGCGAGACGATGGCGAGGTCCCACCCGGTCGACCGTCCGCCGTTCTCGTCCGGCAGCCGTTCCGGTGCGGCGGGGCGAACGGATTCTCGCAGCCGCTTGCGGAGCGGTTCCGGCAGGCGGCTGCAGAAGCCGTGATCGCGCCCGGGACAGCCCGCGCAGTACGAACGTTCGAACGGTTCCCTTGCCACCTTCCCTTCGTCGAAGTTCAACACGTCCTGATGATAATACCGGCTTTCGCCGTGTCGGATAGCGGGACTCCGCTCGATATGTTCGAATTTTAGCCGCTTCTACTACGAAGTTACTTCATGATCGGGAGGATTTTTCGTCCGGGCGAACAATCTGATTCAGATCAAGGAAATCTGCCGCCCCCTCTGGTTTCATTGTCGCCGTGCCGGCCCGTGCGGACGGTGTCGGCCCGTGCGGGCGATGCCGTCTCGCGCGGGCGGCCTCCTCGCGCGGGCCGGCCGTATCCGCGGCTGCCGAGGGCATGGATGATGCAGAATCGCAATGGCGTTCCGCCCCGCCATCAAGATCAGGCCCTCGGCGCCAGCACCTTCGCGTTCACGGTCTGCTTCGCGGTCTGGACCATCTTCTCCATCATCGGGATCCGCATCAAGCAGGATCTCGGCCTCAACGACACCGAGTTCGGCATCCTCGTCGCGACGCCGATCCTGACCGGCTCGCTCAGCCGCATCTTCCTCGGGATCTGGACCGACCAGTACGGCGGGCGCATCGTGTACACGGTGCTGATGGCGGTGACCGCGGTCGCCGCCTGGCTGCTCTCCACGGTGAGCACCTACCCGATGTTCCTCGTGGCCGCTCTCGGGGTGGGGCTCGCGGGGGGCTCGTTCGCGGTCGGCATCGCGTTCGTGTCCCGGTGGTACGACCGCGGCCGCCAGGGGGCCGCGCTCGGGATGTTCGGCATCGGCAACGTGGGCGCCGCGGTGACGAACTTCGGGGCGCCGTTCCTCCTCCTCGCGGTCGGATGGGAGCGGGCGGCGCAGGTCTACGCCGTGGTCCTCCTCGTGACCGCGGCCCTGTTCTTCCTCGCGACGAGGGAGGACCCGATCACCGCCCGGCGCAAGGCGGCCGGAGAGAAGCCGCGCTCCGCCTTCCTGCAGCTCGAGCCCCTGAGGCATCTCCAGGTCTGGAGGTTCTCCCTCTACTATTTCTTCGTCTTCGGCGCGTTCGTGGCCCTCGCCCTGTGGCTCCCCCGGTACTACGTCGGCGTCTACGGCCTCGACCTCAAGACCGCGGGCATGCTGGCCGCCGCCTACGCGCTTCCCGGCAGCATCTTCCGGGCGCTCGGCGGGTATCTCTCCGATCGCTACGGCGCGCGCCTCGTGATGTACTGGACGTTCATCGCCAGCGCCCTCGTCTGTTTCCTGCTGAGCTATCCCTCGACGGACTACGTCGTCCAGGGAGTCACCGGGCCGCTCTCGTTCAACATCACCATCTCCCTGCCGGTCTTCGTCGCGTTGACGGTCGTCCTCGGCTTCGTGATGTCGCTCGGCATGGCGGCGGTTTACAAGCACATCCCCGTCTACTATCCCGAGCACGTGGGCTCGGTCGGCGGCCTCGTCGGGATGATCGGCGGCCTCGGAGGCTTCGTCCTGCCGATCTGCTTCGGGGTGATGAACGATCTCATCGGGGTGTGGACGAGCTGCTTCATGCTGCTCTTCGCCCTGGTCGGCGGCGCGCTCGCGTGGATGCACTTCGCCGTGCGCCGGATGGAGCGCCGGGAGGCGGCCGAGGGCCTGGATCGGCTGCCGGAGCTTCCCGAGCTCCTCTCCTTGCACGAACCGGAGCACCACGGAGCGCTCGGACCCCGGGGCCGGGCGCCCCTCGAAGCACGGGCCACCTGATCGCAGGGGCCGGACCGAGCCACGAGGCAGACACTCATGGGCAAGGACATCCGGGGCTGGACCCCCGAGGACGAAGGCTTCTGGGAACGGAGCGGGCGGGCGGTTGCCAACCGGAACCTGTGGGTGTCGATCCCGTGCCTGCTCTGCGGCTTCGCGGTATGGCTGTACTGGGGCATCATCACCGTGCAGATGCTCAATCTCGGGTTCCCGTTCGAGAAGCACGAGCTCTTCACCCTGTCCGCGGTGGCGGGGCTCACCGGCGCGACCCTGCGCATCCCGAGCACCTTCTTCATCCGCCTCGCGGGCGGACGCAACACGATCTTCCTCACCACCTTGCTCCTCGTGATCCCGGCCGTGGGGACCGGCTTCGCCCTCCAGGATCCGGACACCCCCCTTTGGCAGTTCCAGATCCTCGCCCTGCTGTCGGGCATCGGGGGCGGAAACTTCGCGTCGTCGATGTCGAACATCAGCTTCTTCTTCCCGAAGAAGGTGCAGGGCTACGCGCTCGGGATGAACGCGGGGCTCGGGAACTTCGGCGTCACCACCATGCAGATCCTCGTGCCCCTGGTCATGACCGCGGGGGTCTTCGGGGGCGCCCCGCTGGTGCTCGAGAACACGAGCGGGACCCTCATCGGGAAGATCCCGGCCGGGAGCGAAACGTGGATCCACAACGCGGGCTTCGTCTGGCTGGTGCTCCTCGTGCCGCTCGCGCTCGCCGCGTGGTTCGGCATGAACAACATCCGCGACGAGCACGTATCCCCGGAGATCGGAAGCCCGTTCCGAGCCTTCGGGATCATCCTGGTGATGCTGCTCATCGGCTTCTTCACCGCGGCGTGCGGCCTGTGGCTGATGCTGCCCGAGAATGTGGGCGGCTCCGGATTCGACCTCAGCAAGTGGCTCGTGCTCCCGCTGGTGATCGCCGGCACGGTAGCGCTGCTGAGGCTGCTGCCGGGGGAGGTCGGCCGGAACCTCCATCATCAGTACCGGATTTTCGACAACAAGCACACCTGGGCGATGACGGTCATCTACACGATGACCTTCGGCTCGTTCATCGGCTACGCGGCGACCTTCGCGCTCGCGACCAAGGTGGTGTTCGGCTTCTCCCACGTCATGGTGGACGGGGCGATGACCCACGATACGGTCAACCCGAACGGGCCGAGCGCCCTCACCTACGCGTGGATGGGGCCGTTCATCGGCGCCTTGATCCGACCCGTCGGGGGGACGATCTCCGATCGGATGGGCGGTGCGAAGGTGACCCAGATCATTTCCGTCGTGATGGTCGCGAGCGCGCTCGGCGTTGCCTGGATCCTCAAGCTGGCCTACGCATCCGCATCCCCCGAGCAGTATTTCGTCCCGTTCCTGCTCCTGTTCCTGGTGCTGTTCGCGGCCACCGGCATCGGCAACGGGTCGACCTTCCGCACCATCGCGGTGGTATTCGACCGCGAGCAGGCCGGTCCGGTGCTCGGTTGGACATCGGCGGTCGCAGCCTACGGGGCGTTCGTCATCCCGAAGGTATTCGGCGAGCAGATCCGGGCGACCACCCCGGAATACGCTCTGTACGGCTTCGCCGCGTTCTACGCGGTATGTATCATCATCAATTGGTGGTTCTACCTGCGAGCCGACGCCTATGTTCGAAATCCTTGAAACCCCTGGCCAGCGCGCGCCCGCCGATGCAAGCGGGCCGGCGGCGCGCGTGGAGATCTCACCATGAGTCACTTGATCGATCGGCTGAACTTCTTCCGTGCGACGAACGTCGGGATGTTCGCGGACGGCCACGGGGTGACGACCGCGGAGAGCCGCGACTGGGAGGACGCGTACCGCAAGCGCTGGCAGCACGACAAGATCGTCCGCTCCACCCACGGCGTGAACTGCACGGGCTCGTGCTCGTGGAAGATCTACGTCAAGGGCGGGATCGTCACCTGGGAGACCCAGCAGACCGACTACCCGCGCACGCGCCCCGATCTCCCGGACCACGAGCCGCGGGGATGCTCACGGGGCGCGAGCTATAGCTGGTACCTGTACTCGGGTGGGCGGCTCAAGTACCCGCTCGTGCGCTCGCGGCTGCTCAAGCTGTGGCGCGGGGCGCGCGCGAGCCTCACCCCCGTCGCCGCCTGGCGCTCGATCGTCGAGGACCCGGAGAAACGCGCCTCGTACACCGCGCGGCGCGGGCTCGGGGGATTCGTCCGCGCCCACTGGGACGAGGTGACCGAGATCGTCGCGGCCGCGAACGCCTACACCATCAAGACCTGGGGGCCGGACCGCATCTTCGGCTTCTCCCCGATCCCCGCGATGTCCATGGTCTCCTACGCGGCGGGCTCCCGCTACCTCTCCCTCCTCGGTGGGGTGTGCATGTCGTTCTACGACTGGTACTGCGATCTCCCGCCCTCGAGCCCCCAGACCTGGGGCGAGCAGACCGACGTCCCCGAGTCCGCCGACTGGTACAACTCGAGCTTCCTCATCCTCTGGGGCTCGAACGTGCCGCAGACCCGCACCCCGGACGCCCACTTCTTCACCGAGGCGCGCTACAAGGGGGCGAAGTCGGTGGTGATCTGCCCCGACTACTCCGAGGCGAGCAAGTTCGCCGACGTGTGGCTCGACGTGAAGCAGGGCACCGACGCGGCCCTCGCGATGGCATTCGGACACGTGGTCCTGCGCGAGTTCCACCTCGATCGCGAAGTGGAGTACTTCACGGACTACTGCCGCCGGTACACGGACATGCCGATGCTGGTGCGCCTCGCCGAGCGGGACGGCTACCTCGTGCCGGACCGGCTGCTTCGCGCCTGCGACCTCGAGGGCGCGGGCGGCGAGGCCAACAACCCCGAGTGGAAGCCCCTCGCGATCGACGAAGGGACCGGGGCGGTGGTGGTGCCGCGGGGGTCGATCGGGTTCCGGTGGGGTGAGCAGGGCAAGTGGAACCTCGAACCCCGGGACGCAGAGGGGCGGGAGGTGGCGCTGCGCCTGTCTCTCATCGACGACCGCGACGAGGTCGCGGCGGTCGGCTTCCCCTATTTCGGCAACCTCGAGCACGCCCACTTCGCGGCCACCGACCACCCGAGCGTGCTCGTGCGGAACGTTCCCGCGAAGCGGCTGCGGCTGGCCGAGGGCGAGGCGCTCGTCGCCACCGTCTACGACCTCCTGCTCGCGAACTACGGCCTCGACCGGGGACTCGGTGGGGCGCATGTCGCGGACTCCTACGATGCCATGGAGCCGTACACCCCGGCCTGGGCGGAGGCGATCACCGGGATCGCGCGGGACCGGATCGCGTCCGTCGCCCGGGGCTTCGCCGGCAACGCGGAACGCACCCGTGGCCGCTCGATGGTGATCATCGGGGCGGCGATGAACCACTGGTATCACATGGACATGAACTACCGCGGGGTCATCAACCTGCTGGTGATGTGCGGGTGCGTCGGCCAGTCGGGCGGTGGCTGGTCGCACTACGTGGGGCAGGAGAAGCTCAGGCCCCAGACCGGCTGGCTTCCGCTCGCCTTCGCCCTCGACTGGAGCCGCCCGCCGCGGCAGATGAACTCCACGTCCATGTGGTACGCGCACACCGACCAGTGGCGCTACGAGGCCCTCGACGTCAAGGAGATCCTCTCTCCGACCGCGCCCGAGGGCGACTGGGGCGGGGCGCTCATCGACTACAACGTGCGGGCGGAGCGGATGGGCTGGCTGCCGTCCGCCCCCCAGTTCTCGGCGAATCCCCTCGACGTCGCCCGGGACGCGGGGGACGCGGGGCGCGAGGCGGGCGAGTACGTGGCGGAGCAGCTCCGTTCGGGCGGGCTTCGCATGGCCTGCGAAGACCCCGACGACCCGGTCAACTGGCCGCGCAACCTCTTCGTGTGGCGCTCGAACCTCCTCGGCTCGTCCGGAAAGGGCCACGAGTACTTCCTGAAGCACCTCCTCGGCACCGCGCACGGGGTCATGGGCCAGGACCTCGGTGAGACCGGCGGCAGGAAGCCGCGCGAGGTGGTGTGGCGGGATCCGGCCCCGGAAGGGAAGCTCGACCTTCTCGTCACCCTCGACTTCCGGATGTCCACCACCTGCCTTTATTCGGACGTGGTCCTGCCGACCGCCACCTGGTACGAGAAGAACGATCTCAACACGACGGACATGCACCCCTTCATCCACCCGCTGACCGCGGCGGTCGACCCGGTGTGGGAGTGCAAGAGCGACTGGGAGATCTACAAGGCGATCGCGCGGAAGTTCTCCGAGGTGGCGCCGGAGGTGCTGGGGGTCGAGCAGGACGTGGTGCTCACGCCGATCCTCCACGACACCCCGGGCGAGCTGTCCCAGCCCCTCGGCGTCGAGGAGTGGAAGTCGGGCGATACCGAACCGGTGCCCGGCCGGACCATGCCTTCGGTCGTGGCCGTCGAGCGCGACTACCCGGGCCTCTACGACCGGTTCACCGCGCTCGGCCCGCTCCTGGAGCGGGCCGGCAACGGCGGCAAGGGAATCTCCTGGAACACGAGCCGGGAGGTGGAGGCGCTTCGCCGGCTCAACGGAGCGGTGGCCGGCGACGGGCCGGCCCGAGGCCTTCCCCGCATCGAGAGCGACATCGACGCGGCGGAGGTCATTCTCATGCTCGCGCCGGAGACCAACGGCGAGGTCGCGGTCAAGGCGTGGGAGGCGCTCGAGGCCCACACCGGCCGCGAGCACACCCACCTCGCGGCGCCGAAGAAGGACGAGAAGATCCGGTTCCGGGACGTCGTCGCGCAACCCCGCAAGATCATCTCCTCGCCGACCTGGTCCGGTCTGGAGTCCGAGCACGTGTGCTACAACGCGAGCTATACGAACGTCCACGAGCTGATCCCGTGGCGGACCCTGACCGGCCGCCAGCAGCTCTACCAGGATCACCTGTGGATGCGGGCCTTCGGGGAGTCGCTCCCGGTGTACCGCCCCCCCATCGACACCAAGACCGTCGCCCCGCTCCTGGACGAGGAGGGCGCCGCCGGCCGGCCCAGGCTGGTGCTGAACTTCATCACCCCGCACCAGAAATGGGGCATCCATTCAACATATTCCGACAATCTTCTGATGCTGACCCTGAATCGAGGCGGGCCGGTGGTGTGGCTGTCGGAGACCGACGCGGGCCGGGTCGGGATCGAGGACAACGACTGGGTCGAGGCGTACAACGCGAACGGGGCGCTCACCGCCCGCGCCGTCGTATCGCAGCGGATCCGGGAGGGCACCGTCTTCATGTACCACGCCCAGGAGAAGACCGTGAACACCCCGGGCTCGGAGGTGACCGGACGGCGGGGCGGGATCCACAACTCCGTGACCCGGACGATCACCAAGCCGACCCACATGATCGGCGGCTACGCCCAGCTCTCGTACGGCTTCAACTACTACGGAACGGTCGGCTCGAACCGCGACGAGTTCGTGATCGTGCGCAAGATGGAACGGGTGGACTGGCTGGAATCGCCGGCCATCCCGGCCCCGGCAACCGAGGAGGCGACGCGATGAAGATTCGAGCCCAAATCGGCAAGGTGCTGAACCTCGACAAGTGCATCGGCTGTCACACCTGCTCGGTGACCTGCAAGAACGTATGGACGAACCGCGAGGGCATGGAGTACGCCTGGTTCAACAACGTCGAGACCAAGCCCGGAACCGGCTACCCGGACGACTGGGAGGACCAGGGGCGGTGGAACGGGGGCTGGAAGCGGACCCGCTCGGGAAAGCTCAAGCCCAAGATGGGGGGCAAGCTCGCGATCCTCGCGAAGCTCTTCGGCAACCCGGACCTGCCCCAGATCGACGACTACTACGAGCCGTTCACCTTCGACTACGAGCACCTGCAGCAGGCCCCGGAAGGCGATGCCTCCCCGACCGCGCGGCCCCGCTCGCTCCTGACCGGCGAGCGCATGGAGAAGATCGAGGGTGGGCCGAACTGGGAGGAGCTCCTCGGCGGGGAGTTCTCGAAACGCTCTCGGGACACCAACTTCGACGGTCTGCAGCGGGAGATCTACGGCGAGTTCAAGAATACCTTCATGATGTACCTGCCGCGCCTGTGCGAGCACTGCCTCAACCCCTCGTGCGTCGCCGCCTGTCCGTCCGGGGCGATCTACAAGCGCGAGGAAGACGGGATCGTGCTCATCGACCAGGAGAAGTGCCGGGGCTGGCGGATGTGCGTCTCCGGGTGCCCGTACAAGAAGATCTACTTCAACTGGTCTTCGGGGAAGTCCGAGAAGTGCACCTTCTGCTATCCCCGGATCGAGAGCGGGCAGCCGACGGTGTGCTCGGAGACCTGCGTCGGGCGCATCCGATACCTCGGGGTGATCCTCTACGACGCGGACCGGATCGAGGCGGCGGCGAGCGTCCGGGACGAGGCCCGTCTGTACCACGAGCAGCTCGACATCTTCCTCGATCCGACCGACCCGGCGGTGATCGAGCAGGCGCGCCGGGACGGCATTCCGGAGGCGTGGCTCGAGGCGGCGGCGCGTTCGCCGGTCTACCGCATGGCCATGGACTGGCGGGTGGCGTTCCCCCTGCACCCGGAGTTCCGGACCCTGCCCATGGTGTGGTACGTGCCGCCGCTGTCGCCGCTCCAGTCCGCCGCGGAGGCGGGGATGATCGAGATGGACGGCGCGGTGCCCGACGTGCGTTCCCTCCGGATCCCGGTCCGCTATCTCGCGAACCTGCTGACCGCCGGCGAGGAGGAGCCCGTCGTGCGCGCTCTCGAGCGCATGCTCGCGATGCGGGCCTACATGCGCTCGAAGACGGTGGAGGAGGCGGCGGACGAGACGATCGCGTCGCGGGTCGGGCTCACGGGGACGCAGATCGAGGACATGTACCGCCTCATGGCCCTCGCCCGGTACGAGGACCGCTTCGTGATCCCCACCACCCATCGCGAGGTGGCCGAGGACGCCCACGATCTCCAGGGTTCGTGCGGCTTCAGCTTCGGCAACGAGTGTTCCGGCGGGTCGTCCCGGCCGAACCTGTTCGGCAGTCCGCGCCGGCGGTCGGTCACGGTCCGCACCCCGACGGAGTTCATCCGATGATCCGCACCCTCAAGGTACTGTCCCTCCTGCTCGCTTACCCGACGGAGGAGATCGTGGCCGCGGCACCGTCGTTCTCCGCGGTGCTCGACGAGGAGCGCCTCGTGCCGGATGGGGCGCGCGAGCCGCTCCGGCAGCTTGCCGCCCAGCTTGCCGAGCGCGACCTCTACGACCTCGAGGAGCGCTACGTCCTCCTCTTCGATCGGACGCGTTCGCTGTCGCTGCATCTGTTCGAGCACGTGCACGGGGAGAGCCGGGACCGGGGGCAGGCCATGGTGGAGCTGAAGGAGCTCTACGCGTCGAACGGCCTCGAGATGCCCGGCAGCGAGCTGCCGGACTACCTGCCGCTCTTCCTCGAGTTCCTGTCCACCCGGCCCCTTGGCGAGGCCCGCGGGTATCTCGCCGACGTCGTGCACATCGCGTCCGTCCTCGGGGAGCGCCTCCTGAAGCGCAAGAGCATCTACGCCGGGGTCTTCGCGGCGCTCGAGGCGCTGGCGGGGGCAAAGGCGGACCGGCAGGACGTGGAAGAGCTGCTCGGCCGGCCGGACGACGATCCGAATGATCTCGAGGCCCTCGATCGAGTGTGGGAAGAGGAGCCGGTGACGTTCGGCGGGGCGCCCGGCCCCAACGCGGCGGCGTCCTGCGGGCCGGACCGGGTGGCCGCGCAGATCCGCGCCGGGCGGCGGCCGCCGCCCGCCGTGGACGGAGCCCGAGGCACCGAGTAGGGCCGCGAACCGGCACGCGCGAAGGAAGAGGAGGAGGGGAAGCTCATGGCCGGTTATCTCGATACCCTGCTGTTCGGCATCTATCCCTACGTTGCGATCGCGGTGCTCGTGGTCGGTTCGATCGTGCGCTACGACCGGGAACCCTATACCTGGCGTTCCGGGTCCAGCCAGCTCCTCCGCCGCCGGCAGCTCGTCGCGGGCTCGGTGCTGTTTCACGTCGGGGTGCTGATCGTGTTCTTCGGCCACCTGGTGGGGCTCCTCACCCCCATCCAGGTCTTCGAAGCGCTCGGCATCGGCCACGGCTTCAAGCAGTTGATGGCGATCGTGGTCGGCGGGGTGGCGGGAGCGGCGGCCCTCGCCGGCGCAACCCTGCTGGCCCACCGGCGTTTCTTCGATGCGAGGGTGCGGGCGCAGTCGTCGTTCTCCGACAACCTGGTCATCGCGATCCTGTGGATTCAGCTCGCCCTCGGTCTTCTCACCATTCCGGTTTCGCTCGGCCATCTCGACGGCGGGGAGATGGTGAAGCTGATGACCTGGGCGCAGGGCATCTTCACCTTCGACCCGACCGCGGCAAGCTACGTGGCGGGCGTGCACCCCGTCTTCAAGCTGCACCTCTTTCTCGGCCTCACGATCTTCGTCCTCTTCCCGTTCACCCGGCTCGTGCACATGCTGAGCGTACCGATCCGCTATCTCTGGCGCCCGGGATACCAGGTGGTGAGAGCCCGTCCCGCTCCCGGCCGGCGGCCGGCTCGCGGGGGTTCGACCCCGGCCGGCTGAGCGCCGCGGCCGGAACCGGCGAAGCCGGCTTCAGCCCGAGCCGATCGGGCGGGGCCGGCCCGATTCCCGCGCCGCCCGGCTGACAGACGGATCACGGCATCGCCGGGGATGTCACATCATGGATGAATGCGTTACCTCCTGGGTACCTGCATCGCAGGTTCCACCGTCTCTGCCAACATCCCCGAGACAGTAGTGACGTCATCGACGCTCTTCGCACCGCCGCGAAGGCGGGCCGCCGCCCGAGCCCGAGGATCGCCTGCCGGAAGACTTGCGAGGTTCGTGATCGGGACGGCGTTCGTGGAATGCCGGGGTCGCGAGACGGTGGGGCTCAGGGGTCGCGAAGGCGGGCCGCCGCTTCGCTCATGAGTTGCTCGAACATCTGCGTCTCCGTCTCGTCCAGAGGGCCGATCCCTCGGAGTCGCTCCAGCCGGCCGCGCGCGTCTTCGGCCCGGCCCTCGTGGAGGGCGGCGATGGCCGCGAACCACAGCGCCTTGCGGTGGTCCGGCGCGAGGACCAGGGCCTGCTCGATCAGCCGGGCCGGTTCGCCTTCGAGCCGATTGCCGTTCGTGCGGGCAAGCGCTTCGGCTTCGGCGAGAAGCCGGCCGACCGTCTCGCGAACCGTGTCCGCCATCGCGGTATCCCGAATGGCGGGCGGATGGAGGCCGCGCGGTTCTCCGAGCAAGGCGTAGAGCCCGACCGCGAGAAGCGGGAACACGATGCCGAGGGCGATGGCGGCGCCCCGGCGGGGCCGCGACCCCGCCGGATCGGGGGGAGCGCCGGCGGGGCGGTCCCCGGGGTCCAGGTCCCGAAGCAACGACCGCGCAATGTCATCGTGCGCCTCGCGGCTCGTTGCCGGGTCCTCGGAAGGGTCTCCGCCAGCGGCTTCGATTTCCGCGAGGCGCGCCCGGTGGGCGGCGAGCGTCGCGTCGCGGCGGTCGAGGCGCGGGGGGGGAGCGCCCCGCAGGAGCGGCCATGCGAGGAAACCGATCCCGGCCGCGGCGAGACCGGCGGCAAGAACCCAGAACAGCGCGGTCAATCCGTCGGCTCCGGCCCGTCCTCGGCTTCCACGAGCCTGGCGAGCCGGGTCCGTTCCTCGCCGGTGAGCCCGTCTCCCGCCGGCGCACGCCTTCGTACCCGCACGAGGAGCCAGATGAGGGCCGCTGCCGCCAGAACGAACGGGCCGCACCACAGGAGGGCGGTCGCCGCGTCAAAGGGCGGCCGGTAGCGCACGAAGTTGCCGTAACGGGCGACCATGTACGCCAGGATCTCCTCGTCGGAGCGTCCCGCCCGAAGCATCTCGTCGACCTTGTCTCGCAGGTCGCGGGCGAGGTCCGCGTTCGAGTCCGCGATGGTCTGGTTCTGGCAGACGAGACAGCGGAGCTCCTCGACCAGGCCGCGGTACCGGTCCGCGAGCTCGGGGGAGGGGAAGGAACGCGGCTCCGACGCGGGTGCGGAGAGGGGAGCCACGGCCAGCCAGCCGGCCGCGAGGAGCACCGTGCCCGCGAGCCGCAGCCGCCTGCCAGTCGTTCCCATTGCGGTGGCGATGCCGTCCATTCCGGTTTCGAAGAGAAGCGACCGCGGGCGGCGGCTCAGGCGATCGGCCTCCTCGCGTACGGCGGTCCGCCCGCGAGATCGTCGATGATCGGGCATTCCGGGCGGTCGTCCCCGTGGCAGCGTTCGACGAGTCGCCCGAGCACCTTGCGCATGCTCTCGAGCTCGGCGAGCTTGCGATCGATCCGCGCGAGGTGTTCCTCGGCGACCCGCTTCACTTCGGCGCTCGTACGCTGCCGGTCTTCATAGAGTGCGAGCAGCGCGCGGCAGTCCTCGATGGTGAATCCGAGCGAGCGGGACCGGGCGAGGAAGGTCAGCTTGTGAAGGTCCGTGGCCCCGAAGTCGCGATAACCGTTCGCGCTCCGGTGGGGACGGATCAGTCCGATGTCGTCGTAGTAGCGGATCGTCTTGGCCGGCAGCCCGCTCCGCTCGGCCGCGTCTGCGATGTTCATGGTTGGCGACTCCCGGTTCCGAACGTGAGCATAGCCGGTTCCAGTAGCTGGAATGTCAAGATTGTCCGTAGAACGGCATCCTCTCCGGAACCTTGACCCTCAGTTGCTGGAAGCCCCAGGATGCAAGGCCCTTCCCGAACTTCGTTGCCGGATGCAGTCTCCCCCCGAAAACACCGCCAGGCCGATCGCGAGAGATCCCGTGTGCGCGATGGAGCTCGATCCGTCCGCTGGAGGGGTCGCCGCGGCGCCGGCACGTTACCCCGGCTCTTTCCTGAGCCGGCGGAGCAAGGGACGGATCGTCTCCTCCCAGTCCTTCGCGGCGATCGGCCCGATGTGCTTGTGGGCGATCCGCCCGTCGCGGTCGATGACGAAGGTCTCCGGCACCCCGTAGACCCCGAGGTCCAGACCGACCCTGCCCGCCCGGTCATGGCCGCTTCTTCGGTAGGGGTCGCCGAACCGGTCGAGCCACTGCACCGCATCCCCGCGCTCATCCTTGTAGTTGAGGCCGTAGATCGGCACTTCGCCGGACTTGGCCAGCCGGAGCAGGAGCGGGTGTTCCGCCCGGCAGGCGGCGCACCAGCTCGCCCATACGTTGAGGACCGCCGGCTCTCCTCGGAAGTCCTCCGAACGAAGCTTGCGATTCGCGTTGCGCACGCCGGAGAGATCGAAGGTGGGGAGCGCCCTGCCCACCAGGGGCGACGAGACCACGCTCGGATTGCGTTGAAGACCGGAGTAGAGCAACCCACCGAGCGCGGCGAAGAGCGCGAGCGGGACGAGGAACGAGACCTTCACCCCGGCTCCCCCGACCAACGGGAGGAACGACCGCGGCCGGCGGTCGAATCCGACCGGCACCGGATCCGGGCAGATGCCGCCCGATCCCCGGGGCCTCGCAGCGTCCCATCGGAAAACACGGCGATTCCCGCTCAGACCCCGGTGAACCCGTCGAGGCCGGCGCGAAGCAGGGCGTTGAATTCCTCCGGCGCCTCGACGTTGGCGAAGTGGCGCTGACCCTCGATCACATGCAGATTCGAACCGGCGATTTCTCGATGACGATGGTGTACTGCATCTCTTCCTTCACTCCTTCAGTCCGGCCTGCTTCATGACGCTGGCCCATGTCCCCCGCGGAAGGTCGTCGCCTGGCTTGCCGGCAATGGTCACGGTCCCGGACTGGTCGGGGTGACGGCATTGTCGATGGCTGCCTGTGGTTCGTATCAACGACCATCCGTCCCGCTCCACCAAGCGAATCGTATCCCGGACTTCGGGCATGGTGCGGCGCCTTCATTCGGTTGGTGGAAAACCGGGCTGAATCCGGTCAGTCTAGCCGCAATATCTCACCGATTTTTCCGGGCTGGCGCGTTCGCGCTGCCGAAGCGGCTTGCGGGAGTACGGCCCGCCACAGCGCATGGATTGGCGTCCGCAGCAGGGAATTGGTGAGATATTGTGGCTGATAAGACCCCAACACGTTGCGCAGGAGATTCCGATGTCGAGACCGCGTCCGCCTCATGCACCGGAGCACCGGCGCGACAGGGTCGATTCCGTCCGGAACCGGGCGGTGGAGCCGAGGGTGGCCGTCGCTGGCGACGCCGCGACCCTCGCCGGGTTCAATCGGGCGATGGCGCTCGAGACGGAGGCGAAGACACTGCCGGCGGAGAAGCTGCTCCCCGGGGTGGAAGCAGTCCTGCGGGACCCCCTCCACGGCTTCTACGTGGTCGCCGACACCGGGCGTGAAATCGCCGGTGCTCTTCTCGTCACATATGAATGGAGCGATTGGCGAAATGGCCGCCTGTGGTGGATCCAGAGCGTGTACGTGCGGCCGGCGCACCGCCGCCGGGGCATCTACCGCATGCTGCACGAGTTCGTTCGTGCGCGGGCCCGCGCCGCCGGCGACGTGGTCGGACTGCGCCTCTATGTCGAGCGCGAGAATGCCGCGGCCCAGCACACCTACGCGGCGCTCGGCATGACCGAGACCCCCTACCGCATCTACGAGGAGGTGCTGCCCTGACGTGCGGCTCGCGTCGATCCCGGCCGCGAGTTGAATCGGGGTCCGCGGCAGGAGAGATCTGCGCGCCGGTTCCGGAAGTCGAAGGCGAAGGCGAAGCGGTGCGGGAGCGGGCGGGCCGGCGAATCTCGCGGTCCACGCCGTCGCTTCGTCGGGCCGACACACGGGTCGAGTGCTCGCGAAGCTCGACTCCCGAGCCCCCGGCGGTCCGGTGGTCAAGTGCGTTCGGGGGCGGGCGCCGCGCGGTCCCCGGCGAGGAGGATCCGCATCGGGTCCGGGCCGCCGGCGGCCGACGCCTGGTGGCGGTAGCGACGGTCCGCGGCCGCGAGGACGCCCCCGAGCGCCATCAGGATCGCCCCGAACCAGATCCAGCGCACGAACGGCTTGTAGTGCAGCCGCACCGACCACGCTCCTCCGCCGAGCGGCTCTCCGAGGGCGGTGTAGAGATCCCGGGTGAAACCGGGATCGATCCCGGCTTCGGTCATGGGCTGCGACTGGCTCGCGTAGGTGCGCTTCTCGGGCAAGAGACGGGCAATGGGCCGGCCGTCCCGGGTAACCGCGATCTCCGCCTGGCGGGCACGGTAGTTCGGGCCGGCCACGTCGCGCACCCCCTCGAAGCGGAACTCGTATCCGGCGACGGTGGCGGAGTCGCCGGGTGCGAGCCGGACCACCCGTTCCACCTCCATCACGCTGACGAAGCAGACCCCCGCGAGAGTGGCCGCGAACCCGACGTGGGCCACGCTCATCCCCAGGAAGCCCCGCGGAAGGCGGAGGAGGTCGCGCGGGCGCCGCACCCGCCCCGCGATCGATCGGACGATGGAGCAGGCGATCCAGAGCGCGAGTCCCGCTCCGAGCGCCGCCGCGGCCGATTGCACGAGGAGGGTGGCGGCGATGCCTCCGGCGACCGCCGCCGCGAGGACCACCGCGAGGAGCCGGGCGAGCCGGGCGGCCCGGTCCCGCTTCCAGCGCGCGAGCATCCCGACCGCGAGGAGCCCGGCAAGCGGGACCATGAGGGGCACGAAGACGCGGTCGAAGTACGGGCGGCCGACCGAGATCTGTCCGAGGCCGAGGCTGTCCATGAGCAGCGGATAGACAGTGCCGAGGAGGACGGCGGCCGCGGCAGCGGTGAGCAGCACGTTGTTGGCGAGGAGCATCGTCTCGCGCGAGCAGACCGCGAAGCGCCCGCCGCCCGCCACCCGGCCGGCCCGCCACGCGTAGAGCGCGAGCGCGCCTCCGACCACGAGCCCGAGGAAGGCGAGCACGAAGACGCCCCGCGCGGGGTCGTTCGCGAACGCGTGCACCGAGACGAGCACCCCGGAACGCACGATGAAGGTGCCGAGGAGGCTCAGCGAGAACCCGAAGATCGCGAGCAGCACGGTCCACGCCTTGAACGTATCGCGCTTCTCCGCGACCGCGAGCGAATGGATGAGGGCGGTGGCGACGAGCCACGGGATGAACGACGCGTTCTCGACCGGGTCCCAGAACCACCACCCGCCCCATCCGAGCTCGTAGTAGGCCCACCAGCTTCCGCCTGCGATGCCGAGAGTGAGAAAGGTCCAGGCGATCGTGGTCCACGGGCGGGTCCAACGGGTCCACGCCGCGTCGACACGCCCCTCCGCGAGGGCCGCGACCGCGAACGCGAAGGGGACCGCGAGCCCCACGTAACCCATGTAGAGGACGGGAGGATGGACGACGAGGCCGATGTCCTGGAGCAGGGGGTTGAGGTCCCGCCCGCCGATCGCGGCCGGAAGGAGGCGCGCGAACGGGTTCGAGGTGAACAGCATGAAACACAGAAATCCCGCCGCGATGAAGCCGAGGACCGCGAGCACCCGGGCCGAGACTTCGCGCGGGAGGCTGCCGCTTCGCGCCGCCACGGCGAGCGTCCAGACGCTCAGGATGAACGACCACAGGAGGAGCGATCCCTCGTGGGCGCCCCACACGGCCGCGATCCGGTAGTGCAGGGGGAGGAGCGCGTTCGAGTTGGTGGCGACGTAGAGCACCGAGAAGTCGTTGGACGCGAACGCCCATGCGAGGCATGCGATGGCGAGGAGATGGAACACGAACATCCCGGCGGCGGCGCTCGGGGCCACCGCCATCCAGCGCGGGTTGCCCCGCATCGCGCCCGCGAACGGCGCCACCGCGAGGACGAGGGCAGTCAGGAGCGCGAGGATGAGCGCAAAATGACCGAGCTCGGGGATCACGGCCGGAGTCCCGGGCGCCGGTCTCGCCCCGTCGCGTTCGCCTCGCGCATCGATTCGGCGAGCGCAGGGGGCATGTAGGTCTCGTCGTGCTTCGCGAGCACTTCCTCCGCCTGCAGCACGCCGTCCGCGTCGATTCGGCCGAGGGCCACGATGCCCTGGCCTTCGCGGAAGAGATCGGGGAGAAGGCCGCGGTAGGCCACGGTGACCGCCGCCGCGTGGTCGGCGAGGTCGAAGCGCACTTCGAGCTCCCCCGGCCGGCGCCGCACGCTGCCTTCGACCACGAGCCCGCCCAGCCGGATCTGGTTCCCCGGCGGCGGTCCGTCCGCGAGCAACTGGCTCGGGGTGAAGAACCACAGCATGTTCTCTCCGATCGCGAAGAACGCGAGCGTAGACGCCACGGCAAGCCCGGCGACCATCCCGCCCACGAGGACCGCCCTGCGTTGCCGGGGCGTCACGGCGATGACGGGGGCGACTCGCCGGCGCGGGCGGGCCGCGCGGCTCCGCGGCCCTCGCGGACGAGCCGCCGGCGCCGCACGAGCGGCGCGGCGAGGTTGAGTGCGAACACGACGAGCGCCGCTCCGTACGCCGTCCACACGTAGAACGAGTAACCGCCCATGTGAAGGAATTCGCTCACCCTCGGACCTCGCGAACCCACTGGCTGTAACGCTCCCGGTGAAGGACTTCGCAGCGCGCCCGCATGAGCAGCACGGTCAGGAAGAACAGGGTGAAGGCGGCGACCATCAGGAGCAGAGGAGCCAGCATCGACGGGTGGATGGAAGGCCCGTCGAGCCGGAACACGGTGGGGCCCTGGTGGAGGGTGTTCCACCATTCGACCGAAAAATGAATGATCGGCAAGTCGACGAGCCCGACGATGGCAAGGATCGCGCTCGCGCGCGACGCCTTGCGGGGGTCCGGGATCGCGCCGTTGAGCGCGATGATCCCCAGATAGAGAAAGAGGAGCACGAGCTCGGAGGTGAGCCGCGCGTCCCATACCCACCAGGCGCCCCACATCGGCTTGCCCCACAGCGAACCGGTCAGCAGCGCGAGGAACGTGAACGACGCACCGATGGGCGCGCAAGCGATCGCCACCGCCTCGGCGACCTTGATGCGCCAGATGAGGCCGACCGCCGCTGCACCCGCCATCGCCGTGTACACGAGAAGCGACAGCCAGGCGCTCGGAACGTGGATGAAGATGATCCGGTACGCCTCTCCCTGCTGGTAGTCGGCCGGAGCGATCGCGAGCCCGCTCCACAGGCCCGCCGCCATCAGCACCGCGCACGGCCAGCCGAGCCAGGGGACGAGCCGTCCGGCGAAGTCGTGGAAGTGGCGCGGAGAGGCGTATCGCCGAATCACCGGTCACCCCCTCCTTCTATTCCGCGCCGACCGCGAGCGCGGCCCCCGTCGCGAAGGGCGCGAGGGTCAGGGCAAGCGCGAGCAGCGCGGCGAGGAAGTAGAGCGGTCCCGCCGCGGTGACCCCGATCGCGGCCGCCCGCACCGCGAGGGTTCCGAAGATGAGTACCGGCACGAGGAGGGGGAGGGCGATGAGGGGGAGGAGAAGGCTCCGCCCCCGGACTCCGGCGGTGAGGGCGGCGCCAATCGACCCGGCAAGGCTCAAGGAAGGCGTGCCGAGGGCAAGAGCGGCGAGCAGGGTGGGAATGGAGCGTGGCGGCAGGCCAAGCAGCACCGCGACGGGCGCGGAGGCGGCCAGCAACGGAAGCCCGATCAGAAGCCAGTGAGCGGTGATTCGCCCCGCCGCGAGGAGGGCGGGCGGATGGGGGCTCAGCAGCAACTGGTCGAGCGATCCGTCCTCGAGGTCCTCGCGAAAGAGCCGGTCCAGCGAGAGCAGGGCGGCCAGCAGGGCCGCGATCCAGAGCGCCCCGGGGGCGACGGCGGCAAGGGTGGTCGGCCCCGCCCCGGATCCGAGCGGGAAGACGGCCGCCACCACGACGAAGAAGACCACCGGGGTCGCCGCCTCGGCCGGCCGGCGGAGCGCGGCCCGGACGTCCCGGCGCACGACGGCGGCGAACGCCCCGGCCGCGCCTTCAGCCAGGGCCAAGAGGAAGCTCCCGCACCGGGCTGGCGCCAAGGTGCAAAGCCTGGTGACTCGTGAACACGATCGCGCCGCCGGCCGCCGCATGCTCCGAGCACATGGATTCCACGAGCGACGCTCCATCCCGGTCGAGGGCCGCGGCCGGTTCGTCGAGCACCCACAGAACCGAATCGTCGAGGAGAAGCCTTGCGAGCGCCGCGCGGCGCCGCTGGCCCGCCGACAGCTCGCGGGTGAGGGTGTCGCGTTCCCGGGCAAGGCCCACCCGCTCCAGCGCCTCTTCCGGGCGGCGCCGCGTCCGTGCGCCCCGCAACGCACGGGCGAAGCGAAGGTTCTCGATCGGGGTGAGGGTGTCCTTGAGCGCTTCATGGTGTCCGACGAAGGCGATCTCGCGCCTCCACCCGGAATCGGCCGGGGGCTCGGACACGATCCGGCCCCGCCAGCGGATGCAGCCGGCTTCGGGGCGCAGCAACCCGCACACGATGCGAAGGGCCGTCGTCTTGCCGCAGCCGTTCGGCCCGCTCAACCGCAACGCTTCGCCGGCCGCCGCCACGGCCGAGAGCCCGGAGAACAGGAGCCGGTCTCCGCGGCGTCCGGCCAAGTCTTCGATGCCGAGCAGCGACGCTTCGGGTGGTGGACGCGGCATGAGGCGCAATTCTACACCCCGCGGGGGTTGAACACGGCTCCCTCGGCCAGCCGGTCGGGGCGCGCAAACCCGGATCCCGGCGGGGCTCCGGCCGACCTCGGCGCAGGGGTCTTGTATCATACGGGCATGGACACCAACGGAACCCTGGAACTGCATGGCGAGGTCGTGCGGCCGGAGTACACCGACTGGAACGGGCACATGAACGTCGCGTACTACGTGCTCGTCTTCGACCACGCGACCGACGAGCTCTTCGACTTCATCGGACTCGACGAGGCGTACCGGACGGGGAGGGGATACACCACCTTCACCCTCGAGTGCCAGGTCACCTACCAGCGCGAGGTGCTGGAGGGCGATCGGCTGCGGATCACCACCCAGCTCCTCGACTACGACTACAAGCGCGCCCACTACTTCCACCGCATGTATCACGCCGAGGAGGGCTATCTCGCCGCGACGAACGAGCTTCTGAGCCTCCATATCGACACCCGGGAGCGCCGCTCGACGCCGTTCCCGGACGACATCCTGGCCCGGTGGGCCGAGGTGCATGCCGGGCACGCCGCGCTTGCGCGCCCGCCCGAGGCCGGCCGCTCCATGGGGATCCGCCGCCCGGCTCCCGCCGAGGCGGCCGATCCGGAGATGGCTTCCGATGCCTGATGCGCTGGTCGACGTATCGACCGTCGCGGACCGCCTGGCAGATCCCGACTGGGCGATCGTGGACTGTCGCCATCGGCTCACCGACCCGGACCATGGAGAGAGCGCGTACCGCGAAGCGCACGTGCCGGGGGCGGTCTTCGCCCACGCGGACCGGGTGCTGAGCAGCGAGCCGGTCACGGATCGGGGGCGTCACCCGCTGCCCGACCCCGACACCCTGCGATCCCGGTTCGGGGCGCTCGGAATCGATTCGAGCACGCAGGTCGTCGCCTACGATGACGCGGGCGGGGCGATCGCGGGGCGCCTGTGGTGGATGCTGCACTACATGGGCCATCGCAAGGCGGCGGTCCTCGACGGTGGCTGGCCGGCATGGATCGCGGCGGGCGGGGCGACCCGCGGGGGCGAGGAGACGCGCCCGGTCCGAACGTTCGCGGGAGAGCCCCGGCGGGAGTGGCTCGTCACCATCGACCGGGTGGGCGCGGCGCGGCGGCTCGTGGACAGCCGGGAGCCGGCCCGCTACCGCGGCGAGACGGAGCCGATCGACCGGGTCGCGGGGCACATTCCGGGGGCGCGCAGCCACCACTTCGCGCTGAACCTCGGGGAAGAAGGCCGGTTTCTCGACCCCGCCACGGTGCGCGAGCGCCTCGAGGGGACGCTCGACGGCGTGCCGGCCGGAGAGACGGTGTTCTACTGCGGCTCCGGGGTGAGCGCGTGCCACAACCTGCTCGCGCTGGCCCACGCGGGACTCCCCGCGGCGAAGCTCTACGTCGGCTCATGGAGCGAGTGGTCGTCCGATCCGGACCGCCCGGTGGCGACCGGGGACAAGTGATGGCGCGGGTTCGCTTCGTTCTCGGCGAGGTGACCCTGGATGCCGAATGCCGGGATACCCCGACGGCCGACGCGGTGCTCGCGGCCCTGCCGTTCGAGGCGGCGGCCCGCACCTGGGGGGACGAAGTGTACTTCTCCGCCCCGGTGGCCGTATCTCTCGAGCCGGACGCCCGCGACGTGGTGGAGGCCGGCGAGATTGCCTTCTGGGTGGAAGGGACCAGCATCGCGATCGGCTTCGGCCCCACTCCGGCGTCACGCGGAGAGGAGATCCGCCTCGTCGCCCCGGTCAACGTCTGGGCCGATGCGCTCGGCGACGTCCGCAACCTCGCGTCGGTCCGGCCCGGCCACCCGGTCCGGGTCGAACGGGTCTCCTGAACCTCGCCCCTTGCCTTTCCATCTCGACGCGATCCTCCCATAACGCCGCTCAGCGAAGAACGGCCATTGCGGTCTTCGCATCGACGGCCCCGACCCCGGAATCGACCACGGCGCCGGTAGCGTGAAACAACCATGTGCCGTTGGTCAGGGCGGATCCGTCCACTCCGAGAACCGTGCCTGGTCAGGCGTTCAGGCTCCATGCCGAACATCCCCTGCCGGTCGGAGGGATGGAAAACAGGAAGTGTCGCTCGCGGCCGAGCGTGCGATGGCGACCCGGAGGACATATCCTCGCGGGGGGGACCGGGGGCATTCAGGGCAGGGGCATGATCAGGATCTGGGGAAGACCGACTTCGATCTGCACGCAGCGCGTGCTCTGGGCCTGCGTCGAGGCCGAGGTGGAGTTCGAGCTGACCCTCGCGAGCGGGACGATGGGTCCGGACGGCCATGTTTCGACCGGCGTGAAGCCCTACGGGAGCGTCGAGAAGCCCTGGTACCGGGCGATGAACCCGAACGGCACGGTACCGGTGATCGAGGACGGGGGATTCGTGCTCTGGGAGTCGAACGCGATTGTCACCTACCTCGGGACGAGGTACGGCTCCGGGAGCCTTCTCGACGGCAGTGCCGAGACACTGGCCCGCGCCGTCCAGTGGATGTCGTGGACCAACGAGCACCTCGAACCGCGTCTGCACACGTTGGTGATGGAGCTCAGCCGGCTGCGCGAGGATTTGCGCACGCCTGGTGCGGAGCGAGAGGCGGGGCGACACATTGCGCCGGCGCTGGAAGTGCTCGACGCGCATCTTGCCCGCAACGCCTACGTCGCCGGAGATCGCTTCTCGATGGGCGACATCCCGGCCGGAGCGGCCGCCCGCCGGTGGCAGGTCTTTGCCCAGCCGGGTCCGAGTACCCCGCACGTGGATGGGTGGCTCGCGCGACTCGGAGAGCGGGTGGGGTTCCGCCGCCACGTCGCGCCGCCCGAGCTTCACGTCTGATCCCCACGGTGTCGGGCCACCGCGCGGTCACGTAAGGAACATGGGGACATTCTCTTGTGTAACCAAAGTTCAACCTGATTGCGTACAAGACTCAGGTTGGGGGCGCCGGTTTCCCGGGATCGCGGGCTTCCAGCCCGCGGGCGGCCGAAGGCCTGCCGTGGTCCACGCGGGCAAGGATGCCCGCGATCCCAGGAATGCGGTGGTCCCAACCTGAGTTTGTTACGTAAGGGGTCGCGGGCCTCCTGGGAGCGAGGGCTTCCAGCCCGCATGGACCGCCCGCGGGCTGGAAGGCGGCGCTCCCGGGAGGCCCACGGTCCCTCGAAGGCGGTGCTCCCGGGAAACCGGTGGCCTCAATTCGGGCTTTGTGTGTAATCAGTAAAATCAATAGATTATAAGATGTTCCATGTAAGCTTGGCCCACTCCTCCGGGGAGATTCGTCCGGTGACCGGATGCGCCGCCCGCTCAAGTGTTCTCTCCCAATTTGCGCGGGGAGATTCATCGGGATCGAAGGATGTCTTCAGGAAGGACGAGCCGTCCTCCCGAAAGGGTGAGGTGGAAGGGCCGCGCCGAGGCCCCCTTCAGTCGGCGGCGTGTTCCCGGTGTTTGGCGGACGGGGTATAGGGGCGATCGTGTCCGAGGGAGGGCACCATCCGGCGGGCCTCCTGCACCCGCGCGGGATCGATTTCCGCGGCCACCACCCCTGGCTCTTCCCCGCCGTCGGCCAGCACCTCGCCCCACGGGTCGACGATGAGGGAGTGGCCGTAGGTCCTGCGGCCCTCCGCGTGCTCGCCGCACTGGGCGGGGGCGAAGACGAAGCAGCCGGTCTCGATGGCTCGGGCGCGGAGCAGCACATGCCAATGGGCGCGGCCGGTGGGGCGGGCGAACGCGGAAGGCACGGTGAGGTAGTCCGCCCCGGCCTGGGCGAGGTCCCGGTAAAGGGACGCGAAGCGCATGTCGTAGCAGACCGTCATGCCGATCCGGCCCCACGGCGTGTCCGCCACCACCGCCTCCCCGCCCGGACGGTAGCGGCGCGACTCCCGGTAGGACTCGCCCCCCTCGAGGTCGACGTCGAACATGTGGATCTTGTCGTAGCGCGCGACGACGCCGCCGCCGGGGTCGATGAGAAGGGAGCGGTTCGCGCACCGGCCCTCGTCGATCTTGACCGCCATCGATCCAAGGAGCAGCCAGATGCCCGTCTCCCGCGCGAGGGAGCGGTACCGGGGAAGCCACTCGTCGGCGGCCTCCGGGCGGGTCTTCTCGAGCACGAGGCGACCCCGCGGCTCGAGCATCGGGGTCACCTCGGGGGTCATGACGAGCGAGGCGCCCGCCGCGGCCGCTTCCCGGACGAGGGCGGCGGCGGCCGGAAACGTCTTCTCCGGGTTCCGGTCGGAGGTGAGCTGGATGCAGGCGGCGCGAAAGGGCTCCGCGGCGGTCACCGGGCGGCGCCCTCGATCAGGGCGTCGAGCTCGCCGGCCCGTTCGAGCGCGTGCAGCTCGTCGCACCCGCCGACATGGCGCTCGCCGACGAATATCTGGGGAACCGTATGCCGTCCGCCCGCGCGTGCGGTCATCTCCGCCCGGCGCTCCGGGTGGAAGTCCACGTCGATCTCCTCGAACGAGACGCCCCGGGCCGCGAGCAGCCGCTTCGCGGCCAGGCAATAGGGGCACAAGCCGCTCGAGTACATCACGACCTCGCTCAACGCGGCGCCTCCGGTTCCACTATCCGGATATCCCTCCCGTGCTCCGCGATCCGAATTGTCGGCCGTCCTCCTGACCGTCCGCCGCGAACCGCCGCCCTTGTCTTCCGGTTCCGACTGTCCGCGCTCGCCCCGGCCCATGCGGAGCCGCCCGCAAACAGCGGAATCCGGCGTGCTCGGCCGTCAGCCTTCGTACCGCCCCACGATCGACACGCTGCTCACGTTCATGTGCGGGAAGCCGCCGAGGTTGTGGGTGAGGCCGAGCTTCGGATCGTCGAGCTGGCGCTCGCCGGCGCGCCCGAGGAGCTGCAGGTACATCTCGTAGAGCATCCGCAGCCCCGAGGCTCCGATCGGGTGCCCGAAGCACTTGAGGCCGCCGTCAATCTGGCACGGCACGTCTCCGTCCGCGTCGAAGACCCCGTCGAGGACGTCGCGCCAGGCCCGACCCTCTTCCGCGAGCCCGAGGTCTTCCATGGTCACCAGCTCGGTGATGGAGAAGCAGTCGTGCACCTCGGTCATGCCGAGCTCGTCACGCGGGTTCCGGATCCCCGCTTCCTCGTAGGCCTTCTTCGACGCGATGCGCGTGGTCTTGACGTAGGAGCCGTCCCAGCCCGAATGGCCCGCTTCCTCGCCGTTGGAAACGGAGAGCTGCATCGCCTTGACGCTCACGAACTCGGTCTTGCCGAGCTCGCGGGCGATTTCGGGGGTGGTCACGATCGCGCACGCGGCGCCGTCGCTCACCCCGCAGCAGTCGAAGAGCCCGATCGGTTCGGCGATCATGGGCGCGTTCAGGACCTGCTCCTCCGATACCTCGCGCCGCAGGTGCGCCTTGGGGTTTTTCGCTCCGTTCGCATGGCTCTTCACGGAGACCCGGGCCATCGCCCGTTTGAGGTCGTCCTTGTCCACCCCGTGCGCGCCGCGGTATCCGGCCGCGAGCTGGGCGAACATGCCGGGGGCGGAGAGGTTCGGCCAGAACATGTCGTTGGTGACCCCGCGGGTACGCTGGGGCAGGCCGCCGTAACCGGTGTCCTTGAGCTTCTCGCAGCCGAGCGCGAGGGCTACGTCGCAGGCGCCCGAGGCGACCGCGTACACCGCGCCCCGGAACGCCTCGGTACCGCTCGCGCAGAAGTTCTCGACCCGGGTCACCGGAATGTAGGGAAGCCGCAACGCGACCGCGAGGGGCAGCCCGCTCGGCCCGACGTTGACCGACTCGATCGCGGTCGAGAGCCAGGCGGCCTCGATCCGATCCTTGTCGATGCCGGCATCGGCGATGCACTCGGTGAACGCCTCGACCATCAGGTCCTGCGCTTCCATGTCCCAACGCTCCCCGAACTTGGAGCACCCCATCCCGAGGATCGCGACCTTGTCCTTGATTCCGGTGGCCATGGCTGTGTCTCCGATGATTGAACTGGATTGAATTCAAGCGGATTGAACCGCTTTCCAGAAGTATTTCCTGAATCCGCGTTCCGGATCGAACTCGCGCACCCGGAACTGCATCCCTACCCGGGCGCCGATGTCGAACGTCTCCCGGTCGACGTCGGTGAAGTCGACCATCAGGCGCCCGCCGCCCTCGAACTGCACCATCCCGAAGTAGGCCGGCGGGTCGATGGAGAACGTGAGCGAATCGGCCGTCCAGGTCTTGACGGTTCCCGGAGTGTCGGCCATCGGGTGGTCCACCTGGGTGTCGAGGGCGCCGCAGTTCGGGTTGACGCAGTAGTGCGACTTCGGGAACTGCACGGTTCCGCACCGCTCGCACCTGCCCCCGACGAAGCCGGTCAGCATCCGGCGGTTGCGGTACAGGGTGCTGAGGGGGGTCTGGCGGTCGACCTCGGCCCGCTTGCCGAAATCCTTGTCCACGAGCCCGTTGAAGGTGAGGAAGCGGTCGTAGTTCTCTTCGGGGGCGCGGCGGGCGAGGGCGCCCGAGACGCCGCCCCGCGGGGCGAGATCACGGATTGCGTCGGTCACCTCGAACACGAGCACGTCGCAGCCCTGGCCGAACCCTGCGACCAGAATCCGTTCGCCCGGCTCCGCTTCCTCGAGCGCCCGGCAGAGCATCAGCACCGCATGCGCGGCGCCGGTGTCGCCGCAGACCTGCTGCATTCCGTCCGCGACCGCTTCAGGGCGGACCCCCGCCCGCTTCGCAACCATCTCGGGCACCCGGCGGAGCGAGCAGGGCAGGAGGAAGCGATCGATGGCGCCGGGCTCGAGCCCGCAGCTTCGAAGCGCCGCCGCCACCGCCGGGGGGACGATCTTGAGGTAGCCCTCGTCGCGCACCCACCGTTCTTCCCAGTCGTAGTCGAACTCGCCGTGCTGGCCCCGGTAGTGATCGACGAAGTCGATCGATGTCGAGTGATGGCCGGCAAGCCGGGCGATGACGTCCTCGCGGCCGAGGGTGATGGCCGCCGCTCCGTCGCCGTACAGCAGCTCCTGGGGGGTGCCGGTGCGGCTGCGGCGATGTTCCGATGTGATGAAGAGGACCTGACCCGGCGCACCGGCCCGGGCCGCTCCGAGGGCGTTGACGAGGCCGGTGGTTCCCGCCCGGAGCGAGGAAGTGACGTCGAGGGTGGCGATCTCGGACCCGAGGTTGAGCGCCTCGGCGCAGATCCCCGCGTTCTGCCGATCGGTGAACGGCAGGGTGGTGGACGCGAGGTGCACCGCGCTCACTTCGTTCCGATCGATCCCGGCCAGCGCGTCCCGCGCCGCCTCGACGGCCATGGTGACGCTGTCCTCGTCCCAGTTGCACATCGATCGCTCGCCCCGGCCGTGCGTGGCGAGCGCGCCGTTCGCCCAAGCGTTCGCCCGCACGATCGCGGAACGCTGGAGGCGAAGACGGGGGATGTAGGCACCGAACGCGGTGATCCCGGGGTTCGACATGACTCGTTCCTTCGAGGCCCCTTCGTTTCGCGGCGCCGCAGACCGGGTGTCAGCCGCCCGCCGCGACGGGCCGGCGGGCGTCATGGTTCGCAGGGCAGGGTGGTGAACTCATGGCCTTGCGGCGCTGCGCCGCGGTCGCCCCGGCTCGCCGTGAACGTGCGGCGCCTTTCTCCGCTCGCGGGCCGGGATGCTCAGACACCGGCCGCTTTGGGACGGTGGTTCGCGGCGTAGGTGCGAAGATGCTCGGAGAATTCGCGCAGGACCTGGATTCCGCTTTCCTCGGCCTTGCGGCACCAGTCGCGCAGTCCGCTCGCCAGCTCCTCGACGTTCGCGGTCCGCATCTCCCAGAGCTTCTGCAGCTCGATCCGTTTCTCGTAGATCGTGCGCAAGGTGTCGCTGCAATGCAGAAGCCGGTGCCGGAGCTCGCGCTCGGTGTCGTTGTCGAGCGCATCGGTCCGCCAGAGCAGGGACTTTGCCCGGTCGAGCATTTCCCGGGCCTTGGGTTCCACCCGGTCGCGTTCCGTGCGTGCGATGGGTTCCACCACCATCCGGCGGTATCGGGCCATGACCCGGAAACGGTCGCTGATGACCGCGCGGATCGTGTCGAGGTCGATCTCGTGCTTCCCCTCGATGCGGAGCACCTCGGGCGGCAGGCGCTTGATGCGGGCGAGTCCGAGCCAGGAAAACAGCTTGATCCAGACCCAGCCGATGTCGAATTCCCACCACTTGACGGAGAACTTGGCGGAGCTCGGGTAGGTGTGGTGGTTGTTGTGAAGCTCCTCGCCGCCGATGAGGATCCCCCACGGCACGAAGTTCGTCGAGGCGTCGGGGGTTTCGAAATTGCGATACCCCGTGTGGTGGCACACGCCATTGACGACGCCCGCCGCGAGGAACGGGATCCAGGCCATCTGAACCGCCCAGATGGTCAGCCCGATCGGCCCGAACAGGATGAGATCGAGGACGAGCATGATGACGATGCTGTTGTTGTTGCGGGCGGAATACACGTTGCGTTCGATCCAGTCCTCGGGAGTGCCGTGGCCGTACCGGCTCATCACGTCGTCGGTGTGAGCGGCCCGGTAGAGCTCCGTGCCCTCCCACAGGACCTTCCGCAGACCGACCATGACCGGACTGTGGGGATCTTCCTCGGTCTCGGTGTGCGCATGGTGCATGCGGTGGACGGCGGTCCACCCCTTGGTGTTCATCCCGGTCGAGATCCAGAGCCAGAAGCGGAACAGGTGGGCGAGGGCGGGGTGGAGATCGATGGCCCGATGCGCCGAGTACCGGTGCAGGTACACGGTTACGCAAACGATGGTGATGTGGGCGGAGAGGAGGGCGGCGAGCGTCTTTTCCCAGACGGTCAGACCGAGAATTCCGTCAAACCCCAGAATCGTGTCGAGCATGGATTGGGCACCCTGAGAGCTGCTTGGGTTGCGCGCGAACTCTAAAGTACCGCGCGCGGCCACCGCCGGGCCGCGCGAATTGTATTTCGCCGGGGGCCGGATCACAAATCCCGCGGGCCGGTCGGGCGTACGTCGGACTTGTGGCAATCCTGGGGGGGCGAGGGCGTCCCACCGTTGCAATCGAGGGCAGGATGCCCCCGCCACCAGGCACATCGCGCGGCGGGAAACGGTCGACCTCGCGATTCCGACGTGCACCCGGGCCGGTCGTCAGACCGGGCCCGCGGCCGGTGAATCCTCGATCTCCGGGATGATCCAGAACGGCGGCTCGCCTCGCTCCACGCGCTCCACGTTGTCGAAGGCGTTGCGAAGCCGCGCCGTGCTGCTCTCCACGGTGGGGCCGGCGAGGTGGGCGGTCAGCACGACGTTGTCGAGCGAGAACAGCGGATTGGTCGCCTCCGGGGGCTCCTGGTCGAAGACGTCGAGCCCGGCCCCCGCGATCCGTCCTGCGCCCAGCGCCTCGGTCAGGGCGGCTTCGTCGACCACCGGGCCGCGGCTGGTGTTGACGAGCACCGCCGCGGGCTTCAGCAGCGCGATCTCCCGCGCGCCGATGAGGTGGCGGGTCGTCGGGTTGAGGGGTACGTGCAGGGATACGATGTCGGAGCTGCGCAGCAGCTCCCCCAGCAGGCGGAAGCGCACCCCGAGGGCGTCCTCGGCATCCTCGGTGAGCCGGGCGATGTCGTAGTACTGCACCGTCATTGCGAACGCACCGGCCAGTCTCGCGGTCTTCTTGCCGATGGTGCCGAGACCGACGATGCCGAGGGTGCGTCCCCGCAGCTCGTGCACGCGCGGCGTCTCGTTGCCGCGCCAGCGCCCACTGCCGACGTTGGCGTGCTGCAGGGGCAGGCGCCGGCATACCGCCAGCATCAACAACAGGGCATGCTCGGCCACCGCGACCGCGTTGGCGCCGCCGTTGTTGGCGATCGGAACCCCGGCCCGCTGCGCCGCCGTGATGTCGGCGCGGTCGTATCCGGCGCTCAGCAACTGGATCAGCTTGAGCTTCGGAGCGGCGCGGTACAGCTCGTCGTCGACGAGGCCGTCGACGAAGCCCACGAGGTAGCTCGCCTCGCCGAGCGCTTCCCGGTACGCCGGACTCCGGGCCTGCGCCCGCACCAGAGCGAAGCCGGACGGGGCCAGCTCCTCGACTGCTTCGCCGTTATCGAAAGGCGAGTTGACGTATACGATTCGGGGTTCCATTCCGTTCCTCCGATGGTCAAGCGATCAGGATACACGGGCTCGCCGGCGATCCCCGGACGCCCCTCCCCGGAGGCCCCGGCGCGGACCGCCGTTGGTACGGTGCGGGCGGCCCGTCAGGCGAAGAAGCTGGCCAGATATTCCTCGAAGGTCACCGTGTCGCCCGCTTCGAGCGCGCCCTGGCGGGCGATCGAGCTCGCCGCCTCCTCCTCGAACCGGAGCCGCTCGGTATCCGGCAGGGTCTCGCGCCGCAGGGTCTCGGCATGGCGGCGTGATACGTCCAGGACGTACTCGAAGTAGGAGCCGCCGCGGGCTTCCATCTCCTGGAGCACGCGGGCGGACGGTGTCTCCTCCGGCCTCCCGACCGAAGCGCGCGCCGCCGCGACCGCGGCCGCCGGGTCGTCATCCGGGGTCCGGATCAGCTCCGCCACCGCGGTCAGCTCGTCGAGGATCTCGTTCGCCCAGCTTCGCAGCGGCACCTCGTTCCCGTCCCGCACGAGGGTGACGGACGGGTCGCGCCCCCTGACCGCGACCTGCCTCTGGTTCGCGTCGATCGTCCGCCGCTCCTCCACCCCGAGGGGCGGGCTGTCGTACAGCAGGCAGAACAGCATGAAGACCTCCAGGAACGCCATCCGGTCTCCGGTGAGCCCGATGGGAGAGGACGGGTCGAGGTCGATGGAGCGCAGCTCGACGTACCGCACCCCCCGTCGCTGGAGCGCCTCGGTCGGCCGCTCGCCGCGGCGGGTCGGCTGCTTGGGACGTACCGAGCTGTAGTACTCGTTCTCCATCTGGAGGAGATTCGCGTTGAGCTGGCGGTACTCGCCGCCGCGCCGCACCCCCAGCGCCTCCCACGGAGGGTGCGGGGTGGTGATGGCGCGGTGCAGGCTCGCCGCGTAGCGGTAGAGATCGTCGTAGCGGATTCCGATGCCGCCCGGGATCCGGTTCGTGTACCCGATGTCGCTCATCCGGAGCGACGTGCCGAACGGCGCGTACCAGGTGTCCTCGCCCATCGCCTCGAGCTCCGGCGCCCCGGCGGGCAGGAACGAGCGCGACAGGGCGGGGGATGCGCCGAAGAGGTAGAGCAGCAGCCACCCGTGGCGAAACAGGTTCCGGATGAGGCCGAAGTAGTGCGAGTCGGCGATGGCGCGTCCCGTTCCGTGCCACCCCCGGTGCTCGCCGTGGGCCGCCCCGGTCTCGGCCAGCATCGGCCAGAATCCGGGAGCGAGCGAGTAGTTGAAGTGCACGCCCGCGATCACCTGCATCATCCGGCCGTAGCGATGGGCGAGCCCGACCCGGTACAGGTGCCGGAGCCGTCCCGAGTTGGAGCTGCCGTAGCGGGCGATGGGGATCGCCTCGTCGCCCGGGATCTCGCAGGGCATGCTCGCCGCCCAGAGCAGCTCGTCTCCGATGTTGCGGACGACGAAGCGGTGCAGGTCTGCGAGGTGCTTCGCGACGTCGGCCCGATCGCGGAAGGGCGGGGTCACGAACTCGAGCAGCGCCTCGGAGTAGTCGGTCGTGAGCCACGGATGGGTGAGAGCCGAGCCGAGGGCGGGGGGATGGGGGGTCGCCGCGAGCCCCCCGCGGGGAGTCGCCCGCAGGCTCTCCTTCTCCACGCCCATGAATCCGGCGCGGAGCACCTCGCCTTCGCCGGCAAGGCGTTCGATGCGCCCGTGAAGCGCTTCGTACAACGACACGGTCCTCAGGGATCGGTGGGTTCGGCGAGGACCCGGCGCGCGATGCGGAACGATTCGACGGCCGCCGGCATGCCGCAGTAGACGGCAATCTGGAGCAGGGTCTCGCGCAGCTCCTCGAGCGTGCAGCCGTTGCGGAGCGCGCCGCGGAAATGGAGGGCGAATTCTTCGCTCCGCCCGAGGGCCGCGAGCATGCAGAGGTTGTTGAGGCTTCGCTGCTTGCGGCTCAGGCCTTCCCGGGCCCATACCCCGCCCCAGCAGTACTCGTTGAGCAGGGTCTGGAAGTCCCGGTTGAAGTCGTCCACATTGGCCATGGCGCGGTCCACGTACTCATCGCCGAGGACTTCCTTGCGGATCTCGATTCCGCGTTCGAACTGCTCCGAGGGCATTGGATGTTCTCCTCAAGGAACGGGGTGGATCGGCTGCATCTCGCACCGGTGCGGCGCGGGGCGCTATCGTAGACGATGGTGAAAGGCGCGGCGGCTCGGGCCTGAAACAGGAGGGCGGACATGACGAACGACGGGATACTGGCCATCTGGCACGAGGTCGGGGCGGGTATCGGGGACGAGTACGAGCGATGGTATTTCCGCGAGCACCTGCCGGAGCGGGTCGGGGTGCCGGGCTTCGTCGCGGGACGCCGGTACGAGGCGGTGTCCGGGGCGCCCCGATTCCTCACCTACTACGAGGGACGCAATCCGGGGGTCTTCGTTTCGAAGCCGTATGTCGATCGGTTGAACGACCCGACACCATGGACCACGGAGGTGTTGCGGCACTTCCGCGATACCAATCGGACCATCTGCCGGCGCACTTGGGAGACGGGCGAGATCCGGGGGGCGTGGGGAGTGGCGCTCCGGGTCGATCGGAGTGGGGAGGAGGAGACGGCGGTCGCGGGCCAGGTTGACGCCCTGCACGAACTCGGCCGTGCGTGGGCCGAAGACTGGCGGGTCCTTCGGGTGGAGCTGTGGCGGCGCGAAACGCTCCCGTCCCCGGGACGGACGGCGGAAACGAAGCTCCGTGCGGCGCCGGACCGGTTCATCGAAGGGGCGGTGCTCGCCCACTTCGCCCGCGAGGAGGATGCCCGCGCGGCCGCGGCGGCCGGTGCGGCGGGCGCAGAGGTGGGTGTGTACCGTCTGCTCTGCGAGCTCCGGAGCGGTTGACGGAAAGGGGCGTGGCCGTTCACTTCTCCCATGAAGAGCTCGCGGCCCGCCGCGCCGCCGCCTGCCGGGCGATGGACGCGCGCGGTCTCTGCGGCCTGCTCGTGTTCAAGCCCGAGAGCATGTTCTACCTCACCGGCTACGACACCTTCGGTTTCTGCTTCTTCCAGTGCCTGTGGCTCGGGCGGGACGGGAACATGACCCTTCTCACCCGTGCCCCGGACCTGCGTCAGGCACGCCACACGTCGGTGATCGAGGACATCCGGATATGGGTGGACGAGGCGGGGAGCGACCCGGCGGCAGAACTGCGGCGGGTGGCGGCCGGACACGGCGCGGCCGGAGAACGGATCGGGGTGGAGCTCGACACGTACGGCCTCACCGCCGCGAACTGGCGGCGCGTCGAGGACGCGTTCGACGGATTTTGCGGGCTCGAGGATGCCTCCGGGCTCGTCTCGGAGCTTCGTCTCCTCAAGAGCCCCGCCGAGCTCGAGTACGTCCGCCGGGCCGCGGAGCTTGCCGACGATGCGCTCGCCGAGGCCGAGCGCCTCGCGGTACCCGGCGCGTTCGAGGGCGACATCCTGGCCGCGATGCAGGGAGCGGTGTTCCGGGGCGGCGGCGACTATCCGGGCAACGAGTTCATCATCGGCTCGGGGCGCGATGCGCTCCTTTGCCGGTACTTCTCGGGGCGGCGGCGGCTCGGAGCGCGAGACCAGCTCACCCTCGAATTCGCGGGCGCCTGGCGGCACTACCACTGCGCCCTCATGCGAACCTTCGTCATCGGGCCGGTGGGACCGGAGCACCACGCCATGCACCACGCATGCTCCGAGGCGCTCGATGCGTGCATCGAGAAGGTCCGGCCGGGGCGGGTCTTCGGCGACGTGTTCGACGCGCACGCCCGGGTGCTCGACGCCGCGGATCTGCGCGCCCATCGCATGAACGCCTGCGGATACAGCCTCGGAGCGACGTTCGCGCCCACCTGGATGGACGGACCGATGTTCTTCGCCGGGAACCCGCGCCCCATCCGACCGGGCATGGTGCTCTTCGTGCACATCATCGTCGCCGACGCCGACGCGGGGCTCGCGATGACCCTCGGGGAGACGGTGGTCGTTACCGGCGGCGCGTGCGAGCGCCTGAGCCGGGCGCCCCGCCGTATCGCCCCCGGCCTCGCCTGAGGCCGCCCGGGGTTCGCCGGCGGCGCGGCTCGGCGATGCCGGACCCGAGCGGCCGGCCACGGGCACGGTGGGGCGGGGGGAGGCCGCGTTTCATTGCAACCGTCCTCGGAATAAGATAGCGCCGGCCCGGGCGAGGACAAGGGACCGTTGAACGACACGCAGCACGCCATCCGCCTGGGAGCGCTCCTCATCGTGCTCTGGCTGGTGCTATCGGGTCACGACGAGGCGCTCCTGCTGGCCCTCGGGGCAGGCTCCTGCGCCCTTGCGCTCTTCATTGCGCTTCGCATGGACCGGATCGACGGGGAAGCGGTCCCGCTCGCCCTGCGCGCCGGACCGTGGCTTCGCTATACGGTCTGGCTCGGCATCGAGATCGTGAAGTCGAACCTCGCGGTGGCGCGGGTCCTCGTCGACCCGCGGCTCCCGATCCGGCCCGCCGTCTTTCGCGTGGACGCGACCCAGCACTCCCGGCTCGGACACGTCGTCTACGCAAACTCGATCACCCTCACCCCGGGCACGGTATCGATCGACCTCCATGGCGACGCGATCGACGTCCACTCGCTGCTCTCTCCGGACCTGGAGACCCTCGGCGAGATGGACCGGCGGGTCTCCGGGCTGGAGCGCTCCCGGTGACCGCCTTCGGCATGGCCGTCGCGGGGGTGGGCGCCGTGGCGGTGCTCACCGCGATGTGCCTCACCATGTTCCGCGCCCTGAAAGGCCCCACCATCTACGACCGAGTCCTCGCCGTCAACCACTTCGGGACCCTCACGGTGCTCCTGATCGCGGCCGCGGGCTTCCTTTCCGGCCGGCCCGAATTCCTCGACATCGCCCTCGTCTATTGCCTCATCAGCTTCATCGGAACCGTGGCGGTGCTCAAGTTCTTCGAGTACGGAGATCTCGGCCACGCGGGCCGGAGCGACCGCCCGTCATCCGGCTGAGAGTCCTCGCGACCGTGAATCCGCCGCGCATTCGCTGCGAGCGCCGGTACCCGAGCGGTACCGCACCGCGTCTTTCCCGGCCTGCGGAAGAGCGGCTCGCAGGGGCAGGCCCGTGGGAGCGCCCGAAGCGGAACGAGGCCGTATCGGGGCCGAATTGGAGCCGGAGCGCCGGCACGGGAGTCGAGATCACGTGGCCCCGGCCGACCTTCTGAGCGCTCTCTTCGTGATCGCCGGCGGGTTCTTTCTCGTCGTGGGAGGGCTCGGCCTCGTGCGGCTGCCCGATCTCTTCACCCGGCTCCACGCCGCCGGGGTCGGCGACACCCTGGGGGTGGGGCTGTTCACGCTCGGCTTCATGTTCCTCGTGGATCTCGGGAGCGCGACGATCAAGCTCGCGCTCGTGCTGCTGTTCCTCCTCCTGACCGGGCCGGTCGCCACCCATGCCCTGGCGAAGGCGGCCCTGCACGCAGGCGTGCGCCCCGTCGCGACGGAGTCTCGCCCGCCCGGTTCGCGGCGCGAGACGGACCCGCCATGGAATACCTGATCAACACCGTCCTGTTCGCCCTCCTCGCGGTGACCGCGGGGGCGGTCGTACACCTTCGCAGCCTCTTCGCGGCAGTGATGCTGGCCGGTATCTACAGTCTGCTGACGGCCTCGATCTTCGTGATCCTCGACGCGGTCGACGTCGCGTTCACCGAGGCGGCGGTCGGAGCGGGCATCTCCACGATCCTCATGCTCGCGGCCCTCGCCCTCACCGGTCGCGAGCAGACCGCGGCGACCGCTCCGAGCGGCATCGGCCTCGCGGTCGTCCTTGCCACCGGAGCGGCCCTCGTGTGGGGAACGCTCGACATGCCGCACTTCGGCGATCCCCTCGCTCCGGCCCACGTCCACGTGGCGCCGCGCTATCTCGAGGGGACGGTATCGGAGATCGGGATCCCCAATGCGGTCACCTCCGTGCTCGCCAGCTACCGCGGCTACGACACGCTCGGAGAGGTGTTCGTCATCTTCACGGCCGGGATCGGCGCCCTCGCGCTCCTCGGAAACCGTCGCGGGAACTAATCGTCATGCGGCACCACCATGTCCTCCACGTCGTCGCCAAGATGGTGATCCCGCTCATCCTCCTGTTCGCCCTCTACGTGCAGTTCCACGGCGACTTCGGCCCCGGGGGCGGATTTCAGGCGGGGGTCATCTTCGCGGCGGGGCTCATCCTCTACGGGCTCGTGTTCGGAGTCGACAAGCTGCGCCGCGCCGTGCCGCAGGATCTGGTGCGGGGGCTCGCGGCCGCCGGGGTGCTGCTCTACGCCGGGGTGGGAGTGGCGGGAATGCTGCTCGGGGGCTCGTATCTCGACTACGGCGTGCTCCTTCCCGATTCCATGGCCGGACAACACCTCGGGATCCTGCTGATCGAGATCGGGGTGGGGCTGACGGTGGCCGCGGTCATGACCAGCCTCTTCTACTGCTTCGCGGGTTGACCGGTCGGAGGACGCAACGGTGGAGACGTTTCTCGGCCACTACAACTACTGGATTGTCATCGCGCTGATGATGGCGGGCCTCTACACGGTGGCGGCGAGCGGCAACCTCGTGAAGAAGATCATCGGGCTCAACATCTTTCAGACCTCGGTGTTTCTCTTTTTCATCTCCGTCGGAAAGGTGTCGGGCGGCACCGCTCCGATCCTCGCCGAAGGCTGGACCCGGTACTCGAATCCTCTGCCACACGTGCTCATTCTGACCGCCATCGTGGTCGGGGTCGCGACGACCGCGGTGGGACTCGCGTTGATCGTGCGCATCAACCGGGCGTACTCCACCATCGAGGACGAAGACGTCCACCGTTCCGATCTCCGCGACCTCCCATGATCACCGCCCATCTGCCCGCGCTCCAGGTCGTGGTGCCGCTCGTGGCGGCGCCCGTGTGCGTGCTGCTGCGGTGGAGCCGCGTGTCATGGCTGGTGGCGATGGCGGCGAGCCTCTTCGCGGTAGCGGGGGCCTGGAACCTGCTGCGCGGAGCGCTTTCGCACGGACCGATCTCGTATTTCCTCGGCTCCTGGGCGGCGCCGTGGGGGATCGAGTACCGGGTGGACGAGACGAACGCGTGGGTGATGCTCGTGGTGAGCGTGATCAGCGCGGCGGCGCTCCTGTTCGCGCGCCGGAGCGTGGAGCGGGAGATCGAGACCGATCGCATCCATCTGTTCTACACCGCGTGGCTGCTCTGCCTCGCCGGACTGCTCGGGATGGCGGTGACCGCCGACGCCTTCAACGTCTTCGTGTTCCTCGAGATTTCCTCGCTCTCCTCCTACGTGCTGGTCAGCCTCGGCGCCCGCCGCCAGGCGCTCGTCGCGGCGTTTCGCTATCTCGTGCTCGGTACGGTCGGGGCGACGTTCTTCCTGATCGGGGTGGGGCTCCTCTACCAGGTGACCGGAACCCTCAACATGGCGGACCTCGCCGCAAGGCTCTCCGCCCTCGGTCCCAATCGCACGGTCACCACCGCGTTCGGTTTCCTCGTCGTCGGCATCGCCGTGAAGAGCGCGGTCTATCCGCTCCACACCTGGCTGCCCAATGCCTATGCCTTCGCTCCGTCGGCCGCCTCGGCGTTCCTCGCCGGCACCGCGACGAAGGTGTCGCTGTACCTGCTGCTCAGGTTCCTGTTCACGGTGTTCGGCCACGAATTCGTGGCCGGCGGACCCGTCCCCCTGCTGCTCGCCGTCACCGGCATCGCCGGAATCGTCGCCGCGTCCGTCGCCGCCGTCCGGCAGGACGATGCGAAGCGCCTGCTCGGCTTCTCGAGCGTCGCCCAGATCGGTTACCTCGTCCTCGGAGTGAGCCTTCTTTCGACCGCGGGGATGGCCGCGGCCCTCATCCATCTCTTCAACCACGCGCTCATGAAGACCGCGCTCTTCGTCTGCCTCGGGTGTATCGCGTACCGCGTCGGCTCGGTCCGGATCGCGGACCTCGCCGGGATCGGACGGCGCATGCCGTGGACCGCCGCCGCGCTGGTGGTCGCGGGGCTGAGTCTCATCGGGGTGCCGCTGACCGCCGGCTTCGTCGGCAAGTGGTACCTGGTGGTGGCCGCGCTGGAGGCCGGATGGTGGCCGGCCGCGGCCGCGATGCTGCTCGCATCGCTCATTGCCGTCGCCTACGTGTGGAAGATGGTCGAGTCCGCGTACTTCCGGGCGCCTTCCCCCGCCACCGCCGACGTCCGGGAAGCCCCGATCTCGATGGTCGCCGCCGCGTGGGGCCTCGCCGGAGCCAACATCTGGTTCGGCATCGACGCGTCCCTGCCGATCCACGTCGCCAACCGGGCGGCGGCCTCTCTTCTCGGAGGGTGAGTGGAAACGCCGGGACTGATCTTCTGCGTGGCGCTGCCCCTGGCGGGGGCGGCGCTCGTCGTCGCTCTCGGACGCTGGCCCAATGTCCGCGAGGCCGCGAGCCTGGCAACCGCCGGATGGCTCTTTCTCGAGGTCCTCCGCCTCCTTCCCGCGGTGGAGGCAGGGGAGCGGCCGTCCGCGGTGCTGATGGCCGTGATCCCCGAGATCCCGATCGCCTTCGAGGTGGAGCCGCTCGGGATGATGTTCGCCCTCGTCGCGAGCTTTCTCTGGATCGTGACCACGATCTATTCCATCGGGTACATGCGCGGGCACGATGAATCGAATCAGACCCGCTTCTACGCCTGCTTCGCCATCGCCATCGCGAGCGCAATCGGGGTCGCGTTCGCGGCGAATCTCCTCACGTTGTTCGTGTTCTACGAGGCGTTGACCCTCTCCACCTATCCCCTGGTTACCCATTCGGGAACCGACGAGGCAAGGCGGGCGGGCCGTGTCTACCTCGGAGTGCTCCTCGGAACCTCGATCGCATTTCAGCTCTTCGCCATCCTCTGGGTGTGGGTGCTCGCGGGGGAGACCGGCTTTCGTGCCGGGGGCATCCTGGCCGGACACGCCGGCCCGGCCGCGACCGGCGGCCTGCTCGCGCTCTTCGTGTTCGGCATCGGCAAGGCGGCGGTCATGCCGTTCCACCGCTGGCTCCCTGCCGCCATGGTCGCTCCGACCCCGGTGAGCGCTCTGCTGCACGCCGTCGCGGTGGTCAAGGCAGGGGTGTTCGCGGTGCTCAAGGTGGTCGTCTACGTGTTCGGCCCCGGCCATCTGGCCACGGTGGGAGCGGGCGTCGACTGGCTTCTCGCGGTCGCGGCGCTGACCGTCATCGCCGGCTCCCTCGTCGCGATGAGGCGCGACAACCTCAAGGCCCGGCTCGCGTACTCGACGGTCAGCCAGCTTTCCTACATCGTGATGGGCGCCCTGCTGGCGAGCGCATGGGGGATCGTGGGGGCGGGGCTCCACATCGTGATGCACGCGTTCGCCAAGATCACCCTGTTCTTCTGCGCCGGGGCGATACTGGTCGCCCACCACCGCACCGAGGTGAGCGAGCTCGACGGTATCGGCCGCTCGATGCCGATCACCATGACGGCCTTTCTCATCGCGAGCCTGAGCATCGTGGGGCTGCCCCTGTTCGGCGGGATGTGGAGCAAGTGGTATCTCGCCCTCGGGACCATCGAAGCGGGACGCCACGCGTTGCTCGCGGTGCTCATGCTGAGCTCGCTGCTGTCCGTCGCCTACCTCCTGCCGATCCCGGTTCGCGCCTTCGCAAGGCGGGGTCGGAAGGTCGGGGGCGCAACGGTGATCGAGGAGGCGCCCTGGCCGTGCGTGCTCGCGATCGCGATCACCACGGCCGGCTGTCTCGCGCTGTTCTGGTACGCGGAACGGTGGCTGCGACTGATGGAGCAGTTGGTGCAACCCTGACCCGCATATTTCACCAATCTCCTGCTGCGGGCGCCGATCCATCGCTTCGCGCTCCCAAGGTCGCCGCGGTAGCGGGCCGTACTCCCTCAAGCCGCTTCGACAGCGCGAACGCGCTAGCCCAACTTTACCCTACCCCCCGGCACGAGTCTTACAACTCATATAGTTACGATGTTCAGAGCGGGCGTGTGGCACTACATTTTCACCCCGATGGTGATTTCACACGATGGTCTTGCGGGTCGCTCCGGGTGCGGGGTCGATGCCCAGGGCGTCGTAGATGGCCTGCTGGGGCGGTTCGGCGCGGGTGGCTTTGCGTACATGCAAGGTGCGCCCATCGGCGCGTCGGAAGGTGGCGGTGATGCGCTGTTGTCCTTCGAGGATCCGTCGAATGGTGTTCCAGCTCGCGTGCTCGCCGGCTTCGCGCAGGCGTCGTCGGATGAGCTGTACGAGCTGGTAGGCGATGACGGTGATGAACAGATGTCCTTCGGCGCGGATGGGCTTGTGGTGGAAGATGGGTCGCAGTCCGAGTTCCGATTTCAGTGAGCAGAAGACGGCCTCGAGGTCGGTGAGGGTGACATAGGTTCGCCACAGGGTTTCCTCGTCCCAATCGGTTTGATTGCTGCGCAGGCAATACACCCCCGGATGGGTCATCATCGAGCCTTCGACCGGGCGGCGGGTGAAGCGCACCGCGGTGGCGCGCTCGGCGCTGGGGTCGGTGTCGAGTTCGATGTCGTAGTGCTGGGCGACGCGTTGGTTTTTCGCCTTGAGCCGACCGATACGTTCCCAGACCTGGTCGACGCGTTTGCGGGTGCGCGGTCGGGACAATCCGTCGGACAGTGCGGTCAGGGCGGTCTCGAAGCGCCGGGCGAAGCGCTCGACGATGCCGCGTTCCTTGGCGGCGCGTTCCTCGGAGAAGCAGTACAGGCGCGCCTCTTGGCCGTCTTCGGACACGACCTTGTGCAGGTGCACGCCTTGGCGCTGGGCGGTCTCGATGCGCTGCGCCGCGTCGGGGTCGAACTGGCGGATGCGTTCGCGGCTGACCACCAGGTACCGATAGCCGTGGTTGCGCAGCCACTGCACGCGGTCCTCGGTGGCGATTCCGCGGTCCATCACCACGAGCGCCTCGCGCGGGGCGTTGAGCGCTTCGAGCATTTCGGCCACCGTGTGGTGTTCTCGCACGTTGCCGGCGAACACCTTGGAGCGACGCACGAAGCCGCTCGAATCGAGCACCAGCGCCAAGGTGAGCAGGGGGCAATCGGTGCGTTTGTCCTTGGAGTGCCCGCGCTGGGCGTTGGGCTGACGCGCCGCCTCGCCCTCGAAGAAGGTGTTGGTCAGGTCATACAGCGTGACCGTGGGGTGCAGGTCGAACAGCCCCATCGCGCGGTCGAACAGGTGGCGTTCGATGGCCTCGCGGTGTGCCATGAGCGCGTCCGAGGCGCGATACAGCTGCATCGGCCCCATGGTCTGGAAATCCACCTCCAGCAACTCGCCAAGAGCGCTTCGTTCGCCGAGCCAGCGCCGCGTCGCGCGTTCCGAGCCCGGACGAGCCATGCGGGCGATGACCGAGCCGATGGCCGCCGCGCACAGCGACCCGGACAGCCCCAGCTCCGGGAGCCTGGTGCGAAGTGCGAGCTGGTCCATCGCCCACAACCCGACGTGCTCCACGCCGACCGAGCGTGGGCGCACGAGTTCGAGCGAATCGACGTCCACTCGTTGGATATCGGGTCCATCGTCGGGGGCGTCGGCGCGCGCGAGCAGTTGGGCGGCGATACGCTGGGCGTGGGTTTCCAGCCCCGGGGGGCCATCGGGGTCGAGTTGGAGCTGGCCGGTGAGGATCTCGTCGATCCGTCGGCAAAGGGCCGGCCAGTGGTGTTGCGCGATCTCGAAGTGTCGTCCCAGATTGAGCAAGGTGCGTTGGCGTACCTTGGAGCCGACTCGCTCGGAGCGAACGAGGCGATGGGTGAAGTACGCCTCGCCGGTGTCGGTGCTGCGGGTTTGGGTGCGGCGGATGAACATCGCGGTACGGTAGCGCGTGGGGCGCCCCGATGCAATACATACAGAATATTTTATGGCACTACATCAGCCCCTCCACCATCAATCAATCACTTACGCTCCAAAAACCGCCCAATCCGCGGCAAATCCCGGCCAATCACAGCTCGCAAAGGTAAAGTTGGGCTAGTGTCGACTACGTCTTCGCCAGCGCGTAAGCGCTCTTTCCGTCCGTTCGTCCCGCTACCGCGGCGTTCTGCTTCGCAGCTTCGCCGGCGCCCTCGCGACGGAGATCGGTGAAAACTGCGGGCTAACCGGCCGCGCCGGGACCGCCGGCCGGTGTCTCCCGGGACGCTTCCCGCCAATGCCGGAGAGAATGCGGGTCAGAGCCGCCAGAGGCGGACTCCGGGCGGCACCCGGTCGCGGGCGAGTATCCGCGGCACGTCCGCGACGACCCCGCCGCCTCCCTCGAGAAGAGAGCCGACCAGGTCCCAGGCATCGTCCCGCCGCCATGGGTCGTGGGCCACGGCCAGCACGACCGCACGGGCGGGGCGGAGGTCTTCCCGGCGGGTGAGCCCGATACCGAGTTCCGCGCGCGCGGATCCGGGGTCCACGAACGGATCGTGGACCTGCACATCCATGTCGTAGCGCCGGAATTCCTCGACGATGCGCGCCACTCCGGAATTGCGCACGTCGGAGACGTTCTCCTTGAACGCCGCCCCGAGCACCGTCACGACGGCGCCCTTCACGGCCGCGCCCGCCTGGATGAGCAGCCGCACCACGGTCGAGGCGACGAACGACCCGATCTCGTCGTTGATCCGGCGTCCGGAGAGAATGACCTCGGGGTGGTGACCGGCCCGCAGGGCCTCGTGGGTGAGGTAGTAGGGATCGACCCCGATGCAGTGCCCCCCCACCAGGCCCGGCCGGAACGGCAGGAAGTTCCACTTGGTCTCGGCGGCCGCGAGCACGTCCCCGGTATCCACCCCCAGGCGTTCGAAGATCATCGCGACCTCGTTCATGAGCGCGATGTTGATGTCCCGCTGGGTGTTCTCGATCACCTTGGCCGCTTCCGCGACCCGGATCGACGGCGCCCGGTGGACCCCGGCCTCGACGACCGACTCGTAGACCCGTGCGACGGTCTCCAGCGTGCGGGGATCCGCCGCCGAGACCACCTTCACGACCCTGGCGAAGTCGTGCGCCTCGTCTCCGGGGTTGATTCGTTCCGGCGAGTACCCGACGAAGAAGTCGCGGCCTCCCCGAAGCCCGGACGATTCCTCGAGGATCGGAATGCACACGTTCTCCGTTGCGCCCGGATAGACGGTCGACTCGTAGACCACGATCGCCCCCGGCCTGATCCGGCTGCCGACCGTCCGGGACGCCGCTTCCAGGGCCCGAAGGTCCGGGCGTTTCGCGTCGTCGACGGGAGTGGGGACGGCGATGATGAAGAAGTCGGCCCGGCCGAGGTCGCGCGCGTCACCGGTGAATTCCAGGCGCGGCCCGGCGATGCGCGCCGGCTCGACGGTGGTGTTGCGGTCGACCCCGCGGCGCAGCTCCTCGATCCGGTCCGGATCGCGGTCGAAGGCGATTACCGGGGCCGTTCCGGCGAACGCGGCGGCGACCGGAAGCCCGACGTATCCGAGACCGACGACCGCGATCCGGCGCCCGTGAGCCAGGCCGGGCGCGGCCGGCGGTTCGCTGCTCATACGCCGTAGAACTCGCGATACCACTTCACGAATCGCGGCACGCCTACTTCGATGGAAGTGCGCGGGCGGTACCCGATCAGCGCCGTGAGGTCGTCGATGTCGGCCGAGGTGTCGGGGACGTCCCCCGGCTGGAGGGGCAGAAGATTGCGGACCGCCGAGCGGCCGAGGCATCGCTCGATCGTTTCGATGTAGCGTTCGAGCTCAATGGCGGCGTGGTTGCCGATATTGAGCAGGCGATAGGGGGCATGGCTCGTCGCCGGGTCGGGGGCCGCCGCATCCCATTGCGGATCGGGATCCGGCGGACGGTCGAGGGTCCGAATCACGCCCTCGGCGATGTCGTCGATGTAGGTGAAGTCGCGGCGGTGGCGGCCGTGGTTGTAGACGTCGATGGGCTCTCCGGCAAGTATGGCGCGGGTGAACCGGAAGAGCGCCATGTCCGGCCGTCCCCAGGGGCCGTACACGGTGAAGAAGCGAAGTCCCGTCGCCGGCAGGGCGTACAGGTGGCTATAGGCGTGGGCCATCATCTCGTTCGCCTTCTTCGACGCCGCGTACAGGGACAGGGGGTGCTCGGCGCTGTCGTGGACGGAGAACGGAAGCTTGCGGTTCGCTCCGTACACGGCGCTGGTCGACGCGAACACCAGGTGCTCCGCGCCGCCGTGCCGGCATCCTTCGAGCACGTTGAGGAACCCGACGAGGTTGGCGTCCGCGTAGGAGTGGGGATCCCGGATCGAATGACGGACCCCCGCCTGGGCCGCGAGATGGACGACCCGGCGCGGGCGCGTCCGCCCGAACAACGCGTGCATGGAATCCCGATCGGATATGTCGAGCTTCTCGAAGGTGAAGCCGGGAAGGCTGCCGAGCCGGGCGAGTCGGGCCCGCTTGAGCCCGACGTCGTAGTAGTCGTCGAGATTGTCGATGCCCGTTACCGAATCACCGCGTACGGCGAGCCGGCGGCAAACCTCCGCTCCGATGAATCCCGCCGCCCCGGTTACGAGGACCGCCATCTCGCTCCAGGTGATGGAAATACCCTGAAGATCGTAGCACGCGGGCCGCGGTTGAAAGTGTTCCGCCGAGGCCGCATTTCACTCCCATCCTTCCTCCTCGAGGATGGAATCGAACGGAGAAATCGATGTCACCGGAAAAGCTGACGACGCGGCTCCAGCTCGCCTTCGCCGACGCCCGGAGCCTTGCGGTGGGCCGCGATCACCAGTTCATCGAACCCGCCCACCTTCTCGTCGCGTTGCTCGATCAACGCGACGGCAGCGTTCGCCCTCTGCTCGGTCAGACGGACGTCAACGTCAATCAGCTCCGGAGCCGACTGGGGGTTCTGATCGAACGGATTGCGCCCGTCACCGGAACCGCCGGCGACGTACACGTCAGCCGCGACCTCGCGCGCCTGCTCAACGTGGCGGACAAGTTGGCCCAGGAGCGCGCGGACCGCTACATATCGAGCGAGCTGGTCGTGCTCGCCGCGGTTCGCGACCCCGGCCCGGTCGGCAGGCTCCTCGCCGAATGCGGTGCGCGCGAAGAGGCCGTCGCGCAGGCGATCGAGGCGGTCCGCGGGGGGCAGGCGGTGGACGACCCCGACGCGGAGGAACATCGCCAGGCCCTCGACAAGTTCACCATCGATCTCACCGCGCGGGCCGAGCAGGGGAAGCTCGACCCCGTCATCGGACGGGACGACGAGATCCGGCGCACCATCCAGGTGCTCCAGCGCCGGACCAAGAACAATCCCGTCCTCATCGGCGAGCCCGGGGTCGGCAAGACCGCGATCGTCGAGGGGCTCGCTCAGCGCATCGTGGATGGCGAGGTGCCCGAGGGGCTGAAGGGCCGCCGCGTCCTGTCGCTCGACATGGGGTCGATGATCGCGGGCACGAAGTTCCGCGGCGAGTTCGAGGAACGCATGAAGGCGCTGCTGAACGATCTCGCGAAGCAGCAGGGCCAGGTCGTGCTGTTCATCGACGAGCTTCACACCATGGTCGGGGCCGGACGGGCAGAGGGCTCGATGGATGCCGGCAACATGCTCAAGCCCTCGCTTGCGCGCGGCGAGCTGCACTGCATCGGGGCCACCACCCTGGACGAGTACCGCGTGCACGTGGAGAAGGATGCAGCCCTCGAACGGCGCTTCCAGACCGTGCTCGTGGAGGAGCCGGGGGTCGAGGACACGGTGGCCATCCTGCGCGGCCTGAAGGAGCGCTACGAGGTCCACCACGGGGTGGACATCACCGATCCGGCTCTCGTCGCGGCCGCAACGCTCTCGCACCGGTACATCACCGGACGGCAGCTTCCCGACAAGGCGATCGACCTCATCGACGAGGCGGCGAGCCGCATCCGCATGGAGATCGATTCGATGCCGGAGGAGATGGACCGGCGGGGCCGCCGGCTCATCCAGCTCAAGATCGAGCGCGAGGCGCTCGCGAAGGAGAGCGATCAGGCTTCCGGCGAACGCCTCGGCCGGATCGAGAAGTCGATCGCGGAACTGGAGCGCGAGTACGCCGACCTTGAAGAGGTCTGGCGTACGGAGAAAGCCTTGCTGCACGGCTCGCAGAGCGCCAAGGAGTCGCTCGAGCAGGCGCGGCTGGAGTTCGAGACGGCCCGGCGGGCCGGGGACCTCGCCCGCATGGCGGAAATCCAGTACGGGCGGATCCCGGAGTTGGAGAAGCGGCTCGCGGAGGGCGAGAAGTCGGTGGACACGAAGCTCCTGCGCAACGCGGTGACCGAGGACGAGGTGGCCGAGGTCGTCTCGAAATGGACCGGGGTCCCGGTCACGCGGCTCGTCGAAGGAGAGCGCGAGCGGCTGCTGCACATGGAGTCCGCCCTCGCGTCCCGGGTGGTCGGTCAGGAAGACGCGATTCGAGCCGTTTCGGATACCGTCCGCCGGTCGCGCGCCGGCCTTTCCGATATCGATCGCCCCAACGGCTCGTTCCTCTTTCTCGGTCCCACCGGAGTCGGCAAGACGGAGCTCTGCAAGGCGCTTGCCGAGTTCCTGTTCGACACCGAAGAGGCGCTGGTGCGGGTCGACATGTCGGAGTTCATGGAGAGCCACTCGGTCGCGCGGCTCATCGGCGCGCCTCCGGGCTACGTGGGCTACGAGGAAGGCGGCCATCTCACGGAGACCGTGCGTCGCCGCCCGTACGCGGTCATCCTGCTGGACGAGATCGAGAAGGCGCACCACAGCGTGTTCAACCTGCTGCTGCAGGTTCTCGACGACGGCCGGTTGACCGACGGTCACGGACGCACGGTGGACTTCCGCAATACGGTGGTGGTGATGACCTCGAACCTCGGCACCGAGATCATCCAGGGCGCGGAGGACGCGGGGCAGGATGTCCGGGCCGGGGTCCTCGACGTCGTGCGGGGGTATTTCCGCCCCGAGTTCGTCAATCGCATCGACGAGATGGTGGTGTTCCGCCGGCTCGGGCGCGAGCAGGTGCGGGCCATCGTGGACATCGAGATTGATCGGCTGCGCGCGCGGCTCGCCGAGCGCGGGATCGGGCTCTCCGTCACGCAAGCGGCTCTCGGCCGGATCGCCGAAGCCGGATTCGACCCCGCCTACGGAGCGCGACCCCTCAAGCGGGCGTTCCGGGTCGAGGTGGAGAATCCGCTGGCGCGGCGAATCCTCGCCGGGGAGATCGCGGACCGAGAGACGGTCCGAATCGGCCGGGACGGCGACTCGCTGACCTTCGAGCCGGGCGCCGCCTCGGAGCTGGTCGCCGGCTGGAATCCTTGACGCGTCACCATCGTCCGGGCCAAGGGCCGCCGAGCGCCGGGGCACGAATTGGTCGGGGTGACAGGATTTGAACCTACGACCCCCACGTCCCGAACGTGGTGCTCTACCAGGCTGAGCTACACCCCGAGCGGTTCAATACGTGCGTTCGATTACGAACTCGGCGAAGGACGCAAGGGCCTCGCGGAACCGGTTGTCGGGAACGTTCCGGAGAACCTCGCGCGCGCGCTGCACGTAGTCGCGAGCGGAGGCGACAGTGTATTCGATGCCCCCTGCCGACTCAACGGCGTCGATGAGTTCCGGGAGCCGTTCCACGTCGCCGGTCCGGATCGCGTCCCGCACGGTTTGCGCGGTGTCCTCGGTCCCGGTGCGCATCGCATGGATCAGGGGGAGGGTGGGCTGTCCGTCCGCGAGGTCGTCGCCGATGTTCTTTCCGATGGCGGCTGCCGTGCCGCGATAGTCGAGCACGTCGTCCACGAGCTGGTAGGCGGTGCCGAGGCTGGCGCCGAAGTCCGCCATGCGACGTTCGTCCGCTTCGCCCCGGCCCGCGAGCACCGTACCCACCCTGGCCGCCGCCTCGAACAGCTTGCCGGTCTTGCATCCGGCGACTTCGAGATAGCGCTCCTCGGTGGTATCGGGATCGTGACGATTGGCGAGCTGCATCACCTCGCCCTCGGCGATGATGTTGGTCGTGTCCGCCATGATCCGCATGATGGGCAGGCTCCCCACCTCGACCATGAGCTGAAACGCGCGCGAGAACAGGAAGTCGCCGACGAGCACGCTGACCTCGTCGCCCCAGATCGAATTGGCGGTCTCGCTCCCGCGGCGCATCGTGGATCGATCCACGACATCGTCGTGCAACAGGGTTGCGGAATGGATGAACTCGATGATGACCGCGGCGTCGATATGGGTCCTTCCCTCGTAGCCGAACGCCCGGGCGGCGAGGAGAGCGAGAAGCGGGCGAAGACGCTTCCCCCCCTGGGAGATCAGGTACTCTCCGGTCTCCCGGATGAGCGGGACCTTCGAGTCGAGGTTTTCGATGATCCGGGCGTCGACCACGGCGAGATCCGCCTCGACGGGGCGGCGGATGGATGCGAGAGTGTCCAGTGTCGGCCGCGGGTCCGGGGCGGACGAGACCCCGCCCGGCCCCTTCGGGCTCCACGCGGGAAGGGAATTCGTCGTCACGTTGAGCCTCCTGTCGTTCCTGCGTAGAATACCGGTTTCCGGGCGGGGTCATTTCCCGCCTTCGTTTTTCCGGTTCGCGCCCTGGAATCGAGTGGACGGGAGGTTTCGAATGCACGCGGTCATCGAGTCCGGCGGCAAGCAGTACCGCGTGGAGCCGGGAAGTCGCATACGCGTGGAGCGGCTCGTGGCGGAGGAGGGTGAGCAGGTCGAGTTCGACCGGGTGATCTTCCTCGGGGACGGTGAAGAGGCGGTCGTCGGCACCCCCTGCGTCGCCGGCGGCAAGGTCTCGGCCACGGTCCTGGGACACGGACGGGGCCGAAAGATCACCGTGATCAAGTTCAAGCGGCGCAAGGGATTCATGCGCAAGCAGGGCCATCGCCAGGCCTATACCGAGATCCGGATCACGGACATCGCGGCGGGCTGAGCACCCGAGCGAGGAGGTTCTCCAGATGGCGCACAAGAAAGCCGGTGGCAGCAGCCGGAACGGCCGCGATTCCCATTCCAAGCGCCTCGGCGTCAAACGCTTCGGCGGCGAGCGGGTGAGAGCGGGAAACATCATCGTGCGGCAACGGGGCACGCACTTCCATCCCGGCGAGAACGTGGGATGCGGACGGGACCACACCCTGTTCGCCACGTCCGACGGGCAGGTGGTGTTTCACGCGGGCGGCCCGAGCAATCGCCGGTACGTGAGCGTAAGACCGGCCTGAGAGGCTCGTCCCCGGAAGGCCGCCCGCACCGCTGCGGGTCGGAAAGGGACGCCCTCGCATTCCTCTTCGGGTTCCGCAGCCCGATCCCATGAAGTTCGTCGATGAGGTGATCATCCGCGTTGAGGCCGGTGACGGCGGAGGCGGCTGCACGAGCTTCCGACGCGAGAAGTTCGTGCCGCGGGGCGGTCCCGACGGTGGCGACGGCGGTGACGGCGGAAGCGTGCTGCTCGAGGCCGACTCCGGGCTCAACACGCTGGTGGACTTCCGGCACCAGCGGCGTTTTCGGGCGGAGAGGGGCGAGAACGGACGCGGGCGCAACTGCCGCGGGGCGAGCGGAGCGGATCTCGTCCTGAGCGTCCCGGTCGGCACCGCGGCATTCGCGACCGAGACCGGCGAACGAATCGGCGAGCTGCTGGCCGCGGGCGAGCGTCTCGAGGTGGCTCAAGGAGGGCGCCACGGCGCCGGCAACGCCCGCTTCAAGTCGAGCACCAACCGGGCGCCCCGCCGGTCCACCCCGGGGACCGCCGGCGAGTCGCGGGAGCTTCGCATGGAGCTCGTGCTGCTCGCCCACGTGGGGCTGCTGGGTCAGCCGAACGCCGGAAAATCCACGTTTCTTCGTGCCGTGTCCGCGGCCCGGCCGCGAGTGGCCGACTATCCCTTCACCACCCTGCATCCCCATCTCGGCGTGGTCCTCGTGGACCCGTTGCGAAGCTTCGTTCTCGCCGACATCCCGGGCATCATCGAGGGTGCGGCGGAAGGAGCCGGTCTGGGCCTCGCGTTCCTGCGTCACCTCATGCGCACCCGCCTGCTCCTGCACGTCGTGGATGCCGCCGTCGGGGTGCAGGCGGCCCTGGCCGACACCCGCACCGTCGTGGACGAGCTGCGCCGCTACCGTCCCGAGCTCGCGAGCCGCGAACGGTGGCTCGTTCTCAACAAGATGGATCTCGTACCCCCGTCCGAGCACGCGGCGATTCGCGAATCGTTCGTCTCGGAGTTCGGGGAGCCCGTGTACCCGGTGCGGGCGCTCGAGGGGGAAGGGTGCCGGGAACTGTGCGGAGCGGCCATGACCTGGCTCGAACACCTTCCGGCGGAGGCAACGCCGTGACCCGCATCGTGGTGAAGATCGGGAGCTCCCTCATCACCAACGACGGCAAGGGGCTCGACACGGGCGCGATCGACGGCTGGGCGTCCCAGATCGCGGAGAACATCGAACGCGGACACCGGGTGGTCCTCGTATCCTCCGGAGCGATCGTGGAGGGAATGCGCCGGCTCGGATGGGGACGCCGCCCGAGTGCCCTGCACGAGCTGCAAGCGGCGGCCGCGATGGGGCAGATGGGCCTCGCCCGCGCGTGGGAAAGCGGGTTTCGCCCCCACGATCTCCACGCCGCGCAACTGCTGTTCACCCACGACGACTTCTCGCACCGCGGCCGCTATATCAACGCCCGGACGAGTCTTCGCACCCTGCTCGATCTCGGGGTGGTGCCCATCGTGAACGAGAACGACAGCGTCGCGACCGACGAGATCCGGCTCGGGGACAACGACACCCTGGCCGGGCTCGTGGCGAACCTGATGGAAGCCGACGAGCTGCACCTCCTCACCGATCGGAACGGCCTCCACACCGCGGACCCCGCGGTCCATCCCGAGGCGGAGGCGGTACGGCGGGCCGACGCCAGCGATCCGGCCCTCGACCGGATGGCGGGGCCGGGCGGCACCTGGGGGCGGGGGGGCATGGTCACCAAGCTTGCTGCCGCCCGCCTGGCCGCCCGCTCCGGGACCGCCACCCTGATCGCGTCCGGCCATGAACCCGGGGTGCTCGCCCGCCTCGCCGCGGGAGAGGCGCTGGGCACCCGGCTCGACCCGGACACCGCACCGCTCGCGGCCCGCAAACGCTGGCTCGCCGGGCAGATCCAGGTCTCGGGATGCCTGGTGATCGACGACGGGGCGGTCCGGGTGCTGCGCGAATCGGGCCGCAGCCTGCTGCCGGTCGGAGTGACGGGGGTCGAAGGCCGGTTCGCGCGCGGGGAGATCGTATCCTGCGTGGACCGCGAAGGGCACGAGGTGGCGCGCGGGCTGGTGAACTACGGAGCGGACGAATCGCGCTCCATCATGGGCCGGCCGAGTGGTTCGATCACCGAACGGCTAGGCTATGCCCACGAGCCGGAGCTCATCCATCGCGACAACCTGGTGCTGGTCGGTGCCGGATGAGGGCGCTCACGCGATGGCGCGCACGCCAGCGTTCAGCCGCTTCTTGTGCCGGGCCGCCTTGTTCCGGTGAATGAGGCCCCGGCCGGCCGCCCGGTCGATGGTGGGAACCGCGTCACGGTACGCCGCCGCGGCCGCCTCGGGGTCTCCGGCCCGAATCGCGCGCACCACCTTCTTGATGGACGTCCGGAGCCGGGATCGATCGGACTGGTTGCGCTCCCGCCGCGCCTCGTTCTGGCGCCCGCGCTTCCTCGCTTGTGCTGAATTGGCCACGGCGTTGGAATACCCCTGTCGAATCCGCGTTCAACCCGTGATTATCGCGCGTCCGGCGCGGAGCAATCAACCGCCCGGGCCGGCGAGCGGCAAACGGTGACCGCATCGACGATGCTCCGATCGGTCCTCTCGACCGGAGCCGGCACCCTGGTGTCCCGGGTGCTCGGTCTCGTGCGCGACGTCGTCATCGCATCCGTGTTCGGAGCCGGCGCGAGCGCGGACACGTTCTTCGTCGCCTTTCGCATCCCGAACTTCTTTCGCCGCCTGTTCGGGGAGGGGGCGTTCTCGCACGCGTTCGTACCGGTGCTCGGCGAATACCGCGTCTCGCGAAGCGAGGAAGAGCTCCGGGAGCTCGTCAGCCACGTGGCAGGGACGCTGGGCGCCGTGCTGCTCGCGGTGACCGCGGCGGGGATTCTCGCCGCCCCCGTGCTCGTCCATGTCTTCGCCTCCGGCTTCGCCGCGGATCCCGATCAGGCCGCCCTCACGGCTTCGCTGCTGCGGCTCACGTTTCCGTACCTTCTGTTCATTTCGCTGACCGCCTTCGCCGGCGGGATCCTCAACACCTGGGGCCGTTTCGGGATTCCCGCGATCACCCCGAGCCTGCTCAACCTCTCGCTCATCGCGGCCGCGATCGGCCTCGCGCCGCGGTTCGACGAACCCGTTACCGCGCTCGCGTGGGGGGTCCTCGCCGGCGGCGCGGCACAGCTCGCGTTCCAGTTGCCCTTCCTGTGGCGCATCGGGATGCTCGTCCGGCCGCGGCTGCGTCGCGCCCACGAAGGGGTGCGCCGTATCGTTCGGCTCATCGTGCCCGCGGTGCTGGGCGTTTCCGTCGCCCAGGTGAATCTCCTCGTCGACACGCAGTTCGCATCGTATCTCGCCACCGGCAGCATCTCGTGGCTCTATTACTCCGACCGGCTCATGGAGTTCCCGCTCGGGGTGTTCGGGATCGCGCTCGCCACCGTCGCGCTCCCGAGCCTCGCGGCCCGACACGCGGAGAACGACACGGGCGGCTTCCACGCCACCCTCGACTGGGCCCTGCGGCTCGTCCTGGTCATCGCGGTTCCCGCCGCCCTGGGGCTCGGACTCCTCGCCGTACCGATGATCTCCACCGTATTCCAGTACGGTGAATTCGGAGCGCACGCGGTCCGGATGTCCGCGCTCAGCCTCTCCGCCTATGCCTCGGGTCTCGTGGCGTTCGTGGCGGTCAAGGTGCTCGCGGCCGGATTCCACGCCCGCCAGGAGATGCGCATCCCGGTCCGCATCGCGGTGGTCGCGATGGTCGCGAACGTCGTGTTCAACGTCCTGCTCATCGGCCCCCTCGCGCACGCCGGACTCGCGCTCGCGAGCTCCCTCGCGGCGTGGCTGAACGCCGCGCTGCTGCTGAAGAGCCTTCGCAGCGGCGGCATCTATCGCCCGCAACCCGGGTGGACCAGGCTCCTCGCCCAGGTGGCTTTCGCCGCGGTCGCATTGACCCTGGTCCTGGTCTGGTTCCACGGATCCGCCGGCGACTGGATGACCCGGACGGGGCTCGAACGCGTGGCGATGCTCGGCGGTCTCGTCGCGGCCGGGGCGATCACGTGGTTCGCAGCGCTCGCCGTGAGCGGCGTGCGGCCCCGGGACTTCCTGCGGCCGATGGCCGGACCCGTGCCGCCGTCCGTATAATCTGCGCGCGTCACTTACGGTCTCCGGCCGATCGGAGGGCTTTTCGGCGGACGTGCCGGGAAGGGATGCACGGTTTCCGCGCACGGATGGGAAGCCGTACGCCGGTCGGCCGCAACGGAGCGAAACCGTCTTGGAGTTCATCCGCGGCCTGCACAACATTCGTCCCCGTCACCGCGGCTGCGTGCTCACCATCGGCGTATTCGATGGAGTTCACGTCGGGCATCGGGCGTTGCTGGAGCGCCTCGCGGCGCTCGGAGAGGACTTCAATCTTCCCTCGATGCTCATGGTTTTCGAGCCGCATCCGCAGGAGATGCTCGACTACCTGGTGACTCCGGCCCGGATCACCGGGTTTCGCGAGAAGATGCTGGCTCTGCGCACGACCCCGGTCGATCGGGTGCTTTGCGTGCGCTTCGACGAGAAGTTCGCTGCGATACCGGCCCGCGCGTTCATCGAGGATCTGCTGGCGGCCAGGCTCGGCGTTCGGCATCTCGTCGTCGGCGACGATTTCCGCTTCGGCCACCAGGCGGAGGGAGACATCGAGCTCCTGCGTGCGGCCGGACCGGCGCACGGACTTACCGTCCATCGCCGGGATACCTACCGGATCGAGGGGGATCGGGTCAGCAGCACCCGGATCCGCAACATGCTCGCCGTCGGATGGCTCGATCCGGTGATTCCGCTTCTCGGACGGCGCTTCAGTGTCTCGGGAAGGATACGCCACGGGCGCCACCTCGGGACCGGCCTCGGGTTCCCGACCGCAAACTTCGCCCTTCGCCGCCCGGTGTGCCCCATTTCCGGGGTCTTTACGGTCGGGGTGCGGCTGGATGGAGGGGACAGCTCGCTTCCCGGGGTCGCCAACGTCGGCGTCCGTCCGACGGTGGGCGGCACCGAACGTCGTCTCGAAGTACACCTGCTCGGCTTCTCGGGGGATCTCTACGGCCGCTACGCGCAGGTCGAGTTCTTCTCGAGGCTGCGCGAGGAGCGGCGCTTCGAGTCCGTCGATGCCCTCCGCGGCCAGATCGCCCTCGACGTGCAGTCCGCGCGCGAGTTCTTCGCCGCCCAGATGCTGGGTTGAGACGATGTTCGCCGGGAGGGGGCGGAACGCGTTTGGGGCGTGGCTGGCCGGCGCCGCCGGGCTCGCGGCCGTCGATCAGCTCACCAAGGAGTGGGCGCTCGCGGCCTTGAAGGGGGCCGTGGCGATCCTGCCGTCGCTCAACCTCGTCCTGGTGCACAACCCCGGCGCGGCGTTCGGTCTCCTCTCCCAGGCGGGCGGCTGGCAGAGATGGTTCTTCATCGCCGCCGGGCTCGCGATCGGAGTGTTCGTCGCCGTGTGGCTGCGGCGCGCGGCGCGCTCCGGCCGCCGGTGGCTCTCGGCCGGGCTTTGTCTCGTGCTCGGAGGCGCGCTCGGAAACGTCTGGGACCGGATCGTGCGCGGGGCGGTGGTGGACTTCATCGACGTCCATTACGGGCGATATCACTGGCCGGCATTCAACGTGGCCGATGCGGCGATTACGGTGGGCGCGGCGATCCTCATCCTTGCCTCCTTCCGCGGCGCCGCGGCGGACGGCGGGCCCCGGCGCTCGCGGTGAAGGGGCGCGCCCGCGCGTCCGGCAGTCCCCACCGGCTCGCGCAACCAGAACCCCGCCGGTGCATCGATCGGCGGCGGTGCGGGACGCAGGAGGGCGGCATCCGTTCCGTATAATGACGACCGGGGCCGGTGTAGCTCAGTCGGCAGAGCAACTGATTCGTAATCAGTAGGTCCGCGGTTCGAATCCGCGCACCGGCACCATGAAAACAGGAACTACGAACAAATCCGACCCAAGCCAAACACCCGGAGTCAGCGCAAAGTCAGCAACACGACAAGCTTCGCGCACCCCATGCTTGAAACCACCGTCTCGCTGGTCGCGCTCGGGATCGCCTGCCTTGCCTACTACGGGTTGTTTGCGGGAGGGGGCGAAATACTACGTTAGGCGATTTGCCGGCCCGAATGGTTGCCTGAAATCCGATCCTTCGCCCCAAACTCCGGTTCATGCCGCCGTAGGGTCTGTTTACCCGCGATGGACAGCGACCATCAGCTGCCCTGGAGTACCTTCCGGCCCTGCTCACGCAACTGGCCCTTCGGGTCGACGTACCGGTAGAGGGTGACGGGCTTGATGCCCAGCTCCGCGCACAGTTCCGACACAGACGTGTCGCGGTTCGCCATGGCGGCCTGCGCCAGGCGGACCTGAGCTTTCGACAACGCGAACTTCCTGCCTCCCTTGCGCCCGCGTGCCCGCGCGGCCTTGAGTCCTGCCACGGTGCGTTCGCGGATCAACTCACCCTCGAACTCCGCCAGCGCCGCGAAGATGCCGAACACGAGACGTCCGGCGGCGGTGGTGGTGTCGATCTGCGCGCCCTGGCCGGTCAGCACCCGCAGGCCCACGCCGCGGGCGCAGAGACTTTGCACGGTGTTGACGAGATGGGTGAGGTTGCGCCCGAGGCGGTCGAGCTTCCACACCACGAGCACGTCGCCCTTTCTCAGGGCGCGAAGACAGTTCTCCAGTCCGGGCCGATCGTCGCGCACGCCCGAGGCGAAGTCGTCGTAGAGATTCTGCGGGTCGACGCCGGCGGCAATGAGCGCGTCGCGCTGCAGGTCGAGCGACTGGGAGCCGTCGGCCTTCGAGACCCGGACGTAGCCGATCAGCATCTGTCGCAAACGAGGGTTTGGGACATGGGCGTTTCGCTGGTGTCGATGACGCGTCTCTGTGCACCGTATTCCGTTTCGTATTCTACGTTTTCCAAACGCCAGACTGAAGGAAGAAAAAATGGCACGCAGGACGATTGTGACCAGCCGGCAAAGGTCGGCTCTCTTCTCTCTGCCAGAGCACGAGGCGGAGCTGCTGCGCCACTACACGCTGAGCGACGAGGATCTGGAGAACATCGCCGCCAGGCGGCGGCCGCGCAACAAGCTGGGCTTCGCGCTGCAGCTGTGCGTCCTGCGTTACCCCGGGCGCCTGCTGGCGCCGGGCGAACTCGTGCCGCGCCCGGTCGTGGACTTCATCGGCCGCCAGCTTGACCTCGACGGGGACGACCTCGCGGACTACGCGGCAAGGATCGAAACTCGCCACGATCACCTTGCCGAGCTGCACCGGCTGTACGGGTTCCGGTCCTTCTCGGGCGGTGCGGCGCGCGCAATCCGCAATCGTCTCCGGAGCGAGGCCGAACTCGCACGGTCAAACGAGGACCTGGTGCGCAGGTTCGTCAATGAGTGCCGGCGCACGCGGACGATCCTGCCAGCGACAACGACGATCGAGCGGTTCTGCGCGGATGCACTCGTGGACGCAGAACGGCGCATCGAAGCTCGCATCGCCGAGCGGGTCGGGCCGGAACTGCGTCACCGCCTGCACAGCCTGCTCGAGGAGACGGTCGACGACCGCGTGACGCGCTTCGTGTGGCTCAGGCAATTCGAACCCGGGCAAAACTCCGCAGACGCCAACCGGCTGCTGGACCGACTCGACCACGTGCGGCGGGTGCGGGTTCCGGACGGCCTCTTCGAGGGCGTTCCTGCGCATCGGATCACACGGCTGCGGCGGCAGGGGGAGCGCTACTTCGCCGACGGGCTGCGCGAACTCCCGGAGAACCGCCGCATCGCGATCCTCGCGGTGTGCGCTGCCGAGTGGGAGACGTTCCTGGCCGACGCCGTGATCGAAACACACGACCGGATCGTTGGCAGAACGTACCGCACGGCCGAACGCACCTGCCAGGAGCGGATCGCGGACGAGAAGGCAGCTGTACGCCGGGCGCTACGGTCCTTCATTGAACTGGGCAGTGCATTGATCGACGCCAGAGATGCACAGACCCCGCTCGACGCGGCAGTCGCGGACGGTCCCGGCTGGGAAGGGCTCGGTGCTCTCGTCGCAACGTCCTCCGTGCTCGCCGAGACGATCGCCTCAGACCCGCTGGAGCATGTGCTGGCGGGCTACGCCCGCTTCCGTCGCTACACCCCGCGCATGCTGCGCACTCTGGAGATCGAGCCTTCGCCAGCTGCAAAGCCTCTGCTGGAATCGGTACACGCACTGCGCGAGGGTTCCCACGCACAGCCGGCGGGTTTCCCGCGGCCGAACTCGAAGTGGGCGCGATTGCTACGCGCGTGGTCCGACCACCGCCTCTGGGAGACTGCGGTGCTGTTTCACCTGCGCGACGCGTTCCGTTCCGGCGACGTCTGGCTGACGCGCTCGCGCCGCTACGGGGACATCCGCCAAGCGCTCCTACCGGCCAGCGCGGTCGCCGATGCCGGACGGACGGCGGTTCCGGCCGACCCCGAGGAATGGCTCGCGAACCGCAGGGCTGCGCTCAACGACGGGTTGCTCCGCCTGGGCGCTGCGGCACGCGACAAAGTGATCCCGGGGGGCTCCATCGAGGACGGTGTGCTCCGCATCGAGAGGGCCGAGTCGCGGATCCCGGAGGGCACCGACGACGTTGTCCTCGATCTCTATCATCGCCTGCCCGCCGCGCGCATCACCGACATCCTGATCGAGGTCGACGACGCCACCGGGTTCACCGACGCCTTCGCGCATCTGCGCACGGGCTCGCCGTGCCGCGACCGCATTGGCCTGCTCTGCGTGCTCCTGGCCGAAGGCGTCAACCTCGGCCTGCGCAAGATGGCCGACGCGACCGCCGATCGCGGGTTCTGGGAGCTGATGCGGGTCGCCCGCTGGCACATCGAGGGCGAAGCGTACGACCGGGCGCTGTCCGCGGTCGTCGAAGCTCAGGCGGCGCTGCCGATGGCAGCCTTGTGGGGCTCGGGGCGGACCGCCTCCAGTGACGGCCAGTTTTTCCCCGCAGGCGGCAGGGGTGAAGCGATGAACCTCGTGAACGCCCGCTACGGGTCCGAACCCGGGGTCAAAGCATACTCGCACGTCTCCGACCGCTTCTCGCCATTCGCCACGCAGACCATCCCCGCCACCGTCCACGAGGCTCCCTACATCCTCGATGGCCTGCTGATGAACGAGACCGGGCGTCGCATCCGCGAACAGTACGCCGACACCGGCGGCTTCACCGACCAGGTCTTCGCGGCGTGCTCAGTCCTCGGCTACGCGTTCGTCCCGCGCATCCGTGACCTGCCCTCCAAACGCCTCCATGTGTTCGAGCGCGCCGGCGTGCCGAAGACGTTGCGCTCGTTCGTCGGCGGAACCGTCAATCCCGATTTGATTGCCAGGAACTGGTCCGACATCTTGCGCATCGCGGCCACCATGGCCGCCGGGACCATGCGCCCGAGCCAAATCCTGCGCAAGCTCGCTGCGTATCCTCGCCAGAACGAACTCGCGGCTGCCCTTCGCGAAGTCGGCCGCGTCGAACGCTCCTTGTTCATGATCGACTGGATCACCGACCCCGCCATGCGTAGGCGCGCCCAGAACGGCCTGAACAAGGGAGAAGCCCACCACGCCCTGAAGCGTGCCATCAACTTCCACCAGCGCGGCGAACTGCGTGACCGCACCGGCGAGGGTCAGCACTACCGCATGGCTGGGCTCAATCTGTTGGCCGCCATCGTCATCTACTGGAATACGCTGAAGCTGGGCGAGGCGGTCCTGGCCCGCGAGAAGGCCGGCATCGCCACCCCCGCCGAATTCCTCGCCCACGTCTCGCCCCTCGGGTGGGAACACATCAACCTGAGCGGCGAATACCGGTGGCCGGGCACCGCATCGCAGGGGAGGAGAAAACGCTTAACGTAGTATTTCGCCCCCTCCCGCAAACGACCCGTACTACCGGGCCACCCGCCGCCAGCTACCAACCATCGACTTCTTCGCATCGAGTGAAGACCCCTTCGACCCGGATTGGCGGATCCAGATCCACAACCCGACCCAGAGCCCGGTTTACCTCCTGCAAATCACGATCCACGAGCCCTCCGCAAACATGGTCCGGAGCATCTGGCACAAGAACACCAGCGTTCGGGGCAGCGTCGAACGCAGCCTCAAGGAACTCGAGGCCGCCGACCCGGGCTCCGATCACCGCCGCGTGAGAGAGATCCACCTTCGCATCGACCCCGGCGCGACCGAGGACCTTCGTGTTGACATCACCGCAGGCGACGAGACGGGAGGAGACCCGACCCGGTACAACGTCAAGCTCGGCCTCGAGTGGTCCTCACTCGCCTGCCTTGCAATGAAGGGCGGAACCGGGAAGACCACCCTCGCGTGCGCGCTCGCAGTCGCAGCCGAGCGAACCGCAACCCGAGCGGCACGTCACAATTTCGCACACGCAACCAGCGACAAGGAGCGCTTGGCGTATGCCTGATTTGACGTCTGTCGACAATCTGTACCTGATTGTCGGGTTCCTTGCTCCCGGCCTGATCGTCCTGTTCGTGCGGTCACAGTTTGTGACAGGACGAATTGCACCCGATTTGGGGGTTGTTCCCTATGTCGTCGTGTCAGTCATCTACTACGCTCTGGCGCATCCATTCATCGAGATCGTGCTGTCGATAAGCGATTCCGGGTTTGCCAGGGTGCTGAGTTGGTTCGGTTTGATATTCGTCGGCCCCGCAGCCCTTGGTCTGCTGCTGGGGGTGAACATTCAGAAGGACCTGTTCCGCAGAATACTGCAACGGTGTGGTCTCAACTTGGTTCACGCCATACCGACCGCATGGGAGTGGAAGTTCGGATCCATGCCCCCGCAGTGGGTGCTGGTCACCCTGAAGGACGGCACACGCTTTGCCGGATATTGCGGGCCGGCATCTTTCATATCCTCCGACCCAACCGAACGTGACATGTACATCGAGCAGGTATATGATCTGGACGCCGAAGACAATTGGGTCAATGTCGGCAAGAAGGAGGTTCTGATCACCTCTGGCGAGATTCAGACAATTGAGTTTTGGCCCTTCACCGAACAGGAGAGTTCCAATGGCGAAGAGTGATGCACCGGCACGGGCGACGCCGCTCCGAATCACGGCCATAGACGGGCATCGGCCTATAGCCTCTGCCGGCGGGCGCTTCGGTCATCAACCAACGCATCCGAGCACTCAGACAAGGGGACATCAACCTGTGGTCCAGGTGGGCCAGTCAATACCGAATGGTCCAAGTTCGCAAGGTGCAACCCAACCCACGAATGTAGGTGCGGGCGCTCAGGTGCCTTCCAATCCACCGAATCAGGGAACAAGCGGAAAGAAGTAACCTGACTCGCAGCGTCCTCGGGCACCAGTCTCGGGTGCTTCAACGTCGCGATCCGGCGTCAAGGTCGTCGTCGCACCTTCCAATTTCTGGGCGGCCGACGTCGACCCCGAGCCATGTGAAGATTCCAGCGCCGGGTGGATGATCCGAGCCCGTTAACGAGCACGGGCCCTAAGCACTTGCCCGATCGCGCTTGACGATGTCCGCCACCGTATTCTTGCTGATCCCGACGTCCCGCGCGATCCACCGGTAGCTCCGACCCTCCCCAACCAGGCGCAGCACCCGCGGCGCCAGGCGATCCGCCTTCGGACGATGCCCGGGTTGACGGCCGAGCTTCCGGCCCCGGGCCCGGGCCGCCGCGAGTCCGGACTTCACACGCTCGCTGATGAGGTCACGCTCGAACTGCGCGATCCCTGCGAGCAACGTCGCCATCATCCGCCCGTGCGGCGTGCCGAGCTCGAACGTCATCCCGGACATCGCGACCACCGAGACGTTCCACCCCGCGAGCCTGTAGAGCGTATCGAGCAGGTCCTGCGTCGAGCGTCCCCAGCGGGAGAGCTCCGTCACGAGCACCGCGTCGATCCGCCGCGCCTGCGCGAACTCCATCACGCGCCGCCGCTCCCGGCGCGAATCCTTCGCCCCCGAGGCCGTCTCCGCGAAGGTGGCGACCACCTCGAAGCCGCCCCGCTCGGCGAACGCAGCCAGGTCCCGGAGCTGGCGCTCGCAGGACTGGTCCACGGTCGAAACCCGGGCGTAGATGGCGGCTCGCTGTCCCACTTGAACCTCCCCGATTTCGCCGCCCGTAACCGGCGAATTTCCCTCGACCCCATTGTGGCCCATCCAGACACGTGTTCAATCAGGACACGCTCGCCGGGGGGAGGACCTCACTGCCGGTCGGTCAGACGGGCGCTGACGCGCCCCTCACTGCCGCCTAACGGCGGCCAGCAGCAGGGCCGCGACGCTGACAGGTCCGCGAGCCCGTAAATCTCACCAGCTTTCTGCTGCGGACACCGATCCATGCACTGTGACGGGCCGTACTCCCGCAAGCCGCTTCGACGTAGTGTCGGCTACGCCTTCAGCGCCTTTCGGTCCGTGCGCCTTGTCACAGCGGCATCTCCGCGCCCTCGCGACGAAAGTTGGTGAGATTTCCGGGCCGCACAGGGGCGCAGGATGCGAAGCCACTGGCGCGCCGTTCCGCTCCCGGAGGACCTGGTGCACGCCCTCGAGGTCGTGCACCGCGTGAGACGCGCCCAGGCGAGCACCAGAGGCGCGACGCGCCCACTTTGGCCCGTCACCAGGCAGACCGCCGCCAGGCAGGTGACCGCCCTGATGCACCAGGCCGGCATCGAGGGCCCGCAGGCATGCCCCCGGGGACTACGGCACAGCTTCGGAGTCGCGGCCGTCACCGCCGGCGTGCCGCTCCCGACCATCGCCGCCGTGCTCGGGCATGCATCGCTCACCACGACCGCGATGTACACCACCGCGATCGGGGCAGAAGCCCGGGACCTCGTCAGCCGCGTTTGGACGTAAGCACAGCCTAGCTCGCTCCGCGTCGGAGCGACCAACCCAAGCCGAACACCACCACCTGGCGAAAAACGATCCAGCCCACGACCAGGAGAACGCGGACCGGCTCCGCGAGTCCGAGCTGCCCGCCGATGTACCACAAGGCCACGACCGCGAGAACGGCAGCACCCAACCCCGTCCCGGGCACCCGTAGGAAATACGCCACAACGCCCGCCGGGAACACTACGAACCCCCACCACACCCCATCAAGCCAGAGCAGAAAGCCCAGACCCGCGAGAACAATCGACCCCAAGTCGACCAGCATCAAGAGCCAGTACAGAACCACACCCACCGGACACCACCCATCTCAAGCAGGCGCGCCGCCGACGGCGCCGCTCACCGCTCCGTGCGCCTCGCCAACTGAGCTTCGATTGCGTCACGAACCCACTGCGAGCGCGAGCGCGGGAAAAGGCCTTGCATCCGACGTGCATCAATTTCCAACAGCACAGCCGGAGGGAGACGAACCGTGATCATCTCTCCCAGCATCGCCGGACGCCCGGCCCCAGCCTTCCCCGGGCCAGCTCCCGCCCCGGACCTCCCGGACATTCCTGCCACGTCGATCCCCTTTCGTAATACATGAGTAATTCATTCGTATTACTGATGTAACACGGCCCGTCCGGGACTGAATCACAGCACCGCGTATCCACACGCGGGGGAGGGGGATATCCCGCGACCCCGCTGCGCGGGGCGGCATGACCCTGCGCTCGCTACGCTCGCTCCGGGTTGCCTTTCGCGGGCTTCCCCTCCCCCGCACCTCCACCCCCGGGGTAGTACAATCCGCGCAGGGAATGCGGCGCATCTAACCGGGCGTTCCCGGTCTGCCGTCACACGAGGGCGGCGTAACAAGGCGAAAGCCGACAAATTGAGGCGGGCTGCGGCCCGCCTCACCTTTGTGTGCCGAGCATGACTGACAGCTCGGAGGTGCGAGTCCTCTATCCAGCCCGATGGCGGCGAAGGATTAGCGAAGCGCAAGGGCGTCGTCGCGAGGCGGGGTCTGAAGGAAGCGTGGAGCAAAGCCGCGACCCGATGGACAAGAACCGGATACGAGGCCTACCCGGCCGGACGAGCGGGCAAAGGGCCGCGAGGTCCATAGCCATCAAGGGCCGGGGTGGTAAATCCGGCGGGTGTGCGGTGAAGGCGGTCAGTCTTACCTCGGGAGGTCTGCGTCGTGTCCGGCATCTCGGGACTGAACGAGTTCGCAAGATGAGCTCGTCTTGCCTGCTGTGAGCGTGCATCAGGGCGGACTCACCACCGGGCGCAAGCCTGGTAAGGTTCACCCCAAAGTTGTTGAGGCCGAAGAAGTCGCCGAGTGGTCTCTTCTCCCGCTTGGCCATGCGATTCGCGTACGGCTCCGGATAGTTGGAGGGTTTCGTTCGGGGCGGAACCTCGGTTGCGTCGATGGCCGAGAACGATCTGTGGTCGCTCATATGGAGTTCCCCTCTGGTAGCCGACCGCACTGATGCGCCGCACGGCGGCGACGCGGTTCTTCCCGAGCCGGCGAGGTCTTCTTCGTTCTGCCCGCTGCCCCGGCGGGGCGGCGACGGTCAGCTCCTTCCTGCCGCTTCCCGCCAGTCGCTGGGTGATTTTCCGGTGACCCTGCGGAACTCTCGGTTGAAGTTCGACCGGGTGTTGAATCCGCTCGAGAGCATGGCGGTCGTGACCGCCTCCCCGGCAAGCAGGCTCTCGCAGGCCCTTTCGATCCGCAAACCGTTGACGTGACGCGATACGTTCGCGCCCGTCACCCGGTTGATCGCCGCCGAGAGCCGCTTGACGGGGACGCCCAGTCGCCGTGCCATCCGGCCAAGCGTCAGGTCCGGATCGAGAAAGAGCTTCTGGTCCGTCAACAGCCGGTTCAGGCGGGCGACGAGCTCGGCGTCGGCGCGCGTGTCCACGTCCGCAACGGGGGTCTCCTGCCCGGCCCCCGCGGTCCGCTCCCCGCTGCCGTTCGCCAGGCTCTGCGAGAGGGCAAGCCCACCCACCAGCAGCAGCGTGAGGGCGGAGCCGCCGCTCACGATCCACGGCTGCCAGTGCGGCAGGCCCGCCACGAGCGCGAGCGCGACCGCTGCGTCGATGAACGCGGATGCGATGAGCGCCAGGGCGACTACCTGCCAGACCCGGCCGGGGACCTCCCCGGCCTCGAGCCGCGTCCGGGGCAGGCCGTCGATCCCGGCCCGCAGCGCAAGCAGCATGGCTGCGCCGTAGCCGACGAACGCGAGCGGAATCAGGGGATCCAGGGCGCCTGGCAGATACAGGGCAAAGAGCACCCCCAGTATCGGGCCACCGAGATGGAGGGCCTCGCGTGCAGCCCGCAGGGGGCGAACCGCGGTTACCTGGAACGCAATCCACGCCAGCGGGGGGACGAACATCGCACTCACCGGCTGTACCGCCCTGATGACGCCAACGCCGTAGTGTTGCCCGAGGGAGATGACGAGGCCCTGGAGCGCGCAGGCTCCCACCAGTACGGCGAGCAGCCAGTGACGATCGCGTTTCAGGACCAGCGCGACGAACAGGAATCCCAGGATCAGCGCGCTGATCATGGGGATGGGAAGAGACGGCATGTGCGAAGCCCGGGCGTTCAAACAAGATGCAGGAGACCGTCCATCGTCGCACGGGCAGTTCGCGTCTGCGACATGGGGCTCCCCAGGCAACCGACCATGCTCTGCCTGGCTCTATCGTGCAGGAGGCGGCAACTGAAGACAGGAAGCCCGGAAGCGTTGTTCCGCTCGACCGCCCGCCGGAGGGATCCGGGCGGTGGCATTTCGGGACGGCGCGAGGGAAGCGAGGTGGCGCGGTTCGCGCCCGGCGAAGATCCTGAAACCGGTTCTGCGCGTACTGAAACCGGTTCAAGGACGCAATCCCCGAATTCCGGATCCAGACTCGCAGCGAACCTGACCGAACGGAGGAGCTTCCATGAATCGTCTTGCCATCTTCGCCGCATTGGCGGCGCTTTACGCCGCCGCCGCGAACGCCGCCGAAGGACCGGGATTCGAACGGATCGCACTGGAGGTTTCGCACCACGAAACGGCGCTTCGCGGTGCAATCTGGTATCCGCCGGGCACCGGCGGAGAATCGCTTCGACTCGCAGAGAACGCGGTCTTCGCCGGGATTCCGGTGCGGGAGGGCGCCGCCGTTGCCGCCGGGCGGCATCCCGTGGTCCTGCTGTCCCATGGACTTGGCGGCAGATTCGGGACAATCGCGTGGTTGCCGGCCGGTCTCGCCGAACGGGGCGCGGTCGTCGTCGCCGTCAATCACCCGAAGAGCACGACCCGGGACTTCGACCTGCGGCAGGCTGCGGACCACTGGACACGGGTCCAGGACTTGCAGGCTGCCCTCAGCCATGTGTTGGACGACGCACGCTGGAGTCGGAGTGTCGACCAATTGAGCATTGCAGCGGTCGGATTCTCCTACGGCGGCTGGACCGCCCTTTCCATGGGCGGGGTGACCGGCAACCTGGACGGGTTTGTCCGGTATTGCGAACGATACGGAGATCGGGCATCGGACTGCCGTGATCTGGCTCGAGCGGGGATCGACCCTCGCGATCTCGACGCAGATCTCTGGGACGCCTCATACAAGGACGCACGCATCGCGGCGGTGGCGGCAATCGAGCCGGGTCTTCTCCATGGGCTTGACGCGGGGAACGTGACGAACCTGGTCAACGATGTCCTGCTCATTGGGCTGGGCGAGGGTGCCGATCGGTACTTGGCCACGGACTTCGGACCGTTGGGAAGTGGCTTTTCGACCCTGCTGCCCGGTGCAACCACGGAAGTGATCGCCCCGGCCCGCCACTTCACCGCGCTCCTCCCCTGCAAGCCGGAGGGCCCGGCCATCCTGAGGGCGGATGGGGACGATCCGGTCTGTGACGATCCGGAGGGAACGGATCGCAACGTGGTTCATCGCCGGATCGTGTCCCTCATCGCCGCGCAGCTCGGCCTGGTTGGCGGTGTCTGAGTCGATCCGCAGACGCGAGGATGACGCCCGAAGCGTCCGGTAGAGGCGCGCGGGCCCTGCGGCGCAGACTCCTAGCCCAACTTTACCCTACCCCCCGGCACGAGTCTTACAACTCATATAGTTACGATGTTCAGAGCGGGCGTGTGGCACTACATTTTCACCCCGATGGTGATTTCACACGATGGTCTTGCGGGTCGCTCCGGGTGCGGGGTCGATGCCCAGGGCGTCGTAGATGGCCTGCTGGGGCGGTTCGGCGCGGGTGGCTTTGCGTACATGCAAGGTGCGCCCATCGGCGCGTCGGAAGGTGGCGGTGATGCGCTGTTGTCCTTCGAGGATCCGTCGAATGGTGTTCCAGCTCGCGTGCTCGCCGGCTTCGCGCAGGCGTCGTCGGATGAGCTGTACGAGCTGGTAGGCGATGACGGTGATGAACAGATGTCCTTCGGCGCGGATGGGCTTGTGGTGGAAGATGGGTCGCAGTCCGAGTTCCGATTTCAGTGAGCGGAAGACGGCCTCGAGGTCGGTGAGGGTGACATAGGTTCGCCACAGGGTTTCCTCGTCCCAATCGGTTTGATTGCTGCGCAGGCAATACACCCCCGGATGGGTCATCATCGAGCCTTCGACCGGGCGGCGGGTGAAGCGCACCGCGGTGGCGCGCTCGGCGCTGGGGTCGGTGTCCAGTTCGATGTCGTAGTGCTGGGCGACGCGTTGGTTTTTCGCCTTGAGCCGGCCGATACGTTCCCAGACCTGGTCGACGCGTTTGCGGGTGCGCGGTCGGGACAATCCGTCGGACAGTGCGGTCAGGGCGGTCTCGAAGCGCCGGGCGAAGCGCTCGACGATGCCGCGTTCCTTGGCGGCGCGTTCCTCGGAGAAGCAGTACAGGCGCGCCTCTTGGCCGTCTTCGGACACGACCTTGTGCAGGTGCACGCCTTGGCGCTGGGCGGTCTCGATGCGCTGCGCCGCGTCGGGGTCGAACTGGCGGATGCGTTCGCGGCTGACCACCAGGTACCGATAGCCGTGGTTGCGCAGCCACTGCACGCGGTCCTCGGTGGCGATTCCGCGGTCCATCACCACGAGCGCCTCGCGCGGGGCGTTGAGCGCTTCGAGCATTTCGGCCACCGTGTGGTGTTCTCGCACGTTGCCGGCGAACACCTTGGAGCGACGCACGAAGCCGCTCGAATCGAGCACCAGCGCCAAGGTGAGCAGGGGGCAATCGGTGCGTTTGTCCTTGGAGTGCCCGCGCTGGGCGTTGGGCTGACGCGCCGCCTCGCCCTCGAAGAAGGTGTTGGTCAGGTCATACAGCGTGACCGTGGGGTGCAGGTCGAACAGCCCCATCGCCCGGTCGAACAGGTGGCGTTCGATGGCCTCGCGGTGTGCCATGAGCGCGTCCGAGGCGCGATACAGCTGCATCGGCCCCATGGTCTGGAAATCCACCTCCAGCAACTCGCCAAGAGCGCTTCGTTCGCCGAGCCAGCGCCGCGTCGCGCGTTCCGAGCCCGGACGAGCCATGCGGGCGATGACCGAGCCGATGGCCGCCGCGCACAGCGACCCGGACAGCCCCAGCTCCGGGAGCCTGGTGCGAAGTGCGAGCTGGTCCATCGCCCACAACCCGACGTGCTCCACGCCGACCGAGCGTGGGCGCACGAGTTCGAGCGAATCGACGTCCACTCGTTGGATATCGGGTCCATCGTCGGGGGCGTCGGCGCGCGCGAGCAGTTGGGCGGCGATACGCTGGGCGTGGGTTTCCAGCCCCGGGGGGCCATCGGGGTCGAGTTGGAGCTGGCCGGTGAGGATCTCGTCGATCCGTCGGCAAAGGGCCGGCCAGTGGTGTTGCGCGATCTCGAAGTGTCGTCCCAGATTGAGCAAGGTGCGTTGGCGTACCTTGGAGCCGACTCGCTCGGAGCGAACGAGGCGATGGGTGAAGTACGCCTCGCCGGTGTCGGTGCTGCGGGTTTGGGTGCGGCGGATGAACATCGCGGTACGGTAGCGCGTGGGGCGCCCCGATGCAATACATACAGAATATTTTATGGCACTACATCAGCCCCTCCACCATCAATCAATCACTTACGCTCCAAAAACCGCCCAATCCGCGGCAAATCCCGGCCAATCACAGCTCGCAAAGGTAAAGTTGGGCTAGGTCAGGTCCGCGTCGAGATCTCCCGCCGCCCCGTCCCAAAGAAGCTCCTGATTACGCACAATCCTCAGCCCGTCCCCGCGGCTTCCCGGGGTCGGGGCCTCCAGGGGGCGCTGACGACCTGGCGATACGATCCGCGGGTATTGGCGCAGAAGCATATGGTCGATCCTCTTTCTCTCTTCGCACAGTTTTGGGATAGCGCCGACGAGCGCTTGTCGATGGCGGTCGACCGGCTACTGGAGCAATGGACATGGTGAGGGGACTCGACCGGTTCCGGGCGTATTTCGCCGGGCACGAAGAAAGCTACGCGCTGATTGGCGGCGCTGCCTGCGATATTCTTTTCGGCGAAGCCGGGCGTCCGTTCCGGGCCACCAAGGACTTCGACATTGTTCTGTGCGTCGAGGTGGTCGGTGTGGAATTCGGCACGGTCTTCGCAGATTTTCTGGAAGCGGGCGGATACCACTCCGCCGCACCACCGTGTCGATCCTGGCTTCCCATGGTGCGCCGTCCTGCCATCGTAGAGCGCCTTCAGCCCGCGGTGCCGGGACGATGCGATCATGGCGCGACGCTACCATGTCGCCTGTCAACCGACAACTTACATACCACTTTCTTGTCTACGCTCGAAGCTTCCCGACGCATCGCGCCCAGCGGCAGATTGATGGCGTCGTCGCCGATGTGCGAATCTGCTCGGCCGGGCCGCGGAGGCGGCCGCGCGCGGCGATGAGCGCCGGGCTGCACACCGGCAGCAGCTCCTTGTAGAGGGTTTCCTCGAGCAGCGTGTCCTCGCGCCGGCTCAGCGGGCGCGGCGCGGAGGTCTCGCCCGAACAGGCGAGCCAGGCGTCGAAGTCGCGCCGCGCCGGGTCGACGCTCCGGTGGTTGGTCTCGAGCTCGATGGCGATGCCGGGATGGGCCGCCCTGAACGAGGCGAGCCTCGGCAGCAGCCACTTCTCGGCCACCGCCTCGACCGAGACGATGCGCACCCGCCGGGGGGTCGTGCGCTGGCGCTCGGAGACGCCGTGGACCTCGGCGAGGATGCGCTGCACTTCCTTCAGGTAGGCGCGGCCGCGGCGGTTGAGGCGCACGCTGCGCCGCCGGCGCTCGAACAGCTCGGCGTCGAGATGCTGCTCCAGGGTGCGGATGCGGTGGCCGACGGCGGCGGCGGAGACGCCGAGCTCGTCGGCGGCAAGGGCGAAGCTCTGGTGCCGGGCGGCAGCTTCGAAGAAGCGCAGGCAGTCGAGGGGCGGCAGGGGAATCACGAATCGGGGCGCCGGGAACCGTGGAATTGGAGGTAAATCAACAAATACTTCGTAATTTCACAAATACATCTTTCTCATAATACCTCCCGAGAAAGTCCCGTCGGAGTGCCGTTTCACCCTTGTATACGTGCATCGAGGGAGTTTTCCAGCGGAATTTGGGCGGGCGCATTAAGAAAATTATATTATTGTTATAGTAAAAAAATATCGCACTTGCAATCGCTTGAAAGTTCGTTATGCTCCGCTCCCGTCAAGCGGTGCTGCCATGGACACCGCTGAAGTCACCGGGCGCGAACAGGGGCGGTACGGCGATGGACTTGATTTGTGCGAAGTGGTTGGAGACTGTCTGTTTAGCCTTAATTGAGAGCGCCGAGCGCCGAGCGCCGAGCGCCGAGCGCCGAGCGCCGAGCGCCGAGCGCCGAGCGCCGAGCGCCGAGCGCCGAGCGCCGAGCGCCGAGCGCCGAGCGCGGGAGCAGGCCGACCCGCCAATGCCGCCTGACCGCCGGCCGCCCCGCCGGGGCGGCGGCTCCTCACCTTCTACACATGCCGCATCCGCCGCCGGCCGGGCGGCGGGTCCCGCGCGCTCCGCCGGCGCCCGGCGCAGCCTCGTCCGCTCCGCCCACGCGCTCGCCGTAGCGGCGCTGCTCGCGCTCTCAGGCGGCTGCGCACGGGTATCGAGGGCTCGCGGCGCTTCGCGCTCGGCGGCGATGCCGCGGGCATGGTGCTGACGCCGTCGTTCGAGCTCGGCGCGCGGCTCGACGGCGGCGACGCCGAGACCGGGCTCGGCGTCGACCTCGGCGGCGGCCTCGCCTTCGCGGCGCCGCGCCAGGGCGTGGCGCTCGATCTGAAGGCGCGGGGGCTCGTCGCCCACGAGGCGTCGGGCTTCCGCGAATGGGGCGCGAGCGCCTCCTTCACCTGGGACCCGCGGCCTTCGACGGACCGGGGGTTCGCGCTGAGGCTGCGCCAGGGCTGGGGCGGCTCGCCGACGGGCGGCATGGACGCGCTCCTCGGCCGCGAGACGCTCGCCGGCCTCGCCGCGGACCCCGGCTCGGGGGCCGGGGCAGGCGACAATGGCGGCACCGCGAGCGCGGGCCGTCTGGAGGCCGAGCTTGGCTACGGCATCGCCCTGTTCGGCGGCGGCTTCACCGGCACGCCGAACCTCGGCATCGGCCTCTCGGACACGAGCCGCGACTACCGGCTCGGCTGGCGCCTGACCTCGGCGCGGCCGGGCGACCCCGGCTTCGAGATCGGGCTCGACGCCACGCGCCGCGAGGCGCTGGGCGCCGACGCCGAGCACGGCGTCATGCTGCGCGGCGCCATCCGGTGGTAGGGGCCGGCGATGCGCCCGCGGTGCACGGCCGGTCGCGTTCCGTCCCGGGGCGGGGGGCCGGCCTCCGTTTCGCCCGGCGGGGCGCGGGCGCCGCCGGGAGCGCCCTGCATCCGAGGGTATTCATCCGGACCGACCATACTCCCGGTCCAGGTACTCGGCACTGAACTTGCCGCTGCGGCGGTCCTCGGCGAGCGCCGCGGCGGTGCGTTCGGCGGGCGGGCCGTAGCCGCCGGCCCCGGCCGTGGTCACCACGATCGCCGTGTCCGGAGCGATCCGGAGCGACGAGGGCTTGTTCGCGATCCGGGTCAATTCGCCGTCGTCGGTGCGGAGCTCGAAGCGGCCGGTCGCCCCGGGCCCACCCCCGAAGACGCCCCAGGGCGTGTTCACGCAGCGTTCGCCCTGGCCGCTGAAGTTCACCACGTGGCTGATGGGGCGGTAGATTCGCCGCAGGCCGAGGCCGCCCCTCCAGGCGCCCGCGCCGCCCGAATCCTGCACCAGCTCGTAGCGCTCGATCATCAGCGGATATTCGTTCTCGAGCGCCTCGATCGGCAGGTTCGAAGTGTTGGTCATGTGCACCTGCACGCCGTCCGTTCCGTCGGCGTACGAGCGGGCGCCCGCTCCCCCTCCCAGCGTTTCCAGGTAGACGTAGTAGCGCCCATCCGGGCTGCGGCCGAAGAACGAGGCGGCCGTGTTGGCGCCGTTGCCGGCCGCGATGATCCGATCCGGCAGGGCCCTCGCAAGCGCGCCGAATATGGCATCCGCAATGCGCTGACCGGTCTGGGCGCGGGCGGCCGACGCGGCGGGGAACGCGGCGTTGACGATCGTTCCCTCCGGCGCACGGATCTCGACCGGCGCCAGCATCCCGTGATTCTGGGGACACTCGGGGTCCACCAGCACCTTCATCGCGTACAGACAGCAGGCCTGAAGCCCGGCCATGGTGACGTTGATATTGCCCCGGACCTGGGGCGCGGTGCCGGCGAAGTCGAACCGAATCCGTTCACCAGCGATTTCGACCCGCACCCGGATCGCGATCTCCTCCGTCCCCATGCCGTCGTCGTCGAGGATGTCCTCGAACCGGTACTCGCCGTCCGGCAGGGCCGCGACCGACGCCCTGATCCGCTTCTCGACGGCCTCGACGATGCGCTGGCAGCCTTCCCGGATCACCGGGACCGTCCACTTCTCGATCAGTCTCCCGCAGCGCCGTGCGCTCAGCCGGTTGGCCGCGATCTGGGCGTTGTAGTCACCCCGCCGCTCCTCCGGCACCCGCACGTTCAGCAGGATGAGATCCATCACGTCGCGAACGAGCTCCCCGCCGCGGAACAGGCGGATGGGCGGAATGCGAAGCCCCTCCTGGTAGATCTCGGTCATCCCGCCCGCCATCGAGCCCGGCGCCATGCCGCCAATGTCTGCGTGATGCGCGATGTTGGATACGAAGAGGACCAGCTCTTCGCCCGAAAACACCGGCATCACCATGGCGACGTCCGGGAGATGCGATCCGCGGCCGACGAACGGGTCGTTGGAGATGAACATGTCGCCGGGCGCAATGGCGGCATGGTCGAATTTCTCGAGAATCACCTCGACCAGGCCCAGCATCGATGCGAGGTGGAGTGGCATGCTCTCGCCCTGCACGATCACCCGCCCCTCGGAATCGAAGATCGCGGTGGAGTGGTCCCGGCGCTCCTTGATATTGGTCGAGTAGGCGCTCTTCATGAGTGAGATATATGCTTCGTCGGCAATGCTGCTCATCGCGTTGCGCAGCACCTCGACCTCGATCGGGGTCATCGCCATCGCTCACTCCCTACCCAGTGTGATCACCAGATTTCCCCAAGTGTCCACGACCACCCGGTCCCCGGGGAACACAAGCACCGTCGTGTCGATCTGCTCCACGATCGCCGGACCATCGACGACCTGCTCCGGTGCGAGTTCGTTCCGGCGGTAGACCGGGCTCCGCCGGGCGCCGCCCGGCTCGAAAACGGTATCCCGATCGCTTGCCGGCGCCGCGTCCGGCCTCGGATCGAGGCGCGGGATCGGAGGGGATGGCAGTGCGCCGACCGACTTGACCTTGAGACTCACGAACTGGATCGTCTCGGCCGCGGAGGCGAAGCCGTACTGGTGCTCGTGCGCGGCGTGGAAAGCGGCCGTCAGATCCGAGATGGCGTTCGTATCGAACCTCCGCCCGCTCCAGGGCACCTGGATCTCGTAGTTCTGGCCGAGATAGCGCAGATCGACGGTCCACTCCAGCGAGCGCCCTGGGTGCGGGAGCCCCTCGGCCTCGAACCAGGAATCCGCCTCGCCAATGAGCTCCTCTCGAGCCTCGTTGGCGGCCCCGATCCGATCCTCGTCGAGCCGCTCGAGCAGGGTCCGGACGAAGTCGTTGCGAAGCGCCGAGTTGAGCGCGCCGTCGGCGCAGAGCATCCCTGGGTTCGGGGGCACGATGACGGTGCCGATCTCGAGCTCGTGCGCCACGTCGACCGCGTGGAGCGGTCCCGCCCCGCCATAGACGAACAGGGCGAACTCGGCCGGATTGTGCCCGCGCTCGACGGAAATCGATCGGATGGCCTTGACCATCGTGGCGCAGGCGACCCGGATGATTCCAAGGGCGGTTTCCTGGAGACCGAGATCGAGCTTCGCCGCGAGACGATCGACGGCCTCGCGGGCGAGCGCTCGTTCGATCGGCATCTGGCCGTCCAGCAGCGCGGCGTCGTTCAGCCGGCCCAGCACCACGTTCGCGTCGGTGACGGTCGCCTCGGCGCCGCCCGTCGCGTAGCAGGCGGGCCCCGGCACGGCACCGGCGCTCCGGGGCCCGACCTTCAGGAGCCCGTCGTGATCGATCCACGCAACCGAGCCGCCCCCCGCCCCGACCGCGTTCACGTCGAGGGCCGGCAAGCGCAACGGGAAGCCCGCGAGTGTTCGCTCGTGCACCTCGGCCGGCCGGGCCTTCCGCAAGAGGCTGACATCGGCGCTCGTGCCGCCCACGTCGAGGGTGATGAGGTCATGGAACCCGGCCGCTTCGGCTCGCCGGGCGGCGCCCAGCACGCCGGCCGCCGGCCCGGACAACGAGGCGCGGATCGGATAGCGACGGGCCATCTCGACCGACATCAATCCCCCGGTGCTCTGGCTGATCTTCGGTTCCGCATGGATTCCGAGACCGGAGACTTCTCCGGTGAGGCGGTCGAGGTAGACCCCCATGGTGGTCAGCAGGGCCCCGTTCAGCACCGCGGTCGAGAACCGCTCGAACTCCCGGAACTCGGGATACACCGCGGAAGACGCAATGATCCGCACCGTGTCGGGCAGCTCGGCGGAGAGAATCCTCACCGCACGCCGTTCGTGCTCCGGGAAGGCATAGGAGTGGAGAAAGCAGACCACGACGCAGTCCACTGCCTCGCGCCGGATGATTCCGGCGACTTCCCGCAGCCGCTCCTCGTCCAGGGCGCGGTGCACGGTCCCGTCCGCGAGCCGCCGCTCCGGGACCTCCAGTCGCAGCCCCCGCTCGACCAATGGCTTCGGATGGTCGAGGTGGATGTCGTACACCTTGGGCCGGGTCTGGCGACCGATCTCCAGCAGGTCCCGAAAACCTTCGGTGGTGACCAGCGCGATCCTTCCGCCCCGGCCCTGTATCAATGCATTCGTGCCGACGGTGGTGCCGTGGGAGAGGCGGGCCACGGCCGCGGCCTCGAGCGACTGCGACGCCAGGACCTCTCGGATCCCCCGGACTATCGCCTGGTCGGGGCGTTCGGGCGTGGACGGCAGCTTGTGGAGGATGATTCGGTCTTCGCCGCCGATCGCGACCACGACATCGGTGAAGGTCCCGCCGACGTCGACGCCGATGTGGATGTCTCGGGTCACGCGCAACCAGCCACGGGCATGGCGCGTCCGGATTTCGCGTGCACCTGCTCGCTCATGCTCGGCCGGCCTCCGACATGGCGGCCACCAGCTTCATCCGTGTTTCCAGCCCCTTTCTCAAGCAAGCGGGACGCCGATGGCGTCCGGGCATGCGGGATCTTCGCGGTCATCGTTCTCCCGTCGGGCGCAATTCGTCCGGAGTGGAGAGCCGGTCCCTCGACCGCCCGGAGATCCGCCGGCAGATGTCATCGGCGACGCTCCGGGCGTCGTCGCCGACCCCGTAGAGGATCCCGGACTTGCGCCGCGTCATCCAGTTGAGCCCTGCGAAGTAGAGGCCGGGGCACGCACTCACGCCGCCCGGCGCCACCGGATAGCCGGCTCCGTCGAGGACCGGCGCCTCGATCCAGGAGAAGTCGAAGCGGTATCCGGTTGCCCAGATCACGGCGCCGATCTCCGCGCCGGCGAGATCGAGCTCGCGCACGACTTCCGGAAGACTCCCGTCCTCGGGTGGGCCGCCGGCGAGCTCCGTGGGGGTCGGCGGAGGCGCCTCGATCCGGTTCTCCGCGATGTGCCGCTCGAACTGCTCGAGCAGGCGGTCGGAGAACTCGTCCGCGAAACGCATCTCGGTGTGAAGTCCGCCATCGAAGCGCGCCCGCTCGCCTTCGCAGTCGACCAGCCTTCCGAGGAGACGAATGCCGTCGCGATGGAAATCGTGCAGGCTGAGGGTATAGCCGCCGTTCCGGCCGGTCAGGTGGGGATCGCCGCGGAACCGGGCCTCGGGGCTGTCGAGCATGGCCGGCGTTCGATCCAGATAGCCCATGTCGCGCTGCCACTCGATGCAGTCCCGTCCCCGGTAGCGTCTGGGGAGCCGCCCGGCCCGACCCACGCACAGGAACGTCGGCCGGCCCGTCTCGTTCAGCTCCTCCGCGATCTGGCAGCCGGTCTGTCCGGAGCCGACGACCAGTACCGCACCGGGCGGCAGCATCCGCGGGCTCTTGTAGTCGTGCGCGGTGAGCTGCCGCAGGCGCCGCGGGAGCCGCGCGGATACCGCCGGGACGTGCGGGTTCTGATACGTGCTCGTGGCCACGACCACGTTGCGGGCGCGGAGGCGTCCGTCACTGGTCTCGACCTCGAATCCACCGCCGGCGGACCGCACCGACCGCGCCTCGACCCCGCACCGCACCGGGGCGTCGAAAGACTGCGCCCATTCCTCGAAATGGCGCACGAGATCGTCGCGCAGCAGGAAGCCGTCCGGATCGTCGCCCGCGTACTGCGCCCCGGGAAGTCCGATCGACCAGTTCGGGGTCACGGTGCAGAACGAGTCCCACCGATGGTCGCGCCAGCTCGACGCAATGGTCGAGCGCTCGATCACCACGTGCTCGACGCCGCGCCGGGTGAGAAGGTAGCTGACCGCGAGGCCGCCCTGTCCGGCCCCGATGATCAGCACCGGGTGTCCGCGCCGCGGCGCGGGTCCTGCGCCCGTCATCGTCTCGCTACTCGCCCGAGCTGAACTTGACGAAGTCGAGCGGCGGCGGATCGATGCCGGCGTGGGACAGCATGTGGTGGGTCTGACCCCGGTGGTGGATCTGGTGCTGGAAGAGATTGGTCAGGCACCGCCGGAGCGGCAGGCTGAAGTACTCGCCGGTCTCCACCGTGTCGAAGGAGAGGATGCCGTCGAGCTCGGACGGGTCGAGACCATCGCAGAACTCGACGTACCACTCATCCTGCCGGGCGTGCGCGTCGCGCAACGCGTCGAAATCCTCGTGGAGAACTTCATCGAGACGGGTGAAGGTGGTCGGCTTCTTCTCCAGTCGTTCGCGATAGATGAGATCGGAGAGAAGGATGTGGTTCAGGGTGCCGTGGATGGAGCGGAAGAACCCCCGGCGGTCCCGGATGCGCTCCTCGTGCGGGAGACCGGCGCACGCCGCGTAGATCCGGGCGTTGGCCCAGGCGTTGTAGTGGGCGGCGGTGGGAAGATCGATCAGCATTGTTCGCCCTCCGGGCCGGGATCCGGCCGGGAAAAGTCTCCGTGTCGCACCACCTCGAACTCCGACCCCACCGGCAGCGCCCCGTCCACGTACATCGGAGCGAACATCTCGGTGATCTCGCGCATCGCGTCGCTGGCGACGAATTGCCGGTAGCTCGTCTCGTCATCCCAGACGGTGAACGCGATGCGCCGGCCGCTGTCCGGCTCGGCGAGGAGCATCGCGCCCCGGGCGCCGGGCTGCCTTGAAAGGATCGGCAGCGCCCCGTTCTCGAAGAGGTCCGCGGCTCGCTCGCGGGCCTCGGGCCTGCACTCCCATCTCGCCATTCGAACCAGCATGCGAAAACGTCTCCAGGATCGGGACAACGGAATATAATAGCGGTATCCATTCGGTTGCAATGCAAGGATATTGGTGACAATATCCCCGTCGATCCCGGGGTCGCCGGGGAAAAGGGAATTCGCATGGGGAAGCTGGTCTACGGGAGCTACGATCAGGCGAGTCTCGACCTCGAATACGACATGCGGATCCGGTGTCCGCACTTCGCCGAGACCTTCGCCAGGCTGGAAACGGACTGCGCCCGGGTAGTCGAGCGCTTCGACTGCCGGCTCGATGTGCCCTTCGGCGAAAGCGCGTTGGAACGGCTCGACATCTGGCCGGGCGGCGGCGGCTCGCCAATCCTGCTCTTCATCCACGGCGGCTACTGGCGCGCATTCGACAAGTCGATGTTCCGCTTCATGGCAGAGCGCTTCGTGGAGGCGGGCGCATGCGTGGTGCTCAACAACTACGATCTCTGCCCGAACGTGACCATGGACACGATTGCCGAGCAGAACCGCCGGGCGCTCGCGTGGATCTGGAACCAGGCATCGGGGATCGGCGGCGACTCGAGCCGGATCCACGTCACCGGCCACTCCGCGGGCGGACATCTCACCGCGATGCTGCTCGCAACCGAGTGGACGCGCTACGGGCTGCCGGCCGCTCCGATCCGGAACGCGTGCGCGGTGAGCGGGCTGTTCGACCTCGAGCCGTTGCGCCGCTCCTACCTCAATGCGGATCTTCGCATGGACGAGGAGATGACCCGCCGCAACAGCCCGATCCACCACATTCCCGACTCGTCGCCGGAACTGATCGTGGCCGTCGGTGGCGGGGAGACCGACGAGTTCCGCCGTCAGTCCCGGAGTTTCGCCGGAGCCTGGCGCGCCCGAGGGCTCGAAGGCGAGTACCTGGAGGTGCTCGACCTCGATCACGTCAACGTTTCCGCGGAGTACCAGCGGCCGGAGAGCCCGCTGACCCGCGCGCTGTTCGAGCAGATGGAGCTCGATCACGGCTAGCTCGCGCCCGGCGAGCGAATCCACCCGGAAGAGGAGCAGAACCGATGGGAATCATCCGTAGAACCGTATTGAACCTTGGCGCCTGCCTCGTACTCGCGACCGGGGCGCAGGCGGACACGATCAACTGGGACATGCCGAACGAGTACGGTGCGACCTCGATCCCCGCCGCGGCGGACCGCCTGTTCGCCGAGCGGGTGAACATGAAGAGCGGCGGCATGCTGGTCATCACCAACCACTTCGGCGGCTCGCTCGGCTACAAGTCCCGTGACCACTGGAGCGCGGTCGAGGACGGCGCGGTGCCGATCGCGAGCACCTACACCGGCGTGTTCGCGGGCATCGATCCGATCTTCCAGCTCCAGAGCCTGCCCTTCGTCGCCACCAACCCGAAGGAAGCGAAGGCGCTGCTGGACGCGATGCGTCCGTGGCTGGAGAAGGCGTTCGCCAAGGGCGGGCAGAGGTACCTGCTGGGCGCCCCGTGGACTCCGGTCGGGATCTGGGCGAAGAGGGAGATCACCGGCGCCGAGGGCCTCAGGAACCTCAGGATCCGCTCCTACGACAAGACGGGCACCCTGACCCTCAAGAACGCCGGCGCGGCCGCGATCCAGCTAAGCTGGGCCGACGTGGTCCCGGCCCTCTCGACCGGCACGATCGAGGCGGTGCTCACGTCGGACGAAGGGGGCCTCTCCGCGAAATTCCACGAGTACATGGATCACTTCCACCACGTCGGCTTCACCATGGGGACCAACATGATCCACATGAGCCAGGCCGCCTTTGACGATCTGTCGCCGGAGCTGCAGCAGGCGGTGCTCGACGCCGCGGCGGAGGTCGAGACGGAGGCTTGGGCGAACATCAACGATCGCATCGCGCTCAACGTCAAGCGCCTGGAGGAGAACGGGGTCACCTCGGTCACCGACGTACCCGCCGACTTCATCCAGCATCTCCGGGACTCCGGCGACCCGGTCACTGCCGAGTGGCGCGAGCGCTTCGGCGACGAGGAAGCGGCGAAGATCTTCGCGCGCTACGACGAGCTCCGGGCCGGATAGCGACCGGCCCGGCACGCACCGGGCGGAGGCGCGGGCGGCGTCTCCGCCCACGTCTCCCGAACTCCGTTTCGAGGAACATCCGATGAGCTGGCCGGAGAGAGCGGTCTGGTCGGTATCGGTCCTCGCCGTCGCGGGCGCCGCGATCATCATGCTCGCGATGGTCGGACTCATCCTCGGAGAGATCGTCCTTCGAACCTTCTTCGACAGATCGACCCACATGATGGACGAGCTGGTCGGCTACGGGATCGGGGCGATGAGCTTCCTCGCCCTCGGCTACTCGCTCGAGCACGACGCGCTCATCCGGATGAACCTCCTGCTCTCGCGGCTTCGCGACGACGGGCCCGCCCGTCGCGTGGTCGAGGTGGTGTGCTGCGTGCTCGCCCTCGTCGCCACCGGCATGGCGATCTACTACTTCGGCAGCAACGCGTACCGGGACTTCGCGCGGGGCTACACGAGCGGAACCCTCGCCGATGTGCCGCTCTGGATCCCCAAGGGACTCATCCTGCTCGGCTTGGCGGTGTTCTGGCTGCAGATGAGCGTGTACCTCATCGGGGTCCTCACCGGACGGCGGAGCCTTCGATCCGACCGGGCGGTGGAGTTCGGATTCGAGTAGTCCCGGCGGACTGGGCATCCGGGGAAACGACGAATGGAAGCACTCGGCATCGCGGGCGTCACCTTCGCGCTGCTCGTCCTGTACCTCGGTCTCGGCACCTGGATCTTCGTCGCGCTGATGATGGTGAGCGCCACCGCCCTCGTGCTTCTCCTCGACATGCCGATCAACCGGGTCGGCGCGATCATGATGGGGACGATGTGGCGAACCGCGAGCACCTGGGAGCTGGCCGCGGTCCCGATCTTCATCGTCATGGGCGAGATCGTGTTCCGGAGCGACATTTCCGAGCGGCTGTTCCGCGGGCTCTCTCCCTGGGTCGACGCGATCCCGGGACGCCTGCTCCACTGCAACGTCGGCGGCTGCACCCTGTTTGCGGCGGTGAGCGGATCGAGCACCGCGACCACCGCCACCATCGGCAAGATCACCGGCTCGGCCCTCGCCCAGCGCGGCTACGACGTCAACCTGTCGATCGGTTCGCTCGCCGGCGCGGGCAGCCTCGGCCTCATGATCCCGCCCTCGATCTCGATGATCATCTACGGCGTGCTGGCCGAGGAGTCCATCGCCCGCCTGTTCGCGGCCGGCGTGTTCCCCGGCCTGCTGATCGCCGCGCTCTACTCGGCCTACATCATCGTGCGGTGCCTGATGAACCCGGCGAAATCGCCCGACGACGGGATCACTTACGGCTGGGGGGACCGACTTCGCGGACTCGTGGATCTCTTTCCGATCTTCCTGCTGATCGGGATCGTGCTCGGGGGGATCTACACCGGCCTCGCGACACCGTCCGAGGCGGCGGTGCTCGGCTTCGTGGCGAGCCTCGCGGTGACCGTGGTCCTGAAGCACCTCACGTGGAAGATCTTCGTCGACTCCCTGCTCGGGGCCACCCGCATCACCTGCATGGTGATCACGATCCTGGTGGCGGCGTCCTTCATGTCGTCGGCGATGGGCTATCTCCACGTGCCGCAGGAGATCGCCAAGGGCATCGCGTACCTCGACCTCGGGCCGGTCGGGCTCATCGTCCTGCTCGGCGTCTTCTACGTCATCCTCGGACTGTTCCTCGACGGACTGTCCATCATGGTGATGACCCTGCCGATCACCCTGCCGCTGATCGGAGCGGCCGGATTCGACGCGGTATGGTTCGGCGTGTTCCTCGTGATCATGATCGAGCTCGGCCTCGTCACCCCGCCAATCGGGTTCAATCTGTTCGTGCTGCAGGGTCTCACCGGTCAGAAGATGGGATTGATCGCGAGAGCGGCCTTCCCCTTCTTCGTTCTCATGGGGATCGCCGGGATCATCGTCACCGTGTTTCCGGCGATCGCGCTCTGGCTGCCCCGGGTGCTGTTCGGCGGCGGCTAGCCGCGGGTTCACGGGGGGAGGGAGATACCGACTTGCACGTCCATGAACCGGCGGACTCGATCTTTCCGATCGATTCGGCGCGGACCGACCTTGCGCTCGAGTTCAAGGCCAACCCCCGGGGGCCGCACGTCGAGGAGCTGCGCCGGGTGCTGCACCGCATGCGTACCACCGCCTTGCGCGGCCGGTACTGCGCCATCGTGAAGGAGCCGTTCGAGTCGTGGGTCATCGGGCGCCTGAGCGGCGTGCGCGGCGAGCCGCCCGAGATCTTCGACGAGCGGGTGTTCACGAGCCTCGACGAGATCGAGTGGGAGGTCTTCCGCCTTCGGTGGAAGCAGCTCACCGGTCGCGAGCTCGAAGTCTGATGGACCGGAGCTCCCGTTCCTTGCGTGCGCTCGCCGCTCCGGGTTGGCGCAAGTCCCCGGTGCGCGGATGCCGCCGGTCAAAGCCCGACCGCTGATTCGATGGCGGTCGATACCACCCGCATTCTCGGCTATGTCGACCGCCTGAGCGTCGCCCCCGGCGACCGTCTCGAGCTCAAGCTGAGCTGCACCGAGGTCGAGCGGTATCGCCTCGACTTCGTGCGCATCGTGTGCGGCGACCCGGACCCCCGCGGACCGGGATTACGGCTGGAGCCCGCCCCGAGCCCGGTGGACGGCGAGCATCGAGGGCGTTTCCAGCCCATCGAGGCCGGCTCGTACGTCCGGGTCGACGACGCACCGCGGCTGAACGATGCATCGAGCTTCGCGATGGCGGCGTTCATCTGGCCGACCGCGCCCATCGGGCGGCGCCAGACCGTGATGGGTTGGTGGTCGGAGCCGGCCGGGGCGGGGTTCGCGCTCGAGATCGACGAACGTGGCGCGCTGCGCCTGCGGCTCGGCGCCGGCGGCGATGTATTCGACGCGACGTGCGAGGGGGTGGTCTCCGAGCGACGGTGGTACTTCGTCGCCGCGAGCTTCGCGGCGGATACGGGGGCGGCGTGCGCGAGCTGGCGAGCGCTCGATGGCTACGCAGGCCCCACCGGTGATACGTCGACACCGCTCACCCGCGCCTCCTGGCGCGCTCCGCCCGCCGGCACGCCGTTTCTGATCGGGGCGCACTGCGCCTCGGCGCCGCACGGCCCGTGGATGAGCGGTGCGCACTACAACGGCAAGGTTGAGCGCCCGGTGGTCCTCGGCGCGGCAATGGACCCGGCGAGGCTGCGGGAGGTTGCCGGCGATCCCACCGCGACAGAGCCGGAGGAACGCCTGTCGGCCGCGTGGGACTTCTCCGCCGGCATCGGCGTCGCCGCGGTTCTCGACCGAAGTCCCAACGCCCGCCATGGACGCACCGTCAACCTTCCGGCACGCGGGGTGACCGGACACGCCTGGGACGGGAGCGAAGCCGACTGGCGTCATGCGCCCGAGCAGTACGGGGCCATCCACTTCCACGACGACGACCTCCACGACTGCAGGTGGTCCGCCGACGCCGCGCTCGAGGTGCCCGAGGAATGGGGGAGCGGCTTCTATGCCGCTCGCATTCGCGCGCCGGGCGCCGAAGGCTACGTCGCGTTCTTCGTCCGCCCCCGGCGCGGCGAGGCCGGCGCCGATATCGCCCTGGTGGCCTCCACCGCTACCTACATGTCCTATGCCAACACCCACATCAAGTTCGACAGCCTGAACACCGAGAACCTCTACGAGAGCCTGACCCCCATCAGCGAGGATGAGCTGTACCTGAACGAGCATCGCGAGCTCGGCCTCTCCCACTACGACACCCACTCCGACCGGAGTGGCGTGTTCTACGCGTCCCGGCTGCGCCCGATGCTCAACTTCCGGCCCGGCCTCTACACGTTCAACTACCTGAACGACACCCACATCGTCGCCTGGCTGGCCGCCCGCGGCTTCCGGTGCGACGTGATTACCGACGAGGACATCCACGAAGAAGGGGCGGACCTTCTGTCCCGCTACCGGGTGGTGATTACCGCCTCGCATCCGGAGTACACCTCCACCCCGATGTGGAACGCCTTCGACGCTTACCAGCGCACCGGCGGGCGGCACATGTACCTCGGCGGCAACGGGTTCTACTGGCGGATCGCATACAGCCGGGAGTTCCCGGGGGTCATCGAGAACCGGCGGGGGATCACCGGGGTGCGCACCTGGGAGGGTGAGCCCGGAGAGCACCACCTCTCGTTCACCGGCGAGGCGGGCGGACTCTGGCGCTCCAACGGCCGTGCGCCCCAGAGTCTGGTGGGGGTCGGCTTCAGCGCGACGATATTCAACCGATCGACGTACTACCGGCGGACCGCGGCAAGCCGTGTCCCCCGGTACGCGTTCGTGTTCGAGGGGGTCGGCGACGACGAGCGCATCGGGGATTTCGGGCTTCGCGGCGGAGGCGCGGTGGGATTGGAGATCGACCGTTGGGACGCCGCCCTCGGCTCGCCGCCGAATTCGGTGGTGCTCGCCACGTCGGAGGACATCGGGATCGGCGGGCTGCTCTCCGTCGAGGAGTACGTGACCACCACCCGCGCGCTCGACGGCGTCCAGAACGGGCGGGTCCGCGCCGACATGGTGTTCTTCGAGACGCCCGGGGGCGGCGCGGTCTGGTCCACGGGATCCATCGCCTGGACGACCTCGCTCGCCTGCAACGGGTTCGACAACAACGTCTCGCGCATCACCGAGAACGTGCTGCATCGATTCCTGGACCCGAGTCCCTTCGTTGCGCCGGATGGCGAGCCGCCGGGCTCCGCACGCTCGTCAACGTGATGCAGCTCGTGGCGGATGTCCGTACCACCGAGGAGGTGACCGGGATGCTGGTGGATGCCCGGCCCGGGTCCGGCGCCCCGTGAGCATCGCGCATCCTGCCGGGGTCCACGATAGCCGTTTCGGGCGGCTTGACGAACCACGGGCTCGCGCGCTGGGGAGGGCGCTTGCGTCGCCGCTGCGCCTCGACGATTCTGGTGACGAGACAATCGGCCTGGAGGGGCGATGATGAACAGGTATGACGCGGTGATCATCGGCGGCGGCATCATTGGCTGCGCCATCGCCTATGAATTGGCGAGGGGCGGGCGGAAGGTCGCTTGCGTCGAGAAGAATGCGGTGGCCGGTTCGGGCTCCACCTGCAACTCCTGCGCGATCATCCGAACCCACTACTCGACCCTGAGCGGCGCGGCGCTGGCGAAGTCGAACTACCCGTTCTGGGAGGGCTGGGCGGAATACCTCGGCGCGCAAGGCGATGAAGCACTGGCGACCTACCGGGAGGTGGGCTGCTGCTACACCTGCTTCGAGAGCAACGGCTTCGGGAAGAAGCTCGAAGACATCGCGAACGAGATCGACATACCCTATGAAGTCTGGACGCCGGCCAAGATGAGCGCGAATCTGCCCATCATGAGCCCGGGCCACTTCCATCCCGTCAAGACGGCCGACGATTCGGCCTTCGGGGAGCAGAACGGCGACCTGCGCTACGTGCTGTACTTCCCGAAGGCGGGGTACATCAGCGATCCCATGCTTGCGACCCAGAACATTCAGGCGGCGGCCAGGCGCAACGGCGCGACGTTCATCATGAACGGACGAGTCGTCGACGTGCTTCGGGCGAACGGTCGTGTTTGCGGGGTCGCGCTGGAGTCCGGCCGTACCCTTCACGCTCCCGTCGTCGTCAATGCGGGCGGTCCCCATTCCTACAAGATCAACGACATGGCGGGTGTCAGCGAGGGCATGAACATCAAGACCCGAGCCCTCCGAGTCGAAGTGGCCCACGTTCCTTCGCCGGAAGGGTTCGACTTCGAGGCGAATGGCCTCATCTGCTCCGATGCCGATATCGGCGGCTACTGGCGTCCGGAGGTGGGCAACAAGATTCTCGTCGGGAGCGAAGAACCGGAATGCGATCCGTTGGAATGGGTGGATCCCGACGACTACGACACGGACATCACGGATCAGACGCGTCTTCAGGCGCTGCGCGCGGCTCAACGTTTCCCTTCACTCGGGATTCCGAACCATGTGCAGGGGATCGCGGACCTTTACGACGCCTCCGACGACTGGATCCCGATCTACGACCAGTCCGACCTGCCGGGCTTCTACATGGCGGTCGGGACCAGCGGGAACCAGTTCAAGAACGCGCCGGTCGTCGGCATGATGATGGCCGCCCTCATCGACTACGTCGAAGGCGGGAACGACCACGATGCAAACCCGCTTCAGTACCGGCTGCCGAACATGGACTTCCTGCTCGACATGAGCTTCTGCTCCCGCAAGCGCGAGATCAATCGCGAGAGCAGCTTCTCGGTCGTGGGATGAGGCGGCCGCGGCCGGACGGATCGGATTGAAAGCGGTCGGGGAGCCTCCCTTCCCGGCGTCGCGGGGACGAAGAGCGCAGCACCCGGCTGAGCCGAGACGAGACGGTACCGCGCCGCGCCGCTCTGCGGCCTTCGCTCGCTCGCTCGCGCGCCGCCGACGCCTGCCGGCTGATCGGAAAAGACCGCTGGACCGCCCTCATGCGATGCCTCGTGATCGTGCGCAGGCATTGACCGCGGGTGAAGAGCCGGGCGGGCAGGGCAGGGCTGCGCCCGGGTTCCCGCGCGCGCGTCCTTCAGCCCGCGAGCGCCGCCGTCAGCTCGCTCAGCCGTGTCTTCTGCCGCCCCTTCGCGTCGAAGTTCTCCGGCGCGAGCCATCGCTCGTAGGCCGCCTTCAGCGCCGGCCACTCCTCGTCGATCATCGAGAACCAGGCGGTGTCGCGCGTGCGGTCGCGGACGATGACCGCTCGGCGGAAGTGCCCCTCCCAGGTGAAGCCGAAGCGTTGTGCAGCTCGGCGCGAGGGAGCGTTGAGCGCATCGCACTTCCACTCGTAGCGCCGATACCCGAGGGTCTCCAGGACGTAGACGGCGAAGAGATACATCGCCTCGGTGGCGACGCGGGTCCCCGCTATCCGAGGGCCCCAGTAGATATTGCCGATCTCGATGCACCGGTGGACGGGAGTGATGCGCATCAGCGTCTGTCTGCCTTCGACCCGTCCGGTGGCGCGCTCGATCACCGCGAAGTACAGCGGGTCCGCGGAGCTCGCGATGCTCGCGAGCCAGGGATCGAACGTCGCGAGTGAATCGGGCGGTGGATCGGCGAGGTAGCGAAACCGCGCGGCTGCGTCCGGCGGCGTCGAGGCCGCGTAGAGTTCGTCGCGATGGCGAACCGGGTCGAGCGGCTCGAGCCGGGCATAGCGCCCCTCGAGCACGATGCGTTCGGGCGCCTTCGCGGGCCCCGGATCGGCGATCCGCGGCCCGATCGGCGCCCCCGAATCGGGATCGATCTCCCGGGGGACCTGGTCGTCGTGCAGGTTCCGGGTCATTCGAAGACCCCGGCGCCGGCCTCTAGCCCGGAAATCTCACCAGCTTTCGTCGCGAGGGCGGCGAGACGGCGCTGTGACAGGCCGCACGGACCGAAGGAGCGCGTACGCGCTGGCGAAGGCGTAGCCGACACTAGCGCGTTCGCGCTGTCGAAGCGGCTTGAGGGAGTACGGCCTGTCACAGCGCATGGATCGCCGTCCGCAGCAGGAAGCTGGTGAGATTTGCGGGCTAGACACGGGATGTGGCGGCAAAGGCACTCGAGTACCGCTGGAGCGTTTCCTTCCGAGCGTTTCATGGCGTCATTTTCTCAGGAGTCGCGGTCCACGGGAATCCCCGGACGATTCGAATCGACCTCACCAGCCTGTAGAGTAGAAGACGAGAAAGCCAGCGGGACCGATTCGCAATGCCTGACTTTGACGTAATCGTGGTGGGGGCGGGGAATGCCGCGCTCGCCGCCGCCAACTCCGCCCGCGAGGAAGGTGCGGACCGGGTCGTGGTGCTCGAGAAGGCGCCCGAGTCCGAGCGGGGCGGCAATACCTACTTCAGCGGCGGGCTGCTGCGGATCGCATTCGGCACGCCGCGCGCCCTCGAGCCGTTGCTGCCGGACGTCGAAGCCCGGCTCCCCGGCTTCTTCGACAACGTGGAGCCGTACACCGAGGAGGACTTCCTGTCGGACCTGCGGCGAGTGACCGCGGACCGGGCGGATCCTGTGCTCGCGCGGATTCTCATCGGCAATTCCTACGAGACCATCCGCTGGATGCACGAGACCGGCGGGATCCCGATGGAGGCGGCGGTCGCCCTCGCCGGCATCCGGGTGGGCAACCGGGTGAAGTTCCAGAAGGGCGCCATCGTCCGGGCCCGCCAGGAAGGGGTAGGGCTCTCCCGGCACTGGTTCGCGCGGACGCAGTCGAACGGGGTCGAGATCCGCTACGAGACCGGAGCGCTCGCTCTCATGCGGGATCGTCGCGGCCGGATCGCCGGCGTGGAGACGAGGGCTCCATCCGGGATCGAGGAGCTGAGCGCGCGGGCGGTGATTCTCGCCTGCGGCGGCTTCGAGGCGAACGCGCAATGGCGGGCCCAGTATCTCGGGGCGCCCTGGGACCATGCCAAGGTCCGGGGCACGGCCCACAACCAGGGCGACGGCCTTCGAATGGCGCTCGAGGCGGGGGCGCTTCCCCGTGGGCAGTGGAGCGGACGGCATTCGACCCCCATCAGCAACGAATGGCCGGACTTCGCGGACCGCAAGCGAACCGACAAGAGCAACCGCCTGTCCTATCCGTTCGGGGTGATGGTGAACCGCGCCGGGCGCCGGTTCGTGGACGAAGGAGAGGACGTCGGGCTCTACACGTATGCGAAGTACGGCGGCGAGATCCTCCGCCAGCCCGGATCGCTCGCCTGGCAGATATTCGACCGGAAGACGATGCACCTGCTGGAGCCCCGTTACCGTACGAGCGATCCGTTCACCGCCGATACCCTCGAGGGACTGGTCGCGCAGCTCGACATCGACGACCGGCCGCAGGCGCTCCGCACCCTCGAGGCCTACAACGAGGCGGCGTGCGATCCCTCCGGCTTCGATCCGACCTCCCGCGACGGGCTCGCCACCACCGGGATCGATCCACCCAAGTCGAACTGGGCGCTGCGGCTCGACGACCCGCCGTTCGCCGCCTACTCGGCCACCGGTGGAATCACGTTCACCTTCGGAGGGCTCGCAATCGACGAGCACGCCCGGGTGCTCGGCACGGACTGGCGCCCGATCCCGGGTCTCTACACCTGCGGCGAGATGGTCGGAGGGCTCTTCCACTTCAACTACCCCGGGGGAACCGGTCTCGTATCCGGGGCGGTGTTCGGACGTATCGCAGGACGTTCCGCGGCCCGGGACGGCGGGGGCTCCTGAGGAGTCGATTCCGGGGCAACCAAGGTCCGCCGGGCCTCGGACCCTCCATCGTTCACGGCCTGCGGTGCATGCAAGCGTTGATATGACGCGCGCCCAAGTCTAGACTCCGCGTTCTGGCGGGAAGTGCCCCGTCCGGCGCGTCGTGCGTGCGGTACGGCAAGGCGCCCCGCGGCGAACGATTGGCGGCGCTGCCGGTTCGGCGGCGCATGAGGGAAGTGGGCGGTTCGCCCACTTTTTGTTTGTGGACGGTTTGCGTGGAGGAGCGTGGCAGCGGCAATGATGTCTTCCCGGGAACGGCGGATCTGCGATCTCCTGGAGCCCTCGGTCACCGGGCTCGGCTACGAGCTCGTGGGGGTCGAGCTGGAAGGCTCCGGAGAGGGTTCGATTCTGCGGGTATTCATCGACCGCGACGCCGGCATTTCGGTCGGGGACTGCGAGAAGGCGAGCCGGCAGATCGGAGCGGTGCTCGACGTGGAGGATCCCATCCCGGAGTCCTACGTTCTCGAGGTCTCGTCGCCGGGGCTCGACCGGCCCCTCCTCACCGCGGACCATTTCGTCCGGTTCGCCGGCCATCCGGTGCGGCTCCGCACGACCGAGCCCATGGACGGACGCCGCGGATGGAAGGGTCGACTCGTCGGGTGCCGCGAAGGGAACGTGGTGGTCCGGGAGGGCGACGAGGAACGGATCATCCCGCTCGGTCTGGTCGGAAAGGCCAATCTTGTGCCGGAGGTATGAGCAGATGTCGAAGGAGATTCTGGCCGTCGTCGATTCGGTGTCGAACGAGAAGGGAGTCGATGCGAGCATCGTGATCGAGGCGATCGAGGCGGCCCTCGCAAGCGCCACGAAACGCCGCCACGTGGCGGATATCGACGTGGAGGTGTCCATCGATCGCGAGACCGGGGAGTACGTCACCCATCGGCGCTGGCAGGTCGTCGCGGACGACGACGCGGATATTCCGGCGGGGGAGGACGAGGAGCCGTTCGAGTTCGATCCCGAGCGCCATGCCCGGTTGACCCAGGCGGTGCACGATCATCCCGGCATCGCCCTCGGAGAATACATCCGGGAGCCGATGTCGGTGTCCTTCGGCCGCATCGCCGCCCAGACCGCCAAGCAGGTGATCGTGCAGAAGGTGCGGGAAGCGGAGCGCGCCCAGATCGTCGAGGCGTACGAGGATCGGGTGGGAGAGCTCGTGACCGGATTCGTGAAGCGCCTGGACCGCGGGAACGTCATCCTCGACCTCGGCGGGAACGCCGACGCGCTCGTCGCCCGCGACGATCTGATTCCGAAGGAAGCCCTTCGTCCGGGCGATCGGGTCCGCGGCTATCTGCAGGCGGTGACCCCCGAATCCCGCGGCCCCCAGCTTCAGGTGAGCCGCACCTCGCCGGAGCTGCTCAAGGAGCTGTTCAGTATCGAGGTGCCGGAGATTGGCGAAGGACTCATCGAGATCATGGGCGCGGCGCGCGATCCCGGGCTTCGCGCGAAGATCGGCGTGCGTTCCCTCGATCCCCGCATCGACCCCGTCGGCGCTTGCGTGGGCATGCGCGGCTCGCGTGTTCAGGCGGTATCCAACGAGCTTGCCGGAGAACGGGTTGACATCATCTCGTGGGACGCGAATCCCGCGCAGTACGTGATCAACGCGATGTCTCCGGCCGACGTGGTATCCATCGTGATGGACGAAGAGGCCCGGTCGATGGATATCGCGGTCGACGAGAGCCAGCTCGCCCAGGCCATCGGCCGCGGCGGACAGAACGTGCGCCTCGCCATGCAACTCACCGGCTGGAACCTCAACGTCATGACCGAGGTGGAGGCGGACGAGAAGAACGAGGCCACTGCCGAGAAGCTGGTCCAGGGGTTCATGGAGGCGCTCGAAGTGGACGAGGAAGTCGCCACCATCCTCGTCCAGGAAGGGTTTACCGGGGTCGACGAGGTGGCCTACGTGCCGATCGAGGAGCTACAGCAGATCGAGGAGTTCGACGAGGAGCTCGTCGATGCGCTGCGGGCCCGGGCCAAGGACGTCCTGATCACGCAGGAGATCGCGCGCGAGGAAGAGCTCGGCGGCGGCGTACCCGATCAGGATCTCGTCGATCTCGACGGCATGGACGGCGATCTCGCGCGGCGCCTCGCCACCCAGGGAGTGGTCGCCCGAGACGATCTGGCCGACCTTGCCACGGACGAGCTGGTGGAGATGACCGGAATCAGCGACGAACGCGCGGGCGCGCTCATCATGGCGGCCCGGGCGGCATGGTTCGAAGACGATGTTGCGTAGGGGGTATTCCGAATGGCCGAAGTGAGCGTCAGGGAATTTTCCGAGACGGTAGGCACTCCCATCGAACGCCTGCTGGTACAGCTCGGCGAGGCGGGGCTTCCCCACGCGGCCGAAGCCGATCTGCTGAGCGACCAGGACAAGGAAAGGCTTCTTTCCTATCTGCGCCGTGTCCATGGCAAGGACGAGGAGGGAACCGGCCGGTCTCCGCGCAAGAAGATCACGCTCAAGCGCCGCCAGGTAAGCGAGATTTCCATCGCCCCCTCGCCCCGCGAGACGCGAGGCCCGGGAGGGCGGATAGCCGCCCGCAAGAGGACGGTCAAGGTGGACGTGCTTCGGTCGCGCACCTACGCCCGGCCGGCGGACGAATCAGCCGGTCCGACCGGCGAGGCGCTCCGCGAGCAGGAGGCGGCCAAGAGCCACCTGGTGGAGGAGGCGCGCGCCCATCGGCGAACGCTGGACGAGCGGCTGCGTACGGACAACGAAGCCCGCGCCGAGGAGGAAGTGCGCCGGCAGCGCGAGCAGGAGCAGGCGGAGGCGCGCGAGCGCGAGCTGGCCGAGGCAAGGGCGCACGAAGAAGCGGCCCGGGCAGAAGCGGAAGCCGCCCGGGCGGCTCGGACCTCCGCTCCCGAAGAGACCGGCGAACCGGCCTCGGAGGCCGAGTCGGCGCCGGCCCCCGAGACCGCCGTCCCCGAACCGGCCCCGTCCTCCACCGAAGCGGGGCCGAAATCGGCCCGCAAGGATACGCCCCGCGCTCCTGGACGGGAGCCGGGCCGGAGCGACTCTCGAAAGAGCGAGCGCAAGGGGCGCAAGGACCGCGGAGAGCTGCACGTGCGCTCCGATCGGAGCGGACGGCGCCGATCGCGCCCGCGGCGCCAGCTCCGGAGGGCCGTCACCACCCAGACCCAGCATATCTTCGAGCGCCCGACCGGACCCGTGATACGGGAAGTCAGCGTGCCGGAAACCGTCACCGTGGGCGATCTCGCGCACGCGATGTCCATCAAGGCCGCCGAGGTTCTCAAGACCCTGATGAACCTCGGCTCGATGGTGACCATCAATCAGACCCTCGATCAGGAGACGGCGACCCTCGTGGTGGAGGAGATGGGCCATGTCGCCCGGCCGATCAACAAGAACGCACTGGAAGAGGAGATCATCGCGGCCGCGCAGACCGAAGATGGGGAGTTCGCTGCGCGGGCGCCGGTGGTGACCGTCATGGGCCACGTCGACCACGGAAAGACCTCCCTGCTCGACCGGATACGAAGCACCGACGTGGCTGGCGGTGAGGCGGGCGGCATCACCCAGCACATCGGCGCCTACCACGTCGCGACCGAACGCGGAACGCTCACCTTTCTCGACACCCCCGGCCACGCGGCGTTCACCGCGATGCGGGCGCGCGGGTCGCGGGTGACCGACATCGTGATCCTGGTCGTTGCGGCGGACGACGGAGTGATGCCGCAGACCGACGAGGCGATCCAGCATTCGAAGGCTGCGGGTGTCCCGATCGTGGTGGCGGTCAACAAGATCGACCGCGAAGACGCGCACCCCGAACGCGTGATGCAGGAGCTCGCCGGAAAGGGCCTCATTCCCGAGGCATGGGGCGGAGACACCATGTTCGTCAACGTCTCCGCCTTGACCGGCGAACACATCGACGAGCTGCTCGATGCGGTTCTTCTCCAGGCCGAGCTTCTCGAGATCCGGGCGCCGGTGGAAGGCCCCGCCCGCGGAACGGTCATCGAGTCGAGGCTCGACCGGGGCAGAGGCCCCGTTGCGACCGTGCTCATCCAGGGGGGAACTCTCCGGCGAGGCGACACCCTGCTTGCCGGCGGCGAGTTCGGAAAGGTTCGAGGACTCGTCGATGAACGCGGTCGCGAGGTCGCGCGGGCCGGTCCCTCCATGCCGGTCGAGGTTCTTGGGCTCTCCGCGCCTCCGGATGCGGGTGACGAGGCGGTGGTGGTCCCGAGCGAGCGAAAGGCGCGCGAGATCGCCTCCTTGCGCCAGACCCGCACCCGCGAGCAGCGCATTGCCCGGCAGCAGGCCGCCAAGCTGGAGAACGTCTTGAACCAGATGGGGCAGGACGAAGCGCGGGCCCTCAACGTCGTGCTCAAGGCGGACGTCCAGGGGTCGGCGGAAGCCCTCACCGATGCGCTGCTCAAACTTTCCACGGACGAGGTCCGGGTCAACATGGTGTCGAGCGGAATCGGCGGGATTCGAGAGACCGACGTCAACCTCGCCATCGCATCGGGAGCGATCATCATCGGATTCAATACCCGGGCCGATGTGGCGGCGCGCCGCCTGATCGAGCGCGAAGGTGTCGGAATTCTTTATTTCAGCGTGATCTACGACGTGCTCGACATGGCCCGGAACTCGTTGAGCGGGATGCTCGCGCCCGAGATCCGGGAGGAGATCGTGGGTCTCGCGGAGGTCAGGGACGTGTTCCGGGTCCGCCGTTTCGGAGCCATCGCGGGTTGCCTGGTCGTCGAGGGCGCGGTACGGCGAAGCCTTCCGATACGCGTGCTTCGCGACGAGGTCGTCATCTTCGAGGGCGAGCTCGAATCTCTGCGACGCTTCAAGGAGGACGTGACGGACGTCGTGTCCGGCACCGAGTGCGGCATCGGCGTGCGCAGCTACGACGACGTGCAGGTGGGCGACAAGATCGAGGTGTTCCGGCGGATCGAGATGGAGCGCACAGTCTGATGCCGCGCGAGTTCGACCGGGCGGCCCGGCTCGGACGCCAGATTCGCCGCGACCTCGCCGGACTGTTGCAGTGGGAGACCGCCGATCCTCGCTTCGCCTCGGTAACCGTCTCGGATGTCGAGGTGGCGCGGGATCTGGCCTGCGCGCGGGTGCACGTGCAGATGTCCCCCGGGGAGGACCACGAAGAGACCCTGCGCGCGTTGCGCCGGGCGGCCCGGTATCTGCGCACGCGGTTGGCGGGACGGCTGCGGGTTCGCAATGTCCCGGAGCTTCGTTTCGAGCACGACCGATCGCCCGAGACCGCCGCGCGCATCGAGCGGCTGCTCGCCGGCCCGGAGGGCCTCGATGGGCCGTAGCAGGCGCGGCGGCCGGGATGTGCATGGAGTGGTCCTTCTCGACAAGCCCCGGGAGCTCGGTTCCAATCAGGTGCTGCAAGTGGTCAAGCGCCTCTTCGGGGCGCGCAAGGCCGGCCACACCGGAAGCCTGGATCGGTTGGCGTCCGGCCTGCTTCCCATCTGTCTCGGCGAAGCCACGAAGCTCTCCGGATTCCTGCTGAACGCCGACAAGCGCTACCGGGCCGGCATCCGCCTCGGGGTGCGCACGGCGACCGGGGACGCGGAAGGGGCAGTGGTGGATACGCGCCCGGTCCCTCTTCTCTCCGACCAGGCGGTCGAGGCGGCGCTGGAGCGCTTTCGAGGCGCAATCGAGCAGGTCCCGCCCATGCACTCCGCCCTCAAGCATCAAGGGCAACGGCTCTACAAGCTGGCCCATCAGGGCATCACGGTGGAACGCGAACCTCGCCCGGTGGTGATTCACCGCCTCGTGTGCAGGCACTGGGACCAGGACCGGATCGATCTCGACATCGAATGCTCCAAGGGAACGTACGTCCGGACCCTGAGCGAAGACATCGGAGAGGCGCTCGGCACCACCGCGCACGTGGTCGAATTGCGGCGGGTGGGGAGCGGTCCGTTCGGCGAGGACGAAATGGTCCCTCTCGAAGCCTTGCAGGAGGCCGAGCGATCCGGGTCGATCGAACGGTACCTGACCCCGATGGAGTCGGTGCTCTCCGATTGGCCGGCCGTTTCGCTCTCCCGCGATACCGCCTGGTATCTGCGCAGAGGACAGCCCGTGAGGGTGCCTCGCGCCCCGACGGCGGGCTGGGTCCGCCTGCGCGCGGAGGACGAGCGGTTCATGGGTGTCGGAGAGGTGCTCGACGACGGACGCATCGCTCCCCGCCGCCTGATCGGTGGGTGAGGGGGTTTCGACGCGCGGGCGCCGGAAAGCGCCGCCTTGTTGTGGGGGCGGTCGCGCAGGTAGAATACCCGCGCTCAAGTTCTGACAGGTTGACTCGATGACGCTGAACGTGCAGCAGAAATCGGATATCGTATCCAGGTTTCGGCGCGGTCCGGAAGATACCGGCTCGCCCGAAGTGCAGGTCGCGCTTCTGACGGCCCGCATCCAGTATCTGACCGATCATTTCAAGACGCACATCCACGATCGTCATTCCCGTCAGGGCCTTCTCCGGCTGGTCAGCAAGCGCCGCCGGCTGCTCGACTATCTGCGTCGGGTGGATCACGGCAGGTACCGTTCCCTGATCGGCGACCTCGGCCTTCGTCGCTGAGTACATGCGCCGGTAGATCCCCCTTCGGCCCCCGGTTTCGTTTCCGAGGGTCGCATTTCCACTTGCCTTCAGGAATCTCCTAAATGCCCCGCCCGTCATCCATCAAGAAGAGCATCCAGTACGGCGACCACCTCCTCACTCTCGAAACCGGCGAAATCGCCCGGCAGGCGTCGGGAGCGGTGATGGCGTCGCTCGGCGATACGGTGGTGCTCGCCACCGTGGTGGCGGATCGGTCCGGCCCCTCGGATCGTGACTTCTTTCCTCTCACCGTGGATTATCAGGAAAAGACCTATGCCGCCGGCCGCATTCCCGGCGGTTTCTTTCGCCGGGAAGGCCGCCCCGGCGAGAAGGAGATCCTGACCTGCCGGCTGATCGACCGCCCGATGCGGCCCCTGTTTCCCAAGGGGTTCCGCAACGAGACCCAGATCATGGCGACCGTGGTGTCGGCGGATCCGGACATCGATCCGGACATCCCGGCGATGATCGGCGCGTCGGCCGCGGTGGCCTGCTCGGGAATTCCGTTCAACGGACCGATCGGCGCGGTACGCGTGGGATACGCGGACGGACGGTATCTGCTCAATCCCGGATTCGCCGCTCTCGCCGAATCGGATCTCGATCTGGTCGTGGCGGGGACGAGCGGCGCCGTCCTGATGGTCGAGTCCGAAGCGCGGGAGCTGTCCGAGGAGGTGATGCTCGGGGCGGTCACGTTCGGCCACGAGCAGATGCAGCCGGTCATCGGCCTCATTCGTGAGCTCGCCGCGGAAGCGGGGCGCCCGGCGTGGAACTGGGCGCCACCGCCGAAGGACACGACCCTCGCGGAGCGGGCGGAGGCGCTGGTGGGAGATCGGATCGCCGATGCCTACCGAATCGTCGACAAGGCCGAGCGGCAGGGGACCCTGGCCGAGATCCGGCGATGGGTCGAAACCCGGATCGGCGGTTCCTCGGGCGAGGACGGGGAGCCGCGCTGGACGGCCCAGCATGTCGCGGACGCAGTTTCCAGGATCGAGAAGAAGGTCGTGCGGAGCCGGATCCTGGATGGGAAGCCGCGCATCGACGGCCGGGATCTCGACGCCGTGCGGGAGGTCGCGACCCGAGTGGGCGTGCTGCCCCGTGCCCACGGGTCGGCGCTGTTCACCCGAGGCGAAACCCAGGCCCTGGTGGCGATCACGCTCGGAAACAGCCGCGACGCGCAGATCGTCGACGCCCTGGAGGGCGAGCGGCGGGATCCGTTCCTCTTCCACTACAACTTTCCGCCCTACTGTGTTGGCGAGACGGGCCGAAACATCGGACCGAGACGGCGCGAAATCGGTCACGGACGGCTGGCGAAACGCGGGATTCGCTCGGTGATGCCGAGCCTGGACGACTTCCCCTACGTCATCCGGGTGGTGTCCGAGATCACCGAATCGAACGGATCGAGCTCGATGGCCTCGGTGTGCGGTTCCAGCATGGCGTTGATGGACGCAGGCGTGCCCATTCATGCCCCGGTCGCGGGAATCGCGATGGGCCTCGTCAAGGAGGACGGTCGGTTCGCGGTGCTGTCCGACATCATGGGCGACGAGGACCATCTCGGCGACATGGACTTCAAGGTAGCCGGGACCGAGCGTGGGGTGAACGCCCTCCAGATGGACATCAAGATCGAAGGAATTACCCGGGAGATCATGCAGCAGGCGCTCACCCAAGCCCACGCGGGGCGCATGCATATCCTCGACCGAATGGCCGAGTCCATTCGGGAGCCGAGGCAGGAGATGTCGGAGTACGCGCCTCGCATCATCACCATCAAGATCGATCCGGAGAAGATCCGGGACGTCATCGGACGCGGCGGTGCGACCATACGGAGCATCACCGAGGAGACGGGGGCCGCGATCGACGTGTCCGACGACGGAACCATCAAGATCGCGTCGGTCGACGCGCTCGGGGGACAGGAGGCACGACGCCGCATCGAGCAGATTACCGCCGATGTGGAAGTGGGGGTCGTCTACGAAGGCAGGGTGCAGAAGATCATGGACTTCGGCGCCTTCGTGAACATTCTTCCCGGCAAGGATGGCCTCGTGCACATCTCCCAGATTTCCAACGAGCGGGTCGAGAACGTGAACGACAAGCTCCGCGAAGGGCAGATGGTTCGGGTCAAGGTGCTCGAGGTCGACAAGCAGGGCCGCGTGCGGCTCAGCATGAAGGCGGTGGACGGCGCCTCCTGACCCGTGGCTCGCATTTCGCGCCAATCCGTCCCGTTGCGGGCGCCGATTCATCGCTTCGCGCTCACTTCGTTCGCCACGGTAGCGCGGGCCGTACCCCTCGAACCGCTTCGCCAGCCCAAACGCGCCAGCGCCGGCGCCGGCGCCGGCGCCGGCTAAGTCTTCGCCAGCGCGCAAGCGCTCTTGCCCTCCGTTCGTCCCGCTGCTGCGGAAACGTGCGCCCTCGCTACGAAGATCGACAAGACCGGCCGGTCAGCACTTCCTCGAAGAAGGCGGGAATTCGTTCTTCCAGCCAGTATCGGGGGCGGCCCGGGACGGCTCCGGCGACGAAACCCGCGTGCCCTCCGTACGCAGACGCCTCCAGACGCACCGACGGGGAAAGCGGAGGAACGACCGAACCGGGCACGAACGGATCGTTTTCCGCTTGCACGATGAGGGTAGGGACCCGGATCCGGGCCACGAACGGACCGCTGCTCGCCTTGCGATAGTAGTCCTCCGCCCCGTCGAATCCATGCAGGGGGGAGGTTACGTTCTCGTCGAATTCCCTGAACGTTCGCCACCGGGACAGCTTCGAGAGATCGATCGGGCTCTCGTTCCACGTGCCGAATTTCGCGCGGATCTTCCGATGCAATTCTCGCACGAGATATCGCCGATAGATTTTTGAAAATCCTTGTTCGATTCGATCGGCACTCCGGCCGAGATCGAAGGGCACCGACACCGCGGCCGCCCCGGCGAGCGGCGCTTCGGGGCCGAGTTCCCCAAGCCATTTGAGCAGGACGTTTCCCCCGAGGGAGACGCCGGCCGCGAAGAGAGGACGCTCCGGGAAACGTCTTCCGATCGCTTCGACGACCCAGGCGAGATCGCGAGTCTCTCCCGAGTGGTAGCACCGTGCGAGCCGATTCGGCTCGCCGCCGCAACCCCTGAAGTGCATCACCGCGGCGGGCCACCCGCTGCGCCCGAAGGCCGCAAGCAGCCCCCAGGCGTAAGGCGATTCGCTCGATCCCTCCAGGCCGTGAAGGAGCAGCACCAGCGGGCCGTGCCCGGAATCGCTCCCGTTCCAGTCGAGATCGAGAAAATCGCCGTCCGGGAGCTCGATGCGTTCGCGTTCCAGCACCGGTTTGCCGCGGCGACGAAAAAACGCGGCCCAGAACGTCTGGAGGTGCGGGCCGGGCAACCACCATGCCGGCCGGAACCGCCATGCCGGTACCGCGGGAGAAGAAATGGGCGGGTCCATGGGCGAACCGCGGTGGTTCATGCCGACACCGCGCCGGCCGCCGAGCGCGGCCCTCTATCCCTCGGGGGACAGAAAGATGCGGCGCCCGTCTTCGCTCTCGAGCCGCTCGTCTGCGAGCCCGGTCGGAAGGACCGCGAGCAACTCGTAGCCGCCACCCGCGTCTTCTCCCTCGGCGGCGACGATCGTACCCGCGCTCCGATCACCGGACCGGATCGGGTCTCCGGGCATCGGCCGGGCCCCCGCCGCGAGCCGCGCCGGGTAGAGCCTGCGCTTGAGGCGGCCGAGATAGCGTGTCCGGGCGATGACTTCCTGCCCGGGATAACAGCCCTTCTCGAAGCTCAGCGCCCCGAGGCGGTCGAGGTTGAGCATCTGAGGGATGAACGACTCGCGCGTCTCGTCGGTGAGCCACGCGATACCGGCCCTGATCTCCAGTCGCCGCCATTCGGCGTCCGGCACTTCCGGCGGAAGCGCGTCCGATCCCAGGAGGAGGAAGCGGGTCGGGTCGCCAGGGAGATGAATTGCGAGCCGGTCGGCGGACTCGGCGGCGAATCCCGGCGCGGGGACGCCCCCCACGCGGCCGGTGACGAATGCCTCGGACCCGGGTCCGGCGGCGCCCAGCACCCGGTCGCCGGTTCGTTCCACTTCGACCTTCGCTCTCAGAACGAACCCCCGCAGGCGCCGGACGAGGTCGTCCACCTCACCGGCCGGAGCGACCAGGGAGAACCGCGCCCCGTCGGAGCGCCGGACAAGCCAGAAGAGGTTCCGCACCTGTCCACGCGGCGTGCACCAGGCGCTCAGGACGACGCCGCGCGGAGCGAGCGCCGCAACGTCGCTCGTCAACTGGCCCTGGAGGAATCCGGCCGCGTCGGCGCCGCGGACCTCCACGCTCGCCATGCAGGGATCATGAAGCACGGGTGACTCGTTCGTCGCCGGAGGCGGCCGACGCGGCCCGGATCCGCTCCACCAGGGCCGCGAGCGCGGCGTCCGGCGGAACGCACCGCCGGGCGATCCAGTCGAGTATGTCCCGATCCGGCTGGTCGAGCAGTCGCTCGAGACTGCGCCTCGTGTCCTCGTCCAGGGGGTCGCCGGCGGTACCCAGAAACCGGTCGAGCATCAGGTCCATCTCGCGTGTGCCGCGCCGGCAACGCCACCGAAGCCGCCTGTCGAGCGCCATGCCGTCCCCCATCAGAGCTGGCGGACCACCATCATCTTCTTGATCTCGGCGATCGCCTTTGCCGGGTTGAGACCCTTGGGGCAGGCGCGCGTGCAGTTCATGATGGTGTGACATCGATAGAGCCGGAACGGGTCCTCGAGCTCGTCCAAGCGCTCACCGGAGTACTCGTCGCGGCTGTCCGCGATCCATCGGTACGCCTGGAGGAGCACGGCGGGCCCGAGATAGCGCTCCCCGTTCCACCAGTAGCTTGGACAGCTCGTGGAGCAGCACGCGCACAGGATGCACTCGTAGAGCCCATCCAGCCGGTCGCGGTCCTCCGAAGACTGGAGCCGTTCCCGGTCCGGAGGCGGCGGGGTCACGGCGCGCATCCACGGCTTGATCGACGCGTACTGCGCGTAGAACTGCTTCAGATCGGGAACGAGATCCTTGACCACCGGAAGGTGGGGAAGTGGAAATATCTTCACGTCGCCCTTCACGTCGCGGATCGGGGAGGTGCACGCCAGCGTGTTGACGCCCCCGATGTTCATCGAGCACGACCCGCAGACTCCCTCCCGGCAGGAACGGCGGAAGGTCAGGGTGGAGTCCACCTCGTCCTTGATCTTGTTGAGGGCGTCGAGAACCATCGGCCCGCAATCGTCGAGGTCCACCTCGAACGTATCGGTCCGCGGGTTGCGCCCGTCGTCCGGAGCCCAACGGTAGATGACGAACCGTCGGACGTTCCTGGCTCCGGAAGACGCGCGGTGGGTCTTCCCGGACTCCACCTTCGAGTTCGGCGGTAGCGTCAGTCGGGCCATCCTCGTCTCTCAATAGCTCCGCGGCTGCGGGGGAAACGACGGTACGTCGTTCGTCAACGTCTCGAGATGGACGCGCCGGTAGGCGAATTCCGGCGCCGTGCCGTTGCGAAGCCGGCAAAGGGTGTGCTTGAGCCAGTTCGCATCGTCGCGCTCCGGATAGTCCTCCCGCGCGTGCGCGCCACGACTCTCGGTGCGGTGGTTCGCCGAATGCATGGTCACGACCGCCTGCCGGATGAGATTGTCGAGCTCGAGCGTCTCCACCAGGTCGGAGTTCCACACCAGAGACCGGTCGGAAACCTTGATGTCGCTCATGGTCGCCCGGCACTCGTCGATGAGCCGGCAGCCTTCCTCCAGCACTTCGCCGGTGCGGAACACGGCCGCATTGTTCTGCATGATCCGCTGCATGTCGAGGCGGATGGATGCGGTCGCCCGCGACCCCCCGGCCTGACGGAACCGGTCGAAGTTCTCGAGCGCGCGCGCCTCGCAATCCCCGGGGAGCGGTGGATGGGATTCACCGGGCGTGACGAGTTCGGCGCACCGCTCGGCGGCCGCCCGACCGAACACGACGATGTCGAGCAGCGAATTCGAGCCGAGCCGGTTCGCGCCGTGCACGGATACGCAGGCGCACTCCCCGATCGCCAGCAATCCCGGCACCAGCGCCTCCGGGTTTCCGGCTTCCGAGGTCACCACCTCGCCGTGGACGTTCGTGGGGATCCCCCCCATGTTGTAGTGCACGGTCGGGAGCACCGGGATGGGCTCCTTGGTCACGTCGACGTCCGCGAATATCCGCGCGGTCTCGGAGATCCCGGGCAGCCGCTTCTCGATGACGTCGCTCTCGAGGTGATCGAGGTGAAGGTGCAGGTGGTCCTGGAGCGAGCCCACCCCGCGACCCTCCCGGATCTCGACGGTCATCGAGCGGCTCACCACGTCGCGCGATGCGAGGTCCTTGGCGTTTGGCGCGTACCGCTCCATGAAGCGCTCGCCTTCGGAGTTGGTGATGAACCCGCCTTCGCCGCGCACCCCCTCGGTAATGAGGCAGCCTGCACCGTAGACGCCCGTCGGATGAAACTGCACGAATTCCATGTCCTGGAGCGGCAACCCCGCGCGCAGCACCATCGCGTTGCCGTCGCCGGTGCAGGTGTGCGCGGAGGTGCACGAGAAGTAGGTCCGGCCGTACCCGCCAGTGGCGAGCACGGTCGCGTGAGCCCGGAAGCGGTGCAGGGTGCCGGTGTCGAGATCCCAGGCGAGGATCCCCCGGCAGGCTCCCGTGTCGTCCATGAGCAGGTCGAGGGCGAAGTACTCGACGAAGAACTCGGCGTCGTGCTTCAGGGACTGCTGGTAGAGCGTGTGCAGGATCGCGTGACCGGTCCGGTCCGCCGCCGCACAGGTGCGCTGCGCGATTCCCTCGCCGTACCGGGTGGTCATGCCGCCGAAGGGACGCTGGTAGATGCGACCGTCCTCGGTCCGGGAGAACGGCACCCCGTAGTGCTCGAGCTCGAGCACGGCGGGCATCGCCTCGCGGCACATGAACTCGATCGCGTCCTGGTCTCCGAGCCAGTCGGATCCCTTGACGGTGTCGTACATGTGCCAGCGCCAGTCGTCCTCGCCCATGTTTCCGAGGGCGGCGCTCATCCCGCCCTGGGCCGCCACCGTGTGGCTGCGGGTCGGAAACACCTTCGTGACGCACGCGGTGGAGAGACCCTTGGCGGCGAGTCCCAGGGTCGCGCGCAGCCCGGCTCCGCCGGCGCCGACGACGACGACGTCGTAGGTGTGTTCGGTGATCGGGTAGGCATCCGGCATCTTGGACTAGCTCCCGGCGGATACTCGAAGGACGGAAACGATGCAGGTCGCGCCGAGGGCCATCGCGGCGAACTTGACCGCGATGATCGCGGCGATCTTGAGCCCCCGCGAGTGAACGTAGTCCTCCACCACCACCTGCAGGCCGAGCTGGGCGTGGTGGAACAGCGCCACCGTGAACAGGATCCAGAGCGCCGCGGCCACCGGGTGGGCGAGGGCGGCACGCGCGCCGTCGTAGTCGCTTCCGAGCAGCGCGATCATCATGACGACGAACGCGATTCCGAGCGGCACGAGCGCGACGGCGGTCAGCCGCTGCGCCCACCAGTGGCGGGTGCCGTCTTTCGCTGCGCCCGCACCGCGAACCACCGAAAGCGCCGTCCGATACCTCACTCGCCTCTCCCGCCGCCTGCCCGGCGCGTCACATCGCGTACGCGAGCCCGAATGCAAGGAACGTCATGGCGACCGAGGCCACGATCACCGCCTTGCCGCTCGCATACGCGGTCCGGATCTCGAAACCCAGCCCCGCGTCCCAGAACAGATGCCGGATCCCGTTGCAAAGATGAAAGAAGAACGAAAACGTCCAGAAGAAGAGGAGCAGCCTCCCGAACCAGGAGCCGAGGGCGTCCCGCACCGCCGCGAACGACTCCGGACCGAGCGAGAGCGCGGTCACCCACCAGACGAAGAGCACCGCGCCCAGGCACAGGAACACGCCGGTCGCCCGATGGAGGATGGACAGCACCGAGGTGAGCTGCGGCTTGTAGATCTGGATATGGGGTGAAAGCGGCCGGCTGGTAGTCGCCATCGTCTCCCTCGAACGTGGACGGCCCGCACTGCCCGGATGTCGGACACCGCGCCACCGCCTGTCGGAATACGGCTCGTCTCGAGTACGCGATCGGCTCATCGCGCCCCGCGCACGTGACGCCCGTCTAGTCTATCGCGTCGCCGCGCGTTCCCCTAGCCCGGAATTCTCGCCAACTTTCTGCTGCGGACACCGATCCATGCACTGTGACGGGCCGTACTCCCGCAAGCCGCTTCGACAGCGCGAACGCGCCAGGGTCGGCTACGCCTTCGCCAGCGCGTACGCGCTCTTTCGGTCCGCGAAGCTGCGAAGCGGATGCGGCCCGCCACAGCACTGTTCTGCTTCGCAGCTTCGCCGGCGCCCTCGCGACGAAAGTTGGTGAGATTTCGGGCTAGCCGGTCCGGAGAGGTTCATGCCCGAAACGCCCATGCGATTCGACCTTCGACGGTCCCGCACCCTCGTCCTGTGGCTCGCGGGCGTGCACGGGGGTGGGGTGCTCGCGGTGTGGGGGAGCGCCCTGCCGGCCGCCGTCGCGGGCGTGCTCTGCGTCCTTGCCGCGGTGAGCTTCGTTCGCGGCTTTCGTCTTCATGCCCTGCGCAACGCAAGGAACGCCGTCATCTGGGTCGCGCTCGATCCCGAGCTGCGTCTCGGATTCGCGGGCGGGCGGGTATGCGGGGCGCGACTGCGGGCACGCCCTCTGGTCCATGCCTGGCTGGTGACCTTGCGGCTCGAATGGGACGACGGTCGCACGGTCGTCCTCGTGCCGCCGGATTCACTCTCCTCGCGAGCCGATCACAAGAAGCTCCGGCGCCGCCTGCGGCACGAGGGACGGCCATGAACGTCCGGCGTCCGGAGATCCGCCGGCGCCTCTCACGGCTCGAAGGAGAGCGACGGGGAGGTGCGGCGGTGGGGAAGCGGAGCCGGGAGGCGGCCGTCCACCGGGACATTGCCGTGCACGACGCGGTGCGCCTGCTCGGTCTCGTGCCGGCGACACGTCCCGAGAGCGGGTATGATGCGCGCGGTTCGGGATTCCGATATCGGATCGCGGGGTGCACCTCCGCGGATTCCCTGGTTGCAGCAGGGGCGTTCCGGTCGGGTCATTGGGATCGGGGCCTCCTCGTGTCCATGTCGGCGGAGCTGGAGCCGTTGGCCATCGACGAGTTGACTTTCGCAGCCGCACGGGCCACCCGGTCCGTGGCGCGGCTCCGCGTGAGCGGCCGCCAGCGTTGGAGGCGCGGGTGAAGTTCATTTGTTTCGACACCGCGACCGATGCGCTGTCGTGCGCGCTGTGGGCCGACGGGGAGCTGATCGAGCATCACGAGACGGCGCCCCGCCGGCATGCCGACCAGGTACTGTCGGTGGTGGACCGGCTCCTCGCCGAAGCCGGAATCGCCCGTGTCGAGCTCGACGCAGTCGGGTTCGGCCGCGGCCCCGGCTCTTTCACCGGGCTTCGGATCGCGGCCGGAGTCGCGCAGGGGCTGGCGTTCGCTCTGGATGTCCCCGCGGTACCGGTCTCGACCCTTGCCGCCATCGCGCAAGGGTCCCTGCACGAGAACGGGTCGCAACAGGTGCTGGCCCTCCTCGACGCCCGCCTGGGAGAGGTGTACGCGGGCGCGTTGCGAGCGGATGCCGGGATCATGCGCCCGATCCGCGACGAGCGGCTTTGCCTTCCCAAGGACCTGGGCGAAGAGCTCGGGGCGGGGGGGGGGTGGACAGGCTGTGGTCCGGGCTGGAAGGTCTGCACGGATGCGCTCCCGGGCGGCCTCGACGCTCACCTGGACCGCCTCGAGCCCGACCGCCTTCCGCGCGCACGCGACCTCGCGACGCTCGTTCGCGCGGGGTGGGGGGAGGGACTCCCGGTGGCCGCCGAGCGGGCGATTCCGGTCTACCTCCGCCGCCAGGTGGTCCGGCGCCCCGGGGAGGCCGGCAGCCCGTGATCCGCCCTCTGGAACTCGCGATCGGGCTCCGCCACCTGCGGGCGAGGCAGCGCATCCGGTTCATTTCCTTCATCAGCCTCATCTCCGTTCTGGGCATCGCTCTTGGGGTCGCCGCGCTCATCACGGTGCTCTCCGTCATGAACGGGTTCGAACGGGAGCTTCGGAGCCGGATTCTCGGGATGGCCTCCCATGCCACCATTGCCGGCTTTCGCGGCCCCCTCCACGACTGGCGGGAGGCCGCGGACAAGGCGCTGACCCATCCGTCGGTGCTGGCCGCGGCGCCCTACGTGGAGGGACAGGCGATGCTCACCGCGGGAGGAGCGGTGCGGGGGGTCCTCGTTCGCGGCATCGAGCCGGACGCGGAGCGCCACGTCTCGGATGTCACGGAGTACATGGTCGCGGGGGGACTGGATGAGCTCGAGGCCGGAGCCTTCCGCATCGTTGTCGGGTCGTCGCTCGCGTCTCGTCTTGGCCTCGACCTCGGAAGCCGGGTCACTGCCATCGCCCCGGAGGCGACCACGACTCCGGCCGGCGTGGTGCCCAGGCACCGGCGCTTCGTAGTGGCGGGAATATTCGAGGCGGGGCACGGACAGTACGATTCGTCTTTCGCCCTCATGCACATCGATGACGCGGGGAAGCTCTTCCGAGTGCGAGACGGGGTGAGCGGGCTCCGTTTGCGGCTCGATGACGTGTTCGCCGCTCCGCGCCTGGCGCACGAGATCGCCGCCGGTATGGGCGGACGCTACTGGGTGACGGACTGGACCCGCTACCACGCGCAGTTCTTTCGGGCATTGCGGATCGAGAAGACCGCGATGTTCATCATCCTCACCCTGATCGTGGCTGTCGCCGCCTTCAATCTCGTCTCCACCCTGGTCATGATCGTCAACGAGAAGCAGGCGGAGATCGCAATCCTTCGGACTCTCGGGCTCACCCCGGCGAGCGTCCTCGTCATCTTCCTGATCCAGGGGACCCTGATCGGCCTCGTCGGCACCGGGGTGGGGGCGGCGGCGGGGGTGGTGCTCGCGGGCAACCTCGAGGTGATCGTTCCCGCCATCGAGCAGTTGATCGGCCAGAAGTTCCTGTCGCCCGAGATCTACTATCTCGCCGATGTCCCCGCCGATATCCGCGGGGCGGACGTGGTCGCGATCGTCGTCGTCGCTCTCATCATGAGCGTGATTGCGACGCTCTATCCCGCGTGGCGGGCGGCGAACACCCAGCCGGCCGAGGCGCTTCGACATGAGTGAGGCGGCCGTGGTCAGCGCAAGCGACCTCCGGCGTACCTTCGAGGAGGGGTCGCTGCACGTCGAGGTGTTGCGGGGGGCGAATCTCGAGGTCCTCCAGGGCGAGAGCGTGGCGATCCTCGGCGCGTCCGGTTCCGGGAAGAGCACCCTCCTGCATCTCCTGGGAGGACTCGACCTGCCGACGTCGGGCTCCGTCCGGGTCATGGGCAAGGTCATGAACGATCTGGGAGAGGCGGAACGGGGACGGCTGAGGAACCGGGCACTCGGGTTCGTATACCAGTTCCATCACTTGCTGCCGGAGTTCACCGCCCTCGACAACGTCGCGATGCCTCTGCTCGTTCGGCGCGAGCCAACCGTTCGGGCGCGTCGGCGGGCGGCGGAGGTCCTCGACCGGGTCGGGCTGTCGGATCGGCGAAGCCACCGGCCCGCGGAGCTGTCGGGCGGCGAACGCCAGCGCACCGCCATCGCCCGCGCGCTGGCCTGCCGGCCCGCATGCGTGCTCGCGGACGAGCCGACGGGAAACCTCGACCGCGACACGGCGCGGCGGGTCTGCGATCTCATGTTCGAGATCAATCGCGAGGATGGGACCAGCCTCGTGGTGGTGACCCACGATCTCGAGCTCGCGGAGCGGGCGGAACGGAGACTGCGGCTCGGCGGGGGACGCCTCGAAAATGCCGGATAGCCGTTCAGTTCCGGGAGTTCCGGCGACGGCTCCGCCACTCGCGAATCACGGCTACCCGCCAGACGAGATGCGTTCCGTAGAAGCCGAGGACCGCGCCGGTGGCGCCGATGACGAAGCTCCCGAGAACCAGGGGCGGCCAGATGCCGGCGAAGGTGGTGAGAAGCCAGTCCAGGGAGATCTCGAACTGCACGGCGTGCGTCGGTACGCCGAGGATCCACGCCCCGACCTTGTAGGCCCCGAAGAAAATGGGCCCCATGGTGAGCGGGTTGGTGATCCAGCACATGGCGATGGCAACGGGCACGTTGCAGCCGATGGAGATGGAGATGGCCGTGGCGATCACCATCTGCAAGGGCACCGGGATCATCGCACAGAAGATTCCGACGGCCGCGGCGCGCGCGATGGATCGGCGGTTGAGCTGCCACAGATCGCGCTTGTCGAGAAGACGCCCGAAGAAGCCCATGCCGGTCTGCGACCGGACCTTCCGCGGTCCGGGGAGCCAGCGAGTGAGGAAACGCCGCAGCACTTGGCCGTCCGATTGATCCCTTCGACGATCTGCGGATTATCGGAGCGAACCCGCCGTCCGGCAATTCGAACGAACGACGCAAGGCGCCTGCCCGCCCGTGCGGCAGCGGGCGCACATCGATCCCTGCAGCCGCCGCGACCGCGGGGCCGCGGCTGAAACGGCGAAGATCGCGGGCCACGGAAACGGAAGGAGTGTGCGTTGCGATCAGGGACGATCGCCTTCCTGCTCGGCGTGTGTGCGCTGCATGGGCTCGAAGTGCTGCCCGGGCTCTGGACCGGGGCGCTGTTGCCGGTCGCTCTCCACGTTGCGGTCGCGAAGCGCCTTGCGGCCGCGAACTGCCTTGCGGCCGCGGGCTGGTGTACGGCCGGCTTCCTTTGGGCGCTGGTGAATGCCCATTCGACCATCGCTGGCCGCCTGCCTTCCGCACTGGACGGCGAAGACCTCGTCCTGACGGGGCGGATCGCCTCGATTCCGGCCATCGCGCCGCATCGCACCCGGTTCGATTTCACCGTGGAGACCGGACTACCGCCCCGGACGGACCGATTGCGTCTCTCGTGGTACGGGAGTCCCCAGGGTGGCCCGCCGGAACTTGCTACCGGTGAGATCTGGCGGCTCGTGGTGCGTCTCCGTGCTCCGCGAGGGCTTCGCAATCCGGGCGGTTTCGACTATGAGACCTGGCTGTTTCAGCACGGTTACTCGGGCCAGGGATACGTGCGGAGCCGGGACCCCCGGATTCGAAGGCTCGCGGACACCGGCCCTCACGACCCGGGCCGGTTGCGGTTTACGCTCTCGCGTCGGCTGCGCGAGATCCCGGGGCTCGGACCGGCGGGAGCCCTCGTCGAAGCCCTCGTAGCGGGGGTTCGCGACCGGATCTCCGACCGGCAGCGGGAGGTTCTCCGCCGGACCGGCACCGCCCATCTCCTCGCGATCTCGGGTCTTCACATCGGCCTTGCGGCCGGGCTTGGATTTGCGGCCGGCCGGCTCGCAGGGCCGTGGCTCGTCCCCGGCGTGGCGCCGATACGACTCGGGGCGCTCGCGGGCATGGCGGTCGCGGCGGGATACGCGGCGCTCGCCGGTTTCTCGCTGCCTACCCGCAGGGCACTCGTCATGGCCATCGTGGTGCTCGGCGCGCTCTGCGCCCGCCGGCGACTGGCCGGGAGCTCCGTCTTGTGTCTCGGGCTGATGGCGGTCCTGGTCCTGGAACCGTCGGCGGTGCTCGCCCCGGGCTTCTGGCTGTCGTTCTGCGCGGTCGCCGCGCTGGTGTACGGCACGGGCGGGCGGTCGCCCGCAGGCGGTTCGGTCCTGCGCTGGCGGCGCTGGGGACTGCCCCAGATCGTGGTCACGGTGGGTCTTGCCCCCCTCGTCGTCCACTGGTTCAACGAACAGCCGCTCGCGGGGCCGATCGCAAACGCGATCGCCATTCCCTTCGTCGGCGTCGCCGTGCTGCCCCCCTTGCTCGCCGGAAGTCTTTGTCTGTCGCTGCCGGGACGGCTGGCAGACCTGGCAGGAGAGATCCTGGTAACGGCGGGGACGCGCGCGCTGGACGTGCTGTGGGGATTGCTCGAGTTCCTGGCCTCGCACGGGCCGCAGTATGCGCTGTCGGTGGAACCGTCGCTCGCGACCACCGCGCTCGCGATGGCCGGGGCCGCAATCGTGCTCGCACCCCCCGGCATGCCGGGCCGTTGGGCGGGCGGGTTGTGGTTCGCCCCGCTGCTCTGGTGGACGCCGTCCGTTCCCGGCCCCGGAGAGGTGCGGGCCGCCTTCCTCGACGTCGGACACGGTCTCGCGGTGGTGGTCGAGACCCGGGACCGGGTGCTCGTCTACGACACCGGGGCCGGTCACGCCGCCGGCATCGTCGGGTCCTATCTCGCATGGCGCGGGCGAAGGAGCATCGACACCGTCGTGATCAGCCACGCGGACTCCGATCACCGTGGCGGCTACCCCGCGCTCGTACGACGGCTGCCCGCGGGGCAGGTGCTTGCGAACGAGGGGATACCCGGCGCAGCCCCGTGCGTCGCGGGGCTCTCCTGGACGTGGAACGAGGTCGAGTTCGAGATCCTGCATCCTCCGTCGCCCGGTTGGCGGGGCAACGACGGTTCATGCGTGCTCCGCCTCTCCGCCGCCGGCCGGACGATACTGCTCACCGGCGACATCGAGACCCGGGCGGAGCGGTCGCTGATGCGACGGACACGCGACCTCCGGGTGGACCTGCTCTCGGCGCCGCATCACGGCAGCCGCACCTCCTCCAGTCCGGCCTTTCTGGACGTGACCGGGGCAGGGCACGCGATCTTCTCGGTACGGCACGGCAACGCGTGGAACCTCCCGCATCCCACCGTGCTCGAGCGCTACCGGGCGCGCGGAGCCGTGATCCATCGCACGGATCGGGACGGCGCGGTCATCGCGTTCATCCGCTCTTCAGGCGCCATCGAGTTTCGCCATTGGCGGGCCGGCCGGTTCTGGCATACGCGTTGAGAGCTGCTCGGGCGACTGGATTCGAGGCTCGGTCCCGCGCGGGCGACCGCCTCCGAGCGAGATCGAGCATCCGTTACACTTGTCGGCCAGGGAGAGCTTCGTGAAACGCGAAGCCCGGCCGCTCACTTCCCGCGAGCTGGACGAGGCCCGCGTACACGCAGCCCTGGCCGGAGACGTTCGGTTTCTCAAGAGGGGTACGGGTCTCATCGCTACCCTCGTCTTCACCGCGCCCGGTTATCCGTACGAGGCTCCGTCCGCCATGCGGGAACGCGTGATCCGGACGGAAGAGAGCGTATCCCGGGTCGCGGATCACGCAATCCGGGTCGAAGACCGTAGATTCGGGATTGAGAACGGCGCCATCTTCATCGAGGATCGCCTCGGGGGCATCGAGACGTTGATTCGGACCCTGACTACGTATCGGAGCGAGGGTTCGTAGCCCGCCGGAGCGGCGAACTCCCGCGGATACGGTCTCTTTCACGGTCCCGCGAGACGAAGTGGAACGAACCGTTTTGCGGCTTCTCGATGACATGTGGTACGGGCGCCGCGCCTGGGGCCGGCGCCTGGCACTTCTGTCCCTTCCGTACGCGGCGTTCGTGCATGTTCGGCGCGCGCTCTTCCGCCGCGGACTGCGGGCGTCGTACCGAATCGGGGTGCCCGTCGTGGTCGTCGGCAACATCGCGGTCGGGGGCACCGGAAAGACGCCCCTCGTGGTCTGGCTGGTCCGGTGCCTGCGCGAGCACGGATACCGTCCCGGGGTCATCTGTTCGGGCTATCGGGGAACGGCGCGCGACTGGCCGCGATGCGTGCACGCGGAATCCGACCCCGCCGAGGTCGGAGACGAAGCGGTGCTGGTGGCGAAGCGTTGCCGGTGTCCGGTCGTGGCGGGGCGGGATCGTGTCGCGTCGGCCCGGACCCTGCTCAGCCGCTCCGACTGCGACCTCGTGGTGTCCGACGACGGCCTCCAGCACTACCGCCTCGCCCGGGACCTCGAGATCGCGGTGCTGGACGGCCGGCGGCGCCACGGCACCGGTTGGTGTCTTCCCGCCGGCCCGCTGCGCGAACCGGTCTCGCGGCTCGAATCGGTGGACTTCGTGGTCACCAAGGGCCGCGCGCGGGAAGGAGAGTATCGAATGGAGCTCACCGGAAGGATTCTCCGGCTGGCCGCGGACGACTCCGTCACGATCGATGCGGCAGAGCTTTCCTCGTGCCCCGTTCACGCGGTGGCCGGGATCGGCAACCCCGCCTCCTTCTTCGAGCGGCTGCGGGACCTCGGGCTTCGAATCATCCCCCGCGTGTTTCCCGATCACCACCCGTTCTCGGCCGCAGACATCGAGTTCCAGGACGAGCGGCCGGTGATCATGACCGAGAAGGATGCGGTCAAGTGCCGCGGATTCGCGGGCGGACGTCACTGGTACCTGCCGGTCGACGCCGAAGTCGACCCGGCCCTCGAGTCGGACCTGCTCGCCCGACTCTCCGCAACCGCATGACGAACGAACGCTTCACGGTGGTCATTCCCGCGCGGCTCGCCTCGACGCGGCTGCCGGAAAAGGTGTTGCTCGACATCGCGGGAAAGCCGATGGTCCGACACGTCTACGAACGAGCCCGCGAGAGCGGCGCGGAGCGTGTGATCGTGGCGGTGGACGACGAACGGGTCGCGCATGCGGTGCTCGGAGCGGAGACGTGCCGCACGTCGGTCGCCCACCGTTCCGGCACCGAACGGATCGCGGAAGTCGTGGAACGGTTGGCGATCGATCCCGACACCGTCATCGTCAACGTGCAGGCGGACGAGCCCCTGCTCCCCCCGGAGCTCATCCGCCAGGTGGCCGCCAACCTCGCCGCCCGTCCGGCCGCGGACATGGCCACGCTGTGCGAGTCAATCGAATCGGTGGACGACGTGTTCGACCCGAACGTGGTCAAGGTCGTCCGTGACCACGCCGGATTCGCGGTGTACTTCAGCCGGGCCCCCATTCCGTGGCGGCGGGCCGCCTTTCCCCGCCGCGACGGGTGGCGCGCCGGAGAGCATTTCCGCCACCTTGGTCTCTACGCGTACCGCGCCGGCTACGTGCGCAGCTACGTGCGGCTCCCGCCCGCCACGATCGAGAGCATGGAATCGCTCGAGCAGCTCCGGGTGCTGGCCCACGGCGGGAGGATCCACGTGGACGCGGCGGCGGCGGCGCCGGGGCCAGGGGTCGATACCGAGGCCGATCTCGCCAGGGTCCGCGTCCTCGCCGGTGGGGATTGACGATGCACCGGCCGTACCGGCGCTTTGCCCGAAATCCGGTCGGCCGCGACTTCGTGGTCGGGGACATTCACGGCATGTTCCCGGCCTTGCGTGAGCTGCTGGCGCTGGCACGACTCGACGAAACGTGCGACCGGCTCTTCTCGGTAGGGGATCTGATCGACCGCGGGCCCCGCTCGCGCGAGGCGCTCGAATGGCTCGCGAAGCCGTGGTTCCACGCGGTTCGCGGCAACCACGAGCAGTTTCTGCTCGATTCCGACGATCCGTCCACGCGCGATCTCTGGATCCGGCACAACGGGGGCGCCTGGTGGCTCGAGTGCGGGACCGCCGAGCGCGAGGCATTTCGCGAGGCGTGCGCCGCTCTTCCCATCGCGATCGAAATCGACGCTTCGCAGGGGAGGGTGGGGGTGGTCCACGCCGACGCACCGCGTTCGAATTCATGGACCGACTTCCTGTCCCGCCTGGAATCTCACGATGAACGCGCCGTCGAGCACGCGTTGTGGTCGCGCGAACGGGTTGCCGCGGGGTCGCCCCAGCGCGTGTCGGGGATTGATCTGGTGCTCTGCGGCCATACGCCGACGACCCGCATCGTCGAGGCGGAGAACGTCCGTTTCATCGATACCGGGGCGGTGTACAGACAGTTTCCGAACGCGCGGCTCACCATGGTCGAGATCGAGCCGGCCTGGTGCCGCGCGGTATCCGTCTTCACGAGCGGCTAGCCCGGAAATCTCGCCGACTCTCGTCGCGCCGGCGCCAAGGTAGTGGGCCGCTCGTCCCGAAGGCCGCGGGCGCGCGGACCGCTCGGTCCGCGTCGCCGGTCGCGGCGGTGGCGTGCGGCGCAACTCCGCCACCGTCCTCGCGGCGAAGCCGGTGAGAGTTCCGAGCTACCGAGCCCGGTAGACGATCCTTCCCTTGGTCAGATCGTAGGGCGTGAGCTGCACGGTCACCTTGTCACCGGTCAGGATGCGGATGTAGTTCTTTCGCATTTTCCCCGAGATGTGAGCGGTGACGGTATGTCCGTTTTCGAGTTCGACTCGAAACATGGTGTTGGGCAACGTCTCGGCGACGATGCCTTCCATTTCGATATGGTCTTCCTTCGGCAAGCGCGACTCCCGTTTTCCGGTTCCGGGCGGTATTTTCCGGGCTGAGACGGCGCTTGGCAAGGAAGCCGGACGGCCGCCTCACCCGTCCCGTGTCCCGATCGAAAGAGCCCGTGGACCGGCGCAATGGGCGAGGATGGCGAGAAACTCGCCGCGCGCAATGATACGCGCTCCCATCCCGAGGAGATGCTCGTTCGGCACTTGGCAGTCGATGAGGGTGTATCCCTTCGCGCAAAGAACGGCAAGGGCCACCTTGGAAGCGTCGGAAACCCGCGAGAACATGGACTCTCCGCAGAAGACCGAACCCACCTCCACCCCGTAGATCCCCCCTGCGAGCGTTCCCTCGTGCCAGCACTCGATCGAGCGGGCGTGCCCCGCCGCATGGAGGGCGAGATACGCCTCGCGCATCTCGGAGGTGATCCAGGTTCCGTGGTCACCGTCTCGCCTCGGGGCGGCACAGCCTTCCACGACTTCGCCGAACGCGGCGTTCTCGGTCGTCCGGAACTCGTTCCGCCGCAGGCGGCGGCGCAGGCGCCGGGAGATCCGCAGCTCGGCAGGCACGATCACGGTGCGCGGATCGGGCGACCACCACAGGATCGGCCCACCACCCGAGTACCAGGGAAATATTCCGCGCCGGTAGGCCTGGACCAGGCGTTCGACCCCGAGATCCCCGCCCACCGCGAGAGGACGGTCTCCGGGGGCGGTTCGGGGGTCCGGAAACGCATCCGGCCGCGAATCCGGATCGATGAACCAGGTCGCAGCGGCGAGGGCCGCCCGCCGGGGCTTCCGGACGTCCCCGTCTTCCGGTGCCGGACGGCCGGCGTCACTCGAGGGATTCGAGGTACTTCTCCGCATCGAGGGCCGCCATGCAGCCGCTTCCGGCCGAGGTGACGGCCTGGCGGTAGACCGAGTCGGCCACGTCTCCCGCCGCGAACACGCCCGGTATGCTGGTCGCGGTGGCGTTGCCGGCGAGCCCGCTTCGGACCCGGATGTAGCCTCCCTCCATATCGAGCTGCCCTTCGAACAAGGCCGTGTTCGGGGTGTGTCCGATCGCAATGAACACGCCCTCGACACCGAGCTCGCGGACCGCTCCGGACCCGGTGCTCCGGATCCGCAGGCCAGTCACTCCGGAGTCGTCTCCCACGACCTCGTCGACAACATGGTTCCATTGGATCGCAACGTTTGCGTCCCGGGTCTTCGCCTCGAGCCGGTCCGCCAGGATCCTCTCCGCCCGGAACCGGTCCCGGCGGTGGACGACGTCCACCGTCGAAGCGATGTTCGAGAGGTAGAGCGCCTCCTCGACCGCCGTATTGCCTCCGCCGACCACCGCCACCGGCTTGTCCTTGAAGAAGAAGCCGTCACAGGTCGCACAGGCCGATACGCCGGACCCCTTGAACCGATCTTCCGAAGTGAGGCCGAGATACTTCGCCGATGCGCCGGTCGCGACGATGAGCGCATCGCACGTGTAGACGCTCTCGTCGCCGACGAGACGGAAGGGACGCTGGAGGAGGTCCGCGGTGTGGATGTGATCGAAAATCGATTCGGTGCCGAACCGTTGCGTATGGGTATGCATGCGGGCCATCAGGTCCGGTCCCTGCAACCCCTCCACGTCGCCCGGCCAGTTGTCGACGTCCGTGGTGGTCGTCATCTGGCCGCCCATCTCGAGGCCGGTGATCACGACCGGATTCAGGTTCGCGCGGGCCGCGTACAGGGCCGCCGTGCACCCGGCCGGGCCCGAGCCGAGGATGAGGAGCCGGCAATGCCGGGAGCCGATACTGGACATCTCGCAGGGCTCGACTGAAGCGGAGTTCGAAGGTTCGGACACCGGCGGCCGCAGTGTTCCACGGGAACATTCTATACCGGCAAGCGTTCGACGACGCGGTGCGCAACGGCTCGGCACAACGGCCGGAGGCCATTCGCCGGCATGGGCAGGATTCGATCCGGGCGCCCCGGTCTGGCGCTTCGGAAACGCAACGGATACGGGGCCCGACGGAGGATCGCTCCCTTCGATTGAGCCGGGTGCCGATTCAAGGGATAATTTCGGCCCGGCTCGAGTCCGACAATTTCCGGTTGGCGCTGATCACTCCACTGAGGCCATTGCGGTTGCTCGCCAAGGCATTCGGCCGAGGAGGGCGGGAGGCGACCCTCGTCGGGCTTGCGGCGGCGGCGATCTTCCTCGCGCTCGCGATGTCGAGCTATCACCGCGGCGATCCGAGCTGGTCGGTCCGCAATGGGTCGGAACACGTTCTCAATCGGGGGGGGCTGGTCGGTGCGTGGATTTCCGATCTCGTGCTCCAGTTGTTCGGCCATGTGGCGTGGCTCCTTCCGGTCCTGCTCGCGGTCGTCGGGGTCGTGCTGTTTCTCGACCGCGAGCGCTCGTCCTCCCCCCTCGTCTGGATGACGCGCGGCATCGGATTCGCGATGGTGCTCATGGCCGCATGCGGGGTGGCCACCCTCCACTACGGCGACGCGGGTACGCTTCCGGACGGGGTCGGGGCGGGGGGCATCCTGGGCGCCGTCGTCGGCCATGCGTTCCTCGTCGCTTTCAATTTCCTGGGCGCCACGGTAGTCATGCTCGGCTTGCTGTTCGCGGGCTGGGCGCTCTTCACGAGGGTGTCCTGGCTGACCGTGATGGAGACGACGGGACGCCTTGCCTTGTCCTTGTTCGCGGCGGTAGGCGGCAGGTCGGGGCGCCGGCGGGAACGCCGCGAGGTCTCGCACGCGCGCCGGGAACGGGTGCAGACGGTGGCGGCGAAGACCCGGCGAAACCCCAGGCGCAACCGTCCGCCGCGCATCGAGCCGGTGTTGACCGAGATCGAACCGAGCCCTCGATCGACCCGTGAGCGGCAGACCGTTCTCTTCGAGCCGGCGGGCGCCAGGCTGCCGGAACTCGCCCAGCTCGACAAGCCCGCCGGGCGGCCGCCCGCGATGTCGGCCGCCGCCCTCGAGACGATGTCCCGGCAGGTGGAGGTCAAGCTGCGCGACTTCGGAATCGACGTCGAGGTGGTGGCCGTTCATCCCGGACCGGTCATCACCCGCTTCGAGCTGCAGCCTTCGCCGGGCTTGAAGGTGAGCCGGGTCACCGCGCTGGCCAAGGACCTCGCCCGATCGCTCTCCACGGTGAGCGTGCGAATCGTCGAGATCATTCCCGGGAAGTCCGTCATCGGCCTCGAGGTTCCGAACGAAGAGGTCGAGCTGGTCTACCTGAGCGAGATCCTGAGTTCCGCGGACTACGATCGGAGCCCGTCTCCCGTCACCCTCGGTCTCGGGAAGGACATCGCCGGACAGCCGGTGGTCCTGGACCTGGCCCGCACGCCCCATCTGCTCGTCGCGGGAACCACCGGTTCCGGGAAGTCCGTCGCCCTGAACGCCATGATCCTGAGCATTCTCTACAAGGCGCCGGCCGACCAGGTCCGGCTCATCATGGTCGACCCGAAAATGCTCGAGCTCTCGGTATACGAAGGCATTCCGCACCTGCTCGCCCCGGTGGTGACCGACATGAAGGATGCGGCCAATGCCTTTCGCTGGTGCATCGGGGAAATGGAGCGCCGCTATCGGTTGATGTCCGAGCTCGGAGTCAGGAACATTGCCGGCTACAACCGCAAGATCACGGAGGCGGTGAAGTCCGGCGAGCCGCTTCGCGATCCGATGGCGCGACCGGGGGAGGGCGTTGACGGCGAGGATGCACTGCTGACCGAGCCGCTGCCACTCATCGTGGTGGTGGTGGACGAGCTCGCCGATCTGATGATGGTGAGCGGCAAGAAGATCGAGCAGCTCATCGCCCGGCTGGCCCAGAAGGCCCGGGCGTCGGGCATCCATCTCCTCCTGGCGACCCAGCGACCTTCGGTGGACGTGATCACCGGCCTCATCAAGGCGAATATTCCCAGCCGGATCGCGTTCCAGGTCTCGTCGCGGGTCGATTCGAGAACCATTCTCGATCAAGGCGGGGCGGAGCAGTTGCTCGGTCATGGCGACATGCTTCATCTCACCCCCGGGATGCAGGCGCCGACCCGGGTTCACGGGGCGTTCGTCAGCGATCAGGAGGTGCACCGCGTGGTGGACCAGCTCAAGTCGAGCGCGGAGCCGGAGTACTTCGACGGTGTGCTCGAGGGCGGGGAGTGGCCAGCCGACTCCGGCGCCGGAGAGACCGCCACTGGAGACGGGGAGGCGGACCCGCTCTACGACGACGCGGTTCGCATGGTCACCGAATCCGGCCGGGCGTCGATCTCGGGAGTGCAGCGCCGGTTGAAGATCGGCTACAACCGGGCCGCGAGAATGGTCGAGCAGATGGAGGCCGCCGGAGTGGTCGGGCCGGTGCAGTCGAACGGATCGCGGGAGGTCCTGGCACCGCCTCCACCGGACTGATGCTCTCCCTCCCCGGAACAGGCATTCGGGCCCTGATCGCCGGCCTGGCGGCGTTCGTGACGGTGCTCGCAGCGACGCCGCCGGCCGCGGCCGACGACGACGGCGCGACCGCGCGGATCGACGGGTGGCTCGCCGCGACCGAGTCCCTTCGAGCACGGTTCACCCAGTCGGTGTTCGACGAGGACGGGCTTCGAATCACGACGTCGCGAGGGACGGTTGCCTTCCACCGGCCATACCGCTTCCGATGGGACTACGAGGCCCCGGGGCCGCAGATCATCGTTGCGGACGGAAGGGAGTTGTGGTGGTACGACATCGAACTGGAACAGGTGACGGTGCGGCCGATCGAAGTCGCCCTCGAGGGTACTCCCGCTTCGCTGCTCGCCGGGCCGGGCGGCCGCACCGGTGAGCACTTCCGGGTCGCCGGCCTTGAATCCGTCCGCGGCGTCGACTGGATCCAGCTCGTTCCCCGCAGCGCCGACGCCGCATTCCGCGCGCTTCGGATCGGTCTGCAGGGAGAGGAGATCCGCGCGCTCGAGATGGAGGACGGATTCGGCCAGACCACCCGCATCGATTTCTTCGACGTCGAATACGATCCGCCCCTGACCGCCGAGTTGTTTCGATTCGTGCCGCCGCCCGAAGCCGACGTCATTCGAGGCGAATGACTTGAGCACGGAGCAAGCGCCGCTCGCGGACCGGCTCCGCCCGCGTTCGCTGGCGGAGTTCGCCGGGCAGGCGCACCTGCTGGGGGAGGGCAAGCCCCTTCGCCTCGCGCTCGCCGGTGGCCGAATCCACTCGATGATCCTGTGGGGGCCTCCGGGATCGGGCAAGACCACCCTCGCCCGGATCGCAGCGAAGGCGACCGAGGCCGATTTCATCGGGATCTCCGCGGTCCTCGCCGGCGTCAAGGACATTCGGGGCGCAGTGGACGCCGCGCGAACGAATCGCGCGGCCGGACGCGGAACGGTATTCTTCGTCGACGAGGTGCACCGGTTCAACAAGGCCCAGCAGGACGCCTTTCTCCCCCACGTCGAAGACGGCACGATCGTCTTTATCGGCGCGACCACGGAAAACCCTTCTTTCGAGGTGAACTCCGCGCTGATCTCGCGCGCGCGCGTCTACGTGCTGCGGCCGGTCGAGAACCACGCCGTCGCACGAGTGGTCGAACGGGCGCTCGAGGACGTCGAACGCGGTCTCGGCCAGCACGGACTCGTGATGGACCCTTCCGATCGAGACCGTCTCGTCGAAGCGGCGGACGGCGACGTGCGCCGGGCCCTCAACGCCCTGGAGCTCGCGGCGGACCTCGCGATGCAGGCGGGGGAGAACCGCCTCGGCGGCGCGTTCCTGGCCGAAGCGCTCGCCGGCGGCTCGCTTCGCCGCTTCGACAAGGGGGGCGATGCCTTTTACGACCTCATTTCCGCCGTCCACAAGTCGATTCGAGGTTCGAGTCCGGATGCGGCGCTGTACTGGGTCGGCCGCATGCTGGACGGAGGATGCGATCCGTCGTACGTCGCGCGCCGCCTCGTCCGGGTGGCGTCGGAGGACATCGGCAATGCCGATCCGCGGGCGCTGCGGATCGCTCTCGATGCGTGGGAAGCGTTCGAACGCCTGGGGAGTCCGGAAGGCGAGCTCCCGATTGCTCAGGCCGCGGCCTATCTCGCCTGTGCAGCGAAGAGCGACGCGGTGTACAAGGCGTTCGGGGCGGCGATGGCGGATGTCCGCGACCACGGCTCGCTCCCCGTGCCCCTGCACCTGCGCAACGCTCCGACGTCGCTCATGCGCGAGCTGGGCCATGGCAGGAGCTATCGTCACGCGCACGACGAACCGGAAGGCTATGCGGCGGGGGAGACCTACCTGCCGGAGCCCCTGTCCGCACGGCGCTACTACGCACCGGTCGCGCGTGGTCTCGAGATTCGCATTGCCGAGAAGCTCGCCCGCCTGCGGGAACTCGACCGCGCCGCGCCGGGAATGTCTCGAAAGGGAAACCGGGATGCTTGATTCGAGTCGATTTCGACGCGGACTCGACGAGACCGCGACCACCCTCGCACGTCGTTTCTTCGATCTCGACGTGGATGCGATCCGGAGTCTCGAGGCGGACCGCCGCGACCTTCAGACCCGGGTCGAGGCACTTCGAAACGAGCGCAACGTGCGCTCGCGGGCGATTGGAACGGCCAAGGCGGGCGGGGAGGACGTGCAGCCGCTGCTGGCGGACCTCTCGCGCCTCGGCGACGAACTCGAGGCGACGGATCGGCGGCTCGGCGAAGTTCGGGGCCGGTTGGATGCGATGCTGCTCGAGGTGCCGAACCTGCCCCACGCAACGGTCCCGGTGGGCCGGACCGAGGCGGAGAACGTCGAAGTACGACGGTGGGGCACTTGGCCCGATTTCGGTTTCGAACCGCGCGATCACGTGGAGCTCGGGGCCGAATGGATGGACTTCGAGACCGCCGCGAGGCTCTCGGGCAGCCGTTTCGTCACGTTGTTCGGGCCGGTCGCCCGGCTTCACCGGGCGCTCGCCCAGTTCATGCTCGATCTGCACATTCGAGAGCATGGCTACACGGAGGTCTATACCCCGTATCTCGTGCACCCGAGAACCTTGCAGGGGACCGGACAGCTTCCGAAGTTCGACCAGGATCTCTTCAGCGTGGAGGGGCACGATCTTCGTCTCATCCCCACCGCCGAGGTGCCGCTCACCAACATCGTCCGGGAGCGCATCCTCGAGGCGGACGATCTGCCCATGAAGCTGGTGGCGCATACTCCGTGCTTCCGGAGCGAGGCCGGCTCCCACGGGCGCGACACCCGGGGCATGCTCCGGCAGCACCAGTTCGACAAGGTGGAGCTGGTACACGTGGTGCGTCCGGCCGATTCCTACGACGCCCTGGAAGAGCTGACCGCCCACGCGGAGACCGTTCTGCAACGTCTGGAGCTTCCGTACCGCGTGGTGGTCCTGAGCACCGGCGACATGGGGTTCGCCGCCGCGAAGACCTACGATCTGGAAGTCTGGCTGCCGGGCCAGCAACGCTATCGGGAGATCTCTTCGTGCAGCAACTGCGAAGGCTTCCAGGCCCGGCGGATGAGGGCGCGGTGGCGCGGACCGGAAGGAAGGGGGACCGAGCCCGTCCACACGCTCAACGGATCGGGGCTCGCGGTCGGGCGTACTCTCATCGCCGTTCTCGAGAACTTCCAGGACGCTTCCGGCCGGGTCCGGATACCCGACGCACTCCGCCCGTTCATGGACGGAACGGAATCGCTTTGACGCCGCGCGGCGCCCGGGGCGCCGGCATCCTGCCGAACGATCTCCTGTGTCGCCGGGCTCGCGCACCCCACGGCAGGAGGAGGGCCGGCAGCCGCGCCTTCGGGTTGTCCCTCGGCCGTGCATCCTGCCCGGGGCCGGCCGGGGCGGGCCTTGCACCGATGTGGAGATACCGGAACCGGCGCACCGGGCGAATTTCGCGCCGCGCAGGTTCCCCCCGTCACCTCCGGGGGGAAGACAGCCGCTCAGGTGATCACACCAGCTTCATCAGCAGGAAGACGAAGGCGCCGACCAGCACGATCGGAATGATCGCGGCAAGCCACTGCCTCCCCGAGGCCCTGGGCGTCGCCCGCAGGATCCCCGGCAGGCGCGGGGCCAGGAAGACCAGTATCGCGCCCAGCAGCACGGCGGTGCCGATCTGCATCCAGTCCATCGCCGTTTCCCCGCGACAGCGCGCCCCGGCCCGGCGGCCGGGGCGTCACGCGGCCGGGATCAGTCGTCGCCGCTCGCGATTCCGAGCAGGTGCAGAAGGTGGATGAAGATGTTGAAGATGCTGAGATAGAGAGAGACGGTGGCAAGGATGTAGTTGGTCTCGCCGCCGTTGACCATCCGGCTCGTGTCGAACAGGATGAAACCACTCATGACGAGGATCACCACCGCCGAGATCACGAGCGAGAGAACCGGGATCTGCAGGAAGATGTTGGCCACCGCCGCCACCAGGACCACCACGAACCCGGTGAACAGGAAGCCGCCGAGGAAGCTGAAGTCCCGCCGGGAAGTCAGCGCATAGCCGGACAGGGCGAGGAAGATGACCCCCGTTCCGCCGAGGGCGGTCATCACGACGCTCGACCCGTTCGGCAGGGCGAGATAGATGGAGAGGATCGGCCCGAGCCCGAAGCCGAGCAGGCCGGTGATCGCGAACACGACCCAGAGTCCGTGAGCCGAACGTGCGGCCTTCGGCAGCACGAACCAGACGAGGACCAGGGCTCCGCCGGCCGACAGCAGGTAGGCCATGGGGGGCACGGCGAGAACCATCGAGATTCCGGCCGTGAGGCCGCTGAAGAGCAGGGTCAGGGCCAGCAGGGAGTACGTGTTGCGTATGAGTCGATTCGTCGCCACCACCGAAGGGGCGGACCGGGTCAGACTCGGCTGGTACGTTGCCATGATTCACCTCTGGAACGGGAGAGGACCTGTCGCCGCATTATAGTCCGCGGGGCCCGGTGGTGACATGGAGTCGGTGAGCCGGTTCTTCAAGCGCGGGCGCCCTTCGTTTCCCCGGGCGGTTCGACTATGCTCCGCAACCGGGGAGAGGTGGCTGAGCGGTTGAAAGCGGCGGTCTTGAAAACCGTTGACCGGCGACGGTCCGGGGGTTCGAATCCCTCCCTCTCCGCCAAAAAAATTTTTAAATTACCTTATATTACAGATTTTTACAAATGACACATCTTAGACGTTATCACTTCTTGTATCACTAAACGGTTGGCTACTCCGGGCACTCTCTGATCCGTGGCGACACGGACGCACGGCGTTTCTCGGCGAAGGGGCGCCACTTCGCCACGTCCAGTCGCATCGTCACCACCGATGCGCCTGCGATGTGATCCTGAATGACTGGCACGGGCATCGCGAGGTGCATTCTGGTAACGCATCAGTTACCATGCGTCGATGATCGAAATCGGGGAGTTCGTCGATGCCCGAGGCAGCAGCCCCTTCGGTCGCTGGGTCAGCCGGCTTGATCGTCACGCCACTGCGCGCGTGGCGACCGCGCTGTACCGGATGGAGATGGGAAACCTGCCCAATGCGAAGGGTGTCGGCGGCGGGGTGTTGGAGTACCAAATCGACTTCGGACCAGGCTACCGGATTTACTTCGGGCGGGACGGTGATGCGTTGATCATTCTCCTCGGCGGTGGAACGAAAGTGCGCCAGCAGCGCGACATCGAGGCTGCGGTGGCGTTGTGGCGGGAGTACAGGCGGAGCAAACGGCAGGAGGGTTGAGACTATGCCATTGACGCGCGATTTCAGAGTGACTATCCGGGAGCGGCTCGAGCGCGATCCGGGCTTCCGGGAAGCGTTGCTCGAAGAAGGTGTGCAGTGCCTTCTTGCCGGCGAGGTGGACGTCGGCAAGTCGGTTCTGCGCGACTATGTCAACGCGACCATTGGGTTTCAGGAACTCGGTGGGCTGACCGCGAAGTCGCCCAAGAGCCTGATGCGTATGCTCAGTCCGAACGGCAATCCGCAGGCGCGCAATCTCTTCGAGATCATCAGCTGCCTTCAGAAACGCGAGGGCCTGCACCTCAAAGTACAGGCGGTTAGGTGACTGGCAACGTCCCATGAACGGCGAGCAGACCACAAATGGACTTCGGTGGCACGCCAACCCTACGGGGCATGCGACGACCGCCTGGGCGGCCGCGCTGAGCCGGCTCCGGGGCGCGGGCGTGCTTGAGTGCGGATGTATCGTGGTCGAGCTGGTGGATGGGGAAGAGACCATAGCGAAAGGCGAACCTGCCGCCCGGTGGCTCTCGCGCGACGTGCTGGCCGTCACGAACGAGGTGGGGCACTCCTACGAGGCGCTCGCACCGGGGCTGCAGGCGATGCTCGACCGCCAGGATCTTCTGAAGGACCTGCTGCTGGTGCTGGGTGCACTCGAAGGCGTGGAGAGACCGTCGCGCGAGGAAATCGAGAAAGCGTTGGAGCGCGCCCAGATCGACGCGCAGGCATTCGCGGACATCCGCAGCCGCTGGGCTGGAAACTCCGGGCTGGTGGCCAGCCGGATCAGACCGGTCGCGGCATTGCTCGGAGTAGCCGGCGACGGGTTTGAGGCGGCGACGGTCGACATGGATCGTCTGACGGATTGGCTGGCCGCCAACCTGCCCCAATGGGATGCGGCGGCGCTGATCACGGCCGCGCGCCGCAGCCGCGACGACCACGCGATGGGGATTGCCGCGTGGCGTGCGTTGGGCAACGTGGCCGAGCTAACGGCGTGGAACGCGGTGCTGGAGGGGCTGGGCGAAGAATACGAACCGGTCGGGAACCGGGATGTGCAAGAGCAGACGAATGCCCATCTGGACGGGATGCAGGCGCTGTCGGCGGCCCTTGCGCGCGCAGTCGCGGTCGATTGCGGCGAACCGGAGCTGTTCAGGAAGATCGAAGACGCGACGCACGCGGTCTCGGCGACCGACGACTGGTCGACGCGCTGGTGGGAAGTCCCGTTCGAGGCGGTGGTGGACGCCCTGTGCGACACCTGGCGGGAGATCGTCGACTCGGAGCATCTGGCGGTGCTGAGGGGAACGGAGACTCCCGGGCAGCTGCGCCTCGCCATCGGGGAGCGTGGCATCGCAATAGAACCGGACCCGTACGACACCGCGCGCGGCAACGGCGAGCGTTTCGGTCGCGTGCTGCTCGAAGCGCACGACCTGCACCGGACGTGGCTGGAGTTCCGCGATCCGCATTCGAGAGTGCCGGATTTGCCGTCGGCGCCGGAGCTCGCCGCAGACGCGTACCTTTGCCGATGGACGGACGTCGAGCTGTGGCGTCTCGCGCTGGCGACGCTGGGCGACGCTGGGCGACGAGCGGTTCGCCCAAGCGTGCGCCGGCGCTTCGGACCTGCGGACGGTCAGGGAGCGGCTGGGCCTCGACGAGGAGGCCGTCGACAGGAAACGGCGGGAGCGGGCGGAGCGGGAAAGGGAAGCGGCGCGCAAGGCGAAGACGGTGGAGATCGCCGGCGAGTCCTTCGAAATCGAAGCGATCGACTACTCGGCGCTGCTCCGGCGGCAGGTGGAGACGCTGGAGGATCCAGCCGGTCCACGGGCGAGCAAGGACGAGTTCACGCCGCTCGGTCCGCTTCGGGCCAGAGGCAGATCCGGCAGCGGGGGGAACAAGGGCAGAACCGGGCATCGGCGCCTGTCCCCGGAGGAGGCCGAAGTGGTGGGCATCGTCGGGGAGATGCATGCCTACCGGTATCTGCAGAAGGAGTTTGGGGGACGGTCGGTCCGTGCGAGCGCATGGGTCTCGGAGTCGCGGTTGAAGGTCCGGCCGCTCGTGGAGGGCGAGAAGTACGAGATCAGCGACGGGCACGGATTCGACTTCCGGTTCACCCACCAAGGCATCCGATGGCACGTCGAGGTGAAGGCGACAAACGGCGATGACACGTCCTTCGACCTCGGCATCAGCGAGATCGAAGCGGCCATGCGCATCGCGAGGCGGCGCGGTGTTGCATCCCACGTAGTTTCGTAACCGATTTTTCGGTTTGTTTCTGATCGACCGAGGCTCGATTTCTCACATTGCCCCGTCATCGTCGGAGAGCCGGGCGCGGACGTAGGTCGGCACCGCGGTGGTCGCGCTGAACACGGTGGTCGTGGCGCAGAAGGGTTGAGCCCCCACGCCCGTCGTCGACGAACGGGCGCGGTGGGCGTCGGCGTTCGCGGGAGGGGCAGGGGATTCAGAACGCCGCGTCGTCGTTGACGAAGAGCTCGAGCTGCCTGTGATGGTACGAGCGCTCGCTCTCGCGGCGTTCGTCGTAGTAGCGGGTGATCTGAGCGAAGTATTGACCGTCGAAGGCGACGGCGAGGTCGTTGAGCAGTTCGGAGAGCTGGGCGGCGGCCTCGTCGCTGAGTTCGTGGGTCACGAGGAGGTAGGGCAGGTTCACAGCCGCAGCTCCGCGACGGCGTGCTCGAGGTGCACGGCGGAGACGGTGCGGGCGCCTTTCGCCGCGGCGGCGGTGAGGGCGTAGTGGGCGATGCGATTGATGAGCCGGGGCAATCCGCGAGCGCTCTGGAACAGCGCCTCGACGGCGGGAGGCTCGAACAGGGGCAGCTCGCAGCCGGCGAGGCGCAGGCGGTGGGCGAGGTAGTCGTCGAGTTCCGAGCGGTCGATGCCGGCGAGGTGGTGGCGTACGACGAGGCGCTGGGAGAGCGATTCGTGCACGGCCATGGCGAGGCGGCGGCGCAGCTCGGTGAGCCCGACGAGCAGCAGGCACAGGCGGTTCTCGCTGTCCATAGCGAAGTTGGTCAGGAGCCGGAGGTCTTCCAGGACGTCGTTGCGCAGGTGCTGGGCTTCGTCGATGACGAGCACGGGGAGCTGCTTGGCCTCGCACACCAGTCGGGTGATTTCGGCGCGGATGGCGCGGTAGGCGGTGGCGCGCGAGCGTTCGGTGGGCAGGCCGAGTTCCCAGGCGATGGACTTGTACATGTCGAGCACGTTGCCGGTGGTCAGCGAGACGTAGCCGACCCGATGCAGGCCGGGATGCAGGTCGGCGGCGACATGGCGGCATACGGTGGTCTTGCCCGAGCCGACCTCGCCGGTCATCAGGCCGATGCCCTTGAGTTCGATGAGGTGATGGAGCCGAGCCTCGGCCTCGCGGCGGGAGTTCGATTCGAACAGCTCGTCGGTGTGGGCCGGGGTTTCGAAGGGCAACCGGGTCAGGGCGAAGTGACGCAGGTACATCAGTTCTTCTCCTTGAGGTTTCGCATCGTCAGAGGCGAGGTGGGCGGCTCTGACGGTGGGGTGTCGCACTGGAGTTGCCAGGAGGGGCGGTCGCGCTTGACGGCGGTATTGGCGTAGGCGTCGAGGCGGGTGGCGAGTCCTGCACTGTTGCCGTCGTGGACGACCTCGATGGGTCGCGAAGGCGGTGCATCGGGGTCGTAACGCAAGGTGACGGTTTCGCCGACGAGGATGGCATCGACCTCGTAGAGCCGGCCGTGCAGGCTCAACGTGCGGTCTTTCATCACGCGGCGTTTGGCCTCGAAGAGGAAGAGGTCGTCGAGGTCGGTGGTGGGGTCGAGATAGCGCACGTCGTGCCCGGCGAGCGCCCATTGCTCGAGCGGGGTGCGCCCGTCGAGGCCGCGATGGGGCGATTGGTGGTACTCGCCCTCGACCCAGGCCCACAGGGTGCGGTTCAGTGTGTCGAGGCTGGTGGTGGCCTCAGCGGTGAGATGGCGCAGCCAGGCGGCGCGAAGGGTTCGGAAGAAGCGCTCGATCTTTCCGCGCCCGGCGGGCTGATAGGGCCGGGAATGGATGAGCACGATGCCGAGTTTCGCGCACACGAGCGCAAGTTGCTGGGAGCGGAAGTTCGCCCCGTTGTCGACGTAGAGCCGGGCGGGCAGGCCGCGCCGCGCGATGGCCTGCTTGAACACGGGCAGCAACGCGGTGGTGTTCTCCGCGTAGGCGAAGGCGGCGAAGAGGATGACGCGGGTGGCGTCGTCGATGAACGCGATGAGGAAAGACTTTCTGCGCCGGCGCCCGTCGCTGACTTTGGGGCCGTGCATCACATCGCTCATCCAAAGCTCCCCGGCGTCACGGAAGGCGAACCGTCGCCGGTCGGTAGCGACGGGCTCACCGGGGCGCTTGTCGAGCAGGCCCTCGCGCGAGAGCAGCCGGTGCACGGTCGAGGGGGCAAGCGGGTGGTCGACGCCGCGTTCGCGGGCGATGGCGATGAGGGCTTTGACCGAGCGCGCGGGCTGCTCGGTCTTGAGCGAGACGAGCAGCTCGGCGACCTCGGGGGGCAGGCGCCGGGGCTGGCCGCGGTCGGCACGGGTCTTCGGATACAGCGCCTCGAACCCGCCGGTGCGATACAAGCTCAGCCAATCGCGCATCGTCTCGACGGCGACGCGGGTGCGCCGGGTGCCGGGGATGGTGTAGGTGCGCTGGGCCTTCTCGTGCAGGGTGCGCCGGATGTCTCGGCTGCCCGGGGGCAGGCGCAGCACGTCGGCGATGAGGCCGTAGCGGAACAGCGCCACGGCTTTGTGCAGCTCCTCATCGCAGTGGTTCATGGGCGAGGTCCTCGTCGGTGGGGCGCATCGGCCCGGGACGGGGGACGCTACGCAAGCGCCGGTGGCGGGTCAGGCCCCATCTTGTGTTGGGGCGCCCGAAGGCGATTCGTCGTGTTCAGACGGTGAGGTTGGAACCCCAACGGTGCGGGCAGCACGCGGAGCTGCGCGTCGGTGAGGGTGCGCAACGCCCGCAACGCGGTGTCAGTCTGGAGCCGCGTACGCACCGCGCCCACCTCGGCGATGCACCGCACGAGATACTCGGGCACCAGCCCGATGACGATGCTCAGGACGTGATGGACCAGACGCACCCGGCGCCCGACCCAGCGCATCGCCCCCGGGAGCTCGACCGCATCGCGGCGCAGCTCATTGGCCGCGGCGGCCAGGCTCGGGGCCTGCTCGGCGTGGGCCACCACCGCTTCGACCTCGTCCAACTCGCCAGGAAACCGTGCGGCCAGACACTCCGGCAGCAGGCTGAAGGTGGTGTGGCTCTCAGGGCAGTACCAGCGAGCGATCTTCGTCCCGCGCGGGCTCTTGCGCGCGTAGGTGCCGTGGCGTGCCAGCGAACATCCGCCGTGCGGGTGGTTCGGGCAGCGCTTGAGCCTTGCATCGCGCCACGCCTCGGCCCTAACGTATCCCTCGCCGGTAAGCCCCGTCTCGTAGCGAAGCTGCACCGGCCGTGGCCCGGCGGGGTTCATCCCCCCGCGCGGGCCAACTCCTCTCTCGTCGCAAAGGGTGTCGAGACTACGGCGGCGACCATCGCCGCGCCAAGCGCTGACGATGTGGACGCGTCCTGCGGACCGAGCGCCGTCCTACGGAACGCGTGGACAAGGCCTGGACAAGCGCTGCGCACTTGCCCACCCCTTGCCCACACTCGGCGCTTTCGCGCCCACATCCTCACCGCTTCTGCAACAACAATTCATGAGAACGGCGACGGCAACGGCTCCGGCCGGTCCCCCGATTGCTCCGTCATCCCAGGCAATCCGTCTACGGAACAGAGCGGGCAATTCCTGGGGGGATCTCACGAGGGAAAGCGAGAAACAACACGCGGCAACACCTGGCGATGGCGAATCCTCAGGGTGCGTCGCGCCCTGTCGGCGGAGCCGGTGATTGACTGGCTCCCGAATCCGTTCGAGGAGGGGTTCCAAGAGCACTACCGTCTGCATCGTGGCGGCATGGGCGTCTCCTATGCGCCCAAACGGTCTTAAGTGGGGGGCTTGTGGCGGTCGTCCGTAAACGCCGATGCACCGTCCGCGCCAAGCGGAGACTACGCCAGATAGGCAGCCCACGCTGCCATCAGTTCGCGGCGGCGTTCGAACAGATCTGTACGCCGGTACGCCGCCTCCACACGATCGCTGTTGACGTGCGCCAGGGCGAGTTCGCAGACCTCGCGCGGTACGTCGGTCCTCTCCGCGGCCCAGTCGCGGAAGCTGGACCGGAAGCCGTGCGGCACGGCGCCGATGCCGAGTTCGCGTAGCAGCTTGGACAGGGTGCTATCGCTGAGCACGCGCCCGGTGGGCGACGGGAAAACGAGGCCGCTCCTGTCGGCGATCTCCCGCGCCTCGTCGAGGACGGCCACCGCGCGCCCGGACAGTGGCACCCGGTGCTCGAGCTTCGCCTTCATACGCGCCGGCGGCACAGTCCAGGTGGCCGCGGCGTCGTCCACCTCGTCCCAGCGCGCCCCGCGGATCTCGCCCGAGCGGCAGGCTGTGAGCACGAGGAACTCGAAGGCGAGCGCCGTGGCCCGGTGGGCACGGGATGCGCGCACCCGTGCAAGAGCTTCGCCGACCCGCGCGTGCGGGAGCGCCTTCTGGTGCTGGCGGCGCACGCTGTTCCTGGGCAGCGCGGCGGAGATGGCGTCGCCCGCCGGGTTGTCCTCGCGGTAGCCCTCTGCGCGACCGCCCACTTCATGACGGCGCCGATCCGCTGCCGGACGCGGCGGGCGGTTTCCCGTTTCGTGGACCAGATCGGAAGCAGGACCTCGATGACGTCGGCGGCGGTCATGCGGTCCACGCGCTTCGCGCCGATCTTCGGCACCGCGTAGTCCCGAAGGCTGGCGCGCCACTGGGCGGCGGACTTGCCACCGTCCTTCCAGTTCTCGGCGTGGATCCCGATGACCTTCTCCACGGCCTGCTCGAAGGTCGGCGCGCGGCTGGCGCGGTCGCGGGGGTCGCGGCCCTCGGAGACGATCCGGGCATTGGCGAGCGCCTTCTGACGCGCGGGCGAGCGTGATCACGGGGTAGGCGCCGAGGCCGACGTTGGCGGCGTTGCCGTCGAGGCGTATCCTCTGCGCCCAGGACTTGGAGAAGCCGCCGGTGGAGGCTGGCTTCACAAGAAGGCTCAGGCCGTGCCCGCCGCGTCCATCGCCGTACCGGCCGGGAACGTTGACGGTGTTGACGAAGGTGGCGGAGAGTCGTTTGGGGCGTTTCATTGATCGATACGGTATCACTTCCGTTATCACAATAATGGGAAGTATGCGCGGATCGACACGGAACGTCAAGGAAATAAAAATATTTGTTTATCAAATTGTTAAGTGAACTTAAGGAAGTCTAGAGAAACAGCCAAATTCGGTATTCTGGCGGACTCTCTCCGCCAGGTCCGCCTTCGGCGTGTCGCGCCCGCCGGGGAATCCGGTCGAGACGTTCCGCCATCACGTGATCCAGGAAACCGCAGCCCATGACTGTCCAGAACGGCCGTGAATTTCTCGCCATTCCCGGGCCGACCACCGTGCCCGACGAGGTGCTGTCCGCGATGCACCGTCCCGCGGTCGATCTCTATTCGGGTGAAATTATCAACGTAACAATGAGCTGCATATCGGACCTGAAGCAGATCATCCGAACCGGGAGCGAGCCGTTTCTGTACGCCGCAAATGGACACGGCGCCTGGGAAGCGGCTCTCGTGAACTGCCTGAGCCGCGGCGATCGGGTGCTGGCCCTGCAGAGCGGGATGTTCGGCGGGGCCTGGGCCGAAATGGCCGAGGTCCTCGGCCTCGAAGTGGAACTGCTCGCGGCACGCCCGCGCCGCGCCATTGATCCGAACGCGGTGATGGACCGCCTTCGCGCCGACCGCGAAGGCAGGATCAAGGCGGTGCTCGCGGTCCAGATCGATACCGCGGCCGGGATCGTCAACGACATTCCGGCCATCCGGCAAGCCGTCACGGACGCGGGGCATCCCGCGCTCTTCATGGTCGACACGATTGCATCGCTCGCCTGCATGCCCTTCGAAATGGACGCCTGGGGCATCGACGTGACGGTGGCGGGATCGCAGAAGGGCCTGATGACGCCCCCCGGACTCGCGTTCGTCGCCGCCGGGGAGCGAGCCCGCGCGGCCCATCGCCACGCGGATCTCGTTACCCGCTACTGGGACTGGTCCTTCCGGGAAGGCGACGAGCACTACCAGAAGTACTGCGGCACCGCCCCCGAACACCTGATGTTCGGACTCCGCCGCGCCCTCGACATGCTGCTCGAAGAGGGGCTCGATCACGTGTTCCGCCGGCACGCACTGCTCGCCGAAGCGACCCGGGCCGCGGTCGAGCGCTGGGCCGAGGGCGGGGCATTCGGGTTCAACGTCCTCGAACCGTCGGAACGCTCCAACTCGGTCACGACGCTTCGGTTCGACGAACACGATCCGCAGTGCCTGCTCGACTTCTGCCGCCGGAACTGCGGAGTGATTCTCGGTATTGGGATCGGTCCGGAGCTGTCCGGCCGAGCCATCCGGATCGCCCACATGGGGCACGTCAACGCTCCGATGACGCTCGGCGTTCTCGGTGCGCTCGAAACGGCGTTGACCGCCCTCGGCGTTCCTCACGGGAGGAGCGGGGTGGCCGAGGCGGCCGCCTCGCTCGGCGCCGCGCTCGCCGGCGCGTCCGCGACGGTCGCCCGCAAGGTCGCCTAGCCGCGGGGCGGCGCGCTTCCTCGATCCGGGCGAGCCATGGGGACAGGGCCGGACCGTCCGGTTGCGGCGGCGGCCGCGTCCGCCGCCCGCCGCCCGGTCTCCCAGGCGCCATGGGCGGTCGAGAAGCCGTGGCGCGAGGCGGCTTCACCCGCAAACCAGAGACGGTCCGCAACCGGCCGCGCGAGCCAGCCACGAAGCGCGTCCCCTCCCGGCCGCGCGAACGAATAGGCCCCCCCGATGTCGGGGTCCGCGGTCCAGCCGCTCATGACCGCCGCTCCCGCGTTCCTGGCGGCGGCGCAACCGAACATCGCGCCGAGACGCTCGACCACGAGTGCCCGGACCGCCTCGATCCCGGCTCTTTCGAGATCGGCGGCGTGTCCGGCTCCGGCATAGGCGGTGGCCATGGGGCGGCCGAACGGCTGCACCTGGAAGCTGAGGGCGCTCGCCGAATCGTCCGCGAATATTTCGTGCGCGCGCCCGGGATCTCCGAACGTGCCGGGGGGAAAGCGAACCGCGATCCGCAGCGCATGGCCGAGCTGCAATCCCTCGAACGCGTCGATCTTCTCCGGAGGCAGGCGCGGTTCGAACCGGATCCGTTCCCGCTCGAGGGCGGTGGTGGAGACGGTCACGATCGCGGTGCGGGCCCGGAGGCGGCCGGCCGGGCTCACGACCTCGATACCGGTGCGGCCCCAGCGGATGGTTCGGACCGCCGTACCGAGACGGACGGGGATGCCCGCTCCATAGCGCGTGACGAGGGTCCCCAGGCCCTCGCGCACCTGCCGGTTGTCGCCGGTATCCCGATACCGCCCGAGATCGACGGCCGAGACGGATTTCGGGGCGGCGCCGTTCAGGATCCCGAACCATGCCTCGTACAGTCCGGACCACCGGTGAGTACGGTCGAGGAGGGTGCTCGCGGGTATGTCCCGCCCGGCATCGCGGGCCTCGTCCAGGCAGTGGGACTGCGCCCGTTCGAACTCGACCCAGCCGTCTTGCTCCGCTTCCGTCACCCAGCCGTTCCGGCCGTGGATGCGCCGGTTCAACCGGTTGGGCGCGGCCGTGAAACCGAAAGCGGCCGCGATGCGGGTGAGGGGGTTCCGGTCCGCCGAGTGCAGCCAGTGACAGCCCAGATCGAAGGGGAGACCGAGGGCGGTCCGATCGGTGTGGGCGCGGCCACCGATCCGCCGCTTGGCTTCGAGGACGGTGAAGTCGACCCCGAGGGCGGCGAGCCGCCGGGCGGCGGACAGACCGGCTGCCCCGGCTCCTACGATGGCGACCTCGGTATCGAACATGCGCGAAATATGTTGACGTATCCCTGCCGAATGTAGGATAAACCGGTACGAACCGCGAGCCGAATGCCTACGTCCGTAGCGCGATATTCCTGTCCACACCGCACCAGTCCCCGGAGTAAGGTCCCTGCGAGGGCTGGATGGATGGAGCCGCTTGGCGGACCGTCCGCCACGGCATCATGCGAGGTGAGGAGACACAATGCAACGGACAAGCCGGATCGGCTCGATCAAGGTGGTACTCGTCGAAGACGAGATCCTGGTTCGATCCTTGATAAAGAATCTGCTGGAAGCAACTGGAAATATTGACGTTATTGGCGAAGCGGTCAATGGAGAGGAGGCGGTTCGCCTGGTGAAGAAACGATGCCCGGAGGTTGTGGTTCTCGACATCAACCTCACTGGCATCGGGGCGATTGAAGCGACCCGCCTGTTGCGGCGGGTGGACGAGTCGATTCGGCTCCTCGCCCTCAGCCCGAACGTGGACCCGAACGTTCCCCTGCGACTTCTCGAGATGGGTGTAGACGGCGTCGTCACGAAGTCGAGCGCCCCGGAAGAATTCGTGGAGGCGGTTCGAGAAGTGCATCGGGGCCGCAAGTATCTCGACTCGCGAGTGGCACGCAACATCGTGCTCGATCGGGTGAGCGGTCGTCTGTCGCCACTGGATGCCCTGACCCCCCGGGAGATCGAGGTCATGACCTGGCTCGCCAAGGGACGTCGGGTTACCGAGATCGCCGCCGCGCTGGCACGAAGTCCGAAGACGATCAGCACGCTGCGAAGCCGGGTGTTTCGCAAGCTCGACGTCCACTCGGACGTGGAGCTCGCGCTGCTCGCGATCCGGCACCGGCTGGTGAAGCTGGACTTCCTCTGCTGACCGGAGGCGGGGACCGTGGACGCGGGCAGGGAAGCCCGTGCCACGGACACCGGGCGGACGGCCGCGACCTGTGCGGGTCGCGGCCGCGCGCAAGGGCCGGGCGCTGCCCCCGGTACGGGCGGCAGGGCGAAGGGCTGTCGGGAAAGCCGCACTACCTGGAACCGTTCCGTTGCGGGTATCCTGTTCCCATGCTGGACGATGCGGCGGCTCGCTTCGATGCCGGCGCCTTTCTCAAGACGGTGCCGAGCCGCACTGGCGTCTATCGGATGGTCGATCGCCACCAGCGGGTTCTCTACGTCGGGAAGGCGCGCAACCTCAAGCGGCGCCTCTCTTCCTGGTTGCGAGGCGGTTCGCGGGATGAGAAGGGAAGGGCGCTTCTGTCGCATACCGCGGCGGTGGAAGTGACCGTCACCCATACCGAGACCGAAGCGCTGCTGCTCGAGAACAACCTCATCAAGGAGCACCGGCCGCGCTACAACATCATCCTGCGCGACGACAAGAGCTATCCCTGGATCCACCTCGCGGAGCATACGTCCTTTCCCCGCTTCGTCTTTCACCGCGGCGCACGGCGCGCGGCGGGCCGGTACTTCGGCCCCTACTCGAACGCCGGGGCGGTGCGCCAGACCATCGCGCTCATCCACAAGCTGTTCCGCGTCCGACAATGCACGGATGCGTTCTTCCGCAATCGCTCCCGGCCCTGCCTGCAGTACCAGATCGATCGCTGCAGCGGGCCGTGCGTGGGACTCATCGACCGGGCCGACTACGCCGAGGACGTGCGCCATGCCACGATGTTCCTCGAAGGCAGGAGCGAGGCCATGATCGAGGAGCTGGTCGAGCGCATGGAGACTGCGTCCCGGCGCCTCGACTTCGAGCTCGCGGCCCGCTACCGGGATCAGATCTCGGGGTTGCGCAGGGTCCAGGAACGCCAGTACGTCGATGGTGCGAAGGGGAATATCGACGTGGTGGCGGTGTGTCGCGGGGAAGGGATCGGAGTCGTCCAGGTGCTGGAGATCCGAAACGGCCAGAATCTCGGCAGCCACACCCGCGTACCGCGCAATCTCCAGGGTGCGACGGAGGAGGACATCCTCGAAGCTTTCCTCGCGCAGTACTACCTGTCCGATGATCGGTTCATCCCCCGCCGCATCGTCCTCGACCGGTCGCTGGAAGAGCTCGACCCGCTCGTGGAGGCGGTTTGCCGCCGCTCGGGCCGCAAGGTGTCGATCGGCATGGGGCGGCGCGGACACCGGGCGCGGTGGGTGGAGATGGCGCGGGAGAACGCCAAGGTCGCTCTCCGCCAGCGGCTCGCCGATCGGTCGACGCTGATCGACCGCCTCGCCGCCCTCGCCAAGGCGCTCGATCTCTCCGAACCGCCCGCCCGCATCGAGTGCTACGATGTAAGCCACACGGACGGGGAGGCGACCGTTGCCTCCTGCGTGGTGTTCGGGCCGGAAGGGCCGGTGAAGTCCGACTACCGGCGCTTCAACATCCGCGGTGTCACTCCGGGGGACGACTACGCCGCGATGCACCAGGTGCTTACCCGGCGCTTCGCCTCTGCCGGCGGGGGCGAGGAAAACGCCTCCTCGACGCCCCTTCCCGATCTGGTGCTGATCGACGGCGGACGCGGCCAGCTCGAGCGTGCCGTCCGCGTGCTGGAGGAGCTGGCCCTGACGGGCGTCGAGACGGTCGCCGTCGCCAAGGGGCCGGGCCGCAAACCGGGCTTCGAGTCCGTACTCCGGCCGGGGCGCGCTTCCGCCCTCGGGCTGCGCGAGGACTCTCCGGCGCTGCACCTCATCCAGCAGATCCGGGACGAAGCGCATCGCTTCGCGATTACCGGGCATCGGTCGCAACGCAACAAGCGCCGCCGGACCTCGACCCTCGAGACGCTTCCCGGCATCGGTCCGGTGCTTCGCCAGCGGTTGCTGTCCGAATTCGGCGGTCTGCCGGGAGTGAAACGAGCGGGCGCCGAGGATCTCGCCCGGGTTCGGGGCATCAGCCCCCGGCTCGCCCGGACCGTCTACGAGCGCCTGCGGGAAGAAGAATGAACGTTCCCATCGCATTCACCCTGTTCCGCATCGCATTGATCCCCGTCTTCATGGTCGTGTTCTACCTGCCGGTGCCATGGGCGAACGAGATCTGCGCGGTCGCGTTCGCGCTCGCCGGCGTCACCGACTGGATAGACGGTTTCCTCGCGCGCCGATTGAAGCAGATCACCATCTTCGGAGCCTTTCTCGATCCGGTGGCCGACAAGCTGATGGTCGCGGCGGCCCTCGTGCTGCTGGTTCAGGCCAACCCCGAGATCTGGGTCGCGCTTCCCGCCGCGATCATCATCGGGCGCGAGATCGCGATCTCGGCGCTCCGCGAGTGGATGGCGCGCATCGGCGAGCACCGGCGGGTCGCGGTCGTCATGCTCGGCAAGTTCAAGACTTTCTGTCAATTGGCAGCGATTACCCTCATGTTGTACGGATCGGGGGCTACTCCCGAGGAGTACTATCGGGGCGGGCTGGGTCTTCTCTACGTGGCCACCGCTCTTACGTTGTGGTCGATGGTGCGATATCTCGTCGCGGCCCGAAGCCTGCTGAGGGCGGACGCCGGGAACGACTGGACGGCACCGGAGGAGGGGAGCGATCCCTGATCGGGTTCCGCCAGCAAGGGGTCGCCGGAGAGCTTCACCCGCTTGAACGCCACGCCGCTCGCGCCTAGAATCGTTGGACCGTGCGGGAATAGCTCAGTTGGTAGAGCACAACCTTGCCAAGGTTGGGGTCGCGAGTTCGAGTCTCGTTTCCCGCTCCAGTCCGTCTCCCGGGGTTCCTCCTCTCCGGCCGGGAGATCCGTTTCGCGGGCTGAGTGGCAGAGTGGTCATGCAGCGGCCTGCAAAGCCGTGTACGCCGGTTCGATTCCGACCTCAGCCTCCATACGCGCCGGGGCGATCCCGCCCCGGACCTCCCGCCCGCCCGGATGGCGGAACCAGGTAGACGCAGCGGACTTAAAATCCGCCGGCTTCGGCCGTGCCGGTTCGAATCCGGCTCCGGGCACCACCTCGAACGTCGGGGAAGGGAAGACTCCGGGCGTTGCGGGGGTCAGGTACGCATCCACGCGGTCCCCCAGAGGTTGAGGGTTCGTTCCTCCTGAGGCCACACCCGGTGCGGGGCATCATGAGCCAGGTGCTCCATCTCCGCCGAGATCTCGATCCGGTTGCCGTCCGGGTCCCGGACCATGAGGAAGAGGTTGTTTCCGGGGCCGTGCCGCCCCGGGCCCCACCAGATGGGGACGCGCAGCTCGGCGAAATGGTCCGCCCAGTCGCGAAGATCGTTCCATCCGTCCGTCTCGAGCGCGAAGTGATCGAAGGCCGGCCGTGAAGAGCGGAAAGCCGCGAAGGAGTGATGTTCGGGATCGGAGCGGACAAAACCGGCGGTGAGGGTGCGGGAATCGTCCTCCACGCGATCGGACAGCACGAATCCCGCTTCGTCGACCAGGAACGAGAGGAGCAGCCCGGGCTCCGGAGTGCGAAACACCGCGTGCTGAAGGCGCCCGCACAGACCGCTGCCGTCCTTCGCCGGCGGCAGGTCCGCCGCGGCGCCGAACACGAGCACGACCCCGTCGGGCGCGGAGACCCGGAACGAGCCGGAGCGAAAGAAGGGAGAGCCGACAGAGTCCGTCGGGGTCCCCCGGCTTGCAAGGCGCGCGCGCAACTCCGCGACCCGCCCGGAGTCTTCCATGCCGTACGCGACGTGACGAGCGCCCGGTCCGGATCCGGGTTCGACGACGATGAGCCGGCCGGGTCCGGTGAGAACGGCGCCGCCGCCCGGGGCATGTTCGCATCGCATCTGGAGCGCGGAGACGAGAAAGTCCGCGAGCCGGTCCGGATCGGGGCTCTCGAGGGCGAGATGATGCAGCGGGGCGGGCCACAGAGGGGAGGGGGAAGAGGGCATCGAATGACACCTCCAACGCACGTGCCGGGCCGGGTCGTCGTTTCATCCATGCCTGTCACCACATAGACTGCACTTGATGAACAACGGCGCACCGGCACGTCACCGTAGCATGATCGCGCTCTTTGCGGTGGTCTGTCTTCCGTTCGGGGCGGGTTACTTTCTCTCCTATCTCTATCGTTCCATCAACGCGGTCATCGGTCCGCCGATTGCGGGGGAGTTCGAGCTCGGACCGGGCGACCTGGGGTTGCTGACCTCGTTCTACTTCCTGGGCTTCGGGCTATTCCAGTTGCCGCTCGGGATCCTGCTCGATCGATACGGACCTCGCCGGGTGCAGTTTTCCCTTCTCCTCGTGGCCACCGGCGGCGCGATCCTCTTCTCGGTCGCCGAGTCATTTGCGTTGCTGACCGCCGGCCGGGCCCTGATCGGGATCGGTTTCTCGGGAGGTCTCATGGCCTCGTTCAAGGCCATCACCGTCTGGTTTCCGCGCCGGCGGTGGGCGCTCGTGAACGGACTCATCATGGGATTCGGCGGTCTCGGAACCATGGCCGCGACCACCCCGGTCGAGATGGCGCTCGAATGGGCGAGCTGGCGAGACGTATTTCATTTTCTGGCCGCGGTGACCGCGGCGGTCTCGTTCCTCATTCTCCTTGCCGTTCCGGCGCACGATTCCGAGCGGGAAGGGCGCGCGGACTCGATGAAGGAAGCCTTCGCGGGACTTGGCCTCATCTTCCGCGATCGGGTCTTCTGGCGCATAGTCCCGGTCTCCATCGCGGCGATGGGTTCCGGGCTCGCGCTCCAGGGTCTTTGGGCCGGCCCGTGGCTGCACGACGTGGGGGGACTCTCGTCGGAAGAAGTCGCCCGGCGTCTGCTGGTATTGAACCTGGCCCTCACCGTGGGAATGGTGGCGACCGGAGTGGTCGCTGACGGATTCGCCCGGATCGGGGTGGGTCCGATCCGGGTCGTCGGCCTTGCCGGGTTCGTCCTGCTCGTGCCCCTGGTCCTGTTGATCCTGGAAGTCCATCCGGACGGCTACTGGGTCTGGGCGCTGTTCGGGTTGCTCAGCAACCTCACGATCGTCGTGTATCCGGCAATATCCGCGCACTTCACCGTCCGCTACGCGGGGCGGGCGATGACCGGGCTCAACCTGCTGCTGTTCCTTGGAGCCTTTGTGCTCCAGTACCTGGTCGGCGCCATCATCGATCTCTGGCCGTCGATGCCCGGAGGCGGCTATCACCCCCAGGGCTATCAGACCGCCTTCGGACTCGCCGCGCTGCTGATCATCTGTTCCCTGGGGTGGCTGGCCGTGCCCGGGGGAGTCCTCAGGAACACCGCGATTCGGGGCCATCTTCCGTAGCGCGATGGCGCCGTAGCCTGACGAATGGAGACGAATGCATCTTATACTTTACATAATATGTATTATGCGAAGTGATCTGCCATTCGGCCAGCGGACGCCTCCAACGGACTCACCGGGCTGATGCCCCCGGGTACACTCTCGGTGCCGACCCGATCACGAAGGGAGCGCCACGTCGCGCGGCGCACGACCGGATCCATGACCGACATCGGGGACTCTCGACTGAACGCGCTGGTCCGCCAGCTCGAGCGGCGCTACGCCGATGCCGTCGATTCGCACCGCATGGACGCCTGGCTGGACTGCTTCACCGAGGACGGTTCGTACTACGTCATCGGTGCGGACAACGACGCCGACGGCCTGCCGCTGTGCCTGATGATGGACGATTGCCGGGAACGCCTCGAAGACCGGGTGACCTTTGTGGACGAAATCTGGCCGGGCTCGTTCGAGGACTATCAGACCCGGCACTTCATCCAGCCGCTACGGCTGGAGCCCGAGGAATCCGGCCCCGGGATGTTCCGTGCGCTCGCGAACTTCACCGTGTTCGCGACCGATGCCCGGGGTCGGACCAGTCTCTTCATCGCGGGACAATACCGGGACCGCATCCGGGTGAACGGCGAAGACTGCCGCTACGTTGAACGACGTGTGGTGATGGACACGTTCACGACGCCGGGCGTCATCGTGTATCCGTTATAACTTATTCCAGAACAATCAGATCAACCGGAAACTTCATCCGACCCGTGGGCATCGCGTCCGCCCGCGGTCACCGCTCGTATCCCATCGTCCGCCGATAGACTTCCCACCATACCGTGTTGGTGGTCTCGTCGTTCTGAGAGACCGCGTACGGGTCGTAGTCGGGGTCGTCGCTCCACCCGCGTACGTAGCGGGTGTTGTCGGGGCGCGAATGAAGCCCTCGCTGGATGCGCGCGAATACCGCGCCGTCCTCCAGGCTGATGAACCCGCTTGGCCCGATGAGATTGGAGGACTGTCGGAGGCGATGCCGGACCATGTCCGGATCGTCGTCCGCATGGGCGAAGTACGCGTAGTGGACTTCGGTCCGGGCCGGGTCGACCGGGTTGGCGAGCCGGACGTTGATGACGTCGAGGTGGTTCATGACCGCCCCGAGCGGCCAGGGGGTGACGAGGAGCGAGCCCGCCGCCTGGTCCGGGAACTTGTTGCGGGGATCGTTCCCGCCGCGGTACGCGATGAGATCCGGGTCGCGGAGGAGCCGCGCGTCGGGACGCGCGCCGGACCGGGTTCGGGTGATGCGGTGGCCGTTCGGGTCGCGCCTCTGACTTCCCTCGCCTCCCGGCCATTGCAGGATCTGAAATGCTCGGTGCAGCAGCGGCGCGTGATAACCCTCGTCGTCGATGTAGACCTTCCAGTTGGCCGCGAACTCCACCTTCTGGTAGCCGAGGAGCCGGAGGCGCCCATCTCCTCCAAGGGCGGCCCGCAACGCGTCCCGAATCGAGCCGAGCCACTCTTCGAGGTCCGGCGGCCGTTCGTGCAGGCTTGCAAAGACGAGTCCCGAAAAGGTCGCGGTCCGCGCCTCGGCGAGACCGTGGCGGGACCGGTCGAAGGAGACGGGAAAATCCTTCTCGCCCGGACTTCTCTCGAGTCGCCCGTCGAGCCCGTAGAGCCACCGGTGATAAGGGCATTCGAAACCGCCCGCATGTCCCCGAAATCGGGTCTCGACCATGGTTCCGCGGTGGGCGCACGAATTGTGGAAGGCCCGGATCTCGCCGTCCGCGCCGTGTACGAGGATGAGCGGGGTGCGGCCGAGAGTGGTGGTCTTGAATCGACCGGGCGAATCGAGCTCCGCGACGTGACCCACGACGTGCCACAACGGGCCTTCGAAGATGCGTTCGATCTCGCGCTCGAAGACGGAAACGTCCTCGACGGCCCACTTGGGGGCTTCGTTGAAGCTGGCCGGCCACTTCCTCGCCGGCGCCGCAACCGACCGCGCGTCGGCCGGGACCCGTGCGTTCATGTCCGGACGCCTCCCGGGGGTTGTCGTTCCTCGCGCCACAGCCCGAGCGCTTCCTGGACCGCTCGGTCGGAAAAGCTGAACAGGACCGCCTCGTCCTCGACTTCGTGCCGCCGCGGGCACCAGCTCGGGATGACGAAGGTGTCCCGCGGTCCCCATGTAAACGTCTCTTCTCCGGCTTCCGTCCGCCCCTGCCCTTCCGCCACGCAGAACACGGTGGCATCGGTCGAACGATGGACGGCGCCCCGGAAGCCTTGAGGAAGAAGCTGGATGAACGTTGCGATCGTGGGAAGTGCGTATCCGCCGTCGAGGGGATTGGCGTACTTCATCCGGATACCGTGACAGGCGTCGACCGTCGCGCTTGCGCGGAGGCGGTCCAGGGCCTCGCGGGTCCGGACGTACGGGAAGCTGAACACCGGCGAAGCCGGGCCGGACGGAGATTCGACCGGCAGCAATCCGCTGCCGTAACGAGCGGCGGCGTCGCCGAGCGGACGCGTTGCGGTCTGAGCCTCGTCCGGGTGGCGCTCCGCGAACGACGCGTCCATCAGGGTCACGATGGGGATGTCCAGTCCATCAAGCCAGACGACGGGGCCATCCGACTCGTTGCCGTGATCGTGCCAGGTGCCCGAGGGGGTGATGATGAAGTCACCCTCATGCATGACGGCCTTCTCGCCGTCCACCGCGGTGTAGGCCCCCTCCCCTTCGACCACGAAGCGAAGGGCGGTCTGGGTATGGCGGTGGGCCGGCGCCACCTCCCCGGGGAGGATGAGCTGCAGGCCCGCATACAGCGAGGTCGTCACCCTGGACTCGCCCCGCAGGCCCGGGTTCTCGAGGACCAGCACCCGCCGCTCGGCCTCCCGTGCGGAGATGATGTCTCCCGACTCGAGAAGCAGAGAGCGGACATCCTCGTAGCGCCAGCAGGCGGGCCGGCACCGGCTCGCCGGGGCCGGGGTGACGAGTTCGCCCAGCACCTCCCACAGGGGAGCCATCGACAGCGGGTCGAGCCGCCGGTAGTAGTCGTTGCGCCGTGCCGCCGTTGCACCGGTCATCGGGCAATCTCCGTTCAGGACCTCGTCAGCCGAGGAGGCTGCGGAACGCCTCCGGGACCGGCTCGGCTCGAAGCCGGCCGTCGGTTCCGCGTTGCGCCCAGATGCGGACCTCACGCCCTTCCACGGCCATGACATCCGCCTCCCGATCAAAGCGATGGTACACGGTGAAGCTGCTGGAGCCCCATCGCTCGACGAAGCTGGTCGCTCGCAGGACGTCGCCGTAGCTGACCGGGGCCGTAAAACGGGCGCTCGCGTCCACCGCGGCGGTGCCGACGATGCCGAACTCGTCGCGGAGCGACCGTTGATCGAGCCCGACGCTCCGCAACAGCGCCTGGGTGCACTCGTCGAACCACCTGAAGTAATTGGGATAGAAAATGATCCCGGCCGCGTCGCAGTCCCCCCAGTTGGCTCTTATCTCGAGTTGGTTTCGGTGTGCCATGACGATCCGCGGCGATCAGGCCGCCGCTCCCGCGCAGCGAAGGGCAAGTCCTTCGTAGACGAGCTGTTCGTTGAGCCCGGGGACCTCCAGCCACCGCCGGCGGGTCGCTACCACGTCGTCGACGGCCGCATACAGCCGATCGGGATCGGGCACGCCCCGCCGGGCGCGGTCCTCCAGCGCCGCGAACAGTGCCGACAGCACGAGCTCCCCGTCTCCGATCCTCCTCCAGCCGTCGGCGACTTCGAGCGGATTGGCCAAGCCACCGAGCAGCGCGGCCGCGTCCGAGTGGAGGGCGGAGAGCGCGGCCTCTTCGTGGATCTGCCCGAGATTCAGGGCGGCGACCGGCGCGCCGCCCGCGAGGTCGAGCAGGCGCCGGGCGGGTGCCGCGTCGGTCTTCGTCTCGAGCCAGGCGATCGCCTCGCCGCGCGATGGCGGAGGCAGCGCCATCTTGCGGCAGCGGCTCCGGATCGTCGCGGGCAACCTGCCCGGCGCATCGCTCGTGAGAATGAATGCCGCTCTCCCGGCCGGCTCCTCCAGGGTCTTGAGGAATGCGTTGGCGGCCGCCTGATTCATCGCCTCCGCCGGGGCGATGACCGCGACCCGGGCCCGTTCCGCGGCGAGGGTGAACTGGTCGATGAGATCGCGCACGGCTCCGATCGGTATGGCGGACTCTCCTTGCGCCGGTTCGATTCGCCGGAAGTCGGGATGGCTCCCGGCGTTCAGAAGATGACAGGACCGGCACGCGCCGCAAGGTCCGGACCGAGGATCCGTGCAGAGAATGGCGCCGGCGATCCGAAGCGCGAGCCGCCGCTTGCCAATACCGCCCGGCCCGTGCAACAGCAGGGCATGGGGAGGCCGGCCGGTGTCAAGCATGGCGGCGATCCTCGACCACGGGCCCTCCTGCCAGGGAAGAAGCTCGGTGCCGGAGACGCTCGCGCTCATGCGCCCGCAGGTCGCGGCTGCCCCGCCGGTGGCTCCGGCTCGCGATCCGTTTGCAGTGCCTCCAGGATCGCGCGGGTTACATCGGGTACATCGAGCTCCGCGTCGATCAACCGGTAGCGATCCGGACGGCGCCGGCAGCGTTCGAGGTAGGCTTCGCGCACGCGCTCGAAGAATTCGAGGCGCTCGCGCTCGAACCGGTCTCTCGTTTCCCGGAAGAGCCCGCCCGAGACGCGTGCAAGGCTTCTCTCTACAGGCAGATCCAGGACTATCGTGAGATCTGGCCTCAATGCACCCTGCACCCACGATTCCAGGACGGAGATCCTTTCGGCCGGGATATTCCGCCCGCCTCCCTGGTAGGCGTAGCTCGAGTCGGTGAACCGGTCGCACAGCACCCACGCCCCGCGGCCGAGAGCGGGCCGGATCCGGGTCGCGATGTGGTCCGCCCTCGCCGCGAAGAGCACGAGCAGCTCCGCGTCCGGGATGATCGGCTCGTCTCCGAGCAGGATGTCGCGGAGCCGCTCCCCCAGGCGGGTGCCGCCCGGCTCGCGGGTGATCGTGACCTCGATGCCGCGGCCGCCCAACGCCTCGGCCACCGCGCGGACCTGGGTCGTCTTGCCGGCTCCGTCCAGCCCTTCGAAGGTGACGAAACGACCCGTCATCGGTCCTGCTTCGTCCCGCGGCGGCGCTGCCAGGCATCCACCGCCCGCCGATGCTCGTCGAGAGTGTCCGAGAACACGTGCCCCCCCTGCCCCGTCGCCACGAAGAACAGCTCGCCGCCGCCCGCCGGGTGAAGCGCGGCGTGGAGCGACGCGGCGCCCGGAAGGGCGATGGGAGTCGGGGGCAGGCCTCGGCGGCGATAGGTGTTGTAAGGAGAGTCGCGCTTCAGATCCCGGCGGGTGAGGTTCCCGTCGAAGCGCTCACCGAGTCCGTAGATCACGGTCGGATCGGCTTCGAGCCGCATCCCCTTCTGCAACCGCCGAACGAAGACCCCCGCGATGCGCGGGCGCTCCTGCGGAACGGCGGTTTCCTTCTCGACGATCGAGGCCAGAACGAGGGCCTCGTAGGGGCTCCGGTAGGGGACGTCCGGGTCTCGCTCGGACCACGCCGTCTCGAGCTGCTCGACCATCGCCCGATGCGCCATTTCGAGCAGGACGATGTCCGTCGAGCCGCGCCGGAAATCGTAGGTGGCCGGCAGAAACCACCCTTCCGGGTCCGGAGTCGGAAGGTCGAGGACCCGGGCGACCTCCGCGGGGCTCTCGATCGTGGTTCTGACCAGCGGGTGGGACTGGATCTCGGCGAGCGCTCTGCGCCAGCTCCACCCTTCGATGAGGCGGATGCGGTGCCGAACGACTTCCCCGCGCTCCATCATGTCCAGCAGGCGCGCGGGGGTCGCGAGATGCGGGACGCGGTACTCGCCGGCCTGGAGTCGCCGATCCCTGTCGTACCAGCGGGCGTACCCTGCGAGATAGCGCGGGCGGGTCAGAATCGAATCGGCCGCGAGCCGATCCGCAATCCCCGTCAGCGTCTGTCCCTGCTCCACGAGCAGCAGGTATCCTTCGGCCGGAACGTTCATCGACGTCTCCATGAACCTCTCGACGTCGGCCACCAACCATGCCACGCCGAAGGCGGCTGCCACGAGAGCCGCCCCGAACACCGGGAGGCCGACGGCTCGCATGTGCGTCAGGAAAAGGACCTGAAGACCAAGCTGCCGTTCGTTCCGCCGAACCCGAATGAATTGGAGAGCGCAAGGTCGATTTTCATCTCCCGGGCAATGTTCGGCACGTAGTCGAGGTCGCAGTCCGGGCTCGGATCCTCCAGGTTGATGGTCGGAGGCGCGATACCGTCGCGGATCGCGAGCACGCAGAATATCGCCTCGATGCCCCCGGCCGCGCCCAACGTGTGCCCGACCATCGACTTGGTGGAGCTGATGGCGAGTCGTTGCGCATGCTCGCCGAATACCTCCTTGACTGCGCGCGTCTCGATCACGTCCCCGGCCGGCGTCGAGGTGCCGTGGGCGTTGATGTAGTCGATGTCCTCGGGCGAGACCCCCGCATCGTCGAGCGCGAGGCGCATGCATCGCCGGGCCCCGTCCCCGTCATCGGGGGGAAGCGTGATGTGGAAGGCATCGCTGCTCATCCCGAATCCGGCTATCTCCGCGTAGATGCGCGCTCCGCGCGCGCTGGCGTGGTCGAGGCTCTCCAGCACCAGGACGCCAGCTCCATCCGACAATACGAATCCGTCGCGGCCTTCGTCCCACGGCCGGCTCGCAGCTTGCGGATCGTCGTTGCGGGTAGACAGGGCGCGGGCGGACGCGAAGCCCGCGAGCCCGGTCGGCGAGGTGGCCATCTCGGACCCGCCGGCAAGCATGCAGTCGGCGTCCCCGCGCTCGATCATCCGCGCCGCGTCTCCGATGCAGTGTGCACCGGTTGAGCAGGCCGTCACGATGCTGTACGTGGGACCCTTGATGCCATAGCGTATCGACAGGTTCCCGGCGACCATGTTGATGATGTTGGAGGGTACGAAGAAGGGGGACACCTTGCGCGGTCCCCCGTTCAGCAGCGCTTCGAATCCCTTCTCGATGCCCGGAAGCCCGCCGATTCCTGAGCCGATGCAGGCCCCGATCCGCTCCGCGTTGGCCTCCGTCACCTCGAGACCCGCGTCCTCGATGGCCTGGATGCTCGCCACAAGCCCGTAGTGAATGAAAGGATCCATTCGGCGGGCGTCCCGCGGAGTGAGATAGGACGAGAGGTCCAGACCGCGGATCGCTCCGCCGATCCGGCTCGAGTACCCGGAGACGTCGAACGCATCGAGCGCCTGGATCCCGCTTCGCCCGGCGACGATGTTGGACCAGGTTTGCGAAACGTCGTTGCCGGCCGGCGTAACCGCGCCGAGGCCGGTCACGACAACCCGTCTTCGCGTCATGAAGGCAGGCCCGTCTCGGGCGACCTACTCGGCGTGGGCGTTCAGGTACTCGACCGCCTCCTTGACGGTCGTGATCTTTTCGGCGTCTTCATCCGGAATCTCGCAGCTGAACTCCTCTTCCAGAGCCATCACGAGCTCCACCGTATCGAGCGAATCTGCCCCGAGATCGTCAACAAACGACGAGTCGATGCTGATCTCGTCTTCCTTGACCCCGAGCTGCTCCACGATGATCTGCCTGACCCGTTCCTCGACGTTGCTCATTCTGCCCGAACCTCCTGATTGACGCGCGGTGCGGTCGTGAACCGGCACCTAGTTTAGTGAATCCTGGACGCGATGTAGAGACCGTCCTCGATGCGGTTGTCCGCCCGGACGGTGAAGTCCCGGGGGAACGTGAAGCCCGCCACCGAGGTGACTCGTCCGGCGAAATCGCCTATGGCATGTACATCCCGCCATTGACGTGAATCGTCTCTCCGGTGATGTAGCTCGCTTCCCGCGAGGCGAGAAACGCGACCACCGAGGCGACGTCCTCCGGCCTGCCGAACCGCCCGAGGGGAATCTCCGACCGGAGGCGCGTACGCCGATCCTCCGGCAGCCCGCGGGTCATGTCGGTGTCGATGAATCCCGGGGCGACGGTGTTGACGGTGATTCCGCGCGAGGCCACCTCGCGTGCGAGCGACTTGGAGAAGCCCGCGACCCCCGCCTTGGCGGCCGCATAGTTCGCCTGGCCCGCGTTGCCGGTCATGCCGATCACGGAGGTGACATTGATGATTCTGCCCGCGCGGGCGCGCATCATCGGCCGCAGCGCGGCTCGGCACATACGATAGATTCCACCGAGGTTTACGGATATCACCTCATCCCACATATCCGGTTTCATCCGCACCAGCAGACCATCCCGGGCAATGCCCGCATTGTTGACGAGAACCCCCGGAACATCGCCGTCCGACGCAAGGCTCGCGTACAGCGCGTCGACCGAACCCTGATCGCCCACGTCGAGCACGGTGCCGCGCCCCGGCTCCGGACAGTCGGCAAGCCCCTCGCTGATCGAATCCGCCCCGGCCGCCGTCGTCGCGGTTCCGATCACCCGACTTCCCCGGGCGGCGAACGAGCGCGCAACGGCGCGCCCGATCCCTCGGCTCGCACCGGTCACGAGAACGACTGGCTCAGCCATCGCCGAGGGCCTCGAGGGCGGCGTCGAGCGACGCTGGATCGAAAACCGCGTGCGCCTTCATGTTCCGGTCGACGCGGCGGTTCAACCCGGCCAGCACCCGTCCGGGACCCGGTTCGAGAACCGCGTCGATGCCCGACTCGGCGAGCCGGCGAACCGTTGCGGCCCACGGCACCGGAGAGAAGAGCTGGCGGACGAGGCGGTCGCGTATCGAGACCGGACCGCCATGCGGCTCCACGCCGATGTTCGCCACCACGGGCACGGCCGGGGTCGAGAACCCGGCTTCCTCGAGGCGCGATCGGAACCGTTCGGCGGCCGGCTCCATGAGCGGAGAGTGGACCGGGACGCTGAGCGGGAGCAGAACCGCCCGGCGGGCGCCTGCCGTCCGGGCAAGCTCGAGCGCCCGCGCCACCGCTCCCGCGTGACCGGCGATCACCACCTGTCCCGGTGCGTTGAAGTTCACGGGACGCACCACCTCCCCCTGCTCGGCGGCCCGGCACGCCGCCTCGACCTCATCGTCGCCGAGTCCGAGCACCGCCGCGACCGCTCCCTTCCCGCTCGGCACCGCCTCCTGCATGAACCGCCCGCGAGCCGCGACCAGGGCGACCGCATCCCGGAAAGCGACGGCGTCCGCGCACACCAGGGCCGAGTATTCTCCCAGGCTGTGCCCGGCCATGGCATCCGGGGCTCTCCCGCCCTTCTCCACCCAGACCCTCCATACCGCGACGCCCGCGGCGAGCATCGCGGGCTGGGTGCACTCGGTAGCGTTCAGCTTCTCCTCGGGACCCTCCCGGCAGACTCGCCACAGGTCGTAGCCGAGTACCTCCGACGCCTCCGCGAAGGTCGCCTTCACCGCCGCGAAGGCATCCGCGAGATCCGCGAGCATGCCCACCGACTGGGACCCCTGGCCGGGGAAGACCGCCGCGAAGCCCATCAGTACCGGATCAGGGCCGAGCCCCAGGTGAAGCCGCCGCCGAAGGCCTCGAGCAGGAGCAGGTCGCCTCGGTTGATCCGTCCATCCCGGACGGCTTCATCGAGCGCAAGGGGCACCGAGCCGGCCGAGGTGTTGCCGTGACGGTCGACGGTGACGATGACCCGCTCCATCGGCATGCGCAGCCGGCGGGCGGTCGCCTCGATGATGCGATAGTTGGCCTGATGCGGCACCAACCAGTCGATGTCTTCGCGTTCGAGCCGGTTCGCCTCGAGGGTCTGGTCCACGATACCGCCCAGCGCCTTCACCGCTCGCTTGAATACCTCGTTGCCCTGCATCCGGGTACGGGCCGCGCTCTGGGAGGGATGGTCATAGCCGTCCTCCACGCTGCCTTCCACGTAGAGGAGGTGTTCCCCCTTCCCGTCGGCGTGAAGATGGGTCGTCATCACTCCCGGTTCCGGTGCGGCCTCGAGCACGACCGCCCCCGCACCGTCGCCGAACAGGATGCAGGTGCCGCGGTCGCTCCAGTCCAGCAGGCGTGAATGCACGTCCGCGCCGACCACGAGAGCGCGTCCCGCGCTGCCGGTGCGGACAAACTTCTCGGCGACCCCGAGCGCGTAGACGAACCCGGTGCACACCGCCTGCACGTCGAACGCGGCCCCTCCTTCGGCTCCGAGGCGAGCCTGCAGCCGGCAGGCGGTGGACGGGTAGACCCGATCCGGCGTAGTGGTCCCCACCACGATGAGATCGAGGTCGGCCGCCTCGAGGCCGGCCGCCTCGAGGGCTCGGCGCGATGCCTGTTCCGCAAGGTCACAGGTCGTCTCTCCGGGGGCGGCGATGCGCCGCTCGCGGATACCGGTACGCTCGCGGATCCAATCATCGGTCGTATCGATGGTTCTCGAGAGCTCCTCGTTGGTGAGCACCCGTTCGGGGAGGTAGCCTCCGGTGCCGGCGATACGGGCGAATGTCATGCGTCGCGTCCCGGTGAGAGAAGGCCGTCGAGGTGTTCGCCGATGCGAGCCGGAACGTTGTTCTCGACTTCCGCGACCGCTTCCCGGATCGCATTCTCGAACGAGTACGCGTCGGCCCGCCCGTGGCTCTTGACGACCGTTCCGCGAAGCCCCACGAATATCGCTCCGTTGTAGGTGCGCGGGTCGATGCGCCGCGCGACCGACCGAAGGACCGGCCGCGCGAGCAATCCCGCGATGCGGTTGAAGCCCGTGCGCCGGAACTCGCCGCTGATCATGGCGCCGATCATCCGGGCCGCCCCTTCACTGGACTTCAGAGCGATGTTGCCCGCGAACCCGTCGCATACCACGACATCCGCCTCGCCGCTGAAGATCCCGTCCCCCTCCACGAACCCGATGTAGTTGAGGTCGCTCCGGGCGATGAGCTGGGCCGCCTCGCGAACCCGTTCAAGCCCCTTGATCTCTTCTTCTCCGACGTTGAGAAGACCGATCCGGGGAGCGGGGAGATGGTGGATTGCGCTGACCAGGGTCGACCCCATGACTGCGAACTGGAAGAGGTGCTCCGGAGTCGGGTCGACGTTCGCGCCGAGGTCGAGCACGTGGGTATGCCCGCGCCTCGATGGCAGGGCGGAGATGATCGCCGGCCGGTCGATGCCGGGCAACGTCTTCAGGACGAAACGTGCGATGGCGAGCAAGGCCCCCGTGTTGCCCGCGCTCACGCAGGCATCGGCCTGTCCGCTCGACACGAGGTCGAGCGCGACCCGCATGGAAGAGTCCCGCTTCGTGCGCAGCGCCTGAGCCGGAGGCTCGTCCATCGCGACCTGCTCGCCCGCGTGGTGGATGCGTACGCGTTCCAGCCGCCGCTGGCCGGCGAGCTCGGCCTCGATTCGATCGGAATCGCCGACGAGTACGGCGTTGAGGCGATCGATCCGCTCGACGGCGCGCAGGGCGGCCGGAACGACGACGGACGGGCCGTGGTCACCGCCCATCGCGTCGAGCGCGATGGTGATCGGCTGCATCCGAGGCGCTTCGTACCCGGCCTACTCGTCCTTGCCGGCAATCACCTTGCGGCCTCGGAAATAACCGTCGGGGCTGATGTGGTGGCGCCGATGCGTCTCACCGGTCTCCGGCTCGATCGAAAGGGTTGGAGAACGCAGCCCATCGTGGGCACGCCGCATCCCGCGCTTCGCGCGCGTCTTGCGATTTTGTTGAACCGCCATGAATCGGGATCCTCAGGTACGGGATTGCAGAAGCTGGGCGCGGAGGCCGGAAAACGGCGAGTCTCCCGGGCCCGGCGAGCCGATCTGCCCGGCGGCGCTGCATACGCCGGGCAGATGCATGGGAAAGTTTGGCAGAGCGAGCAGTATTTCGTCCTCGACAATCGTCGTCAATCCGATCTGTCCGTCGCACTCCAGCGGTTCGTAGCCGGCCGCGAGCTCCGCTCTTTCCACCGCGTCGTCACCGTCCGTGAACGCTACCTTCAACTCGGGGGCCAACTCGATGTCGAGCGGATCCAGGCAGCGCTGGCATGTCAGGTGCGCCGTCAGGCGGGCGCTTCCGTCCGCCCTCGGAACTCCGGAAGCCGGCATCCGGAAGCGCAACACGACCTCCACCAAGCCCGAATCGTCTCGCACGAGCGCTGCCATTCTCGTCATCGCGGCTACGGGAATGGCACCGCGCATGCGGATCTGCTGGCAGGCAAGCCGGAACGGGTCCACGAACTCGGGCAACGGGCCAAGCATGGCGCGCGGATTCTATTTTGAGGCCTGAATCATGTCAAAGAGTGCGCCGCTGCCGAGGTCCCCGCGCGCATGGATGCGGGCGACCCTCTCCGGACCGGGGCCTCCCGCGCTGCCGCGGCTCGAGCGGGTGCGGTGGCAACGCACGGCCCCCGAGGCCTCGCCACCTTGCGGCGAGACCCCGGTCGGACGGAAGATCGCGGTAACGGGCCGGGCACTCGTTCGGCCGAGGAAGGAAAGGAGAGCTCGGACGCGATGGCGAGACGAAGGAAGGGCCCGAGGTCGAACGGTGTGGATGCCCACCCCGAAGCGTGCACGTGTCACTGGCCCGGCTGCGAGCGCCAGGTCCCGCCACACGGCTGGGCTTGTGCCGAACACTGGGCCGCGTTGCCGAAGCGGCTTCGCGAACGTGTGGCACGCGCCTACCGGGCGGGCCAGGAAATCGACAAGCAACCCTCGCGGGAGTACATCGAGACCGCGCAGGAAGTCCATCACTGGATGGTGGAGCACGACATCCGCTGACCGTGTGCCCCGCTGCATTCGCGCTGCATTCCATGTATCCGTCCTTCGCTCCGCCCGGAAACCGGAATTCGTGACGTCTGAGCGGACCCTCGTGCTGGGCTCGGGATCGCGCTATCGTCGCGCCCTCCTCCACCGGCTCGGACTTGCGTTCGAGGTGATCGTGCCAGGCGTTTCGGAACGGCGCCGCGCAAGCGAGACTCCGGCCGCCACCGCGCGGCGGCTCGCGCTGGAAAAGGCCCGGGCCGTGGCCGAGCGCACGCCGTCGAGCCTCGTGATCGGGTGCGACCAGGTGGCGGAAATCGGTGGTCGGGTTCTCGGAAAGCCACTCGACCGCGCGCGCAGCATCGCTCAGCTCGCCCTGCTCTCCGGAAGGCGGGTCTCGTTTCGAACGGGCCTGTGCCTCCTCGACGCGGCGAGCCGCCGGGTGCAGCTGGAGGTGGTCGACACCACCGTGACGTTCCGACCCCTCGGGCCGGCCGAGATTGAGGCCTACGTGGACCGTGAACACGCCCTCGACTGCGCGGGGGGCTTCAAGTGCGAAGGTCTCGGCATCGCGCTCGTCGAGTCCATCCGCGGGGGCGACCCCACCGCTCTGGAGGGTCTGCCGCTCATCGCGCTCACCCGGATGCTCCGCAAAGAGGGCATCGATCCCCTCTCATAGCGCGCACCGTCCACGAACGCATCGCGCGACCGGCGGCGAAGGCGCTGCCGATCACTTCGCTCCGGACCCCGGGCAGCAACGGGCCAGGGCGTCCTCTGAAATACCCAGCCGGACGGCAACGGCGACGAGTTCGAGTTCGAGCCCTGCCCGCACGATCACCTCGGGCAGTCCCGGTCCCGCGATCCGGATGCTCGCCGCGTGCAGGAACAGCCGCTTGAGACCCGACGACCGAAGCCGGAGGTTGAGATCCCGATCGCCGTACTTCCGGTCGCCCGCGACCGGATGACCGAGCGCCGCGCAGTGCACGCGGATCTGATGGGTGCGGCCGGTGTGCGGAAAGACCTCCGCGAGTGTCACGCCCGAACCGGTCGCGACCGCCGCGAGGTCGGTCACCGATTCACGCCCTGCATCGGAGACCCGCACCACCCGCTCGCCTCCGGACAGTCGGTTGCGCTGCAGGGGCAGTTCCACCCTCCGGCGCCCTCCTCCTCGCAAGGTCCCCCCGAGCAGCGCCACGTAGCGCTTGTCGAGGGTCCGATGGCGCAGCGCTTCGTGCAGGGTCCGGAGCGCGCTGCGGCGCTTGGCCACGATGAGGCATCCCGAGGTATCCCGGTCGAGCCGGTGCACGAGCTCGAGATACCGGGAAGCCGGCCGGGCGGCCCGGAGCATCTCGATCACGCCGTACGAGACACCGCTTCCGCCGTGAACGGCGAGGCCGGCCGGCTTGTTCAATACGAGCAGCCGATCGTCCTCGTACAGGATTGCTCCGTCGATGCGCCGGATCTCGGGGGGCGGCGGACGCTCCGCCGACTTCGACGCGGGGGCAGACGCGACCGGTGGGATCCTGACCGTTTCACCGGCTTGCAGGCGCCGGCTCGAGCGCGCCCGTGAGCCGTCCACCCGGACCTCGCCGCGGCGAAGCAGACGATGAAGCCGGTCGCGGGGAACCTCCGGCAGCTCGGAATGCAGAAAATTGTCGATCCGGCGGCCGTCGTTCTCCTCGTCGACGATCACGTACCGCGCAGGCGTCCGCACCCGCACCGGGGTGGAAGCGGGGATCGGCTCCGGTAACTGATTGGAATTGCGAGACCCGATCAAGGCTGCTATATTCCGCGCACCACAGGGGTGCATTGCCCCGGTGGAGCGGGATTGCCGCGATACTATCTCACATTGCCGGATCCGGTCGGAGCAGCCGGCGATGAAGAAGGAGAGGCTGCCGTAGCGAATCGGCGCCTGGTGAAATCACTGCCGGAATCGGAATTCGACCCACCGCCGGCCGGTTTACGCACCGGCCGGGCGAGACAGAGCCCGAAGCTCCCACCGCTCCCTCGGGGGAAGACGCTTCCCCGGAGAAAGCAGGTTTCGGGTCGGTTCCGAGTCCGGCGATCCGGCTCCAGACGGCTGGGCCGCGCCGCGTTCCCCTTCGCGGGTGAGGCGCGCCGCCATCCGGGGTCCGGCGAGGGTCGATCGCGACGCCGCCACCCGGTGAACCGGGGCGGCGGAGAAGCGCGATGCGTCTTGCGATGAAGGCGCGAGCGTTTGTCCGTGCGTCGTTCCCGTAAGCCTCTCGTCCAATGCTCCGACGGCCGCCGGCATTGAGAGAAGGCTTTCTCATGAAACGAATGTTGATCAACGCGAAGCAGTCGGAAGAGTTGCGCGTTGCGCTCGTCGATGGACAGAACCTCCTCGACGTGGATATCGAGACCCCGTCCCGGGCCCAGAAGAAGTCGAACATCTACAAGGGACGGATCATCCGGATCGAGCCGAGCCTCGACGCGGCTTTCGTCGACTATGGAGCCGATCGCCACGGTTTCCTCCCGTTCAAGGAGATTGCCCGCGAGTACCTTCGGGGGCCGGCGGACGGAGAGGACCGCCGCCTCGCGGTCCAGGAGGCGGTCTCCTCGGGCCAGGAGGTCACCGTCCAGATCGAAAAGGAAGAACGCGGCAACAAGGGAGCGGCGCTCACCACGTTCATCAGCCTCGCGGGCCGCTACCTGGTCCTGATGGCGAACAACCCGGGAGCGGGAGGCATCTCCCGCCGGGTGGAGGGAGACGAACGAGCGGAGCTTCGCGAAGCACTGGGCGGACTCGACATCCCGGAGGGAATTGGCCTCATCGTGCGCACCGCCGGTGTCGGCCGCACCACCGAGGAGCTCCAGACGGATGTCGACTATCTTCTCCAGGTCTGGGAGGCGATTCGGCGCGCGAAGCAGGAGCGCTCCGCACCCTTTCTCATCTACCAGGAGAGCAACATCGTCATCCGGGCCCTGCGGGACAACTTCCGCAAGGACATCCAGGAGATCCTGGTCGATACGCCGGAGGTGTACGAGCAGGCGCGGGAGTTCATGAGCCTGGTGATGCCGAACAGCGTGAATCGGCTGAAGCTCTACCAGGATCGGGTACCGCTGTTCAGCCGGTATCAGATCGAGGGCCGGATCGAAGGAGCCTTCGACCACACCGTGCGTCTTCCCTCCGGCGGTTCGATCGTCATCGACCATACCGAGGCGTTGGTGTCCATCGACATCAACTCCGCGCGGGCCACCCGTGGGTCGGACATCGAACAGACCGCGCTCCAGACCAACCTGGAGGCGGCCGAGGAAATCGCCCGCCAGTTCCGGCTCCGCGACATCGGCGGGCTCATCGTGATCGACTTCATCGACATGTCGCCGGTTCGCAACCAGCGCGAGGTGGAGCTACGCCTGCGCGATGCACTGCAGATGGACCGGGCCCGGATCCAGATCGGGAAGATCTCGCGCTTCGGCCTGCTCGAGATGTCGCGGCAGCGACTGCGTCCCTCCCTCGGTGAATCCAGCTACCAGATTTGTCCGCGCTGCAACGGCCGGGGCAACATCCGCAATACCGAGTCGCTCGCGGTCTCGGTTCTCCGGTTGATTGCCGGCGAGGCGATGAAGGAGCACACCGGAAGGGTCGTCGCCGCGCTCCCGGTGGAGGTGGCAACCTATCTTCTCAACGAGAAGCGCGCCACGTTGCGGGAAATCGAGCACAAGAGCGGCGTGGAGCTGCTGATCGTCCCCGATCCGGGCAAGGACTCTCCCGACTACACGATAGAGCGGGTGCGGAGCGACGACCGAGGACACGCGTCGCACCATCGAACGAGCTACGATCTCGCAACCCCGCCGGTGCTCGCCGTTCCGGACACCGCGAAGCGCCGCCCGCCTTCGGCCACCGAGCCCGCGGTCCGACACCTGCCTCCTCCCGCCTCCGCGCCTGCGCCGGCCGAGGAGAAGCCGGGCTTGCTCCACCGTCTGTTTGCACGCCCGCTCGCGGCGGTCCGCGGAGAGTCGCGAGAAACCGCGGCCGCCACGGCGGCCGACGAGGGTTCGCAGGACAAGGCCGACGAGGGTTCCGAGAGCAAGGCCGCCCCGCCGGCATCCGCGCGCCGAGGGCGCCGGAGGTCCGGGGGAGGAAGACGCGAGCCCGGTTCCCCGGGCGACGACGGCCGGCGCTCCGAGGAGCCGCGGCGGCGGCCCCGCTCGAGCCGCCGCGCGGAGTCGGGTGAACACAAGAGGGCGGCGGGGTCCGAGCGGCCGCAACGGCCGCCGGCCGCCAGCCGGTCCGGGTCCGGAAACGCACCGCGTACGGAGCCCGGGGGCGACAATGGCCGCCGCCCGCCTCCGGATGACGCTCCCCGCACCGGGGCCACGACCGCCGCGGGCCCGGAGAGCCAACCGCTCGCCGTCGCGTCTCCGGCGCCGGTCGCGGAGCCGGTTCCGGAGTCACCTGCATCGCCGGAGGAGAGCGCCGCCGGGCGGCGCCCGCGAACCCGCCGAGGACGCCGGGGAGGACGTCGTTATCGCCGACCCGCTTCCGAGGCGCCTTCGGCCTGTACATCATCGGGCGACGCCGCGTCGGACGCTGACGGCGGGTCCAGAGAGGGCGTCTCGTCTCCAGCGGCCGCTCAGCCCGATCCGACGGACACGAAGGTCGAGTCGATCTCGGGGTAACCGGCGCCTCCCGGCGCCCGCTTCCGCGGGCGCGGCGAGGCCGCCATGCCCCCCTCGCCGTGAAGGAAACGCAACGGTGGGAGCGCGTCGAAGGCGCGGGAGCTCACCCGAGCGGTCGCCGGGCAGTGCTCAGCGGAGCGAGGCGCGGGCCGCCTCCATCAGGTTCTTCATGTCGCGCACCGCGCGGTCGAGGCCGCAGAAGACGGCTCGGCCGATGATCGCGTGTCCGATGTTGAGTTCCCGGATCGGTTCGATTCGGGCGATGTCGGAGACGTTGTGGTAGCCGAGTCCATGTCCGGCATTGACGACGAGCCCGCACCCCTCACCCCTTTCCGCTGCCGTCCGGATGCGGGCCAGCTCCCGGTCGCGCGCCTTCCCGCGCTCCTCCGCGAACCGTCCGGTGTGGACCTCGATGACGGGTGCCCCGGCGTCGGCCGCCGCATCGATCTGTCTCGGGTCGGGATCGATGAAGAGCGAGGCCCGCACCCCCGCCTCCGCGAGACGCTCGCAGGCCTCGCGAATCCGGCCGGGCTGTCCGGCGACGTCGAGACCGCCTTCGGTGGTGAGCTCCTCGCGCCGCTCGGGCACCAGACAGCAGTCCTCGGGAAGCACCCGTTCGGCGAACCCCAGCATCTCGGCCGTCACCGCCATCTCGAGGTTCATTCGGGTGGTGAGAGTCGATCGGAGCAGTTCGATGTCGCGCTCCTGGATGTGGCGCCGGTCTTCGCGAAGGTGGACGGTAATGAGGTCCGCGCCGGCGGCTTCCGCCTCGAACGCCGCCTGGACCGGGTCCGGATAGCGCGTTCCCCGCGCCTGTCGCAACGTCGCGACATGGTCCACGTTGACGCCGAGGAGAATGGGCCGGATGGCCGATGCTTCACCGTTCAATCTGATTCCTCCGTGGTTCCTGATGCCGGGGACGAAGAGCGCCTGAAGAGCTGGCGGCTGCCGAGGGGGCGCGGCCCGAGATGGGGCGCAAGGATGGCTCGCATGAGTCGCCTTGCTTCCGTCCGCACGCGGTCGTCTTCATCGCCGAGCCGCCCACCGGCCAGGGCGAGCAGCGTTCGCCCCGACACCACGGGGCCTTCTTCGGCGCTCGCACCCTCTATGGGTCCTCGCTGCGGCACGTACCGGTAGCGCTTGTCGGGACACACCGGGGCCCCGGTGTCGGCTGCACGGTCGAGGGTAGGCCCGTATCCCAGGGCGTCCAGAAGACGTTTCTCGAACGTGCGCAGCACAGTGTCGAGGACGCCGTTCCCGCCGAGCTCGGCGAGGGCGCGCCGATAGTCGTCGAACAGATCGGGATGGGCATCGTTGCGCGGGAGCAGTTTCAGCAGGAGCTCGTTCAGGTAGAAGCCGCTGAACAGGGCCCGGCCGCGGAGCGTGCGGACCGGGCCCTCGGTGTCCGCGCCGGTGAGGGCAGGGAGCTCTCCCCGCCCGCTCCACGACAAGAGCAGCAGGTGGAACGGAAGAATCAACCCGCGGAACCGGGAGCGGGCGCGACGCACTCCGCGCGCCACCAGACCCACCCGGCCGTGCTCGCGGGTGAATGCCTCCACGATAAGGCTCGTCTCTCGCCACGGACGCGAGTGCAGCACGTAGCCCGGCGCGTTCTCCACGCGCCGGATCAACGCCGCTCAACCGTCATAGCCGAGGCTCCTGAGTACTCCTTCGTCGTTCGACCATCCCGCCCGCGCCTTGACCCAGATCTCGAGGTGCACGCGCGAGCCGAACAGGGATTCCATGTTGGCGCGCGCTTCCGCGCCGGCCGCCTTCAGCACCCGGCCGCCCTTTCCGATCACGATGCCCTTCTGACTCTGGCGCTCGACCCACACGACAGCACTGATGTGCAAGATCCGTTTCTCGCGCCGGAACCGCTCGATCTCCACCGCGAGCCGGTAGGGCAGCTCCTGATCCAGCTTGCGGGTGAGCTTTTCGCGAACGAGCTCGCCGGCGAGAAAGCGCTCGTTCCGATCGGTGAGTGCGTCGGGCGGAAACATGGCCGGGGCGATCGGCACACGGGCGCGCACCTGGCCCACGAGGACCTCCAGGTTCTGCTGCCGGCGTGCCGAGATCGGAATGATCTCCTCGAACTCGTCCCCGCCTCGAAACCGCTCGAGCCAGGGCAGCAGAGCCTCCTTGCCGGACATTCGATCGATCTTGTTGGGCACCAGGAGCACGGGCTGTCGGCTCTCCCGCAGCTCGCGGCGGACATCCTCGTCCTCGTCCGTCCACCGGAGCGCTTCCACCATGAAGAGCACCACGTCCACCCCATCGACCGCACCGCGCGCGGTGCGATTGAGGTACCGGCTCATCGCGGAACGTCGATCCCGGTGGATGCCCGGCGTGTCCACGAAGACGATCTGGGCGTCGTCGCGGCTCATTACGCCGCCTATCCGGTGCCGGGTCGTCTGCGGCTTGGACGCGGTGATGCTCACCTTCTGCCCCACCAACCGGTTGAGCAGCGTGGACTTCCCCACGTTCGGACGTCCCACGATGGTCGCCGTGCCGCACCGGAACTCATCCGCCATCGCCGATCTCCGCGAGCGCCCGTTCGGCGGCTCTCTGTTCGGCCTGCCGGCGGGAAGTGCCCTCCCCTCGCGTGGGCCCGGCGATGCCGGCATCGCACTCGACAACAAACATCGGCCGATGCGCGGAGCCATCCGACTCCACGACCCGGTAGCGAGGCAGATCGAGACCTTGAGCCTGGAGCAGTTCCTGAAGCCTGGTCTTGGGGTCCTTTGCCGTCCCGGCCGGCGTCGCCCGTTCGAGGCGCTCGGCGAAGATACGCTCGACCGTGCGGCGTACGGCCGCATATCCTCCCTCCAGATACATCGTCCCGAGCAATGCCTCGATCGCGTCGGCCAGTATCGAGTCGCGGTTTCGGCCCCCGTTGCGTTGCTCCCCGGCCCCGAGCACCAGGTACTTGCCCACGCCGGCTTCGCGTGCGGCCGCCGCGAGCGCCTCCCTGCGTACCAGCGAGGCGCGGGCACGGGTCAGGTCTCCCACGGTTGCGGCCGGGTAGCGGGCGAACAGCAGATCGGCAACCGCAAGTCCCAGCACGGAATCGCCGAGGAACTCGAGCCGCTCGTTGTTGCTGCCGGATGCACTGCGGTGGGTAAGCGCCCGGCGCACCGCCTCGGAATCCGAGAACTCGTACCCGAGGGCGGAGCCCAGTCTTGCCGCCGCCTCCCGAAACGCGTCGCTCACGTCCTCAGTCGACGGTGGTCCCGATCCGGCCGAGGTCCACGCCATGCCCCCAGTCCCAGTTCATCCAGACGATGGAGGCGGGGCCGACGAGATTCTCCTCCGGCACGAAACCCCAGAAACGGCTGTCGTGGCTCTTGTCCCGGTTGTCGCCGAGCACGAAGTACTGCCCGTCCGGTACCTGCCATGCGCTTTCCACGGTCGGCAGGCCGGGCCGGTACAGGATCGCATGCGTGTGCTCGCCCAGCGCTTCGAGCCGTACGCTCACGCCGGTCATGTGGCTGCCCGACCCGGAGCCCTCGTAGATCTCGGGAACGCTCCGCTCGGTTTCCACTCCGTTGATATGAAGCCGCTTGTCGCGGTCGTAGCGGACCCGGTCACCCGGAAGTCCCACGACGCGCTTGATGAAGATGGTCTCTCCATCGACCGGGTAGCGGAACACCACCACGTCGCCGCGTTCCGGCTGCCCGAGATCGAATATCTTCCGGTTCGTGACGGGAAGCCGGATACCGTAGGAAAACTTGTTGACCGCGATGAAGTCGCCGATGAGGAGGGTGGGCATCATCGACCCCGAAGGGATGCGAAACGGTTCGATCACGAACGACCGGATGAGAAAGACGGCCAGAAAGACGGGAAAGAACGAGCGGGCGTACTCGACGACGATCGGTCTCGCCGGGAGCTTGACCCCATCCTCTCCGGGCACCGCGCCGGCCGCCCCCGCCAGCCGCCGGCGCCGTCCGAGCACCCAGGAATCGAGCGCCCAGATGGCTCCGGTCACGAGGACGATGAGCGCCATGAAGGTCGAGAAGTCCCACCACTGGGTCACCGGTTCGGGTTCTCCGGCGAGCTTCGATCCGGATCGGACGTACGCCTGTTCTTCGCGGCCCCCGCGCCGCTCGGCGGTGTCGCCGCGGCATCCGATGACCGGCCGAGGCGACGTTCCGCGGCCGCCGGCTCCGGTACGCGGAAATCGGTACTCGGCTTCATGGTCGAATCCTTCCCGTCGGGGGGCGCCAGTGTATCAGGATCGACGCAGGCAGCCGGTCAGGCAATCGCGTCGGGAAAGGCGATCGCGTCCTCGATGCACGGCACGTCAAGTGCGAGCATGACGAGTCGATCCAGCCCGAGAGCGACGCCCGAGCACGGCGGCAGGCCGTGCGCGAGGGCCGCCGTGAGCCGTTCGTCGATCTCCATCGACGGGAGCTCGGCGTCTCGCCGACGAGCCGCCTCCGTCTCGAAGCGCCTGTACTGCTCCATCGGATCGGTGAGCTCATGATAGCCGTTGGCCAGCTCGATCCCGTCCACGAACAGCTCGAACCGTTCCGCGCGCTCACCGGCCGGCGTGCTCGCCACCCGGGCCAGGGCGGCCTGACTCGCCGGATAGTCGTAGAGGAAGACGGCGCGCGAGCCGGCGAGCTGCGAGAGTCCCGGCTGCACGACGTGGGTGAGCAGGAGGTCCAGGCAACCGTCCCGATCGAGCTCCGCCGCCGTATGGTCGCTCGCGCCGGCCGCCTTCGCCCGCTCCCGCAGGGTCTCGCCGGGCACCGCGTCGATGTCGACTCCGGCCAGTTCCCGGAACGCCCGCGCGTATGCAAGCCGTCGGGGCGCCCCGCACGCGAGCACGGAGACGACGAGCTCGCCGACCTCGTCCATGAGCCGGTAGTGGTCGTAGTCCGGCCGATACCACTCCAGAAGGGAGAATTCCGGGTTGTGGCGCGGTCCCTCCTCACCGGCCCGAAACGCGCGGGTGACCTGGTAGATGGGTCCGCTGCCGGCCGCGAGCAACCGCTTCATCGCGTACTCGGGGGAGCTCTGGAGCCAGCGCATCCGTCCGTCCGTCCCGACCGTGGAAAAGCTGGCGATGCCCGGATCCATGGCTCCCCGGGCGCACAGGATCGGGGTCTCCACCTCCAGCACCGCGCGTGAGGCGAAGAATTCCCGGATCTTCGCGACCACCCTGGCGCGCCGTTCCCATCGACCGCGGTCGCCCCGGGGGCGCCAGGCCGGTGAGGGCTCCGCCGGCCCGTTCGGCACCGGCCTACTCCTTGACGCGGGAGACGTATTCCCCGGTTCGGGTATCGATGCGCAGAAGCTCCCCGTTGTCGACGAACAACGGTACCCGGACGGTCGCCCCGGTCTCGACGACCGCGGGCTTGTTCGCCCCGCTCGCGGTGTCTCCGCGCACCCCCGGTTCGGTGTCGGTGACGCGGAGCGCCACGAAGTTGGGCGGAGTCACTCCGATCGCCGCGCCGTTCCAGAGCAGCACCTTGCAGACGTCCTGCTCCCTGAGCCACTTCGCGGTGTCGCCCAGCACCTCCTCGGTCACCGCGAGCTGCTCGTACGTGTCCGGGTGCATGAAGTGCCAGTGCTCCTCGTCGCGGTACAGGTACTGCAGATCGGTCTCGACGACATCCGCGCCCGGCAGCGTCTCGCCCGACCTGTAGGTCTTGTCGACGACGCGGCCGGTGAGCAGGTTTCGGAACCTCACCCGGCTGAACGCCTGGCCCTTGCCCGGCTTGACGAACTCGTTGTCGAGGATCGCGCACGGCACGTCGTCGACCATGAGCCGCAGTCCGGAACGGAATTCATTGGTGCTGTAGGTCGCCATCGCGGAGTCTTCTTTCCCGGGTTGCCAGACCCCGTACAGTCTATCTTCCGCCCGGCTCCGCCGCGTCGGCGTCCCCTGGCCGGCCGGCCGCCATCGAGTCGACCCCCCGCAGGCCGCGCGGGAGGAGCCGCCCGCGGTTCGTGCGGACGCCGGAATAGGCTTCCAGATCCCGGGCGCGCAGGGTCAGGTGCCGGCGTCCGGCGCGCACCGTCAGCCGCTCACCGGCCGGCACCACCGCGATCGCTCGGACCGTCTCCGTGCGGTTCCGGAGTTTCGTCGACGGAATGCTCATCAGCTTGACCCCCTTGCCCCGCCCGAGCACCGGGAGCTCGGAAAGAGGATAGATGAGCAGGTAGCCCGCGGTCGAGACGACCGCCAGCCGATCGGTGCCCGAATCCGACAAGCGGGCCGGCGCCAGCACCCGATCTTCATCCCCCGTCTGCATGACGAGCTTCCCGCTGCGGTTCTTGGACCACAGGCTTGCGATCTCGACCACGAATCCGTAGCCGCCGTCCGAGGCGAGGACGATTCGGTCTTCCGCTCCTCCCATGAGCACCGCCCTCCACTCGGCGCCGTCCGGGGCGTCGAGTCTTCCGGCAAGGGGTTCTCCCTGCCCGCGGGCGGACGGCAGGACGTGGGCGGGAAGCGAGTACGCGCGTCCCGTCCCGTCGAGGAACGCGACCGTCTCGTTGCTTCGGCCCGGCGCGGCGGACAGGAACTCGTCTCCTGCCCGATAGCTCAGCGTCTCCGGTTCAATCTGGTGACCCTTGGCCGCACGGACCCAGCCGCGCCGCGAGAGCACCACGGTCACCGGCTCCGCGGACACGAGCTCGTCGCGGCCGAGCGCCCGGGCCGGCTCCGCCGCCACAAAGCGGGACCGGCGTTCGTCGCCGTGCGCGTGCGCGTCGGCGAGGATTTCGTCACGCACGAGGGCATCGAGACGGGACGCGGACTGCAAGCGCTCCGAGAGAGCGTCCCGTTCCTCTCCCAGCGCCTTCTGCTCCGCGCGGATCCTCACCTCTTCGAGCCGCGCCAGGTGGCGCAGCTTCAGCTCCAGGATCGCTTCCGCCTGGACGTCGGTGAGCTCGAAACGGTCCATGAGCACCGCCTTGGGCCGATCCTCCTCCCGGATGATGGCGATCACTTCGTCCAGGTTGAGGTAGGCGGCGAGAATGCCTTCGAGCCGGTGGAGGCGGACCTCGATCCTGTCCAGCCGGAACGCGAGCCGCCGCCGCACGGTCCGGCGCCGGAACTCGATCCACTCGACGAGGAGAGAACGCAGGTCCCTGACCCCGGGCCGTCCGTCGAGCCCGATGACGTTGAGGTTGACGCGGCAGGTGCGCTCGAGGTCCGTGGTCGCGAACAGATGAGACATCAGCCGGGCCACGTCGACCCGATTCGACCGGAGGCTCAGCACCAGACGCACCGGATTGGCTTCGTCCGACTCGTCCCGGAGGTCCTCGACCATCGGGAGCTTGCGCTCCGCCATCTGGGAGGCGATCTGCTCCATGACGCGCGAGCCCGACACCTGATAGGGAAGCGCGGTCACGACCACCGACGGCGCGGACCCCCGTTCGTGTTCACAGGTCGCGCGGATGCGGACCGTGCCGTTACCGGTGCGGTAGATCGCCAGCAAGTCGTCGGCCGGCGTGACGATCTCCGCGCCGGTCGGAAAGTCGGGGCCGCGTACGTGCTCGCACAGGACGTCCGTCGTTGCGTCCGGCTCCTCGAGGAGGCGCACGCACGCCGCGGCCACTTCGCCGAGGTTGTGCGGCGGAATGTCCGTGGCCATGCCGACCGCGATGCCCGAGGTGCCGTTCAGGAGCACCGCCGGGAGGCGGGCGGGCAGCAGCTCCGGTTCCTCCAGGGTTCCGTCGAAATTGGGCCTGAAACCGGTGGTTCCCTGTCCCAGCTCGTCCAGGAACACCCCCGCGAACGGCGTCAGCCGCGCCTCGGTGTAGCGCATCGCGGCGAAGGATCGGGGGTCGTCCGTGGACCCCCAGTTGCCCTGCCCGTCGACCAGGGGGTAGCGGATGGAGAACGGCTGCGCCATCAGGACCATCGCTTCGTAGCAGGCGGTGTCGCCATGTGGATGGAACTTCCCGAGAACGTCGCCCACCGTGCGCGCCGACTTCTTGAAACGGGTCCGATTGGCGGCGTACGGCCCCCGGCGGGCAGAGATTTCGGCCTCGCGGCTCAGGACGGCGCGCAGACCCAGCTCCGACATGGCGTACACGATCCGTCGCTGCACCGGCTTCAGTCCGTCGGCGATGTGAGGCAGCGCCCGGTCGAGAATGACGTACATGGAGTAGTCGAGGTACGCCTTGCGGGCGAACTCGCGCATCGGCCGTTCGTCGGCCGTCGAATCGGGGCGTTCCATCAGGTGGGTCGCCATGTTCAGGTCGCTCCCCGCGGGCCGCCGGTCACCGTGCCGGCGCTCAGATCTCCGCCCCGCCGCCCTCCGCTTCGAGCCATGCGCGGCGGTCCCCCGCCCGCTTCTTCGCGAGCAGCAGGTCGAGGGCGGCGGCGGTGTCGTCGTGCGGCTCCACGGTGAGCCGCACGAGGCGGCGGCTCTCGGGCGACATGGTGGTTTCGCGGAGCTGGGGCGGGTTCATCTCGCCGAGCCCCTTGAAACGCTGCACCTGGGTCCTCCCCGGGCGCCGTTCCGCCGCCAGGCGGTCCAGCAGCCCCTGCTTGTCCGACTCGTCGAGGGCATAGAAGACGTCGCTCCCCGCGTCCACCCGGTACAGCGGCGGCATCGCCACGTACACGTGCCCCGCTTCCACGAGGGGGCGGAAGTGACGGACGAACAGGGCGCAGAGAAGCGTCGCGATGTGGGCGCCGTCGGAGTCCGCGTCGGCGAGGATGCACACCTTGCCGTAGCGAAGGCCCGCGAGGTCACCGCGGCCGGGCTCGACCCCGATGGCGACCGAGATATCGTGCACCTCCTGCGAGGAGAGGATCTGACCGGGAGCGAGCTCCCAGGTGTTCAGGATCTTGCCTCGAAGCGGCATCACCGCCTGGAACTCCCGATCGCGGGCCTGCTTGGCCGAGCCACCCGCGGAATCGCCCTCGACGAGGAACAGCTCGGTCCTCTCCGAGTCTTCCGAGACGCAGTCGGCGAGCTTTCCGGGGAGGGTCGGGCCTGCCGCCGCCTTCTTCCGGACCACGGTCCTGGAGGCCCGGATACGTGCCTTCGCCCGCGCGATCACATGCTCGGCGAGCCGGTCTCCGGTGTCGGTATGCTGGCTCAGCCACAGGCTCAGCTCGTCCTTCACCACGCCCGCGACGAACGAGGCGCACGCGCGCGACGTCAACCGGTCCTTGGTCTGGCCGGTGAACTGCGGGTCCGTCATCTTGACCGACAGGACATACTGGCAGTTCTCCCAGACATCGTCGGGGACGAGCTTGACGCCGCGCGGGATAAGGCTCCGGAACTCGCAGTACTCGCGCAGGGCCTCGGTGAGTCCGGACCGCAGGCCGTTCACGTGGGTTCCGCCCTGGGGCGTGGGAATCAGGTTGACGTAGCTCTCCGCGACGGCCCGCGGCTCGCCGCCGCCGGGGAACATCCACGCTACCGCCCAGTCCGCCGCCTCGGTGTTGCCTTCGAGGCTCCCGGCGAACGGCCTCGCCGGCAGGAGATCCGCCCCCTGAAGCGTGGACCGGAGGTATTCGCACAAGCCATCCTCGAAGCACCACTCGTCGCGCTCGCCCGTCTCCTCCCGGAGGAAGGTGACCAGGAGTCCGGGACACAGCACCGCCTTCGCCCGCAGCAGGTGACGAAGCCGCGGCACGGAGAACGAAGGACTGTCGAAGAATGCCGGATCGGGCCAGAAGCGGAGCACGGTCCCGGTGTTGCGACGACCCACCTCGCCGACCGGTTCGAGGTCCGAAACCTTGTCACCGTCGCGAAAGGCCATGTTGTACTCGACCCCGCCGCGCCGGACCCACACTTCGAGGTGGCGCGACAGCGCATTGACCACGGAGACCCCGACTCCGTGCAGCCCGCCTGAAAAGCGGTAGTTCCCGAGCGAGAACTTCCCTCCCGCGTGCAAACGGGTCAGGATGACCTCCACCCCGGGGAGACCCTCCTCCGGGTGGAGATCCACGGGCATGCCCCGCCCGTCGTCGGCGACGCGGAGCGAACCGTCTCGGTGCAAGGTGACGTCGATGCGCCGCGCGAACCCCGCGAGCGCCTCGTCGACGCTGTTGTCCACCACTTCGCGCGCGAGGTAGTCGGGAGACGACGTGTCGGTGTACATGCCGGGCCGCTTGCGGACCGGCTCCAGCCCGACCAGCACCTCGATCGCCGTGGCGTCGTAAGTCGCGTCCATGACGAAGCTGAACCGATTCCTGTTAAGTGACAGTCAATCCTGGACTAATCCAGGATTGACTGTCACAAATTTTTTCGTACCTCCTACACCTCCCGTTCACTGGACCCCTCCTTTTCTCATCTGATGCCGGCGTCGTCGTTGCATGGCACAGGCGACTCGGCCGGGTCGCCGGCCATCTCCTCCGCTCATCCTCGCTCTCGAGATGGAGCTGACGCTCAAGCACCGTGTCCAGCCTCCGGACCCGCGCACCAACCCTGCTCAATCTCGCCTCCTCAACGTGCACGAAGGCGCACGCGCCCATGACGCGCGCCGACGAGGGCATCACGTGCACTCCTTAGCCGATCGGGGTTGTGCCCGCCAGTGCCTGTCGCGGCCCTGTGTATGACAAAGGCTCCACAACCTGCTGAAACCGTTCGTCTTCGCTCCAGCGACCCGCTCTCCTTCTCGTTCTTCTCGCGGGTCGCCGCAGCACGCTCTAGTTGTTTGTCTATCTCGCGCGGGCGGCCTAATTCTTGCATATCCGGTCCCGGCGATCACTCCCGCGACGGTCGGTGATCTGTCCGATGTTGACTACCTCCGACTCGATCATCGTCATGTTCTGTGAGTCACCCGAGCCCTCGCTCTCGATCGTGCATCGATGGGAGCCACGGGGCGCTCCTTCCGCCTCGCTTCTTCATGGTGATCCTCCCCGATCGGCCGAGACGCTGCGCAAGTGAGTACGACGCACGGAGTGCGATTAGGGCGTTTGGCCCGGACTGACGAGCGCCGAGCGAGAGCGTCTCAAGGCGCTGGAGCGGGAGAACCGGGAGCTCAGGCGGGCGCACGAGATCCTGCGAGAGGCGTCGGCGTATTTCGCCCAAGCGGAGCTCGAACGCCGACCCAAGACATGACGACGTTCATCGACGCGCACCGCGATGCGTATGGGGTCGAGCCGATCTGCCGGGAGCTGCCGGTCGCCCCGTCGACGTACTACGAGGGCAAGGCCCGGAGGCGTTCGAGCCCCGCCTGCCAGTAGTGGCCCAATCCCGCTTCGTAATGGGGATCGTTGACTCCCATCCGATACGCGTGGTTCAGAAAGTATGACCAAGTGGAGGTCTTGGTGGCTTGGCGGCCGAACCAGGCCAGCGCCATCAGGTCGATGCGCTCGTCATGGGATAGATTGGAGATGAGCTTCACCAAGCGCAGATAGGTCGGGGTGCCAAGGTACTCGTGTTGAATGTCCGGGGTGAGAATCGTGAGGCCGCTGCGTCGGCGCGGGACGGTATCGGTGACGGAGTCCACGGTCTTGCTGAAGTTGGTGTAGGCGGCGATCAGCTTCTGCACGGTGGTTTCCTGAATGACCAGGGCCGTGGCGGCGGTCATGATGCGCTCGTGGACTTCGGGCGCCGCGATGTGCCAGACATCCACGCGGGGATGCGCCTGGGCAGCGTCGCGCAGCTTGCCGTCGGCCGTGATGAGGGGCGATCCCTCGATCTCGGCGCAGGCGAGATAGAGGCAGTCGTAGACTGGATGGCTGATCTCGAAGGCAACGGCCGCGGCGTGGGCGACGAGATCCGGGGATGAGCACAACACGACGACATCGGGTAGGCGAGCGAGTTCCTCGAGATAAGGTTGCGGGTCGGCTATCTCCTTGCGTCGGGCCTTTTTCCAAATCACGTTGGCGACTTCGGTCAGTATGAAATCCGGGGCGTACAGCACGATTCTGTGGGCGAGAAGCTGCCGCGACTCGACCGTGCCCTCCTCGGTGAACAGCCATTTGACGGCGACGCTGGCGTCGACGATCAACTTCAACGGTCGCGATCCTCGCGGAGAAGCGAAACGCTGTCGGTCTGAGGGCGGTCTGCGGTGAGGGTGCCGAGACGCGCCGTGCGTTCGCGGAAGTCCTCGAGGCGAATGTGGCGCAACACCTGTTGGACAAGGAGGTGACGGATCTCGCCCTCGAGCGAGCGGTGATTTGCCTTCGCCTGAGCCTTGAGGCAAGCGATCACGTCGTCGTCGATGTTGCGTACAGTCACGTTGCCCATGGTGAGGTCTCCGCAGAATGATTTCTTTATGATTGCAAATTGCCGGCAACAATGCCAACCGGCGAATGCGATTACATGACAGGTCCACGATATCTCCGGGCTGCCCCCGCCGCCGCGGGCAAGCGCTCTCTCGGTTACCAAGAATCGGGAAACGACGCATGAAGGACGCGGCGCGCCGGCTCCTCGACATGCCAGCGTCCACCGCTCGCTTGACCGAGCCCTGAGGGTACCCCGCCGCCGCGGGACCGCCTGCGCCCGGTCAGGCGCGGTGCCCGTCCAGGAACGCCTGAATGAGGGACCGGAAGCGCTCCCCGCCGAAGCTCGGATAATGTCCGCCGTTCGCTTCGGACCGTTCGCGAACGGCTTGACGCTTGGCTGGCGTGGCACGGGGATGACCTCCCTCCGCGGGGCACCTGGACTACCATCGCGAGCGCGACCGGGACGAGCCCCGAAGCGCTGTACCGGGAGCTTGCCACGCGCCGCAGGGCACAATCCCCGGCGTGAAGAGGTCCGAGGCTACTTCGACGGAGATGCGCGGCGTGCTCTGTTCCAGGCGGAAGTTTCTGAGCGGTGTTGCCGCCCTCGCGGTCCTTGGTCGAACGGTAGGCTGGGCGCCACCGGCACGCGGCGGGCACGGTGACGGCGAGCTGCTCCACGCACCCGATTGCACGGCGCTCCGGGCCGCGGCCGCACCGTCCCAATCCAATGCGGCGCATGAGGAAGCATCCCGTTTCTCATTCATTTGACAACAGATGCTCTCCATGACGGTACAACGGTTCGGGCAGTGAACTCCGGTCGGGATCGCTCGTTGATCGCGGGGCCGGGGTCGTCTAACCTCGCCGGCAATCCCTTCCGGCGGACCTCCATGCCCGATCGCCAGACGACGCCCCGGGACTTCGAGTCGGCACTTGCCGAGTTCGAAGCCCTGGTAGAGAAGATGGAACGGGGCGACCTCAGCCTCGAGGACTCGGTGAGCGCGTACGAGCGCGGGGTCGTCCTGCATCGATACTGCGAGCAGGCGCTGTCCACGGCCGAACGCAAGATCCGGATCCTCACCGAGGGTTCCGGGGAAGGCGGAGCGGAAGAGGTGCTGCAGCCGTTCGGAACCGAGAGCGGGGATTCGCGTGCCTCGAACGAAGGAGAGTCCGCCTCGGCGCTTCCCGAGCCGGAGCGCCCGCGCTCCGCGACCGGAGAGGCGGAAGGGGATGGTCTCCCCTTCTGAGAGCGGCCGGAGAACGAGCTCCGTGCTCCGCTCACTCGCCGCGATTGCGGATTTCGCGGCCGAAGCGTCCCTCCCCGGGCATCGCAGGGCCGCTCCCCCGCCGAACCCGAGATCCGCATCCCCTTCGCGTGCGGGGAACGACCGGCGGCGCGCGTCCACGCGATCGGGACCGGTCCCGCGCGTGCGCCCCGGACGAACCGGGTATCATTCGCGCGCTTCCCACGAAGTCGAGGTACGGGCAAGTTGAAGACGTTGGAACGGACCGAAACCGCGGGCCCGGAGGACGGCTCGGACGTCGCCTCGATCGAGGACGTACAGGGCAGCCCCGACGTCCGTCGCATCCCCATCGACAAGGTCGGCATCAAGGGAATCCGCCATCCCGTGCGAGTCCTGGACCGCTCCACCGGCCGGCAGGAAACGGTCGCGACGTTCAACATGTACGTGGATCTGCCTCACGACTTCAAGGGCACCCACATGTCCCGCTTCGTGCAGGTCCTGGAGAACCACGAGTACGAGATCACGGTCGCGACGTTTCAGCGCATGTTGCGCGAGATGGTGGAGCTGCTCGAAGCACGCTCCGGCCATATCGAGATGAGGTTTCCCTACTTCGTGCGCAAGACGGCCCCGGTCAGCGGCGTGACCAGCCTGATGGACTACGACGTCACCCTGATCGGGGCGATCCGGAACGGCGACGTCCGGATCAGCACCCGCGTCGTCGTGCCGGTGACGAGCCTTTGCCCGTGCTCGAAGGCCATTTCGGCCTACGGTGCGCACAACCAGCGATCACACGTAACCGTCCATGCCCATACGCGGGCCCTGGTGTGGATCGAAGAGCTCATCGACATCGTGGAGCATGAGGCATCGTGCCAACTGTTCGGCCTGCTCAAGCGGCCCGACGAGAAATTCGTCACCGAGTACGCGTACGACAACCCCAAGTTCGTCGAGGACCTGGTGCGCGACGTCGCTCAACGGCTGGACGCCGATCCCCGCATCGAGGGCTACTCCATCGAGGCGGAGAACTTCGAGTCGATCCACAACCACTCGGCATACGCGCGCATCGATCGCCCGGCCTGACCCGGTCGAATTCACTCCTTTGCCTGCTTCCACAAGGCGTCGAGTTCCGCGGGTGTCCGTTCGTCCAGCCGCCGCCCGCTTCCGGTGAGGCGCTCCATTGTCCGAAAACGCTGCTCGAACCGGCGGTTGGCGCCGGCGAGGGCGCGATCGCAGCTCAGATCGAGGCGACGGGCCAGGTTGACGCACGTAAAGAGAATGTCTCCCAGCTCGGACTCCGCCCGTCCCTTCCCTTCTTCCGCTTCGAGCGCTCCCCGGAGTTCGTCGATCTCCTCGTCAAGCTTGTCGAACACGCCCTCCACGTCGGGCCAGTCGAATCCGACCGCGCCCGCGCGCCGTTGCAGCTTCGCGGCCCGCGCAAGGGGCGGGAGCGCACCGGGCAGTCCGTCGAGCGTGCTCTGCGCCCACGGACGTTCCTTCGCCTTGATGCGCTCCCAGTCCGGGCGCTCCGCGGCGGCGGACGGTTCGAATACGTGCGGATGACGGCGAATCATCTTGTCCAGGACTGAATCCACGACGTCATCGATGTCGAAACACCCCTTTTCGTTCGCCATGTGGGCATGGAACACCACCTGAAACAAGAGATCGCCCAGTTCGTCGCGAAGTGCATCGAAGTCCTCGCGCTCGATCGCGTCGGCGACCTCGTACGCTTCTTCGATCGTGCAGGGGGCAATCGTCTCGAACGTCTGGACCCGATCCCACGGGCAGTCCTGCCGAAGTCTGGCCATCAATCCGAACAAGCGTTCCATCTCTTCCTCCGTCGTTCGAGCGGTCTGCGGGCCTTCGTGCCCACCTCCGGTTCCGACCGGGGCCGGCGGGTCGCGATCTTCCTCCTCTTGGGCGCGATTCTGCCAGGCGCGGTGTTCGACGCCCGGGCCGCCCCCGCGGAGCCGCCGGTCTCCCGGGCGGTCATCGAGCGGATCATGGTTCTCGAGGCTCGGACCGCGCTGCGGCGCGGGGAGCGGAAGCGCTTCGACCGGCTGGCGGAATCGCTCCGGAGCCATCCGCTCCACCCGTGGCTGCGATACCTGGAATTCCGCCGCAGGTTCGGCCGGCACTCCGAAGCGGCAATCGAGGCATTCCTCGCCACGGTTCCCGATACGCCGATGGCGAATCTCGTACGCAGACTCTGGCTCGACCGTCTTGCGCGGCAGCACCGCTGGGCCCGGTTCCTGGAGGTGTACTCCTCGGTCTCGTCCGGCCGCCTCGAGACCCGGCACGAGTGCCTTCGCGCGCGGGCGCTCCTCGAGACGGGCGACAACCTCGCCGGGTTCGAGGCGGCGGCCAGGCTCTGGCGCGTGCCGCGATCCCAGGACAGGGCGTGCGATCGCACGTTCGCACTCTGGGCGCAAAGGGGAGGACGGACCCCGGAGCATCTCTGGCATCGGATCGAGATCTCCCTCAAGCGCGGCAACCGGGGTCTCGCCGGCTACGTCTCCCGGATGCTCGGCCAACCGGACCGCGCCATCGCCGAACGCTGGATCCGCGACTATCGCCGTCCGACCCGGATCGTGTCCCAAGCGGGGCGGACCCGACGCGAGCCGGCGTGGCGGCAGCCGGTCGCCACCGCGATCGCTTCGATCGCCCGGCGCAACCCGGCCGCGGCGGCCCGCGCCTGGCAGGCCGTCTCGGGCGAATCGACTTCGCTTGCGGCCGAGGTTGACGCGTTCGCGTCCTGGCGCATCGGTCTCGGGTTCGCGCAGGACCACCGGGTCCCCGAAGCGGTGGAGTGGATCGAACGCGTTCCGAGCGCATACCGCAGCCCGCGCCTCCTCGGCATCCTCGCCCTTCTCTCGATTGCCGAGGGGCGGTGGGCGGATTCCCTTGACGCCATCGATGCACTGCCTCGCGAAACGCGCACCGAGCTTCGCTGGCGATACTGGCGAGCCCGCGCACTCACCGCCCTCGGCCGGGCTACGGAAGCGCCGTGGGCCGAGATCGCCGCGGCACGCGACTACTACGGTTTTCTGGCCGCCGACCGGATCGGCGCACCGTACCGCATCGTTCAGCACCCGGCCGGCGCCTCGGCCGAGAGCATCCGCCGGATTGAGCGCATGGGCGGATATCGGCGCGCGCGAGAGTTTCACGCGCTCGGGTTCCGGAACGGGTTCGACCGTGAATGGCGTCACCTCGTGCAACGCCTCGAGGACGAAGCGCTGACCGCCGCGGCGGACCTCGCCAGCCGCCAGGGGTGGCACTACGAAGCCATCCGGGCGGCCGCCCGGGCCCGGGCATTCGACCGCCTGGACCTTCGCTTTCCGCTCGCGTGGTGGCACGAGGCGGCCGCCGCGGCCCGTGACCACGGCATCGACCCGGCGTGGGTGCTGGCCACCATCCGGATGGAGAGCGCGTTCCGGCCGCGGGCCCGTTCACCGGCCGGGGCCCTTGGGCTCATGCAGATCATGCCGGCGACCGGCCGCCTCATCGCGAGGGCGTCCGGCGTCCGGCACACCGGCTCGCGGACCCTGCTCGACCCGCAGAAGAACATCCGCCTCGGGGCGGCCTACCTGCGCCGCCTGCTGGACCGGATGCACGGCCATTCGGCTCTCGCGAGCGCGGCGTACAACGCCGGGCCTCACCGGGCCGAACGATGGCTCGCCGCAGGGCAAGGACTGGAGTCGGCGCTGTGGGTGGAGTTCGTTCCGTATTCCGAGACCCGCCAGTACGTGAAGCGGATCCTGGAGTACCGCATCGTCTATCAGCACCGGCTGGGAACCCGCCCGGACCGACTGAGCGACCTCCTGCGTCCTCTGCCCCGGGCGTCCGGGTGGCCGCCCGGCTAGCCTGGAAGTCTCACTGAGCTTCGTCGCGAGGGCGCCGCGAAGCTGCGAAGCACAACGCCGCGTCGTGCTCCTGCTACCGCCGACCCCGCGCGAAGGCCGGCGAGAAACGCAGGCTAGCCGTGATGGCGAATTGGCTCCAGAGGAAGCGACTGCGAGATGCGGGGGCAGGTCACCAGCAGGAACAGGTGCCCCTGCCGGTGACAGAACCCGAGCCATCTCTGCAGGAAGCGGTTGGTTTGCCATTTCCTTTCGAGGTCGGGCATCCGCCTCCGGCGCCACGTTCGACTCGGGTTCCGCCGCCGCCGCCGGCTGAAGCTGACGAGTTCCGCGGCATTCACGTCGTGGTACACGACGATTCCCGCATTCGGCTGGAGCTCGTCGCCGAACCAGTACGTCAGCGTGAGTATGGTGGTGTAGCGCTGTTGCTCGTGCACGGTGAGGTAGAGGTCGAGCGCCCCCGCGACCCGTGACACGACCGTGCCTTCGATGCCCCGGAGCTCCGGGACGAGTCGAAGCAGACGATAGTAGTTGCTCTCATAGAGATCGATGAGAGAGGCCAGCGATTGGCGCCGCGGCGCCAGGATGGCGATGTCCCGTTCCCCCGACATGACCAGTCGATGGTAGCAGTCGGCTCACGCCCGGGAAATCCCCTTCCGCCCTCGTCCGAGGAGCGACAGGTATCCGGGGCTGTCCGATGCCGGGGAAGGGCGAGCCGGAAGGCGGCGGCGCAGCGGTGCCGGGCGGGGCGCCGCCCTCGACGTCCGCCGGGGGCCAGCCGCCGTTGCGACGCGAGCCGATGGACCCCGGAGGTTCCCGGTGCGCGGGAACGGCGTGCCGACGCCCGGAGTCTCGCGGACCCGATCAGGCCCGGGCGAGGAGGCGCCGGAACTCCCCCCAATCGAACGACGGACCGGGATCGGTCTTTCGTTCCGGCGCCACGTCCGCATGTCCGACGATCCGCTCGGGCCGGACGGACGGCCATCGGGCCATCACCGCCCGAACCAGATCCGCGAGCGTGTCGTACTGGCTCCGTTCGTAGGGCACCGCGTCGGTACCCTCCAGCTCGATTCCGATCGAGAAGTCGTTGCACGCGGGTCGGCCGCGATAGCGCGAGTCCCCCGCGTGCCAGGCGCGATCGAGAAACGATACGTACTGGGTAATCCGGCCGGTCCGGTCGATGAGAACGTGCGCGGAGACCCTGAGTCCCGCGAGCTCTAGGAAGGCGGGATGCTCGGACGAATCCAGCTCGCTGCAGAACAGGCGAGTGACCGCGTCCCCGCCGAACTCGCCCGGAGGAAGGCTGATCCCGTGCACGATGACGAGATCGATCTCCGCCCCGGCGGGCCGCGGATCGAAGTTGGGAGACGGACACGGGCGAGCGCCGGCGATCCAGCCGTCCGCACGGATCACGGACCCCTTCAAATCTTCTCCTCGACGACCGATTGCAGCACCTCCATCTGGTGTGCCACTCCCACCGCATCCTCGACGTCGATTTGAAATGCGATGCCGGCGCCGCTTCGGGCGAAGTCGCCGACCCGATCGATGGTCTCGAGGATCTCCCGGCTGAGGTGTTCCTCGACCAGGAACAGCAACATGTCGCGAGAGGTCTCGAGCGAGAGCCCGAGAAAGGTCTTCTTCACGTCGACCCCTTCTCCGCGCACCCGGCTGATGACGGTCGCCCCCAGCGCGCCCTTCTCGCGGGTGGCGTGCAGGATGGGTTCGGTGTGGGTGTCGTCCACGAGCGCTACGATGAGCTTGAAATGCATCTGGGTTGCGTCCTCCAGGGTTGGCGTCCGGCACTGTCCGGTCCGGATCTTCAGCCGCGGCGCGTCGCCCGCCAGCGCGAAGCCTGCGCGTAGGCGAGCACAGCCATGATGGCAAACAGGCTAGCGAAAGCGATCAGCCCGAAGCCGTCCAGGGTCGGACTGCGGCCGGGGACCGACGACGCCAGTCCGAGGCCGAGGGCGGTGACGATGGGCACGGTCACGGTCGAAGTGGTGACTCCGCCGGAGTCGTACGCGAGCGCGACGATTCCACGTGGGGCCATCGCGGTCTGGAGCAGGACCAGGGCGTAGCCCGCGATGATGCAGTAGTGAAGCGGGGTCCCGGTCACGATGCGCAGCACGCCGATCGCGACCCCGACCGCGACTCCGATCGCGACCGCGACCCGCAGCCCGGTCACTCCGATCGCTCCCCCGGATACCTCGTTGGCCTTGATCGACACCGCGAGCAGCGATGGCTCCGCGATCGTGGCGGAGAATCCGATCGCGGCCGCGAAGAGATAGACCCACGCATATCGCTCCCAACCGAGGGCGGCGCCTCCCGACGCACCGAGGAACACGGGGTCCGCGAGCTGCCGGGCCATGCTCCGGCCGAGCGGAAAGAGCGCCTTCTCGAGCCCGATGAGAAACAGCCCGAGACCGACCGTCACGTAGACGAGCCCGGTGACGACGGCTCGGGGATTCGGTATGGGCCGGCCCACCACGAACCGCTGGAATGCGAACAGCACGATGACGATGGGGGCGATGTCGAGCATCACCCCGAGCAGCCGCGTTGCGGAGTCCGCAAGGAACCCCGTCACCCGAGGCTGCTCCCGGCGACCCCCGCCAGGATGCCGTAGATCATGACCGCCGCGATCGGGGTGAGGGATGCGAACGCGATGAGCCCGAAGCCGTCGGTGAGTGGATTGCGGCCCCGGATGCTCGACGCGAGCCCGATCCCGAGTGCCGTCACCAGGGGAACGGTCACCGTGGACGTGGTGACTCCCCCCGAATCGTAGGCGATGCCGATGATCGCAGGCGGGGCGAACCAGGTGAGCACGACGATCGCGGAGTATCCCCCGATGATGAGATAGTGAATCGGCCAGCCGCGGAGGATCCGGTACACGCCGACCAGCCCCGCGAACCCGACCGCGACCGCGACCGAGAGGCGAAGTCCCAGCGCATGCGCGTCCCGTTCCGCGGGCTGGCGGCCGATGATGCCTTCATCGGCCGCTACGCGGGCCGCTTCCTCGGTCACCGCGATGAGCGCGGGCTCGGCAACCGCCGTGCCGAATCCGAGGCCGAACGCGAAGACGAGGAGCCAGGGAAGACTCGCCTTGCGGGCGAGCCCGTCGGCGAGCATGGAGCCGATCGGGAACAGGCCCGCCTCGAGACCCCGGACGAAGAGGGCGAGACCGATCACGACGCATGCGCAACCGACCAGGACATCGAAGAAGTCGGGGATGGGCTGGCGCAGCACCAGCAGTTGGAACACGGCGATGACGAGGATGATCGGCACGAGATCCCGGGCGCTGTCCCGCAAGGTTCTGACGAGGGGCTGGAGCATGGCGGGACGGCGGCGCCCGGTGCCGGGGTGCCGGCCATTATAGGGAAGGCCGGCGGCAGAGGCCGACTTCCGGCGGCGCCGCGGGCTTTCCGGGAGGTCGGAGCCGACCGGGGACCGGCCCGTGCTCCGGCCGGTCACCGGCACGTTCGCGGCTCAGTCCGCCTCGTGGATGCGGGGGATCTTGTGGGGCGGTCCGAGGGCGAGGAGCATGTCCGCGTCCACGTAGTCGATCCGCGCGGGAAGTTGCAGGGCGTCTTCCAGGCTGGCCTCGATCCGCGGACGGAGACCCTTGGGGTCGGCGATCTCGCCTTCGCGGGTGCCCACCCGCAAGCTCAGCGTGTCCATGTCGGGGCCGGTCCGGACGATCTGGAACAGGCCGTGGTCCACCTCCGGCCATTGCTCGAGCACCCGCTGAACCTCGACCGGGAACACCGTCGTGCCCTTCACCCGTACCCGGTATCCCACCCGCCCGAGGAAGTGGAGCCGGGTGTTCGTGCGTCCGCACGCGCACCGGCCGGTGGTGGTCGTGCCGATGTCCTCGCTCCGCCAGCGAATGAAGCCGAGCGATTCGTCCATGAGAGAGGTGAACAGGAACTCGCCGCGTTCGCCCTCCTCCACCGGGATGGTCGTGCCGGGCTCCACCACCTCGACGAACCAGAGATCGTCGTGCATGTGGAGGCCGTCGTGATGTCCGCACTCCTGCATCATGAAGCACAGATCACCGGTTCCCGACAGCTCGAAGGCTTCGCTGCCCCACTCCTCGTCGACGAGACGGCGCGATTTCGGGGTGAGCGCGTCCCCCGCCCAGACGAATCCCCTGGTACCGCCCAGAATCTCCTTCGGATCGAAGCCGAGACGCGCAATCTCGTCGCGGAGCCCAATCGCCTGGGGCGGGGACAGGAAGGCATGCACGTCGGGCTTGAGGTAGCGGAACGTCTGCACCACGCGCGGCAGATCGGGCCAGTCGGTGAACGTCACCCGGGCTCCGATCCGACGGGCCGCATCGGCCATGGCCGACACCGGACGCAGGTACAGGGCCAGCGACAGACTCGCCACGCCCCCAGGGCGCAGCCCGGCCGCCCACAGGTGGCGGGCGAGGGACTCGGCGAATATCGACTTGTCGCGCTCCGTGATGGGAAGAAAGGTCGGCGCGCCGGTGGTCCCGGAACTCGTGTGGACGTCGCACGGCACGTCCGGGGGGAGAAGGCTCATTCCTCCATAGGGGTCGCCGGTGTCGTCCCGGACCTGCCGGACCATTTCCTTGTGTATGGTGGGGACGGCGCGACCGAAGTCATCGAGGGACCGGATGTCGCCCGGGTGCACGCCAGCCGCCTTCCACTCGCGTCGGAGCAGGCTCGATCCGACCCACGCCAGCGGAAGCCGGGCCAGGAGCCTGGCTTCCTGGAGCGATCGCATCCGATCCGCCGGCATGGTCTCCATCTCTTCGTTCCAGAATGGCCGTTCCGCGTCCATCAGGATTGGCTCCCAGTCGTGTCGGCTTGACCGCCGGCCCTCAAAGGAGCGCGCGGCGGGGGTCGAGGCAAAGCGACCGGAGTCGATCGAGAAACGCCTCGGCGTCCTCCTCCGACCCGGCGCCGAATTCGAGCCCAAGGAGGATCGACCCCGGTCGCTCGTTGATCGTGAGTACGGCGCCACCGCGTCGATCCCTCCCGCCGGCGAGGGCGCCGGGACGGACGTCCGGGGCATCCGGGGTGCGGATGACGAATGCCTCCGCCGGTTCGGCGCGGCCCCCGGACGAGCCGTGCGGCCCTGCCCGCGATGCGGGGCGGCCCGTGCGCATCGCCACCCGGATTGACCCCACCCCCGCTCGGTCCACGCCGTGTATCGGCACCGCCAGGGCGAGGCCCGTCACCAGGATCTCGATGGATCCGGGGTGACGACCCTCCTCGTTCCCGTCCGCCGCTCCGGACAGCCCGGGATGGTCCCGCAGCGCCGTCCCGCAGAGCCGCACCACGAGGTCGAGGGTCTCCGGCGGCTCCGCCGCACAAGCGGCGAGCGCGGTGCATGTGTCCCGGATCGGTTTCTCGTCGCAGGCGACCTCCATTCGACGGGTTTCCGGACCCGTTTCCTCGCCCGCGCGGAGCACGGTCCGGGGAGGTGACAGGCGGGCCGCCGCGGGCGGTCTCCGCCCCGCCTGCCGGAGCACGTCGGTCAGGGTGGCGGAACCGTTCGGACCGGTCCCGTCAACGCCGGCGGAATCCAGTCCAAGCTGCCTCGCCACCCGATCGGCAAGCGAACCGGCAGAGGGAGCGGACAACGGGTTACTCCGACGCCACTGCCGCCGCGATCGTGTCGAGGATCGCGTCGAGGTCGATTCGATGGTGGGCAAACAGCTCCGGAACGCTGCCCGACTGTCCGAAGTGGTCGACCCCGAGCGGATAGCAGCGGTGTCCTGCCGCCGAGCCGATCCAGTCGAGGGAGCCCGGATGGGCATCGGCCACGGTGACGAGGCTGGCTCCCGGAGAAAGCGGGTCCAGCAGTCGTTCGAGGTGGGAGCGGGTGTCGCGGGCCCCTTCGCGGCGCGCGCGGACCGCCGCCCGCCATCCGGAGGCCAGCCGATCCGGAGAGGTGACCGCGAGCACGCCGGTTCCCGGCAAATCCCCGCGCACCGCTTCGTGGGCCGCGCGGGCCTCGTCCGCGACGGCGCCGGCGTAGACGATGGCGAGATCCGACCCCGGCGCCGGAGGAATCAGCCAGTATCCGCCGAGCAGGATCTCGGCCGCACCGGCATTCGCCAACTCCCGGACGGGCTGTTCGACGGCCCGGGTGCTCAAGCGAAGATAGACCGAGCCGCCCGCTTCGTCTCCGGGGAGGTCCGACGGCGCCGGCGTCGTCGCCTGCCCCGTCCTCCCGCGCTGCATGTAATCGAAACCCCAGCGCATGATGACGGCGAGCTCGTCCGCGAACGCCGGCTCGAAGGCCGCCAGCCCATCCTGCCCCATGCCGATGAGCGGGGTCGAAATGGACTGATGGGCCCCACCTTCGGGAGCGAGGCTGATCCCGGACGGGGTGGCCACGAGCAGAAATCGTGCATCCTGGTAGCAGGCGTAGCTGAGCGCATCCAGGCCGCGCTGGATGAAGGGGTCGTACAGGGTTCCGACCGGCAGCAGCCGCTGCCCGAACAGAGAGTCCGAAAGCCCGAGCATCCCGAGCAGAATGAACAGGTTGTTCTCCGCAATGCCGAGCTCGATGTGCTGACCCCGCGGCGAAGCGGCCCACGCCTGGAACGAGGCGACCGCCTCCTCCCGGAAGGTATCCGCCTGCTCGCGGGCGGAGAATATGCCCCTGCGGTTGACCCAGCCGCCAAGGTTCGTCGAGACGGTCACGTCCGGCGAGGTGGTCACGATCCGGTCGGCGAACTCGCTCCGCGACCGCCCGATCGACGCGAGGATCCGCCCGAAGCACTCCTGGGTGGAGAGCCGGTCCCCCCCGGGAACCGGAAACGTCTCGGGAACGGCGACGGCCGGCACTACGTAGCGGCGATTCCCGGACTGGGCGAAGGGCACGCCAGCGATGTACTCTTCCAGGCAATCGGGGGGGAGGTCGAGACCGGCGAACCGGTCCCACTCCGCACCCCGTTCGATGCGGTGCCGGCGCCGCAGCTCGTCCATCTGCTCCACGCTCATCAGTCCGGCGTGGTTGTCCTTGTGACCCGCGAACGGCAACCCGTAACCCTTGATCGTGTAGGCGATGAAACAGGTGGGCTCGTCGCTGTCGGCGGCCGCCTCGAACGCTTCCACCACCGTTTCGATGTCGTGGCCGGCAAGATTCGTCATCAGCCGTGCGAGCCGCTCGTCGTCGAACTCGTCGAGGATTGCCCGCATCCCGGCGACCCGCCCGAGGTCCTGCGAGAGGCGTTCGCGCCATGCCGCGCCGCCCTTGAACACCATCGCCGAGTAGAGGGTGTTCGGGCAGTCGTCGATCCACTTGCGCAGTGCCCCCCCCCCGCGGCGGCGGAACACCCCCTGGAGCTCCTTGCCGTACTTGAGGGTCTCCACCCGCCAGCCCATGTTCCGGAACAGATCGTCGATCCGGCCGAACAGACGATCCGTGATCACCGAATCGAGGCTCTGCCGGTTGTAGTCCACGATCCACCACAGATTCCGGACCTCGTGCTTCCAGCCTTCCAGCAACGCTTCGAAGATGTTCCCCTCGTCCAGCTCCGCGTCGCCGGCGAGGGCGATCATGCGTCCCTCACGACCTCCCCGGGGCTCCCAGTCGTGAGACCGGAGGTAGTCCGTGACGATGCTGGCGAACAGGGTCGCGGCCACCCCGAGCCCCACCGATCCGGTTGAGAAGTCGACGTCGTCCTCGTCCTTGGTGCGCGAGGGATACGCCTGTGCCCCGCCGAATGCGCGGAACCGCTCGAGGTTCTCCCGGCTCTGGCGCCCGAAGAGGTACTGGATGGCGTGGAACGCGGGGCTCGCGTGCGGCTTGACCGCGACCCGGTCGCCGGGGCGGAGGACCGCGAAATAGAGCGCGGTCATCAGGGCGACGCCCGACGCGCTCGATGCCTGGTGGCCGCCGACCTTGAGGCCGTCCTGGTTGGGCCGGAGGTGGTTCGCGTGGTGGATTGTCCAGCTCGCGAGCCACAGCACCTTGCGCTCGAGCTCGCGCAGGATCGCGAAACGGTCAGGCGCGCGCCGACCCGCCCGCCCCTCGGGCCGCGGACTATCCGGTACCGGATCGATCCGAGCCGCCATTCACCTTTCCGACATCCTCTCCGCGCCTAGTTTGGTGCTTTTGGAGGCCGAAGAAAAGCCGCTCACCGGCGCTCGATCACCACCTCGGTCTCGAGCTCGGACCGGGCGGAGCCGTGGAACACCCCCCGGGTCGGCGGCACGTCCGCGTAGTCCCGCCCGACCGCGACCCGGACGTGGCGCTCGTCCCCCTCGGTATCGTTGGTCGGATCGAATCCCACCCAGCCGACCCCCGGGAACCACCCCTCTACCCACGCATGGCTCTCGGCTCTCGTCACGTCCCCCTCGGCCGGCGCGAGGTAGCCCGATACGTACCGGCACGGGATGCCCCATTCGCGGAGGATCGAGGCCATCACGTGGGCGTAGTCCTGGCACACCCCCTGTCCCGTATCGAGGATGGCCTCGATCGGGGACTGCGCGGTGGTGCTTCCCGGAACGTACTCGAACACCCGGTGGAGCTTCGCCCGAAGCTCGCGCGCGCTCGCCAGCGGGTCGTCCCCCGGCTCGAGACCGTGTTCGGCAATGAACCGTTCGAGCGCCGGCGAGGAGCGAACGAAGACGCTCGCGTGGAGCATCGGCCAGAGATCCATGTCGTTGCCCGCGCCGCCCAAGGCTTCCCACCCGCCGGTGTCCAGCCGATCCGGAGCGGCGGAAACCGGCCCCACCTCCACGTTGGACCGGGCGACGATCTCGAGCCGTTCGTGCGCGCCGGCGCGATTCAGGAAGTGCCCCGTATTGCCGAAGGGATCGACGAATTCGAACAGCGGGCCGTCGGGGTCGGTGTGAACGGAGAAGGTGTTGATCACCTGAACCCGATCCCGAATCGGGCACAGGCGCAAGACCACCACCTCCGAATGCACCGGAGCGTCGTAGTCGAACCGGATTCGATGAGTGATGAGGTAGCGCGCGATCACGTCTCGAGTCCCTCGGCCGGCGGAAAATCGAGGTAGGCGCCCACCGCGAGATCGTGGAGCTTTCGGCACTCGCTCCCGATCGAACGGAAGAAACGGACCGAGTCCCTCCCCCGCTCGCCGTCGAGGTTCTCGACCTCCACGGCCGCCGCGATGCGAAGGGCCATCCGGTGCGGGGACGCGAGGGGATAACGGGCGCCGGCCGGATCGATCCCGGCGAGCATCTCTTCGATGAGGTGCACCGAGAAGCGGAGCGAGCGGGGAAGCTCCGGGTCCTGGACGAGGAAGACGAGCACCTGATCCTGGCGCACCTCCATCGAGTAGCAGCGGCCGTAGACCTCGTACGCTCCACAGATGCGCAGCAGGTCCGCCCACGGCAGGGCCGACGCCTCGCGCTCACGCCGGCGAAGCTCGACCCAGGCTCCGAGAAACGCCGCCTGATGCTGCACCCGCTCGACGAAGCGGCCGAGGACCATGAAGCGCCAGCCGTCATCGCGATACATGAGTGCGTCCATCACCCCGGCGAGGTGCCGCAGCCGGTCGCTCGCTTCGCTGACAAGGGCGGCGGGACCGCTCGCCCAGGCGGTGGGGAAGTCGCTGCCCCGCATCCAGAGATAGCCCTGGTTGAGGCAGGTCCACACCGGCAGCGGGAGATGGGAACGCACCTGCCGGGCATTCTCCCGAGCGGTGCTCCAGCAAGAAAGAATGGACTCGGGATTCGATGCCTCCTCGATGAGGCTGCCCGCGAGGGTGTAGGCGTCCGTCATGAGAAAGGTTTCGGCTTCGTCCGTGCTCTCCGGCGGATGGGGCGGCGCTTGGCCGAGGGTCCGGTACACCACCTCCCAGGCAACCGCGATCTCGCCGGCGGTGCGGTCGACGAGCCGATCGAGCGGATACCGGACGAGCCGGATGGTCTGCTTGGTCCGCTCGAGATAGCGGCCCATCCAGTAGAAATTCGCGGCGACCCTCGCCAGCATGGCTGCAATCCGCCTCGGACTCTATCCGTCGACCACCCAGAGGTCTTTGCAGCCGCCGCCCTGGCTGGAGTTGACCACCAGGCTGCCGCGCCGCAGGGCGACCCGGCAGAGTCCGCCGGGCACAACATCCTGGCGGTCGCGCCCCTGCAGCACGAAGGGACGAAGGTCCACGTGCCGGGGCTCGATCCGCCCGTCGACGAAGCACGGAGCGCGGGAGAAGTCGAGGGTGGGCTGGGAGATGAAGTTCGACGGATCGGCCCGGATCCGATCGGCGAACTCGGCCCGCTCGGCGCTCGAGGCATGGGGACCGACCAGCATCCCGTAGCCGCCCGAGCCGCCGACCTCCTTCACCACCAGCTCCTCCAGGTGACCGAGCGTATGGGCAAGCCCCTCGGGTTCCCGGCAAAGATGAGTCTCGACATTCTTGAGGATCGGTTCCTCGTCGAGAAAGTAACGGATGATGCGCGGGACGTAGGCGTAGAGCGCCTTGTCGTCGGCGACCCCGGTACCCGGAGCGTTGGCAAGCACGAAGTTGCCGGCACGATAGGCGTGGAACATTCCTGCCGCTCCGAGAATCGAGTCGGGACGAAACGTCACCGGGTCGAGAAAATCGTCGTCGAGCCGGCGATAGAGCACGTCGATCCGCTGAAGCCCCTTCGTCGTGCGCGCGTACAGCAACGCATCGTGGACCACGAGGTCCTGTCCTTCGACCAGGTCGATGCCCATCTCCCCGGCGAGGAGGGCATGCTCGTAGTAGGCGGAGTTGTACAGGCCCGGAGTCAGTATTGCGACGCGCGGGGTCCGCATCGAGGGGGCGAGAGATGCGAGGATCTCGTACAGCCGCTCGCTGTAGTCGGACACCTCACGCACCCGATGAGACCGGTACAGCTCGGAAAACGCGCTCTTCACCGCGTCCCGGCAGCCGAGCATGTAGGACACCCCGGACGGCACCCGAAGGTTGTCTTCGAGCACCACGAACCCGTCGTGGGTGCGCACGAGATCGGTGCCGCACACCGCGACATAGACGTCGTGGGGTACGTTGATTCCCCGCATCTCGACGCGGTATTGGGGGCAGCCGAGCACCAGGTCGACGGGGACGACCCCGTCGCGGAGCGACCGGCCCTCGTGGTAGATGTCCTTGAGGAAGAGATTGATCGCGGCGAGGCGCTGCTTGAGCCCCCGCTCGATCTGCTCCCACTCCCGGGCGGCCAGCAGGCGCGGCACAAAATCGAGGGGGATGATCCGCTCGGTCATCTCGTCCCCGCCGAGCACGGTGAAGGTGATGCCTTCATGCAGGAACCGGCGGTAGACGCTGTCCTGGAGCTTCGTCAGATCCTCGGGCGCGAACCCGGCGAGCGCCTCCATCATCTGCCGGCAAGCGGTGCGCGGAGTTCCGTTGGACTCGAACATCTCGTCGTAGAACCGCGGTTCCACGTGGTAACCGGGGAACGGCGTGGCGTCCCGCGGAGGCTCTTCCCGAGAGGATTCGGGTTTGGTCATCTGCTGTCAAACCCCGGCCCGAACATGCCCGTTGCTCCGAGAAGGTCCGGGCCCGGCGATCCGCATCGAGACCTCGACCCGATCGCATGAGGCGCTCCCTGCATCATAGCCGCGGGCACCGGAACCGACAACACCGGCCAGCCCTTCGTCGCCCTCGGCCCCCGGCCCTCAATTCCCGTATCATCGCGCCTCCTGATGCACGAGAGGCCGGCCCACGACATGAAGCTCGAGCTCGACACCGACCGGATGATCGCCGAAATCAAAGACGGCATCGGCTGGGTGGTCTACAACAACCCGAAGCGCCTGAACGCGATCTCGCTGGAGATGACCGAAGCGCTCCCGGTCATCTTCGACACCTTCGAGGAACGCGACGATGTCCGCGTGGTGGTGATTCGGGGAGCCGGCGAGCGGGCCTTCGTGTCGGGCGCGGACATCTCGGAGTTCGAGAAGAACCGTTCGTCCGAGGAGAGCCGCCGGGAATTCGACGAGAAGGGAAAGGTCGCGGCCGCCCGAGTCGAGGCGCTCACCAAGCCCATCATCGCCATGATCCGGGGCTACTGCATCGGGGGCGGCATGATGACCGCGCTGCGTGCGGACATCCGTATCGCGTCCGAGGACGCCCAGTTCGGAATTCCCGCAGCCCGGCTTGGACTCGGCTATGGATACGGGGGAGTTGCCGCACTCGTCAACCTGGTGGGCCCGTCCGCGGCGAACGAGATCCTGTTCTCCGCGAGACGCTTCAGCGCGGACGAAGCCCTGCGCATGGGCCTGGTGAACCGGGTGGTCGCGGGCTCGGCCCTCGAGTCGGCGGTCGTGGACCTCGCGCGAAGCATCGCCGACAACGCGCCGTTGACGGTGAAGGCCGCAAAGTTCGCGATCCGGGAGTGCACCCGGGACCCGGAAGCGCGGGACCTCGACGAGGCCGCGCGGCTCGTGGAAGCCTGCTTCCGGAGCGAGGACTACGTCGAAGGCCGCCGGGCGTTCATGGAGAAGCGCCGGCCTGCATTCCAGGGCCGTTGAACTCGATCGGCCTTTCCCGGTAGCGCCGGGGCCGGGCGTACCAGGCCTCGGGGCGGTTGGCCGGACCTCCCCGGCGTTCCGACTCCCCCGATTCGGCCCCGCGATGACGGGGCCGAATCGAGTCCGACCCCGCGGTCCTACCGCTGCATCTCTTCGAAGTCGTCGGGCTCGGGCATGACCACGAACTCTGGATAGGATTCGATCCCGAGCTCCGCGGCGTCCTGCCCGAGCTGCTCGACGGTGGACGAAACCCGCACCCCGACCGTCTTCTCGATAATCGTCCAGAGGACCCACGAGACCACGAACACGAAGGCCCCTATCGCCAGTATCCCGACGATCTGCGCGTAGAGATCCCCGCCGCCGGCAATGCAGACCGCGAGCGTGCCCCAGATCCCGGCGAACAGGTGGGCGGGCACGGCGCCGACCACGTCGTCCAGCTTCATCGCGTCGAGGAGCTTGAAGCCGGCGGTGCAGATGATCGCGCCGACCGCGCCGATGAATATCGCCCAGTAGTGGTCGACGACATCGGGGCCCGCGGTGATCGCGACGAGGCCGGCGATGGCCCCATTGAGGCCGGCGAGAAGATCGATGCGCCCGAGTATGGGCCTCGACACGCTGATGGCGGCCATCACCCCCGCCGCGGCCGCAAGATTGGTATTGACGAGCACGTTGCTCATCGCGATCGCATCGACCGTTCCGGCCAGCGCGAGCTGGGAACCCCCGTTGAAGCCGAACCAGCCGAGCCAAAGGATGAAGACCCCGAGGGTGACGGAGGGGATGTTGGAGGGGGTCGTGGGCCTGACGGTGCCGTCGGCACGGAATTTCCCTCGACGCGCCCCCACCACGATGGCTCCGGCAAGTGCCGCCCAGCCGCCGGTCGAGTGCACGATGGTGGATCCGGCGAAGTCCTTGAATCCCAGCTCGGAGAGCCATCCACCGCCCCACGTCCAGGCCCCGACGACGGGATAGACGACGGCGGTCAGGATCGTGATGAAGATGAAGAACGACCACAGCTTCACCCGCTCGGCCAGGGTTCCGGACACGATGGAGGCCGCGGTGGCCACGAACACCATCTGGAAGAACCAGTCCGACATCGTGGAGTAGCCTTTCTCGATGACGGCCGCCTTCGCCCCTTCGTCGCCGCCCAGCAGGGCGCGCTCGTCCGCCGACGGGCCGTAGAAGAGCTCGAACGTGCCGATCCAGCCGCCCTCGCCCACGTCGACGTACATCAGGTTGTAGCCGATGAGGTAGTAGGCGAGCCCCGCGATCGAATAGAGCCCGATGTTCTTGAGGCAGATCACGGAGGCGTTCTTGGTGCGGACCGAGCCCGATTCGAGCATGGTGAAACCCGCGCACATCCACATCACGAGCGCGCCCCAGATGAGGAACGAGAAGGTGTTGAACACGAATTGGGTCTCGCCGGGGACGGACGCATACGCGCTCCCGGCGGCGAGCAGAACGGCGCCGCCCGCAAGCGCTCCGGCGGTCGTTACCGTTCGCAAGGAGCCCGGACGCGCGGTCCGAGGGACTGATTGTTTCATCGCGTAGCTTCCTCCCTTCGTGCCGTCCGGGAACTCGAGTCCACCCTCTGTTCTTGCCCCCGGTCGGGTCATGTATCGGACATTTCGATTTTTCGGGTGACCAAGGGCAAAGGATACTTGAGTCCGGTCGCGCAGTTGAACAGCACGACCCGCTCACTGGGCGAGATCCTTCCGTCCGCGATCGCCGCGCGCCACGCGGCATGGGTCGCCGCCCCTTCGGGGCAGAGCAGGAGACCGTCGCGGCGGGCCACCTCCGCGCGCGCCTCGAGTATCGCCTCGTCGCTCACGCTCGCCGCGAACCCGCCGCTTTCCCGGACCGCGCGCAGGATGAGGAAGTCTCCGATCGCGGCCGGGACCCGGATGCCGGCCGCCACCGTATGCGCGCCCTCCCATCGAGGCGCGTGCTCCTCCCCCGCCTCGAACGCCCGCACGATCGGAGCGCAGCCCTCGGCCTGGACCGCGACCATCCGCGGCAGCCGTCCGTCGAGCCAGCCGACGGCACGCAGCTCGGCGAACGCCTTCCACATTCCGATGAGCCCGGTTCCGCCCCCCGTGGGATAGAGGATGACATCGGGGAGGGTCCAGCCGAGCTGCTCGGCGAGCTCGAGCCCCATCGTCTTCTTGCCCTCGATCCGATACGGCTCCTTGAGGGTGGACACGTCGAACCAGCCTTCCTCGTCCGCGCGCTCGCGGACGATGCGCCCACAGTCGTCGATGAGGCCGTCCACCCGCCAGGTGAGCGCTCCGTGCAGCTCGATCTCGGAGAGGTTGACCTCCGGCGTGTCGTCCGGGCAGTACACCACCGACTCGATCCCGGCCCGGGACGCGTAGGCGGCGAGGGCCGCGCCCGCGTTGCCGTTGGTCGGCATGGCGAGCCGGCGAAGACCGAGCTCCTTCGCCATCGACACCGCGAGCGCGAGACCCCGCGCCTTGAACGAGCCGGTGGGAAGCCGCCCCTCGTCCTTCACCAGCAACTCCCCCTCCCCTCCTTCCGGCGGGGAGAGCGCGACGAGCGGCGTCGTCACCTCCCCGAGCGAGATCCGGTTTCGGGGGCTTCGTACCGGCAGGAACTCGCGGTACCGCCAGAATCCGTCCGGCCGGGCGGAAAGGTCTTCACGAGCGAGGTTTTCCGCGATTGCATCGAGGTCGTAGCGAACGAGCAGCGGCCGGCCGGCCGCGGAGAGCCCATGTACTTCTCCGGCCGGATACGAGCGGCCGGTGAGAGAGCATTCGAGATGAGTGACGTAGCTGGCGCTCATTTCGTTCCTTGGTTGCCGCGTTTCGCGGGACCGGATTGGCTCGAACGGTTCCGGTCGAGGAGAAGACCGGGAAGCGGTAGCTTCGGATACGTCGTTTGTCTCAGGCGGACGACGGCAAGGCCACCCGCGCCGGCGGGACGGGCAGCCCCGGCACGTCGACCCCGATCCGATAGATGGTGCCCGAGTCGTCCCGGCCGGTGCCCGCGGTGCCGGTCACGATGTACAGATCCAGGAGGTCTTCGCCCCCGAAACACACGCTGGTCGGCATCGGATGCGGGCAGGGGATCCGCCGCCGGAGCTTCCCCCCGGAATCGAATTGCAGCACCTCTCCCCCGTGCGCGGCGGCCACCCAGACCGATCCCTCCACGTCCATCGCCAGACCGTCGGGAATGCCGTTGTCGACGATCGCGAAATCCCGCCATTCGCCGATGTCGCCGCCGCCTCGCACCTCGTATGCACCAATCCGGTGGCGGCCGGAGTCGGCGTGATAGAGGGTTTCCCCGCCGGGAGAGAACCCGAGCCCGTTGGTGAGGCGGATGCCGGCGGCCAGGATCCGGTGCGATCCGTCCAGGTCGATGAGATGAAGGTAGCCGTCCTTCTTCCCCGCCTCCGGTCCGAAGGGACTCGCCCCCAGGGAGCCGGCGTAGATCCGGCCGGCGTCGTCCGTCGTCAGGTCGTTGAAGCCGATGATATCGCGGACGCAGTCGTTGCCGAGCAACACCACCGTCGCGGGTGCGGCCGGCCCCTTGTAGGCCACGTTTCGCCCGCCCACCACGAGCCCGCCCGCTTCGTGGAGCGCGATCCCGCCGATCCCGCGGCGGTGCTCCACCACCGTCTCGATCGAGCCGTCCTCGCCGAGTCGATGCACCCCGCCGTTGGGAACGTCGCTGAAGACGAGCCCTCCGTCCCAGACCGGCCCCTCGATCAGGCCGAACCCGCTCGCCAACTCTTCCACGCCGGAACCTCACGCCTCCGCTTGCCGTCTTCTCCCCCCAATATAGCGGACGAAAGGCGCCTGCGACCGGTTACCCGGGAGCGATCCCGGCCCGAAGGCGGTAGCATCCACCGCTCCGACCCCCGGAGGTCGGCCGATTCGGGGCCGGGTACGCCCCGGCGGCCGGCCGGAGCACGAGCATGGCCCCGGTACTCGACACCGCCGCGATCGCCGAACTCCTCGCATCCTGGCCGGTGGGAAGGCTCGCGATGGTGTCCGCGGACGGCGGCGGGCCGTGGGTCACGCCGGTGGTCTTCGCCCCGGCCCGGGGGTCGGTATGGACTCCGATCGACGGGAAGCCCAAGTCGGGCGGTCCTCTCGCGCGGCTCGCCAACGCGGCCGCCAATCCGCGCGCGGCGCTGCTGCTCGACGAGTACTCGCAAGACTGGTCGCGGCTGTGGTGGGTACGGATCGACGGAACGGTCCGGGTCCACCGGGTCGGGCCGGAGCCGGGAGGTCCCGCGGCGGAGGCGATCGCGGCGCTTCGAGCGAAGTATCCCCAGTACCGGGAGGTGCCGCTCTTCTCCGGCCGGCCGACCCTCCTCGAGCTCGCGATCACCCGCACCCGCGGGTGGACGGCGGCGGGAAACGGTGCGCCCGCCCCTCCGGCCGAACCGGTCTCAGCCGGCCCGGGGACTCATCGGCTGTAGCCGACGAGCGCGAGCGCGCTTCGAACGACCCCGGGGAGCGCCCGTTCGTGGCCGCTGTCGATCTCGACCTTGGCGCTCATCCCCGTGCGGAGCGCCGGTGCATCCGGCTGCGCGACGATCTCGATCCGCACCGGGATCCGCTGCACGACCTTCACCCAGTTGCCGGTCGCGTTTTGCGCCGGCAGAAGCGAGAACACCGCGCCGGTGCCCGCGCTCACTCCGGATACCGTGCCCTGCCACCGCTCGTCGGGGTAGGCGTCGATCGTGATCGTGACGCTCTGGCCCTCGCGCACGTGGGTAAGCTGGGTTTCCTTGAGATTGGCCTCGATCCAGGGCTCGACGCCGGCGATGAGGCTGAAGACCGGCGCGCCCTCCTTCACGTACTCTCCGGCCTGAAGGTCCAGGTTGGCGATGCGGCCCGAGGTCGGAGCCCGAACGGTGGCACGTTCGAGATCGAGGGCGGCCTTCGCACGTTCGGCATCCAGGAGCCGAAAACGAGGGTGCTCCTCCGCGGCGAGATCCCGGTTGCCGCCGAGGTTCGCGAGCATCAGCCGCACCTTCTCCTCGAGCTCCGGGATCCGCTGCTTTGCGACCTGCCACTGGTGGCGAAACCGGTCGAGCTCGACCTTCGCCACCGCCTTGCCGCCGCCGAGTTGCGCGCGCCGCCGATACTCCTTCTCGAGGAACGCGGCTTCCTTGCGGGCGCTCCGCAGCTCGGCCTCGGCCTGGCGGTGCGCAGCCCGGTACGAGCCGATCTCGTAGCGGACGACGTCGAGCTCGGCCGCGGTCTTTTCCCATTCGAGCCGAAACAGCATCGGGTCCACCTGGAACAGGGGCTGGTCCTGTTCGACCTTCTGGTTGTCGCGCACGAACACCTTCGCCACCATGCCGTCCACCGCCGGGGTGACGAGAATGTGCTCCGCCTCGACATAGGCGTTCTCGGTCGAAATGATGCGGCCGGAGGTCGCATACCAGAAGCCGCCCGCGGTGATGACCACGAACGGTCCGAGCGCGAGGAATAGAACGCGGCCCAGCCGGCGCACCCGGTAACGCAGCCGACTCAACCGCCGGCGGCGAAGGCGCCGTTCGCTCGCGGGCTTGTCCGGGGTCGCCGGGTCGGCCATCAGCTCGCTCCCGCCGCCATGCGCCGCGGCTCGGCGCCCTCCTGCGCCGGGGCCTCCGGCACCTGGCCGGTCTCGGACCGATCGGTCAGGTTCGCCCGGATGGTGAGCAGATGCGACTGCAGATGCCCACGCTCCTCGGCGGTCAGCCCGGCGAGCGCTTCCTGGGTGGTAACCTCGACCAGATCGCCCATCTTCTCGAGCACCGGGGTGGCCTTCCCGGTCAGGTGCAACCGCCACGCGCGGCGATCGGAGGGGTCCGAACGGCGTTCGATCCACCCGGTATCCTCAAGCCGATCGAGGTGCCGGCCGAGCGTCGCCGGCTCGAGCTCCAGTACTTCGGCAAGCCCTCCCTGGTGGATCCCTTCGTGGCGGGCGAGGTGGGCCAGCACGATCCACTGCGACTTCGTGAGGCCGATATCGCGCGCGCGCCGGTCGAATCGCTTGCGCAGCATCCTCGAGATGTCATGCACGAGGAATCCGAAGACGGGATCGGGTCGGTTCCAGAGCATCGGGAGATTATGTTAGCTAGCTGACAATTTGTAAACCCATAATCGTCTCAGCGATAATCAGCATGGCAATGCACGCCGGATGAACCGGGTGCCGGGACAGGGCATTCCGGACGCGGACGGCCGGCGGCAGGCGCCCTGGGAAGGAACAGCGAGGAGGTAGACGAATGATCGCTCCGGCGGCGCTCCGGTTGCGAGAAGCGCTCGGGAACTTCGTGACGGGAGTTACCGTCATCACCACCCGGAACGATGGCGAGCTCCACGGACTCACCGCGAACTCGTTCACGTCCGTGTCCCTGGACCCTCCGCTGGTGTTGTTCAGCCTCTCCCGCACCGCTGACTGCTTCGATGCTTTTGAACGAACGGGTGCTTTTGTGATCAACGTATTGCGATCGGATCAGGAAGCTCTTTCGAGTCGTTTCGCGACCAAGGACATCGACAAGTGGACGGGCGTCGCGTGGCGGCCCGGATACCGGGACTGCCCCCTCCTCGACGGCGCCATCGCAACCTTCGAATGCCGGGTCACGGCCCGCCACGGCGGCGGCGACCACGTCATCTACGTGGGCGAGGTCGTCGAATTCGGCCACCACCCGGAAAGTGATCCGCTCGTGTTCTTTCGCGGCCGCTACACCGCGGTCGCCGTCTGAGCGGAGCCCAACCCGCGTCTCTCACCAATCTTCGTGGCGACGCCTCCGCGACGCCGCGGCAACGGGCCGCACAGACCGAACGGCGCCGAATGCGAAGGCAAGGCCGCGCCTCGGACCGACGAGGCCCCCCGGGAGCTCGCAGAGAACCTGGCTCAACCGCAAGGACAGGGTGGCGCGGCAGGGTCAGGCGAGGAACTCTTCCAGGCTCCGGTGGCACTCGATCGTGTGGCCGCCCCCCAAATCCCGGATGGGCGGCGTCTCGCGGTCGCAGGTGCCTTCGATTGCGAGCGGGCACCGGTCGAAGAAGGGACACCCGACTTCGACCAGCTCGACCACGCGGTCGATGCCCGCCTGCGCCTCCTGGGTCTCCATGGTCTCTTCCAGCCAGCCGATCCTGAGCTCCGGAACCGATGCAATCAGCAGCCGGGTATAGGGATGGTAGGGGGGCGAGAGCACCTGGTCCGTTGCCCCCTTCTCGACCACCCGCCCCGCGTAGAGCACGACGATCTCGTCCGCGAAGGACGCGATGGTCGAGAGATCGTGGCTGATGAAGACGAATGACACCCCGGTCTGCTTGCGAAGGCGCTTGAGCAGATCAATCACGTTCGCGCCGACGATGGTGTCGAGGGCCGAGATCACCTCGTCGCAGAGCAATACCTCGGGGGATGCGGCGAGCGCGCGCGCCAGGTTGACCCGCTGCTTCTGCCCACCCGACAACTCCTCGGGATAGCGGCCCGCGAACTCCGCCGGCAGCTCGACCATGTGGAGCAGCTCGCCGATGCGTCTTCGCTTCTCCTCGCCCCGGAGGCGCAGGTAGAACTCGATCGGGCGGCCGAGAATATGGTCGATGCGCTGGCGCGGATTGAGCGCGGTGTCCGCCATCTGAAAGACGAACTGCACCTTCTGAAGCTCGCTGCGGTCGCGGTCCCGGAGGCTCGGCTCGAGCCGTTCTCCGTCGAGGGACACCTCCCCCTCGCTCGCCGGCAGCAGGCCGGACATGACCCGCGCGAGGGTGGACTTGCCGCAGCCGGACTCGCCGATGATCCCGACGGTGTGACCTCGCAGGACGGAAATGTTCACGTCCCGGAGCACCGTTACGGCCGGGCCGCCGCCCGTTCGTCTTCCGTAGCCGGCGGTCACGTCCTTCACCTCCAAGGCGGGCGCCTCGCGTTCGTGCTCTGCGGAGGTCTCGTCGCCCTGACCGGCCGCGGGCGGCGGACGGACGGCGGCCATCAACCGGCGGGTGTAGTCATGCGTCGGTCGGTTGATGATCTGGTCGGCGGTCCCCTGCTCCTGAACGTCCCCGGCGTAGAGCACGACGACGTGATCCGCGATCTGGGCGACCACGGAGAGGTCGTGGGTCACGTAAACCGCCGCCGCCCCCTCCTGCTGGATGACCGACTTGAACGCCTTCAACACCTCGATCTGGGTCGTCACGTCGAGGGCGGTCGTCGGCTCGTCCAGGATCAGGAGGTCCGGATTGCCGCACAGGGCCATCGCCGCCATCAGCCTCTGAAGCTGTCCCCCCGAGACCTGGTGCGGGTAGCGCCGGCCGAGGCGCTCCGGATCGGGCAGCTCCAGGGCCCGGTAGAGCGATTCGGCCCGGCGGTCGGCCTCCTCCCGGGTCAACTGCCCGTGGAGCACCGGCGACTCGGTCACCTGCTCTCCGATCGTCAACGCGGGGTTGAAGGTGGCGGCAGCGCTCTGGGCGAGATAGGCGACGCGCTGGCCGCGAAGCTCGCGCTGCTCCTCCGGCGGCATGGAGATGACGTCGCGGCCGTCGAGGCGCACTTCCCCACCGGTGAACTCGAGCCCGGGCTTGGCATAGCCGAGCGCGGAGAGGGCGATGGTGGTCTTGCCCGAGCCCGACTCGCCGATGAGAGCCACCACTTCCCGGCGCTTCACGGTGAAGCTCACGCCCTTGACGATGGGCGTGAGGGTGCCGTCGTCCTTGCGGGCGTCGATCGTCAGTCCATCGACTTCGAGGAGCCCGGACATCAGATCATCTTCTTCGCGAGCCGGCCGCCCGCGTGCGCGGAGACGTCGTCGACGATGAGGTTGATGGAGATCGTCAGGGTCGCGATCGCGAGCGCGGGCACCAGGGGCGCGATGGAGCCGTAGGGGAGCCCCGCCAGGCTCTCGCGCACCATGCTGCCCCAGTCCGACTGCGGCGGCTGGACCCCGAGGCCGAGGAAGCTCAGGCTCGAGATGAAGAGGATGATGTAGACGAACCGCAGGCCGAAGTCGGTCGCCATCGGCATGGCCACGTTGGGCAGTATCTCGCGGCTGATGATCCAGACCAGGCCCTCGCCCCGCACCCGGGCCGCCTCGACGAAGTCGCTCACCATGACGTCGACGCCGAGCGCCCGGGCGATCCGGAACACGCTGGTCGCGTAGATGAACCCGGTGAGCACGATCAGGATGGGGATCGTGCTCCCGATGGCCGCGATCATGACAAGGGCCAGCATGATGCTCGGTATGGACAGGAAGGCGTCGTTGATGCGGCTCAGCACCGTATCCAGCACATTGCCTCCGACCGCCGCCGCGATTCCCAGGGTGACTCCCACCAGATAGGCCAGCAGGGTGGCGATCAGCGAGATGCCGATGGTAGTGCGCGCGCCCCAGAGGGTCCTCGAGAGTGTGTCCCGCCCGAGATAGTCGGTGCCGAGCCAGACCACCCGGCTTGGGGGCTGGAAGTCGGTCGCCGGATACGGGTCGTCGCTCCCCGGCACGATGAAGAGGGCTTCGTCGAGGATGTCCGCCTCGTGATAGGGGGAGATGTAGGGGCCGATGACCACGATGGCGGCCCAGAACACCACCACGCAGATGCCGACCTTCCCGCTCCACGAGAGCGTAAGCCGGCGCCGGGGCGGCGCGTCCGGCAACTCTTCGAACTGGGTCGCTCCCGTGCTGCGATCCGTCTCGGCCATGTCGAGTGCTCTACTTCGGGTGCCGCAACCGCGGGTTCGAAAGAATCGACGCCATGTCCGCGATGAAGATGAGGCCGACGTAGGTCACGCAAAAGATCATGGCGCAGGCCTGCACGAGCGGCAGGTCCCGGGTCTGCACCGCGTCGATCATCAGCTTGGCGAGCCCCGGGTAGGCGAAGACCGTCTCGACGATGACCACCCCGCTCACGAGGTACGCGAGGTTGAGCACGATGACGTTGACGATGGGCCCGATTGCGTTGAAGAGCGCGTGGCGCAGGATGATCCGCTTGCGCGGCACCCCCTTGAGGATCGCCATCTCGATGTAAGGCGAGCTCATGACGTTGAGGACCGTCGCCCGAGTCATCCGCATGATCTGAGAAGACGCGACGATGACCAGGGTCAGGGTCGGCATCGCCAGCGCGCGGATGAGCTTCAAGCCGGTCTCGTTCCCGCTCATGTAGGCGGTCGCGGGGAGCCACCCGAGGTACACCGCCACCACCAGCACGAGGAAGGTGGCGACGAGGAACTCCGGCACCGAGATGAGCCCCAGGGTGGTGAACGTGACGGCTCGATCCAGACGCGTGCCGGGATACATGGCGGCGAGCAGCCCCAGGGCCATCGAGATCGGAACCGCGATCACCGCCACCACGCCGGCGAGGCGCACGGTGTTCCAGAGGCGCGGAGCGAGCATCTCGGAGATGGGGGTGCCGATGGTCCCGAAGCCGGAGCCCGCCTTGGAGATGCCGAGATCCCCGGTCAGCAGATTCCCCAGCCACAGGAAGTAGCGCACGTGGGGCGGGTGATCCAGACCCAGCTTGGTGCGAAGCGCCGCAAGCGACTCGGGTGTCGCCATCTGGCCGAGGATGATGTTGGCGACGTCGCCCGGCAGCACGCTGGTGCCGATGAAAATGAGGATCGACACGACCAGCATCGTGACGATGCCGACCGCGGTTCGGCGAAAAATGGCCTGCAGGAGCATCGGCCCGTGACGGATTCGCGTCAGCTCTCAGGGGGTGACGGTCCGGCCCCCCCGCCGTCCGCGGAAGTCACGCCCGCGGCAGGGCCGGCGGCGCCCGGTGAAGGAGGCCGGCACGGAGCTGCCCGTGCCGGCCTTCTCATGTGAGAGCTGCGACCCGGCTCAGGCGTCCATCCAGGCGAACTCGACCCATTCGTAGGCGCCCATCGCCCCCACCGGGACGCTGGGGATTCCCTTGATCTTGTCGCTGACCCCGTCGAGGATGTTGACGTGAGCGGGAATCACCATGCCGCTTCCGTTGTGCACCAGCTCCTGCATGTCGCACAGCATCGTGTGGCGCTTGTCGGGATCGGTCTCGGCGAGCTGGAGCTTCAGGAGCTCCCCGAAGCGCTCGTTGTTCCAGAAGGTGTCGTTCCAATTGCCCCCCGGCGCGAACTGGATCGCGAGCATCGCGTTCGCCGTCGGGCGCATGTTCCACGACACCACGTTGAGCGGCTCCTTCATCCACACCGCGCCCCAGTACCCGTCCGTCGGGACCTTCCTGATCTGGAGGTCGAAGCCGATCTTCTTGAGGTTCGCCTGCATCAGGAGGCACACCTCCTCGATACCGGCGACGACCGGTGCGACGTAGAGTTCCGCGGAGGTGTGGCCGGACTTGTCGAGGTGGAACTTGCCCTTGTCCGGGTCGAACTCGCGCTGCGTCAGCTCGGAGCAGTGGTCCGTGCCGTAGGCGGGCCCGATCGGGTGGTCGTTGCCCACCGTACCGTGTCCCTTGAGAATGGATCGCACGATTCGCTCGCGATCCTGGATGTACTGCAGTCCCTTCACGAAGTCGTCGCTCTCGCCGGGAGCCGTGTTCTTGAGGCAGCAGATCCCGCCGTAGAGACCGGATGGCGTCGAGTTGACGTGGACGCCGTCGGATTGCTCGATCAGGCGAACGCCCTTTGCGTCGACCGTGTAGATGAGGTCCATGTCACCGGCGATGAGCGCGTTGACGCGCGCGATGGGATCGGTGATGGCGGTGATCTCCAGGGCATCGAAGTTCGGCCCGTCCCGCCAGTAGTTGGGGTTGCGAACGTGGGTCGAGCGCACGCCGGGCTCGAACGATTCGAGCAGGTAGGGACCCGTGCCGTTGCCCTTCCGGAAGTCCTCGGTGCCCATCTTGACGATCTTGACCTGCTTCTCGCTCAGCTTCGCGGGCAGGTCGGCGTCGGGCGAGCTCAGGATGGCCTTCACCGTATGGCCGTCCACCTTCTTCCACTCCGTCACTGCCGTGAAGAACGACTTGGCCGTGGAAGGGGAGTCCTCACCGAGGTGGCGTTTCATGCTCCACACCACGTCGTCCGCGGTGAGCGGCGAACCGTCGTGGAACTCGACCCCCTTGCGGATCTTGAAGGTGAACTCGGTGGCGTTGCTGTTGGGGGTCCACTCTTCGGCCAGCTCGGGGTGCAGGGACATGCCGTCGAGCATCTGGACCAGGTTGTTGTAGGTGGCCCGGCCGCGGGTGTAGTCGATTCCCGAGGTGAACACGATCGGGTCCATCTGGTCGTCCGGCCCGTGCAGGTTGGACGCGGCTCTCGCCAGCCCGCCCTTCTTCGGCGTCGCGGCGAGGGCCTTGGCGGACGTGAGGAAGCCGCCGGCGGCGGTGGCGGAGACACCGAGCGCGCTCATGGCGGCGAGAAAGTCGCGCCGGCTGAGCTGGCCGTCCCGGCGCATCTGCTGGAATTTCTTGATGTCTTTCATTGTGTCCTCCTGGAATCCGGATTGATTGGTCCTGTATTCGGAATGGAGTTTGGCCGGGGGGCCGGCGGAGTGTCAAGCGCGGGCATCTTCGCGCCCCCTGCGTGCGATTGAACTATTTGATTAAAAAGGTCTTATTGCATTTCGCGAGATCAAGAGAGAGAGACAAATCCGCCCAACTGATTATTTTCCATGGTTTTTTCTGAGCGCGAACTCTCCGCCTCGGATCGAGGCCCGTGGCGGGCCGACCCGCGAGCCCCGGATCGCGGCCGGCACACCCGGCACGAGACGATTGCGGCGGCGGGCGACGCCTCGTCAGCCGTATCCGGGCGGAGGGCGGAAACCCCCGATCAGATCGCCGAGCTGCCGGGCGACCTCGATGGTCAGGTAGTCGCCTCCTTCCGGCCCCACGATCTGCACTCCGATGGGAAGCCCATCGGAGGCCGCGGGCGCCACCGTGGCGGGAAGCAGGGCCACGCAGGTGAGCCCCGCCCAGAAGAGCTGATCCCAGTACTCCCGGCTCACCCCGTTGACGGTGATGCGGCGGGCGTCCATGTCGCGCTGCTGGTCGTGCGGGAAGGCCGGTATGCAGGCGATGGGACAAAGCAGCACGTCAAATCCGTCGAAGAACTCCCGCCATGCCCAGCGAAGCCGGGTGCGGCGCTCGTGGGCCAGGATCCAGTCCCGGTGGCGCATCGCCCCGGCCCGAAGGCGCCGCGCGCGTGGGGTGTCCTCGTCGCCGAGCCGCTCGATGCGTTCCAGGGAATTCCGGAACTCCTCGTCGCTGTGCCGTGCGGAGAGCGCGCTCTGGAGAAGGCCCATGTAGACGTCTTGCGCTGCCGCCGGGTCGAACCCGGGGCGGGCTTCGTAGTCGACACTGGCCCCCGCCGCCCGGAAGGCATCCGCCGCCCGGAGGACGGCATCCCGGACCGCGTGGTCCACCGGGCAGAAATCGTCGTCCGCCCATACCGCGATCCGCCAGTCGCCGGGCCCGCGGCCGGCCGGTCTCGGAAGCTCGAGCTTCCAGCCGTGCGCCTCGATGCGGTCCGGCCCGGCCATCGCGTCCAGGGCGAGCGCGAGGTCCCCGGCATCACGCGCGAGCGGGCCGATGACCGAGATGTCGGCCGGAGCGAGCACCCCGGGCTTGGCGTGTCCCCGGAGCGGCAGGACCCCCCAGGTCGACTTGTGTCCGTAGACCCCGCAATAGTGGGCGGGGTTGCGGATGGAGCCCCCGATGTCGCTCCCGGTATCGAGGCCGGTGAGCCCGGCGGCGAGGGCCGCCGCCGCCCCGCCGGAGGACCCGCCGGGGACGCGCTCGAGGTCCCAGGGGTTGTTGGTCGTGCCGTAGATGTCGTTGTAGCTCTGGAAATCGGCGAGGTTGAAGGGAACGTTGGTCTTGCCGAAGATGACCGCCCCGGCCGCGAGGAGCCGGTCGATGGCCACCGCGTTCTTCCCGGCGACGTTGTCGTGAAGCTCGGGCACCCCCCACGTGGTGGGCAGGCCTTCGACGTCGTAGGAGTCCTTCACGGTCATGGGCAGGCCGTGGAGCGGCCCCCACACCTCGCCCCGGGCGAGCGCCGCATCGGCCTCGCGGGCCCGTTCGCGGGCCCGCTCGAAATCGAACACCACGATGGCATTCAAGTCCGGGTTGAAGCGCTCGACACGGTCGAGGAAATGGTCGAGAAGCTCGACGCAGCCGATACGCCCCTCCCGGAGGCTGGCGACAAGCTCCCGCGCGCTTTGAAAGGCCGGTTCCATGTTTCGAATCTCCCGAAGGGTCGTAATGCCGCCGCCGGCGCCCGAAGGCGGGCTCGTGGCCGCGGCCGGTCACCGGGAATTTAGCACCGCTCGGGGGACGAGGGGCAGCGATGTCCGGCGGGAACGCCGTGGACCGGCCGCTATACGCGGTCCTTTCCGTAGTAGAGGGTCATCTTGTGCTCGGCCTCGGCGAAGAAGAGCCAGCGTTCGACCAGGATTCCGACGCTTGCGCTCACCGCCGCGATTCCGAGCGCGATGGAGACCGCGACCTCGCCGGACCCACCTCCGAGCCACCCGGCAAGGCACAGCACGCTCGGCAGGATGAATGCAAGCGCCCAGACGATCGCGCGCAGCCGGCGCGCGTGCCGGCGCGCCACCTGGTAGCCCATCTCGCGCTGCAGCCAGTTCGGCTGTGTGTGAGGAGGATCGAGGGCGTGGACTCGCGCCTCGGGGCCGAGCCGATCGAGCCCGGTCGCGCTCCCGATCGTGCTCCTGGCCGGCAAGCCGTGGACCGCGCGCCAGTATTCCCATTTGGCGGCAGCCGCGACGGCGAGCAAGACGGTTGCGATGCACGCGATCGAGGGCGTGGCTGCGAACGCAAGGACCTCGCAGGAGTCGCCGGACGGCGTGCATGCGAGCAAGGGCGCGTCGTAACCGAACAGGGCCGAGATGAACGCGAGCCACACCGCGCCGTTCGCGGCGGCGAGGGCAAGGTAGTTGACCGGCACCCAGACGTTCGACCAGCTCGGAACGGCCGCGAGGCTGCGATAGATCATCGCGGTCGAATACACCGTCGCGACCGCGCCGGCCGCGAGGAGGAAGCCCCACCAGCGCCATGCGTCGGGATCCTCGTGCCACCAGCCGACCCCGAGCACGAGCGCGGGCACGTACGTGGCGGCGGCCAGGCATGCCTCGCGCGAGAGCCAGGAGGTCCGCCATTGGGTGAACGCCCGCAGAGCCCGCTCCGGGCGGCCGAGGTGGAACGCGGAGGAGACGAGCCCTGCGCTCACCAGCCCGAGGGCGAGGACGAGAGAGACCGCGAAGGCGGGGCCGTACCACAGGGTAGTGGCCGCCGGAAAACCGATCGCCGTCGCGAGCCCGAGCAGGAACATCAGTCCGTAGCCGGTACCCGATGCGGCGGTGAAGAAGATGATGGAATAGGCGGGGTGCACGCCGTGCTCAGGGTTGCGGCCCGGTCGCGCCGTCCGGAACGTTCATCCGGCCCGGAACCTTACCGGCCTTCGGTCGCGGAGAGGAGCCGGTCGATCCAGCCGAGGAATCCGCCTTCGGCCGGCGCGTCCGCGAGCGCCGGAGCGCACGCCCCTTCCCCGCCGCCGGAGCCGGCCTCCGCGCGCGCCGCCGGCCCTGAAGTGCGCGGGGGGAGATAGCGGTTGGTGGGCCGGCATCCCGTCTCCGGCATGAGCTCGTAGCCGTCCCGCTCCGCGACCAGCCGCGACACCTCGGACTCGGGATCGGCGAGATCGCCGAAGTGGCGGGCGCGGGCCGGACACGTGGTCACGCACGCGGGGGATGGATCCGCGAGGTGCTCGTTGTAGATGCGGTCGATGCACAGGGTGCACTTCTTCATCACCCCGGTCCCACCGTCGAACTCGCGCGCCCCGTAGGGACAGGCCCAGGCGCAGAGCTTGCAGCCGATGCAAAGGTCCTCGTCCACGAGCACGATCCCGTCCTCTTCGCGCTTGTAGGAGGCCCCGGTCGGACACACCGTCACGCAGGGAGCGTCCTCGCAGTGCAGGCACGATTTCGGGAAGTGCACCACCCGCGGCGTCCGGCCGGGGGCATCGACCTCGTAGGAGTGCACCCGGTTGAGCCACGTCCCGGTCGGGTCCGCCCCATAGGGGTCGACATCGGAGAGCGGGGCCGGGTAGCCGCCCGTGTTCCACTCCTTGCAGTGCACCACGCACGCGTGGCAGCCGACGCAGGTATCGAGATCGATGACGAGTCCGAGCTTGCGTCGCGTCGAATCGGGGAGCGCGGTCATGCGCGCCCGCTCCCGGCGTGGTCCGGACTGCGCCGGCCCCCACCCCGCCGGCGCCGAAACTGCTCGCCGAAGCGCAGCACCGCCGGACGGGCCGGGGCTCCCGGCGGCGGAGCGAGGGGCGGCGGACGATCGCCCGGACCGTCGGCCGGACGGAGCCGCACCCGAAGGTCATACCAGGCGGCCTGCCCGGTGATCGGATCGGCATTGGCGTAGCGGTAGCCGCCCTCTCGCTCCGGCAGGAGCTCCGCGATGAGGTCGTTCAGGAGGAAGCCGCGGGTTCCCTCCGGAGCATCGGCCGAGAGGTTCCAGGCCCCCCGCCGCTTCCCGATCGCGTTCCAGGTCCATACGGTGTGCTCGTTGACCGCCCGCATCCGCTTCACCTGCGCCCGCACGCTTGCATTGCGGCTCTCCACGAACACCCAGTCGTCGTCCTCGATCCCGAGCGCCCGCGCCACCGCGTCCGGCACGTAGAGGCGGTTGCTCGTGTGAAGCTGCCGGAGCCAGGCGTTCTGCGACCCCCAGGAGTGATACATCGCCATCGGCCGCTGGGTCACTGCGTGGAGCGGCCACGCGCCCTCCCCCGCCGGCCTCGCGCCCGTTCCGGATCCAGCCTCCGATCCCCGGTCCGGGTCGTCCTCCACCGACCCGAACGGCTCGTACCAGATCGGAAGGGGGTCGAAATACCGATCGACCCGGGCCCGGTGCTCCTCGGGCGGCTGCACCGGCCCGTGCCCGCGCGCGGCGAGCCGAAAACGCTGGAGCGGCTCGCAGTAGAGCTGCAGGAAGACCGGATCGTCCGAGCCGATGAAGCCCATGCGCTTCGCGTAGGCGAGGTAATCGCGGTTGAAGTGCTTGAAATACCGCTGCGACGGCTCGAGCTCCTCTTTCCAGAAGCAGCCGTTCTCGACGTAGCGGGCGAGCTGATCGGGGTTGGGCGCTCCCGTGCCGTGCACGTCGCCGTCCGGGCCGCGCCATCCCGCGAGCGAACCGACCCCCGGGCGGTACTCGTGGTTGGCGAGGAAGTCCGGGTATCCGCCGGGATAGCGCGGCGCCCCGTCCTCGTGGACCAATCCCGGCAGCCCGAGGCGGGCGCCGATCTCGAGCAGCACGTCCTGGAACGGCCGCACGTCCCGATCCGGGGCCACCACCGGCTGACGGATGGAGTCGCCGGGCCCCTCCGCCGACCCGATCGGCCGGTCCAGCATGGAAATGCAGTCCCAGCGCTCGAGGTACGTCGTGTCGGGGAGCACCAGGTCGGCGTAGGCGACCGTCTCCGAGGCGAACGCATCGCTGTAGACGAATCGCGGGATCCGGTACTCGCCGGTCGCCGGATCGCGGTCGGTCAGCATGGCCGCCGTCTCGGCCGTGTTCATGGCCGAGTTCCAGGCCATGTTCGCCATGTACATGAAGAGCGTGTCGATGGGATAGGGATCGCCCGCCCAAGCGTTGCGGATCACGGTGTGCATCATCCCGTGGGCCGCGATCGGAGCTTCCCACGAGAACGCCTTGTCGATGCGGACCGGCCGCCCGTCGCCGTCCACCAGCAGGTCTTCCGGCCCCCGCGGGAAACCGAGCGGAGGGCCGGGCATGGGTCGGCCCGCCTCGATCTGGTCCGGCCGGCCGGTGGGAAGCTGGGGCGGCGGAGCGGGCTTCGGGAACGGCGCCTTGTAGCGGAACCCGCCCGGCACGTCCACGGTCCCGAGGAGCATTTGCAGCACGTGCAGCGCCCGGCAGGTCTGAAACCCGTTGGAGTGGGCCGAAATGCCGCGCATCGCGTGGATTGCCACCGGGCGCCCGACCATCGTCTCGTGGCGGCGGCCGTAGACGTCCGTCCACGGGATGTCGAGGGTGACGGTCCGGGAAAAGGCGGTATGCGCGACCTCGGCCGCGAGCCGCCGGATGGTGTCGGCCGGCACGCCGGTCGCGGCGGCGACCGCATCCGGCGCGTAACGCGGGTCGAGGCAGCGCCGCGCGAGGAGCTCGAAGGCGGGGCGTGCGGTGCGACCGTCCGGGAGCTCGAACCGGCCCCGGAGGGCGGGCCGGACAGACGGATCCGCGGCGGGCCGGGGAGTGGCCTCGACGCGATCCCAGACAAGCGGCCGGCCTTCCCCGTCGCGCGCGAAGAGCCCGTCCTGCGCGTCGCCGGGAGCCTCGACCACGAGCCACGGCGCGTTCGTATACGACGCGAGGTACGCTGCGTCCACCCGGCCCGAGCGCAGCAGCTCGTGCACGAGGGCGAGGACGAGGAGACCGTCCGTCCCCGGGGTGATCCCGATCCACTCGTCCGCGATCGCGGAGTAGCCGGTGCGGACCGGATTGACCGAGACCACCTTCGCGCCCCGCTCCTTGAGCTTCGCGAGCCCGAGCTTGATGGGGTTGCTGTCGTGGTCCTCGGCCACCCCGAGAAGCATGAACCACCGGGCGTGCTCCCAGTCCGGCTCGCCGAACTCCCAGAAGGACCCGCCGATGGAATAGAGGCCCGCCGCGGCCATGTTGACCGAGCAGAACCCTCCATGCGCAGCGTGGTTGGGGGTGCCGAACTGGCTTGCCCACCAGCCGGTAAGGGCCTGGCTCTGATCGCGGCCGGTAAAGAACGCGAGCTTGCGGGGATCGGTCTCGCGAAGCGGGCGGAGCCACTCCACCGCGAGCCCGATGGCCTCCTCCCACGAGATCTCCACGAACTCGCCGCTCCCGCGTTCGCCGGTTCGAAGGAGCGGGCGCGTCAGGCGCGCCGGCGAGTAGTGCTGCATGATGCCGGCGGAGCCCTTCGCGCAGAGCACGCCGCGATTGACTGGATGGTCCGGATTGCCCTCGATGTAGCGGACGGCACCGTCCTTCAGGTGCACCCGGATCCCGCACCGGCACGCGCACATGTAGCAGGTGGTGGTCCGAACCTCGTCGCCGATCGGGGCGGAGTACTCGATCCCGCGTTCCATCGCGGCGAGTATATTCGAGTATCGGAACCGATTTCCGGGCCGGGGCCACCGAAACCGAGCCTTCCGCCCGCCGCATTCATCCGGGAGGAACCACGATGGTGAAGATTGCGAGCATCGAGGCGAGCGCGCACTCACGCCCGTTCGAAGGAGACGTGCTGCGAAATGCGCTCGGCGCCAACATCAAGCGCGACTTCGTGCTCGTCAAGGTGACCGCGGACGACGGGACGGTCGGCTACGGGGAGGCCCATCACGGCCAGAACCCGACGGCCATGGCCGAGATCATCCAGGGTGGGATCGCGACCCTCGTCGTCGGCTCCGATCCCTTCGACACCGAGGGCATCTGGGAGCGTGTACGCCACCAGCAGGTTCAGACCCACGGACTCGGCGCGGGGAGCGTCATCGCCCTTTCCGGCATCGACATCGCCCTCTGGGACCTCAAGGGGAAGCTCCTCGGGCAGCCCGTCTACCGGCTGCTCGGCGGCACCCACAAGCGCCTTCGCGCCTACGTGGGCGGCCTCACCCTCGGCTTCCAGCCGCCGGAATCGCTCGCGGCGGAAGTCGGGATGTTCGTCGACCGCGGCTACACCGCGGTCAAGCTCCGGGTCGGGGACACCCCGAAGCGCGACGCCGAGCGGGTCGCACGGGTGCGGCGCGAGTTCGGGGACGAGCTCGACATCGCGGTGGACGCCCAGACCCGCTACACCGCGTCGGACCTGGTGGAGGTAGTCGCGTACTGCGAGGACCACGGCGTGTACTGGCTGGAGGAGCCGTTCGCGCCGGACGCGGTCGGAACCTATCGCGACCTCGCGGCACGCACCCTCGTCCCCCTCGCGGCGGGCGAGAACCACTACACCCGCCAGGAGTTCCGGGGGCTGCTGGAAGCGCGCGCGGTCTCCATCGTGCAGGCCGACTGCACCAAGGCGGGCGGTATCTCGGAAGTCAAGAAGATCGCGGACATGGCGGCGGCCTGGCACGTCGCGGCCGCCCCCCACACGAGCCATTCGATGCTGAGCGCGGCGGCGAACGTGCACCTCCTGTGCGCACTCGGCAACGGCCTCATCTACGAGGCGGACGAAGCCCCGGTCAATCCCTTCCGCACCGATCTCGCGCGCAACCCCCTCGAGGTCCGCGACGGGTACATCGAGCCGCACGACGCGCCCGGTCTCGGGCTCGAGATCGACGAAGCCATGCTCGCCGAATACCCAGCCGTGCCGGGACCCTGCTACCTTCCCGGCCGCTGAACCACCGGAACCGGTCCGTCCCCCGCTGCGCGCAGGCCGCGGGGAGTCGGCCGGACTAAAGGAGAACCGCCATGAAGCTGGGCATGTTCATGCACCCGATCCACGACTATCGCCGCGGTTACCACACCCTGCTCAACGAGGACATGGACGTCATCCGCTGCGCCGATGCGGTCGGCTTCGACGAGGTGTGGCTCGGAGAGCACTTCACCCTCCCCTCCGAGCCCATCCAGTCCCCCCTCATGCTGATGGCCGCCCTCATCCCGGAGACCGACCGGATCAAGCTCTGCACCGGGGTCATCTGCCTCCCCAACCAGCACCCCGCGATCGTCGCCGGACAGGTCGCCCAGTTCGATCACATGGCGAAGGGGCGCTTCATGTTCGGGATCGGGCCGGGCGCCGCGCCGCCCGACTTCGAGATGTTCAAGGTCCTCGACGAGGACCGGATGGCAATGCTCGAGGAGTCGATCGACATGATCCTCGGCATCTGGTCCTCCGATCCGCCCTACGAGTTCCGCGGCCGGTACTGGGACTTCGAGGTGAGGGACCAGGTCATCCCGGACATCGGGGTCGGCGGCATGGGGAAGCCCTACCAGGACCCGCACCCGCCCATCATGCTGCCCGCGATGAGCCGGGGATCGTCCAGCATCCGCATGGCCGCGCGGCGCGACTGGCATTCGATTTCCGCCAACTTCGTGCCCGCCGTCGTCCTCAAGGAGCACTGGCGCCACTGGTGCGACGAGAAGCGCAGGCACGGCCTGCCGCTCGCGGAAGAGAAGTGGCGCGCCGGGCGCACCCTGCTCGTGGCCGAGACGGATGCGGAGGCGCAGGCCTACCTGAAGCACCCGGAATGCGCGATGCGGTGGTACTTCCACTACATCATCGGACTGACCACGGCCGGCGGCTTCGTCCACATGCTGAAGACCGATCCCGACATGCCGGACGACGAGGTGACCGTGGACTACTGCCTCGACACAATGGTCATCGCGGGGAGCCCGCAGACGGTTGCGGACCGGCTCGCCGAGTTCCGGGAGGAGACGGGCCCCTTCGAGACCCTGATCACCTCGCACCACGACTGGGTCCACCGGGATCTCTGGACCCGCCACATGGAGCTGATGGCCTCCGAGGTCATGCCGCGGCTGCGAGCCAACATCGGCTGGCGCGACGAGGCGGCGGACTGACGGCCGACCCCGCGCACCATGCTCGCAACTCGGAGCCTCCTTTCACATGACCGTACCGGTTCCGCGGATCCGACCGGGGCGGGCTGAGCACGCATCAAGTGACATCGAAGGACGGAACATGACATACACGGTCATCGGGGCCTGCCCGGAGAGCGGCCGGCTCGGCATCGGCATCACGACCTACTCGATCGGCGTGGGTGGCTACTGCCCGTTCATCGAGCGCGGGGTCGCGGCGCTCTCCACCCAGGCGTTCGCCAACCCCGCCCTGGGTCCGATTGGCGTGGCGGCGCTCCGCGAGGCGGCGGACCCGCAGCCGGTCCTCGCCCGGCTCGCGACGGCGGACCCAGGCTTCGACTGGCGCCAGGTCGTCATCGCGACCGCGGACGGCCGGGTCGCGGCCCATACCGGCCCGCATACCCGGCCCTGGTCCGGACACGTCACGGGCAACGGGTTCGCGGTCTTCGGGAACGTGCTCGCCGGGGAAGCAACGGTGCAGGCGATGGCTGCCTCGTGGCGCGAACGAGTGAACGACGACCTGCCCGAACGCCTGCTCGCGGCCATCGAGGCGGGACGGGACGCGGGCGGGCAGGCGGCCCCGGACGGGACGCACCTCCCCGAACGATCGAGCGCCCTCGTCGTGCGAGGTCCGGACATCGTCGAAGACCTCGACCTTCGGGTCGACCTCCACGACGACGCGGTGGGCGAGCTCCGACGTCTCTACGAGCGATACCGGATCTACCTGCCCTACTACGCCCTGCGGGCGCGGTCACCGGCCGAGACGCCGCCGCAGGACGCCTGGGCGCGAGAGAACGATCCCGCCGCGGGCTGACGCGGCACCCCCTTCCAGGGGGCGTTGCAATCAGTCCTTGGGCCGTTCGCCGTAGTCGCTCCACGGAGCGTCGCGCTCCCGGATGACCTCGCGAAAGTCCTTCTCCGCAAACGCCTCGGTTCATCGGGGTCTCTCCGGTTCGGTTCGGCGGGCTCAGGGCTCGAGGCGATAGACCCGGGCCGCGGTGTCGTGGAAGAGGTGCGCACGGTCGCTGGCCGACCAGCCCGCGGTGAGCCGCTTGAACGAGTTCCACAGCACGCGGTAGCTGCAGCTCACCTTCTCGACCGGGAAGTTCGATTCGAACATGCAACGCTCGACGCCGAAGACCTCGATGGCATGTTCGTAGTAGCGGCGGGTCGCCTCCATCAACTCCTCGCTCGACGGGGACGCATCGCGCAGGTGCCAACCGAACCCGTTGACCTTCATAGCGATGCCGCCGAGCTTGGCGTGCACGTTCGGGCATTCGGCGAGCGGGCCGATCGCGTGCCGCCATTCGTCGAATACCTCGTCCGCCCTGCCCGCGTACGGCCCGATCCCGATGGGTCCGCCGAAGTGATCGAGGATGATGGTGGTATTGGGAAAGGTCCGCGCGAGATCGGTCAACGCGGGGATCTGGGGGTGGTAGCACCACCCCTCGAACGAGAGCCCGCGCGGGGCGAGGTGCCGGAACCCCTCCCGAAACCGGGAGTCGAGGTACATGTCCGGCGCGGGCTCGGTGCGGTGATTGGGCACCGCCGGGCTCTCATGCCACGCACCGCCTTGCCGGATGCCGCGGAAACGCCCGCCGGCCGCCTCGACCTGGCGATCGAGCACCTCCGCCGCCGCATCGCCCCGCCACAGGTGGGCGGTGCCGACGATGCCCGCGGCTACTCGCGTCGGACCGTACCGCCCCGACTCGCTCATCGCCGCGATGCCGGCGACGAACTCCGTCTCGCCGATCGGACGCAGCTCCTCGGGTCCGCCGGCCTTGAACATGGCGCCGCACTCGATGAACACCGTCGACACGATGTTGTGTCCGCTCGCGAGGTCCACGAGGAACTCGTCGAGGAGATAGCGGGGCGCGACCATTTCGGCCCGGAGGTCCCAGAGGTGATGATGCGGATCGCAGATCGGCAGATCCGGATCGAGGGTCGGCTCGACCGTGCGGGCCAGCCATTCGTCGTTTGTCGCCATCGCAGACCGCTCCTCAGGGAACGAGACAACCGGCCTCGCGCACAACGGGGCCGGAAAGGAGCTCTATCCCGAGCCCCGGATTGCGTCCACCTCGATCTCGACCCGGCAGTCGGGCACCGCGAGAGGGGCGCAGACGGTCGTGTTGGCGGGGCGGGCCGCTCCGCAGCGGGCCTTGAGCACCCCCGACACGGCGACCACGTCGTCCGGGTCCGGCACGTAGACCCGCACCCTCACCACGTCGTTCAGGCCCGAGCCCGCCTCCGCGAGCGCCCGTTCGATGGTGTCGAGGGCCTGGTTCGCCTGGCCCTCGGCCGTCTCGGGCATGGCGCCGGTCTTGAAGTCGACCCCGACCGTGCCGGAGACGAAGATGCGGTCGTCCACCACGACGGCGCGGGCGTAGCCGGCCAACTCCTCGTACTTCGAGCCCGAGAGGACGTGGGTACGCCGGCCGGTCATGGGGCTTTCGAAGGCCCGTTCGGCGCGGCAAGGGCGCCGGAGGAAAACGGGGGCGCCTTCCGGCGCCCCCGTCCGCGTTCCTTGCGAAGGGAGATCACCCCCCTCAGTTGTCGAGCTTCATGATGAGCTCGGCGACGTCCTCGATGGAGTAGTAATCCATCTCCACGTTCCGGTCGCCCTCGAACCGCCACGTCAGCTTGGGGGCCTGGACGTCGCCGTTCTCGTCGAACTGCAGGGGACCCGTCGCCCCCACGTAGCGGATGGCCTTGCCGGCCGCGATCAGATCCTTCGCCTTGCGCATGCCTTCCGGACCGGGGTGGACCGGCTCGCCATCGGCCGCGGTCACCTTGCGAACGTTGTCCCGGATCGACGTGCCGTCGATATCCCCCGACGCTTCCATCGCCAGCAGGACGACGGTCACCGCATCGAACATGGAGTGCAGGCCGGGCCCGTCGGGCGGGCCGTCGAACCGCGCCTCGAACATGTCGTTGAAGGTCGCCACCGACTCCGTGCGCGGCTGGGCGCTGTCGTAGCCCACGAGACCGGTCAGATGCTTTGTGCCCACGGCCTCGAGATAGTCCGCCGAGCGGAGCGAGTTGTTGACGACGAGGTTGCCGGTGCCGCCGAGCGAGAGCCATTCGCGGGTGATCGTGGCCCCATCCACCGGGAAGGCGACCAGGAACAGCGAGTCGGGGTCGCCCTCCATCGCCGAGGTCACCTCGGCCCGATAGCTCTGCTGGCTCTCGTTGTAGGCGATCATCTTGGTGATCGAGCCGCCGAGCTTGGGGATGTCCTGCTCGAAGCGCTTGGCCAGACCCACCCCGAAGTCGGTGTTGACGTAGATCACCGCGGTCTTCTCGTAGCCCTTGCTCGTGGTGAGCAGAGCCCCCATCGCCGCCTGGCTGCGGTTCGTCGCGTAGGTGCGGAACCAGTACCCCTCGGTCTTCCCTTCCTCGGCGAGGGCGGTGAAGCTCTCCGACGAGGAGCAGCAGGAGATCTGGGTGATCTTGGAAGGAACCGCGACGGAGGTGAGGATCGGAAGGCTGACGCCGCTCGAGATCGCGCCGACCAGCACCGACACGCCCTCGATATCGACCAGGCTCTTGGCCGCATCGACGCCGACGGTGGACTGGCCCTGGGTGTCGCGGAGCATGTACTCGACCTTGCAGCCCTTGACGCCCCCCGCTTCGTTGTAGACGTCTACCGCGAAGCGCCCGGTCTGCGCGATGCGCTCGCCGACGAGGCCCATCGGGCCGCTCACCGGAAGCACCACGCCGAGCTTGATGGTGCAGTCTTCCGCCGCGGCGCGCCCGGCGCCGAGAGCCGCGAGAACGGCCGCGGCGGCGGCGAGAGTCAACCCGTTTCGCAGGATACTCATGCTATTGCTCCTCGCTCGAATGTTGGGGAGAGTCGCCCATCGTATCGCGCCGGAGGCAAGGATAGAAACCCGGACCCATGCCCGAATGGTTTGCACGCTCGTCGCCGGCCGGCGGCCGGGGTGCGGCGCGGACCCGGACCGGGCGGTCTCCGGCCGGACCGCGAGGCGGCGCCGTTCAGGGGCGGACGTGCCGCGAGACGTGCTCCTCCTCGCCGATGAAACCGCGCGGCCGAAAGAGGAGCATCGCGACCAGCAGCAGACCAATCAGCACCGCCTGCAGCGCACCCGACTGCACTTGCATGGCCGGCGGCACCACCTTCGAGATGATGAAGCCGCTGGTGGTCCAGATGGCCCAGACCAGGACCGCCCCCAGCAGTGCCCCGCGGTTGTTGGCGCTGCCGCCGACGATCAGCATGGTCCAGATCTGGAAGGTCAGGATCGGCTGGAAATCGAAGGGACTCACGTAGCCGATGAAGCCCACGTAGAGCCCCCCCGCGAGGCCCATGACCGCGCTGCCGAGCACGAAGGCTTCGAGGCGCAGGCGCACCGGGTCCTTGCCGAGCGATGCCGCGGCCGTCTCGTCCTCGCGGATTGCCTTCAGGGTGCGACCCCACGGCGACTGCACGATCCGCCCGAGCCCCGCGTAGGTCAGACCGGCCGCGGCCAGCACGATACCGAGGTAGAGAACGTTTCGGGAGAGCGGGCCGTCGGTGAAGCCCGCCGCCGGGTTGGGAATGCCGATGAGGCCGAGGGTCCCGCCGGTGAGGTACTCCCAGTTGAGAGCCACGAGCTGGATGGAGATCGCGATGCCGAAGGTCGCGACCGCGAGGTATTCCTCGCGCAGCCGCACGGTGGCGACCCCGACAATGACCGCCGCCACCCCGGCCGCGGCCATTGCGCCCGCGAGCCCGAGCACGAAGGGCAACTCGAACCCGCCCGCGACCGCCTCGCGCGACGGCCCGATCAGGATCGCGGTGGCATAGCCGCCGACCGCCATGAAGCCCGCGACGCCGGCGTTGAACAGGCCGGTGAATCCCCATTGCAGGTTGAGTCCCAGCACCGCAACCCCGAGGATGAGGGCGATGATGAAGAAGAACACCAGGTACGAGAAGACGCCGATCATCGCGGCTCGCCGAAGAGCCCCTGGGGCCGGAAGTAGAGGATCGCGAGGATCAGCAGGAAGGGCACGGCCGGCTTGTAGCTCGAGGGGATCACCATCACCGAGAGGTTCTCGGAGAGCCCCACGATGAGCCCCCCGATCACCGCACCGTAGAGGCTGCCGGTCCCGCCGAGGATCGCGGCCGCGAAGAGGGGCAGGATCAGGCTGAAGCCGAGCTCGGGGCGAAGCTGCACGGTGAGTCCGTAGAGCACGCCCGCGACGGCGGCGCCGGTCGCGCCGATGATCCAGGTCCAGCGAACGATGGCGTCCGCGTCCACCCCGCTCGCCCGGGCGAGGGGCGGGTTCTCGGCCACCGCCCGCATGTGGACGCCGGTGCGGCTGCGCGTCATGAACAGATGCAGGAGCACCACCAGCACCGCGGCGAGGCCGAGCACGAAGACCTGATCCGGCATCACCTTGACGCCGGCGATGCGCACGGCGATCTGCAGCTCGTTCGAGTAGTAGAACGGGTCGGGGCCGAACCCCATGAGGATGACGTTGCGCACGAGGAGCGCCACCCCGAAGGAGGCGAAGACCAGGGTCATGTGGCCGGCATGGCGACGGAGCCTCGCGAAGACCAGCCGGTCGAGGAGCAGGGCGAGCCCGGCGGTCAGCCCCCCGGCAAGCACCGCGGCGACCACCAGCGCCCAGCCGAACGACAGCGGGCCGATGGGGCCGCCGATCGCTTCGTCCATCGCCACGAAGAAGCCGGCGAAGACGAGCGCCGAATAGGCGCCCCAGGTGAGCAGCTCGGAGTGGGCGAAGTTGGCGAAGCGAAGGATCCGCATGGTGAGGGTGAGACCGATCGCGCCGAGCGAGATGATCGCACCGCTCAGGATGCCGTCCGCGACGTGCTGGAAGAACATCAGGAAGGCGCTCGCGCGCCGCCGGTCCGCCGGCCGAGGAACACCGCCCCGAGGTCGGCGTTCGCGGCGAGCGCCGCCGCCTCGCCTTCGAGGCGGTTGCGGCCTTCGGCCAGCACGTAGCCCCGGTCCGAGATGCCGAGGGCGGCGCGCGCGTTCTGCTCGACCATCAGCACCGCGACGCCCCGCGCGGCGAGGCCCCGCACCATGTCGAACACCTCGGCCACTATCCTCGGAGCCAGACCGGCGGTCGGCTCGTCCAGCAGGATCAATGCCGGCTCGGGAACGAGGGCCCGTGCGATCGCGAGCATCTGGCGCTGGCCGCCGGAGAGCACGTGCGCCTTGCGGTCGCGCCTTTGTTCAAGCGGCGGGAAGGCGGCGTAGGCGGCCTCGAACCTCGCGGCCGCGGCCCGGCGCGGCAGCGGGGCGGCGCCGACCCGGAGATTCTCGTGCACGGTGAGGGTTCGGAACACGTTGTCGGTCTGCGGCACGTAGGTCACCCCCCGGGCCGGCAGCCGGTGCGCGGGAGTGTTGGCGATCTCGTGCCCGTCCATCCGGATGCTGCCGGACGAGACCGTGACCAGCCCCGCGATCGCCTTCACGAGGGTGGACTTGCCGGCGCCGTTCGGGCCGACGATCGTCACCACCTCCCCCTTGCGAACCTCGACCGAGACCCCGTGCAGAATCGGAGAATCGGGGCGATAGCCGGCCACCACCGCGTCCGCCCGAAGCACCGCGGCGCTCATGCCGGCCCCCTCATCCCGCGATATCTCCCAGATAGGCGTCCAGAACCGCGGCGTCGCGCCGGGCGCCCTCGGCACGGCCGGAGTAGATGAGACGCCCCTGGGCCATCACCATGATCCGCCGGCAGATCGACATCACGAGGTCCATGTTGTGCTCGATGATGAGGAAGGCGTGCCCGCGCGCGTTGAGCGCGACGATCTTCTCCACCAGGGTTTCCATGAGCACCGGGTTGACGCCGGCGGCGGGCTCGTCGAGGAGGATGATCCGCGGCTCCGCGATCAACGCCCGTGCGAGCTCCAGCAGCTTGAGCTGGCCCCCCGAGAGCGTCCGCGCGAGATCCGTCATCACCGGATCGAGCCCGCAGAAGGCGATGATTTCGCGGGCCCGTTCGCGGTTGCGGACCTCCTCCCGGCGCACCGTCGCGGGTGCGAGCCAGTTGTTCCAGAACCGCTCGCCAGCCTGGTTCCGGGGCACCAGCATCACGTTCTCGAGGACCGTCATTTCCGGGAACGGGCGAGGGATCTGGAAGGTGCGCGCGAGACCGGCGGCGAACACCCGGTGCGGGGCCAGACCGTCGATCCGCCGTCCCGCGAGCCGGACGCTGCCTTCGTCGGGCGAAAGCAGGCCGGAGACGGTGTTGAACAGGGTCGTCTTGCCCGCCCCGTTCGGCCCGATCAGTCCGTCGAGAGCGCCTGCCTCCACGGTGAAGTCCACCCGGTCGACGGCCTGGAGGCTGCCGAACCGCTTGGTGAGCCCCTCCACCGCGAGCAGCGGCTCGCTCATCTCGGAGCCTCGTCCGCGCTCCTCGGCGCGGGCGGCCCCGGGATTCGGCGGTCCGATTCCGTGAAAGCCTCGCGCGCGCTCCTCGGCGCGGGGCCGTGCGCCTCCTGAAGACCGTACTTCATGATCCGTCCGTGCGGACCATTCCGGTCGCGTTCCAGGCCGTAGACCGGACCGGACGGTCCTTCGGCGCGGGCCTGCACCGCGCGGACCGCGCGGCGGTCGTCCTCGTCGAGGACGATGGACAAGACCCGAAGGGTGTCGCGCAGCCGGTCGGCGTAGCGCGCCCCGAGGATGACCGCTGCGACCCCCGGGGGGTCGAGCATGGCCCGGACCGCGACCGCCGCGATGTCGGCGCCGCGCCGGTCGGCGATGTCGCGGAGGGCCCGGAGGAGGTCCTGGAAAAGCTCCCACCCCCCGAACTCCTCGATGATCAGCCGGTACTTCACCAGCGAGCGGTTCTCGAATGCAAAGCCGGGGTCGGACTCGCCAAGCCACCGGTCCGTCAGAAAACCCCCGGCGAGCGAGCCGTAGGCGAAGACCGCCACCTTGTTGTCGCAAGCCCAGTCGATGAAGCCGCCCTCGGGACGCCGGTCGAGCAGCGAGTACTGCACCTGCGCGGAGACCACGTCGACGCCGGCCGCGGTGATCTCGGCGAGGTGGCGGTGGTCGAAGTTCGTGACCCCGATGCGATCGATCTTCCCCTCCGCCTGGAGCGCGGCCAGGTGCCCCGCGCATGCCGCCGCGCCGGGCGCCGCGTGGTCCCACCAATGGAACTGCACGAGGTCCAGCCGATCGCGGCCGAGGCGCGCGAGCGAACGATCGATCACCTTCGCGACCGCGGCCCGGTCGACCCGGTCGAGCGCCGCGAGATCGGGCACGTACTTGGTGTGGACCCTGACTTGCGCGGCGGCCGCAGCGCCGCGCGCGGCCGCAAGCCGGGTGAGGAAGGCGCCGATCATCTCCTCGACGCCGGTATAGATGTCGGCGCAGTCGAAAGTGAAGACCCCGGCGTCGACGAACGCGGCCATGTCGGCCACCGCCCGCTCGGGCTCCACCGGACCGTGATCGCCCGCGAGCTGCCAGCCCCCCTTGATGAGGCGCGAAATGCGGTATCCGGGCCGGAGCGCGACCGTCTCGACTGCGCCCTCCCCGCTTCGCGCCGTCACGGCGTTCCGCCGTCCTCGGGCGGCTGGGGCACGGCCGAGGTCTCGGCATGGCGGAAGGAGCGCCGCCCGATGCGGGTGATGCGGAACCGGGCGCCGCAGTGCGGATCGGGGCAGGCCACCTCCGCATCGGTGGTCATCCAGTCGCTGGCCGCGGTGGTGCGCTGCTTCGCGGGAAGCAGAGGGAGCAACGCCGCGAGCGGGTACAGGGGGAAGCTCCGCCTCCCGCTTTCCGGAAACACGATCTTCTCGCCGATCACCAGAAAGTGCTCTCCCTCCCGGTGATCGCAGACCATCGGCCGGCCGGTCGCGACGACCTCGACCTTGAGATCGTAGAGGGTGAACCGATCGTCAGTCCCGTCGTTCATCCTGCTCATTGTCCGAGTGCCTCATCCGCCGGCGGCCGGGGACGCCGGACAAGCCGCGCCGTCGAATGTCCGCGGCGCCGGGGCCTTGTCGCGCGGCGCCGGCATGGCGCCCCGCGCCGCGCCCTGACACCGTCTCGTACCGTTGCGCAGCCTCCTCGTCAAATCACTCGCCTGAAGAGGGTTGCGGGCCGGCGCCGGCGAAACCCATGTCGGGCATCCTAGCCCGGAAATCTCACCAACTTTCTGCTGCGGACGCGGATCTGCTCGCGGTGACAAGGCGTACTCCCTCAAGCCGCTTCGACAGCGCGAACGCGCTAGTGTCGGCTACGCCTTCGCCAGCGCGTACGCGCTCTTTCGGTCCGTGCGCCTTGTCACAGCGGCATCTCCGCGCCCTCGCGACGAAAGATGGTGAGATTTCCGGGCTAGTGCGGCGGCGGCGCGCGGCGGATCCGGAGCCGGCTCAGATGACGCCTTCGCCGCGAAGGCGCGCGATGCGGGCCTCGTCGTAGCCGATCTCGGCGAGGACGGCCTGCGAGTCGGCTCCGAGGGCGGGAGCGGGCCGGGCCGGATGCTTCTCGCCTTCGACCAGGACGGGGTTCGCCATCATCTCGAACCCCTCGCGTACCGGATGGTCGACGGCAAGGACCCGCCCGTCCGCCCGTGCCTCCTCGAGCGCCGCGCCTACCTCGTTCACCGGGGCGGCGGGGACCGAGCCCGCGAACCGGTCGAGCCAGGTCGCGGTTGGGTGCTCGGACAGCACCTCGTCGAGCATCCCGGTGATGAGATCGCGGTGCTCGAGGCGGGCCGCGAACGTCGCAAAGCGGGGATCGCGCTCCCACTCCGGCCGCCCCACGGCGGCCGTGAGCTTGCCCCAGAACTTCTCCTTGTTGCACATGATGAAGATCCAGCCGTCGCGGGTGCGGTAGAGCTGGCACGGCACCATCGAGGCGTGGGCGGAGCGCGGGAGCCGGGAGGGGACGAATCCCTCGTTGAGATACCACGCGGCCTGGTACCCGAGGTTGTAGCGAGCCACGTCGAGCAGGCTCACGTCGTAGTCGCGCCCCACCCCGCTCGCGCGCGCCTCCAGCACCCCGGTCACGAGCGCGAACGCGGCGGTGAGCCCGGTCATGTAGTCCACCACCGAGATCCCGTAGCGCTCCGGCGGACCGTCCGGGGCGCCGGTGAGGTGGAGATGGCCGGCCTCGGCCTGCATGAGGAAGTCGAACCCCGGCCAGGCCGCGCGTTCTCCAGACCGCCCGTAGGCCGAGAGATGGACGCAGACGATGGCCGGGTTCCGGTCCCGGAGGTGGCGGTAGGTGAGGCCGAGCGCTTCGGGCTGGTCGCCGCGAAGATTCCCGAACACCGCCTCGCAAGTCGCGGCCAGGTCCCGCAGAACCTGCTGGCCGGCCGGAGACTTGAGATCGAGCTTCACGCTCCGCTTGTTGCGGTTGAAGCACTGGTAGAAGTGGCTGTCGCCGGGGCCGAGGAAGAACGGACCGACCCGCCGTCCGAGCTCGCCGTCCTCTCCCGGGTTTTCGATCTTGATGACGTCCGCGCCGAGGTCGGCGAGATAGGTCGAGCCGAACGGACCCGCCCCGTACTGCTCGACGGCGAGGACCCGGAGTCCTGCGAGCGGGAGCAACGTTCCCTCTCCCGCCGGCGCGCTCAGATCGGGTTGCGGGCGATGAGCTGGCGGGCGATGAGGATGCGCTGGAGCTCGTTCGTGCCTTCTCCGATCGCGAGGAGCGGCGCATCCCGATAGAAGCGCTCGACGTTGAACTCCTTCGAGTAGCCGTAGCCGCCGTGCACCCGCATCGCTTCCAGGGAGCAGAAGAGGGCGGCCTCGCTGCCGGCGAGCTTCGCCATTCCCGCCTCCATGTCGCAGCGCTCGCCACGGTCGAACGCGGCCGCCGCCCGTTCGACGAGGAGGCGGGCGGACTCGACCTGGGTCGCCATGTCGGCGAGCTTGATCTGGATCGCCTGGTGCTCGCAGATGGGCTTTCCGAACGACTTGCGAATCTGCGCGTAACGCACTGCTTCGTCGAGCGACGCCTGTGCTACCCCGACCCCGCGCGCGGCGACGTTGATGCGCCCGAGCTCGAGCCCTCCGAGAGCGTGCTGGAGCCCCCGCCCCTCCTCGCCGCCGATGAGCCGGCCCTCCGGCACGAAGTAGTCCTCGAAGACGAGCTCCGCGCTGTCGATCCCCTTGTAGCCCAGCTTCTCGAGCTTGCGGCTCACCGTGAAGCCCTCCCCCTTCTCCGCGAGAAAGAGGCTCATGCCGCGATGGCGAGGCACGGCATCCGGATCGGTCTTCACCAGGAGGGCGAAGCACTGGCCGTGGATCCCGTTCGAAATCCAGGTCTTGGTGCCGTTGATGACGTAGCCCGCCCCGTTGCGGCGCGCGGTGGTCCGGACCGCGGACTGGAGATCGGTCCCCCCGTCGGGCTCGGTGAGGGCGAGTCCGCCCCGGACCTCGCCGGTCGCGAACTTCGGCAGCCACTCGCGCTTCTGCGCCTCGGTGCCGTGGCGCACCAGGGCCAAGGCCATGATGAGGTGGGAGTTGTAGATCCCGGTGATCGACATCCACACCCGGGACATCCGCTCCACGATGCGGGCATAGGTGACCGCCCCGAGTCCGAGGCCGCCGTATTCCTCGGGGATGACCGCGCCGAAGAGGCCGAGCTCCTTCATCCCCTCCACGATGTCCTCGGGATAGATGTCGTCCTTCTCGAGGTCGTGCGCGTACGGGGCGACCTCCTTCTCCAGGAACTTCTCGATCGCGTCGAGGATGATGTTCTCTTCTTCGGCCCGCTGTGCGGCCGACGCGTGGGAAATGTCCGCTGCCACCTTCCTGCCTCGCTGTCTCGTTCGTCCCTTCGATGTTTCGTCCGCCCGGCGGGGCCCGTCCACCGGTACGCCGGCTCGGGCCTCCCGGGAGCGCGGGCATCCTGCCCGCGCGGGTGGGGACCGTCCGGTGGTTTGCCGGCCCGGACCCCGATCCCGATCGCCGGTGCCCGGCTTCCCGCCGTCAGCCGCCGAGCACGTCCGCGAGCGCGCGGACGTCGTCGTACCGATCGAGATCGAGCACCGCCTGCCGAATCGCGATTGCCTTCGGTCCGTCCACGGTAAGGCGGGCGTTCTCCATGAACTTCTCCGCGATCTCGCCGTTGGTGAGCGGCCGTTCGTCCGCCCCCCGGTTGATCTCCTCGCGGTGGCGGAGCTCGCGCCCGTCGCGGGTGCGGACCACCACCTCGCCGGAAAAAGCGCGGGGAAAGGCGGAGGCCGGGTCCGCCCGGTACCGTACCCGCTTCGCGAGCTCCAGGATACCGCCATCCGCGCGGGCGCTCTCGTCGAGCTCGGCGAGGCCGAAGGCGCGGCGCGAGAGGCTCGCGGCAACCGCGTACTGCACGCTGAACTTCGCGTCGTAGTCGCTCGTGGGACGCACCTTGTTGGCGGCCGGCTCGCAGATGGTCGCGATGGTCTCCTCCGGCACCAGGGCAATCACTTCCTCCACCTCGTCCGGGTGGAGATCGTGGGTGTGCGCGATCGCGATGGCCGCATCCGCGCAGCCATGAAGGAAATGGCAGGCGGGAAACGGCTTGACCGCGACCCGCCGGAGTTCCCACGTCGTGCCGAGGCCGTCCGTCGCGAGCGAGTAGTCGCAGTCGGCGTCCACGTGCGTGCCGAGGTGGCTCCGATAGAGCCCGAAACGCCCTTCGTAGGGCAGACTCGGCGCAACGAAGCCCTCGCTCGCGAGGTAGGCGCAGGTGAGGCCCGCCACTGCCGCCCAGCCAGGGTGGAGGCGCTTGGTCCAGGCTCCGTCCTCCAGGAACTCCATGCTCCCCGACGCGGTGCTGAGGGCGATCCCCTGCGCCATGACGAGCTGCCGCGGATCGAGCCCGAGGAGGCGGCCGGCCCCGAGGGCGCAGCCGAACGCCCCTACGAGGCCGGTAGGGTGGAAGCCCTGACGGTGGAAGCCGCCCCGCGGCACCGAGGCGATGCGAGCCCCCGCCTCCACCGCGACCACATAGGCCGCGACCACCTCCTCGCCGGACGCGCCGAGGCGCTCGCCGAGCGCAAGGGTGCAGGGGAACGCGCTCGCGGTCGCGTGGATGATGCCCGGCACGTGGGTATCGTCGTAGTCGAGACCGTGGACGAGCAGCCCGTTCGCCATCGCCGCGTCGCGAAGGGGGAGCCGGCGCGGATGGCCGATGACCGTCGCCTCACCCTCTGCCGCGCCCGCGGCGCCGGCGCCGGAGAGGGATTCGATGCCGGCGAGCGACGGACGGGCGAAATCGAAGTCGTGCGACGCGAGCGCGATGCCGACCGCGTCGAGAATGAGATGGCGGGCCCGGATCCGGACCTCGCCGGGGATGTCGTCGTAACGCAGTCCGCTTGCAAATTCGGATAATTCAGATGCGATATTTTTCGCAACCGGCTGAATTTCAGAAGCAACTACTGCCGCACTGCTCATTGCACTCCCCTGTTACGCCGCGAGACTCCCGGGTGCCGCCGGCCGGCTCGCGCAAACCGTGGCCGGTTGTCTCATCCTGCCGGATCCGGACCTTCCCGCCTCGTGTCGATCATACGAGCCGCGTCGGCTGCCGCGCTCATCGGAGATCCAGACGCCCCCTACTCGATCACGCGAGGCGCGTCGATGCGTGCGCTCATCGGAGATCCGAACGCCTCCTGTTCAATCTTGCAACTTGCGCCGGTATCCGCGGTTCGCGGAAATCCGGGCTTCCCTGCTCGATCATGGGAGTTGCGTCGGCAACTGCGCTCATCGGAGATCCGCACGCTTTCTACTCAATCATACGCAGGTACTGCGCCTCGAAGTCGAAACCGCCCAGCACCTCCTTGTAGGCGTCCATCAGCCGCCTCGTGACCGGTCCCGGGATCGCCTCCTCCGCCAGCGGGCGGTGATCGATGCTCCGCACCGGGCAGAGGCAAAGGCTCGTCGAGGAGAGGAACGCCTCGTCCGAGGTGTAGGCGTCGTAGAGGTCGAGGTCCGCTTCGCGGGCGGGGATGCCGAGCCGTTCCGCAGCATCCAGCACCACCCCGCGACTCACCCCCTGAAGGACCATCGCGCCGCGCGGCGTCAGCAGCTCGCCGTCGCGCACGAGAAACAGGTTCTGGCCGGTGCCTTCGTTCAGCCGCCCGTCCACGTCGAGCATGGTCGCCCACGCCTTCGGGTTGCTCGCCTTCACTTCCATGTCGGCGAGGATGAGGTTGATGTAGCTGCTCATCTTCGCGCGCGGGCTCTGCGCGTCGGGAGCGATGCGGCGGAACGAGGAGGTCATGAGCTCGATGCCGTCGCGGAAGAGGGTCGCCCGCTCCCGGAGCGGGAGCGGCATGACGTGCACCACCACCGTTGGCCCCCGGCGCAGGTTCGGCTCGTCGCCCACCCAGTCCGGGCCGCGCGAGACGTTCTGGAACACCCAGTAGTCCTCGCCCTCGGGGAGCCGGGAGAGGTTCCGCCGGACGACCTCCTCCGTCGCCTCGCGCATCTCGTCCGGGCTCTCCGGCGGCTCGATGCGAAGGTAGCGGAGCGATCGGTAGAGCCGCTCGATGTGCTCGGCCAGCCGGAAGATCTCCCCCCCGACGGTGCGGGCGGTGTCGAACACCCCGTCGCCGTGACGAAATCCGCGGTCGCGGAAGGGGATCAGGACATGGCTCTCGGGAACGAAGTCCCCGTTGAAGTAGGCGATCCGTTCGTTAGGTCGTTCCACCAGACTCTTTCCCCAATTGACCAACCGACCGACGCGATTCCGAATCTGGATCGCTGGCAGTCGCGGGCAAAGTGGTCATTGCCGGCACCAGTCCCGCCATTTTGCATCCAGACACTCGCGTTCCACCCGTTCCACCGTGCGCTTCGAAGGCTTGCCGAGGAGCGACGGCGCATGGGCGCTCATCGAAGCCATCAAGGAACACCAGCTCTTCGCGTCTCTGCCCTCATTCGACGCCAAGAAACCTCGCCAGGAAAGCGCGTCCCTTGCGGCAGGCAGGAGGCTCCACATCGTCGCCGCCACCAAGATTGCGGACGCGCCCGCTATCGTGGTCGTTTTCCACCGCCTCCACGGACCGGGAACAATCGCGCGGGCCGTGTGGACGGTCCGGAGCGGGTCGCCACCGACCATCCGCACCACCCGCCCGGCAAGCAGCACCGTGAGCAGCGTCAACACCAGCGCCAATAGCGGTCCGACCAAGAATATCAACCCGGTCATGACTTGATCACTCGTCCGCGACGCCGGCCCCCCGCTTCGGGACCAGGACGGTGCGTTCGAACGCCAGGAACTCGGTGCCGTCGTCCTTGCGGCCGGCAGTCCTCACGGTCACGATGCCCTGGCTCGGCCGCGACTTCGACTCCCGCTTGGCGAGCACCTCGGTCTCCGCGTACACCGTATCTCCCACGAAGACCGGAGCCGTGAGCCGCACCTTGTCCCAGCCGAGGTTGCCGATCGCGCGCTGGCTCACGTCGCTCACGCTCATGCCGGTGACGATGGACAGGGTGAGGCAGCTATTGACGATGGGCCGTCCGAACTCGCTCTTCGCCGCGTAGGCGCGATCGAAGTGGAGCGGGTGCTGGTTCATCGTCAGCAGCGTGAACCAGGTATTGTCGGATTCGGTGATGGTGCGCCCGGGCCGGTGCTCGTACACGTCTCCGACCGTGAAGTCCTCGTAGCTCCGGCCATACCGTTCCCGATAGCGACCGGGGGCGACCTCTGCGCGTTCGACCGTCATTCCCTGTTCCTTTCGCACCGCACGCGGCCGTCTCGCGCCGCGATCTTCAGAACTCGATCCGAAAACGGGGGGACCGCGCCACGCGGCACGTGCCCCCGGGCGCGAGCTCGTGCCGGTGCACCAAGCGGCGTGCGGCCCGCTTCGATCGCCTCCATCGGAACCCGAGGTCCGCAGAGGCGCGAATGCGATCCGCCGGCGGCGAAACTCAATCCGCGGCTTCAGCCGTGCTCTCGCCGAGTGCGGCGCTCGCCGGCGGGTCGACGATGACGGTCTTGAAGTCGGCGGGGGCCACGATCTCCAGCACCTCGTAGTCGTCGGAGTACTCGATTTCGCGGTGCTTGATCATGGGCCGCTGGTTGATGCAGTCGCCCTTGCGGAGGGTCCTCACCCCCTCGCCCTCGTACTCGAACCGGGCCCAGCCGTTCAGCACGTAGACGAACTGGAAGGTGCACTCGTGCAGGTGCCAGTGCTGCACCTCGTCTTCCTGCCGCTTTCCGTTCGCGCGGATGACCTGGGCGATGTAGTCGCCGTTCGTGGCCTCCTCCATGCCGAGGTTCCGGTAGTCGAAGATATTGCGAAGGCCCTCCGTCCAGCTCGCATCGGCCTCGCTGTCGATATTGAAGCGCCAGTCGGTCTTCGGTTCCATGTCTTCCTCCCGATCGTCGTGTGTTTGCGGCTTCACTCTATCTTTGCCGCGGGGTTCCGGTCAAAACGCGAGCCGCCGAAACCCTCCACCCGTTATCCTTCCGCCGCCGCGGCGCCCTCGGGCGTGCGCCGATTCAGAGCCCCTCGATGCCCACGATTCGACCGCCCCAATCCGTCACCCTGGCCGCCCTCTGGATGATGGGCGCGGTGGTCTCGCTCATCGGGATCGCCCTCGCCGGACGCGAGCTCACCCGGGAGCTGTCCGTGTTCGAGGTCGTATTCATCCGCAATGCATTCTGCCTCGTCCTCCTCGTCCCGTGGATGGCGTTCACGCGCGAGAACCGGTGGCGGACCAGCCGCGTGCGCGGTCACCTGCTTCGCAACACGGTGCACTTCTCCGCCCAGGCAGCCTGGTTCTACGGCCTGATGCGACTCCCCCTCGGCGAGGTCATCGCCCTCGAGTTCACCGCGCCGGTGTGGACCGCGGTGCTCGCTGCCCTGCTCCTTCGAGAACATCTCACCGGCCGGCGGATCTGCGGGATCCTCCTCGGTTTCGCGGGAGTCCTCGTCATCCTCAGGCCTGGAGCCGCGATCGTGGACCCGGCCGCGTTCGCGGTGCTGTACTCCGCGGCCGGCTTCGCGCTCACCTTCGTCATCACCCGTTCCATGACCACCAGCGAGCACCCGATCACCATTCTGTTCTGGATGAACCTCATTCAGCTTCCCATCGGGTTCGTGCTCGCACTCCCCGACTGGACCACTCCATCGCCCTCCCTCTGGCCATGGATGCTCGTTGCGGGAATCACCGGGTTCTCGACCCACTACTGCTTCGCCCGGGCGTTTGCGCACGCCGACGCCGGGGTCGTCGCACCCATCGACTTCGTCCGCCTCCCCCTCGCCGTTCTCGCCGGGTACCTCCTCTATCAGGAGGCGATGGATCCCTTCGTGCTGTTGGGGGCGGTGATCATCTTCTTCGGCAACCACCTCAACCTGTTCGGCGGCCGCGGCAAGGCGCCGCGCGGCGAGGAGAGATAGCGAACGCGAGACCGTGTCGAGAGGAGCCGCGCGCCCGCTCGAGAGCGACGGGCGCTTGCACCGGCCCCGACGGGGCGCCCGGACCCGGCCCCGGCACCCGGGCGGATAATCTGGCAATATCGCCCACCGCGTGAACGGGCCGCGTCGAATGGGGCTTCAGGGTCCGGGACCGGATCGATGGATCCGGCGCCCGCCCGGGCGGCCCCCACCGCCCGCGATCATGGAGCCGAGTACGGAAGGGGGAGACGATGCCGGGAGTGCTGGAAGGGATACGGGTCCTCGATTTCGGACGCTATATCGCGGGGCCGTGGTGCGCCGCGCTGCTCGGCGATTTCGGGGCGGAGGTCATCCGGGTGGAGAAGGTCGGGGGCGGCGAGGACCGCTTCATCAACCGGGTGAGCGAAGAGGACGCGAGCGGCGTCAGCTATCTTCAGGTCAACCGCAACAAGATGTGCCTGACCCTCGATCCGACGACGGAGGAAGGGCGCGAGGTCCAGCGCCGGCTGGTGGCGACGGCCGACATCGTGGTGGCCAACATGCCGCAGCGGGCGCTCGAGCAGCTCGGGCTCGACTACGCGTCCCTCGCCGAGATCCGGCCGGACGTCATCCTCGTCTCGAACACCTGCTTCGGCACCGCCGGGCCCTACGGGCGCAAGCTCGGGTTCGACGGCCTCGCGCAGGCGATGTGCGGCAACATGCACCTCTCCGGCCATCCGGACGAGCCCATCCGCTCCTACGCCCCGTGGGTCGACTTCAGCACCGCCGCCCTCTGCGCCCTCGGGGCGGTCATCGCCCTCCTCGCCCGCCGGCAGACCGGCCGCGGCCAGGAGGTGCAGGGCGCCCTGCTCGGGACCGCCCTCACCGCCGCGAGCCCGTTTCTCATCGAGCAGGCGGTGCTCGCCCCGAACCGGGAGGCCACCGCCAACCGCGGGCAGCTCAACGCCCCGTCGGACGTGTTCGCCACCCGGGACGGCCACGTCATGATCCTGGTGGTTGGAGAGCCGATGTACCGCCGCTGGGCGAAGCTCATCGGCGAGGCGCACTGGCTGGAAGACGAGCGCTTCCGGACGGACGACTCGCGCGGCGAGCACGGCGAGCTGTTCAGCTCCCGGATGTCCGAGTGGTGCGCGGAACGGACCACCGAGCAGGCGCTCGCCGAGCTGGAAGCGGCGCGCGTTCCCGCGGGGCCGGTCCATACCCCGCAGCAGACCCTGGACGACGCCCACGTCCGGCAGGCGGGCTTCCTGCAGGAGACGGAGTATCCGGGCGCTCCCGGAGCGGTCCCCCTCGTGACCACCCCGGTCAGGCTCTCGGGTACGCCGGGGACGATTCGCTCGCGCGCGCCGCTCCTCGGCGAGCACACGGCCGAGATCCTGGGCGATCTCGGCTATGCCTCCGAGGACGTGGAGCGCCTGCAGGCGGCGGGGGCGGTCTGATCCGGCGCATGGGACCGGACCGCCGCCGGGCGGCGGTCGACGGTCCCCGTTCGGACGGACGGCCCGCCCGGGCCGCCGGCTGCGCTCAGGACCCGGCGAGAAGCGCCCGTTCCAGGAACTCGAGCCAATCCTGGCCCCGGAAGGGCTCCCCGTCGAGCCGATGGAAGGGCATCGCGAACACGTCCCGCTCGATGGCCCGGTGCGTAACCGCCTCGCAGGCCCGCACGGCACGGCTCGTGCAACGTCGTGCAACGCCGCCGGCTGGTACGATCCGACGGTTCGGGACGAAACGAAGAGGGTGAAACCAGTGCGAAGCGACCTCGGACAATGGCGCGAACCCGCCGCGCTCATCGAAACCCACGCGCTCGAAGCCGCGCTCGCGGACCCCGATCTCCGGGTCGTGGACTGCACCACATGGCTCATGCCGGCCGGGCCGGACGAAGACGCTCCCTACCGGGTGGCGCCGGGGCTCGCCGAGTACGAGGCGGGGCACATCCCGGGGGCGGTGTTCCTCGACATCCAGGGCGAGATATCGGACCCCGACACCCGGCTCCGGTTCATGGCCCCGTCCCCGGAGCGTTTCGCCGAGGCGATGGGACGGCTCGGCATCGGGAACGGGGTCCGGGTGGTGCTCTACTCGGGCGGCAGCATCATGTGGGCAACCCGGGTGTGGTGGATGCTGCGGGGGTTCGGATTCGACGGGGCCGCGGTGCTCGACGGAGGCTTCGCGAAGTGGCACGCCGAAGGACGCCCCGTCTCCACCGAGCCGGGCGGCTATCCCCCGGCCAGGTTCGATGCGCGCCCGCGCCCGGGATTCTTCGTGGACAGCGACCACGTGCTGGCCCGGCTCGATGACGACGCATCGACGATGGTGAACGCGCTCGCCCCCGAGTTCTTTCTCGGATCGGGGCCGAGCCGTTACGGCCGGCCCGGCCGCATCCCGGGAAGCGCCAGCGTCCCCGCCGCGAGCCTTCTCGATCCGACCGACGGGACCTTCGTGTCGCTGGACGAAGCCCGGCGGGCGCACGAGGCGTCCGGCGTCACCCCGGACAAGCATGTCGTCGCCTACTGCGGAGGCGGGATCTCCGCAACCGTCGGTCTTTTCCTGCTGCATCAGCTCGGCTACCCCGACCTCACCCTGTACGACGCGTCGATGGGCGAATGGGCACGCGATCCTGACCTTCCCATCGAGACCGGCCCGCCGGCGAACCCCGGCTGAAACCCGGTTACATCCCGGCCGCCCGCGGGGCCCGACCGCGGGCCGGACCCCCGGGGACTGGCCGCGCGGGCACGGGCGCGCTATCTTGTCGGCCGGGCTTTCGTTCCCGCGGGCCGGAACATGGATCTCGAATTCGCGAAGCTGCATCCTCACTTCGTAGCCGAAGCGAGCGGTATCGATCTCCGGGAGGCGCACGACGAGGAGGCGCTGGAACCGATCCGGGAAGGGATGGACCGGTACGCAGTGCTCGTGTTCCGGAATCAGGAGCTGTCGAACGAGGAGCAGCTCGCCTTCGCCACCCGCCTCGACGGCGAGCTTCACCGCAAGACCGGCAGCAGCGTGCTCCAGAAGAGCCGTTTCGGCGACGAGGCGCTCACCGACGTATCGAACGTCGGCGCGGACGGAGAGGTCCTCGAATCCGAATCCCGGCGCCGCCTCTACAGCCTTGCCAATCGCCTGTGGCACACCGATGCCTCCTTCCAGGACCCGCGGGGCCGCTACTCCATGCTGGCCGCCCTGGTGGTTCCGCCGGTCGCGGCGGACACCGAGTTCGCGGACATGCGCACCGCCTACGACACCCTTGCGGAAACGACGAAGGCGAGCCTCGAAGGGCTCCGGGTGCACCACTCGATCGCCTACTCGCGCCAGACCCTCGGTTTCGAGTTCTCCAAGGAGGAGAACGATCGCCTCACCGGAGCCGTCCATCCCCTCGTGCTGACCAATCCGCGGAACGGTCGCCGATCCCTCTACCTCGCCTCCCATGCGTCGAGAATTGTCGGCCGCCCGGTTCCGGACGGGCGGCTGATTCTCCGCGACCTCATGGAGCACGCCACCCGCCCGGAGCTCGTGTACCGGCACTCGTGGCGGACCGGCGACTTCGTGATCTGGGACAACCGCGCGACCATGCACCGCGCCCGCCCGTTCGAAGATACCGTCCACCGCCGGGAGATGCGCCGGGTCACGACGCTCGACGCCGGCGATCCGGCGCGGGTCGCCCAGCCCGCGTAGGCGAGAACCGCGGCGAGCCGACCGGGGGTCGCCCCCGCCGCAGCGGAGGTGCACCGCCCGCCTTCGCCCCCTCCCCGGCCGGGTTGCCGCGGGCGATTCTCCGTCTGCCAAGGATTTGGCCGCATCAGGCAGCGGATTCGGGGTGACGGCCATCGTATCGAGTCCCGACGAACGTTGGAGTGAACTTCATGCCCGGGTCGGTCAACAGCTCGGGCCGAGCGACGATGCGGGATGCCGGCATGGTCTGGTACGTCGCCGATGGTCGGGAGCGGAACGCTGGCCTCGAGGACGGCGACGGTCGCGACGGAGGAGACCCGAGCGGAGGTCAGGTATCGCGTGCGCGGTCGAGCAGCGCTTGCGCAATCCGGTGGGCGAGGCGACGGATCTCGCGCACCAGCTCGATGGAGGCGTAGCTCGTGAGCAGCCGGTCGAGCTCGTCCCGATGGAGACTTGGCAGCACCTGGCTCCGGGAGTCCATTCGGAACCCCTGACGCGCCTCCGGGTCGGCTACCCACAAGCGAGCACCACCCTCGGGGCTCCAGGTCCACGCCTCGCGCACCCCCATCCGGAAGTATGGTTCGAGCTTGTGGCTCGAATCGACGCTCCGGTCGATCTCGACCACCAGGTCGGGCACGGGATGACCCTTGCGCGTATCGAGGTAACCGTCGAGCCGCGAAGCCGCGCGGGCGTTCCCCGGCTCCATGAAGAGGCTTTCGTCCGGCTCGAACGCGCCGTCGTCGCTCAGGAGCCGGGTCGCTCTTCCGATGAGGAAGAAGACGGGATTCCCGGCATCGTCCAGCGCGTCTTCGACGCAGCCGAGAAGACGGGCGACCCTCGCGGCCCGCCCTTCATGGCTCATCCCGGGCTCGGCGACATATTCCGCACGCCCGGTCTTCATGTCGTAGCGGCTGCGGGGGGCGTCGTCCCGGTCCGTCAGTCGGTCATAGAGGTCGCGCGGCATCTCGACCTCGACCCGCACCGGGGCATCGGGGTTCGAACCGGGAGGATCGGGCGAGAGAGCCGCCTCACCGGCCGGGGTGTCAAGCGAGGTGGGAGCTGGCTGGTGCGGGGCGTCGGAAGCCATACCGGCCGCCGGCCGCGGGGGGTGCATTCCTGTCTCCGTGGTCATGAGCAATTCCTTCGCGTGCCGACCTGACTTCGAATCATAACAAGCCACCCTCGACCCGGGGAGTACGCCAGAGCGAAGGGGTCGCTCTTCCTTTTCTCTCGCCATGTTCCCGCAGCGCAATGTCGGGCCGTGCACACGTTCCCGCTCCGCAGAGTTGCCGCCGGTCGTGACGCCAGGGCGGACGATTGCGGCGTGTAACGTGGCGCGCTACAGTGAATCATGAGGATCAGGCACAAGGCACTGCGGGCGCTGCACGAGCGCGGCGACGCCGCGCGTCTGCCCGCCGGACTCGCGCCACGGCTGCGGCGCATCCTGTTCCGTCTGCAAGAGGCGACGCATCCGGGCAGCGCCGATGCGCCCGGCTTCCGGCTGCATCCCCTGAAGGGCGACCGCGCGGGCCAGTGGAGCGTTCGCGTCTCCGGCAACTGGCGCGTGGTGTTCCGCTTCGAGGATGGCGAGGCCGTGGACGTGGACTTGATCGACTGTCACTGACCGGAGGGAGTGCTGACCATGAACGATGTTGCAGGCGATCGCGTCGGCCCGATGCTGAACCCGCCGCACTTGGGCGAACTCATCCGCGAAAGCATGGACGATCTGGGCTGGAACGTGACCGAGACGGCGGCGCATCTCGGCTGTGAGCGCGGAACGCTGTCGCGCCTTCTGAACGGCAAGGCGGGGGTGTCGGCGAACATGGCGCTGGCGCTTGAGGATATCGGCTGGGGCATCGCCGAGCACTGGATGCGGATGCAGGCGAGCTATGAGCTTGCGCAGGCGCGCCGCGACCGAGCCGCGGCCGAACGGCGCGCGGGTGCGCTGCACGGATGATCGGGCCTCGCGCCAGCGTTGCCGGACGGTGCGCTGTCCCGCATGCCGCCGGTCATCCGCTTCCGGCCAGCGGCAGGCTGTCCAGTGCGCGGCGCAGAGCGGGCGGCGCGGCCTGATGCGCCTGTCTTGGAACGAGGTCCGCGCCCGCGCCGCCGCCTTCGCCAATGTCTGCCCGTTCACCCGTTACCGCCTGCGCAGCCGGGAACACTGCACTCGTTACCGTTTCGCATTCGTGTTCCACGTCGTGCAACCGGCGGTGCGGGGCATCGTTCGCGGGCCGGGCGCACTGGATCCGGCGGAAGTGAAGCGCGCACCGCTGCTTGATAGCATCGCAATCGCCGCGTAGGGTGCGGTCAAGAACGAACGGAGGGAACGGCAGTGGCGAGCATCACGATTCGCAATCTCGACGACGACGTGAAGACCGGACTTCGCACGCGCGCGGCAGGCAATGACCGTTCAATGGAAGAGGAAGTGCGGGTGATCCTGCGTGAGGCGGTCGGACGGGAAGCCGTGCCGGAGAAGGGTCTGGGGACGGCGATTCACGAACTGTTCAAACCTTTCGGCGGAGTCGAGCTGGAGTTGCCGCCGCGCGGTCCGATGCGCGAGCCGCCGAGCTTCGACTGAGACGGCCATGGTCGTACTTGACACGAACGTGGTGTCCGAGCTGATGCGCGCCACGCCGAGCGCGGAGGTTCTTGTCTGGATGGACGAGCTGCCGCCGCGCGAGCTGTTCGTGACGGCGGTCACGGAAGCGGAGGTCCGCACGGGCATCGCCATTCTGCCGGCGGGTGCACGCCGCCGGGGTCTGGCGGACGCCGCCGAGCGGACGCTCGGGGGTCTGTTCGCCGGGCGGGTTCTTCCGTTCGACAGCAGTGCGGCGCGTGCCTACGCCGATATTGCCGCCGCCAGCCGCGCTGCCGGACATCCGATCTCGCAGTCGGACTGTCAGATCGCGGCCATCGCGCGTTCGCGGGGCATGGGCGTGGCGACGCGGAACGTGCGGGACTTCTTCGAGACGGGCGTTGAGGTCATCGACCCGTGGAAAGGCGAATAGACGCCTCGCTCTATTCGCCGCAAGCCACTCGCGGTCATCCGCCCTACAACGGGTTCGTGTCTACGAGACGCTGCTCGTCCTTGCGGATCCGGGAACGGTCGTGCACCTTGACCAAGTGATGCAGCGGTGCGGCAGCAATGTCATACCGGTTACTGGAGAACGACGACGGTGCGAGAACCGAGGCGCCGCCTGGGCGCCGGCAGCCAGCCTGAGCGAAAGCGTGCGCCGCGGTGGAGGTGCACCGCCGCTCCGCGTCGCCCGCGACAAGGCGAGCGGTCAGGACGCCCGCCCTTCGATGCTTCCGAGCGTCGCCTCGATCGCGCCCCGGGCGCGGTCCAGGGCCGCCGTCTCGCCGGCCATGAAGATGCGGCCGGAGGCTCCCATCATCTCGATATCGACGATCGTCGCCTCCGGGGCGGCTCGTTCCGCCTCGTTGGCGGCAACCGCGGCGAACAGGGCGGGAGCCATCTCGTACAGCAGGAGAGACTGTCCGGGCAGGATCATCGAAGCGTTGCGCATCCGGTTCAGGATGATGGCGTGCTGATCGGAGATCGCCTCGATGACGTCCGTATAGAGCGTCGACGGCGCGAGCTGATCGGACGCCTTCGCACCGATGCCCCGGAGGATCGCCTCCCCTGCCCCGTTGACCTCGCCCAGGTCCTTCGAATGGAGCTCGAGCAGACCGAACCGGCGTTCCGTGAACAGGATCCCGGGCTCCATGTCCGGCGCGGCCTTGAGAGCCAGGTCGACGAGACGATGGATCGACAGCGCGGGAGAGACCTCGAGAATGAGGCTGTTGTCTCCCTGCACCGGGGGATACCCCCGCGCCCGGACCGGTGTCGACATGTACGCCGCGAACTGGGGCTGGAGGTCCTCGATGGACAGATAGACCCGAAGCTCGGTCATTCGAACCCGCCGCTCCGCCGCTCGGCCATTGCCGGTCCGGCCGGCCGCCGGCCGCCCCCCGTACGGGAGCGGGCGGTGCCGGGGTGAGGCGCCCGCCGGTCCGGCCAGCCTCTCACTTGCCGGCCGCCATGAAGTGCTTGCCGAGGTCCTGATGAGGCCGCGGGATGACGTGGACCGAGACCAGCTCTCCGACCTGGTTTGCGGTTTCCGCGCCGGCCTCCGTCGCGGCCTTGACCGCTCCCACGTCGCCCGAGATCACCACCGCGACGAGTCCGTCACCGACTTCCTCGCGCTGGGTGATGGTCACGTTCGCCGCCTTGACCATCGCGTCCGCCGCGGCCAGGGCAGCAACGAAGCCCTTGGTCTCGATCATTCCCAATGCCTGGTTGGCCATATTGATTCTCCTTGCTCGCCTTGAGGTTCGCCGCCCCCGAGGACCACCGGGGCCCTCGCGGTCCGGTTCATGTACGTTCGTCGATCGACCCGATGATGAGCGCATCCACCGGTGCCTTGACGCCTTCGAAGAAGCCTGCCGCGACCGAGCCTTGCGTGAGCAGGACCTCCTCGCCGTCGCCGCAACCCAGGGGGTCGAACGCGATGACGCGAGCGCCGCTCTCCGTCTCGACTTCGAGCAGTGCGCCCTGTGGCAAGGAATCGACCCGTTTCGTCGCCCAGACGCGTCCGATCACCCGTCCCCTGATCATGATTCCGTCCTTTCGATCGTGATGCCCCGCCGCCGCAGGCGATCGCGCGCGAGCGGCGTCATTCTGACGTCCCGGCCAAGCCGTACTCTCGCCGTCCCCCGGGGCAGGCTCGCAACCTGCCGTTCGGACAGCAGGCCGCCATCGAGAGTCTTCACCCCGCCCTCGGGATCGCCCCCAGGCGCCGTGCGCGGAGGCGAAGCGGCGGGGGCCGCGTCTTCGCGGCCGCCGGGGACTCGTCCCCCGCCGGCACCCGCTGAGCCCGCGGAGTCACCGGCGCCTTGACCCAAGCGAAAGACCAGGCCGCCGCTTTCGAAGGCGTCGCGGGCGCCGCGGTCCTCGCCCATGGCCAGCACCTGCCTCGCGAACGCGGCGAGATCGGCGTCGTCCGCGATCCGCACCCACTCCTCGCGCCTTCCCGCCCGGAGGCGCGCCAGCTCCTCGGCCAGCACCTCGCGAATGAGTTTCGCGACCGCGGGATCGACCGTCATCGCCCTCACCCGTCTCCGGCGCCCAGCGCGTGCAGGGCCGATTCGGCCGCGTCCTGCGCATCGGGGATATCCGCTTCGCTTCCGGCCAGGTACACGCGGCCGTTGGCGCCGATCATCCGGTAGTCGATCAACTTGATGCGGGCCGCTTTCTCGGCCGCGTTCGCCGCGATGGCGGAGTACGAAGCCGGCTGCACCTCGAGCGTGTAGAGCGTCTCGCCCGCGATCACCATCGAGCCCAGCTTGTTGCGGTTGATGAGAAAGGCATGCTGGTGGCTGACATTGGTGATGACCCTGGAGCCGAGGATCTCCGGTCTCGTCGCGTCGGACTCGACGGCGCCCAGCGTTTCGAGCACCGCCGACGCCGACGCCTTGACCGCCGACGTGTCGCGGGAGTGGAACTCGAGGTAGCCGAACTGGCGCTCCACCACCAGGATCCCGGCGCGGACCTCCGCGTGTTTCACCGCGATGTCGGTGAGCGCCTCGATGTCGAGCCCCGGGGCCACTTCGATGATCTGCGCGGCCATGCCGGCGCGCGGCAGCGAGCCCCGCATCCAGGTGCTCATGTAGCTCAGCGTCTGGGGCTGGAGCTGGTCGATGAAGATGAAGGATCGAAGCTCGGCCATTATTCCTGACTCGACGGAGCCGGCACCGGCACCGACGCCGGCAGAGTGTTCATGCGTTTCAAGATTCCGATCCTGTGGCTTGATCGTGGACGGCTATCGTTTCGACAGATCGCGCAATTCGGCCGCGATGATCTCGCGGATCTGCTCGCGGAGCGCGTCGCGGTCGAGAGAATCGGCCGCCGGCGGCGCCGGATGGGCGTGAAGCCGGCCTTCGCCGGGTACCCCGTCGGAAGGCGCCTTCGGCAACGGACCGGGGTGCTTCAGCCTGCCGATGCCCGATCCCTCCGCGATGCCCTGATCGTCCTCGCGCCACGCGATCCGGGTCCAGTTGACGAGATGCTGCGGGCCGATGTTCTCGCCGATGGAGGACCGGCCGAAGAACCCGGTCCCCACCGTGAAGGTCGGCGCGAGGGTGGTCCCGAATCCGGCCGCACCCTGGCTGCACGGTGCGTTGACCACCACCCGATACACCTCGACCGCGGCCGAGAAGTCCATGATCGACTGGATGTCCGTGGAATGGATGGCCGCGGAATGGCCGGCGCCCGCGTAGCGCAGGAGCGCACGCGCCTGCATCAGCGCCTGGTCGTGCCCGCGCGCCTCGATGAAACCCAGCACCGGACACAGCTTCTCGCGCGAGAGGTCTTCCCCGGCCCCGATGAGCTCGATCGTGGTGACGAGGATGCGGGTCCTCGCGGCAGCCTTGAACCCCGCCTGCTCGGCGATCCAGGCGGCGTCCCGCCCCAGCGCCTCGACGTTGAAGCCCCGATCGTGGAAGAGATAGCGCCGGAGCGCTTCGGTCTCGGCCTCGCTGCAGATGTGCGCCCCCGCGCGGGAGAGCTCGCGCCGAAGAGCCGGCGCGACGCCCTCCACCGTGATCAGGACGGACTCGTTGGTGCACAGCACCGAGTTGTCGAACGACTTGCTGTCCACGACGTGCCCGGCGGCGCTCTTGAGATCCGCGGACGCGTCGACATAGACCGGCGCATTGCCGGGCCCGACCCCGATGGCGGGGTTCGACGACGAGTAGGCGGCCCGCACCATCGGCACCCCGCCCGTCGCGAGGATGACGTCGGTCCGGTCGGACTTCATGAACTCCTCGACCAGCGGCAGGCTGATCTCCTCGAGCACCTGCACCGCTCCGTCCGGCGCGCCGGCCGCGCGCGCGGCCTCGGCGAGGTTCTTCGTCGCGTCGACGCAGCAGGCGCGGGCCGCGGGATGGGGGCTGATGACGATGGCATTGCGCGTCATCAACGCGCAGAGCACCTTGAAGTACACGGTGGCGATCGGGTTGGTGGAAGGCACCAGGGCGAAGATGACGCCGGCCGGCCTCGGGATCCGGACGACCCCGGCGCGCTCGTCGCGGTCCGGGTCGACGAAGTTCCAGTCCCGGTAGTGATCGACCAGCGCCATGCTGCTCATCTCGTTCTTGATGCGCTTGTGCTCGGCGACCCCGAACCCCGTCTCCCGGACCGCCCATTCGGCATACTCCCCGGCCTTCGCGTGGGCCGCGCGGGCGGCCGCATCGGCAATGCCGAGGGTCGTCTCCCGGTCGTAGCGCTGATAGATCTGGGAGGCCCAGCGCGCCCGATCGAGGATCATCTCGGCGCGGGCCCGCATCGCCACGGAGGTGTGGCTGATGTCGATGAGCTGCCGGATCTGCGGGTCCATCACCGCTTCGCGCCACCCGCCGGCCGCGACCTCGAACCCTGGACGTCCTCGCGCGCGAGGCCGATCGCCGTCTCGACGCGGCGCAGGAGGTCTTCCGAGAGGCTCTGCGGCATCAGGATGCCCGGCTTGAACTGCAGCACCCGGGGATCGAGGGTCGAGAAGATGGCCCAGACGCCGTTCTCGTAGAGCCGGCGCATGACCAGTTTGGCGCCTTCGGGGTGGTCGAACTCGAGCCCCATCACCACCCCGTTCTGGCGGATGCCGGCGAAGAAGTCCGGGTAGAGGGCTCGGATCTCGTCGAGGCCGGAGCGGATGTAGTCGGCGATGTGGCGGACCATCGACCGGACCTCGGGGCGCTGCGTGATCTCGAGTACCTTGAGGGCGACGACGCACCCGAGCTCCGCTCCGCCGGCCGTCGACATGTGGGCGAATCCGTCCTGCTTGAGCCACTGCCCGGCGCGTTCGCTCACCACGCAGCACGAAATGGGATACATGCCGCCCGTGATCCCCTTGCCGATCACCATGATGTCCGGGGTGACCCCGTACTTCGTGATGGCCCACAGCTCGCCGGTGCGCATGAGGCCGGTCTGGACCTCGTCGGCGATGTAGAGCGCATCGTAGCGGTCGCAAAGCTGCCTGACTCCCGGCAGATAGCCTTCCTGCGGCATGGGGAAGCCGTAGGTGGCCGGAATGGTCTCCATGATGACGGCGGCGACGTCGCTTTCCTTGAGCGCGTCCTCCATTGCATCGAGGTCGTTGAACGGTACCTGGATGAATTCCCCCAGGGTGTCCTCGGAGAGAAATGTCCTGGAGAAGCGCTCGTCCCCGGTCTTCACGGACAGACCCGAATGTCCGTGATACGCCTTGATGATGGAGACGATCTTGCGCTTCCCGGTCGCGTTGCGTGCCGACTTGATCGCGAGCTCCACCGCCTCCGCGCCGCCCGCGCCGTAAATGGTGTACTGCAGGCCGTCCGGCGTGCACGCCGCGAGGGCTTCGGCGAGCGCGGTGCGCGCGAGCGCGGGAAAGTGATGGTTGCCCATGTCGAAGCGCCGTGCGCCGGCGTTCAGCACTTCGATGAGCTCGGGATTGCGATGGCCGAGGTTGTAGGTCCCGCCATTGAGATGGACGTCGATGAGGCGTGCGCCGTCGAGGTCGTAGAGGCAATAGCCTTCCCGGCGATCGATCACCAGGTCGACACCGGCGTCCTGCCAGAACTGCGTCTTGTCCGGATTCCAGAAGGACTTCGACGCTTCGAGGAATTCGAGCTTCGACTGGCTCACGCCACCCCGCGCCAACGGCCCAGACATGGCATGACATTGAAGCAGTACCGGATCGCGATCGCTTGACCGCAGGAACCCCGGAATTGACACCACCGACCGCCCGATGTCCTGAACGCGGACCGGAAACACTCGAGTCCGGACGGTCAAGTCATGCGCGCTTGCGGTCAAGCGAATCGGTGCCCTCCCGCCTATATAACTGCCTCGGATGACGCGGCGCCGGCGTCGAGCCCGGTTCCGGCCCGGTCAGACGCTCATTCGTCATCGGGGCCTCGCTTGGGGCGCCCGGAGCCACGTTCCGGAGTCGGCCTGCCCGGCGGAACGATCAACCCGGAGGAGAGCGGGATGTCACGATTCGATGCTCTGCCGCACGTCGAGCAGCTCCGGCGGCTGCAGGTCCTTGCGAGCGCGGCGCTCGAACGCTACGACCTTCCCGCCGGCGCCGGGGCTCGTCTCATCAACGTCTCGGAGAACGCGACCTATCGGGTCGAGACGCCGGCCACGAACGAGAAATGGGCCCTTCGCGTGCATCGCGAGGGGTATCACAGTCGCAACGCAATCGGCTCGGAGCTCGCGTGGCTCACCGCGCTTCGCCACGACGGCGCGGTCGTGACCCCGACCCCGATCGCCGCAGCGGACGGCGAGCTCATCCAGCTCGTTTCCAGCGAAGCGGTGCCCAAGCCGCGCCATGTCGTTCTCTTCGCCTGGGAAGAGGGCGAGGAGCCCGACGAGGAGGAGCAGGATCTGCGCAGGCCGTTCGAGGTGCTGGGCGAGATCACCGCCCGCATGCATACCCATATCCGCCATTGGCGAAGGCCCGCCGGCTTCGAGCGCTTCACGTGGGACTTCGAGACCACGCTCGGAAGTCGCCCGCACTGGGGCTCATGGAGGCGCGGCATGGGACTGACACCGGACATCGAAACCGTGTTCTCGCGAACCATCGACCTCATCTCCCGCCGGCTCAATCGCTTCGGCACCGCGCCGGAGCGGTTCAACCTGATCCACGGCGACATGCGGCTCGCCAATCTCCTGATCGACGGCGCGGCCACCAAGGTGATCGATTTCGACGACTGCGGCTTCGGCTGGCTGATGTACGACTGCGCGACCACCGTCTCGTTCTTCGAGCACAAGCCCGAGGTGCCGGATCTGGTTGCGGCGTGGCTTCGCGGCTACCGCAAGGTCATCGCCCTGCCCCGCGCCGACGAGGAGGAGATCCCGACGTTCGTGATGTTGCGGCGCCTCCTTCTCGTGGCCTGGATCGGGTCCCATTCGGAAACGGAGCTCGCCCGGTCGATGGGCGTCGAGTACACCGAGGGTACGGTGCCGCTCTGCGAGGACTACCTCAAGCGCTTCGGGTGATTCCCTCCGCGCCGGGACGCGCCGGCGGCGCCCCGTCGGCCGGCGGGGACCGGACCGACCCCTCCCCTGCCTGACGCTTCTCGCGCGGACCTCGAGCGCGGTCCCGGCCTCCCGTCGGACCGAAGCAGGTGCGGCGTGAAGCGGCGTCGCCCTTGATCCCGGATGGACAGTGTGCTAATTCGAAAAAATCGTTCGTGAAACGAGGGCGTGCGGATGGCGTTCGCCGGCCGGAGCGAGGGCGGACGCAGACGCGCGGGCAGGCCATGACAGTGCGTCGAAACCCCTTGCCGCGTTCAGGAGGCCGCCGGAAGCGGGCTCGGGCGAGCGATGGCGGGCCTTGATCCCATCTTCCCGCTCGCGGCCCCGGCCGGCGCAACGGAGCCTTCCGGCGCCGGCTCGTCGACGCCCGTGGTTCTCGCCGCCGCCGCGACGGGCGTCGTCGAGCAGATCGAGCACCGCGGCGGAGACATCGACAGCATCTTCGGCAATGCGGGGATGTGTCCGTCCATGGCGGGCGCTCCCACCCTGCAGATCAAGCTCGCCCGCTTCTGCCGGCTCTTCGAGGAGGCCGCGCGCCAGACCGGCGACGCGAACTTCGGGCTCTGGTTCGGCAACCAGTTCCGGCCCCACGACCTGGGGCTCTGGGGCTATCTCGCGGTGTCCTCGCCGACCCTGGGAGCGGCGCTCGGGAACATCGTCGAGACGTTCCCCCGCCACCAGCAGAACTCGCTGTTCCGCCTCGCGTCTCACGGCGACGGGAGACTGGCGCTCGAGTACCAGATCCGGGCCCCCGACATCGTGGAGCGGCGCCAGGACGCGGAGCTCTCGCTCGGCATGTTCCTCAACATGTTCCGCGAGTGTCTGGGGCGGGGATGGACCCCCGACGCGGTCTACTTCGAGCACCCCAAGCCGCTCGACGCCGATCAGCACGAAGCCGCGTTCGGCGCCCCGGTGTGCTTCTCGCAGCCGACCAACGCCCTCGTGTTCCGGCCGGACGTCCTCGAGCGTTCCATGCCGCGCCGCGATCCGAAGATGATGGCGATGATGCACGCCTGCCTCGAAGCCCTCGGGCCTCCGGCCGATGACGGCGAGCCTCTCATCGACCAGGTACGGATGGCGGTCCGCACGAGACTGCCGGAGGGCTGGCCGCCCCTGGAGAGCATCGGCGAAGACCTGCGGCTCTCGACGGCCAGTATCCAGCGCGAGCTCGCCCGCCTCGGCCTCACCTACAAGGGGCTGGTGCAGGCGATGCGCCGCGAGCTCGCGTTCGCCTATCTCCGGCAGCGGCATCTGCCGCTCTCGGAGATCGCCTTCCTGCTCGGCTATTCCGAGCTGTCGGCATTCTCCCGGGCCGTCCGGCGCTGGACCGGAAAGAGCCCGAGAACGGTGCGCAGCCAACTCCTCGGCGGCTGAAGGTCGCCCGCGCCTCTCCGGCCACGGCTCCTCATTCGAGCGCCTCGAGCGATTCGGGGAGAATCTGCCCACCGTCGACGATGATCGTCTGGCCCGTGATGTAGGCGGCCTCCTGCGACGCGAGGAACAGCGCGGCGTATCCGATGTCTTCGACCGAGCCGAGCTTCTTGAGCGGGATGGAGGCCGCCATGGCATCGAGGTAGTCCTCGCCGAGACCTTCCAGCCCCTCCGTCACGATGTTGCCCGGGAGGACCGCATTCATGGTGATGCCGTGCCGGGCAAGCTCGATGCAGGCGGTGCGCATGAAGCCGAGCTGCCCGGACTTGGATGCGCCGTAGTGGGACCAGCCGGGGAACCCGGTCACCGGACCGGTAATCGAGGAGGTCAGGATGACGCGCCCGTGTTCCGCTTTCTTGAGCTCCGCGAGGCAGGCCTTGACGCTGAGGAAGTTGCCCTTGAGATTGGTGCCCATGACCAGGTCCCATTCGGAAGGGTCCATGTCCTCGATATCGGTCTGGGGAAAGACGCCGGCGTTCGCACAGAGGATGTCGATCCCGCCGTGGCGCTCGGCCGCGGCCGCGGCCATCGCCTGACATTGTTCCCAATCGCCCACGTCGGCGGAGAAGGCGCTGGCGCCGTTGCCGAGTTCCGCCGCCGCGGCCTCCGCGTCCGCGGCGGTGCGGGCCACGACGAGCACCCTCGCACCCCGGCTCGCGAACACGCGCGCGATGCCCTTCCCGATGCCCTTGCTCGCTCCGGTGACGACCACGGAACGTCCGGAAATGGATGTCAGCATCATGAGCCTCCTTTGGTTGACGGTGATTACGGCCCGGGCCGTTTCCCTCTGCGGCCGAGCAGCCAGACCAGGCAGCCGAGCAGCAGCAGCAACGCCGCGCCCGCCATGGTGAGCGCCCCGAGGGTCGGAACCATCGGCGTGTAGCCCGAGACCATCTTGGAATAGAGCCATTCGGGCACGGTCTGATCGGCCCCGGTCGAGAACAGCGACAGCGGGAAATTGCTCCAGGACAACAGGAACGCGAAGATGGCGCCCGAGATGAGGCCGGGCGACAGGATGGGAATGGTGACCTCCCTCATCACCTGCCACCGGCTTGCCCCCAGATCGAAAGCGGCCTCTTCCAGGGCCGGGTCGAAGCTGTAGGTCTGGATCGCCATGATGAGGACCACGATGGGGACGATCCAGACCATGTGGGCGAAGACGGCGGTGTGCCAGCTCGTCTGGATTCCGAGAACCGAGAACCACAACAGGAGGGCGAGACCGAGCACCGCCTGGGGAAAGAAGATCGGCAGCAGGACGAGGCGCTGGTACAGCTTGCGGCCCTTCCAGTCATAGCGGGCGAAGGCGAGCGCGCCGAAGAACGCAAGCACGACCGAGAGGACGGTCACCAGCACCGCAACGGTGAGCGAGGTCCACACGAGGTCGCGCACCGAGAGGGACTCGCTCGCCTTCTCGTACCATTTCGTCGACCAGCCCGCCATCGGAAACCGGAAGTACCGCTGCCGGGAGAACGAAGCCAGGACCACCGCGACCAGGGGAAAGTACAGAAACGCGAGGACGCTCGCGGTCCAGAGCCCGATCAGGGTCTTCACCACCGTTGCCCTTCGTTGCACGGGCGTCGGTCCCTAGCGCCGTCCGATGATCCGGTCGAGATCGATCCGGTTGAACAGCATGAAGACGATGAGACCGGAGAGGCCGATCAGGAGCACCGACAGCACCGCTCCCTTTGGCCAGTTCTGAGCGAAGGTGAACGCGCTCTCGATGTCGTCGGCAATCATGACGACCGCCTGTCCACCGAGGATCTTGGACTCGGCGAGCGATCCGAGGGCGAGGACGAAGGTGAGAATGCCACCGATCATGATCCCCGGCATCGACAGAGGCAACTCCACCTCCCGGAATACCTGCCACCTCGAAGCGCCGAGGTCGGAGGCGGCCTCCTTCAGGCTGTCCGGCACCATCGAGATGCCGATGACCAGCGGGAACAGCATGAACGGCAGATAGACGTAGGCCAGCCCGAGCACGATGGCCGGCACCGTGTAGAGCAGACCCGACACGGAGATGCCGAACAGGTGCTGGAGCGTGCCGTCGAGGATTCCGTTCTTGAGCAGGATGAGCACCCAGCCGAACAGCCGGATGTTCTCCGAGATGAGAAGCGGAAGGGCGACCAGGGCGGTCACCAGGTTCGCCCACCGGCCGAACAGCTTCGCCATGCCGTAGGCGATGGGATAGCAGACGAGGTAGAGCAGGACGACGGCCACGACCGCGAGGACCAGGGACCAGTAGAACGAGAGGTAGTAGCTGTCCCTGACGACGGAGACGAAGTTGGCGAGCGTCGGGGCCTGGAGCAGGGAGAAGGTCCGCGGCGGCATGAAGCTGTAGCCGAGCAGGATGACGAGCGGCCCGGCGAACCCGACGAGCAGGAAGAGCGATACCGGCCCGGCGCAGAGCACCCCCGGGCGCCGGAGCCACCCCCCCTCGTCGTCACGGTGCGCCACGATCCCCCCGTCTGTGGCCCGCATATGTCACCGATCTCCTGCTGCGGCCGCCGATCCATCGCTTCGCGCTTCGCAGCCTCGCCGGCGCCCTCGCTACGAAGATCGGCGACATGTGCGGGCTAGCGGCTGACCAGGATGGAGTCCTCGGGGCGCCAGCCCAGCATGACTTCATCCCCGAGGGCGCCCTCGAACGATTCGTCCTGGAGCCGCTCCACCAGCCACTGGCCGTCGTCGCCGGTGCGGATCTGGTACTGGATTCGGGAGCCGAGCGCATAGTCGTTGAAGAGCGTCCCGGTAATCCGGTTCGCCACGTCCGAGGCTTCCCGGCCGAGCTTCATCATTTCGGGCCGGATGATGAGGAATCCGCTGGTGAAACTCGAAGGCACCTCGCGCACCGCGAACTCGGGTCCGCCGCCCGCAACCCGCACCAGATTGGGCCCCGCCGGCTCCACCTCCAGGGTGTTCACCTCTCCCATGAACTCGGCGACGAACTTGTCGACCGGCCGGTTGTAGATCTCCTCGGGGGTCCCGATCTGGACCAGCGTCCCGTCCTTCATGATGCCGATCCGGTCGGACATCACCATGGCTTCCTCGAGAGAGTGGGTGATGTAGACGAAGGTCTTTCCCGTCTCCCGATGGATGTCCTTGAGCTCCTTCTCGAGTGTCTTGCGCAGCCGGAAATCGATCGCCGAGAGCGGCTCGTCGAAGAACAGGATCTCCGGGTCGAACGCCAGCGCGCGGGCGAGCGCGACCCGCTGCCGCTCCCCGCCGGAACACTGATTGACGCCCTTGTCGTAGCAGTCGGCCGGGAGACGCAACTGCTCGAGGAGCGCGAGCGCTCTCGCCCTGCGCGCCGCCGGAGCGACCCGCGCGATCTTCAGGGGGAACTCGATGTTCTCGCCGACGCTCTTGTGCGGGAACAGGGCAAGGTTCTGGAAGACGATGCACGTCGGCCGCCGGTTCGCCGGGATCGTCCTGAGAGACTTCCCGTTCAGTCGGATGTCCCCGCTGGTGGGCCGGTCCATGCCCACCAGCAGGCGCACCATGGTGGTCTTACCCGAGCCGGAAGGCCCGACGAGGGTGAAGAACTCGCCTTCGCGGATCTCGAGATCCACGTCGCGAACGGCGGTGAAGTCGCCGAAACGCTTGGTGAGTCCACTCAATACGAGGAATTGCTCCGTGCTGTCCTCCATCGACCCTCCCGGATCCGGGAACCTGTGACATCGGCCGCGGTCCGGACCTACGCTTCGCGCTCCCGCTTCGCGGCGGAGTAGATGTCGTACATCTGCGCGTAGTCCGGATTGATGTCGTAATCGGCGGAATTCGCCATTTCCTCTTCCAGGCTGTCCCACTGGATGGCGTTCAGCTCGTCCGCGCCGAACTGCGCCATGACGGCGGCGTCGCCCATCTGGGACACCGGATTATAGGTGCCCTCGGCGAAGGCGACGCGCTTCGAGATGTCCGGCCGCTGGACATAGGCCAGAAACTCGTCGGCGAGCGGCGACGGATCCGGATTGTTGACCACGGAGGTCAGCTCGATCCAGACAATGCCCCCCTTGCCGTCCATCGGCCCCGACTTCGGGGTGATGCCGCGCACCTGGGTCGCGCCGTCGTAGCGCGCCGGCGAAGCGGTGTACGTGCCCCCCGTGAAGTAGGCGTCGATCTCGCCGTTGATGAGGGCGAGGTTCATCTGGACGAGGTCGTCCGTCAGGAGCTTGGCGCCGTTGAAGATCTTCCTGCAGGCACCCGTGAATGCGGCGATCTCCTCCGCGGAGTGCGCCTTGAACGGATGCACCCCGGCGGTGACGCACATGTGGTAGATGTTCCAGTTGTCGTACGTGAGGACGCCGTACCGGCCGTTCATGGCCGCGTCCAGGAAGATGTTGAAGCCCTCGTCCTCGGCCATGGCGCGCGAGATCTTGTCCGTGTTGACCACGAAGTTGAAGGGTCCGAAGCGCTGCGTCATGCCGAGCAGCTCCTGGCCCGACTTGTCCATCGCCCAACGGTACGGCGGATGAAACGCCGGCATCATCTTCTCGAACATCGGCTCGAAGCGCTCCCTCGGGAGCGGCCGGATCAGGCCCTCCGGGTACATCATCTCGCGAGCCCAGGGATTGTTGACGTTGATGAGGTCCCACACCGCGGTCTCGCCGGCACGCAGGCGATTGACCGCATCGGGGTCCGAGGTGAGACCTTCGGCCCGGACCTTGGCATCGAACTCGCGACGGAACGGGTCGAGCACGTCGTCGGAGTTGTAGCCTTCCCAGCAGTAGATGTTGAGCTCCTTCTCGCGGGCTGCGTACGCAAGCCCCGGCAGCGATCCGGCCGTGGCGGCGGCGGCCGCCCAGAGACCCGTGCGCTGCAGGAAGTTTCGCCGGTTCAAACGGTTCTTGAACATGGTACGTCTCCCCTGAAGGTTTCTGCCGTTGCCTCGTCTCGTCGAGCCGCGTCCGGCCCTTTCCGCCGGCCGGCCATCGGCCGGCGCCCGACGGGAACGAGCCGCCGAGTCGTCGCAGCCCACCGTGGACGAGCGAACGGCTTCGGCGCGCCTCATCATAGACTCAATCGCTCCGCCGGCGTCTTGACATGAGGGGGTGAAGTCTTGACCGGAAAACCGCCCCTCGGCTACCTCCGCATTCCGGCCACGGCCTGTCCCGAGATGCTGCCAAGGAGGATCAGGCCCCCGACGAGGGTGGGAACGCTCGGGACCTCCCCGAACGCCAGCCAGACCCATACCGGGGCGAGCACCACCTCGGTCAGCGACAGCAGGACCAGCTCGGCGGAGGGAACGCTCTTCGAGCCCAGGGTGAAGAGGAAGATGCCGGCCCCGATGACGAGCATTCCATAGGCCGTCGCGAGGCCCACGTCCGCGGCGGGGGCGGCGAGCCCGGTGCCGCCGGCAACCGCCATCGCGCCGCTCACGGCAGCGGTGATCGCGGCGCCGATGAGGATCGTCGGGGACATGTCGACATGCCGGCCGCGCCGGATCCCGACCGAGAAGCCGGCAAACCCCACCGCCGCGGAGAGGGCGGCCAGATCACCGAGCAGATCGGCCTCCGCGAGCCCCTCCCCGATCATGATCGCCACCCCGGCGACCACCCCGGCAATGGCGAACCACATCGAGCGGGCCACCCTCTCGCGCAGCACCATCCAGCCGAGGAGCGCCGCGAACAGGGGCGCCGCGCTCAGCAGGAAGAGCGCATTGGCGACGGTGGAATGCATGACCCCCCACACGTAGCCGGTGAACGTGACCGCGAGGCAGAGGCCGGACACGAGCCCGGTCGCCCCCGCGCGGCGGACGAGGGCCAGCACCGGGCGGCCGGTGAACGCGAACCAGGCGAGGAGCAGCAAGGCCGCGCCGAGAGACCGATAGAACAGGAATTGCCACTCGCCGATATCGTCGGCGAGCCGGATGATCGGCCCGCCGAGGCTCATGCACAGCCCGGCCGCGAGCACCCAGAGGCGCCCGGCGACGCGGCTGCGGTCAGGCCCGGGGGCGGTGGAGACTTCCAATCCGTTCGTTCCGGTGGCCGGGGCTCAAAGGTGCGCTCGCGCTCGCTCGGACTTCCCGTCCGAACCCGCCCTCCCCGCTTTCGGCCGGGTCTTCTCGCGGCGACCCGATCTCGGTCCGGTCTGCAAAGGCCGCCGCGGCCCGCACGGGCCTTGATTGCCACGTCCTGCTGGAACATCGAACCGGCAAGCCCGAGCACGAGTACCGGCGCAACGGTAACGTGTTCCTGGATTGGCTGCACGGCGAGGCGCGAACCCGGTGCATCGCGATCGCGAACAACGCGCTGATGGCGTACGCCAATAAGCGCCGCGTGCATGACGCCCTGATGAACCAGGATCTGATCGTCGCCTGCGAACACTCCATGTCGCCGACCGCGCAGATCGCCGACTACGTGCTGCCCGGGGACGCTTGGCTGGAGGCGGAGTTCGGCCCGACCAGCGAGCTGCCGCGCGGCCCGGAGGGCAAGGTATTGCGTTCCAACGCCCGTCCCGACGATTTCATGTATGACGAGATCACCGGCGACGGCGTGGAATTCGAGGCCATGGCGCTTTCCATCTACGGCCGTACCTCTTCGATGTAACGCGGGTTCCGCGCTCCGCTCCCTTCCCTCGCTACGGGCCGGGCGAGGGGAGTCGGGGCGCGCGCCGGATCACGCTGGAGGTCCGAGGGCAGCGGGCTGATCCGCCATGCTCGGTCCATCGACCTCGGCACGATGGGGGAGGTGCGGGCCAGGGGCTGCTTCTCGATCTTGGGCCGACACCAGCTTGGGTCGTGTCGTTCGACCCTCTCTTGGCCGTGCTCTGCGAGAGGACTCTCGCCCGGACCGAAACTCGGCGGTCCGATTTCCGAGCAATTCCGCCCGGCGCTGCTCTCGGTTCCGGCGTCTTCGTCGCATGGGTCTCACCCTGGCTGCGGAGGCATCTCTCGAGAACCTTTCTACCGGAGACCTCGCAGCCGCGGTGTCGTGGACACGACCTCGGGCACGGCGGTGGCGACATTTGCCGCAAGGCCGTCTCCGGAATGCGTTCTCGAGAATGGCCGGCCCCGCTGGGCCGAGGGTCAGGAGGCCGCCATCAGGTCGTCCAGCTCGGCGTAGTCCGTCAGGCGTCGGACCAGTTTGGCGGTACCCAGTCGGCGTCCTCGTCCAGGGGATAGACCGGACGCGGCAACCCCTTCCACTCGAGCCGCTCCAGCACCGGAGAGGTCAGCCCCGCCGTGTCCACTTCCAGCACCCGTTCGGGGCCGAACCACGGCATGAACCCGGCCCGGAAGTGCCCGCGCGACTTCACGCACACGGTGCGCGCGGCGGCGATGTCGAGCCCCAGGTGCTCGAAGAACATCGGATCGGCGGTCTGATAGCGATTGCTGATCGCCACTGCCACAATGCCGCCCTCTCCCCCGATCTCCAGTGCGCACGAAGGCTGGCATCTGACCTCTCGTCCCGCATAGATGCCGAGCCGACCCACGAACGGCTCGGCGCAGAGCTGGATGACCCGGGCGGGCACCTCCAGCCGTTCGGCAAACGCGGTCTTCGGGTTGCGGTTGAAGACGGCCGTCATCGCGGCGCCTTCGCCCGCGGCCAGGGCGTCGGCGACGAGGGCCGGATCGTGAAACGACCCGAAGAGCACGCCTCGCGCACGCGCCCCGACCAGGGCCCGGAGCAGCTCGACGGTATCGCCGCCGCCTCCTCCGCCCGGGTTGTCACCGGCGTCGGAGAAGATGAGGGCCGGGCGGCGCGGATTCAATCCGTTCTCGATCGCCGCACGAACCGCATCGTCCAGTGCGGTGAGGGTCTTGCGGAACCGGCTCCGGTCCGCCCAGCAGCGCTCGGCAATCTCGCGGGCCAGGCGTTGCGCGGGCTCGAGCGACGTGCGTCCGGTGACGACGATGCCGATGCCGTTGAACGGGGTATCGGAGAAGGCGAAGTTGCCGAGAATCGAGACGTTGAGAATCTGGCCCGCCAGTTCGCGCTTGCGCCGCTGGCCGTAGTCGATGAGGTCCGCGTACGGCCCCTCGCGTGTCAACAGGGTGACCGAAGGCGGCACGATCGGCATGCGCAGGAATGCGGACTGCGGCGCGGCGGCGCCGCCCAGGATCGCGCGCAGGACGTGCGCCGCTTCCTCGCCGCGCTCCAGCATGTCGACGTGCGGGTTGGTCTGGTAGGAGACCAGCACGTCGGCCGCCTCCACCATGGCTTCCGATACGTTTGCATGCAGATCGAGGGTGGCCACGATCGGCACCTCGGGCCCGACCGCCGCGCGCAGGCGCGAGAGCATGTCGCCGTCCGGATCGGCGCTGCCGGTGGCGACCATGGCGCCGTGGTTCGCCACGTAGACCGCGTCCACCCCGCCGGACGCTCGCAGGCGAGCGACGATGTCGTCGACCACGCTGTCGAAAAAACCCTGTTCCACCGGACCCCACGGATGCGATGCAGTGAACACCAGCGGCACCGGCTGCCACGGGCCGGTCACGTCCATGGCGCTCACGAAGCCATGCATCTCCATGGCGATGGTCGATGCCTCGCCGCGGGCCGCGGTCGGGATCTCGTCGCCGGCGAGATAGCACAGCGCGCGGAAGTCGGCCTCGGTGGCGACCGGTGAGAAGGCGTTGCTCTCCAGGCTGATGCCGCACAGGGCGACGCGGGGAGACACATCGCTCGACATGTCGGATCCGAAGCTAGACGCTGTGGAACGTGCGTGCCGGACGGCCGGCGCTCCGTATCCAAGACGGAGAGGGGTTCCGCCGATGGGAGGGAGCGAAGCTCGAGGGCGTCACGTCAGGCCGAAGCGAGCCGGAGCGGCCCGGGTACCCGAGCCCCGCTGCGGAAGACGCGGCAGGGCGAATCCCTGCTGGTGGCATGCCCGGGTGATGATCGTGTACTTCCAGAGCGCCCCGCCCGCGAGCGCGCACGCCGTCGCGGCGATGATCGCGAGCGGGGCACCCGACAAGATTGCGAAGCTGCCCGCCTCGAAGAAGATCCGGTACTCCTGCGGCGCGGTACCTTCGAACAGTGCGCTTCCCAGCCCCAGGACCGCAAAGCCACCGAGAAACGCGACCGCGGCGCCGGCGAAGAGAACGGCTGGAACGAGATGGCCCATCCAGCGCATCCAGCCCGCAATCAAGTCAAGATCGCGGCGCGACAACGAACCCACCCCCGCCCTCGCCGCCCGGCGCCGATAGGCGCTCCAGAGCGCCGCGTTCATGACGGCGAACAGCGCACCGGCGCCCGGGAGGAAGACCAGGAGGTCCAGACCGCCCGGCCCGTCGTTCCCTGCCGCAACCGAAAACGGGATGAGCCCGAGGGTGACGAGAGCCACCCCTTCGTAGAGCCCGGATGCAATCAGCATCCACGGCACGAGCCCGGACCGCCACGTCGCGATCCCCTTTCCGGCGTGGAGGATTCTCCCCTGGCAGAAGAGAAATGCCGCGGCCGCGATTGCGATCACCGCGTGCAGGGCCGGGGACGGCCAGAGGAGATCCGCGGCCACCGCCGGATAGAACACGGCCACTGCATAGGTCTCGCGGGTCATCCAGGAGCTCTGAGGCCGGAGGAGCACGTAGAGGAAGCGCACCTTGCGGCCGATCTCGGCGAACACGGAGAGGAGCCCGATGCCCATTCCGATCGCGGCCGCGGTGAAGAATCCGACAAGCGCAGTTTCCGTCATCCACCCGAGCGACCACACCAGGAACGCGGCCACCGCGAGGCCGCTGCCCATGCCTCCGAGCATAAAGTTCATGGCCGCGCGGAAATCCCAGAAGGTCTGGCGCTCGCCCACCAGCGGATCGTTCGGATCATCCTCGCGGGTTGCGTCGGCCTCCTCCTGGTCCCGTCCCGGGGTGGTCACGGGCACCTCGTAGAGGTAGCGGATCTGGGGGTCCGTCCCGAGCTCCGCGTGCATCTGGAAGCTCGCGTTCTCCTCCGCGAGGCGCGACACGTTGCTGTCGGGGTCGGCGAAGTCGCCGAAATGGAGAGCCTGGGCGATGCACGACGAGGCGCACGCCGGGGTATGCTCGAGATCGAGGCCGGGGACCGCACCGGTCTCCGCCGCGTCGTCGACCTTGTCCACGCAGAACGTGCACTTGGTTGCGACCCCCATCCGATCTTCGTGAAAGACCTGCGACTCCTGCTGGGTGGGAGCACCGAAGTACCACTCGCGCTCGTGGGCGATGGTCCGGGCCTGGTAGGGGCACGCCACCGCGCAGTAGCCGCAGCCGATGCAGGTGTCGTAGTCCATGGTGACGAGCCCGTCGGCCCGCTGGCGGGTGGCCCCGGTCGGACAGACCGGGACGCAGGGCGGCTCCGCGCAGTGCTGGCAGCCGGTCACGAGGAAGAGCCGCTCGACGTTCGGGTACTCGCCCTGCTCGACGTCGAGGACGCGCCGCCACTGCACCCCGGGGGGGGTATCGTTGTGATGCTTGCAGGCGATGGTGCACGTCTGGCAGCCGACGCACCGGTTGAGGTCCACCACCATGCCGTAGCGGGGCGTTCCCTGCCCCGCCGGGGAGTTCGGTGTGCTCACCTCGCCTCCGCCGCCCGCCGGCCGGATCGCCGGTCGCGCTCCGACGCTGCATCCGGCCCGGCCGGGCGAACCTGGACCCGGACGAGGTCCGCAACGCTCCCTGTCGAATCGGTGAGGGAAAGCGCGAGGGGGGTCACCGAGTTGAGGCTCGCGAACCCGAGATCCTTCGCGACGGGCGTCGCCCAGTGGTCGAACTGGCCGATCATCACCACCGTATCGGGCCGAACGCCCTCGCGGAGCATGGCTTTTCCCCGGGTTTCGCCGACCACGGACGCGATGATCACCGGGTCGCCTTCCGCGATGCCGAGCGCACGCGCCGCGCCGCGGTTGATGAGCACGCCACCGTGCCCCGACATGTTCCCGGCCACTTCGTTGATGAGGGGCAAGCCGGCGTTGGACCCCCAGGAATACTGCATGCTGCGCGAGGTGACCGCCCAGAACGGGAACTCCTCGGGGTCGCGCCCCACTTCCCGGGCATAGTTGATCCAGATCTCGGGGAACGGCTCGTAGGTGGGGAGCGGCTCGTATTCGCCAAGCTGCCGGTCCCACCATTCGATCTCCATCTCGTGGAGACGACTCGCGAGCTCCGCCCCGTGGCGCTTGATCCGCTCCTGGTACGGAAGCTCGAACCGCAGTCCCCGCTCCTTGAGAGTGGGGTACAGAAACCATTCCATTTCGGAGTAGTTCTCGAGCAGGAAGCCGTGCTCGCGGAACCAGTCGATCCCGACCACCTGCTCGCCCGCGGTCAGATCGTGGCTCGCGGCATGGGCCACCGCATCCCATATCTCCTCGCAAGAGTGCGCGGTAGCCGGATCGAGCGAGTAGTCGAACTCCTCCGCCTTGAGCCGCATCCCCGCGCCACCCCGGTTGATCGCCTCGTTGTAGGCCTCGAGCAGTCCGGTACGGCGCGCCAGCTCGGTCGCGATCTCGGTCATGTCCCGCGCTTCGCCCGCCGGCTCCACCACCGGCTGCCGGATTGCCCACCCCCGATGGTTCCAGAACTGCTCGGTGAACTTGGTCGTTCCGATTCGCATGAGCTGGAGGCTCTCGAGGTCGGTCGCCTCGGGCAGCAGGTAGTCGGCCATGTAGTTGGTTTCGTCGAGGGTGTAGGCGAACGAGACGATGAACGGAAACTCGGCGACCCGTTCGGCGACCTCCCGGGCGTTCAGCGACGAGATCGAGGGGTTCGTCCGATAGTTGATCCACATCTCGGGCCGGGTCGGCCGGGGCAGATTTTTCGGCGCCTGTTTCTGAAACAGCCATGGCAGATGGGCCGGGCCGAGGGCGGGCGACCAGGGGGAGTTCGCGGCCAGCGGGACCATCATCCGGAACGCGTTGCGGATGCCGGGGTGGCGGCTCCATTCCTGGCGGGTCGTCGGGTTGAAGGGGTAGTCCATGAACCCGTCGCGCATCGGCCGCACGCTCTTGTGCCGGCTGTCCGCCGGACGGTTGAGCTTGACCGCGGTTCCCAGCGTTCCACCCGGCACCTCGAGCGCCCCGACCAGAACCGCGAGCATGGTCCGGGCCCAACAGCACGCATAGCCGCCCCAGCCGTTGCTGACTCCCTTGCCGAGCAGCACGGCCACCGGGCGAAGAGGCAGTGTGCGGCCTTCGATCTCGGTGGTCTCGCCGACGCAGGCGTGGGCAAGATACTCGTCGGCAACGCGACGCACCGTCCCGACCGGGACGTCACTCTCGCCTTCCGCCCACTCCGGGGTGCAGTCGCGCAGGTGGTCGAGGAAGAGCTGGAATGCGGGACGCGCCTCCGCCGCCTCGTGCCACCATTCCTCGCCGTCCGGCCCCTCCTCCACGCCCGCCGCGAGCCGGACCCCGTCGAGGGCCGGCCGCCGCTCTGCGATCTCGTCGAACGGGACCGCCCGTCGCCCGTCGAGATCCCACACAAGGGGCTTCCGGCTCGCTTCGTCGCGCAGGTAGTACCCGTTGGGACCGACGAGATAGGGGGCGTTGGTGGAGTCTTCGAGGAACTCGACGTCGCACACTTCACGCCAGGCGCGCTCGTGCACGATTCGATGCAGCAGGCCATAGAGAAACGCCGCATCGGTCTTCGGCCGGATCGGGACCCACTCGGCCGATACCGCCCCGGTAACGGAGAGATGCGGCTCCACCTGGACGCGCTTCAACCCGCGCGAACGCGCCTCGGCCTGGCGCCAGACCCCCGCCACCCCGGCCGAGGCCTCCCCGTTGTAGCCGCAACTGATGATGTAGCGGCAGCGCGGCGTATCCGGGGCAACGATGAATGCTCGGTGCCACAGCTCACCGTACAGGTGCTCGCTGTGGTAGCACTTGACGCCCTGCCCCGCCCCGAAACCCATGTCGATCGAGCCCCATGCGGAGAGGAACGCGGGCAGCGTGCCCATGTACTGGGTGGGCGTGCCCCCGCCTCCGAAGCTCACCGCCAGGCGCGGGAAGCCGGACTCGTCGGTGAGGCCCTTCGCCCGGATCGCCCGCATCCGCTCCGCGATGCTGCCCAGCGCCTCGTCCCAGCTCACCGGCACGAAACCCGGGGCCTCGCCGCGGCCCTTGCGCGGATTGGTGCGCTTCATCGGTTGGCGGATGCGGTGCGGGTTGTAGGTCTTCTGGATGAGCCCGTAGGCCTTGACGCACACCCGTCCACCGCCCGGGTGGCGGTCGCTCGCATCGAAGTTGGAACGGACCCGCGTCGCGACCCCGTCCTCGACCTGGACCTTCATGAGATCCGGGCCGGCGGTGCACTGGTAGCAATAGACCGGCTTCCAGGTCTCTCCCGCACCCTTGCCGCCACCGTTTCCGCTCACTCGGGAGTCCTCCGCCGAAGGCCCGGCACCCGGCCGCATGATGGGGGCGGAAACGCAGTTCCGGGTATCCTCGAAATCGAGGACTTTTCGGAACGGTTCCCCTTCCCGCCCTCAGCGCTCGATGCCGGCGCACGGCTTCGAGCCGGAACGCGTCGATGGCGTCCGGAAGTTCCCGCCATCGGGCGGGCCTCACCCATCGCTCGCGCCTCGAATCCGTTCCGCGAGGCGTTCGAGCCGCTGGCGCTGGCGCTCGATCTCCACTACGAAACGCGTGTGCTTCGCGCGCCCGACCGTCTCGCCAAGCTCGTCCCGCACCTCGACCTCGAACTCGACCCGCGGACCCTCGACTCCGGTCACGCTCGCGGCGACTTCCACCCGGGAGCCCAGCAGCGTCGCACCGAGGTGATCGAGCTCGACCCTGACGCCCACCGTATCCTCGCCGACCGCGAGGTGCTCCTGGACGACGTCGCGGCAGGTGTGCTCGATATCCCGCAGCATCGAAGGCGTGGAATAGACGCGGAGCGCCTCGCCCATGAAGTCGATGGTGCGCTCCCGGTCGATGGCATGGCGCCTGGTGCCGGCAAGTCCCGGGGCCAGCGTATCCTTCATTCCTCTGCGTCCCCTGTATCCACGAGGTCCGCACGGCGTCGGCTCGCGGGCGGCATGCGCCCGCGTTGTCCCGAAGCCCCCGCGCAGTCTTCTCGCCGCCCGGCCCGTCATGATACGGTAATCGATGCCTCGTGCCCCAGCGCCGGGAGACGACATCCGCATCGAACCGGCAGCTCGGAGAAGGTGCGTGCGGGTATCCGCCTTGCTTCGACACGATACGCGACTAGGGCGTGTTCACGCTATCCTCCGTTCCTCGCGTCATTCGCTTCTAGAATCAAAGAACTACAATCGATCAACCGGTCTCGGCACTGGAAAATGGCCGCTCCGCCGGCCTCCGAGTGGGCACTCATCCGCCGCTGGGACAGCCTGCTTCTGCGCTGCGTGTCGGACGAGGGCCTGTGCACCCATGTGGCCATTCTCCGGGAGCACGAGGCGGAGTCATATCCCGGCCGCATCGTCTTCTTCCGGCCCCACCGCTCGTGGATACGGCTGGTCGGGCGGACCCGCATCGGCAGGTCCTCGCACAAGATTGCCCGGGACCGCGACGAGCCGGGCTGGTTACGCATCCCGATAGCGGCGGCGAAGTTCGGCCTTCAGGACCTTCCCCATCGCGCTCTTGGGCAGGGCGTCGACGAAGCGGAACCGGCGCGGCACCTTGTAGCCGCCGATACGTTCCCGGCAGTGCGCGATAAGGGCGGCCTCCCGGTCGGCGGAGACGACATCGGCGTCCGGGACGGGCACGATCACCGCGAGGAGCGCTTCCCCCCACGTCTCGTCCGGCACGCCGACGACAGCCGCCTCGATCACGTCCGGGTGCGCATGGAGCACCGCCTCGACCTCGGTCGACCAGACGTTCTCGCCGCCGGTGATGACGACGTCCTTCTTGCGGTCGACAACGTAGAGATAGCCTTCCTCGTCGAGGCGGCCGGCGTCTCCGGTATGGAGCCAGCCGTCGCGAAACGCGGCCGCGGTCTCCTCCGGCCGGTCGAGGTAGCCTTGGGAGACGTTCGGTCCGTGCACCACGATCTCCCCCGCCTCGCCGGCCGGGACATCGTTCCCCGCGTCATCCACGATGCGAAGCTCCACCCCGACAAGCGGCCGACCGACCGAGCGCAGACGCTCCCCGCCCTCGAGCCCGGCGAGATGCTGCTCCCAGCCGAGGGTGGTCAGGATCGGCGAGGTCTCAGTCAGCCCGTAGCTGTGGACGAGCTCCACCCCGGGGAATGCGTCGATCGCCCGGCGTATCCACAACGCGTCCATCGGCGCCGCCCCGTAGGTCAGGCGGCGGAACGAGCTCGTGTCGTACTCCGCAAGATTCCCCTCCCGGATCAGCCGGACGACGAGCGTCGGGGAGAGCATGGTGAAGGTGGAGCGGCTCTTCTCCACGGCGGCGAGGAAGGCATCCGGCGTGAAGTCGGGCAGGTAGGCGTGGGCCGCGCCGGTGTGGGAGAACGGTGAGCCGAGGAGGTCCGCGGAATGGAACATCGGCGCGACGTGCAGCATCACGTCGTCCTCGGCGACGCAATACGGTCCGACGAGCTGAAGCCCGTTCGCCGCGATGTTCCGGTGGCTGAGGCGCACGCCCTTCGCCTGCCCGGTGGTGCCGCCGGTGTGGAGGAGGAGCGCTTCATCACCCTCGACGCTGATCCGTCCTTCGTCCTCGGGCGACCCGTCGCGGAGCGTCTCGTAGTCGGGTTCGTCGGGCCGGCCGCCGTCGCCGTGCCCGATCCGGAGGACCCGCTCCCGGCGTCGCGCGATTGCGGGATCGGCGACGAGCCCCGCCCAGTGATCCTCCACGGCTACGAGGCGGGGGGAGACCCCTTCGAGTATCTCCGCGATCTCCTTCGGGGCGAGGCGGTAGTTGATCGGGGCGGGGATCGCGCCCATCCAGTACCCGGCATGGATGAGCTCGGCCTGGCGCGGATCGTTGCGGCAGATGATGGCGAACCGGTCTCCGGCTCCTACCCCGAGCGAACGCAGGGCCCCCGCCGCCCGCCGCACCCGGACCGCGAATTCGGCCCAGATGAGCGGGCCGCCCTGCCCGCTCGCCGCCGGGACGATGGCCGGATTGGCGGGGAAGTGCCGCTCGGCCCGTTCGATGAGTGCCCGCATCGTGATCATGGCGGCAAACGCTCAGGCGGCGGCGCGGAACGAATCGACGAAGCGCCGCCAATCGTCCTCGGGAGCGCCATCGGGCACCGGGAAGTAGAGCGACACCCGGTCGAGGAGCCCCTCGTAGCGCCGGCGGAGCTCGCCGGGGACCTCGGCCGGCGCCGCGACGATCGCCACCTCTTCGAGCAGGGCGTCGGGGACGAGGCGCGGCATGGCGTCGAACTCTCCCCGGCGCATGAGCGCGCTCAGCTCCTTTCCGATACCGTCGAGTCCGTGGTACTCCAGGAGCGCCCGGTAGTTCGGGGTCGAGGCATAGAACGCGATCTGGCGCCGCACCTCCCGCTCGGACGCGGAGCGTTCCGACTCGGTCTCCCCACCCACCGTAAAGACGGGAGCGTAGAGCTCCAGCTTCGCCCCGTCCCTCCCGTTCGCCCGTGCGCCCTCGGCGATCGCGGATCGCACGACGTCCCGGAGGTAGCCGACGGAGTGCATCGGGTGGACGTGGAACCCGTCCGCGACCTCACCGGCCGCCCGGCACATCCGCTCGTTCACCCCGGCGAGGTAGATGGGGATGTCGGGATGGTCGATGGGTCCCGGATCGAAGAAAGGGTTCATCAGCCGGAAGCGGTAGAACTCCCCCTCGTAGGCGGGACGGGTGCCGTTCTGGAACGAGTCCCAGATCGCGCGAACGCACCGGATGTAGTCGGTCACCCGGGCGGCCGGCCGGTCGAAGGGCATCGAGAACCGGCGCTCGACGTGGGCGCGCACCTGGGTGCCGAGCCCAAGGTGGAAGCGGCCCCGGCTCCCGCGCTGCAGGTCCCAGGCGACCTGGGCCATCGAGTACGGGCTCCGCGCGAATGCGACCGCGATGTTGGTGCCGACATGCAGCCGGCGGGTGGCGCTCGCCGCGAGCGCGAGGGGCAGGAACGGGTTGTGGTTCGCCTCGAACGTCCACGCGCAGTCGAAGCCCATGCGCTCGAATCGAAGCGCCTCCTCCCCCATCCGCTCGAAGGGAACGTCCTGCATCTGGGTATCGATCTTCATTCCGCCTTCTCTCTTTTTCTGATCGTCCTCGTCGTTCTGAGCGCATCCCGCTCCGGGGTCCGGGGTCCGGGCCCCGCGCGCCGTCCGCCCGCGCCCCTCGGCCCACCCGCAATATCTCACCAATTTCTTGGCTAGCGGACACCAATCTGTCGCTTCGCGCTCCCAAGGTCGCCGTGGTAGCGGGCCGTACTCTCTCAAGCCGCTTCGACAGCGCGAACGCGCTAGTGTCGACTACGCCTTCAGCGCCCTTCAGTCCGCGAAGCTGCGCAAGCAGATGCGGCCCGCTACCACGACATCTTGGCGCCCTCGCGACGAAAATCGGTGAGATATTGCGACTAGAGCCCGATGGGTTCGATCACGTCCCGGGCGAACTGATCGAGTCCTCGCCGCAGGCCGTCGACGTCCTGGGCCGGCGGGCTCACGACGAACCGCGAGACGCCGAGGGCGGCATAGGGCTCGAGGTCCTCCGGCGCCCGCACCCGGCCGCCGCAGATCAGCTCCACCTCCGCCGGATCGCGGCCGATGCGCTCGCACTCCTCGCGGACGATATCGAAGAGCCGCCCAAGCTCCTCGAGAGTGCCGCGTGCGGGGAAGAATCCGTCCCCGAGGCGGGCCGCCCGGCGCGCCGCGGGCGCGCTGTGCCCGCCGACCACGATCGGCACTCCCCCCGGCTGGACCGGACGGGGATTCGACTCGGCCGCCTCCCAGCGGTAGAAGCGGCCCCGGAACGGCTCCGCCCGGGGCGACCACAGGCTGCGCAGCGCCTGGATGCTCTCGTCGGTCCGGGCGCCCCGCTCCTCGAACGGCACGCCGACGGAGGCGAACTCCTCCGCAAGCCACCCCACCCCGACCCCCGCGATCGCACGGCCGCCGGAGAGCACGTCGAGGGTCGCGAACTGCTTGGCGACGTAGGCCGGCTGGCGTTGCGGAAGGATGAGGACCCCGGTGGCGAGCCGCACGGTGGTGGTGACCGCCGCGGCGTAGGCGAGCCATATCAGCGGATCGGGGATCGGCATGTCCTCGCTGCCCGGCATCCGCCCCGTCTTCGAATAGGGGTAGCGCGAGCGGTAGCCCACCGGGACGAGCACGTGCTCCACCGTCCACAGCGACTCGATCCCCGCCGCTTCCGCCGCGCTCGCGAGGCCGCGGACCCCGTCCGGCTGCACGAACTCGCCGGTATTGACGAACAAGAGTCCAAACTTCACCGCCTGTCTCCTTGATTGCTCCAGGGGGATCGAAGGTCCGGGGATGGTCCGGCGGCAATCTCCGCGGGCCGGCGGTCCGCGCCGGTCAGCGAAGGACCGCGCTGAAGGACCGGTGCTCCCCGGGCAGTGCCGGAGGCGGTCCCGCCCGGTACTCGTCCTTCGCGGGCCGGCGACCGTCCGGGCCGACCCGGTGACCGCTCATGGTTTGCCGAAGGTCGCAATCCGGTCTACCCGGCACTCGAACAGCACCCGCCTTTCGTCGATCACCGGGTCCCGGAGTCCGTAGGGCGGCTCCGCGCCGGTGTACTTCGTCCAGATCCGGTCGAGCTGGGCGGTGACCCGTGCTCCGTCCGGGCCGTCCTCCGACACCTCGTTGACCACCGTGCACTTGATGCTGACCCAGTGATAGGGGTTCTTGGGGTTGACGACGAGCACGGTGAGCTGCGGGTTCTTGCGGATCCACCCGCACTTCGACCGATGAGCGGCCGTATTGACGAGGATCTTCTCCCCGTCGTGATCGAACCACATCGGGGTGAGGCCGGGTCGGCCGTCCGGGCCGATGACGGCGAGCGTGACGGTAACCGGCTCGTCGAGCAGCTCCCGATAGATCGGATCCAGATCGTCGAGGCGGTTGCCCTGACGCCGCTCTCCGACCGCGAACTGCCCTTCCTGGGGCCCGTCGGCCACGTGCCTGAAGGTTGCGATCGTGAATCCCTCGCCCATGCTGCATATCTCCTCTGACTGGAAGAAGCTCCGCTTGCCCCCGCATGATACCGCGCTCCGGGCGCGGCGCAGGCCGGGTCCGTTCGAGGCCGGCCGCTTCGTTCGCCGCCGCCGCCACGAGGCACTGCGCGGGGCCGCGAGGGGGCCGCGAGGGGGCCGCGAGGGGCTTCGATCCGCGGCGCAGCGAAGACCCGGGAAGGAGTCGACCCCGCACGCGCCGCCCCGGCGCGAGGCGACGGACGGCCGGGGATCGGGCGGATGCTTGCCGGAAGGCACGGCTTCGGCTAGCGTTGCGGCGAACCCATTGGAGCCGCCCGCGGAGGCGGCGCGCGCGGAGGACGCATCATGCCCATCAAGGTACTCGAGCTGCACCACCACGGAATCCGGATCGATCCCTCGGACGGCGCACAGGAGAGCGCGCGCGACTTCTATTCCGGAGTGCTCGGGCTCGAAGCGGACTCGGGCCGCCCGAACATTCCCGGCGTTCCCGGCTTCTGGATGTACATCGGCGAAGACGAGCAGCGCACCCAGATCCATCTCATGGGAGCGACCGGGGAATCTCCGGTGGCGCGCAGCGCGGAGGAGGATCCGACGCGGCCCCACGTGGCGCTCGCCGTCGAGGACATCCAGGAGGCCCGCCGCGAGCTGGAGTCCCGCGGGATCCGGCACTGGACCATCACGGGTCTCGTCGGCGAGAACTCGGACCAGATCTTCGTACCCGATCCGTTCAACAACATCATCGAGCTCCACCAGATCGGCACCTGCCGCTGCAATCGAGTCACCCTCGAAGGCCAGGCGTAGGCGCGGCCGCTCCCGTCCGGCGCCCCGTCTCCGCGGCGAGGCGGTGCGCCCGCGCGCTCGCGCCGAGGGTGCGCCCTAGCCCTCCCATGTCATGAGATTTTTGTCTGGACAGTGGATTTTCCGCGTGGCATGCTGGTTCCATGTCACAGTCCCAGATCAGCCGCACATTGCGGGACGAGGCGGCGGTTGCGCGTATAGCGTCGATCCTGTCTCAGGAGCGGTTCGACAGTCGGTCCGCCCTGGGCCGGCGGATCTGCGAGGAGTTCTCGTTCGCCGACGCGCGCGGGCGCCCTCAGCTTGCCGGCTGCATGAAGGCGCTCGGCGCCTTGGCCGAGAGGGTTCCGGACATCGTCCTTCCGCCGCCGAAGGCCTCGGCGGTGGAGCGCCGGCCGCGCCTGCTCGAGACCGATGTCCCCGAGCCCGAAAGAGTTCCAGCGCATCCCACGCGGATACGGGATCTCGGGATCGCTGCCGTCGCGGACGCGGCGGACCGGGCCCTGTGGAACACGCTGATCGCACGCGAGCACCCGCACGGGATGACGACCTTCGCGGGCTGCCAAGTCCGCTACCTTGTCGGTTCGGCGCACGGTTGGCTCGGGGCGGCGGGATTTGCCGCCGCCGCGCTGCGAGCCGCGGCGCGGGACCGCTGGATCGGATGGGACGACGCCGGGCGCCGGGGCCATCTTCAGCGCGTCGTGTGCCTGAGCCGTTTCCTGATCCGCCCGTCGGTGCGCTGCCCGCACCTGGCCAGCCACGTGCTCGGGCGCATCCTGCGCCGCCTGCCGGCCGACTTCGAGGAACGCTACGGCTTTCGCCCGTATCTCGTTGAGAGTTTCGCCGACGAGGGATATGACGGAACCTGCCTGCGCGCGGCCAACTTCCTGTGCGTCGGCAGGACCGCCGGTCGCGGTCGCCAGGACCGGGAGAAACGGCGGGCGGAGACCGTGAAGACGGTCTTCGTGCACGAGTTGGAACGCTCCTGGCGCAGGAAGCTGGGGGTTCCGCCCGTGGATCACGCGCCCTCGCTGGAACCGGGCGAGGGCCTGAACGCGCAGGACTGGGCGCACAACGAGTTCGGAGGAGCACCCTTGGGAGACAGACGGCTTTCGGCACGGCTGGTGAGGAGCGCCGGACTTCTGGCGGCTTATCCCGGGCACAAGATCAACGCCGCTCCTGACGCCGACAACACCGCGGTCAACGCCTTCTACCGTCTGATCGAGGCGCCCGCCGAGTCGGAGATCACACCAGGAAACATCCTCGCGCCGCACCGTGAGCGCAGCATCCAGCGCATGCGCGGCCAGCGCACGGTCCTGGCGATCCAGGACGGCACGGACCTGAACTTCTCCCGCCGTCCCGGCTGCGACGGCCTGCAGCTGATCGGAAGGAACCAGACGACGGCGACGAGCCTGGGCTTGCACATGCACGCGACGCTGGCGGTGACCGCAACGGGCCTGCCGCTCGGCGTGCTCGCGCTGGGCTTCGATCCGGTGAAGACCCTTTCGAAAGAGGAGGAGAAACGCCGCAAGACGCAACGGTGGTTCGAAGCCTTCAACGGCACCGCCGACGCCGCGCGCGAGATCGGCGGAAGGACGCGGGTGCTCTGCGTGTGCGACCGCGAAGCCGACATGTTCGAGCTTTTTGACGTGCAGCGCCGCCGTCCACGCGTCGAGCTGCTGGTGCGCGCCAGGTATGACAGGGTGCTCGGAAAGGGGAAGCCGAAGCTGTTCGCGACGATGAGCGGCGGCACGCCCGACGGCCTGATCGACGTCGAGATCGAAGGGCTGACGGCGCGTGCGAAATCCAGCCGCAAGAAGGCCCGCCCCGCGCGGGAGAAGCGGCTGGCAGGCTGCGAGCTGCGGTTCCGCCGCGTCACGCTGCCGGCGACGGACGCCGTCCCGGGCGCAGATCCGGTTGCTGTGCATGGGGTTCACATCAAGGAGATAGCGCCGCCCAAGGACGAGGAACCCGTGCAGTGGTTCCTGCTGACCACGGTCAAGGTCAAAACCGCACAACAAGCTGCGCAAGTCGTCGGTTTCTATCTTCAAAGGTGGCGCGTCGAGGATTTCTTCCGGGTCCTGAAATCCGGCTGCCGCGTCGAGTTCCTGCTGTTCCGCACCGCCGACAGGCTGCAGCGGGCGATCGCAATCAACGCCGTCATCGCCTGGCGCATCATGGTGATGACGCTGCTCGGTCGCCAGGTTCCTGACTGCGACCCGCAGCTGATGTTCGCCGACCAGGAGCTCGGCTTCCTGCGCGATTACGCCCTCGAACACGGCCTGGATGCGCCGGAGCGGCTCGGCGACGCCGTGCGTCTGGTCGCGCATCTGGGCGGATACCGGGACCGAAAGCACGATCCAGACCCGGGAAACCAGATCATGTGGCATGGACAGACGCGACTGACGAGCGCCGCGCTGGGCCATGCAATCGGGTTTCGGGCCGGCCAAAGACACGCGCTGCGCGTGGAAAAATAGCACGTCGTCAACCAGACTTATCATGACTCGGCAGGGCTAGCCCGTAAATCTCACCAACTTTCTGCTGCGGACACCGATCCATGCACTGTGACGGGCCGTACTCCCGCAAGCCGCTTCGACAGCGCGAACGCGCTAGTGTCGGCTACGCCTTCAGCGCCTTTCGGTCCGTGCGGCCCGCCACAGCACTGTCTCGGCGCCCTCGCGACGAAAGTTGGTGAGATTTACGGGCTAGCCATCCTCGGGTGTCTGCGGACCCGGCCGGAAGCGGTTCCCTACGCAGTGGGACTCGTCATCACCGCCGGCTACTGGTTCACCTCGTCGACCTCGTTCGCGAACCCGGCCGCCACCGTCGCCCGCTCGTTCACCGACACCTTCTCCGGCATCGCACCCGGCGATGCTCCCGGATTCATCCTCGCCCAGGCCGCGGGCGCCCTCGCCGCCACGGCGGTATTCGGCTGGCTGTGGTCGGAAGGCCGCGGCCGCTCGCCCCGTTCCGCGGCCCCCGCCCGGGACATCGCCGACTGACCGCGCGCCCTCGCCGCCCCGCGGGGCGGCAACGAGCCGCGGGAGCGAAGCCCTGCTCTGCCCGCCGGCCGGAGGTCTTGGGTTCCCGGGGGATCGGTGAAGAGGCTCGCATCCGGCTCGAACGCGACGGGGAACTCCTGCGCCAGTTTTCTCATCGTGTCGTACCCCGAAGCGGGTTGATGAGGTCCACGTCCACGAAGTCCCTTTCGTTGTCGGTGACGACGATACAGCCGTTGGCCAGGGCAGTCGCTGCGACGATCGTGTCGAGAGCGTTTCGGGAGCGTCCTTCCGCCTTGCCGTCCGCCATCAGCCGCGCCCAGATGAGACCGGCCCCTTCGTCGAAGGGAAGAATGCGGCCGGCGAAAAGTGCCGATGGGCCCTCCGGGCCCACGAACCACGCTTCGAGCTGATTACGTCTGTGGCCCGTGGACATCTCCAACAAGCCGCGCCGGATCTCGGCGATGGTCAGTGAGGAGATGAAGAGGCTCTCGTCGGCTTGCTCTGCCATCCAGGCAATAAGTGGTGCCGAAGGCACCGGCCTGGTGATGTTGCTGATGATATTGGTGTCGATTGCGATCACCCCAATTCTGCCACCCATCATCCACCGTCAGCAGACTGGCGCACAGAGTTGATAACCATCTGAATATAAGCCGGAATATCGGGCCGCCGGGAGTAATTCAGGACTTGCATTTTCGCCGATTGTCATCTTGAATAAGCACACGTTGAAGGGACAGTCGCTTCCGGGATTCTTACGGTCCTGTCGGGCGGTTCTGCTCCGTCAGCTCGCGCTGTTCGCGCAATCCGGAGGATGAAGCATGGCAAAGCGTCAGTTCCGAACCCTCAACAAGCGGATGGTGGACCGCCTGTCGGTTGATGGCAAGGACGCCGTGTTCTGGGACCGTGACCTCCCCGGGTTCGGCGTGCGGGTCTATCCCTCGGGTGCGAAGGTCTTCGTCGTGCAGACGTACGCCTTCGGGCGCTCCAAGCGCGTGACGCTGGGCCGCTACGGCCCGACGTACTTCGTCGACCATGCCCGCGAGGATGCGAGGCGGGTGATCGCGCGCATCAAGGCAGGCGAGCCCGCGGTGCCGGTGGCGGCGGCCGCAGAGCCGACCGTGCGGGATCTGGCTGATCGCTATGGGCGCGAGTACGTGGCGATGCACTGCAAACCGGTGACCGCAAAGCACTACGGACTGATGCTGCGCAAGCACATCGTACCGGGGCTCGGAGACCTCCGGATCACCGAGGTCGAGCGGAAGCACATCATGGAGTTTCAGTATGGGCTGAGCGACATGCCCACCGTGGCGAACAGGGCGGTCGACATCTTGGTGAAGATGTTCAACTTGGCCGAGGCGTGGGGACTGCGGCCGAGGGGGAAGAACCCCTGCCGATTCGTGCGCCGCTACAAGGTGGAGAAGCATCACGAGCGGTTCCTGACCCATGAGGAGCTGTTTCGGCTCGCGCAGGTGCTCGAAGTGGCGCCGGCCGAGCGACTGGCGTCGATCCATTCTGCTGCCGCGATCCGGCTGCTCGTGCTGACCGGTTGCCGGCGCAATGAGATTCTCGGGCTGCGCTGGGAGGAACTGGACTTCGAAGCCGGAGAGATGCGGCTGAGCGACAGCAAGACCGGGGCGCGCATAGTGCCGATGCCGCCGCCGGCGACGAAGGTGCTGGCAGCTCTGCCCCGCGTTCCCGGCAATCCGTGGGTGTTTCCGGGAAGGAAGAAGGGCACGCACCAGCGAAACCTCAACGATTCCTGGAATCGCGTTCGCGAGCGCGCCGGTCTCGACGGCGTCCGGCTGCACGACCTGAGACACACTTACGCGTCCCGTGCTCTCGCCCTCGGGGAGAGCTTGCCGATGATCGGAAAGCTGCTCGGTCACCGGAAGGTTCAAACCACAGCGCGATATGCGCATCTGGCACGGGAATCGGTTCAGGCATCGACGGCAAGGGTCGCGGAGAGCATCGGCGCGGACATCCTGCGGCAGTAGCGCGGCAGAGGGTTGGTGGTTGAGCGGCAGGGGACACGGTGAAGGGAATTGGACGATGGCCAAGTTGAACAGCCGAACGATCTCCCGGCGTACGGTTGACGCGCTCCCGGTGGGCGATCGGGAGACCATCTTCTGGGATCGAGACATGGCGGGCTTTGGGGTGCGTGTGTATCCCTCGGGCGCGAAGGTCTATCTCGTTCAGGTACGGGTTGGCGGGAAGACGAGGCGCGTCACGATTGGCCGGCACAGTTTGATTTCGGCCGAGGACGCGCGGCTGAAGGCGGCGGAGCTGATCTCAAGCATCAAAAGGGGCAAGGCGTGGGCCGACGGTTCAGCGCCAAGGCTGGCAGAATACGGAACGACCCTGACCGAGGCGGCGGAGCGCTACATGCGGGAACATGTGGCGGTGCGCTGCAAGCCGACCACCGCCAGGGCGTGCCGCGTATCCCTGGAGAACTACCTCCTGCCGGAGTTCGGGTCCCGATCTCTCGACGCGATTGAGCCGGATGAGGTCGCCAGACTGCATTACAGGCTGCACGGGACGCCGGCCATGGCGAACCAAGTCGTCGAGGTCCTTTCCCGGGTGTTTCACGCGGCTGAGTCGTGGGGCGTCGCCCCGGAATCAGGCAATCCGTGCCAGTTCGTCAAGAAGTACAAGAAGCGAAGCTGCGAACGGTTCCTTTCGGACGAGGAGTTCCGCAGACTGGGGGACGTGCTTAAGGAAATGGAGGATGACGGCACGCTGTCGGCAAGTGCGGCTGCGGCATTCCGTCTCCTGATGCTGACCGGCTGCCGACGCAACGAGATTTTGACCCTTCAATGGAGGGATGTGGACCTCGAGGCCGGGGAGATTCGGTTGAGGGACGCCAAGACTGGAGCGAGGTGGGTCGCCCTGTCAGCGACGGCCAAGCAAGTGCTTGCGACGATTCCGCGTCAACCCGGCAATCCGTGGGTCATCTCTGGGCGCGGGGCGAGCGGACGTCTTGCGAACCTGAACCATCAGTGGATAGCCGTCCGCAAGCGGGCGGGACTCGAGGACGTGAGAATCCATGACTTGAGACACAGCTTCGCGTCGAGGGCACTGGCGCTCGGCGAGAGCTTGCCGATGATTGGCAAGCTGCTGGGCCACAGGCAGGTACAGACCACCGCCCGGTACGCTCACCTCGCGCAGGAGTCAATTAAGGCTTCGGCCGCGCGGGTCGCGGAGAATATTGCGGCGGACATGGAGACGCCGGCAGGCGTCGGCACTGCCACATGACCCTCGTAACGTTGTTGCCTCCCACGCGTTCACTGGCACCGAAAAACACCCGACGACCCGACGCCTCGTCTAGCATCCGGAGTTGTAGGAGACAGACGACCATACCCACCCTGACGGATACTGTGTGCCGAGGCGGCGATAGGCATGTCGGAGACTATCCCAGTGGTTGCGTTAACGAGATACCCGCGGAAGGTAGATGTGCCCTTGTGGGCGGTGCGACGTGAAGGGGACGGCGACGATTGTCTGAGCCTGAACCGACCGTTCAGGCATTGGCCATCCTAGCTCCTCTGAGCAAGGCCAAGGAAGGAAGGCTGGCTCTCGAAGGGTAGCAGGGGGCTCCGAAAATCGCGAGAATTCTGGCTCACAAGAGATTGGAGTGACGGTCTTGAACAAGGCATCAGACAGCACCCAAATGACAGGTATGTTTCTGTTTTCCGGAAATCGGAAATTGCCCGGGACACTGTCGTTGGACGGCCCGAATACGACGCTTCATCTGTGGGACGAATCCAGATTCATGGCCGAAGACCCGCATGATGAAACGATAACCGGCGTTCTGGGCGACCAAAAGCTAGTGACTCTCCTTGGTTGTATTACAAATAATCGAAGCACGAAGTTTGGCCGGGGCGGTACGGCCACACATTATTTTATTTTTCCACACTACGTAGTAATCGGGGATCGGCTGGTATCTGAAGATGGTGCAGATATTGAAAACATTTCCTACGTGTTTGAAGACGCCCACAGTCTATTCCATGACATGGACAGTTTTCGTGTGGATATTGGCAAACCGGAGCAAGCAAGAGCAATAATTGAATCGCTCAATCCGGAGAAGGAGATTGAGGTGGGAGAACTTGCGTGCATCGCCTACTACACGGGAAAGGAGGAAATCTTCTCGTCGGATACGGAGCTGGGACGCATCACCGTTCGGCACAGTCCAACATTCGATTTTGGCGGGCCCGAAGGTATACATGTAGACAATAGGATCATTGTCAGAATTGATTTCCTCGTTGCCTTGAACTTCGAGGACGCGCTACTGAGAATGTACAAATCAGTATCGTTTTTCGAACTAATGATCGGCCGCGTTCAGAATTTGAAAGACATCTCAATTGTGTGGAAAGGAGACAAGCTGCCGATAATTTGCGATGTCTACTCGAGCATGTACCCGCGCTATGAGCATTCAATGACCGGATTTGGGACCAGCTTTCATGACGTACTTGTAGATGGCGCGAGGGATTCGTCGTCCCTTTCCCAGGTTGCTCGTGCATGGTTTGAACGGGATGCGTCCTGGCGGACAGCTCGGTCGATGTTACTCAGTGGATGGAAGGAAGGCCGAAGCTATAGCGCGGACCGGCTCGTAAGAGCCGCGAACATGTACGATCTGCTGCCGGCTAACTGTTTTCCGGAGGTTGCACGGGTCAATTGTGCTCTCGCCTTGGCGGTGCGGAAAGCAAAGGCTATTTTTCGGAAGCTGCCTCATGGTCCGGACCGACACAGCGTTCTTGGGGCGCTCGGTCGTGTGGGAACTCTGACGCTCAAGAGGAAGATTCGTTTTCGCGCAGACGTCGTATCGCCCGTGCTCAGGGAGAAGCTACCGAACATCGAACGTGTAGCAGATGAAGCCGTCAACTTGAGAAACCGCTATGTGCATGGAAGCGAAGCACGAGTCGGCTATAGCGACAATCCCGACCTTGAGGTTTTCCTGACGGACACGTTGGAGTTTGTGTTCGGAGTTTCGGACCTGGTTGATGCGGGTTGGAACATGCGGGACTGGTTGGAGCGAGGACCGCATTTCCATCATCCCTTCGGGAGCTATATCGAAAGTTACCTTGAGAACTGGAAGGAATTAGAGGGACTCCTGGATGGAGGATGAATGGTGTTCTATCCGCGCGGCGCGGCGGGATTCTAGACTGTCCCGTTTCTGCCTTTCCAGATGGCCTCGATGTTCGGGTCGGGTTTCGAGTGCAGCTCTGCTAGCTCCTCTGCTCTGGCAAGGGTGTTGGCATCGCAGCAGCATGGTGCTCGAACCGTTCGCGGGAATAGAATATGAGTGCCCGTCTGAGCGCGACGAGTGGCACGGGACCTTGATGTCCGGCCTCAATCCCTGGGATGACTTTCTCGGTAGGGTTGGCCTTTGCGATCTCCCTGACTTCACCCGCGGGGACCACCCTGTCGGCGGTAAATTCCTTATCAAGTTCCAGCCAGATCATTGCCTTGTCCGCATACTCGCCGGAAAGCCAGCGGCCCCAATTCCCGTATTGCGCCTGTAGCAACCACGCAGGTCCGGCGGTCGGGCCGAAGTCGAACAGGCTCACCCATCCGCGGGCGAGCGTCAGTGGGGCGACGCGATACTTGGTGCCGACATTCTCCCGGACCACGCGGATGGCGCCGTCGTTCAGGATGGCGCTGAGACCGCAAATGGTTGTTGCATGCCACAACCGGTGCACCAATGCATCCCACACGGCCTCGGTTAGGCCGTCCGGGCGCCAAGCGGTGATTGGGTGGTTCGGAGATTGCATCAAAATGCCGCAACTACTCCAAAGTACTGGAGCCCATATGGAAACGGGTCGCGAGTAGAATCATTCTCTGCGCGCGATCGCGTATTACGTTCGCACGTGTGGCGAGATCGCGGATCTCTCTAGCCCAACTTTACCCTACCCCCCGACACGAGTCTTACAATTCATAAAGTTACGACGTTCGAATCGGGCGTGTGGCACTACATTTGCCCACCGATGGTGATTTCACACGATGGTCTTGCGGGTCGCTCCGGGGGCGGGGTCGATGCCCAAGGCGTCGTAGATGGCCTGCTGGGGCGGTTCGGCGCGGGTGGCTTTACGTACATGCAAGGTGCGCCCATCGGCGCGTCGGAAGGTGGCGGTGATGCGCTGTTGTCCTTCGAGGATCCGTCGAACGGTGTTCCAGCTCGCGTGCTCGCCGGCTTCGCGCAGCCGTCGTCGGATGAGCTGCACGAGCTGGTAGGCGATGACGGAGATGAACAGATGTCCTTCGGCGCGGATGGGCTTGTGGTGGAAGATGGGTCGCAGTCCGAGCTCCGATTTCAGCGAGCGGAAGACGGCCTCGAGGTCGGTGAGGGTGACATAGGTTCGCCACAGGGTTTCCTCGTCCCAATCGGTTTGATTGCTGCGCAGGCAATACACCCCCGGATGGGTCATCATCGAGCCTTCGACCGGGCGGCGGGTGAAGCGCACCGCGGTGGCGCGCTCGGCGCTGGGGTCGGTGTCCAGTTCGATGTCGTAGTGCTGGGCGACGCGTTGGTTTTTCGCCTTGAGCCGACCGATACGTTCCCAGACCTGGTCGACGCGTTTGCGGGTGCGCGGTCGGGACAATCCGTCGGACAGTGCGGTCAGGGCGGTCTCGAAACGCCGGGCGAAGCGCTCGACGATGCCACGTTCCTTGGCGGCGCGTTCCTCGGAGAAGCAGTACAGGCGCGCCTCTTGGCCGTCTTCGGACACAACCTTGTGCAGGTGCACGCCGTGGCGCTGGGCGGTCTCGATGCGCTGCGCCGCGTCGGGGTCGAACTGGCGGATGCGTTCGCGGCTGACCACCAGGTACCGATAGCCGTTGTTGCGCAGCCACTGCACGCGGTCCTCGGTGGCGATTCCGCGGTCCATCACCACGAGCGCCTCGCGCGGGGCGTTGAGCGCTTCGAGCATTTCGGCCACCGTGTGGTGTTCTCGCACGTTGCCGGCGAACACCTTGGAGCGACGCACGAAGCCGCTCGAATCGAGCACCAGTGCCAGGGTGAGCAGGGGGCAATCGGTGCGTTTGTCCTTGGAGTGCCCGCGCTGGGCCTTGGGCTGACGCGCCGCCTCGCCCTCGAAGAAGGTGTTGGTCAGGTCATACAGCGTGACCGTGGGGTGCAGGTCGAACAGCCCCATCGCGCGGTCGAACAGGTGGCGTTCGATGGCCTCGCGGTGGGCCATGAGCGCGTCCGAGGCGCGATACAGCTGCATCGGTCCCATGGTCTGGAAATCCACCTCCAGCAACTCGCCAAGAGCGCTTCGTTCGCCGAGCCAGCGCCGCGTCGCGCGTTCCGAGCCCGGACGAGCCATGCGGGCGATGACCGAGCCGATGGCCGCCGCGCACAGCGACCCGGACAGCCCCAGCTCCGGGAGCCTGGTGCGAAGTGCGAGCTGGTCCATCGCCCACAACCCGACGTGCTCCACGCCGACCGAGCGTGGGCGCACGAGTTCGAACGAATCGACGTCCACTCGTTGGATATCGGGTCCATCGTCGGGGGCGTCGGAGCGCGCGAGCAGTTGGGCGGCGATACGCTGGGCGTGGGTTTCCAGCCCCGGGGGGCCATCGGGGTCGAGTTGGAGCTGGCCGGTGAGGATCTCGTCGATCCGTCGGCAAAGGGCCGGCCAGTGGTGTTGCGCGATCTCGAAGTGTCGTCCCAGATTGAGCAAGGTGCGTTGGCGTACCTTGGAGCCGACTCGCTCGGAGCGAACGAGGCGATGGGTGAAGTACGCCTCGCCGGTGTCGGTGCTACGGGTTTGGGTGCGGCGGATGAACATCGCGGTACGGTAGCGCGTGGGGCGCCCCGATGCAATACATATAGAATATTTTATGGCACTACATCAGCCCCTCCACCATCAATCAATCACTTACGCCCCAAAAACCGCCCAATCCGGGGCAAATCCCGGCCAATCACAGCTCGCAAAGGTAAAGTTGGGCTAGCACTCCTATCTGCGATGAACGTCATCGTCGCGCGTCGATCACGTTCGGGTCTGGTCAGGAACGCGCTTGTCGGCGTCCACCGTTGGTCAGACCGGAAACCGTAAGCGGCGTAGGTTCAACGCCCACGCACGGATGGGCATCGTTGTCGGTGTCGGTTCGGCAGACCGTCCAACCCGGCTGGCATTTGACCCGCCTCGGCCCCGTGGCTCCGGGAGGTTGCGGGTACGCGGAAGCGGGCTCATCCTGGAGTCCTGTTGAAGCTCCCGCGCAGATCCTCGCCGGAATGCAACTCGGGGACCTTCGATGTGGCGATGTAGATGTGCTCGCCGGTGCGCGCGTTGCGGCGGCGATAGGTGGCGCGAATCGAGTTGCGGATGTGTGGTCGGATGTTGTTCCCGCCCTTGTGAAGACAGACGGTCACGCATCGGGATTCTGCGCGTCAGATCGAGAGCGAAGTGCGTCCGCTCGATTCCGGAGGAGCTCGTCGATTCGTCCTCGGCGATACTCGAGAAACGCAGGAACATGGGTTGTCTCGCCCACGGGCGGATTCCATTGAAACCTTTCGGGCTCCCAGGAAGGATGGATGCTTGGTTTCAACTTGAGGCCAGGCGGAAGAACGCGGCATACGTCACCGTACAGGTGCTGCGCCCGTCGCTGGACGAGCGACCGGAGGTGGAAGGAGAAATCAGTCGGTCTGAGGAAGGCCGATGGGAAATACGCGATGTTGGCCGCGCTTGTGAACAGACCGAACAGCAACGGTGGCTCGCGGTCCTCGCCGACGACACGGAGCTCTTCGCGCCAACGGTTTCCATGCTCCTTGTGGTCGACCAGATGGCCTAGCTGGTAGCCGTCGGGGCCCTTCTTCCGAAACGGTTTGCCAGTGAAGACGAACGCCCACAGGTGCTTCGGATAGTCGTTGTCGTCGAGGGCAAGGCAGTGGGGAGGAGGCGTGTCCTGGGGAGACTGCCTGCGGAACTCGGCGATCTCCTTGCTCCCTGTATGGCGCCGTACGCCGGGGAATACGCACGGCGAGCCGTCCCACAGGTAGATTGCGGGGTCAATGCCGAATTCGCGGAAACGAAGTGACCACTCGCTCGCATGCCGTCGCGTGTCCTCGGCGATGGCGGCGACGATCTCCGGTTTGAGAAAGCGGACGAGCGGCGTGAGTGCCTGAGCGAGACCGAGGAGTGTCTCGTCGGTCGGTTGTCCCCAGTCGGGCCAGCTCCCGGACGCGGTACGCCGTCCGGCGGCCCGCTGGCGGACCGGCCGCGTCCTGGGAGGGGCGGCAAGCCCGAGCTCCGAGGAGTTCCTGAAATCGCGATAGAGGGTGACGGCGGCCTTCAGTGTTGCGGTCCCCGTGCGAACGTTCCCGTTGATCGGCACCTTGTGCTTCGGGCTTCTCCGGTACGTTGCATCCTCGGTCGAGTACGTCAGGTGCTCCAGGAGACTCGCCAGCCCGTCGTTGTCGAACTGGGAATCGAGGTCGCCTTCGTACTGCTCGACCCGTTCGCAGCTGCTGATCCGGCTTCCGATTGTCCGTGCGTTGAGGCCTCGCACGGCATCCAACCAAGCCTCGAAGCTGTCCAAGTGTCGGTCGTCCATGTGGCTACCGTTCCTCGTCGGCGGCGGAATGTACCACCGGGTGCGTATTCCGTGCGGATCACGTACTGACGCCGCCCACGAGGCGCTTCCCCATCCGGACCGCGGGGACGTCCACGCCGATGCTCGTGGCGAGAGTGGTGCGCTCGATTTCGTGCCAGCCGTGCGCGAGGTAGAGGGGCTCGCCGGCGAGAGTGGCGAGGAGTTCCGCATGCGTGAACCCGGCGTCGCGGGCCGCGCGTTCGCATGTCCTGAGAATAAGCCGCCCGAGTCCGTGGCGCGCATGCCCGGGATGGGTGTACATGGCCCGTACGCGGGCCGGGTCCCGAGCAGCTCGTCCAGGGTCTCGGCGAAGGTGGCGAGCTTGGAACTCGCCGGCGCCCCGGTGTCCTGCACGAGGCGGGGGTTGCAGCACGCGAGCCGCAGCCGCGTCAGGTGTGCGGGTAGCTCCAGCCGACCGGCGCCGACGCCCGAACCCGCGCCTTGGTCCACGCCTGAATCCACACCCGAGTCCGCCCCGTCCCCTCGGATCACCGATCTCGGCCTCATGCGGGGCATGGGGGCCTGCGTGCAGTGCGCATCAGTCGCGGGTGCGCATCGTAGTGCGTGCGCCGGCATTGCCCAGCGTCCCCATGTGCACGGCACGGACGCCATTCTTTGCGGGCCAGTCGAACGCCTCAAGGACCGCGTCGAGCGCCGCCTCGTGCTCGCCCGTCTCGAAGAACAGTCCGTTCGGGCGCTCTGGGTCCGCCAACACCTCCTCCGGGTAGCGCCAGTCGTGGAACGCGGTGTCGTGCGCCGCCAGCACCTCGGCCAGCCGGGAGCGTCCCGAACTCGTCTTCGACGGGTACGGGCGGAGTGCCGTGCCGGCCGCCTCGTCGAGGCATTCCCGCACCTCTTCGGGCAGCGCCTCGTAGAGCGCCAACAGGCGATGCGTGCGCTTCGCCGCCTCCCCCGTTGTGCGCAGGTGCCATGCCTTGAGCGCCCGCTCCATCGCGAACGCGAGCAGCATCGGAGCGGCATGGCTCGAATGGTATTGCGGGATTTCGCGGGCCGCGCCGTGCAGTGCGCGGAGCTTCCCGGCGGACTCCGCCATCAGATATGCGATGTATCGTGTGTCGTCGGTTCCCCGCCATTGGAGGGCCGTGTTCATACAGTCTCTCCATTCGCTTGCACCAAAGCGGCTTGGCAGCCCCGCACCTCGCCTCCACGCCGCTTCATCAGCGCGCTCCCCGGCGCACGGGCTTGCGGCACGGATTTTACCCACAAGCTGCGGACAGGGCGGTCGTGGTGCTCCGTTCCGACCGGCGCGATCAGCCACCGGCGTATTTGTGAACGCGGCGAGGGCTCGGGTGCAGCTCGGCGGACCGGGCGCAGGCGGCGATGGCGTCGTCCCGGCGGCGGTCGACTTCGCGTACGTCGAGCCCGACGAGCCGGCGGCCCAGGATTGGAAGGTGGCGGTGCGGGCGGACGGTCCCGGCAGCGCGACGCCGGTGCGGCTGATGGGCGTCGAGAGCACCCGGAGCGTCCCGCGCGCGGCGGCCCCCGCCGGCCCGGCGCGCGGCGGCGCAACACTGCCCGGCGAGCCGCCGGTCATTCTCGAGCGCATCGGTCGCCGCCGCCACGCGGGGCAGCGCGACATCGACATCGTCCCGCGCCACCGCCGGGGCCGGTCGTGGCGCCACGTGACGCGGCGCGAGCGCGTTGACGATGCGGGTCGCGTGCATCATGGCCGCCCCACTCATTTCCCATGTCGTGTCCGCCAGCTCGTGTTCGCCGCGGTGCCAATGGACGAAGGCGTGCACGAGGGTCTGGTCGATCATGACCATGAGGTTCGCGAAGAGCGAGTCGACGCAGAGCGTCGCCGGGTCTTCCGGGCCGCCGGCCTCCGCTCCGTCGCGCGGACCGTCGACCCGCTTCCGCAGCCAGTCCTGATAGGCGTCCCGGCTTGCGAGGGGAACGGATACGAGCTCGATCGGCACCTTGCCCGCACCCGCACACGGCGTCAGCTCTCGCTCGACCGACGCGAGCACGTTCCCGAGACGCAGGTCAAGCGCTAGCTCGGCCGCGAGCACCGTGTCCAGGCTGCCCCCGGGCTCGGGCATGTCTCCCGCGAGCGCTTCCCGATCGGAGGCAAGCGCCGGCAGGTGCCCGGCCGACACCAGGCAGTCCACGATGCGCATGGCGTTCGGCAGATCGACCGCGTCGATCGACGTGATCCGATCCGCCACCGCTGCCTCCTTCCACGCCCTGAGCGATAGGATGTGGATGAAGTGCTGCTGAACCGCCGCGAGTTGAATACGAAGGACGCGGCTCAACCCGCGGCTCACCGCTTCGTTCATCTGCCCCTCCCGTGCAGCGTCCTCGTGCTGCGTCGCCGAGCCCGACCGGCGTCGTCCCGGGACGCTCCGCTCCGGTCCGCCGCGCGACGACCGTCGCCCCAGTCTCCCACGAGAGCGCGACCCGCGGTGCGCCGCCCGTTCCGTCCCTCCTCTACCGGGATCGGTTCACTTGCGTGGAAGCACTCCGACAATGTTGGTGGGGATGCTGATGCCCGGGGCCGTAGCGGCCGTGGCGGCGATGATGGTGGCGGTGCATGTGCCTCCGCCTGGTTGTCACTCGCCAGCGAACGCCGCCGGGATGCCGAGTGCAAGCACCGCGAGCGAGGACGCAAGAAAGGACGGTTGTGCTGTTCATGACCGTTTCATCGCTCCATCTCCCTTTCCGAGTGAGCGGTGAAATTGCACGGGGTCGGCAACACCAAACGTGATTACGCATGACCTTCATCTGGGTCCCTCGCGCTCGCCGCGATCCCGGGTGACCCATGTTTCCGACATGAGCTTCGTACGCAATCAGGAGGACCTATGTTCAACGATGGGCGCGGCATCGTCGAGGATGTATCGGGAAGGGGCGAACGCCGCGGGCCGGGCTCTGCGCTACGGCCCTCTGGACGCGCCCGCATTCATCGTCGCTACAGTAAGCACCATGGTAGTGTTTCTTCCTCAACGTCAAGCGCAACTGTGGGCACCACTGCCAGCGTAGGTGACTTCCCTACAGCGACACTTCGTGATCGCCTTGACGGAAGGAAGTCAAAGCTCGCGCGTACCTGCGTAGACTGTCGCGCTCCTGACAGAACTACAAAACGCTACAACGCCTCCTATCGGACGCGAACATCGTTTCTTTTCATATAGTCGACAAGGGGGCGATTCATAGTAGCGCCTGGGTGTCGTCAGCACTGGGACGCCGGGCCGATAATCGACGGATAGCGAACAGTCGAAATCGGCGTAGTGCGTTTCCCGCACCACGTGTGGCGAATGGCAGCGTTGATTCCCGTTGCGGCGCGACTCTCTTCTTGTCCAACCAATACCCGCGTCGCAGAAATGTGCGCTCTGCGGGAATGCCCGCTGAATTCGGAGAGAACGGTCCCCAAACAGCCTCGCGGGTGGCACCGTTCGACTCTAAAACGTACGCACTCATCCGTTCCGCCACAGATTCGCCTCTCAGGCCCTGGCGATCGGCGAGAGCGCAAGCATGCCCGACAAGTGCTCGAAGAGATTCCGTGCATCACTTCGAAATCACCTCCAAGTTCTTTGTGGCCCTCTCCAACAAGTTGCTGTCCACCTTTGTCCAATCTGCGATTCCATGTGCATTTCGTAAGGGAAACGCAGCGGCGCCCTTCGCTCCTTGAATCAACATAGTATTTCCTAGATTGTTGAATGCCCATCCGAAATTCGTCACATTGCCGTGCCTATTTGCCAATAGATGCTTTTCAATGGAAATGTAACTTTGGTAAAGTTCCTGACGTAATCCGACGTCCTCATTGGCTCTCGCCTGCATGTAAATCATGCGAGACAAGTCGCCGACTGGAAATCCAACGTTGTTTGCCATTTTCTCCAAGACTTTAGCATTGAATTCACCAATTGCATTCAATTCTATATTCTCCGAAAACATAAGTGATCCTGCGAGCTTCGATCGATCTAGTGAATTTATCCAACTGCAAGCTTTCGCGCTCTGCCAATTTGCTATGGTACATTTGGTCTGTTGTACTCCGGTGGAAGTCCACTTATCAGTTGCACTGATTGTGGGCATCAAGAGGCTCTTGTTGGCAAAAAGATCAATAATTCCAGGATCGTTCTTCCACTGAAGCGCTGCGGAATATTCCCAGCCTCGCGATAATTCACTTCTTAGATCCAGTATAGTGCCGATAAAATTCCCATCAACAATTAGGTCACTGTGCGAATTTGTCATTCGAATCATGTGGTCAGCCACAACTCCCTTTGAAGCGTTCTTCGCACTGTCGACAAATACCGTTCCATCCCCACTCCGCTCTAGAATTGAAATTTCGACGGATAGGCGTCCATTTTGATGCCGCGCCTCAAGGCCGTAAGGTGTTTTGTGTTCGAAGCTAAATACATAACGTGCCTTATCTATAGACGGTTCACCGGCAAGTTTTTTGTGTATATTTCTAGCCTTCTTCAATAAACTGGGCAATTTTGTAGAATAGAAACGTTCGAGTGATGACACATTAATAGGTAGGCTAAGCCTTTCAAGGTTGGGAAATCCCAGTCGCCGCCACGCTTTTGGTGTAAAGAGGTCAATCCGGGTTTCGCGATCATGTTGTCCGTAGAGAGCCAAGTATTTGGAATTAAAGCGAGATTCCGTCTCGTACGGCAGCATTTGGTAGAAACTCGGAAACGAAAGGCCGTGGGAGTTCAATGCCGGCGCAATTTGTTGTTCTAGCCAACCGAGAAATGTACCAGATTGAGCTAGCAGGGTGTAACCATGTTTTAAAGCATGTGCTGTGGCATAGGAACCACTATGTGGCGTACCAACAAAGTAAATTCTAGAGATTTGGAATGGGAACTGCTTCTCACTTGGCAGATAGAAATAGTGATACCACCATTTGAATACCAAGCCTCCCATACTATGGGCAATAAACACGACTTTCTTTTTTGTTAGGTCGTCCTCATGCCGCCTGACGAACGCATCGAGGTCCCGAGCTGATTCATCATTACTCTGTCGCCAATCATAGGCGAAGTTTAGAAACACATTCTGATCTGCGAGATTGGTCCCATCCATGACATCAAAGAATTCCCTATAAACATCAAAAGCACAATCACCCTCTGGTGAATCGGGTCCCAATAGTGGCTCCGCCTTTAGAGCAGGTGCCATATCATAACTTAGGTTAGAATTTACGCGAATGGTGTCACCTATACATCCCCAAACGACATCATGACCACCGTCGTCTCCTCCTAGGAGTAACTTCGATCCCAAAAATCCGGGAATGAAAACAATAGCTGGTTCGGCCCTAGTTATGGATGTATGTTCTGGGGACTCTGTATGAAATACGTCTGATGGCAATTTTGTGAGGAAAGCCTCTAAGTCCTTTGGAGTCATGTGTAGAGAAACGTTGGGTGTCGAATCATAGGCAAACGCTGGGAACGTTGAGAACGTTGAGAATATCACTAACAAGAAAAATCTGCTTAGCCACTGACGGATCTTGGCCTTCATGGCTATGTTCGGTCCGTTGTAAGGGAAAGTACACGTTTCGCATGCGAGACAGCACGTAGCATTTGAAATGTCTGGTCATCGGCGGTATTGGGGGTAAGGCATGACCGCCCGTGGTCTGGAAACGAAATACAGTGATGGAGGATTTCTTTGTGATCTTGGTACGCTACTTGATAAGCAGAAGGCGATAAAGCAAGCTGTGCCAGTTGGAGAAATTGAACTTCATACGATAGGGAGTGATTTTCGGGGATGATGATCGCGAGGTGTACGGCGTATGGGTAGGGCTTTAGGAGTTGGCGGTTCGACACTTGGCGTTTGCAGAGTCTATGTCTAGGGATTAGTGGATTTGAGAGATTCTCGTGTAATTTATGGTCGTCGTGTGATGAACGGTTGGGGAGGCGGTCAGCGAGTCGATAGTTAGCATTTTCAAGTCGACGGAGTGATGTTTGTGCGGTGCTGTTGGTGCGCCCTGAATTGGAAAAGGAGTCGTAGCGGGTCGTTGGTAAAATGAGTGCGTTGAGTGTGCGAGTGGTGCGTAGGTGCAGGTAGTACTGTGGTGGAAATCGCCTCGGGAAGATAGTGGTCCGGTGTGGCAAAGTCTTGTGCGGGTGGCTAGAAATCGGACGTTCGGAGTAAACACAGGATGACGGAGTCACGGTGGTGGTGGGGGGGATGACCGTCACCGCAATCGGTAATCTAAGGTGTGGCGGTGGATTGGTACGTGGACCGTGGACTTCGTACCTAAGGTACGAGCGCATTGCTCTGATTCTTGCGTGACCGTGGCGGTAAGCACCGCGGCAGCGCTGCCAGCAATTGGTTTGCGCAGCGGCGCGCAACGCTGTCGTCGGAAACAATTCGTTCCTCCCCAGATTAACGAGTGGCCATGCGTCCGGTATGCAGTGCCCGGGCGGGGACCGGGTAGATGTTCGCACGTTCGACGGATCTGCGAAATCTCCGCGTCTCATGCCTGCCCCGTTCATCTCGAATGCTCGCGATTCGTGGCATCGGCGGTGCAGATGGTCGGTAGCTCTTCGTTGACGTGGTTGTCACTTTCGGAGCCGTCGGCGGAATTGGGCGAGTGTCCGTTGTCAGTTAGCTCCATGGTTGCACGCAGCGTGGCGATCTGGCTCAGCAACGTGCCGGACCCCATGACCTGGGTGCCGAGCGCTTTCACCCGAGTGCGCAGCTTCGCGTCCGAGGTGTAGACCAGCGACGCCGCTCCATCTGAGCGTTCGTGCACCAGTTCCACGATTCGATCGTCCGCTCCATCCCGGCGGCCATGCCCAGTGTGAACCACGATGATACACTCGGGCGACGGCGGCATGCGGGGCGGCTCCTTCCCATCGAACACAATCGTCCATACGCCACCGTGGCCGAGGGCCAGTGGAATGATCTCGGCGACGAGCCTTCGAGCGGCCCCGGCGGGGTCGCGCCACCAGCCGTCCGGCCGCGAGCCCATGACATTGTTGCCGTCGACGAAGACTCTGGATTGCGCCGCCTGGGTCATGCCGTCCTGCGGTTTCCGTCATGTCGCGGGGGCTGCCCGGTAACCGAGTGCCGGCCGCTGCCCTGCCAGGGCGCGATGATACTCGGCGCATGGGGACGGGACACGATGGTGATGTGAATCCTGGGTGGTGACTGTGCGGATGGAGCCGACGGTGACTCCGCGGGTATTCGCAGACCTCCGCGAGCGGGAATCCACGGAAGCGAGGTCCGCCGATGCATGGTGCCGGGGACTTGGTCCTCGACGTACGAGCGCGGTGTTCCGGCGCTCGAACGACGGTGGCTGTAAGCGCCTGGGGAACGGTTCCGTTATTTGACGCGCGCACCCGCGCGCAGCCGTGTCCCCGGGGACAATCCGCATCCGGCCTTGCAAGGCACCCGCGCGCGAGGGGATTCAAGCTCCGCGTGTGACCGCGCATGTGTGTGCGCATGAGTGACGAATCCCAGAATTCCCGTCGTCTCGTGCTGACGGCAAACGTGGTTCGGGTTGCCCGGGGCGGGTGTTCGATGGCGGAAGGGAACAGCGGGATACCGCTTGGCCATCATCGGTTCGGACGCCAGATTCGGCGACTCTCCGGGTGGTGACGGTACCCCACAAGGAATCGTGCCATGACGGTTTCTCGCCGCCATACGGTTCATTGCGCCTCCTCGAAGCGTCCGGTTGCGACGAGCAGAGGGCGGCGGAGGAATCGGTCCGGTGGTTCCGCGACGACTCCAGCCTGTTCCAGTGCCAGTTCGCGGTGGACTGTGGCCGAAAGCAGATCGGTAGCACCTCCGATATTGGATATGGGCAGCCGTGCGTAGCAGTGTCGTCGCTGGCAAATTGCATCGGGCGGTATAAGGAACGCGCACGCGAGGGGATTCAAGCTCCGCGTGCATCTGCGCATGTGTTCGCGCGGTTGACGAAACCCACAAGTCCCCACGTCTCCTTTCTGCCACAAACGTCGCGAAAGCTGAAGATCGCGATTGCAGTCGAAGCTCACCCGCCGCCGGCGGCGCGGTAATCGCCGGCGGGCGGCGATCGTGGGACCGATCGCGGCGGCCGTGCGGGAACCACCCGATCGCGGGGCGCGCCCTGCCGATCGTCGCGCCTGTCGCGAAGGGCCTTGCCGGCCTCGAATGCCGGCACGGTACGGGCGGGGATGGAGGATGCTTGCGGGGTGCGCGGGTTTCCGCCCCGGCGCGCTGCGCGTGGCGGTCGGTGAAGTTCCCCAGTCCCGCGATGTTGACTGCCCCGGCCCTTTCGAGTGGGCTGGCGGTGGCCGGGATGACGGCCTCGACCGCGGCGGCGGCATCGGCCCCGGACAAGGAAGGGCGAGCAGCGATGCGCGCACAGAGCTCCGTGCGGTTCAAGGTTTCCCTCCGGTGTGCGTTAGAACGGCGATGTTCGGCGAAGCGCGCGGTCCTGTCGAGTGTCGTAAGGTATTCGCGGTGGCGGCGCGGATTGCGGGGTGGAGGATGACGACGGGACCGGAGGATCGCGATCCGCGGCGGGTCTGGAAGCGGCTGAGAGAGAACCCGGACTATGTCGCCAACTGGCGGGCGAGCGCCGGGCCGACGGTGCGCGAGCCGCCGCCGCTTCCCTTTCGCCGGCAGACCGAAGCGGACATGGAGGCCGCACGGTGGAACCTGCTTGCCTGGGAGAATCCGCGCCTTCCGCAGTGGGCCGAGCTCTTCCAGGCCGACGCGGCGACGGTCGAGGCGCGGGTGGCGGCGCCGGGGCGGCATCCGTGGAGCCGTCTGGTGCTGGAGGCCGGTGCGACATATACGGGTCTGCGGCTGCTGGACGGGGCGCTCGTGCTGAAGGTGCGGCGGGGCCGCGAGACGGGGCAGGTCAGGGTGGTCGACGGCGCCGCCTTCGACCCGGCACTGAACGGGCTGAGGGCGGCGATGGGCCGGGGCGCGCGAGGGCGCCGCGGCTGGGTCCTCGTCAGGAGCCTGGACGGCATCTTCCAGCATCGCTGACGCCCGCGGTCCCCCGGGTGGAGGGCCGGCCATGCGGCGTGGGCATGGATGTTCCTTGCAACGGCATTGTTTCCCGGGTCGGGACGCTGCCAATGGAGTCCGGCTGCAGGCAGCTCGCCGACTGTTCCGGTTGCGTGGTCGCCGTAGCGACGGAGGCGGAACCGGTCATCGATCCGGATGCGCATCTCTTCAACAGGGAGAGCGCTGCAGTCGCGTCGGGTCGCCGGTCGTGTCGCGGCAGGACAGCACGTTCGGACTCTGCGAGACGATACGTTGCAGCTCGGCGGTCACGCCCGGGTCGTGCTCGCCGAAGCCGAGCTGCACGAAGGCGAGCAGGCCGAGGCTGCGGCGGTTCAGCACCGCCTGGTAGCCCCGGCCGGATTATGGCGGCCGCCTTCTCATCGATGATTCGTGTTCGATCCGGCGGCCGGGCCACGCGACGGCATCGGCATGTCGAAGCAAGGGAACGGGATCGGGAAGTTCCTGGCGGAGGCGGAGAAGGTCATGGCCGCGGCCGACCGGTCGGGGATCGCCGCACTGGAGACGGGATTCGGCGCCATCGCTGCCCGGCAGGCGAGGCGTCTGTCGCGCGCCTGGGTGGCGGCGGAGGACCGGATCGGCAGCGGGTTCATCCCGGCGGCCGCCGGGGGGCTCGGGAGGCAAGGTGTCGGGGGGGCCGCCTGCGGGTGTTTCGGGGAGGCGTTTGCCGAGCCCGGGCTGCGGCTGCACAGCGGGGTCCGGGGCGCAGGGCTGCCCGGCCGGCTGCTGCCGCTCCCGGCGCTCGCGTTCGGGCGGCGGGGCGGGCGGACGGGCCCGGTGCTGTGCCGCCCGGCGGGGAGCCTGGCGCCGGCGCGCGTCCTGCGCGCCCCGTTCCGGGAGACCGCAAACCGGGCGCACGGCCGATGCCGGGGCCGGCGGGGACGGTCGCGCGTCGGGTCCGTCCCGCCCCTGCATGCGGGCGAGCTGCGCGGCGGCGCTGCGCCCTGCCAGCAGCCGCTCGCCGTAGCGGTTCACCATGTCCGGGCTCTTCCAGCGCCCCGCCTGCTGGATCGCCGGCAGCCCGATGCCGTACGCGACCATGTCCTGCGCCGCGCCCACGCGGGGGCTGTGCCCGGAGAGGCGGTCGGCCAGGCCGGCCTCGATCCCGGCCCGCCTTGCCATCGCCTTGCAGATGCGTGGGATCTGGCTCGGGTCGAGCGCCTCGCCCAACCGCCCGCGGCAGAGCGAACGGAACAGCCGCCCGTCGGCAACGCCGCTCAGCTCCAGCCACTGGGCCACCAGCGCCATGGTGTCGGGCGCGACGTAGAGCACGGCGCCCTCGCCCTCGGCGTCGGTCTTGGAGTTGCGCACCAGCACGGTGGCCGCGCCGGTCGTCCTGTCGACCGCAAGGTCGCGCACCCTGAGCGCGACGAGCTCCGAGCGGCGCAGCATGGTGTCGTAGGCGACGGCCAGGAGCGCGCGGTTGCGGACGTCGATCGGGCGGTCTCCGGCCGCCTCGACCAGTCTTTGCCGGAGCGGCCAGATCAGGGCGGGCGCCTGGGCCTGGCGGCGTCCCCTGTCGCGGTGCATGCGCTGCAGGGCGAGCTTCACCGCCGGGCTCCGCGGCGCCTCCGGGCTGCCGGTCGCGCGGTGCGCCGCCGCGATGCTCGCGACGTAGCGGCGCACCGTGGCCGGCGCGCGCGTCGCCGCCATGGCGTCCACGAAGGCGGCGACGGTGTCGGGCGTGGCCGGCAGCGCCTCCCGCCCCTGTTCGGCGCACCATGCGGTGTAGATGCGGAGATCGGCCTTCAGCGCACGCTTGGTGTTGGCGCTGAACGCGCCTTCCATGGCCTGCGCAAGGGCATCCGGCAGTTCCCCGGCCGCGGCGCCGCGGTCCTCGCCGGCGGCCTCGGGCGGCGGCGCCCGGCGCCCGGGCGGCATCGGCGGGCTGCCGGAGCGGCGGTCATGGGAAAGGACGGCGCGCGGGGACTGCCGCGGGCGCCGGGCGTCGGCGGGCGGCACCCCCGGGGCTGCTGTCCATGGCAAGCGAAGACCGAACATTCCAGGCAATCCAGAACCCTGCGCTGCGGAGCTGCGGGACGGGGACCGCCGCCGTGTCCGGCGGAACCCGGTCCCCGCAGACGCGTCCCCGGGAACCGTTCCCCGGGACACGCGGAGGATGCTGGCGGGGAAGGGCCGCCCTTGCCCCATACTTTAGGATGGGTTTTGTAAAAAAATTTCCGGCGGGCTCATGCGCACGCCGGCGCCGGCGCCGGACGCGCCGCCCCGGACCGCCTCAGCCCCGCGCCCCCGGGATGTCGGCCAGCGACGCGACCAGCCGGGCAAGCTCGATCCGGCGGGAGACGCCGAGCGCGGCGTAGATGTGCTGGATATGCCACTTGACGGTGTTCCGGCTCCGGCCCGACTGCGCCGCGATCTCGTCGACGGTCCTGCCCTCGGCCAGCGCCACCGCGACGCGGCTCTCCGCCGGGGTCAGGCCGAGCGCCTTGCCCACCCGCTCCGGGTCGAAGCCCGCGCGGTCCGCCGGATCGACCGCCAGCACGAGCGCGCCGACGCGGCCGCGGCCGGACTCGACGCCCACGTCGTGCACGGGGCTGACATGCACGACCAGCCGCGACGGCGTGTGCCGCCGGCTGAGCGGCATCGAACCGCCCTCGCCGGGTCCGCCGGTGAGCGGCAGGGCCCGCGCGATCAGCCCCTGGAGCGCCGCATCCTCTCCGGGCAGCGCGGCGCGCAGGCGGCCGCCCTCGTCCCGGAGCCCGTCGCCGCGGCGCAGCAGCGCCAGGGCGCGGTCGTTGACGGCGACAAGCCGGCCGCGGCGGTCGAGCTGGATGACGCCGGCGCGGACGTTGTCGAGCAGCTCGACCAGCGACGCGCCGAGCGCCCCAGTCTTGAGCAGCGCGTGCCGGACCGCGACGAACTGGCGCAGATGGGGCAGCAGCCGCTGGATCGTCTCGACCCGCTCCGAGGTCCAGCCGTCCCGGTCGACGGGGTCGCCGATCGACCACACGATGCGCGAAGCGTCGGGTCCGTCGAGGCGCACGAGGAGGCCGTCCTGGCCGCGTACGCGCGGCAACAGCTCGTTGTAGACCACCGAAGTCTTGCGTTCCGCCTCGGTCGAGAGCGCAGGGACATGCGTGAGCTCGCCGTCGGGCAGGCTCCTGATACGAGCAAGCCGCTCGTCGATCGGGTAGTAGACCCCGTAATACGCGCGTTCCAGCTCCCGGCAGCGCTCGCCGCGAGAGCAGATCCGGGCGAAGAAGATGTCGTTGCGCGTCGCCCCGTCGCCGTACACCAGCAAGGAGCCATGGAGCCCGATCGCCTCGTCGATCAGGCCGGAGGCCGCAGTCCAGCGCGCATCGGCGAACGCCGCCGCGTGCAGCGATTGCACGATGCGGTCGAAGGCATCCCGGCGGTTCATCGGCGGCGCCTCTCGCCCGGGCGATCGCCGGCTCCCGGACGGTTCATGCAAGTCGCTGCCCGGTTTGGGCGAGCGCCAATGCATGCCGTGCATCGTCGGTGCGTCGCGTTCGGGCGCCGCGATGGCGCGCCGGAAGGGGCGCGGGAACGCACGCGCGCGCAACATGAACCGATGGCGAGAACAGTCTTCCCGACATCGAGACATGTGTGGCGTGCGTATCGCGGAAACGCGTGGCGCGAGCGCGTGGCCGGGCCCGGCAGCGCGAGCCGTCCGGGCATGCCTGGCGCGCGATGCCGCCGGGGCATGGATTGTCCTGCGAACGGCATTTTCATTTCCCGTTGCGCTCGGTTAATGGCTGGAAGGAGGCGGCGGGAAACGCGGTGGCGCAGGCCCCGCGCCGTCGCGCCGCCGGTGCTCCCGGACGGCGGTGCGCGCCGGGGAGGGTCGAACGTTGGGGAGCGGATCAGACGAGCGAGCGGGCGCATTCGATGGGTGTGGAGCGAGCGGGCGCGCGGGCGCCGGTTGCGGGGAAAGGGCGTCTTGTTGCCCGCCCCGCCCCGCCCGCACGCGCTGCACACCACGCGCGAGGTTGCGCACCACCGAACGCGCCGGTGCGGCCATCGCCACGCACTGTATGTGCCGGCGGACCTGCACAGTCCGGTCGAAAAGGCCGGGGACCGTATCTGGACCGGGTGTGGGAGCGGGCTATCGTCGGACGCCATGGCACGACGCGCAGGCAACGAGATGGCTTGCATCGGCAACGCGCCGCACGGTCGGGGCGGGGAAGTGCGTACGGCGAACGCCCGGCGGGTCGAGGCGGCGGGGGTGTGTGGCGGCGCAGGAGGCGGTGGGTGGGCGGTGCGGGCCGGAGCGACCGCGCAGGGACTCAAAATGCACGTGAAAACAATCGCTTGTTGCTGCTTTCAAGTGACTCGGGGCCCGGTCGCACGGCCCCGATTGACTCTCGATAACTGTCGTTATCGAGAGTCAAATGTCAATTCTTCATCTGCACCCCGCAACCGGGTAGTCTCTGCGTACTATACCCCCGCAATCCGCGGTCGCACCATACCTTGATGCAACCTTCTGATTCAATGGATGTTTTTCCCATCCGGGGGCCGTCGGCGCCCGGCGCCGCCAATCGCCGGCGGCCCGGCGGGCGGCCGCACTGAATCGCGATAACTTTTCCGTGGGAACCCGCCCCTTGCACCGATTCCGGCGGGCGCACGCCGGCGGGGAGCGCCGAACGAGACGCAGCCGCACCCCTACTCGCGATGCTGAAGACGGGCGAGCTGCGCCGCGGCGCTTCGCCGCGCAAGGAGGCGCTCGCCGTAGCGGTTGACCATCGCCGGCGTCTTCCATCGGCCCGCGTGCAGGATGGCCGCCATGGCGATGCCGCCCGCGACCATGTCCTGCGCCGCACCGACCCGGGTGCTGTGCCCGGAGATGCGTGAGACGACCTCGACGGGCAATCCGGCCCGCTCGGCCATGGCCTTGAAGATGCGCGGCACCTGGCTCGCGTCGAGTCCCTCGCCGAGCGCGCCCCGGCAGAGCGAGCGGAACACCCGGCCGTCGCGCACCCCGCTTTGCGCGAGCCACTCCCGCACCAGCGCCACGCTGTCGCGCGCAAGGTACACCGTCGCGCCGCGCCCCTCGGGGTCGGCCTTGGAGCGGCGCACCAGCACGGTGGCGGACCCGTCCAATTCCTCAATGATATCGGTGACTTGCAAGGCCACCAGCTCGCCCCGGCGCAGCAGCGTGTCGTAGGCGACGGCGAGCAGCGCGCGGTTGCGCGCATCGATGAGGCCGTCGCCCGGGACTGCGAGCAGGCGCTCGCGCAGCGCCCCGGTGAGCCCTTTGGCCTGCTCCTGACGCCGCCGTCGGCGCTTCGGCGATGCGCCGCTGGATGTCGGGGCGGGCGCCGAACTTGGCGGCCTGATAGACGGCCTCGGAGAACCGGAAGGTCCACGGGCCGGCGGCGATCGGCACGGCCAGGGGCTGGAAGTTGCTGAAGGCGCCCCATTCGGCTCGGGTGTACCGGAACGGGCAAACCTGGTCTCTCGCGTAGATGCGCATCGGCTTCTCCGTGTTGGACGGATCGCCCGGCCGCGGGAGAACCCCTCCCGCAGCGCGGGCCTCGCCCCTCGCAGGCTCGGCTCCGCCTCGTTCTCCTGTCGGGCGGCAATCGCACGATCTGCGGCGTCGCGACCGTGCCGGTGGGCGGGGAATGGCGGTGTAGTCGGGAGAACGTCGATCGCGCGGGCTGACGGCGAGGCGCGCGGACGTGGTGAATGGGTGCTACGGTGGCGCGATGTCAGGCTCGACCGCGAACATCGAAGCCGTTGCGCGCGCCGTCTGCCCGACAGTGCTGGGTGGCGAGGACACGAGCGACGAGAAGCTCGCCGCCGAGATCGAGATGTACTGGCACGTCGTGGCGGCGGAGCTCGAGGCCGGGCTCATCAACGAGACGGGCGAGTACGTCGGCGAGCTCGACTGGACACGGAAGATGCAGGCGTACCGCGACTGGATGCAGCGTCACCCGGAAAGCCGCTAGGCATGGGAAATTGCACGGTTCGGCGCACCGCTGCCGCGCGAGTGAGTCGGCTTGGCGCCGGGCCGGAGCGTGTCACCGGGCGCGGGGTCCGGCGATGCGAGCGTGGCGGCGGGTTGCACGGGAATCCCGGTGATTGCGGGCAAGGGCATGCGCGAAGGCGAGAGCGTGTGGCCAAGGCGTTGTTCGAGGGCCACGTAACGTGCGTACAGATCGGGGCGGAGCTCGGCCGCCCGGCGCAGGTCGGACCGCGACCCGAAGATGCAGAAACTGCAAGAACACCGGCTCAACCCCAACGAATAGACCGGGTGCGGCGATTGGCCGGCCTCGTCGATGACTCGAAAGACGTCCTCCGTGGTCAGGTCGAACACGGGCAGCCAGTCGTAGACCTCGCGGCCCGCGACACTCATGCGCTCGTTGCGGCGCCAGGGGTCGCGTTTGGCGCGTTCGCGGCTCTCGTCGCGGCGCAGTCCCATCGCGTTGACGAGGCGCCCCTCGAAGTGCGGATGGGCGCGGAGATGACGGCGGAGTTCGCGCTCGATGGGCCCTCTCTTGTGGCCCGCCGTGCAGTATCGTGCTTTGGGAGAGGGCCAGCGGCCCCTCTGTTCGACGGTTTCGAGAAGGGATTTCCCGGATGCGATGGGCGCCAGGATGAAGGGCACGCCCGCGGGGATCGTGCTCTCGATGAAATTGACCGTGCCCGGCCATTCGACTTCGCCGAGCGGCGCATGGACGATGAGGAGCTGTTCGAGGGGGACGATGCGCGAGAGCAGGATCGTCATGCACTGGCTATCCTTGCCGCCCGAGGAGTTGACGGCTACGAGCGCACCGCGTTCGAGCAGGTCCCGGCATTGGGCGGGGACGGGGATGGCGCATCGGCGGCGAAGCGATCGGGGGCGGCTCATGCCTCGCGCCCGTCATGGTCGGTGAGCTTCATGTCGGGCGTGACGCTGACGAACAGCGGCGAGACGACGTACTCGGGCTCGGCTCCCTCTTCGGCGGGCGGGCACCGGTTGACGGCAACGATCGCCGCGGCGGGCGATCCTCCGACGAAGCAGGAAAAGAGGGCGAAGTTGTCGTGCACGCCGCTGGTCAGCGCCTCGAAGGCGCGGCGGTGTTCGTCGGTGATGTGGGTCATGGCGGCTCTCCCGGTGGCGGCGCTGCGCAGGGGCCGCTCTGCGGGCTCCCGCGGTTCGCCCGGCGCCAGCCGGCCGCGACCTCCTGGCGGGGGACATCCGGGCGGCGGTGAGAGGAGCGTCGAGTGAGGGGGACGCAGACGCGTGCGCTCCGCGGCGGGCTGACCGATGGGATGGCGAGCGCTACCTATTGCGCGCGTGGTGCGAGGAGGGAATCGGCGAGGGCCGGGTGGATGGGCGTGCGCATCGGCGGTGCCGGCGCCGGGCGGAGACGGTGATGTTGAAGCGGGAACTGTCGGACTGGCCGGGTGGCGTGGAGTCGGTGTGGCCGCTGCTCGATGCCGAGAGCATTCGGGCGCTGAGAGCCGGGACTCCGCCTGACAACCGTGCGCTGCGCGTTTCGTCGGAACTCGAGGAGGACGAGCTGGCCGGATCGGCCTTCGTCGGCAATGCGATGGTTCTACTGCGCGCGGTTGCCGAGGGGGGCGAACGCCTGCGGGTCACGTCGAACGGTGCGCTTTCGCTCGCGAGCGTGGCGGGGATGCGAGCGGCGATGACCTGGCCGGACATGGAAGCGACGGAGCATTTTCGCGAGGGGACGAAGTACCGGGAACGGGACCTGTGGGAGCTGCACCTGCTGCGGCAGATGGTGCAGGAGGCGGGACTGATCGAGCGCGGCGCCCGCTCGTTCGAGCTGACGGCGCCGGGGCGCAGGATGCTGGACGCGGGGAACCGGGGCGCGCTTCAGGCGCTGTTGTTCAGGGTGTTCTTCTGGCACATGGACCTCTCGCTGTTCGTGGGCTGGCTTGCCCGGCGCGTGCCGGGCCGATGGCCGCAGAACGACATCGCAGTGGTGCTCTGGGCGCTCGCCGGTGTAGCCGATGAATGGCAAAGCGCCGACACGCTCGCCGTGTCGTGCACCGATCCCGAGAATCCGGTGGCGTATGGGTACCGCGGGCGACCTGCGATGCTGTTCGTGTCGCGCGTTCTCGTGCCGCTGCGCTGGTTCGGAGTAATGGAATGGAGGGAAATGCAGGAGATGTTCGACGTCCGGCGCTGGCGAAAGACCGCCCTGTTCGACCGTTTCCTGTCGTTCGACGTCCGGCTTGCGGAACGTTCGCCTTTCGGTCACTAGCAGGAATGCGAAGATGCGGGGGCGTGACGGAGGGCGACGCGGAGAGGAGGAACGCGCGACTGTGGTACGGGAGCGGGAAAGCGGAAACCTTGGCGGGTGCGTGGCAGTCTCAGCCGGAATCGCGCGGCGGGGCCGCCCGTTATGCGGCGGGCACCGGGATGTGCGTGCGCTCGTCGAGGTCGTACTCGATGCGTTTCACCCGGATCGGATCGATGGGGCCAACCCGCCACCGCCGGCTTACTCGCGCGTTGGCGACCGCGGTCGAAGCGACGTCCTCGAGCCGACCGCGGAGGCCCTCCTCGGCGAGTACCACGGAGCGATCCGGAGGGCACACGAGCTCGACCAGGTAGACGGTGCGAAGCCTCAAGTCGGGCGGAACCATCCGCTCCTCGCCCTCTTCGCGGATGCACCGCACGTAGCGGAAGATCGGGCCGTCGTCGACCGGTGTCCATCCGCGTTGGTCGTCCGCGTTGGCTATCGCCTTCGCCTGGCGCACCCGTCCCGGCAGGTCCAGGAAGGGGACCCGACGCTCGACGTAGCGCGCCTCGGCGAGGCACACCTCGACCCGGGCCTCGGCGCCCGAGAGCGGCGGGGCCGCGTTCCACGGCTGCTCGTCGTCCTCACCGCGCACCGCCTCGCCGTGCTCGCGCCAAGCGTACTCGATGGACTCAAACGGCTCGCCGGTGTCGCCGCAAAGGAGGTCGTGCGCGAAGACCTCCCCAATGCGCGCCCTCGCCCCGGGCCGCCGGCCGTGCCAGTCCTCATCGACGAGCGCGCGGATGCGGGCCGCGATATCCTCGCCCCCCGTGAGCACCATGGTGTGCTCGATGTGCCGCAGTGCCCGAAGCACCAGGACATCCTCGGGCCGGTCGATCCAGGCGGCTTCCGAAATCGCGGCGCCCCATCCTGCGACCCCGCGCTCGATGGCCGCACGACCCCCGCACTCGAGCCACTCCGTGGCATCCTGGCCGTGCGCCTCGATGAGGGCGTCCGCGATGGCGTGGATGAGGTGAGTGTTCCTGGCCATGTCCCGCTCCTGTGTAAGGCCGTGCTCGGTGTCGCCTCGATGGACTCTGCTCCGAGCCCTTCTCGAAGTGCCCTCGGGTCCGCCCGCCCCGACTCCGGATGGCCACGCGGCGGCCGTGTGACGCACGTTGTGCGAAGAGGACGTTCCGGTCCCGTGGGTGCTCGGGCGAGAGGGACGAGAGATTCGGGACGCCCGGCCAGACGCGTGAAACGGTCCCCACGACTGGCCGCCGAACCTGTGGCGACAGCGAAATGAAGGACGGGACGGGAGCAGGCCGGCCGGCTAAGGTACGATCCTCACTGCGCCGGCGACCCGAGCGGCGTCATCTGTGAACAGGCGGTGCCGTCCAGATGAAGAGGGAGCGACGACAGGAGGGGAACAGCATGCGCTGGTGTTGGAATCGGACCGGTCTCGGAATGCTTCCGGCGCCCGATCGCCGCCGAACCGCTCGGAGCCGATGACGAGTGCGGGAAAAGCGAGTGGAAACAATAATCTCCATGCTGTGGACTGAGGACGGAACGCGGCTCTCGTTACGAACATCGCGAACACACTGTTGGCGCGCTCGGACCGGAACCCGCGAACCGGCGAGGCGGTATCGATACCGGCCTCGACGGTCACCGCGGTAAGAACGTGAAAGGGCTTGAGGTATCTCGTGAAGCGGCGTTAGAGACGCAGAATCGTGAGGCTGGGCGGAGACACGTCAGTAAGTCGCTCGTTCCTAGACCGATGTCCAGAGGCATAGCCGAAAACACCTGCCGATATACATCATGACTATTCGCTTCTCACATGATGGGCCTGAATTCCCTGGCGAGCTGGTCGACTCACTACTGGCCGGTGATGTGGTCTTCCTTTGCGGAACGGGAATAAGTGCACCGCAACTTCCTGACTTCAAGAGTTTAGTAGTTTGCATCTACGAAAAGCTTGGAGTGAAGAAAACGGATTCGGAGAAACGTGCGTTTGAGGACGCACGGTTCGAGGAGGTACTGGGATCTCTCAGTCGTCGACTAGTAGACCCGAACGCGGTCACACGGGCGGTCTCGGAGTTGCTATCAGTACCGAAGAATCCCGATCTTGAGCAGCATCGCACAATCCTACGTTTGTCGCGAGATCTCGATAATCGATTCTGCGTTGTCACTACTAACTTCGACACACTGCTGGAGCGAGCGGTAGTAGAAATGCCGGGGAACGCGACTCCAAGCGAAGTCAGCTACGCGGGCCAGACACTGTCCGCACCGGGCAGCCCGTCGTTTGCGGGGATTGTACATGTTCACGGCCGTTTGAAAGACGGAGAGGTTGGCCTTACGCAGAGTAGCCTAGTACTCACGAGTGCCGACTACGGCGACGCCTATATGCGCTCAGGATGGGCGTCGCGCTTTCTTTTCGACTTGGCCCGTTGCAAGGTGATCGTCCTTGTTGGGTACAGTGCAAACGATGCACCAGTACGGTATTTTCTTAATGTTCTTGAGGCAGATCGAGCCCGCTTCCCAGATCTAAAGTCTGTATACGCGTTTGACGGATACGAGCAAGAACCACAAGAAGCCACAATACCTTGGCGCACATTAGCGGTGACGCCACTCCCCTACTGCAAAGTGAGTACCGATACCGGGCGCCATGACCACGTTCCGCTTTGGCGTGACTTGACGGCGCTGGCGGATGTTGTTGAGTGCCCGAAACATTCTCGTCGCACGCGGGCACGCGCAATTCTTGAGCGCACTTTGGTGGATGCGAGTCATGAATCTCGGCGTGAAATAGCCTGGCTTTTTCATGGACGTCGAGATCTCTGGTCCGTTGCGATTAATGCCATTGTCGATCCTGAATGGTTCAAGTTCCTTCAAGACGAGGACCTATGGTCGACAGAGGATTGCGTTTGGGTCGTTGCTGCGTGGATCTCGAAGGATTTTCAAAATGGTGAGAGATTCGAGTGCGCACGGGAGTGGCAGGAACGTTTGGGCCGTCCTTTTACAAAAAAGGTTGGCAAGCGACTGTCTCACGCGAAGGGCTTGGATAAAACGTGGATACGAGTGTGGCGACTGTTTTGCCTCGGTGAACCGATCCGACGCCACGATTTGGCCTACTATGAGACTCGGAAGCGGCTGGCGAGCGGCGTGGTTCTGGATAGTGACCTACTGCAGGCCGTTAGCTTGCTCGCGCCGAAGCTTGTCTTGACCAGACGTCATCGGGATGCTCGGGAAGAGGATGGTCGTGGACCAATTCGGAAGATTGGCGATCTCGTGTGGGCCCGCATGGTTATCTCGGATCGCCACAGTGCTGAAGAAGTGGTTGATGCGTTGCGCGCCATGCCGGACCACGCAATACGAATCCTCGAGCTTGCAAGCTCGGAATTGCAAGCTGCTCTGGCACTTGAGGTTGAGCTTGACCAGATTGGCGAAGAGCACGATTTCAACGATTCGTCAGTGCCGTCAATTGAGAGCCACGAGCAAAATCAGTACCGAGAGGGGGTGAATTTTCTTGTTCGAGTGGCTGCGGAATGCCTGCCCCAAGCTGCGGCTCGTGATTGCCAGGGCACTAGGAGGCTCGTCATGGGCTGGAAGGGCCTTCCTGGACGGATTGGCCTGCGGCTGTGCCTCCATGCGATGAGAAATCGGGAACTCTTCGACGCCGACGAGGGGATGTCTATCCTATTGTCAGTGTCCGAAGTGAATTTCTGGTTGATGCGTCGTGAGCTGGCGCTGTTATTGAGGGATCGTGCTGGAAGTGCGTCCCCAGAAATGCTGCGGCGAGTTGAAGAGCGCATAACGGAAGGTGGTGATGCCTACTACAACCGCTTTGCAATAGCACAAGGCGAAAGTGACTGGCGGGCGCATGCCCGAGACGCTGCAGTGTGGCTTCGGCTGAAGATGTTGCAGGACGCCGGAGCGCTGTCCGGGATTGGGGCGGCAGAGCTTTCTGCGATTGCCAAGCGACGCGAGTATTTGGACCGGGAAGTGGAGGAGCGAGACTTCTTCGACACATATAGCTTCGGTGTGAGAAGAATTGTCGGTGATCCTGAACCGATCGTAAAGGCGCATGAAGATGATCGCCTTCGGGTCGCTCATGGACTCGCCGACAGTCCTGACTCCAATTTCCAGCAAGGCTGGTCTGCGTTTTGTCGATCTGACCCGCAAGGTGCATTCGACTCCCTTTCGAAGAGCGACCTCACTCCGGTGAACGGAGTGCTGTGGAACCAATTTCTCGGCGGATTGGCATTCGGCGACGAAGGAACCAAGTCGGTTCGAGAAGATCTTGCAGTCCGAGCGCTGGACCATTTGTGTGAAGTCAATGCAGAGTCCTTACAGACGATGCAATCTGGCCTGTGTGAAGTAATTCTTTCGGCACCTCGGGAACGTGTACGGAATGTCGAATGCTGGCTTCAAAAACTGTGGCAAGCGACTGTACAACAACCGGAAGAATCCTTGGACTTTGCTGGCGAACTTTACGAAAGGGCTATAAACACCTCAGCAGGGAAGCTCGCACAGACGCTACTGATGGAAATTGATACACGGAGAACATCAGGCGAGCAAGTCCCAGAAGCACTATTCGGACTACTTGGCGCTATTTCTGATTGTGAGCATCCTGCGGGTCAACTTGGTCGTGGCATCTTTTCTCACTATGTCGCGTTTCTCCTCACGGTACGTCGGCAGTACTTTGTAGAGACATTTGGGCCGCGCCTTAATGCCGAGAATGACGAAGGTGCAGCGCTGCGTGCGGTGCTGGTGCAATTTGGCTCAATTACCCCTGCGGTTACCACCGTGTTTGGGGAAGCCGTGTTGAAGGGCGTCCACGAAAGCAAATCAAGTGGCCATCATGCTGCCTCGATTGCATCCAACATTCTCCGTCCGGCTTTGGCTGACCTACAAGGTGATGATACCGTTCAGTGGGGCTTGAAGGCCTCGGAGGTCGCAGGTGCCTTGCGAAGCGCTCGACCGGCTATACGCTGTGGTGCACTGGAGGTGTTGGCAAGGTGGGTGCAAAATGACGAAGCGGGCGTAGAGGAAGCGTGGCGTGTTACGGTTGTTCCGTTTTTCGAGAGGGTTTGGCCAAAGGAAAGGGAGTTCCGCGATGCATCGTTTACTCCGCATCTAATTGACTTGGCAGTTGGCGGAGGCTGTAAGTTCCCGATGGCCTTGGAGTACTTGCGGCCGTACATCTGTTCATATGATCGTGGGCATGGAAGTCTCCACGGCATTGCTCAGTCGGATGTGCCGGAAAGGTTTCCCCGGGAAACACTTGAGTTGATTTGGTTGGCTTGCGGACCCAAGAGTCGAGGAAACTTCTATGAAATTCCAGAGATCATCGATAGGCTGATTAATGCAGATCCGGATATCGAAATTGATCGGCGTTTGCAATGGCTTGAGCAGCACGCGGAGAGATATGACTGAGAATATTGATGCATCCAGGCCATAGAAGTGGGATATTCGGGATCTGAAGTTAGCATCGCAGCGGCGGAAGCAAAATTGGTGTGCCCAGGATGTACGCGAATGGGGGGTATACCGATGATAGATTGGGAATGTAATCTCGGCCCCGTGGTCATCTGTTGGGCCAGTCGTCGCCGCGTCTTTGTTGGGAGTGGAGTAAACAGATCCTGATTACCCACAATTCTCAGCCCGGACCCGGCCACGATGGTCGATCGCTGTAGGAGGGTCGTTGGAGAGCGTGAATCGAGGGTCAATCCAGCCGGAAAGGACGTCACGCAGCTGCCTGCCCCCTGCCAGCGCGGTCCGGCAGCCGGAAGCTGAGCTTCGTACGTAATCAGGAAAAGTCTTGAGGAGCATTCAGAGCTCGAAACGCCTCGTTCCGATGTTCCGGCTTTATTCGGATCACGATCTCCTCCGCCCAAGAGAAATGCATGCTACTCGGGCTCACGGATTTGTCACGCTGCTTCCCGAGAATTTCGTCACGTTGGTTAACATATATTCCCTCAAGTACGCCATCTGCGGCACAGCACAGTGTGTAAGCGGATATCAAGTCGCGGTTCTCGATAAACAGCTTTATGTGGGTCTCCAATTGGCATGTTGCCGCTTTCTTCTTCGTGACCGTTACCATCTTTTCGGACATGGTCTCACCCCCGTCATTCATGCGACCATACACGAGTGTTCTGTACATCTGTCAGGCGACAGTGTCGCTCGCCGCGCCCCATCTGCGCCGTTCAGGGCCGCAACAGCTTGACCAGCCCGGAGACGACCTTCAGCGGATCAGCGTCGGTCAGCGTCTTCCGGGCGTACCTCGCGACCCGGTACCGCCAGGGAGCCCTCGAGTTCGAGGCCCCGTCCAGCAACATCAGCGTGCGGAGCTTCGCAAGGCACGTGTCCATCTTGCGCGCAGACGAGGTCGGGACGGATCCGTCGTCGTAGAAATGCACCGCCTGTCCGGGAATCGCCAACTCCTCGTCGTACGCCCCGGTGTAGCTCAGACCGGCGATCGTGCGGTGCTCCAGATCTTTCAGCTTCACCCCGACCGGCCAGTCTCCGTACCGGATGAATCGCCCAACGCTCATGCCCACGGGCTTGTACCCGCGATTGAACAACACCCAGGCCCCGCTGCGCTGGAGCTCCATGCCGTAGGGAAAGAGCGTCCGGAGTGCGCCGGCCTCCATCAGCAGGCGGAGCCGGTCCAGGTACGCCGCCATGTCATCCTCCGAAGCGCCCGGATTGCTGGTCGTTCCGTATAGCTGGATAGACTCCGCTTCGAACGGTGTGCCTTCCTCTGCGATCCAGTCGGGGCAGCACAGGCGGCGGACCAGCGAGTCGTCGAGTTCGCGCAACTGCACCTGCCACTGCGGGTAGTCGTCCCAGATCCCGTCCCATCTTCGATCATGCCCGCTCAGGTTGACGCCAACCGGGAAGCCGTGACGGTTCGAGAACGACCACAGCCCCTCCTTGTCCGTGGACATCTCGTAGGGGAAGTAGGACGCTAGCAATTTCATTAGCTCTGCCCGGTCGCGGGCGACAACGGACCGTATGGTACGACACGGTCGAACCGGCCAGCACCGTCGCTCGGGCACATGGGCGAGGGGCTTCCCTTCTACTACTGGCGCGTCGGGGAGGACCTCGCCCGCATCGCGAAGGACAGGTTGCAGAAGCCCGTGCAGCAATACTTCCACGACAACCTCTGGATCACGACCAGCGCCTTCTTCCGCGACGAGTTGCTGGCCCTGGCGCTCGCGACCATGGGCGAGGACCGGATCACGTTCTCGGTCGACTATCCCATGGCGAGCGCCAGGGCGGGCCCCGACTGGTTCCGGGCAGTCGATCTGCCCCAGGCGACGAAGGAAAAGATCGCGCACGGGAACGCGGAGAAACTTTTTGGGATCGGGCCGTACTAAAGACAAAGCCACGACCGGCGGCACCTTCCGGCGCATGATGCGAACGGATGCCACCATCTTCGATCCGGTCGAGAACGGTCTCTGCGCGGCGGCGGACCGGCAGTAGTTCGTGTCCGCCCCCCGTCGCCGAGCCTCGTCGCCCGGGAGGGAGGCCGATCACTCGAGAGCGGTCCTGCCGTTCATGCGGAGCGGCGTGCCCGCGGAGATGCCGCCACGGAGTGGCTCGGCCTCTCCCGGAAGACGCTTGCCTTCTTCCGGGTCGGCGGCGTGTCTCGGGGGCGTGCCTACACGCATCAGGCGGGCTCGGTATCTCTCGGCGTCCGGTCGAGAATGTCCGCCCCGATGCTGTCGGCAACACGCGGCGATGACGCCTTGATCGAATCGCGTGCGAGATGCGCATATCGTGCGGTGGTGTCGATCTTGTTGTGACCGAGCAGCTTCCCGATCATCGACAGCGACTCGCCGAGCGCCAGCGCCCTGCTGGTAAAGGAGTGGCGAAGGTGGTGGCGGAGCTCCATGCAGAGCCGTCTGAGGTCGTTCCTGCCCTCGTAGCGGTCTGCAACGGGTCGAGCGCCCCACCAGGCGTCGCGCGTCGAGACCTCGACGAATGGCCGGTCCCCGGTGGCAGGCGGAACGACGTCGATCTCGGCGGCATTCGTTTCCCGCTTGACACGAAGTACCCAGCGCATGACGTCGACGCGCTGGGCGACAGATAGCGGTCGAAGGCGATTTCCCCGAGAATCTCGATCGCGCGGCGGCCGTGTGTACGGTCGTCTGGTCAAGACGGTAGCGATTGCCGGACGGGAGGCACTCGGAGTGGAAAGCGTCCTCTGGAAGGCCCCGGGATGAGACGCACGGCGAGGACGCTGGTGCTCGCCATGGTCGCGGTGGCTTTTTTCGCGGCCATCGCGCCATCGGCCTGGGTCGATGCGAAGCGTGTGATGCGGGGGCACCTCGACTCCCTTGAGGACGTCGTCGGGCCAGTGGCTCAGCGCACCGCGGACTGGCTTGTCGACGGCATGGGCACGGTTCGCGATGCGTTCGCGCAGGGAGCGGCGGGCGCGACGGTCTCGGGACCGGCGCGAGTCGTCGACGGCGACACGCTGGAGGTGCGCGGGACGCGGGTGCGTCTGCATGGCATCGACGCCCCGGAGAGCAAGCAGCGGTGCCGCTCCGCGGAGCGGACTTGGCCCTGCGGCCACGAGGCCACCCGCGCGCTCGCCCGGCGCATCGGCTCGCGCACCGTCGCGTGCGAGGAGCGTGACCAGGACCGCTACGGGCGCATCGTCGGGGTGTGCCGGGTCGGGGGCGAGGACGTGAACGCCTGGATGGCCGCCGAGGGCTGGGCCTTCGCCTATCGCAGGTACTCGACCCAATACGTCGCGGAGGAGACCGTGGCGAAGGCGGCGAAGCGAGGAATATGGCGCGGCGACGTGGTCGCGCCCTGGGAGTGGCGAAAGGGCAAGCGTCTCGCGGGCACACAGAAATCGGGACACACCGCAGCCTCCCGGCAAGGCAGCGGGCGGTGCACCATCAAGGGCAACGTCGGCAAGAGCGGCACGCGCATCTACCACGTGCCCGGCGGCCGGTTCTACGACCGTACGCGCATCAACGCCTCGAAAGGTGAGCGATGGTTCTGCACCGAGGCAGAGGCCCGGGCGGCAGGGTGGCGGCGCTCGCGCCAGTAGGCCATCTCCCGGTGCCCGCACCCAATTGCGCAGACGCGCTCAATCCGCACACCCCGGGAACGCGGCCTACAGCACGCGGGCTCGCGGCCTACAACGGGCGTGCCTCGGAGCGACTGCGGTGCCGAGCGCCATGGCGTAGAGTTCATCGTGCGCCCCGGGAATCGTCCTGGCTACTCCCTGACGGCCAACAGGGAAGGCCGACCGAGGGGCGCGACTCCTTCCGCGACCAGCGCGAATCTCGCTCCCACTTGAAACACTTGGCGCATCTACGCACGGCACGGTTCTGCGCGGGTGGTAATGTTCGTGGTCGCGATGGATCCCGCGTCAGTCGGGGAACGTCACGGATGCCCGGCACATTGATCCCAAGCGCTTCCGCAATGCTTTCGGCGAGCATCGAGTCGCACTCATGCGTGGGCAGCCCGGCAAGCCGAAACGGACGCAGGAACAACAGGTTGCGCGAACAGAACCAACCGACCACGCCGCGTTCGCGACGAACATAGCGAATATGGTCAAAGGGGTCGGTAGAATTCACTTCCACGAATAACGCAACGTAAGGAAAAGAATTTGCCGATCGAACCTTTGCTCGAATTCGACAGAGCCGACGATGCGGACAAGCGTCGAGATTTTGTGCTGTGGGTGAAGAAGACGCTCGGCCATCTCGTCGGCGAGGCCGACCGAGAGTACTGGCGCGTGTTCGTGCCCGATCTCATCGGACCGATGGAGGAAGCTTGGATGGAAGCCGAGCCGGGATTCGACGTGCTGGCGGACTCGGTCGTGCATCTGAACCCGGGCCAGATTCTGGCTCACGGCCTTTGGGGCGCACAACTAGAATTCAAGCTGGCGACCGTCCGGTATTGGGCGCAAAGGTTCATCGACCAGCAATCCATTGGGCTGAACCGGGCGGCCAAGGGCATTTTGAGATGGCTCCTGAACGCCATCAATACGTTGCTGACGAGCCTCGCAAGCGCGGTTGGCGCAGGCACTGGGTTGCAGGAGATGAAGGACGCCATAAGGAATGCGATCGCGGTGGACGGTGAAGAAGAGTAGCCGAGATAGAGTCAGGGACAGGAAATCGCGTGTGCTGGCGGAAGGGCTGCGCGGCGAGTCGGTGACCGGCCCACCGGTCTGCGAAGGGCGATGCCCGCCCGGTACGTACGGCCCGTCACCGGGAGACGTGCCCGCTGCAGCTCGCGGCTAGGTGAGGACCGAATAGAAGGAATGTGACAACAAGCCGGTGGCACTCATCCTCGGAGGCATCGGGAGCTTCAACGTCGGCTTCCGCAGGCTATGAGCGAGGCGCATTCGGGGTGCTCGATTTCACACACCTTCCGGTCGAACGCCAACTGATTGAGCGAGTCTTAGATCAGGAGGAACGGCCGACGGCAGCTCCTCGAGGTTGATGAGCAAGCGGTCGGGGTCGTCGGACCGCGGCAGAAAGGCCGGAGACACCCGGCGCGTGCGCTCAGCGCCGTCCCGGCAAGGGATGCCTCGCAGATCAACGACGCCGAGCAACAACACCCGCACGTTCACGTACCGGCCGTTGCCGGTACCGACCATCTGCTGGGGACTTGGCCTTTGGCGGCGTCGGGTGGCCCCAAGACAATCACAGGCTGGCGGGCCTCGTCGACCAGGGGAGCGAGGACTTCAGCAAGCTTGCTCGGGCGCAGAAGCGCGTAGTCCGTGGAAATCTCCACGGGAATGATCGTCGGGTGTTCCGCACGCCGGCGCAACGCCTCGCGCACCCTCGAATGCCCCGTCTTGGCCCGTCGAGCCCCAAGACTCCGAATCCCTTGGGTGTTAAGGCATGTCGTGGAGAGTAAGGAGGCCGTCCGGGATAACCCCAACCGAAGAATCCGGGACACCTTCCTCGTGCGGCTGTAAAATTGAGGTCAAAGGGACTCGGATGCTAGCCGTTGTCGCGGGGCCCGACAACGTAGAAGTGCTCTACGTTTCGACAATTTCATCCGAAGTCCCGACTAAGTCTTTGCCCGTCGAGGGGCGCGTTTACCGATGTCAAGAAGTAGTCATGGACCGGACGAGACCGACGGTTGCTTCAACGCACGAAGCACATCGGAATTGCGAGTCAAGCGACTTCAAGTCAACCCTAACGATCAGAACATTCCCTACGTGACAAACTGCGGTAGAATGCTGTTAGGTGGTTTCGGCGGACAGGATACCTAAAATGCCAGACCGAGGAGGGCCTGCAACTTACGCGGGTATCAACTACCAAAACTGCGTTGCCGCTCTGTATTTGGGACGCATGCTTGATCTGACAGAGCGGTGCCGCAGTGAACGCGTTGTCAGTGTAGGAGTGGAAACCAGTAACGTTGTCGACGACATCTGCGTCACGTTCGCTGACGCGCATCGTGAATTTATTCAGGTAAAGCTCACACTAAGGGCATCGGGCAAGACTTGGTATACACTGTGGCGCAAGTTCGCTAAACAGATCGACGTTGATTTTGACGATTCGGACCGTTTAGTTCTCGCGCTCGGAACGCCTGGAAGCTTGGGGGAAACGCTAAAGGCTATCACCATACAAGCGTCCGCAAGTACTGACGCTGATGACTTCATCCGTCGATTGAGTTCCGCGCAAATATCACGTCTGAAGCAGATCGCATCTGCACTGTCAATAGCATCAACAGAGCAGAAATATTGGAGACATTTTTTCTTCAAATTGGATGTCCATCTGTGGCACCAAGACGCATTAAAAAGGGACTACGCTCCCATTTGGTTGCCATCGTCAAATACGGCCAAGACGGTCCTGTTTGACTGCCTCATAAGGTTTGTTCAAGAGGGAGCTGCGCAGCGCCCGACATTTACAGCGAGCCATCTACGGGATCGGCTGCGAAGCACCTTTTCGATCAAGCTAACAGACCCTCCAAATTGGGGCAGTGGCATTTACCGTCGGTTCATTAAGGATACTTCACGCATTGAACTTCCGGGAACGTCAACTGTACGCGAAATAGACGACACATTTCCTTGGCCGGCATGTCGACGTTTCGTTGCAGACCGACGGCGAGATTTCGATGATGAAACACCACGCTCGGTACTGGGGATTCAGGACGACCATATAGAGATCTCTACGTTTCCAATGGGGATTATGTAGGAAAGTGCCGAAGCCCCCCGTGACGCCTTCGGCACTTTCTTGTAACCTTTCCGTATCTCAAGAGGATACGGGCATGGCACACAAGGCACCTGGAAAGAGCTTCCGCGAAGGCATCAGCCTCGTCCAGATCTTTCGCATGTTCCCCGATGACGCCACGGCCGAAGCCTGGTTCGTCGCCCGTCGGTGGCCGACCGGGGTCGCGTGCCCGCACTGCGGCTCGCTGAACGTCCAGACGGGCGCAAAGCACGCGACGATGCCGTACCGGTGCCGCGAGAAGCAGTGCGCCAAGCGGTTCAGCCCGAAGACGGGGACCGTCATGGAGGGGTCGAAGCTCGGGCTGCAAGTGTGGATGATTGCGACGTACCTCGTCTCGACCAGCCTCAAGAGCGTGTCCAGCATGAAGCTGCACCGCGACCTAACCATCAATCAGCGCTCCGCGTGGTTCCTCGCGCACCGGCTTCGGGTCGCGCTCACGCAGGAAAGTGGTCTCTTCGCCGGCCCGGTCGAAGTCGATGAGACCTACATGGGCGGGAAGCGGGCGAACATGTCAAAGTCGAAGCGCGAAGAGCTCACTGGCCGCGGGGCCGTAGGCAAGACCGCCATCGCGGGGGCGAAGGATCGGGATACGAATCAGGTTCGCGCCCAGGTGGTCGAACGCACCGACAAGCCGACCGTACACGGCTTCGTCGCCGCCCACGTGGCCCCTGACGCCAAGGTCTACACCGACGATGCGTTGGTCTATGAGACCCTTCCGAATCCGCACGAAGTAGTCAACCACAGCGCCCAGGAGTACGTCCGGGGCGATGTCCATACCAACGGTGCGGAGAGCTTCTGGTCGATGCTGAAGCGCGCCCACAAGGGCACCTTCCACAAGATGAGTCCTAAGCATCTCGACCGGTACGTTCAGGAGTTCGCCGCGCGTCACAACCTGCGCGACGAGGACACCATCGACATGGGGATTATGTAGGAAAGTGCCGAAGCCCCCCGTGACGCCTTCGGCACTTTCTTGTAACCTTTCCGTATCTCAAGAGGATACGGGCATGGCACACAAGGCACCTGGAAAGAGCTTCCGCGAAGGCATCAGCCTCGTCCAGATCTTTCGCATGTTCCCCGATGACGCCACGGCCGAAGCCTGGTTCGTCGCCCGTCGGTGGCCGACCGGGGTCGCGTGCCCGCACTGCGGCTCGCTGAACGTCCAGACGGGCGCAAAGCACGCGACGATGCCGTACCGGTGCCGCGAGAAGCAGTGCGCCAAGCGGTTCAGCCCGAAGACGGGGACCGTCATGGAGGGGTCGAAGCTCGGGCTGCAAGTGTGGATGATTGCGACGTACCTCGTCTCGACCAGCCTCAAGAGCGTGTCCAGCATGAAGCTGCACCGCGACCTAACCATCAATCAGCGCTCCGCGTGGTTCCTCGCGCACCGGCTTCGGGTCGCGCTCACGCAGGAAAGTGGTCTCTTCGCCGGCCCGGTCGAAGTCGATGAGACCTACATGGGCGGGAAGCGGGCGAACATGTCAAAGTCGAAGCGCGAAGAGCTCACTGGCCGCGGGGCCGTAGGCAAGACCGCCATCGCGGGGGCGAAGGATCGGGATACGAATCAGGTTCGCGCCCAGGTGGTCGAACGCACCGACAAGCCGACCGTACACGGCTTCGTCGCCGCCCACGTGGCCCCTGACGCCAAGGTCTACACCGACGATGCGTTGGTCTATGAGACCCTTCCGAATCCGCACGAAGTAGTCAACCACAGCGCCCAGGAGTACGTCCGGGGCGATGTCCATACCAACGGTGCGGAGAGCTTCTGGTCGATGCTGAAGCGCGCCCACAAGGGCACCTTCCACAAGATGAGTCCTAAGCATCTCGACCGGTACGTTCAGGAGTTCGCCGCGCGTCACAACCTGCGCGACGAGGACACCATCGACATCATGGCCGCCGTCATCACCGGCATGAACGGCAAGCGCCTGCGCTACGTCGACCTCATTGCCGACAACGGACTGGATTCGGGAGCACGAACGGGTTAGATGTACACCTTGACGACGGAAACTGTGTGCGCGGTCTTGGCACAGAGCCCGTGGGGCAAGCCCGAGAGATGCGTTCGTTTCGACATTCTCCGCTCGCTCGCTACAGTCGAGGAATGCTACCGGGCGGGAATGGAAGAGGAAGAGCGCCTGCGTCGGCTGGCGACTGATACGTGGTATCTCGTGACAAGATCCAAGACGCATTGCCACAAGCAGCGCCCACGAATTGACTTCAGCGCCCAGGCGAGAGGGAAGAAGTGAATGCCTGACAAGCTGAAGAAACTGCCGCGCATCGTGGACGTGGTGGCCCCCACGTACCAGCCGTCGAAGACGGAACTTGAGGAGGACATGCGGGTCCGGGCGACGTTCGAGGAGGCGGTCGAGGCGCTTACCCGGCCCGTGAAAGTGCGCTACATCCCCCGGCCGAAGCGGCGCCCTGAGTGAGGGCGCTTCGGCACTTTCCTACATAATCCCCATCGACATCATGGCCGCCGTCATCACCGGCATGAACGGCAAGCGCCTGCGCTACGTCGACCTCATTGCCGACAACGGACTGGATTCGGGAGCACGAACGGGTTAGATGTACACCTTGACGACGGAAACTGTGTGCGCGGTCTTGGCACAGAGCCCGTGGGGCAAGCCCGAGAGATGCGTTCGTTTCGACATTCTCCGCTCGCTCGCTACAGTCGAGGAATGCTACCGGGCGGGAATGGAAGAGGAAGAGCGCCTGCGTCGGCTGGCGACTGATACGTGGTATCTCGTGACAAGATCCAAGACGCATTGCCACAAGCAGCGCCCACGAATTGACTTCAGCGCCCAGGCGAGAGGGAAGAAGTGAATGCCTGACAAGCTGAAGAAACTGCCGCGCATCGTGGACGTGGTGGCCCCCACGTACCAGCCGTCGAAGACGGAACTTGAGGAGGACATGCGGGTCCGGGCGACGTTCGAGGAGGCGGTCGAGGCGCTTACCCGGCCCGTGAAAGTGCGCTACATCCCCCGGCCGAAGCGGCGCCCTGAGTGAGGGCGCTTCGGCACTTTCCTACATAATCCCCTTTCCAATGGAAGGATTTGATCGAGTAGTGCTTACAGGTGGGCCGGGACTCGGCAAATCTGTTCTTACAAAAGTTCTTGCCAGAAAGATGGTAGAGGACGAACTCCTTCCGGCTCTCATCCCCGTTACATCCTTTTGCGATGCAAACACCAACCTCCTTAGGTATTTGGATGAAATCGTAAATGCGAAGCACGGCACATGCATCGACTGGACCCGAGCCGCCGAATCGGACGTGCTCGTACTTGTTATTGACGGGCTTGACGAAGTCGATGCGTCCTCCCGCTTGCAGGTACTTCGAGCACTCGAGACCTTTTCGAGTCGGTACCCGAGAACGCCTTGGCTGATGACGGTTCGCGACGCAGCGGCACTTCCGCTTCCGACCAGTGCCACTTGTATTGAAGTCCAGCCTCTGGACGACCAGCACATAGAGGCAGTCTTCCGATTCTATCGGCCTGGAGACGAAACAGGGTACGAGATATTCTCTAGGCTGCTGAGCTCGCGGCCGGATATCCAGAGGTTTGCAAGAATCCCGCTTTTTCTGGCCTTAATGGCAACAGCGCCAGATTTCGGAGAGGAGCTGCCGAGAAGCCGTGGTGACATACTAGAATCCTATCTCCACATCCTGTTCCGACCGGATGCGTACAAACCTTCAATCGAACCCACTATTGATCCCAGTGAACTAAGACTGATCGCTCAGCACGCTGCTGCTACGGCGCTCAAGGGTGGAGGCATAGGGATTTCCAACACCTTGCTCATCGAAGCAATTCGGTCCCACGATCGGAACATCGCCGGTACGGCAGTGATCGATCAGCTCGTCGCGTGCGGTGTAGTCTCGCGGTCGGGACCGGGGCGCTTTTCTTTCCCTTTTCCCATTGTCCAGGAATACCTAGCTTCTTGCGACTACTCAGCGGATGATATTGATGAATTGCTTGCTACAGTTGATGCTGCGGTCCAACGCCCATGGGTCCAGACACTTCAGTTTGTATTGGAGACAGTAGAAGACGGTGATGAGGTCGCACGCAGAATCCTTAGCGGCCGGGATGATGCTTTCTCGACGAAGCTTCGATTGCTCGCCCGATGCGTATCGAATGGTATGAATGTTTCGGAAAACCTGCGAAAAAGCATCGCGGTGCGCCTTGCGCCACTTTGGCGTCATCCGTCCTTCAAGATTCAAGAGCAGGTAGGGGAACTGATCGCTGACTCCTTCTGCGTACCGCTGGTTCCGGAAATTAGGTGCCAACTGGACAATCGAAATCTTCTCCATCTTGGAGCCGGTCGCGTTATTGAACGGCACAATGATCCAACGCTGACGAAGGAAGTCTTCGCTCAAATGCTCGATGGCGATATCGGTCATTTCTATTATCTTTATGAACTCCGGAAGCCGGTGCGGGTGATTTCGGAGCAGGCCTACAACATACTTCTTAGCCGCGTCAGACGAGATCAAGAATCAGATGATATTGTCCAATCTGTGTCTATGCTGATGAAACAGCTTGATGGTTCAAAGATTCCAAAAAGGGCGCTAGAGGAAGTGATCGATGACCAGAGCCTCCCTTTGGGTATTCGCCTTAGTGCCCTGTTCTTAGCTCCCGATACACCTCCTTCGATAGCAGAGCCCCTGATTACTCTTGCTTTGGTCGGACTCGAGGATTTCAACGTAACAACAGGCGTTGCTGTGCTTCTGAAGCTAGATGGATCAGCTACTGATTTGTCCGAATACCTCCGGACCGGACACATCAGTGATGAAAGGGGTTTCGAAATCATAGATGCGGCGTGGCGAGTTGGCTCCGAGGTGGGAATGCAGACCCTTGTCCGTGAAACAGGACTGCGATCACCCTTTTCAACCCGGTGCCTCGTCTATCTAGCTGCGGCAGGAGACGCTTCAAGTATGGCGGAACTCGCGGACATGGCGGGTCTGCTGACCGTGGAAACTCTCGGGGTCGCGATCAGAGTACTCGGGAACTATCGACGCGAGGACTTGGCAGGGGCCATAGCCGACAGCCTCAAGGGGCGAACCCTTAGTCCAACAGAACGGGTAAGACTAATGGGTGATATTAGTATAGGCATGACGGCGAGATACGAAATGGTGGGCTGGTATAGCGGAAGTCTTCACATGGCTCCAGTTCATCCGGGCCTCGTTCGGTTCCTACCAATTCTTCATGCCTGGTCGTTATTGGACGATTATAACGCGAAGGATACCCTCGTTCTGGACACACAGTTAGCCGAAATTGGCGATGAAAATGCGACTAAGAGATTAGGTGATCGGATTGCAGCCGTACTTGATTGTGCGGAAGTAGATTCGAAGGACGAGATGATCTCAAGTGATATAGGTAGGGCTCTTTCCGTGATGAGTAGTCGACGAGTCTCCCTCAAGAACGCGTTGGTCTTCCGTGTCCTCAAAGAAACAGGTTTTAACAGTAAATCCGCAGCTTACGGCGCCATTGCTGCGCAAGGTACCGAAGCGGCTCTCGCTCAGCTTCTGAAAGCTCACAACAATGCAACCGACTTTTATGTCCAAGGAATGCTTCTGGATCTGATAGAGACCCTGGCAACACGCTTCGGAACTACGATCTTCGTGAACAATGGCGAACTTTATACCGCATCGCCTTCCGGGGGGCAACCTGAACCAAACGCTTGAGTCAGGAAGGGCCTTCGCTTGGCTCCGAACTACATGCCGGCTTACACGCCGCACTCGTCGAGGGTTGTTTTGCCTTGGGGGCATAGCCGCTTCAGTTTCGGAACTGGCCGTCGGTTTGGACGTAGGTTGGATCGAAGTCGAAGAGAGCGACATAACCGAGGCTCCGGCATAGGGAGTTTCGATAGTGCTCACCGACGGCGATGATCTCGACCTCGCCGTCCCCGAGTATGCTCTAAAGGCGATCAGGGCCAGTTGCGTGCCACAGGGCACCCCCACCATCGATGCGACCGCAGCATCGCCGTGACCGTGCTCGGCCGCGAGCAGAATCTGCGCGCGTTTGACCCGGCGCACCCGGGCTTGACCGCCGCCGGTCAATTCGTGCAACTGCGTGCGTTGTTCCTCGCTCAGCTCCACGATGTATCGTATGTTCATAATCGTCTCCATCGGCACGATGGAGACAGTCGATCAGGAACCGCGCGCCGTGTCGATCCCTTCGAGCCCAACCGCCCGATTCACCGAACGACAGGGACAATATTTGGCGTTCATCCATGCCTACACGAAGGTCAACGGACGCCCGCCCGCCCAAGCCGACCTGCAGCGGTTCTTTGCCGTCACCGCGCCGAACGTTCACCAAATGATCCTCGCCCTGGAGCGAAGGGGGCTCCTTCACCGAACCCCGGGACGGGCTCGATGTCTCGAGGTGCTCGTCGACCCCGAGAACCTTCCCGTCCTGCGATGACCGCCAGATTTCAATCGATCAAAACCTCTGTGCAGAGGTACTAGTTCGCCTAGCTCTCGGGCCTCGGTGGCTTGCACGGGACTTGCCTCGCCCAGCCCGATTGTCCACCCCGCAGCCGCGCGCCTCACGGCATGGAGTAGGAAACCGCCGGTTCGGGCGCCGTCCTTTGTCGGTCCTTCACATCCTGTAGCCACGCCTCGAGCAACTTGAGCTCGTTCAGAAGTTCCGGATGGGTCGTTTCGGCCGGATTGATGGTTTCCGGCGACGCGTGCAGGTCTTCGGAGAGACGGGCGCGCGCCGCCCGCACCGCGATTACGTCATCGTCGTTGACGATTGCGAGCTTGTGGAGCGACGAGCCCTTGATCTGACTGTTGAATCTCGACATGACCGGCTGGATCAGATCCGCGATACCCTGCTCCCAGGCCTTGCGGAGCTTTCCGATGAATCCGTCGGCAAACACGGAACGACGCGCTTCGGGCCACTTATCGAAATCGCCCCGAACCTGCTTGAGTTCCGAGCGAAGCGCCGCCGCCAAGGGACCGGCAGACTTCGCATCGATCGGCAGGTCACTGCTGACATGTCCCGGCCTCGACCGGGCGCGATGAACATTCTGGTAGTGGACGTTCTGTCGGGCCGCCTCGGCCTCGCGCTGCAGATCGAACAGGAAGGTCAGGTCGTGGGTGAACACGATCACCTGTCTGTGCGCGGCCTCTTCCACGAGACGCTTCGCTACCCGCCGCCGATAGTTGTGATCGAGTGACGACATCGGATCGTCGAAGACGATGCCCGAATAGTCCTTCGACGTGACGAGCTCAGCCAGGAACGATGCCAGCGCAACGCAGCGATGCTCTCCCTCGCTGAGGATTTCGCCGACCGGCTCATCCGGCTTGTCGACAAGCGCGACCTTGAAAAACGACTGGAAATCCCGGTCGCGGACTTTCCGAAGCTCGATCGGCATCGAGCCGATTTGCAGCTTCTGCACTTCACGCGCGAAGCGCCCCCGGAGAACGTCGGTGACGAGCTTTTCCGACAGGTCCTTGTTCTTTGTCGTGATCTGCTGTTTTCTCGCCGTCCCGCAGGTCTTCTCGGCTTTCCTGAGCGCGGCAATTTCGACTTGCCGATCGATTTCGGCGCGGACATCGTCGGCAATGCCGGCCAGGGACACCCTGTCCTTCAACCCTGCGTGTTCGGAGACTAGCGCCCGGCGTTCCGCGCTGTCGGCGTGGCCGGACAGCGCCCTCACCCGCCCAGCGATGTCCTTGCGCAGCCCGTCCAGATCTTGAGCCGGAACCGGTGCCTGCGCGGCCGGTTCCCCCTTGCCGGAGAGCAGCGCCCGGAGTCGCCATGCCGCGGTCGAGGCGGCGCGGCGCACGTCCGACGCCAGCGCCGGCCGGTCCAGTTCCGTCTTGAGAAGTGTGACCAGCGCGCGGATAGCGCCCGTCGGCATCCGTGCGCCTCCCAGGTCCCGCCGGAACTCTTCGAGTCGTTGAGCAGCCTCCGAAGCCGCCTCTTGCGCGGCGCCTTTCACAAAGGTCTCGAAGGCAGCGTGACGATGCAGGGCATCATCTTCGAGTGGTTGCTGGCACAGCACGCAACGCTCGTCCCCGACCGGAGCGGGGAACGTCCGACCGGGATAGGCCACTTGGTCGGAATAGGCGCGGGCCGCCTCCCACAGGCGCCGCCACGCATCGCTCCCGACCCCGGGAAGCGGCACCTCCCTGAAAAGGCTGTCGGATGCAAGCCGCGCAGCTTCCGAAGCCGCCTTCGACTCCGACTCGAGCCGGCGCAGCTCGGCGAAATTCTTCGTGCCGACGGCGGCTACGAGCCGATTCAGCGCCTTGAGCGCAGACTCCAGCCGGGCGCCTCGGGCCCTGAGCTTTTCTGCAGCCTTCGCCGGATCCTGTGCAAGGTCTCCGTCCAGCGATGACAGCCGGCTTCTCTCCTCGGAGCCGAGCGTGACGAGCAAGTCCAGCTCTGCACGACTGGACTTCGCGGACAGGCCATGAAGGAAGGCGCCTGCGGCGGTGTCGCGGTTCAACGACGGCGTCCGAATCACAACCGGCGTCTGGGCGGCGAGTGTATCGATCCGCCCCTTCACCCTGACCCGGAGTTCGTCGCAGGCCCGTCCGAGCCGATCGAGCAATGCCATCGCGAACGGCACGTAGGCGACGTTGTTCGTTTTCTGCACATGGGTATTGGCGCTTCGGGCATCGAAAATGCTGACAGCCGGCAAATCCGCGTGATCCCCGTACTCCGGGTGCCATTCGTATGTCTCGGCCGTTCCGGCCACCTCGAAATCGATGTGGGCGCGCTGGGGGACGTCGCCCGGTGCGGTCACGTCCTGCAGGATGGCGGTCTTGTCGTCACGTGAGCGACACGCGCTCTTCAGGACCCGCACGAAGCCCGACTTTCCCGATCCGTTGTCGCCGTAGACGATGGAGAGGCCACCCGCGGCAAACGTCAGACCCTGCCCGCTTGCGAGCGCATTCACACCCACGAGATCGCGCAGACCGGCGATTGAAACCGGCTTGCCGACCAGACGCCGGGGCGCGATATGCTCGTCGCTCAGCGGCGATCCTTCGCCGTCATCCCCGAGACAAATCGCTTCCAGCTCGTCGATATCCTGCGTCGAGAGTTCGCCGCCCACCATCAGGCGGCGCAGCGCGTCTCTCATCCATGCTGGCCTTTGCCGCGACCAGTTGAGGATCTCCGCGAGAGCCGATGTCTCCGTGTAGGGCCGTGCTTCGCTTTCGGGTGTCTCGGACATGCCACTCAGCCGGAACTGTCCAGCCGGTAGTATCGGCCGAGAATTGCTGTCGCATCGTCCGGCGTAAACGGAAGCCGCAACGCCGCGTAATCGAAGCCCGGATCCCCGAGGGCCTGCCCGAGAAACTCGCCCAAATCGGCCCGCATGGAGTCGGCGAGTGCGAGGCTACCCTCGCCCAGCAGCAACTGGGTGAGGCGGAACACATCGGCCCGTTGCTTTCGTATGTGCCGGGCATCGACGGATTCGCCGTTCGCCCTGCGTTGGGCAAGGTCAAGAAACGCGCGCGCCTTGATTGGGATAAGGATCCTTTCGTCGACAAGGCTGATGTCGTCGATTACGCGACGGATGTGCCGAAGCGCGTCGAAATAGTTGTCGTCCAGGAGAATCGCCGAGAGGCTGATCACGCCCTCTTCGACAGGTATCGGTGCAAGCTCCGCCCCCTCCGACAGCGAGACCGGCGCCCGGTTCACGGCACCGATGTACTCCGTCGTCGGTACGGTGGCGGCGATCGGTATCGCGTGGGCGTGGCGCACGATGGCGATGATGCTGGACTGGGACAGGAGAGCGAACCGTGTGTCTGCGGCAGTCGGCGTGGGCGGGAGAAGAAGAGCCGGTATCCGGGCGATGGCTGGAAGCAGGCGTGTCATCAGCAGGTGTGGGAAGCGAAGGGATCGCGGAGGCACGGAAGGAAAGAGGTTCAGTGGAATCGGGCCTCGAAGCTGGTCGCAATGAGGCTCACGTGTGCGTCGAGCGGCGGGCGCAGTTCGAAGGCTCTAGGTTCTCGGGCGAAATTCCAGAGACGTAGGAGGCACCATTCAGTCGGCCGGTTGTCCGCGACGGCAAGCTCGTTCCGCGTAATGTGGAAAGGCGTTCGCTCCCACCCGTTGGTGGTCTTCACCTCAATGAGTCGGATATGGCCCTCAGGGGAGTAACTCTCGATGTCGTATCCCGCGCCGTCGCCGTCTTCGTCCGACACCCATCGCACGCGCCTCGCCAGGTCGGCACGGCCGGCACCGGCAAGGATGGCCCGTTCATGGGTGAGCACGCGCGCTTCTCCGGCGCGTCCGAGCGCGCGGTTGCGCTCCGCTCGTGCGGCCACGTCGAATTTGCGCGCGATCGCTTGCATTTGATCGAGCTCGTCAGGTGGGGGGTGGTTCCTGAGAGTCGGTGGAAGCTCGATGGCGAGTTGGGCTGTCTGCGAAGTGTCGGTGGGCTGGTCCACGCAGGGCGCGGGTGTCTGGAACTCGGGGTGGCGATGCAGCCAGCGCGCGACAGCCTCGGCGAGGGACATCTGGATATTGAATGCGGGCAGGTATCCGGTGAGCCAGGTCTCGCCGAGCCCTTTCATGACGGCGCTGATGTTTCGGTGCTTGAATTCGATCGAAGGGCGGCTGCGGTCGAGCCGGGTCCGAAGGCGCCGGTTGTGGTCGGCCTTGGTGTAGGGACGTCCGGCGAGATCGTCCGCAAGCATCGCGAAGTAGTCCGCGACGATGAGGTCGTTCTCTTCATCCGTCCAGGGGCCGGTCGCCATGCCGGGCAGGCTAACACTGGTGTGGATGACGGTCATCGGCACCATGGCCGAAGGAGCAGGCAAGGCTCCCATTGGATTGGACCTGGAGCAGTCCGCTCACCGGCAGTGGATACATACTCTCGGTAGCCGATAGCCGAGTGATTCGACGAATCGAGGCTGTGCGGGAGCCCAACCCAGCGCCTTGAGAGCGGGGAGACGGATTGCGAGGATGGCGTTGTCAGCGTTTCGGGAGAGAGAACCGGATGAGGCGGTGGGTGAAGGGAGCTACAAAGACCGCGATCTTGATCGCGATTGCGGCAGGAGCAATCGCTGCGGCTCCGCCGTGGACGTGGCGCGAGGCGGAGGACATCCTGCGCCGGCACCTCCGATCAGTTGAGGCGATGGCTCGGCCGGCATCGGAGCGCTCGGCACAGTGGTTCGAGAGGCAGACGCACGCGCTGCGAGATCGGCTTGGCCGTGGAGGGAGTGAAGTCGGAGCGGGGGATGATTCGGCAGCCCGACAGAAGGAGCCGGTCCGAGTTGCCCAAGCTGCCAGTGCGGTGACGGGTTCCGCGCGTGTAATCGACGGCGATACGCTCGATGTGGGCGGAGTCCGGATCCGGTTGCACGGGATCGATGCGCCGGAGAGCGGACAGAGTTGCCGGGCCGGGGGCAAGCGGTGGTCGTGCGACCGTGAGGCAACGCGGGCGCTTGCGGGACGGATCGGCGGACGGTCGGTTGAATGCCAGGAACGTGATCGGGACCGCTACGGTCGGCTCGTTGCGGCGTGCAGCGCCTCCGGGAGGGATCTCAACGCGTGGATGGTCGCGGAAGGCTGGGCGTTCGCTTACCGGCGGTACTCGAATGCGTACGTTGGCGAGGAATCGGCGGCACGGGCGGCGAGGCGGGGCGTGTGGCGCGGCGAGGTCGTTCCGCCCTGGGAGTGGCGCAAGGGCAAGCGCCTCGACGGGACGCGGACGACGGCTCGGCAGGAGAGCGGCGGACGGTGCAGCATCAAGGGCAACATCGGCAAGAACGGCACGCGCATCTACCACGTGCCCGGCGGGCGCTACTACGAGCAGACCCGAATCTACACGTCGAAGGGGGAGCGGTGGTTCTGCTCCGAGAACGAGGCACGAGAGGCGGGATGGCGCCGCTCGAGGCAATAATCCGCATGCCCTCGGGGCCGCGCACGGGCGCCCGCGGGTTGGGGTCGCCGCGACAGTCGCGGGTCAATGGAACCGCGCCCCTCGGTCGGTACCGGACATTTCCCGGGGCGCGGATGCAACTCTACTCGAAGCCGTTGGCCCGGACAGTCGACTTAAGGCACGTCCGGGGTAGGCCGTTGGCTCGCTCGCTGTAGGCGTGGAACCCGGAGCGGATGACGCCTGGGTTCGCTCACCCGACCAAGGTGAATCCGGCCAGTTTCGAGGGTAGATCAGCGTCGTCTGCGGATTCCGTCGGTGGTCCAGTGAGGTGGGCGCTGTCGCCGGAGCTCCGGTGCCGCTTGCGGGCCTGTTCTGGCGTCGGGGATGCGCGGTTGCAGGGGAAGCGAAGACGGCCGCGCCGGTCGTCCGATCGTTCTGAAGCACGGTGTCGAGGAATCGGACCGGCTCGGTGAGGAATCGCCAGCGAGGCGCAGCGGGGACCCGGAACGGGGCCTCGCGTTGCAATTCAATCGCTTTCGGAATCCTTACGGCACGGAAAGGGATGGGAGGAAAATTACACTATTACAACGAGTTGGAAAAACTTGTTATCTTTGTGTCGAGGAGATATCGGCTCACAGCTCAACCTTGCGGCCTGGTTCGAATGGCCGGGGGGGGATGGCGTCAGCCCCGACGAGCGGCGAACGGCGGAGCGCTTCGAGGATCCCGCCTTGGCGTGGCGGCTCGCCGCCAACGCCCTGCTGGACGACAGCGCGCAGACGTTTGGCCTGGGGATCGTCTTCGGTCAAGCGTTTGGCGAAGGAGCGAATGAGCTCGCGATCGGTGACCCGCCCGAGGACCTCGAAACGGGCCATGCCGCGCTCGACCAGGCGGTTACGGTAATTTCTTACGGCACGGCTTTGAGATGTATCGCTCACGGCGGATCTCCATGGCGGCAATTACCAGTAATATTACCAGTAACAAGGGATACGCCGATATACCTCCAGTTCCGGACCGGCGTTCATGACACCTTGCGCCGCGCGGAAAGGCCCAGCAGCGATGCCCTCAAGCGCACCGATCCATACGTTCGGCCGAGCTCGATCGTGAACTGAACTGCCCCGGGAATTCCGGAGACTCCAACTCTCGAGAGACTGGAGGCACAAGATATTCAACAAGATACTCCCCGGAGCTGCGGGAACCGGCCACCGGCCGAGGCGGCGTACTACCGCCGTTGGGAATGTACGGCCCTGGCCGCGTGACTCACTCAAGACAGTCTCCGGAAACCCCGGAGCGGTTCACGAGGATGGTGCGCGCGATCCGCTTGGCGAGCTGACGCGACAGTCGTGAGGTCGCCGAAATGGAGCGGCCTTCGAGGAGCTGTTCAAGGTCGTTCCGGCCAAGTCCGGGCAGCACCCGGCTCCGGTCCGCGGCGCGGAAGCCCGACGCCGTGTCCGGATCGGCTTCCCAGATGCGCGCGCCGTCGCGGCGGCTGAAGGTCCACGCCTCCCGCACCCCCATCCGGAAATACGGTGCGAGCTTGTGGCTCGATTCGACGCTGCGTTCGATCTCCACCACGAGGTCGGGCACGGGGTGGCCCTTGCGGGCGTCGAGATAGCCGTCGAACTCCCTCAGATCCGGCTCTTTCGGCGGATCGATGAAGAGGCATTCGTCCGGCTCGAATGCGCCGTCGTCGCTCAGCAGGCGGGTCGCGCGGCCAATGAAGAACCCGGGCGGTTGGCCCGCATCGTCGAGGGCATCCTCGACCCGGCTGATGAGACTCGCTATTCCGCCCGCCCGCCACTCGTGTGCGGGCCCCGGTTCCGCGACGAACTCTGCCCGCCCGGTGGCCATGTCGTAGCGGCACCGCGGCGCATTCTCGTGGTCCGTAAGTCGGTTGAAGAGGCCGCGGGGCATCGCGACCTCGTAGCGCACCGGGGCGTCCGGATTCGAACCCTCGATCTCGCCCGCGATGGCAGGCGGGGCCGCATCGGATTCGGGTGGGTGGACCGCGGGTGGCGCAGCGCCAAGGGTTGCGGACTCCGGTCCGGAGGCGCGGTGCGGGCGCCGACCCGGTCGGCCGCGGGCGGGAGGCGGCGGGGGATTCGACTCTCCGGCATCGGGAGCCGGCGAATCCGTTTGCATCCGAGAGGTCATCGGCGACTTCCTTTCGCGTTCGATCGAGTCGGATTCTAAATCATTCGAGACCGTTGATTCGATCTATTCGACCACGCCGCGTTCGTGCAGGTCCGCGATCTCGTCTTCGGTGAGCCGGAGAAGGTTCCGCAGCACCTCGCCGGTATGCTCGCCGAGGCACGGGGCGCGCCGGCCGGTGCCGTTGGCCCGGCGGGTCCACCGCCAGGGGACCCGGAAGTGCGCCTTCACCCCCACCTCCGGGTGCTCGAAGTCGTGGAATGCCCCCCGCGCCGCAAGGTGAGGATCGACTCTCAGATCCGCGCTGCAAGCGCTTGGAAACGCTGGGACCCCTGCCGCTTGAAGCGCTTCGGCCGCGGCCCAGCGATCCCGGTTGCGGCACCAGTCCGCGATGATGCGATCGAGCTCGTCCTCGTGGGCCTTGCGCGCCGTGAGGCTCGCGAATTTCGGGTCGGAGGCGAGGTCCGGGCGGCCGATCGCTCCGCACAGAGCCTCCCACTCGCCCGTCGAACCGGCCGATATCGCGATCCACTGGTCCTCCCCTCGACACGAATAGACATTGCAGGGCGCCGTCTCGGGGTCGCGGTTGCCCATCGGGGGATACGGTTCGCCGCCCAGCGCGTGGTTCATCCACCCCTCGAAGGCGGTGCACACCATCGCCTCCCACATCGCGACGTCGATGACCTGCCCGGCTTCGCCGTGGAAGTCGCGGGCAAGCAGCGACGCCGCGACCGCGAGCGCGGCATGGACCCCTCCGTTCGGGTCCCCGTACGCCATGTTGACGTCGCGCGGGCGTCCGTCCTCGGCGTATCCGGTCTCGGCGGAGAGACCCGCGAGCGGCGAGATGAGCGGCCCGTACCCGGTATAGAGGCGCCACGGCCCGTCCTGCCCGAAAGCGGAGATGAGCGCCACCGTGATGCGCGGATTGAGGGCCAGCAGCTCGTCCGGGCCGAGCCCCATGCGCTCGAGCACCCCGGTGCCGAAATTGGCGACGAAGACGTCGCACCGGCTCGCGAGGCGGCGGACGAGGGCGCGCCCGTCGGGCTTCGAGAGATCGATCCCGACGCTCTTCTTGTGCTGCCCGAGCTGGTTGAAGTACCCGTTCCGGTTCGGGCCGGGGGGAAGCTCGCGCGCGTGAACCGACGCGCGGCGGGTGAGGTCGAGCCGCTGCGACGACTCCACCTTGAGCACCTCCGCCCCGAGAGCGCCGAGGATCATGGTGCAGTGCGGCCCGGCCCAGACCCACGAGAGATCGAGCACCCGGACCCCGCGGAGCGGAGCGTCACCCGGCCCCGGTTTCTCTCCGAGGCTCGCCGCCGGGGCGTCGAACCGAACCTCAACCGCGAGCCGTTCGGTGTCCGTCGCGGGTCGCGGATGAGAGTCGGGGGCCGAGGCTCCGCCACGGCCACAAGCGGCGCCGGCGGCCGCGTTTCCTGCCTCCTCCTTGTCCGATGCGCCCGAACCTCTCCCCGGGCCGGAGCCTTTCGAAGCCGCAACGGAGTTCGGAGCGGCGCCGGCGAGCAGGCGGTCGATGGCGGGGTCGGCCTCGCCAAGCGCGGGCGCGGGCCGGACGAGACGCCACCACTTCCGGCGGAGGCGGTAGGGAGGCCCGAGCAGCTCGATGCTTCCCCGGCCGGGATGGTCCACCGGCACGAAGAAGTCCCGCGCCCGGAGGTGCTCCTGCGCCTCCAGACGCGGATAGTCGAATACCGGTGCCGCGCCGACCCGGACCTCCTGCAATGCGTGAAACACCTCTTCCGCGCTGCGCTGTCGCGTCCAGGCCGACACCCGTTCCCGGATCTCGGCCGAGTGCGCGCCCCGTCCGTCGCGGGACTTGAACGATTCGTTCGATCCCCACTCCTCCTCCTCCATCAAGGAGAGCATCCGCTCCCACTGGGGCTGCTCGGGGCAGATGATGAACACCTCGCCGTCGCGGGACGGATAGAAGCCCATCGGCTCGTAGATGGAGTGATCGCTTCGATGGTCGATGCGCCCCGCGTACTCGAAGGAGGTGTAGTGGCGGCCAAGGAGAAAGGCGACGGCCTCCTGCACCGACACGTCGAGGTGGTCGCCGAGCCCGGTCGTGCGCGCGGCCCGGCAAGCCGCGAGCGCGGCCACCGCCGCGTGAAGCCCGGCCTGGATGAGCGCGTGATGCCCGAAGGGACGGATCGGCGGCCACTCCCGCGGCGCGCCCCGGCCGGGAATGATGTAGCCCCAGCCGCCGGCGTGGATGAGGGTGAGCTCGTCTCCCCTCCAGCCCCGGCGCGGGCCGGTAAGCCCGAAGGGTGTGATCGAGACCACGACGAGACGGGGGTGGCGCTCGCGCCAGGCGTCCGCGTCCTCCAGCTCCGGGGACTGGCCCTCGCGGATCACAAGGTCCGCGCGCGCGAGCAACCGTTCGAACTTCGCCCGGTCGGAACCGGACGTCCGGTCGAGGACGACGCTGCGCTTGTTGGCATTGAGATGGAGGAAAGGCCCGCCGGCCGGCGCCCGGCTGCCCGGAACGACACCCCGCCGCCGGAGCGGGTCTCCTTCCGGCGGCTCGATCTTGACCACCTCCGCACCGAGATCCGCCAGCGCCTTTCCGCTGCTCGAAGCCGCGAAACCGCCTCCGATCTCGATGACGGCCAAGCCATCGAGCCCCTTCCCCATCGTCGAACCTCCAAGCGTTGCACGAGATCGTGATCATAGCGGCCGGCCGGCCCCGGGCCCCGCCCCGGAGACGGCTCCGCCTCGCACCCAGGCTGCGTGAACCGCCTCGCAAGGCGACGGACCATCCCGGGCGTGGCACACTTGGCTCACGAATGACGCCAAGCGGAGCCCGCCCCGTGCCCCAGTTGAAAGTCCCCGCCGCGTTCATCCGCGGCGGCACCAGCAACGCGGTGGTATTCGATCGCCGCCATCTTCCCGATGACGAAGACATCCGCGAACGCCTGTTCCTCGCCGCCCTCGGAAGCCCGGACCCCTACGGCCGCCAGCTCGACGGCATGGGCGGCGGCATCTCGTCGCTCTCCAAGGTCTGCATCGTCGGGCCGCCCTCGCGCCCCGGCGTGGATGTGGACTACACCTTCGGCCAGGTCGCGGTCGACCGCGCCCAGATCGACTGGAGCAGCAACTGCGGGAACATGTCCTCGGCCATCGGACCCTTCGCGGTGGACGAGGACATGGTCGAAGCGTCCGGGCCGGAGGGCGTCGTCGTCATCCACAACACCAACACCCGAAAACTCATCCGGGCTCGTTTCCCGGTAGCGGACGGCCGCGCGGCGGTCGAAGGGAGCACCGTCATTCCCGGAGTGTCGGGCATGGGGGCACCGGTCGATCTCGAGTTCCTGGACCCCGGCGGCGCCGCCACCGGCGCGCTGCTTCCCACCGGAAACGTCATCGACGAGCTGGCCGTCGATGGCATTGGAGCGGTTCCCGCCTCCCTCGTCGACGCGGCCAACCCGTTCGTCTTCGTACATGCGGACGAGGCAGGGATCTCGGGCACCGAGATGCCGGCCGCCCTCGACTCCCGCTCGGAGATAATGGACCGGCTGGAACGCATCCGCGCCGCGGCGGCGGTCGCGATGGGGATCGCGGCGAGTCCCGCCGAGGCGTCCTCCCGCTTCCCGAGCGCGCCCAAGATCGGCATCGTGGCCCCTCCCCGGACCGCGACGACGTTGAGCGGCGAGACGATCGAAGCCGCCGAGGGCGATCTCACCGCGCGCATGGTGTCCATGAACAACGTGCACCGCGCCCTCCCCCTGACCGGGGTGCTCGGCTTCGCGGTTGCCGCCGCGATCGAAGGCACGGTGGTGGCCCGAGCGGCCGGGCCGCGCAACGCCGATCGCAGCGGGCGCATCCGACTCATCAGTCCTTCCGGGGTGATTGCGGCCGCCGCCGCGGTCGGCCGCACCGGCCCCGAAGGGACCTGGCACGCCGAGCACGCCTCGGTGCGCCGCACCCAGCGCCGGCTGTTCGACGGCTTCGTCTACGTGCCGGCCGGCCGGGTGGCCGGGCTCGCCGCGGTCCCCGTCCGGTCCGCCGCATGAGCCGCTCGACGGACCCGGTCCGCGCGGCCGCACTCACCCTGGCCGCGCTGCTGCTCGCGACGCTCGCCGGACCCGCCCGCGGGCAGATGCCCACCGGGGAGTTCCCGAAGACCGATTTCGACAAGCGGATCGTCGATCTGTCCGAGATCATGTCCGGCGGCCCCCCGCGGGACGGGATTCCGGCCGTTGACGAACCCCGCTACACCACGACCGAGGGGGCGGGCGAGTGGCTCGACCCGGACGAGCCGGTGATCGCGGTCGAGATCGGTGGCGAGGCCCGCGCCTATCCGCTCCAGATCCTCATCTGGCACGAGATCGCGAACGATGCGCTCGGCGGCACCCCGATCGCGGTGACGTTCTGCCCCCTCTGCAACTCCGCAATTGTGTTCGATCGCCGGTTCGACGGCACGATTCTCGATTTCGGCACGACGGGACGGCTCCGCTTGAGCGATCTCGTCATGTACGACCGGCAGACCGAGACGTGGTGGCAACAGCTCACCGGCACCGGCATCATCGGAGCGCACGCGGGGCGGGAGCTCGTCCGCCTGCCCGCCGCCATCGTCGCGTGGAACGACTTTCGAACCGCGTTCCCGAACGCGACAGTGCTCTCGCGCGAGACCGGACACACCCGCGCCTACGGCTCGAACCCCTACGCGGGCTACGACTCGACCACCCAGCCGTTCCTGCTGCGGGTCACCCCCGATCCGCGCCTCCCCGCGATGGAGCGCGTCCTGCACGTGACGGCCGGGGATGCGGAGCGCATCTATCCGTTCGGGGCGTTCGCGGAAGAACCGGTCGTCAACGACGAAGTGGGGGGCGAGCCGGTGGTGGTCATGAGCCGGGGCGGGACCCTGTCCGTGCTCGACAAGAATCGTATCGCGGATTCGCGCCGGATCCCGTCCGCCGCGGCCTACTCGCGCCGGCTCGAGGAACGGGTCCTCGAATTCGAGCTCCGCGACGGCCGGATCGCCGATTCCACCACCGGATCAATCTGGAACCTCTTCGGCGAGGCGGTGGACGGGCCACTCTCGGGAAGCCGTCTCACCCCGCTTTCGAAGGGTGACCACTTCGCGTTCGCGTGGCTCGCCTTCCACCCCGACGCGGACGTCTACGGCGGCCCCTGGCCGCGGTAGCCGGCCGTGGCCGCGGTAGCCGGCCGTGGCCGCGGCTATCCCCGCCCCTGCGGCGCCGGAAACACGAAGGTGTGCCCGGGCTTCGCGCGGAGCGCGAGCAGGTCACCGGGCGCGAACGCAGCCGTGCCCGGCAGCCGCGCCTGGATGGACGCGGGCTCAACGGATTCTCCCGCCCCGCGAGCCTCCCGGGTGCGGTCGACGGGTGTCATGAGCGCGAGGGTCCACGCCCCGAGCCGCCGCACCGAGCGCACCCGGGCGCGCACCCGGTCCGCCGGGGCCGACGACGCGCCCTCGAGCCCAATCCCGTCCGCCCGGATCGCGATGTCCACCTGGCTCGACTCCGCAAGACCGGGCGTCTCGAGCAGTCCCAGGGGCGTCGCGACCCGTCCGCCTCGGACGGTTCCCTCGTACCGGTTGACAGGGCCGAACAGCCGCGCGGTGAAGAGATCCGAGGGGTGGGCATAGACCTCGTCCGGCGACGCATCCTGCACGAGCCGGCCGTCGCGCATCACCACGATCCGATCGCCAAGCAGCATCGCCTCCTCGGCGTCGTGGGTGACGAGCACGGTCAGCGCTCCGCTGCCGGCGAGAAGGCTCATGGTCTCCATCCGGACCTCGTGCCGCAGGTGCTCGTCGAGGGTGGAGAACGGCTCGTCGAGCAGCATCACCCGGGGCTTCGGGGCGAGCGCCCGCAGGAGCGCCACCCGTTGCTGCTGGCCGCCGGAAAGCGCGTGCGGATAGCGCTCGGCGAGGTCCGACATGCCGAGATCGGCGAGAACGCGGCGAGAACGCGCGTCTCCCTCCGCGCGATTGCCGGGGAGGCCGTAGCGGATGTTCTCCATCACCGTGAGATGGGGAAACAGGGCATAGTCCTGGAACACGAGCCCGACGCCGCGCGCCTCGGGGGGGATCTGCGGGAGCTCCCCGGCCGCCGCGACGGTCTGCCCCCCGATCGTGATGCGCCCGGCCTGGATCCCTTCGAGACCCGCGGCGAGCCGGAGCAGCGTGCTCTTGCCGCAGCCGGAAGGGCCGAGCAGGCAGATGGTCTCGCCCGGACGAACCGCGAGGTCCACCGAATCGACGGCGAGGACGGCGCCATAGCGGTGCGATACGCTCTCGAAGGTCAGGCCCGGCATGGACCGCTCCGCCGCCGCACGACCGCCCTCAGCCCGGCCGGTGGCCGGGCCGGGAGCGGGTGATGGTACGGCTGATGACGGCGACGGGCAGGATCCCCGCGGCCACGATGGTGAGCGCCCCGAGCGCGCTCTCCTCGAGGAGCTCGTCGGACGCGAGCTGGTACACGAAGGTCGCGAGGGTCTCGAAATCGAACGGACGCATGAGCAGGGTGAGCGGCAGCTCCTTCAGGGTGTCGACGAACACCAGCAGGGCCGCCACGAGCAGACTCGGCCGGATCAGGGGGAAATGGATGCGCCGCAGGGTGGCGCCGGGGCCCGAGCCGAGGGTGCGCGAAGCGCCGTCGATGCTCGGGGTGACGCGCTCGAGGCCCGCGTCCACGGTCCGATAGGAAAGCGACAGGAATCGGGCCGAATAGCCGAGCACGAGCCCGGCGACGGTCCCGCTCAGGAGAAGGCCCGTGGAGAGGCCGAAGAGCTCCCTCGCGACCCCGTCCACGGCATTGTCGATCGCACCGAGCGGATAGAGAAGACCCACCGCGAGGACCGCTCCGGGCACTGCGTAGCCGACGGTCGCCGCCTCCGCCATGCCCCGCATCCCGGGGCTGCGCGAGAGCCGTACCCCGTAGGCGAGGACGAGGCCGAGGGCGGTCGTGACCGCCGCCGCGGCCACCGCGAGACGAAGGCTGTTTCCGGCGAAGACGAGGTACTCGCGGCCGAGCGCCGCCTCGTGAAACTCGATCGCGTAGCCCGCGAGCACTCCAGCCGGGAGACCGAATCCCAACAGGACCGGCAGCGCGCACCAGGCCGCGGCGACGGCGCCGGCGCCGCGCGAGAGCGGATAGTCCGGGAGCTTCCGCACCCGGGTGGTGGTGGCGTGAACACGGCCCCGATGCCGCGCCCGTCGCTCGAGCGCGAGGAGAGCCAGGGTGAAGGCGACGAGGGCGACCGCGAGCTGCGACGCGCCGGCCGGACTGTCCATGTTGAGCCATACGTCGAAGATCCCGGCCGTGAAGGTCGGCACCGCGAAGAAGTCGACCGTGCCGAATTCGTTCAGGGTCTCCATGAGCGCGAGCGCGGTCCCGACCGCGATGCCGGGCCGCGCCATCGGCAGGGCTACGCGCAAGAAGCTCCGCGCCGGCCCGCGGCCAAGGGTGCGGCTCGCCTCGAACAGGCAGAAGCACTGCTCGGTAAAGGCCGCTCGGGCAAGCAGATAGACGTAGGGATAGAGGACGAGCGAGAGCACGACGGTCGCCCCGCCGAGGGACCGGATCTCGGGAAACCAGTAGTCGCGGGCGGAAGTCCATCCGAACAGCTCGCGCAGGACGCCCTGGACAGGGCCCGCGTACTCGAGCTGATCGGTCACGACGAAGGCGAGTACGTAGCTCGGCACCGCGAGCGGCAGCAGGAGCGCCCAGGACAGGATCCGGCGCCCCGGGAAGCGGTACATGGTCACGAGCCAGGCGGTGCTCGCCCCGATGACGATGGTGCCGATTCCGACGCCGAGCATCAGCCACAACGTGTTCGAGACGTAGACGGGGAGGACGGTGGCGGCGAGGTGGCGCCAGGTGTCGTCCGCCGGATCGATCGCCCGGTACGCGATGGCGGCGAGCGGCACCGCGACGAGGGCGGCGATGGCGACGGCGGCGGCCGTCCAGCCGTCGATGGACGGCCGCGCGGCGCGGCGGATGGCGGCCGCGAGGGCGGTCACGTCACCGGCCGCGCGGATGGAGGCGGCGAACCGCGGCGGTCCGGTTCCGCCGCTCGGCCGTCACCCGTCCGGAATGGCGCACCCCTCCGGATCTTCTTCGAATCGAACCCGATCGACAATTCGGCTCGCCGTCTTCCAGATGGCCAAACGATGCCGGCGCCACGCCCGCCCGCCGCCGGTCCCGCCCGGCGGCGACCCACGCACCGAACGGGGCGCGGTCGCCTCCTTCGGGGAGCGCCGGCACGCGAGTGTAAACGAGAAAAATTCACATTCGCAACCTGATTTCGACCTTGCACTCACCCTGCCCCGATGTCACCCTGTCCTGCCGCGATTCGCGTTGCGAGGAGAACGGCCCGTGCAGAATGCCGACCTCAAGCGCGCGGGGCTGAAGGCGACCCTGCCCCGCCTGCGGATCCTCGAGATTCTCGACGCCAGCACCGACCGCCACGTGAGCGCGGAGGATGTCTACCGCGCCCTCCTCGCCGCCGGAGAATCGATCGGGCTCGCGACGGTGTACCGGGTGCTCACCCAGTTCGAGCAGGCCGGGCTCGTCATCCGCCACAACTTCGACAGCGGGTCGGCGGTCTTCGAGCTCGCCGCCGGCGAGCACCACGACCACCTGGTCTGCGTTCGCTGCAACCGGGTGACGGAGTTCGTCGACGAGACCATCGAGCACCGCCAGCGGAAGATCGCAGCCGAGAACGGCTTCACGATGACCGACCACAGCCTCATCATCTACGGCGTGTGCACCGACTGCCAGCGCGAGTCGGACTGAACGTTCCCGGCCCGGCCCTTCGCCCCGCTTCTTCGCCGACGGATCGGTCCGTCGGCCGCTTCCGGCGGAAGCGCCGACCGCCACCGGGTTGCGCGGCCGCGAGCGGATCGAACGGCGCCTCGCGTGGCTCGACCCGATCCGGCCCGCGCCGCGCCGCGCCGCGCCCGGCGGACCTCGGCGAAGGCTTCGCGTCCCGGGCGCGGAGCGCACGCGCGCGGCGTACGCGCACCGGCCGGCGCGCCGATCGCGGAACCCGCTGAGGAGCATGCGAGCCGCTCGGCGCCGCGAGCTTGATGTACCATCGCGGCTCCCTTGAATGCAGCAGGAGATGGCGAGGATGGGACCGCTCGCAGGCTTCCGGATCGTCGAGCTCGCGGGGATCGGCCCCGGACCGATGTGCGCCATGATGCTCTCGGACATGGGCGCGGACGTCATCCGCGTGGACCGGGTGGCGGATTCAGGTCTGGGGATGAAGCGCGACCCGCGCTACGACCTCCTCAACCGCGGCCGCCGCTCCGTCGCCGTCGACATGAAGACCGAGGCCGGCCGCGGGGCGGTCCTGCGCCTCGTCGGCGGGGCGGACGGCCTCATCGAAGGCTTCCGTCCGGGGGTGACCGAACGCCTCGGCATCGGCCCCGACCAGTGCCTCGCCCGCAACCCGCGCCTCGTCTACGGCCGAATGACGGGATGGGGCCAGGACGGGCCCATCGCCCATGCGGCCGGGCACGACATCAACTACATCGCCCTCACCGGGGCGTTGCACGCGGTCGGCTCGCGGGGCGGCCCCCCGGTCCCCGCCCTCAACCTCATCGGAGACTTCGGCGGCGGCGGGCTCTACCTCGCGTTCGGCATGGTGTGCGGCCTGCTCGAAGCGGAGCGCTCGGGGAAGGGCCAGGTGGTGGATTCCGCCATGACCGACGGCTCCGCCTCCCTCATGACCATGGTGTACGGCATGTTCGCGGCCGGCGCCTGGGAGGACGAGCGCGGCCGGAACGCGGTCGACGGCGGCAGCCACTTCTACGCGGTGTACGAGACGAAGGACGGCAAGCACGTCTCGATCGGCTCCATCGAAGACAAGTTCTACGCCGAGTTCCTCGAACGGACCGGGGTCGACCCCGCCTCCCTGCCCGAGCAGTTCAACCGGGAGGAGTGGCCGAGCACGTCGGACCGGTTCGCGGCGGTCTTCAGGACGAGGACCCGCGACGAGTGGTGCGAGATCATGGAGGGGAGCGACGTATGCTTCGCGCCGGTGCTCTCGCTCGCGGAAGCCCCCGCCCACCCCCACAACCGGGCACGGGAGACGTTCGTGAAGGTGGACGGAGTGGTTCAGCCCGCGCCGGCTCCCCGCTTCAGCCGCACCGTGCAGAGCATCCAGCGCCCGCCCGCCCGCCGGGGCGAGCATACCGACGAGGCCCTTGCCGACTGGGGTTTCTCGGCCGGGGAGATCGCGGCCCTGCATGCGCAAGGCGCAATCGCAGGCGACGAGCCCGCTGCCGCCGCGGCAGCGGCGGACTGAAGGCGGACGGACGAACGGGGGACAGACGAACGGGGGACGGACTGGCGGCGGACGGACTGGCGGGGTGGCGGGCCCTGCCGCGACACGGCGGCTCCGTGGCGGTGCGCAATGAGTCCACGCCGGCCGAAGCCGGCCCCTTGCCCGCGGGCCGATCCGCCTCCGTCCGGAAGATGGCCGGCAATCGGACGTTGTTCCGGTCTGCTTGGCAACTCATTGGAATACTGAACGCATGACATCTTCTACATCTCTTCCCCGGGTTGCGATCATCGGTACCGGCGGAACGATCGCGTCGGTGGGCCGGCACAGCCTCGAGCTCGTCGAGTACATCACCAACAAGACCATGTACGACGTGCACGAGCTTCTCGCCCGGGTCCCGGAGGCGAACCGGGTGGCGGAGGTGGTTCCGGTCCCTTACGCGGCGCTTCCGAGCACCGCGATCGAACCCTCGCACTGGCTCGAGCTCAACGAGCGGATCCATGCGCTCGTCGAGGAAGACCCGACCCTCGACGGGATCGTGCTCACCCACGGCACCGCGACCCTCGAGGAGACCGCGTACTTCCTCAGCCTTACCCTCAAGGTCGACCGTCCGGTGGTGGTGACCGGCGCGCAGCGGCCCGCCTCCGGTCTCAGCACGGACGGATTCCTCAACATCGTCAACGCGCTCCGCGTGGCGGGGAGCGAGGCGGCGCGCGGGCTCGGTGTCCTCGTGATGCTGAACGACGAGATCCACGCCGCGCGAGAGGTCGCGAAGACTTCCACCCAGCGGCTGCAGACGTTCCGGACGCCGGACTTCGGCGCGCTCGGACACGCCGATGCGGACCGGGTGGCGATCTATCGCCGACCGGTCCGCCGACGCGCGCCCGACACCGAGTTCGACGTGCGCGGCGCGGCCGCGAGCGAGCTGCCGCGGGTCGATGTCAGCGTGTCGTACGCGGGGGCGGACGGCGCGGACATCACGGCCTTCGTCGAGGCCGGGGCACGAGGAATCGTCGTCGCCGGATTCGCCCCCGGCCTCAATACCACGGGCCAGGTCAAGGCTCTCCGGCACGCCCACGAACGAGGGGTCGTGCTCGTCCAGTCGAGCCGGGTGGGGAGCGGGCGGGTGCCCGTCCTCGCCGGCGACCAGCAGCTTCCCGACCCCATCGTCGCCGACAACCTCACCCCCTGGAAGGCGCGCATCCTGCTCATGCTGGCCCTGTGCGAGACCGAGGATCGGGACGCGGTACGCCGGATGTTCGAAACCTATTGACTCGCCGCCGACTACACTGAGGGTGCCCCCCGCCGGGTATTCGAGATGTATCGGCCGGCAATGGCCGCACCCGGGACGAGAAAGCCGGGTGCTTGAAATGTACCGAATTACGGAACGTTGCATCAGGAAACGGAGAAAATGAGCGAATCCCGGACACTCCACGACAACGCGATCATCATCGACGGCCTCGTCATCAGCCGCTGGAGCCGCGCCGTGTTCGAGGCGATGCACCGGGGCGGGCTTACCGCCGTGAACTGCACCTGCTCGGTGTGGGAAGGATTCCGGGGGACGATGGAGAACATCGCCGAGTGGCAGGGCTGGTTCCGGGAGCACGACGACCTCATCACCCAGGTGCACTGCACGGGCGACATCGAACGGGCCAAGCGCGAGGGCCGGGTCGGGATCATCCTGGGGTGGCAGAACACCTCGGCGATCGAGGACCGGGTCGATTTCGTCGAGCTCTTCGCGGCCCTCGGGGTGCGGGTCATGCAGCTCACCTACAACACTCAGAACTTCGTCGGGACCGGGTGCTGGGAGTCGCGCGACGGCGGGCTCTCGGATTTCGGGCGCGACGTCATCGACGAGATGAACCGGGTCGGGGTGCTGGTGGACCTCTCCCACGTCGGCGCGAAGACGACGGAGGACGCGATCCGCCACTCCGCGAAGCCGGTCGCGTTCACCCACTGCTGCCCCATCGCCTTCCTCGACCACCCCCGGAACAAGACCGACGCCGAGATGCGGCTCATCGCGGAGCGGGGCGGGTTCGTCGGGGTCGCGACCTACACCCCGTTCCTGCCTTGGCACGACGAGACCACCGTGGACCAGTGCGTCGACGTGTTCGAGCACGTCATCGACGTGACGGGCGAGGACCACGTCGGCCTCGGCACCGACTTCACGGAGGGCCAGGACGTCGAGTTCTTCGCGTGGCTCGGGCGGGACAAGGGCATCGGCCGCGATTTGATACCGGGCGTGAGACGGATCCCCCCAGGGCCGAAGGGCCTCGAGACCCTCGCCGACTACCCCAACCTGACGGACGCGATGCTGCGGAGGGGCTGGAGCCCGCGGCGGGTCGAGAAGATCATGGGCGCGAACTGGCACCGCCTCTTCCGCGAGGTTTGGGCCGGCACCTGAGCCGCCGGTCCCCGTCGCGAAGCGGCTCCCCGCTGCATGGCCGCGAGGGGCCGCACAAACGGGCCGTGGGGCCGCGGGTTGTGGGAAGACCGCCCGGTGACGCCGGGGGAAATTCCTACGCGCCGCGTTCTCTCTGACCGACGGGAGGACACGCGGAAAGGCGTATCATTCGCTCACCCGAGTCATGGAAGATGGAACAGACGCATGTCGCCCGAACTGATCGCCATCCTTGGTGTCGGCGTCGCCCTCGCCGCGCTGATGTTCCACATCCTCCGCCGGATGGAGGAACGGATGCGGCAGGACACGCAGCGCTCCGAGGAACGAACGCGACAGGATCTCAGTCGCTCCGAGGAGCGGACGAGACAGGACATCCGGGAGTCCGAGGAGCGGATGCGGCAGGAAGTCCAGGGGTCCGAGGAGCGGATGCGGCAGGAAGTCCAGGGGTCCGAGGAGCGGACGAGACAGGACATCCGAGGGTCCGAAGAGCGGATGGAGTCACGGTTCTCGGCCCAGGACACGCGGTTCACGTCCCACGACGGGCGATTCACGTCCCACGACGGGCGATTCACGGTATTGGAGACACGCCTGTCGGACATCGGCGAGCGGCTTGCGAGAGTCGAGGGACTGCTCGAAGGCCTCCGCGACGCCATCACTGGCCGCCAGGCCGCCTGAGAGCCTCCCGCCGCTCCAATCCGGGGCAAGTCCCCCGACGCCGCGCGGACGATGCACCCTCGGGCGCCGCGCTACCCAGCGAAGTGCTTCAAGTTCGGCCACTCAGTGACGACATCCACGCCGACCCCGTACCGCATCACTTCGTGCGCGCATCGGGAAACCGGGTTCGGGCGTATTCCTTCGTGTCATCAGGCGTGAGCTTCACCGTTCCAGGACCGCTCCGGACGAAGACGGAGGCGCCAATGTTCCGGAGTTGCCGGTCTGTCATTGTGGAAGCGCTTCCAGGTAGGTCCGCATGACCGTCCGCGCCCGGCAGGCCTCCGCCGCGCGCATGATCTCGTCCACCGTCGTGGTGCGGGAACGCAGCACATCGTCCAGCGCTTCGAGTGCGACGTCGATACCGAACTTGTTGCGGTAGCGGAAACAGTCCACGACGGTGCGGGCCGGGGAGGTGATACGAAACGGCACCCCGAGCGCAGTACGGTGGAGCACTCCGTACGTCAGCATCGGGCCGGAGAAACGGACGATGCGCAGCCGGGTCGGATGGTGCGCCGGCTTGCGGGCCTTGCGGTCGAGGGCGATCCAGACATCGCGCGGCGACTCGGTGCCGATTTCGTGGATACGAAGCGCTGTCAGCAGGCACACGACGGAGTTCGGGATGGCCGCGGCGACCATCGCGATCGTCTCGAGTTCCGTAGCGGGGACCTCGGTGAGCCGATAGAGTCCGTTTCCGAAGTTCTCGGCGATCCCCCGGGAGACCAGCCCCTGGAGCCTCCGGTGGGAAATCCCGAGCGGGGCGAGATCGCGCGGCCGGAAGAAGGCGCCGATGCCCGCTTCCCGCAACTCCGCCGTATCCAGTGATTCACGCATTCACAGGATGATAGTGAATGTCGGCACTTGGATGCAACTGCCGACATTTGGTGTCCGTCGACCTGCCCTGCGGACAAATACTTCAGCACGCAGAAGATGTCCTCCTCGGCGGCCTGGATATTGGCCTCGATCTCCGCAATTTATCGTGACGGGATGCATCACATGTCGGCACTTGAACATAAGTGCCGACATGTTATGTCAGCCGACCTGCCCGATGGACATGTCCTTCAGCATGTCGAGGATGTCCTTCTCGACGGCCTGGATGTCGGCCTCGATCTCCGCGTCGCCGGTGAAGAGGGGCGAGCCGTTCATGATGATCGCGATGCGCGCGCCGCTCTCGCTCCGTCCTCAACCCTGATCACTCGAATCGAGCCTCCCTGCCTCCAGACCCCGAGTCCGGCGGGCCCGTCGAAGCGGCAGGTGCTTCAGGCGGCGCGCGCCTCGGCCGCCGCCTCGCCGCCGCCCGCCCGCCAGCGCTCGAGGAGGGCGGCCCGCTCCGCCTCGGCCTCCGCGACGTTGCGCTCCTTGACGTGGCCGTAGCCCCGGATCCGGTCGGGTACGGACGCGATCTCGACGGCGAGGTCGAGGTTCTCGGGGCGAAGGCCCGCGAGCAGCTCGACCATGGTCTCGAAGTACTCCTCGATGAGCCGGCGCTCCGTTCGCCGCTCCGCGGTGCGGCCGAAGATGTCGAACGGGGTTCCACGAAGGCCCCGCATCTTCGCGACGAGGGCGAGCACCCGCCACATCCAGGGGCCGTAGGTGCGCTTGCGGGCTTCTCCGGTCATCGGATCGGGCCGCGCGAGGAGCGGCGGCGCCATGTGGAAGGTGACCCGGAGGTCCCCCTCGAAGCGCGCCGCGAGCCGCTCGCGGAACGCCCTGTCCGTATAGAGGCGGGCCACCTCGTACTCGTCCTTGTACGCCATCAGCTTGTAGGAGTAGCGGGCGACCGCGCCCGCGAGCGCATCGCCCTTGCCAAGCGTCTGCTCCGCCTCGCGTACTCGCTCGACGAGCCCCCGGTAGCGCGCGCCCCAGGCCGCGTTCTGCCACTCGGTGAGGTCCGCCTCCCGCCGCTCGGCGAACTCGTCGACGGTTCTCGGAGCGGCCGGCTCCAGGCCCTCGTCGCCCTGGACCGCAAGGCTCTCCACCGCCGCGAGGTCGCGGCCCGCCCGCCGCCCCCACCGGAACGCCTCGCGGTTCATCTCCACCGCCACCGCGTTGAGCTCGATAGCCCGCTCGATGGCGACCCCCGACACCGGGACGAGGCCCCGCTGGTAGGCGAAGCCGAGCAGGAAGAGGTTGCTCGCGATCGCATCCCCGAGGAGGCGGGTCGCGATGCGGGTCGCGTCGAGGACCTGGACGTTGCCGGCCCCGGCGGCGGCTCGGATGCGACCCACGATGGCGTCCGTCGGGAACTCGAGATCGGGGTTGCGGGTGAACTGCCCGGTGATCTGCTCGTGGGTGTTGACGATGACCCGGGTGCGCTCCGGGTGCATCACGTTGAGGGCGAGGTCTCCCGACGCGACGAGGCTGTCGCAGCCGAGCACGAGGTCCGCCGCCCCGGCGTTGAGCCGGATCGCCCGCATGTCCTCCGGGCGGGCCGCGATCCGCAGGTGGCTCGTGACCGCCCCACCCTTCTGGGCCATTCCGAACTGGTCGACGGTCGAGAACGCGACGCCCTCGAGGTGGGCGGCCATGGTGACGAGGGCGCCGATGGTGACCACCCCGGTTCCCCCCACCCCGGCGACGAGGATGCTGAACGGGCGGCCGCCCTCGACGAGGCGCGGACGGTCCGGTTCCGGCAGCGCGGCGAGCCCGGCCGGGACCTCGACCCGCGCCCCGCCCCGTCGCGGGGTCGCCCCCTGCACGCTGACGAAGCTCGGGCAGAAGCCCTCCACGCACGAGAAGTCCTTGTTGCAGGCGGACTGGTCGATCTGGCGCTTGCGCCCGTACTCGGTATCGAGGGGAAGCACCGAGAGGCAGTTCGACTTCGCGTTGCAGTCGCCGCAGCCCTCGCACACCCGGTGGTTGATGAACGTCCGCCGGTCGGGGTCCACCATCGCGCCGCGCTTGCGGCGCCGGCGCTTCTCGGCCGCGCAGGTCTGGTCGTAGATGAGGACGCTCACCCCCGACACCTCGCGAAGCTCGCGCTGGATGCGATCGAGGTCTCTCCGGTGAGCGAGCTTCGTCCCCGGTGCGAACATCGCCGCCGAGCCGTACTTCTCCGGCTCGTCCGACACGAGCCAGATCGTCTCCACCCCCTCGCCCCGCACCTGGTGGCTGATCGCGGGCGGGTCGAGCGGCCCGTCGTGGGGCTGTCCGCCGGTCATCGCCACCGCGTCGTTGAAGAGGATCTTGTAGGTGATATTGATCCCGGACGCGACGCACGCCCGGATCGCGAGGAGCCCCGAGTGGTAGTAGGTCCCGTCGCCGAGGTTCTGGAAGACGTGGCCGGTCTCGACGAAGGGGGCCTGCCCCATCCAGTTCGCGCCCTCACCCCCCATGTGGGTGTGGGTCACGTTGCCGCGGTCCATGTAGGTGGCCATGAAGTGGCACCCCACCCCGCCCTGGGCACGGCTTCCCTCCGGCACCCGGGTGGACGTGTTGTGGGGGCAGCCCGAACAGAAGTAGGGCGTGCGAGCCACCGAGAGGGCCTCGCGCGCGCGAGCCTCGCGCGCCTTCGCGTCGATGAACGCGATGCGTTCGTCGATGGCGCTCGACGTGTGGAAGTGCGCGATGCGGGCCGCGAGGGCGCGGGCAACGTCGTCGGGCGAGACCTCCGGAAAACCGGGGAGCAGCACCCTCCCCGTCTCGTCCTTCTGCCCGATGACCCGCGGGCGCCGGCCGTCGGGGAGCGGGTAGAGCGCGTTGCGGACCTGGAGCTCGGAGAGGGTCACCTTCTCCTCCACCACGAAGAGCTCCTCGAGGCCGTCCGCGAAGCAGCGGACCGTCTCCGCATCGAAGGGGTACGGCATCGCGAGCTTCAGAACCGTGATCCCGAGCTCGTCCGCCGTACGGTCGTCGATGCCGAGGTCGAAGAGGGCCTGGCGAACGTCGTTCCAGGCCTTTCCGGTGGCGACGATCCCGTAGCGGGGGCGCCGGCTTGGCAGAGTGACCCGGTTCAGCCGGTTCGCACGCGCGTACGCCACCGCCGCGTCGAGCTTGTAGTCCCGGTGCCGTGGCTCCATCTGGTACCAGAAGTCGGGGATGCGCAGGTTCAGCCCGTCCGGGGGCATCTCGAACTCGGCGGGGAGCACGACCTCGGGGTCCATCGGATCCGCGGTGAGGGGCGCGCTCGCGTCCACCGTGTCCGGGATCGCCTTGTAGCCCACCCACGCCCCCGAGAACCGCGAGAGCGCGATGCCGTGCAGGCCGTAGCTCAGCACCTCGTGCACGTTGGAGGGATAGAGGAAGGGCATCATCATCTCGACGAAGGCGAACTCGTGGGCGGCCGGCGCATCCGTCGAAGTCAGCGCGTGGTCGTCGCCGACCATGACGAGCACTCCGCCATGGCGGGCGCTTCCCGCCAGGTGGCCGTGGCGGATCGCGTCCATGCTCCGGTCGAGTCCGGGACCCTTGCCGTACCAGAGGGAGAAGACCCCGTCGTGCCGGCAGTCGCCGAACTCCGTCGCCTGCTGGCTGCCCCAGATCGCGGTCGCCGCGAGGTCCTCGTTGACGGCGGGCTGGAAATGGATCCGCGAGCCCGCGAGGAAGCGGTTGGCGGACCACAGCTCCTTGTCGATGTTGTGCATCGGCGAGCCGCGGTAGCCGGTGATGTAGCAGGCGGTGTCGAGGCCCGCCGTGCGGTCGCGGATGAACTGCATCATCGCGAGGCGCACGATCGCCTGGCTGCCGGTGATGTGGATCCGTCCCTCCCGACTCTCGTACTTGTCGTCCAGGGATACCGCGGCAAGCTCCATGGTCACTCTCCGGTTGCGGCGAGCGGGCCGGCGCGGGCGGCACCGCGTGTTCGTCGATCTTCGCCGCCTTTTCGCACCCGATTACCGTCTTCACGTACAGACCCAAGTCTAACCCGCATTTCCCGCCACCACCCGGGGCCGGGCGGCGCGCGCCCGGCGCAGGCGCCCTGATGTGCGCTTCAAGGTGTGATGTACCCTTCACATGGTCTGGATTGAACAGGATGCGGTCGCGGAATTCCCGATGAGCGCCGAATCACCATCCCGCCCCAAGCTCGGCTACCTGCTTCCGACCCGCGAGCGCATCATGGCCGGTGCGCCCGACACGGCGGAACTTCTGGATCTCGCCGAGAAGGCCGAGGCGCTCGGCTACGACTCCGCGTGGGTGGGCGACAGCCTGCTCGCCCGCCCGCGGCACGAACCGCTCACCCTGCTCGCCGGCGTCGCGGCACGAACCCGCCGGGTCGCGCTCGGCACCGCGGTGCTGTTGCCCGCGCTCCGCAATCCCGTCCTGCTCGCCCACCAGGCGGCAACCCTCGACCGGATCGCGGAGGGCCGTTTGATCCTCGGAGTGGGCGTCGCCACGGACGTGCCAAGCGTCCGCGACGAGTTCGAGGCGGCGGGCGTGCCGTTCGAGAAGCGTGCCGGGCGCATGCTCGAGGGGCTGCGTCTGTGTCGAGCCCTCTGGTCCGGCGAGCCCGTCGACTGGGACGGCCGCTGGCGGGTGAAGCGCGGAGTGCTCGGCCCCACCCCGCACCGCTCCGGCGGGCCGCCCATCTGGATTGGCGGGTCCGTTCGCGCGAGCCTGGAACGGGCGGGCCGGCACTTCGACGGCTGGTTTCCGACCGGGCCCGACGCCGCGGGATGGGGCGAGCAGTGGCGCGAGGTGCGGCAGGTTGCAGCCGAGGCCGGGAGAGCGCCCGGCGCCGTCACCGGCGCGGTCTACCTCACCGTGGCGATCGACGACGACGAAGCGGCGGGAAACGCCCGGATCGACGCGTACCTGGAGCAGTACTACGGCGCACCGCCGGCGGTGCTGCGCAGGCGTCAGGCCTGCTTCGCGGGTTCCGCGGACGCGGCCGCCGACTGGCTCGAGGGGTACGCGAATGCAGGCGCGAGCCATATCGTGCTCCGCTTCGTCGGGGACCACCATGCCCTGCTCGAAACGGTAGCCGGGATCCGCGGGACATCATGATCATCAATCCTGATCACGCTCCGGCTGCAATCCGGCTACAGTGCCAAGATCGGCATTGACGGTCGCCGCCAGCAACCGGCGCCGGAGCCACCGCAACACTCCCAGCGCGACCGCGCCGCCCACCCGGACGACTGCCACGTCGATGCGGGATCCGCCGAGAATTTCTCCCTTGGCCGCACCTCGCGGGCAGCCGGACTAGCCCGGAAATCTCACCAGCTTTCGTCGCGAGGGCGGCGAGACGGCGCTGTGACAGGCCGCACGGACCGAAAGAGCGCGTACGCGCTGGCGAAGGCGTAGCCGACACTAGCGCGTTCGCGCTGTCGAAGCGGCTTGAGGGAGTACGGCCTGTCACAGCGCATGGATCGGCGTCCGCAGCAGGAAGCTGGTGAGATTTGCGGGCTAGCCCTGCCGGGGCAGCGGAATGCCGTATCGCCGGAGCGTCCCCTCCACGGTCGGCCGGCCGAGGCGGATGCGCTCGTCGTTCAACAGGTAGGAGACCGCATACCCCACGCCAAGGATCAGGACCCCGATCAGGAAGCAGTAGATGATGGCTCGATCGGGATATCCATCCTTCAGATACCCCACGTAGAGCGGGCCGAAGATTCCCGCCGCCGCCCAGGCGGTGAGAATCGCTCCGTAGATCGCCGACATCCTCCTCGTGCCGAAGACATCGGAGACGAAAGACGGCATCGTCGCGAACCCCCCGCCGAAGCAGAGCAGGACGTAGCAGATGAGCGCCGAGAAGATCCACGGATCGCGTTCCGTCATCAGGATGCCGAAGACGACCATCTGGCTGGCGAGAAGAATTCGGAACACCCGAACGCGCCCGATGCGGTCCGACAGCAATCCCCAGAGCAGCCGGCCCGCCCCGTTGCAGAGCGAGCTGACCGCGATCAGGGTTGCCCCGTACTCCGCGAGCGTTGCCGGCTCCACCGACGGATCGGCGAGCCCCCAGACATCCTGCAGGAGCGGCGATTGAAAGCTGATGATCGAGATCCCCGCCGCGATGTTGAAAAAGAACACGAGCCACATGACCGTGAACTCGCGCGACCGGAGACAGCCCGAGACGGAGTCCGGCTCGTCGGCTTGCGCCGGGGCCTTCGCGGCATCTGCGGAGCCGGCAAGGGCCGCGGCGGCAACCGCCGGCGGGTTGCGCAACGCCAGACTGGATGGAATCAATACACAGGCGAACACGATTCCGAGCCAGGCGAAGAGAAGGGGCAGCTCGCCCTGCGTGGTCAGCATGAGAATGGGAGCCAGCACCTTGCTCAGCAGCAGCGCGCCCACCCCGAAGCCCATCACGACGATTCCGGTCGCGAGCCCCTTGCGGTCCGGGAACCACTTGGCGACGGTTGCAACCGGGGTCACGTATCCAAGCCCGATCCCGGCTCCTCCGATCACCCCGTAACCGAGGTAGAACAACACGATGTTGTCCAGATGAAGGGCCAGGCCGGCGAGGAGATAGCCGCCTGAAAACATCACGCTGCCGGTCAGCGCGAGTTTTCGCGGCCCCAACCGGGGCAGCATCGCACCCGCCCACGCCGCCGACAGTCCGAGTGAGAATATCGCAATGCTGAACGCGGCGGCGGTCTCGGTGAACGTCCATCCAAGCTGCTTGACCAGGAGGGTCTGAAAGAAGCTCCACGCGTATACGGTTCCGAAACAGATCTGCAGCGTGGTGCAGAACAGGACGACGATCACGCGGGGAACGAACCGTTGTTCAGTCATGCCCGACAGTTCCCGGATGTTCCGGCAGACGATTTCCGGCCCCCCGCGGTGCAGCGCCGAATCGTCGTCCAATCGCGGGCCGCGGCGCAGCCGTCATCGGATTTGCACGCGCGGCGATGCTCCCGCTCGGCGCAGGTCAGACGTTGCCGCTCGGCGGAGCACCGCGGGCTTCCTCATTCGACCGTGCAAAGTAGAGAAAGAGCCGGGCCAGTTCTCCGATTTCGTCGTCCCGCGCGAGCAGCATCTCGTCCGAGGCGACGCCTTCGTCGCGATCACCCGCGAGACGCACGGCATAGGCGAGAAGCGACTCGATCGACTTGGCAGCGAGGCCGACGAGCCAGATGGCAGCCAGGATGCCGGCGATGAATATCGCGGAGATTAGGTAGGCCTGCTGGCCGATCGCCCGCTGAACCTTGAGCGCGATCAATCCCGTATCCATTCCGATGTGAACCGCGCCGGCAACCCCGGCGAGGATGGGACTGCTCACCTCGATGAAGTCGCCCATCCCGGGCAGGCTTCGGTGCACGCTCGCCGTGCTCGATGGATCGCTCGACAGAATCTCTTCGGGAATTCCGGGCACGAAGGTGTGTGAAAGGAACTCGCCCGACTCGTTGGTGATGTAGATATAGCTGATGCCCTGGATCTCGACGAACTGGTCAATCAGGGACTGAAGGGCGGACAGGTCGCGATTCAGGATGATGTCGACGCTCGCGTCGGCGATGGTCTTCGCGATGCCCTTGCTGTTGCTTTCATATTCCTTGGAAAGGTGCGTATCGACGGTGTAGATGCACAGGACCGAGGTCGACACCGCGATCAGGCCGAAGAGAAAGAAGGTTCCGAACAGCGTCTTCTGAAAGAGCTTCTGGATCTTCATGCTACGAGAATCTCTCTTCCCAGTTGTCGAGGGTGACGAAGCGGCCGTCTTCCACGACGGTGTAGTAGACCCGCTGCAGGCCTTGGCGGCGTTCGGCGCCGAAGGAGACCCGCTCGCCGACGCCGAGATCGAAGTCCCGGACGGTGAAGACGGCGCTTTCGAGCCGGCTCCGTTCAGGATGGTCACCCAGGCGGCGCAGGATCTCGACCATCAGCTTGGCATCGAGGAATCCCTCGAGGCTGACGAAGCTGTGCGAGAAGGGGGAGTAGCTCTCCTTGAGCAGCTCCGCGGGCGCCTGGGGGTCATAGCGCTGCATGTACTCGCGGTACTCCCTGACCGCGGGAATGGATACGTCTTCATAGCTCGGAACGACCTGCGAATTCACCAGGAGGGTGGTGTATCTCCGGGCGTCGCTGCGCCCGTCCGTGATCAGCTTCAGGAGATTCTCGCTTCCGACAAAGGAAAGGTTGGCGATCGGGACCCGCAGCCCGAGATCCACCGCATCGCGCAGAAACGCCGCGCACGCGGCGTAGGCGCCGATGCAGATGATCGCGTCCGGTTTGGCTGCCTTCAGTATCTCGACCTGCCTGCGAAGGCTCCCGGTGAACATCTGGCCGCGCCGGTAGGTCGCCTCGCCGGCGATCTTCTCTCCGTAGTTCTTCAGCGCGCGCCGCACCCCCGCCCACCCGCTGCGGCCATAGGCATCGGCTTGGTAGAAGACCGCGATGCGCTGTCTGCCGATGCGCACGAAGTTGTCGACGAGGCCGGCGGTCTCCTGGCGATAGGAAGCGCGCAGGTTGAAGGCGAAGGCTCCGTAGGGAGGTTCCCGCTGCGGCTGGGCGCCGGTGAACGGAAAGAAGAGGTAGACCTGCTTCTCCTGGAACTTCTTCAGCATCGGCAGCACGCGAGTCACGGTAGGCGTGCCCACGTAGCCGAACAGGGCGAACACGTTGTCCTCGAGCATCAGGGTCATGGTGTTCTCGACGGACGGGTCCGGCTGATAGCCGTCGTCGTACGTCCTGAGAGTCACCTTGCGGCCCCCGACGCCGCCGTTCCGGTTGAGGTGCGTGAAGTACGCGGCGGCCCCCCGGTACAGCTCGATCCCGAGACCTCGGGAGGGGCCGGAGAACGCCGCGGACATGCCGAGCACGATCTCCGTGTCGGTCAATCCGGCCGGTCCCGGCGCCCGAGATGCCTCCACGGACCGGCCGGGGCCGGCCGCGGCTATCGCCCCCGGGGCTCTCAGCCACGGCACGAGCAGACTTCCGGCCACGACGGAACGGAGCACCGTTCTCCTCGTCGCCCGCATGCCGCCCGCGGTCATCTCGGACTCCGCGTCCACGCAACGCAACGGGCCGCGCCGGCCTTTCGACGAGCCGCGGCGGCCGTCTCCGATTCGGCAATCCGCTCCGCCGGAAAGAATCGGATCCGGGCGGGTGTTGCCGGCGCCGGTACGCACGCGCGGAAACGGCGGAAACCGAGAGAAGGATTGGGAGGCTTCCGGCGTGGACGAATCAAGACCAACACCTGACGAGGCTGCGCCTCAGACCGACGAGAGGTGTTCGAAGCCACCCGACGGTTCTCCAACCCCCGGCGCGCCGTACCAAGAGAAATGCCTGCATTTCTTCTGGTAGCAGCCTCGTACGTTTCATCCACGCAACGCCTCTGCAAACTTGACTCAAGGTCGCGGTGCCTCAAGGAGTCTAGCCCGGAAATCTCACCAACTTTCTGCTGCGGACACCGATCCATGCACTGTGACGGGCCGTACTCCCGCAAGCCGCTTCGACAGCGCGAACGCGCTAGTGTCGGCTACGCCTTCAGCGCCTTTCGGTCCGTGCGGCCCGCCACAGCACTGTCTCGGCGCCCTCGCGACGAAAGTTGGTGAGATTTCCGGGCTAGGACGCCGATGGAGGTTTGTCGCGTACGCCGTCTGGAACGTCCGAACCGATGCCGCAGGCTCTAAGTTCATGAAACCAATCGTATCATAGACAAAGTTTCTCTTCCTTGGCCGGCCTCCCCCATTTCGGTTCTCGCCGAGGTCCGGCGATTGGTCTAACCTAGCCGGTTGCGGGTTCGACTCCGGAGAGCGGAACGTGAGCTGGTGGGGAATGCTGCTCGGCGGAACTTTCGGCTTCCTTGTCGGTGGGCCGATCGGGGCGGTGCTGGGAGCCGCCCTCGGGCGATCCTTCGGCCGGGCGATCGGTTCGATCGAGGCGGGACAGCCAAGCGCCTCCGGCCGGGAACGCGCGCAGCTCGCGTTCTTCACCGCGACCTTCGGGGTGATGGGCCAGGTCGCCAAGGCGGATGGCCACGTGAGCCCGGACGAGATCCGACTTGCAAACCGCGTCATGGACGAGCTCGGGCTCGATTCCGACCAGCGCGACGCTGCGCGCGCGATTTTCGATGAAGGCAAGTCGCCCCGCTTTCCGCTCGACGACGTGCTCGACCAGCTCCGGATGGAGTGCGGCCGCGCGACCAACCTCCTTCGCATGTTCCTTTCGATCCAGGTCCAGGTCGCCTGGGCGGACGGCGGGATCCACCCCGAGGAGCGGCGCCTCCTGCAGCACATCGCGGCCCGGCTCGGGTTCTCGGAGGCGATGTACGTCGAGATCGAGCGGATGGTGGGCGCCAGCGTGGGTGCGCGGGCCCAAGGAAGCGGGGGGCCGACCCTGGAGGACGCCTACGCGACGCTCGGGGTTTCGCCGGACGCCCCGGACGCCGAGGTGAAGCGCGCCTACCGCCGCCTGATGAGCCGGCACCACCCCGACAAGCTGGCATCCAAGGGGCTGCCGGAGGAGATGATGCGGGCGGCGACCGAGCGGACCCAGCAGATCAGGGCCGCCTGGGATCGGGTGCAGTCCGCCCGTGCCGAGCGGCGCGCGTCCGGCCCCCGGGCCGCCGCGTGAACGCGGCCGAAATCGCCTGCTGGCGCTGCGCCGGGCCGCTTGGCGAGCTTCCGCGCCCGGTCCCCCGCGCGGCGACCTGCCCCGGGTGCGGGGCCGACCTGCACGTGTGCCGACTGTGCCGGTTCCACGATCCGAACCGGAGCCGGGGATGTCGCGAGCCGGTCGCGGACCACGTGCGGGACCGGGAACGGGCCAACTTCTGCGGCTACTTCGAGCCGTCCGCGGACGCGGGAGACGGGAGCCGCGAAACCGAAGCGCAGGCGGCCCGCGCGGCGCTGGACGCCCTGTTCGGCCTCGACGGCGACCAATAGCCGAATCGACGGCAAGCGGCGTCGGCGGCGGTCGGTGGAAGCCGGCTGCGGTGGCGCGGCGGGTCAGCCCGTGCGGGCTACGCGCTACACTGCACGGATGAAGGATTCTTCGGAGTACGTAACTTGAGCACCCCGGTAGCACTTCGCCAGACGTTCGGGCTGGACGACCGCCAGTCGGGAATCTCGACGGCCGACATCCCGGCCCTGATGCAGGTCCGCCAGAACTTCGAACGTCCCCGGGAGCCGGACATCGCCGCCGCCACCCGCCGCGAGGTGGCGCCCTTTCTCGACGCCGTTCGCCCCGGCCAGCGGATCGCGGTCACCGGCAGCAGCCGCGGCATCCCGAACCTCCCGGTGGCGGTGCGCGAGGTCGCCGCCGCGATCCGCGAGGCGGGCGCGGAGCCCTTCGTGGTCCCCGGCATGGGGAGCCACGGCGGGGCCACCGCGGACGGCCAGGTCGAGGTGCTGGCCAACAACGGCATCACCGAGGAGACGGTCCGGGCGCCCATCCGCTCCTCCATGGAAGTCATCCGCGTCGGAACCACGTCCACCGGGTTCCCCGTCTACCTCGACCGCAACGCGAGCGAGGCCGACAGCATCGTGGTCGTGAACCGCGTCAAGCCCCATACCGGGTTCACCGGCAAGGTGGAGAGCGGGATCTGCAAGATGATGGTCATCGGTCTCGGCAAGCAGGCCGGTGCACAGAAGATCCACCAGCAAGGCCTCAAGGTCGAGATGCGGCGGATGATCGTGGAAGCGTCCCGGATCATCCTCGAACACTCGCCCGCCACCTTCCTCGGCGGCATTGCGCTCGTGGACAACGCGTTCAAGGAAACGGCGCTGGTCCGGGGGGTGTCGATGCGCTCGCACGAGACGCTCGTCGACGAGGAGGGCGCTCTCCTCGAGATCGCCTACGGTCACCTCCCCCGCATCCCCTTCGAGGACGTGGATACCCTCATCGTCGACGAGATGGGCAAGAACGTGAGCGGCTCGGGGATGGACACGAACGTCATCGGAACCAAGCCGGGGCTGGAGCGTCCCCGCATCGGCGCGATCTACGTACGCGCCCTCACCCCGGAGACGCACGGCAACGCGACCGGCATCGGCCAGGCCGACGTGATGCCCCGCCGCCTGCTCGAGGAGATCGACTTCCACTCCACCTACATGAACACGTTCACCGCCAAGCGGCTCACCGGGTCGAAGATGCCGCTCATGGCCGAGAACGACCTCCAGGCGATGCAGGTGTGCCTCACGGTGCGGGCGGAGGAGGACCCGGCGACGGCCCGCGTGGTGCGTATCCGCAATACCAATCTCCTCGCCGAGTTCGGCGCATCGCCGGCGCTTCGTGACGACATCGAAGCGCAACCGTCTCTCGAGATCGTGGAAGAAGGGAAGCCGCTCCGCTTCGACGAGCACGGCGACTTTGCCTGAGCCGGGTGCGCCAAGCGGCCACGCGCGGCGCTCTCCCCCACCGGCCGAACCGACGATGGCGACCTCCTCCTCGAGGCCGCAAGACACCGCGGGCTGGCTCGCGGCCCGCCTTCCGTTCTACTACGGATGGATCGTGGTCGCGGTCGCGTTCGTCACGATCGGCATCGGGGCCAACAGCCGCACCGCCTTCTCGCTCCTGTTCCCGCCCCTCCTCGACGAGACGGGTTGGCCGCGGGGGCTCACCGCGGGCATCTTCTCGGTCGGCTTCCTGGCCTCCATCCCCCTGTCCGCCGGCATCGGCTGGCTCATCGACCGGCTCGGACCAGGCTTCGTGATGCCCATCGGAGCGTGGACGGTGGCGGTCGGACTCATCCTCGCCACGGTCGCCGCGGCGCCCTGGCATCTCTACCTGACCCTCGGCGGTCTGGTCGTCGGCGGCAGCATCAGCCTCGCGTTCATCGGCCACGGAGCCTTCCTGCCCAACTGGTTCTCGCGCCGCCGGGGCCTTGCAATGGGAATTGCGGCCTCGGGGGTCGGCTTCGGCGCCCTCCCCCTGTTTCCCTGGATGCAGTGGATCCTGGACAACTACGGCTGGCGGGAATCGTGCTGGCTCCTCGCCTTGCTCCTCCTTGCGATCGTGCTTCCGATCAACCTCCTCCTCCCCCGTCGCCATCCGTCGGAGCTCGGCCTGCGGCCGGAAGGCGAGGAAGCGCGAGAAGAGGGCAATCCGGACGACCCGACGAGTTCCGTCACGGGCCATCCGTCCCGGACGGGGGTCGAGTGGACCCTGTCCGGCGCCCTGCGCGACGCGCGGTACTGGTATGTGTGGTCCGCGATCTTCTGCGCGCTCTTCGCGTGGTACTGCATCCAGGTCCACCAGACCCGGTTTCTGATCGACGTCGGGTTCTCCCCGACGACGGCGGCCTGGGCCCTCACCCTCGTAGGGGTCACCGGCATCGTGGGCCTCATCGGGATCGGACATCTCTCCGACCGCATCGGCCGGGAATGGGGCTGGACCGCCGCCTGTGGAGGGTACGTGATCTGCTACGCGCTGCTCCTCGTCCTCGAGCACGTGCCGAGCGCGGCCCTGATGTACGTCATGGTCGCCGCCCAGGGGTTCCTCGGGTACGGCATCGCCTCGCTCTACGGATCGGTCGCCGCCGATCTCTTCCAGGGCCCGCGTTTCGGGACGATATTCGGGACCTTGAGCCTGGGCGCGGGCCTGGGGGCGGCCGCGGGTCCCTGGGTCGGCGGGGTCGTCTTCGACTTCGGCGGGAGCTACGCGCCCGCCTTCGTGCTCGGGGTGTTCTTTGCCGTCGTGTCCACCGCGTGCATCTGGCTCGCCGCCCCCCGCAAGGTGCGTCCGGTGGCGTAGCCGCGCGGCCGTTTCGTTGATCGTTTCCGCGGCCCCATGCTAGATTCCCGAGCACGGGCGGCGAATGGCGGCAACCCGATTGCCCCTCCAACGGCGAAGCCGGCCTCTGAACGACCGGGTCGTCGGCTGCAAGACGAATCGAGTAACAGGCACGAACCCGGAGAGAACGAAGATGAAATCCATGACGAAGAAGGCATCCCTGGGCCTGGCATTCCTGCTGGGCACCAATGTGGCAATGGCGGAGTGCGGCGACGTTCAGATTGCCGCGATGAACTGGGCCTCCGCCCAGTTGATGGCCAACGTGGACAAGCTCATTCTCGAGCAAGGATATGGCTGCAACGTGGAGCTGGTTCCCGGCGACACCATGCCCACGTTTACCTCCCTGAACGAGAAGGGTGAGCCGGACGTCGCGCCCGAACTCTGGATCAACGCGGTGCGCGAACCGCTGAAAATAGCGCTTGGCGAAGGCAGGCTGCACTCGGCCAACGACGGTCCCATCAGCGGGCTGGGCGAAGGTTGGTGGGTTCCGCCCTACGTCATGGAAAAGCACCCCGACCTGAAGACCGTGCTGGACGTCCTCGAACGGCCCGATCTGTTCCCGGATGCGGAAGATCCTTCGAAGGGCGCTTTCGTGGGATGTCCGGCCGGCTGGGGCTGCCAGCTTACCAACTCCAACCTGTTCCGCGGGTTCAAGATGGCGGAGAAAGGCTGGAAGCTGGTCGACCCGGGCTCGGCGGCGGGTCTGGACGGCTCCATGAGCAAGGCGGTCAACCGCGGCGAAAACTGGTTCGGCTACTACTGGTCGCCGACCGCCCTGATCGGCCGGCACAAGATGGTCAAGCTCGACTTCGGCGTGCCGTTCGTCGGCAGCGAGCACTGGGACGGTTGCATCGTCAAGCCGGAGCAGGATTGCGCCGACCCGCAACCGTCCGCGTGGACGAACTCGGAAGTGCATACCGTGGTCACCGACGATTTCGCGAAGAGTGCCGGCGCCGACGTAATGGACTACCTGCGAAACCGCGTCTTCCCCGGCGACGTGATGAACGGCATGCTGGTCTACATGGACGAAAACCAGGCCGACGGCGCGGACGGCGCAACGGAATTTCTGCGCGCGCACGGCGACATCTGGAAGGCGTGGGTGCCCGCCGAGGCCGCGATGAAAGTGAAGGCGATGTAACGAGGTTGGCGAAATCGCCGCGATAACCTGACTCGATTGGATGAGCCCGCCTGGATTTTTCAGGCGGGCTCTTTTTTTCTTGATTCGAAAAAAAATTTGCTCGGACCCGGACCCTTCACACTCGATGGGAGGCATGCATGGGCTTGCTGACTGAGTTTCCAAGCATGGATCGGCAGGATCTTCGAGATCTGAAAAAGGCCATTGACCAAGGATTCCGCGATTTTTCGCGAGAGTTCGGTGAAGCGCTGGAAAACTTTTTCGAACCGTTGCTCTGGTTCCTGGTCTGGTTCGAGAAACTGCTGCACGCCACACCGTGGCCGGTGATCATCCTCGTAGTCGCGGTTCTGGCGTGGCTTGGCTCACGCAGCAAGACGGTCGTGGCCGGTTGCGTGCTGTCGTTCCTTGCGATCGGATACTTCGGAATGTGGCACGACACCATGTCCACACTGGCAATCATCTCGGTTGCGACGCTGCTGTGCATCGCGGTGGGGATCCCGTTCGGTATCCTGATGGCGCGCTCGGACCGAACCCAGACGGCCATCACGCCGATCCTGGACATCATGCAGACGATCCCCGCGTTCGTCTATCTGATTCCCGTCGTCATGCTGCTTGGCATCGGCAAGGTGCCGGGCTTGATCGCGGTGTGCATCTATGCAATTCCGCCCATCGTGCGGCTGACCAACCTCGGTATCCGACTGGTTGAAAAGGAGGCGCTGGAGGCGGCGGACGCGTTCGGCGCCGACTACCGGCAGAAGCTGTTCGGGGTGCAGATCCCCCTTGCGCTGCCGAACATCTTTGCCGGGGTGAACCAGACCATCATGATGGCGCTGTCCATGGTGGTGATCGCATCCATGATTGGCGTCGCCGGCCTGGGGGTGCCGGTATTGCGGTCGATCTCCAATCAATACCTGGCCCTGGGCTTGATGAACGGCCTGGCGATCGTGGCGCTGGCGATCATCTTCGATCGAATTTCGCAAAAGTTCGGCGAGCGTTTGCAACGGCATCGCCAGGGGCTCGATCATGGCTGAAATCAAGATCAGGATAGAAGGCCTGAACAAGATCTTCGGCCCCCGGGCACGGTCGGTGCTCGCGCACGTCCAGCGGGGCATGTCCAAGCAGGAGCTGCTCGAAAGGCACAATCACGTGCTTGGGCTGAAGGATATCGACATCGACGTCCCCGCCAGGGAGATTTCCGTCATCATGGGACTGTCCGGATCGGGCAAGTCCACCCTGATCCGCCACATCAATCGGTTGATCGAGCCCACCTCGGGCCGGATAGTGGTCAACGATCGGGACGTCCTGGCCATGGCCAAGGAGGAGCTCATCGAGTTTCGGCGCCACAAGGTTTCGATGGTATTCCAGAAGTTCGGACTGCACGTGCACAGGACCGTGGCGGAAAACGCCGCATACGGGCTCGCGATCCAGGGCAACCCCATCGAGCAGGCCAAGCGACAGAGCCGGAAGTGGCTGGACCGGGTCGGCTTGTCGGGATTCGAGAACCACTACCCGTCACAGCTCTCAGGCGGCATGCAGCAGCGCGTCGGCCTGGCCCGGGCCCTGGCCACCGACGCGGAAATCCTGCTGATGGACGAGCCCTTTTCGGCACTCGATCCGCTCATTCGCACCGACATGCAGGGCGTCCTTCTGGGTCTGCAGGAAGAGCTGCACAAGACGATCGTGTTCATTACCCACGACCTCGACGAGGCGCTCCGACTGGGCGACAGCATCGCCATCCTGCGTGACGGCGCCGTGATTCAACAGGGAAATCCGCAGAACATCATCCTGCACCCGGCGGACGACTATATCTTCGACTTCATCAAGGACATCAATCGAAGCCGGGTGATCGAATCGAGATCCGTCATGACGCCCGCCGAATCGGTCGACGGTCCCAGCGTGCCGCACGATCTCGTCCTGGAAGAAGCCTTGCAGATCGTTTCTGCCGCGCAATCCAATCAGGCCAACGTCGTCGATACGGATGGACAAGTGATCGGCAGCATCAACCTGAAACAGATCGTCGACGGAATCGCCCGACCGGTCGAGAGCGGCGACCAGGAAGAAAGGTACCGCTAACCCGTCCGGGAAAGCCGGCGCATCGTGAGAAGCGGACTGCGCCACGGTTGCGGCGCCAGCAACGCAATGCCGCCCTGCCGCCCGACGACGCTTCGGACACGACGGCGCCAACCGTTGCACCGCGTCGCCGGTCGCATTCGCGCCCGGAACGCCCTCTTGCCCAAGGACTCCAGCGTTTACAATGCTATCCGTGATTTGCCACAATCGAAAACCTGAATACGTACAAGACTCAGGTGGGGACCACCGCCTTCCTGGGATCGCGGGCATCCTTGCCCGCGTGGACCACGGCAGGCCTTCGGCCGCCCGCGGGCTGAAAGCCCGCGTTCCCAGAAGGCCCCGACCCCGGGAAGCCGCGGGAACGGGCTGAGGATGGTGCGTAATCAGGATCAGAAATCGATGCCTGGGCCGCCCGTGAATCGAATCGCTGCCGCCCGTGAAGGAGTCGTTTGATCGTGAGCCAGCCGCCTTGCCCTGCCCGGCGCAACGAACCTCCCATGGACTGGATCGCCCATCACGCACGTTACTCCCCCCGGCGCGAAGCGGTGCACGACCTCGCATCGGCCCGCCGCTTCACCTACGCTGAATTCGACGAACGGGTCAGCCGGGCCGCCCTGTGGATGCGCGACCGGCTCGGGGTCGGCCGGGGCGACCGGGTCGCGGTTCTCTCGCACAACGACTCCGACGTCTTCGAGGTCCAGTTCGCATGCCGGCGGCTCGGCGCGATCTTCCTGCCGCTCAACTGGCGGCTCGCGACTCCCGAGCTCGAGTTCATCTGCGGCGACGCAGAGCCGCGGGCGCTGCTGCATGGCGTCGAGTTCGAGCCGGCCGCGGCGGAAGTGGGCCGGACCTGCGCCCTCGAGCACATCGCGGCCCTCGCCAACGGGGCGCCGAGCGACTACGAAACAGGGCTCGCCGGAGCCGGGGGGACCCTGTCCGACCCGGGGGTCGAGGCCGGCGATACCTGGACCGTCATGTACACCTCCGGGACCACCGGACGGCCCAAGGGCGCCCGCAACACCTACCGGATGGGGCTCTACAACACCCTCAACTCGGTGGTCGCCTGCGCGGTGGGCCCCTCTGCGCGCAACCTCGTCTTCCTCCCGACGTTCCACACCGGAGGGCTCAACGTCTACGCGAACCCGGTCTTCCACACCGGTGGAACCAACGTCGTGATGCGGAACTTCGACCCCGGGCATTTCCTGCGCATCCTCTCGGACCGCGACACCCCGATCACCCACGCGCTCGGTGTGCCCACGAACTTCCTCATGACGGCCGAGGAGCCGGGTTTCGCCGATGCCGACCTGGGTCACCTGGTTCTCCTCGGAGTCGGGGGCGCACCGGCCCCCCTCGCCCTCCTGGAGCGGTACGCCGAGAAGGGCGTACCGCTGCAACAGCTTTGGGGAATGACCGAGACCGGTCCGCTCGGGCTCGTCCTGAGCGCGGACCAGGCGCTGGCGAAGGCCGGCTCGTCCGGCACCCCGGTGATGTACTCCGAGCTCAAGGTCGTCGACGCGGAAGGACGCATCGTCGGCCCGGACATGACCGGAGAGCTGATGATCCGCGGGCCGAACGTGACTCCCGGCTACTGGAACCGCCCGGTGGCGAATCGCGAGTCGTTCACCGAAGACGGATGGTTCCATACCGGCGACGCGGCCCGCACCGACGAAGACGGCTATTTCTACATCGTCGATCGATGGAAGGACATGTTCATCTCGGGCGGCGAGAACGTGTACCCGGTGGAGGTCGAGAACGCCATCTACGAGCTCGCCGGCGTGCTCGAGAACGCGGTGGTCGGGATCCCGGACTCGAAGTGGGGCGAGGTGGGCCGCGCCTACGTGGTCCTCAAGGGCGGGTCCAACCTCGACGGCGGTGCGATCCTGGACCATTGCCGTGATCGGATCGCCCGCTACAAGGTCCCGAAGGAGGTGCGCTTCCTCGACGAGCTGCCCCACAACGCGACCGGCAAGGTCCTCAAGCACGAGCTTCCTCGCGAGTGAAGCCGGGCGTCCTCGTTCCGAATTGGAAGTAGTGTCCGGCGGGCCGGGCCGGCCGGCGCGGCTATCGGAAGGTGCGTGCCAGAGGCCGGACGACGAGACTCGCGAGAAAGAGGATCATCGCCGCCACCACGATCGATGGCCCGGAGGGCGTATCGAGCCAAAGCGATCCGAACAGCCCGAACACCCCGGACGCGACACCGAGCACCGCCGCGACGATCGCCATCTGCTCGGGGGTGTGCGACAGCGAGCGGGCGGCCGCGGCCGGGATGATCGCGAGCGCGACGATGAGCAGCACCCCGACGACCTTCATCCCCACCGCCACGACCGCGGCATCAGGACCACGTAGAGCATGTGAAGGCGCACGACCGGGATACCTTCCGCCTGCGCGAGGTCCGCGTGCAGGGCGGCGGCCACGAGTCCGCGCCAGAACGTGGCAAGCACCGCGAGGCAGACCGCTCCCCCCCCCCAGATGATCGCGACATCCCAGGCGGTCACGGCCAGCACGTCGCCGAACAGATAGCCGATGAGGTCGTGGCGGTAGCCGCTCGCCGACAGGGCCAGCACGACCAGGCCGAGGGCGAGCGCGGAGTGGGAAAGGACCCCCAGCAGCGTATCGGTGGCGAGACGGGCGGTACGCTCGAGCACGACGAGGAGAAGCGCGACGGCGATGGCGACCCCGAATACCCCGAGGCCGAGGCCGAGGCCGAGCACCGCCCCGAGCGCCACCCCGAGCAGGGCGGAGTGGGCCATCGTGTCGCCGAAGTAGGCCATGCGGCGCCACAGCAGGATGCAGCCGACCGGCGCCGCGACGCACGCTACTCCCGCCGCGGCGAGGAGCGCGCGCACGAAAAAGTCATCCAGCACCGTTCGGTTCCTGCCCGTCGGCTCCCGCCACCTCTCCGGTGAGGTCGTGAACGTGATCGTGGGTATGCCGGTACACCGCGGCGGCGGCCGCCGCGTTCGAACCGAACAGGCGGCGGAACTCGTCGTGCCCGACCACCTCCTGCGGCGCACCGGTGCAGCAGACGTGGCGGTTGAGGCACACGACCCGATCCGTCGCCGCCATCACGATATGCAGATCGTGGCTCACCATGAGCACCCCGCAGCCCCGCCGTTCCACGATGCCGCCGATGAGCGCGTACAGCTCGGCCTCCCCGGTGTAGTCCACTCCCTGCACGGGCTCGTCCAGTATGAGCAGGTTCGGCAGGCGCATGAGGGCCCGGGCGAGGAGAACCCGCTGGAGCTCTCCGCCCGACAGCTCGGAGACGCGCGCCGTGAGCAGGTGTCCGACCGCGGTCTCCTCGAGCGCCTCGGCGACCGCCTCGGCCGGACGCCGGCCGGTCAGGGTCATCAGCCGCTCGACGGTGAGCGGCAAGGTGGGATCGAAATGGACACGCTGTGGCACGTAGCCGATGCTCGCCGCCGCGTCGCGTCGCACGGTGCCGGCGTCGGGGTGGAGGAGACCGAGCAGCACCCGGACGAGGGTGGTCTTGCCCGCCCCGTTCGGCCCGATCAGGGTCACGATCTCCCCGCTCGCGACCGCGATGTCGATGTCGTGGAGAATCCATCGCCCGCCCCGCCGCACGCCGGCCCCGCGGGCCTCGATCAACGGATCTCCGCCCGGCACCGTCTCAGCCTTCACCGGCGGCCGATCTGCATTCCGGGCAGAGCCCCGTCACCTCGAGGACATGGGCGTGGAGCTCGAACCCCGAGACTCCGGCGAGGTCGTGGACCGTGCGTCCCAGTCCGGCGGCGCTCGGCTCGGCAACCGCCCCGCACTGCTCGCATACCAGGAACACGGTGCCGTGCCCTTCGCCCGGCCCGCTGCACGCGACGTAGGCGTTGCGGCTCGCGATGCGGTGGACGAGCCCCAGCGTTTCAAGGAACGCGAGCGCTCGGTAGATCTGGGTGGGAGCCGGCCGCCGGCCCTTCCAGTCGAATCGTTCCACGATCCGGTAGGCCCCGACCGGCCGATGCTCGGCAAGCAGAAGCTCCAGCACCGCCCGCCGGTTCTCGGTAAGGCGCTCCCCGCGGTCCTCGCAGGTCGCCTCGGCGCGGGCGAGTCCCTCGGAGATGCACACGCCATGGTCGTGCCGGGGCGCCGGAAACGGGGACGAGCCGGACGGCATCACGCCTTGTCGCTTCGGATGGACCGCATACCTTCCGACATTGAAATGTGACGATGTAACATCATATCATTCCATGCGGCACGAACCACCCGATCCACGGGCTCGGCACTTCGCCGCGCAACAATCGTGCCGGAGAGATGTGCCATGTCGTACCTTCGCAACCTGCTGTTGGGACTCGGAACTACGGTGCTCGCAGGGATTGCGACCATAGCAGCCGGAACCGAAGGACCGGCGGCAGTCGCGAGCATCAAGCCGATCCATTCCCTGCTCGCGGGAGTCATGGAAGGAGCGGGGCAGCCGGCTCTCCTCGTGCGCGGGGGCGCTTCGCCGCATACCTACGCGCTCCGGCCGTCCGACGCCCACAGACTCGAGCACGCGGAGCTCGTGGTGTGGGTCGGTGAGGAGGCCGAATCGTTCCTCGTCCAACCGATCGACGCCCTCGCCGGCGACGCCTGCGTCCTCGAGCTCTCGCGGCTCGAGGGCATCACCCTGCTTCGAATGCGCGCGGGGGGCGCGTGGGACGAGCACGGCCACGGCGGCGAAACGCAAGGCCCCGACGGCGATGCACACGGACCCGCGGGCGAGGGTGAAGACCATGGGGAGGAGGACGAACCGGAGCATCGCGGGAAGTGCGCCGGGGAGCGCGAGGGTCGCCGCGAACATGAGCCCGCCGGCCCTCGCGACGACCCCGAGGAGGCCAGGCACGTGCATCACGAAGACGGGCACGGGCACGAGCACCAGGGCGGCGAGTACAACATGCACCTTTGGCTGGACCCGGCGAACGCGGCGGTGATCGCCGGGGCCATGGCCGGCGCCCTGTCGCGGCTGGACCCCGACAGGGCGAGCCTCTACCGGGAGAACGAAGCCGCCCTGAAGGCCCGGCTTCGCGTCCTCGACGACGAGCTGAAGGAGGCATTCGCCCCGGTGCTGGACCGGGGATTCATCGTGTTCCACGACGCATGGCAGTATCTGGACACTCGATACGGCCTGCGGGCGGTCGGCTCCGTGACCGTCAGTCCGGATCAGTCTCCGGGCGCCGCGCGGCTCTCCGAGATCCGGGAGAAAATCACCGGCGCCGAGGCGACCTGCGTGTTCGCCGAGCCCCAGTTCGAGCCCCGTCTCGTCCGAACCCTGGTGGACGGCACGGGTGCGGGCACCGGGACCCTGGATCCGCTCGGGGCCGCGCTCGAGGACGGTCCCGACCTCTACTTCGATCTCATGTGGGCCAACGCCCGCGCGTTCCGCGCCTGCTTCGGCCGGTAGGAGCTCTCGCGGCGGTACCGCTGCGCTGACGCGCAGGGTACTGATGCATGAGTCGAGCGCCTGCGCGGTATTGGAGCTGGTTCCATGAGGTGGTTGCGACCTCCTCTGTCGTGACCGGGACCGCGGGGTCGCTGTCGTACCGGGCCGGGAGTTACCATTCCGCAAACACCGCGGCCGCGACCGGCCGGCTGGCCGTTTCGAGTTCGATCCGCGTTCGGGGCGAGGGCCGAGGCAATGGACTACGAACGATTCTTCTCTGACCGTATCGAGGACCTCAAGACGGAGGGCCGGTACCGAGTCTTTGCGGATCTTGAGCGGCGAAACGGCCGTTTCCCACGAGCGATACACCACTCGCCGTCCGGAGCGGTGGAAGTCACGGTGTGGTGCTCGAACGACTATCTCGGAATGAGCCAGCACGATGTCGTTCGCACCGCGATGAAGGACGCGATCGACCGGTACGGCGCGAGCGCCGGCGGCACGCGCAACATCTCCGGCACGTCGCACTACCACGTGTTGCTCGAGGAGGAGCTCGCGGACCTTCACGGCACCGAGGCGGCGCTCCTCTTCACCTCCGGCTACACGGCCAACGAAGCGGGCCTTTCCACGCTCGGCTCGCATCTCCCCGGTTGCGTCCTCCTCTCGGACGCCGCGAACCACGCGTCCATGATCGCCGGCATCCGGCACAGCCGGACGGAGAAGCGAATCTTCGCCCACAACGACACCGCCGACCTCGAGCGCCAGCTCGCGGCCCTCGATCCGGCGGTCCCCAAGCTCATCACCTTCGAATCGATCTATTCGATGGACGGAGACCTGGCGCCGATCGCGGCCCTGTGCGACCTTGCGGATCGGTACGGCGCAATGACCTATGTCGACGAGGTCCACGCGGTCGGGATGTACGGTCCACGCGGCGCGGGGCTCGCGGCCCGCGAGGGCGTGATGGACCGGATCACGGTGATTCAGGGCACCCTCGCCAAGGCGTTCGGGGTGGTTGGCGGCTACATCGCGGGCTCGGCCGCGCTCGTGGACTTCATCCGTTCGTATGCCTCCGGGTTCATCTTCACGTCCGCGCTCCCGCCGGCGGTCGCGGCCGGCGCCCTCGCGAGCGTGCGCCATCTCAAGAGGAGCGACGTCGAGCGCAGCCGGCATCGGGCGCTTGCGGAGCGGCTCAAACGGATGCTGGGCGAGGCGGGGCTGCCGGTCATGGCCTCCGGATCCCACATCGTCCCGCTGCTCATCGGCGATCCGGTGCTGTGCAAGCAGGTGACGGACGAGCTGGTGGAGCGCCACCGGATCTACGTGCAGCCGATCAACTACCCGACGGTGCCCCGCGGAACCGAACGGCTGCGCCTTACCCCCACGCCGCTGCACGGCGACGAGGACGTCGAGCAGCTCGTGGCGGCCCTGCGGGACGTCTGGAGCCGGTTCTCGATCCGCGTCGCGGCCTGAACGCGGCCCGTCCGGTTCCGTTCCTCCGGCAACGCCCCCCGACTCGACCGGGGCGCCCGGCCGGCCACGGCGGCGCGCGCGCCGGAAAGGTCAACCTGATTACGCACAAAGCTCAGGTTGGGGCGGCCGGTTTCCTGGGAGAGCGGGCTTGCAGCCCGCGGGCGGTCCATGCGGGCTGGAAGCCCGCACTCCCTGGAGGCCCACGCTCCCTCGAGGGCGGCAATCCCGGGAATCCCGTGCTCCCAACCTGAGCTTCGTGCGTCATCAGGAAGGTCAATAAGGCCCCGGAACGACGGGACTCCCGTCGCTGAAGCGCTCGAGCCGGAATCGGCCGAGATCGTGGCCGTGGGGGCGGCCCTGGACGAGATCCGCGAGCACGCGGCCCACCCCGGGGCCGATTCCGAAGCCATGCCCGCTCATGCCCGTCCCGATGAAGAGCCCACGCGGGGACGGCGCCTCGCAGATGTAGGGGACCGCGTCCGGGGTCACGTCGATCATCCCGGCCCAGAACTCCGCCATGCCGGCTTCCGCGAGCCCCGGGGCCTGCGCCGGAAGCCGGGCGGAGATACGCCCGAGGGCGATCTTCGACGGCGCCGGATTCAGCACCCTCGTCTTCTCGAACGGGGTGATCTCGTCCGCGGTCCAGCGTCGTTTGCTCCCCCAGCTTCCCGGGAACCCGCGCGGCGGGCCGGCGCCGAGGCGAAGGTCCCGGGCGCTCGCCCGGAGCAGGGCCCGGAACTTCGAAAGGTAGCGGAACGAGCGCGGTCCGACGTAGTGCTCGACCAGATCTCCGTTCGCCACCGTATAGCCCCCGTCTGCCCGCCGGCGGATGCACAGCCCGGACGAGTACACGGCCGGCATTTCGGGTCCGTCTACCGGGTTCGTTCGGCCCACCGTGGCCCGGACCGTGAGCTGCGGCAGGTCGAGGCCGAGGTTCGAGGCGAAGTACGTGGTCCACCCCCCGCCCGCGAGCACCACCGCCTGCACGCCCACCCGCCCCCGCTCGGTGTGCACCGCCTTGACCCTCCCTGCCTCGGTCTCGACGGTGCGCACGGCGCAGCTCTCGACGATGGTCGCGCCGAGCCGCCGAGCCGCACGGGCGAGCGCCGGCACCGCCACGAACGGCTCCGCGCGGCCGTCGCTCGGGGTGAAGATGCCGCCCGCCCCGGCGACGCTCAGCCCGGGGACGAGCGCTTCGACTTCCTTCCCGGTCAACCGGCGCGAATCGAGCTGGTGCTGCGCCGCAACCTCGAGCCATTCCTCCCAGCGGGACATCCGATCGGGGCCGGTGGCGACGTAGAGGCATCCGCATGCCGTGAAGGCGAGATCCCGCTCCCCGGTCTCCTCGGCGAGTCCCCGCCAGATCCGATTCGATTCCATGACGATCGGCAGCTCCGCCGGGTCCCGCCCCTGCTGCCGCACCCATCCCCAGTTCCGGCTCGACTGCTCGCCGGCCACCCGTCCCTTCTCGCATACCGCGACCCGGACCCCGCTCCTGGCGAGGAAGTACGCGGCGGAGACCCCCACCACGCCGGCTCCGATCACGAGCACGTCCACCGATTCCGGCAGCGGATCGGAGAATGCGACGGGCGTCGCCTCGGAGATCATCGGCATCGCGGCTCCTCCCGTTTTCGCTTGCGGGCGGGGCGCGCCCGCCAATCGGATGGATAATACGACTCCCGAGAGCCGTCCGACGAGGAGACCGGCATGGCGGATACCGCCCCCATCCCCGAACGCGCGCCGGCCCGCGAGCTTCTTCTGCTTCGCCACGGACACGCGGTGCCGCACGGTTCGGTCCGGCCCGACTTCGACCGCCCGCTCGACGAGCGCGGCACCGCCGACACCGTCTGGATGGCCCGATGGGCGGTCGATAGCGGCGTCGTCCCCGATCTCGTCGTGGCTTCACCCGCGAGAAGAGCCCGCGAGACGGCGGAAGGCTTCTGTCGCGAAGCGGGCCTCTCCGGGGAGGACATCCGGTGGCGGGAGCGGATCTACGACGCGCATGTCTCCGGCCTCCTGCAGGTGCTCGCGGAGACCCCGGCCGAATTCCGGCGAGTGATGCTGGTCGGGCACAATCCGGGCTTCGAGGAGCTCGCGGGCCTCCTCGCCCACGGCGACCCGCACCGGGTGCGGCTCGCGACGGCGGCCGCGGCCCGGATCCGGATGCCCGAGGACTGGGGCGAGCTGTCGCCGGACGACGGCGAAATGGTCGAGGTGGTCCGACCCCCGAAACGCTGAGCGCACGCCAGGCCCGGCCGGGGCCGCGGGCCCGGCCTCAGCCGGCGGGCTCCGCGCGAACCGGACCGTCCGCCATCACTTCACGCAGCACTTCGAGCGCGGTGTCCACCTCGGCCGCGGCGACATCGAGATGGGTGACGGCGCGGAGGAGCCGGGGGCCGAGCGCGCCGATCGATACCCCCCGCTCCGACATGGCGGCCAAGATCTCATTCGCGGACCGGTCGACCGCTTCATCTACCCGGAAGTAGACGATGTTGGACTCGACCGCGGCGAGATCGATGTCGAGCCCCGCGATCCCGGCCACCCCCTCGGCGAAGCGGCGGGCGTGGCGATGGTCCTCGGCGAGACGATCGACGTGGTGCTCGAGGGCGTGGATCCCCGCCGCGGCGAGGATGCCGGCCTGGCGCATCGCCCCCCCGAGGCGCTGTTTCCAGCGCCACACGTCGCCGATCCGGTCCCGCGAGGTCGCGAGCACCGCCCCCACCGGACAGCCGAGGCCCTTGCTGAGGTCGATCCATGCGGTATCGAACCCCCGGGCGAGGTCCCGTGCCGGCACTCCGGACGCGACCGCGGCGTTCGGCAGCCGGGCGCCGTCCATGTGGGTGCCGAGACCGTGCTCGCGCGCCACTTCCACCACCGCCCGCAACGCCTTGACGGGCCAGATCGTTCCCCCTCCCAGATTGGCGGTCTGCTCGACCGCGATGAGACGCGAGCGCGGCGCGTACCGGTTGGCCGGATCGCGCACCACCGCCCTCGCCTGCTCTCCGGTAAAGACGCCCCGTTTGCCGTCGAGGGGCGCGATCATCACCCCGCTCAGGGCCGCCGGCGCTCCGCCCTCGAAGTGGACGATGTGAGACGTGCGGTCGGCAATGACCTCGTCCCCCGCGGCGCAGTGCACCCGGATTGCAAGCTCGTTGCACATCGTCCCGGAGGGGAGAAACACCGCCGCCTCCTTGCCGAGGAGCTCCGCCACCATCTCGCAGAGCCGGTTCACGCTCGGGTCCTCCATCCGTTGCTCGTCGCCGACCGGCGCGCAGGCCATCGCCTCGCGCATGGCGGGCGTGGGAAGGGTCTGGGTGTCGCTGTAGAGGTTGATCATGGGCGCAAGTCCAGCCGGGCGCGCGGCCCCGGGCCTCCGGGGGGCGCTTCGCGTGTCGTCATGCCGATCGTCCGTTCATCGGAGAGCTTCCGATCGGCGTGTTGCGGGCGGCGCCACTTCCGGAGCAAAGCCCGCCGCCCGCGATCCGCTATGCTAAATGCTCGGCGCCGGCTCCCGCCAAGCCCGGCCCGCGGGCAGCCCGGTGCACGTGCTCCCGCCGGCCGCAGCCCGGAGCCGTTCATCGGCAAGGAAACATCGAATGCTCACGAATGAACTCGCCTACGTAGCGGCGGTCACCCAGGATATCGACGGGGCCGCCGACGTCTTCGGCAACGTGCTCGAGCTCCCCCGGGCCGACATTCCCGGACCGGGGCGAGACGTGCCGGTCTTCACGACGGGGCGCAGCGCCCTCGCCCTCTTCGAGCCCGGCGACCCTTGCGTCGACGGCACGGAGCGAACCGGCATTCACCACCTCGCCCTCGCCGCCCGCGATCCCGCGGCCGCCCGCGACGCGGCGACCGCGTCCGGGGTGGGCTCCGGCCCCGCCAGGGCGGCCCTCGGCGGCGGCGAGGCGTACGATCTCGATCCCGCCGACACGCGCGGCGTTCTCACTCGGATCAGCCCTCCGCTGGACCTGCCACCCCCCTCGGGATGGGTCGAGCGCTTCGATCATGTCGGGATCTCCACCAACGACTGCGCCGGCACCGAGGCGTGCTTCGCTCGCAAGCTCGGCTTCGAGGTGGAGAGCCGGCAGAGCGACGTGGAGGTATCGATCGCGGTCGAGAGCTTCACCTCCGACAAGTACGGGATCGTCTATCACAACCGGCCGCCCCGGCGGGTCGGAGGCGGACGGGTCGTCTTCATCACCATCGGCGACACCGAGCTCGAGGTCATCGAACCGCTCGAGTTCGGACCCGATGCCCCCGATGTGCAGCACGGACGGCGCGGGGACACCCGCCAGGACATGGGCACCCTCGCCCGCTTCGTGGACCGCCGCGGACCGGGGCTCCACCACGTCGCCTTCAAGGTTCCGGACGCCGACGAGGCGCTGCGGCGCGCGCGCGAGGCCGGCTGCCGGATGATCGACGACCGCGGGCGGCCCGGCTCGAGGCGGGCCATGATCGGCTTCATCCATCCGGCCGCCCTCGGCGGGATCCTCGTTCATTTCGACGCCCGCCCGGAGCTCTGAATCCAGGATCGCGGCGGGTCCGCGGACGATTCCGCACGTCTCTCCATGCGTCAGCGTTGGAGTGCAGTCGTCCACTCACGCCGAACGGAGCGACGGCCCGATGCAGACGACGCAGAGCGGCGCGCCCGAAATGTGCCACCGCGCCGGCGTCCGAGTGGCCGTGCCCGGCAGGCGACCGGTGGTCAGCCCAGGGTCAGTCGCTCGGGGCTTGGCCGTCCGGGCCGAAGGCCGGGTTCGGCACCCACTTCATGGTGTGCTCGGCGACGCCCACTGTCCCGCCCCGCCGGTTGACCGTGTGGAGCGCCGCGCGGCAGTCTCCGGCGGCCGGAGGGCTGCTCACGCCTTGCCGACGAGCTCGCGGACGTACTGGGGGAGCGCGAACGAGCCCGTGTGGATCTCGGGGTTGTAGTAGCGGGTGCGGATACCGGCCGCCGCGTAGCGTTCGCGCAGGGTCTCGAGGGAGACCGCCCGCAGCGACTCGTCGTCCGTCGCCCAGCCGAACAGCATGATCCCCCCCGCGTAGGTAGGAACCGCGGCCGAGAAGAAGTGCCAGTCGCGAAACTGCCGGTCGAGCTCGCGGGCGGTGCCGCGCGCGACCTCCGGCTGAAAGAACGCCACCCCGTTCTGGGTCACGAGCACCCCGCCCGGCGCGAGGCAGCGCCGGCACCCCGCGTAGAACTCGGGACTGAAGAGAGCCGCCCCCGGACCGACCGGGTCCGTCGAATCGCAGATGACGACTTCGAACCGCTCGGCGGTCTCGGAGACGAACCGGGCGCCGTCGGCGATGACGATCTCCACCCGAGGATCGTCGAACGCCCCGGCGGAGTGGTTCGGGAGGTGTTCCCGGCACGTGTCGATCACCCCGGCATCCACCTCCACCTGCACCACCCGCTCGACTTCCCGGTGGCGGAGCACCTCGCGCAGCATCCCTCCGTCGCCGCCGCCGATGATGAGCGCTCGGCGCGCCGATCCGTGCGCAAAGAGGGGGACGTGGGCGAGCATTTCGTGATAGATGAACTCGTCGCCCTCGGTGGTCTGCACGATGCCGTCGAGCACCATGACCCGCCCGAAGCACGGGTTCCGGAAGATCAGCAGGCTCTGGAGATCGGTATTGCGTTCCAGGTAGACCCGATCGACCTGGAATTCCTGCCGATACCCGTGGAACAGCCTCTCCGCGAACGCCGGCGGCGTCTTCAGGCTACGACTCCCCGTCGTTCGACCGAGATCTCCGTGCGCACGGGGTCGAGCGCGCTCCGGAGGGCTTCCGCGGCGAGATCGGGCCGGCATCGGCCGCACATGAACACGTCGAAGGCGGCGAAGCCGCGTTCCGGCCACGTGTGGACGCTGATGTGGGACTCGGCGAGCACGGCGACCCCGGTCACGCCTCCCCCGTCTCCGAAGCGATGCAGATGAATGTGGAGCAGCGTGGCGCCGGAGACGTCCACCGCCCGGCGAATTGCGCGATCGATGTACTCGACGTCGTCGAGGTGGCTCGCGCCCCACAGGTCGAGAAGCAGGTGGGTGCCGGCGAAGACCTGTCCGTCCTGCTCCGCGAAGTGGTCAGCGCCGATCGAAGCCGGTGTCTGCGCGCCGGCGCCGGCGCCGGAGGCGGGGAACACGGTCGGTGCGTGATCCGGCCGCCGCCGCGTCACCCCCGGGCGGTGCACCTCCGGGAGGACTGTCCGTTCGCCCTTGGCCTGCATCGAAGTCTCGGTCCGTGCCTCGCGGGGTCAGTCCGCGGCCGCCGCCTCGGCCTTCCAGGGCATCGGTTCCACCGGCTCGCCACGGCGGCGCGCGAGGTGCCGGACCCGCAGCACCCTCGCCGCTTCCACGAGGGTGTCGCGGCTCGGCCCCTGGTCGGCGATCTCCACGAGCTCGCGCAGCTCGTCCTCGGTGAACCCGGCCTCGAGCCGTTCCTCGCGCGCGAAGCCGATCGCCGCGTCGCCGCGCCCCGAGCGCCCGGCCCCGATCGAGAACCTCCGCTCCACCTCGCGCTGGAACGCCTTCGCTTCCTGAAACTTTTCGGGATCGGCGCGGGTGAACTGCTTGACCCAGTTGCTGCCGAAGCGAACGTGGGTCAGCTCGTCGGCGAGGACGAAGTCGATGGCCTGCTCCATGACCCGATCGTCCGCCTCCTTCGCGTAGTCGATCATGGCCCGGAAGGCGTCGCAGGCGAGCCCCTCGAGGCACCGGTTGACCCCGGCGACCCGCAGGGTCGGGTCGTCGGCGCACGCCGCCTCGAAGAGCGTGGTGGTCTCCGGATAGTCGCCGACCTCGACGCCCACGTGGTCGAGCAGCTTTTCGAAGACCTGGCAATGGCGCGACTCGTCCCAGCACTGGCGAGCCATGTTCATCCGGAACTCCCACGGCGCGTCCGGGAAGTCCCAGAGGGTGCGCCCGGCCCCTTCGAGCGCCTGCAGCTCGCCGACGAAGATGCCGTGCAGGCGAACCCTGAGCTGTATCTCCACGTTGGGGTCCTCGGGATGCAGGGACCCGAACTGGGTAAGAAAGGGGTATCCGGGGCCGAGTTCGTCATAGACCTTCTCGAGCTCCGTGCCCTCCACCCGCTCCCGAAGCCTCGGAGCGACATGCTCGATGAGCGCAACCACCCCTTCCACTTCGTCGGGCAACGATTCGAGCAGGCGCCCGCGGGCCGCCGCCCGCTTGAACCGGCTGTCGCGCGCCAGCTCCTCGTGCGAAATGAATCTCTTCATGGGTTCAGCCCTCGTGTGGGGGCGCGGACTCTGCGTTCGGCGCCAAGTCTCCGGTGACCCCTGCGCACGCGCGAAGCTCGGCCCCGAGCGTCGCGCGTCGCGACCGGCGCCGTTCGGCCTCGGGCGCGCCCTTGCAGAGCGCGTCGAGCACTTCCCGGCCCCAGGCGATGTGGCGCCTTGCGTCCGCGAGCGATTCCTCCAGGATCTTGATGGTCGGGGCGTCCGCGATCGGATCGGTCGCGGCGGCGGTTCGCTCGTAGGTCTCCGCCAGGTGCGGCAGAAACACGTCGAACACCCCGGACAGCTTCTCGATGGTCTGCGCCGGAGATTCCGGCTCCGCGATCGACCGTACGAACGCCGCGAACGCCTCGTTCGGCGCTTCCGAGACGGAGACCGAACGGGTCCCGCAACGAAGCTCCGGCAGCCGGTTGCCCAGCTTGTCGGCCGCCTGCGCGGTCTCCCAGATGATCCTGCCGAGTCCCGTCTTGACCGGGAGCTCGGGCACGGTCGCGACCCAGCCCCCGAGGATCATCATGATCCACTCCTCGGCGTAGCGGAAATTGCGCACCCGGCGCGCCACCGCCTCCACGTCGTAGCGGCCGTGCAGCTCGCGGAGATCGGCCGGGATGTCGAATGCGGAATAGGGAGCGAACGTGGTCCGCTCGTCGGCTCCGGTGCCGGGATACATGCGGGGCTCGGCCACCTGTCCCCTCCTCCTCGCCTTCGCGTGCGGATGCTCGAACCCTCCGGCAGCGCCGTCTGCCGGACCGGCTATTCTAGCCCGGAAATCTCACCAACTTTCTGCTGCGGACACCGATCCATGCGCTGTGGCGGGCCGTACTCCCGCAAGCCGCTTCGACAGCGCGAACGCGCTGGTGTCGGCTACGCCTTCAGCGCCTTTCGGTCCGCGAAGCTGCGAAGCAGATGCGGCCCGCCACAGCACTGTCTCGGCGCCCTCGCGACGAATATCGGTGATTTTCCCGGGCTAGGAGCGTGCGCCGCAGAAAATTATCGTGCGACGGTTCCCCACCGCACCCTCGAATTGCCCGCGTTCGTGTCCATTGTTGGGATTCGGCAGCCGAATACGGGCGCCATTTCCGGAAATCTGTCTCCCTGTCCCCACGTCCCGCCTTCGGAAGGGTTCTGCGGCGCACACTCCTAGACCGGCGAACCCCGCGGGAAGTCCGGCTCCCGCTTCTCGCGCAGCGACGCCAGCCCCTCGCGCACCTCGGCGCTCGCGAACCCCATCATCTCGAGCGCGAGCGAGGCGTCGAAGGTGGGACCGGCCATCCGCATCCAGTTGTTGAGCGCGTGCTTGGTCCAGCGGATCGCCGACGGCGCGCCCCGGGCCAGCTTGCGCGCCACGTCGAGCGCCTTGTCCTGGAGCGCGTCGTCGTCCACGCAGAGCGAAACGAGGCCGATCCGCTCCGCTTCCGCGCCGGTGAGCACGTCGCACGTCAGGAGGTAGTACTTCGCCTTGGCCATCCCGCACAGGAGGGGCCACACGATCGCGGCATGGTCGCCGGCCGCCACCCCGAGCCGGGTGTGGCCGTCCGTGATCCGGGCCGAGCGGGCCGCGATGGACACGTCGCACAGCAGCCCGGCCACGAGACCCGCCCCCACCGCCGGCCCGTTGATCGCGGACACCAGGGGTTTGTTGCAATCGAGGATGTTGTAGACGAGGGCGCGCGCTTCCTTCCACGTTTCCGCCAGGTGGTCGAACGACTGCATGTTCCGCTCGATGAGGTCGAAGTCGCCGCCCGCCGAGAACGCCCGCCCCGCGCCGGTGAGGATCACGCAGTCGATGTCGGGGTCCGCGTCGATCTTCGGCCACAGGTAGGTGAGCTCCCGATGGCCGATCGCGTCGAGTGCGTTGTAGCGCTCGGGCCGGTTGAACGTCACCCGCAGGATTCGCTCCTCGGGGCGTTCGAAGGTCAGCCGCTCATAGCCGGTGTAGAGGTCCGTCATCGCATCGCTTCCCGGTGTGTGCCTGTGCCGACGTGCGCGGCAAAGTTAGCACGGCTCGCGGCACGCGTCGCAACGCGGCGGCGGTTCGGCGAGCATTCCGGGCTATACTTCGGCCGTCCGATCGGAGCGGCACGACATGGACCTGAGCGGCGAATTCCACGTTCCCCTGCCCCGTGAAGCGGTCTTCGAGGCGCTCAACGACCCCGAGATCCTCGGCCGGTGCATTCCCGGGTGCCAGACGATCGAGCGGGTGAGCGAGAACGAGTTCGACGCGGACGTGCTGGCCAGGGTCGGCCCCGTGAAGGCTCGCTTCAAGACCCGCATCGCGGTGTCCAACCTGAATCCGCCGGAGAGCTATACTCTTTCCGGCGAAGGCCGGGGGGGCGCCGCCGGGTTCGCCACGGGAAGCGCGGACGTGAGCCTGGAAGCGGCGGGCGACGGGACGGTGCTCCGATACGCCGCGCGCGTGCAGCCCGGAGGCAAGATCGCCCAGGTGGGCTCGCGGCTCATCGGGGGCACGGCCCGCAAGATCGGAACGGATTTCTTTTCCCGATTCGTGGAAATCGTCACGCCGGAGCCGCTCTCCGAGGAGGGCGAGCCGGACGAGCAAGAGGAGTAAGGCGCATGGCGGTGAAAGTCTCCATGAACGTGAACGGGAGAGCGGTCTCCGAAGAGGTCGAGGAACGCACTCTCCTGGTGGAACTGCTGCGGGAGAACCTGCGGCTGACCGGAACCCACGTGGGCTGCGACACCAGCCAGTGCGGGGCCTGCGTCGTGCACGTCGACGGCCGCTCGGTCAAGGCCTGCGCCATGCTGGCGACCCAGGCGCACGGGGCCGACGTCATCACCATCGAGGGCCTGGCGGAGGGCGGCACGCTCCACCCGATGCAGGAGGCGTTCCGCGAGAACCACGGCCTGCAATGCGGCTTCTGCACCCCGGGAATGGTCATGAGCGCGCTCGACCTGGTGGCCCGGAACCCCGACCCGTCGGGCGACGAGGTCCGCGAGTGGCTGGAAGGGAACCTTTGTCGATGCACCGGCTATCACAACATCGTGAAGTCGATCCTCGCCGGTGCGAGCGCGATGCGCGGAGGTAGCTGAGATGGCTGACAACGGCATTGGGGCCTCCGTGCCCCGCACCGAGGACCACCGGTTCCTCACCGGAACCGGCGACTACACCGACGACACGACCCTCTCCCGGCAGACCCATGCCGCTTTCGTACGCTCGACCCATCCCCATGCCACGTTCACCCTGGACACCTCCGCCGCGGCCTCCGCGCCCGGGGTGCTGGCGGTCCTGACCGGGGCGGATTTCGCGGCGGACGAGCTCGGGTCCCTCATCTGCGGCTGGGTGGTCACCGGCAAGGACGGAGAGCCCCACAAGGCGCCCGGCCACCCGGTCCTCGCGGCCGACACGGTGCGCCACGTCGGCGACGCGATGGCCGTCGTGGTCGCGGAGAGCGCACGCGAGGCCCGCGACGCGGCGGAGCTGGTGGAAGCGACCTACTCGCCTCTCCCCGCGGTGGTATCCATGGAGGACGCGCTCGCGGACGGGGCACCGCAGATCCACCCCGAGGCCCCCGGCAACCTGTGCTACGACTGGGAGATCGGCGACCGCGCGGCGACGGACGACGCGTTCGCGCGCGCCCACCACGTGGCCCGGCTCGACCTCGTCAACAACCGGCTCATTCCGAACGCGATGGAGCCGCGGGCCGCGATCGGGGACTACAACCCCGCGACGAAGGACTACACCCTGCGGCTCACGAGCCAGAACCCCCACGTCCACCGCCTGGTGCTCGCCGCCTTCATCCAGATCGCGCCCGAGCACAAGCTGCACGTCATCGCCCCCGACGTAGGCGGTGGATTCGGTTCCAAGATCTTCATCTACCAGGAGGAAACGGCGGTTCTGTGGGCGGCCGGAAAGGTCGGCCGGCCGGTCAAGTGGACCGCGGACCGCTCCGAGTCCTTCGTGGCCGACGCGCACGGGCGCGACCATGAGAGCCACGTGGAGCTCGCCCTCGACGCGGGCGGCCGGTTCCTCGGCCTTCGGGTCGAGACCCGGGCGAACATGGGGGCCTATCTCTCGACGTTCGCGAGCTGCGTGCCCTCCTACCTCTACGGCACCCTGCTCCAGGGCCAGTACACCACCGAGGCCATCTACTGCGAGGTCAAGGCGGTGTTCACCAACACGACCCCGGTGGACGCGCTCCGCGGCGCCGGGCGTCCGGAGGCGACCTACGTGGTCGAGCGCATCGTCGATCAGGCGGCGCGCGACATGGGAATCGACCCCGCAGAGCTCCGGCGCCGCAACTTCATTCCCGCCGATGCGTTCCCCTACCCCACCAGGGTCGCCCTCGAGTACGACTCCGGGAACTACCGGCTCGCCCTCGATCGGGCCCTCGATCTCGCGCGCTACGACGGCTTCGCCGCCCGCCGCGAGGAGTCGAGGTCCAGGGGCAGGCTCCGGGGAATCGGCCTCAGCGCCTACATCGAGGCCTGCGGCATCGCTCCGTCGCAGGTAGTCGGGTCGCTCGGGGCCGGGGTCGGTCTGTGGGAATCGGGCGGCATCCGCTTCAACCCGACGGGGAACGTGCTCGTCTACACCGGCTCGCACAGCCACGGCCAGGGCCACGAGACGACGTTCGCGCAGGTCGTCTCCGACTATCTCGGAGTGCCCTTCGAGAACATCGAGGTGGTGCACGGCGACACGGAGAAGACGCCGTTCGGCATGGGCACCTACGGGTCGCGCTCGCTCGCGGTGGGCGGTTCGGCCCTCGTGAAGGCGATGGACAAGGTCATCGCCAAGGGGCGAAAGATCGCGGCGTTCTCGCTCGAAGCGTCCGAGGAGGACATCGAGTTCTCGGGCGGCAACTTCACGGTGGCGGGCACCGACCGCAGCATGAACATCGCCGAGGTCGCGTTCTCCGCCTACGTTCCCCACAACTACCCGCTCGACGAGCTCGAGCCGGGGCTGGAGGAGACGGGGTTCTACGATCCCGCGAACTTCACCTTCCCGGCCGGCACCCACGTATGCGAGGTCGAGGTGGACCCGGATACCGGGACGACCGAGATCGTGAACTGGGTTGCGGTCGACGACTTCGGCAACGTGGTCAATCCGATGATCGTGGAAGGCCAGGTCCACGGCGGGGTGGCGCACGGAGTCGGCCAGGCCCTGCTCGAAGGCTGCGCCTACGACGCGGACGGGCAATTGCTGACCGGTTCGTTCATGGACTACACGATGCCGCGGGCGGACGACCTGCCGGACCTCACCGTCGAGACCACGTGCACCCCGTGTCCCCACAATCCGCTCGGGGTCAAGGGATGCGGCGAGGCGGGGGCGATCGCCGCCCCGGCCGCGGTGATGAACGCGGTCATCGATGCCATCGACACGAGCGCCATCGACATGCCGGCCACCCCGCAGGCGGTGTGGCGGGCGCTCGGCGGCTAGGTCCGAACCGGGCGCAAAGGAGATAGAACATGTACGAGTTCAACTATCACCGCCCCGGCACGCTCGAAGCGGCGGCCGAGGCGCTCGCGGCGGCGGAAGACGGGCTGGTGCTGGCCGGCGGTCAGACCCTCATCCCGACCATGAAGCAGCGGCTCGCGAGCCCCTCGGACCTCGTCGACCTCGGCTCGATCGCAGGGCTCGACGGCGTGCGCCGCGAGGGCGACGCGATCGTGGTCGGAGCCATGACCCGGCACGCGGACGTCGCATCCTCGCCCGAGGTGGCGGCCGCGATCCCCGCTCTCGCGTCGCTCGCGGACTGCATCGGCGACCCGCAGGTACGCAATTGCGGAACCATCGGGGGATCGATCGCGAACGCCGACCCGGCCGCGGACTACCCGGCGGCGGTGGTCGGGCTCGGGGCCGACGTGCGCACCGACCGGCGAACGATCGCAGGGGACGACTTCTTCACCGGTCTGTTCGAGACCGCGCTCGAGGACGGCGAGATCATCGTCTCGGTGAGCTTCCCCGTACCGCGCCGGGCCGCGTACGCGAAGTTCCCCAATCCCGCTTCGCGCTACGCCATCGTCGGGGTCATGGTGGCCGAGACGGCGCGCGGTGTCCGCGTCGCGGTCACCGGGGCGGGAGACCGGGTATTCCGGGCGAGTTCGATGGAAGCGGCCCTTGCCGGGAATCTCAGTGCCGGCGCGATCCGGGACGCCTCCGTACCGTCCGACGGGCTGAACGAGGATATCCACGCGAGCGCCGAGTACCGCGCCCACCTGGTGGGGGTGATGGCAAGGCGCGCGGTAGCGGCGGCGGCGGCCGGCTGATCCGGCCACGGGCGGCCGGCGACGGGATGCGGACCGGAGCCTTCCTCCGGTCCACGCCGCCGTTGCACGCGCCGTTTCCGGGGAGACTTCCATCGGGTCCCTGGGGCGCCGCACCGGCATGATCACGCAAACGAGGACGAATTGATTTCGGCACGGGCGTTCACCTCCAGCCCGCATATTTCACCGATCTCCGTCGCGAGGGCGCCGGCGAAGCTGCGAAACGCGAAGCGCGAAGCAGAACGCCGCGGTAGCGGGACGAACGGACTGAAAGAGCGCTTACGCGCTGGCGAAGGCGTAGCCGACACTAGCGCGTTCGCGCTGTCGAAGCGGCTTGAGGGAGTACGGCCCGCTACCGCGGCGACCTTGGGAGCGCGAAGCGATGGATCGGCGCCCGCAGCAGGAGATTGGTGAAATATGCGGGCCAGATCGTCCGGGGCGCATCCATGACCCTTCCCGCCTCCGTCGACGAGACGGTATCCCGGCTCTCCGCGGGCGACTACGTCGCGGACCGGAGCCTCGCTACCGCGGTATTCCTCACCCTTCGGATGCGCCGTCCGCTGTTCCTTGAAGGCGAGGCGGGGGTCGGCAAGACCGAGGTGGCGCGGGTCCTCGCGCGGGTCCTCGGGCGGCGCCTCGTCCGGCTCCAGTGCTACGAGGGGCTCGACGTCGCGTCCGCCGTGTATGAGTGGAACTATCCACGGCAGATGATCCGGATCCGGCTCGCCGAGCTCGGTGGAGAGGATCGCGACGCGTCGGCGATCGAATCCGTCGAGGACGACATCTTCTCGCGCCGGTTCCTCATCGAGCGCCCCCTCCTCGACGCCCTCGGTCCCGACCCGGCCGGCGCCCCGGTCCTGCTCATCGACGAGCTCGACCGGGCGGACGAGCCGTTCGAGGCCTACCTCCTCGAGCTGCTCGCCGACTTCCAGATCACGATCCCCGAGCTCGGGACGATCACCGCGAGCGAGCCGCCGGTCGTGGTCATCACCTCCAACCGCACCCGCGAGATCCACGACGCGATCAAGCGCCGCTGCTACTACCACTGGGTGGACTATCCGAACGCGGCGCGGGAGCTCGAGATCCTGCGGGTACGGGCGCCCGGCACCCCGGAAGCGCTGAGCCGGGAGGTCGTCGCCTTCGTGCAGGGCCTGCGCGAGATGGACCTCTTCAAGGCGCCGGGGGTCGCGGAAACCATCGACTGGGCGCAGGCGCTCACCCAGCTCGACGTGCTGGCCCTGTCGCCGGACGTGGTCAACGACACCCTCGGCTCCCTCCTCAAGTACCAGGACGACATCGCCCGGATCCGGGGGAGCGAGGCGGCGAACGTCATCGAGCAGATCAAGCGCGAGCTGCGGGTTGCCGGCGCCGCCTGAAACCTCCCGTCCCGCCGGGGAGACCGAAGCCTCGGAGCTTGCCGCCGCCGGACCCGGGAATGGGACCGGGGTTCCGGGCCGCCTCGCCGCCAACCTCATGCACTTTGCGCGCACCCTGCGGGCGGCGGGCCTTCCGGTGGGAAGCGGCGCGGTGCTCGATGCGCTCCGGGCCGTCGAGGCGGTGGGGCTCGCCCGGCGCGACGACTTCTACTGGACGCTGCACGCGGTCTTCGTCCGGAGGGCCGATCAGCGGCCGTTGTTCGACGAAGCGTTCCACGTCTTCTGGCGGAACCCGAAGCTCCTCGAACGGATCACGAGCCTCCTCCTTCCCACCGTCCACACCCCCCCGCGCGGCGACGCGAAGCCGCTCAGCCGCCGGCTGAGCGAAGCGCTGTTCGCGGGCGCCGAAGGCGAGGCGCGGGCCAGGGAGGCGGAAGAGGAGATCGAGCTCGACGCCGCCCTCACGTGGTCGGAGCGCGAGGTGCTCCGCGCCCGGGACTTCGAGCAGATGTCGGCCGCGGAGCTCGCGCAGGCGAAGGCGGCCATCGGCAGGCTGCGGCTCGCGATGCCGCCGGTCCCGACCCGACGCTTCCGGCCATATCCGCACGGCTCGCTCGTCGACATGCGGACCACCTTCCGGCGGAGCCTTCGGCAAGGCGCCGGCGAGGTCCTGCTCGTTCGAAGGCGGCGGCTCCGGAAGCCCGCCCCCATCGTGGTGCTCTGCGACATCTCGGGGTCGATGAGCCGGTACTCGCGGGTGCTGCTTCACTTCGCGCACGCCCTCGCCCGAGACCGGACCCGCGTGTTCTCCTTCGTCTTCGGCACCCGGCTCACCAACATCACTCGCCAGCTTCGCGATCGCGACGTGGACGCGGCGGTCGAACGGGCGAGCGAGGAGGTCGAGGACTGGAGCGGGGGCACCCGCATCGGGCAGTGCCTCGACCGGTTCAACCGGGAGTGGTCCCGCCGGGTGTGCGCTCAGGGCGCGGTGGTGCTGTTCATTTCCGACGGGCTCGACCGCGACGCGGGCGAAGGTCTCGGGCCCCAGGTGGAGCGGCTGCGCAAGTCGTGCCGGCGGCTCGTGTGGCTGAACCCCCTGCTCCGCTACGAGGGCTTCGAGCCGAAGGCGGCCGGCATCCGCGCCCTCCTCCCCCACGTGGACGAGTTCCGGCCCGTGCACAACCTCGAAAGCCTGGAAGACCTCGCGGCGGCGCTCCTCGCTCCGCCTACCCGTCCGCGCCGGGCGGGCGCGGTATCGGGCGGATCGAGCTCCTGGTCGTCGGGCTGAGACATGCGATCAGCCGACGGTTTCCGGTCGTATCGGCGCCACGCTCATGCAGGGTCGGTCGTTGGACGGGACCATGGCGGGGAACCCGGCCGGGTCGAGGCCGGCCGCCCTCCCGCGCTCCACCGGGAGCCCGCCGTGCGCGGCCTCGAATTGCGCGCTCGTCCGGGAACAAGGTCGCGGAGCCCATGAGCCCGCCCCTCGCCGTCGCGCTCCAGTACGTGTACCCCCGGCGCCTCCTCTCGCGCATCGTGCTGCACGCGACACGGGTTCGCATCTCTCCCTGGCAACAGTGGCTCATCCGCACCGTCGTGCGGCGCCACGAGGTGGAGCTCGCCGACGCGGTCGAGTCCGACCCGCGCGCGTGGCCGACCTTCAATGCCTTCTTCACGCGCGCCCTCCACCCGGAAGCGCGGCCGCTGCCCGCCGAGGCCGACGCGGTCGCGGCGCCGTCGGATGGAACCGTACAGGACGCCGGCGAGCTTGCGGGTACGACCCTCGTCCAGGCGAAGTCCCTCACCTACCCGCTGGAGACCCTGCTCGGCGGCGACCGGGAAGCCGCCGCCGCGCTGGCCGGCGGCGCCGCGGCCACCATCTACCTCGCTCCCCGCGACTACCACCGGGTGCACCTCCCGATCGACGCGACCCTCACCGCCCTGGCGCATGTCCCCGGCGATCGCTTCAGCGTGAACCCGGCCACCGCGGAACGGATCCGGCACCTCTTCGCCCGCAACGAGCGCGTGGTCTTCCACTTCCGCGACTCCGGAGGGCGCCCCTTCGCCATCATCATGGTCGGAGCCCTCCTCGTCGGCAGCATCGAGACCCCGTGGACCGGCCCGGTCGCCGATCTTCCGCGTCCGGGCCCGAGCCGCCGGTGGGACTTCGACGGCCCCGCCCTCGAGCGGGGGGCCGAGATCGGCCGCTTCAACATGGGCTCGACCGTCATCGTCGTCTTCCCGCCGGGCGCGGTCCGTTGGGGTTCCGCCTTCCGCCCGGGCGCGGTGGTGCGCTGCCGCGAGGCCATTGGCCACCGTCTCCCCGACTGACCGTCCTTCCCGGGGCCGGCCCCGAACCACGAAACAAGCTGTCTGTCGACCCATGCGGCCCGGTTTCGCACGGCGGTCCGAAACACCGCGGCGGTGCGCCCACCGGGCTGGACCCGGGGGACGGAGCATACGCAAGGGACGTGCTGACCGGGCGGGCCATCCCCACGGGACGTGACGCCAAGGATCGGATCGCATACCTCGTCAGAGTTAGCCTGACGTTCACCAGCGGATCGTGCCGCGCAGCATGACGCCGTGCTCGGCGTTGGCGCTCGCGGCCTCGCGCCGGGTGGCGTCGAGGCCGATCTCGAAGCCGGGGTCGCCCGGCCGCGCCGAGGTCAGGCGCCAGCCGAGGCGGTAGTCGCGGCTCGTGTCCGAGAGGCCGACGCCGAAGTTCGGCGTGCCGGTGAAGCCACCGCCGAACAGGGCGATGCCGTAGCCAAGCTCGGCCTCCAGACGGCCCGCGCTCGCGGCGCCGCCGTTGTCGCCTGCCCCGGCCCCCGAGCCGGGGTCCGCGGCGAGGCCGGCGAGCGTCTCGCGGGCGAGGAGCGCGTCCATGCCGCCCGTCGGCGAGCCGCCCCAGCCCTGGCGCAGCCTCAGCGCGAACCCCCGGTCGGTCGAAGGCCGCGGGTCCCAGGTGAAGGAGGCGCTCGCGCCCCATTCGCGGAAGCCCGACGCCTCGTGGGCGACGAGCCCCCGCGCCTTCAGATCGAGCGCCACGCCCTGGCGCGGCGCCGCGAAGGCGAGGCCGCCGCCGAGATCGACGCCGAGCCCGGTCTCGGCGTCGCCGCCGTCGAGCCGCGCGCCGAGCTCGAACGACGGCGTCAGCACCATGCCCGCGGCATCGCCGCCCAACACGAAGCGCCGCGAGCCCTCGATACCCGTGCGCAGCAGCCACACGTCGGCGGTCGCCGCCGCGAGCCTGCCGTCATTGGAGTCCTTCGCGGCCTCCGACTCCGTGCGGGTGAAGCGTGCATCCCCCTTCTCGTCGAACTCTTCGGTGCAGCCGTTATTTGCAAAGTACTCGTGGGGGAGGGCCTGCGGCCCTGCGGGAATCTCGATGCCGTCGCTGTCGACATCACCTTCTAGTACCGTATAGCGGTACCATAAACTGCTCGTGCCATCTCCCGCATAACCGTCGGCATCCTTCGTGGCGCTGCCAAGATTGAACTGAACAACACGACTGGTGGTGGACGCGCAAGGGACGTTGCTGCTGAACTTGACGACGAAGCGGATCTCGTCGCCGACGCCGTGGGGGTCGCCGTCCTGACCGTCGTCCCGCCTCACCCCGATGGACTCGACGATGCGCCCGCTGCCCGACGGGGTCACGGCGCTCGACTCCACGGCAGTGCTCCCGCCCCCGGCGTTCACCGCGCGAAGCTCGAAGGTGTGGGCCGTGTCGTTGGTGAGCTTCGTCACCGTGAACCCGTCCTCGTTGAACCCGCCCGTCGCGCTGTGGGGAATCGTCTTCCAGTCATCGGGATAGCTGCCGTCCGTCTTGTAGTGGTACTCGTGGTGCGTGATGTTCGCGCCCGACGCCGGCGCGTCCCAGGCGAGCGTCACGTAGCGGTTGCCCTTCGTCGCCGAGAAACCCGTCGGCGCGTCCGGCGCATCGACCGCCGACCGCGTCACGGTCACCGTGTAGGTCTGCGTCGCCGTGCCGTCCCCGGCCGTCACCTTCACCTTGATGACGTTCTCGCCCTCCACCAGCGCCACCTGGTGGCCGTCCGCCGTGCCCGCGTCCGCGAGCGCATTGCCGTCCGCGTCCTGAATTTCGACATCGGCGCTGGCGTGGTTCTCCGTCGCCGTCACCGTCACCTCGTCGACGCTGTTGGCAACCAACGCCGTGTAGGTGGCCGTGCCCGAGGCGAAGGTCGGGCTCAGCGTCGGCGCTCGGCGCTCGGCGCTCGGCGCTCGGCGCTCGGCGCTCGGCGCTCGGCGCTCGGCGCTCTCAATTAAGGCTAAACAGACAGTCTCCAACCACTTCGCACAAATCAAGTCCATCGCCGTACCGCCCCTGTTCGCGCCCGGTGACTTCAGCGGTGTCCATGGCAGCACCGCTTGACGGGAGCGGAATATAACGAACTTTCAAGAGATTGCAAGTATATTATTTTTTTATCTCATCAAAAATATAATTTTCTCAATAAGCCCGCCCAAGTTCCGCTGGAAAACTCCCTCGATGCACGTATACAAGGGCGAACCGGCACTCCAGCGGGACTTTCTCGGGAGGTATTATGAGAAAGATGTATTTGTACAATTACGAAGTATTTGTTGATTTACCTCCAATTCCACGGTTCCCGGCGCCCCGATTCGTGAAACCCCTGCCGCCCCTCGACTGCCTGCGCTTCTTCGAGGCTGCCGCCCGGCACCAGAGCTTCGCCCTTGCCGCCGACGAGCTCGGCGTCTCCGCCGCCGCCGTCAGCCACCGCATCCGCACCCTGGAGCAGCATCTCGACGCCGAGCTGTTCGAGCGCCGGCGGCGCAGCGTGCGCCTCAACCGCCGCGGCCGCGCCTACCTGAAGGAAGTGCAGCGCATCCTCGCCGAGGTGCACGGCGTCTCCGAGCGCCAGCGCACGACCCCCCGGCGGGTGCGCATCGTCTCGGTCGAGGCGGTGGCCGAGAAGTGGCTGGTGCCAAGGCTCGCCTCGTTCAGAGCGGCCTGGCCCGGCATCGCCATCGAGGTCGAGACCAACCACCGGAGCGTCGACCCGTCGCGGCGCTCCATCGCCGCGTCCGCCGCCGCCTCGTCCTCGCCTTCCGGGAACGCGTGGAGCGTTGCGCCCAGCACACGGTCGAGCAGCAGTTGCCGGTCTCGGGTGGGGTCGGTGCGTCGAGGCAGGACGAGGTGGCGTCCGTCGGTGGTCGGCAGATGGACATCGACCATCTGCAGGGTCGAGAACTTCTCCCGAATGGCCCGGGGCGTGAGTCCCGGCGCGCGCAGCCGGGCCAGGTTCTTCAAGGTGACGTGCAGGCAGAGGTCTCGCTCAGGGCATCGAAGATGCGGGGGCGGGAACCGAACGCCGGCGGGGATCCATTTCGTATCCCCGGCAGAGGTCGCTCAGGGGGTAGCCAACCGGCGCAAGCGCTCGTCGAAGTCGCGAGCCGGCGCAAAGACGAACGCCCGGCCGGGCCTGGCCATCGTCACCAGGTGAAGTTCGGCAAGCCTCAGGAGGTCGGTGCGGGCGGTCTGATAGGTGACGTTGTGCGATCTCCGGTGACTCTCGATGGTATGCACCATCTCCGGGTGCTTGCGCATGGACACGAGCAGCGCGACCTGCCGGTAGTTCAGGATGGATGTCGGGATGGACCGCTCGAGCAACCGCTGCACGTCCTGCATCTCCCGCGCCTTGCGCGCCAGGTACGCGTGCAATTGCCGAATCGACTGCAGGATTACCCGAAGGTTGTAGTCCAGGAAGTAGGTGACGTCGTTGTCGTCGATCTCGGAGAACACGTACGCGCGCGCGTACTGCGCGGGGGCCTTGCGGATAACGGTCGAAATCGAGAGGAACTCGGTCATCCAATACCCGAATCTCGCCATCGCCCAGTAGAACAGCGCTCGCGCGGTACGTCCGTTGCCGTCGACAAAGGGATGCTCGTATCCGATCATGAAGTGGAGCAATATGGCCCTTGCCACCGGATGGAGGAACACGGCGTCGTCCGTTGTATTGGCGAATGCAAGCAGCCGTTCCATGCGCTCATCGATCTCGTTGGCATCGGGCGGCTCGTGCAGGATGGTCCCGTCCCGCTGATCGATGACGAGCACTCGATCGCCGGGGAGTCTGAATCGTCCGACCACGCCGGGATCGTCTTGTGTGCCGTCAGTCAGGATCCCCTGAAGCTCCAGCAACATGGTCGCTGACAGATCCTCACGGACCAGGCCTCTCAGGAACGCCATCCCGCGATAGTTGTTGGCGATCATCCGTTCGCTCCTGTCACGGGGCGGGCGGCCCGATCGCAGCATTTCCTTCGCCACGCGCCGGGTCGTCGCGGCGCCTTCCAGTTGGCTCGACGTGATGGCCTCCTCTATCAGTGAGCTCACAAGGTATCGGTTCCGGGAATCGGTGCTCACCACATCGGCCGGCAGCTCGATTCGGCCGCTGGCATCCCGATCAACCTCGTGAAGCATCCGGTACAGATACCCGGAGTCGCTGAATGAGAACGCTCGGCCCTGCTTGTCCACGAGGGGAAGGGGATGGCGAACCGACCCTCTGGCCAACTTGACGGCCAGCCACCAGTCTTCACTCGAAAACCCCTTCGGGGGCTCCAGGTGCCGGAGCTTCGACCAATGCAGATATCTGTTCTCAGGGAGCTTCCCGATACCGGAAGAAAGCAGTTCCGGGATCCTTGCGTATCGTTCGTTGCTCAGCTCCGACAGGGACGGTGGCGCGAGAGGCATCTTCATGGGTGACGGATACTGCTGAGCACCGGCACGAAGTATAATTAAATACTAAATATTGTCAAATTAGTAGTTAGCGGCTATCCGGGTGGCGAGCCGAGGCGCTGGCGCGCGGTTCCGAGGGCGTCCTCGACGGCGAGGCCCACCGACAGGAGGTGCTCGTCCGTGCCGCGCGCGGCCATGATCTGGAGGCCCACGGGCAGGCCGTCGCCGTCGAGACCGGCGGGGATCGAGAGGCCGCAGAAATCAAGCAGGTTCCCGGGCATCGTGTTGCGGAGGGACGCCATGTTGCGGTCGCGGTAGCCGTCCGCGTCCGCGACCTCGTCGAGCCGCGGGGCGGTGATCGGCGTCGTCGGAGACAGGATCCCATCCACTCCCGCAAGACTGGCGTCGGCCTCGTCCGCGAGCCGCGCGAGCCGCGCCCGCCGGTCCAGGTACTCGGACGCGGTCATCGACTCGATCGGGATGAAGCGCGCGCGGGCGTTGGGGTCGAGGGTCGCGCGGAAGTCGGGCAGCTCGCGGTTGATGAAGGCCATGAACTCGGGCGCGGCGAGGCCGCCCGCGGCGAAGATCTCCCGCACGGCGGCGAGCCCCGACAGCGAGAACGAGAAGATCGACGCGCCCTTGCCTTCGAGCTCGCGGATCGCCGTACGCACGGATTCGGCAACGTCGGGCGCACACCCGTCGAAGAACTCCTCGATGACCCCGAGCCGCAGCCGGGAGAGATCCGCGGCGCCGGGCGGCGCCATGCATCGGGGGTCGATGACCGCAAAGGCGAGCGCCGCGTCCGCGACCGAGCGGGTCAGGATCCCCGCGGTGTCGAAGGACGGACTGAGCGGCACCAGGCCGTCGAGCGACCAGCGCCCCCAGGTCGTCTTGAGCCCGACGGTTCCGGTATAGCTCGCCGGCACGCGTACCGATCCGGCCGTGTCGCTGCCGAGGGCGACGACCGCCGTGCCCTCCCAGAGCGAGACGCCGGCGCCCGCGCTCGAGCCGCCCGGCACCCGGTGCACCTCCCGGCTCCACGGGTTCCGGGGGGTCCCCCAGTGTGGATTGCTGCCGATGCCGCCGAAGGCGAACTCGACCGTGTGGGTCTTGCCGACGATGCAGCCCATGGCGTTCCGGACGGCGTGGACCACCGGTCCTTCCCGCTCCCACGCACCGGGGAGCGGCCGGGGGGTCCCCGCATGGGTGGGGGTTCCGACGAGACCGTACAGGTCCTTGACCGATACGGGCAGCCCTTGGAGCGGCCCGAAGTCGAGCCCCTGGGCAAATGCCGCGTCGGCCAACGCCGCCGCCGCGGCCGCCCGCTCGGGCAGCCAGAGCTTGTAGGCGCCGAGGGACTCGTCGCGGTTCCCGGCGGCTTGTTCGACCAGGTCCGCGGCCCGTACCCGACCCTCGCGAAGGGCCGCGCCCAGCTCGGCGATGGAGGCGGTGGCGAGCTCGATCATGGCGCCCACTCTACACCCCCGCCGGTGCGATCCCCGAATCTGGCCATCGCCAGGCGTTCCCGGTCTCGTGGCTCATGCTTGCATATCTTGCAATCATGAGCTACGGTTTCCCGATGCAGCGCAGGCATCGCAAGACGCTTGCCGCCGTGTTCCACGAACCGACCTCCGGCACAATGGAATGGGCGGCAATCGAAAGGCTGCTCATCGCCGCGGACGCACGGATGATCGAAGGCCGGAGGTCGCGGGTGCGGTTCGACAAGGATGGCGAAGTCGAAACCTTCCACCGCCCGCATCCCGCCAGGGAGGCGAAACGCTATCAGGTGCGCGCCGCCCGCGCGTTCCTGGAGAGAATCGGGATCACGCCATGACGAACACGATGGCTTACAAGGGCTATTCGGCCCGAATCGGCTATGACGACGAGGACGGGATCTTTACCGGTCGGATCGCGGGCATCCGCGACGGCGTCGGCTTCCACGCGGACAACGTGGACGCCCTTCGGGAAGCCTTCCACGAGGCGGTGGAAGACTATATCGAGACCTGCGCCCGAATCGGCAAGGAACCTCAGAAGGCCTATTCAGGCCGCATGATGTTTCGTGTCAGCCCCGAGATTCACCGCAAGGCCGCGCTGGCCGCGGAGTTGGCCGGAAAGAGCCTGAACCGGTGGGCGGAAGAAGTGCTGGGGCGGGCCGCGCGGTGAAGCGATCGGCGATATCGAAAGCCCGGCCGATCCCGGCCGGGCTCCGGGCCGCGGCTTCGGCCGCCCTCCTGGCGCTGGCGCTCCCGGCCGGTGCGCAGTCTCTCTTCGGCCTGTCGCCGGAAGACGAGAAGCGCGTCGGGGGAGACCAGCACCCGAAGATCCTCGAACAGTTCGGCGGCGCATACGACGATCCGAAGCTCGCGCGCTACGTGGACAGCATCGGGCAATTCCTCGCCGCCACCTCGCATGCGCCCGGGATCGGATACACGTTCACCGTCCTCGACTCTCCGATCGTCAACGCCTTCGCCGTACCCGGCGGCTATGTCTACCTGACCCGCGGCCTGCTGGCGCTCGCCGGCAACGAGGCCGAGATCGCGGGCGTGCTCGCCCACGAGATCGCCCACATCACCGCCCGCCACGGGGCCCGGCGGCAGACCAAGGGCACGCTTGCCAGTCTCGGGCTCGCGGTCCTCGGGGCGGTCACCGACAACCCCGCGCTCGTGAACCTCGGGCGAGTGGGGGCGCACGCGGTGCTGAGCGCCTATTCGCGCAAGGAGGAGCACGAGGCGGACGAGATCGGGGTGACCTACCTCAGCCGGGCCGGCTTCGACCCCGGGGCGATGTCGAGCTTTCTCGCAACGCTGAAGCGCCAGAGCGAGCTCGAAGCGTCGAAGCACGGCCGCTCCGCCCGCCCCGGTCTCGACTTCCTCGCCACCCACCCGCGCACCCGCGACCGGGTCGAACGAGCCGTCGCGGCGGCAAGGCGCACGACGGTGGCGGACCCCATCACCGCGCGGAACATCTACCTCGCCAAGATCGACGGCCTCATGTTCGGCGACGGGCCCGAGCAGGGGTTCGTGCGCGGGCGCAGGTTCGTGCACCCGGCCATCGGCTTCGAGTTCGAGGTTCCGCCCCGGTTCCGCCTGCTGAACGCAGAGCGCTCGGTGACCGGCTTCGGCCCCGACGAAGCGAGGATGCACTTCGACCTGCAGCCAATCGCACCGGGCCGGCCGCTCGGCCGATATCTGCGCGATGGTTGGGCGCCGCGTGTCCGGCTCACCCACTACGAGCGCTTCCGCGTGAACGGGATGCGGGCGGCGACCGCGCTCGCACGGGGCTCGGACGGCCGCGGTGCGCGGCTGGTCGCAATCCGGTTCCGAAACGACACCGTGGCCCGCTTCCTCTTCGTTCCATCGGGCCGTCCGGGGAGCGGGTACGACCGCCGTTACCGCGCCGCGGCGGCCTCGTTCCGGAGGCTCCGGGCGTGGGAGGCGCAATCGGTCAAACCCTGGCGCATCGCCATCCACGAGGTCGGCCCGGGCGACACCGTGGACCGGCTCGTCGACCGGCGTTTCGCGCCCGGGGTGGAACGGCCCCGCCGGTTGTTCCGGCTGCTGAACGGCCTGGCGCGGGGAGAACCCCGGATCGGCGACCGCGTCAAGCTGATCGTTGAGGAACGGTCCGGTTGGAGGCGGGATTGAACCGCTCGCGAAGCCGCGGCACCACCTCCTCGGCGAGCCGGTCCATCTGCTCCCGGTCGTAGTTGAACGGGGTGAAGATGAAGCGGTCGATGCGCGGCAGCTCCGCGGTGCGCTCCGCGATCCGGTCCACGATCTCGTCCGGAGCGCCGACGAGATAGGTTGCGCGCGCCTCTTCGAGACTCCCGTCGAACCACCGGCGCACCGCCTCCTCGCACCGTTCGCGCTCGTCCCGCTCGCCGGTCGTCACGTAGCACCAGTGCGAGTAGATGATCTCGAAGCGTTCGGAGTCCCGGCCACCCGCGTGCATGCCTTCCTCGATGCGCCGCCAGGCGCGGCCGAGCAGGTTCGGATCGGTCATCGTCTTCGCGTGCGTGGAATACGTGAGCGGCACCCAGCCGTCGCCGAGCCGCGCGATGCGGTCGAGAACCCGCTCGACGAGGGGGTTGAACTCGTGCGCCTCGGGGCCGATCGAGCCGAACCAGATCGGCGGGTGGGGCTGCTGCACCGGCTTGGGCTCGACGGACACGTCCCGGAACGAGAAGCACGGACCGTCGTGGTCCACGTGGTTCTCGGTCCACAGCCGCCGGATCACCTCCACCGACTCCTCGAGGTATCGCCCCCGGCGTTCGCGCGGGATTCCGAGCACCTCGAACTCGTGAGCGTTCCACCCGCCCCCGACGGCGAGGACGATCCGTCCTTGCGACGCGACGTCGAGGGATGCGAACACCTTGGCGGTCAGCACCGGGTGGCGGTACGGCGCGTTGTAGACGAGGGGCGAGAGCTGCATGGTCTTCGTGTGCGCCGCGAACGTCGCGAGACACGCGGTCACCTCGTACATCGTCGACTCGTAGACCGGCGGCACGCGCGAGAGCAGCCGGTCCCCGACGTGCACCGAATCGAAGCCGAGCGCCTCCGCCCGCGCGACCCACGCGGCGATGTCCGCAAACGGGGTCGGGTCCGCGATCCAGCCGTGCGGCCGGATGCCGAACCGCAGTTTCGCTTCCCTCATCTTCCTCCTCCTCTACTACACTAGCGGCGGTCCGAATCGACCGAGAACCAGCGTCTCGCCGGCGCCGGCCCGCTCCGCTTCGCGAGCCCGAACCGGACGAATCCGTCCCGACAAGGTACGAATACCTCCATGCCCCAGCCGCTCGCTCTCCCATGACCGCCAGGCCGGTCCGGGAAAACTGCATCTTCTGCCGCATCGTCGCCGGCACCGCGCGCTCCCACCCGGTCTGGGAGGATCCGGACACGCTCGCGTTCATGGACCTGAGCCCCCTTGCGACCGGACACGTCCTCGTCATCCCGAAGCCGCACTGGGAGAACCTGTTCGAGGCCCCCGCTCCGGCCCTCGGCGCGGTCATGGATACCGCGAAGCGGGTGTCGCACGCAATCCGGGCCGCCATCGCTCCGCCCGGACTCGGGGTGTACCAGGTGAACGGGCGCGCGGCCGGCCAGACCGTGTTCCACTACCACGTGCACCTCATCCCCCGGTACGACGGGATCTCGCTCGACCTTCACGGACGCCGGCGGGTGGACCGCGGCGACCTCGACCGGGTTGCCGATCGGATCCGGGCCGGTCTCGACGCCCCCGACGGATAACGGGAAGGGCCGCCGGCCACGGGAAGGAGATGGGACACCGCTCCGGACCGCACGAGCCGGAGCGCTCAGGTGGCGTTCGACTTCTCGACGCTCAGTCCGCCGCAGACGAACAGCACCTGGCCGGTGACGAAGGAAGTCCTCGCGTCGAGGAAGTAGCTCACCGCGTTCGCCACGTCGCTCGGGTCGCCGACCCGCCCGACCGGGATCCTTTTCAGATACTCCGCGCGCTTCTCCGATCCTTTCGGATACACGGAACGGAACATGTCGGTGTCCACCGGCCCCGGTCCGACCGCGTTGCAGGTGATCCCGTGCGGCGCGAACTCGATCGCCCAGGTCTTGGTGAGACCGACGAGGGCCGCCTTGGTCGCGGAGTAGACGGTCTGGTGAAGATGGCCGAGGGCGGCCCGGCTCGCGATGTTGACCACCCGGCCGAATCCCGCCTTCTTCATGCCCGGCACGAGCGCCTGCATGGTCTGGATATACGAGCGGACGTTGATCGCCATCAGCGCGTCGAAGTCGTCGAGGGCGACCTCCTCGAGGGGCTCCATCCGTACGACCCCCGCGCAGTTGACGAGCCGGGTGACGGCCCGCCCGCGAACCGCCCCGGCGAGAGCCTCCGCGGTCGCGTCGGGGTTCGAGAGGTCCACTTGCCGGAACTCCCCGAGGGACGGATCTTCCGGTTCGATGCGGTCCAGCATGAGAATGGAGTAGCCGTCCGCCTTGAGGCGTTCGGCGATGGCGCGCCCGATGTTGCGGGACGCACCGGTCACGAGGGCGTATTCGGTCATTTCAGGCCTCGCACCCTTGCGGGGGTTCCCGTGAGTCTCCCGCTCCGCGGGCCGAGGCGGCCGGTCAGACCGCCCATTCGTTGTCCGCCACGTCCCCCGCGACGGTGGTGCGGCGCATTTCGCGGGGCTGGTCGGGCGGATAGGGACGGCCTCGATGGAGCACGCATCGGTTGTCCCACATGACGAGGTCGCCCGCCGCCCACCGATGGGAGAACACCCGGGGCGGGCGGCACCCCTCCTCGCACAGCTTCCCCAGCAGATCCCGGCTCTCCTCGACGTCCTCCCCGAGGATGTGGCTCGCGTGGCGGCCGATGTAGAGGTTCTTCCGCCCCGTCTCCGGATGGGTGCGGACGACGGGGTGCTCCACCGGCGGGAGGTTGGCGAGATCGGTCCCGCTCAACACGTCGAGCCCGCCGACCTTCCCCTGGCTGTAGCGGTAGCTGTGCAATGCGACCGTTCCGTCAAGACGGGCCTGCATCTCGGGGTCGAGCCGTTCCCAGGCGGCCCGCATGTCCGCGAACTCGGTTTCCCCGCCCTCGCTCGGGACCTGCCGGGCCGAGAGGAGGGAGGCCTTGGCCGGGACCCGCTTGAACGAGCTGTCGGTATGCCAGTACGAATTGCCCTTCAGATAGAGGGCCCGACTCCCGTCCGGCTCGATGAGGGTGCCGTCCTTGCCCACGTTCGAGAGATTGGAAATGACCTCGGTGCTGTCCTCGCGGCGCGTGATGACCCGCTCGAGGCGACCGAATCGATAGCTGAACGCCTTGTGGCTCTCGTCGTTCAGGAACTGGCCGGGAAACACGAGAACCGCGTGCTCGAGCCACGCCGCGTGGATATCCTCGAACGCCTCGTCGCGGAGCGGCATGTCGAGATCGACTCCGCGCACGGTTGCCCCGAGCGTGGCATCCAGCGACTCGACGCGAACGCTACTCGTCATGAGGTCCCCTCCCGCGATGAATGGGGTGAGCGACGGGGATTGAACCCGCGACCTCCGGAGCCACAATCCGGTGCTCTACCGACTGAGCTACGCCCACCATTGTCGATTGCCCGTCCGGTCCGTCCGTCCGGCCGCCGCCGGCCGGAGATTGGCGCGCCCGGTAGGACTCGAACCTACGACCCTCGGCTTAGAAGGCCGATGCTCTATCCGGCTGAGCTACGGGCGCTGGATGGGGCCGGCGGGCGCTCGGCGGGGCAGATCCTCCGATCCCGGCAGAGCCTGGCGAAGTGGTCGGGGTAGAGGGATTCGAACCCCCGACCCCCTGCTCCCAAAGCAGGTGCGCTACCAGACTGCGCCATACCCCGCTGCCGTGCGTCTTCCGCCGCCGGCGCGACGCCATGATACTCGAATCAGGCCGAACGCCGCCATGTCGTGCCGCCCGGACCGTCCTCGAGCACGATCCGCGCCGCCGCCAGTTCGTCGCGGATCCGGTCCGCCTGCGCGAAATCCCTTGCGCGCCGGGCGGCGGCCCGAGCCGCGATGCGCCGCTCGATCTCGTCTGCCGGCAGCTCCGGCGACGACGATGGGGGCGACGTCGAGAGATCGCCCGAGAGCTTGGGCGCCCCGGTCCGTATCGCGCCGGACACCGGCGCCTGAAACACGGCATTCGGGTCGGCTCCGAGGAGCCCCAGCACCGAACCCGCGCGCCGCAGCGCCGATGCCGCGTCCGCCGCCGCTCGCGGCTCCCGATCCCGGCGCCGGTTCACTTCGCTCGCGAACTCGTGCAGCACCGCCAACGCCTCGGGGGTGTTGAAGTCGTCGTCCATCGCCTTCGCGAACCGGTCCTCGGCGCCGCCGATCGGGTCTCGGGAACCGGCCCCGGGGAGATCCGAGAGACCGCGGAGCGCTCCGTAGAGTCGCCGGAGCGACCGCTCCGCTTCCTCGAGGCGCCCCGCGGAATGATTGAGCGGGCTTCGATAGTGACTCGTCAGCAGGTAGTAGCGGACCGCCTCGGCGGAGTGGCGGGCGAGAATGTCGCGGATGGTGAAGAAGTTGCCGAGCGACTTGGACATCTTGTCGCCGTCGATGCGGACGAAGCCGTTGTGCATCCACACGTTCGCAAACCGCCTCCCGGTACTCGCCTCGGACTGGGCGATCTCGCATTCATGATGAGGGAAGACGAGATCGCGGCCTCCGCCGTGGATATCGAACCCCTCGCCGAGATTCGCCATCGACATCGCGGAGCATTCGATGTGCCAGCCCGGACGGCCCGGACCCCAGGGCGACGGCCAGGAAGGCTCCTCCGGCTTCGCCGCCTTCCACAGCACGAAGTCCGACGCCGACGCCTTGGTCTCGTCCACCTCGACCCGGGCGCCGGCACGCAGCGCCTCCACCCGGTTTCCCGACAGCTTCCCGTACTCGGGAAAGCGGGCGATCTCGAAGCAGACGTCTCCGCCTTCGCCGCGGTAGGCAAAGCCCTTGTCCACGAGGCCGGAAATGAGCTCGACCATGCGCGCCACGTACTCCGTGGCTCGGGGCTCCCGGTCGGGCGGCAGGATCCCGAGCGCTTCGCAGTCCTCGTGCATCGCGGCGGTGAACCGTTCGGTCACGGTCTCGAAGGGCTCCCCGTTCTCCTGGGCGCGCGCGATGATCTTGTCGTCGATGTCCGTGATGTTGCGAACGTACGTGAGCCGGTATCCACGATGGCGCAGATAACGCGCCACGACATCGAACACGAGGAGCATCCGGGCGTGCCCGAGATGGCAGTAGTCGTAGACGGTCATGCCGCAGACGTACATGCCGACACGGCCCGGGGCGAGGGGCCGGAACGGTTCCTTGCGTCGGGTGAGGGTGTTGTGGATATGCAGCACGGTCCGGTCCCCCGGATCGCTCTCCCGCCTGGAACGGCGGACAGCGCCGCTACATGGTCGAGATCATGGAGAGGATCGACGCCCGAACGTCGTTGATGGTGCTGTTGACGGCCTGGCCGATGATATCCATTCTGGCGATCTGATCGGCGCGATCGCGCACCATCTCGACCTCCCGGTGATGGAGAATGACTTCAAGAAGGTCGCAGGCGTTGACGATACCGATGATGACGACGTCGCGCGGATCGGGTATCTCGTCGCTGAACAGGACGCTCGTGATGCGGCGCTTGACCTCGCGCTCCTCCCGATCGTCGATGACCGGATAGCGCCTCGTCTCGAACACCCAGAGTATCTTCTCCTCCATGCGCCGCAGGATGCCCCGATCCACGAGACGGTCGATGAAGTGACCCATGATCTCCGGCACGTCTTCGCGGATCCAGTTCAACCAGTACTCCGTTGAACGTTCCGGCTCCGAGGCCGCGATCCGGGCGAGGAGCCCGTCCAGGATCCGGTCGTCCACCGGCGACTGATCGACCACGAACAGCCGCTCCGGATCGGTATCGATCCGGTTGGAGAGAGCGAGGTCCATGAGGACGGCCCCGCTCATCGCGAGCTCGACGTGTATGTCGGGGCCGCGGATGAAGGTCCCCTTCTGATCGTCGAGAAAGAGGAGCAGGACCTCTTCAGCGATGGTCAACATGCACGGACAACTTGTGGAACGCGACCTGGGGGATCTGACGCCGGGAACGGGGACCGCGCAAGACCGCCTACTGCATGGCCGCGAACGCTTCCGGTCGGCCCGGGTGCACGTCGATGATCTTCACGAAGCCGCTCACTTCGAACACGCTCTGGACCGACTGCTGCATCGAACAGAGCGCGAACCTCCCGTTCACCTGGTTCAGCCTCTTCGCCAGGATCAGCACTGCGCGAAGCCCCGCGCTGCTGATGTAGCTGATGCCGGCGAAGTCGAGAAGGATTGACTCGCTCCCTTCATCGATCCGCTCCATCACCGCCGATTGGAAGTCCGCCGAGTTCGATCCGTCAATTCGGCCCTCGGGGGTGAGAACGAGGACATCGCCCTCACGTTCGCCGCTGAGTTCCATGTTTCTGCTACCTGTGCCGTCCTGGTGCCAACCCCGCGGCCGCTTGCTCGACCGGCGGGCGGTGATGACGCTCCGATCGTAAGACACCCGCGGTTCGGCTGTCCATCGGAGGTTTCGTTCCCGGCCGGCCGCGCTGCGAGGATCTGGCCGAGTGGCCGCGCCGACCGCGAAGTGTAGAATGCCGCGCCGACCATGTCACCACCCCCCGCCCGGAAACCCGATACGAATGATGTTCAAGTCCGGAAAGCTCGTCCGAACGCGCGCCGCCGTGGCCCTGCTCGCTCTGTCGTGCTTCTGCGCGGGCCCCGCGGAGGCGGCCGATCGGCCGCGAGTCACGTTCGAGACCAACCAGGGCTCCTTCGTACTGGAGATCGACCGGGCGTCCGCCCCCGAAACGGCCGACAACTTCCTCGGATACGTCCGCGACGGGTACTACCGGGGAACCATCTTTCACCGGGTGATCGCGGGATTCATGATCCAGGGCGGCGGTTTCACGGTGGAGTTTGGCCGGCTTCCCACTCGGGCGCCGATCCGCAACGAGGCGGACCGGGCCGGGGCGAACGAGCGTGGGACGATCGCCATGGCCCGGACCCGTGACCCGCACTCCGCCACGGCGCAGTTCTTCATCAACGTCGCCGACAACGATTTCCTGAACCATCGCGGCCGCGCGGCCGGGGGCTGGGGCTACGCGGTGTTCGGGCGGGTCGTCGAAGGCATGGATTCGGTGGACCGGATTGCGGCACTGCCGACGGGAGAGGGCGGCCCCTTTCCCAAGGACGTTCCCCAGGAGACGGTCGTCATCCGGGAGACGCGGATCCACCTGGCGGAGTAACTTGAGGCTCGATCCGCCCCTTGGCGTACCGTGTTTCGCTAACGAAGGCGGCCGGGAACCGGCCGCCTGGTCCAATAATTTGAGGCGCGATCCGCCCCTGGGCGTACCGTGTTTCGCTAACGAAGGCGGCCGGAGACCGGCCGCCTGGTTGAGTGACCCCGGACTCGACGCGGGTCCGGAGGGAACCGCGGCCGCGGGCGAAGGCGGCCCGGAGCCGGGCGCTCGCCGCACGTGCTGACCCTCTTCGCCTCCGATCTCCATCTGCACCGCGAACGCCCGGCGTCGCTCGCGTCGTTCGTTCGACTCGCCCGCGGAGCGGCGCGCCGGGCAAGCGCCTTCTATCTGCTCGGCGACGTCTTCGATCAGTGGCTCGGCGACGACGATACGACGACGCCCCACCCCGAGGTCGAAGAGGAGCTGCGGAAGCTGTGCGATGCAGGGGTCCGCGTCGAATTCGCCGCCGGCAACCACGACTTCCTGATCGGACGGGACTTCGCGGCGCGCACCGGCGTCGCGATTCTCGACGAGGTAAGCGTGATCGAGCTCGAGGGACGCCGCACGATCATCACCCACGGCGACCAGCTCTGCACCGCCGACACGGACTACCAGACCTTTCGGGCCCATACGCGCGACCCGGCCGTGCAGCGCACCTTTCTCGCCCTCCCCCTCGCGGAGCGCGCGCGCATGGCCGCTCAGTTGCGCCATCGATCGCGCGAGCTCACCGCGCTCAAGCCCGACGACATCATGGATGTCGCGCCGGATGCGGTCGACGCGATCCTCAGGGAGCACCGGGCGGACGACCTCATTCACGGCCACACCCACCGGCCCGCGACCCACCATCTGACGGTGGGCGGCCGGGAATGCCGGCGGATCGTTCTCGCGGACTGGTACGCGGGCGATTCGGTGCTTGCCGTCGAGGACGGCGAGTATCGGTCGTCCCCCGTCGCCGAGCTTGCCTGAAGCCCCGGCGCCGGTCCGCACTCGGCCGGCGGCGGTCAGGCCTTGTCGTAGTAGTTCCGGGGCACCCCGTCGAGGTTCCGCCCCTCGATCCGGATGAGGCGCGTCTCGCCCTCGCGGCGCGGCGAATGGAGATCGCCCTCCTGGTAGGTCTGGGCGTCTCCCGGTTGCATGGAGTAGACCCGGATCGGCTCCACCTTGCCTCTCTCACCGTCCTTCGCGGGAGCGACCACCCGCCATTCGGTCATCTCCGTCACGCCCGCCGCCTGGCCGTAGATCGCCCAGCTCGGCCCGTGGTCGTGAGGAGCGCTCTCGCTCGCGCCACGGTGGACGTGGGCCAGGATGCAGAACCCGAGTCGCCCGTCCTCGTGAAGGATCTCGCGCGGTGAATCGTTGTCCGGACCGAGGTGGGTGGCCACGAACTGCGCATCGAGGCACGCCTGCGACACGTGCCTTCGCACCTCCTCCCGCCCGACCGGACCCGGGTCGCGCTCCAGCGCGAGCCGGCACTCCGCGGCGAACCGTTCGAGGGAATATGTCATCTGGTGTGTTCCTCCGTCTTGCGTCTTGCCATTCGGTCGGACGCGGAGCGCTCCCGCCCGGCCGCCGCCGGACCCCCGGCGGGACGCTTCGCCCCGGGCCATGGCCGCGGCCCGCTCCGCTCTCGTCCCGGGTGCGGGGGACGGGCCGCTCACGCGTCGCGCAGCTCGCGCCGCAGGACCTTGCCCACGTTGGTCTTCGGCAACTCGTCGCGAAACTCGACGTGGCGCGGAATCTTGTAGCCGGTAAGCTGCTCCCGGCAGTGCTCGATGAGCGCCTCGCTCGTCAGGTCCGGATCCTTCTTGACCACCACGATCTTCGGCACCTCCCCGGATCGCTCGTCCGGAACGCCGACCGCGCCCACTTCCAGGACGCCCGGATGGAGCGCCACCACGTCCTCGATCTCGTTCGGATAGACGTTGAACCCGGAGACGATGATCATGTCCTTCTTGCGATCGACGATGCGAAGGTAGCCTTCCTCGTCGATGGTCGCCATGTCGCCGGTGCGAAGCCAGCCGTCTTCGGAGATGACCTCCGCCGTCGCATCCGGACGGCCCCAGTATCCCTGCATCACCTGCGGGCCGCGCACGCAGAGCTCTCCCGGCGTGTCGAATCCCACCTCGTTGCCGTCGTCGTCCCGGATGGATATCTCGGTCGAGGGCAGCGGCAGTCCGATCGAGCCGGTGAACTCGGCCTGGTCCAGCCGGTTCACGACCGCGGCCGGCGAGGTCTCCGTGAGGCCGTAGGCCTCGACCACGGGAACCCCGGTTGCCGCGCGCCACCGGTCCGCGACCGCGCGCTGCATGGCCATCCCGCCCCCGACCGCAAGCTTGAGGCGGGAGAAGTCGGCCGATTCGAAGCCCGGGGTGTTGAGCAGGCCGTTGTAGAGGGTGTTGACCCCCGTGATGACGGAAAAGCCGAGCCCGGCGATGGTCTTGACGAAGGCCGGCATGTCGCGGGGGTTGGTGATGAGAACGTTGAGGGCGCCGTACTTCATGCCGGTGAGGCAGTTCGCGACCAGGGAAAAGATGTGATAGAGCGGAAGCGCGGTCACGAAGACCTCCTGCCCGGGCTCGAACTGCCGGCCTATCCACAGCGACGTCTGCTGCAGGTTCGAGACCACGTTGCCGTGGCTGAGAGCCGCCCCCTTGGCGACCCCGGTCGTGCCGCCGGTGTACTGCAGGAACGCCACGTCGTCCCGGCCGGCCCCCGCCGGCTGCAGGCTCTTCCCCCTGCCCTCGTCGAGCGCGCGCGCGAACCCCACCGCGCCCGGCAGTTGGAACGGGGGCACCATCTTCTTCACGCGGCGGACCACGAAATTGACGAGAGCGGACTTCGGGAACCCGAGCCCGTCTCCCATGCGCACCAGGATCACGTGCTCGACGCGGGTACGGCCGATCACCTCGGCGAGGGTGCTCGCGAAGTTCTCGACGATGACGATGGCCCGCGCGCCCGAGTCGTTGAGCTGGTGCTCGAGCTCGCGGGCGGTATAGAGGGGGTTCGTATTGACGACCGTGAGGCCGGCGAGCAGCACCGCGAATATCGCAACCGGGTTCGAGAGGAGATTCGGCATCATGATCGAGACCCGGTCGCCCGGGTCGAGCCCGAGCCCCTGGAGGTAGGCGGCGAGCGCCCGGGCGCGCTCGTCGAGCTCGCGATAGGTGATCGTGACCCCGAAGTTCGAATAGGCCGGACGGTCGCCGAAGCGGCGGATGCTCTCCTCGAACAACGACACGATGGAATCGTAGGCGTCGATGTCCGCCTCCGCGGGAACACCCTCCGGATAGCTGTTGAGCCAGACCTTGTCCATCATTCCATCCCCCTGTGGGCGCGGGCTGCGCCGCCATTAGGCACCACGCTGCCGCGGCCGGCAAGCCTTGCGCGCGCGACCGCCGGCGCCGCTCCCCGGGCGCGGCTCCCCGGGTGCGATTCCGCGGGTGCGACTGCCCGGATGCGACTCCCCGGACGGACCCGCGCGCCACGCTCGGACGTCCCGCTTGCAGCCCGGGCAGCCATGAATACACTGTCCGGGACGCGGAATTCCGGCGGGACGGACGACGACATGACGATGCAGAGAACCCCACTCCTGATGTCGAGGCTGCTCGATCGCGGCGCCTGGATCGCACCCGACGAGGAGGTGATCACCATGACCGCCGGCGGCACGCATCGCCAGACGTATGCCGACACCCGCCGCCGCGCCGGTCAGCTCGCGAACGGCCTCCTCGACCTCGGGATCGCCTTCGGAGACCGGGTCGGGACCTTCATGTGGAATGGCTGGCGGCACCTCGAACTCTATCACGCGGTCCCGTCGCTCGGCGTCGTGCTGCACACCCTGAACATCCGCCTCGGGGCCGGCGATCTCGAGTACATCGTCAACCACGCCGAGGACCGCATCATCTTCGTCGACGCGGACCTCCTTCCGATCCTCGAGCCGCTCGCCCCGGTCCTCCCCCGCGTCGAACGCTTCGTCGTATGCGGGGAGCCGGGCACGGAACCCTGGGAGACGTCGCTGCCCAACGCCATCGACTACGAGGACTTCATCGGCGGGTTCAGCGAGGCGATCGAGTGGCCGCAGTTCGACGAGAACGCGCCGCTCGGGCTCTGCTACACGAGCGGCACCACCGGCCACCCAAAGGGGGTGATGTACACCCACCGCTCGACCTACCTGCACACCATGGCGGAGGCGATGACGGACACCCTCGGCCTCGGCGCCGCCGACTGCACGTGCGGGGTGGTGCCGATGTTCCACGCCATGGGCTGGGGGCTCCCCTTCGCCGCGACCATGCTCGGCGCCAGGCAGGTGATGCCCCATCGGTTCATGGCCCCCGAGCCGCTTCTCGGCCTCATCGCATCCGAGGGGGTGACCATCTCCGCCGGCGTCCCCACCATCTGGCAGGGAGTCCGGACGCTCCTCGAAGCCGAGCCGGACCGCTACGACCTCTCGGCCCTCGATCGGCTGGTCTGCGGGGGCTCGGCCCCGCCCATCTCCCTCATGCGTTGGTACTGGGACGAGTACCGGGTCGAGATGATCCAGGGCTGGGGCATGACCGAGATGAACCCGCTCGGGACGGTATCGCGGCGGATCGCGAAGCGCTCCCACCTCGCGCTCGACGAGAACGCGCGATTCGCGAACGTCGCGAAGGCGGGCCTCCTGAGCCCCGGACTCGAGATGAGGATCGTGGACGAGGACTTCCGGCCCGTCCCCCACGACGGCAAGTCAATCGGCGAGCTGCTGGTACGCGGACCATGGGTCTGCTCGGAGTACTACCACGACCCTCAGCCGGAGAAGTTCCGGGACGGATGGCTGGTGACCGGCGACATCGCCGCCATCGACTCCGAGCAGTACCTCATCATCGCGGACCGCTCCAAGGACCTCGTGAAGTCCGGGGGCGAGTGGATCTCGTCCGTCGACCTCGAGAACCACATCGTCGGACTCGAAGGCGCGGCGCAGGCGGCGGTCGTCGCCCAACCGCATCCGAAGTGGGACGAACGGCCCATCGCCCTCGTCGTCCCCTCCCCCGGCGCCGCGTTGACCGGAAGCCGCGTGATCGAGCACTGCGCGGAGCGGTTCGCGAGGTGGCAGCTCCCCGACGACGTGCTCTTTCGCGACTCGCTTCCGCTCACCTCGACCGGCAAGATCGACAAGAAGGCAGTCCGCGCGGAGCTCGAGGCGCAGGGCTACCGGCTTCCGGACCTGCGCGGCGAGGCGAGCGCCCCCGCTTCGGCCCCCACTTCCGCCCCCGCTTCGGCGAAGACGGCTTGAGGCCGGGCGGCACCGGAACGCGGGTGGCAACCGGGCCGCCCCCCGCCCCGGGTGGCGCGCCGGCGCCGGCGCCGGCCCCCCGGTCCGCCTGAAGACCGTTCATTCGCCGGCCGGCAGGAGTCACGCAGCCCCGAATTCGCGAATGCACCGCCCGGCCCGCATCCGGTGGGCCGATCCAACCCCGGGAGGAATCATGGAACCCTACGCGGTATACGCCATCCGTTACGGCAGCCACGAGCGCACCGCCGCCCAGAACTTCATCGGCGGAGACGCCCACGAAACGGCCAGCAACCTCGACTACTACGTCTGGCTGGTGACCAACGCGGACCGCACCTTCGTGGTCGACACCGGCTTCACCCGCGACGAGGCGGCCCGCCGGCAGCGGCACCTCTTCCGCGAGCCCGCGGAGGGCCTGGCCCTCATGGGAGTGGAGGCGGCCCGGGTCGAACAAGTCGTCATCACCCACATGCACTACGACCACGCGGGGAGCCTCGGCGCCTTCCCGAACGCCCGGTTTCACCTCCAGGACGACGAGATGGCGTACTGCACCGGGCGGTACATGGCCCACGAGTTCTTCGGCATGCCCTTCTCGACCGAGCACGTGGTCGAGATGGTGCGGGCGGTCTTCGCGCGGCGGGTCGCGTTCCACCGCGGCGACGAGGAGATCGCCCCGGGGGTCTCGCTCCACCGAATCGGCGGGCACACCATGGGCATCCAGGCGGTGCGGGTGTGGACGCAGAGCGGCTGGCTGGTCCTGGCGTCGGACGCCGCCCACCTCTACGCGAACATGGAGGACGTGCGGCCCTTCCCCATCGTGTTCAACGTACAGGAAATGGTGGACGGGTTCGCGAAGCTCCGGGGGCTCGCCGAGACCCCCGAGCACGTCATCCCCGGGCACGACCCCCTGGTGATGAGCCGCTATCCCTGCCCGAAGCCGGAGCTCGAGGGGATCGCGGTTCGCCTCGACCGGGGCCGCGTCGCGGAGAAGACTTGGAGCGCCCCTCCCACGCGCGCTCGACCCGCTGCACCGACACCGGATAGCGGGTGCCCATCTCCTGCATGAAGAGCGACACGCGGAGCTCTTCGAGCATCCACCGGCATTGCATGGTGGGTGGATCGACCGGCTCGCCGGAACGCCCGAGCTCGCGCAGCTCGTCTCGTACCGGCGCCCACAGGGGGCGCACGATGCGGGTCGATTCGAGGTCCCGGGCGGGGTTGCGGGGAAGCTTCGCGAGCCTCCCGCGGGTCGCCTCGAGGTAGCGGCGGATCTCCGCCAGCCGCTCAAGCGGCGTGTCTGCAATGAATCCCCGATGGACGAGAAAGGCGATCTGCTCGTCGCAATCGGCGAGCGATTCCGGATACGAGCGGGACTCGATCCCGGCTCGCGCTCCGCGCGCCTCCGCCCACGCTCCGAGGACCCGGTCCACGGCATCGCGAACGGCGAGGCCGGCCGCTTCAAGGCGCGGCGCCCCCGCCGCAAGGCAGCGCTCGAACTCGTCCCGGGTACGGATCTCGGGCGCATCCGCGAGACAGCATTCCACGACCGCCCGCACGAGCAGCTCGGCCCCGAGGTCCTCCGCCGGGCGGGCGGCCGCCCCCGGGTCCGACCACGGCGGAGCGGGCACGGTGAAGTAGCGAAGGCCGAGCCGCTCCATTCGGCCGAGGGCCCGGCGAACGGAGCGCAGCTCCCTTGCGAGCCGGAGCATCGCGAGGCGGAGCAGCCCGGCGCGGTGGACCGCGGCGGCACGCCGCGGCGCCTCGAACAGGCGCAGCGCAACGCTCGACCCCCGATCCTCGAGGGCGGGGTAGCCCCGGAAGCGCACCCCGGCGTGCATCGCGTCGACATGGTCCGGAAGGTCGCCGAAACACCAGGCGGTGAGTCCGTCGCGCTCGAACGTGCGCTGCGCTGCGCGGGTGAAGCTCCGGGCGGCCTCGGCGCGGAACCGGCCCTTGAGCGCGTCGAGGTCGCGGCCGCCGCCGAGCACCTGCCCGTTGGCCCCGATCACCTCGAAACGCACGTGCAGATGGCCGGGGATGAGATCCGGCCGGAATTCGGCGGCTTCCACCTCGACCCCCGCGACCTCCCGCAAGGCTGTCGCGAGGGCGGCGGAGAAGCCGCCCGCGGGCAGGTCCGGCCAGGCAAGACAACGCCGGGCGGTGTCGCGGAGCGGAACGATCCGCCGGCGAATCGGGCGGGGCAAGGTCCTGAGGAGCGCGACCGCCTTCTCTTCCCGGTGGCCGGGCACGAGCCATTCGAACCGCTCGGCCTCGAGTGCGCCCAGCACCGCCGGGGCGATCCGGGCGGTGATCCCGTCGTCCGGGTCCTCCGGCGCGAAGCGGTAGGCGAGCTCGACCGGTACCCCGGACACCTCGATCTCGTCCGGAAAGTCCCCTTCGGCCGGCAACCGGGCGCCCGGACGGACGAGGTCGCCGAGCGCGAAGCACAGGCGCCCGGGGTCGGAGAGCGAGTCGTGCCAGCGCCGAAAACCGCGTTCGCTCGCGATGTCCGGTGGCAGGCGATTCTCGAAGAAGCGGGCGCGGGTGTCGTCGCCGACCAGGATGTCCTGCCTCCGCGCCCGGCGCTCGATCTCCCGCACCGACTCGATCATCGCCCGGTTGCGGTGCTCGAAGGGCGCATCGATGGAAAGAGCGCCCGCCGTCAACCCTTCCGAGACGAATATGGTGCGCGCGCCCGCCGGGTCCACCGGGGCGAACCGGACCCTGCGCCGAGGCACGAGGGTGAGGCCGAACAGCACCACCCGCTCCAGCGCCATGACCTCGCCCCGCTCCGGGTCGAACCGAGGCTCGAAGTACTCGCGGGTCACGAGCTCGCGCGCGGCGCGCTCGATCCACTGCGGGCGGACGCGGGCGGCGACATGGGCATAGAGGGCCGAGGTCTCCACGAGCTCGGCGGCCACGATCCAGTGCACCCCGGCCGGCTTGACCGCCGAACCGGGCGACAGCACGAAGGTCCGGTCCCGCGGACCGCGATACTCGCGCCCCTGCGATCGGACCCCGACGTTCCCGACGTTGCCCGCGAGCACCGCGCGATGGATCTGGGCGTAGGTTGCCGAGCGCGGACCCGGCCGGAGGCCGAGCTCCCGTGCGGCGATGAGAAGCTGGCGGTGGACGTCCATCCATTCGCGCGTGCGGCGCGGGGAAAGGGCGAGCTCCTGGCAGAGCCGCCGCCAGCCGGCGGACCGCAGCCGCCGGCCCTCGTCGTTCAGGTGCCGCCACAGGTTCAGATACCCCATGAAGTCGGAGCGCGGATCGCTGAAGCGCCGGAGCGCGGCAAGGGCCGTCGCGCGCCCGTTCTCGGGCGATTCGCGCGGGTCTCCCGCACTCAGGACGGCCGCAATCACCAGGACCTCCGCGACGCAGTCGAACTCGCCGGCCGCAAGGATCATCCGGCCGATCCGGGGATCGACGGGCAGGTGGGCAAGCCGCCGGCCGAGACGCGTGGCGCGGTCGTCGGCATCGAACGCGCCAAGCTCGCGGAGCAGGCGATAGCCGTCCGCCACGAAACGCCGGTCCGGTGGATCGATGAAGGGGAACTCGTCGAGCCGCCCGAGCCCGCTCGCGGCCATCCGGAGGATGACCGACGCGAGGTTCGTGCGGCGGACCTCCGGAGGGGTGAACGGCGGGCGGGCCTCGAAGTCCTCCCGGGAGTACAGCCGCACGCATACGCCCGGCCCCACCCGACCGCACCGTCCCTGGCGCTGATCGGCGGAGGCGCGCGAGACCGGCTCGACGGGAAGGCGCTGGACCCGGGTCCGGTAGCTGTACCGGCTGATGCGGGCGAGCCCCGTATCGACCACGAACCGGATGCCGGGCACGGTGATGGACGTCTCCGCCACGTTGGTCGCGAGGACCACCCGCCGCCGCTCGCCGGGGCGAAAGATGCGTTCCTGCTGCGCGTGGTTGAGGCGGGCGTAGAGGGGCAGCACCTCGAACCTGCGGTCCGGGCGGAGGGCTCGGGCCGCCTCGCGGATGTCGCGCTCGCCGGGCAGGAAGGCCAGGATGTCTCCCGGGCCTTCCCCCGCGACCACCCGAACCGCTTCCGGCACGACCGCAACCGGATCGTCGGGAACGGACTCCGCCTCCGCGTAGCGGACCTCCACGGGGTACGTCCTCCCCGATACGTCGATGACCGGGGCGCCCCCGAAGAAGTCCGAGATGCGCTTCGGATCGAGGGTCGCGGAGCTGACGATCACCCGCAGATCCGGACGCTGGGGGAGCACGCCCTTCACATGGCCGAGCAGCAGGTCGATGTTGAGCGAGCGCTCGTGCGCCTCGTCGATGATGAGGGTGTCGTAGGCCTCGAGGAGGCGGTCCTTGCCGATCTCGGCCACGAGGATCCCGTCCGTCATCACCTTGACGTACGTGTCGGGGCCGACCACGTCGTGGAAGCGGACCTTGCAGCCGACCGCGCCACCGACTCGCGCCCGGAGCTCGCGCGCGATGCGGGCCGCGACGCTCCGTGCCGCGATCCGGCGCGGCTGGGTATGGCCGATCCACCCCGCCGCCCCCCGGCCGGCGGCGAGGCAGATCTTCGGGAGCTGGGTCGTCTTCCCGGAACCGGTCTCGCCACGGACCACCACCACCGGATGGCGTTCGATGGCCGCCTCGATCGCGGTCCGCTCGGCCGTGATTGAAAGCTCCGGCGGGAACTCGGGGACGGGAAGACGGGCGGCCCGGGCGGCGCGGACGGCGCGCGAGCGAGCGATGGCGGCTTCGAGCCGGCGGCGGCCCGGCCGGTCGCCGCTCCTCAGTCCTTGGAGCCGCTCCCGGAGGACACGCCGGTCCCGGACCATGGCCTCCTCGATCCCGCGCGCGAGATCGGGCCGTTTCCCGGAGGAAGCTGCGCCCCTGGTCATGGATGGCGCCCGCCGGTCGATGACGCGCGCCCCGGCGCGCACCGGGACACGGTCATCCGCAGGTCAGTCGAGGCGGTTGTGGGTTCCGTCGCAGAACGGCGCCCCGCCGGTCCGCTTGCAACCGCACAGGAACACCCGGCGGGCTTGTTCGAGCTCGAACCGTTGGGGGACGAACTCCGAGCCCTTGTGGGACCCGTCGCAGAACGGCTGCCGCGCGGACTTCCCGCATCGGCACCAGAAGTAGGCGCCCGCTTCGAGATCGAGACCGTAGGGAGAACGCTGGGCAATGACGGGCTCGGACATGAATGCGCTCCGGATGAACTGCCCGGATCTTACCAAGGCGTCGCGGTACTCACGCGTACCCCGCGCCACCCATCCCCGCGCAGGCGGGGAACACGGTCCCATATTTCGGTTTTGCCCGATAACTGACGGTTCATCCCCGCGCGGGCGGGGAACACCGCCGCCGCATGGTCATCCGATTGCCCTTCCATTATCGGGAGGACCAAGGCGAAACGTCACTTTGACGAACTTGTCGCGTTCATCCTGCATCAACTCCGGCTCCGTTCCGTTGAACGCGCGCATCTCCCTGCCCATGAGCAGCCAGCCCCTGCCGCGTTGTTCCATGAAGCCCATCGCGGACATGAAGTGGGCCATCGACTCGTTCCTCGATCGGGGGTTGGCGCCCGCACGGACCCTGTCCACGGTCATATGGTTGGGTAGCGCCCCGGGGCTGGTGATGTCGACACGGCGATCGAAGACTTCGAGCAGGATCTTCGATCCGGTGATCGCGTAGTCCCGGTGAACCGCCGCGTTCACCAGCGCCTCCCGAATCGCCGTGCGGGGCAGCAAGTAGCGATCCTGCCGGATCAGATCTCGATAGGACTCGAATCGGCCGAGACCCAGAAACCATCCTGTCGCCCGTTCAACCTGTTCGTCAATACGACCGGCAGCATTGGCGGCTTGCAATGTGTCGGCAGCGCGGTCGTCACCCGCATAGGCGACGCACTCGATGCGAAAGTTGCGGGTCTGGGGATAGCGCTGGGGATCCTTGCCGAACGCCAACGCACCGTAGAGCGTTGCGCGCAGTTCGCCGCCAATCTCGACGATGACGTCGCGATTGCGCAGATCGGCCTCGCTGTCGGGTTGCGGATCCTCCGTAGTGTCGAACCCGAAACGCTGCAAGTATGTGCGGAATGCATCCGGATCGATGTGGGCAGGGGTAGCGTCCTGGATCGCACGCTCCTCGGTCAGGATGTACCCGAACGTGTTGTAGAGCTCCTGGAGCTCCGTTGCCGAGGGCTCGACACTGCTTCGTTCGCGGCGAATCCAGACCCGGCCACTACACCGCATGGGCTCGAATCCTCTTTGGTACGGGACCTCGACCCAGTGCACCCAGCCTGTCGGTTCCTCATGACACCCGAGACGAGCATGAACGGGCGCACTGCAGCCCGTTTGAAGAAACGACGTAAGTCGTTCCCGTACCCTCTCGGCGTCCTCCCTGACGCCGACGATCTCCCGAGAGTCCGCTATCCCGAGGATGATCACCCCGCCCTCGGAATTCGCGAATGCGCACATCGCTCTGCCGACCGCGGTCAGGTCTCCCAGACCGCGCTTGAATTCCGTGCGAGGACCTTCCCCGTCTTCAATGCGCCTTCGGATGTGCTGCCATTCCACTTTCAGACCTCGGTGCCTCGCAGTTCACTGTTCGAACGCCGGCTTGCACCTGCGTTCACGCTCGACGGATCAGCATCAGACCGCTGCCGCAGGCTTTGGCCGCACCGAAGCCGTGTGCAATGGCCGACAGAAGGGAGCCAGGATCGCGGACCGTCAGGATTCCCTCGAAATCCACGGTCGAATACAACATCGAAGGAGCCGATCCTTTTCGGGAGATGCGGTGTCGATCGTGTCCGTCCACGTGTATCTCGTCACCCGATTTTCGGCCACCAGTCGATCCGACAGCGCCCGGTCGATGGTGCGGTCCCCCGCATCGGCCACGAACTCCCGCCGGCGATCGTCGGCGATCCGTGCCGAACAGGCAGCAGATGCGGTCGTTTCGAACGCATGCTCCGGAGGTCCGGGCCGGCCGCGACGCGACGGCCGGGCATAGCTCGGGCCGGAGCGGTTCCGGAGAATTCGAACGGGTGGATCCGCTCACCGTTGGGCCTCCACTGTCATGCCGATCGAGTGTACCCCGGCACCTGACCTTGTATCGGCCCGAAACCCGTTATTATTGCGCGCGGAGGACGGATTGAATCACTATCACCAAGGACTCGAATTTTCACCGTCAATCGCCTGAATTTCAAACACCAAAGGGAAGAACATGAAGAAATCGATCCGATTCGGCGCGCCGCTCGCGGCCGCGCTGCTCGTGCTTGGAACCGCGCTCGGCCCGGCGCAGGCCGCGGGTATCAAGATCGGCTACGTGGGCGGCATCTCAGGCGCCTGCGGCGGGCTCACCCACTCCGCTCGGAAGGCGATGGAGATCGCGCAAGGCGAGATCAACTCCGCGGGCGGAGTGCTCGGCGGCCCGATCGAGATCGTCTGGCGCGATTCCAAGACCAAGCCGGACGAGGGAGCCAAGCAGACTCGCGATCTCATTCTCTCCGAGAAGGTGGATCTCCTCACCGGGGTATGCTCGAGCTCGGTGTTCATGGCCATCAACCCGATCGCGAAGCAGTACGGCACGCCGCTGTTCAGCGCGATCAGCGGCACCCACAAGGCCACCATCGACTTCGGCCATCCCTTCGTGGTGCAGACCCAGCCGCACACCCTCATGGAAGGGAAGGCGCTCGCGGAGTACGTGGCGCGAAAGGGCTGGAAGAACATCGTCACCATGGGCCTCGACTACGAATGGGGCCGCACCACCGTGAAGGTGTTCACCGAGGAGCTGGCCAAGCTGAACCCGGACGCGAAGATCGCCCGCCAGCTCTGGCCGCGCTTCGGAGAGACGAACCTCACCTCCTACATCACCGCCGCCCTCGCCGACAAGCCGGACCTCATCATGGCCGTCATGTTCGGGAGCGGGACGAACAGCCTCATCAAGCAGGGCAAGGCATACGGCCTGCTCGAGCGCACCGAGCTGCTCACCTTCCTCAGCACCGAGAGCTACATGTCCCTCGGCCGGGACATCCCGGACGGCGTGCACGGCTGGGCGCGGGGACCGTTCTACGCGCTGACGACGGACGCGGCCCGGGAGTTCGTCGCGAAGTACCAGGCCGCTCATGACGGCGAGTACCCCAACGACTGGGGGATCCTCGGCTACGACGTCATGTACATCATCGCGGGCGCGGTCGAGAAGGCGGGCAGCACCGACCCGGCGGCGCTCCGCGAGGCGCTCGGCGCGATGTCCTTCGACACCCTGCGCGGCGAGCTCCGGATGCGGACCATCGACAACACCTTCAACGCCCCGAGCTTCATCGGGGTGACGAAGATGACGGACGACTATCCGTTCCCGGTGATGACGGACGTCAACGTCATCCCGGGCGACGTCACCCTGCCGGACGAGGCGACGGTGACGGCGCTCCGCGAGGCGGCCGCCGAGGGCTAGACCGGCCCGGCCCGGGGCGGTCTCGACCGCCCCGGGCCGTTCGGCGGCAAGCCGGACCGAACTCTTCCCCCCAAGCGTACCGGCGATGCGCGCATGATTGTCGTCCAGGTTCTTCAGGGCCTGATGGAAGGGGTGTTCCTCTTCCTCATCGCCTCCGGCCTCACCCTCATCTTCGGGGTGTCTCGCATCGTCAACTTCGCCCACGGCTCGTTCTACATGCTGGGGGCGTTCCTTACCTACCAGCTCCACCCCTGGATCGCGGCCGGCACCCCGGGCGGGTTCTTCACGAGCATCCTCCTGTGCGGCGTGCTCGTCGCCCTCATCGGGCTCGTCTTCGAGCTCGTGTTCCTGCGCCGGGTGTACCACGCCGAGGAGCTCATGCAGCTCGTGCTGACCCTCGCCGCGGTGCTCATCATCCGGGACCTCACCAAGTTCTTCTGGGGGCTCGACGACGTCACCGTCGTGATCCCCGACGCCCTCTCGGGCGCGGTCATCGCCGGAGACATGTACCTGCCGACCTACCAGCTCGCCATGGTGGCGGTGGGGGTGCTGGTCCTCGTCGCCCTCTGGGCCGTGCTCAGGTTCACCCGGGCGGGCATCGTGCTGCGTGCCGCCACCGACGATCGCGGCATGGTCGCCCTCCTCGGCATCAACCAGGCGCACGTGTTCAGCGCCGTCTTCACCGTCGGGTCGTTCCTCGCCGGGATCGCGGGCGGCTTCGCGGCCGCTTTCGAGAGCGTGAACTACCTCCTCGACGCCCGGGTGATCGTCCTCGCCTTCATCGTGGTCGTGATCGGGGGGCTCGGGAACCTCTACGGGGCGCTCCTCGCCGCCCTCGGGGTCGGGGTGGTCAAGTCCCTCGGACTGCTGTGGGCGCCGCGCCTGTCCATGGTGATCATCTTCCTGCTGATGGCCGTGGTGCTGCTGTTCCGGTCGCTCAGGCGCACCGGAGAGTAGCCCGGTGACCCCGGAGCACCGGCGGGGCGACGCCTGGTCCATCGACTGGCGCCTGGTCGTGGCCGCGGTCGCCCTCGTCGCGATTGCCCTGCACCTGTCGCCGCCTCTCGTCGTCTTCGCGATCATCGAGGTCATGATCTTCGCCCTCTACGCGAGCGCCCTGAACCTGCTCCTGAGCTACAGCGGGATGGTGTCGTTCGGCCACGCGGTCTACTTCGGGCTCGGCGCCTACGGGCTCGCGATCACCATCGCCAAGTTCGGCTGGCCGATCTGGGCCGGGGTGGTGGCGGGGCCGCTCGTGAGCGCCTTCTTCGGGCTGGTCTACGGGGCGCTGTGCGTGCAGTTGACCGCCATCTACGCCGCGATGCTGACCCTTGCGTGCGCCGAGATCACCTTTGCGATCGTGTTCCAGTGGTTCGACTTCACCGGCGGGGACTCCGGCATCTCCGGGCACGTGCCGGCCATGATGGGTCTGTCCCCCGCCTGGTTCGGCATCGTGGTGCTCGTGGTCGTGACCGTGTGCATCCTCTTCCTGTGGCGGGTCGTCCACGCCCCGCTCGGGCTCACCATCCGGGCGGTGGGAGAGAACCCGGTCCGGGCGGCGGCGATGGGGCACGGCCGAAAGCGGGTGCAGCTCGCCGCGTTCGTCATCTCGGCGTTCCTTTCCGGGGTGGCGGGCACCCTGTACGGGATCTTCCACGGGAACGTGTTCCCCGAGTACGTCGGGGTGCTGTTCACCATCGACGGCCTCGTCATGGTCCTCCTCGGCGGGCTCTACAGCTTCGGGGCCGGCATCTACGGGGCCATCGTCTACAAGCTCCTCGACAACGTGATGGCCCACTACTTCGAGTACTGGCAGCTCGTCATCGGGGTGATCCTGGTCCTCGTGATCCTCGTCTCTCCGGCCGGGATCGCGGGACTCGTGGGGAGGGTTGTCGAGCGACTGCGGAGACGCACCACGTGACCGGCGTGCCGTCCGCCGCAAGCGCCGCCGCCGCGCTCGAGGTGCGCGGGCTCGTCAAGCGATTCGGGCAGTTCGTGGCCCTCGACGGAGTGGACCTCAGCGTTGCTCCGCGGGAGATCCGGGCGGTTATCGGCCCGAACGGAGCCGGCAAGACCACCCTCATCAACGTGCTCGGCGGGCAGCTCGTGGCCGACGGAGGCGCCGTCGAAGTGCACGGGCGGCGGCTCGTGCGCCAGCACCCGCACCAGGTGGCAAAGCTCGGGGTCGGACGCACCTTCCAGATCTCGAGCACCTTCCGGCGGATGACGGTCCTCGACAACATGCTGTACGCGCACCACGCGGGAGCCGGCCGATGGTTCGGGCTCGACACGTCGCGGCTGCGGACGCTCCGCGAGCCGGCGATGGCGGACCTCGAGACGATCGGCCTCACCCACTGCGCGGACCAGGTGGTGGACGACGTCTCGCACGGAGACCGCAAGCGCCTCGAGTTCGGCATGGTGCTCGCCGCCCGCCCCACCCTCCTCCTGCTCGACGAACCGACCGCGGGCATGGGACTCGGAGAACGCCAGGAGCTCATCGACCTCGTCCTGTCCGTCGCCCGCGAGCGCGGGCTTACCCTGGTATTCGTCGAGCACGACATCGACGCGGTGTTCCGGGCCGCCGAGTCCATCACCGTGATGGCGCTCGGGCGGGTGTTCGCGGAGGGCACGCCGGACGAGATCGCAGCCAACGGGCAGGTGCAGGAGATCTACCTCGGGGGCCGCAAATGATGCTGGAGCTCGCAGGCGTCGAGGCCGCCTACGGCCACGCCCAGACCCTCCGCGGCATCGACCTCGTGGTGGACGAGGGGGAGGTGGTGTGCATCGTGGGCCGCAACGGCGCGGGCAAGACGAGCACCCTTCGCAGCATCGTCCAGGACATCATCGCGGTGACCGGCGGGCAGGTCCGCTTCCGGGACGAGGATCTGGTCGGACTCCCCCCCCACGAGGTGGTCCGGCGGGGAATCGGCTACGTGCCCGAGGACCGGCGCGTGTTCGCCAATCTCACGATCACCGAGAACCTGACCGTACCCCGATCATTCGCGGGCGGCGACGGGTACTGGACGCCGGCACGGGTCGAGGAGCTCTTTCCGCCGCTCGCCGAGTTCCGGCGGCGGCTCGCGGGCAACCTGAGCGGCGGCCAGCAGCAGATGCTGAGCATCGCGCGCTCGCTCCTCACCAACCCGCGGCTGCTCCTTCTCGACGAGCCGCACGAGGGGCTGGCTCCGCTCGTCGCCCGAAGCGTGGTGCAGGCCATCGGCCACCTCAAGTCGCTCGGCGTCTCGATGCTGCTCTCCGAGCAGCAGCTCCACCTCGTCCACGAGACGGCGGATCGCATCTACGTCGTGGACCGGGGGCGGATCGTGTTCTCCGGGACGGTGGCGGAATTCGACCGGGACGAAGAGGTCGCCCGGCGCTACCTCATGGTCGCGGGCTGACGCGGATCCGACCAACCGAAGCTTCGGGTTGCCGCTTCCTTTGAATCCGTAGGAGTCGGCGCGCGGGCGCGCAATCCCCCACCGAGCACTCCGTTTTGGAGCTTGCTTCATGGTTTCCATTCGGACTGTCGGTTCCATGTGCCAACATCGAACTAGTCGCGGCTCCAGTCCACGGCTACGAGTCCCTCGATTCCCTTGAAGTCCGAGAGGTTTCGGGTCACGAGGGTCGCGTCGTGAGAAATGGCGATCGCAGCGTTGCGAAGGTCCATTCGCCCGATGCGGGGGTGCCGGCTGCGAAGGCGTTCGTAGGTGCCGGCCCCCTCCTCCGTAAACGTCAGGATTGGCAATGTACCGAGAAATCATATGGTTTCGCTCATATGACCGTAGATCCGTGTCAAATCCATTGGCGTTCTGGCACGTCTCAACAGCGCGTACCAACCAGAAAGCTGTAGATGATCGTTGTTGCAACCTCGTGGGGCTCGCGACGGTCGAAATGTGCGGCGACGCTGCGATTGCCACGCTGCAACAGGGACAACATGTCCGTATCGAGCACGAAGGTGGTCATGGCCCATCGGGGCTATCGTCCACACTGCGACGGTAGTCGGCCATTGCCTGCTGCCAGGCGTCGAATAGCGGACTGTCGCGGAACATGCCCGGTCCCGCGACGGGAAGACTACGCGTTTCAGTTAGATCGACTGTCGCGATGCGGGCCCCATTCGCGACGCGATCTTCAATGCGCCTCTTCATCTCCAGGAGCGCAGCTTCCGGAGTCTCCCCTTCGGCACTGCCGCCGAACGGTTCTCCTCCGGTTGCCCGATACCGTCGCCCCGAGACAGCTTCAACCAAGACAGGAATCTTCACTTCGCCCACCTCAAGGCTGACTGCCGAACAAACACCGCTCTCGCCGGTGCTCGTTGTTGGCCATCCTCCTGCTCATCCCGGCTGGCGCAATGGTACCACCGCATCCCGAGTCACTCCCGACAGCGCCATCGTGCGTCCGGTGCGAGGAGGCCAGAGGAGATCGCCGAAGCTACCTCATGGTCGCGGGCTGAGGCGGGGAGCACCCTCGACACCGCTCGCGACACCCTCGCGCGCCTCTCGGCGCCGAGAAGGACGGCCGCGCTCGGGGCTCAGTCCGGCAGCAGACTCCGAGCGCCGCAGGCGGCTTCACGAATGCGTGCCCAGTCGCCCTCGCGCCAGGGCGGCTGCAGGCCCCGGCCGCCGACGCTCGCATCCCTCATCACGAAGCGATCCCGTACGCCGTCCTCGCGCGGGGCCAGGTGCGGCCCGCGCTCGGTCAGCGAACGCAGCGTGATGTTCTCCCTCGCCGCGTGAGCCTGCGCCAACCGGGCGAGCTCGTCGGCAATCTCGATCGTCGTCTTCAACATGATTCTCCGGATCGTCCAGTATGGCTCCGCACTTCATCCCTCCCGTGCACCGGCATCAAGGCCGTGGGGCAGCCCACGGCACGCGCGCTCAGGAGGGGACGGGGGCGGCACGCTGCCGGAGGCGGAGCCAGGTCACCATGGCGGCGGCGAGCACGAGGAAGGGCGCCACCCCCACGTTGATTGCCTCCCATCCGAACCAGGCGTGGAACCCGCCCGAGCCGACCGCGGTCAGCGAGATCACCGTATACACCACGAAGTCGTTGAGGCCCTGGGCGCGGGCCTTCTCCGACGGGCGGTAGGTGGTCGTGAGCAGGGTCGTACCGCCGGTGAACAGGAAGTTCCAGCCGACCCCGAGCAGGGTGAGCGCGATCAGGAAGTGTTCCGTCCCCTGACCGGACAGGTTGATCGCGACGCACCCCGCGAGCAGCAACGCGCCCCACAGCATCACGTTCAACACCCCGTACCAGCGGATCAGGTGACCCGTGATGAAGGCGGGCGCGAACATCCCCAGGGCGTGGCAGCCGATCACGAACGCGATCTGCTCGGTGGTGAACTCCCTCGCCTTCATGGCGAGCGGGGTCGCCGCCATCACGAGGTTCATGGATCCGTAGGCGACGACCGCGGCGAGCATCGCCACGATGTAGGGAGGCTGGCGGGCGACGGCGGCGAGGGGCCGCGGCTCGTCGCTCGCCCCCGCCGCGGACGCGCCGTCGGGGAACCGGATGAAGCCGAGGATCAGGGCGCTTGCCAGGTAGAGCACGAGCATCGACACGTAGCTGCCGGCGAACTCCGCGTCGGCCACCACGAGGCGGGTACGGGTCGCGATCCACGGCCCCGCGAAGCCCGCGACCACCCCGCCCGCGATGACGAACGAGATCGCGCGGCTCCGGTAGTCGTCCGTCGCGATCTCGGCCGCCGCGAAGCGGTAGTACTGGCTGAACGCGAAGAAGATGCCGAACAGGAAGCTGCCGAGGCAGAACAGCCAGAACGAGCCGGAGACGATCCCGCCGGTCGCTACGGTCGCCCCCACGCACCCCACCGCGGATGCGAGGAGGAAGCCGCGCTTGCGCCCGATCCGGCCCATCAGGAGCGAGGCGAAGTAGGTGACGGTCATCACCGCGATGAACTGCAACGCGTACGGAAGCGTCGCAAGCTGCCGGTACGGGGCGAGAGCGAGTCCAACGAGGGCGGAGGTCGTGACGACCAGGAGCTGGCTGGTCATCATCAGCGCCTGGCAGACGGCGAGCAGGCCGATCATGCGCTTCACGAAGGTTCTCCCGTCGCCGTGGGCCGCACGCGGGCTCGTTCGAACGATCCGGCGCTTCCCGCCGCACGCGGGCAGCGCGGCGGCGCCCGCTCCTTCGCGCCCGCCGGCGCGGGCAGTCCGGCCGATGTCACGCCGGGCCTGCGTTCCTCACCCAGAACTCGAAGAGGCCGCCGTGTTCCCGGTGGTGGACGAGCTCGTGCGCAGTGCGGGCGCAGAACGCCTTGAAGTCGATCACGGAGTGGGGATCGGTCGCCGCGACGTGGAGCACCTCACCCGACTTCATCCTCGACAGCGCGACCTTGGTCTTGAGAACAGGCAGCGGACAGTCCAGGCCCTTCGCGTCGAGCATGCCGTCGGACCGAGGGGAGCCAAGCTCGGTTTCACCCATGCCCCCTATTCTATCGCCATCAGCTCGGCCGACGTCTCCATCCAGCGCCAGAGCCAGTCCGCGTAGCTGCGGCGCACCATCATCTCGAAGCGGGGCGTCTCGTCGCGTTGCAACAGGAGGACCCCGGTCCGGGCGTACAGGGTCTGCACGCAGCGGCCGGGACCGAACACCCGCGGATGGACGTCGATGGAGCATCCGGCCGCGATCAGATCGCGCGCCCGACGCCCCTCGAGCGAGAACAGCGTGACACCGCTGCTCACGTCGACCACCGCCCCATCGGCTTCCGGGATCGCCTGCCGGAGCGCGATGCGCAGCCCGCTCGACCCCTCCTCCTGGCCGACCACGAACCACTCCTCGGGCCCCGCCCACGCGATCACGGCCCCCTCCCCGCCGAACCGGGTCTCGACGAACGTGTTGGGAGCATCCGGCGGCGGGCGCCCCAGCACCCGGGCGACGCCCTGGGCGAAGCGCGGTACGCCGGTCCGGCCGTGCAGCACCAGGATGGCCCGGAACGCGAACTCCTCCACCCGGACGCTCGGCCACTCGATCAGGCGGTTCGGCTTCGTGCTCGGAGAGCGGCCGAGCGGACTTTCGCGGCGCGGTTCAGCCACGCTGGCGCTCCCCGCGCGGATCGAAGAACACCGGCGAAACCACTTCCGCGGGAACGAATCGCCCATCCTCGAGCGCCGCGCAGACCCGCGAGCGCTCCCTTCCCCCCGCGACGAGGGCAAGCGCGATGGAGCGCCCGACGTTGGGGCTCCAGTAGCTCGAGGTGACATGACCCACCATCGGAGCCGGCAGGAACGTGAACGGCTCGTCCACGAGTTGGGCGCCCTCGGGCAGAACTTCGTTCGGTTCCGCCGTCGCAAGCCCCACCAGCCGGCGGCGGTCGGGCCGCCGGCAGTCGCTGCGCTCGAGCGAGCGCCGGCCGATGAAATCCTTCTTCTTCGACAGGATCCACTCCATCCCGAGATCGACCGGGGTCACCGAGCCGTCCGTCTCCTGGCCGACCACGACAAAGCCCTTCTCCGCCCGCAGCACGTGCATGGTCTCGGTTCCGTAGGGAGTGATCGAGAACTCCTCGCGGCGCTCGACGATGCGGTCCCACGCGTAGCGCCCGTAGTCGGCCGGCACGTTGATCTCGTAGCTCAATTCGCCGGTGAAGCTGATGCGGAAGATCCGGCACGGGACGCCCGCGAACACGCCTTCGCGAAACTGCATGAACCGGAACGATTCCGGCTCGAGATCGACCTCCTCGCAGAGCGCCGCTACGAGCTCGCGGCTCCGGGGTCCGGCGACCCCGATCGTCGCCCACTGATCGGTGACGGAGGTGAACCGGACGCGGAGTTCCGGCCACTCCGTCTGCCGCCATTGCTCGAGCCAGCCGAGGACGTGCGCCGCCCCCCCGGTGGTGGTGGTCATCAGGAAGTGGTGCTCGCCCAGACGCGCGGTCACCCCGTCGTCCATCACCATGCCGTCCTCTCCGAGCATGAGCCCGTAGCGGCTCCGGCCGATGGCGAGATCCGACCAGTCGTTGGTGTAGATGCGATCGAGAAAGACGGCGGCGTCCGGCCCCTGGATGTCGATCTTGCCCAGGGTGGACGCATCGAAGAGCCCCACTCCTTCGCGTGCCGCAAGGCACTCCCGGGCCACCGCCGCGCGCATGTCCTCGCCCGGCCTCGGGTAGTACCAGGGGCGAAGCCACTGCCCGACCGGCTCGAATACCGCCCCCTCGTCTTCGTGCCACTCGTGCATCGGGGTTACCCGGAGCGGATCGTGGAACTCGCCGGTGGCCAGACCCGCCGCCGCTCCGAAGGTGACCGGGGCGTAGGGCGGGCGGAACGTCGTCGTGCCGACCTCCGCGGGCGAGCGGCCGAGCGCGCCGGCCGCGATGGCCATGCCGTTCACGTTCCCGGTCTTGCCCTGGTCGGTGCCGAATCCGAGCAGGGTGTACCGCTTGATGTGCTCGACGGACTCGAACCCTTCGCGCACCGCGAGATCGATGTCGGCGGCGGTCGTATCGTTCTGGAAGTCGACGAAGGCCCGGCGCGGCCGCGGACGCCGCGTATGGACCGTCCACCCCGGTGCCGGGTCCGTCGTTCCCTCCTCGTCCGTCGGCGGGGCGGAGATGACGCCGACGTCCCGGAAGCCGGCCGCGAGAGCCGCTTCGCGTCCCGCCTGCGCGCCCTCGCGCACGCAGGCGTCGAGGCGGAAGGTGCCGCGGCAGGCGCCCGCTCCGGCCTCCGCCTGGGCCGGCGGACCGGGCAGGAAGCAACCGCGGGCCTCGTCGAACCGGGGCCGCCCTCCGGACTGTGCATGGAGATGGAGATTGGGGTTCCACCCTCCCGACACGGCGAGAAGGTCGCAGTCGAGGTTGACTGAACCGCTGCCGTCGAGCCGCGCCGCGCGCACCTGGCGCAGCGCGTTGCGCCCCTGCGCGTCCACCACCGCATGCCCGGCCAGCACCGGGATCCCGGCCGCTTCGACCGCCGCCGCCAGCGGCCCTTCGGGCTTCGGGCGCACGTCCACGACGGCCGCGACCTCGATCTTCGCATCGGCGAGGTCGAGCGCGGCCCGCCAGGCGCTGTCGTTGTTGGTGAACACCACCGCGCGCCGCCCGGGGGCGACGGCGTACCGATTGACGTAGGCGGCGGCCGCCCCCGCGAGCATGATCCCCGGTCGATCGTTGTTCTCGAAGACCAGCGGCCGCTCGGTCGCGCCCGTCGCGAGCACCACGCGGCGGGCCCGGATCCGCCAGATCCGTTCGCGCGGGCCGCGACGCCGTTGCGCCGGGAGGTGATCGGCGCACCGTTCGAGGGCGGCGACGAAGCCGTGGTCGTAGTAGCCGAACGCGGTGGTCCGGGTAAGCACGGTCACCTCGGGCTCCTGCCCGAGCGCCGCGGCGCAGTTCGAGACCCAGGCGAACGCAGGCTTGCCCCCGAGCTGGCGGCGGGCCCCGAGCAGGCTCCCCCCGAGCTCCGGCTGGTCGTCGGCGAGAATCACCCGGGCTCCGGCCCGGGCGGCCGCGAGCGAAGCGGCGAGGCCGGCCGGCCCTCCCCCCACCACGAGCACGTCGCAGAACGCGTTGCGCTTGTCGTACCGGTCCGGGTCCGGACCGTCCGGGGCACGACCGTTGCCGGCCATTCGACGGATCAGCCACTCGTAGTGGTGCCAGGCGGTGCGCGGCCACATGAACGTCTTGTAGTAGAACCCGGCCGAGAGCATCCCGCCGAGGAGCTGCAAGCCGCCCGCGAGGTCGAAGCGAAGCGAGGGCCAGCCGTTCACGGCGTGCGCTTCGAGCCCCTCGACCAGCTCCACCACGGTCCCCGGGGCATGGGGAATCGTCGATCCCTCGATGCCGGCGTGGCGCACCGTGAAGATCCCGTTCGGCTCCTCCACCCCGGAACCGACGAACCCGCGGGGGCGGTGATACTTGATGCTGCGTCCGACCGTCCGCACTCCGTTGGCGAGCAGGGCGGAGGCGAGGGTATCGCCGCGGTAGCCCTCGAAGCGCAGCCCATTGAAGCGAAAGTCCACGCGGCGCCGGCGGTCGATCCGGCCGCCGCCCACGAGCCGGAATGGCTGGGAGATGCTCATTCGACGCGATAGATCCGCACGATCTCGCTCGTCACCGTATCGCGCTCGGCATTGAACCACTGGCGGCACCCGTGGGCGTGCCACCACTGCTCGAGGTGCCGGCCGCGAGGGTTCTTGCGCATGAAGAGATAGTCCGCCCACTCCTCATCGGTGAGGCGGTCCGGCTCCGCGGGGCGCACGATGTGCGCCTCGCCGCCGTACGAGAACTCGCTCTCGTCGCGCGGCCCGCACCAGGGGCACTCGATCAGCAGCATCCGGCGCTCCGGCGGCAAGCCTCGTCCGTTCTCGGTCCCGTTCCCGGCAAGATCGCTTCCTCCGTGCAGTGTGGGTCCGGTTGCAGTCGGGGGTCCCGCTAGTGGGCGACCCCGGCCGCGCCGTGCTCGTCGACGAGGCGCCCGGTGACGAAACGGTTCAACGCGAACGGCGCGTTGAGGGGGTGAGGCTCGCCGGTCGCAATCGTGTGTGCGAGCACCCAGCCCGAGCCCGGGGTGGCCTTGAAGCCGCCCGTGCCCCAGCCGCAGTTGACGAAGAGGCTCCGCACCGGGGTCTCGCCGATGATGGGGCACGCGTCGGGGGTCGTGTCCACGATGCCCGCCCACTGCCGCAGCATGCGGACACGGCTGAAGATCGGGAACAGCTCGACGATCGCCGCGAGGGTCCCCTCGACGGTCCGGAAGCTGCCCCGCTGTCCGTAGCCGTTCCAGGAATCGATGCCGGCCCCGATCACGAGCTCGCCCTTGTCCGACTGGCTGACGTAGCCGTGCACCGCGTTGGACATGACCACCGTATCGAGCACCGGCTTCATCGGCTCCGAGACGAGAGCCTGCAGGGGATGGCTCTCGATGGGGAGCCGCACGTCCGCCATCGAGGCGAGCACGCTCGAATGGCCGGCGGCGACGAGCCCCACCTTGCGGGCGCGGATGTAGCCTCGGGTGGTCTCGACCCCCACCACCCGTCCGCGCTCGCGGCGGATGCCGGTCACCTCGCAGTTCTGGATGATGTCGACCCCGCGCGCATCGGCGGCGCGCGCGAATCCCCACGCAACCGCATCGTGGCGGGCGACTCCGCCCCGCGGCTGGAACGACGCTCCGAGCACGGGATAGCGGCTCCGCATCGAGACGTTGAGGACCGGGATGAGACGGGCGAGCTCGTCGGCTCCGACGAGCCGGCCGTCGATGCCGTTCAGCCGGTTCGCATTCACCCTGCGGGCGATGTCCCGCATGTCGTGGACCGAGTGCCCGAGATTGAACACCCCGCGCTGACTGAACATGACGTTGAAGTTGAGCGCCTGGCTCAGTCCCTCGAAGAGCTGAAGGGATTTCTCGTACAGCGCCGCGGACTCGTCCCAGAGGTAGTTCGATCGGACGATGGTGGTGTTGCGGCCCGTGTTGCCGCCCCCGATCCAGCCCTTCTCGAGCACCGCGACGTTGGTGATCCCGTGCTCGGACGCCAGGTACCAGGCGGTCGCAAGTCCGTGCCCGCCCCCGCCGACGATCACCACGTCGTACGACGCGGCGGGCTCGGGGCTTCGCCACAGGGTCTGCCACCCCGGCCCGAACCGCAGCGCGTTGCGGGCGAGCGAGAATACGGAATACCGCTTCATCGGCCGGGACTGGCGGAAGAGCGCCAGGCTTCGAGAAGGGATTCGAGTTCGCGCGGAAAGTCGTCGTCCGCCGAAGCGCCCGCGAGCGCAAGGGCCACGGTGGCGCGGAGCCAGCCCGCCCGGTTGCCGCAGTCGTAGCGCTCGCCCCGGAAGCGGGACGCATGGACCGAACCGGACGCGGCGAGCCCCGCGATCGCATCGGTGAGCTGGATCTCGCCGCCCGCCCCCGGCTCGGTGGTCCCCAGGATGTCCATGATCGACGCATCGAACACGTACCGGCCGACGACCGCGAGGTTCGAGGGAGCTTCCTCCGGAGCCGGCTTTTCGACGATGGAGGCGATTGGACCGACCGGACCCGAGACGCCGCCGAGGTCCACGACCCCGTACCGCGCGGTATCGCGGAGCGGCACTTCCTCGACCGCCACGACCCCTGCCGCGCGATGGTCGTGGAACACCTCGACCAGGTCCGCGAGGCACCCGGGGACCATCAGATCGTCGGGCAGCACCACCGCGAACGGCGCATCGCCGACGGCTTCGCGTGCGCACCACACCGCATGCCCGAGACCGAGCGGCCGTCCCTGGGGCACGAAGACGAGTCGGACCTCCGGGGGCACAAGCGCACGCGCGGCATCGAGCCGCTCGCCGCCCGGCCCCGTCTCGGTCTTGCCCGCGAGCTCGGCCGAAGGCCCGAAGTGGGCCTCGAGAACCGGACCCGAGCGGTCAGTCACGAAGATGAGCTCCGAGATTCCGGCCGTCACCGCCTCCTCCACCGCGTACTGGATGATTGGCCGATCGACGACCGGCAGCATCTCCTTTGGCACCGCGCGCGTCATGGGCAGCATGCGGGTCCCGAGACCGGCCACCGGAAACACCGCCTTCTTCACCTCTCTCGGCATCGAGGGCTCCGTCGGGCGCCGGTCATCGGCTCCGGCCGCGGGATGCGAGACACCGGTTCCACGCGCGGCGCCGGTCCGCCGCGAAGACCGCGCTTCGCGCACGCACCGCGGACATCAGCGCCCCACCCCGCAGTACCGGAACCCGAGCGCCCGCATGGCGTCCGGTTCGTAGACGTTGCGAAGATCGACGAAAACCCGCCCGGACATGGAGTCCCGGACGCGCTCGAGGTCGAGTCCGCGGTATGCGTTCCATTCGGTCATGAGAACGACCGCGTCGGCGGACTCCGCCACCTCGTAGGGGTCCGCACAGAACCGGACCGACTCCGGGAACCTGGAGGCGGCCTCGTGCATGCCCTGCGGATCGTGCGCCCGAATCCGCGCCCCCTCGTCGATGAGGAGAGGCAGAACGTGAAGCGACGGCGCCTCACGCAGGTCATCGGTCTCGGGCTTGTACGTGAGCCCCAGCACCCCGATGCGCTTGTGCGCCACGTCGCCGTCGAGGGCGGCGCGGATCTTGTCGCGCATGCGCCCTCGCTGGGCCGCGTTGGCCGCGATCGTGGCCTCGACGATCCGCGCCGGTACGTCCCGCTCCGCCGCGATGCGGGCCAGCGCCGCGATGTCCTTGGGAAAGCAGGAGCCGCCGTAGCCGGGGCCGGGGTGCAGGAACTTGCGCCCGATGCGCCCGTCGAGGCCCATCCCCCTCGCCACCGCGTGCACGTCGGCTCCGGTGGCCTCGCACAGGGCCGCAATCTCGTTGATAAAGCTGATCTTGGTCGCGAGGAACGCGTTGCAGGCGTACTTGGTGAGCTCGGCGCTCTCGATCCCGATCGCGAGGACCGGGGTCTCGATGAGGTTGAGCGGACGATAGAGCTCGCGCAGCAACGCTTCCGCCCGGGCGCTCTCCACCCCGAGCACGATGCGATCGGGACGCATGAAGTCCTCGATCGCCGAGCCCTCCCGGAGGAACTCGGGATTGGAGGCCACGTCGAAGTCGGCTTCGGGGCAGGCATCTCTCACCAGCCGCCGGACCTCGCGGGCCGTTCCGACGGGGACCGTGGACTTCGTCACGATCGCCGTGTAGTCACGGAGATGGGGTGCGAGGGTGGTCGCCGCCTCGTACACATGGCGGAGATCGGCGTGTCCGTCGCCGCGCCGCGCCGGGGTGCCGACCGCGATGAACACCAGATCCGCCGCCTCGACCTCGGGCCCCGGGCCCGTCGTGAACCGGAGCCGGCCGGCGGCGGCGTTGCGTCCCACAAGCTCCTCGAGCCCCGGCTCGTAGATGGGGATCCCCCCCGCCCGGAGCCGGTCGATGCGGTCCTGATCGATGTCCACGCACGTCACGTCCGCTCCGAACTCGGCGAAACACGCGCCGGACACGAGCCCGACGTAGCCGGCGCCGACCATGACCACCCGCATGGGTCAGCTCCCCCGGATCAGCGCCGCCCGCGGCTGGCCGGGCTCAACCGTCGGTAACGCACCCTTGCGACGCGTCCTCCACGGTCTTGATGTACTTGAACAGGGTACCCTGCGAGACCTTGTACGACGGCATGGACCACGCGGCCCGCCGCCGCTGGAGCTCCTCGTCGCTCACGTCGACCTCGAGACGGCTCTCCAACGCGTCGATCGTGATCAGGTCACCGTCCTCGACGAAGGCGATCGGTCCCCCTTCCTGGGCTTCCGGGACGACATGGCCGATGATGAATCCGTGCGAGCCGCCGGAAAAGCGGCCATCGGTAATGAGGGCGACGTCGGAACCGAGCCCCGCGCCCATGATGGCCGAAGTCGGGGTCAGCATCTCCGGCATCCCGGGTCCCCCCTTGGGTCCCTCGAACCGGATCACGATCACGTCGCCCTTGCCGATCCGGCCTTCTTCGAGCGCGGCCAGCATTTCCTCCTCGGAATCGAAGACCCGGGCGGGACCCGAGAAACGCTGGCCTTCCTTGCCGGTGATCTTGGCCACCGCGCTGCCGGGAGCAAGGTTTCCCCGGAGGATCCGGATGTGCCCGCGCGGATTGATGGGGTTGTCGAGCGGGCGAATGATCGGCTGCTCCTCGGCGAGGCCCGCGCAAGCAGCGAGGTTCTCCGCCACCGTACGCCCGGTGACCGTCATGCAGTCACCGGTGACAAGTCCCTCCTCCAGCAGGTACTTCATGACCGCCGGGGTACCTCCGATGCGATGCAGGTCCTCCATCACGTATTGGCCGCTCGGCTTGAGATCGGCGATGAACGGGATCCGATCGCTCACCGCCTGGAAGTCGTCGACCGAGAGCGGCACCTCCACCGCCCGGGCCATCGCGATGAGGTGGAGCACCGCATTGGTCGACCCGCCGAGGGCCATGACCACCACCATCGCGTTCTCGAACGCCTCCCGAGTCATGATGTCGCGGGGCTTGAGATCCCGTTCGAGCAGGTTCCGGACCGCGGCGCCGACCCGGACGCATTCATCGAGCTTCGCGGGATCGACGGCGGGAACCGAGGAGCTGTAGGGGAGCGACATGCCCATCGCCTCGATCGCCGAGGCCATCGTGTTGGCGGTGTACATCCCCCCGCAGGCCCCGGCCCCCGGACAGGCGTTGCGCACGATCTCGAAGCGCTCGGACTCGTCGATGCTCCCCGCCAGATACTGGCCGTAGGACTGGAACGCGTTCACGATATCGATCGGCGTGTCGCCCGAGATCCGCCCCGCCCTGATCGTGCCCCCGTAGACCATCAGGGCGGGCCGGTTCATCCGCCCGATCGCCATCATCACTCCCGGCATGTTCTTGTCGCAGCCCGGAATGGAGATGTTGGCGTCGTACCACTGCCCGCAGGTCACCGTCTCGATGGAATCGGCGATGAGGTCGCGCGACTGCAGAGAATAGCTCATGCCCCGCGTACCCATCGAAATTCCGTCGCTCACCCCCACCGTGTTGAACCGAAACCCAATGAGACCCGCAGCTTCCACGCCTTCCTTCACTTTCTCAGCGAGATCAAGAAGATGCATGTTGCAACTGTTGCCCTCGTACCAGACGCTCGCGATCCCGACCTGGGGCTTGTCCATGTCGGCCTCGGTGAGGCCGGTTGCGTAGAGCATCGCCTGCGAGGCGCCCTGGGACCGGGGCTGGGTGATTCGGGCGCTGTATCGGTTCATTCCCATCAAGTTTCTCCTATTCTCCCACCACCCCGCGGACGGGGCGGACGGTATTCCAGTGTTTGCAGCCGGGACACTGCCAATGCAGGGAGCGCCCGGCGAATCCGCAATGCCGGCACTGGTAGACCGGGCGATCGTTCATCAACTGCGCCAGCAGTCCCTTCATCACATCGAGGTGGTCCGGCACTGCCGCCGACCTGGAATCGGAAGCGAAATCGAGCAGCCGATCGAAGCCGCGCACGGTGGGGCGCTTCGCCAGCGCTTCGAGCATGAAATGGATCGCGGAAGAGTTTCCGCCCTCCTCGCGGATCATTTCCGCCAGAGCGAGCATCACGGTCATTCCACCGTAGCGCTCCAGAACCCGCTCGAGATATCCGTGCGCCGCATCTCGCCGGCCGAGTGACTCGAAGCACTTCTGGATCCGGCCGATGACCTCGGGAAGGTAGTCGGCGTCCTGATCCTCGATCCGGCGATACGCGGCGAGGGCCAGGTCGAAGCTCCCGCGCGAGGTCAGAATGTCGCCTTCGTGCAGGCTCGCCCGCGCGCAGGCCGGATGCGCCTCGCGGGCGGCCCGCAGGAGAGCCAGGGCCTCGTCCTTGCCCCCCAGCGTGAGAACCTGCAGAGCGCCTTCGCAAAGATACTGTGAAATGACCGCGCCCTGTTCGGTTCCCGTCGCGTCGGCAAGCTCCGCCGCGGTGCTCCGGGCCTGCTCCCAGTCCTTCTCCTGCTCGTAGATTTCGAGCAGATTGCGCAGCGCCTGCACGCGGTGGGCCTTCGCTCCCACCAGGTCGCGATAGATGTCCTCGGCCCGATCGAGCACTCCCGCGCTGAGGTAGTCCTGGGCCAGCTCCAGGTGCGCCTCCAGCCGCAGATCGTCGGTCAGCGCGGGACGCGCAACGAGGTTCTGATGAAGCCGTATCGCACGGTCGACCTCCCCCCGCCGCCGGTACAGGTTGCCGAGCGCAAGCTGGGTCTCCGCCGTCTCCTCGTCGATCTCCAGGACCTTGATGAAGACCTCGATCGCCCGGTCCGGCTGATCGTTCAGCAGGTAGTGGAGCCCCCGGAAATAGTCCGGGGTCAGACGACGGCGGCCCCTCTCCTCGGAGCGCCGGGCGGCGTACCATCCCGACGCGGCCGCTACCGGAAGCAGCAGCCAGAGCAGTTCGAACATCATCTCGCGGAGGAAACGGGGCCCGTCATCCGTCCGTGGAAGAGGGGTGCGCCGCGCTGCGGTCGACACGCTCGCGGAGCGCCCGGCCGGGCTTGAAATGGACCACGTGCTTGTCGGGCAGGGACACCGCGGCCCCGGTCCGGGGGTTGCGGCCCATGCGGCCCGGCCGGAACCGGAGCGAGAAGCTCCCGAAGCCGCGCACCTCGATCCGTTCCCCTTCGGCAAGGCTGCGGCTCATCAGCTCCAGCATCGACCGCACCGCCAGCTCGACGTCGCGGTGGGTGAGATGCGCCAGCCTGGCGGCCAGACGATCGATCAGTTCCGACTTTGTCACGGCAAGCTCCCGAACTTGGCGCTTGTGCACCGGCACGGTGATTCCGGCCCCTCAGGCTGCACGGGCGAGGTCACTCGAAGTGTGCGGCAAACCGGTCTTCGGTTGCGGGCCGTCACCGTGACGGAACGCTAGCTGCGGTCCATTTGTTCCTTGACGAGGTCCCCTATGGTAGCCGGGGCGTCTTCGATGTTGCTGGCGTACTGCTCCATCGCGGTCGCCTCCTCGGCGATCTCGCGTTCGCGAATGGAAAGCGAGATTCCGCGGCGACGGCGGTCGACGGCGGTGACCTTGACCTCCACCGTTTCCCCGGCCCGCAGAACGGTGCGGGCATCCTCCACCCGTTCCCGGGAAATCTCGCTCGCCCGAATGTACCCCTCGACCCCTTCGGCGAGATCGACCCGGGCCCCCCGCTGTTCCACCTCGGCTATCGTTGCGGTCAGGATGGAACCCCGTGGATGCTCGTTGAGCCAGGACGAGAACGGGTCGCGGTCGAGCTGCTTGATGCCGAGCGAAATGCGCTCGCGCTCCGCGTCGACCGCCAGCACCACGGTCTCGATCTCCTCTCCCTTTCGGTGGTTGCGCAACAGGATCTCTCCGTCCTCGTTCCACGAGAGATCGGAGACATGCACGAGGCCGTCGATACCCCCGTCGAGCCCGATGAACATTCCGAAATCGGTGATCGACTTGATCCGGCCAGCCACCCGGTCTCCCTTGGCACAGGTCAGCGCAAACTCCTCCCAGGGGTTCGGCATGCACTGCTTGATGCCGAGCGAGATGCGCCGTCGCTCCTCGTCGACGTCGAGGATCATCACCTGCGTCTCGTCGCCGATCTGAACCACCCGCGAAGGATGAATGTTGCGGTTCGTCCAGTCCATTTCCGATACGTGCACGAGACCTTCGACTCCTTCCTCGATCTCGACGAACGCCCCGAAATCGGCGATGTTGGTCACCCGTCCCGCGATGCGGCTGCCTTCCGGATAGCGCTGGGCGATGCTCACCCAGGGATCCTCGCCAAGCTGCTTCAGCCCCAGCGACACCCGGTTGCGTTCCCGGTCGTACTTGAGGACCTTGACCTCGACCTCGTCGCCGACGTTGACCACCTCGGTCGGGTGGCGAACCCGGCGCCAGGCCATGTCGGTGATGTGCAGCAGGCCGTCGATCCCGCCGAGGTCGACGAACGCACCGTAGTCGGTGAGGTTCTTCACCACGCCGTTCATGACCGCGCCCTCGTCGAGTCGCTCGAGCAGCGCCTCGCGTTCCGCGGAATTCTCGATCTCGACCACCGCGCGGCGCGACACCACGACATTGTTGCGTCTCGGATCCAGCTTGATGACCTTGAACTCGAGCGGCTTGCCTTCAAGGTAGGAGGTATCGCGAACCGGGCGGACATCGACCAGGGAGCCGGGCAGGAAGGCGCGGATTTCGTCGATGTCGACCGTGAATCCGCCCTTGACCTTGCCGCTGATGACCCCGCTCACGTTGTCGCTGCCCTCGAATGCGTTCTCGAGGCGGCGCCATGCCTGGGCCCGCTTCGCCTTCTCGCGGGAGAGACGTGTCTCGCCGAACCCGTCCTCCACCGCATCGAGGGCGACTTCCACCTCGTCGCCGACCGCGACCGTCAACGCGCCGGTCTCGTCCCGGAACTGGCTCGAGGGGATGGCGGAATCCGACTTCAGGCCGGCACTCACCATCACGACATCGGGACCGACTTCGACGACCCGGCCGGTCAGGAGCGAGCCCGGCCGCATCTGCTGCCCGGCCAGACTCTCTTCCAACATCGCGGCAAAACTCTGTTCCGATTCGCTCATGTATCCCCACTAGGTGCTTGTCGGGGGCAGCCGCCACCCGATCCACCGGTTTCGCCCGGCGGCAACCACCGGCCGGTCGTCCGAACATGTTCCATGACGCGCTCCAGTGTCTCGTCCACCCCGAGATTGGTGGTATCGAGACACAACGCGCCCTCCGCAGGCCGCAACGGCGCCGTCTCCCGCATCCGGTCACGCTCGTCGCGTTCCCGGATCACCTCGAAAAGGTCCGCGAGGCTAACATTCATTCCTTGATGTCTCAACTGGTTATATCGCCGCCGAGCGCGCACTTCGGGGCTCGCGGTCAGAAATACCTTCCACGTCGCGTCGGGAAATACCACCGTCCCCATGTCGCGCCCGTCCGCCACCAGCCCGGGAGGGCGCCGAAATCCGCGCTGGCGCGCGAGCAGCGCGTCGCGAACCGGCGCCAGCACCGCGATTCGCGACGCCCCGGCGCCTGCTTCCTCGGTGCCGAGCTCTCGGGTCACGTCCTTGCCTTCGAGCAGGATGCAATCGCCGCGAAGCTCAAGGTCGAGATCGGCCGCAAGGACCGCGAGGCGGGCGGCGTCGGTCGGCGCGAGGGACCGACGGGCCGCGGCGAGGCCGAGCGCCCGATAAAGCACGCCGCTGTCGAGCCGATGCCAGTCGAGATGTTCGGCAATCGCCCGGCTGACCGCGCCCTTGCCCGATGCGTTGGGACCGTCGATGCAGATGACGGGTGCCGTCACCTTCGCTCCTGGACCTCGATCCCCGCGGTCCGGATCGCGGCCGTGAACTCCGGGAACGAGGTCGCGACGTTCGCGCAATCCTCGATCTCGACCGGTCCGTCCGCACCGAGGCCGGCGAGGGCGAAAGTCATGGCGATCCGGTGGTCGCCCCGGCTCGCGACCCGCGCGGCGCGCAAGGGAGCCTTGCGTCCGTGCACGACCATGCCGTCCGGGCACGCCTCTACCGGTACCCCGAGACGCAGAAGCCCTTCTTCCATGGCCGCAAGTCGATCGCTCTCCTTGACCCGAAGCTCCCCGGCGCCGCGAAGCACCGTGACACCCTCGGCGCAGGCCGCGGCAAGGAGCAGCACGGGGATCTCGTCGATACCGAGCGCCACGAGATCGCCGTCGATCTCGACTCCCCGCAACCGGCTCGCGCCGGCGACGAGGTCCGCGACCGGCTCGCCGCCGGAATCGCGGCGGTTCTCGAGCGCGATGCTCGCCCCCATGCGCCGGAGGATCCGAAGCACGCCGTCGCGCGTGGGGTTGACGCCCACGCCCGGGATCCGGATCCGGCCTCGCCGGGCAATGCAGGCTCCGACCAGGAAGAAGGCGGCGGAGGACAGGTCTCCGGGCACCGAAACGGATTGTCCGACCAGTTCGCCGCCGCCGACGACGGCGGCTTCCCCCCGCGACCGCTCCACCTCGTATCCGAAACCGGCCAGCATCCGTTCGGTGTGGTCCCGGGTGGGAGCCGTCTCCTCGATCCGGGTGCGCCCGCGGGCGTAGAGTCCCGCGAGCAGCAGGCAGGACTTCACCTGCGCGCTCGGCACCTCCAGGCGGTGATCGATTCCGGCGAGCCGGCCGCCCCGCACCGCGAGCGGCGGCGTGCCGCCGGGGGCGGTCGCGACTCGTGCCCCCATCCGGACCAGCGGCTCGGCGATCCGACGCATGGGGCGTCGCGAAAGCGATTCGTCCCCGACGAGGGTGGAGTCGAACGACTGGCCGGCGAGCAGGCCGGCGAGCAGACGAAGGCCCGTTCCCGAGTTCCCGAGATCGAGGGGAGCGGCCGGGCGTTCGAGCCCGTTCCGGCCCGCTCCGTGGATCCGGAGCGACCCCGCGCCGTCCGATTCGACGGCGATCCCGAGGGCAAGGACCGCGCGCAACGTGGCGCGGGTATCCTCGGCCTCGAGAAAGCCGCTTACCTCGGTATCGCCGTTCGCGATCGAGCCCAGCATCACCGCCCGGTGAGAGACGGACTTGTCGCCGGGCACGCGCACCTCTCCCTCGAACGCGCGGGCCGGCGGAACGACCCAGTGGAGCGGCCGGCTCATTTCGACCGGCCCGCCGGCCGGGTTCGCCGTTCCGGTCCCTCCAGGTAGGCGTCGCGCGCGCCCTTGGCCCGGGCGAAGCGATCGAAGAGAGCGCCGCCTTCCCCCCGGCGAACCATCCCGGCAAGGTCCGTGATCCGATCTCCGAACGCATCGAGCCGCTCCGCAATCGCCTCCCGATTCTCGAGGCAGATGTCGCGCCACATCACCGGATCGGAGGATGCGATGCGGCTGAAGTCTCGAAATCCGCCCGCCGCATACCGGAAGCAGTCGCCCGGACCGGCGGCGACGAGGTCCACCAGGACATAGGCGAGCAGGTGGGGAAGATGGCTGACGGAGGCGAGGATCTCGTCGTGCCGGGCCGCATCCATCCGATCCGTCTCGGCTCCCGCCGCGCGCCACATCGCTTCCACCCGGTCCACCGCCGCGGGGTCCGTCGCATCTCCCGGCGTGAGGATCACCCGGCGCCCGTCGAAGAGGCTCGCGAAGGAGGCATCGACCCCGCTGTGCTCCGTGCCCGCGATGGGATGGGCGGGGACGAGACACGGCGGAATGCGGCCGAATGCGGCACGGGCGGCCCGAAACACGGTCTGCTTGACGCTTCCCGCATCGGTGAGCGCCGCACGGGGGTCGAGTCCGGGGTGAAGGGCGCGGAAGACGTCCTCCATCGCTCCCATCGGGGTGCATACCACGACCATGTCCGCCCCACGGGCCGCTTCGGCCGGGTCGAGGCAGTAGCGGTCGACGACCCCGAGCTCCCGCGCACGGCGAAGGTGCGCTTCGCGCCGGCTCGTCCCCACCACCTCGCCGACCGCACCCGCGCGCCGCAGCGCGCGGGCGAGGGACCCGCCGATCAGCCCGACCCCGACGACGCACAGGCGCTCGATCACGCGGCCGGTCCCGATCCTGGCTCCATTGCGATCACCCTGAACGAGAGGATGCCCGGGGTGGCGGCGATCCGCTCGAGCACCTCCGGCTCGATGGGCCGCTCAACGTCCACGAGGGTATAGGCGATCGTGTCGCGAGACTTGTTCAGCATGTCGACGATGTTGTGGCCCGCATCCCCCAGCGCGCTCGAGATCCGGCTCAGCACGTTCGGAACGTTCCGGTTGGCGATGGCGAGCCGGGCCTCTCCGTTCCGCGGCATCGCGGCATCGGGAAAATTGACCGAGCCCTCCACGTTTCCGTCCTCGAGAAACCCCCGCAACCGCTCGGCGGCCATGACCGCGCAGTTCTCGCGGGCTTCGCGCGTGGACGCTCCGAGATGGGGAAGCTGGATCGCACGGTTGTCGCCCCGGAACCCCGGCGAGGGAAAGTCGGTCACGTAGGCGAGGATCCTTCCCGAGTCGAGCCCGTCCCGCACCGCCTCCTCGTCCACGACCTCGGCCCGCGAGAAGTTGAGGAGGACGGCCGGCCCCCGGAACCGACGCATTCGCTCGGCACTCACGAGGTTGCGGGTCGCTTCGACGAGCGGTACGTGCAGGCTCACCGCGTCGGCTCGGCCGAGGAGATCCTCGAGTGAGTCGGCCGGCCGAACCTCCGACGAGAGCTCCCAGGCCCGGATGAGCGTGAGCTGCGGGTCGTAGCCGATGACCTCCATTCCGAGCGCCCGGGCGGCGTTCGCGACCCGGACCCCGACCGCGCCGAGACCGATCACCCCGAGCACCCTTCCCGGCAGCTCGAAGCCGTCGAAACGCCGCTTCCCCTCCTCCACGGCCCGTTCCAGGGCTTCGCCCTCCACGTCGAGTCCGTGCACGAAGCGAAGCGCCGGCAGCACGTTGCGCGCCGCCATGAGCAGCCCGGCGAGGACCAGCTCCTTGACCGCGTTCGCATTTGCGCCGGGCGTATTGAATACGGGCACCCCGGCCTCGCTGAGGCGCTCGACCGGTATGTTGTTGACCCCGACCCCGGCCCGGGCCACCGCCTGCACGCTGTCCGGGAGCGGGGCCGCACGGAGATCCGCCGAGCGGAGGAGAATCGCGTCCGGCATTTCGATCTCCGGCCCGGTCCGATAGCGGTCCGGCGGGAAGCGATCGAGCCCCGCCTGCGCGATGTCGTCGAGCACCCGGATCCGGAACATCAGCCGCGACGACCCTCGAAATCCTCGAGGAACGCCACCAGCCGCTCGATTCCCTGTTCCGGCATCGCGTTGTAGATGCTCGCCCGCATGCCGCCGAGAGAACGATGGCCCTTGAGTCCGATGAACCCCGCCTGCGCGGCCGCTTCGAGGAAGGCGGGGTCGAGCGCCTCGTCGGCAAGCTCGAACGAGACGTTCATCCGGGAGCGGGACCGGAGATCGATCCGGTTCGTGTAGAAGTCCGACGCGTCGATCGCCCGATAGAGGCGCCCGGCCTTGCGCGCGTTCCGCTCGGCCATGGCCGCGAGCCCGCCCTCGCCCTCGATCCACTCGAGCACCAGGGACGCGACGTACCACGCGAACGTGCACGGCGTATTGGCCATGGACCCGGAGGCGGCCTGCGCGGCGTAGCGGATGACGGTGGGGGTGAGGGGGTGCGCGCGGTCGAGCAGGTCCTCTCGCACGATGACGACGGTGAGGCCCGAGACCCCCATGTTCTTCTGCGCACCGGCGTAGATGACCCCGAAGCGTCCGACGTCGACCGGACGCGACAGGATGTTCGAGGACATGTCGCAGACCAGCGGCACTGCGCCCGAATCCGGGACGTCGCTGAACTCGACCCCGGCAATGGTCTCGTTCGCGACGTAGTGCAGGTAGGCCGAGTCGGGCGCGACTTCCCACTCTCCGCGGGGCGGTATGTACCGGTAGCCGCCCTCCTGCGAGGACGCGGCCATCCGCACCCGGCAGAACTGCCGCGCCTCCGCGACGGCGCGCGCCGACCAGGCGCCGGTGTCGACGTAGCTCGCCGTCCCCCCTTCTCCGGCGAGATTGAGCGGCACCGCCGCGAACTGCATCTGCGCGCCGCCCTGGAGGAACAGCACGCGATGGGTCTCACGGATCTCCAGCAGCCGGCGAAGGCGCGCCTCGAGCCCGGCCGCGAGCTCCATGAAGGGTCCGGCGCGGTGGCTCTGCTCGACCACGGAAGCGCCGGTACCGTTCCAGTCGGGAAACTCTTCGCCGATCCGGTCGACGACCGGCGCGGGCAGCGCGGAGGGCCCCGCGCTGAAGTTGACGATTCCGTCCATGTCCTCAGTCCCCGGTCTCGGCCGGCGCATCTGCGTCGCCTTCGCCTTCGCCGGCGCCTTCGCCGGCGCCTTCCTCGCCCCCTCCGTCCCCGTTGACCTCCACGGCCCGGTCGAGGCTGACCAGCCGGCGGTCGGAGTCAAGGCGGATGACCCGGACTCCCTGCGTGTTGCGGCCGACGACGCTGATCTTCTCGACCCCGGTGCGCACCAGGATGCCGCCATCGGAGATCAGCATGACGTCGTCCCCTTCCTCGACGAGCAACGCCCCCACGACGCCGCCGTTGCGTGTCGAGGTCTTGATCGCAATGAGACCCTTCCCGCCGCGGTGCTGGGGCCGGAAGTCCTCGACGGGGGTCCGCTTTCCGAAACCGTTCGCGGTGACCGACAGCACCTGCCCGGGACCGGCCACGATGAGCGAGATGACCTGTTCCTTGTTCCCGAGGTGCATGCCGCGCACCCCGCGCGACGTGCGGCCCATGGCGCGAACGTCGTGTTCCCGGAACCGGATCGCCTTGCCCCCGCTCGAGAACAGCATGATGTCGCGCTCGCCGTCGGTGAGCACGGCGCCGGCGAGGGAATCGCCGGCATCGAGGTGCACCGCGATGATCCCCGCGCTTCGCGGGCGCGAGAACGCGGTGAGCGCGGTCTTCTTGACGATTCCCCCCCGCGTCGCCATGACCACGTAGCCGCCCTGACCGAAATCGCGCACCGGGAGAACCGCGCTGATGCGCTCGCCTTCCGCGAGCGGCAGGAGATTGACGATCGGCGTGCCGCGCGAGGCCGCACTCGCGCGCGGGATCTCGTAGACCTTGAGCCAGTAGGCGAGGCCGCGGTCGGAAAAGCAGAGCAGGGTGTCGTGGGTGTGGGCGATGAACAGGCGGTCGACGAAGTCCTCCTGCTTCGTCCGGGTCGCCGTGCGTCCCCGTCCCCCGCGCCGCTGCGCCCGGTACTCGCCGAGGGGACGGGCCTTGACGTAGCCGGCGTAGGACAGGGTCACCGCCACGTCCTCCGGAGTGACGAGATCCTCTCGGTCGAAACCCCGGAACGAGGATTCGATGACGGTCCGGCGAGGATCGGTCGCGAACCGGGTCCGGATGTCCACGAGCTCGTCGCGGATCACCGAGAGCAACCGGTCGGGATCCTCCAGGATCTCGAGGAGACGCCTGATGCGTTCTAAGAGATCTTTGTATTCATTGACGATCTTGTCCTGCTCGAGACCGGTCAGACGGTTGAGCCGCATGTCGAGAATGGCCTGGGCCTGGGTCGCGGAGAGACGGTAGGCATCCGGCCCGCCGGACACCGGCTCGATCCCGAAGCCCTCCTCGTCGTCGGGCCGGGTGAGCTCGGCGCCGTCCTCGAGCAGTGCGACGACCACCCCCGGGTCCCAGAGCCGGGCCGTCAGCCGCTCGCGGGCCTCGGCCGGGCTCGCCGAGGCGCGAATCAGCGCGATCACCGGGTCGATGTTCGCGAGGGCCACCGCGAGGCCCTCCAGGACGTGCGCCCGTCCGCGCGCGCGCTTGAGTTCGAAGATCGTGCGGCGGGTCACCACCTCGCGCCGGTGGCGGACGAAGCCCCGGATGATCTGCTTCAGATCGAGGGTGCGCGGCCGCCCGTCGACGAGCGCCACCATGTTGATCCCGAACACCGTCTCGAGCTGTGTGTGCCGATAGAGCCGGTTCAGGAGCACCTCGGGCACCGCATCCCGGCGCACCTCGGCCACGACCCGGATCCCGTCCTTGTCGGACTCGTCGCGAAGCTCGGCGATGCCTTCGATCTTGCGGGCGCGGACGAGCTCGGCGATCTTCTCGATGAGCCTCGCCTTGTTGACCTGGAAGGGGATCTCGGTGAACACCACGCGGTCCCGCTCGTTCCCCTCCCCCTCCTCGACATGGGCCGCCGCCCGGAGGTAGATGCGCCCGCGCCCGGTGTGGTACGCCTCGCGGATTCCATCCGCGCCGTTGATGGTCGCGCCGGTCGGGAAGTCGGGGCCGGGCAGGTGGACCATGAGCCCGTCGATGCCGATATCCGGATCGTCCAGGTACGCGATGCAGGCGTCGAGGACCTCGTGGACATTGTGAGGCGGCACGTTGGTCGCCATCCCCACCGCGATCCCGGCCGAGCCGTTCACGAGCAGGTTGGGGAGGCGGGTCGGCAGCACCACCGGCTCGCGTTCGGAGCCGTCGTAGTTGGGAACGAAGTCGACCGTCTCCTTGTCGAGGTCCGCCAGCAGCTCGTGGGCGATGCGGGACATCCGGATCTCGGTATAGCGCATCGCGGCCGGCGAATCGCCGTCCACGGAGCCGAAGTTGCCCTGGCCGTCGACCAGCATCTCGCGCATGGAGAACCGCTGGGCCATGCGGACGATCGCGTCGTAGACCGCGGTCTCGCCGTGCGGGTGGTACTTGCCGATCACGTCGCCGACGACGCGGGCGGATTTCTTGTACGCCCGGTTCCAGTCGTTCCCGAGCACGTTCATCGCGTAGAGAACGCGCCGGTGCACCGGCTTCAATCCGTCCCGCACGTCCGGCAGGGCACGCCCCACGATGACGCTCATCGCATAGTCGAGGTAGGACTGCCGGAGCTCCTCCTCGATGTTTACGTGACGGATTTCCTGGGCGAAGTCAGCCATGGTCCTCGTGCCCGGCGCCGCGGGCTCGAGCTCGGGAAGCGACGGATTGGGTGGAAAGAATCACCACTCGCAGCGCGGCTTATTCTATCACTCGTTCTATCACTCGCGACCCGTTTGCGCCCCGCCGAAAGGGGTCCACCGGCCAGGTTCCCAGCCAGTTGAGGGTGGACGAGAAAAATCCCAGCTCCTCGATCGCGTTGCGGGCGCCGGGGCTGTCGGGATGCCCTTCGAACTCGATGTAGAACTCCGCCACGGAGAAGCTCGCATCGAGATAGCTCTCGATCTTCGACAGATTGACGCCGTTCGTCGCAAAGCCCCCGAGCCCCTTGTAGAGCGCGGCGGGAACGCTCTTCACCTCGAAGACGTACGCGGTGATGCACGGTCCCGCTCCGGGATCGATCTCCACCGGCTCCCGCGACATGACCACGAAGCGGGTCACGTTGTTCGCATGGTCCTCGAAGCCCTCAAGCACCACGTCGAGCCCGTGCGTCTCGCCCGCGATCCTCGATGCGATGGCGGCGACCGCGGGGTCGCCCTCCTCGACGATCTCGCGTGCCGCACCGGCCGTATCGAAGCTCTCGACCGCTTCGAGATCGAGCTCCCGGATCCGCCCGCGGCACTGGAGGAGGGCGTGGGGATGACTCCTGACCCGCCGGAGCGCCCCCGGGTCGGCCCCGGGGAGGCAGAGCAGGCAGTGGCGGACCCGGTGGAAGTGCTCCGCGACGATGTGAAGGCTCGAGTCCCTGAGGAGGGTGTGGACGAGCGCGACCCGCCCCCCGAGCGAGTTGTCGATGGGGATCATGGCGCACGATGCGCCTCCCGATTCGACGACCTCGAACGCCTCCTCGAAGGTGGGGCACGGGAGAGGGTCGAGCTCCGGCCGTGCTTCGCGGCAGGCCGCGTGCGAGTACGCCCCGAGCTCCCCCTGGAAGGTGATCCGGGGGTGCTCGCCGGAGCGCGTCATCGCTTCGTTTCCGACATCACTGTCTCCATGCGGGCGCGGTTCGAGGTTCCCACCGTCCGCGCGCTCCCTGACCGGTGCATTCGAACCGCGTATTGTATCCGTCCCGCCGCGCCGCCTCGGCATCTCCCCCATCCTCGTCACGCGCGACCCGCGATGCCGCGAAGCCACCGCGCCGCCGGGCTAGAATTCTCCCCATGAGCAACGCGAAGCCGGCGGATCTCGTATTGAGCGCTTCGTGGATCGTCCCGGTCGAGCCGGCCGGGTGCGTCCTCGAAGGACACGCGCTCGCCGTGCGCGACGGATCCATCACCGCGCTCGGCCCCGCGGCCGAGATCGACGCGAAGTTCTCCCCCCGCGAGCGCGTGCATCTCGACGGGCACGCGCTGGTTCCCGGATTCGTCAACGCCCACACCCACGCCGCGATGACCCTGTTCCGGGGCCTCGCCGACGATCTGCCGCTGGACGTCTGGCTCGCGGAGCACATCTGGCCGGCCGAGGCCCGCTTCGTGGACGAAGCGTTCGTTCGCGCCGGGACGCGCCTCGCCGTGGCCGAGATGCTGGGCGGCGGCACCACATGCTTCAATGACATGTACTTCTTTCCGGATGTGGTGGGAGAGGTCGCTCGCGAAGCGGGGATCCGGGCCGTGCTCGGCCTCATCATCCTCGAGGTCCCGACCGCGTGGGCCCGGGATCGAGCGTCGTACTTCTCCCGGGGACTCGAGGTGCACGAAGCGTTCCGCGGCGATGAACGAATCGCCACCGCGCTCGCACCGCACGCGCCATACACGGTGGGGGACGAGGCGTTCGAGCGGGTCCGCGAGCTTTCCGAACGGCTCGACGCCCCGGTGCACGTACACCTGCACGAGACGCCGCGCGAGATCGAGGAGGCGATGCGGGAAACCGGGGAACGCCCCTTCGCCCGCCTCTCGCGGCTCGGCCTCGTCAATTCGCGGCTCGCCGCCGTCCACATGACGAAGCTTCTCCCGGGCGAGATCGAGGAGCTGGCCGATCGCGGCGCCTCGGTGCTGCACTGTCCGGAATCGAACCTCAAGCTCGCGAGCGGCGTCTGCCCGGTGCCCCGCCTCGCCGCGGCCGGGGTGAACGTCGCCCTCGGAACGGACGGCGCGGCCAGCAACAACGACCTCGACATGCTGGGAGAGATGCGCACCGCCGCCCTTCTCGGCAAGCTCGAGGCGGGGGACGCGACGGCGAACCCCGCCGAGCAGATGCTCCGCATGGCGACCCTCGGCGGGGCGCGGAGCCTCGGGCTCGGCGACCGGATCGGGTCCCTCGAGCCCGGCAAGTCGGCGGACGCCGCGGCCGTCGATCTCCGCGGGCCGGACACGCAGCCGGTCTACAACCCCGTCTCGCAGATCGTGTACGCCGCCACCCGGGCCCATGTGCGCGAGGTGTGGGTGGCCGGCCGCCGGGTGGTCCGCAACGGCGTCGTCGAGACCCTCGATGCGTCGCAAGCGGTGCGCGAGGCCCGGGAATGGCAGGCACGGATACGGTGAGGAGCGCGGCCGGCGAGGCGGGCACGGGGGCGAACCTCGACCCCGGGGAAGTCGAACGCTTCGAGCGGCTCGCGGCGCGCTGGTGGGATCCGCTGGGAGCGTTCCGCCCCCTGCACGACATCAACCCGGTGCGGCTCGACTTCATCGATGATCGCGCCGGCCTGCGGGGCCGCACCGTGCTCGACGTCGGCTGCGGCGGAGGGCTCCTTGCGGAAGCGATGCAGCTTCGCGGGGCGCGGGTCACCGGCATCGACGCGGGGGAGACCGCGATCGAGGTCGCCCTCCGGCATGCCGCGCAGAGCGGTGCGGCAGTGGCCTACGAACGGCTCACGGCCGAGGAGCTCGCCGCGAGGGAGCCGGGCGGGTTCGACGTCGTGACCTGTCTCGAGCTTCTCGAGCACGTACCGGATCCGGCGTCCCTCGTCGTCGCGTGCGCCGCCCTTGCGCGCCCCGGCGGCCACGTGTTCTTCTCGACCATCAGCCGCACGCCCAAGGCGTGGCTCTTCGCGGTCGTGGGCGCCGAGCGCATCGCGCGCCTGCTGCCGCGCGGCACCCACGACTACGGCCGCTTTCTCCGACCCTCCGAGCTCGATCGAGCGGCGCGCACGGCGGGTCTCGACCTCGCCGAGACCGTGGGGATGCGCTACGGCCCCTTCACCGGCCGCTCCCGCCTCGGCGGGAGACCCGACGTGAACTACCTCGCCTGGTACCGCCGGCCCGCGGCGCCATGAAACCCCACGGGCACGGACCGACAAATCCTGCATGCAACCAACGAACAGACCTGCGCGGCCGTCCGATCGACTACCGGCTCCGACCCGGCCGGCCGCCGATCCCGATCGGTGGACGAGAATCGCCGTTCCAATCGAGACTTCTTCCGGCAAGCCATCTCGCGGGTGGCCCGGACGGGTCCGATTGCGGCAATGATCGGCAAGCGCATCGCCAGCCACGGAGGTAGATTCCGGTGCGACTCGATCCCCGCTTTGCCGACTTCCGCCCCGAACCGGACCTCCTTGCGCGCCGCGTGATCCTCGTCACCGGGGCGGGCGACGGAATCGGGCGGGCCATCGCCTGCGCGTGCGCGGCCCATGCCGCCACCGTGGTGCTGCTCGGGCGTACCGTCGAGAAGCTCGAACGGGTCTACGACACGATCCGGTCCGCGGGCGACCCGGAACCCGCCATCTATCCCATGGACCTCTGCGGGGCGATGCCGCCCGACTACGAGGCGCTCGCGGGCCGGGTCGAGACCGAGTTCGGCCGGCTCGACGGGCTCGTGCACAACGCCGCCCTGCTCGGGGCGCTCGGCCCCATCGAGGACTATTCGCCCGAGGCGTGGCAGGAGCTCATGCAGGTGAACGTCAACGCCCCCTTCCTGCTCACCCGCGCGCTCGTCGGGCTCATGCGGCGCACCGCCTCCGAGCTCGGCCACGCCTCGATCATCTTCACCTCCTCGGGGGTCGGGCGGCGCGGGCGCGCCTACTGGGGCGGGTACAGCGTTTCGAAGTTCGCGATCGAGGGGCTCAACCAGGTGCTCGCCGACGAGCTGGACGGCGCGCGCGGGGTGCGCGTCAACTCGCTCAACCCGGGGCCGGTCCGCACCCGGATGCGGGCGAAGGCGTTCCCGGCCGAGGATCCGGATGCCCTCATCACCCCGGAACAAGCGGCACGCGCCTGGCTCTGGCTCCTCGACGCCCGCGGCCTCCACGGCGAGGCGCTCGAAGCCCAGGTCCCCTGACCGTCAGCTCGCTCCGAGGAATTCGAGGAATTCCGCTTCGTCCAGCGTCCGGACCCCGAGCGCTTCCGCGCGATCGCGTTTCGATCCCGGGTTCTCGCCGCATGCGACGAGGGTCGTGCGCTTCGACACGCTGCCGGTCACCTTCGCGCCGAGGGCCTGGAGCCGGTCTTTCGCTTCGTCGCGGGTCAACGCCAGGAGGGTGCCGGTGAGAACCACGACCTCTCCGGCGAGGGGAAGCGGCTCCGACTCGTCGCCCGTATCGGGGCGTTCGACCGGAACCGGCTCGGGGCGCGCCGCAACCATGAGATCGTCAACAACCTGCCGGTTCGCCCCTTCCCGAAAGAAGGCCGCCACGTGGGCAGCGACAATTGGCCCCACATCGCGCACTGCGGCGAGCGCCGCCTCGTTCGCCTCGCGGATCCGGAAGAGCTTCCCGAAGTGGCGAGCGAGCGCGGCGGCGGTCGCCTCGCCGACCTCCGGGATGCCGAGCGCGTAGAGGAAACGGGGAAGCGGGAGCCCCCGGCTGGCTTCGATGGCGGCGAGGAGGTTGTCGGTCGAAAGCTCGCCCATTCGCTCGAGGGCCATGATCTCGTCCCGCCGCTCCGCCAGGCGGTAGAGATCGGCGACCGTGCCAACGAGACGAGTGTCCGTGCCGGCGAGGCGGGTCTCGACGAGCTGATCGACCAGCTTCTCGCCGAGGCCCTCGATGTCCATCGCGCGCCGGCTCGCGAAGTGGCGGATCGCCTCCTTGCGCTGGGCCGGGCACTGGAGCCCCCCCGTGCACCGGGTCGCAGCCTGCCCCTCCACCCGAACGGCGGGGGCGCCGCAGACCGGACATTCGGCCGGCATCTCGAATACCGGCGCACTCGGGGCACGGCTCTCCGGATCCACCGCCCGCAGGACCTGCGGGATCACGTCACCGGCCCGTCGCACCACTACCCGATCGCCCACGCGCACGTCCTTGCGGGCGATCTCGTCCTGGTTGTGCAGGGTCGCGTTGGTCACCGTGACCCCGCCCACGAATACCGGTTCCAGCCGGGCCACCGGGGTCAGCGAACCGGTCCGTCCCACCTGGACGTCGATGCCGAGGAGCCGGGTGATCGCCTCCTCGGCCGGAAACTTGTGGGCCAGCGCCCAGCGGGGGGCCCGCGCCACCGCCCCGAGACGGCGCTGGTCCTCGAGGCGATTGACCTTGTACACGACCCCGTCGATCTGGTAGCCGAGCGCCTCCCGCCGGACCTCGATCTCGCGGTAGTACGCCACGCAGCCGGCGACCCCCCGGACTTCGCGCACGTCGGGTGAGGTGCGAAGACCCCATTCGTCCAGGCGCCGGAGCATGCCACGGTGGGTGCCGGCGCCCGGGACCGCGGCGGCGGCGCCCGCGCCGTGGCAAAAGAACATGAGGCGCCGGGCGCGAGTCGCCCGCGGGTCGAGCTGGCGCAGCCCTCCCGCCGCCGCATTGCGGGGGTTCACGAACTCGCGCTCCCCCCGCGCGCGCTGCTCTTCATTCAGGCGTTCGAAACGGGCGAGGGGCAGGTAGACCTCGCCGCGAACCTCGAGGCCCTCCGGATACCCGTCCCCCGCCAGCCGGAGCGGAATGGAGCGAATGGTGCGCACGTTGGCGGTGATGTCTTCGCCCCGTGTCCCGTCGCCCCGGGTCGCGGCCACCGCGAGCCGACCACCCTCGTAGCGAAGGCTTACCGCGATGCCGTCGAGCTTGGTCTCGGCGGCGTATTCGACCTCCTCCCCTTCCGCGACCTCGAGCCGCTCGCGCACCCGGCGGTCGAAGTCGGCGACTCCGGACTCGTCGAAGGCGTTCGCGAGGGAGAGCATGGGCACCTCGTGGACCACCTCGGCAAACCCCTCGACCGGGGCCCCGCCGACCCGCTGGGTGGGGGAATCGGGATCGGCCAGCTCGGGGTGCGCGGTCTCGAGGGACGCGAGCTCCGCAAAGAGGCGGTCGTAGTCCGCATCCGTGATCTCCGGTTCGTCCCGCACGTGGTAGAGATGGTCGTGGTGGGCAATGGTCTCGCGCAGCTCGGCCGCGCGCCGGATGTCCGCGGGAGACAGGGGGCGAACCTCCCCCGGCTCCGGCTCAGCGGCCATCCGGAGCTGCGCGCTCGTGACGGAGCGCGAAATGGACCACCCGCTCGCGGAGCGCCTGGGTCGCCTGGACGGTGAGCCGGCAGTGCTGGTCGTCGCAGAGCACGGCGTCGAGGGCGCGGGACAGGCGGGCCCCCACGTCCAGCATGAGATCGAACGCCACGGCCGCGGGGAGCGACCCCGGCCGGCGCAGGAAGAGGCAGAGTCCGGGGGTGGACAGTTCGTCCATCGCCGCAAGATCGAATACGCCCGGATCCAGCACGTTGGCCACGCTGAACACCGGCGCAAGCTGCGAGCCGCGGCGATTCCCGTAGTGATGGAACATGCCGTGGTCGTCCAGATGCAGATCGAAGGCGGCGAGCGCCTCCTGGATCACGGGGCCGGAGAGATCGCGGCCATTCGGGGCCATGATCGTGAGCACGACCAGCAACTCCCGGCTCTCGCCCCGCGGCGCGGGCGCCTCCGCGCCCGACCCCGCCCGCGAATCCTCCCCGGCGGGCGGGCGCCGCGGCCTCGAAGCCGGCCGCCGCCCCGATTCCGATCTCGACGCTGGCGCCGGACCGGTCTCGTCCCGAGCGGAGGAAGGGGAAGGTGCGGCCCGGGCCCGCGCGGGCCGGACTTCATCCCCCGCCCCCGTGTCGATGGAGCCGAGATCTCCCACGTCGTACTCCCGGTCGAGCGTCGTCCCGCGAACCGCGTCAGCGGGGTCCAGCAACGGGAGGAAGTCGAGATCGATCAGGGTCTGGCGATTGGAGCCGGGCCCGGAACGCGCCGGCCCGGCCGGATCGGCCGGATCGGCCTGCCCGGAACGCGCCGTCGAGGACGCTCGGGGCCGGTCGGCGCGCCCCGGCGTCCCGCGACCCGAACGCGCGGCGGCCGGCTCCCCGGCACCGGACCGGGGCCCTCGCCGCCGGCCGGGAGAGAAAAACCGGTCCCACCACTCGAAGCGCCAGCCGCGAAGGCGCGCGAACCAGAAGAACAGCCCGCCGGCCACCACCAGCAGGCCGAGAATCGCCAGAATGGGACGGAGCTCCTCCGCCATGTCAGTCCGCCACCATCTCGAGCGCCTGGCCGACGTCCACCGATACCAGCCGCGACACGCCGGGTTCGTTCATGGTCACCCCGATGAGCTGTCCCATGGCTTCCATGCTCGACTTGTTGTGGGTAACGAGCAAGACCTGCACGTGCTCGGAGAGCTCTCGCACCAGATCGACGAACCGGTCCACGTTGGCGTCGTCGAGAGGCGCATCCACCTCGTCGAGAAGACAGAACGGAGCCGGGGTGAGATCGAATATGGCGAACACGAGCGCGATGGCCGCGAGCGCCTTTTCGCCCCCGGACAGGAGCTGGATGCTCGCATTGCGCTTCCCCGGGGGCCGGGCCATGACGGTGACCCCGGTATCGAGCAGATCGTCGCCGGTAAGCTCGAGGTAGGCGTTCCCGCCGCCGAAGAGCCGCGGAAAGATCTCCTCGAGCCCGCGCCCGACCCGCTCGAACGTATCCTTGAAGCGGGCGCGGGTCTCACGGTCGATTTTCCGGATTGCGTCCCGCAGGGTCGCAAGCGCGTCGGCGAGATCGGCATGCTGCGAATCGAAGTACCGCTTGCGTTCGGATTCGGTCTCGAACTCGGCGACCGCCGCGAGGTTGATGGGGCCGAGGCGATCGAGGCGCCGCTCGATCCCGCCGAGACGCTCCTGCCAGGCATCCGGATCGGCTTCGGACGGCAGGGTGGACACGACCTGACCGGCTTCGAATCCGGCCTCCGCGAGCTGCTCCGCCACCGCATCGCGGCGGGCCAGCACAGCGTTCCATGCAAGCCGGAGCTCGTCGCGAGCGGACCGCTCGCGGCCCATCTCGGCCTCGCAGGCGCTTCGCTCGCGCTCCCGCTCCTTGACCTCATTCTCCCGTTCTTCCACCGCCTCGCGCGTTTCCGCGAGCGACGCCTCCACTCTCCGGTGGTTCTCCAGGCGCCCGCGAAGCCTCTTCTCGGCATCGACGATGGGCTCCTCGATACCGGCGAGGCGCCGGCGCGACTCCCCCATGTCCGCCCGCACCGCCTCCATCCGAGCCCTCGAACGAAGGCGCGCCTCTCGCAGGGCGGCGACCTGGACCGTCGTCGATTCTAAGCCAAGGGCGGCCTCGTGCACCGCCTGGCGTGCGGTTTCCGCGGACTGCCGGGCGGCGCCCACCTCCTCTTCCTGCCGATCGGCCCTCCTGTCGAGCGCCTCACCTTCGGACTCGAGCCGTTCACCCGCCTCGCGCAGGGCGAGCACCGTCGCCTCGCTCTCCTCGAGCGCCGCCCCGAGCTCGTCGAGCGTCCGGTCGATCTCCTCGAGCTCGCTCTCAAGCTCCTCCCGGCGCCGGAGCCGGGCCTGCGCCTCGGCCTCCCGGGCCGCGTGCTCGGATCGACTCCGGGCGTACCGGTCGTTGGCGTCTGACCACTCCGCCTCCAGCGACGCGCGGTCGCTTTCGGCCTCGGCGAGCTCGAGCCGGATGCGCTCGAGCTCCGCCTGGCGATCTTCGGCTTGCGATTCGGCCTCGGCGAGCGTCCGGCGAAGCGTTCCGATCTCACGCTCCCGGGCAAGCGGGCCGGCCTCGTCGTCCCGGCGCCGAAACACCCGGATCCAGTTCGGACCCACCCAGGTTCCATCCGGGGTGACGAGCGACTGGTGGGGCGCGAGCGCCGAACGCCGTGCGAGCGCTTCCGCGGCCGTCGGGGCGGTCCCGACCCCGGCCAGCCAGGGCGCGGCCAGCTCGCGGCCGGCACGGACCCTGGCGTCGAGCTCGTCGTCGGCCGGCGCGGGCGCGCCGGCGCCGGACTCCCCCACGAGCGACACCGTAGCCCGGTCGAGCGCGCCGAGGGCCGCCGCATAGCGGCCCGGGTCGTCCACCCGAATGGCCTCGATCCGGCTCCCGAGCACGCATTCGACCGCGTAAGCCCAGCCTGGCTCGACCTCGATGAGCTGGGCGAGGCGCGGCTGCCCCGCAAGATCGTTCGCTTCGAGCCATTCACCGGCTTCGCCGGACTCCCGGGCGAGGGCGGCCTGCTGGAGGGCATCGAGAGAGGCGAGACGGCCCGACATCGCTTCGAGCCGTTCGCGCTGTTCGTGCAGGGCGCCGGCTTCGGCCGCTTCGCACTTCCGGAGCTCCGCGATCTCCCGCTGGCGCACCTGGAGCCGCCGGCGGGCTTCCTCCTGCCGACTCTCGAGCTCCTCGACCACCCGGCCGAGCATTCCGTCCTCGGCCGACTCGGCGAGGGAGCCGCGCTCCGCGTGCAGCCTTGCCTGCCGCGCCGCGAGCTCGCGGTGCCGAGCCCGCTGGTGCGCGAGCGAGGCATCGGCCGCGTCCGCCTCCCGGCCATGCGCCTCGCGTCGCGCTCGAAACACCTCGTGCTCTGCCCGGAACGCGGCCAGTGCGCCCTCCGCGGCCCGGAGCCCGTCCTGCGCACCGGCCGCTTCCTCGCCGACGCGTTCCATCCGGGAGCGCTCACCGCCGAGCCGCTCCTCGAGCTCCCCCAGTCGGGCCCCGTCGGCTTGCGCCTCCCGCTCGGCCTCGGCCAGCACCTCCTCGCTGCGCGCGAGGGTCTCGCGCAGCTCGCCGCGCTGGCGCCGGAGCTGGGCGACGGCTTCCTCGGCCCGCCCCACTTCCGTCCGAACCTCGAGGGTCGCCCGGTATCGCTCGTTGTACCCGTCCGTGGCCTCGGCGTGCACGGCCCGCGCCCGCTCGAGCTTCGCCTCGACGGCCCGCAGCCGCGACCGGGCCGCCTCGAGCGTCACCTCCTGCGCGCCGATCGCCGCGCTCCCCGCCTCCGCCTCGCGCTCAAAGCCCTGCCAGCGCAGGGCAAGCAGCTCCGATCGAAGACGGCGCTCCTCCGCCTTGAGGGCGGTAAATCGCTCCGCCTGCGCGGCCTGGCGCTTGAGACGCGCGAGGTGCTTGTCGAGCTCCTCGCGCAGGTCGTTCAACCGAGCGAGGTTGTCGTTCGTCTGGCGCATCCGGCTCTCGGTCTCGCGGCGGCGCTCGCGGTACAGCGAGATCCCGGCCGCCTCCTCGAGAAAGCCGCGCAGCTCCTCCGGCCTTGCCTCGATGAGACGCGAGATCGTGCCCTGCTCGATGATCGCGTAGCTGCGGGGGCCGAGACCGGTGCCGAGAAAGAGGTCGGTGACGTCGCGCCGCCGGCACCGCGTGCCGTTGAGGTAGTAGACCGATTGGCCCTCGCGGTTGACGATGCGCCGAATCGAGATCTCGCCGCGGTCGGCGAACCGCCCGCCGGCACGCCCATCGGAGTTGTCGAAGAGCAACTCGACCGATGCCTGGCCGACCGGCCGGCGCGAGGCGGCGCCGTTGAACACGACGTCCGCGAGGAGCTCGCCGCGGAGCTGCCGCGCCGAGCTCTCGCCCATCACCCAGCGCACGGCGTCGATGATGTTGGACTTGCCGCATCCGTTGGGCCCGACCACCCCGATGAGATCCCCGGGGAGATCGATTGTGATCGGATCGACGAACGACTTGAAGCCGGCGAGTCGGATCTTGCGTAACCGCATCTCCCCCACTCGCTCCGAGTCAGCGAGGCAGGTCCCTGCCGGGTCCGGACCGGGCGATGGAGCCCGGAAATTCAGGGAAAGGCCGCATGCAGGCCGTACTCTACACCAACCGTCTTGGGAGAGCGGGAGGAGAGAACGGCCGGCGGACCGGGCGGACGGTGACACGCGGGCGGCGGGAGATGGTCTGCGCGGGCGCAAGGCGATATCTTCCGCCCATCCGATTTCACTGCCGCGAATACGGTCTCGAGCGCCTTGGGAAACGAGCTTGCGGATACGGCCGCCAGCGGCCGATCACACCCGGAATCCGGGTCTCGACGCGACCTTGCCGGCGAGGATGGCGCGGTGCGCGGACGCTTCGCCCCCACCCCGAACGGCCCCCTGCACCTCGGCTCCGTGGTGGCCGCCCTCGCGAGCCATCTCTCGGCGCGGAGCCGGGGGGGCGCATGGCACGTTCGCATCGACGACGTGGACGTCGTGCGGGCGATTCCGGGAGCGGCCGGCGCGATCCTTCGCGAGCTCGAGCGTCTCGCTCTTCCCTGGGATGGCCCGGTGGTCCGCCAGCGCGACAACACCGAACGCTATCGAGACGCCCTCGCCCGCCTGGAGCGCGAGGGATGGACGTTCGGCTGCGCCTGCACCAGGCGCGAGTCCGGACCCGGCCCCTACCCCGGCACCTGCCGCAACGGCACGCGGCGCCCGGCACGCGCGATTCGGATGCGGGCCGACTCCCTCATCGCCTTTCGCGACGGCGTGCAGGGGTACGTGACGCTCGACCTCCCGGCCGAGACCGGCGACTTCATCGTGTACCGGGCCGACCGGATACACGCCTATCACCTCGCGGCGGCAGTGGACGATGCCTCGCTCGGAGCGACCGAGATCGTGCGCGGCGCCGATCTCCTGGCCTCCACCGGACCGCAGGTCCACATCCGGCGCGCCCTCGGTCTTCCCGTGCCCGCCCACGCGCACGTGCCGGTCGCCACCAATGCGGCCGGCGCCAAGCTCGCGAAGAGCTCGGCCGCGCCGTCAAGCGCGGAGCGGCCGGCCGAGGAGGTCCTGCGGCTCGCCCTCGGTTTCCTCGGCCTCCCTCCCCCGGACGGGATCGACGACCCGGCCGAACTCGTCGCCTGGGGGGTCCGGCACTGGGACCTCGCCCGGGTGCCGCACGTCCGGGAGGCTCCGCTCGGCCGGCGTCCGCAGTCGGAAACGGATCCGGGATCCGGTCGAACCTGAACGTCAGCGGTTGCGACCTTTCTCCCAAAGGACCTCGCCCTCGCCGCCGCGGGCGAGCACCCGGGCGAGCACGAACAGGAGATCGGACAGCCGGTTGAGGTAACGCCGGCTCGGGCCGCTCACCTCTTCGCCGCGCGCGGCTTCGACGAACCGACGCTCGGCCCGGCGGCAGACCGCCCGGGCCGTGTGACACGCCACCGCCGCCGGCCCCCCTCCCGGCAGGATGAACTCCTTGAGCGGCGGAAGCTCTGCGTTGAATGCGTCCAGGCGGCGCTCCAGACCGGACACGTACGCATCGCCCACGAAGGCGGACCCGGGGATGGAGAGCTCGCCCCCGATGTCGAAGAGCGCGTGCTGGACATCGAGAAGACACGCGCGCATCTCGTCGTCGAGCGGATGGACGAGGATCGCTCCGATGGAACAGTTGAGCTCGTCCACTTCGCCCATCGCCTGAACGCGGGCCGAGTCCTTGTCCACCCGCGAGCCGTCGCCGAGGCCGGTCGTCCCCCCATCTCCCGTACGGGTATAGATCTTCGACAGGCGGTGTCCCACGGTCCTCTCCTTTCCGGCCGGTCCGGGCAGCGCCTACGATAGCGCATCGCCCGCTCCGGGCCGGCTTCCCGGATCGGGGCCGGTCCTTCGCTCCCGTGGCGGGCCGTTCCCCGCCCCGGCGCGCAACGCGCATGGGGGTACGGAAGGCGCCCCCGGCCCTTAGCCGCGGAGTCCCGCGCCGGCCTCGGGCTCCGGGTCCGGTTCGGGACGCGGCTCGGGATCGGCCGACCCCGCGAGCTCGCGCCCCTCCCGGGCCGCCAGCTCGATGAGCACCGGGGAGCTCCGGGTACCGGCGGGGACGTAGCCCGCCTGCTCATCGACCGGCTTCGCCGCGCGCCGGCCCATTCGGAACACGATGAACCCCGCGAGCACCGCGTGGATCGCAATCACGCACTGCAGGAACCCCGGCGGACCCATCGCCTCGAGGGCGAAGGCGGCGGCCAGAGGACCCGCGATGAGCCCCCATCCGGACACGAACACGAGGGTCCCGCTCGCCCCCACCATCTGGCGGGGCGAGAGGTAGTCGTTCACGTGCGAGACGGTGAGCGAATAGAGGGGCAGGGTCGCGGCGCCCAGCACGAACATCATCGTCATTGCGGCGCTCCCCGCGGGCTCGACGAGCCCCACGGCCACCGCCGCCGGCGCCGCTCCCCCGACCAGGGCCGCCCCGAGCATGACCCGGCGCCGGTCGAAGCGGTCGGAGAGCCAGCCGAGCGGCCACTGGGAAAAGAGCGCACCGATCATCATGAGGGCCATGAACCACGCCACCTGCCCCACTGCGAGCCCGATCTCGCGGGCGTAGATCGCTCCCATGCCGAACAGCGCGCCGTGGATCACCCCAGTCAGCACCGCGGCCACGATCCCGAGGGGCGAGGCGCGGTAGAGCTCGCGGAGGGTCAGTCTCTGCGACCGGCGCGGGCGCGGCCCCGGGCGCGCCGCGAGCAGGAGCGGGACGAGGGCGAGGGACACCAGGATCGAGACGACGAGGAACAGATCGAAGGCGGCCGGGTCCGCGACGTTGAGCAGAAGCTGTCCGGCCGCGGCTCCGGCGAACATCGTGACCATGTAAAGCGAGAGAAGCCGCCCGCGGTTCCGGTTGGTCGCCTGCTGGTTCAGCCAGCTCTCCACCACGACGTAGATGCCGGAGTAGCAGAAGCCGGTCACCACGCGCATCGCGGTCCAGAACACGACATCCACGTAAAGAGCGTGCATGAGGACGGAGACCGACGCGAGCGACGCGAGCGCGGCGAACACCCGCACATGGCCGACCTTCCGGACGAGGGCCGGAGACAGGACCGAGCCCGCGAGCATCCCGACGAAGTAGCCGGACATGACGACGCCGGTAGCGGCGGTGGGAAAGCCTTCGAGCGCGGACCGCAGGGCGATGAGGGTGCCCTGGAGGCCGTGCGCGACCATGATGAGCGCGGCGCCGACGAAGAACGGCCACGCCCGGCCGGCCATGCCGAGGCTGCTCCGACCCCGCACCATCGAATCGCCCTCTACCCGGGAAACGCCGGACCACCTCCCGACAGACCGATATTGTCTCACCGGCCAGCCGGTTTGGAACACGATTTACTGGCTTTATTGCGACCATATATAGGTTTTTTTTCATCGAAGCGACGAACAAAACCGAATCCTGATTACGCACAAAGCTCAGGTTGGGGCGGCCGGTTTCCTGGGAGCGCGGGCTTGCAGCTCGCGGGCGGCCGAAGGCCTGCCGTGGTCCACGCGGGCAAGGATGCCCGCGATCCCAGGAATGCGGTGGTCCCAACCTGAGTTTGTTGCGTAAGGGGTGGCGGGATTCCTGGGAACGCGGTCCCTCGAAGGCGGCGATCCCGGGATTCCCGTGCTCCCAACCTGAGCTTTGTGCGTAATCAGGAAACCGAATTGCGCAGACGCGAGCCGGCGCCGGGCGGCGCCGCGCGGACGATCGTTCACCGGCGGTTCGCCATCGGCTCACGGTTCGTCGTGACGGACCCCCGCGATCCGTCCGCGGCCTGCGGGGCGGAGATCGCCGTATGAGATAATCGTTCCATCGTCGCCGCCCATGGCCCGCACCCGATGCCGCGCGCGCCCCGCCCTCCGCCACTGACCGCCAAGGCGAAATGCACCCTCTCCTGAATCCGCTCCTTCGCGAGCGTATCGTCCTGCTCGACGGCGCCACCGGGACCATGCTCCAGGAGCGCGGTCTCGACGAGGCGGACTACCGCGGGGAGCGCTTCCGGGCGAGCGCCCGCCCCCTTCGCGGGAACCACGACATCCTGTGTCTGACCCGGCCCGACGTGGTGACGGAGGTCCACGACGCCTACCTCGCGGCCGGGGCCGACATCGTGCTCACCAACACGTTCACCGCCACTTCGATCGCGCAGGCGGACTACGATGCGGCCCACCTCGCGGCCGAGATCAACGAGACCGGGGCCCGCATTGCCCGCGCGCGCGCCGCCGCCTGGTCCGCGCCGGGCCGCCCCCGGTTCGCGGCCGGGGTGCTCGGACCCACCAACCGCACCGCGTCCATCTCCCCCAAGGTGGAGGATCCGGGCGCCCGGAACACGAGCTTCGACGAGCTTCGCGGTGCGTACGAGGAGGCCGCTCGCGCCCTCATCGCGGGCGGCGTCGATCTCCTCCTCGTCGAGACGGTGTTCGACACCCTGAACGCGAAGGCCGCGATCTTCGCCCTCGAATCGCTCTTCGAGGAGCTGAACCGGCGCCTCCCGGTCATCGTCTCGGGCACCGTCACCGACGCATCCGGCCGCACCCTGTCGGGGCAGACGGTCGAGGCGTTCTGGAACTCGATCCAGCACGCTCGGCCGTTCGCCGCGGGGCTCAACTGCGCCCTCGGGCCGGTGGAGCTCCGGCCCTGGATCGAGGAGTTCGCCCGGGTGGCCGGCGTTCCGGTGAGCGCGCACCCGAACGCCGGGCTCCCGAACGAGCTCGGCGGCTACGACCTCAACCCGGACGAGCTGGCCCGGGAGGTCGGCGACTGGGCGCGCCGCGGTCTCGTCAACATCGTCGGAGGGTGCTGCGGCACCACTCCCGGCCACATCCGGGCGCTCGCGGAGGCGGTGGCGGGAGTCGCCCCCCGGGTTCCGCCCACGCGCCCCCGGACCACTCGGCTCGCCGGTCTCGAACCGTTGAACATCGCCCCCGATTCCCTGTTCGTGAACGTCGGCGAGCGCACCAACGTCACCGGCTCGCCCCGCTTCGCGCGCCTCGTCCGGGACGGGGACTTCGAGACGGCGCTCGCGGTCGCACGGAGCCAGGTGGAGAACGGCGCGCAGGTGATCGACGTGAACATGGACGAGGGGCTGCTCGACTCCGAGGCGTGCATGGTGCGCTTCCTCAACCTGGTCGGGTCCGAACCGGACATCGCGCGGGTGCCGGTGATGATCGACTCGTCGCGCTGGGAGGTGATCGAGGCGGGGCTCAAGTGCGTGCAGGGCAAGGGGATCGTCAACTCGATCAGCCTCAAGAACGGCCCCGGGGAGTTCCTCGAACAGGCCCGCCGCGCCCGTCGCTACGGGGCGGCGGCGGTGGTCATGGCGTTCGACGAGGACGGCCAGGCGGACACCCTCGAACGGCGCATCGCGGTGTGCCGGCGCGCGTACGAGCTTCTCGTCCGGGAAGTGGACTTTCCGCCCGAGGACATCATCTTCGACCCCAACATCTTCGCGGTCGCGACCGGCATCGAGGAGCACCGCTCCTACGCGGCCGACTTCATCGAGGCGGCCCGGCTCGTCAAGGAGCGGCTCCCCGGCGCCCTCGTCTCGGGAGGGCTTTCCAACGTCTCGTTCGCGTTCCGCGGCAACAACCGGGTGCGCGAGGCGATGCACGCGGCGTTCCTCTATCACGCGATCCGGGCGGGACTGGACATGGCCATCGTCAACGCCGGCCAGCTCACCGCCTACGACGACGTGGAGCCCGAGCTCCGGGAACGGGTCGAGGACGTGATCCTCGACCGCCACCCCGACGCGGGCGAGCGGCTCCTCGCGATCGCGGAGCGCTATGCGGGGGAGGGGCGCACGGAACGCGACGAGGCGGCGGCGGAGTGGCGTTCCTGGTCCGTCGAGAAGCGGATCGAGCACGCCCTCGTCGCCGGGGTTGCGGACCACATCGAAGCCGACACGGAGGAGGCGAGGCGCGCGGCGGCCCGCCCCCTCCACGTCATCGAGGGGCCCCTGATGGCGGGGATGAACGTCGTCGGCGACCGGTTCGGTGCGGGCCGGATGTTCCTTCCCCAGGTGGTCAAGTCCGCCCGGGTGATGAAGAAGGCGGTCGCGTACCTCAACCCCTGGCTCGAGGCGGAATCGCCCGCCGGCGAGACCTCGGCGAAGCGTTCCGGCGGGTTCTCCGGCCGAGCGGGCCGGATCGTCCTCGCCACCGCGAAGGGCGACGTGCACGACATCGGCAAGAACATCGTCGGGGTGGTCCTGCAATGCAACGGCTTCGAGGTCATCGACCTCGGGGTCATGGTGCCGGCGGAGCGGATCCTCGCCGTCGCGCGCGAGGAAGAGTGCGACCTGGTGGGGATCTCCGGTCTCATCACCCCTTCGCTCGACGAGATGGTGCACGTCGCATCCGAGATGACCCGGCTGGGGTTCCGGCTGCCCCTGCTCATCGGCGGCGCGACCACCTCGAAGGTGCACACCGCGGTCAAGATCGACCCCTGCTACGAGCACGGGGTGGTCCACGTTCCGGACGCCTCGCGCGCGGCCGGGGTCGCGACGAGCCTCGTCAGCGACGAACGCCGCCCTGCGTTCGTCGCGGAGACCCGCGGCGCCTACGGCCGGCTGCGGCGCCAGCGCGAAGCCCAGCAGCGCACCCGGCGCGCGAGCCCGCTCGCGGCGGCGCGCGCGAACCGCCTCGCCACCGACTGGGCCGGCTATGCCCCGCCCCGCCCCCGCTTTCTCGGCCGCCGGGTGCTCAGCCGCTACCCGCTCGCCGAGCTCGTCGAGCAGATCGACTGGTCACCGTTCTTCCGCACCTGGGAGCTCGCCGGACGGTTCCCCCGGATCCTCGACGACCCGGTGGTCGGCGAGACGGCCCGTTCGCTCTACGAGGACGCCCGGGCGATGCTCGACCGGATCGTCGCCGAGGGCTGGCTCGAGGCCCGCGCCGTCTTCGGATTCTTCCCCGCCCGCACCGTCGGCGAGGACGACATCGAGATCCTGGCCGCGGACGGGGCCGGGAGCGACGGCTCCCCGCTCGCCGTCGTCCGGACCCTCCGCCAGCAGATGGCGCGCCCGGCCGGTCGGCCCAATCTCGCGCTCGCGGACTACGTGGCGCCGCGCGAGAGCGGGGTCACGGACCATGTCGGGGCGTTCGCGGTCGCCACCGGGTTCGGAGCCGGAGAGCGGGCCGCCGCCTTCGAAGCCGAGCACGACGACTACTCGAGCATCCTCCTCAAGGCACTCGCGGACCGGCTCGCCGAGGCGTTCGCGGAACGCCTCCACGAACGCGTACGCCGAGAGTTCTGGGGATATGCACCGCAGGAACGGCTCACGATCGAAGAGCTGATCGGGGAGGGCTATCGGGGGATCCGGCCCGCGCCCGGCTATCCGGCCTGCCCCGATCACAGCGAGAAGGGAATCCTTTGGGCCCTGCTCGAACCCGACCGCAGTATCGGACTCGAGCTCACCGAGAGCTACGCGATGGTTCCGGGTGCGGCGGTATGCGGCCTGTACTTCTCCCATCCGGAGGCTCGCTACTTCGGCACCGGAAAGATCGCGCGTGATCAGGTCGAGGACTACGCGGACCGCAAGGGCTGGACCCTCGCCGAGGCCGAGCGCGGGCTTGGCCACGTACTCGGATACGATCCCGTGGTCGCCGGCCGCGAGAGCGACGGCGGCGGCGGCGATGCGCCCGGAGAAGGGCCGGCGGCCACTCGAGGCTGACTCCCGCCCCGGGCGGACGGGTCCGCGCCGGCGGGCGGTCACCCGGGCACAGGGCAAGCCGCATTGGAGACCCCGCGCGGGCGGCGACCGTTCTCGAACGGGCGCCGCCGGATCGATCCACGAGTTCCGGCGCACGGCACGCAGGACAACCGCACTCGCGAGGAGGCTTCTTCATGACCTCATACGTCACCGGCGGGGCGCCCGAGCCCGGCGACGTTCCCATCGACCTCGTTGACGAGGCCGGCCTCGACGAATGGCTCGACGGACAGCCGGAGTCGACCCGCCGCTGGGTGCGGGCCTGCGGCTTCGAGGCACGCCCCCACAGGCGCTGCCTCGTGCCGGACTCGCGCCACGAGCTCGCTTGCGTGCTGGTCGGGGTCTGCGACCAGTCGGACCCGTGGTGCTGCGCGGACCTCCCCGCCGCCCTCCCCGCTCGCCGTTTCCGCATCCGGACTGATTTCGAGCCCGCCGACCTGGAGCGGGTCGCCGTCGGCTGGGGACTCGGGGCCTACCGGTTCGACCGCTATCGGGAACGCGAGGGAGAAGGGATACGCGAGCGGGCCGTCCTGTGCGTCGACGACCGCACGGCGCTCCGGGCCAACCGGCAGATTGAAGCCATCGCCCTCGTCCGCGACCTCATCAATACGCCGGCCGGTGACCTCCTCCCCGGCGACCTCTGCGAGGCGGCGCGGGCGCTCGCCGGTCAGTTCGGGGCGGAGTGCTCTTCCATCACCGGCGACGCGCTCGTCGCGAACGGCTACCCCGCGATCCACGCGGTCGGCCGGGCGAGCGCGGCCCCCCCGCGCCTCATCGATCTGCGCTGGGGAGACCCTGCCGCCCCGCGGGTGACCCTGGCCGGCAAGGGGGTGTGCTTCGATTCGGGCGGCCTCGACCTCAAGCCGGCGAGCGGCATGCGCCTGATGAAGAAGGACATGGGGGGCGCCGCGCACGCCCTCGGGCTCGCCCGCCTCGCGATGTCGGCGGAGCTTGCGATCCGGCTCCGGGTGCTCATCCCCGCGGTGGAGAACGCGGTGGCCGGGAACGCCTATCGGCCCGGGGACGTGCTCGCGACCCGGGCCGGCATCACCGTCGAGGTGGACAACACGGACGCGGAGGGGCGCATCGTGCTCTGCGACGCGCTCACCGAGGCGGCGAGCGAGAAGCCCGAGGTGCTCTTCGACTTCTCGACCCTGACCGGGGCGGCCCGGATCGCGCTCGGCCCCGACCTCCCGGCCCTGTTCACCAACGACGACGACCTCGCCGAGGGGCTCGCCCGCCACGCCGAGGAGGTCCGCGACCCGCTGTGGCGGCTGCCGCTCCACCGCCCCTACGACGATCTCCTCGAGTCGCGGATCGCCGATATCGCGAACGCCGCCTCGTCGCCCCAGGGCGGGGCGATCACCGCCGCCCTGTTCCTCAAGCGCTTCGTGCCGGACGACGTGCCGTGGGCTCACTTCGACCTCATGGCCTGGAACCCGCGGGCGCGCCCCGGCCGCCCGATCGGCGGCGAGGCCATGGCCTTCCGGGCGACCTGGGCGTGGCTGGAGGAGCGCTACCGCCGGTAACCGGCGGTCCGTCCTCGAGGCATTCCCGATCGGCGAGCCGGAGGTCCGGGACCGCCCTCCGGGGGCACCCTCAACCCCGGTCTCCGGAAAAGACTTCCGTCACCGGCTGTCGGTCACCTCAGTGCAGGTGGCGACAGCCGGCAACCGTCCACCGGATCGGGTCAACCCCAGTTCACGGACTATCCACCTCTACCAACTGGCGCCCGACCCGTTCCAGCAATCCCTGCACGAGCACGAGCGCACCCTCGCGGTCAATCGATTCGGCATCCGGATCGACCCCCGCATGGCGAAACTCCACCGCGTAGGGCGTGTAATCGGCCAAGTTCCCGAAGGGCGCCACGGCGACGCCCCGGCCGGCGAGAAGATCCAGCAAACCCTCGATATTGTGGGTCAGCGGATACACCTCGCCCAGCAACGCGATCCACGCCTTGAGCAGCTTCTCGCAGGCCTGCTGCACGTGAAATCCGAACACCTCGTCGGAGATTTCGTCCGAGCGGATCATGACCCGGAGCGCATCGACATCTCGCGTCGCGGCGCCCAACAGCATCCGGGCGCACTTAACGTCGCTCATACAACACCTTGCCTTCCCGCAGGGCTCGCGCCAGGACATGGTTGAGGGAGTCGCGCCAGTAGGTGACGTCTTCGTGGGAGTAGACGAGGATGTCGGTGGGAACGTGAAATCCCGCCAGGGCATGGTGGAGCCTCACCATTTCCTTGCGCCGGCTTCGTTCCGGCCCGAACGTTTCTGCTTCCACCACGATCAAGTCGACATCCGAATTCTCGCGCTCGTCGCCGCGCCCGCGGGAACCGAACAGGATGACCTGCTCGGGATCGACCTCGTCGACGATGGCCTGGACCATGCGGTCCAGAAGCGCATCGGTCACCGGCTCCGTGCGGGCAATCGGCGGCATCACTTCACCTCTGCAAGCAACTTCTCGAGCCCCGCCGTGATCTCGCGCTCGATCGTGAGCACCTCGCGCATCAGCTCCGCCGGGTCCTCGTCGGGTACGGCCTCCGCCCGGCGAGGCTTGTACCGAGAGACGGTCAGGTTGTAGAGGGAAAGAGCGCCCATCGGACTCTGTTCGGAGTCTTGAGTCATCACACCCGACGCATCGGTGACGCACAATACCGCTCCGGCGCGTCCTCGCCCCGGGAAGCGCGGATCAGCCGGCGCCGCGGCGGGGGTAGTGCGATTCGACGTAGTCGTCGACGATGCGGCGGAACTCGTCGGCGATGCCGGGTCCGCGCAGGATCATCGCCCGTTCCCCGTCGATGTACACGGGGGCCGCCGGCTGCTCGCCGGTTCCTGGAAGACTGATGCCGATGTTCGCGTGCTTGCTTTCGCCGGGGCCGTTCACCACGCACCCCATGACCGCGACCCGCATGTCCTCCACTCCCTCGTAATGCTCGCGCCACTCGCCCATGCTCTCGCGCAGATGCACCTGGATGGACCCCGCGAGCTCCCGGAAGAACGCGCTCGTCGTCCGCCCGCACCCGGGGCAGGCGGTGACGAGCGGGGTGAAGGACCGAAGGCCCATGGTCTGGAGCAGCTCCTGGGCGACCACCACCTCGCGCGTGCGCTCTCCCCCCGGCTCGGGAGTGAGGGAGATCCGGATGGTGTCCCCGATCCCCTGCTGAAGCAGCATCGCCAGGGCGGCTGCGGAGGCCACGATTCCCTTCGAGCCCATGCCGGCCTCGGTGAGACCGAGGTGCAGCGCGTGGTCGCATCGGTGGCTGAGGTCGCGGTAGACCGCGACGAGCTCCTGGACCTCGCTCACCTTGCAGGAGATGACGATCCGGTCGCGCCCGAGGCCGAGCGACTCGGCCCGCTCGGCGCTCAGCAGGGCCGACTGCACGAGCGCTTCGCGAGTCACCTCGGCCGCGCTCCGCGGCTCGTCGCTCTTGGCGTTCTCGTTCATCAGCCGGGTGGCGAGGCTCTGGTCGAGACTCCCCCAGTTGACCCCGATCCGGACCGGCCGGCCATACTCGATGGCGGCCTCGACCATGGTCGCGAACCGTTCGTCGCGCTTCTCCCCGAACCCCACGTTGCCGGGGTTGATGCGGTACTTCGCGAGCGCCCGGGCGCACTCGGGGAAGCGCGTGAGCAGGCGGTCGCCGTTGTAGTGGAAGTCGCCGACGAGGGGGACATGGCATTCTGCCCGGTCGAGGGCACGCCGGATCTCGGGGACCGCCTCCGCCGCAGCGGGATTGTTGACCGTGATCCGGACGAGCTCCGAGCCCGTCTCCGCGAGGGCGCGGACCTGATCGACGGTTGCCGCCACGTCGGCGGTATCGGTATCCGTCATGGACTGGACCACGACGGGGGCCCGGCCGCCAATGACGACGTCTCCCACCCGGACGCCGACGGTTCGGCGGCGGGGCTCGCGGGGAAGCTCCATGGCGCGTCCTGCGTTCGACCCCCGCGATCTTACCCTTGCGCGAGGACGCGAGCCACCGAAAACCTTGCCCGCTCCGGGGGTGAAGCCTATCCTACCGCCCCCCTCACCCCGAGCAGGAGATGCGCCATGGCCGAACCCGCGCCGCGTGCCGACGCGACGGTTGGCGTCCCTGAGGACCACCGGCTTCCGGCCTTCGATTCGAGTCAGGGGATCGCCGGATTCGACGACGAGCTCGCGGTCGCGATACGCGCCGAGGCGGACCGCCAGGAGCTGCACCTCGAGCTCATCGCGTCGGAGAACTACGCGAGCCCCCGGGTACTGGAAGCGCAGGGCTCGGTGCTCACGAACAAGTACGCGGAAGGCTATTCGGGACGCCGCTACTACGGTGGGTGCGAGTTCGTCGACATCGCGGAATCGCTCGCGGTGGAGCGGGCCAAGCGGCTCTTCGACGCGGACTATGCCAACGTGCAGCCGCACTCCGGCTCCCAGGCGAACGCGGCGGCCTACCTTGCCCTCGCGAGCCCCGGCGACACGATCCTCGGCATGAGCCTCGCCGACGGCGGGCACCTGACCCACGGGTCGCCCGTCAACTTCTCCGGCCAGATCTTCCAAGCGGTGCAGTACGGGCTCGATTCCGACTCGGGGGAGATCGACTACGACCAGGTGGAGGCGCTCGCCCGCGAGCACCGGCCCCGGATCATCGTGGCCGGCTTCTCCGCGTATTCGCGGGTGGTCGACTGGGCGAGGTTCCGGGCCATCGCGGATGCGACGGACGCGTACTTCGTCGCCGATGTCGCGCACGTCGCGGGCCTCATCGCGGTCGGGCTCTACCCGAGCCCGGTTTCGATCGCGGACGTGACCACGACCACCACCCACAAGACCCTGCGCGGGCCGCGGGGGGGCCTCATCCTCGCCCGCACCAACCCCGGGATTGAGAAGCGGCTCTCGTCGATCGTGTTCCCCGGCATGCAGGGCGGGCCCCTCATGCACGTCATCGCGGCGAAGGCGGTGGCGCTCAAGGAGGCCATGGAGCCGGCCTTCGCCGCCTACCAGCGGGCGACCCTCGACAACGCCCGGCACATGGCGACCACCATCGAGGCGCGGAGCTACCCCATCGTGTCCGGCGGGACCGACAACCACCTGATGCTCATCGATCTCCGCCGGCGCGGCGAGCTCTCCGGACGCGACGCCGAGGCCGCCCTCGGACGCGCCCACATCACCGTCAACAAGAACATGGTGCCGAACGATCCGCGCTCGCCGTTCGTGACGAGCGGACTTCGGATCGGGACGCCGGCGATGACCACACGGGGGATGGGCGAGCCGGAGGCGGTCGAGGTCGGGCAACGGATCTGCGACGTGCTCGACCACCCGGACGATGCGGCGGTGATCGAGCGGGTACGCGACGCGGTGGTCTCACTGTGCCGGCGCTTCCCCGTCTACCGCCGCTGAACGGTTCGCCCATGCGCTGCCCGCGCTGTTCGTCGGGAGAGAGCAAGGTCATCGATTCGCGCGTCGCGGCCGGCGGCGCCGAGCGGCATCGCCGGCGCCAGTGCAGCGAATGCGGCGAGCGGTTCACCACCTACGAGAAGGTGGCGGACGCACTTCCCCGGGTCGTCAAGCGAAGCGGCGACCGCACCGCCTTCGATCCCGCGCGGCTGCGAGGGGCAATCCTGAGGGCGATCGAGAAGCGCCCGGTCACCGCCGCCGACGTCGACGCCGCCGTCATTCGGATCCGGGAGCGCCTCCCGCTCGACGAGGGAGGCGAGGTCCTGTCCGCCCGGATCGGGGAATGGGTCATGGAAGAGCTCCGCGCCCTCGACCGCGTGGCCTACCTTCGGTTCGCGGCCGGGCGCCGGCCGTTCGTGGACCTCGCCGATCTCCCGGGCGCCGCGGACCAGCCCCGCGGCGAGGCTGCCGCCGGACGCTCCGGCTCCGGGCCGGCCGGTCCGGAAACACGCGGCCCGCAGCTTCCGCTCGCTCCGCAGGAGTAAGGGGGTGTCGGACCGCGAATTCCTCGAGCGCGCGCTCGCCCTCGCGCGCCGCGGGCTCTTTACCGCCCATCCGAACCCCCGGGTCGGCTGCGTGCTGGTGCGAGACGGAGAGATCGTCGGCGAGGGCTGGCACCGGGCGGCGGGCGAAGCCCACGCCGAGGTACGCGCCCTCGAGGCCGCGGGACCGCGGGCGCGGGGCGCGACCGCCTATGTCTCCCTCGAGCCCTGCTGCCACCAGGGCCGGACGCCGCCGTGCACCACCGCCCTCATCGAGGCCGGGATCGGGCGGGTGGTCGCGGCCACCCGGGACCCCGATCCCCGGGTGGCGGGACGGGGATTCGAGCGCCTGCGCGCGGCCGGAATCGAGGCGGCGCCCGCGGACTCTCCACGGCTCGCGCGGGCCGCGGTCGACCTCAATCCGGGATTCTTCAAGCGCGCCGCCGGCGGCCGGCCGTTCGTGCGCCTGAAGCTCGCCGCGAGCCTCGACGGCCGCACCGCCCTCCCGGACGGGTCGAGCCGATGGATCACCGGGGAGGAGGCCCGTCGCGACGTGCAGCGATGGCGGGCGCGGGCCGGGGCTCTCCTCACCGGAGTCGGCACGGTGCTGGCCGACGATCCCCGCCTCACCATCCGCCCGGCGGAGCTCGATCGAAGGGACACGGGAGCGGGGCCCGAAGCCCCTCCCGATCCGCACCGTCTCCTGCGGATCGTGCTCGATTCCCGGCTCCGGACGCCGCCCGCCTCCGCCCTCTTCGCATCCCCCGCCCCGGTGCTCGTCGCAACCGGCGAAGCGGCGGCCGGCAGCGAGCGCGCGTCCGTCCTCCGGGCGGCGGGGGCCGAGGTGGTCGCACCCGGGGAGAATGCGCCCGGGGAGAATGCACCGGCGGGGCGTGACGGACCGGGCGACATCGATCCCGATGCCCTCCTCCGCCTTCTCGGAGCGCGGGAGATCAACGAGGTGCACGTCGAATGCGGCCCGACCCTCGCGGCCGCGCTCGTGCGCGGCGGCCTCGTGGACGAGCTTCTGCTCTACCTCGCTCCGACGCTCCTCGGGAGCGGGTCGCGGCCACTGCTCGAGCTGCCCGCGCCGCCCGACATGGCCTCTCGCATCGAGCTCCGGATTCTCGAAACGGAGCCGATCGGAGGCGACATCCGGGTGCGCGCGGCCACCGGCGGACCCCCTCCCCTCTGATAAGCTTCCCGAATGTTCACCGGTATCGTCCAGACCCGCGGCACCGTGGCGAGCGTGGAGGCTCGGGGCGGCGACGGCGAGCTCACGATCGACGCCCCGGATCTTGGAGAATTCCGGATCGGGGACAGCATCAGCGTGAGCGGAGCGTGCCTGACCGCGGTCGCCCGTACGTCCCGGGGATTCGTCGCGGACGTGTCGCGCGAGACGCTGAACCACACCACGCTCGGCGCTCTCGGAGCGGGCACGGCGGTGAACCTCGAACTGTCGCTCACCCCCGCGTCCGTCCTCGGCGGGCACCTCGTCACCGGGCACGTGGACGGAGTGGGGGAACTCGTCGCGCACGAGGAGGACGCCCGCTCCCGGCGCTTCCGCCTCCGTGCGCCGGCCGGACTCGAGCGCTACATCGCGGCCAAGGGGTCGGTCTGCGTGGACGGGGTGAGCCTCACCGTCAACGAGGTCGACGGCCGGGAGTTCGGCGTGAACGTGATTCCCCACACGGCGGCGGTGACGACGCTCGGCGCCGCCCGCCCGGGGTCCCGTTTCAATCTCGAAGTGGACCTCATCGCCCGCTACGTCGAGCGCCTGCTGAACGGAGCCCGACCCGAATGAGCGAACTGCAGAGCTTTCATACTACTCAAGCGCTCGTCGACGATCCGAACCGGCCGAGTGCCGGAAGCGGTGAACCGAACGAACCCCATCGCACGGCCCATCGAGCGCCTGCCGAACGGAGCCCGACCCGAATGAGCGAACTGCAGAGCTTTCATACCACTCAAGCGCTCGTCGACGATCCGAACGGGCCGAGTGCGGGAAGCGGTGAACCGAACGAACCCCATCGCACGGCCCATCGAGCGCCTGCCGAACGGAGCCCGAACCCGATGAGCGAACTGCAGAGCTTTCATACCACCCAAACGCTCATCGAGGAGTTCCGGAACGGGCGGATGGTGGTCCTCGTGGACGACGAGAGCCGGGAGAACGAGGGGGACCTCATCATCGCCGCGCAGCACGTCCAGCCTCACCACATCAACTTCATGGCCCGCTACGCGCGAGGCCTCATCTGCCTGCCGATGACCGCGGAACGCTGCGACCAGATCGGCGTGCCGCCGATGGTCGAGCACAATACCGAGCCGCACCGCACCATGTTCACCGTCTCGATCGACGCGGCCGAGGGTGTCGGCACCGGCATATCCGCTCACGACCGGGCGCTGACCATCCGCACGGCGGTGAGCGGGGAAGCCCGGCCCGAGGACTTCGTCCAGCCCGGACACATCTTTCCCCTGCGCGCACAGGCGGGAGGGGTCCTCACCCGGGCCGGGCACACCGAGGCGGCCTGCGACCTCGCCCGGCTCGCGGGCCTCGAGCCCGCCGCCGTCATCGTCGAGATCATGAACGAGGACGGCACCATGGCCCGGCGGCCGGACCTCGACGTGTTCGCGCGCGATCACCAGATCAAGATCGGCACCATCGCCGACCTCATCGAGTACCGGATGCTGTACGAGCAGACGGTGGACCGCTTCGGGGAGTGCCGGCTTCCGACTCCGTTCGGCGAGTTCCGGATGATCGGCTACCGCGACATGATCGACGGCGCAGTCCATCTTGCCCTCGTCATGGGCGATATCGATCCGGACGAGCCGTCCCTCATCCGGGTGCACGTGCAGGATTCGCTTCGCGATCTGGTGCACTCGCAGCGCCGCGACACCGGGTGGCCGCTCGGCGACGCCATGGCCCGGGTGGCCCGGGAAGGATCCGGGGTGGTGGTGGTGCTGCGCGAGGACGAGCGTCCCCAGGACCTCGTCCGCTCCTTCGAGTCGATGATGCGCTTCGACGAGGGCGAAGACACCGTGCCGCGCGAGGCGCACGAGGAACTTCGCACCTACGGGGTCGGGGCCCGGATCCTCCTCGATCTGGGAGTGAGGCGGATGCGGGTGCTGAGCGCCCCGAAACGGATCCACGGCCTGTCCGGATTCGGGCTCGAGGTCGTGGAGTACATCGAGGACTGAGCCGAGGCGGAACCCGGCGGAGCGAATCGCGCATGGCCCACTACGACATCGCCGAAGGGAACTACGACGTCGCCGGAGCGCAACTCGGCATCGTGGCCGCCCGTTTCAACGCCCGCTTCGTGGACCGGCTGCTCGAAGGCGCGCTCCGGGTGCTGCACCGGCACGGGGTGGCGGACCCGACCGTCGTGCGGGTGCCGGGGGCATTCGAGATCCCGCTCGCCGCCCGGCGCCTGGCCGGTGCGCAAGGCATCGAGGCGGTGATCGCCCTCGGCGCCGTCGTCCGGGGCGAGACCCCCCACTTCGACTACGTGGCCGCGACCTGTGCGCACGGGGTGATGCGGGCCGGGCTCGACCGGGGCATCCCGGTCGTCTTCGGAGTCCTGACGACCGAGGACGACGAGCAGGCGGCCGCGCGCACCGGCGGAGAGCACGGCAACAAGGGAGAAGAGGCCGCCCTCGCCGCCCTCGAAATGGTCACCCTGCTTCGCCGCGTACCGCGCTGAGCGACGCATGGGCGCCCCCCCGGACAAGACCGCGGCAAATCGGCGGGGGGGGGCGCGCCGCCGGGCCCGCGCCGCGGCCGTCCAGGCGCTCTACCAGTGGCACATGACCGGCCAGGGCGCGGCCGAGATCGAAGGCCAGTTCCTGGCCGATCGGATCGCCGGGGATGGGCCGATGGTGGACCGCGGCTTCTTCCACGAGCTCCTGCACGGCGTGGTCGCGTCGGCGGAGAAGCTCGACCGGCGCATCGAGCCGCTCCTCGACCGGCCGATGGCCCAGGTCGATCCGGTCGAGTGCGCAATCCTGCGGATTGGCGCCTTTGAGCTGGTCGAGCGGCCCGAGATTCCGACCGGGGTGGCGATCAACGAAGCGGTGGAGCTCGCCAAGACGTTCGGCGGAGAGAACGGCCACCGCTACGTGAACGGCGTGCTCGATCGGTTGGCCCGCGACGTGCGGGCCGCGGGCGACGACGGCCGGGGCGCAAGGCGGATCGGCCGGACACGAAACGGGTGATCCCGGCATGCAGCGCAGCCCGCCGCGAAACCGGTACCTCGACGCGATGGTCGCGGTATTCGCTCTCGCGGTGGTCCTGCTGACTCCGCCGGCCCTCACCGCCTGGGCCACCGAGAGCGCGGGGTGGCTCCTCCCCTACGGCGTCTGGGCGGGGCTCATCGCGGTCACCGCGCTCATCGGCGCCCTGCGCAGGTGAGGAAGCGCCGCGCCGGACGGCCGCTCGCCCGGTGACGTTCGAGCTCGAACACCTTTTCTTCGCGGGCGTCATCTATCTCCTGCTGCTGTTCTTCATCGCTTACGCAACCGATGAAGGCTGGATCCCGCGCGGCATCGCCCGCCACCCCGCGACCAGCGCGCTTTCCCTCGGCGTGTACGCAACCTCCTGGTCGTTCTACGGAAGCGTCGGCTTCGCGCACTCCAACGGGTTCAACTTCCTCAGCATCTATCTCGGGGCCACCCTCGCGTTCCTGCTCGTGCCGGTGCTCCTCGCCCCCCTCCTTCGTCTCGTGCGCGAGTACCAGCTCACCTCGCTCGCGGACCTGCTGGCGTTCCGCTACCACAGCCAGGCCACCGGGGTGCTGGTGACCCTGTTCATGCTGGTGGGAACGGTGCCCTATCTGGCGCTCCAGATCCTCGCGGTCACCGAATCGATCCAGATCCTCACCCGCGAGGTCGCTCCCCACATCCTCGCCCTCGGGTTCTGTGCGACCCTGACCCTGTTCGCGATCCTGTTCGGCGCCCGCCACACCTCCCCGCGCGAGAAGCACGAGGGTCTCGTGGTCGCGATCGCGTTCGAGTCACTGGTGAAGCTCGCCGCGCTCTGCGCGGTCGGCTTCTACGCCCTGTTCGGGATCTTCGACGGCCTCGACGGCCTCAACGCCTGGCTCGTCGAGCACCCCGAGGCCCTGGAGCGCCTCTATGCACCGGTGCGCGAGGGGCCCTGGACGACCCTGCTGTTCCTCTCGTTCGCGGCCGCCTTCCTCCTCCCCCGGCAGTTCCACATGACGTTCACCGAGAACCTCCGGGAGGGGACCCTGTTCACCGCCGCCTGGGCGTTCCCGCTGTTCCTGCTCGCACTCAACCTCTTCATCCCGGTCATCCTGTGGGCCGGCCGGATCGAGCTCCCGGACGCCAATCCCGACTTCCACGTCCTCGGCATCACCCTCGGCGCCGGCTCGGGCCTGCTTCCGGCCTTTGCCTTCCTCGGGGGGCTGTCGGCCGCGAGCGCGATGATGATCGTGACCACCCTCGCCCTCTCGTCCATGTGCCTCAACCACCTGGTCCTGCCCGCGCGCTACCGCGACCCCTCCCTCACGCACGAGATCCACGAAGACCTCTACGAGCGGCTCCGATTCGCGCGGCGCCTGATCATCGGCGTCGTCGTGCTCGCGGGATACCTGTTCTTCCTCCTCCTGCAGCGAAACCAGGGGCTCGTCGAGCTCGGCCTCATCTCGTTCGTGGCCGTGGCCCAGTTCCTGCCGGGGGTGGTCGGAACCCTCTTCTGGTCCGGGGCCACGCGGAGCGGATTCCTGGCCGGCCTCGCGGGGGGGGCCGCGGTCTGGGGGCTCACCCTGCTCGCGCCGCTCCTCCACCGCTCCGGCCTCATCGAGCTCGAGCCGGCCACCTTCCAGCTCCTGAGCGGGGCGGCGGCCGGCGCCAATGGATGGTCGTTCGCGACGTTCCTCTCCCTCGCGGTCAACTTCGGGCTGTTCGCGGTGGTGTCCCTGCTGTCCCGGCAGCGGCACCGCGAGGTCGAGGCGATGCGGGCGTGCCGGCAGAGCTCCGTGCTGCCGTTCCGCGGCGGCCTGGTGATCGGAGCGGAGAGCGCGGCCGGCTTCACCGATCGGCTGGCCCGGATACTCGGAAGGGTGGCGGCGGAGCAGGAGGTCGCGCAGGCTCTCGCCGACCTCGACATGTCTCCGGACGAGGAAAATCCGAGCGAGCTGCGGCGCCTGCGCGAGCAGATCGAGCGCAACCTGTCCGGCCTGATGGGGCCGATCCTCGCGCGCATGATCGTGGATGAACGCCTGCAGACCGACCCCGGAACCCGGAGCGCGCTCGCCGACAACGTTCGCCAGATCGAAGGCCGGCTGGGGGACTCCGAGCTGCGGCTGCAGGGGGTTGCGGCCGATCTCGATCAGTTGCGCCGGTACCACCGGAACATCCTGCAGGCCCTTCCGTTCGGGGTGTGCGCAATCGACCGGGACGGCAGCATCTCGACCTGGAACGACGCGATGGAGCGACTGTCCGACATCGATCGGCGTGCGGCCCTCGGCTCGAAGGTGGAACGGCTCCCGGAACCCTGGGGCACCCTGCTCCACCGGCTCGCCGCCGCGGACGCGACACATCAGCCGCGGGTGCCCATCTCGGTCGACGGCCAGCCCCGCTGGCTCAGCCTGCACAAGACGCGGTTCGACGGGACGCGCGGCTTCGACCGGGAGACGGGGGGCATGGTGCTGCTGGTCGAGGACCAGACCGAGTACCGCAAGCTCGAGGGCGAGAGCGCCCACAACGAGCGGCTCGCGTCCATCGGGCGCTTCGCGGCCGGGGCGGCGCACGAGATCGGCAACCCGATCACCGGGATCGCGAGCATCGCCCAGAATCTCGCCCGCGAGACGGGGGAGCCGGCAACCCGCGAGTCGAGCGAGACGATCCTCGACCAGACCCGCCGGGTGGCGGCCATCCTGCGTTCGCTCGTGGCGTTCAGCCACGGGGAGGCGCCTCCCGCCGCGCCGGCGGGCCGGCTCGACGTGAGGTCGTCCGTGGAAGAGGCGGTACGGCTCGTCGCCCTGGATCTCGACGTCGAATCCGCTGGCGCCGCTGCCGAATCGGTGCGGTACGTCAACCGATGTCCGGAGCGGCTCTCGGTCATCGCCGACCGCCCGGGGCTGCTTCAGGTGCTGGTGAACCTGCTGGTCAACGCGCGCGATGCGTCCGGGGGAGCGGGCCCGGTGGCGATCGAAGCCCGCGGGCGGGACGGCACGGTGGAGATTGACGTGATCGACCGCGGATCCGGCATGGACTCGCAGACGGCCGGCCAGGCGTTCGAGCCCTTCTTCACGACCAAGCCGGCGGGCGAAGGTACCGGCCTCGGGCTTTCTCTCGCGTACCGGATCGTCCGCAGCCACGGTGGCACCATTGACATCCGCAGCCGGGCTGGCGAGGGTACGCGGGTCCGGGTGCTCCTCCCGCGGGTCTCCGGGTGAACGTTCGCACCGGCGAATCCATGAGCCGCGTATACCTCATCGAGGACGAGACGGTCATCCGCCGCGCCCTGCGGCGGCTGCTGGAGCGCAACGGATACGAGGTAGGGGAAGCGAAGAGCGTGGAGGCGGCGCGGGAGGACCCCGCGCTGCGCGCGGCCGACCTCGTCATCGCGGATCTGCGCCTCCCCGGTGCGCCGGGGACCGACCTGCTCGCGGACCACCTCGCCGCTCCGGTCCTCATCATGACGAGCTACGCAAGCGTGCGCTCCGCGGTGGTCGCGATGAAGCTCGGAGCGGTGGACTACATCGCCAAGCCGTTCGAGCACGACGAGCTTCTGCTCACCGTATCGCGGCTGCTCGCCGGCCGCTCCCGGGCGGACGGGCGGCCCGCGCACGGACTCATCGGGGACTCCCCGGTGATGGGGAAAGTGTCCTCGCTCATCGACCGGATCGCACCGACCGACGCCACGGTGCTCATCACCGGAGAGTCGGGCACCGGCAAGGAGCTGGTGGCGCGCGCCCTGCACGATCGGAGCACACGCGCCGCGGGGCCATGGATCCCGGTCAACTGCTCGGCCATCCCGGGCGAGCTCATCGAGACGGAGCTCTTCGGCCACGAGCGGGGGGCGTTCACCGGAGCGGTGAGCCGGCGCGACGGCCTGGTGGCGGCGGCCGACGGCGGCACCCTGTTCCTCGACGAGATCGGCGAGCTCGCCCGCGGCCCGCAGGCCCGGCTGCTCCGGGTGCTCGAAGACGGCGAAGTGCGCCGGGTGGGCTCGAGTCGGGCGGCCAGGGTCGACGTGCGGCTCATTGCGGCCACCCACCGCGATCTGCCCCGGCTCGTCGCGGAGGGAACCTTCCGCGAAGACTTCTACTTCCGGCTCAACGTCATCCAGATCCCGCTGCCGGCCCTGCGGGATCGGGGCGACGACGTGACGACCCTGGCGCGGACCTTCATGGAACGGAGCTGCCGGCGCCTTGGCCGTGAGCCGATCGAGATCGGCGCGGACGCCATCGATGCGTTGCGGCGGCACCATTGGCCCGGAAACGTCCGCGAGCTCGAGCACGCGGTCGAGCGGGCCCTCATCCTCTGCGACGGCTCCGAGCTGACCGCCGGCCTGCTCGCCCTCGCCGCGCCCGCGCCGCCGCCGGTGGATGCGGGGTCCTCTCCGGTCGATGGAGCGCTCGGCGCTCCGGTCGGAGCGCACGGTGCGCCCGCGCCGGCCGGAACCGCCGCGGGGGGCGCGGCGTCCGCGCCGCTCGACCTGTCGCTCGACGCCCACTTCCGGCGCGTCGTCGAGACCTGGCAGGGACGGATCACGGAAACGGAGCTCGCGGCCCGCCTCGGGATCAGCCGCAAGACCCTGTGGGAACGCCGCCAGCGCATCGCGCTGCCGCGCCCCGGCCGCGCGGGCGGACCCGGCTGACCCCCGCCCGGTCGGGACGAACGAGGGGCCGGGTGGCCCGGAAACGGAAGGGGTCCGCCGGTGAACGCTCTCCGGCCGCGCCCGACGGTGCGAGCGGCGGGCGAAGTGCGACTACCCGCGCTCAGCGCTCGCGGAACGCGTTGCTCCCGTAGGCGACGAGGGGGGCGAGGACATATTCGAGCATCCGGCGCTGCCCGGTGCGGATGTCCACCGCCGCGTGCATGCCCGGCCGCAGCGGGACGATGGCCCCGTCGATGTCGAGGAACGGACGGGTGAGCGCGATGCGCGCGAGGTAGCCGGCGGTGAACTCGTCCGGGCTTGCCGCCGACAGTCCCGGCTCGGACCCGCCGACCGCATCGAGCGAAACGCCTTCCACCACCCCTTCGGTGGTCCCGTAGCGGGTGAACGGGAAGGCATCGATCTTGACGACCGCTCGCTGTCCGGCCTCGACGAACCCGACGTCCCGGTTGCGAACGTACGCCCGGATCTCGAGCCCGCCGCCGGCCGGCACCACCGCCATCAGCCGGTCGCCACGCTGAAGGAAGCCGCCCTTCGCGAGCTCCCCCACGTCCTGCACCACCCCGTCCACCGGCGCTGCGACGCGATGCCGGACGCGTCGCCGCCGCGCCTGAACGAGTTCTTCACGGAGCCGGACGACCCGAAGCTCCACGTCCACGAGCTCGCGCTGCCTCGCGGTCTCGTACTCGAGACGGAGAAGCCGACCGGAGGCCTCGAGACGAGCGATCTCCGCCTCTTCCCGGCGCGCGTCGATTGCGAGCGACTCCGCCCGTCCCTCCACCTCGATACGCCGGGCGAGCTCGCGCAGGTAGTCGTGGCGCGAAGCGTGCGAACGGGCGGAGAGCGACGCAAGCCCGTCCACCTGCTCGCGCACGACCGGCAACAGCCGATCGACCCGGCGGCGCTCCACCGTGACGGCGGCGAGTCTCAGCCGCCCCGCATCAATCTGCCGGTCCGCCTCGGTGATGGCGGCCGCGAACCGCCGGCGTTCGAGATCGGCCAGACGAAGGTGCGTCACCCATTCGTCCTCGTCCGCGTCCATTTCCCCGGGCGGGTGCAGCCGCCGGTGCCCGCTCATCGCCGCCTCCCCGGACCCGACGCCGGACTCGGCCGCGAGCAGGCGCAGCCGGCGCGCGGCGCGCCGGGCCTCGCGGAGCTCGGCTTCGATCCGCCGGATCTCGGAAGCGACGATCGTGTCGTCGAGCTCGACCAGCACAACTCCCTTGCGCACGCGCGTTCCCTCGTCCACGTGGAGCGCCGCGATCACCCCCGTATCGAGCGCCTGGACCTCCCGCGTGCGCTGCCGGGCGACGACCTCGCCGCGGGTCGGAGCGACGATGTCGATCTTCGCGGCCCAGGAGACCGCCACCGCGGTGACGAGCAGCATGGCGAGGATGAGCACTATGCGCATCGGGCGAGATGCGGCGGCAGCCAGCGGGACCACATCGCGCTGTAGGCACCCCCGGCGCGCAGGAGCTCGGCGTGGGTGCCGGCCTCGACAAGGCGTGCGTCGCCGAGGACCAGGATGCGATCGCTCGCGGCGACGGCAGCGGGTCGATGGGTGGCGGCGAGGATGGTGCGCGCTCCGCGGGACCGCTCGATCCGCTCGAAGAACGACGCCTCTTCCTCGTAGTCGAGCGCACTCGTCGCCTCGTCCAGCACGAGGATCGCCGGGTCGCGCGCCAGGGCGCGCGCGAGGGCGGTGCGCTGGCGCTGCCCGCCCGAGAGCGCCCCGCCCCGCTCGCCGACGAACGTCCCGTAGCCATCGGGAAGCTGCTCGATGAACTCGCGGATCCCCGCGAGCTCGGCGGCCTGCGCCACCTCGTCCGGCCCGATCCGCGGGTCGCCGAGCGCGATGTTGTCGTAGACGGACCCGGTGAAGAGCGCGGCCTGCTGGGGAACGACCCCGACCACCGACCGGAACGCCGGACCGTCGATCTCGTCGACCCGCATGCCGTCCACGAGCACTGCGCCCCGATCCGGACGGCACAGGCCGAGCAGCGCACGCACGAGGGTGCTCTTGCCCGCTCCCGAAGCCCCCACGAGGGCGACGAACTCGCCGGGAGCGATGCGGAAGTCGACGCCCTGAAGGGCCGGCGCGGGCGCCAGGGGGTAGCGCACGGTGACGTCCCGGAACCGGATCTCTCCAGCCGGACGCTCCCCGATGGCGGACCGGCCCGTTCCGGCGTCGACGGGTTCGTCGAGGAGCGCCTCGATCCGGCGGATGGCGTCGCGGGTGCGCTGCAGATCGGGCCAGATCCGGGAGGCGCGGACGATCGGCGCGGAGAGCCGCATCGCGATGAGGTTGAACGCCACGAGCTGCCCGAGGGTGATCTCCTGCGCGACGACGAGTCCGGCGAACTGTGGCGCCAACTTAGATCTGAGCGAAATATCAGCATTCGTGTGTATTCACACTCTATCGGGATTCGTGTGTATTCCAGCCTTCAGTTCGCTCGTCCTTGAAGAATCACCGACCGCGTGTAGTCCCCAGGCTGCGCCTGTTCCCGGAATTTCTCCACGCGCAGCACCTACTCCTCAACCTTGGGCCTCGTCCTCCACGCACCCATGTGCCCGAGCCGCTTCCCTGCAGTCGTGACTGCCGCCGCCGGTTCTGGTGTGTCGCCCCCATGTATGCGCACCCGTGCGGATGGGTGGCTCGGTTACCTGTGACGGCGCGTCGAAGGCGAGCAATCCTCTCTGGTGGCAGCGCGGGCCAACGGCATATCTTCTCTTTGTGCGGACTCGCTCCTCGCGTACCATCCTGCCGCCCGCGCGCCATGGGCCGCGCATCCCGGATGTTTCAGATGGTGAGGATGAAATGAAGAGTCCGTGCCCATCGGTCCACTCGCGTGCGCCTGTCACCACGCCTCTTGAAAAGCGAAAGCCGAGCGGTGAGCTCTACGTCCGAGTCCCCAGGATCGAATCGCTGCTGGCGGACTTGTCCTCGCTGTCTCGGGACGAACTTCTCGAGCGTGCCGGTGTCTCAAGGCGCTCGGATCCGGCCTACGTTCCGAGTGAGTGTCTCCTCTACTTCGTCCGTGCGAGCCGGAGAGACAACAATGATGACTGGTTCGAGCGGCTCTACAAGATCCTGAACGAGCGTGTTCTCCGGAGCCTGCCGAAGGCGGAGGGTGGCGACCCCATGACTGAGTCCTATTCTCGCGCCGAGATCCGCGATCGGGCCTATGGCCGGTTCGTCGAACTGCTTGCCGCGGACAGGACCTTGTACCAGGAGCGGCTCGATTTTTTCGAGGTGAGGTTCGACGCGGCGGTGGCAAACTTGCGTCGGGATGCTCAGGAGCAGGTCTGGCGCGACGAGAACCGGTCGGATCCTCTCGAAGCAGATGACGAGACGGGAGAGCTGCCGGCGCATGTGGAGCGGGCTGCTGAAGACATGAGCCCCTTCGCTTCGTTTGACATGGAGGACGCGGTTTACCGGTCTCGACTTGCGGCGGCGATTGACTCCCTACCACCAAAGCAACGAAGTGTCATCGAGATGAGCCTGAAGGAATTCCCAATCCACTCCCAGGATCCAGGGGTCGTGACCATCTCTGGCATCCTCGGACTCTCGGAGAAGACCGTCCGGAACTACCGGAAGAAGGCCATCGCCGCCCTTCGCGCGGCGTTGACGGATGGAGATGTCCCGTGAGCCGCCCAGCAGACGAACCCTCACGGCGCGACGTGCTCGATGCCTTTGCGGTCGAGCCCGACACGGGGCGCGCTACGCTTGAACGGTACCTTCGCGACTACCCTCAGTTCGCGACGGAGCTGCTCGATCTGTCGCGCATCCTCGACTCGCCCTTCTGGGACGAGGAGACTCCCCTTTCCCCTGAGGACAAGGCCAAGATTGATGCTGCGTGGCTTCTACATGCCGCCGCCGCACCAAAGGCTGTCACAGATCCGTTCTCGTCGCTGTCGCTTCAGGAGCGTCGCAGTATCGCGGAGCGTCTCGGCGTTCCAAGACAGGTGCTGACCGCGTTTCGCAACCGGCGCGTCCTCATGTCCAGCGTGCCAAGGCCCTTCCTTTCGCGACTTGCGCAGCTCCTCAAGACGGCCCCGGAGCAGCTTGTTCGGGCTCTTTCGCTCCCCGCAGCTCCGGTGTCAGCGCAAAGCTACAGCTCCGAGCGCACACCCGTTGCATCGGACCCGGTCAGCTTTGAACAGGTTCTCGTTGACGCTGGCGTGCCAGCGGACAAGCGCGCGGAGCTGATGGCGGAGTCTGCGTGAGATGGATGCGGTAGAGATTGCGCGCCAGATCGCAGCCGAACTTCACGAAAAGGCGGTTGCAGCGGGACACGATCCACGAAAGTCTTATGAGTTCGCGGTCTGCGAAGCGCAGCGCCGCGGACTCGATGTCGAGGCAACCGCGCCCGGTGCAAACGTGCTGGATGGCGCTCGGGCGCTCTTCAACTCCCAGGAAGCTCTCATCCTCCACGAGAACACGGGGACCCCGTTCGAGCAGGCGTTCCTCGTGTCGCACGAGCTCGGGCATGCCGAGCTTGGCGACGATGTCCCTGGCGAACGGGCGTTCAACATTGATCCCGCGAGATCTGCGGAGCCCTCTCCTGTCGGTCTCGACAGGGTTGTGGACTACGGACGTCGGCAGCGGCGCGAGATCCAGATGGACCTCTTTGCGCGCGAGTTTCTTCTTCCCCGACCAGTGCTCCGTGGCCTTCACCTTGACGAGGGGCTGAGTGCCTCGGAGATCGCCCACCGGTTCGGTGCTCCGTTCGAGGTGGTCGCCCAGCAGCTTCTCGATGCCTTGCTGCTGCCCCGGGTCGTGGCTTCGTCCGAGGCACGACGCGAACCCGCACCGCCAAACAAGCTGCAGGCTGGCGCCGCGGCACATCGCGGCGAGGCTTTTCTCCTTGAGGCGGGACCCGGTACCGGCAAGACCCAGACCCTTGTCGCGCGTGTCGAGGGGCTGATTGAAGAAGGCCTTGATCCGAGGCGGATCCTGGTGCTCACGTTCTCCAACAAGGCCGCAGGCGAGATGTCCGAACGAATCGCGGACAAGCACAAGGAGGCTGCAGCCGCCATGTGGATCGGGACGTTCCACGCATTTGGACTGGACCTCATCCGCCGGTTTCATGCCGAACTCGATCTTCCCCAGGATCCGAGGCGCCTGGATCGAACCGAAGCTGCCGAGCTCCTGGAGAACGAGTTTCCGAGGTTGGATCTTCGTCACTACCGCGATCTCTACGACCCGACTCAGATCATTGCCGACATGCTCTCGGCGATCTCCCGGGCAAAGGACGAGGTGGTGGACTCCGCACAATACGCCGAGCTTGCTGACGCGATGCTCGGGCGAGCCGGATCCGAGGACCGCGAGCGAGCTGAACGCTGTTCCGAGGTCGCCCGCGTCTACGCTGAGTACGAGCGGTTGAAGCGTGCCGAGAACTGCGTCGACTTTGGAGACCTCGTCCTGCTGCCGGTTCTCCTTCTTGAGCGGAACGACGCCATCCGCCACCACCTTGAGAACGCCTACGACCATGTCCTGGTCGACGAGTATCAGGACGTGAATCGAAGCAGCGTGCGGCTCTTGAAGGCGTTGCGCCCGGATGGTCGCAATCTCTGGGCGGTCGGGGACGCGAAGCAGTCGATCTACCGGTTCCGGGGCGCCTCGGCCTTCAACATGGCCCGCTTTGGCAAGGAGGATTTTCCTTCCGGGAAGCGTGGCCGGCTCGAGCTCAACTATCGCTCGGTCGACGAGTTGGTCGACGCCTTCTCCACCTTCGCCCGCACCATGCAGGGTCAAGGCCCGGGCAGCACGCTCAAGTCCACCCGGGGGCGCTCCGGGACACGGCCTGAGTTCCGAACGGTCGTCCGAGACCAGAACCAGACCGTCGCGCTCGCCGACAGCGTCGAAGAGATGCGCCGTGCAGGGTACGCCTACCGGGAGCAGGCCATCCTCGGCACTGGCAACGAGAAGCTGTCGCGTCTTGGCCAGGATCTCGAGCGCCTGGGTGTCCCCGTGCTGCTCCTTGGCAACCTCTTCGCACGGATCGAAGTCAAGGATCTCCTCGCCCTGCTGTCCCTGCTCACGGATCGACGCGCGATGGGCCTGGTCCGAGTTGGCACCTGGCCCGAGTTCAAGATGTCGTTCTCGGACATCGCGGCAACCCTGGACCATCTTCGGGCTGCCGATCTGCCTGCACCATCATGGCTTGTGAACATCGAAGCGATCCCTGGCATCTCCACCGCCGGTCGGTCGGCGCTCGAGTCGCTGGCTCGCGCGCTGCATGGTTTTGGCCAGGGTGCATCGCCATGGCTAACTCTGGCGACAATCCTCCTCGACCGTACCCGGATTGCTGCGCGAACGGGTGCTTCTGAGGATCTCGCCGAGCGGATCCGCGGCATCGCTGTGTGGCAGCTCATGAACTTCCTCCGGGTGCAGCCTGCCGGGCAAGGTCTTCCCATCACGCGCCTCCTTGACCGCATCCGACGGCTCGTCAGGCTCGGGGACGATCGAGATCTTCGCCAGCTGCCGGCTGCCGCCCAGGGTCTGGACGCCGTGCGGTTGATGACAATCCATGGATCGAAAGGGCTTGAGTTTCGGGTTGTCCACTTTCCCGGTCTCAACACTGGCACCATTCCGAGGGCGGCACAGAGCCCTCGGTGCCCCCCTCCCGACGCGATGGTGGAGGGCGGGGACGGCTCCGCGCTCGATGTCCTCAGGGCTGGTGCGCGCCAGGAGCAGGAGTGCCTGTTCTACGTCGCGCTCTCGCGTGCCCAGGATCAGCTGTTCCTCTACGCCCCTACCGAGAAGGCAAATGGCGCGAGATGGGGGCATTCGCCTTTCGTGGACGAGCTTGGGCAAAGCCTGGATTGGCGATCCGCCGTCCCGTCCCGGGAGCCTTTGCGCCCTGCGGAATCGCTGCCGATAGAAATCGAGTTCCAGGGAGGGCTTCGTTTCAGCGCCTCCAAGATCGCGCTCTACGATCGTTGCCCCCGTCGGTTCTTCTACACCCATGTCCTTGAGCTCGGTGGCCGACGAACCGCCACGGCCTTCATGCAGCTGCACGAAGCGGTGCGGATCGTGGCTGAGGAGGTCGTCGCTCTGCCCGGGATCATCACCGACGACGATCTTTCTCGCCGCGCCTTCGCCGCCCTCGCGGAACGCGGGCTCGCCGAACACGGGTACCACGAGCAGTTCCAGTGCCTCGCGCTCAGTCTCCTGCGCTTTCTCGTTTCGAGCCGGGTCGGGCGCAAGCCAGAAGCCCCTGTCGCGATCAGCGTGCGATTCGGCGACGAAGAGATCGTGGTGCGTCCCGACGACGTGCTCGTGGACCCGGGCGGGCAGCGCAAGCTGAGAAGGGTTCGAACGGGACACATGCGCGCCAAGGAAGACGAAGACGTGGCAGCTGCGGCCTTTGTTCTCGCGGCTCGCCAGGAGTTTCCCGACGCCACGGTCGAGCTCGTGCACCTCTCGGACCAGGAGGTCCGTCCCGTTGAGCTCAAGGGGAGGAAGCTTGAGACGAGGCGCGGGAAGCTCGGCAAGCTTCTCGGCGACATCCGCAAGGGGCACTTTCCAGCGAAGGTCTCCGCGTGGACCTGTCCCGGCTGTCCGAACTTCTTCATCTGCGGTCCGACGCCCGAAGGGGTGCTAAGAATAAAGACCGTCTGATCCTTACCGGTTGGCTCGACTCGCATCGATTGATCCCCTGTACCGGGGTGTCCCGGGGCAACACGATGACGGGGGAGATACCCGATGTCGAATCGATCGAAGCTCGAATACGAGCTCAAGCAGGGCAAGGACAGCCAGTTCTACGTCACCATCCGTGCGGCGGGCAACCGTGAAGCCCTCGCAACCTCGGAGGGGTATGGCGCCAAGCCCGATGCCCTTCACATGATCGGTCTCGTCCGGGCAGGTGCTGCCGACGGCGTGATCGACGACCAGACGGATGGTGCTTGACTGACTCGTGGCACCGGAACGCGAGCCGGGGTCTCCCGGCTCGCGCCAATCCATCGAAGTACCGGAGGTAACCCAAGATGTCGCTTGAAGCAAAGCTCGCCACCTGGTTCGGTGTGGCTCTTCTTGTCCTGTTCATCCTCGCGGCGGTGTTCGGCTTCGAGGAGGTCCAGTTCTCTTCGAATTCCTTCCAGCTGCTCGGCACCGTGTTCGTGACGCTGATCCTGGTTGCGCTGGTGATTGAACGCGCGGTCGAGGTGTACGTCTCAAAGCGCTACGACCCGGAAAAGCTCCGTCTTCGGCGTCCGCTTACGCGCGCAGAGGCCAAGGTCTTGCGGGCAGAGAAGGCGCTCACCGAGGAGCGCGAGCGTCGTCAGGGGTCGTCTCGTCAGCCGACTCAGGAAGACCAGGACTACATGAACGAGCTGGTCCAGGCTGTTCACGATGCACATTCCGCCGTCGAAGAAGCCGATGAAGCGACCTGGCTTCCGCTCTCGAAGCTCCGCGCGTCAAAGGTTCGGTCGGCAAGCGCCCTCTCGGTCGCTGCCGGCGCTCTCGCCTCTGTCTCGGGCGTTCGGGTGCTCGGTCAGTTCGTCCCGATGGAAGAAGGCAAGATCGTCGGAGCGCTCGCTGAGCACGCCCTTCAGCTTCACATCTTCCGGATCACCGACGCATTCCTCACAGCTCTTGTCCTCGCAGGCGGCGCGGACGGGATCCACAAGATGTTCTCGAGGTTCAAGTCACTCCGTTCACAGGCGTGACCAAGGCCGGCTTCCTTCGTTGGGGAGAAGCGTGCCCGTCTGCTCGAGGCTCCGGCATGGCGCTGCGCATGCGAGGGGCGGCGAGGAAGGGTCATTGCGCCTCGCTCCGTCCCCGTTGTCGTCCCGGTCGTTGATTCCAGCCGATGCCAACATGTTCGGTGGGTTGATGGGAGCGGTGACGGTCGCTCCGACATCAGGTCGTTCTGAAGCCGGCGCAAGAGCCTCACTCGGCGCCTTTTGGATACCCGTGCGCGTGCGCGTCATTGGCTGGAGGTCGTGTAGTGGTCGTACCGATATCGAGCTGCTTGCGTCTCGCGTGCCAGATGGCGCGGTGGAGTTCTGGCCAGTTGGATGGAATCGGGGTGAAGGCGGCGATCCTGGCGCGTCTTCGGTCGCCGTCGGCCATGGCGTGGCGGTAGGCGCGCTCGCGCTCGTAATGGTCCATCGACAGGTAGGTGTCGATGAGACGGTCGGTTCCGGGCTTGGCGTTCACGGGAGTCTTTCTCTATTTCTCGGTTTGCGGTGCGCTCGGCAGGCCGCCGCCGGTCAGGCGGGCGAGGCGTGGTTTGACCTGCTCGAGCGCGCCTACCGCTTCGGCCTTGAGGAGTTGCGCGATGCACTCCCCGAGGAGGGTCATTTCCGCGGTGCGAAAGCCTCGCGTCGTGACCGCGGCGGTGCCGAGTCGAAGGCCCGTCCACTGCGCGGGGTTGCGCGCGTCGAAGGGGATGGGATTGTTGTTCGAGGTGATCCCGGCTCTTGCCAGGGCGCTTTCTCCCTCCCATCCGAGCAAGCCGACTGAGGAGAGGTCGAGCAGGACCATGTGCGTGTCGGTTCCGCCGCCGACGATCCATACACCGCGCTCCTGGAGCGTGGCAGCGAGCGCGCGGGCGTTTGCGACGACACGCTGCGCGTAGAACCGGAATTCCGGCTGGAGAGCTTCGCCGAAGCACACCGCCTTGGCGGCGATGACGTCGGGGTGGAGGCTGCCCTGTACGCCTGGGAAGACGGCCGCCTGAAGCTGCTTGGCGAACTCCTCCGAACGCGCGAGGATCACTCCGCCCCTGGGCCCACGCAGCGTCTTGGTCGTGGTGCACGTCACGATGTCGGCATGCGGTACCGGCGAGGGGTGCACGCCGGCCGCGACGAGCCCCGCGATATGGGCCATGTCGACGAGCAGCCTCGCGTCGACTGTCCGCGCGATCTGGGCCATGCGTTCGAAGTCGATCACGCGTGGATAGGCCGACCCGCCGGCGATGAGGAGCTTCGGACGCACCTCGCGGGCCCGGGCCTCAATTTCGTCATAGTCCAGGAGGCCGGTCGCCCGGTCCACGCCGTAGTGATGGGAGTCGAACCAGCGTCCGGAAAGGTTCGCCGGGGCGCCGTGGCTGAGATGCCCGCCTGCGGCGAGGTCGAGGCTCAGCATCCGGTCTCCGGGCTTGAGCAGGGCGACCATGACGGCCTGGTTGGCCTGCGTTCCGGAGTGCGGCTGGACGTTGGCGTAGGCCGCGCCGAACAGCTCCTTCGCACGGTCGATGGCGAGGCGTTCGACGACGTCGACGCACTCGCCCCCGCCGTGAAATCGGCGGCCGGGATAGCCTTCGAGGGTCTTGTTGGCGATCTCGTGTCCGAGCGCCTCGCGCACCGCGCGGCTCATGAGGTTCTCCGAGGCGATGAGTTCGATCTGGCTGGCTTGGCGGCCCGCTTCGTTGTCGAGGGCCGCGCGCACCGCGGGGTCGGTGTCGGCGAGGGAGCGCGAGGCGTGAACGGACGGTTCGACGTTGGTGCGCATGCGCTGTTTCATCCGATCCCGAGCACCGAACGGTGCGGGCTCGCGGAGGATCCCGTCGGGGCTGGAGGGGAGGGATATCGAACCCTTAAGAGTTCCATATCATGATACTGAAGGTTAATTTGTGGCAGATACTATACAGACCGATATCCACAGTCAAAGGACGGGGCCCGTGCTCTCGCACGGCCTCAATGGGGGAGGTTGGGGATGGACGCTGGCAGGCGCCAGCGTGGGAGAGGGCCTAGGCTGGCCCTCCTTGCGCGCGGGCGGTGCCATATCCCATGCGAAGCGAAATCCTCGCCGCCGCCTCCATCACCGCCTGGGCGTGCGCGCCGAGTTTGGACGGGTCGTAACGGTAGGAGGGGATGGTCGTGCACACCGACGCGATCACGGTGCCCTCGACCCCGAAGATTGGCGCCGCGATCCCGTGGATCCCGAGGACCTGCTCCTCGGCGTTCGTCGCGTAGCCCTGCCTGCCCACCCGCGCAAGTTCGGCCTTCAGCGCGCGTCTGGAGGTAATGGTGTGCTCGGTGAGCTGGGTCATCGGCAGCCGGCGGATGAGATCGCTCTGCTCGGCCAGGGGCAGAAAAGCGAGGATGGCCTTGCCGATCGCGCTGCTGTGCAGCTGCGATGTCGACCCGACTCGGTCAGTCGGTCCGACCGAGTGCCCACTCTCGATGAGGTCGAGGTAGACGGCGGTGAGATCGTCGTGCACGGCGAGGGCGACGGATTCGCCGGTCACGTCGCGAAGCCTGAGCAGTTCGTCTCGCGCGACGTCGCGGACGTCCAGATCCTCGAGGACGCGGTAGGCGAGGCGCAAAAGGGCCAGGCCCAGGTGGTAGGTCCGATCGCGCGGTTCGTAGCGCACGAGACCTTCGGCAATGAGGGCCCGGAGCATGCGGTGCAGGGTGCCCTTGGGGATCTGGGTGGCGCGCTGCAATCGGGCGAACGCAGGGGCCCGGTCTTCGTCGGCGATTGCGCGCATGACGGAAATCCCCTTGCTGAGGGCCGCAGTGCCGGGGACGGCGGTGTCGTCGCTGATTTCGGTAGGCTCTGAGTTGCTCAATGAATTAGCGTGAGTGCTAGTATGTGAGTCGGCGTTTCATTTTTTGGACTGATGTCGGTCGACACTTGCCCGACGCGGAGCGGCTCCCTTCATCGCCACGTCAACCCGTGGTCGCGACGGACCCCTTCCATCTGGCGCATTTTACTCGCTGCTTCAGCGTTGCGGACCGACACCCGCACCACGAGAGTGGACCGTTGACCGCTCCCGGCAAACCGAGGCAGGAGATCGCGGCGCTGCAGGAGCCGGGACGCTCCAGCGCGCAGCTCCTGAGCATGGTGAGCCACGAGCTGCGGATCCCGTTGACTTCCATCATCGGCTCTACCGCCACGCTGCTCGACGGCACGCGGGTGCTGGATCCCGCCGAGGTGCGTCAGTTCCACCGGATCATCGCCGAGCAGGCCGAACGCATGGACGTGCTGATCAGTGATCTGCTGGACGCGGGGCGCATCGAGACCGGAACCCTGCCGGTCGTGCCCGAGACCGAACCTGCGCCCTACGTCCTGGGCGACCTCGCGATCCACTACGAGGAGAGGCGTGTGAGCGTGGCCGGCCGGCCGGTACAGCTCACCGCGACGGAGTACGCGCTCCTCTGCGTGCTATCGCGCAGCGCGGGGCTTGTATCGACCTACGAGGCCCTGCGGCACCAAGTGTGGGCCGGGCGGAATAACGGCGATACCGAGCTGGTGAGAACGTACATCAAGAAGCTCAGGCGAAAGCTCGGCGACGACCCCAAGCGTCCGCGCTATATCGCCAACCAACGGGGGATCGGCTACCGCATGGCACGGCCGGACGACGCGTGAGAGGCGTGCGGCTCGCCCCCCCACCGGGCATCGGCTCTCACGCGTCACCAGCGTGACGTGAGCCTGATGCCAATCCCGTGGCCGGTCGGCTCGGTCCCCGGTCGCTCCGTGCGGGTCAGGTCCAGTCGCAGCTCCATCGACCGGTGGTCGCGGGCCGCAAGCCCGAGCTTCCAGCCGAGGCGGTAGCGTCGCTCGCTGTCCGAGAGCCTGAATCCGACCTCCGGCGTCGCCGTGAACAGCCCGTCGAACGCCGGGACCCCGTACCCGAGACCGAGCTCAACGCTGTGCGGGTTTTCGCTCCTGTCCTCGAGGGCAAGCCCTTCCAGGGTGGTCCTGGACAGGAGCGAGTGCATGCCACCGGTTGCCGGCGCGCCGGCTGTCTGGGTGAGCCGCACGCTCAGCCCCCGGTCGCTGGTCGGGCGCGGGTCCCATCCCAGGGAGGCGGACAGTCCTTGCTCCTGGAACCCGTCCGACTCATGGGTGAGGAGGCCCCGGGCGTGCACCGTCGCCGAAAGGCCGGTCTTCGGGTTTGACCAGGCGAAGCCTGCGCCGACGTCGACTCCGAGGCCGGTCTCGGCGTCCCCGCCGTCCCGTCTCACCCCGAGTTCGAGGCTCGGCTTGAGGTCGACGTCGCCGAGCTTGAGCCCCATCCAGGTGCCTTCGACGCCGAGCCTCGCGCGGCTCACTTCGGTCTTCGCCGCGGCGAGGTTGCCGGCCTCGTCGTCTTGCACGGCGTCCGAGGCGGTCCTGACGCCCATGACGTCGGTCACTGCGGCGAGCTCGGGCCCGCCTTCGGCGGCCGCCTCGAGGAGGATGCTGCGAAGCCCCACGGCCGCCATGGCGAGGTCGATGTCCGTTTCGAGCGAGGGCTGTCCGTCCGGGGTGAGCGAGAGCGTGCCCACGCCGTACCCGGCGACGCCCCAGACGCTGAGGCGGCTCGTGAGGGCGTGCTGCGCGTAGGGGTAGAGTCCCGTCAGATCGCTCTCCACGCGCCCGGCGTCCGCTCCCTGGTAGCTTCCCGTGGCCCGGGTATGGGACACCATTGCCCCGAGCGTGGAGCGCTCCTGCGCCCAGTCGGCGCCGAGGAGCACTGAGGTGACGTCCCCGTCGAGCGAGAGGTCTTCCTCGGTGCCGGAGAACCGGGACAGCACACCCCGGCCCCAGAGCCCCGCGGTGCCCCCGTTTGCGGTCCCGGTGGCGAGCGAGAACGAGCTGCCGGTCAGCAGGTCGCGGCCGGTGATGCTGCGTTCGCCGAAGCTGCTTTCGTCCGGCTCGAGGACGTCCAGGTTTCCGCCCGGCGTGAGCGAGTACCCGGCGATCTGGACGTTCGCGCCCGGGACCGGGGCGCCGGCGAGGCGGCTCCTCGCCGCATCGACGACTTGCTCCGCGACCGTGCGCCCGAAGCGCGACAGCCATGCGGCGGGCATGTGGTCGGAGTTCGTGATGGTGCCTGTCGCCTCGCCGTCCGCCAGATAGGCGCCGGAGGGGTTCGAGAGCACGAGCGTCAGCGTCTCGGAGCCCTCGTCGTGCGCGTCGTCGAGCACCGCGACCTCGATCGTTTTCGTGATCTCGCCTGCGTCGAAGGTGACGGTGCCGCTCGCCGCGGTGTAGTCCGCTCCTGCCCGAGCCGTGCCGTCCACCGTTGCATAGTCCACTGTGATCTGGTTGGACGACGCACGGCCGAGCGTGATCCCAAAACTCAACACCGCACCTGGCGCCTCCTGGACCTCCGCATCCGCGACCGACAGCCCGGGTGGGCCCTCGACCCTGGTGCTGATGGGGGTCGAGAGCTGGCGACCGTCCGGCGTGCAGGTCACGCTCGATGTGGTGCACGAGGACCCGGGGCTGAGCGAGATCGTGATCGGTCCGTTGCCCGATGGTCTGACTTGGACCCGGTACTCGTCGAACTCGGTCTTGTCGACGCGCCGGCTCCCGGTTGCCGCGCCGCCGTTGACGGCGAGCGCGTCGCGCACGGCCTTGTTCTTGTTGAGCGGCTCGGTGCCGTCGAAGATCTCGTCGCTGAACACGAGCCGGAACCGGAACTTGTTCTGCCCGTCATGCTCGGCGGGCACGTCCGCGAAACGGGCGGTGAGGGGAGTGCCCTGTGTTGCAGGACCGGTGCCGGGCTGTGCCGCCACCGTGACGAGCAAGGCGGTCGTCAGCATCCGGTCGTCCGCCGTGCACAGCGCCCCCGCTGTCCCGCACTCGCGGTTCGCCGCGAGCACGATGGTGATGTCGCCGGTCCCGTCGGGCGTGATCGTGATCTCCCACAGATCGCTCCGCCCGTCGACCCGGCTCGCGCCCGTCACGGTGCCTCCGCTCACCTCGAACGCGCTGTCGCGCACGTCGGCGTCGCTGTTGTCGATTTCGTCGCTCAGTACGAGGCGGAACGCGAGCGGGGTCGAGCCGTCATGGTTTGCGGGCAGGCCCTCGAATTGCGCCGTGAGCGGACTGACCGGTTCTTGCACCGCCGCGATCTCGACCGACACCGTCTCCGACAGTTGCCCTCCGTCTTGTGTGCAGATGGCTCCCGCGACGTCGCACGCCCGCTCGGCCTCAAGCTCGATGGTGATGTCCTCGTTCGCGGTGGGAGCCACGGTGACGGTCCACAGGTCGTGACGATCGTCGACCGCGGTCACCTCCGTGATGCTCGCTCCCGTGACCTCGAAGGCGTGGTCGCGCAGGTCTTCGGCGGTCGCCGTCACAGCCTCGCTGAAGGCGACCTGGAACGTGAACTCGGTCCCGTCGTGCGATTCGGGCACACCCTGGAACTCGCTCGTGAGCGGGGCTTGTGCCGTGCTGGAACCGAAGCACCGCACGCCCGCATCTTCTTCGTGAGTGCAGTTGTTCACCCCCCACCCGGCGTGATTGCACTGATCGAGCCGGGTCGCTGGTGAGCCCGTCCAGTGTGTGGACCCGGGCTCGCAGCGCACGTCGTCGAGCCAGATGGGATTCTGTCTGGACTTCGCGAGGTTGCGGCCGTACCCGGATGCGTATTCCCCGTCCGTATAGCCCATCATCTGACAGGCGAGCGCCGGCGCGACGTTGAGCGGGCTGTTGGTTCCTCCCGGGTGGTTGGCGGGCGTTCCGCCCGGATCGCTGAACCGGTCGTCGCAGACGGAGCCCCAGACGCCGGCGTGCAGGATTTCGAGCCGGCCCTCGTCGGCGGCGTTTCCATCGACGATTCGCACATCCCCGCTATGTGCCTGACCGGAAGTACGGGTTCGCCCCTTGGCGCTCCTCGACCAGACACTGTTTCCGTCCACATTGCTGGTGGAGCGGACTTGAACCTCGTACCGGGTCCCGGCGGTGAGCCCGGTGATCGTGGCCCGCGTGACCGTCACGTCCTGGGGGCCGTTCTGCCAGGTCTGTGCGTCGACGACGCGGTAGCGCACGTCGTAGCTGTCAACGCTCGGCGGGTTGGGCACTGCGTGCAGGGGTGGTCGCCACTGGACCTCGAGTTCGGTCGTGCTTCCCGACTGCATCGACGATGCGTACAGCCGGGGCTTCGCGGGCGCAGGCGGAGCATTGACCGTCGTCACGACGTCCGTCCTCGCGCTGCGCAGCGGGCCTTCCTCGTTCAATGCGTGGTCGGTGAACGTGACTTCGACTTGGATCTGGCTCCCCGCATCGGCGTCCCTGACCGTGTAGGTGCGCTGATCTGCGCCGATGTTGGTACGGTTCGAGCCGTCCACGCGCACCCACTGGTATTCGAACACGGACGGTTTCCCGTCATCGTCGGAGATGTCCGCCGTCGAGGCAGTCAGGGTTGCGCCGACCTTGGGTGTGCCCGTGATGGTCGGCGTGCCCGTTGCGGGGTTATTCGGAAGTATTGGAGCCGATAGGGCAACCTCAATGGTGGAGAGTGGAATCCAGTTGACACTGTACCCCTGTTGGTTCGGCCACAGGATTCGGTCCGCTTGTTGCCCGACACCGGGATCGTCCAGACCAAGTACCCTGTCGCAAAAGTGCAGCTTCATCGAACCCAGTTCGGATGTATGGGTCCCGCCGCTCAGATGGAACTCCAACTGACCGTGAAAATCAACAAAGAGCTTATCGATGGTCCACGTCGTCGATCCGAATTCGAATGACGTGTCGGACAATTCACCTCCTTCGCCTTCAATGTATCCATCCCAAGCGTCCCTCCCCATGCTGAAATGCTCAAGTGTCAGCGTCGCACTCCAGATTTCCCTTCGATCTCCTATATCTGGCTTGCCACAAGACCGTGTCGTGACCGGTCCCACGGACTTACTGGATCTTTCTTCTGGGTAACCTGCGTCGTCCGTGAATCGCGCGACGACCTTGATATGTTTGTCTACGTCACTTTCGGTTAGCGTATAACTTGCCGTCGTTGCATTTGAAATCTCTATCTCACTGCTTCCATCGATACGGATCCATTGGTAGCTGTATACGGTTTCTTCGATCCCGTTTGCGTCATCGATGTCGCCCGGTCCTGTGGTGAGTATACCTGGGAACTGCGGGTCTCCCTCGATCGATGGTTCGCCTGTTGCCTGACTGTTGGTTTCGCTCGAAAGCACCACCTCAATGGTGGAGAGTGGAATCCAGTTGACAATGTACCCCTGTTGGTTCGGCCACAGGATTCGGTCCGCTTGTTGCCCGACACCGGGATCGTCCAGACCAAGTACCCTGTCGCAAAAGTGCAGCTTCATCGAACCCAGTTCGGATGTATGGGTCCCGCCGCTCAGATGGAACTCCAACTGACCGTGAAAATCAACAAAGAGCTTATCGATGGTCCACGTCGTCGATCCGAATTCGAATGACGTGTCGGACAATTCACCTCCTTCGCCTTCAATGTATCCATCCCAAGCGTCCCTCCCCATGCTGAAATGCTCAAGTGTCAGCGTTGCACTCCAGACCTCGGTTCGTCCGCCCAAGTCGGGGGTCCCACACGTAGTGGTCTGTGCGCCTGCGGACGGAACGAACCCGAGGCTGAGAGTGAGTGTTGTCAGCAACGCCAGCACCGTCGCCGCGCTGCGGAACGGGCTGCGAGGTGCCCGGGAAGATTGACCCGCGCGGCGCAGCCTTGCGCCAAGGTAGGCGAGAACGCCCCTGTGCTGTCGAGGATGAGGCTCAGGTCGGGCGCCTCGGGGCGCTGTGCTCAGCCGGGGCACGACGCCCCCCGGCGGACATCGTGAGGGCCTCTCGGCTCTCGTATTCTCGTCTACGGAAACCGTAGAATTCACCGGCGTTGTCGAGCACATCAGCATTCCCCCCGTCAGACATGCACAGACCGGGGCGCCCTGTACGGATTGCGCCGGGTAGCGCTCCGACGTGATGGTGCAAGACGATCCGATTATGCACATGGGGCGTGAATTAGGTGTGAACATTTTTGCTACCTCAGTGGAGTTATCGTGGACTTTTGGATAGGGCCCGTCGGATACGCCGTGGGGCGCCATCGTTTGTATCGGCGAGGCTGGACCGGGTGCCGGTCCGGGCCTGCGTCAAGGGAGGTGGGTCAGGAGCCGGCCGCGCGCCGGACCCGGCAGAAGCGACTGCTGAATGGTTCTGACGGCTTAGGGAAGGAGAAAGCGGCGTTGCGCGAACGTATTCCTAGCGGGCGATTTGGACGTTCCGGTTGTCGTCAACGCGCGCGGTGCAACGCAAGATGAGTTCGGGGCGGGCTACCAAGGTCAAGCGGTTCGAGTGGCGCAGGCCCGCGCGCGCAAGCCTTCAGGCTGCATGGGCGCACTCCCAGGCGAGATGTCCATCGCGAAGAGGACGGTCGATTATCAGGACGGATTCCCGGTCCGCACTCGGCGGTGACGCGAGAGAGGTTCTCCGCACCGTGATTGCGGGCCCGATGCGCATGAAGCGGCCCTTCAACCGGGCCTCCACTTCTGCACGAGCCCCGCGGGCCGGATGGACCGGGCGCCGTCCCGGCAGCCCCTGCAACACCGTCCCGTAGCCGTTCATCCTGACTCTCCTCCCCTGCTCGGTCGTGGTCAGCCAGTACGCGCCGGTGGGTTCGGCCGTGTTGTCGTCGGCGGACTCGTGCTGCGGCTCGGCGCCAGGGCGAGCCGACACCCCAGGGTGCACTCCCGGTGCGCCGGCTAGAGGTTCATCTCAACCTTCGCGGTTGTCGTCATACGGACCCGCGAACGCTTCGACGCCGTAGGGCGTTCGGGTGTCGTGCGGCCTTGTCGTCGAAATCCCGTACGTGGGACTCTCGGTCGCAGGAGACGCTGGCCATCGGGTCGTGTGCTGGCGAATCGAACGAGTCCGGGTTGGCGTTTACCGGTTTTCGGCTCGCGAGTACGGTACTCTTGGTGGCCTCATCGCACGCACCCGCGAGTTGAGCCCCGGGAGACCCAGGTCCTGTTCCGAATTGTCGCCGCCGTTCTTGCCCTGGTGGTTGTCGCCGGGTTGCCTCCCGCACATGCGCAGCTCGCCGGCCGCGCCTCGGTGACGGATGGGGATACGGTCCGGGTGGCCGGCGAGCGCGTTCGTCTGCACGGCATCGACGCGCCAGAGTCGAAGCAGACCTGCGTCGCCGGCGGCAGCCGCTGGCGATGCGGGGCCGAGGCGACCCGTGCGCTTGCGCGGCGTATCGGTGGGAGGCCGATTGCCTGCGAGGAGCGCGACCGGGACCGTTACGGGCGAATCGTGGCCGTGTGTCGCGCCCGGGGCGAGGACCTCAATCGGTGGATGGTGCGCCAGGGATGGGCGCTCGCGTACCGGCACTACTCGATGGACTATGTACCCGACGAGCGGGCGGCACGAGCTGCGAAACGGGGGCTGTGGCGTGGCGACTTCGTGCCGCCTTGGCGGTGGCGGAAGGGTGAGCGGATCGAGGGCGCGGCCTCCAAGTCCGGGAAGAGTACGAGCGGCCGTTGCCGGATCAAGGGGAACATCAGCCGCAAGGGAGTGCGGATCTACCATGCTCCGGGTGGTCAGTCGTACAACCAGACTCGGATCAATACCTCGAAGGGCGAGCGCTGGTTCTGTTCCGAGTCCGAGGCCCGGGCGGCGGGGTGGCGGAAGGCGCGGCGGTAACCTCGCGCGCCGTCCGTGGCGGAATTTCCTCCTTGGATTGGATGCGGAGAGGCGGCGTTCCCCGCTCCGGAGCTTCTTCCGGTAAAGGACGAGGCGTTCGGATCCCTCGTCGCCGGGCTTTTGTCGGCTGCGAGAGCTGCGACGGGCGCATCGGGTGGCGCAGCTGCGACGCCGTTGCATCCGGCGACAAGTCTGCAGTCGGTAGTGCCCCCTATCGGAGAGCGGGTTCGTTTGCTCTACGTCTATCCTGCTCGTGGGATCGGGTGACTGACTGGCGCCAAGGGAACGAGCGAGACCCAGAGATCACTTCGATAAGCCACGTGCCGTCCTCGTGGAGCATCCAGGGGGCGCTGCCGCTGGGAACCCCTCGTTGATCGGCTACCCAGGAGATTTCGACGCCGTTTCCGACCATGGCGTACCCTCGGTGTGAGCGTTCGCGCATCGGTACGGGGACAGTCAGAACGGCGTTCCTCGCCATCGGTGACTCGTCGAGCAGGCGCAGGAGGACCGCGAATTCCTCTTGCCTTCCGGGGTCGCTTGCTCGTACGAGGGCCGTCAATCGGGGAAGACGAGGCCCGAGGTCCACCTGGCTGGTCATCGGGTCGCGAGCAACCGCGCATCTCCACAACACCGAGAGAAAGAAGAGCTTGAGGTTGGCATAGTCGAGTTTGGATCGTCGGATCTTTCGCTCATGTGCACGTAGTTGGTATTGGTTGAGATCTGCCAGGAAACGTGCGGCGATGCGCTCATGGACGTTGAATTGTTCTTCGCACTGCGGACACAGCATGTATTCCTTGAGCTGGCCGAATCGAGACCGACCTTCGCTGGAGGCGACCCGCATGGGTGGTCCAGGAGCCAGCCGTGCCATCGGACGGAACATCAACCGCGGGATGATGTGCGAATGCCGAAGCTGCGCGGGAATTCGGCAACGGCGGCACTCTCCGAAGGGAGGATCAGCAGCGCGAGACGTGTGGGCCTTCATCCGTCGGTCATCCCTGCAGACTGGGTACGTCGTCCAAGAGGTCTATCGTCCCACGGACGGAGGCGCGACCGAAGAAGCGGAGCCGCGAGGTGGGCACGATGAACATCGATCCGGATCGGCCCTAGTGAGTGGTCCGTCAGGGGCAAGTGTGCGTGTGGGTGGGCGCGCTTCGAGGTATTCGCTGTCCGGGCGGCCATGGGTCGTTCGGTTCGCCCGTTCCTGCTTCCTCGACCCGGTCGTCCGGGCTCCTTCCGGCTCCATCGACCTTCACTCTGCCTCCTCCCGTGCGTGACGGTCTGAAGGCAGGCCGGGCGAAATGCCTACGCGCGTCGGGTTGAATGCTGATGGACGAGACATGGCCTGAATGCCATTCTGAGCCCGTGGACCATCCGCGTTTCTCCCTTCCGGACGCTGGGCCGGGTTTCGCTGTTCTGCGCCCCTTTTGCTTCCTGCCATTGCCTGGGTTCTACCGCGGTGGCGATGGGTGTTCCTGACGCAGCAGCCCTACACGCTCCTTGCGTTCCGATTTCCACGAGAATCCTCCCCTTGCTACAATTGCCTCGTCCCGCGGCAGTATTGGTTGTCGGTTTGCTAGGCGCGGGGTCTTTTTTTGGTCCCGACTCTTCGCCACGGTCGGCATGGACGGGTTCACTTCCGGCTCTCTCCACCATGAGGAAGTTCGCGATGGCAGACATTGACCTCTCCAAACTCAACATCGACGATCTCGCAGACCTTGTCGGCAAGGCCCAATCCGAAATGGCCGCCCGCGAGAAAACGCGGCGAAGGGAACTTCGCAAGGAGCTTGAGCGTCGCGTCGCGGCCGATGGCTACAAGCTCGGCGACATCTTTCCCGAGTTCGGTACTGCCAACGGAACGCGTCCCGGGCGGCAGAAGCGGCCTGCGAAGTACCGCAATCCGCAAAACCCCGACGACACTTGGAGCGGCATCGGTCGCACTCCGAAGTGGGTAGCGGCGATTGTCGAGGAACGTGGGATCGATGTTCCGGCGTTCAAGTCGATCCCGATGTACCAAATCCACTCCTGACCGTCCGCCGTCGGTCGTTTCTTCCCGGCCGCCATTCGCGTGGTTGGCATGTAGGAACCTGGAGACGAGAGTGAGCGGGGTTACGTTCCGCATAGCGTCTGAACGCGATGACCGCAAGTCCTGTTCCTCGGACGAGACCAAGAATCCCGAGGCGAGGATCGTGGGTGACCCGCGCGCGCCCGTGGTGCATTTCGGGGAGGTGGAGCGCGCGGAATCAGGCGATGATGGCACGCCCGGGTAACCTCATTCACTTGACCCGTCGCCTCTCGATGGACACTGCGTTGAACGCGTTCTCTCCGCGTTCGGTCCACTTCCCCGTTGACCTCAATGACTCGACCGCCATCTCGCGCTTGTCCTCGGGAAGGACGCTCACTGCTTTTGCGATGGATGAGTAGATCTCGAACCCTTCTCCATCGTTCTCTACCAGGTAGATAGAGGGAGGCTTCCTGATCCCAGCCTCCCCTGCCTTCGCCACCTCTGAATCTTCGTCTGGACCCGTCACGATGCTCCCGAGCTCGGTCTCGGTCAGCGACGAGGGACGCACGATCCTGCACTCGCCGCCCACCCCCGTGCATAGTCGAATGTCCCGGCTTGGCCACTCCGCCTCGCACCAGCGAAGACCCGGCGCCGCGCTCGCCCCAGCGCAATGGCACGTGGCCTTGCCCTTTGGTCCGGCGAACGAAACCTCGTGGCCGAGGATCCGCTGCGCAGCCTCGGTCCAGAATCGCTTGGTTTCCGCATCCATCATTGTTCCTCCGTCCCCGGGTGGCGTTCGACCCGCGTGAGCTCGAATCGGTTTTCGTTCATGCTTTTCCACTCCTGCTCTGTAGACGGTCCTCCCGGCTGCCCGACCGGCCCGGTTCCGTTCGTGCCGGCGGCGCGCTGTGAGGTGGGTTTTCTCGATCGCCCCCTACTGCTCGCCCCGGACGGGGGCGATGCGACTTGCGCGGACAAGGAGGGCAACGAGTTCAAGGGCCGGCACTGGTCGCTTGGGCCTGCATCCGTTTTCTGCGAACGGACCGGATGTGAACTTCCTCGAGGCCGCGTGGGCTTCCCTCTCCGCTCCTCGCAGGTTCTTCGTCGAGGACTGGAAATAGAAACCCGCAGCCGAACCAGATCGGCCTCTGACGGCCTTCTCTGGGCATCTGAGCGCGGTTCCGTCAGACGCAGTGGGTTTGCCGTGCGCCCGTTCCCTCCGCCCTCTGGCGGCGGTTCTTCGCGAGGGCGTCTTCAGTGCAGGATCCGGTCCCGTCCCAGTCCGTCACTGAAGCCGCCCGCCACGCGGTGTTCCGCGGCGTTCCGCACCGTTCCCAGCGGTGCCGGTCGCCGCCCGGGGCGCCAACCCGCTGCGCGGGCGCCTGTTGCGACCGGAACCCGGTTGATACCCTTGCCCGGTCACCATGGATTCGCCCCGGAACGCACCGCCGTCGCCGGCGCCTTCACTCGGCGCGACGACCCTGTCCGCCGCGGTGCTGTCAATCGTGCTGATGGGCGACGCGCTCATCTACGTCGTGCTTCCGGTGAGCGCCGGGGCCTTCGGGATCAGCATCGTCTGGGTCGGGGTGCTGCTCTCCGCCAACCGCTTCGTCCGCATCGTGTCCTACGGCGCGATCGCGCGGGCGACCACCGCCTGTGGATTGCGGCTCGCGACAATCGTGGCGTGCATCGGCGGCGCATCGTCGACGGTGATGTACTGGCTCTTCGATGGCGGGTGGCTCCTTCTCGTCGCGCGGCTCCTGTGGGGCCTCTCCTTTGCCGGCCTCACCCTCACCACCCTCGCCTATGCGGTCGCGGACCGCCGCCGGGCAGGCACGCGGGTTGGCTTGAGCCGCGCGATCCAGCAGCTCGGCTCCGTTTTCGCCCTGACCGCGGGAGCGTGGATCGCCGGCCAGTTCGGACCCAAGTCCGCGTTCCTCTTTCTCGGACTCGCCTCCTTCCTCGCGCTGCCATTCGCGCTCGCCCTCCCGCGCGAACGAGCCGTGCCGCGCGCGAGCCGGCCCCGATTGCTCCCGAAACCCCACGCGCTCGACTGGCTGTTCTTTGCCGTCGGGTTCGCGGTCGATGGCGTCTTCGCGATGACGATCACGATCATCCTCGTCGACCTCGTGTCCCTCGAGGCGGCGATCCTCGGCGGGGGCATCGTTCTGTCGCTCCGGCGGGTGGGCGAGGCGGTGTTCGCTCCCATCGGCGGCTGGCTCGGCGACCGGCTGGGCACCGAAGCGGCGCTCTTCGCCGCGACGGCGTTGACCCTGGCGGGTCTCGCCGCCATCGCGCTCGGCGGGGTCTACGCCGGGGCGGGAGCGGTCATTGTCGGACGGGCGGCGCTCGCGGCGCTCGGCCCGGCGACCGTGGCCGTCCGAAGTCCGCCCGAGCACCTGATGCACCGGATGGCGACGATGCAGACGTGGCGCGACTTCGGGGCGGCGCTCGGCCCGCTCCTGTCCGGCTTCTTCCTCGCCGGCTTCGCGATTTTCGAGATCTATCTCGCGCTCGTCCTCATCGTGGCCGTCGCACTTCTCGCGCACGCTTTGCGCCGCGCCTGAGTCGCCGGCATCGAACGCCGGCGATGCGTCGAACGCCGTCTGCACGTTCGGCGAGGCGATGCAACGGTACTCGCTGGCACCAAAGAAGTGGGGTCAGGCGTACGAATCGGTGGCCTCCGATATCGACCTGTTCACCGTATCCGAAGGGTTATTCCAACGATTGTGAGCGGACTTCGAGCGGTGGAGCGAAGACTTCGCTCGTGGCGATGTCCAGCCGAGGAACAGGGCGGAGAGCCGACCTCGTCTCACGCTTGCCAGAACGGCTTCGTGACCTCCGTCCGGCTCATCCAAATGTCGACGAGCAGGTGGTCGTTGAGAGCCTGGACCTCGCGTTGCGTGCTCGCTCGCGTGTACCAGGTCCGCACGGTGGCGAACGTCCTTGCCACTGCGTTATGGAGCTTTGCCGCGGCATCAGCGTGCGCAAAGTGGGGCCGGTAGCCGACATGTGCATGAAAGGCTGCCATCTCGAATCCCCCCGGTTCGGTTCCCTTTCGACCGGGTTGAGCCACGCGTATCCGGTGGCGAACCCCAGAGGAACTTTGGCGGTGGGCAGTCTGTCGGGCTTTTCGGAAGACGATATCGGCTGGCGACGACACGACGCACGCATCGACTCGGTGGATGGGCTGCGAGAGCTGGGTTTCGGTAACGCGGTGGAGTTCGAGGGGGCGTCCGGCGCCCTACTCGCACCCGGGCATGCCCTCCTCACGGGCTCCATACCCCAGCTCGCTTGCGACCATGCTCGCGCGCAGCCGCTCCGTCTGCTCCGCGTTCAGGAATGGCGTTACCGGGGTCGCACGCAGCTCTGTCTCGCCTCCTTCGCTCGCCCCCTTTGGCCACCCGAACGCGTCCTCGATTTCCGACTCGGTGAACTCGTTCGAGATCGCCATCGCGATCGCCTCGTCCTTTTCGAGCGACTCGAGGAAGTTCTCCTTCGGCGGCCACCGTACTGCATCCAGTAGAACTCCGGCATCATCGTCTGGATAGTCGCCTTGAGCGCGGCGATCGCGCGTCCGTCTTGCGATTGGTCCATGGTGAAATTCTCACGGTGCGGGTTGGTCCGGGGGAGGCGGGGTGCGGCTCCCCACGGCTGCGGGCGCGAAGGCTTTTCCCGCACCCCTCTCGCTCTCCAACTCCTACCGGGAGGAGATGGACCGATGGAGCAGGGCAGGGTCTCCGTAAACTCGGACCTCTGTGTTTGCGGCCACATCCACTCGATCCCGCACCGGGCCCGTGCCACGCTCACCGGATGTCCGGTCCCCGTCCTTCCGTCCTTGACCAGGTCCACGGCGCCCGCGCCGCGGGGGCGCTTCTCGTCGGAGAACTGGACGAAGCGCACGAGCACCTCAGTGCAGCCTCGAGCCGCTACCTCGCGGGCTTCTTCCTTCGTCTCGCTCTCGTCACCCCCGGCGTGTCGCTTCGCCTCGCGGGGAGGATTGCGCGCCGCCGTCTCATCTGCTCTCGCCCTGACGATCCGTCCTGAACGCCTCCGGGCGCGGATCTCTTCCGTTCCCCGCGCGCCCCTCATTCGTACGCGACGAGCTGTATGTTGGGCACCGGACCCGTCCCTGCAGCGCTTCGAATTCGTGCGTCATGTACGTCCAGATTTGACGTACGTGCGCACTAGCCTCTCCGGAACCACCAGTCTGGAGAGTGTTCATGCTGAACGCGTACGAGCAGCGCCTGATGGCCTTCTACCTCGCGAACGCCACCTCGGCCCTTCACCAACGGGACCGGGAGGCGTCGGACCTCGCCGAATGGATTGCCGACCGCGAGAACCGGATGGCCTTCGGGAGAAGAAAGAGGCCACCCATCGTTCGCTCCGGAAGGCGTGATCGACACGAGGGGCTGTCCGGCGGGAAGTGGCGCTCTCTCAGGGAGGCCCTGCGCGAGGAGTACTCGGCTGCCCGGAAGGCGCGCCCCGACCGGACCTCCCAGCGTCTGCGCCGCCTTGCGAAGACGACGGCACTCGCGCGCGCGGACATCGACGTCCTCGAACTCATCCTTCGCTACCAGACGCAGCCCGTCATCGAATCGATGGTCGACGACGTGTTCCGGTCATCAAGGAGATTCACGCCGCTCAATGTCCAGGGACCGGCGCTGCCCGCTCTCCTTGGCATGTCGGCGAACGCCGTTCAGGCTCGCCTGCGAGCGGACGCCCCACTTGTTCGCACCGGTCTCGTGTCAGTCGACCGCGATGGCGACCTGCACCCGCTTGACCGTCTGAACCGACTCGCCGCCGCGCCCGCCAGCGCCGGAACCGACGTGCACCATCTGCTCCTGGACGCGGCGTCCGCAACCGAGCTCGACTGGTCGGACTTCGACCACGTGGCCCGCGACCGGGACCACATCGAGCGGGTAATCGCTGGCGCGCTCGAAAGCGCCGCCCCCGGGGTGAACATCCTCCTCTACGGCCCCCCGGGAACGGGCAAGACCGAGTTCTGCAAGGTCCTTGCCGAGCGTCTCGGGGTCTGTCTCTACAGCATGGGGGAGTCGGACGAAAAGGGCGATGAGCCGACACGCAGCGAACGCATCCAGGAGTTGAGGCTCGCCCAGCGCCTGCTTGCCGGGCACGGCGGGTCGCTCCTCCTATTCGACGAGATGGAGGACGTCCTATCGGAACCGTTCCCCGCGTGGGGGCTCTTCGGTCCACGGTCACGGGCAGGCTTCAGGAACCCGGGTTCGAAGGTGTTCATGCACCGGTTGCTGGAGGAGGCGCCGACACCGACCCTCTGGACCATGAACAGCACCCGCGGGGTGAGCGAGACCATCCTCAGGCGGATGATGTTCGCGCTCGAGCTTCGCCGCCCGACGCCCCGGGTGCGGGCCCGGATCTGGTCGCGACAGCTCGCGCGCCACGGAATCGAGGCCCCGAGTGAAGACGCGCTCGCGCTCGCACGGGAGTTCGAAGCCACCCCGGGGGTGGGTGCCGGGGCTACGGTTGCAGCCGGGCTCGCGGGCGGGGGCATCGATGCGGTGCGCCACGGGGTGCGGAGCATCTCGCGCGTTCTCGGGTGCGAGAAGCCGCCACGGGGCACGCCGCCGAAGTTCGATCTCGGGCTCATCCAGTGCGATACGGACCCCGTCTACCTGGCCGAACAGCTTGCGCAGAACGCCGAGCGGGGATTCTCCCTCTGCCTCCAGGGTCCGCCCGGGACCGGCAAGAGCGCGTTCGCGCGCTACCTCGCCGAGCGCCTCGGGCTCGAGGTCCTGCACAAGCGCGCGTCCGATCTGCTTTCGCCCTGGGTCGGCGAGACCGAGCAGCAGATCGCGGCTACGTTCGCCGAGGCGCGCGACGCCCGAGCCTTCCTCATCTTCGACGAAGCCGACTCGCTGCTCGCCGATCGGCGCTCCGCGCACCGGAGCTGGGAGGTGAGTCAGGTGAACGAGATGCTGACGTGGATGGAGAGCCATCCGCTGCCCTTCGCCTGCACCACCAACTTTGGCGAGCACCTCGACGTCGCCACCTTGCGGCGGTTCGTCTTCAAGGTGCGGCTCGACTACCTCGCACCGCCCCAGGTGGAGGAGGCGTTTCGGGGTTACTTCGAGCTCCCGCCGCCGGACAGGATCAGGGATCTTGCTGCCCTGACACCGGGGGACTTCGCGGTGGTGCGCCGGAAGGCGCAGATCCTGGGGAAGCTTCGAGATCCGGCAGCCCTCGGGGCGATGCTGCGCGCGGAGTGCGATGCGAAACCGGACCGTCCCCGTCCGATCGGATTTCGGCCTTAGGCGTTGTGCGTAAGGAGCCCTTCATTCTGGTTGTTCCAATCGGTGCAAGTGCCCGGTATGGTCACCGGACGGTGAGGAGCGCGGGATGCAGCGAAGGTCGCGATGCGATACGACCGCCTGAAGGACATCGTGCGCCTCGCCGTGCGGCTTCAGGCGGCGTCTGGCGGCCTGACGCTCGAGGACATTCAGAGCGACTTCTCCGTCAGCCGCAGGACCGCCGAGCGCATGCGTGACGCGGTGGAGGAGGTGTTCGGACGCCTTGAGCGCGTGACCACCGGCGACGCCAGGCACCATTGGCGTCTACGGTCGGACGCCGTTCGTCGGATCGTCGCGATTTCGCCTGAAGATCTCGCGGAGCTTGAGTCGGCTGCCTCCGCTCTCGAGCGTGCTGGGCTCGAGGAACGGGTTGGCACTATTCGGGACCTCACGTCGAAGCTCCAGGCGATGCTGCGCACGGACTCGCGCGCCCGCATGGAGTCCGAGCTCGAGGCCCTCGTCCAGGCCGAGGGTCTTGCCATGCGTGCGGGTCCGAGGCCACGGCTCGACGTGGGGCTTCTTTCCGCCTTGCGAGAAGCGATCACGATCCACCGCTTGGTGGAGTTCAGGTACCTCGCGCAGTCGACGGGGCAGCAGAGCTGGCAGCGTGTACGGCCTCTGGGACTCCTCTACGGCAACCGGGCGTTCCTCGTCGCGTCGAGCGACTGGAGCGAGGAGCCGAGGCTCTGGCGTCTCGCCAACATGAGCGAGCTTCGCTTGAGCGATGAGACCTTCGAGCGGGACCCGGATTTCGACCTGGAGCGGTACGCGAAGCGTTCGTTCGGGACGTTCCAGGAGGAGCCCCTCAAGGTGGTCCTCCGGTTCGATGCTGCTGCGGCGCGCGACGCGTCGACGTTCGTCTTCCATCCGGACCAGTCGGTCGAGAGCAATGACGACGGCTCGCTCACGGTCCGATTCGAGGCGGGGGGCATCGACGAGATGTGCTGGCACCTCTTCACGTGGGGGGAGAGCGTCACGATCGAGCAGCCCGATCGGCTACACCAGCGCTTGGCGGAGATATGCGAGACGCTCGCAATGCACCACCGGCGTCAAGCGTGAAGGCGCGTTCATCCTCCTTAGGCTTCATCAGAAAATCCATCCATGATCACAAGGCCCTACATTCGGCAAATTGTCGAGGAACTCAACAGATTCCGCGACGGGATCGACCGCCAGGGACTCCCTGATGGCGAATGGACCTCCGGGGTACTTTCGGCCTTGGCAAGAGCCGGTGAGCACTTCGGCTATCGGGTCGCACCGTCCAGAGTGGCGGACACGGAGCAGAAGGATCGGGATTGGGGCGAATGGCTCTACGACCTTGTCTGGTTCGACATGGACGAGAACGAGTCTTGGGAATCCAAGAACCGCTGGTCTGTACCCTTGGTCGCCGAGTGCGAGTGGAAGACGGTCAAGTGGGAGATTCAACAAGACTTCGAGAAGCTCCTGCTCGCCCGTGCCGCCCTCAGGGTCATGGTCTACGACAGTCGCGGACCCAATCGTCTCTGTCCCGAAGACCTGTGCAAGTGGGTTGAACTCTTCGAAGGTACCCAGGTTGGCGATGCATACTTGCTGGTGACGTACGAAGGCGAAGGACCGTGGCGGTATCACCAGATTGTGGTCCGGGCGCACGGCGCTCAGCTGGCGGAATTTGGCACTGGGGACTGCTGACTGATGGAGGACAACACGAACAACAAATCCGGTAGCGCCGGGAACTTCGGAGCTCTCGAGCGCAAGCGCCAAGCGGCGTTTCGCACGGGACTTACCACGCCGACCGATGCCATTGGGCTACGGCACGACTACCTGCTCGCGCTCGGCTGCGAGGAGGAGAACCTCTATCCGAGCCTGCGCGGCGAGAACGGTGCGCTCCGGTACTTCGCCGATCGCAGCATCAAGTGGTGGCAGGCGGGGGTGAGCGGTGACGCGTCCGACGGCAAGCGTCCGACCCGGAACATGGCGAGCTCGCAGATCGCGTGCGTGAATTTCCTGCTGCCCCTCGTCGACATTCCCGGGGCGCTGACCGCCGTGCTGCAGGCAATCGACGGGGACGTCACAGGCGTCGTGGACATCGAACACGAGGGGACCTCTTCGCCCGTCGAGTTCGAGTGGATAGGGCTCGACCACGCCCTGGAGGGCCCTTCGGTGAAGAGCCGTGGCGCGAACTCGACCAGCGTCGACGCATTCATGGTGGCGGAGACTCTCGGCGGGCGACGCGCCTACCTGATGGAGTGGAAGTACGTGGAGGAGTACCGGACCGAAGACAAGGGCGTGGGACGGTCGGGCGAGACACGGCGCCGGAGGTACGCTGACCTCTACGAGGAGTCCCCGTCCTTCAACGATAAGGTCCCCTTCGATGCGTGGCTCTTCGAGCCCTTCTACCAGATCCTCCGGCTCCGCCTCCTGGCAGACCGGATGGTCCGCAATCGGGAGCTCGGGGTCTCCGAGGCAAAGGTTGTGGTCGTCGTCCCAGAAGGAAACAAGGCCTATAGAGACCGCGTCACGTCTCCATGGATGATCAAGAAATTTCCCCGCAGAACTGTTTCCCAAATCATACACGCCACCATTGACCACTTTGAACGAAATTATCAGACAGTCTCTCAATCACTCTTGGCCAACACGGTACGCACCAAATCAGGAACAACGTCGAAACCGTGGGGCAATTTCCACCGCAAGCGTTACGGCTGGTAGCGCATGACTCACGCATCGCTTCCCCGCTTTTTCGGAGTAGAGAAATGAAGATTCCACCCCATTTCCTCCCAACGAAACCCAACTCCCTCTTTCGAAGTTCCTGGGGACGAAAGCCGAGTTCGATGGCCCTAATCCTTATTCTATCGTTCTTCTCTTCGGCCAACGCGCAAACGTCAGATGAAGTCGACCAAACTATTCAAGGAGTTCTAGTCGAAATAGATGCAAAAAGGAATTTGGCAGAAAAAATCCTCGCCCAAGTCCCTGACCATGCGTCAGCCGAAGTAGAAAAAATTATGCAGGACTTCGATGCAACCTTAGCCGCTAGAGTTCAGGAACGGATTAAGCTTCATTACCACGAAGTAGAGTATACGCTGGATAAGATATCACTTCCACCAGAAATCGGAAACATGGAACTCGCGTGGGAACAGGTGAAAGCAGGAACTTATGATTCGAGTGTACTAGATCGCTTGGTAGAAGAATTTGTCGAGGAGGCAGATCGTCAGCTTGCCCCCCAGCGCCAAGAATTTCTCCAGTTCATTGAGACCGAATTCGCCATCTATATTTCAGAAAAATTGCAACGCGCACAAGATGATATCTGGAAACCCTACATCGACATCCCGCGTCGTTACTTCCCCGCACTCAACATCCCTAAGTTTCCAGCTCCCCTGTTATCGGGACTCCCGACTCCCTCGCCGGATGACCCAACATCCTATCGGGGAGTCCTTGGCGTCATCGGGGCAGCTCTGCTTCTTCGTAGTGTGCGAAATCTGGTCGCACGTCAGATCCCTCAGCAGATTAAGCGTAAGATCAGGAGAAAATTGCTGGGAAAAGCGGCTTCAAAAGCAATTCCCTTTCTAGGAATCGCACTTCTTGCATTGGAAGCATGGGATGCGTCTCAAGCACGAATCGAACTGGAACGAAACCTACGTGAGGGTTACCTTGATTCATACAAGACGGAATTCACGGCGACCAGTATATTATACGGGAAGGATTTGCACGGCAAGCCAGCACTTAGTGAAGTGATGAGGAAGGTTCTAGAAGATAGCCTAGAGCGTTGGACAAGGCACTGTCGCGCCGAGGTTGGGCGATTGTTGGATGCATCCGAGGTAGCCTCGCTTTCCCCGAATGTACATATCTATATTCAAAATCAAATTCAGGATGGTCGGGATACCGGAGAAATAATTGAAGAGCTACTAGCAGTTCAAGCTGTCTATCCATTGAATGTAATTCGTGAAGCTCCTCTTCGGGAGTTGCTCGTGATTCGACGCTCCGGCATCACTCTTGGCGATGCAGAGTTCAGACATCTTGCAAGTCAACTTGGTCCACAGATACTTCGCGAGTTTGCAAGCCATCGGGAAGAGATATTTCTTGCCGCCAAGGCACTTGGAGTGAATGTCTTTCTCGATGTACTGCGGCGCACGGACAACATTGATTGGTTTCATGTTCGTACAACCTTCGACGACTATCCTCCTGACATGGGTAAATTGAGCCGCCAAGGTCTTTTGCGTGCACTCGACAATGGTGTAGCCCAAGAAGGTATTCCAACCACCACCCTGGAGAACATTGAGCGTCATGGGGAGTACTTCGATGACATAGTCGCTATTTTGGGAGCGGACAGGACCAAGATTTATCGACTATTCGGTACTCAATCTCTAATTGATACCACCAAGGATGCTCTGGAGGAGATGCCAGATGCTGCTGCGTCGTTTCTCAAACACTGGAGGGTTCGCAATTGGCAACGGTATCAAAGCCGTTCCGACTTTGAAGCACTATTGTTAATTACCAGGCATCGGCTTTCCAAAAACGAACAGCCTGCAGGTGACTTGGCGCGAGAACTCGGCGAGCGTGATGAGTTGACCCCAATTGTTCGTGATGTGGGAATCTGCGGTCTACAACTTTGGGATGGCTATGTTGCCGGATCAGTAGGACGTAAGCAACGCGAGGACGCAATGTCAGCGATCCGACTTTTCCGTCAAGGGTATCCTTGTGACGTCTTGCTTGAAAGAAATGGTTTTGAGGATGCGCAGTTATATGACTCCCTCCCGTTTGGTATCGGACTCTCTTTATTTCGAACACTTGGTCCAGCCAACAATCTCTTATATCTTGCTGTCGGTGCACTTCTTTTCTTTCTCATAGTCGTGATGCATATGAGAAGGGTGCGAAAAGGGAAAATGCAGCTCCGTACCGTTCGACCTTCCAGTCCGACTTCAGACGAGGGTGTAGCGGGAATTCAGGAGACTGTCGGGCCAGCATTTCAAGCAAAACGTCCGGAGGTCAAGTGATGTCTGCTGTTTCAAGAGTTCCCATTGTTACTACGGAGTCTATAGTTGGTGAAACATGTCGACCGCTAGGACCAATACTAGTTGCGTACTGTCTCAGCAAGTCGCTCGTAGGCGATATGACGGCCAATGTGAAGAATTGGACGACTGGCGGGGAATTGAAGGGTTATTCGGAAATGCTTGAGCAGGCAGGCCACATTGTGCTCGAACGAATGGCCCAGAAGGCCAGTGCAATGCAGGCTGACGCTGTCGTGGCAGTCAGGCTCGTCACTTCCGATGTAGCAGAAGGTGCAGCTGAGCTCATTTGTTATGGGACGGCAGTGCGATTTGAATTGTAGAGGGCTGTGCTGGGCCTCGAGTTCTATGTCGGCCCCGTGCGCGAGCCCGCGTCGGTCGACGACCGGCGTCTCGAGCTTGCCCTTGAGACCGCCGAGCGCGGTCTCAGAACGAGCGGTCAGACCTTGAGCACTGCGGACAAGGCCCGCTTCGTCGCGTCCATCTACGACCTTATCGGCAAGGAGCGAAGCCAGGCGAGCGTGGCGCGCGTCCTGCACCTCATCGAGATCACCTCTCGTTCGGGCCGGGGCAGGGACGGAATCGACCGGGTGATGCACAAGGCGAGGATTGGCGAGGCTGAGGAGTAGGACGGAAGCAACGAAGCCCTCGCCGAGAGCCTGCTCCGGCTGCGAGAACTCGAACCCGATGTCGTCTTGTGGAGCGGCTTTGTCGGCGACGCGTCGTTCGCCGCGGTCACGCGCGAGGAGTGGCATCAGGCCATCGCCCAGGAGTCCCGGCAACTGAACCGTAGCGGCTGACCGGGCGAGGCGGCGTTCCCCGTCCCCGAGACTAGTTCCGGTACAGATCGAAGCTTTCGGACACGTCGGCGCCGGGTTTGTGACGTGATCGGTTTTGCCACGTCGTCTCCACTACGCGCGAGATCCGCTCCCGGGGCTCATACTCTGCCGACCCTCGTGGTCGTCCCCCCGGGGGCTCGTGGTGCCGAAGGGGAGTTGCAGTCCCGCGGCTTGAGCCTCGTTGTCGCGGGGCGGTCTCTGCCGCCGGTGGCGGGCTGCCTCGCCGGCGGACCCGAATGCCCAGAAGCAGTGGAGTGGACCAATGGATGAAGAACTGCGACGCGGTTTGCAGGCCGAGCTTGCCAAGGCGATGGCGATGTTCTGCGTGCGCAACACGAAGCTGGAAGACATCCACGCCGGTCTTGTCCCGGTCACGCGGACCGGGGATTCCTCCGATGTGACGGTCATCGACGCCGACGGACGGCGCATACCATGGCCCGAGGTCTCGCACTTCGATGACGACGCCATGCACGACCTGATGCGCCAGGTCGTCGACCGCCTCTACACCTTTCAGGAGCTCGTCGGGGACCCGAAGATGCTTCAGCTGATGGAACGTTGGTCGACGGTCACGCGGCACTGGGATGAACCGAAGATGGACCCGGTCCTTGTGGCCCAGGTCGAGGCGGCCCGGTAGGTGCGGGTCGACGGCAGAGTTCCCCGCAACCCGCGTCTCGGTTTCAGGCGGGGCGAGCCCGGCGCTTCTCGACGATGACGGCTTGGCGGTCATCATTCACGAGAGCCCCTACGATCACATGACCCAGCCGAACGGCGGTGCCGGCGGGCGGATGGGCTGCGGGATCGTCTCGAAGATGTGACGATACGCGTGCGGGTCGGCGGAATGGCTGCAGCAAGTCACCGCTCGAGCCAGGGATTCTGGTACGGTCGAGCAGGATCGCGCGCGTGTCTGTCGAAGACCTCCTCTGCGGTCCCTGTGCCAACGAGACGCAAGGAAGAATGCGCATGAAGAAGTCCGATCTGTCCGCCCTCGTGGCTGCCGAGGCTTCGCTATCGAAGGTTGATGCCGAGAGCGCGGTCAATGCCGTGCTCGGGTCCATCGGGGACGCTCTTGCGAAGGGGGAGACGGTCAGCATCGCGGGGTTCGGCACGTTCTCGGTGAAGGACCGCCCGGCCCGGCAGGCACGCAATCCCCGCACGGGCGAGAGCATCGCGATCGCCGCTTCGATCGTGCCGTCGTTCAAGCCGGGGAAGGCGCTTCGCGACGCGGTGACGTAGCCGTGCTCTCGGAAGCGACGAAGTGGCGATCAGCGTTGTGACCAAAGAGGCCGTCGAGTCGGCGCTCCACGAGATTCGACTCATTGGGCTCGGCGCCATGCTCGAGAAGTACGGTTGCTGCCCCTTGATCCGCTGGTACGTCGAGGTGGACAGTGGCTGTTTCGATCAGACGTGCGGATGGATGGGTCGCCGTGAAGGGGGCGGCGCCTGCCAGCGCCGAACACGTCCGAAACCAAGTCCCAGACGGGTGTCGTCACGATCACCTTCATTCTTTATCTGCGCTACAGAATCTGTGGTGAAACTTCTGCTCTTCTGCTCGGATAGTGGTCCAACGAGCTTCAGCTCGCGCGTTGGACCCATGCGATGCCAACGATAGTCAAAGGCGACTGAAGGTCGGAAATGTCCGTGACAACAGTATGGGTATCGCTGGCTGGATTTGTCGGCGGCGTGGTGGCGCTGACCGCTGGGGCTTGGTTAAGGGGTTTTCTTAACTCGTTCCTTCCGCCGCCGCCGCGAGCGCGGCTCGCTCTTGAGAACTGTTGGTCGGGCGTCCCGCAACTCTCCAACAACAGATTTCGAATCGTTCTTTGTTGGCTGAACGACGATACCGGAAGAGATGGGGAAACCGTCGCCCGTGCGTTCACGGGAGTCTACGGGGTCGAGTTGGTGCGCTCTGCCCGACTCGTTGCGGCTCGCGGTGCAGCGGACGACTGGGTTCCGGCTATCCAGCAAGGCACCATCAAGGTATTGGAAGCCTGGCGCGCCGACTTGGCGGTCGTCGGCTTGGTCAAGAAACCTGGCCAGAGTTTGAGCCTGTGGTTTGTGCCGCGATCGGGCGATGGCACGCTTGACCGTCCAGACCCGACTTTCAGATTGGAAGATGTAACCCTCGGTCCGGACTTTCACGACGATCTCTGCGCCCAGCTCAGCGCCACTGCATTGGCAGCTGTTGCCCCGCTCGCGACTACCGAATTGCGAGGTCAGAATTTGGAGCAGGGGCTGAAGGACACCACAGAGAAGCTGTCCACTCTGCTGAAGGGCCCCACAATCGGCGATCCGAAACATCGGGCCACCCTGTACGCCGCGCTCGGAATCGCACTCCAGAGCCTCGGTGAGCGCGAGAGCGGTACCGCGCGTTTGGAACAGGCTGTGCACGCCCACCGGTCCGCTTTGGAGGTCTTCGTTTGTGATCGCGGCTCGCCCCGGGTCGCAATGCAAATTGGGCTCGGCAATGCACTTGCGACCCTGGGCAAGCGCGAGAGCGGCACCGCGCACCTGGAGCAGGCCGTAGAGTCCTATCGCGCTGCCCTTGAGGTTTGCAGCCACGAGCGCGTCCCGCTTGTCTGGGCCGAGGCACAGAACAATCTGGGCGCTACATTTCAGGTCCTCGGTGAGCGCGAGAGCGGCACCGCGCGCCTGGAACAGGCCGAGCAAGCCTACCGCGCTGCCCTTGAGGTTCGAACCCGTGCACGGACCCCGCTCGACTGGGCGGTGACGCAAAACAACCTCGGAAACACTCTTCAGATTCTCGGTCAGCGCAAGGGTGGCACCGCGCGCCTGGAACAGGCAGTGCAGGTTCATCGCGCTGTTCTTGAGGTTCGGACCCGCGAGCGCGTCCCGCTCCAGTGGGCCACGACGCAGAACAGCCTCGGAAGCGCACTCTTGACCCTTGGCGAGTTCGAGAGTGGCACCGAGCGGTTGGAACAGGCAGTAGATGCCTACTGTGCTGCCCTTGAGGTCCGCACCCGCGAGCGTGTCCCGTTCGACTGGGCGGCGACGAAGAACAACCTAGGCAACGCATTTCATGTCTTGGGCAAACGCGAAAGTGGCACCGCACGCTTGGAACAGGCCATGGAGGCCTACGGCGCCGCGCTAACGGTTTTCGTCTGCGACCGCGTGCCGCTCCAGTGGGCCATGACGCAGTACAACCTCGGCAACGCACTTACGATCCTAGGTGAGCGCGAGAGCAGCACCCCTCGGTTGGAACAGGCGGTGGAGGCCTACAGCGCTGCCTTCACGGTTCGCACCCGTGAGCGCCTCCCGCTCGACTGGGCCTCGACGCAGAACAACCTGGGCCTCGCGCTCGGAGTCCTTGGTGAGCGCGAGGGCGACACCAAGCGCCTGGAGCAAGCCGTGCGGGCCCATCTCGCCGCCTTGGAAGTATTCTCTGTTGAAGGTCCGCCTCGGTACCGCAGCATCGCACAAGAACAACTTCAAAGAGCTCGCTCGAAGCTGAAAGCGCGGCGCGCTGGGTCTGGGTAAGCGGGGCGACCGGGCTGCGGCGAGGTTGCCGCCCTGGTCCGCGTAAACTTCCCTGACCCTCTCCGGTCATGGCACTCAGCGAGCGATTGTCTTTTCCTATATCATCAAAGGTCTAACCTCTTGCAGCTCACCTCCGTTCTCTTCCAAAGTTGCCCTACCGAGTGCCCCACAGCCGAAACCCCTGCCTCCTCGTCTTCGAAGCCGGTACACTTGGGGAGTTGGAAAGTTGCATACAGGCGCTCGAGATTGACGTACCCCCTCGAGCGGAAGACCCCGCCTCTGATGCTCGTGAACAACGGCAGATTCAACACCTGCTGCGTGCGCTGCTTCACGATGGCCAACTCCGTTCGCCTGTGCGTCTCTATAGGCGGCAGGCACCGGACTTCGTTCTCGACACCGGCAATATGCAGATTGGCGTCGAGGCGACAGAAGCAATCAACCCCGACTACGTCCGGGCCAAAGTGCATCCAGTCGCTCAACAAGACGGAGCGGTCGTCGACGCTTCGCTCTACGAATGGGGCACCCAAGGCCGCCCGACCTCGCAGATCCGGGAGGAGGCTGGGCGCAAGCGGTTAACAGGCTACGGCTGGCCAAGAGACAGGGCTGAGCGGGAATTCGGGCAGTCGGTCCTCGATGTCGCGCTGCACAAGCACGCTAAGCTGAGCTCCCACTATGCACGGTACGACCGTGATCATCTCCTCGTCTACCATGACCAGCCATCCCCGGGGATTCACATCAACATGGCGCTCGCCTACGCCGCTGAACGCCTCGTTGAGTACTGGAGTCAATCCGGATTCGACACCATCTACGTACACAAGTACCGCTGGATGCTGTACTTCACAAGTGATGCGTCGGGGATCCTCTTCGAATTCCCCTGAATCGGCATGAAATTCTCGAAGACCTTGTCGAATTCTTGAACGAGGTCGTCCGCATCGGATGACAGCGGCGTCATCCGATCTTTCATGGCAACGTTCTTCATTCCCGAGCTCGTCGGAGCGGATTCGTGCCGGGCGGCGCACCCTCGCCGGGCAGCGGGCGCATCGGCTTCTTCGCCGATGTAGTCCCGGGAGACTGCAGGTACGCAAGCGCCCATCCTCGGGAGACCCTCCACGCGTTGAGATCCTCTCCGCCTGCCCGGCACAAGGCAACGACGTGGCCGAACTGATCCCGGTCGAACTCCTCGCACGCAACCGTCAGTCCTCCGATCCGGCCCGCAAGGGCACAGGTCGCGCGCTCGCCACAGGCTCAGCACCGGCCTGCGGCAACGCAGCTCTGCCGACTCTCCGGAGCGTCCACTCCGTGGAGGCGGAGCCACTCGCCGCCGACCTCGAGTGTGTCGCCGTCGAACGCGCGTCCCGCACGGCGGATCATCCGCTCCGCGGTGGGGCGCGCCTCGCGAACGGGCGCGAGCGAACGGCGACATCGCGTACTTCACCGACGCGTATCGGGCCCATCCCAAGGGCATGTCCGGATCTACCGCTCTTGCGACGGCAAGAAGGTCGTTGACCACGCTTCCGAGGCGACCATCCCGCGGAATTGGCGGATCGAGCCGCGATGAGCGGGGCCACGCGCAAGCCTAGGTGGATTGCCGGGCTTTGTCCCGGTACCCTCGCCCCCCTTACACGAGAGGTCCTTACGCATGCTTTCCCATCTGGTCAAACGAAAGGACATCAAGAAGGCGCAGGAAGAGCTCGAGACCTTCATGCGCGCGGAGTTCCCCGGCAGTCAGCAGCGCGATATCGCGTTTCCGACCGGAGGACGAGCGGGTGTCGAGGTATGGACCTTAGGGAACTATTGGTTCCGTGCCGACAACACTTTCGACCGAACCAACACGGTCCCACGATTCATGAACTGGTTCGGCATTCTGGGACCGGGTCGGCTTCGTATCTCAGTTGAGATCAATGTCGTTCCCAAAGGGATAAACCGAAGAGTCAGGGGCTTCTTTGCTCGAGACATTGACTCTGGCGCCCTGTGCCTCATGCACACTGGGGACATCGCTGGCGGCGTGCCCGGCATTGGTGGTCGTGCTTTCAGAGCCGTCTACGGCAGGCGGCGCCTCGAGGTGTCCGAACCTGAAGGGCGTGTTCGTTTCGGCTTTGTCGTGATTTGCTTTGGTGAGGAGGACCAGACTTACTCCGCGCACCAATACGTCGATGCCATCGTAGCCTTCAGACAGGCGGTTGCCGATGGTGAAATTGATATCGACGACCCCCAATTCCAGCAACTGATGGAGCAGTTTGATGACGTCTAGCGGGGGTCTCGAACGGGCTCGGCGGCACCGCGATTGAGCTCGATACCGAGCAACGGCTCGTCACGATTGGCGGGGGCTGCGTTTGGCGACCGGCGCAGAGAACCGCCATCTACCTCCAAGGGCGCATCGCGCGCTCGAGTCTTGATCATGAGGTGCCCGACTTCAGGCCCTCGACGAGCGGGGCGCCGACTCGGGCACGTGGGCGGGTGGAAGGTCGGTCCCGGCGTCGACCAAGAGGTCTTCCGGGGGGACGAGCATCGGGACAACGCGAGGCCGGGCGACTACACCCGGTCGGTCATCCCCGCCTCTCGCTCGTAGCGGTCCACGGGTCCTTCACGCGTCGCGGGGAAAGAAGGTCGTGATGAACCCTCGATGGCTCCGGCACGCCGTGCCCGTTCCTGCCGTCGTGGTCGGCGCCTGGTACGGGGTCGAGCACGGAAGCAGCGGAGCGTTCCTCCTTGCGGGCGCGGGAGCGCTCGCTTGGTTCGTCTGGCCCGAGGCCTCGAGGTTCCTCGCTTGGCGCCGACGTCGACGCATCGAGGGCGCAAGAGATCGGCTTGAGCGGGCGATGAGCCAGGCGGACCGGGACGTCGCGAAGGCTGAACGGGCAAGGAAGCAGGCGGACCGGCGTCCCTCGAGCACGCGGCGTGCCCGGCGGTCGGACCGCATGGAGCAACGGGCCCTTCGCGCCGTAGCGAGGGCGGCGCGGGCGAGAGACTTTGCCGCAGGCCTCGATGGCGAAACCACCTCGCGTTGACATGCTCGCCAGCCGGAATTGGTTCTGTTCGGCAAGGCATGAAATTGCGCGCCGGAATTCACTTTCCACGGAAGACGACCGCTACAAACTACCTCAGCTGGCTGTCCTTGTTCCCCCGGCGGTTGTAGCCGGCGTGCGGCGTGTCCTGCCCGTCGCGCCCGCTCTGACACGCGACGGACAGGCGTACGCCGGGCAGCGCCTCGCGACGGCCTGCCAGGATCTCGGCGCCACACTCCTCGCACTCGAGCAGGCTCTCACCGCGCGGCAACCGGCGGCGCGTGTGCTCGACGGCGTCCGTGACGCTCGCGTCTATCTGATCCTGCACCGCCCCGTCACGAGCCCAGCCTCCGGCCACCTCTCACCTCCCTCGTGCGGGTCCCAGACCACTCCCGATCACGATACCCCTTGAGCATCGCTGTTGCGACAGATGATCAAACGCCAGTCGTCGAGCCTGCCAAGCGTCCGATCGCGCCGGGTGAGGAGGACAACCCGAGCACGGGACCGCTCCGAAGCCCAGATGCCACCCGAAAAGGCGCAGGATTCGGTTTCCGACGCGAGCCGCAATTGCGTTCGCTCAGTCCGGCAGCTCGGCACTCGGTGTTCGTCACCGCGGAACGAACGGCGAAGGCCGCGAATCGCGGAATGCGGCGGGGCGCTAACGCCGTGACTCCTCTCGTTCAGTCCGGTCTTCGCGGATGTCGTCGCGAACGGGAAACGCGAGGTCACCCCAGTCTTCCTCGATGCGCTCCAGCATCATGTCCAGGAATAGAGGCAGGAGGATCGCGAGAATTTCGGCACCGTCCTCGACCTGCCGTCGATTGAGAGTGCCATCCTGGGTCGCGCAGCCATGCATCAGTTGGTTGCGCAGCACGTTCAGGCGATCGAACATCCTCGCCAGGATGAAGACCGTGTCGTCGGGACTGTCGGCTGCAAGCCGCCGCCGTACTTCTTTGCGTTCATGTTCGAATCGTTCCTTCCCCGACCAGGTCTCCCAGTCGAACGGTTCGTCCGTGAGGGAGTCCCAGAATTGTCGCGATATGTACACGTTGCTCATGAGCCGTTCGAGCGGACGCGAGAGTTCTCCCCGGATGGCGCTACGGATGCGTCGGTGAGCAACGCGTGTCAGTCTGGCGAAATATCGCTCCCGACGTTGCCATTCCAAGGGTTCACGCCCGAATTCCTCGATCTCAGCCCTGCGTTCGACCCCGTATGAGGCGTTGAAGGCCACCCAGAAAAACAGGCACCTCGCGTCCGCGTCTTCTTCGCCGAACGCCCGCTCGAGCCAGCTCAGAGCTCGACGAAGGCGGTGGGCGTTCGTGGATGCTTCATCCAGCTCGCCGAGCTTTGCGCGCAAGGCTTCGCACTTTCGTAGAACATCGTTCATGTTCGCATCCCCCGGCTAGCCGGATTGCCGGCGTCATCGAGCGTTCCCTCTATCGCCTCCCGAGCCACCGGTCAAGACGAGGCGCGCGGGTTCGTTCCGGCGACGACCTTCCTGACCGTCCCACTGGCCTTGTAGGCGACCCCAGCGCGTGTTGACCTCCGGGGCAACCGGAGTTGCTTCCCTCCACGCCCCGATGGCAGTGCTGGCGGCGCACCCTGAGGGGTGTGGCTGTGGGGCTGCGTTTTGCGGGGCGCGGCTACTCGTCCTACGCGACCGCCTCGTCCAGATCCATGCAGAGCCCGGGATTGAATCCCCGCTTGGCCTCGTACCGGTAGCCGGCGGGATTCGCCAATACTCGCGTCCTCCCGAGCCGCTCGTCCACCGGGTCGTGCATGTGACCGTGGATCCAGAGCTCGGGTTGGTACCGGTCGATCACCCGATCGAGATCCGAGGCGAAGGCGCAGTTGTATGGATCGCCTTCAAACCAGGGTCGGACCGACCTCGGACTCGGGGCATGGTGCGTGATGACGACTGCGCGGTCCCCCGCGTGCTCCGCATCCTCGAGCTCGCGCTCGATGAACGCCCGGTCCGTGCGGTGCCGCTCGACGCTCTCGCCGGTCGTGAAGTCCCGTCCCTGGTGCTGGATCGCGCCAAGGAAGTCCGTGATCGCCCGGCTTGTCCGCAGGTGCGCCCCCACCTCGTCCGCCATGCCCTCGAGGAGGAGGTCGGTCCAGAGCGTCGCGCCGATGAACCGGATATCCCCGATCCGGACCGTCCCCGGGTCGAGGAGGTGGATCCCGGCAGCCGCGCACTCGTTCGCCATCCGCGTCCTCGTCTCCTCGATCTCCGTCCCGTAGAACTCGTGGTTCCCGAGAACGTAGAGAATGTGCGGGGCGGGTGACCAGTGCTCGGCAATGTGCTCCACGAGCCCATCGGTATAGGGCGAGAGGTCACCCGCGAGTACGATGACGTCCGCATCGCGGTGGTGTTCCGGCACCTGCCCGCCGTGCTCGAGGTGGAGGTCGGAGAGGACCTGGAGCTTCACTTCCCCGCCAGCTCCCTCGCCTGGTTCAGCGTGTGCTTCATGTTCTTGGCGAGTCTCCGGGAACTCTTCGGGTCTCGTCCGCGGCGGCCTTCAGCAGGGGCGGCACCCCGGGGGGCCGCACTACGCATGGTCCCCGGACTGCGCCCGCCGCTCCTTCCGGAGCGCCTCGACGATGTTGACGAAGAGCCCGCCCTGCTCGATCGCGTCCTGGACTGCGATGTGGGTGTGGCGCTGACCGGAGAACCAATTCGGAGGCATGTTCCGCTTCGCCGCATTGGCGTACCCGCCTCCGATGAGCTGCATCGCGAGGGTCTTCAGATCGATGCAGCGCCGCCGGAACGGGTCCCCGCTCGTGAAGGCGTGCAGGTACCACGTGACCCACATCGCGTCGAACGCGGCGGGATACGTCACCATCACCGGTCGCCCCGAACGTCGAGGTCCGTCGCCGAGCGCGAACAGGTGAAAGTCCTCCATCACCTTCCTCGGCTCTTGCGGATGCTCGCGTGCCCGCTTCCAGGCCTCCGGCTGCGTTCCCCACCACGCCATCGTCCGCTCGTCGGTGGTGGCGTCGGGGAGGGTCTCGAGGTTCGCCGAGAACTTGCCGACGCGCTGCCCCCAGGCGTTGTACGCGGCGGCGCCAAGGCTGAGCATCGAGTGCAGCCCCGGGACGGGCCCGTCCGCCTCGATGTCGACGCTGATGTACCGCTCCTCGGGGGAGAGCGGCCACAGGGCCTCGTGGTCCGCTTCCGTCTCACGGTGCCAGCGCTTCTTCCCCACTACCGCTCCTTCAATGTCCGCTTCACTCGCAGCTCAGCCCGCGTTGCCCTTCGCGTCCTCGGCGACCCGGTCGAAGCTCTCGGCCTCGATCTCCTTTCCGTCGATCCGCGCGATGGTGAGCCGCCCGTAGCCCCGGTCTTCAATGTGCACCCCGGTGTCGATGCCGAGGACGTTCTCGTGCCAGACGGGCTCGGGAACCGGGGTGTGCCCGGTGACGACGCACCGCACGCCCTCGACCTCACCCATGTGCTCGTGTCCTGTTTCCCCGATTTCGCGTTGCACGTAACCGTGCCGGACGCGGCTCCAAAGCGCCCGCGCGCGGGTGAGGTGGCTCAGATCCTCGTCGCCATGCACCCACTCTTCGAGGTCCTGCCAGCGTGCATGCACGGGGCAGGCATGCACCAGCCCGACCCACCCGTCTCGGGTTGCAACCCGGGCGCACCAGGGGAGCCCGCAGAGGACCGCCATCCAGGAGCGGGCGCTGTGTCCGGGCTTGCGCGTCTCCCACCAGTTGCCGCCGTTCATCCTCCAGATGCTCCAGTCGTCGATATCCCGCAAACCCCGGCGTCCGGGTCGCGGGCCCACTGCAAGGCCCGCGAGCATCATCTGCTCGTGGTTCCCCCGGATTGTGAGGTGGAACCGCTCCGCCGCGTGCGGACCCGCGATCCAGTCCTTCGCCGCCCATGAGTCGGGCCCCCGGTCGACCAGGTCCCCGAGGCTGAACACACGGTCGTGCTCGCTCACCCCCAGGTCGGCGAGTGCGCGTCGAAGCGTGGCGAAGTGCCCGTGGATGTCGCCGACGACGAGGTCCCGGCCCCGGCGGTTGCGCTCGACTCGGCGGGCGAGGTTCGTGCTGGGTGATGCGAAGGTGTTGGTCTTCACCCGTGCGTTCCGGGCCCGAAGCCTACTCCGTGGAAGTCAGATCCTCGGCTGAGGACTTTCCGTTTCGCCCGGGCCGAAGCTCGTAGCGTATCCGCTGCCCTTCCCGGAGCGTGCTGAGCCCTGCCCGCTCGACAGCCGAGATGTGGACGAAGGCGTCGTTCCCGCCGTCCTCCGGTGCGATGAACCCGTAGCCCTTGGTGGTGTTGAACCATTTGACGGTTCCCGTTGGCATAGTTGATTCCTCTGTTGGTGTTGAGTGACAGACTCGCACCGGGGATCCGTGCGGGTCTTGAGGTGTTCCGATGGATGGGGGATCAGTTCCGGCCCACTGGGAGGCCGGCGAGGCCCATGCTCATGTTCACGGGCCGCGCAATGTCCGGCCGCCTGCCTGCAAAGTCAACCTGCGAGCCAGGGACTACAGAAGCGCGAGCTGGGGACGCGTTTCGCCGCCTGTCGGGACCGACTTCATCGCCGGCATCAGGAGTTCCGGCCAGTCGTTGCGGGGATCGTTGACATCGAGCCCCACGCGCCGGCGTTCATACGCGCCCTCGCAGGCCTTGTGCGCAGTCTCAATCAGGCCTTCACGCACGCTGCCCGGTGCGAGCCATTCGTCGACGGCCTCGTCAGAATGACGAACGTCCCGATCGACCCCGGCGTTCCGGAACCAGGTTCCCAGATCCCGGCGAGCGAGAAGATGTCTGTCCCCTCGGGCCGCAACCAGTACGGTTGCTTTCCTCCGTTTTCCGGGCGCCACTCGAACCAGCCGTTGACCGGGATGACGCACCGCCGCTCCCGGAATGCGGAACGGAACGACGGTTTCTGGCCCACCGTTTCGCACCGCGCGTTGATGAGTCGCTTGGCGCCCCGCTTGTTGCTTGCCCAGGACGGGATGTACCCCCAGCGAAGCTCTGCGAGCACGCGTTCTCCTCGTTGGTTTCGCACCGCCACGAAGTCCTGCCCCGGGGCGCCGTTGTAGTGGGGGGTGAGGTCGAGCTGCGGGTTTTCCAGCACGCGGTACTTCGCGACCAGCGTTTCGAGCTTGAGGTTCTGAGTGACTCGTCCGCACATTTCGACTCCTCCGTTTGTTGGCGTCGTCGTCAAACCGCGGTGATTCGGCTTTTTCCGACCGGCGTTCCTCCCCGCCCCCGTCGTCCACGCTCCGCCACCAATGTCCTCCGCTGTGCTACAGATCACGCGGTAATGGACATCGATCCCTGCGGTCGCGGTCGAGCTCGCAGCGAAGCGGCTCGGGCACATGGGCGGGTGGAAGGTCGGGCCCGACGTCGACCTGGAGGTCTTCCGGTGGGAGGAGTACCGGGAGCACGCGAGGTCGGGCGACTACACCCGGTCGGTCATCCTCGGGGCTCGCTCGTAGCGGTCGGAGGGGCCTTCAGGCGTCGCGGGGAACGCAGGTCGTGATGCACTCTCGCTGGCTTCGGCAGCCGGCGATCCCGCCCGTGATTCCTTTCGACGACGGGCTATCCTGCCGGATGTCGTTGCGGTATGGACCAGTAAGATCGGGGGCCGGGCTGCCAACAAAGGACTGAAGTCACACAGATGCCGATATCGAAACAAGCGAGGCGGGAAAAGGTACAACGGCTCCTCACAGCGCATGGCGGGACCAAGAAGGCCTTGGAAGACGAGCCGGTGGTCCTCGAGCTTCATCCTGGCACGGCCATCGCCCAGAACTGGCAAGCGATCTCCACCGCGTACAGCGGGCTCGAACAGACCATCAAGTACCTCATCGCAGAAGAAAAGGGACTGACAGTCCAGGAGCTGTATGACTTTGCCGTTGAGGAGAACGACAAGCGGAATGGACGTAGCCGGAAGAGATATCCGTACCGGACACACAACCTGGGGCGCCTCTTCTCGGAACTCGAACAAGCCACCAAAGACACGGTGAGAGAGTTCTACGGGCGGTACCAATCGCTGCTCCCATACATCGGCGCCGGCACGGTGGATGAATTCCTCAATCGGGTCTCCGGCAGGGGCGGGGATGGCTACGTGCGGTGGCGCTACGCGCTCATTGAAGAAAAACCGCTCCCCAGCAACAGCCCACAAGCGCTCGTGGCCATCTGGGGCGTGTGCGTCCAGATCGCCCAGGGGAAGGACTGGAAATACCCGCAAGTGCGGATGCCAGACGACGAGCTCGGGGAGGCACTCTGCTCACATCTGGAGAACCTGGTGAGACGCGTCTTCAACGAAATGCACGACCCTGGCAATCCATTCCGGGACATCGAGGGAGAGGTTGCGGCTTGGTTTCGGGAGAGGGGTCATCCCCTGAACACTCTCGCCGAGGCTCTATGTCACTTCGCCAGGTACGGGCATGCTGGCGTGGTGGACGCCCCGCCCTTGCTCTCGGAGGCACTGACGAGATGGGCGAGGGAGGTGGTCGACCAGGTCGCCCGGGCCGGGCCAACGCTGCTTCGAGCTTTCTCGGTTTCCGCGCAGGGCCACACGCGCCGCGGGAAGAGCGTCCGCTGGAACCCGGAGCGCAAGCGCTTCGAGAGGGTCCCGTGGTCATTGGGGAAACGGTTTTTGGACACGCCGCCTGAGGGTGAAATCGTGATCGACCATCGGAGGGCAGGGTACGAAGCGCCTTTGCGGTCCCTGTGGGCCGCCGCCGAAGAAGCGGGATATCAAGTACGTGAGAACCGAGCATTCGCAGGTCCACCGGACCAAGACCCTTGGTTCTGCACGCTGGAGGTCACGAACGAGAACGCGGAGCGCGTCCTTTCGATGTGGCAGCAGATGCTGAACCTACACGATGATCGCTTCCACATGGTGGTGGAATCCGATCCCGAGTCAATGAGCGAGCCTCTACGCCGGTGGATTGATAAGACTCGAAGACTTCGGGCGATAAGAAGAGCTTGAGCAGGTCTCGACCCGAGCGGAGCAGCAGGTCCTCTTCGCGACACGGTGCTCATGGACCCGAACGAGACGTTGCGGATCGCGTTCGTCGCGGACAACCCGGGCGACTGGCTCCTTCACTGCCACATGCTCGAGCACTCGGTCGCGGGAATGAAGACCTGGTTTCGCGTCGGATGACCTCGCCGGTCAGGACACTCGAGAACGCTCATTTCGACGAGGACGGACTCGTTCCGCGTTCGTGCCGTCGGCCTTCATGACGGCATTTCCGCTCATTCCCGCGTGCTCTCGACCATGCCCCAACGCGCGCCGTCCCGGCAGTACGTTCGCACGCGCTGGTCGGCGGGGCGCGGCTCCATGGCGGTCTCGATGAGAACTTCCCGGCACTCCCGCCCGTCGTCAGTCCGCCCGGTCGCGAGAACGGTGACGCCATCCGCCGCATATTCGCTCGCGTCATCGTCGTTCTGCCAGTAGAGGCCCTCTTCGATTCTCCCCCGTTCGAGCGTCCGCTCGAGTGTCGCCCGGACCATCTGTCTCGAATGCGCATCGATGGGAGGCAAGGGGCGGTCGTTCCGCCTCGCTCTCTCGAGGTGGTCCTCCCGGTCGTTCATCCTTGCCGAGACAACCATGACCGGAGCGGTGATGGGCGCGGTGACGATCGCCCCGACCGTGCCGAGCGGTCCGTTCGGCCTCTCTCCCCTGCACCTGGTCCGTAGAGCTGCCGGTTGCCCCGCTCCGTCATGCGTCTCTCGCTCCCCCTCCCCGTAGCTGACCTGGGAGCTTGCCTGTCTCCCACCTCGCAAGGGATCGCCTGGACTTCAAGAGGTTGCTCGGCTGGCCTCGGCCAGGGGTAGTGGCAGGTGCCGGATGGTGCCGTCTGGCTCGTGCTCGATGATGGACTGGCGGTCGTGTGAGAGATAGACGGCGGTCTTGCCCTGCTCGTGGCACATGCGCACGCCGCTTCCGGGCTCCTCGCTCATGGCACGGATGGCTTTGTCGAGGTCGTTCATTGTGATCTTCCTTGGGGTGGTCAGGAGTGGATCCGGAGCTTGGCACGAATGCCGGTGCTACGCGGAGCTACCGGGCGCTACTCGGCGAGACGCAGGTCGTACCGTGCCCGGCACCTCACGGCGCTGTTTCGAGGTCTTCGGCGGCGATCCCGCCCCTGTTCTGATGGTCCTGCCCGAGCTGTGCGTCGTAGTCTCCCCCGTCGAATGGCGAACTGCATCCTTTCAACCAGACCGACGCTCCTCGCCAGCGGACGTACCGACGGGAATCATGCGGCTCACGAGCGCCTTCTCAATGCTCGTGGCAGCATTCCGCTCTGAGACTCTTCGCTTCGTTGCTGCCGACCGTGCGCGCGGCGCTTTCCGATAGTCTTGCGTCTCCCCGGCGTTCTCGCACCACACGATCATGAGCACCATGCACACGGCAACGAGCCCGACCAGCCCGACGCTCCCCAGCACCACCAGATCGACGGTTATGGTCATGGATCCCCCTTCGCTCAGATGACTGCACCCAAGGCGGCGCAATGTCCGGCCGCACAAACGCCAAGTCAACCTGCGAGCAGGAGCGCCGTTGTAGTGGGGGGTGAGTTGAACCGCGCTCGGGTTCTTGGCTGGACCGTGGCGCCCACGATGGCGTGGAGCCTCGCGAGCACCTTTCGGGAACATCACCACGAGACGGCGCGATGGCTCTTGAGAGCGCGTTGACGGTCGATCGCACGACGCGGGTTGCGCGCGAGCCCCGCACGGGGCTTCACCGGACACGCAGAACCAGGAACTCGTACCCGTAGAACTCCGAATGCGCGTGCCAGATGTCGATTTCGTGCTGGCACTGGTCGGCCAGTTTCTGCGCATCCGGCTCGTCGCGATGACGCTCGCGGAATGCGGTCAGGTTGTCCTGAAGGGGCCGATAGTAGTCGTCCCACCACGCCGACGCCGGGAGCGGAAAGTGCCCCACGAGCTCGTAGCCGCATGCGGCGGCGGCTTCCAGGAGCGCGGCGGTGTCGCGGATCGCCGGGTACTCCCGGTTCCAGAACGCGGCGCATTCGGCGGGTGGTTCGGGCTTGCGCCAGCACACTTCGGTCAGCGCGATGTGACCGTTGTGCCGAAGCAGCCGGCGCCAGTCGCGAAGGCCCGCTACGACCCCCACGTTGTAGATGGCGCCTTCGCACCAGATGAGGTCGAAGGAGTCGTCCGCGAAGTTGAGACTTCGCATGTCCGCAACGCGCGCTTCGAGGCGGTCGGCGATGCCGAGCCTCCGTGCTTCGAGGCTCAGAGCTTCGATGAACGGAGGATGGTTGTCGACGGCGACAATGCGCGCTCGCGAGCTCTGCACCAGCACCACGGTCTGGGCGCCGGTCCCGCAGCCGATGTCGAGCACGCGGGTCCCCGGCCCGACGTCCGGCACGAGCCCGAGGGCCCGACGCGTGCTCGCCGCGGTTCCCGGTCCCTGCCGGGGCAGCCCACTGAACAGCTCGAAGAACAGCGCGGCGGCTCGATCCGGTTCCATGGCGTATTCTCGCTGCTCCCTTGCGGGACCCGCAGACCTTGCCAAGCCCTTCAACACGGGTCTGGTTTCCTGGAAGGTCCCTATCGGGCGGCAGACTACCAACCGGCAGACCGCCAACCACTGAGATCTCGACGTTCGCCCCGTACCACCTCAGAAAGTACGGCTCGTGCATTCCTTTCCCCCGGGGTACCCAGCCATAACGACCGGCACGGTTCTGCAACAGGGCAAGCGAAGCTCGGACCACAATTTCCCGGGGCGCCCCGATGGCTGGACCTTGCGTGTCCTTCTTTGTTCTGTTTGTCCGTCGCAATGAGGAACCCGACTCATTTTGGTTCTCTGCCCGCAGGCCGCTTGTTCTGGCCATGTTGACTCCGATCGACGAATCTGCTCCATGAAGATCAGCCACCGCCATGGCGAACTCGTCGTCTCGCGTCTGCCACTGAAGGGGGACTCGGAATCGTGCGCTGCGTCACGAGCGCAGGTAGGACCAAGAATGAACGTCACTTTGATGACAAGTTCAGGTGTTGGTTTTCTCGCGCGCATTCGCGGCTACGACAGATTGAACCATTGCGGAAAACTCAGATTCTGGGGACATGAGCGAATCAAGTTGAAGCTCTAACAACTTCCTTAGTGTTAGATTCCGTTCTCCATTTATCCGTCCAATTAGATTATAGACTTCAGAAATCTTCTCTATCTTCCGAATAACAAGGTCGATTCTAGAGCGAGAATTCAACTCCAGCATTCTTACTGAAACCTCAGCACGCATATTTCCTGGAACCCACGATACAACCGGTCCTAGATGGATCAACATCCTTTCGACTTCGTCGTCATACGGACTAATAAACATACATTCCGGTTCAAAATAGTTCCCTTTTCTCCGGTTGCACTCTGCACATGCAATCGTCATATTCTCCCAAACAAAAATCCACTCTCGCTTCTTCGACACTGGACCTATGTGCTCCACATCTCCAGGTGTGTTATGGCCGATTTTACTTTCGCAGTATACGCACTTTCCGGACGTCTCTAATTTCAGCCTGGTTTTGATTTCAGGATGTCTATAGCGAAACCTCTTCGTTTGGTTTGTAGGGTCGTCGAGAAATGCACTAAGCCACGCCTCCCCTGATGCCCGAAGTACCTCAGGACACTCAAGCTTCACAAGTTGTCTCATGTCTTAGGAAACTCACCCACCGCTTCGGTAATCCCCACTTGCTTTAGGAATTGCATAATCTGCTCTGCGCGTTTATCCGCAGCGAGCTCCGATGGTTGGCTCAAATAACCTGAGATTATCTCCTCTACCCATTGGGGAATCGTCGTCTCAACTCCGAGAATCTCCCGCAGAATAGTATTCGCTGATCCCGAAATATTAGCCTCTTCCAGTTTTTGAGATACAATTTTTCCCTTTTCGTTGGGATAAAGCATATAGATACCCGATTCTCTAAAGCTCGAGACGATAAAGGGGCTATGTGTAGCGACGATAAACCGTGCGTGCGGAAAGGCGTCGGCCAATCCTGGGAGAATTGATCTCTGCATACTCGGATGTAGATGATTCTCTGGTTCGTCAATAACAATGGTGTATTTTGTGCCAGATACATCAAACATGTGAATTTGCCAAGCGATGCTAAACAGGGAAGAAATTCCACCAGACATAGCATCCAGAGAAAAGTCGCCACTCTCGGTTTCCAAAACAACCTCTGGCATGTCTATTCTGATCTTCCGAAATCCAATCTCCTTTGGGAGAAGCGTCTTCAGTCGCTCTTGAAAGCTCTGAAGTACTTTGATGTATTCTTGATTTGGAGAAAGGGTGGAATTCCCTTCTCCAAAAACAGCTAGTGAAATGAGAGCTTCCTTTTGAACTTGTCCCGGGTTTTTCTGTTGCCGTCCCCCTGATTGATATATCTGCGAAAAAACACTCCGAAATTGTTCATATATCTGGGCTGCACTGACCGGATTCGTTGGAATTTGCGATACGGGATTGTAAACAGACTGCTGGCGATGGGAAGGAATAAACAGACCTGATTTTGGGCTCTGATTTTCTAGGCCCACGTGATAGTTCGCCCCAACAAACATTGGCGTTACAATTTGGCAAACATCTCCAGTGTCGTACCGAATCTCTCCAACGCAAACCTGACTGTTGCTGTCTTCAGATATCATTCGATCAGAACGTTCATGAACGTCACGGAAGAGTCTTCTTGCCGCCCGTTTGCTGACATATGGTGTGGATGCGAAATGGAATTTCCAACCAAAGTGACGACTCAGTAGATTTAGAATGGTAGTTTTTCCGCACCCATTTGAACCCGTTAGAATAGTGACCCTATTGGAGAGGTCAACCTGAATGTCCTCAAACTGGCGCCAACCCTTGAGAGTAATGGCTTCAAAATATGACACGATATTCGCCTTTCCAATGAGGATAAACCGTATACATTGGGTTCATAAGTCGCGATGTTGGCTTTGCACCGCCATCGCAAACTTGAGATATCGGTAGATACAACCATCCGGAAGCGTGGCTGGTGTCTATGTCGCCATCCTCTACGGGACCGTTTTCCGAACCGTAGATACACTGACTTGGCTCCCCCGTTCTCCAGTGGGCAAATCCTCCCGCAGGCGCCTCTCGTAGGGAGGCACCTCTCCAGAGACTGAGCGCGGGTTGCTGGGCATTGTTCCGACTCATTTTTCGAGTTCCTTACCACCGCTCATCGGGAGTCCGACCTAGGGTACTGCTAGCATACCGCAAAATGTGGGGGCGTCCAGGGTGTTTCCGGCGGTTGGGGACTGCGCCGCACACGGAGCGGCCCGGCGGTTCGGTCGCGGGGGCGAAATGCTGTTCCACTCATGGCTACTTCTTGGTTGCGACGAAGGACGGGGGATGTACGGCGTGGAGTTCTATACAGCGGTTCGAGTGGAGGTTGTCGGCGAGGGCGTGAGCCGTCGCGAAGGGCCGGCGAGTCGGCATTGCCCGTCGCACGGTGAGAAGAGGCTGAGCTACTCCTCGGTGCCGGGCTACCGACGGAGCAAGCCGGTCCGCCGGTCCCTTGTCTCGCCGGTCGGGAAGTCTCGTTCCTGGTGCTGACCTTCGTTAGCTCTCGGAGCCGTCTAAGGTTGGTCCTCTCAGGTGACATCGGCCACGGACTCCGGGTGAAGGGCTTTCAATTTCTCGAAAATTCCCTCGGTTACCTTGCTTTTTCCGGCAAACAACGCCTCGGGTCCACCGGCATGCACGCTACTGAACGGCGCCTCGTCGAGCGCGGACGGCCGGGGCTGGGCTACACGTCCTACTCATGCGCTCCACCACACGCCGTATTCGAGGAACCTTTTCCCCTATGCGGAGACGCCTCCATCGCCGTCCCCTTGCGCATGTACCGGTACGCAGGGTGCCAACGGTGCCCCTACTGCCTCATCCTCTTGTTCGCCATCTGCTTCGTCCCGCTCGAGCGCACAGTCCGTTCACGCCGTACGACGCCCTCGCAGGCGCCTTTGCTGCGCGCGGTACAATCCGGGTCATTGCCATGCTGACTCCTCTCAGTTCGCCACCCACTTCCGTGAGTGCGCCAAACGCGTCGACGGTGAGGCGGACGCGTGGCGGTCCTTCCGGTAGCCGTCGCGGGCTCCCTTCGAGAGGTTGGCGCACGCGGACTGCCGGCGCCTACCCGGTGGTGAGATAGCCATGTCAGCGGATCCCGTCGTCTATTGCCTCGAAAGGCTCACCGACTACGCCCAGTTCGAGCGGTTGGCGACAGACGTGATGGCCGGAACCGACTTCCCCGATATCGAACCATTGGGAGGGACCGCGGACGGTGGGCGGGATGCTTTGCACGTCCATCGCGATGGAGGGACCGTCAGGGCATTCGCCTACAGCGTGAGGAGCGACTGGGAAGCCAAGCTCCGCGAGGACTGCAGACGGATTGCGGCGGGAAAGCACCAAGTCCACGTGGTGGTGTTCGTCTCGACACGAGCGATGACCGTGCAGAAACGCGATAACCTTCGGACCGAGATCCGCAAGACGCACGGATGGGAAACCGAGTTCTACGACATAGAGCGCCTGCGAGCGCTGCTGGCTGGTCCCTTGCGGGCTCTGATCGGGCAGCATCCGTCCATATTCGTGCCGCCGTGGTTCGAACGACGTGGCGGCGAAGTCGTCTCGCACGATGTTCGTGACCTCCTCGTAATCGACCATCTGGCTGGAGATCACGCCTTCTCAGCGTGGTTGTTCAGTCGGTTGAGCGCCGCGGGGTATTCGGTGTGGTGCCGGGGTCTCGCTCCTCTGGCGGGCGAGGATCCCCATGCGTCGATCCTCGCGATCGTCCGGCAGCGGGCGGCACGGTATCTCCCGGTGCTGTCGACCCGATCTGTAGACGACTCGGACCTTCGCAGTAGAACGGCGGTCGCTGCGATGGACGAGGGCCGTATGCTGCCATGCTGGCTGGATGACCTGACTGCGAGCGCGTTCGACTCGGCGATGTCCAAGTTGGTTCCGGCACGGTTCGATTTGGGCTGGAAGCAAGGACTGGCGACGCTCACGCAACAGTTGGAAGTCGGCGCCGTGCCGCAGCCCCTTGAGCTTGGGACCGGGCGACGGATTGCGCTGGGCGCCTATCAGGCCGAACCGTTGGTCAGGCAGCAGAGCGAACGTGTCTACGCAAATGTCTTCAAGGTCCATGTGCCGTTGTCCGTGCTTGTCCACCGCCCGAGTTCGCCTCACGACGAGCTCGACCCGGGGCTCGCACGGCGCTGGGCTCACGTACAGCGCGGTGACCTCGTGTTCTCGTTCGCGGCAATGCCAGCAGATGTCCCTGGGCCCAAGGTGTCCGAATATGACTGGCAAGCCTATCCGCAGCGCCTCGGCGTGAAATCGGCGGATCTGGTGAAGACGCTGGTCAAGCGATCCTTGTTCGTCGCCTGCCACGAAGCCGGGTTCAAGTGGTGCGATGAGCGCCACACGTTCTTCCTCGACGAGTCCAGACAGGTTAGGCACCAGTATCAGGATCTGGACGGGAGGGACACACACGTCTCGTTCACCGGAGAGCGGTCGTTCGGCAGCCGTGAGGGGAGATCGAAGTTCCGGTTCCAGCTCGGGCCGGTGTTCCGAGTTGCCGTCGACGAGGACAACGCGTTGTCAGTGAGGGTGGCCTTCTACGTGCGGCTGACGGACCACGAAGGCAAGCTGCTTGACGTGAAGCTGATTCCATCGCGGCGGAAGCGCGTGACAAAGAACTGGTGGAACCGCCAGTGGCTGCAGCGCACGGTTGGCGTCATGCAGCTGATTGCCGGTCACACGGGCATTGATGGACAGATAGCCGTGGGTGAAGGCAAGCAGGCGGTAAACGTAGACGTGAAGCCGTTGTCATGGGATTGCCCGGTATCGATCGACGTGGAGGCGCTGGATCGTGTCGGGGACTTTCAGGAGGAGCTCGTTGCCGCATACGAGATGGGCGAGGAGGAACCTGACGAAGCGCTGGCGGGGGACCACGATGGCTGAGCGGTTCGAGTACCTGGGTGAACCGTCGCTCGTATTTGGACATGGTCAGCGTGCGGAAGATCCGCGCGATGGTCTCGCCCTCTTCGGAGCGTTGGACGCGGAGGTCGGGTTGCCACACCACGTGGTGATCGGGACGCCCCGTGGAGTGGCCCTGTGGGAAGGGTGGGGGGACGCGATGAACGCTCCCGCCGCCTGCGTCGCTGTGGGTCGCCAAAGACCGTGGCCGCCCTATCCAGGGTTCGATGTCGCGTTCGGTGCCACGTGGCCCGACCCGGTGAAGGCGTACACGTTGGACGCCGTGGCACTCCGGGACAAGGCGTTTCTCGCCAGTGTTTCTGAACGAACCTATGCGGTCACGAACCTATATCTCGAGCACCTTGAGAGCGTTGGTCGCCTCGATGAAAGGCCCGCGCTCGTCGTGTGTGTCGTGCCGGACGATGTGTATGTGAACTGCCGTCCGAAAAAGTGGATAGCGGAGCCGACGGATGACCGGAAGTCCCGGAAGGAACGTGTCCAAGTGGAGAGCATACTGAAGGATCGGGAGGTGGGTCAGACCCGGATGTTCGAAGACACGGATCCCTACTCGATCGACGATCCGGCGCTGGAGATGTTCGATCTGTCGCCGGATTTCAGGCGCCAGCTCAAGGCCAGGATGATGCAAGGCGATCTTCCGGTTCAGATCATCCGGGAGTCGACGTTGACGATCACCAACGCCGTGCGCGACGGTCTGCCTGGCGATAACCCACTGTCCGACCGACTCTGGAACTTCGGCACGGGCGTGTTCTACAAGCTTGGGAGAAAGCCGTGGCGGCTAGACTCGGCGAGAGACGGGGTTTGCTACATCGGGTTGGCATACAAGCGCGCCGACCGTGGGAAGACCGCGTGCTGCGCGGCGCAGCTGTTCATGGACAGCGGCGATGGCCTCGTGTTTGTCGGGGACTTCGGACCGTGGTACTCGGAAGACAAGAACGAGTTTCACCTGACGAGGGAAGCCGCACGAAATCTGCTGAGCGGCGCGCTGGAAACCTACACCGCGCAAGAAGGGCGGCCCCTGAAGGAGGTGTTCATCCACGCCCGGTGTTGTATCGCACGTAGTTTCGTAACCGGTTTTTCAGTTTATTCCTGGTCGACCGAGGCTCGATTTCTCACGTTGCCCCGTCATCGTCGGAGAGCCGGGCGCGGACATCCGTCGGCACCGCAGCAGTGGTCGCGGCGAACACGGTGGTCGTGGCGCAGATGGGTTGAGCTCCCACGCCCGTTGTCGACGAACGGGCGCGGTGGGCGTGGGCGTTCGCGGGAGCGGCAGGGGACTTAGAACGCGTCGTTGTCGTCGACGAAGAGCTCGAGCTGGTTGTGATGGCACGAGCACTCGCTCTCGCGACGCTCGTCGTAGTAGCGGATGATCTGAGCGAAGTATTGACCGTCGAAGGCGACGGCGAGGTCGTTGAGCAGCTCGGAGAGCTGGGCGGCGGCCTCGTCGCTGAGTTCGTGGGTCACGGGGAGGTAGGGCAGGTTCACAGCCGCAGCTCCGCGACGGCGTGCTCGAGATGCTCGGCGGAGACGGTGCGGGTGCCTTTGACGGCGGCGGCGGTGAGGGCGTAGTGGGCGATGCGATTGATGAGCCGAGGCAATCCGCGCGCGCTCTGGAACAGCGCCTCGACGGCGGGAGGCTCGAACACGGGGAGTTCGCAGCCGGCGAGGCGCAGGCGGTGGGCGAGGTAGTCGTCGAGTTCTGAGCGGTCGATGCCGGCGAGGTGGTGGCGCACGACGAGGCGCTGGGAGAGCGATTCGTGCACGGCCATGGCGAGGCGGCGGCGCAGCTCGGTGAGCCCGACGAGCAGCAGGCACAGGCGGTTCTCGGAGTCCATGGCGAAGTTGGTCAGGAGCCGGAGGTCTTCGAGGACGTCGTTGCGCAGGTGCTGGGCTTCGTCGATGACGAGCACGGGGAGCTGCTTGGCCTCGCACACCAGTCGGGTGATTTCGGCGCGGATGGCGCGGTAGGCGGTGGCGCGCGAGCGTTCGGTGGGCAGGCCGAGCTCCCAGGCGATCGATTTGTACATGTCGAGGACGTTGCCGGTGGTCAGGGAGACGTAGCCCACCCGATACAGGCCGGGATGCAGGTCGGCGGCGACGTGGCGGCACACGGTGGTTTTGCCCGAGCCGACCTCGCCGGTCATCAGGCCGATGCCCTTGAGCTCGATGAGGTGCTGGAGGCGCGCCTCGGCCTCGCGGCGGGCGTTCGATTCGAACAGCTCGTCGGTGTGGGCCGGGGTTTCGAACGGCAGCCGGGTCAGGGCGAAGTGACGCAGGTACATCAGCTCTTCTCCTTGAGGTTTCGCATCGTCAGAGGCGAGGTGGGCGGCTGCGACGGTGGGGTGTCGCACTGGAGCTGCCTGGAGGGTCGGTCGCGCTTGACGGCGGTATTGGCGTAGGCGTCAAGGCGGGTGGCGTGCCCTGCCGGCTTGGCGTCGTGGACGACCTCGATGGGTCGCGAAGGCGGTGCATCGGGGTCGTAACGCAAGGTGACGGTTTCGCCGACGAGGATGGCATCGACCTCGTAGAGCCGGCCGTGGAGGCTGACGGTACGGTCTTTCATCACGCGGCGTTTGGCCTCGAACAGGAACAGGTCGTCGAGGTCGGTGGTGGGGTCGGGGTAGCGCACGTCGTGCCCGGCGAGCGCCCATTGGTCGAGCGGGGTGCGCCCGTCGAGTCCACGATGGGGCGATTGGTGGTACTCGCCCTCGACCCAGGCCCACAGGGTTCGGTTCAGTGTGTCGAGGCTGGTGGTGGCCTCGGGGGTGAGGTGGCGCAGCCAGGCGGCGCGAAGCGTCCGGAACCAGCGCTCGATTTTTCCCTTTCCGGCGGGTTGATAGGGACGGGCGTGGATGAGCGCGATGCCGAGCTTGGCGCACACGAGCGCAAGTTGCTGGGAGCGGAAGTTCGCCCCGTTGTCGACGTAGAGTCGGGCGGGCAGGCCGCGGCGTGCGATGGCCTGCTTGAACACGGGCAGGAACGCGGTGGTGTTCTCCGCGTAGGCGAAGGCGGCGAAGGGGATGACGCGGGTGGCGTCGTCGATGCAATGCCGAAATCGGCATTGCATCGATCATGCCGACACCCGGATTATGCCGCGCCGGTGGCCAGGACCCTTGCAGGCACGGGCCGCCGGGCGCGGAATGTCGGCATAATCAGAGATATCTGAAACTCCCGCAGGAATGGAGCAGTCCACGAATGCTGGCCTGACAACAGCGCTGCGATGATGTAGCCGCGTCTCTCAATTCTCGTTGTTTTCAAATGCACGGTGGTCGGAGATCGTTCCTTTCCCCTCATTGAAAGGAACGACAAATGACTCTGAGAGCTCATCACGATCCGGTTCCGGTGGATGGAGCCGATTGGCTGGTGCCCCATCGCGACACGTTTCTGGCTGAACTTCGTGGAGATGGCTTTGCGCCGGGCACGATTCGGCACTACAGATACGTGATCGACATGGTCTGTTCGGCAATCGACTCGCGCGACCTCGGCCCAATGACGGTCAACGAGCCTGTGCTGGCCGATATTCGAACCACGGCAACACGCGATATGACGGCAAAGCGACGACGGACTTGGAATGTTCGCTTTGGCCGGTTCATTGAGTATCTCGTCAACGCCGGGGTCCTCGCTCCTCCTCCGCCAGCGGAGCCTGTGGCACCGGACGCCATGAGTCACTTGCGCGCAGAGTATGAATCCTGGCTGCGTCACCAACGTGGATCGAGCGAGGTGACGATTGGTCGTCACCTGTGCTTCCTCAAGCGCTTCATGACCTTCCGCTTCGGCGAAGTGGTGGACAACCTTGATGACATTACGTCGGACGACATCATTGCGTTTCTATCGCAACCGACGGCTGGGACGCGCCTTCGCCTGAACGACACGTGGCCTTGGCAACTGCGCAGCCTGTTCAAGTTCCTGTTCTGGAGCGGCAAGACGCGGCGTAACTTGGCAATCAGCGTTCCTGGTGTCGCTGGCTACCGTTCAACCGGCCTGCATCGCCATCTGAAGTCGGACGAGGTCGGGCAATTGCTCGAAGCCGTTCGAATCGACGATGCGCTCGGCCGGCGCAACCACGCGATGCTGCTGCTCATGGCGCGTCTCGGCCTTCGCGCGCAGGAAGTGATCGCTATCCGGCTCGAGGACATTTGCTGGCGTGCGGGGGAGTTGGTGGTTCGCGGAAAGGGCAAGCTGCATGACCGCATGCCGCTTCCCGTCGATGTAGGCGAGGCTATTGTCGCGTACGTACGTGGTGGCCGGGCCGGCACGTCGCGATATCTGTTTGTCTGCGGGCAAGCGCCGCACCGACGGTTCAAGAAGGCAAATGTAGTCAACCGTGTTCTTCATAGGGCGTTCGAGAAGACCGGTTTGAAGCCGCCCCGCAGGAATGTCGGTTCTTATGTGTTCCGACACAGTCTTGCGGTCGAGCTGCTTCGCAAAGGGGCATCGCTCGACGAGATCGGAGACCTTCTGCGGCATCGCTCGCGCATGACGACAACGATTTACGCCAGATACGACATTGACGCGTTGCGCTCCGTCGCGCGGCCGTGGCCGCAACACGGAGGGGTCCAATGATGTCGCTGGCGAATCGTCTCGAACACTATCTCACCGTCCGACGCCGTTTCGGTTCGGACCTGTCCACAGGCAAACGTGAATTGCGTCAATTTGCAGCGTTCGCCGATACCGAGGACGCGGCGTGGATCACTGTCGATCTGTTCCTGCGATGGAAGGAGCGGTTTGGATCGGCAGGCAACGCCACTTGGTCCCTTCGGTTGGGCTTGGTACGCGGCTTCGCGAAGTGGCTTCACGGCATTGACCCGCGTACCGAAATCCCGCCTGCAGGGCTGATTCCAGCGAAGATGCGGCGGCCGCAGCCTTATGTCTACACCGACAACGAAATCGTTTCGATCGTAACGCAAGCAGCGCGGCTTTCCTCGACCCATGGCCTGCGTGGGTTGAACTTCTCGACATTGTTCGGGGTGCTGGCCGTCACGGGACTTCGCGTCAGCGAAGCGGTCGGACTTGATGACCGAGATGTCGATCTTGACAACGCAGTTTTGGAGGTGAGAAACGGCAAGAATCGCAACAGCCGCATCATTCCGATCACGGCATGCACCGCACAGCGGCTCGGCGCCTTGCGTGCCGCGCGCAGCCGGGTCCTCGGCATCGGCGCCATCCCCTTCTTCAGAAACGAAAGCGGCCGGCGCCTGACCACAGTCAATTGTCGGTACAACTTCGCGCAGGTCTGCCATCAGATCGGTCTTCGTGAACGGCAGGCATCGGGTGGGCTCGGCTACGGTCCCCGTCTTCATGATCTGAGACACACGATGGCCGTGAAGACGATCCTGGATTGGTATCGAACAGGTCGCGACCCTGATCGCGAAATGCACAAGCTCAGCACGTATCTCGGGCATGTGCGTCCAGAGAACACCTATTGGTACATGGAAGCCGTGCCGGAACTCCTGCAGCTCGCCTGCGAACGCGCCGAACGGAACCTCACCACAGGAGAAGGGAGATGAAACCGAATCTACTGTCCATTCACCTTCAGCGGTTCTTCACCGAACGCCTTGTCGGCCAACTCCAGGCCAGCTCCCATACGGTGGCAAGCTATCGCGATACGTTCCGGCTGCTGCTGAGGTACGCCGCCGGTCGACTCGCACGGGCACCGACGAATCTGCAAGTCGCCGACATCGATGCGGAGCTGGTCGGGCAATTCCTGAGCTTTGTCGAAACCACACGCGCAAACAGCGCCCGCAGCCGCAACACACGGCTGTCAGCAATCCGCTCGTTCTTCAAATATGTTGCCATCCATGAACCGCAACTCCTGCACCATTGCCAGAAGATTCTCGCGATGCCATCCAAGCGCTATGAGAAGCGGACGATTGATTTTCTCAACCGCGACGAAATCGAAGCACTTGTCGCGGCGCCCGATCCGCAGACTTGGTTCGGACGTCGTGACCGGACCTTGCTTCTGGTTGCCGTGCAGACCGGTCTCCGGGTGTCGGAACTAATCAATCTCACCTGTGGTGATGTCGTCCTCGGGCCGGGCGCCCATGTCCGGTGCTCGGGCAAAGGACGCAAGGAACGGTCAACTCCTCTCAGAAAGGATAGCGTACACGCGCTCCGCACCTGGCTCGCGGGGCGGGCCGGAGAGGACGACGAGCCGCTATTCGTGAGCAATCGTGGCGAACGCCTCAGTCGTGACGCTGTCGAGCGAATCGTTCGCAAATACGTCAACGTGGCATCGGACAACTGTCGGACGCTGAAGACCAAGCGCGTGAGTCCGCATGTATTGAGGCACAGCGCGGCGATGGGGCTCCTGCACACGGGCGTGGACTGTATGGTCATCGCGCTGTGGCTGGGGCATGAGTCTGTCGAAACGACTCAGATGTATATCCATGCGGATCTTCGGTTGAAGGAGCAGGCAATGGAGAAAACAAAACCGATCGGGTCGCCGGCAGGTCGATATCGGCCAAACGACAAGTTGATGGCATTCCTGGACGCGCTCTGATTATGCCGACATTCCGCGCCCGGCGGCCCGTGCCTGCAAGGGTCCTGGCCACCGGCGCGGCATAATCCGGGTGTCGGCATGATCGATGAACGCGATGAGGAAACTCTTTCGGCGCCGGCGCCCGTCGCTGACTTTGGGGCCGTGCATCACGTCGCTCATCCACAGCTCGCCGGCGTCGCGGAAGGCGAATCGTCGCCGGTCGGCGGCGACGGGCTCACCGGGGCGCTTGTCGAGCAGGCCCTCGCGCGAGAGCAGCCGGTGCACGGTCGAGGGGGCGAGGGGGTGGTCGACGCCGCGTTCGCGGGCGATGGCGATGATGGCTTTGACCGAGCGCGCGGGCTGCTCGGTCTTGAGCGAGACGAGCAGCTCGGCGACCTCGGGGGGCAGGCGCCGGGACTGGCCGCGGTCGGCACGGGTCTTCGGATACAGCGCCTCGAACCCGCCGGTGCGATACAGGCTCAGCCAGTCGCGCATCGTCTCGACGGCAACGCGGGTGCGCCGGGTGCCGGGGATGGTGTAGGTGTGCTGTGCCTTCTGGTGCAGGGCGCGGCGGATCTCTCGGCTGCCCGGGGGCAAGCGCAGCACGTCGGCGATGAGGCCGAAGCGGAACAGCGCCACGGCTTTGCGCAGCTCTTCGTCGCAGTGATTCATGGGGCGAGGTCCTCGTCGCAGGGGGCGCATTGGCCCGGGACGCAGGACGCTACGCAAGCGCCGGTGGCGGGTCAGGCCCCATCTTGTGTTGGCGCGCTTGATTGCGATTCCTCGTGCTGAGACGGTGGGGTTGGAACCCCAACGGTGCGGGCAGCACGGGGAGTTGCTCGGCGACGAGGGTGCGCAGTGCTCTGAGCGCGGTCTCGGTGTGGAGCCGGGTACGCACCGCCCCCATCTCGGCGATGCACCGGGCGAGCGGTTTGGGGAGCAACCCGATGACGATGCTCAGGACGTGATGGACGAGACGCACCCGGCGCTCGACCCAGCGCATCGCGCCCGGGAGCTCGACCGCATCGCGGCGCAGCTCATTGGCCGCGGCGGCCAGACTCGGGGCCTGCTCGGCGTGGGCCACCACCTGTTCGACCTCGTCCAACTCGCCAGGAAGCCGTGCGGCCAGACAGTCCGGCAGCAGGCTGAAGGTGGTGTGGCTCTCGGGGCAATACCAGCGAGCAATCTTCGCGCCGCGCGGGGTCTTGCGCGCGTAGGTGCCGTGGCCTGCCAGCGAACATCCGCCGTGCGGGTGATTCGGGCAGCGCTCAAGCCTTGCATCGCGCCACGCCTCGGCCCTAACGTATTCCTCGCCGGTGAGCTCCGTCTTGTACCGAAGCTGCAACCGGCCGTGGCCCGGCGGGGTCGCCTCCCCGCGCGGGCCAACTCCTTTTCGTTCAAGGGGGGGCGAGACTACGACACGACTGCCCTGAACCGCGCCGGGAATTCCGGAGACTGTTTAGTGTGAGTCACGCGGCCAGCGCCGTGTGCTCGGTTTGTCGATAGTACGCCGCTTCGGCCTCGGCCGGAGGTCGGTCTCCGATCGGCTCGAGGATCCGGCGGTTGTTGAACCAATCGACCCAGTCGAGGGTTGCGAACTCCACTGCTTCGAGGCTCCGCCACGGGCCGCGGGGTCGAATCACCTCGGTCTTGTACAGCCCGATGATGGACTCGGCCAGGGCGTTGTCGTACGAATCGCCAACGCTCCCGACCGACTGCTCGATGCCGGCCTCGGCCAGGCGTTCGGTGTAGCGGATGGACAGATACTGCGACCCGCGGTCGCCGTGGTGGACCAAGGCATCGTGAGAGTCCACCACGCGGGCGTACAGGGCCTGCTCGAGCGCGTCGAGCGCCAGGTCGGTGCGAAGCGAGTTCGACACCCGCCAGCCCACGATGCGCCGGGCATAGGCGTCGATGACGAACGCGACATAGACGAACCCCGCCCAAGTCGCGACGTACGTCAGGTCGGCCAGCCACAAGGCGTTCGGGCGCGGGGCCTGGAACACCCGGTTGACCCGGTCCGCGGGACACGCGAGCGTCGCCACGGGCGTCGTCGTTTTCACCCGCGGGCCCCGCATCACGCCGCGAAGACCAAGCTCGCGCATCAACCGCGCGACCGTACAGCGCGCCACCGCGATGCCCTCACGTTGGAGCTGTCGCCACACCTTGCGAACCCCGTACACCCGGTAGTTCTCCTCCCACACCCGGGCGATGTGCTCGCGCAGTTCCGCGTCGCGATGGGTACGCGCCGGCACCCGGCTGCGGTCCGCATCCCGGGCCTTGCTCTCGTAGTACGTCGACGGGGCGATCGGCAGCTCCGTGCAGATCGGCTCGACCCCGTACTGGCCGCGGTGCGCGTCGATGAACGACGTCATGTTTTGGGTCGGCGGTCGAGCTCCGCCTGGGCAAAATACGCCGAAGCCTTGCGCAGGATCTCGTTCGCCCGACGAAGCTCCAGGTTCTCCCTCTCCAACGCCTTGAGCCGCTCACGCTCCTCGCTCGTCAGCCCGGGTCGAACCCCCGCATCGCGTTCAGCTCGACGAACCCACTTGCGTAGCGTCTCGGCCGAACAGCCCACCTTCGACGACACCGAGACGATCGCCGCCCATTGCGTTTCGTGCCCGCCCTGGGGGTCCAGGACCAACCGCACTGCCCGTTCCCGAAGCTCCGGGGAGTATCTGTTTGAATGTTTCATCGCTCCAGTCTCTCAAGGTTTGGAGCCTCCGGGAAACCCGGTACGGTTCACCCCGACACCAAGCGGTGACGATGTGGACGCGTCCTGCGGACCGAGCACCGTCCTACGGACCGTGTGGACAAGGCCTGGACAAGTGCTCCGCACTTGCCCACCCCTTCCCCACACTCGGCGCTCTCGCGCCCACATCCTCACCGCCTCAACAACAATCGTTCATGACAAAGGCAACTTCATCACGACCGGAAGCTTCCCGGATTGCTCCACCATCCCAGGCAAACCGTCTACGGAATAATCCGGCCAAATCACGTGGAGATCCCACGAGACAAAGCGGCAAACAACACCCGGTCCGGGCTGAATGAAGAGGAGTTCTCCGGCTTCCGTGAAGCCTGCCCGGCTGGGGTCGACGTGGTTGGGATACGCGTGCGCAAGGACAGGGGCGGACTGAGGCTTTTCCGGCACGATCAGCATCGAGAAGTATCCAAGCGCGGTCGATATCCGGTTCTGAGAGGCGTGTTCTGGCAGCGTACGGATCGCGATGCATACCTGTTCACATCGGGGTTCAAGGAGAGAATCGCGGCGTACGATGGCTGGGAAGTTCCAGTGCCCCTGACTCTCACGTTGCAGCATGGTGAGTCGGATTTGCGCTCTATTGCAGCCGACATTCTTGCGCTCACCAAGGTGAACTACAACGCGTGCCAGTTGGGTGAGAGTGAACCGATCACGGTCAAGTACTCCGACCGGGTTGGAGAGATCCTGCTCGCCAATCCGAAGCTGCCGAGGGACCGGTGGCGCCATAATTTCAAGTTCTACATCTGAGGGCGGTCCAACTTTCGGATCCGTTCCAGTTCGTCAGTCTTCGCTCAGAGGTCTTCTGTTGCTATAATTTGCCACTCATGAGGAAGCATCTGTCCTGGACCTGCTCGCTGCCGGACGCCCCACACAACCCTTCCCAACTTTCACCTTCGCCCTGACACGGCACTGTCGTCGCGCTTTCAAGTACCACGAGGAATACCACCATGCCAGACATCGACCTTTCCACCCTCAACATCGACCAGCTGACCGACCTCGTCGGCCAGGCACAGACCGAGATGGCCTCTCGCGAGAAGAAGCGGCGAAAAGACCTCCGGAGCGAGCTCGAGCGCCGCGTCGCCGCAGACGGCTACAAGCTCGGCGACATCTTCCCCGAGCTCGCGAACGGCGCCTCGGGCGGACGCCAGCGCCGGAAGATGCCAGTGAAATTCAGGAACCCCCAGAACCCCGACGAGACCTGGACCGGGATCGGACGCTCGCCCAAGTGGGTGCAGGCGATCCTCACTGAGCGGGGGATCGACATGGCGGCGTTCAAGGGGATTCCGATGTACCAGGTTCACACGTGAGGCCCCGAATCCCCAGTCGTTTCCGGAAGGAATTCGAGGCACCGCTGGTGGTGCATCATGCGCTTCGTCGACATTGGGATGCATTCTCCCACCCTCTTCGCGCGGGTCCGTACAACCTGCCTTCGCCGCCAACGGATGGCAGTTGAAGGGTACTTGGCGCAACGTTTTGTGGACCCTCTAGTGCTCTGACAGGCCGATAGGTGAGAGAATCATGCTGCTAAGAAATGAGGACATCGACTCGCTCCGGCAGCGGCTGTTGTCGGTCCTGCAAAGAGGTCATGAACTCTTTGTTGAAGCTCAACAGCTCAAGGATCACCAAGGGGATCTCTGGCCGGAACGTGAGCCCCTTGAAGTTGTAAGTGACGAGATGCGAACTCTCGTCGACGACTTGCGAGCAACAATCAAGACGCTAAGTGTCGACATCGCGGGCGCTGCCCGTCAGTCACCTTTGCTTGCCGAATCAGACATGCACGAGCTTCGGCATAGTACACGGCAGATGCTCTCGAGTGTTCGCTTCAAGGAATACCGACACACGGGCGTATACATTCATCACGACGAGGACGTGGTGCTCGGCGTGGACCCACCGTCTCAAGAAGAGCATCCGTTGGATGACGTGGCGCGAGCGCGCAGGCTCTTCGAACTCGCGGGAGATAAGGTCCTCGACCTCATCGATCTCTTGTCACCTTCCGATTCGCAGCAAATAACCTCAATTGAATCTGCCAATTATCGCCCCAACACCGCCTTTGTCATGATGGCTATTGATGACAGTGTGACAGAGTTAGAAGACATACGGAACGCCGTCAAAGAAGTTTTCCAAGACTTCGGGATACGCGCTATTGTTGCCGATGAGATTGAGCATGAGGGAGCGATTACCGACCGGGTCCTACATGAAATCGATACCAGCGAGTTCCTCTTTGCTGATTTGTCACTTGAACGGCCTAATGTCTATTACGAAGTTGGACACGCACATGCTCAAAACAAGCGTGTGGTTCTATTTCGCAAGAAGGGCACTCGGCTGCACTTTGATCTTTCGCATCGAAATTGTCCGGAATACAAGAATACCTCGGACCTGAAAAGGCGGCTACGCAAACGTCTGGAATCAATTACCAATCGTCCGAACCCGCGAGCTACTCCGTAGTACTAGCTAGACTCTAGCTCTTTTTCCTGAACGATGATCCCACGTTCGCTCCTGGTTCCGTACGGGGGTCCGGCTGAGGTTGACCGTTTGTTCCTATGCAGAAGGCAAGTGGATACTTCACGTTTTCCTCCTTGTACTCTCGTTCAAATTCCTCTCTCATCCTGTTCTGTTCCTCCCCGCTCGGATTTCTAAATGCATTCGCAATCCCTCTTAGGATACCGTCTCTTGTAATCAGCTGCCCAGCCTTCTCTGAAATTGCTGTCGCATAAATCAACGTGTCTACGGTCTCCATGTAGACTATTCTGGCTAACGCACTCGCTACTGCCAACATCCCGCGACTACCCCCGCTCAGCTCCTCAATGCGTGTGATCCCGTGCCACTCCATCCCTTCAATGATTATTGTGTAACGCTTTCCGAGCTGTTCCCAGTCTCCTTGTTCCAAATGGCTGTCCACCCAGTAATCATTTGTTCTTGTCCACATCCTCGGCTGCAGGCCTCGTCTTGCGGCACTAACTATTGCTTGTCCTCGTGCCAATACCCTCAGCATCTCGATATCTACGATCGCGCAGGATATTGGCCTTAGTCCTTCATCTCGAATTAGACTTATTGCTCCCATCCCTTGGATCACGGCTCCGCTCAATTCTTCATCTGAATAGTCTTGTCTCAGCCTACTCACCACTCTCCGGAAGTCTTTCGGTTTTTTCGTCGATATACTCCGGTGCTCTTCGGGCCATGTGTGTTCCTTCAATGCCTCGTAATATAGGCCTATGCTGTGCATAATATTTGTGTCAATCAACACTCCTTTTTCCGTTTCTGCCCTATTTCGACTATTCCCGCTCTGCTCTAACATCGATATTTGCTCCCTGTCTCTTGTCCAATATTCAGCCTACTGCAAGTCCGACCTGATGGTCTGCGGGACGTTACCTCTTGTCGAGCATATCCTGAAGTGACCTGTTCTCATCAGACCCTTCTGACCCGGACGTAGGTTCTGGAATTTCGAAGAGTGGATTTCCAGGTGACCACAGTTCCACGTTCTCCGCGTGCTCTTCGTAGTACTCTGGGCTGGTTGTGACCCTCACTTCCTTCCCCATCCCGGGTGCGATGAGCGCGTATTCTTGATGTTGGAGCGATCTCGCCTCTGTCCCTGGCGGCATCAGCTCCGGCGCCGCGATGACTCGATCGAGGTCGCCGAACGTCATTGGTGGGTCCGCACGCTCCGGCATAGTGAGATCCTCCGCCAGGACTTGGTCAATGTTGAACCCGCCCCCAGCTTCCGTTTCTCTTGCTTGGCGTTCTAACGCCTCGCGGGCCCGTGCGCGGTTCGCCTCCCGCTCTTCGCGACCAGCCAACACCGTATCTGCAATCGCTCCCGGCAGCCGCGCCAGGATGGGTTGCAGCCGCCCGACCACGGTCTCGAACAGGTTGATGCGTTCCCGAAGCGCGACGTATACGTCCGTCTCGACGGTGTCTTCGTAGTGGAGGTTCACGATCTGGATTTCGCGGTGCTCTTGACCCAAGCGATCAATCCGTCCGATCCGCTGCTCGACCCGCATCGGGTTCCAAGGCATGTCGTAGTTCACGAGCGCCCCGCAGAACTGGAAGTTGAGGCCTTCCGCTGCGGCGTCGGTGCAGAGCAGGATGTCCGCTTCTCCGAGCCGGAACCGCTGTTTCGCGTCGTCCCGGTCGATTCTTCTCCAGCCACCGTCCGACGTCGGGACTTCCCCGCCGATCCCTGAGAAGCACATGAGTCCCTGTTCGCTGCCCCGCTGAAGCTCCTCCCGGAGGAACCGCATGGTGTCCGTGTACTGGGTGAACACCATTGCCTGTCCGTAGCCTGCCTCTCGCAGATCAGCAAGTACGTCCCTCAGCTTCCCGAGCTTGCTGTCCGGCGGACACCTCCGGATCCGGGCGAGCAGGCCTTCGATGTCCGCTCGTTCTTCTTCCTTGAGGGCCTCGCGTTCGAGCTCCGCCATCTCTTCGGCGTCCGGCATAACGTCCGCCGTTTCGTCATCCGGCGTGTCCTCGTCGAGCCCGAGATCTCCCATGACCTCGTACTCGCCTTCGATGACCGAGAGGTGCTTCTCGAGCGTCGTGCGAAGCGCGGCGAAGCTGCTGGCGAGTCGACGGCGGTAGATCGTCATCACGAACCCGACCGCAGAGCGTTCCTTCGCCGACGCCTGGTTATACGTCGTCGAGATGTAGTCCTCCACGGCTTCGTAGAGCTCCCGCTCGACGGCCGTCATCTTGATGAACTCGTCCTTGACCTCGCGGTCCGCGATTGGGGTCGAGATCATTCCTTCCTTGAAGTACCGGCGAAGGAGCTCCCGGGTGTGGCGCGATATGAGGTGGCGGATGGGCGTGTAGGCGCGCATGACGGCAAGTGCCGCCCGGCGCTCGTCGTTCTCGAGCTTTCTCCTTGGAATGCTCGACTCGTGCCGAAGGGCCCGGACGACCCGCTTGCCCTTGAGGCCCTTGAGCTTCGTCACGCGCGTGACGAGCTCGTTCTCTGCCGGTCCGTACTCGTGCTCCACCGCCCGGAAGAGCCCCGCCATCCGCTCCATCGCTTCGTTGGACGGACTCGGGTGCTCGACTGCCTCGAAGAACTCGAGGAAGGCCCGCTCGCTCCACTCCGGCGGCAACCCGAGGAGGTTGAGGAGGTCCCAGACCTCGACCGGGTGCACCTGCATCGGGGTCGCGGTGAGCAACACCAAGCCGTCTGTCCGGTCCTTGAGGGCGCGCATGAGCTCGAGCAGGGCGTTCGCACCGCCTTCCCTGGCTGCGCCCGCCGAGCGACGCCTCGCGTGGTGCGCTTCGTCGAGCACGACGAGGTCCCACGGCTCGGCATCTTCCAGGAGTTCGGGCGCACGGTCCCGCCGGCGCATTAGGTGGCTCGAGGCGATGACAATCGGCTCCTTGTGCCACTCGCTCCGGTCGACCTCGCGCTCGTTCTCTCCCCGGAGCGCTGGCGATGGATACCGGACGAGCTTCCTCCCGTCGTAGATGGGCCAGTTGAGGTTGAACTTCTCCCGAAGCTCGATCTGCCACTGGCTGAGGACCGCCTTGGGAGCGAGGATGAGGATCCGTTTCGCCTTGCCGGCGAGCCATGCCTGCCTCAGCAGAAGCCCCGCCTGGATGGTCTTCCCGAGTCCAACCTCGTCCGCGATGAGGAGCTTCGGGGGCCACCTGCCGTAGAGCCTTTCGAACGCCCGCACCTGGTGGGGCCAGGGCGTGACCGCGGCGGTCGCCTCGCCGACCCGGGAGCCGCCTGGCTCCATGTTCGGGGCCTGCGCGATGAACGCCCAGACGCGGCTCCTGAGGTCGATGGCGGGCAGGGGAGGGGCCGGCACCGGGTCGGGGCCTTCGGGCTTCTCCGGCGGCTTCACGGCGTCCTTGAGGCGTTCCGGAAGCCCCTCTGGCAGGAAGCGCATGAGGTCATCGCGTATGGCCTTCGGCACGTCCATGACGAGCAGGTGGTCGACGGGTTTTGACCAGATGCCCACGAAGCTCGCCTCTTCGGCATCGACCCTGTCTGGCTCCATCCAGCTCCTGAAGACGCTGATACTCTCCCAGTTCCGCTTCCACCCTCCGGCGGTCTCGTTGAGGCTCCCGGTCCAGGCAATGCGGTTCCCGGCACGGTCTTCGATGATCCCGGTCTTCTCGTGGAAGATGGCGCCCTCCGCGACCGGCTTCCGGTTCTCGTCGCAAGGGATCGCGACCTTCACCTCGAGGTAGCCCTGCGCGACCATCCAGGAGAGCAGCTCGAGCGCGCCTTCGGATTCGGCATCCGGCGGGGCGAGTGCATCCGTGGCTAGGCGCTTCTCGAGATGTTCCCGGAGCGACTCGCCCGCCTCAATGGCGTCGATCTCGGGCTTGTCGAGGGTCCATCCGACAAGGAGCCGCATGTGACCGCGGTTCCGGACGAGACCCTCAATGCCGCGTGCCGCGAGAGCGAGGGCGCTCGCCCTGAAGTACCCCGTCAGCCGGTCGTAACGGACCGCGTCCTCAAGTGCCGGGAGGTAGAACCTCCGGACGAGGTTCCCGTCTTCGGGCGTGTACTTGAGCTTCCATTCGTGGTCGGACAGCATCGTCAGTTGCTGGCGTCCCGCCAGAGCTTGAGCTGTTCCGGTTCGTCGATCTGTCCCTGGTACGCGAGGCGCGAGAGGTTGTAGAGCGCCTCGAAGTCGTTCCCTGCGCCCGCTACGTCACCCTTGAGCTCCATCCCTGTCCAGGCCCTCGAGACCGGGAGCACCTCGAGCACGGCTTCGAGTGTCGCGAGGAACCGCGGTTCGTTCTGCATTCCCCAGTGCTCGATCAGATCCTTGGCAGCTTGGAGGGTGCGGTTCCGGGCCATGTTCGCCGCGTGGTGGACCGCGTCGATCATGCCGCGCGTTCCGTCCTGTGCACCCAGCGTCCCCTTCGCCGCGCGTCCCGCACTGTCCCACAGGCGGATGTCGCTCCCCTTTTTCTCCGCGAGCCGTCCCACGATCTGCCGGTCCATGTCCGCGCCTACGGCCCGCGCGAGCCCGAGTGCTTCGTCGTACGCAAAGACTGGCGCCTTGAACGTGTCCCAGGCGAGAACGAAGAAGGCCGTGGGCGCATCGAAGTCATCGTCCCTCGCGAGCCTGGTGAATTGCTCGAGGCGCCAGCGCTTGACCTCCCTTCGCGCGGTGTCGAGGGCGTCTTCTGGGCTCGTTGCGTAGGGGTCCCATTCCTCTTCCAGGAGGGTCAACTGTCGTCGTCGCCGGCGCTCCTCAGGAGGCTTCCTGGGCGTGCCTCTCTTGAGGGGCCAGTGCTTGGAGAATTCCTCCAGCGCAGGTCCGAACGCTGCGAGGTAGAGGTCCACGCCGCCGATTCCGCCCTGTTGGAACTCTTCGACCCGTTCCCGGACCGCCGCCGCCACTCGCGGCTCGACGTCCTCCCAGTAGAGTCCTTCCTCGGCACGCATGGACTCGTCACGCGGGCGACACACCAGGAAGATGGTGCTCTTCGCTGCTGCCTTGTCCTTGATGTGGAGGCTCCCCTCGGCCTCGGTGTTGATCGGCCACGACGCCGTGATGACGAACCCTGACTCCATGAGACCCTTTGTGAGCGCGTCCCACGCACCCGTCGCCTTGTGGGTGAACATGAGAGTCATGATCCCGTCGGACTTCAGCACTCGTCGGCATTCGGCAAAGATGGACGCCATCTTTTCCCGGTAGTCCCGGACGGCAAGCGCCGCCGCCGGTCCCTGTCCACGGAATCTCGCCGCGTTCGCTACTGCCTCATGCTCCTTATCTGTGAGCTGTCGGCGGAAGAGTTCCGGGAACACGTGGCCTGCAGTGCGCTTCAGCCAGACATAGAAGAAGTCCGACAGTTCTGCGTACATGACGTTGGCTTCGTACGGCGGATCGATGACTACAGCGTCGATACTGCCGTCGTTTACATGGTCAAGGCTGTCTCCCGGCTTGCAGGTGATTTTGATGTCCGGCGCCGTGTACTCGTTTCCTTCCGCATCGTCGAACAGGTCTCCGTTATCGCCTTCGCTCTTTGGCCGGACCAATCCAATGAGTTCGTCGATGCACTTCCTGGTTTGCTTGACGGCCCAATCGTATCCGTTTCCCTCAATGAGCGGCGCCATTTCCGCGTAGGACCACTTGAACGCAAAGTCGTGGCGGTCAAACACTGATCGCATTCCCTGCAACTGTACGTTCCAACTGGCGATCCTTGCATTCCAGTTGATGATCTTGTCGATCGTCAATCCAAGATAGCCGTACGCTGCTTTTCGAACTTCGCTCAGTTCTCCGGATTTCCGGTCGGCATCGAGCATCTCGCGAAAGACCTCAACGCTAGTCCCGTGGCAAAGCAGCTGTCGAGGGGAGAACAGATCCCGCCAAAGCGGCATACCATATTGGATGGGGCGATCGTCGTTACTCACTTCTGGGAACGACTCCCTTGGGATCAGGTCGAACGCAACCCATTCTTGGAGCTTCTCCGCCAGTAGTGACTGAATTTCCCTGCTGTTGTCGTCCCCCGGCTCCGGTGCACGGTAGCCCCGCACCCACTTTTCCTGGCTTCTCCCGCTCTTGGATTGCGATAGGACGCGCTTCTTGTACACGACAGCGAAGAGCTGCTCCCCCATTCGACCGCCCTGTGCTTGTCCTTTGATCTCGCCGCCATCGATCACGCGTCCACAGTCCGAAAAGGGGCACGTTCCGGCTCCACGTGACACGGTTCCCGGAGACTGCTCGGTCGTTGACCCGACGATCTCGAATGAGCAGACACGATTCGGTGCAGATGGACCGGCGCCGAGATGAGGAATGAGTTTGACCCCGGTTCCATCTGGTGCCAGTCTCCAGTTGGGCGATAGCGGAACTAGCCCCTCGCAGTAGGGGCAGGTAATCGTGCGCGCCCAGAGGTATCCATCCGGTCGCGTTTCCTCCTCTGGCTCAGCCGGGAATAGGTCCGAAAGGCGCCTTCGCACTTCACTCGTAAACTTCGCTCCCAGCGCTTCGAAGCACGTCTTGACTTCTTGGCCATGTAGCGCGGGCCACTCGAGAGTCGCCTTCTCGATGAGAGCTGCTACCGGATTTAGGTCATTGGCAAAGGTGCGAAATCCTAGTCGTACAGACTCGAATGGTACGCTGCCCCCTCCAGCGCTCGGATCCAGCACTGAGCTTCTATCCTTCAGCTGGGCCGCCAGCCAGTCTACTTCATCGGTGGGGGTATACGTGAAGGCTCTCTTGTAGCCGTAGGCGTTGGCGCCCAGTCGTTCGCCTCTTCGCGTCGCAGAATCGATCCGTCTCCTAGCGGCGACGGGATCTCCGTGAATACCCAACACGTGCAGAAACTTTGATCGGTCTACATCCTCAGATAACAGGGATGCGAGCACGGCGGCCCTCGACGCTACCAATGGGCGCCTCGCCCACCAAACGTGAAGATAGTAGGTCGGTGGCAGCGCTTGTAGTGAACGTCTTTCCCGGACGCTCTCTTCGCTCAGCGCAGCAATCGGCAACCAGCGTTCAATCAGCCGTGTGTCCAATCTCTCCAACTCACCTGCTCCGCGGTTTTCCCCTGAATGCTCGCTATGCCGACACACTCAATGGCTCGCATCTGTACGAGGGCTCCACCCCCCGATTCTTCTTCGGATCTGAGGAGACGTCCGGGTCTCCTGCTACGACGCTCTCCGGGCCCTTCTCGGCTCGGTCAGCAGGACCCGAAGCGCGGTCAGCACCCTTCGGGGCTGCTTCCGGTGCATCGCCATCCCCAGCCAGTACGCGGTCTCCTCGCGCTCCATCGCCTCGATCCCTTCGGTCACCGCACGCATGTTCTCCCGGCTTCGCATGGGCGCGAGCGTCCGGAAGAGCAGCCCCAGGGTGAGCGCCAGGTCCTCCGTGACCGTGTACCCCGTTGCGTCGGCGTCCATCACCCGCCCGAGCTTGATTCCGGCGTGCGAGAGGCGCCTCAGCACCCGGTGCTCGATGAGCTCGAGATTCCGCCCTCGGAGGCCTGCCACGCGAAGCGCCGTCGTGACCTGCGGCGTTGCGGACGACGGCATCTGCCAGATCTCGTACTCCGCCTCCGCCGGGCCCCGGCGCCGTACGCGGAGTTCGTACTTGGGCGCCGATTCCGGAGTCTGCATCTGCACCAACCTCTTTAGTTTCCTCATCTTGTCCTCGCTTCTGCCGTTGCCGACACGTACGCCGCTCCGCTCGCAAACCGGGTCAGTCGCTCGGCGAGCTTCTCAGGCTCGTCCCCCTTCAGCGGGAGCCCTGTCCCGAACTCGAGCGCAAACCGCACCTCGAGCTCACGTTCCGCAGCGTCCCTCAGCTGGGGCTCGAGAAATTCCCGCACGGGCTCGGCATCGGGGACCGGCCCTTCGAAGTTCATCTCGTATCGTCCACCGTCACGCGTCTCGTAACCGCCTTCCATAGTGACTGTCTTCTCCGCCCCGGACACGCCCCCGATCGCACCCAGCAGCCGGAATCCGTCGCTCGCCTCGAACATGCTGATCTCGATCCGTGAGAGCGCCTCCACGTCCTTTGACCGCGCCTGCTCCCACAGCTTGACGAGCGCCTCTTTCAAGACCCCGTCCGCTTTGAACGTTCCTCCCTTAGATCCGGGCTTCGCGTCTGGCCTATCGCCCCTTGGTTTCCCGCCTTCCCCACCAGACCCGGAACCGGTGGTCACGGGGGGCTCCGCCGGCTCCGGCTCCTTGGGGTCCGGTCTTGGCCACACGCCCGTGTTCTTGGCGAACGCCATCGTGAACACCACCGACTGCTCGTCGATGTCGATCGTGGTGGTGGGATCCCCGGGCCCGAAGAGGAGTTCGCCCCGGCGGTACACGTACTCGCCAAGGTCGACACCCCGGAGCACGCCCCGGCGGAAGATGTCGTCGCCGATGAGGATCGGGAGCGCCGCGTCCTTCCGGAATTCGTCCCTGAGTTCCCTCGTCGTGATCTGGCCTCGCTTGAGGGCTGTCCGGTCCCGGACATAGGCGGGCGAGTCCGGCTCGTCCTCGCTCAGCCGGAGCTTGTTCTGGTCCCTCAGCGCCCGGACAATCTCGGTCTGCCCGGCCCCGGGCCTTTGCGATGCCGAGTGCATGTCGAGCGCCGAGTGCGCGAGGTCGACTAGGCTCGATCCGATCCGGTTCCTCGACGGGTAGAAGAGGTGCCGGTAGCACTGCTGGATGGCGATCGCGAGTTCGTGTTCGGACTTCTCGGCGAGTTCCCGGACCTTGTCCTGCTGGTGCTCGGCGAGGTTGAGGAGGCGCTCGGGCTTCTTGAGTTCCTGGAGCGCGAGGCGCTCCCGGACCCTTCGCTGCATCTCGTTCTTCTGCGCGTCGTCCGCCACGACGAAGACGATGTGGTTGCGAAACCTTCGCAGGGCCTTCCCTTCGGAGCCCTTTCTCTCGTAGACCGACTCGATAAGATCGGGCACGTCGCTTACGGTCGCTCCGACGGTGAGCGCGTCATAGTGAAGGAGGGCGAGCTTCGGGCGCCCGTCCCCCACGTCGTCCGGCACGTCAAACGGTCCGCTTGCGAAGGGGATGAGGTCGAAGGTCGCCCCTCCGAAGATTTGCTTGATCCGGTCGTCGAGCTGCGCTCGCGCCTCGCCCGCGTCGACATGCCGTTCTTCGCCGCGGATGATCTGCCGCAGGTTCGCCTCCACAAGGAAACGCATCCGGTTCTCGGCTGCCGGTCGGTCGTCGAGGTAGGCGGAGTCCGCGACAAAGCTCTTTCGGGCCTGCTCGATGAAGCTCAAGTCCGTTCTGGGGGAGAGCACCGAGTAGCGGAGGTCCTCTGGCGAGATCCCCCGGAGCTGCTCGTTGAACGCGAGCGTGTGGAGAAAGATGGTCCGGGCGGCGTACACCGCGTAGGGCGCCATGCCGGCGTGGTCCCGCTCGTCGATCTCTTCTGCGAGCGCTCCTCCCTCGCTCCCCGCAACATCGTGCCCGAGCGCGGGCAAGTAAGCCTTCTGCCCGAGACGGGTCACGATCTCCTGGCGGATGGGCTCGTAGCTCGGGTCGATGTGGTGCACGTGGATTGCGGTCGCGTCCTCTGGTCGTTTGTCCCAGAGGTTCGCGATGGTCCGCGCAAGGAGCCGGAGCATCCCGCGCACGCGCTGGAAGTTCTCGAGGGTCGCGGTCTTCCCGGTCAGGGTCTCGAGCACGTCTGGGTGGAGCGGATAGCTCGCTCCGAACTCGTCCACCGTGTGCGTGTTTGCGGCTTGCGCCGACAGCGATTCACGGTTCGCGCTCCAGCACTCCCGGTACGCGTCGATCACGTTCCAGACCGCCCCCTCATTGATCTGTTCGAAAAGTCGGCGCTTGAGGACCTGGACTGTCTCGTCCTCTTCGGTGGGGTTGAGCAGGGTCGCCTTCCTTGCCGAGACGCTCTCTGCCTCGCTCATCTGTCTTGCGATGAAGTCGTTCTCCTGGCTATACGCATCGCTCGCGACCCCGTCCTTCCCGATGGCAAGGGTGTAGACGAGGGCGGCCTTCTGCGCGCCCTCCACGGCCTTGAACAGTGACGTCAGGAACGCCGTCAGCTGAGACCAGGAGTCGTCCAGGCGGCGGACTTTTCGAAGGTAGACCGAGAGCTCGTCGAGGAGGATGAGGGCGGGCTCGCCACCAAAGAGTTCGCGGAGCGTCTCCGCGCCTGGCGCGATCCCGGTCTCGTCGCTCTTTCGGACTCGCTCGTACCCCTCCTTGCCGGCGAGCGCGTACGCGATCTCTCCCCAGGGTGTGTACGCGTGCACGTCGTCGCCCATGGCGCGACCGTTGGCGGGATCTGCGTTCTCCCCATCGAACGCCGCGATCCGGACCTGACCTGACGGGACCAGGTCCTTGTCGACAAATTCGGCGATGTTCGATACACCCTCGAATCCGCGCGCTGCATGGGTGAGCGCGATGAGTCCGTGGGTTTTGCCGCCGCCGTAGGCGGTGTCGAGCCTGAAGATGGCTGCGACTTCACCGCCGGCGCCCGAGAGCCGTCTGCACACGTTCGCGAGCAGGTCGCGGAGTCCCCGCGTGGGGTAGGTGTCCGCGAAGAACCGGGCAGGCTCGCCGTACGCCGTGTCCCCGGGACCGGCGACGACCGATGCGAGGTCCGCGGCGAAGTCCGCATCCGCCACCGCACCGCTCAGGACGTCCCCGCGCGGGCGGCAGGTCTCGAATATCGTGGGGGTGCTCATCCCTCCCGTCTCACCTTCCTCATGTTCGACGGGGGGATCGTAACGTCATTCGGCTTGTGCTCGCTCTCTTGCGCCGTCATTGAGGCCCGAACATGCCCCATCGAGACGCACCACACCTGTCCCGTACCCGAAACGTCGCACGAAAGCGGTGCATGACGATGGATTGGCCCTGCTCGTCTACCAGACCAAACCGACGGAGAACGCGCGAACAGTCGTGCGGAGTGACCAACTTCGCGGGCCTCCTTCTCCCCCGGCAAGAGAAAGACGACCGAACCAGCGCGTGAGCCCCAGGACTGCTTCTGCGTCTCTCCGAAGGACGTGGGCCGGAATCCCTTTGAAGCAGGAAGATGCCCGAGCACGAGTTGGACCGCAGCCACGTGGCAGTGCATCTCTTGCTAATCGGGGTCTCCTAGGAGTGTGCGCCGCAGAACACTTCTGCAAGCCAAAGGTGGGGATACAGCTCCGGATTATCGGTCGAAATGCGCCGAAATCGGTTCCGCATCCCTAAAATCCGGGATTTTTCGAACAATTTGGAGGCTTTAATGGGGAAAATTCCCACAAGAATTTCCTGCGGCGCACGCTCCTAGCCCGGATAACCCGCGAAAAAGGAACCGTCTGACCCCGTAATCGGTTATAATTCAGTTGCTTACCCTGGATCTAACCGGGAGCCAGACGGTGACAGAATGTAACCACGAAGCGTTCTCGTTTTCAAACTGCCGCAAGCGCCAAGTGCGGGTGAATTTCTCCGGCGGGTCGATTTCTTCCAATGGCGGCGCATTGCTATTGCGGGAGTTGGATCGGCAGATGGGTTTGACCGCACGCGTGGCGCGTGCGCTCGGTGATCAGCGCCAGCGTGGGAAGGTTCGTCACGAGGTGGTGACGATGGTGCGTCAGCGCGTGCATGCGGTGGCGTTGGGATACGAAGATCTGAACGACCACGACGCCCTTCGCGACGATCCGGTGGTTCAGACGGCGTGTGAGCGCGACGAGTCGCTGGCGAGCTCGTCGACGCTATGCCGATTCGAGCAGCGGGCCGAGCGGCAGTGGGCGATTGCGATTCAACACCAACTGGTGGAACAGTTCATCGGCTCGTTCGCGCACCGGCCCGAGGAACTGGTGCTGGACTTCGACGCGACCGACGACCCGGTGCACGGTCACCAGCCCGGGCGGTTCTTCCACGGGTACTACGACTGCTACTGCTTTCTGCCGCTGTACGTGTTCTGCGGCCAGCAGTTGCTGGTCGCGTACCTTCGGCCCTCGAACATCGATGCGTCGAAGCATGCCTGGTCGATATTGTCGCTGCTGGTCAAGCGGTTGCGCCAAGCATGGCCGGAAGTTCGTATCGTGTTTCGGGGCGACTCGGGGTTCTGCCGACACCGGATGCTCGATTGGTGCGATCGCAACGACGTTCAATACATCGTGGGGTTGGCCCGAAATACGGTTCTCGAACGCGAGGTTCAGGTGGCGTGCGAGGTCGCCAAGGACGGCTTCGAGGCGACCGGACGCAAGAATCGGTTGTTCCACGAGTTCCAGTACGCGGCGGGGAGCTGGCGCCGCACCCGGCGGGTCATCGCCCGCATCGAGTACGGTCCCAAGGGGCGAAACCCGCGTTTCATCGTGACCAACCTCGAGGGTGAGGCGAACGAGCTCTATGAGCGGGTGTACTGCGCGCGCGGCGACATGGAGAACCGGATAAAGGAGCAACAACTCGCGCTGTTTGCCGACCGCACCTCGAGCTCGAAGTGGTGGACGAACCAGTACCGGGTGTTGCTGGCCGCCTTGGCCTACACCTTGCTCGAAACGATGCGCCGCACCGCACTGCGGGGGACGGACTTGGCCCGAGCGCAATGCCAAACGCTCCGGCTTCGGCTGCTCAAGATCGGCGCCGTGGTCACCCGAAATACCCGCACCGTGGCGGTGCGCCTGTCCAGCGCCTGCCCCGACCAGGCCGTGTTCCGGCTCCTGGTGCATCGGCTGACCGCCGGATAGCGTCGCTCCGCGCGGCCGCGTCCACGACAACGACTTCCAATCCGGTCCCGGAGCGGCGCGTTGCGCTTCGCACCGCCCGCGCGGCTTGAAAAACACTGAAATGTCCCTGTCCGCCGCTCCACACCGACCCTCCGGGCCATCAACCGCCGACCGACCTCTCGAAAACGCTCCGAAGAAAGCCAAATAACGCCCCAGAAAACAAAATCGCGACCTTCATGCAACATGCGGGCTAGCCCGCTGCTCCAACGAAACCCCAGTGGGCTACGATCTGCCGCTCTTGGAAGCGACGGAGCCGCCGGTGCCTCGACAAAGGGAAGAAATCCTCAACGCCGAATTGGGCAAATTGCTCATCGCTCGACACCCAATGTGGAACGACGGCAACGTACACATCGATTCGACAGGGACCATCCGACGACGGTCAGGACTGAAGATCGATGTGTTGGTCGAGAATCCTGGTGGCCAGCCCGTCGCGATCGAGACGAAGTTTGAAGCTCCGAAAGTAGGGACCGCGCTCCGAGAGCAGGTCCACAACCGCATTGGGCTCACCATCGACCCTACGGGGAACGTGATCGAATCCGGGATCTCCGTCGTCTATCCAGGCAGGCTGAAGGCGTCTGGAGTCGCCAACGCGCGGTTGCGCTACGCAGTTCACCAGCTTGGCGAGAACGATGCCATCAAACGCTGGCCAGAACACGATGAGGAGTGGATCGAGGGAAAAGTCGATGATCTGGCCGATGCCGTCGAGGTCGTCTCCTTGTCCGAGAAGCGCATCAAGGCAGGCGAGGAAGTTCTTTCTCACGGCGTCCAGGATGCGAGTTCCCGACTGGAGATCCTAGGCAAAGGCAAGGCGTTCAACTCCGAACTGGCAGGGGTCCTGCACCAGGAGGAAGGGCAACAGACGACCAGAATGGCGGTAGCGATTGTCGTCAACGCTTTCGTCTTCCACTACGCCATCGAAGGGCAATGCAAAATCCCCTCCGTATTATCGGGGTCTGGCAGGAACGGGTTCCTGAAGAGCAAAGTGCTCAGGAACTGGAAGGCGATCCTGGAAGTGAACTACTGGCCCATCTTCAGCATCGCCAATGACATCGTCCAGACGGTTCCGGGGCGGGTGGCCAATCCGCTCCTCGACAAGGCGAACGAGGTTGCCGAGGAACTCCTGAAAGTAGGAGCGACCACCTTCCACGACCTCGCGGCCCGCATGTTTCAGACCCTCATCTCGGACCGGAAATTCCTCGCCACGTTCTATACGCTTCCCCCATCAGCGTGCCTGCTTGCCGAACTCGCCGTGTCGAGACTCAACGTGGAATGGTCTGACGAGGAGCAGATCAAGGCTCTCAAGATCGCCGATTTCGCCTGCGGGACCGGGACGCTGCTGTCAGCGACGCAAAGCGCAATCTACCGACGACTTCGTCGGACCGGCTTAGACGATCGCGAGCTGCACCGCGAATTGATGGAGCAGGTTCTTCTTGGTACCGACATCATGCCTTCCGCGGCGCACCTCACCGCGTCCATGCTGTCGAGCGCGCACCCGGCAATCGGCTACGACAGGTCACTGGTGCATGTGCTCCCATTCGGGATCGATGAAGAGCTGTCCAATCTTCGCCGAGTCAACCGCAAGACTCCGTACATCGGTGCGCTCGATCTTCGGATGGAGGAGTTCGGGCATAGTCTTTTCACTCATGGCGGACTCGGCCACCAAGTCGAGATCGGCGGCAAACGGATGACCGCCAAGGGAGCGAAGGAAGCGGACACCGGCAACGACTTTCCCGTCGAGCACAATTCGTTCGATCTCGTGATCATGAATCCACCCTTCACGCGTCCCACTGGGCAAGAGGCGAAAAAGGTGGGAGTCCCGGTGCCCTCGTTCGCAGGATTCGACACCACCAAGGACGAGCAACTCGCGATGTCGAGAAGGCTCCGGGCCGTGACCAGGGAGTTCGGGCACGGGAATGCGGGCCTCGCATCGGACTTCATGGACCTCGCCCATGACAAGCTCAAGACAGGGGGAGTCCTCGCCCTGGTCCTGCCGTTTTCTTTCGTGTCCGGCCAAGCCTGGAGCAACGCTCGACATTCGCTCTCGCGTTGGTACAAGGACATCCACGTCGTCTCCATCGCAACGGCAGGAACCACCGCCCGTTCGTTCTCCGCCGATACGGGCATGGCCGAATGCCTCGTGCTAGCCACCCGTGCCAAGTCCTCCAAGAAGCGCCGCAGGGTTCGCGTGGTGCGGTATGTGAACTTGGTGGAAAGACCGAAGACTCTCTTCGAGGCGCACGAGTCCGCGAAGACCCTCAACAGGGGAGCCACCATCAAGGGCACCTTCGCGGACGCCGGCGCCGCAGGTATTCACGACTGGGACGTCGGCGACATGCTGACGGCGCTTCGCAAGGGAAAGCTGGATCTACCCAGGAGCACCCGTATCCATTCACTTCCAATCACGGAGATGCGCCACCTCGCCGACCGTGGGCTCTACCACATGGACATCAATGGCACGGGCACAAGGGGCGCGTTCGATATCCGCAAGGGTCGAGGACGTGGGATCCCGACGTATCCTGTCCTGTGGAGCCATGCCGCTGAGAGAGAACGCGGCCTAGTTGTGACCCCGGATGCACGAGGTGTCGTCCGCAAGAGAATGAGCGATAAAGCAAACGAGACTTGGGCCGCAACGGCCTCCCGGCTCCATCACAATGTCGACTTCCGACTCAATTCGCAAAGCCTTGCCGCGTGCTTGACTGGCGACCCCTGCATCGGCGGGAGGGCGTGGCCCAATCTCTTGCCCCACGACGAACGCTATGAGGTCCCACTGCTACTTTGGTCGAACACGACCTTGGGGCTGATGCTTTACTGGTGGTGCGGTGTGAGACCGCAGATGGGCCGCGCGAGCATCAAGATCACTGCGGTTCCCCGTCTACCAACGCTCGACGTACGAGACCTCAAGAATAAGCAGCTGACGGACCTCGACAAGGTCTTCGGAGACTTCGACGGAAAGTCGTTCCTCCCGGCAAACGAGGCCTACCGAGACCACGTGAGAAAAGAACTCGATGCTAGGGTTCTTGGGGTCCTCGGACTACCCTACACTCTCTTCGAATCACTCGATCTGGTCCGATTGAAGTGGTGCTCCGAACCGTCCGTCCATGGAGGAAAGCAGACCCGTCCCGATGAGACTGACGGCGACGCCGAGTAAGAAAGTACCCAGGGAAGTGGAAGTCGAACTCAGCACAGCCGATGATAAGCCTTTCTATCCGTGGGGACTCATACAGATTCCACGGTCACGCAAATTTTCGACCCGTTTCATAAACGGCGGCAGCATCAACCGCGTATCGCGCAGACCCGGGGCAGCGATCTGAACTGGAGGCTCACGGTCCAGCGGGACGGCACCGACTCGCTGACTGTCACGCTGTCCGCGACCGCACAGTGCTGCGCTAGCGGGGCAATTTGCACCGACGCCCACCACCGTCTCTGCAGTAGCACGACGGCGACGAGAACACCAGCCCCGAATCACCTCGAGCACTCTTCCATCGAACCAGCAACGGTTCCGCTCCGGGATCCACTCGCCCGCGTCCTTGCCGCTCTTCTGGTGGCGCTTCACCCGGGGGGAGGCGAGGGTGAGATTCCGAAGGTCCGCTGCGAACCGCCTCTTCGTCGCCCTGTCCGCGGCGCATAATCCGGAGTCGTGCGCCTCGCTCGTAGCGACGATGTGCTCGATGTCACTCTCGCCGGTCGACCCGAAGCAAGTGCCCGTGTAGGGCCCGTAGACCGCGCCCAGCGCCCGGACGATGTCCTGCTCGACGGACTGGGGGTAGGGGTAGTCGCGCTTGCGCTCGTAGGGCGAGCAGCGGTGCTCGGGGGCGATGGTGAGGCCGCGCCAGGATTCCGCTGACGCGGCTCCGGCAAGTACCGCCAGGACGACAGCGGCGGCCAGCCGCCGTGCGCTTGGAGAGAGTCCGCTCCCCGCCGGCGGACGTGGTGTTATCGACAATCGATGGCCGGCAGCATCTGCGGCGTTGCTATCCGTCACAATCATCGCCAGGTATTGTCTCGTCGGTCTCCTCGTAACGCCCGACATCAGGTGCCGGCTCCACGGTCATATCAATCACATCGTGGCCGTACTTTTCGGCGAGGAACCTCTCCCGATACAGGTAGTACGCGGCTTCGCAAACTCTCCCCGTGTAGTAGGTATTGAATCCCAACCCCACTACCGCCCCGACTGCCGGTACAACTTGCGCGAGTTTCGCCTTGGTCAGCCGAACGCCGACCGCTCGTGCGATTTGTTGGATGACTTGTACGAAGGCATGCTCTTCAAGCGAAGTCCAGGTTCTTCGCATGGCGACGTCACGCGCGATCCGTACAAGCTGAGCCATTGCCACTTGCTTTGCCGCGTCCTTCGGGCTTGAGGCCAGACCCAACACGTTCATGGCGAACAGACGTTCGTGCTGCACCGTGACGTCGAACCCGTAGTACGTCGCGTATTCCCCAATGACGCGCAGGTTGAGCGTCACCAGCGTCGGTAGATCGACGAAGATTCCCGGCAGCCCGGCGACGCCGGTCGCCGCGCCCTCGACAGCTGCGAGGCCCTTGTACTTCGCGTCGAGAAAGCCGACGACCCTGTCGATGTCCTCCAGCTCAAGCGAGGTCACGTCGGCTGGCGTCTCCAAGGCGTGCCCGGCACGCCGAAACTCGCCATAGATCGCCTCTTGGCGCACGGACCATTGCGCGGCATCATTGCACACACTGACAACGCCCGAGATGGCCTTCCTGATGGCTTCTCCGCCGAGTGGCTGGTCCAGGAACCAATCGCTCGCCTTGGCTAGTGGCCAGTCGATTGCACGCATCGCTTGCCCGAACCAGCTCAGTTCCGGCGTCTTCCATTGATGGATCTCGGCGATCGCTCGCCTGTCGTACTCCGAGATGTCCTCTCTCATCCTTGTCGTTCTGCCGGTTGCCGCATCGTGCGAGTGTGGCTCATAACACGCGGTGAAGGTTCCCCTTGCGCCGGTCCGCGCCGAGGCCTCAGGCTCGCGTTCCGGCGCCTGACGCCTACCCTGCCCGGGGCGGCGCCACCCTCGTCCTCGTCCAGGGCGCTTCTCATGACGCCGTAGTCCACCACCCTCGCTCCGGTCCGGTAGCGCTGCCGTCGTCGTCCGTCCGCCACCTGTATTACCAGAACAAGCCCGACTCTTCCCGTCGCAGCGCCTCGCGCCGGAAGCGCCAATCCGGCATCACCCGTTCGAACGCCTCCCTGGACGTGCGCCCCCGGGGTCCGTGCCTCAGGTGCACGAGCTGACGGAGGACGACGTAGTCCGTCATCCAGTCCGGCACCTGGATGAGCCGCCAGTTGAGGCGCATGGTCCCGTCCCGGTCGCTGGTCGCGAGGCGCTTTCGCTGGTCCGAGATGACGACGGGCGGCATCGGACCGCCGACAATCTTGTGCCACGCCTCAACCCGTTCCGGAAACCGCTCTCCGGCCTTGCCGCGGAACCACGACACAAGCGCAGCCCGGACCGCCTGCCGCGTTTCCGTCTGGACGGGAACTTCGAGGCAACGGTGCTTGATCTTCATTCTCCCCGTCTCTCCCGGCAGCACCTTGAGCCGATACGAGCGACCGAGATAGCCAATGCTCTCGCCGCTCACGAACGCGTATGGCGCCGCTGCGTACCAGCCGACGACGCCCTCGAGCCGCTGCACGATCCACGGCGCCTCCTCCGCAACCGCGGCGTCGGCTGTCTCCCGGCTGATGTTTGGTGGCCCCAGCACCTCCACCCTGCCACCCGCAAGCACGCCGACGTGCGTGTAGATGCACTTTCCGTGGCGACGGATGGAGTAGGGGATGCGTCTTCCGCACCAGGTGATGGAATGCACGGTGTCGTTCATCACCCGGCTTCACGACGCGCGGCGAGTGCTGCGGCCAAGCCCCCGGCGTCGGGTAGCACCTGGAACGGGTGACATTGTTTCCGGGAGAGGCTAGCAGAAAGGCGGACGGGGGCCGTCGCCCCCGTCCGTGCCGGGTTGCCGCAGCGTCCCGGCGGAATGTCCTCGTGGTACCCGTCGAGACCACGAGTGCGGCGCGGTCGCCTCTTGGAGGTCCGTGTTACCCGCGGCGCAGATGCTTGCGGAGAATAAGTCTATACCACTGGCGGCGAGGTTGCAGCAAACAACCAGTCAAACCGGCACGTCGTTCCCGCTGAGCTCCGTGAATTCGATCCAGCGGCTGGCGGCTGACTTTCTCCCGCCGGTGTCGAGGTGGACCCACCCGTCGCGGAGCGTGCCCGTGAACTCCACCCAGTGCGCGCGTCGGCGGCGGTTCCTCCTGCTTCCGGTGAAGTAGGCATAGCGCCCGCAAACCCGGGTGCCCTCGGTGTTGGGCGCGGTGCCTCGCTTGCTCCTATTCGCCGCCCGGTACTCCGTGAGGAGTTCCTCGAGCTTGCCCTCGTCGCGGAGCTGGTCGAGCGTGTCAGCGAGGCCGTCGGTGCTGTAGAAGTCGGTCTTGTTGAACCAAGTGCCGCCGGTGTGGTGAAACTCGCATGGTTTCCAGTGCCCGGTGTCCGCGAGATAGCGCGCGAATCCGACAGGGATGCTCTTCGGGATCCCGGCATCATCTAGTTGTTGCCGCCGCAGGCGTGAGATTGGGAACCGTCCTTCGTCGTACGCTTCGACGGCGTTCACGCTCATCCCTTGGTTCCAATCGTAGCCCTTGCCTCTGGCTTCCTCGTTGGACATGCTGTTTCTCGCGTCAGATGTCGAAATAGCTGGCACAAACCCATCAACCGATGGCACGCGCCTTGTTTTCCGCATGTGCTGCCTCGGACGCGCCCCCCTTTGCACCCGACTCAACGACGGGTGGGGAGCCTCCTTCGCGAGGCGAGGTCGCCCCTGGCCCGGGGTCCCGTTGCCGCCCCGGGAAGTTGTCCCGGTTCCAGACCGCTTCTCTGCCCATGCCACTTGCGCGCCATCCGAAGCACGGATTCGTCGCTGGTGAACACGCCGACCCTGTCCGCCGGCACCCAGGCGAGGGCGCAGGACTCCTCGCTCACCCGGAAGCGCTCTTCCATCGCCTGGACGAGGAAGCGGACGTCGTAGTGGTAGTGGGCGGGCTCAGCGATCCCCTCATCTTTTTTGTAAGGAATCGTTGTTAACGATTTGATTTGATCCAAATCAGTATAGCGAAAGCACAGTTTTCTAATTCCTTGTACTCAATTTGCACCTGCGATGGGTCCGTTGACTCGAATATTGTGCTCCACTTTTTCCCCCAAGTCCGACTTCGGACTTGCACGGGCAGGAGGTTGGAAACAAAATAACTGTTTTCGCCTCTGAGGGTGGATGGTGAAAGCCCGAGACGTACTTCGCGAAGACCATCTGATTGCGCATTCCAGTGATTCCGATCACCGATTCCGGTGTGATACCGATCACCGATTCCATGCTTTCCGATCACCAGTCGGAGCGAAGCGACGCGGGTGTCCCATTATGGGGTGAAGTGATCGGTTTGGTTCAACGGTCCGTGTGTCTTTCGCATGGATTCTCCTTTCAGGTTGAGTTGGTAGGCGTTGTGGACGAGCCGGTCGAGGATGGCGTCTGCGAGGGTGGGATCCCCGATCACGGCATGCCAGCTCTTCACGGGCAGTTGCGAGGTCACGATCGTGGAGCTCAGTCCATGGCGGTCCTCGATGATCTCGAGCAGGTCGCGGCGGTTCTCGGCGCTGAGCTTCGACACCCCCCAGTCGTCGATGACCAGGACGGGGGTCTTGGCGATCGAGGCGAGCAGCTTGGCATAGCGCCCGTCGGCGCGCGCGATGGACAACTCGGTGAGCAGGCGTGGGAGGCGCCGGTACGAGGCGGTGTATCCGTTGCGGCACGCGCTGTGAGCGAGGGCGCACGATATCCAACTCTTTCCCACGCCGGCCGGCCCCGTGATCAGGACGTTGAGGTGGTCACGGACCCAGCGCCCGTCGGCCAGCGACAGGACGAGGTCGCGGTCGAGGCCTCGGGGTTGGCGGAAGTCGATGTCCTCGATGCAGGCCGCGTGACGGAGCCGGGCGCGGCGCAGCCGGTTGGTGAGCTGGCGCGAGGCGCGCTCGGTGAGCTCGCGGTCGACAATGAGCCCGAGGCGTTCCTCGAAGCTGAGGGCCTCGATCTCGGATGAGCCGAGCTGCTCGGCCAGGGCCTTGGCCATGGCGGCGCAGCGCAGTTGGTGGAGCTTGTCCACGGTGGGATGAGTCAACATGTCGTGTCTCCTGTCAGTTGTAATAGCTCGCGCCACGAACGTTGGAATGCTCGATGGCGAGGCCGAGCTCGATCTGCTCGCTGGGGCGCTGGTCGAGGCGGTGGTTGAGGATGGATTCGACGCTGCGGTAGCTGTTGGCGCCGAGCGCGACCGCGTGCCCCGCGGCGGCCTCCAGGCGCTCCTCGCCGTAGCTGTCGGCCAGGCGCAGGATGCCCAGGCACGAGCGGAACGCCTGCTGGGGGTGGCGTCTGGACCGAAGCACCGTTTCGATGAGGGTCGCGGTTTGCGGTCCGATGGTTGTGGCCCAGCGGATGAAGCGTTCGGGGGACCACTGGCCCATCTTTCGGTGCTTCTCGGGCATATGCTCGTCGGCGGTGGTATGACGGCCTCGCAGGGGGGAGCGCACGTGGCTGGCGACACGCTCACTGCGGTACAGGCACTCCACGGTGGTGGCGGTCAGGCGCACGTCGAGCTGGCGCCCGACCAGGGCGTGGGGGACGGAGTAGTAATGCCGGTCGACCTCGACGTGGTAGTCGATGTTGACCCGCGCCTTCTTCCACTCGGCGAACACGTAGCGCTCGGCGGGAAGGGGCCGAAGCGCGGGACGGTCGAGCTGCTCGAACAGCGAGCGCCGCGACCCCGGGAGCTTGCGGAACGGGCGGTTGTTGAGCCGCTCCAGCAGCTTCGCGATCGCGGCGTTGAGCTCGGCGAGCGAGAAGAACGTGCGGTTGCGAAGCGCGGCCAGGATCCAGCGCTCGACCACCTGCACTGCCACCTCGGCCTTGGCCTTATCCCTCGGTTTTTTCACCCGTGCCGGGAGTACGGCCACTGCGTAGTGACAGGCCAGGTCGTGGTAGGTGGGATTGGTGTCAGGCTCGTAGCGGTGCGCCCGGCTCACCGCGGAGCGCAGGTTGTCCGGGATGACCAACTCCGTGCTGCCGCCCATGAACTCAAACGCCCGTACATGCGAGGCGATCCAGTCGGGCAGCGTCTGCGTCCAGGTCGCCTCGGCGTAGGTGTAGTTCGACGCCCCCAGCACCGCGACGAAGATCTGCGCCTCGCGAAGCTCTCCGGTGTCGCGGTTCACCACCCCGACCGTGTGCCCGGCGTAGTCGACGAACATCTTCTCGCCCGCACGGTGCTCCTGGCGCATCACGACGTCGACCTTCGCGGCCCACGCCCGGTACCGCGCACAGAACCAGCTGTATTGCATCCCCTCGGGATGAACCGTCTTGTACTCCTCCCACAGCAGTGCGAGCGTCACCCCTTTGCGACGCAGCTCGCGGTGGACCTTGCTCCAGTCCGGAACCGGGAGAGCCCTGGAGTTCGACGCCGGTGTCGGATACAGCCGCTGGAGCAACCCCGCATCGTCGAGCGACTCGGGCAGCGGCCAAGTCAGCCCCTGCAGCTTCGCGCGCACCAGGTACTCCCTCACCGTCGACGGCGAGGCCTTCAGGCTGCGCGACACCGCCCGGACACCCAATCCCGCGTCGTAGTGCAGACGCAGGGCCTCTCGAATCTTACGCATCGACAACCTCCTCTGTGCCACCGTGACGCCCTCCCGAAAGGTCGAAAGGGTCCCACGTGCGCCCGGTTGTCCCGCGTCGTTGAGCTCCGGTGTTCAGACCCCTCTCACCGTTCCAGTGCCCACCCCAAAAGTGATCGGCATGGGACTGGAATCAGTGATCGGCATCGACTGGAATCGGTGATCGGCTTGGAATGGAATCAGTGATCGGTTTGGACTGGAATGGGTGATCGGTTTCGACCGGAATACGCAATCTGATTTCCTTCATCACCGAGCTGTACGACGGCGACCTGCACGCCAAGCGGGTCTTGTCGCTCGCCTACGGTACGCTCGGAGTCCTGACCAGTGCCTCCTTGGCCGTCCATGCCATTGGACAAGGTTTGGCCCACGCCCGTGGCACCCTGAGCAAACACGGCGTCAAGCAGGTCGACCGGTTGCTCAGCAATACCGCCATCGAATTGGACGATTTCTTTTCGCACTGGGTGCCTCATGTGATTGGAGCGCGAGAGGAGATCGTGGTGGCATTGGATTGGACCAGCTTCGCTCGCGATGGGCACGATACGTTGATGTTGTCGATGCTCACCGAGCATGGCCGGGCCACGGCCCTGATGTGGGAGACGGTATCGACGGCGACGTTGAAGGACAACCGCAACCGTTATGAGGACGAGTTGCTGTATCGGTTCTCGGAGGTGGTGCCCGATGGGGTAGAGGTGACGGTGGTCGCGGACCGGGGGTTTGCAGACTGTAACTTGTTCAAAAACCTGGACGAAGAGCTGGGATTCGGCTATGTGATTCGGCTGCCCGCAAGCTACTATGTCACCAGTGAGAGCGGGGAGCGGCGCTTGGCGTCGCAATGGGTCGGCCCGGCCGGGCGAACCCGCACGTTGCGAGCTGCCCACATCACCGACGCTCACCAGCTGCCCGTCGGCACGGTCGTTTGCTTGCGCGACAAGAACATGAAGGACACTTGGTGTCTGGTGGCCAGTGACCGAAACGCCGCACCCCGGCTCCTCATCCAATACTACGCAAAACGGTGGGGGATCGAAACGAGCTTTCGCGACCTGAAGGACCGGCGCTATGGCCTTGGCTTGTCGTCGATGCGTACCTCGTGCCCCGAGCGCCGCGACCGGCTGTTGTTGCTCAGTGTATTGGCAATTGCGTTGTTGTCATTGCTCGGGGCCGCCGGAGAGCGTATCGGCTATGACCGGTGGTTGAAGGTCAATACCGTGAAACATCGCACCCATTCGTTGTTTCGCCAAGGGCACATGCTCTATGAACATATTCCCAACTGGCCACCGGAACGATTGCGACCGTTGCTCGACGAATTCGCCGCCATGCTGGCCGAACACAGGCTATACAAGAGAATGTTCGCCATCTTGTGAAAATATGAGGGGATGCTTAAGGTGGGCGGGTTCGTGGCCACGAGCCGGGATGAGGTGCACGTCGAGGTCGAAGATCGCCTCGTCGAGCGCCCGCACATCGAGTCCGGATTCCTCCCGTGCCTCGCGCAGGGCCACCTCGAGGGTGTCGGGGTCTCCGTCGCTATGGCCACCGGGCTGCAGCCATCGCCCGAGCTTGCGGTGGTGCGTGAGCAGCACGCGGTCTCCCGCCCTGTTCACGATCCAGGCCGAGCCCGTGATGTGACCGACCTGGCAGGAACGCTCGAAGCAGTCCGGATGGGAGTCGATGAAGGCTTCTGTGGGTTCTCGCATATTTTGTCCGCCGAATAACCCATATCGCGGGTTTCCGGCGACGACGCATCAATGGCTTGAGCGCGGTTGCCGATTCTCGATCGCAGCCTGAATCACTCGATTCGCGGTTTGCACTCGCCGATTCTCCCGTATCGCGGTTCGCACGACGGCGCAAATGCTCGTCACGACTTCTTCTTGGGTCGAGACGCCTTGGCTGTGTTATCGCTGTTCCTCGCGTGCCCGGTCATGCGCCTGATCGCTTCTGCGAGCTGTGGCAGATCTTTCTTGACGATGTCTTGGATGACGTCTGGATCGATATACAGGTACCCGTGCGTCAGCCGGTTGCGTAGTCCTGCCATCTTTCCCCAAGGAATTTGCGGCTCGGTTGCTTTCAGGCCTGGGCCGAGTCTTTGTGTGGATTCTGCCAAGATCTGGAGCACACGTTCCACTGCCCGTTGCACCGCGCGTGATTGATGGATTGACTCCGCCTTGCCGCCCGTGTACTCGTGAATCTCGCTGATACACTCGTCGATATGCTTCAACCACACGAGGTCTGACTCTGTCCCCGGTTTCACAATGGTATTGCCTCGCGTAGCACTCGTTCGCGAAACATTTCGTGCAGGCATCCTTCGGTCAGCACGTCTACCGGGCGTCCCAGGAGCTTCTGTACCTCGATTTCCAAGCCGAATATCGAGAGTCCTGAGGTGTTGTCCGGTGCTACTGTCACCAGCAGGTCCACGTCGCTTGTCTCGTCAGCGTCCCCGCGCGCCATGGATCCGAACACGCGAACGTTGCACAGCCCCTCTTGCTTCGCCAATGCGAGGATCTCGTTCCGGTGAGTCTTGATGAGCGGGTCCATCTTCTGTCCTGTTTGGGCTTCTCTTGGTCATGATGTGACGTTGCTGTCCTTCGTGCCTGTGTCCTTGGGCGCTGAGTCATTGAAGGTATTCTACGGCTTGCAGTCGCAGGGTGCATCGTTGCGCGCTTGGTGTCGTTGGTCGGCCCGCGCCTTGTGGCGTTTCCGAGATGATCCATATCTTGGGGTCGCGCGAAAATCATCCGTGTCGCGTTCGATCGACAAAAATATGCGATAACCCACACGTGCTCTTCGGACGCAACTCGGCCCGTGGCAGGTCCATCCCCGCCCGCGCGAGACGACAACCGAGAAGCGGTGAGGAAGTGGAGTGCACGGGCCGCGGAGATCCAGGGGGGCTCGGTTACTCTCCGTATCCTTTGGGAGTTCGTTTGCGCTGCGGTTTGGCATCCTCTTCGGGCGGGTCCTGGTCGGCCTCGGCGGCGTAATTGGTCGCGTCGCTCGGCGTGGACAGCTTGCCGATGGGGCTGGCTTGCGGCGCGCGGTGTTGCGTCGAGTCGTGGTGTCCGGTCTGCGTCGAGTTGTCATTGTCGGTGGTCTGGCTGGGCGTCGGCGTGTCTTGGCTCTGACTCCATTTGGCGGCGTTCTTGCACAGGCGTTCGATAGCCGTATTTGTCTCGGCGCTCAGTCGTCTTCGGTCCGGATGCTTGTGCAGGCTTCCTTGTGAGAAATAGAGCTGCCTCGCGATCGCTTGCAGGGTCCGTGCGTGCGTATCGGGCTGGGGTGTTGGTTTCCGGCTCGGTCCGGTTGCCCGTTCAGCGTACAGTCCCAGACACTCGTCGGCGAGCTCCGCGGCGAGTATCAGGCGGTGCTGGCTCGCTTCATTCGGCTCGAAGATCTCGATCGCGTAGTCGAGCGTGTTCAGCTCCTTTGCGTTGCCGTTGAGCTGCTCGATGCGGGCTGCCAAGTGGTTTCGTTGTTCCTGGTCACGCGAGCCCCGGCGGGCGGAACGCAGCTGCTCGGCGAGGTCGTTCACTTCGTGACTCTTCCGGTGCGTCAACCCATACAGGGTCAGGATTCCCTTTGCGGCGTGCTCGCCTGCCCGGAACGCGTTGTACGCCCCGTGGTTACTCCCTGCCTCTGCCTCTTCCTCCGCGAGCGCGATGTCGGCGATCGCGGAGCGCGCATGCGAGACGAAAGCGCGGAATCCCTGTTCGAAGGCCTTGTGATCCATGTCGTCTGCCTTGCGTTGGTGTGGGGGGCGGTGCCATGTGCCCGCCAGCGTCTGACCATCCACAACCACGCCGCGTTCCACCCGGTTGCAGGTGTTTCGGTACGTGCGCAGCGCCTCGGGGTCGACGGGCACGATCTGGATCGTCTCGTCCAGCTCCGCGAGCGGTTTGCACAGCACGCGCGCGTCCCGGTTCGCGGCGGTGGTCACCACCGCGAGGTCATAGTCGCTTTCCGGGTGGGCATCGCCCCGGGCCCTGGAGCCGAACAGGATGACGGCTTCAATACTGGGCTCGTCGTTGACGAGGCGCCGTGCCTCCTGGAGCACCGCTTTGGGCACGTTCGGAGTCGGTGTAGCCATCGCGATATTCCTTGGTATCGTCTCGCATCGTCCGGTATTGGGTACCGGGTGTCAATGTACGATGTAAGTGGTGGCGCCGATCAACCGGTCTGAACGTCACACCATGGATTTGTTGAATCCATCCCCGATGAGCGCCCCGACCGCAATCCCGCAGATTTCGAACGGATCGCGCTTGAGGTCCACTGCAATCGGCTGGTGCGCTCGGTTCGTGCTCTCCGGACGCAGCTCGACCCGGCGCCGGTCCAACCGCACGAGCCCCGGTCCTTCCCCGCACGCGCGGGGAACACCTCGCGACCGACTCTGTATGAACATGCACCCGCGGTGTGGTCCGGTCCGGTCCATCCCCGCCCGCGCGGGGAACACACTATTTCCTTCGTTCGCGCCGTCGGCTGGCTCGGGACATCCCCGCATGTGTGGGGAACTCGCTCGAGGAACACTGCCTGTGCTGGCGGTGCGCTCACCCTCGTAGCTGTCACGCTCACTCGAGCTCGTACTCAGCCCGGTTGAACCCATCCCCGATGAGCGCCCCGACCGCGATCCCGCAGATCTCGAACGCATCGCGCTTGAGGTCCACCGCAATCGCCTGGTGCTCCGGATTCGTGCTTTCCGGACGCAGCTCGACCCGGCGCCGGTCCAGCCGCACGAACCGCTTGAGAGTCACCTGATCCTCAAGGAGGGCGACCACTACGTCACCCTTGCGGGCCGTGGACTGGCTTCTGACGGCGACCACGCTCCCGGTGACCAGGCCGATTCGATTCATGGAATCCCCCTGGACGCGCACGAAGAAGTCTGGCTCAGGCCTGAACATCTCGGCCACCGCCCGCGGGATCCGGCACTTCACGCGCTCGTCCGCGAGGATGGGCTCGCCCGCGGCGACCGTGCCGGCGATGATGAGGGGCAGGTCTTCGTCCAGGAGCTTGATATAGCGTGGACTCCCCGGCCTCAGCTCGACGAAGCCCTTCCTTTCAAGCGCGAAAAGTCTTTGATCTACAACTGATTTATTCTTCAGCCGGAGAGCCGACATTATCTCGGGCCTCGCCGGGGCGCAGCCGTGCTCTCGAATGTACGCCCGGACGAATTCCAGCGTTTCCCTTTGAATTTCAGTTAGTTGCTTCACGTGTTCGTCCAGTTGAACTTTTTTTTGCCGAGGGGGGTTGACGGGCGCCGTTGGCTGTGGTGGGATCACAGGTCGGCCATGTGGCTCTAGAGCGGTATCTGAAAGGCAGTGATACCCAGGCGATGACTTCCGCGCGACATTGTGCCTCAGATGGTGAGCGCTCTCAAGAGCGAGTGCTCCCGACCGCTGTCTCCGAGACCGGTCCCCGGATCCTCTCCTCCGGGGACGGACTCGGCACACCTCAGGCCGACGCACCCGACCATCCCCGCGCAAGGGTGTTCAAGATTTCGAAACCGAAGGCGCGCGTCGCCGGCCCGGAGCGGGCCAAGGCGCGCGTCACACCAGGAGCGAATGCCCGCCGTGACGGGAGGTCGATGAAGAGCTGAGGAGGAAAGAAAGTGGGCAGGGCAAGGGAGCCGTGGTAGGACTCCCGAGCCCCGTAAACCGGGAGAGCGCAAACCCGACCCGGTCTTAGCCCGACGAAGTGTACCACGCAGGTCAATGACTTGCGCCTGCGTGGTGCTGGCAGGCGCTCTCCCGATTCGTGCAACACGAACATGGGAGCGCCTGATGAGCGACTTTCCAAACCGATGTTCCTGCCGTTCCCGGGCTTCGCCCCGGCGCGGAATCCACTGCCTGCTGGCGGGCGTTCGCTCTCTGCTTGCCGACCGTCCCGGCGCTCCCCGGAGCCTTCGCCTGTGGGCGCTCGTCGGTCGACTGGCGGTCGCCGTCGTCTGCTTCGCGGGCGGCCTGCTCATCGCCGAGCACTTCGCCGAAGGCATCGCCGTCACCCTGCTCGACGCGGGCATGGCTTGGGTCGTCATCCCGATTGCCGTCGGCGTCGGGTCCTTTCTCGCTGTCCTGGCGCCGCTCTTCGTCTCCTGGCTCTGGCACCGGTTCAGCGCTTGGTCCCGCTCCCAGTGCAAGGGAGCAGACCAGTGATGCTTCGCTTCCTTGACTGGCAGTTTCGCGAGCGCCCCGCTTCATCACTCGACCGCGTTGTCCGCCGGGGCGGCGGGCTTGCCGTCGTGGCGGGGCTTTCTTTCGTTGCCGGCTGGTTTCTCCCCGAATTCCGAGCTGTCGATGATTCCTCGAACCACGCCTTTGAGCGCTGCCTCGTTGTTGTCGAGGTCGTCCGGCTGGCATTCCGCCCGACTGAGACTCCGGGGCCCGTTCTCCTTGTCCAGACCGCTCGGTACCCGGGCACGCCTGCTCTCCCAGCCTCGTCCGCCGACGAGAACCGCTGCGATGCAAGCGAGCGAGTTCTCCCTGTGCCGCCCGTCGCCCACGTGCCCTTCAGGCGCAACGGTGCTGTCTTCGTCCCGTCTGCCCACCCGGGTGGTCGTCCGAGCAATCGGCGCTCAATGCCTTCTGGTGACCGCAATCACTCGGTCGACCCATTCCCAGCGTTCACAGATCAGGAGCCGACATGAACGACTGCCTTTCCCACCACGACGACCACGCGAGCGTCCTTCTGGAAGGAGATCTCGAATGGAGCTCCGTCCACGACCTCGTCCACGCCATCGAGACCGCGGTCGAGTACTACCACTACAACCTCGTGGAGCTCCGGGTCCGGTCACTCGGGGGGAGCAATGAGGCCTTGGGGTGTCTGCTCGAACGCCTGCGCGTATGGCGCGAACGCGGCGTTTGCTTCCGGACCCGGGCCGTGGGCCGGACTTCCAGCGCGTCCGCGTTGCTCGTTGCGCTTGGCGACGAACGCGTGGCGGACGACGGGGTCAAGCTCCGGTTCCATGGCGCGAGGCTCCATCGCCATGGCGACATGAACGCGGAGGAAAGCGCGGCGATCCACGCCAAGCTCTCCCGCGCCAATGAACGCATGGTCGAACGACTCGTCGACCGTGCTCTTGGCGGTGCCCATGTTCCGGGCGAGCACGGGGCGGCGGACGCAGATCGGTTGGTGGTCGATGGCCTTTGCATGGGGGCGGGACAAGATCCCGCCGGCTCCGCTCCAGCTCGCGTCCAGACCCTCGCGAGCGCCTTGGGTCAGACCGTCGACGACGCCATCGCCGAGCGTGACCGGAACAGCCTCGGGCACATCTATGCGCGGCTGTTTCAGATCGACCGTCCCATCTCGGGCAAGCTCGCCCGGACCCTCGCTCTCGTCGATCGCGTGGGCGGGCTTGGCGCCGCTTCGCCGGGGTCGCTCGTCCAGCCCGACTCCTCCGGCTTCTCCCCGATTCCGTTCGCTTCCCCGAACGCCGACCTCGCTCGCGAGGCTCTGCAGCGTCATGTCCTCGTTCTGGGCGACGATGCCGGCGCCGCCACCGGCCTTTGTCTGGCTCCCCTCGTAACCGCACTTGCGAAGGCTCCCGGAGGCGAGGTTGGACCTGTCCTCGTCCTCGATCCTGACTCCGAGCTCCGCTCCGCACTCGACACGGTCGCACCGGAGCGGCTGCAGGTTCTGGACCCGGATCGGATCGTGCTTGACCTGACGGCGAATGGGCGCTCCCTCGATCCGGTCCTTCAAGACGGGCGGTGGCTGACCGCGGCGACCCGCATTCTCAAGCGCACCCTGGCCCTGGTTCCCGGAAGTCCGGCGCGTTTCCTCGCGGCCCCTTCCGGGCATGTTCTCGACCCGGTCGTGCGCGAGGGGTGCCTTCTCGCCTCAAGTGCTGTCGGTCTCGTCCTGATGCTGACGTCCCGGCACTCCCCTCGTCCCGAGGGTTGGCTCCCGGACAGCGACAACGCGCGGTGGCTGTTCTCCTCCCTCATGGACCGTGTCCGGTGCCTGGACGGTGAGCGAGCTCCAAACGTCCTCGCCACCGCCCTGTGGCTGCTCAGCACGGTCTCCGGCTACTCGTCATCCCGCCTTGCGAACGAGGCGAGTCAGGCCTTTGGACGCTGCCTCAGCGAGGAGCTTGAGCTTGCCGCGGCGCTTGGCAACGGCGCCCATGCGCTGAGCGCGGCGGGCGGGCATGCACGTGCCGTCCTCGAGGTTGCGAACGCCATCCTCGCCCCCTTCGCGACTCCCGAGACCAGGCATTGCCTGTACTTCGGGTGCGAACCCGGGTTCGACCCGGACGAAGCCCTCGATTTCGTCCGCTTGGTGTCAGGGGCTCGCCACGCCCGGTTCGTCCTCTTCAACCCGAAGGACGACGGCGCCGATGCGCTTGTTGCCCGCGCGGTCAAGCAGGTGTTTCTCGAGGCTGTCGTCGCCCGCGGCGTCGCGGGAGGGCCCTCACCGGATCTGCCGCTTTGCGGTTTCATCGCGCGGGACTTCGAGCGCCATGCGACGGCCGTCGATGCCGCGTTCCTGGCCCGGGCACAGGCGGCGGGAGGATTCGCGGTCCTGGCATCAAGGTCGGTCTCCGCAATCGAGCATGCCCTGCGTGACGTCCCGGGAGTCGAGGCAGCCTTTGGTGCCTTCTGGTGCGGTACCGGCACCAAGGTCGTTCTTCGCTCGACCGACTCCCGCACCCAGGAGATTGTCCGAGGGCTCGCTCCCAGCCGTCCAGGACTTCCAAACGTCCTCCACGTTCGACCGCTCCCCGGGCTCGCCACCGACGAGTGCTACGTGAGCGGGGCCGACGGGCGATTCGAGCGCCGCCGGCTCGTGCCATCGGCCCCGGGCACCGCGCCCGGCGATCCTGGTCCCTCGCGCAAGGTCCTCCCGTTTGCGCCCCCGCCGAACGGCATCGCAGACGGAGAGCCGGCGTGATCCGGCTACCGGCCTCCGGCGTCGCGCTCGGGCGCTGTGTGTGTGGCGCAGTCGTTCACGAGGACGGCTGGCGCGACGAATGCTCCGAGCGGGAGTGGCTGCTGTCCGGGTTGTGCCAGGACTGCCAGGACAGGGTCTTCCTCGCCTCCGATGGCAATGCACGCCATCCGCTTCGCTTCGGTGCACTAGCCGCGCACTGCATTGCCGGTCGTGACGTGACCGACCTCGCGGTGCTTCCGTTCCTCTTCGTTCCCGAGTTCGGCACGCTCGCGTGGGAAGCCCGATCCGCGCTTCGCATCGGACCGAAGCTTTCGTCCGGACTTCGCTCCGATCTTGATCCGATGGCGCGGATGCTGGCCGGACACCGCCTGCATGTCACCCGTCTGCTAACCCTTGCCGACCCACGCCTGGATGAGTGGTTCTCCGATCTCGACTTGCTCCTCGCCCTCGACCACAACTCGCTCAAGGAGATTGTCGGGGCATGTCCCGCGCTCGGCGGCGGGCTCGCTCTAGCGCTATGCGACGCGGTCGATTGGTCTTCGCTCGCAGGACGGTCTCTCGTACCGCTCGGGGAGTTCGCGCACGAAACAGGGATCGAACCGTCGCGTGAAGGCTCCAGTCCGCCCCCGTCACCGCTTCGCCTCTGTGCGCAGATGGGTGCCGCCCTCGGGCTTGCCGACGGGAGGCCGCTCGCCCAGCTCCTCGCTTGCGTCAGGCGCCGTCTGCCCGAGCCTGCACCGACAAGAGGAGGCTGACCATGGCCACTACGACTTCATCCCAACGGTTCGCGCCAGGGCGTCGGCGTCCCTGCCCGGGTGCTTTCCGTCCTCATGTTCGAACCCAGCATCGCGTCCACCAGGAGATTCCGGTCATGGAAATGTCCAATGCCCATGTTCTAACCGCGCTATACGCCCTCAGCCACCGTATCGCGCTCACGCCTGATGAGACGGCTGCCCTTGAAGAGCGGGGCGCTCACCTTTGTCCTGAATTCTGGAGGGAGACCAGGAGAACCCTCGAGCTCGCCGACCGGGCGGACGGCCCGACGGATCTCCACCTTGGCTTCGAGCGCCTCGTCTACCGCTGGCTCGGTGTCCGGGACGAGGCCGGCTTTGTCGGGCGGTTCTCGATGACAATCGCCCAGGGGCTCGCCCTGGACTGCGGACAACTCGCCGCGCTCGCAGCATCGCTCGAGCAGGGGCAACGGTCCGGTGGCGAGGCTCTCGCGCTTCCCCTCTCCCATGCCTGGAGCGCGCGGGCATCTCGCCTCATGGACGATCTTCCGGAGACCGGAGAGCTCGTCCTCCTTGCTCTTGAGCGTGCCCTCGACGGCTGTCCCTGGAACCCTGACTGGATCCGGCCCCTCTTCGAAGCCCTCGTCCAGGTCGCGAGCCAGGTGGGCGACGAGAGCCGTGAGCGACAGGCGCGGAAGATGCTCGCGACGATAGACGCCGAAGTTTCCTCCAGGGAGCCGGCGCCGTTCCTCGTTGGCGTCGCGGCGCAGCTCCTGACGTCGCTTTGGTGCATCGCGCACAAAGATCTTCTCCTCCAGCACGAGCGCACCCTTTTCCCCGACATCAACCCGTCGCCTGAGACATGGGATCGAGTCCGGGCCGCGATCGAAGAGGAGCGTGAGGGTGTAGACAAGATCCCCATCCCGGTGCTGCTCCTCAAGGCGTGGGGTGCCCCTGAGGAAGCGACCGAGGAGGCGGTGCGAGGGGTTCTTCACGAAAACCCGGAGGTACTCGCTCAGGTGTTCGCAGAGGTCGAACGCCTCTGGGGAGACAACGAGATCACCGACGTGCCCGAGGCCGTCGCCCGCAGCGTCGCCGCCATGGCCGTCATCCGGCATACGCAGCTTCGGGCCGGTTTCCGGCCCATCCCGGGCGAACCTCAGTGCCCATTCTACGAGCTGCACCAGGGGGCACGCCGAGCGGCGACGGTCGAACTCGCGGAGCTGCTTCGCCGTCTCCGGGACGTGCTCGAACGAGCCGCCATCGACCCGCTCGCGGTCGCCGAGGCGCACCTCGATGCAGCTCGGGAAAGCCAAGCCCTGGGGACGCATCGGGCGACCCGCTCGCACCTTGCCGCTGCCATGCGCTCGGCCTCTCAGCATGACGGCGAACCGTTCCGCCGGGACCACGGAGCCGCCTGCGTTGCGCAGTTCTTGTGGCAGTCAGGCGAGCCCGACGAGGCAATGCAACGGCTCCAGGGGCTCGAGGGCGAGCTCGCCGGGAGTCTCCTTCGAACCGTCGAGGCGCATCATCGGGAGCGAGAGGCCCTCCGCCGGACGGAGCAGTCCCATCTCGAGCGCGACGACGTCGAGACGGTTTGTGCGCTCGTCACCTCGAACGCCGCCGCGGGGCATCCCGTCCGGGCGGAGGTGATCGCAAGGGATGCATGCGAGCGCTACCCGGGCGACCCACGCACCTGGGATGTTCTCGCCAGGGTCCTGTTTGTCGCCGAGCGGTACCGGGTCGCCATCGATCCGTGCCGCAAGGCCCTTTCGAAGGGCACAGGAAGGACCGCTGGAGTCGCGCTCCTTGCCCGGATTCTGGGCCATGTCGGACCCGAAGGACGCGAGGAGAGCGTGCGGCTCGCCGCTCAGGCCATCGAAGCGGATGACGCCCGAGACGTACTCCTGAGCGAGATCCTCGCCGAGCTTGCCGACATCGTTCACTACGCAGGGCCTGACATCGCGCCCGCTCGCCTTGCGGACGACCTCGTCGGGCTTATGGGAGCAGACGCCCCGGGGCCCGCCGAGTGGCTCGGCGCAGCCGTCGCGCGCCGGTCCTTCGGGATCTGGTCCGACGATGCCATCGCATTCCTCGCCAGGCTTGCCGAAGTCGGCCAGGACGCTCCCGCAGCACTTGCCCGCTTCGTTGTCGAGCGGGTGGAGGCGCTCCTTTGGTGGCGGTCCCTCATCGAGCGCCGGGTCGATTCACTCCTGGATGCACGTCGGGACCGGAGTTGCCCCGGGTGGATGAGCGAGGCCCAGAGGAAGCTTGCGCGACGCGATGCGCGCACCGAATCGGTCGGTGTTGCCCTCCGCGCGGCGGTTTCGCTCGGTTACGCCGAATCGGACCTTGACACCGGTTACGAAGCGAGCGGTGAGGCGATTGATCCCGCCCCGCACTGGCAGCCCCACCTCAAAACGATTGCATCGGGCTTCGGGGATGACCTCGCGATCCGGCTTCGAGCCGGCGAGCTTGCCCAGGCACGCTGGTTCGGGCCTCTTGAGCTCGGTGAGAGAGAGCTGCTCGTTGTCCTCGAGACGCTCGATAGCGAGCGGGTCGAATGGATCCGTTGGGCTGGTGAGAGCGAGGCAATCTCCGACCTCGATTCGATCCCGGGCCTCACCCCCGCGACGAGGGCTCGGCTACAGCAGGTGTTTGAGACGGCCGAGTACGAGAAGGACGACGCGATTCGGGAGGCGAGGTGGATCACACCGTGGCACAAAACGGACCGGAGGTAGGTGTGATCCGGGTGAACTCTCCTTGTCCGTCAACCTCGTTGTTCAGTTTTAGGAATCCAGCGGATGTCGAGCAGGTTCGCCCCGACGCGATCAACCCTTGCTGGCGATCTGACGCATCGCGAGTGTCCCGATGACGATCCCCTCTATTTCGAACTCGTCGTCCAGCAAATCGATCCGAAGGGCTTCAGCCCTTCGATTCCTGCCGGGAGGCACGAGTTCGACCGTGTGCCGATCGACCCTCGTGTACTTTCCCCAGTACACGGCCCCGTTCACTCGCGCCACCACGACGTCCCCCGTCGTAGCCCGCCGCGCGTCTCGGACGGCGACCGGGTCTCCGGTCACGACCCCGAGCCTGCAGAGCTTCTCGTCCGTGATGACGAGAAAATAGTCAGGCCTCGGAGAGAACCGCGCGGCGAGGCAATCGGGGATCCATCCGATCCGGCGCACGTCCTCGGCGAGCGCCTTTCGGTGGCTTACTCGGCCCTTTGCCTCGATGAGCGGCACATCGCCGGACTCGACTGCCCGAAGGCTTCTGCTCGCTCCGGGCACCGATTCTACGAGTCCTCGCCGGAGCAAGGTCTGGATGTGGCGGTCGGTTCCGGACTGGGACTTCAGTCCGAGTGCGGCTGCGAGGTCGGCGCGCGACGGTCCGATTCTGTGCCGCGCCCAGTACTCGCGAATTGCGTCCAGTGTCGCTTGCTGGCGCGGCGAGATCTCGACGTCTCCGCCTTCGCGCGTTTTTCCGCGGCGATTCTTGGTGTCTTCGTCCACCTGTTTCCCTCCCGATCCTCCCTATCTCCACGTGGCGGCGTGGCCCCGGCGATTTGCCGATTCACATCTAGGTCTTGGGACGTTGAAGCAATAGTTCTCCGCAAATACCGTCTTTGGTCTCGATCGCCCCGGTACTGCAGAACAATTCCAACCATCTGTAATACAAAACAAAACTCGACATCTACCTCCCCCCAGCATCGCTTCCTCGCGAGTCCATATCGCCTCGGTACGATCACCTCAACGAAGACCCCCATCGAAGGAGAGACGAGCCCGTGCATATCTGCGCCCGTCGCGAGCCACGTCGACGGTTCCATTCCCACTCAAACCCTCTCTTTCCTCTGCAAGGGAGGGTCGAGAGGTTGGTTATCGCCTCCCCGTCTCTCCTTCGCGCGCTGTCGGGCGTCACTGCAAGGTGCTTTGCCGTCGTGACCGTATTTCAGGGCAAGGTCCCGGAGCTTGGCTCGTGCGGCTCCTGCGGGGCTATCTTGCGGCTCGATTCGTTTCGCCATCGCGACGCCTTGCGCGCCTTCACTGAGGGCGTGGGAACGTGCCAGCTGTGTCAAGACCTCACATCAGCGGGCATCGAAAGCACGCAAGCACTTTGTCACGGCGCCGTGGTCGGATCCTCAGTGGACAAACGCAACGAGGCTGATTTCACCGACATCGCGTTCCTTCCCTTCCGATACTGCGCGTCGACTCTCTGGTACGAGTGGGAGCCGCGGTTCCTCTTCCGCTTCGCTCATAACCCTCCGCCCGTTGACCACTGGTACGAACTGGTCCCCATGGCCGAGCATTGGCTTGAGCATCAGGTGCGGGTCCGCTGCTACCGCCGTGGCGACGATCCGGCTCTTCTTGGCCAGTTCGCAGAACTCGACCTTCTCGTGGCCCCGGACTCTAGGCGGGTCGATGCCGCGGTAGACCGCTTTTCCGAGCTCTCACGTATCTCCCGGTTGCCCCTGTCTACCGTTCTCCAGTCGACGCACGACTTCCCGCTTCCGCCGTTGCGTTCGTTGGCGTGGATGGAGGGAATGCTCCCCTATGTTCCAGCCTCTGACGAGCCCTCCTCTTCGCTTCGTACGTGCGCGCTCCTCGCGGCGGTCCTCGACCGGGGTTTCGCTTCCTCCTCCGTCCGCCCTATGGACGTCGTCCTGCGCTGGTCGATGGCACAAGACGAAACGGGGGAATTGGAGGCGGCGTCGTGAACGCGCTCGCAGCCGAGGTCGCCCACGCATTTCGTCCGGAGGACTTCCCCGGACCGTTCGAGGGTCCTTGGGACCTGCCCGACTTTCTCGACTACTTCGAACGAATCGGCCTGCCGGAGGCGGGTCAGCGGATAGTCCTGGAGGCCTTTTCCACGGAGCCGACCCGCCGCGTGGGTGGCGGAGGAAGCAACGTTGCGGGGCAGTTCCAGAGCGCGAAGATGCTCTGCTCGATCCAGTTCGAGAGTCGCGGTCCCGAGCTCTCGTTCGTCTATCGGTGCGAGTACTTGAGCGAGGTCCACCTCTACCTCTGTCAGCCCCACGTCGTCGGAGTCGAGTCTCGCGACTCGCGTGGTCGCGTGAGCATCCGCGACCACCACCTCGACTTCATCGCCTTGAGACTAGACCATGTCGCGTGCGTCGAGTGCAAAGGTGCCTCGGAGCTCAACAACGATCAGAAGCGCAAGTATCCGAAATTCCAACAGGACGCGGACGGAACATGGCGACACCCCGCCGCCGAGAAAGCGCTCGAAGGCACTGGGATCCGCCACGAGATGTTCACCTCTTCGGATGTGAATCCGACCTGGATGCGAAACGTCAGGTGGTTCCGGGACTTCGTCGGCGCTCCGCGCCCTGACGCCTCGATTCTGGACCCGGCGGTGAATGTGCTGCGAGAAGCGGGCTCCGTTCGCCTTCGCGATCTGATCGCGGTCCCGGGTACGACCCGCGAGGGAATCTGGTGGGCCATCGCCAACCGCGAGCTCTGGGGTGACTGGGAGGGGTCGCTCCTTTTCGAGCCCGACCTGGCGTGGCTTCACGCAAACCGGACAGCGTTCCTCACCCACAAGCATGTCACGGAGCCAGGTCTTTCCGAACCGCCTTCCCCTGTCCTCATCTCTTTGGAACGCGGGGAACTCCTGCTCTGGAATCAGCTCCAGTGGAAAGTGCTGCATCGAGACCCGGACGCGGTCGAGCTCCAGGCGCAGGATGGTTCGCGGCAGATCGTTTCGCTCTCCATTTTCGATGTTGAGGCGCTCATCGCGGACGGTCGGCTCGTGCCCGTTTCCACCGATGCGCAAGCGGCGCGACGCGCGGCCCAGGCCAAGCGCATCGTGGAACGCGCTTCCGACCAAGACATCGGGGATGCTGTCGACCGCATGGCTGCGATCTCCCACTTCAAGCGAACTGGCAAGCTGCGACCAGGTGACGCCCGATCCAGTGTCGACCGTCACATGCGCTGGGCCAAGAATGCCGAAGAGAAGTACGGCAACCCATTTCTGGGTCTCATCCGGCGCCGAGGCAGAAAGCCGTTCGACGAAAACGACCCCAATCGACCTCGCCTTTCTCCCAAGGATGAACTCCTGCGCGATCCAGGGTGAAATTTTGTTCGGTGCAAGGATGAGCACGTGATTGGTTGGAATCCGTTGTGGTGGTGCGGTAGCCGGTGGAATGGGAGGAAGGGGAGGTCACGGAGGAGGGTATCTGAGTCGTTTGGAGGGGTATGCAAAGCAAACCGGAAGCTCGGATTGCCCGGCCGGGCGAGCGGGAACGTTGGCGCGGTGGTGGAGCCAAGCGCCGAGGGGTCGCAGTAGCGTGGGGCTCAGCGTTTGGGCGGGTTGATGAGCTGGCGCACGGCGTCCTGGGGCCGCCGAGCGTAGTGCCGGTGGGCTTGGGGGAGGGAGTCGAAGCGCCCCTTGAGGCGAACGATGGAGATGGCGAGGTTCGTGAGGCAGGCGAGATTGCGCGGCAGGTGTCCGGTTCGCACCCGGCAACGGTCTTCGTCGTAGGAGACGTCGCGCACGTGGTGGAGTCGATTTTCGATGCTCCAATGCCCGCGCACCAGGGCCAGGACGACCTGCGAGGTGGCTTGGTCGGGGGGCACGGAGGTCAGGCCGTGTACGGTCTCGTGCTCGACCTTGCCGGTCTTGACGATGCGCCGCTCGCGCTCGATGCGAAAGGCGACCTGACGATGAGGCAGGGGGGCGCGGTCGCGGTGCTCGGTGAGGTCGAGCACCCGGCAGCTTCGCTTCTCGATTCGTCCGTGTCCGTTGTCCGAGGTGTGATGCTCGGTGGCGCGCACCTGGGGAAGCTCCCAATCGAGCCCAGCCAACTCGGCGAGCAAGTTGGGGCAATTGTCCTTGACCGCGGTCATCACGTAGTGCGCGCCGCACTGCTCGACCAAGCACCGGGCGGTGTGGTGGTTGGTGTGCATCGCGTCGAGGGTCACGACGCGGCCGGTGAGGTCGAGCCCGGTGACCAGGGTACGCACGGCCGGGATCTCGTTGCTCTTGTCCTGTACCGCCTCTTGTCCGAGGACGATTCCAGAGCGGTGCTCCGCAGCGGCGACGAGCAGGTGCTTGGCGCCCGGATTGTGCCGGGCGGCACCGCGGATGTACTTCCCGTCGATGGCGACGGGGTCGGTGCGCGAGGCCTGCTGCGCGGCCCAGGTGCGCGCCGCGCGGTCGAGCACATCGGGGTCCAAGTTGGTGAGAACCTTGACGAACGCGGTCGTGGACGGGGCGGTGAAGCGCCCCAGACGGGGGCTGTAGAACGCCCGCAGGGCACGAAGCTGATGCTGGGTCAACGCTTGGGAGAACTCGCCGATTGCGGTCGCACCGTGGTATCCGGCAAGCTTCGCGGCGACCGCGATGGCCAGGATGGTGGCCAGCGGATAGCGCCGCCCGCGCGTGCTGCGGAAATCGGGCACACCATGAAGACACTCCCACAGGCTTCGCAGTCGATGGGCGGTCCACGGTCGCGGGTCGCCTTCGCTTCGCCACTTTGGGGCATCGTCGAGGCGGCACAGTTGCTCGCGCGCGTCGCGGGCCAGCGGGTAGACCAGGACCTCCTTCGGTCTGCCGTGGGGGACCCAGGTCGCGGGCGTGCCGGGCTTGCGGGCAAAGCCGCGGGTGTGGCCCAGCGCCTGCCAGTTCGCCGCCCGGTAGCACGCGCCGGTGAAGCGGGCCGGATCGACGAAGGTTTCTGCGATCAGAATTGGATGGCCATGCATTGCGCGGAAGTCGCCCGAGAGCCGGCGAAGGCTCAGCCCCAGCACCCGCGAAGCGAGGTTCGCCGCGGCGCACTCGGGCAAGATGAGGAACCGCGCGTTGTTGGCGATGAGGTGAAGGCGGCGAAACTGCTGCTCGGGCAGCCACCCGATCCAGCGGTCGCGGGCCCGGAGCTTGAACGCACCGGCGTGCCAACCCACGAGCGCCAGCCAGTGCTCGCCCAGCACTGCGACGTGGCGCACACTTCGCCCGACCAAGCCCCGGAAGGGCAGATAGTGGTGCGCGCCCATCAGCGCATCCCAGCGGATCCTCTCGTCGGCGCCCACCGCGGGGCGGACCGTGACCTCGCGCAGCCGTCGGGAAATCAACTCGAGCATCGTCTTCGCCGGGGTCGATGGGCCTGTGCCCCACTATGGCGCCCTCGACGCCATTTGTCCAGAGACCCAGTTTCGCCTGTCGCATCAATCAGCTACCAGCCAGGAAAAATTGGCCCTGCTGCGCGATCACGTCGACGCCTACTGCCGCGATGAGAACGCCGGCACCCAGGAGGTGGCCTTCGGGAAGTATCTGGTTGACTGCAAGGAGCGCAGCATCAAACACCCGCGCAGCCGGGAGACGTTCCGGCGCCGGATCAAGGCCCGGCGTCTCGCAGGAACACTGGCGGCGCGCACCGGTGCGAAGTCGGCGTATTCGGACCAAGGCCCGGTCCCTTACGACAGTACGACCACTCCGCCTCACGGGGACCGCGTGTTCGAAGACGCGCATTTCGACCACTGGACGATCCCGGTTCCGCTCGTGTGTTCTCGAACGGGCATCTTGCTTGGGACGGCGGACCTTGCGCTCGTGCTCGACAGCTACAGCACGATGCCCTTGGGTTTCTGTGTCCATTTCAACGCCCCAGGGCGCGCGCCGCTTTTTGCGGCGTTACGCGATTGCGTGCGTCGCCACAATCGACTTCACGACGGGCAGATGTTCGATCAGGCGAATCACAGCCTTTGCCTCGATTACGGGGAATTCTGCGCGCGCCTTGGAATGGACCGGGAGGAACGCCCTGCCTCGCATCCGCGCTTCGGGAGCCGGGTCGAGCGCGTGTTCCGCACCTTCATGACCCGGCTCATCGGCGAGCTCTCCGGGAATACGACGTCAACCGAAAAGCTGGGCCGCGCGCTCTCCAAGTCTCACCATTCCTCTGAGCGCGCCGCGATCACGTTGTCCGAGCTTCGCGACTACCTGGACGACATGCTGTTCAGGGTCTATCCGGATCTTTGGCACCAGGACATCGGCGCAACCCCCCGTCAGCTCTTCGAGCATAGCCGCCAGCATTCCGGCGAGCGTCCGGTGCGCTATGTGGCCTACGACTTCAACTTCCGGGTCCTGACCGCGTTGACGCCGCAGCACCCCACCCGAGTCATCGATTCCGGCAGGGGAATCAAGGTTCAGTACCTCAGGTACTGGAACCCCGAGTTCGACGATTGTGATCCGAGTCATCGCAAGGTTCGCGTCAAGGTGGAACCCGCCGATCCTTCTTTCGTGTACGCAAAGTTCAACGGAAGATGGATCGAGTGCCCACATGTTCAGGGACGAGAGTACCTCACCGGATTGACTCGGCAGCAGGCTCGGATCCTTTGCCAGGAACTGGCCCGTCGCCGCGAAATTGCCCGAGGCCATCGCGACGACAACGCGGAAAAGCTGGGAGAACTGCATCGCGAGATCGAAGCTAAACAAGGCGATTCTGACCTTGCCAAACCTCTGGCCCGTGCTGGTGAGCAGGTCGAATCGCAACCACCGCAGGGCGAGCAACCCCGGCTCGCGGTGGTTCAGGGAGGCCGTAGCGTCGATGGGTCTTGCTCCAATGCGCCCCACGCCCCGGACGCGGACCCGCTTCCCTCCTCCGCTACTCCGCCCAACGCGACCCCAGTCATCCATTATGACGACCTGGAGGGCTATTGATGTCACGCACACCTCCGGGACCGCGCACGATCTCCGAGATCGCCCAATCCATCGCCGAGGACGAAGACTCGTTTCCGTCCCGCCTCGTGCCTCATCCCCACTTCGAAGCCGCCAAGCGCGCCTTTCACAGGCTCTTGAGGAGCCGCCGGATCTTTCTGATGGTCGGACTTTCCGGGGCCGGCAAGGATGCCTTGGCGGGAGAGATTGTCCGCGAGCTCAACGCTCCGATCCTCGACACCCCTGACAAGCTTGGCGCGGTGATGGTCACTGCACCGAGCGCGCAGGGTCGCGCCTTCAGCATGCTTGACCTATGGAAGGACGTGGCCAGTGCGTTGGATGAGCCCCTTGTCGATCGCAAGGTCGACCTCGATGCCGACCGGAACCGTCTCCGGGGCGACGCTCGCATCGCACCGACCCCTGCACAGAGGGTGAGGAAGTCCGCCCACGACCTGAGGAATATTGTCTACCGCGCAGCGGTCGATCGCGAGCTCAGGTTGCTCGTTATCAATGAGGCCTTCGCGATTGTCAAGACCGAGTCCGGGGTCAACTTGAAAGAGCAGCTCGACGTGCTGCGAACTCTCGCCGACAAGGCACCGTTCCGGATTGCACTGGTGTCCACAGGAAAGATCCTCGAGCGCTTCCAAGCTTCCGGTGAGCTGGCGCGCCGGCTGGGGGTCATGCATTTACCCCGTTACGGGTCATCCCTTGGGACCAATGGCCGTCGCGTTTCACATTCCGATCCGGTGGTCGATCGCAAGGCGCATCTCAACGTGTTTGTGTCGCTCCAGAACGAGCTGCCGGAGCACTCCCGTGTGAAGCCTACGCCGAACCAGCTCGATGACCTTTACGAGCTCACATTGGGCTGTGTCGGACATTTGGTCGCCTGGTTTCGATGGGCCATCGTTCATTGCGACGATGCGGGTCGGGACAAGCTCACCTGGCACGATTTTCGGGAGACGGTGCTCCATGAGCATGACCTTGCCGACTTCCGCCAGCAGCGTGACGAGTGCGAGACCAAGCTCCAGGCGCTCTGCAGACCGCCGCGCTTTTCGGCTCCGGACCCGTCCCCGGATGGTGACCCGAACCCGGCGCCGGGTAACGCCCGCAAGAAGGGGGGATCACGCCGGAAGGGCATTCCCGACTCTACTCGATACGGGAAGCTTCGCGATGCAAAGCTCGACGGCAAGAAATGACGCCTCGAGTCCCGCTCTACGGGCGCTTCCCATTTGGGCACGGCACCTATCTCACCGAGAGCCTGACGAGCTTTGTGACCAGGCTCGCCCATGCCCGGAGCCTTCCCACGACCGATGTCGTCGAGCATCTCGCCTTCCCCCTCATGCGACGCCCTCCGACGCGAAACGTCGGTTGGTACCTCAACCGGGGGGCCGCCTCTCTCGACGCCCTGGGAGAGTCGGCGCGATCCTTCGTCGCTGCAATCGAGGAGCTCACGGGGCAGTCAGGCCTTGTTCTTCATACCATGCTCCCGTGGGCGCGGCTCCTCAACGTCCACCATGCCGGCGCGCTTCATCCGGGCAGCAAGCGGTGGTGTTCGAGATGCTTCGAGTTCTGGAACCAGCACGGCATCACCCCTTGGGAGCCGCTCATCTGGAGAGTCAAGATGGTCCGGCGCTGCCCGGTCCATCGTACGGTGCTATCGGACACTTGTCCGAGCTGCGGGAAGCCGCAGCCGGTTGTCAACAAGAAGGTGCCAGCGGGTGTCTGCACGAACTGCGGCGCTCTATTTCACGAAGGTGACCCCTTGCTCCGCTCCGGCGAGGTCGAGCCCGCTTTCGGCTCCGACGAGTGCTGGGAGTATTGGTACGCCGTCGCCGTTGCCCGCATGCTCACCGTTCAGTCCTGGATGAACGACTCGGCGAGCAACTTCGGATTCGTTCGTCTCGTGGTCGAGGGGGTCGAGGAGTTCGGAGACGGCAAGTCGCGGAAGCTCGCCCAGCATCTTGGGCTCTCCTATACCCTCATCAACCGGATCACGACCGAGGGCTACCTCCCCAGGCTCGAGTATTTTCTGACGGTCACCATGCGCCTCGGCGCGGACCCGGCGGAGGTTGCGCTCGCCCCCTACGGATCGCTTTTCCGAAAGCCCTGGGCTCCACTTCGTGAACGGGTTCAGCCCTGGCCCAAGTTCACGTGGTCCAGTCCGCGCCGTCAGGTGAGCTACTCGCCCGACTTCTGGGCCCGGATCGGCGAGAAGGTCGACCGTGAGATTGCCGATGGCGGGCAACGGTCGCTCACCGAGCTCGCCCGTTCCCTCGGCGTCTCAACCGATGGTCTCAGGCACAACTTCCCGGACAAGGCTGCCCGGCTCGTCCGGGTTCATGACGAGCGCGTCAAGTCGGAGCGCGATGCGAAACACCGCGACGAAGAGCGGGCGGTGCGTCGTGCCGTCATCGATTTGGTGCGCTCGGGCAACCACCCTATCGCAAGGTTCACATTCGCTCAGGCAGGATTGCCCGGCAGCATGCACCTCCCTCGCCTTCGTCAAATCTGGCGCGACCAGAAGCGCCTCTGCGGGGTCGCGGACTGACGCTGTTAGCCAGCGGGGTCCTCTGAGGCCTGTCACGCAGGCCGGATCCTCCCCTTCCTCCGCTCCTCACTCGAAATCTTCTCGGCGGTCACCAGGCAGCATCATCCGGTTTCGGATGGTGATCGGGGGCTTCCCTGCGGCACCCGCACGGGCCCGTCACCAACTCTATCGGCATTGATGGGTATTCGGTCAACTCTATCGGCATTGTTGTGCTTTTCGGTCCGTGGCAAGGGTCAGATCGGGCCGATTCCTATCGGCATTCGTGTGTATTGCGCCTCAGATATAGGTTGGCGCCACACGAACCGCCCGCGTCGGCGAGAAGTCCTCCCGGAAGCGGCCGGCCGGACTCCGGTCGAACTCCTCGACGGTGCCCCGCGGCAGGGCAACGAGATAGGCGACCCGGGCGCTGACTTCGTCGAAGACCTCCACCACGAAACGCTCCAGAGCCGAGTCCGCCGCCACGACGTTCACCAGGGCCGGACCCGGGTGCCTGGCCCGCACGAGCCCCAGTACCCGGTCCACGGTCGGATGCAGGGCCGTGGTCCGCGGGTAGCCGGGGAACGAGATCGCCGCGAGCGGCTGGCCGGACGCCGAGAGCGGCGCGTGTTGGAGGTCCGCGTCCGGCGTGGAGAAGACGAGGCGCTCCTCGAGCGTCCGCGTGTTCCAGCGGACCAGGCTGGTGGTGTCCCGGGTGACATTCGAGAGCGCCACTCCCCAACCGTCCGGACCGATCGGCGTGAGCGGGGCCAGGATCCGATCGATCTTCATCTCGCCCACCGCTTCCCATTTCTCGCCGAGACGCGCCTGGATCTCACGCGCAGCGCCCGTGAAGCGGTGTCTCGCGACCGGCCGGCCCGCTTCGTCGATGATGGAACGCCAACCGGAAGCTGCGTCGGTCGCAGGAGAAACGCTTGTGCATCCGATGCCGTTCAGCTCGCAGTGCAACACGCTCTCCTTGCCCCGGCCGAACGTCCAGAGGATCAGGCGGTCGTCCTTCGCCGGATGGCGCGAAGCGCGAATCACCCGAGCGGCAATGCCGGGAAGGTGAATCTCCCGAGCCCTCGCCTCCGGCCGCGCGGGGTCGATGGCCAGGGCGACCGGGGTACGTCCCCGGTAGCGGATTCCATGGAGCCGGCCCCCGTCACGCGCCCAGACCGTAAACCGCAGCCGGTGCCGGGTGAGGTCGACCGGGTCTCCTGCCTTCCCGCTCTCGTCCACGCGGTACATCTTCAGGCGCAATGAGCGCAGGTCGCGCCTCAGAACGTACCGCCCGTCCGGCGAGAGCTCATACTGAAAGCTGGGGCTGAAACCCCGCACGAGGTCCGCGACGGGAATGGGCGCCGCCGCCGCAACCCCGACGAACCCGGCGAACGGAAGCAGCCACCGCGTCCGCCGAAACGTGCGCTGGAGAAACCGGAAGCGGAGCGGGTTCATCAGGAAGACCGCCCGCGGGACACGATCCACCAGGCCGCGCCGCCGATCGCGGTGGCGACCAGCGCCCCGACAAGCCGGGAATCCAGGTCAGGGAAAACCGGAAGAACAAGTTGCCGGTAGAAGAACATCGCGACGGAAACGACAGCCGCGACCAACAGATAGCGTGAGAGCATTCTCCTGGACAATCTCTTGGCGATCTTCATGCTGTACACCTTGCAAGGCGACCGGCGATCGAAGCATCGAAGACGCCGCCCGCGCCCCGGCGCACTCGCCGCCTGCCGGCCCGAAATTCCGAGGTCACGAGGATTTCTTCCCTCGGCCTACCAGCCACGCGGCGAGCCCCGCTATCAACGCGACGACGGCGACTCGAGCGGGAAACTCACCAAGCGCCGGCAACAGCGGCACCACCAACCGCCGAAAGAGCAACATCGCAACGAAGACGATCACCCCGACCAGGAAGGCGGTGCGAAACGTCGCGGGGCGGAACCATCGGCCGTGATTCATTTGTCTCTCCCTCGGTCAGCGTGAGTTCCCGTCAATTGAACATCCGGCCGGAGCCGATGCGACGCCGGAACGGAGACATCCTGCGCGGCCGGGAGACCCCGGCCGCCCATTCGATGATTCACTCCTCGATGTCGAGTCCGAACGCCGAACCTCTTGTCAGTACGGGCAATCCGGGGGCTCAGGCAGCGTGGCGTCATGATGCGTGTTCGACGAATTGCTGAGATTGTCGAGCGCGTTGCCGAGAGCGTCTATGGCTGGGCACACGACGTCCCCGATTATCGATCCCGCCGCCCCGCCGAGCGCGGCTCCCATCAACGAACCGCCCGGAACGCCGCTTCCGGCGCCGGTCGAAGCCCCGAAGCTGCTTCCAAGCGATTCAAAGGCGGCCTCGCACGCACCACCGCCGCCGTCTCCTCCACCGTCTCCACACATGTCCATTTCTCCTTGTGGAATTGTCTGCGGATTTGCTCCGCGCCACCGAACTCCGATGGCGAACGAAATACTGCCACGGACCGAGGCTTCCGCGCATCGGCATTGTGCCTCGACTACGGCAGGAATTTCGCTCGTCCACCCCGCGCCTTCTTCCCGCCGGGCGTCGGAATTTGCCTCGATTTCTTGATCTGTTACTAAAATTCACAAGTTTGTTACGTAAAGTAAATTTCAACCAACCAGTATTGGACATATTTTTCGGTGGCGACCCAAGATATAAATAACCTGTTGTTTTATCAGCAGTCTCATGTCCGAGTGCGATGCCGTCTTTCTGGCCCGCTTCTTGCTTGTAACTGACAAACCCCCGCCGGGGTTGAAATCCGGGGCGGACATCGCGTCCCGGCACCCGACATCAACCGAACGGGAGGCCACTCATGGACGCGAAGATCGTCTGGTTAGCCATCTTCGTGCTCCTGTACTGGGCGTATTGCATCTACTGGGGCGTAAGAGGTGCAATGTCGGCCCGGACGGCGAGCGACTACTTCATCGCGGGGCGCAACATCTCCATCTGGGTGTTCGTGCTCGCGGCCACCGCAACCTCCTTCTCCGGATGGACCTTCATGGGTCATCCGGGACTCCTCTACCGGGACGGGTTCCAGTACGCGTACGCTTCGTTCTACGCGATCACGATCCCGTTCACCGGAGTCCTCTTCCTCAAGCGGCAGTGGATGCTCGGCAAGCGCTTCGGGTTCGTGACCCCGGGCGAGATGCTGTCCTCCTACTTCCGCCAGGACGTGATCCGGGTGCTGGTGGTGATCGTGGCCCTCGTGTTCTCGGTCCCGTACCTCGGGGTGCAGCTCCGGGCGTCCGGGTTCCTGTTCAACGTGCTGACGGACGGAGCGCTGAGCGTCGACGTGGGCATGTGGCTTCTCTCGGCCATCGTGTTCATCTACGTGGCGTCGGGAGGACTGCGGGCGGTCGCCTACGTGGACACCCTCCAGTGCGTCCTGCTCGCACTCGGGATCGTCTCGATCGGGATCATCGCCATCTCCTACGCGGGAGGCTACGAATCGCTCAACCGGGGCATCGCCGAGCTCGCGAACCTCGACCCGAAGCGAACCGAGGAAGGCTACAGCCACTACATCGCGATCCCGGGGGTCATCCAGTTCGTCTCGGCCGGGCCGTCCGCGGTCGGCGGGGCCTGGACCGGAATCATGATCCTGTCCTACATGTTCGCGCTCATGGGCATCCAGTCCTCGCCGGCGTTCAGCATGTGGGCGTTCTCCAATCGCGACCCACGCCCCTTCGCGCCGCAACAGGTGTGGGCGTCGAGCTTCGGCATCGGCCTCATCCTGTTCGTCTTCACCGCGTTCCAGGGATTTGCCGGGCACATGCTCGGGGCCGACCTCGCGTTCAACGAGGCGAATCCCGACCTCGTCAACAACGTGCTCGGAGCGGGGCTCGGCGGTCAGGACCTGATGCAGTCGGCAGGGAAGCAGGGCATGCTGGTACCGCAGCTCATCAACCTGATGGCGGACGCCGCGCCCTGGCTGGTGGGACTCCTCGCGGTCTGTGCGCTCGCGGCGATGCAGTCGACCGGCGCGGCCTACATGTCGACGGCGGGCGCCATGCTCACCCGCGATCTCCTCAAGCACTTCTTCGTGCCGGACGTGAGCCACGCCCACCAGAAGATCTGGGGCCGGATCGGGGTCGCCATCATCGTGGTGGCCGCCCTCATCGTCGCCACTACCTCCCAGGACGCCCTCGTCCTGCTCGGCGGCCTCGCGGTGGCCTACGGCTTCCAGATGTGGCCCGCCCTCATCGCGGTCTGCTGGTGGCCATGGCTCACGAGCGCCGGAGTGACCCTCGGGCTCATTGCCGGGCTCATCGCGGTGACCCTGACCGAGTCCATCGGTCAGACGTGGTTCGGCATCGAGGCGTGGGGCCGCTGGCCATGGACCATTCACTCGGCCGGCTGGGGCATCATCTTCAATCTCGGGATCGCGATCATCGTCTCGGCGTTCACCCAGGACGAAGTTGCGCGGACCCACAAGATGAAGTTCCACGACTTCCTGCGCCAGCACGCGTCGCTTCCGGCAGACAAGAAGAGCCTCGTGCCGGTGGCGTGGATCATCACCCTGGTCTGGTTCTTCTTCGGGATCGGACCGGGTGCGGTCATCGGCAACACGATCTTCGGCGACCCGAACAGCTACGAATCGTGGACGTTCGGCATGCCGTCGATCTGGGCCTGGCAGATCCTGTGGTGGATCCTCGGCGTGTTCATGATGTGGTTCCTCGCCTACAAGATGGAGCTGTCCAAGGTTCCCGCGCAGGAGATCGAGGCCCTGTACGAGGACATCGGCGACGAGGAGGCGGCGGGGCGCGAGCTCATCTGAGCGCACCCGCCCGCGGATCCGCGAGCCCGCCGAACCATTCCCGGGGCGGGCTCGCGGGCATCGACCACCGGGCGGCGGGAGGACTCTCCCGCCGCCCCCTTGCCTCCCGGCCGGACATCCATGTTCTTCGCCCTTTCTTTCCTGGTCCTCGCCGCCCTCCTCTACTTCCCGGCCAGCCGGATGGTGTGGGTCCTCAGCGTGCGGCGGACGGAACGCAAGCTCGCGCGCAAGCTCGACCCCGCCGAGGTGGACGGCCAGCGGCGCCGGGCGCGGTTCATCGCGTTCTTCGTCGTGATCGGGTTCTCGTTGCTGTTCAACCTCGCGACCCTCGGCCGGCCCGGCTGATCCGAGCCGTCGTGCTTGCGACTTCGGGGACCCGCGCGTTCGCAGACGGCCCACGCCAATGAACGACAGGACGTACCGGATTCTCTGGGTGGTCGCGCTCGTGCTCACCGTCGGATGGGTTGGATGGAGCATCCTGGATTCCTTCATCCTCGGCCGGGCGCCGGGCGACACCGCTTATCTCGACGGCGAAACCCTCTTTTCCGACGAGCACTACGAGCGCGCCCTGGCCAAGTACGACGAAGCGCTCGCCGCGGCGCCGGGGCATGCGGCGGCCCGGCGCGGCCGGGCGCGGAGCCTGCTTCAGCTCGGGAGGCTCAAGGACTCGCTCGCCGCCTACGACGCGCTGGTCGCGACCGAGCCCGAACTCGGGGCCAACCATGCGAACCGGGGGATCCTCCTGGACCGGATGGGGCTTCACGAAGAGGCGCTGGCCGCGTATCGCAAGGCCCTGGAGCTCGAACCCGAGCTTGCCGAGGGCCCGAACTGGCTCACCCGCTTCTTCCGGCTTCAGCCCGAGAAGCCTCCGACGATCGCCGAACGGGCGCGCTACCTCGCCGAGCAGCTCTCGAAGCCCCCCGAGGAGAGGCGGCTGCGCTGGCCGCAAAAGGACGCCGAGCAGCGAAGCTACAAGCAGTAGCCGGGACCACCGCCCGGCCGGAGCGGAGCACGCTCGACCACCGCGGCCGGTTCAGTCGGCCGGAACGGCGCCGAAACGGCCGGCGGGCCCGAACCCGGGGTCGCGAGAAGCCGGCTCAGCCCCAGACCCCGAGCACGTCCACGAACAGCACCCGCAGGAAGAACAGCGCCGCGATCGCTCCGAAGAGCATACGCACGAAATCCTGCTTGCCGTCCTCGTTGCGGTACGTGATACCGTGGTAGGCGATGAACCCGGTGATGGCAAGAAATACGAAGTCGATCATGGCCGGTGACAGGCTCGGGTCGACCCGTCGCGGGTCGAGCTTGCGCCGGCGTCCATGACGTCCCGGACCTGGCGACCCGAGGACCCCGGCGCAGTCGCGATCACACTCGACACCCTCGTTGCCGGGGTTCACTTCCGGGCGGACGCCTCGCCCCGTACTATCGGACACAAGGCACTCGCGGTCAACCTGAGCGACCTCGCCGCCATGGGCGCCCGCCCCCGGCGTGCCCTCGCCCACGTCGCCCATCCCGATCCCCCCGAGGCGTGGGAGGACGAGCTTGCGGCCGGGATCGAGGAACTGGCCGGGCGCTTCGGCGTGCGGGTGGACCGCCGCCCGCTGCGGCGGGGACCCCTGCTCGCGGCGGTCGAGGTCGCGGGGACGTTTCCGGACTCCCGCCCGCCGCTTCGCCGCGCGGGCGCCCGGCCCGGCGACGGGGTCTACGTCACCGGAACCCTCGGGGACGCGGCGGCGGCGCTCGAGGGGGTCGCGACCCTCTCTGCCCGGCTCGACCTCCCCGAGCCGCGGGTGCCGGCGGGGATCGCGCTTCGAGGGATCGCCTCGAGCGCGATCGACGTGTCGGACGGACTTTGCGCCGATCTCGGGCATGTGCTCCGCGCGAGTGGGGTCGGCGCATCGCTCGATACCGCCCACCTGCCGCTTTCCGCCGAACTGCTCGCCGCGTGCGGGCGCGTGCGGGCGACGGATCTCGCGCTCGCGGGCGGCGACGACTACGAGCTCGCATTCACGGTCCCGCCGGATCGGGAGCGGCTCCTGGCCGTGGCGCCGCTCGAAATCCCGATCGCCCGGATCGGGATCATCGAGCGCCAGCCGGGGCTTCGCTGTCTCGACCCGGGCGGCCTGCCGCGCCCGGTTCCCGCCGGGTACGAGCATTTCGCGTCCGGCCGAGGTGCGGCGGCCGCGGGCGCCGAGTCCGCGCCATGAACCGGAAGTGGCCGCGGCGTCTCGTCCTCGTGCTCGGAACCGGCTTCGGAGCCGGCTACGCGCCGGGAGCGCCGGGTACGGCGGGAAGCCTGGTGGGAATCGGCATCGGGCTCGGACTCGCCGCCGCGCCGCTCGACATGACCGCCGTCGCCGCGATCACCGCGGCCATCTGCATCATGGGCGTCCCCATCTGCGCGAGCGCCGCCCGGACCCTCGGCGACCCCGATCCGCCCGCGGTGGTCTGGGACGAGATCGCGGGCATGCTGGTCGCCCTGCTCGCACTGCCTCCCGGCTGGTACTGGTGGGCGGCCGCCTTCGTCATCTTCCGGGCGTTCGACGTGCTCAAGCCCTGGCCCATCGGCTGGCTGGAACGGCGCGTCCGGGGCGGCGCCGGGATCATGCTCGACGACCTCGTCGCCGGGGCGTTCGCGTGGGCCGCCGTCCAGGCGCTGGCCCGACTTGCGGGCGGCGGAACCTAGAGTCCCGGGCCGGCGCGGGGAGCGGCCGACGGATGGGAGCGGAGTTCGATCTCATCGCCCGATACTTTGCGGAGGCGACCCCGGTGCGGGCCGACGTCGTGACCGGAATCGGGGACGATGCGGCCCTCGTCCTTCCCCCGGACGGAAGCGAGATCGTCTCCGTTTGCACCGCGCTGCACGAAGGAATCGACTTTCCGCCCGGTGCGCCGGCACGCGCGCTCGGACAGCGCGCGATCGAAGAGGGCCTGCGCGTGCTCGCCGAGGACGCACCGCCCGGTGCGGCCCCGCGGCCGGCGTGGGCGTTGCTCGGGCTCGCGCTCCCCACCGCCGAGGAAGACTGGACGCGCGAGTTCTCGGCCGGGCTCGCGGCGGCGTGCCGGGAGGCGGGGATCCAGTTGATCGGGGGTGACACGACACGCGGCCCGCGCGCCATCGTGTGCATGGTGCACGCTCTGCGCCCCCGGGGCGGCTGATGCGGACCCCCGCGAGCGAAGCGGAGCTCCTGGGGCGGGCGCTGGCCATCGCGGGCTCCACCCTCGCCGAGCTGGCCGCCGCGCTCCGGCTTCCGCTGCCCCGTGACCCCCGGAGAGCCAAGGGTTGGGCCGGGCAGCTCGTCGAGACGGCTCTCGGGGCACCGTCAGCTGGCGCCCCCGGACCCGACTTCCCGGGCCTCGGCATCGAGCTCAAGACGATCCCGGTGACCCCGCACGGACAGCCGCGCGAATCCACGTGGGTCTGCATCGCTCCCATGGAGGACGTCACCGGCCTCGGGTGGGAGGACTCCGCGGTGCGCGCGAAGCTCGCCCGGGTCCTCTGGGTGCCGACCGTCGATGGAACGGACGGTGACTTCCGGATGCGGCGGATCGGTGCGCCCCTGCTCTGGAGCCCGTCACCGGCCGAAGAGGCGGTCATCCGGGCCGACTGGGAAGAGTTCATGGAGGACATCGCGCTCGGGCGAATCCACGCCGTCACCGGACAGCGAGGAACGGCCCTCCAGATCCGGCCGAAGGCCGCCAGTTCGCGCGAGCGCGAGTGGACCACCGACGAGGACGGCGAGCGCGTGCTCGCGAACCCTCGCGGCTTCTACCTCCGCACGAGCTTTACGGCCGGGCTGCTCGCCCGGCACTTCGGCCGCTGACAAGGCGCTGACGTGCACCCGCGCGGCACGGGACACGGAACCGCGCCAGGCGGCTCAGGCGGGCGGGTCGAGGCACTCGGGACTGAGGACCCCGCGGGCCACGGCGGCCACCGCGCCTTCCATGCGGAGCGACCAGTCTTCCCGGACGACGATCTCGATCTCGCCGCCCGGCATCTCGACGGTGACCGGCGAGCGCGCGAGTCCGAGGCGGCAGCACACCGCGGCCGCCGCGCAGCTGCTGGTGCCCGAAGCAAGGGTATAGCCCGCTCCCCGCTCCCAGATCTCGATGCGGATGCGGCGAGCGCCGGCGACCTCGACGAGCTGGACGTTCGTCCGGTTGGGGAACGCCGGATGGCGTTCGATGACCGGCCCGAGCGCGCGCGCATCCTTCTCCCGGGGCGCGTCCATGACCACCACGCAGTGCGGGTTTCCGACGGTAACGGCGGAATACTCCACGTCGCGGCCGTCTCCCGTCGTCAGGCGGCGGTTCAGCACCTCCCCGCTCTCGCCCCGCACCGGAACCGTCGCCGCATCGAAGCTCGCCCGACCCATCTCGGCCGCGACCCGGCGGCCGTCGCCGGAAACGGAGCATTCGACCTCCCCTCCAGCCGTCTCCACCCGGAACCATTCCGTACCCTTCACCCGGCCTCGATCGCGGAGATACCGCGCGAAGATGCGAAGGCCGTTGCCGCTCTTCTCGGCCTCGGAGCCGTCGGGGTTGAAGATCCGGAGCGCGGCGCGCGCCCCGCCGGCGTCGAGTCCGGCGCCGGCGGGGCTCACGTCCAGCAAGATCCCGTCGGCCCCGATTCCGTAGTGCCGATCGCAAATGCGACGGATGACCTCACCATCCGGAGACTCTCCGAGCTCGTCGCCCGCCAGCACGACGTAGTCGTTTCCAAGCGCGTGATACTTCCGGAATTCCACCGCCCATGAACGCCCGTTCCGCCCCGGCCGTGCGCGAGCGTAGCACCCTTCTCCGCGAATCGCAGACCGCGATTCGAGACGGAGAGATCCACGTGTGGCACGGCACGCTGGGCGCGAGTCCTCCCTCCGTCTCACCCGCCGAGGAGGCCCGTGCCCGCCGGATGCGGGCTCCGCGCCGGCGCCGCGAGTTCCTCGTTTGTCGAGGAGCGCTGCGGCGCATCCTCGCCGGCGTGCTCGGCATGGATCCGCTTGCGGTGCCGATCCTCGAAGGCGCGCACGGCAAGCCCGTTCTCGGACCCGGCGGGCGACCCCCGATCGGGTTCAACGTGTCCCACTCCGGCGACCGGTTCGCCGTCGCGGTCGCCGTCGGGCTGGAGCCGGGCGTCGATGTCGAACGGATTCGCCCCCGACGGAGCCTCGACCTCCTCTCCCGGCGGTTCTTCTCCCCCTCCGAACAGGAGGCGGTCGCCGCCGATTCGGACCCGCTGCACGCGTTCCATCGCGTATGGACCCGCAAGGAGGCGGTCATCAAGGCGGACGGTCGCGGAGTCGCCATCGGTCTCGACCGCTTCGACGTCACGGCCGGAGAGCCGCCCGCCCTGCTCCGGGCACGCTGGGAGGGAGCGGCGCCCGACGAAGCGGCGCGCTGGTCGCTCCACTCGCTCGAGGCCGCTCCGGGCTACGCGGCCGCACTCGCCGTCCGGAGCCCCGACAGCGCCGTGGTCGTCCGGGCCGCGGGCGAATCGGCGGTCGCAGCAGGAGATCGATGACGAATGCGGGTCAACCCGAAGAAATCAGTGATTTTCATCACATGGAGTAGACATCAGATATCATTCGTAGACAGGAAGTGGAATATTACGTGTAGACTAAATGGATTAGTTGACACACCCCACCTCCAAAGTCGTCAGGACATCGCAATCCGAGTAGCCAAATCGCATCCATGGTGTTGCATTTCGTGATGCCCATTTGCTATCCTCCGGCGCGATGGATTTCGCCCACGAACCTCCCTCCATGCCAGACGGTCGACGCCGAGTGGCGCTGCACAAGGCCCGCCTCACGACCCGCACGGTCGCCGACGCCAAGCCCCGGGACCGGCGCTACATCGTCTGGGACGACGAGCTGACGGGCTTCGGGGTGCGCGTCAGTCCGTCGGGCCGTCGCTCGTTCATCGTACAGTACCGCACGCACGGGGGAGGACGCCGGGCGGCGAGCCGCAAGCGGGTGCTCGGGCACTTTCCCGCGTTCACGCCCGTCCGGGCCCGCTCGAGGGCCCGGGCGGTGCTGCGCACCGTCGCCGAGCGCCGCGCGAGCGGCGACGACGGTGCACGCCTCGTCCCCACCCTTCGCCACGCCCTGGAGGGGTACCTGCGGGGCCGCCCCACCGTCTCGGCGAATACCCGCTCGCAGTATCGACGACGCTTCGAACGCCATGCGCCGCAATGGCTCGACCGGCGCCTCGACGAGCTCGGACGCAAGGACGTGGAGCGGCGCTTCCTCGCCCTGAGCGAGCACGCCGGGCCAAGTGTCGCGAACGCATTCGTCAAGCTCCTTGGCGCGGTGTACCGCGCGGCGTGCGCGGACCATGACGAGCTTCGCGATCCGGTGGCCGAGTGGCGGATGGGCGGCGGGAAGCTCCACCGCGTGCCGCGGCGCACGATCGCGCCGCCGGCGGAGGTGCTGCCGCGCTGGCGCCGGGGGCTCGAGGCGAACGTACCCGAAGTGATGCGCGACATGGTGTGGATGGGCCTTTTCACGGGGCTGCGCGTCTCGGAGGTGTCGCGACTCAAATGGAGGGACATCGACGCGTCGCAGAGCTGGCTTTGGATCAGGGAGACCAAGAACGGGCGGGCGCTGGAGCTCCCGATCACCCGACAGGTGAGGGGCTTGCTCGATCGTCGCCGTGAGGCGCCGGACGCGGACGACGAATGGGTCTTCCCCGGTCCGGCGGGACGCGGCCCCTACACGAGGGCAGGCAACTGGTACGCCCGGATAAGCGAAAGGGCGGGTTCGAGGTTCTGGTTTCACGGCTGCCGCAATGCTTTCATCACGGTGGCGGTACGCGACCTGATGCTGCCCGAGAGCCTGGTCAAGCGGCTGGTCAACCATGCGCCGCCTGACGACGTGACGGAGGGGTACGCGGCGGATTGGACGCGCGAGGAGCTACGCGAAGCGTCGCAGCGCATCGCGGACCGGGTCGAGTCGCTCGCTTTCAACAAGCTGCGGGGACTTTCCGCGGCGCCGATCGGGTGCGAAGGTCGCGACGCGCGGTGAGTGCACGAGGCAAACGGGTGGCGGCGCGCAAGGGCGCCCTGACCCGGGAGGTGGTGTCCCGGGCCGAGCCCCTTCAAGCGCCCTACGTCATCTGGGACAACGGGCTGACCGGCTACGGTCTCCGCGTCTCGCCCGGCGGGCGAAGAGCTTCTTCGTGCAGTATCGGACCGGAGAGGGGCGGCGCTCGGACCGGAACCGCAAGCTCACCCTGGGGCGGTATCCGGGGCTCTCGCCGGGCGTTGCACGCAAGCAGGCGCAGGCGCTGCTTGGGCGCGCGCGCGACGGCCGGGACCCCTCGCGCGAACGCGCCCTGGCGCGTGAATTGCCACGCGTGGGTGAGGCGGTGGAGGCGTGGCTCGGCACGAGGAACGTCGCGGACGCTTCGTTGCGGCTGTACCGCCGCAGCGCCGAGGTTTGGTTGAAGGGCTGGCATGGGCGGCAGCTCGACGAGGTGACGCGCGAGGACGTCGCGCGGCGATTCTCCGAGGTTACCGAGCGCCACGGCAAGGTGAAGGCGAACCTGGGGCTGTTCGTGCTCGGGGGGGCGTATCGGCGTTGCATGGTCGACCACCCGGGGCTTCGCGATCCGGTCGAGAGGTGGAAGCACGCGGGCGGCCGGGCACACCGCTTGAAGCGACGGCGCATCGAGCACCCGGCAGTGCTGCTGCCTGCGTGGGACCGTGGGATTTGCGAAGGGGTGCGGCGCGCGGAGGTTCAGGACTTCTTCCGCTTTGGCCTTTACACCGGGATGCGCCGGAGCGAGGTGCTGGGGCTTCGCTGGGACCGGGTGGCGCTTGGGGAGGGGCGGTTCCGGGTGGACGAGACCAAGGGCGACGAGTGCCTGGAGCTGCCGGTCACGCGCCAGCTCGCGGCGCTCCTCGCGCGCCGCTGGGAGGCAACGCCGAGTGGGGCTCGGTGGGTGTTCGCTTCGCCGGCCAGTCCCGAGCAGCCGCTCAGCCGCCCCGACAGCTACTATCGCGCCATCGCCCGCCATGGCGGCAAGCCGTTCTGGTGCCACGCGCTTCGCAACTGCTTCGTCACAGTCGCGGCGCACGAACTCAAGCTTCCCGAGTCGCTGGTCAAGCGGCTCGTCAACCACCGCGCTCGCGGCGACGTGACGCAAGGGTATGCGAGGCAGTGGACGCTCGAGCAGCTTCGCGATCCCGCACAACGGATCGCGGATCGGATCGATTCCCTCATTGGCCAACGGGGAGAGGTCGCCGCCGCGGAGCGCTCGGCGCCAGCGGGCTCGTCCGGTAACGCGATGTCCGTCGAGTCGCATGCGGGGACGGTGGCCGCGGCCGGGCGCGCCCCGGACGGCGTCCGATGAGCGCCCCGGATGCCGCGCGATACGTGCGCCACCCTTGCCTGGAGCGGCGCGCCTTCGCTGGCTTCCCGGAGCGAGTTGTAGACGACCTCGAGTTGCGCCGGATCGCTGGGGCGGGGGCGGCTGGGGCTGGGGCTGGAGCGAAGGCTGGGGCGGGGGCTGGGGCGGTTCATGTCGGCTCCGTTGGGGGCGTCCGGGCGGCGTCAGCGGGAGGCCGGAATGGTGGTGGCCCGGGCCGTCCCCGTCCCGGCGCCGGTCCGGCGAGCCTTCGCGGCACGAAGCGCCTCGGTTGCGTTCCGTTCCACCACCCGCCCGGACTCGTCGACGACTACCCCGTAGGCCTCACGGGCATGGGCCGGGGTGATCTTCTCTTCGACGACGTCGCGAAGAACGCGCTCCGGCTCGCGATCGAGCGGGGGGCCATGTCCGCCGCCGCCGCACCACTGGGTGCGAAGCCGGTCGCCGCGGCGCATGACGGTCGTCGACTTGCCCGGGAGCACGTGCATGGCGCCGCCGGCCTCCAGGCGGATCCGCGCGGGCGACGCGCTGCCGCCGCCCTGGATGCCCCATGGCGGACGCTTGGCGCGGTCCGAACGGACGCGCACTTCGATCTCGTCGTCGAGGAACGTGTAGGTGCGCGACATGGCGAGTCCGCCGCGGTAGCGCCCCGGCCCCTCGGTGTCCGGTACGAAGCCGTACTCGTCAATCCGGATGGGGTACTCGAGCTCCAGGAGCTCGATCGGCGTGTTCGCCTGGTTGGTGATGTTGGACCCCTGGCCCTCCATGCCGTCCTTGTCGGGGCGACCGCCGCACGCAATCTCGTTGAACCCCTCGGTGAGCACCCAGCCGCGCCACGGCTCCCCTGTCTTGTCGAGCCCGGAGAAGGCGATACTGGAATCCGCTCCCCCCGGGCATGCAAACGCGCGCTCCGGCGCCATCTGGGCGAGGGCGCCCCACACGGCGTGATTGATGCGCCTGCCTCCAAGCTGGCGGGCGGCAACCGCGGCCGGCGGGAGCGGGTTGACGAAGCACCCGGGCGGGGCGGTGATCGTGATCGGACGGAAGAAGCCGGAGGTGCTGGGGAGATCGGCGCCGAGCAGGCAGCGAAGCGCCATGTGGACGAAGTTCGTGTTCATGTGGAAGAGCCCCACGATCGAGCCCCGGCACTGCGGCGAGGTGCCGTCGAAGTCGACGTGGATCTCGTCCCCGGTCTTCGTCACGGTTGCCACGATCGCGATGGTCTCGTCGGAGATCCCATCGTCGTCGACATGGTCCGTGAACGACCAGATGCCGTCGGGGAGCTCCGCGATCGCCCGGCGCGTCAGACGCTCGGTGTAGTCAAGGAGGCCGGCGACGAGCTCGTGGTACTCGCTTGTTCCGGTCCGTTCGATGAGCGCGCGCAGCTCGCGCTCCCCGATGTGCGTCGCGGTCACCTGGGCGAGAAGGTCGCCCATGACGGTCTCGGGCGCGCGTACCGCCTTCTCGAGCAGACGGTAGATGGTCTCGTTGGCCTTGCCCCCCTCGTACAGCTTCGAGGGGGGAATGCGCAGCCCCTCCTGGTGGATCTCCGTATTGGCGAAACCCTGGCCTCCGGGAACGCTGCCCCCGATGTCCGCGTGGTGGCAGACGGCGCCGACATACGCGAGCGCGCGGCCCTCGTGGAACACCGGTTTGAACAGGTAGATGTCGGGCAGGTGCTGGGCCCCTTCGTACGGGTCGTTGGTGATGAAGATGTCGCCGCGGGCGATGTCGTCCCTGAACCAGGCGAGACAGCCGGCAAGCGCGGGCGCCATCCCGCCGAGGTGAATCGGGTGGCACATGCCCTGCCCGACGAGATCGCCCTTGGCGGTGAGCACGGCGGTCGAGAAGTCCCAGCCGAGTCGCACGACGGCCGAGCGCGCGGTCTGGTAGAGCGAGATCGCCATGGTGTCGGCAACCCCTTCGAGCGCGTTTCGGATGACCTCCAGGCGGGTCGGGTCGAAATCTCGAGACATCGTCCTCTCTCTGCCTCCTCCAGCTCCACCCGGCGGGCGGAGATGGCGTGCGCTCACCCCCGTTGCGTCCGGTCGAGCGGCCCGCGGATGGGCGGCCCCACCCCGGGACGAGGCTAGAGACCCGTGCGCGTCCCTGTCAAACGGCGCGGTCTTCGGGGTGAAATGGGTAGAATTGGCCCGGGGTCCACCACGACGAACCCACGAATCGGCCCTGGCCTTCGAATCTCCGGACGGCAGCGCGTCGGCCCGACCCGATGCTTTCACGCGGTGCACGCCTCCTCCACCCAGCCACGGTCACGGAAGCGGTGCGGCGCGATGCGATGCGGCGAGACGGTGGGGCCGGCGGGGCCAGGAGGCCGGGGACGGCGGAAGGAACGTTCGGCAACCGGAAGCAGGAGATGCGTGATTCGATGCGGCTTGCGGTGGACGTCGGCGGGACCTTCACCGACATCGTGCTGATGTTCCCCGGGGGCCGGGCGGTGCCGAAGAAGGTCCTCTCCTCGCCGCCGCACTTCAATGCCGCCATCCGGCAGGGCGTGGCCGAGGCTCTCGCCGAGAACGGGGTGGCTGCCTCGGCGGTCCGGTCCTTCACCCACGGGGCGCTGAACCTGCTCGGCGCGCGCCTCCGTCGTGCGCCTCCCCTCCGGTGTGCGCGTCCGCCGCTCGCCGGATCCGTCATGTCGCGTGAAACCCGAATCTCGTACTACGGGCCACCGGGAGACTCAGGCCGCTCGGGAGCACCCTCGAAGCAGTACCGCACCTTCGTGAAGGCCGAGGACAATGCCAGGACGTCGCCCTTCACGGCTCTCGGATCCTCTCGCTCCAGAAGGATTCGGCGCACAAAGCCGGCAACCACGGCCATTTCCCCCGGCCCCATTCCGCGGCGGGTGAGGGACGGCGAGCCGAGGCGGAGCGCCGCTGGCCTCGGGTAGTCGCGGGGGAGGGGAATCGCCTCGCAGGTGATCCGCGCCGTCTCCAGCCGTTTCACGGCCTCCGCGGGCGTCATGGTCCCCCCGAGGTCGAGGACGACGACGTGCGAGCGGGTGAACCCGCGCTCGCGCCCCACGATCCCGAACCCCTCGGCGTCGAGCGCTCTTGCGAGGGCGCCGGCGTTCTCCACCGTGGCGGCGGCATACGCCTGGCCGAAGGCCGCCATTTCGGCCAGGGTCACCGCGAGCGCGGCGGCGCGCTGGTTGTGATAGTTGCCGATGGCGCGGTCGGTGAAATCGTGGATGCGGGAGGCGAGGTCGTCATCGTTCGTCAGGATGATGCCGCCGACCGGGCCGGGAAAGGTCTTGTGGGTGGAAGCGGTGAGCGCCGCTGCCCCTTCGCGCAGCGGGTGCTGGTAGCAACCGCCGGCGATGAGCCCGAGGACGTGGGCGGCGTCGTACAGGATGCGGCCCCCGGCCTCGGCCGCAATGGCCTCAATCTCTGCCAGGGGGTCGGGAAAGAGCGGCCACGAGCTGCCGACGACGAGCCAGCGCGGCTCGTGGCGGGCTACCGCGGCGGCCAGCCGGTCCAGGTCGACCTCGCCCGGATCGGAGCCCGTGCACGGCATCTCCAGGACCTCGAGCCCCCGCGCGCCGGCATACCCTTCCTCGCCATAGGTACCGTGCCCGCCGAATCGGCGGGGCAGCACCATGATCCGTTCGCCCGGCTCGGTCACGCCGAGGAGGAAGAGCGCGTTCGCAACCGACCCCGTGGGCACCCGGTACTCCACGTGGGCAACGCCGAAGAGGCGTCGTGCGAGCTGGACGAGGATTGCCTCGATCCGGTCGAGCATGGCGAGCCCGCTCTTGCGCCGTTCGCCCACCCGGCCCCCGCCGGCCACCCGTTCCATCAGCCCCGAGGCCATCATCGCCCGCGCCCGCGGACTCAGGAGGTTCCGCGAGGCGACGAGGCAGAGGCTCGCGTCGTGCCAGGAGACGTGGCCGGCGGCGGCCCTGGCGATCGCCTCACAGGCGGCGAGCCCCGAATCGTCATCGGCAAGCGCACCCGCTTCACGCCAGATATCGTCGGGACAGCTCTCGGAAAGCGGCATGATGGACCGTTGAGCCCTCGGGTCGAAACCCGCGTCCGTTCAGCGGAGCGCGCGGATGAGACGCTCAATTTCGCCCGGACGTCCGTCCCCGTCAAGGAATGCCATGCATGAGGCGGGGTGCGAATTCCCAGGCTCGCCATGCCGATGGTGGGGTTTCAGGGCAGGATGAGGGCGGCGGCCCCGCGGCTTCCCAGGGTCGCGGGCCTCCCTCCTGGGAGGGCTTCCAGCCTGCGGCAAGCTCGCGAAAGCGGCGCTACGAGCACCGTCCGCGGGCAAGGATGCCCGCGATCCCAGGAAGACCACGACCTTGGCAAGCCCACCGGACCGGGCTGAGGATTGTGCGTAATCAGGAATCCCCTTTTCGAAAGTAGAACGGACTCGGTGCTGAATCGGATCGTTGACTCCGCGAGAGCCCCGTTGATATGGTCCGGGCCGTAACTCGGGCCCATCAGAGGGTTCTGGCCGACAGGGAGCTCCAGGTCACACAGCGAGGTTGAACGAGTATCGAAGCACTCGACAAGCCAATCAGACATTCAACGGGAGGTCATCATGGCCATTTTCCATCCGATTTCCTCAAAACGGTCGCTCGTCTTCAGCGCGGTCGTTGCCAGCGCTCTCCTCGTGCAGGGCGCCATGGCCGAAACCCCGACTCTCGGACCGGGACCCGCGGTCAAGCTCAAATGGGTCGGCGGCGACACCCCCCAGCAACGCCAGCACAAGGTAATGCTGGAGTGGGGCAACACGATCATTCCCGAGCGCAGCAACGGCCGCGTCACCTTCGAGATGTTGACGGTGTCCGAACTCGCCGTCACCGGCGCCCAGATCGGCCGCCTGTTGGAACGAGGGAGCATCGATGTCTCCAAGATCGGCGCGCAGCAGCTTTCGGGCGAGTTCCCCATCATTGAAATGGCCGATCTGGCCCTTCAATCTCCTGACCTCGAAAGTGCCCGGAGTGTGGGCGAGATGGCGATGCCGACCATCAACGAGGAGCTCGAGTCCAAGGGCATCAAGCTCCTCGCGATGTGGCCGTTCGGCGCGCAGGTGTTCTACTGCAAGGGCGACGTGGCCGGTATTTCCGACATCAACGGAAAGAAGGTTCGCGGTGCGGGGGCCACGATTCAGAAGTGGCTCCGCTCGATCGGCGCCGAGCCGTTGGACATCGGTTTTGCGGAGGTCTACACCGCGCTCGAGCGCAACGTCACCGACTGCGCAATCACGGGCATCATTTCCGGCTATACGCAGAAGTGGTGGGAAGTCACCGATTCCCTCTTCGTACTGCCGGTCCAGTGGGGAGTCAACTTCACCGGCGTCAACCTGGAGAGCTGGAACGAGCTGCCAGAGGACGTACAGGAGTTTCTCGCCGCCAACTTTGCAGAGATGGGCCGGGATCTATGGGCGCGGCAGGGCCAATGGGACCAGGACGGAGTCACCTGCAACACGGGCGCCGGCGAGTGTCCGTATGGCCCCCCCGGCAACATGAAGCGCGTGGACCCGGCCGACGAAGACCTGGCGAGAACGCGCGACGGACTGAAGGAGATCAGCCTCGCGGACTGGCTCACTCGATGCAAGGGGTGCGGCTCGAAATACAACGCGGCAATTGCACCGATTTCCGGCGTGTCCGCTCCGTAACCGCCAGCCGGGTGCACGGGCCATCGGCTCCACCGATAGCCAGAGATCCGGCGCCGTTCGGCAAGGGGCCCCGGTCCGTTTGGGCCGGGCCCCTTCCTGCCCGGTGAGGGTAGTGACTCCCGATGGGTAAGCTGATCGAGAGCGCGTTTCGCGTCGTCGACCGGGGCATCACCGGTGCCGCGTTGCTGGCCGGGATCCTCCTCCTGCTTCTCTCTTTCCTGATTTCCTGGACCGTCATCTCGCGCAAGCTCGGAGGCCCCATACCACCGGCCATCGACGAGATCGGGGGGTTCTCGGTGGCGGTGGCTTCGGCCTGGGTCATGGCCTGGGGGCTCAAGGCCAAGGGCCATATTCGAATCGATCTGGTCTATCGACGCTTTCCCGTCGCGTGGCGGGGCGCGCTCAACGTCATCGCTCTCACCCTCATCGCCTCTTTCGCCGTCTTCATCGCCTGGCGCTCGTGGAGCGTGGTCATGGTGAGTGCCGAGCGCGGCGCCATGACGCCGAGCGAGCTTTCCACGCCCCTCGCCTGGCCCCAGGCGGCCTGGGCCATCGGGTTTTCGTTGTTTGCCCTCTACGCATGCCTGACCTGGGCGTCGGCATTCTTCGAACTCCTGAAGGGACGTCACGAATCGGTAGCGACCCGGCACGGGCCTGACCCCGGCGAATGGGGAGGGGAGCTCTTCTCTTCGCGCAGTGCGGCCGAGGACCCGGTGGAGAAAACGTAGCTCCGAATCCATGGAAGACCTCGGCGTCATCCTCCTCGTCAGCTTCGGCCTGATGCTGCTGCTGCTTGCTCTTGGCATCTACGTCGGCGTGATCATGGCCGCGCTGGCCGTCTTCGTCGCGCATTTCTTCAGTGGCCACGCCGACTACCTCGAGGCGGGCATCGTGGTGTGGCCGATGATGCGAAGCTTCGTGATGGTGGCGCTCCCCCTGTTCATCCTCATGGGGGAGATTCTCGTGCGCAGCGGGGTCACCAACCGACTGTACTGGGCGCTCGACCAATGGTTCCAGGTGCTGCCCGGCGGCCTGCTGCACACCAACATCGCGAGCTGCGCCGTCTTCGCCTCGGTCTCGGGTTCCAGCGTCGCCACCGGCGCCACGATTGGCACCGTAGCGCTGCCGGCATTTCGCCAGCAACGCTACAACGAGCGCCTGGTCCTGGGATCGCTCGCGGCAGGGGGAACCCTCGGCATCCTCATTCCCCCCAGCATGGCGCTGATCATGTACGGCCTGCTCACCGACACCTCGATTGGGCAGTTGTTCATCGGCGGAATCGTTCCGGGCATCTGCCTGGCCGGCCTGTTCATGGCATTCATCGGCGGTGCAGCGATCGCCCGCCCCGAGATTGCCGGCCGCGCGAGGGCGACCGTGCCGTTGCGGGAGAGGGTCTTCGCCCTCGTCTACATTCTTCCGGTGCTGTTCGTCGTGTTCTTTGTGCTGGGGTCCCTTTACCTGGGTGTCGCCACGCCCTCGGAGTCGGCCGCGTTGGGGGTGGTCGCCGCGCTCATCGTTGCGGCGGGCCACCGGCGCCTCAACCGAGTGATGCTGTACCAAGCGCTCATGTCGACCGCACGCACCCTCGCCATGGTCATGCTGATCCTGATGGGCACCTTGATCTTCAATTTCGTCATCACGTTGCTGGGGGTTCCGCGGGCGCTCGCCTCGCTGGTCGCGGCAGCGCCTCTGGCGCCGCTCGGCATACTCCTCCTCATCGCTCTCTTCTACCTGTTCCTGGGCATGTTCATGGAGTCGTTGCCGATGATCATCACCACCATCCCGGTGATCTTCCCGGTGGTGATATCGCTCGGCTATGACCCGGTATGGTTCGGAGTACTGCTGGTTCTGCTGATGGAGGCCGCTCTCATCACGCCCCCCGTGGGCCTCAACCTATTCGTCATCCAGGGCGTGCGCCTGACCCAAGGCCCGATGTCGGACGTCATGCTGGGGTCTCTTCCGTTCCTGGCGATGATGCTGGTCATGATGGGCCTGATTATTGCGTTTCCCGAACTCGTCCTGTGGTTGCCGGCTCAGATGATGCAATGAGCGGTTCGGTCGCCGGGCGCCTCGCGGCCTTTCTCTCGGCAACCGGGTTCGAGGCGTTGCCCCCTGGCGTGGTCGAGCGAACGAAGATGGCCGTCGCCGACACCCTTGCCAGCGCGCTGGCCGGTGACGAGTCACCTTCCGTTCACATCGTTCGACGTCTGGCGAGCGGCAGCGGCGGCGAGGCCACCCTGTGGGGCCGCGCCGCCGCCACCGCATCGGTCGCCGATGCGGCGCGCGCAAACGCCGTCATGGCCGATGCGATGGCCTTCGATGAAAGCCATCTGGGCACGATCGCGCACCTCTGCGGGGTCTGCGTTCCAACTGCCGCGGCGCTCGCCGAGCGAGGCGGCATCGGCGGCGCCGGGTTCATTTCCGCCGTTGCCCTCGGCTACGAGGCGGCCGGGCGCATCGGCAAAGCGGTGTCGCCCGGCTACATGCACCGCCGTGGCCTGCACAACTCCATCGTGACCATCTTCGGGGCGGCCGTTGCCGCGGCGAAGCTGCTGGCCCTCGAAGAAGGGCCGATGACCCACGCCATCGCCCTGGCCGCCACTTCGGCCGGCGGATTGGCCGGTTCGAGGAAGAGCCCCGCGCGGGAGTACCACGCGGGGACGGCGGCCCTGCTCGGAATTCATGCGGCCATGGCTGCGGCGTGTGGATATACCGGCCTGGAAACCGTGCTCGAGGACAACGAGGGCTACTGCCGCGTCTTCGGCACGGGATCGGATCCATCGTCGATCCTCCGGGGACTCGGCGAGAGCTGGGAGATCGAGACCGACTTTTCTCCCAAGTTCATGCCCGGAAGCCACGGCATCCACACTGCGGTCGAAGCGGCGCTGGCGGCATTCCGGCAGGGTCCGGCCGACCCCCGGACAATCGTCGACGTCACCGTGGCCGGCCCGGAATGGAAAACCGCCTATGCCATCCGCCGGCCTGAGAACGTGGCAACCGCCAGCCACAGCATTCCCTATTTCGTGGCGCGGGCCGCGCTCGTCGACCGGGTCGAATGGAGCGACCTTCTTGACCCCGAGCGCATCGCGGATCCCGGAACCTGGCCTCTTCAGGACAAGGTGGCCGTCACCGTCGATCCCGACCGACCTCCGTCCGAGTACCCCGGCGGTGCCACCGTTACCGTGCGCTGGGCGGGCGGTGGCAGGTCCCGCCACGCGGTCGAAGATGCGCCGGGAACTCCGGCCCGCGGTTTCACGTGGGCCGAGATCGAGGACAAGTATCGGACCCTTGCTCCCCGCGGGGGCATTCCGGCGGAAAAGGTCGAGGCTGCGTTGGATGCCCTTCACGCCCTGGATGCCTGCGACGACATGCGCGGATTGGTAACGCGCGCAGCTACGGCGCAATGACCCGGTCGAGCCCGTCCCGACCTCACCGTGGAGCAAGACGATGACGAACTTTCTTCCCCCGCCCGGTACCGCGTACGAGGACCTGGAGACGCCGCAGCTCGTCATCGATCTGCCGGCCATGGAGCACAACATCGAGACCCTCCACCGCTTCTTCCGCGACCGGCCGGCCAGGGTGCGCAGCGTCACCAAGGGCCACAAGTGCCCGGCCATCGCCCAGCGGCAGATGACGACGGACGGTGCGGTTCCGTTCGGTCTTTGCTGCGCGAAGGTGAGCGAGGCGGAGGTCATGGTCGCGGCCGGGGCCCGGCACATCCGCCTGATCGAGCAGGTGGTGGGCAAGGTCAAGATAGAGCGCCTGATGAACCTCGCCAAGAATGCTCATGTCATTGCCCTCGTAGATGATCCACGGCACGTCTCGGACCTGGCCGGTGCGGCGGCCGCCCACGGTCTCACCCTCGACGTGCTCGTCGAAGTGGAAATCGGCCTCAACCGCACCGGACTCGTTCCCGGTCCGGAGGCGGTGAAGCTCGTGCAATCCATCGAGAAGGACAATCGCCTGCGCTTCGCCGGCCTCTCCTCCCACGAGGGCTCCATGGTCATCACGGATCCCGTGCTTCGCGAGGAGAAGGTTCGCGAGCGGATCCAGCGCCTCCTCGATTGTCGCGAGGACGTGGAGCGCGCGGGGATCGAAGTGGAAATCTGCGGCGCCGGCTCGAGCACGACCTGGGACATCGCGGGGGCCATGGACGGAATCACCGAGATCGATCCGGGGACGTACGTGTTCTGGGACCACGCCTTCGTGGAAAGCATGCCCGACCAGCCATTCCGGCTCGCCTTGAAGGTGCTCACCACCGTGATCAGCCGCTCCGCGCCGGACCGCGCGGTCGTCGATTGCGGGTACAAGGCCATGGGCCGGGCCGCCGACGGGGGCATGCCGGCCACCGACCGCGGGGGCGTCACCGTCAACCGGCTCAATTCGGAGCACGGCGTCCTGGACCTCGAGGGGGAGGGCCGGGCGCTGCGGATTGGCGACAAGGTGGCTTTCATCCCTCGCGCCTTCGGGCCCACGGTGGTGGGTCACGACCACTACGTGGGGGTGCGAGACGGTGTCGTGGAGAGTGTCTGGCCCATCGCGGCCCGCGCGAGCCACCAGTAGCCCCCTTGAGGCCTGCTCATCTTCCTGATTACGCACAATCCTCCGCCCGGTCCCACGGCTTCCCGGGGTCGCGGGCCGCCTGAGAGCGCGGGCTTCCAGCCCGCGAACGGTCGAAGGCCCGCCGTGGTCCACGCGGGCAAGGATGCCCGCGCTCCCATGCGCGCTCTACATGCCTCGTCGGTCTCAGGCGCAGCCTCGCTGAACATCGGCCCGCCGACCCCGAGTCCGATGGTGCGGCCGGACACGGGGCCGCTTGGGCGTGCCCCCCTCGTGGCCGCGCCCCCCGGCGGCGCCCGCCGGCGCGCGCTCCTCAGGCGGACGAGGGTTCGGCGCTCTCCTGCGCGTTCCGGCGGCGGGTCGCGCGGAGCTCGCGGGTCGCCGCGCCGTCGACCTGGCACCCGTCCCCGGCCAGCACGACGCCGTAGATCGCCTCCGCGCGCTTCGGCGTGAGCTTCTCGGCCTTCACGTCGGCGAGCACCGCCCCCGGGTCCCGGTCCAGGGGATCTCCCCAGCCGCCGCCCCCCGGCATCCGGATCGTGAGCGTGTCGCCCTCCATGGCGGAGACGATGAGCTTTGACGGCATCGGCTCGTCAGGACCCCCGCGGCGGGCGAAGGAGACCCGGGAGGGCCGTGCCGCCTCGCCACCGCAAAGGCCGTAGGGCGGGTGGTCCATGCGATCGGAGCGAAGCTGGACCAGGGTGTCGTCGGCGAGGAAACGGTACCGGCGGGTCAGCCCGACCCCGCCGCGGAAGGTGCCCGCCCCTTCCGAATCCGAAGTGAGCGAATACTCCTCGATCCGGATCGGGTGTTCGACCTCGATCAGCTCCGCGGGGATGTTGGTGATGTTGGATACCGCCCCGCTTTGCGCGTCGATGCCGTCGTGCCGCGCGGACGCGCCGGAGGCGATCTCGCAGCTACCCTCGACCTGCACCCAGGGCTTGCGCGCATTCCCCTCGTGGCGGTAGCCGGCCATGGTGAGGTTGCCGTCGCAGCCGCCGGCGCAGGCGGGCACCTCGTCGGGCAACATCCCCGCGAAGGCGCCGAATACCGCGTGCGAGACCCTGAGACAGCCGAGGAACCGGGCCGCGACCGCCGCGGGGGGGCGCGGATTGACGTAGGTCCCTTCCGGAGCCGTCACCGTGACGGGCCGGAAATAACCGCCGGTGTTGGGGATCTCCCCGCCGAGGACGGCCCGGGTCACGGCGTAGACCATGGACTTGGTCGAATCGAGGGGATTGTTGATCGCCCCCTTCACCTGCGGGGAGGTGCCGGTGAAGTCGACCCGGATCTCGTCTCCCTCCTTGACGAGATTGGCGACGATGGCGATGGGCCCGCAGCCGAATCCGTCATCGTCCACGTGGTCGGTGAAGCTCCAGGCCCCGTCGGGCAGCTCCCGGATGCGCATCCGGGTGAGGTTCTCGGTGTAGTCGAGGACCTCGCCCTGGAGCTCGAGGAACCGCTCGGCGCCATGACGACCGGCCAGCCGCATCAGCCCCTGCTCGGCGAGCCGGAGCGCGGAGACCTGGCCGCGCACGTCGCCCAGCACCTTGTCCGGAACCCGCACCGCCTTCTCGATGATGCGAAAGAGCGTCCGGTTGGGCTCGCCGCGCTCGTAGAGCTTGAGCGGTGGAATGCGCAACCCCTCCTGGTAGATCTCCGTGCAGTCGCTCGAGTTGCCCCCGGCCACCCGGCCGCCGACATCGGTGTGATGGCTCATCGCGCAGGCATAGGCGAGCAGCGTCTCGCCCGCGAAGACGGGCTTGAACATGAAGATGTCGGGGAGGTGGCTGCCCCCTTCGTAGGGGTCGTTGTTGATGAGGATGTCACCGGGAAAGATCCGGCCCTCGTAGTGCTCGACACAGGCCTTCAGCGCGGGCGGCATTCCGCCCATGTGAATCGGCTGGCAAAGGCCCTGACCGACGAGCTCGCCGTCGGGACTCAGCAGCCCGGTCGAGAAGTCGTAGCCGAGCCGCACGATGGACGAACGCGAGGTGCGCACCAGGGTGACCGCCATCGCGTCCGAGATGCCGGAGAGCGAGTTGTAGACGACCTCGAGTTGCGTCGGATCGCTGGGGCCGGTCCGGGGGCTGGCGCTGGGCGTCGGATCGCTGGGGCCGGTCCGGGGGCTGGCGCTGGGCGTCGGATCGCTGGGGCGGGGGCTGGGGCGGGTCATGTCGGCTCCGTTGGGGGCGTCCGGACGGCGTCAGCCGGAGGCCGGAATGGTAGTGGCAACCCCTTCGAGCGCGTTCCGGATGACCTCCAGGCGGGTCGGGTCGAAATCTCGATACATCGTCCTCTCTCGATCTCCTCCAGCTCCACCCGGCGGGCGGAGATGGCGTGCGCTCACCGTTGCGTCCGGTCGAGCTGCCCGCGGATGGGCGGCCCTGCCCCGGGACGAGGCTAAAGACCGACGCGCGTCCCTGTCAATCGGCGCGGCCTTCGGGGCGAAATCGAGAGTACGGATACCATTTCATCCCGGCTCCGGACGCCGTGCGGATAGACGGGGGCGGACCGGCTCGTCAAGAACCGTTGTTGACAGCCGATCCGCGCGCTCTATAGACTCGCCGCTACCGGCTTGAGAGGAAATCTCAGGTTCGGCATCCGGCTCCGGCCGGATATTCCGTCTCGGCTGATGGGGAGGACGAGATGCGAACCAAATTCCTTGCGACAATAGTTTCAGTGTCGATCATGATGGTCGGCTCTGCCGCAAACGTGGCGTTTGCCGAAGTGAAGGAACTGACGTTCTGGAGCCACTGGGCTGCGGAACAGCCGAAACGCCAGTTTGTAGAAGCGGCAATCCGGGACTTCGAGGAAAAGAACCCGGATATCAAGATCAAACCGACCTGGTACGAGAAGACAGCACTTTTCGCCGGGTTGAAGACCGCCCTCCGGGCGGGCCAGGCTCCCGACATCTTCTACGCCGAGCCCGATCAGGTCGAGTACATAGAAAACGACTTCCTGCTCGATCTGTCCGACCTGGAATGGGGTAGCGTGGAGGGCTGGGCGAAGGCGGCTTGGACGCATGATGGCAAATCCTATGGCCTGCCATTGGAAGCCTGGACGGTCGAGCTCTACTACAATACGGAGATGATGGCCGACCTCGGAATCGAGGTGCCCGAATCGCTTCAGTTTTCGCCTGCGGCTTTTCTTGACATGGTCAAGAAGGCCAAGGCCGCGGGAATCACCCCCATGTCGCTCGGGGTCGGCGACCGTCCCTATCCCGGCGCGCACGTCACGCACGAGGCATTGCTGAAGATGCTTGGTGCATCCGACTACGGCAACCTCCTCAGGGGTCAGTTGCCATGGGACGATCAACGCGTCCTCGATACGCTCAATTGGGTGAGGGGCCTGATTGACGCTGGCCTGTTGCCGAATACGTTCACGACGCTGAAGCTGGCGGAAGCACATATCTACTTCCATACCAAACCGGGTTCGCTCATGTTCCTGAATGGAAGCTGGTACACCTCGCGCGCGTTCAATCCGCCCAACAAGGGTGGACAGGCCCCGGACTTTCCGCTCGGCATCATGCAGTTTCCGGCCGTACCCGGCGCTGCATGCAACGAGTGTCGGACCATCGCCGTCGGGGGCGGCTATGTCGGCAACGCGGACACCAAGCACCCCGAAGCGGTCCTCGCCTTCTTCAATTCGTTTCTGTCGCCGGAAGTCGGCAACCGCTGGCTCGACAATGTAATGGTGCAGACGGGCATCGTCTCCGACCCGTCGAAGATCAGTCGTAGTCAGGCCGCCGATTACTTCCAGATGATTGCGCGAACCAACGCCGGTTCGAAATTCTTTTTTGGCATTCCCATTCAGGTGATGCAGGGCAAGGCGAAGGAGGTCTTCATCCAGGTCATCAACAACGCCTTTCCGGCCGGAAACATCAGTGTCGAAGATGCGGTCGAGCAGATGAAGGGCGCATACTGAGGCCGGCTCTTCGACGTCCCGGGACCTTTTTCGGACAGGCACAACCGGTCCCGCAGCCGCATCTGGCAAGCCACGCAACCATGACATTGGCTTGCCAGGTGCGGACCGGCCATGCGGACTCGAACGCGACGACAACAATTTCGGGCTTTCACGCCCTTGCAGGCGGCCTATCGTTCCCGTCGCGCCGCAAAGGCGGTCCTGATTACGCACCATCCTCAGCCTGGTCCCGCGGCTTCCCGGGGTCGCGGGCCTCCTTGGAGCGCGGGCTTCCAGCCCGCGGACGGCCGAAGGGCCGCCGTGGTCCACGCGGGCAAGGATGCCCGCGATCCCAGGAATGCGGTGGTCCCAACCAGAGCTTTGTACGTAGTCAGGAAAGCCGTTGAGCGATGGCCGCCTCTCGCGTTGACGAGTCTTCCAACAGCCGGCTGAAGTCACCCTGGGGCAGCATCGTTGCTTTCCTGCTGCCGGCGGTGACGGTATATGTGGCCTTTACCGCCTATCCTGCGGTGCGTACGATCTGGAACAGCTTCCACAAGGTTCTTCCTCGTGGCGACGAATATATCGGCCTCGCCAACTATGCAGAGCTCGCCAAGGACGACATCTTCTGGCGAGCGGTAACGAACACCATTACCTGGGCCTGTGTTTCTCCCCTGATTGAGGTATCGGTGGCGCTGTTGCTGGCGCTGGCGCTCTACGCCAGGATCCCCGGCGGACGCTTCTTCCGCGTCGCCTGGTTCACACCGGTGCTGATGTCCTATGTCGTCGTGGGAATCCTCTGGCTCTGGATTTTCAACTACGACTGGGGACCCATAAACGTCGGGTTGCGGGCGATAGGCCTGGACGCCCTGGCGCGACCGTGGCTCGGCGACCCGGCAACCGCGCTTCCTTCGCTCATCTTCGTGACGAGCTGGATGTGGGTCGGTTTCAACATGGTCGTGCTGTTGGCGGCGATCCATTCCCTGCCGCGAGAGGTCATCGAAGCGGCTGACCTCGACAACTGCGGTTGGGTCGGCAAGCTCTTCTTCGTCATCCTCCCCATGATCCGGGCGACGTTCCTCAATCTGATCGTGCTTTCCCTGATCGGCAAGATGAAGATTTTCGACCTGGTCTGGATCACCACCAAGGGCAACCCACTCTGGGCGACGGAGACCGTCTCCACCTATGTCTACAAGCGCGCGTTCGAGTGGACGACTTTCGATCTCGGCTATCCCTCGACCATTGCGGCGGTCTGGTTCGTCATCGTGCTGGCCGCCGTCCTCGGCCTGACCTGGATGTTTCGTCTGCGCGGCAAGCTCGAGTACTGAGGCTGGCGGATGCGGCTCGTCGGACGTTCCCTGCTGCTGGTTGCCCTCAGCCTGTACACGGCCTTCGCGGCCGGCCCGTTCGTCTGGACGGCAATGATGTCGCTCCGCACCACCACCGAGATCCACCTCAGTCACTTCGCCTTTCCCGACCCCGTGCACTGGGAGAAATTCCCGGAAGCCTGGTTCAACTCCAACTACGGCGTCTACTTCACCAACTCGACGCAGATCGTGCTGTCCGCCGTCGTGATTCTGACGCTGATCGGAGCGATGGCGGCCCATTGCCTGGCCCGCTACCCGTTCCGCCTCAACCGCGTGATCTATTTCGTCCTGTTCTCGACCATCATCTTCCCCCCGCAGATCACCATCATCTCGCTGTTCCAGATCCTCGTCGACTATGGGCTCTACAACACCAAGGTCGGGCTGACCCTCGTTTACGTCGCGATTCAGCTTCCCCTCACCATCTACATCCTGGAGAGCTTTTTTGCCCGGATCCCTTCCGACCTCTTCGATGCCGCTCGCATGGACGGCTATTCGGAGCTGGAGATCTTCTGGCGGGTCAGCCTGCCGATCGCGATGCCGGCCGTCGCCACGACCATCATCCTGAACTTCATTCTGCTCTGGAACGAGTTTCTCTACGCCGTCGTGCTCATCACGGAGGAGTCGAACCGGACGTTGCCGCTCGGGATCCAACGCTTCATCGGCGATACCCAGGAGGACGTCGGCATGATCGCTACCGGTCTCATGATTGCGATCATTCCCGTGGTCGTCGTTTACGCTTTCTTCTCCGAGCGCCTGATCCAGGGCATGACGGCCGGAGCGGTCAAGTAGGAGGTTGCCATGGCGGTGGTGCGGCTGGACCGGTTGACGAAAGTCTTCGAACGCGGGCATGCACCGGCCGCGGACGCGGTGTCGCTGCGGGTCGAGCACGGCGAGTTCATGGTCCTGCTCGGTCCCTCGGGCTGCGGCAAGACCACGACCCTGCGCATGATTGCCGGCCTCGAGTCGATCTCGTCGGGCACGCTGTCGATCGATGGCGCAGTGGTGAACGACGTGCCTGCAAAGAGTCGGGACATCGCCATGGTGTTTCAGTCGTATGCGCTCTACCCGCACATGACGGTGAAGCAAAACCTGGCGTTCGGGCTGAAACGGCGCGCGGTCGGCCGCGACGAGATCGAACAGCGCGTCGCATCGGTAGCGGATACCCTCGGACTATCCGAGCTCCTGGTGCGAAAGCCCCACGCGCTCTCCGGGGGTCAACGCCAGCGCGTGGCCCTCGGGCGCGCCATCGTCCGGAATCCGAAGGTCTTCCTGTTCGACGAGCCGCTGTCGAACCTGGATGCGAGTCTTCGGGTGTCGACGCGAGGCGAAATCACCGCCCTGCACCGCCGGCTCGGCGCGACCATGATCTATGTCACGCACGATCAGGTCGAAGCCATGACCATGGGGCACCGGATCTGCATCATGAACAGCGGCAAGGTCGTACAGGTGGGATCGCCGCTCGAGGTATACCATCATCCCGAGAACACGTTCGTTGCCGGGTTCCTGGGCAATCCGCCAATGAACCTGGTGGAAGCCGTCGCAACGGACGAGTCCGATGGTCGCACGCTCAAGTTCGGCGACACGGCAGTCCGGATGCATCCCGCCCGATCGCCTCCGCTGCGTGCCGGCACGCCTGTCGTCTTCGGAATCCGTCCGGAGCACGTCGCGGAGTCGCCGCTCCCGGGCGCCGACGCGGCGGTGATCGAGGCCGAGATCTTCCGCATCGAGTCATTGGGCGCCGAGACCATCGTGTTCGCGCAACTTCCCGGAATCGAAAAGCAGCTCGTCGCTCGGGTCGGAGGGGCGGCGCAGTTCACCATCGGCGAGCAGCGGCCACTCTATCTCGACTTGACCGAGGCGCATCTCTTCGATTCCAACGGGGCGATCCTGCGATCCGAAGCTTGAGCGGCGCAAGCACGATGGTGGTGGCGCCATGGAGTGCACGGAATGCGCGAATGGTCGGATACAATCACATGAATGAACCTGATTACGCACAATCCTCAGCCCGTTCCCGCAGGCGTCACGAGGTCGCGGGCCTCCTGCGAGATGGGCTTCCAGCCTGCGGACGGCCGAAGGCCCACTGTGGTCCACGCGGGCAAGGATGCCCGCACTCCCGGGAATGCGGTGGTCCGAACCTGAGCTTTGTATGTAATCAGGTAAATGAATACATATAGTCATGGATAAATTGCGCGCCCGGTACAGGGTCGGTGTCGACGTCGGCGGCACCTTCACCGACATCGTGCTGATGTTCCCCGGGGGCCGGGCGGTGCCGAAGAAGGTCCTCTCCTCGCCGCCGCACTTCAATGCCGCCATCCGGCAGGGCGTGGCCGAGTCTCTGGCCGAGAACGGGGTGGCGGCCTCGGCGGTCCGGTCCTTCACCCACGGGGCGACGGTGGCCACCAATGCCATCATCACCCGCACCGGCGCGGCCACCGGACTCATCACCACCGAGGGCTTCCGCGACGTTCTCGAGATCCGTCGCATGCGGATGCACAAGCTCTACGACATCCACTGGGAGAAGCCCGCCCCCCTGGTGGCGCGGCACCTGCGCCGGGAGGTGCCATCGCGAGTCGACCCGCGGACCGGTGAGGACTCTCCCCTCGACGAGTCCGCGGTTCGCGAAGCGGTGCGGCGTCTCCTCGCCGAGAACGTCGACTCGATTGCGGTCTGCTATCTCCACGCCTGGGTCAACGGCGCCAACGAACGGCGCACCCGCGACCTCATCGCGGAGATGGCGCCGGGTATGTTCGTATCAATCTCGTCCGAGGTGCTGCCCGAGATCAAGGAGTACGAGCGCACCAGCACAACCGTGATCAACGCCTACGTCCAGCCGGTGGTCACCCGCTACGCCCGCGCCATGGAGAACGATCTGAGGGAGGTCGGGGTCTCGGCGCCGGTCATGGTCATGCAGTCGAGCGGCGGCATGATGCCGATCGACTCGGCCTGCGAGCTTCCCATCCACATCATCGAATCCGGTCCCGCCGCCGGGGTGACCGGGGTGCATCACCTCGCCCGGCGCATGGGCATCCGTGACGCGATGACCCTCGACATGGGCGGGACCACGGCCAAGGCGGCCCTCATCGAGGACGGAGAGATCTCGCGCTCACCGGAGTACGAGGTCGGCGGCGAGGTCAGCATCGGCCACCGCCTGATGAAGGGCAGCGGCTATCTGCTGAGGGTCCCGTCCATCGATCTCGCCGAAGTCGGTGCCGGCGGCGGCAGCATCGCCTGGTTCGATCCGGCGGGCGCGCTCAAGGTAGGGCCGCACAGCGCGGGGGCGGTGCCGGGCCCCGCCTGTTACGACGCGGGCGGAGTCGAGCCGACGATCACGGATGCGAACGTGTATCTCGGCCTTACCAATTGCGAATCCCTCGCCGGCGGAGCGTTGAAGATCCGGGCCGACCTCGCGGAGAACGCGATCCGCGAACGCATCGCCGAGCCCCTCGGCATCGATGCGGCGAAGGCGGCGTGGGGAATTCGGACCATCGCCAACTCGGCCCTCATTCGTGCGCTTCGCGCCGTTTCCACCGAACGTGGGCGCGACCCCCGCCGGTTCACCCTGTTCGCCTTCGGCGGGATGGGGCCGGTGCAGGCGCTGGACGTGGCCGACGAGCTTGGCATGGACAAGGTGGTGATCCCTCCCCTCCCGGGGCTCTTCAGCTCGCTCGGTCTGCTCTTCGCCGAGGTCGAGCACCACCTCGTCCGGACGCACTACGCGAGCGCGGTCAAGCCCGATTTCGAGCGCCTCGACGAGGTCATCGAGCGCCTCGTCGAGGAGGCGGAGGGGACGCTCGAGCGCGAGGGCTACGACCGGTCGCGCCGCGAGGTCGCGCTGTCGGCGGACACCCGCTACGAGGGACAGGACTACGCGCTGACCGTCACCTTCCCCTTTGCAGGTACGGGCTCGACGTTGGACGCATCCGGCCTCGCGCGCCTCGTGGAGGACTTCCACCGCGAGCACGAGAAGACGTACGGCTATCGCTCCGACGAGGAGAACGTCCAGATCACCGGGGTTCGAGTCGTCGCCCGGGGACTCTCGGATACGCCCCAGGTGCCGGACCGGCTGGAGGTCGCCACCGTCGAGGGCTGGAAGCCATCCGGCGCGCGCGAGTGCTTCTTCGGCCCCGAGCACGGCTGGGTTCGGACCGAGGTGATGGACCGGGGCGATCTCACCGCCGCCCGGAAGGTGCCGGGGCCGGCGATCATCGAGGAGGACAATACGCTCACCGTGGTGCTGCCCGGGTGGACCGCGCGGCTCGACGACTGGTCCAACATCGTGCTCGAGAGGGCGTGACGACGTGCGGCGACGGTGATCGATCGGGAGGTCGGCCCGCTACCACGGCGACCTTGGGAGCGCGAAGCGACAGATTGGCGTCCGCAGCAGGAAATTGGTGATTTTTCCGGGTTAAGATCCGCCCCGGACAATCGGTCCTGCCTCTCGCCGTACCGCCGTCGTGCAATCACTGAGCCCGTTGCGGCCACCGCTTCCGCGCCGCTCCGGCGACCGCGTACATTGGGAAGGGCTCAGGGGATCGAGTCGCTCCCTCGCCATCGCGGGGGCGGCTCGAGAGTTCCCCGGCCTGATCCTCGTCGCCGCCCCCGACGCCGCAACCGCGGACGCGCTGCGCACCGAGATTGCGTTCTTCGCGGGCAGCGGCGAGCCGGCGGCTCGCGCCGCCGCCCCCCTTGGGGCTGCCGCCGGCGAACCGCGGACGTCCCCCTCGCGGCCGGGCGGTCCGGACGTTCCGCTTCTCCTTCCGGACTGGGAGACCCTCCCCTACGACGCCCTCTCCCCCCACCAGGACATCGTCTCCGAGCGCCTTGCCACCCTGTACGCGCTGCCGAGCGCAAGCGGCGGGATACTCGTCGCCACCGCCGCCACCCTCATGGGCCGGGTCGCCCCCCGGGGGTTCGTGGAAGGCAACAGCCTCCTGCTTTCCGCCGGCGATCGGCTCGATCTCGACGCGGCGCGGCGACGGCTCGAGCTTGGAGGCTACCGCTGCGTGAGCCAGGTGATGGAGCACGGTGAATTCGCGGTGCGGGGCTCGCTCCTGGATCTGTTCCCGACCGGGGCCGAGCGGCCGTATCGCATCGATCTCTTCGACGCGGAGGTCGAGACGATCCGCACGTTCGAACCCGAGTCGCAGCGCTCGCTCGACCGGGCCGAGTCGATCCGGCTGCTTCCCGCCCGGGAGTTTCCGCTCGATCCGGAGGCGATCGGACGCTTCCGGGCGGCATGGCGCGCCCGGTTCGAGGGCAACCCGAACGCCTGCCCGGTCTACCGGGACGTGAGCGAAGGGTTCTCTCCGGCCGGGATCGAGTACTGGTTGCCGTTGTTCTTCGACCGGACCGGCACCCTGTTCGATTACCTGCCCGACTCCACCCTCGTCATCGAGTTGCCCGGAGTGCGCGATCAGGCCAGCGCTTTCTGGGGGGACACCGCCGAGCGTTACGAGCAGCGGCGGCATGACGCCGAGCGTCCCGTCCTGACTCCGCGAGAGATCTTCGTGGCTCCGGACGAGCTTGGGAGGGTCCTCGCCGCGTACCCCCGGGCGACGATTCGCGACGAGCCGCAAGCCGCCGGCCCGCATGCCGGCACAGACCCCCTCGCGGACTCACGCGCGCCAGGCGCCCGCCCACCCCTCCCGGAGGCGACGCACGAACGGATCCCGCCGCGCACCGGGGACCGGGCACGGGCCCGCGGGCGGGCCGGGTTCGGAACCGCAAACGCTCCCGCCCTGCCCGCCGATCCGCGCGCGTCCGACCCATTCGCCCTCTTCAAGCAGTTCCTCGGGCGTTTTTCGGGCCGGATCCTGCTCCTCGTCGAATCCCCGGGCCGGCTTGAGACTCTCGTGGAGACCCTGCGGCGTCACGAGTTGCGCCCGCAGCGGGTCGCCGACTGGTCCGGGTTCCTGGACGATCCGGCGGCGCCGCGGTTCGGAATCGTCCTTTCCGAAGTCGAGCGCGGGACGATCCTCGACGACCCCGCCGTCGCGATCCTGCCCGAAGCTCTCCTGTTCGGCCGCCGGGCCTCGGCCCGGCGCCGGCGGGCACGGACCCGCGACGCGGAGAGCGTGATCCGGGATCTCACCGAGCTGCAGCCCGGGGACCCGGTGGTGCACGAGCGGTACGGGGTCGGGCGCTACCGCAGCCTCGTCACCCTGACCGCGGCCGGGATCACCGGCGAGTTCCTGAACATCGAGTACGCGGACCGCGACCAGCTCTACGTCCCGGTCCTCTCTCTGCATCTCGTATCGCGCTACGCCGGCGCCGAGAATCCTCCCCTGCACAAGCTCGGCAGCCAGCAGTGGCAGAAAGCGCGCAAGGCAGCGGCCGAACGGGTGCGCGACGTCGCGGCCGAGCTCCTCGAGATTCAGGCGCGGCGCGCGGCGCGGACCGGCAACGTGATCGCATTCGACGAAGGGCAGTACGCCGCATTCGCCGAAGGCTTCCCTTTCGAAGAGACCCCCGACCAGGCGGCCGCAATCGAGGCGACGCTCGACGACCTTCGCAGCGACCGCCCGATGGACCGCCTCGTGTGCGGAGACGTGGGGTTCGGCAAGACGGAGGTCGCAATGCGGGCGGCGTTCGCGGCGGCCGTGGAGGGATGGCAGGTCGCGCTCCTGGTTCCCACCACCCTGCTCGCGCAGCAGCACTACCATACATTCACCGATCGCTTCGCCGAGTGGCCGGTGCGCATGGAGCAGTTGTCGCGGTTCCGGTCGCGCCGCCACCGCGAGGAGATCACCCGCGAGCTCCGCGAGGGACGGATCGACATCGTCATCGGAACCCACCGCCTGCTGCAGGACGACGTGGACTTCAAGCGGCTCGGCCTGGTGATCGTCGATGAGGAACACCGCTTCGGCGTACGGCAGAAGGAACGGCTCAAGGCCCTGCGTACCGAGGTCGACGTGCTGACCCTTACCGCGACCCCGATCCCGCGCACCCTGAACATGGCGCTCTCGTCGCTGCGCGACCTCTCGCTCATCGCCACCCCGCCGGAGCGGCGGCTGTCGATCCGCACCTTCGTCGGACAGTGGCGGCCCGAGGTCATCCGCGAATCGATCCTGCGCGAGATCCGGCGCGGTGGCCAGGTCTACTTCGTGCACAATCGGGTGGAGGACATCGACGAGATCGCCGACAAGGTCGAGGCCATCGTGCCGGAGGCCGAGCTCCGGGTAGCGCACGGACAGATGCGCGAACGCGATCTCGAGCAGGCGATGCTCGACTTCTACCACCGTCGATTCAACGTCCTCGTGTGCACCACCATCATCGAGACCGGGATCGACGTGCCGACCGCGAACACCATCATCATCAACCGGGCCGACCGGTTCGGCCTGGCCCAGCTCCATCAGCTCCGCGGCCGGGTGGGCCGCTCGCACCAGCGGGCGTACGCCTACCTCTTCGCCCCGGACCGCCGGTCGATGAGCCAGGATGCGGTGAAGCGGCTGGACGCGATCGAGTCGCTGGACGACCTCGGAATCGGTTTCAGCCTCGCCATGCACGATCTCGAGATCCGGGGGGCGGGCGAACTCCTCGGCGAGGACCAGAGCGGTCAGATCGAGGCGATCGGTTACTCTCTGTACACCGAACTGCTGGAGCGGGCGGTGGTCGATCTCCGCGCCGGACGAGACCCCGCTCTCGATCGACCCCTGGACCATGGAACGGAAGTCGACCTGCACGTTCCCGCGCTCATTCCGGAGGACTATCTTCCCGACGTGCATGCCCGCCTCATCCTGTACAAGCGGATCGCCGGTGAACCGAGCGAGGACGGACTGCGGGAGCTCGAGGTCGAGATGATCGACCGCTTCGGACCGCTTCCCCCGCCGGCGAAGACCCTGTTGCGGATCACGGCCCGCAAGCTTCGCGCCGCGCCTCTCGGCATCCGCAAGATCGATCTCGGGGGCGCAGGCGGGAGGGTGAGCTTCGGCGAGACCGCGGCCGTGGACCCCGCCCGGGTCGTGGCCCTGTTGCAGTCGCACCCGCGCCGCTTCGGTTTCGACGGGGAACGCCGGATTCGGGTCCGGTGGGAGCTGCCCGACCTGGATGCGCGGCTCGACGCGATCGATCACATCGTTGCGGAACTCGGCGCCCGCCGGGAAGCGGCATGAAGCCCGCGCGCAGCCCCTTCGGCGCTCCGCTCGCCCTCGTCGCCGGCCTCGCCTGGCTGGCGGCCGCCCACCCGGCGGCGGCCGCGACTCCCTGGTACCACGTGGAAGCGGTGCTCTTCGCGCAAGGCGGCGATTCGCCCTGGGACCGGGACAACTGGCGCGAAGAGGGTCCGCCGCCCCTCGCGGAGAACACGGTCGAACTGCTCGCCGGCCTCGCCCCCGCCGATCAAGCAGCCGACTCGAAACGTCGCCACGCGTTCCGGACGCTGCCCGCGTCGGCGCTCGACCTCGAGGCGGCAGCGGATCGGCTCGACCGCTCCAACGACTATCGAGTGCTCCTGCACATCGCGTGGCGACAGCCGGGCTTTCCATACGACGAAGCCCCCGGAGTGCACCTCGGCACTTTGCGGGGACTCGTCTCGGACGATCGATTCACGGCCGAGCCCGGCGAGGCGGTGGACGGGACCGTCCGTGTGTGGCGGCGCCGGTTCCTGCACGTGGACGCCGACCTCGCGTTCGGAGACATCGAAGCCTGGCGGCAGCGGACGCGGGCCCGCGGTGCGGCGGGGACCGTGCCGCCCAAGGACGAGCGCGCGGATTCCCCGGAAGCGGGCGCCGGCGCGCGGGCGGGCGCGGCGGCAGTGCCCGCTCCCGACGCCACGGCGCAAACGCCCGGAAGCGCCGCGGCGGGAGAAGGGGCCGGAGAAGAAGCGGAATCACGACCCGGGCGAGACGAGCGCCTGCGCGTGGTGCGGCTGACCCGCAGCCTTCGCCTTCGGGCCGGGAGGCTGCATTACATCGACCATCCCCTCTTCGGGATGCTCCTCATGGTCAAGCGCCTCGATTGACGCTCTGCCACCGCCCCGCTCCCCGCCCGACTCCCGATCCGCCTCGCTTCCCCGCCGTGCTCCCGCATCGCTCGCCGGAGCTCCGGGCTACGAAGAACCGCGGCGAATCGCCACCGGCCGCGGAAGGCGCGCGAAGGGCGCGGGTCAGTCGGGTTCCATCGTGAGAACCCCGGAGAGGATCCGGCGAACCTCCCGCATGCCCCGCTCCAGGTTCTCGTAGATGTCCTCCATCGTGATCTCCGCCGGCCCGCGCCCAGCCGCGGCGTTGGACACGACGGCGCAGGCGGCGTACTCCATGCCCAGCTCGCGGGCGAGGGCCGCCTCCGGCATCGCGGTCATGCCGACCACCGCGCAGCCGTCGCGCTCCATCCGGTCGATCTCCGCCGCGGTCTCGAAGCGCGGCCCCTGCGTCGCGCCGTAGACCCCTGCGTCGTGCACCGCGACGCCGGCCGCCGCCGCCGCGCGCAGCAGCCGGTCCCGCAGCGCCGGCGTATACGGATGGGTCATGTCGACGTGCACGACCCGCCCTTCCTCGAAGAAGGTGCCGGTCCGGGAGACCGTGTAGTCGATGATCTGGTCCGGAACGACGACGGCGCCCGGCTCGAGCCCGGGCGTGATCCCGCCGACCGCCGCCACCGCGTAGATCCGCTCGACCCCGGCGTCGCGGAGGGCCCGGATGTTGGCCCGGTAGTTGATGCGATGCGGAGCGATCCCGTGGTCCGGGCCGTGGCGGGACAGGAACGCGACACTTCGCCCGGCGATCTCGCCAAGCACGAGGGGCGCTGAGGGTTCCCCGAAGGCGGTCGTCGCGCGCCGTTCGCCGGTGACCACGAGTCCCGGATACGACTCGAGACCGGTACCCCCGATGACCGCGTCGCAGGGCATCAGCCCGCTTCGCCGAGTCCCTTGCGGCCCACCCAGTCCCGGGCGAACTGGTAGGCGCTGCGCCCGCTCCGGGAGCCCCGATTGAGCGCCCACTGGAGCGCCTGGGCTCGCACCTGCTCCCATTGCGCCTCGCTGCCTTGCGCGCCGCCGTTCCCGGCGCCGTCGAATGCGGTCACCCAATGACGGACGATCGCGAGGTAGTCGTCCTGGTTGAAAGGGTGGAACGAGAGCCAGAGCCCGAAGCGCTCGCTCAGCGAGACCTTCTCCTCGACCGCTTCGGACTGGTGGACCTCGGCCCCCACGTAGTGGGCGTCGAGGTTGTCACGCATGTACTCCGGCATGAGGTGGCGGCGGTTCGACGTCGCATAGAGGAGCACGTTGTCCGGCGCGGCGCTGACCGACCCGTCCAGGATCGCCTTCAACGCCTTGTACCCCGGCTCGTTGGCCTCGAAGGAGAGATCGTCGCAGAACAGAATGAACCGTTCGGGCCGCGGCTCCAGCGGCTCCACGAGATCCGGCAGGGAAACGAGATCGTGCTTGTCGACTTCGACGAGGCGCAGACCCTTGCCCTCGTACTCGTTCAGCAACGCCTTGACGAGGGACGACTTGCCCGTGCCCCGGGAGCCGGAGAGCAGTACGTTGTTCGCGGGATGCCCGCGGACGAACTGGCGCGTGTTTCGATCGAGGGCCTGCTTCTGCCGATCGATTCCGCGCAGATCGGACAGCGAAATGCGGTGCGGGCGAAACACGGGCTGGAAACGGCCGCCGGCCAGGGTGGCTCGCCAGCGGAACGCGACGGCGGCTCCGAGATCCGCGGAGAGGGGCGGGGACGGAAGGAGGGCCTCGGCGCGTTCGGCGAGCGCTTCCAGGCGCCCGACCAAGCGATCGAGCGAGGCAGGGTCAATGGTCACCGGGCGCCCGCGCGATCAGCGGGGGGAGCGATCGAACCGCCCCCGATCGGACCCCAGCCGGCCCGGGTGGTCCAGAAGCGACAGCAGGTACTCCTGACGATGGCTCCGCGCGGAGTAGAGGTCGTCATCGTCTTCCGGCGCCTCGCCGTCCGAAATCAGGTGGCTGCGCCGCCGCCGGTAGGCCTCCCGGGTGAATACGTAGGTGTCGAGCGCGACCCGATCCCGGAAAGCAATCATTTCGTTCGCGTTCGCCCGGGCGTTCACCGCGCCCAGGATCGCTACCGGAATGCCAAGACCGGAGATATCGGCGAGTGCAATGAGGCTCGTCTGCCATGCCAGCGGCATGCCGCCGATGTCGCGCACCGAGCTCGGCCCGAGGCCGGGCAGATCCAGATAGGCAATCTCCTGAACACCCCATACGGCGAGGGTCTGACCGAGATCCTCGTCGTGGCGCTCGAGCCCCAGGCTGGAGGCGAAGTCGATGAGCCCGGCGAGGCCGAACGTCGTGTTGACCACGAACCGCACCGAGTCCTGCAACCCCTGGTCGATCTTGCCCTGCAGGAAGTCGTTGAGGATCACGTTGGGATAGGTGAGGTTGTCGAGGAAGTTCGTTACCCCGGTCCGGGCGAACGCCGGGGTCACGCGCACGTATGCCCGTGAGACCGGGCCGAGCACCACCTTGTCCAGAAAGAGTCCGGCGCGATGCGACAACCGGTTGACCGACTCCAGCGGGTCGCCCGGCTCCCGCGCCGCCGAGTGCGCTCCGGACCCCCCCGCTGCCAGCACCGCCGCGAGAAGGCCGGCCGTGAGGACGCGGGCCGCGTCCCGAGGCGTCGACGGGTCGCGCGTCGGCATCGAATCCACCCTTCTCGACAGCTTTCCGTACCCGGATCGTATCCTCCGCACCCCCGCACCCGCAATCGCTTCGCTTGGGGGCCTCGTCCCGCCCGCCGTTCTCTCGGGAGTCCGCCGGCCCTGGCCACCCGGCCGGCGGCCCGCGGTTCGCCCGACCCCGCGGCCGCGGCGGCCGCCCCGGCCGGCCGGGCAGGATGCCCCCTACATGTTGTCGATAATGGCACCCGCGAACCCACTGGTGGAGACCTCGGTCGCACCTTCGGTCTGGCGCGCGAAGTCGTAGGTCACGACCTTCCGGGCGACGGTCTTCTCGTAGGCGGCCGTGATCGTCCGCCCGACCTCCGGCCAGCCGATGTAATCGAACATCATGACCCCGCTGAACAGGAGGGAGCCGGGGTTGACCTTGTCCTGATTCGCGTACTTCGGGGCGGTGCCGTGGGTCGCCTCGAACACGGCCACATGGTCCGCCATGTTGGCGCCCGGCGCGATGCCGACCCCACCGACCTCCGCCGCGACCGCATCGGACAGGTAGTCGCCGTTGAGGTTCGAGGTCGCGATCACGTCGAACTCCGCCGGCCGAAGCAGCATCATCTGGAACATGATGTCGGCGATACGATCCTTGATGACGATCTTGCCGTCGGGCTGGCGGCCGTCGTGCTTCTCCCAGAGCTCGTCTTCGGTGATCGTGCGCTCCCCGAACTCGGTGCGCGCGAGCTCGTAGCCCCAGTTGCGGAACGCCCCCTCGGTGAACTTCATGATGTTCCCCTTGTGGACGAGGGTGACGCTCTTGCGGCCGTGCTCGATGGCGTGCTGGATGGCCTTGCGGACCAGACGGTTGGTGCCGAAGGGGCTGATCGGCTTGACGCCGAGGCCCGCGCCCTCGAAGAAGCTGGCTCCCATGTCGTCGCGCAGGAATCGGGCGAGCTTCTCGTTCTCGGCGGTTCCCGCCTCGTACTCGATGCCCGCGTAGACGTCCTCGGTGTTCTCCCGGAAGATGACCACGTCGACGTCCTGGGGCCGCCGCAGCGGCGACGGCACCCCCGCGTAGTAACGCACCGGCCGCACGCAGGCATAGAGATCGAGAACCTGCCGCAGACCCACGTTGAGGGACCGGAAGCCGCCGCCGACGGGAGTCGTGAGCGGCCCCTTGATGGAGACGACGAGGTCGGGGAGCGCATCGCGGGACTCCTGCGGGAAGTAGTCGCCGTCGAAGAGACCGGCCGCCTTCTCGCCCATGTAGATTTCCGCCCAGTGAACCTTGCGCCGGCCTCCGTACGCCCGGTCGACCGCCGCATCCCAGATCCGAAGGCACGCACGGGTGATGTCGGGACCGATTCCGTCCCCTTCGACGAAGCCGAGGATGGGTTGGTCGGTCACGGTGAGACGGCCGCCGACGATCCGTATCTTGTCGCCGGTCTCGGGGATTCTGGTGTGCTGGTAGCTCATGGCGCTCCCTTCGGCAGGTCCTGGTTTCCAGGGGCTCGTGGTCGGAGAAACAAGGCCGCGCAATATATCGCCCGCGGCCCCGCCGGTACAGTCGAAAGGAAGTCGGGCAGCGGACCGAATTGCCGGATCGGCCGCCCTGCGCCGCGGGCCGCGGGCGCGACGACGGGGCAGGGCGACGGGTCGGGAGCACCCGCTCGAACCGGGCGGCGGCCCGGCGCACGGAGCCGATGCGTTGCCCTGCGGCCCCATGGTGCGTATGTTCCCACCTTCCAATCATCACCATGCCTTCAACGGAGACTTCCTATGAAGAAAGCAGTCGTTTCTGTCGCGGCCCTGCTCGCGACGCTGCTCGCGGTCGGTACCGCGAGCGCCGAGAGGTTCGTCATGGTCACCCACACCCAGGGCACCGATCCTTTCTGGCCCGTGGTCCAGAAAGGCGGCGAGGACGCCGCCAAGGCGGTCGGAGCGGACTTCGAGTACAACTTCGCCCCGTCGGGAGACATGGCCGACATGGCGCGGCTCATCGAGGCGGCCACCGCCACCCAGCCGGACGGCATCGTCGTGTCGCTGCCGGACGCGGACGCCCTCGGCGGCGCCATCAAGAGCGCCGCGGACTCGGGAATTCCCGTCATCACCATGAACTCCGGCCTGGAATCGTCCGCCGCGGTCGGAGCGCTCATGCACGTCGGGCAGCCGGAGAGGCTCGCCGGCGAGAAGGCGGGAGAACGCGCCAAGGAGGAAGGCGCGACCAAGGGCCTTTGTCTCAACCAGGAATCGTTCAACACCGCGCTCGTCGACCGCTGCAGCGGATACTTCATGTCGATGGGCGCGGACCTCAACATGATCGACGTGTCGAACGACGTCTCGCAGATCAAGACCCGCACCGCCGCCGCCCTCCAGGCGGATACCGAGATCGATGCGCTGCTCGCGGTGGGGCCGCACGTGTGCGTCGCGGCCGCCGCGGCGGTGAAGGAAGTCGGGGCGAAGATCCACCTCGCCTGCTTCGACCTGTCTCCCGAGGTGATCAAGCTCATCCAGGAGGGAGAGGTCGCGTTCACCATCGACCAGCAGCAGCGGCTGCAGGGCTACATGCCGATCATCGTGCTGCACCTCTACAACCAGAACGCCGGTCTGCTGCCGGGAGCGAACATCCCGTCCGGGCCCGGCTTCGTCGATGCGTCCAACGCGGCCGGGGTCGCGGCCCAGGCGGGGGTGAACCGCTGACCGGGCTCCCGGTCTGACCCGAGAATCCGGCCGGCTCGTTCTCCGCGCCCGCGGGGCGAGCCGGCCGGCCGCACTGCCGCTCGACCGGAGGAGGGCACGACCGGATGGCATCGACGACTGAGAACGGCGCCGGGGCGGGAGGCCCCGGCCAACGATCGGAAGCCGACCGCCTGAAGGAGGCCGGCTGGTTCTCCCGCCTCGTCCACCGCCCCGAGATCGGGGCGTTCTCGGGCATGGTCGTGCTCCTCGTGTTCCTCGCCCTCGCGGCCGGGGACGTCGTCTACAACCCGCTCGGGATCAAGAACAACCTCGCGATCATCGCGCAGCTCGGGATCATCGCCACCGGGGCGTGCATGCTGATGATCGCCGGCGAGTTCGATCTGTCCATCGGCTCGATGATCGGGTTCGCCGGGATGTCGATGGCGATCATGCTCAAGTGGGGCCTCCCCTTCGGCCTCGGTCCGGCGCCGCCCCTCGCCGCCTTCCTGATCACCCTGTGCATCACCCTGTCCATCGGCTGGCTCATCGGCACGATCGTGGTCCGCACCCGGCTCTCGTCCTTCATCGTGTCGCTCTCGTTCCTGTTCATCCTGCGCGGCGCGACGGAGGTGTGCTTCCGGACCTTCAACGGTTCCACCCAGGTCTCGGGCCTGCCCGATTTCAAGCAGACCGATCTCTTCGCGGCCCTCCTCGGCGGCCAGACGTTCCAGTGGTTCTATGACGTGCTGTTCTGGCTCGGCCTCAACTACAACCGGGCCGGCGAGCAGTGGGTGACCGGGTTCGACGCCAAGGTGGCGTGGTGGCTCGTGATTGCGGGCGCCGCCTGGTTCGTGCTCTCGCGCACCCAGGTGGGCAACTGGATCTACGCGACGGGCGGAAACGAGGAGGCGGCGCGGGCGAACGGCGTCCCCACCGACAAGGTGAAGGTGTCCCTTTTCATGTTCACCGCGTTCTGCGCCACCATCTTCGCCGCGACCCAGGTGTTCGACACGAACACCGCCGACGCCGCAAAGGGCAACCTCAAGGAGCTCGAGGCGATCGCCGCCTCGGTGGTGGGCGGCGTCATCCTGTCCGGTGGATTCGGGTCGATCGTCGGCGTCGTCTTCGGCGCGGTCATCTTCGGGCTCGTGCAGAACTCGGTGTTCTACATCTCCTGGATCGACGGCTCCTACTACCGGACGTTCCTCGGCACGGTGCTGCTCGTCGCGGCGCTGAGCAACGAGACCATCCGAAAACGAATAACCGGGGGGATATGACGTGGCCGAACCGCTGCTTCAGCTAAGGAACGTCAACGTGGACGAAGACGGTGCGCAGAACATGCGCCTGGAAGAGATCGTCAAGCGCTTCGGCAACTTCACGGCGCTGAACGGGGTCTCGTTGGACGTCTACCCCGGCGAGGTGCATGCCCTCCTCGGCGACAACGGTGCCGGCAAGTCCACCCTCATCAAGGTGCTGGCCGGCGTCCACCAGCCGACCTCCGGCGCGATCTACATCAGCGGGAAGCCCGTCGTGTTCCGCAACCCGCTCGCCGCGTCGCAGGCCGGGATCGGCACCGTCTACCAGGATCTCGCGCTCAATCCGCTGACCTCGGTCACCCGCAACTTCTTCATGGGGCGCGAGATCGTCAAGGGACCGCGTCCCTTCGGGATCATGCAGACGGCGGAGATGAACCGCATCACCCGGGAGGAGATGGCCAAGATCGGCATCGACATCGCCGACCCGGACCAGGCGGTCGGAACGATGTCCGGGGGGCAGAAACAGACCCTCGCCATCGCCCGGGCCATCTTCTTCGGGGCGCGGGTGCTGATCCTCGACGAGCCGACGTCCGCGCTCGGGCAGAAGCAGCAGCTCGAGGTGCTGAAGACCATCAAGCGGGTGCGAAGCCGCGGGGACATCGCGATCATCCTGATCACCCACAACGAGGTCCACGCCCAGCTCGTGGCGGACCGCTACACGTTCCTCAGCCTCGGCCAGGTGATCGGGAGCGGAGTGGCCGGGGACCTCGGAGGCGAGGACATCCGCCGGCTGATGGCGGGCGGGGCCGAGATGGCCGACCTCGAGGAAGAGCTGGCCGCCATCCACTGAGACCGGGGAGGGGCGGCCGTACGGGGCGGCGGGGTCCCGGATGGAAGCGCCGCCGCCCGGTGCGGTTCAGGGCAGGAGGACGGTGGAGCCGGTGGTGCGGCGTCCTTCGAGCGCGCGGTGCGCCTCCGCGGCGTCCGCGAGGGGGAAGGTCTGGTTGGTGCGGATCTTGACCGCCCCCGAACCCACAACCTCGAAGAGATCCTCCGCCATCGCGAGCAGATCCGCGCGCCGGGCGGTATAGGACATGAGGGTGGGCCGCTGGAGATAGAGCGAGCCCTTCGCGCCCAGCACGCCGATCTCGAGCGGCGGGATCGGTCCCGAGGACTGCCCGAAGTTCACCATCGTACCGGCGGGCCGGAGGCAGTCGAGGGAGTCCATGAACGTGTCCTTGCCCACCGAATCGTAGACCGCGGGGACCCCGGCCCCGCCGGTCAGCTCCCGGACCCGCTCCACCACGTTCTCGCGGGTATACACGATGGTGTGTTCGCATCCGTGGGCGCGGGCGAGCTCGGCCTTTTCGTCGCTGCCGACGGTGCCGATGACGGTGACCCCGAGATGCTTCGCCCACTGGCAGGCGATGAGCCCCACACCGCCCGCCGCGGCGTGGAAGAGGATGGTGTCGCCCGCCTTGACCGGATAGCTGCTCTTGAGGAGGTACTGGACGGTCAGCCCCTGGAGCATCATGGACGCGGCCGTCACGTCGCTCACCGCATCGGGGATACGCACCAGCCGGTCCGCGGGGATGATCCGCTCCTCACCGTAGGCGCCGAGCGAACCCGCGTAGGCCACGCGATCGCCGACCTCGAGGTCGGTGACCCCGTCGCCGACCGCTAGGATCTCCCCCGCGCCTTCCATCCCGGGGGAGAACGGCACGCTGGGCGCCGGATAGAGCCCCGTCCGGAAGTAGACGTCGATGTAGTTGAGCCCGACGGCGGCGTGGCGGATGCGGGCCTGGCCCGGACCCGGCTCGCCGACCGCCACCTCTTCGAAGCGCATGACTTCGGGGCCGCCGGTCTCGTATACCTGTATGGCATGGGGCATTCGCAGATCTCCTTCGGGTGCGTGGATTCGGGGCCGCGTGCGGCGGGAGGCGAATGATCGCCCCTTGGCCGGTTCGAACGCAATCGACGCAATCCTCGACGCGAGCCGGAATTGCAATCCTCCCGCCGATTCCTATAGCGTAGCGAGAGACTCTTCGCCGCCGTCCGGAGGCCGTGCATGAACGAGCGACGCGTCATCCGTGTCCGAGACCTGATGGCCGACAAGTTCGGCACGCTCGAGGCCAAGGCCACGGTCTACGAGGCCCTCTCCCGGATGAAGGACCTCGGTACCGCCGTGCTCATCGTCGAGCCGCGCCACGAGGACGACGAGCCGGGCATGCTCCTCGTATCGGACATCGCGCGCGAGGTCCTCGCGAAAGACCGCTCCCCCCGGCGGGTCAACGTGTACGAGATCATGCGCAAACCGGTGGTCTGCGTGCACCCGGACATGGACATCCGCTACTGTTCGAGGCTCTTCGTCCAGCACAGTCTCACCCGCGCGCCGGTCGTCGAGGACGGAAACATCATCGGGATCATCAGCCCCAACCGGCTGGTGCTCGACGGCCTGTACGCGCTACTGGACGACGAGTAGTGGGCCGGGTCGCGAGGCCGGGCGGAGCGGCGCCGCGCCGTCCGGAGACGGACGGTGAAGCCGCGGGCCGGGAGCGGGCGTGAGAGCCGGCATGGGCCAACGGGGCGAGGCGCCGGAGAACGCGCCTGCCGCGGTGCTTCGGCGCACCGGCTTCGTGTACGACCCGACCTGCCTCCGGCACGATCCCGGCCGCGGCCATCCGGAGCGGAGCGCTCGCCTCGTCGCCACCATGGACCGAATCGAGCGCGAGCCCTGGTTTCGCGATCTCGTGCCGGTCGAGACCGAGCCGTGTCCCGTGGATTGGCTCGAATCGGTGCACGCTCCGCAGTACATCGAGCGGGCGGGAAAGGTGTGCCGCGCGGGCGGACCGTTCCTCGACGTCCCCGACGTCGGGGTCAGCCGGGACTCGTTCGACGTGGCGCGGATCGCGGCCGGGGCGGGACTCGCCCTCGCCGACCGTCTCGTCGCGGGCGAGATCCACAACGGGTTCAGTCTCGCCCGGCCACCCGGCCACCACGCCGAGCGCGCGCTCGCCCTCGGCTTCTGCCTGTTCAACAACGTCGCCATCCTCGCCCGCTACCTCCAGCGCCGGCATGGTCTCGAGAAGATCTTCGTCCTCGACTGGGACGTCCACCACGGCAACGGCACCCAGCACACGTTCGAGGAGGACCCGACCGTCCTCTACGCGAGCCTGCACCAGTATCCGTTCTATCCCGGCACCGGCGCGGCGAGCGAGGAAGGCACCGGGCGGGGAAAGGGAGCGACGGTCAACTGCCCGATGCCGGCCGGCGCCCGCGACGCCCTCTACGAGGAAGCGTTCCGCACCCGGATCCTTCCCGCGATGGACGGGTTCAAGCCGGATGCGGTCCTGCTGTCGGCCGGGTTCGACGCCCACGCGGAGGATCCCCTTGCCGCGGTCGAGCTGTCCACCGGGTGCTACCGGTGGATGAGCGAGCGGGTCCTCGAGGCAGCGGACCGGCACGCCGGCGGCCGGATCCTGTCGCTGCTGGAGGGCGGCTACAGCCTGGAGGCGCTGCCCGAGTGCGTCGCCGTCCATCTCGAATGCCTCGCCGGGGCGCCCGCCGGTGAGTGACCGGCGACGTGCATCGAAGCCCCCGTCGGGCCGGGAAGGCGGGCGGCGAAGCACGCGTCGGGGCAACGGTCGGCATGCCGGGCAGGCATCCGGTCCCGCGGGTGCGCGGGCAGGCGCTCCCGGTTCGAGCATCGCGGACGGGTCGGTTGGCGCCGGGCGCCGGGCGAGCCGTCGTCCCGGCAGGGAGCGCTTCGCGACCGTGAAGGCGGGCGCCCTCTGCTGTCTCGCGACCGGGGCGTTCCTCGCCACCGCCGCCGTTCCGCCGGCCGGCGCCGAGAGCGCCATCAGCCACGCCGCGGCCATCCGGGAGACCCCGAGATACCCCGTCGGATTCCGGCACTACGACCACGTCAACCCGCACGCTCCCAAGGGCGGCACCGTGCGGCGGGCATCGGTCGGATCGACCTTCGACAGCCTCAACCCATTCATCGTCAAGGGCAACCCGGCGGCCGGGGTCGGGCTCCTCTTCGATACCCTGACCGAGGATTCTCCCGACGAAGCGACCGCCTCCTATGGCCTCGTCGCGGAATGGATCGAGGTCGCCGACGACGGATCCTGGACGACCTTCTGGCTGCGCCCGGAAGCGCGTTTCAACGACGCAAGCCCCGTCACGCCGGCGGACGTGGTGTTCTCGCTCGACATCCTCAAGGCCAAGGGACACCCGTTCTACCGGGGATACTACGGAAGCGTCCGCGCCGCCGAGCCGGTCGCGGGGGACACCCCGTCCGGACCGCGCCACGGGGTCCGCTTCCTCTTCGAAGCGGGCGTCAACCAGGAGCTTCCGAGCATCCTCGGGCAGCTCCCGGTGTTGTCCAGGGCCGACTGGGAAGGGAAGGATTTCAGCAAGACCACCCTCGACCCGCCGCTCGGGAGCGGCCCGTACGTGGTCGAGGCGGGCTCGATCGATCCCGGCCGCTCCATCGTCTACCGGCGCGCGCCCGACTACTGGGCCCGCGATCTCGCCGTGAACGCGGGGCGCCACAACTTCGACCGCATCCGCTACGACTATTACCGCGACGCCACCGTCGCGGTCGAGGCGATCAAGGCAGGCGAGTACGACTTGCGCCGGGAGTCGAGCTCCAAGCGCTGGGCGACCGGCTACGAGGGGCCGGCCCTCGAAGCCGGAACGCTCAGGCGCGAGCTCCTGCCGAACCGCCTTCCGGCCGGGATGCAGTCGTTCGTCTTCAATACCCGGCAGGCGAAGTTCCGCGACCCGCGGGTGCGCGAAGCGCTCGGCTACGCATTCGACTTCGAGTGGACGAACCGCCAGCTCTTCTACGGCCAGTATCGCCGCAGCCCGAGCTTCTTCTCCAACTCCGAGCTCGGCTCGTCCGGCCTGCCGAGCCCGGGCGAGCTCGCGATCCTCGAGCCGTACCGGGGCCGGGTTGCGGATCGGGTCTTCACCACCGCCTACGAGCCGCCCCGCACCGACCGGCCGCGGGGGATCCGGCAGAACCTGCGCCGCGCCGCCGCCCTGCTTCGCGACGCGGGCTGGACGGTGCGCGATGGACGGCTGGTCGAGACGTCGACCGGCGCCCCGATGGAGTTCGAGATGCTGCTCGTCAATCCGGACTTCGAACGGGTAGGGCTTCCGTTCGGAAAGAACCTTGAACGGCTCGGGGTGCGGATGACGGTGCGCACCGTCGACCCCGCGCAGTACACGCGGCGGATCTCGGACTTCGACTTCGACATGGTGGTGGGCTCGTTCGGCATCACCCTGTCCCCCGGCAACGAGCAACGGGACTACTGGAGCTCGGCCGCGGCGGACGTCCCGGGAAGCCGCAACCTCGCCGGCGCCCGGGACCCGGTGGTGGACGAGCTGGTGGAGCTCGTGATCGCGGCTCCCGATCGGAAAGCTCTCGTCGAGCGCTCCCGCGCCCTCGACCGCGTCCTCCTGTGGAGCCACTATGTCATCCCCAACTGGCACCTGAACGCCTTCCGGGTCGCGTACTGGGACGTGTTCGGTCGTCCGGAAACGAGGCCCGCCTACGGACTCGCCTTCGACACGTGGTGGATCGACGAAGCGAAGGCCGAGCGGGTGCAGGCATGGCGGGAGAAGCGTGCGGAGAGTCGATGACCGCACGCTGACTGCCGCCTCCCGCGCCTGATGGCGGCCGGAACCTGAGGGCGGACTGCACCCGATGGCCGCCTATGTCATGCGCCGGGTACTGTTCATGATTCCGACCCTGTTCGGGATCATGGTCCTCAACTTCGTCATCATCCACGTCGCGCCGGGCGGGCCGGTGGAGCAGCTCCTCGCCGAGATCGGGGAAGCCGGCACCGGCGCCGGCGTGGACGTCACCGCGCGGATCACCGGCACCGGCGGAGGGGAAACGGTCGCAGGCGCGGGCGGAGACCTCACGGGACGCTACCGGGGAGCGCGCGGACTCGACCCGGAGTTCGTGCGCGAGATCGAACGGATGTACGGATTCGATCGCCCCCCCGTCGAGCGCTTCTTCACGATGATGTGGAGTTACCTGCGCTTCGACTTCGGGGAGAGCTACTTCCGCGACCGTTCCGTGGTCCTCCTCGTCATCGACAAGATGGACGTGTCGATCTCGCTGGGGCTGTGGACGACGCTCCTCGTCTATATCATCTCGATCCCGCTCGGTATCGCCAAGGCGGTTCGCGACGGCACGCCCTTCGACGTGTGGACCAGTGCCGCGATCATCGTCGGCTACGCGGTCCCCGGGTTTCTCTTCGCGATCCTGCTCGTGGTGCTGTTCGCAGGGGGAAGCTTCCTCGACTGGTTTCCCCTCCGCGGCCTCACGTCCCGGAACTGGGAGGCGCTCGGCTGGATCGACCGCATTGTCGACTACTTCTGGCACCTCACCCTCCCAATCCTCGCCCTCGTCATCGGCGCGTTCGCGGGCCTCACCATGCTGACCAAGAATTCGTTCCTCGACGAAATCAACCGCTTGTACGTGACGGCGGCGCGCGCCCGCGGAGCGAGCGAGCGCCGGGTGCGCTACGGCCACGTCTTTCGCAACGCGATGCTCATCGTGGTGGCCGGCTTTCCGAGCGCGTTCGTGGGGATCCTGTTCACCGGCGCGCTCCTCATCGAGGTCATCTTTTCGCTCGACGGGCTCGGGCTGCTCGGCTTCGAGGCGGTACTGAGGCGCGACTACCCGGTCATCTTCGGCACGCTCTTCATGTTCTCCCTCCTCGGCCTCGTGCTTCGGCTCGTCGGGGACCTCATGTACGTGGTCATCGATCCGCGGATCGATTTCGAGAGCCGGGAAACATGACCCGGATGCCCATCGAACGGAGCCCGACGGAACCGTGCCGGAACGACGGCCGATGCGGATGAGCCCCCTCAACCGCCGGCGGGTGGCGAGCTTCCGGGCGAACCGGAGGGCGTGGTGGTCGCTCTGGAGCTTCCTCCTCCTCTTCGCCGTGACCCTCTTCGCCGAGGTCATCGCGAACGACCGGCCGCTCGTCGTCAGCTTTCGGGGAGAGATCCACTTCCCCACCCTGCACGACTACCCCGAGACCCGGTTCGGCGGCGAGTTCGAGACCGCTGCCGAATTCCGGGACCCCTATGTGGCCGGCCTCATCGAGGCCGAGGGCTGGATGCTCTGGCCCCCGATCCGGTTCAGCTTCGACACGGTGAACTACGACCTCACCTCCCCGGCGCCCTCCCCGCCGTCCCGCGAGAACTGGCTCGGAACCGACGATCAGGGCCGTGACGTGCTCGCCCGGGCGATCTACGGGTTCCGGATCTCGGTGCTGTTCGGGCTCGCCCTCACCCTGGCGAGCACCGTAATCGGGGTGCTGGCGGGCGCGGTGCAGGGATATTTCGGGGGGTGGATGGATCTCGTGTTCCAGCGCTTCATCGAGATCTGGTCGAGCCTCCCGGAGCTGTACCTGCTCATGATCCTCGCGAGCGTGGTCGAGCCCAACTTCGGATGGCTGCTCCTCATCATGCTCCTGTTCAGTTGGATGGCGCTCGTCGGCGTGGTGCGGGCCGAGTTCCTGCGTGCCCGCAACTTCGAGTACGTGCGCGCGGCGCGGGCGCTCGGAGTCGGCGACCTCACCGTCATGTTCCGCCACGTGCTGCCGAACGCGATGGTGGCCTCTCTCACCTTCCTGCCCTTCATCCTCAACGGATCGATCGTGACCCTCACCTCGCTCGACTTCCTCGGATTCGGCATGCCTCCCGGATCCCCGTCGCTCGGTGAGCTCGTCGCCCAGGGCAAGGCCAATCTCCACGCGCCGTGGCTCGGCATCACCGCGTTCTCCGTGCTGGCCGTGCTGCTCTCCCTCCTCATCTTCGTATTCGAGGGGGTGCGCGACGCGTTCGACCCCCGCAAGACCGGGCTCCCCTGACCGGCTCCGTCCCGCGAGCGGGGCTCCGCGCCGGGGCATCCCCGGAGCCGGGCGCGCGGCAGTCGAACCGGAGTTGTCGCCGGCCGGAGGGGCGCGGCGCCAGCGGCGCCCGCCACCCCGGGGCGGGGTCCGCGGCGCGGCTCACCCCGCGAAGCGCTCCCGGATCCGGGCCGGACGGCGTTCGTCTCGTGGCGAGTGGCCGAAGGTATCCTTGTAGACCTTGCTGAAATGGCTCGCGCTCGCGAAGCCGCAAGCCAGCCCCACATCCGAGACAGGGAGCGTGGTCTGGCAAAGGAGATGCTGGGCCTTGGAAATCCGCACCCGCAAGTAGTACGCGCTGGGGACGCAGCCGAGATGCTCGCGGAACTGCCGCTCAAGGTGACGGCGGGACAACCCGACGTGATGGGCGATCTGCTCGACCGTCAACGGCTCCTCGACGTTCGCCTCCATGAGCTGTACGGCGTCGAGGAGCCGAGGCTGGCCGGTGCCGATGAGCTGGACCAGGGGCCTGCGCTGCCGGTCGCGGCTGTCGCGGATCCGATCGTGCACGAGCTGATCGGAGATCGAGGCCGCGAACGGGTGTCCGTGCTGACTCGCGATGAAGTTGAGCATCAGATCGGCGGGTGCGTCGCCACCGGCGCAGGTGAGCCGGTCACGGTCGATGAGACACACCCCGGGAGTGACGACCGTTTCCGGATGCTCCTCGATAATCGTATCCCGGTGCTCCCAGTGAGTGGTGCACCGGTATCCGCGCAACACCCCGGCCTTGGCGAGGAAGTACGACCCGGTGTCGACCCCGCCGAGGGCGACGCGCCTCCTGGCGAGCGAGCGCAGCCAGCCAAGCGCCGGGGGATCGAGGTGGTGCTGGACATCGCGCCCGCTGCACACGAGCACCAGTTCGGGAACGGGGGCGTTCGCGATATCGTGGTCCACCTCGACCCGGACGTCGCTCGAGGCGACGACCGGCTTCCCGTCGAGGCTCAGCAGCCACCAGCGGTAGAGGGGCGAGGGGCTGAGGTCGTTCGCCTGGCGCAAAGGCCCGATGGCGGCCCCGAACGAGACCATGTTGAACCCGGCCACGAGCAGGAAGGCGACCTCGTAGGCGGGCATGAATGCGCGGCTCGGTCGATGGAACACGGCCCCCGGGGCCGCGTAGTCCGCGGCGCGGACGAGAGGACGGCCCGGTCCGTCGGGGCCGGCACGGGACAGCGGATCCATGGTCCTTCCCTGCTGGAGGGCGATGACGGGCGCGAGCCACTCGGTCGCGCGAAGGCGGAAGCATGCCCTTTCCGGCCGAAAATGTCTTCAACACGACATCGAACGGCCGGTTTCCCGAGCGGTACTCCGGCGGCGCCGAGCGGTATCCATTCCGGCCGGAGCCGCCGGACAAGCGCCGCCATGGCGGAGGGAACGCGGTGGACGTGCGCGGGGGCGCCGCGCAGGGAGGCCAGACTCCTAGCCCGGAAATCTCACCAGCTTTCGTCGCGAGGGCGGCGAGACGGCGCTGTGACAGGCCGCACGGACCGAAAGAGCGCGTACGCGCTGGCGAAGGCGTAGCCGACACTAGCGCGTTCGCGCTGTCGAAGCGGCTTGAGGGAGTACGGCCTGTCACAGCGCATGGATCGGCGTCCGCAGCAGGAAGCTGGTGAGATTTGCGGGCTAGAGGCGCCGCGAAGCTCCTCGAAAGTCGGCCTGAGGCCGCACGCCGGCGACGCGGACAAGCGCACCAACGAGATCGGCACCGTCATCCCCTGGACTTCCCACCCGCACATTGGTGAGCTGGTATCGGTGCGAGAACGACCCGGAGCGCCTCCTGCCGGTGCTGTCCGCCTACCTGGGTCATGTGCACATTGCCGATACGCAATGGTATCTGGAGGGCATCGGCCCGGTCGGGAGTGCTAGAATCGCGGCCCGAGTCAGCGCGAAAGGAAGTCGCCGATGGCCTCTCGAGCAATCCTGGATTCGCCGCTTCCGGACCCCCCGCAGCCGAGCCGGCCACCGCCTACCGCCTCTCCCCCCGCTCCACCGCCGGCGCCGCATGCGCCTGAGTCCGATCCCGCCCTGCCGCCTGCCGGGGCGCGGGAGCCGGTCTTGAACCCCGACGCCCCGGTACGCCTCGAGGTCGAGATGCCTCGCGACCTCTACGACCGCCTGACCAGCCACGACGGCGCGCCGCGGGGCCGCTACGACATGGCCACCGGCCGCGCGGAGTTCGTAGCCGAGCCCGGCGTCAGTCACGAGTGGCGTGCGTGGGAGGTATCGAAGCTCTTCTGGCTGGTCGAGCATCTGCTGAGCGACGAGGACCCTCCGCCCGAATTTTTCATCGCGGGGGCGACCCGCCTCGTCAGCGACGACGGAGCGTTCGAGCCGGACACGAGTCTCTTCGTGGACCCCGAGACCGCGACGAGGGCGTTGGAGGTCGAGGAATACCTCGACACGCGCAAGGGACATCCGGTGCCCGATCTCGTCGTCGAGATCGACCGCAGCATCGATTCGAGGCACAAGCTCGCGCCGTACTTCCGGATGGGAGTGCGCGAGGCGTGGACCTGGAGCCGCCCCGACGGCGTCCGCATCTGGATAGCGGACCCGGCGGAGGAGCATGGCTTCCGGGCTGCGGAGCAGAGCCGGGTACTGCCCGGGGTTGGTCGGGGCGATCTCGACCAGCTTCTCGCCGGCCGGTCTCCGGCGGCGGCCTTGCGACGGTCGCGCATCGCGAACCGGATTGCACGAACCCTCACCGCGTGCCGCGAAAGCGACTGAATCGGGCCCGGGAGTGGGTGAAAACTATTCCTTCCGCCGCGGCAACTCGACGTTTCGATTGAAGAGTACGCTCGCCGACGAGAACAGCGGGCGCCTCTGCCCGCTGTCCGGTTCCTCGACACAAAGATTACAACTTTTTCTAACATCAAGCTCGAGGCCGTGTCGATGGACAGCACCATTGTCACGGTGCATTCCGACGGGACGGGGGCGCTAAAAAAACGGTCCCCAATCCATCGGCCGATCCCGAGGCGGGTGGACCACCAAGATTCATATGGTTGCCGCGGATGCCCGAACCGCCATCACGTTCTCGCTCTCGCCGGGACAGGCCCACGACGCTCCGGAAGGACGCAAGTTGCTGAATCGACTTGGTCAGCAGCACGGTAGCCTCTCGCTGATCATGGACCGCGCGTACGAGGGCAACGAGACCCGCCAACTGGCTTTGGCGCTGGGATATGAGCCAGTGATGCCGCCGTTGCGTACGCGGGTCGAGCCATGGGAGTACGACCGCGAGATGTACAAGCGGCGCAACGAAATCGAGCGATTGTTTCGTCGTTTGAAGGGCTTTCGCCGAATGTTCTCTCGCTTCGAAAAACTCGACGTGGTATTCCTCGGATTCATCCTCTTCGCACTCATCGTCGATGCGTTGCGTTAGTGCTAACAAGCCCTAGTCAACCCCTAACCCCATTCAATTCACACGTTTCTTGTTCCTGATGTCAGGAGCTCTGCATTGTGTCATCGCCTCGATCTCCGGATGACCCCGCCGGCCTCCTGGCCGGGCATTGGTAAACTCGGTGCGAAGGATTCATGCTCGCCGGAACGCCGACCATAAATGGGATATCGTCATGATCGCGACCATGAGAACATGGGTCCTTACTCCGGCGCTGATGCTGTCGTTGCCAGGGGGAACCGGGGCGCTGGCGGCCGGCAGCGGCGGGTCATCCGGTGGCGGCGGCGCTGCGTTGCGCGAACCGCGGGCCCTGATTTCCGAGCTACGGTACGAAGAGGTCCGCGTCTGCTTGGAAGAGCGCCTGCATCGCTTTACTGGCCGATGAGCGAGCGCGGCGACGCAATCGTCGTCGGCGCCGGTATCGTCGGCATCTGCTGCGCCCTCTACCTGCAGCGGGAAGGCTTCACCGTTACCGTCGTGACTCGCGACCCGCCGGGAGACGCCTGTTCGGCGGGAAACTCGGGGGGCTTCGGGGTCAGCCTCATCGCCCCTGTGGCGACCCCGGGCATCCTGTTTCGCGTCCCCTCCCTGTGGTTGGACCCCAAGAAGCCGTTGGCCATAGAGCTTTCCCTCCTGCCCCGGCTGCTTCCCTGGTTCGCCCGTTTCGTCGCCACCAGCGCGCCTGACCGCTATCGTGCTGTTTCCGCTGCCCGAGCGAACCTGTGCGAGCGCGTGTTTGAGGCGCTCGATCCGCTTGTGCGGGATGCCGGCGCGGAGGGCCTGGTTTGGCGCAAGGGGATAATGTTCATCTACGATTCCGAGGAATCCCTGGTCGCCGCCCGGCCCGTCCACGACGTCGCACGGGCCCACGGCGTGCCCCTGGAAGAGGTGGACGCCGACGGGGTTCGAGCCCGGGAGCCGGCCCTCGGTCCCCGAGCCCGCTGCGGCGTCGTGGCGCCAAGCTCCGGGCACACCTCCAATCCGCTGCGCCTGGTGCAGGCGCTGGCGGCGGACTTCCGGCGCCGCGGCGGGCGGCTGGTCGAGGCCGAGGCGCTCGCCGTGGAAGGTGGCGACAGGCCCCGGGTGGTGTTGGAGAACGACTCGCTTTCCGCCGAACGGCTGGTGATTGCCGCCGGGGCGTGGTCGGGCGCGCTGGTCAAGCGCCTGGGACTGCGGGTGCTGCTGGCGGCCGAGCGGGGCTACCACCTGATGGTGCCGGGGAACCGGGTGCGGCTCAACGGTCCCGTTACCCTTTCTGACCGCAACGTGGTGATCACACCCATGGAGCACGGCATCCGGATCACCGGCATGGCCGAGTTCGCCCGCATCGACTCGCCCCCCAACGTGGACCGGGCCCGGCGCATGCTGGCCCAGGCCGAGGGCTATCTGCTCGGCCTGGATCTTGCCAACGCCAAGTGGTGGATGGGGCCGCGCCCCTCGACCCCGGACTCGCTGCCCGTCATTGGGCCGTGCCCGGGCGCGCCCGGAATCCTGCTGGCTTTCGGCCACGGGCACATGGGCTTGGCCTTTGCCGCCATTACCGGGCGACTGATCGCGGCACTCGCCGGCGGCCGGACGCCGGAGATCGACTTGGCACCCTACGCCCCCACTCGTTTCACCAGGAAAAGGAAGTCAGCGTGAGAATTCTTGCCGCTCGTTGCCCCGGTCGTTCCCCCCGTTCCCGGGGCCATCAATGGCACGCGAGCGCGGCGGCCGTTCGTCACCGGGCGCGGATGCGGCCGTCCGCCTCGGGCGCCACCGTGCCCTCGACCTCGATGTGGTTCATGACCATGGTGGCCATGAGAGTAGCGCCGGAGGCATCGATCAACTGCTTGCCGTTCCGGAGCGTCGCGTACCCGCCGGTGAAGCCGTGCTCGTCGCGAAGACGCTCGAAGATGCGCTTCGCGGTGTGCCGCTGCTTGCGATGCTCGTCCTTGCGATCCCCCCGCAGCCACTCGTCGATGAGTCCGGTGAACCCGTCGAGCTTCGGTCGGCGCACCGGCGCCGTACGCCGGTAACCCGGCGGAACGGAGAACTCGATCATCTTCCTCACGCTCTCGCGTGAGACCCCGAAATGGCGCGCCGCCGCGCGCTCGCTCATCCCGTCCCGGCACGCCAGACGGACCTTGCGATACAGCTCCATCCGCTTCGCGGCTCGCAGACTCGCGTGTGAATCCTCCCGCCCTCCCCACCACCGGAAAGGGCTCACACACTGGCAGAGATTTGCTCCGCCGCGGCAGGACCATCCCGCTGCTATCGTGGTCTAGCCCGGAAATCTCACCAGCTTTCGTCGCGAGGGCGGCGAGACGGCGCTGTGACAGGCCGCACGGACCGAAAGACGCTGAAGGCGTAGCACCCGGTCAGATCGTACGCCGTTACCACAAAGACGCTAGCCGGCTCCGGATCCGGGATGTAAACGATCCGCAGAAATCTTCCACCAAGCGTCCTCCCGATCGCCACTCGACACCCGTCCCGCCCGGGACGGTCCTCTCCAGGGTGCAAGAGAACCTCCTCGACTTCGGGCTCCGTGACGTCGTGGCCATAGATGTGCGGCAACTCGGTCTGCGGATCGATTTAGTACCGAAAGTTCATGGCTTGCCATCTGTCGACTCAACCTGCCCAGTGTCGCAAATCAGCCGCGCAGCTTGCTGCGTCGGCATGTCGGCCGGCACGCCTCGGGAACCGGCGGACAGGTACGCCGACCCACGTTCGAAACCGGAGCGGATCGTCGAGTCCGCCGAAGGCGCCGCCGAGCGGAACGTGCTCGATGGGCCGGCCCGCTTCCCCGATCGCCCAGAGGGCCTTGTGCACGCTGTCGGACGTGCCCCGGCCGTAGAGGGTCAGCATGCCGCGGGCAGGCCGGGGTCCGGATCAGTGACGGTGGTAGGCGCGCGGACGATCGAGCGAATGAACGTGCCAGGCACCGGACCCGTGACGGTGCCGTTCGGAGAGGAAGCGCGGTCCGGGAGCCGGCCGGCGGTGCCGGGGGCTTGGGTGCCCGTGGCGGTGGGCAAGGTGCCCTTGGCGGAATCCGTGATGCCGGTGTCGGTGGACACTGCGGGAGTGGCGGTGATTCCGGTGGGGGCGCGGGTGGAGTCCGTGAGGGTGGAGGTGCAGTCCGTGGGCGTGCCAGTGATGTCCGTGGGCGTGCCACGGGTGGTGCGGCCGGGGAGCCGGCGCGGAGTGGGCATGGGCAACCGAGAGGAAGGTGACAAGCGAGCCGAGCGCGAACCATGCGACTGCATCGCCGCCGCCGTGCCCGCGATGATGCCTCCCCCCCGCCTCTGCGGAGCCGGCAAGGACGAGCATGGCCGCGAGAGCGAGTACCGGAAGCCGCATCGCGCGTCCCTCCCCACGGAACCTTCCGGCCGTGCGGCGGCGAATGTCTGCAATTTCCATCGCACGCCCTCGCGTTCGGCTGCGTCGCATTCTGAACTTCCTCGTACGTGAGTCAAGTCCGCCTCCCGCGCGCGTCCGGTCCCGAAAGCACGGCGGCCGTGGCGGCAGAGCGGCGTCTCTCGCCCGAGCGTTCGTCGGCGTGTTGCGCCAGGCGGCCATCGAATTCGAGCCGGGGCCTATCGAGAGCGAACTTGCACACGAGGGCGACCGCCCGGACCTGACGATCCACGATACCCGCGGCAGCGTCCGAGTCCTGATCGAGAACAAGTTCTGGGCCGGACTGACCGACGCGCAACCGGTATCCTATCTCGGCAACCTTCCTGAAGACATGCCGTCCGCTCTCCTCTTCATCGTACCCGAGCAGCGCGTCCCTACCGTCTGGAATGAGCTGAAGGTGCGATGCGTTCAAGCGGGGCTCGAATTGGCGGAGGAGTCCGGCACAGGGAACGTGATCTGGGCACGGATCGGCTCCGGGACCCTGTTGATCACGAACTGGAAGCACGTCCTCAATGTATTGCTGGACGCGGCGCATGCCGGTGGGCAGGATGCCATCAGACGGGACATCCTCCAGCTTCGGGGACTGATCCGGACACACCGAATGGCTCGGTCTTCGCGGCCATCGGCATTGCGCAGACCCGTGCCGCGAACACTCGTCTCACGGCTGACCGGGCGAACGGCCCTGAAGTTGCTACCGCGGGCGGATGTGCCGACAATCCCGGCGTGAGATGACCACGGGATCGCCGGAAGTTCGCCCCATGACAGAACCAGTACCACCGCGAGTCACATCGGTGGGGGTGAAGAACTACCGCGCCCTTCGTGACGTCACCCTGAACAACCTGACGCCGTTGACGGTCCTGCTGGGCCCGAACGGCAGCGGGAAGTCCACTGTCTTCGACGTCTTCGCTTTCTTGTCGGAGTGCTTCACGGACGGGATCCGCAAGGCCTGGGACCGTCGCGGGCGGTTTCGCGAGCTGCGAAGCCGAGACTGCTCCGGCCCCATCGTCATCGAGTTGAAGTACCGTGAACGCCCCAAGACCCCTCTGATTACCTACCACCTGGAAATCGACGAAGATAGAGGACATCCCGTCGTCACCCGCGAGTTCCTGCGCTGGACCCGGGGCGGCCGCCAAGGCCGACCCTTCAATTTCATGGAGTACAGCCGGGGTGACGGCGCAGTCATCACCGGGGAGGCCCCCGAGCGAGACGACACGAGAGTGCCGCGCAAGCTCTCCGGACCGGACGTGCTGGCCGTCAACACCCTTGGAATGCTCGCCGAGAATCCCCGTGTAGTCGCTCTTCGCGAGTTCATTAGGAGCTGGCATCTCTCCTATCTCTCCGCCTACGCGGCGCGGGGCAACGCCGAGGCGGGGGGCGAGGAACGCCTGTCTCAGACCGGTGACAACCTCGCGAACGTGGTCCGGCACCTTCATGACCAGCACCCCGAACGGCTGGAGAAGATTTTCGAGATTCTGCGCCGCCGGGTACCGCGAATCGAGAGGGTCGAAGCGGAAGTCCTTGCGGACAGTCGCCTGCTCCTGCGCTTCAAGGACGCCCCATTCTCGACTCCGGTGCTTTCTCGTTTTGCGTCGGACGGCACGCTGAAAATGCTTGCGTATCTGACGCTCCTGCACGATCCGGCACCCCCGAAGCTGATCGGGATCGAAGAGCCCGAGAACTTCCTCCATCCACGACTCCTTCCCGAGCTCGCCGAGGAATGCCGCACCGCCTGCGAACGCACCCAGTTGCTCGTTACCACCCATTCCCCCTTCTTCCTCGATGAGCTGAGGCCCAAGGAAATACGCGTCCTTTGGCGCGACGATGCCGGCTACACCCGAGCGCAAGTTATCTCGGCTTGCAAAGGGGTCAACGAGTTCGTTGACCAAGGCGCTCGTCTCGGCGACCTCTGGATGGAGGGTCACTTCGGTGCGGGCGATCCCCTTGTCAATCAGGGTTCGCCGTCTCAAAGACCCGCACGGGATTCCCGATAGCGATGCGACACCTGGTGTTTCTGGTCGAAGAACCCTCGATGGAAGCGTTTCTCCGAGGCTTGCTCCCGCGCATATTGCTCGAGGCATGCGGGTTCGAGGTTCATTCCTTCCGTGGCAAGTCCAATTTGCTGAAGAATCTGAATCCCCGCCTGCGCGGTTATGCGCAATGGCTCCCCGATGACTGGCGCGTCTTCGTAGTGGTTGACCGCGACAATGACGATTGCAAGGCGCTCAAGCGAGAACTCGAAGAAGCGTCGACGGCAGCGGGACTTCGTACCCGCTCGCAGGCCGGCGGCGAGGGCTGGCAAGTTGTCAACCGGATTGTGATTGAGGAACTGGAGGCATGGTACTTCGGCGACTGGCAAGCGGTGCGCAACGCCTTTCCCCGTGTATCGGAGCGCATTCCAACCCAAGCCCGATATCGAGACCCGGATTCCATCAACGGAACCTGGGAAGCCTTCGAACGCGTCTTGAAGTCGCGTGGATACTTTTCCACTGGCCTGCGCAAGGTCGAGGCAGCGCAGGCCATCGCCAAACATATCGAACCGGACCATAACCGCTCAGGCAGCTTCAATGCATTTCACGCCGCGGTTGCTGAAGCCGCGGCGTAGGAACATCTTCACCCGCTGGTCGGAAGAGGCGGCCGATCGGCGCATCTACTCCGTGACGCAGCTACACGCGGTATCGATAACCGTTCCCCCGTTCGCACGCCCTTGGAAGAAGCCTTGCGGCCGGACAGGTTCCGTGCAAGTCGGCGCGGCCGCGACAGCGGGATACGAGGGCGGATTGCGAGCGGAGGATCAGCCGCCGGTGAAGGCGGTGAGGCACCTGCCGAGGAGCGCGCCCGGGAAGAGGCCGACCACGAGGACGCTGAGGGCGTTGACGCTGATGACGAGCCGGAGGGGGTTGGCGACCGCAAGGGCGGGCTTGTCCGGCTCGTCGAAGTACATGAGCTTGACGATCCGGAGGTAGTAGAAGAGCCCGACGACCGAGAACACCACCGCGACCACCGCGAGCCAGACGAAGTCCGCCGCGATGACCTCGCGGAGCACCGACCACTTCGCCCAGAACCCGACGAAGGGCGGCACCCCGGCCATCGACAGCATGAGCACGAGCATGAGGAACGCGTGCCAGGGGCTCCTCTCGTTGAGGCCCCGGAAGTCGTCGATCCGGTCCGCCTCGAATCCCTCGTGCGAGAGCACGATGATCATGCCGAACGCCCCGAGGGCCATCACCGCGTAGACGATGACGTAGAACATCGCCGCCGCGTAGCCTTCGCCGGTTCCCGGAATGATGCCGAGAAAGAGGAACCCCATGTGGGCGATCGTGGAGTACGCGAGCATGCGCTTGAGGTTCGCCTGCGCGATGGCGATGACGTTGCCGATCCCGATGGACAGGACCGAGAGCACCACCAGCATGTCCTGCCACTCGCCGTGCATGCCCCAGAGCCCGTCCGCGAGGAGCCGCACGGCCATGGCGAAGGCGGCGAGCTTCGGCGCGGTCCCGACGAACATGGTGACGGGGGTCTCGGCGCCCTCGTACACGTCCGGGATCCACATGTGGAATGGCGCCGCCCCGAGCTTGAACCCGATGCCGGTGACCACGAACACCAGTCCGAGGACGAGGATGAGATCGCTCCCGTCCTGCACCGCCCCGCCGATGCCCGCGAGCTCCAGCGTCCCCGTCGCCCCGTAGACCATCGACATCCCGTAGAGCAGAATCCCGGACGCGAGCGCGCCCAGCACGAAGTACTTCATCGCCGCCTCGGCGGCGACCGGCGAGTCGCGGTCGAGGGCCACCATCGCGTACAGGGAGAGCGAGAGCAGCTCGAGCCCGAGGTACACGGTGAGAAGGCTCGCGGCCGACACGAGCACCATCATGCCGAGCAGGGCGAAGAGGCCGAGGATGAAGTGCTCTCCCCGGGCCCGCGACCGGACCCTCAGGTGCGCGTGCAGGTAGAAGAACAGGAACCACCCAATCACGAGGGTCGCAAGCTTCAGGATCGCGGACATCGGGTCGGCGACGAACGTTCCCGAAAACGCGACGTGCGAGCCTTCCGGGAAGTTGAGGGCCAGCACGAGCGCGGTCAGCACGAGCGACGCCTGGGAAAGCCGATAGGTGAGGTCCACCGACCGACCGTAGACCTCCACCACGAGCACGACGCACGCGGCCGTCGCGAGGACGATCTCGGGCGCGATCGGCGCGAATTCGGGTAACGGCACCCCGGTCATGATCCTTCCCTCGCTGGCGCGGGGCCGCGCTTCTCACCCGCGCTCGTCGCGCGGGAATCGAGGCGCCCCTCGCGCACAGCCACGATGCGCCCTCCCCGGATCACAACTTCGACTTCGCGACGTGGTTCAGCAGGTGCTCCACCGACGGCCCCATCACCTCGAGCAGCGGAGCGGGCCAGAGCCCGACCAGGAGCACCGCCGCGGCGAGCGCGGCGAGCACGATGAACTCGCGCGGGTTCACGTCGCTCAAGCCCGCGACCCCTTCGTTCGCAACCTCGCCGAACACCACCCGCTTGTACATCCAGAGGGTGTAGGCGGCCCCGAGGATGAGGGTGAGCCCGGCGAGCAGGGCGATCCAGACATTCGCCTTGAAGCTCCCGAGGATCACCAGGAACTCGCCGACGAAGCCGGAAGTTCCCGGCAGACCCGAGTTGGCGAGTGCGAACAGCATCATGAACGAGGCGAAGACCGGCATCGTGTTGGCGACCCCGCCGTAGTCGGCGATCCGGCGGCTGTGCAGGCGGTCGTACATGACGCCGACGCAAAGGAAGAGCGCCCCCGAGATGAAGCCGTGGGAGACGAGCTGCACGAGGGCCCCTTCGAGCCCCATGATCGCGCTCGTCCGCCCGTCCGGCGTCTCGAGGAGGGTGAACGCGATGAACACCCCGAGGGTCGCGAACCCCATGTGCGAGATCGACGAGTAGGCGATCAGCTTCTTCATGTCGGGCTGCACCAGCGCGACGAACCCGATGTAGACGATCGCAACGAGCGAGAGGGCGATCATCAGCCAGTCGAGCTCGCTGCTCGCATCCGGCGCGATGGGCAGGCTGAACCGGAAGAAGCCGTAGGCGCCGAGCTTCAGCATGATGGCGGCGAGGATCACCGACCCCCCCGTCGGCGCCTCGACGTGCGCGTCGGGGAGCCAGGTGTGCACCGGCCACATCGGCACCTTGACCGCGAACGCGGCGAGGAACGCGAGGAAGATGAAGATCTGCGCGGTGAGTCCGAGCCGCACGTCGTGGAAATCGAGGATCTGGAAGCTGTCCGCCTGCGCGTAGAGGTAGAGGAACGCGACCAGCATCAGCACCGAACCGAGGAAGGTGTAGAGGAAGAACTTGATGGTGGCGTATACCCGGTTCTCCCCCCCCCAGATGCCGATGATGAGGAACATCGGCACGAGCAGCGCTTCCCAGAAAACATAGAACAGGATGGCGTCGAGAGCGGAGAACGCCCCCACCATGAGCCCCTCCAGGATGAGGAAGGAGGCCATGTACTGCGAGGCCCGGTGCTCGATGACCTCCTGGCTCGCCACGACCACGAGGACGGTGGTGAACGTGGTGAGGAGCACGAGCGGCATCGAGATCCCGTCCACCCCGAGGTGGTAGAAGATCTGGAAGGCCGGAATCCAGGGCGTCTTCTCCACGAACTGCATCGCGGCCGTGCCCCCGTCGAAGCCGGCGTAGAGGGGGACCGACACGAGGAACGTCACCAGCGACACGACGAGGGCGGCGAACCGGGCGTTGCGGGCGCGGTTCTCCTCGCCGAGGAGGAGCACCCACACACCCCCGAGGATCGGGACCCAGATGACGAGGCTCAGGAAGGGGAATTCGGAGAACATCGTGCGCGATCAGCCTCTCGGTTGGCCGTAGAGGATCCAGGTCATGAGGGCGAGCAGGCCGATGATCATCGCGAACGCGTAGTGGTACAGCAGCCCGGTCTGCACGTGTCGGATGATGCTTGCAATCCTCCCGACCGCCCGAGCCGATCCGTTCACAATCCATCCGTCGATGACCCGCACGTCGCCAAGGCGCCACAGGAGGCCGCCCACGCGCCGGGTACCGCCGGCGAAGAACGCACCGTAGAAGTCGTCGAATCCGTACTTGTTGACGAGCAGCCGATACCCGCCGCGAAACCGCTCCGCGATGGTCGCCGGAAGCTCCGGACGCCGCAGGTAGAGATACCAGGCGAGGGCCGCTCCGGCCGCGGCGAGCCAGAACGGCAGGGCAACGAACCCGTGGGTCGCAAACGCCCCCGCTCCCCCGAAGCCCTCTCCGACACGCGCGAGCACGTCATGCTCCGGAGCCACCGCAATGGTCCCGCCGAAGTAGTCTCCGAACAGCATCGGCTCCACCCACGGCCAGCCGATGACCACCGAGAAGAAGGCGAGCACCACCAGCGGCACGGTCACCACCAGAGGGCTCTCGTGCAGGTGCTCGCGGACGTGTTCGTCGGTCCGCTCCTCGCCGTGGAAGACGAGGAAGTACATGCGGAAGCTGTAGAGGGCGGTGATGAACACCCCGAGGAGCACGGCCGGGTACGCGATCCAGGCGCCGGCGAGCTCCGAATGTCGCACCGCCTCGATGATCCCGTCCTTCGAGAAGAATCCCGAGAAGCCGGGGAAGCCGATGAGGGCGAGGGTGCCTATGGCTGAGCAGATCCAGGTGATCGGCATGCGGCGCCACAGCCCTCCCATCCGGCGCATGTCCTGCTCGTGGTGGAGGGCGATGATGACCGAGCCCGCGGCGAGGAAGAGGAGCGCCTTGAAGAAGGCGTGGGTGCCGAGGTGGAAGATGGAGGCCGCGTAGGCCGACGCCCCGAGCGCCACCGTCATGTACCCGAGCTGGGACAGGGTCGAGTAGGCCACCACCCGCTTGATGTCGTGCTGGACGATCCCGAGCAGGCCCATGAAGAAGGCGGTAAGCGCGCCGATCACCATCACGACGTTGAGGGCAACCTCGGACAGCTCGAAGAGAGGCGACATCCTCGCCACCATGAAGATGCCGGCGGTCACCATGGTGGCGGCGTGAATGAGGGCGGAGATGGGGGTCGGACCCTCCATCGAGTCCGGAAGCCAGACGTGCAGCGGCACCTGGGCGGACTTCCCCATCGCCCCGATGAAGAGCAGGAGGCAGAGCACGGTCATCGCCGACCACTCGGCGCCGCCCACGATGTTCATGGTGGCTTGCGCCTGCCCGGGCGCCGCCGCGAACACGCTCGCGTAGTCGAGGGTGCCGAAGAGGAGGAGCACCGCGGCGATGCCGAGCAGGAACCCGAGGTCGCCCACCCGGTTGACGAGAAACGCCTTGAGATTGGCCTGGATCGCGCTCTCGCGCTGGAACCAGAAGCCGATGAGCAGGTACGAGACCACCCCGACCGCCTCCCAGCCGAAGAAGAGCTGGAGGAAGTTGTTGGCCATCACCAGCATCAGCATCGAGAAGGTGAAGAGGGAGATGTAGCTGAAGAACCGCTGGTAGCCCGGGTCGTCCGCCATGTAGCCGATGGTGTAGATGTGGATCATCAGCGAGACGAAGGAGACCACCAGCATCATGGTCGCGCTCAGCTCGTCGATGAGGAAGCCGATCTCGAGCCGCAGATCCCCCACCTCACCCCACACGTAGAGCGGCCCGTTGAACCCGTCGCCCCCGTCGAGCACCACCGCCTGGAATACGAAGAACGACAGCACGGTGGAGACCGCCACCCCGGCGATGGTCACGGAGTGGGCCCCGGTCCGCCCGACCGCGCGCCCGCACAGTCCCGCCACCACCGCCCCCGCGAGGGGGGCGAGCACGATCCAGAGCGAGAGAGTCGCAAGGCTCACGGCGTCATCCCTTCATCGTGTCGATGTCGGCCACGTTGATGGTGTCCCGGTTGCGGAACAGCACCACCAGGATGGCGAGGCCGATGGCCGCCTCCGCCGCGGCCACGGTGAGAATGAAGAACACGAACACCTGCCCCCCGATGTCGCCGAGGAACCGCGAAAAGGCGATGAAGTTGAGATTGACCGCGAGCAGCATGAGCTCGATCGACATGAGCAGGATGATCACGTTCTTCCGGTTCAGGAAGATCCCGGCCATGCTGAGGCAGAAAAGGACCGCCCCGAGCATCAGGTAGTGCGAGAGCGGGATCATTCGCCCCCCTCCGGCGGGGGCTCGCCGGGCGCCGCCCGGCCGCTGCCGCCTTCGGCAAGGGGTTCGCGCCGCACCGCCGGCATCTTGACCAGCCGCACACGATCCGCGCGCCGCACCCGCACCTGCTCTTCCGGACGCTGCCCCCGGCGACCCTCGCGCCGGCGCAGGGTGAGCGCGATGGCCGCGACGATGGCGACGAGCAGGATGATCGAAGCGATCTCGAAGGGATACACGTACACCGTATAGAGCACCGATCCGAGCTCTCGCGTATTGCTGTAGTCGGCCGGGTGCGGCTCGGGAACGGGCAGCATGTCGAGCCGATCGCCCCCGAGGACGAGGACGAGCTCCACGAGCACCACCACCGCGATGCCGATCCCGACCGGGAGATAACGGATGAAGCCTTCCCGGAGGGGCACGAGGTTGATGTCGAGCATCATCACCACGAACAGGAAGAGCACCATCACCGCCCCGACGTAGACCAGCACGAGCGCAATGGCGAGAAACTCCGCCTCGAGGAGCAGCCAGATGGCCGCGCTGGTGAAGAACGCGAGCACGAGGCAAAGGGCCGCGTGCACCGGGTTGCGGACCGTGATCACGAGGGCGCCGGCCACCACCAGCACCGCCGCGAAGAAGTAGAAGACGACCTGCTCGAACACCCCGGCGCCTATCGGTATGTGGACTCTACGGCGCGATCGCGGGCGATCTGCTCCTCGTACCGGTCGCCGATCGCGAGCAGCTTCTCCTTGGTCATCAGGAGGTCGCCGCGCTCCTCGCCGTGGTACTCGTAGATCCGCGTCTCCACGATCGAATCGACCGGGCAGGACTCCTCGCAGAAGCCGCAGAAGATGCACTTGGTGAGGTCGATGTCGTAGCGCGTGGTGCGCCGCGTCCCGTCGTCGCGCGGCTCGGACTCGATGGTGATCGCAACCGCCGGACACACCGCTTCGCAGAGCTTGCACGCGATGCACCGCTCCTCGCCGTTCGGGTAGCGGCGAAGCGCATGCAGCCCCCGGAAGCGCGGCGACTGCGGCGTCTTCTCCTCCGGATACTGCACGGTGAACTTCTTGCGGAAGAGGTACCGCCCGGTGAGGCTGAGCCCACCGAGGAGCTCGACGAGGAAGAACGTGCGAAGGAACGTTGCGACAGCCCGCATCGACGGCTCCTCTCAGTCAAACCAGGGTGGGACCGCGAACACGACCGCGAGCCCGACCACGACGATCCATACGATGGTCACCGGGATGAAGACCTTCCACCCGAGGCGCATGATCTGGTCGTAGCGGTAGCGGGGGAACGTCGCCCTCATCCAGACGAACACGAAGCAGAAGAGGGCGGTCTTGAACACGAACCAGTGGAGCCCCGGGCCGATCAGGGCCGCCGCCGCGGGGGACCACCCGGCGACGCGATCGAGGTCCACGATGCCTTCGAACGGAGACAGCCAGCCGCCCACGAACATCACCGCCGCGAGGACCGCGATGAGGATCATGTTCGCGTACTCGGCAAGGAAGAAGAGCGCGAAGCCCATGCCGGAGTACTCGACGTGGAACCCGGCCACGATCTCGGACTCGCCCTCCGCGACATCGAACGGGGCGCGGTTGGTCTCCGCCACTCCCGAGATCCAGTACACGACGAAGAGCGGCCACAGGGGCAGCCAGAACCAGTGCAGCACCGACCCTTCCTGGGCGAGCACGATCTCGCGAAGGTTGAGGCTGCCGGCCGCGACCAGCACCCCGACGAGGGCGAAGCCCATCGCGATCTCGTAGGCGACGATCTGGGCCGCCGACCGCATCGCGCCGAGCAGAGCGTACTTCGAGTTCGACGACCAGCCGGCGATGATGATCCCGTAGACCCCGAGCGAGGTCATGGCGAGAACGTAGAGGAGCCCCGCGTTCACGTCGGCGAGGACGAGATGCTGGTCGAAGGGGACGACCGCCCACGCGGAGAGCGCGGTGACGAGGGCGAGCACCGGCGCCATCAGGAAGAGCCCCCGGTTCGCGCCGGCCGGAATGATCACCTCCTTCAGGAGCAGCTTGATCACGTCCGCGAACGGCTGGAAGAGCCCCCGCGGACCCACCCGGTTCGGTCCGAGGCGGACCTGGATGAAGCCGATGACCTTGCGCTCGGCGAGCGTCAAGTAGGCGACCGAGAGCACGAGCGGGATCATGATCGCAAGGATCTTGAGGACGGTGAGGATCGTGACCTGGAGCCCGTGGGGCAGCCAGGCGACCGCGCCAGTGACGAACTCCGGCATCACGAGGAGACCGGCTCCACCGTGATCGGCCCCCAGGAGGGCCCGAGACCGACGGAATGCCCCACCCCGGCATGGAGGAGGAGGCAGCCGTCCGCAACGGCGGCGTCCTCCGCGACTTCGAGCGTCCGCTCGCTGCCGTTCTGGCGCACGGCCGCCATCCCTCCCGCGACGAGGCCAAGCACCCGCGCGACCGAAGGGTTGACCCGTACCGCCGGCGGCGGCGCCTCGACGGTCCGCTGCAGCGCGCCGGCCCGCCGGACGAGCGGGTCGACCGCGTAGAGCGGCACCTCACCCACCCGCCAGAGCGGGGATGCGGCGGCTTGCGTCCCCTCCCCTTCGCCCGAGGCCGCGCCGGATCCGGTTCCGGATTCGATTCCGGATTCCGGGCCGGCGAGGTTGTCCGGGGGCGAGACGTCTCCAATTCGAGCGTCCGCCTCGGCCCGTACGTCTTCGATGCGTTCGTAGTCGAAACCGCCGACACCCAGCCGGTTCGCGAGCACGCGCAGGATCCGCCACGCGGGCCGCGCCTCGCCGGGTGGCGTCGTCGCCGCCTCGTAGCGCTGGCGGCGGCCTTCGGCGTTGTAGAAGGTGCCCGGGGTCTCGGTAAAGAGGCCGATGGGAAGGAGCACGCTCGCGTACGCCTCCATCGCCGGCGTTGCGTATCCGGTGAGGGCCACCACCGTGCGCGCCGCCCCGAGGGCCGCGAGGGCGGCGGGGCTGTTCGCGCAGTCGAGCTCGGGCTCGGTTCCGAGGAGCACATAGGCGGGGAGCTTCGCGTCCAGCATGGCGGCCGCGTCGAGCCCCGGCGAACCGGCCGGCGCGCCGCCGGGGGCCCGGTGCGGCAGCGCACCGGCGAGGGCCGCGCCCGCCGCATTGGGGCCATCGCTCAGGAACCCGAGCCGCGCTCCGGTCCGGCGGGCGATGTCCCGGGCAAGCGCCCGGAGCTCCGCGGCCCGGGGATGGGCCGCGGCGCCGCTTCCAAGGAGGACCACCGCGCGCTCGGCGCCGGCGAGCGCATCGGCCGCCGCGCGCTGCGCCGGGGTGGGCGCGGCCGGCGTGCCGCCCTCCCCGCCCGTCCCGGCTTCCTCGCCGGAAGCCGCGGCGCGGGCGATGCCGGCAAGCTCGCCCGCCATCCGGTCGGGCGACACCACGATCCGCCCCGCGAGATCGAAGTTGAACGCGTAATCGATTGGATTCACGGCGAAAACGGACGCTCCCGCGAGCGCCGCCTTGCGTAGCCGGAGGCCGGCGAGCGGCTGCTCCTTGCGGACGTTGCTGCCGACGAGGAGAGCCGCATCCACCCGCTCGAGATCCGCGAGCGCGAGGCCGAGCCACGGCCAGGCGGGGGCTTGTTCCTGATCGCTGAAGTCGATCTCACGAAGGCGGTGGTCGAGGTTCGCGCCGCCGAGCCCCCGCACGAGGGCCTGGAGGAGATAGTGCTCCTCGGTAGTCGCGACCGGCGAGGCGAGCGCGCCAATCCCGGCCGGACCCTCCGCGTCGAGGACCGCGCGGATCTCCCCCGCCGCCGCGTCGAGCGCGATCTCCCACTCGGTCTCGCGCCACTCGCCGTCTTCGCCCCGCACCCGGGGCCGGAGGAGTCGATCCTCCGCGTAGAGCCCCTCGTAGCTGAACCGGTCGCGGTCGGAGAGCCAGACTTCGTTCACCGCCTCGTTCTCGCGCGGCACCACCCGCATCGCCCGCCCCTGGCGAACGTGCACGTAGACGTTCGAACCGATGGCGTCGTGGGCGGCCACCCCTTCGCGCTGCACCATCTCCCACGCCCGCGCGCGGAACCGGAACGGCTTGGAGGTGAGGGCTCCCACCGGGCAGACGTCGATCACATTGCCGGAGAGCTCCGAATCGACGCTCCGCTCGATGAAGGTCCCGATCCGCATGTCCTCGCCGCGCCCGGTCGCGCCGAGCTCCGCGAGGCCGGCCACTTCCGCCCCGAAACGCACGCAACGGGTGCAGTGGATGCACCGGGTCATGTCGGTCGCGATGAGGGGGCCGAGGTTCTTGTCCGGGACGACGCGCTTTCGCTCGGTGAAGCGCGACACCCCCCGCCCGTAGCCCATGGCGAGATCCTGGAGCTCGCATTCCCCGCCCTGGTCGCAGATCGGGCAGTCGAGGGGATGATTGATGAGGAGGAATTCCATGACCGAACGCTGGGCCTGGCGCGCGGTGCCGGAGGTGGTGAACACCTTCATGCCGTCCATGACCGGGGTCGCGCAGGCGGGGAGCGGCTTCGGCGCGCGCTCGACCTCCACCAGGCACATCCGGCAGTTCGCCGCAATCGACAGCTTCTTGTGATAGCAGAAACGGGGGATCTCGATGCCGGCCGCGTCCGCGGCCTCGATGACCATCGCCCCCTTGCGGACCTCGCAAGCGCGCCCGTCGATCTCGATCGTGACCGTGTCTTCGCTCATCGCCTGCCCGTCGATCCGCCTGCCGTCAGTCGCTCAGTCCGCCGCTTCCGCGAGCGTGGCCACGTCTTCGTTCATCGCCCGTCCGCCCATCAGTCCGCTGCCTCCGCAAGAGAGGTCATGCACCGGTGGTGCTCGATGTGGTACTCGAACTCATGCCGGTAATGCTTGAGAAATCCTTGGATCGGCCACGCCGCCGCGTCGCCGAAGGCGCAGATCGTCCGCCCCTCGATGTTGTTCGCGACGTCGAGCAGCATGTCGAGCTGCCCGCGCTCCCCGCCGCCCGCCTCGATGCGCCGCACCACCCGGTACATCCAGCCGGTCCCCTCCCGGCAGGGGGTGCACTGCCCGCAGGACTCCATGTAGTAGAAGCGCGCGATCCGCTCCGCCATCCGCACCATGCAGGTGGTGTCGTCCATGATCACGACCGCACCGGAGCCGAGCATCGAGCCCGCCGCCTGGATCGAGTCGTAGTCCATGTTGACGTCCATCATGACCTCGCCCGGAAGCACCGGCATCGACGAGCCGCCCGGGATCACCGCCTTGAGGCGGCGCCCGTCCCGCACCCCGCCCGCCATCGCGAGGAGCTCGCGAAAGGGAGTGCCGAGGGAGATCTCGAAGTTGCCCGGGCTGTTGACGTGCCCCGAGACGGAGAACACCTTGGTGCCGCCCGAGTTCTCGACCCCGAGCTCGCGGAACCAGTCGGGGCCGTTGCGCACGATCGACGGGACGGAAGCGAAGGTCTCGGTGTTGTTGACGGTGGTCGGCCGGCCGTAGAGCCCCTGGTTGGCGGGGAACGGAGGCTTGAAGCGGGGCATCCCCTTCTTGCCCTCGAGCGACTCGAGGAGACCCATCTCCTCGCCACAGATGTAGGCCCCCGCCCCGAGCACGCAGTGGAGCTCGAAGTCGACCCCGGAGCCGCGGATGTCGGCCCCGATGAGCCCCGCCTCGCGCGCCTTGGCGAGCGCCCCCTCGAAGCGTGCGTAGGGTTCGTCGCAGAACTCCCCGCGAACGTAGTTGTAGCCGACGGTGGCCCCCATCGCGTAGCCGCCGATGGCCATCCCCTCGATGACCGCGTGCGGGTTGTAGCGCAGGATGTCCCGGTCCTTGCAGGTGCCGGGCTCGCTCTCGTCGGAGTTGCACACCACGTAGTTCTGGCCGGGGGCTTCGCGCGGCATGAAGCTCCACTTGAGCCCCGCCGGGAATCCGGCCCCGCCGCGGCCCCGGAGGCCCGACGCCTTGATCGTCTCGACCACGTCGCCGGGGGGAACCCGCTCGTCGAGGAGCCGCTCCCATGCGGTGTACCCGCCGATCCGCCGGTAGTTCTCGTAGGTCCACGGCTCGTCGAACCGGAGGGTCTGGAAACAGACTTCGTTGGCCACCTCTTGTTCCTCTCCCGCGGGCGCCGGCCGGCCTACTCGAGCGCGTCGAGAATCTCCTCCACCTTCTCGATGGTGAGATTCTCGTGGTAGCGGTGGTCGACCATCATCATCGGCGCCCCGCAGCAGGCGGCGAGGCACTCCTCCTCGCGCTTGAGGTAGATGCGCCCGTCGGCGGTCGATTCGCCGAGCCGAACCCCGTAGCGTTCCTCGACGTGGGCGACGATCTCGTCGGCGCCGCACAGCATGCACGAGATGTTGGTGCAGATGGAGACGTTGTGCCGCGCCACCGGCTCGGTCTCGAGCATCGAGTAGAAGCTCGCGACCTCGTAGACGGTGATCCGGGGGACCCCGAGGTACTCGGCGACCTCGTCCATGAGATCCACGGTGAGGTAGCCGCCGTTGTCGTGCTGGGCGGCCCGGAGCGCGCCGAGCAGGGCGGACTGGCGACCCTCGGGCGGGAACTTCGCGAGCCAGCCCTCGATCTCGTGGCGCACGTGCCCGGAGAGCCCGCTCACCGGTCCTCTTGGCTGAGACCGATGCGCCGCGGTCACCGCCAACACGTCGGCCGGTGTGCGGACGTGATCGGTGAGCTTGCTCACCGATCCACCTCCCCGAACACGATGTCCTGGGTGCCGATGACCGCGACCACGTCGGCCAGCATGTGGCCCTCCACCATCTCGCTGATCGAGGAGAGGTGGACGAATCCGGGGGCGCGGATCTTGACCCGGTACGGCTTGTTCGCCCCGTCCGACACGAGGTAGATGCCGAACTCCCCCTTCGGCGCCTCCACCGCGGCGTAGATCTCGCCCTCGGGGACGCAGTAGCCCTCGGTGAAGAGCTTGAAGTGATGAATGAGGGCTTCCATGTCCTCCTTCATCGACTCGCGGGTCGGGGCGGCGAGCTTCGCGTCGTCGAGCATCACCGGACCGGGGTTCGCGCGGAGCCAGTCCAGGCACTGGCGGACGATGCGGTTCGACTGGCGCATCTCCTCGATGCGCACGAGGTAGCGGTCGTAGCAGTCGCCGTTCACCCCGACCGGGATGTCGAAGTCGACCTCGTCGTACACCTCGTAGGGCTGTTTCTTGCGAAGGTCCCATTCCACCCCGGAGCCCCGCAGCATCGGCCCGGTAAAGCCGAGCTGGAGCGCGCGCTCGGGCGATACCGTCCCGATCCCGACGGTGCGCTGCTTCCAGATCCGGTTGTCGGTGAGGAGCGTCTCGTACTCGTCCACGCAGGTGGGGAAACGCTCGGTGAAGCGCTCGATGAAATCGACGAGCGAGCCCTCGCGAGCGCGGTTGAGCCGCTGCGTCTCGCGATCCCCGCGGCGGGGCGATGCGGTGTGGCGCGGCATCTCGCTCGGGAGATCCCGGTACACCCCGCCCGGGCGGTAGTAGGTGGCGTGCATCCGGGTTCCGGAGACCGCCTCGTAGCAGTCCATGAGGTCCTCGCGCTCGCGGAACGCATAGAGGAAGACGGTCATCGCCCCGATGTCGAGCCCGTGCGCCCCGATCCACATCAGGTGATTCAGGATGCGGGTGACCTCGTCGAACATGGTGCGGATCCAGCGCGCCCGAGGCGGCGGCTCGATGCCGAGGAGGCGTTCGATGGCGAGCACGTAGGCGTGCTCGTTGCACATCATGGACACGTAGTCGAGACGGTCCATGTAGCCGATGCTCTGGCTGTAGGGCTTGGATTCGGCCAGCTTCTCGGTGGCGCGATGGAGCAGCCCGATATGCGGGTCGGCGCGCTCGATGACCTCCCCGTCCATCTCGAGCACGAGCCGCAGCACCCCGTGCGCGGCCGGATGCTGGGGGCCGAAGTTGAGCGTGAAGTTGCGGATCTCCGGCATCGTCGGACTCAGGAGCCCTCGGGCCCGGCGTCCCGGGCATAGCGCTGGTCGTGGCGGATGACCCGCGGGACGAGGACCCGCTCCTCGATGGTCACCGGCTCGTAGACGACGCGGCCCTTTTCCGGGTCGTAGCGCATCTCGACGTGCCCGCTCAGGGGGAAGTCCTTGCGGAACGGATGCCCGACGAAGCCGTAGTCGGTGAGCAGGCGGCGGAGGTCGGGATGTCCCTCGAAGAGGATGCCGAAGAGGTCGAACGCCTCGCGCTCGAACCAGTTGGCCGACGCCCATACCTCGAGCACCGACGGCAGACGGGGGTACTCGCCCTCGAGGAACACCTTGAGGCGAAGCCGCCGGTTGTGCGAGACCGAGAGCAGGTGATAGACGACCGCGAAGCGCTTGCCCTCCCAGTCCCCGCCGGAGAAGCGGCCGTAGCCCGCCCCGCGCGAGAACCCGGACGTGGTCGCGGTCTCGCTCGTCTCCCAGTCCACCTGCCCATACGTGGCGTAGTCGACGGCACACACGTCGATGAGCTGCTCGAAGCGCAACTCGGGGTCGTCGCGGAGGCGCTCGCACACCGCGACGAGGTGCTCAGGTCCCGTCTCGCACACCACCTCGCCCCGCGCCGATTCATGCACGCGCACGGTGTCCGGTGCGAGGCGATCGCGAAGGCGCGCGCCAAGCTCGGTTCGCGGCTCCGAATCGGGCACCGCGGCGACAGGTGAAGTTTCAGCGGGCAATGGTGTTCGTTCGCCGGATTTTGTTCTGGAGCTGCAGCACCCCGTAGAGCAGCGCTTCGGCGGTCGGGGGGCACCCCGGCACATAGATGTCGACGGGCACGATGCGGTCGCACCCCCGCACGACCGAGTACGAGTAGTGGTAGTACCCGCCGCCGTTCGCACACGAGCCCATCGAGATCACCCAGCGGGGCTCCGACATCTGGTCGTACACCTTCCGCAGGGCCGGAGCCATCTTGTTCACCAGGGTCCCGGCCACGATCATGACGTCCGACTGCCGGGGACTCGGGCGGAACAGGATCCCGAACCGGTCGAGGTCGTAGCGGGCCGCGCCCGCGTGCATCATCTCGACCGCGCAGCAGGCGAGCCCGAACGTCATCGGCCACATCGAGCCGGTGCGGGCCCAGTTGATGAGGCGGTCCGCCGTCGTCGTGACGAAGCCTTCCTCCAGAACGCCTTCTATTCCCACTCGAGCGCGCCCTTCTTCCACTCGTAGATGAACCCGACCACGAGAACCCCGAGGAACACCATCATGGCCAAGAAGCCGAACATGCCAATCTGGTCGAGCACGACCGCCCACGGAAAGAGGAAGGCAATCTCGAGGTCGAAGATGATGAAGAGGATGGCCACGAGGTAGTAGCGCACGTCGAACTTCATGCGCGAGTCCTCGAACGCCTCGAAGCCGCATTCGTAGGGAGCATTCTTCTCCTGGTCGGGCCGGCGCGGCCCGATCAGCCAGCCGAGGGTGAGCGGAACCACCCCCATCGCGGTCGCCACCACGAGGAAGATGAGGATCGGGAGGTAGTTGTGCTCGAGCATCTCGGTCCTTCGGCCGTGGCGAACCCCCTGAATCGGCGCCAGCGTCGATGTTGGTGCCGAAGGCCGGATTCGAACCGGCACGCCTCGCGGCACTGCCCCCTCAAGACAGCGTGTCTACCAGATTCCACCACTTCGGCATGAAGCCGCGCATTCTATCCCAAAACGCACCGGGGCGGGCCGGAACCGGCTCCGAAGCGGCGCCCCATTCCGGGCCGTCGCCCGCGTATGCCCGGGTCACCCCGATGTCACACCGGGATGTCAGGTTGTACTATTCGGGTCCGGCAACACCGACAACTCACGCGGAGGCACTCCAGATGAAGCTCAAGACTCTTTCGGCCGTCATTGGCGCAACGACCGTCATCGCATTCACCGGGCTCGCCCAGGCCGCAACGCAAGTCCAGTGGTGGCACGCCATGGGCGGAAAGCTGGGCGAGAAGGTCGTTGAGATCGCCGACGGCTTCAACGCATCCCAGTCCGACTACGAGTTGATGCCCGTCTACAAGGGCAACTACACCGAGACCATGACCGCCGCCATCGCGGCATTCCGCGCGAAGCAGCAGCCCCACATCGTGCAGGTCTTCGAGGTCGGCACCGCGAGCATGATGGCGGCGAAGGGCGCCATCTACCCCGTCTACCAGCTCATGGCGGATTCGGGCGAGGCGTTCGACCCCGGGGGCTACCTGGCCTCGGTCACCGGCTACTACACCGATACGGACGGCAACCTGCTGTCGATGCCGTTCAACAGCTCGACGCCGGTCCTGTACTACAACAAGTCCGCATTCGAGAAGGCGGGCATCTCCGAGGCGCCGAAGACCTGGCCGGAGGTCGAGGCGGCCGCCAAGCAGGCGCAGGCGGCAGGACACCCCTGCGGCTTCACCACCGGCTGGCAGTCCTGGGTCCAGATCGAGAACTTCTCGGCCTGGCACGACCAGCCGATCGGCACCAGGGCCAACGGCTTTGCCGGCATGGACACCGAGTTCACCTTCAACAGCCCGGCGCACGTGAAGCACATCGGGCAGCTCGCCGAGTGGCAGCAGTCCAAGATCTTCGACTACGGCGGCCGGCGTTCCGACAGCGCGCCGAAGTTCTACAACCAGGAATGCGTGATGTACATGAACTCGTCGGCAGCCTATGCCGGGGTGAGGGCCAACGCCAAGGACTTCGATTTCGGCGTGTCGACCCTGCCGTACTGGCCGGACATCGACGGAGCGCCGCAGAACACGATCATCGGCGGCGCGACCCTGTGGGTGCTCAAGGGGCATGATGCCGAGGACTACAAGGGGGTTGCGATGTTCTTCAACTACCTGTCCTCGGCCGAGGTGCAGGCGGACTGGCACCAGTTCACGGGCTATCTGCCGATCACCACCGCCGCCTACGAGCTCACCAGGTCCCAGGGCTTCTACGACAGGAACCCGGGCACGGACGTGGCCATCATGCAGATGACGGGCAAGGCGCCGACCCAGAACTCCAAGGGTCTGCGGTTCGGGAGATTCGTCCAGATCCGCGACATCATCAACGAAGAGCTCGAATCGATCTGGGCCGGCGACAAGTCGGCGCAGGAGGGACTCGACGCAGCCGTCTCACGGGGCAACGCACTGCTGCGCAAGTTCGAAGCGGCGAACTGAGGCCGGCTGACCCTCCCGGACTCGGCCTGGAGGGTGCGGCGGCCCCGGGGATATCGTCCCGGGGCCGCCGCACCCGTCATCACGCGCCGTCGGTCCATTGGAGAAGCGCGTCACATTTTCCAAGCGGTGGCTGGCCTTCGTGCTGGTCGCCCCGCAGATCGCCATCACCCTGGTGTTCTTCATCTGGCCGGCGAGCCAGGCCCTCTACCAGTCGTTGCTGCTGGAAGACGCCTTCGGCCTGCGCAGCAAGTTCGTCTGGCTCGACAACTTCGCCGGCCTGTTCTCGGATTCCATCTACCTGGAGAGCTTCGGCCGCACCATCGGGTTCTCCGTCGCGACCACGTCGCTGTCGTTGAGCGTTGCGCTCCTTCTCGCGGCGATGGCAGACCGGATCATCAAGGGGGCGACGACCTACCGGACGCTGGTCATCTGGCCCTATGCCATCGCCCCGGCGGTGGCCGGCGTGCTGTGGTTCTTCATGTTCAATCCGTCCATCGGGGTTCTCGCCTACCTCCTGAGAGCCTTCGGCTACGACTGGAACCACTATCTGGACGGCACCGACGCCATGGTCCTGATCGTCCTGGCCGCCTCGTGGAAGCAGGTCAGCTACAACTTCCTGTTCTTTCTTGCCGGTCTGCAGGCAATTCCGCGCTCGCTGATCGAGGCCGCGGCCATCGACGGCGCCGGCCCGTTCAAGCGGTTCCGGACCATCGTCTTCCCCCTGCTCTCGCCGACCACGTTCTTCCTCCTCGTGGTCAACATCGTCTACGCGTTCTTCGACACGTTCGGGATCGTCCACGCGACGACGAGTGGAGGCCCGGCCCAGGCCACGACCATCCTCGTCTACAAGGTGTTCAGTGACGGGTTCATCGGGCTGGACCTCGGGGGCTCCGCCGCTCAGTCGGTGGTGCTCATGGCCATCGTAATCGGGCTCACCGTGGCCCAGTTCCGCTACATCGAGCGGAAAGTGGCCTACTGAGGGGGCGCCGGCCTTGGTCGAAAACCGCCCCTGGCTCACCGCGCTGTCGCACGTCGTGCTGTCGATCGGCGTGCTGGTGACGGCCCTGCCGATCTGGATCACGTTCGTCGCCTCGACGCATCCCGTCGAGGCGCTCATGTCGGGACGCACGCCGCTCTGGCCCGGGGATCACCTCGTGCGGAACTACGCGACCGTGCTCGGCTCGGGCATGGAGGCGGCCGGGAGCGTGCCGGTCGGCATGATGATGTGGAACTCGCTCATCATGGCGCTGATGATCGCGGTGGGGAAGATCGCGATCTCGATCATCGCGGCCTACGCCATCGTCTATTTCCGCTTTCCGCTGCGCATGACCTGCTTCTGGATCATCTTCGTCACGCTGATGCTTCCGGTCGAGGTGCGCATCCTGCCGACCTTCGCGGTGGTGGCGAATCTCGGCATGCTGAACACGTACTGGGGCCTCTCCGTGCCCCTGATCGCGAGCGCGACTGCGACTTTCCTGTTCCGCCAGTTCTTCCTGACGGTGCCCGAGGAGCTGGCCGAGGCGGCGCGCATCGACGGAGCGGGTCCGCTCAAGTTCTTCCGCGACATCCTCCTGCCCCTGTCCCGCACCAACATCGCGGCCCTGTTCGTGATCCTCTTCATCTACGGGTGGAACCAGTACCTGTGGCCCCTCCTCGTCACCACGGACGAAAGCTACTACACGATCGTGATGGGCATACAGCGCATGGTCGCGGTCCCGGACTCGGAGCCCGTGTGGCACGAGATCATGGCGACATCGATGCTCGCGATGCTGCCGCCCGTGCTGGTCGTGATCTTCATGCAGCGCCTGTTCGTGAAAGGACTGATCGAGCACGAGAAATAGCGGGCACGGGGACATGGGTAGCAGAAGAAGTCGAAGGAACCGGAGGAGCTGACGGAATGGCCGGACTGGAATTCATCGGCGTGCGCAAGACCTATCCCAACGGATTCAAGGCGATCCACGGGGTGGATACGGCCGTTTCGGACGGCGAGTTCATCGTCATCGTCGGCCCTTCGGGCTGCGGCAAGTCGACGCTCCTGCGCATGGTTGCGGGCCTGGAGACGGTCACCGAAGGCGAGATCAGGATTGGGGACCGGCGGGTCAACGAGCTGGAGCCCGCCGACCGGAACATCGCCATGGTCTTCCAGAACTACGCGCTCTATCCCCACATGAGCGTGTTCGACAACATGGCCTACGGGCTCCGCAACCGCCGCACGACCAAGGACGAGATCGAGCGCCGGGTCGCCGCGGCATCCCGGATACTGCAGCTCGACGGCTTGCTCGACCGGCGCCCCAACCTGCTCTCCGGCGGACAGCGACAGCGCGTCGCAATGGGCCGGGCCATCGTCCGCGAGCCCGAGGCGTTCCTCTTCGACGAACCCCTCTCGAACCTCGATGCCAAGCTGCGAGTGCAGATGAGGCTCGAGATCAAGCGGCTGCAACGCGATCTGGAGACCACCAGCCTGTACGTGACGCACGACCAGGTGGAGGCGATGACGCTCGCCGATCGACTCATCGTGATGAACGCCGGGGTCGCCGAGCAGATCGGCACCCCGCTCGACGTCTACGGCGAGCCCGCGACCGTGTTCGTGGCCGGGTTCATCGGCTCGCCGGCGATGAATTTCCTGCCCGGAACGATCGCCGAAGACCGGCAGGGCGTGACGCTCGACGGCTCGAACCAGGCCCTGCCCTTTCCTCCGCCGGCGTCCGCGGTCCACGACAGGGTTACCGTCGGCATCCGTCCCGAGCACCTGGAGCCGGTCTCCCGCGATGCGGCGGCGTTGGAGCTGACCGTGGATCTTGTAGAAGCGCTCGGAGCGGACAGCCTGGTGCACGGGCAACCGGCCGGCAACGGACAAGGCCCCTCCATGACGGTTCGGGTGGACGGCGCCAAGCGGGTCACGGCCGGGGAGACGCTTCCCCTGGCGATTGCGCCGGAGCGTGTCCACTTCTTCGACTCCGGGAACGGCCGGCGACTTGTCTGAGGCGACCGGACATGAGGAGACCGGACATGCGCGGCGGATTCTGCGGGGCGCCGCGCTCATCGCCGCGCTTGGCATCCCCATGACGGCCCAGGCGATCGAGATCCAGGGACACCGCGGCGCCCGCGGACTGCTTCCCGAGAACACGATTCCGTCGTTCGAGCGCGCCATCGAGCTCGGCGTCGACGTGCTGGAGCTCGACCTCGGCCTGACCCGGGACCGAGTTCCCGTCGTCCATCATGACCGCAGGCTCGATCCCGACCGCACCCGGGACCCCGCGGGCGGGTGGCTGGCGCCCCCGGGGCCGCTCCTCGCTGCGCACGAGCTGGCGGAACTGTCCGGGTTCGATGTCGGCAGGGCGGCCCCGGGCGGCAGGACCGCGGAGCAGTTTCCGGATCAGGCGCCCCGCGACGGCACGCGCATCCCGACCCTGGCCGAAGTGCTGGCGCTCGGGAGACGGCCCGGAGCCGGCGCGATTCGATTCAACATCGAAACCAAGCTGTCGCCGCTCGCGCCGGAGGAAACGGCGGCGCCGGAGGAATTCGCCCGTGCGGTGGTCGCGGTGCTGCGGGCGCAGGGCATGATCGACAGGGCCGTTGTCCAGTCGTTCGACTGGCGGGTTCTCTTCGAGGCGCGCAAGCTGGCGCCGGACCTCTCGACCGTCTGCCTCACCGCGGAACGACGCTGGCTGAACAACATCCTGCGCGGCCGTCCGGGCCCGTCACCCTGGACGGCGGGGCTGGATATCGAGGCGTTCGACGGGTCGGTGCCGCGGCTGGTGGAGGCAGCGGGATGTGCCGTGTGGTCTCCGTTCCATCGAGACCTCACGGAAGAGGCGTTGGCCGAAGCCCACGCGCGGGGCCTGAAGGTCGTGGTCTGGACCGTCAACGAGGTCGACGACATGACGGCCCTCGCCCGGCTCGGCGTCGACGGAATCATCACCGACTACCCGGACCGCGCGGCCGACGCGCTGGCGCCCTGGCGCCCCGCCCGCTAGCCGCAAGATTGCAGGAATGCGAGCGGTCAGATTGCCCTTAGTGCAAGAATCCGCCATCATTCCGATATGATTCACCGATTCCGTGTGCGTAACTTCCAGTCGATTCGGGATGAGGTGGAGCTCGACTTCCGCATCCCGAGCACGACTCCCAATCTGCCCCGCTTCCGGGAAAGCCGCTCGCGGCCGGAAGTCCGGCTCCCGAGCGTTGTGGTCCTGGTCGGTCCGAATGGCGCTGGCAAGACGGCCTTGCTGCGCGCCATGACCTCGACGATCGACTTCGTGGTCCATTCCATCGGGCTCGCCTCTTCTGACAGCATCCCCTACTTTCTTCCATTCCTGTCATCCTCGGGGCAGACCGGTTCGACACGGATTGAAGTGGATTTCGATGCGGGCTGGTTTTCCTCACGACCCGAGGAGCCGGATTCTCGATGCAGGTATACGCTCGAACTCCGGCGCGAGGGCTCCGATCTGCATCCCGTCAAGGTCGTCTACGAAGCGCTTCACACCTTTCCGAGAAATCGGCCCCGGCGGATCCTGGAGCGCCGCGAACAAGGGCCGGTCTACGTCGCGAGGGAGTTGAAGATCCGGCGGAGCGACAGCCGCCTCGTCTCCGTTCCGGCGAATGCCTCGGTGATCTCGACCTTCGCGAAATTCGAGGTGGGGCCGTTCCCCTTGGTAGCGGCAGACTTCATGGCCGTGCAGCGAAACATTGCCGGCCCGGAAACCTTGCGCCTGGACACCGAACTTGTGACCCGGTTCTATCGGAACAATCCGGAACTCGTGAGCAGGCTATCGGATCGGCTGCAACGCTCCGACCTCGGGATTGAAGGGATGAGGGTTGAGCCTCTGCCGGATGGCGAGTGGATACTGGTCTTCGATCATCAAGGTCTCGATGCGCCAGTCGTTCTGTCGAACGAATCGACGGGGACCCATCATCTCGTGCATGTATTCCCGCAGCTCGATGTGGTTCTTCAGACTGGCCAAGTCGCGATCATGGATGCTCTGGACGCCGAGCTTCACACGGAACTGGTGGTGGAAGTCCTGAGGTGGTTCCAGCGTCCGCAGACCAATCCCTACGGTGCGCAGTTGATCTGCTCACTCCACAACCTGTCCGTGCTGGACGAACTCGAGAAGGAAGAACTCTTCATTGTTGAGAAGAGCCGCGACGGCGCTACCTGCGTGAACGGCGCGCGGGAGGTAGCGGGCCTCCGCCGCACGGAGAATCTCCAGCGGGTCTATCGAGGCGGTGCGCTCGGCGGGCTTCCGACATTCGGCTGACGAATGGCGCGGCACCGGACGACGCCCAGGCGGCGCCGCATCTTCATTGGCACCGAAGGTGAGAGCGAGCGGTCCTTTGCGGCTTGGCTCAAGCAGCTATGTGATGGGGTGGCAACCCCGCGAGTCCATCTCGACATATCCCTTAGGTCACGGGGGTGACGGGCTGCGGGTGGTGGAGGATGCCGTCGTCGACTACAGGAAGCGTTCGACCCGGCACGGAAAATTCTCGGACGCGCTGGTCCTGCTTGACGCCGATCGGTTGGAGGACGATCGGCGGCACGGCCGCGACCCCGCGGACGCCGTGCGCGGAACGAATCTGCGACTCGTCCTTCTCAGGCCGAACCTCGAAGGTGTCTTGGCGCGGCTCCACCGTGGCTACGAGACACGACAGTTTTCGGCACGAGATGCGGCAAGAACTCTCCGCGCCGAGTGGCCGGAATACCGGAAGCCGACCTCCGCCCACGAATTTGGAAGGCGGTTCGGGCTTGACGATCTGCGACGCGCTTCCGTCTTCGATGCCGACCTGCGGGAAATGCTTGTAGCGCTCGGCTTGACGTGACTGACGGCAGGATTTCGGCACTCGTGTCTCCATCCAGAATTCGATTGCCACCGACGGACGGTTGCGACGCAGGCTTGCGCTGGCGACGGCTGACTTCAGCTTACCGATCGACACGAGCCGCAGCGCCGCGGCTGCGCAGCTTGAGGAATTGCGGCGCATGGACCCGGGCGGCCGACTCCGGGCCGAGCTCCGGTTCAGCCGCTCGATGATCGCCCTCTCGCGCGCTGCCCTGCCGGCGCGGTTCATGTGGGCACTTCCTGTCGGTACGGGACCACGCCGTGAGCGCCCTGTTGCGACGCCCACCAGCTCGGGCGGTCCGTCGTCGAGGAGAAGAGCAACGACCTCCGTGAGGTTGCCGTTGAGCTCCTCGCGCGTCTCACCCTGACTGTGGGCGCCGGGAAAGCCGGGGACATACCCGACGTAGAGCCCCGTATCCGGGCATCGCTCCACGACCGCGGTAAAAGTTTGCATCGGTCTGCGAATCCGTCCTCGCTCCTGGGCGCGATTCCAGCCTCGGCCACCGGCCGCGACAACGCGCCGGCAAGCGGCGAGTGCGGGCTCAGGCGACCCCGGCGGCCTGGCGGTCGGCGTGGTAGGAGGAGCGGACGAGGGGCCGCTCCCGGGCGCATCTTGCGGGACCGGAAGTCGGGGACGAGGATCTCGATGCGGGTCGAGGACGTCCGCCCGCGGACCGCGCGCCCGCAGGCCGCGAAGTGCCCTGCCCCGCTGTCGCGCAGATCGTCGCGGTCCACCGAGGTGATGACGACGTGGCGGAGCCCGAGACGGGCCACCGCGCACTGCTTGGCATCCGGATTCAGGTTTCAGAGTCGAGCTCACGCAGAGAAACGATCTGAGACTTGGTGACCTCGCTGTACCGTCCTTCCAGTAGAGGAACGTCGTCGCCCTCAGGCTCGCCGATGGCGTTGTAGATCCATGCGAACATCGTGCGCAGCGACGCACATGCGTCCTCTCGAGAGAGGATGTGGGGAACGTCCAGACGCCTCACAATCAGGCGTCCGTGGTCCCTTTCGTGAAAACCGTGCGACAGGTTCTTCAATTCGTTTTTCGGATGACGAATCGACTCAACGTCTCCTGCGAAATCCGCAAGTTCCGTGCCAAGTACTTCGTTGACGGCACGCGTGTCGGCGAAGTAATAGGCCTCAAGCATGTTGACGAAAAAGTGGACAGCAGCCCGACGAGCCTGTTCTTCGTTGAGCACGGCATCGAGTGCGGCACGATAGCGCCCGAAGACCTCTTGTATTGCCCCCGCTCTGTCCGGCTCAAGGTCGTCAATGAGGAGAACATAGCGATCGCGGGAAGAGAGAAAACCACGGGCTGGAAGGCCGATTTCGCTCGCATCCCGGTCAGGAATCTCCTTGGCGGAGCCCAGCATCTGTAGCCTGCGCCTCGGTGAGGTGATCGGTCCTCGTTGATTGATGCGACGAATCACCTTGAATGTGCACCTTCCGGAGGCCGCCATGGACCGAAATAGATCCGGCAAGAACTCCCTCTCACCTTTCCCGGTCACGATCAGACCGAAGTAGACGAACCGCCATTCGGAGGCTCTATCTCGGTTGGACAAAACCATCGCCCAGTTACGGCGTAGGTGCCGCTTCCTGCCGTGCGACTACTCCGGACATGTAGAGCGAACCAGACTCGTACTGCTCGAGCAGATCTCGAAGCTCGTCGATTTCGGACAAGCGATGAAACCGCGCACGACCTTCCTCTACCGTGGCCACCAAGGTGTCCTCCGGTTCGAACTGGCTGATAAGAACCGGTGAATGGGTGGCGAGAAATACCTGCTTGTTCCATTGTTCAGCAGCCTCCTTGACCGCCGTCGCGAACACGACGAGCGCCCACGGATGCAAAGACACTTCAGGTTCATCGAATAGAAGGACCGACCTGCGGTCGCCTTCCGAAAATAATGCGATGAGCAGAAGCAGGAGTTGTAGAACACCGTCGGACGCCCCGGACGCGAGAATCGGCTCACGGCGTCCTTTCTCGAGGAAACTCGCGTAGACTGACGCAGTCCCAATCTGCTCAATCATGACGTCGTCAAAAAATGGAAACGCGTCGGCCATGTAGCGCATGATCGTGGTGTAGCACAGATCAAGATTTCGTCGTTCCTTCAGGTTTCTCAGAACTGACCACGCGTTGTGCCCCTGATCCCGTAGTCTCGTCTGTGGGCTGGTTTCGGATCCAGCTCGCTTGAGGCGCTCCAGCCGCAACGACCTCGCGTGGTAGCGGCGAACGAAGTGGAGCAACCGGTCGAGTTCACGACCCTCAACATCACCTTGATTGAAATCGAGAAAAAGACCCAAACTGAGTTTATCGGGCTCGCGGAGCTCAATCTCCGGACTTTGATTGATTTGTCTGTTGTACAGCGCGGCCTTGTCCGAGCCGGGACTTCGATGAATGAGAACATCGGCTAGCGAGGAGGAGACCAGGCGTTCGCCCGGAAACGGATCGATTCTGCCTGCGGACAAAGAAAACGAGAGGCTGTATGTGAGATCACCGGAAGCAAGCTCGATGGTGATTCCTTGATGTTCGGTTGCCCCGTCCCATAGGATGCCGATTCCGTGGTCCCGCTCGGAGGACGCGACTTCTACGCCGCGAATGGCGCAGTCGCGAAAGAAGTACAGGGAGTCAAGCAGCGTCGATTTTCCTGCACCGTTTGGACCGAAGATGACATTGACGGCACCGAGATCGAGTTCGACATCCGCGAGGGCGCGATAGTTCGTGACACAAATTTTTGTCAACCCTGTCAACTTGTTATCTCCATTCTAGCGAAACCAGCACGGCGGCGGAACTCGCAAAGAGCGCTGTCGCTTCGTGCCTGGTTGAACGTGTGCATTCGTGAGAAAACGTGCCGTCGACCCTTCCAAGAGGAGGCAACGCAGTCTGCGCGGTCCTGGTCTCCAATACCTCATTGCGTGCATTCTCCGCGGGATACGCGCGACACCTCTGCTCGCTCATGGCCACGGACAAACACCCCCGTTCCACTGAATGCAACAACCCCGGCAAGATAGAGTGGGAGCGTCGCGTCAGCTCACAGGGATGCATGGTGTGAGATTGTAGGCCGAAAACTGGCAGGGCAACGCCTCTAATCACGAAACCGACAGAATCAGGATGGAAGGACGGGCCACGACGGACGCCACCCGAAGGGATGCGAACCATCGTTTCAGGTCTCCTCGGGGTAAGGTGTGCAATCTTCCGCAAACGGCGCCGCGAAGTTGGTGGACACTCCCGTTCCCCGCCGAGGGAGGCTCAGGCGACCTCGGCCGCCTGGCGGTCGGCGTGGTACGACGAACGCACGAGCGGGCCGCTCGCGACGTTCGCGAATCCGATCTCCTCGCCGATTCGCCGGAACTCCTCGAACCGGGCGGGCTCGACGAAGCGCTCCACCGGGAGATGCCCGCGGCTCGGCTGGAGGTACTGGCCGACGGTGAGCATGGAGCAGCCGTGGGCATGCAGGTCGTGCATCACCTCCACGATCTCGTCGTCCGTCTCCCCCACCCCGACCATGAGCCCCGACTTGACGGGAACGCCGGGATGGGCGTCTCCGAAGCGCTGGAGCAGCTTGAGCGACCAGGCGTAGTCCGCCCCCGGGCGCACCTTGCGATAGAGGCGGGGCACGGTCTCGAGGTTGTGGTTGAACACGTCGGGCGGCGCGGCGGCGAGCGCCTCGAGGGCGCGCTCCATCCGTCCCCGGAAATCGGGGACGAGGATCTCGATGCGAGTCGAGGGCGCCCGCCCCCGGACCGCGCGCACGCACGCCGCGAAGTGGCCGGCCCCGCCGTCGCGGAGATCGTCACGGTCCACCGAGGTGATGACGACGTGCCGGAGCCCCATCCGCGCCACCGCGGTCGCGAGGCGGAGCGGCTCCGCGGGATCGAGCGCGTCCGGTCGCCCGTGCGCCACGTCGCAGAACGGACAACGGCGGGTGCACAGCTCGCCCATGACCATGAACGTCGCGGTGCCGTGCGCGAAGCACTCCCCGAGGTTCGGGCAGGAGGCCTCCTCGCACACGGTGACGAGACGCTGCTCGCGAAGGAGACCCTTGAGCGCCGCGACCCGCGGCCCCACCGGGGCGCGGACCCTGATCCAGGGGGGCTTGCGCGGAAGCGGACCCTCGACCGGCGCGATCTTGACCGGGTTCCGGGCGGTCTTGCTCGCCCCCGACTGCGCGGACGGATGCGTTGAAGTGGACATGGCCGCGAGTATGCCAGTCTTCGCGCTCGGCCGTCAGGCGGCGTCGTGCCCCATGACCCGCGGGCGACGCCCCTCCGGCACCGGACCTCCGGCTGTATCATGGATACACGACACCCCGGACGCGCCTGTCCCTGGGGAGAGGACCTGTCCCTGGGGAGAGGAATGGATGCGCGGCGCGAGCCGCCCCCCGGCGAACCCTGGAGAACCAGCAAATGAGCGAGCTCAACGGCTTTTCCGCCGTCGTCACCGGCGGTGCGAGAGGGATCGGCGAGGCCACCGCCCGCGCGCTCTGCGAAGCCGGGGCCAGGGTCACCATCTTCGACCGGGACGACGGAACGCACGTCGCGGAGTCGCTCCCCGGATGCCGCTTCTCGCAGGTCGAGTTGCGCGATCCCGAAGCCGTGGCGCGGGAGATCGACGCGGCGGCGGAAGCCCAGGGCGGTCTCGACGGACTCGTCAACAACGCCGGGGTCAGTCCGCGAAGGCTCCTCGACGCGACGGACGCCGATGACTGGGACGAGCTCCTCGCCATCAATCTCAAGAGCGCGTTCAACTGCACCAGGGCGGTGGTTCCGCACCTCCGGGCGAGGGGTGGTGGAGCCATCGTCAACCTCGCGTCGGTCGCCGCCAAGAACATCTCGCTCGGGGCGGACATTCCCTATACCGTCTCGAAGTGGGGAATGGTCGGCTTCACCCGGCATCTCGCCTACGAGCTCGCGCCGTGGCGCATCCGGGCCAATGCGGTCTTCCCGGGAACGACCCGCACCCGGCTCCTTGGCGGCGGCGACGCGTCACCGGGTGGCGCGCAGGAGCAGTTCGCGGCAAGCGTTCCCCTCGGGCGCCTCGTCGAGCCCGGGGACATCGCGAACGCCATCCTCTTCTTCCTCTCGCCGCGGGCGGCGATGTGCACCGGAGCGGAGCTCGTCGTGGACGGCGGCATCCTCCTCGGTTCCGCGCATGCGTACGAGAGCTACTTTCGCAGCCGGGGCGGCGAGCCGCCCGTGCCCGCCCGTGAGTAGCCCCGCCGGGCGCGGAGGGCTCCACGGGTTCGTCGCGAAGCTCACCGCGATGACCGCCCAGGACGACGCGCACGAGGTCTACGAAGCGTGGGCACCGACCTACGAGTCGGACCTCGTCGGCGGATTCGGGTACACCGCCCACCGGATCGCGGCCGACGCGATGGCCGCCGCGTGCCCGGACCGGGGCGCCGAGATCATCGACATCGGCTGCGGCACCGGGCTGGTGGCGGTCGAGCTCGCGGCCAGCGGGTTCTCGGCCATCGACGGGTTCGACGCCTCTCCGCGCATGCTCGCGGAGGCCCGCGCCAAGGGCGTCTACCGCGATCTCTTCGAGGGCGATGTGCGCGACCCGGGCGCCATCGAGCCCGAGCGATACGACGCGGTTGTCGCGGTCGGGGTGTTCGGCGGCGGCCACGTCGGACTCGAGGACCTCGAACACTTCGCCCGGCCGGCGCGGCCGGGGGGCGCGATCGTGCTCTACGCCAATGCCATCCCCTGGGTCGAGGACGACTATCCGGCCCACCTCCGACGCCTCGAGGCGGCCGGCGTCTGGACCGTCGAACGCACCGAGGAGACGAACTACATGGACCGGATCGAGCGACCGGGGTGGCTCCTCGTCGCGCGCCGCGCGGACGGAGCCGGCCATGGCTGATCCGGGCCGCGGCCGGGTGGAGGACCGGCCCGAACGAAAGGGTGACGCGGACCCCACGGCTGCCGCCGAAGCGCTCTACGCGGACGCCTTCGTCTGGGACGCCCACGCCGGCTTCGAGTCCCGGCCGACCACGGACCTCCGCAACCTCGCGGTCTGGAAGGACGCGGGCGTCGACTTCCTGTCGGTCAACGTCGGCTACGACGTCCAGCGCTGGACGGACACGATCCGGGTGCTCGCCGCGTTCCGGCGGTGGCTCGAAGCGTCGCAGGACTACGCCCTCGCGGGCACCGCCCGGGAGGTGCACGCGGCCCGCGCGGCGGGACGGATGGCGGTCGCCTTCGACCTCGAGGGCATGAACGCCCTCGACGGATCCATCGACATGCTGCACCTCGTCCACGCGCTCGGGGTGCGCCAGATCCTGTTCGCGTACAACCGGAACAGCATCGCCGGGGGCGGCTGTCACGACGAGGACCTCGGCCTCACCGACTTCGGCCGCGCCGCGGTCCGGGAGATGAACGCGCTCGGGATGCTGATCGACTGCTCGCACTGCGGCTACCGCACCACCCTGGAGGCGATGGAGCTCTCGCGGGCGCCGGTCATCTTCTCCCACTCCAATCCGCGCGCGCTCCGCGACCACGAGCGAAACATCCGGGACGAGCAGGCGCGGGCGTGCGCGGCCACCGGCGGGGTGGTCGGGGTCAACGGGATCGGCCTCTTTCTCGGCGAGGACGACATCCGCACCGCTACCCTCGCCGACCACGTCGAGTATCTGCTCGACCTCGTCGGCTCCGACCACGTGGGGATCGGCCTCGACTACTTCTTCGAATCCGATGTCGATGCGAGCTTCCAGGAGACGCTGGCCGGAAACGAGGACTACTGGCCGCGCGAGCAGTACCCGGGGGGCGCGGTGCGGTGCGCGGCCCCCGCGCAGCTCCGCGAGCTCACCGCCGAGCTCCTGCGCCGGGGGAGAGGCGAAGCCGACGTCCGCGCGGTGCTCGGCGGCAACTTCCTGCGAGTAGCGGAGCAGGTCTGGGGCTGATACGCCGCTCCGAAGTCCCGTCACCCGCCCCGGACGAACCCGCCCGGCCGCCGGAGGCCCTGTGGCGTGCGGCGCCACGGCGGAATAGTCGACGGTGCGACCTGCGCACTGGCGTCGGCGGTCGGTCTGTTCGCCCGTGGTCGCATGATTGCATCGCAATCGGCGGATAACTTGGGGTCGGGGACGGACGGGGAGCATGAACATGGCGAGCATCACGATCCGCAATCTCGATGACGACGTGAAGACCCGGCTGCGCACGCGGGCTGCGGGGAACGGCCGTTCCATGGAAGAGGAAGCCCGGCTGATCCTGCGCGAGGCCGTCGGGCGCAAGCCTGCTTCACAAGACCTCGCGAGCATCATCCGCGCGCGTGAGGCAGGCCCGGGCGGGCTTGCCCGGGCCGCCCGGCGACGGGGTGAAGGTTCCCGGCGGCCCGCCCTTGCAGCCCGTGACCGCGACCGCGGTCGCGAGGGCTGCGAGGGCCCGCTTCATGCGCGGGTTCGGGCTACCACCGCACTTGCGTGCGGAGCATGAGCGCGTTTGCCGGAGGCTTTGCGCCGGTGCCCGGCTCATGCGTCCATTCGAGGCCCACGGCGGCCGCTCGAGCGAGCTGCCAGCGCGCCCCGGTGCGGTGGTGGGTGCGGGCGCTGCCTTGGCGCCACGAGAGGGCCGTGTACGGGGTCAGCAGTCCCCTCGTCCCCGAGAGTGCGATGCCGTACCCGAGCTCGGCCTCGAGGCGGCGCCCGGCCTCGAAGTCTTCGGTCCCGACGAGCCCCCCCGCATCGCGGGCGGACCACAGATGCTCCACGCCGCTCGACGGTGCGCCCCACACGGGCGCGAGCTTGAGCGAGAGCCCCCGCCCCGACGCGCCGGGGGCGAGCCGCACCGAGCCGCTCACGCCCCATTCCTCGTAGCCCGACGCCTCGTGCGCGACGAGGGTGCGGACTTGGGCCCCGATGGTGAGCGCCCCCGCCGCGTAGCGAAGCCCCGCGCCGGCTTCGAGCCCGGTGCCGGTCTCCGCGTCCCCGCCGTCGTGGCGCAACCCGAGCTCGAGCGACGGGGTGAGCGTCCCTTCGTCGAGCTCGACTGCTCCCGAGCCCTCGAGCACGAGCCGCACCCGGCTTGCATCGGTTTGCGATGCGTGCAGGTTCCCGTCCTCGGACGCAATCGCGTCCGAGTCCATCCGGACCCAGAAGGCATCGGACTTGACGTTCACCGCGAGCCCCCCGGCGCCTTCGGCGAGACGACCTCGCCGCGCACTCCAAGCGCGCCCATGCGCATGTCGATGTCCGTCGTGTAGCGTTCGTCCGTCGCCCGGTCCGCGTCCGCATTGAGGGTGCCCGAGCCCCGAAAACCAACCGTTGCCACAGGAGCTAAAACAAGGAAATAATCACCCCGGCCGAGACCCCAGAGCAGCACCCGTGAGTGGCTGCATTAACCCGAACATGGGTGGCTCCATTAGGGCGGTCAGCGACAAGCGCGAAGGGAGCCGAATTCGCGGGGGCGCTTCGTCGCGTCGCTGCGCGGCTGTCTCGCCCGTTCTCTGGCCGTTCTCCGGCCACGGAAGGCGGTGGTACGGCTGAGCGCTTCCGCGCGCTCAGAGCGCTTCTGAGCCGGCCGACGTCCGACACCAGAGCTTCACGCCGGCGGTGAAGTCGCGCGGTCACTGCCGCCCCGCGTACTCGGCTCGCGGGAACGCCTCGACCGGACCGGCGGGGGCCGACGTCGGGAACACTCCCCGAAGCACTGGCTCGGCTTCGCGCCGGGCGCCCGACTCGAAGCGGGCGAGCACCCACACGCATCCAGTTGCGTAGCCGTAGTCCCGCCGCACGCACCACTCGACGAGAGGCGGAATCGGTCTGCCTTCTTCGGGCAAGATACCTCTTGGGGAGGAGGAGACTATGGCAATCAACCTTGTTTGGAGTGGCCCCTACACGTACGGTCAGGTGCTTGATCTGGACGGTGGCGCTGACTACGGGGTCTATCAGATCTATTGCCATCATCCGGTCTATGGAGCCGGGGCTCTTGTCTACATCGGTAAGGCGGACCGCGCGACTTTCGGAGCCCGCTTTGGCAATGCAGACTACGCTTGGTTGGGCGACGACGCCCGATGGGAAGACAACGGCCGTGGGATTCGGATTCATGTGGGCCGCATTCACTTGCTTGAGAAGGAGGCCCCTCCTACAGCAGCTGCTTGGAGTAGGTGGATTACTCTGCTGAGCGTCTCCTGATTTTCGCGCACATGCCTGCCTGGAATGCCCAGCTCGTCAGAAGGGCGCCGGAGGGTCGTGTTTATGCCGACCTGCACGTGCTGAACTGGGGTCAATATGGACGTCTGCTTCCGGAGGTCTCAGGTGCGAGGTTCACGAATGATGCAGTGTTCAATCGACTTTGTGACGTCCCTCTCACGGAATAAAGTGCCGACAAGGTTCGTGATTGAATGGAAGCTGGTATCGAGCGCGGGCTTTGGCCGACGCCATCCTCGACCGGCTTGTGCACAGCGCCTACCAGCTCGACCCGAAAGGAGTATCCATGCATCAAAGGCGTCAAACGTTGACCCAAACGGATTGTCGCAGCTCATGGTCTGACACCCGCGTCGCTTCGTTCCGAGCGGTGACCACTTGGCCTGCACTCAGTGATCACGTTCACTCCGGAACGGGTGGTCATCATCGCCGGAATGCGCAGGGTCGCCACGTCGACCCGTGCGGGAGGTTCGGCCGGGCTTCTCCGGGCCGCCCTTCCGTAGATACGATGGGCGATCGAGATCGGGAGTTCGCCGGAGGCCGCAAGACGACGGTCAGGCCCCTCCCCTGGCTATTTCACGATCGATTTAGTTGACCTTTAACTTAGCAGGAATACCATCGAGCAATTCCCGTTCGAATCTTGCCGCCTCCGTCAGGGTTTCGGAGACCTGCGGCCATGCCTCTGTCAGCCTCCCCTGCCGTGCCTTGTAGTCGTCCGGGGTTCTTTCGAACCGTCTGGCCTTGGGTAGAGCCCGAAGCTGGTGCTCCGGACTGCTCCGACATTCCCAATTGCCGCGCCGGATCACATTATTGTCGGGCCATACAGCTGCCAACAACCACGCCTCAATGTTCTTGGAAGGCGTGCACAAGACAATCCGTGGCGGGCAAACCGGCTCCCCAAGCCAATTAAGAACGACAGATCGCAATGCGTTGGTCGTTCTCTCTGGTGGAGGACACGGTGCTACACACGGCAAGTCCTCGTATTCGGCGTCACGAATGCTGCCATCCGTATATTTCTTCTCCGCAACGTCCGCATCCACATGCACTACAAGCATGTCGTGATTCCTGAGCACGGACGAACCGGAAACACGGCCTCCGCCCTATGAGGCCGCCTGCCGACTCCATCGATAGATGCCGACCCAACCAACCCCCGTTCTGCTGAAGGACGAGGCGCCAAAGGCAACCGAACCTTCCGGTTGCAGTGTCTGCAACTCGAACTCAACGTCTTGAAAAATGCCATGGATAATCGCCTCAATCAAGATTGCGTCGGTTGGACCTTCAACAGCAGCTGCTATGCGCAACGGCTCATACATCAGGAACACCTCCGAGATGCCCCATCACCCACAGTCGCGACAGTGACCAACCCTGCTCCGCTTTACCCAATAAACCATCGTCGACCACCACTCGACGAACGGTCGTGCGGCCTCTGCTTGTGCGGGATACCGTGAACAGGCGAACATTGTTGTCTTGTAATGGCAACCCATCCAGAACTAGCGGATTGTGGGTTGTCAACAAGATCTGCCGAGGCTTGTCCGCGGCCAAATACCAGTGGCACAGGTTTTCCATCAGTGCTCGAGCCAAACGAGGATTCAAACCATGGTCCGCATTGTCAACTGCGCAAAGCGCGGGGGCCGCATAATGTGCCGAAATCACGGCAAGGAACACCGAATACAATGCTCCTTCAGATACGTCAAGGGCCGACAACATATTCCGGTCTCGTCGCATGTATCGATCTCGAAATGTGACCACCCTCTTCGAAGTTGCGGCGCTTGGTGAAAGCCCTAGTCGGTGAGCCGGAATTGACTGTATATCGTCCGCCCAGTCGATTAGGCCAAGCACATCACGAAAGATTTTATGAATCCGTTTATTCTGTCGACTGAGCGAAAGCAATTCGCGCAATGCCTGCGGCAGATTTCCTCCCGACAAACCCATTGGTCGTTTAGACTGTGTGTCCGGCGCTAACCCGCGTAGTACATCAGTCGACGGAGAGAATATGACGTACTCTTGCAATGTCCCTAACAAATCAAGCGCGGGTCCAGGAGCTGTATCCGCGGCCTTCAGCGCCGCCAATCCGCGTTCGGGATTGTGCTTTCTAGGTTGGGCAGGAGAGTATCCCACAAGCCTATCGTTTGAATCCTCCCAGAGCTCGGTCTTGAACCTCCAAGCGGGAGCCGGATTCTTCAAAGGGTTGTGTAACGAGACTTCATATCTTGATTTCCCGCTCGACGCCCCGAAAAACAGATGGGGAGGGATTCGTTTTCCACTTCTGGCAGGGAAAGCAGACTTATAGAGTGCTGGCAGTCCGGGGCGAACACCTCGGTAAGATAGCGTTTGGTCGTCAACTCTACCGTCGGCTGCCGCAGAAAGAACTCCAAGGGCTTCAAGTAGATTACTCTTTCCGCTTCCGTTCGCGCCGACGAAGACATTGACCGATCCCAGTTCAATCTCTATGTCTTCCAGAGACTTGAAGGTCTGGACTGACAATTTCTTCAGCATTCGGCCAACCCTCTATGTTCTGGAGCGCACCCTAGCGACCGATGATCCGATGCGTCAAGCCACCCTGGCTCTTGTACAAGGTAGAGTCAACAAGCGTTAGGACCATCTTCGGTCCAAGACTGGCGTCCTCGTCGGTACGGCGACAGGTGCTGGGCTTGGCTGGCTGACCCTAATCCAACCGTGGGAGTATAACCCCGATTTGCGTCGGTGGAGACCAGATTACCCACAATCCTCATCCCGGTCGCGCGCACGATGGGCGATCGCCTTCGGAAGGTCTCATGAGGGGGCGTAACGGCCATCACACCACCCGGAAAGCTCGTGGCCTGGCCGCCTGAACCCGGGTTTGCACAGCCCGACGGTAACAAGCTGAGCTTCGTACGTAGTCAGGAACGTGCATGGATTTCGTCAGCGCCTCGTCGTTCACCCACCGGGGCGTTTGCGTACCGATTGGGCCATGCGGAGGAGAGCGACGATGTTCAGTGGGGCGTTCCCGGTGCGGTCCGCAGACGCTCGGGGTAGCTGCGTGAGCGTTCGCGGTAGGACGGCATCCTCGGCTAGGCGAGCGTGAATGCTACGCACGATGGTTAGAATGCTGATATACCGCTCCCGGCCCAAGTGCCATCCCGGCCACATGGACCAACCGCGTACCGCTCTTCCGGACGAGGCAAACGGCGCTCGTGCCGCCGGGGCGCCGCTTCGGGGAGACCTTGCGTCGGCCGAGGCCAACTTGGCGTGCGCGTGTACGTGTTGCCTGAACGGCTTCCTCTGTCGGCTTTCGTTTCTCGCGCCGTCGGTCGCGCTGCGCCTTGCGTGACGGGTTGGGTCTCGGCGATGGTGGATGCCGAATTCCAAGGGCCGGTATGGGTAGGGTCCGTTTGGAGTGGTCGGCGGAAGGGGATCGTTGACGCCTTGAGAACGAGATTCACCCGGTGGGGGGCGGTGTTGGCGCGTCGTCGAGGTCCACGCACAGTGCTGAATCGAAGCTTCGGGGTGGCGTCGGCCCGTACCGACGGGTTTCGCGAGGATTCGGGACTCGCCGATGCGCTCGTCGACGATGTCATGCATGTGGCCGTGGATCCAGAGTCGGAGCCGATAGTGGCGGAGGAAGGCGTCGAGATTCGACGCGAAGTCGAGGTTGAAGGGGTCGCTCCGAAACTTGGGGGGATGCAGCGGGAACTCGGCGCGTGGTGGGTGACCGCGACGTTCGTCTCGCTGGCCTGTTGGGCGCACTTGGGCGCGCGCTCGGCGCAGTGTCGCTCGACGCTCTCGCCGGTCGTGAAGATCTCTCTCAGGTGGCGGATGGCGCCGGTGAAGTCGGTGCCCACTCGACCGAGGAACACGTGGGCGGCGGCGGTTCGCGTCGGCCCCTCGAGTGCGAGATCGGTCCAGAGCGTTGCGCCGATGAAGCGGACGCCGTCGATACGGAGCGCGCCCGGGTCGAGGAGGTGGATTCCGGCTTCACGGCACTCCTTGGCGAGCCGAGCCCTCGTCTCGTCGATCTCGGTGCCGTAGAACCCGTGGTTCCCGAGCACGTAGAGGATGTGCGGGGCGGCGGCCCAATGGTCGCGGAGCCGTTCGACGAGCCCTTCGCAGTGGGGCGCGAGGTCCCCGGCGAGGACGATGACGTCCGCGCCGGGAACGTGCGGCGGGACCGCGCCGCCGTGCTCGAGGTGCAGGTCGGAGAGGACTTGGATCTTCATCGGGCGGTTGTTCCCCACTCGGCAACGGTGCCTGTCGGGCTTAGTTGCAGCCCGAGCGTCTCGATCTGGCCTGATGGTCTCCTTCAGCCTTTCACGCAAACGAGCTGCTTGAGCGTTTCCACGATCTCGACGAGGTCCTTCTGGTTTTCCATCACCTCGTCGATGTCCTTGTACGCTCCCGGAAGCTCGTCGATGACGCCGGCGTCCTTGCGGCATTCGACGCCTTCGGTCTGGAGCTCGACGTCGTCGATGCCGAACGCCGTTTTCGCCTCGGTGCGCGACATGCGCCGCCCCGCTCCGTGGGCGGCCGACTCGAACGAGTTCGGGTTCCCGAGGCCGCGCACGATGTAGCTCCTGGCGCCCATCGAGCCCGGGATGATCCCGAGCTCGCCCTTCCCGGCGCGGATCGCGCCCTTGCGGGTGACGTAGATCTCCTCCCCCCGGTGCCGCTCGCGCTCGACGTAGTTGTGGTGGCACGAGACGGCGGCGCGCACGGGCGCCAAGTCCTCGCCCAGGGTGGTGCGAAGGGCCTCCAAGGCGAGGTCCAGCATGGCGAGCCGGTTCTCGCGAGCGTACTCCTGTGCCCACAGCACCGCCTCGAAGTAGCGCTCGAAGGCGTCCGAGCCCTCGTCGAGCCACGCGAGGTTGCGGTCCGGAGGGTCGATGCCGTCGCGTTCGATCCGCTCCTTCGCCTCGGCGATGAAGTGAAGGCCGATCCGCGAGCCGATCCCGCGCGATCCGGAGTGGAGCATCAGCCACACGGCTCCGGCCCGGCTTCGCTGGAGCTCGAGGAAGTGGTTCCCCCCGCCCATCGTGCCGAGCGAGCGGAAGACGCGTTCCATTCGGGTCCCGGACCGGCGCGTCGCGATCGCGGGCGTGCGTTCGAGGATCCGCCTGAGCCCGGGCTCGAGGCGCTTTGCGCGGTCCTTCGCGACGACGTCGTCGTGGACCCGCGTTCCGACGGGGAGCTTCTCCTCGATCGCGAGCCGGGTGGCGTGCAGGCTCTCCGGGAGGTGCTCGACGCTGCGGTTGAGCTCGACGGCGAGCATGCCGCACCCGATGTCCACGCCCACCGCGGCCGGGATGACGGCCGCGCGGGTCGGGATCACGGACCCGACGGTGGCTCCGATCCCCACATGCACGTCCGGCATGGCGGCGACGTGCGGACCGACGCACGCGAGCTTTGCGGTGGCGACGAGCTGCTCCATTGCGTCGTGTGCGACGTCATGGGTCCACACCCGCACGGGCCGGGCGCCCGTTCGCTCAACGGTGTACATGATCTTTGGCCTTCCGGCTCCTTGCTGTGACCGGGGGTCGCGCGGTCTTCGTCCTGCGTCTGCGTGGCGTCGGCCGCTTGTCGGCCGACTGGGGCCCGAGGTGTTTTCGGCGTCGGACGTGTACGCCGCAATTGTGTGGCGGCGGTCCCCTCGTTGTTGAGAATCGCGATAAAGCACACTGAATCCCAGTATCGGCGTTCCCGACTCGCTGCCATCAATGTCTTCGCAGGTAGTCCACGTGCTCGGTGCCCGACACGGGCGAATCACCGTAGACGCCCCGTACGTCTTCTGGTTGTGGAAGTACATCCCGCGTTCGGAGCGCTTCGAATCGTCGGACTCGGATGGTGTTGGGATCACCGGCCCTGTTGTAGCCGATGTCACCGTAAACCAGCACTCGCCGTCCAAGAAGTGGACGGCTCTCCTCGAGTACTTGTGCATCGCAGACGCATCGCGTACCCCGGCGCCGAAGCGGGTCGTAAATGGTGAATGCGTGCTGATCGTGAATCGTGATCGTCTCGAGACGTCCTTCGATCGCTCCGCTTGCGCGTCCGGAAACTCCCATGATTTCGTCAACATGCGCAATGATGGGCGCACCAAGGGGTACCCGGCGGGTTGGTTGGTTCTCCAGTGCACCTACCAGCTCGACGGCAGACACTTCACCTCTGCTGCGCCACGCGAGGTTCTTGGCCGAGCGGAGAGCTCGATCGCTGAAGTGAGGTGGTCGGTCGGCGCTCTCGACCAGCCGCTCAAGGCCGCCTACGCATGCCGCGATGACGGTCGAACGCTGGTCAAAGAGGTCCGCTTGCGGTTGCACCGGCGTCACGCGGACGGTAGCGCTGGAACGCTCGAGCGCAATGACTTTCCACTCGATGGCCCGCCTCCCGGTGACCTCTCGCTCCACTTCTTCGAGGACTGTGGAGAAGTCGGCGAGCGCCTCCGTAAGGTCGGACAGGCCGATGGAGTCTCCGCTCAGGGTAATCGTAAGCGAGTCAGTCATTCGTTCAATCAACCCGGTTCGTCCGCCGCAGGAACCGGTCGGCCCGAGTTGCCGAAGCGCCGTACGGCATTCCGGGAATCTTGGGTGCCGCCAGTCGTCACGACAGCGCTGCGGGGATGTTTCACTTCGCGGATTTCAGGTACGCCTCCAGCCATGTTCGTTCCGAGACCCATCAAGATCCGCGTTCTCTCCGGACCAGCGCGTCCAGCGGTCCGCAGCGGCCCGACCCGTTCGGGCGAGCCTCGCTGGGCGAGAATAAGCGAACCACCCCACGCGGCGCTAGCCCAACTTTACCCTACCCCCCGACACGAGTCTTACAATTCATATAGTTACGGTGTTCGGAGCGGGCGTGTGGCACCGGATCACGACAGTACGGAAGCCATGCTGCTTCGCGTCCTGTCCCCCCGTTCCCCGATGTACGGGCCGAAGTTCTCCGATTGACACCCCCGTCGCCCCCGCATAACGTTTCGAGTGGGCTATCAAGGGCCAAGGGCCGCGAGATCGGAAAACCGGACATGGACGCGCAAATCCCGGATGCGTCGCAAGTCAAGCTCTCCTGCCGCAACGTCTGGAAGGTGTATCGCGACGAAGCGGCGCCTTACTTCAGGAAGGACGTGTCCTCGCGCGACCCGGGCGAGCTTGCCGTCCGAATGCGTGCCGACGGCGCCATTCCGGCGGTGGTCGACGTAAGCTTCGATGTCCGCGTCGGCGAGATCTTCGTCATCATGGGCCTCTCCGGCTCCGGGAAGTCGACCGTCGTACGGTGCCTGTCGCGCCTCGTGGAGCCGACCCGCGGCGAAGTGCGGCTCGATCGCGAGGACCTCCTCACGAAGTCCGACCGCGAGCTCATCGAGATTCGCCGGCACAAGATGGGGATGGTGTTCCAGAGCTTCGGACTCATGCCGCACCTGAACGTGTTCGACAACGTCGCCCTGCCGCTCACCCTGCAGGGGCTGCCGGCGTCCGAACGCGGCGAACGGGCGAGCCGGGTCATCCAGCTCGTGGGGCTCGAGGGGCGCGAGAGCGCGTTCCCGCGCCAGCTCTCGGGCGGCCAGCAGCAGCGGGTCGGGATCGCCCGGTCGCTCGCGGTCGAGCCCGAGCTCTGGTTTCTCGACGAGCCGTTCTCCGCCCTCGATCCCCTGATCCGGCGCCAGATGCAGGACGAGTTCCTGCGCATCCAGCACAGCCTCAAGAAATCGATCGTGTTCATCACCCACGACTTCCTCGAAGCCCTGCGGATCGCCGACCGGATGATGATCATGCGCGACGGGATGGCGGTTCAGGTCGGCGCGCCGGCCGAGCTCATCCTCAACCCCGCCGACGAATATGTCGCCGAGTTCACCGAAGACGTCCCGATGGTGCGGGTCCTCAAGGCATCGGACGTGCTCGACCCGTCGCAGGCGGTGCAGGCGGGAATGCCGCGGCACGACGCCGACACGTCGGTCGAGGCTCTGCTTCCGCTGCTCGCCCGTCACCGCGAGGGCATCGCCATGATGCGGGACGGCGAACCGATTGGGGTGGTGACGGCGGCGAGCGTCATCTCGGCGCTCGCCCAGGAGAAGCAGCACCGCGCCGGCACCGACGCGCCGCCGTCGCAAGGGCGTGGTGGACGCGGGACAGCCTGACCTGCAGCGGCTCGCCGCGCGCCGCCGCCTCGACTGGCTGCAGGCGGGCGCAGTCCTGCTGATGCTCGTCCTGCTGGCGCTCGGCGACGCGGCCGGCTGGCTGATCGCCTATCCCCGCGACTGGGTCGTGCCGATCACGCCCTGGCTCAACGTGTCCATGAACTGGTGCGTGGACCTCGCCGGCCCGGCGTTCCGGGCCTTCTCCGCCGCGCTCGACGTGCCGATGACCGCGGTGCGGGAACTTCTCAACTGGCTGCCGTGGTCGGTCACCCTGACCCTGGCGACCTTCGTCGCCGGCGCGGTCTCGGGCTGGCGTCTCGCGACCTTCACCTTCTTCGCGATCCTCTACATGGTGGTCATCGGGTACTGGAGCGAGTCGATGAACTCGCTCGCCCTGGTCGCGATCTCGGTTCCGGCCGCGGTCGGCATCGGGTTCTCCCTCGGTGCGCTCGCGTTCGTGTCGAAGCGCGCGGAGCGAATCATCACGCCGACCCTCGACCTGCTGCAGACCGTGCCCGCCTTCGCCTACCTGCTCCCCATCCTGCTCCTCTTCGGCTTCGGACCCGTCGTCGGGATGATCGCGAGCGTTCTCTACGCCTTCCCGCCGACGGTGCGCAACACCCTCCTCGGGCTCTCGCGCGTGTCGCCGGAGACAGTCGAGGCCGGGTTGATGGCCGGCGCCACTCCGACGCAGCTCTTCTGGCGGGTCCAAACGCCGAACGCCCTGCGGCAGATCCTCCTCGGCGTGAACCAGACCACCATGGCGGCGTTCTCGATGGTGATCATCGCCTCGATCATCGGCGGCACCGCCGACATCGGCTGGGAGGTGCTCCTGACCATGCGCAAGGCGCTCTTCGGAGAGAGCCTGCTCGCCGGAATCGTAATCGCGCTGATGGCCATGGTCATGGACCGGATCACCGCCGCCGCGGCCGGGAAGGAGCCGCGGGCGCCGGGAGGCGACACCCGGTTCCTCGCGCGGCATCGCAACGGCCTCTTCGCCGCCGGTCTCGCACTCGGGGTCGCGGCCCTCGCGTCGGTGCTGCCGTTCCTGAAGGAATACCCGGAGGCCTGGGAGGTCTACCCCGCGCGGTACCTCAACGACTTCGTCATCTGGCTCGTGGTCGAGCACGCCAAGACCATCACCCTCATCAAGAGCTGGGCATTCTTCTTCGTCATGCTGCCGGTGAAGACGGGGCTCGATCAGACCATCACCCCCTTCACCTGGGGGTTGGAGTTCACCGCACCGCTCAGGATGGGCTACGCCCTCCTCGCCGCCGCCCTGGTCATCCGGGTTGCGGTTCGACGGGGGATCGGGCGTGCATCACTCGTCGCCTTTCTCGCAATCCTGCTCTACTTCGGAATAACCCGCCTACCCTGGCCGGCGATGCTCGCGATGGCGACCCTGCTCGGCTGGCAGCTCGGAGGCGCGCGTCTCGCCCTCGGGACGGCGGCGGCATTCGGGTTCCTGATCGTCGCCGGGGTGTGGCCGCAGGCGATGCTGTCGTTCTACCTTTGCGGGCTGGCGGTGCTGCTCTCGTTCGGTATCGGAACCGCGCTCGGGATCCTCGCCTCCGAATTCCGGGCCGTCTCCGCCTTTCTTCGCCCGATCAACGACACGCTTCAGACCATGCCGCTCTTCGTGCTGCTCATTCCGTTCGTCATGATCTTCAAGATCGGCGAGTTCACCGCCCTGCTCGCGATCATGGCCTACGCGACCGTGCCGGCGATCCGCTATGCCGAGCACGGGTTGCGCAACGTCCCCGCCGACGTCGTCGAAGCCGCCACCTGCTTCGGCTGCACGCGGCGCCAGCTTCTGTGGCGGGTGAAGCTGCCGCTCGCGATGCCGGTCATCATGCTGGGGCTCAACCAGACCATCATGTTCGGCATCGCGATGCTGGTGATTGCCGCGCTGGTCGGCACCAACGGGCTCGGCCAGCAGGTCTACATCGGGCTCGGCGACGGCGACTTCGGGGTCGGCATGGTGGCGGGGATCGGCATGGCGTTCATCGCCATGATCGCGGACCGGATGACCCAGGGCATGAGCCGCACGTACCAGGAACGGTTCGGTCTGCGGGCCGACGCATGAACGCGGATCGGGGCGGCGGCGCCGTTGCTCGCGCACCGTCCTCCCGAGCCGCGGAGGCGGCCTTCGCCCTGCCCGGCATCGTTCGGGAGGCCGCGGCGAAGCGACCCGGGTCCAGGCGGCTGCGTCCGGCCTTGCGACGGCCGGGAGGTCAACCGGCGCGGAAAGAGGGCGCCGGGTTGCCGGCGCCCTCTTTCCCGGCTCACTCCATCAGTTCATGGCCGCCTTCGCGGCATCCAGCCACGGCGACCAGCTCGCCTCGTTCGCCGCGATCCACTCCGCGACGACCTCGTCGAGGTCGCGCCCCTTGTTGTCGATCTCGAGCATGAGCGCGTTCTGGGCGGTGTTGTCGATCGCAATGACCTCGAGAAGCTTGTAGGCGCCCGGCCACTTGGCGGCGACGTCCTTGTTCGCGATCTTGTCGACCGAAGCCTGTTGGAAGCCGCACGCGGTACCCCTCGACTGGCCCGATTCCTCCACGCACTCGCCCTCCGCCGAATCCCACGTCACCCAGTCGAAGTCGAGATCGGCGAAGATCCAGTGCGGCTGCCAGAACATCATGAGGATTGGATCTCCGGCCGCCACCGCGCTCTTGAGCTCGGCGATCATCGCCCCCTCCGAGCCTCCCGCGACCGGCTGGAACGGCACCTCGATCATGGCCACCACGTCCTTGGAACGTGTGCCCCAGTCCGCCGGATAGGTGATGAGCCGGCCCTTGGGGAACGTGTCCGCGGCCGCAAAGGCCTGGGCGCAGTCGTAGAGCGCCTCGTAGCTCGGCAGTCCCGGGCACTTCTCGGCCATGTAGGGGGGAAATATCCAGCCTTCCTGCGGGCGCAGGCCGAGCTGGCCGAGCACCACGATGTCGCCGCTCGCCACCGCCTTGGGGTAGATGTCGCCGACGTTGTTGGTCCAGACCTCGGGCTGCATGTGCAGGTCGCCCTCGGCGATGGCCTTGAACTGCGGCACGGCGCCCGCGGTAGGATACTCGACCGTGTAGCCGAGCTTCTGGAGCAGGGAGCCGGTAATGCGGGCCGAGATGTGCTGCCCGGTCCACTCGTTCATCGGAATCTTGATCGGATCGGCGGAGTCCGCCCACGCTCCGGTCGTGGATGCGGCGGCGAAGAGGATCGCGGCCGCCGTCGTGTTCAGTCGGTCCATGTCATCTCCCGGTCGCTGGTGTTTTCACGCCGCACGTTATGCCGGGGGCAATCCGCATGTCAATCGCAAACCTGATCCTGATTACGTACGAACCTCATGTTCCAGGCTCCACACCGGCACGGGAACCGGATTCGGGCGACTGACATGGCGTCGTGCAGCCCATTCGGACCGATTCGGCGCCCGTTGCGCGCTCCCCACGGCGCAATCCACGCGGTCGATCGAGCAAGATGAGCTTGGTACGTAATCAGGAACCTGATTACGCACCATCCTCAGGCCGTTCCCGCGGCTTCCCGGGGTCGCGGGCCGCCTGGGGCGCGGGCTTGCAGCCCGCGGACGGCCGAAGGCCTGCCGTGGTCCATGCGGGCAAGGATGCCCGCGATCCCAGGAGGTCCAGGGTCCCTCGAAGGCGACGATCCCAGGAATGCGGTGGTCCCAACCTGAGTCTTGTACGTAGTCAGGATCGCAAATTCCGGCCCGGCCGCCACGTCTCGAGGGGTTCGTGTCGCCGGGCCGGTGAATCCGGCCGAGGGCGTTGCCGGAGGGACTACCCCGCGGCGAGGGCGGGAGTCGGCTCGCGCCTCGCGGCGCCGTCACCGTGGCGAAGGAGCCGGCCCGGGCAGGTGCCGGTCTCCCGGTCGTCGCGGATCGTGACCTCGCCGTTCACCAGCACGTAGCGATAGCCCTCGGCGCGCTGGACGCGCCGCCACTCGCCGCCCGGAAGGTCGTGGGTCACCTCGGCCGGCAGCACCTTCAGCCCCTCGTAGTCGTAGACCACGATGTCGGCCGGCGCTCCCTTGCGCAGCACCCCGCGGCCCTCGAAGCCCGCGACCATCGCCGGCAGGGCGGAGAGCCGCCAGTGCACCTCCTCCGGACCGATCATCTCGTGCTCGCGCACGATCTTGCACAGCGTCTCGGTCGGATAGCGCCCCGCGGTCAGGAACTTGGTATGGGCGCCCCCGTCCGAAACCCCGAACAGGACCCAGGGGTTGTCCACGATCTCGCGGAGGTGTCCGATGTCGCCGTTCGGCGGAGCGGCGAAGAACTCGGTCGCGAGATCCTCCTCCACGGCCATGTCGAGCATGACGTCCACCGGGTGCTTGCCCATCTTCTCGCCCGCGATGGCGAGGGTGTGGTCCTCCCAGCGGGCGTTCTTCTCGAGCTTCGGGCCCACGATCACGATGTCGGGAAGCGGCCCGGTCGCGGTGATCGGCATGTGGTCCTTGAGGGCCCGGCGCCGGGCGGGATCGGCGAGCTTGCGCTTGCGCTCCTCGCGGGAACCGGTGGTCGCCTCGCACCAGGGCTGCGAGTCGTCGAAGAGGTTCCAGTCCTCGAAGGTGAAGGTGAAGCCGGCGTCGGTGGTGAGGCCCTGCCCGATGACCCGGATCCCGCGCTCGCGGCAGCTCTCCAGCCACTTCAGGACCCGGCGATGGATGTCCGGGCGATGATCGAACGCCTGGACCACGTTCATGAGCATCGGCCGGCCGCTCAGCTCCGCCATCTCCTCGTAGAAGGCGCGGTCCCGCCGGTTGTCGCCCGATACCAGCAGCATCTGCATGAAGCCTTCGCTGCGCTTCGCGAGCACCCCGGCGAGCGCCCGGCAGGTGTCGTCGTGCATGACGTCGGTCGCCATCGGGGTGCCGTCGAAGTCGCGCTGCACCGCGGCCGGCCCGGTCGGCAGCATGCGTTGCGCGGACCAGCCGCAACCCCCCGCGTCCATCGCCTCGTGGAGCAGGCGGCAGATCTCGGCGTGCTCGGCGTCGGTCGGCCGCCGCCCCGCCTTCGCATCCTCGAAGCCGAGCACCCAGATGAGGAGCGGCCCGACCGGCACGTAGGGCAGGAGGTTGATCGCCTTCGGCGTGCGCTCGACCGAATCGAGGAACTCGGGGAACGTCACCCAGTCCCAGGGCATCCCCGCCTTCATCGAGGCGAGGGGGATCGCTTCGACGCGGGTCATCGAGAGCATCGACCGCTCGCGCTCCTCCGGGCGCACCGGGGCGAAGCCGAAGCCGCAGTTGCCGATGACCGCGGAGGTGATCCCGTGCCAGCCGGAGAGGGTGCAGTAGGGGTCCCAGAAGACCTGCGCGTCGTAATGGGTGTGCAGATCGATGAAGCCGGGAGCGACGTTCAGACCCTCCGCGTCCAGGACCTCGCACGCGTCGCTCGGCGCGATGCGGCCGATCTCGGCGATGACCCCGTCCTTGACGGCGATGTCCGCGCGGTATCGCGGCACCCGGGTTCCATCGAAGATGGTGCCGCCGCGAATGAGCCGATCATAGGCCGCCATGGCCGCCCTCCTCGTCGTTTCCGCAGACGGACATTCGCATAGCCCGCCGGGGCGGGCAAGCGCCGGCGCCGGCACACGGGCGCCGCCGGACTGCGACGAACACGGGCCAGGCGAACCTTCCGACCGAGAAATCCGAGTTTCCGGATGCGCCGGACGACGACAAACGGGCGTGCATCGCGGCGTGCGTCGGGGCGTGCGTCGGGGCGTGCGTCGGGGCGCCGGACGGGCTGCGCGCGCCCTGCGTTTCCGGGCCCTGTCCGACGCCGCCTGAACCCCGGGGGCGGAACCGCCACACGCTGAAAAGAGCCTGTAGAAGGTGCATCCGATTGACCGTCAGGCCGCCGGTGGATGGTTGGCGTGCCAATGGCGCGCAATTCCCTTGCCACCTGGCCATTCGGGGTCGGGGGGTTGACCGGCATGGCCGATCAAGCCGCGGTCGCAGATCTGCGGCACGGCGACTACCTCAACTCATGTCGACGAGGAATGGGGAGATTTTCCGAGCTCCGTAGCAGTCAGAACGCCATCCAGCCGCCGTCGACCATCAGATTGTGGCCGGTGATGTAGGTCGCCTCGTCGCTGGCGAGAAACAGCGCCGCGTGGGCGACGTCGCCCGGACGACCGAGGCGGGGCATCGGAGTACGCATGTGGGAGTATTCGATCGGATCCGCCCCTTCGTCGTTCGTCGGCTTGCCGGTGAGAATGCGGCCAGGCGCGACCGCGTTGCAGATGATGTTGTCTTCGGCGTAGCCGACGGCGATCTGGCGCGTCATGTAGACCGCGCAGGCCTTGCCGACGCCATAGGCGAACTTGGCCGGCGAGCACACCATGCCATGCTGCGACGAGATGTTGACGATCCGGCCGCGGGCATCGCCCACCACCTCTTGGGTCAACATCTGCCGGATCGCCCGCTTGCAGCCGAAGAACACGCCCTTTGCGTTGGTCGCCATCACGCGGTCCCAGTCCTCCTCGGTGGTCTCGAGGATCTTCTTGCCGACGAGTGTGGCGGCGTTGTTGACCATGACGTCCAGCTTCCCGAACTCCGCGACGGCGCGGGTGACGAGCTCATCGACGTCATCCCATCGCGAGACGTCGCAGCGACAGGCACGGCAGGTGCCGCCCGCATCCGCAATCACCCGATCGGTCGGCTCGCCGCCCTCGCGCGGATCGGTGCGGACATCGCCGACTACGACGTTCGCGCCCTCCTTCGCGAACAAGATGGCGATGGCGCGCCCAATGCCCGAGCTGCCCCCGGTGACGATTGCTGTCTTGCCGGCAAGTCGCATGTGTCAGTCCTCCAGTTTCGAGACCATGGGCAGCGCGGGCACGGGCCCCGCGTCTGCTCATAATTGATGGCAAGCTACCTCAATATCAGGCGTGACGCGGCGCAACTCCGGTCGCTCGCGGCTGCAACGCGCGTCCGCGAGCGGACAGCGGGGGTGGAAGGTGCAACCGCCCGGCGGGTCGAGCGGGCTCGGCACTTCGCCGGTGACCACAACGGTCTCGTCGCGAAGAGCGGGATCGGGCTGCGGCACCGCCGCGAGCAATAGCTGGGTGTAGGGATGGCGCGGCCGTTCGGAGACCTCCCCGGCGGGGCCGAGCTCGACGATACGGCCGAAATACATGACGGCGATCCGGTCGCTCACATAGCGGACCAGGTGCAGATCAGGCGAGATGAACAGGTACGTGAGGCCGAAGCGTTCCTGCAGTTCGAGCAGCAGGTTGACGATCTGGGCCTGGATCGAAACGCCAAGCGCGCTCACCGGCTCGTCGAGCACCACGAACTCCGGCTCGACAGCCAGCGCGCGGGCGATGCTGACGCGCTGGCACTGACCGCCCGAGAGCTCGTGCGAGTAGCGGTGGAGGAAGGCCGGACCGAGGCCGACCGCACGCAGGAGCTCGACGATACGGGCGTGGCGGGCCTCGCGCCCGCCCTGCCGGTCACCGGTCTTGAGGGCGCGCGCCAAGGTATCCTCCGTGGTCAGAGAACGGTTGAGCGAAGACCTCGGGTCCTGGAAGACCATCTGGGCGCGGCTGCGGAACCTCTGATGTCCTCCCTTTGAAGTCGCCCTCTTGGCGTGTTCCGCAGTGCGAAGGGAACTTCTCCAAGCGGCGCGGCTGAAATGTGAAAACCACGCTGGGCGGCCGTCCCTCGCAACATAGGCCCTCCTGATTACGTACAAAGCTCAGCCCGGTCCCGCGGCTTCCCGGGGTCGCGGCCTCCTGGGAGCGCGGCCTCCTGGGAGCGCGGGCTTCCAGCCCGCGGACGGCCGAAGGCCCGCCGTGGTCCACGCGGGCAAGGATGCCCGCGATCCCAGGAATGCGGTGGTCCCAACCTGAGCTTTGTACGTAATCAGGTAGGCCCTTGTACGTGTCAAACTGAATCGAAGCCGGGCGGCCGCGTTGACTCGCACCTCGCGCGGTGGTAGCAGTCGGCCTCAGCCGCCCGCCCATCCGTGCACGAGGAGAGGAACGTGATCGACCTCTACACCGCCGCCACCCCGAACGGCCAGAAGATCCACATCATGCTGGAGGAGACCGGCCTCGCCTACCGCACCAGGTGGATCAGCATCGACCGCGGCGATCAGTTCGACCCCGGATTCCTCGCCATCAGCCCCAACAACAAGGTTCCGGTCATCGTGGACCACGACGGGCCGGGCGGCCGGGAGACCGCGCTCTTCGAGTCGGGCGCGATCCTTCTCTACCTCGCGGACAAGACCGGGCGCTTCCTCCCCGAGTCGCCGGACGAGCGCTGGGAGACGATGCAATGGCTCATGTGGCAGATAGGCGGCTTCGGGCCGATGCTCGGCCAGGCGCACCATTTCAACGCCTACGCCCCGATGCGACCGGACGGGCCGGTGGTGCTGCCCTATGCGCAGGAGCGCTACACCAACGAGGCGACCCGGCTCTACGGAGTGCTCGACAAGCGTCTCGAGGGGCGGGACTACGTCGCCGCCGATCAGTACACCATCGCCGACATGGCGATCTTCCCCTGGTGCCGCCTTGCCTATCGCCAGCGCGTGGACATCGAGGCCTTTCCCCACGTCAAGCGCTGGTTCGACGCCATTGCGGCCCGTCCCGCGGTGGCGAGGGACATGGAACGGCTCGAGGACATCGTGGACGGCTTCTCCGAGGAAAGCTGGGAGATCTCGTTCGGCGCGCGACAGCGAAGCCAGGCCTGAACCGGCGAACCGCGCCGTACCTCCCGCCATCGCGACGTCCGACCGGTTCCGCGCAGTTCCGAAGCACCGGAAGCGAAGCCCGCCGCCGCTTGCCTCCGGACCCCATCTCCATCTCCTCGACCTGCAGGGCGAGTTTCCGTATCGGTTGAACTTTGCCTCCAGTAGCGAAACGATGCCTTTCTACCGGGGAGCGCACAGGCGGTGAGAATCCACCCGGAGCCGGAGGAACGACATGACGGCCAACCACCTGACCGCAAACGGCACCGACTATCGCCGGCCCAGACGCCCGGTGGTGGTGGTATGCCTCGACGGCGGGGACCCGGCCTACATCCATCTCGACGCCACGAGCGTTCAGCCGCCAAGGTCCACGTGGGGAGGATGCCCGCGCTCCCAAACAGCCGACGCTCCCGGGAAGCCGGCGCTCCCAGGAATGCACCACACGCCTCGTCGGTCCGAGGCGCCGCCTCGCCAGATGGCCTACCGGCTCCGCGCCTCCCGGAGCCTTTGCTCCCAGCCCTCCGGCAGGGTGACCCGCTTCCCGACCGGGTACCCGAGCATCCCGTTGTGGGAGAACACGTAGGCGTTGGTGCGAAGCGGATCGCCGGTGACCGCGATGAGGATGTCGTCGGGCTCGCAGACGAGGGGCACCATCCGGTCCGGATCGTCCGACTCGGCGAAGACCGGGGGCGCCTTGCCGGCATCGACCAGGTCGGCGAGCGTCCGCCGCCCCGGCACCAGGTTGGTGTACTCCCCCATGTACGCCTCGAACTTCGAGGCCGGCAGGCGGGCGTTGTCGAAGAGCCAACGCTTCAGATCGCCGCGCGACCAGCCGCCCTTGGCGATGGTCTCGGCGAGGATCGGGGTGAGCAGCAGGAGCGGGCGATAGGTGCCCCGTGCCATGCCGACGGTGAAGACGAGCTGCCAGCCCGACTGCTTGACGAGGGCGTCCGCGAGGTAGGGGAGCATCCGATCCGGGGTCTGGCCGTACACCGAGGTCACGACATCGCCCCCCGTGTAGCGCGAGATGGTGATCGCGTTCTCGCCCGCCCGGAACCCGAAGTCGCTCGCGAGCGGCTCCCAGCCGATGCGCGCCAGCACGTCCTCGTTCTCCGCGAGGACCACCCGCCAGGTGTTCCCGTAGGTGCCCTTGTCGGTCCGGTGCGGCAGGAAGCCCGCGACGTTGCGGAGGTAGAGCCGCCAGAACCGCCCGACCGTGGTGTTGGCCATGAAGCCGTCGCGGAGCGCGCCCTGCTCGTAGTTGAAGCCGAGCTCCTTGATGAGCGGGCCGTTCAGGGTGACGAGGGTCTCGGCCCCCGGGGTATTGCCGGAATGCTCGACGCCGTACGCGGGGTCGGCCATCGCCTCGGCGAGAGCGACCAGGATCGGCATGTACTCCGGCCGGCAGCCCGCCATGACGCCGTTCGCGGCGACGCTCCGGACGGTGGCGAACCGGTTGGCGGGCGGCACCTGCCCGAGCGCGTGGTCGGGGGGCAGATCGGTGAACGCGAGGAACGCGCCGATCTTCTCCTCGGTCGGCGGAACGAAGGGAAGGCCGTCCGACCACCGGTTCTCGTAGAAGAGCCGGTTGACCTCATCGAACGTGCCCTCGAAGACGATCTCCTCGGGCCCCGGCTCGACGCTCGACCGGGCCGCCGCCGGCTGTTCGGTCAGGTTGACGACCACCTGGTCCAGGGTGACGCCGAGGACGTTGTCGCGAAGCTCGTTGTCGGTCTGCATGTCGACATGGCCGGGAACCATGGCGACGGGCAGGTTGGGGAGCCCGAGCCCGACCGAGGTCGTGGCGGCCTGGCCGACGAAGCCTTCGCACACGAGAGAGCTCGAAGGAAATCCGGCCTTCTCGGCAACCGCACTCACCCGCAGCACGGCGGGTGTGCAGCTGCCTCAGCAGCCCATCCCGGAGATGACCGCGTCCACCTCCATTTCCCGGAGCTTCGCGGGCAGGCCGGCGAGGATCTCGTGCTCCTCGTCCCCGTGCGTCGAGCCGAACGACTCGTGGCCCACGAACTCGACCCCGGGGAAACGGGCCGAGAGCTCCGAGGCGAGCATGGGAAAGATCTCGTCCCCGCGGAAGAGATAGTCCCAGAGAAACGCGATCTTCTTGCCCTCGAGGCTCGCGTGCCGTTCGGCGAGCGGCGAGATGGAGCCCGCCTTTGGACCGCGGGGCCAGACGACGGGGTAGGTTCCCTGTGCCGGAGTCGCCATGTCGTTCATCCTCCTGGTGTTTCCGGTCCCGGCGGACGTCGCCGCAGCCGGGCGCGTCCGCCTCCGGTGGCAAGGGTAACCGCCCGCCCGCCGCGCGCCAAACGGGGACCTGACTACGTACAAGGCTCAGGCCGGCACCAGGGCTTCCCGAGAGCACGGCTTCCTGGGAGCACGGCCTCCTGGGAGCGCGGGCTTCCAGCCCGCGCGGGCGTCGGGGGGGCCGCTCCGCGCGGGCAAGATGCCCGCGTTCCCAGAAGGACGACGGCCCCAGGGCACCACGGGTCCCAACCCGAACCCTGCAGATCTCCGTAGGTCGGATTAGCGCAGCGTAATCCGACAAGGAGCGTCGCCCGACCCCGGCCATGATGTCGGCTTACGCCTTCGGCCAAGCCGACCTACTACGGGGCCATGCCGACCTACGGGGCCGCGGGGAGGCCCAGCCGAACGCGAATGCGGCCGGGCGGGCCTCGCCCGCGGAGGTGACCGCGGCAGTGCGGGCCGCTAACATCCCCCGCACCGTCCGGGACGAGCGGCGGCGCGGTGCCGCCAATCGACCCGAAGGGCAGTTCACCGACGGAACGGCAGGAGGGTGGACAGTTGACCGATACCGGACCGAACGTGCTCATCGCGGAGGAACGGATCGCTCCGCGCGTGGACGAGCTCGCCGCTCGCATCTCCGCGGACTACGCGGACGTGGACGAACTCGTCGTCATCGGGGTGCTGAAGGGGGCGTTCATCTTCCTCGCGGACCTGACGCGGCGGCTGACCGTGCCGCACCGGGTGGACTTCATCGCCGTCTCGAGCTACGCCGACGGCGACCAGCGCTCGGGCGAGGTACGCATGGTCCTCGACCTCCGCGAGAGCATCGAAAAGCGCCACGTGCTCGTGGTGGAGGACATCGTGGACACCGGGCGGACCCTCCGGTACCTCGTGCAGCAGTTCGAGGCGCGCGACCCGGCGTCGGTCCGCACGTGCGCGCTCACTCGCAAGAAGGCGCGGAACGAGGTCGAGGTCCGGATCGACTACCTCGGCTTCGACATCCCCGACATGTGGGTGGTCGGCTACGGGCTCGACTACGCGGAGCGCCACCGCACCCTTCCCTACATTGCCGCGCTCGACCCGGCCAACCTGGACGCGGACTGACGCGCGGACTGACGCCGCGGACTGACGCGCGGGCTGACGCCGCGGACTGACGCCGCGGACTGACGTGAAGAACGGACCCACGACCATGGCGAACGTGAACATCCCCTCGTACCACGCCCACGTGTATTACGACGACGCGTCACGAACGACCGCCGCCTGGCTGCGCGAGGCGATCGCGGAGCGCTTCGAGGTGCGGCTCGGGCGGTGGCGCGACGAGCCGGTGGGGCCGCACCCGGAGCCGATGTACCAGGTCGCATTCGATGCGGCCATCTTTGCGGACATCGTGCCGTGGCTGATGCTGAACCGCCGCGGGCTCACCGTCTTCGTCCACCCCGAGACCGGCGACGACCTCGCCGACCACCGCGACCACGCGACGTGGATGGGGCGGATGCTGCCCCTTAATCTCGGGATGTTCGAGCGGAGCTGAGGCGGGCCGGGACGGGCCGAGCCAGGTCGGACCGAGCCAGGTCGGGTCGAGCCGATCCGAACCGGGCAGGCCGCCGAAGACGGTCCGGAACCGCCCTCCCCCGTTCTCCCAGTCCCTGTCCATACGCGGGCCGAAACGTTGTCCGATCCGCCGCCCCTCTGGGTCCTCCTGCCGTCCGGCCAGCGAGCCTCGGGCGAATGGATCGACGACACCTTGCGCGAGCGGACGTCGGAGGCAGGGCTCCTCGACAAGATTCCGCTCGCGGCGAGGTTCCCGAGGCAGCGGGTCGAAGTGGTGCGCGGCGCGGACCCCGAGGCGGAGGTCAACCGCCGGTTCTACCTGCAGGGCTGGACCGATGGCTTGCCCATCGTCGCGCCGACCCTCGGCCGGGTGGAGGAGGCGCTCTCGTGGGCGCCGGCGGACGCCGCGGACACGGTCCTCGGCGAGCTCGACCCCCTCAAGGGCCTCGCGACCGTCGAGAAAGTCGCGGCCAACGCGGTCATGGCCGGCTGCCGGCCCGAACACCTGCCGGTCGTGCTCGCCGCGGTGCGCGCGATCGCGGACCCCGCCTTCAACCTGCGGGGCGTCCAGACCACGGACGAGAACGTGACCCCGCTCATCGTGGTGTGCGGGCCGGTTGCGGGGGCGATCGGCGTGAACGCAAGCTTCGGCGCGCTCGGCCCGGGCTGGCAGGCGAACGCCGCCATCGGGCGGGCCGTACGCCTCGTCATGAACAACATCGGGGGCGGATGGCCGGCGGCGGTCTCGTTCGCGGGCCTCGGCCAGCCGGGGCGCTACACCCTGTGCCTCGCGGAGCGGACCGAGCTCTCCCCGTGGCCGCCCCTCCATGTCGAGATCGGATTCGAGGCGGAGGAAAGCGTGGTCGTCGTCCTGCGGGCGGAGAGCGTCATCAACGTGACGGGCGGCCTCGACGACCTCGCGAGCGTCATGGGGACGGCGGCATCCGGCTTCACCATGCTCCACGGCGGGGTCGCGGCGGTGGCGATCGCCCCCTTCGTCGCGAAGGAGCTCGCCGCCCAGGGCCTCGACAAGGCCGACGTCAAGCGGCGCCTGTGGCGGGACGGGCGGATGCCGGCCGACGCGTGGCGCCGCACCTGGCTCCACGAGCGCCTCATCGGCGCCCGCCAGTGGCCGGACTGGGTCCGCGAGGCGGAGCGCGAGGGCGCGATCCCGGCCGTCGCGACCCCGGAGGACCTCGTCGTCCTCGTCGCGGGCGGCGACATCCCCATCCCCCAGTGCGCCTGGTTCCCCTCCTGGGGGTTCCCCCGCTGCCTCGTCTCGCGCCGCGTCGAGCTCCCACCCGCCTGGCACGCCCGCCTCGAACCCACCGCACGCCCGTAGCCCCGCGCCCGCACCCGCCCCCTACGTGCCCAGGCACCGTCCGCGTTGACAACCGACATAAGGCATATTACGGTCCTTCATGATTCGAAGCTTCAGAAGCAGGGCGCTCAGAAGGTTCGTGGAGCGCGGTGACGAACGCCGTATCCGCGCCGAGCACAGAGAGACCGTGCGCGACATCCTGGCCCGTCTCAACGCCACCGCCGTGCCGAGCGACATGGACATGCCCGGCTTCAGGCTTCACCCCCTCAAAGGGGACTACTCCGGGTTCCGGGCCGTGATCGTGCGAGCAAACTGGCGCGTCATCTTCCGCTTCGAAGACGGCCATGCCATTGATGTCGACTACCTGGACTATCACTGGAGAGGGTCACGCCATGCTCATGTACAACCCACCCCATCCGGGCGCGTTCATCCGGCGACAGTGCCTCGAACCTCTCGGGCTGACGGTGACCGAGGCCGCAAAGGGGCTCGCGGTGTCTCGCAATACGCTATCGATGCTGCTCAATGGCCGACTCGGAATCTCGCCCGAGATGGCCATACGTTTGTCCCAAGCCTTCGGCGGAAGCCCCGAGAGCTGGCTGCAGCAGCAGATGCAATACGACCTCTGGCATGCGCAGCAAGAGCGCGAAGAGGTCGCCATCCGCCGATTCGCCGCCGCCTGACCGCCCTCCAGAGTCGCTCATCCGAATTGGACGCGCGACGTGCATCCGATTGCCGATCCCGTCCCGCAACCCCCGCTCCGGTCCATCGTCCCCCACGCCGCGCGAGCCGACCGAACGCGGCGCCCATGGCCATCAGGCGCTACTGGGTGGGTGTCCCGCTGACCACCGCGTCCCTGGATCGACGCCATCGGGGAGTCCTTCGCTTGGATCACCGGGGCGCACCGTCACCGGGGGAAGGTACCGTGTCAGCTTCGAGCCGATGACGTCCAGACCCGTAACGGTATTCGGGGGCTCGGGATTCCTCGGCCGCCGGATCGTGGAGCACCTCGCCGCCGCGGGGAACGACGTGCGGGTGGCCGTGCGCCACCCCGACCGCGCATCCTTTCACCGGGGGAGCGGGCGGGACGGCCGGGATGGCGGGGACAACCGCGACGGCGGGGACGACCGGAGCGGCCGGGACGGCCGGATCAAGCTCGTGCGCGCCGACGTCTGGGACGAGCCGACGGTGGAACGGGCGGTGAAGGGCTCCGCTTCGGTCATCAATACCGTCGGCCACTACGTCGAGAAGCGCGGCGCGACGTTCGACAGCATCCACGGACAGGGGGCCCGGCACGTCGCCCGGCAGGCGAAGGAGGCGGGAGCCGAGCGGCTGATCCATATCTCCGGTCTTGGCGCCGATCCCGGGTCGGACTCGCCGTATGTGCGCGCCCGGGGGATCGGAGAGGGTCTCGTCAGGGAAGCATTCGATGGCGTCACGATCCTCCGCCCGAGCGTGATATTCGGGCCGGGCGATTCCTTCCTGAACAAGCTCGCCGCGATGGCGCGGCAAACCCCGGTTCTGCCGCTCTTCGGGACCGGCGGCACGAGACTCCAACCGGTGTTCGTGGGAAACGTCGCGGAAGCCTGCGCGAGGGTGCTGGCCGAGCCCTCCACGAAAGGCCGCGTCTACGAGCTCGGAGGGCCGCGGGTCTACGCCTACGAGGAGATCGTGCGACTGGTGCTCGAACGGATCGGCGGGCGAACGGCCCTCGTCCCGGTCCCCTTCCCCGTGTGGGACCTCCTGGCCGCCGTGATGGCAATGCTGCCCAACCCGCCGCTCACCCGCGACCAGGTGAAGCTCATGAAGCGCGACAACGTCGTCGGGGGACAGGCGTTGACCCTGGTCGATCTCGGCATTCGCCCCGTCCCGCTGGAAGAGGTCCTGCCCGACTGCATTGCATCGGCGTGACACCCTCGTACGGATCACGGCCGTAGCCCCGGTCGCCGGGCACCGAAGAAGGCCGCGAGCCGGGATATATTGCCGGCAGGTCACCATTTTCTGGCTCAATGCGCCGAGGGTGCCCCGTGCTCGAAGATGCCGCATTCGCTCGAGCTGCCCGCGGAGCGCGTCATTCCCCATACTGGGAGAGCTGTTCCCCGATGGCTGTCGCGCCGATGCGGTGGAGAGCGAGCGCCGTGCCGCGGACCTGCCGCGGTCAGTCGAGCTTCAAGCCACACGTGGAATGCGTTGTCCTCCGGATTGACGTGACTGGTGAAGTCGCCGGATCGCCGGATCGCCGGACCGCCGTCACGAAGCAGACCTCCATCCATCACCCGGCATCCACCGCCCAGGCATTCGGCGCCCATCGATCGCCGCATGTGCGGCGGGAATGGCGAAGTCACCCACCTCGCGAACCACGGTGGACAAATCCGGCTCATCAATCAGAAGCGGCTCGCGGGCGAGAAACGATCGCCATTGCTGCATCTTTTCGGGATCCTCCGAGAAGGCAGTCGTCAACGACGGAGGGCGTTCACTTGGAATCGTCGTGGCACGCCTCTCGAACGTGGCATGAATCGCGGCGGCAAGCACGGTTCCTTCAAATTCGAAGAGTCGCGACATCGCGAGAAGATCGTAGAAATCCTTCATCCGACTGTTCGCGAGGTCCAGCGCCACGATCGCCTCGAACTTTTCCGCAACGACGGTTTCGCGTGGATAGGCGTTGAGCCTGGGTGCGGGCTGATCCAGCAGAACCGGATACGCCACCTCCAGCGGACCGGGAGTCACCGCGTCGCCAAGACCGATGTCGATCTGGATCGGGATGACGGCCGCCGCAAGACGCGCCGACGTACGCAGCCGAAGCCCCCCATATACCCGGTTGTCGCGAATCGGTTCCGACACCAGGTGCTCCGCATCGAAGATCAATCCATCCTCCTCGACCGGTTGTACGCAGACTTCGCGGAATATCGTCACAAGACGCTCAGGTGCCCGCTCACCGACGGCAAGAAGGTCCAGGTCTCGGGTCGTTCGAAAAGGATCTTCGAGCCAGGCCGCGTAGAGCATGGCGCCCTTGAGGATGAAGCTTTCCTTGTGAGGCGACTCGCTCAGTCGGAAGAGAATCCTTTCCAGCGCATATCGCGTCAGCACACGCTGGAAATTTGCCCGGTTCTCCCTGGCGACGTTCTGGAGACGAGCACGCACAGACGCTGCAACGCTCCTCACTTCACGCGCCATCGGCGACCACCGCTTCGAGATAGGGCCTCAGGACCGACCAGATCCGGGTGTCGCGGGCGTACCGAACGATCTCCGCCGGTTTGGCCTTGCCGGATCTCGTGACACGGTGAAGACCCTCGAGCGCCACGTCGAAACCGACGTGCTTTCTGAATCGAAAGCAGTCGACCACTGTCTTGGCCGGGTTGAAGATGGGGACCGTCACACCGTCGACGGAGTGGAGTTCCACGCCGAGCGAGAGCGCCTGCTCTCCGAACCGCACGACTCGGGTTGGGGGGTAATCGATCTTGGGCGCTCGCGCCCTTGTCCCTATGGCAAGCCAGACCCGACTCGGAATCTGCAGCGTCAGCTCGTGGAACTGCAGGGCGGAGACAAGGCAAATGACCCCTTTAGGCGCAAGCTTCGCGACTTCTGCCAGCTCATGTGGTGCCGTGATATCGGCATCGCTGAGCTGGTAGAGCCCGCGGGTGACGCGGACAAGGGTTCCTTCCTGAACCAACCGTGCGAGAGTTTCCGGGTGGACACCCGCGGCGCTCAGCTCGACGCGACGCATGGCGCCGCGCTCCTTGAGAAGCTCGACCACCCGGTCTCTCTGCGATACCCTGCTCATGGAAGCCATGTGACTAACTGTCGAATTTTGGGTCTTATCTTCTGACATTTTGTCACATTCTCGTCCGAAGAAGAGCAAACGGAGCGCAACCGTCAAGCGCGGATGCCGCCACCCATCCACCGACCTCACCGGCCGCAGGACGCCTTGCTCGGCAATTCATTGGTGGCTCGCCGGGACCCGGTCAGGCTTCGGCCCCCTCGATGCGGATCGGGCCGGCCCGGGTCGGAACGCGCGGCCTCGCGCGGACGCCGCGCGAATCACGCGCTAATCAGGCGTCGCCGAGCGCCCCCCACAGGAACCGGAAGACCAGCGCCCACAAGTACGCGCGCTGGGCGTTGTCGGCCGCACCCGCGTGTCCGCCTTCCACGTTCTCGTGGTAGAGCACCTCGTGGCCCATGGCCTGCATCTTCGCCGCCATCTTGCGGGCATGTCCCGGGTGAACCCGATCATCGCGACTGCGGGACACGAGCTCGGTCTCGAAGCCGGGCGCGAGGTCCGCCCAGGCGCGGACGGCGACGTCCGATGCCCCCCCCTCGAACACCGTCGACGCCTCGTCGATCGGCTGGCCGCGCCGCCACCGCTTGACGATCCGGGGATAGCCGGAGTCGGTCATCGTTCCGGGGCCGAAGTCCGTCGCCACGAAGATCTCGTCCGGGCCGGCCCAGGCAACGTTGCCCTTGGCTTCGGCAAGCGAGAAGCCACCCTCGACGAAGCGCGTGGCGACGAGGTCGAACTCGCGAACGGCCACGGCATCCGCGCCGCCGCGGGACAGGCGGACGAGGGCCCGGTCGTAGCCCGGGACCAGCACCGGGGCGCCCGCGAACACCCAGGGCTCGCCTTCGGCGCGGCCGAGCGCGTCGAGGTCGAGCACCACCTCCCAGTCGGGCGCCGGTTTGCGGTACTCCTCGAGCGTGGTGCGCCGCCAAAGGCCCCGCGGATTCTCCTCGTCCTGCCAGAAGTTGTAGAACCGCTCGCCGAGCTTTGTGAGATGGGGGATGCGGTCTTCGGCGTCGAACGCCGCTCGCAGCCGCGAGCGCAGCGCATCGAACCCGGGCTGCTGCTCCACGAGCGCCGCATGGGTCGCACGGTTGCGTTCCGCGACCCACGCCAACGCGTCCGCGCCGTCCACCTCCTCGAGCCAGAGGTACGGATCCCGCTCGTTCGAACCGCTCGGCATCGGCAAACGCCCTCCTCCGTACCTCACCGGTCTCACCGGCGATCAAGGCGTCGACTCGTCCAGCGAGTCTTGCAGTGACCCCTCGTCGCTAACGCCAGGGTCGCTTGCTACGTGGCGCAGGAACCCCTTGGCCGCGCTGGGAGTCTTTCGCACGATGGTGATCCGGCCATCGGCAACGAAGCTGCAGTACTCGTCCCCCGGCCCGATCCCGGCCTCTCTGCAATGATCAATGGGGAGCGTGATCTGGCGCGTGGCGCTCACTCGCGGCATGAAATCGTCCTTCTCGACACGGCCGGTCCACACGAACCGTACCTAACTCTACTCACGATCGATTGAAAGAGAACCGGCGATGGGGCGACGACCCGCGTGCTGCGACCCGCTTACCGGTCGTGCGCTCCCCTCCCCACGCGCAGCAGGCGCACGGTGAACGATGCTCCTGCAACAACCTGAACGGAACGCCCGGGAGGACGGGTTGTTCGGCCCATATTTCTTCTGTTGTCAGATAGTGATAACTTGCCACGACGACGACGCCTGACCGCGACCCCGGGCTTGATTCACTGCTCGATCTTCACGGCCAGACGCTGTTCGTGGACGAAGTGGGACACTGGGTAAAGTTCGTCGTGGCGCGAAGCAAAATCACCCGGGAACGGCCACACGGTCTCGGCTACTCGCTGACGCTCCATGCCCCGGACGGCGCCAGGCTGGTCGGGTTCGACAATGCGCACCCGGTGCGGGAGCGGCGGGGTCCGGGTACGCGGCGTCGCGAAGAGCGCGACCATCGGCACCGGCTCCGGACGATCCGCCCCTATGAGTACAGGGACGCGGCCACGCCGCTCGAGGACTTCTGGAAGGAAGTGGACGAGATTCTGAGAGAAAGGGGATCGCTGCCATGAAGACGCTGAAGATCGGAATCGCGGGCTACGATCGGATGAAGGCACGAACGATGGCGATCGCCCGGGGAGAGCACAAGCCGGCCAAGGGTGAGCCGATGGTCTGGTTCACCTCCATCGAGAGCTTCGCCAAGGTGCTCTCCGGGCGCAATCGCGAGCTCCTGGCGCTGATCGCCCGGGAGAAGCCGGACTCCCTCACGGAACTCGCGGAGCTCGCCGGACGAAACAAGTCGAACCTGTCGCGGACGCTCAAGACGATGTCACGCTACGGCCTCGTGGAGTTGAAGGAGGGGCAGCGCGGCACGCTCGTCCCGCGGGTCCCCTATGACCGGGTGAGCCTGGACGTTTCGCTCACTCTGCGGTCGCATGGAAACAGCTGAAACCCGGCACCTACGGGTAACCGGACGGTGGCAGGATTTCCGGCGTCAGAAGAGGTTCTGTTTCAGGAGAAAGGCAATATCGGTGCCGATGGATTCGGAAGCTAGCCAGTTTGCACCCTCGGCGGTGAGCAACATGGGAGTTACCCGAAAGAGCAGCGGCGAGTCTTGAAGGGCCGCGCGTACCCGGTCCGGTGGCAAACGGCCGAGAGTGGCAACAATCCAGTCCGGAACGGGCTGTCCGGCGTTGGTGGCGGTGACCAAAGCCTGCAATACCTCGTCTGAAGCAATGACTCGGAGGGCTTCGGACGCCGCTGGGGCGCGGCGCGGGTCGCCGACGATGAGATCCTGGACGAGGAAGTCGATGACTGGCCGGGGCGTATCGGCGCCAAAAGCGCCGATGGCGTGCAAAGCGAGGTCTTCGTCTGCATCGTCGATGAAGGGGAGGACATCTTCGTAGCACTTGAGCCCGGCTTTGCCAAACGCCCAGACAGCGGCTTGCCGCAGTTCATCTCCTTCGAAACGCGGATCAGTGACCACGCGGTTGAGCTGTTCGCGGGTAAACGGAGTGTGGCCGAGTTCGGTCAGGATGAAGACAGCTTCCATGCGCAGCTCGGGCCGGTGGTCATTGTTCCAGATGAAACGGGTGATCTGTTCCTGACCGAATTCGGACCCGAGAGCGGTGGCGGAGCCTGCCGCTTCGAGGGCGACACGCTCTTCGCCTTCCCGGCGGATGAGGTCTTCGAGCGCCGGAATAATCTGGTCACGCGGATCGTCGCGGAAGCGCAGGGATTTAACCGCAGCGTAACGGTCTACGTCAGTGTCGGCCCGCAAATCGTCGAGCGGCGCGTAGCGATGTGGCAGATAGGCTGACAAATCGGCTAGGGCCGGTGGTTCGCCGGCGAGAATGGTGGTCTTCGCCCTGAATGCATCACCGGGAGAGACATAGACGGACTTCCCGCGCAGCTTGTAGGGCTGCCGTCGGGCCGGACGCTCGGCATCGGCGTTCATCTGCACAATGAGCCGTTCGTCCGTGACGTCAAGCACGGTGCCGTCGCGTGTCGGGACTGTGGCGGGCCATGTCCTGTCCCGCTCAGCGCCCTCGGATGCGGACTTCGGCGGACCCAGCCTGGATCTATCCACGGAGACGCGCAACGCGCCGACGGTGAAGTAAACCGCGTCGTCGGCAGGCTCCGGGCCCGCGTCCGTATCGAAACAGGTGATCAGGGCGACGATGTCGTCATCGCGCAGACCAGCATCCCAAACCCTGTCCGGGTTCGCGGGTGCGTCGCTCATGCGGATCTTGAGGTCGGACTTGGCGCGGACTTCCGCGCGCATCCCGGTCTTGACGCAGAGCAAGTCAGGGAGGCGCAGTCGTTTGACCTTGGCGGTCCAGATCTTGTTGGAACCGCAGTAGCGCTCCAATTCGATCGGCTCGAAGCCGCGGTCGCGGAACCGTTCCATCGTGCGATGGATGCCGACTGCGCCCATACTCAGAAACCGCAGGAAACTGGTGTCAGCCTTGAAACCCATCAGCGGGGGCCTTTCGGGATGGGTTCCAGCAGCACAGCCGGGGTGGTGCCGAGGGCTTCGGCGAGATGGAAGATGTTCTCAAGCGCGACGTTGCGCCGTGCGCGTTCGACGGAGCTGATATAGGTGCGGTGCAGACCGGCACGGTCGGCCAGCCCCTCCTGGGAGAGGCCGGCAGAGGTTCGCAGGCGCTTCAGGTTGAAGGCCAAGATCTCTTGCGGAGTAGCGATGGTGGCGGCCTTGCATTCAAGGTTCTGGAAAGTAGACTAGGCGCCATGTAGACTCTGCGTCTACAGACTTTGCGTCACGCATCTGGGAGATCTTGCTACTGTGAAGCCGGAACCTGTACGCCTCCCCGAAACGATCACGGTCCCACGCACCGATCCGATCTACAACTGCCACTCCTACCTGACGAAGGTGCCGATCGGCGCGATCCTGCCCTTCATAGAGAGGTTCACAAAGCCAGGCGAGGTGGTGGTGGATTTCTTTGCCGGTTCCGGGATGACGGGCCTCGCCGCGTTGACATTGAACCGGCGCGCCCGGCTCAGCGATATCTCGGTACTCGGCAAACACATTGCCGCAGGCTACCTGACGAATGCGCCGGCACAGGAAATACGCGCCGCGGCGGATCAGGTGATCGCGGCGGCCCGCAAGGCCCTCGGCACACTGTATCTGACGAAGCGCGCCTCGGACGGGGCGAAGGTCGAGATGATTCGGACAATCTGGTCGTTTACCTATCTCTGCCCGTCCTGCGGGGGTGAGATGGTGTTTTTCGACGCCCTGAACGCGCGAGGCGGCGTGCCGCAACTCTGCCCGTCGTGTGGCGGCCCGTTTGCGCGGCGTAGCTGGCCGCGCGGCGAGGACGTACCAATGGAAGTCGTCGTTCAAGGGGAGAACGGTCGGCAGGTGGGGCAGGCCGTGTGCGAGACCGACCGGCGCAGGATACACGCGGCCTTGAAGGACGGGCGCTTGCGCAAGGTGCCGTCGCTGCCGATTGAGGAAGACCGCGAGATGTTCAGCCGTTCCGGCCTCCGGCGGTCTGGAATGACGGAAACCGGGAAGTTCTTTTCGCCGCGCAACGGGATCGCCCTGGTGGAGTTGTGGCGTGCTATCAATGACGTTGAAGACGAAACGATACGGCAGGAGCTGCGTTTCGCGTTCACAGCCATCCTGCCCCGCGCCTCGATGCGCTATCAGTGGAGCGCGAAACGGCCGCTGAATGCACAGAACCAGACATACTACATTGCGCCGGTGTATTTCGAGTGGAACGTCTTTGACCTGTACGGCCGCAAGGTGAATGCCGTTATCCGGGCGAATGAGGCGGTGTTCGATGGCGGCGAATTGTTCAGCACCGAGGAGCTGCGGGATGTCAGTTACGAGATCGCGTCAGCTGAGAAGCTGGCGCATCTGGATGACAGCTCAGTCGATTACGTGTTCACCGATCCGCCCTTCGGCAGCAACATTTTCTATTCCGACATGAACCTGTTTCAGGAAGCGTGGCTCGGGAAAACGACGGACCACACGCGCGAGGCCGTCGTCCATACGACGGGGAAACGGAAGAACGGGTCCGGGGAGCGCTATGAAGAGCTGCTTCGCAAAGCTTTCTCCGAGGCGTTCAGGGTGCTGAAGCCGGGCCGGTATATGTCGGTGGTATTTGGCAACAGCAGTGGCCGAATCTGGAGCTTGGTGCAGCGGGCGCTACGCGACGCCGGGTTCAAGGCGTCGCCGGCGCATGTGGCGATCCTGGACAAGGGGCAGCGCTCCGTCAAAGGGTTGAATTCAGGGTCAGAAGGCGTTGTCACAGTAGACCTGATTGTGACGATGCAGAAGCCCGCGGAAACCGAGGAAACGGGGAAGGCTGCGCAACTCGCCATCGGCGATACAGGAGCGCTCATCACGGCTGCAATCAACGAGTTGCCGGCTGATGACGCGTGCAATCCGAGCCATGTCTATGCGCGGATACTGCGCAAGGCCATCCAGAAGGGCCTGGTGCTGGACAAGCTGCACCTGGGTGACGTCCTGATCGCCCTGCGAATCGCAGGATATGGCGTTGACCGGAAGACCGGGCTTCTATACGGCGATACCGCTCAACCGGCCGTTCCTTAAGGGACCGAGCGGAGCAATGAGCTTGAACTCCCGGATCGTCAATTCGTTCCCCTTCGATCCTGAACACCCCTCAGGAGCGCCATGAGTGTATTGAGATGGTATTCGCCTGACACTGGACCACGCTGAGAAGCGTGGTCATGCCGCCCCTGGGGGGTATGTAGGATGGAGTTGCGAGCTTCATCCGAACCCTGACCAGGAGCAATGACATGACCACGAAGGAGAAGGCAGCACGGCGCAAGCTCTCGCTGTTGGAGCTGGCGAAGAAACTGGACAACGTCAGTCACGCCTGCAAGGTGATGGGCGGAGAGAACAGTTGACGCTGACCAAACGTCGCCGCCACGCTGCATCCCGGCCGGTGAACGCGCGGCCTCCCGCGGAGCACGCACGTATCAACCCTCGCCGAGCGCCCTCCGCCGGAAGGGTTCGCGCGCCCGCCTCCCGGTCGCCGACCCGGCCTCGCCCGCCGACGCGGCGCCTCGGACGGCAAGCCCTTCGGTCACTTCCACGAATCGATCCGTCATTCCCAACCAGGCACTTGGGGGTCGATGTCGGCAGTACTTCCGTGAACGTCACTGTCGCGCGTCATGTTGGGGCTATCGAGTACGATCGTCCTTATAATTTTCACTGAATTCCCTATATTCAGCACATGGTGAAACATCATGAAAGGGTGAAAGAGCTGGACACGCGCGCCGTGCACGACCACGCCGTCCATCCGGACGCGTCGAAGAAGACGATCAAGAAGCGAAGAAGATGGTCTTCAATGACCTCTCGAAGAACACGCCATCGAAGAAAACGCCACTTTCACTCCGGCCAATTTACTGCTCTTTCAGAACGGCGATGGCACTTTGCTCGGAACGCACGATGTATCGGATTCTGGCCGCGAGCCAGCCGGTGCGCGAACGACGAAATCAGCTCACTCACCCGAGCTACACCAAGCCCCAGCTGGTCGCGACCGGACCGAACGAAACCTGGTCGTGGGATATCACGCGCCTTCTGGGACCGAAACGCTGGACGTACTTCTACCTGTACGTGTTGCTCGACATCTTCAGCCGATATGTGGTCGGGTGGATGGTCGCCGAGTCCTCAAGCAACGCGAACGCACCCTTCGCCTCGCCTGGAACCGCAACCCGGAACGATTCGTGAACGGAACCCCGAAGCCCCAGTCTCTTCCCACGGAGGTCTGGATCAACCCGCCGGCCGCGGCGCCGACCCCACGGCCTGCTCAGTAAATCCCAACCGTCGCTGTCTCAATGTCGTTGACAGGTTCCGCGCCTCCCTGTCGAATCCGTCCTCCGCCGGTGTAACCATTCCAACGGGCTGTGGAGGTCGTTCTGCGATCCTCTCGGTTAGATCTGCCTCCCCTCGCGCCACGCCCCGACCATTGGGCGGCGGTCCGGCCATTCCGTTCGGCGCTCGGCGCTCGGCGCTCGGCGCTCTTATTACTTGTCACCGGACAGACAGCTTCCAACCACTTCGCACAATTCAGTCCCATTGCCACGCCGCTCCCGCTCCGCACCCCGTAGCTTCAGCGGCATCCATGGCACACCGCTGGCGAGAACGAATCATATCGATCTTTTACGTCATTGCAAATACGGATGTTTCAATTGCAAGAACAAATCAATTTATATAAAAAATTGTGTTTTTCTTCCGCTGGCATATCCCCTGGAAGAGACTCGAGGTGGACAGGTCGGGAGCCGCCAACGTATCCTGTTGTCTGATTTCCATCAAAAAAATATATTTAAGGATTCGCACTTTGATTCCCACGGCACCGCCGGTCGGGCGAACGTTCGTCGGACGAGCTTCGCGTACCGTTCGGGCAGCCGCCTCTACGGCCTCTTCGCTTCGGTAGCCGCGCGGCTCATGGTTCAGTTCATCCGGCTTCGCGCGGATCTTCAGACGGCCAAGGTGCTCCGGGCGGTGGCAGTCGGATGGCTCATGGGGGCAGTAATCGTCATTCACTGCATCGCCTTGGCGGCCATCGTGTTCAGCGGGCCGATGTTGCCGTTCGCCGTGCAGGGTGCCGGCATGATGCTGTTCGGCGGCATCGTCTTCTGTCTGCTGATTGGCGTCGCGAGCAGCTACCAGGGCATGCTAGCCGTTCCGCAGGAGGTGCCCGCGACGGTGCTCGGGACGCTCGGCGGTGCCGTCGTCGGTGGCACGATCGGCGCGCCCGGCCACGCCCAGTTCATGACCATGGCGGCACTGCTGGTCCTGTCCGGTCTGCTGACGGGCCTGCTGTTCCTCGTGGTGGGGCATTTTCGTCTCTCGCACCTCTTTCGCTTCATCCCCTATCCGGTCACGGGCGGGTTCTTCGCCGGCACTGGTTGGGTGTTGTCGCTCGCAGCGCTTTCGGTGATGACCGGCGTGGCGCTGGACTGGCAGACGCTTCCTCGAATTCTTGAGCCCGACATGGTGTGGAAGTGGGGACCTGGCGCGGCCTACGGTGTCGCCCTTGCCTTCATCATGAAACGAAAGGGCAACCTCGCGATCATGATGGGGAGCCTCGTGCTCGTGAGCGCGTTCTATCACTTGGGTCTGGTCGTTCTCGACATTTCTGTGGAGGAAGCCAAGGCGCTGGGCCTCCTTATGCAGGGAATCCCGCAGGGAGGGCTCTGGCCCGCGTTTGGGTTCGGTGATCTGGGGTCTGTCGACTGGCGGGTCGTTGCCGGGCAGGTGCCGACCCTGCTGACCGTGACACTGGTGACCCTTCTATGCCTGCTCGTGTATGTGAACGGCCTTGAGGTAGCGACCGGCGTCGAAGTCGATCTGGACCGGGAATTCCGGGTGGCGGGTCTCGCAGGCATGTTCGCGGGCGCCGGCGGAAGCGCGCCCGGATGCCAGACGTTCGTCTTCACGCTGCCGTGCCGGATGCTTGGAGCCGACACTCCGTGGACCGGGGTTGTCGTTGCCGTCGTGCTTGCCCTTTCCCTCTTCCTGGGGAGCGGGATCCTGGAACTCCTCCCGCTGTCGATCATCGGTGGGCTGTTGCTCTTCATCGGTGTCGATCTTCTGGACAATTGGCTCGTCCGGAGCCGGAAGCGGCTCCACTGGACGGACTACGGGATGATCGTGCTCATCTGCGTCACCGTCGCGGTATTCGGGTTCATTGCAGGGGTGGGCGCAGGAATGCTTGCGACCCTCGCGCAGTTCGCCATCCGCTTGAGCCGCGTGGATGTCATCGCGGAGGAGTTCTCCGGGAGCGAGCGCCAGAGCACGAAGCCCCGCTCGGTTCCCGATCGTTCCATCTTGCTGGACCGGGGTGGCTTTCTCCGAGCATATCGACTCCGCGGCTACATTTTCTTCGGCAGCGCCTATCCCATGGTCGATCACCTGAAACGGCCGCTAGGCGGGGAGACGCCGCCGGCGTGGGTCCTGCTCGACTTCGCCGCGGTTTCCGGGTTCGATCTGTCCGCCGTCAATGTCCTTTGCCAGTTCATCCGGCTGGCCGACTCGGCCGGCGCGAGAGTGGCGTTGACTGAAGCTCCGAGGAAACTCGAGGGCAGCCTTCGGAACAATCTGCCGGCCGAGATTCAGGAGCGAATCCGGTTCGAGCCGGACCTCGACCACGGCCTCGAGCACTGCGAAGACGCGATCGTCGCCATGGCGGCGAGGGAGCTCGCCGACCCGGTGCAAGGCTTGCGCCGCCGCCTGTTGAATCGGGTCGCGGTCGACCTGGAGCGGCACCTGGACGAACAGATTCTGTTCGAAGAGATGCTGGAAGAGCTCGACCCCTGGCTGGTGTCGCGGGAATACGAAGCCGGAGAGACGCTCGTTGTGCGCGGCGCGGTCCAGGACGGCCTTCAGCTTCTGGTGTCGGGACATGTCTCCGTTCATGACGCCGAGGGGACGCGACTCTATCAGTGCGGTCCGGGTGACGTAGTCGAGGCCTGGGCGGCCTTCTCCGAACATATCGCCCCGGTCTCCGCAATCGCTCGCGATCCCTGCCGCACCATGGTCCTGACCGCGGCTGCGCGTGAGTTGCTCGAATCGGACGACAACGAACTCAGCCTCCGGCTCTTCGCATTTCTCATCGGCCGTCAGCAGCCGCGCGGGGTTTCCTTGGATAGATACTAGTACCTCTGCACAGAGGTCTTGATCGGTTGGGACGGCGCAGTAGGTGTTCCGGGTCCCTTGCGCGGCGACTAGCACCATGGACTTGGGTTGTGCGGGAAGCCTGGGCCCGGACGGGATTGCAAGTGAGGCAGCAACGCTGTTGCGGCGACAACATATACTACCATCTACATTGAAAACTAACATAAACCATGGTAGTGTCCGGGAAGCATGTTAGAAAAGCAGCACATCGCCTCAGACAGAGACCAGTATCGGGAGCGCCTCGAAAGCTATCTCGAAACCGTTCTGCAGCGCGGTGTTTCCTTGCGGGACTGGGGCGGGCAACAGAAACTGCCGGTCTTTCTCGCCCACCTCTACTGGTTTTTTGAGACCCGGATCGGTCAGACGCCGCTTCTCTTCATGGCTGCGACGCAGGGCGGGGAACACACGCCGGCAGAGATCGCGAAGCACCTGGACCTGGCGAAGGTGAAGTTCGACGGAATCGTGGTGTACTCGGCCGAACGGCTTGCGGCGCCCTTCCGCGCGCGGCTCATTGCAAGTGGCGTGGCCTTCGCCGTTCCCGGCAATCAGCTCTTTGTTCCGGATCTCGCAACGGATTTGCGCGAACACTACAGGGCGCCGAAACCGGAGCGGGCCGACAAGCTGTCGCCATCGGCGCAACTGGTCCTGTTTTTCCACCTCCTCAACGGTGAGCAAGCGCGGCCATGGACGGCCACCGAGCTGACGGAACCACTGCGGTATTCGATCATGACGACGAGCCGGGCTCGCGATGAGCTCGCCAACGTCGGACTTGGCCGGATCGAGCGACTTGGCCGCAAGAAGCTCCTGTCATTCCGTGCAGAGGGCCGGTTGCTGATTGACATGGCCAAGACGCTCCTCATTCGGCCTGAACGTCGGCTGGACCATGTCCGCTGGCTGAAGGAGCCGCCCGGCTTGCCGCTGGCCGGCGAGCACGCTCTCGCCCGTCTCAGCGATCTCAGCCCGCCGGCGGCGCCACCGGTGTACGCGGTGACCGCAGACCAGATGCGAGATCTGGTCGTGGACGGGTGGGCAGACTTGAGCGAGGCGGATTACGACGCGGATGGAACGCTTGCGACTTGGCGATACGATCCGCGAGTGTTGGCGCGGAACCATACAGTGGATCCGCTTTCCCTGTTCGCGCAGTTTTGGGATGACGCCGACGAGCGCCTGTCCATGGCCGTCGACCGGTTGCTGGAGCGATGGACATGGTGAAAGGACTCGAGAGGTTCCGCGAGCATTTCAAGGGGCACGAAGCGAGCGACGCGCTGATTGGTGCGCTGCCTGCGACCTTAAGCATCCCCTCATATTTTCACAAGATGGCGAACATTCTCTTGTATAGCCTGTGTTCGGCCAGCATGGCGGCGAATTCGTCGAGCAACGGTCGCAATCGTTCCGGTGGCCAGTTGGGAATATGTTCATAGAGCATGTGCCCTTGGCGAAACAACGAATGGGTGCGATGTTTCACGGTATTGACCTTCAACCACCGGTCATAGCCGATACGCTCTCCGGCGGCCCCGAGCAATGACAACAACGCAATTGCCAATACACTGAGCAACAACAGCCGGTCGCGGCGCTCGGGGCACGAGGTACGCATCGACGACAAGCCAAGGCCATAGCGCCGGTCCTTCAGGTCGCGAAAGCTCGTTTCGATCCCCCACCGTTTTGCGTAGTATTGGATGAGGAGCCGGGGTGCGGCGTTTCGGTCACTGGCCACCAGACACCAAGTGTCCTTCATGTTCTTGTCGCGCAAGCAAACGACCGTGCCGACGGGCAGCTGGTGAGCGTCGGTGATGTGGGCAGCTCGCAACGTGCGGGTTCGCCCGGCCGGGCCGACCCATTGCGACGCCAAGCGCCGCTCCCCGCTCTCACTGGTGACATAGTAGCTTGCGGGCAGCCGAATCACATAGCCGAATCCCAGCTCTTCGTCCAGGTTTTTGAACAAGTTACAGTCTGCAAACCCCCGGTCCGCGACCACCGTCACCTCTACCCCATCGGGCACCACCTCCGAGAACCGATACAGCAACTCGTCCTCATAACGGTTGCGGTTGTCCTTCAACGTCGCCGTCGATACCGTCTCCCACATCAGGGCCGTGGCCCGGCCATGCTCGGTGAGCATCGACAACATCAACGTATCGTGCCCATCGCGAGCGAAGCTGGTCCAATCCAATGCCACCACGATCTCCTCTCGCGCTCCAATCACATGAGGCACCCAGTGCGAAAAGAAATCGTCCAATTCGATGGCGGTATTGCTGAGCAACCGGTCGACCTGCTTGACGCCGTGTTTGCTCAGGGTGCCACGGGCGTGGGCCAAACCTTGTCCAATGGCATGGACGGCCAAGGAGGCACTGGTCAGGACTCCGAGCGTACCGTAGGCGAGCGACAAGACCCGCTTGGCGTGCAGGTCGCCGTCGTACAGCTCGGTGATGAAGGAAATCAGATGGTCTTCGCGAAGTACGTCTCGGGCTTTCACCATCCACCCTCAGAGGCGAAAACAGTTATTTTGTTTCCAACCTCCTGCCCGTGCAAGTCCGAAGTCGGACTTGGGGGAAAAAGTGGAGCACAATATTCGAGTCAACGGACCCATCGCAGGTGCAAATTGAGTACAAGGAATTAGAAAACTGTGCTTTCGCTATACTGATTTGGATCAAATCAAATCGTTAACAACGATTCCTTACAAAAAAGATGAGGGGATCGCTGAGGCCTGCGACATCCTTTTCGGCGAAGCCGGGCTTCCGTTCCGGGCTACCAAGGATTTCGATATCGTGCTCTGTGTCGAGGTGGTGGGTGCCGAATTCGGCACGGTCTTTGCGGACTTCCTGGAGGTGGGCGGATATCGGGCCAGGGAGCGCTCGACCGGTCGGCGGGAGTTCTACCGGTTTCATCGCCCCGCGGACGATACGTTCCCCGCCATGATCGAACTGTTCGCGCGGCGGCCGGATACGCAGCTGCTGCCCGAGGGGGCGGAGCTTGCACCGATACCTGTCGAAGAGGACGTGATCAGCCTCTCGGCGATTCTCCAGGACGACAACTATTTCGACGCGCTTCGGAACATGCGTCGCGTCATCGACGACATCAGCCTTGTCGACGAAAGGATCCTCATCCCGTTCAAGGCGCGCGCGTTTCTTGACCTTGCCCAACGCAGGGCGAATGGCGAAGCCGTCGATGCCCGGCACATACGAAAGCAACGGGCCGATGTGTTCCGCCTCATCCAGTTGCTGCCGGGCGAGGGTAGCCTCGCACTCGCCGATTCCATGCGGGCCGATCTGGGCGAGTTTCTCGGGCAGGCCCCGGGGATCCGGGCTTCGATTACGCGGCGTTGCGGCTTCCGTTTACGCTGGACGATGCGACAGCAATTCTCGGCCGATACTACCGGCTGGACAGTTCCGGCTGAGTGGCATGTCCGAGACACCCGGAAGCGAAGCACGGCCCTACACGGAGACATCGGCCCTCGGGGAGATCCTCAAGTGGTCGAGGCAAAGACCAGCATGGCTGAGAGACGCGCTGCGCCGCCTGATGGTGGGCGGCGAACTCTCGCACCAGGATATCGACGAGCTGGAAGCGATTTGTCTCGGGGATGACGGCGAGGGATCCCCGCTGAGCGACGAGCATATCGCGCCCCGGCGTCTGGTCGGCAAGCCGGTTTCAATCACCGGCCTGCGCGATCTCGTGGGTGTGAATGCGCTCGCAAGCGGGCAGGGTCTGACGTTTGCCGCGGGTGGCCTCTCCATCGTCTATGGCGACAACGGATCGGGAAAGTCGGGCTTCGTGCGGGTCAAGGGCGGAGAGAAACCAGACCAAAGGGCGGAGCAAAACACTGCCACCGCAGCCGTGGGGGTGAGGTGGTCCGAGGGGGTCGGGATTCGGCTTGGGGCGGCGGGAGCCGGAAACGCAGGGAGGGCGTAGCCCGACCGGAGTTTCCGGCTGACGACGGGGTGGTGATCAGCCCGCGGGGGCCATTTTCCGGGCGCGGCTGTGATTGAGGCGAAAACTTTCGCCGTTCATTTCGAGGATATGGACATGATGGGTAAGGCGGTCGAGCAGCGCCCCGGTCAGGCGCTCCGAGCCGAACGTCTCGGTCCATTCGTCGAAGGGAAGATTCGAGGTGATGAGGGTCGCAGCGCGCTCGTAGCGTTGCGAGACGAGTTCGAACAGCAGCTCTGCGCCGGTCTTCGACAACGGGACGAAGCCCAGCTCGTCGATGATCAACAGCCTGTGGTTGGCGAGCTGCTTTTGCAGCCGCAGCAGTCGTCGTTCGTCGCGTGCCTCCATGAGTTCGTGCACGGTCGTCCACGAACATCGAATTGGTGCGAGCGGTGCCCCAGCGCCATCCTGACGTCAACGTAATCCATCAGGGAACACGCGACGGAGGAGGTCCGCTCTGAGATCCCATTCACCTGACTCTCGGTCACGCTGGGCGCATTGACCACAGCCTCGCGACAGCATTCTTCCCCTCGGATTCTTCGTCCGTCATGTAGACTCCGTCACTCGTTCGCCACCGAAGGATACTCACCTGACGAGCCTTTTTGCCGTCCAGATTGTCCGCGTTGACCCGCTACCGGGTCCTCGGTTGTCGACCACATCAATGCCACCCGAACTCTCGCTCAGTGGACGAAAATGCAGCTCAAGGAACTGAATTTACAGAATTTTCGTTCATTTACGAATGAACGGGTTTCGTTCGACCCGCGGCTCACAGTTCTTGTCGGTGAGAACAACGGCGGAAAGAGCAACATCATCGACGCTATTCGGCTGATCTCGACCCCCCTTGGGGGACGCCGCGAACTCTACTGCGAGCACACAGACATCCGATTCGACAGCTCGCCAAACCGCTTCGAGCTCACCGCCACCTTTGACGGACTGTCGCCGCCCCAGCAGGGCCGACTTCTTTCCGCCACTACTGACGACACGCTGACCGAGGCCCGATTCGGCCTCACCTACGATGCTTCCGGAAACCAGTCACATGTAAGGCCGACCCTCTGGGCCGGACGCTTCAAGTCCCCGCCCGAGCCCGGCGCCCACGAAATGATCCGCCATGTGTACCTGCCTCCACTGCGAGACGCCAAGCGCGCCCTTGCTTCAGGCAATCCCACCCGCATACATGCGTTGCTCAATCACTTCCTTGGCGGTCGTGATCCTTCCGACGTAGCCAAGATGCTCGCTCGCTCCTCTAACGACCGGATCCTCACCCAAATCGACGCCGCAGTCGCAACTGGCCTGGATGTACTAACCGCCGGCGTTCGCCCACAAAACGCCGAACTGGGATTCAACACGGAAGAAAAACTCATCGACATTGCGCGAAATCTGCGTTTCAAGCTTGCCGACCACGGCATCACCCCGGAGGACCTCCAGTACTCCGGACACGGACTTGCCAACCTCCTCTATATCGCAACCATCTCTGTGGAGCTGGAAAAGACAGAAAGTGCCGAACTTACTTTGTTTCTAGTCGAGGAACCCGAAGCCCACCTTCATCCGCAGCTCCAGGCAGCAGTCCTAAACTATCTGCAGGAACGCGCAGAACATTCCGTCCACAAGAGCCATCGTGCGAACGCGCCGGCAGGCCATCTCCAGGTGATCGTCGCCACTCATTCCCCGAATCTGTCCGCGTGGGTGCCCAGCAGTAACGTAGTATTCGTCCGCTCAGTTGAACTGCACGCAATTTCTGATCCCAAGCCACAACAACCCCCAAACGCGTCCGGTCCGATATCACGACCACATGCGACACGAAAACCGCAGCGTCTAGAATCACGCACAATCCCCCTTGCAAAGCTGAATCCTTCCGACGCGGAGCGCCGCAAAATCGACCGATACTTGGATGTTACGAAGTCGGCCCTCCTGTTTGGCGGCCGCGTACTCTTGGTGGAAGGAATAGCGGAAGCACTGCTGTTGCCAGTCATTGCCAAACACTACGTGCTCCAGAACAAACTACCCGAACTCCGCATCTTCCGGTCAGCAGTCTTTGTCCCCATCGATGGAATCGACTTCACGCCCTACGCAAAAGCTCTACTTACCCCGTACAACGACGTGCGAATCGCCGACCGCCTTGTCATCGTCACCGATGGCGACAAACAAACTGTAGAGAGTGGAGATCCTCTTCCCGGAGCCATGCGGAAGTCGAAGCTGGATTCCCTTGCCTCCACTAATCACGCCGCCTCAATCCTGGATGTCATCGTTTGTACCTATTCTCTCGAGGCCGAACTGGTGGCTTCCGGAAACGCAGACGCGATGAAAGACGTTTACCTGACACTTCACCCGCGTTCCGATACCAAATGGGACGCCGCCGTCGCTAAGGCCGGCGATGAACAGGCTCGCGGTATCCAAGAGCTTTTCCAGTCAACTCCGAAAGGAGATTATGCGCATCTCCTGGCAGAAAGGATCGCAGCAAGCAATTCCTTCAGAACTCCAAATTACATTCGTCAAGCCATCGATGCGGTTGTGAAATGAGCCTCGAAATATTCCTGCCAACAAAACAGCAGCGCGGCGTAATCCCCCTCGATGGCTCTGCGTTCATTACTGCGTGCCCAGGCGCCGGAAAGACCAGGGTCATGGCGGAACGAGCGCGCCGACTCTTCAGAGATCTGCCTCTAGGACACGGCGTCGCCTTTCTGTCATTTACGCACGCGGCCGTCTTTGAGCTCGGCACCCGCCTTCGTCACCTGGGCGTTCTCCCATCGCCCGTATTTCCTAGCTTCCTCGGTACCTTCGATAGCTTTGTTTGGCAGTTCCTGATAGCTCCCTTCGGGCTCAAGGACACAGACCTCCCGCCGCGGCTAATTCCGGACGTCAATGAACGTTTGCTACAGCCTTTTGACGGAGCGCATCCGCTTCCGTTTTCTTGTTTCGATCCCTCGACGCATAGGGTAATTCAAGATGCCGCCAAGCGCCGTGGATTCGATGTGTCCAAGAAACCGTCTCACCAGGTGCAAGCCTACGAAACGGCTGCCGAGAATCTTCGAGATAGCTTGCGACGGCAAGGATGTCTCGGCTTCGACCAAGCGAGACAGGAAGCGCTCGCCCGCCTGAGAGACACACGCGTCTCACGTAGACTTGCCTCGGCTCTGGTGGGACGTTTCCAAGAAGTCATTGTTGACGAGGCCCAAGACTGCAATCCAGATGATCTGGAGATTGTCTCATGGCTTCGGGACTCGGGCGTTGATGTCAAGGTTGTCTGCGATCCTCACCAGTCAATTTATGAGTTTCGTGGTGGTGTCACGGACCATCTATTCTCTTTCGCCAACACCTTCGAATCCCATGAACGGAAGGAATTGACCGGCAATTTCCGCTCAACCTCCAACATTTGCAAGGCAATCGCACAATTTCGCCCATCAAATTCACGCGCTTCCGCCGATGAGGCGCTTGGCTCACTAAGCCGAGACCTTACGCCAGTCTACATTCTTCCGTACGCAGGAAAGGCCGTGCCACCGTCGATTGGAAATGAATTTACGCGACTACTCCAACAACTTAACATAGATATTGCAACTTCGCCCGTCGTTGCCGCAACAAAGGCAAGCGCCGCGGCGGCTGTTGGACAACCACGCCCGAGTCGACGTCGTGACCGAGCCGTGAGACTGGCCGAAGCAGTAACCAACTTCCACTTTTCGTCTGGGTTTCATGACGTCAAGGCAGCCCTTCAAAGCGTGCACGCACTTCTTGTCGACCTTGAGGGACACCTCGTCAACACATCCTATGAGCAGTATCTATCTGACAATGAAATCGAGCCGAGCAGTTGGCGACCGTTGGTCATTCGTGTCTTGCAAGAACTGCGGTTCGAATCAAAAAAGTTCGCGAATGCCAAAGCTTGGCACACCGCGGCCAAGGATGTACTTTCACAAAATCTCACCATTTCTGAAGGTCAGTCCATTTCCCAAAGGCTGAAATGGAATGCAGCCATAGAGAGTGCTCTGGTTGCGGCCAAGACCAACACAGCGATGTCCAGAACGATTCATTCGGTCAAGGGAATGGAGTTTCCCGCGGTCTGTGTTGTTACTACTGCATCGACGCTTGGTGGTATTCTAGACCGAAGTTCCTGGGGATTTTGGGGTCAAATCGAGGGTAAGTCATTGACGTAGATCGAAAAATGCCGGAGGGAGGGTGATTTTTGTTCCCATGTATATTGAGAGATATCATTGACATGGTGGATTCGAATTGCTATCTTCGTTCCCATGTACATCGAGACCGTCCCCAACCGCAACTCCCGCCCCGCGATCCTCCTTCGCCAAGGCTGGCGCGAGGGCAAACGGGTGCGCAAGAAAACGCTGGCCAACCTCACCGACTGGCCCTCGGAGAAGGTCGAGGCACTGCGCCAAGTGCTCAAGGGCCGCCGACTCATCGCCCCCGAGGACGCCTTCACGGTCGAACGTTCCCGACCGCACGGTCATGTCGAAGCGTTGCTCACCGTTTGCCGGCGCCTGGGACTGGAGCGGCTCATCGCCGCGAAGCGCTGCCGCGAGCGCGACCGGGTGCTGGCGATGGTGCTCGAACGGTTGCTTCATCCCGCCTCGAAGCTCGCCACTACCCGGCTGTGGCATTGCACGACCTTGGCCGAGGAGCTCGGGGTCGGCGACGACGACGAGGACGACCTGTACGAGGCGATGGACTGGCTGCTCGAACGCCAGGAGCGAATCGAGCAGCGCTTGGCAAAGCGCCATCTGCACGAAGGCGAACCGGTGTTCGCCGACGTGTCGTCAAGCTACTACGAGGGCCGCACCTGCCCGCTGATGCGCTTCGGATACAACCGCGACCGCAAGCGCGGTAAGACACAGCTCGTGTACGCCGTGCTGAGCGCCCCCGGAGGGTGTCCGGTCGCCGTCCAGGCGTATCCGGGAAACACTGCCGACCCGAACACCGTCCCGGACCAGGTGGTGAAGCTCCAGGAGCGCTTCGGGCTTGAACGGGTCGTGCTGGTCGGGGACCGGGGCCTGTTGACGCAGGTCCAGATCGAGCACCTGAAGCGCCACCGGGGTCTGGGATGGGTGAGTGCGCTGAAGTCGTTGCAGGTGCGCGCCCTGGTCGAGCAACACGCGTTGCAGTTGTCGCTGTTTGACGAGCAGAACCTGGCCGAGATCGTCTCGCCGGACTATCCGGGCGAGCGCTTGGTGGCGTGCTACAACCCGCTGCTGGCCGAGGAACGCTCGCGCAAGCGCGAGGAGTTGCTGGCCACGACCGAGGCGGGGTTGGAACGCGTCGCACGCGAGGCGGCGCGGCGCACCCGCACGCCCCTTGGGGCGGCCGAGCTCGGACGCAAGGTCGGGCGGGTGCTGGGGCGACACAAGATGGGCAAGCACTTCGAGTGGGAGGTCAACAACGCCCGGCTGCGGTATCAACGCAACGCCGAGCGGATCGAAGCCGAAGCGCGTCTGGACGGGATCTACGTGCTTCGCACGAGCGAGCCAGCGACGCGGCTGTCGAGCCACGACACGGTGCGCACCTACAAGGGGCTTGCGGACGTGGAGCGCTGGTTCCGCACCCTCAAGGGCCTTGAGGTACGGGTACGGCCCATCCGCCATCGCGAGGAGCGCCGGGTGCGGGCGCACCTGTTCATATGCCTGCTCGCGGGCTACGTGGAATGGCATCTTCGCCGTGCCGTGGCGCCGTTGCTGTTCGACGACGAGACGTTGGACGAGGCGCGCCGCACGCGCGATCCGGTCGCCCCGGCCAAGCCCACACCCCGGGCCCGTAAGAAAAAGGCGCGCCGGCGCACCGACGACGGATTGGCCCTGCACAGCCTGGATACCTTGCTCGCCGAACTCGCGACGCGCTGCCGCAACACCTGCCGGGTGTTGTCGGACCCCACGGCTCCGGCCTTCTCGCTCCTCACCGAGCCCACCCAGACCCAACGGCGCGTCGCCGAACTCATCGAAATGTTCCCAGTACCGGGAATCGCCTGAAGCTGAAAATACGAACGACTGTCAATGAGTTGTTCTATCTCAACGCAGGGAACTTCGGTCTAGATTTCCTTGAAAACGAACACCCTGCGGAACGCGCGGAGGACGCGCGCAAGCTATACGTCGCGGCGTCCCGGGCACAACGACTTCTCGTTATCGCAGCACCCAAGAGCCAAGCAGACAGACTTGGGCGCCATCTTCAGGCGAAAGGCGCAAATGTCCAATTGTTGAACCTCTGACTCTGAATTCGCACGGCTGCGAGTCTCGGAGCTATCCGGCCCTTAGGGTTATCCTAACTTATTACCGTGAACGGATTTTCTCCTATCACCGCATCCCGCATGTTCTTGCGCACGGCCTTCCGGATCGGGCCCTGCCTATTTCCCGTCGCCCTCCCGACCATGGACCTCCATTACGCAAGACCGCACGCTCCTTTCGGCGACCAAATTGCATCTTGCCCAAGCCTCTCAGTTGCTCAAGGCTTTCTTGAGCCTCAGCACGCTCGCATCTACCGCCTCCTCGACTGTATGGGAAAACCGCACGGGTACCCCTCCTCTGTTCAGATGCTGCTCAAACAGAAGCCGCGCGGTCTCCGGCGCCTCGTCGTCGCGGACGCACGAAGCCAGAAATGCAGGCAGCTCAATCTGTCCACCGGCAGCGGCATTCGTCAGACGCTCAAGGTCGTCGATCGCAAGAACGTATATGTGTTTGCGCGGCAGCAACCTCTCTGCCTCCTCATTCGGATAGTCCAGCGTACCCTCCGGATACATTGATGCCAGCGCCGTTCCCTTGCTGGCTCCCAATTCCTTGTTGGTCACGATGAGGAGGTAGTCAGCATCGGCGGCAAGCACCTGGAGCGGCGCACGCCGTTGCTCCCGCAGTGATACCGACGTTGCCCAAGCCTGCCCCACTGCCGTCCTGATCCCTCTCGTCTTGTGAGCGAAAACGTCTCTGTTCCCAACCGTCATCACGGACTCGTGGTACAGCCCCGCCTTCGACTCAATGAATACATTGCAGCCGGGAAAAGACAACAAACCATCAGGGACTTGCGTCTCCGCAGAGATAAACCCCCTCAGCCCATCTTCGTCAACAAACCGTGCCGGTGCCGGCACTTTTCCGGCTTCAGCAACAACGTGCCGCTCGAACAATCGGCTGAATCGCTGCATGTATTCCTGGCCTTCTTCGCTGAGTATGGAATGCACGAAGCTCTCCAGACCGCGGTAAAGCACCATCGGGTGCCAGCAGATCATGGCGTTGCCGCTACGTAAGAATGGGTAACGGGTCAGGATCGGAAACTCGAAATACTCCGAGGCCACCTTGCGGTTGGCATTCGGCAATGAGCGGCAGAATTCCACCAACTCAGGAACAGTCCGCGAGATTGAGCCCTGAAAAGACGAAATGACTTCCGGCGCATACGCTCCCCGAAGCGAGCTTAGATAGGCTTCGCCGAGTACCCGACTCCCATCCACAACCTTGCCATACGTTCCAAGCGCAAGATCAATAAACTCAAGAACGTCGAAACCGGTTCTTTCCTTGAAGACCTTACGAAGCGGATAGTCCTTTGATTGCTCGCCCAGCAATGCAGCTTCACGCACAAAGCTCTTGCTAAAGCCACGCTGAAAGCCGAGCTGAGGGCGGAATAGCTGCCTCATGAATAATTCAAGTGACATCGCATTGTGACCGCCCATATCCAGACGCTCCGGAAACTTCCATAGTCTCTGCCGCAAGTCATAAAGCTGCTCTGGAGAGATCGCCGGTAAATGCGCCCTTCCAGGATAACGGTCCTGACACGCCCACTTGACCATCAGCATCGTGAGCCATGGAGCTTTCTGGAGTTCTTCCACCGCATCGGACGATGCCTCAGCAAGTACATCAATCGCGCCGTTCACGATTGACTCAAGGTTGTACTTACGGGCCCGGTTGCGCCATTCCTTATAGGCGTCAGTGAAAGAAACTAATTGCATGAGGTTTATTTGACCACGTCTGGCGACAAAGACACCGGTCTGCCAATTGCAGGCAACGTCATGGCGAGACCGTCCACGAATTGCATGAGCAAACCGCGACACGCGCGGCGGTCTCGACATTGCACGCTCACCGCCTCGTCCAACGGCGGTGTGAAGGCAACATCCACGGTTTCGAAGACATTACCGGACGCGACGAACACACATCCCAATAGCTGGTCGGTATTCACGAAAGCTGATCGATCCCGAATTATTCACCTCATTACCTTGTTCCAGTCTATTTCGTATCCGGCGGTTTGCAGCTCCCGAGCTAGCTTTTGACGCCATCCCCCTCCGTCATCGTATCGTTCATATAGCACACCCATATAGTCGGAGGGGATTTCTACGCTCCCCTTTAGGAGAGCCATTACTCGTTCGCGACCAAGCCGGCCAAGAAAATATCCGAGCTCGAGTATTACATTTTGCCGGGCGCGAGGTTTGTCATCGTCTTCTGCAGTACTCCGACCTAAATCGTCAGGTGTAAGTAGCACGACAGCATAGCCTACATCTCCATTGGCCATTAGCTTCTCTAAAACCGTCATGCCTCGGTTCGCCTGCTCATGTAGAATCACTGGCTCCAGCCCGGCACTGACGATGAATCGCGCGACAGTTTCTCTCGGTGCCTCATCATGCCCGTGAACGATGAATACGCGGCCGAGGTCAGTCGGCTCTATTCGCGATATTGTAGGATCTTGGGCATTCTGTTCCACATAGGTACGGAAATCTCGGCTAAAGGGTATAATCATGGATGTCGTTATTTTCCGTATCGAGTCGAAATGTTTTCTTCCTCCATAGTAGTAGTCATGAGCAAAGTTCAAGAACCAATTTGGATCATTAGCACCTCGCTCAATCACGATAATCGACAACCCAAGTTCTTCCTCGCGATTAGTTGGCCAAGTCAGACTTGCGCTACCGACCATGCTACCTCCTTTGTTCGCAGCAGCAAGGAACGCACCGAAATCCACGCCTGCTTTCAATTCGTCTGTAAACGCCTTGAGATCATCGGACGCCAAGGTATCAGACATTCGCGTTAGTGGGCGGACATACGTGTTGTAGTCGGACGTCTGTAGGTCCAGCACGGCATTGTTTAGTTCCTGAAGAGCAGACTTGATAGTCATTCGTCGTTACCTCCCTCCAGCCGGGCAACCGCTGCCCGTTCGAGGATGGTTGTACGTCCACTTTCCTTCAATTCTTTTACAACCTGTGCGATCAGGTCGTTTTGAGAATATCCCGCAACTTTTTGATCGACGGCCGAATTGAATTCCTGAATTGCATTTTCAATACTCTGCGGATCATGTGCGTCAAAATTGAGATGCGCAATGTCACCGTCCAAATCTGAAAGAGCTCTTTCCAGTTCTTTCATGGTTTTCGTAAGGCTATCCAGTCCTTTAATGTTCATTTCGAACTCCATTGTAAACGAACTCCCGATCGGCAACATTGTGTGAGTCTTGAGGCATCGCTGTTCGTTCCCTTATGGGCAACGTGATTCAGGCGAAGTCGTGTTCAGTCTTCGCATCAGCACCCATTTGTCCTTCACCTGTCGGAAAGTCATCCAGGTTGTTCCTGCTCGCGATGTACATCGCGTCGGCATCGACCACCATTCTGTTAACACGAATAACCCATTGTTATAACGCCAATTTCTCTTGAGTGTGAGCGCCACGTGTTATGCCTTTCCGGAGCGGGCGGAAAGCGATTCGGTAGCGGCTGGATTCGTACTTCGGCGCAGCCGAGCGCATGCATGTCGGTGGTCGGTCCGCATGTGTGCGATGGGGGCGGTGGCGGGGAGCGGAGTCAGTCGGCGGCTTGGGCGGTCGTGGGGGTGGAGGCGGCCGGGTTCAGGGGGAGGCCGTAGAGGCGGGCGGCGTTTTCCCAGAGGACCTTGCGCTGGATGGGCTCGTCGACGCCGGCCATCTCGCGGGCGATGAAGTCCTGGCTGTCGGGCCAGACGCCGTCGGGGTGGGGGAAGTCGGAGCCCCACATCACGTTGTCCTCTCCGAGCAGATCGATGAGGCGAACGCCCACCGGATCGCTCTGGTAGGTGGCATGGCACTGGCGGCGCCAGTACTCGGAGGGCTTCATCTTGAGCTCGAGGTCCTGGAACTGGTCCTCCCACTCGAGGTCCATGTGCTCGAGCACGTAGGGGATCCAGCCGATCCCGGCCTCGCCGATGACGAGCCGCACGCGCGGATAGCGCTCGAGCACGCCGCCGTAGATCGCCTCCATCAGCTTGTCCGCCATCTTGAGCTGGAAGCCGGTGATGAAGGTCGCGAAGGCCGCCCGTGACTCGAGATGGGTGAGCCCTTCGGTCTCGGGCAGCTTCCCGCCGATGGTGTGGATGTGCACCGGGAGTCCGCACGCGTCGACCGCTTCCCAGAGCGGATTCCAGTGACCGTGGTAGAGCGGCTTCATGTCGAGGGTGTTCGCGATCTCGAGGCCGCGGACGGCGCCCCGCTTCGCGACCCGCTCGATCTCGGCCACCGCCGCGTCGATGTCGTGGTTGGGGATGCAGGCGATGCCGGCGAAGCGGTCGGGATGGGTCTCGCTGAAGTCGGCGAGCCATTCGTTGTAGATCCGCATGACCTCGACCGCCGCTTCCGGGTCGTTCAGTCGGTTCGCGGCCCCGAGGATGCCGTAGAGCACTTCGCCGCGGACTCCGTCGAGGTCCTGGTCGCGCACCCGGAGATCGGGCTCGGTGAGCCGCCGGATCCCCTTGGCTCCATCCTCGTAGAGGCCCTGGGCGGCCATCCGGTCGGAGCGGTGGATCACGCCCGGCACGTACTCGCGCCCCGCCGACCCCATGCCGTTCGCGAGCCCGAAGTAGGCCCCGCCCCGCGACACCCAGACGTCGCGCCCCTGGTCGTTCTGGTCCACGTAGGGCATGCGCTCCTTGAGGTGCGCGGGCGCCCCGTCGGTGAAGAGATCGGGCGGGAGCCAGATGAGGTCCACGTGGCAGTCCGCCGAAATGACCTTTCCTCTTACGTCCATGGTTCCCTGTATCCGTTTTGTCCTGGTTCAGTCAGGCGCGCCGTTCCCGGACTCGCGGGCGGCCGGTGTCGGCGGTTCCGGAGCGGGATCGTGCCACAGGCGCGGTGTTCGAGGCCCGTGCGGCTTCCCCTCCCCCTTCAGGCCGGCGTGAGCGGTGTGACGAACGGCGCGGCACGTCGGGGCGGCCATCCCTCAGGCCGGCACCGACGGGCGCCGGTCGGCCCAGGGGGCGATCCGCTCGAACGCGGCCGCCGCCTGCAGCACCTCCTGGTCCTCGTGCATTCGCCCGACGATCTGAAGGCCGATCGGGAGCCCGTCGCCCGTAAAGCCGCACGGGACGCTCGCGGCCGGATTGCCGGTCGCGTTGAACGGGAAGCTGAACGGCGTCCATGCAAACAGGCCCTCCACGTCGCTGCGGCCCGGGTCCGGCGTCACCTGCCCGACGGCAAACGCGGGTACCGCCGTCGCGGGCGTGAGGAGGAAGTCGTACTTCTCGAAGAACCGGGCCACTCGGTCGCAGAAGGCGAGGCGCTCGATGCGCGCCTGCACGTACTCGACCGCGCTGTACTCCATGCCGCGGCGGACGAGGCTGACGAGGCCCGGGTCCATCTCGCTCTCCCACGCGTCGAGGTGCTGGACGAGTCCGCCGGCGATCGTGCTCTGGTAGGTCACGACGAAGAAGTCGGTCGGGTCGCCGAGGCCGGGGTCGCCCTCCTCCACCTCGGCGCCGAGCTCCTCGAAGCGGGCCGCCGCTCGCGCCGTCGCCTCCGCCACCTCCGGGTCGACCTTCGCGTAGCCGAGGGTCGGGCTCCAGAAGACCTTCCGCCCCGCGATCCCGGCATCGAGGTCGACGAGGAAGTTCCGGGCCGCGTGGGGCACGCTGAAGCGGTCGCACGGGTCGTGGCCCGCGATGGCGCTCAGCATGAGCGCCGAGTCCGCGACCGTGCGGGTCATCGGCCCCAGGTGGGACAGGAGATCGTTGTGCGGCATCGGGTAGTACGGCACGACGCCGGTGGTCGGCTTGATGCCGAAGATGCCCGCAAACGACGACGGGATCCGGATCGAGCCCCCGCCGTCGCCACCCTGGGCGAGGGGCCCCAGCCCTGCCGCGACCTGCGCCGAAGCGCCGCCGCTCGACCCGCCCGGGGTGCGCTCGAGGTTCCAGGGGTTCCGCGTGATCCCGGTGAGCGGGCTGTCCGTCGCCCCCTTCCACCCGAACTCGGGGGTGGTCGTCTTGCCGAGGAAGACCCCGCCCGCGCCCTGCAAGCGCCGCTCGAGCGGGGTGTCGTCCTCGGGGACGTTGCCCTCGAAGATCTTCGACCCGCGCATCGTGCGCACGCCCTTGGTCGGCTGAAGGTCCTTGATCGAATAGGGAATGCCGTGGAGGAGGCCGAGCCCCGCCCCGCGCATGACCGCATCCTCCGCCGCCCGCGCCTGCTCCATCGCGATCTCCGGGGTCGGAGTGCAGAAGCAGTTGAGAGTGGGATTCAGCGCCTCGATCCGCGCCAACACCGCCCGCGCGAGCTCGACCGGCGAGAGCCGGCGGCTCCGGATGTCGGCCGCCAAGTCGACCGCGGAGCGGAAACAGAGATCCTCGTCGTGCATCGCTACGTCCTCACGTCCTTCGTCCCGCCCGCCGCGCATCCGGCGGGGTCGGTTCACCGGGCCTTGAGCGGCGCCATCCCACCGAGGTGGGAGCCGGCGTCGACCATCATGATCTCGCCGGTCACCTTGCTCGCTCCTTCGAGGAACCAGACCGCCACCTCGGCGACTTCCGCGTGCGTGCCGGGCGCACCGAGCGGGTTGTTCTCGGTCAGGCGCTGAAGGGTCGCCTCGTATCGCTCCGTGCCGAGCCCGGCGCGCATCCACTCCCCCTGGACGAAGCCCGGGCACACCGCGTTGACGCGGATGTCGGGCGCCAGCACCCGGGCGAGGGAGAGGGTCATGGTGTTGAGCGCGCCCTTGGAGGCGGCGTAGGCGATGGAGCTCCCGGTCCCGACGACCCCCGCCATCGAGGCGATGTTGACGATCGCCCCCCGCTCCATGACCGCCGCCGCCGCCCGGCTCATCTGGTAGGGGCCGACCACGTTCACCGCGTAGATCGCGTGGAAGTCCTCGGCCGTCTGGCCTTCGAGGTCCGACTGGTCGCTGAACCTCGTGGTGCCGGCGTTGTTGACGAGCCCGTCGAGGCGCCCCCACTCGTCCATGGCCGCCGCGACGAGGCGGCGGCAGTCGGCGTCGTTCGCGACGTCCGCCCGGACCGCGATCGCCCCCGCGCCGAGCCCCCGGCACTCCTCCGCCACCGCCTCCGCCGCGCCCTCGGAGCGCGAGTAGTTGACGACCACGTTGCAGCCCTTCGCGGCGAGGAGCCGGGCGCAGGCCGCCCCGATCCCGCTCGACGAGCCGGTCACGATGACGGTGGCCCCCTCGAGGTTCATGCTACGACGGCCTCCGCGGCCCCTTCGCCGCGTCGCGGAAGAGGATCGAGCGCAGGATTCGGGGTCGCGGCGTCCTTGGGCCGCTCCTTGCGGAGGGCCTGCATGCGCTGCCAGCAGCCGCCCGCCTCCTCGGGCGCGAGCACCCGAAACGGCGCGAGGTACCCGTCGCGCTCGTAGCGCTCGGCGAGCGGATCAGAATTCGGAGCCGGGTCCGAAGCCGGAGCCGGAGCCGGGTCCGCATCCGATCCCGCTGCGCCCCTCCCCCCGCCGGGAGGCACCGGCGCCTTGACGGACGCGTCCACTGATGTCTCATTGGGCATGGGTTGATTCCTCTACGGATACCGATCGGGTTCCGGCTCATCCGGCGATGGGATTGTGCCAGACAAGGCCGGAGAAACGGGCGAAATCGCCGTCGTTCGAGTGAAGCTCCGCCTGGTGCTCGATGGCGAGGGCCGCGAGGTGGGCATCGGTCACCAGGTTGGAGCCCATGGGTCCGGCGAGGAGCCCGGCGAGAATGTCCATGTGGGTCGGTCCCGGGAGGATGATGCGGACGTTCGGCTGCACGATCCACCGCTTGCACTGCTCCGCCACCTCGCGGGCGGACATCGGCCTCGCGAGCACCCGCCGGTTGGACATGAGCCTGACGAAACCAAGCATCACCGCCCAGGCGAGTCCCACGGGCTCGGTCTCGGAGAGGCATCGCTCCCACCACGCCTTGGCGGCCGCATGGAAGGGGGCGTCTTCGTTGTAGGCGTAGACGACGAGATTGACGTCGGGAACGATCACGGAGAAGGCGTGCCGTGCGGCCGTTCCAGGAAACGTTCCGTCTCCAGCTCGTCGACGAGTTGGTTGAGCTTCAACGGGTCGACACCGGGCAGGAATCCGCGCTGTGCCGAGTCGACCCGGAACGGCTCCCGCTCCAGGACCGGCTTCTCGCCGGTCATGAGGCCGTTGCGCATCACCTCGTTGACCACCGCCTTCAAGGTCTTGCCGCTGCCGCGGGCAAGCGCCTTCACGGCCGCGGCGACATCGTCGTCAAGGGTCAGGGTGGTACGCATGGAGGCATCATAGTGAACGGATACTTGGGCATCAAGATGTCTCCGGACGCGGCCCGTCCTGAAGTCTCGGGGAGCGGCCGGTGGGGAGCGGTACCGTTCCGGCATGGCCGGCGGCGGCGTTCGCGGGGAACCGCGGGCCGGAATGTCCTATCCTGTGCCTTCCGGCGGCAGGTCGCGGGAGCGGGCCGGGATTGGTCGCGCCGGACGATAGGGGAGCGGAACATGAGACTGAACGATTCCGAGGTCGAACGGTTCCGGGAGGACGGCTTCCTCATCCTGCCGTCGCGGTTCTCCGCCGAGGAGGTGGACGTGCTCAAGGCGGAGCTTCCGCGGCTCTACGCCGAGCGGCGGCCGGAGAACTTCCGCGAGAAGGAGAGCGACGCGGTGCGCACGGCCATGGGCCTTCACCTGCGGAGCGAGGTATACGCGCGGGTCGTGCGTGACCCCCGGCTCGTCGCGCCGGCGCAACAACTCCTCGGGGAGGACCTCTACGTTCAGCAGGTCAAGGTGAACGCCAAGGAAGCGTTCTCGGGGGACGTCTGGCAGTGGCACTACGACTTTGCCACCCACCACGGCGAGGACGGGGTGCCGGAGCCGCTCGCCCTCAACCTCCACATCCTCCTCGACGAGGTGAACGAGTTCAATGGCCCGCTCGTCTTCATCCGCGGCTCGCACCGGCGAGGTCCCGCCCCCGCGACCCTCGATACCGAGACGACCAGCTACCCGCTCTGGGTGGTGGATGAAGACACGGTCGCGGAGCTCATCGCCGACGGCGGCCTCGTCTCGGCCAAGGGTCCGCCCGGCACGATGCTCATCTTCGGCGACTCCCTCGTGCACAGCTCCTCGCTCAACATGTCACCCTGGCCGCGCACCATCTTCTCGCTCATCCTGAACCCGGTCTCGAACGCCCTCACCCGCGACCGGCGCCCGGATCACCAGCACCACCGGGACCTGACCCCCGTCGTTCCGCTCCCCGACGACTGCCTGCTCGCGGCCGACCCCGGCCCGGGGGGTGCGGGCGCGTGAACCGGATCGTCTCCGGCGAGAACCTCGCCTGGCTCGAGCACGCCCCTCGCGAAGCCTTCTCGCTCATCTACATCGACCCCCCGTTCAACACCGGGCGGCGCCAGGCCCGCACGAGGCTTCGCACGGTTGCCGACCGGAATGGAGACCGGACTGGATTCCAGGGCAAGCGATATCGGACCGAACGCCTTGGCGAGACGGGGTTCAACGACCGGTTCGACGACTACATCGGCTTCCTCCGGGAGCGCATCGAGGCGGCGCGCCGGACCCTGACCGCCGACGGAAGCCTTTACCTCCATGTCGACTACCGGGAGGTCCACTACTGCAAGGTGATGCTGGACGAAGTCTTCGGACGCGACTCGTTCATGAACGAGATCATCTGGGCCTACGACTACGGCGCGAGGACCAGACGCCGATGGTCCGCCAAGCACGACAACCTCCTGTGGTACGTGAACGAACCCGAGCGCTACATCTACAACTACGACGAGATCGACCGCGTCCCCTACCTGGCTCCGGAGCTCGCCGGGCCGGAGAAGGCCGCGCGGGGGAAGACCCCGACGGACGTGTGGTGGCACACCATCGTGAGCCCCAACGGGCGGGAGAAGACGGGGTACGCGACCCAGAAGCCCCTGGGAATCCTGGAGCGGATCGTCAAGGTGCATTCCAATCCGGGCGACCGGCTCCTCGACTTCTTCGCCGGGTCCGGCTCGTTCGGTGAAGCGGCGGCCCGGCACGGCCGCGAGTTCGTCCTCGTCGACAACAACCCCGAGGCGATCCGGATCATGATGAGACGACTCGCAAGATATGGCCCGGAGGTCGAAGGCCAGGGTGATTTCGTCGATGAGGAAGCGATCGGGCGGCCGCCTTCCGGAGGAGGCATTCGAGGCCCTGACAAGGCTTGCAAGGCAGTGGGATAGAAAAAGAGCTGCGCACCGCCTGCCCGGCCGCGGCGGCCGCAGTTGACGAACCGCCGCCAGCGGGCCGCACGCGCTTGAAGCGACGCGCAACCGAAGCCCGAACCGACTTGAGGAGAACTCTCGTGAACCAGACCTAAGACCGGATCATGGCGCCGATGGCGGCGCTCTTCCGCGCCGCTTCCGACATCCCCGAGGAAACGATCCACGCCATCGAAGGCGCCGTCGAGCAGGGCGAGCTCTCCGTCAAGGTGCTGATGGTGAGCGAGCACTTCGTCACCCTCTGGATCCGGCGCGGCAAGGGGTTGATCGACCCCGTGCATCAGCACGACGACCACGAGTCGGTGGCGACGCTGGTATCGGGCAGGCTCAAGATGTGGATTGGCGACGAGGAGTTCGTCGCCGGACCGGGCGACGTCTGGCGCCATCCGCCGGGCGTGCCGCACTACTCCGAGGCGCTCGAGGAGTGCGTGCAGATCGAGATCAAGTCCCCCGCCCGCAAGACCTGGACGTAGCCGGCCTCAACGGTTGGGGAAGTTCGGCCGTTCGGGACCGTGGCGGGTTTCGGGATCGCCGGACGAGCGCAGGCTGGACGATTGCAGGATCGAGGCCCGATACCCGGTTGACCTTCCAGCGGCGGGAATCAACATCCTGTGCGCGACAAGGCGTTCCATGAACCGCAGGAGCGCCGAGGGGCAATGGAACGCGGTCCTTTCGGAGAACGCCGCATGACGCCGCCACGCCGCCGCCGCCGCAAGGCGCCGACGTTCACCATCGCGGCCGTCCTGCTCGCCGTCGCGATCGTGGCGGGCGTCTGGTATCTCGACCGCGGCGACGAGTCGCTCCGGGCGGACGCCTCGGACCCCGAGCTGGTGGCGCTCGGCGCCGCCGTGTACGCAAAGCACTGCGCTTCGTGCCACGGGAAGAACCTCGAGGGGGAGCCCAACTGGCGCCGGCGCCGGCCCGACGGCACCCTTCCCGCCCCGCCCCACGATGCCACCGGCCACACCTGGCATCATTCGGACGAGCTGCTGTTCCGGCTGACCAGGGAGGGGCCGACCGCGGTCGTCGAAAAGGGCTATCGAAGCACGATGCCGGGCTTCGCCGGCGTGCTCGACGACCGCGAGATCCTGGCGAGCCTCGCCTACATCAAGAGCCTCTGGCCCTCCGACATCCGGGCGGCCCAGGCCAGGCGCAACGCAACCCCCTGAAACCAGCCCCGAGTCGGCCCTCACGTGTCGCCGTGATTCACTGACGTGCAGGTTTGTCCGGATACCGCTCCGGCAGATTCGCAGCGATGGGCTCAAGTCTCCGATTCACCCACCCTATTGGCGAACCGCCATTCGTTCACGCCTCCTGCGAGCGGCGAGAGTCTTTCTCTCTTCCGTCCATCTCCGCGATCACCCCTTGTCATGTTTTCCCCCTTGCGCTCGATTTGTCCCATTACGGTGTCTATTCAGTTCCGTACAAACATGCTTTCGTCCGGCTTCGCGGACTTTAAATTCATCCAAGGAGAAGAAAGCGAACCTTGGGTCTTGTCTTGGTACCACGTGAAGAGGCATTGCAGCCGCTGCTGCTGAAGTCTCCGCCAGTGCAGCAGGTCGTCGGTACGCCTTGCGGTTTCCTGAGCCCACTCGTCCTGGTATATCTCGCCGAGGACATACTCGATAACGCTCATCGGCGTAACGAAAAGGCTAGGCAACCTCGGAATGGGAATCGAACTCGGGAACGGCGTATCATTGGAATCGCCAAGGATCTGGACATGGAAGTAGCAGCCTGGTGAGTCGTCTGCACCCAATTCCAGGCGCCACATCGCGAGGCGGGCATTCGCATCATTGTGGGCGTACAGCTCGACCTTGGTGGAAGCTATACCACTAAAAGCTAGTTCCCGCTTTGCACGATGCCTGTTTAGACCCAGAGGTGTCAGATCCCATGTTCCACTGATGACGGCGTACACACTTTGCCGGCCTCGTCGGCCACCCGCTTCGTGCGCCCCGTTGTTCGGCCTTGTATAAAGCGGCGAAAGTGCCAACCGCACCTGTACGTCCTGCGCGCCCCACATACTCTCGAGCTGGCTCTGGAACTGCTCCAGAACCCAGTGCGTGCCTGGATCGAGGAATCTCCGGGCGATGGCCTGCAGCGCGCTGGTCTCGCGTACCAGTTCTGAAAAAGGGAAGCGAAGTCCGGCCATCTCTTGTTACTACTCCTTATTTTCAGCGACACGGTAGCGATCGAGTGGCTCCACCATCGACTGGAGGCCGGGATCGGCTCGTACGTCTTTGATGTCCATCCAGGCCGAGTCCGCAAATGCGGGCCAATGATCGGGGCGAAGAGGCACGGCAGTCGTGGGAGAAAAAAACCGTTCCTGAGGTTGCAAGTCTGAATCCATGCAAACCACGGCCGGGTTCGGTTCAATTGCCTCCAGTTCCGCTCGTGCATGCTCGGCCAACGCTTCTCTCAGCCGCTCGCCGTCGGTCGCGTGCCCCCCGGCCAACTCCCAGATGTAATCTTCGAGTGCGCCACGCCACCACCTTCTTCCCAGGAACCCGGCCAGGATGCCGGAGTAGCGCATGGACCGCAGATCCTCGGCCAGCCTACTGTCCGCTCTTTCCACGGCTCGGAGCGAGGCCACGGAGATCCGAAGTCGTGCCGCAACCCAGTGCTCTCCCCACAGAAAGCACGGATACGGCATCACCTGATGAAGTAACCACCGAACAAACAGGATTCCATGCGCACCTTCCGTCAAGTCGTTTACCGGTGCCCGACACTCCAAGACATCCCGCCAGCAACGGTCGAACGACGAGACATTCTCGTCCATCTCCAGCAGATGCCTTACTTCGGCTTCCGAACCCTCCGGACCGTTCGGCCACGTTCTGGGGAGTTGCCGCACGGCGTTTGCGAGAATGATCATCTGCTCATAGCGTCGAGGTTCTGTCTTCGGAAATGCCCATTCCAAGTTATTGAGACGTGCAAGAACATGCTGTGCAGTCGTTGCCGAAAGCCGCCCCTGCACATCCCCCAAATGACCTGAATGCAACGCAAATGCGGTCAATCTGTCTTTTCCCGAACGGTCTACGTGCTCCCGCAGCACGGCCGCAAGTGCCATCCCGGTCGCCGGCTGGAGTGAAATGACCGACTGCGCGGCCCGCTCTGCCCAGTTTTCCAGGCGATAGTCAACCAGAACCAGATCCGCATTCTCGAGATGCGACATTTCGACATCGTGAGGATGAACCACACTCTCCATCGGACGCTCGCCCAACCCCAGAGCTACCGCGTCGCGCAACGTGTCGGGCTCATCATCCACTATGAGAATAGAAGGCTTTTCACTCTTGTGCATATCAAGCCTGGCTCCTACTCGGAAGGGTGATCTCGATCGCAGTTGCGAACATACCGCCCGGCTGAACGAAATTTATGCTCCCTCCATAGTACTCCAACAGGTTACGTGTAATGGGGAGTCCGAGCCCCATCCCTTGACCCAAAACCGGATTGACTTCCGATGTCGTCGACTGGAAGGGCTTGAACCAACGCTCCACGTCGTCCATCTCGACAGCCGCGCCGGTGTTCTGGATGCGAATCCGAACCTGATTGTTCCCATCGTCGGCCGAAGCGCGGATGCGTCCATCCGCTCCAGCGGCTTTAACAGCATTCGTGAGAAGATTGGCGAACACCGCCGTAAGTTCCGCGGGGAACATCGGAGGAGACCACAACTCGGATGGGATCCGATTATCGATGTCGATGCCCCGGCGCTCCGCCTGGTGCTGTACAAGACGAACGGCCGCATCGAATCGCTCACCAAAACGTTGGCGCGAACGGCGGCGGCGTGCATCGGGAATCTCGATGTCCATCAGATAGGAGGCTTGCCGCTCCAGCCCGAGCTTCAGATCTGTCGTGACCGCCAACGTCTGTCTCAGCCTGCGTCGTTGCTCGCGCGACAGTCCGTCCTCTCCCAGCAGATGCCCAATCGCCTGTTCGACGGTTTGGGCGGCTCCCAGCAGCGCGTTGATCTCATGCACAAACGCAGCCATCTGCGTTCCTACCGATGCAAGGACGTGCAGAAGCGAGCGCTCGGAGATCAGATCCGCGGCGAGCTCCTCGGCCCCACCTACCGCCTGCAAGGCTTCGCTGACCGTTTCCCTCGCATCGCCTGTCTCTCCCGCGCTCAGGTGGGCGCGAGCACTCTTCATGAGTTGCACCGCTTCGCCAAGTCGCTCTGGCAGGACCGAGCTCTCGGAGTCGACGTCCTGCCCGCTATCCTGCGCTGATGCTCGCATCTGAGCTGTTTCTGACCGGCGATCCTCCCTCCACTTCTGCCGGCGTGCCTGACCCGCGGCCGCGCGCGCACGTGTGCACAGGTCGATACCCGTCCGCACTAGCCGCACCAGCGTATCGAAGCCAGCCTCTGGAACAAATCCCTCCCGGTTCACAAGGGTCCGAAGGGTGGGACAATGCTCCTGAATGAGAAACACTGCTCCGAAATAGTTGTTGTTGGGCAAACGAATGAGACCGGCGTCGCGATCGCTCCCTTCATTGTCAAATCCGAATTCCTGAAGTATCTCGAACTGCCGGGGGCGACGCGTATAGTCGGCGTCGATCGAGAGCCAATCATCTTTCTGCTCTCCGTATGGCAGAACGCGAAAACCCTCCAGATACACCCGGATCCCGCTGGCATGGGTGGCCCATGTTCGTTGGTCTCGGCTACCGCGAAAACGGCCTTCTCTCACGAAGATACGCGCATCGAAATAGGGACCGCGCTCGGGGTCCGGATGAGGGATCGATTCTTCTCGCCCCCCGGCGTCCGGATTCCCCGCTCGGGTTTTCTTCGTGGGTGTGATTGCGACGCGTACCGCGTCACTGCCAGGAGCCGCCCGTATCTCCAGCACCCAACTCGCCATCCCGGCAAAGAGCTCCCAATAGCTATCGCCAGCCGCGAACTCACCTTCGAGCTTCACTCGGAACGAAGAATCTGCTGCCTCGCCGCTTTCGTCCCGGACGATCGGTGTGTTGAACAGCAACGGCTCTTCAGTGATCGATTGCGGAAGCGAATCGCGGAGGAACGCCGGTGGATCGAACGATTGAACTTCTGCGAAGAACCTCGCGCGCTCAACTGGAGTCCAACCCCGGCGCAGCCTCGAGAGAACAAGCGTCGTTCCCGAACGGGCGGCCGCGTCCAATTCCTTGGTTTCCAGAACGATGGCATCGGTGGAATCGAGCTCGTCCAGGGTCTCGTAGCGCTCGATCTCGTCCCAGTCTATCGACGCATACAGCACCTGTTGCGTCTGTATACTTGCCGACACCCGCCGCCGGCTGGAAATCTCAAGTTTTCTCGCGAGCTTGTGGGCGGCGAGTCGCCCAATTCCCTTGGCGCCGGTATAGCGGCGACGGAACAGATTCGACCGCCGCTCCCCTTCATCCTTGAGTCGGGAAGCAACGCGCAGGAAACCCTGCTCGAATTCGCCCGCATGCATACCGATACCGTCATCTACAACCATGATTCGGCCCTGGCCTGGGCTGTCAAGCTGCTCGCCGTGAACGGTAACCTCAGTCGCATCCGCGTCGTAGGCGTTCTTGATCAGCTCGATCAACGCGGTCGAGTCCCGCCCCACCAACAGCTCCCCGAGCTCTCGGAAGAGGTGCGTGTCTACGGTAAACCTAGCCACCAGTGCCTCCGCTACGAGCCGGGCGCCGTTGGGACGTCAGGCGCGAACGCGCCTGCTGCAACCGCCGGATATCCTTCTTGGACAGCCCCATTCCGTCGCGCAGGACGATATCATCCGCCAGCCTCCTCGCCTCGTCTTCACGCTCATCACGCATCAGCTCGTTGAGCCCGTCGAAGGCGTCCTCTCCGCTTTCGGCCAGCGGTACTGGCGCCCGGTTCAGCGTTCCGGGCTCCATCTTCAAGACGCCGCCTCCGTACCGGCGGCCGTGGAGCTCGGCCCAGGCGCTGACGGCGCTTGTCAGGAAGCCTACGCACACGGCCTTCGGCGCCGCTTCGGTCCCTCGACGCCAACGTACCGCATGAAGAGCATTAGTGCACCTGTAGCCAGCTCGATTGAGAACCAGCCGGGGCGAACCCATGCGGGTGCAGGTTGCGAAGGCGTCAGGAGCAGGCGGAAGCTCCATGCGAAACCAGGGAGCTCGCTTGCTGCACTTGAAACGCTCGTGCACACCCGCCGCGATTCCCTCGGCAATCCACTGCCGAACCCCGGTATCCTGTTCGCAAGCCGGCTCGGGCTGGACCAGAAGTGCCGGTTGACCCGCACGAACGAATTTCTGGTGATCTTCGCTGGTGAAATCCAATCCGGACAGCCACCGGGTTCGAGGCACCACGCGCTGCCACGCCTCGCGCGGAACGCCGAGCCGTTTCAGGTCCTCGCAATCTCGGATGAAATGGTTGTTCGCACCGGTCACCAAGCCGATTCGCACGATCGCGATGTCCGCGAACCTCCGTATCGACTCGTGCTGCTCCAATTCATCGAGCAACTGAACGGTCGCCGAGTCGACACTCCGTCCGTTCGCGGTGGTCACGGGGAATGCGCTAGGCACGCCGGCCGGGCGATTCAAAGTCTGGCCGAGCTCCTCGGCGCGCTCGACCGCTTCAATGCACGTGCTGCCCTGCTGTCCGAACTCCGAAGCGGCTACGACCACAACCGGTTCATCCGTCCCGTCAAACAGACGATCGCGAACGTGGATCAGGCAGACGCGACCGAAGCGGGCAGCAAGCGTGTCACGGACAGCAGCGGCATAGTCCGCCTGCAGGAGCGCCTCCGGGACCAGCATGGTCAACCGACCGCCTTCCGCCAGAAAGCTCATGGCGTGAACGAGGAAGTATGCCCAGGCGCTTGCGGTCTCGGGGACTGACACGCCAGCGTCGGCCATCGCCGCCTTGGCAGCCTGTCGACTTGGTCCCTTGAACCAGTGATGCCGTACATACGGAGGATTGCCAACGACTGCCCTGAACGGCGCTCCGAGCAAGTCACCTGGCGTCAACTCGAAGAAGTCGCGAACGACACAGTTTTCGTCGAGCAGCTTTTCATTGGTGCATACATGCTCCATGCACGAGGGATCCACATCGACGCCGAACACCAGACGATTTGGATTCAGGACGCCCTTGCCGGCCAAGACCGCAGTTGCTGCATCCAGAAAAGCGCATCCGCCAAAGCTCGGATCGAGTACGGTTCCAGCGCCCGGAGCCAGTGCCCATCTTGTCAGGGTGTCCGCGATCGGCTCCGGCGTGTAGTACGCTCCCAGGAGGCGCCGGCGCTCGGGCGTCGCGGAGTTGGCAGTCACCGTTTCCAGCCTCGCAGCGTGGTGCGGAGGCTGCCGACGAAGCGGCGGAACGAGTCGTCGGCCTGCTCCGCGCGCTCGATGTCCATCTGCTGCACGATGTCCTCGGCGAACTCCATGCCGCCGAGGTTGGGCGTCACCCCAGCCGCGAAAATGGCCTCGATCAGCCGTCGTTTGTAACGGCCACGATCACATTTTTTGTCGGGAGCGTCGCAGCCCCTCCCGAACACGACTTTGAATGCGGCGCCGTCGAGCAGCAGCCAGCGCTCGATGTGCGGGTCGGGAATGGCGAGGATCAGGGGCGCGGGCGCATCCGGCTCGTCGATCTCTCGCACACGTTCGTTCAGGCCTTTGCAGTTGGCGTCGGTGGCAACGATGATCAGATCGGGCGCAGGACCGCCCTGCCGGCCGAGATCGCGCAGATAGTCGTTGAACTCCCGCACGACCCTGCCGTAACCGCGCCTTGTGCTTCGCCATTCGAGCCGAACGTCGAGATCGAGCTCTCCGGCGAGTCTACGCACCAGTGCGCCGATGACTTGCCGGTGAGCGAAGTCCTCCACGAACAGCACGATCTCACGCATCGAAGTCCCCTCTCAGAATGCGTTCCGAGACGGGAAGCACGTCCTCGTCGTCATCGAGTACGCGATCGATGTCGTCCTTCCGCCCGATTGGACCGAGCGGTCCCCAGGTCGAAGACGTATCGATATGGGTCCGGCCACCGATTCGGCGCACCGCCAACAGGGAGTCGTCCGGCATCCGATCAGGCAGGAGCGGGGAGTGGGTGGTGACGATGTACTGGGTTTGTCCGAGGCTCGCCCGCGTCTTCAGCAGTTCCGCGATCAGCTCGATTCGGCGCGGGTGAATCCCGTTCTCCGGCTCCTCGAAGCCCACCAGTGCGGGAGGGGTCTTCACGCCCGCGAGGGCCAGGAGACCCAGCATGCGAAGCGTGCCTTCCGAGAGCACGCGCGCGGGAATGGCAATGCCGCCTTCCTTGAGACGAAGCTCGGCCTCACCCAGATCACTGACCTCCACCTCGATGCCGTCCAGGTGGGGCATCAGCACGCGCAGCGCCTTCTCGACCGCCTCGAACTGTTTCGGTTCGAGCGCCCGCAGCGTATTGAGAAAGGCGGCGAGGTCCTCACCCATCAGGCCGATGTGCCGCGCCTCCTTGACGGGATTGGCCGCGCGCATGCGTTCGCGCGGCTCGAAGTAGAAGAAGAGCCAACTTTCCAGCTCGCGGCGCGCGGCCACCAGATGCGGGTGGTGCGGTGGGTAGTGCGGCATCGAAAGGATGCTGTGGTCCAGGTAGCGGTCGTAATAGGTAGGATGGGCCTGCCCCTCGAGACGCAAGTGCAGCTTCTGCCCCTGCCGTTCGATGAAAGGCAGGCGCTTTCGGGTAGGCTCGCCTTTGGAATTCAGGGCAGCCAGATACTCGTCGGCCACGCGCAGGATCCCCGATTTCGGAAGCATCTCGACCTCGATGCGGTAGCGGAGATCACGTTCTCGCGCCCGAGCGAGGGCCTTGCCGCCTTCCCCGGTCCGGCCTTCGGCACCGGGACGCCGTATCTCTCGAATGTCTCGATCGACCGCCTCGACGACCGCATCCGACAAATGCAGATCGGCCTCGAACGAAAAGGCGAGCCTCTCCTGTTCGATGAGGCCCTTGATCCCTCTATCTCCAATGGTGAAGGATTCAAGCGGCTTGCCTCGATAGGGAGCATCGAAAGCCTCCTTGACGGTCCGGCTCGTCCCAAGCTTGGCCAGGAGCTGCAGGGCATCGAGGAGGTTGCTCTTGCCGGCCGCGTTCGGCCCGAACATCACCGCGAGGGGCGACAGCCGCACCTCGACGTCGTGGAAGGACTTGTAGCCGTCGATGTGAATGCGCGTCAGCATGGGGCCCTTCTCGCGCTCGCCGGGTCAACCGTCGTATCGAGTGGCGTAGCCGTGCGGCTCGGTCTGCCCCGCCGCTTCCCGCAGCGAAGCCGCCGAGATGTCGCAGGTCGAGGTACCGCGTTTGCTCGCGAGCAGTTTAGCGAATGGATCGCGCAATGGAACGCACGCCCGGACGGTGGGGCGGCCGCTTCCTGCGGCAGGGGGCGGTGGTTGCGGCTATAGTCCCCGCGCCATGAATCGAGCGCCACGCGATGCGGCGGGCGGAGGCCGGGATGGCGGCGGCAGCTCGCTGCTCGGCCCGGGAGACCCGCCGGCCTTCGAGATCGTCAACCCGCAGGGAGCGGCGTCCATCGTCTTTCTCTGCGACCACGCGAGCAACCGGGTGCCGCTTGCCCTCGACCACCTCGGGCTTCCGCCGGAGGAGCTCGAGCGGCACATCGCCTGGGACATCGGGGCGGCGGCGCTCACCCGCCGGCTTGCCGCCCACTTCGACGCCCCGGCGGTGCTCGCCAGCTATTCCCGCCTCGTCATCGACTGCAACCGCCGGTTCGAGGACGAGCAGTCGATCCTCGCCGCGAGCGACGGCACGGTGGTGCCGGGCAACCAGGACCTGACCGGGCCGGACGCCGCCGCCCGGGCACAGGCGTTCTTCCGGCCCTATCACCGGGCGTGCGCCGACGTGCTCGACGGCGTGGAGGCGCGGGGCAAGGCGCCGCCGGTCGTGATGATGCACAGCTTCACCCCGGACATGAACGGAACCCCCCGGCCCTGGCACGCGGGCGTTCTCTGGCACGAGGACGGCCGAGTCGCCCTGCCCCTGCTCCGCGCCCTGCGTGCGCGAGGCGATCTCGTCGTCGGCGACAACGAGCCCTATTCCGGCGCCTCGCCCCACGGCTACACGATGCCGGAGCACGCCGCGCGGCACGGGCGCGCCAACGTGCAGATCGAAGTCCGCCAGGACCTCGTCGCCGACGAGACGGGTATCGAACGCTGGTCCGCGATCCTCATCGAGGCGCTCAGCGAGGTCCTCACCGACCCTTCCATCCACGAACGGCGTGCCGCCTGACGCGGACGGCCGGCGGGGGTCCGCGCCGCGACGACGCGCCAAGCGTCGGGTACACTCGGACGTTCTCCTCATCTGCAGGGACGCGATACAGGAAGAACACATGACGCACGCGGATGCGCCCGTTCTTGTCGCGATGGACCCCGTCGTGGAGCGCTTTCGCCCGACGCAAGCGACGAGCCCGGGTCCGCGGACCCGGGAGTCGGCGCGCGTGCCGGCGCGCTTCGCCTCCATCGGCTCCCGCGCAGCCGCCCGCACCGCGAGAGCGTTCGCTGCCGCCCGCGTCCGTGCCGCCAGCGGCTCCGGGGCCGCGCTCCCGAACACCCCAGCCGCTCGGCGATCGCCGTCCCGATGAGGCAGTTCATCGAACGCCACACGTTCTGGGCCATCGTCCTGGTCCTCGTCATCGCGGTGTTCGTGTGGCTCATCTTCGCGGTCTGGCCGCCCTGGCTGGTCGCGGCCCTCGGCCGCAAGAAGACGTTCGTCAACACCCTCCTCAACGGGGTCACCCTGGCTGGCCTCTATTTCCTCGTCGCGAGCGGCTTCACCCTCGTCTTCGGCCTCATGCGCAACGTCAACCTCGCGCACGGATCGATGTATCTCCTCGGCGCCTACATCGGGTACGACGTGGCCGAGGCGAGCGGAAGCTGGTTCCTCGGCCTCGCGGCCGCCTTCCTCGTCATCGCCCTGAGCGGCGCGCTCCTGCAGATCCTCGTCTTCCGGCGCATGGAGGGCGACGACCTCCGGCAGACCCTGGTGACCATCGGCCTGTCCATCGTCGCCGCCGATCTCATGCTCGCCATCTGGACCGGGATCACCTACCAGTTCGCCCCCCCGGAGTGGCTGTTCGGGGCGGCGAAGCTCCCCATCGTCTCGGTCGTCAAGTCGTCCGGCGCCGCGGTCTACATCAAGTATCCAATCTACCGGCTGTCCGTGCTGGCCGTCGCGGTCGCGATCGGGATCGCGCTCTGGCTCTTCCTCAACCGCACCCGCATCGGGATGATGATCCGGGCCGGGGTCAACGACCGCGACATGCTCTCCGCCTCCGGGGTCAACGTGCAGCTCGTCTTCGCGGTGGTCTTCGCGCTCGGCGCCGGCCTCGCGGGATTCGCGGGGGTGGTCGGGGGCACGGCGCTCTCCATCGCCCCCGGCGAGGACATCCGCTATCTCCTCGCTTCCTTGATCGTGGTCATCGTGGGGGGGCTCGGCTCGGTGACCGGGGCGGCCATCGGCGCCCTCCTCATCGGGCTCGCCGAGCAGTTCGGGCTCGCCTATTTCCCGACCTACGGCGTCGTCCTCACCTTCCTCATCATGGTGTTCGTGCTCGCGGTCCGGCCGCAAGGGATCATGGGAGGACGCTGAGTGGCCAACCGGGGCGGGCGCGGACACGGCATCTTCTCGGGCGGGGTGACCTGGTCCGATCTCCACCCCGCGACGGTGATCACGGTGGTGTTCCTCGTCGCCTACCCGAGCTTCGCCTCGGACTTCTTCACCTTCCAGATCGGCGCCTTCTCCCTCATTCTCGGGACCATCGCCCTGTCCCTCATGATGCTCGCGGGTTACGGGGGCATGGTGAGCCTCGCCCAGCTCACCGTCGCCGGCTTCGCCGCCTACCTGATGGCCATCCTCGGCGACAACAGCGTCGGGGTAATGGGGCTCGGGTGGCCGTGGTGGCTGACGGTGCCGACCGCGATTCTCGCCGGGGCGGTGCTCGGCGCCCTCATCGGTGCGATCTCGGTCCGCACCGAGGGCATCTACACCATCATGATCACCCTCGCGATCGCGGTCGCCCTGTTCTTCTTCGTGCGCCAGAACTACGTGCTGTTCAACGGCTGGACAGGGTTCGCGGGCGTCAAGCCGCCGACCCTGTTCGGCATCTACTGGCGCGACCCCGTACCGTTCTACTACCTCTCGCTGGTCGTCGCGGGGGGTTTTTTCTGCGCGGTGATGTACGCCTCGCGCTCCACGTTCGGACTGGGGCTCCAGGCCATCCGCGACAATCCGCGCCGCATGCGGGCGCTCGGCTTCGACGTCGCCCTGCACCGCATCTTCGCCTTTTTTCTCGCCGGCTTCATCGCGGCCACCGCCGGAGTCCTCCTGGTCTGGTTCAACGGCCGGGTGTCGCCCGGAACGATGGGGGTCGAGGCTTCGATCGACATCCTCGTCATCGCGGTGGTCGGTGGGTTGCGCCATCCGATCGGCCCCTTTCTCGGCGCGATCGGATTCGTGCTGCTCGATAATTTCGCGATCGATCTCATTGATCGCGAACGCTTCAACACCGTCATCGGGCTGGTGTTCCTGCTCGTGGTGCTGTTCTCGCCCGACGGGCTGTTGGGGCTCTGGAACCGGATCCGGCCACGGCTCCGGTTCGACCGAAACGCGCGGCCGCTCGCCGGGCGCGTCGACCTGGACGCCGAGGACCACGCCGCGGGCGTCCGAAAATCCACAAGCTAGGGAGAACCAAGATGTACCGAAAGGGAAAGACACTGCTCGCCGCGGCGGCGCTGCTCGCCGGCTCCGCCGGCATTGCGCAGGCCGACACGATCAAGATGGGCGCGCTCGCGACCCTGGAGGGCGCGTTTGCGGTGCTTGGCCAGGACAGCATGCGCGGCGTCATCATGGCCCTCGAAGAGTTCGGGTACATGGCGGGCGGCAAGAAGATCGAGCTGATTACCGGCTCGTCCGACGCATCGCCGGACAGCGCCATCCGCGCGACCCGCAAGCTCGTCGAGCAGGACGGTGTCCAGGTGATGATCGGCCCGCTCTCGGGCTCGGAAGGCCTCGCGGTCAAGGACTACGCCAAGACGCAGCCGAACGTGACGTTCATCAACGGGACCTCGGCCGCCCAGGACACCACCCTGCGCGACCCGGCCCCCAACTTCTTCCGCTTCAGCACCGAGGGCGCGCAGTGGATGGCCGGGCTCGGCGAGTACGCCTACAACGAGAAGGGCTATCGCTCGGTGGCAGTCCTCGCCGAGGACTACGCGTTCCCCTACACCCAGGTATTCGGCTTCCTCGAGCCGTTCTGCCGGCTCGGCGGCAAGGCGCCGAACGACGCGCGTTTCTGGGTCCCGATCGGCAACAAGGACTACTCCTCGGTAATCGCCGCGCTGCCCGACGACGTGGACGCGATCTACGTCGCCCTCGGCGGTGCGGACGCCATCAACTTCCTCACCCAGTACGAGCAGGCAGGCGGCGAGCTTCCGCTCGTGGCGGGCTCGATCACGGTGGACCAGACGGTGCTCGGCTCGAAGGGCCGCACCCGGGAGTTCGTCATCGGCACCCCCTCGGCGGGGCCGATCTCGGATACCTGGGATGATCCGCGCTGGAATGACTTCGTCGCGACGTACCAGAAGCGTTTCCCGGACGGCTTCCCGTCGCCCTCGCTGTTTCCCCACGCGTACTACATCAACACCAAGGCCGCGCTCCTGGCCCTCGACCAGGTGGGAGGGGATCTCTCGGACGGCGGCGTGAAGCTCCGCGCGGCGCTTGCGAGCCTCGAGTTCGACACCCCGACCGGGATGGTCAAGCTCGACGAACGCCGCAACGGGGTCGCGGACATCTTCCTCACCGAGGTGATCGCGGGACCGGAGGGCAACCTCCTCAACAAGACCCTCAGGGTCATTCCGGCCGTCAGCCAGACCTTCGGCCTCCCCTACGAGGAGTTCCTGAAGTATGGCCCGGTCAGTCGCGAGAATCCGCGTTGCGAGTAGTTGCGGAGCGGAACGTGACGAGGCGGGAAGGATAAGGTGGGGCGCGGGGCGCGTCGTGCGCCCCGCCCCCGTTGCGATGCCCGGGACCGACGCCCTCTCCAGGCTCCAGGGAGCCGGCCGGCACGCGCTGGAGCTCGAGGCGGTCAGCCGCTACTTCGGTGCACTGGTCGCGCTCGCCGACATCAACCTCACCCTGGGGCCGGGGGAGCGGCGCGCGGTTCTGGGCTCGAACGGGGCCGGCAAGACCACCCTGTTCAACGCCATCACCGGCGACTTCCCGCCGACGACCGGGCGGGTGCGCCTGTTCGGCGAGGACGTGACGGATCTGCCCGTGCACGAGCGGATCCGTCGCGGCCTTCGCCGCACCTACCAGATCTCGCTCCTCTTCGGCGGCTTGAGCGTCATCGACAGCATCTACCTCGCCTGCCGCGGGGTGAGCCGCCGGCGCTTCTCGCTCCGCCGGGCGCGGCGCGACGACGCGGCGATGCACGCGGCCGATACCCTGGTGAGCGCGGTCAACCTCGAGGAGGTGCGGGGCCATCTGGTGTCCACCCTCAGCCACGGGCAGCAGCGCCAGCTCGAGATCGCCCTCGCCCTCGCGGGGGCCCCCCGGCTCGCCCTGCTGGACGAACCGGCCGCCGGCCTCTCGCCGAACGAGCGCGCGGATCTGGTGGAGATCCTCCAGTCGCTGCCGCGCCACATGAGCTTCATCATCATCGAGCACGACATGGACGTGGCCCTGCGGGTCGCGGACAGCGTGACGATGATGCACAACGGGCGCGTCTTCAAGGAAGGCACGCCGGACGAGATTGAGAACGACCCGGAGGTCCAGGAGCTGTACCTGGGGCACGGCCATGGCTGAACGGGCCCAATCCGGATCCGGATCCGGGTCCGCGTCCGGCTGGCGGGCCGAACGCGCCCGCCGCCGGGCCGCTTCGTCGGTCACCTTGCAGATCCGGGACCTGCACGTCCATTACGACCAGTCCCATGCCCTGCAGGGCGTGGATCTCACCCTGGACGAAGGAGTCCATGCGGTGGTCGGGCGCAACGGCATGGGCAAGACCACCCTGTGCAACGCCATCATGGGCCTCCTCCCGGTACGGCGGGGCTCGATCCGGTTCGAGGGCGCGGACATCACCGGCCTCGCCCCCTACCGGGTCGCCGCGCGGGGCATCGCCTACACCCCCCAGGGACGCCGGCTCTGGCCGTCCCTCACCGTGGACGAGCACCTGCGCCTCGCCGGCCGGGGCGGCGGGTCGTGGACCGTGGAACGGGTGTACGAGGTCTTCCCGCGGCTCGCCGAACGGCGGCGGAACGGCGGCGGGCAGCTCTCGGGCGGCGAGCAGCAGATGCTCGCCATCTCGCGCGCCCTCCTCCAGGACCCGCGCCTCCTCGTGCTCGACGAGCCGACCGAGGGGCTCGCCCCCCTCATCGTCGCCCAGCTCGAGGAGCTGCTCTCGTCCCTCGCCGCCGAGGGCGACGTCGCCATCCTCCTCATCGAGCAGAACATCGGGGTCGCGACGGCCATCGCCGACGATGTCGCGATCATGGTCAACGGCCGGATCAGCCGGGTCATTCCGGCCGGCGATCTCGCGCAAGACCGCGCCCTCCAGCAGCGCCTCCTCGGGGTGGGGAGGGACTTCTCCGAAGACCTCGATCTCGCGGAGCCCGCCGACGCGCCGGACGAGGCGCGGGCGGACGCTCCCGAGCCCGCCCCGGCGGGTCCGAACGGTCCCGCCGGTCCGAGCGGCGGCGCGGCGCCCGTCGCGGCGGCGACGCAAGACCGAGGCGCTCCCGCGGCCGGCGGAGACGGGGCGGCCGGGCCGGCGCCGTCGCGCCCCCGCCTCGCCTACGTGCCGCCGACCCGCTGGTCGCGCGCGGCGTGGGACGCGGACCGCCCCACGAGCCCGACCCCGGAGCCCGATGCGACGCCCCGGGCCGCCCCTTCTTCGGCTGCCGGCGAACCGGAACTGCCCCCGTCTTCCCGCCCGGCCCGGCCCGCCAGCCCCCGCCCCGCCGCGCCCGAGCCCATCTACCGGGAACCAGCGTCTCCGCGCCGCGACCTCGACGGCGCCAACGAAGTCCTCGTGGCCGGCACCTTCGACACCAAGGGCGCGGAGCTCGGCTACATCCGCGACTGCCTCGCGGGATTCGGGCTCAATCCCCGCACGGTGGACCTCTCGACCTCGGGGCGGCCGTCCTCCGCCGACGTCCCCCCGCACCACGTGGCCGCCCACCACCCGCGCGGCGCGAACGCGGTCTTCACCAGCGAGCGCGGCGCCTCGGTCGGGGCCATGTCCGAAGCCTTCGAGCGCTGGATCGGGCGCGAGGGCGAGGTCCGCGGCATCATCTCGGCCGGAGGCTCCGGGGGGACCGCCCTCGCGACCCCCGCCATGCGGCGGCTCCCCGTGGGGGTTCCGAAGGTGATGATCTCGACCGTCGCCTCGGGCGACGTCGGGCGCTACGTCGGCGCCTCCGACATCATGATGATGTACTCGGTGACGGACGTGCAGGGCCTCAACCGGATCTCGCGGCGGGTGCTCGCGAACGGCGCGAACGCATTGGCGGGCATGGTCCGGCCGGCGGAACGCGCGCCGCGCCGCCCTCCTCCTCCCGACGACGACCGGCCGGGGCTCGGACTCACGATGTTCGGGGTCACCACCACGGCCGTCCAGCAGCTCACCGCCCGCCTCGAGGACCGCTACGACTGCCTCGTGTTCCACGCCACCGGGGTCGGCGGGCGGTCGATGGAGAAGCTCGCCGACAGCGGCCTCCTCGCCGCCGCCGTCGACCTCACCACCACCGAGATTTGCGACATGATGATGGGGGGCATCCTCGCCGCCGACGAGGACCGTTTCGGCGCCTTCATCCGGACCCGGATCCCCTGGGTCGGGTCGGTCGGGGCGCTCGACATGGTGAACTTCGGACCCCCGGACACGGTGCCGGAGAAGTACCGGAGCCGCCGCTTCGTCGAGCACAACCCCCAGGTCACCCTGATGCGGACGACCGCCGAGGAGAATGCGCGCATGGGCGAGTGGATTGCCGCGCGCGTCAACGCGATGACCGGGCCGGTGCGGTTCCTGGTCCCGGAGGGCGGGGTGTCCGCCCTCGACGCCCCGGGCCAGCCCTTCCACGACCCGGACGCGGACCGGGCGCTGTTCGACGCGCTCACGGGGGCCTTCGAGGAGACCGCTACCCGCCGCCTCATTCGCACGCCGCACCACGTCAACGACGCGGCCTTCGCCGACGCGGTGGCCGGCGCCCTCGCCGCCATACACCCGATCGAGAGGACCCGTCGACATGCCGCGACTTGAACGCAGGGACCTGCTGGAGCGGTTCCGGGACATGCGCCGCCGCGGCGAGCCCATCGTCGGCGGCGGGGCCGGAACCGGCCTCTCCGCCAAGTGCGAGGAGGCCGGGGGCATCGACCTCATCGTGATCTACAACTCCGGGCGCTACCGGATGGCGGGGCGCGGCTCGCTCGCCGGCATGATGGCCTACGGCAACGCGAACGACATCGTGATGGAGATGGCCCGCGAGGTTCTCCCGGTGGTGCGCCGCACCCCGGTGCTTGCCGGGGTCAACGGGACCGATCCCTTCTGCCACTTCGACCACTTCCTCGACGAGCTGAAGGCGGTCGGGTTCTCGGGGGTGCAGAACTTCCCGACCGTCGGACTCATCGACGGCACCTTCCGGGCGAATCTGGAGGTGACCGGGATGTCCTATGGCCTCGAGGTGGAGATGATCCGCCTCGCCCGCGAGAAGGACCTGCTGACCACGCCCTACGTCTTCAGCGAGGACGAGGCGGCCGCAATGGCGGAGGCCGGGGCGGACATCGTCGTCTGCCACCTCGGCCTCACCACCGGGGGCGCGATCGGGGCCGGCGTCGCGTTCTCGCTCGAGGACTGCCCGGCTCGGGTCGACGCCTGGGGCCGGGCGGCGCTCGCGGTGAACCCGGACGTCATCGTGCTGGTCCACGGCGGCCCGGTGTCGAGCCCGGAGGACGCACAGTACGTGCTCGACCACACCGAGCACTGCCACGGCTTCTACGGCGCCTCCTCGATGGAACGGCTCCCGACGGAAGTCGCGCTCACCGAGCAGACCCGGGCGTTCAAGGCGGTGCGGGTCAACCGCTAGCGAAGCTTGGCCGCGAACCAACAAGGCATGACGCAGCCGAATGGAGCGCAATGGCTTCCGGGGAGCGCGGGCTTGCAGCCCGCGACGAGCCACGGCTCCACGTCTGTCCATGCGGGCCGGAAGCCCGCGCTCCCCGGAAGCCGCCATGCGACACGTGGATCAAATGGCAAGATCAAGGCCCGTCGAGGCGTCCAGCGGGAGCGCAAGTGAACGGCGACCTCGATCCGATGGCGAAGGCCGAGACGCGGGAGAGGCCCGCACCGCCGGAGGCGGAAGCCAGGCGACATTCGCCAGGTGCCGACGGTCGACTGCCCGCAGGGCGGTATCGCGTTTCGGTCGGCCTCGAGGGACTGCAAGCCGAGTGATTTCGGCCGGTAAACATCAGAGGGAAGGAGAGGAACCATGGCTACCGGATTGATTGGCTCGATCATCCTCTGGCTCATCGTCGCGATCATCGTCATCGCGGTGGTGGCCTACCTCCTCCACTGGCTCTACCACCGCTCGACCAAGGAGATGGCCTTCGTCCGTACCGGGTTCGGCGGCGAGACGGTGGTCATCGACGGCGGGGCCCTGGTTCTGCCCATCATCCACCAGGTGACTCCCGTCAACCTCAACGTGTTGCGAATCGCGGTGTCGCGGGCGCGCGAGGAGGCGGTCATCACCCGTGACCGAATGCGGGTCGACATCGAAGCGGAGTTCTTCGTCCGGGTGGTCCAGAAGCCCGAAGCGGTCGCTGCCGCCGCGTCCACCCTCGGGCGCCGCACCCTGGACCCGGAGCGCCTCGCCGACCTCCTCTCCGGCAAGTTCGTGAGCGCGCTGCGTTCCGTCGCCACCGAGATGACCCTCGACGAGATCCACGAGAAACGCGGCGACTTCGTCTCCGCGGTGGGGGTCCGGGCCGGCGAGGTGCTGACCCCGAACGGCCTCGAGCTCGAATCGGTCGCGATCACCGGCCTCGATCAGACCATGCTCGAGTTCTTCAACCCGGCGAACCGTTTCGATGCCGAGGGCCTCACCCGGCTGATCGAGGAGATCGAGACCCGCCGCAAGGCCCGCAACGACATCGAGCAAAGCGCGATGGTGGCGATCCGATCCCGCAACCTCGAGGCAGAGAAGGAGACGCTGAAGATCGACCAGGAGAGCGAGAGCTCGCGACTCAACCAGGAACGCGAGCTCGAGGCCATGCGGGCCGGACAGCGCACCGCGATCGTGCGTGAGCAGGTCGCCCGGGAGGCCGAGGCGCAGCAGTCGCGCATCGGCTCGGAGCGCGAGACGGCGGAGTTCGAGATCGAGCGCCGTCAGAGCGTCGAGAAGGCCGAGATCCGGGCGCAGGAGGGGCTTCAGCGGGCGCGGATCGCCCAGGAGCAGGCCATCGAGCAGGCTCGGATCGAACGCGAAAAACTCATCCGCGCCGAGCAGATCCGCCAGCGCCACGAGACCGAGGTGGCGGAGATCGGTGCGAACGAGGACATCGAACGGGCCCGGGTCGTCTCCGACCGCCAGCTCCGCGAAGCGCAGATCGCGGCCGAAGAAGAGACCGAGAGCCGCGAGATCGCCCGCGGCGAGCAGCTCGAGACCGCCCGCATCGGGGCCGACGAGACCATCGAAGCCGCCCGGATCGCCCAGGGCCGGACGATCGAGCAGGCCCGGATCGAACGCGAAAAACTCATCCGCGCCGAGCAGATTCGCCAGCGCCACGAGACCGAGGTGGCGGAGATCGGCGCGAACGAGGACATCGAACGGGCCCGCGTCGTCTCCGAACGACAGCTCAGTGAAGCCCGGATCGCGGCCGAGGAAGAGACCGAGAGCCGCGAGATCGCCCGCGGCGAGCAGCTCGAGACCGCCCGCATCGCGGCCGACCAGTCGATCGAAGCCGCGCGCATCACCCAGGACCAGGAGCTCGACACGGCCCGGATCGAGCGTGACCGGCGGCTCCGCTCGTTGCAGATCGCGCAGCGCCAGTCCACCGAGGAGGCGGAGATCGCCGCGCAGGAGGAGATCGAGCGGGCGCGAATCGCGTCGGAGCGCGGTCTCGACGAAGCGCGGGTCCTGCGGGAGCGAGACCTCAAGCGCCTCGAGATCGACCGGGAACGGACCATTGAGGTGGCGGAGATCGATCGCCAGATCGCGGTCCGGCAGAAGGAGGCCGAGGAAGCCGACGCGCGGGTCGCCACCGAAGTGGCCCGGGCGCGGGCCGCCGCCGCGGAGGAGCAGGTCGCCACCACCCGGGAGACGGAGGTGGCCGAACGCATCGCCGCCGTGGACCGGCTGATCGCGGCCAAGGACGCGGACATCGCCCGCATCGCGGCCGAGGCCGAGAAGGTCACCGCCGCGGTCGCCGCCGAAGGGCAGCGCCTGCGCAACGAGGCGGACAACGCCCTCAGCGAGGACGCCCGGGCCGCCATGCTGCGAAGCAGCCTCATCGAGCGGCTGGAGAGCATCGTGCGCGAGAGCGTCCGGCCGATGGAGAAGATCGACGGTATCCGGATCCTGCACGTGGACGGACTTGGCGGGGCCGGCGGCGGGGACGGTCATCGGTCTCCGACCGACGAGGTGATCCAGAGCGCCCTTCGCTATCGCGCCCAGGCGCCCCTCATCGACGAGATCATGAAGGAGATCGGGGTCGAGAACCCGAACGTCACCGGGATGGGCGACATCTTCCGCTCCGCCCGCGACGCGCAGAGCCTCGCCCGCGAGTCGGAGTCGAAGAAGAAAAAAGAGGAGGAGAGCTAGCGCTGCCCGTGCCCCACAACTGTTCGCTGGGCTTGATGGACCGCGTACCACGGAACTCGATGTGTTGCCGACTGTTTGCTTCCTCTCGGAACGACGAGCCGCACGGCAAATCGTCCCGTGGCCGGCCCCAGTGGCGCCGAATTCGAGGGGTCTGGTATGGGTAGCCATCGGCGCGTAGATTGTAACCAACTGAATTTACGAGAATTCATGATGGAGAGAGTCCAGCGGAAACTTGTGGGGCACGGGTAGAGCTAGCGAGGCTGCGCCCCAGGCCGACGAGGCATGTGGCGCACTCCCGGGAGCGCGGGCATCTTGCCCGCGTGGACCATGGCGGACCTTCGGCCCACCGCGGACTGGAAGCCGCGCTCCCAGGGGGGTCGGCGGGCCGGGCGTGGCCCATACTTGGAGCGATACGATGGACGCATGCGCGCCGGAAGCGGATCGTCGCGTGCGAAGGAGGTGAGTGCAGTGGCGGAAGCGTATGCCTCTTCCGTAATCGGAGCCCCGGCGGCGCGCGTCTGGGAGCAGATCCGGAATTTCAACGGTCTCCCCGACTGGCACCCCGCGATCGCGGAGAGCCGAATCGAAGGGGGCGGGCCGGCTGACCAGGTGGGCTGCGTCCGCGCTTTCCGCCTGAAGGACGGCGGCTTCATCCGCGAGCGCCTGCTCGCCCTGTCGGACTACGACTTCTCCGTCACCTACTCGATCGTCGAGAGCCCGATGGGGGTGGAGAACTACGTCGCGACCCTGAAGCTGACCCCGATCACCGACGGCGATCGCACGTTCGCGGAGTGGTCGGCGGAGTTCGACTGCCCGCCGGAGCGCGAGGACGAGCTGGTCGCACTCATCGCGGGTGACGTGTTCCAGGGCGGTTTCGACGCGCTGGAGCGCGAGCTCGGCTCGTAGCCGGCCACCGCAACCGGAAGCCGGATGGTCCGGGTCCGCCGCACCACCGTTGTGGACGCACCGATTGACGCGGTGTGGCGGATCCTGCGCGACTTCAACGGCCACGACCGCTGGCACCCCATCGTCGCGCGGAGCGCCCTCGAGGACGGCCGGCGCACCGACCAGGTCGGGGCGGTGCGCAACTTCGTCCTGCCGGGCGGCGAGCGCGTGCGGGAGGTCCTGCTCTCGCTCTCGGACCGCGAACGGCGCCTTCGCTACTCCATCGTCGACAGCGACCTGCCGCTCCGGGACTACGTCGCCGAGTTCTTCCTCAGGCCGGTGACGGACGGGGACCGGACGTTCTGGTCCTGGAGCTCGCGGTTCCGGACGCCTCCCGGAGAAGAGGAGGCCCTCGCCCGGCTCGTCGGGGAGGAGGTCTATGAAGCCGGCTTCGACGGGGTGCGAGGGGCGCTCGGGCTCGCCACCGGGGCGAGCCCCCGCGCGGCGCCGGCCCCGCGAGCCGCCCGTGCCGCGGGGAACGCGGCCACGGAGCGCTCCTCGACCGGCGTCCGCTCCACCTCCGCGGCCTCCCGGCCCACGGACCGGAGCCCGGACGCGAGTGCGGACGCGAGCGCGGCGGGCGCCATCGCGGGCGAAGCAATGGTGATCGCACGGCACGGCGGCCCGGAGGTGCTTGTTCCCGCGCCGGTTGCGTCGCCGCGGCCGGGACCGGGCGAGGTCCGGATCCGGCAGACCGCGATCGGGGTCAACTACATCGACGTCTACTGCCGCACCGGGTACTTCGACCTGGTGGAGCCGCCGGGAGCGCTCGGCATGGAGGCGGCGGGGACGGTCGTCGACGTGGGACCCGGGGTCCGCCATCTCGGGGCCGGCCAGCGGGTCGCCTACGCCTGCCCGCCCCCCGGCGCCTACGCCACGGTGCGGACGATGGATGCGGCCCTCGTCATCCCCCTCCCCGACCGCATCGACGAAGAGACGGCAGCGGCGGTCCTCCTCAAGGGGATGTCCGCGGAGTTCCTGCTGCACCGGGTGCACCGCCTCGAGGCCGGACAGGTCGCGCTCGTCTTCGCCCCGGCCGGCGGGGTCGGCCGCCTGCTCTGCCAGTGGGCGGCGCATCTTGGAGCGCGGGTGATCGGCGCCACGAGCAGCGAGGCGAAGGCCCGTGCCGCCCGCACGGCCGGTGCGCACGACGTGATCCTGCCCGGGGAGGCGAGCCTCGATGAACAGGTGCGCGCGCTCACCCGGGGCCACGGCGCGGACGTCATCTACGACGGGGTGGGCCGCGACAGCTTCGCCCACTCGGTCGCCGCCCTCGCCGTGCGCGGGCACCTGGTGAGCTACGGCCAGGCATCCGGGGACATCGGGCCGTACGACATCGGCTCCCTCGCCGCAAAGTCGGCGACGGTCTCGCGGCCCAACTTCGCGCACTTCACGGACACCCCGGAGAAGGTCGCCGCGATCACCGCACGCCTGATCGACGCCATGGAGCGGAACATCGTCCGGGCCGAAATCGGACAACGCTACCCGCTGCGCGAGGCGCCAGCCGCCCACCGGGCGCTCGAGGCCGGCGAGACGACCGGCTCGACGATCCTCATCCCCGAGGCCGAGCCGTCCGCCGCCGGGAGGGTGACGGGGTGACGGACGTTCGGCTCGGCAGCCTGGTCGCGGAGCGTCACGGCGCGGGTCCGGCGGTGGTGATGGTGCACGGCCTCGGCGCAAGCTCGGGGAGCTTCGAGACCCTGATGCCGGCCCTCGACGGATTCTGCGTGCTCCGCCCCGACCTCCCCGGCGCGGGCCGTTCGGCCCTTCGGCCCGGCCGCCCCGGACTCGAGGGCCTGACCGCCGCGGTGCGCGAGTGCATGCGGGCGCAGGGCATTTCCCGCGCCCACCTGGTGGGCCATTCGATGGGCGCCCTCATCTGCCAGCACCTCGCGGCGGCCGCGCCCGAGGCGGTGTCGAGCCTCGCCCTCTTCGGCGCCCTCCTCGAGCCGACCCCGGCGGCGCGCGGTGCCCTCGCGGAACGGGCGCGCGAGGCACGCACCGCGGGCATGGCCGGCATCGCGGACGCGGTGTCGGCGGGGAGCCTTGGCCCCGAGGCGGCCGGCGGCGCGGCGTGCGCCTTCGTGCGAGAGAGCGTCCTGCGCCAGAGCCCGGCCGGCTACGCGTCGCACTGCGAGGCGCTCGCCGCCGCGCGCGCCGCCGACCATGCGGCGATCCGTTGCCCGACGCTGCTCGTCCACGGAGCGGACGACCCGGTGGCGCCGCCCGCGGCGGCGAAGCAACTGCGGGACGCGATCGACGGGGCCCGGCTCGAGACCCTGCCCGGCGTCGGCCACTGGCCGATGCTGGAGGCGCCGGCGCTCGCAACGGAGCTGCTCCGCGGCCACCTCCTGGCCGCGCCGAATTGATACCATCGCGGTCACATTGAACGAAGCTCGGACATCGACCAGAGACGAGCATCGAGCGGGAGGACGAATCATGGCGGAACGACTGGACCCCTGGAGCGGCCGGCGCGAGAGCGGCAACGGCGGCAGCAGCGAGAACGAAATCACCTTCACCAACGTCCGCATTCTCGACGGCACCGGCGAACGACCCTATTCCGGTGAAGTGACGGTTGTCGGGAACCGGATCAAGAGCATCACCCGCTCGGGAGGCGGGTATCAGTGGAACACCAACGGCGGACAGCGCATCGACGGCCGCGGCGCGACCCTCATGCCGGGCCTCGTCGACGCGCACCTGCACCTGAGCTGGAACAACGCGCCCGGCATCGACCCCATCCAGATGATGCCCATCGAGGAGCACATGCTCTCGACCATCGAGATGGCCAAGGTCATGATCGACGCGGGGTTCACGGCCGGACGGGGGGCGGCGGCGGCCAAGCCGCGGCTCGACGTGGTGGCGCGTGACGCGATCAACGCCGGCCGCTTTCCCGGCCCCCGCTACACGGCGGCCGGCCCCGAGATCACGACGACGGGCGGGCTCGGCGATGCCGCGCCCCCGCACATCCCGCACGAGGGGCTGAACCTCGGGCTTGTCGTCTCCGGTCCGGAGCACGTACGGCACACCGTGCGCACCCTCATCAAGTACGGGGTGGACACCATCAAGCTCAACCTCTCGGGCGAGGAGATCACCGCCACCAAGGCGGAAGAGACCCCGATGGCGGAAGAGGAGATCGCCATGGCGGTGAGCGAGGCGCGGCGCCGCAACAAGAGCCTCGCGGCCCACGCGCGCTCCTCGGAGTCGATCAAGCAGTGCGTCAAGCACGGCATCGACTACATCTACCACGCCTCGTTCGCGGACACCGAAACCCTCGACCTCCTCGAGGCCAACAAGGACAAGCACTTCGTCGCCCCCGGCCTCGCCTGGCTCATCGGCGTCGCGCGCAATGCCGGTGAATGGGGAATCAAGCCCGGCACCCCGCTCACGTTCGCGTACGAGCGCGAGCTCGAGAGCGCGGTCGAGACCATGAAGGAGATGCACCGGCGGGGGATCCGGGTGCTCATCGGTGGCGACTACGGCTTCGCCTGGACGCCCATGGGAACGAACGCCAAGGACTTCGAGTACTTCGTGGACCTGCTCGGCATGTCGCCGATGGAGGCGATCCAGGCCGGCACCCGCTACGGCGGCGAGATCATGGGCATGGGCAACGAGCTCGGTCTCATCCGCGAGGGCTACCTCGCCGACCTGCTGCTGGTGGACGGCGACCCGAGCACGGACGTGCGCGTCCTCCAGGACCGGAGCCGGCTCCTCGCAATCATGAAGGACGGCAAGTTCCACAAGGCCCCCGAGAACGGAGCGATGTACATGCGCCTCACCGCCTGAGCCCGGCCGCCGGACGGAGCGGACCTCGGCGACTCACGAGCGCAGCCGGATCGGCTGAGCCTCCGGACTCGAGACATGCGAGCGGACGTCGTCATCGTGGGCGGAGGCATCGTCGGATCGAGCATCGCGTACCACCTCGCTCGCACCGGACAGGCCGGAGACGTGGTCGTCATCGAGCGCGATCCGACCTACGAACACGCCGCGACGCCCCGATCGAACGGCGGCATCCGCCGGCTGTTCAGCCTGCCCGAGAACATCGAGATGGCGAGCCACGGCCTCGCGTTCTACCGGGACTTCGCGGACACGATGGCGGTCGACGGCGAGCGGGCGGAGATTGGATTCCGCAGCCAGGGCTACCTCTTCATCTCCGACGCCGGCGGCGCGGCGCAGATGGAGCGGAACTTCGCGCTCCAGGAGCGCATGGGCGTCGAAGTCGAGCTGCTTTCCCCCGGTGCGCTCTCGTCCCGGTTTCCGTCGGTCTCGCCGCAAGGGGTCGATCTCGCCGTGCTCTCCGATCGCGACGCCTGGATCGACCCGCACGCCGCGCTCATGGGCTTTCGGCGCATGGCCCGCACCCTCGGGGCCCGCTACGTCACCGGCGAGGTGATCGGGCTCGACGCGGATTCCGTCGCGGTGCGGGCGGCGCGGCTCCGCGACGGCGCCACGGTGACCGGCGAGACGTTCGTCAACGCCGGCGGCGCCTGGTGCGCGGCGCTCGGCGCGATGGTCGGGCTCGACCTCCCGGTCGAGCCGATGTCGCGCGAGAGCTGTTTCCTCACTTGCGCCGATGCAATCGAGCCGCTCCCCCTCATCAAGACCGAGACCGACCTCGCGTTCCGGCCCGAGGGCGCAGGCTACGTCGGCGGCGTCCCCGACTGGTCCGAACCCCCCGGCTGGAACTTCGACGTTTCGCCCACGTACTTCGAAGACTTCGTCTGGCCCGCGCTTGCAAAGCGGATCCCGGCGATGGAGCGGGTCCGGCTCGAGCGGAGCTGGCGCGGGCACTATGCGCGGAGCACGCTCGACTACTCGCCAATCCTCGGGCGCTGGGAAGGCGGACTCGAGAACTTCCTGCTCGCGAACGGATTTTCCGGACACGGCATCATGCACGCGCCAGCCACCGGTCGCGGCATCGCGGAGCTCATCGTGGACGGCGACTATCAAGCGATCGACCTCTCCTGCTTCTCGTACCGCCGCATTCGCGAGGCGCGCCCGTATCGAGAGCAGGGGATCGTTTGACGGGGACGATCCCGGGCACGGAAGCGTTCGAGCGGGCGAGCACGAAGGATCTCGATCCCGAAAAACTCACCGGCACGATGGCGTTCATGTTCGAGACTCGTTACGTGCTGGAGCCGACGGAATATGCATCCGGCCTCGACCTCGTCGACACCGGCTACCCGGACTGCTGGGACGAACTTCGGCGCAACTTCCGGGCGCCTCCCGCGACCGGATAATTCCGCTCTCCCCGCCTTCAGGCCCCTCTCCACCTTGAAGGCGAGCCGGGTCATGCGAGGAAACGTTCAATCTGCCCAAGACGCGCGCGAACGCCGCCGGCAACCGACTCGGCCAGCTCTGCCGGGAAGTCCTCCGGCAGCGAGTCAAGCACGGCCGAGATCGCCTCTTCCGCCGTATCCGCCAGATCTGCGCATACTTCGTCGACCACCCGAGGATGCATGCCTTCCCCGACCGCCGTCTGCGCGAAGTGACTCGGCACGATCGTGGCCATGACGTAGTGCCGATTCTCGCCAACGGCGAACGCGAACCTGAAACCGTTTTTTCTGAGCCGACCCGCATCGACAGCGGGTTGCGCCGACATGACATCATAGAGCGGGGTCAGGGTGAAGCGACCGCCCGGCCTCAGGAAGATGCTGAAGTTCTTGGCATGGCCGTCAGTCGCGCCCAGCAGCCAGAACACGACCTGTGCCCTGATGAACCGTCGCCGATCCGCCTCGGGTTCGTCGCTTCCCTTCAGCAAGTCCAGAATGTCGGCCATGCCGGGGCCGCCGTCGGCGTCGTACTTGCGGGACGGCGGAACCGACAGCGCCTGGCAGCAATCTTCCTGTGGAAGGCGCAGCAGCCGCTGCCCGTCTCTCGTCCAGATTCGGTCAAAGCGCTCGATCACCAGGACTCGCTCGCCATCGAAGTCTGCGATCTCGGTGCTCGCGCTCGGCAGGCCGAACGCGGCGGCGAGCCGGAGGCACAGATGCTCGTTCTCCACGCTTTGGCTGAAGTCGAGACCACTCGGCAGCACGCCGATCTGCGGCTTCACGATATGTGTCGTCGCGGTGGTCCCGTGCGGGATGTGCCACTCGTCCTTCCAGCGAAGCAAGGCGGTCTTTTCCTGCACCCCGGCAATCGAGAGCCGGAACTCTTCCTCCCCATCCATCCCGAGCGGCGCATTGGCCAGACCCCGAATCTTCTTCGCAATCTCTTCGTCGCCGACCGCGCGGCCTTCGAGCCCGCCGGCCGGACCGGGCTCCTGCCCCTCGGGCAGGAACTGCAGGGCGCCCACGCAGTCGCGCCCAACCTTGGACAACAGGCTGAAAGCGTCATGGCCCTCGGCCCCGACCCGCTCGGCGACCCGGCGGCGAATCGGCTCGGCATCGGGCAACAGATTGTCGAAGACCGCGATCACCGGATCGCCGGCATAGCGATCTTCTCGGAGCGGCAGTGACGTCGAGGTCGGCAAGGCGTGCTCCCAGTCGAGCCAGGCCTGGCCGTACTGAAAGTCGATTGCACCGCTCGCCAGTCGGCGCAGCCTGCCGACAAGACGGGCGTTCAGATACACGTTGAGAGGGATGCGGGTCCGCCGGCGTGCCATCAGTACAGATCCTCGATTTCCACGCTGGCCTTCGAGCGCTCGCGGATGACCATTTCGAGGCCCAATGCAGCCATCACGTTGATGAGGGTCCGCAGTTGCGTGCCCGCCTCTCCGTTCTCCAGGGCCGAGACCGTCGCCTGGCGGAGGTTCGTCCTGGAGCCCACGTCACGTTGACGCAGACTCAGGATGCGGCGACGGCGGCGAACCGCAGCCCCAATCTGCCTTGAAGTCCGGGCAATCTGCTCCATCGGGGATCTCCTGCGGTCATCGGATGCATACGCCAAAACGTATAAATCAAGATATACGTTTTAGCGAATAAATGTCAATATCCGCTGTGGCGTATGGAGATGGACCGGAACTACCCTTCGGGGGGACCCGCAACTCCGGTCTTCGGTCAAGATCTCCTTCCATCGCCTGTCGCCCACCCCACTTGGCGGCGGCAATCCTGACGATACGGTTTGAGTCCCGTTCGCCAAATATGCGCGGTCTTACACAGCCATCAACACCCGCTTCGCCTCATCGATACCGTTCCCCCTCGTCGCGGCGATAGCCCCAGCCGGCGAGCAGGCCGCCGGCGACGGCATAGCCGGCGAGCCAGAGCCATGACGCGGGCGACCACGGCGCGTCCGCGACCGCCCGCCAGGCGAGCTCGACGATGTGCCTCGAGACCAGGCACTGCGACACGGCTTCGAGCAGGTCGGGGAACAACCGCGGAGAGAGGAACAGGCCCCCGCCGAACGCGAGACCGAGATAGGCGATGTTGGCGACCGGGAGGGCCGCGCGCGAGGACACCCAGTACCCGATGGCGATGCCGAGCAGGGAAAGTGGCACGCTGCCGGCCAGCAGCACGAGACCGAGGCGCAGCCACGCGACCGCGCCCAGGGCGACCGGCATGAAGACGTGCGCGACCAGGATGACCAGTCCCGCCGCGGCCGCGGCGAACAGGACCGCCGGCACGACGGCGCCCGCCAGGCGGACGATGATCGACGCGGGAAGAATGCGTTCAAACGTCGACCAGGGAGAGGCTCGGCTCTCGGCGATGCCCACGCCGAACTGGAAGAAGGCGATGCCCATCACGGCGAACACCGTGAAGGAGGCCATGATGGCGTTGGCCTCGACGGTCGTGTCGGCGAGCCCGATTCCAAGGAAGATCAGGATCAGGCTCGGCATGGCGAGCGTGCCCGCCACGTAGGCGGGGATGCGAAGGAGCGACAGGAGCCGCAGCCGGATATGGGCAAGGGCGAGGACTGGCATCACGAGTCTTCCCGGGTCAGGCTGACGAAGGCTTCCTCGAGTCCCGCGGGGAGGACCTCCAGGTCGCTGAACACGACCCGCGTCTCGACCAGGCGCTGCACCAGGAGGTCCGCATCGGGGGTGTAGAGGGTGACCACTCCCGCCTCGAACGCACTCCGCGCGACCGGCTCGAGGTCCGGAACCGCCGCCGCCCGGAACCGCACGCGCCGCAGCGCAATCCGGCTCGTGATGTCCTCGCGCGTCCCTTCCGCAACCAGCCTCCCGCGGTGGATCACCGCGATGCGTTCGGCGAGCGCCTCGGCCTCTTCCAGGTAGTGGGTCGTCAGCAGGACCGTGCCGCCGCCCTCGTGGAAGGAGCGAATCGTGTCCCAGAGCAGGTGGCGCGCCTCCACGTCGAGTCCGGTCGAGGGCTCGTCGAGAAAGACGACCTCCGGATTGCCGAGCAGCGCGAGCGCGGCGCCGAGCCGGCGTTGCTCGCCGCCGCTCAGGCCCCCCACCTGTCGCGCCGCGAGCGCGCCCAGACCGAAGCGTTCGTAGAGCCTCGTCTCGGGCATCGGATCGGGGTAGTGAGCGGCCACGAACGCGACGATCTCGCGCACCCTGAGCCCGGGCGGAAACGCGGAGACCTGCGGGGTCGCACCGATGCGCCGGCGGTTGTCCTCGTCGAGCGGTGAGCCGCCGAGGAGCCGCGCTTCCCCACGGTCCGGCACTCTCAGTCCGAGAATCAGGCTGAGCGCTGTCGTCTTGCCCGCTCCGTTGGGCCCGAGGAGGGCCAGGAACGCGCCCCGAGGGAGGGCCAGGTCGAGCCCCGCGAGGGCCGGCCGGCCGGCAAACGCCTTCGCCACGCCGCGAAGCTCCGCGGCCGGCTCCGGCCCCCGATTCGTCTCCGGCCTCGTGGGCATGCAGTCCCTCTCAGCGTCGCGGCGCTCGGAGAGAGTGGGCACGCGACGCGCGCGACGGGGGTCGGGCGCCGCCCTGTCGCGACTCAAGGGCGCTCTTGACCTCGCGATCTGCGAACGGACCCAGACCCGCCTCGAGCAGACCCAGCGCCTTGCCGACCCGTTCGTGATTCGTTGTCGCCATTCCCCGCGGCCCCCGTCCAAGGTGCTCAATTGCAACGTCACCCCAGTGTTCCTCCGGATACTACGGCATGACGCCGTGGGAGGCCGGTGCCTCCGCCGGGCGGGTCGGCGGCCGGCAGGTGTGAGGCATCGATACCGAGTCTCGGACGAGATCGGACCCGAGAGCCGTCTGGTTGATCAGCTCGACGTTGCGCTTGGTCCCAATTCGGGACTGCGCTATAGTTTCGCGATGAGGATCATCGCGCTGGCGACCCTGAAAGCCTTTGTCGACGACAAGCCCGCCCATGCCGAAGCCCGCGAACCGATGATGGCCTGGTACCGACACGTGAGGGCAGCGGATTGGGCCGGCCCCGCCGATGTGAAACGGGACATTCGCAACGCCAGCATCCTCAAGGACGGGAGGGTGGTGTTCAACATCGCCGGGAACAAGTATCGGGTCGTGGTGTGGATCAACTATCCCTACCGGATCGTCTACATCCGTTTCATCGGGAGCCACCGCATGTACGACGGGATCGACGCGCAATCGATTTGAGGATCGAGGCATGAATATCGAACCGATCAAGACCGACGGAGACTACCGGCGCACGCTCGCGGAGATCGAAGGTCTGATGACGGCGGCGCGAGACACGCCCGAGGGCGATCGCCTGGATGTTCTGGTGACGCTTGTCGAGGCTTGGGAAGCGCAGCACTATCCGATCGACCTGCCGGATCCGATCGCCGCCATCCGTTACCACATGGAGCAGAACGGGCTCGCGCCGAAGGACCTTGCTCCGTACATCGGGGGTCGCAATCGGGTCTACGAGGTCTTGAACCGCAAGCGGTCGCTGAGCCTCAAGATGGTCTGGCGCTTGCACCGGGAACTTGGCATACCCGCGGAGTCGTTGATCAAGTCCGGCGATCAGGCGCCGCGGGTTGCGCGGTGACATTGACCAACACGCTCGTGTCGGCTTGGCTTGGGGATTGGACGCGGTCATGACTGAACTGCGGTCCCCGGATTCTGTCGCACCGTGGTCCGCAACTCTTGCGCAACTCCATGGTCCGCAGCCGGGAAGGCGTCTCGGATTGGCGACGCCGGAGTCTCCGACCGTTCGCTTGGGGAATCGGTCTCGCGCTCACGCCGGCGCCCTTTCCTCACCGGGCGGCTCGCCGAAGGGGCACGCCGCGAAGTGGCCGTTTCCGAAGTCGCGCAGTTCGGGGCGCTCCTCGGCGCAGGACGGGCGGGCGATCGGGCAGCGGGTCCGGAACACGCACCCGGAGGGCGGCGCCAGGGCCGAAGGCAGATCGCCCGCCAGCACCTCCCGACGGCGCCCGCGCTCGAGCGCCGGGTCCGGAACCGGGGCCGCCGAGACGAGGGCGCGGGTGTAGGGATGGCGGGGAGCGCGGACGAGATCGCGAGCGCCGGCGTACTCCATCACGCATCCGAGATAGAACACCATGATGCGGTCGGAGATGTGCTTCACCACGCTCAAGTCATGCGCGATGAAGATCAGGGCCAGGTCGAGATCGCGCTTGAGATCGGCGAGCAGGTTGATGATTTGGGCCTGCACGCTCACGTCGAGGGCCGAGACCGGCTCATCGCAGATGACGAGCCGCGGCCGCACGATGAGGGCGCGGGCGATGTTGATGCGCTGGCACTGCCCGCCCGAGAACTCGTGCGGATAGCGGTTGAGCTGCTCGGGGAGAAGGCCCACCCGCTCCATCATTTCCGCGACCCGGGCCCGGACCTCGTTCGGCCGCAGGCGGGGTTCATGGGTGGTCAGCGGCTCGGCGATGATCTCGCCCGCCGTCATCCGGGGGTCCAGTGCGGCCAGCGGGTCCTGAAAGACCATCTGGATATCGCGGCGATGGCGATGGCGCTCCCCGGGCTCCATCGCCAGCAGGTCCTCGCCGCACCAGAACACGTGCCCTCCGGACGCGGGCACCGTGCCGGCCAGGGCCCGGGCGAGGGTGGACTTCCCCGACCCGCTCTCGCCGACGATGCCCAGCGTTTCGCCGGGGCCGAGGTCGAAGCTCGCGCCCCGGACCGCCCGGAGCGACCGGGCCCGCGCCCACGGCCGGATTCCCCGCGGCCGCACCGCGAAGGTGACCGCAAGGTCGCGGACGGCAAGGAGCGGCGGCGCGTTCAAGCCCCCTCGTCCAGCGGCCGATGGCAGGCGATCCGGCGGTTCGGCGAGAGGGGGACGAGCACCGGCCGTTCGCGCTCGCAGCGCTCGATCGCCCGCGGGCAGCGTGCGGCAAAGGGACAGCCCGCGGGCAGGCGGTTCAGGCTGGGCGGATCGCCGGGGATCGCGGGCAGGCGTTCGTCGTCTCGGTCGAGCCGGGGCACCGCCTCCAGCAAGCCTCGCGTATAGGGGTGGCGCGGCGCGGCGAACATCCGGTCGACCGGGCCGCTCTCCATGATCCGGCCGCCGTAGAGAACCACCATCTCGTCGCAGCTTCCGGCGACGACGCCCACGTCATGGGTGACCAGGACGACGGCGGTATCGAGCTCGGCCCGCACTTCGGCGAGGAGCCGCATGATCTGGGACTGCACGGTGACGTCGAGGGCGGTGGTCGGCTCGTCGGCGATCAGGAGGCGCGGACGGCCGAGGAGCGCCATCGCGATCAGCACCCGCTGGCGCATGCCGCCCGAGAACTCGTGCGGATACATGCCGATCCGCGCCCTCGCGTCCGGCACGTCCATCGCATCGAGCAGCCGGACCGATTCGGCGAGCGCCTCGCGCCGGCTCATGCCCCGGTGCACGGTCAGCACCTCCGTCATCTGGTCCGAGATGCGCATGTACGGGTTGAGCGAGGTCATCGGGTCCTGGAAGACCATCGCGATCCGGCTGGACCGCACCCGGTTGAGCGCCGCCTCCCCCGCGCCGAGGAGCTCCGTCCCCTCGAACTCAACCGAACCGGTGGCGGCGCCGTTCCGGGCGAGCAGACCCATGATGGCGAACATGAGCTGGCTCTTCCCCGAGCCGCTCTCGCCCACGACGGCAAGCGACTGGCCGGCCTGGACCTCCAGGTCGACGCCGTTGACGGCGTCGACCGTGCCGTCGCGGGTCGCGAAGGACACGCTGAGATCGCGCACGCGCAGCAGGGCCATGGCTCAGCGGTCCTTGGGGTCGAGGGCATCGCGCAGCCCGTCGCCCAGGAAGAAGAGCGAGAACAGGGTGACGACGAAGAAGAAGAGCGGAAAAAGAAGCTGCCAGAGCGTGCCGTACTGCATCTGGCTCGCGCCGTCGTTGATGAGGGCCCCCCAGCTCGTGTCGGGCTCCTGCACCCCGAGGCCGAGGAAGCTGATGAAGCTCTCGTAGATGATCATCGAGGGAACCAGCAGCGTCGCATAGACGATCACCACGCCGAGCAGGTTGGGGATGATGTGGCGCGCGATGATCCGGCGGGGCCGGACGCCGATGGCCACCGCCGCCTCGACGAATTCCCGATTCTTGATCGTAAGGGTCTGGCCCCGGGCGATCCGGGCCATGTCGAGCCAGCTGATGAGACCGATGCCGACAAAGAGCATCAGGATCGAACGGCCGAACACGACCATGAAGAGGATCAGCACGAACATGTAGGGAATGGCCATGAGCACATCGACGACGCGCATCATCACGCTGTCGAGCCGCCCGCCGAAATAGCCCGCGGTGGCGCCGTAGAGCGTGCCCACGATCACCGAGATCAGCGCTCCCACGATGCCGACCATCAGCGAGATCCGGGTCCCCTGCACGGTGCGTGCAAAGAGGTCGCGGCCGAGCTCGTCCACCCCGAACCAGTGACCGTTCGCGAGCGAGGGCGCCCCCTGCTCCGCGACGTCGCCGAGCATCGACCAGTCGATCTCCTCGTTGGACCAGGACGCGGCCAGACTGCCGAAGAGGGCGAACGCCGCGACGAGCGCGAGCATGGCCAGGCTCGCCACCGCCGCGCGGTTGCGGAAGAAACGCGTGCGGGCGTCCTGCCACAGCGAGCGCCCGCCGGGGGCTCCGTTGAGGTCGGAACCGGCCATTGCCCGCAGGGCGGGCCGTCCGAAGAGGAGGGGCATCGCTTCAGTACCGGATCCGGGGGTCGATCCAGGCGTAGAGGAGGTCGGCCAGCAGATTGAAGAGAACGGTCAGGGCGCCGGTCAGGATGGTGACCCCCATGATCACCGGGTAGTCGCGGTTGAGCGCCGAGTTGACGAAGAACTGTCCGATGCCCCCGGTCGCGAAGAAGACGTCGATGACGACCGAACCGGTAATCATGCCGACGAACGCCGGGCCGAGGTAGGAGATGACGGGCAGCATCGCGGGCTTCAGCGCATGGCGGAGCACGACCCGCCGCCGGGGCAGGCCCTTGGCCCGGGCGGTCCGGATGAAGCTCGCGTTCAGCACCTCCAGCATGGAGGATCGGGTGATCCGAGCGATCGAGGCCATGAACGACGTGGACAGGGCAATGACCGGCATGACGACGTACGGCCACTGTCCTCCCTGCCAGCCACCCCCGGGAAGCCACCCCAGCCAGAGGGTGAAGACGAGGGTCAGGATCGGCGCCATGACGAAGTTCGGCAGCACCTGGGCGCCGATCGAGACGCCGACGGCCAGGTAGTCGAGAACGGAGTTGTGGTAGACGGCCGCCGCGATGCCGAGCGAGACGCCGGCCAGGACCGCCACCGCGAAGGACCACGCCCCGTACGTGAGGGTCACCGGAAAGCCCTGCCGGATGATCTCGTTGACGCTCTGATCCGTGTACCGGAACGACGGCCCGAAATCGAACTCGGTCACGATGGAAACCACGTAGCGCCAGATCTGCACGACGAGCGGCTGGTCGAGGCCGTACTTGCGCTCGAGGTTGGCCATGACCTCGGGCGGCAGCGCGCGCTCGGTGTCGAACGGCCCGCCGGGGGCGGCGTACATCAGCACGTAGGAAACGACGATGAGGACGAGCAGCGTCGGCACCGCGACCGCGAGCCGCTTGAGGAGGAAGGCGATCATGCGGCATCCCGGCCCGCGGTCACGCGCCGCGGGACCCGAGCGTCCCGGACCCGATCAGTTCGCAACGCGGTACAGGTTCTTCGAATACCAGTTGTTCTCCACGTTGTCGTAGGGCCAGCCCCTGATGTCGGCGGAGAGCAGGAACGTGTTCGCATAGTGGTAGATCGGCACGATGGCCATGTCGTCGGCGAGGATTCTCTCGACTTCGGCGTAGATCGCGCCCGGCTCCTCGGCCGTCTTCGAGGCGCGCATGAGTTCGTCCACCTTTGCGTTCGAGTACTTCCCGTCGTTCGAGCCATGGGTGGTGGTGAGAAGGTCGAGGAAGGTCGACGCCTCGTTGTAGTCGCCGCACCAGCCGGAGCGGGCCACGTCGAACTCCTGGTTGCCGCGAATGTCGAGGTACGTCTTCCACTCGAAGTTCGCGAGCTCCGTCCTCACCCCCAGCTTCTGCTTCCACATCTGACTCACCACGGTGGCGATCTGCTTGTGGCTCTCGGAGGTGTTGTAGATGAGCTTGAGGGTCAGGTCCCCGACCCCGGATTCGCCGAACAGCCGCCTGGCCTCGGCGTCCCGCTCGGACTGGGTCAGCCCGGCGTAGGCGATGTCCGGCATCGTGAAGCCGGCGGTCTTGAGGTGGGTGAAGTTGTAGGCCGGCCACTGGCCGCCCTTCAGCACCTGGTTGACGATCACGTCGCGGTCGATGGCCATGCCGAGCGCGCGCCGCACGCGCACGTCGCGAAGGGCGGGATTGCCGCTCCCGGTGTGGTTGAAGGCGTAGTAGTAGGAACACAGGCGCGGGACGCTCGTCGCCTCGTCGGGCAGCTCTTTCTTCAGGGCCGGGTATTGCCCGGGCGGCAGCGGCTCCAGGTGGTCGAGCTCCCCGGCCCGGTACCGGGTAAGCGCCTGGTTCACGTCGTTGATGACGAGTCCGGTGACCTTCTCGATGATGACGTCGCCGGCCCCCCAGTACATCGGGTTCCTCACCCGCGTGTGGTACTCGTTCAGCACCACTTCCTCGAGCACGTACGCCCCGTTCGAGACCATGTTCCCGGGCGCCGTCCAGTCCGCCCCATGGGCCTCGATGGTCGCCCGGTGCGCGGGGAAGAGGGTCGCGTAGGTCATCATCGCCGGGAAGTAGGGCAACGGCGTGTTCAGCTTCACCTCCAGGGTGTGGTCGCCGGCGGCCCGCACCCCGAGCTCGGCGGGCGCCTTCTCGCCGGCGAGGATCGCCTTGGCGTTCACCATCTCGGTGAGCTCGAGATACCACCCGTAGGGCGAGGCGGTCGCGGGATCGACCGCGCGCCGCCAGGCGTAGACGAAGTCGTGCGCGGTCACCGGATCGCCGTTCGACCACTTGGCGTCCTCGCGGAGGGTGAAGGTGTAGGTGGTGTTGTCGTCGGACGCCGTGAAGCGCGTGGCCACCCCGGGAACGAGGTCGCCGTTCGCATCCTGGCCGAGCAGCCCTTCGAAGAGGTCGCGGATGACGTGGAACCCCGAGGTGTCCTGGTTGAGCTGGGGATCGAGGGTCGGGAACTGGTCCAGCAGACGGTAGGTGAAGGTCTGGTCGTCGGACAGCGCCTCTCCGGTCGCCGGGTGGGTTCCGGCGGCACGGGCCGCCGTCCCGGCTGCGGCGAGGCCCACCGCCAGGGCCGCCGCCAAGGCCAGCGCCCCCGCCCGCAGCGTGGAGGTGGACGTCACTCGTGATTTCTCGACCTGCATGATTCTCTCCCGTGGGGCCTTGCCCTCCGCCCGGCGCTCCCGTCGCATTCGATCCGTTTCCGCACTCGCGGGCCGGACGCGGCGGCCAGCGAAACTTCTCCCCGGCCACGAACCCAGGCCCGTTCCGCCGGCCAGCCCGGAAATCTCACCAACTTTCGTCGCGAGGGCGCCGGCGAAGCTGCGAAGCAGAACAGTGCTGTGGCGGGCCGCATCCGCTTGCGCAGCTTCGCGGACCGAACGAGCGCGTACGCGCTGGCGAAGGCGTAGCCGACACTAGCGCGTTCGCGCTGTCGAAGCGGCTTGCGGGAGTACGGTCCGTCACAGCGCATGGATCGGTGTCCGCAGCACAAAGTTGGTGAGATTTGCGGGCTAGAGCGCGTTGCAGGGCCAGCGAAGCGTGCGCCACATGTGCGAGGCGGGGGTGCTGTCGTTTCCCAGACCCTCGGATGGCTGCCGGAACTCCCGGCCGATGATGTCCTCGAACTGCTCGAGCTCGACGTGGACGTCCGGGTCGAACGAGTAGAGATCGTTCACGCAGATGATCCGGGCCGACATGTACCACCTGTGCTTGCGCGCCTCTTCATACGCGGCCACGACATAGGGCTCGGGCCGGTAGTCGTCGCCGAACAGCGTCCGGTAGTTCTCGGGGTATTCGTATCCGACCGACTCGTCGGGGAAGAACCGGAGGGCCTGGTGGGCGCGGATCGCCCAGCTCACCTCCTCGTCCACGTAGGGCTCGACGAGCTGCGCGCCCCAGTATCCGTGGTCGGTCCGGATGAAGCCGGCCACCGCGATGTCGTGGAGCAGGCACGCGAGCACCATCTTGTCCGAAAGGCCGTTCTTCTGCGCGAGGTTCGCGCTCTGCAGCAGGTGGGCCTGGGGGGCGACGGCGAAGCGGCAGCGGAAGAAGTCGAGCAGGGTGGGCTTGTCCGGAAGGGGCGGCAGGCGTGGGTCCTCCCCCATGAGCATCCGTCCGCCGAACGCGCGATGACCGAGGGTGCGCTCGCCATCGGCGAGGTGATAGAGGAGGGACTTGCCGACGATACGCTCGCCGAGCTCGTGCATCTGACGGTGCTCGAGCTCGTCGGCGCGCTCGGATAACGTAGGTGCGGTGCTCATCGGGCTCTCTCCATCACGTGTGTCGGGACGACCCCGTCGAGGCTAGAACGGGGGTGAGGCGGCGTCAACCGATGCGGCCGGCGTCGCCCTTCCCCTGCCCTGCCCCTGCCCTGCCCGACACCGGCCGGTTGCTTTCGCGGCGCGGCGGAGCGCACGATCGGTCCCGCGCCGCGCCCGAGAAGCCGACTGGGCACCGACAGCATGAACGACCACACCCGGAACGATCCCGCCGCGTCCGCGACGGATATCGCCGGCTTCGTCGCCGCCCTGCCGAAGGCGGAGCTGCACCTGCACATCGAGGGCACCTTCGAGCCCGAGCTGATGTTCGCCATTGCGAAGCGCAACGCGGTGAAGCTGCCCTATGCCTCCGTCGAGGAAGTGCGGGCGGCCTATGCCTTCTCGAACCTCCAGGACTTCCTCGACATCTACTACGCCGGCGCGAACGTGCTGCTCGAGGCTCGCGACTTCCACGACCTGACCCGGGCCTACCTCGCCCGCGCCCGCGCCGACAACGTGCGCCACGCGGAAGTCTTCTTCGACCCGCAGACTCATACCGCGCGCGGCGTCCCGTTCGCTGCCGTGGTCGACGGCATCGGCCGCGCGCTCGATGACGCCGAGACCGGGCTCGGGCTCACCTCGCGGCTCATCATGTGCTTCCTGCGCCATCTCGACGAGGCGGCGGCCTTCGACACGCTGGATGCGGCCATGGCGCACCGGGATCGGATCGCCGCGGTCGGGCTGGATTCCTCGGAGCGCGGCAACCCGCCCGGCAAGTTCCGCGAGGTGTTCCGCCGCGCCCGCGACGCCGGCCTGCTCGCGGTCGCCCACGCCGGCGAGGAAGGTCCGCCCGAGTACATCCGCGAGGCGCTGGACGTGCTCGAGGTGGTTCGGATCGATCACGGCAACGCGGCCCTCGAGGATGACGAGCTCGTCGCCGACCTCGCGCGCCGCCGCGTGCCCCTGACCGTCTGCCCGCTCAGCAACGTCAAGCTCCGCGTCGTGGACGACATGGCCGCGCACCCGCTCAAGCGCATGCTCGACCGCGGCCTTCTCGTCACCGTGAACTCCGACGACCCCGCCTACTTCGGCGGATACGTCAACGACAACTACATCGCCGTCGCCGAGGCGCTCGGGCTCGGTCGGGACGACCTGGTACGGCTCGCGCGCAACTCGTTCGAGGCCTCCTGGCTCGATCCCCCCGCCAAGACGGCCCTCATCGCGGAGCTGGACGCGGCCGCCGGTTGACAAGCGCGCTCGCCCGGGCGGTGAGCGGCCGGCCCCGAGAAGGTGAGCCGGTGGACATGGAACCGGTGATCGGCTCCCTGCCCGCCAGCCCGCATTCGCGACTTTAGCTTCCGCCCGCAGCAACGGGTGCTTCGACGAGGGCCGCGCGCCGCAGCTACGCCGGTGGGCAACGAAGGGGCTGAAATTTCGGCAATAGTGATCCTGATTACGCACAAAGCTCAGGTTGGGGCCGCCGGATTCCCGGGAGCGCGGACTTCCAGCCCGCGGGCGGTCCATGCGGGCTGGAAGCCCGCGCTCCCGGGAGGCCCACGGTCCCTGGAAGGCGGTGACCCCGGGAATCCCGTGCTCCCAACCTGAGCTTTGTGCGTAATCAGGATAGTGATAGTGAGACAATTGCTATCGTGCATGAAGAGTACGGGACGAATCGCCTCGCGCAAGGACGAGAGCCGGAGGAACGACATGACGGCCAACAACCTGGCAGTGAACGGCACCGACTACCGCCGGCCCAAGCGCCCGGTGGTGGTGGTATGCATCGACGGCGGGGATCCGGCCTACATCGCGCACGGCGTGGCCGCAGGCGTCATCCCCAACATCGAGCGTTACATGCAGGAGGGCTTCTGCACGGTGGCGCACGGCACCATGCCGAGCTTCACCTGCCCCAACAACATGTCCATCGTGACCGGCCGTCCGGCCTCGGTGCACGGCATCTCCGGCAACTTCTACCTCGACCGTGCGACGAACGAACCGGTGGTGATGACGGGACCCGAGCTGCTCAAGGTCCACTCGGTGATGAGCGAGTTCTCGCGCCACGGGGCGCGGGTGGTCTCGGTCACCGCCAAGGACAAGCTCCGCCGGCAGCTTCAGAAGGGCATGGATCTCTCCAACGGCTCGGTCAGCTTCTCCTCGCAGCACGCCGACCGCTGCACCATGAAGGAGAACGGCATCGAAGACGTGCTGGACTTCGTCGGCCAGCCGCTGCCGGACATGTACTCGGCGGATCTCTCTCTTTTCGTGCTCGACGCGGGCCTCAGGCTGCTCGAAGAGCGCCGCCCGGACATCCTCTACCTCTCGCTCACCGACTACATCCAGCACGCCTGCGCGCCGGGGCATCCTGAAGCCGACAGGTTCTATGAGGAGCTGGACGCACGCTTCGGCAAGTTCGAGGCGCTGGGCGCGACCGTGGCGCTCACCGCGGACCACGGCATGAACGAGAAGACCAACGACGACGGCACCCCGCGCGTGGTGTGGTTGCAGGACATCCTCGACACAGAGCTCGGCGAGGGCGCGAGCACCGTCATCTGCCCCATTACCGACGCGTTCGTTGGTCACCACGGGGCGCTCGGCGGCTTCGTGCGCGTGTACTGCCGCGAGGGGCTCCCGGGTGAGCGGGTGATCGATGCCATCGCGGACGTGCCGGGCCTTGAGCGGGTGCTGTCCCGCGAGGCGGTAGCGCAGGAATTCGACCTGCCCGTCGGCCCCGAAGGGGACGTGGCGGTGCTCGGGGACGCGCGCACCGTCATCGGCGCCCGCGAGGTGGACCACGACCTGAGCGGGCTCAAGGGCCATCGGCTGCGCACCCACGGCAGCGTCCACGAGGCCGACGTGCCGATCATCCTCAGCCGCCCGGTCAGTGACGAGTACGCGCGCCGCGCCGAGGATGCGCGGCTGCACAGCTACGAGGCGTTCGACTACGCGTTCAACGGCATCGTCGATTGACACTCGGGAGAAATCCATGAGCAGAACCGGCCGCGCCGTGGTCCACCTTCGTCCCTGAACGCGAACCCGCCGCCGTCCGATTCGCGCGGGCTTCCCCACCCGGGAGCGCACCGGACGGCCCCCCGAGAGCACGGGCCTCCCGGGAGCGCGGGCCTCCCGGGAGCGCGGGCTTCCAGCCCGCGGCGCACCGAACCCCCACCATGCTCCACGCGGGCAAGATGCCCGCGCTCCCAGGAGGCCCACAGTCCCTCGAAGGCGGCGATCCTGGGAATCCCGTGCTCCCAACCTGAGCTTTGTGCGTAATCAGGTAACCCAAAGACGATCCGCCCTCGGTCCGGCCGGCGGGTCGCTGCCGGGCCGCACGGAGTCTCCCAAGGGGAGGCCGGACCTCACCCGGCGCCGCGCGGGGGTCGGTCAGCGCGGCGGAAGCGGCCGGCCGTCCATCGGCGGATCGACTTCCGCCGCGCCCAGATGACGCAGGATCGTCGGCGCGATGTCGACGGCCGAAGACCGCCCCGCGCTCCTCCCCCGCGAGAACCCGCCGCCGCTCACGATCAGCACGGGACGGGTCTCGTACGGGCCGAGGCCGCCATGCTGCCCCCGACCGGGTGCATCGGATTTCATGAACATGTCCGCGGCCACGTGCCCGAGACCGGGGATACCGAATCGGTTGGAAACCTCGCGCTTCGCCATGCCGAAGGCGACCGCGGGGCCGGCGCCCGGTCTGAGCCCGACCTCGGAAAGCCCTTCGCCGGTGAACACGCGCTCGCACCACGTCTGGGCCTTGAGCCACGCGGCAATCGAGGCCGCGTCCGGCGCATCGTTCCCGCCGAGGTAGATGAGAGCCCCCATCCCGCTCGAAGCGAGCACCGTCTCCGGGGAGTCGGGCGCGGCCTTGAGTCCCGCTTCGACGAGATGGTCGACAACCGGCACGACCGCGTCCACGGTCTCGTGGCCGTGATCCGAGCACACGACGAAGAGGATGTCCTCGCCGCGGCTCCGGAGCGCCTCCACCGTTTCCGTGACGAGTGCGACGCACCGCTCGGCTCCCTCGAGGACGGAGCGATGCTCGGGGGAACCGAGCTCGAGCTCGTGCTGGGAATGGTCGGGCTCGCAGATCCACAGGGTCCACAGCGAGGGGGCCGGATCGGCGAGCAGCGCCGCGCAGAACCGTTCCGTCGTCGCCGCGTCGCCGGCTCCGTCGTAGGTCAGGTCCTCGAGTACGCCATTGGCTTGCCTGAGCGGCCCCTGCCGATGCTCAGGTTCCGCCCCGGGCTCGAGCCCGGGCCGTGGTGCGAAGGTGCCCGTGCGATGGTGGAGGAGACCGAAGCCGTCCGGGTCCTGCATGTATGCCGCCCCGGCCGAAGAGTTGCTGTAGACCACCGCGTCTCCCCGGAGGCGCTCGGCGAGCACGGGGACCCACAGTGTGCGTCCGGTCACGGCGCGCCAGTCATCTCGAAACTCGGGCGGACCAACGGATACCGGACGCCAGCCATCGCCCACGGGGAGCGCGATCGCGTTCCCCATGAGGCCATGGCGGGCGGGGTGGCAGCCGGTCGCGATGCTCGCGGAGTTGACCCTCGTCGCGGACGGGAAGACGGAGCGATGCTCGGAAAAGCGCCGCGATTGCCCCGCCAGCGCGTGCAGGTGCGGGGTGAACTCCGGCGTCACGAGGTCCGCGCGCAACCCGTCCACCACCATCAATACGGCGCGGCGCGGCGCGGACGTCTTCATGATCGTCCCAAGCTCGACCCCTTCAGACCGCCTCGCCCGCGAAGTCGCGGTGGTCGTGTCTTGCTGCGCCCTTTGGTCCGGTTTCTCTCCACCCTTGACCACAGGTTCGGGTCTGGTCGTCTGCCCCTTCGATGTGACCGCGGATTCCACCATCGAAAAATTCCCCTGTTCCTTTCGTCCCGTAAGACTGCCTTGATTCAGTCATAAAGCAAGGGCCATCAGCCTTGCCGGTTCATGCCTTGACTCGGTTCACGCCCGCGCCGGCCTCGGATCGCCACGGAACGTTGCGCCCCGGCATCGATCATCGATCGTGCGGCCGGCCGGCGTGAACCGAAGCGCGGCCTGCCCCCGTTCACCAGACGGCCGACTTGATGACCATCAGCGCAAAGACGAGCACCAGGGCGAGGAACGCCGGCCAGCCGAGGATGGACCAGAGCCGCATCGCCGCGAAATATCCGGCCGGCAGCGGGCTCCCGCCGGCGGCCGCCGCTTCGGCCATGGCCCGGATGCGATATGGAAGCCCGACGACCTTGATCCAGCACACGGCGGCGATGAAATTGAGAACATGGGTCGCGACGAGCCCAACCACCCCATCCGTACCATGCTCTTCGAGTGAAACGACGGCGATGGCGGTTCGGACGCCGCCGTCGTTTCCGGGGCAATGCGTCCGGCATCCTCCGGCTCGACGGTCCGGATCCCCCGGCGAGGCACCGGGATTCGCCTCCACGGCCGGCGGGATTGCCGGAATCGGCCCCGGTCGACACTCCCGGCCACTTCGAGGGCTATTGACTTTTGCGGCCGGGAAACGGACATTTCGCCTGCGCGTTGCATTCGTTTGGTGCGGCCTAGAATTTCCGAAACCCCGGTTTGCTTGGTTACCCCCTGACAATGTGAACGTTTGACCGACCGCGCCATCACGGGTGTGAGGCGTGAATTTGACTCGTGCTTAGAGGAAAACTACATGGCTACTGGTACCGTAAAGTGGTTCAACGCAACCAAGGGATTCGGATTCATCGAGCCCGAGGACGGCTCAAAGGACGCGTTCGTCCACATCTCCGCCGTCGAGCGGGCTGGACTGAGCACCCTTCGCGAAGGACAGAAGGTCACCTATGAGCTTCAGGCCGGACGGAACGGGAAGTCCTCCGCCGAGAACCTCACCGTAACCGACTGAGACCCGGGCATGGCGCCGCCCCCAGCGCTCGTTGGGGGTGGCCGCCGGCCGGCCGGGACAGCCGGCGGCCAATGCGCGAGCGCGACCCGCTGGCGCTGGCCGCCCGAGCGCGCGCGTGGCCTTCGATCGAGCAGCTCCTCGAGCTGGACCCTGGCCGCCGCGGACCGCATGCGCTCGCGGTTCTCACCCGCCCCGCGGACCCCGGGGCTGACATGTCCATCGCGATCCAGCCCATCAGCCCCGCGCTCGGTGCGGAAATCGGCGGCGTCGATCTCTCGCGCCTTGGCGCGGAAGAGTTCGAAGCCGTGCACCAGGCGCTGCTCGCGCACGGTGCGGTGTTCTTCCGGGACCAGGACCTGAAGCCTCGCGATCTCATTGATTTCGCGAGCCGCCTTGGCCCCTTGGACGTGCATCCGATGATGAAGCCGCTCGACGGCTACCCCACCGTTCTGGAGATCGTGAAGAACCCCGAGGACCGCAACAACTTTGGCGGCTCGTGGCACACCGACCTCAGCTTCCTGGAGCGCCCGGCCCTCGCTTCGCTCCTCTACGCCAGGGAGATCCCTCCGGTCGGCGGCGACACCCTGTTCGCCAACATGTACCTCGCCTATGAGACGCTGTCCGAGGGTTTCAGGCGCCTGCTCGCGAACCTGCACGCGGTGCACAGCACGCGGATCATCTACACCCCCGATGCGCAGGCGGCGGACGGCACGATCGGCGATTCCGCCTCGATGCCGCGGGCCAGGATGGACGAGGTGCACGAGGAAGTGGTCCACCCGGTCGTCCGCACCCATCCCGAGACCGGCCGGAAGGCGCTCTACGTCAACTGCAACTTCACCATCCGCTTGCAGGACATGACCGAGGCGGAGAGCGCGCCGCTGCTCAGGTTTCTCTTCGCCCACCTCGAGCGGCCGGAGCTCACCTGCCGGTTCCGGTGGACCGAGGGGGCGGTCGCGCTCTGGGACAACCGCTGCACCCAGCACTACGCGCTCAACGACTATCACGGGTATCGCCGCGTGATGCAGCGGGTTTCGATCGAAGGCGACCGCCCGGTCTAGCCCGGAAAAATCACCGATTTTCTGCTGCGGACGCCAATCTGTCGCTTCGCGCTCCCAAGGTCGCCGTGGTAGCGGGCCGTACTCCCTCAAGCCGCTTCGACAGCGCGAACGCGCGAGTGTCGGCTACGCCTTCGCCAGCGCGTAAGCGCTCTTGCGGTCCGCGAAGCTGCGTAAGCAGACGCGGCCCGCTACCACGGCATTCTGCTTCGCAGCTTCGCGGCGCCCTCGCGACGAAAATCGGTGATTCTTCCGATCTGGCCCGTGTCTCCACGACTTGCCGGAGGCGGCAAGGGACACGTCCGGGGCACCCTCGTGACGGCCTTCAGCTTCCGCGGCGCCTTCACCAACCAGGCACGCTCGATTCCCCGCATGCCGGCGCCCCCTCCCCTCGCGGAGAGGCGGCGCGCCGTCGGGCGGGTCCGTTTCCCGGCCGGTCTCGTGATGGCCGGCGGGGACCGAGCCGACAGCCTCGACACACGGTCCGCCCGACGCCCGACGCCGGGCGGCCGGGCGGCCGGGCGGCCGGGCGATGCAGCTACGCGGGCGCTCCCGGACGCGAACTCAGGGGGCGCACGCCTCGATGGCGGCCAGGAACCGCTCCTTTGCATCGGCGCCGCGGGCGAAGGGGCTGATGATGGGGAGGTCCAGGCCCGAGTCGCGGTAGGCCTCGATCCGGTCGCGGCATTCGCCCGCGGTGCCGGCGACACCGGTCGCGGCGATCATTTCGTCCGTCACCGCCCGCGCGGCCCCGGGCGCATCGCCCGCGGCCCACGCTTTCGCAACCGCGGCCGCCTCGGCGGGAAACCCGCTCTCCGCGAGCAGGCGGTTGTAGCGAGGAAAGAAGCCCGCGTAGAAGGCGAGACCGGGACGGGCCGCGGCAAGCGCCGCCTCCCGATCCGGAGCCACGCTCGCGGGCAGGAGAGACGTAATCTCGACGGCGGATCCGTCGCGGCCCGCCCGCGCGGCCCCTGCCGCGACGCGGGCCCGCACCGCGGCCGCGCTCGCGAGCGTGCTCCGGGTCAGGATCACCCCGTCCGCGATCTCGCCGCACAGCTCCGTCATCTTCGGGAACAGGGCGGAGAGGTAGATGGGCACCTCCCCGCGCATCGGGCGGAACCAGAGGTTGAAGCGTTCAATCCGGACCGTCTCGCCCGCATGGCTGACTTCGCCCTCGCGCAGCAGCGTGCGGACGATCGCCACCGTGTCGCGCACGCGGTCGAGCGGCCTCGAGTATTCGACACCGTGCTCGGGCCCGACCTGGACCCGGTGGCTCGATCCGAGCCCGAGCACGAACCGGCCGCCCGAGAGGTCATCGACGGTGGCGGCCGACATCGCGATGGTGGGAGCGGTACGGACGAACACGCTGCTGATGGCGGTCCCGAGACGGATGCGGCGGGTTCGAAGCGCACAGGCCGCGAGGATCGCGAACTGATCGCCGCCATGCCCCTCGGCCACCCACACCGATTCGTATCCGAGCGCTTCGGCGCGCTCCGCACAGTCGGCGATCTCCGATGCGGTGAGTCCACCGGAAAACGCGATTCCAATCCTCGACACTGCTTGACGTCCTTCCCGGGCGATGGTCCCGGTCATCCTGCCTCGCCATGAGAGCGGGCGCTCGAGCCGGAGCGCCGCGAGCACGGAGCCGCGGAGCCTTGGTCAGCGCGACCCGCTCGGGTTTGGGAGTATATTCCGCGTCCATGAGGCGCCGCCCCCGAGTCGCGAGATGCCATCATCGGTCCCCCTGCCGGGGCTCGTCGCCGGAGACGAACGCGACACGGTGCACGGTCGGCCGGGCGACGGCAGGACCGCCGGGCTCGGCAGGATCGGCCGGACCGATCTTCCCGGGACGGTCGTGATCGAATCGCGCTCCGGGCCATGAAGCCCATCGGATTCGGCTTCCTCGACCGGCCGGGAGTGGCAGAGCAGATCCGCCTCGCGCAGAAGGCCGAGGCCCTCGGCTACGACTCGCTCTGGGTGACCGAGACCCGCCTCGCGCGCGATGCGTTCACGGTCCTCGGCGCGATGGCCGCATCCACCCGGCGCATCCGCCTCGGCACCGGGATCGTCAACTCCTGGACCCGCGGCCCCGCCCTCATGGCGATGAGCTTCGCCACCCTCTCCAACCTCGCCCCGGGACGGGTGAGCGCGGGGCTCGGTGCGTACTGGGACCCTCTGGCCTGGAAGCAGGGTATCGACCGGGCGAAGCCATTGACGCAGATGCGCGAGTACGTCGGAGTGCTGCGCCGGCTGCTCGCCCTGGAGGAAGGGGTCACGTTCGAAGGGGAGTTCGTGAAGGTGCGCGACCTCACCCTCGACCTCGGCCACGGTGATCCGCGTGTTCCCCCCGACGTCAAGGTCTTCATCGGCCCGACCGGACCGAAGATGATGGCGCTCACCGGCGAGATCGCGGACGGGGCGCTCATCAACGGCATCCTGCCGCCCGCCTACACCCGGCGTTCGCTCGAGCACATGGCGGCCGGGGCGGCGCGCGCCGGCCGGTCGCTCGAGGACGTCGAGAAGGTGCAGCTCGTCAACATCTCCATGGACGCGGATCCGGACAAGGCCCGATTCGACGCCAAGCGGCTCGTCACCCAGTATCTCGGCCAGCAGCCGCATTTTGCGACGGCGCTCGACTTTCCGGCCGATCGTCTCGCGGAGATCACGGCCGTGATGGGCGGATGGCCCCCGCGGCCCGGGGGCGTCGAGGACGCGATGGCGCTCGTGGACGACGCGCTGGTGAGCGATCTCATCGCCCACGGCACCCCGGAGGAGTGCGTCGCGAGCGCCGGGCGCTGGCTCCGGGAAGGTCTCGACCAGCTCGTCCTGATCCCGCTCAGCCGCAACTACGACGAGATCCTGGAAGTGTTCGCCCCGTGAATCACGGATCGCCCACCCCCGGTCGGTGCCGGTCGGATTGTCGGACTGACCGGTGAGCACCGTGGACCGGGCCGCCCTCACCGCCGCCGTCGATGCCCGGCTGCCCTTCGCGGACCGCCTGTTCGAGGCCATCCGGAAGGAGACGGCCGATACGGTCGGCGTCACCCGTCCGGCCTGGAGCGATCGGGACGAGCGCGCGGCGGCCCTCGTCGGCGAGGCGGCGCGGGCTCTCGATCTCGAGGTCCGGCGGGACGCGGCCGGCAATGTACGGTGCACGTTGCCGGGCGCCGCTCGAGACGCACCCGAGGTGCTCACCGGCTCGCACCTCGACTCGGTACCCACCGGGGGCCACTACGACGGACTCGCCGGCGTGGTCGCCGGCCTCGTGGCGCTGGCCGCCTTCCGGGACATCGGTGCGACTCCCGCCTGCGACCTCACGGTGGCCGGGCTCCGCGGCGAAGAGAGCGTCTGGTACGGGATCGCCTACGTCGGGAGCCGCCTTGCGGTCGGCTCGCTGCCGATCGACGAGATCGATCGGCTGCGGCGAGGCGACACCGGCCGGACCCTCGCCGAGCACATGGCCGGAATCGGGGTGGATGTGGACGCGCTTCGCGCCTCGCCCGAGGCGCCGGTCTCCCCCCGCAACACCCGGGCCTTTCTCGAGCTGCACATCGAGCAGGGTCCGGTGCTGGTCGGTGAGGGCCTCCCGGTCGGCATTCCGACCACGATCCGCGGCAACGTCCGGTTTCCGTACGCCCGCTGCACCGGGCGGTACGGGCATTCCGGGGCGACGCCCCGGGCGTGGCGCCACGATGCGGCGCTCGCCGTGGTCGAGCTCCTGCGCGCGCTCGACGAGTTCTGGATCGAACGCGAGCAGGCCGGGGTTCCCGACACCGTGTTCACGGTCGGGAAGCTCTTCACCGACCCCGAGCACCACGCGATGACCAAGGTGCCGGGACGATGCGATTTCACGCTCAACTTCGGCGGCACCACGAAGGCGTTCCTCGATGACTGCCGGGACCGGACGCGGGCCCTCGCCGAACGGATCGGGAGCGCGCGGCGGGTGACCTTCGAGCTCGGCGAGTGCGTCGACTCCGACCCCACGCCGCTCGACCCGGGTCTCCGCGACCGGCTCCGGCGGACCTGCACCTGCCTTGGCGTCCCGGTTCGGGAGTTCGCCACCGTGGGCCACGACGCCTCGATATTCGCCCGGGCGGGGATCCCGTCGGCCATGGTCCTGGTGCGCAACGCGCACGGAAGCCACAACCCGGACGAGCAGATGGACCTCGCGGACTTCGGCGAGGGCGCAAGGGTGCTCGCGGCCACGATCGCAGCGCTCGCGGGCTGATCCGGTACCCGAGGGGAAGCGGGCTCGGCGGGCTCGGCGGGTTCGGCCGGACGAGCTCGCCGCACGCCGCGCTCCGGCGCCGGCGAGACCGCGGGTCAGGGGAAGCGACGGACCGAGATCGGGCGGGAACGCGAGCCGCCCGGGACCGAGAGCCGGCATGCGTTCGGGGTTTGCGGGCGCGATCTGCGAGAATCCGGCGCTCCACTGCCAGAACCGAGGAGCAGGAGATGCGAAATTACCCGAGAGTTCTCGCGAGCCTCGCCGCCGTCGGCGCGCTCGCGTTGGTCGCGGCGGCATCGGCCGCCGACAAGCTGGTGGTCGCGGCCGACGTCGGCTACGCCCCGCACGTCATGGCCAAGCCCGATGGCGGCTACGAAGGCTACAACGTGGACATGATCGAAGAGATCGCCCGGCGACTCGGCGTCGAGTACGAGATCGTGGACCAGGAGTGGTCCGGCATCTTCGCGGGACTCAATGCGAAGAAGTACGACTTCATCATCGCCCCGACCACGGTCACCCCCGAGCGGGCGGAGAAGATGCTGTTCATGGAAGGCTACCTCGACAGCGAGATCGTCTTCCTGGTCGGCAGCGACGCACCGGAGATCACCAAGCTCGAGGAACTGGGCGGCAAGGTCATCTCCGTCAACAAGGGCAACGTGTACGACAAGTGGGCGAGCGAGCGGGCGGAGCAGTACGGCTGGACGATGCAGCGGTACGGAAAGAACGCCGACGCGATTCAGGCGGTGCTCTCCGGGCGGGCCTTCGCCAACATCGCGAGCGGCAGCGCGTCCGGATGGGCCGCGAAGCAGAACCCGCAGCTCAAGACGTCGATCGCGGTGAACACCGGGCGGGTCTTCTCCACCCCGTTTCGCCTGGACGACGCGGCCAACCGCAACAAGATCGAGCAGGTCGTCGAGTGCATGAAGCTCGACGGGTTTTTCTCCGGCCTGCACGAGAAGTGGTTCGCGGGTCCGCCCGCGGCCGGATCGTCCATGGTCACGGTCGATCCCGGCTTCGGTGCGGCGGGGGTCAACGGCTACGACCCGACGACTCATACCCCGGAATGCGGCTGACATCGCGCCGCGGAGGCGTTCCGCCCGCCATGGCGCGGGCGGAACGCTCTTCGCCTGGACTTCCCGGAGGACGCCGGCCCGCCGGCTGCATCGGGGGCACGCGCCGGCCGTGACCGCCGGCCCCCCGATCCTCGACCTTCAGGGCGTGCGCAAGTCCTTCGGCGCCCTCGAGGCCCTGAAGGGCATCGATCTCCTGGTCGAGCGCCAGGAGCTCGTCTTCATCATCGGTCCGTCCGGCTCCGGCAAGAGCACCCTGCTTCGCTGCTGCAACCGGCTGGAGGAGCCGACCGCCGGACAGGTGCTGGTCGACGGCATCGACATCCTCTCTCCGCGCATCGACATCAACGAGATGCGCCGGCACATCGGAATGGTGTTCCAGTCGTTCAACCTGTATCCGCACCTGACCGCCCTGGGGAACGTGACGCTGGCCCTTCGCCGGGTGCTCAAGCTCTCCCGGGACGACGCGAACGACCGCGGGCGCGCGGCGCTCGATCGGGTCGGTCTCGTCGAGCGGGCGGGCGCCTATCCGAACGAGCTCTCCGGGGGGCAGCAGCAGCGGGTCGCGATCGCGAGAGCCCTGGCTCTCGAGCCCAAGGTCATGTTGTTCGACGAGCCGACGAGCGCACTCGACCCCGAGCTGGTCGGGAGCGTGCTCGACGTGATGCGCAAGATGCGCGAATCGGGGATGACCATGCTGGTGGTCAGCCACGAGATGGCGTTCGCTCGCGAGGCCGCCGATCGGGTGTTGTTCATGGACGAGGGCGAGGTGGTCGAAGAGGGAGTCCCTTCGCGCATCTTCGCCGCGCCCGAGCATCCGCGTACCCGCGAGTTCCTGCGCCGCGTCACGGAGCACTGAGGCAACCCGCCGGCATCCCCTCCCCGTGAACCGCATAGCGGAGAACTTCTTCGACCTCGAGGTGATGGCGAAGTACCTCCCGTCGATCATCGACGGGGTCTACGTCACCATCCAACTGGCCGTCCTGATCGTGCTGAGCGGCATCGCGCTCGGCTTCGTGCTGGCCATCGTCCGGGCATTTCAGATACGCCCGGTGAACTGGCTGATCGTGCTCGTGGTCGACGTGTTCCGGGCCCTGCCGCCGATCGTCATCATGATCGTCTTCTACTTCGCCCTGCCCTTCATCGGCGTCTCGATGAGCGGATTCGTCGTCGCGTGGCTCTCGCTCACCCTGGTGCTCGCCTCCTTCGCGGAAGAGATCTTCTGGACCGGGATCCTTTCCGTCGACAAAGGGCAGTGGGAAGCGGCCCGCTCCACCGGGCTCGGCTTCTTTCAGGCCCTGACCGACGTGGTGCTGCCCCAGGCGGTCCGGCTCACCATCCCGCCGCTGACCAACCGGACGATCGTGATCACCAAGAGCACGGCCATCGCGTCGGTGGTCGCGGTGCAGGAAATCCTCACCCAGGCGAGCGCCGCCCAGGCGTTCTCGGCCAATACGACGCCGCTCACCATGGCCGCGATCGCCTATCTCGTCATCTTTCTCCCGCTGGTCGTCCTCAGCCGGTGGGTGGAATCGCGCTTCGGATGGCAGCGCTGAGGGGCTCCGTGGACGCTCTCCTTTACAACTTCTTCAACCTGGAGATCCTGCTCAAGGTCCATCCGCTGCTCCTCAAGGGCTTCTGGATGACGCTCCGCCTGTGTCTCGCGGTCGTGCCGCTCGGCATCGTCGGCGGGCTTGCCGTCGCCGTCGCCTACAGCTTCCACGTCCGCTGGCTCAACTGGCTCCTCATCGCCTACGTCGACTTCTTCCGCTCCTTCCCGCCCCTGGTGCTGCTGATCCTCGTCTTCTACGGCCTGCCCTTCGTCGGCCTCGAGGTCCCGAGCTTCGTCGCCGTGCTGATCGCGTTCCTGCTCAACACCGCGAGCTACTACGGAGAGATCTTCCGCGCCGGAATCGAGAGCATCGGCCGGGGGCAGCGCGAAGCGGCACGCTCCACCGGACTGACCGGGCTGCAGACCATGATCTTCGTGGTGCTTCCTCAGGCGGTCCGCAACGTGATGCCCGACCTCATCAGCAACACCTTGGAAGTCATCAAGTTCACCGCGCTCGCGAGCGTGGTCGCCCTGCCGGAGCTGCTGCGGATGGGGCGGGTCGCGCAGGGCATCACCTACAACCCGACCCCGCTCATCGCGGTCGCCCTCATCTACCTCGCCTTGCTGTGGCCCCTCGTCCGGGTCCTGAGCCGCCTCGAGCGGCGCACCATGGCGAAGCGATGAACCGCGGCGCACCGCGACGCCTCGAGGAGAGCTGAATGGCCGCGAACAATCCCGTGCGCTTCGGCGTCAACTACCTCGCCGGCCCTGCAAGCGAGACCCTGCGATGGGCGCAGGTGGCGGAGGAGGTCGGCTTCGACATCGTCGGGATCGCCGACTCGCAATCGGTCTACCGCGACGTCTACATGTGCCTTGCGCTCTGTGCGGCCGGTACCCGGCGGGTGCGTCTCGGTCCGCGGGTCATCAACCCCCTCACCCGGCACCCCGCGGTGGCGGCGGGAGCGGCGGCCACCCTCGCGGAGATGGCGCCCGGCCGCACCATGCTCGGCATCGGGACCGGGGACAGCGCCGTCCTGAACCTCGGACTCACGCCGTCCACCCGCGCCCGCCTCCGGGCCTACGTCGAGACGGTCCGCGAGCTGCTCGAGACAGGACGCTCGCAATGGGAAGACCGTCCCGTCCGCATGGCGTGGGGACGCGGCCGGGTTCCCGTCTACCTCGCGGCCTCCGGCCCGCGGATGCTGCAGCTCGCGGGCGAGATCGCGGACGGGGTCATCATCAACACCGGCCTCACCCCGGACGTGATACGCGCTTCGATCGCCGAGGTGCGGGCCGGGGCCGAGTCCGCCGGGCGGCGCCTCGAGGACGTGGACCTCTGGTGGCTGCCGGTCGCCAACGTTCGCGACGATCGGACGGCCGCCATCGACGAGGTCGCGATGACCCTCGCTTCGGCCGGAAGCCACCTCAGCCGGTTCACCACGGAGGGAAAGCACATTCCGCCCGAGCTGCACGACGCGGTGGTCGCCCTCGGCGACCGGTACCGGCCGGACGAGCACTCGCGCCCGGACAGCTCGAACCGAGGGCTCATCCGCGAGCTCGGCCTTCTCGACTATCTCGCCGGCCGGTTCGCCATCGCCGGTACGGTGGACGAGTGCGTCGAGAAGGTCGCGGCGGCGGTCGAGGCCGGCGCCCGGCAGTTCTGGATGAGCATCCACTTCGACGACAAGGAACGCTTCCTCCGCGACTGGAAGGCCGTCATCGAAGCGTTCCGCTGAGCCGCGCCGAGCTGCGGAGCGGGTCCCGCCGGATGCCGACCGTCTCGCCGGTCGCCTTGCGGATACCCTCCGGGCTCAACCGGGAGCCGGACCGGGACCGGAGATGAGCCCGGCTGCGTGGGCGCTCTGTTCGAGACGATGGAGTGCGGCTTCCCAAGGGAGATGATCCAGGGGGCCTTCGCCGATTCGCTCGGTACCCATGTCCTCCAGGTAGCTCTCGTAGTGGACGCGGTAGCGAGCGGAGCGCGCGCGCAGGACTTCGAGGAGCAGCGCGACGTCCTCCTTCGGGACGTCGTGGTTCTCGACCAGCAGCGGGGCGAACTGATCGAGGTCCCGATGATCGAGAAGCGATGGGTGGAGGACGGCAAGGTCGTGAACGTGGCGCATCAGCTCCCGCCGCACCTTTCCGTCTCCCGCGATCCGTCCCGCGAGCGCCGCCCACTTGCCCGCGGCGATTTCCAGGGGATTCACCGCGCTTGCCGGCGTCCCGCTCCCGAGCCTGAAGACCTCCCGGCGAGTCAGGGCGAGCGGCATGTCCACGAGCTCGTACTTGATCCCCGGCTGGACCGCGCCGCTTGGATTCCTCGGCTCATAGCGGCCAATGAACACCTGAACCCCTCCGTCCCGGCGAATCCGTCCCCGGGGGGTCGGGATCAGCCATGGGAGAGCGGCACGAACGTGCTCCCAGAACGCCGCGCCGACTTCCTTCAGCCTCTGCTGTCGCTCCGGCGCCCGCGGCGCCGGAGCCCTTGGACCGGTCGGGCCGGCCGGGTCTCCGGCGAGCACGATGCGAAGGTCCAGGTCCTCCGAGAATCGGCGAAGGAGGCCGTAATATCGCGACAGGCAGGTCGCGCCGTCCACCACGAGCGAAGCGCCGGGATACGCGAACGATTCCAGGGCTTCGAGCGCTTTCGTCACGCACAGGTCCTTTTCCGCGCGCCCCAGCGAGTGGCAGTAGTGGAAGCTCTCGAAATGGGCTTCGGTCTCTCGTTGAGCAGGAAAGGCATCTGCCGCAGTCATCGCAGCCTTCCTCGGGCGCATGCGTTGTCCGCCCGGTGTCTCGAACTTCATCTGCACGCCGTGTCCGAGGATCCGGCGCCGGCAGCGACGATCGACCCGGATCACGGACCCATTGGGGCGGGCGGACCAGTTTTCCAGCGGCTCCGGAGAGATAACCCGGTAGCCCAGTGACTCGAGCGCCCGGGGGGCGGCCTGAAATACCTTGGCGCCCCCGACACCATAGACGCCGGACCCGTAGCGCCGGATCCGTCCCTCGTCACGCAGCCGGCGAAGCGCCCGGTCGCAGGCGCCGTCCGCGATCCCCAAGGCCCTCACCTCGGCGCGTGTCAGCGCCAGCCGACCGGGCTGCTCCAGCAGCCGCCCGATGGCTTCGAGGGCGTGGGCGGTGGAAGTGGTGCGTGCGCTCATGATCCCCGGAGTATAGGCAATCCAGGGCAGTACGCCATCGCGGGTACGGTGGACGAGTGCGTCGAGAAGGTCGCGGCGGCGGTCGAGGCCGGCGCCCGGCAGTTCTGGATGAGCATCCACTTCGACGACAAGGAACGCTTCCTCCGCGACTGGAAGGCCGTCATCGAAGCGTTCCGCCAAGCCGAGAAACGGCCGCGCGGGCGGCCGGGCCGTCGCGAGACATCCGAATCCGGAGCGCCGGACCGGAGAACAGCTCGTCCATCACGACCCGCGCGGCAGCCCGTCACCCGGCTCTGGCGGCGTATCCGGCGCCCGGTCGAGGTAGCGCGTCAGTTCGCCCACCACCGCACCTGCCGCGCGTTTCCGGAGAAATGCCTCCGCGGTTTCGACGGCGCCGATCTTCTGCGCCACCGCCGCGACAATCCATTGATTCAGCGACACGCCATCTTCCTTGGCGAGACGGATCGCCGCCTCCTTCAGCGATGCGGGCAGTTGCAACGGATACTTGTAGCGCCGAATGTCGGTCACTTGATCAGCCTCCCTACGATGTCGCCTGGCATCACAATCTCAATCCCGTACGCGAGCGCCGGTCCGAAGTCCCTGACGTTGTGTGTCACGATCGCTTCGGCCTGGCCGTTCAGGGCTGCTTCGAGGACCATCTCGTCGCCGGCATCGCGCAGCATGGGCCGGACGCGGAAGGATATGTCCACCGGATCGCAAAGGGCGGCGAGAGTGCGCATGATCTCCAGAACGTCGTCGAGCCCGTGGCCCGTGACCGCGCGCGTTTCCGCACGGCTGAGAACCGCCTCATACTCCAGGAAGAGAGCCGTGGAGCACAATGGCGTCAAACGGCGCGCCTCCACCAGCTTGAGGAGCAGGTTGCTCGCGCCCCAGCGGCTCCGAAATGCAGCGACGATGATGTTGGTGTCCATTAGGTAACTCACATCCTGCCACCTAGTTCCCGTGCGCTGTCAGGGACGCGCATGTGATACTTAACTCGCTGTATTGACACGGTTTTACGGTTTCTCTAGAATGTATCTCATCCGACACTGACACCCTCACGTAGCCGCACCCAGACCCCACTCTTGAGCCCCTATCGCTACCCAGACGCTTACGGCACCGGAACCGGTCAGATCCCGCTGGATTCACTTCGCAGGAGCACCGAACCATGGCCCAAGCCCAGTACCGCACTCTCTCCAAACGCGTCTTGGACCGCCTCTCCGTCAATGGCAAGGATGCCATCTTCTGGGATCGCGATCTTGCCGGGTTCGGCATCCGAGTCTATCCGACCGGCAAGAAGGTCTTCGTCGTCCAGACCCGCGCGTTCGGTCGGTCGAAGCGCGTAACGCTCGGCCGGTATCCCGAGCTCACTCCCGAAGTAGCCCGCAAGAACGCCACTTCGGTCATTACCCGAATCAAGAAGGGCGAGCCTCCGGTCGCGCCTGAGCCGGCGCCCGTGCCCACCGTCGCCGACCTCGCCGAACGCTATCAGCGCGAATACGTCGAGATGCACTGCAAGCCGGCGACGGTGTCGCACTACCGACTCATGCTGCGCAAGCACATCGTGCCCGCGCTCGGTGACCGCCTCGTTGCGGACGTGGAACACAAGGACATCCTGAGTTTCCACAACGGGCTGCATCACATGCCCACGGTGGCGAACCGGGCTGCCGACATCCTGGTGAAGATGTTCAATTTGGCCGATGCGTGGGGCTGGCGTCCCTTTGGCACCAACCCGTGCCGGGGCGTCTCGCGCTTCAAGGTCGAGAAGCACGAGCGGTTCCTGACCCGCGAAGAGCTCCACCGGCTGGGAGAAGCGCTGCGGGCAGCGCCGTCCGAGCGCCTGGCGTCCAGGCACGCGGCGGCGGCTATCCGCCTCCTTGTGCTAACCGGATGCCGGCGCAACGAAATCCTGGGGCTGCGTTGGGATGACCTGAATTTCGACACCGGCGAGATGCGGCTCCCCGACAGCAAGACCGGCGCGCGCATGGTGCCGCTGACGTCGGCGGTGGCGAAGGTGCTAAAGGACCTCCCTCGCACGCCCGACAACCCGTGGGTGTTCCCCGGCAAGAAGAAGGGTACCCGCCTGGTCAACATCAACGATTCCTGGGAGCGGGTCCGCAGACGCGCCAAGCTCGACGGCGTTCGCCTGCATGACTTGAGACACACGTACGCATCCCGCGCGCTCGCGCTGGGCGAGAGCCTGCCCATGATCGGCGACCTGCTCGGCCACCGGATGGTGAGCACAACGGCGCGATACGCGCATCTCGCCCGGGATTCGGTGCGCGAATCGAGCGCGAAGATCGCCGCGGACATCGGCGTGAGGATCATGCCGTCCGACGGCCGGTAGCAAGCCTGTTCCAGCGGATACCTTGAAAGGAGTTCAGTCATGCAGAGCGCGAACAGGGAATCCCTCACCACGCGGATCGTCGAAGCGCTACCGGTCACCGGTCGCGAGATTGTCGTCTGGGATCGCGAGCTTCCCGGATTTGGAGTGCGCGTGCATCCGTCGGGGTCGAAGGTCTACATGGTGCACAAGCGGTCGGGTGGAAAGTCCCGACGCGTCACCATCGGGCGCCACGGGGTCTGGTCGCTGGACGCCGCACGACGCGAGGCCGGAGGCATCCTCGCAAGCCTCAAGAAGGGCGAGACGCCGGGCCGGCCGGGCACCGAGACCGCCCCCACCGCCGGTCCGACGATTGCCGAACTGGCAGAGCAATACATGGCCGAGCACGTGGCCGTTCGGTGCAAGCCGACGACCGCGCGATCGTGCCGCCACATTTTCGACGCCTATCTCTTGCCAGAATTTGGCAGGCTGCGCCTCGGCGAGATCACGGCCGACCGGATTTCAGCGCTGCACTACAGGCTGCGCGAGAAGCCGACCATGGCGAACCAGGTCATCGACGTGCTTTCGCGGTTGTTCAACAAGGCGTCCGCATCGGGCGACGCCCCGGCGAGCGGCAACCCGTGCCGATTCATCAAGAAGTACCCGACGCGAAGCTGTGAGCGCTTCCTGTCGGAGCGCGAGTTTGCGCGGCTGGGCACTGTCCTCCACGAACTCGAGGCGAATGGCAAGATCGCGACCACCGCGGCCGCGGCGCTCCGGCTGCTGATGCTGACCGGATGCAGACGCAACGAAATCCTGACGCTGCGTTGGGAGGACGTCGATCTCGAACATGACGAGATTCGCCTACGCGACGCCAAGACCGGACCACGTGCGGTCCCGCTGTCGCCGACGGCGAGGCAGGTGCTGGCCGCTCTCCCCCGGCAGCCGGACAATCCGTGGCTGATCTCTGGGCGCGGACGGGGCACTCGCCTGAGCAATCTGAACGCAACGTGGACGATCGTTCGCAAGAAGGCTGGGCTTGAGGACGTACGCATGCATGACCTGAGACACAGCTACGCGTCCAGGGCGCTCTCGCTGGGCGAGAGCCTGCCGATGATTGGTAAGCTTCTCGGCCACGGTAAGGTCCAGACAACCGCCCGTTACGCCCACCTCGCGCGGGATTCGGTGAAGGCCGCCGCCGAGGGGGTTTCGGAAAGCCTTGTTACTGACCTGGACACCGTTCCCAATGGTTCGGTCGCCACGTGATCTGCGGCACCGCTACGCCAGCTGTGGCCTTCTGGTCGGGGAAGCGCTTACCATGGCCGGGAAATGCTCGGCCATAACAAAGTGGAAACCACCGATCGCTACACCCATCTGGGGAACGATCCACTGAAAGCAGTCGCCAACCGGATCGCGAGCCGCGTTGCTGACATCGCGGGGCAATTTCTGGCGCCGGCATTGTCGATACGGATTCGCTGCTGTCGGCAGGCACGTCAGGGCATTTGCGGAGCCGTAGCCGAGCCGCCGCACCCAGGCAAGCGGTTTGGTGGTGCGGCTTTTGCGGATCTCCGTGTGATCCGCACCAGGCCGCCGTCATACACCGCCTCTTCGATCAGCCGGAAGGGCGCCAAGTCGTCGGCCGAGTCCCAGATCTGCTTGAAACAGACCTCAATAGTGCACCATCAGGGAGAATTACCTGATAATCAGTGGTTAGACCTTCCATCTGCAATCAGCTTTCGCATATGCCAACTATAGCGCGCAGTGCCTTTCGGATGCCTCGCCCAGTTAAGATCACGGGGCGAACGTCAACGATCACGAATTCCTTCGTCAATGCGATCATTCCGGTTGTTGAACCGACCGATGATGAGATCCTATCCGTGCTACGGGTGCTCGATATAGCTGCGGTCGATGTCCGATGCGCATACTGCGGTGATCCATCAACCGAATGGGACCATTTGGAACCCATCGTCTCCGAAAAGCGGCCGACAGGCTATATCTCTGAAATCGCCAATCTTGTCCCAGCTTGCGGGAAATGCAACCAGTCGAAGAGTGGACGACGTTGGAGAGATTGGATCCAAGGACCAGCAGCTCTCTCCCCGAAAACGCGCGGAGTTCAAGATCTGCAGGAGCGGATTGAACGCCTGGAGCATTTCGAGGCGATTCACTCTCGTCGTGTCATTGACTTCGAAGCGGTAGTTCCCCCAGACCTTTGGGCCGCTCACTGGCGTAATCACGATGAGCTTCATCGAATGATGCGCACGAGTCAAGAAACCGCCGAACACGTGCGGGATGCTGCGAAACATGCAATCCAGACCTAACCAGTCGCTCCAGCCGACAGCCAGCCCGCTACGCGGCTTGTCCGCGGCTGAACTTGGCCGTTAGACGACGTTTGAGGGTCCACATGTCTAAGAAAATAACTATCGAAGTCATTGAGGGCGACGCCCTCGCAATCGACGCCGATGTCTTGGCACTCAAGTACGCCCAGCAGCACCACGGCGTTGATGAGCTTGTTGCCGCGCGCCTCGTGCAAGCAGGCGTTGAGAAGAAGCGCATGAGGCCGCGAATCGCCGAGTTTCGACTGGTTCCCACGAATTCGGCGATCTCAGCGAAGAACGTCCTCTTTGTCGGCGTCGTCGACCTCTATAAGTTCGGATACCGGCAGATCCGAGAGTTCGCGCGCCGTGTTCTCTCCTCCTTGGAAGGCGCCGCACCTGAGGTACGACATGTTGCTGCGACAATTCATGGGGCTGGTTATGGTCTAGATGAAATTGAAGCATTCGAGGCGGAAGTGGCAGGTTTCCTCGATGCAATCGGGAGCAATGACGTACCAAGATCGCTTGAGAGAATCACCATCATCGAGCGAGATCCAGGCCGAGTAGTACGGTTGTTGCCTCTACTTGAAGAGCTTTATCCGGGCAAGGCATCCTGCACGACCTCGACGACACTCCGGAAGGACACGGACGAACGTCTCCGTGCCGCAGGCTATGCCTCAGACGCGAAATCTCACGTCTTCGTTGCTATGCCGTTCAGGAGTGAACTGGATGACACCTACTATTACGGCATTCAACATCCAGTCCGAGAGGCAGGCTTCTTGTGCGAGAGAGCAGACCTTGCGACGTTTGTAGGCGATGTGATGCAATGGGTTCAAGACCGGATCCGAACGTCTTCTCTTGTTGTTGCTGACCTGACTGACGCAAATCCGAACGTTTATCTCGAAGTCGGTTACGCATGGGGATGTGGGGTCCCCGTAGTTCTTCTAAGCCAGAGCACGGATTATCTCAAGTTTGATGTTCGCGGCCAGAGGTGCCTCGTATATAGCAGCATTCGGGAACTGGAGGAATCACTCCGCGCTGAACTGGAAAATCTTCGTGCCAACGGCGCCGTCTAACAGCCCGGTTGCAACGGACGTCGGTCGCGTGCCGCCGCTAAGCCAAACGTTAGACGGCCGATCACACAGACATCTGATCATGGATTTCAAGAGTGAAGGACCCATGATCTATCGACCGCAGCTTTCCTGCCTCGCAGGACTCCTCGTGCTGGCCACTACTACACTCGCCAGTTGCATAACATCTCGCCGCAATTTGCATACGCCGAGCATCCTGCGTCATCGCCTCGTGCTGCGAGTACCGAGTTCTTCCCGGTGTGCGCAACGACGCGAAAGGCGTCTGTGCGGCGTGTGGGTCATCTTCATTCGTGTGAGGATGACGCACACGCACCGATGGACTCGAAGAGCCCTGCATTCAAGGTACGGTCGAGTTTTCTCACAAGAGATTTATGCAACATTCGGGTACAGCAACGCTGGCGAGCGAATTCACGATCGACATTGCTCCAACCGTCATCGCGCGGGACGATTTACACACGGCAATATGAGGAGTAAGGCCGCGGGGGACATGCAGTTTCTCGGCGTGACTACGCAGATGTTCGCGCGCGCGACGCATCCCAACATTCCGGACGACTCCTCTGCGTCGAAAGCTACGGGGCGCGTATTCGAGGCTCGTGGGGCAAATCGTCGCACGTGCCGAAGATTTCTTGCCGGAGGTCCGGTCGCGGCGCTTGGGCTCGTGAGGGACTGTGGCCGTAAGCGGGCGGGTAGCGGCTCGGGTACTTGGCGTGCGCACGCGTGCGCAGCGTTGTCGCAGGAGAAAATTCGCATCGGGCTGTGTAAGGTGCCCGCGCGCGAGGAGATTCAAGCTCGGCGCGTGACTGCGCATACGTTCGCACGAGTGGCGAATCGCAGATTTCCCGACATCTCGTTTCTGCATCGAACGTTGTTTGGGATTGCGGAGGCCAGCCAGGCGGTCTCCGACAATCCTCGAGTCTCGGGGCATTCCGAGGGGTATGCGGTCGCGGACGGGAGTCGGGAGCTGGGACGTTCACCAAGCGGGTCGGATGCGGGGTCGGTTCGAGTGGGGCGCATCGTGGCGCACGGCTGGCGACGCGGCCGCGTTCCGCGGGAGTGTCGTGGAAGCGGTTCAAGCGCTCTGTCCCCAACGCTGTCCGCATCCTGAGCGCGGCCTCACGCCTTGCGGCCATTGACGGCGTCTCGGAGCGGCTTGCCGGGCTTGAACGACGGCGCGATGGAGGGGGCGATGTCGATGCTCTCGGCGGTACGCGGGTTGCGCCCCTTGCGGGCCGCGCGCCGGTGTGTGGAGAACGTGCCGAACCCGGCGATGGCGACGCTCTCCTCCCTGGCAAGCGTCTCGGAGATGGTGGAGAAGACGGCGCTGACCAACTGGTCCGCGGTCCCTTTGTTCAGGGAAAGCTGCGAGTCCACCTTGGAGCCGAGGTCTGACCTGTTCATGAATTCCTCCCCTTGAAGTGCGATCCCGATGGCTTCGCTCGATGCGGAGCCGCTTGTCAGGTTGCCGTCTCCGCGGACGTCGCGCAACGGATCGAGTGATCGGCCGCATCCTATGGTAGCGCCACCGTCGGGACCGGGTGCCCGCAAGACGGGCGTGGGGCGGTTCCGGTCCGTGCCCCGCGATGAGGGGACATCGCGGCGGGCGATCGGATGCTCCGGAGGCGAGCCGGACCAAGCGGCGCAGCGCTCAGGTCTGCCGTCCGAGCGCGGTCTCGCGCACGATCGCCTCGAAGCGCCGGAACGGCGCCAGGTCTTCGGCCGAGCGCCGGGCGACGAAGCCCGAGCGGTAGCGGTAGCGCCCGAATTCGACCGGCAGCGGTTGCAGGAACGCGCCGGGGAGGCGTTCGAGGAAGGTGAGCGAGAGCCAGGCGAGGTAGGGGCCGCTCGCCATGAGGAACAGTCCGGCGGAGCCGGTCCGGATGACGGTCTGCACGCGCGTGTGCGTGCTCTGGTAGAGGTGTTCGAGGAGATCGGCCAGCGACGGCCGGCGTTCGCCCGGCGCCGCCATCGCGGGCGCGTCGTAGTCGATCCAGGGGCTCCTCGCGAGGTCGTCGTCGGTGATCTCGCGCGCGAGCAGCGGATGGTCGCGCCAGGCGACGATGCCCGCGGTCATGTCGAGAAAGCGCTCGCGGCGCAGATACGCGGGCAGCGCTTCGCCGCGGTCGATTCCGCCGCAGTGGAGATCGCTCCGGCCCTCCGCGAGCAGGCGCAGCCCCTCGACGCGGGTGGCGGTCTCGAGGTCGAGCTCGACGGCGGGGAACCGCTCGTGGAACCGGGCGATGGCGCGCGGCAGGACGGCCTCGCTCCAGGTCGGGTTGGCGGTCACGCGGAAGCGCCCGGCGCGCCCGGAGCGGGTGGCGTCGACCCGGCCTTGCGCGGTCTCGATCTCGCGCAGAACGCGTCGTGCGGGCTCGACCAAGGTGGCGCCGAGCGCGGTGAGGCGCACTCCCTTGGGCGTGCGTTCGAAGAGCCGGGCGCCGAGCCGGCGCTCGAGCCGTGCGATGACGCGGGTCAGGGCGGGCTGGGTCATCGAGAGCCGGTCGGCCGCCAATCCGATCTTCCCCGCCTCGGCGACGCCGAGGAATCGGACGAGATCGGTTCGCTTGTCGAACATTGCGCCGTTGCCTTCACGTGGGGCGGCCGGCCGCGTCTCTACTGCTACATGTGGGGGTCGGCCCGTAAATTGAAGACCGTCTGAGCATTGGACGCTCGCCGGCGCGCGTCGTTCCCAAGAGGTTTCTGGTGCGAATGCGACAACGGTGGCGGCCGGGACGCCTGCGTCGGGGCCTGCCGCGCGCGGGCTCATACCGCCGGGACATGCATTCGGATGCGGACGGCATTTTCATTCTCGGCGCCGTGCCGTTAATCAATGCGCCCCTGAACGAGGCAGTGCGGCTTCGAAGGCCGCGGGGGCGGAGCATGGAGCTTCGAGGGCATCGCGGGTCGCAGCGGGCGGACGGCGCGCGCGGCGGCGTTGCACGCATTCGAGTCGGGAGGCGGGGCGCGTGTCGATGGCGCGGCCGGCGCGCGATTCCCCGGCCGGATTCCGCCTCGCGCCAGCTCCGTGGCGGAGGGATTCCGGGGACGGCTCAAGGGGGCTGGACGGGGTTCGCGCAGGCCGCGAATGGGGGGCGGTTCGACCGGTCGTCCGGTGCCCGCTGGCGCCGATTGACTCGCGATAACTACTGTTATCGCGAGTCAAATGGTCAATTCCAGCGGTTTCGACCGCCGGCCCGCAGCCCCGCAGTCACGACCCCGCGAATCCTAGGCCGTGCCGCAACGCAATTCAACCCGTTGGTTCGCCGGGTGTTTCTTCCCCCCGGGGGGCCCGCCCCGCGCCGCTCGCGCCACCTGCGCCCCGATGCCGCCCGCACGCCGGGCGGCCAAATTGACTCGCGATAACATTCTGTGGAAAACCGCCCCTGGCACGATTCTTGTCGGTCGGGACAGCGGCGGACGGCGGCAGGGGTACGCCCCATGATACGCCACCGCGCCCCTACTCGCGATGCTGCAGACGCGCGAGCTGCGCCGCCCCGCTTCGCCGCGCGAGCAGCCCCTCGCCGTAGCGGTTCACCATCGCCGTGGTCTTCCATCGTCCGGCGTGCAGGATGGCCGCCATGCCGATGCCGCCCGCGACCATGTCCTGCGCCGCACCCACCCGGGTGCTGTGCCCGGAGATGCGCGCGACGACCTCGACCGGCAGTCCGGCGCGCTCGGCCATCGCCTTGAAGATGCGCGGCACCTGGCTCGCGTCCAGCCCCTCGCCGACCGCGCCCCGGGCGAGCGAGCGGAACAGCCTGCCGTGGGAGACGCCGCTGCGCTCGAGCCATTCGCGCACCAGCGCGACGCTGTCGCGCGCGAGGTACACCGTCGCCCCCCGGCCCTCGGGGTCGGCCTTGGAGCGGCCCACCAGCACGGTCGCCGCGCCGTCGACTTCCTCAACGATATCCGATACTTGCAGCGCCACCAGCTCGCCCCGGCGCAGCAGCGTGTCGTAGGCCACGGCGAGCAGCGCGCGGTTGCGCGCGTCGATCAGGCCCTCGCCCGTCGCGTCCAGCAGGCGCTGGCGCAGCGCTCCGGTGAGCCCCTTGGCCTGGTCCTGACGCCGGCCCTTTCTCCGGTGCATGCGCTGTAGCGCGCGTCTCACAGGCTCAGCTCTCGCTGTCTTTCCCAACCCGAGCGCCCGGTGCGCGGCGGCGATGCTGGCGACGTAGCGGCGCACCGTGGCGGGCGCGCGGAGCTTCGCCATGGCGTCGACGAAGGCGGCGATGGTCTCGGCGCTCGCGGGCAGCGCCGGCAGCTCGCGTTCGTCGCACCAGGCGGCGTAGATGGCGAGGTCCGAGCGCATCGCCCGCTCGGTGTTGCCGCTCAGCGCCCCGCGCGCGGCCATGGCGCAGGCGTCGAGCGGGTCGTGCTCGGTGCGCCTGGCGCTCGTCGGCGCCGGGCCGTTCAGGCTCTCCACAAGCATCGCAACCTCTCCGGGTCCGTGGAACACGGCCCGGGATTTGACTCGCGATAACAGTAGTTATCGCGAGTCAATCGCCCAGGCAGGCGCCGGGCACGCGATGAGGGGGAGGAGCATGGGCTGCGGGAGCGTTCGTGCAAGAAGAGCACTAATAACAAGGGCTTCCGGGGGCGGCGACAGCCGGCGCCGGGGCGTGCCGGGCGCTGCGTTCGCTCTGGCGGGGTGGTTCGGCCGCGCCGCGAGGAGTTGGTGGCGCGCGTGGACCTCGATCGCGTGCCCGGGACCGCGACCGGCCCCCCGTGTCTGGCGCGGCGTCAGTCAGGGAGGAGGTCCCGCCCGGGACCGTGATAGCGCGGAAGTCCAAAGGAGTGCGTCCGGACTGCGGATCGCGTCCGCGCGGTGCGACGGGAGTTTGCTACCGCTCGCTTCCGAGACCGCTTCCGTCGCGCCCGCCGGGGCGCGGCACTCCCGCACTTCCCGATCCGCAGACCGTCCGCGCGGCCGGCTGTCGCCCCGGCCGTTGCGCCGTGTGCTGGCGGCGGGGGCGGCGCTGTGCGCGGCCGGGCTCGCCCTGGCCGTCGCCTTCGCCGCCCCGGCCCAGGCGCAGAGCAATTCGTCCACCGAGGTGTGGTCGGGCACCATGACGGTGGGGACCAGCAGCGGCGGTGACCTCGAAGGGTATGGAGAGGGTGCTTTTGGTTCGCTGTCCGACCCCACCTTCACGTTCAAGGGGGTGAATCACACAATCGTTAACCTGGTGGAACTCGGAGAGCGCATCGGTTTTGCCATTGTTCCCGGCTTCGGCTCCGTCCAGACCGACGCCGCCGTCTCCACCTATATCGAAGACCTTAGCTTGCGGATCGTACAAGGGGGCACGACCTACCGCCTCGATTTCGCGACTCGGGACCTCCCCTCCCGTCGTACGGCCAACCTGAACTTCGAATGGTCTGATACCACGAGAAGCTGGAGCGACGGCGATTCGATATCCGTACAGCTGTTGACGCGCGCGCCCTCGGCGCCGCGCATGTTCCGCGCTGAGGCGGATGCCGAGAACGTCTCCTTGACCTGGAATGCGCCGGCGACCAACGGCGGCGGCAACGCTGCCCAGCGGGGCATCCATCGGTACGAGGCCCGCTACAAGGTCGGGAACGGGAGCTACGGAGCCTGGACGACCGTTCCCGGCGGCGGAAGCGCGCGGAGCGGCAGGTTCACCGGGCTCGAAGTGGGCGTGGAGCACACGTTCCAGCTTCGGGCGCGAAACGACTACGGGGCCAACATGTACTCCAGCGAGGTTTCGGCGACGCCCCGGCGGAAGGCGGTCATCGAGAGCATCGACATCGTGACGGACCCGACCGGAATCGGGTCGTTTCCCGGGTTCCACAGGACCCTCGATTTCATCACGGTGGAGGTGAAGTTCAACCGGGATGTGATCGGGACGCCCTTCGGCGGCATCGCGTCGCTCAAGCTCCTGGTCGGCGACAAGGAGAGGACGGCGCAGGCCCTGTTCACGAATAGCCTCATCAGCAAGCTCAAGTTCACCTACCAGATCCAGGGGGACGACGTCGATAGCGATGGCATCGCGGTGCCCGCGAACGCGCTCACCCTGCCCGCGGGAGGGACGCTCAAGGACTCCGACGACGCGGACGCGGAGCTGACGCACGAGGCGTTCGAGTTCGCGGATCACCCCGTCAACCCGCCTCCGCCCGAAATCACCAACATCGAGGTCGTGTCGGAGGTGCCCGACCGCGGGTTCTATTTGCATACGGCCGGCGACACCATGGAATTCCGGGTCACGTTCAGCGAACCGGTGACGCTGAGCGGCGATGACGATGACCTGGTGCTCTCGGTTCGGTTCGGGAGTGGCTCGTTTCAAGTCCTCTACGCCGGGGGCAGCGGGACAAGAGAGCTCTCGTTTGCGACTCCGCTGGCTGCACAGTTCACCGACACCGACGGCGTGAGCGTGCCCGCGGGCTCCCTGACGCTGATCGGGGCGACGACCCTCAAGGGCCCCTACGGCCAGGACGCGGTGCTGACGCACGGCGGGTACGAGTTCCCGGGCCACCTCGTCAACGCCCTGCCCGATCCCCCGCAAATCACCAGTATGAGGTTGGCGACGGATGTGCCGGCCCGCGGGTACTTCGAGACCGGCGATATCGTATTGTTCGAGGTGGCGTTCACCGCGCCGGTTATCGCGGGCGGGGGCGGAGGGGCCGTATATCTCAAGCTCCTCGTTGGAGAAACCGAGGTGTTTGCCACTGATGCGGCGGCGCAGCTCACGGCGACGCCCGAGTTCCTGTACCAAGTCGAGGCAGGTCACGAAGACGGCGACGGCGTGAGCGTGCCGGCGGGTATGCTGACGGTGGATGCGAACGCGACGTTCAAGGACGAGTACGGCCAGGACGCGGTGCTGACGCACGGCGCCTTCGGCCCCTTCGCCGGAAGCCTGGTCAACGCCCCGCCGCCCCCGCCGTACATCACCGGCATCGATATTGGGTCGGACCTGCCCGACCGCGGGTACTACGAAACCGGAGACAACATCGATGTGCGGGTGACGTTCAGCAGAGCGGTGACATCCAGCGGGAGTACCGGGTTTGTGTTTCTCAAGCTGCTCGTCGGCGGGACCGAGCGGGAGGTCAACCTCTATGATGTGCGCCAGAAGACGCTGACATTCAGTTACACGGTGCAGGCGGACGACGAGGACCACGACGGGGTGCAGGTGCCCGCCAACGCCCTGACGCTGACGGGGACACAGACCCTCAAGGACCGGGACGACCAGGATGCGGTGCTGACGCACGGCGCCTTCGGCCCCTTCGCTCAAAGCCTGGTCAACACCCCGCCGCCCCCGCCGTACATCACCGGCATCGATATTGGGTCGGACCTGCCCGACCGCGGGTACTACGAAACCGGAGAGAACATCGATGTGCAGGTGACGTTCAGCAGACCGGTGACATCCAGCGGGAGTACCGGGTTTGTGTTTCTCAAGCTGCTCGTCGGCGGGACCGAGCGGGAGGTCAACCTCTATGATGTGCGCCAGAAGACGCTGACATTCACTTACGCGGTGCAGGCGGGCGACGAGGACCACGACGGGGTGCAGGTGCCCGCCGACGCCGTGACGCTGACGGGGACACAGACCCTCAAGGGCCCCTTCGGCCAGGACGCGGTGGTGACCCACGGCGCCTACGGTCCCTTCCAGTACAGCCGGGTGAACTCACCGGCGGTCCCGCCGGACCCGCCGCTGAACCTTGCGGTGACGGCGGAGACCGAGAACGAGGTGCGGTTCCGCTGGGACCCGCCGGCCGATGACGGCGGCGCGCCGGTGCTGCGCTACGCCTACCGCTACGGCGACCGGTCGGGCGGCTGGCGGTCGCACTGGGCCTATGTGGGCTCGGTGCCCGAGGGGGAGCCGCCGCGCAGGAGCTGGGGCCTGTCCGTCGACGCCGACGAGGATCCGGAGGTCTGCGTGGAGGTGATGGCGGTGAACCTGGTCAACCGGCTGGCCGTGCTGGAGCTTCGCGATCTGGAGGGCAATCCGACGCAGGAGAAGTGCGTGGAGCCGTTCGGTCCGGCCGAGGGAGCGCCGGCGGCGCCGGAGAGCCTGTCGGTGACGTCGGTGCGGGCGGACCGCGCGGAGCTCGCGTGGAGCGCGCCGGACGGCACCGGCGACTCGCCGCTGTGGGGCTACCGGGTCGAGGTCTCGACCGACGGCGGCGGGAGCTGGAGCGTGGTCGAGGAGAACACCGGGACGCCGGCGCGGCGCTGGTCGGACGACGGGGTGGAGAACCTGGCGGACCGGCTCTACCGGGTGCGGGCCGTCAACACCGACCACGGGGCGGGCAACCCGTCGCCGGAGGCGCGGCTCGCGCCGATGGCGCTGAAGCGCCTCGACACGGAGCCGGCGCAGCACTTCGCGAACCCGGACGATGCGCGGGCGTCGAGCCATTCGGTCACGGCGACGGTGGAGCTCGCCAACCCGGCGCCGGGGCGCGAGGTGCACGTGCGGCTGCTCGACGAGGACGGCGGGCCGGCGCGGACCGCCGGCGGCGAGACGGTGGCGGCGCGGGCGGTGGCGGCCGCGGGCACGAGCGTGGCGGCGACCTTCGAGGACCTTCCCGCGCAGACGACGTTCACGGTGACGGCGGACGTGCGGGCGGGCTTCGGCTCGCCGGAGGAGCGCTGGAAGCTCGCGGTCACGCTGCCCGACATCCGCCGGGGCGGGCCCGGGCCGGGGCGGGGCGTGGAGGTCGACGCCAACGGCGACGGGGCGGCGGACGCCGAGCCGGCGCTGACGCTCGCGATGGGCGGCCGGGCGACGTTCCGGGTGCGCCCGGGGGCGTGCGCGGGCGCGAAGGAGCTGGTGCTGCAAGGGCCGTCGATCGTGGACGGGCCGCGGCACTTCGGGCCGCTTGAGGTGGGTGCGTCGCCGGAGGGGTACACATGGACGTGCGCGGGCGGCGGCGATGCGGGGGAGTGGCAGGCGATCGAGCTGAGCGGGCCGGAGAACGTCGACGCGATGCTGGCCGCGCCGTTCGACGCCACGCTGCGCCACGACGTGTACACGCAGAAGCCCGGACAGCTGTCGTGGCAGCGGCTGTTGTCGTGGGGCCGCCTGGTGAAGCTGCGGCTGACGGCGACGCAGGCGCTGGCGGCGGTGGGGCGCCCGCAGGTCGCCATGAACGAGCGGAGCCGCCCGGTGGTGCACTGGGACGCGGTGGCGGGCGCCGGGGCCTACCAGGTGCAGTGGCGCTGGGGCTCGGAGGCGTACGGGCGCGTGCACACGGAGAACGGCGAGATGTCGTCGCGCGAGCAGCGGGTGACGGAGACGAGCTACACGGTGCCGGTGGGGGCGCCGTCGGAGGAGACGCTGGCGCAGGGGCTGACGGTGCGGGTGCGGGCCTATGACGGGGATGCGCTCACGGTGGGTCCGTGGCGCGAGGCGGTGCTGGCGGCGACGCCGGGGCGGCCCTCGGGATTGACGGCGGAGGCGGAGTCCGCGACGGCGATCCGGCTCGCCTGGCGGGCGCCGGCGAACCATGGGGCGCGCATCCTGGGCTACGGCATCGAGGTCTCGGAGGACGGGCGGGAGTGGCAGGCGCTGGTGGGGTACACCGCCAGTGCGGCCACGGCGCATGTGCACCGCGACCTCGAGCCGGGCAGCCAGCGCTTCTACCGGGTGCGCGCGCGCAATCGCGCGGGTGCGGGCGGTTGGTCGCACCTGGCCGGCGCGTCGACGCCGACGGCGGCGCAGGCGAACGCGGGCGGTGCGCTCACGGTACGCACCGACGGGCTGCCGGAGCGCGGCGAGGGGTCGGAGCCGTTCGCGTTCCGGCTCGTGTTCAGCGAGGCGGTCACGGTGACGGAGGCGGCGTTCCGCGCGCATGCGCTGGCGGTGACGGGCGGCACGGTGAGCGCGGCGTCGCGGGTGGCGGGCGAGCCCGGGGCGTGGGTGGTGACGGTGGCGCCGGATTCGGGCGCGGACGTGACGGTCGCGCTGCGCGGCGGGCGCCCGTGCGACGAGGCCGGGGCGATCTGCACGGCGGACGGGCGTCGGCTTGGCCACGGTCTGTTGATGGCGGTCCCCGGGCGGGGGCCGCTGCACGGGGCCCCGGTGCTCGCCGGGTTCGTGCTGGTGGACGCGGAGTCGGGGACGGACCTCGGGCCGGTCGGCGACGGTGCGACGGTGCGCCTGAAGGATCCGGCGGGCGGTTCGTACGACCTCCGGGTGGAGACCGCGGCGGAGGCCGGGGTGGGCAGCGTGCGGCTCGCGCTCGCGGGTCCCGGCGAGGACGATGCGGCGGCGCGGACGGACGACGCGGCGCCCTGGCTGCTTCGCGGCGCGGCGGACGGGACCGGCGCGGGCGCGGCGCTGCCGGTGGGGTCCTACACCCTGACGGCGACGGCTTATGCGGAGCCGGGCGGCGGAGGCGCCGAGCTCGGCTCGCTGAGCGTCGAGTTCACGGTGGCGCGCTCGGTGCTCGCCGGCTTCGTGCTGGTGGATGCGACGGCGCACGCCGACGCGGGCGCGCTCGCCGACGGCGCGACGCTGACCGGTATCGATCCGGCGAAGGTGTACGGCTTCCGCGCCGAGGTGGCGGCGGACGACGACGTCGAGAGCGTGACGTTCGCGCTGTCGGGCTCGGCGCTGGAAGAGGATGTGGGACAGACCGAGAGCTGGGCGCCGTATTCGCTCTACGGCGACAGCGGCGGCAACGAGCACGGCGCGGCGCTTGGCGACGGCGCGTACACGCTGGCGGCGACGGCCTGGTCGGAGGACGGCGGCAAGGGCGAGGCGCTCGAGACGCTGAGCGTCGCGTTCACGGTGGGCGAGGCGGAGCCGGAGACGCCGGCCGAGCCGCTCAGCGCGGCGTTCGAGGACGTGCCGGAGAGTCACGCCGGGTCGGGGACGGTCACGTTCCGGGTCGTGTTCAGCGAGCCGGTGACGATCGGTGAAGACGCCTTCGCCGCGCATGGGCTGGTCGTCGGCAACGCCACGGTGAGCGCGGCGGCGCGCATCGAGGGCGCGCCGGGGACGTGGGAGGTGACCATCGCGCCGGCCTCGCGCGCGGCGGTGACGGTCGCGCTGGCGGCGGGCCGTGGGTGCGCCGAGGAAGGGGCGCTCTGCACCGCCGACGGGCGCGCGCTCGGGAGCGCGCCGCAGGCGAGCATCGCGGGGCCGCCCGCGGCGCCGGTGCTGGCCGGCTTCGAGCTGGTGGACCTCGGCGCGGGCGGACAGCGCACGGCACTCACCGACGGGATGGAGCTGACGCTGTCGGACGCCTCCGGCGGCAACTACGGCATCGTGGCCGCGATCGCCGCGGGCGAGACGGTGGGCAGCGTCGGCTTCGCGCTCGACCGGCCGGGCGGGGACCCGGACGTGACGCGCACCGAGAGCTGGGCGCCCTACTCGCTCTACGGCGACGGCGGCGAGACCGCGATCGCCGGCGCGCCGCTGCCGGAGGGGGGCTACACCCTGACGGCGACGGCCCATGCGGAGAAGAACCTCGGGGGCGCGGTGCTCGGCACGCGGAGCGTCTCGTTCACGGTGCGGGCGGCGGAGACGGCGACGCCCGCGCAGACGCCGCTGACGGCGGTCTACGTGGACATGCCGTCGGAGCATGACGGGTCGAGCGCGTTCACCTTCCGGGTGCGGTTCAGCGAGGACGTGAAGATCGGCTTCGCCGCGCTCCGCGACGCGGCGTTCGGCGTGCTTGCCGGCGAGGTGACCGGGGCCAGGCGCGTGGATGGGCGCCAGGACCTGCGCGAGATCACGGTGCGCCCGACGTCGGAGCACGAGATCGAGATTCACCTGGACGGCGGCCGGGAGTGCGATGTCGACGGCGCGATCTGCACCGCCGACGGGCGGCGGTTGTCGAACTCGCCGGTGGCGAAGGTGCCGGGCCCGGCGGCGCTCTCGGTGGCGGACGCGACGGCGAACGAATCGGACGGGAGTATCGAGTTCGCGGTGACGCTCGACCGGGCGGCGTCGGGCGAGGTGACGGTGGACTGGGCGACGGCCAACGGGAGCGCGACGGCGGGCGAGGACTACGAGGCGGCCTTGGGGACGCTCGCCTTCGCTGTGGGCGAGAGGTCGAAGACGGTGAGCGTCGCGCTGCTCGACGATGCGGTGGACGACGGCGGGGAGACGTTCCGGCTGCTGCTGTCGAACCCGACGGGAGCGGTCATCGCGGACGGCGAGGCGGTGGGCACGATCGAGAACTCGGACCCGATGCCGTCGGCGTGGCTGGTGCGCTTCGGTCGCACGGTGGGCTCGCAGGTGGTGGACGCGGTGACGGCGCGCTTCGAGGCGCCGGGCGCCTCGCACCTCACGCTGGGCGGCCAGCGGCTGAGCCTCGACGGCGAGGCCGGGGATGCAGAGGGCGCGGACCTGGCGCTTGCCGGCGACGAGCGGGCGGCGCGGAAGACGCTGACGGCGCTGGCGGACCGCTTCGCGGATCCGGCGGACCCGGCCGACGGCGCGCGGGACCGGCCGCAGGCCGGCGCCTGGACCGGTGACGGCTGGATGCGCGACGGCGCCGGGGCGGACGCGCGCACGATGACCGGGCGCGAGCTCCTGCTCGGGAGCTCGTTCCATCTCGCCGCCGGCGGCGAGGACGGCGCCGCGGCGGTGGTCGCCTGGGGCCGGGTGGCGACGGGCGGCTTCGACGCCGAGGTCGACGAGGTGCGCCTCGACGGCGCGGTGACCACGGCGATGCTGGGGGCGGACGTCGGGCGTGGGCGCTGGCTCGCGGGCGCGGCGGTGGCCCTGAGCGAGGGGACGGGCGGCTATGCGTTCACGGCCGACGCGGAGTCCGACCTCGAGGGCGGCGACGTCGAGAGCCGTCTCACGGGCATCTTCCCCTATGCGCGGCTGGCGTTGAGCGAGCGGGTGAGCGCGTGGGGCCTGCTCGGCTACGGGACCGGGACGCTGACGCTGACCGAGGAGCGGGGCGATGCGCAGAAGCGCTACAGCACCGACATCGGCCTGCGCATGGGCGCGGTGGGCTTGCGGGGCACGGTGCTCGCGCCCGAGGAGACGGGCGGCTTCGAGCTTGCCATCCGCACCGACGCGATGGTGCTGCGCACGACCTCCGATGCGACCGGCGGCATGGCGGCGTCGCAGTCGGACGCGAGCCGCCTGCGGCTCATCCTCGACGGCTCGCGGAGCTTCGAGGCGGGCGGCGGCACGCTGACGCCGCGCCTGGAAGTGGGGCTTCGCCATGACGGCGGGGACGCCGAGACCGGGACCGGGGTCGAGGTGGGCGCGGGCTTGCGCTACCAGGCGAACGGCATCGCGGTCGAGGGCACGGTGCGTACCCTCATCGCGCACGAGGACGAGGACTACCGCGAGTGGGGCGCGAGCGGGTCGGTGCGCATCGACCCGGGGGCCTCGGGACGGGGTCTCTCGCTGACGCTCCGGCCGACGTGGGGCGCGGCGTCGAGCGGGACGGAGCGGCTGTGGGGGCTGCGCGACGCCTCGGGGCTCGCGAGCGACGGCGCGTTCGAGCCCGAGCGCCGGCTCGATGCGGAGCTGGGCTACGGGCTCTCCGTGCTCGACGGGCGCGGGGTGGCGACGCCCTATGCGGGCTGGTCGCAGGCGGGCGAGCGCGAGACCTTGCGTCTCGGCCAGCGGCTGCGCCTCGGGCAGGCGGCGGAGTGGCGCGTCGAAGGCGAGCTCGGCGAGGACGCGCGCATCTGGCGCGCGGGCTACGGCTATCGCCTCGGCGGCGGGCTCACCTTCACCACCGAGGCGAGCCGGCGCGAGCCCGCCAACGACGACGCGCCCGAGCACGCGCTGGTGCTGCGGGCGTCGATGCGCTGGTAGGGGCGCGCGGTGCGGCACACGACCCGGTTCGGCCGCGCGGCCGGGCCTCGCGGTCGCCGGGGCGCCGCCCGCGCCGCCGGCTCCGGTGAGCCCCGGGCGCCGTGCACGGGCCGCGGCGGGGATCGGATCGGGCTCGGCCCGATGCCCCGGCGCTGAGCGGGCCGGTGTCGGACGGCTTCTGGCGGGGGAGCGGTGGCGCCATGGCAAAGGGCGGCGGTGCGCGGGGCTGGCTGTTCCTGAGGCGAAACTCCGAGTTCGGGGACGCATTCGAGACGCGCCCCGATGAGGCGCCGGTGTTCGAGGACGCCCCCTTCGCGCTTCGCCGGCAGTCGGCGCCGGAGCGCGGGCTCGGGCGCTTCGGGCTCTACGGATGGGAGGACCCCTTCGCCGAGGACGGACCGGCCTCGCCGTTCTGGTCGGTGGCGCCGATGCTCGACGTCGTGCCGGTGCGGGTCGACGGGTACACGTTGGCGGGGCTCGCGCGCGCTGCCGGCACGGCGCTGGCGGGCTTGCGGCTCGCCGGGGGGCCGCTCATTCTCAAGCTCGAGCGCGGCGGGCGGGCGCAGCAGGTGCGGCTCGCCGAGGGCTCGGCGTTCGACCCGCTGCGCGACAGCATCGAGGTGCGGAACTGGCCCGATCCGGGAGTGGCGTCGCGCCATGCGCGGAGCGGCGACTTGTGGAGGCTGCTCCGCGCACCGGCCCCTCCGACGGGGCGGGGTCGGGGGCCAGGGATCGCGAACTGCTGCAAGCGCTCGACCTCGAGCGGGCCGGCCGGTCGCAGCCCGAGATCGCCGCGGCGCTGTGGGGCGAGGAGGCGCTCGCGGGCGTGTGGGATGAGAACAACAAGTTTCGCAAGCGGGTCCGTTACTGCCTCGCCCGGGCGAGCTACCTCGTCGACGAGGGCTACCTGAAGCTCGCGGCGCAGCCCTGAGAGGCACGCCTTCGCCTTGCGGGCGGAGCTGCCGCCCGCCCCTTCCCCGGCACCGTCTCCCCGATCCGCGTGGACCGCACGGTGTGCCCGCGCGCGCGGTTTCGCGGCCCGCTGGCCGCTGCCCGGAGCCCTGAACGGCGCCCCGGCGGCAATTCGGCACATTTTTTTCTCCCTGTTCGCCGCCGGCACGTACGGCGGCCCGCGGCGGCGTTCGGCGCCGGCAGTCGCGCCGTGGCGGTTGTCGGCCGGAGATCTTGCGCGCCGCAAGGGGGGGACAGATTCGGGAAAAGCAAAAATGCTCCCCTGCCGCGCGGGCGTCTCCTTCGTTCCAATGGCTGCCGGACCGCACCGGAGCGCATGCCTTGCGCGGCCCGGAGCGGACTGGCCAGGGCCGGCGACCGGCCCGGAACCGTGAGGAGACGACGATGAACGGGGAACGACACTATCTGTCGACGCGCGAGGCGGCGGAGTACCTGGGCCTGAGCGCGCGCACGCTCGACCGCTACCGGGTCTCGGGCGAGGGCCCGGTGTTCCACCGCTTCGGCGGGCGGGTGCGCTACACGCGCGACGACCTCGACGCCTGGGCGGCGAAGCGCCGGCGGGCGTCGACCTCCGACGACGGCAGCGTGCTCGAAGGAGCGTCGCCGTGAGGGGCGCGGCCGCGGTCCGGAACGGCGGGGCCGCGATGCGGCGCGCGGCGCCGGCCGTGGTGCCGGCCGTGGCGGCCGTGGCGTGGCTCGCGCTCGCGGGCCTTGCCGGCATCGAGGCGGCGCAGGCCGCGTCGGATACCACCTTCTCGGGGCCGCTCGGCACCGTGACCGACATGGTCTCGGGCACCGGCGGGCAGCTCGCCGCGGCGCTCGCCGTCGGCGCTGCGCTCATCGGCTCGGTGCTTCGCTTCAACGCCATCCAGCTCCTCGGAGCGGTCGGCGTCGGGATCGCGGCCGGCGCCGGCACCGGCATCGTGACCGGCCTGGTCGGCACGGCGATCGTGTGAGGGGCGGCGGTGAGCTCCACGGTGCGCCACGCCATCCCGCGGCGTCTCGACGACCCCGAGCGGTGGCTGTTCTGGACCATGGACGAGGCGGCGGCGCTGATGGGCCCGGCGGTGCTGGGGCTCGCCGCCAACGAGTTCGTGCCGGGGCTCCTCGCAGGGGTCGGGGGCTGGCTGCTCCTGCGCCGGGTCAAGCGCGGCGGCGGGGCCAACATCGCGCACTACGCGCTCTACTGGTTCCTGCCCGACTTCGCGCTCCGGCTCCGCGCGACGCCGCCGAGCCATCTGCGGCGGTTCGCCGGGTGAGGCGGCGGTGAAGCGCGCCCTGATGGAGACCGGCGCGCGGCGGGTGCGCGACGCGCGGGTCGCGCTCGCCCTGCTGCTCGCGGTGTCGATGGCGGCGAACTTCGCCTTGAGCCTCGGGCTCGGGCTTCGCGAGGGGATGACGGTGCTCGTGCCCGCGGTGTCGGGTCCGGCCTGGGAGGTGGGCGGGAGCTGGGCCGGGCGGCGCTATCTCGAGGACGCGGCGCGCACCGCCGCGGTGACGCTGCTGACGCTCACCCCGGAGAACGCGGGCCACGTGCGCGAGGCCGCGGCGCGGATGAGCCACGCCTCGGCCCGCGGCGCGATCGGCGCCTGGGTGGCGGCGGAGGCCGAGCGCATGGCGCGCCGCGATCTCGCGAGCGCGTTCTACCCCGGGAGCGTCGAGGCCGAGCGCGGCGCGCTCGCCGTCGAGGTCGCGGGCGAGCTCGTCACCTGGATCGGACGCGAGGAAGCTGCGCGGGAGCCCCGGCGCTACCGCCTGGCGTTTCGCATCGACCACGGACGGCTCGGGCTCGTGCGCTTCGAGCAACTGGAGGAATGATCATGACACGCTTCCCGGGCGCGCGCGCGACGGTGGCCGCGCTCATCGCCCCACTCCTCATATCCATGGGCGCCGCGTCGCCGGCCTCGGCGATGCAGATCCTGGACGCGGTCGATCACGGCGAGCTCGCGGCGGCGATCGCGGCCGGCGAGGTGAGCCGCATCGCGCTCAGCCACGACCGGGTGAAGAAGGTGATCCGCGCCCCGGACGGGCTCAGGGTCGAGCACGACGCGGCGAGCGGCGATCTCTACCTCACGCCCGCGGGGGTGGCCGACGATGGCGAGGCCGCGTCGCTCTTCATCGTGACCGAGAAGGGCTTCACCTACCGGCTCACCCTGACGCCGGTGTGGGACGGCGCGGCCCAGATCCTGATCCGCAACCCGGCGGCCGGGGCCCTGGACGGGGACGCGGCGGGGCGCGACCCCCGGATCGCCGAGCTGGTGGCGCTGGTGCGCGCGGTGGCGCGGCGCGAGCCGATGGCGGGCTATGCGATCGAGGGCGGCGGTGCGCAGAGCGCCGGCGCGGTGAAGCTCATCGAGACCTGGCGGGGCCCGCGCTTCGCGGCGCATGTCGTCGAGGCCGGCGGCGCGCCGGATGCGGCGGCCCTCGCCGGGACCATCGGCCCCGGCGCCGTCGCGGCATGGGTCGCGGGACCCGGCACCGGTCCCTCCGGGGGACGGCTCGGCGTGGTGGTGGTCGAGCGCTCGGGAGCGGCGCGGTGAGCGCCGCCGCCGCTCCGGACGCCGATGCGCGGCGGATCCGCCAGCGCCAGCTCCTGCTGTTCTCAAGCGTAGCGGCGGTCCTGCTTGGCGTTTTCGCGGTCTGGATGGGGCTAAGCGGCGGCGGCAAGCCAGCGGCGGTGACCGGCATCGAGGCGGAGCTCGCGGGGCCGGGCAGCGCCGAGGACAGCTGGACCCGGCGCTCGGAGGGGCGGATCGGGGACATCGAGTCGCGGGTTCGCGGGATGGAGGCCGAGGCGAGGCGGCTGCGCGACGAGAACGCCGGGCTTCGCGACCGGCTCGCCCGGGACGCGGCGAACGCGCGCGCGGTGATCGACACCCACGCGGCGACGATCGGGGAGCTCGAGCGGCGCCTCGGTGCGCCGGGCCCCGGGGACGCCGCCGGAGACGGGCCGTTCCTGCCGGCCGGGCCGAATCCCTCCGCAGCGGCCCCTGCCGCCGAGCCCGCCCTGCCGGCGGCGCCGGCGCCGATGATCGAGCGCTTCGATCTGGAGGGCGATGCCGGCGGGGAGACGGGCGCGGTTCCGGACGCGATCGGCCCGGGCGCGAAGGCGCTCGGGACCTGGCTCCCGGCGGGCGCGCATGCCGAAGCGGTGGTGCTCGCCGGCGTCGACGCCTCGGCCGGGCTCGCCTCCCAGGGCGATCCGCGCCCGGTGCTGCTGCGCATCACCGGCCCCGCCTGGACCGCGGCCGGGGACGGCGCGGCCATGTCGGTCGACCTTGAGGGCTGCACCGTAACGGGCGCCGCGCACGGCGATCTCTCCTCGGAGAAGGTCTACGCAAGGCTGCGCACGCTCACCTGCGCCGGCCGCGACCCGGACACGGTGGTCGAAACGCAAGTGGCGGGCTTCGTCGCCGGCACCGGCAAGACCGGGGTGCGCGGCCCGGTCGTCAGCCGCGAGGGGGCGCTGGTGGAGAAGGCGTTCCTCGCGGGCCTCGTCTCGGGCGTCGGCCAGGGGGTGCAGGCCGCGTTCAGCCCGCAAGCCGTGGCGACCGGCGCGGGCACCGCCGCGGTCTCCAACACCGGGCTTGGCGATATCGGCCGCGCGGGGCTCGGGGCGGGCGCCTCGACCGCGGGGCAGAAGGTCGCCGACTACATGATCCGGCGCGCCGAGCAGTACCAGCCGGTGATCCAGCTCCATGCCGGCACCCGCGTGACCGTGGTGTTCCTCGAGGGCACCCGGCTCGACGGGCGCCGCCCCGCACCCCCCGACTCACAGGAGACCCCCCGATGATCCATCCCGCAAGACCCCTCCTCGCCGCGGCTGCCCTTGCGACGCTCGCCGCCTGCTCGGCCACCCATGTGGGCGAGTCCTGGCAGTGCCCGCTCGCGCAAGGCCCCGGGTGCGCGACCGTGGCCGAGGCCGATCCGGCGCTGCCGCGCGAGACGATGGAGGCCGAACCGGCGCCGGGCGAACCGCTCTATCGTCCGCGCGATGCGGGCCTGCCGCCCGCGGCCGACGGGACCTGCGCCGGCGAGTGCGGGGGCGGCTTCGATCCGCTGGGCTGGCTCGCGGGGCTGTTCCGTGGAATCGCGAGCGACGGAGAAGAACCCTCTCCGGGCGCGACCGGGGCCGGCGAGACAAGGACTGAAGGGGCCGTGACGGCGGTCGAAGCTGCTCCGCCTGCGGGCACGACGGAAGCGCCGACCATCCTGTCCCCCGCGGCGGATCCGGCGATCCCTGCCGCCTCGACCGGCGCAGGAGCCCCGGGCCCCTTCCCGGCCGGCACCGGTGCGGCCAGCGCAGCCGAGGCACTGTCGGCCTCTCCGCCACCCCCCGCCCCCGTTGCGGCCGATGCCGCGCTCCGCGAGCCCGAGGTGATCGGGCGGATCTGGATCGCGCCCTTCGTCGACGCCGACGGGCACTACCGGGAGGGGGCCTGGGTGCGGACGGTGCTCGAACCGGCCGGATGGAGGGTGCCGTGATCGGGCGCCTGGTCGAGCTGTTCGAGGGCCCGGAGGCGCCCGCGCCGTGGGCGCCGCCCGCGATGCCCGCGGCGCTGCATGCGCTGCTGCCCTGGCGCGCCTTCGACGAGGGGAACGAGCTCTACGTCAACGCGGGCTCCATCGGGTTCGTGCTCGAGATCCCGCCGTTCGCCGGCATCGACGAGGAGACCCTGGGGGCGCTCGCCGGGACGCTCGCCGACGCCGCCCCGGAACGATGCACGGTGCAGGCGATCCACTGGGCGAGCCCGCGCTTCGGCGCGGCGCTCGATGCCTGGGCCGAGCCACGGCGGAGCGCCGGTGGCGCGCTCGCGGCGATGGGCGCGCGCCGGGCGCGGATGCTGGCGCACGCGGGCTGGCGGGCGTTGCATCCGGGCGGGCCGCCCTACACGCTCGCCGACTACCGGGCGTTCATCTGCGCTTCGCTGAGCGGTCCGCCCGGCCCCGCCGCGGAGACCGAGCTCGGCGCCTTCCGCCGCGCGCTCGAAGGCACGCTCGCGGCCGCGGGCGCCGCCACGCGGCGCCTCGGGCCCGACGCGCTGCTGGCGTTGGCCGCCGAGCTCGTGGCGCCCGACACGGGCGGGGCGCACGATGGCGGGCTCGAGCGCCCGCGCCGGCGCTGGTCGCCCCGCGATGCGCTGAACGAGCAGTGCGCTTCCCCCGGCCGCGCCCTCTCGGTCACCCCCACCGGGCTCGTCTTCCACCACCCGGACGGCGAGGACGTGGCCGTGCGGGTGCTGTCCGCCGTCGCCTTCCCCGAGGTGTGGCCGGGCTGGCGCGGCAACGCGCTCATCGGCGACTTCCACCGCGACTTCCTCCAGCCCGGCGCCCCGGTGCTGACGTGCCTGACGGTGATGACCGGCGAGGCCGCGGACGGCGAGCGGGCGTTTCTCAAGAGCGCGCGCGCGACGCAGCAGGCGGGCACGGGGATCGCGCGCTACTTGCCCGGCCTGCCCGAGAAGGCGCGCGACTGGCAGGCGGTGACCGAGCGCTTGAAGGACGGCGAGCGCCTGGTGCGCGCTGCCTACATGGCCGCCGTCTACGCGCCGGCGCCCGCCATTGACGAGGCCGAGCAGGCGGTGCGTGCGATCTATCACGGCCAGGGCTGGCGGGTGAACGCAGAGCGCTACGTGCAGCTCCCCTCGTGGCTCGCATGCCTGCCGATGGTGCCGGCGGGCGGGCTCGATTCGGACCTCGCCCGCATGGGCCGGATGAAGACGCTGCTCACCTCGTCCGTCGTCAACCTCGCGCCGGTGCACGGCGAGTGGCGGGGCCAGGCGGCGACGCCCGAGAGCCCGCCCGCGCTCTTCCTCATCGGGCGCCGCGGCCAGCCCGCCTGCTGGTCGCCGTTCGCCAACGACGCCGGCAACTACAACGTGGCCGTCACGGGCAAGTCGGGCTCGGGCAAGTCGGTGCTGATGCAGGAGCTCGTGGCGGGCATCGTCGGCGCCGGCGGCGAGGCCGTCGTCATCGACGACGGGCGCTCGTTCCAGCACACCGCCGAAGCCTTGGGCGGCGCGTTCATCGCCTTCGGCAAGGACGCGGCGACCTTGAACCCCTTCGCGATGATCGACGCCGGGACCGCCGCGCACGACGGCGACTACCGCGAGGAGTGCTTCGCGATGCTCGCGGGTGTGGTCGGGCGGATGTGCCGGCGCCGCGGCGCCATCGACGACATCGAGGCGGCGCTCATCGACGAAGCCATCGCGCGGGCCTGGGACGAGGCCGGCAACGCGGCCGATCTCGGCACCGTGCGCAAGCATCTCGCCGCTCGCGAGGACCGGCGCGCCGCGGACATGGCGGTCGCGCTTGGCCCCTGGTGTCCGGGCGGGGCGAGCGGGCGGCTGTTCGCTGGCGGCGATGTGCCCGATCTCGACAACGCGCTCACCGTGTTCGAGCTCGCCGAGCTGAAGGGAAGGGGCGACGTCCAGGGCGTGGTGCTGATGCTGGTGGTCTTCCTCGCCACGCAACGCATGTATCACGGGCCCCGCACCCGGGCGAAGGCGATCGTCATCGACGAGGCGTGGGACCTGCTCTCGGGCGAGGACAGCCGCACCTTCCTCGAAGGCGCCGCGCGAAGGGCGCGCAAGTACCGCGGCGCGCTGGTGACCGGCACCCAGTCGGTCAACGACTACTACGCGAACCCCGCCGCGCGCGCGGCCTGGGAGAACTCCGACTGGGTGATCTTCCTCGCCCAGAAGGACGAGAGCGTCGAGCTGCTGAAGGCCGAGAAGCGCATCCACTGCGATCCCGGCATGGAGCGCGCCTTGAAGAGCCTCACCACCGCCGAGGGGCGCTACGCCGAGCTCGTGCTGCACGGGCCCGACGGCTGGCGGGTGGCGCGGCTCGTGCTCGATCCGTGGTCGGTGGCGCTGTTCTCCTCGCGCGGGCCCGCCTTCGCCGCGGTCGAGAACCTCAAGGCCGAGGGCCTCACCACGCTCCAGGCCATCGACCGCATCGCGGGCGGGCTGCCGGGCGCGGAATCGCATTCTGGTTCCGGCCGGCCTCGCCGCTCCGAACCCGAAGACGAGACGCAAGGAGACAGCGAATGACCGCGACGACCGGCGGCGCCCGCGCCGCACCCGAGGATGCGAACCGCGCCCTCGCCTGGCCGGGCGACCCGGAAGGGGTGAGCGCGGCCGGCATCGACTTCACCGCGCTCGCCCACGTGCTCGCCAACACCTGCCGCCGGGGCGGGCGGATGCGCCACTTCCACTCGCTCGCGGCGCATGCGGTGATCGTGAGCGAGGAGATCGAGGCGCTCGACGGCATCGCCGGCGAGGAGCGGCGCGAGCTTGCGCTGCACGCGCTGCTTGTCGGCGCCGCTTCGGCCTGGTTCCGGGGCGAGGCGGCGGGCTCGGCGCGGGCCGCGGACCGCACCGCCCGCCTCGGCTCCGGCATCGAGCGAGCGTTGCGCGAGGCGGCGGGGCTCGATACGCCGCTCGACGAGGAGCGCGCCGAGCTCGTGCGCTTCGTCGCCCGCATGGCGACGGCGGCCGAGGCCCGCGACCTCGCCGGCGACGACGCGCCGGCCGGGGCCGGCATCGCGTTCCCGCCGCTGAAGCGCCGCATCCGCAGCCTCGCGCCGGACCGGGCCGCGCAAGCCTGGCTCGTGCGGTTCCGGGCGCTCGGCGGGGACCGGGCGGCGGGCAAGGCGGCAGGCGGCGGGGCGTCCGATGCGTGAGCCGGATCGCATGGGGCGTGCCGACCGGGGCGGTAGCGGCGTGGCCGTGGTGCTGTCCGCCCTGCTGCTCTCGGGCGCGGTGGCGGCGGTGGTGTCGGTGTCGGTATCGGTGGTGCGAGTGAACGCCGAGCGGGCGCCGGCCATCGCGAGCGTGCGGATCGGCGAGCTCGCGGCCGAATACGCGGTGGAGGCGGCGGCAAGCGGCGCCTCGGGCGAGGCCGCGGCGGCAAACGCCCGCGCCTGGGGGATCGCGCTCGAGGCCGCGCTCGACCGGGTGGCGGAACGCGGCCTGGTGCTGTTGCCGGCGAGAGCCGTCGCGGCCGGCGCGCCCGACGTGACCGAAAGGGTGAAGTTCGTACTGCGGGAGTATCTGGCCGGACGGCGCCCCGGCACGGCGGAGACGGGGCGATGATCGCGCGCGCGATCTTCCGCACGCCGCCGCGTCCGCGCCGCGCCGCTCTCGGGCTCGCGGTCATGGTGGCGCTCGGGTGCCTGTGGCTCGCCGCCGCCTCGCGCGTGCACGTGAACTCGAGCTGGTCGGATGGGGCCTGGGGCTATCTGGCGCTGCCGCTCACCGGCGATCCGGAGCTGGGCGACGCGGTGCTGTTCGACCCGCCGGCGGGAGTCGGCGCGGGAGTGCCCTATCTCAAGACCGTACGCGGCGTGGCCGGCATGCGCGTCACGGTGGATGCGCAGCGCTGGGTGACGGTCGGCGGGGTGCGGCTCGGGCGCGCCAAGACCCGGGCGCTCGACGGGCGGGCGCTGGATGCGGTCGCGCCGGGCACGATCCCTGCGGGGCATTACTACCTGCACGGGCCTCACCCCGACTCGCATGACAGCCGCTATGCGGAGATCGGCCTGGTGGCTGCCGAGCGCATCGAGGCGCTGGCGGTTGCGCTCCCCGACCTCCCCTGGCTCGGCCTCGAAGGGCCGCTGGTCGGGCCGGAGCACGCCGCGGCCGAGGACGGGCCGGGAACTTCCGGGGCGACGCCATGAACATTCCCTTCCGGCCGATGGCCGCGCTGCCTCTGGTTCTGGCGATGCTGCTCCAGGGAGCCGCCTCCGCGGAGGATCTCGGGGTGCGCGGCGCGACCTGGCCGATCGCCGAGCCCGACCTGCTGGTCGAGATCGAGGCGCGGCTGGCCGCGATGGAGCGCTCCGGCGAGATGGCGCGTCTCGAACGCGACGCCCGCAGCCGCACGCGCTCGCGGATGGAGGAGCCGCAGGCGGTGCCCGGCATCGCGCCCGCGCGGGAGGCGCGCTCGCGGGCGTTCGACCCCGCGGTGACGCTGGACCGCGACATCCGTGCGCCCGGCGGCGCGCTGGTCGCGGCGGCCGGCACGCGCATCGACCCGCTGGAGCATGTGCCGCTCGCCCGCGACCTCCTGTTCATCGACGGCCGTCGGGAGGTCGAGGTGGACTGGGCGCTCGCGCACGCACGCGCGGCGAAGATCGTCCTGCTCGCCGGGCGCCCGCTCGAGCTCGCGCGGCGCCACGGCCGCCCCTTCTTCTTCGACCAGGGCGGGCGGCTCGCCGCGCGGCTCGGCCTCGTGGCGACGCCCGCGCGGGTCACCCGCGACGGCGCGCGGCTGCGCATCGACGAGATCGCGCTCGAGGACCGCGAAGGTTCCCATGCCGGTGCGGGAGCGGTGCGATGAGGGCCGCCCGCCTCCTGCTCTGCGTGGCCGCGCTCCTGCTTCTCGCGGCCGGGACCGCTTCGGCGCAGTCCTGCACCGGGCGGTTCGTGAACCCGATTGCGGACGTGTGCTGGGAGTGCCTGTTCCCGATCTCGATCGGCCCGATCAACATGGGGAGCGCGACCGGCGCGCCGGACACGGCGAACCCGGGCTCGCCGATCTGCCTCTGCGGCTCGCCGATCCCCCGCATCGGGCTCTCGCTCGGGGTGTGGGAGCCGGCGCGGCTCATCGACGTGACGCGCGTGCCCTGGTGCTTCCCCAATCTCGGGGGCTTGACCATCGATCCGGGGCTGCACGCCGCGCGCGGGCGCACCGGGTCGTCCGGCGGCGACGGGGCGAAGGGCTCGGTCTGGCATGCGCACTACTACGTCTATCCCCTGCTCTCCTGGATCGGGGCGCTGCTCGACCTCGGCTGCCTCGAGGGGGGCTCGCTCGACATCGCCTGGACCTCGGAGCTCGACCCCGCCTGGCTCGACGACGAGCTCTCGTTTCTCTTGAACCCGGAGGCCGCGCTGTTCGCGAACCTGCCGGCGCAAGCCGCGTGCGCGGCCGACTGCGCCGCCGCCTCGGCGGGCCTGCCGCTCGATCCGATGTTCTGGTGCGCCGGCTGCCAGGGCGGGATGTATCCGCTGACCGGCAACGTCGCGGCCCACGTCGGCGGGGTGCAGGCATCGCTGCTCGCGGCCCAGCGCCTGGTCTACCGGCTCCACCGTCTCGGGCTCGCCTGGGGCACCTCGGGGTCGGCCGCGCTCTGCGCGCGCTATCCGATGCCGATCATGCGGAAGTCGCAGTACCGCTGGCAGATGACCCAGCCGGTGCCGGCCACCTCCCCGCTCACCGGCTGCAACCCCACCGGGCGTTCCTCGGTGCTGTGGGAAAGCTTGCGCGAAATCCCCGTCTCGGGAGAGAGCTTCGGCTACCTGCTGTGGCGGAAACGGAGTTGTTGCCTCCTCTGAACCCCCTGAACCGTGACGATAAATCATGCCCGAGAAATCGCCGATGACCCGCAACCGACCCACCGTCGCCCTCGCGCTGGCCGTCGCGCTGACAGCCGGCGGATGCTGCCGCCCGGCGTGGGCGGACGATGCGCCGCCCCGGACGCAGGAGGCGGCGCGCGAGCTGGCCGCCGAGGTGCTGCGCCGGGCGGGTGGCGGCGAGGACGGGCTCGGCGAATGGACCCGGGCGGTGATCGAGGGTGCGCTCGAGCGCGCGGGAAGCGCCGCGTCGGCAACCGCCGGAGGCGCCGCTTCCGGTGCGGACGAAACCGCCGCCGCCCCGGCCCCGCTCCCGGCCGAGCGGCACGCGTCGCGGTTCGCGGCGAGACGGCAGAACACGGCCGAGGTCATCCTGTTCACAAGTCTCTCGGTGCCGGCGGCGAGCTGGCGGCAGTCGGCGCGGGATGCGGCGCGGATCGGCGCCCCGCTGCTGCTGCGCGGCGTCGGATCGGGCGGGTTCCGGGCGACGGTGTCGGCGATCGGTGGCCGCCTCGGCGGCCATGACGCCGGCGTCGCCATCGACCCGCGCCTGTTCCGGCTGTTCCGCATCGCGCGCGTGCCCGCCGTGGTGGTGGTGCCGGGCGGAGTGGCGCCGTGCAAGAGCCGCGGATGCTCGCAGGACGCTCCGCCGCCCTTCGATCTGGTGACCGGGAACATCTCCCTCGCATCCGCGCTTCATACGGTCGCGGCCGAGGGCGGACCCGGGCGGGCGGTCGCCGAGCGGCACCTGGCGGTGCTGGGAGGGGACGCGCGATGAGCGCGGGGCCCGGACCGGACCGGATCTCCGTCGCGGTCGACCGCGCGACGCGGGTGGTGCGCCTTTTCACCTGGCTCGCGATGTTCGCCGTCTGCTGCCTCATGCTCTGGCTCCTCGCAGGCCAGGCGGCGAAGGCCGAGGACCCGAAGGCCGCGGCCCGGGCGCTCGGGCAGGCCGGACAGGCGGCGGCGGGCGCCGTCGCGCGGGATGCGTCGAAGGCGGGAACGGTGCCGGGCTATGCCGGAACGAACGTGCCCGAGCGCCACCTCACCGCGGCCGGCATGGAGGATGCGGCGCGCCATGCGCTCGTCGATCCGGACGATCCGGGCGGCGATGCCGGGCGCACCCTGATCGGGGGCGCGACGGTGCGGCCCGATGTCGAGGTTCCGGCGAGCGATCCCGTGGTGCGTCGCGGCGAGCGGATCGCGGCGACCCCGCAAGCCCCCGCCCATGGCGCGGGCGGGCTCGCCTCGGGCGGAGTGACCGATTGCAGCGCGCAAGTGGCGGATGCGCAGCGCGGCGGGTCCTGCGGCGGCGTCGCGTGGTGCGTCGGCGCCGACTGCGAGAGCGTCGGTTCACGGTCCAACACCGGCTTCGTCGACGCCACCGCCCGGCTCAACATGGTGCTGGAGCTCGGCGGCGAGGAGTTCGACCGCGACGACATGCGCTTCTTCACCGGCCAGCGCCGGGTCTGCCGCATCCGCTGGGGCGGGCTCGCCAACTGCTGCAGGAACTCCGGGCTCCTGGTCGGGCTCGGCAACTGCTCGGCGGCCGAGCGCGAGCTCGCGGAGGAGCGCCACGACGGCAACACGCGCTATCTCGGCAGCTACTGCGCAAGGCGCACCTTCTTCGGCGTGTGCACCCGGCGCGAGCGCGCCTGGTGCGTGTTCGGCTCCAAGCTCGGGCGCATCCTCCAGGAGCAGGGCCGCTCGCAGCTCGGGATCGGCTGGGGGAGCTGCCGCGGGCTCACGGTCGCCGAGATCGAGCGCATCGACTTCGACCGGCTCGACCTCTCCGAGTTCACCGACAACCTGATGGACGGGTCGATGGAGCCTTCGGTGTCGCTGCCTGACGCGGGCAACACCGGCGCGGAGATGCGAAGCCGCATCCGCGCGTTCTACCGCCGGGGCGGGTGAGACGGTGCGTGTGCGACCGTGTGCTGTTGCCTTCGCGTTGCTGCTGCCGACGGCCGTGTCCGGCACGGCGGCGGCGGAATGGCGCTCATGGTGCGGGGCTCCGGAGTCGGGCCCGTCGCTCGGCTGGCACTTCTACTGCGATCGGGAGGAGGCGGAGACGCCGCCGGAGACGGTGGAGCGGCCCCCTTCCGCGGCAGCTCCGGAGACGGGCAGCGCGACGGAGCGCATCGAAGCGATGCGGCGCGCGCTCGAGGAAGCCCGCGCGACGGCGATCCTGGAGCCCACAACGGAGAACGTCGCCGCCTATCTGCGCCTCCAGCGGGCGGCGTTGCAGCGCGCCGCGACCTTCTCCGACGTGTTCCGGCGCACGGTGTGGGCGACACCCGATCTCGACTACACGCTGACCCGCCCCGTCGGCGCGCTCGCCAAACGCCTCTGGTCGGACGAGCGCCGGGCGGAACGCGATGCGGCGCTCGCCGGCTTGAGCGAGCGCTACGGGCTCATCTATCTGGGGCACACCAATTGCGGCGGCTGCAAGGTGTTCGGGCCGCTGCTTCGCGCCTTTGCGACCCGTCACGGCCTCGATGTGCTGGCCGTGTCGATGACCGGCGAGGCGCTGGAGGGCTGGCCCGGGGCGGTGCCCGACCACGGGCGGGCCGCGAGGCTCGGGCTCGCCGGCACGCCGGTGCCCGCCGTGGTGCTCTACGACACGCAGACGAAACGGGTGCTGCCGGTGGGGTTCGGCGTGCTGGCCGAGGACCAGCTCGCGGAACGCATCTTCGCGCTCACCGCGCTGGAGCCCGGCCATGACTATTGATGTGAGGAGGGGCGCGGTGTGGGCGGCGATGGTGATCGCGCTGGCCGCGTCCGGAGCCGCCCGCGCCGACGTGCTCTCGGAGATGGACTCGTTCTGGCGGGGCGCGGCCGTGAACACCACCGGACCCACCGCCTTCGACGGCCAGGCGTCGGGCCACTGGACGCTGGGGAATCTCTATCTGAGGGCACCCGTACGCTCCGAGACCATCGCGACGGTGAACCTCCCCAGCTTCCGCGCCGGCTGCGGCGGCATCGACGCCTTCGCCGGCGCCTTCTCATTCATCGATTCCGACCAGCTCGTCGCGTTCGCGCGCGCCGTCGCCCAGAACGCCGCGGGCTTCGCCTTCGAGCTCGCGCTCGAGACCATCTCGCCGGTCATCGCCGAGACCATGGCGAAGCTCCGGGCGCTCGCGCAGTGGGTCAACAGCCAGAACCTGAACTCCTGCGAGACCGCGCAGGCGCTGGTGGGCGCGGTGTGGTCGAAGAACGACCGCGCGTCGGCCTCGATCTGCGCCGCCATCGGCACCAGCCAGGGGATCTTCTCCGACTACGCCGCGGCCAAGCACGGCTGCGGCTCGGACGGAAGGCGCAACTCGACGCTGGCTGCCGCCTCCGGCCCGATGGCCGACCAGGTGCCGGTCAACGTCAACTACGCCTGGAAGGCGGTGCGGGCGTCGGCCTTCCTCTCGGGCGACACCCAGCTCGCCGAGTTCGCGATGGCGGTCTCGGGCACGGTGATCGTGACCGGGCCGGTCTCGGACAGCGACACCTCGGGCCCCCGGGTGCGCATCCTGGAGCCGCTGGCGCTCGACCGGCGCGTGACCGAGATCCTGATGGAGGGCGGCGGCGACCTGCCGGTCTACCGCTGCGACACCACCGCCGCCTGCCTCAACCCGACGCTCGGGCGGGTTTCGATCCCGGCCGACCGCGGGTTCCGGGCGCGGGTCGCGGAGCTGCTGCGCGATCTGGTCGATGCGGTGCGCGCCGACACCGCCCCGCCCGCGGCCGCGCTCGGGCTGGTCAACCTTACCACGCTGCCGGTCTACCGGGTCGCCAACACCGCCGCCGCCTACCGCGGCGCGGTGGTCGACCAGGAGGTCGACGCGCTCGCCGAAGCGGTCGCGCTCGACATCCTCCAGGTCTGGATCTCGGACCTCCACCGCACCGTCGAGGAGCGTGCCGGCAGCCTCGACATCGCCGACGGCGACCAGCTCCGGCGCTGGCGCGAGGGCTTGCGGGCCAACCGGGTCATGCTGGCCCGCCACCGGGCGGAGGGGCTGGAGCGGTTCAACACCGCACTCGCCGTGGTGGAGAAGCTCCGCCTCATCGAGACCGAGCTCGCCGGGGCGCTCTCGGCGGACCTGCGCGCCGCGCTCGCGTTCTCGCGCGGCGGCGCCGGCGCAGGCTCCAGGTAGGGCCGGAGCGGACGCGGTCCCGTGTACGAGCTCTTCACCATGGGCGGCGGGACCTACCTGGTCGACCTGCTGAACGCGGTCGCGGCGATCACCGGCGGCGGCGCCTACGTGGTGCTGGCCCAGCTCGCGGGCGTCGCCGGCGTCGGGTGGATCCTGTTCCGCACCGCCTTCGGCGGCTCGTGGAAGGAGAACGCGAAGTGGATTCTCCTGTTCGTCACCGTCTGGGGCGCGATGATCGTGCCGAAGGCCACCGTTCGAGTGGTGGACCGCCTCGACCCGGCGCTCGCGCCCGCCGTGGTCGCCAACGTGCCGGTGGGGCTCGCGCTGTTCGCCTCGCTCACGAGCCAGGTGGGCGACGGCCTCACGCGTCTCACCGAGCAGGCGTTCACGCTGCCGAACGATCTGCGCTACCAGCGCCACGGCCTCATCTTCGGCTCGCGCCTCGCCGCCGCCGCGACCCGCCTCGAGGTGACCGACGCGGTGTTCGCGCGGAACTTGCGCGCCTATGCCCGCCAGTGCGTCTTCCATGCGCTCCTGCTCGGGCACATCTCGGCCGACGACTTGAGGGAGTCGACCGACCTCTGGCGGCTGGTGACCGCCACGGGCACGCCGTCGGCCGGCGCCTCGCCCGCGCGCATGTTCGAGTTCGCGACCCGGCTCCCCGCCGTCGGCACCGGCGCGACGCCCATCGACCGCGAGATCGTCACCTGCCAGGCGGGCGCCGCGCGGCTCGGCGCGCGGTGGAACGCGGAGATCGCGCGCGCCGGCACCATCTTCGGGCGGCGCCTCTTCCCGAATGCGGCGACCGATGCGCTCGCCCGCGCCGAGCTGATGGCTGCGCTCCCCGCGGCGCACGGCTTCCTCATCGGCGCCTCGCGCTCGGCCGGCGAGATCATGCGCCAGCAGATGGTGCTGAACGCGGTCCACGACGCGGGCGAGCAGTGGGCGGCGGAAGCGGGCAACGCCGCCGCGCTGCGGTCCTACACCGAGGCCCGCGCCGAGGCCCAGACCGTCGCGGCCTACCGGGCGATCGGGCGCCAGGCCGAGACCTGGGTGCCGCTCCTTCGCATCGTCTTCGAGTGCCTCTATGTCGGCGCCTTCCCGATGGCGGTCATCCTGATGCTCACTCCCGCGGGGATGGGGATCTTCCGCTCCTACGTGACCGGGCTCGTGTGGCTCCAGAGCTGGGGGCCGCTCTACGCCATCCTGCACCGCATCTCGATGGGCGAGGCGGCCGAGCGCATGGGTGTGGCGGCGCTGATGCCGGGCGGAGACATCGGCATCTCGCTCGTGGCCCAAGCCGGGATCCGGGCGGTCGCGGCCGACGTCGCGGTGATGTCGGGCTACCTCTCGATGTCGGTACCGTTCCTCGCAGCGGCACTCGCCTACGGGCTCTCCAAGGCGACGGTGCTCGCGACCTCCGTGCTCGCCGTCGGCCAGGATGCGGCGAGCTCGGCCGCGCACGAGAGCACCACCGGCAACCTCTCGCTCGCCAACACGAGCACCGACACCCACCGCTACGCGACGCTGGAGGGCCGCCAGATCCGCACCTCGGCCCATGTCGACACCGACCGCTACACCGGCTACGCGCCGGCCGGCGCCGCGTTCACCGTGACCGGCGACGGGACGGCGGTCGCCGACATGGGCGCCGCCACCAGCCGGGTCCCCGCCGCCGGGGTCCGTCTCTCGGAATCGCTCAGCAGGCACCACGAGGAGCGCGCGGTGGAGGCGCGCTCGCTTGCCCGCAACTGGTCGGTCGAGGCGGGCCAGGCGCGCAACGCCGCGGTCACCGACGCCACCGCCATGGTCGAGCGCTACAGCCACGACGTGAGCACGGGCGAAGCGCATGCACGCGGCGTCACCGAGAGCGCGAGCGCGAGCGTCCAGGCGCTCGAATCGCACCTGGAGAAGATGTCGGAGACGGCGGGGATTTCGAAGAACCAGATGGCGATCCTGACCGGCGAGGCGAAGGTCGGCGGGGGGTGGGACTTCATCGTGCGGCTCGGCGCCGACGGCTCGGCGACCTGGCGCGGCCAGACAATCGAGTCGGAGGCCTGGGAGGAGGTGAAGGACTACGCCGAGCAGCACCAGGTGAGCGAGCTGTGGTCGCAGGTCTCGGAGGCGTCACGGCGCTACTCGACGGCGAGCGGCGATAGCGAGCTCGCGAGCCTCGAGGAGAGCCTGGGCTCGAACCTGACCCGCATGCGCCGTTTCGACGAGCGCGCAGGGCTCGCCTTCCGGGAATCGGAGGACTGGTCCGAGCAGGCGGCGCGGGTGCGCGCCGACGCGCAAGCCGTGGAGCGCGAGCTCGGCCAGCCCTTCTTCGCCTGGCTCGCGGAGCGCCCGGGCACGGACGGGCGTCCGATCGGCGCGGCGGGCGCGATGCGGATCGCCTCGCCGCAGACGCCGGAGGATGCCGAGGAGCTTCGCGGCCATGCCGCGAACTTCATCGCCGAGCGTTTCCCGGAGCCCGCGCGCCCCGACCCCGCCGCGATCGGCGGCAAGGCCGACTACGACGCCGCCCGCGACGAGCTCGGCGCGGCCTACGCGCGGGAGACCGCCGCCGCCCATGCAGGCTGGGCCGAAGGGGTCCGCGACCGGGCCTATGTCGCCGACGCGCCGATCCCGGGCGAGGTCGAGGCGGCAGCGCTGGGCGAGCGGGCGCAGACGAAGGCCGACATGATCGTGAAGGAGGCCGGGCGCGAGGCCCGGACCTCGATCGCCCGTGAGGACGCCCGGGAGGGGCGCGCCGGGGCGGCCGTCGAGATGGACAAGCCCTTCGAGCACCACGCCACCGAGCACGTCCCGGTGGTCGGCGAATGGCTCGCGGGCAAGCTCTTCGGCACCGCGAGGAACGCCGCACCGGACGGGGCCGACCTTGGCGTGGACGGCCGCTCGGGCGAGCGGCGGGAGCGCGACTGGGGGGACCAGTCGCCGTGAGCGGATCAGCGAAGGCGATCGTCATGACGGTGCCGGTCTTCCAGGTCCCTCATCCACGCATAGCTGCCCGATCGCGTGTCCCAGTCGAGCCGCTCGTCGCGGCCGTCGGGAAGCCGGTAGCGCCGGAACGCCGACCAGTCCCGGTGGCGGAACCCCTGCCAGAGCGCGCCGGCGAGGCTGGCCGCGACGGTCCAGGCGATTGCCGCTACCCAGAGCGGGCCGATGTGCTCCGTGCCCGCGCTCAAGCCCAGCGAGGCGGCGGTGCAGAACGCCGCGATTCCGAGCGGGCCGAGCACGAAGACGCGTGCCCGCCAACCGGTCCGGCCGTTCGCCGGTCCATCGAATGTTCGCGTCATGGTCAGGGTCTCCATCATGGGCCGGGAACGGGTCATGGGAAGGGCTGCCGGCTCTCCTCGGCCCGGTCCCCTTCGCCCGGCCCACGGCCCGGCTCCGCCTCCGGACGAGGCGCAAGCGATCCGTTCCATTCCCGCAACCGATGAGGAGAAGAGCCATGCTGGACATCAACCGGGTGACGCTGCTCGGCCGCGCGGGGCGCGATGCCAGGCTGCGCGATCTGCAGAGCGGCGAGAAGGCTGCCTCGTTCAGCCTCGCCACCACGGCGAGGTGGAAGAGCAAGGACGGCAAGCGCGCCGAGGCCACCGAGTGGCATCGCATCGTCGTCTACGGCGCGGCCGTCAAGGCGGCCGGAGAGATGGTGCGCAAGGGCGCCGCGGTGCTGGTCGAGGGGCGCATCGCGCAGCGCGAGTACCAGGACAAGGGGGGCGAGACGCAGAAGGTCACGGAGATCGTCGTCGCCGGGCCCCAGGGCATGGTGAACGTGCTGTCGGCGCGCCCGAAGGACGGCGGCGGGGACGCGGACGCTTCCCGGGGCGGCGGCGATGAGGACGCCCGCGAAACGGGCGCCGGCGCCGATGCGGACGGCTAGCGGTCGTGCTGCGGTGGCGGCGCCGGCCGCGGGCACGGGACCCGCCTGATGCGCGGCATCGGCGGCTCGACGCTGCGGGGCGGGCAGACCGTCTTCCACGGGCTGCGGATGTGGGGCCAGCTCTTCAAGGCAGCGATGATGCTCGCCGCGTTCATGGCGGTCGCGGTGCCGGCCTGGAACCTGTGGCGCTCGACCAGCGGCTACGACTGGTACGCGGCCGGGATGTACACGCTGGCCGAGATGAAGCTCGCCTTCGCCTACGACCCCACCTCGGGCCAGGAGGTGCGCGCGCCCGACGGCACCGTCCAGGTACTCACCATCCGCGACATCGCGGCGTCCGCGCCGGCGTGGCGGATCCGCGAACGCATCAAGGCGGAGATGTTCGCGAGCGCCTGGCACGGCGCCCAGGCGGGGCTCGGCATCATCGCGGCCTTCCTCGCCTGGTTCTGGTACCGCGGCGTGCAGCTCGGGCGGCGGCGCCGCATCCGGGGCGCCGAGCTCGTAAGCGCGGCGGAGCTCCGCCGCCGCGTGCAGCCGGCGCATCTGCGCGCGCTGGGCGCCCTGCCGGGGTCGCGACGCCTCCGGCCCTACCGGATCGCCGGGATCCCCTACCCTGAGCGCACCGAGACCCAGCACACCATCGTCTCGGGCACTACCGGCTCGGGCAAGACGGTGCTGATCTCCGACTTGGTGGCCCAGATCCGTAGCAGGGGCGAGCGCTGCGTCGTCTACGACAAGATGGGCTCCTACACGCGCACGTTCTTCGACGCGGACCGCGACGTGCTCTTGAACCCGCTCGATGCCCGCGCGCCGCGCTGGTCGCCCTTCCTCGAAGCCCGCAACCCCCGCGACTTCGACATGATGGCAGCCGCCCTCATCCCCCAGCAGAAGGACACCGTCGACCCGTTCTGGGTAACGGCCGCGCGCCAGCTCTTCTCCAACGGCGCCGGCGTGTTCTGGAAGAAGGGGGTGACGGAGAACAAGGTGCTGGTCGACCATCTGCTCAAGACCGACCTCACGGCCCTCGCCGAAGCGATGGAGGGCACCGTCGCGCAGTCGATCGTCGATCCCGACAACCCGAAGACCGCGCTATCCGTGCGCGCAATGCTCACGGCCAACCTCTCCGCGCTCGAGTTCCTGCCCGACACCGGCAAGCCGTTCTCGATCCGGGACTGGATCGGGCGGGAGGACGGTGCCCGGGACACCGGGAGCTTTCTGTTCCTCACGTCGCGCGGCGACCAGCACGCATCCTTGCGCGGGCTCATCTCGACCTGGCTCGAGATCGCGGTCAACGCGCTGCTCTCGCTAGGCCAGGAGCACGAGCGGCGCATCTGGGTGATCCTCGACGAGCTCCCGACGCTCCACCAGGTGCCCTCGCTCCAGCCGGGGCTCGCGGAGTCGCGCCAGTTCGGCGGCTGCTTCGTGCTCGGCGTCCAGGTGGCCTCGGCGCTCCGCGACCTCTACGGGCGCAACGGCGCGGAGACCATCTCGGGGCTCTGCGGCACACGCGTGGTGCTCGCAGCGCCCGACCGCGATACCGCGCAGTGGTCGGCCGACAGCCTCGGGCGCAGCGAGGTCGAGGAGGTGGCCGAGGGCTACTCCTACGGCGCCAACACGATCCGCGACGGCGTCTCGCTCACGCCCAGGCGCGAGCTCCGCTCGCTCGCGCTCCCCTCCGAGATCATGCGCCTGCCCAACCTCGAGGGCTATCTCAAGTTCCCCGGCCCGCTCCCGGTCGCCTCCATCCGCCTGAAGTACGTGAAGCGGCCCGCATCGGCCGAGCGGTTCGTGCCGCGCGAGGGCGACGGGACCGGGGCCGCGCCCGCGAACGAAGACGGGGTCCGCAAGGAGGCGTCTGCCGCGAACGGAGACGGGTCCGGTGCGCAGCTCGCGGCGCCGGACGCGCTTCCCGAGGAGCCGGAAGGCTGGTTCGGGCAGGGCGAGATCGAGCTCTTCGGGGAGGCGGAATCCGCCCGCCACGGCGAAACCGGCGTCGGATCGGGGCCGTCCGCGGCCGGGACGCAGAGCGAAGGCTCCGGGTCGGCGACCGATGCGGCGCGGGAGCCCGACGATGCACCGGGCCCGGTCAGCGGCGAGCCCGGCGAGGATGCCGCGGCGCCGCCGGAACCGGCGCCCGCGCCCCCGGAGGCCGACGATGGCGACGGCCTGATCCGTCTCTGAGATGGTCGCCTCGATCGGCGCCATCGGCTCGGCCGCGCAAGGCACGTCCTACTACGAGAAGGACGGGTACTACGCGAGCGACGATCCCGCCCACCGCGAGGCCAGTGCCTGGACCGGCAAGGGCGCCGAAACGCTCGGCCTCGAAGGGCCGGTGGATCCGGACGCCTTCCGCGGCGTGCTCGAGGGCAAGGTGCCCGACGGCTCCGGGCGCGAGCTCGGGCGCCGCGAGGCGGACGGCACGCTGCGCCACCGTCCCGGCCGCGACGTCACCCTCTCGGCCCCGAAGTCCGTGTCGCTCGTGGGGCTCGTCGGCGGCGATGGCCGCGTCGTTGACGCGCACGACCGGGCGGTTGCGGCAACACTTGCCTGGATCGAGAGGAACGCCGCCGAGACCCGGCTGAAGGACCCGGCGACGGGCCGGATGGTGCGCGAGGGCGGGCAGAAGATGGTGGCCGCCACCTTCCGCCATGACACTTCGCGCAACCTCGACCCCCAGCTCCACACCCACGCCGTCATCGCCAACATGGTGCAGGGCGAGGACGGCAAGTGGCGCTCGATGGCCAACGAGAAGCTCTACGAATCGAAGATGCTGATCGGGGCCATCTACCGCAGCGAGCTCGCGCGCGGGCTCTCCCGCCTCGGTTACGGGATCGAGAAGACCCATGCCGACGGGCGCTTCGAGATCGCGGGCGTCTCGCGCGAGACGATCGACGCGTTCTCCACCCGCCGCGCCGAGATCGAGGCGGGGATGGCGGAGCGCGGGATGGGGAGCCCGTCGGACAATCCGCGCCTCGCCGAGCGCGCGGCCCTGATGAGCCGCGCCGCGAAGCGTGACATCGACCGCGACGAGCTCGCGGGCGTGTGGCAGCGCCAGGGCGCCGATCTCGGCTTCGATGCCGCTTCGCTCGCGGCCGAGGCCAAGGGTGCGGAGCCGATGGCGGTCGGGAGGGAGGCGCATCGGGACGCGGCGGGCGCAGGTCGGGAGGACGGTGCAAGCGTCGGACTCGCCCGTGAGAGCGCGCAGGGGGAGGGCCTCGAACCGGCTCCTTCCGGCCTCGGCACGGATGCGGAAGCGCCACCCATGACGCCCGCCGCGCAGGCCGTTGCCTGGGCCGTCGCGCACCTCTCGGAGCGCGAGGCGGTGTTTTCCAGGACCGATCTGCTCGCCGCCGCCCTCGCCTGGAACCCCGGCGAGGTGACGGTCGGCGAGGCCGAGGCCGCGGTGGCGGAGCGCGAACAGGCCGGATCGCTGCACGCCGCGCGGATGCCCGGCATGGATGGGCTGCTGACGACGGACAAGGCGGTGGGCAACGAGAAGGAGACCATCGCGCTGATGGAGGCCGGCCGGGACCGTGGGGGGATGCCGATGCGCGCCCGCGCCGTCGACAAGGCGCTGCGCAACGGGCCGCTGACCGAGGGCCAGAAGGCGGCCGTGAAGCTCATCCTCTCCTCGGGCGACCGCGTGGTCGGCGTCCAGGGCTATGCCGGCAGCGGCAAGACCACCATGCTGAACCGCGCCCGGGCGCTTCTGGAGAAGCGCGGCTTCGAGGTGCGCGGCCTCGCGCCCTCGGCGTCGGCCGCGCGCACGCTGGAGGGCGAGGCGGCGATCGGCAGCGAGACCCTGCAGCGCTTCCTCGCGCGCTACGCCGGGGTCGCGGCCGGGCGGATGACCGCGAAGGGCGAGAAGGAGATGCGCGGCAGCTTCGCCAAGACCGTGCTCGTGGTCGACGAGGGCTCGCTCGCCTCCACCGTCCAGGCCCGCGACCTGCTCCGGATCGCCGACCGCTTGCGCATCCCGCGCGTGGTGCTCGTCGGCGACGAGAAGCAGCTCGATGCCGTGGATGCCGGCAAGCCCTTCGCCCAGCTCCAGGGCGCCCGCATGAAGACCGCGGTGATGGACCAGATCATGCGCCAGCGCGATCCGGCGCTGAAGGAGGCCGTCGAGGCGAGCCTCGCGGGCGACATCGCCCGCGCCTTCGAGAAGCTGGGCGACAACGTGGCGGAGGTGAACCCCGACAATCTCGCGGGCGCCGCCGCTGCGCGCTGGCTCGCGCTCTCGCCGGAGGAGCGCGAGCGGACCGGGCTGATGGCGCCGAGCCACGCGCTTCGCGAGCGGGTCAACGAGATCGTCCGCGAGCGGCTCACCCGCGACGGCGTCGTCCATGGTCCCGCGATGCAGACCGAGCGCCTCGCCTCCCGGGGCTTCACCAGCGCCGAGAAGGCGCTCGCGCGGAACTACCGTCCGGGCGACGTCGTCGGGTTCCACCGCCCCTACAGGCGCCTCGGCGTCGAGAAGGGGGACGAGCTCCGCGTCGTCGGCGTCGACGGCGGAGCCGGCACGGTGAGTCTCGCGGGCACCGACGGCGGGACAGTCGCCTGGGAGCCCGGCCGGCTCGCGGCGCGGGCGGGCGGCGTCGAGGTCTACAAGGTCGAGTCGATGGAGCTCCGCGCGGGCGACCGCATCCGCTGGACCCGCAACGATGCCGGCTTCGGGCTCGTCAACAGCCAGACCGCGGAGGTGACTGCGGTCAACGACGGTCGTGTCACGTTCCGGTTGGAAGACGGGCGCACGCTCGACATGACGGCGGGCGATCCGCAGCTTCGCCACATCGACCGGGCCTGGGCCTCGACCGTGCACGCGTTCCAGGGCCGGACGGTCGACAACGTCATCGCCGCGATCGAGGCGAACCATCCGAACTTGACCACGCAGAAGATGCTCTACGTCGAGATCAGCCGCGCGCGCGACCGCGCCGAGCTCGTGACCGACGACAAGGCGGCGCTCAAGGAGCAGCTCGAGGCGCTCTCGGGCGAGCGCATCGCCGCGCTCGAAGCGCTTGGCCGAGAGCGAGGCAAAGACTCGGAAACGGGAACTGCGAGGGGTGCGCGACCATCTATGGTTGGGACGAAAACGGATAGGGGACGCGCGCAACATGCGGAGAATGTGCCGGAACCGAAGAGCGTAGACCGCGATCTCGGGCTGTAGGGGGGCGTAGCGAACCCGCACTCGCCAGATCCAGTCGTAGCGCAAGCTGGGTCAGATGCGCACTTCGAGGCAGTCGCATCTACGAAAGGAGCCACGGTAGACGTTTCGTTGGACGACCCATTCGGGGTCGGCGCGCTGCTTTACTAACGTGCGGTGGATTACTCCGACGAGAGAGTTCGGTTTCTCCGGGACATTCCCTGACATGTCGGCACTGTTGAATTGGCCGCTGGATAGGACGAAGAAAGTGGCAACCCCTGGGATCGTGTGTTGCTCGCCGTGTTGTTCGAGATGCCTTGCGGTACCGTAGTTGGAGACGCGAAATGCCAATCTACTGCCGCTGCGAAGTATTTTGGAAAGATCCGAGAGGGGCCAGTAGACAACTCCCTCTGGAACGATGACGAGAATTCCGCTGAGGAAATCGATGGGATCGTAGTCGAAGTGACAAAGTGAGTAACTTGCCAAGATGTTCTGTTGCGGGGAGAGTTGTCCGCGTAGACTTGAGACTTGCTCGGACAACCAGGCGTTGATCGCATGCTTGGGTGCGGCAATCTCTCCCGGTTCTCGCTTTGCGCTATTCGGAAGGTGGTCAATTAAGCCAACAAACGCACCTTGCGAATCGTGGGTGACGAATCCGCCTACCGCTTTACCCGTCAGGAAATCGTGGGGCGCCACATACTCGGTCCTCACAGCCGCGAGCCCATAGCAGGTGTCGCCATCGCGAATCTCAGTGAGTCTTGAGGACACCGAATCGGCGAGCCGGTCCGCCGGAGCATTGACTCCTGCAGATACGTACGAGAGCGAACGCAGCCATTGGGGTCGATCTTCTGGAGAAGGAGGAAAACCGCGATGAACTTGGGACTCGACGCCTTCCAGATTGACGATGATGGACACGTTTACGCCGCATACCAATGCAGAGATGTAATGGTTGAAGGAGACGAAGAACGGCTCCTGATCCATCACGTTGCAGGGAATCTTGAGCCTATTCGCGTCCCGGAGAACGTTGGGCTTGAGTTCCAAGACTACCCTGGTCGAGACGCCCATTCCCATGTCTTCGGGTTTTCGGTCGCTGAGAACGGGCCGAAGGGAAAGGCCATTGTCGAATGAGAGGCATCGAACGTCATCTAGGGCACCGTCGAATCGTCTGGAAAATACCTCTACCTTCTCCGCAGCCATGAAGATCGAAAAGAACCCAATCCCGAAGCGACCAATGGGTGAGTGTTTGGCGGCGTGAATTCCGGGGAACTCGCTCGACGCGCGTTCACTTGTCCAAAAACTCTTGCCGAAATCGAGAAGATCCCTGGACAGGGTCCGTGGTGACATACCGACGCCGTCGTCGTCCACCTGTAGAATTTGGCGACTACTCGATGGGTCGCGGAACAGCCGAATAAGGATGCGGCCTTGGAATGTGGACTCACCGATCAGGCGTCTCGCGGAAATGGAATCGGCAGCGTTCTGGATCAGTTCACGAAGCGCAATTCCAAGCCTGTCGGGGTTGGTGCCATAGAGTTGCTCGCCTCCGAGTCTTCCGACCAAGGACGCTACATCGGACACATGCACCGTCGAATCCGTCGGCTCCCAACCCTTTGTCTGAACATACTTGACGAGCTCTGTCGGATTTCCTGCGCCGGCAACGGCCTTGCGGGCGAAGGGGGAACGTGCGGCTCCTCGGGCAGTGCGAAGCACGGAATCGCACTGCTTGAGCTCCCTGTCCAGTTGATCGACCAAGTCATATGCCACCCACCATGCCGATGCTTCGGCCCTGGGAAACGGGGCTGTGGACGCGACAGCCAGCTGCGATGGGTCTTCGTGGTTGTACGACAAGTGGCCGAGATGGTTTTGGGCCGTCCAGTGCAACTTGGAGACGGAGTTCATCTCGAGGATTTTGAGGAGGAAGGTCGGGGCCCTGGCGGAGTTCATGTGGCCGGCATCGGCTGCCCGTAGCAGGCAGGCGACGGTGAGTGGATCTGCGGACCAATCGGGATGCAGGAACGAGGCCGGTGGCCGGGGTATCGCGAAGGTGGTTGCGACGTCCTGTATGTCCCAGTGATGTGAGGATGCGATTTGTCCGATCAGCGGCCCGTATTCCCTGCGGAGATCGGCATCGTCGATGATGTACCAAGGGTCTCCGTCGTCCGAGACCCAAGGCTCGGTGGCGAGTGTGGCGGCTTGGGTTGCATGGAGGCTCCTGAGGGCCTCGAAGTCGACATCATTGGGATTGACTCTACCTTGGTTGGTGAGTCGCCGGTTGTAGGCATCTCTCCAGTGGGTGGTCGCCCTTACAGCGTCCCGTCCTCCGGAGTACGCCTCGTGGCAGAGTGCGGCATCGTGCAGAAGGACCGCCGTCCCGAAGAGGTAGCCTTCGAGCGGATTGAGGGTGTAACCGTCTCCGGCGATCGTGCTCGCGACCTCCCAGAGAGCATCAAGGTGCGAAATGTCGTGCTGTGTGAGACCGGGAAGGCTGCCAACTACCCTCGACGTTAGGAGGGAAGCGCGTTCGCGTGCGCCGCGGAGGGACGTAGCCAGTTTGGAGACGATGGGGTCTTTCAGTGACTCCTCGGGGTAAGTCCGTCGCCAGAGTGGGGACTGTTCCATTGCGTTTGTCATGTCGCGGTACCAAGGGATGAGCGCGTACGTGGTGTCAAGGTGCGGGGATTCTCGAAGGGTCCGGGAGCGATGTCGATAGGCAAGGAGAGGATAGGCGTTGGTTGTTGTCGGTCGAGTACAGAGGCGAGCTTCGTTGGCGTCTGTTCGCGAAGACGGCCGTGGACCCAAAAAAGTGCTCACGAGTAGAAGATCTCCGCGCAGAAGAGCGGTGATCACGAAACTGGCGAGCATCGCGTCGTCGTCGAAATGCGAGACCTCGGGCCGAGGAGTGCAGTGCCCGTGCGCAGCGATCATGTTGACGTCCGGGTAGTTTCCGTTCCGTGTGACTGGCACGATCGCGGTGTGAATGTCCTCCAAGTCGGGTATCGCAATCGCAGGTCAGGACCATCGTCTTGACTAGAATCGCAGCAATTTCGAGTTCGGTGCCGGGGTTCTGGGTCATGGTCGGGGCTACTGGGTGACATCGGCATGTTGGAAAACTGGAAGGTCGAGGGCCGTCCCCTATTGCCCCTCATCCGATTCGGGGGGCAATTCCGGGGCGACCTTCGAGATGGCGCGGGCGATTTCCTCGATCTCCTCGCCGCGCCCGGTCGCAGCCATGTCGCGCGCGGTGGCCTGCGCGGTGAACATCGCGGAGCGAAGGAGGTGGATTTCCGCCTCGGTGCGGGGCCATTCGCGGCGGTCGAGGGCTTCCAAGGCGAGCTCGACGAGGAGCTGATTGGCGGAAACCCCGCGCTCTTCGGCGGCCTTTTCGATGCGGTCCCACTGCTCAGGGGTGACGCGGATGTTCTTCTGAAGGGTCTGAACCATGGTCTTTCATCGCGTGCGTGGCCCGTGTCGGGGCGGGAATCGGGTGTCGAATGGCGGGCGAATGGCGGCGGATTCAAAGATACCAGTTTGGTATCAGTCATAGCGGTGCGCAGGTGTGCGCGCCACCAATTTGGTATCTGAGGTCGAGCGGGGGGAACGGTCGCCGGTGTCAACGGCGACACGGCGTAGCGGAATAGGCGTAGTCGTGCGCAGGGGCATGAAGTACCAGATTGGTATCACTGATTCCGGCACGACAGGGACGCGCGGAGCTGCGAAGGACCAACAAACAGGAGGAGTGAGGCAGCGCACGGGCAGCCTTGCGCGCCGTGCATCAACGATGCGTCGGGTGTGAGACCCAAGGCCGCCCCGGGCGGTCCGGGACGGCCAACGTGCGGCATGAGCGACGGGGGAATCGACGCCGGCGAAGCCGGCGGAGGGGAGCCGCCACGGCGATTGAGTGGCGGTCGGTGCGGCGGGAGCCGCAGGCAGTCGTGCGCAGCACGCTGCCGGAGGCGGTGGCGGTGGTGCCCGCACTGGTGCGGGCACTACTGCACGGCGCGGTGCGGAGCGAAGTGCGGGCGCGCTCCGCAGGAGCGCCCGCACGAGTGCGGCGAGCACTGCGGCGGGTGGTGCGCGAGCCGGTGCGCGGCGGAGCCGGCACCCGGCGACGCACGGGTGCACGGGGGCCTAAGCCGGAGGCGATGCCCGCAGCCGGCGCAGCCGGTGAGGGCGAGCGAGGCGAGGTCTGCGACGAGCGCTGCGCGAAGCGCCGGCGCGAGGAGGACGCGGCGGTAGTCCCAACGAGGTAGTCGAACGCTGCGCGGCGGCGGCGGTCCAGCACGCGGCGGAGAGCGTCAGCGAGCCGCCGGGCAAGCGGAGCGCGCAGTGAGCGAAGCGAACGGAGGCGCGAGGGATACCCGCCCGAAGGGTCGAGACCGCGCAGCGGGCTCGACAGGGTAGCCCGGTCGCGAAGCGACGCGCCCAGATTCGTCGTATGGCTCACCGCACTGGTATCCATCTTCGGCACCGCCATCAGCATCACCGTCTGCACCGTCGCCAGCAGCATCGGCGGCAGAGTCAGCGACAGCATCGGCGCCGCAATCGGCACCGACATCGCCACCGTAATCGGTGTTGCATCCCACGTAGTTTCGTAACCGATTTTTCGGTTTGTTTCTGATCGACCGAGGCTCGATTTCTCACATTGCCCCGTCATCGTCGGAGAGCCGGGCGCGGACGTAGGTCGGCACCGCGGTGGTCGCGCTGAACACGGTGGTCGTGGCGCAGAAGGGTTGAGCCCCCACGCCCGTCGTCGACGAACGGGCGCGGTGGGCGTCGGCGTTCGCGGGAGGGGCAGGGGATTCAGAACGCCGCGTCGTCGTTGACGAAGAGCTCGAGCTGCCTGTGATGGTACGAGCGCTCGCTCTCGCGGCGTTCGTCGTAGTAGCGGGTGATCTGAGCGAAGTATTGACCGTCGAAGGCGACGGCGAGGTCGTTGAGCAGTTCGGAGAGCTGGGCGGCGGCCTCGTCGCTGAGTTCGTGGGTCACGAGGAGGTAGGGCAGGTTCACAGCCGCAGCTCCGCGACGGCGTGCTCGAGGTGCACGGCGGAGACGGTGCGGGCGCCTTTCGCCGCGGCGGCGGTGAGGGCGTAGTGGGCGATGCGATTGATGAGCCGGGGCAATCCGCGAGCGCTCTGGAACAGCGCCTCGACGGCGGGAGGCTCGAACAGGGGCAGCTCGCAGCCGGCGAGGCGCAGGCGGTGGGCGAGGTAGTCGTCGAGTTCCGAGCGGTCGATGCCGGCGAGGTGGTGGCGTACGACGAGGCGCTGGGAGAGCGATTCGTGCACGGCCATGGCGAGGCGGCGGCGCAGCTCGGTGAGCCCGACGAGCAGCAGGCACAGGCGGTTCTCGCTGTCCATAGCGAAGTTGGTCAGGAGCCGGAGGTCTTCCAGGACGTCGTTGCGCAGGTGCTGGGCTTCGTCGATGACGAGCACGGGGAGCTGCTTGGCCTCGCACACCAGTCGGGTGATTTCGGCGCGGATGGCGCGGTAGGCGGTGGCGCGCGAGCGTTCGGTGGGCAGGCCGAGTTCCCAGGCGATGGACTTGTACATGTCGAGCACGTTGCCGGTGGTCAGCGAGACGTAGCCGACCCGATGCAGGCCGGGATGCAGGTCGGCGGCGACATGGCGGCATACGGTGGTCTTGCCCGAGCCGACCTCGCCGGTCATCAGGCCGATGCCCTTGAGTTCGATGAGGTGATGGAGCCGAGCCTCGGCCTCGCGGCGGGAGTTCGATTCGAACAGCTCGTCGGTGTGGGCCGGGGTTTCGAAGGGCAACCGGGTCAGGGCGAAGTGACGCAGGTACATCAGTTCTTCTCCTTGAGGTTTCGCATCGTCAGAGGCGAGGTGGGCGGCTCTGACGGTGGGGTGTCGCACTGGAGTTGCCAGGAGGGGCGGTCGCGCTTGACGGCGGTATTGGCGTAGGCGTCGAGGCGGGTGGCGAGTCCTGCACTGTTGCCGTCGTGGACGACCTCGATGGGTCGCGAAGGCGGTGCATCGGGGTCGTAACGCAAGGTGACGGTTTCGCCGACGAGGATGGCATCGACCTCGTAGAGCCGGCCGTGCAGGCTCAACGTGCGGTCTTTCATCACGCGGCGTTTGGCCTCGAAGAGGAAGAGGTCGTCGAGGTCGGTGGTGGGGTCGAGGTAGCGCACGTCGTGCCCGGCGAGCGCCCATTGCTCGAGCGGGGTGCGCCCGTCGAGGCCGCGATGGGGCGATTGGTGGTACTCGCCCTCGACCCAGGCCCACAGGGTGCGGTTCAGTGTGTCGAGGCTGGTGGTGGCCTCAGCGGTGAGATGGCGCAGCCAGGCGGCGCGAAGGGTTCGGAAGAAGCGCTCGATCTTTCCGCGCCCGGCGGGCTGATAGGGCCGGGAATGGATGAGCACGATGCCGAGTTTCGCGCACACGAGCGCAAGTTGCTGGGAGCGGAAGTTCGCCCCGTTGTCGACGTAGAGCCGGGCGGGCAGGCCGCGCCGCGCGATGGCCTGCTTGAACACGGGCAGCAACGCGGTGGTGTTCTCCGCGTAGGCGAAGGCGGCGAAGAGGATGACGCGGGTGGCGTCGTCGATGAACGCGATGAGGAAAGACTTTCTGCGCCGGCGCCCGTCGCTGACTTTGGGGCCGTGCATCACATCGCTCATCCAAAGCTCCCCGGCGTCACGGAAGGCGAACCGTCGCCGGTCGGTAGCGACGGGCTCACCGGGGCGCTTGTCGAGCAGGCCCTCGCGCGAGAGCAGCCGGTGCACGGTCGAGGGGGCAAGCGGGTGGTCGACGCCGCGTTCGCGGGCGATGGCGATGAGGGCTTTGACCGAGCGCGCGGGCTGCTCGGTCTTGAGCGAGACGAGCAGCTCGGCGACCTCGGGGGGCAGGCGCCGGGGCTGGCCGCGGTCGGCACGGGTCTTCGGATACAGCGCCTCGAACCCGCCGGTGCGATACAAGCTCAGCCAATCGCGCATCGTCTCGACGGCGACGCGGGTGCGCCGGGTGCCGGGGATGGTGTAGGTGCGCTGGGCCTTCTCGTGCAGGGTGCGCCGGATGTCTCGGCTGCCCGGGGGCAGGCGCAGCACGTCGGCGATGAGGCCGTAGCGGAACAGCGCCACGGCTTTGTGCAGCTCCTCATCGCAGTGGTTCATGGGCGAGGTCCTCGTCGGTGGGGCGCATCGGCCCGGGACGGGGGACGCTACGCAAGCGCCGGTGGCGGGTCAGGCCCCATCTTGTGTTGGGGCGCCCGAAGGCGATTCGTCGTGTTCAGACGGTGAGGTTGGAACCCCAACGGTGCGGGCAGCACGCGGAGCTGCGCGTCGGTGAGGGTGCGCAACGCCCGCAACGCGGTGTCAGTCTGGAGCCGCGTACGCACCGCGCCCACCTCGGCGATGCACCGCACGAGATACTCGGGCACCAGCCCGATGACGATGCTCAGGACGTGATGGACCAGACGCACCCGGCGCCCGACCCAGCGCATCGCCCCCGGGAGCTCGACCGCATCGCGGCGCAGCTCATTGGCCGCGGCGGCCAGGCTCGGGGCCTGCTCGGCGTGGGCCACCACCGCTTCGACCTCGTCCAACTCGCCAGGAAACCGTGCGGCCAGACACTCCGGCAGCAGGCTGAAGGTGGTGTGGCTCTCAGGGCAGTACCAGCGAGCGATCTTCGTCCCGCGCGGGCTCTTGCGCGCGTAGGTGCCGTGGCGTGCCAGCGAACATCCGCCGTGCGGGTGGTTCGGGCAGCGCTTGAGCCTTGCATCGCGCCACGCCTCGGCCCTAACGTATCCCTCGCCGGTAAGCCCCGTCTCGTAGCGAAGCTGCACCGGCCGTGGCCCGGCGGGGTTCATCCCCCCGCGCGGGCCAACTCCTCTCTCGTCGCAAAGGGTGTCGAGACTACGGCGGCGACCATCGCCGCGCCAAGCGCTGACGATGTGGACGCGTCCTGCGGACCGAGCGCCGTCCTACGGAACGCGTGGACAAGGCCTGGACAAGCGCTGCGCACTTGCCCACCCCTTGCCCACACTCGGCGCTTTCGCGCCCACATCCTCACCGCTTCTGCAACAACAATTCATGAGAACGGCGACGGCAACGGCTCCGGCCGGTCCCCCGATTGCTCCGTCATCCCAGGCAATCCGTCTACGGAACAGAGCGGGCAATTCCTGGGGGGATCTCACGAGGGAAAGCGAGAAACAACAATCGGTATCGTCGGCGGCGTGCGCTGCATGGAGTCGCCGAGGCTGTCATGGCGGTGAAGACGGTCGTGCTGCCGCTGGCGAATGGCCGACTGCACGAGGTGGTGCGGCGAAAGAGCGGCGGAGCCGCCGCGGAGCGCGGCGCCGTAGGCGACGCGCGAAGCGAAGGCGGGCCGTGCGGTGGCGGCGGCGTTCGGGTCCGACCAAAGAAAAAGGGCCGCGCCGCCGAAGCGACGCGGCCCGTGGAGGCGATGCGCTCTACGCTGCGACGCGCTGCACCGGGATGCCGAGTGCGACGGCCTTGTCGACCAGGTTGTCGGTGATGCCGGAGCCGGGGAACGCGATGACGCCCTTCGGCAGGAGGTTCAGCAGCTCGTCGTTGCGCCGGAACGGAGCGGCCCGCCCGTGTGCGTTCCAGTCCGGCTTGCACACCACCTGGTGCACCCCGTTTCGTTCGGCCCACTGTGCGGCGATGCGCTCGACGCCGGGGCCGCCGCCGTGCACGAGGATGATGTCGTCGTACTTCGCCTTCGCCTTGTCGAGGCGGTTGATGACGGCGCCTGCGTCGGAGACGTTCTTGCCGCCCGCGATGGCGACCAGCGTTCCCTGGGGCAGGTGCGCCCGGGTCTCGCGGTCCTTCCTCGCCCGCATGAAGTCGCGTGCGTCGATGGCGGCCGAGGTGAGCTTGCCGGTCTGCGAGACGTTGCTGCCGCGTCGCGGTCGCCAGGTGTCGCCGGTCTCTGCGCGGTAGGCGTCGGCTACTGCGTCGCGCATCTTCTCGAACGCGTCGCGCCGGTCGCCGAAGTTCTGTGCGCGGTCCGTCACCAGCTCCAGCTCGCGGGACTTGATTTCCGTTCCGTCCTGCTCGCGCTGGAGGTCGCGCAGATCCGGGCTGAGCCGGTCGACGCTGCGGTCGAGGCGCCGCACCTGGGCGTCGAAGGTGTTCACGAACCCCCAGAGCAGGCTCTCGCGCTCGTCGGCGAGCTGGAAGCCGTCCGGTGCGACGCCTTCTGCGATGATGCGGAACGCTTCGCTCACCGCGTCCATCGCGTCGTCCGCGTCCCAGACCTCGCGGGGGTCGAACTCGTCGCGCTCGGGCGTCGCGCCGTAGAGCTGCGCGTTCTCGCAAACGGTGGCGGTGACTGACTGGGACTGAGTGTTGTCGATATCGAACATGACGTTCTCCTGATGCAAGAGTGAGGGTTGAGCCTTTCGGCCCTTGAAGCGCCGGGGCGTTCGCCTTCCGACGTGTGCCTATTGGTTCACGCGCGCGCAGGGGAGCCACCGGGGCCGCAGGGCATGACCCGATGTGGTGCGCGAGTGGTGCGGGCGCAGGGAGCGAAGCGAGCGAGCCACGGTCGTGCGCCGCATCGGGTCTAGGCGCGCCAGCGCCGTTGCCCTGCGAGTCCCGGCCGGAACGGAGCGTCAGCGGAGTGGAGGACCCCGAAGGGGTTGGCGCACTGAGCACGTGTGGGACAATGGGCATACGTCGGGAGGAGTACCCCTTTCCCCATTGACGGATGTGCCTTTCTTGGCAAGCGGAGCGCGCAGCGAGCGTGCGAGCGGAGGCGCGAGGGATACCCGCCCGCAGGGTCGAGACCGCTTTAGCGGGCTCGACAGGGTAGCCCGGTCGCGAAGCGACGCGCCCAATCTCTCCCGTGGATGCCGCATCGCCCATCGCGCCTGCGAAGGCGAACGGGAGCCACCGCGTTCACGCGGCATCGGTGTTGTAGGTGTCCTCGTCGGAGGAGGCGAGGATGGACTGCACGTGCGTCGCGTCGCACAGCACGATGATGTCGTTGCCCACCGGTTCCTTGATGGCCTCGTAGAAGGCGGTCCAGGCGTCGTCCTTCTCCTTGTGCGAGGAGAGGATGTCGGCCGGAAGGGGAAGGTCCGTCTCCAGGGCATGGAACACCGTGGCGTCGACCGCGACGACTTCGTATCGCGGCGCGATGTCGGGGTCGCTCCGCCAGAGGATGACGCCGGTGTGGCGGTCGATGACGACGGTCTTGCACTCGGGGTAAGCGCGGACGCGGCGCTTCGCCTCCTCCCAGGCCGTGCGCTTGTCGTCGATGCGCGACGGCGGATCGAACAGGTCAATCCAGTCCTCGTCGATGGTGCGGATGACGTATCGGGGGGCCATGCGAGTTCTCCTCGGGTTCGCGAGCGCGTCCATCGGCTCTCTCCTCTCCCTCCATGCGGGCCTGCCCGCCGCCCCGCTCGTCTCGTCCTCCCGAGAAGCGCAAGGCGGGCGCGAAGCGCGCGGCGAGCGCGGGCGGTTGCGACGCGTGTGGGGCTCAGCGGCGGGAGACGAGCTCGGCGGCGGCCCAGGCGGCGGCGCGCGCGAGGACCTCGCCGTGGCACGGGAGTGGCGCGCAGTGGCAGGCGAGGCGCTTGCCGTGGAGGGCCGCGAGCTCGTCGAGCGAGACCTCGCCGGCGCGGATGCGCCGCCAGAGCTCGGCGCGGTAGAGTGCGATGACCTCGTCGCGGGTTCCATCGCGCCCGATGACGAATTCGTTCCCCCACTCGGTGCGGCGGTCGATGCGCACCGCGCCGTTCCTCACGGCGTCGGGTTCGTGCTTCAGATTGGCGATGGCGTGCGGCATGGTCCTCTCCTTCGTTGCTGGGAGCCCTTCGGCTACTGGGGCAGAAGTGGCGCGCGCCCGCAGTGGCGTCACCGCGCAAGCGGCCGGAACGAAGTGGAGGACCCGCCGCAGGCGGGTTGACGGTGCGAGGACGTGTGACACGCTGGCCCCAGTAGCGAGAAGGGCGTGAACGGTTGGGAGGGCACCAACGCCCCGAGCGGGGGCTGTTCCGGCGTTCATGCCGCCTCCCCCGCCCCACGGTCCGCGGCGAGCCGGTTCATCGCGATGCACACGTCGCGCGGATGCACCGTCGCGAGGTTGAACACCGGGATGCCCGCGGTGCGTGCGAGGCGGATGGCGAGGCCCGTGCCCCCGGTCGCGCGCCCGGCCTCGGACCAGCAGATGACCGCGCGCACCGGCTCGCCGTTCGGGACGCCGCCGACGATGGCGACGTTGCGCGCGTGGAGCTTGCGTACCGCGGGGCTGCACCGCTCCCACGCATCGTGATGGGCGGCGGCGAAGGGGTAGAGCTTGGCGAGCGCCCTGTCCCCGAACGACACGGTTCCGGGGCCGCTCCAGCCGTTGAAGCCGCGCCAGGGGAGGAAGACGGTGCGCAAGCTCGGCGAGCCCTCGGCGAACGCTCTGTCGGCCCCGTCGGCGCCGCCGGTGTGCAGGTGCCAGCCCTTCGACGCGAGATACCAGGCCATGCGGCGCATGACGGCGAGCACGGGCCCGGGCGTCTTCCGCGCCCCGATGCCGGCGTAGGTGAGTGGGGACATCGACTCTCTCCTCATTCCCGATTCGCCCTCCCGTCGGCTTCGCGCGCCCTCTCACCGGACGAAGTGCCGTCGCATCCGGGCACCGAGCGTGTCGGGACCGAGCGCGACCAAGTCGTCGTTGAAGTCGTCGCCCTCCGGGACGACGACGAGGGCGGCGACGCCCGCCCGCGCGCAGCGCCGGGCGAGGCGTTCCGCCGCCTGCTCCCCCTCCCCGTCGTTGTCGCGGGCGATGACGAGTCGCGCGATGCCGGGCGGAGGCGCGAATGCGCCGAGGCTCCCGGCGGAGAGCGCGGCGGCGGCGGTGATCTCGGGCACCGCGGTGACGAGCGAGAGCACGGTCTCGATGCCCTCGCCGACGAGGAGCGAAGCTCCGTCGGCGGGGCGCCCGAAGCGCACGGCGTGGCCGTAGATGCGCCCGAGCGCCTTGCGAGGCGCCGCGACGCCCGCCTTGGCGGGCGAGCGGGGGTCGAGCCAGGTGCGCTGCACGCCGGTGACGGCGCCGTCGTCGCCGGTCACGGCGGCGACCAGCGCCGGCAGGCGGCGCACCGACGAGCCTTCGCGATAGCGAAGCTCGGAGTGGAAGCGCAAGCAGGAGAAGCGGCAGCGCGCGAGCCCCCGGGCGCGCAAGTACTTCTCCGCGTGCGTGCCGTCGATGGCGCGGCAACGCCGCCACAGGCGGCGCGCCGCCTCGGTGGCGTCGTAGGAAGCGCCCTCGCCCGCGGCCGGCGCAGCCGGCAGGGCGAGGAAGGCGCGGGCCTCGTCGAGCGCCGCGCGCAGCGTCGGCGCGCCCGTGCGATAGCGGATGATGTCGAGCAGGTCACCGTGCGTCCCTTCGGCGGCGTCGGTCCACTTCCCCGGCGTGCCGGGTGGGGCAAGGCGGACGTAGAGCGAGCGTCCGCGGGCGCCGTCGAGGTCGCCCGCGACCCAGTAGCGGCCCTGGCGTCGGCCATGGGGAAGATAGTGGCGGCACACCGCCTCGGCGCAGCGCCCGAGCGCGGCGGCGATGGCGGCCGCGTTCACGGCGCACCTCCGGTGGACGGGAAGAACGGTCTTGGCATGACGGGACTCCTCGGGCCTTGGCGGGAACGCCCCGATACCGGCCAAGCTCCGGCTCTCGCCGGCGCCGGAGGGCGAGCGGCCTGCGCGAAGCGCGGGCGCGATGCCCGAACGGGGACGGACTCGAGACCGCCGGCAAAGGGGGGGAGCGGCGCCGATGCGCCGCCCCCCTGCCGGTTCCCGTCTCACTCGTAGTGCGGCCGGGTGCGCGGGAAATCCGCGCCGGCGCGCGGCTCGATGCGGAGCTCCGGCCACCCGGTGCAGAGCACCGAGGACGGGTCGTGGCGCCCCTGCCGCCGGCCGGCGAGCCAGGACCCCTTCGCATCGCGGGCCGCGGCCGCATCGTCCACGGTCGGGTACGTGCCGTGGCAGGCGACGAACGCGCCGGTGTCGTACCACCACCCGCCTTCCTCCGGCCCGCCGTACGCGCGGTTCGCCAGGTACTCGTTCAGGTGGAACGGCCCCTCCGGCTTCGGGTGCTCGCCGGGCGTGCGTTCGTAAAGGTCGAGGAGCTCGCGCACATCGTCGGCGTCGATGGGCGCGCGCTCGCCGTTGGCGCTCGCGCAGAGCAGGCGGTCGAAGACTTGGCTCATGTCAGGCTCTCCCGTGTGGTGCAGTCGGAGACGGTCGGGTCCGGACTCTCTCGATGCCGTTCCCGCTCGCCCTCGCGAAGCACTTCTCCTCACTCGGCGCGAAGCGCGCCGCCCGGCTCAGAGCCGGGCGAGGTGGAGGTCGAAGGCGATGGCGTCGGCGACGGCGGTGGCGGCGTCGAGCATGGAGTCGTAGGGCTCGCCGGCGAGGAGCGTGAGGCCGAAGAGCAGGTGTTCTTCGTCGGTCGAGAGATTGAGCGCGACGGTCCAGCGCAGGCCGTCGTCGGTCTCGACGCTGCGGAGCGTGATTTTGTCGGTCGTCATGAGGGCATCCTCCGAGTGAGCGCCGGCCGCATCACCGGCAATCCATCGGAGACACGCGCGCGCAGGGCTCGTCACCCGCGAGGGCCGCGCGAGCGGACGGCGAAGCCGTTGACGAGCCGAGCACGCGTGCGAGGATGGGGATTGCCGGTGATGAGAGGCGCACTCCACCCCTCGCGCGAAGCGCGAGGGCCGCGGGGGGGACCCTTTGGGGGGGGCGCAAGCCCCCCGCGCAAGCGATCGAAGCCCGGCAGGGTCTAGACGAGCGCCGCTCGGCTCGATGCGGAGCACGAGAGCGCGGTCCCGAAGGGATGCGCCCGGAAGAGACTTGCGGCTCGCCGGAAAGCGGTCAGGGTCCGCGCGCTCCCGATGCCGGGCGCCCGGCGGACGCGCTACGGCGCGAGGGTGCGGAAAGTGGCGGAGAGGCGGGTCACGGTCTCGCCGGCGGTGTCGGCGCGGTCGATGCCATGCATGAAGCGATGGCGCGCGTCCGCGGCGAGGACGAGGACCGAGCGGCGGGGGAGCACCGCGACCTCGTCGCCGGGCAGGCCGTCGCGGGCGTAGGGGCGGGTGTCGCGGCGGCGGAAGCGCATCGGCCACGAGGCGCCGAGCGATAGCGAGGCGACCGTGGGGCCGAAGTCGCGATGGTCGGCGTGCATCCCGATACCCTGTCCGGGACGGTACTCGTTCACGATGCACTGCACCGGGAGCGCCCCGCCGAAGTGCGCCCGCAGGCGCTCGGCCATCGCCGCGGCCCACCGGGGAAACGGCGCGACCGGAACCGGCCGGGACGAGCCCCGGTAGTCGTAGCGGTAGCCGTAGTGCTGCACGCGGCGGCCGATGTCGGTCATCCACGGCGCGCCGGCGATGCGAAGGAGGATGCGCGCCTCCTCGGCGGGGGTGACGAAATCGGGGACGATGACGGCCCCGTGGGCGAAGATGCTGTCGGTGTCGCGCGGCATACTCTCTCTCCAGGTGCGAAGCAGACGCCCGCATGGGCGCTCGGCTCGGACTCCGGCGGGAGGACTCGAAGCGGTCTGCAAAAAGGGGGGACCGACGCCGAAGCGCCGGTCCCCGAGGTGGGAGGGAGGAGAGACGTAACCCGTTGAATAACAACGGGAAATCACATTCCTAGAACGGGATGTCATCGTCCAGGTCGGAGGACGCCGGGGTGCCGCCGGCCGGCATCGCCGGGCCGTTCGCGGGCTCCGTCGCCGGCTGACCCGAGCCGTTCCCGTTCGCGCCGTTCGGCTTGTCGAGGAACTGGACGCGTCCGCCCGGGACCAGGAGGATCTCGGTCGAGAAGCGGTCGCCGTCCTCGCCGGGCTTCGACCAGCGCCGGGTCTGGAGCTTGCCCGCGACGTAGACCAGGCGGCCCTTCCTGGCGTGCTTCTCGAACATGTCGATGAGCCCGTCCTGGAAGGTGACGATGCGGTGCCACTCGGTCTTGTCGACCCGCTCGCCGGTCTGCTTATCTACCGTTTCCAAATGCAGGCAGTTCCGACGAAGAGGGTGATCTTCAGGACGTTGTGATCACCCACCCGTTTCATCCGCTCAGGGGCCAAACGGTTCGGATTTACGACCGTGTGGGCGGATGCAAGAGAGCGATTGTTCGCTACTTCGCGGACGGCTCGGCCAGCCCAACCCTCGTCAGCGTGCCGGTTTCCTGGACGTCCCTGCGGCAGGTGGACGACTTCGAGCGCGTTGCGTTGGGCCGCTGCCTGTTCCGGGGGGACGACCTGATTGTGCTTCGCGCGATTGTGGATTCACTCCGCGCACCCGCGGTCGAGCGTAATCAGAAATAATGGCGCTATATGCTCAGAAATTAGGGCGCTCATGCACGGCTGTTCCGGGTATGGAATGCCAGATAATAGCTGGTATCCCTTCATATGAAGCGAAGCCATCGGGATCGATGGTTGACTTGGTGGCGAGAGATAGCGTATTAATTATTGAAACTATCTCGGAGGACCGCACCGCCATGGCAGACCGTCGCGACGACACCGAGAAGCAGGACCGGCTCAGGGAGGCCGGCACCCTCAACCGGACGCCGGAAAGGGTCAGCGACCCGATGTTCGCGGTGGGCGAGTTCTTCGACGCCCGCGACCTGCTCCAGGTCCGCTACGAGATGGTCCGGGTGGTTCGGCTGGGCGAGGCCACCCTCGCGCAGGCGGCGGCACGGTTCGGGGTCTCGCGGCCGACCTGCTTCCGCATGGTCAAGGCGTTCGACGGGGGCGGGCTGCAGGAACTCATCCCGGCACGGCGCGGGCCGCGAGGGCCGCACAAGATCAGCCCGGAGATACTGCGCTTCGTCGAGGACTACAGGGCCCTGCACGGACGTGTGGGAGCGCGCCGGCTGGCGCCGCTGATCGAAGCCGAGTTCGGCGTCAGGGTGCATCCGCGCGGTCTCGAGAAGGCACTGGAGCGGGTTCAAAAAAAACCGCTGGAACCCGGACCATGATGCGCGAGGACGCCTGGAAGACTTACGAGAGCTGGCGAGGGCTCTGGCTGTCGGGCGGCAACAGCAACGCCATCGCCGCGCTGCGCTTCCACGGTCTGCGCGGCGCCCTGGCCATGGCCGGAGCTGGGTGCAACCGCACCGGCCCGCGGCCGCCGCCTTCGTCCACCAGGGTGGAACTGCCTATCGCCGACGCCGTGATCGCGGAGGCCGCCAGCCAAGTCCGGCGCCTGCTGCGCGTGTCGTCGCCTGCGGCGATCGCCAACACCGTGTGGGAGAACGAGGAGAACCGTCATGCCTGAAGCGGAAACGCGCAAGATCGCGCCGCATCATCTGGAGCGCGAGGCTTGCCTGTACGTGCGTCAGTCCTCGCTTCGCCAGGTCATGCAACACACCGAGAGCACGCGGCGCCAGTACGGGCTGAGCCAAAGGGCGACGGCGCTCGGCTGGCCTGCGGAGCGCATCCGGGTGATTGACGAGGACCAGGGCAAGTCGGGAGCCTACACCGGCAACCGCAGCGGGTTCCGCGACCTGATGGGGAGCATCGCCGCCGGCGAGGTGGGCATCGTTCTCGGCCTGGAAGTCTCGAGGCTCGCGCGGGACAACGCCGACTGGCACCAGCTGCTGCGGATCGCCGGCATCACCAATACCCTGATCCTCGACGAGACCGGCATCTACGATCCCAACGACGGCAACGACAAGCTCTTGCTCGGCGTCAAAGGGACCCTGAGCGAGTTTGAGCTTCAGGGGATCAAGGCGCGGATGGTGGGCGGCCAGCGCAGCGCCGCCGCGCGCGGTGCGCTGAAGATGCGGTTGCCGGTCGGCCTGGACTACAACGACAGGGACGAGGTGGTGTTCGACGGTGACCGGTCCGTCGTCGACGCCATCCGTCTCGTGTTCGACAGCTTCGGCCGAATGGGGTCGGCGATGGCGGTGGTGAAATGGATGCACCGCGAGAACATCGAGCTGCCGGCGCGTCCGCGAAGCGGGCCGGCCAACGGTGAGCTGCGCTGGGCTCTTCCGCGCGTGCCGCAAGTCGGCCGCATTCTGAGGAATCCGCGCTACGCCGGCGCCTTCGTCTATGGCCGCAGGCGCGTCGAGAGGCAGGCGGACGGGACAGCCCGATTGCGCTCTGTTGCGATGGAGGAGTGGCAGGTGTGCATCCCGGACGCGCATGTGGGGTTTATCGATTGGGACGAGTACCTTCGCAATCGAGCCACCCTGAGAGGCAATGCCGCGGCCTTCCTGGAATCGGACTTGCGCACCGCGGCGCCCCGCGAGGGGGCGGCGCTGTTGCAGTCGCGGGTGATCTGCGGCCACTGCGGCCGGCGCATGGGCATGCAATACAACCGCGCTCTGCCGCATCGCAACCGTCCGGCGCGCTACGTCTACGTCTGCAATGAAGAGCTCGTCCGCTACGGACGGAAAGTCTGCCAGAGCATGCGCGGCGATCTCGTCGACGCCGAGATATCGCGCTTCGTGATCGACGCGATGAACGGTGAGAGCATCGATCTTGCTCTGGCGGTCCAGGAGCAGGTCGAGGTGGAGTTCGCCGAGGCCGATGCCCAGCGCGCCAGGCGTATCGAGGGCTTCCGCTACGAGGCCGACCTGGCGCGACGCAGGTTCTTCGAGGTCGACCCGGCGAACCGGCTGGTGGCGGCATCGCTCGAAGCGGACTGGAACGAGCGACTGCGTGAGCTGGAAGAGGCATGCCGGGAACGCGAGGACCGCGCCACGGTGCGCAAGACCGAACTGTCCGAGCGCCAGGTCGAGCGCATTCGGGAACTGGCGTGGGACTTCGAGCAGGTATGGAACGCCGCCCAAACCGGAAACGCGGATCGCAAGCGGCTGCTCGGGCTTCTGATCGAGGATGCGACGCTGACCCGGGACGGCTCGGAGGTGACCATCGGTCTGCGTATGCGCGGGGGTCGTTCCCTGACGCTCGAGCCCCTTCAGTTGCCGAGACCGATGGCGGAGATCCGCAAGACACCGGCGGAAACGGTCGCCGCGGTCGACCGGCTGCTCGAAACGCACGGAGACGAAGGCGGTGCGCGCGAGCTGAACGCGATGGGGCGCCGAAACTGGAAGGGTGAGTCCTACACGGCCAAGGGCGTGGGCAGGATACGGCGGGCTTACGGATTGCCCGGCTACCTCGAGCGTGCGACGAAACGGCTTCGCGAGCAGGGCTTCGCGACGGCCGCGGAAGTAGCCGCCCAACTCGGGTTCAACGTGAGGGTCGTGCGGCTGCTGGGCAGAACGGCAACGGACGCGCGGGTGGAGCGGGTCATCGTCCCGACCGAAGGTCGGCGACGATACTGCATGTACAGAGCGAACTGCGCCGGCGAAGCGGTGCACAGAGCCCGATGAGGCGATTCGCCGAGCGGAGCTATGCCAGGCTCTCGCGACATGAAAAAAGGGCCGACGCGCGAAGCGCCGGCCCGAGGTGGAGGGAGGATGGTGAGCGGATCAGAACGGGATGTCGTCGTCGAAGTCGGCGGCGGGCGCGGTGCTGCCGCCGGCCGGCATGGCCTCGCCGTTGGTGGGCGCCGCGGCGTTGCCGTTGGCCCCGTTCGCCTTGTCGAGGAACTGGATCCTGGAGCCGGGGACCAGAAGAATCTCGGTGGAGAACCGGTCCGAGTCCTCGCTGTCCTTGCGCCAGCGCCGGGTCTGCATCTTGCCCGCGACGTAGACGAGCCGGCCCTTCTTCGCGTTCTTGACGAGCATGTCGATGAGACCGGGCTGGAAGGTCACGCAGCGGTGCCACTCGGTCTTGTCGACCCGGTTGCCGGAGTTGCGATCGATATACCCCTCATCGGTCGCAATGCTGAGATTGGCGACGCGGCCCCCCGAGGTGAGATGGTTCACGGTGACGTCGGCGCCGAGGCGGCCGATGACTTCCGCGCGGTTCAGTCCGAAGCTCATGGTCTTCTCCTTCAGGTCAGGTTGATGACGATGGGATGCGAACGGCCGGGACCGGGACGACTCTCTCCGACCCCTTCTCCGTTCACCCTTTCTTCGCTTCACTCCAACTCCGGGCTGACGCCTGACCCGGTATCGGAGGAAATGGAACGATGTGGCTCGACCTCGGCTGTCCCACATGGAGTGCGAGGGGACAGCACGATCAGCGGATGGCCCGGAAAATCCTCACAGACCGAACAAGGTGCATCATGAAACACGAGACTTGTTGATGTACGACTCGTCGGTCGCCACCGACAGGTTCGCGACGCGCCCGCCGCTCTGGAGGTGGTTGACGGTGACGTCGGCGCCGAGGCGGCCGATGATTTCCGCGCGATTCAATCCGAAGGCCATTGCGGTTCTCCTTCAAGGTCTGGTTGATGACGATGGGTTGTGAAGCGGTCGGGGGCCGGGGGTCACTCTCCCCAGCCCCTTCCCGTTCACCTTCTCCTCGCTTCCCTCCTACTCGCGGTCGTCGCCCCGAGGGTCGAAGGGAGCCGGTTCTTCGAGGATGGTGCGGATGGCACGGCCATCGAGGCCGAGTTGTGCGAGCAGGTCCGGGCCCGTCTGCACGTCTGTGTCGAAATCGAACATCGCCAAGTCTCCTCTGCCGGTTGCCGCGCCCGGCATCGGGACGGGAGCCCCTCTCCCTCTCCCCTGCCGGGCGTTCGCCCGGCGCTTCGCACGGCTCTGGCTCGATGGACGGAGACGGAGGGAGCCACGGGGCGGCGGGCCGCGAAGAGGCGCGCAGCGGCCTGCCCCGGTCGGCTCACAAGAGTCCGCGTTCCGCGAAGGAGACGGTCTCGCCGTCGCCGACGACGAAGTGGTCGATGAGGCGGATGTCGACGAGCGCGAGCGCCTCGGCGAGCCGTTTGGTGATGGCGCGGTCGGCGACGCTGGGCTCGGCAACCCCGGACGGGTGTCCGTGCGCCACGACGAGGGCGGCGGCGTTGTGCATCAGGGCGCGGCGCACCACGACGCGCGGATGGACGGTGGCGGCGTCCACCGTGCCCTGAAAGAGGGCCTCGTACGCGATGGGCTGGTGCCTGTTGTCGAGGAAGATGGCGACGAAGACCTCGTTGCGGAGCCCGCGAAGCCGGGCCTCGAGGTAGCGCCGGGTGTGGTCCGGCGAGGTGAGCGCCCCGTCGCGTCGAAGCCGGGCCAGCATCCAGCGCGCATGGAGCTCGTGCAGGGCGTGGACCCGGGCGCGGTCCTCGGCCGGCAAGAGGAAGCAGCGCAGCGTGTCGTCGGGGTCGTCGAGGAGCTCGCGCAGGCCCCCCGCGGCGGCGAGGATTGCGGCGTCGAGGCGCACGCCGACGAGGCCGAGGAGCTCATGGTCGTCGAGGGCGGCGGGTCCGGCGCGCTCGATGCGGTCAAGGACGGGCGCGGGCGGCGGCGATGCCGCGACCGGCGCGGCATAGGGCGCGGCGGTCTCGGAGCGCACGGCGGCGGCGAGCGTGGATTGGGGGGGCATGACGGCTCCATCGTCGGCAGGGAGGTGGCGCGGCCCGGAGGCTCTCCACCGCCCCCGGGACCGCGCCCGCGCGGATGCTTCCCTCCGCCTCGCGGCCGGCGAGGCGGCCGGGTTCGGTCGTGACGGAAGAGAGCGGTGCTCAGACGGCCGATGTGGACCGCGTCGGGGTGGATCGCGCTTTCGGAGCGCAGCGCGGAGGACGGCGGGCCGGCTGCGCAGCGTCGAGGGCGGGTCAGTGCCTGGACGGGTCGTCCGGTTCGGGGGTCTCGGCGCGCATGGAGCGGGCCGCGAGCGCGGTCCAGTCGTCCCTGGCGAGGCCGAGGCGGGCGTTCAGCTTGTCGCACAGCCGCTCCGCATCCGCGACGGTCAGCGCAACGAGAGCTGTAGGGACGTAGCCCGACATGCCCTCGATGACGATGCGGATCTGCTGCACCTCGTCCTCGATGTCGTAGGCCGGCACGAAGCAGTAGTTCGGGTTGTCCGGCAACGTCTGGGCGGTCATGGAATCGGTCTCCTTCGATGGCGAAGGCCGCGGACGGCGGGCCGGCGGCACGTGCCCCCGGGCGCGGCGCCGCGGGGGATGGTAGCGGACGGGCCGGACCCGCCGGAGGACGGCGGGCCGGCGATACGTATGGCGCGGGCGCGGCTCAAGCCGCGAGCGGCCAGCGTTCGAGGATGCGCTCGAGAGCCTTCGCGCCGGGGGCGAAGGCGCGGGCGCGCCACGAGACGATCTCGACGGTGCAGCCCATGCGCTTGAGCGCGTCGGTGTCGCCGTCGGCCGGACCCTCGATCTCGACTCGGTCCGCGCCCATGATGCGCCGGCGCGCGAGCCGCCAGCCATTGGCGAGCGCGAGCGCGGCGCCACGTCCCATCACCGCCTCGAAGGCTTCCGCGCCGGTCATGGCGAAGCCGCCGTCGAGGCCGAAGCTCGTGCGCACGGCGCGAACCTGCTCGGCGTCGAGAACGCGCCCGATGAGGGCCTCGCCCGCGTCGGTGGTGAGCCGGCGCACCCGCATGTTCTCGGCCGGCAGCCGGTCCCAGATGGGGAGCAGCAGGCCGGCGGCGAGCCAGAAGCGCGAGTCGCGGTGGGTGGGGAGCGATGCGATTTCCTGCTCCCAGAGCATGCGCCACTGGGCCTCGTCGGCGCGGCGCCAGTTCGAGGCGTCGAGCTCGGCCCGGGCCATGGATTCGCGCACCGCGGGCCGGACGAGGCGGACGCGCTCCTGCACCCCTCCATCGTCGAACATGCGAGACGGCGCGGGCAGCGCGACGGCGGCGCGCTTGGAGCGGGCGTTGACCAGGAGGACGGGCTTGCCGTCCGGTCCGGGATCGCGTTGGCCGATGTCGATCGCGGCCTCGGCCGTGGTCGGCGCCAGGCGGTCGCGGCGCAGGATCTCGACAAGTTCGGTGGCGGCCCCGGTGCCGGGATGCTCGTAGATGGTCTCGCGCCCGGCGATGGACAGCGAATCGGCACGCACGGTCTCGACCCCGGCATGATAGGTGCCGGCTTCGACGGCCTGCTCGATGTTGGCGGCGATGCGCTCCTCGAGCTGGGCGAAGAGCTCGTTCTGCTCGTCGATGGGGAGCGCGAGAAGCCGATTCAGGAACCGGGGCATCGGTGGCAACTCCTCCTTGAGGCTGCCTTCGTGCGCGAGCTTGAGGCCGGTGGCCTTCTCGAAGCGGTCCACGGACCAGCCGGGGATGCGCCCGAGCCAGAGCGCGCCGTAGAACTGGCGCAGCGCCGCCTTCGCATACAGGCTCTCCAGGTTGTCGCTCTCGCGAAAGAGCGCCTGGTCGTCGCCGCCCATCGCGGTCTGCGAATCGCGCTGGCCCCGGGTGATGGCGCCGAGCGAGTCCAGCCTCCGCGCGATCGTGGCGATGAACCGCCGCTCGCCCTTGACGTCCGTGGCGACGGGGCGAAACAGCGGCGCGGACGCCTGGTGGGTGCGGTGCGTGCGTCCGAGACCCTGGATGGCCTGGTCGGCGCGCCAGCCGGGCTCGAGCAGGTAGTGGATGCGCCGATCGGTGTTGGCGCAGGAGAGATCGGCGTGGTAGCTCCGGCCCGTCCCCCCCGCCATGGAGAAGACCAGGATGCGTTTCGAGCGGTCCATGAACGCGGCGGTCTCGGCGAGGTTGGCAGAGGCGGGCCGGCTGCGGAGCGCGAGGCGCTCGCCCCTGGCATCCGTCACCTTCAGCACCCGGCGCGACCGGCCGGTCACTTCCGCGACCGCGTCGTGCCCGAAATGCTGCACCACCTGGTCGAGCGCGGACGGGACCGGCGGCAATGCGGCCAGCTTCTCGATGAGGGCGTCGCGCCGGGCGAGCGCCTCCTGGCAGAGCACGGGGTTCCCGTCCTCGTCGACCACCGGCCGGCTCATGACGTTGCCCTCGTCGTCGGTGAACGGCTCCTGGAGCTGCACCGGGAAGGCGTGGGCCAGGAACTCGATGACGGTCTCCCTTGGCGTCAGGTCGACATTGATGTCGTCCCATTCCGATGCCGGGATCTCGGCGATGCGCCGCTCCATCAGCGCCTCGCCGGTGGAGACGAGCTGGACGACGGCGGAGCGCCCTGAATCGAGATCGGCCTCGATCGCGCGGATGAGCGAGGGGCACTTCATGGACGTCAACAGGTGCCCGAAGAAGCGCTGCTTCGCGCCCTCGAAGGCCGACATCGCGGCGGACTTCGCGTTCTTGTTGAGCGTCGACTCGCCGTCGACGATGCCGGTCGCCTTCAGCGCCTCCTCGATGTTGTGGTGGATGACCTTGAACGCGCCGGCGTAAGCATCGTAGATGCGCCGCTGCGCGTCGGTGAGCGGGTGTTCGAGGATTTCGACCTCGACGCCGTCATAGGAGAGCGCGCGTGCCTGGTAGAGCCCCAGCGCCTTCAGGTCCCTGGCGACGACTTCCAGTGCCGCGACGCCGCCCGCCTCCATGGCGGAGACGAACTCGGTGCGGGTCTCGAACGGCGTCTCGCCGGCGGCCCAAAGCCCGAGCCTGCCGGCATAGGCGAGCCCGGGGAGGGTGGTGGCGCCGGTCGCCGAGACGTAGGCGATGCGCGCATCGGGGAGCGCGTTCTGCAACCTCAAGCCCGCCCGGCCCTGCTGCGACGGCGCGACCTCGCCCCGGTTGCCCTTGGACCCGGCCGCGTTCGCCATGGCGTGGGCCTCGTCGAAGACGACCACGCCCTGATAAGCGTGGCGATCGTCCTCGTCGAGCGAGCCTGCGAGCCAGGCGACGATCTGGTCGAGGCGCGACGGCTTCCCTTGGCGGGCCGGCGAGCGCAGCGTCGCGTAGGTCGCGAAGAGGATGCCCTCAGGCGTAGGGATCTCGGCCCCTTGGCGGAACTTGCCGAGCGCGATGACGTCGTCGTCGCGCCCCCCGAGCGCGGTCCAGTCGCGGCGCGCGTCCTCGACGAGCTTGTCGGACTGCGAGAGCCACAGCGCACGGCGCCGGCCGCGGAGCCAGTGGTCGAGCACGATGGCGGCGACCTGGCGGCCCTTGCCCGCCCCGGTGCCGTCGCCGAGCATCCAGCCGCGCCGGAACCGGACGGGGGCGGACAGCACCTCGCCGTCCCCGGTGACGGAGTCGGAATCGACTGCCTGGGCGTCGTCGTCGCAGCGCTGGACGGTCTCCCATCCGGAGCCGATGCGGTAGTCGGCGGCGAGGTGGCGGGACTGGGCCTCGCCCGCGAGCACGACACTCTCGAGCTGGGCGTCCGACAGCAACCCGTCCGTGACGACGTGCTCTGGCAGCATCGGGCGCCAGGACGGCACCGGATGCGGCACCGCGGCCATCGCGCCGGACTGCACGAGCGGGGTCGGATGCTCGATCGCGCCCGGAATCCGCACCACGCTCGGCCGCCATGCCTCGTAGGGGCCGGCGGTCGCGGCAGCGGAAGCCTCGGTACCGGGCACCGGCGCCGCGGTCTCCACGGCGAGCTCAGCGACTGGCCCCCAGTCGTGCGCGGGCTTCGAAGCGGGCTGGGCGGCCGGCTTCCGCGTGGTCCTGGATGACGTGGTGCGGGGGCTGGGGGCGTGGCCGAAGAGATCGGCGCGGGGCACGGGCTCGATTGCCCCGCGCGGCGGGACGTCCGCGATGACGGCATTGAGGAGCGCGGCGGCGTCGGGGGCACGCGCCTCGCGGTCGACGGCGATGCCGGGCCCGGCGCTGCGGTCGAGGACGGTGAGCCGGGTGTCGAATCCGGTGCCGCGCCGGGCATAGGCGCGTCCGTCGATGGCCATGGTGAAGACGACGCGCACCGCGCCGTCGAGGAAGGCGAAGGCGTCGCGCCAGGCCGCATCGCCCGGCACGCAGTGGGACGAGGTGATGGCGGCGAGCCGGCCGCCCGGCGGCAGCATCGAGAAGGCCGAGCGGAGGTGGCGCAAGTCCGCGTCGTGGCGGATGCGGTCGACCCCGGGGGTTGCCGAGAATGGCGGGTTCATGAGCACGACGCTGGGCCGAAGGCCGGGCAGGAAGTCGGCGATGGCTTCGGCGTTGTGGCGGGTGACGCTCGCCTCGGGAAAGAGCGCGGCGAGCAGCCCGGCGCGCACGTCCGCAATCTCGTTGAGATGGAGATGGCCGGCGGCCTGGGACCCGAGCGCGCATTCCGCCATGACGGCCAGCATCCCGGTGCCGGCGGAAGGCTCCAGCACGGTATCGCCCGGGCGGATGGCGGCGGCCCGGAGCGCGGCGTAGGCGAGCGGGAGCGGTGTCGAGAACTGCTGCAGGCGGATCTGCTGCTCGGAGCGCTTGGTGTGCGAGGGCTCCAGCGCGGCGATCGCCGCCAGCATCGCGAGCGTCCTGCCGGGGCCGTCGGGGCCCGCGCCGGCCTGGCGGCGCATGGCGCGTCCGTAGCGCTGGAGGAACAGCACCGCCGCCGCCTCGGCCGCCTCGTAGGCGTCCTTCCAGACCCAGGCGCCTTCGGCGTCGCTCGCCCCGAAGGCGCCGGTCATGGCGGTGCGCAGCGTCGCGGCGTCCAGCGGCCGGCCGGCTTCGAGCACGGGGAGCAGGGTCCGGGCCGCGGCGATGAGCGCGCCCGAGCCGGCGCGGGCCTGCGGGGCGCCGGCAAGGGCGGCGGGACCGGGGGGAAGCTGCGGGCGCGCGGACGCGTCCGCCGCCGGATGGGCGTCGAGCATGGCGTTCTCCAGGTGGACGTGCGTGGAACCGCCGGCAGAGCGGCGCGGGTGGGGGCTCCCGCGCCGCCTCGCCGGGCCTGCCCCGGGCCGGCTGCCCCGCCTCGGGGGGGCGCGGGCCGGGGATGTGCGGGATCAGGCGGCGGTGGCGTGCCGGCGTTCGGCCGCTCGGGCGCGGCAGGCATCAATCAGGCGGGCGTAGTCGCCCGCGTCGATGACGCCACCGACGTTGAGGAGGAAGGCCAACTGGAGCGTAATGAGCCGGACGGCGGGGTCGTCGGCCTGCCTGCCGCGCTCGGCGATGACCTGGCGGCAGGCGTGGTGCAGGGTCAAGGACACCCCGCTCGGATTGCAGGCCCCGACCTCGACGATGGCGAGCGCGTCGGCGTGGCGGTCGAAGTCCGGCGGGAGCTGGTCGAGGGTGCTCACTGCGATGCCCTCCGGACGGTGTCGACGAGGCCGTCTATCGCGGCGGGCTCGGCACCGCAGGCGGTGCCCCAGCCGCGGAGGTTCGCCTCGACGTCGGACCAAGAGCCGATGAGCGCGTTGAAGAATGGGTCCCGGTCGGTGGCCGCGAACACGCACTCGCCGGTCACGGCGACGCCGGTGATGGCGGGCTCGGTCATCGGCGGGCGGCCGATGGCCCAGCAGAGCAGGGCTGCGAACTTGGGCGAGAGGCTCTCGCCGCGCGCCGGGTCCATCGGGTGAAGGGCCGGCGGCGGAGGGGCGGGCGCGCTCGGCGCCTCGATGTGGAGGTCTGGCATGGATGGATTCCTCCGTGTGGGGCCAAGACGAACGCCCCGCCCCCGAAGGAACCCGGGGACGGGGCGCGGTGCGGGAACGGGCGGGGGTCAGGCGGCGGCGGCCGTGCGGTTCCCCGCGGCGTCGTCGAGCTCGGGGCCGTACTCGACGATGTGCCCGGCGGCGCACGCGGCCTCCGTGTAGACGCTGAGCGGATACTTCGCCTCGAAGTGCCGGTCGCGCTCGATGCCGAGTCCGAACCGGACCCGCACCGCGGCGATCTCGGCCAGGCTCGAATAGCCGAGCTCCGGGGTACCGAAGCCGAGGTCGGCCAGGCCGAACAGCGTGTCGCCGTCCTCGTCGAGCTCGGAGAACAGCCACGTCGCCGCCCCGCACGGATTGAAGAACTTGACCGCCGGCGGGTGGTCGCGGTCGCGGTTTCTGCCGTTCTTGAGCAGCCGCTCGCGATGCTTCTTGGTGAGGAGTTTCATCGGTGGCCTCCGGTCAGTGGGCGGTGGGCCGGGAGGCCGGGCGCTCGGGGCCGAACGCGACCGAGATGTCGGCACCGTTGACGATGATGGTGACCGCGCGGTCGGCCGGCATGAGCCAGTGGATCTCGGTCCAGAGCGCCTGGGCGATGGCGCGCTTGCGCGCCTCGTCGCCGGAGCTGGGCGGGTCCGCGTCGGGGCCGTCCGGGCGGGGATCGGTGTGAACGTGCATGGTCGAAACCTCCGGTGGAAGGAAGACGGGAGGAGGATGAGCCGGGGACGCTCCCGCGGCCCGGCCCTCCCTTGCCCGAGGGGAAGCGGCCCCCGGCTCCTCGCGGCCGGGAGCGGGTGGCGGCGGTGGATGGAGGGCCGGGGCTGCGCCGGCAGGCGGCGGTTCAGTCGTCCAGAATCCGCACGCGTGCCTTGCCGTGCTCGACCGTGACGTGCGGCTTGCCGCGTGCGTCAAGCGAGACGGTGACCACGGGCTTGTTGGCCGGCGGAGGCGGCGGGTCGGAGACCTCGGCGGTGACGGTGCCCGCATCGTCGACGAAGCGCAGCCGAACGGTGCCGCCCGAGACCTCGATGCTCCCGGGCGGGCCGAGGGCGGTGAGGGTCACCATCGGCGGTGCGCCGCGCTCGGTGAAGCGGTCCGGGATGGGGAACGCGGAGACCGGGCCGTCCCACGGGTCCTTGTCGGCGCCCTCGCACGCGGCGACGGCGTAAGCGTCGCTGGCGTGGTCCGTGTCCTTCCAGCGCTCGTTGTCGTCGGCGTAGCGGATGGCGGCCGGAATGGCCTCCTCCAGCGATTCCGCCTCCACGGTGACGGTGGCGCCATAGTGGCGGGTGTAGCCCAATTCGATGGTCCAGGGCCTCTTCATCATGCGGCCTCCCCGACAGGCTCGCCCAGGGTCACGGTGACCTTGCGGTCGCGCACCGAAATCTCCGCGCCCCGGTCGTGGGGGATGAGCCAGAAGAGCTCGCGGGCGACCGCATCGGCGATCGTGGTGATGCGCGCCTGGTCGTCGGAACAGAGAAGCCTCGTGGCCAGGTGAAGCGCTTCCTGCTCGAAGTCGGTGCGCTGGCGCTCCCACGAATCTGCGTCGGCGTCATCCGAAGGAGAGAAGAATCCCGCACGGAGGAGCTGCGCGAGCGTCCAGGGCTCGAGGACGCTGTCCGCGGCGACCAGCGGCAGCGCGTCGTGCACCCAGGACCACGCCTCGCCCGCGAAGGCGAGATCGGTCGCGAGGTCGAGGATGCGGCCCGGGCCCTCCGCCGGCCTGACCGCGAGTCTGATGCGGATCGCCTCGGGCCGTGCCGGCAGCGGCGCCTCGGGGGCGCCGGTGCGTTCCGGCACGGAGTAGGCATCGAGTGCGCAGGTCTTCCCCTTCAGCGTGACCTGCGTGTGGAGGTTGACGATGCGCGCGATCGCGTCGTACCAGCCATAGCCCTCCAGGCGGCGGTCGGTCTCGAACAGGCACTCGGCGACGGCGTTGCCCCGGGCGGCCCGCCAGAAGGTCTGCGCCTCCGGCGGCTCGGGCTCGTACTCCATCCTGAGTGCATCGTCGCCGACCGGCTGGCGCTTCGGCGGCTCCTGCCAGTCGTCGACGTCGGCGATGACGGGGCGCCAGGGCCGGAGCTCGGCCGGCGGCGGGGCGATGTCGATACCGGCGTCACGCGCCCGCGTCCAGTCCTCAAACGCCGGGCGCGGATCCGGATCGGCGGCCATGGCGCGGTAGACGGCGAGCCTGGCGGCCTCGCGCATCGCGGCGAGGAAGGGGGTTTCGACCGCTTCCTTGCGCGCGGGCAGCACGAGCTCCAGCTCGGGGCAGTCCACGATGTCGGCGGCGACCGTCCAGCGGGCGCCCGCCACGGTCTCGACGCTGGGCAGGCGGACCGTGACGGTGAGGCCGTGGAAGTTGACGTCGGGGTCGTTCAAGCCGAAGCCGGCCCAGCGGTCCTTGAACACGCCGAACACGAGCCCCCGCCAGCGCTCGGCATGGAGCGTGCCGTCGAGGAAGGCGCGGCGTTCGAGTTGCTCTCCCCCGGCGGGGGTGTCCGGCGCATGCTCGAAGACGACCGGAAGCGGGTAGTGCCAGGCGGCGGTGCCGATGGCAGCGCGGACGGCCTCGGCGTCATCGGTCGTGCGGAACGCGACGGCGGTGCCGTGCGGGTAGGGCGCGGCGTCGTCGGTGTGGACTTCGGCTTCGGCCTCGCCGAGAAAATGGTCCGGCGCGAGGTCGACGCGCCAGCCAGGGGCGGGCTCGCCGTGCGTCGTGCGCGGGCGGGACGAGACGGTGCAGCCGCGCCGCGCGAGGCTGAGCATGCCCATACCGGCCGCGTCCTCAGCCGCCACCAGGTCCTCGCTCCAGCCGTTCTCGGCGAATGACAGCAGGACACCCGGGGCGGCGATGCCGGCGCCGTCGTCGGTCACGGTCACGGCGGTGTTGCCCTCGGAGCCGGCGACGGCGACATGGACGCGTCTGGCGCCGGCCCTGCGGGCGTTCTGCAGAATCTCGGTGAAGGCGTCGGCGAGTGTCGCGGCAAACATCCTGGTGACGCGCTTGATGGCGGACTCGTGGATGCGCGCGCGGATGGTCGCAGTGGAGGTATCGTTCATGTGCGCTCTCCGTGAAGAATGCGGAAAGGGAATCGCCCCGCCCGGAGGGGTTCCGGACGGGGCGCTGGACCTGAGGCGGACGGTCAGTGGACGCGGCGCAGAAACTCGGGGATTTCGAGCGGGTCCTCGTCGACAGCCTGTCCGTTGACGGGGCCGACCTGCTGCACGATGACGCGGGGCCCGCCATCGGCGGTCGGCACCGCGTTCATCGCGTCGATGGCGTCGGCGGCCGCCGGATCGGCGGGACGGTCCTTGCCCCCGCCTCGACCGTTCGCCGGCTCCGAAGCGGCCTCGGCCTCCGCGTGGACCGGGGCGGCCTGGCCGTTGCCCCCGGCGGGGCCTTCGGGGACCTTGCCGGTATCCGGCTTGGCGGTGCCGGTGGACTCACCGTTGCCGTTCCGGGCTTCGGCCGCGATGGCGCCCGCGCGTTGCTCCGCGACGGCAGGCGAGTCGATGCTCTCGACGACGGAGGTCGTCGTCGGCTTGCCGGCGGGATCGGCCTTGGCATCCCCGGATGCGTCCGCGCCTTCGCCGGGGTCGTCGACGGGTGCCGGGTCCTTCGCGGTCCCGTCGGCATCCGCGCCGCCGGTGTCGAACGCGGCGAACCCCGGCATGGTCCAGGAGAGCGCGGCCGCGTGCGCCGTGGCGCCGACGCTGACCGGCGGGGCGCCGGCGGCGAACGCCTCCTCCATCGACTTGGCGAGATCGGCCTTCTTGTACTTCGACCTCGTCGATGCCCAGGCCGCGCCCAGGGTCTCGCGGGCGACGTCGAGGATGCGGCTCTTCTTGATGCGCGACCACAGCATCGCGGCGGTGGGCCGGACGTGCTTCGCGAAGTCGATGCCGAGCCGCGCGACCGTGGCCTCGAGCTCGGGCCGGGCGTGGTGCTCGAAGGCGAGCTGGCCCTTCACCGTCCGTGCGACCGCGGCCGCGAACAGCGTCTCCTTGTCCGCGCGGGGCAATGCACGGAGCGCCGCGAAGCAGGCCGCGTCGTCGTCGCCCTCCATCCATGCGAACGGCAGGTGCGACCAACGGCTAAGCATCGCCTCGCCCGGGCTCCAGGCCGCGAAGTCGTCGTCGTTCGTCCGCGTCGTCGGCCGGTCGGCGGTCTCGTTGAAGACGATGTCGAGTGCTTGCCACGAGCCGGTGTAGCCGCGCGCGAACACCGCGCGCACCATCTGGAAGACCACCAGGTCGAACGCGGCCTCGAAGTCGCCCGCGAGATGCGCCTTGATGAGCGCGGTGCGGATCGCGCGCAGATCGTCGGCGAGCCCGATACCGACACCCGCCTCCTCGCGGGCCTTGGCGCGCGGGTCGACCGGCGATGCGATGGGCGTCGTAATCGCGGGACCGTCCACACGGCCGGAGTCGGGGGTGGCGTCGTTGCCGGCGTCCGCATCCTGACCGTTCGCGTCGGCGCCGCTCTCCTTCGGCATGTCCTCCGGCTTCACCAGGCCGTGGATGACCTGGAGCGAGCCGTCGCGCCCGATGGTGGCGATGCACCCCGCCATGGCGAAGTCCTCCGGGCGGAAACGCGCCCGTGCGTCGACCTCGGCCTCGATCGCGTCGAGGCGCGGCTCGATGGCCTCGGCCTCCTCGACCAGCTCGTCCGTCCACTCGTCCTCGTCCATGGTGGCGAGCTCGTCGTGGCGGGTGCGGAGCTTCGCGATCTCGGCGTTCTCGGCGTCCGTCGGCTCGCCCGGCTCGGGCTGGATGCGCCCGAAACGCGCGGTGGCGCTCCAGTCCACCTCCGGCATGGCATCCGCCCACTTCCAGCGGGTCGCGAGCTCGTCGGCCGCGGCGGTGAGCTTGCGTATGGCGAGCTCGCCCAGCAGCTTCGGATCCTCGAGCCAGACCCCGTTCTCGTACTCGTCGGCGAAGAGGTCGCGCAGCACCGAGCCGCCCGCGGCCTCGTAAGTCTCGACGCCGACGAAGCGCGCCATGGCGGTGCCCGCCGGCACCCGCTCTTCGGTGAGCATGCGCTTCACCTGCCAGGCCGACGGCCGGTAGCCCTGGCTCGACACCCGCTCCCACACCGCGCGTTGGCGGTCGTGGTCGGTGGTGACGGCGAACGCCATCAGCGTCTCGAGGTCGATGTTCTCGGCGCGGTAGGCGTCGAGCAGCTCGGGCGCCGCGTTGCCGAGGCGAAGGCGCTGCTCGACGGTGCGTTCCGACACGCCGAAGCGCGCGGCGATGGCGGCGACGGTGATCCCGGCGCCTGCGAGCGCGGCGAAGGCGACCACTTGGTCGGCGGGGTGCATCGCGATGCGCACGACGTTCTCCGCGAGCGAGAGCTCGCCGGCGTTGCCGTTCGGGGCGATCTTGCACGGCACCGGGTGATCGGCGTGGAGCGTGCCGTTCTCGGCCAGCGTCTTGAGCGCGGCGAGGCGGCGTCCGCCGGCGACGACGGCGAAGCGCTCGATGCCGTCCGCGTCCGGCTCGTCGGCGCGGGCGACGAGGTTCTCGAGCAGCCCGTGCGCCTTGATGGAAGCCTGGAGCTGGCCTTGGGCGGCGTCATCGGGCGGGGTCTTGCGCACGTTCTCGGGCGCGAGCGCGAGCCGGCAGAGCGGGATCTCCCGGATGGCCGGCTCGGGAGTGGAAGCGATCTGGTTCATAGGGGTCTCCCATGGATGAAGGGACTGCGGCGCGGATCGGCTCGTCACCTGGTCCGGGCACACCCGACGCGGGCGGCCCTTTCCTCCCGATGTCGCTCGCCGCGGTGACGGGAGGTGGTGGCGGCGGGCCGGGGCCGGCCCCGTCGGTGTCATCGAAGGGGGCGCCAGTGCGGGGAATGGCGGGGGCACCGGCCGGCGCGGCGTTCGGGGGATTGACGGGACGTGGCGAATGGCGGAGTGATACCGCTATCGTGGGAGATGCGGTTGGCGGGGAGGCGTGCGGGAACGCCGGGGCGCGCGGGCCGGGCGGCGGCGGAGGGAGAGGCAAGGTGGCGATTGCGCGGCTGTCGGGCGAGCTACGCGAGTACGAGGACTGGCTCGACGGGGTGGAGCCGGCCTGGACGGTGCTCGAGCCTGCGCGGTGGGAAGCGCTGATGCGCGAGCCGTCGCCGGAGAACGGTGCGGTGCGCCTCGCGGTCGACCTGACCGACGCGGAGCTTGCGCAATCGGCCATGGTGCGAAACGCGCTGGTGCTGCTGGGCGCGGCTGCCGGGGATGACGGTCTCAAGCTGACGGCGCGGGGGAATCTCACCCGCCCCGTGGTGTCGGCGATGCGCGAGGCGATGGACTGGCCGGGCTGCGCGTACGAGGAGAGGCGGCGCGCCGGCAAGGCGCTGAGCGAGGGGCATGTCGGGGAGCTGCGCCTGGTGCGGGCACTGCTCGAGGAGGCCGGGTTCATGGAGGCGGCCGGCGGGCGGCTGCGAGCGAGCCGGCGCGGCTATCGGTTGCTGGCGGGGCCGAAGGGTGCGCTTCAGGCGACGCTGTTCCGGATCGCGTTCTGGCGCGTGAGTCTGAACCTCTTCGGCGCGGCCGAGTGCGGCTCCTGGCCGCAGCAGCAGGTGGGGGCGGCGCTCTGGGCGCTGTCGACCACCGGCGACCGGCTCCAGGACACTTCGGGGCTGATGAAGCTCGCCGTGCTGCCCGACGCGGCGGTGAAGAGCAACCCGGCGTGGGTCGCGCCGGTGCTGTTCGCGTGGCGGGTGCTGCGCCCGCTGTGGTGGTTCGGCCTCGTCGAGTGTGACGAGGACGGCGAGGACCTCGAGGCGGCAAGCTGGCGCAAGAGCGTGCTGTTCGACCGCTTCCTCGGGTTCGATACCGACCTCGTCAGGACCGAGGGGTCGCTGCACTGACGCCGACGGGGCGGTCGTTCGCGACAGCGGCAACGAGGATGTTGGCAAGGGCGAGCTCGGTCACGCGCCGCTCGGCATCGTCGAGCGAACGGGGCGGCTCGCTGCGAACCGCGGCGTGCGGCAGCCCGAGCGCGATGAGGACGCGGTCGTCGGCCCGCCAGTCGCGCGCGGCCCGGCAGCGCCGCCGGGTGGGGCTCGAGAGCCAGCCGAGAAAGCGGCCGGCGAGCCACACGCCCACCTCGTGGCGGCGCTCGGCGCCCCGCCACTTGACGACGCCGAAGGACGGCGGTGAGGCGGGTATCGGGAGGGCCCGCCCGGACACCGCCTCGTAACGGCGGAGAGCCTTGCCGAAATCCGCCCCCGGTCCGTCGCGTCGCCAGAGGAGCTCGTGGCCGGCGAGAAGGAGGTAGGCGTCGAGCCGGTCGCCGGGCCCGGGGTCCTGGCCGATGAGGATGCGCGCGGCGCGCATCGTCGCGTCGGGATCGAAAGGCATGCGCGTCTCCTCGCGGGCATGGTCGGCTGCGCCCTGCGGATGTCCGGTGTACGGAGCCCGGCGGTTCGGGCGGCGATGTCGATGCGCTCGCCCCGGAGCTGCCTGTTCCTGTTGGCCGGCGTCCTGCCCTGGCTGAACGGGACCGCGGGGTCGTTCGACTCGGCGTCGGCATGGCGGTCGCGGTGCATTGCGGTGGCGGGCGTGTTGGTGCTTCGCCGAATGGGCTGGGAGAGGCGTCGAGGGCGAACGTCAGGCCGGTTGGGTGTCCCGCGCGTGCGCCCAGGGACACTGCTCCCATAGCGTGCGGAGCGTGCGCGGCAGGCCCGCGTACTGGCCGTCGTTGTGGTTGTAGGACGGCCAGTCCTCGTCACGCATCCATGTGGAGCCGTCGAGGTGGTAGACACCGGCGGGACACTTGCGCCGGATCGGTGAGCCGTCCGCGCGGCGCCACTCGTAGCCGATCAGCGGGCGCTCGTGGTGCTCGGACCGGTAGAGGGTCAGGCGCCATTGGTGCTTGCCGATCTTCATCGGTTCGGACTGGCGGATGATCCGATTGCCGCCGAAGGCGAAGGCGCTGGCCATCATGCCGCCTCCGCGACGGGCTTCATGGCGTAGCTGCATACGACATCGCAGTCGGCGCAGATCGCGGCGGCCTCACAGGTGCTGTGCAACACCCAGCGCTGCGTGTCGACATCCCAGCATGCCCAGGCGTCCACCTGGACGCCGGTCCCGCCGCAGGTATTGCAGACGGGTTGCAGCCGCGGACCGGTCGCCAGTGCCTTGCGGGCGTAGTCGGCAAGCTCCTCGAGGTGGGCGCCGACCGCGGCGCGTAGCGCGCCCGTGCAGAAGTACTCATGCAGCCGGTCGAGGCCGAGCATGAGCGCGACCATCGCGGGGTGCAGATCGTCCGAGGCCGCGGGTTCGTCATCGAGCATCGCGGCGCCGGCGCAGCCCTCCACGGGACACTCCCCGGCGGGCATGACATCGCCCGGCTGCACGCGGTCCCACACGTTGCGGAGCTCCTTCGTCTCCTCCACCGGACCCTGCCAGCCGCAGTCCTGGCAGGTCGCGGTCTGTATCTTCGCCATGGGGGTCTCCTCGTATAGCGGGGAATTGGCGGGGCGGGCGGGATTCGAACCCGCGAGGTCGGTCCCTCCAGTTGACTCCGGCGACTCCCGCGCAACACGCGTTCACACGTTCGCCGGAGGCTCACGCCCCGATGGAATCGGATGGCGGGACGGGAACCCCGCCGCTGCGTCGGATACGGCGCTCAGTGCAGCAGGTTGGCGAGGCCGAGCTTCTCGAACGCCTGGCGCAACTCGTCGTGGAATACGGCGTCGATCTTCATCGGGCCGTAGCCCGCTTCGTCGTTCCACCGGGCGAGCTCGCGGAGGTGTGCGGAGAACTCTTCGTCGGTTTCGCACACCGTGGTGGTCAGGTCGCCCTCGCAGAAGTTGACGATCGTGCGTTTGTGCGGGGCAGCCCAGGAGCCGTGGTGCGCGGCATCCTGGCGCGTGTCGATCTGGGCGAAGCCGTTGGCGTAGGAGCAAGGGCCGCAGTCGAAGCTGTAGCGGTCCGACAGCGGCCTGAAGTCCCGGGTGATCTTCATGTGATCTGCCTCGCTGGTGGCGACGGGTGGATGGAGCGCGGCGAAGGGCGGGCCGCCCCTCGGTTGAACGTCAGGATGCGTCGGGACGCATGAGCTCCTGGCAGGCCGTCACGCGCTCGTACTCGAAGGCGGTAATGGTTTCGCGCTCGCGCCGCGCGATCTCGGTGAAGCCGAGGCGGTCGTGGATTGCCTGCGCGGTGCGCGTGGTGGGGTCCATGGCCCTGCCGTCGGTGGGACGCCAGACGAAGATGCGGTCTTCGGCGTAGCCGTGGGCGAAGTTGGCGTCGAAATGGTAGCTACGGCCGTTGGTGAAGGTCGCTCGGCCGCGCGCGTGGGACGGCAGACCGTTGACCTTCACGATTTCGTCGATGCGGATATCGGTGAGATGCATGCGCTCCTCCCCGGTATCAGGCGGGTTCGATCCGCAGATAGCCGTCGGGGACCATCGGCGGATATGGGTTCTGGCGGTAGACCGCGACACGGAAACCGTGGACGTCCATGTCCTGGACGCGGTAGCTGGACGTGTTGCGGGCCGTGGACATGACGTTGGCGAGGGCCTGCGCGGTCGAGCGGACCCCGAAATTCGTGGCGCGCTCGGGCGTCGGCGTGGTGACGATCGCGATGCAGGGCTCGAGCCTGTCGTCGTCGAGCATCGCCGAGGCGTTGCACTTCGGGCACTCGCCGGCCGGCATCCTGTCGCCCGGCTGGACGCGCTCCCAGGCGTTGTTGAGCGGGCCACATTGGTCGGCCGGCCCGTTCCAGCCGCAGTACTGGCATGTCGCTGTCGGCATCATGCGGGGAGTCTCCCGTTGTGGTCCGGCGCTCGGCGAAAGCGGCGCGGGGCCCGGGCGCCGGATGTCAGGCGGCGATGTCGATGCGTTCGCCCCAGGGCTCGCGGTTCCACTCCGACGGCGGTGGGCCGTAATTGCAGAACAGGACATCGAAGGGCGGCTCGGTCTCGGGGTAGCTCGAGCACTCCATGTCGGTGAAGTACAGGCAGCACGCGGGCTCGATTCCCTCGGCGTCGAGCCATGCGAAGCCGGGCCGGAAGTCCGTCCCGCCCCCGCCCTTCGCTTCGAGCTCCTCGGGGAGGTCCTCGCCCGCGTACTCGGCGACGTCGGTGATGCGGGTGTCGACCTGCAAGACGATGACCCGTTCGGGGTTGAGCTCGTGCGCAACCTCGCACACCTCGGTCCAGAAGCTCGCGAGGAGTTCGAGGTGGCTGTAGATGCTTCCCGAGGTGTCGAGGAGGATCACGATCGTCCCCATCGCTTCGGAATGCATCGCCGGGAGGTAGAGGCCCGAGTCGATGAATCGCCGGTTCGGCCGGCTCCAGGTGTAGTCGCGCTTGGCCGTATCGGTCATGTAGCGGCGCAGCAGTGTTCGCCAGTCCAGCGTGCTGGCGTGGGCGCCCTGGACCGTCTCTTCGACCTGGCCCGGCACCTTCCCTTCGGCGCGGGCGATGTTGAGCGCCTGGTGCATGGCCTCGTCCCAGGCCTGCTCCTCGGCGGTGATGTCCACCGGCGCCTCGGCGGACTCGCCGCCGTCGCGCGCGCGGGCGTCGGCGTCCATGATCTCCCCGGTGCCGGAAGGATCGTGGCTGGGCGGAGCATCGGACGTACCCTCGCCGTCTTCGTCGTTGCTGTCCTGGCCCTGGCCGTCCCCGTCCCGGTCGTCTCCGTCCTCGCCGTTGGGCTGGCTGTCGCCGTCCTCGTCTTGACGGTCCTCGTCGCCGGATGAATCGGTCGGATCACCGGAGTCCTCGTCCTCGCCGTCGGGCGAGGGTTGGCCGTCGGCCGAATCGTCGGCCCCGGCGGCACCGGACGATGCGTCGGCGTCGTCCCCGGAGTCGTCGTCGTCGGGCTCGGGCAGGCGGTCGTAGGCTTGCTCCACGCTCAACCCGTCCCAGGCTTCAGCGTCGGGAGGCAGGGTGAACCCGGCGTCGCGCAGCAGCCCGTGGGTGACGAGCTGCGAGGCGTATTGCCAGCGCTCGGGGTCGCGCTCGCCCCGGCGCGTGTGGTGCTTCAAGGCGCAGGCCATGACCACGCGCGCCATCGCGGTCTCGATGAGGTGCGAATCGGTGTCCGCCACCCAGCGCGGCGAGTAGCGGATCTCGTGCCCGTCCGTCGCCAGCGTCTCGCGCGTGGGATCGGGCCGCAGCGGGAGCCTCAGCACGAGGCTCCCGAAGAAGGGCTGCTTGCGCAGCAGCTCGGTCACGCAGTCGCTGACGCGGAGCGCCGATTCGGCCAGTACCCGGGCGACCATCACGCGGCCTTCCGCACGGGCGCGGGCGGCGGCGCGAAGTAGCCCGCGAACTTCTCCGCGAGGTCGTCGGCGTCGCGCTTGACCTGCGCCCTGGCCGTCGGGTCGAAGGTCTTCGACGGCCGGAGCGCGTCCGGCTCGACGCTCGCGATCCGGTCCTTCACCTGCTCGCACAGGCGCGCGAGCGCGGCGTCGCCGAAGATGTTGAGCCGGGGCACGACGTCGACCAGATCGCGGATGTTCTCGATCATCGAGTTGCGGAACACGAGCGGCTTGCCGTTCTCGTCCTCCTGCAAACGGTCCGAGACGCGTTCGACCGCCTCGCCGAGGCGCCGGTAGAGGTCGCCCACGGCGTCGTGGAGTTGCTCCTCGATGTGGCGCTCGATGTCGCGCTTGACCCGATCGGTGTCATCGGAGGCGAGCTTGGCGATAAAGTGGTCCGCGTCCGGTACCGGGGTGATGCGGTAGCGGATGGCGAACTTGCCCTGGAGCGCCTCCTTCGAGGGATAGTCCTCGATGCGGAAGAGCTTGCCGAGGTCGAGCCGGGCCTGGTCGACGTAGTCGTCGTAGTCCTCGATGAAGCGGGCGCGCTGGCGCACCACGCGCTCGCGAAGCGCGTCCATGAGCCCGGTGTAGTGCTCGTAGTTGGCGACGGTCAGCAGGCGCCCGCCCTTGTCGTCCCACGGCAAGCTGTTCTCGTAGTGCTTGGTGCGGGCCTCGCTCATGGTGGAGGCGAGCGCGGCGAAGGCGGCCTTGGGCAGCAGGCGCTTGTTGTAGCGCCCGGCGCTGGCGGAGGCGTCGTGGTGGGCGGCGACGTGGTCGCTCGCCTCGCGGTCGTAGAGCCGGCCGGACCAGGCGGTGATCCGCAGGCCGGCCAGCATGGCGTCGCGATTGAGATCCATGGGTTCCTCCTTGTCCGCTATCGAAGCGTCCACAACGGGACGTTGAGGGCGGCGGCGAGCTTTCGCTTGGCCGCCTCGTGGCTGGACGCCCGCACCGCGTAGTCGCGCGAGGGGGCGTCGCCCGCCGGGTAATGGGTGATGCGCCAGACCATGGCGTTCGCCTTCACTGGGTCTTCGCGGCGGCCCAGCGGATGAAGGCCGGCGAGCGCTGGAGCGCCGGCTCGCGGCGCACGCACGCGCCGACCAGGGACTCGCCCACCTCGCGCCGCAGCCGCGTCGCGTAGGTGACGATGGCGTCGAAGTTGACGTCGGAGGCGAGCTTGTAGAGCGCGCCGCAGAGCGCCATAAGCGCGCTAGCGTTCTTCGGGATGTCCGCGTTCTCGGGGTCGTTGACGATGGCGCGTGGGTGCGGCAGCTCGCGCCAGACCTTGAGGAACGCCGCGAATTCGACGGCAGCGGCCTCGCCGACGGTGCCCCGGAACAGCGCCCGCTCGGCCTCCGGGTCGAGCCCGTTGCGGTGCTTGACGATGTTGCTCGCGAATTCCCATGTCCGGGGACACGGGAAGGCACGCTCCTTCGACCGGGGGTCGAACTGGTGCAGGAGGTCGGGCTCGTAGGTGATGAAGAAAAGCACCTCGGCCGCGATCGCGTTGGCCGCACCCCAGGCGAGCCAGTCCTCGGCGTCGACCCGGATCTCGAGGTGGACGAAGCGCGAGGCAAGCGGCGTGGGCATGCGGTGGACGACGCCGCGGTCGGTCTCGCGGTTGCCGCAGGCGATGAGCGACGCGCCCTCGGGGAGCTCGTATTCGCCGACCTTGCGGTCCAGCACGAGCTGGTAGAGCGCCGCCTGGACCATCGGCACCGCCGACGGCAGCTCCTCGAGGTTGATGAGCCAGCGCCCGGAATCGTCCGACGGCGGCAGAAAGGCCGGCGGCGCCCAGCGGGTACGGTCGGCGCCGTCGCGCCAGGGGATGCCGCGGAGATCCACTGGGTCGAGCAGGAGCGCCCGGACGTCGACGTACTGGCGGTTGGCGGCCGTGGCGACCTGCTGGGCGATCTGGCTCTTGGCCGCGCCGGGCGGTCCCCAGACAATGGCCGGCTGGTGGGCCTCGACCAGGAGGGCGAGCACCGCGGCGAGCTCGCTCGGGCGCAGCGTGTAGTCCGCGGAAATGTTCTCGGGAACGGTCATCGGCGTGCTCCGGATGGCGGGGAAACGGAGCGGCGCGGACGCCTCTCGGCAGCCGGGCCGCGCCCCGCCGGTCGCCCGACTCCGCACTCGGGGTCTGGATGCGAAATCGCCGAGCGCGCGTCGCGCCGATGGCGCAGCCGTCGTCAGGCGGCTTCTCGAGTGGTGTCCGGCAAGTCAGCGCCGCCGGCGAGGCGGCCGACGCGGATCCGGTCGAGCCAGGCGCCGGAGCGGGCCGCGGGATCGCAATCGCGAAGCTGCTGGCGGAGCTCCATCCAGAGCCGGCCGAGGACGTTCCTGCCCTCGTAGCGGTCGGCGACGGGGCGCGCGCCCCACCAGGGGTCGCGCGCAGACACCTCGACGATGGGCCGGTTGCCGGTCGCGGCCAGCACCGCGTCGATTGCGGTCGAGTTCGCCTCGCGCTTCATGCGCAGCACCCAGCGCATGACGTCGACGCGCTGGGCGTTCCAGTCGGGGTCGAGCCCCAAGCCCGGCGTGCGTCCGATGGCCGCTGCCTCCCCTGCCGTCGGCGCTTCGCCGATGCGTTGCTGGATGTCGGGGTGCGGTGCGAACTTGGCAGCCTGGTACAGGCTCTCAGAGGAGCGGAAGGTCCAGGGACCGGCGGTGATGGGTACGGCCAAGGGGAAGAAGTTGCTGAAGACGCCCCACTCGGCTGCGGTGTAGCGAAAACCGCATACCTGGCTTCTTGCGTAGACGCGCATCGGCTTCTCCGGTTCGGACCATCGGCCGGAGCGGGGGGGCTCCCTCCCGCGCCGCCGACCTCGCCCCTCAAGGGCCCGGCTCTGCCTCCCGGCGCACGCGGTGCTGGATGGGTGACAAGGAATTGATGTCGCGGTCGGAGAAAGCCGGCTAGGGGCAGGCGGCGGGAGCGGCGCTACGGTCGAGGCGGCGGTGCGGGCAGGCGCGGCATGTGGCGACGACGGGCTCGACCGGAATCCCGGTCAGCTCGGGAAGCGGTATTCGGCTCGGCGAGAGCGTGTGGCCGATGCGCTGTTCGAGCGCAACGTACTTCGCGTACAGGCGGGGGCGGAGCTCGGCGGCGCGGCGCAGATCGGCGCGCGAGGCGAGGATGCAGAAGGAGCAGCTCACCCTCGACATGCCCGCGCCATAGGCCCAGTGCGGCGCCTGGCCGGCCTCTGCGATGACGCGGAAGACCTGCGTTTCGGCGAGATGGAAGATGGGCAGCCAGTCGAACCATTCGCGGCCGGCGCGGGAGTTGCGTTCGCTTCGTTTCCAGGGAATGCGCTTTGCGCGGTCGCGGCTCTCGTCGCGGCGCAGTCCGAGGGCGCTCACGATGCGGCCTTCGAAGCGCGGTTGGTCCCTGAGGTAGCGCCGGAGCTCGCGCTCGATGGGCCCGCGCTTCTGGCCCGAGGTGCAGTATCGGCGTCGCGAATCGGGAAACCGGCCCCGCTCCTCGATGTGTTCGAGAAGTGTCTTGCCGGAGGCGACCCGCGCGAAAATCAGCGGCACGCCCGGCGGAATCGTGTTTCGAACATGCGCCTCCGTCTCGGGCCACTCGACCTCACCGAGGGGCGCGTGGACGACGAGGAGCTGCTCCGGGGGTACGACGCGCGAGAGCAGGATCGTCATCGCCTGGCTGTCCTTGCCTCCGCTGCTCGAGATGGCGACGAGCGCGCCGCGGTCGATGAGATCGCGGCATTCGCACGGCATGAAGAGGCGGGGCCGGTGCGGGAGGGGCGAAGGGCCGGTCATGCCTCGCGCCCGTCGTGGTCGGTCAGCGCCATGTCGTCGGTGACGGAGACGAACAGGGGGCGAAGCTCGTACTCGGGCTCGCCGCCCTCCTCGGCGGGCGGGCGCGGGTTGACGGCGACAATGGCGGCGGCGGGAGCCCCCCCGCAGAAGCATGAGAACAGCGCGAAGTTGTCGTGCTCGCCGCTGGCGAGCGCCGCGAAGACGCGGCGGTGCTCCTCGGTGATGTTGGTGGTCATGGCGATCCCCGTGTGGAAGGCGTATGGAGCGGGAACGGCGCGGCGGGCTCGCTCGGGCCCCACCGGGCTCGACCGCCCGGGGCCACGCGCGCCCTCCTCGCGGCGGGAAGCGGGGGCGGGTGAGGTGCGCCGTTTCGGGCAGAACCGAATGGGGGGTCCGTCGGCGTTGAGATCGCGAGCGGGGAGGATTCGCGGCGGCGCGGGCGTATGGACGGCTCGGCTTGTCGCTTCGTGGGCCCGAGAAGTGCACCCGGGGGCCGAGCGCGGTGTGGACCCTGAGAATGCGGGTCGCCGGTGTTGCGCGCCTCGATCGCGGCGACATGCGGGGATTCGGGGTCGGAGACCGGGAGACCGGCGCGGATCGCGGGGCTATGATTTGGGGGGAGATGCGCGCGACGGCGGGTGGTGGCGCATCGGGCGATGCGCCGTCAGGGAAACACCGGGCCGAGCTGTGCTACGGGCGCGGGGTGGGTCGCGCGAGCGGGAGCGGAATCGTGCGGTTGCAGCCGGGACGGCGTGTACGGGGAGCCAATCCATGAACAAGTCCGAGATCGTGGGCCGTGTCGCGTGGCGGATGGGACTCAGCAAGGCCAGGGCGGAACATGCGGTCGACACGGTGCTGGCGGCGATCGGCGAGGCGCTGGCGAAGGACGACGAGGTGCGGATCGCAGGGTTCGGACGCTTCGCGACGAGAAGCCGTGCGGCGCGTACGGGCCGCAACCCGCGTTCGGGGGAGAAGGTTGCGATTCCGGCCTCGAGAATGCCGTCGTTCAAGGCCGGCAAGGTGCTGCGCGAATTGGTGAACGGCGGTGGGGAGGCGAAGGCCGGAGACGCGGCGGGCGCGGCGAGGACCGGATGGGAGGCGATGGCGGCATTGGCGTTGGCGCGGGAGCGCGGCATCGAGGCGGAAGGTCCGGCGGAGACGGAGCTGAGGACCGACCTGTCGAAGTGGCCGGGCGGAGTCGCGCCGGTCTGGACCCTGCTCGAGCCGGAAAGCGTCGAGGCGCTGCGGGCCGAGCCGTCGGCGGAGAACCGCACGCTCCGCCTCGCGGCAAACCTCCCGGACGAAGCGGTCCGCGGGTCGGAGTTCGTGCGAAACGCGCTGAGCGTGCTCGAGCGGATCGACAGCGGGGGATGGCTGTGGCTCACCGGGACGGGAAATTTCGGACGGGACACGGTCGCGGGCTTCCGCGAGTCGATGACGTGGCCCGGGATGGAGGCGACCGAACAGTTCCGGCAGGGAAAGGCGCTTCGCGAGGGCGACGTGTGGGAGCTGCATCTGCTGCATCGGCTGTTGGAGGTGGCGGGGCTGATCGAGGGGCGGGCGGGCCTGTGCCAGTTGACCGCGCTGGGGCACGGGATGCTCATGGCGGGACGGCGCGGCGCGCTTCAGGCGCTGTTGTTCCGTCACGCGTTCTGGCATCTCGACCTGTCCCGCTACGTCGGCGGTCTTCCGCGAAAGGTGCCGGACGGCTGGCCGCAGGCCAGCCACATGGGCCAAGTGCTGTGGTGCCTGTCCTCGGTGGGCGATGAGTGGCACAGCGTGGACACGCTGACGGCGCTGTGTGCCGCGCGCGACGAGACGATGCCGAGTGCGCACTGGCGGAGGGCGGGATGGATGTTTGCAGGGCGGATTCTGGGGCTGCTGCGGTGGTTCCACCTGTTCGAGTGGCGGTTGCCGGAAGAGATGTTCGATGCGAGGTGCTGGCGAAAGACCGCCCTGTTTGACCGTTTCCTCATGTTCGACGTGCGGCTCGCGGATCGTCCCGCTGACGGTCACTAGCCGTGAGCGGGGAAGAACATGGCACGCACGCGAGCAACGGCGTGCGCGGGGGCTGTTCGTCTGGCCGCGAGACGGTAGCCTGCCGGCTGCGTGGTATGGGAGCGGTTGGCAGGCAGGGGGGTTGCAGGCGTCAGCGGAGGCGGGGATGCTCTCCTTGAACGGCCCCGAACCCGACCAGCCCCCGCCTCGCTCCGGCTCCGGGGGGTGTCTGAGCCGAAGCTCGGAGGACAGTACGACTGTGCCGACGCAACGGCCGACCAGGGCGAAACGGGGGAATGACCCCCGGTCGGCGGCTCGAGAGCGGCTATGCCATCCTGTGATTGGCTCGCCGGTGCGGGAGGATTGCGCCGGCCAAGTCGGGGCTGTGAAAGGACGGGTCAGGGCGGAGTGCGGGATGGGCTCAGCCGGAATCGCGGCTCGGGGCCGCCCGGTATGCGGCCGGCACCGGGAGCGCCGTCCCCTCATCAAGGTCGTACTCGATGCGCTTGACGCAAATCGGCTCGGTCGGGCCCACCCGCCACCGGCGGCTCACCCGCGCGTTGGCGACCGCGTTCGAGGCGATGTCCTCGAGCCGGCCGCGGAGCCCCTCCTGGGCGACCACCACGGAGCGGTCCGGAGGACACACGAGCTCGATCAGGTAGACGGTGCGAAGCCTCAAGTCGGGCGGAACCATCCGCTGCTCGCCCTCTTCGCGGATCCACCGCAGGTAACGGAACACGGGGCGGTCGTCGACCGGCGTCCATCCGCGCTCGTCGCCCGCGTCCGTCATCGCCTTCGCCTGGCGCACCCGTCCCGGCAGGTCCAGAAACGGGATCCGGCGCTCGACGTAGCGCGCCTCGGCGAGGCACACCTCGACCCGGCCCGAGGCACCCGAGAGCGCCGGTGCCGCGTTCCATGGTTGCTCGTCGTCCTCGCCGCGCACCTCGCGTCCGTGCTCGCGAAAGGCGTACTCGATGGACTCAAATGGCTCGCCGGTATCGCCGCAAAGGAGCTCGTGAGCGAACACCTCTCCGATTCGCGCCTTCGCCCCGGGCCGGCGCCCGTGCCAGTCCTCGTCGACGAGAGAGCGGATGCGGGCCTCGATACGTGCGCCGCCCGCAAGCTCGACGGTGTGCTCGACGTGCCGAAGCGCCCGGAGCACCAGGATATCCTCGGGCCGGTCGACCCAGGCACGGTTTGTAATCGCGGCGCGCCATCCAGCGAGACCACGCTCGACGGTCGCCCGGCCCCCGAACTCGAGCCACTCCGTCGCATCCTGGCCGTGCGCCTCGATGAGGGCGTCGGCGATGGCGTGGATGAGGTTGGTGTTCGCGGTCATGTCGCGCTCCCGTGTGAAGCCCTGCTCCTTGGCACCTCGATGGCTCTCTCCGAGCCCTTTCGATGCGCCCTGCGTCCCCTGACCTCGACTCCGGACGGCGACGCAGCGACCGTATGCCGCACGTTGCGGGACGAAGACGTTCCGGTCCGTCGGTGTTCAAGGAAGACGGCGGAGAGTTGCAGGAAGGCAGGCCCGAGGCACGAAGCGGCCGTCCGGGCCGGCTGCGGGACCTGTGGCTACAGCGAAACGAAGGACGGAAAGGGGGCGGACCAGCCTGCTAAGGTACTATCCTCAGTACGGCGGTGACCGGAGCGGCGTGTTCCGTGACCAGGCGGTACCGACCGCATGGAGAGGGATCGGCGACAGGAGCGGAAGAGCATGCGCTGGCGTTGGAATCGGCTTGGTCTCGGAATGCTTACGGGGCCCGTCACACGGAGGACCTCTACGAGGTGATGAGAAGCGTGGAAAACCGACTGGGAACAATAACCTCCCTGCGGTGGACAGAGGATGGCGCGTGGGTCTCGTTACGAACATCGCGACTACGAGGTGTTGACAACTATCCCCGGTGGCACCGATCCATCGCTCCATCACCAGTAGATAAGTGGCCCCATTGTGGCAGTCGCACCTGTCAGACCACTCTGCTCAACGCAACATCGTGGAAAATCGTACGAAGCGTACATGGTCCGATTAGCCAACGACCGACACAGACGCGCCTGGAATACTCTTGCACCTCACCCGGTTGGGGTATGCTAGTGGCTCCGTCGGACGACAGGCTGACAAAGGGTACCGAGGATCCTGTAATCGCTCATGACAAAAATTCCTTCACTCTCGCGGCCTGCAACATGGATGTCAGATCCGATCAACATTTCCGGTCGACACCCGGGAAACCGCGGAGAATCCTCCTTAAGCGTCGAAGTTCGCGGCGGCCAGAGCCAACATGGCCTGCATTGTAACGCAACCATGTACACTTAGACTTACGAAGTTCAATGAAATCGACCGATTTTCATCTCTTTCGCATAAAGATAGAACGGTCCACGCTCCCGTTTGATGAGCCATCTGTACCTACATCAGAAATTATTTCGATTGCTATACAAGAGAAACCTTCATACAGAATGCCAGGTCGCGCACTCTGGAGAATCGGGAACGTGGAACATTGTGGACCAACGGGATTGTTTTTCGCTCTGGGAAAGGTATCAAAGTCAACGCATGGTATGTATGACGAGAAGGTAGGAGATTTCATCGAAGAATCTATTGAGGATGCAACACACACTTACGTCGCTGTCGACCTGGAGTATCAAGTGTGTGCCATTGGCTACAAGAGCAAGGTTGCAGGTAAGGTCAAGTACATCGCAGACAGCTTAGCCACGCTACTCGGAACTTCCACTATTGCCGTGAAGGGCGCACTGACCTTCTCGCTAAGTGAGTTATCGGATCCAGATGAATTTCTCCAACTAATCAGAAGCGCATTTCGCATATCTTCTTTTGAAATGTCCTTTAGCCCTCCCAATCCATTCGACGTGGATGGCCAATTCCATAAACCTATGGAGAAACTCTTACAGGCGAGCGCAGCTGGAAGGGGTCGAACATCCATTTTTGGCGAAGCGCTAGAATCAGAAACCATTGAAACACTAGCGCGGTCGGCGGCATCAACAGGAAACACCGCAAGGGCTCGAATCCAATCTCAAGAAAACACGACGCCAATACTACGATCAATGACTGGCAATCCACTGATCATTGCCGTTCGAGAGTTCGTCACGAGCGATGAGAAGAGTAACTTGATCGCATTGGTTCGCCGCGCGTACCTACGGATACGTGGATCTGAGTAAGTGTGATGCGCTGGAACTTTTGGCGATGGTTGATTCGCGGCCTGGAAGGCGCCTCGGGGCTTAGGATGCTTTTCTGGAGCCCATGGACTCTCGTACACTTTGCGATTGGCATCGGATTGGCTAGGTTAGTGGATTTTCCTATACATGAGGCTGCTCAGATTTTCTTATTTCCGTTGGCGGGTATATTTATAGGTTTATCGTTTGCATGGGCGGGAAATGCGCAAGCGTTGCTCATGGAGAAAGAAATCGAATGGCTGGCGGATTTCCATCCAGATGGTATTCATACCTATGTTTATACATTCCAGCTTGCAATCCTCGTAATTCTAGTCACATTAGTCGTATGGGGTTTAGCTGCTTTGAAGGTATTTGACCTCATACAGCAAAAGATGTTCGTAGTTGAAACGATACTTTATTTCCTAGCAAGCCTAACGGTAAGGGAGTGCTGGCATGTTGTGTTGGGTAGTCAGCTTCTTATCCTTGCTCGCAGAACGGTTCGGTCTCGCGATGACTCACAGGACGATGGGCGTGGATAGTAAACAAAATATTGTGTTCAATGAGCCATTTCTTTCCGTATATAGCTATCTGTAATGTAACCGTTCAATGAATGGCTGTTTGCCGTACAAAGATCAGGCAATGTCGATGGGCGCACTACATCCGGCAATTTCTCTAGATGGCGTCTTGCTTTTTTCTCATGGCCGTTCATGTCGGTGGGAATGGTGACTACCTGTAGCTATGAAGGCCATGAGTCCACGTCTTCTGATAACGTTGACGTTGGAGTGAATTCGATATCACCGCGAACGTGTCGGCATCGTGAAGATGGAGGTACGATGCAGAAGTAGGTTGATCGTGGGAGAGAGGGTGCATTGACAAGGGGAAAGGCGACGTCGGATGGTGATCGGGAGCTTCGTGCGGCGCGCGACGCCCAGAAGGCTGACAAGAGCATGCGCGAGATCGGCGGGGAACTGTACGGCGAAGAGAATGTGAAGGCGAGTTAGAGTCGTTGTTCAGAGATGGTGATCACCTGACAGTGCCGCACCGGTGCCTTGATGCCGGCGGGGGGTCGTTCAAGCGGCCTTTCCCTCCTTCTGTGTGGTCCTGGGGGTGGTTACGCGGGAAGACGCGGAGGCTGCTACATAAAGCGCGAATTCCGACGGAGCGCGACCTCTGAACCGTTCGGGTGCCAGTCTTCCCGTCGGCGATGTGAATTTCGGCCGTGTCGAGATCGACATGCTCCCAGCGCAGGGTGAGAACCTTTTTTCGGCGGCATCCGGTGAGCATGAGCAGGCGAATGGTCGCCACCGCGCCGACCGACATCTGGCTGCCCTTGCCCGAAACCTCGTCCAGCACCTGGCCCAACCGAGTGAACTCGGCGTCGGTCAGGAACCGCTCCCGTATGTGCTTGGGGTTCACCGGGATGGACTGGCACGCATTGCAGTCTTTCGCGACAATGCCCCAGCCCTTGGCAAGAGCATACATGTGCGTCAGCACGTCGACCGCCATGTTGGCCATTTCGGCGGTCGCGCACAGGCTCTCGTGCAGTTCAATGACGTGTCGCCGCTCCACCGCGGCGAGGGGCAGCCTGCCGAGCGCCGGCACGATGTGCCGGTTGACGACGCTGCGATGTTTCGCGACCGACCGGCACGGATAGCCGCCTTGCGGCACCATGCCACAGCCTGCGGCCGGGCCGTACACTTGCGCCAAAGATCTTGACGACCGTGCTCGCGGCCGACGTGTTATCCTCGATCTGATCATTGGAAGCGCGATCCGCCGACAGCAACGGTATCCACATGACCTGCAGCCAATCCAGAGCGCCGAGGCGCATCTCTAGCGGCGAGGCAGGTCCGTCCGCCGTGTGGCCAAGTCACGCCGTTGACCGCCAAAGCGACCCTCTTGGTGGCGCTGGGCCGATGGCGCATGGCATTCGAAGGGCCCCACCAGCAAGAATTGCTAGGAAAGCGCATTTCCATGACTGTAGTCAGACTACACACAAGGCAAATGGGGAACGCCTGCTAACTAGACACCACCCCCAAAGTCAGACAGACTGCTAGAATGGGGCCAGTAGTTCGAGGGGTGCTGACAGATGAAGGAGACCAGCTTTACATTTGAACGAGGCCGAGGCGTTGTTTGGGTTTGCGATATCCAACACTCGTCTAAATTTCTCAACGACGACGAATCAGTGCAGGCCATAGAACAATTTTTTCCTAGGTTACATTGGTTAGGAAAAGTAGCTGTATATGCAGCCGGTGGTCGTTTCGTAAAATGGACCGGAGATGGGTTCTTAGCATGGTTTCCGATTGAGTTGTATAGAGAGCTAGGACCTCAGGCCGCAAAAGTCATCGATATCAGTAAACAACTCTCATTAGTCAACAATATAACTGGGTTGGGAATAGAGGGAGAGGCACGGTTCCGCCTTAAACATGGGATAACTGCGGAGCACGATGCATTACTCACTATGGTGACTGACGAACACGGAGAGCATTTTGATCTCATTGGAAGAGCTGTCGTTCTAGCCTTTCGATTGACTGGAATAAAAGTCGATTTTCCAAATATTGTTTCTCAAAGAGAAATTGTGGAAGCAACTACAAAGAAGGGAATTTCTCATATCAATTTCAAGAAGCTTAATTTGAGTGCTGAAGATAGGCAAAGATACTTTAAAGGTGAAAGATGGGGAACAACGAATTTATATTCGTCTGCGGAGCGTAGACCGCGACTCAGATCTAGGAACTCGTTGTTGCGCACAGTTAGGAAAACGATTGCGGAGGCCGAAAAACCACAGACTATTCAGGATGAAACTGACCCTGTGATGAAGCAATTCATGGAGGATCTCTTGTCAGGGCCTACGTGGACACAGGAAGTCTTCAAGAATTATATGAAATTCTTGAGAGAGGATTTGCTGGGGACATTAAAAGTGGTAGCGAGTGGAATTGATTCTCTTCCCGACAAACAGGTCCAATAGCGGAGCCTTAGCCCTCTCATGGCCAAGTCCGGGAAGTGCTGGATATTTTGGCTTGGCGTGCAGGGGCTGAGGTCATTTCACCGAGGCGGTTCGGGGCTTCGAATTGTCGTTCGAGCTCCTCTCTGATCCGGTGCACGTCCACCGACAGCTGTCGCTGTTCCAAGCCCATTACGACACGCGCTGCTTCCTGCCCATCCACGTCTACCATGATGTAGACTGCCGCAAGCCGGTGACGGTCCTCCTGGGCCCCGGAAAGACGCCGTGGGGCGCCCAGATCCGCACACTCCTCAAGCATCTGGTCCGCCGCATCCGCCGGCACTGGCCCGCGTACAAGGATCTGACCTGGTGCGAGGCAAACGGCGTCGCCTACATCTCCGGCCTGTCGGGTAACCGCGCGCTGCACGCGCTGGCCAACGAGGTGGCCAACGATGTCTCGGGCACCTTGGCGACGAACAACGAATCGTTCGACAGCTAGAAGGTCTCGACGCGGCGCGGCTTCAGGCCGAAGGCGCCCCAGATACGGTATACACCGTGGTTGCAGTAAGCCCCGTGGTCCGGGACCCTGGCGGGGTTGATCGAGTTCCTCCCCGAGGTTCCCGGCGATCTGTCCGAGCGCCTGCGCGTGCTCCCCCTTCCGGCCCTGCCCGTGGTCGACGAAATCGGGTACCTCTCGGTCAGGCAGGACGGAGCCGTGCCCTTCTTCCAGCTCAGTGACCCTTCGCGCCTTGCCCGACGCTCGGCTCTGAGCCATGACGATGAGTCGCTTCTCGCAAGTTCGGATGCTCGGCCAACACGATCTCGTCGCCAACGAACGGCTCCATGGCGCCTAATATGAACTCGAAGACACGTCCCGGCGACTCGGGGGAGTTCGTATCGTGGAAGCTGACCGGCTGTAAGCGTTCCGTGGGGCCGTGGAACCGACCGACAGCCGCTTCCCCCGATACGTCAGGACACCCGAATTCTGGACCTTTCGGCCGTTCACCACCTCCGATCGTCGGGGGCAGCACGGGCTGTCGGAACGGTTACGACCGGCTCGAGGCGAGCTCGACAAGGAAGCGCAGAGGTGGTCTGGAGCGGCGCTTGGGGTTGGATCGCGATCGTTGCCGAAACGCTTACGATGTTCTAGTTAGGAGAAAAAAGTCCCGATAAAACAGTGCATTAGGAATTTGAACGACGTGTGTGTCCAGAACCAGCCTCATGACCTGGACAGTATATGACATCTTATAAGATGTCTTTTCACGTCAGATTCCTTCCCGATTACGCACGAAACTCATGCGGTTGGGTTCACGGCGGCCCATGCTGGGACCCCGGCGCCTCCACATCTACGAGACCTTCGATTACGCGCTCATCGGCACCGTCGCCTGAGCCGAGGGGGCAACCCCCGTCGAGGTTCTGAACCACGCCCTCCAGACCGGGTCATCGCGGGTACGGACTGCGGAATCGGACGGCGCAGGCCCGGGCGGCGCAGGCCCGGACGGCGCAGGCCCGGGCGGCTCAGGGCGGCTCTCGTGTTATCGGCCCTCTGGCGGGAAAGATGCCGGAATTGGCCTCCACCTCCTCTTGGTACTACCATTCGACCGGGAGCGGTCGGCAGGCGAAGTATCGTTCGGGCACGATGGGCGCTGCAGCCGTGCCGTCCGTTCCGCCGCCCGGAGCGGCACGCGGGCCGCGGATCGGATCGCCCTCGACCGGCGGGTGACCGACGCCGCGGGCGTTCAGCGGAAGCGAACGCCGGGAGCGCTTCACGGCCGGCACTGCATCATCACCACTCGCAGGAGAGACGAAAGAAATGAACCAGCCAATGAAACGACGGACGTTCCTCAAGGGCGTGGCGGGGACGGCTGCCGCGTCGACCCTCGGCTTTCCCTACATCTCGGCGCGGGGTGCGGACACCCTCGTCGTCAACTCCTACGGCGGCAGCTTCGAGAAGTTCATGCGCAAGGAGATCGTTCCGCCGTTCGAGGAGAAGACCGGGATCAAGATCACCCTCGACATCAACCTCGGCAAGGGCTGGCTCGCCAATCTGCGCGCGGCCGGGCCCGAGAACCCGCCCTACGACGTGCTGATGACCAACGAGACCTGGGCCTCGGTCGAACGCGGTGAAGGCTTCTTCGAGCAGATCCCGGACGGGGCGGTGCCCAACATGGAGAACCTCTGGCCCATCGCTCGGCTCAAGGACAACTGGGGGGTGATCGGGACCTTGTCGCCGCTCGGTCTCGCCTATCGAACCGATCACATCGAGAATCCCCCCGGCGCATGGGAAGATCTCTGGACCCGCGAGGACTTCCGGGAACGCACCGGCATGTACACGATCACCAACTCGGCCGGGTACATGTTCGTGCTCATGACCGCCCGAACCTTCTTCGGCTCCGAGTACGAGGTCGACAAGGCCCTCGACAAGATCAAGGAGCTCCTTCCGTTCAACCAGGTCGACTTCTCCGGCACGATGGAGACGGTGCTCACCCGGGGCGAGGTGAGCGTCGCGCCGCTCGACTTCGCGGCCGTGGCCCGGCTCAAGGCCAAGAACGTCAAGCTGGACATCGCACCCCCAAGCGAGGGGATGTTCATGTGGGAGCAGGTCTTCAGCGTGCTCAAGGGCTCGAAGAAGAAGGAGCTCGGCTACCAGTGGATCGACTACATTCTCGATCCCGCCACCCAGGAGAAGTGGGTCCGGAACTACTACTGGTCGCCGGTCAACAAGAATGTCGAAATTGCGGACGACCTCAAGGAGCTCGTTCCGATCCACGGCGAGAAGATGGACCAGATCGTGCTCTGGGACTGGAAGACCGCGAACCAGAACCGGGATCACGTGATCGAGCGCTGGAACAAGGAGATGCGCTGATCTCTTCTTGTGTTGTTGAGTCCGCCGACGTATTGACGGCGGCGGATCCCCGCCCGCGCCTCCTCGCCGCACGGTCGCGGAGGCGCACGTTCTTCGGGCTCCGGCCGCCGCCGTGGCGGCCGGCCCGGGCGTGAGTCCATGACCGAGCTCGCAATTCGAGGACTCTCCAAGCGCTTCGGCGATGTGGCCGCGGTGGACGGGATCGAGCTCCGGATCGGGGACCACGAGCTCATCTCCCTCCTCGGCCCGTCCGGCTGCGGCAAGACCACCACCCTGCGGTGCATCGCGGGATTCGAGGAACCGACCGCCGGGCAGATCCTGTTCGACGACCGCGATGTCGTGGGGCTTCCGCCCGAACGCCGGAACATCGGAATGGTGTTCCAGAACTACGCGCTCTTCCCCCACATGACGGTGCGCCAGAACCTCGCTTTTGGACTCGAGATGCGGGGCGTCTCGAAGAGCGAGATGGGGGAGCGCATCGCCCGCGTCCTCGGGACCGTGCAGCTCGGCGACCTCGGGGAACGCTATCCGCGCCAGCTTTCCGGAGGGCAGCAGCAGCGCATCGCCCTCGCCCGCGCGATGGTGGTCGAGCCGAGCATTCTCCTCCTGGACGAGCCCCTTGCGAACCTCGACGCGAAGCTCCGGGAGGAGATGCGCTTCTTCGTGCGGTCTCTCCAGAAGCGAGTCGGCATCACGACCGTCTACGTGACCCACGACCAGGCGGAAGCGATGGTCATCTCGGACCGGATCGTGGTCATGTTCGACGGTCGCATCCACCAGGTCGGCACACCGGCCGAGATCTACTCGCGCCCCGTGAGCCGGGAGGTGGCGAACTTCATCGGTCTCTCGAACTTCGTCGAAGGCCGGGTCCTCGGCGCCGGCGACAACGGCGAATTCCGCCTGGACACGGAGGCGGGGACGCTTCGCTGCGCCTATTCGGAAACGCTCCCTGAAGGTCAGAAGGTCGCCCTCATCGTCCGCCCCGAGGCCATCTCGCTGTCCGGGAGCGCCCCGCCCGAGTCCGGGAGCAACGTCATCCCCGGACGGGTGGGCGAGCGCTACTTTCTCGGCAACATCACCGGATACCGGATCGCGTGCGCGGACGGCCTGATACTCCAGGTGCAGGACGACCCGTGGGCGTCGTTCGCCGTCGGCGACGAGGTCTGGTGCCGCTTCGAGGCCGGCCATGCCTGGATCATTCCGGACTGAACGCGTGTCGACGGCCCGGCTCGCAGGCGCCTGACGTGGCGACCCCCGTCGAGAGCCACGGGGCTGGAGCAGGCTCTCCGGCCGGCCCCGCCAGGAAGCCCTGGAACCCGACCCTCTTCCTGTTCCTCCCCACCGTCGGGCTTCTCTTCGCCTTCCTCGTGTTCCCGTATCTCAACATGGTCGTGATGAGCTTCCGCAACCCCTCGACCAGCCAGGTGTTCGCCCCGGGATTCACGGTCGGAAACTACCTCAATGCGATTCTCGACTCCGACCTCTACTATCTTGAAATCCTTTGGGACACGATGCTGCTCGGGGTCGCGACGACCGCGATCTGCCTCGCCCTCGGTTTCCCCGTCGCCTATCACCTCGCCCGCACCCCGTCGCGCTTCAAGAGCGTCCTCTACGCGTTCGTGCTCTCGCCGCTCCTCGTCGGGGTGGTGGTGCGTTGCTATGGCTGGATCATCATCCTCGGCAACAACGACGGGCTCATCAATTCGATTCTGATGGACCTCGGAGTCATCGATTCACCCCTCACCCTCATGTACAACACGTTCGGGGTCAGCGTGGGGCTCGTGCACATCTTTCTCCCGTTCATGATCCTGCCCTTGCTGGGCGCCATCCAATCGATCGATCCGGCGCTCGAAGAGGCCGCCCAGTCCCTCGGCGCCTCGCGCTTCAGGACCATGCTGCGGGTGGTGTTTCCGCTCAGCCTCCCCGGCGTGCAGGCGGGGACCGTGCTCGTATTCGTGCTCACGATCAGCTCCTACGTGATCCCGATCCTCCTCGGCGGCTTCAGCGTCATGATCATGCCGACCCTCGTGGTGCAGCAGCTCATGGACGCGATGCTGTGGCCCTTCGGAGCCGCCCTCGCATTCATTCTTTCGATAGCCGGAGCAGCGGTGGTGTACGTCTACCTTCGGCTCACCTCGCGGGCCGTCAAGGGAATCGCGTGATGGAAGGTGCCCCGCGAGACAGCGCAAGCGCCCCCGAGGCGCCGAGAAGCCAGCTCCGGCGAAAGGCGGGCCACGCGTGCTATCTCGGGCTCGTGGTCCTCGTCTACGCCTATCTGCTGACCCCGCTCGTCATCGTGGTGCTGGCCTCGGTCAACGCCGGAGAGTTCCTGACCTTTCCGCCCGAGGGCTTCTCGCTTCGCTGGTATGTGAGCTTCTTCGAGAGCGAGGCGTTCATGGGCTCCCTCTTCTTCTCGCTCCGGGTCGCATTTCTCGCGACCCTCGTGTCGACCGCGCTCGGCGTCACGGTGGCGCTCTACGTCGTGCGGTTCGCCGGGCGCTGGCGCGAGCGCCTCCGGCTCTTCATCCTCCTGCCGCTGCTGCTCCCCGAGATCCTGACCGCGATCGCCCTCCTCTTCTTCTACTACAACGCCGAGGCGTTCTTCCGGGTGATGGGGTTCGACCTCGGGAGCGGGGTATTCCGCAACTCCGTCCTGGGCCTCCTCATCGGGCACGTCCTGATTACCCTGCCCTTCGTCTTCCTCGGTATTTCCGCCTCGCTCTACAACTTCGACCGATCCCTCGAGGAGGCGGCACGCAGCCTCGGGGCGAGCCGGCTGACCACGTTCCGGCGGGTCACCCTCCCCATCATCAAGCCCGGGATCATTGCCGGCGCCCTGCTCGCCTTCATCATCTCGTTCGACCTCTTCAACATCTCGCTGCTGCTCAAGGGCATCGGCATCGCGACCCTTCCCATCCAGCTCTTCGACTACGTGCGGTGGGAGTTCGACCCGACGGCGGCCGCGGTGGCGACGGTGAGCATCGTCATCACCGTGATCGCCATCCTCATCACCGAGAAGCTGGTAGGGCTTCGCTCGCTCCGGTTCTGAAGCGCCGGACCATCCCGAGCGCCCCCTTTCTCCTTGCCTTGTTTCAACAAACAGCGACCTGATTACGTACAAGACTCAGGTGGGGACCACCGCCTTCCTGGGATCGCGGGCATCCTTGCCCGCGTGGACCACGGCAGGCCTTCGGCCGCCCGCGGGCTGGAAGCCCGCGTTCCCAGGAGGCCCCGACCCCGGGAAGCCGCGGGAACGGGCTGAGGATTGTGCGTAATCAGGAACAGCGATGTGTGCCGGAGGGTCGGAACGCTACGTTCGTATCAGCCAGGTATCACTTGTCCAATCGGGAATCACGACAGGCGGGCCCTGAACCAACCATCATCCTGTAACCGTCTGTCCCGAGCTGCAAGCACGGCCGCGCGGGACCCGTGTCAATCGAAGGTGAGGACGATCTTCCCGAAGTTCTCGTTCGCCTCCATCATCTCGTGCGCGCGGCGCACCTCCGCGAACGGCACGGCGGCGTGGATGATGGGCCGGAGCGCCCCGGCGGCGAGGAGCGGCAGCCAGCGCTCGCGGAACCGCTCGACGATCGCGCGCTTGTTCTCGATGGGTTGGGCGCGGAGCGTGAACCCGCGGACGGAGAGCCGCTTTCGCAGCATTCCGCCGAGATCGAAGGGAGCGACCTGTCCGCCCATCAGCCCGACCAGGACCAGGGTTCCGGTCGGCTTGAGCACCGAGAGGTTGCGGCCCAGGTAGTCGGCGCCGATGAAGTCCTCGACCACGTCGACGCCTTCGCCGCGGGAGATCCGCAGCACCTCCTCCACGAAGTCTTCCGTCTTGTAGAGAATCCCGTGATCGGCGCCGAGCTCGAGCACGCGATCGATCTTGTAGCGCGAGCCCGCCGTGAAGTAGATCGTGGCGCCGTCGTGCCTTGCCATCTGCACGGCCGCCGTTCCGACCCCGCTCGCGCCCGCGTGTACCAGGAGCGTCTGACCCGCCCCGAGTCCGCCGAGCTCGAACACGGTCTCGTTCGCGGTGCAGTACACCTCGATGACCGCCGCCGCTTCCGTGAAGCTCCATTGCTCGGGCATCCGTACCGCGAGGCCCGCGTCGACGAGCGCGTACTCCGCGTAACCGCCCTCCGCGACGAGCCCGAACACCCGGTCGCCGGTCTCGAACGACTCGACTCCCGCGCCGATGCCGGTGACCTCCCCGGAGATCTCGAGTCCCGGAACGTTGCCGAGACCGGGCGGCATCGGGTAGGTGCCCGCCCGCTGCAGGCAGTCCGCCCGGTTGACCCCGGCCGCCCGCACGCGCACCAGCAGCTCGCCCGGCCCCGCGGCGGGCTCGGGCGCGTCGGCCATCGTCAGCACCTCGGGCCCGCCGTACGCGGGCAGTGTCACCTGTCGCATGGTCTTGTCACTCCTTCCTGCCAATCGTACGCGTCGAGTCCCTTCCGGATCGAGTCCCGGAATCGGATCCCGCACACTTCGCTCGCCCTTGGCGAGGAGCGGCGCCGGAGATGGGGGGTAGTGAAAAACCGACTCCCTCACGGGGGTGGTCAAACCGGATGTTCCTGCGTTCAAGCCTTCCTGACTACGTACAAAGTTCAGGTCGGGACCAAGGGCTTCTCGAGAACACGACGTCCCGGGAGCGCGGGCTTCCAGCCCGCGATGGGCCGAAGGCCGCCCAAAGTCCACGCGGGCAAGATGCCCGCGCTCCCGGGACGCCGACGGTCCCACGGCACCCGCGGTCCCAAATCGAGCTTCGTGCGAAATCAGGCAAGCCTTTGCGTGCGCGCTCGGTGTTCAGGCCCCGGCGGGACGAACGCAGGTCCGGTCGCGCGCCGCGGCGACGACCGCGTCGATGAAGCGGTGCACCTTGAGCGCCTCGCGTCCGGTGACGCGCGGCGGCCGGCCCCGGCCGATGGCGTCGATGAAATCCGCATGGAGCGCGCGGTGAGCGTCGTGGGGAAAGTCCATCGGGTCCGCTCCACTGCCCGATCCCTGCGATTCGCCGAGGTTGTCTTCCCGGCCGTCGTGGTACCGGATCGAAAGGCCGCCGGGGCCGAGGACGGCGCCCGCCCGCGTGCACGCGAGCTCGATGCGCTCCGGACCGCCCGGGTAGAAGGCGGTCGTCGCCATGAGCGCGCCCTGCGCCCCGCTCGCAAACCGGATGCCGGCGGCGACGAAGTCCTCCGCTTCCATGCGGTGGATAGGCGATGTGCCGCCGACCGCGACCACCTCGTCCGCCGGCCCGACGAGCGAGAGGGCGAGATCGAGGGTGTGGATCGCCTGGCTGATGAGGACGCCGCCGCCGTCGCGCGCATGCGTGCCGCGGCCGGGCTCGTCGTAGTAGCCCTGCGGCCGCCACCAGGGAACGACGATGCTGGCCGCGGCGACCGTGCCGAGCGCGCCGCTCTCGAGCTCGGCGGCGAGCCGTTCCGCGACCGCCCGGAACCGGTGCTGGAGGACGATTCCCAGGGTCACGCCCGCTCGCTCGGCGGTCGCGACGATCTCCGCCGCCGCCGCCGTGGTCCGCTCGACCGGTTTCTCCATCAGGATGTGCTTGCCCCGAGCCGAGAGGCGCCGCACGAGTTCCACGCGGACATTGGGCGGGGTCAGCAGCACCGCGTAGTCGATGGACGGGTCGTCGACGATCCGGTCGAGGTCATCCGTCACCGGGAACCCGAACCGTTCCGCGAAGGCGTCGCGACGGCGGGCCGTCGGGCTGTACGAAGCAGCCACCTCCACCCGACCTCGAAGGTCGGCGAGGCTCTTCGCATGGGGGGTGACCGCCATCCCGAGCCCGATAATCGCGCACCGCACCACTGCCCCCTCCGCGATTCAAGGCCCACCTTGGCCCTTCGACGGAAACTATGGCAGATTCCCGGCCCATGCGGGACCGCTGGCCGCCCCGGACGCGGGAGCCGCAGCCGCGCAATGAGGAGCCTGCTTCTCAGCCACCGGGGCCAGGAACGAATCGTCGGCCCGATGGTGTTCATCGGGCCGGCGGTTCTGTTCCTCCTCCTCTTCATCGTCTATCCGATCGGGTTCTCGCTCTACATCAGCTTTCACGACTTCTTCCTGGTGAGCCCCCGGCCGCCCTCCTTTGTAGCCCACCATCAGGTGGACTCCGTGACGCTCGACGGATTCGACGATCGCCCGCGCCTCGCTCGGGCTTTGGCAGAGCGGCTTTTCGACCAGGATGTCCTTGCCGGCCGCCGCTGCCGCCTCGATGAGGGGCCCATGCGCCATCGGCGTCGCGCAGATGTCGACCGCGTCGAGCTCGGGGCCGTCGGACAGGCGCTCGGGGCCGTCGGCTCGCGGGAGGTCGGGAAAGCGCTCGAGGAAGCCGCCGAGCGGCTGCGGATCGCCTTCGGTCCAGAAGCCCGCGCACTCGCAGTCGAGCGCGAGCAGACGTCCGACCTGGCGGTAGATGTGGCGATGATCGAGACCGATCGCGGCGAATCGAAGCGGGGAATCCGCCATGTCTTCCTTGCGCGGGTCTTCCCCCCGCCGCTTGCAACCGATCTTTCGGATGCCCTACCGTACCATGACAACCGGCGCCCCGGTTCCGGGTGTGGGGAGCACCGGGACGGCAGGTGCACCGTCGTGGAAGAAGTGCACCGGAAAGGAAACGCATACGTTGAGCAACATCATCGAGTCACGGGCTTCCGACATCGACACGCGTCGCGTCGACTGGTACCGCTGCCCGATCGATCGCGCGACGCTCCGCACGCTGACGGAACGGAGCGACTTCCGGGGAGGGGTGCAGGCCGTCGGTCACCTCGCGGTCGCGGCGGCTACCGGTGCATTGACCGCCTACTGCTTCCTGCTCGAGAACTGGTTCGGGTTCGCTCTCGCGCTCTTCGCGCACGGCACCGTCGCCTCGCACCTGCACTACGCCTGCCACGAACTCGGCCACGGCACCGTGTTCAGGACGAAGTGGCTGAACGAAGCATTCCTCCGGATCTACAGCGTCCTCGCCTGGTGGAATCACCACGAGTACGCGATGAGCCATACCCACCACCACCTCTATACGCTGCATCCGCGCGGGGACCGGGAGGTGGTGCTCCCGTTTCTCCCCGCCTGGAAGCCGCTTTATTTCCTCCAGCTCTTCACGTTGAACGTCACCGGAGGAATGCATACCAAGGGCGTCAAGGGACACATTCTGGCCTCGTTCAGCACGGTTTTCGGGCGCCACGGCGCATTCTTCCGGCCGGAATGGGTCGAGTCGCTCTACGCCGGCCGGCCCGAGGCGAGGCGACGGGCCGTCAACTGGGCCCGCTTCCTGGTCGGCTGCCATGCGGGCTTCGCCGTGGTGTGCTGCGCCTACGGTCTCTGGATCCTGCCGATCATCGTGAGCCTGGGACCAGTCATCGCGAACTGGCACTCGTACTTCGTCGGCGGCCCGATGCACTGCGGGTTGCGGGACAACGTGCCGGACTTCCGCAAGTGCGTGCGCACGATCACCCTCGATCCGATCTCCGAGTTCCTCTACTGGCACATGAACTGGCACCTCGAGCACCACATGTTCGCCGCCGTGCCCTGCTACAACCTGCGGAGGCTGCACCGGGCGGTGGCCCGCGACATGCCCGCGCCGCGTACCCTGGCGGGGGCGTGGCGGGAGATCCTGGAGGTCTGGCGGCGGCAGCAGCACGACCCCGGCTACCAGCTCGACACGCCCCTGCCCACGCCGGCCGGAACGGCGAACGCCCCGCTCGGCCCGGAAGCCGTGTCGATCGGCGATATCGCGCCCAGGGAACTCCGCGCTGCGGCCTGACCGGCCCGACCCCCGGCCGGTCTGCCGGCCTGCCGGTCTGCCGGTCTGCCGGTCTGCCGGTCTGCCGGTCTGCCGGTCTGCCGGTCTGCCGATCGCTCAGCGTCCATCCCCGGCCGCCGCCGCAAGCCGGGGCAAGACCCGATCCCCCGAACGAGGAAGGCTATCGATCGGGGCCGGTGGCCGCGGGTCCCGACCGTTGGATGAGGATGCTGCCGATCCGGTCCACGGCGGCGTGCCAGTCGGGGAGCACCCACACCGTGCAGTCCTCCTGCTCGATGATCGCGGGGCCGGAGATGGCCGCGCCGCGGCCGAGCTTGCGGCGCAGGTACACCGGTGCATCGAGCCGCCGCCCGGCGACGTGCACCCGCCTCGTGTCGAACGGCTCGGCCGGCCCTCGTTCCGGTACCGCCGGAAACTCGAGGGGAGGGATCCGGCCCGTGACCCGCACCCGCTCGGTGCTCACCTCGACGCTGCTCTCGGGGTCGCGGAAGCTGTAGATCCGCTCGTGCTCCCGATGGAAGAGCTCGGCAATCGCGTCGAGGTCCGGTTGCGTCCGCAATCCGCCCGGGATCGGGACCTGAAGGTCGAATGCCTGTCCGGAATAGCGCATGTCGAGCGCACCGTCGAACGAGACCTCGCCGAGGATGTCGCCTTCTCTGCGGATCCAGGACGAGGCGCGCGACTCGAGCTCACGGAAGATCCCGGCCAGATCCGCCGCCACCTGCGGGCCATCGGTGAACCGGAGGCGATGCGAGCGCACGTAGTCGCGCTTGACGTCGGCGAGGATCGCGCCGAGGGCGCAGAACGTCGCCGGGCCCGGCGGTACCACGACGGTGTCGAGCCCCGCCTCCTCGGCGAGGAGGTTGGCATGCGTGGGACCCGCTCCGCCGAAAGCCATCAGGGCGAACTCGCCGGGCGCCGCGCCGCGCCGGGCGAGACCCTTGGAGAGCTCGTTGGCCATCATGGCCGACGCCACGCGCAAGGCCGCCTCGGCCGCCCGCACCGCGCGACCGCTCCCCTCGTAGCCGATCCGGACCGCGATTGCGTCCAGCGCTTCCCGCGCCGCGTCCCGGTCGAGCCGGATGCGCCCGCCCAGGAAATGGTCGGGATGAATGAATCCGACGAGGAGATAGCAGTCGGTAACGGTCGGACGGGTCCCGCCGCGGCCGTAGCACACCGGGCCCGGGTCTGCGCCCGCGCTCTCCGGGCCGACCTTGAGCACTCCTTGCGGGTCGACCCACAGCACCGAACCGCCCCCCGCTCCGATGGCACGCACGTTCACCACCGGCACGACCAGGGGGTAGTCGCCCACCCGGCTCGAGGTGGCGTACTCCGGCTCCTCGCCCTGATTGAGCGCGAGATCGCAGCTCGTCCCGCCGAGGTCGACGGTGATGATCCCGGCCCGACCGAGGGAGCGGGCGACGCGCGTCGCGGCGACGAGCCCGGAGGCGGGACCGGACAGCACGGTATCGATGGGCCGTTCGCGGGCGGTATCGATGCTGAGCGTTCCTCCGTTCGACGCGGTGATGTAAATCGGTGCGGTCACGCCCGCTTCGGCCACCCGGCCGACAAGGCGCGCGAGGTAGGCGTCCATGAGCGGCTGCACGTATGCGTTCATGATCGCGACCAGCCCGCGCTCGAACTCGCGCTGCTCCGGCCAGATCTCGGCCGACTCCGTGACCGGGATCCCGGGCAGTCGGCGCCGGAGCGCATCCGCCACCTCTCGCTCCGCCTCCGGATAGGCGTAGGAGTTGAGCAGCAGCACGGTCACGGCCTCGACGCCGGCCGCGGCGAGGCCGGTGGCGAGCCGGTCGAGCTCCGCCGGGCTCGGGCGTTCCACCACGCTCCCGTCCGCCCGGATCCGGGCGCCGGCCTCGAACACGAGGTTGCGGGGCACCAGGGCCTCTTCCTTGCGGATCGTGAAGTCAAAGGAGTTGTCGAGGCTCATCCGGCCGATCTCGAGGACGCCGCGATGGCCGCGGGAGACGACCAGCCCTACCCTCGCCCCGCGGCGCTGGATGATGGCGTTGACGAGGAGGGTCGTGCCGTGCACGAGAAGCTCCACGTCCCGCGGCTGCACCCCGGCCCGCTCGATGAGCACGGGGAGGCCGCGACCCACCGAGAGCGACGGGTCGCTCGGAACGCTCGGCTCCTTGTAACGGACGATCTCGCCCGTGGACGGATTGGTCAGCACGAAGTCGGTGAACGTGCCGCCCACGTCGACTCCGACCCGACATCGGGCTCTAACTACACTATTTATTTCGTTATTTTTCATAACGTCATGTTGTCCATCCACGACCGTACCTCCCGCATATGATTGCGCGGGCGGAAGAATTTCGTAAGCACCAGGATTGCAAAATCTGTCCCTTCAGCCGCTCCGGATCGGGCTTCTCGCCCTATCGGTGATTCAGGTTGGGCGGGTCACGGTCTGACCTGTTTGCCATCACACCTCGTCGTGCCTTGCGCAACCTCTCAGTGTGCCATCTCTCCTTCGTGCCCGACCGTCCGCTACGCCGGCCAACTCGCGTAGTCGTCGCGGTACGGCCGATCATGGGCAAGCAACGCCCGGATCGTGCGCGCGATCTTGTTCGCCAGCGCCACCACCTCACGTTCTCCCTGGGGCTCTCCCACGAAGCCGCCCACGACGAACCGGCGCGCGCCCTCGGCGACGCCGAGCGCCGCGTCACCCCACCGCGCAACGCGCGATGGCGCCCCTCGGGTTGACCGCAATGCAATCGATGCTTAACTTTGCGCATCAAGCGTATACGGAGGACACCGTCCATGGAGAGCATCACCATCCGCAACCTCGACGACGGGCTGAAGCGCCGGCTCCGCGTGCGTGCGGCCGAGAATGGCCGCTCGATGGAGGAGGAAGCCCGCGATATCCTGCGCCGCACCGTCGGCGAGGCGCCGCCCCCGAAGGACCTTCGCCGGGCCATCCACGCGCGCTTCGCCGTGCTCGGCGGGGTCGAGCTCGAGCTTCCCGAACGCGGCCCGATGCGCCCGCCACCCAAGTTCGGATGAGCACGTCGCGGTCGATCTCGATGTACCGGGTTAGCGAAACGCGGTGGTCATCGTAAAGGTAGTAGCCCGCCTGGGTCAGTGTGAGCGGTCCAACGATGGCAGGCCGGTCTTCGATCGGGTACGCGCGTATCCGGCGCGACCAGCCCCGCCCCGCTCGCTCCGTGATGGCACGCCCCTCGGCGCTGGGCGAGCGGTCCAGCCAATGGAATTGGATGTTGAACGTTTCGGGCACGGCTTCGGGCGCTACGCCGTGCGAGTGCGCTCCTGGGTCGGTCAATGGAATGAGGCCGCCACCGCAGGCCGGGCCGCAAAGGAGCGTCATCGTGGCGAGCGTGGATACGAGAGGCATGATGCGCATGTTCAGCTCTCCGTGGTCTTGGTTGCGTTGAGACGGTATCCACGCCCGCCCGGTGCGCAGTCCGTTTTGGACTGGCGACCCGGACCGCGGGTCATCAGCACAAGTCGCCCAGCCCGCTTCAATACGCGGGACTGAAGGCCGGCTGCGGTCGCGGGCGCCGCGGGAGTTGCGAGCGCACTCTCGGTCGGATCCGGTGCGAGGGTCAGTCCGTCATGAGCTGGCACGGTTGAGCCGTACCCGAGAGCACCTGACTACATGGTTTGTTGGTGAGCCAGGGTGTCGACCTATGGAACGGTGGCGGTGACGCCCGTGCCGTGCCGCGGACGCCGTCCACGAGCTCAAGGACGCTTGTACAGCACTGCCTGCCGCGACTTCAGAAGAACCTTGGCGGGAGCCTGAATTTCCTCCGGATTCCCCCTAGATGACCTAGCCCAGCTTTACCCTTGCGAGCTGTGATTGGCCGGGATTTGCCCCGGATTGGGCGGTTTTTGGAGCGTACTTCACCCATCGCCTCGTTCGCTCCGAGCGAGTCGGCTCCAAGGTACGCCAACGCACCTTGCTCAATCTGGGACGACACTTCGAGATCGCGCAACACCACTGGCCGGCCCTTTGCCGACGGATCGACGAGATCCTCACCGGCCAGCTCCAACTCGACCCCGATGCCCCCCGGGGCTGGAAACCCACGCCCAGCGCATCGCCGCCCAACTGCTCGCGCGCGCCGACGCCCCCGACGATGGACCCGATATCCAACGAGTGGACGTCGATTCGCTCGAACTCGTGCGACCGCGCTCGGTCGGCGTGGAGCACGTGGGGTTGTGGGCGATGGACCAGCTCGCACTTCGCACCGGGCTCCCGGAGCTGGGGCTGTCCGGGTCGCTGTGCGCGGCGGCCATCGGCTCGGTCATCGCCCGCATGGCTCGTCCGGGCTCGGAACGCGCGACGCGGCGCTGGCTCGGCGAACGAAGCGCTCTTGGCGAGCTGCTGGAGGTGGATTTCCAGACCATGGGGCCGATGCAGCTGTATCGCGCCTCCGACGCGCTCATGGCCCACCGCGAGGCCATCGAACGCCACCTGTTCGACCGCGCGATGGGGCTGTTCGACCTGCACCCCACGGTCACGCTGTATGACCTGATGACATTGTGGAACCAAAAGTGCGCCCGGCGCGGATGCCTTCTCTCTGGATTTCTTGCGCGGAGGACCGGAACCGTTGGGCGGTACGGGCTCGATGGGAATCGAATGGCAAACGGTGACCGTTTCCTTTCCCACCTGCACCTCGCGGACGAGCAGACGCACGATACGTTGCCGCTCGGCAAGAGACACCGACTGCGCGCCTTCGCGCATGCGCTGAAGGAACCATTCCATCGTCGTGGCAAGGGAAAGTCGAGAAGCACGATCGAGCTCGGCGGTCTGCAGGGATTCAAGCTCGGACAGGATGGCACGTTGTCGAGTGTGCAAGGGAGCCTTTCTTTCGCGTAGCTCGTCGAGGGTGATGACTTCTTCCTGGTAGGCATCAAGTAGACGGCGCAGGCGGGTTTCGATGCGGGCCAGCTCGCCATGGAGCGTGTCGGTTCGCCGGCGCGCCGTTACCGTGTCATTCGCCGCCGCAAGCCTTCGGTTGATTTCGCACTGGATGAGTTCCGGGTTCTCGAGCAGGGCCAGCACCTCCTTCCAGACCGCCTCGTCAAGTTCGTCGGCACGGACCGCAGGGTTGTCGCAGACGGCTCCGTGTGGACGGCGCCAAGGGTCGATCCCGTGGCATCGGTAGTAATGTCGACGCGGCGCCTTGCGACTGGAATTCCCGGAGTGCCGTCCCATGGCGTAACCACAATTTGCACAAACACAAAGCCCCTGGAGAAGCGTCTGCTCGATGGTCTTGCGCGGAGAGAAGCGCCGGTTGACCGCCCGTTGTTGCTGCGCACGCGCGAAGACCGCCTCGTCCACGATGACTGGAACGGGTAGCTCGATCCATTCCAAGTACGGCTCAGACTGCCCGCTTACGCTCACGGCCCCGCTCTCGCTCTTCGAGGGGGAATGCACGGCGGTGCACGGCGCCCGCGAGGTGGCGTAGCTGCGAATCGGGGTCCGGATCGGGCGCGTCGCGAGAGCTGGGCGCCTCAAACGGGCGCGATCGGCGGTGACCGCTCAAGGGGAACGGCTCGCGGTGGGTGCCGGGGTCGGCAGGCCGGAACCTGCGGTTGACCCCGGTGCGACGGAGTATTACCTTGACGCCAGGGAGGCGCTCGTGACGGTCAAGTCCTCAATCTCGCTCACCGATGAGCAGCACGCCTTCGCCAGGGCGCTGGTCGAGGCCGGGCGCTACTCGAGCCTGAGCGCGGTCCTGCAGCAAGGCGTCGATCTGCTGCGTCAGCGAATGGACGTCGAGGAGCTCGAAACCGCGGCGCTGCGCGAGCTGCTGTCCCGTCGCCGCAAGGGCGAGTTCGTCGACGCGAAAGGGATGGACGCGCGGCTGGCCGGGATGGTGGCCGACAAGCGCCGCGCGCATGGCCTTCCATCTTGAGTTCTCGGTCGAGGCCGAACGCGACTTCGGGCTGATATTCGATCATCTCCTTCGCAGCTACCTCGGCTTCGGCGAGAGCCTGGAGAGCGCGCTCGATCATGCCGAGACACGGATTGTCGAGATCCGTAGGTCCGCGGAGCGCATCCTCACCGCGCCCCATCGGGGCGAGCGCCATGACGACATCCTGCCCGGCGTGCGGCATCTGGCCATCGGACGGGCGATCTACTGGTTCGACGTCGACGAGCCACGCGAAACGGTGCGTGTCCTCGCGGTTTTCTTCGGCGGGCAGGATCACGTGCGTCACATGATGGCCCGGCTCCTCGAAGAGTGAAGCCGAGCGTCGATGCGGGAGCGGACCGGACGAGGTCGGGACGGCAGCACGTGAGGCGGGCGGGAATCCGGTGGGCGCTCGAGCGGAGGGCTCCATAGTGGCGTTCGAGCTCGTCGACAAACCGGACCTGTCGCCGTCGGCGTCACTTGGAGCCGAGGCGGAGAACGCCATTCGGGTGGAAGCGGCCGGCGGAGTGGAGCCTGATCGTGGGCGGCTCGGAAGGGTGGACATGTCACCCCCTCCATTGAGTCCAATCCGCTGACCGCTTGTACACGGATTGGAATTCTGCGATTTTTGGAAGCTGCGGAAGGGAGTGAAAAATATAATATTTACAGCAAGATACATTCACTCAAGCGGCCAAGCTATACGGTAGAGATGCACAAGAATGGCGAAGATCGTGAATGCGAAAGCTCTCCAGTCCGGCACGCTTGCGCTCGCGCACCCGGGCGCGGCATCCTCTCGCAGCGGCCAAGGCTCAATCCTGACCGAGCAGGGCTCGACAATGCCGGCCGGCCGCGAAAACGCTATCGCGGCCGGGAGGCGCTGCGCAGGACCCTCGGCAGCGGGACCCTCCGCGGGAGGCAAGGGCATGGCCCACGGGAGATTCGGATGATCGATCAGGGCGCGACGCCCGCGCGCGGCGGCCCCCGGCGCGACGGTGGCGGGGGCTCCGACGGCCGGCCGGCCACGCTCGACCCGGTGCTGCTCGAGATCATGCGGCACAAGGTGGAGGCGATCGCGGACGAGATCTGCATCACCCTGCTTCGCACCTGCCGGTCCGTATTCGTCAACGAGGCAGCGGACTTCGCGGTCGGGCTCATCGATCTCGAGGGCGAGATATTCGGCTGGGCACCCGAGAACAAGACCACCTCGGTCAACGTCCCGGCCGCGCGTACGCTCGAAGTGATGGGCGCCCTGGAGCCCGGCGACGCGATCGTCACCAACGACCCCTATACCTCCGACGCGATGGCGACCCATCTTCCCGACCTCCATGTCATCCGGCCCTATTTCCACGGATCGCGGCTGGTCGGCTACGGGTGGGGCTTCATCCACTACATGGACGTGGGCGGCAGGTTCCCCGGGAGCATGTCGCCCCACACCGCCGACATCTTCCAGGAAGGATTCCGCATCCCGCCCATGAAGCTGATGCGAAAGGGGGTGCTCAACGAAGACTTCGTGCATCTGTTCAAGGCCAATTGCCGGCTGCCGGAGACCAACATGGCCGATCTGAAGGCGATGCTGGGGGCGCTCGAGGTCGGCGGGCAACGGGTCCGGGACACCATCGGCCGCTATGGCGTCGATACCTTCATCGCGAGCCAGCGCGCGCTCAAGGACTATGCCGCCGCCAAGGCGCGCGACGTCATTCGCCTGCTGCCGGACGGCACCTACGATTTCTGGGACTATCTCGACGACGACGTCGTCTCGCCGATCCCGATCCGGATGCGCCTCCGGGCGACCGTGGACGACGGCCGGGTGCACTTCGACGTGACCGGCACCGACCCCCAGGTGGAGGCGTCCTACAACATCCCGACCGCCGGCAAGCTCCACAACATGCTGACCCGGCGGATCATGACGTTCATCTGCACCCACGACCGTACGATCCCCCTCAACGCCGGCACCTTCCGCCCCCTCAGCATGACCAGCCCCAAGGGGACGGTCCTGAACGCCGAGTTCCCCGATGCGTGCGCGGTGCGGTTCTCCACCGCGACCGGCTTCAACGACGCGGTGAGCGGGGTGCTGCTCAAGGCGGCCCCCGACAAGATGGCGGGCGCGACGGCGGGCGCGAGCTTCACCTTCGTGGTGGAGGAGACGAACCCGGCGGACGGGCGGCGAGAGGTCATCTTCGCCCAGATTGCGCGCGGCGGGATGAGCGCCTGGCGGGGCAGCGACGGGGTGGACGTCCGCGACGTCACCATGAACACCATGCACAACCACCCCCTCGAGGTGGTGGAGGCCAAGTGCGGCATCGCCTTCCGCAGTTACGACGTGCGGCCGGACTCGGGGGGGCCGGGCCGGTGGCGGGGGGGCGCCGGCCAGGTGGTAACCCTCGAGGCCCTCCGGGACGGCACGACGCTCGTCATCGGCGGTCTCGACCGCATCCGGTTTCCGCCCTGGGGCGTGCAGGGAGGCCGGCACGGACAGCCTACGGAGGTGATCGTGGACCGCGGCCGGCCGGGTGAGCGCGCGCTCGGCAACGTGAGCTCGCTCGGCCTCGACCGCGGCCAGACGGTGACCATGCTCACCCCGGGCGGCTCCGGCTTCGGCGACCCCTTCGAGCGCGACATCGAGTCGGTGCGCCGCGACGTGGAGCTCGGCTTCGTAACGTCCGCCGGGGCGGGCCGGGACTACGGCGTCGTGCTCACCGGCGCGCTCGAAGTCGATGCCGCCGCCACCGGTGCGGCGCGGGCGAGCCGCATCCGGCCGAACGTCGGGACCGACTTCGACTTCGGCCCCGAACGGGTCGCCTGGGAGCGGGTCTTCGACGACCCCACCATGCTGACCCTCAACCGCGGACTCTTCGCTCTCCCCAAGGCGCTCCGGCAGAGGGTGCGCCGGCAGATCATCGAGGAGGCGGTGCCCGACCTTCCCCGTGCCGGTCTCGGCCGGCTCGATGAAGCGCTCGCCGATGCGGATGCAGTGCGCGAACGCCTCCGGGCCGCGATGAGCCGGGCGTTCGCCGAGCACGGGATCCACGGGTCCGACATCGAACCGCCCTCCCCCACGGCGCGGGAGGTCGCCTGATCTCGTGGACCGAAGAAAGCTCGTCCTCGCCGCGGTGATCGCGGCGCTGGTCGCCGCGTTCTTCGCATTCGATCTCGGGCACTATCTCGATCTCGATTTCCTCCGGTCGCAGCGCGACCGGCTGCATGACCTGTTCGTAGCTCGCCCGTTCTTCGTCGGCGCCGTGTTCTTCGCGGCCTATGTCGCGGTCACCGGGCTGTGCCTGCCGGGAGCGGCGGTCCTGACCCTGGTGGCCGGGGCGATCTTCGGGCTCGGTTGGGGGATGGTCATCGCCTCCTTCGCCTCCACCCTCGGCGCGACGCTCGCCTTCCTGCTCGCCCGGTACCTCGCCCGAAACGCGGTACGCCGCCGCTTCGAGAACACCCTGGAACGGCTGGATGCGGGAGTGCGCAGGGACGGGGCGTTCTACCTCCTCACCCTGCGCCTGGTGGCCGTGTTCCCGTTCTTCCTCATCAACGCCGTGATGGGCCTCACCGCCATGCCGGTCCTCGTCTTCGCGGCCGTGACCCAGGCCGGAATGCTGCCCGCGCTCCTGGTGTTCGTGAACGCCGGCAGTCGGCTCGGGGAGATCGAGAGCCTCGCCGGGATCCTCTCCCCGGCGCTGCTGCTCTCCTTTCTCCTGCTCGGCGTGTTCCCGCTCGTGGCCAAGAAGACCGTCGATGTGCTCCGCTCGCGACGACGGCCCCACCCGCCGAAATGGGCCTGAGACCTCGGAACCGCGCAATGCCGCTCTTGCGCACGGCGCCACGCGCGCGGCGAGGACGTGGAGCTCGCCCTCGACGCCAACGAGGGCTACTCGGCGAGCGCTGCGCTGCCGCCCGCTGACGCGATACAGCGGCGACGCACGCGGCCGCCCGGGCTCCGGCCAACGGCCCGGACCGGTATCCGGGCGCCTGCGAGTCTCCTCGCGGTGAGCGCGCCTCGCGGGGGTGACGGCAGCACCCGATCGCGGTTGGCCACGGCAGCCGAGATCGCGTAAATTCCGCCCGCCCGCAGACGGACCCCGTCCGGAGAAACCATCGGCCCCATGAAAGCGCTCCTCTGCAAGCAGTACGGCCCGCCCGAGTCGCTGGTGCTCGAGGACATCGCCCGTCCGGAGCCCGGTGACGGTCAGGTTCTCCTTCGGGTGCGCGCTTGCGGAGTGAACTTTCCCGACCTCCTCCTCATCGAGAACAAGTACCAGGAACGCCCTTCCCTTCCCTTCTCGCCGGGGGCGGAGGTGGCGGGGGACGTCATCGCGGTCGGACCGGGGGTCGCGAACGCGGTGCGCGAGGGTGACCGGGTGATCGCGATGATCGGCTCGCGCGGATTCCAGGAGGAGACGCTGGCGGCCGCGGACCGCTGCGTCCCGCTCCCCGACTCGATGGACTACGCGACCGGCGCCGCGTTCACCCTGACCTACGGCACGAGCTATCACGCCCTGGTCGACCGCGCCCGCATCGCCCCGGGCGAGACGGTGCTCGTCCTCGGCGCCACCGGCGGGGTCGGCACCGCCGCGCTCGACATCGCCCGCAACCTCGGCGCCCGCACGATCGCGGCCGGGGGAAGCGACGCGAAGCTCGAGGCGGTCCGCGAAATCTACGGGGTTCGAGACACCGTGAACTACACCTCGGTCGAAGAGCCGTTCAAGGACCGGGTCAACCGCCTCACCGGCGGGCGCGGCGCCGACGTCATCTACGACCCGGTCGGCGGCGAAGCGTTCCAGCAGGCGCTCCGGTGCATCGCGTGGGAGGGGCGCATCCTGGTCGTCGGCTTCGCGGCGGACGGCGCCAACCTGCCCCAGGCGCGCACCAACCTCCTGCTCCTCAAGGGCAGCTCGCTCGTCGGGGTGTTCTGGGGGCGCTTCACCCGGGAGGCCCCCCGCCGCAGCGCGCGCAACTTCGATACGCTGTTCGGCTGGTACGCGGATGGCCGTCTCCGGCCCCACGTCTCGCACCGGTTCCGGCTCGACGAGGGCATCGAGGCGCTCAAGACGGTGGCCGCGCGGCAGGTCGTGGGCAAGTGCGTCGTCGTGATGGACGACTGAGCCGAGCCGCAATCCGACCGGCCGGACCGAACCGAGCGGAGCCGAGTCCGGCCCGCGCAGGACCAAGACGAGGTATCGCAGATGTTCCTTCCCCTTGCCGATCGCGCCCGGGAGCTGCTCGACCAGGTCATGGCGTTCATGGACGGGCACGTCTATCCGAACGAAGCCCGCTTCGACGATGAGATCGACTCCGGTGACCGCTGGCAGCCGGTTCCGGTCCTGGAGGAGGTGAAGGCCATCGCGCGCGAACGGGGCCTGTGGAACCTGTTCCTTCCCGAGAGCGAGCTCGGCGCGGGCCTCACCAACTACGAGTACGCCCAGCTCTGCGAGCAGATGGGGCGCTCGCCGATGGCCCCGGAGTCTTTCAACTGCTCCGCCCCGGACACCGGAAACATGGAGGTGATCGTGCGCTACGGGACCGACGAGCACCGCCGCGAATGGCTCGAACCGCTGCTCGCGGGCGAGATCCGATCCTCCTTCGCCATGACCGAACCGGCCGTCGCGTCCTCGGATGCGACCAACATCTGCTCGACCATCACCCGCGACGGCGACGAGTTCGTCATCAACGGGCGCAAGTGGTGGACCTCCGGGATCGGGGATCCGCGCTGCAAGATCCTCATCTTCATGGGCAAGACCGACCCCGGCGCACCGCGGCACCGGCAGCAGTCCATGATCCTCGTGCCGCGGGACACGCCGGGAGTGAGGGTGATCCGGCTGCTGTCCGTGTTCGGCTACGATCACGCCCCGCACGGGCACGGGGAAGTGGAGTTCGACAATGTGCGGGTTCCTGCCTCGAACCTCCTCCTCGGAGAGGGGCGCGGCTTCGAGATCGCCCAGGGGCGCCTGGGTCCGGGTCGCATCCATCACTGCATGCGCTGCATCGGCGTGGCGGAGCGTGCGCTCGAGCTCATGTGCGAGCGGGCCAAGGGCCGGGTCGCGTTCGGGACCACCCTGGCGGAGAAGGGCTCGCTCCGCGAGGACATCGCGAAGAGCCGGATGGAGATCGACCAGGCCCGGCTCCTCACCCTCCATGCGGCCCACAAGATGGACGAGGCCGGGAACAAGGAGGCGCGCAACGAGATCGCGCAGATCAAGGTGGTAGCGCCGAACGTCACCCAGCGGGTGCTCGACCGGGCGATCCAGGCGCACGGCGGGATGGGAGTCTGCCAGGACACCCTTCTGCCGCACTGGTGGGCCGCGAACCGGACCCTGCGACTCGCGGACGGCCCGGACCAGGTGCACATGGAGGCGATCGCGAAGCGCGAGCTCGCCCGCAACCGGTAGCGGGCGGCGCGCCCCGGCGACGATCGAACCGAGAAAGCCACGAACCCATCCGGAGTTCCATGGACATCAGGGCGGTCATCTTCGACGTCGGAGGCGTGATCCAGGAGTCGCCGCTCGTCTTCGTGCGGGACTACGAGAGCCGCAACGACCTCCCGGAAGGTTTCATCGCGGGCATCGTCGGCAACTACGCGGCCCGCCCGGACGGGGCCTGGCAGCGGCTCGAGCGCGGGGAGCTCCTGCTCGACGAGTTCTGCCGGATCTTCGACTCCGAGATCGCGAACCTCGGCTACTCCGTATCCACCGCGGCGATGATGCTGGAGATGGCCGACTACGTCGTGGCCCGGCCGCGGATGCTCGAGGCGGTGCGGCGGATCCGCGCACACGGGATCAAGACCGCCGCGCTCACCAACAACTGGCTCATGGACGAGAAGGACGATGAACGCGAAGCGCTCAAGGGCCGCTTCGACGCGTTCATCGAGTCCTCCCGCACCGGTCTTCGCAAGCCCGATCCCCGAATCTACGAGCTGACGTGCGAGGCGCTCGGAGTCCTGCCGGGGGAGGCGGCGTTCCTCGACGACATCGGCGCAAACCTCAAGACCGCCGCCCGGCTCGGGATGCTCACCATCAAGGTGACGAACCCCGACGAGGCGCTTCGCGAGCTGGGCGAAGCAATCGGAATCAACCTCATCGACCCGCCGCCCGCGGACCCCGGCCCCGGGGAGGAGACGCGAGCATGACCGAAGTCACCGTGGTCGCCACCGGCCTCAGGTTTCCCGAGGGCCCGATCGCCCTCTCCGACGGCTCGGTGCTCGTCGTCGAGATCGCACGCGGCACCGTTTCCCGGGTGCTGCCGGAAGGCGTGGTGGGGGTGGTCGCGGAGACCGGGGGAGGCCCCAACGGCATGGCCCTCGGTCCGGACGGACGATGCTACGTCTGCAACAACGGCGGCTTCGAGTGGCGCGAGATCAACGGACAGCCCGTCCCGGGCATGCAGGGACCGGACTACGGCGGCGGGCGGATCGAGGCTGTCGATCTCGAGACCGGCGAGGTGAAGGTGCTGTACCGGGAGTCGGACCGCCGGCCCCTGCGCGGACCCAACGACATCGTCTTCGACGCGCACGGCGGCTTCTGGTTCACCGACTTCGGCAAGGTGCGGCGCAACGACATGGACCGCGGTTTCGTCTATTACGCCAAGGCGGACGGCAGCGAGTGCCGCGAGGTGATCCGGGGCCTCACGACCCCGAACGGGATCGGGCTCTCGCCGGCCGGCGGCACCCTCTACGTGGCGGAGACGATCCCGGGGCGCATCTGGGCGTGGGAGCTTCCCGAGCCCGGGGTCGCGCGCCTCGACCGCTCGGCCGGCACGATGAACCGGGGCCGGCTGGTGGCGGCGCCGGGAGGCTACCGGGAATTCGACTCTCTGGCGGTGGACAGCGCGGGCAACGTGTGCGTCGCGACCCTGCACCAGGGCGGAATCACCGTCGCCGCGCCCGACGGAAGCGCCGTCGAGCACGTTCCCCTTCCCGACCCCATCACCACCAACATCTGCTTCGGCGGCCCCGACCTCCAAACCGCGTGGGCCACCCTGAGCGGCACGGGGCAGCTCGTCTCGTTCCGGTGGCCGCGGCCGGGCCTTCGCCTCAACTGCACCTGACCGGGCCGCATTGCCGCGCCGGCCGCCGGGCGCGCGCAACGGATGCCGCCACCCACCCCGAGCCCGGTCCCCGCCTCCTCCGGACATGACTGAATCAGGAACCGGATACCGCATCGGCGTCGACGTGGGCGGCACCTTTACCGACCTCGTCCTGCTCGACAACGCGACCGGCGGCGTCTCGGTCGTCAAGGTCCTCAACCGGCACGAAGACCGCGCCGAGACCGTGGTCGAGGGCATCGCGCGGTTGCTCGGCGAAGCCGGCGTCGCGGCCGCCGAACTCGACTGGATCAGCCACGGCGCGACGATCACCACCAACGCGGTAATCGAGCGCAAGGGCGCCCGGACGGCCCTCCTCACCAACCGGCACTTCAGGGATATCCTGGAGATTGGCCGTTTCGCGCGCCCCGCCGAACTCATCTACCGGATCCACGAGGACAAGCCCGCGCCGCTGGTGCCGCGCCATCTGCGCCTGGGCGTCACGTGCCGCGTGGACCGTCATGGCGCAGTGGTCGCCGAACTCGATGAGCGCGAGCTCGACCAGGCAATCGCCGTGCTCGCCCGCGAGCGGGTCGAGAGCGTCGCCGTGTGCTTCCTGTTCTCGTTCCTCAACCCGGCCCACGAGAAGCGCGTACGAGAACGCCTCGACGCCGCGCTGCCTGATCTCGACATCGTGCTGTCGAGCGAGATCCTGCGCGAGTTCCGCGAGTTTCCGCGGACCTCCACCACCGTCTTCGCCGCCTATGTGGCGCCGGTGCTCAGGTCCTACATCTCCGGTCTGGTCGGCCGGTTGGCCGATCGGGGCATTGCCTGCCCGCTCTACATCTTCCAGTCGAGCGGCGGGGTGGCGCGACCCGACATCGTGATGCGAAATCCGGCGTTGACGATGTTGTCGGGTCCGGCCGGGGCCGTCGTCGGCGCGGCGCAGCTATGCGGCCAGGCCGGCTACCGCGACCTCATCACCATGGACATCGGCGGCACCTCGCTCGACGTCTGCCTGATCCGAGGCTCCGTCGCGGAAGCGACGACGACGCGCGAGATCGACATGTTTCCCGTCGCGGTCCCGATGCTCGACGTGCACACGATCGGCGCCGGCGGCGGCAGCATCGTGCGCGTCGACGAGGTCGGTCGGGTCAAGGTGGGGCCGGACAGCATGGGTGCGCGGCCGGGCCCCGCCTGCTATGGCCTGGGCGGCGACCGGGCGACCCTCACCGATGTCAATCTGCTGATGGGACTGCTCGATCCGGCGAGCTTCGCCAACGGCGAAGTGCCGCTCGACCGGGCGCGGGCCGAAGCGGCTGTCGAACGACAGGTCGCAGGACCGCTCGCGGTCGGCCTCGACGCCGCCGCGGTCGGCGTATACCGGATCGCCACCAACCAGGTCGCCGAAGCGATCCGAACGGTAACGATCGAGCGCGGCAGCGATCCGCGCGACTACGCGCTGGTGGCCTTCGGCGGCGGAGGACCTCTGCACGCCGCCGCCGTCGCACGCGAGCTCGGCATCGTCCGGGTTGTCGTTCCCCAGCATCCAGGGTTGTTCTCGGCCCGCGGCATCGCAACCGCGGACTTCAGCCACGACTACGTCCAATCGCTCGTGCGGCCGATCACGGAGGTCCCGGCCGGCGATGCCGTCTCGATCATCAAGACACTCGAGCGGCGCGCGGCGGCCGATCTCGATGCCGAGGGGATCGCCAAACGCTGCCGGGAGCTGTCACCGGCGTTCGACCTGCGCTATCTCGGCCAGACCACCGAGATCACCGTGCCGCTGCCGGGCGCCCTCGAGGAGTTGCCGGACGGCTTTGCCGCGCTCGAAGAACGGTTTCACGACCTGCACGAGCGCCTGTACAGCTACCAGGTTCCCGGCGAGCCGATCGAGCTGGTCAACGTGCGCCTGCGCGCCGTGGGACGGGTCGACAAGCCGCCGCTGCCGCCAACCCGAAGCCCGGGTGCGAGACCGGAACCCGTCGGCGAACGTCCGGTATGGTTGCCCGACGAAACGGGCGCCCGAGCGGTTTGCGTCTATCGGCGCGATCGGTTGACGCCCGGCGCTGCATTGGCCGGGCCGGCGCTCGTCGAAGAACCCTCGTCGACAACCTTGGTCCTGGAGCACATGAAAGTCACCGTGGACCCGCATGACAACATGGTCATCACCCTGCCGGCCGGAGGACATGCGCCGTGACCATCGATGCCTTTACCCTTGCCGTGCTCCACGGCTCGCTGGTCGCGATCGCGCGGGACATGAAGATCATGACCATGCGCACCGCCTACACCCAGCTATGGAAGGAGCAGGGCGATCTGTCCTGCTGCCTGATGAACGGCGACGGCGAGATCATCGCCCAGGACCCGAACGGCTTTCCCCTTCATGTCACGACCATGCCGGTGCAGTTGCAGGGCGCGGTAGCGGCGATCGGCCGCGAGAACCTGCGACCCGGCGACGTCCTCGCCACCAACGATCCGTTCATCGGCGGCACGCACCTGCCCGACGTGCTCATCGCACGACCGGTGTTCCACCAGGGCAAGCTCCATGCCTACGCCTGCAACCGCGGCCACTGGGCGGATATCGGCGGCATGGGGCCGGGGAGCTATTCGCCCGCGACCTCCGACATTCATCAGGAAGGCGTCTTCATTCCGCCGGTCAAGCTGTTCGAAGCCGGCCGGCCCAATCGCGGCGTGCTCGAAATGGTCCTGTCGAACATCCGCAACCGCTCGATCGGCCTTGGCGACCTGCGCGCGCAATATGCCTCGTGCGAGACCGCCGAGCGCCGCCTCGATACGCTGATCGCGCGTTACGGATTCGACACCCTGAAGGCGGCGATGGCCGAGATCATCGCGCGCGCCGAACGGATGACGCGGGCGCGCATCGCCGACTTTCCCGACGGCGACTACCACGCCCGCGACTGTCTCGACGGTGACGGCCGCTCCGAGGACAAGACCTGGATCGACGTCAGGATCGCCATCCGCGGCAGCGATATCGTCGCCGATCTGCGGGACAGCAGCGACCAGTCGTCGGGGGGCATGAACTGCTCGCGTTCCGCCGCGGCTTCAGCCGTGCAGTACGCCATCAAATCGATCACGGATCCGGAAAATCCGCCCAACGCCGGCAGCTACCGGCCAATCTCCATCAAGACCCGGCCCGGCTCCCTCGTCGATGCGCGAAAGCCGGGCTCGATGGTCGGGTTCGGCGACGTCTGCTACCGGGTGCTCGACGCGACCATGGCGGCGATCGCCGGGGCCGTCGGCGACCGGGGGATCGCCAGCGGTTCGGGGTCGACCGGCACCGCCGTGATCGCCGGGCGCCGGCCGCGGGCCGATGGCGGCCATTACTTTTCCACCATCGAGCTTTCCTCCGGCGCCTACGGCGCGCGCGCGACGCGCGACGGCCTCAACGCCATCCGCTACGGCCCCGGCAATGCCGGCCATATCCCCATCGAAGCCGACGAGATGGAGAACCCGCTGTTCTTCGAAGCCTACGAGATCGTCCCCGACACCGGCGGCGCGGGCCGTTTCCGCGGCGGCAACGGCTTCGTCCGTGCTTTCCGTGTCGAGTCCGATCGCGCGCAGATCTGCCTGTGCGCCGATCGCCATGCGACGCCGCCGCCCGGCCTGTTCGGCGGGCGGCCCGGCACGACGGCGCGTTATGTCCTCGATCCCGGCTCCGAGCGAGAACGGATCCTGCCCAGCAAGACGCCCTACATCGATCTCGAGCCCGGCACCCTGGTGCATCTGCAATCGGCGGGCGGTGGCGGTTACGGCGACCCGCGCGAGCGCGACCCGGAGCTCATCGCCCGCGACCTCAAGAACGGCTATGTCACCGAAGCGGGCGCAAGGGCGGCCTATGGCCATACGGCGACGCCCGATCGGTAGTCGCCGGCCGACCCGCGCGGTACGGGTCAGGCCATGTGCAGGCGGGACCGATCGGTGGGCCAGCCGACGGTCACCGCTCCGCCGGGCTCGAACGGCTTGTCGTCCCGTTCGTCCGACATCACGCGCGCGGCGACCCCGGTGCCGTCGGGCAGCCGAACCAGATGCGAGATCGTGAGACCCAGGTAAATCGCTTCGACATAGGTCGCCGGCATGACCTGCCAGGAACCATGCGCCCCGTGATCGGGCTCGACGATGCGCACCAGCTCCGAGCGCACGGAGAACGCCACCGCATCGCCGGTCGATGCGGATGCGCCCAGGGCGGGGACCTCGACCCTGGCGAAATCCAGGTCGACCGTGACGTGCTCGCCCGAGGTCCCGGCGACGACACCGTCGAGCACATTGTTGTCACCGATGAACTCCGCGGTGAACCGCTTCTTCGGCGTCTCGTAGATATCGCGGGCGGTGCCCTCCTCCACCAGGGCGCCGTCGGCAATGATGGCGATGCGGTCCGCGACGGTCAGCGCTTCTTCCTGGTTATGGGTGACGTGGATGAAGGTGATGCCGACCTTCTCCTGGATGCGTTTGAGCTCGAGGCACATGTCCTTGCGCAGCTTGGCGTCGAGCGAGGCGAGCGGTTCGTCGAGCAGCAGGATGTCGCGCTCGAGCACGAGAGAACGGGCGAGCTGCACGCGCTGCTGCTGGCCGCCGGACAGCTCGTGCGGCATGCGCCGGTGGTAGCCGTCGAGACCGACCAGAGCGAGCATCCGCTCGACCTTTTCGCGGATCTCGCCGGGCGGCGTCTTGAGCAGTTTCAGCCCGTAGGCGACGTTGCGCTCGACGTTCATGTGGGGAAAGAGCGCGTAGTTCTGGAAGACCATCGACGTTGGCCGCCGGTTCGGCGGCAGGTGGCTCACGTCCCGGCCGTGCAGATACACCCGGCCGGCGGTCGGCCGCAGGAAGCCGCCGATCAACCGCAACAGCGTCGTCTTGCCACCGCCGCTCGGGCCGAGCAGCGCATGGTACTGGCCGCTGTCGATCGAGAAGCTGACCGACTTCAGGGCCGTGACGGCGCCATAGTTCTTGCCCAGATCGACTACCTCGACGGCGGAATTGGACGGATCGTTCATGTTGTCGAAAATCTCGGTGTTGTCCGATTCTGTCGCCGATCAGCTCGACATCACCGGCTCGGCCATGGCGCGCGCCTTGCGCTCCAGGTGCTCGGCCCGCAGCAAGGTGTAGACGATGACCGATCCGATCACGACCATCGACACGATGCTCATGATTCCCGCCATCGCATAGGACTCGCCGGACATGCCGATATTGAGCATCTGTGCGACCAGCATGTTGGAGAACGTGTCGAACCCGCCCTTCAACAGAGCGGTTCGAACCGCCTCGTTGAACGACAGGATGGTGACGAACGCGCACGAGCTGAACACCCCGACGCGGATCTGCGGAAACTCGACCTGCCAGAAGGCCTGCCAGGCGGTGGCGCCGCAGGCCCGGGCCGCCTCCGTCTGCTGGACGCGGTAGCGCGACATGGTGATCAGGATGACGATGAACGCGTAGGGGTGGGTGTAGATGATCTGGCCGATCACCGCGGTCAGGAAACCCAGGTCGAACCAACCGTCGAACCAGTCGACACCCAGCCGGTCGCCGAGCCAGACAAGACCGTTGGCGAGGTTCTTGAAGAACACCAGCAGGCTCGAGCCCATGATGTCGGCCGGCACGAATAGCGGCGAGAGCATCAGGGCCACGAAGGCGACCTTGCGGCGGATGCGCTTGTAGAACTTGGCCGACAGCAGCGCCATCGGAATCGTCGCTGCGATGGTTGCCAGCGCCAGGTAGACCGTCCATTTCAGCGATACCACCAGCAACGTGTCGCCCAGCACGACCCGATACCAGTCGAAGGTGAATTCGTAGATGCGCGCACCGAAGCCGTGCTGGTTGAACGAGATGTGAATGGTGTAGAACACCGGCGACAACAACGCGAATACGACCGCCAGCAGATAGAGCCACTTGAGCCGGATGTTCCAGGTACTGGCGAAATCGTCGTACATGACCGGATCAGCTGATGGGCTCAAGCACCTTGGTGAGGTCGAACAGCCGGTGGCCTATATAGAGCAGCAGCACGAGCGTCACGATCATGATCGTGCTGATCGCCATGGCCAGCGGGAAATCGAGCGCGACGATGGCCTGGTTGGCGATCAGTCCCGCGTTGACCGCGCCCGGTCCGCCGAGAAGCGTCGGCACCAGCGCCACGCCCATCGAGTTGACGAAGATGAACACGCTCCCCGCGAATATGCCGGGTGCGGCCAGCGGCACGATGATGTCGCGGAACAGCCGCACCCGCCCGGCGCCGAGGTCGTCGCACACTTCGAAGATGTAGTTCTGCACCGCCTCGAGGGCGAGAAAGCCGGCGAATATCATGAACGGCAGAAATGACATCACGTCGCCGATGACGACACCGAGCGGCGAGAACAGGATGACCGTGATCGGCTCGGAGATGATGCCGAGATCCATCAAGGCCGAATTGATAACGCCATTGCGCCCCAGCACCGGGCGCATGGCGAACACCCGGACCAGCTCGGAGATCATGAACGGCAGGATGAACAGCAGTATCACCCGATGCTGCGCCGCCCTGGTGACGCGCCGGCGCACGAACACGGCGATGGGAAAGCCGATGATGAACGAGATGACGGCCGCGGTGGCCGAATGCAGCATGGAAAACACGTAGTTCTCCGCCCGGGCGGAGGTGAAGAAGTTCTCATAGGCGAACAGGGTAAAGCCCGGCTCCATCCAGAACATGGTGCGCTCGAATACGCTCCACACCACGGTGAGCGCGACCGGGGCGGCGAAGAACAGCACGAAGAATGCGACCGGAATATAGAACACCCATTTCTGGATGCCGTTCTCGCCGAGAAGTGTCCGCCACCAGACCGGAGGGGCTGGGACCTCCCCCCCCGTCCGGTCCGGTGGCGGCCGCGGCCTGTCCGCCGCCGCGGAGTCCACGAGCGGTCAGGCGGCCTGCAAGCGTGCCCACCAGTCCTGATAGGCGCGAATGTGGGTCGGGAACACGTTCTGCCACGCGTTGCCCTTGACCGCGAAGCGCGCATTCTTGCGCGTGAGAATGTTGAGCACCGTCTCCTGCACGTCGGACGGGAAGTCGTCCGTGTGGGCCTTGAGGTACTCGTCGACGCCCTGCATCTGCGGCGCAAAGCCCAGCCCCGACAGCGTCCGCGCCCCGAACCAAGGTGACAGATAGACGTCGGCGAGGTTGTAGTAGAGCTCGTCCATGCCGCGCTCGCGGCCGCCCCTGGTCAACATGATCATGTTGTTCCAGGTCTGGTGGCCTTCTTTCATGGTCCCGTAGCGGATGTCCGCCTTGTCGCCGGTCTTGCGGTTGGCGATGATCTGGATCGGCTCCCAGCACGACGACATCAGCACTTCGCCGCTGGCCAGAATGCCGACACCGTTCTGGAAGCCATCCCAGAATGTGCGGAACTGACCCTTCTTCTTCCAGTCGATCAGGAATTGGCAGACCGCCTTGACCTCATCGGGCTTCATGTCGGAGGGCTCTTCGATCTCGACCTTGCCGCTCTCCTTGAGGTAGATCGCCATGTTGGTCAGCGTCGGCCCGAAATCGTTCTGAAGGGCGACGCGGCCCTTGAACTGGGAGTCGAACATCACGCCCCAGCTATCCGGGTGGAATCCCAGCGCCTGGTAGTCATAGGCCATGGAATCGGCGTTCGAGATCATCGGCGTCGAATACACCTCGCCCTCGTAGCGGATGGTGTGAGCGGCCAGACCTCCTTCGTTGTAGACCGGCAGGATGTTCTTCCAGTTGGAAATCCTGCTGGTATCGAGCGGCACGATGGCGCCCTGCGACGCAAGCGCGTCCTCCATGCCGCCGCCATTGTCGGTAACCGCATCGAACAGCTTGTTGCCGTCGCCGACGACCATCTTCTGGATCGCCTCGTCGGCGCGCGCGCTCTTTGCCGTCGCGGCGATGGAAATGCCGGCCTGGGCTTCCATCGCGCTCCAGTCCTTGGCGCCGACCTTGTGCACCCCCGGATTGGCCCAGATCTTCAGCGCCTTGTCTTCGTCCGCCAGGGCACCGGGCACCCGGCCGATGAGCGCGGCCGCGCCGATACCCGAGGTCACGCGCATGAACGCGCGTCTCGTCCACTGCATCTGGTTCATGGATTTTCCTCCCGCATGGATTCAGCTATACGCAATCGCCGCACATGCTCCGATGGTCATCCACCGAGCCGATCCGCGGCGACACGATTGAGGGCACAAGTGCCATCGACCAACGATAGTATAGGCGGCCCGGAGCCGGCAAGTCCCGGCCCCGTCCCCGTCCAATGAAGGAATCAGTCCCCTCCGGCGCCGCGGCCCCAGGCGCTCGCGAAGCCGCCCTCGGCCGTGCCGCCGGTCGCCGCGAAGGAGGTGCCGGTCAGGAAGTCGCGCCCGGTGAGCTCGCGCGGTTCCGGCCTCCGGCCGCCGCCCTCGCCGACCCCGGCGCCGGGCCACGGGTCCGACCCCGTGCCGATCCCGAACACGTCATGGTCGGACATGCCCCGGGCCCAGTCCGCGAGCGCCGGCGGTCCCTGGACGGTCGCCGACGGCGCGTTCGCAAGCCGCGTGCCGTCCGCCGCGCACAGCCCGCCCGCGTCGCAGGCGACATCCGCCGGCAACGCCCCCGTCGGGACCTGGTTCCCGCGAGCCGGGCGTGCCGCGGTACCGGCCCGTGCATCGCGACGAGGGGACATCGCGGCGGGTAAACGGTTGCTCCGGGGGCGAGCCGGACGAGGCGGTGGCAGGGGTCAGGTCTGCCGCTCGAGGGCGGTCTCGCGCACGATCGCCTCGAAGCGTCTGAACGGCTCCAGGTCTTCGGCCGAGCGCCGGGCGACGAAGCCCGAGCGGTAGCGGTAGCGCCCGAAGTCAACCGGCAGCGGCTGCAGAAACGCGCCCGGGAGACTTTCGAGGAAGGTCAGCGAGAGCCAGGCAAGATAGGGGCCGCTCGCCATGAGGAACAACCCGGCGGAGCCGGTCCGGACGACGGTCTGCACGCGCGTGCGCGTGCTCTCGTAGAGGCGTTCGAGGAGATCGGCGAGCGACGGCCGGCGCTCGCCCGGCACCGTCATCGCGCGCGCGTCGTAGTCGATCCACGGGCTGCGGGCGAGGTCGTCGTTGGTGATCTCGCGCTCGAACAGCGGATGGCCGCGCGAGGCGACGATGCCCGCGGTCATGTCCAGAAAGCGCTCGCGGCGGAGATAGGTCGGCAGGGTTTCGCCGTTGTCGATTCCACCGCAGTGGAGATCGCTCCGGCCCTCTGAGAGCAGGCGCAGCCCCTCGACGCGGGTGGCGGTCTCGAGGTCGAGCTCGACGGCGGGGAATCGCTCGTGGAACCGGGCGATGGCGCGAGGCAGGACGGCCTCGCTCCAGGTCGGGTTGGCGGTCACGCGGAAGCGCCCGGCGCGCCCGGAGCGGGCGGCGTCGACCTGGCCTTGCGCGGTCTCGATCTCGCGCAGGACGCGTCGCGCGGGCTCGACGAGGGCGGCGCCGAGCGCGGTGAGGCGCACCCCCGTCGGCGTGCGTTCGAAGAGTCGGGCGCCGAGCTGGCGCTCGAGCCTTGCGATGACGCGGGTCAGGGCGGGCTGGGTCATCGAGAGCCGGTCGGCCGTCAATCCGATCTTTCCGGCCTCTGCGACGCCGAGGAATCGGACGAGATCGCTTCGCTTGTCGAACATTGCACCGTTGCCTTGGAGTGGGGCGGCCGGCCGCGTCTCTACTGCTACATGTGGGGGGGGGTCGGCCCGTTAATTGAAGCCCGTCTGAGCATTGGACGCTCGCCGGCGCGCGTCGTTCCCAAGAGGTTTCTGCTTCCGAGGCGACACCGATGGTGTCCGGGCCGTGACGCGTCGTCATTTCGGTCTGAACGAGACGCCTGCGACAGGGCTGCCGGGTTCGGGCTCATGCCGCCGGGACATGGATTTGGATGCGAACGGCATTTTCATTGTCGGCAGCATGCCGTAATCAATATGGGTTCCAGGAAAAGGCAATGCGGCCACCAGGGCCGTCGGGCGGAACATGGAGCTTCGAGCGCAACACGGGTCGCGGCGGGCACGGGCCGCGCGCGATGCGTCCCGGACATACGGGCGGGGACGTGGCGCCTTGCCTGGGGACCGCGACCGCGAATTGCGCACGCCCGGGGACTTCGTTTCGCAGTGTCGTTCGGTCCGCCCGGCGCCACCGGCTCCAAGGCGGTGTGTCCAGAGTGGTCCCAACTCCAGGAGGTGATGAGGCGTGTCCCGACTGTTCCGTTCCAGAGCCCCCGCATCGGGCGTACCGGTGTGCAACGGTGAGAAGCATCCCATGAACCCGTCGAGAAGACGGCTCCTTGCGGGCGCGGCGGCCGCCGCATCGGCGGTGTCGGTCGCCGGATGCGCCGGTCCGTATGTCGCACCCCACGGACACCGCTCGTCCTATACGAGCCAGATTCTGAAGCCGGGGAACCGCAATACCGTCTTCCATTGGGTCGATGCGGCGTTGCAGCAGGTGCGCGACCAGAGAGTCCTGACGCCGCGCGCTGCGTACAACTACGGGATTGCGACGGCGGCCGGGTTCCTGGCCGCGAACGGCATCGTCCGGGCCTATGACGAGCCCTTCGGGATCGGTCCTGGCCCGCGCGATGCGGACCCGAAGGTCGCCTACGGCGTCGCCTTCGCGAGCGCGGCGGCGGAAGCCTTCCAGCAACCCTTCCTGTTCGAGCGCATCGCCTTCCTGAATCGCTTTCCCGACAGCGAAGCGAAGTCGTTCGGCGTCGAGTGGGGCCGTGCAGCCGCCCGCCAAGTGCTCGGGATGCGCACCGACGACGGCTCGGAGCCGAGCGAGGTCAACTTCTATCTCGGGCGCTACGAGCGGCGCACCGATGCGCTGCGGTGGCGCCCGACCGGTCCGTTCTACGGCGCCGCACCCGGCCCCGCATTCGCGTCGTTCGATCGCGGCCTGTATCCGGGCCACGGCCGAATCAGACCCTGGACGATGACAAGCGGCGCGCAGTTCCGGGGGTCGGACTTCCACGATCCGGCAAGCCCGGAGTTTGCCGGGGAGTTCGACACGATCCGCCACCTCGGCGCGGCGGAGAGCACCGTTCGCACCGCCGACGAGTCGGAGATTGCGCTCTTCTGGGAGGACGGACCCTGGGGCATCACGCCGCCGGGGCACTTCCTCTACATCGCCATGCAGCTCCTCCAGGACCGCGGGCTCTCCTTCATCGAGCTCGCCCGCGCCTTCGCGCTCATCGGCATGACGCAGTGTGACGCCTCGATCTGCGCGTGGGACAACAAGTTCCACTACGACATCGTCCGCCCGGAGAGCGCGATCCGTGCGCGGGCGCCCGCGTTCGGCAATCCCGATCCGCGCGTGGCCCGGGAGCCGGGCTGGCGGAGCTGGATCCCGACGCCCGAGTTCCCCGCCTACACCTCCGGACACTCCACCTTCGGCGCCGCCGCGGCGGAGATGATCGCGCTGATTGCCGGGCGCGACGGCATCGCGTTTTCGGGCCGCTCTCCCGACGAGGTGCTGTGGCCGCAACTGCGGGGTGTCACCCGGCACTGGACGAGCTTGAGCCACATGGCCGAAGAGAACGGCTTGAGCCGGCTCTACGGCGGCGTGCACTGGGGGATCGACAACACGCAAGCGTTGAAGGCCGGGCGCGCCATCGCCCGGCAGGCCTTCCGCTCCACCTTCCCGGCGAGGGCCTGACGCCATGGCGATACACACGTTGCGAACCCTCTCGGTGCTTGCGCTGGGCACGTCCCTCGTCACGGCGATGGCGCAAAGCTGCGCGGCGCAGGAGCTCTCCCTCAACGACGAGCGCCTGTCGACGCTCGAGGAGCCGCTTGCTACTGAGTGGGGCGATGTGACGATCGCGCTCGGTGGTCTGCTCGACACCCGGTTGACCCTGGGCTCGGGAGGCGGCGATGCCGACGGCGCGGATTTCGTCGGCAATTTCGAGCTGAGCGCGTCGACCCAGTGGTCGAACCGCTGGCGGCTCGGGATCGAATACTTCGGTCAGTACGCCACCGACGGGAGCCCGGAGTCCGAGCGGGACGGGGCGTATGCGGACAAGGCGGCGTTGTCGCTCGGCGGCGCGTGGGGCACGGCGCTCGGCGGTGACGTGTCGAGCGTCGTACGCGAGCAGACGCGGCGGCTGCGCGGCGCGGGCAACGCATTCCTCGCCTTCGACGACTTCCTCGGCGAGCGCACCGGCCGGGGCGCCGGCTATGTGGGGCGTTTCGGCCCGTGGGTCATCGGCGCCGTGGTCGACGAGGACGGCGGGGTCGATGCAGGAGCGATGTTCCAGCGTCCGGCCGGCATCAGGGACGTTCGGCTGACGCTTCGGGCCGCCGGGGGCACCTACCTCGCCTCGGACGGGTCGGGCCGGTTCGACGCCCGTGGCGTGGGGGTGGTCGGCGAGCTCATCCACGGCAGCACGTCGTTCGACGCGTGCGTCGGCCATGAACGCCTTGCGTTGGGCGCCCGGGAGGCCGACCGGTGGTACGTGTCGTCGGGTGTTCGCACGAAGACCGGCGTGTTGAGCGTGTCGCTCGAAGGGCACTTCGGCCGCATCGAGGGCGAGGACGAGGTGTCCGCCGCGCTCGGTCTTCAGTACGACTTGGCGCGCGGCCTGTCCGCAAACCTCGGCCTCAACCATGCGCGCGCCAGGGTCGATCTGGGTGGGACCGGGCTCGTGGACACGCGGGATACGGAGGCCGTCCTCTCGCTCCGGTACAGCTACTAGCCCGGGGATTGGGGGGTGCACATATGAGCGGGTTGCTCGAACGGATTCCGGCTCTCGAGCGGATCGTGAACGTGGAGCCGACGCGGATGGCATGGACGAGGTGCTTTGGACGGAACCGCGGACGCTGGAGGGTGGTCGGGGAAGCGCTGTGCGGATCGAGAAGGTGCTGAACACGCATGCCGCGGTGGGCGGAATCGCGCGTCGCGAGCGGTGCGACGCCGCGGCCGATGCGCTCGACGCACATCGCCGCTGACGGCACACCGGTGGGCGTCGCGGGTTCGCAGAGAAGCGGATGAGGACGGCGGAGGACGGCGGGACGCGGGCCTGGGACTTTCTCCGGCGCCATCCCGAGTACCGGGCGGCATGGCGGGCGCAAGCCGCCCAGTCCGCGGTCGAGGCCGCGCCCTTCCCCGTTCGCATCCAGTCGGCGGCCGATCGCCAGGCCGCGCCTTGGGGGCTGATGGCCTGGGAGGATCCGGAGACCGACGACGGGCCGGCCTCGCCGTTCTGGGCCCCGATGCTCGACTGCGAGCTTGTGGCGGGGGCGCGGCCGCTGCTCGCGATGCTCGATGCGGCGCGGGCGCGAATCGAGGGGCTGCGGCTCGCGCCTGGGGGCTTGGTGCTCAAGATCGAACGCCGCACGGCGTCGGCGCAGGTGCGGATCGCCGCGCACGGCGCCTTCCCCGAAGGGGCATGAGCCGCGCCGGGTTCCCCGGAGCGGTTCACTTCCATGGGGGTGGATCAGTCGAAATCCGGAGTCACCGGACGACCGAGCGGGGCGGCCGCCTCGGGCTGATCGCACGGCAGGAAGGCGCCGCGCCCCGCCGCGCTCGAGACCGTCTCGCCATCCCATACCGTCTCCCCGCGCGAAAGCACCGTGCCCGGCCAGCCCCGGATGCGCATCCCCTCGTACGGGGTGTAGTCGACGTCGTGGTGGAGCATCTCGTTGTCGAGCGTCAGCTCCCGGTCGTCGTCCCAGACGATGATGTCGGCGTCGGCCCCTACCGCGATCGTCCCCTTGCGCGGATAGAGACCGTAGAGCTTGGCCGGGTTGGCCGCGGTCAGGGCGACGAACGTGGTGAGATCGATGCGCCCCTTTCCCACTCCTTCGGAGTAGAGCAGCGCCAAGCGCGTCTCGATGCCCGGCACGCCGTTCGGAACCCAACGGAAGGAACCCGTGGTGCCGCGGATTTTCTTGCCCCGGGGGTCGTCGAAGCGCGACGGCGCATGGTCCGACGAGAACACCTGGAAGGTGCCGTTGCGCAGCCCGTCCCAGATCACGTCCTGGTTCTCGCGGTCGCGGGGCGGCGGGCTGCACATGCACTTGGCGCCCTCGAATTCGGGCTTGTCGAGATCGGCCTCGGTCAGGAACAGGTACTGCGGACAGGTCTCGGCGAAGATCTTGAGCCCGCGGCTCTGGGCACGGCGAATTTCCCAGGCCGCCTCCCGGGCCGAGACGTGCACGACCAGGATCGGCACATCGAGGATCTCGGACAGGGAAATGACCCGGTGGGTCGCCTCGCGCTCGACCGGGCGCGGGCGCGAGGCCACGTGGTAGCGAGGCTCGATCCGGCCGGCCGCCTCCAGCCGGTCGGTAAGCCAGCCGATGCACTCGCTGTTCTCCGCATGCACCATGACCATTCCGCCGGCGCCCCGGGCCGCCGCCAGCACGTCGAGGATCTGGCGGTCATCGAGCCTGAGGTCGTCGTAGGTCATGTAGATCTTGAGCGAGGAGTATCCGTCGCGGATGAGGGCGGGCAGCTCCTGACCGCACACCTGCGGAGTCGGATCGGACACGATCAAGTGAAACGCGTAGTCGACCACGGCCCGGCCCTCCGCGCGCCGATGATAGTCGTCCACCGCCGCCCGGAGGCTCTCGCCTCGAAACTGGATGGCAAAGGGGATGACGGTGGTGGTCCCGCCCGCCGCGGCGGAGCGAGTGCCGGAGTAGAAGTCGTCCGCGCATACCGTGCCGTCGAGCGAGCGCTGGTCCAGGTGGCAATGGCCGTCCACCCCGCCCGGGGTGACCGTGTGCCCGGCAGCGTCGATGGTGTGCCGGGCGCCCTCGAGGCGGTCCGCGAGGGCCGCGATGCGCCCGTCCCGGATCCCGATGTCGCATTCCACCACGTCCGCCGCGGTGGCGACGCGCCCGCCCCGGACGATCACGTCGAATTCATTCATGTTCTCTCTCCTTTTCGCATGTACCGCGGAGCATCGCCCGACGTTCCTTGCCGGAGCCGCAGCGGGCGGAACGGCTGCCGTGCCGCCCGGTTTCCGGGCCAGGCGGTGCTCAGGCCGCCTTCGCGGCGAATGCCTCGATCTCGACCAGGATGTCGGGGGAGGCCAGACCGTCCACGATGAGCAGGGTCGAGGGCGGCTTGTACTCGTCTCCGATCACGTCGCGGCGGGCGGCACGGTAGTCCTCGATGAAGCGGGCATCGGTGAGGAACACCGTGAACTTGACGATGTCGCCCCGGTCCATGCGGTTCGCCGCGAGGCACTCGACGATGTTGCGAAACGTCTGCGCGGCCTGTTCGCGAGCGCCGCTCGCGAGCACCCCGCCCGCGTCGATGCCCACCTGGCCGGCGACGACGAGCCAGTCGCTCCCCGCCGGCACCTTCGCGGTATGGCTGTACGCTCCGAGCGGCGCGTGGACCGAGCCTGGATTCGAGCATTCGTTCATGACCTCTCCCCTTTGGTTCCGATTCTCAGGACCCGCAATTCTGACCGATCCCGGGGCCGGGCAGCCAATGAACGGGGACCGGGGCCACGCCCGGGAGCGCGCGGCCGCGGCCCGCGCCGGCAAGGCGATATCCTTGAAGCCCCCGGCCGGTGGCAGACTGCCCGGGTCAGCCGATGCCGACCGCGTCCGGAAACTCGCCCGCGAGCTGCGGATGCACCGCGTCGATGCGCGCCACGAGGGCCGCGGCCGCGACCAGCCGCCCGGGGAAGGATGTCCGTCCCCGGCAGCCCAGGATTGACGCTTCGCCGCGTGTGCCGGGATACTGCTTCCATCGGGCACGGGCTCCGGGGCGTTCGATCGGACCGCGGCGGACCGCGGCGGACCTTGGCGGCCAGTTGCAGGAGGAGGCGTCAATGGACCAGCGACCGGAAATCGATCCGTCGGAGGCCAAGGCCGAGATATTCGCCTGCGCGCGCAGACGGGGGGCGCTCGCGGTCGGCGTCGCCGACCTCGACGCCATCGAGCGGATCGCTCCCTCCGGGCACCGGCCGACCGATCTCATGCCCCGGCTGAAATCGGTGATCTCCATCGGGGTCGGCGGCCAGACCCAGGGCACCTGGAAGATCCCGGCCAAGGCCATGGCCTATTTCGGATCCACCGAGACGCGGGCCTATGCGTGCTCGTACGCCCTCGCCTTCTTCATCGAAAACCGGTTCCATGCGCCGTCGATCTACTGCCCGCCGGATCTGGACAATGAGGAGGGGCCGCGCATCCCCCTGCAGAGCCTCAAGCTCCATGCCGAGCTGGCCGGGCTCGGGGCGCGGTCGCTCGCCGGCGACATCCTCCTGCACCCGGAGTTCGGCTACATGTACTTCGCCTCGGTGTTCACCGAGCTCGAGCTGCCTCCGGACGAGCCGCTCGCCGAGAACCCGTGCCCGGCGCCGTCGTGCGTCGACATGTACCGCAAGCATGGCCGGACCCCCTGCATGAAGTTCTGTCCGGTGCAGTGCCTCTCGGGGAAGATCGACGCCGAGGGCCGCCAGGAGGAGATGCACTACGACATGGCCGCCTGTGCCGAGATGTCGCAGCAGTACGAAGCGGTTCCCGCGATCCTCGCCGAGGCGATGGAGGCCGAGGACGAGAAGCGGCGCCACGACGTCCTCTTCGACCCGGACCACAAGATGCTCTGGTACAAGATGTCCGTCGGCTCGGGGGGTCTGCTCGCACAGTGCTTCGAGTGCATGCGGGTATGCCCGATCGCGACCGGGGCGGAGCTGGCGGACCCCATCCGCCGGGCCAAGGCCGGCCGATGACCCAGGGGCTCACCCGAGCGCAGCTCGGGGTGACGGACGAGATGGTCGCGGCCTACGGCGAGACCATCTTCGCGCTGAGCAACAACCTCCAGACGAGACGGGGCGATCCGATTCGGGAGAAGGACTTCGCGGCGATCGAGGCGCATCGCAGCGAGCTCGGCATGGGGGACACCGAGATCGCCGAACGGATCGGTCTTACGCGGGCGCAGGTGACCCTGATCCGGAACGTCGAGGAACGCCGGCGGTTCCGTACCGGTCACTATCACATGCTGAACACGCTCGGCGGCGGCCGGCGTTTCCGCGCCGAACGCTTCATCCCGTTCCAGGACCACTTCCGGTTCAGCGAGGAGGCGCTTTCCCTGCGCGCGGCCTTCTCCTTCGATCCCGAGCGGGTGCGGGGATACGTCGAACAGGGCTACTGGCGATCCGACACCCTTTCGGCGTGGCTCCGCCGGAATGCCCGGGCGAATCCCGAGGGAGCGGCCCTCGTGGACGAGCAGGGAACCGTCTCAAATGCCGGGCTGGAGGCGCGCGTCGCGTCGATCACCGCTGGGCTCCACCACGCCGGGCTCCGGCCGGGCGACGTGGTGGCCGTCCAGCTTGCGAACACGCGCGAGCACATCGAGGTCTTCCTCGCGACGAGCGCCCTCGGCGCGGTGATGACGACGCTGTACATGACGTTTCGCGGCTCGGAGCTCGCGACGCAATTGCGGCATTCCAGGGCGACGATGCTGGTGGCCCCGGATTGCATCGGAGACTTCTCGCCCCACGCCTGGCTGTCCGAGCGCCGTCCGGAGCTTGCGCATCTGAAGACATCGATCGTCCTGGGCGCCGAGGTCCCCGGGGCGATGCCCTACGAACGGCTCGCGGCCGGCGCCCCGCCACTCCCGCGGGACTGGCGGGAGCCGACTGCGGCCGACCCCTTCCTGCTGCTCTACACGTCCGGGACGAGCGCGAGCCCCAAGGGCGTCCCCCTGAACTACCACCAGATGCTGACCAATGCCCGCCTCGGCATCGCCGAGCACGACATCCGGGCCGGCGACGTCGTCCTCTCCGCGGCGCCGTTCGGGCATCTCTATGCGCTCTATTCGGTCGAGATGGCGCTCGCCGTCGGCGCCGCCATCGCTCTTCTCCCCGCGTTCACGCCTCCCGCCCTCGCGGCCGCGATCGACCGTCTTCGCCCGACCCACCTCTTCGCCGGGCCCGCGCACCTGGCCGCCTGCCTGGGAACCGGTCTCATGGAGCGGATGGACCTCGCCTCCCTTCGCCACGTCGTGCTCGCCGGCGCGGCGGTGCCGCCGGACCTGGTTCATGCCGTTGCCCCGCACCTCCCGAACGCGAGGATCTGCCAGCTCTGGGGCATGACCGAGCTCCAGGCCGGGCTCTACACCCGCATCGGCGACGCCGTGGAGCTCGCCGCCCGGAGCGCGGGGCGCCCGTCGCCGGGGACGCAGGCGCGCATCGCCGACGAACACGGCCGGGAGCTCCCGCGCGGCGCGCAGGGCGAGCTCCAGGTGCGGGGCCCCTCGGTCTTTGCCGGCTACTACGAGAACCCCGAGGCGACCGCCCGGGCGTTCACCGCCGACGGGTGGTTCCGCTCGGGTGACGCGGGGCAGATGGACGCGGACGGCAACGTCACGCTCTCCGGCCGCCTGAAGGACGTCATCAACCGGGGGGGCGTCAAGTACAACCCGCAGGAGGTCGAGCTGCTGCTCGAGCGCCTGCCCGCGGTGCTCCAGTGCGCGATCGCCCCGGTGCCGGACGACCGGCTCGGCGAGCGCGCCTGCTGCTACGTCGTCCTCCGGCCGGGCGAAACGGTCACCCTGGACGAGATCTGCGCCTTCCTCCTCGGAACGGGACTTGCCAAGTTCAAGCTGCCGGAGCGCCTGGAAGTGTTGAGCGAGATGCCGCTCACCGCGACCCGCAAGGTGATCAAGGGGCACCTGCGACCCACGGAACCGCCACCGCCGGGCCGCTCCGAAGCGGGTCTCTGAGCGGCGCGGCCGGCCGCCGGCCGTTCCCGCGGCGGCTCATGCCGCCGGCCCGCCGCCCCCGGTCCCGGGGGTCGCGCCGCCGCCGTCCGCTTCGAAGGCGGCCCCGCCGAGCGCCTCAGCCGCCCGGCGAACCGCTCCCGCCGGTCACCCGGTCCGAGAGGCCGGCGGAGCGGCGGACGAAGTCGAGCGGCCCGTCCCAGTCGAAGTTGCGGTAGACCGCCGCGAGGTGGGCGAAGGGGGGAGACTGGGCGAAGAGCTGGAACGTCAGCCGGTGGCCCGCGTAGTCGGAGTTGAGGAGGTCGCGGGCGAAGGCGAGGAGCTTTCGGCGGTCCTGCGCCTGCCAGCGTTCGTTGATGGTGTAGAACTTGGCGAGCCAGGGGCCGGCATCCGGGTGCTCGAACATCCCCGCGTCCGGGGTGATGCAGATCTGGCCGCCGCAGAGCTCGCGGGCGAGGTGCATCATGGCCGGAAGGTTCGCGCACGCGTGCACCCGGCCGGTGAAGAGGAGCGACTGGTTGGGCATGAGGAGCCCGCTCGAGCTCTCCTGCGCGGCGGCAATCGCGGCGGTGAGGTGCGCGTTGATCCCCTCGCGGTAGACCGCGAGCTCGGCGAGCTTCTCCTGAACCGCGGGCTGGCGCTCGAGCCCCGTCTGCTTCACGTTCCACAGAGCCGCCCCGATCATCATGTCGGCGTAGGTGAGGATCCGCTGCACGAAGGCGAACGCGGAGTAGCGGTGCAGGGTCGCCCGAATGAAGGTGGCGGCCCGCGTATGCCGGTAGAACAGCACGTCTTCCCACGGGATGAGGACGTCGTCCAGCACCACGAGGGAATCCACCTCGTCGAAGCGGTTGGCGAGCGGATAGTCGGAGGCGGGAGCCCGGCCCGCGAACCCGGTGCGGCAGATGTGCTTCACCCCCGGCGCGTTCATGCGCACGATGCAGCCGACCGCGTAGTCCGACAGCTTGTCGTCCCCCCAGTTCGCGATGGTGGGCTTCAGGAACGCCTGCTCGGCGTACGCGGCGGCGGTCTCGTACTTCGCCCCGCGAATGACGATTCCGGCATCCGTTTCGCGCACCACGTGCACCAGCATGTCGGGGTCCTGCTCCTGGGGCCGCTTGGACCGGTCGCCCTTGGGGTCGGTGTTGGCCGAGACGTGAAAGGGGTCGCGCCGCACCGCCTCGTGGATGTGCCGCTCGATGTTGTCCCCGAAGCGGGGATCGATCTCGTTCAGGATGTCCTTGCCGTCCCGGAGGGACCACATCTCGCCGATCGTCTCGTCGCCGACCCGGGTGACCACCCCCCCGATGTCCCACATCACCGCATCGACGGCGCGGCGCTTGCGCTCCCAGTCGGCCCGGGTGAGCGGGAGCTTCAGCCCGATGGCGCAGGTCTCGCCCGACGCTTCGTCGTGCCACGTCATCGTCTCGGACGTCGCCGGGTCGTGCTGCATGTCGTAGATTCGGGCCCGCACGTCCACGAGCGGCCGGAACATGGGGTGGGACGGGACGTCCGGCACCGATTCGCCGTCGATCCAGACCTTGCGGCCGTCGCGCAGCGACTCGCGGTACTCGTCGCCAGTCCTGATCATGGTTGAGCGCCTTCACAAATCTGTCGGCGCCCGGGTCGCCCGTCCATTCGGATCATCGTCGATCGCCTTCACAAATCTGCCGGCGCTTGGGCCGCCCGTGTGTCCTGCTCATGTTCCCCTTCCGTTTCGAGCCGTCCGGCGCCCGCGCCCGCCGTGCAACGTCAGGCTCCGCGGAAGGCGGGCGCACGGCTCGTTCTTCGTGATCCACCCGTTCCCTCGACCTCACCCGGCTGCGGTCCGGCCACTTCGCTCCCTCAGGACGCCGCGGTTCCAAGCATGCCGTCGGAGGAAAGCTCGACGAGCGTCACCCGCACCACGCCGCCGGACAGGGCGGCCTCGGCCCGATCGGCCCCGTCGATCGCGACCCGGATGTAGTTGTCGGTCCATCCCGTTCCTTCCGGTCCCTCGGGCAGGACCCCGGCCACCCGTCCGACGTGACGCTCGCGAAACGCGCGGCTCTTGTCGCGCGAGAGGCGCTTCAGCGCCCCCACCCGCCGCTTCTTCACCTCGGACGGGACATCGTCCTTCCATGCGGCGGACTCCGACCCCGGTCGGGCCGAGTATGTGAACGGGTGGATGTAGGTGATGGGAAGCTCCGTGAGCGCGTCGAACGTATCCTGGAAGGCGGCATCGCTCTCGCCGGGAAAGCCGCAGATGACGTCCGTCCCGATCCCGCAGTCCGGCACCCGCTCCGCGATTCGCTCGACGAGCCGGCGAAACCCGGCCGCCGTGTAGCGCCGCCGCATGCGCGCGAGCACGCCGTCGTTCCCGCTCTGCATCGGGATGTGGAAGTGGCGGGCGAACTTCTCCTCGCCGGCCATCAGCGAGACGAGCTCGTCGCTCACGGAGGCGGGCTCGATCGAGCTCAGCCGGAACCGTTCGAGCCCCGGCACGGCGAGGATCCGCTCGATGAGCTCGACGATCGGCCGCCGGTCCCGCGGCTCCGGCTGCTCCGGCCGCTCCGACCGCTCCGGCCCGAAGGCGCCGGCCCCGAGATCGAGCCCGTAGTCTCCGGCGTGCACCCCCGTGACCACGATCTCGGGATAGCCTCCGTCCACCAGCCGGCGCACCTGCTCCAGCACCGCCTCCGGCTCGCGGCTCCGCGAAACCCCGCGGGTCTGCGGGACGATGCAAAAGGCGCAGGACTCGTTGCAGCCCTCCTGAACCTTCACGAACGCGCGCCGGCGCTCGCGCATCTCCGTGATCGGCACCTCGAGGAACTTGCGAGCCTCGGCGATGGGCGCGACCGCCACCCGCGCCGCCTCGCCCGCCCGGGTGCGCGCCAGCTCGTCCACCACTCGCCCGCGATCCGCCGCCCCCAGCACGAGCGAGACCCCCGGCAGCCCGGCGAGCTCCTCCGGGGCTCGCTGGGCGTAGCACCCGGTGACGACGATCCTCGCCTCGGGATGCTCGGCGTGGATCCGCCGCAGGGCCTTGCGCGCCGACGCATCGGCCCGCGCCGTCACGCTGCACGTATTGACGACGTAGACGTCGGCGCCGTCGCGCGCCGTCTCGTAGCGTCCGGACGTCTCGAGCAGGGTCCGGATGGACTCGGTGTCGTACTGGTTGAGGCGGCATCCGAACGTGCGAAAGGCGACGCGTTCCCGATTGGACTTCACCAACGACTCTCCCTTCTCGACCGCGGCGCGCCGACCATCGGTCAGTAGCACGGCGGGAACATGCACGAGCCGGCGAACGGCATGAGCCGGGCCGCGATCTCCGCCGCCGCAAACAGTCCCGTCACCGCGATCGTGATGGCCATCGCGTGGCGTACGCCCCGCCGGATCTGCTCCGGCGAGCCGGCCGGCCGCCGCACGCCGAACGCGGACGGATCGAGGGGGTCCGCCCGCATCACCTCGCGGGTGAAGTGACGCACCCAGGGCGGCACGACCTCGGCGAACATGTAGGGGACGAAGCTGCGCTCGATCACCCGCTCCTGCGGCTCGTATCCGTGCCACCGGGACCAGGCGAGGCGGAACAGCTCGAACTCGGTGATGTCGAGGCGCGCCGCGGACGCAAGCACGGCAGCCACGTCCGGGGGAATGGCCGAATCGCGGAGAAGCTTCATCGCCCCCATATCCTAACCCGCCTGATGGGCAAGCGATGCCTGACGCGGGCACCGATACGTGCCCCCGGGAAACACCGTGACCCGCAGCGCGGCATTCACGACTCGAACGCCAACCTGCTCGGCAACACCCGGAACGATGACCGCGGCACGGGCCGCAACAGCCAGCTTTTCTTCACGCCGAAGACCGACGGCGCCCGCTGCATCGCCGCCCTCTCCCGCATCGAACCGGAAGGGTTCGCCCGCCTGACGCGACTCGGTAACCTTTCGCGCCTCGAGTGCGCGGCCGCTCGGCCTGAAACGGTGGACAGGATTCAAGATATCAAATACTTACCTGACTACGCACAAAGCTCAGGTCGGGGCCGCCGGTTTCCCGGGAGCGCGGGCTTCCAGCCCGCGGGCGGTCCATGCGGGCTGGAAGCCCGCGCTCCCGGGAGACCCACGGTCCCTCGAAGCCGGCGATCCCGGGATTCCCGTGCTCCCAACCTGAGCTTCGTGCGTAATCAGGAATTCTTGGACAAGAAATTTCCCGAAATCAGGGAATATCGAACTGCGTGATCGTCGCGCGCGTCAACTTCGGCGCGGCCTCCACTCGATGCGCCAGGCACGTTCGTCTCCACGCGCGGCAAAGGGATCGCAGACGACGAGTCCGGGCACCGATGCGAGGCGCTCGCCGGCAAAGACCAGCGGGCGCACCCCGCGCTCCCAGGGAGGCACTCCGAGCTCCTGCATCAGGTCCTTGAGCGGCTTCGTGACATTGCGCCCGCGGGGCCGGCAACGCTCCCCGCCACACCGGAAGCGCACCTCGACCGTGAGGGGCAGCCGCGCGACCGCGAGTCCCTCGCCTTCGGTCCAGACCGCGGCGAGCCGCCCGTGGGGGAGATCGAGCGCTCCGGCGTCGAGGCGCCAGGGCGTGCTCGCCGGCAGCCGCGGCGCCGCGCGCTCGCGGCCGGTATGAAGCTCCCCCCGATACCGCCGCACCCAGATGCCATCGCGCACCGCTTCCGGCAACCGATCCGGACGGGCGCCCGCTACCTGTTCCACAAGGACCCGCAGCCAGCGCCGCGGCGGAGGCGCGATCCGATGGCGGGAGACGAGCCATGCCCTGAGCGCGTTCGCGGCCCGCGGCGGCGGCAGGGCGGCGATCGCGGCCGCGTTCAGGGTTTCCGGCGCCCTGCCCCGCGCCGCCGCGAGGTCCAGCGCCGCGAGGTCGTCCAGCATCGACGCCGTCTCGCGCGAACGCTCCGCGAGCCCTGCCAGGGTTGCGCCGGCGCTCGGCCAGCCCCCCTCGATGGCCGGCAGCACCCGGTGCCGGAGCCGGTTCCGGTCGTGGCCCGGCGCGCGGTTGCCCGGATCCTCGACCCACGACAGACCCCGCTCCCGGGCGCAGGCGAGGATCTCCGCCCGCGACACTGCGAGGAGCGGCCGCACCAACCGAAGGCCGCCGACCGTGACGTCCGGCCGCATGGCCGCGATCCCGGCCGGTCCGGCTCCCCGCAGGATGCGCAGCAGCACCGTCTCCGCCTGGTCGTCCCGGTGATGGGCAAGGAGGACCGGTTCGCCGGGCGGGATCACCTCGCCGAGTGCGGCATGGCGGGCGGCGCGGGCCGCGGCCTCGATCCCTCCCCGTCCCCGGCCCGAGCCGATCGCGACCCGGCGAACCTCCAATGGGATCGCGAGCCGCGCCGCCGCCGCCCGGCAATGGTCCTCCCAGGCATCGGCGTCGGGGTGGAGTCCGTGGTTGACGTGGACGGCGGCCAGACGCTCCGCCGGCCGCCCGCCGAGAACCCGGGCGGCCGCATCGAGGAGGACCGTGGAGTCCACGCCGCCGCTGAACGCGACCCACCACCTGCCCGGTCCGGAGCCGGAGCCGGAGCGGCGGGACCCGGCGCCACCCCCGGCGGCTGCGGCGGACCGGGCGCCGACCACCGCCCGGACCGCCTCCAGCACCCGATTCCCGTCAGGCGAAGGCGCCATGGCTCATCAGGCGCTCGTACCGGCGCTCGATGAGCGTTTCCGGGTCCGTCCCGTCGAGCTCGGCAAGCTCCTCGCAGATCGCCTTTCCGAGACGCTCCGCCATCGCATCGGGATCGCGATGGGCGCCGCCGAGCGGCTCCTCGAGGATCCGGTCGATGAGCCCGAGATCGTGCAGCCGCTTCGAATCGATGCCCATCGCCTCCGCCGCCCGGGCCGCCTCCTCGGCCTTCTTCCACAGGATGGATGCGCAGCCCTCGGGCGAGATGACGGAGTAGACGCTGTACTCGAACATCAGCACCCGGTCTCCGACCCCGATCGCGAGGGCGCCCCCGGAGCCGCCCTCCCCGATGACCGCGCACACGATGGGGGTGCGAAGGCGCGCCATCTCCACGAGGTTTCGCGCGATGGCCTCGCTCTGCCCGCGTTCCTCCGCCCCGATGCCGGGATACGCACCCGGCGTGTCGATGAGGCTCAGCACGGGCAGTCGAAAGCGCTCGGCGAGCTTCATCAGCCGGAGCGCCTTGCGGTAGCCCTCGGGGTTGGGCATGCCGAACTGCCGCAGGATCTTCTCCTTGGTGTCCCGGCCCTTCTGGTGCCCGATCACCACGAGAGCCCGCCCGTCGATGCGGGCGAGCCCGCCGACCATGGCCCGGTCGTCCGCGAACGCGCGGTCACCCTGGAGCTCGACGAAGCTCGAGCACATCCGCTCGATGTAGTCGAAGGTGTAGGGCCGCTGCGGGTGGCGCGCGACCTGAGCCACCTGCCAGGGCGAGAGGTTCGCGAAGACCGCCGCCGTCTCCTCCCGGATCTCGGCTTCGAGGCGCCGCACCGCCTCGATCCCTTCCGATCCCGAGGCGGTGGCGCGGAGCACTTCGAGCCGCGACTCGCGCTCCGAGATGGGACGCTCGAAGTCCAGCACATCGAGGCGCCGCGAGGGGCTGCTCACCGGTACTCCAGCGATACGTCCTCGGCGCCCGGGACCTCCCGGAGCCGGGAGAGGAGCTCGCCGCTCGGATGGATCCGCCACGCCGGGCCGAGGTCGATGTCCGCCCTCGCCACCGGGCAGCGATAGCCGATGCGCACCGGGGTGGGACCGTTGCGCCAGGGGGCGAGCGCCGCCTGCAGCGCCTCACCCACCCCGTCGTGCCCCGAGCCCCGGAGATCGATGGCGAGGCACCGGGAGAAGCGGGCCCGGGCTTCGTCGAAGTCAAGGAGCGCGCTCACCCGCATGGACCGCTCCCCGTTGTTCTCCTCGACCGTTCCTTCCGCCACGACGATCCGGTCCTTGACCAGTCGACGCCGCTCGGCGGGGAGCGTCCGGTCGGCCGCGAACAGGTCGGAGTAGACGACCAGCTCGAGGCGCCCGCTCCGGTCCTCGATCACCACGAACGCCATCCGGCCCCGCCGAGTATTCGTCGGGCGCACGGAGAGAACGAGCCCGGCCGCGACCTGCACCCCGCCTTCCCCGCGCGGGCGCAGCTTCGCAAGCCGCCCGCTCGTGAACTTCGAGAGCTCCGCCTCGTGCGGCTCGACGGGATGGCCGGAGAGATAGATGCCGAGCGTCTGGCGCTCGCCGGCCAGCCGGTCGGCCATCTCGAACTCCGGAACCTCGGGATACCCGTCCACCGCGGGCGCGCTCCCTCCGAAGAGATCGGCCTGGCCGAGCGCGGAGTCGCGGGCATCGCGTTCGGCGGACTGAATCGCCCGGCCGAGGACCTCCGTCATCGCCCGGCGCCCGGGGCCCAGCCGGTCCAGCGCGCCCGCGTGGATCAGCGCTTCCAGCACCCGACGGCTCGCCCGCCGGGGGTCCACCCGCCGGCAGAAATCGAAGAGGTCGGTGAACGGACCGTCCGCTTCCCGGGCCTCGACGACACTCTCCGCCGCACTTCGGCCCACCCCCCGGATCGCGCCGAGCCCGAAGCGGATCCGGTCCGCGCCGTCCGCCTCGAACGCCCACGCGCTCTCGGTCACGTCGGGCGGACGGACGGACAGGCCGAGCGCGCGGCAGTCGTCCACCAGGAGCACCACCCGGTCCGTGTTGTCCATTTCCGCGGTCAGGGCGGAAGCCATGAACGCGGCGGGATGATGGCACTTGAGCCACGCGGTCTGGTAGGCGACGAGGGCGTAGGAGACGGAGTGCGCGCGATTGAACCCGTACTCCGCGAAGTGCTCCATGAGGTCGAACAGGGAGTTCGCGACGTGCGGGTCCACCGCGCGCCGGGTCGCGCCGGCGACGAACGCGGCCCGCTCCCGGGCCATCTCCTCGGGCAGCTTCTTGCCCATCGCCTTGCGCAGCACGTCGGCGCCTCCAAGGCTGTACCCGGCGAGCTCGCGGGCGATCTGCATCACCTGCTCCTGGTACAGGATCACCCCGTGGGTCGACTGGAGGATGGGCTCGACCTGCGGGTGGGGATAGGCCGCCTGCGCCCGCCCCTCCTTGCGCTCGATGAAGTCGTCCACCATGCCGGACTTGAGGGGACCCGGCCGGAACAGGGCGACCAGGGCGACGATGTCCTCGAACCGGCTGGGCTTGAGGCCCCTCACGAGCTCACGCATCCCCCGCGATTCGAGCTGGAACACGGCGGTGGTGGCGCCCGAGCGGATGAGCTCGTACGTCGCCGGGTCGTCGGTCGGCACCGCCCCCACGTCGAGGGGCGGCTCGCCGGGACGGGCCGCATCGATCATCGTCGCGGCCCGGTCGATGACGGTGAGGGTCTTGAGCCCGAGGAAGTCGAACTTCACCAGGCCCACCGCCTCGACGTCGTCCTTGTCGAGCTGCGTCACCGGCGAGCCGCCGTCCGGGTCGCGGAAGAGCGGGGTGTAGTCGGTGAGCGGACCCGGGGCGATGACCACGCCCCCCGCGTGGCGGCCGGCGTTGCGCGCGAGCCCTTCCAGCGACCGGGCGAGGTCGATGAGGGAACGCACGTCCTCGTTCCGCTCGTAGTGGTCCCGGAAGGCGGCCTCCTCCGCGAGCGCCCGCTCGAGAGTGATCCCGAGGTCGAACGGGATGAGCTTCGCGATCATGTCCACGAAGGGAAACGCAAGGCCGAGCACCCGGCCCGCGTCGCGCACGACCGCCTTCGCCGCCATCGTGCCGAAGGTGATGATCTGCGACACCCGGTCCGACCCGTAGCGCCCGATCACGTACTCGATCACCCGGTCGCGCCCGTCCATGCAGAAGTCGATGTCGAAGTCGGGCATCGAGATCCGCTCGGGGTTGAGGAAACGTTCGAACAGGAGGTCGTAGGCGATCGGATCGACGTCGGTGATACCGAGCGCCCACGCCGCGAGCGAGCCGGCCCCGGAACCGCGGCCGGGACCGACCGGCACCGCGTTCTCGCGCGCCCAGGCGACGAAGTCCGCGACGATGAGGTAGTAACCGGAGAACCCCATCTGCGTGACCATCTCGATCTCGTACTCGAGGCGCTCGCGGTACGCGGCGGTGTCCGACCCCTCGCCGATCCGGCGATCGAGTCCCGCGCGGGCCGTCGCCGCGAAGCGCCCCTCGGCACTCTCCCCCGGCTCCAACGGGAATTCGGGCAGGACATCCTTTCCGAGCTCGATCTCGATGCTGCACCGGCGGGCGATTTCCAGAGTGTTCTCGATGGCCTCGGGCACGTCCGCGAAGCGGTCCCGCATCTCCTCCGCGCTCCGCAGGTACTGCTCCTCGGTGTAGCGGCGCGGCCGAGCGGGATCGCCGAGGATCCACCCCTCCTGGATGCAGACGCGCGCCTCGTGCGCCTCGAACTCCTCGGGGGCCAGGAAACGCACGTCGTTGGCCGCGACCACCGGCACGCCGCACTCGGCCGCGAGGCGGACGGTATCGTCGAGGAGCGGCTCCTCGCCCTCCCGGCCGAGCCGCTCGAGCCCGAGGTAGTAGCGATCCCCGAACCGGGCGAGCCACTCGCCCGCGATCCGGCGCGCGAGCGCCGGCTCGCCGCGGGCGAGGGCCTGACCGACCGCTCCCTCCCGGAACGCCGATATCGCGATGAGTCCTTGCGTCCCGGCCTCGTCGAGCCACGGGAGGGGGATCGTTCCCTCGCCCTCGACATAGGCCCGCGACAGCAACCGCGAGAGCTCGCGGTAGCCCTGCGCGTGCCGGCAGAGCAGCACGAGCCGGTGCGTCTCCCCCCTCTCCGGCGCCACCCGCACGTCCGCCCCCACGATTGGCTTGATCCCGGCCCGCTCCGCCTCCCGGTAGAACTTGATGAGCGAGAAGAAGTTGGCCGCCTCGGTGACCGCCACCGCGGGCATGCGATGCCCGCGGACCGCCTCCACGAGGGCGGGAATGCGAACGACGCTGTCGACGAGCGAGTACTCCGTGTGCACCAGGAGGTGCACAAATCCCCCCGCATCAGTCATGACGGCGCGCCCGGGCCGACCGCGACGAACGCAAGCGTGCCCTCCGAGCGCGCCGCTGGATGCGCGAACCCGGCCGCACCGCCGGTCACCGCTCCGCTCCCCGGCAGCGGCGAACCGGTGCGAACGTCAGGCGGTGAACCGGAGACGGGCCGAAACGGCGCAGCCGTTCGAGGTGAGCCGGGGTGGGGTACCCCTTGTGGTCCGCGAACCCGTACTGGGGCCAGCACCGGCCGAGGCGCTCCATCTCGCGGTCGCGGTAGACCTTGGCGAGGATCGAGGCGGCGCTGATCGCCGGCACCGAGGCGTCGCCGCGGACCACCGGGCGGGCGGGAAACGGCAGGCCGGGGGGGCACCGGTTCCCGTCGATGAGCGCGAGCTCCGGGACGATCCGGGCCGCGGCGAGACCCGCGAGGGCCCGGCGCATGGCGAGGAGCGTCGCCTCCAGGATGTTCAACCGATCGATCTCGGCCGGATCCGCCTGCCCGAGCGCCCATCCGACGGCGCGTTCGCGGATCCGGCCCGCGAGCTCGGCGCGCCGCGAAGGGGTCAGGGTCTTCGAATCGGCGACTCCCTCCGGCACCACCCCGGGGGAGAGAACGACCGCGGCCGCCACCACCGGCCCGGCGAGCGGTCCGCGGCCCGCCTCGTCCACGCCCGCGATCACGCCGTCCGCTCCGCCCGCCCCGCGAGGGCGAGCACCGCCGCGGCCGCGCTCTCCCGCCCGGACCGGAGCTCCCGGTGGATGCGGTCGAACTCCCAGCCCGTTTCCGCCGGCAGACCTCGATCGAGGAGACGGAGCACGGCCGGCCCGAGACGGTCCGGGCGCACCTCGTCCTGCAGGAACTCCGGAACGATCCGTCGCCCCGCGAGGAGGTTCGGGAGCGCGATGAAGCGGATGTTGCGACCGAGCCAGCGGCGCAGGATGAACCAGGTCGGCGGCAGCCCCCGCCAGGCCACCACCATCGGCCGGCGGAGGAGCATCGCCTCGAGCGAAGCGGTGCCCGACGCCAGCACCACCACGTCCGCCGCGCTCATCACGGCGCGCGAGTCGCCATCGACCAGCGTGATCGCGGGACCTCCGGACTCCGCCATCCGCCGGAACTCCGCGTGCAGCGCGGGACTCGCCATCGGCGCCGCAAAGCGCAGGTCCGCACGGCGCCGGTGCAGCCACGCCGCGGTCTCGAGCAAGGGGCGGCCGATGTCCCGAACCTCGCGTGCACGGCTTCCCGGAAGCAGCGCCACGATGGGCCCCGGCTCGGGAAGACCGAGACGGCGGCGGGCCGCGGAGCGGTCCTCGTGCCCGAGCTCCTCCGCGAGGGGGTGGCCGACGAAGCAGGCCGAAATGCCGTTGCGGCGGCAGAACTCCGCCTCGAACGGAAACAGGGTGAGGATGCGGTCGGCCGCCTTCCTGACCTTGGCCGCACGATAGGCCCGCCATGCCCACATCGAAGGACTCACGTAGTGAACGGTGGGGATCCCGGACGTGCGAAGCCGGCGTTCCAGCGAAAGATTGAAGTCCGGTGCGTCGATGCCGACGAACACGTCCGGGGCGGCGGCCTCGAGGCGGCTCGCAAGACGGCGCCGCTCCGGAATGAGCTCGATGAAGCGGCCGGCGGCCTCGAACAACCCCATGACCGAGAGACGCTCCATCGGGAGGAAGGAATCGAATCCGAGCGCCTGCATCTCCGGGCCGCCGATCCCGCTGAAACGGGCCTCGGGCTCCGAGGCGCGGATGGCGCGCATGAGCCGCGCCCCGAGCAGGTCGCCCGACATCTCGCCGGCGACCACCGCGATGGCGGGCCCCGTCACCGCCGGCCCTGGCGCACGATGCCGCGGCTGGAGGCGGCGAGGAAGTCGATGAAGGGAACGACCTCCGGGCAGCGGGCGCGCATCTCGTCGAGACGTTCCAGGGCCTCGGGCACCCGGAGACCGTTCCGGTAGATCAGCCGGTAGGCCCGGTGCAGTTCCCGGATCGTCTCGGGCTCGAACCCGGCCCGACGCAGACCCTCGCGGTTGATCCCGTGGGCCGAGGCGGCGTTGCCGCCGGCCGTCACGTAGGGCGGGATGTCCTTGAACACCACCGAGCCCATGGCGGTGAACGCGTGGCGGCCGATCGCGCAGAACTGGTGCACCACCGTGAACGCGCCGAGCACCACGAAGTCGTCCACGGTCACGTGGCCGGCGAGCGTCGCGGAGTTGGCCATCACCGTGCTCGAGCCGACCCGGCAGTCGTGCGCGACGTGCACGCCGGCCATGATCCAGTTGTCGTCGCCGATCCGGGTGACGCCGCCGCCGCCCTGCGTCCCCCGGTGGAAGGTGCAGTACTCGCGGATGACGTTGCGGTCGCCGATCTCGAGCCGAGTCGGGCTCCCGTCGAACTTCTTGTCCTGCGGATCGCCGCCGATGGATACGAAGGGATGGAGGTGATTGTCGGCGCCGAGGCGGGTCGGTCCCTGCACCACCGCGTGCGAGTCGATACGGGTACGGTCGCCCGCCACCACGTCGTCTCCCACGACCGCATAGGGGCCCACGACGACATCGGCGCCGAGCCGCGCCCGGGGTGAGACGATCGCGCTCGGATGAATCAACTGCCTCGCAGCGCTCCCATCAGCTCGGCGGTCGCGACCACCTGGCCGTCCACCCGGGCCTCGGCTTCGACCTTCCAGATCCCGCGCGAGCTCCGCTGCCGGCGGATGTCGACGATGAGCTGGTCGCCGGGCACCACGGGCTTGCGGAACCGGGCCTTGTCGACCCCCACGATGTAGTAGCGGGTGTCCTGCTTGCACACGCCCATAGCGAGGATCCCCGTCGCCTGGGCCATCACTTCCAGGATGAGCACGCCCGGCATGACCGGCGCCTCCGGGAAATGGCCGGGGAAGAACGGCTCGTTGTAGGTCACGTTCTTGAGCGCGACCACCCGCTCGCCGGGTTCGTGCTCCAGGACCCGGTCGAGCAGCGCGAACGGATAGGCATGGGGAAGACGGTCGAGAATGTCGACGATGCCGATCTCACTCATCGGATTGCCTGCCGCTCCGATTGCGCTCGAGCCGCGACAGCCGGCGCGCGAAGTCGTCCAGCTTCTGCATCCGGATCCACATCTTCCGCCAGACATGGTTCTCCTGCGCGGGCATGCCGGAAGACCAGACCCCACTACCCGTGATGGACTTTGCGACCGCACTGCCCCCCGTTACGTGCACGTCGTCCGCGAGCTCGAGGTGCCCCGAGATCATCGCCGCGCCCTCAATGATACAACGCGCGCCGATCCGGACGCTGCCCGCGATGGCGACGCAGCCCGCGATGGCGGTATCCGGACCGATGGTCACGTTGTGCGCGATCTGAACCTGGTTGTCGATCTTGACGCCGGCGCCGACCACGGTGTCCTGGAGCGCTCCGCGGTCGATGGTCGTATTGGCGCCGAGCTCGACGTCGTCGCCGAGGCACACGCTCCCGAGCTGCGGGATCTTGACCCAGGTTCCCTGATCGTTGGCAAGCCCGAAGCCGTCCGCGCCGACGACCACTCCCGGGTGCAGGAGGCAGCGCGCCCCGATCCGAGCTCGCCGGCAGACCGTCACGTTCGCGACCAATCGGGTCTCGTCCCCGACGACCGCTTCCGGCCCCACCACCGAGCCCGGCCCGATCCGGGCCCGCGCGCCGATGCTCGCCCCGCTCCCGATGACCACGAGGGGGCCGATGCTCGCCTCGGGAGACACCGCGGCGGCGGGATCGACGACCGCGCTCGGATGGATACCGGGCTCGACGGCGAGGGGGTCGGCCATCAGGGCGGCCGCGCGCGCGTAGCCGAGGTAGGGGTCGGGGAGTACGAGGACGTCGGCGGGGGATGCGTCAACATCGCCGGGGCCGACGATGACGGCGCCAGCCCGAGTGGTGCGCAGATCCCGCAGGTAGCGCCGGTTCGACAGGAACGACAGGTCCTCCTCCCCGGCCAGGCCGAGCGGGGCGATCGCCCGCACGATCCGGTCCGGGTCGCCGCGAAGCTCGGCCCCGAGCCGCTCCGCCAGTTGTCCGAGGTGCCAATCCTTGACGGCCATCTCCACCGCTCAACCCGGAACAATCATCGATTTTCGGCGCGAGGGCGCCGCGAAGCTGCGAAGCACAACGCCGTAGCAGTGCGGAAAATCGATGATTTTCCGCGTAGGGGGGCCGTACGGACCGAAGTCGCGAGGGGCCGCGAAGCTGCGAAGCACAACGCCGTAGCAGTGCGGAAAATCGATGATTTTCCGCGTAGGGGGGCCGTACGGACCGAAGTCGCGAGGGGCCGCGAAGCTGCGAAGCACAACGCCGTAGCAGTGCGGAAAATCGATGATTTTCCGCGTAGGGGGGCCGTACGGACCGAAGTCGCGAGGGGCCGCGAAGCTGCGAAGCACAACGCCGTAGCAGTGCGGAAAATCGATGATTTTCCGCGTAGGGGGGCCGTACGGACCGAAGTCGCGAGGGGCCGCGAAGCTGCGAAGCACAACGCCGTAGCAGTGCGGAAAATCGATGATTTTCCGCGTAGGGGGGCCGTACGGACCGAAGTCGCGAGGGGCCGCGAAGCTGCGAAGCACAACGCCGTAGCAGTGCGGAAAATCGATGATTTTCCGCGTAGGGGGGCCGTACGGACCGAAGTCGCGAGGGGCCGCGAAGCTGCGAAGCACAACGCCGTAGCAGTGCGGAAAATCGATGATTTTCCGCGTAGGGGGGCCGTACGGACCGAAGTCGCGAGGGGCCGCGAAGCTGCGAAGCACAACGCCGTAGCAGTGCGGAAAATCGATGATTTTCCGCGTAGGGGGGCCGTACGGACCGAAGTCGCGAGGGGCCGCGAAGCTGCGAAGCACAACGCCGTAGCAGTGCGGAAAATCGATGATTTTCCGCGTAGGGGGGCCGTACGGACCGAAGTCGCGAGGGGCCGCGAAGCTGCGAAGCACAACGCCGTAGCAGTGCGGAAAATCGATGATTTTCCGCGTAGGGGGGCCGTACGGACCGAAGTCGCGAGGGGCCGCGAAGCTGCGAAGCACAACGCCGTAGCAGTGCGGAAAATCGATGATTTTCCGCGTAGGGGGGCCGTACGGACCGAAGTCGCGAGGGGCCGCGAAGCTGCGAAGCACAACGCCGTAGCAGTGCGGAAAATCGATGATTTTCCGCGTAGGGGGGCCGTACGGACCGAAGAAACGCGAGCGTTTCTTTTCGAAAGAGCGCTTGCGCACTGGCTGAAGGCGTAGTCGACACTTCGCTTCGCGCTACGCCGTCGAAGCGGCTTGAGGGAGTACGACCCGTTACCGCGGCGACCTTGGGGGCGCGAAGCGACAGATTGGCGTCCGCAGCAGAACATCGGTGTTTCTTCCGGGTTAGTTCCCGCCCTGCCGCTTGTGCTCCTCGATGAGCCGCTCCAGCACCGTCCCGGTAATGTCTACGCGTTCGCTGGCGAACAGCACGCCGTCACTGAGCACGAGGTCGTAGTCCTCGGACTTGGCCATCGCCCGGATGGCCAGCACCACCTGGCGCTGCAGCCTCTGAAGCTCCTGGTTGCGCCGCAGGTTCAGATCCTCCCGGAACTCCTCCTGGGTGCGGCGAAGCTCGCGCTTGCGCGAGAGCACCTCGCGCTCGAGGCGCATGCGCTCCGCACTGGCCATGACTTCACCGTCCCGGACAAGCTGCTCCTCGAGGTCCAGGAGCTCGCGCTGCAGGCGCACGATCTCCTGGTCGATGGGCGCGAACTCGGCCTGGATCCGCTGGCGCGCTTCTTCGGCCTGGGGCGACTGGTCGAGGACCCGCGAGACGTCCACGAAGCCGATCTTGTCGTCGGCCGCAGGGGCCGGCCCCGCCACCGCCCAAGCGAGGGCGGCCGCCAGCCATCCACATCTTCGAATCATCCCGGGCACGCTAGAACGTCGTCCCGATGGTGAACTGGAAGCGCTGGATATCATCGCCCGGCTTGTCGTTCAGGGGGAACCCCCAGCTCGTCGTGATGATGCCGATCCCCGCGAACCAGATGGTGGAGAACCCGATCGAGTACTTGAGCTCGCCGGCGTCGAAGTCGTCGAAGGACGCGAAGACGTTGCCGGCGTCGAGAAAGCCGGTCAGCCGGAACTGGGTGGACTTGTCCACGAAGGGCAGGGGCAAGATGAGCTCGGCCCGCGCGAGGGTCAGCAGGTCTCCACCGATCGGGCGCGACGCCACCCCGGATTGGGGCCGCTTCTCGCGCGGCCCGAGCGAGTTCGACTTGAACCCCCGGACCGAACGCGCGCCGCCGGCGAAGAAGTGGCTGGTGAGGGGCAGCGAGTCCGTGCTCCCGTAGCCGTCGCCGTAGCCGGCCTCGGCTTCGGCCATCAGGATCCAGGCCTCCGTGATGGGAAAGAAGCGCTGGTGCGAGAGCCGCGTGCGGTAGTAGCGGAGCCCGCTGCCGGGAAGGGAGACCTCGGCGAGGGCGGAGGTGTAGCTGCCCTCGGTCGGGAGAATGCGCCGGTCCCGGGAATCGCGCGACCAGCGGGCGGTCCCGAGCAGCTCCACGTAATCGCCCCCGCGGTTGCGGTCGCCCCCGCTTTCCTCGGCGAAGTCCCTGACTTCCTCCGACGCGCTCGCGCCCGGCACGAAGTCGATCAGCTCGGCGGAGAGCCCGACGTGGAACCGGTCGTACTCGGTGAAGGGGATGCCGAGGTTGACCCCGGCCCCGGTCACGTTCGTCGAGTAGTCCGAGATGTCGAGCTCGATCCCGTCGGTCTCCTGGTGGCGCGCGAAGAGCCGCCGGCTGACCCCTTCCGGCCGGAAGTACGGATTGGTGTAGGAAATCCCGTACTCCTTCTGGCTGCTGCTGTTGTTGAACGTGAACGACGCCGAGTTGCCGGTCCCGAACAGGTTGTCCTGGGTGACGCTCACGTTGATGAGCGCCCCCCGATCCTGCGCGTAGCCGGCGCTGAGGAGCAGCGCTCCCGACCTGCGCTCGGTGACGTGGACGACGACGTCGATCTGGTCGGAGCTCCCGGGCACGGCCTGGGTCTCGATGCGAACCTCGTCGAAGTGACCGAGCTGGAGAAGCCGCTGCCGCGAGCGTTCGAGATCCCGGTTGACCACCCACGCGCCCTCGAGCTGGCGCATCTCGCGCCGCAGGACCTCATCCCGGGACTGGTGGTTGCCCCGGAACTCGATGCGCCGCACGTACACCCGCTGGCCCGGGTCGACGAAGAAGGCGAGGTTCACCAGTCCATCGTCCTCGCGGACTTCCGGGACCGGGTTCACGTTGGCGAACGCGTAGCCCTCGTCGCCGAGACGGGTCTTGACGTTCGAGGCCGTCCGGGCCACGTCGCTTCGATTGAAGACATCCCCCTCGCGGACCTCCACCAGGTCCAGGAGCTCCTCGGGCGAGACCACCAGGTCGCCGGCGAGCTCGACGGTCCCGACCTCGAAGGTCCTGCCCTCGCTGACGTTGATCGTGATGTAGATGAAGCGCTTGTCGGGGGTGACGGAAACCTGGGTGGAATCGACCGAGAAATGGATGAAGCCCCGATCGAGGTAGTGGGTTCGCAGGCGCTCCAGGTCCCCGGCCACCTTCTGCTTCGAGTAGCGGTCCGAGCCGGTGAGCCAGGAGAACAGCGTCCGGGTCGTGGACTCGAAGCGATCGAGGAGATCGTCCTCCTCGAACGACTGGTTGCCGACGAGGTTGATGCGCCGGATGCGTGCCACGTCCCCCTCGTCGATGTCGAAGTGGATGCCTACCCGATGGCGTTCGAGCGGCGTCACCGTCGCCTCGATCTCGGCGGAATAGCGGCCCTGCGCAAAGTACGATTCGCGAAGCTCCTGCGCCGTCCGGTTCATGACGGAGGGATCGAACGTGCGGCCGACCGCGAACCCCACCCGGCCGAGCGATTCGAGCAGCGCCTCGGTCTCGATCGTCTCGTTGCCGGAGAAATCGATGCTCGCGATGGAAGGACGCTCCTCCACCACCACCACGAGGGTGCCGCCTTCGCGCTCTATCCGCACGTCGTCGAAGAAGCCGGTTGCGAACAACGTCTTGATGGCCGACGCGATGTCCTCCGACGTGACCGTGTCGCCGACCGCGATCGGGAGCTCGTTGAACACCGTGCCGGTGGAGACGCGCCGCAGGCCCTCCACGCGGATGTCCTCGACGACGAACGACTGGGCGAGCGCGAGGGCCGGTACGGCCGCCAGCACGAATACCACGGCCAGCCGTCGGAGATGGCCGGCGCTCATCAACTGAAAAGCCTCATGACGTCATTGTAGAGAGCGAGGCCCATCAGGCCAACGAGCAGGACCAGGCCCGCCTGGTAGCCGAGCATCATCGTGCGGGGGGACAGGGGCCCGCCCTTGACCGCCTCCGCGAGGTGAATGAGCAGGTGTCCCCCGTCGAGGACCGGGATCGGCAGGAGATTGAGAATCCCGAGGCTCACGCTCACGATGGCCAGGAACTCGAGGAACCGGGTGAACCCGTCGCTCGCGGAGTCGCGGGCGTAGCGGGCAATGGTGATGGGACCGCTCAGGTGCTCGGTCGAGAGCTCCAGGCGAACCATCTTCCAGAGCAGGCCCACCGTGAGCGAGGTGATCTCCCAGGTCCTGGCGACCGCGCGCTCCGCCGCTCCCCACGGCGTGCGCCGCTCGGTCACGTACCAGTCCGCGCCCGGCATCGCGTCCCGGTGCAGGGCGGCGCCGATGCGCCCGATCGTCTCGCCGCCGCGCTCCACCGCGTCCGGCCGCAAGGCCAGGGTCACGTTCTCCTCGCCCCGCCGGACCTCGACCGGGAACTCCACTCCCGGGCGCGCCCGCACGAAACGGACCCAATCCATCCAGCTCCCGATCGGCCGGCCGAGCGCCCGCACCACCACGTCCCCCGGCTGCATTCCGGCCCGGGCGGCCGGCTCGTCCGCGTTCACCGCCCCGATGACGGGCCGGCTGGCGGGCATCGCGGGCGCGATGCCGAGCGTCTCGAAGAATCTGCTGCTCGTGAGGTCGTCGAGGGCCACCCCGGCGAGATCGAGCCGGCCGGCCCCCAATCCGCCGCCCGGCTCCGTCCAGCGCACCTCGATCCGGTCGCGATCGAGGGCTCCGCCCAGGGTGGCCGCGACCACCGCCGACCAGGTTCTCGCCTCGCGGCCCTCCACCGCGACCACCGCGTCGCCGGCGCCAAGACCCGCGCGCTCGGCGAGCGAGCCGGGCGCCACCTCGCCGACCACCGCCTTGAGTCCCGCGGCGCCGACCATGAACACGAGCCACCACGCGAGGGCCGCGAAGATGAAGTTGAAGGCGGGTCCGGCCAGGACGATGGCGCTGCGGGCCCACAGCGGCTTGCGATTGAAGGCTTGCCCGCGGACCGCCTCGGGGACTTCGCCGTCCTGATCGTCCAGCATCTTGACGTAGCCGCCAAGCGGAAGGATACCGATGACGTACTCCGTTCCGCCGGCCTCCCGGCGGCTCCAGATGGGCCGGCCGAAACCGACGGAGAAGCGCAGCACCCGGACCCCGAGACGCCGCGCCACCCAGAAGTGGCCGAACTCGTGCACCGTCACGAGAATGCCGACCGCGGCCACGAACGCCGCGGCCGCGCCGAGAAAGTCCATCGAGAGTTCCACCGTCCGGTTCCGCCTCCGAGCCTCGATCAGCCGACGAGCGCGGCGGCGATCTCGCGCGCGGCCGCGTCTTCGTCCAGGACCGTGTCCAGGGTATCCGCTTCCCGGTGGGCGCACCGGCCGAGCGTCTCCTCCACCACCCGGGGGATGGTGTTGAACGCGGCGCGGCGGTCCAGGAACGCCGCCACCGCCACTTCGTTGGCGGCATTGAGCACGGCAGGCAGGGTGCCCCCGGCGCGAGCCGCCTCGTAGCCAAGGCGAAGGCACGGAGCCCAGCCGAAGTCCGGCGGCTCGAAGTCGAGACTGAGCGGCCGGGAGAAATCGAGCCCCGACACCCCGGAGTCGATGCGCTCGGGCCAGGCGAGAGCGTGGGCGATGGGCGTTCGCATGTCCGGCGTCCCGAGCTGGGCGAGAATCGAACCGTCCTCGTATTCCACCATGGAGTGCACGGTGCTCTGGGGGTGGACGACGACCTCGACCCGGTCCGGGACCGTCTCGAACAGCCAGCACGCCTCGATGACCTCGAGCGCCTTGTTCATCATGGTAGCCGAGTCGACCGAGATCTTCGGGCCCATCTCCCAGTTCGGATGGGCGCAGGCCGCCTCCGGGGTCACGGACTCGAGATCTCCGGGCAACCGGTGGCGAAACGGCCCGCCGGAGGCGGTCAGCAGGATCCGCCGCACCCCGGCCCGCGCAGGAAGCGCCGGAAGACACTGAAAGACGGCGTTGTGCTCGCTGTCGATGGGGACGAGCTCGGCCCCGCCCTCGCGTATCGCGTCCATGAAGAGGCGCCCCGACATGACCAGCGCCTCCTTGTTGGCGAGCAGCACCCGCTTCCCGGCGCGCGCCGCGGCCAGCGTCGGCAGCAGGCCCGCCGCGCCCACGATCCCGGCCAGCACGTGTCGTACCTGCGGCAGGACGACCACCTCTTCGAGGGCCGGGGCGCCGGCGAGCACCCTGGTTCCGGTATCGCGGAGCCGGCCGCGGAGCTCGGCCGCGGACGCCTCGTCCGCGAGCACCGCGAACTCGGGGCGGTGCTCGCGGCACTGCGCCTCCATGATCCCGACGCTGGTGCGGGCCGCGAGAGCCACCACCCGAAAGCGGTCGGGATGGCGGGAGACCACCGACAGGGTGTTCGCCCCGATGGTCCCCGTGGAACCGAGAATCGCCAGCCCTTCGACACTCATCCCGCTGCTACTCCGGCACGGAGTCGTCGATAAGATACCGGACTCGCGCAAATGTCCAGCGTTGTCGCGGCCGGGGCGCGCGGCGAGCCGGCCCTTCGCCCGGCGCTACCAGGCCAGGACGACCGCATACACGGGGGCGGCCGCGGTGAGCCCGTCGATCCGGTCCAGGATGCCGCCGTGACCGGGGAGCAGGCGGCCGCTGTCCTTCACTCCGGCCCGTCGCTTGCTCACGCTCTCGTAGAGATCGCCCACGACGGACGCACCCGACGCGAGCACGGCGGCGGGGAGGAGTTCCGCCCACGGACGACCGAGCCACCACGTCGCTACCGCGCCCGTCGCCGCGGCGGCGGCGATGCCGCCCGCGACCCCTTCCCAGGTCTTTCCGGGACTGACGTGCGGAGCGAGTCGGGTCCGTCCGAACCGCCTCCCCGTGAACCAGGCACCGGCATCGGCCGCCCAGACGACGGCGAGAAGGGTCATCGCGAGGGCCGGCCCATCCGGCCCGGCATGCACCTCGGCCAGCGTGACCCCGGCCGGGACGAGGACGAGCCAGCCCGCGAGCGCGAGGGCCGGACGCGCCGGAGCGCGCACCGGACCACGAAAACGCACGATCGCGACAAGCGCCGCCAGCCACCACGCCACGCCCACCCATGCGAATCCCCCTGCGGGCGCCGCGCCGGAGACGAGCACGAGCCCGAGGGAGCCGGCCGCAACCGCCGCATACAGCGGGACCGGGGAAAGTCCGGCGAGGCGGCTCCACTCCCAGGCGCCTCCCGCAACGACGAGGACGAGAGCGGCGTGGAATGCGATGGCGGGAAGGACCAGGACGACGACGACCATGGCCGGAACGAGTCCGATGGCGGTCAACCACCGGCGCCTGGTCTCGCTCACCTCGCACCGGCCATGTCCGCCGATGCCACGGCGACCTGTTCGCTGGTACGCCCGAAGCGCCGCTCCCGTTCCCCGAACTCCCGGATCGCGTCGGCGAGGGCGACCCGGTCGAACTCGGGCCAGAGGGTCTCCACGAAATAGAGCTCGGTATAGGCGAGGTTCCAGAGCAGGAAGTTGCTGATCCGCTGCTCCCCGCCGGTGCGCACGAGAAGATCGGGCGATGGCAGCCCGGAGAGCGCGAGCCCGGCCTCGAGCGCCGCCCGGTCCACGTCGTCGGCCCTCAGCTCGCCCTGCTCGACCGCCTTCGCAACCCGACGGGCCGCGTTCACGATATCCCAGTGCCCGCCGTAGTTCGCGGCGATCACCAGGACCAGCCCGCGGTTGCCGGCGGTCCGGTGCTCGAGGCAGTCCATGGTGACGCGCAGCGCGGGCGGAAAGGCGCTTCGGTCGCCGATGAATCGAAGTTTGACTCCGTTCCCGGCCAGCTCGTCGGCTTCCTGCTCCAGCACCCGCCCGAACAGGGTCATCAACTGCTCCACCTCTTCGGCCGGGCGCGCCCAGTTCTCGCTGCTGAAGGCGAACAGGGTCAGACACTCGATGCCCGCCTCGGCGCAGGCCCGGATGCATTCGCGGGCCGCCGTGGCACCGGCTCGATGTCCCTCGACCCGCGCAAGGCGGCGTTGGCGCGCCCACCGGCCGTTGCCGTCCATGACGATCGCGAGGTGCCGCGGCAGCCGGCTCACATCTCCGCCGTCCGGTCGCGCCTTCGCCCAGGTCCCGCGGGCGGACCCGATTTCGGTCTCCCGTGGCGCACGCTCCGGCGACGCGGGCAGGCTCGTCTGCCGTTCCCGGGCGAACGGCGCCGGCTCAGACATCGAGCAGCTCCGTTTCCTTCTTCTTCAACAGCTCGTCGATCTGCGCCACGAAGTGATCGGTCGCGGTCTGGATCCGGCCCGCCCCCCGGTGGTCCTCGTCTTCCGTGATCTCCTTTTCCTTCAGCAGTTCCTTCAGCATGTGGTTCGCATCGCGGCGGATGTTGCGGATCGCGACCCGAGCGGTTTCCGCCTCCCTGCGGACGATCCGGATGAGATCGCGACGGCGCTCCTCGGTGAGCGGCGGGACCGGCACGCGGATGACGTCGCCTGCGGTCACCGGGTTGAAGCCGAGATCGGCGCTGAGGATCGCCTTCTCCACGGCCGGGATGACGGCCTTCTCCCAGGGAGAGACGCTGAGGGTCCGGGCATCGGCCACCCCGATGGTGGCGAGCTGGTTCAGCGCGACTTCCGACCCGTGGTAAGGCACCTTGACGTGCTCGATGAGCGCGGGGCTCGGGCGCCCGGTGCGCACGCGCGCGAGATCCCCCGAGAACGCCGCGACGCTCTTTCGCATGCGGGCGACCGCATCGTTTTCCACCTCGTCAAGCATGCGCAGTCTCCGTGTCCCGGGCGGCCCCGATGAGCGAACCTGCCGGATGTCCGCGGGCCGCCCTGAGCAGTGCACCGCGCCGCGCCATGTCCATGACCCGGATCGGCATTGCGTGGTCGCGGCAGAGGACAATCGCGGTCGCGTCCATCACTCCGAGCTTGCGCTCGATGACCTCGTCGTAGGTCAACCGATCGTAGCGTACCGCGCCGGGATACTTCTCCGGATCCATCGAAAACACCCCGTCGACCCGGGTCGCCTTGATCATCAGCCGCGCCTCGAGCTCCACGGCCCGCAGCGCCGCCGCCGAATCGGTCGTGAAGTACGGGTTTCCGGTGCCGGCGGCGAGAATCACCACCCGCCCCTTCTCCAGGTGCCGGATCGCCCGCCGGCGCAGAAAGTCCTCGCAGACCTCGTTGATGCGGATCGCCGACATCACCCGCACGTGCATCCCCCGGCGTTCCAGCGAGTCCTGGAGGGCGAGCGCGTTGATCACGGTGGCGAGCATGCCGATGTGATCGCCGGTGGTGCGGACCATCCCTGCCTCGGCAAGGCCCGCTCCCCGGAAGATGTTGCCGCCGCCGATGACGATCCCGAGCTGGATGCCGGCCTCGACGAGGCCCTGCACCTCCAGGGCGATGGACTCGAGCACCCCGGGATCGATTCCGTAACCGACCTTGCCGAGCAGCGCCTCGCCGCTCAACTTCACCAGAATGCGATCGTAGGTCAAGCGTTCTTCCGGACCTGCGCCATGACTTCGGAGACGAAGTCGTCCTCCCGACGTTCGATGCCCTCCCCCACCTCGAAGCGCACGAAGCGCCGGACCACGGCGCCCCGGGCGGCGAGGTACTCGGCGACCGTGACGTCCGGATCCTTCACGAACGGCTGGCCGAGCAGGGTCGATTCTCCCGCGAACTTGCGGAGCCGCCCGGTCACGATCTTCTCCACGATCGCCGGTGGCTTGCCGGTCCCGGCCGCCTGGGCCTCGATGATCGCTCGCTCGCGCGCCACGAGGTCGGCGGGCAGGTCGGACTCGCTCACCGCGAGCGGCCGGCTCGCGGCGACGTGCATCGCGATGTCCTTGCCGGTGGCGGCGGGATCGTCCCCTGCCTCCACCACCACGAGGACCCCGATGCGCCCCCCGTGGGAGTAGCCGGCGACACATCCGCCGGGCACGTCGAGGACCTCGAACCGCCGGACCGAGATGTTCTCTCCGATCCGCGCCACGAGCTCGCGGCGCCGGCCCTCGACGGTGGCCCCGCCGTCGAGCGGCAGACCGCCGAGCGACTCGATCCCGTCGGGTTCATGGGCCAGCACGAGCCGCGCGACCTCGCCGGCGAACCCCCGAAACTCGTCCTCGCGCGCGACGAAGTCGGTCTCGCAGTTGACTTCCACCATGGCGCCGCGGGAGCCGCCGCCTTCGATCGCGATCAGCCCTTCCGCCGCGATTCGCCCGGACTTGCGGTCCGCGTCGGCGAGCCCGCGCTTGCGCATGGCTTCCACCGCCGCGTCGAGGTCGCCGCCGGCCTCCACGAGCGCCTTCTTGCAATCCATCATCCCGGCCCCGGTCCGCTCCCGGAGGGCCTTGACCTGCGCTGCACTCACCCCGACCATGCCTAGCTCTCCCCCGCCGCCTCGCCGCCCGGCTCGACGACGCGGAACGTGAACGCCGTCGTGGCGCCCTGCGGCGGCCCGGACCGTCCTTCCATGACCACGCCCGCCATGCCCTGGAACCTCTGGGTATCCAACGCCGAGACCACGGCCGGCACCCGGTCCTGAAGCCCCATTTCACGATGCACGTCGCCGGCCCGGACAGCAATCAGGTTCTCTCCGGCGTCTCGGGACGGAACGATGTGGTGGACGAGAACATGCTGCCGGATGCGGTCAGCCAGCGTCTCGCCGGCTGGTCCCGCGGCCGCGGCGGGAGCCGGCTCGCTCGAATCGACGGCGGCCGCGGCGGGAGCCGGCTCGCTCGAATCGACGGCGGGAGCGGCGGGAGCCGGCTCGCTCGAATCGACGGCGGGAGCGGCGGGAGCCGGCTCGCTCGAGACGACGGCGGGAGCGTCGGCGCCGTTCGCGTTCACCCCGTCCGGGCCGGAAGCGCCCTTCTCCTCGGGCGCGACCTCGAGATGGGCCGCCTGGCGCGCCTCGATGACCGCATCGGCCACCCCGACGGTGTAGAGCTCGATCGCACGGGCCGCATCGTCGTTGCCGGGAATCACGTAGTCCACGCGATCCGGCTCATGGTTGGTGTCCACCACCCCGACGATGGGAATGCCGAGCTTGTCCGCTTCGCGCACCGCGATCTTCTCGTGCCCCACGTCGACGATGTAGAGGACGTCGGGCAGCGACTCGGAGTGCTTGATGCCCCCGAGGCTGCGTTGCAGCTTGGCGAGGACCCGCCGGAAGCTCAGCGCCTCCTTCTTGCTCATGCGCTGCACGCGGCCGTCCTCCTCCATCGCCTCCATCTCCCGGAGCCGGGCGATGGAGGCGCGGACGGTCTTGAAGTTCGTGAGCATGCCGCCGAGCCAGCGCTGGTCGACGTAGGGCATTCCGCACCGAACCGCCTCGCGCCGGATCACTTCCTGGGCGGCGCGCTTGGTGCCGACGAACAGCACCGTACCGTTGCTGGCCGCCATCCGGCCGAGGAAGTTGATCGCCTCCCGGTAGAGCGGGAGAGTGACCTCGAGGTTGATGATGTGGATGCGATTGCGTTCGCCGAAGATGTACGGCGCCATCTTCGGGTTCCAGTATCGTGACTGGTGGCCGAAGTGAACTCCAGCCTCCAGCATGTCGCGCATCGAGACGATGGACATCGGGATTCCTTGTCGGTCGGGTTGGGACCTCCACGCACCCCATGCGCCGACCTCGTTCGAGGCACCCGGACGCATGTGACGGAGCGTGTGCGGATTGTCGAATTGCCTTGCCCGCAGCGGGCGCGCATTTATACCATATCCGGCCTCCCCGCAGGCCCGCCGCCGGTATGACCATTTCGATCAAGACCCCGGAAGAAATCGACAAGATGCGCGTCGCCGGACGGCTCGCCGCCGAAGTGCTCGAAATGATCGGGCCGCACGTGGCCGCGGGCGTGACCACCGGCGACCTCGACGCCATCTGCCACCGGTACATCGTGGAAGAGCAGAAGGCAATCCCGGCTCCCCTCAACTACCGCGGCTTTCCGAAGTCCATCTGCACGTCGGTCAACCACGAGGTCTGCCACGGCATCCCGGGAGACCGCCGGCTCAGGAAAGGCGACATCATCAACATCGACATCACGGTGATCAAGGACGGCTACCACGGCGACACGAGCCGGATGTTCTTCGTCGGCAAGCCGCCGGTCATCGCCGAGCGGGTCACCCGGATCAGCCGCGAATGCCTGTGGCGGGGGATCGACCAGGTACGCCCCGGGGCCCGGCTCGGCGACATCGGGCACGCGATCCAGCAGCACGCGGAGCGCAACAACTGCTCGGTGGTGCGCGAGTTCTGCGGCCACGGCATCGGCCGCGTGTTCCACGAGGATCCGCAGGTCCTCCACTACGGCGTCCCGGGGACGGGGGTGCGGATCGAGGCGGGCATGACGTTCACCATCGAGCCGATGATCAACGCCGGCAAGCGGCACGTGAAGATCCTCCCCGACGGATGGACCGTGATCACCCGCGACCGCCGGCCGTCCGCCCAGTGGGAGCACACCATCCTGGTGCTCCCGGACGGCTGCGAGATCCTCACCCGGCCGGGCGGCGTCGAGACTTGACCCCGGCGGCCGAGCTGCGTTTCGCCCTCGAGCGCCGGAACGCCGGGATCCGGGCGCGATTCGACGCGGGCGCCCCGGCCGGAGAGCTCGTCGCGGAGCGGGCGGGCGCAGTGGACGAGACGCTGCGGGGAGCATGGGACCATCTCGAACTCGACGCCGATGCGGCCCTGGTCGCGGTCGGCGGCTACGGCCGGGGAGAGCTGCACCCCGGCTCCGACGTCGATCTGCTGGTGCTGGTCGGCGCCCGGCGGGCCGCCGCGCTCAGGCGCCGGCGCTCCGATCCGCGCATCGAATCGTTCATCACCATGGCCTGGGACCTCGGGCTCGAGGTCGGGCACGCGGTCCGCAGCGTCCGGCAGTGCGCGACCGAGGCACGCCGCGACCTCACCGTGATCACCAACCTCGTCGAGTCGCGGCCCCTGGCCGGCTCGCACGAGCTGTTCCAGGAGATGCGGGACGCGGTCTCGCCTTCGCGGATGTGGCCGCCCGGCGAGTTCTTTCGCGCCAAGGAGCGCGAGCAGCGCGAGCGCCATCTCCGCCATCGCGACTCCGCGTACAACCTCGAGCCGAACGTGAAGGAAGGGCCGGGCGGGCTTCGCGACATCCAGACCATCGCCTGGGTCGCCAGGCGCTACTTCGGAACGCGGGGCGGCGCGAGCCCGGGGCTTCGCGATCTGTTCGACCACGGTTTCCTGACCGAGGAGGAGTTCCGGAGCCTGCGCGACGGCCAGGACTTCCTCTGGCGGGCGCGAACCGCGCTTCACTACCTCGCCGGCCGGCGCGAGGACCGCCTGCTCTTCGATCGCCAGATCGCGATCGCGGCCCATTTCGGGTATCGCGACGCCGACCACAATCTCGGCGTCGAGCAGTTCATGAAGCGCTACTACCGGACCATCCAACGCTTGAGCCGGCTGAACGAGCTGCTGCTGCAGCTCTTCCGCGAGCGTTTTCTCGACCGGGAGCGCCGCTCGGGGGTCCGGTCCCTCAATCGGCGGTTCCAGGTCCGCGACGGGCAGATCGAGGTGGTGGACGATGGCGTGTTCCGGCGTCATCCCTTCGCACTGCTCGAGGTCTTCCTGCTGCTCCAGCAGCATCCCGAGCTCGGCGGCGTCCGGGCGTCGACGATCCGGCAGATCCGCCGCCACCTGCACCTGGTGGACGAGGAGTTCCGGCGCGATCTCGCCTGCCGGAGCCTCTTTCTGGAGATCCTGCGCGAGCCGCGCGGGCTCGCCCGGGCGCTCCGGCGCATGCACGCCTACGGGATCCTCGGCCGCTACCTGCCCGAGTTCGGCCGGATCACCGGCCTCATGCAGTTCGACCTCTTCCACGCCTATACCGTGGACGAGCACCTCCTTCGCACCGTCGCGTATCTTCGCCGCTTCGGGCGCCCCGATCATCGCGCCGAGCTCCCCCACTGCTCGGACGTCTTCGACACCCTGCCCAAGCCGGAGCTCCTCCATCTCGCCGGCCTCTTCCACGACATCGCCAAGGGGCGCGGCTCGGACCACTCCGAGGACGGCGAGCGCGACGCCGCCGCATTCTGCGAGCGGCACGGGATCAGCCGGTTCGATGCGGGGCTCGTCGGATGGCTGGTGCGCCACCACCTCACGATGTCGATGACCGCCCAGCGCGAGGACATCTCGGACCCCGCGGTCGTGCGCCGGTTCGCGGATCTCGCGGGCGACGGGGTTCGGCTCGACTACCTGTACCTGCTCACCGTCGCCGACATGCGGGCGACCAACCCGAACCTGTGGACGGACTGGAAGGACACCCTCCTTCGGGATCTCTACCAGGCGACCCGCCGCGTCCTCCTCCATGGCGTCGACGGGCGGGTGCCCGCCGCCGCCGAGGTCGCGCGCGAATGTCTCGACGAGGCCCGGCGCCAGCTCGCGCAATCCGGTCCCGCGACATCCCTTCTCGAGGATCTCTGGGAGACGCTGGAGCCGGACTACTTCGTGCTGACGCCGCCGGAAGCGGTCGCCTGGCACGCCGCCGAGGTCCTCGGGAAGGACACCGGTCCGGTGGTTGCGGTCAGAACCCACCGCAAGCGCACGGAGGTCTTCTTCCACGTGCCCGACCGGGACCATCTCTTCGCGGCGGCGACGACGCTCCTCGAGCGGGCCGGCCTCACGGTCGTGGATGCCCGGGTGTTCACCACCAGCACCGGCATGTCCTTCGACTCGTTCACGGTGGCCGAGCCGACCGGCGACCCGATCGACGAGCCACGGCGGCGCGAGGAGATCCGGCGGGTCCTCACGCGCGGGCTCGAGGCGCCGGAGAAGGCGGTATACCCGACCAACCGGCTGCCCCGGCGGCAGGTGAAGAGCTTCCACATCCCGGCGCGGGTCACCTTCGACGATCAGCCGGCCAACGGGCGGACGGTGATGGAGGTGGTCTGCGGAGATCGGCCGGGGGTGCTGTCGCGCATCGGCTGGGCCCTCGCCGGCACCGGCGCCTCGGTCCACGGGGCGAAGATCGCGACCTTCGGAGAGCGGGCCGAGGACCTCTTCCGGCTCACCGGCCGATCGGGAAGGCCGCTCGACGCCGGCGAACGCGAGAGCCTTCGCGCGCACATCCTGCGTGCACTCGGGCCGCGCGAGGGGGAATAGACATTGTGGATTGGCCTGCCCTGGCCTCGATACGCGTGGGTGCGGCGCAATACTCCTAGCCGCCGGTAACGGGCGGGAAGAACGCCACCTCGTCGCCGTCCCCGACGCGGTGATCGGCCTCGGCGTACTCGAGGTTGACGGCGCACAACACGTTTCCGGCGAGCGGCGAGCCGCCGCCGACCCGCTCCCATACTGCTTCGACGGTCGCCGGGAGGGGGGGATGCAGGCGATCCTCGCCGCGCCCCATCCGCTCCCGCAGACTCGCAAAGTACTTGACCGTAATCGCCATCGGGGAATCACTATAGCCCCGGCGCCGCGGCCGGACAATCGCGGCTGTGCCGGCCGCGCACCCCTGCACGTCCCCGGGGACTTCTCCACGCCGCCCCGCCCGCGCCGGGATCCCCTCGCGAGCATGGCGGAAGGGCGGCTCGCGCCGGTAGAATGGCGTCCGTGCTGACCCATTTCCGAAGCGACGGCGCGGCGCACATGGTCGACGTGGGGGCCAAGGAAGAAACCCACCGGGTGGCCGTTGCGGAAGGCCGCATCGAAATGCGTCCGGAAACACTCCGCCTCATCCTCGAGGGCGAGCACGACAAGGGCGACGTGCTCGGCGTTGCCCGCATCGCCGCCATCCAGGCCGCGAAGCGGACCGCCGACCTCATCCCCCTCTGCCACCCCCTCCCCCTCACCCGGATCGAGGTGGACCTCGAGGCCGCGGGCGGGGACGGGAACGGGGCCGCGGTACGCTGCCGCGCCCGGGCGGAGACGGTGGGGCGCACCGGGGTGGAAATGGAGGCGTTGACCGCGGTCCAGGTCGGCCTGCTCACCATCTACGACATGTGCAAGGCGGTGGACCGCGGAATGACCATCGCGGGGGTTCGCCTGGTGGAAAAATCGGGCGGCCGTTCGGGCCATTGGCGGGCCGGCGCGGTGCAGGAGGATCCAGTCCAATGAACGACTCCCTGTCCCAGCAACTCGATCGCCTCGAGAGGCATCTCCGCGAGGAGAACCCGATCCTGCTCGACGCGGTGCGGACCTTCCGGCGCCTCGACGAGGTCGCATGGAAGCTGGGCCTCCTTCCCTCCGACCAGTCCCTCGCGAGCCAGGTGCCGTGGTGGCCGCTCATCGCGGTGCTCGGCACCTTCTCCGCCGGCAAGTCCACCTTCATCAACGGCTATCTCGGTCAGACGGTCCAGGTCTCCGGCAACCAGGCGGTGGACGATCGCTTCACCGCGATCTGCTTCAGCGCCGGAGAGGGGCCGCCGCGCGCCCTCCCCGGCCTGGCCCTCGACGCCGACCCGAGGTTCCCGTTCTACCAGGTGAGCCGGGACATCGATGAAGTCGCGGCCGGCGAGGGGCGCCGCATCGACGCCTACCTCCAGCTCAAGACCTGCTCGAGCCCGCAGATCCGGGGCAAGATCATCATCGACTCCCCGGGGTTCGACGCCGACGAGCAGCGCACCTCGATCCTTCGCATCTCCGACCACATCATCGGGCTCGCCGACCTCGTGCTGGTGTTCTTCGACGCCCGGCACCCCGAGCCGGGAGCGATGCAGGACACCCTGCGCCACCTCGTGGAACGGGCCGTCGGGCGGGCGGACTCGAGCAAGTTCCTGTACATCCTGAACCAGGTGGACAACACGGCCCGGGAGGACAATCCGGAGGAGGTCTTCGGCGCCTGGCAGCGCGCCCTCGCGTCGAGCGGCCTCACGGCGGGGCGGTTCTACCAGATCTACGACGAGGCATCCGCCATCCCGATCGAGAACGAGGGCCTGCGCACCCGGTTCCGGTCCAAGCGCGACGCGGACCTCGCGGAGATCCGGAACCGCATGGAGCAGGTGGAGGTGGAGCGGGCGTATCGGGTGATCGGGATGCTGGAGAAGCTCGCCCTCGCCATCCGCGACGAGGCCGTGCCCGCGCTCGAACGGGCCCGGGCAGGATGGCGGCGGAGGATCCTGTGGACCGACGCGGGACTGCTGGCGGTCTTCGCGGCGGCGGCGGCCGCGATCGGAGCCTGGGTCGGATTCGACGCCGCGGCCGGCTGGATCGGGGCGGCCGGTTTCGGCACCGCCCTCGGCGCCGCGGTGCTGCTCGCCATCGCGGGCTACGTGCACTTCCAGGTGCGGCGGATTGCCGCGCGCGCGGGCGCACGGCGCGTCGCCCGCGAAGGTGCGGCGGATTCTCCCATCGACGCCGACTGGCTCGCGCGGGCCTTCGAGCACGGCACCGCGGCGTGGCGCACGATGTGGATCGCCGCGCCGGCCGGCTGGAGAGGCGGGGCGAGGCAGAAGGTCGCGAGCGTCCTCGAGGAAACCGGCCGCTACGTGCAGCGGCTCAACGACCGCTTCGCCGATCCCTCCGGCCGGAGCCGCTCAGGCCCGGACGCGCCAGATCGCGGCAACCGCGACGAAGCGGCTGAGGCCCATCGCCACGAACACCCAGAACCAGCCGTGGGGGCTGGAGACCGCCAGCAGGCCGAAGAGCCACGCCTGTAGCGCGCCATAGGCGTAGCCGTGGGCGTCGAGCAGCCCGGACGCGGTACCGGCGAGGCGCCTTCCCGCGAGATCCACCGCGAGCGCCGCCACCGGCGACAGGTTCACGGTGAACCCGCCGAGGAAGAGGAGCGCGACCGCGAGCGGCGCGTGCCCGGCCGGACTCACCGCGATGCACAGCATCATCACCCCGCTCCCCGCTCCCGCGATCGCCACCATGATCGACCGGTTGCTCCGGAACACCCGGTCCGAGACCGTGCCGCCGACGAGCGGCGCGAACAGGTAGCCCACCGGGTAGGCGAACGTGATCCAGGCCATCGTGGCGAGATCGAATCCCCCGACCACGACGTAGTAGACCGGCGCCCACGAGACGATGCCGTAGCGCACCACGTTGTCGAGCCCCTTCACCTGGCAGGCCACGAAGAAGCGCCAGTTCGAGAGGAGATGGACATAGGCGGTGAGGCCGTGGGCACGGCCCTCCGCCGCGCTCTCCGCGTCGCGCGAGACCTGGTCCTCCTCGGAGTAGGCGGGAAGGCCCACGTCGGCCGGCCGATCCCGGGCCACGAACCAGAACGCGATGCCGAGGAGGGAGATGATCAGCGGCGGATAGCGAAGCGCCGCCCGCCAGCCCCACGCGGCGGCGACCGCGGGGCTGACGACCCACACCAGGAGCAGGGCGATGCCGGCCGCGGTGAGCACCCAGCCGAGCGCCCGCCCGCGCTCGCGGCGCGACCACCACTGGGCGATGAGGCCGATGGCGGGGGCCCACGTCGCGGCGTTCACGAACCCCACCACCGCCCACGGGATCGCGAGCGACGCCACGTCGTCCCCGAAGCTCGCCACCACGTTGAACGCTCCCGTGGCGAGCGCCCCGAGGAGAACCATCCGCCGGTAGCCGAACCGCTCCCCGAGGCGCCCGTGCACGAGGTCGCCGAGCGCGAACCCCCAGAACATGCACGAGTTGACGAAGCCGGTATCGGCCGCGGTGATCCCGAGGTCCTCGATGACCTGCGGCTGGATGAGGCTGAAGTTGAACCGCCCGAGATAGTTGACGCAATAGAAGACGCAGAACCCCCCGAGCACCCGCCACTTCCAGTAGCGATAGGCGTAGAGATGCTCGGGCTTCATCGGCGCGGCGCGGGCTGGAAGCCCGCGCTCCCGGGCGGCGCACTTCCTGCGCGCTCGCGGGGGATTTGCTCCTGGGAGCGCGGGCATCTTGCCCGCGTGGAGCCTTCCGGCTTGCCCGCGCTCCCGGGAAGTCGGCGGCAGGCGTGGAGGTGCTCGGACTTCATCGGGGGTTGCGCATTCGCCGGGACCCGGCCGCGCAGCGGCGACCGCGCCTCGACTCGTTCGGGCTCAGCCGTCCCGCTTCCGTGCCCAGCCGTCGCGCAGGGTCACGGTCCGGTTGAATCCGAGGTCCTCGTCGCGGCAGAAATACCCGAGCCGCTCGAACTGGAAACGTTCGCCGGGCCGCGCGGCGCCGAGCGAAGGCTCGATCCGCGCGTCCTCGACCGCCTCGAGCGACCGGGGGTTGAGGTCCTGCGGTCCGGAAGGCTCGGAAACCAGGAACAGCCGGTCGTAAAGCCTGAGGACCGCGGTCTCCGCGCGGTCGGCCGAGACCCAGTGGATGGTGCCGCGCACCTTTCTTCCATCCGGCGCCTGGCCGCCGCGGGTGGCCGGATCGTAGGTGCACCGGACGGCCGAGACCGCGCCCGTCGCGGGGTCGGTCTCGAACGATTCGCAGCGCACGATGTAGCCGTAGCGAAGCCGTACCTCCCGTCCCGGGGCGAGGCGGCGGAATCCCGGGGCGGGCTCCGCCATGAAGTCGTCGCGTTCGACGAAGAGCTCGCGGCCGAAGGGCACCTTGCGGGCGCCGGCGCCGGGGTCGCGGGGATGGTTGAGGGCATCGAGCTCCTCGACCTCGCCTTCGGGATAGTTGTCGATGACGAGCCGGAGCGGGCGCAGCACGGCCATCACCCTCGGTGCGCTCCGGTCGAGCTCGTCCCGGACGCACCGTTCCAGGAGACCCATCTCGGTGCGGCTCGCCTTCCGGGTGATGCCGACCCGTTCGCAGAAGTCGCGGATCGCGGCCGGCGGATAGCCGCGCCGGCGCATGCCGCGCAGGGTCGGCATGCGCGGGTCGTTCCAGCCGTCCACGTGTCCCTCCTCGACGAGCTCGGCCAGGCGGCGCTTGCTCATCACGGTGTGCTCGAGGTTGAGCCGGGCGAACTCGATCTGGCGAGGCCGGCCGGACGGAGCGGCGCGAAGTGCGAAGCAATGGTCCAGGATCCACTCGTAGAGCGGCCGGTGATCCTCGAACTCGAGGGTGCACAGGGAATGCGTAACCCCTTCGATCGCGTCCGAGAGCACCTGGGCGATGTCGTACGTGGGGTAGATGCACCAGGCATCGCCGGTATGGGGGTGGGTCGCGTGCCGGATGCGGTACAGCACCGGATCGCGCAGGTTGAGGTTGCCGGACGCCATGTCGATCCGGGCGCGCAGCACGTGCGCCCCGTCGGGAAACTCCCCGCTTCGCATCCTCGCGAAGAGATCGACGCTCTCCTCGCAGGGGCGGTTCCGCCATGGACTCTCCTTCCCCGGGCGGGTGAGGGTTCCGCGGGTGTCGCGGATCTCGGCCGCCGACTGGCTGTCCACGTAGGCGAGACCGGAGCGAACGAGATCGCGTGCGTAGCCGTACATCTCCTCGAAGTAGTCCGAAGCGTGCCGCGGGTCGCCCTCCCATCCGAAGCCGAGCCAGCGTACGTCGTCCTTGATCGCTTCCGCGAACTCCCGGCTCTCCCTGAGCGGGTTGGTGTCGTCGAAGCGAAGGCGGCAAAGACCGCCGGTCTCGCCCGCGACCCCGAAGTTGAGGCACATCGACTTCGCGTGGCCGATGTGGAGATAGCCGTTCGGCTCGGGGGGGAACCGGGTCACCGCCCGCCCGCCGTTCTCCGCCAGATCGGCGGCCACGATGCGGCGGATGAAGTCGGCCGGCGGGGCAGCGGCAGTGTCGGAGGGGCGTGCCATGGGGGCGCGATTCTAACGGCGCGGCAGCCCGGCCGCGAACCCCGCGAGCAGGGGGTAGAATTCGAGGAAGTCGGCTTCGAGCGACCGGTAGTGGGCCCGGATCTGCTCCGTCCCCCCCGCCAGATTCGGCACTCGCCGCGCGAGCCGGCTGAACGTACGATCCACGCCGTCGAGCCAGCGATAGGACACGAGCCAGTCCTCGGCCACGATGCGCGGCAGGATCTCGCGCAGGCGCTGCGGCAGGAGCGCCTGGTGATCGAGGAGGATCCGGTAGGTTCGGCCGGCGAACGCCTCCAGTGGGACGTCGCAGTAACGGTCGAAGTGTCTCGCGAGGAAGTGGTCGTAGGCGATGTCCACGATCACCCCCGAGACCCGGCGCGGCGCCACCCGGCGGCGGCTGCGCTTCCAGACCGGATGCCGGTCGGTGTAGGCATCGATTCGGCGATGCATCCGAATTCCGGCCATGAGAGGCGTGGGGGGGAGACGATCGAGCCGACCTTTGACAAAATCACCGGCCAGGTTGCCGGCGAGCAACAGGGGGGCTTCGGCGGCCAGCAGGGCGTGGGCGAGGTGGTTCATCGAGTCCGCCTTTGTGTTTCGGCCCAACGTCGCGTATAGGTTCAGGGCGCGTGGAGAGCAGCGGGATGGACTTCGAGACGGCACGGTTCAACATGGTCGAGCAGCAGGTCCGGACCTGGGAGGTGCTGGACCAGACGGTGCTCGATCGGCTGTCCGCGATTCCCCGCGAGCGATTCGTGCCGGAGGACTACCTCCGTCTCGCCTACGCCGACACGAGAATACCCCTCGGCGGCGGGGACGTCATGATGCCGCCCCGCGAGGAAGCCCGCCTGCTGCAGGCCCTTGCCCTCGCCCCGGGAGACCACGTGCTGGAAGTCGGAACGGGCAGCGGCTTCCTCGCGGCCCTCGCGGCGGGGCTCGCGCGCCGGGTGACCACCGTGGAGATCTCCGGGGAGCGCCGGGCGCAGGCGGAGCGAAACCTCGCGGACTACGGCAACGTCGAGGTCATCGAGGGCGATGCGGTGCGGGGCTGGGAGGCGGCCGCGCCCTACGACGCGATCGCGGTCACCGGGTCGCTCCCGGTGCTGGACGACTCGTTCGTGCACCAGCTCAAGCCGGGCGGGCGGCTGTTCGTGGTGGTGGGCGAGGCGCCCGCGATGGAAGCCCTCCTCCTCACCCGCACGGGGGCGGGCGACTGGGCGACGGAGAGCCTCTTCGAGACCGTCCTGCCGCCGCTCGCCGGCGCGAAGCGCCCCAACCAGTTCGAATTCTGAACCCGATCCGACATTCTGAGCCTGAATCCCAGAGGACACGGCATGAACAAGCGTTCCGGCATCACCTTCCTGGTCTCGGCGGGGGCCGCCGCTCTCGTTGCGGGCGCCTCCGTCACCGCGGCCGCGGAGCCCCTCGACCTCGCCGGGGCATACCGGCTCGCGGTGGAGAACGACGCCGAGTTCCAGGCGGCGGGGGCCGCGCGCGACGCAGCGCTCGAATTGGTCGCGATCGCGCAGGCGGGGCTGCGTCCGAGCGTCTCGTTCGGGGGCTCGGCGAAAATGGAAACCGACGACGTCGATGGAGAGGCTTCGAGCTCGGATACCTTCTCGACTCTCACCCTCTCGCTCGAAGTGAGCCAGCCGCTGTACCGCCTCGACCGGAACATCCGCCTCGGGCAGGCCCGGACGAGGGAGGAGAAGGCGGAGACCGACTACGCGGAGAGGACCCAGGATCTCATCGATCGGGTTGCGGAGCGATATTTCGGGGTGCTCGAGGCGAGCGACGACTACCGCTTCGCGCAGACCAACCGCGGAGCCATCGGCCAGCAGCTCCGGCAGGCGCAGCAGCGTTTCGAGGTCGGCCTCATCGCGATCACGGACGTCGAGGAGGCGAAGTCACGCTTCGACCTCGCGTCCGCGCGGGAGATCGAAGCCAAGAACGCCCTCGACAACGCGCGCGAGGCCATGCGCGAGATCATCGGGGAATACCCGGAGGCGCTCGCGGCCCTCGGGGATGACCTCCCCCTCCTGGTCCCGGACCCGGCCGATATCGATGAATGGACGCGCACCGCACTCGAGCGCAACCTGCTGGTGCAGTCGGCGAGCTTCGCGGTCGCCATCGCCAAGGAAGAGATCCGGCTGGCCGGCGCCGGCGACGAGCCGACGATCGATCTCGTCGGCCAGGCGGGGGCGAGCGACAGGAACCGGATGCCCGGCGAATCGGAGACGATGTCGGCCTCGGTCGGCCTCCGGCTCCAGTGGCCGCTCTACACCGGCGGCCGGGTCTCGGCCGAGACCCGGAAAGCCCGTGCCGGCCACCGCGAGACGATGCACACGCAGGAGCGAGCCCGCCGGAACGCGGTCCGACTGACCCGCCAGGCGTACCTCGGGGTCGAGTCCGCCATCGCCCGGGTCGGGGCGCTCAGTCAGGCCGTGATATCGAGCCAGAGCGCGCTCGACGCGGTCGACGCGGGATTCCAGGTCGGCACCCGAACGTCCGTCGACGTGCTCGATGCCCAGCGGGATCTCTTCCAGGCGCAGAACGACCTCGCGGCCGCCCGCTACGACTACATCCGGAACGCGCTCAAGCTGCGGCAGGCGGCAGGCACCCTCGTCCCGGCCGACCTCGAGGCGGTCAACGAGTGGCTCGAGTAGCGCGCGCTACGACCGCATCCTGAACGCACTCGTGCCGCGCCAGGCGGCGGGCAGCACCCTGGTGCCGGCCGACCGCAAGGGCATCAACGAGTGGCTCGAGTAGCGCGATAGCTTCGCATCTGACCGGTCACCACCCCCGTCACCCGCACCCGATCCGGCGCATAGCGCAGGGCCTCCATGTGCGGGTGGGCGGGCCGGAGCTCGATGGCGGGCGGCGGCCCCTCCAGGGTGCGGAGCCGCTTGAGGGTGGCCTCCGCCCCGTCGACCACCGCGACCACGATCTCCCCGTCGCGCGCCTCCTCGCGGCGCTCGACGATCACGATGTCGCCGTCGAGGATCCCGTCCTCGATCATCGAATCGCCCCGCACCCGCAGCGCGAAGCACGGGCGATCCCCCCGCAGCAGGGCGGGCACCTCGAAGCTCTCGGGGACCTCGACCGCCTCGATCGGCCGGCCGGCCGCGATGGTGCCCGCAAGCGGGACACTCCCCGCGCCTGAATCCTCTCGCAGGCGCACCCCCCGCCGCCTGCCCCGCACCGGCTCGACGAGGCCCGCCTCGATGAGCGCGTGCACGTGCTTGTGGAGCGAGCCGCGGGAGCGGAGCCGAAGCCCGCGGCAGATCTCGTCGAGGGTCGGCGGGCGCCCGCCCCGGAGCCGGTGCTCCTCGAGCCAGGCGAGCACATCCGCCTGACGGCGGGTGAGGTAGGCGTCGTTCATCCCCAGTCCCGGTCTCGCACCACGAGAAACCGCAGCTTTGCCCGGAAACCTCACCAACCGAGAAGGCTGGCGAGGATTTCAGGGCTAGGTAACACGATTCCGCCCGCAAAAGCGAGCGCCCCGCGCCCGCCGCGCATGCGCCTCGCGCGTCCCCGCACCCGCATTCCCGACCGCCCGGCCGCCGTGTCGCCTGTACGACAGACCCTCCCATGGAACGGCGCACGCGGGCAGGTATCGAACGCCCAGGAGCGGTTCAAATGACGGGGGCGGTTGCTCCGAATGCAAGGGAACAGGACATGCGGCCGGCCGCCCCATTTCCGTAGGGAACGGCGCAATGCTCGACAAGAAGAGCGACATCGCGCGCTTCCTCGCCGTCGCCGAGGCGGGCACCATCACCCTGGCCGCCGACAGGCTGGCCATGACCCAGCCCGCGCTCACCCGCGTCATCGAGCGCATCGAGCGCCGGCTCGGCGGGCGCCTCTTCGAGCGGGTTGGCGCAGGAACGACGTTGCGCCGACTCGACTCCACCCGACCTGGCCATTGGCTCAAGGAATATTCGCTCGGTGATTTGTGGCGGATGGGCGAGTTGGGAGCCAAGCCAACCCGTGAAGGTAGCCATCTGCATGCAAGGTGGAGGTCGCGGAGGTTCCGCGGCGCCTCTCGTCTTCACCGCTTGCGGACAATGACCAGGCACCGCATGAGCGCATGCCAGCGGTCCTTGCCGGCAAGCCTGCAGGCGTCCGCGGCTCTTCGGCACCCGAGGGCCTTGACGCGCAGGTATTGAAGCTGCGCCTCGCCTTCGTGGAGATCCGCCGGATCCGGCCGCGGGTACCAGGTCTCGGCGTACCACGCGCGCATCGTGCGTTCGCACTCCCTGCGGTCCGCGGGCAAGTCGCTCCTTTGACTCGCGTCGCAGCCGATAGATGCCTTCGATCTCACCGGTCTCGATTGCGAACCGGCGTTGGCGCTCGCGGGTCCAGATTTCTGTCGGGCGTTCCTCGACGTGGTTTCGCGATTCCCTGCCCTGGGCGGCCCGTCGGGCGCGCAGATTGGCTTCGAGTTCCGGGTCGGCCGGATCCGGCTCTTCCGGGTCCGGTGGCGCAAGGCGCCGCCATGGTCTGGTTGCCATGCCTGTTGCTTCTCCACTTCCGCGGCCGCCATTTTCTCACCGCGGCGCCGCCGCCGCCATCGCCCACGCGATGGGCTACCGGGCCGCGCCCCCGCCGCTGGCGGACGGGGCCGGGATCGGCCCGGGACAGCCGGCCTCGCCCGCCAGCGGGACCGCTCGCATGAGTGGGAACCGCCGCCCGCGCCGCGCGGCCGGACGGAGCCGGTGACCGGTCCGGGAAAGCCGGTCCGGCCAGCCCCCCTCGACTGGCTGGGCCGCCGACCCGCCGCGCCCGGCGCGGCGAAGGACGGGGCGCCGCCGGCGCCCCGCCGCTTCGACGGAATGGTCCCGATTTGAGCGCGGCGCAGGCCCGGCGGGCGCCCGGGCCGTGGAGCAAGGCCGCGCCGGTGTGTGGTGCATTTGATAACGAATATTTTGTCATATAGATAATAAATATTTATCTACAGCAGGTTAGATTCACACAGTCTTGACATGGCCGCACATGTCCTGTCTTATCCCACCAAGAGCGGCCGCAGCGCAACGACTCGTGGACAGGCCATGGGGCGCCGTTCGGACCGCGCGGGTGCGAGAGGAGGTTCGACGATGGACTTGATTTGTGCGAAGTGGTGGGAAGCTGTCTGTTCAACCTTAACCTTAATTGAGAGCGCCGAGCGCCGAGCGCCGAGCGCCGAGCGCCGAGCGCCGAGCGCCGAGCGCCGAGCGCCGAGCGCCGAGCGCCGAGCGCCGAGCGCCGAGCGCCGAGCGCCGAGCGCCGAGCGCCGAGCGCCGAGCGCCGAGCGCCGAGCGCCGAGCGCCGAGCGCCGAGCGCCGAGCGCCGAGCGCCGAGCGCCGAGCGCCGAGCGCCGAGCGCCGAGCGCCGAGCGCCGAGCGCCGCGACCGCTCGGGCTACCGGGAGTGGGGCGCGGGCGGCTCGGTGCGGCTCGACCCCGGCGCCTCGGGGCGGGGCCTCTCGCTCGTGCTCGCGCCGGTGTGGGGCACGCCGTCGAGCGGCGTGGACCGGCTGTGGTCGGCGCGCGACGCGGCGGGCCTCGCGCCCGGCGGGGAGTTCGAGGCGGAGAGCCGTCTGGAGGGCGAGCTCGGCTATGGCCTCGGGGCGCCACGGGGTCTCGGGTTGGCGACGCCCTATGCGGGCCTCTCGCTCGCCGGTAGCGGGCGGGCGTGGCGCCTCGGCGCGCGCTGGAACGTGGCGCCGGACGTGACGTTCGGCCTCGAAGGGACCCGCCGCGAGTCGGGCAACGACGACGAGCCGCCTCAGCACGGGCTGATGCTGCGCGGGGTCTTGCGCTGGTAGGGGGCGTGGGGCGCGCGGGGGCCCTGAGGCCCCCGCAACGCCGGCGGGCGCCGCACATCCTCCGGCGCGATGTCCGTTACGTCGCAGCCGGTGCCGGGCGGCGGCACGGGGTCATGGCCGTCGGCGTTCACCGTCGAGATCCGCTTCGGCCTGCCGGGGAGCTGTTTCAGGGACGGCGACTTCTCCGAGCCCGGCCAAGCCGAGAACGGCGCCCCGCGCAGGCTCACCGCAGATGCCGGTGCGCTCTCGTGGCCTACCGCCGCGGCGTCTGCTTCGACTTCCACCGCGTTCCTCCCTGCCGTTGCTCCGTGCCGTGCGGCAACTTCGGCGAAAACGGCCCGAGAATTCACCGTCGGGGCTCACCGGTTGACATCAGGAACGCCCGAACTCTACCGTTAGCAGGCGTCGAATCAGAGTCCGTTCGAATGGCAACAGTCGAGAGCGTTGGGGAGAATCGGTGGATTGTTCACATGGGCAGTCCCAGCGAGTCGTGCGTGACGGTCGAAGTGAACATGAGCCTTGAAACCGCGATGAGGATCGCGGAGAGGGAAACCCAACGGATTGCTGCGTTGAATCCCGGCCGGGATGACCTGGATCCGGAAACAGTCGGATCGGCGGTGCTGTCGGTGCTGGGGCTGTTTGCGGCTGGCGGAAAGCCGTGACGCATCATTCTTCTTGCCATATCCCCGCAACACGCTCCGCCTCTTCCTGGGAGGGGAAGCCTGCCAGCGGCAATGTCTGACGCCAACCACCCGCAGGGCCCGAAATCTCGACGCGGAAGGCTCCTTCCGAAGAGATCCTGACGACGCGGCACGTGTATTGGCCGCCCAAATGCTCTTCGAGACCGAAGATCAAGTCCCGTGGCGTGCATGCAGAGTCGTGCCCCCGGATGAAGTCGCCATCGTTGGTGAGTATCGCGTCGACGCCCGCGAGGTCGCCCGCAGCCGCAACCTGTGCGTCTTCGAAGGACAGGAGTTCGTAACCCAGGGCGGCGGTAAGCACTTCCTCCATCAAGGGCAGAACTTGAAGAAACCGCATGATTTCGTCCGCAAGTCGCCGTTCGCGCCCGCTTCTGCCAGGTCCGGACGCCGCACCATGGTGGCAGATCACGCCGAAGGCGGATGCGCACACATAGCCTTTGACGGCATCGGATTCGGCGAAGGTCAGGGCGCGCGCTGCCGGATACGCGTTCGCCCTCTGGAGGAAGACATCGAGTAGAACATTGGCATCGAACAGCACGCCGAAAGTCTCACCGCGCCGAAGACGGGCATGAAGGTCAGGCGGCACCGAGCCGCTTCGTACGCAGTGCTTCCGACTCCGAAGACGTGTCCTCCCTGGACTCGTCGGATCTGTCGACGAGGGCACCGAACATTTTTTCCACGGTCGGGGACAAGCCCGCCCGCGTCAGCCGGTTTCCCGCGGCCTTCGGATCGTTCGGCGGCATTTTGTTGCGCTCTTCCGGAACGGCCATGGCAGTCTCCGAATTTGTTGACGCATCGTGGCACAGCGACTCTTCGCAAGCAACGGAACCGCTCAATGGGTCGCGCTGGACCTGGGCCTGCGGCACGACGGCGGCGACGCGGAGACCGGCACCGGGGTCGAGGTCGGCGGGCGCATCCGCTTTGCCGACGTGGGCTCGGGGCTGACGGTGGAGGCGAACGCGCGCACCCTCGTCGCGCACGAGGACTCGGGCAACCGGACATGGCGCGCGGGCGCGCGTGGGTCGCTCGCGCCGCACCTCGCGATGAGCCTCGACGGCACGCGCAGCGAGCCGGCGAACGACGATGCGCCCGAGCACGGGGTGCAGTTCCGGCTGACCGTGCGATGGTAGGCGGCCCCGTCCGGCGGCCCCTCCTCCCCTTGCCGAATGTCACCGATGTAGCCGGTGCGCCCCGCGGACGCAGCGCCTGCGGGCGCCGGCTACGCCGGGGCAGCGGGCCAGAATGCATGCGCGATCCCACCCCGGGGATTCTCGCCGATGTGCCCTGCGATTGCCGGTGAGCTGCCCGATCTCACCGAAGTTCGAAGCGCTCTCAGACCCGCCGCCCCATCACCCGCGCGGGCGCCGGTGAACGGCGGCTGCCTCGCACTCGTTGCGGGACGCCAAGCGCCGCGCGACCCTTTCGCCGAAAGGGTGCCGGTCAGGCCAGGGGTGCCGGTCAGGCGACGAGGGTGCCGTTCGCGACCGGGAACGTCGGGTGGAGGAGGACCACGCCTTCCTCGTCGCTCACGGTGCCGAGCACCAGGACCTCGGACTTGATCCCCGCGATCCGCTTCGACGGGAAGTTCAGCACGGCCACCACCTGGCGGCCGACAAGCTCTTCGGGCGTGTAGTTCCGGGTGAGCTGGGCCGAGGTCGTCCGCATCCCGAGCGGGCCGAAGTCGATCCGCAGGACGTAGGCGGGGACCCTCGCCCGCGGGTTCGAAGCCGCCTCGACGACGGTGCCGGCATGGATCCGGATCCGCTGGAACTCCTCGAAGGTCACCTCCGGCACCGCGCCCGTCACCTCCGGCACCGCGCCCGTCACTTCCGGCACCTCGCCCGTCACCTCCGGCACCATCTCGCCCCTCGGGTCCGTCACCTCGCCGCCCTCCCCTGCTCCGCGACCGACCGCATGGCCGCCTCGACCTCGGCCGGATCGCCGAGGTAGCGGTGTCCGAGCTCGCGAAGCCCGGCATCGAGCTCGTACACGAGCGGCACCCCGGTCGGAATGTTCACCCCGAGAATCTCCTTCTCCGAAATCCCCCCGAGGTGCTTCACGAGGGCGCGCAGCGAATTGCCGTGCGCACACACCAGGACCCGCTCCCCGGCCCGAACCCGCGGCGCGATCGTGCCGTCCCAGAGCGGCATCATGCGTTCCACGGTGTCCTTGAGGCACTCGGTGCGGGGCAGGTTCGGGACCCCGGCGTATCGCGCATCCCTCGCCGGGTGCCGCTCGTCGTCCGAATCGAGCGCGGGCGGCGGCTCGTCGTAGCTTCGGCGCCACCGCAGGACCTGGTCCTCGCCGTAGCGGGCCGCCGTCTGCGCCTTGTTCAGCCCCTGCAGGGCGCCATAGTGGCGTTCGTTCAGGCGCCAGTCGCGCTGCACCGGGACCCACATCCGGTCCATCTCGTCGAGCGCGATCCAGAGGGTGCGGATCGCGCGCTTGAGCACCGACGTATAGGCCACGTCGAACTCGAACCCGCCGTCGCGAAGCCGCGCCCCGGCCGCCCGCGCCTGGGCCCGGCCGGCTTCCGTCAGGTCCACGTCGGTCCACCCCGAGAAACGGTTGGCGAGGTTCCAGGTGCTCTCGCCGTGGCGGAGCAGAACGAGCGTGTGCATGGAGTCCTCCCGCCCTTCAGGCCGACGCCTCGAGCAGCCGATCGATGACGGCCATGGTCCGTTCCCGGGCGCCGCGGTTCGAGAGCACGAACCCCCTGCCCTCCTCCCCCATCCGGTGGCGCTGATTCGGGTCCCGCAGGAGCTCGACGACGGTGCCGGCGAGGTCTGCCGCTCCGTATACCAACCGCACCGCTCCGACCGCCTGGAGCGAGGCGGTGAGGTCCGCGAAGTTGCGCGTGTGGGGACCGGCGAGCGCGGGAATGCCGAGCACGGCCGGCTCCAGGAGATTGTGCCCCCCGATGTCGACGAGACTCCCGCCGACGAACGCAAGGTCGGATGCGGCGTAGAAGACGGGCAGCTCTCCCATCGTATCGCCGAGCAGGACGTCAGCGGACTCGTCGAAACCATTGGTCCGGAGCGACACCGAGTAACCGCGACGCCGGACGAGGGACGCGACGCGGCCCGCCCGCTCCACGTGCCTCGGCACCAGGATTAGGCGGCACCCGGTCACTTCCTCGCGCACCCGGGAGAGCGCGTCGAGCACCATCTCCTCCTCGCCCTCGTGGGTGCTCGCCGCGATCCAGACCCGGCGGCTCGCCCCGATCCGGTGCCGCAGGAGCTGCCCGCTCTCGCGGATTGCCGTCGGCACCGCGACATCGAGCTTCGTATTCCCGGTCACCACCACCCGTTCCGGGCGCGCCCCGGTCGCGACGAGCCGTGCCGCGTCCTCCCGGGTCTGGGCCGCAATCGCATTGATTCGGGCGAGGGCCGGTGCGAACAGGCCCCGGAAACGGCGGTAGCCGGCCGCGGACCGCTCCGAGAGCCGGGCGTTGACGTAGACGAGCGGAATCGACCGCTCCGTGCAGGCGTGGATGAGGTTGGGCCAGAGCTCCGTCTCGAGCACGATGACCGCGCGCGGGGCGGTGCGGGCGAGGAACCGCCGTATCGCCCCCGGCAGGTCCCACGGAAGGTAGCGTTGCGCCACCCGCCCGGCGAACAGGGACTCGCCCCGCCGGCGCCCGGACGGGGTGCTCGTGGTGAGCAGGACCGGCCCGCGGCCCTCCTCCAGCATGACGTCGAGCAGGGGAAGGGCGGCCTGGACCTCGCCGACCGACACCGCGTGCACCAGGATCCCCCCCTTGCCGGCGCAAGGGCCGAACCCGAACCGTTCGCCGACGTGCCGAAGATAGCCCCGGTCCCGCCGCGCCCGCCACACGAGGCGCAGCCAGACGTACGGCATCATCGCGTAGAGGACGATCGTGTACAGGGTCCGCATCGCCGGTCCGCCGGTCCGCCGCTACTGCCCCGGACCTTCGACGAAGCGGACGATCGCCTCGGTCGTCGCCCGCGTCCGGTCCCGGTGGGGAGAATGACCGCAATCGTCCAGTACCAGGGTCCGGCAGGGTCCGGCGACCCGGTCCGCGATGACTTCGACCTGGCGCAGGGTCCCGTAGGCGTCGTCGCAGCCCTGCACGATGAGCAGCGGCACGTTCACCCGCGCGACCTCCTCCTCGATGCTCCAGCGCTCGAACCTCGGATCGAGCCAGGCGTCGCACCAGCCCCGGAAGGCGTCGTCGGTGCGTTCGCCGTGGTGCCGGGCGAGCCGCTCGCGAAGCTTCCCATGACGGAACGCCTCCCGCGCCGCCTCGATCCCCTCGATGCAGCGCGGCTCGTTGAACGCATGCGCGGCGAGGGTCACCACCGCGGCGAGCGGAACCTCCCCGAACGCGGCGCACAGCAGGGCGATGGTCCCGCCGTCGCTGTGCCCGACCAGGACCGGCGCCTCGTCGATGCCCGCTGCCTCGATCACCCGGGGAAGGACCTCCCGCGCCTCGCGGTGCATGAAGTCGAGCGGCCGCGGAAGCTCGGCCGGGCTCGACTCGCCGTAGCCGAAGCGGCTGTATGCGAAGACCTCGCGGCCGGTCCGCCGTGCGAGATCGCCCGGCCAGTCCCGCCACATGCTCACGCAGCCAAGGCCTTCGTGGAGCAGGACGAGCGGCGGGCCCCCGCGCGCTCCCGCGCCCCAACGGGCGTACTCGAGACGGCCGCCCGCCGCGCCGAGGAGGCCCGTTTCGATCACGCCCGCAACTGGTAGCGCTTGATCTTGCCGGTTGCCGTCTTTGGCAGCTCGCCGGTGAACTCGATCCATCGCGGGTACTTGTAGGAGGCGAGGCGTCCCTTGACGAAGCGCTGCAGCTCCTCGGCAAGCTCCGGTGAAGCGCGGCCGGGGTCCGTCAGCACGACGAACGCCTTGGGCTTGACGAGGTCGTTCTCGTCCTTCTCTCCCACCACCGCCGCTTCGAGCACCCCCTCGTGATCGATGAGCGCACCCTCTACCTCGAACGGCGACACCCAGATCCCGCCGACCTTGAGCATGTCGTCCGTGCGCCCGGCGCACACGTAGTAGCCGTCCTCGTCCCGGCGGTACTTGTCGCCGGTCCGGGTCCAGGGGCCGTGAAAGGACTGAAGGCTCTTCTCGCGCTGGTTCCAGTAGGCGACGGCCGCGGTCGTGCCGCGCACGCAGAGCTCGCCGATCGCTCCCGGCGGGACCGGTTCACCGTCCTCGCCGGCGAGCTTGACCTCGTACCCCGGGACCGGCTCGCGCCCCGTCGTCCCGTAGCGATGGTCGCCGGGACGGTTGGTGAGGAACACGTGGAGCATCTCGGTGGTGCCGATCCCGTCCAGGGGGGCGATCCCGAACCGTTCTTCCCATGCCCGCGCGACCCCGACCGGGAGGGGCTCGCCGGCCGAAATGCAGCGGCGAAGGCGGGGAGAGCCGGCCGCCCCGTCGTTCGCGGGGTCGGCGAGGATATTGCCGTAGAGGGTCGGCACGCCGAAGAACAGGGTCGGCTGCCGCTCGCGCAGCACCTTCATCACCGCATCCGGGGTCGGACGCCCCGGGTACAGGACCGCCGTCGCGCCGGCGTAGAGCGGTATCGTCAGGGCATTCCCCAGCCCGTAGGCGAAGAACAGCTTGGCGGCGGAGAAGACGACGTCGTCCGGACCGACTCCGAGCACCGCGAGCCCGTAGCCGGCCACCGTATGGACGAGGTGGCGATGCAGGTGCATCGCCCCCTTGGGGGCGCCGGTCGTACCGGACGTATAGAGCCAGAAAGCGACGTCGTCCGAGGTGGTGGGCGCCGGCTCGAGACCCATTCCGGCCGCGGCGAGCAGATCCCCGAGACGATGGGCGCCCGGCGCCTCGCCGCCGCCCTCGCCGCCACCGCCGCCGTCGCCCTTGCCCTCGCCGCCCACGACCACGACCTCACGGAGCCAGGACTGCTCACCCAGGATGGGAGCGAAGACCGGGTAGAGCTCCGCGCTCACCACCAGGGTGTGAGCGCGGCTGTCGCGCAGCATGTAGTCGTAGTCGGCCGCCGTCAGCAGGGTGTTCAGCGGGATCGGAATCGCCCCGATCCTGATTGCGCCCAGGAAGACGGCCGGGAAGTCGACCGAGTCGAGCAGGCACATCGCGACCCGGCTCTCCATCCGCACCCCGAGGCCGAGGAGGGCGTTGCCGGCCCGGTTGATCCGCTCCGCGAGCTCGGCGTAGGTATACGCTCCCGCGGCATCGATGACGGCGGTGTGGCCGGCCCGCTCCGTGCCGAGATGACGGTCCACGATGTCCCGCGCGCGTTGTACTCGCGGGGGATGTCGACCCCGGGAGGGTTGGTGGAGATGTCGATGGTCGAGTACATGGCCCTCTCGGAGCGGCTCAGCCGAACCGCACGTATTCGAAGTCCACCGGGTTGCGGTCCACGCCGCGCTCCGGCGGCGCGATCCAGCTCGCGAACCGGCCGGGCTCGCACACCGCCTTCGGCATCAGCGACGCGACGTACTCCCGGTCGCGCGCGGTCGGCAGCCACTCGCTCTCGCGGCGCCGCCACTCCTGCTCGCCGATCCCCTCCCCTTCCGGCGTGATGTGGACGTCCCGGAAGAGTCCGATCTGGCGGTTGAACGCCCGGTGGGGAAGCCGCAGCTCGACGTCCACCCCGGCTTCGCGGAGGATCCGGGTCCACTTGCGCACCCCGATCTCGACGTCGGCGATGAAGTCGTCGCGCAGCCGCTCGTTGAGCACGTTGAGGGCGGGCGCCTCCTCCGTCTCGAAGCCGCCTCCCCCCGCGGCCGGGCGCAGCATGGGATAGGCGCAGGCATCGAGGCGGTGGTCGTCGTCGATCCGCCCTTCCCGGTAGCGGCCCTTGAGCCCCATCGAGTACCAGTTCGCGGAGTTCGTGGAGACCTCGGCCCCGAAGAGGTCGAGGGTCACGGAGTAGTGGAAGTTGAGGTACTTCTGGAACGTCTCGGGATCGATGACCCCGAGGGTCCGCGGGTCCGCGCCGGGGGCTTCGCGGAGCACGTCCGCGGTCCTCTGCACCACCCGGGTGAGGCCCGATTCTCCCACGTACATGTGGTACGACTCTTCCTTCAGCATGAACCGGCAGGTGCGGGCGAGGGGATCGAAGCCCGACTCCTGGAGGGCGGCGAGCTGGAACTTCCCGTCCCGGTCGGTGAAGTAGGTGAACATGAAGAAGGCGAGCCAGTCGGGCGTCACCTCGTTGAAGGCGCCGAGGATCCGGGGCCGGTCCGGGTCGCCCGAGCGCCGCTCCAGGAGTGCGTCGGCCTCGTCCCGGCCGTCGCGGCCGAAGTAGGCCTGGAGCAGGTAGACCATCGCCCAGAGGTGTCGGCCCTCCTCCACGTTGACCTGGAGGAGGGAGCGGAGATCGTAGAGCGAAGGGCAGGTCGCGCCGAGGTGGCGCTGCTGCTCAACGGAGGCGGGCTCGGTATCCCCCTGCACGGTGATGATGCGCCGGAGCGCGCCGCGGTGCTCGCCGGGGACTTCCTGCCACACCGGCTCGCCCTTGCGGTCGCCGAACCCGATGACCCGGTCCCGCGTGGGCGGGGCGAGGAAGATGCCCCAGCGGTAGTCCGGCATCTTCACGTAGTCGTAGTGGGCCCAGCCGCTCGTGTCGACGTCGACGGCGGTGCGAAGGTACACGTCGCTCGTCTGAAGCCCGACCGGGCCCGCTTCCTTCCACCACTCGACGTAGGCCGGCTGCCAGGCCTCGAGCGCGCGCCGCAGGCGCCGGTCGTCACCGAGCCCCACGTTGTTGGGGATGCGCTGGTTGAGATCGACGCTTGCCATGGTCAGACCCTCCTGCGGTCGAACTCGGCTCCGCGTCCCGTCCCGTAGAGCATGAGCGCGCCGCGCTCGCCCACCGCGTTGGGACGCTGGAATATCCAATTCTGCCACGCGCTGAGCCGCCCGAATATCTTCGATTCCATCGTCTCGGGCCCCGGGAACCGGAGGCTCGCCTCCATGCCGACGAGGGCGTCCGGAGAGAAGCTCGACCGTTCCTCGACGGCGACGCGCACCTCGTCCTCCCAGTCGATGTCGTCCGGGGTGAAGGTCACGATGCGAAGCGCTTCGGCCGCCTCGGCATCGACGTGGCGCCCGACCGCGTCCCGGACTGCATCTGGTATGCGCGCCTCCTCGGGATAGCGCATCGCGAGCCGGGCGAGGCCGTTGACCGCGGGGTACGCGCCGAAGTTCAGGGGGCCGAGCGCCACTTCGGCGGGCGGCGCGGGATTCTCCTCGAATTCCTCGTGCTCCTCGTACCCCTCGCCCCGGAGCATGTAGGCGCGGTCCGCGCCGAGCACCAGCTCGAGCAGGGTGCCGCCGAAGCAGCTCCCCGGCTCGACGAGCGCGATCTGGCTCCGGCCGACGACGTCCAGGCGCTTCAGGATCCGTTTCCAGAACAGCCGGATCTCGCGCCCGAGCCAGTGGTCGCGGTGGGCGTCGAGGAGCGCGTCGAAGGCGAGCACCCGGGCGAGGTCGCCCCGCGAGCGGAGGAGCCACGTCCCGATCTCGAGCTCGTTGTGGCGCAGCCACACGATTGCGTCGTCGAGCTCGCGCGCGAGCGCGAGCAGCCAGAATGCCTCTCCGTGCGCCTCGATCCCGGCCGCATCGGCCGGGGGCTCGCGCTCCGGCCCGAGGAGGACGATGTCCGCGGTCCGGGCCGCGCGATCGATCGCGATCTCGAGATGGCGATACCCCCTCGCGTCCGCTCCCGACTCGCATTCGAGGTCCGGCCACGCGATCCCGCGCTCGGCCGGGCGGCCCGCCGCGAACGCCGCCGCCCGCTCGCGGACCGCCTCGTCGAAGCGCGATCGCGGAGCGAGCTCGTCGACGAGCCGCCAGTCGAGGGCGCGCCGCCCCCTCACCCCTTCCTCCACCGTGCAGAAGAAGTCGGCGTGGTCGCGCCGCACCTTGCGCTTGTCGACGACCCTCGTGAGGCCGCCCGTGCCGGGCAGGACGCCGAGGAGGGGCACCTCGGGCAGGGACACCGCGCTCGAACCGTCGTCCACCAGCATGATCCACTCGCAGGCGAGGGCGAGCTCGTAGCCTCCGCCCGCCGCCGCGCCGTTCAGCGCCGCCACGTAGCGCTGCTCCGAATGCGCGCAAGCATCCTCGATCGCGTTCCGGGTCTCGTTGGTGAACTTGCAGAAATTGACCTTGTCGGCATGGCCCGACCGGCCGAGCATCCGGATGTTGGCGCCGGCCGAGAACACCCGGTCGCGGGCGGAGGTGACCACCACCGCACCGACCTCCGGGTGCTCGAAGCGAAGGCGCTGCACCGCGTCGTGGAGCTCGATGTCCACCCCGAGGTCGTAGGAGTTGAGCTTGAGCTCGTAGCCGGGGCCGATGCCTCCCTGCTCGTCCACGTCAAGCCGCAGGATCGCAACCGGCCCGTCGACCTCCAGGGACCAGTGACGGTAGCGGTCCGGTCGCGTGCGAAATTCCACTGCCATGTTCAGGCTCCGCAAATCTCCGTGTTCAGGCTCCGTACATCCCGAAGAACGCCCCGACCAGCAGCACCGCGCAAATGGCGGCGAGGCAGAAGCAGAGCACCGAGAGGTCCCGCATGCGCCCGCGCAGCTCCACCCCGAGCCACACCAGCACCGCGATGGCCGCGAGGATGAAGACGATGACCCGCATCGCGCCGGCTATCCCTGCGCGAGCTGGTTCACGAGCTCGCGGTAGGGCACGTAGCCGCCGATGCGCGTTCCGTCCTCGGTGAAAAGGGTGGGGGTTCCGCTGACGCCGAGCCGTCTTCCGGTCTCGTAGTGCTCCTGCACCGGGCTCTCGCAGGCGGCGTCCGCAATGTCGCGGCCGGCCTTTGCGTCGGTCATCGCCTGGCGCCGGTCGCGGGCGCACCAGACCGAAATGGAACGATCGTGGCTCTGCGTACCGGGCGGCGTCCGCGGCCACGCCGCGTAGCGCACCTCGACCCCGAGTGCATTGAGCTCGGGCACTTCGCGATGGAACTTCGCGCAGTACGGGCAGTCCACGTCCGTGAACACGGTCAGCCGATGCTTCGTCCCGCCGGCCGGGGCGAACACGATGAAGGAGTCCTCGTCCATCCGGCCGATCACATCCCGGCGCACTTCGCGACGGGCGTCCTCGGTAAGGTTGCGCCGCTTCGCGACCTCGTACAGGTTGCCGTGAAAGAGGTAAAGGCCATCCGCGCTCACGTACACGATCTCGCCCCTCGCGCGAACTTCATAGAACCCCGGCAGGGGCGCCTCCCGGACGGCGCCGGGCCCGACCTCCCCCACGAGAGCCCGGATCGCGCTCCCGACCGGCGCCGGGATGTCCCCGGCGTTTCCCGCCGGGGGCACCGCGCCGAAAGCGAGCGCCGCCGCGGCCGCGTGCCATACCCCAATGTCCATCGCGATTTCCTGCCGCTGCCAGCCTTGCGCCATTCTACGCCCCCGGCTCTGCGAGCGAGTCCGGGACGAGGCGGAAAGGGGCCGCGGCAGCTTCGGAACGCCAGCGGGGCCTTGGACGCGGACGCCTCGCCGGCGCCCTCGCGACGGAGATCGGTGAAAACTACGGGGTAGCGGCGCGGGGGTCCGGCGGAACGGACCCGGGCGGCGGGGACGGGTCTTGCCGTCCCGGGCCGTCCCGGCCGCGTCAGTCCGCGGCGGCCCGTGCCCCGACGGCCCGGTTCACGCGCGGCATGACCTCTTCGGCCATGAGCCGCATGGAGTTCTTCATGCACTCCTTCCGGTCGTCCCAATCGTGGGCGGCGTAGAGGAGCGTGCCGAAGTTCCCGACCTTCTCGCGAAGGGCGAGAATCTTCGCCGCAACCGTCTCCGGGCTGCCGTAGAGGACGAGGTTGTCCCGCAGGGCCTCGTGGGTCAGCTCGTTCGGATCGTCGTCCTTCTCGACCACGAACGCGGCCCGGAGATCCGCCCGCTCGAAGATGGTGCACAGGTACTCGTAGTAGAAATCGTAGGGGCCGCCCGGGGTCTTGGCGAACGCCTCCGCCTCGGCATCGGTCTCCGCGACGTAGATGCTGCGCGCGACGCGCCAGCGGTCCTGGTCGGCGCCGAGCCCGGCCTGCTTCGCGCCCTTGAGGTAGGCCGGCCAGTGGGAAGCCACCGACCACTCGCCGATGAAGTTCGCCGAGACCGGAATGTACCCCCGCGAGCCCGCCAGGGTCATCGAGCCGGAGAAGGGGCTCATCCCCGATACCGCGATCGGCGGGTGGGGCTGCTGGTACGGCTTTGCGACGTAGCCGAGCTTGATGTCGTGGTGGGTCCACTCCGGCATCTTGATGTTCCAGTACTTCCCCTTGAGGTCGTACGGTGGCTCCCCCTGCCAGAGGGCGAGGATGTGGTCGAGGGACTCGACCATCATCTCGTTCCGGTCCGCGTCCATCACCCCGAACAGCTCGAAGTCCGACGGCAGCCCGCCCGGGCCGACCCCCATGATGAAACGGCCCTCCGACATGTGGTCGAACATCGCGGCCTGCCCCGCGGTCACCCCGGGGTGGTACTGCGGCATGCAGATGACCCCGGTCGCGAACGTGATCTGGCGGGTCCGGTGGATGAGGCTCGACAGGAACTGGAGCGGCGAGGTGATCTGCTCGACCGCCGACGTGTAGTGCTCGCCGACCCACGCCTCGGAGTACCCGAGCTCGTCGGCGAAGATGATGGCTTCCGCGTCCTCCTGCAGCGTCGTGTGGTAGTCCCGGTCGATGTGGTGCAGGGGCATCATGAAGTAGCCGAGTTCCATCGCCGTTCTCCGGGCCGTGGGCCGCGTTGCTTGCGTTCGGCCGCACCCTACCCACCGGCCGGAGCGCGGTCAACGTCGCGTCCCCGCCCGGCCCCGGCCGGTTCAAAGGTCGCGGAGCAACCTTGAGGCGGCTACCGCGCGGATGCCCCTTGCGAGGGGGAAGGACTCCTCGCCGGCATGGATCACGTCGAGGGAGCGCACGTCGAGGTCGGCGATCGCCGAACGCATCGAACGGGTGGCGGCCGGCGCGCTCGTGCGCTTGATCTCGTACCCCCGGAGCCGCCCGCGGTGCTGCACGACAAGGTCGATCCCGGCTCCGGAATGGGCGGCCCAGAAGTGGCACCGGCGCTCGTCCACTCCAAGGGTCCGGATGAGGTTCTCGAGCACGAAGCCCTCCCACGACGCACCTAACTTGGGATGGCGTTCCAGCTCGGCCCGGGTTCCCACGTCCAGCAGGCGGTGCAGCAGCCCGGAATCGCGAACATACACCTTGGGCGCCTTGACCTGGCGCTTGCCGAGATTGCCGGCCCAGGGCTTCAGCACCCGCACCATGAACGTCGCTTCCAGCACGTCGAGGTAGCGCCGCACCGTGTGATGCGAGACGCCGAACGCCCGGGCCAGCTCGGAGCCGTTCCAGACCTGGGCGTGGTAGTGGGCGAGCATGGACCAGAAACGCTCCAGGGTGGCACCCGGAATCCCGATGCCGAGCTGGGAGAGATCCCGTTCGAGAAACGTCCGGACGAAGTCCTGCCGCCAACGGTAGCTCTCGGCATGGCTGCGCGCCGTGAAGGAACGCGGAAAGCCGCCTCGCAACCAGAGCTGGTCGATCCTTTGCGGCCCCGCCTCCGCCAGCGAAAGGCAGGGCAGCTCGTAGTACGCTATCCGCCCGGCCAGCGACTCCGAGCTCTGGCGGAGCAGGTCGGGCGAGGCGCTGCCGAGCACCAGGAACCGCGCCGGGCGGGGTCGGCGGTCGGCCAGCACGCGAAGCGAAGGGAACAGCTCCGGCCGGCGCTGCACCTCGTCCAGCACCACCAGCCCCTTCAGCGGCGACAGGGCGAGCAACGGATCGGCAAGACGGGCCACGTCCGCCGTCGACTCGAGGTCGAACAAGTGCGTCGGCCCGCGCCGGCGCTGCGCGAGGAGCCGGGCGAGCGTCGTCTTTCCGACCTGCCGGGCACCGAGGAGGGCCACCACCGGGTTGTCCCGGAGGAGCCGTTCCACCGCCCTGAGATGTGCGTCCCGGGGAATCATGGGACGATTCTACCTTGAAAATTGGATGTTCAACGTCCAATTTTCAAGGTAATTGCCACCGTTCGAAGATACCTCGGAGCCGCCGGGACATCACGACTCCTCGCGCGCATCGGCACGGCAAGGGCTCCGGCTCCGACCGGTGGGCTTCGCGAGGAGATCGACTCGACGATCCGCGCGAATCCGGCCCAGGCGGCCGAATTCATGGATCGGCAAGATTGCATCGCAATCGCCATGCGGCTGCATGCGTCGCTCGAATCGGACGGGGGCCAGACGATGGCGAGTATGATTCAGCCGCGAGGATGGTGCTCGGCGTGGAGGCCGCGGAGCCGTTCGCGGGCGACGTGGGTATAGATCTGGGTGGTCGAGATGTCCCGGTGGCCGAGCAGGAGCTGGATGACCCTGAGATCCGCGCCGTGGTTGAGGAGGTGGGTGGCGAAGGCATGGCGCAGGGTATGGGGGGTGACCGGCCGGACGATCCCCGCCCTCGCCGCGTACCGCTTGACGAGCACCCAGAACGCCTGGCGGGTCATGGCGGCGCCCAGCCGGCTCGGGAAGACCGCCTCCGAGACCCGGCCGTCCAGGATCTCCGAACGCGGCCCCCGGAGGAACCGGTCCAGCCAGTCGAGGGCCTCCTCGCCGAGCGGCACGAGCCGCTCCCGTCCGCCCTTCCCGGTCACTCGCACGAGCCCCTGCCGCATGCCGAGCGACGAGCTTTGGAGGCCGACCAGCTCCGATACCCGAAGCCCGGTCGCGTAGAGCACCTCGAGCATGGTGCGATCCCGGAAGCCGAGCGCGGTCCCGACGTCGGGGGCGGCGAGCAGGCTCTCGACCTCCGGCTCGGTCAGCGTTTCGGGGAGCGGACGCCCGAGGCGGGGAGCATCGATCCGGTCCATCGGATCGCGCCCGATCGTCCCTGCCCTCGTCTGGTGCGAATAGAAGCGCCTGAGCGCCGACAGCCGCCGCGCGGTGGTGCGCGGAGACGCATCGATCATGGACACGAGGTAGTCGAGCACATGGCCGCGCTCGACGTCGAGAAGGCCGAGCCGCCGGGCGCTCGCGAATCGAGCGAAGTGGGTGAGGTCCGCGCGGTATGCCTTGAGGGTGTTCTCGCTCAGTCCCCGCTCCATCCAGAGCGTGTCGAGGAACCCCTCGATAGTTTGCGCATCGCTCACTTGCGCTTCAGCTTCTCCTTGATCCGCGCGGACTGGCCGGAGCGTTCGCGCAGGTAGTAGAGCTTCGCGCGCCGCACCGCCCCGCGGCGCTTGACCTCGATCCCCGCGAGCGCCGGGCTGTGGGTCTGGAACACCCGTTCGACTCCTTCGCCGTGGGAGACCTTGCGGACGGTGAAGGCGGAGTTGAGGCCCCGGTTGCGGATCGCGATGACCACCCCTTCGAACGCCTGGACTCGCTCGCGGGTACCTTCCCGGACTCGAACCCGCACGACCACCGTATCACCGGGAGCGAAGTTCGGGATGTCGGAAGCCATCTGCTCTTGTTCGATTTGGTCGATGATGTTGGCCATGGTTCAAGGTCCGTGTTGCTTCGCTGCTTCTTGCGTCTCGCCGCCGGAAGCGCGATTGTGCCGTGCCGGCGCAGATCGGCGCTACCCGTTCGGGCGATGTTCGGTGATGAATTCCTCGAGGAGCGCCTCGCGGCCGGAGTCGAGGCCGTGCAGCAGATCGGGCCGGCGCAGCCACGTGCGGCCGAGCGCCTGCTTCTCGCGCCAGCGGCGCACCGCGCCGTGGTTGCCGCCGAGCAGCACGGACGGCACCGCCCGGCCACCGTGTTCCGGCCCGAGCCGCTCCGGCCGGGTGTAGTGCGGCCAGTCGAGGAGCCCGTCCGTGAACGAATCCTCCGTGGCCGAATCGCGGTGGCCGAGGGCCCCCGGCAGGAGCCGGGCCATGGCGTCGATGAGCGCGAGCACGGCCGGCTCGCCTCCGCTCAGGACGAAGTCGCCGAGCGATATCTCTTCGTCGACGGTAGCCTCGACGAGCCGCTCGTCCACCCCCTCGTAGCGCCCGCACACGAGCACCAGGCGCTCGCAGCCGGCGAGGCGGCGCACCGCGTCCTGGTCGAGCCGCGCGCCCTGGGGGCTCAGCAGCACCGTCCGGGCGGGGCCGCCGAGGCCGGCGCGGGCCGCCTCGATCGCCCGGTACATCGGCTCGAACATCAGCACCATGCCGGGCCCGCCTCCGTAGGGACGGTCATCGACGGTGCGGTGCCGGTCGGCGGCAAAGTCGCGCGGGTTGTACGCCGCAACCCGGAACAGCCCGCGCTCCGCCGCCCGGGCGGTCACCCCGCCGGCCCGCAGTGCGTCGAGCATGGCGGGGAAGAGGGTCACCACCGCGATGTTCATCGGCCGCATCTCTCCGGTCACGCCTCGGTGTCCTCGATCGGCCAGGACACCTGGATGCGGCCGGCGGCGAGGTCCACGTCGCGAACCACGTCGCCGGTGAGGAAGGGAACGATCCGATCCGCCCCTCGGCCGCGATCACGATCGCGATCGGGAGCGGACGGAGCGCGCGGGCGTATCACCATGACGTCGTTCGCGCCGGTCTCGATCATTTCGCGTAGCACCCCGAGCGATTCCCCGGATTCGTCCACCACCTCAAGACCGATGAGGTCCACCCAGTAGTACTGCCCATCTTCCAGGGCCGGCAGCGCGTCGCGCGGCAGGCCCAGGCGGGTTCCGGCGAGCTCCGCGGCGGCGTCACGGTCCTCCACCCCGTCGAGGCGCGCAACCAGGGCGTTTCCGTGCGCCCGGGCGGAGCGCACGACCACCGGCCGCCACGCACCGGCGCGCTCGACGAGCCATGTGTCGTGCCGGAGGAGATCCTCCGGCGGGTCCATGTCGGATCGGACCCGGACCCAGCCCCGGACGCCGTGCGCACGGCCGACCGTACCCACCGGGATTACGGCGGGGCGGCCCACCGGCCAGGTCCTACGGCTCCTTGGCCGGCTCCCCGGACGCTTCGGAGGAATCCTCCGCCTGCCCGGAGCCCTCTTCCACGGAGCCCTCTTCCACGGGGGCGTCTTCCACGGGGGCGTCTTCCGCGGGGGCGTCTTCCGCGGGGGCGTCTTCCGCGCCGGCCGCGACCGGCGCCTCGCCGGAGTCCGGGGCCGCCGCGTCCGCTTCGGCCGAATCGCCCTCCACGGCCGGAGCGCCCGCCTCGGCCGAATCGCCCTCCACGGTCGGAGCGCCTTCCTCCGCCGAATCGGCCTCCGCGGCCGGAGCGCCCTCCTCCGCCGAATCGCCCTCCGCGGCCGGAGCGCCCTCCTCCGTCGAAGCGGCCTCCACGGTCGAAGCGCCCTCCTCCGTCGAAGCGCCCTCCTCCGTCGAAGCGCTCTCCTCCGTCGAAGCGCTCTCCTCCGCCGGAACGCCCTCCGCGGCCGGAGCACCGTCCTCCGGAACCAGGGAAAGCTGCTCGCGCGCTTCGCCGACGAGCTTCGCCGCCCGTCCGGTGAGCTGCGCCCCGTGCGCCACCCAGTGATCGACCCGCTCGGTATTCACCCTGAGCCGGGCCTCTCCGCCGACCGCGATCGGATTGAAGAAACCAAGCCGCTCGATGAACCGCCCGTCACGAGGACTGCGGCTGTCGGCCGCCACGAGGTGGTAGAAGGGCCGCTTCTTGGCCCCGGCTCTCGCCAATCGAATCTTGACCATCGGCCGCGTGTCCGCCCCTGCCGCGAAGAAAGCGCGGAAGTGTAGCCTTTCGGCCGGCACCCCGCAACGCTCGGATGGACGCCTCGGGGACGCCGCACGCTAGGAAAAACGGCGGCGCTTGCCCCCTCGACGCGCGGCCCGGCCCGGCCCGGCGCCCGGGGGCGCCACTCCGGACAGCGGGTTCGGCAGCCCGTCCGGGTCGAGCCCCCCCATCATCTGCGAGAGCCCGCCCTTGCGGCGCATGCGCCGCATCATCTTCTGCATCTGATCGGTCTGCTTGAGCACGCGGTTGACGTCCTGGATGGTGGTGCCGGAGCCGGCCGCGATCCGCCGTTTCCGCGAGCCGCGGATCACCTGCGGTTGGCGGCGCTCGTGCGGCGTCATCGAGTTGATCACCGCCTCGGTGCGAACGAACTCGCGCTCGTCCACCCGATCCATCGCCCCGGACGGGAGCTGCGCCATCCCGGGGAGCCGTTCCACGACGCTGCGCATCCCGCCCATCTCGCGCATCTGCCGCACCTGGTCGCGGAGGTCCTCAAGGTCGAAGCGCTTGCCCGCGCCCATCTTGCGGGCGAACTTCTCCGCCTTGTCTCGATCGACCTTCCGCTCCGCCTCCTCGATCAGGGTCAGCACGTCGCCCATGCCGAGGATGCGAGAGGCGATCCGATCGGGATGGAACGCTTCGAGCCCGTCCAGCTTCTCGCCGGTGCCCAGGAACTTGACGGGCTTTCCGGTCACCCATCGCACCGAGAGCGCGGCCCCGCCGCGGGCGTCGCCGTCCGCCTTGGTGAGCACCACGCCCGTCAGCGGGAGCGCCTCGTCGAACGCGCGCGCCACGTTCACCGCGTCCTGCCCGGTCATCGCGTCGGCCACGAACAGGGTCTCGACCGGGGATACGGCAGCGTGGATCGCGCTCGCCTCGCGCATCATCTCGTCGTCGACGTGCAGCCGCCCGGCGGTGTCGAGGATCACGAAGTCGACGAAGCGCCGGCGGGCGTCCGCGAGCGCGGCGCGGGCGATCTCCACCGGATCGCGCTCCCCGGTCTCGAAGAACGGAGCGCCGACTTCGGCCGCGAGCACCCGAAGCTGCTCGATGGCGGCCGGGCGGTAGACGTCGCAGCTCGCAAGCAGGGCCTTGCGCCCGTGCCTTTCGCCAAGCCATCGGGCGAGCTTCGCGCAGGTGGTAGTCTTGCCCGAGCCCTGGAGCCCCGCCACCAGGAGCGGGGCAGGGGGCGGGACGTTGAGGGCGAAGTCGCCATGCTCTGCCGCCATCAGCCGCACGAGCTCCTCGTGCACGACGCCGACGAGAGCCTGGCCCGGCGTCAGGCTCTTCAGCACCTCCTGCCCGACCGCGCGTTCGCGTACCCGGTCGAGGAACTCGCGGGCGACGGGCAGCGCGACGTCCGCCTCGAGCAGGGCGCGCCGCACCTCGCGGAGCGCATCGCCGATGTTGTCCTCGGTCAGTCGCGCGCCGCGGCGGAGGTTTCCGAGGGTGCGGGAGAGCCGCTCGCTGATGGCTTCGAACATGCGATGATCCTAACCCGTCATTTCCTCTCCCGCGAAAGATGACCGACCTGTCTCTCGGTACGCTGATCGGGTCCCTGCTGATCCTGATCGTGGTATCGGCCTTCTTCTCGGGCTCCGAGACCGGGCTCATGGCCCTCAACCGCTACCGGCTGCGCCACCTCGCCCGCGTCCATCCGGGGGCGAAGCGGGCGCGCCGGCTGCTCGAGCACCCGGAGCGGGTCATCGGGCTCATCGTCCTCGGCAACAACTTCGTCAACATCCTCGCATCCGCGCTCGCCACCTGGGCCGCCCTCGAGCTGTTCGGGGAGGCGGGGATCGCCCTCGCAACGGTCGCCCTCACCGTCGTGATCGTCATCTTCGCCGAGGTCGCGCCCAAGACCGCCGCGGCCATCCAGCCCGAACGGTTTGCGTTCCCCGCGGCCAGGGTGCTGGCGCCGCTGCTGTGGATCGCGTATCCGCTGGTGCGGGCCGTGAACTGGCTGTCCAACGGGCTGCTGCGAACGCTGCGCGTGCGGGTCACCGACGGCGGCGAGGAGCGGTTGAGCGCGGAAGAGCTCCGCACGGTGGTGAGCGAAGCGGGCCTTCGGATGTCGGATCGCTACCGATCCATGCTGATGGGTCTGCTCGATCTGCGAACGGTCACCGTGGACCACGTGATGGTGCCGCGGAACGAGATCGCGGGCCTCGACCTCGATGACGGCGAGCGGGCGCTGACGGAGACGATCCTCACGAACCCCCACACCCAGTTGCCGATCTATCGGGGTCACGTCGACGCGATCGAAGGGGTGGTCCAGATCCGCCGGATGGTCGGTCCGATCGCGCGGGGCGAATTCAGCGTCGAGGCCCTGGTGGCGGCAGCCCGGGAGCCCTATTTCACCCCCCTCGGGACGCCGCTCGACGTGCAGCTCCGCGCGTTTCAGTCCCGGCAGGAACGGATGGCCCTCGTGGTGGACGAGTACGGCGACGTCCAGGGCCTGGTCACGCCGGCGGACATCGTCGAAGAAGTGGTGGGAGAGTTCGCGACCGGCGCCACCGCGATGACCGCCGACGTGCACCCGCAGCAGGACGGGACGTTTCTCGTGGATGGGGGGACGAGCATCCGCGACCTCGACCGGGCCATCGGCTCCTCCCTCTCGGGCGACGGCCCGCTCGCGCCAAGGACCCTGAACGGCCTCATCCTGGAACACCTGGAGTCGATCCCGGAGCCCGGCACGAGCGTTCTCATCTCCGGGTACCCGATCGAGATCATGCAGACCACGGAGCACGCGGTGAAGACCGCGCGCGTCGACCCCCGCCGACGCATCCCGACCCCGCCGCCCGACTAGAATCGGTGAGGCGTCATCTTCGGTCGATCGGGATTCGGTCGTGCGAAGTGCCGGTCCGGCTTACATCCGCTTGCGGATCTCGTGGCGGCGGTTGCGGGTGTAGGGGCGGACCTCGGACGGCCAGCGCCCTGTCTCGGCCGCGGCCGTCCACTCCCGGCTCAGCAGGACCTCCGGTCCGTCGATCTCGTAGACGGCGGAGTAGCGCGGCCCGTCAGGCTCGATCCGCTTGCGCTCTCCCCCGATCTCCACCTCGAACGGTTCGGCGGTGTACCGGGTCGCACTGTGCACCCCGGGGACCTCGAGGATGCAGGGGATGTGCTCGGCATCGTAGACCTCGTTGAAGAGGTCTTCCTTGTCGGGATCGACGTCCATGCTGGCGATGAAGATGTAGCTCATGTTCACTCCCTTTTCCGTGGCGGGGAAACGCGTCGCAAATCAGGGGAAGACCTGGACACAGGCGAACCGCTGCCGTGCGCTCGCGCCTTCGAAGTTTCGATCGTATTGCGCGAGCACCGCGCGGCGCCCTTTCCCCCGCGGTCGCGCCGTTGCCGCGCGGCCGGCCAACGCCGCCCGCCCGCCGTCAAATCCGCTCGCGGACACGCGCGAACACCGCCTCGGTACGCTCCGCACCCGCCGCGAGCAGGCGTTCGAGCTCGGCGACCGCCCGGTCCGCGAACTCCCGGTTCTCGATCGAGCCGGCGTTGATGTAGACGTTGAGCGCCGCCGCGCGAAGGGCCGCGTGCGCCGCGACCACCCCGACCCCCGCATCGCTCACCACGTTCGAGTTGCCTTCCTCGGCGGCCAGCGCCGCGAGATCGATGACCTCGGCGCAGACCCGGGCGAGCTCGAGCGGTGCCTCGGTGGCGTCGAGGAGCGCGGCCTGGATGGCCGCCCGTCGGGCGGCGCGCTCCCCGTCGTCCCCGCGCGGCATCCGATACGCGGCCATCACTTCCCCGAATACCCGCACGTCCTCGTCCGCGAGCCGCGCGAGCTCGCCCCGCAGCCGGTCCGACTCGACCACGAGGTCGCGCATCGAGCGGTCCACCGCTTCGTAGCCCTTCTTGCCGGCCGTGAGGTTGCCGACCATGGCGAGGAGCGCAGCCCCGACCGCGCCGACGAGCGCTCCCGCGCTGCCCCCGCCCGGGGTCGGGGCGGACGATGCGAGCTCGTCCAGGAACCCGCGGATGGTCTGATCCACTATCATGGCGTTCGTCAGGATGTCCTCGTGGATACTCGGCGGCGACTCGCGGCGGACCTTCGCCGGAGCCCCTTCTCCTCGCAACCATAGCACGCGCCCGACATGAAGAAGCTCCTCTTTCAGCTCGACACCGACGCCCGGCCGAGCACCTTCGACGCGGTGGTCGCCTACGACGGCGGTGCGGACCACCTGATCTCGCTCGCAGGGGTCACCCCGCAGAGCTGCGGCCCGGCCGTGGAAGGGGTCATCTACACCCGGGGGCCCGCGCACAAGAAGAGCTCCGCGCTCTTCATCGGGGGGAGCGACCTCGCGGAGGGCGAAGCGCTGCTGGCCGCGGTGCGCCGGCATTTCCACGGCGGGTTCCGCGTCTCGGTCATGCTCGACAGCAACGGCGCGAACACCACCGCCGCCGCCGCCGTCGCCCTCATGCTGGCCGAGAGCGAAGGCGGAGACCAAACCCCGCTCGCGGGCCAGTCGGCCGTCGTGCTCGCGGGAACCGGGCCGGTCGGACAGCGGATCGCGGGGCTGCTCGGACGGGCGGGGGCGATGGTGCGCCTCAGCTCACGTGCGATCGACCGGGCGAAGGCCGCGGCCGATCGGGTCGCGAAGCGGTTCGAGGTGTCGTGCGAGCCGGTCGCGGTGAGCGACGAGACGTCGCTCGCGGGCGCCCTCGCCGGGTGCCGGGTCGCGGTGGCGACCGGGGCCGCCGGGGTGCGTCTCCTCCCGGAGACGGTGTGGCGCGAGCATCCGGACCTCGGAGTGCTGGCCGATCCGGGCACCACCCCCCCGTCCGGGATCGAAGGCATCGAGCCCTTCGACCGGGGCGAGGACCGGCACGGAAAGCGCTCGTTCGGCGGGCTCGCCATCGGCTCGCTCAAGCTTCGACTGCACCGCGCCTGCATCGCGCGGCTCTTCGAGCGCAACGACCAGGTGCTCGACGTCGAGGAGATCCACGCCCTCGCCCGCACCCTCGTCGGGTAGCCACCGCATCTGCCCGACCGCTTGTTCGGCGGCACCCGCCGATCGCGTTTGCGGTCCCAAGAAGACGATCTTCAACAGGATGGCAAAGAGCGTTCGGCTGGAAGCCCTCGCCGCGGGTATCCGAGAATCGACGACTGCGGCTGACTGATTCGACGGTGCTCACGCCGGCTGACGCCATCCGTTGCCCCGAGCTTGCGGCGGACCAGCTCGACGAGGTCAGAGGATCACACCCAGCACGGCCAGAAGACTTTCCTCGACGCGGGTCATCTCCTCGTCGGAAAGATCAGTCAACGGACCTCCTGATTACGTACGAAGCTCATGATGGAGGAACACCGCAGCCGTTCCGCGGAGATCTGGCGTCCCGCCCGGCGTTTGGTTCCGCTTTCGAACCGGTTCAGCAGTCGCTTTCTGTCCCAACGGGTCGCTTTTCTCGACGGAGAGCGGACCGGATGAGGATTGTGCGTAATCAGGACGGACCTTGGCCGAGACGCCTTCGGTCGAGCGTACGAGGCTGGTCTACGACCACTTGGGAGTCCCTGCGCAAGCCGCCGCGGGCGCCGATTGTGACGCGAAGCGGTTCCGCATCTCGGCGGATATCGCTCGTGAGGGGAAGGACGACCACGGTGCGCGACTGCGCCGCGCTCGGAACTCGGAGGGGGACGCCCTTCGGGCCGAGCGCTGGCCGGGCTATACGACTTCCTCTGGAAACTGGTCAAGCTCAGCGAGCCATGAGCAGGCCCTCTCCACCTCCGGGGCGTGGGCGCGCACGATTCCCCGGAATCGAGCCGTGTGATTGGGCTCGGACAGTGACAAGATGGAGCGGTCGACGCGGCGGAAACGTGTCAGGCGCCCGGCTCGTCGTCGGACAGGATCTGTTCGAGCTCCTCTCGGTGGGTCGCGAGGAAGAGCCGGTCCTTCTCCCGGCCGGCCCTGGCTTTCGACTCGACGATATGAGCGAGCCTCGCGACCGGGATCGTGACCCCTTCGACCTCGAACATCCGGCGCGCCGGCCAGACCGTCTCGAAATCGAAGCCGCTCATCACGAGCGACAGGTCCACGTCGGTGCCGGCCCCGTCGCTCGCCCGGATGAGCACACGCCGATCGACCACCTCGCGGGCAAGGCCGGCGTCGCGCGGTATGTCCAGCGGCTCTTCCCGGGCGTACAGGCCAAATCCGCTCGTCTCGCAGACACACCAGGCAGTGAGCAGATTAACGGGGTCCGCGGGCAGGAAGAGGTCACGATCGAGGGTCGTGAACATCGCGCTGCCGGACGGCGCGTAGTAGTTCGCGCCCCACACGCCGATTACGACGTACCGCACCCCGTCCGCCGCGAGGGCGCCGGCAAGCGAGGTGAACGGGTCCACCGACTCAACGCCGCTTCGCCGAGCTCAGGTGACGCACCGCGTCCGCGTGGGCCTTGTGCACCCAGCTCTTGTCGGAACCGGGCGAATTGAAGGGCATCGCTTCGAGCCGGATGATTCGGCGAATGTAGTCGGGCGCGAGCGAGATCTCGCGCGGCGTCTCCATCGCCCGGTCCGCCGTTGAAGCCCGGCCGGGAGCCGGATGTCCGCTCTTCTTCACCGCGGCGCGGCCTTGGAAGCGGAATGCATGCTCTCCGCGCACCGCGCGCGACCGGGATGGATCTCCACTCTCATCGTTGCCTGCTTTCCTCGCCCACCCCGATGGTAATCCAACCATCGCGGCCCTCGATGCTCCGCCATCGTCGCTGCCGTCGAGCTGGCGGCCCGCCGAACGGCGGGCGCGGGCAAGGAGGCCACGTCCCCGTCCGGAGGACGATCGGCCGGGGCGGGGCGAGGCCGCGGACCTTCCGGGCCGGGGCGCGGCGTTCGGCGGGGTCAGTCGGCGGCGGCGGCGCGGAGCAGCCGGCGCCGGGCCCGGACTGCGGCCGCGAGGCGCTCGAGGAGGGGCTCGGTGTCCTCCCAGCCGAGGCAGGCGTCGGTAATGCTCTGCCCGTACACCCGGGGCTCGCCGGGCTTCACGTCCTGCCGGCCGGCGACGAGGTTGCTCTCGATCATCACCCCGACGATGCGGCGGTCACCGCCCGCGATCTGACCCGCCACGTCCTCGCCGACGAGGAGCTGGCGCTCGTGCTGCTTCAAGCTGTTGGCGTGGCTGAAGTCGATCATGACGCGCGGCGGCAGGCCCGCGCCCTCGAGCAGCGCGCTCGTCTTCGCAACGTCCTCCGCGCCGTAGTTCGGCCGGTCCCCGCCGCGCAGGATGACGTGGCAGTCGAGGTTCCCGGTCGTCCGGAAGATCCCCGCGCGCCCCTCCTTGGTGACCCCGAGGAAGTGATGGGGCTCGCGCGAAGCGCCGATCGCATCGACCGCGATCTTGACGTTGCCGGTGGTGCCGTTCTTGAACCCGACCGGGCAGGACAGCCCGGACGCGAGCTGGCGGTGCACCTGGCTCTCGGTCGTGCGTGCGCCGATCGCGCCCCACGCCACGAGGTCGGCGAAGTACTGGGGTGTGAACACGTCGAGGAACTCGACTCCGGAGGGCACGCCCATCTCGTTGAGATCGAGCAGCAGGCGGCGGGCTGCCCGAAGCCCATGGTCGATCCGGAACGTGCCGTCGAGATCGGGGTCGTTGATGAGACCCTTCCAGCCGACGGTGGTGCGGGGCTTCTCGAAGTAGACCCGCATGATCACGAGGAGATCGTCCGCCAGCCGCTCGCGAACCGCGGCGAGCCGCCCGGCATAGTCGAGCGCCGCCTCCGGGTCGTGGATCGAGCAGGGCCCCACCACGACGATGGCGCGGTCGTCCTCGGCTTCGAGCACCCGCCGGATCTCCTGGCGCGCCTCGAACGTGGTCCGGGCGGCGGACTCCGTGACCGGAAGCTCGCCCAGTACGTCGCGCGGCGACGCGACGGCAAATTCGTCTTCGATGCGCACGTCGTCGATCCCGCCAGCGTGGTTGTCTTTCACGTCTGCTCCACTACCGGTTTGCACTGCGGCTCGGTTGCCCGACTCCCCGCGGCCCCGCCCCCGAGCGCCGACCATCGGGCACCCTTGGAAGGCCGGACCGGGAATTATAATGGGTTGCGGCGAGAATTCACGGTGTTTTCTCTTTCACGCCGGCCCCCGGGGGGATCTCCACCACCCGGATCATGTTCGTGGTCCCCGAAGCCCCGAAGGGCACCCCGGCCGCGATGACGAGCGTATCTCCCACCCGCGCGGCTCCTTCGCGCACCGCCGCCTCGCACGCGACCTCCACCATCTCGTGCTCGTCCGCCACGTCGCGCACCCGGACCGGGTGCACTCCCCACACGAGGGCGAGCTGCCGGGCGGTCTCCAGGTAGGGGGTCAGGGCAAGGATGGGGACCGCGGGCCGCTCGCGCGCCGCCCGCTCGGCCGAAAAGCCCGACGCGGTGTAGGCAACCACCGCGGGAGTGGACAGCACGCGGGCGGTGCTCTGGAGGGAGTAGCAGATGGCGTCCGCCACCGTCGGCTCCGGGTTCATGCGCTCGCCCTCGATCGCGTCCTGGTAGTACTCGTCCCCTTCGATCTGCTCGATGATCCGGTTCATGATCTCGACCGACTCCACCGGGTACTGGCCCGCCGCGGTCTCCGCCGAGAGCATCACCACGTCCGCACCCTCGTACACGGCGGTCGCCACATCCGAAGCCTCGGCCCGGGTCGGGACCGGAGAGCTCACCATCGACTCGAGCATCTGGGTCGCCACCACCACCGGTTTCCCGGTCTCCCGACAGGCGCGCACGATGCGCCGCTGCGCAGTCGGGATGGTCTCCGGCGGCATCTCCACCCCGAGATCGCCCCGCGCGACCATCACCGCGTCGAACGCGTTCACGATGGAGTCCAGGGCTTCGAGCGCGGCCGGCTTCTCGAGCTTCGCCATCACCCGGCACCGGTTGCCGACGAGCGCCCGCAGATCGCCCGCATCCTCCGCCCGCTGCACGAACGAGAGCGCGATCCAGTCCACCCCGAGCTCGAGGCCGAGAGCCGCATCGCGGCGGTCCTTGTCCGTCATCGCCGACAGGGGCAGGACCACGCCGGGCACGTTCACCCCCTTGCGGTCGGAGAGCTCGCCGCCGACCACGATCTCCATCTCCGCGTAGTCCTCGCCGTGCGCGCTCACGGTGAACCGGAGCCGGCCGTCGTCCACGAGCAGGGGGGTGCCGGGAACGAGGGCGGGGTAGAGCTCGGGGTGCGGAAACGTCACCCGCCGCGCATCTCCCGGGCGATCGTCCAGGTCGAGACGGAAGGGCTCGCCGGCGCGCACTTCCACCGCCCCGTCCTCGCCGAACGTCCCGAGCCGGAACTTCGGCCCCTGGAGGTCGAGGAGGATCCCGATCGGGCGTCCCTCCTCCTCCTCGACCGAGCGGATGCTCTCCACCCGCCGGCGGTGGTCCTCAAGCACCCCGTGGCTGAAGTTGAGCCGGAACAGATCCGCTCCGGCCCGGAACAGGGTTGCGATGACCTCACGCTCATCGCTCGCCGGCCCCAGGGTGGCCATGATCTTGGCCTTGCGTGAACGCTGCATGATTCTCTCCCCGCCGAGCCGGCGCGATCGAGTCATCTCGAGCCTTGTCGAGACTTACGGACCCCGGGTCGCGATCACGACCGCGCGGAAGTCGTTGACGTTGGTCAGGGTCGGTCCGGTCTCGACGAGCGCTCCGAGCGCCTCGAAGAACCCGAAGCCGTCGTTGGCGGCCAGCGCCGCCCGCGGATCGAGGCCGAGCGCCCGCGCCTTGCCCACGAGGCCCGGCCGATAGACCGCCCCCGCGTTCGACTCCGTGCCGTCGATCCCGTCGGTATCGGCGGCGAGCGCGAAGACCCCCGGCAGGTCGTCGAGGGCCGCCGCGAGGGCGAGCAGGAACTCGGCGTTCCGCCCGCCCCTCCCGCCGCCCCGCACGGTCACCGTGGTCTCGCCTCCGGACAGGATCACGCAGGGGGGCCGGGCCGGCTGTCCCCACCGGCGCGCATGTCGGGCGATGCCCGCGTGCACGAGTGCCACCTCGCGCGCCTCGCCCTCGATCGCGTCACCGAGGACGAGAACGTCGTAGCCCGCCTCGTGCGCCACCCGCGCCGCCGCCTCCAGGGCCTGCCGGGCACTTGCCACGACTTCCACGGTGCTTCGGGAGAGACGGGGGTCGCCCGGCTTCGGCGACTCCGATTCCGCCCTCTCCCACCAGTCCTCGACGGACGCGGGAAGCGGCACGCCGTAGCGCGCGGCGACCTCGCGCGCGTCCGCCACCGTCGTCGGATCCGCCACCGTTGGACCGGAGGCGATGGTCGCCGGGTCGTCGCCCGGAACGTCGGAGACGAGCACGGCGTGGCACCTCGCGGGATGGCTCGCGGCCGCGAGCCGGCCACCCTTGATCCGGGAGAGGTGCTTGCGGACGGTGTTCATCTCCGTGATGTTCGCTCCGCTCGCGAGCAGCGCCCGGTTGATGGCCTGCTTGTCGTCGAGCGCCACCCCGGGAGCGGGAGCGGCCAGCAGGGCCGAACCGCCCCCGGAGACGAGGCAGAGCAGGAGATCCTCGGACCCGAGCCCGTTCGCGAGCCCGAGGATCCGCTCCGCCGCCTCGCGGCCGGCCACATCCGGGACAGGATGAGCCGCTTCGATGACCTCGATGTGACGGCAGTCCACGGCATGCCCGTAGCGGGTCACGACGAGCCCGCGCGGCGCCGGGTGCCCGCGGGCGCTCCATTCGCGCTCCACCGCGCGGGCCATCGCCGCCGCCGCCTTGCCCGCGCCCACCACCACCGTGCGACCCCCGGCGGGATCGGGGAGCGCGGGCGGAACGCAGGCATCCGCGCTGACGGCGTCCACCGCCGCGCGGAACATGCGCCGCAACAGGTTCTCCGGATCGATACCCCCCTCCGGGGCGCCCCGTCCCGCCTCTCGGCCCCCGCGGCTCCCGGGCTCCCGGAGCGCGCCCGGTTCCGGCTCCATCTCTCGGCGGGCGGGCGAGCCGGCGTCAGTTCCGCGGCACGACCGCGAGGCTCGATCCGACGAGCCGGAGCCGCAGGAGGTTGAGAAGGGCGATGACCGCGTACTGCCGGATCCGCTCGCGGTCGCCGGGCAGGCGCACTTCGTGGGCCTCGCTCTCGCCGTCGCGATGCAGGCCGAGGAAGACCGTCCCGGGCACGTGCCCCTCCTGCCCCTCGGGGCCGGCCACGCCGGTGGTCGCGAGGCCGATGTCGGCCCCGAGGCGACGCGCAGCCCCGGCGGCCATGGCCCGCGCCGCGTCCAGTGAGACCACCGGCCCGCGCGGGACGTCGATGACGTCATGCTTCACCTCGCTCGCGTAGGCGACGACCGCTCCCCGGAATACCGCGCTCGCCCCCGGTACCGCGGTGAGCCGCATCGCCACCATCCCGCCGGTCACGGATTCGGCCACCGCAAGGGTGAGGCCGCGCTCCTGGAGCAACCCGAGGACGACCTTCTCCATCGTTTCGTCGTCCACCCCGAACACGAGGTCCCCGAGAATGCGCCGCAGGTGCGCTTCCTCCTCGTCGAGGACCCGCGCGACCGCCTCCTCGCTCTCCGCCTTGGCGGTCACCCGCACCTTGAGGCCTTCGATGCCGCTCGCGAGGAAGGCGATGGTGGCGCGGCCGGTGCCCTCCAGGGCGTCGAGGCGATCCGCGGCGAGCTCCCCGAGGCGCGCTTCGGAGGTGCCCCAGGTGCGAAGGGTGCGGCTGCGGATGACGGAGGAGACCCCGGCGCGGCGCTTCAGGTCCGGGATGACCGTGCCCTCCAGCATGATGCGCATCTCGTAGGGAACTCCCGGCACGGCGTAGATCACCTTCTCGCCGATCGGGCACACGAGGCCGGGTGCGGTCCCCGGCATCTGGGAGATACGGCTCGCTCCCGCCGGCACGTCGGCCTGGCGGAGGTTGCTGAGCGGCATTTCGCGACCCCGCGCCTTGAAGTAGGCGCGAAGGTGCTCCGCCACGGACTCGTGACGGACGAGATCGGCTCCCATCACCTCGGCGATGGCGTCACGGGTGATGTCGTCCTGGGTGGGGCCGAGCCCGCCGCACATGATGACCGCGTCGGCCCGCCCGAGGGCGAGGCGAAGGGCGCTCACCATGCGCGAGTGGTTGTCCCCCACCTTGGTCTGGAAGTGGCTGTCGATCCCGGCGAGCGCGAGCTGCTCGCCCATCCACGCCGAGTTCGTGTCCACGATCTGGCCGAGCAGAAGCTCGGTGCCGACCGCGATGACCTCACAACGCACGTCTCGTCCCCCAATCGCCGGTGCCGCCGCTATCTTACCCGCCTGTTCCGGACCGGCGGTCGGGCGGCGTGCACCTCCCGCCCGCCGGCTCCGCCTCGGGTGCCGGTCCGCGGGCGGCGCTCCCGGGAAGACGGCGCTCCCAACCTGAGCTTCATGCGCAATCAGGATAGACTTTCCCCACCATCGAGCGTTTGCGCTCCCCGTCTCGCCGCCGCCGCCGGAGCAACCTGCACCGTGACCACCACCTTTCCGGCAATCGGACCGGACTCGCCCGAGCGCTTCATCAACCGCGAGCTCTCCTGGCTCGCGTTCAACGAGCGCGTGCTCGAGGAAGCCCGGAATCCGAGCGTACCCCTCCTCGAGCGGGTGCGGTTCCTCGCCATCTCCGCGACCAACCTCAACGAGTTCTACATGGTGCGGGTCGCGGGCCTGAACGGCCAGGTGGAGGCCGGCATCACGGTCCCGAGCCAGGACGGCATGACCCCGGCCGAGCAGCTCGCGGCGATCGCGGTCCGGTCCCGGGCGTTGATGGACGGCCAGCAGCGCTGCTGGGAGGCGCTGGTGGCCGAGATGCGCGAGCAGGGCATCTTCGTGCTCGACGAGTCGGCGCTCGACGACGGGGACCGATCCTGGCTCGAAGAGCACTTCACGAGCGAGATCTTTCCGGTCCTCTCCCCCATCGCGAGCGACCCCGCCCATCCCTTCCCCTTCATCCCCAACCTCGGCTTCAGCCTGGTGGTCCGGTGCGCCCGCGACACGGAAGACCCGATGTTCGGGCTCGTTCCGATCCCCCAGGGCATCCCCAGGTTCGTCCAGATTCCCGGCGAGGCGGCCCGCTTCATCCCCGTGGAGCAGGTCATCCGGGCATTCGTGGACCGTCTCTTCCCCGGATTTCGCGTCGAGGACTCGAGCGTGTGCCGGGTGCTCCGGGACAGCGACGTGGAGATCGAGGAGGAAGCCGAAGACCTGGTCCGCGAGTTCGAGCGGCTGCTCCGCGAGCGGCGCCGGGGAGCGGTCATCCGGCTCACCCTCGATCGGGACATCTCCGAAGACCTCGAGTCCTTCCTGATGGACAAGGTCGGCGTCACCTCGCGGGACCTAGTCGCCAGCCAGCGCCTGCTCGGCCTCGCCGACACGAGCGAGCTCCTGCTCGACTCCCGTCCCGACCTCCTCTTCTCCGCGTTCACGCCGCGCGCCACCGAGCGGGTGCGCGACTCCGACGGCGACTGCTTCGCGGCCATCCGCAAGAGCGAGTTCATCGTCCATCACCCGTACGAGGAGTTCGACGTGGTGGCCGAGTTCCTGCGCCAGGCGGCGTCGGACCCGAACGTGGTGTCCGTCAAGCAGACCCTGTACCGGACGAGCGACGACTCCCCCATCGTCGCCGCCCTCGCCGCGGCCGCCTACGCCGGCAAGTCGGTCACCGCCCTGGTCGAGCTCAAGGCCCGGTTCGACGAGGAGCGGAACCTGCGCTGGGCGCGCAACCTGGAGAGCGCGGGGGTGAACGTGGTCTACGGCTTCGTGCGCCTGAAGACCCACGCGAAGGTATCCCTGGTGGTGCGGCGGGAGTGGAACGGGCTTCGCTCGTACGCCCATTTCGGCACGGGCAACTACCACCCGGTGACGGCCCGGATCTACACCGACATCTCGTTCTTCACCTGCGATCGGGCCCTGTGCCGCGATGCATCCAAGCTCTTCAACTACATGACGAGCACCGCGCCGCCGGACCGGTTCGAGAAGCTCGCGGTATCGCCCCTGAACCTGCGCGAGCGCCTGACCGAGCTCATCGACGCGGAGATCGAGCACGCGCACGCCGGCCGGCCGGCCGGCATCGTGGCAAAGCTCAACTCGCTGGTGGACGGCGTCATCATCGAGCACCTGTACCGGGCGTCGCAGGTGGGCGTCCCCATCGACCTCGTCGTGCGCGGGATCTGCTCCCTTCGTCCCGGGGTCCCCGGTCTCTCCGAGAACATCCGGGTGAAGAGCATCGTCGGGCGCTTCCTCGAGCACAGCCGGATCGTCTGCTTCGCGGCCGGACACGGCCTCGATACCGGCGGCGCCAAGGTGTTCATCTCGTCCGCGGACTGGATGCCGCGCAACCTCGACCGGCGCGTCGAGACCCTGGTGCCCATCGAGGATCCGACCGTGCACCGCCAGGTGCTCAAGCGGATCATTCGGGCGAACCTCGCGGACGAGGCGCAGACCTGGCGGCTCGAGCCGGACGGAACCTACACCCGCCTCAAGCCCCGCAAGAAGGCGTTCTCCGCCCACGAGTACTTCATGAGCCATCCGAGCCTTTCGGGGCGCGCCGCCGCCCTCGGCAAGCAGCGGGCGGGGAGGAGAACCGCGCGCGCCTGATGGAGCCCTCCGCCGTCCCGCAGCCGCGGCCTTCGCACGCCCGTGCGGTCGCCGTGATCGACATCGGTTCGAACTCCATCCGGCTCGTGATCTTCGACCGTCTGGAGAACGCCCTCGTCCCGCTCTACAACGAACGGGTGTTCTGCGCACTCGGCCGCGGGCTCGCCGCCGGCGCCCTCCTCGACGGGGAGGCCATGCAGGAGGCGACCCGGACGGTGGCCCGTTTCGTCCGGCTCGCCGAGGCGCTCGGGGTGGGCGACACCGAGCTCATCGGAACCGCCGCGGTGCGCGACGCGAGCAACGGAAAGTGCCTGGTCAAGGACATCGAGGCCGCCTGCGGTGCGCACGTCAGGATCGTCGACGGCGCCGAGGAAGCCCGGCTCTCCGCGCTCGGCGTGGTCGTCGGGATGCCGGGGGCGACCGGGATCATGGGCGATCTCGGGGGCGGGAGCCTGGAGCTGGTCGAGATCCGGCGCGGCCGTATCGGATGTCAGGCGACCCTGCCGCTCGGCACCGAGCGCATGGCCGACGCCCATGCCGAGGATCCGAAGGAGGTCGGGCGGCGCCTGCGCGGCGCCCTCTCCGAGGTCGAGTGGCTCGGCGAACGCCGCCGGGCGAACTTCTACCCGGTGGGGGGATCGTGGCGCGCGCTCGCACGGCTCCACATCGAGCGCGCCGACCACCCCCTGCACATCATCCACGACTATGCCCTCGCGACGAGCGAGATCGCCAAGTTCGCGGGCTCCATCAGCCGGCTTCGGCCCACCGCCCTCGGCTCGACCAAGGGAATCAACCGGCGGCGGGCCCGGCACCTGCCCTACGCGGCGATGCTGCTCGCGGAGCTGCTGGAGGCAACCCGTCCGCGTACGGTCCGATTCTGCTCCACCGGGGTGCGCGAGGGTCTCGTCCACTCCCGGCTGCCGGCGGACGAGCAGTCCGCGGACGTGCTGCTCTCGGCGGCCGAGGCGCTCGGTCGCCGAGAAGCGCGCTTCCCGGAGTTCGCGCAGGTGCTCTTCGACTGGCTGGCCCCGCTCGCGGGGAAGAGACGTTGGCGGCGGCTGGTCCTCGCCGCCTGCCATCTCGCCGACATCTCGTGGCGCGAGCACCCCGACTACCGGGCCGAGCAGGGACTGCTGCGCGTGGTCCGGCACAACTACCTCGCGGCCGGGCACGGCGAGCGCGCCTTCCTCGGACTCGCGGTGTTCCGCCGCTATGGCGGAGACGTTGCCGATTCCGCCGCGGCGAAGCGGCTGGGGCCGCTCCTCGGTGAGGACGGCCGCCGGCGCGCGGAGATCCTCGGGCGCGCCATGCGCCTCGCCTACCGGCTGTCGGCCGGCTCCGCCGAGCTGCTCGGCCGCACCCGGCTCAGGTACCACCCGGAAGGCGGCGAGCTCGTGCTGAAGCTGGCGGCAGCGGCGACCCCTCCGGTGGGAGGCGCGGTCGAACAGGACTTCGCGGCCCTCGCCAAGGCGCTCGGCGCCGCGGAGCACTCGATCCGCACCCACTCCTGACCGCGTCGAGGGCGAAGGGAGGCCGCGAACCCGGGAGCCTCCGGCGCTGCGCGCGGAGCCCCGGTCGGCGCCCTGCTCGGCGCCCCGTCCGACGCGCTGCTCGGCTCCCGCTCGGCGCCCAGCTCGGCGCCCAGCTCGGTTCCCCGCTCCGCCCTCTACTCGGCTCCCCGCCAAGCGCCTTGCTCGGCTTCCCGCTCGGTGCCCCCGTGGCGCCGGTTCGGCGCCACCTCCTCCGCCGTGACGCTGCCGCTTTCCCAAGCGAGGGCGCGGGCTCGTCAGGCGCGGCCTTCGGGCGGGCTCCGGCGCAGCAGACGACCGGGGCGCAGGCCCGAGGACGGGACCGCGGAGCCTTCCGCCCATACCTCGCGGCCGTTGACGAACACCGAACGGATCCCGGTCGCGGGCCGCGCCGGATCCTCGAACGTCGCGGTGTCGATGATCTCGTCGGGATCGAAGAGCACCAGGTCGGCATGCGCCCCCTCGCGCACCCCGCCGCGCCCGGCGAGCCCGAACACCGCGGCCGGCTTGCCGGTCATGCGGTGCACCGCGTCCTCGAGCCCGATGAGCCCCTCGTCCCGGGAGTAGTGGCCGAGCACCCGCGGGAAGGTGCCCCATAGGCGCGGGTGCGGAAAGGCGTCGTGAGGAAGGCCATCGGAGCCGATCATGGCCCCTGGAAACGCGAGGATCCGAGCGAGGTCGTCCTCGTCCATCATGAAGTAGATCCCACCGGCGGGCTGGAGACGGTCCACCGCTTCTTCGAGCCCGCACCCCCATTCGCGCGCGATCTCGTCGAGGGAGCGCCCCGCGACCTCCGGGCAGGGCTCGGACCAGGACACGAGCACCTTCTCCGAACGGGCCACGATCTCCATGAGCAGCACCGTCGAGCCGGCGACGTAGGGATAGACGTCGAGATCGATGGCCTGGGACGCCTGGGCCTCCGCGATGAGGGCGAGGGTGTCGCGCGACCCACCCCAGTTCTCGCGACCCGCACACTTGTGATGGGAGATGACGATCGGCACTCCCGCCTCGCGGCCGATCCGGATGGTCTCGCGGATCGAATCGAGCACGCCCCCCTCCTCGTCACGCATGTGCGTCGAGTGCATCCCGCCGTGGGCCGCGACCCGGCGCACGATCGCGATCACCTCCTCGGTCGGGGCCGCCCGCGCCGGCGGATAGGCGAGCCCGGTGCTGAAGCCGATGCATCCGGCGCGCATCCCCTCGTCGGCGAGGTCCGCCATGTGCTCGATCTCGCTCGCGGTGGCGGCCCGGTCGAACCCGTCCATCACCCGGGCGCGAAGCGCGGAGTGACCGATCTGCATCGCGACGTTGAGGGCGGGCGGCGCCCCTTCGAGCTCCTCCCGGTAGGCGGCGAAGGTCGGGAACCGATACCAGTCCTCCCCGCCGAGCAGGTTCAAGGGGGGCGGCGGCTCGCGGCCGGTGAGCGGCGCGAGGCTCACCCCGCAGTTCCCGGTGACGACGGTGGTCACCCCCTGGCTCACCTTGCAGGCCATCCCGGGGTCGGAGAGGACCGCGCGGTCGTCGTGGGTGTGGGCGTCGACGAAGCCCGGAGAGACGACGAGTCCGCTCGCGTCGATCTCGCGGGCGCCCCGCATCGCGTCGAGCCGCCCCACGGCGGAGATCCGATCACCGTCAACGGCCACGTCGGCGGCGCGGCGCGGGGCGCCCGTCCCGTCGATCACCGTTCCGCCTCGAAGGAGCAGGTCGCATGCGTCGGAGTTCATTCGTCTCGGTCTCCAGGTATGGGCAGGGGCAAGGGCATGGGTCTTCGGTCGTTCGCCGATTATGCATCGGAACCGGGTCGCGTCCGGCACAACCGGTACAATTGCGGCCCACCGGGAGGGCTTGCGGACGGTGGGTCCGGTTCTGGCCGTCGTCGAAGCGCCGCCGCGCCCGTCACGCCGCCCTTCCCGACCCGGCACGAGGACGCCCGATGCCTGACGACGGCCCGGTACGCGAGCACCGCTTCCGCACCACGGGAGGGATCGAGGTCACCCGGCGTACCGCTCCGGTCTCCCTTGTCCCCGATCCGGTGGCGGCGCTCGGCGCGCGTCTCGACCGGCGGCGCGGCGTGCTGCTCGCATCGTCCTACGAGTACCCCGGCCGCTACACCCGGTGGGACATCGGGTTCGCCGACCCCCCGATCGAGATCGTCTCGCGGGGCCGAAGCGGCGAGGTCCGCGCTCTCAACGAGCGGGGCGGGGTGCTGCTCGGTCCGATCGAGGCCGCCCTTGCGGGCGAGCCGCACGTGGCCGCCATCGATCGGCCGGGCGGCGACGCCATCGAGTTCACCGTGTGCGAACCGGAACCGGGCTTCACGGAGGAGAACCGGAGCCGGCAACCGACCGTCTTCTCCGCCCTTCGGGCCATCGCCACCCGGTTCGGCGCGGGGGACGACCCCTACCTCGGCCTCTACGGCGCGTTCGGCTACGACCTCGCGTTCCAGTTCGACCCCATCGATCTCGGGAGGTCCCGGCCGGAGGCCGATCGGGATCTCGTGCTCTACCTCCCGGACTCCATCCTGGTCGTGGACCACCAGGCGGCGACGGCGCAGGAGCACCGGTTCGACTTCGCGACGCAAGGCCGCTCGACGGCCGGCCTGCCCCGCACCGGGCCGCAGGCGCCGTGGCGTGCGGCGGGCACGGTCGGGCGCGAGGCGGACCACCGGCCGGGCGAGTACGCGGACTGCGTGCGCGAGGCGCACGGGTTCTTCCGGCGGGGCGATCTCTTCGAGGTGGTGCCCGGTCAGTCGTTCTTCGCGCGCTGCCCCGTCCCGCCGTCGGAGGTGTTCCGGCGTCTGCGCGCCCGCAATCCGGCCCCCTACGGGGCGCTCATGAACCTCGGGGAGAGCGAGTATCTCGTCGCCGCGTCGCCGGAGATGTACGTGCGGGTGGACGGGCGGCGGATCGAGACGTGCCCCATCTCCGGCACCGTCGCACGCGGCGCGGACGCGATCGGAGACGCGGAGCAGATCCTCAAGCTCCTCTCGTCGGAGAAGGAGGCGTCCGAGCTCACCATGTGCACCGACGTGGACCGCAACGACAAGTCGCGGGTCTGCGAGCCGGGGAGCGTGCGGGTCATCGGACGGCGCCAGATCGAGATGTACTCGCGCCTCATCCACACCGTGGACCACGTTGAGGGGCGGCTCCGGGACGGGTTCGACGCGTTCGACGGCTTCCTCGCCCACACCTGGGCGGTCACCGTGACGGGGGCGCCCAAGCACGCCGCGATGCAGTTCATCGAGGACCACGAGAAGTCCGTGCGGAGGTGGTACGGCGGGGCCATCGGCATGATCGGGTTCGACGGCAACATGAACACCGGGCTCACCCTTCGCACCGTGCAGATCCGCAACGGGGCGGCGGAGGTGCGCGCCGGGGCGACTCTCCTCGTCGACTCCGACCCGAATGCCGAGGAGGAGGAGACCCGGCTCAAGGCGGCGGCCCTGCTGGACGCGATCGCGCGGCCGGACCCGCCGGCCGAATCAGCCGCCGAGACCGGGGCGGAGCGGCCGGGCGCGGGGCGGACGGTCCTGATGGTGGACCACCAGGACTCCTTCGTGCACACCCTCGCCGCCTATCTCCGCGAGACGGGGGCGGAGGTGGTGACCCTGCGGGCCGGGTTCGCATCGGAGCGGATTGACGAGATCGGGCCGGACCTGGTGGTCCTGTCTCCCGGCCCCGGCACGCCCTCGGACTTCGGGGTCGCGGAAACGATCGGCGCGGCCCTCGCGCGGAGCCTTCCCGTATTCGGGGTCTGCCTCGGGCTCCAGGGGATCGTCGAGTACTTCGGCGGGCGGCTCGGCACCCTCGACTACCCGATGCACGGCAAGCCGTCGCCGATCCGGTGGCGGGGCGGAAGGCTCCTCGCGAACCTGCCGGAGCGCTTCGAGGCGGGTCGCTACCACTCCCTCTTCGCGGAGCGCGACGCGCTCCCGGAATGCCTCGTGGTCACCGCGGACACCGAGGACGGTGTCGTCATGGCCGTCGAGCACCGGACCCGGCCCATCGCGGCGGTGCAGTTCCACCCCGAGTCCATCCTGACCCTGGGGGACGAGGTCGGCCGGCGCCTCATCCACGAGGTGGTCGAGCACCTGCGCCCGGCGGCAACCGAACCGCACGCGCGGCGCGCGACCGGCTGACGAGCTTCCGGAGCTGCTCGGCGCGGACCGCGCCTTCCTCGTCCGATTCGCAACGGGAGGCCGCAAGCGACTGCGCCCTCCGCGGGCAATCCGACCGATTGCCTCCTCGTACGCAAAGACATGGTTTGTGCGCGCCATGCGGGCCGCCGGCCGAGGCGTGCCACATCGAACCCGTACCCGAGAGCGGGCGGAGTTGGTGACGCATGACGCTGCGCGGCTGCGAGGCTGCGAGGCTGCGGGAGCAACTCGAAGCCGCCATGAGGCCGCCGCCGCTTGCCCGGCGAGGCGTGCGGCCCCACAATAGCCGCCTTGGTCCTTTGCCTCCATGTCCGCGCCCTCCGCTTCCACCTCGCCCGACCGCACACTCGCTCTGGTACCCGATTCGGTGCAAAGCCGCCGCACCGCGGTCGCGTTCGACGCCGGGGTGCTGATGCGCATCACGCGCATGGCCTTCGCCCATCGGTGGCGCATGGCGCTGGGCCTTGGCGCCACCCTGCTCGCGGCGGGCGCGCAGCTCGTCATCCCGCAGCTCATCGGCGATTCCGTCGACTACGCGCAGGGCCTGCTCGCATCGGTGAGCGACGACACCGGGGCGCGCGCCGCCCTCGTGCATGCAGCTTTCCTGATCCTCGTCACCTCCATCCTCCGGGGGCTGTGCACGATGATGCAGAACTACCAGGGGGAGGCGGTTGGCCAGCTCATCGCCTACCAGTTGCGCCTCGCCCTCTACGCCAAGGTGCAGAGCCTGTCCTTCAGCTACCACGACCGGGTGCACACCGGTGACCTCATGACGCGCGGTATTCTCGACGTCGAGGGCACCAAGCTATGGGTGAGCACCGGGGTCCAGCGCGCGCTCCTGCTCTCGATCCTGGTCGGAGGCGGGGCGTGGTTGCTGATGTCGATCGACCTGTTGCTCGGGTGCCTCGCGCTCAGCTTCGTGCCCTTCGTGGCGTTCGGCGCCTCTCTCGCCCGGCTCCGGCTCCGCACCTTGTGGCATGCGCTGCAAGAGGAGCTCGCGGTGCTCACCCGGGTCATGGAGGAGAACCTGGGCGGTATCCGCGTGGTGCGCGCCTTCGTTTCCCAGGCCTTCGAGATGGCCCGCTTCGACGCGATCTCCCGCCGAGCGCTCGCGATCTCGCACCGCCGCATCGACGTGTTCGTGAAGAGCACCACGACGATGACCTTCGCCTATTTCGTCTCGATGGGCCTGGTGCTGTGGGTGGGCGGCGAGAAGGTGGTGGCGGCGGAGCTGACGATCGGAGAGTTCGCGTCATTCCTCGCCTTCATGGCCATCCTGCAGATGCCGGTGCGCCAGATCGCGTGGACGGTGAACGCCGTGGCGCGCACCTCGACCTGCGGCGGGCGCCTCTTCGAGGTCCTCGACCTCGAGCCGGAGATCCGGGACCGGCCGAACGCGCGCGACCTCGAGATCCGGGAAGGGGTGGTCCGCTTCGAGAACGTGTCCTTCCGCTACCGGCGCGACGGCAACGCCCCTGCGGTGCTGCGCGACGTGAGCTTCGAGGTCCGCCCCGGGCGAGTCACGGGCATCGTGGGCCCGCCCGGCAGCGGGAAGTCGACCATCGCCCACCTCCTGCCTCGCTACTACGACGTCGATGCCGGCCGTGTCACCATCGACGGTCAGGACGTGCGCGACGTCACGCTCGCTTCGCTCCGCAGCCGCGTCAGCGTGGTGCAGCAGGACCCCTTCCTGTTCACCGCCGCGATCGACAACAACGTGAATTACGGCGACCCGTGGGCGGACCGGAGCACGATCCGCAGGGCCACCGAGGCGGCGCAGCTCCACAAGTACGTGGAGCAACTGCCGGAGGGCTACGAGACCCTGGTCGGGGAGCGCGGAGTTTCGCTCTCCGGCGGGCAGCGGCAGCGCCTCGCGATCGCCCGCAGCGTGTTGCCCACGTCGAGCGTCATCGTCTTCGACGACTCCACCGCGGCGGTCGATGCCGCCACCGAGCGCCAGATCCACGAGGCGCTGGCCGACGTGACCCGCGACCGCGCGATCATCGTCATCGCCCACCGCCTCTCCTCGGTGATGTACGCCGACGAGATCCTCTTCCTCGACGAAGGCCGCATCGTCGAGCGGGGCGCACACGATGTCCTGGTCGCGCTCGGGCAGCGCTACGCCGCCCTCTACGCGCTGCAGACCCGGATGAACGACGGCGAAGGGGACGCAGGCGGGGAGAAGGGCGGTTGAAGGCGGCGGCGCAGGCGGGCGCTCAGCCCCGGCCGCCGCGGGCGGTGGTCGGCTCGCAGGTCTCTTTCGAGGAGGAGATGTTCGGCGCCGTCTTCGACGGGCGGGTGGTGCGCCGCTTCTGGTCCTTCGTGGTCCCTCACCGCGGGCGCCTCGGCATCGGTGTGGCCGCGGTGCTCGTATTCACCCTCACCCAGATCGCTATCCCGCTCGTGTTGCGCTATGCGATCGACGATGCGCTCGCGGCGGGCAGGGCGGGTCTCGAGATGCTGCGCTACATCGTCATCGCCTTCTTCGCGGCGGCGGCTCTCAACTACGCGTCCAACTTCATCCAGGAGTTCGTCGTCGGGCGGATCTCCGGGAGCCTGCTCTTCGATCTCCGCCGGGCGATGTACCGGCATTTGCAGTACGTCTCGCTCTCCTTCATGGACAAGACCGAGGTGGGCCGGCTCATGTCCCGTCTCCAGGGCGACGTCAACGCGCTGCAGGAGTTCCTCGAGACCTCCATCTTCGCGATTGGCGACTTTGTCCTCCTCATCGGCATCGTCACCGTTCTGTTGCTCCTCGATCTGCACCTCGGTCTGCTCACCCTTTCGGTGGTGCCGGTGCTGCTCGCGGTGCGCATCGCGTGGCTGCCCCGCGCCAGGCGGGCATTCCTGCGGGCGCGGGAGACGAGCTCGATCGTCAACGGGGCGCTCGCGGAGAACGTCCACGGCGTTCGCACCATCCAGGAGATGGGCCGGGAATCCGTCAACTTCAAGCTCTTCGACGAGAAGGCGAAGGACAACCTGCGCGCGCACCTGCGCGCGTCGAAGTTCTCCAGCGCGATGATTCCGATCGTCGACACGCTCACCGGCATCGCGATGGCGATCGTGATCGTGGCCGGCGGCGGCATGGTGCTCGGGCAGGAGCTCGAGCTCGGGGTGATGGTCGCCTTCCTGTTCTACGTGCAGCGCTTCTTCGATCCCATTCGCTCTCTCACCATCCAGTACAGCATCATGCAGCGGGCGATGGCGGCGGGACAACGCATCTTCGAGGTGCTCGACGTGCCCATCGACGTGCGCGACGAGCCCGGCGCCGCCCCGCTGCCGCGCGAGGCGCGCGCCATCGAGCTCGACGACGTGACCTTCGGCTACGTGCCCGGCCGGCCGGTGCTGCGCAACGTCAGTCTGCGGGTGGAGCCGGGAGAGACGGTCGCGCTGGTGGGTCCGACCGGCTCCGGCAAGACCAGCGTCACCGCGCTCGCCCACCGCTTCTACGACGTGTGGAGCGGGGCGGTACGGCTCGGGGGATACGACGTGCGCGACGTGCGCCAGAGCGACCTCGGCGCGCACGTGGCGATGGTGCTGCAGGAGCCCTTCCTGTTCACCGGCAGCGTCTACGACAACATCCGCTACAACAAGGCGGACGCGACCCACACGCAGGTGGTGGAGGCGGCGCGCGCGGTCGGCGCCCACGACTTCATCGAGCGCCTTGCGCGGGGCTACGACACGGTGCTCGACCAGCGCGGTTCGAATCTGTCCCTCGGCCAGCGCCAGCTCCTCAGTTTCGCGCGTGCCCTGGTCGCCGATGCTCCGATCCTGGTGCTGGACGAGGCGACCGCGAACGTCGACAGCTACACCGAGCGCCAGATACAAAAGGCGCTCGCACGCCTGCTCGAGGGCCGTACCGCCATCGTCATCGCCCACCGCCTCGCCACCATCCGCGGGGCGGACCGCATTCTCGTGCTGCGCGACGGCGAACTCGTCGAGCAGGGCACCCACGACGCGCTGATCGCGCTCGGCGGGCTCTACGCGAGCCTCTACCGGCTCAACTACGCGTCCTTCGATGACCTCGCAGCCGGGGATGCCGGCGCTCCGAGATCCTGACGGCGCATTGCGATGATGTGGATCGCACCGCGGGCGAGCTGAGGTTCCGGGATGGCAAGGCGGGTCCGCGCATGGCGCCACCGACCCGGTCGAACGGCCTTCCCTGGCGCGCGCCGGCGATTTCAGTTCCGGTCGAGCGCCGGGAGCATCGCGGACATCGGGTTCCGGACGCGCCGGATCAGGCCACCTCGTCCGCCGGCCGGCCGACCACGCATTCGAAGGTAACGGCATCGGTCGCGCCTTCGCTCCCGACCGCCGCCACGCGCGAGCCGGGATCGAGGCCGAGCGCCTCGCGCGGCGCCGGGAGGGACCGGCCTTCCTCGCCCGATCCGGAACGGGAGATCGCACGAGACCGCGCCTCCCGCGGGTCATGCGATGAATTGCTTTCCCATATTGGAAGATATGGGTAATATGGGTCCATGAAGACGACCCTTGACATCCACGACGAGCTCCTCGCCCGGGCCAAGCGACATGCCAGGGAGACCGGGCGCCCGCTTCGCTCCGTGGTCGAAGACGGGCTCCGCCGCGTGCTCCAACCCTCCCCTCCCCCGCTCCGGTACACCCTTCGCGATCTGAGGGCCGGCGATCCGGGGGCGGCCGATCCGCTTGATCGGTACTCCTGGCCAGAGCTGCGCGAACTGATCTACGGCGATCCCGGCACCCGGTGATTGCCGTCGATAGCAACGTGCTCGTCTATGCCCACCGCCGCGAAACACGAATGGGCGATGCGGCGCATGCGCTCATGGTCGAGCTTTCCGAAGGCGACCGCGCGTGGGCGATTCCCTGGCCCTGCTGCTACGAGTTCCTGAGCGTGGTGACGAACCGCCGCATCTGGAAGGACGAGGCGACCGGCCCGGAGCATGCGTGGGACCAGTTCCGAGCCTGGGCGGGGTCGCCATCGAACCACCTGCTCGGCGAGACCGGCGATTTCATGGACGTTCTGAGCCGGTTCGCCGGGCGCCCTCGCGTCGTCGGCGGGGTCGTCCACGATGCCCGCATCGCGGCCATCTGCGTCGCGCACGGGGTCGAGGCGCTCCTGACCCGGGACCGCGACTTCTCGCTGTTTCCGGAGCTCAGGACACGCGATCCGTTCGAATCCGGACCCTGACCCTGCGCCGCCTCGGCGCCGGTTCAGAAAGCGACCGGCGCGCGCCGGAGATCCACCGGCCAATCGACGACGCCCGTGGGCACGCCGCGCCGTACTTCAATGCCCGTCGCCGCGTTCGGCCGGCGACGGCCTCGGACGTGCAACAAGATCGGGTGGCGGATCAGGCCACCTCGTCCGCCGGGCGGCCGACCACGCGCTCGAAGGTGACGGGGTCGGTCGCGCCTTCGCTCCCGACCGCCACCACGCGCGATCCGGGATCGAGGCCGAGCGCCTCGCGCAGCGCCGGGTCCAGCGCCACGGCGACGAGGCCGGCGACGGCCGCGCACCCCGATTCCCCGGAGACCAGCCGCGGGTCGTCATCGGCGCCCGCGGTGAGCAGGCGCATGGTCTCCGCGGCAGCTTCGTCCGGCAGGGTGAGCACGTCGTCCACGCCTTGCTCAAGGATGGCCCAGGCCGGGCGCGAGACCTCGCCCGCGGCCAGGCACGCCATGAAGGTATCGAGGTCACCGGGCGCCGGGGTTGGCCGCCCGGCGGCGATGGAGCGCGCGATGCAGTCGGCGCGCGTCGGCTCCACCACCACGAAGCGCGGGCGCCGGGGGCCCATCGTCTCCCGGCGTCGACGCGGAGGCGCGCCGGCCGGCGCCGCCCCGGACGACATGGACCCGCCTGGCTTCCGGCTCCACCGGCGGAACTTCCGGTCGTTTCACCTGTCCTCCATGCGGCTCGACGCTTCCGGAGCGGGTTCGCGGACCGCATGATGGAACCCGATTTGCCCGATTGCGGTTCGAATGCGGTCGTGCTCGGCGACGAACGCGTCGAGCGCTCCCGCTTCGTCGATCGCGCGGATTCGGCCAAGGGCGCGCTCAAGCTCCGCTTCGGACACTACCGACCACAACGAGTCCCCGCGGCGCCAGCCGGGATCGAGCGGACCGCGCCCGTCAAAGTACGCTTCGCCCTGCATGACCGCGTCGCTCGGCACGAATCGGCCGCGTGGAGAGAGCCCGGCCTCGGCGAGGAGCCCGGTCAGCACCGCGGTGTCCGCGTGACGCCGGCACATCTCCTCGACCGCGCCCGGAACCAGCGTCGCGTACCACCAGCCGCGTCGAAGCTGCTCGTGGGAACAGGTGTTGATGACCGCCGCGCCGCCGGGGCGCAGCACCCGCGCGAGCTCGCCGAGCACCCGCCGAAGCATGGGCCAGCCGTCGTTCGGTGAGTCCGGAAGATGGTGGAGCACCTGATTCACCACCACCGCATTGAAGCACGCATCCTGGAACGGCAGCGCGTCGATGCCCGCTTGGTGCAGGGTGACCGGGCATCCCGGCGTGTGCTCGAGCTTTGCCCGTGCGACGCCGAGCATCGAAGGGCTGAGATCGATCGCGTCGATCGCGCCCAGGTGGGGACGCAGAGCGGCCGTGTAGCTGCCCGTCCCGCATCCGGCGTCGAGCGCACGCAGCGAGGCGAGAGAGTCGCCGCCGGCGGCAATACAGCCCAGGATGATCTCAACCCCGATCGGGACGCGCGTGCGGTCGTAGTCCGCCGACACTGCCGTGTAATTCTCGTATGCGCTCATGGTCGTCCTATGGACCCCTCCCGGCCGCAAGGACCGACTGCCGCGTTGACGGAGGCAGGCTGCAGGTCTACCGATCCGGCGGCACGGGCCGCCGGGGGGATCACGGGCCGGGGATGACGTAGTCGGGGGAGATCCCGGTCCGCGCCGTCCACTCGCGCCAGTCGAGGTCCTTGACGAGGCCGTGCTCGGTGACGAGCACCGTCCCGAGCCCCGCCGCGAGGCCGCCCAGGATATCGGTGTAGAGGCCGTCTCCGACCATCGCGACCCGGTCTCGCCGACGCCCGGCCGCGCCGAGGCGGGCCAACGCGAGATCGAAGACGGCGGCGAACGGCTTCCCGAACCGGTCGCACCGGACCTCCGTCTCCGCCTCGAGGCGAAGCGCCCAGTAGCCGGGCTCCGCCGAGAACGACCCGCCCGGATACGGGGCGCTCACGTCGGGGTTGGCGACGAGCACCGGGCGCGGCGCGCTTCGCAGGGCTTCGCCCAGCCGGCAGTGCCGCTCGGCGGTCCATTCCTCGGAGCGAAGGAGGATGAACCCGTCGGCCTCCCGGTAGAGCGCGTCGTCGTCGCCGAGGAGCGCGGTGTCGGCCGGGAGGGTCTCGAGCTCCGAATCGGGCTTCGCCATCACCCCCCAGAGTCCCGCCCGGGGGTGCGCCGCGAGGGCCGCCTCAAGCGCATCGCGGCTCGATACGACGAGGTGCTCCGGGATCCCCACTCCCCATTCGGCGTAGCGGCGGGCGGCCCAGCGCACGGGCCGGCCGGCCCCATTGGTGAGCACCATCACCGCCTTGCCGGCCGCGTGAAGGGCGCGCACCACCTCCGCGATGCCGGGCACCGGCTGCGCCCCCACGTTGACGACGCCATAGCCGTCGAGGACGAATGCGTCGTACCGATCCGCGAGCGCGGCGAGGCCCTCCGCCAGCTCGCCCCGGCCCCGCCGGGCCGGCGCGGGCAGGCTCGCGCGCGCGAAGCAGCCAAGGATCGCCTCCGGATCGAGGTCCCCCGGCTCGGGAAGCGAAGGCGGGACCATCTCTCCGCTCAGTCGCCGCTCAGGCGGGTGCGGGGGGTCTCGCGGAGGGTGGACACGAACCGGTCCCGCCAGTCGGCGACGGTGTTGCGCCGCAGGGCGGCGCTCATCCCGGCCCAACGCTCGCGACGCTCCTCGAGCGACATGTTGAGGGCGCGCTGCATCGCGTCCATGACCACCGCGGGATCGTAGGGGTTCACGATCACCGCGCCGTCAAGCTCGCGCGCCGCTCCCGCGAAGCGCGACAGGACGAGCACCCCGGGGTCCTCCTCGGTCTGGGCGGCCGCGAACTCCTTGGCCACCAGGTTCATCCCGTCCTTGAGCGGGGTCACCAGCCCGACGTGCGCGGCGCGGAAGAGCCCCCCCAGCGAGCGCCGCGGATAGCTGCGGTTGACGTAGCGGATGGGCACCCAGTCCACATCCGCGAAGCGGGCGTTGATTCGCCCGCAGACGTGCTCGAGGTCGCCCCGCATCGTCTCGTACTCCGGCACATCGCCCCGCGACGGCGGTGCGATCTGGAGCAGCAGGAGTTGGCCGTGGTGCTCCGGGTAGTCCTCCAGCAGCCGCTCGAACGCGAGGAACCGCCCCCCCAAGCCCTTGGTGTAGTCGAGCCGGTCGACCCCGATCATCATCTTCCGGCCGGCGAGACTGCGATGCATCCGCCGCTCCTGGCGTCCCGCCTCCCGGGACGCCGCGAGTTCCCGGAATTCGTCGAGGTCGAGTCCGATGGGGAAGACGCCGGCCCGGATGGTCCGTCCGAATGCCTCCAGACTCCCGTCCTCGTGCAATATCCCGCCCACCTCGCTCACCACGTAGTCCCGAAACGACCTGAGGTCCGCTTCCGTCTGGAAGCCCACCAGGTCGTAGGCGAAGAGCCCGCGGATCAGGGCCTCGTGGCTCGACAGGGTCAACAGCAGGTCCGCTGGCGGGAAGGGAATGTGCAGGAAGAAGCCGATCCGGTGCGAGGAGCCCATGCGCCGGAGCTCCTCCGCGCAGGCGATGAGGTGGTAGTCGTGGATCCAGATGAGATCGTCGCGCCGGATGTGCGGCGCCATGGCGTGGGCGAAGCGCGCGTTCACCCGGAAATAACCCCGGTCGTAGAGCCGGTCGTAGGCGGTGTGCCCCATCCGGTTGTGGAAGAGCGGCCAGAGCGAGCGGTTGGCGTAGCCGTTGTAGTACTCGTCGTAGTCGTCCGGGGTGAGGTCGATGGTCGCGAGGGTGAATCCGTCCACTTCCCGGAACGCGGCCGGTCCCGGGCGTTCGCTCACCTCCCCGCTCCAGCCGAACCAGACCCCTGAGTGTCGTTTCAGGGCCGCGTGCATGGCGACGGCGAGGCCACCCTGCGCGCCCCGGTCCTTCTCGTTCGGCACGCTGACCCGGTTGGAGACGACCACGAGGCGGCTCATCGGGCAAACGTCCAGGGACGGCTGAGGCGCACCGCGCTGTTGATGATTCCGACCAGCGAGTAGGTCTGGGGATAGTTCCCCCAGAGCTCTCCGGTGGCCGGATCGATGTCCTCGGACAGGAGACCCACCTGGTTGCACCGCGCCAGCATCCCTTCGAACAGCTCGCGGGCGCGTGCGCACTCGCCCATCGCGGCGAGCGCATCGATGTACCAGAAGGTGCAGATGTTGAAGGCGGTCCGCGGCCGGCCGAAGTCGTCCTCCATCGCGTAGCGGAACATGTGGTCGCCGCGGAGCAGGTTCGCCTCGATCGCCCGCACGGTGCCCTCGAAGCGCGGATGCCCGGCCTCGTGGAAGCCGAGATCCGCGAGCAGCAGCAAGGAGGCGTCCGCATCCTCGCTCCCGACGGCGCCCGTATAGCAGGCCAACCGCGGATTCCACGCCCGCTCTTCGATGAACGCCCGTATCGCCCCGGCCCGTTCCCGCCAGAACGCGGCCCGCTCCGCGCGCCCGAGGTGCTCCGCGATGTTGCCCAGCCGGTCGCAGGCGGCCCAGCACATCAGGCTCGAATAGGTATGGACCCTCGCCTTGGTGCGAAGCTCCCACGGCCCCGCATCGGGCTCCCGATGGACCTGGAAGGCCCGCTCCCCGACCTGCTCGAGCCGGGCGAAGTCGCGTTCGTCCATCGGGCGCATGAGACGCCGGTCGAAGAATGCCTGGGCGTTGGAGAGCACCACCTGGCCGTACACGTCGTGCTGGACGTGCCGGTAGGCGTCGTTGCCGAAGCGCACCGGCCCCATGCTCCGGTATCCGGGCAACGCGCCGGCGGTTCGTTCGGGAAGGGACTGGCGGAGATCGATCCCGAACACCGGCTGGATGTGCCCGCCGTTCGACGCGCCCACCAGGTTGCGCACGTAGCGAAGGTAGCTTTCCAGGATATCGACGGCGCCGAGCTCGTTGAGCGCCCGGATGACGTAGTAGGCGTCCCGCACCCAGCAGTAGCGGTAGTCCCAGTTGCGCCCCGAATGCGGCGCCTCGGGGATCGACGTGGTCATCGCGGCGATGATCGCGCCGGTCTCCTCGAACCAGCACAGCTTGAGGGTGATGGCCGCCCGGATCACCAGCTCCTGCCATTCGAGCGGCAGGTGCAGGTGCCGCACCCATTCCCGCCAGTAGGCGGTGGTCGCACTCAGGAAATCCTGCCCCGTCTCCGCCACCGGGCGCGCGAGGCTCTCGTCCGGCCCCAGGAACAGGGTGACCGGCTCCTCGAGATAGAACCACGATTCTTCGAGGATGTAGGCAAGCGGTGCGTTGGTGGTGAGCCGAACCGCGAGGTCGGAGCCGACGTAGCGAATGTGGTTGGACCCGTGGGTGACCTCCGCGGCCCGGCGGGTGTCGCCGAACCGGGGGCGGAGCCGGATGCGGATGCGCGGCTGGCCTTTGGTCGGGCGCAGGATCCGCACGAGAGCCATCGGGCGGTAGCGGCGGCCGAACTGGGGGAATCGCGGCGCGAAGTCGGTGACCTCGAGCGTGCGCCCTTCCCGGTCGCGGAGCGTGGTGACGAGCACCGGCGTGTTCTCGACATAGGCCTGCCGGCTCCGGTCGAACCCCTCGATCTCGACGTCGAAGCGGCTCCGTTCGCCCTCCGGGCAGCCTCCCTCGAGCAGACCCGCGAACAGGGGGTCGCCGTCGAAGCGCGGCATGCACGCCCACGCAACGCTCGCGCGCCGGTCGATGAGGGCGGCGAAGGCGCAGTTGCCGACCACCCCGAGGTCGAGGCCGGCTTCGGGCTCTCGAATCACCCCGCCAGCGCCCCCGGAATGCCGCGCAGCCACGCCACGACGCTGCCGACGTCGGGCAGGCGGTGATGGGCGCCGGTCGGGCGTTCCGGGCCGGCGAGAACGCTGATCCCCCCCATCGCGTTGACGGTTCGAAAACCGTCTTCGTCGGTCACGTCGTCGCCGACGAAGACCGGGGTGCGGCCGGTGAACGGCGGCTCGGTCATGAACGCGGCGATGGCCGCCCCCTTGTGGATGCCCCGGGGCCGGAGCTCGACCACCGAGGAGCCGAGCAGGACCTCGAACGCGGGACTCTCGAGCGCCTTCACGGCGCCGACGCAAACGCTCCTGCGGTCCGGGGCGGCCCGAAAGTGGAGCGCAAGACAGTTCCCCTTGTCCTCGAAGACCACCGCGTCGTTCGCGTCCGCGACCTTGGCCAGGCGCGCTCGCGCCCGCTCCACTTCGCCGGGGGGCGGAACAACGCCCGAGGCGGACGACGCGAGCCGGCCGTCGGCCCTCCGGCGCTCGGCGCCGTGGATGCCCGCCACGGCGGCGACGCTTGAGTCGAGCCAGTGGTCGATCTCCCCGATCGGCCGCCCAGTGACGACCGCGAGCGCGTCGCCGAGAGCCTTCGCCGCCCGCCCGAGCGCGGGCACGAGCCCCGGATCCGGCCGGACCACGTCGGGACGGAGCGCGAAGTCGACGATCGTCCCGTCGAAATCGAGGAAGAGCGCCCAGTCCGGGCGCGGAAGAGGGGCGTTCATGGGCAACCCGGACCGAAGGGCATTCGCAGAGGACCGCGCGAGATGGCGCGGATCAGGGGCGAGAGCTTCGCCGGGTGCCCGGCGAGCCGCCATTCTCGCAGTAGCTGAGCAGATCCCCGGACACGTACACGTCCGGGCGATGCGCGAACCGAATCTCCAGGGTCCCGAGCGCGTACATGACGGCGGCCCGCTCAGCGTGGTTCTCGGCCATCGGCTTGCCGTCGGAACTCGGGTACTCAACCGCGGCGGGAAACGGGACGGCCTGGTTCATCGGCGGGCACCTCGATACGGCGGGCGGGATTCAGGCGGACCCGGTTCCGCAACGACGATAACACGACCCTGTCCGCGCCCCAACCCGGGTTGCAGAGGCACAGCATGACCCACGGCGAGGGCCCGCGGCGTACTCCGGCCGGCTCGATCCTGGCAGGAACTCGCACCGGCGCGACCGCGCACCGCCTTGGAGCGCCGCCGGCGCTCGCAACGCACCCATGATTGCGCTATTGGTACACTCGGGAATCGGACCCGACGCAAGCATGGAGACCCAGGCCATGGACCTCGCCCTGACTCACGAGGAGCGCGCGTTTCAGGAAGAAGTGCGGACCTTCATCCGGGATCGGCTTCCGGGCGACGTGCGCGAGCGCACGTGGACCGGCGCGCGCATGGACAAGGGGGGCCAGGTCCGATGGGAGAAGATCCTCAACGAGCGCGGCTGGATAGCCCCGAACTGGCCGGTGGAGCATGGCGGCACCGGCTGGACCCCGCTCGAACGGTACCTCTTCGAGGAAGAGATGGAAGCGGCCTTCGCACCGCCCCCGATGCCGTTCGGCGTGAACATGGTCGGCCCGGTCATCATCGCGTTCGGAACCGAGGAGCAGAAGCGCCGGTTCCTCCCTCGCATCCTCGCGAGCGACGACTGGTGGTGCCAGGGCTACTCCGAGCCCGGGGCCGGCTCGGACCTCGCGGCCCTCAGGACCCGGGCGGTGCGCGACGGCGACCACTACGTCGTCAACGGCCAGAAGACCTGGACGACCGCCGCGCAGCACGCGGACTGGATCTTCTGCCTCGTGCGGACGAGCCAGGAGGAGAAGCGGCAGCAGGGGATCTCGTTCCTCCTCATCGACATGCACTCGCCCGGGATCACCGTGCGGCCGATCCGGACGATGGACGGAGGCCAGGAGATCAACGACACCTTCTTCGAGGATGTCCGCGTCCCGGTGGAGAACCTGATCGGCGAGGAAGGCAAGGGCTGGACCTATGCGAAGTTCCTGCTCGGACACGAGCGAACCGGCATCGCCGGGGTCTCGCGCTCCAAGGCCCAGGTCCGGCGCATCCGCGAGATCGCCGAGAGCGAGACGAGCCATGGCCGTCCCCTCGCCGAGGATCCCCGGTTTCGGGAGCGCCTCGCGGAGATCGAGGTCGACCTGATGGCGCTCGAGTACACGATCCTCCGGATCGTGTCGGCGCTGAACGCGGGGACGGCCCCCGGCCCCGAAGCCTCGATCCTCAAGATCAAGGGGACCGAGATCCAGCAGGCGCTCACCGACGTGCTGATGCAGACCACCGGATACTACGCCCACCCCGAGTACCCGCCGTCGGGCCCGGGCGCCAACGAGGCCCCGATCGGCCCCGAGCACGCGGCCGGCCTCTCGGCCCGCTACTTCAACTGGCGCAAGTCGACGATCTACGGGGGCACCAACGAGATTCAGCGCAACATCGTCGCCAAGATGGTGCTGGGGCTCTAGCCCGGAAATCCGGCCGGGTATCCGGGGGCATGAACTTCTCGTTCACCGACGAACAGCGGCTCCTTCGCGAAAGCGTCGACAAGCTCGTCGACGCGGAGTATCCGTTCGAGCTCCGGCGCGAGCTCGCGGCGAGCGAGGCCGGGTTCAGCCGCGAGCTCTGGCGCAAGTTCGCGGACCTCGGCTGGCTCGGGCTCGGCATCCCGGAGGACGCGGGCGGGGTCGGCGGGGGCCCCATCGAGACCGCGGTCGTGATGGAGGCGCTCGGAGCGGGGCTCGCCGTCGAGCCGTACCTCGCGACGGTGGTCATGGGGGGAAGTCTCCTCAAGCAAGGCGGAGCCGCGCGGCACGAGCGGCTCGCCCGGCTCGCGGCCGGGGAGCTTCAGCTCGCGTTCGGCTTCGCCGAGCGCCAGTCCCGCTACGAGCTCGCGAACGTGGAGACCCGGGCGGAGCCGGAGGGGGACGGCTACCGGCTCACCGGCTCCAAGAGCGTCGTGTTCAACGCCCCGGCGGCGGACCTCATCGCGGTGAGCACGCGGACCGCGGGCAACCCACGGGACCGCGGGGGGCTCACCGTGTTCGCCCTCGACGCGAACGCCTCGGGCCTGCACGTGCGGGAGTACCGCACGATGGACGGGCTGCGCGCGGGCGAGGTCGATCTCGACGGGGTGCGGTCCGGCCCCGGCGACGTGCTCGGCCGACCCGGCGAGGGCATCGCGGTCATCGAGGGTGCGGTGAACGCCGGCATCGTCGCGGCGTGCGCGGAGGCGGCCGGCATCATGACCCGCATGCATCGCGACACCATCGAGTACGTCAAGCACCGGGAACAGTTCGGAACCGCGCTCTCGAGCTTCCAGGCGTTGCAGCATCGGCTGGTCGACATGTACATGGCCTGCGAGCTCTCGCGCTCGATGGCCTACATGGCAGCGGTGCGGCTCGGCGAGCCGGGGGCGGACGAAGGCGAGCTCCGGAAGGCGATCGCCGCCGCCAAGGTCCAGATCGGCCGGGCCGGGCGTTTCGTCGGGGAGAACGCCATCCAGCTCCACGGCGGAATGGGCATGACCGACGAGATGCCGATCAGCCACTACTTCAAGCGGCTCATCCTCATCGACAGCCAGTTCGGCGATGCCGAGCACCACCTCCGGGGAATGGCCGGAACGACGCCCTGAGCGGTCTCCGCACCGGTTCGAAGCTCCGCGGCCGAGAGGCCACGTCACGGCCACTTTGGCTTCCGGGCCAACCTGACCCTCAACGACACAACGGCCACGTCACGGCCAATTTGGCTTCCGGGCCGACCTGACCCTCAACGACACAGAGGCCATACCTGGTACCAGGCGCGGCAGCGGAACCGCGATTCGCAGCGCGCGAGCTGCGCCTGGTAGCGCCCCGCCGTCTCCGCGACCCTCGTGGCGGTGCGCTGCACCCCCGGTTTGCTCTTCCAGGTGCCGCGCCGGTAGCCGCCCCGCCCTTCGTGATAGGCGAGATAGAGGTTGCGGGCGTCGCTCCGCGAAATGCCGAGCTCGCGCCGGGTCTTGTAGTTGTACCAGCCGATGAAGTCGAGCGCGTCCTCCATGTCCGCACGGCTCCGGAAGAGCCGTCCCCGCTCCGCCTGGTACTCGCCCCACACGGGATCCAGCGCCTGGGCATAGCCCTTGGCCGAAGACGGCCGCCCGAGGGGAATGAACCAGATCTTCCTCCGCGCCGGCTTCGCGCGGCTCCGGTAGCTCGACTCGTGCCGGACGAAGGCCATGAGGATGTGCACCGGGGTACCCCACTTCCGGGCGGACTTGCGTGCATAGTCGTACCAGTCGGGTTCCTGCTCGAATACCTCGCAGATGTTGCCCTGGTCCTTCGGTGGAGGGGTCGCGCAGCCCGTCGCGAGCACCGCCAGAGCGCCCGCGAGCAGGGCGGCGAAGCGGCGCCCCCCCGAACCGCCGCCGGACGACCGGGGAAGACGCCGGCTCGTCGCGTCGCGGCCCCCGGCGGGGGGCCGGAAGCCGGGTTTCGGCCGCGTCTCTCGAATCGGTCTGCAGACCGTCCCCGTACTCATCCGCGTCTCCTCGGGCTCTCGAGGTTCGTCGTTCCGGCGACCGTCCCGCCCGCGTCCCGGCCGCGCCGATTCGCCCGACCGCATCGCCGCTCCTGTCCCCGCCTACGGCCGATCGATGGCCTCGCGTCCGAACAGGCCCCACGGGCGTACCAGCAGCATCGCGATGAGGAGGAGGTACGACGTGACGTGGCTGAATCCTCCGCCCACGATCGGGTCGAGATACCCCGCCGCGAGGGTCTCGATCCAGCCGACCAGCATCGCGCCGACGATCACTCCCGCGATGCTGTCGAGCCCCCCGATGATCACGATGGGGAAGACCTTGAGACCGACCAGCACCATGTTGAAGCCGCCGCCGGTAATGTACGTCCACAGCACTCCGGCCGCGACCGCGATCACCCCGGCGAGTCCCCACACGAGCGTGAACGCGGCGCGTACGTCGATTCCCATGGCAAGCGCGGCCTGGTTGTCGTCCGCCACGCAGCGAAGCGCGAGTCCGAAGCGAGTCCGCGCGAAGAGCCAGCTCACCGCCCCGATGAGCACGAGCGCGATCGCGGCCGCGGCGAGCTCGTTGGGGGACAGGAGCACCCCACCCACATCCACCGTGCCGCGCGGAAGGGGCAGGTCGATGTCGCGGGGGACGCCGCTGAACAGGAACGCGGCGACCGCCCGCAGCACCGCACCGAACCCGATGGTGATCATGATCATCCCGATCACGGGGCGTCCGATGAGGTGGCGCACCACGAACCGGTTGAACCCGGCCGCCACCGCGAACATCCCGGCCCCGCCAAACGCGAGAGCGGGGACGAGGGCGAGACCCATCGCATGCAGCCCGACCGCCACGATGCCGGTCGCGAACATCACGAACTCCCCGAGCGCGAAGTTCATGACCCGGGTCGCCTTGTAGACCACCACGAAGGAGAGCGCGGCGAGCGCATAGAGCGCACCCGTGACCATGCCGTTCACGCTGAGCTCCAGGAAATACAGCATCCAGGCCTGCCGCCGGGGACCGCGCGGGACGATACCGGGTACGGCCGGCCGGGGACAAGGTACGGCCGGGCGGCCGGCCTCCGCCCGGCGCGCCCGTCCCGAATTCGCTCCGCGCGCGGTCGGGCGCCGCGGACGATGTGGGGTATGCTCCGGGAGCGATTGACCGGACGGACGGAGGCGGCGCAACCATGGCGGAGACGCGGATCCTGTGGGGCATCGGCAGCGCCCGGGCGCTCCGGGTGCACTGGGCGCTCATCGAGCTCGGGCTCGAGTACCGGAGCGAGCGCATCCAGTCCCGCACCGGCGAGACGCAGACGCCGGCCTACCGGCGGCTCAATCCGCGCGGGAAGATCCCGGTGTTCGAGGACGGCGGGCTGGTGCTGTCCGAGAGCCCCGCCATCGTCACCTACCTGGCCGAGACCTATGGCAACGGCCGCCTGATCCCGGCCGGGGGAGCGGAGCGGGCCAAGTACTTCGAGTGGATCTCGTTCATCTCGATGGAGATCGACGCCACCACCCTCTACGTCCTGCGCCGCCACGAGGCGCTGCCGGAGATCTACGGCGAGGCCCCGACCGCAAACACCGCCGCACGCGGGTACTTCGATCGCATGATCACCGCCGCGGCCCGCGAGCTCGAGGACGGCCGAACGTATCTGCTCGGATCGGAGTTCTCCGGCGCGGACATCCTGATGGCGACCTGCCTCGACTGGGCCCTGTCGTACGACGTACCCCTGCCCGATCCGTGGCTCGCCTACCGCGAGCGCACCGTCACCCGCCCGGCTCACGCACGGGCGGCGGCCGCGAATGCGGTCACCTGATCCGCGCTTGTCCGCCGTCATCCGCGGCGGAGACGACGTCTGCGCCCCCTTGCGGCAATGACGCGCGAAAAAACGTCCCGCCGGGCGCGCAAGGCGTCCGCCGTTCCGGTATCCTCGCGCCCCGCGAGCGGCCGGCGCGGGACGCACGGCAGAGAGAGACCGCCGGCGGAGGAGGAAGATTGAGCGAGCGGACGATTACGGGGGAGCAGCGCGGAGAGCCCCGGGGCGACGCGACCTGGCCGGAAGAGATCTACCGGGTGCTCCGCGAATTCGACGTGACCCAGTTCGCCTACGTGCCGGACGCGGGCCACAAGGTGCTCCTCGATCTCTCCCTCGAGGACGCGGCGGTGCATTGCGTTCCCCTCACCACCGAGGAGGAAGGGGTCGGGCTGCTCGCCGGGGCCCATCTCGGGGGCGCCCGCGGAGTCCTGCTCATGCAGTCGAGCGGCGTCGGCAACTGCATCAACTTCCTCTCCCTCGCGAAGGGCGGGCAGTTCCCCTTCCTGATGCTGGTGAGCATGCGGGGCGACTTCGGGGAGGGGAATCCCTGGCAGGTGCCGATGGGGCAGGCGGTCGCGCCCGTCCTCGACGCCATGGGGGTCATCTGCGTCCGAGCCGACGATCGCCGCGACGCCGCCGCGACGGTGCGCGCGGCCGCGACGATGGTGTACCAGTCGGGACAGGCGGTCGCGGTCCTGCTGACCCAGAAGCTCATCGGCGCAAAGCCGTTCTGAAGAATCTGAAGGATTGACCGGTACATTGGACACCGCCCCGGATTTCTCCCTCGACCGCAACGAGGCGGTGCCCCGGCTCGTCGGACGCCACGAGGACTTCCTCGTCGTGGCGGGCCTCGCGGGGACCGCCCGCGACCTCACCTACCTCAGCGACGACGCGCCGCACGTATTCGCGCTCGCGGGCGCGATGGGCGCGGCCACCCCGATGGGGCTCGGCCTCGCCCTCGCCCGCCCCGATCGCCGGGTGCTGGTGGTGACCGGGGACGGCGAGCTCCTCATGAACGTCGGCTCGCTCGCGACGGTGGCCGTCGTCAATCCGCCGAACCTCGCCATCGTGTGCGTCGACAACGGGCACTACGGGGAGACCGGCTACCAGAAGAGCCACACCAGCCTCGGGGTGGATCTCGAGCAGATGGCAGTCGGGGCGGGCATCCGGACCACCCGAACCGTGCGCCGCGAGGAGCAGATACCGGAAGCTTCGCGACTCATCCGCGAGGGCAACGGCACGTCCTTCGTGCTGATGCGGGTCCGGCCCAACGAATCGCCGCCGCACAAGCGCGACCTCGACCCCACCTCCGAGAAACTTCACTTCCGGAACGCGCTGCTCGACGGGTCGCCCGGCGCGGCCGATCGATAGAGCCCCGGAGAGCCAGGGAGAATCAGGGAGAGCCACGGGGGAACGCGGTCGAAGGAACGACGGGACGATGAACCCGCGGGGTCTCCCGCCGCCGCCACGACGGAATCACTCAGAGCCGGACAGAGCATGAAGATCACCAACACCGCGAAGAACCGCCTGGATTCGGGCGAGCTGGCCCTTGGAATCGGGCTCCGCCAGGCACGGACCGTCGACATCGGCAAGATCATGAAGACCTGCGGCTACGACTGGCTGTTCATCGACATGGAGCACAATTCCATGTCGATCGACACCGCGGCCCAGATCAGCGTCGCGGCCCAGGACGCGGGCATCGCGCCCATCGTGCGCGTACCGGGATTCCAGCACTTCCACGCGAGCCGGGCCCTCGACGGCGGGGCGCAGGGAGTGGTCGTGCCCCACGTCGACACCCCCGAGGTCGCGGCCGAAATGGTCAGCAACTGCAAGTATCCCCCGGTCGGACACCGTTCGGTGACCGGGCGGCTGCCCCAGGTCGGCTTCGAGGCTCATCCACAGGACGAGGTCACCCGTTCGGTGAACAACACCACCCTGGTCGTGGTCATGGTGGAGACCCCGACCGCGGTGGAGAACGTGGAAGCGATCGCGGCCGTGCCGGGAGTCGACTCGATCCTCGTCGGGACGAACGATCTCTGCACCGAGATGGGCATTCCGGGCGCGGTCGGAGACGCCCGGGTCCAGGAGGTCATGGAGCGGGTCGTCGCGGCCTGCCGGACCCATGGCAAGCACCCGGGGCTTGGCGGGGTCTACGAGCCGCCCCTCATGGAGCGCTACATCCGCATGGGGATGCGGCTCATCCTCTGCGGGAACGACCTCACCATGATGATGGCGGCCGCGCAGGAGCGAAGCAGCCGCATGCGCTCGATCTCGCTGTAGGGGAGCGCGCGTCCTCGAGGGCGCGCGCCGGACTCCTTCCCCGGACGCGGCCGCGAAGCGGGGATCATCAAGGGGAGAGCGGCCCGGCGCAGCGCGCGGTTCGCCCCCGGCGATTCGCCCGCGGTCTCCCCGAAGCGGCCCGCGTCAGACCTCGAAGCGCGCCCGCACCGCTCCGAGCGAGCCGTAGTCCGCAACCACCTCGTCACCCGGCGAAAGAGGCCGGATCCCGGTGCAGGTCCCGGTGGTGACCGCGTCACCGGCGCGAAGGCCCCGCGGCGCGATCTCCGGCCGGTTCGCAAGCCACGCCACTCCCGCGATCGGATCTCCGAACACGAGCATTGCGCTGTTTCCGGATGCCGCCTCGGAACCGTTGACGCGGAGCACCACCGGATGCGACGAGAGGTCGGCGCCCCGCCAGTCTGCGTCCGTCGGTCCGAGCACGAAGTCGATGTTGGCGCCGCCGTCCGCGATCGCGAGCACTCCGGCCCCGGCGAGCCCGCTCTCGATCCGGGTGCCCACGATCTCGAGGCCCGGGGCCACCCAGGCCACCGCCGCGCGTACCTCCTCGATGGACCAGGACGCGTCGCGCGGCGGCAGGTCCGAGGCCAGTCCGACGACGAACTCGGCCTCGATTCCGGGCGAGTGGGCCATCGGCAGGCGAACGCTCGCCCCGTCCTCGCGAAAGGTCTCGCGGTAGAGCGGGCCGAAGAACGGCCCTTCGACCCCCAGCATGTCCATCGCGACCTGCGCGGTCGCCCCGATCTTGTAGCCCGCGACCTCGCGCCCGGAGGCCTCCGTGATGCCCCGCTGCACGGCGTAGGCATCCGCCTCGCCGGCCGGGCGCTCCCCTTCCTCGACCCGGACCTGGTGGCCGTCGCGGCGCGCTTCCCACAACCGGCGCGCGAACCCGGCGCCCCTGGATGTCTCGGTCATTCCTGCCCTCCTCCGATCAAGTTCCATTCAAGCCGGCTCCGGAACGCCCCTGGCCCGACCCCGACGCCGGTCCCGTGGCCGAACCTCCCATCGCCCCCCCCGTGCCGTGACCACCGGCCGACCGGCCGCGGTCCGGCAACCCGGCGAGCGGGAGAGCCGCGCATTCGCCCTCGGCCTTCGCGCGCTCGTCGCCCGAAGCGCGGCCCGAAGCCCGACGCTCCCCTGAACGCCATCGGACGGGTCGGCGGCGCGAACGGCCCCGAGGCTACCAGAGCGCCGCTTCGTTCACCGTCGAGACGTGGGCGCTCACCACCCTCCACCCGAGGTCGGGGAACCGCACCCAGGTCTGGCTCTGGCGGCCGACGAGGTCGTGCCCCCGAACCTTGAACTCGAGGTTGACGGAGGCGAAGTCACGGCCGAGGGTCAGGATCTCGAGGCGAAGGCGCCGCTCCTTGATGCCCGGCCCCGGCGGGCGGCGCACCCGATGGGCGTGGATCTCGTCGAATCCGTAGCCGTTCTCGTGCAGGGCGTAGCGGATGGTGTGCGGGCTCGGCCAGAAGGTGTCGTCGAGCACGGCCACGTCCTTCTCGACAAGGGCGCGCTCGTAGCGTTCGAAACGGGCGCGCACCTCCTCGACGACGTCCGGCAGGTTCGGGGCGAGGTCATTCATCGGGCGTCCTCCAGGGCCTTCGCGAGCACGGCGAGCCGAAGCTCCGAACCGGGCGGGCCGATCATCGACAGCCCGACCGGCCGCCCTTCCACCCGGCCCCCCGGCACGGAGAGCTGGGGCAGACCGGAGAGCCCGGCGACGGCGGTGAGCGACGCGATCCGGAGGCCGATCTCGTTCTGCCGGGAAAGGGGCAGACCGACCGGCGGCGCCGGGAACGGGGTGGTGGGGAGGCACAGGACCGCGCCCGGCTCCAGCAGGTCGCGGAGGCGCCCTCGCACCTCGTGGCGCATGAGCTCCGCCCACTGCCGCTCGGCCGGCGTCACCGCCTCGGCGGTGACCAGCATGCGGGCCACCCGCATGCTGAGGCGCGGGTTGGCGCTCTCGACCCACCCCCGGAAGGTCGCGAGCGCCTCCGGGATCTGGAGGGTGCGCTGCGCGCGCGCCCAGACCGAGAGGCCCTGGGGCGCGACGGTGGTGTCGGCGGCCGCTCCCGCGAGACCGGCGAGCCTCCCCCGGACGCTCCGCAGTGCCTCATCGACCGCAGACCCCGCGAAGGCAAAGGCGTCGCGTGCGACGAGCAGCCGACCCGGTGGAGCCGCGGTGTCGCCCGGAACGTCTTCGTCGAGCACGGTCTCGGACACCCGCAAGAAGGTCACCGCATCGCGGGCAAACCAGCCCGCGGTGTCGAAGGACGGGGCCTGGGGCATCATGCCCGCGAGGTCGACCCGCCCGTGGGTCGGGCGGAGCCCGTGGAGACCGCAGAAGCTCGCGGGGACCCGGACCGAGCCGCCGGTATCGGTGCCGAGCGCGAAGTGGACGAGACCGGCCGCCACCGCGGCCGCCGAGCCCGACGACGACCCGCCGGGCACGAATCCGGGCGCCACCGGGTTGCGGGGGGTGCCGTAGAACGCGTTCTCGCCGAGGATCCCGAGCGAGACTTCGTCGGTGATCGTCTTGCCGGCGAGCGTCGCTCCGGCCCGCAGCAGGCGCTCCACGATCGCGGCATGGCGCTCCGGAACCGGGTTCGTTCGGCGCCAGTCCGGATTCCCGCCCCCGGTCGGCTCGCCCGCGATGTCGATGAGGTCCTTGACCGCGAAGGTCAGGTCGGCGAGCGGACCGCCCTTGCGCCCCCGGATGCGGACGTCCGTCCCCGGGACGAAGGCCCCGATGGAGCCCCCGGCGCCCGCGTCCTCCGGTTCCCGGTCCATCTGCGTGGCGATGAGGCCCCGGCCCCGCTACGCGGCGGCGCTCGCGAGACCCCCACCGAACCGCGCCTCCATCTCGCGCCGCGCCTGCACCGCTTCGGCCGACCCGTCCACCCGGACGTCCGACCAGGCCACGCTCTCTCCCGCCTTGACCGGGTTGTTCAGCACCACGCCGTGGGCGAGGCCGATCGGAAGCGTTGCGCGGTCGAGCGCGGTACGCGCGGGCAGCAGCCGGCCGTAGACGGTATACCCGCCCTCCCCGTCGAGGCGCTCCCCGGGCGCGAGGTCGCGCTTGGCGGTGGCGGCGACGTCGCCCTCGAAACCACGGGTGGACCCGGTCGGTCGGCCGAGCAGGGCGGCGGAGAGGATCGAGACGTTCAGCTCGAGCCCGATGAGATGAAAGGGCTTGTACATCGCCGAGTACCGCCCGCTCGCGTCGGTGTTCATTCCGTACTGGCGGAAGCAGGCGGCGGCATAGTCGTTCGGCGCCTCGATCACGACGTACACCCCCCAGCGCAGGTCACGGGCGACCGGCCGGCCGTCGCGCTCGAGCGACGACACCACCTCCACCTGGCCCTTGTGGTGAAGGACGCCACCGTTCTCGCGCGGACGGAGCACATGCGCGAGATCGTCCATCCCGCAGGGCGGAAAACCGAGTCCTTCGGGCGGCGGCGCGAGCCCGGTCGCGTTCGCGATCGCGGCCATCTCGAGGGCCGACTTGGTCCCGTCGAGGAAGGAGTTGAACATCTGGAAGTTCATTCCCGCCGCCCTCGCCTGCTCCGTGGTGAGGCCGTAGTGCTCCCAGACGGTGTCGGGGGTGGAGGCGTGGTAGCTCGGCAGGTACTTGGTGCCCTTGCCGGCCGCGACCACGTCGAACCCGGAGCAGCGCGCCCACTCGACGAGCTCGCAGGTGAGGGCCGGCTGGTCCCCGTAGGCCATCGTGTAGACCACCCCGGCGCGCTCCGCTTCGAGCGCGAGCAGCGGGCCGGCAAGCACGTCCGCCTCGACGTTCACCATGACGATGTGCTTCCCGGCCTCGAACGCGCCGCGGGCATGCCGGATCCCCGCCTCCGGCCGCCCGGTGGCTTCCACCACCACGTCGACGTCGGCGCGCGCCGGGAGCGAGAGGGCATCGTCGGTAAAGGCCGTATCGGCGACCAGGGCGTCGCTCCAGCCGGCGGTGCGGCAGGCGGCCCGGGCGCGGTCCGGCTCGAGGTCGGCGATCGCCGCGACCCGGAGCCCCGGGGTGGTGGGCGCCTGGCTCAGGAACATCGAGCCGAACTTGCCGGCCCCGATGAGCCCGACCCGCACCGGCTTCGATGCGTCGGCCCGCCGGACGAGGTCCGCGTGGAGGTACATGACGGCGTGGACTCCGTGGGATGAGGCGAGAATTCAAGACTGTCGCAATCGGAGCCCAATCGCAAGCGAGACGTCGTTTGACCCGTCCCGTGCGGGTCCGGAGTCGCCGGCTCGTCCGCCGGCTCCTCCGAGAACCACGCGGCCGGGCCGAGAGCCCGCCGGTGGTGGCGAGGCCATCCGGGGAAGTACCATTGCGCCCCGTACCTTGCGCAATGGAACGACATCGATGGGTTTGCACCGCCGGACAGGACTGCCGGAAAGCTTCACGCGTCTCGCGATCGGGGCGGCGCTGGGGCTGCTGGCCGCCGGGACCGCGGGCGCCATGGACCTTCGCGAGGCGGAGCTCTTCGCGGCGTTCGACCGCTTCGACTACGGCGACCGGCCGGGCGGGTTCGAGGCGCTGTACCAGGTCACCGCGAACTATCCCGACTTCCTCGCCGCGCGCATCATCCAGGCATCCCTGCTCAATACGGAAGACCTCACCGAGAGCCTGGTCGATCTCGCTCCTCGCGTCGGTTCGACCCCGATGAAGGAGCCGCGCAACGAGGCCTACGCGCGGCTCTCCTATTGGTTCGACCGCCCCCGTCCCGGACACCTGCCGGACGTCCTCATCGAAACCGCCCCGGACCGCACGAAGGTGGTGGTCGCGGACACCGCCCGCTCGCGTCTCTACCTCTTCGACCGGTCCGGCGGAGGCTGGACGATGTTGGGAGACTGGTACGCCTCCATCGGACGAGGCGGCACCGCCAAGCGGCGCGAGGGCGACGACAAGACCCCGCTCGGGGTCTACTTCGTGACCATGTGGGTGGGGGACCGATACCTGCCCGAGCTGTACGGCGCCGGCGCCCTCGGGCTCAACTATCCCAACGAATGGGACGAGCGCCGGCGAAGGGACGGGTACGGCATCTGGATCCACGGCGAGCCCCGCGGCCTCAAGAGCCGCGCACCCCGGTGGAGCCGTGGCTGTCTCACGGTCTCGAACCCGGCGCTCGAGACCCTGGCCCGGGCGATCGAGGAGGAGAGCATCCCGGTCATCATCGGCAAACGGCTTCGCTGGCTCGCCCCGAACGAGCACGAGAGCCACCGGAGCGAATGGCTGACCCGGATCTCGTACCTGAACGGCGGGGAGGGCGTGAACCGCGGCCTCGGCATCTATGGTTATCCGGTCCATGCCGGCGAGCGAGCGACCATGATCCTCGTGGAGTTCTCCGGCGCCCGGGCGGGAGGCCGCCGATGGTGGCAGTACTGGCGCGAGAACGGAGACGGGGTGTGGCGCATCGCGCACGAGGGTCCCGCCGCGTTCCGCGAGATCCACCACAAGGGTCTGCCGCCCCGGATGCCGCCGGGCGGCCTGCACCGCTACGCCCCCTGAGCCGTCTCGCCGGCCCGTCCCCGCCCGTACCGCGACCATGCCGATACTCTGGCCGTTCACCAGGGCCTACGACGCCGCGAAGCTCGAGCGGGACGCGGTCCATGTCTGCGAGGACGCGGAGCAGCGCTTTCCCGTGGACGACGTACGGGCCCTCGCCGGCGCGCTCCGGGCGCGCCTGGAAGAGGCCGGCCGCCGGCTGGAGCAGCCGCAGATGACGCGCGGCAACGTGCTCGCCGAGCTCAGGGGCCGCCACCGGGAAGCGAGACGCCGGAGTCGGGACCAGGAACTGAGCGAGCTCACCCTCGCGATCATCCGGCTCAAGGCCGAGGAACTGGATGCGGGCGGCGCCCTCGAAGCGATCGACCGCTTCCTCGAACGCTGGCCGGCCGCCGGCGCCCCGTCGGAGCCGGACCGGCCCGAGCCCTGAGGACACGCACGCGCCGGAGCGCGGGGGCCGGACGCGCCCGCGATGGCGCCGGTGAAGGCGCCGATGAAGGCGCCGGCACCAGGGCAGTTCCGGGACCCGGGCAGGGCCGGGCGGAGTTGCGCCTGAGCCGCTGCCGCAACGGGTACCATTGCGACAGTTCGCACGGATGAGAAACATGGAATTCGGCATCGTTCTCCAGACCGATCCACCCGCCTCGCGGTCGGTGGACATCGCCCAGCGGGCCGAGACCCTGGGGTTCACCCACACCTGGTCGTTCGACTCCCACATCCTGTGGCAGGAGCCCTATGTCATCTTCTCCCAGATCCTCGCGGCCACCCGGCGGATGAAGGTGGGTCCGATGGTGACGAATCCCGGCACCCGCGACTGGACGGTGACCGCATCGCTGTTCGCGACCCTGAACGAGATGTTCGGCGAGCGCACGGTGTGCGGAATCGGCCGGGGAGACTCCGCCCTGCGGGTCATCGGCCGCCCCCCCTGCTCCCTCGCCACCCTCTCCGAAGCCATGGAGGTCATCAAGGGCCTCGCGGAAGGGCGCGAGGTCACCTACCGCGGGCAGCCCCAGAAGATCCCGTGGCGAAGCGGCGGCCATCTCGACATCTGGATGGCCGCCTACGGGCCGAAAGCGCTGGCGCTCTGCGGCAGCCGGACCGACGGCTTCATCCTGCAGCTCGCCGATCCCGACATCGCGGCGTGGACCATCGGCAGCGTCCGCGAGGCGGCCGCCGCCGCCGGGCGGGACCCCGACGCGCTCAAGATCTGCGTTGCCGCTCCCGCCTACGTCGGCGACGACCTCCCCCACCAGCGCGACCAGGTGCGGTGGTTCGGAGGGATGGTCGGGAACCACGTCGCCGACCTCGTGGCCCGCTACGGCCAGGACGAATCGACCGTGCCGGCCGCTCTCACCGACTACATCATCGGCCGGCAGGAATACGACTACGCCGACCACGGCCGGGCCGGAAACGTGCACACCGAGTTCGTTCCGGACGAGATCGTGGACCGCTTCTGCATCCTCGGTCCGCCGGACAACCACATCCGCCGGCTGGACGAGCTGCGCGAGCTCGGCGTGGACCAGTTCGCGATCTACCTGATGCACGACCAGGAGATCGAGACCCTGAACGCGTACGGGATGACCGTGATTCCGGCCATGCAGCGCCGGCGGTGACGCGGGCCGCGCCCATGGGAGACGGGAACGCGGAGAGTCGGACCGGCGCCCGTGGGCTCGCGCTCGGAATCGCCGCGATGGCCCTGGTGGTCACCGGATCGAACGTCCTCGTCCAGTATCCCCTGAACGACTGGCTCACCTGGGGAGCCCTCTCCTATCCGTTCGCCTTCCTGGTGACCGACCTCACCAACCGGCGCTTCGGTCCGGGCGGCGCGCGTCGCGTGGTGTGGGCAGGTTTCGCATGCGCGGTCCTCCTCTCCGCCTGGCTTGCGACCCCGCGCATCGCGGCCGCCTCCGGGACCGCCTTCCTCGTCGCCCAGCTCGCGGACGTGCAGGTGTTCGACCGGCTTCGGAACGCGAAGTGGTGGCAGGCGCCGCTCGCTTCTTCGGCACTCGGGTCGATCCTCGACACCGCCCTCTTCTTCTCGCTCGCCTTCGCCGGAACCGGGCTCCCGTGGATCACCTGGGCGACCGGGGACCTGGCCGTCAAGGCAGGCTTTGCCCTGATCCTGCTGATCCCGTTCCGGCTGCTCCTGGACGCGACCCGGCCTCCCTCGGCGGCCGGCGCGGGTGCGGCTGCATGATCGGCCGGGGCGAGTCTGCCGGCCAGTTCCGGCAAGGCGTGGCGGGCGCCGCCCGTCCATGCTCCGGATACGGGCCGTCGCTTGCGCTGGAACCGGCGGTGCGCACCGGTCGGCCGGTTGGCGGGACCTGCGCGCCAGGGCTTCGCCGAAACTGACGAGGACTCACCGTTGTCCAGCGTCATCGACCCCGATCTCGCGCGCTTTCGCGAGCTTCTCGAAGCCGCCCGCCGCATCGTGTTCTTCACCGGAGCCGGGATCAGCACCGAGTCCGGGATCCCCGACTTCCGGAGCCCGGGCGGGATCTGGACCCGGTTCCGGCCGATCGACTTCCGCGACTTCATGGCGTCGGACGAGGCGCGCCGCGAGACCTGGCGGCGCAAGTTCGAGACCGACAAGACCCTCCGGGTGGCGAAGCCCAATGCGGGTCACGCGGCGATCGCCCGGCTCGTGCGGCAGGGCAAGGCGTCGTGCGTCATCACCCAGAACATCGACGGGCTCCACCAGGCTTCGGGAGTGCCGGACGAGCAGGTGGTCGAGCTCCACGGGAACACCACGTACGCGCGCTGCCTCGCCTGTGGGGAGCGCTACGAGCTCGATCCCATCCGGGAGCGCTTCGAGCGCGACGGGGAGGCGCCGGTGTGCGGCTGCGGCGGTTACGTCAAGACCGCGACCATCTCGTTCGGCCAGGCCATGCCGGCCGCGGAGATGGCGCGCGCGGAGAAGGAGACGAACGCCTGCGACCTCTTCGTGTCCATCGGATCGTCGCTGGTGGTCTATCCCGCCGCCGGCTTCCCCGCTCTCGCGAAGCGGCGCGGGGCGCGCCTCGTGATCCTCAACCGCGACCCGACCGACTTCGACGACATCGCCGATCTCGTTCTCAACCGGGAGATCGGACCCACCCTCGGCCAAGCGACCGGAGCCAACGCATGACCCGGAACCGACGCATCGTCCTCGCCGCCCGTCCCGACGGGGCGCCCGAGGAGACCGATTTTCGCCTCGAGGAGGCGCCGATCCCGAGCCCGGGCGAGGGCGAGCTGCTCCTTCGCACCATCTATCACTCGCTCGACCCCTACATGCGAGGCCGCATGAACGAAGCGGGGGCGGGCTACGCGCCGGGAGTGGAGGTCGGCGCGGTGATGCCGGCGGGCGGAGTGAGCGAGGTCGTGGAGTCGCGGGCGGAGGGGTTCAGGCCGGGCGACATCGTCAACTCGTTCACCGGCTGGCAGACCCACTCGATCGCGCGGGCGGGCGGGAGCCTGCGCGCCATCGACCCCGCGAACGCGCCCATCTCGACCGCGGTCGGCGTGCTCGGCATGCCGGGCATGACCGCCTACATGGGGCTGCTCCGGATCGGACAGCCGAAGAAGGGCGAGACGGTGGTGGTCTCCGCCGCGTCCGGGGCGGTCGGAGCGGTGGTCGGGCAGATCGCCCGGATCAAGGGTTGCCGGGTGGTCGGGATCGCGGGCGCGAAGGAGAAGTGCGATTACGTGGTGGATGAACTCGGATTCGACGCCTGCGTGGGCCATCGCGACCCGGACCTCGCGGGCAAGCTCGGCGAAGCCTGCCCGGACGGGATCGACGTCTATTTCGAGAACGTGGGCGGGGCGGTGTTCCAGGCGGTCCTGCCGCTCCTCAACCCGTTCGCCAGGGTCCCGGTCTGCGGGCTCATCGCCCAGTACAACGCGAAGCCCGGCGACCCGCCCTCCGGACCCGCGGCGGTCACCGATCTCATGCGGGCCTCGCTCACCAGGCGGCTCCTCATCCGGGGCTTCATCGTCTACGACTTCGCCGAGGATGCCGAAGCCTTCCACACGGAGATGGGCGAGTGGGTGCGGAGCGGCCGGGTCCGCTACCGCGAGGACGTCGTGGTAGGCATCGAGAACGCGCCGCGCGCGTTCATGGGCCTGCTCGAAGGGCGGAACTTCGGGAAGCTGCTGGTGCGGACCGCCCCCGATCCCACCCTCGCCTGACCGCGGGAGACCCGCGGCGGAGCGGGTCACCGCCGCGAGCGCCGGCGGCCCGGTCCGCGAACCCTGACGGCGATGCGACCGCGATCCGGGCGCTACTTTCGCAACAAAATATTTTCCAAGAAATTCGTTGCCAGACTCCGTATCGTCGTCGGTACCGGGGACCGGCTATCCGGCGTTGCCCGACGCCTGGCGGCGGGTGGTGCCGTCGAGGCCGCCGGTGACGGCCCACTCGGCGAAGTGCTCGGGCGCGCGCGGCCAAGCCCTCGCTTCCCAGGCGGCGGTGCACCAGTCCTCGTCCGCGTAGTACTCGGCGAGCCCGCCCGCCGGGTTGTGCACGTACCAGAAGTAGGCCGAGGAGATGGGGTGGCGGCCGGGGCCGATCTGAGTCCGCCAGCCGCGGCGGGAGATGTGGAGGCCCCCGCCGAACACCTCATGGATGTCCCGCACGGTGAAGGCGATGTGGTTGAGGCCGCGGCGACCGTCCGGAGCCGTGAGGAGAAAGAGGTCGTGGTGCCCCCCTTCGGGCGCGCAGCGCAGGAAGTACCCCGCATCCGGGTACCAGTCCGAGACGGTGAAGCCGAACACGTCCCGGTAGAACTCGAGCGACTCCGCGAGGCGCGGGGTGAACAGCACGACGTGGCCGATTTCGACCGGCTTCGCACTCTCGTAGACGGGCGACCGCCGATCGATGCGCCCGATCCGGCCGGGGGCGTTCGCTGGGGTCGCGGTGACGCCCGGGTTCCGCCGGCGCGTCACACGGAACTCCTGCCGGAGTCCGTTCGGATCGAAGCAGCCGGGTCCGTCTTCGTCGGAGTCGACGGGCCCGCGGGCGGCGAGCCGCTTGCGGAGGGCTCCGAGCTCCTGCTCGCCCTCGACCCCCCAGACCAGCCGCCGCAGGGTCGAACCCGGCTCGAACGCGGCGGGCAGCGACGCATCGTCGGCCGGCCGCAGCTCGACCTCGCCGCCGTCCAGGGTCTCGAAGAGGACACCGCCGCCGCTCTCGCCGGCCGGAGCGAGGCCCCAGTCGGCAAAGAACCGGGCGCACTCCTCCATGTCCTCGACGCCGTAGACGACCTTGTCGATCCCGTTGATCATTGTGCGCCCTCCACCTGGAATGCCCTCGACCCCGACCTGTCCGACGGGTGCGGCGCCCGGCCGGCGTCCCGCCCTGACCCTGTAATCCTTGAAACGCCAACATCTTTACAGTTGAGCCGAGTCTTCAGCAAGGCCCCCCTGGGAGCGCACCACCTGACTTCCCGGGAGCACGGGCTTCCAGCCCGCGGCGGGCCGAAGGCCGACCATTTTCCACGCGGACAAGATGCCTGCTTGCCGGGTGTTTTTCGGGGTTTCAGGAGAAGCCGCAAGGATCTCCTAACGCATTGATAAAAATAATTTTTTGGACTCTCTTCGTGTCGCGGCGATACGCTGCATCTCAGCGAAAATCCCGTAAACCGAAGAGTAGGAAGATACATGATCCCTCCCGGAAAAAGACACTCCGTTCGCCTCTGCGCCACCTTCGTCAGGACCGCCAACGTCCCCGGCCGGTACGGGGACGGGTACGGCGGTCTCGGACTGAGCCTGCTGGTCACGCCCCGCAAGTCCGGCGGCCTCTCCAAGACCTGGGCGCAGGCCGTCTCCCCCAACGGCACGAAGACCAGCCTCGGCCTCGGCTCCTGGCCCGTGGTCACCCCATCGCCGGCCGGGGTAGTGACAGGCGCCATGCGCTTCCGCCGCACCCGAGCCCTCGTCGGCGCAACGACGCGCGTGGCGCGAGCCTCTGCCGGCGTGGGCGAAGCTCTGGTGGCGGGCGGCCGATTCGAAGAATCTCAGGCAGTCGAGGGGCGGCAGTGAGAGCACGGATTCGGCCTCCGGGAACCGGCGGTCGCGAATCCGACGACTGAACTTTTTGGCACTTGCACAAATGTACCTTTTCCATCCGCCTCTCAGGCCGATGCGCACGCCGTGTGTCCTCGCTTGCGTATACCGAGGGGGAACTCCGAGCAGAAGTACAGTTCAATCATTGATATAATATTATTTGTGCGTATATTTCAAATACCAGTATTTGAAAATAGTTGAAATAGGGATATGATTCGCTCCCGTCGGCGGCGCGCCATGGACGCCGCTCACGTGACAGGACGCGAACCGGGAGCGGTGCGGCGATGGGTTCGAGTTGTGCGAAGTGGTGGGAAGCTGTCTGTTCAACTGCGCCAACCCTGGGAGAATCCGCGATGAGGCTCGGAGCACTGTCCAGTAACGACATGGTCGCCTTGCTGGATTGTTGGGCGTTCTTGTCCTCCTCGTGGCGCTCCTGGCGGGGCCGTCCACGGCGGCGGCGAGGAACACGTCCATTCCGTTTTTCACCCCCGCCGGCGACGTCCAGCAAGGCTTTGCCCGAATCATCAACCACTCCAACCGAGCGGGGACGGTGCGCATCACTGGCACCGATGACGAAGGCACGAGTCACGGACCGGTCACGCTGTCGTTGAACGCGAGGCAGACCCGGCACTTCAATTCCGACGACCTGGAACGGGGCAATACCTCGAAGGGCTTGTCTGGAGGCCTGGACGGCGGGCAGGGGTACTGGCGCCTGCGCTTTGAGTCCGACCTCGAGCTTGAGGTGGGGGCCTACATCCGCACTCCCGACGGATTCCTGTCTTCGGTGCACGATGTCGTGCCCACGGTCGAAGTGGCCGGTGAGACCGTACATCGGGTGTCGATCTTCAACCCGGGGAGCAACCGCAACCAGGTGAGCTGGCTACGCCTGGCCAACCTCACCCGGGACCGAGTCAACGTGACGATTCAGGGCCGGGACGATGCGGGTCGGGCGGCGCCCGGCGGCGAGGTGGTGCTTACGCTGCCGGCGAGAGGGGCGCGGCAGGTGTCGGCGCAGGTGCTCGAGGCGGGCGGCGCGGACTTCAGCGGTCGCCTGGGCGACGGGCAGGGCAAGTGGCAACTCTTCGTGCGCGCGGATGGCGACATCGAGGTAGGCAGCGGGATGCACACGCCCTCCGGACATCTCACCAACCTGTCGGTGTCGGGGCTGCGCGACACCGGGGTGTCGGAGTCCGAATCGCCGCGTGCGGTGGGTTCGACCTTTCGCGACTGTGCGGGGTGTCCGGAGATGGTGGTGGTGCCTTCGGGGTCGTACCTGATGGGCTCGCTGGAGAATGATCCGTTTGCGGGCTCCGACGAAAGCCCGGCGCATCTGGTGACGATAGGCGCGCCCTTCGCGGTGGGGGTGCACGAGGTGACGTTCGCGCAGTGGGACGCGTGCTATCGGGCGGGAGGATGTTCCCATCGTGCCGATGATCAGGGCTGGGGCCGCGGGACGCGTCCGGTGGTCGACGTGAGCTGGGACGATGCGCAGGAGTACGTGCGCTGGCTGTCGGGGGAGACGGGGCGCTCGTACCGGTTGCCGAGCGAGGCGGAGTGGGAGTACGTGGCGCACGCGGGCACCGGCACGCGGTACTGGTGGGGAAACGCCTTCGGCGACAACCGAGCGAATTGCGACCGGTGCGGGAGTCCTTGGGACGATCGACAGACGGCGCCGGTGGGCTCGTTCTCGCCTAATGCGTTCGGACTCCACGACGTGCACGGGAATGTGTGGGAGCGGGTCCAGGACTGCCGCAACGACAGCTATGTGGGGGCACCGAGCGACGGGAGTGCGTGGGAGGCAGGCAACTGTAATGCACGCGGCGTGCGCGGCGCCGGCTGGAAGAGCATTCCATTAGTCATGCGCGCGGCCAATCGCGCATGGGTGTGGCCGTCCAGCTCGCGCGTGTTTGATGCGGAAACCGGCTTCCGCGTAGCCCGTTCGCTCGCAGCACCGACGCGGCATGCGCTCGCGGTGTTCCGGCCCGCGGGGCAGACCCAGCAGGGCTTTGCCCGAATCATCAACCGCTCGAATCGGTCGGGGACGGTGCGCATCTGGGGCACCGACGATGCGGGGAACCGGCGTGGTCCGGTGAGCCTCCGGCTGGATGCGGAGGCCACGCGGCACTTCAACTCCGAGGACCTGGAGGGGGGCAATGCCGCGAAGGGGCTGAGCGGGCGTCTGGGCAATGGGCAGGGGGACTGGCGCCTGGAGCTCGTGAGCGAGCTCGACCTCGAGCCCTCGGCCTACATCCGCACCCCGGACGGGTTCCTCACCGCAATGCACGCGGTGGCGCGCAGCACCGAGGTCGGTGGCGAGACGGTGCACCAGGTGCCGGTATTCAACCCCGGGAACAACCCCAACCAGGTGAGCTGGCTGCGCGTGGCCAATCTCGCTGATTCGAGCACCCGGGTGACGATACGGGGGCGGGACGATGCGGGCCGGGCCTCCCCCTCTGGCGAGGTACGTCTCACGCTGCCCGCCCACGGCGCGCGGCGCCTGTCCGCCCAGGCGCTCGAAGCGGGCGCGGCGGGCTTGAGCGGGCGCCTGGGCGAGGGCGCGGGCAAGTGGCGGCTCTCCGTCAGCGCCGACGGGCCCGTCGAGGTGGTGAGCCTGCTCGCGAGCCCGACCGGGCACCTGTCCAATCTCTCGACCACCCCGGGCGGCGCGCCCTCTTCGTCCGACGACCACGCTGACACCATCGCGGAGGCGACCGATGTTGCGGTCGGCAGCACCGTGTCGGGGCGGATTGATTCGCTGGACGATGTGGACTATTTCCGCATTGAGGCCGCGCAAGCGGGCATCCTGGTGGTGTGGACGAGCGGAGAGGTGGCCACCGAGCTCGAGTTGCTGGACGTTCACGGTAACCCGCTGACCTCTGCTTCACGCGTCTCGACGCCTCGCCCGTCCGGGACGGTCGACGAGATGAGCGTCAAGACCGTGATCCTCAACATTGCCACGGGAGAGGTCAAAGTTGAGCCCGGCGACATCACCTTCGCGAAGGTCAGGGGCAGACGGGCGGGGGGCTACAGAATCGAAAGCAAGTTCGTCATACCCGGAGAGACCAATGTGCGCGGGCGCTTCCCCGCTGAGATAAGGGTGTCCGGGGGCGGCGCGGGATACTCGCTTGACGTCGAGGGGTACTTCAGTCCGTCCCAGGCCAAGGTGACCTACTCCGCTACCCTGCAGCAGCCCGTGCCCGGCGTGCCGCTGAAACTGGGCGTCACCTTCTCGGGTTCGGTGATGAACATCCTTGGCGCGGAGAGCGGACCTGCTTACTCCGGCCCCGTCGCCATCACGGTGAGAGTGAGCGACCCCTTCGGCCTGTTCGCCGTCCAGGTCCTGCACCTGGAGTTCACGCGGGAGGACTCCTCCGGGAACAGAAGAGTGACCATAGAAGGAATCACTATCCCATCCAGCGAGTGCGTTAGTGGGTATGAATTCTCGGACGCGAGTTTTCTGATACCCGAGGAGAAGGAACGCTGTATCGAACACGTAAGGTTCAAAAGATTTGGCTGTGGGATTATTATTTTTGCGAAGACAATCGAGTGCTCAGGAGGTCCTGAAGAAAGAGAGAAGAGAGCGCAGTGCAGACAGCACGTTGATGCTGAGCTCCCGAAATGCGGCTGAACCCAATTTGGTTCGTGCTCTGCTGGCGGAGAAAGGGTTCAGAAATGGCTCGCACAATCGCTACGTCATAATCGATCCAGGAAGCGTGCCCTTCGGTCGACCGTGCCACCGGTGGAGAAACTGGCCGTAACAGACGTTGTCCAGTTCGACAATCCCGACCATGGGACGATGAGGACCGAAACCGGGCCGCGTTCCAGATTCCGCGAACGGGATCATTTCCCGACCGCCCGAGGCTCCGGCGCGGCCCTGAACCGGCAATCCACGGCGCTGGCGGTTCCGCCGGGCAGACACTTCTCACATAAGTATTGTCGCGTTCCGCGCCGGACGAATCCCATGGCCACCACGGCAATCAACACGCTTCGCTTCGCGCGGCGGCCGAAGGACGCTGGCGTCCCCGACGCTCAGGCCGAGACGATGGCCGAGCCGGTCATCACCCTGGTTGGCGCAGCCCGGAGCCCAAAGCACCTCACCGCCGAAGAGCGGACCCGATTCCTCGCCGCGACGCGCGCGCGATGGCGCCCGGCGCGGAGTTCGAGGCGGGGCGGAGCCTTGAGGCCGAGATGGGCTACGGCGTCGCCCTGTTCGGCGAGCGCTTCACCAGCACCCCCAACGCAGGTATGGGGCTCTCCGACTGCGACGCGCGGCGCGCGCGACTGGCGCCTCGGCTGGCGGCTCACCTCGGCGGCGCCGGGCGACCCCGGCTTCGAGGTGAGCCTCGACGCGACCCGCCGCGAGCCCGCCAACGACAACGGCGCCGGGCACGGCGTGATGCTGCGAAGCCTCATCCGGTGGTAGGGCGCGCCGGTGAGCCGGGCGGGCGATGTTCGGCCGCGAGACGGTCATCGTTCGCGTCGCGGAGGACGCCATGGCCCCGCTCCCAGGCTTCTCTTCCCGATCCCGGCGCCACGGGCGGCCCAGCCGCCGGGGTCCCGCGGGCAGGATGCCCGCGTTCCCAGGAGGCCGGTGCTCCCAGCAGCGCACCACATGCCTCCTCGGCCCGGGGTGCATCCTCGCCAATCTTCCCTTCGCGCCGAGGGGAGTCAAGCCAGTCAGGCCCGGAGTGGCGACTCGAGCCCTTGACGCTCGCCTCCGGCCCATCCTAGACTGGTTGGCGACTGAACGTCTGTCTCATATATAAAGCAACGGCTCGGTTGGCAGATGACGGAGGAAGACGATGTCGGGTGAGGCGGCGATGCGGGCCGATGCCGGCGCCCTCCTGGAACGGGGGCTGCGCAACCTCTGGTATCCGATCGCTCCGAGCTGGCAGGTCGGCGACAATCCTCTCGGGGTCACCCGGCTCGGCGAGCGCATCGTGGTCTGGCGCGACCGAAGCGGGACCGTCCATGCCCTCGAAGACCGCTGCCCCCATCGCGGCGCGCGCCTCTCCCTCGGCTGGAACCTTGGAGACCGGCTGGCGTGCTGGTATCACGGGGTGGAGATCGACGCGGGCGGGACGGTGCTCGACGTTCCGGCCATCGAATCCTGCCCGCTCGTCGGGCAGACCGCCGTCCGCCGCTATTCCTGCCGCGAGGTGCGGGGGGCGATCTTCGCCTGGTTCGGCGACGCCCTGCACGAAGAGCCGGCCGAGCTGGAACTTCCGGAGCAACTGGTCGACGACCGCTTCGCGACCATGCTCTGCGTCTCCACCTGGCGGTGCAACTACCGCTACGCCATCGACAACGTGATGGACCCGATGCACGGCGCCTTCCTTCATGCCCGCTCGCACTCGATGGCCCAGGGGAACCGTCGGGCGCGCCTGCGCGTCGCCGCGACCGAGACGGGGTTCCTCTGCGAGAAGGAGGACCAGCGCAACGTCAACTTCGACTGGGTGGAGTTCGGCGCCACCGGCGGTCACTGGATGCGCCTCGAGATCCCGTACGGCAAGGAGGCAGGTCCGGGTGGACCCTTCGGCATCGTCGGCTTCGTGACCCCGGTAGACCACGAGACGTGCCAGGTCTACTTCTGGCGGGTGCGCCGGGTCGAGGGCTGGCAGCGCAATCTCTGGCGATTCCTGTACCGCACGCGGCTCGAATCGCTGCACTGGGACGTGCTCGAGCAGGACCGCCTCGTGCTCGAGGCGATGGCCGGCGACGCCCGCGAGCACGAGTTCCTCTACCAGCACGACACGGGGCTTGCGCGCGTCCGGCGCTTCATGGCGAAGGAGGCGGAACGCCAGGCGGACGCGCTCGCCGGCGCGCCCGGACGGGCGGACGCGACCGAAGGATCGGATCGAAATCCGGGCCACGAGACGCGGACGGCCGGGGGGACCGGATTCCCCGGCCGCGGGGCGCGGGTCAATTCGAGCCGGAACGGCGAGATGCACTGCAACCCGTGGCTCGCCGAGCCGCGCGGCAACAAGGGGGATGCCGAGACCGTCGAGAACCCCGGCGATCCCCTGCTGCTGCGCTGGCAGACTCGCGCCCGCCCGCCGAGCGAGCACGAGGATCGGCTGGCCGACGCCCTGACCGCGATATTCGGGGACGAAGTCTACGAGCTCTCCGGCATCGCGGCACGGCTGAACGATGCCGGCGTCCCCGCACCCGGCGCCGCTCCCTGGACCGGGGACGCCTTCGCGTCCGCCTTGCGCACGCTGGCTTCGCCGTGACGACACCGGTCGTCGAGTACGCCGGCGTGACCAAGGTGTTCGCCGGCTCCGGCCGGAACTCCCCGGTCACCGCGATCGAGGACGTCTCGCTCCGGGTAGCGGACGGCGAGGTCGTGTCCCTCATCGGCCCGAGCGGCTGCGGCAAGTCGACCCTGCTCAACCTCGGCGCGGGGCTCGACCGACCGACGAAGGGCGAGGTCTTCGCCGAAGGCGAGCGCGTCGTCGAACCGAACGACCACGTCGCCTTCATGCTCCAGAAGGACCTGCTGCTCCCGTGGCGCACGGTCCGGGCCAACGTGGAGCTCGGTCTCGAGATCCGCGGCACCCCGGCGAGCGAGCGCCGGACGCGGTCGGATTCGTTCCTCCGGCAGTGCCGCATCGCCGACTTTTCCGAAAGCTACCCCCACGAGCTCTCCGGCGGCATGCGCCAGCGGGCCGCCCTCGCCCGCACCCTGGCCGTCGACCCGCGGGTATTGCTGCTCGACGAGCCGTTCTCCGCCCTCGACGCTCAGACCAAGATGGTGCTCCAGCAGGACCTCGCCCGGAGCCTCGCCGTCCACTCCAAGACGGCGCTCTTCATCACCCACGATCTTGCCGAGGCGATCGCCCTCTCCGATCGCGTGCTGGTGATGAGCCGGCGGCCCGGGCGCATCGTCGAGGAGCTCGCGGTCGACCTCCCCGACCGCGATTCGCCGATCGTCCGGCGCCAGCATCCGCGCGCCGGCGAGTACGTCGCCCACCTCATGGAGTCGCTCGATATCCGCCATCTCGAAGTGGAAGCGGCATAGCGTGGAGGCATTTTCCGTCAATCGCCGCGAAGGGGCATACCGCCGCCCGCAGCTCGAGGCGGGCGAGGCATCCACGCTGGCCGGCCACCACCATCCGACCCACAGGAGGACCCCCGCCATGTCCATCATCGACGCCATTCCCCGCCTCGTGCGGACCGCGCTCGGCAGCGCCCTCGCCGCCTTCCTCGCGATCGCCCCGGCGGTGGTCGCCGAGGCCGCGCAGAAGGTCACCTATCTCCTCCCCGCGCCGGCCTTCCTCCCGGCCTTCGGACCCTGGATGCTCGCCAAGGGAAAGGGCTACTACGCCGAGGAAGGTCTCGAGGTCGAGTTCAAGACCGCGCGCGGCGGCGTGGACGTCGCGAAGCAGGTGGGCGCCGGCAACGCGGTCATCGGCGGTGGGATCGGCGACACCTCGCTCATCGTGCGCGCCAACGGGATCCCGGTGAAGGCGGTGGCCGTCCTCGGCGGTGGCTCGCTCATGATCCTCGCCACCGACCAGGAGGCAGGCATCGATCGGATCGAGGACCTGAAGGGCCGCACGGTGACGACGATGTCCTACCAGGACACGACGTTCTACGCCCTGCTCGGCATGCTCGCGAGCGTCGGCCTCACCCGCAACGACATCGACGCCCAGGCGGCCGGCCCCGCCAACACCTGGAAGCTCTTCATCGCCGGAGAAGCCGACGCGATGGCGGCGGTGCCGGACTGGATCGCGATCGCCGCGGCCCAGGGCAAGAAGATGAACCTGTTCCCGGCGGACGCCCACTTCCGCTCCATGGCGCAGGCCATCCTCGCCGCCGACGAGGTGATCGCCGAGCAGCCGGAGCTCATCGGGAAGCTCGTGCGCGCGACCTTGCGGGGCATGAAGGACATCATGGCCGATCCGGCCGAGGCAGCGCGGGACTACGTGAAGGCGGTGCCGCAGCACGAGGGCAAGGAGAAGGCGATGGAGGCGGTGTTCCGGCTCTACAACCAGTACGTCTATCCGGGCCAGGAAACGGTCGGCGCGATGGACGAGGCCCGCCTCGAGTCGCTCCAGGACTTCTACGTGAGCCAGGACATCGTCCGCCAGGCCGTTCCGGTCGCAGACCTCTACACCAACCGGTTCGTGCAGTAGTCGAGTGCCGGCCGGAGCGGCGATGCGGCGGCAGCGGGGGCTCGGGGCCAGCGCGGCACTGCTCGCCGTGTTTCTCGCGGTCTGGGAATGGGGGCCGGCTTCGGTCGGGATCCCGCCCTACATCCTGCCGCCGGCCTCGTCGGTCCTTGACGAACTCCTTCGCATGACCGGGACCGACCGGGTGTTCTTCCATACCGCGGTCACCGCCGGCGAGGTGGCCGCGGGGTTCTTCCTGGGTGCGGTTCTCGGAATGAGCGTCGGCTACGTCCTCGGCATGTCGCCCTCGACCGAGTTCGTGCTCTCGCCCTACATCCTTGCCCTTCAAATCGCGCCGAAGGTGGCGTTCGCACCCCTCTTCGTGCTCTGGTTCGGGTTCACGGTGACCCCGAAGATCCTGGTAGCGATCCTGATCGTGTTCTTTCCGATCATGGTCAACGTGCTGGGGGCGCTTCGCACCGTGGACCCGGATCTGGTGAACCTCGCCCGCTCGTTCCGGGCGAGCCGCGCGCAGATCTTCTGGAAGGTCGAGTTCCGGGCCTCGATGCCGGCGCTGTTCTCGGGGCTTCGCATCGGCTCGACCCTTGCCGTCATCGGCGTCGTGGTGGGCGAGCTCGTCGGCGGCAACATGGGGCTCGGCTACCTGCTGGTATTCGGCGAAGGCGCGGGCAACACGGCGATGGTGTTCGTCTCGATCATCCTGCTCACCCTGATCGGCATCGTCGCCTACATCGCCGTCGTCCTTGCCGAACGGCAGGTGCTGCACTACCTGCCGCGGCGCACCTACCGACAGTTCTGAGAGAGGAGAGATCGAAGATGAGCACCGCAGCCGCCGAGGCCGTACCCGGGGTTACGCCGGACGACCAGTCGCTCGCCGACAGGATGACCGGCCGGATCGCGCGCTACGAGACCCGTACGCTGGACTGGGACGCGCTCAAGTTCCAGGCCGACTTCAATCCGAAGTACCGGCGGGCGCAGATGCGCTACGTCGGGACCGGCGGCACGGGAGTGACCGAGGATTCCAACACCGTGCCGGCCGGGCACTTCACCTTCTCCACGATGGTGCTGCCGGCCGGCTGCGAAGGACCGATGCACGTGCACCGGGATGTCGAGGAGGTCTTCTTCATCGTGCGCGGCAACCGCATCCGCTTGATGTTCGAGGCGCAGGGCGAACAATGGGAGACGGTGCTCGGCGAGCGCGATCTCGTCTCCGTGCCCCCCGGCGTCTACCGCGGACTCGTCAACGAGGGAGCCGAGGAGGCGCTGATGTGCGTGATGCTGGGGGCCGACCGACCGGAGCGTCCGACGTATCCGCCCGACCATCCGCTGGCGAAGGTCAAGCGGCCCCAGACCTGAGGCAGGACGGCGCGTCTCGATGGGACGGCTCGATGATCGCATCGTCGTCGTCACCGGCGCCGGACGGGGGCTCGGGCGGGCGTTCGCCGAAGCATGCTGCGAGGCCGGGGCGACCGTCGTCGTGGCCGAGATCGACGCGGAGTCGGGCGGTGCAACCGCGGCGGCGCTCGCCGAGGCGGGCCACCGGGCCGCGTTCGCACCCGTGGACATCGCCTCCCCCGCCGCGGTCGCCGCGCTTGCCGACCGGGTCGCCCGCGACTACGGCCGAGTGGACGGGCTGGTCAACAACGCCGCCCTCGCGACCGGAATCGGCGGCCTGACGTTCGAGGAGATCGACGTCGAGACCTGGGACCGCGTGATGGCGATCAACGTTCGGGGCACGTGGCTCGTCGCGCGCGCCCTCGCCGGCCTCCTCCGGCGCTCCGCCGCCGGGCGCATCGTCAATCTCGCCTCCGACACCGCGCTCTGGGGAGCGCCGCGCCTGCTTCACTACGTCGCGAGCAAGGGGGCGGTCATCGCGATGACCCGCGCGCTCGCGCGCGAGCTCGGCGGCGACGGGATCACCGTCAACGCGGTCGCGCCGGGCCTGGTGCGGGTGGAAGCCACCGAGCACGTCCCGCGCGAGCGCCACGAGCAGTACGAGACGGGACGCGCGATCGCCCGCCCCCAGTATCCGGAGGATGTCGTCGGCGCAGTGGTCTTTCTGCTGAGCGAGAGCGCGGGCTTCATCACCGGACAGGTGCTGCCGGTCAACGGCGGCTTCGTTCTCAATTGAGCGCGGGGGTGGACACCCGCGAAGCGCCGGAGCGCCGGTATCTCGACATCGGGGAAGTGCGGTTCAGCTATTGCGCCGCCGGCGCCGGTCCTCCCCTCGTGCTGCTGCACGGCATCGGCTCGAACGCCCGTTCCTGGAACGAACAGCTCGCCGGTCTCGGGGACCTCCGGCAAGTCTTCGCGTGGGATGCTCCGGGCTACGGCGGCTCGGCGCCGATCGCACCGCTCCGGCCGATGGCGGCCGACTACGCCGAACGGCTCGCGCGGTTCCTGGACGGTCTCGGGCTCGACCGTGTCGCGTTGCTCGGACACTCGCTCGGCGCGCTCGTCGCCGGCGCCTTCACCGCCGCGCGTCCCTGCCGAGTGGAGCGCCTGGTCCTGGCCGACGCCGCGCTCGGCCACCGCACGGACCCGACGGCTGCCCTGCCGCCGCCCGCGCAATCCCGGCTCGACGATCTCGCCGCGCTCGGGCCGGCCGGCCTCGCCGCAAGGCGCGCCCCGCGCCTCCTGTCGGCCACGGCGGCCCCGGCGCAGCTCGCCCGGGTGCGCGAGACAATGGCGGAGATCGATCCGGGCGGCTACCGGCAGGCGGTGGCGATGCTGGCCCAGGGGGACCTCCAGGCCGATGCGGGCGCCATCGCGGTGCCGACCCTGGTGCTCTGCGGCGGCGAGGATTCCGTGACTCCGCCCGCCGGCAGTCGTGCGCTCGCGGCCGCGATGAAGAATGCCCGCTATCGCGAGATCCCGGGCGCGGGCCACTTGTGCTACGTGGAGCGACCAGCCGCGTTCAACGAGGCCGTCCGCGAGTTCCTGGCCGCGCCATGACCGACGCGGTCGCCGGCCGGTACGTCGTTCCCGGACTTGCCCGGGGCCTGCGGCTGCTCGAGCTGTTCGACCGCAGCCGGCCGGAATGGACCCTCGCCGAGCTCACCGCCGCAACCGGCCTCCCGCGCTCGACGACGTACCGGCTGGTCGTCACCCTCGAGCAGCTCGGGTACCTGGACCGCACCCGGCCACACAAGACCTATCGCCTGGGCGCCCGGGTCCTCCACCTCGGCTTCGAGTTTCTCGACTCCCAGGAGCTCGTCGAGATCGCCCACGCGCCGCTCCAGCGGCTGAGTGTCCGTACCGGCGGGTCCACCCATCTTGCGATCCTCGACGGCACCGACGCAGTCTACCTGTTGCGGGTCGCAGGACCGAATCGGCTGGTGAGCAACGTGCGCGCCGGTACGCGGTTGCCCGCGCACGCCACGGTGATGGGCCGCGCGCTCCTCTCCGGCCACAGCGCCGAGGCGTTGCGGGCGCGCTTCGCCGGAGCGCCCCTCGCGCCGGCGACCCGTGAGACGGCAACCACGATCGAGGCGCTGGAGGCGCAGGTCGGGGACGTGCGCACGCTCGGCTACGCGATCAGCGTCGCCGGCTTCGAAGCCGGCATTGCGAGCGTCGGCGCCCCGGTGCGCAACGCGGCGGGCGATGTCGTGGCCGCGATCAACTTCACCGGCCCGGACTCACAGTTCGGTCGTGAGCGCCTCATGGCCGAAGTCGTGGGAACGCTCTGCGAGACGGCGGGCGACATCTCGCGAAGTCTCGGATGGCGCAAGCCGGCCGCGCCCGGGACGGCTCCCCGCCATGGCTGAGCCGAGCACCACGACCGGCGACGTGGTCGCGGCCGTGCTGGAGGCGTGCGGAATTGCCGCCGCGTTCGGGGTCATCAGCGTGCACAACCTGGGCGTCCTCGACGCGATCGGACGCCGCGGCCGGGTCCGGTTCGTTCCGGCGCGCGGCGAGGCGGGGGCAGTCAACATGGCGGACGGCCACGCCCGGGTCCGCGATGCCCTCGGCGTCGCGGTGACGAGCACCGGCACCGGTTGCGGCAACGCGGCCGGGGCGCTCGTCGAGGCCCGGGCCGCGGAGACGCCGCTCCTGCACCTCACCGGCCAGATCGACACCGCGCACCTTGGCCGCCATCACGGCTTCATCCACGAGACACCGGGGCAGCTCGAGATGCTGGCCGCGGTCTCGAAGGCGGCATACCGCGTGACCGATCCGAACGAGTGCGCAGACGTTCTCCGCGAGGCGGTGGCGACCGCGCTCACCCCCCCGCGCGGGCCGGTCAGCGTCGAGATCCCGGCCGACGTGCAGGCGGCCGCCGCCGAGCTTCCGGACGTACCGCCCGTCCTGCCCGTGCGCCCGGCGCCTCCCGACGAGAAGGAGCTCGATCGGCTCGCCGCACGCCTCGCCACGGCCCGTCGGCCGCTCCTGTGGCTGGGGGGCGGAGCCCGACACGCGAGTGCGGGCGCGCGTCGGCTCGCGGACATGGGCATCGGCATCGTCACCAGCGTGCGGGGGCGCGGTGTCGTGCCCGAGGACCATCCGGCCACCCTCGGCGCCTTCAACCAGTCACCCGACGTTGAGGCGTTCTATGCGACGGTCGACCTCATGCTGGTGGTGGGATCGCGCCTGCGAAGCAACGACACCCGCACCTATCGGCTGAAGCTTCCGTCTCCACTCCTGCAGATCGATGTCGATGCAGCCGCCCGAGGACGGCTCGCCTATCCGACCGACGGCTTCGTGCCGGGCGACGCCGCCACCGTCCTCGGCGGCCTCGCCGACCGTCTCGAGGGCGCCTTCTCTCCGGACCCGGCCCTCGCGGACGATCTCCGCCGCACGCGGGCCGCCGCGGAGGCCCGGCTGCGGAGCGCAATCGCGCCCTACGACGGGCTCGTCGACGCGCTCGCCGCGGCCATGGGCCGCGACTCGCTCTGGGTGCGGGACATCACGGTCGCGAACAGCACCTGGGGCAACCGCCTGCTGAAGGTCTACGGGCCCTGCAACGCACTGCATCCGGCGGGCGGCGGCATCGGCCAGGGACCGGCCATGGCAATCGGCGCGGCGGTCGCGGCCCCGGAGCGCAAGGTGGTGTGCCTCACCGGCGACGGCGGTCTCGTGCTCAACCTGGGCGAGCTGATGACGGCGGTGGAGAGCGGCGCCGACCTCGCCCTCGTCGTCATGAACGACCGGGGCTACGGGGTCATCCGCAACATCCAGGACGCCGAGTACGGCGGCCGGCGCCGCTTCGTCGACCTCGAGACCCCCGACTTCGGCGCCTTGGCGGCCGCCTGCGGCATGGACTACCGGCGCATCGCCGCACCGGCCGAGTTCGGCCCCGGGATCGGCGAAGCGCTCGCGCACCCGGGACCGCGCCTCATCGAGGTCGACATGGCCGCCATCGGGCCGATGGAGGTGCCGTTCGCAGGCCCGATGGGTGGCCGTTCGTAACCCCGATCGTCTCCGGCGTTCCCGGCAGGAACCGCTCCGTCCCGCCCGTACGGCGGCGGGAGGTCCGGCCGACCGGCGGACGCGGGGACAAGCCGCGAGCCCGGACTATGTCTCCAGGACCACGAAGCCCTTCGTGATTGCGGGTTGGCCCTCGGCGTTGAGGACGTCCCAGGCGACCACGCGGCCCTCGTCCGCCATCTCGTCCGCGAGCACCCGCACCCGGATCTCGCTCGGCATCAGCACCATTCCGCGGAACATGCCGCCGAGGCGCCGGACCGGGCTCGGGTCTCCCCCCGCCGCGTAGTCGACGATGCGCGACACCGCGAGCGCGAGCGTCGCACTGCCGTGCAGGATGATGTCGGGCAGCCCCATGCGCCGGGCGACCTCCACGTCGGTGTGGATGGGGTTCCAGATGCGGGCGCACTCGCTGTAGACGTGGGCCAGGTTCGCGGGCACCGGTACCGGGAGTTCCGCCAGCGGCGGCGCCCCGCCGTTCGCGGCCGCGGCGGCCGGCGGCGGAGGCGGCCCTCCATGCACCCGATCCCCGCCTTCCAGCTCGACCCCTCGGTACACGCTCGCCTGGTACGTCGTGCACACCGGTTCGCCATCGGCGTCGGTGGTCTCGAGGCGGGTCACCACGTAGGCGCCCGGGCGCCGCTCCTGCGCGAGCACCACGGTCGCCCTCGTGTCGAGGCGATCCCCGGGGCGCACGAGCCGATGGACGTGACAGTCGTGGGTCGCGTGCACGCTGCGCAGCCGTTCATCGGGAGTGAGCCCGTTCGCGGCGAGCTGGTCGCGTCCTTCCAGGTGCACCGCCCATTCGGGGGCGATGGTGAACAGGGGATGGGCGACCACCTCCGCGGTGGTGTCGAGATAGTGCGGCCCGGTATCGCCGAGGGCCGCGCTGAAGGCCATGGTCCAGCGAGCGTCCACGTCGTGGCGATGCACGCTCGTGCTGGAGCCGACGAGCGCCGAGTCGATGGGCATGGGTCAAGTCTCCGGAGGTGTTTCCCGGTCCCGTGTTGCGGGTGCCGACCGGTCCTCGGCCGGCTATGCGGCCCGCCGCCGGGGCGGATCGTAGACGATCGGCTTTCCGTCCAACTGATACTTCTTGGGCAGGGTCGCGAGCTCGCGCGGCGGGTAGGCGAGCTCGATGTGGTTCCCGTCCGGATCGTAGAGGTTGATCTGGAGCACCCCGAGCTTCTTCCGCGGCAGGACGTTGAATCCGATCCCGTTCTTCTGAAGCTTCCTGATCATCTCCGCCGCCCCGAGGGACCGGAAGGCGAAGTGCTCGATGCCGGGGTCCCGCGCGGCCGGAGCCGTCTTCGCGGGGACGAGGTGGACGCAAGCCTTGTCGCCCAGGTAGAGCCACGCCCCGTCGAACCCGAATTCCGGGCGCTGGCCATCCTCGAGCCCGAGAATGTCGGTATAGAAACTTCGCATCTCATCCAGCCGGGCCGTGCGAAGGTTTACGTGATCGAGCCACACCAGGGACATCTTCTCCTCCTCCCGCGCCCGCTCGTATGGGCGCTTTCAACCGTGTGCGACGGAAACCCATCCGACGATGGTAGTTTCGCACCGTTTGAAGCCGTTTTCCTCACGCGGGAAGCGATTCGAAAGATCCTGGGGCCATTTCAGACCCACGGTGCCCTCGATTGGCGCTCCCGGACTGTTTCGAGAACGATCCACCCTGCGCCCGACCACGTGCACGCATCGGCCGGAGCGCGAGAAGTCCCCGGCGCTGCGCGCGCGGGCGCCTGCCCCGGCGCTCACGCCTCGGCCCGCCAGCGCCACAGCTCCCACGCCAGCCGCGCCCGGACGCCGAGCCCCAGGACGAGCGCCGGCGGGAGGCCCGACGGAGTACCCAGCCCCAGCATGTCCGCGAGCAGCGGATGGTCCTGACCGCAGGCGAGATCGGCGGCGAGGATCCCACCGATGGTGCCCTTCGTCACTCCGATCGCATTCTGGCAGCAGGCCGCGTGGACTCCACCGCGGACCCGCCCGAAGCCGGGTGCGGAATTGCGGGTAAGCGCGACGAAACCGCTCCAGGTGTGCGCCAGTTCCACGTCGCGCAGCATCGGGAAGCGCGCATCGAAGAGCCGCTTGTGGCGGAGCGCCGCTTTCCGGCGCTCGGCTTCCGTCACCCGCATGCCGGGCCGATAGCGGATCTGCTCTCGAATCAGCAGTCGCCGGTCCGGGGCATAGCGCATCGTGATGCCGACGAAGCTGTTTGCCGGGGTCATCCCCCAGTCCTCCGCCACGCCATAGGCCGCCTGCTCGTCCTCGGTCAGCGGACGGCTCAGGCTCGCGTGGGCCGCCATCGGCAGTACCCGATTCTCGTACGCCCCGAACTCGGGCGCAAATCCGTTCACGGCGAGAATGCTCTGCGACGCCTGGACAGACCCTTCGGGGGTCGTCAGCCGCGTACCGTTCGCGTACTCCACCGACAGAGCCGGGGTATGCTCGTAGAGCTCGACGTTCTCGGGGAGAGCATCCGCGAGCCCGCGCACGAGAGCCACCGGGTTCAGCAGCGCCCCGCCCGGCGTATAGACCGCGCGCGCGAAATGATCCGTTCCCAGCTTCTCGCGCAGCGCCGGCCCGTCGACCCACTCGAACGGTTCGCCCAGCCGCGTCAACGCACTGGCGAAGGGCTCCAGGTACTCCGCCACGCCGCGCTCGGTCACTGCCGCCTGGTACTTCCCCTTCTCGCGCCAGTCGCAGTCGATCCCGTGGGCGGCGATCTGCCGCTTCAGATGGGCGATGGCCCCTCGGGCCAGCCGCATGTACCCGAGCGCGCTCTCGTTCTCGTCCGCCGTTCCCCCGATGGTGTGAGGGAGGTCGATCGCAAATCCCGAGTTCCGTCCGGACGCGCCGTCCGATGCGGCGGCCGCATCGATGATTGCGATTCGGTCGGAGGGCCGGTTCTCGGCCAGCCGATGTGCCGCGGCCAGTCCGGCCCAGCCGGCGCCGACCACGATCCAGTCGGCGCGGAGGTCCCCGGTGAGAGGAGGCCTCGGCGTGCGCGGCGGCAGGTGCGCCGCCCAGCCGTTCGTCCGGTCGTTTTCGGGAAGCAGGTTGATCCGGTAGGAAGTCACGTCGACACCGCGCGGGAGAGGTCAGCCGTCGAGCGCTTCGAGAAGGGCCTGGAAGGGCAGCAGCACGCAGTCGTGGCGGCTCGGATGGGGGCGAACGGGCAGGAACATCTCCACCTTCTTCCACTCCCCCTCGGGTGGCGGCCCGCCGTCTTCGAGCATTCGGCGGACGCGGTCCGAAGCGGCGCGGAGATCGGCCTCCGCCGCGCCCGTTCCGGCTTCCACGATGATCACGGCCGACGCCTCGCAAAGCACGCAGCCGCGGACGAGCTGGCCGATCTCCGATACCCGCTCTCCTCCTCCGGATCCGGGCCGCCGGATGTCGATGGTGACCCGATCGCCGCAAAGGGGGTTGTCTACCGTTGCGGAGGCGTCGGGAGCCTCGAGACATCCCTTGCCGCTCGCCCGGTGCGCCGCGCTCATGATCGCGGCGTGATACGGAAGGTCAGCCACTGCCGTCATCCGCTCCGCCGGGCGGCCGGGCCTCGCCCGCCCCCGCCTCGCCGGACCGATACGCCCGCAACGCGCTCGGCGAGTCGATGTCGAGCAACACCCCGTCGTCCGGCATCTCCACCTCGCGCACGAGATGCGCGTACGCCCCGATGAGGTGCCGGGCTCCTACATCGCCCTCGACATCGCACATCTCGGGAAAGAACCGCGATGCGAACAATACCGGATTGCCCCGCTTGCCGCGGCGAGTGGCGACGCAGATTGCAGCCCCCGCTCCGGGATCGAACGCGTCCCGAAGCCTTTCGAGATGTCCGGTGCGTACCCCCGGCATGTCCGCAAGGCAGACGATCGCGCCCTCGACCCCCGGCGGGAGGGCCGCGACCCCGCGGGCGAGCGAGGTGCTCAGTCCCGCGCCGTAGTCGGGGTTGTGCGCAAAGGCGACGCCGAAGCCGGCAAGCGCCGCTTCCACCTTCTTGCGTTCGTGACCGGTCACCACCACCACCGGGCGCCTCCCGGCCGCGGCCGCGGCAGCGCGCACCGCGTGGCGCACCATCGGTTCACCGTCCACCGGCTCCAGCAGCTTGTTGCGCCGGCCCATGCGGCGCGACTGGCCGGCCGCGAGAACGATGATCGCGATCTCGCGCGAGGGCGGCGGCGAGGCGACGGCCGCCGCATCCGACGGCGCACTGCGAGGCGAGGGCCGTCCGAGCTGCTCCTTGAGGAGCCCGCCCGCTCCCCACCCCGCGAACTCGCTTCCCGAGAGCGGCAGCCCCGCTCCGACCCGCCGCAGGAGCAGATCCGCCCCGCTCGCGGCCGGCGAGCGCGAGGACCCGGGAAGACCGACGACCGGCACGGAGCCGATCCGGGCGTAGAGGCAGAGGTTGCCGGGGTCGACGGGGAGCCCGAGCCGGTGCACCGTGCCTCCCGCCATCTCGATTGCCGCGGGCACCACGTCGCGGCGGTCCACGATCGCCGACGCGCCCAGCACGACCAGGAGGTCGCAGCCGGCGGAGACGAGGTCGGCGAGGGCGGCCGCTACATCGCCCATCGCGTGCGGGCACCGGCGCTCGGCTTCGAGGGTCGCGCCGACGCCGGCGAGCTTGTCGCGGAGGACCGAGGTGGTCTTGTCCAGAACCGAAGCCCGGGAGCCGGGCAGCACGGTGAGCACGAGCGCCGCGCGGCGGGGGCGGAACTCCGCCACCCGGACGATTCCTCGGCGCTCCCGGACGAGGCGCAGGCACGCATCGAGGTGCGAACGCCGCACCGCGAAGGGGATCACCTTGACGGTCGCCGCGAGACGCCGCGGATCCACCACGGTCAGCGAGGGAAGCGTCGCCAGGGTGAGCTCCTCGCCGACCGCGTTCACCGCTGCGACCCCCTCTTCGTCCACGCAGAGCACCCCGCGCACCGCGGCGAGCAGATTGCAGCGTCCGGTGAACGCGGTGCCGGCCACCAGTCCGGTCCCGGCGGCGGAGCCGGCCCCCGACCCCGCGGCGACGCCCGCCAGCGCCTCCGCGAGCTCCCGCGCCGCGTCGTTCTCCGCGACATCGTCCGGGTCCAGGAGCGCCGTCACCACCGAGTCGTATCCGGCATCGCGCAGCGCCGCTACGTCATCGACCGAGAGCCGCTTCCCTTTCTTGAGCACGCGCCCGGGAAGCCGGAATCCGTGCGCGAGGATCGCGGCCTCGGCGTCGGCGAGTGGAGTCGGGCCGAAGCGCACCTGAGTTCCGGGAGCTACCGCGTCTCTTCGGGAGGCGACTCCCGGAGCCTCGCCGTGATCTCCGCCGTTACCGCGGTCGCGATCTCGGCCGGAGACTTCGCGCCGATCGCGAGCCCGATGGGACCGTGGATACGGGCGAGGGCGGACTCGTCGAACCCCCGCGCCCGCAGCCGCTCGAGGCGCGCGGCGTGGGTGCGCCGGCTGCCGAGCGACCCGACGTAGAACGCATCGCTCGAGAGCGCCACCTCGAGCGCCGGATCGTCCAGCTTGGGGTCATGCGTCAGGGTCACGATGGCCGTACGCCCGTCGGGCGCAAGACGACGAAGCGCGTCGTCGGGCCAGTCGGTATCCACCGCCACGCCCGGGAACCGTTCGTCGGTCGCAAACGCGCGCCGCGGATCGACCACCGTGACTTCGTAACCGAGCAGAGCGGCCATGGGCACGAGCGTCTGGGTGATGTGCACGGCGCCCACGATGACCATGCGCAGGGGCGAATTGAATACCTGCAGGAACAGCGAACCCCCGTCCTCATTCGCCAGCCTCCGGCTGCGGTCGGCACGCAGCGCCTCGATACAGGCGGCGCGGAGCGGCGGAGCGAGTCCCGACTCGTCCGGCGCGTCGGCGTAGAACAGCCGCTGATCGCCGGAATCGAGCTCGCTTACCAGCACCGCCGGCCGCTTGGCTTCCCGCGCGGCAAGGACCGCGTGCAAGGTTTCGCGCCGCAACGACGGCTACTCCACCCGCTCGACGAAGACCTGGACCTTGCCGCCGCAGGCGAGACCGACTTCCCACGCCTGCTCGTCCGTCACCCCGAAATCGAGCATGCGCGGGCTGCCGTTCTCGATCACCTCGAGCGCAGCTCGCACCACCGCACCCTCGATGCAGCCGCCGGATACCGAGCCGACGAAGCGGCCGTCCCCCTCGACCGCGAGCTGGCTCCCGACCGGCCGCGGCGAGGAACCCCAGGTCTCGACTACCGTCGCAAGCGCGGCAGAGCGGCCTTCCTCCCGCCAGCGGGCGGCGGTTCCGAGTACGTCGTCAGAATGGATTGTCGGCATGAGTCTATTGAACCACGAGGACATCCTCCGGGGACCCCGCTCCGTGCCGCCCCCCGACGGAGTGCGTGCACGGAGCGTCCTCCTCCTGCGACCGCATCGCTCGATCGGGCGAAGCGATCGAGCGCCGAGAGCTTCCTCGACGGCATTCCGCGATGGGAACGAGCGAGTCGGGAGCGAGAGAACCCGGGAGTGGAATTCTAGCCCGGAAAGATCACCGATTTTCGTCGCGAGCGCGCCGCAAAGCTGCGAAGCAGAATGCCGTGGTAGTGGGCGGCATCTGCTTACGCAGCTTCGCGGACTGAAAGAGCGCTTACGCGCTGACTGAAGGCGTAGCCGACCCGGTGTCGAAGCGGCTTGAGGGAATACGGCCCGCTACCGCGGCGACCTTGGGAGCGCGAAGCGACAGACTGGCGTCCGCTAGCCAAGAAATCGGTGAGTTTTCCGGGCTGGCGTGAGATGAGATCCGAAGCGCCGAGAGCCGAGCCACCGGCCGACGATTCCCGACGGGGGCCGGTCACCGGGTTGCTCCGGGGTGGTCGAGCCGGCGGACGACGGCAGGGACGGCGCCGAATTCGTGCACCACGAAGTCCGGAGCGAGAACGCCGATGGGGTCCGTCCGGTAGCCATAGCTGACGAGGACCGCGGGCACGCCGGCATTGCGGGCCGTCTCGACATCGGTGCGACTGTCGCCGACCAGCACCGAGCGTTCCGGGTCGCCGCCCGCCCGTTCCGCGGCCGCTTCCAGCGTGCGCCGGTCCGGCTTGCGAAAATCGAAGGTATCCCCGCCGACGATGGCTTCGCCGAAGAAATCGAGCCCGAGCTCGCCGAGCATCCGACGGGCGAGATCCTCCGGCTTGTTGGTGCAGACGGCGAGGGGATGGCCGCGGTCGGCCAGCGCACGAAGGGCACCGGGAACGCCGGGGTAGGGACGCGATTCACGCGTGAGCCGCGACCGGTACACGTCGAGGAAACGGTCGAGCATCCGGGCGGTATCGTACCGCTCCGGGTCGCCGGCCCGCGCCAGGGCCCGCTTGATGAGGACGAGCGCCCCGCCGCCCACCAGGAGACGGATCTCCTCGAACGGTACGGTCGGAACCCCCTGCTCGGCGAGAACGGTGTTGAGCGCACCGGAGAGATCCGGCGCGCTGTCGACGAGGGTGCCGTCGAGATCGCAGACGACGGTCAGCCGTTCCGCCGGCGTCCCGTTCCCGTTTCCGCTCACGATTGGTCACTCCTCCGCGTAACGGGGGGCGCCCCGGGCTCGGGGTACCCCTGCACGGCGATCCGGATCGCTCGGAGATCAAGCATGCCGGCACCCGCCGGGTCTCATCCGCACCGCCTCGATCTCTGGTGCGCACACACCGGTGACCAGTCGGCCTCGCATCCGCCGCGACGTGTCGTCATGCGACAAGCGTCCCGATGTTCCTTGCGTGCCAGCGCGGGCGGGGGCCATTGCCGTGGACGGCGCGCGCTCTCCGGGCCGGGGCAGGGTTCCGCTGGTCCGCCCTGGCAACCGCCCCCTCGACACCTCGGGCCGGCCGTTTCGCCGGCCGACTCGCAGCGACGGATCCAGACACTCCCGGGATCGGCGCCCCATGCCATAATCGCGCTGACTTCGCCAAGACCTCCGCCCATGAAACTCGTCCACTACTTCGACTACAAGAGCCCCTACGCCTACTTGGCCCAGGAGGCGACCTTCGCCCTCGCGGAAAAGAACGGCGCCGAGCTCGATGTCTTTCCGTACTCGCTGCACATTCCCGATTTTCTCGGCTCCGCGGAAGTCGACGCCGATAGGCGCGTCGTGTCGCAGAGCCGGAACGAGCACCAGTGGCGCCGGGTTCGATACAGCTACATGGACTGCCGCCGGGAGGCCAATCGCCGCGGGCTCACCATCCGCGGACCGCGGAAGATCTTCGACAGCACCTGCTCTCACGTCGGGTTTCTCTGGGCGAAGGAGCGTGGCGGCGAATTCCGGGCCTACCATGACTCGGTGTACGAGAAGTTCTGGCGCCGCGAGCTCGACATCGAGGACCCCGCGGTCATCGAGAGCACGCTGGCCGCGTCCGGGGTCGAGATCCGGGGATTCCGCGAGTACCTCGAGCACGAAGGGCCACGGTGTCTCGAAGCGATCAGGGAGGACGCGGAGGCGAAGGGGGTGTTCGGCGTCCCGGGCTATCTGGTCGGTGAAGAGCTTTTCTGGGGGGCGGAGCGCCTCGACCGGATCGCGGAGCGCCTCGGTCTCTGACCCCCGTTTCTCGCCCCGCCACTTCTCGAAGACGCGACCGGTGAGAGGGTCGTGAAGGGCCGGATTGGCGGTCGCGAAGGGGAATGGCCGGCAGGGTGGACGGGCTGGACCGCACCGCGGGAAGACCGGTCGAAGACGCGCGGAGCGGAGCCTATTCCTCCGCTTCGGCGTCCGGAACCGGGCGATCGACCAGCTCGACCACCGCCATCGGGGCGGCGTCTCCGGCACGATACCCGTGCCGCAGGATGCGCACATACCCGCCCGGCCGATCACGGTAGCGTGGCCCGAGCTCGTTGAAGAGCTTGGTCACCGCTGTACGGCTCCGGATCCGATCGAAGGCCAGCCGGCGCCGCGAGTGATGATCCTGCTTGGCCAGCGTGATCAACGGCTCCACGACGCGACGCAGCTCCTTCGCCTTGGGCACCGTGGTCCTGATCATCTCGTGCGCAACCAGCGACACCGCCATGTTGCGGAACATCGCCTTGCGATGGGCGGAGGTGCGGTTCAGGTGGCGACCGCTCTTTCGGTGTCGCATGGCAGTGGCTCCTTGACGGGCGTCGTCAGACCTCGGCCCGCATCGGACCGCGATGCTCTTGCAGGTACTCCACGGGCGGCCAGCTCTCGAGCTTCATCCCGAGCGAGAGCCCCTGTCCGGCCAACACGGTCTTGATCTCGGTAAGCGACTTCTTGCCGAGGTTCGGCGTGCGAAGGAGATCGGTTTCCGTACGCTGGATCAGGTCGCCCACCCGCTCGATGCCTTCGGCCTTGAGACAGTTCGCCGAGCGCACGGTGAGCTCGAGCTCGTCGACCTTGCGCAACAGGCCCGGGTCCATCTCCGCCGCGAGCCGTCCGCCGACCGTGTCCACCACCATGTCCGGTGCGGAGAACGCGGAGAGCAGATTCTGGAGCTGGCTCGACGCATAGCGGACCGCGTACTCGGGGTCGACCGTCCCGTTCGTTTCGACCTCCAGCACCAGCTTGTCGAGATCGGTGCGCTGCTCCACGCGTGCGCTGTCGACCTGGTAGCTGACCCGGCGCACGGGCGAATAGGAGGCATCCAGAGGCAGCCGTCCGATGAGCCGCTCGGAGTCGTCGGGGTCGAGACGCGCCGACGCGGGTTCATAGCCTCGCCCGATCGCCACCCACAGGCTCATGGAAAGCTCGCCTTCCTTCATCAGGTGCGCGATCACGTGGTCGGGATTGGCGATTTCCACGTCGTGCCCGACCTCGACATCTCCCGCGCGCAGCACACAGGGACCCTTTGCGCTCACCGACAGCACGGCCTCGTTGCGTGCATTCGTGCGGACCGCGATCTCCTTGAGATTGAGCAGGATCTCGGTCACGTCCTCCTGCACGCCCTCGATCGTCGAGTACTCGTGAAGCACACCGTCGATCTGGACCTCCACGATCGCGCAGCCCGGCATCGACGACAACAGCATCCGCCGCAGTGCGTTCCCGAGGGTGTGTCCAAAGCCTCGGTCGAGCGGTTCGAGGGTGATTCGGGCCGCGTTGGGGCCGAGCTGTCGAACATCCAGCCTCGGTCTGAGCAGTTCGGGTGCGCTTGCCTGCATTTCTTCTCCCGCCCAAGGGCGACGATGGCCCTGGAAACGTTCCTGGGTTGTGACTTCTCGCGAGCGAGGTCTACTTGGAGTAGAGCTCCACGACGAGCTGCTCCTGGATATCCGGCGGCAACTCGGAGCGCTCGGGAATGTGGAGGAACACACCCTCGAGCTTCTTGGTATCGACGTCGACCCAGCCGGAGATGCCGTACTGCTCGGCGATCTCGACGCTCTCGACGATGCGGGCCTGCTTCCGGGCCCTCTCGCGCACTGCGACCACGTCGCCGGGGGATACGAGATACGACGCGATGTTGACGACGCGGCCATTCACCGTGATTGCCTTGTGAGACACGAGCTGGCGCGATTCGGCCCGGGTGGAGCCGTAACCCATGCGGTACACCACGTTGTCCAGCCGGCGTTCAAGGAGCTGCAGCAGGTTCTCTCCGGTCGCGCCCTTGCGTCTCGCAGCAATGCGGTAGTAGTTGCGGAACGGCTTCTCCAGCACACCGTAGAGCCGCCGGAGCTTCTGTTTCTCGCGTAGCTGGAGGGCGTAGTCGGTCTGGCGGGCACGGGGCCGTCGGCGGCCGATTCCATGCTGCCCGGGCGGATTCTCGAACCGGCACTTGGCCTCGATCGAGCGTCCCCGCTGCTTCAGAAAGAGATCGGTGCCCTCACGCCGGCTCAGCCGGCACTTGGGGCCTAGGTATCTCGCCATCGTCTGATTGCTCCTCGGACGTTAGACCCGGCGTTTCTTCGGAGGACGACACCCATTGTGCGGCATGGGCGTCGCATCCGTAATGCTCATGATTCGGAAGCCCTTTCCGTGCAGAGCGCGGACCGCCGACTCTCGGCCGGGGCCCGGTCCCTTGACCCGTACGTCCAGGTTCTGCATCCCGAACTCCTTGACCATGTCGCCGACCCGGGTCGCGGCGACCTGCGCCGCGAACGGTGTGCTCTTGCGCGATCCGCGGAATCCGCTCCCGCCGGCCGTAGCCCAGGCGAGCGCGTTGCCCTGCCGATCGGTGATCGTGATGATGGTGTTGTTGAATGACGCGTGGATGTGCGCAACACCGTCCGCGATATCGCGGCGGATGCGCTTGCGGGTACGTGCCTTGGGTCGAGTCGCCATATCGGTTACTTTCGAATGGGACGGCGCGGACCCTTGCGGGTACGTCCGTTCGTGTGCGTGCGCTGCCCGCGCACGGGAAGGCCGCGACGATGGCGCAGCCCGCGATAACAGCCGAGATCCATGAGCCGTTTGATGCTCATTCCCACCTCGCGGCGCAGATCGCCTTCGATGGTGTATCGGCCGACCTCGGACCGGAGCTTCTCGAGCTCGGGCTCGGCGAGATCCTTGACCGGAACGTTGGGATTGATACCGGTCACCTCGCAGATCGCGAGCGACCGGGACCGGCCGATACCGAAGATCTCGGTGAGCGACACCCAGACGTGCTTGCGGTCCGAAACGTTGATACCCGCGATTCGCGCCATGATCCGTTCAACCCTGTCGTTGCTTGTGCCGGGGGTCCGTGCAGATGACTCGCACCACCCTCTTTCTGCGTACGATCTTGCAGTTGCGGCACATCCTTTTAACCGAAGCCCGTACCTTCATCGGATTCTCCCGGCCTGTCCGCCGAACCACTTCCTCTTGACCGAAGCCCGTACCTTCATTTCGCTCTCCCCGGCCGACTGCCGGCCCGATTCCGCCTGCCCGTGTCTACCGGACCCTGGCGATCCGACTAGCGCGCCACCCCGGTGCGTCCGTAGCCCCTCAGATTTGCCTTGCGGAGCAACCCCTCGTGCTGGTGCGACATCATGTGCGCCTGCACCTGGCCCATGAAGTCCATCACCACGACAACGATGATGAGCAGCGAGGTACCGCCGAAGTAGAACGGGACGGCCCACTGGACGATCAGGAATTCCGGGAGCAGGCAGACCGCCGTGATGTAGGCGGCGCCCGCGACCGTGAGCCGGGTCATCACCCCGTCGATGTGGCGAGCCGTCTGCTCGCCGGGGCGCACCCCCGGGATAAATGCTCCCGACCGCTTGAGATTGTCGGCCGTGTCGCGCGGATTGAATACGAGGGCGGTGTAGAAGAAGCAGAAGAACACGATCGCGACCGCGTAGCAGATCACGTACAGCGGCTGGCCCGGGGACAACGTCGTGGAGATGTCGCCAAGCCAACCGAGCCCCTCGGAGCTTCCGAACCAGCCGCCGAGCGTCGCGGGGAACAGGATGATGCTCGACGCGAAAATCGGCGGGATCACCCCGGCCATGTTGAGCTTGAGCGGCAGATGACTGGTCTGTCCGGCATACATCCGCCGCCCTATCTGGCGCTTGGCGTAGTTGACGGTAATCCGTCGCTGGCCTCGCTCCACGAACACGACGAAGCCGGTCACGGCGAGGGCGAGGGCCAGCAGGAGCAGCACGAGAAGGACGTGCAGCTCCCCGATGCGGGCAAGCTCCAGGGTGCCGCCGACCGCCGAGGGAAGCCCGGCCACGATGCCGGCAAAGATGATGATGGAGATCCCGTTGCCGATCCCGCGCTCGCTCACCTGCTCGCCGAGCCACATGAGGAAGATGGTGCCGGTCACCAGGGTCACCACGGTGGTGATGCGGAACCCGAGACCGGCCGCGAGGACCACCTGCGCCCCGCCCGCGCTCTGGCTCTCGAGCGCGATCGCGACCCCGAGCGCCTGGAACGTGGCCAGCAGCACCGTGCCGTACCGCGTGTACTGGGTGATCTTCCGGCGCCCCTGCTCGCCTTCCTTCTTGAGCTGCTCGAGCTTCGGATGCACCACGGACAGCAACTGCATGATGATCGCGGCGGAGATGTACGGCATGATGCCGATTGCGAAGATCGAGAACCGGCTGAGCGCCCCGCCCGAGAACATGTTGAACATGTCGAGGATGGTTCCGCGCTGCTGCTCGAAGAGCGCTTCGAGAGCGACCGGGTCGATGCCCGGAACCGGGATGAAAGAGCCGATCCGGAAGATGAGGATCGCGCCGAGCACGAACAGCAGCCGGTGGCGCAGCTCCGACATCTTGCCGCCGCCCAGCGACGGGCGGCCACGCGCGGGTTCGAGCGCGCGCCGGGCCATCAGGCGTTCACCGTTCCGCCGGCCGCCTCGATGACGGCCCGGGCGCCAGCGGACACCCCGACTCCGTTCACCGTGAACGCCCGGCCGGGCTCGCCGCCCGCGATAATCTTGATCCGCTTCGCACGGCGCCCGACCAGTCCCGCCGCCTTGAGTCGACCCGGATCCACCTCTTCTCCGCCCAGCCGGGCCAGCGACCCGACCTTCACCTCGTCGTTGAACGGCGCCTTGCGCGACGCGAACCCGAGCTTCGGAAGACGCCGCTGCAAGGGCATCTGACCACCTTCGAACCCCGCCGCCACACCCCCGCCGGAGCGCGACTTCTGGCCCTTCTGTCCGCGCCCGCAGGTCTTTCCGGATCCCGACCCGTGGCCGCGTCCAACCCGCCGGCTCGCGCGGCGCGAACCGGGCGCCGGCTTGAGATCGTTCAGCCTCATTGCACTTCCTCGACCTTGAGCAGGTAGGAGATCTTCCTGATCATTCCGCGGGTGCACGGGGAGTCCTCGACTTCCACGGTCTGGTGCATCCGTCGGAGGCCGAGCCCGCGCGCGCACGCCTGGTGCCGCTTCAGCCGCCCGTGCATGCTGCGTACAAGGGTCACCCTGACCCGACCCGCTGCCTTCTTCGCCGCCATTATCCGACCCTGCCCGTCAACCGGTGATCTCTTCGAGCGTCTTGCCGCGCTTCGCGGCGATCGCTGAAGGCTCGGCCATTTCGGCCAATCCGCGGACGGTGGCCCGCACCACGTTGATGGGATTGTTGGAGCCGATGCACTTGGCGAGCACGTCGCGTACTCCCACGACCTCGAACACCGCCCGCATCGCGCCACCGGCGATGATCCCGGTTCCTTCCGACGCGGGCTTCATGTAGATCTTCGCCGATCCGTGGCGGGCGGTCACCGCGTACTGGAGGGTCCCGCCCTTCAGCGGCACCCGCACCATCGACTTGCGGGCGGACTCCATCGCCTTCTGGATGGCCACCGGCACCTCGCGTGCCTTGCCGCGGCCGAGCCCCACCCGGCCCTTGCCGTCGCCCACCACCGTCAGGGCGGAGAAACCGAACTGCCGGCCACCCTTGACCACCTTGGCCACCCGGTTCACGTTCACGAGCTTCTCGAGGAGCTCGTCGTCGCGGTCGCCGCCGCGGCCCGTCCTCTGATACTGCGCCATCGTCCTGTCCCGTCCGTCGATCCTGGGCCGCGACGCGGCGCGGATCGATTCAAGTCAATCCCGCTAGAACTCGAGCCCGTGCTCGCGCGCCGCTTCCGCCAGCGCCTTCACCCGCCCATGGTACTTGTAGCCCGAACGGTCGAAGGCGACGCGGGCGATTCCGGCCTGGCGCGCCCGTTCCGCGATCGCCTGCCCCACCACCGCCGCGGCCGAGACGTTCCCGCCACTGCCGTCCACACGCTCCCGTACTTCCTTGTCGAGGGTCGATGCCGAAACGAGGACCCGCGAGCCATCCGCCTCGAACACCTGTGCATAGATGTGGCGCGGCGAGCGGTTCACGCTCAGCCGATGCACTCGCCGCCTGCGAATTGCGGCCCGGGTGCGACGCGCACGCCGGAGCCTCGCCTTCTTCTTGTCCATTCCGCCTCGCCGCCTACTTCTTCTTCGCTTCCTTGCGCCGCACGACCTCGTCCGCGTAGCGAACTCCCTTGCCCTTGTAAGGTTCCGGGGGCCGGAAGCCGCGGATGACCGCCGCGACCTGGCCGACCTTCTGCTTGTCCACGCCTCGCACCACGACCTCGGTATTGCTGGTCGCCTCCACCGTCACCCCTTCCGGCGGGTCGAACTCGATGGGGTGCGAGTAGCCGAGCGCCATGTTGAGACGGCCCTCGTTCGACTGGGCGCGATATCCCACGCCCACGAGCTGCAACCGCCGCTCGAACCCCTGAGTGACCCCCAGCACCATGTTGCTGAGGAGCGACCGCGCGGTGCCGGCCTGGGCGACCGCCTCCCGGGTCTCGTCGCGGGGGCGGACCCGGAGCTCCGAGCCGTTCTCGCGGGACATCTGCTCCAGCGCCACCGACGCATGAAGGCAGTGGCTGATGGAGCCTCGGGCCCCGGTGATCTCGATCTCCCGGCCATCGACTCGAACGTCGACCCCGTTCGGTACCGGTATGGGTGCTTTCGCGATCCGTGACATGTCAGGTCACCGTGCACAGCACTTCGCCCCCGAGACCCTCGGTCCGGGCGGCTCGATCGGCCATGACTCCCCGGGACGTCGAGACGACGGCGATGCCAAGCCCCCCCATGACGACGGGCAGGTCTCCCTTGCCCCGGTAGATCCTGAGACCCGGTCGGCTCACGCGGTCGATCGAAGCGATCACCGGACGGCCCTCGTGGTACTTGAGGCGGACCGTGAGCGCACGGCGCCCACCTTCGCCCTCGGCCATCTCGAAGTCGTGGACGTATCCCTCATCGCGCAGCACCGCGGCAATGGCCACTTTCAGCTTCGACGACGGCATCGACACCCGCAATCGGCCTGCCGCCTGGCCGTTGCGAATGCGAGTGAGCATGTCCGCCACTGGATCCTGGAGGCTCATCGGCCGACTCCCCTACCAACTCGCCTTGACCAGTCCCGGGATGTCGCCGCGCATCGCAGCTTCCCGCAACTTGGTTCGGGACAGTCCGAACTTTCGGACGAAACCGCGCGGGCGCCCGGTAGCCCGGCACCGGTTGCGGAGGCGCGTGGGACTCGCGTTGCGCGGCAGCCGGTTGAGCTCCTCCTGCGCGGCGTACCGCTCCTCGTAGCTCGACTCGACGCTGTGGACGATTTGCTTCAGCGCGGCCCGCTTCTCGGCGTACTTGCGAGTGAGCCGCACTCGCTTCGCCTCCCGGTTGATAACTGATTTCTTCGCCATGTCCTCAAGCCGTCAATTTGCCCGGAACGGAAACTTGAAGGCATCGAGGAGGGCCCGGCCTTCTTCGTCCGTGCGGGCAGACGTGGTCAACGTCACGTCCAGTCCCCGGATCTTGTCGACCCGATCGAAGTCGATCTCCGGAAACGTGATTTGCTCGCGGATCCCCAGGCTGTAGTTGCCCCGCCCGTCGAAGGCACGGAGACTGAACCCGCGGAAGTCGCGAACCCGCGGGATCACGACCGAAATCAGCCGGTCGAGGAACTCGTACATCCGTACACCGCGCAGGGTCACCTTGCACCCGATGGGCCAGCCTTCACGGATCTTGAATCCGGCCACGGACTTTCGTGCATGGGTGACGACCGGCTTTTGCCCGCTGATGAGGGTGAGGTCCGCCACCGCGCTCTCGATCGCCTTGCGATCGCTTGCGCCCTCGCCCACCCCCATGTTGAGCGTGATCTTCCGGAGCTTCGGCACCTGCATCACGCTGGAGTAGTCGAACCGCTCCCGGAGCTCGCCGACCACCGTGCCGCGGTAGTGTTCGTGCAACCGTGCCATTTCAGACGTCCACCACTTCGCCGTTGCTCTTGAAGTACCGCACCTTGCGGCCGTCGGCGAGACTGCGGAAGCCCACCCGGTCCCCCTTCTGGGTCTGCGGGTTGTAGAGCAGCACATTGGAGAGCTGAATCGGGCGTTCCTCTTCGACGATGCCGCCCGAGATGTTGCGCTGGGGGTTCGGCTTCATGTGCCGCTTGACGACGTTCACCCCGTCCACGAGAACCCGGGAGTCCGGGAACACCTGCTGGACGGTGCCGCGGGTGCCCTTGTACTTTCCCGCGGTCACCACGACCTCGTCGCCCCGCCGTATCTTCCGCATGCCCATGGTCAGAGCACTTCCGGCGCAAGGGAGATGATGCGCATGAACCGCTCGGTTCGGAGCTCGCGGGTCACCGGGCCGAAGACGCGCGTACCGATCGGCTGGAACTGGTTGTTGAGCAACACGACCGCGTTGCGGTCGAACCGGATCCGGGATCCGTCCGGACGGCGAACCCCCGTGCGGGTCCTCACCACCAACGCGTTGTAGATCTCGCCCTTGCGCACCTTGCCTCGCGGGATCGCCTCCTTCACGGTGACCTTGATGACGTCTCCGATGCCGGCATAGCGGCGGTGCGAGCCCCCGAGAAGCTTGATGCACATGACCCGGCGGGCTCCGCTGTTGTCCGCCGCCCGGAGTACCGACTGCATCTGGATCATGCGTCGCCGCCCTCGGCCCGGCTGACGATGCGCTCGAGCCGCCAGCTCTTGGTCTTCGAGAGCGGACGACACTGGGAGATCGCAACCCAGTCGCCGGCGCGGCTCTCGTTGTCCTCGTCGTGCACGTGGAGCTTCGTCGACCGCCGGATGTACTTCTTGTACAGGGGATGCTTCACCGAGCGCTCCACGAGCACGGTGATCGTCTTGTCCATCCTGTCGCTCAGCACCCGGCCTTCCACGACGTGCGTAATGCTCATGCGCGTGCTCCGCCGTCCGTCACAACCCCGGACCTGCGCCGCTCACCGAGCACCGTCTTGATGCGGGCGATGGTCCGGCGTATCTCCCGCACCCGGCTGCTCGCCACGGACTGTCCGGTCGCGCGCTGCATGCGCAGCCGGAACGTTTCCCGGCGCAGCTTCAGGATCTCCTCATCGAGGGCGGCGGTTTCCTGCCCGCGGATCTCGGCGATCTTCATACCTACAGCACCGTCCGGGTCACGAAGGAGGTGCCGACCGGAAGCTTCGCGGCGGCGCGGCGCAGGGCCTCGCGCGCGACCTCCTCGCTGACCCCCTCCATCTCGTACAGCATGCGCCCCGGCTGGATCTGGCACACCCAGTACTCGACGTTGCCCTTGCCCTTGCCCTGGCGCACTTCCAGCGGCTTCTTCGTGATCGGCTTGTCCGGGAAGATCCGGATCCAGATCTGCGCTCCGCGTTTCACGTGACGGGTGATGGCCCGCCGCGCGGCTTCGATCTGGCGCGCGGTAATGCGCCCCCGCTCGGTCGACTTGAGCCCGTAGTCGCCGAAGCTGACCCGGTTCCCCGACTGAGCGAGGCCCCGGTTTCGGCCCTTCTGCTGTTTACGGTAGCGAGTACGCTTCGGTTGCAGCATTGCCCCTGTTCCTCAGTCGCCGGCCGGCGCGTCGGCGCGCGCGGGCGGCGAAGCCGTATCCGCCGCCGGCGCCTCTTCCTGGACCTCGCCCTTGAAGATCCAGACCTTCACCCCGATGACTCCGTAGGTCGTGCGTGCCTCCGCCAACCCGTAGTCGATGTCCGCGCGCAGGGTGTGCAGCGGAACCCGGCCCTCGCGATACCACTCCGAACGCGCGATCTCGGCCCCGTTCAGGCGGCCCGCCACCATCACCTTGATTCCCTCCGCTCCGAGCCGCATGGCGTTGGTGACGGCGCGACGCATGGCGCGGCGAAACATGATCCGGCGCTCGAGCTGGTTGGCAACGCTCTCGGCCACAAGACGGGCATCGAGCTCGGGCTTGCGGATCTCCTCCACCCCGATGTTCACCGGACAATTCATCATCCGGGAGACGTCCCGGCGGAGCCGCTCGATATCCTCTCCCTTCTTCCCGATGACGATGCCGGGACGGGCGGTGTGCACGACGATGCGGGCGTTGCGCGCCGGACGCCGGATCTGGATATGGCTGACCGATGCGTGGGCGAGACGGCGGCGGATGTAGTCCCGAACCTCGAGGTCGGTATTGAGGAAGTCCGCGTAGTCCCGCCTGCCCGCGTACCAGGTCGACGACCAGTCCTTGACGATCCCGAGGCGCATGCCAACCGGATGTACCTTCTGTCCCATGTCCGGCCTCTCCCTTCCCTCAGCCCGTCGCGCCGGGCGGTTGAATCCGCAGTCCGCCGCTCATCGCCGATCGGACACCGTGACCGTGACGTGGCTCGTGGGCTTCTTGATCCGGTTCACCCGTCCCCGCGCCCGCGGCTTCCACCGCTTGTGGACCGGACCCTGATCGACGAGCACGGTCCTCACCGTCAGCTCGTCGATGTCCGCTCCTTCGTTGTGTTCGGCGTTCGCGATGGCCGACTCGAGGACCTTGTGGAGAATCCGGGCCGCCTTTCGAGGGCTGAAGCGGAGCAGGTCCACCGCGCGCTCCACCCGAAGGCCCCGGATCTGATCCGCCACCAGCCGGCCCTTCTGGGGGGACAGCCTCGCGTATCGCAACCGCGCCGTGACGTCCATCGTTCAGCCCCCCGTCACCCTTTGGTGCGCCGGTTCGCCACGTGTCCCCGGAACGTCCGTGTCGGTGCGAACTCGCCGAGCTTGTGCCCCACCATGTTCTCGGTGATCAGCACCGGAACGTGCTGGCGGCCGTTGTGCACCGCAATGGTGAGCCCGACCATGTCGGGCACTACCATCGAACGCCGCGACCAGGTCCGAATCGGGCGCCGGGAATTCTGGGCACGGGCGGCCTCCACCTTGCGAACCAGGTGGTGATCGACGAACGGCCCCTTTCGAATCGAACGTGGCACCAGGGTGTTCTCCTCGGTCAGCGGCGCCCGCGACGGCGAACGATCATCTTGTCCGACCGCTTGTTGCGGCGCGTCTTGTGGCCCTTGGTGGGCTGGCCGGACGGCGTGACGGGGTGGCGGCCTCCCGACGTACGGCCCTCGCCTCCGCCGTGGGGGTGATCGACCGGATTCATCGCCACGCCCCGCACGGTCGGCCGGATCCCGCGCCAGCGCTTCGCCCCCGCCTTGCCGAGCGACCGCAGCCCGTGCTCCGAGTTGCCGACCTCTCCGATGACCGCCCGGCAGTCGATCGGCACGCGTCGGATCTCGCCGGACCGCAGGCGCAGGCTCGCGAACTTTCCCTCGCGGGCCACCACCTGGGCAGAGGCTCCGGCGCTGCGGGCGATCCGCGCGCCGGAACCCGATTTGAGCTCCACGCAGTGGACGGTGGAGCCGACCGGGATGTTGCGAAGGGGCAGGCAGTTGCCGGGACGGATGGGAGCATCCGGACCCGACTGAATCCGGGCTCCGATCTCCACTCCGCGCGGAGCGATGACGTAGCGCCGCTCGCCGTCCGCGTACAGCAGCAGCAGCAGGTGGGCGGACCGGTTGGGATCGTATTCAAGACGTTCCACCCGCGCGGGGACCCCATCCTTGTCCCGGCGAAAATCGACGATGCGCAGGGTGCGCTTGTGTCCTCCGCCGCGGTGACGGACCGTAATCCGGCCCTTGTTGTTGCGGCCTCCGGTGCGCTTCTTCTTCTCCGTGAGCGGGCCCCACGGCTTGCCCTTGTGCAGCCCGGGGGTGACGACCCGGATCGCGAACCGCCGTCCCGGGGAAGTCGGCTTCGCCTTGACCAGCGGCATTACTCGGCACCTCCCTGAAGGAAGTCGATGTCCTGTCCGGGCTTGAGGGTGACGTAGGCCTTCTTCCAGTCCGAACGCTGGCCGGGGCGACGCTGGAACATCTTGCGCTTTCCGTTCACGGTGGCCGTGGTCACCCTTTCCACCTCGACCCCGAACATCAGCTCCACCGCCCGACGGATCTCCGACTTGCTCGCGTTCTTCACCACCTTGAAGACGGCCTGCCGGTTCGCATCGGCTACCCGGGTGCTCTTCTCCGAGACCACCGGAGCGAGCAGGATCTGCATGAGGCGCTCCTGGTTCATGCGAGCCGCGCCTCGATCGACCGAAGGGCGGGTTCGGTGACCAGAACCCGGGAGAAGGCAATGAGGCTCACGGGGTCGATCCGCCCCGCCGGTACGGTCCCCACGCGGCCGAGGTTGCGCGAAGCAAGGGCGAGGTTCTCGTCCTCGTCCTCGGTCACGATCAGCACGTCGTCAAGCTCGAACTCCTTGAGCTTCGCGACCAGCTCGCGAGTCTTCGGCGCGTCGAGGGAGAAGGACGCGATCACCGTCAGGCGATCCTGGCGCACGAGTTCGGACAGGATGGACCGAAGCGCCGCGCGGTACATCTTGCGATTGAGCTTCTGGTCGTAGTTTCGCGGGCGGGCCGCGAACGTCACCCCGCCGCCGCGCCACAGGGGGCTTCGGATCGTGCCGGCGCGGGCCCGGCCGGTGCCCTTCTGGCGCCACGGCTTGCGCCCGCCCCCCCGCACGTCCGAGCGCGACTTGTGGGCCCTGGTGCCCGCTCGCGCACCCGCGAAGAACGCGGTCACCGCCTGGTGCACCAGGGTCTCGTTGTAGGGCGCCGCGAACGCACGATCCGCGACCTCAACCGACTGGCCACCGGTCACGTCCAGCTTCACGAGCCGTTCCCCGATCTGACGGGGGCCTTCACGGAGGGACGGACCACGACGTTCCCTCCCTTCGGCCCCGGGATCGCGCCCCTGACGAGAAGGAGACCCCGATCTTCGTCGATCCGCACGACCTTGAGATTCTGGACGGTGCGGCGCACGTTGCCGAGATGTCCGGCCATCTTCTTGCCCTTGAACACGCGACCGGGGGTCTGGTTCTGGCCGATGGAGCCGGGGGCCCGGTGGGCGAGCGAGTTGCCGTGCGTCGTGTCCTGACTGCTGAAGTGATGGCGCTTGATCACTCCGGCGAATCCCTTGCCGATGGAAATTCCGGTCGCATCTACCCGCTCGCCAGCCTCGAATCCACCGACCGTGAATTCGCGGCCGACCTCGAGGTCCCCGGAGAAAGCGGACGGCTCGATGCGGAATTCCCAGAGCCCCCGCCCCGCCTCGACCCCGGCGCGAGCGAAATGCCCCGCCTCGGGCCGGTTGATCCGATTCGCCGAACGGGCGCCGGTGGTCACCTGGATCGCGTCGTAGCCGTCGGTTTCCGAACGCTTGACCTGGGTGACCCGATTGGGCTGCACCTCGATGACGGTCACCGGGATGGACGCTCCGTCCTCGGTGAATATTCGGGTCATGCCCACCTTGCGGCCCACCAGACCCGGATTTGAAGTTGCTTGCGCCATGATCGCCGCTCGGCCGTCCCGTCGGTTCAGTTGAGCTTGATTTGCACGTCGACCCCGGCCGCGAGATCGAGCTTCATCAAGGCATCCACCGTCTTCTCGGTGGGGTCGAGAATGTCGACCAGCCGTTTGTGGGTGCGGATCTCGTACTGGTCGCGAGCGTCCTTGTTGACGTGTGGCGAGATGAGGACCGTGAACCGCTCCTTGCGGGTGGGAAGGGGGATGGGGCCGCGAATCTGGGCGCCGGTCCGCCGGGCGGTCTCCACGATCTCCTGCGCGGACTGATCGATCAGCCGATAGTCGAACGCCTTGAGACGTATGCGGATGCGTTGATTCATGGACGCGGCTCCCGGTACTCCGGCTTCTGCTACTCGATGACCTTGGAGACGACGCCGGCGCCGACGGTGCGCCCGCCTTCGCGAACCGCGAACCGAAGACCCTCTTCCATCGCGATCGGCGAGATCAGCTTCGCCGTCATCTGCACGTTGTCTCCGGGCATCACCATCTCCACCCCGGACGGCAGGTTCACCGAACCCGTCACGTCCGTCGTGCGGAAATAAAACTGCGGACGGTATCCGTCAAAAAACGGCGTGTGACGCCCCCCCTCGTCCTTCGACAGAACGTACACCTCCGCCTCGAAGTGCGTGTGCGGCGTGATCGACTTCGGCTTCGCCAGCACCTGGCCGCGCTCAATCCCGTCGCGCTTCACTCCACGAAGCAGCACCCCCACGTTGTCTCCCGCAACCCCCTCGTCCAGCAGCTTGCGGAACATCTCAACCCCCGTGCACGTCGTCTTCTCCGTCTCGCGCAACCCGACGATCTCGACCTCCTCTCCCACGCGAACCTTCCCGCGCTCCACCCGGCCGGTCGCCACCGTGCCACGACCCGAGATCGAGAACACGTCCTCCACCGGCATCAGAAACGCACCGTCCACCGCTCGCTCCGGCTCCGGTATGTACGTATCCAGCGCATCGACCACCGCGTTCACCGACGCCTCGCCCAGATCTCCCGTGCCGCCCTCCAGCGCCTGAAGCGCCGAACCGCGCACCACCGGCGTGTCGTCACCCGGAAACTCGTACTTGTCCAGAAGCTCGCGAACCTCCAGCTCCACCAGCTCCAGCAACTCCTCGTCGTCCACCATGTCGCACTTGTTCAGGTACACCACGATGTACGGAACACCCACCTGGCGCGCCAGCAGAATGTGCTCGCGCGTCTGAGGCATCGGACCGTCCGCCGCCGAAACCACCAGAATCGCTCCGTCCATCTGCGCCGCGCCCGTGATCATGTTCTTCACGTAGTCCGCGTGACCCGGACAGTCCACGTGCGCGTAGTGACGCGCCGGACTCTCGTACTCCACGTGCGCCGTCGCTATCGTGATGCCCCGCGCCTTCTCCTCGGGCGCGTTGTCAATCTCCTCGAAATCCTTCACGTCACCTCCGTGACGCGCTGCCATCACCCGCGTGATCGCTGCCGTCAGCGTCGTCTTGCCGTGATCCACGTGACCAATCGTGCCCACGTTCACGTGCGGCTTCGTACGCTGGAACTTCGCCTTGGCCAACTCCGAATCTCCCTGGAACGACTAGTGGTTGTGCCGAATGATGGCTTCCGCCACCGCGGACGGCGCTTCGAGATAGCGCCGGAACTCCATGTTGAAGGTGGCCCGGCCCTGCGTGAGAGATCGGAGGTCGGTCGCGTATCCGAACATCTCGGAAAGGGGTACTTCGGCGCGGATGATCTGCCCGCTCGCCGATTCCTCCATGCCCTGCACCGTTCCCCGCCGCCGGCTGACGTCTCCCATGACGTCGCCCAGGTACTCGTCGGAGGTGACCACATCCACCTTCATCATCGGCTCGAGGATCACCGGTTTCGCCCGGCGGGTTCCGTCCCGGAACGCGTGGGAGCCGGCGACCCGGAAGGCGACCTCGCTCGAGTCCACTTCATGATGCGAACCGTCGTAGAGGGTCACCCGGACATCCACCACCGGGAAGCCGGCGAGGATGCCGTTCTTCATCTGCTCCTCGACGCCCCGGCGGACCGCTGGTATGTACTCGCGTGGAATGGCCCCGCCCGTGATCTCGTCGGAAAACTCGAAACCCGTACCCGACTTGGCCGGCTCGATCCGCAGGAAGACGTGGCCGTACTGCCCGCGGCCACCCGTCTGGCGTACGAAGCGGCTCTCCTGCTCGATGCTCTTGCGGATCGTCTCCCGGTAGGCTACCTGGGGCCGTCCCACGTTCGCATCGACGCCGAACTCGCGCCGGAGCCGGTCCACGATGATTTCGAGGTGCAACTCGCCCATTCCGGAGATGATCGTCTGGCTCGATTCCTCGTCGCTCGCGACCCGGAACGATGGATCCTCCTGGGCGAGCTTCCCGAGCGCGGTCCCCATACGGTCCTGGTCCGCCTTGGTCTTGGGTTCGACCGCAACCGAAATGACGGGATCGGGGAACTCCATCCGTTCGAGGGTGATGGCCGTCCGGCGGTCGCAGAGGGTCTCGCCGGTGGCAACCGACTTGAGTCCCACCGCGGCGGCGATGTCACCGGCCCGGACCTCCGGGAGCTCTTCCCGGTGGTTGGCATGCATCTGCAGGATCCGACCAACCCGCTCCGAACGGCCCTTGACGGGGTTGTATACCCGGTCTCCCGACTCCAGCACCCCGGAATAGACACGGAAGAAGGTCAGGGTGCCGACGTAGGGGTCGGTGGCGATCTTGAACGCGAGCGCCGCAAACGGCTCGTCGTCCGAAGCGCATCGTTCCTCTTGTTGTGGCTCTCCCGAGTCCACGCTCCCGCGGATCGGAGGTACTTCGTCGGGCGCCGGAAGGTATTCGACGACGGCGTCCAGAAGCGGCTGTACGCCCTTGTTCTTGAATGCCGCGCCGCAAAGCACGGGGACCACCTCATTGGCAAGGGTCCGGGCTCGCAACCCCCGGCGGACCTCGTCCGCCGACAGCTCCCCCGTCTCCAGATAGCGCTCCATGAGCGCGTCGTCCGCCTCTGCCGCGGCTTCCACCAGAAGTTCGCGCCGGCGCTCGGCCTCCGCCTGGAGCTCCTCGGGAACCTCGCCGACGTCGAAGGCGGCGCCGAGACCGGTGCCGTCCCACCGGATCGAGCGCATGCGAACGAGATCGATGACCCCCTCGAACACGTCCTCGGAGCCGATCGGCATCTGGACGGGGACCGGAATCGCCCGGAGTCGGCCGCGGATCTGCTCCGCCACCCGATCGAAGTCCGCCCCGGCGCGGTCCATCTTGTTGATGAAGGCAAGGCGCGGAACCCGGTAGCGATCGGCCTGCCGCCAGACCGTCTCCGACTGCGGCTCGACCCCGCCCACCGCACAGAACACCGCCACCGCGCCGTCGAGCACGCGCAGCGACCGTTCGACCTCGATCGTGAAATCGACGTGCCCGGGCGTATCGATGATGTTGATCCGGTACCCGGGATGCTGCCCGGTCATGCCCGACCAGAAACAGGTGGTCGCGGCCGAGGTGATGGTGATGCCGCGTTCCTGCTCCTGGACCATCCAGTCCATCACCGCGGCGCCGTCGTGCACCTCGCCGAGCTTGTGGGACACCCCCGTGTAGAAGAGGATGCGCTCGGTGGTCGTGGTCTTCCCGGCATCGATGTGAGCCATGATACCGATGTTCCGGTAGCGCTCGATCGGCGTCGTGCGTTGTCCGGACCGGAGGTTGATCTGCTTGGCGACCGAGCTCATCGTGGGAATTCCGGGATAGCGGGGAAGGCTGGCGGACTACCAGCGGTAGTGTGCGAACGCCTTGTTTGCCTCGGCCATGCGATGAGTATCCTCACGCTTCTTGGCCGCGGTGCCGCGACTCTCGGACGCCTCGATCAGCTCGGCCGCGAGTCGCTGATCCATAGACTTCTCGCCGCGTTTGCGAGCCGAGTCCACGAGCCATCGCATGGCGAGCGCGCTGCGCCGCACCGGCCGCACTTCGACCGGCACCTGGTAGGTTGCCCCCCCGACCCTGCGGGACCTCACCTCCACCTGGGGCCGGACGTTCTCGAGCGCTTCTTCGAACACCGAGAGCGGATCCTTCTTGGTGCGGCGCGCGACCTGATCGAGCGCGCCGTACATCACCCGCTCCGCGATCGATTTCTTGCCGTTCAGCATCAGGGTGTTGATGAACTTCGCGACGGCCTCGTCCTTGTACTTCGGATCCGGGAGGATGACCCGTTGTGCGACAACCCTTCTGCGCGGCATCGTCAGCTCCTCGGCCGCTTGGCGCCGTACTTCGAGCGCCCCTGGCGCCGGGACGCGACTCCGGAGGCATCCAGGGTGCCGCGCACCGTGTGGTAGCGCACCCCGGGAAGATCCTTCACCCGGCCTCCGCGGATGAGGATTACCGAGTGCTCCTGAAGGTTGTGTCCCTCGCCGCCGATGTACGTCGTCACTTCCATTCCGTTGGTCAGGCGTACTCGAGCGACCTTGCGCAAGGCGGAGTTGGGCTTCTTCGGGGTGGTCGTGTACACCCGGGTACACACCCCCCGCTTCTGCGGGCCGCCCTGCAGCGCCGGGACGTTGGTCTTCTTCGTCTGCCGCTTGCGCGGCTTTCGTACGAGTTGGTTGATCGTAGCCATTCGCCCGCTATCCGGAGACGATAGCCCCCCTTTCGCCGACCTTGGGTCCGGTCGAAAGAAGGAAGCCGGGAAAACTGACAGGCGGAAAAACCTGCCTGTCGTAAAGCCCGGCGAGTCTAGATACGTACCGGGCTCATGTCAACACGCGGGAGTCCGTTCCTCCCGATTTTCGTCGTATCAGGGCATCGCCTCGCCCCGTTCGGTCGCCACCGACGCCCACTCTCTCGCCACCAGGGCCTCGGCCTCCGCGAAGCGGGCCTTGATGTCCTCTTCCTCCGATATCTCCACCTCGGGCTCCACCTCGCGGTGCTGGGCGAACCCGGTACCGGCGGGAATCAGACGCCCGACGATGACGTTCTCCTTGAGTCCGCGCAGATCGTCGATCCGGCCGTTCACCGAAGCTTCCGTGAGCACTCGGGTGGTTTCCTGGAACGACGCGGCGGAGATGAAGCTGTCGGTCGAAAGCGACGCCTTCGTGATCCCGAGCAACAGGGGCTGCCAGACCGCCGGCTCCCCGCCGTCGGCCTCCATCGCCTCGTTGATGCCGAGGATGCGGGACCGATCGATCTGTTCGCCGGGCACCAGACCGGAATCGCCGGGCTCGACGACCTCCGCCTTGCGCAGCATCTGGCGGACGATGACCTCGATGTGCTTGTCGTTGATCTTGACGCCCTGGAGGCGATAGACCTCCTGCACCTCGTTGACGATGTAGTTGGCGAGCGCACTCACCCCGAGTAGCCGCAGGATGTCGTGTGCGCTCGGACTGCCGTCCACGATCGTCTCGCCGAGCTCCACGTGCTCACCCTCGAAGACGAGGATGTTCCGCCACTTCGCAACCAGCGTATCGTGGCTCCGGCCCTCGTCGTCGGTGACGACGATGCGCTGCTTGCCCTTGGTCTCCCGGCCGAAGCTCACCACCCCGCTCTGCTCGGCGAGGATCGAAGGCTCCTTGGGACGGCGGGCCTCGAAGAGGTCCGCGACCCGCGGCAGTCCGCCGGTGATGTCCCGGGTCTTGGACGACTCCTGGGGCAGGCGGGCGATGACATCTCCCACCTCGATACGAGCCCCGTCGGCGATGTTGAGCATCGCCCCCGCGGGCAATGCGTACTGGGCTGGTATTTCGGTACCCGGAAGGTTCAGCTCCGACCCCTCGTCGTCCACCAGGAGCACCGTCGGGCGCAGGTCCGCCCCGGCCGCACTGCGCTGTTTGACGTCCAGCACCTGGAGGCTCTCGAAGCCGGTCAGATCGTCGATCTGACGCTGCACGGACACCCCGTCGACAACGTCGCGGAACCGGACCTGGCCGGCTACTTCGCTGATCACCGGGTGGGTGTGCGGGTCCCAGTTCGCGGCCACCTGGCCCGGCTCCACCCGATCCCCGTCCACGACGGAGAGCACGGTCCCGTACGGAACCTTGTGCCGCTCGCGCTCGCGCCCGTTGGCGTCGAGCACCGCGAACTCCCCGGAGCGCGAGACGGCCACGTGGGTCGAGTCGGTGCGGGCCACGAGGCGGACGTTCTGGAGCCTCACCGTGCCGCCGACCTTGACCGAAATGTTGTCCGCCGCGGCCTCGCGCGAGGCCGCGCCGCCGATATGGAACGTGCGCATCGTGAGCTGCGTCCCGGGTTCGCCGATCGACTGGGCGGCAACCACCCCGACCGACTCGCCCAAGTTCACGATCTCGCCCCGAGCGAGGTCCCGCCCGTAGCAATTGGCGCAGATCCCGAACCGGGTGTTGCAGGAAATCGGCGAGCGTACCTTCACCTCCTCGATCCCGTGGAGATCGATCCGGTCGACGAGCTGCTCGTCGAGAAGCGTTCCGGCCGGGATGACCAGCTCGTCCCCGTCGTCCAGGATCCCGCGGATTTCGGCCGCGGCCACCCGCCCGAGGACCCGCTCGCGGAGCGGCGCCACCACGTTGCCGCCCTCGATGAGCGGGGTGATGAGGAGCCCCGCCTCGGCACCGCAGTCCTCCTCGGTCACCACCAGGTCCTGGGCGACATCCACCAGCCGGCGGGTCAGGTAACCCGAGTTCGCGGTCTTGAGCGCGGTGTCGGCAAGGCCCTTCCGCGCACCGTGGGTGGAGATGAAGTACTGGAGAACGTCGAGGCCCTCGCGGAAGTTCGCGTTGATGGGAGTCTCGATGATGGAGCCGTCCGGCTTCGCCATCAGGCCCCGCATGCCCGCGAGCTGGCGGATCTGGGCCGCCGAGCCGCGCGCCCCGGAGTCCGCCATCATGAAGATCGGGTTGAACGACGGCTGCCGGACATCGTTCCCGTCAGCATCGCGCACGACCTCGGAGCCGAGCTTGTCCATCATCGCGCCCGCGACGTCGTCGTTGGTCTGGGACCAGATGTCGACCACCTTGTTGTAGCGCTCGCCATTGGTAAGGAAGCCGGAACGGAACTGCTCCTCGACCTCCTTCACCTCCGCTTCGGCCTTCGAGAGGATGTTGCGCTTCTCCTCGGGGATCTCCATGTCGTCGACCCCGATGGAGAGCCCCGCGCGGGTCGCGTAGCTGAAGCCGGTGTACATGAGCTGGTCGGCGAAGACGACCGTCTCCTTGAGGCCCACCTGCCGGTAGCAGATATCGATAAGGTCCGAGATGGCCCGCTTGTTCATGATCTGGTTGACCGCCTCGAAGGGAATTCCAGCCGGAACCAGATCGTAGAGAAGGCTCCGTCCGACGGTCGTGTCGGCCAGGAACCGGCGGCCACCGTCCTCCCCCGCCTCCCGGATTCGGACCCGGATACGGGCGTGAAGGTCGACCGCTCCAGCCTCGAACGCCCGGTGCACTTCCGCCGAGTCCGAGAAGACCGACCCCGTGCCCTTCCCGTCGGCCGCCTCTCGGGTCATGTAGTACAGACCGAGCACCACGTCCTGGGTGGGTACGATGATCGGCGCCCCGTGCGCCGGCGAGAGGATGTTGTTGGTGGACATCATCAGGGTGCGCGCCTCGAGCTGGGCCTCGATCGAGAGCGGCACGTGCACCGCCATCTGATCGCCGTCGAAATCGGCGTTGAACGCGGTGCACACGAGAGGATGGAGCTGGATCGCCTTGCCTTCGATGAGCACGGGCTCGAAGGCCTGGATGCCCAGGCGGTGCAGGGTGGGAGCGCGGTTGAGCAGAACCGGGTGCTCACGAATCACCTCTTCGAGGATGTCCCACACCTCCGGGCCTTCCCGCTCCACGAGCTTCTTGGCCGCCTTGATGGTGGTCGCGAGCCCGCGCATCTCGAGCTTTCCGTACACGAACGGGCGGAACAGCTCGAGGGCCATCTTCTTGGGCAGACCGCACTGGTGAAGCTTGAGGGTGGGGCCGACCACGATCACCGACCGCCCCGAGTAGTCGACCCGCTTGCCGAGCAGGTTCTGGCGGAAGCGCCCCTGCTTGCCCTTGATCATGTCGGCCAGCGACTTGAGGGCCCGCTTGTTCGACCCGGTGATGGCACGCCCGCGGCGGCCGTTGTCGAGGAGGGCGTCGACCGCCTCCTGCAGCATCCGCTTCTCGTTGCGCACGATGATCTCGGGCGCGTTGAGATCGAGCAGGCGCTTGAGCCGGTTGTTGCGGTTGATGACCCGCCGATAGAGATCGTTGAGATCCGAGGTGGCGAACCGCCCGCCTTCGAGGGGCACGAGCGGGCGAAGCTCCGGCGGCAGCACGGGAAGGACCTTGAGGACCATCCACTCCGGCCGGTTGCCGGAGTTCTTGAAGCCTTCGAGGAGCTTCAGCCGTTTCGTGAGCTTCTTCGTGCGGGCCTCCGATCCGGTCGTCTCGAGCTCGGCGCGGACATTCCCGATCTCCTCATCGAGATCCGTTGTGCGCAGGAGCTCGCGGATCGCCTCCGCTCCCATGCGCGCGTCGAACTCGTCTCCGTGCTGCTCGAGCGCCTCGTGGTACATCTCGTCGGTGAGGAGCTGGCCGCGCTCGAGATCCGTCATCCCGGGTTCCACCACCACGTAGGCTTCGAAGTAGAGGGCCCGCTCGATCTCGCGGAGCGTCATGTCGAGCACCAGTCCGATGCGCGACGGAAGGGACTTCAGATACCAGATATGCGCGACCGGGCTCGCAAGCTCGATGTGGCCCATCCGCTCCCGGCGCACCTTGGCGAGCGCGACCTCCACGCCGCACTTCTCGCAGACCACACCGCGATGCTTCAGGCGCTTGTACTTCCCGCACAGGCACTCGTAGTCCTTGACGGGACCGAAGATCTTGGCGCAGAACAGTCCGTCGCGCTCCGGCTTGAAGGTGCGGTAGTTGATCGTCTCCGGCTTCTTGACCTCGCCAAACGACCATGACCGGACCTTCTCCGGAGAGGCGAGCCCGATCCGGATCGCCTCGAAGCTGTCGCCGCTGAACTGCTGCTGGAAAAGATTGACCAGATCTCTCACGTCACGTCCCCCATGACCCTTTCTGAATTCGCCGTAGTGCCCACGCTCCTGCGAAACGTCATGATTCCTTGATGCTCCCTCCTACGTTTTCCAGCGGCCTGATCGGCTGCTCCACCGACCGGTTGCGCCTGAACTCGATGTCGATGCCGAGAGAGCGGATCTCCTTCATCAGAACGTTGAAGGACTCCGGGATCCCCGCGTCCATGCGATGGTCGCCATCGACGATGTGCTTGTACATCACGGTCCGTCCGGTCACGTCGTCCGACTTCACCGTCAACATCTCGCGCAGGGAATGCGATGCTCCGTAGGCCTCCAGCGCCCACACCTCCATCTCGCCGAAACGCTGGCCTCCGAACTGCGCCTTGCCACCGAGCGGCTGCTGGGTCACCAGGCTGTAGGGACCGGTGGACCGGGCGTGCATCTTGTCGTCCACGAGATGATTGAGCTTCAGCATGTACATGTAGCCGACGGTGACCGGCTGGTCGAACAGCTCTCCGGAGCGCCCGTCGACGAGACGCGTCTTGCCGGAGACCGGCAGGCCCGCGAGCTTGAGCAGCTCCTTGATCTCATCTTCCGCCGCGCCGTCGAAGACCGGTGTCGACATCGGGATCCCGCCGCGAAGATTCTGCGCGAGCTCCATCAGCTCTTCGTCGTCAAGCGGGTCGAGGGTGTCGCGCTTTCCCCCCACCGCGTAGATGCGGTCGAGGTACTCGCGGGTCGCGGGAGCGCCGCTTCCCTCGTCGAGCATGTTCCCGAGGCGCCGCCCGAGCTCCCGGGAAGCCCAGCCGAGATGGGTCTCGAGCACCTGGCCGACGTTCATGCGGGAGGGAACCCCGAGCGGGTTGAGCACGATATCGACCGGCGTGCCGTCCTCCATGTGCGGCATGTCCTCGACCGGAACGATCATCGAGATGACACCCTTGTTGCCGTGCCGGCCGGCCATCTTGTCGCCGGACTGGATGCGCCGCTTGACCGCCAGGTAGACCTTGACCATCTTGAGCACACCCGGTGCCAGGTCGTCGCCCGAGGTGAGCTTCTCGCGCTTCTCCTCGAAGCGCCGGTCCAGCGCCCCGCGCAATTCGGAGAGCTGCTTCTCCGCGCGCTCGAGCTGGCGATTGACGGCATCGCTCCGCATCCGGATCTCGAACCACCGATCGCGCGGCAGTTCGTCGAGGTAGGACGCACGCACCCGGGCACCCGATTCGAGCCCGTTCGGTCCGCCTTCGGCGACCTTGCCGGTCAACAGCGTCTCGAGCCGTTGGTAGGTGTCCTGCTCGACGATCCGGAACTGGTCGTGAAGGTCCTTTTGAACCCGTTCGAGCTCCAGATCCTCGATGTCCTTGGCGCGCGCGTCCTTCTCGATGCCGTCGCGGGTGAATACCTGCACGTCGATGACCGTTCCGTTCATCCCCGACGGCACCCGGAGGGACGTATCCTTCACGTCGGACGCCTTCTCGCCGAAGATGGCGCGCAGCAGCTTCTCTTCCGGCGTGAGCTGCGTCTCCCCCTTCGGAGTCACCTTGCCGACCAGGATGTCGCCGGCCGCCACGGTGGCGCCGACGAACACGATCCCCGATTCATCGAGCTTCGACAGCGCGCTCTCGCTCACGTTCGGGATGTCGGACGTGATCTCCTCGACCCCGAGCTTGGTATCGCGGGCCACGCACACGAGCTCCTCGATGTGGATGGTGGTGAATCGGTCCTCCTGGACCACCCGCTCGGAGATGAGGATGGAGTCCTCGAAGTTGTAGCCGTTCCAGGGCATGAACGCGACGAGCACGTTCTGCCCGAGCGCGAGCTCGCCGAGGTCGGTGGACGGACCGTCGGCCAGCACGTCGCCCCTGGCGATGACGTCCCCGGGCCTGACCAGGGGGCGCTGGTTGATGCAGGTGTTCTGGTTCGAGCGCTGGTACTTGGTCAGGTTGTAGATGTTGACGCCGGCCGCTCCCGCCTCCGCTTCGTCGTCGTTCACCCGGACCACAATCCGCGACGCGTCCACCGAGTCGACCGCCCCGCCGCGACGGGCGATGACGGTCACCCCCGAGTCGCGGGCGACGACGCTCTCCATCCCCGTTCCGACCAGGGGCTTCTCCGCGCGCAGGGTCGGCACCGCCTGGCGCTGCATGTTCGACCCCATGAGGGCGCGGTTCGCATCGTCGTGCTCCAGGAACGGGATCAGCGCCGCCGCCACCGAGACGATCTGCCTCGGAGACACGTCCATGTAGTCGACCCGGTCGGGCGGCGTCAGGGTGAACTCGTTGCGATGCCGGCAAGTCACGAGATCGTCGATGAACCGGCCCTTCTCGTCGAGCGACGCATTGGCCTGGGCGATGACGAACTGTCCTTCCTCGATCGCCGACAGGTACTCGATCTCCTCGGTCACCCGGCCGCCGGCAACCTTCCGGTACGGGGTCTCGATGAAGCCGTACTCGTTGGTCCGGGCATAGACGGCGAGGGAGTTGATGAGCCCGATGTTCGGACCCTCGGGAGTCTCGATGGGGCACACCCGGCCGTAGTGGGTCGGGTGGACGTCCCGGACTTCGAATCCGGCCCGCTCGCGGGTCAGTCCGCCGGGGCCGAGGGCGGAGATGCGCCGCTTGTGGGTGACCTCCGAAAGGGGATTGTTCTGATCCATGAACTGCGAGAGCTGGCTCGAGCCGAAGAACTCCTTGACCACCGCCGACACCGGCTTTGCGTTGATGAGCTCCTGCGGCATCAGGTCCTCGGTCTCCGACAGGCTCAGCCGCTCGCGCACCGCCCGCTCGACGCGCACCAGGCCGATTCGGAACTGGTTCTCGGCCATCTCGCCCACGCTGCGGATGCGCCGGTTTCCGAGATGGTCGATGTCGTCCACCTGCCCGCGGCCGTTCCTGATCTCGATGAGGGCCTTGAGGACGTCCGCGATGTCCTGGGGTTCGAGCACGTTCCCCCCCGTCGACTTCTTGCGCCCGAGCCGCCGGTTGAACTTCATCCGGCCGACGGCCGAAAGGTCGTAGCGCTCGGAGTTGGAGAACAGGTTGCGGAACATCGACTGCGCGGCGTCGCGGGTCGGCGGCTCCCCGGGACGCATCATCCGGTAGATCTCGACCTGCGCCTCGAGATTGGTGGTGGTGAGATCCTGGCGGAGGGTCTCGGAGAGGTACGGCCCTTCGTCCACGTCGTTCACGTACAGGGCGTCGAACCGGCGGATGGTTTCCCCGCGGAGCTTCGCCAGCGTGTCCGGGGTGATCACGTCGTTCGCATGCGCGAGCACCTCGCCGGTCTCCCGGTTCACCACGTTGCGTGCGAGCACCTTCCCGGTGACGTAGTCGTCGGGCACCGACAGCGACCGGAGGCCACCCTCCTGCGCCGCCTTGAGCCGCGCGACGTGGCGGGAGTTGACCCGCCGTCCCTCGTCCACGATGACGTTGCCGTCCCGGTCGGTGAGGTCGAACGGCGCGGTCTCGCCGCGCCACCGGTCCGGAACCAGGAGAACCCGGACCTGCCTCGCGCTCAACTCGAACCGATCGGTCTTGAAGAAGACGTCGAGTATCTCGCCGTTATCCTTGAAGTAGGGAACCCACTTGTCCCCTTCCTTGCGTTCCAGCGCCCGCAGCAGAACGGTGGCGGGAAGCTTCCGCCGCCGATCGATGCGCACGTATACGAGATCCTTCGGATCGAACTCGAAGTCGAGCCACGACCCGCGGTAGGGGATCACCCTGGCGGAGAACAGCAGCTTCCCCGAAGAATGGGTCTTGCCCTTGTCGTGCTCGAAGAACACGCCCGGAGAACGGTGGAGCTGGGACACGATGACCCGTTCGGTGCCGTTGATCACCAGCGTGCCGGAGTCGGTCATGAGCGGGATCTCGCCCATGTACACCTCCTGCTCGCGCAGATCCCGCACGCTGCGCTCCTTGCTCGTGCCTTCCTTGTCCAGGAGCGCCAGACGCAGGCGCACGCGCAGCGCCGCCGCATAGGTGAGACCCCGAACCTGGCATTCCTTCACGTCGAAGAGCGCGTCCTCGAGCCGGTACTCCAGAAACTGGAGCTGGGCATCGCCCGAATAGCTCTCGATCGGGAACACCGACTCGAACGCGGCCTGCAGCCCGATCCGCCGGCGCTCCTGCGGCGGAACGTCCGCCTGCAGGAAGTCCCGGTACGAGTCGAGCTGCGTCGCGAGGAGGAACGGCACCTCGAGAATACTCGGGCGTTTACCGAAATCGTTGCGGATGCGCTTCTTTTCGGTGAAGGTGTAGGTCATCGGGACACCTCGGAGGCTGTGACGGGGACGGTCCGGGCCAGGAGGCAGCGCCTACCGGACCTCCACGCTCGCGCCCGCTTCCTCGAGCTGCTTTCTGGCGTCCTCGGCGTCGTCCTTCGAGACCGCTTCGCGGACCGGGGCCGGGGCGCTCTCGACCAGGTCCTTCGCCTCCTTGAGGCCGAGGCTGGTGAGGGCGCGCACCACCTTGATGACGCCGACCTTCGCGGATCCGAAGCTCGTGAGGACCACGTCGAACTCGGTCTGCTCCTCTTCCTCGGGGGCCGCATCCGCCGCCGCCGCGGGCGCGGCCGTGACCGCGGTCATCGCCGCCGACACGCCGAACTTCTCCTCCATCGCCTCGACCAGCTCGACGACCTCGAGCACCGTCATGTTGGCAATGGTTTCCAGGAGTTCCTCTTTGTTTACCGCCATTTCCTCTCTCTCCGTCCTCCGGCGCGCGGCCGGTGTGTTGCCGAATGGGTTCGCGTTCGCCAGCGGCTCAGTCCGCCGACTCCTTCTGCTGCCGAATCGCGTCGAGCGCCCGGACGAGCCTCGTGTGGGGCTCCGCCAGGGTGCGGGCGAGCTTGGTCACGGGAGCCTTGAGCACCGCCATCAGGCGGGCGATCGCCTCGTCCCAGGTGGGTAGGTTCGCGAGGTTGTCGATATCCTCCGGGTCGACGAGCCTCCCGCCGAACGCCACGAGCCGCACCTTCAGCTTCTGGTTGGCACGCCGGTAGTCGCGAACGACCCTTGCCGCCGACCCCGGATCGTCCCGTGCGAACGCCAGCACCAGCGGCCCGGTCAGCTCCTCGCGCATGCACTCGAAGTCCGTCGACTCGACGGCCCGCTTCGCGAGGTTGTTCGGAACGACCCGCACATGGACGCCGGCCGCCCGGGCCTGACGCCTGAACTCCGTCATCTCGGCCACGTTGAGCCCCCGGTACTCGGCCGCGATCACCGAGGAGGCGCTCTTCGCGACCTCCGCCACCTCGGCCACCACCGCCTTCTTTTCATTGAGACTGAGCGGCATGCATCCAGACCTCCTCGTTCGTGGCACGGGCCGTGACCGGCCCTCGGGCATTCGGGCGGACGCGGCGCGTCCGGTCCCGATCTCGGGCCCGCGCCCGCCGTTCGATCAAACCGAAAGGCTTGCCTTGTCGACGGTGACCCCGGGCCCCATGGTGCTGGAGACGGTCACCTTCTGCAGATAGACTCCCTTGGACGCCGCCGGCTTCGCCCGCACGAGCTGCGTGACGAGAGCAGCGAGATTCTCGCTCAGGGCCTCGGCGTCGAACGACAGCTTTCCGATGGGGCAATGGATGATCCCGGCCCGGTCGGTCCGGTACTGCACCTGGCCGCCCTTGGCGTTCGCGACCGCGGTGGAGACGTCCTCCGCCACCGTCCCGGTCTTCGGATTCGGCATCAACCCCCGAGGGCCGAGGATGCGGCCGAGCTGCCCCACGACCCGCATCGAATCGGGGGTGGCGATCGCAATGTCGAAGTCGAGCTCGCCTGCGCGCACCTTCTCGGCGAGATCCTCCAGCCCGACGATATCCGCGCCCGCTTCACGCGCTTCGTCGGCCCGCGGCCCGGACGCGAAGACAGCCACCCGGACGTCCTTGCCGGTGCCGTTCGGCAACACCGTGGAGCCGCGCACGACCTGGTCGGACTTGCGCGGGTCCACGCCCAGGTTCACCGCGGCCTCGACGGTCTCGTCGAACTTCGGGTTGGCCGTCTCCTTGAGCAGGCGGAGCGCATCCGCAGCTTCGTAGAGCCGACCTCGTTCGACCCTCTCGCGAATCGCGGCAAGCCGTTTCGACATGTCACTCGACTCCCTCGGTCTCGATACCCATGCTGCGGGCGGTTCCGGCGATGATCCGGACCGCCGCGTCCATGTCTTCGGTGTTCAGATCCGCCATCTTGACCCTTGCGATCTCGGCCAGTGCGTCGCGGCCGACCCGCCCCACCTTGGCGACATTCGGCTCTCCACTCCCCTTCTCGATCCCGACCGCCTTGCGAAGCAGCACCGCGGCCGGCGGGGTCTTGGTGATGAACGTAAAGCTCGAATCCGCGTACACGGTGATGACCACCGGGGTCGGCAGGCCCGGCTCGGCGCCCTGGGTCGCTGCGTTGAACGCCTTGCAGAACTCCATGATGTTGACGCCGTGCTGCCCGAGAGCCGGGCCGACGGGCGGCGCCGGGTTGGCCTGACCGGCGGGCACCTGCAGCTTGATATAGGCCCTGATCTTCTTCGCCATCGATTCAGTCCTTCTCCACCTGCGCGAAGTCGAGTTCGACCGGGGTCGAACGCCCGAATATGAGCACTGCGACCCGGAGGCGGCTCTTCTCGTAGTTGACTTCTTCGACCACGCCGTTGAAGTCGTTGAAGGGCCCGTCGACGACCCGCACCACCTCGCCCGGCTCGAACAGCACCTTCGGCCGCGGCTGCTCGGAACCTTCCCGTACCCGGTCGAGGATCTGGTCCACCTCGCGCGGGGTGATGGGAACGGGCTCGCCGGAAGCGCCGGAGATGAAGCCGAGCACGTTGTCCACCCCCTTGACGAGGTGCCTCGACTCGTTCGTCATCTCCATTTCCACCAGCACGTAGCCGGGGAAGAACTTGCGCTCGCTGCGGCGCTTCTGGCCGGAGCGCATCTCGACCACTTCCTCGGTGGGAACCAGGATCTTTCCGAACTGATCGCGCACCGGACCCGAGCGGGAAATGCGCTCCTCGATCAGCTTCTTGACCCGGTTCTCGAATCCCGAGTAGGCGTGTATCACGTACCACTGCATGTCGGCGAACTTCACCCGGACCCGAGCAGGGACTTGACCGCCACCGAGAGAAGGCTGTCGAACCCCCACATGACGACCGCGAGCACGGAGACCACGACAATCACGATCCCCGTGGTCTGGAGAGTCTCGGTGCGGGTGGGCCAGACCACCTTGCGCACCTCGGTTCGGGCGTCGCGCAGAAAGTGCCACGCCTCGCGGCCCTTCGCCGTCGTGTAGGCAATGGCGCAGGTCAGGCCCGCGGCCACCAGCAGCCCGACCACCCTGAGCAGCAGCGATTCGTCGGGGAAGAGGTAGAAGGCCGCGAGCGCGGCGACGAACAGTGCGATCGCCACGATCCATTTGAGGAGGTCTGCCAGGGCTGTCGTCATTTCGAGCCGAGCACTCATGCTGCCGCGCCGGTTCCTGTTTCGCCTTTCGGATGAGGGTTGGCAGGCCAGGAGGGAATCGAACCCCCAACCTGCGGTTTTGGAGACCGCTGCTCTGCCGATTGAGCTACTGGCCTGAAATCTGCTACTCGATGACCTTGGAGACGACGCCGGCGCCGACGGTGCGCCCGCCTTCGCGAACCGCGAACCGAAGACCCTCTTCCATCGCGATCGGCGAGATCAGCTTCGCCGTCATCTGCACGTTGTCTCCGGGCATCACCATCTCCACCCCGGACGGCAGGTTCACCGAACCCGTCACGTCCGTCGTGCGGAAATAAAACTGCGGACGGTATCCGTCAAAAAACGGCGTGTGACGCCCCCCCTCGTCCTTCGACAGAACGTACACCTCCGCCTCGAAGTGCGTGTGCGGCGTGATCGACTTCGGCTTCGCCAGCACCTGGCCGCGCTCAATCCCGTCGCGCTTCACTCCACGAAGCAGCACCCCCACGTTGTCTCCCGCAACCCCCTCGTCCAGCAGCTTGCGGAACATCTCAACCCCCGTGCACGTCGTCTTCTCCGTCTCGCGCAACCCGACGATCTCGACCTCCTCTCCCACGCGAACCTTCCCGCGCTCCACCCGGCCGGTCGCCACCGTGCCACGACCCGAGATCGAGAACACGTCCTCCACCGGCATCAGAAACGCACCGTCCACCGCTCGCTCCGGCTCCGGTATGTACGTATCCAGCGCATCGACCACCGCGTTCACCGACGCCTCGCCCAGATCTCCCGTGCCGCCCTCCAGCGCCTGAAGCGCCGAACCGCGCACCACCGGCGTGTCGTCACCCGGAAACTCGTACTTGTCCAGAAGCTCGCGAACCTCCAGCTCCACCAGCTCCAGCAACTCCTCGTCGTCCACCATGTCGCACTTGTTCAGGTACACCACGATGTACGGAACACCCACCTGGCGCGCCAGCAGAATGTGCTCGCGCGTCTGAGGCATCGGACCGTCCGCCGCCGAAACCACCAGAATCGCTCCGTCCATCTGCGCCGCGCCCGTGATCATGTTCTTCACGTAGTCCGCGTGACCCGGACAGTCCACGTGCGCGTAGTGACGCGCCGGACTCTCGTACTCCACGTGCGCCGTCGCTATCGTGATGCCCCGCGCCTTCTCCTCGGGCGCGTTGTCAATCTCCTCGAAATCCTTCACGTCACCTCCGTGACGCGCTGCCATCACCCGCGTGATCGCTGCCGTCAGCGTCGTCTTGCCGTGATCCACGTGACCAATCGTGCCCACGTTCACGTGCGGCTTCGTACGCTGGAACTTCGCCTTGGCCAACTCGAATCTCCTCGAATCGATACTAGTGGTTGCGGTCCTGCTTCCGCCGCCTCGCCCCGGACCGGCTGCCATGTGCCGTGGCCGCATCCGGAAGTGGTGCCCACAACTGGATTTGAACCAGTGACCTCTCCCTTACCAAGGGAGTGCTCTACCGCCTGAGCTATGTGGGCCAGGTGGCGTTCGACTCGTCCGCGCGGATGGAGCGGGTGATGGGAATCGAACCCACATCATCAGCTTGGAAGGCTGAGGTTCTACCATTGAACTACACCCGCGAGGTCAAAGGGCCCCGGCTCGCAAGGGGCGGCTGCCTTCCACCGACCACCGGCTGGTGGTGGGGGGAGGATTCGAACCTCCGAAGGCTGAGCCGTCAGATTTACAGTCTGATCCCTTTGACCACTCGGGAACCCCACCGGCGACGAAGCAGATCATTTTCGCCGGACGAGGTAATCATGTCAACGGAAAAGTGGGAACGGACCGCCCATTGCGGCCGGGCACCCGCGGCCCCTCCGGTCCGACGGGTTTTCTCCCCGGCGCGAAGCCGGAACCCCCTCCCGTTCCGGATCCCTCGGCCCCGCTCCACGAGAGGCGGGGAGGGGCGACGGGATCCGCACGAACCCGGAGCCCGGCCGGCGGCCGGATTCCGCCCCGCCCTTCCGAGGTCGCCCGGTGCGGAACCCCGGGCGGCGAGAGCCGGCACGACCCTCGCCGCCCTTCGACCCCGTCAGGCGGACTTGAGCTGGTCGCCGATCGGAAGTTGCCGAATCCGCTTGCCGGTGGCGTTGTAGATCGCGTTGACCAGCGCCGGCGTGTACGGCGGCACCCCCGGCTCCCCGACCCCGCAGGGACGAAGATGCACGAAGTCCTCCACGATGTGCACCCGCACGTCGAGAGGCGCATCGTTCATGCGGGAAACCGGGTAGTCGTGGAAGTTGCTCTGGTCGACGGCTCCCCGAGTGGTGGAGATCAGCCCGTGGCGCGCGACCGTATTGCCGTAGATGGCCGCCCCCTCGATCTGCTTTCTCACTCCTTCGGGGTTCACGTACCGGCCGCAGTCGACCACCATGTCGACCTGCGGGATGTGGAGCGAGCCGTCGTCCCGGACGACCACGTGCACTGCGGACGCCACGTAGCTGTGGAAGCTGCGGTGACAGGCGAGCCCCAGGCCATGGCCCGCCGGAATCGGCTTGCCGTAGCCCGACTTCGCGGCCGCCACCCGAAGCACGTTCGAGAGGCGCTTCGGCATGATCGGCCATTCCTCGACCGAGTCCCCGTAGTTCCAGTGGTCCTCGACCCCGTCCTTGGCGAGGTCCATGACGTCGGCCTCGCCGATCAGCTCCAGCAGGAACTCGACCGGATCGCGGCCGGCGGCGGCCGCGAGCTCGTTCGCGAAGCAGTTCATCGCGAAGGCGTGCTGGATGTTGTTGACCGACCGGTACCAGCCCACCCGAATCATGACGTCCGCCTCGCCGTTCTCGATCCGCAGGTTCGGGACCCCGTCGTACGGGGTGTCGATGAGACCGAGTCCGTACTCGATCGGATGGCCGGTCTTGATGCCCGGCGCCCAGAGTCCGATGAGCGACGGCCAGGCGCCGGAGTGGTGCCACCCCGTAACCTTGCCGGAAGCGTCGAGCCCTGCCTTCAGGCGGTGGGCGCTCGCCGCGTGGTAGTAGCCGTTCCGGATCTCGTCCTCGCGGGTCCACTGCACCCGGACCGGGGAGCCGATCATCTGCGAGAGGATCGCCGCCTCGCACGCGAAGTCGGGCTTGGACTTGCGCCCGAATCCGCCGCCGAGGAGCGTCACCTGGCACTCGATTTCGGACTTGTCGAGCCCGAGCGCCTCGGCGACGTACTGCCGGGTCTCGTTCGGCGACTGGGTGGAGGTGACGATCTTCACCGGCCTCGCGTTGGCATCCACGATTGCGGCCGGCGGCTCCATCGGGGTGTGGATGAAGTACGGCACGAAGTACTCCGCCTCCAGCACCTGGTCGGCGGCCGCGAACGCCTCGTCGACATTTCCCCGGTCGCGGATGACGTGGCCGCCGGCGCGGGCCGCGACTCGGAGCTGATCGTTGTAGGCGCTCGAATCATGAACGGCGTTCGGGCCGTCATCCCACTCGATGGCGAGCTTCCTGCGGCCTTCGAGCACCGACCAGGTGTTCGTGCCGATCACCGCGATGCCCCCGAGCGCCCGAAACTCCGCCGGGGTGTCGTCCGGGAGAGCCGGGATCTCGACCACCTGCTCGACGCCCTGGACCTTGAGCGCCTCGGTGGCGTCGAAGGACTTCGCCTTGCCGCGATAGACGGGCGCCCGCGCCACGACGGCGATCTTCATGCCGGGAATGGTGACGTCGGCCCCGAAGTCGGCGCCGCCGGTGCTCATGTCGTAGTTGTCGACCACCGGCATGTCGCGGCCGATGTACTTCCACTGCGACGGGTCCTTGAGCTTCGGTGCATCCGCGCCGGCCGGCACCTCAATGCCGGCGGCCGCGTCCACAACCTCTCCGAAGTCGAACGAACGGCCCGAGCCGGTGTGGTAGAGGCGGTGGTCCTTCGCGTACACCTCGCCGGCGTCGACGCCCCATTTCCGCGCCGCCGCCTGCTCCAGCACGTACCGGCCCGCGGCGCCGAGCTCGCGCATCACGTCCAGATGATGGCGCGTGCTGCGGGACCCGTCCGTGTTCTGGCCGTCCTTCCCCGCGGGATCGTACTTCTCCGCATCCCCCGGAGCCTGCCAGATACTCACCCGCTGCCAGTCGGCTTCCAGCTCGTCGGCAAGGATCATCGGAATGCCCGTGCGCACCCCCTGACCCATCTCGGAGCGGCTGCACGTGATGGTCACCATCCCGTCGCCAGCGATTGAAACGAAGAGATTGGGCTGTATCGAAGCGCCCGTCGACTGCGCCTGCGCGCCCGCGAGCAGGGGGTTCGGAACCACCTGCGCGCCGAGCACCATCGCGCCCGTAATGCCGGTGTTCTTCAGGAATTCACGCCGGCTGAGATTCTGTATGCCTGACATGGCTAGACCTCCTGCGCAGCGGTGCGGACCGCGGCGAAGATTCGCTGATAGGTGCCGCAGCGGCAGATGTTGCCCGACATTCCCGCGACGATCTCATCGTCGCTCGGGTCCGGGTTCCGGTTGAGCAGGGAGGCCGCGGACATGATCTGTCCCGACTGGCAGTATCCGCACTGCGGAACATTGTGCGCGCGCCACGCCCGCTGCACGGGGTGATTGCCCTCGGGATCGAGACCCTCGATGGTGGTCAGGTCCTTTCCGTCCGCGAACGAGACCGGCGTAACGCAGCCACGCACCGCGACGCCGTCCACGTGCATCGTGCATGCACCGCAAAGCGCCATGCCGCACCCGAACTTGGTCCCCGTCAGCCCCAGCTCATCGCGTATGTACCAGAGCAGGGGCATATTCGGGTCGCCGTGAAACCGGCGATGGATGCCGTTGATTTTTATCGAAACCATTGACGTCCTCCTGTAATTTTTCGCTCCGGATGCCGGCACCGGAATCCGGGCCCGGCGAGCCATGAACGGCCCGAGTATCACACGAATGCGGGCACGACGAAAGCTGGCGAACGGCACGCCGCGAGCACTTACTCCCGGAGTAGCCGGCCAGTCTCGGCATCCCGGATTGCGCTCGGTCGGAGATGCCCTCCGGTCGGCCCGGGCACCACCAGGTCGAGCTGCCTCCCGAGCCGTAGCCGGACGTCGAGAGCGCAGCGGGCGGGCGGTGCGGCGGCGGTGTTGGCACTCGTCGAAACGATGGCGCCGCCGAACCCGCGGCACAGCTCCGCGGCAATCGGGTGGGCGGCGACGCGAATTGCGACGCGAGCGCCGGAGCCGCTCCACCCGCCCGTTACCCCGGCCGGAACCCGCGCCCGGGCCGGCACGAGCCACGTCACCGGTGGGTCCGACGGCCGGGGCTCTCCGCCGAGCCGCTGCTCGACCCAGCCCATCCAGTCGCGCCGTACGAACGGCTCGAGGTGTCCGCACTCGGCCCCGATCAGGATGAAACCCTTCGCGAGCCGGCGCCGCTTGATCGCCGCTATCCGGCCGAGCGCGGCCTCGCGCCGGGGGTCGCAACCGATCCCGTACACCGCTTCCGTCGGATAGGCGATGACCCCTCCCGCGAGCAGGATCTCGACCGCGCGGACGAGCTTCACCGATTGGCGAGCTTGACGTTGTTCTCGGCTACCGCCGCGCGCGCCGCGGCCCGCTCCTCGAGCAGCCCTTCCGCGACGCGAGGATCGTCCACGGCCAGGATCTGGGCCGCCAGCCAGGCCGCGTTGCGTGCACCCGCCCGGCCGATGGCCACCGTGGCGACCGGAATGCCGGCCGGCATCTGAACCGTGGAAAGGAGCGCGTCGAGCCCCTTCAGCGGACCGGCGTCAATCGGAACCCCGATGACGGGGCGAATGGTCTCCGCCGCGACCGCTCCCGCGAGGTGGGCGGCGAGACCGGCGGCCGCGATGAAGACCGCGCAGCCGCGCGACGCGGCGTCATGGACGTAGGCGCGGGTGGCGTCCGGCGTCCGGTGGGCGGACGTGATCCGGGCTTCGTAGACGACGCCGAGGCGATCGAACACCTCGAACGTGGTCTGCATTACGGGCAGATCGGAGCCCGACCCCATCAGCACGGCCACGAAGCGTGCGGTCATCGTCCCGGTCTCGACTGAACGCCCGGCGGTCAGCCGGCCTCCGGAAGCGCCGCGGCGGGTTCCGCGACCGGCTCGCGATGTCCGCACTCGCGCTGCGGGCACACCTTCTCCGGCCCCCGCCGCCGGGTCTGCTTGAGGGTGCGTATCGGCCAGCCGCAGCCAGGACAGGGCTCGTCGAGCGGCTCGTCCCACGTCGCGTAGTCGCACTTGGGGTAGGTGGAGCACGAGAAGAACGCCTTGCCGCGGCGCGAACGACGCTCGCGCAACGTCCCGTCGCGGCACACCGGGCAGGCAATGTCCGTCTCGCGCAGCTTCTCGAGCGGCTCGGTGTGCCGGCACTCGGGATAGCGGCTGCAGCCGGCGAACTTGCCGGTGCGTCCGCTCTTCAGGACGAGCGGGCTCCCGCACTTGGGGCACTCGCGGCCTTCCAGCACCTTCGCGTCGCGGCCACCGGCCGCTCCTGCATCCGCCTCGTCCTCGTCGCCCCGGGGGAGGCTCCGTGCGTACCGGCACTCGGGGAAGCCGGTGCAGCTGATGAAGTTCCCGCTCCGGCCGAGGCGAATGGCGAGCGGCCGCCCGCACTCGGGGCAGGTCTCGTCGATGAGTTGCTGGGTCACCTGCTGCCGGGTGACGGTCTCCTGCTTGTGCCGGATCTGCGCTTCGAAGTCGCGCCAGAACTCGTCGAGCACCGGAACCCAGGCCTTCCGGCCCTCGGAAATCGCATCGAGATCGTCCTCCATGCTCGCAGTGAAGCCGTAGTCGACGTAACGGCTGAAGTGCTCGGTGAGGAAACGGCTGACCACCCGTCCGACATCGGTCGGATGGAAACGGCGCTTTTCGAACTCCACGTAGCCCCGGTGCTGGAGCTTGGAAATGATGTCCGCGTAGGTCGAGGGGCGTCCGATTCCGCACCGCTCGAGCTCGCGGACCAGCGTGGCCTCGGTGTACCGCGGCGGGGGCCGGGTGAAGTGCTGTTCGGCCCGGATGTCGGAAACGGTGACCACCTGGCCCTTGGAGAGCTTCGGCAGCCGGACCGGGGCGGACGGCTTGCCCTCGCTGGCGGGCGCTCCCTCCTTTCCCTCGCCGGCCGAGGCGTCTGCCGCCCGCACGGGCTGCGCCGCCGCTGCGTCCTCGTAGACGGCGAGATAGCCCGGCGAGGCCACGGAGGTGCCGGTCGCCCGAAAGACGCCGTCCTCGCCGCACCCGAGGTCCACCGTGACATCGTCCATCACCGCCGGCTTCATCTGGCTTGCCAACGCCCGCCGCCAGACCAGTTCGTAGACGCGCAACTGGTCGCGGGACAGCGCGCCGCGAAGCGATTCCGGAGTACGCCCCGGCGAGGTGGGCCGTATCGCCTCGTGCGCTTCCTGCGCGTTGCGCGTCCTCGTCCGGTGCCGGGGAGGCGTCCCCGGCACCGCGTCCGGGCCGAACGCTTCGGCCAGGAACGCCCGGATCTCCGCCACCGCTTCCGGCGCAAGGTTCACCGAGTCGGTGCGCATGTAGGTGATGAGCCCCTCCCCTCCGACTCCTTCGTAGAGATCCTGCGCGACCCGCATGGTGCGGCTCACGTTGAAGCCGAGGCGGTTCGAAGCCTCCTGCTGCAGGGTGGCGGTGGTGAACGGAGCCGGCGGGGCCCGGCGGCGCTTCTTCGCGGTGACGGACAGCACCTCGAGGCCCCGGGAGGCATGCAGCTTGAGCGTCGCCTGGACGGCAAACGCGGACCCCTCGTCGGTGAACGTGAACTGTTCCACCTTTTCGCCCCGATACTGCACGAGCCGGGCCGAGAAGGGCGGCGGCCCGGACGCATCCGCGAGCACCGTCCAGTACTCGCGAGTCTCGAACGCCTCGATCTCGGACTCCCGGTCGGCAATGAGGCGCAGGGCCGGGCTCTGCACCCGGCCGGCCGAGAGGTTGGAGCGGATCTTCGACCAGAGCACCGGCGACAGGTTGAACCCGACGAGATAGTCGAGCGCGCGGCGGGCAAGCTGGGAGTTCACCAGGTTGGCCTGGATCTCTCCGGGGTGCTCGAGCGCCTCGCGGACCGCGCGGCGCGTGATCTCGTGGAACTGCACCCGATAGACGGGCTTGTCCCCGAGTACGCCCCGTTCCGACAGGAGCTGCGTGACGTGCCACGAGATCGCCTCGCCCTCGCGGTCGGGGTCGGTGGCGAGATACAGCGCGCCCGCGCGTCGCATCGCCCGCACGATTGCCTCCACATGGGCCTCCGCGCGCGGCACCAGGTCGAAGTGCATGGCGAAGCCGCGGTCGGGCTCGACCGCTCCGGTGGAGGGGACGAGATCGCGAACGTGCCCGTAGGACGCGAGCACCGTGAAGTCGGAGTCCAGGTACTTTCCTATCGTGCGGGCCTTCGCCGGAGACTCGACGATGAGGAGCGGGGACCCCCGCGCCGAGCCGTCGCCCGGAGCCTTGCGCCCGGTTCGAGAACGAGATCCCGCACCCGGCGTACGCTTCGATCCGCGGGTGGCGGCGGGTTGAGTGGATGGACGGGTCGCGGCCATTCGGGCATCCGGTTCGTGAGCGGCGCGGGTGCTCAGCATACCCGCATGTAGCGGCCGGCGGGATCCATCCGGATGGATCCGCCGATCTCCAGGACCACCAGAATCGGATATACCTGCTCGGGGGTCAATCCGGTCCGGTGGGCGAGCGTCTCGACGCTGGCCGGTTCGTGGGCGAGGTGATCGAGCACCGCCGCCTCATCCGTGCCGGGCGCGGGAGCCGCCTCCCGGTCGAGTCCCGGTGCGGATCCGGTTCCTCCGTTCGACCGCGTGCCCGCGGCACCGGATGGGCTCGCCGCCAGCTCGGCGGCGGGAAGCTCCTCGAGAATGTCTTCCACTCTCTCCACCAGCTTGGCGCCGTCGCGCAGGAGCCGGTGGCAGCCGGCCGCGAGTGGATTGAGGATGGATCCCGGCACCGCGAACACCTCGCGCCCCTGGTCCCCGGCCAGGCGGGCGGTAATGAGGGATCCGCTGCGGTCCGCCGCCTCCACCACCAGGACCCCGAGCGAGAGTCCGCTGATGATCCGGTTGCGCCACGGGAAGTTCCAGGGCATGGGCCGGGTGCCGAAGGGAAACTCCGATACCAGCGCTCCCTGGCCCGCGATGCGCGCCGCGAGGGAACGGTGTCCGGCGGGATAGACCCGGTCCAGGGAGCTGCCGAGGATCGCAATGGTCCTCCCGCCCGCATCGAGCGCCCCTCGATGCGCCTCGGCATCGACGCCCTGCGCGAGACCGCTGGTGACCACGAGGCCGCGGGCGGTCAGCTCGCCCGCGAGCCGGCGGGCGATTCGGGCTCCGGCCGGGGTTGCTCGGCGGCTTCCGACGATCGCGATCTGGGGGGCGGACAGCACTCCGGGGTCGCCGCGAAGGAACAGCACCGCCGGGGCATCCGGGATCGCCCGCAGCCGCGGCGGCATCTCCGGGTCTCCGGCCCCGATGACGTGCGCTCCGAGGGCGTGGAGACATTCGAGATCCCGGTCCGTACGGCGCCGATCGAGATCCGGCCCACCGGGAACGGCCGAACCCGGTGCGGTTCCCGGCGCCGGGATCGCCCTTCGCCTGCGCTCCCGGCCCGTCGCGCCGCTTCGAGCCAGCGCGAGCAGGATCCGTTCGCGGTCCGTGCGCTCCGCGTCCATGCGACGTCCTCTGCTCCTGGCGGCATCCGGGGCCCGGATCATACCGCCAGACCGGGCGGGGATCGACATCCACCCCCGCACCCGGGCCGAACGTCCGAGAGGTCCACCACGGCCGCAAGAGCGATCCTGATTGCGCACGAAGCTCAGGTTGGGGCCGCCGGTTTCCCGGGAGCGCGGGTTTCGAACCCGCGGGCGGTCCATGCGGGCTGGAAGCCCGCGCTCCCGGGAGGCCCACCGTCCCTCGAAGGCGGCGATCCCGGGAATTCCGTGCTCCCAACCTGAGCTTCGTGCGTCCTCAGGAGAGCTATAATTGCGGCCATGGCGGTGCTCGACATACTCCACCATCCCGATCCCCGGCTACGCAACGTCGCCGCTCCGGTCGACACGGTGGACGGCACCGTACGGAAGCTCGCCGACGACCTGTTGGAGACGATGTACTCGGCGCGCGGCATCGGCCTCGCCGCGGTACAGGCCGGCATCGCGCGGCGGGTCATCGTGGTGGACGTCTCCCCGGAACGGAACGCGCCCCTGGCCCTCATCAATCCCCGCGTCGCCCAAACGCACGAGGAGGAAGCCGAATTCGAGGAAGGGTGCCTCTCCGTGCCGGGGGTGTACGAGACCGTGTCACGCCCCACGCGGGTTCGGGTCGAAGCATTGGACCGCGATGGAAGGGCGGTGTCGATCGAAGCCGAAGGAACCCTTGCCGCGTGCCTGCAGCACGAGATCGATCATCTCGACGGCCGGTTGTTCGTCGACTACCTGTCGCGGCTCAAGCAGCAGCGGATCCGCAAACGGGCGATCAAGCAGCAGCGCGAGGCCATCGCCTGATCGTCCGCCGGTGGTCGTCGTATTCGCGGGCACGCCGGAATTCGCGGTCCCGTCGCTGAGAGCGCTGGCGGCGGGCCCGCACCGGCTAGCGGCGGTATTCACCCGTCCGGATCGACCGGCCGGACGCGGCCGGCGGATGGCCGCCAGTGCGGTGAAGGCCGCGGCGGTCGAGCTCGGGCTCCCGGTCGTGCAACCGGAGAGCCTGCGCGAGCCGGCGGTGCGCGAGCGTCTGGCGGCGCTGCGCCCGGACCTCATCGTCACCGCCGCCTACGGGATCATCCTGCCTCCCGAGGTCCTCGCCATACCGGCCGACGGATGCATCAACGTCCATGCGTCGCTCCTGCCACGCTGGCGCGGCGCGGCCCCGGTTCAGCATGCCCTGCTCGCCGGCGACGTGGAGACCGGGGCGACCATCATGCAGATGGACGCCGGGATCGATACGGGCGCCATCCTGCTTGCCCGGGCGTGCCGGGCACGGCCGGACGACACCGCGGGATCGCTCACCAGTCGGCTCGCACGAATCGGCGCGGAAGCGCTTGAAGAAGCGATGACGGATCTCGCGGCAGGCCGGATCGCGCCGCGGCCCCAGGCGGAGTCGGAGGCGACCCTCGCCCCGCGCATCCGCAAGGCCGACGCGCGCATGGACTGGTCACGCGATGCACGGGACCTCGAGCGCATGGTGCGGGCATTCGATCCCTGGCCGGTGGCCTTCACCTTCGCCGGGGAGGAGCCGCTGCGCATTCTCCGGGCAGAAGCGCTCGCGGACGCGGACCTGCACCCTTGCGAACCGGGAACCGTGCTCCGGGCCGCGGCCGACGGCATCGAGGTCCAGGCCGGCGCGGGACGGCTCCGGGTACTGCGTCTTCAGCGCGCGGGGAAGCAGCCGATGAAAGCACGGGAGTTCCTGAACGGCCGGAGCCTAGTCCCCGGGCAACGTCTCGGGGGCGGACCCGGCCGGCCGCAGTCTCCCGGGTGAAGAACCCCGCGCCGAACTCCGGGACGACCGGCGAGACGGCCGGCGGGACGGCCGGCGGGACGGCCGGCGGCCGGGACGTCGCACTCGCCATCCTCGGCGAGGTCCTGCACGACCGGCGCTCCCTCACCAACGCCGTCGCGGATCACATCCACCGGGTGGCGGACCCGCGCGAACGCGCCCTCGCGCGGGAGCTCGCGTCCGGGGTGGTCCGACACCTGCCATCCCTCCGCCACGTGCTCGCCGAACTGCTCGATCGGCCCCTCCGGCGCCAGGACGCACGGCTCGAAACCGTGCTGCTGCTCGGCCTCTACCAGGTCCTTCACACCCGCGTCCCTCCCCACGCGGCGGTTCACGAGACGGTGCAGCTCGCGGGGCGGACGGCCTGGAGACGCGGGCTCGCGAACGCGGTGCTCCGGCGCGCCGCAACGGAACGCGATGCGCTCCTGAGAGACCTGGAACAGACTCCCGACCTGGAAGCCCGCTACGCCCACCCGCGATGGCTCATCGACCGGTTGCGAGTCGACTGGCCCGAAGACTGGGAGGGAATTCTCACCGCCAACTCGTCGCGGGCCCCGATGACCCTGCGCGCCGCCCGCCGTGCGGGGGGCCGCACCGCTCGTCTCGAGGCGCTCCGGCGAGCCGGCCTAGAGGCATCCGCGCACCCCGTCGCACCGGACGCGATCGTGCTGCTGCGCCCGGTCGGGGTGGACGCCCTGCCCGGCTTCGCGGACGGCGCGGTGTCCGTGCAGGACGCCGCCGCCCAGCTCGCCGTGCCGTTGCTCGAGCTCGAGCCCGGCCTGCGCGTGCTGGACGCGTGCGCCGCGCCCGGAGGAAAGACCGCGCAGATCCTGGACGCGGAGCCGGGCCTCCGGGAGCTGGTGGCCGTCGACGTCGATCCGGATCGGCTCGCGCGGGCTGGGGAGAACGTCGCCCGGACCGGGGGACACGCCCGGCTCGTGGCGGCGGATGCGAGCGCGCCCGGCGACTGGTGGGATGGCATTGCGTTCGATCGCATCCTGATCGACGCCCCCTGCTCGGGCTCGGGCGTCATCCGCCGCAACCCGGACATCAAGCTGCACCGCCGGGCGGCCGATCTCGACGTGCTCGAGGGGCGTCAATCCGCGCTCCTCGATGCCGCGTGGGACATGCTGGCTCCCTCCGGGCGGCTGGTGTACGCTACGTGTTCGGTCCTTTTGCGGGAAGGCGCCCGTCAAATGGCGCGTTTCCTGGAGCGCCACCGCGACGCGGAACCGATCGAGATCGGATGGGGTCGAGCTTGCGGCCCCGGGCGCCAGATTCTTCCCGGCGAGGCCGACATGGACGGCTTCTTCCACGCGTGCATCTCCAAGGAACGGCCATGACGACTGCGGCGCCCGAGGTGATTCCGGCACGCCACGCCCATGCCTCACGCAGTAACGGGTGGCGGTTCGTGGCTCTCGTCTCGTTCCTGCTCCTCACGCTCCTGATGCTGAGCGACGTCACCCGCAATCCCACCCGATTCGGAGAGTTCTACACCCCGCTCATCGGACTCACGATCGTGGGGCTCGTGATCCTGTCCGCCCTGTTCGTCCGGGACATCGCCCAGCTCGCGAGAGAAGTCCGGGCGAACCGCCCGGGGGCCCGGCTGACCGTGCGGATGGTGACCATATTCAGCCTGCTCGCGGTCACCCCGGTGATGCTGATCTACCTGTTCTCCGTCCAGTTCTTGCATCGCAGCGTCGACAACTGGCTCGACGTGCGGATCGAGCAGGCCCTGGAGGGAGCGCTCGAGCTCAGCCGAGTCTCGCTCAACCGCAACATGCGCGAGCGCCTCAAGCAGGTCGAGCTGCTCGCGGTGCAGCTCTCCGATCTGTCCGCGCCGGACGCGGCGGAACGGCTCCACGACACGTTCGACATGCTCGGCGCATCCGAGGTCACCCTCATGTCGTCGAAGGGGCGCGTGATCGCGACGAGCACCAACACCACGGCGCTCGTGCCGACTCCGCCGGACGAAGCCGTGCTGCTCCAGGTCCGGCAGAGCGGCACCTACATCGGACTCGATCCGATCGACGAGTTCGGCCTGCTCCTGCGAGTGGTGGTGAACATCGCGAGCCCCGCACCGGGCCAGGAGCCGCGGCTCGTACAGGCCCTGTTTCCGGTCGCGAAGCGCATGAACGAGCTCGAGTCCGGGGTGCGCACCGCGTTCGAGCGTTATCGAGACCTCATCTACCTGCGCGCTCCGCTCAAGACCTCCTTCATGCTGACCCTGTCCCTGGTCCTCCTGGTCAGCCTGTTGAGCGCGGTGTGGGCCGCGGTGTTCGCGGCGCGCCGACTGACCGCACCGCTCCGGCGGATGGCGGAGCTGACCCGTTCGGTGGCGGCGGGGGACTACGAGACGCGCCTTCCGGCCAAAGGAGCGGACGAAATCGGATTCCTCGCGGACTCCTTCAACGAGATGACGCGCAAGCTCGCGTTCGCGCGCGACGAGGCCCGAGACAGCCACCGGCAGCTCGAGGAGCAGCGCACCTACCTCGAAGCAGTGTTGTCGCGTCTCTCGTCGGGAGTGCTCACCACGAGCCACGACGGATGCCTGGTGACGTTCAACCAGATGGCGAAGGACATTCTCGACACGCCGCTCGAGCGACAGTCGGGGGCGCCGCTCCTTCGGCTGGACGGGCACAGTCCGCGGCTCGCCCCGTTCGCCGAAAGGGTGGGCGCCCGGATCCTCGCCGCCCGGCCGGACTGGCGCGAGGAAGTCGAGATGGATGGACCGCACGGCCGGCAGATCCTGATGTGCCGGGGCACCGTGCTGCCCGGCCTGCACGGGGCCGGGCCGGGCCACGTCATCGTCTTCGACGACGTCACCCGGCTCATCGAAGCACAGCGCAGCCAGGCTTGGGAAGAGGTCGCCCGCCGGCTCGCCCACGAGATCAAGAACCCCCTGACCCCGATCCAGCTATCCGCGGAGCGGCTCCGGCACAAGTACCTGCACACCATGGACGGACCCGACGCGGAGTCGCTGGACCGGCTGACGCGCACCATCGTGCAGCAGGTGGAGAGCCTCAAGGAGATGGTGAACGCGTTCTCGAGGTACGCGCGCACTCCCGCTCTACACGCGCGTCCGGTCGACGTCAACGAACTCGTGAGCGACGTCGCGGAGCTGTATCGGGACGAGGACGGGAACGAAGTCCTGCGGCTCGATCTTGACGGTCCGCTCCCGGTCGTCAAGGTCGATCCCGGGCAGTATCGCCAAGTGCTCCACAACCTCATCCGCAACGCGGATGAAGCGCTCGCCAACCGGGAGCGCGCGGGCGAAACCGCGCGATCGGAACCGATCACGGTCGGCACGCGGCGGGTAATGGAGAAGGGACGCGAGTTCGTCGAGACCCGGGTGGACGACCAGGGGGCGGGCATCGGCAACGCGGTCCTGGGAAGGCTTTTCGAGCCTTACGTTTCGACGAAGCCCCGCGGGACCGGCCTCGGCCTCGCGATCGTGAAGAAGATCGTGGAGGAGCACGACGGAACGGTGGCGGCCGAGAACCGGCCGGGGGGCGGCGCCAGCCTCATCGTGCGGCTGCCGTCGGCGGGCCCCGGCCAGGCTTCGGTCAAGGCAGCCGCTGCTTCCGGAGCGGGGGGTGGCTGAGCGGCGACGCCATGTTCTGGTGGTGGACGACGAGCCGGACATCCGTGGGCTCGTCACCGAGATCCTCCGCGACGAAGGCTACGAGGTGGTGGCGGCGGACGGCGCGGAGACCGCCCGCGAGCTGCGCCGGGCCCGGCGGCCGGACGTGATCCTGCTGGATATCTGGATGCCCGATACGGACGGGATCACGCTGCTCCGGGAATGGACCGGCACGGGCGGTCCCGATGCACCGGTCATCATGATGTCGGGCCACGGCACCATCGAGACCGCAGTCGAGGCGACCCGGCTCGGAGCCTACGACTTCCTCGAGAAACCGATTTCCCTCGCCAAGCTCGTGCTGACGGTGGGACGGGCCCTCGAGGCGGACCGCCTCACCCGCGAGAACGTGCGCCTGCGCCGCCGCACGGAGACCGGGACGGAGCTCATCGGCTCCGGCACCGCGATGAACGACCTGCGCGAACGGGCGGCTCGCGCGGCGGCGCATGACGCGCCCATCCTCGTGACCGGCGAGTCGGGCACCGGCAAGTCACGGCTCGCACGGCACCTGCACGCCCTCAGCCTCCGGCGCGAAGGCCCCTTCGTCGCCGTACCGGTCGCCGGGCTGACCGGGCCGGAGGAGTTGTTCGGCTCCGAGCACGGCTCCGCCATCCACTACGGTCCTCTCGAACGCGCCAACGCTGGAACCGTGTTCTTCGAGGATATCGCGGACATGCCGCCGGCGATGCAGGCGAGCCTCGCGGGCGCCCTGCAGAACGGTTCGTTCCACCGCGCCGGGGGGCGCGAGGCGGTGAAGGCCGACACCCGGATCATCGCCGCCTCGCGGCGCGACCTGGCCGCGGCGGTCGCCCACGGCGACCTGCACGAGGACCTCTACTACCTTCTCAACGTCGTGCCTCTCGAGGTGCCCCCGCTCAGGGAGCACGCGGAGGACATCCCGGCGCTCGTGGACTGGTTCATCGACGAGTTCGCCACCGGCGAGAACGTTCCGTTCCGCCGCTGCGACGTGGCGGCCAAGAACCGGCTCCGGAACCACCCCTGGCCGGGCAACGTGCGCGAGCTTCGCAACGTCGTCCACCGGTTGATGATCCTCGGGCAGGGAACCGATATCGACGCCCGCGACGTGGAGATGGGTCTCGGTCCGGCCCCCGGGGCGGCGGTTCCGGCCGAGGACTTCGACCTGCCGTTCAAGGAAGCGCGCGAGAACTTCGAGCGAGCCTACCTCATCCACCAGTTCGACCGGCCGGGTTCCAACATGAGCGAGATCGCGGCCCGCATCGGCATCGAACGGAGCCACCTGTACCGCAAGCTCAAGCAGCTCGGAATCGATCGCCGTCCGGCGAGCGGGCGGTTCACCGCATGAAGATCCTCATCCTGGGCGCCGGGCAGGTAGGCAGCTCGGTGGCCGAATCGCTCGCCGGCGAAGCCAACGACATCACCGTCGTCGACAGCAACCCGGACGCGTTGCGCCACCTCCAGGAGCACTTCGATCTCCGCACCCTGACCGGCTTCGGGTCGCACCCGGACGTGCTGCGCCGCGCCGGGGCCGAGAACGCCGACATGCTGCTCGCGGTCACCAACAGCGACGAGACCAACATGATCGCGTGCCAGGTGGCCTACCACCTGTTCAACACCCCGACCCGGATCGCACGGGTCCGCGCCCCCTCCTACCTCCGTCAGCGCTCGCTGTTCGATCCGGCGTGCCTCGCCATCGACGAGCTCATCAGTCCCGAGCAGATCGTCACCAACCACATCGAACGCATCATCGAGCACCCGGGGACCCTCCAGGTTCTCGACTTTGCGGGCGGCACGGTGCTCATGGTGGCGGTTCGCGCATACCACGGCGGGCCGCTCGTCGGACATGCCCTGCGAACGTTGAGCGACCACCTGCCCACGGTGGACGCCCGGGTGGCGGCCATCTACCGCCGCGGCGGGGCGATCATCCCCGACGGCGACACGGTCATCGAGGCCGACGACGAGGTGTTCTTCGTCGCGGCGCGCAAGGACATCCGAAACGTCCTCGGGGAGCTGCGCAACAACGAGAGCCGGGTGCGGACCGTGATCCTGGCCGGGGGCGGCAACATCGGCCGGCGGCTGGCCCAGGCTCTCGAACCGAACTACCGCGTGAAGCTCATCGAACGCAGCGAGAAGGTGGTCACCCGGCTCTCCGAAGAGCTCGACCGCACGGTGGTGCTCCAGGGTGACGCGGCGGACGAGGACCTGCTCCTCGAGGAGAACATCGACCGGACCGACGTGTTCTGCGCGGTCACCAACGACGACCAGGCCAACATCCTGTCCGCCATGCTCGCCAAGCGCCTCGGGGCCGGCAAGGTCATGTCCCTCATCAACCGGGGGGCGTACGCGGACCTCGTGCAGGGAAACAGCATCGACGTCGCGATTTCCCCCGCCCAGACCACCATCGGCAGCCTCCTCGCCCGTGTACGGCGTGGCGACGTGGTCGCGGTTCATTCCCTGCGGCGCGGCGCCGCGGAGGCGATCGAGGCCATCGCGCACGGCAACCGGGACACCTCGAAGGTGATCGGCCGGCAGGTCGGTGCCATCCTTCTCCCCCCCGGCACCACCATCACCACCCTGGTGAGAGAGGACGAGGTGATCATGGCCCACCACGACACGGTCATCGAGGCGGGGGACCATGTCATCCTGTTCCTGCTGGACAAGCGACGCGTTCCGGAGGTCGAGCAGTTGTTCCAGGTGACGACGGAGGTCCTCTAGGCACGGTGACCTCGTTCGCACGGAGATCGGCCTCCCGCGAGAGCGAGTGGTTCCCGCCCGGACAGCCCGGCGGACCGGCCGGCCGAGCGGCGCCCGGGCCGTAGCTCACCCGCCTCTCGCGCACATGCATCTCTTCGCCGTTCAGCGCATCCTCGGGCTCCTGCTCGGGTTGTTCAGCCTCACCATGGTGCCGCCGCTCGTGGTCGCATGGTTCTACATGGACGGCAACGTCGCGTCGTTCGCGATTGCCCTCGCGCTGGTCCTCGGGGGTGGGATCCTCCTTTGGTTTCCGGTGCGAAGACACCGCCGCGAGCTCCGGCTGCGCGACGGCTTCCTCGTCGTCGTCGCGTTCTGGGTGGTCCTCGGCCTCTCGGGCGCGGTGCCGTTCCTGCTGCTCGACGATCCCGCAATGACGGTGGCCGACGCGGTGTTCGAAGCGGTGTCCGGGCTGACCACCACCGGCGCGACCGTCATCACCGGGATCGACTCGTTGCCCCGATCCCTGCTCTTCTACCGCCAGATGCTCCAGTGGCTGGGCGGCATGGGAATCATCGTGCTCGCGGTCGCCATCCTGCCGGTGCTCGGGATCGGGGGTCTGCAGCTCTACCGGGCGGAGACCCCCGGACCGATGAAGGACCAGAAGCTCACTCCCCGGATCACCGAGACCGCCAAGGCCCTGTGGTACATCTACCTCGGGCTGACGGTCCTTTGCGCGCTCGGCTACCGGGCGGCGGGAATGGACTGGTTCGACGCCATCGCGCACAGCTTCTCGACCGTCGCGATCGGGGGATTCTCGACCCACGACGCGAGTCTCGGGTACTTCGACAGCCCGGCCGTCGAAGGAGTCGCGATGGTGTTCATGACCCTCGCCGGGATCAACTTCGCGCTGCACTTCGTCGCTTGGCGGGCGCGGAGCCCTGCCGCGTACCTGCAGGACGCCGAGCTGCGGGCCTACGCCTACTTCCTCGTCACGATGGTCGCGGCCGCGAGCGCGTACCTGTTCGCCACAGGCACGTTCGACGGAGTGCTGGATGCAGTCCGGTTCGGCGCCTTTCAGGCCATCGCCTTCGCGACCACCACCGGCTTCACGACGAGCGGATACACCGCGTGGCCGGGCATGCTCCCCGTGCTGCTCCTGCTCTCGAGCTTCGTCGGGGCCTGCGCCGGCTCGACCGGAGGGGGCCTCAAGGTGATTCGGGTGCTGCTCCTCGTCAAGCAGGGTCTGCGGGAAATCCAGCAGCTCATCCACCCCAACGCAAGGGTCTCGATCAAGATCGGGGAGACCGCCCTGTCGGACCGCGTGGTGGGCGCGGTATGGGGATTCTTCGCCGGCTACGTCGTCGTGTTCGCGTTCCTGCTGATCGCCCTGATGGCCTCGGGGCTCGACCAGGTCACCGCGTTCTCGGCGGTCGCGGCCTGCCTCAACAACCTCGGACCCGGGCTCGGCGCGGTGGGCGCCAACTACTCCGAGATCGGCGCCGGCGCGAAGCTCCTGCTCAGCCTCGCCATGCTGCTCGGGCGCCTCGAAGTGTTCACCCTCCTCGTGATCCTCACTCCGGGCTTCTGGCGGGTCTGATCGTATCTATTGATTTGTCACCATTTCGTTTTTACGCAGTTATCGGGGACGGGATATACTCCGCCGGTCAGCCCGGCGGGAGCCCTTCGTTTCCGCAGGCCCGGACCAGCCGGACCCGTAGGGCGGACCCGTGACAACAATGAGGAGAAGAAGGACATGATGAAGAAACTGATCTCAGCCGCGTTCGCAGTCGTCGCCGGCTTCGCGGTAGCGTCCGCGCAGGCGGCCTGCGTGGACGACTGGAAGGAGTGCGCGGGCAAGCCCTGGGTGGACGGCGACGTGATGGACACCCCCATGGGGAGCATCTGGTGGCCGCATCCCATCTGGGGTGAGGGCGATCAGGCCGGCTCGACCAACTGGTACAAGAAGCCCGAGGTGGTGGCGCGCGCGCTCGCGGTCATTAGGGAAGGCAAGACGTACGAGCTCGGCCACGAGTACCACAGCGGGATGCCGATGTTCGGCGCGCGCAAGTGGGTGATGCGCATCCCCGGCTCCCCCACCGGCGGTCCCTTCGGCAAGAACATGCTCGTCTATCATGACGAGTTCCTTGCCACCGAGATTGGCCAGGCCGGGACCCAGTTCGACGGCCTCGGGCACGTCGGGGTCCAGATCGGCGCGGCCAGCGACAAGTCCAACATGCGCTTCTACAACGGCTACACCGTGCAGGAGATGCAAGGGACTTACGGGCTCCAGCAGCTCGGAATCGAAAAGCTGCATCCCATCGTGGCGCGGGGGATCCTCATCGACTTCACCCTCGTGCACGGTGACATGGAGCACGGCACCTGCGCCAACATGGACGATCTCAAGAAGGTGCTGGAGATGCAGGGCATGACCGCTTTCCAGTTCGCCGAAGGCGATGCGCTCCTCTTCCGCTACAACTGGGAGCGGCACTGGGAAGATCCGGCCGCGTACAACCAGGGCGCCCCGGGCATCTGCATGGACGTGGCGCGCTGGGTGGCCGAGGACGTCAACGCGGGCGTGGTCGCCGGCGACACGTGGCCGGCAACGGACCCGGTCCCCTATCCGGACGAGCCGGCGTGCGCGTTCTGCGTGCACAACTACCTCCAGACCCGCCACGGCATCGTCACCCAGGAGAACCTGGCCCTGACCCAGCTCGCGGACGACAAGACGTACGTCTTCGCGTACCTCTACTCGCCGTCCCCGATCCGCGGCGGAACCGGCTCGCACGGCTCGCCGATCGCGGTGCGCTGACGACCGGAGCCTTCGACCGGAGCCCGGCGGGGACCCCCTGCCGGGCTCCGGCGATTCCCCTCCGGGACAAGGCGCTGGACCGCTTCGGTCGGCGGCGGGGAGGCCCCGGAACGCTCCAGGGACCGGTCCGGCGATCCGGAATGGATCGACACCGGCTCCGCTGCGGACCGACTTCCACGTTTCCTGCCCGGAGAGTCGCTGAAGGCCGGGGACGACACGGTGGTACGGACCCGGGGGTTCTTGTACTCCCTCGAGGCCGGCGAGGCCCACACCTACTTCCTTCCCGCTGAGCGCCTCGCCGCCGAGTTGCCCCTTCCGCCTTCCGGCGATCGTGCGGGGACTCGTCGAGGTGCGGGATCACGCACGCCGTTCGAGGCGGCGCAGCCATACCCGCATGACCTTGGCGGCCTGTGCATCCCCCCGGCGGTCGGCCGCGTCGATGCCGCTTCGCCATGCCGACGCGGCCTCCTCCGGTCGCGCCGCCAGTTCGAAGGCGCGTCCGAGTTGCTGCCACGCCGCGGAGTAATCCGGGTCGAGGTCGACGGCGCGCGCAAGATGCCGGACGGCGGAGTCGGGGTCGTGCCGCTTGAGGAACTCCGTCCCGAGCGTGAGGCGGAGCATGGGCGTGTCCTTGCCGCCAGCGAGCATCCGTTCGAATCGTTCCACCGTGTCCATCGCCGGATCCACCTGGCGGCGCGGCCCCCCGGGTCCGCAGTTCAGGGAACGAGAGGCTTCCTCACGGCGCCGCCGGCGTTCATCCCCCGCCGCCGCCCGCCGCCGCCGCGCGCATGGACCGCGCGGTTTCGGCGATACCGCCGGCGCCGCGGCGCACGAGCCAGTCCGCGAGCCCTTCGTTCACCTTGCGGCAGACGAGGGGATCGTAGAACAGCGCAGTCCCGATCCCGACCGCGCTCGCCCCCGCGAGCAGGAACTCGATTGCGTCCTCGGGGCCCGAGATGCCGCCCTGGCCGATGATCGGGACCCCGTGCGGGGCGGCGACCCGGTGCACCTGGTACACCAGGTGGAGCGCAAGCGGCTTGATCGCGGGACCCGAGAGCCCGGCCCGCACCGCGCCGATGACCGGGCGGCCGGTCTCCACGTCGATCGCCATGCCCACGAAGGTATTGACGACCGCGAGACCGTCCGTCCCCGCCTCGATGCAGCGGCGCGCGTTCTCCGCGACGTCGGTCTGGTTCGGCGAGAGCTTGGTGAAGAGCGGCTTCGCCGTCGCCCGGCGGCAAGCCTCCACGACGCGGGCCGACATGACGGGGTCGTTCCCGAAGATGAGCCCGCCCTCCTCCACGTTGGGGCAGGAGATGTTGATCTCGATGGCGTCCACCGGGGAATCGTCGAAGCGGCGCGCGAGCTCCTCGTACTCGCCGATGGTGGCTCCCGCAATGTTGGCGAAGAACCGCGTCTCCCCGAAATCGAGCCCGGGCAGGATGCGGTCGATCACCTCGCGGCTGCCCGGATTCTGAAGGCCGATGGAGTTCAGCATCCCGCACGGGGTCTCGTGCACGCGGTGCGGCGGATTGCCGAGGCGGGGCTCGAGGGTCGTGCCCTTGAGGCAGACTGCGCCCGCGTCGCGGTTGTCGAAGCCTTCGACCCGGGTGTACTCCTCGCCGAACCCCACGCACCCGGAAAGCAGCACGACCGGTGATGCGAGGGTGAGTCCGCACAGATCGACCGCGAGGCTCGGGCGGACTTCCGGGAGATCTATCGCGGCGGCGGCGCTTGACATGGCGAACTCCGCGGTGGAGCAGGCGCTCGGTACTCGCTCGACGGTGAGCGATTATAGTCGGGCAGCGCGATCTCCGACACCGGCTGGTACCCCGGCCCCTTCCACGGTCTGCTCGGTGACGGCCCCGGAATCCGGCCGCGTTCCGCACCCCGAGGGAGGCCGCGTCTGCCGGATCTGACGGCCCGCCGGGACCGTGCCCGCGGACAAGGGTTTGACCCGCCATCCGAAGCGCGGTAAAAGGTCCCGCCGCCCGGCTCTTCGGACCGGGCGCCCTTGTCCCGCGGATCGGGCCGGAGTGGATGAGCAATCGTCTTGAAGTCATCGATACCGCAAAGTCGTTCGGGGGCGTGCTCGCCCTGAGCGAAGCGACCCTGACGGCGGAGTCGAGGAAGATCCTCGCGATCATCGGCCCCAACGGAGCCGGCAAGACGACGCTCATCAACGTGGTGAGCGGGGTCTATCCCCCGGACGCCGGGCGAGTGCTGCTCAACGGCGCCGACATCACCGGCCGCCGGGCGTTCGAGGTCGCCCGGCACGGGATCGCCCGCACGTTCCAGAACGTCGCCCTGTTCGCGGGCATGACGGTCCTCGACAACATTCTCCTCGGCCGCAGCATGCTGATGAAGAGCGGGGTGCTCAAGTGCGGCGTCTTCTGGGGCGCGGCCCGACGCGAGGAGATCGAGCACCGGCGGCGGGCGGAGGAGGTCATCGACTTCCTCAACATCACCGACATCCGCACCGCGCCGGCCGGAAGCCTTCCGCTCGGTCTCCAGAAGCGGGTGGAGCTCGGCCGCGCCCTTGCCGCCGACCCCAAGGTCCTCCTCCTCGACGAGCCCATGGGGGGCATGAACCTCGAGGAGAAGGAGTCGATCTGCCGCTACGTGCTCGACGTGGTGGAGATGTCGGACACCGCCGTCGTCCTCATCGAGCACGACATGGGCGTGGTCATGGACATCTCCGACCACATCATCGTCCTCGACCAGGGAAGGAAGATTTCCGAAGGGGCGCCCGACCATGTGCGCAACGACGAAGTCGTCATCGAGGCCTATCTCGGCAAGGAACACACGGCCTGAAGCGATCGGAGCGAACCATGACCGACGACACCCTGGCCAAGATCCTGCAGGCGAACGGGCGCGGCCCGCTCGCCGGCCGGGACGCGATGCGCGAGAAGGACTACGGCATCTGGCAGACCGTGAGCTGGGCCGAGTACGCCGGGGAGGTGCGCCGGTTCGCGCTCGGTCTCGCGACGCTCGGATTCCGGCGCGGCGACAAGCTCGCGGTCATCGGAGACAACCGCCGGCGCCTGTACTTCGCCCAGCTTGCCGCGCAGTCGCTCGGCGGTATCTCGTTCGCGGCCTACCAGGACTCCATCGCCACCGAGCTGGGCTATGTGCTCGAGCACGGTGAAGCGAAGATCATCGTGGCCGAGAACGAGGAGCAGGTCGACAAGCTCTTCGAGATTCGGGATCGGCTCGAAAACGTGGAGAAGGTGGTTTTCGACGATCCGCGCGGCCTCGAGCTCGTGGACGATCCGTGGCTCGCGCATTTCCCGGACGTGCAGTCGATGGGCGACGACTTCGGCCGGGAGCACCCGGATTACTTCGATCGGGAGCTCGCGGCGGGCAAGGGCGCGGACACCGCGATGCTGTGCTACACGTCCGGCACCACCGGCGCGCCCAAGGGCGCGATGCTGACCAACGACAATCTGCTCTCCTCCGTCGAGGAGTCGAGGCTGGCCGAGGACTGGCGCACGGGAGACGAGCTCATCGCCTACCTGCCCATGGCGTGGGTGGGAGACTCGTGGTTGTCGGTGGCGGCCGCGATCTGTTTCGGCCTGACCATCAACTGCCCGGAGAGCCGGGAAACCATGCGGCGGGACTTCCGGGAGGTCGGGGTGACGGTCATGGTCGCGCCGCCCGCCTACTGGGAGGGGATGCTGACCCGCATCCAGATCCTGATGGACGAGGCCGACTGGCTGAAGCGCGGGCTGTTCCGCAAGTTCATGGACGTCGCGGTGCGCGTGGAGCGGAGGCGCCAGACGGGCAGCCCGGTTCCGCCCGGCCTCGCCGTGCTGAACACGCTGGGCGATTGGTTCGTGCGCCGACCGCTCCGGGACCTGCTCGGCATGACCCGCGTGCGGCGGGCCTACACCGGCGGCGCCCCCCTCGGTCCCGACACCTTCGACTTCGTCCGCGCCATGGGCATCAATCTCAAGCAGCTCTACGGCATGACGGAGAGCTCGTCGGCCTGCGTGTACCAGCCCGACGGGGAGGCGAACTCCGAGACGGTGGGGCGCCCGCTCGCCTCGACCGAGATCCGCATCTCGGATTCGGGCGAGATCCAGCTCCGGGGACCGCAGATGTTCCACGGCTACTTCAAGAACGACAAGGCGACCCACGAAACCATCAACGACGAGGGCTGGCTCGCGACCGGCGACGCGGGTTTCGTCGACGACCGCGGCCACCTCCGGGTCATCGACCGGGCGCGGGACGTGAGCCGCCTCAACGACGGCACCATGTTCGCGCCCCAGTTCCTCGAGAACAAGCTCAAGTTCTCGCCCTACATCAAGGAAGCGGTAACCCTCGGCAAGGACTGCGACTACGTGGCCGCGATCGTCAACATCGATCTGGAGGCGATGGAGAACTGGGCGGAACGCCATGGCGTCGCGTACTCCGGCTACCAGGATCTCTCGCAGAAGGACGAGGTCTACGACCTCATCCACGCCGAGGTGGGCCGCATCAACCGGAGCCTCGCGGCCGACACCACCCTTGCCGGCGCCCGTATCCGGCGTTTCCTGATCCTCAACAAGGAGCTCGATGCCGACGACGGAGAGATCACCCGCACCCGGAAGATCCGGCGGGGGGTCATCTCCGAACGGTATGGAGCCCTCATCGACGCGCTGTACAGCGATTGCGATCGGGTGGAGACCGACATCACGGTCACCTACGAGGACGGCTCCACCGGATCCATCCACGCCGACCTCCGGGTAATGGACACGGACCCCGGGGCGGAAGAGGAGATGCGGGCGGCGGCCGACTGACGGCCGCAGGAGCGCGCGAACACGACCGGGGGTGCGATGCCGCACGGCCGGCGGGTGCAAAGGGGAGGACAGGGTGTATTACGTCGAACTCATGCTGAACGGACTTCTCGTCGGGTCCCTGTACTCGATCGTGGCCCTCGGATTCGTGCTCATATACAAGGCTTCCCAAGTCATCAACTTCGCTCAGGGCGAGTTCGTGATGTTCGCGGGATACGTCATCGCGTTCTGGATCCTCTCCCTCGATTTCAACATCGTGGTCGCCGCCCTCCTCGCCCTGGTGGTCATGGTGCTGGTGGGCCTGCTGGTGGAATGGGCGGTGCTGCGCCACCTCATCGGGCGGCCGGTGGTCGCGGTCATCATGGCGACCATCGGGCTCGCCTCCTTTCTGCAGGGCACGGCCCAACTTCTATTCGGCGTGGAGACCCGATCGGTCCCCCTCCCCATCGACGACTATCCCGTCTTCATCGGCGACGTGCTGTTGAATCGGGTCGAGCTCGTTGCCGCGGTGTGTTCCGGCATCGGGTTCGCCGCCGTGGGATGGTTCTTCATCAAGAGCCGCTATGGGATCGCGCTTCGCGCGATCGCGGACGACCAGCAGGTCTCGCTCGCGATGGGGATCAACGTCAAGACCTTCTTCGGCATCGCATGGGCCATCGCGGGGGTGGTCGCCCTGGTCGGGGGTGTGTTCTGGGGGAACGCGAGCGGGGTCGACACCCAGCTCGCCCTCATCGGACTCAAGGTGTTTCCGGTGGTGATCCTCGGCGGGCTCGACAGCATCATCGGCGCGATCGTCGCGGGCCTCATCATCGGCCTCGTCGAAAGCCTCGCGGCCGGCTTCCTCGACCCGCTGGTAGGCGGAGGCACGAAGGATCTGACACCCTACGTCCTCATGATCCTCGTCCTCATGTTCAAGCCCTACGGGTTGTTCGGCCAGAAGATCATCGAGCGCGTGTAGGGGGGAGCGAGACGTGATCAACCGCGAAACGGGCACCTTCAAGCGGACCTACGCCGAAGACCTCGCGATCTATCGCACCCCGCTGCCGAAGATCACGATCACAATCATCGTCTTGCTGGTCTTCGTGGTCATTCCATGGCAGGGCACCCCGTACTGGCTCGGGATCCTGAACCTTATCGGCATCGCCTCCCTCGGCGCGCTCGGGCTCAACATCCTGGTCGGCTACACGGGACAGATCTCGGTCGGTCACGCCGCGTTCATGTCGGTCGGAGCCTATACCGCGGCAGTGATCCTCCGCGAGTTTCCCGGCACCCACTGGCTGGTCGCGATGCTCGGCGGGGGCTGCGCGGCGGCGGTCGTCGGCATGTTCTTCGGCATTCCTTCCCTTCGCATCAAAGGGCTCTATCTCGCGGTCTCGACCCTCGCCGCCCAGCTCATCATCGAATGGGGCATCAACCACTGGCCATGGCTGAGCGGGGGCGCTCAGGGGTCGATCTACATCCAGGCGCCCACCTTCCCCTGGATCGTGGACGGCAGCCTGGTGGCGCGCAAGATGGAGGCGAATCTCCACTACTACTACCTCATCTACGCCGTCCTCGCGATCGGGATCCTGTTCGCCCTCAACCTGTTCCGCTCGCACCTCGGTCGCGCCTTCATCGCGGTGCGGGACCGCGACATCGCGGCCGAGATCATCGGCATCAACATCTTCCGCACCAAGCTGGTCGCATTCGGCATCGCCTCGTTCTACGCCGGCATCACCGGGGTGCTCTACACCTACTTCTACTCGATCGCCAACTTCGAGAGCTTCACCCTGCTCATCTCCATCCAGTTCCTCGCCATGTGCATCATCGGCGGGCTCGGCAGCGTCCTCGGATCGATCCTCGGCGCAATCTTCATCACGATGCTGCCGATCGTCCTCGACTTCGTACTGCGCGGCGCCGGCGGCGCCCTCCTCGGCTGGGACGACGCGGCCGCCTCGGCCATCATGCCGCAGTGGAACCTCATCTTGTTCGGCGGCCTCATCATGTTCTTCCTCGTCGTCGAGCCGGACGGCCTCGCAAAGATGTGGCGGAACTTCACCGACTACTTCCGGGTGTGGCCCTTCCCCTACCTGTAGTGGGTTATAGTCGGCTGGCAATGGGCAATCGGACTGCGCCAATCAATCTCCAACTGAACGGAGGATGACAACATGAAGCATCCAAGACTCGCTTTCCTCACCCTCGCGGGTGCGGCACTGACCGCCGCCATCATGGCGGGGACCGCAAATGCACGCGAGTTGGTCGTCGGAGTGCAATGCGACCGTTCCGGCCCCACCCAGGTGGTCGGAAACTACATTTGCGACGGCGCGCACGACTACATCCGCCTCGCCAACAAGTCAGGGATGTTCGGCGAGGGCAACTCGGTGCGGGCCTTCGAGATCGACCACGGTTACAACGTGCCGCGCGGGATCGAGGCGTACGAGCGGACGAAGGAAGCCGGGCACGTGAGCTACTTCCTCTACGGCACCCCGCACACGTATGCGCTCACCCCCAAGCTCACCGCCGACAAGGTGCCCGGCACCTCGCCCGGATTCGGCAGCGCGGGGGCCGCGAACGGCAAGAGCTATCCGTACGTCTTCCCGGCCGCCGCGACCTACTGGTCGCAGGCCGGCGCCGCCGTCCAGTTCCTCATGGACGAATGGAAGGCATCCGGCCAGTCCGGACTCCCCAAGGTCGCCTACCTCTACTACGACAACCCGGCCGGGCGCGAGCCGCTGGAGGTGCTGCGCGACATCCAGGGCCGCGTCGGCTTCGAGATGCGCGAGTTCGCGGTTCCGCCTCCCGGGGTGGACATGCGGCCCCAGGTGCTCGACATCGTGCGCAACTACAAGGCCGACTGGGTCATCAACCACACCTTCGGCAAGGCGCCCGCGGTCTCCATCAAGGAGCTGAGCCGGCTGCAGTTCCCGATGAGCCGGGTCATCGGCTTCGTGTGGGCGGCGGCCGAGATCGACATGCAGGCGGCCGGCTGGGAAGCGGCCGAGGGTTACCAGGCGCTCCAGTTCGCGGGCGTCGGCCAGGACCACAAGGTCATCGACGAGATCAAGGCCATGTACGCCGAGGAAGGGAAGCCGCCCCCGGAGAAGATGAACGTCAGCGTGTACTACAACCGCGGCGTCCTGATCGCCGCGCTGCACGCGCGGGCGATCGCCAACGCCATCGAGGCGGTCGGGGCCGACAACGTGACCGGCGACGACGTCCGCAAGGGCTTCGAGTCGATCAGCGACTTCTCGCTCGGCGGCTTCCTGCCTCCGCTCAACATCACGGATGAGGATCACGAAGGTGGCGGCTGGGTACAGGTGTGGCAGGTCCGGGACGGCAAGTGGGTCCCGCTCACGGACTGGATGCAGGGCTATCGCGACGTGATCATGGAGCATGTCGCCAAGGCCGAGCCGCCGAAGACCTAGGCGGTACCGGACGAGACAGCTCACGGGGAAGTCGGGAGGCGGGCCGGACGCGGCCCGCCTCCTTGCAAGGTCCGCGGAAGGCACCGCGTACCGCCGCCCCCACGCACTCGAGAGCCCGGGGCGCTTCGACACCGGCGCCCTGGGTGGAACAGGACGGGATCCCGCATGTTGACCCTCAACAATATCGAGGTCATCTACGACAACATCATCCTCGTTCTGAAGGGTGTCTACCTGCACGTGCCGGAGAGCAGAATCGTGACCCTGCTCGGCTCCAACGGCGCCGGCAAGTCCACCACCCTCAAGGCCATCTCGGGTCTGCTCAAGTCCGAGCGGGGCGAGGTGACGCGGGGCTCCATCGACTTCCAGGGGACCCGGATCGACCGCCACGACCCGTCCGACATCGTCAAGCTCGGTCTCGCCCAGGTGTTCGAGGGGCGGCGGGTGTTCGAGCACCTGAACGCCCGCGAGAATCTCATCGCCGGAGCCCACACCAACCGCAACTGGCGTCAGGTACGAGAGGACGTGGACCGGGTCCTCACGTATTTCCCGCGGCTCGGCGAACGGATCGCCGTGCAATCGGGGTATCTCTCGGGAGGCGAGCAGCAGATGCTGTCCATCGGGCGGGGCCTCATGAGCCGGCCCAAGCTGCTCATGCTCGACGAGCCTTCCCTGGGCCTGGCTCCGATGCTGGTCGAGGAGATCTTCGAGATCCTGAAGCGCCTGCGCGATCAGGAGAACGTGACCATCCTGCTGGTGGAGCAGAATGCGACGCTCGCGCTCTCGATCGCGGACGAGGGCTACGTCCTCGAGAACGGCAAGATCGTGCTGCAGGGCGCAGCGGCGGAGCTTGGGGAGAACGCGGACATCAAGGAGTTCTATCTCGGGCTCTCGGAAGCCGGGGCGCGCAAGAGCTTCCGCGACGTGAAGCACTACCGCCGGCGCAAGCGCTGGCTCTCGTAACCGGCGCGCGCCGCGAAACCGGGCGACCGTTCGCCTGAAACCACCCTGCTGCGGACGGTTCTTCACCGTCGGGAGGAAACTGCGAAATGCTGACAAGAAGCGATCAGGAGCTGGCGCTGGTGGAGAAGGCACGGCAGTACATGCCAGCCGGCGGCCTCGGAAACACGGTCTCGGACATCATCGTTCGCTCCGGGCGCGGGAGCCGGATCTGGGACGAAAGCGGGAACGAGTACATCGACTACCTCATCGGCTCGGGTCCGATGCTGGCCGGACACGCCCATCCCCGGGTCACCGCGGCCGTGCAGGAACAGCTCGAGCTCGGCTCGACCTTCTTCGCCAACAACCGCTACGCCATCGAGCTCGCAGAGGCGATCGTGGACGCGGTGCCGTGCGCCGAGCAGGTCCGCTTCGTCAGCTCGGGCACCGAGGCGGACGCATACGCGATGCGCCTTGCCCGGGGCCATCGCGGCCGCGACAAGATCCTCAAGTTCGAGGGCGGCTACCACGGAATGAGCGACACGAGCCTCATGAGCCTCGCGCCGAAACGCCCCGGCAACTTCCCGCGCCCGGTTCCGGACTCGGCCGGGATCCCGGCCGGCGTGGGCGACGAGGTGCTCGTCGCGCCGTACAACGACCTCGACACGGTGGCGAGCCTCATCAGGGAGCACGGTGACGAGATCGCGGGGGTCATCGTCGAGCCGGTGCAGCGCATCATCCCGCCGGGCAAGGGCTTTCTGGAAGGCCTGCGGGAGCTGACCGCGAAGCACGACATCGTGCTCATCTTCGACGAGGTGGTGACCGGCTTCCGCATGGCCTACGGCGGTGCGCAGGAGCACTACGGCATCACCCCGGACATCTGCACCCTCGGCAAGGCCTGCGGTGGCGGCTACCCCCTCGCCGCAATCGCGGGACGCGAGGAGGTCATGGCCCACTTCGACGCGAGCCGGGTCGGGCAGGAGCGCTTCGTGTTCCAGGTGGGGACGCTCTCCGGCAACCCGATCGCGGCGGTCGCGGGCCTCGCCACCCTGGAGGTGCTTCGCGAGCCCGGCACGTACGAGCGACTGAACGCGACGGGAAACCGGCTGATGGAGGGATTCGACGAGCGGCTTCGCGCGCGCGGCTTCTCCGCCACCGTCCTCGGCGTGCCGGCCTGCTTCGAGGCGGTGTTCGCCCCGGGCCCCATTACCGACTACCGGGGGACGCTCCGCGGCGATGCAAGCCTCGGCCGGCGCCTGAACGAGCTGCTGCTCGAGCGGGGGATCCTGAAGGGCGAGAGCAAGTACTACCTGTCCATCGCCCATGACGACGAAGACGTCCGCCAGACGTTCGACGCCTGGTCCGACGCGCTTGAAATCCTGGCCGCGGAGCGCCGCCGGCAGAGCTAGCCCGGAAAAATCACCGATTTTCGCCGCGAGGGCGCCGCGAAGCTGCGAAGCAGAATGCCGTGGTAGCGGGCCGCACGGACCTCAAGAGCGCTTACGCGCTGGCGAAGGCGTAGCCGACACTACGTCGAAGCGGCTTGAGGGAGTACGGCCCGCTACCGCGGCGACCTTGGGAGCGCGAAGCGACAGATTGGCGTCCGCAGCAGAAAGTCGGTGATTTTTCCGGGCTACGGCTGCCCGTGCCTCGGACCGACGAGGCATGTGGTGCACTCCTGGGAGACGGACATCTTGCCCGCGTGGACCATGGTGGGTCTTCGGCCCACCGCGGGCTGGAAGCCCGCGTTCCCAGGGGAGCCTCGCAGAAGACTTGGCTCAACTGTAAAGATGATGACGCCCCAACGATTCCAGGCCGGCCGGACACGGCCGCGCCCGGCCGCGTCTCATGGGGCAGGCGACCGTGGGGGCCGGAGGTGACGTGAGCTGGATCATCGGGGTGGACGTCGGAGGGACGTTCACCGACTTCTACGCGATCGGCTCCGAGAATGGAGCGGTCCGGGTCGCGAAGCGGCCTTCGACCCGCGACAACCCCGGGCGGGCGGTGCTCGAGGGGCTGGGCGAGCTTGCCGAGGCGGGAGTCCCGCTCGGAGACGTCCAGCGGCTTGCGCACGGGACCACGGTGGCAACCAACGCCATCATCCAGCGCCACGGGGGGCGGGTGGTCCTCGTCACGACGGCCGGCTTCCGCGACCTCCTCGAGATCGGGCGCCAGATCCGGCCCCACATGTACGACCTCTACCGCGACCAGCCTCTTCCCATCGTGCCGCGCGAGCGGCGCCTCGAGGTGGAGGAGCGAATCACCTCGGGCGGGCGGGTGGTCCGTCCCCTCGGAGACGCCGCGATCGCGGAGGCGGTGGGCCGGCTCGGTGAGATCGAGGCGGACGCCTGCGCGGTGTGCCTCCTCTTCGCGTTCCAGAACCCGGACCACGAGTCGCGCCTCGGAGCGGCGATCCGCGCCGCCCGCCCGGACCTCCGGGTATCGCTCTCGTCGGAAGTCCAGCCCGAGTTCCGGGAGTTCGAACGCTGCTCCACCACGGTGCTGAACGCGTGGCTGCAGCCGGTCATGGACGAGTACATGGCGAGCCTCGGAGCGGGGCTCGCGGAACGCGTGCCGCACGCCCGCATCGGGATCAACCAGTCGAACGGCGGCCTCATGTCGCCGGCCCGCGCCCGCGCCCTCCCCGTTCGCACCGCCCTGTCCGGGCCGGCGGCCGGGGTGGTGGGCGCGATCGATGCCGGGGCACGCTCCGGTCCCCGCGATCTCATTACCCTCGACATGGGCGGCACCAGTGCGGACGTGTCCCTGGTGCGCAATCTGCGGGCGGACGTCGCCCTCGAGCGCGCGGTGGCGGGCCTTCCGATCCGGCTCCCGAGCATCGACGTGCAGACGGTGGGGGCAGGCGGCGGCTCCATCGCCTGGTTCGACCGCGACGGCCTGCTCAAGGTCGGGCCGGAGAGCGCGGGGGCCGACCCCGGGCCGGCCTGCTACGGGCGAGGCGGGACCGCGCCGACCGTCACCGACGCGAACCTGCTGCTCGGCCGGCTCTCGAACCGGGGCCTCCTCGGCGGGCGCATGGCCCTGGACCGCGAGCGGGCCGCACAGGCGTTCGCGGACGTTTCGGGCGAGCTCGGCTACGGCGTCGAGCGGGCCGCGCACGGGGTAGTCGGGGTGGTGGTCGCCAACATGGTGCGCGCGATCCGCACCATCTCGGTCGAGCGCGGCCACGACCCTCGCGACTTCACCCTGGTCGCCTTCGGGGGGGCCGGTCCGCTCCACGCGCGCGACGTGGCCGACGCCCTCGGGATCCGCGAAGTACTGGTGCCCGAAGTGCCGGGGATCGTCTGCGCCCAGGGTCTCGTCATCGCGGATCTGAAGGAGGACTTCGTGCTCGGGCGGCGGCTGGAGCTCAAGACCGAGACGGCCGGGGAGCTCGCCGCGGCGGTGGCGGAGCTCGCCCGGCGGGCCGAGGACTGGTTCCGCGAGGAAGCGGTCCCGGACGCGGACCGGGAGGTGGAGATCGTGTTCGACGCCCGCTACGTCGGCCAGAACTTCGAACTCCGGGTGCCGGTGGCGTCCGGTCCGCCCGCGGTCCTCGACGGCGGTCCGTCGCCCGAGTCGATCGCGGCGATCACGGCCCGCTTCTTCGAGGTCCACGACGTCGCCTACGGCTATCACAACCCCAACGACCCGGTGGAGGTGGTGAACGTCCGGCTCACCGCGTTCGGCCGCACGCGCCACGTCGCGGCGCAGGGGACGGCGGCGGACACTACGGGGGCACCCCCGCCGGACGAGATCCGGCCGGTCTGGTTCGGGCCGCACGCGCCGGCGCAGACCCCCGTTTTCGACCGGAGCCGGCTCCGGCCGGGAGCCGAGATCGTCGGCCCGGCCATCGTGGAGCAGCTCGACGCGACCACCGTCGTGCATCCGGGCGACCGCGCCCGGGTGGACGGGCACGCGAACCTCAACATCACCCTCGGCGGAACATGACGGAGATGACCGTGACCCCATCCTCGACCCCCTCGACCGGCGCGCCCGCCCCGAGCTTCGAGCTCGACGCGGTCGGCCTCGAGATCCTCTCGAACGCTCTGCGCTCGATCACCGACGAGTGCTTCTTCGCCCTCATGAAGAGCGCCTACTCGACGAACATCAAGGAGCGGCGCGACCACTCGGCCTCCATCATGGACGTGCGAGGCCGCCTCGTCGCCCAGTCCGAGCAGTCCCTCCCACTCCACATCGCGTCGATGAGCGGGCTCATGGAGAGCGTGCTCGAGAAGTTCGGCAACGACCTCCACGACGGCGACCTGTTCGTGGCCAACGACCCCTACGTGGCGGGGGGCACCCATCTCCCGGACGTGAACCTCGCCCTCCCCGTCTTCAGCGAAGGATCCCTCGTCGGATTCGTGTGCAACATCGCCCACCACGCCGACATCGGCGGCATGGCCCCCGGGAGCATGGCGGGCGGAATGACGGAGATATACCAGGAAGGGCTCCGGATCCCGGTGGTGCGCCTGTTCCGGCGCGGCGAGCTGCAGCAGGACCTTCTCGACCTCCTGCTCCTCAACGTGCGGGTCCCGCACGAGCGCCGCGGCGACTACTACGCCCAGATCGCGGCCTGCCGGCTCGGCGCCCGCCGGCTGCTCGAGCTCGTGGAGGCGCGCGGCGCCGGCACCGTGATGCACGGCTTCGAGCTCATGATGGAGCGCGCCGAACGGCGCCTGCGGAGCGCGATCGCGACCGTCCCGGACGGGACCTACGAGTTCGAGGACCAGCTCGACAGCGACGGCACCGACCGCTTCGACCTGCCCATCCGGGTCCGGATCGAGGTTGCGGGCGATCACATCCGCTTCGACTTCGCCGGCACCTCGGAGCAGGTGCCGGGGAACATGAACACCACCGTCAACGCGACCCATGCGAGCGCCTGCTATGCGCTGAAGTCCCTGCTCGACCCCGACATTCCGAACAGCCAGGGAGTACTCGACACGGCCGAGGTGAGCGCGCCCCCCGGGACCATCGTGAACGCGGTGTTCCCCGCCTCGGTGGCGGCGCGAGCCAACACCTGCCAGCGGATCGTGGACGTCATCTTCGGCGCCCTCGCCAAGGCCCTCCCCGACCGGGTTCCGGCGGCGGCGAACGGGGCGAACACGACGGCGGTGTTCGCGGGCACCGATCCCGATACCGGCATCCCCTACGTCTACCTGGAAACCCTCGGCGGAGGCATGGGCGCCCGCCCGGACCGGGACGGCAAGGACGCGGTGCAGGTCCACATGACCAATACCTCCAACCTTCCGGTGGAAGCCATCGAGATGGAGTATCCGCTCCTCGTCGAGGAGTACGGCCTCGTTCCGGACTCGGGCGGGGCGGGGAGACGTCGGGGCGGACTCGGGCTTCGCCGCGTCGTGCGCCCGCTCGGGCACGATTGCACCTTCAACGGGCTCGGGGAGCGGTTCCGGCACGAGCCGTGGGGGCTCGCGGGCGGCAAGACGGGCGGACGCGGGCGGTTCGCGATCCTCGGGGACAACGGGGCGGAACGCACCCTCGGCGACAAGTCGGGCGACATCCCCATCCGCGCCGACGAGCGGGTGGTCATCGAGACTCCGGGCGCCGGCGGCCTCGGTCCGCCGGCCGAGCGCGCCGCAGACGAGATCGAAACGGATCGGCGAAGCGGGAAGTTCAGCGCCGAGTACCTCGCCCGGCACTACCCCTGAGAATCGACCGCCTGCCCTCCCCTCGCCGCTACCAGCGGACTACGACACGCAGCATCAATGCCTGGGCGCGGCGCGGCCGGAGTCCTCCCGGCGCGTGCCCTCGAGGCCGAAGATGGCGTCGGACCCGAGCGGGCGGCGTTGTCGGCGAGAGCGTTCGCGCAATTCGCCCTTCCAGCTCCCGGAAATGCGGTCCGCTCCGGCGGCGCCCGCGTACCGCCGCGCTGACCGGAATCCGCCTGTATGACAGAGATGGAAGATTCCCCGACCTCGTGGTCACTCCAGGAAGAAGAAAACAACGTGAGCACGGACGACAGCACATTCCAGTCACGCGTTCGAGACCATCCCGGTTGCCATGGAGCGGGCTCACGGGGTCCGCGCGGGCACCTGGAAATTGCGTCTCAGGCCGTCCCAGCAGTCCGGATAGCCGGTGTCGATCAGATCGAGGCCGGACGCGTATCCGGTCGGCTCCAGCACGTAGCGAGTCTCGAACATGAACGCCATCGTGCCCGTGAGTTTTTCGGGCTCGAGAGCCTTCGTGCTGGCTCGTTCGAAGGCTTCCGTGTCCGGCCCGTGGGCGATCGTGGCGTTGTGGAGGCTCATCCCGCCGGGTACGAATCCACCCGGCTTGGCGTCGTAGACCCCGTAGACCAGGCCCATGAACTCGCTCATGACGTTCATGTGGTACCAAGGCGGGCGGAAGCTCGACTCCGCCACCAGCCAGCGTTCCGGGAAGATGACGAAATCGACGTTCGCAGTGCCCGGCGTGTCCGAGGCAGCGGTCAACACCGTGTAGATCGACGGATCCGGGTGATCGAGCAAGGTCGAGCCGACGGGCGAGAACCGCCGCAGGTCGTACTTGCAGGGCGCGCAGTTGCCGTGCCAGGCCACCACATCGAGGGGCGAGTGCGGCAGCACCGTCCGGAACATCCGGCCCCGGGCCTTGAGGTAGAGAGCACACTGTTGCTCGAGATCTTCGTACGCCGCGGCCGGGTACAGGAAGTCCCGCTCGTTCGCCAGACCATTGGCCCCTATCGGCCCGCGCTCGGGCAGCGCCAGCGCCATGCCATAGTTCTCGCAGACGTAGCCGCGGATCGGGCCGTCCACGAGATCCACGCGGAACTTCACGCCGCGCGGAATGACGACGATCTCGCCAGGCTCGGCAACAACGACGCCGAACTCGGTCAGAAACTTCATCGGATTTTGCTGCGGCACGACCAAGAGCTCGCCGTCCGAACTGTGGAAGTACTTCCGGTCCATCGAGGCGTCGGCCACGAATACGTGGCTCGCCATGCCGGCCTGCATTGCCGCGTCGCCGCAGGTAGCGATCGTGCGCAGCCCGGAGAGAAAGTCGGTCTGCCCGTCGGAGGGGATCGGAATCGGGTGCCAGCGTAGCTGCGCGGCCGGGAGCTCGCTCTCCCGGCAAGGTGCGGTCCGGATGAGATCCGTCTCCACCTCCTCGAATCCCGTGCCGTGTTTCACCGAGGGCAAGATCCTGTACAACCATGAACGTCGGTTCCCCGCGCGCGGCACCGAAAATGACGTTCCGCTGAACTGCTCTGCATAGAGACCCAATGGCGGCTGCTGCGGGGAATTGCGGCCGATCGGCAGCGCTCCTTCTTCCGCCTCCGTGGAGTGGGTATTTCCAAAGCCGGGGATGTAGCCGAAGTCCGGGTCGGCATCTTCGATGCGCCCACCTCTGATGAGAATTTCACTGATCGTCATGTCATGCCTCCTTCCAGGCAGATGTCGGCAGAACCGGACCTCAGGGGTGAACCCGGACAATCTTGCAGTGTTGAACCGCGCCAGGACTTCCGGGGATCGTTCAGGCGGGCTTGCGCGCACGGAGGTGACCCGGACGCAGCTCGCCGCCGTCGACGACCGCCTTCTTTTTCGTCGTGCTGTCCAGGCGCCGCGCCGCCGCCTCGGCCCCGACGTGCTCGACGAGGCGCGGGTAGTTCTCGCCGGCGAGGGTCGCGATCTCGTCGTTGATCGTCTCGGCGTACCAGGCGTTGCGGTCGCACCATTCGACATCGGCGAACCCGCACGCCGCGACCAGCGCGGCCGAGGCTTCGATGCTCGCGAGCCTGAACGTGAGGCCGACCGCTTCGAGCCACTCGCGCATCGCCCCGGTCGGCTCGATCCCGTTGCCGAACCAGTCGCTCACCACCATCCATCCGCCCGGTGCGAGCACGCGGTGGACCTGCGCGTACAGGCCGCGCTTGTCCGGGATGTGAATCATCGAGTCCTTGCTGAACACCACGTCGAAGGCGCCGTCATCGAATGGAAAGGGGCCAGGCGAGACCTTGCGGACCGAGACCCGGCCCGCCATCCCCGCGGCCGCCACCCGCTCCGCCGCTCTCGCGACGAGCGGCGCCTCGACATCGATCCCGGTGATGTGGGCGGCGCCGAAGCGCTCGACGAGCAGCACGTCGATCGCGCCGAGCCCGCATCCGACATCGAGCACCCTTGCGCCCTCGATAGGCGCTCCGGCCACGATCCGGGCCACCTCGTCCGCCCCGCCCGGGGAGAGGAAACCCTCGCCCCACATCCATTCGAGCCCGGCGACGAACGCATCGCCGTACTCGTCGTGGTGGTCACCGCCGCTCATTCGCGCACCTCTCGCGCCTCTCATACCTCGTGCGCCGGACGTCGAGGAGCACGGTAGCGCATCCTCTCGGAGCCCGGACAGCGCAGCCCGCCCCTCATCCCGCCCGCACCCGGAAGCTCGCGAGCGCCCGGCTCGCCACCGATGCGAGAACCAGCGCGCCGCCGATCAGGGTCGCCAGGCTCGGCCGCTCGTCGATGAACAGCCACACCCACATCGGAGACAGGATGAACTCGATGAGGATGAGCAGGGTGAGCTCCGCGCCGGGCACGTGACGCGAGCCCCAGGTAAAGATTACGTGCACGGTGCCGGAGAGCAGCACCCCCCAGACGAAGAGCAGCGCGATGTCGTGAAACGGGATCGAGAACGCCCCGCCACTCATGACCGCGGCGTTGATCCCTCCGAGCACGGCGCCGAGGATGACGATGGGCAGCATGTTGACCCCGCGCCCCTTTCGCAGCACCACCGCGAAGGTCCCGAAGCAGAACGCGCCCAGCACCGCGAGCGAATTGCCGAGCAGGGTCCCGGCTCCCATTCCGTCCCACAGCATGACCGCCATCCCGACGAGCGCGGCGCTCATCGCCGCCCACACCCCGCGCTCGACGGTCTCGCCCAGCACGAGCCGGCCAAGCAGCGCGGCGAAGAACGGCGCCGAGCTCAGCAGGAACATGGTGTTCGCCACCGTGGTGTAGATGATGGACAGGATGAAGCAGGTGTTGACGGCCGCGATTGCCAGGCTTCCGAGCACCATCCACGGACGCAGATCGCGCAGGGCGGCCGGCAACCGCCCCCCACTCTGCACGACGAAGACGACGGTGAGCGCACCGGCGAGAAACCAGGACCGGTAGAAGACGATCTGCCATCCGCCGGCCGACTCCATGGATCGCATGATGAGCCCGTTCGCGGAATTGGCGACTGAGCTCACGATCACGAGGAGCAGAGCGGTCCGGTAGTAGCTCGTCCGCACCCGTCACTCGCCTGTTTGCCGGAAAGTCGAGCCGCCGCAAGCAGAACCGGACCGTGACGCACGGGACATGGCTCCGGCGCTCGATGGACGCCCGGAGGAGGACCCGTTCACGCCGGGGCGATAGCCGGCAAGGCGCATGTAGCTCGAGGGGCCGCCGTGCCGCCGCAATTCGGGGTGGGATGGAATCCGGCGAACGGGCCGACAGGGCCGGCTCAGCCGACGCCCGCGGCCAGGGTCTCGGGATGGGGGAGGTCGTCCAGCCGCATGCCGGCCCCGAGCATGTCCTCGACGACCCCGTCCTCGATCTCGATCCCGAGCGCCTCGTTGAAGCGGTTGAAGAAGCCGCACAAGGTGGTGCGAAGGGTGAGCTCGACGATCTGCTCCTCGGTGAAGTGGGACTTGAGCCGCTCCACCACCGCTCCCGGCATTCGCCGTGCGTCCTCGGTGACCGCGACGGCGTAGTCGCGCACCAGGGTATCCACCTCATCGAATCCCGGCACCTCGGGGTCGAGGATGGCGGTCACGCTCGCCGGGTCGAGCCCCTGCTCGACGAGCCGGGGCGCGTGATGGGCCACGCAGTAGGTGCACTCGTTCACCTTCGAGACCGCCACCAGCGCGATCTCGAGGTAGCGCTTCGGCAGGACCGCCTCCTCGGCGAGCTCGAGCAGCATTCCCATCACGTGCCGGAGCGCCGGCCCCCGGTGGGCGAACACCTTCACCTGGTTGAGAAACGGGCCGTAGGACTCCGCGTAGCGCCGGTAGACGGGCTTGAGGTCCGCGGGGACTTCGTGGATCTCGACGTCGCGCACTCGTGCCATGTCCGCTCCCGACTCTTCACCGGTGCAAGTCTATCCCCGGAGCGGGGTCCGGACCTACCTCTTTCCCTCGACGTCGAGCCCGAGCCCGATGCGTTTCCATCCGACAACGTCGCCGCAGCGCGGCTGGAAGCGGGGATCATCGCGCGCCATTCCGCGGCTCGAGGCCGCCGGCGCCTGCCCGTGATGTTCGGTGCGATGCGGCGCAAGCGTCTCGTCCGGACGGAACGACGGCGCACTTCGAGCCGGATCAGACCCCGCACCTGTCCCCTTGGCCGTCGGGATGCGATATCGTTCTCGCCTCGATGGACACTGCAGGAGAGATCGATGACCGCCACCATCGACCACTTCGTCGGCGGACAACGGGTTGCCGCAAGCGGGAACCGGTTCGGCGACGTATTCGACCCCTCCACCGGCGCGGTCCAGGCGCGGGTCCCCCTCGCCTCGGACGGCGAGGTCGATGCCGCCGTCGCCGCGGCGCGGGCGGCCTTCCCGGACTGGGCGGCGACCGCACCCCCCGCCCGCGCGCGGATCCTGTTCCGGTTCCAGATGCTGCTGCGCGATCACCTCGACGAGATCGCCCGCATCGTATCGTCCGAGCACGGAAAGACCCTCGACGACGCGCGGGGCTCCGTCACCCGCGGGATCGAGGTCGTGGAGTTCGCCTGCGGCATTCCCCAGCTCCTCAAGGGCGAGCACAACGAAGGGGTCGCATCGGGGATCGACAGCTACTCCTTTCGCCAGCCCCTCGGGGTCTGCGCCGGCATCACCCCCTTCAACTTCCCCGCGATGGTCCCGATGTGGATGTTTCCGGTCGCGATCGCGTGCGGCAACACGTTCATCCTCAAGCCATCGGAGCGCGATCCGTCGGCGGCGGTGCGGATCGCGGAGCTCGCGGTGGAGGCGGGCCTGCCCCCGGGGGTGCTCAACGTCGTGCACGGAGACCGGGAGGCGGTGGACACGCTCATTTCGCACCCGGACGTCGCCGCGGTGAGCTTCGTCGGCTCGACGCCGATTGCAGAGCGGGTGTACCAGGCGGCCGCACGGGCCGGCAAGCGCGTTCAGGCCCTCGGCGGAGCCAAGAACCACCTGGTGGTGATGCCCGACGCGGACCTCGACCAGACGGTGGAGGCCCTGATGGGGTCCGCGTACGGCTCGGCCGGGGAACGGTGCATGGCGGTATCGGTCGCGGTAGCGGTCGGGGACAAGGTGGCGGACGCCCTCGTCGAGCGGCTCGCCCCCCGCATCCGGGACCTGCACATCGGCGGCTTCCAGGATCCCGAGGCCGAAATGGGGCCCCTGGTTACCGGTGCCCACCGAAACCGGGTCGAGGGCTACGTGGACGCGGGGGTGGAGGAAGGCGCGGAGCTCGTGGTGGACGGCCGCGGAGTCGGCCCCGCGAATGGCGGCGACGGGAGCAGCGACGATGGCGACGGCGGCTTCTTCCTCGGCGGATGCCTCTTCGACCAGGTACGCCCGGAGATGTCGATCTACACGGACGAGATCTTCGGCCCGGTGCTCTCCCTGGTGCGCGCCCAGAGCTACGAGGAGGCGCTCTCGCTCGTCAACGAGCACGAGTACGGAAACGGGGCCGCGATCTTCACGCGTGACGGCGACACGGCGCGCGATTTCACGACCCGGGCGAAGATCGGGATGATCGGGGTCAACGTTCCGATTCCGGTTCCCTCCGCCTTTCACAGCTTCGGCGGATGGAAGCGGTCCCTATTCGGAGATCACTACATGCATGGCCCGGAAGGGGTCCGGTTCTACACCCGGCTGAAGACGATCACCCAGCGTTGGCCCGCGGGCGTACGAGAGGCGGCCAATTTCAGCATTCCGACCCACCGCTGATGGACTCCGTCGCGAACGCGCCCCACTCGGTAACCAGCCAGTCCATCGCCGCGTCGCGAGAGCCGGCCGGGATTTCGGGGAACACCTGGGCGTCGTAGCAGAGCCCGGCCCGGACCGCCGGGGAGCGCACGAGCAGGCGATCGTAGTATCCCTTGCCGTGACCGAGCCGCCGGCCGCACCGGTCGAAGGCGAGCCCGGGAACGACGACGAGATCGATCGCCTCCGGGGCGACCTGCCGCTCCGGATCGCCCCGGCGGGCCGGAGGAGGCTCCGGAATGCCCCACGTTCCCGGCTCGAGCTCGCGCATCGATTCGAGCCGCCAGAGCCCGAGCTCCTCGCCGTCGCACCACGGCACGGCCACCCCTTTTCCTTCCGCGAGGGCGGCCTCGATCGCCGGGGCGGTCGCGAGCTCCGAGGGCATGCTCACGTACCAGAGCACCACCGCCGCCGACCGGTAGGACGGCAGTGCGATAAGATGGCAGCATGCGGCCGCGGCCGCTCCCGGCCGATCCTGCACCGCGTCGCGCGCGGTGGCGGCCACCCGGCGGAACTCGCGCTTGAGCGCCGCGAGCCGCTCGTCGCCCATCGTCGTTTCGGTCCGCATCGCACCCCCGGAGAGTTTCCGCGCATGGAAGTGTACTTCGGCCTTGGCTCGAACCAGGGCGACCGGCTTGCCCACATCGAGGAGGCGCTCCGCGCGCTCGAGCGGGCGGGGGCGCGCGACGTGGCCGTGTCGCCCGTCGTCGAGTCCCCCGCCCTCCTTCCCGCGGGCGCCCCCGCGAGCTGGAACCGGCCATTCCTCAACCTGGTCGCCCGGGCCCGCTTGCCGCGTTCCGCTCCCGACGACTGGCACCGCGAGATCAAGTCCATCGAGGCGCGGCTGGGGCGCGATCTTTCCGCCTCGCGCTGGTCGCCCCGGCCGGTCGACATCGACATCCTTCTCTGGGGCCGGCAGACGGTTCGAACCGAGCACCTGACGATCCCGCACCCGGAGATCCTGGAGCGGAGCTTCGTCCTCACCCCTCTCGCCCATCTCGCGCCGCGGATGACCATACCGGGACAGGACGACACCACGGTGCTCCAATGGGCCGGGCGGGTCCGACCCATACCGCTCTGGATGGGAATCATCAACTGCACGCCGGATTCGTTCTCGGGCGGCGGCGAATTCGACCCGGCCGGGCTCGCCGCCACCGTGGACGGGCTGACCGCCGCGGGGGCGCACTGGCTCGATCTCGGGGCGGAGTCGACCCGGCCGGGGGCCCAGCCGGTATCGCCGGACGAGGAATGGGCGCGGATCGAGGCTCCGCTTCGCGAGGTCCTGTCCCAACTTCGAGGCACGAGGCTCCGTCCGCGGATAAGCGTGGATACCCGCCATCCGGAGGTCGCCGAGCGTGCCCTCGTCCTCGGGGCGGACATGGTGAACGACGTCTCCGGCCTCGGGACCCCGCGCATGCGCCGCCTCGCCCGCGAGAGCGGCGCCGAGTGGGTGGCCGTGCATACGGTCAGCGTCCCCGCCGACCCCGCGCGCCGGCTGCCTCCGAGGCCGCCGGCCGCCGACGCGCTGGTGAGCTGGATTGCCCGGCGGCGCCTCGAATGGGAAGCCGCCGGCCTCGACCCGGAGCGGATCCTGTTCGATCCCGGGATCGGCTTCGGCAAGGACACCCTGCAGGCGCTCGAGCTGTTCGCCGCGGTGAACCGGTTCCGGGCGCAGGGGTACCGGTTGCTCGTCGGACATTCGCGCAAGGCCTGGTTCGGCGGCGCCGGGCCGCCGGCTCCCGAACGGGACCCGGAGACCCTCGGCGCGTCCCTCGCCCTCGCCGCGCGCGGGGTGGACGTGCTGCGGGTGCACGACGTCGCCCTGCATGCCCGCGCGTATCGATCCTGGGTGCACGTCGCGGAGTCGCCCGCGACGATGTCCCGGCAGGCGGGCGCATCGAAACGGGCATATAATTGAACCGGAGTCAGGCACCCCCATCTATAAGGCCATGGCCACACCAGCTTCCGCCCCCGCCCACCCGCCCCTCGAGCTGGGGGACGAGCAGCTCCTGCGGTACAACCGCCAGATCATGCTCCCCGAGATCGGGGTCGAGGGTCAGGAACGCCTGTGGGCTTCCCGGGTGCTCCTCGTCGGGCTGGGCGGCCTCGGGTCGCCGATCGCGATGTACCTCGCCGCAAGCGGGGTGGGCCACCTCGTCCTCGTCGACCACGACGCGGTGGAGCTCTCGAACCTGCAACGACAGATCGTGCACACCACCGCCTCGCTCGGTGTGCCCAAGGTCCGCTCCGCGGCGCAGACCCTCGCGGCCCTCAACCCGGAGGTCCGGGTGGACGCGATCGAGCGGGCCCTCTCCGGCGAGACGCTCCGCAAGGAGGTCGCGGCCGCCGACGTGGTGGTGGAGGCGACCGACAACTTCGAGGCCCGGCGCGCGCTCAACCGGGCGTGCATCGACGCGGGGCGCCCGCTCGTCTCCGGCGCGGTCATCCGCATGGAGGGCCAGGTCGCGGTCTACCGTCTCGACCGTCCGGACGGGCCGTGCTACCAGTGCCTGCACGGCGCGATTGCGGCGCCTCCCGGCACCTGCGCCGACAGCGGAGTGCTCGGCTCCGTCGCGGGCATCATCGGCACCGTCCAGGCGACCGAGGTGGTGAAGACGCTCCTCGACATCGGGGAAGATCTCGATGGCCGGGTGCTCGTGCTCGACGCGCTGCGGATGGAATGGCAGACCATCCGCCTCCGGCGCAATCGCCGCTGCCCGGCGTGCGGCGACCGGCGATGAACGGGAAGCGACGGGAGATGAGCGGTCCGCGGCCGGCGACGAACCCGGAGCGGCCAGCCCTCGCCGATGCCCGCGGCCGCGCATTGCGCGACCTTCGCATCTCCGTCACCGACCGTTGCAACTTCCGGTGCGTGTACTGCATGCCCCGCGAGGTATTCGGCGCCAATCACGCCTTCCTCGACCGCAAGGAAGTCCTGAGCCTGGAGGAGATCGCTCGCCTCGCCGCCCTTTTCGTCGAGCAGGGAGTGCGCAAGATCCGCCTCACCGGCGGCGAACCCCTCGTGCGGCGGGGTTTGGAGACCCTGGTGGAGAAGCTCGCGATCATTCCCGAGCTCGCGGACCTGAGTCTCACCACCAACGGATCGCTGCTGACCCCGGACCGCGCCCGCGCCCTCCACGACGCGGGCCTGCGGCGCGTCACGGTCAGCCTCGACGCCCTCGACGACGCGGTCTTCAAGCGGATCAACGACGTCAACTTCCCGGTGTCCGGCGTGCTGCGCGCCATCGACGCGGCGGCCTCGGTGGGCCTCGCGCCGGTCAAGGTGAACATGGTGGTCAAGCGGGGCGGGAACGAAGACCAGATCGTCCCCATGGCCCGCCAGTTCCGGGGCACCGGTCACATCGTGCGCTACATCGAGTACATGGACGTCGGCAACTCGAACGGCTGGGAGCTCGCCGACGTGGTCCCCGCACGGGAGATCGTCCAGCGGATCGACAAGAGGTACCCGCTCGAACCGGTCGGAGCGAACTACCCGGGCGAAGTGGCCAAGCGGTGGCGCTACCGCGACGGAGCGGGCGAGATCGGCGTCATCGCATCGGTGAGCCAGCCATTCTGCGGAGGGTGCACGCGGGCACGGCTCTCGGCGGAAGGACGGCTCTATACATGCCTCTTTGCGACCTCCGGAGACGATTTCCGGGCGGTGTTGCGAGGCGGCGCATCGGACGACGAGATCCGCACCCGTCTCGCCCGCATCTGGGGCCGGCGTGACGATCGGTACTCGGAACTTCGCACCGCCGCCACCCGGGACGCGAACGCGCGCGGAGCGATGCAAGGCGCACCCAGGATCGAGATGTCCTATATCGGAGGCTGAGATGCCCGTCCGGTCCCTGTCCTGCGCTGCATCCATTCTCCTTCCGCCCTCGGCCCGCGCTCGGCCGCCCGGCCGGTAGCGCCGACTGCCGCGCCGTGAGCGTGCCTGGCGCCTATCCTCGCGAAGCGGTAACCGGGGTAATCCTGGCCGGCGGACGCGGCTCGCGGATGGGCGGCGTCGACAAGGGACTGGTCGAGGTGGCAGGGCGTCCCATGGTCGAGCATGTCCTCACCGCGGTCGAGCGGCAGTCGGGGGCCGTGGCCATCAACGCGAACCGCAGCACCGATCGGTACGCTCGCTACGGTTATCCCGTCATCCCGGATCGGCTGGACGGGTTCCAGGGTCCGCTCGCGGGCATGGCGAGCGCCCTGGAGTCCGCGGCCACCGAGTTCGTGCTCGTCGTTCCGTGCGATTCGCCGCTCGTGGACCCTTCCCTCGGGCCGCGGCTCTACGCTGCCCTGATGGACCGGGAGGCGAACGTCGCGGTCGCGCACGACGGCGAGCGGATGCACCCGGTATTCGTCCTGCTGCACCGCTCGGTGCTCTCGGGACTCGAGGACTTCCTCGCCCGCGGCGAGCGCAAGATCGACGTCTGGTTCGCCGAAGAGAAGACCGCGACCGTGGACTTCTCCGACCTTCCCGACATGTTCCTCAACGTGAACCGGGAAACGGACCGGGACCGGCTGGAGGCGCGCCTTGAGGCGCGCCCGGGGAGCGGATCCGACACTGCCGCCGGACCTTCGCGTGCCGAACGCGGCGAGGAATCGGGGCGCGGTGCGGTGGCGGGCGCGGGCGCCCGCCGAGGAATCGGCTCGGGGGCGGAAGCGGAAGCGCGCGCGGAGCGACGCCCCGCGTCCGCCGGCGGCGCACACAGGCGCCCCTCCGTCGTCGGATTCGCCGGCTACAGCGGCAGCGGGAAGACGACCCTCGCGACGGCCGTCGTGCGTGCGCTCACCGAGGCCGGTATCCGGGTCGCGGCGGTCAAGCACGCCCACCACTCGTTCGACATCGACCAGCCCGGAAAGGACAGCTACGAGCTGCGCCGGGCCGGGGCGGTGCAGACCCTCGTCGGCTCCCGCCACCGCTGGGCGCTCGTCACCGAAGCCGCCATGCCGCGTGAGCCGACCCTGGACGAGCTCATCGATCGGCTAGACTGGGAAGCGGTGGACATCGTGCTCGTCGAAGGCTTCAAGCACGCGGAGATCCCGAAGATTGCGGTCGGCCGAGGCGAAACCCCCCTGCTCGTGGACGATCCCTTCGTAGTGGCCGTCGCCACTCCCGGGGCCGCGGGCGGCAACGCCCCCGGGGCGCAGGCACTTCCACGGCTCGATCTCGACCGTCCCGACCGCGTGGCTCGCTTCATCGTCGAACGTTTCCTGACCCCGTGAGGCTGCACCCGATGCCAAATCCTCTCGTCGCCGTGGACCCGTCCTGCATGGACGACTTCGATCCGTCCTCGCTCCTGGTGGAGCAGGCGCTCGAACGCGTCCACGCCCTCGCCGCCCCCGTCTCCGGAACCGAGCGGGTGGCGATCCGGGAGACCCTCGGCCGGGTGCTCGCGGAACCCGTGCTCTCCTCCATCGACGTGCCCGCGCACGACAACTCGGCCATGGACGGATTCGCAGTGCGCTCCGCCGATGCCGGGGGGGACGACCCGACGGTGCTCCGGGTGCTCGGAACCGCCTGGGCCGGCCGGCCCTTCCCCGGCCCGGTCGGACCCGAGGAGTGCGTGCGCATCATGACCGGAGCGGTGATGCCGACCGGCGCCGACGCGGTCGTGATCCAGGAGAATACGGAGGCCGGCCCCGGGAACACCATGCGATTCGACGACCGGCCCCGTGCGGGGGACAACGTGCGCGAGGCGGGCGAAGACATTCCCCGGGGCGCGGCGGTCCTCGACGCTGGACAGCGGGTCGGACCGGCACAGCTCGGACTGCTCGCATCCCTCGGTACGGTCGAGGCGAGCGTCCGGCGCCGGGTGCGGGTCGCCTTCTTCTCCACCGGCGACGAGCTCCGCTCGCTCGGAGAGCCGCTCGCCGACGGCTGCGTCTACGACAGCAACCGCTATACCCTTCTCGCCATGCTGCGCGCGGTCGGGGCCGAGATACTGGATCTCGGGGTGGTCCGCGACGTGCGCGAGGAGGTCGACCGGGCGTTCCGCGAGGCGGCGGCAGCGGCCGACGTGATCGTCACCTCGGGCGGGGTTTCGGTCGGGGAAGCGGACTTCGTCAAGGAGACGCTGGAGCGGACCGGCGAGGTGGGCTTCTGGAAGATCGCGATGAAGCCAGGCCGCCCGCTCGCATTCGGGAAGGTCGGCGGCGCGCTCTTCTTCGGGCTTCCCGGCAATCCGGTCTCCGTCATGGTGACCTTCTACCAGTTCGTCCAACCGGCCCTGCGCCGGATGATGGGCGAGCCCGCGGCGGCGCCGGTCCGGTTCCGGGTGAGGTGCACCACCGGGCTCCGCAAACGGCCGGGGCGGGTGGAGTTCCAGCGCGGGGTGCTCGGATACGACGACACCGGACGCCTCGCCGTGCGGAGCACCGGCGGGCAGGGGTCCGGGATCCTGAGCTCCATGCACGACGCCAACTGCTTCATCGTGTTGCCGCTCGAGAGCGACGGGGTGGAGCCGGGAAGCGACGTGGACGTCGAGCCGTTCGCCGGCGTCGCCGGCGTCGTCGGAGCGGGAACATGACCGGCCCGGCCACATCGCACGGAGCGCCCGGCCTCGTCACTTCGGGCGCGGCGCCCTGGCGCCCCCGCATGACCGAGGCGGGCCTCGCGCCCACCCACGAAATCACGGTCGTGGACGAGTACGGGAAGCCGCGCCCGGCCCACGTCGCGGGCGAATCGCCCCTCACCCTCAAGGTGGACGACCGCGAGATCGTGACCCTGATGACCCTCGGCACGTACCCTGAGGCGCTCGCGCTCGGCTACCTCCGCAACCAGCGGCTCATCGAGCGGCTCTCCGACGTCGAGTCGGTGGAGGTCGACTGGGACTTCGAGACGGTCCACGTGCGCACCTTCGCGGGCACCGGCATCGTCGACCTCGAGGAGAAGCTCGCCCGGCGCACGGTGACCACCGGGTGCGGCCAGGGTACGGTGTTCAGTTGTACCATCGACATGATCTACGACTCGAAGGTTCCGCAAGTCGAGGTCCGGCAGTCGCTCATCTACGACCTGCTCCGCGAGATCGGCGCGTACAACGAGGTCTACCGCCAAGCGGGAGCGGTGCACGGCTGCGCGCTCTGCGAGGGGACCCGGATCCTGACCTTCGTCGAGGATGTCGGCCGCCACAACGCGGCGGACGCGATCGCCGGCCGGATGTGGCTGGACGACATCGGCGGGGGCGACAAGATCTTCTACACCACCGGCCGGCTCACTTCCGAGATCGTGATGAAGGTCACGCAGATGGGCATCCCGGTGCTGCTGTCCCGCTCGGGAGTCACCCACATGGGCCTCGAGCTCGCCGAGATCACCGGGGTGACGATGATCGCGCGCGCCAAGGCCCGGCACTTCCTCGTCTACACCGGCGCCTCGAACGTGGTGTTCGACGCTCCGCCCCCGCCGAGGCCGCAGCGAGCCTGAAGCGAGGCGCTACCCGGCGGATGCCAGGGTGAAGTCGAACTTCGCGGTCCAGAACGGCGAGCGAACACCGGACTCGCGGGCCCGGCCGCGGTCCTCCTCGAGCTCGAAGGGCACGATCAGCGACTCCTTGACCCCGAAGACCGCATCCGAATCGATGCAGGGATCGCCGCGCACGAAGATGTGGGTCACCACCGGCGCACGGCCCTGCGCCGTCACGATGAAATGAATATGGGCGGGACGCCGAGCGTGGCGGAGAGCAGTATCCACTCCTGGCCCGTAAATCTCACCAACTTTCGTCGCGAGGGCGCGGAGATGCCGCGGTGACAAGGCGCACGGACCGAAAGAGCGCGTACGCGCTGGCGAAGGCGTAGCCGACACTACGTCGAAGCGGCTTGAGGGAGTACGCCTTGTCACCGCGAGCAGATCCGCGTCCGCAGCAGAAAGTTGGTGAGATTTCCGGGCTAGCGCCGGTCGTCGCACTTCTGGCCGGTGGCGGTCAGGAAGTCGATCGCCTGCCGCCACTCCTCCAGGGAAGGCTCGACCTCCTTGGCGAAGGCGTGCAGATGGCGGACGGCCGACTCCATGACCTGCCGGAAGCGCGGGTCCGGACAGCTCTCGAGCCGGGAAATGACGGTTTTCGCGGAGTTCTCTTCAGTGAAGTAGCGGCTCATCGCAGTACCTCCCGGTCGAAGCGCGGCCTCTCGGTTCCGCGGGCCGAGCTCCGCCCGCTACCAGCGCCCGAGCGCCTCGCGATCGGAACCGCGGGTCCCGACCCAGCGCTCGCCGGCCGGCGTCGACTCCTTCTTCCAGAAAGGAGCCTTCGTCTTGAGAAAATCCATGATGAACTCGCATGCCCGGAACGCATTGCCCCGGTGGGACGACGCGGCAGCGACGAGCACGATGGGATCGCCCGGCGAGAGCGCTCCCACCCGGTGGATCACGGTTACCGCGGATAGCGGCCAGCGCGAGCGGGCGTCCCGGACGATGCGCTCGATCGCGCGCTCCGTCATGCCCGGGTAGTGCTCGAGGAGCATCGAACCGACCGATCGCTCGGCGTTCTCGTTCCGGACCACCCCCAGGAAGGACGCGACCGCCCCCACACCCGGGGCGTCCTCGTACAGCCGCGCGATCTCTCTCCCCGTATCGAACGGCTCGGCCTGTACCCGGATGCGCACCGCCTCCATCCCTAGCGCTCCGTCAGGCGCGGCAGCAGCTCGATCAGGTTGCACGGGCGGAAACGATAGTCGAGCTGCTCGTGCAGCAGCCGATCCCAGGCGGTTCGGCACGCTCCCGACGAACCGGGCAGGCAGAATACGAGGGTGCCGTTGGCCACCCCCCCGAGCGCCCGGGAATTGACCGTCGACGTGCCGATCTCTTCGTACGAAATCGCCCGAAACAGCTCTCCGAACCCGTCGATCTCCTTGTCGAGCAGCGGACGGACCGCTTCGGGCGTGCCATCGCGACCGGTGAGGCCGGTGCCTCCCGTCGTGACCACCGCGCGCACGCCCGGATCGACGATCCAACGCGATACGCAGGCTCGGATCCGATACACGTCGTCGGGTACGATGGTCTTCTCCGCCAATCGGTGGCCGTCCGCTTCGATGCGCGAAACGAGGAGCCGCCCGGACGTGTCGGTCTCCTCCGTGCGGGTATCGGAGACGGTGAGCACCGCGATGTCGATGGGAACGAAGGTTCGAGCTTCCGGCATCCGCCTCGTCCGGGACTCGGTCGTTTCAAGGTTAGCACGAGGAAGGGCGAATCGAATGATGCTGAATCGAATGATGCTAAGGTCACGCACCGCCCCGATGACGAGATGGATGCAGCTCTGATCCGACGACTTCGCACCGGCTGCCCGGCGGCCTTTGCATGCGCGCTCGCGCTCGTGCCGGCTCACGCACCACGGGCGGCCGACTGGGCCCTGTGCGCTCCCTCGACCCTCCCGCCGCCACCGGCGGCCGAGCGGCAGTCCTCCACGCTCCAGGCCGACACCGCCCGGCTTCGGGAAGACGGCGTATCGGTGGCCGAGGGCAACGTCATCCTGCGCACCCCCGAGCGCACCATCACTTCCCACCGAATGAACTACGACACGGAGACCGGGCTGGCGGAGGCGAGCGGCGAGGTCACGGTGCGCGAACGGGAGGTGTTCCTCGAAGGCAGCCGGCTGCGCGCGGACCTCGAGACCGGTGAAACCGTGCTGGAGGAGGCGAGATACAGTCACCCGGACTCGCACGGCCGGGGAGACGCGAGACGGATCGAGAACAACCCCCGGGCCACGGTCATCACCGACGGCTCGTACACCACCTGCGACCCGGGATCGAAGGTGTGGCGACTGGAGGCAAGCTCGCTCGAGCTTGATCGCGAATCCGGAACCGGCACCGCCCGGCACGCGCGCCTCAGGTTCTTCGGGCTCCCCATCCTGTATACCCCATGGATCTCGTTCCCCATCGGCAGCGACCGCAAGTCGGGGCTCCTCATCCCTTCCTTCGGAACATCGGACAACGTCGGAACGAGCCTGACCCTGCCCCTGTACCTCAATCTCGCGCCGAACTACGACGCCACCCTCCGGCCGCGATTCACGAGCCGGCGCGGCGAAGTGCTGGGAGGGCAGTTCCGCTATCTCACCGAGCGGGGCGCCGGCACGCTCGAGGCGGAAGCCCTGCACGAGGACCGGATCACGGGCGACTCGCGGTCGCTCCTTTCGTTTCGGCACCGGCACCGGTTCGCACCGGGACTCGACTCCCGGGTGCAGTATGCCCGTGCATCCGACATCGACTACCTGAGGGATCTCGGCACCGGGACCGCGGTCACCACCACCGACTACCTGCGGCGTTTCGCCGAGCTCGCGTACGAGGTCCCGGCCCTGCGGTTCGAAGCCGAGATCGAAGACTTCCAGATACTCAGGGAGACCGAAGACCGCCTCGACCCCTACCGGGTCGCCCCGCGGCTGACTCTCGACTCCCGCCTTCCCGAGCGCAACCGGCGCCTCAACTTCGACTTTCGCGGCGAGCTGACTCGTTTCGAGCACCACACGGACCTGGTTGCGAGCGGCACGCGCCTCGATCTCCGTCCGTCCGTGGTCTTTCCCCTCCGCTCCTCGTTCGGCTACCTGCTCCCGCGGGCAACCCTGCACTACACCGGCTACGACCTGGACGACGTCGCAGAGAACGTCTCGGACTCGCCGTCCCGCGTGGTCCCGACGTTCAGCGTCGACAGCGGTCTGTACTTCGATCACGAGGCCAGGGTCGGGGAGCGGCGCTTCACCCACACCCTCGAGCCGCGGCTGTTCTATCTGCGGGTGGCGCACCGGGACCAGGATCGTCTCCCGCTCTTCGACGCGGGGAGCTTGACGTTCGGCTACGACCACATGTTCCGCGAGAACCGCTTCAGCGGAACGGACCGGATCGGCGATGCCGACCGGCTGACCCTGGCCCTCGACAGCCGCATGCTGGACGGGGGACGCGAGGTGCTCGCCGCGCGACTCGGAAAGATGCGGCACTTCCGGGACCGCCGCGTCCGGCTCTGCACCACGTCCGACCCCGGGCCGGACACGAACATGAACGAATATCGGTGCGACGGCGCGACCCGGGATCGGGGGCGGTCCACCTGGATTGCCGCGCTCAGGGCCCGGCCCCACCGCTCCTTCATGATCGGGGGCACAATCGAGCACGACGGCGGCGAATCCCGGTACCGGGCGATCTCGCTCGACCTCCGCTATCACCCGTCACCGGAGCGGATCGTCAACGTGGGTTACCGGCGGTTCCCCCTGAAGACGTACTCCCTCAACCAGGTGCAGGAATCTGTCGACGACGTAACGGAATCCGTCAGCCTTTCGGTGCATCTGGATCTCGGACGGAATCTCCGGGTGCTCGGCAGCGCGAGCTATGCCCTCGAAGAGGACACGATGACCGAGCGCTACGCGGGACTCGAGTACGATTCGTGCTGTTGGCGGGTGCGAGTGGTCGCGCAGCGCTACCTTCCGAGCGGCAGCAACGAGCACGAGAGCTCGGTCATGCTGCAGTGGGAGCTCAAGGGCCTGGCCGGTGCCGGGAGCGGGTCCGACCGTTCGCGGATCCGCCCGATTCCGGGCTATCGGAACCCGTTTTGACGGACGACCGGAAGCGACCCCGCATGCGGCCGCGCACGGTGCGTTCGCCCACCATCGCGATTGCGGCGGCCGCCGCACTCCTTCTCGTGGTTCTGTCGGGCACGGCCGCCGAGCTCGACCGGGTGGCGGCGGTGGTCAACGGCGACGCCATACTGGTGAGCGAGGTCGAGCGGCGGTTCCAACATCTCGTCTTCGACCTTCGACAGACTTCCTCCGAACTTCCCACCCGGAATGCGCTCGTGCGCCGCTCGCTGGACGAGCTGATCCTCGAGCGGCTGCAGCTTCGCATCGCGGAGCGGCTCGGTCTTCGCATCTCGGACGACACGGTCGACCGTACCATCGAATCCATCGCCCGCAGGCACAACGCCACCCCGGCGGACTTGCGCCGTTCGATGGAAGCGGGCGGAATTCCGTTTGCGGAGTTCCGGGAACGGATCCGCAACGATCTCGTCGTGGAGAGCGTGCGCCGACGAGAGGTATTCAACCGGGTCCGGGTCAGCGACGCGGAAGTCGCCCGATACCTGGCCCAGCCCGACCAGGCGCCCGCGCAGGGCGACGAATTTCTCGTTGGTCACATCCTCATCTCCCGGCCGGACGACGCGGCGGCGGCACGGGCGGCGGCCGAGGACGTATTGCGGCGACTGCAGGCGGGTGAATCCTTCGCCGACCTTGCGCGTCGCCACTCATCCGGCGCTCGAGCGGCCGAAGGCGGGATTCTCGGCTGGCGCTCCGCCGCCGCCCTTCCCTCGCTGTTCGCCGAAATCGTTCCGCGGCTCGAACGCGGAGAGACGAGCGATATCATCGAGGACCTGAGCGGGTTCCACATCATCAGGCTCGCCGACGCTCGTCGGGCCGGCCAGAGCGTGGTTCGCCAGACTCACGCCGCCCAAATACTCGTCACCCTCAGGCCGCTGGTGACCGACGACGACGCCCGGTTGCGGCTGGAGCGACTTCGCGAACGCATCGCGCAGGGCGAGGACTTCGGCGAGCTGGCCCGGTTCCACTCCGACGACACCGCTTCCGCGGTGCGGGGCGGCGACCTTGGCTGGTTGAACCCGGGCGAGACCGCCCTGGACTTCGAGGCGGTAATGGACGGGATGCAGGAAGGCGAGCTGAGCGAGCCCTTCAAGAGCTCGTGGGGATGGCACATCCTGCGGGTGCTGGAGCGGCGCGACCACGACAATACTGACGAGGTGCGCCGCGCCCAGGCGCGACACGCCGTCTTTCAGCGCAAGGCCAACGAGGAGCTGACCGCCTGGTTGAGCCAGCTCCGGGACAACGCGTTCGTCCGCATTCGTCTGGGCGAGTGACCCGTGTCCCGGCGCGCGCGTCTGGGACAGCACTTTCTGCACGATCCGGAGATCATCGAACGGTCCATTGCCGCTATCTCCCCACGCCCGGGCCAGGCGTTCGTCGAGATCGGTCCGGGACGCGGAGCACTCACGCTTCCCCTGCTCGAGCGAGCCGGGTCGCTCGACGTCATCGAGATCGATCGCGAGCTCGCACGGCTTCTGAATCCGAGGCCGGATCTTCGGGTTCACGTGGGGGACGCGCTCGCCTGGCCGTTCGAGAGCCTCGTGCGAAACGGGAACCGGCTTCGCGTCGCGGGAAACCTTCCCTACTACCTCTCCACCCCGCTCCTGTTCCGACTGTTCGAGCAGGCCGGATCCATCGAGGACATGCACTTCATGCTTCAGCGCGAGGTGGTGGAACGCATGACGGCGGATCCCGGAACCGCCGCCTACGGACGGCTTGGCCTCATGGTGCAGTGCCACGCCGAGGCGACGGCGCTGTTCGAGGTCCCGCCGGAGGCGTTCCGGCCGCCACCCCGGGTGTGGTCCGCGTTCGTCCGGCTCCGGCTCCATCGCCCGCGCCCGGTCAGCGACGTGGACGGCTTTCGCCGGGTGGTGACCCGGGCATTCGCCCAGCGGCGAAAACGGGTCGGCAACGCGCTCCGCGGGATGCTCGACGAAGAGACCATCCGCGTGCGCGGGATCGATCCGGATCGGCGCCCGGGAACCCTGTCATTCGAGGAGTTCGTGGAGCTCGCGCGCGCGGCGGCGGGTGCAGGATGACCCGGGCCCGGACCGCGATACGCCGTCCCCGACCCCCGCCCCCGAGGCCAACCGAACTCGACGGTCGGTGGTCCCGGTCCGGCGGCCGGTCACCGCGCCGGACGATTCAATCGCTCCGGTCGAGCTCCGCTCTGAGCGCTCCGATCACCCGCCTCGTCGGCGGCCGCACGCGGCGCCACAACCGAAAGGACTCCGCGCCCTGCTCCACCAGCATGCCGGCTCCGTCCACCGCAACGGATGCGCCCGCGACCCGGCTCCAGAGCAGGAAGGAGGTCGGTTCACGGGCGTACACCATGTCGTAGGCCGCGCCGCCGGGGCGAAGCGCGCTGATGGGAACCGGCGGAGCCCGCTCCCCGGAGAGCCCGCCGGACGTTGCGTTGATCACGATGTCGAACGCCGCTTCGCCGAGATCTCCGAATCCGCATGCCCGCACCGGGGCGCCGGAGAACCTGCCCGCAAGCTCCGCAGCGCGTTCCGGTGAACGATTGGCCACCACGAGCCGGTGCGGCCGCTCTTCGAGGATGGCGGGCAGAACCCCACGGGCCGCCCCGCCCGCACCGACCATGAGGATGCGGCGCCCCGCGAGCGCGACCCCCTGATTGTCACGGAGGTCCCGGATGAGGCCGACTCCGTCGGTGTTGTCCCCATGAACGGCGCCGTCGCCCCGGAACGAGAGCGTGTTGACCGCGCCTGCGAGCTCGGCCCGGGGGGTACGAACGTCGGCGAGCGCAAAGGCTTCCTCCTTGAACGGCAGGGTCACGTTCATCCCGAGCCCGCCCCCGGCCCGAAACCGGCGGACGACCTCCTCGAACCCGTCCAGCGGGCAGGCGAGCGCGTCGTAACGGATCCCCTGCCCGGTCACCGCCGCGAACCATCGATGGATGAACGGCGATTTCGAGTGCTCGATGGGATGGCCCGTCACCGCGTATCGATCAGGCGATTCGGTCACCTCTTCCGGCCCGGTCCTGTTCGCGCCGATCTTACGTGAGCAGAGCGTACGGAGCGCACGGCCGTCAGCCGATCGCCTACGTGGATGTGGCCGTCATTCCTACGGGCGGCGGGGCATCCGCCCCTTGCCGGCGCACCGCGCGAGGCTTATGTTCGCCTCCATCCGCTGGGGAGACAGGACGGTGAAGCCCACCCGAATCATCGAGGACGTGATCCGCCGCGTGAACGAGGCGGTGCCGATGGAGGAGATCGGCGAGGACCTGCGTCGCAATATCGCGGAGGCGGTCAGCGCGGCGCTCGCCCGCATGGACGTGGTGACCCGCGAAGAGCTCGACGGCCATCTCGAGACCCTCGCCGACGCCCAGGCCCGGATGGAGGCGCTGGAGGAACGGATCGAGGCGATCGAGGCCGGGTCATCCGGCCGGACCACGGATTCCTGACCGCTCCCCGGGATGGCGTTCGCTCTCGCCCGCACCCGGGCGCTGCTCGGGCTGGAAGCTCCGCTCGTCTCCGTGGAGGTGCACCTGAGCGGAGGTCTCCCGCGCACCTCCCTGGTGGGGCTTCCGGCCGCGGCGGTGCGAGAGAGCAAGGACCGCGTCCGGGCCGCTCTCGTGGCGTCGGATTTCCAGTATCCGAACGGGCGCGTCGTCATCAATCTCGGCCCGGCCGATCTTCCGAAGGAGGGCGGCCGGTTCGATCTGCCCATCGCTCTCGGCATCCTGGCCGCGTCCGGACAGCTTCCGGCCGAACGGCTCGCCGAGGTGGAGATCGTCGGAGAGCTGTCCCTGAACGGGACGGTGCAACCGGTGCGGGGCGCGATTTCGTGCGCGGTCGCGGCTCGCGGGTCGGCCCGCGGGCTGATCCTGCCCGCCGGCAACGCCCGCGAAGCCGCCTTCGCGCGCGCGGCGAAGCTCTTCCCCGTATCCCACCTCGCGGAGGCGAGAGGCCACCTGCTCGGGACGCCCGCGATCGAGCCGTTCTCCACCCCGGCGCCCGAGCCACGACCGACACAAGCTCCCGAGCTCGCGGACGTGCACGGACAGGAGATGGCCAAGCGGGCCCTCGAGGTTGCGGCGGCGGGTGGACACCACGTACTCATGGTCGGTCCTCCCGGCACCGGAAAGACCATGCTCGCCACCCGTCTGCCCGGGGTTCTGCCGCCCATGAGCGAATCCGAAGCGCTCGAGACCATGGCCATCTACTCCGCCCGGCGCCTGGAACGGGACCCCGCCGTGTGGCGCGAGCGGCCCTTCCGGGCGCCGCACCATACAACCTCCGCGGTCGGGCTTGCGGGCGGCGGGGTGCCGCCCCGGCCGGGCGAGATCTCGCTTGCCAACCATGGCCTCCTGTTCCTCGACGAGCTGGGGGAATTCGGGCGCCCCATCCTCGATGTGCTGCGCGAACCGCTCGAATCAGGCCGGGTCACGGTCGTGCGTGCCGCCTGCCAGGCGGAATTCCCCGCTCGTTTCCAGCTCGTGGCCGCCATGAATCCCTGCCCTTGCGGCTACCTGGGAGACGACTCGAACCGCTGCCGCTGCCTCCCGGAGGCGGTCCGGCGCTACCAGGGCCGTGTTTCGGGGCCGCTCATCGACCGCTTCGACCTGCACCTTCCCATGGTGCGGGAACCGCCCGACGAAACGGCCGGCAACGGAAGGGACGACAGCCCGGGCGGACGAAGTCGGAAACCGGGCGACGTGGAGCGGACCAGCGCCGCGGTCCGCGCCCGGGTGGCCGCGGCCTGCGAGATCCAGCTCGCCCGCGCGGCAAAGCTCAACCGGGAGCTCGGTCCGGCCGAGCTCTCCCGCTGCTGCCCCCTCGATCCCGACGCTCGATCGCTCCTTCGCACCGCGACCCGCCGGCTCGCCCTGACCGAAAGAGCAGTGCAGCGGATACTGCGGGTGACCCGCACCATCGCGGATCTCGATGGAGGAGAACGGCCCCGGGCGGGCCAGGTCGCCGAGGCTCTCGCCTATCGCGGCCTGGAGCGTTTTCACCTGATCTGACCGGAGCAATCGGGACCGGTTCGTCCACCGCGCCGCGTGCCCCGGGTCTGTTGCGGATAGTCGCTCGAGACCGTAGAGTCGTGTATCTCGTGGCCAATTCGGACTACAGCATCGACGTGAGGGCGGAGGCGACGTTCATTGCGCCCCGCTCGAACCCGGCCGCGAACCAGTATTTCTTCGCGTACCGGATCACGATCCGCAACACGGGGCGAATCCCGGCCAAGCTGCTCTCCCGGCACTGGATCATCACCCACGGCGACGGTCACGTGGAGGAAGTCCAGGGCGACGGGGTAGTCGGCGAACAACCACACCTCGGGCCGGGGGACGCGTTCGAGTACACGAGCGCAGCCGTGCTCCGCACCGCGATCGGGACCATGCACGGCGAGTACCGGATGCTCGCCGACGACGGTCACACCTTCTTCGCTCCGATTCCGGTCTTCCGGCTCCTCGGCCCCGGCGCCACCCTGCACTGAGCGGCCGTGGCCACCTGGGTCATCGGCGATGTGCAAGGGTGCGTCGAGGCTTTCGACGCGCTGCTCGGGATGCTCGATCCGGACCCCGAAAGGGATCGCATCTGGCTCGCCGGCGATCTCGTGAACCGTGGCCCGGACTCGCTCGGCGTCCTGCGCCGGGCGAGTCGGATGGACGCTGAGTGCGTCCTCGGCAACCATGACCTGCATCTCCTGGCCGTCGCTTGCGGGGCGCGGCCCGACAATGCGTCGGATACCTTCCAGCCGGTGCTCGAGGCGCCCGATCGGGAGTTCCTGCTCGACTGGCTGCGCCGCCGGCCGCTCCTCCACCACGATCCGGATATCGGTTGGACCATGGTCCACGCCGGGCTCCCGCCGGAGTGGGACCTTGCCACCGCGCGGAGGCGGGCGGCGGAGGTCGAACGGGTGCTGGCCGGGGACCGCGCCCCCGCGTTCCTCCGCCACATGTACGGCAACGAGGCGTCCGAGAACGAAGCTGCCGGGGACAGCCGGGGCCGGCTCCGCTACACCCTGAACGCCCTCACGCGCATCCGCTACGTGACTGGGGATGGCCGGCTCGATCTCTCGTTCGCCGGGCCGCCGGAAAGGCGGCCGGACGGACTCGTTCCATGGTTCTCGGCTCCCGATCGCCGCTCGCGGGGAGAGCGCCTGGTCTTCGGTCACTGGGCCGCTCTCGATCTCGATCCGGAGCTGGCGGACCGCGAGAGTGTCCGGCACGTGGATACCGGCTGCGTGTGGGGTGGGAGGCTGACCGCCCTCGACCTTCAGTCCGGTGAGGTACGGTCGGTGGACTGCCGCTCCAGCACGAGGAACTCGTAACCAAAGGGCGTCGTCTCCCCGGGCGCGACCCGCTCGCGCTCGCGCTCCACCCAGCCGGCCGGGTTCCACTCGGGAAACCACGCGTCACCGTCGAAGTCCGCGTCGATCCGGGTGAGATACAGGCGTTGCGCAAGCGGCAGCGCCTCGCGATAGCAGCGCGCCCCGCCGATCACCACGGTCTCCGGCGCCTGCGCCGTCAAGGCGAGAGCGTCCCGGAAGGAACCCGCCCGCTCGCATCCGTCCATCACGCGTCGCCGGCGCGTGATGACGATGTTGCGCCGGCCGGGGAGCGGCCTTCCGATGGACTCGTGGGTCCGGCGTCCCATGACGATCGGCTTCCCCCAGGTGAGGGTGCGGAAGCGCCGGAGATCGTCCGGCAGATGCCACGGCAGCCGGTTGTCGATCCCGATGACCCGGTTGCGGGCGACCGCCGCAATGACGGACACGAGCACCGGCTATACCGAGATCGGAGCGCGAATCGCCGGATGGTGCCGGTAGTCGATCAGCTCGACGTCCTCATACCGGTAGTCGAGGAGCGACCGGCCCTCCCCGTGGAGACGCACTCGCGGGAGGGGGAGCGGCTCGCGCGCGAGCTGAAGGTCCGCCTGGTCGAGGTGGTTCAGGTACAGGTGGACATCCCCGAAGGTGTGCACGAACTCCCCGGGCTCGTAGCCGGTGACCCGTGCCACCATCATCGTCAGCAGCGAGTACGAGGCGATGTTGAACGGTTTAGTGCGATCCATCAGATCGATTCGGTCGAAAGTCTTTATCTTTTAGATACTTGTCTTCATTCCTGCTGATCCTCACAGTCTACCTCAGATCTCCAGTCTGGACCCCCGGGTCGCTCTTCGGTTGATACAGCTTAGCGAAGGTCCTCAGCTTCGGCGACGACATGGACCCGTCTGGGCTTGGTCTGACGCTATCGATGGGCTTCTGGCAGCCCCTCTCTGCCTCACCCGGCAATGTCCGTCTGTTCGCGGACCGTGATGCCTCCCACCCCTCGTGAACCTCTGAACTGGCTCTGGGATGGCTCCGCAATCTGGGTGCGGTGGTCCGGTTTTTCTCCTCCCGGTCCTCCATCGGCTCGTACCTGGTAACGTGGCCAATCTCGGGCCCTGAGACGCTTCCCGCTTTCCCCCCAAGCGAACTGGCGAGAGCGTAAGGGCTCAGGAAAGTCATGACACCGGTAGTCTTCGCGGGGGTGGGCCGAATGGGAGGACGCCAAGAGCAAAGGGACGCACCAGCGCAAGTCCGCGCAGCGAATCAGCGTGGAGGCTCTAAAGAACCGGCGAGCGAGAGCACCTGACGTACCAGATCCACCTGCCGCGTTATCCCGCGCTTCTCGAAGATCTGTTCCACATGCCAGCGGACCGTCCGCAACTGGCGCCCCGTCACGGCAGCTATCTCCCGGGGGGTCCTGCCGTCGGCGAGGAGCGCCGCTATCTGGCTCTCCGTAGGGGTGAGACCCAGAACCGCCTCCACGACAGCAGGATCAACCCGTGTTGACGCATGATCGACCACGAGCACGAGCGCCGCGACGCGCCAGGGACGAAAGTCGAGATCCTTGACGCCAACCGGGCTCACGTGCACGGTAAGGCCCGGAAGATTGTCCGGGCGGCTTATGAGGAGTGACCCGCTCTCACCCTGTTCGCCGAAGCGAGGGAGCGCCCGGTCGAGGAGGCCCTGAAGGGCATCGTTGTCGGCGCGCGACCATGCGGCTAGCCGACCACCTTGATCAAAGAGCGCATCGCCCTGTCGAAGGACTTCTGTCGCCCGATCGTTCGCGGCGACAACGCGCCCGCGCCAATCGAGTTGGATGACGCCGGCTCCGGTCTTGTCCAGAAGCCCCGTGAGGGACGTCCCGAGCGCCCCGGCATCGGCTATCGCCCGGCGAACACGCACGTACTGGCGAAGATGCGGCAGGAGCGTTCGGATGAGTTCGATCTGATCGGAGGACCAGCCGTCCGCGTCCACGGGATCGGCGGCGGTCCAGGTGATTCGGGATCCATGCGGTCCATCCAGACGCGCGTTGAGGCCGCTCCGAAAACGGGCTCGTGGCAATGCCTCGTCATATGCCGCTGAGTTCTTCTTCTCCTCGTCGGTGTAGAGGTCTGTGGCGTGGACGAGAAGGCTGTCGGGGAGGCGTATTAGGCGCGGGACGCGCTCGTCCCGGGGGTAGTACTCGTCGAAGTACCAGCGCTCGAGTGCCTCATCACGTTCGCCGCGGAAATAGAACCGTACGAGGTAGATGTCGGCGTCGGGATAACGGCCCTCCTGATTACGTACGAAGGTCATCCTGCACGGTCATCCCAGCGGTTTACGTCGCCGGGAGCGCGTGACGGTGGCCCAACACTGGCCGAAAGAGTTGCAAGACGCCATGGACGCCGCCTGGATCGGGTCTCGGGCCAGTGCGCAAGTTCGAACATGAGCTTCGTACGTAATCAGGACGGCCCTTGGCGAACGTCAGGCAGTTGCCCTGCGTCCGGCAAACCTCGTCGATGAGCGCGGAGGTCGTGGGCCAGCAGGTGTCGTCGAGCATGGCATCGTTGAGCGAGGCCAGGATGCGGTCGAACGTTGGCGGTTCACTCATGACGCCAGCTCCTGTTCCCGAGGGTGCATCGGCCCCGTACCAACCTGGCGGTTCGCGTCAACCGGCCGGGTGGCCGCGGGTGGTTGCCCACCCGCGGCTCCCACGGATCCGTACGTGCCCGATTGAGGCATACGGCTCCTCGGACAATGGGTTCGCTGCTCGACAGTCATACTTGGTGCACGATTCGCGCCGGGGGCAACGGATAGGTTCGGAGAAGGCGCACGAATCGTTTCCATGGCATGCGCCCGCTGCCGCTACGCCGACCGAGCCATTTGCGCCATCGTCCGGCCACCTGGAACTGGAACCGTGCGGCAATTCCTGTTCGGTCTCCTGCCAGGAGAGACCGTCATTCTGGTCACCCACTACGTGAACATCAGGGCGCTTACCGGCCGGGGCGTCACCTCGGGCGGGGTCCTCCTGCTCCAAATCGGGCGCGACCGAACGATCTCTGTGGTCGACGAGATCCTCATCGGCCCCGAGCGCTGAAATCGGAGCCAGCCCACCAGGGAAGTCGCGATTGTGCTTGTCCTGGCAAGAACGTCGCAGCTGGATTCAGAGCGCCTCTCAATGGTTTGCTGCTTGGGAGCACTCGAGTGTGGGCGATTGATCGCGTTCGCGCGGGATTGCGGTCAGTATCTTTCGGCCAGCATGAACGTCCCTGTTCCATGTAACCAGGCAATTTCTCGTAACGTATTGTATTCAAATTATATTATACGCAATCCACGTTCCAGTTCCCACAATCCAACACCTTGAAGTCAAGGACCGGAAAAGACGCACTGGGGTCACTAGGGAGCACAGGGCTCTGGGGCCTCTGGGCCAGGATGTGCTCCTGTGCCGCAGGAAGCAGGGCCAGCCGGTCTTGCGGCGTCCCTGTAGGCCACTTGCCGAAGTCGAAACCGTGGAGGATGCCGAGACACACCTCGATTCGTCCGGGTCTTCCGCTGCCTCCGGGCCCCAATCCACAGTCCAGCCCATGACAGCGAGCGCATTGAGTCCGCTCGTCGCTACAGCCCCGGGCCCGCTCACCTACCGGACAGCCTTTGCGAACCGGCGACGACCATCGCGCCCTTGCTCAGCCCCTTCTAGCCATCACGCCTGAACCGCGCCGGGCAATCCGAATTTCTCCTTGGAGAAGTGGCTAGGCTGTCGTCGCAATCGGGGTCAAATGTAGCTTGGGGGTGTTGCATCCCACGTAGTTTCGTAACCGATTTTTCGGTTTGTTTCTGATCGACCGAGGCTCGATTTCTCACATTGCCCCGTCATCGTCGGAGAGCCGGGCGCGGACGTAGGTCGGCACCGCGGTGGTCGCGCTGAACACGGTGGTCGTGGCGCAGAAGGGTTGAGCCCCCACGCCCGTCGTCGACGAACGGGCGCGGTGGGCGTCGGCGTTCGCGGGAGGGGCAGGGGATTCAGAACGCCGCGTCGTCGTTGACGAAGAGCTCGAGCTGCCTGTGATGGTACGAGCGCTCGCTCTCGCGGCGTTCGTCGTAGTAGCGGGTGATCTGAGCGAAGTATTGACCGTCGAAGGCGACGGCGAGGTCGTTGAGCAGTTCGGAGAGCTGGGCGGCGGCCTCGTCGCTGAGTTCGTGGGTCACGAGGAGGTAGGGCAGGTTCACAGCCGCAGCTCCGCGACGGCGTGCTCGAGGTGCACGGCGGAGACGGTGCGGGCGCCTTTCGCCGCGGCGGCGGTGAGGGCGTAGTGGGCGATGCGATTGATGAGCCGGGGCAATCCGCGAGCGCTCTGGAACAGCGCCTCGACGGCGGGAGGCTCGAACAGGGGCAGCTCGCAGCCGGCGAGGCGCAGGCGGTGGGCGAGGTAGTCGTCGAGTTCCGAGCGGTCGATGCCGGCGAGGTGGTGGCGTACGACGAGGCGCTGGGAGAGCGATTCGTGCACGGCCATGGCGAGGCGGCGGCGCAGCTCGGTGAGCCCGACGAGCAGCAGGCACAGGCGGTTCTCGCTGTCCATAGCGAAGTTGGTCAGGAGCCGGAGGTCTTCCAGGACGTCGTTGCGCAGGTGCTGGGCTTCGTCGATGACGAGCACGGGGAGCTGCTTGGCCTCGCACACCAGTCGGGTGATTTCGGCGCGGATGGCGCGGTAGGCGGTGGCGCGCGAGCGTTCGGTGGGCAGGCCGAGTTCCCAGGCGATGGACTTGTACATGTCGAGCACGTTGCCGGTGGTCAGCGAGACGTAGCCGACCCGATGCAGGCCGGGATGCAGGTCGGCGGCGACATGGCGGCATACGGTGGTCTTGCCCGAGCCGACCTCGCCGGTCATCAGGCCGATGCCCTTGAGTTCGATGAGGTGATGGAGCCGAGCCTCGGCCTCGCGGCGGGAGTTCGATTCGAACAGCTCGTCGGTGTGGGCCGGGGTTTCGAAGGGCAACCGGGTCAGGGCGAAGTGACGCAGGTACATCAGTTCTTCTCCTTGAGGTTTCGCATCGTCAGAGGCGAGGTGGGCGGCTCTGACGGTGGGGTGTCGCACTGGAGTTGCCAGGAGGGGCGGTCGCGCTTGACGGCGGTATTGGCGTAGGCGTCGAGGCGGGTGGCGAGTCCTGCACTGTTGCCGTCGTGGACGACCTCGATGGGTCGCGAAGGCGGTGCATCGGGGTCGTAACGCAAGGTGACGGTTTCGCCGACGAGGATGGCATCGACCTCGTAGAGCCGGCCGTGCAGGCTCAACGTGCGGTCTTTCATCACGCGGCGTTTGGCCTCGAAGAGGAAGAGGTCGTCGAGGTCGGTGGTGGGGTCGAGGTAGCGCACGTCGTGCCCGGCGAGCGCCCATTGCTCGAGCGGGGTGCGCCCGTCGAGGCCGCGATGGGGCGATTGGTGGTACTCGCCCTCGACCCAGGCCCACAGGGTGCGGTTCAGTGTGTCGAGGCTGGTGGTGGCCTCAGCGGTGAGATGGCGCAGCCAGGCGGCGCGAAGGGTTCGGAAGAAGCGCTCGATCTTTCCGCGCCCGGCGGGCTGATAGGGCCGGGAATGGATGAGCACGATGCCGAGTTTCGCGCACACGAGCGCAAGTTGCTGGGAGCGGAAGTTCGCCCCGTTGTCGACGTAGAGCCGGGCGGGCAGGCCGCGCCGCGCGATGGCCTGCTTGAACACGGGCAGCAACGCGGTGGTGTTCTCCGCGTAGGCGAAGGCGGCGAAGAGGATGACGCGGGTGGCGTCGTCGATGAACGCGATGAGGAAAGACTTTCTGCGCCGGCGCCCGTCGCTGACTTTGGGGCCGTGCATCACATCGCTCATCCAAAGCTCCCCGGCGTCACGGAAGGCGAACCGTCGCCGGTCGGTAGCGACGGGCTCACCGGGGCGCTTGTCGAGCAGGCCCTCGCGCGAGAGCAGCCGGTGCACGGTCGAGGGGGCAAGCGGGTGGTCGACGCCGCGTTCGCGGGCGATGGCGATGAGGGCTTTGACCGAGCGCGCGGGCTGCTCGGTCTTGAGCGAGACGAGCAGCTCGGCGACCTCGGGGGGCAGGCGCCGGGGCTGGCCGCGGTCGGCACGGGTCTTCGGATACAGCGCCTCGAACCCGCCGGTGCGATACAAGCTCAGCCAATCGCGCATCGTCTCGACGGCGACGCGGGTGCGCCGGGTGCCGGGGATGGTGTAGGTGCGCTGGGCCTTCTCGTGCAGGGTGCGCCGGATGTCTCGGCTGCCCGGGGGCAGGCGCAGCACGTCGGCGATGAGGCCGTAGCGGAACAGCGCCACGGCTTTGTGCAGCTCCTCATCGCAGTGGTTCATGGGCGAGGTCCTCGTCGGTGGGGCGCATCGGCCCGGGACGGGGGACGCTACGCAAGCGCCGGTGGCGGGTCAGGCCCCATCTTGTGTTGGGGCGCCCGAAGGCGATTCGTCGTGTTCAGACGGTGAGGTTGGAACCCCAACGGTGCGGGCAGCACGCGGAGCTGCGCGTCGGTGAGGGTGCGCAACGCCCGCAACGCGGTGTCAGTCTGGAGCCGCGTACGCACCGCGCCCACCTCGGCGATGCACCGCACGAGATACTCGGGCACCAGCCCGATGACGATGCTCAGGACGTGATGGACGAGACGCACCCGGCGCCCGACCCAGCGCATCGCCCCCGGGAGCTCGACCGCATCGCGGCGCAGCTCATTGGCCGCGGCGGCCAGGCTCGGGGCCTGCTCGGCGTGGGCCACCACCGCTTCGACCTCGTCCAACTCGCCAGGAAACCGTGCGGCCAGACACTCCGGCAGCAGGCTGAAGGTGTGGGCCTACCCCGATTCGGTGGACGGTTGAGGGCTGTCGCCACCGGCACTGGGGTGAACGATAGCCGATGGAATGAAATCTCTCTCGGAGACCAGTGTTGAGGGTCTCCCCGGAGGGTGGTTGTGGATCCCCGGCCGGCCGATTCGGAAGGGCTCGAGGTTGGCTTGTTCGTGATGACCCTCGGTGCCCATCGGGCGCCCCGCGGCCGCGCGGCGTTCGAATTCGTTGGGGCTCAGGTACCCCAGCCCAGAGTGCAAGCGGCGGGTGTTGTACCAGGATTCCACGAACGCGAAGATGGCCATGCGTGCTTCGGCCTGGGTCTGAAACGAGCGCCGTTGCAGCAGCTCGCATTCGAGCGTGGCGAAGAAGCTCTCGGCCATCGCGTTGTCGTAGCAGTCGCCTGCCGATCCGGTCGACGTCACCACTCCCATCTCCCGGCATCGCTTGCCGAAGGCGAGGGAGGTGTACTGCGTACCCTTGTCGGAATGATGGATGACCCCTTGGGGGCGGCGCTGTGCGATCGCCATGTTCAGTGCCCCGAGCACCAGCTCGGTGCGAAGATGGTTGGCCATGGCCCACCCGACCACTTTGCGGCTGAACACATCGAGCACGACGGCCAGGTACACAAACCCGGTCCAGGTCGGCACGTAGGTGATGTCGGCGACCCAGATGCGGTCCGGTGCATCGGCCCGGAACTGACGCTCGACCCGGTCCGGAGCCGCACGGCGGCCCGGCTCGCGGCGCGTGGTGTGCGTGCCCCGGCGACGGCTCACCCCGGCCAAGCCGGCCTCACGCATCAGCCGAGCCACGCGCTTGCGGCTCACCGGGCATCCGCGGCGGTGCAGCTCGGCATGGACCCGAGGCACCCCGTAGGTGCCTGCAGAACCCTTGTGGATGGTCCGAACCGTCCCGCGCAGCTCCTCGTCGCGCTTCGCGCGACGCGAACGCCCACGGCCTCGCCACGCGTAGTACCCGCTGGCGGAGACGCCCAGCACTCGGCACATCGTGGCCACCCGATGATGGGCCTGGTTTGCCTTCACGAGCGCGAAGACCTCCCCGGTATCGTGCCGGTCTCCCGAGCGAACCAGGCCGCGGCTTTTTTTAAGATCTCGCGCTCCTCGCGAAGCTGACGGTTCTCGCGACGAAGCCGACGCAGCTCCTCGAGCTCGGAACTCGTCAGACCGTCCTCACGACGGCCCTCGTCGCGATCCGCTTGACGCACCCAGTTGCGGATCGCCGAAGCGGAGCACTCGAACTCGCGGGCCAGCTCCCCGGGCGCGCGGCCCGTGCGAACCAGCTCGACCATCTGGCGCCGGTACTCCGGCGCGTACGGCGGTTGTTTCTTCGACATGTGGACACCTCCTCTGCGCAATGTTCAGGTTGAACCGTACCGGGTTTCCCGGAGGCTCCAAACCTTGAGAGACTGGAGCGATGAAACATTCAAACAGATACTCCCCGGAGCTTCGGGAACGGGCAGTGCGGTTGGTCCTGGACCCCCAGGGCGGGCACGAAACGCAATGGGCGGCGATCGTCTCGGTGTCGTCGAAGGTGGGCTGTTCGGCCGAGACGCTACGCAAGTGGGTTCGTCGAGCTGAACGCGATGCGGGGGTTCGACCCGGGCTGACGAGCGAGGAGCGTGAGCGGCTCAAGGCGTTGGAGAGGGAGAACCTGGAGCTTCGTCGGGCGAACGAGATCCTGCGCAAGGCTTCGGCGTATTTTGCCCAGGCGGAGCTCGACCGCCGACCCAAAACATGACGTCGTTCATCGACGCGCACCGCGGCCAGTACGGGGTCGAGCCGATCTGCACGGAGCTGCCGATCGCCCCGTCGACGTACTACGAGAGCAAGGCCCGGGATGCGGACCGCAGCCGGGTGCCGGCGCGTACCCATCGCGACGCGGAACTGCGCGAGCACATCGCCCGGGTGTGGGAGGAGAACTACCGGGTGTACGGGGTTCGCAAGGTGTGGCGACAGCTCCAACGTGAGGGCATCGCGGTGGCGCGCTGTACGGTCGCGCGGTTGATGCGCGAGCTTGGTCTTCGCGGCGTGATGCGGGGCCCGCGGGTGAAAACGACGACGCCCGTGGCGACGCTCGCGTGTCCCGCGGACCGGGTCAACCGGGTGTTCCAGGCCCCGCGCCCGAACGCCTTGTGGCTGGCCGACCTGACGTACGTCGCGACTTGGGCGGGGTTCGTCTATGTCGCGTTCGTCATCGACGCCTATGCCCGGCGCATCGTGGGCTGGCGGGTGTCGAACTCGCTTCGCACCGACCTGGCGCTCGACGCGCTCGAGCAGGCCCTGTACGCCCGCGTGGTGGACTCTCACGATGCCTTGGTCCACCACGGCGACCGCGGGTCGCAGTATCTGTCCATCCGCTACACCGAACGCCTGGCCGAGGCCGGCATCGAGCAGTCGGTCGGGAGCGTTGGCGATTCGTACGACAACGCCCTGGCCGAGTCCATCATCGGGCTGTACAAGACCGAGGTGATTCGACCCCGCGGCCCGTGGCGGAGCCTCGAAGCAGTGGAGTTCGCAACCCTCGACTGGGTCGATTGGTTCAACAACCGCCGGATCCTCGAGCCGATCGGAGACCGACCTCCGGCCGAGGCCGAAGCGGCGTACTATCGACAAACCGAGCACACGGCGCTGGCCGCGTGACTCACACTAAACAGTCTCCGGAATTCCCGGCGCGGTTCAGGTGTCCACCAAAGCGGGGCAACTTCAGTGGTGTGGCTCTCAGGGCAGTACCAGCGAGCGATCTTCGTCCCGCGCGGGCTCTTGCGCGCGTAGGTGCCGTGGCGTGCCAGCGAACATCCGCCGTGCGGGTGGTTCGGGCAGCGCTTGAGCCTTGCATCGCGCCACGCCTCGGCCCTAACGTATCCCTCGCCGGTAAGCCCCGTCTCGTAGCGAAGCTGCACCGGCCGTGGCCCGGCGGGGTTCATCCCCCCGCGCGGGCCAACTCCTCTCTCGTCGCAAAGGGTGTCGAGACTACGGCGGCGACCATCGCCGCGCCAAGCGCTGACGATGTGGACGCGTCCTGCGGACCGAGCGCCGTCCTACGGAACGCGTGGACAAGGCCTGGACAAGCGCTGCGCACTTGCCCACCCCTTGCCCACACTCGGCGCTTTCGCGCCCACATCCTCACCGCTTCTGCAACAACAATTCATGAGAACGGCGACGGCAACGGCTCCGGCCGGTCCCCCGATTGCTCCGTCATCCCAGGCAATCCGTCTACGGAACAGAGCGGGCAATTCCTGGGGGGATCTCACGAGGGAAAGCGAGAAACAACACTCGTGCTCAATGAAGTCGAGGTCCGTTTGCCGGACGCCGAGGGCGTCAAGGTCCGACCGATGGGCGTCACGTTACACGGGACGCTGGAGCGGGCGTACGAAGAGGTCACGATGGCGTCGAAGCGAAGGAAGTCGGTGTACCTTGCCGTGCCCGCCGGGCAGACCCGGAGCCTCGAAGTGGAGTTCTCCGACGAGGAGGACTTCGAGGTCGACTTCCGTCTGCACTGGTCGAAGGGTCTTCCCGTTCCGGAGCGGTGGTTCATCGCGCGGAAGGTCAGACTGGACCGCGCGCAGGTGAAGAGCCGGAAACTCGCGGCGGTTGCGAGATCGGGTTTAGCCGGGTCCCGCGGTTCCGGGATGGGGTGAACGGCACATCCGCGTTGCGCGCACCTTGGCGTGGAACCCGGGGGTTTCGCCCGTCTTTGACACTTGCTCATGCATGTCTGGGCGGAGCAGGCGGTGACGGTGCCGAAAATCAAGGCGTTGCAGAGGTCATCGCTAGATATCAGCCGGAATAACATAGATACATGCATGGTGAGTGGAATACTTGTATGACGCGGATGGTGCGCGTACCATTGGATACATGTACCTGCGCCAGTCCAACCAAAAGCGCGCCGACGGCTCCGTGCTGAGCCACCTCCAGATTGCTGAGAACGTCTGGGACCCTGTCAAGAAACGCTCGCGCGTTCGTATCATCCATAACTGCGGGCGCAGCGACGACCCCAAAGCCGCCGAACGGCTGCGCCGCTTGGCCCGAAGCATCCTCAAGCGCTGTTCACCCGAAGAGCTCGTCGCCGATTCCCCCTCGTTGCGTGTAGTCGATTCCTGGCCCTACGGCGATGTCCATGTCCTGGAACACTTGTGGCGGCGGGTCGGACTGCCTGAGCTCATCAGCGAGCTTCTCGACAACCGCAAGTTCGAGTTCTCCATCGAGCGCGCCCTCTTCGCCATGGTCGCCAATCGCGCCTGTGCGCCGTCGTCGAAGCTGTACTGTCACGAGCAGTGGCTCGCCGAGGACGTACGCATCGAGGGGTGCGAGACATTGGAGCTGCATCACCTGTACCGCGCGATGGACTTCCTCGAGGCGCATAAGGAGGCGTTGGAAGAGGGGCTGTACTTCCGGATGGCGGACTGGCTCAACCTCGATGTGGAGGTCGTGTTCTACGACACCACGTCTTTGCACTTCGAGGTCGATGAGGAAGACACCGGTGTCGGCGAGGACGACGAGGTCAGGGGCTCTCGGGCGGCGGGTGCGAAGACGTATCGGGCGGTGCGAAAGCGCGGGAAGTCGAAGAACGGACGCGGGGATGTGCCGCAGGTGATGGTCGGACTCGCGGTGACCCGCGACGGCTTTCCGGTGCGCCACTGGGTGTTCCCCGGCAACACCGTCGATGTGACCACGGTGGCGAAGGTCAAGGCGGACCTGCGGGGCTGGCGGCTGAATCGGTGTGTGTTCGTCGGCGATGCGGGGATGGTGTCTGCGCAGAATCTCCGCACGCTGGCGCGCGGGGGCGGGCGCTACATCGTGTGCATGCCGGTGCATCGCGGCGGCGAGGTGGACACCGAGGTGGTCAGCCGCCGCGGGCGCTATCGCGAGGTCGCCGAGAACCTTCAGGTCAAGGAGGTCGTGGTCGGCGAGGGCGAGCGGCGCCGGCGCTATGTGGTGTGCTTCAATCCCCGCGAGGCCGAGCGCCAGCACAATCATCGCGCCCAGGTGCTGAGCGAGCTCGAAGCGGAGTTGGCGACGGTGCGCGAGTGCTCCGATGGCGAACACAGCAAACGGGTGTGCGAGCTACGCGCCAGTGGCCGCTACGGGCGTTACATCCGATTGACCGGTACCGGACGCCCGGTCATCGACCGGGCCAAGGTCAAGGCGGCCGAACGCATGGACGGGAAGTTCGTCGTGCATAGCAACGACGACACGCTCAGCGCCGAGGACATGGCGCTGGGATACAAACAACTCCAACGCGTCGAGCAGGCGTGGCGGCAGCTCAAAAGCGGGCTGCGTCTACGTCCGGTCTATCACCGGGCCGTGCACCGCATCCACGCCCATATCGCATTGACGGTGATCGCGTTGTTGCTCGAGCGCATGGCCGAGCATGCTTGCGCGGATACGTGGCGCAACATCCGCGACGATCTGAAGGGGATACAACTTTGAAGTTGCCCCGCTTTGGTGGACACCTGAACATTGCGCAGAGGAGGTGTCCACATGTCGAAGAAACAACCGCCGTACGCGCCGGAGTACCGGCGCCAGATGGTCGAGCTGGTTCGCACGGGCCGCGCGCCCGGGGAGCTGGCCCGCGAGTTCGAGTGCTCCGCTTCGGCGATCCGCAACTGGGTGCGTCAAGCGGATCGCGACGAGGGCCGTCGTGAGGACGGTCTGACGAGTTCCGAGCTCGAGGAGCTGCGTCGGCTTCGTCGCGAGAACCGTCAGCTTCGCGAGGAGCGCGAGATCTTAAAAAAAGCCGCGGCCTGGTTCGCTCGGGAGACCGGCACGATACCGGGGAGGTCTTCGCGCTCGTGAAGGCAAACCAGGCCCATCATCGGGTGGCCACGATGTGCCGAGTGCTGGGCGTCTCCGCCAGCGGGTACTACGCGTGGCGAGGCCGTGGGCGTTCGCGTCGCGCGAAGCGCGACGAGGAGCTGCGCGGGACGGTTCGGACCATCCACAAGGGTTCTGCAGGCACCTACGGGGTGCCTCGGGTCCATGCCGAGCTGCACCGCCGCGGATGCCCGGTGAGCCGCAAGCGCGTGGCTCGGCTGATGCGTGAGGCCGGCTTGGCCGGGGTGAGCCGTCGCCGGGGCACGCACACCACGCGCCGCGAGCCGGGCCGCCGTGCGGCTCCGGACCGGGTCGAGCGTCAGTTCCGGGCCGATGCACCGGACCGCATCTGGGTCGCCGACATCACCTACGTGCCGACCTGGACCGGGTTTGTGTACCTGGCCGTCGTGCTCGATGTGTTCAGCCGCAAAGTGGTCGGGTGGGCCATGGCCAACCATCTTCGCACCGAGCTGGTGCTCGGGGCACTGAACATGGCGATCGCACAGCGCCGCCCCCAAGGGGTCATCCATCATTCCGACAAGGGTACGCAGTACACCTCCCTCGCCTTCGGCAAGCGATGCCGGGAGATGGGAGTGGTGACGTCGACCGGATCGGCAGGCGACTGCTACGACAACGCGATGGCCGAGAGCTTCTTCGCCACGCTCGAATGCGAGCTGCTGCAACGGCGCTCGTTTCAGACCCAGGCCGAAGCACGCATGGCCATCTTCGCGTTCGTGGAATCCTGGTACAACACCCGCCGCTTGCACTCTGGGCTGGGGTACCTGAGCCCCAACGAATTCGAACGCCGCGCGGCCGCGGGGCGCCCGATGGGCACCGAGGGTCATCACGAACAAGCCAACCTCGAGCCCTTCCGAATCGGCCGGCCGGGGATCCACAACCACCCTCCGGGGAGACCCTCAACACTGGTCTCCGAGAGAGATTTCATTCCATCGGCTATCGTTCACCCCAGTGCCGGTGGCGACAGCCCTCAACCGTCCACCGAATCGGGGTAGGCCCACTTGCGCAATTGATCGGACCGAATGGGACGCTATGGCAGGTGACGAAGCCCCGTCCGAGTGCTTCTAACCGACTGAAATCAATTCAAATAGACCCACCTCCGCCGATTCTGAAGCTCGCCTGAACGCCTAGTGACATGGCGTTTTGCGCGAGTACTCATAAGGAACTGATCTGCCTACAGAAATCCGATCTGTGTATCTATGTGGTGTCAAATCCGGGTTTCGGTGGTTCGGGTTGCCGGCCCGCTGGGAGAGCGCACGGACGCCCCTGACGAGATCTTCCTGATCGAGACCAAGACTCGCTCGTGGTTTGTGTATCCGATGAATGCCGGTGCCCGCGCCTCCTTCGGCGAGAACGCGGCCGGTCATCACGAGTTCGACGCGGGAAGCTTGCTCGATCGCACGGGCGATCGCTGATTCCGCTCGATTGCTCCCCGACTGACTCCGCTGGACCCGTCCCGGCCTCGGGGCCCCACGTCCATGCACACGCGGCGGTCGGGGTTCACGTGCCCACTTGGCCGAGTATGCGCGTTTCGTTGCCGGGGGACGGTACACGACCGTTCGGCGCAGTTTCAGTCGTGGCCGCCCACATCTTCAATAGCGGCCGTGACTCTGGCTCACGGATTCTTCCTCTCGCCTGGCCAGTTCGGATGCCATTGGTTGGATCGGACGACCTCCGGAAATCCCGGGGGCGGGTCGACCAGCACCTCTTCCTCGTCTTCGGTAACCGAATAGAACCATGACACGACGGAGACGCAATAGGGGGGGTCACCGAACCGGCTCCCGGTACTCGCGCAGCTCCTCCAGCAGCCGGGGCGACAGCGGGACGTAGCGGTCCCTGTTGCCCTTGCCCTGGTCGACGCGCAGTGACATGCGCTGTGAATCGATATCGCTGACCCGTAACCGGCCGAGCTCGCTCGCCCGAAGCCCTGCCGCATAGGCCGTCATCAGCAAGGCCCCGTGCTTGCGGTTGGTGGTGACACTGAACAGCCGCACCAGCTCGTCGTGGTTGAGGAGCTCGGGCAGGGTCGAAGGCGTCTTGGCCCCCGGCAGGTAGAAGTGCGGCTCGGGCAGACCGAGCGTGATGCGGTACAGGAAGCGGATGCCGTGGCGAGCGCAGTTGCAGCTCTTCCAACTCAACCCGCGCTCTTCGCGAAGGAAGATGAGGTAGTCCTGAACTTCCTGCGCCGAGATCCGCTCGGGGTTGCGGCCGTAGTGAAGCGCGAGCCTGGAGACCGAGTTGACATAGGACCTCTTGGTGTTCTCGGCGAGTCCGCGAACGGTCATGTCGTTGATCATGCGTTGGCGAAGCGGCGTCATGGGTCGTCTCCCTCTGGGTCTGAACGGTCACGAAGACACGCCCATGCTCTCGCTCGCCTGCGCGGGCGTCGACGAGCATCGATAAACGAGGGAGAAACGGGGCTCAGGCCCTGCGCCGTGACGCTGGGCCGACCATCCGATTCAACTTGCTTGCGGTAGGGAGATCACCCTGAGCACCCGGCGGGCATGGCACCCCGCCGCGGAACGCGGCTCAGTTCAACCCCGCCTATGCAAAGCTCCGCATAGGCGGGGCAACTCCACTCGGGTCAGCGTGCCGTGTTCGCCACCTCGACGAGCCGGTCGTATTCGGCCTTGATCCCCGGGTCCGAGCTGAGCAGTTCGGTCCCGACGCGGAGGAACAGGCTCATCATCGCCTCGCGGTCGTCCGCGGTCAGCTCGAGGATTTCGCCGCCGTTCTTTTTCCAGGCATCGCTGGCCCGCTTGAGGTTGGCGATGCCGAAGTCGAGTACTGCTTGCTCCGCCTTGCGTCCTTCCTCACGAACGGCCTGCTGCACATCGGCCGGCAGTGACTGGAACCAACGCTCGTTCACGACGTTGATGGAAAGGATGTGGGAGAAGTGCAATTCGGTGACGTACTTTGCAACGTCGTAGTACTTGAACGCGGTGAGGATCGGGATGCCGGCCAGCATGCCGTCGATGCTGCCGCTCTGGAGGGCCGGGATCACCTCGCTCAACGGCAGGGGCAGGGGGCTGGCACCAAGCGCCTTCAATGGCTCGATCTGGAGTGGCGACGCGAACGTGCGGATCTTGCGCCCCGAGAGATCGTTGAGCGCCGGGGCCGGTGACTTGGTCAGCACCACGAAGGGGCTGTTATAGATCGCACCGATCACGCGAAGTCCCTTGCCGAGCAGCATGGTCTCGACATGGTCGCGATAGGCGGGCTCGTGCACCGTCCGCACCAGATGCCGCGGACCGTCGAACAGCCCCGGCGCATCGAATATCCGAAGCTTCGGCTCGGTGCCGACCGCGAAGGCGGTCGGGGTAATGAAGGACTCGATGGTGCCGAGCAGCGTTCCTTCCAGCATGCGCGGGATCGTGCCGAGCTGGCTGGCCGGGAAGATATCGATGTCGAGCTTGTCCCCGACCCGCGCCTCGACCCCGTCCTTGAACGTCTTCTGCCATTCATGTTGAACGTCGTTGATGGTGGCGCTCGCCATCTTCATTTTGGCTGCCGCAAACGCCGGGACGGTGGTTGAAACCGCGAAGACGGAAGCGACGAGACCGGCGAGGGCGAATCGCGCCAGGGTTGTTGGATTGCTCATTTTCTCAGCTCTCCTCTTGGTGAATGGGTCGGCTCTTCAAAGGAGGTTGGCCAGCAGCAGCGACAGGCCGGGCACGTAGGTCACAAGCGCGAGGCCGACGATTTGCAGGCCGATGAACGGGAGAAGGCCCGTGAAGATGGTGCGGATGTCCTTCTCAAACAGGGAGTTTGCCACGAATATGTTCAGGCCGAACGGCGGCGTGCTCATGCCGATGCTCAGGTTCACGGTCATGATGATGCCGAAGTGAATGAGATCGATGCCGAGAGCCGAGGCAATCGGCGCCAGTAGCGGGGTGAGAACCAATATCGCCGAGAGCGGATCGATGACGCACCCCAGGACGAGCAGCAGCAGGTTGGTGACCAGGAGAAACGCCCACGCCGGCATCTCCGCATCGGTTAGAAACATGATGAGTTTCTGCGGGATCAGGCCGACCGTGAGCAGCCAGGAGAAGGCGCCCGCCGCGGCCACGATGATCATGATCTGCGCCGTCAGCAGCGCCGCGTCCGCCGCGGCCGACAAGATATCGCGCCACGACATCTCCCGGTAGGCAAAGCGGGTGAGCAAGATGGCGACGATGCATGCGATTCCGGCCGCTTCGGTCGGGGAAAACCAGCCCGAATAGATGCCGCCGAGGATGATGACGGGCATCGCGAGGGCGCCGGCGCCGGAACGGGTCTTGGCGACGAATCGGCGCCAGTCGAACCGCCGGGACTCGCGAATGTCGTGCCGGACCGCGTAGTGGACGGCATAGAGAGCGCCGAGCCCGGCAATCAACAGACCGGGCAGGACTCCGGCAAGAAAGAGCTTGGGGATCGATTGCTCGGCTGCCGCCCCGTAGAGAATCATGGCGATGCTGGGTGGGATCACGATGGCGATGGAGCCCGATGACGTGATTACGCCGCTCGCGAAACGCCGGCCGTATCCCTTGTCGAGCAGGGCGGGGTGCAGAATTCGGCCGCTCGCGGCGACGGTCGCCGGACTCGAGCCGGAGATGGCGCCGAGGACGGTCGCGGTGCCGATCGCTGTCAACCCGAGGCTGCCGCGCAAATGCCCCGCCGCGGCCAGCACCCACGCGACGAGCCGATCGGAAATTCCGCCGCGATTCATCAGCTCGCCGGCATAGATGAAGAAGGGAACGGCCAACAACGCGAACTTGTCGACGCCTCCGAACATCACCTGGTGCAAGGCGGCAAGCGGCAATTCGAAGACCAGCACCATTGCCGCGGTGGCCGAGAGCAGCAGCACGATGAATATCGGAAAGCCGAGCGCCAGCAAGGCCAGCGGCAATATGATGAGCGTCGCCGTCACGAGCCGCTTCGCTCCTTCGGCTCATCCGGTTGGTCGTATTCGTCGTATTCAGAAGTGGTTGCCGACAGGGCGATGACCTGGACGAGCGCGAAGAGCGCGGCGAGTCCCAGGCCGACGATGACCGCCGCGTGCGGGATCGTCATCGGAATCTGCGCTGCCATGCTGCGCTGGTCGATCCGCCCGAGCTGCAGGATCACCCCGTGCGACTGAGCCGCGACGAAGAGGCAGACGAGCGCGAGCGTCAGGCCGTAAAGAACGAGAAACCAACGCTGCGCAGCGCGCGCGAGCCGCGGGCGCAGCAGATCGATGCTGAGATGGCGGCGCTTCCAGGTCGCGACCGCGGCGCCGAGAAAGACCAGCCAGATCATGGAGAAGATCAAGACTTCGTCGGCGCCGACGATCGATCGGCCCAGGACAAAACGGCCGAAGGCGTTCGCACCGTTGAGCAACATCATGAAGATCAGCAGTACGCCAATGCCAAGGCGCAGTGCGCCCGCCAATCCCTCGGCCCATCGGATGACACCGCGAAGACTAGACATCGGCCGGCGGCAACAACGCCTTCCCGCGAATGAGGTCGGCCGCCTTCTCGGCGATCATGACGACCGGGGCGTTGATGTTGCCTCGGGTCATATACGGCATCACGGACGCATCGACTACCCGCAACCCTTCGGTTCCGCGCACGCGTAGCTCGGGGTCGACGACCGCCATCTCGTCCCCGTCCGTGCCCATGCGACAGGTCCCGAGGGGGTGATGCACGGTAATCGAAGTGGCGCGGATGTGGCCGTCGATTTCGTCGTCCGTGGACGCCGCCGGACCGGGGGCGATTTCCTTGGCGATGAAGGGGCGCAGCGCCGGCTCGCCGGCAATCGCTCGCGCAATGCGAACGCCGGACCGAAGCACCTTCCACTCGGCGTCGCGGGAAAGAAAGTTCTGTTCGATCCGGGCGGGGGCGGTGGGGTCGTCCGACGTGAGCCGCACCGTTCCGCGGCTTTCCGGTTGGAGCATGACGACGCGGCTCGCGAAGCCGTCGGCAAAGGGCGGCTTGAAGGGCCGCAGATACGGCCACGCTCCCAAGGGGGCGGCCGTAAACAGGAACTGTAGGTCGGGCAGCGCCCGGCGGCCGTCGCTCTTCAGAAACGCAGTGATGCCGCCCGGCACGTCGGCGGCAAGACCGGTGCCGAAGAAATACGCCTTGCCGAGTTCCCGGACGATCCGATCCGCCCGCATCATTTGATGGAACGGGCCGGGCTCGCGGCGGAGGTACATGAGGATGACCGATACGTGGTCCTGGAGATTTCGGCCGACGCCGGCGAGCGCGGCCCTGGTCGAGATTCCCAGCTTCGCGAGTTCGTCCGGGCAACCGACACCGGACAGCATCAGCAGTTGCGGCGTGTTGACGACGCCGGCGGACACGAGCACCTCGCGGCCGGCGTTTGCAACGCGGATCCTGCCGCCCACGCAATACTCCACGCCGACCGCCCGGACGCCGTCGAAGACGATACGCGTGGCGAGCGCCTTGACCATGACCCTGAGGTTCGGCCGGCGGCGCGCCGGATGCAAATAGGCGACGGCGCCGCTACAGCGGCGGCCGTTGCGGATGGTCATCTGGAGGCGGCCAAAGCCTTCCTGCTGGCGCGCGTTGTAGTCGTCCGTCCACGCAAACCCGGCCGACCGGCCGGCCTCTGCGAACGCCTCGACGAGCGGGTCCCCATACCGGCAGCTCTGGACGTTGAGAGGGCCTTCGGCACCCCGATAGGCGCTGGCGCCGCCTTCCCAGCGCTCCAGCCGGCGGAAATAGGGCAGGTTATGGGCATACGACCAGCCGTCAAGGCCCTCTGTCGAGAGGCGATCGTAGTCGCCCCGGTTGCCGCGCACGTAGGCCATCGCGTTGGTGGACGACGATCCACCGATGACCTTGCCGCGCGCGCACTCGACCCGGCGGCCGCCCACGCTGGCCTCGGGCTCGCAGAAGTACATCCAGTCGTGCGAGCGACGTTGCAGGATGCGCCCCCAGGCGAGCGGAACATGGAGCCACGGATCGCGATCCCACCCGCCGGCCTCCAGGACCAGGACGTTCACGCCCGGGTCCTCCGAAAGACGGGCCGCGAGGGTGCACCCGGCCGACCCCGCACCGACGATGACGTAGTCGTAGCTGTCGGATCTCGGCATGGATCGCGCCTTCGCGTTACCCGTGCGTCACAGCCGCTGAAAGCTTTCTCAGGGGCGGCGGGCCGGCGGCAGAACGGACGATCCGGCGAGGGAGGCGTCCGTTCGTCACGCGCGCCTCACCACGCGCTCGTCTCGAGAATATCCACGCCGCGCTGGCGATCGACCAGGTAGACGAGCCCGCGGTCGTCGATCGTGACGTCATTCGCGGACGTACGGTCGAATCCAGGCGGGGGGTCAGGCTCGTAGTAGGCGATCTCCCTTGGCTGGTAGGGATCCGCGACATCGACGATGCGCAGGCCCTGCGCGAACCAGGCGAACGGGATCCTGGTGCCCACGAAGCGCTCCGACGGCTGGTGGCAGCCGGTCATCGGTTCCTGCGGCGCTCCGTCGGGGTCGAGGCCGTCCACCTGGAAGCTCGCGATGGGGGTGGGGCAGGTTTCCCGGGTGACGTCGTAGATCCAGGTGAAGGCCGGAGGGGCGGGCCAGAGCTTGGCGACGTCCTCGTCCGCCACCACCATGACCTCCCGGTCCTTGAGCTTGCCGGGGATTCGCAGGCAGGTGTGCGTGGGGTGGGGGAAGGCCGGGCTCGTGTTGGCGGCGGAGACGAGCGTCGGCTTGGTCATCTCGCTGATGTCGAGGATGAAGAAACCATGGTGCCAGTAGCTGACGTAAAGACGGTCGCCGACCCGCAACGGATGGTGGCACCGAGGGGGCACCCAGTCATGCCAGGGATATTCCTCGCCGCCCGCTTCCCACTGGCCGGGTATCCACCACCGCCCGACTTCCTCCGGTCTCGCCGGATCGACGAGGTCGAGGATCATCACGATATTGCCGACGTACCCCTCGACGGTCGGGGAGATGTAGGCGTAGCGCCCGTCGAAATCGTAGCGGTGCACGCCCTTGCCGTGGGTGCGCCACTTTCCGATCGGCCGCGGGCGGGCCGGGGTCGAGACGTCGTAGATCCCGAGACCACCGCCGAACTCGGTGTCGCCGCCGCTTCCGAGCCGCTCGTGATTCACGACCATCACGTCGCCGGCAACGCGGACCTTGTGCGAGTGCCAGCCCTCCGGCATGTCGATGGCGGCCAGCACTTTCGGATGGGCCGGGTCGCCGACGTCGACGATGGTCGTGCCGGACGGATGGCGCATGTGGCCGATGTAAAGGGTCTTACCGTCGACCCATACCTGTCCACCGCCGGCACAATCGATGTGGCCGACGCTTCTTACGTGGAGAGCCCGGCTCACGACGACCGCGCCGTCACGCAAGGCGCACGACGTCGCCGCCGGCCGTCTTGCCGTGCTTCTGGTAGAGCGAGAGGGCCTTCAACGTCGGCTCGTCGCTCGCGACGAACAAGATGGCCCGATCGGTCTCCGATGGGTTGACGTGCTCACACCAGTGGCCGCCCGGAATGGCGAAAGTGTCGAAAGCCTCCCACTCGAGGCGGTGGCCGCCGACCACGCTGCAACCGCTGCCCTCGATCGTCGCGCACAGCCGGCTCGCGGTCTGCTTCAGGGGAAGCGTCCGTTCGCCCGGACGCAGCATCTGGGCGAAGAACGTCATCGTCTTGAAGACGGGACCGCCGTTGGTGGGGTCGACATACTCGATCATCAGCGCTTCGTAGGGGTCTCCATCCCAGTCCCCGAACCGATCGAGCATGCCGAGCATCTCGTCCCAGCGATAGACATACATCGGCGAGGCGTTGCCGGTACCGCGCTCGTGCGGCACGAAGCGCGGCATGAGCCCGCCGTTGCCGTAGATCCGCTGCGAGTAGTCGGGTGGAAAACGGTCGCTCTGCACCGTCTTGTGAACGAGTCGGCCGTCGTGCTCCTCGCGATAGTCGTGCTCGAAGTAGGTGGCGTTCAACACCTCGCAAAGCGGCACGTCCAGCACGCTGAGGTTGATCGCGGGCTCGTTCCCCTGGTTGCCGTGGTTGTGCCAGGTGTCGTGCGGAGTGAGCACCATGTCGCCGGGGCCGAAGGTGATGTTCTCGCCTTCGACGCCGGTGAAGTTCATCCGCCCCGTCAAGCCGAGCCGAATAGCGTTCGGCGAATGCCGGTGCGGCGGCATGATCTCGTTCGGATCGTTGAGCCGGTAGGCCGTATACATCGTCGAGACGGTGGCCCGCCGCGGGCTGAGGCCCGGGTTGCAGAGGATCAGCGAACGGCGTTCCGAGGAAGCGAGCGACACGAGCTCCGCGGAGCGGTGCAGGAAGGGCTCGATGTCGGCGCGGTATTTCCAGATGAAGGGGACCGCCTTGGCCTGGTCCTTGACTTGACGATCTTCGTCATGGTCGGCCGCGGCATCGACCGCCCAGAACGGGGCGATGTGCCGGCGCTCGAGGTCCGCGTAAAGCGCGTCGAGCGCCGCCGCCTGGTCGTTCCCGCCATCGATCACCGGCTTGCCCTCCATCGGGGTCGGGGAGTCGGGCCGACTCGCTCCGCTCGCGGCAAGGGTACCCGCGGAATACCCCGGTTGTCATTGATCTGAACTGCCCCGGGTTTCCCGGAGGCTCCAAAGCTTGAGAGACTGAAGCCATGAAACATTCAAACAGATACTCCCCGGAGCTTCGGGAACGGGCAGTGCGGTTGGTCCTGGACCCCCAGGGCACGCACGAATCGCAGTGGGCGGCCATCGTCTCGTAAGCGTTCCGACAAGCCGTGGCGATCCTGTGCGCTGCGGTTGATTCTAGCGATTGAGGGTGCGTTTCCAATCTTTTCTGAGAGGGCGGAGCCAGACGTCCTTCCTGGGCTTGTCGAACTGCTTTTGCCGATCGTAGCGCCCTCGACCCTGGGTGGTTCCGACATGGATCCAGCCCGATGCCCTGTAGAGGGCGCCGGTGTGGCGCGGGGTCTCGACGAAGGTCTCGATGAGCACGGGCGTTGTGTTGTAGCGCTCGGTCCAGTCTGCCGGCAGGCGCCGGCGGACGATGGCGAGGATGTGCGAGCCCAGGTTGGGGATATGGATCCAGGGCAGGATCAGGAACCTTGGGTTGTCGACCACGAGGGGCAGGTTATTCTCGCGCAGCGGCGGCGTCCACCCGATGAAGCGGTCGCGCGGGGCGAGCTTCCACGCGGCGGTGGAGAAGCCGAGCATGGCGAGCGGCCAGCCGTCGCGGTCATGGACGGCGTAGCGCATCTGGGCGCCGACCAGGGTCTTGTAGCCGAGGTAGTGGTAGCGGGCGACGAACTCATTCCACCGCTTGCCCTCGCGAGTGCCGCGCACGACGGTGAGCAGGTCGAGTGGGCGGACCTCGTCAAGGGTCGTGGGCGCCGGGAACAGCGGCGGTTCGGTGTCCGGCCCGAAGACGATCTGCCCGGGCCGGCCCTGGCGCCCCTTCGGCGGCGGCAGCGCGATCACGCCGTCGCGGTGCAGCCGCCGGCGGCGACGGGCATCATGGATGTCCGCTCCAAGTTTGCGCAGTGCTCGCCGAACGGCGGCGGGAGGATTGTGAGGAGTCGGCATATGGCATCTTCGCACTACAAAACTAAGAAATATGTAGCACGAAACTCACAATTTTTTCACCCTGATCTTGGAACGGCCGTCGCACCCTTTGCCGGGCCAGCACCCTCCGGCTGCCGAGGCTCCGCAACATCTCAGACCTTCTTGCGTATCCCGCCTGACATCGTCGGAAACCGATCCAGCCGCCGGCATCCACTCTCTTCGCTGCAGAAGCCTACCCAGGCCGACCGGCTTCGTTCCGGCGCACGTTCGCCTTCGGCGTCGAGATCGGCCCGATCCGACAGCACTCCAACCTGGCGGGGAAATTCGTGATCCTGTCGTTGTACGCGCTTCGTCACTGGGTCTGCGACGGGCTCAGGCGCTGTTGTTTGAATAGGCCGTCGGGGGTGAGGCTCCAGGCCGGGCTTGATCCGCGCAATGATGAGCGCGGCCCGGCGTCGTGCCTCCTGCGGAGGGATGATGTGGTAGTCGGCCACCTTGACCCGTTTCGCCTTCTGGCCGCGGGCCCGGCTCTGGACGATGCAGACCTTCCTTCCGAGCGGTTGGACGCGCACCGAGCGCCAATCGACGACGGCGGCGCGCAGAGTTGCCAAATACAATAAAGAACTATGATAGATATGAAGAAAGCATGAACCAGTGGTCCCACTTGGGCGTCGCGAACTCGACCGGTCGGACCCGGTTGCGAGCCGTGTCGGTCAGACATGCAATCTTCACCGGCACCGAGACGATGGCCGTTCATGGTGAGGGTGCTCGCCCTGTTGGTCCAGGACCAGCCGGCACTGCCCGTTTCCGCAGCCCCGGGGAGTGGCTTGTAGAGGCCTTCATTCGCCCCGTTTTCGAACGGGTGGAGTCTCCGGGGTGAGCCGTCGCCGGAGCACGCGCACCACGCGCCGCGAGCCGGGCCACCGTGCGGCTCCGGACCGGGTCGAACGCCAGTTCCAGGCCGATGCGCCGAACTGCATCTGGGTCGCCGATATCACCTACGTGCCGACCTGGACCGGATTCGTGTACCTGGCCATCGTGCTCGATGTGTTCAGCCGCAAGGTGGTGGGGTGGGCCATGGCCAACCATCTTCGCACCGAGCTGGTGCTCGGGGCACTGAACATGGCGATCGGGCAGCGCCGCCCCCAAGGGGTCATCCATCATTCCGACCGCGGCTCGCAATACACCTCTCTCGCCTTCGGCAAGCGATGCCGGGAGATGGCAGTGGTGACGTCGACCGGATCGGCAGGCGACTGCTACGACAACGCGATGGCCGAGAGCTTCTTCGCCACGCTCGAATGCGAGCTCATCGACCGGCGCTCGTTCCAGACTCAGGCCCAAGCGCGCATGGCCATTTTTGAGTACCTGGAATCCTGGTACAACACCCGCCGCTTGCACTCTGCTCTGGGGTACCTGAGCCCGAACGAATTCGAACGCCGCGCGGCCGCAGCGTGCCCGATGGGCACCGAGGATCATCGCCAACAGACCACCCTCGAGCCCTTCCGGATCGGTCGGCCGGGGATCCAGAACCACCCTCCGGGGGGACCCTCAACGCCCGTCCCTGGTCAAGATTCCCTTCCACCGGCTGTCGCTCACCTCAGTGCTGGTGACCACAGCCCTAAACTGTCCACCGAAACGGGGTAGCTCCAAATCTCGTGGAACGTGACCCGCCGCACCGGCCGGTCCCCAAGCGCGTCACGCTCCTGCAACCAGCTCAGCACCTGCCACGCGATCGCCTCGCCCTCGCGGTCGGGGTCCGTGGCAAGGACGAGGCCCTCCGCCTCGACGAGCGCCGCCCGGATGATGCCGAGCGCGCGTGCCGCGCGCCTCGCGCCGGCGCCCGCTCCTCGCCCGCTACACCGCCGATTGAAGTCCCACCGAGCACCGGCCAATGAAGAGAGCCGCGTGATGCCGCTCGACGCGTCCCGCCTGTGGATTTGTGGACAACACTTCGCGTTGCCCACAAATCCACAGGCCCGACAGCCACAACCGAGCGGTCAATCGATATCCTGCCTAAACCGGACAACTTGACGCTGGCGCCCACGGTAGCGCGCTATCGGGAGCGTGGGCTCGACATCGTTGGCCCCTTACCGGGCGACACCATTTTGTAAAGGCTTTGGCCGGTCAGTTTGACGCCGTCGTCGCCATGTATCACGACCAGGGCCACATCCCAGTCAGGTTGCTGGGTTTTTCGATCGATCCGAAGATCGGGCTTTGCCGTGTAATAAACCCCACCGAGACTCAAAGGGATACACCCGCGCGACGCAGTGGTTCGGCGAGTCCGGCAGGCCGTGCCGCGCGATCGGTTCGGCTCAGGCGCTCGGGCAGCCCCAATATGGCCCGTCACGAGGGCGTTCCCGAAGGCAGTGCCAGCCTCGTTCAGGCGAGGCGCACGCGTAGCTTAGATCATTTCATGCCTTCGGGTGTGGGCCGGCACCGGACCATGAACGTTTGGGATTCGCTGCGCGGCGTCAACATCACCTTGGGACTGCCGCTCATCCGCACCTCGGCGGACCACGGCACGGCCTTTGACATCGCCGGGCAGGGTGTCGCCAACGCACAGAGCATGATCGAAGCGATCGAGTTTGCACGGCGCTTGGCGGATGCGCGCCAAAATCTCAGAATGAGAATCGCTGGCCAACGCCCCGCCACAGCTCACCCTTGGCTTCGGCTAGAATTCTTGAGCGGCCCGGAAGTTCACAGGTGAGTCAAGTTTGCGAAGCGGTATCCTGGACGAGAGGTACGAGGCTGCTACCGGTACGGCGCGCCGGGGCTTCGAATGAAGACGGGCGAATTCACACATGTCTCGTCGGTCTGAGGCGCAGCCTCGCTAGAATTTTTGGGGAATGTCCTGTAGAAAATAGTCGGTTTCACTAGGGCCTTGATCGTGGTAACGTGCCGAAAATCGGAAAAAGGGGACCGAATCTGGTGGGGATTTCCATTCCTTGGACCAGTCGTCATCCCTATCGCTAACGTTTCCGCGTGCTTGGCGCAGTGGAAAAATTCTGGGAGGGTGAGACCATGAATTTGACCAAACAGTTGCCCTGTCGGCTTCCTTTCTTGGCCTTTTTGATAGCGATCGCGGCCGCCTGGGGACTCCCGATCGTTCCGCAGGCGGGGGCGGCGGAAGAGTGCTCCGATGAGACGGTGCTGGAGCGAATCCAGCGCACGAACTCCCTGGTGATCGGCGCTGGCTCCTACCCGCCGGGGGTCTACGTGGACCCGGAATCGGGCGAATGGACGGGATTCGACATCGATTTCTACAATGATATGGCGGGCCGGCTCGGGGTCGACGCCTATGTCACCTACATGCCGGGCTCGGCGCTGGTCCCGGCGACGAAAACCGGGCGAATCGACGTTATCGTCGATCTCTACAAGAACCCAAAACGGGCAGAGGTCATCGACTTTTCGGATCCCTGGATCTACTACTTCGACAATATCTACGTGAACTCGGAAAATCCGACGGTCGACAATCCCAGCGTGGCCGCGTTGACCGGCAAGCGGATCACGACCTGCCGCGGCTGCGGCGAGGAAGCCTATATCGACCGCATTCCGGGCGCCACGAAGGTGCTCTTCGACAAGGTAGAGGAAGGTTTCCTGGAGCTGTCCGCGGGCCGCGTCGACGCCGCCATCCAGCCGTCGATCTACGGCGACTACGGCTTGGCGCGGAATCCGGATTGGAAGATCGAGTCCATCGGACCCCCGCCCAGGGAGCTGTTGGGCGAGGCGGATCTCTATGCGACGCCGAGCTACTTCGGATTCGTCAAGGGCCCCTGCACCGATACCCTCAAGAAGGAGATCAACGCCCTGATCGCCGAATGGCGGGAGACGGGCAAGCTCAAAGAGACTCTGGCCAACTACGGCATGACCGACCCGGCATTCATTGAAGGGCTGAACTGACTTGCCGATTTGCTAGGTCGAGCCTCGGGTAGCGCTCTGCTCCCCAGCCGCCGCCTGGCGCCTTGGGGAGCGGGCCGGCCCAGACTGAGCCTATAGAATTGACAGCCACGGCGGACAATCGTTGCTTTGCGATATGTCCGCCGTTGCTATTGTCGGTTTCGACAGGGCAGCGACGACGGACATGGTGGAGTCTTGATGCTGGAGCTCTGGGGGGAGTACCTTGGAGGGTTCATCTCCGGCGCAGGCGTGACGGTTCGGCTCCTGGCCGTCGCCTCGCTCATCGGGCTCCTGCTGGGTCTGCTGACCGCGCTGGCTCAGAACTGGGGCCCCGGACCCGTGCGCTGGCTGGCCATTACGTACATCGAGTTCGTCCGCGGCACGCCGGCGGTGGCCCAGCTGTTTATCGTCTATTTCGGCCTGGCCGAGCTCGGTCTGAACCTGCCGGCGTTCGCCGCCGCTTCGACCGCGTTGGGGCTCTTCGGCGGCGCCTATTTCAGTGAGATCTTCAGGGCGGCGCTCAATGCCGTCGAGCCGGGACACACCGAGGCCGGTCTCGCCCTGGGCATGTCGCGCCTTTCCGTGCTGAGGCACGTCGTCTCGCCTCAGGCGTTCTTCATCGCGCTGCCCTCATCGATAAACATGGTGACCGAACTCTTGAAGGCGACGACCCTCGCGGCGCTGATCGCGGCGCCCGATCTGATGTACGCCACGATGAACGCCTCGAGCGACACCTACCGGTCGATAGAGTTCCTGACGCTCGCCGGCATCATCTATCTGGCGATGGTTCTGCCGGTTACCTTCGCGGCGAGGAGGCTGGAGCGATTTGCCGACCGATATCGTCATTGACGTAAAAGGGCTCAGCAAGAGCTTCGGTTCACGCACCGTGCTCGACGACGTGTCCCTGACCGTGCGCCGTGGAGCCGTGGTGGCCGTCATCGGGCCGAGCGGCGTGGGGAAGAGCACGTTGCTGCGCTGCATCAACTACCTGGTGCCCTTCGAGGCGGGAACGATCGACGTGTTCGGAGAAAGGCTTGTCGGCGAGCGCGAGATGACGCCGGGAGACCGGTCGCGCATGCACGCCGCCTTGCCGCGTACTCGCGGCCGGGTGGGGATGGTGTTCCAGAGCTTCAATCTGTTCCCGCACCTGACGGTTCACCGAAACCTCACGCTCGCGCCGCGCAGCACCGGGAAGCTAGACGCCAAGACGGCCGACGAACGGGCCCACGCCCTGCTCTCGCGTTTCGGGCTCCAGGACAAGGCCGACGTCTATCCCCGCCATCTGTCGGGGGGGCAGCAGCAGCGGGTCGCCATCTGCCGGGCGCTAGCGATGGAACCCGAGGTCATGCTGTTCGACGAGGTCACCTCCATGCTGGACCCAGAACTTGTGGGAGAGGTGCTGGGCGCGATGAAGGAACTGGCGAACGACGGGATGACCATGATCATCGTGACCCATGAGATGGGTTTCGCCCGCGAGGTCGCCGACGAGATCGTGATGATGGCCGATCAGCGCATCATCGAAAACGGTCCGCCCAGTCAACTGTTCGCCGAACCGCGAGAGGAGCGGACGCGCGTCTTCCTGAGGCGCATCCTCGACCGGGAATCGGCGATCGGCACGCAATCCTGAGGCGCCGGCGCGATGAACTATTTCGAAATCTGGATCCTCTACGCGCCGCATATGGCCCGCGGCTTCCTGGTCACTCTGCAACTCGCGGTCTCCGGGATCGTCACGTCGCTGCTCGTGGGTCTGGTGGTTGCCATTCTGCGGCTCTGGGGCCCGCGCCCGGTTCGGGCCATGGCGATCGGCTTCGTGGATGTCGTGCGCGCGACCCCCGAACTCCTCCTCATCTTTCTCATCTATTTCGGGCTGGCTCAGTACGGTGTCCTGATTCCGGCTTTCGCGGCGGCAACCTTGTGGCTCGCCATCGTCGGCGGGGCCAACGCGACGGAGATCCTGCGGGCCGGCATCGAGGCCGTCGACAGGGGGCAGATCGAAGCGGGTCGCGCCCTCGGCCTCGGAACCCCCGCGATCTTCGGACGGGTCGTTCTGCCGCAGGCGCTAATCTACATGCTGCCGCCGCTCACGAACCACGGCATTCTCATGATCAAGGCCACGGCGCTCGCCTACACGATCGGCTTGACCGAGCTCATGGGCGAGGCCAGCAAGGGCTCGCTGGCGACCTACAAGAGCATGCCGTTCTATCTCGTCGCTTCCGCCTGCTACCTGGTGGTCTGTTTTCCGCTGTCCCGGGTCGTCAACAGACTCGAAGCCTGGGCGGCCCGGCAGCGGTGATGGGGGCGCGATGAAAAGATACTCCATCTTCAGTCTCGCGCGGAACGCGCTGTCCTACCACGAGAAGTGGCCGCGAGCCTGGCGCAGCCCGGAACCGAAGTCGAGCTACGATGTCATCGTCATCGGGGGCGGCGGGCACGGTTTGTCCACGGCATACCACCTGGCCAAGGACCATGGGATCACGAAGGTCGCCGTCCTCGAAAAGGGCTGGCTTGGGGGCGGCAACACTGGGCGCAACACGGCGGGTGTCCGCTCGAACTACCTTCGTCCGGAGACCGCCTTCCTGTTCGAGCACTCGCTAAAACTCTGGGAGCAACTTTCCCAGGAGTTGAACTTCAATCAGATGCTCAGCCAGCGCGGCGCCATGCTGCTCTGCTTCTCCGAGAACGACCTGGTCGCCGAGCGGCGCCGCGCAAACGCGATGGCCCTCTACGGCATTCCCATGCGAATCTGCACGCCGAAAGAACTCAAGCGCATGGAGCCGCTCCTCGACATCTCTCCCGATGTCCGCTTTCCGATCGTCGGGGGGGCGGTCCAGCAACGGGCCGGGATCGCTCGTCACGATGCGCAGGCCTGGGGCTATGCGCGCGCCGCCGACGATCGCGGGGTCGACATCATTCAGCAGTGCGAAGTTACCGGCTTCATCGTCGAAGGAGGCCGGATTCGGGGAGTCGAGACGACCAAGGGGGTCATCCGGGCGCCGAAGGTCTCGATCGCGGTGGCCGGCCATTCGAACGTTCTGGCGCAGCGCGCGGGCATACGCCTGCCCATCGAGAGCTATCCCCTGCAAGCCTGGGTGTCCGAACCCCTCAAGCCGACTCTTCGGACGGTGGTCAGCGCGGCGGCATCGACGGGCGTCCACGTCTACGTCAGCCAATCGGACAAGGGCGAGCTCGTCATCGGAGCGGCGCGGGACCCCTACACCTCCTACGCCCAGCGGGGAAGCTTTCAAGTCATCGAAAGCGCGGTGACGGGATTGCTCGACCTCATTCCCGCTTTCAGCCGCGTGCGGATGATGCGAACCTGGGGCGGATGCGTCGACGTTTCGCCGGACGCCGCGCCCATTCTCGGCAAGCTGCCCATCGAGGGCCTGTACATCGACTGCGGGTTCGGAACCGGCGGCTTCAAGGCGGCCCCCGCCGCGGGCCAGGCCCTGGCCCACACCATCGCGAAGGATTCCCCGCACCCCTACATCGAGGCCCTGGGACTGGATCGCTTCGCGAGCGGAAGGCTCGTCGACGAGGCGCGCTCGGCGGGCGTGTTCCACTAGATAGCGAGCGGCGCATGTTTCTGCTCGACTGCCCATTCTGCGGCGAACGCGAGGAGCGGGAGTTCCGCTACGGTGGCCAGGCCTATCTGCCGCGGCCCGAGAACCCCTCGGCCTTGAGCGACGCGGAGTGGGCCGAATACCTCTACTATCGCGACGACCCGAAGGGGCTTCATCACGAACGCTGGTATCACGCCTTCGGCTGCCGGACCTGGTTCGTCGTCGTCCGCGACACCGTGACCCACGACATCGAGCGAGTCCTGCCAATCAGCCGAGACAGACCCGGGGACTTGGCTTGAACGATCAAGCCATGCGGTGCGAACAGGGTGGGCGGATCGACCGAACCCGGACTTTGAGCTTCAGATTCAACGGTCGGGCCCTGACCGGGCATGCGGGCGACACCCTGGCGTCGGCTCTCGTCGCCAATGGCGTGGGTGTCGTCGGGCGCAGTTTCAAGTTCCACAGGCCGCGGGGGATCATGGCCGCGGGCGTCGAGGAACCGAACGCCATCGTCGATCTCGGCGGCGGGACACGCTACACCCCCAATAGCGTCGCCACACGGGTCGAGCTCTTTGACGGCCTCGAAGCCAGGAGCGTGAACTGCTGGCCCTCGGCGAATTTCGACTTCGGCGCCATCGCCAGCCTGTTTTCTTCGCTGATGCCGGCGGGCTTCGCCTACAAGACCTTCATGTGGCCGGCCAGCCTGTGGATGTCCTACGAAAAGTACATCCGGACTGCGGCGGGCCTGGGCAGATCCCCGGTGGAGGCCGATGCTGACCGCTACGAGAAACGCTGGGCGCATACCGACGTCGCCGTGGTCGGGGGCGGCCCCGCCGGGCTTGCCGCCGCGCTGTCGGCGGCCCGGAGCGGGGCGCGCGTGCTGCTGGTCGAGGACGACAGCGAGATGGGCGGCGCGCTGCTGTCCCGGAAGGTCGAGATCGACGGGCGGCCCGCCATGGATTGGGTGGCGGAGACGGTCGCGGAGCTCGCGGGCATCGACGACGCGATTCTGCTGACGCGCACCACCGCCTTCGGCTACTACGATCACAACTATCTGATCCTCTCCGAACGCGTCACGGATCATCTGGGCGCCGACGCGCCGTCCAATGCGCCGCGCCACCGGCTGTGGAAGGTGCGGGCGCGCCAGGTCGTGCTCGCGACAGGCGCCCTGGAGCGTCCGCTGGTCTTCGCCGGCAACGACCGACCCGGCGTGATGCTCGCCTCCGGTGCTCAGTCCTACGCGAACCGATTCGCCGCCCTATCGGGCCGTCGGGCCGTCGTTTTCACCAACAACGACACCGCCTACGGGGCGGCGCTCGATCTCGCGGACACGGGGGTCGCGGTTGGTGCCGTGGTCGATCTCCGGCCGGACTCCGCGAGCCCTGCGGTCGAGGCGGCAAGGGCCCGTGGCATCGAAGTCTTGAGCGGTCACGCCGTAATCGCCACGCGCGGCCGCAAGCGTCTGCGGGGCGTGGAGGTCGCAGCCCTTGCCACGGTCGCCGGGGGGCAAATCGACGAGGGCGCCGGCGTGCGAACCTTGGACTGCGATCTGCTGGCCTGCTCAGGCGGCTGGAACCCGACGGTTCACCTCTTCTCCCAGGCGGGCGGAAAGCTGCGTTTCGACCCGAACCTGGCCGCCTTCGTTCCGAAGGAATCGGCGCGGGCGCCGCAGGTCGCCGGAGCGGCCAGGGGAACCTTCGCTCTGGACCAGGTGCTGGCGGACGGCTTCGCCGCCGGTGCCGAGGCGGCGCGCGCGGCCGGTTTCGCCGGCTCGGAAGCGTCACCCGCGTTGGCCGCCACACCAAGCGAGGATCCGGCGCCCCTCGCCCTGTGGAGAATCCCGGCACGGCGCCGCGGCGCAAAGCGCTTCGTCGACATCACCAATGACGTGACCGACTCTGACATCGCCCTTTCGGCACGTGAAGGCTACACCTCGGTCGAGCACGCCAAGCGCTATACGATGACCGGGATGGGCGTGGATCAGGGACGCACCGGCAACGTCCTGGCGCTCGCCATTCTGGCGGAGGAGAGGGGCGATCCGATCGAGGCGGTGGGGACCACGACCTTCCGCCCGCCCTACACGCCGGTCTCCTTCGGCGTCATCGCCGGGCGCGACACGCGAAAGCTCGTCATGCCGGAGGCCAAGACGCCCCTCTCCCCGTGGCTGGTCGAGCAGGGCGCCGTCCTCGAGGCCGGAGGCAGATGGAGCTTCCCGAGCCGCTTCCCGCGCGAGGGCGAGGACATGGAGGCCACCGTGAAGCGCGAGTGCCTAGCCGTGCGTAACGGCGTCGGGCTCGCCAACTCCTCGACGCTCGGCAAGCTCGACATTCAGGGACGCGACAGCCTCGAGCTCCTCAACATGGTCTACACCAACGCCTGGGACAGCCTCGAAATCGGCCGCGTCCGCTTCGGAGTGATGCTCGCCGAGGACGGATCCATCCTCGACGACGGCGTCACGGCCCGCTTGGAAGCGAACCACTATCACATGTGCCCCAGCACCGGTGGGGTCGAAACGGTGCTCGACTGGCTCGAGCAGTTGCTGCAGTGCGAGTGGCCGCACTGGGACGTCTATGTGACCGACGTCTCAGCCCAGTGGGCGAGCATCACCCTGGCCGGACCCAAGGCACGGCGGGTGCTGGCGAATGTCGGGACCGACATCAATCTGACGCCGGCCGCCTTTCCGCACATGTCCCTGCGGCAGGGCCAGGTCGCCGGCGTTCCGGCGCGCATCCTCAGGGTCAGCTTCACCGGCGAAATCTGTTTCGAGGTCAACGTCCAGGCGGGCTACGGCCGCGCGGTCTGCGAGGCCCTGATGGCGGCGGGCGAGCCCGAGGGGATCATGCCGGTGGGCGGCGACGCCCTGGATATCTTGCGAACCGAAAAGGGCTACATTCTCCCCGGGCAGGACACTGATACCGATACGACACCCCATGACCTGGGCATGGCTTGGATCCTGAGCAGGAAGAAGTCCGACTACATCGGCAAACGGTCCCTCGAACGCCCCTTCTTCCACCAGGGTCGCAAACAGCTCGTCGGGCTGTTGACGGAGAATCCAGACGAGGTGATCCCTTTGGGTTGCCACATCGTCCCCGGCCCTCGCGCGATCCCCCACGGGTCTCCGCATATGGGATTCGTCACGTCGTCCTGCTACAGCCACACCCTCGACCGCTCGATCGCGTTGGCCGTTCTGGAGGAGGGGCGCGAGCGGATCGGCGATACGGTCGAGCTGTTTCTCGGAGACAAGACCACCCGCGCCCAGGTGACCCAACCCAGATTTTATGACCCGGAAGGAGCGCGCCTGCATGGCTGAGGCGTTGAAATGGGAAAGCGCCATGGCGGCCTTCGGCGCGCGGGCCCATGAGACCGCGGGCGGCGCGGTAGCCTTCGCCGACGCCGGCTACCAGCCCAAGTTCGCGGTTCGCGGTCGCCGCGACGACGAAGAGTTTCTCCGGAATTTCCGCACTGTCCTGGGGTTCGAACCGCCCGATACGCCCAATCGGGTTTCGACGAACGGCGCGCGCGCGGCCTTCTGGCTCCGGACCACCGAATGGCTTGTCACGACGGAGTCCTCCGACGACGACGAACTGCGCGACGCCCTCAAGGGGTCCGGATTGTTCTTCACGCCGGTCGGCGAGGCGCGGGTCGGGATTCGCCTGTCGGGTCCCCGGGCGCCGGACCTGCTGTGGAAATCCTGTGGCATCGACGTGGACCGGCGGGTTTTCACCCCGGGGCACTGCGCGCAGACTCGCTTCGCGCAGGTCGGCGTCCTGTTACACCGACCCGGAGAAGACCTCGCCTACGAGATCATCTGCGCGCGAATCTGGGCGGAATACCTGTGGAATTGGCTCATGGACGCCGCCCATGAGTTCGAGGCGGCATGATCGATCGCCGTTCAATGGGACGCGACACGGGAGCCAAGACATGACCCACGAGCCCTTCTTCCCCGATTCGGAATATGCGTCGCGCTGGTCCTCGACCCGGCGGGCCATGGCCGAGCGCGACCTCGATGCCCTGCTGATCACCAGCCCGGAGAACATCTACTACCTGGCCGGTCTCAGTCACCAAGGATATTTCGCCTTCACCATGCTCGTCCTGCCGCGGGACGGCGAGGCGCTGGTCGTGGCGCGGGCCCACGAGGAGGTGACGATCGCCGCGCAGGTCCGGCAGGCGCGGCACATCGGATTCGGCGAGGACGACGACCCCGCCGATGCGGTGGTCCAGGCCTTGAGGACGGCACGACTGGATTCGGCGCGGCTCGGAATCGAGAAGGATCACATGTTCTTTCCGCCGGGCATCGCGGAGCGAGCTCAAGCCGCGCTCCCGTCCGCGGACTGGGTCGAGGCGTCCGGTCTGGTCGAAGACCTCAGGCTCTACAAATCGCCCCTCGAGATCGACTGCACCCGACAGGCGGCCGCGATCTCGGACGCCGCGGTGACGGCCGCCATCGAATCGGCGCGCTCGGGGGTCAACGAGACGGACGTGGCGGTCGCCGCTTATAGCGCCATGATCGGCGCCGGCGGGGAGTTGCCCGGTTTCGTGCCCTTCATCCGGACCAACGAGGCGATTTCCCAGGCTCATACGACTTGGCGGCACCGTATCATGGGCGACGGCGACACTCTGTTCGTCGAACTGGCGGGGTGCGCGCGGCGTTATCACGCCCCGATGACCCGGCAGATCTACATCGGCCGGGCGCCGGCGCGCGCAATCCAGGCCGAGCCGGTGGCGCTCGAAGCATTCCAGGCGTCGGTCGCGGCGCTGAAGCCGGGCGCCGTTTCAGGCGACGTTTATGCCGCCTGGCAGGGCGTAGTCGATCGGGCGCTGGGTCATCCCGGGCCCCATCGCCCCCATTGCGGCTATACCCTGGGCATCGGCTTCCCGCCCAGCTGGGTAGGCGGCAGCATCGTGGTCGGGATGCGGCCGAACGGAACCGTCGCGATCCGCGAGGGGATGGTGCTCCATCTCATCACTTGGCTCAACGACTCCGACGTCGGCGACTACGTGTTGTCGGACACGGTCGTGGTCACCGCGACCGGCTGCGATGTCGTCACCTCGACGCCGCGCAACCTCACCGTTCGCTAGCCCGAACTTCCCCTTGGGATTGCGCCGGGTTTCGATTCAACAGATTGATTTTATTGGATCGATGCGGTTTCTCAGAACGGAAATAGTAGCCATGTAAAATAACGTATATTGCTTATCTTTGTTTGACAAATAGTTCCTATATGGCTAGAGCCAGTAGCCATGTACATCGAATCCGTCCCCAATCGCAACTCACCCCCCGCCGTGCTCCTGCGAGAATCCTATCGCGACGCCGGCAAGGTCAAAAAGCGTACCCTGGCCAACCTCACCAAGTGGTCCCCCGCCCTCGTGCAGGGGTTGCGAACCCTGCTCAACGGCGGCGTCGCCGTCGCCCGCTTCGCTGACGCCTTCGACATCGTGCGCTCCGTGCCGCACGGTCATGTCGCCGCCGTGCTCGGCACCTTGCGCAAGCTGCGACTGCAGCGCACCATCGCTTCGAAGCCCTGTGCGCAGCGCGACCGGGTCCTGGCCCTCATCGTCGCGCGCATCCTCGACCCCGGGTCGAAACTGGCCACCGCCCGGGGCCTGACGCACGAAACCGCGCGCGACTCGCTGGCCGAAACGCTCGCACTGAATAACTGCAACGAGGACGATCTCTACGCGGCCATGGACTGGCTGCTCGAACGCCAGGACGCCATCGAGCGACGCTTGGCCAAGCGCCATCTCGACGACGGCGCGCTGGTGCTCTACGACCTGACCTCGGTCTACCTGGAAGGACGTTGCTGCCCACTGGCCAAGCATGGTCATTCGCGCGACGCCAAGCGCGGCAAGCTGCACCCTTCGGGGTCACCGGGTGGTACGGGCTAGGCCGGGTGCTCCGCCCACACCCTGAGCCTCATTGCAGTTCCACCCCGCATCGGACTCGTCCCCAAGACCTGCAACGCATCGCAGTGTCTCCGATTTACTTCCGCTCATCGGCCCGGCCCCGCCCGGCCCCGGGGTTCGTCGCCTCTGGTCGTCCCCTTGGCCCGCTCTTCTCGCGACCTTCTTCCCGTACACTGCGACGAGCGACTCCGAGAGTCCCATACCCGACATGCCCCGCTTCGAGATCCAGTGTTCACGCGAAGCCTTTACGCACGGCGAACTCGCGATCCTGGAGCGCTACGGTCGGCAGTTCACGGCCCTTGCAACCGGCAGGCGTCGACCGGCGACCGAGGCCCAGCGCCGATTCGTCGAGTGCGCCAACAAGAAGCACCTTCCCGAGACCATCTACGAGAAGGCTTGGGCGAAGTATGTATCGAGAATGAAGTGGGAACGCAGACATGGCGAGCGACCGCAGCCGGCGGAAGACGAGCTCCGGCGGGTCTACGATGATCGTGACGACTGGAGGCGGATGAGAGGGGCAGTTTGGGGAGAAATGATGCAAAGGTCGCGGGGTCACGATTCATGACCGGGACCTTCTGGCTGGCCAGGTCAACGGGTGCTCAGCAGCCAGCCTGGACTCCGACCAGTGCCGCTCCCGCGTGCCTTGGGGAACCGAACACCTCGCGGGCATGCCAGGCGGTAAACCGGGGATCTGGTGCATCCTGCCGCTCTGCTGGCGCTGACAGCGGTCTCGCCTCGAAGCGTCCCAGTGTTTCCTCGAATCCTCTCCCCCTCACGTTTCTCGCAACGATTACCAGCCTGCCTGGTGACACCGTGAATGCCCCCTTGTCGAACAGACGGTGGTGAAGGGCGCAAAGCGAGAGCGCGTTGCGCAGCAGATCAGGCCCGCGAGCCTCGTGCCACTTGATGTGCGCGGCCTCCAGCGCCACCGGCTCGTTGTCCCGCCGCACGGCAAAGCCGCAGACCGCACATGCGTGACCATAGGCCGATAGCACCCTCGCACTGAAACTGCGGTCTCGCTTCTTCCGGTGGGAGTGCTCGTACCTCGCCTCGATGCCGACCGCTTCGAGCACCTCTTCTTGAATGGTCGCCGGGAAGTGCGCGTCGACGAGGGCGCGGGCGATCCTTTCCGCGAGCGCCTCGTCAGCCCGAAGGGCGGCCTGGACCGATTCCGGGAAACCCGGCGTGGATATCGTTCCCAAGCAGTGAGCTCTTGTGGGCGTCCCCCTTGGAAGTCAGGTTCACCCGATCTGCATCGCGCACTTCCCAGACGCCATTCCCCTGCAGCCGCCAGAACGGCGCTTCCGTATGGATCGACTTCCGGTGGGGGCCGAACGCCCGCAGCAGCGTCGTGAGCGCCCGGTCCGCTTCCTCGTAGGGCGCAAGACGCTCCTCACCCCGCAGGCAGCGTCCGATTGCCCACAGTGCGAGGAGGGGCTTATGCGGTGCCCGCTGCCCGTTGGCGGTCCAGATCTGGAGCCTCAGAAAGCGCTCGAGGAGCTGTTCGGATTCCATCATACTGGTGACTGGCGGCGCAGCGGGATTTTTCATCCCGCCTCGTTTGCCCTCTCCGTATTCTCCCGTGCCCCGGGGCCACGCTCGGGGCGGTTCGCCGCCGCGTGCTCGAGCAGCTCCCGACCCCTCTCCGCGCCTGCCACTTGCGCGCCATCCGAAGCACGGATTCGTCGTTGGTGAACACGCCGACCCTTTCCACCGGCACCCAGGCGAGAGCGCACGACTCCTCGCTCACCCGGAACCGGTCTACCATTGCTTGGACGAGGAAGCGGACGTCGTAGTGGTAGTGGGCGGGTTCGCGGCCACGATGCGGGATGAGGTGCAGGTCGAGGTCGAAGATCGCCTTAGACCGCGATCGGTAGCTTGATCGGCGGATGCGGGTCGTATCCCTTGAGCTCGAAGTCGTCAATCGTGTAGTCGAAGAGGGAGGGGGCCTTTCGCTTGATCCGAAGCGTCGGCCATGGTCTGGGCGTTCTCGACAGTTGCTCCTTCGCTTGGTCGATGTGGTTCAGGTACATGTGCACGTCCATGCCGTACCAGATGGCCTCGCCTGGCTCGAGATCGGCTTCCTTTGCCAGCATGTGCACCAAAAGTCCGAGGCCGATTTGGTTGCTCGCCAGGCCGATGCACGAATCTGCGGACCTCTGGCAGAGCGCCAGACTCAGTTTCCCGTCGCCGGATACGAACGCCTGGTAGGTCTTGTGGCAGGGTGGGAGCGCCATCAGGTCGAGTTCGGCGACGTTCCACCCTTCCCAGAGTATGCGTCGGCTGGTGGGATCGGACTTGATCTGATCGACCACGATCTGTATCTGGTCGATTCCTTTCTGCCGCCTCGGACACCACCAGTCCCTCCACTGCGCTTGGTAGGTTCTCCCGATGGAGCCATGTTCTTCAGCGAACCTTTGATCGCCAAGGACCCGTGCTTCGAACTCCGCTTGTGAGATGTCCTCACCGGTTTCTTCGCGGTACTTCGCCAATGGCCAGTCGGTCCAGATATGGACGTCCTGCTGGAGGAGGTCCCGAATATTTGTACTCCCCGAGAGCATCCAGAGCATTTCCTTGATTGCGGTCTTCCAGTAGATTCTCCGCGTGGTCAGGACGGGGAACGTCTTCGACACGTCGTAGCGCATGTGGCGGCCGAACAGCGCAAGGGTGCCCACGCCCGTTCGGTCCATGCGCTTGTCGCCGTGGTCGAGGATGTCTTGGAGGATGTCCAGGTACTGGTACTCGGGGTGTCGTGGTTGTGCGCCTTGGTTCATGGTTTGTCTCTCGTCTGAGGCTGTTCGCGCAGGGCGGCAAGAGCCGTGTTGGGTGTCGGGCCTGCGCAGGCGGGGTTTGGAGATCCCGGTTTCGAGAGCCTGTAGTGGCGCCGCCCTCGTGTTGCCTTGTCGATGTGATTCTTGCTGCCGATCGCGTGCATCGGACCGTTGGGCCTTGGTCCTTGCTGTCGTCCGGGACAGCATACGCGTCGGCGTCGCATCTTCGAATTGGATGACATTCCTCGCGCGAAGCGCTACGGTCGCGGTTGTAGTGGGATACGTTGTCAAAAGTGATTGGGTGTCACAGTTGGTAACAGTTGGACGCGCCCGAAGCGGTTGAAGATCAAAGTAAACCACAAACGCCACTGCCGGCCGTACACCGGTCCGAACTCGCCGTTCTCGTCGCCCCACTCGTCCCAGATGGTCACCCCGTGACGCCTCAGATCGGCGACGTTCGTGCTGCCGGAGAGGAACCAGAGGAGCTCGTGCACCACGGAGCGGAAGTGGACCCGCTTGGTCGTCACGAGGGGAAACCCCTCGCCGAGATCGAAACGCAACTGGTGGCCGAAGAGACCGAGGGTACCGGTGCCGGTACGATCGGGCCGGCGCACGCCTTCGCGGCGCACGCGGGCCAGCAGGTCAAGATACTGTTTCATCGCGTGCGCGCTTGCCCCACCACAGCATGGCCCCACCGAGCAGCAGCATCGGCGCCGACAGGAGCTGGCCCGTGGTCAGCCAGCCCAGCGCGAGGTAACCGATGTGCGCATCGGGCTCGCGGGCGAACTCGACGAAGCACCTCGCGGCTCCGTAGCCGACCAGGAACAGCCCGGACACGGCCATCCGGGGGCGGGGACGGCGGGAGAACCACCACAGTATCGCGAAGAGGGCGAGCCCTTCGAGCGCCGCTTCGTAGAGCTGGCTCGGATGACGCGGCTGCGACCCGGCGCCGGGAAAGACCATCGCCCATGGTAGGTCCGCCGGCCTGCCCCACAGCTCGCCGTTGACGAAGTTCCCGATGCGCCCGGCTCCGAGCCCGGGCGGTACCAGGGGGGCAAGGAAATCCAGTACCGGGAAGAATCCGAGCCCGTGCCGGCGAGCGAACCATGCCGCGGCCGCAATCGCCCCGAGAAGCCCGCCGTGAAAGGACATGCCGCCCTCCCAGATCCGCAGGACGACCAGGGGATCGGAGACGAAACGGGAAAGATCGTAGAACAGAACGTAGCCGATGCGTCCGCCGAGCACCGCGCCGAGCGCGAAAAAGAACACGAGGTCGTCGACGTGCTCGGGCGTCCATCCGCGCCACGGGTCGCGGGCGGCTCGGCGCCGGCCGAGCCACCATCCGAGGCCGATGCCGGCGACATAGGTGAGGCCATACCAGCGGATCGCCACCGGCCCGATGGCGATGGCGATGGGGTCGATCTCGGGATACGTAAGCACTGTCGGCGAGCGGGGTCGGCTCGGAAGGCGGCCTCTCCATTGAGCCGGGATGATAGTCGATTCCCGCCCGCGGACGCTCCGTCCGGCCCGAGGGGAGCTCCGGTTGCACGGAACGCGGGATGCGGCGCTACAATGCCATCAGGTGCAGGATTCGTGCACATGGAGAAATCATGGACTCGATCGTCTTCGATACCCACGCGTTCGTGAAGGAGCTGACCGACGCCGGAATGCCGGAGCAACAGGCTGAGGTGCTGGCGCGGACACAGGCGACGTTGATAAACGAGAATCTCGCCACCAAGCAGGATCTGAAGGAGTTGGAGCTGCGGCTGAAGCACGACCTGACGCTTCGCCTCGGCTCCATGATGGTGGTGGCGGTCGGCGCGGTCGCGGCCCTCGTGAAGCTGCTGTAGGCGGACACGGGCGACGTTGACAAGCGACAAGCTGGCCACCAGGCGGGACCTGAAGGAGCTGGAGCTGCGGTTGACGCTTCGCCTGGGCTCCATGATGGTGGTGGCGGTCGGCGCGGTCGCGGCCCTCGTGAAGCTGCTGTAGGCGGACACGGGCGACGTTGACAAGCGACAAGCTGGCCACCAGGCGGGACCTGAAGGAGCTGGAGCTGCGGTTGACGCTTCGCCTGGGCTCCATGATGGTGGTGGCGATCGGTGCGATCGCGGCCCTCGTGAAGCTGCTGTAGCGGGACGGGCCAGTCGGCGCGGGGGATCCGCCCCGCGCCGCTCCGTGGCAAATTGCCGCCCCCGGCGATGCGTGATACATCTAGCGGCCAGGTTCAATCCGGGGCGTCCCGAAGACGGCGGCGCGTCAGCGGGAATTCGACACGGGAGCAGCGACATGACGGGTTGCATCGTAGGCTGGGCGCATTCGAGGTTCGGGCGGCTCGAGGGTGAGGACATCGAGTCCCTCATCTCCGGGGTCGCCGCCGGCGCGGTGGCGGACGCGGGGGTCGAGCCGGAGGACGTCGACGCCATCTACGTCGGCCTCTTCAACCACGGCTTCTCCCCGCAGGACTTTCCTTCGTCCCTGGTGTTCCAGGCCGACGACCGGTTCCGCTTCAAGCCGGCCACCCGGGTCGAGAACGCCTGCGCGACCGGCTCGGCCGCGATCCACCAGGGGCTCAATCTCATCGATGCGAAGCGCGGGCGCATCGTGCTCGTGGTCGGGGTGGAGAAGATGACCGACACCCCGGGCCCGGAGGTCGGCGACATCCTCCTCGGGGCGAGCTACCGGAAGGAGGACGGGGAGATCGAAGGCGGCTTCGCGGGCGTCTTCGCGACCATCGCGCAACGCTACTATCAGAAGCACGGCGACCAGGGCGACGCCCTCGCCCGCATCGCGGCCAAGAACCACCGCAACGGCTGCGCCAACCCGTGGGCGCAGATCCGAAAGGACCTCGGCTACGACTTCTGCCGCGAGGTCTCCGAGAAGAACCCGATCGTGGCGAGCCCCCTCAAGCGTACCGACTGCTCGCTCGTATCGGACGGAGCGGCCGCGGTGGTGCTCGCCGACACCGAGACGGCGCTCGCCCTCGACAAGGCCGTGGTGTTCCGCGCGCGGAGCCAGGTCAACGAGTTCCTGCCGATGAGCCGCCGGGACATGACCTTCCTCGACGGGTGCGCCCGTGCCTGGTCGCAGGCGCTCGGCGAAGCGAAGCTCTCGATCGGCGACTTGAGCCTGGTGGAGACCCACGACTGCTTCACGATGGCAGAGCTCATGGAGTACGAGGCGATGGGGCTCACGAAGCCCGGCGAGGGCGCCCGCGCCATCCTGGAAGGCTGGACGGAAAAGGACGGCCGCCTGCCCGTCAACCCTTCCGGCGGGCTCAAGTCCAAGGGCCATCCGATCGGGGCGACCGGGGTATCCATGCACGTGGTCGCCTCGATGCAGCTCCGTGGGGAAGCGGGCGACATGCAGGTCGACGGCGCCCGTCTCGCGGGCACCTTCAACATGGGCGGAGCCGCGGTCGCGAACTACGTGAGCATCCTGGAGCCGCTCCGCTAGCTCCGCTAGCGCCGCCGCCGGCGGATGCGTCGCCGGCGCATGCGGGCTGCCGGCATCGCCGGCCGGCGCGCGGCGCATCGGCCGACGACGGCGAAACCACGAAAAGATCCCGCAGTAGCCGCCGCGCGATGGGGGCGGAGGCGCGGTGGCGGTCGAAACGACCGCGAAGAGACGCTATCCGTCGCGGGAAACCGCTCCGGCCTCGAGAGGACGCACGGCGGCCTCCAGGTCCGCGAAGGCGGTGATCGGGGCGTCGCAGCGGTGCCCCTCGCAGACGTAGGCGACGGTTTCGCCGCCGGGAACCGGAGCGCGGGCCGCGAGCAGCCCGGGCAGCCCCGACTCGTCCTCCGGCACCGCGACCACGTAGCGCCGGGGCGCATAGGGCGCGGCGCATCGGACCCGCCAGCGCTCCAGGGACTCGCCCCGCCCGCGCAGCACGATGGTCTGCGGCGGATCCAGAAACTCCTCGAGGGCGGTCAGCATCGCCCCGTGGGCGTGGGGCATCTCCACGAGCCCGGTCCAGCCGGCGGCGAGCGTCCGCTCCGCCGCATCGAGGTACCGGCTCTCGCCGAGGAGGTGGCCGAGACGGCCGAGCCAGGTTGCGGCGACCCCGTTTCCGGCCGGGAGCGAGTCGTCCGAGAACGACTTGCTGCGGTGCATGAGCGCCTCGTGGTCGTGGGCGGTGAACCAGAAGCCGCCCCGTTCCCGATCCTCGAAGCGCTCGAGGAGCGTGTCCGCGATCTCGATGGCGAATTCGAGGTACGTCGGCCGCCAGCGGACCTGGAGGAGCCGCAGGGCCGCTTCGAGTACAAAGGCGTGGTCGTCGAGGTACGCGGGGAAGCGGGCGCTCCCTGCCTTCCAGGCGGCGTAGAGCCGGCCGTCGACCCACGCGTTCGCACGGAGGAAGTCGAACGCCCGCCCGCCCGCATCGATGAAACCGGGCTCCCCGAGCGTCTCCCCCGCCACCGCCAGCCCGGACACCATCAGGGCGTTCCAGGAGGTGAGGATCTTGTCGTCGAGTCCCGGCCGCACCCGCGGCGCGCGGGCGTCGAAGAGCTTGGCACGGGCGCGGTCGAGCCGCTCCACCGCGGCGGCCTCCTCGGTCCCGAGCTTCGCGGCGAGTCCCGCGCGCTCGACGAACGTGTGGAGGTGCCATTCCTGGCCCTCGAAGTTCGGCGGGCGGTCGAGACCGAACGACGCGGCCACGGCATCGAATTCTTCCTCGTCCAGCACGGCACGCGCCGTATCGGGGGTCCAGAGATAGAACCGTCCCTCCTCGCCCTCGGAGTCCGCATCGAGCGCCGCGTAGAAGCCGCCCTCGGGCGACTGCATCTCGCGGATCGCCCAGCGGCCGGTCTCGCGGGCGGTCCGCTCGAATAGGTCTTCGTTGCCGGCGCCGAGCCGGGTCGCCTGAGCGCAGAGAGCGAGGAGCGGTCCGTTGTCGTACAGCATCTTCTCGAAGTGCGGGATCATCCACTCGCCGTCCACCGAGTAGCGGCAGAACCCGCCACCGAGATGGTCGTAGATCCCGCCCAGCGCCATCCTGGCGAGGGTATGCACGCCCATGTGCAGGTCTCGAGGGTCGCGGTGGCGGCGCAAGCAGCGTTCGATGTTGGTGGGATGCGGGAACTTGGGGGCGCCTCCGAAGCCGCCGTCGCGGGCGTCGAAGGCGCGGCGCAGTCCCGCCATGGCCCGCTCCAGGGGCTCGGGGTTCATGGTGGCGGCGGAATCGCCCCCGCTCGGCTCCGCCCGGGCAAGGGCCTCGCGCAACGTCTCGTTCTGACTCGCGACCTCGCCGGCGTGGGTGGCGAGGAAGTCCACGACGCGAAGGAGGAGATCGCGGAACGCAGGGAGGCCGTGGCGCGGCGACGGCGGGAAGTAGGTGCCGCCGAAGAAGGGGGTCAGGTCGTCCGGGGTCAGGAACATCGTGAGCGGCCAGCCACCGGGGCGGCGGGCGAGCAACTGGTGCGACACCTGGTAGATCTTGTCGAGATCCGGGCGCTCCTCCCGGTCCACCTTGATGTTGACGAAGTGCGTGTTCATGACCTCCGCGGTGGCCTCGTCCTCGAACGACTCGTGGGCCATGACGTGACACCAGTGGCAGGCGGAGTAGCCGATGGAGAGCAGAATCGGCCGCTTCTCCCGCCGGGCACGCTCGAGGGCTTCCGGCCCCCACGAGTGCCAGTCCACCGGGTTGTCCGCATGCTGAAGAAGATAGGGGCTGGTCTCCGCGGCCAGGCGGTTCCGGCGGGGTGCTGGCGAGGTCATGAATTCCTTCCCGATTGGGGGCCGGCCAAGGTGGTCGGAGCCGGCCGAGACGAGTGAGCGTAGCGTACAATCCCGGCCCGTGACACCGCTCTATCTCAAGAGGGGCGAAGAGCGGCGCCTTCGCACCGGGCACCCCTGGGTCTACAACAACGAGTTCGACGTCGGCCGCGCGCGGCTCCGCGGCGTGCCGCCGGGCGAGCCCGTCGAGTTGCGAGACCACCGGGGCGAGCCGCTCGCGAGCGCCTACGCCAACCCCCACTCCCTCATCACGGCCCGGATCGTGAGCCGCGAGCCGGGAGTGAGGCTGGAGCGCGGCCTCCTCGCCGAACGGATTGCCGCCGCCGAAGCGCTCCGCCGGCGGGAGTTCGCTGCGCCCTACTACCGGGTGGTATTCGGGGAGAGCGACGCGCTGCCCGGGCTCATCGTGGACCGCTACGGGGACGTGGCGGTGGTGCAGGTCACCACCGCGGGCATGGAGCGGGTCCGGGACGACGTCGTCGCCCTCCTCCGCTCGGAGTTCGGATTCCGCACCGTCGTGCTTCGCAACGACACGCCGGCTCGCGCGCTTGAAGGCCTCGAGGCGAGCACGGAGATCATCGGGGACGCGATCGGAGACACGATCACCGTGGAGGAAGGCGGGGGCGTCTTCGAAGCCGCGCCGCTCACGGGTCAGAAGACCGGCTGGTACTACGACCACCGTTCGAACCGGGCCCGGCTCGCCTCCCGGGTGGCAGGCAGGCGGGTGCTGGATCTCTACTCCTACACCGGTGCGTGGGGCATCCAGTGCGCTCTCGGCGGAGCGAGCGAGGTGCACTGCATCGACTCGTCGGCCAACGCGATCGAGCTCGTGATGCGCAACGCCGACCGCAACGGGGTCGCGGACCGGGTGCACGCCGAGCGGTCGGACGCGGTGCGGGCGCTCAAGGCGCTGCGGTCGGCCGGCGAGCGGTTCGACGTCGTGGTGCTCGATCCGCCGGCCTTCATCCGCCGGCGCAAGGATCGGACGAAGGGGTTCGAGGCCTACCGGCGGACGAACGGCCTCGCGGTGCAGCTCCTCGCTCCCGGGGGGTGGCTCGTCTCGGCCTCTTGCTCGGCTCACCTCGAGCGGACGAAGCACCTTGAGATCATCGCGCGCGTCTCTCATCCGTTCGGCCTGCACCCGCGGGTGGTGGCCGAAGGCGGGCAGGACCGCGACCACCCCGTGCACCCCGCCCTCCCCGAGACCAGCTATCTCCGGGCGTTCTTCGTCGAGTTCGCCTGAGCGGCACGGCCGGCGGTGACGGAGACGCCGACGGACCGGGGGCGAAAGACGGCAACTTCGCCTCGATCCGCGGTCAGAACGAGTAGCCGAACTCCGCGCGGAATCGGGCGGCGAACTCCTCCGGGTCGAAGCGGTGGTTCTGGCACCCGGGGTACGCGACCTTGATCGCGCCCGCGAGCGACGCGATCCGGCCCGTCGTCTCCCAATCGTAGCCGGCTTCGAGACCAAGCAGCAGTCCCGCCCGATACGCGTCGCCGCACCCGGTCGGATCCACCGCCAGCGGAGCCGCCACCGCGGGGATGTCCAGAGCCTCCCGTCCGCGTACGAGCACCGTCGAGCCTTCCGCCCCCCGGGTCACGATCGCTGCTTCGACCCGGCGCACGATGTCATCCGAATCCAGGCCGGACCGCTCCTGGAGCAGACTCCACTCGTAGGTATTCACGGTAAGCCAGGTGGTCCGGTCGAGGAAGCGCACGAGAGCATCCGGCCCGAACTGGTGCATCTGCTGACCGGGATCGAAGATGAAGGGGATGCCGAGCTCGGCGAACTCGGCCGCGTGGCGCACCATCGCGTCCCGGCCGTCCGGGGTCACGATCCCGATGCGGACGCCGCCCGCATCCTTCACCGAGTTGACGTCGGCATGATCCATCGCGCCGGGATGGAACGTCGTGATCTGGTTGCCCTCGGGGTCGGTGGTGATGAACGCCTGGGCGGTAAACGCGTCCACCTCGGTCACGAACCGGCGCTCGATGCGGTTGCGGTCCATCCACGACGCGTACGGACCGAAGTCGTGGCCGACGGCGGCCATCGGCAGCGGGTCGCCACCCAGGAGCTTCAGGGTGTAGGCGACATTCCCCGCGCATCCTCCGAACTCGCGCCGCATCTCCGGCACCGTGAAACACACGCTGATGACCTCCATCCGGTCGGACAGGAGGTGGTCCCGGAACCGCTCCGGAAACTTCATGATGGTGTCGAAGGCCACCGATCCGCAGATGAGCGCAGTCATGCCCGTACGGACTCCTCTGGAGATTCCTCTCGTTCCGCCCCAGGCCGCCACGCCGGGATCATCCGGGCAAGCGAACGGCCGGTGTGCGACCCCGGCGCTTCCGCCACCGCCTCGGGAGTCCCGGCGGCGACGATCCGACCGCCGCCCCGGCCGCCCTCCGGACCGAGATCGACTATCCAGTCGGCGGCCCGGATCATGTCGAGGTTGTGCTCGATCACGACCACCGTGTTGCCGCGGTTCACGAGACGGTCGAGCACCCTGAGCAACTGCCGCACGTCGTGGAAGTGGAGGCCTGTCGTCGGCTCGTCGAGAACGTACAGGGTGCGCCCGCTCTCGCGCCGGGACAGCTCGCGGGCGATCTTCATGCGCTGGGCCTCGCCGCCGGACAGGGTGGTCGCGCTCTGTCCGAGCCCGATGTATCCGAGCCCGACTTCGATCAGGGTCTGGAGCCGGCGCGCCACCGCGGGGATCGGATCGAAGAAGGCGCGCGCCTCTGCCGCCGTCATGCCCAGCACCTCGTGCACGGTCTTTCCGCGATAGCGCACGCCGAGCGTTTCCCGGTCGTAGCGACGGCCCTGGCACACGTCGCAGCGTACGTACACGTCCGGAAGAAAGTGCATCTCCACCCGGACCACCCCGTCCCCGCGGCATGCCTCGCACCGCCCGCCCGGCACGTTGAAGCTGAAACGCCCGGGGGCATAACCACGGGCGCGGGCCTCCGGAGTGGCCGCGAACAGCTCCCGGATGGGGGTGAAGAGCCCGGCGTAGGTCGCCGGATTCGAGCGCGGGGTTCGGCCGATAGGGCTCTGGTCGATGTTGACCACCTTGTCGATATGCTCGGCGCCGACGAGCCGCGCGGGGCCGTCCGGACCCGGCCTCCGGCCGGCGGAGCCCGACAGGGCGCGGTACAGGGTGTCGTGCACCAGGCTCGACTTGCCGGAGCCCGAAACGCCGGTCACGCACGTCATGACGGACAGCGGGAACGCGGCGTCCACCGACCGCAGGTTGTTCGCCGAGGCCCCCTCGACCCGAATCCAGCCGGCCGGCGAACGGCGCGGGCGTGGTTCGGAGACCTGGAGCCGGCCCGCGAGATACCGGCCGGTAATCGACGCGGGCTCCGCCATGATGTCTCCCACCGTGCCTTGGGCCACCACCTCCCCGCCGTGCACGCCCGGCCCCGGCCCCATGTCGATGATGCAGTCCGCCTCGCGGATCGCGCCCTCGTCGTGCTCGACCACGATGACCGTATTTCCGAGGTCGCGGAGCCGCACCAGGGAGTCGAGGAGTCGGCGATTGTCGCGCTGGTGCAGGCCGATGGAGGGCTCGTCCAGGATGTACATCACGCCGACGAGCCCGGCTCCGATCTGGCTCGCGAGCCGGATTCGCCGCCCCTCCCCACCCGACAGCGTGTCGGCGGCTCGATCGAGCGAGAGGTAGTCGAGACCCACGTCGATGAGAAAGTCGAGCCGCTGGACGATCTCGTGCACGAGCCGGCCCGCGATCTCCCCGCGGTAACCGTCGAAGGACGCGGCCCCGAGGAAACGGCGCAGATCGGCGACCGGCAGGCGTTCGAGTCCGGGAAGATCGCTCCCCGCCACCCACACCGAGCGAGCGTGCCGGTTGAGCCGCCGGCCGCCGCAGTCCGGGCAGGGCCGCGAGCTCATGTAGCGGGCGAGCTCCTCGCGCACGTGCACCGACTCCGTCTCCCGGTAGCGCCGTTCCATGTTCGGAATGATGCCTTCGAACGGGCGGACTTGGCGGTGGCGGCGGCCGTATCGGACCTCGATCGGCTCGCCGCCGCTGCCGTTGAGCACGGTCTCGCGGACATGGGGCGGCAGATCGCGGAACGCAAGGTCGAGGTCGAAGCGGTAGTGCGCGGCAAGGGACTGGAGGAGCCCGAGGTAGTAGGCGTTGCTCCGGTCCCAACCCCGCACCGCTCCGCCCGGCAGGCTGACCTCCGGGCGCGACACGACGCGTTCCGGATCGAAATAGGACTGCCGCCCGAGGCCGTCGCACGCGGGACACGCGCCGGCCGGGCTGTTGAACGAGAACAGCCGTGGCTCGAGCTCCGGGATCGAGTAGCCGCACTCGGGGCAGGCGAATCGGACCGAGAAGACATGGTCCTCGCCGGTGCTGCCGCCCTCGGCGGCGATCGCGGCCACCACCGCACGGCCATCCGCGAGCGCGAGGGCGGTCTCGAACGACTCGGCGAGCCGCGGCCCGAGGTCCGGACGCACCCGAAACCGGTCCACGACCGCGTCCAGGTCGTGATGGACGGCCCCGTCCAACCGGGGCGGCGGATCGAGATCGACGACCCGACCGTCCACCCGCGCCCGCACGAAGCCGCCGGAGCGCAGCGATTCGAAGACCTCGTGGTGCTCCCCCTTGCGACGCCGCACCAGCGGAGCCAGCAACATGAGGCGCTCGCCGGGCGGCCGGGCGAGGACCGCGTCGACCATCTGGCTCACCGTCTGCGACTCGAGCACGACGTCGTGTTCGAGGCAGCGGGGTTCGCCGACCCGTGCGAACAGCAGCCGCAGGTAGTCATGGATCTCGGTTACGGTGCCGACCGTCGAGCGGGGGTTGCTGGAACCGGCAGGCTGCTCGATGGCGATGGCGGGCGAGAGCCCCTCGATGTGATCGACATCCGGCTTCTCCATCACCGAGAGGAACTGGCGCGCGTAGGCGGACAGGGATTCCACGTACCGGCGCTGTCCCTCGGCGTAGATCGTGTCGAAGGCGAGGGTCGACTTGCCGGACCCGGAGAGCCCCGTGATCACCACGAGGCGGTCGCGGGGAATGTCGACATCGACATTCCTGAGGTTGTGGGTCCGCGCACCGCGGATGCTGATCGCCCCCGCGCCCGAGCGCTCGGCGGCGGGGAGAAACTGTACGCCGTGCATGAAGCGAAGAGGCTCGAATCCAAACGACTGAGTCTAGTCGATGCGCCACAACGGCGGTACCGCGTAGGATATCGACTCGTCTCCAAGGGGATTCTTGCCCGATCTCTCCTCGTCCGGATGCAATTTGGCAGGGGGGGGGGCACAATGACGCCAGCGGCCGGCGCCGCCGGGGAGGGGCGGGCACGGGCGGTCAGCCGTTTTCTTGACTTGGAGCAGCGAAGCATGGCACGAGGCGTCAACAAGGTCATTCTCGTCGGCAATCTCGGGGCCGATCCCGAAACCCGCTACAGCGCGAGCGGCGGCGCCATCACCAATCTGCGCATCGCGACCAACGAGAGCTGGACCGACCGCCAGTCCAACGAGCGGCGCGAGCGGACGGAATGGCACCGGGTGGTGCTGTTCAGCCGCTTGGCCGAGGTCGCGGAGCAATACCTGCGCAAGGGTTCGCAGGTCTATATCGAAGGCCGGATCCAGACCCGGAAGTGGCAGGGACAGGACGGACAGGATCGCTACACCACCGAGATCGTCGCGAACGAACTCCAGATGCTGGGCGGGCGCGGGGGCGCGGGAGGCGACGGGGACGACTGGAACCAGTCCGCCGGGCCGCCGGAGCAACCTTCCGAGGGAGGGGCACCCGGTCGGGCTTCCACGCAACCGGCGGGCGGGAACGACCCCGACATCGACGACGACATTCCGTTCTGAGTTCACCAAGCCTGATTTTGTAGCGTTTGAGGGCTAACACCCTGTTTCGGTTGGAATAACGACCGAATCCCGAATGTGCAAATTCAGGCGACCTTTCCGGTCTAGGATCCACCACCGAAAAGTGTCGCATTTGACCGGCAAGAGGTGAACGCAAGCGGCGCAAAGGCAGCACCCGGAGTCTTCCAGGTGCTGCCTTTCTCATTGACAGATGACAAGCCGGAACCTCGACTCGGAGCGTCACGCAACGCCCGGTGAGTTAAACTTGGCACTCGTTCATCCAAGGTCGGTGACAGGCCACACTGCGAGGCTAGCTACGGCAGCGGGCGGTCAAGAGGTGCGCTGGGTGCGCCCTGAGACCCTCTGCGCGGCGCCTCGTCTCGCGGCTCCTCTCAGGTACTGCCCCGCGACGGAAATTCATGAGTAAACTCGACTGCCGCCAAGAACGAGCGCCAAGGTCTCAAGGGCACGACGGCAGGCGCGAGAAGGATGAGAGGACCGAACGATGCGAAAGACCACCCCTCGCTCCGAGTGGGAAGACATTCCAGGCTTCGACCGGACCGAGCGCAAGTACATCCGCCTCGACGGCGATGCTTGGCTCGCAGCGCACCGGATCCGGGAGGAAGGGGCTCGGTGGCAGCTTGTCCCCGTAGTCCATGGGAAAGACCCGCGCGCGGGGCGACGCGCCCTGCGCGCGGCTGGCGTTGGCCCGCGCGTGGGAGGGGCCTGTGGGCCCACGGGGGGCAAGCGGGGGTTATGCGGACGGTCGCCGGCGTCGTGACCGGCTCTGCTTGAGCCGGAAGCTCTCGCCGTTCATCTCCAGAATATGGAGGACATGGTGGGTGATGCGGTCGAGCAGCGCGCCGGTGAGGCGTTCGCTGGCGAACACCGAGGTCCATTCCCGGAAGGGCAGGTTGGAGGTGACGACGGTGGCGCCGTTCTCGTAGCGCTGGCTGAAGACGTCGAAAGGGAGACAGGCATGGGTCTCATCTACTGCTTCCTGGACATCGAGGTCGACGGACCGACGCCGGGGGAGAACTCGATGCTCAGCCTCGGATTTCCGGCATTCGACGAGGACGAGCGTGAAGTCGGCGTGTTCAAAGCCAACCTCGAGACGCTGGAGGGCGCCTGCGGCGCGGAGAACGTGATGCGCTGGTGGCGCGCGCACCCTGAGCCGTGGGCGCATGTTCGGCGCGACACGGTGCCGCCTGCCGTGGGTATGGCGCGCTGCCTCGACTGGCTGGAAGGACTCGGACCCGAACTCGCCCTCGCTGCCCATCCGCTGCTCATGGACGGCATCTGGCTCGATTGGTACTTGAGGAGATTCTGCAACGCCGCCGTCTTCCGCGGCCCCTTTCGCATTCGTTGTCCCTTCGTCGGCGCGGGCGTGGATGTGCCGTCCTATGTTCAGGCGGCTTTGAAGATGGAGTACTTCACGGCTCGCCCGGATTATCCGCCGGAGCTGCTCCGCGACGTGCCGCACACCCACAAGCCGGTCGACGACGCACGCGGGCACGCCGCGCTGTATTTCAGCGCCCGGCGATATTCGCGCGCTGGGTCGAGGTCGCCGGTCCGAGATCGTGACCCCTCGTGAGCGCGTGCGGTCAAGCGGATGTCCAACCACCGACCCGGCTGCGAGACCATCGGAGCACGGAAGGTTCGGTCGGCCGAAAATCCGCCTCGCGTACGTGGATGCACCCGAACACGACCAGCCCCGGGGGCGAAGCGAAGAACGCGTTGACGAGGCTCGTCAGGCGCGCGGTACCTCGCTTTCAGCTGCGGTACCGGTGCAGTCTCCCTCCCCGAGCGCTGCGTCGACCCGGACTCGGACCAGTCTCACCGTGGTGTCCAAGCACCACTGTCCGACCTAAGACAAGAAGCACTCCGGATCCCGGGCAGTTCAGACGCCATCTCGCCCGGCCACCACTACAAGCGCCTGAGCGCCATCGCGAGCTACCTGGAGTGGTTCAGTCACGTGGTGCTGGACAAGCAAAGGAAGCCGAACGACAACAACGCTCTGGCCAGAAACGTCGGTCCGAGCCCTCAACCGGTCTATTCGTCGCGAACACTACCTAGAAACAGGTTGAAGGCCAGCAATGTCGCAACGAAAGCCGCGGCGATCAGAAGCGGCGCGACAAAGAAAGTCTGCTTCACGCCAATCGAAGCTGCAACCAGGCCGGCAAAGCCGGGACCCAGAATGTGTCCGACATCGTTGGCCGCGTTGAACACGCCCGAGGCGACGCCACGGCTGAACCGGGTCTGTCCCATGTCCTCGACCATGCCGACCGTGTTTCCGACCATCACGACTGCCCGGAACGAGCCGGCGAGTATCGACACCGCGATGAACGATGCGACGGCACCGACGAGCGGAAAGAACATGACCGCGACAACCTGAAGCAGAAGCCCGAAAAAGCACACCCTTCGGTGTCCGAATCGCTCGACGATCCCGCCGCTGAACGGCCGCACAATCGCATTGCACAGGGCGTAGCTTCCCAACACGGCCCCGATCTCCGTGAGTCCGAGGCCGAGCTCGACACCGTAGAGAGGGAAGATGGTTGCAACGACGCGATGCACCATGTTGAGGAAAATTGCGACCAGGATCACGGCGGCGACCGCCGGGTGCATCAGATAGCCGAGCATGCGGCGAAACTGGCCCGGCCCCATCTTCTGGTCCGAGCCCGGCATCGCATCGTCCTCCGGGGGAAGCAATTTCGCGAGAGCCGGCACCTGTGTCATCGCCAGCAAGGCGAGCAGTGCCGAAAAATAGAATCCGTTCTGATAGCCGAAGAGGTCCGTAGTCCAGCCTACGGAAAATCCTCCCAGGGCAAAACCCAGCGCAATGGAGCCCGCGTAGTATCCCATCGCTTGAGCGCGGTTCTGGTCTTCGGGCAACGCGTCGATATAGAGCGACAGGAAGACGGTAGTCGCGATTCCGTTGGCCAAGCCGCTGAGGGCGCTGACCGCGACGAACGAAGCCGTGGTCGTCGCGTGGCCAAAGAGACAGTTGGTGATCGCAACGCCGGCAAGCGATGCGATCATGAGACGCCCGGCGCGGGTCCGGGTGTAGATGAACCCCGCGGGAAAACGCGCCGCGAGGGTAAAGACGGGCACCAGCGCAACCAGGGTCCCGATGGCTGCGACCTCGAAGCCATGGGTCCCGAGGAATGTAGGGATGATGATTGCAGCCGCGTTTTGCTGTGCGGCGATGGCCATCATGGTGATGCACAAGCGAAGGACGGTGCGATTCATCGCGACGACCACCTTTGTGCCCAGGAGCTATGTGGATTCTTGCCCCTCGTCATGCCAAGTCTTCGCTTCGCGTCTACCTCCCCCATGCGATCGTAAAGGTGCACCCGTTCGCTCGCTATCCCCGTATGACGCCGCTCGGGAGGCCCCGCACCATGTGCTTCTGGACGAGGAGCGGGCTGACCGCGGTGAGTGATCCTCATTCGATCCCGATGTCCGAGATATGGGTCAGGTTGCCGTTGGGGATGGTCTGCGCCGCCTCGTTCGACGTGATTCTGAGCGCCCGGAGAAAATCCTTCCGCGCGAGCAGCGCCGACGTGATCGCGGTCGCGATCAGCTCCGGCGTCACCGTGGGAAGAACGATCACGAAAAATGCCCGGATCCACACCGAGGGGCAGGCTCGAGGGAAGTTGGTCTATTCGGCAGGGGAATCCTCAACGGCGGCTCGGGATTCGATTCCGACCCGGGCGCCTGGGACCGGAGTCCGTTATACGCCACGACGCGTCGCATCGAGAGAAGAGCCGAACCGAACCGAAGGCAGACCATGAGCCCGTTCGCAGCTACGCGACCGTCAACCTGCGAGGAGCGGGAACATGGAGCGGCGCCACGTCCCCATAGCCATCGCGGCGTTGGCCGCGGCAATCGTGCTCACCGCTGTCACGGTATCGGCCTACGCCTGTTTCCTCGGTGCTCCGTGCGCGCCCTAGCCGCAGCGTGCGGGCATTCCGGCGTCGGCGCTGCGTCATTCCGGTGAACGGCTGGTTCGCGTGGCGGCGAGAGGGCGAAGAACTCTCTCCCTTCTCAATCCATTGACTTCGCCCCATGGGAAATCGTCGCTGCGATCCTCTACCCCAAGAGCTGCCGCGCCCGCCTGCGTCCCGGTCACCGGGTCTCTCTGCTCTTTCCAGTTTTCGCCTCCACGCCCCGCCGCTTGCCCGCTACGGCAGGTCTGGCAGCGGACGGGTCCGCCGGTCAGGGATGCCGCTCGTATCCGGAAGCCTCCCCGCCGCCCCGTGCTTCGGGCTCTGCGCCGGCGTAGGCGTCGAGCTCGATGACGTTTCGGTCCGGGTCGCGGATGAACACTGCCTGCAGGTCCTTGTACGAGAACTGACCGCTGAGGGGGATCCCCTGCTCGGCGAGGAACCGCCGCGTGGCTTCCATGGACCCGACCTTGAACGAGACGTGGGTGATCCCGGGATACTTCTCCTCCGCGTCCATGAGGATGTTCCGGTCGTTCGGGGTGTTGCTCGGCCCCAGCAGGTTCAGGACAACCCCGGAAGGATGCCGCAGAATGACCGGATGACCCTTCTCGAATCCCGTATCGGAAAGCGTCTCGAACCCCAGCCGTTCGTAGAAGGCAATCGAGGCCCCCTTGTCACTGACCCGGATGCCGATGTGGTCCACTTTTTCGATGCCGAGCATGCCGCAAGCCCTCCTGGTGAACAGGTCCGGGCATCCGCGCCGATCCGGTGGCCGTGCCCGGCTCGACCCTGACGTGGGGCCGGGCGGCGCGATGTCAATACGTTCTTCGATCCGCCGCGCTCAGCTGGCGAAGTGCCGAACCAGGAGTCGCCGGCGGACCTCCGGGTCGAGATGACCCGTGCCACGTGCGAAGGTCCCTTCGACCGATGGCCGGTGAACCGCAACGGCTCGGCGATTCCGACACCGTACGGACAATCGCCCCGACATGGTCGCCGGCAGGCTGCGGCTCCCAGAGGCGACTCTCGTTTCGAACCGCGAGGAGAGAGGCCGATTCCTCCGGAAATCCCGTGGGCGTTTCCAGGACTGACCGGAACATGACGTTCTCGACTCGGTCATCGGAATCCAGGGCGACGCGTTCATCGTCCGAAAATCGGAGCAAATGAGTCCCGAGACAATGACTGTGACGTACTTGCCTTCGCGCACCTTCTGCCGCCCGCCCTCGCCCAAGGCCTGAAAGAAGCGCCCTTGGTAGCTCGACCGGGTTGCGGACTGCAGTTGTCGCACAAGAAGACGCGGCTGCGTCCATGGTAGGAAGATGAGCGGCGCGCGACCGTATACTAAACGCAGGACGGCTCACCTGCGGAGGGCTTTGACACGGCAAGCGAGCAGCGCCGAACTGGGTCGTCGCGCCGTATCGCTCGTCGCGTCCGCAGACCGGGAAATGGCAAATTTGGTAGAGAAATGGGCGTGAAGCAGGTCGAAACGCAACAAGAATCAGCCCGACTCTTCCCGGAGATATCTTTAGATATTGATTTATCGTGAAATTTTGTGAGCATTCTGCTGTACTGGTACGCTTACCCGTTCCAGGACCGTGGTCCGGCTACTCTGATGCGGTTACTCCGATGCGGCTACGCCCGGCCGCGGCGCGTGCCGCGATACCCGCACCGGCGGCACCGTACCTTCTCGACCGTCCCGCTCGGGCCAAAGCCGATCTGGACCTCGATGACCTCGAACTCGTGCAGATCAAGGGCGCACAGGGCACGGGCCAGCCACTCGCGCGCCCATTTCATGTCAGGCGCCCAGCGCCCGTGACGGCGGCGAGCAGATCCGTTTTGTCATTTCCGGCCGCAGCGAGGTAGTCCCCGTGCAACTCCAACTCAGCACCTGGCAGGAGGTGGAAGCATATCTTGAGCGGAGCACCGCGATCATCGTCCCCATCGGCTCGACCGAGCAGCACGGGCCGAACGGGCTCATCGGGACGGACGCGATCTGTCCCGAAGTGGTGGCCCGGGCGGTAGGAGAAGAGGAGGACGCCCTGGTGGGCCCGACCATCAGTGTCGGAATGGCCCAGCACCACCTCGCGTTTCCCGGCAGCATCACGTTGCGCCCAAGCACCCTCATCGCCTGCGTGTCGGACTATGTCGAATCGTTGGCCCGGCATGGATTCGACGCAATCTATTTCCTCAACGGGCACGGCGGCAACATCGCGACGCTGAACACCGCGTTCTCCGAGATCTACGCCCACGCCAGCCTCGGGCGGACGGGGCACCGCGCACGCCTCGCCCTCACCAACTGGTGGGACGGCGGCGAAGTGCGCCGGGTCTCGCGCGAACTCTTCGCGGGGATCGAAGGCAGCCACGCGACTCCGAGCGAGATATCGCTCTCGTACTTCGCCTATCCGGAGGCGGTCAAGTCCGCCGTCCTCGAACCGCGAGTGGCCCCGAGCGGAAGGTTCCGCGACGCCGAGGACTACCGCCGGCGGTTCCCGGACGGACGCATCGGCTCGGACCCGTCCGGCGCGAACCCCGAGGCGGGGGAGCGCCTCTTTCGTGCGGCGGTACGGGACGTGCGGGTCGACTTCCGCGCATTCGCCGCCGGCGGGCGGTGAGGAGCCGGAACGGGGCCCGGGCCGGCCGCCCGGCCGGCGTGTTCCCTTCTTTCCGGATCCGCACGTTCCTCCCCACCTTCGTGGAATATAATCCGCAGGCTCGAATCCCCGACGCACGTCGAGAAACCGGACGGAGTCGACCGTGGCGAAGAAAAAGCCGACATACCGGATCATCTTCCACAACCAGGGCAAGGTATACGAACTGTATTCGAACACCGTCCGCCAGGGCGATCTCTTCGGCTTCATCGAGATCGGCGACATCATCTTCGGCGAACGGTCGGCGGTGCTCATCGACCCTTCGGAAGAACGGCTCAAGACGGAGTTCACCGGCGTGAGCCGAACCTGCATCCCCATGCACGCGGTGATCCGGATCGACCAGGTCGACAAGCAGGGGGTGAACAAGATCGTCACGGCCGAGGACGCGAAGGGCCATGGCAACGTGACCCCCTTTCCGGTGCCCATGTTCACGCCGGGCGGGGACCCCGGCTCCTCCGGAAACTGACGCAGGGACGCAGCGGGCTCAGATCCGGTACGCCGTCGCGGTCATCACTCCGGCCGCAAGCCGCATCACGATCCGAACCGGAGTCGGGAGCCGCCGGCCGCCCGCCTGGACCGCCCGGGTGCCATGGCGGCGCTCGTCGTCCATCATGCGGCGGCAGATTGCGCGGCTCCGATAGTCGTTGCGGGGCAGGCGGCGGAGATGGCGGGCGAGATGGTCCGTCACCTGGCGCTCGGTCTCCGCGACGAACCCGAGGCTCGACGCGTCGCCCGCCGCCCCGGCCGCCGCCCCGATCGCGAACGAGCCGCCCCACCAGAAGGGGTCCAGCCGGCTCGGCCTCGCGGCAAGCTCGGAGAGCCGGCGGCGGCACCAGTCGAGGTGAGCGCGTTCCTCGCCGGCTGCCGCATCGAGTGCGAGGCGTACGCCGGGGTCCCGCGCGAGCATGCTCTGGCCGAGATAGAGAGCCTGGGCCGCCACCTCCCCGGCGTGGTTGACCCGCATGAGTCTTGCCGACAACCGGCGCGCCCGGGCGTCGAGCGGTCCTTCCTCGATTCCTTCCGCGGGATACGCCGAGACCGAGGCCGCGATTCCTCCGCTACCGCCACCGGGAGCCGGGCGGACGGCCTCGCGGTCCGGGCTCGGAATGCGGCTCCCGGAGAGTAATCGGTCCGCGGCGAGAATGAGCCGGTCCCCGAGGCTGTGCCTGATGATTCTGGGTCGCGTCGTCATTGACATTCACGCACGCCGGTAATAGAGTCCCGCGTCTTTCGCTCGGGACGCGTTGTCCCGGCATTCACCGGGAACGAAACATGCCGACCATCAGCGCCAAGCCAGCGGAAGTCAAGCGCGAATGGTACGTCGTCGACGCCGGGGAGAAGGTCCTCGGGCGCATGGCTTCGGCGATCGCAACCCGTCTTCGCGGCAAGCACAAACCCGAATATACCCCCCACGTCGATACCGGGGACCATGTGGTGGTGATCAATGCCGCCCGGGTCAAGGTCACGGGCCGCAAGGGGTCCGACAAGATCTACCATCGCCATTCGGGGTTTCCCGGCGGCCTCCGGTCGATGAGCTTCGACAGGCTCCAGGAGCGGGCTCCGGGCCGCGTCGTCGAGCTTGCGGTAAAGGGCATGCTGCCGCGCGGTCCGCTCGGCAGGGCCATGTTCCGCAAGCTGCACGTGTATTCCGGCTCCACCCACCCGCACGTCGCGCAGCAGCCGAAGCCCCTGGATCTCTGACCGATTCTTCGACCTTTTTCGCCAGCTCCCGAGAGAACGAGCCAGACCATCATGTCCGAACTTCTTGGCTACGGAACCGGCCGCCGCAAGACCTCCACCGCGCGCGTGTTCATGCGCCGCGGGGCTGGGCGGATCATCGTCAATCGGCGTCCTCTGGACGAGTTTTTTGGCCGCGAGACCGCCCGCATGGTGGTACGCCAGCCCCTGGAGGAGACGCAGCGGACCCAGGACTTCGACTTTATGGTCACCGTCCGTGGAGGCGGCGGAACCGGTCAGGCGGGAGCCATCCGGCTCGGCATCGCGCGGGCGCTTTGTGAATACGATGAAACCCATCGGCCGACGTTGCGCCGAGCGGGGCTCCTCACTCGCGACGCACGCAAGGTCGAGCGAAAGAAGGTCGGCCTGCACAAGGCCCGCAAGCGCCCGCAGTACTCGAAGCGCTAGGTTCCGTTCCACAACCCCTTGGGGGATCGTCTAGTGGTAGGACTGCGGACTCTGACTCCGCCAGCCCAGGTTCGAATCCTGGTCCCCCAGCCATCCCTACCGTCTCGCTCCGTCCGCCTCCGAGCGATCCGGGGCGGTCTCGCTCTCCCAATCTCCTCCAGAATCCACTGCTGAGGGCATTGCGCTGGTCGATGCAGCACCGGCGCTCGCCGAGGCCCAGCAAGATCAAGTCGCCGGAAGAGATTCTCGCCATGAACCTCGCCCTGGCGGCGGACGAGGATGGAATGACCCGCATGCGCGAACGGCTGCGGAGCGGCGTCAGCGAGCAGGAGCTGTGGGCCCGGACGTGGACCGCGCTGATCGAGGGCGGGGCGAGTGGCTCGACTACCGCCTGCTCGCCTCCGGGGAGCGCACGAACCCATGGCAGCAGGAAGCCTCCTCGCGAATCATCCGCGCCGGCGACCTGGTGGTGTTCGATTGCGGCTTGATCGGCCCGTTCAGCTACGGCGCCGACGTCTCGCGCGCCTTTCGTTGCGGCCCCGGAAGACCCACGGACTACCAGAAGAAGCTCTACACGCTGGCGTGGAACGAATTGATGCACAACACCGAGCTGATGCAGCCGGGGGCGAGCTTCGGGGAAATTGTCGAGCGGCGCTACATCCAGGAACCGGGGTTCGGCGACCAGCCCTATATCGCCACCGGCCGGGCGCTGACCGCTCCGGCCCACGGAGGCCTCCGGACGTATCCGGTCAAGGTCGAGGACGGTACCGTCTACGTCCGGATCTGAGCGCTCGGCCGGGCGCCGTGCCCCGGTCGCATCCCGTCTGCATGATCGCGAGCGAACTTCCGGCGAGCGGCTGCCTCGCGGCGGCTGCCTCCAGCTAGTCGCTGACGATGGCGGTAGCGGCAATCTCGACCAGGAACTCGGGCTTGACGAGTCCGGCCTGCACGCACGCACGCGCCGGCGGATTCTCCGGGAAATAGGCGCCGTAGACCTCGTTCATTGCCTGATAGTCCTTGAGATCCGCGAGGAAGATCATGTTGTACACCACGTCATCCAGTGACCCTCCCGCCGCTTCGAGAATCCCCTTGATGTTCTCCAGGACCTGCCGCGTCTGCTCGCCCGCGTCGCCGGCCCCGATCAGGTTTCCCGATGCATCGAGCGCAAGCATTCCCGCCGTGCACACGAACTGGCCGGATCGAAACCCCGGCGAGTAGGGCGCGAGCGGGGGCGGAGAGCCCTTGGGCAGTACGGGTTGACCAGCCATCGTGCAGTTCCTCCTTCCGAAATGCGGTCTCGGGATTGCCGGTTCGAAGCTCGGCGGCCCCGACCGCCTAGACTACTTGAGGTACCGTCATCCTGACAGTCGAGCCAGACTTGCAAAGCTGCTTCGTGGACGAAACGTGCGAAGCAGCCACCGGTACGGCGCGCCGGGAGTTCGAGAGAAGGCGGGTGGCTTCGAACATGTCTCGTCGGTCCGAGGCGCAGCCTTGCCAGTTGTAGCATGAGCCGGGGGCGCCGTGGGCAAACCTCGAGCGCGCGCGGCGGTACCGCCGTGCCGGACGGCAGCGCAAGGCGGCGCGCTGCCGGAAACGACATGGTGAACGAGGACAGGCAGGAACGACGATGCTCGGGATCGGCACGCCGGCTCCGGATTTCACCCTGACGCTCACGAGTGGCGAGCCGTTCACGCTGTCCGGAGAGCGGGGGAAGAGTGTCGTTCTGTTCTTCTTTCCGCGCGCGGGCACGCCCATTTGCACGAGGCAGGCCGCGCGTTTCCGTGACGTGCACGACGCGATGGCGTCGCCGGATGCAATTGTGCTTGGCATCAGCACGGACGGCCTGGACCGGCTCTGCGATTTCGAGCAGCGCCTCGGCTTGCCGTTCGTCCTTGCATCGGATCCCCGGGGAGCCGTACGGCGGTTGTATGACGTGGAGCGGCGTTTCGGGCTCGGCACCTCGCGGGTTACGTACGTGGTGGACGGCGGCGGGGTCATCCGGGGCGCTTTTCACCACGAGGTGCTGATCGGGAATCACGTCCGGAGCGTGCTGACGACGCTGGAGGCGATCCGCCGCAAGCAGGCGGGCTAGCGCCTGCGCGATGCAACACTCGATCCACTGCTGCGTTCCGCCGGACGAGCCGGGCACGGATGCGCCCCGTGATCCGCTGCGCGCACCTGCGGTGAGTGCCACTTCCGTCAGATCTCGGGATAGGGGACGCTGTCCGGGTCGACGGCGCGGGTGACGAAGACCTCCATCCGGGGCTGGTACACCTCCCACAGGAAGCGGAGCTCGGAGAGCGGCGCGCGGTCGAACTCGACTCGCAGGTCGACCAGGGGGAACGGGTGCTCGTCCACAACCAGCAGGGCGGCCGACTTGATCTGCTTGAGCTCGCCGCCGGCGGCGAGGCCCGCCTCGAGCGCGAGCAGCAGCCGTTCGGCGAGATGCTCGCCGGCGGCGGACTCGTAAGCCTCGACCATCGCAGCGGGAACGCCTTCGGTGCGAATGATGTTGCCGATGGCGCAGCAGCCGTCACCCTGCGCTTGCGCGTGGGTGGAGCTGATCCGGTCCCCATGGTGCCAGGCGGTGCCACCATCGCGATCGATGACCGCGAGCTGCCGCCAGCCGATGGTCGCATCGCCCCGGGTGAGGGACGCGGCGACCTCGGGGGCGGTCTTGCCCCCGTCGAGCAGCTCGATGGCGCGGGGGCCAAGACGGGCGTCCGTGCGGTGCTGGGTGAGGGCCGCGCCGACGCCGGCCTTGGCGAACGGGCAGCGGGCGCCGACGTTCATGCTCGACGTGGCAACCGCGGCGCCGAACATTCCGGTTCGGCGGCACATGCCGACGAGAGAGAAGGTCATCTTCAGCCCCTTGGTTCAGTTGAGTCTTTCACCGGTTCCTCGCCTTCACAACCATACACATGTCGTTGTCGAGGGTCTGGCCAGGGTACACATCATCGAGTTCAGGCGGTTCCGGTTCCAGCCGATCGTGCCGGCCGGCCTTTGTCCGTTCGCGGCCGTAGCGGTCGAGCACAAACGCGCACCGCCAGGGAAATCTCGATCCCGCGCCGGTGCCGGTGCTGGAACGGCCCGACGCGCGGCAGTGGAGCCTACGCCCGGAGGCGCTCGTTCTTCGGGTCGAACGGCGATTCCGGGATCACCGTCGCCCGCCTGCGCTCGCCGAGAATCTCGATCTCGACCTCGGACCCCTCGACCGCGAGGTCCGGCCGCACCATCGCGAGCGCAAGGCTCTTGCCGGTCCGCCAGCCGTAGTTCCCGCTCGTCGCCCTCCCCGCGAGCTCTCCCCCGGCGTAGACCGGCTCGGAACCACGGGCATCGGCATCCGTCACGCCGTGCACCTCCAGGGTCGCGAACGCCCAGGAGAAGCCCCGCTGCTGCCATTCGACGAGCGCGTTGCGGCCGATGAACGATCCCTTGTTGAGATGCACGAAACGGTTGAGTCCGGATTCCAGAGCCGCGTACTCGATGGAGAGCTCGCGGGGAATGAGCCGGTAGGACTTCTCGATGCGAAGCGAGTCCATCGCCCGGATCCCGAACGGGCGCAGATCGTGGTCCCGCCCCGCCTCCATCAGGCGGTCGAAGAGGTAGTTCTGCATCTCGATGGGGTGATGCAGCTCCCAGCCCAGCTCGCCGACGAAGTTGAGGCGAAGCGCCCGCGCGTGGGCGGCTCCGACGTCGATGGTGCGCCCGGAGAGCCACGGAAAATCCGCGTCGGCGAGGGAGGTGTCGGTGAGCCCCTCGAGCAGCTCGCGCGACTTCGGGCCCGCGATCACGAACACCCCGTAGCGGGTGGTCGCCGGCTCGAAGCGGACGCTGCCGTCGCAGGGCAAGAGCTTGCGGAGCGTATCGAAGTCGTGGCGCTCGAACGCTCCCGCCGACACCAGGTAGAAGCGGTCGGGGGCTTCGCGGTACACGGTGAACTCCGATCGCACCCCGCCGTTGGCGGCAAGCAGGTGACAGAGCCCGACGCGGCCGACCCGGGCGGGAATGCGGTTCGCAAAGAGGCCGTCGAGCCACGCCTGCGCCCCCGGTCCCGACACCTCGCACTTCGCGAACGCGCTCATGTCGAGGAGCCCCGCCTGCTCGTGCACGTGCCGGCACTCCGCCCCGACGTGCTCGAACCAGTTGCTGCGCCGGAAGCTCCAGACGTCCCTCGGCTCCACCCCTTCGGGGGCGAACCAGTTGGGCCGTTCCCAGCCGTAGACCTGGCCGAACACCGCCCCGAGCGACTGCAGGCGCGAGTAGCAGGGGGCCTGTTTGAGGGGCCGGGCGGCGGGGCGCTCCTCATCCGGGTAGTGGATGGTGAAGACGTTGGCGTAGGTTTCCTCGTTCTTCTCTTTGAGGTAGCCGCGGGTCGCATGGGGGCCGAAGCGTCGCGGGTCGACGCCCATCATGTCGATCGACGGCTCTCCCTCGACGATCCACTCCGCGATCTGCCAGCCGGCTCCTCCCGCCGCGGTCACGCCGAAGCTGTGGCCCTCGTTGAGCCAGAAGTTGGGCACTTCCCAGGCGGGGCCGATGAGGGGGCTCCCGTCCGGGGTATAGGGGATGGGGCCGTTGACGGCCTGCTTGAGCCCGACCTCCCCGAACGCCGGAACGCGCCGGATGACTGCCTCGATGTGCGGCTCGAGCCGTTCGAGGTCCTCGGGGAAGAGGTCGTTCTCGAAATCGTCGGATGGCCCGTCGACGAAGCAGGCGGGCGCGCCAACCTCGTAAGGGCCGAGCAGGAGGCCGCCCCGCTCCTCGCGGAGGTAATACGAGGCGTCGGATTCGCGCAGGACCCCCATCTCCGGCAGCCCCTGCTCGTGGCGGGCGACGATGTCGGGGTGCGGTTCGGTGACGAGGTACTGGTGCTCGACGGGAATGGCGGGGATGTCGAGACCGACCATCGCTCCCGTCTGTCGGGCGTGGTTGCCGGTGGCGCTCACCACGTGCTCGCACACGATGTCGCCTTGGTCGGTTCGCACCCGCCACTCCCCGCCCCCGGTCCGCTCGATGGCGGTCACCTTCGTGCGCCGGTGGATCTCCGCCCCCCGGTCGCGGGCGCCGCGGGCGAACGCCTGGGTGAGATCGGCGGGCTGGATGTAGCCGTCCTCGGGGTGCACGATGGCCCCGACGAGCCCGTCCACGTTGCAGAGCGGCCAGATCGATTGGACCTCGGCGGGGGTCAGGAACTCGACGCGGACCCCGATGGTGCGCGCGACCCCGGCGTAGAACCGGTACTCGTCCATGCGGTCGCGGTTCGTCGCGAGGCGGATGTTGCCGACCGGGCGGAAGCCGACGTCCTGCCCGGTCTCGCGCTCGAGCTCCGGGTAGAGCCGCACCGAGTACTTGTGGATCTGCCCGACGCTGTAGCTCATGTTGAAAAGGGGCAGGAGCCCCGCCGCGTGCCAGGTGGAGCCGGCGGTAAGCTCCGTACGCTCGCACAGCACCGCGTCCGAGCAACCCTTGCGGGCGAGGTGGTACAGCGTCGAGACGCCGACGACGCCGCCGCCGATCACGACGACCCGGGCATGAGACTTCATGGGCCGACTCCCACCTGCGAGAAATCCGCGGCACCGTAGCCGCATTCGGGCCGGGAGGGAAGCCCTGCGACGGGTCCCATCGGCACGGCAATGGCCGGCGGCGGCGCGAGGCGAAGGGACGCGGCGACACCGCCCGATTGCGGAGCGGCGCAGGGTCGGTTAGTGTCGCGTCCGCGCGGCCCGCCCTGCGGCCCTGCCGGCGTCCGATCCGGCGGCAGGGTCCGGGAGCCGCGGGCTTCTCAGACAATCGAACGAGAGGAATCAACGATGCGAAAGACAATCCTGTCCGTCGCAGCGGCGTCCTTGGTCGCCGCCGGCGTGAGCCTCACCGCGAGCGTCGCCCCCGCCGCCGCCCAGATGGTCGATGGCCCCGAAGTGCACTGGAAGATGTCGCTCTGGGGCAAGCGCCGGGCCTTCACCGAGGGTGCGGAGTACGCGTCCGCCCAGGTCGCCGAGCGCACCGGCGGCAAGTTCACCATCAAGCTCTTCTACGGCCAGCAGCTCTCCAAGAGCAAGGAGAACCTCGACGGGATCTCGCTCGGGGCGTTCGAAGCCGCGATCTTCTGCGCCGCCTACCACCCGGGCAAGAACGCGCCGCTCAACGTGCTCGACCTGCCGTTCCTCCCTCTCGACGACTTCGGGGTGATGCGCAAGGTGCACGACGCGATATACAGCCACCCGTCGGCGCACGAGGCGCTCTCGAAGTGGAACGCGTACATCTACATGTCCAACATCCTGCCCCAGTACGAGTACATGGGTCGGGGCGCCCCGCCGCAGTCCGTCGCCGATTTCGAGGGCAAGCGCCTGCGGGCACTCGGCGGGATGGGCCGGGCCGCGAGGATGATCGGAGCCACCCCGTCCACCATGCCGGCGTCGGAGACCTACACCGCGCTCCAGCGCGGGACCGTGGACGCCATCGGCTTCCCATACTCCTACACCTTCGCCGCCTACAAGCTCGACGAGATCGCGGACTGGGTGACCACCAACATGAGCCTCGGCACGGTCAACTGCCCGAGCGTGTTCAATACCGGTGCGTGGGAAGCCTTGCCCGATCAGTACAAGGAGCTCCTCCTGAGCTTGAAGGACGGTGCGTACGCCGCGATGGACGCCGCCTACAAGGCGAAGGACGTCGCGAACGAGAAGAAGTGGAGTGAAGGCGGCAAGATCCAGATGGTCCAGATCCCCGAAGAGGAGATGGCCGAGTTCCGCCGGATCGCGGGCGAGCCGGCCTGGAATGCCTGGGTCGAGGAGAACAAGGACAAGATCCCCGCGCAGGAGCTGCTGGACCTCGTCCTGTCCACCGCAAAGGCGGCGATGTAACCATCGTTATCGTCGAGGACTTGCCCCGCTCCCGGCCTCGGGAGCGGGGTTGCTGCTGAATACGGAGTGATTCCCGTGTCTGCGAACCCAAGCGACCGGTCGCCGTTCGCCCGCGGTCTCGACGCGGCCGACAAGGGTTTCTTCAAGTTCGAGAGCGCGCTCAACCTTCTGGCCGCCCTCGTCATCCTCGCGGTGATGTTCATCGGGGTGTTCCAGGTCTTCGGACGCAAGCTCATCAACCTGCCGGTGCCGGGCTACGTGGACGTCATCGAGTTCGCGATGACGGTGTTCGCGTTCATCGCCATCGCCTATACCCAGCGTGTCGGCGGGCACGTGCGGATGGAGATCATCATCAAGAAGTTCAGCGGCCGGTCCCTCTGGGTCCTGGAGGCCCTCGGCACGCTCACGGTCATCGGGATCATCGCGATCCTCGCGTGGTTCGGCTACGAACACTTCCTTCGCGCGTGGCTCATCGGCGACAGCTCCATCGACATCGAGATCCCCCTCTGGCCCTCCAAGCTCCTGATTCCCGTCGCGTTCGCTGTCCTCCTGGTACGGCTCGTCATCCAGTTCATCGGCTTCCTCCGGCTCGCGGCGCACCCCGACGCGGCGCCGGTCGGGATCCCCCTCATCGAGACCGTGGACGAGCAGGCCCAGCACGAGATCGAGACCGGGCTCGCCGGAGAAGCGGATGAAGCGGGCCTGCCCAGCCACGGCGGGACCGCTACGGAGAAGCACAACTGATGGACGAGCTCACCATCGGCCTCCTCGTGACCGGCGGGCTGCTGGCCACCGTGTTTCTCGGTGTACGAGTGTTCGCGGCGGCGGCCCTCGCCGGCCTCGTCGGCATGGTCTGGCTCATTGGCTGGGACGCGGGGGCCGGAATCGTCGGCACGGTGCCGCATTCGAAATCGGTCAACTACGTGCTGAGCGTCCTCCCGATGTTCATCCTCATCGGCTTCGTCGCGTACCACGCGGGGCTCACCCACGCCCTGTTCAACGCGGCGCGCGCCTGGGTCGGCTGGTTTCCGGGCGGGCTCGCGGTCGCGAGCGTGTTCGCGACGGCCGGCTTCGCGGCGGTCTCCGGGGCGAGCACCGCGACCGCGGCGGTGTTCAGCCGGGTCGCGATCCCGCACATGCTCGAGAACGGCTACAGCCCGAGGCTCGCGGCGGGGGTGGTGGCGGCGGGGGGAACCCTCGCCTCCCTCATCCCACCGAGCGCGATCCTCGTCATCTACGCGATCATTGTGGAGGAATCGGTCGGCACCTTGATCCTCGCGGGGTTCCTCCCCGGAGCGGTGTCGGCCCTCATCTACGCGGCCCTCATCGTCGGGCAGTGCACGGCACGGCCGGAACTCGGGCGCCCCATCGCCTCGCCCCCGCTCCGCGAGCGGTTCGCGACCCTTCCGCCCACCATTCCGATCTTCGCCGTTGTCGCGATCATCTTCAGCGCGATGTACGCGGGGTGGGCGACCCCGACCGAGGCGGGCGCACTCGGCGCGTTCGTGGTCATGTGCATCGCGCTCTACCGCGGGATGCGGTGGCCGGCCCTCAAGAGCGCGCTACTCGAGACGGCGAAGCTCACGGTGATGATCTTCGCCCTCATCTGGGGGGTCCTGATCTTCGTCCGCTTCCTCGGCTTCGCGGGCCTTCCGGAAGCGTTCGCGACGTGGCTCGTGAACCTGCCTCTGCCCACGGTGGTGACCATGATCCTGATCCTGCTCGGCTACGCCGTGCTCGGAATGTTCATGGACGCGATCGGCATGCTTCTGCTCACCCTGCCGGTCGTGTACCCCGCGGTGGTGGCGCTCGGCTACGACCCGATCTGGTTCGGGATCATCGTGGTCAAGATGTGCGAGGTCTGCCTCATCACCCCGCCGGTCGGCCTCAACTGCTACGTGGTGGCCGCGGTGCGCCCGGACATCGCGCTCTCGGACGTGTTCCGGGGGATCCTGCCCTTCTTCCTCGCCGACGTGGTGACGGTGGGCCTGTTCCTCGCCTTCCCCGAGATCGTTCTCTGGCTGCCAAACCTCGTAAATAGCTGACGGCAAGGAAGCGCCCGCGACGGGAATCGAAGGCGTTTCGACCTGGTGAATAGCTGACTCCGGGGCGCGAGCCGGAGCAGCGGCCGGCAGCGTTCAGGCTGCAATCGCGGCGAGCTTCGCCCGCAACTCCCGGAGGGCCTGCCCGCGATGGCTGAGCGCGTCCTTGCGCTCGGGCTCGAGCTCTGCCGCGGTGCGCCCGGTGGCGGGATCGAGAAAGAGGGGGTCGTATCCGAAACCGCGGGCACCTCGCGGGGCTTCCAGCACCTGCCCCGCCCAAGTGCCGCGCGCGATGACGGGCACCGGATCACGTGGATCCCGCATCCAGACGACCGCGCACTCGAAGCGGGCGGTCCGCTCCTCCTCGGGGACCCCCGCGAGCGCGCCGAGCAGCTTCTCGTTGTTGGCCGCATCGGAGCCCGCGGGGCCGGCGAACCGGGCGGACAGAACGCCGGGAGCGCCGCCAAGCGCATCGACGACGAGCCCCGAGTCGTCGGCGAGGGCCGGCCGGCCGGTGTGCTCCGCCGCATTCCGGGCCTTGATGATCGCGTTCTCGACGAACGTGAGCCCGTCCTCGACCGGCGGCTCGACGCCGAGTGCGGACTGCGCCACGACCTCCCACCCGAGCCCGTTCAGCATGCGTTGCAACTCGGCGAGCTTGCCCGGGTTGCCGGTCGCGACGACGAGGGTTCGTCTCACCCGCCCAGAACCTGCCGCTGAACCTCGAGGATCCGCCCGATCCCGGCGCGGGCGAGCGACAGCATCGCGTCGAGCTCCTCCGCCCGGAACGCGTGCCCCTCGGCCGTACCCTGGATTTCCACGAACGCGTCGTTCTCGTTCATCACGACGTTCATGTCCGTTTCCGCCTCCCGGTCCTCGGCGTAGTCGAGGTCGAGGACGGGCCGGCCGTTCCAGATCCCGACCGATACGGCCGCTACCCGGCCATGAAGAGGCTCACGCCCGCCCGGGGTACGCACGGTCGCGACCGCGTCGGCAAGTGCCACATAGCCGCCGGAGATGGCGGCGGTACGGGTCCCTCCGTCCGCCTGGATGACGTCGCAGTCGACGTGGATGGTGCGTTCGCCGAGGGCTTCCAGATCGGCGACCGCCCGGAGGCTCCGGCCGATGAGCCGCTGGATCTCGAGAGTCCGGCCCCCCTGGCGCCCGCGCGCGGCCTCGCGGGCCATGCGCTCGCTCGTCGAGCGGGGCAGCATCCCGTACTCCGCGGTGACCCATCCGGAGCCGGATCCGTGGAGGAACCGGGGAACGCGTCTCTCGACGCTCGCGGTGCAGATGACCCTGGTATCGCCGAACTCGACGAGGACCGACCCTTCCGCGTGCCGGGTGTAGTGGCGTGTCATGCGCACCGCCCGCAATTCATCCGGGCGGCGGCCGCTCGGCCGTTCGTGCATCCGCGTCTCCGTGCTCGCGATCGAGCGATTCGGTGGGTTTGGACCTGGCGCCGGATGGACCCCGGACGGTTCGGGACAGGCGCCGAATGCGATCATACATCGCACCAGGCAGACCGCGGTGGGTTCGGTCCGGGTGCCGGGGGCCGTCGCGGCCGGTGCCCGGCGGCCCCCGGAGACGGCTCGGGCGAGGCACCGGAATCCGTGGACCCGCCCGCGCCGGCGCCCGGTCAACCGCCCGGTCAACTGTTAGGATCCGGCCCGCCATGGTCCACAGCATGACCGCGTTCGCACGTGAAGACCTCGATGCCGAGTGGGGCGCCGCGGTCTTGGAGCTTCGCTCGGTCAATCACCGCTATCTCGACGTGACGTTACGCCTTCCCGAGGAGCTTCGCTCGCTCGATGCCAGGGTGCGCGAGCGGGTGGCGGCCAGGGTACGGCGAGGGAAGGTCGAGTGCAGCCTTCGGTTCCAGCCGTCCGCAAGCGGCGGGCGGGGACTCTCGCTCGATGTCGAACTCATGGGGCGGTTGCTGTCCGCTACGCGGAAGGTGGAAACGACGGCGCAAAGAGCCCCGGGCGGCCTGCTCCTGCGCCCTCCTACCGCATTGGATATCCTGCGTTGGCCCGGGGTGGTGCATGCTCCCGGCATCGACCGGAGCGCGGTCGAAGAAGGGGTGCTGGAACTGCTCGACCGGACCCTCACGAGCCTCGTGGCCGCGCGAGCGCGAGAAGGGGCGAAGCTGGGCGAGATAGTCGGCCGCCGGTGCGAGGAGGTCGCGAGCATCGCGGCGGGTGTGCGAACCGTGCTTCCCCAGGTGCAGGAGAAATATCGCGCCCGGCTCCTCGCCCGCCTGGACGAAGCGCGGGTCGATCTCGATCCGAACCGGCTCGCCCACGAGGTGGTGATGTTCGCGAGCCGCTCCGACGTCGCCGAAGAGCTGGACCGGCTCGATGCCCATGTCACGGAGGTCCGCGAAGCGCTCGCGAGCCGATCCCCCATCGGCCGGCGCCTCGACTTTCTCATGCAGGAGCTCCAGCGTGAGGCCAACACCCTGGGGTCGAAGTCGGCCGATCCGGATTCCAGCCGGGCTTCCGTCGACCTCAAGGTGCTCATCGAGCAGATGCGCGAGCAGATCCAGAACATCGAATAGCGCGGCGGCGAAGTGAACGTGGATCGAACCACCGGGCTCCTGTTCGTGATTGCCGGGCCGTCGGGGGCCGGCAAGAGCTCCCTCGTGCGCGGTCTCGTGGATCGGGTTTCGGGGGTCGAAGTCTCGGTCTCCCATACCACGCGCCCCGCCCGGGACGGTGAGCAGGACGGACGCGAGTATCACTTCGTGGCGGACACGCACTTTCGCCGTCTCGCGGACAAGGGCCGGATGCTCGAGACCGCACGGGTCTTCGGCAACTGGTACGGAACCTCCCACGACTGGGTCGAGGAACGACGGCGGCGCGGAGTGGACGTGCTGCTCGAGATCGACTGGCAGGGAGCCGCGCAGGTGCGCGATCAGGGAGTCGGGGCAATCACGATCCAGATCCTGCCGCCGTCGCTGGAAGCACTGGAGCGGCGGCTGCGCGAACGCGGCCAGGACGACGAGGCGAGCATCGCCGAGCGGATCGGAAACGCGACGCGCGAGATTTCCCACTACCCGGACTTCGACTACCTCGTCGTCAACGAACGGTTCGAGGACGCTCTGGATGAGATCGAGGCGATCATCCGCGCGGAGCGGGCCCGTACGCATGCGCGCGCGAAGCGCATGGCCGCCTTCCTGGACCGCCTTCTCTCTTTCCGCTAGCGCGCAATTTTCACCGACCCCGCCGGAGCCGTCTGGTTCCGCGATGCGAAGCATCGAGGGGGCGGAGAGATCGGCCCTTGGGAGTCGGACGCGATGCGGGGTAAAATCCGTCTCTTTTCCGTTTCCGGAGGTTCTCCCTGATGGCCCGAGTTACCGTCGAGGACTGTCTCGACAAGATCCCGAACCGTTTCGACCTCGTGGTGCTGGCCGCGCGGCGCGCCCGCGACATCACCCTCGGACGGGCTCCATTCGTCGAGAGGGAGAACGACAAGCCGACCGTGATCGCACTTCGCGAGATTGCCGAAGGCAAGATCGATCTCGACTACCTGAACGTCCAGGAAGCGAGCCCGGTGGACATGCTGGGCAAACCCGAGGCGGACCCCGACCACTCCGAGACGGACGAGGCGCTCGCCGCATTGCTCATGGAAGACGCGGACGAGGAGGAGGAAGAGGCACAGCCCGTGGCAGAGGCAGCGGCGGCGGCAGAGGACGGACCCGGCGAAGACAACGCAGGCGGCAAGGACGAAGACGAGGGCCGGTCGAGCGGAGAGCTCGACGGACCCTCGACCGAAGGCGGCTGACCCCGGCCCCGGGAGCATGACCAGGTGGCTCCGATCAGTGACCTCTGCGCTCAGGCCCGGACGTACCTGGAACCCCGCCAGGTAGAGGCCATCTACCGCGCCTATCTCCTCGGGGCGGAAGCCCACCGCGGACAGCAGCGCGCGACGGGGGATCCCTACATCAGCCATCCGGTCGAGGTCGCGCGCGTCCTCGTCGGCATGCGCCTCGACACCGAGAGCGTCATCGCGGGGATGCTCCACGACGTGATGGAGGACACGTCGATCGGAAAGGAGCGCATCGCGGGAGACTTCGGAAAGGAAGTGGCCGATCTGGTGGACGGCGTGACCAAGCTGTCCCAGATCGAGGCGACCTCGCGGGACGTCGTGCAGGCCGAGAACTACCGCAAGATGCTGCTTGCGATGACGGACGACGTGCGGGTCATGCTCGTCAAGCTCGCCGACCGTCTCCACAACATGCGCACCATCGACGCCCTCCAGCTCGATCGGCGGCGGCGGATCGCACGCGAGACTCTCGAGATCTACGCTCCCATCGCCATCCGGCTCGGGCTCAACCACGTGAAGGAAGAGCTCGAGGACCTCGGCTTCCGGGCCCTCTACCCCAACCGTTACCGGGTGATCCAGGGCGAGCTCCGGCGGACCCGGGGCAACCGCAAGCGGGCGGTCAAGAACGTCCAGACCGCCATCCGGCGAAGGCTTCGCCAGGAAGGGCTCGAGGCGCAGGTGCTCGGCCGCGAGAAGCATATCTACAGCGTCTACCGAAAGATGCGCACCAAGCGCCTGCCACTGGAACAGGTGCTCGACGTGTACGGGATCCGTATCCTGGTGGACAGCGTCGACATGTGCTACCGCGTGCTCGGGTCCGTGCACAACCTCTACAAGCCGAGGCCGGGCCGGTTCAAGGACTACATCGCCATTCCGAAGGCGAATGGCTATCAGTCGCTGCACACGGTGCTGTTCGGGACGCGCGGGCTGCCGATCGAGGTGCAGATCCGGAGCAGCGAAATGCACGAGATCGCCGAGTCCGGAATCGCGGCCCATGTCCTGTACAAGGACGGGAACGCGCGCGACAGCGTCGCCCACCGGCGCGCCCGCACGTGGATGCGCGAGATACTCGAGATGCAGAAGACGGCCGGGGACCCGGTCGAGTTCATCGAGCACGTAAAGGTCGACCTGTTCCCGGACACGGTGTTCGTGTTCACCCCGGCCGGAGAGATCCTGGAGCTCGCGCGCGGCTCCACCCCGGTCGACTTCGCGTACGCGGTCCACACCGATATCGGGAACACCTGCCAGGCGGCCCGGATCGACGGCCGGCCCGCCTCCCTTCGCACCCCCCTCACCACCGGACAGACGGTGGAGATCGTGACCTCGCGCAAGGCCGTGCCCGATCCCACCTGGATCAACTTCGTCGCTACCGGCAAGGCGCGAGCCAATATCCGCGGCTACCTGAAGAAGCTCCGGCGCAGCGAGGCGATCGACCTCGGGCGGCGGCTGCTCGACCAGGCGCTCCGGCGCGATGACCTGTCGCTGCGAAAGCTGCCGAAAGACCGACAGTGGGAGATTCTCGAGGAGTTCCGTCTCGACAACCGCGACGAGCTCTTTGCCGACATCGGTCTCGGCCGCAGGGCCGCGGCCCTGGTGGCGAAACGGCTGGCGGCGACCGCCCGGGATCCGGAGACGGGGGAGAAGGGAGCCGCCCTCGGCAATGGCCGCGATACGGACGAGGTCCCGATCTTCATTGCCGGTACCGAAGGCATGGTGGTCAACCTCGGCAAGTGTTGCCGGCCCATTCCCGGCGATCCCATCTTCGGCTATCTCAGCTCCGGCCGCGGCCTGGTCGTCCATACCGGAAGCTGCGGGAACCTTCCGGACCTCGACTCCAAGCACGAGTGCATCGATGTGGACTGGGCGCCGGCCGTCGAGCGGGCGTTTCCGGTGGACATCCGGGTCGAGGTCGAGAACCGCAAGGGAGTCCTTGCTACCGTCGCGGCCGCGATCTCGGGGCTCAATGTCAACATCGACGCCGTTGGCATCGTGGACCGGGACGGCATCAATTCCGAGCTGGGGTTCACGATCGAGGTCACCGGCCGCGAGCATCTGGCGGAGGTGTTCCGGCGGATCCGGACGATTCCGCTGGTACAGCGCATCATCCGTCACGCATGAGACGCAGCGGCACGGCAGCACGGGCTTCCGGCGGGCGTTCAATGGCCGGTGGCGGCCGCTCCGGCCCCTCGCGAGCCCGCGAGTATGCCCGCCTCATGCGCCTGCACCGGCCCATCGGCGCCTTTCTGCTCCTGTGGCCCACGCTCTGGGCCCTCTGGATCGGGGCCGAGGGGCCTCCTCACCCGGCAATCCTGGTCGTATTCGTGCTCGGCGTCTGGGTCATGCGAGCGGCAGGTTGCGTCATCAACGACTATGCGGACCGGGACCTCGACCCCCAGGTCGAACGGACCCGGGACCGGCCGCTTGCCATGGGGACGGTGCGGCCCGGCGAAGCGCTCGTGCTCTTCGCGGTTCTCATGCTCGTCGCGCTCGGCCTGGTCCTCACCCTCAACTGGCAGACGGTCGGATTGGCCGCGGCGGCCACGGTGCTGACCGCGGTCTACCCGTTCCTGAAGCGCGTCACCCATCTGCCCCAGGTCTGGCTCGGGGTGGCGTTCGGCTGGGGCATCCCGATGGGGTTCGCGGCCGTCACCGGAACGGTCCCGCCGGTCGGATGGGCGCTGCTCCTCGCCAACGTGCTTTGGGCCATCGCGTACGACACCATGTACGCCATGGCGGACCGGCCGGATGACATCCGGGCCGGCTCGCGCTCGACCGCGATCCTGTTCGGAAGCGCGGACCGGGCGATGATCGGGGTATTCCAGGGCTCCACTCTCGCCGTGCTTGCGGTGATCGGATGGAGCCTCGACTTCGGCCTGCCCTGGTACGCGGGCCTCGGGGCAGCGGTGTGCTTCGGTCTCTACCAGCACCACCTCATCCGCGAGCGGGATCGGGGTGACTGCTTCCGGGCCTTCATGAACAACAACTGGCTCGGAGGCGCCATATTCCTCGGTCTGGCCGCCGAGTACGCGATGCGAACCCCCTAGCGAGGCTACGCCTCAGACCGACAAGGCATGTGGTGCACTCCTGGGAGCGCCGGCTTCCTGGGAGATGGGATGGTCCGCCCCGCTTCCCATACGGCCTCGGAAGGGCCAAGGTGGAGGTTTCCACAACTCCAGGGGCCTCGCAGAAAACTTGGCTCAACTGTAATGATGATGACGCCTCCAGGACTCCAGTCTGCGGCTCTCGCCAACTCTTGTCGCAAGGGCGCCGCGAAGCTGCGAAGCACAATGCCGTGGTGGCGGCCCGCCGGCCGCGCCGGCCGCGCGTTCAGAGCCTTGCGCGAAGCCGTTCGATCCCCGCCTGGAGCGTCTCCACCGATCGACAGAACGCGAACCGAAGGTAACGGTCCCCGTCGTTGCCGGTAGCGTAGAAGTTGTCCCCCGGCACCGTCGCCACCCCGACCTCCCTGACGAGATGCATGGCCGCGTCCATCGGCGACATCGCCGCGAGCGACGGTACGGAACGGTAGTCGGCGAAGAGATAGTAGGCGCCCTCGGGCGGGGTCGCGGTGAAACCGACCGAGCGGAGGCCCTCGACGAGCAGGTCCCGTTTCCTCAGGTAGTCTCCGGCGATGCCGTCGAAGAAGGCCCGCTCCTTGCCGAGCAGCGCGACCGCCCCCTTCTGCAGGGGAGTCGGAGCCTGAACGACCAGGTTGTCATGCACCGCGCGCAGCCGGCGGGTACGCTCCGGCGGGGTGATCACCCAGCCAATCCGCCAGCCGGTCGAGCGGCCGGTCTTGGAGATTGAGTTCACCACCAGGGTACGGTCTGCCATCCCTTCGAAGCTCGGCAGGAACGAGTGGCGGTGCCCGTCGAAGGTGATGTGCTCGTAGATCTCGTCGGTGATCGCGAAGAGATCGTGTTCCCGGCAGAGCTCCGCGATGAACGAGAGCTCGTCCCGGTCCAGAACCTTGCCGGTGGGGTTCTGGGGCGTGTTCACCACGAACGCCCTGACCGAAGGCTCGGCGGCGGCGGCGCGCAGCTCGTCGCGGTCGAGCCGCCACGTGCCCGCACCGCGATCCTCTCGCAACGTCACGAACCTCGGCACGAGGCCGAAGATCGCCGCCTGCGACGGGTAGAGCTCGTGGTAGGGCTGCATCACGACGACTCCGTCGCCGGGTTCCAGCAACGAACGGAACGAGACCGCCATTCCTTCGCTCGCCCCGAGCACCACCGTGATCTGCTCCTCGGGGTCGGGCCGGACGCCATAGAGATCTTCGGTGTAGTCCGCGATCGCGTGTCGCAGCTCCGGGATCCCGAACGGGAACGAGTACTGATTGAGCTGGTCTCGCGGATTGCGTATTCCGGCGAGGAGCTCCTTCAGGGTGAGGTCGAGCGAATTGCCGCCGGCCCCGCGCGCATCCAGGAGCTCGCGCAGCGTCATCGACTCGATCCGGTCCACCCCCTCCTGCGTTCCACCCAGCATCGCGGCAACGCCGCCCCACACCATGTCGAACACCGGCGCCTCGTCGGTGAACCCCTGCGAGAGGTTGACCGCGTCATGCTCGATTGCGAGCCGGGTCATCCGGCGAATGACCGTTTCCTTGACTTCCACCCGCTTCCCCTGCCCTTCATCGGAGTGGCCCGAATGCTCTATCGTAACCGGATGGAGCGCCAGGAGGTTCCCATTACCCACCGGGCGGGACGGACGGCGGACGCGCCGGTCATCGCCCGGATGGCGCGGGACTACGTCGAAAACGGTCTGCGCTGGACGTGGCGCCCGCGCCGCATCCAGCGGGCGCTCTTCGATCGGACGACGACGGTGCTCGTAGCGGAAACGCCGAGGGGCCCGGGAACGGAGATCGCGGGCTTCGCGATCATGCGTTTCGAAATCGTGGAAGCCCACCTGAGCCTCCTCGCGGTGCGTCCGTCCTACCGGCGACGGCGCATTGCTCGGAACCTCCTCGAACGGCTCGAAACGTCGGCTCGCATGGCGGGAATCGGCGAGATCCAGCTCGAGGTCCGCACGGGCAACGGCGACGCCCTCGAGTTCTACCGCCAACTCGGCTACCGGGAGGTCCTGCGCCTGCCCGGATACTACGGCGGACGCGAGTCCGCATTCCGAATGGCCCGCGACCTGACCGCCGAGATGAAGTGAGGAAGGGGGTACGGCCGGCGCCCCGGACGCGTTCGGACCCGCCGACCGGATGGCGTATCATTCCCGCGACCCTTCCGAACAGGAACTTGTCATGAACGCGGTGCCCGCGTCCGAGATCCACTTCAGCGCCTGCCCCCACGACTGCCCTTCGACCTGTGCGCTCGAGATCGAGCGGCTCGATCCTTGGCGGATCGGCCGGGTGCGGGGCGCGGCGGCGAACGACTACACCGCTGGCGTGGTCTGCAGCAAGGTGGCGCGCTATTCGGAACGGGCCCATCACCCCGACCGGTTGACCCGGCCGCTCCGGCGCACCGCGCGCGGCACGTTCGCGCCGATCGGGTGGGACGAAGCCCTCGACGAGGTCGCCGGCGCCTTTCAGCGGGCAACCGAGCGTTACGGATCGGAAACCGTCTGGCCCTACTACTACGCGGGCACGATGGGTCTGGTGCAGCGCGACGGGATCAATCGGCTCCGCCATGCGATGCGCTACTCGGGGCAGCACTCCACGATCTGCACCACGCTTGCCTGGAACGGATTCATTGCCGGGACCGGCCGCCTCGCCGGGGCGGACCCGCGCGAGATGGCGAAGTCCGATCTCGTGATCATCTGGGGGACCAACGCGGCAAGCACCCAGGTCAACGTGATGACCCACGCACTGCGGGCGCGGCGCGAGCGGGGCGCGAAGATCGTGTGCATCGACGTGTACCGGCAGGCGACCGCGAAGCAGGCGGACCTCCTGGTGTGCGTGCGGCCCGGCACCGACGGTGCGCTCGCGTGCGCGCTGATGCACGTGCTCTTCCGGGACGGCCATGCGGACCGGGAGTACCTCGAGCGCTACACCGACTGCCCGTCCGACCTCGAATCCCATCTGGCGGAGAAGACCCCCGAGTGGGCGTCCGCAATCACCGGAGTCCCGGTCGGCACGATCGAGACCCTTGCGAAGATGATCGGCACGACTCCCCGGACCTTCTTCCGCCTCGGCTACGGGTTCACGCGCCAGCGAAACGGCGCGTTCAACATGCACGCGGCACTCAGCGTCGCGGCGGTATCGGGCGCCTGGCGCCACGAGGGCGGCGGCGCCTTCCACAACAACGGAGCGATCTACCACTGGGACCGGTCGCTTATCGAGGGGCTGGACGTCCGGGACCCGGAGGTCCGCGTACTCGACCAGTCCCGTATCGGGCCCGTGCTCACCGGCGACCGGCGAGACCTCGGCGACGGCCCTCCGGTGACCGCGATGCTCATTCAGAACACGAACCCGATGATGGTCGCGCCGGAGCTCCGGCTCGTGCACGAGGGCTTCGCACGCAAGGACCTCTTCGTCTGCGTGCACGAGCAGTTCATGACCGAGACGGCCGAGATAGCCGACATCGTGCTCCCGGCCACCATGTTCGTCGAGCACGACGACATCTACCAGGGAGGCGGGCACCAGTACATCATCCTCGGGCCGAGGATCATCGAGCCGCCGGGGGAATGCCGGCCGAACCACGCAGTCATCCTCGATCTCGCGAGGCGGCTCGGGGCCGAACATCCGGGCTTCGAGATGACGGAGCGCGAGCTCATCGACCGGACCCTGAAGCTCTCCGGCTGGCCCGGACTGGAAGTGCTGGAGCGCGAGCACTGGATCGACTGCCAACCGCCCTTCGACGAGGCCCACTACCTCGAAGGATTCGCCCACCCGGACGGGAAGTTCCGGTTCGCGCCGGACTGGTCCTCGACCCGACCGCACGGGTTCGGACCGAACGGCGAGGCGGGCAAGATGCCGCGTCTGCCGGACCACTGGCCGGTCATCGAAGAGGCGAACGAGACCATGCCCTTCCGGCTCGTGACCGCGCCCGCGCGGCACTATCTCAACTCCTCGTTCACGGAGACGCCGACCTCCATTCGCCGGGAGAAACGGCCGAGCGTGATGATTCATCCGCGCGACGCGGACCGGCTGGGGCTTGCGGACGGAGATCTCGCAACCCTCGGAAACGACCGCGGCGAAGTTCGCATCCATGTGGAACGATTCGACGGCGTCCAACCGGGAGTCGTGATCGTGGAGAGCATCTGGCCGAACAAGGCGTTCCAGGATGGTATCGGCATCAACGCGCTGACCGGATCCGATCCGGCCGCGCCGGTCGGTGGCGCCACATTTCACGACAACCGGATCCGGATCGAGGCAGGCTGAGCACCCCCGGGACGGATACCCCGGCCACCGGCGGGCCGGGGCTACCGAGGCGGGGAGCTCGTTCATCAGGGCGAGAGATGCGGATCGCCGCACATCTCGCGGGCAGGCGAAGTCATGCCTTCGGACCGCTCGAAGCAAGCCCCCGCGCTCGTATCCCGGCCTGACTTCGGCGACATCGATCCGCGCCTTCTCGACATCGCGAAGACGGTTCGCGAAGCGGGCGGCCGCGCGCTGTTCGTCGGAGGACAGGTTCGCGATCGGCTCCTCGGCCGGTCGTCTACCGACGTGGACGTGGAAGTCTTCGGGCTCACACTCGACGGACTCGAATCGATCCTCGGATCGTTCGGGCGAACGCGGGCGGTGGGGCGATCGTTCGGGGTCGTTCGCATCGACGGCCTCAATGCCGATTTCTCGTTGCCGCGCCGCGACAACAAGACGGGGCCGGGGCACCGGGGGTTTGCCGTCGAGGTCGCGCCGGACCTCGACTTCGCGACCGCCGCCCGGCGGCGGGACTTTCGCATCAACTCGATGGGCTTCGACCCGCTCACCGGCGAAGTTCTCGACCCGCATGGCGGGCGGGCGGACCTCGTTGCGAAGAGGCTCCGCGTCACCGACCCGTCACACTTCGCGGAAGACCCGCTGAGGGGACTTCGAGCGGCCCAGTTCGCCGCCCGCTTCGAGCTCGAGCCCGATCACGAGCTGCTGGCCCTTGCCGGTCAGCTCGACCTCGCGGAGCTGGCGCCGGAGCGGATGTTCGCGGAGCTCCGCAAACACCTGCTTTTCGGGGTGCGGCCCGCGATCGGCTTCGAATTTCTTCGCAAGACCGGCCTCGTGCGGTTCCTCCCGGAAGTCGAGGCACTCATCGGGGTGCCCCAGGACGCTCGCTGGCATCCCGAAGGCGACGTATGGCGCCACACCATGCTGGCCCTCGACCGGGCAGCGGACCTTCGCTGCGGCGGCGAGGAGGACGAAACGCTCATGTTCGCCGTACTCTGCCACGACTTCGGGAAGCCGCTCGTCACCGAGGGGCTTCGCTCCCCCGGTCACGACCGGGCCGGAGTCGAGCCGGCGCGGCGCTTTCTGAGCCGGCTGCGGGCGCCGCGGCGGCTGATCGACCAAGTCTGCACCCTCGTGAGGGAACACCTCGCGCCCGCGTGGTTCGTCAAGAACGAGGCCGGACCGAAAGCCTATCGGCGTCTGGCGCGTCGCCTCGAAGCGGCGGGCGCCGATCTTCGACTTCTCGTGCGAGTGGCCACCGCCGACCAGCTTGGGCGCACGACACCGGCCGCGGCGCGTGGCGAGTTCCGGGAAGGGGCAGTCTTCCTCGAGCGAGCGAGCGCGGCCCTGCCCGGCCTCGCCGCCGTCGCCCCCGCGGTCCTCGGGCGCCATCTCATCGCTCGCGGCTTCGAACCCGGTCCGCGATTCGGCCGTGTGCTGGCCGCCTGCAGCGACATTCAGGACGAGACCGGTTGGTCCGATCCGGACCGGATTCTGGACCGGGCGCTCGGCGATGACCGACATCGGCGGAAGTAGTGAGCAGTACCAATACTGGCTGTTGCGAGAAGCTCCCGCGAGACGTAGTCAACGCGGGGCTTTGCGAAGTTGCTCACGGACGACGCTTCGAGCAGTCACGGGCGGATGCGCCCATTGGGCTCGTGCTCGACGATGTACTTCCTGTCGTCGAAGAATCGGACCCCGCTCTAGTCGTTGAGGCCCAGATCGTCTCGAAGGTCGGCCGAATCCTGGGCTTTCACCTCCTCCAGCGGGATGCCGGTCGAGTCGGCGATCCGGACCACGGCATTGAAGATGGCGAGGATTGCGGCGGCATCGACCGACGCTTCTTCGCCGACTTCAAGCTGCAGTCGGTCGCGTGCGGCTGCAAAGCCGTTCCCGTCCTCGAAAAAGGCGTCGGCGTAGACGGCCAGCGCCGCCCCGGCAACGACGCCGCCACCAGCCGCTCCATCCCTGACCATAGCGGTCAGGTCGTAGTCGTCACCGGTATGCTCGCCGCTCCCACGGAGCAGCACCGCGTGGCTGGTGGTTCAGTAGAAGCATTGGTTGATTGCAGAGACCCGCCCCGCGAGAAATTCGATCTGCGCATGGGTGAGCGCCCGGTATTCCGTGCCGAAGTCCCGTATCGCCGCATCCGGCAGATAGTGAACTGCGTCCAGATCGAAGAACCCGGCTACTTCGGCCGGCACGAGGGACAGGGCACGGTGGATGTTCACGGCGGACAGGCCATCGTACATGCCGGCCTCGGCCTCGGTCATGTCCTCCGGCGCCACCGTCGGCACCCAGGCCGGGCCTTCCTTCGCGCCCGCCGGGCGGCGACGGTGGGGCTCACCGGCAACGGGCGCTGGCAGAGCGTGGCGTGACATCCCCAGGGCGTCGCAGAAGCTGTCGATGGCAATGACGGTCGCCATCACGCCGACGGTCTCGACATATTCCGCGTCGCTCAAACCACCGGCCCGCGCCCTGTCGTAGAACTGCCGGGTCAGGCGTCCCGAATCGGTCCGGATCCGGTGTATGACGTCGATCAGGTTCTCCGGGAGATTGGTGGCCGCCCTGTGGGTTCCCGTCACGGCGTATGGCGACAGCGCTGCCTTGCGGTCTTGGCACAGCCCGCAGTGCATTGCCGCGCGGGTTTCCTCGGCGATCGCTAGCCGCACCGCGCTCGTCCACCACTCGCCCGGCGCCGCCAGCCGGACCCAGGCGCGCCTTTGGGCGGCAACGAGATCGTCGCGCAACGGCAAGGGGCTATGAAGGTAATCGAGGGTCTCGACCATCTCTGCCTCCAAGGGTATTGAGCGCGTCCGGCTTGCTGCAATCGATACCATACAGCCTTTCCATCACATCCACGATGTCCGGCGCCTCTCCAATGACGTTCGAGCACGCCGGTCAGGTGCTTGACCTGTTTCGGGATCTCGTTCGGGTCGCGGCCCACCGCCTCGCGAGGTAGCGGGCCTTGCTTCCTGGACGAGTTCTTTCTGCATCCCGTGCATCGGTGGACACCTGCGAGGTGTCCACTCTCCGGTCACTCGGCTCGTCGAATCTCGGTCTCGTTGGCGCTCTGCCTTTCATGGCTCTGACGCGCCGGACCGACAGGGGAGTCCGCAATGCCCTGGAAGCCGGTCCTTTCCCTTCCTGTCCTTGCCTTCAGATCTCGGGTGGCTTGCCCGACGGCGTTTCAGTCGAACGCGGAGAACACCTCCTCGTCGAGTTCTTGGTACGTCTCGGGCTTCTGCGGCCGGATCTGCGGCGTGAACTCGGCGATGCCCAAGGCGACGAAGTCGGCGATCCGGTCGATGACGTACTGCGGCGAGCCGATCATTGCCCAGTCGTTGGGGCCGCGAGCTTCCTTGGCTTGCTTCTCGTCGCGGACGATGCGAATCGGCACGTGCAGGGTCTTCGGGATCTCGTTTGAGTCGCGGCCCACCGCCTCGCAATGACGTTCGAGCACGCCGGTCAGGTGCTTGACCTGTTCCGGACTGGCAATGATGTTCATGATGTCGCCGTACATCGCGAGCGTCTTCAGCGTGCGCTTCTCGCCGTTGCCGCCGACCATGATCGGGATGGGATGGTCGCCGCCTTGGCGTGGTGCGAAAGCGGCTTGCTTGAGCTGGTAGTACTTGCCGTCGAAATCAACGCGCCCTTCGGAGTGAAACAGCAGCCGTATGAGCGCGCAGGCCTCTTCGAGGCGGTCCGAGCGCTCGCGCATGGATGGGAAGTCCCAGCCGTAGGCCTCGTGCTCGCGGATGTTCCAGCCGGTGCCGATGCCGAGCATGACGCGGCCGTGGGAGACGACGTCGATGGTGGCCGCCATCTTGGCCGTGAGCGCCGGGTTGCGGTAGGTGTTGCCGGTCACGAGGATGCCGAGCTTCAGCTTCTCGGTGACTGCGGCCACCGACGCCAACAACGACCAGCCCTCCAACGTGGGATGCAGCTCGTGCTCCATGACCTCGTCGGTACGGTGCAGCGGGGGAATGAAGTGATCGTAGGCGTAGACGCTGGTCCAGCGCCCGGCCTCCATCACTTCCAGTATGGCCTTGATTCCTTCCCAGGTCGCGTGTTCGTTGACAAGCTGCGATCCAAACATCCTTCCTCTCCCGGTGTGGTTGCGCCCGACTCGATGAGCCCGTGAAGGCCGTGAATACTAGATGCAATGACGCGCGGGAACCCGCCCAAGGGCAGCAGCTTCGGCTTCGCGCACCCCATGATTACGAAATTCGCATACCGCTCATCGCGTCGCGACCCCAGGGTTCGGGACGACCTTCGCGTACACTGGACCGCTCGAGTTGCCGGCGCGCTGGTGGCGGCGGTCGGGTCCGGGTATCCCGTTGTAGAGCCCGAGGAGCTTGGTGCTCGTATCCTCGGCTTGGTGAAGTCTTGCTGTGGCGGCAACTACTCTGCGTTTGCGCGGCGCTCGGGTGTTTCCGTGTTCACTCCGAGGCACTGGGTACGGCTCGGTGCGCTCAGGTTCGACCATCTTCTGGGCGTGTGCCGGGGCTTGCAGATTCCTCCTTCCGAGTTGCTTCTGGCTGATCAGCCCGTGCGTCGCGCGGCCTGATCGGCCCCTGTCCTTCCGCTCTTCGTCCCTTTGCCCCGTTTCGGTCCGCGGTTCCTTGTTCGTTGCGTGGATCCATGAAATGAGAGAATCCTGATGGACGCATAAAATGAGATTCTGTCTCACGTTATGGTATTACCGGCAAGATTTTTTGGTGCCGGCGAGAGGATTCGAACCCCCGGCCTGAGGTTTACAAAACCCCTGCTCTACCAACTGAGCTACGCCGGCACCGGTCCAATTCTACTCCCTGTCTCGCTCGCGCAGCGGGACCCGCCCGATCCACGCGCCACCGGCATCCGATCCCGGCCGCCGCCGGCGTTCAAGAGTCCGGAGACATGACCGCCCTCGACGCGTCGGCGGAGGGCTCCCGGAGAGGCGGGCACCGCATGTCCACCGCCTCGAGACCTTCGAAGGCCACTGCGAAACGATTCACGGGAAACTCGTAACCGAATGGAAACTGCGTGGTGAACCAGATCGATCGCCCGGTGCGCCGAACCCGCTGCACCTCGGGCTCGAAGCCCTTGGCCTTGAGCCGTGTCAAATCCCGCTCAAGGGCGGACCGAAGTCCATATACACCGATGGATACCGCATTCTTCATATTGCCGTCCGGAATGACAACGGCATTCCCGAACGAGTTCGCGGCGAGCTCGCGCACTCGATCCTGCGCCGCATCGCGAGTGCCGACGGGAGGAAGGTAGACCCAGTAGTAGTTGATCTCATGGTACTTACCGGTGCGAAGACCAACCCTGCCTCCCCGGCTCTTCAGCCACTCCCGTACCCTCCCCAGTACGGCGCCTTCCGAGTACTCTCCGGTCAGGGGTCCAACAGCGAAACAGGAAGCCTCGGAAACCCGCGCCCCCGATGTCCTCAATGAAACGGGAACCCGTTTGATGAATTCGTCAAGGTCCACCTCGCCCAAACGGTCGAGAGACGGGGCGGCTTCGATCGACCGCGGCGGCGCATTGTCCCTGAACGGGTCCGGAAGCCATAATTGCCACCCGAAGAACCCGACGTTCAAGATAACCAACAGAAACACCAGCCATCTCATGCCGCGTTCTCCGGGTTGACCTGCCGATCGGACCTGAGGCTGACTTCCGCGCTCACGAATCGCTCGAGCGCACCGTCCACTTCCACCAGAAGCTCGCCGGCTTCATCCACCCCGCGGGCAATGCCACCGACTTCCCCCCTTGGCCGGTGAACCCGGACCAGGCGACCCCGCATCGCATCGAGCAGCTTCCATTCACCGATGGCGGGTCCTGCTCCCCTGGCTTCGAAGCGTGTGCATTCCGCCCAGAACTCCGCGATGAGATCCGCCGCGAGCCGATTTCTGGAGACCTGCGCGCCGAGTATGGACCCGAGATGCACGCGAGGTATGCACGAATCCGGCTCAGCGCTCGGGTAGACGTTGATGCCCACACCAATGACGACGGACCAGACTCGACCGGAAACCGATCCCTCGATGAGAATGCCACCGAGCTTTCGATCCTGCCAGACGATGTCATTCGGCCACTTGAGCTTGATGCCGCTCGCCCCGGTAGCCTTGAGGGCACGGGCGGCGGCGACGCCAATCGCAAGGCTCAGCCCCTGAGCACGGGCCTCGGCCGCTTCGAATCGCCAGAGCAGCGACAGACAGATATCCCGCCCCGTTCCGTCCACCCAGGCCCGACCGCGGCGCCCCCGGCCGAGCAGTTGGTGTTCGCTCAGACACGCATACGGGCTCGGCAGGGTGAGGGACCGTTCCTGCAGCCAGGAATTGGTGGAGTCGATGGCGCCGTGTACGGCCAGCCCCCCGAGCCGAGCCCAGCCCGGCAACGCGGCGCGGATGCGGCCCGCGTCCAGCGGCTCGATCGAAGAGCCGGCGAACCCGCTCACGGGTGCCGCCGTCCCGGCGCCAAACCCGCGACCATGCTGTCGAGCGCCCCTTCGAGCCGATTCAGGTCGGAATCGCGCGACAGCCGGTGATCGCCATCGGGGATCAGGGTGACTCGAACCGGACTGCCGCAAAGCGCCTCCGCAACCGCCATGGATTCCAACCATGGTACATCGGGGTCTCGCATGCCGTGCAACAGATGAACGGGACAGCCCGGGTTCCAGCGTTCGTCGAGAATCCGGTACCGGCGTGCGTCCTCGATCATGAGTCGCGTCAGCGGATACGGCCCGTCTCCGTAACGCGAAGGGCGCCAGATGACTCCGGTCCGGCGAAGCTCCCCGCGTTGCGACGCGGAAAGGGCGGGCAGCCGATCGGCGAAGTCCGCCCCACCACCGATACCGATCAGGCCGCGTACCCGGCGCGCCTCGTCCCGCCCGAACGCGCGGGCGAGCAGCAGCATCAGCCATACGCCCACGCTCGCACCGACGAGCACGAGTTCCCCATGAAGCCGGGCGGTCAGAAGGGCGAGGGCGTCCCGATACCAGATACCGATGCTCCCTGTGGCGAGATCGCCGGTCGAACCCCCGTGGCCCCGGTGATCGAACCGAAGCGAAGCAAGCCCCCGTTCCCGGCATGCCGCCGCGATCCGGCGTGCCTTGCGACCTTCCATGTCGGAGTTGAACCCGGTCAGGTACACGACCGCGGGTGCCTTGCCCGGGACGAAGCAGAAGGCGAGACGAACACCGCCGTGCTCGAACGAGTCAACCTGCATACGTCCTGCTCCGCCCGCATGGGTGCGATCGTTCCGATTCTCCGGCCACCGACGGACTCGACCAAGCATGGGGAACCCCGTTTGCCGGGCCAGTATAATCGGGACGGTTCGGCTTGGAGGAGACCGCGACCAATGGCGGACGAGAGAAGATACGAAGTGCTCGCCGAGACAGCCGCGCGCGCGCACGTCGACCGTGCCGGCTACGAGGAAATGTACGCGCGCTCGCTGCGCGACCCGGAAGGCTTCTGGGCCGAGCAGGCGGAACGGTTCGTCACCTGGTCGCGCAAGTGGGACACCGTCTGCGAGGTGGACTATCACCGTGCTCATATCCGGTGGTTCGAAGGCGCCAGGCTCAATGTTTCCCATAACTGCCTGGACCGCCACCTCTCCGCTCGCGGCGACCAACTGGCGATCATCTGGGAAGGAGACGACCCGGCCGAAGAGCGCAGGATCACGTATCGCGAGCTGCACGAGGAAGTCTGCCGGTTCGGCAACGCTCTCAAGGCTCTCGGGGTGGCCAAGGGCGACCGCGTATGCATCTACATGCCCATGATCCCGGAAGCGGTGGTCTCCATGCTCGCGTGCGCCCGAATCGGAGCGATCCACTCGGTGGTGTTCGGCGGGTTCTCCGCCGAATCTCTCCGTGATCGCATCAACGATTCGTCCTGCGCGGTTCTGATTACGGCGGACGAGGGAATCCGCGGCGGCGGACGGATCCCCCTCAAGACGAACGGCGACACGGCATGCGAGGGCGCCCCGAGCATCGAGCACGTCGTGGTAGTACGCCGTTCGGGGGGTGACGTGCATTGGCGGGCAGGCCGAGACCACTGGTACCACGATCTCGTGGCGGCGGCCTCGGAAGAGTGTCCCCCGGAAGACATGGACGCCGAAGATCCGTTGTTCATCCTCTATACGTCCGGCTCCACCGGAAAGCCGAAGGGCGTGTTGCATTCGTCGGGCGGCTACATTCTGTATACCGCGATGACCCACCGCTACGTGTTCGACTATCACGACGGGGATGTCTACTGGTGCACGGCAGACGTCGGTTGGGTCACCGGCCATTCCTACATCGTGTACGGACCGCTCGCGAACGGGGCGACCACGGTCGTGTTCGAGGGAGTACCGACCTACCCCGACGCCGGACGGTTCTGGCAGGTCGTAGACAAGCACCGGATCAACATCTTCTATACGGCTCCGACCGCGATCCGAGCGCTGATGCAGCAGGGAGACGACCCGGTGCTCCGCTCGTCGCGCGACAGCCTCAAGCTGCTCGGGACGGTCGGAGAACCCATCAACCCCGAGGCCTGGGAGTGGTATCACCGAGTCGTGGGCGGAGGGGGCGTCCCCATCGTCGACACCTGGTGGCAGACCGAGACGGGCGGCATCCTGATCACCCCACTTCCCGGGGCGACTACGCTGAAGCCCGGCTCGGCTACCCGTCCATTCTTTGGGGTGGAGCCATGGATCGTGGACGACGAGGGACGCAGGCTCGACGGCGCCGCCACCGGAAATCTGTGTCTCGCCCGTTCCTGGCCCGGGCAGATGCGCACCTTGTATGGAGACCACCAACGCTTCTTCGATACCTATTTCGCGAGATTTCCCGGCCTCTACTTCACCGGCGACGGCGCTCGGCGAGACGAGGACGGCTACTTCTGGATCACCGGACGGGTGGACGATGTCATCAATGTTTCCGGCCACCGGCTGGGTACCGCCGAAATCGAGAGCGCGCTCGTCCTGCATGAGACGGTGGCGGAAGCGGCCGTGGTCGGTTGTCCGCATCCCGTCAAGGGCCAGGGAATCTACGCCTACGTGACGCTCATGAAGGGTGTCGAACCGGACGAAGCCCTCCGCCTGGAACTGGTCCGGCATGTCCGTGGGGAGATTGGAGCCATTGCCACGCCGGACGTCATCCAGTGGGCCCCCGGCCTCCCCAAGACCCGTTCGGGCAAGATCATGCGGAGAATCCTGCGCAAGGTGGCCGCAAACGAGCTTGAAGACCTCGGCGACACCACGACCCTGGCGGAGCCGGCGGTCGTGGGCGACCTGGTAGAGAACCGCGCCAACCGATAGCGGGTTCCGACCCGTGTCGCCCGCGCAGTCAGGCAGTCATGGCGCGAGAATCCGTCCCAGCCTCAACCAGGACCGGAGAGGTCGATGCGTTCCTGCGCAAGGTGGCTGCCACTCCGGCACCGGGCAAGGGTGGCCGCCTCATTTTCGCGATGGATGCCACCGCGAGCCGAGAGCCGACCTGGGACCGCGCATGCGGGATCCAGGGCCGGATGTTCGAGGAGGCGACCGCCATCGGCGATCTCTGGCTTCAGCTCTGTTACTACCGTGGATACAAGGAGTGCCGGGCGTCACGCTGGTACAACAAGGCCGACGACGTGGTGCGGGCCATGTCGGCAGTGCGCTGCGCGGGGGGATTGACCCAGATCCGGAAGGTACTGGACCACGCATTGAAGGAGACCGACCGCGAGTCGGTCAACGCTCTCGTGTTCGTGGGCGACTGCGTGGAGGAGAACATCGATGAGCTGTGCGATCGGGCCGCCCGTCTCGGACTCAAGGGAGTGCCCGCCTTCCTGTTTCATGAAGGATACGACCCGGTCGCGGCGCGCTGCTTTCACGAGATCGCTCGACTCTCCGGGGGCGCCTGCTGCCGGTTCGACGGCGGCAGCGCGGGCGAGCTCCGCGAGCTCCTGAGTGCAGTCGCGGTCTACGCGGTGGGAGGCCGGCGCGCACTCGCACACTATGGCAATCGGGCCGGGGAGCTTGTCAGGCAGATCACCCACCAGATCGCGCGCGCGGACTGAAGCGAACTTCGCGCGCACCGAGCGATCCCCTATCGGATCCCGGCCCACGACGATACCGTGAACCCCGTCCTGATATTGATGCTGCTGGTAGTGGCGTTGCTCGTAATCAGCGTGCTGCGCCGCCGCCCGGGCCTGCTCCGTCATCCCGCCGTGCGTTCGATCGCAATCGGTATTGCGACCCTCGGACTCATGTACCTCAGCACACGATTTCACTGGTCGATTCTGTTCTTGGGGCTTGCTCCGATTATCCCGAGGCTGTGGGCCGGGCTCAACCGCGCGAAGGCCGCGCGAGGACCTGCGCGGGGTTCGACTTCCAGAGTCGAGGCCGATTGGCTGCGAATGACGATCGACCACGACACCGGCAACCTGAACGGCGAAGTGCTGAGCGGGACATTCCGCGGCCGGACGCTCGACTCGCTCGCTCACGGGGAGCTCCTCACGCTACTCTCGGAATGCCGCCGAAACGACTCGGAGTCGGCGCGCCTCCTGGCAGCCTACCTCGACCGGAGGCTCGGCGGAGACTGGCGACGCGGCGAACCGAACGAAGAGCCCACCGGAGACCCACATGGGGCCGGAACTGCAGACGTGCCCATGACGGTTCCGCAGGCGCTCCAGATACTGGGCCTCGAGCCCGGTGCCGCCCGGGAAGCGATCGTAGACGCCCATCGACGTCTCATTCAGAAGCTGCACCCGGATCGGGGTGGGTCGAGCTATCTGGCGGCCCAGATTAACCGGGCAAAGGACATACTGCTCCGGTAGCCCGGAAACATCACCGATTTCTTGGCTAGCGGACGCCAACCTGTCGCTTCGCGGCGCTCTCGCGACGAAAATCGGTGATTTTTTTCGGGCTACGAGGGTGCGAACGCGACGTTGACACGGCGATTATGGCGCCCCTTCTTCTCGGTCTTCGTAACGACGACCCTGCCGATTTTCCCGGTTTGTGCAACGTGGGTGCCGCCACAAGCCTGCAGATCGACGTCGCCGATGGCGAGAAGCCGGACGCGCCCCTGCCCGGACGGCGGCTTGACGGACATCGTCTTCACGAGATCCGGACGAGCCGCGAGTTCCTCATCCGTCACCCAGATGGTCGTCACCGGCAAGTCTTCCTCGACCAGACGGTTCAGCTCCCGGGTGAGGTGCTCCTTGTCCTGGAGGGGCTGAGGAAGATCGAAATCAAGGCGGCCGCTGCCATCCCTGATCGCGCCGCCGGTCACATCGGCCGGAATCACCACGGACAACAGGTGCATGCAAGTGTGCATCCGCATCAGGCGATGCCGGCGCTCCCAGTCGATGATCGCGGTCACCTCGGTCCCAACGATGCTTTCGGGTACCGGGTTTGCGGGAACGTGGACTACCGAATCGATCTCGTCTCCCTTGCGTGCATCGACGATTTCGATCCCTGATCCGTCAGGCAGAACCAGCGTCCCACGGTCACCCGGCTGACCTCCGCCAGCGGCATAGAATACGGTCCGATCGAGCTGGATCCCGCGGTCATCCGTGGCAATCACGTGCGCAGTGCACTCGCGAAGGTATCCGTCGCCCTGATATAGAAGTTCAGACACTCGATGCCGCCCGCTCTTCTCCCTGCGCGGCAATCAGCACGGCCATCCGATCCTTGGTGCGGAGCTTCTCCCGTTTGAGCTCGCCGAGCCGCATCGAATCCATCGGCACATGCCCGAGCTCGGCATCCCTGACCTTGGCCTTCAGCTCGTTGTGACGATCGTAAAGCCCTCGGAATTCGTCACTATGCTCCAGCAGTCTCTCAAGCACCTTCTGTTCGTTCCCGCTCATTCTCACCTCACCTGCTGCCGCGCCTTGTCGTGAATCCACCCCAAAAATGAGCCCCGAAAGGGCTCTCTCGGGGCTCGGCAATAATGCCTGGCAGCGTCCTACTTTCGCACGGGAAAGCCCCGCACTATCATCGGCGCTGAGTGCCTTCACTTCCGAGTTCGGGATGGGGTCGGGTGGTTCTCACTCGCCATGGCCACCAGGCAAACGGGTCGCGGAGAGTCTGTCAGACGGGGGCGGGTCGCATTCGAATCGAGACCGCTTGGGTGTTATATGGTCAAGCCTCACGGTCAATTAGTACTGGTCAGCTTCACACATTACTGCGCTTCCACACCCAGCCTATCAACGTCGTGGTCTTCAACGGACCTTCAGGGATCTCAAGGATCCTGGGAGACCTCATCTCGGGGGGGGCTTCCCGCTTAGATGCTTTCAGCGGTTATCCCGTCCGTACATAGCTACCCGGCAATGCCACTGGCGTGACAACCGGAACACCAGAGGTACGTCCACTCCGGTCCTCTCGTACTAAGAGCAGCTCCCCTCAAGTCTCCAGCGCCCACGGCAGATAGGGACCGAACTGTCTCACGACGTTCTAAACCCAGCTCGCGTACCACTTTAAATGGCGAACAGCCATACCCTTGGGACCGACTACAGCCCCAGGATGTGATGAGCCGACATCGAGGTGCCAAACACCGCCGTCGATACGAACTCTTGGGCGGTATCAGCCTGTTATCCCCGGAGTACCTTTTATCCGTTGAGCGATGGCCCTTCCATACAGAACCACCGGATCACTAAGACCGGCTTTCGCCCCTGCTCGACTTGTCTGTCTCGCAGTCAGGCACCCTTATGCCTTTGCACTCAAAGCGCGATTTCCGACCGCACCGAGGGTACCTTCGCGCTCCTCCGTTACTCTTTGGGAGGAGACCGCCCCAGTCAAACTACCCACCACGCACTGTCCCCGACCCGGATCACGGGTCTGGGTTAGAAATCCAGCCACACCAGGGTGGTATTTCAAGGTTGGCTCCACAGAGACTGGCGTCTCCGCTTCAAAGCCTCCCACCTATCCTACACAAGCATGCCCAAATTTCAGTACGAAGCTGTAGTAAAGGTTCACGGGGTCTTTCCGTCTAGCCGCGGGAACACTGCATCTTCACAGCGATTTCAATTTCACTGAGTCCCTGGTGGAGACAGCGTGGCCATCGTTACGCCATTCGTGCAGGTCGGAACTTACCCGACAAGGAATTTCGCTACCTTAGGACCGTTATAGTTACGGCCGCCGTTTACCGGGGCTTCGGTCAAGAGCTTCGCCAAAGGCTAACCCCATCACTTAACCTTCCGGCACTGGGCAGGCGTCACACCCTATACCTCCTCTTACGAGTTTGCAGAGTGCTGTGTTTTTAGTAAACAGTCGCAGCCACCTGGTCACTGCAACCCCCAGCAGCTCACGGAGCAAGTCCGATCACCGCCAGAGGCACACCTTCTCCCGAAGTTACGGTGCTATTTTGCCTAGTTCCTTCACCAGAGTTCTCTCACGCGCCTTGGGATTCTCACCCTGTCCACCTGTGTCGGTTTGCGGTACGGCTTCACATTGCCTGAAGCTTAGAGGCTTTTCCTGGAAGCATGGCATCGGCGACTTCGCTTCCACAAGGAAGCTCGTCATCACGCCTCAGGATTAACGCGGTTCCGGATTTGCCTGGAACCACTCCCTACACGCTTGAACCGGGACATCCAACACCCGGATCACCTAGCCTTCTCCGTCCCCCCATCGCAGCAATACGAAGTACAGGAATATTAACCTGTTTTCCATCGACTACGCCTTTCGGCCTCGCCTTAGGTACCGACTCACCCTGCGCCGAAAAGCGTTGCGCAGGAACCCTTGGACTTTCGGCGAGCAGGTTTTTCACCTGCTTTATCGTTACTCATGTCAGCATTCTCACTTCCGATACCTCGAGCAGACCTCTCGATCCACCTTCAACGGCGTACGGAACGCTCCCCTACCGCGTCTTTCGACGCCCGCAGCTTCGGCACATGACTTGAGCCCCGTTACATCTTCCGCGCGGGCCGACTCGACCAGTGAGCTATTACGCTTTCTTTAAAGGGTGGCTGCTTCTAAGCCAACCTCCTGGCTGTCTCTGCCTTCCCACATCGTTTCCCACTTAGTCATGATTTGGGGGCCTTAGCTGGCGGTCTGGGTTGTTTCCCTCTCGACGACGGACGTTAGCACCCGCCGTCTGTCTCCCGTGCTGACACTTCCCGGTATTCGGAGTTTGCATCGGTTTGGTAAGCCGATGTGGCCCCCTAGCCGAAACAGTGCTCTACCCCCGAGAGTGATACACGAGGCGCTACCTAAATAGCTTTCGGGGAGAACCAGCTATCTCCGGGCTTGATTAGCCTTTCACTCCGATCCACAGCTCATCCAATGGTTTTTCAACACCACCTGGTTCGGGCCTCCAATGGGTTTTACCCCACCTTCACCCTGGCCATGGATAGATCGCCCGGTTTCGGGTCTACTCCCGGCGACTGAACGCCCTGTTCAGACTCGGTTTCCCTGCGCCTACCCTACACGGTTAAGCTTGCCACCGAGAAGTAACTCGCTGACCCATTATACAAAAGGTACGCAGTCACCCCTCCGAGGAGGAGCTCCCACTGCTTGTACGCGAACGGTTTCAGGTTCTATTTCACTCCCCTCTCCGGGGTTCTTTTCACCTTTCCCTCACGGTACTGGTTCGCTATCGGTCGGCAACGAGTATTTAGCCTTGGAGGATGGTCCCCCCATGTTCAGACAGGATAACACGTGTCCCGCCCTACTCTTCGTCACCCCACCAGAGCACCCTTTTGTGTACGGGGCTTTCACCCTCTATGGCTGAGTTTTCCAAGACATTCCACTAAGGTATTCCGGTTTGATGGTGAACTGGGCTGTTCCGGGTTCGCTCGCCGCTACTGACGGAATCTCGGTTGATTTCTTTTCCTCCGGGTACTTAGATGTTTCAGTTCCCCGGGTTCGCTTCCACGCCCTATGTATTCAGACGTGGATGACCTGCTCACGCAGGCCGGGTTTCCC
>OZ245021.1:0-1872500 GCA_965223775.1 Gammaproteobacteria bacterium | reverse complement strand
CGAGCGATGACCGCACGGCGGTCCGAGCGACCGGCGAATCCGGTCGTTCCGGTGCCCGCAGGACACAATCCGGACTGCCCCGGCGGGCGTCGTGGGGTCTTCGGTGAGGCCCCGGTGAGGAACCTCGACGACGGATTCTTGCCACGCGAGCTCCCCGTGTGCGAGGTGGAACCGATCAAATCGAAAATTTCAATAAAGGGATCAAATATCTATATTTAGAATAATTTGTTGTACAAAAAAATATGACTGAATCTACCCTTGCGAGCGAGCACCGCGAGTTGATCTGGTGTATCCCTTCGGATATAAGGCGGGGCAGCCACCGCTACCCGGACATTTGCAAGTTGCTCAATGCGCTAGCAGGCATTCCTGACTGAGGAACCCGGAATCGCAACCGTTTTCAAGCAACTGCGAGCCCTGACAGTGCGCCCTCGGCATGCAAGGCGGTGGGCGAGGGGGGCGTTCGGACTCGCCGTCCTCGCGTGTGCAGCGTTCGTGGTATCCCAGCGGCCGACCGACCCGGAGACGACCCGGCTGCGAATCGAGAACGGCGACTCCATCGCCCACCTGTTTGCGAGAGCGGGCCTGCCGGACGGTGATCTTCTCGCGGTGATGGAGGCCAACCGGGGAGCCGCGTTCGGTCTCACTCTCGTGCCCGGCGGCGAAGTGCGGATCATCCGGCGAGAAAACGGAAGTCTGGAGCGACTGATCGTAGCGAACGGCGACGAGGAGGCCACTGCGTTCATCGCAGACGAAGTCAGTCAGTTCACCATCGCATCGGTGACGCAGCTCGCAGGAAGGGTCCCCGCCAGCCCAAGAGCGGAGAACCCACGGGGCCGTCTGGCGGTCCACGACAAGGGAGAACCTCGGAAGGTTACCGGGGATCCGCTCACGAACTCGCTCGTCGCGACCGCCAAGACAGAGCGCCCGGACATCGCCGCCGCGAGCCGGCCGGCAGTGGAGGCGGATACCCCTCCGCCACAGGAAAGGTTGGAGCGCATAGGCGTCCGCAACGGCGACTCTCTCTACCTCATATTCAACCAAAACGGGCTTCCCCAGACGGATCTCCAGCATCTCCTGGCCAGCGGCGAGGACGGGAAGAAACTGAAACGCCTCCGCCCGGGGCAGTCCATCGCGTTCCTGCGGGGCTCGGACGGGCAGATTGCTCGGTTCCACCATGAGGTAAACGAGCTCACCACCGTGCAGTTCACGCGGAGCGGGGACGGATTCACCTCCCGCGTGGTGACCCGCGACTACGACCGGCACATCGCCGTCAAGAGCGGGGTGATCAAGAGCTCGCTCTTCGCCGCCGCCGACGGGGTTCCGGACCCGATCATTCACCAGTTGGTATCCGTGTTGGGATGGGATATTGATTTCGCACTCGACCTCCGGCGCGGAGACTCCTTCTCGCTCCTCTACGAAGAGCTGCACATCGATGGACGTCGAGTCCGGACCGGTGACGTCCTTGGGCTGGAATTCCGGTCGGAGCGTACAGGGGAACCGATTCGAGCCTTCCGCTACACCGACTCGAACGGCGACACGGACTACTTCAACCCCGATGGCCGGTCCCTTCGGCGCGCATTCATGCGCAATCCGCTCCGATTCACCCGCATCAGCTCCCGGTTCTCAAAGTCCCGCCTGCACCCGGTTCTCCGGACCAAGCGACCCCACCGCGGCGTGGACTATGCCGCCGCCCGCGGCACGGCGGTCCGGGCCACGGGGACTGGCCGCGTGTCCTTCTCAGGTCGCAAGGGCGGCTATGGAAAGACCATCCTGCTCGCCCATGGAAACGGCTATACGACCCTCTATGCCCACTTGTCCCGCCATGAAAAGGGGGTCCGAAAAGGGACCAGGGTGCGCCAGGGGCAGATCATCGGGTACGTAGGCTCGACCGGAATCGCGACCGGTCCACACCTCCACTACGAGTTCCGCATCAACGGCGTGCATCGAGACCCCCTGACCGTCGAACTCCCCAGGGCGGCGCCGCTCGACACGAAGGAACTGAAGAGATTTCGACGAGCGATAGGGCCGCTCGTGGCCCGAATCGATACCCTCGGTGCCACGCAGCTCGCAAGCCTGGTTCGCTGATCGCCATTGTCCCGCCGGTACCTGGGACTCATCTCCGGCACGAGCGTCGACACCGTTGACGCGGTAGTCGCCTCGTTCGAGCCGGATTCCGCAGCGGTGCGCCTCCTCCACGCGCACGGCCATCCCATCCCCCCCCGGCTCCGCCGAGATCTTCTGGAAGTCGCGGCGAACGAACGAACGACCCTCGCCCGCATCGCCCGACTCGATGTCGAGGTCGGCCATCTCTTTGCCGATGCGGCGCTGTCCGCCATTCAGGGAGCCGGACTCGACCGGGCCGAGATCGCCGCGGTGGGAAGTCACGGCCAGACCGTCCGCCATGAACCCGCCGGCCGCTGGCCTTCGACCACCCAGATTGGCGATCCGAATGTCATCGCCCAGCGAACCGGCATCACGACCGTGGCGGACTTCCGCCGGCGCGACATCGCGGCCGGCGGCCAGGGGGCGCCCCTTGCACCCGCGTTCCATCAGGCCGTCATGTCTCACCCGTCGATCCGGCGCGCGATCGTCAACCTTGGCGGAATAGCGAACGTATCGCTGCTCGACCCCACGGATTCGAAGGCGAGTGGTCTCCTTGGCTTCGACTGCGGCCCCGCCAACGGACTGCTCGATGCGTGGGCGCGGCGGCACCTCGATGCGCCCCTCGATCAGGATGGCAACTGGGCCGCACAAGGCGTCGTACACGGCCCGCTTCTCGAACGGATGCTGGCCGATCCGTACTTTTCGCTGCCGGCTCCGAAGAGCACCGGACGCGGCGATTTCGACGAGGGCTGGATCGACGCGCAGATTCGTTCGGTCGAGAACCCGGTGGCACCCGCCGACGTACAGCGCACGCTGTGCGAGCTGTGCGCCGCGACCGTCGCAGCGTCGGTCGAGGCGTACGGCCCAGGAACGAACGAGGTGTACCTTTGCGGCGGCGGGGTACACAACCGAACCCTGGTCGAGCGCCTCTCGGCCAAGCTCGCCCCGCGCAGGGTGGTCCGGACCGATGTCCTCGGCATCTCGGCGGACTACGTGGAAGCCGCGGCGTTCGCCTGGCTCGCGAAATGCACCCTTGAAGGGATTCCGGGCAACCGTCCGTCCGTGACCGGCGCGAGCGAGGCGGTGGTGCTCGGCGGCGTTTATCCCGGCCGCGTCCGGTCTGATCCCCCGGGTGAAAGGTCCGAATAGTCAGCCCGAACCGTTGCCCGCACCCTGGAGCCGGGCAAGCGCCCGTCGCTCAGCCGCACTACTCAGATCGAGAACGACGAGCCGCAGCCGCAGGTAGTGCTGGCATTGGGATTGCGGACGACGAACTGCGACCCTTGAAGGTCTTCCTGGTAGTCGATCTCGGACCCGACGATGTACTGATAGCTCAACGGATCGACGACGAGCCGCACACCGTCACGTTCGATGACGTAGTCGTCGGCCTCGGAATCGCGCTCGATATCGAAACCGTACTGAAACCCGGAGCACCCGCCGCCCTGCACGTACACCCGGAGCATTCCGCCCACCTCGGAGTGTGAAGCGAATATCTCCTTCGCCTTGGCGGTCGCCCGGTCGGAGATGCGGATATCGACGTCGCCGATGCTGTCCATGGTGCAAAGTGTATCACCGTCCGGAGTCTCGGCTTCCGCGCGATCACGATACCGGGTTCTCCGTCCAGGACCGGAACGGAGCACGATCCCGCGCCCATTGTTCGCCTGCCCATGAGGAGGTTATGCTTCCGAACACCTCGCGCTGTCACGGTACAACACCGCGACGGCGGCCCACCCGCTCCGGATCCGTCTCCATGGCACGAATGGTCGACTGCGTCGTACTGAAACAGGTCGCGGAAGGACTCGAAGAGCCGCCCTTTCCAGGCGAGCTCGGAGAGCGGATCTACGACAGCGTCTCGACGGAAGGATGGCGCCAATGGCTCGAACGCTTGCAGATGATCATCAACGAGAACCAGTTGACGAGCGCCGATCCCGACAGCCAGCACATCATCGAGCAGCACTTGCTCGGATTCCTTTTCGGAGAGGGAGAATTCGGCGGACTCCCGGCCGGATTCCGCGGGTTCGGCGGCAAGAAATAGAGGCGCACGGGAGCGCCGGCCGGTGGCCGGATTCCGGACGGCATCAGGCGGCGGGAACCAGGCGCCATATCGGAGCAATGACGATCCGCAGCCGTCCCGCGGCCTCGCGGAGCGACTGCTCCACGCCGCCGGGAGTCTCCCCGCGAGCGAAGACGTAGCCGAGGTACGACCCTCCTTCCGGCAGGGGCACGAGCTCGACGCCGGTTCCGGCGGAAATCGATACCTCGTCCACTCCCGGCACACTCAGCGCATCGAGAACCCCCTCCACGCGGCGCAGGGTTCCCGCCCGGGGGGTCGGCAACATCATGACCCCCGACGCACCGGACACGAGGTCGTGCGGAAGCCGTCGGCCCATGGCCGCGGCGAGCACCACTTCTTCCAGGCTGTGGCCCGCGCTGAAGCGAAGGAGCCTGCCGCACTCGCCTCCGATCGTGCGCGCCGCGGCCTCCAGCAGCCACGCCTCTCCCGCGTGCCAACGCAGCTCGGCATGCACGGGCCCTGCGACGAGGCCGAATGCCGCCACCGCCCGACGGACGCACTCGGTGATGCGTTCCCGGGCCACCCTGCCGAGCCGACTCGGGGTGACGTAGATGCTCTCCTCGAAGAACGGGCCGTCGAGCGGATCGGGCTTGTCGAAGATCGCCAGCACCTCGAGCCGGCCGTCGCACAACAGTCCTTCCACCGCGACCTCCGGCCCGGGGACGAAGGACTCGATCAGCAACAACGATCGTTCCTCCTCGTCCCGTGCGCCGGCTACGATGGCGCGTACCCGCTCGATCGCGGCCGCGAGATCCGCGGACCCATCGGCCCGGATGACCCCGCGGCTGGCCGACATGGCGATCGGCTTGACCACGCATGGAAACGATATCCCGGAGAGGTCCAGCGGGCGGCGCAGATCGAGAAGCCGGAACCCGGGTACCCTGACCCCGGCCGCCGCCAGATGGGCCCGCGCGAGATCCTTCCTGCGAGAGAGCCGGGCCGCTGCGGGTGGATTTCCGGCAAGGCCGAGCTCGCTCGCCACCCTCCCCGCCAGCTCCACCGTAGCGTCGTCCGGAGCCACGACCGCGGAGATTCCACCCTCGCGATCGGCGGCGGCACGGATCGATTCGAGGGCCTCGTCCTGATTGCCGAAGTCGACCCGCAGGCCCCCCTCCGCGGCCACCGTGTACTCTCCCTCCGAAACCACGAGAAGCCGCATCCCGAGACGGGACGCAGCACGGAGGTACGCCGGGATTCGATAGCTCCCCGGCGGTGCGATGAGCAGCGCCGTGCAGCGTAGCGCAGTCAGGCTTGAGCGGCTCCGCAGCCGGTGCAGCCGCCGCTCCCGCCGGTTGCCATGAACACGTTGTTGAACACGAAGCTCGAACCGGTGGGCCGGGTCACGAAGTCGATCTCCACCCCACGGAGATAGCCGAACGCGACCGCATCGACGTAGATTTCGAAACCTTCCTCCTGGAGGACCCTGTCCCAGGGCGTCCGGCGGTCGGTAAACGTCATCCCGTACGTCATGCCCGAACAACCACCGCCGGTCACGTAGATTCTGACCGCCTCCACCTCGTTGTCATCGACCTGCTCGCAAAGCGTCGCGAGCTGCTGGCGGGCGGTCTGCGTGAGACTGATCTCGCTCTCGCCGACCTGTTCTCGAAACCGTGGCGCAGTCATGTTTGCTTACCTCGCATGGTGTCAGACCTCGACCATCTCAAAATCCTCCTTGCGAGCCCCACAGTCCGGACAAACCCAATTCGGCGGGATGTCCTCCCATCGGGTCCCCGGCACTATACCCTCCTCCGGCAATCCATCCTCTTCGCAGTAGATGAAGCCGCAGATCACGCACATCCAGGATTTCATCGAGCTCCCACCAGACCTGAACGAGGGTCGCGAGCATCCATTCGGTCCGAGGCTCGCGGGGAGCGCATTTTCGCACAGCCTCAGCCACTCGGATACATCCACCGCGCGAAGCGGGGGTCGCGGCCGCTCCGCCCGCGCCCTACGATCGGGTCCGGGCCAATTGAGACCCTGCCATGCCGAAAACGGACAAGATGCCAGCCTGGCCGGACCGCGGGGTCTACGCGATTACGCCCGATCATCGATCCGGGCCGGATCTCGCGGCGGCAGTCGCCACCGCCGTGGAGCACGGAGTCAAGGCGGTCCAATACCGCGACAAGTCCTCGGACGCCACCCGGCGCCGGAGCGACGCCGAGGCGCTGCTCGCGGTTTGCCGCCCGTGGGGCGTACCGCTCATCATCAACGACGACGTGGATCTCGCGCTTGCGGCAGGCGCGGACGGAGTACATCTCGGCCGGGAAGACGAGGCGCTCGGCGACGCCCGCGCCCGACTCGGCAACGCCGCGATCATCGGCGTCTCCTGCTACAACGAGGCGAACCGCGCGCTCGCCGCCGCCCGCAAAGGCGCAAATTACGTGGCGTTCGGAAGCTTCTTCCCCTCCCTCACCAAGCCCGGCGCGGTGCGGGCCACGACGGAGCTGATCACCGCGGTGCGCCCGCACATCGAGATCCCCATCGTCGCCATCGGGGGCATCACGTCGGCCAACGCGCCGCCGCTGCTCGAATCCGGAGTCGACCTGCTCGCGATCGTCAACGCGATTTTCGGCGCGCCCGACATCGCGCGCGCGGTGCGGCGGCTGACACGGCTCGTTTCGTGAAGCGGGCTACTCCACGGTGACCGACTTCGCGAGGTTGCGCGGCTGATCGATATCGGTCCCCTTCAGCACCGCCACGTGGTAGGCGAGCAACTGGAGCAGGATCGTGTGCACCACCGGCGCGACGATAGGCCCTACCGAGGGCATGGAGAGTACCCGCGCGTCATCCCAATCCCCGTCCATGTCCTCGCCGAATACATAGAGGATCCCCCCCCGCGCCCGCACCTCCTCGAGGTTCGAGCGAAGCTTCGCGCGCAATGCGTCGTTCGGCGCCACCGCCACCACCGGCATGTCCTTGTCGACCAGGGCCAGTGGACCGTGCTTCAGCTCACCGGCCGGATAGGCTTCTGCATGGATGTAGGAGATCTCCTTCAGCTTGAGCGCTCCCTCCATCGCCACCGGGTAGTGCACGCCACGCCCGAGGAAGAGCGCGTTGCGCTTGTCGGCGAACTCGGTGGCAAACGCGTCCACGGCCGGGCCGAGGCGAAGCGCCTTCTCGCACCACCCCGGCAGCGCCTCGAGCTCCTCGACGATCCGCGTCTCCGTTTCGGGGGTCATCCGGCGCCGCCGGCCCACCGCCACCACCAGCAGGAGCAGGGCCACGAGCTGGGCGGTGAACGCCTTGGTCGACGCGACCCCGATCTCCGGACCCGCGTTGGTCATCAGCACGAGATCCGCGGCACGCACGAGGGAGCTGTTCGGCACGTTCACGATACCGAGCGTCGGCCCGAATCCCCGCCGCACCGCTTCCTGCAGGGCCCCCAGCGTATCGGCCGTCTCTCCGGACTGGGAGAGCGCCACCACCAGGGTGGACGGATCCGCCAGCGGGTCGCGGTAGCGGAACTCGCTCGCCTGGTCCACGCGGCACTGCACGCCGGCCAGCCCTTCGAACCAGTGCCGGGCCACGAGTCCGGCGTGGTAGGCGGTTCCGCAGGCGATGATCTGCACGGCGCGGACCCGATCGAACACCTCGGAGGCGCTCGGACCGAATGCCGCTTCCAGCACCCGCTTCTCGAATTTTCGGCCGGCGAGGGCCGCCGCCACGGTCTGCGGCTGCTCGTGGATCTCCTTCAGCATGAAGTGTCGCCATTTCCCTCGGTCGACCATCGTCGGGCTGAGGGTGTTCGTGAAAACGGAACGGCGAACCGGCCGTCCGGTCCCGTCGAGTACCCGCACCGAGTCGGCCGTCAGGTCGGCGACATCCCCGTCCTCGAGAACGATGTACTGGCGGGTGACCCCGATGAGGGCCGCGACGTCGGAGGCGATGAAGTGCTCGCCCGCACCCAGCCCGACGACGAGCGGGCTTCCCCTGACCGCCGCGACGAGGCGATGCGGATCGCGCGCCGCCACCACCCCGAAGGCGTAGGACCCTTCCAGGACCAGGACCGTGTGCCGGACCGCTTCGAGCAGATCGTGGCCATGCGCGAGATCGTGGTGAATCCGGTGCCCGATCACCTCCGTGTCGGTCTCGGAGTCGAACCGATATCCGGACTCGAGGAGCCCGGCCCGGATGTCGGCATGGTTCTCGATGATCCCGTTGTGGACCACCGCCACTTCGTCGCCGCACATGAGAGGGTGCGCATTCGTCTCGGTCGGCTTTCCGTGGGTTGCCCACCGGGTGTGGGCGATGCCGGTGCTCCCGTGCGGACGGTCCCGTTCGACGAGCGACTCGAGCTCCGCCACCTTCCCCACCGTCCTGACCCGGTCGATGCGGTCTCTCATCACCGCGAGTCCGGCGGAATCGTAGCCCCGGTACTCGACCCGGCGCAGACCTTCGAGAAGGAAGGGAACCACGTCGCGCCGCGCGACCGCCCCGACGATTCCGCACATGATCCGGTCTCCTGTCGGTGAGGCTGACGAGCCCCGTCAGCCGCCGCCCCCGAAGCGGCGCTTCCAGCGTGCGATGCTCGTCTGCCGGCTCCGCGACAGGGTGAGCTGCCCCGCCGGCGCGTCACGGGTCACCGTCGATCCCGCCCCGATGGTCGCGCCTTCGCCGACCCGCAGGGGAGCCACGAGCTCCACTCCGGAGCCGATGAACGCACCGTCCTCTATCGTGGTCCGGTGCTTTTCGACTCCATCGTAGTTGCAGGTGATGGTTCCCGCTCCGATGTTGACGTCGCGTCCCACGTCGGCGTCGCCGACATAGGCGAGGTGACTCGCCCTGGAGCCGGCCCCGATCCGCGATGCCTTGACCTCGACGAAGTTTCCGACCCGCGCGTCCTCCCCGACCTCCGTGCCGGGACGCAGCCGGGCGAACGGACCGATTCGGGCCCCGGACGCCACCCGCGCGCCATCGACCACGCAGTGCGAAAGCACTTCGGCCCCCGCGCCGATCTCGGCGTCGCGGAGCACGGTGTAGGGCCCGATGGCAGCGCCCCGGCCGATCCGGACCCGGCCCTCGAGCACGACGCCCACGTCGATGCTGACGTCTTCACCCGCCTCCACCGTTCCACGGATGTCGACCCGCGATGCGTCGCGAAGGGTGACTCCGCCCCGCATCAGCTCCTCCGCTCGCCGGCGCTGAAGACGGCGCTCCGCCGCCTCGAGCTCGATTCGATCGTTAACCCCGAGCGCCTCTTGCGGAGACATCGGCGCAATTGGCGTCACCAGGAAACCCTCGTCCACCGCCATGGCCACCACATCGGTGAGATAGTACTCGCCCTGCGCGTTGTCGGCCGAGAGCGCGGATACCCAGCGCCGGAGCGGCTCGACGGGGGCCGCAATGATCCCGGTGTTGATCTCGCGGATCGCGCGCTCGGCCGGGCTCGCATCCCGTTGCTCCACGATGCCGGCAACCCGGCCATCGGCATCGCGCCGCACCCGGCCGTAGCCGTCGGGCCGGTCCACGGAAACAGTAAGGAGAGCGACCTCACGGGGGCCGACCCCGGCCTGAAGCCGGCGAAGCGAATCGGGCTCCAGGCCCGGCACGTCGCCGTAGAGGACCAGGATGCCGCGCCCGGCGGAGACGGCGGGAAGCGCCTGGGCGAGCGCATGCCCGGTTCCGAGGGGCCGGGGCTGCTCCACCCAGTTGAGCGCAAGCGAGTCAGGCTCGAGGGCGGCCTCGGTCCCGGAGCGCACGGACTCGCCCCGGTACACGACGTGGATTGCGGCGGGCTTCAGGGAGCGCGCGGCCTCGATCACCCAGGCGAGAAGCGGGCGTCCCGCCGCCTCCTGAAGTACCTTGGGGCGGCCGGACCGCATCCGCCTGCCATCGCCGGCCGCGAGAACGACGACCTCGAAGTCCGTCATGCGCGGCTCCCTCCCCGTCGAGACAGCGCCGCGAACGAGCCCCCTTTTCCGTTGATGGCGGCCGGCGGGGGGTTCAGGCCCGCCCGGAGCGGCGGCGCATCCGCTCCAGCGTCCGAAGCTGGGCCACCGCCTCCGCGAGCTCGGCGCGGGCCTTCGCGTAGTCGATCTGGGCCTGCCGGTCGTGAAGCGTCTGTTCAGCCAGCTCCTTGGCGGCGGCGGCGGCCGCCTCGTCGACATCCTCCGCGCGCAGAGCCGTATCGGACAGCACCGTCACGACGCGCGGCTGCACCTCGAGAATGCCGCCCGACACGTAGAACGACTCGTCCTCTCCCCCCGGCATGACCGCCCGCACCTCTCCCGGCGCGAGCGTGGTGATGAGGGCGCTGTGCCCGGGCATGATGCCGACCTCGCCCTCGACGGCGGGGGCGAACACCATTTCCACCTCGCCGGAGAAGATCTCGCGCTCGGCGCTCACGACGTCGAGCCGGGTGGTCAGCGCCATCGCCTGCCCCTCCCGTCGGTTTCGCGGGTATCCCGGCTCACAGGGTCTTCGCCTTCTCCACCGCTTCCTCTATCCCGCCGACCATGTAGAAGGCCTGCTCGGGCAGGTGGTCGTACTCGCCGTCCACGATGGCCCGGAACCCGGCGATGGTCTCGCGCAACGGCACGTACTTGCCGGACGAGCCGGTGAACACCTCCGCCACGAAGAACGGCTGCGACAGGAAGCGCTCGAGCTTCCGGGCCCGGGACACGGTGAGTCGATCCTCGTCCGAAAGCTCGTCCATGCCCAGGATCGCGATGATGTCCTTGAGCTCCTTGTAGCGTTGCAGGGTGCTCTGGACCGCCCGCGTCACATCGTAATGCTCCTGGCCGAGCACCTGCGGGTCGAGCTGCCGGCTGGTGGAATCGAGCGGGTCCACGGCGGGATAGATCCCGAGCTCCGCGATCTGCCGGGAGAGCACCACCGTCGCGTCGAGGTGCGCGAAGGTCGTGGCCGGCGACGGATCGGTCAGATCGTCGGCCGGCACGTACACCGCCTGGATGGAGGTAATCGACCCGGTCCGGGTCGAGGTGATGCGCTCCTGCAGCACGCCCATCTCCGCGGCCAGGGTCGGCTGGTAACCCACCGCCGAGGGCATGCGCCCGAGCAGGGCCGAGACCTCGACCCCCGCCAGGGTATAACGATAGATGTTGTCGATGAAGAGCAGGACGTCGCGCCCCTCGTCCCGGAAGAACTCCGCCATGGTAAGCCCGGTCAGGGCCACCCGAAGCCGGTTCCCCGGCGGCTCGTTCATCTGCCCGTAGACCAGAGCCACCTTGTCGAGGACCCCACTTTCCTTCATCTCGTGGTAGAGGTCGTTGCCCTCCCGGGTCCGCTCTCCCACCCCGGCGAACACCGAGTAGCCGCTGTGCTCGATCGCGATGTTGCGGATGAGCTCCATCACGCAGACGGTCTTGCCGACCCCCGCGCCCCCGAAGAGCCCGACCTTGCCGCCCTTGGCGAACGGACAGATGAGATCGACGACCTTGATGCCGGTCTCCAGCAGCTCCACGGTGGACGCCTGGTCGGCGAAGCCGGGCGCCTCCCGGTGGATCGCCCAGTGCTCTTCCGCCCCGACGTCACCGGCCTCGTCGACCGGCTCTCCGAGCACGTCCACGATCCGCCCCAGCGTCTTCGGACCAACCGGTACCGAGATGGGGCCGCCCGTATTCGACACCCGGACCCCGCGCTGGAGACCGTCGGTGGAGCCCATCGCGATCGCCCGCACCACGCCGTCGCCGAGCTGCTGCTGCACCTCGAGGGTGAGGTTCTGCTCGTCGAGCCTCAGCGCGTCATAGATCTTGGGAATTTCACCGCGCGGGAACTCGATGTCCACGACCGCGCCAATGATCTGTACGACTTCTCCACCGCTCATCCGCTTTGTCCTCGATTCCGCCCCGCTCACACGGGAGTCGTTCATGTCCGCCTTTCGCGCCCCGGGCTCACACCGCGGCCGCGCCGCCCACGATCTCCGAAATCTCCTGGGTGATCGCCGCTTGACGGGCCTTGTTGTAGGCAAGATTCAACTCGTCGATGAGCGTGCCGGCGTTGTCGGTAGCGGCCTTCATCGCCACCATCCGAGCCGCCTGCTCGCTCGCCCCGTTCTCCATGACCGCCTGGTAGACGAGCGACTCGATGTACCGGACGAACACCCGGTCCAGCACCTCCGGCGCGCCGGGCTCGTAGAGATAGTCCCAGTACACGTCCAGATCCTCGTCGCCGGCGGAAACGAACGGCAGCAACTGCTCGATTCGTGGCCGCTGGGTCATCGAGTTCACGAAGTCGTTGTAGGCGATGTACACCCGGTCGAGCCGGCCGTCCTCGTAGGCGCCGAGCAGCACCCGCACCACCCCCACCAGGTCCGAAATGCGGGGCTCGTCCCCGACGTGGGTCGCCTGACCCGCGACCTCCGTCCCGAGGCGGCGCAGGAACATCGCGCCCTTGTTCCCGATGACGCACGCCTCGATCTCGAGGGCCGCCTCGTTCCATCCCTCCATCTCCCGCAGCAGGGTGCGGAAGAGATTGATGTTGAGCCCACCGCAAAGACCGCGGTCGGTCGAGACGAGGAGCACCCCGACCCGCTTCGGCTCGCGCTCGGCCATGAACGGATGCCGGTACTCGGAGTGCGCCTGGGCGATGTGGGCGATGACCTGCCGCATCTTGAGAGCGTAGGGACGCGCCGCGTTGCGCCGCTCGAGCGCCCGCCGCATCTTGCTCGCGGCCACCATCTCCATCGCCCGCGTGATCTTCTGCGTATTCGCGATACTCTTGATCTTGGTCCGAATTTCCTTTGCGGCAGCCATGTCGGTTCCCGTTCTCGAGCGCGCCCGCCAGCCGGCCGGTCAGGCGTAGGTGGACTTGAAGCCGTCGACGGCCGCAACGAGGCCCGCCTCGGTCTCGTCGCCATAGTCCCCGGAGGCGTCGATCGCGCTCATGAGCTCCCCGTGCTCGGAACGCATGTAGGCGTGCAGGGCCTCCTCGAATCCGGCGACCTTGTCGAGCGGGAGGTCGTCGAGGTACCCCCGTTCCACCGCGAACAGGCTCACCCCCATCTCCGAAATGCTCATCGGAGAGTACTGCTTCTGCTTCATGAGCTCGGTGACCCGCTGCCCGCGCTCGAGCTGCCGGCGGGTCGTCGCGTCGAGGTCGGAGGCAAACTGAGCGAACGCGGCGAGCTCGCGGTACTGGGCGAGGGCGAGGCGCACCCCGCCGCCGAGCTTCTTGATGATGTTGGTCTGGGCCGCTCCACCGACCCGGGACACGGACAGCCCCGCGTTCACCGCCGGGCGGATGCCCGCATTGAAGAGGTCGGTCTCGAGGAAGATCTGCCCGTCGGTGATGGAGATGACGTTCGTCGGCACGAATGCCGACACGTCACCCGCCTGGGTCTCGATGATCGGGAGCGCGGTCAGCGACCCGGTGCGGCCGGTCACTTCGCCGTTCGTGCGCCGCTCCACCTCGTTCGCGTTGATGCGGGCGGCCCGCTCAAGCAGCCGCGAGTGCAGGTAGAAGACGTCTCCCGGGTACGCCTCACGGCCCGGAGGCCGGCGCAGCAGCAGGGAGATCTGGCGGTACGCCCACGCCTGCTTGGTGAGATCGTCGTAGATGATGAGCGCGTCCTCGCCCCGGTCGCGGAAGTACTCGCCCATCACGCAGCCGCTGTACGGCGCGATGTACTGCATCGCGGCCGACTCCGCGGCGGGCGCGGCCACCACCACCGTGTGCTCCATCGCGCCGTGATCCTCGAGCCGGCGGACCACCGCCGCGATGGACGAGTTCTTCTGCCCGATCGCGACGTAGATGCATTTGATGCCCGAGCCCTTCTGATTGATGATGGTATCGATCGCGACCGCGGTCTTCCCGGTCTGCCGGTCGCCGATGATGAGCTCGCGCTGGCCGCGGCCGATCGGGATCATCGAATCGATGGACTTGAGCCCGGTCTGCACCGGCTGGCCGACCGACTGCCGGGTGATGACCCCGGGCGCAATCTGCTCGATGGGGAGCTGGGCGTCCGTCTCGATCGGGCCGCGGCCGTCGATCGGCTCGCCGAGGGCGCTGACGACCCGCCCGAGAATCCCCCGCCCCACCGGCACCTCGAGGATCCGGCCGGTGCACCGCACCACGTCCCCCTCGGAGATGTGCTCGTAGTCCCCGAGCACGACCGCGCCCACCGAGTCGCGCTCCAGGTTCAGCGCCAGACCGTAGGTATTGCCCGGGAACTCGATCATCTCGCCCTGCATCACGTCGCTCAGGCCGTGAACGCGAGCGATCCCGTCCGTCAGGGTCACGACGCTCCCTTCGGTCCGCGTCTCGGTCCGGATCTCGAAGCTTTCGATTCGCTCGCGGATGAGTTCGCTGATTTCCGTCGCGCTGAGTTTCATTGCCTGCTCCGCAGTTGTCTCCCCCGGCCGGTCCGGTTCGCCGCCGGCACGGGGACGATATTCAGACGAGGTCGTGTTCGAGCTCGCGCAGCCTGCCGGCGAGCGATGCGTCGATGACGGAGTCACCGACCCGGATCACGACCCCGCCGATGAGCGATTCGTCCACCGACGTCTCCAGCGTGATCTCGCGGCCGAGCCGCCGCCCGATCGCCTCGGCCAGCAGCTCGACGTGCGGCGGCTCGAGCTCGTAGGCGGAAACGATCTCGACCGCGCTCCGTCCGGCCCGGCGGCTGCGCTCCTCCTCGAAGAGCCGGGCGATGGCGGGGCCCGTGCCCAGGCGGTGCCCTTCGCCGAGCACCCGGACGAAGTTGGCCATGGTGGCGGAGAGCCCGTCCCCGCAGACATCGAGCACGAGCGCCGTGATCCGGTCCGCGGGCACCCGCGGATCGGCGAGCAGCCGGGCGAGCTCCGGATCGCCGGTCACCGCCGCGAGCAGCTCCATCCCCTCGGACCACGCGCCCACCGCGTCCTCGCGCTCCGCCTGGCGGTAGGCGGCCTGGACATACGGCCGGGCAAGGGTGATCGAGTCGTCCATGGCCGCCGCCTACAGCTCCTCGGCGAGCTGCCCGAGCAGCTTCGCGTGCTGCCCGGCGTCCACCTCGCGCCGGAGCAGGCGCTCTGCCCCGGCGAGCGCGATCCTTGCGACCTCCTTGCGCAGCGCTTCGCGCGCCCGCAGGGACTCCTGGTCGATCTCGGCGCGGGCGGCGACCAGGAGCCGGTCCCCTTCGGTGCGGGCCGAAGCCTTCGATTCCTCCACGATCTCCGCGCCGCGCCGCTGCGCCTGGGAGACGATGTCGCTCGCCTGCTCCCGCGCCTCCTTCAACACCTCCGCCGCCCGCTCCTCGGCGCGTGCCTGCTCCTCGTGGCCCTTCTCGGCCGCGGCAAGGCCGTCCGCGATCCGGGTGCGGCGATCCTCCAGCGCGTTGACAACCGGCTTCCAGAGGAACTTCATCACGAACAGGACGAGCACCAGGAAGGTGCCCATCTGCCCGAACAGAGTGGCCGTCACGTTCACCGTCGTCCCCCTCCTCCGCGAGCGGAGGCTCTCCTCGTGCTCATGGACCGGGTGCGGCCCACGTCAGCCGCCGAGCGCCGCCTGCGCCGCCCCGATGAATGGATTGGCCAGGATGAGCCACATCGAGATGCCGAGCACGATCATCGGGAACGCCTCCATGAGCCCCCCGGTGAACAGCATCTGAACGAGCAACTGCGGGCGCAGCTCCGGCTGGCGGGCGATGCCGTCGATGTACCGCCCGCAGATGAGTCCCCAGCCGAGGGCGGAGCCGAGACCGGCCGCGGCCAGGATGATGCCGACGCCGATCGCGGTGGCGTAGTAGATCGACGCGATGTCTGCTGCCTCCAGCATTTGTCTCTCCTCGAGGTCGCGATGGATTGGGGGTCAGTGATCGTCCTGGTATGCCAGCGAGATGTAGACGATCGACAGCAACATGAAGATGAACGCCTGCAGCGTGATCACCAGGACGTGGAAGATGGCCCACGCCCCCCCGGGGATGAACTGGGCCCAGAACGGAAGGAGCGCGATCAGGATGAACAGGAGCTCGCCGGCGAAGAGGTTTCCGAAGAGCCGGAGCCCGAGGCTCAACGGCTTCGCGATCTCCTCGATGAGGGTCATCGCGATGTTGACCGGAAAGAGCCAGATGCCGAACGGATGGCTCAGGTAGGTCTTGACGTAGCCCCAGGCCCCGCGCTCGCGCACGTTGTGGGCGATGATGAGCACGAAGATGCTGAGCGAGAGCCCGAAGGTGGCGTCGAGATTGGTGGTGGGCACCACCTTGAAGTAGGGAACCCCCGCCTCGAAGAGCAGCCAGGGAATCAGGTCCACGGGCACGAGGTCCATCAGGTTCATGAGGAAGACCCACACGAAGATGGTGAGCCCCAGCGGACCGACCAGGCGGTTCGGCTTCGGGAACACGTCCCGCACCATGCCGTGGATGAACTCGATCAGGATCTCGAGCACGTTCTGGAGGCCGGTGGGGTTGTCGGGGTCGATGCTCCGCCCGATCCGCCAGGCGACGAGCATGATGACGCCTGCGAGCACGAGGCTCACGAGGAAGGTATCCAGGAAGAACACGGAGAAGTCGATGAGACCCGACGCCCGGTGCGTCTCGGGATCGCAGCCCAAGCACAGGTTCGTCAGGTGGTGCTGGATGTACTCGACCGGATTGTCGGTCGCGGGCTGGGCCGCCACGCTCGTATCAGCCAAGTCTCTCGACTCCGGTTCTGTCAGCTCGCGCGTGTCTCAGGCCCGCGGCGTCCCGCCCGGGCGGTGCAGCGACCCGGCGAGGAACCAGCCGACCTGGCACACCGCAAACCCCGCGATCATCGGCACCGGAGCGAGCTTCCAGTAGCCGATCCCGAGTGCGAACAGCCCCGCGGCAACCGCGAATCGCTCGAACACCCCGATCCCGAGCACCAGCGTCTCCGCTCCCGGCCGCGACCTCGTGGCCCGGGCCGCAAGCCGGATGCGGCGCGCGTGCAGCGCGGTCAGCACGAGCGCGATGCCGCTCCCGGCCAGCGCCCCTCCCGCCGCGTCCGCATCCCGAAAGAGCAGGAACGCGGCGGCGGCAGCGAGCGCGAGGGCCGCTTGCGCCGAGGCGAGGCGGACTGCGTCTCGTCCCAAACCATCCCCCATCCCGGAGGCCCCGCGCCGCATCTCCGCGCCTCCCAACAAACAAAGCGGGAGGCTCCCCTCACCGATTCCGCTGCTCCTGGACTCCGGTTCGGGACCCTCCCGTGGGGAGCGTCGCCATCTCGGGCGAAAGCGCGATTGTAACCAACCGCACCGGCCCCGATCAACGGCTGTTCTCGGCCCGCACGGTCTTCATCGCTCCGGATTTCCAAGGGTCGGGGTCTGCGGGAAACCCGGGGCGGTTCACCCCACGGACTTTGGTACTTCCTTCGAGCCGCGAGCATAGTCGATGGACGGAGGCGTTTCGCCCTCGTTGCGGCGCGCTCGGGCCATTAGCGTCCCCGGTGATGCTCGTTGGTGTCTGGAAGATTCGCGACTATCCCTGTCCCATCAGTCAACGACGTAATTGAGGTTCTTCTTCTTTATCTTTCGAGAGCCGAGTTGTCCCTTCATTTCGGTCGCCATCGCGGCCAGGGCCGCATCCCGATCCACGTCGCACATGGCGCTGAGAATTGCCGAGTAGTCGTCCGTCCCGATCACGAGCCGGACGTTGGTCATCCCGTCGAGCCCTGGCGTGGACATATCGAAGGAGAAACGTAACTCCCTATCGTCGGTATTGCTGTATCGCGTGTTCAGATCCACGCTTTCGTCGGCGCGGTCGTCCCGGTCCCATCCAGTGGTGCCGCCCGTGCTGGATTTGCGTAGAATATCCGTGTTCTTCAGTTTGGTCGTGTTTCTAACTTCCGATCATTTCTTATGCCCCCCAGGGATCGACCGTCTTCAATCCGGCCGCCTCGAACGGGGCGGTGTCCCGGGTTGCCACCATCATGCCGTTAGCCGCCGCGGTAGCCGCGATGTAGCCGTCGGATACCGGGATCGTCCGCCCGTCCGACCGCGCCTTCGCCATCAGCTCCGCATAGGCCTGCGAGGCCGCAAGGTCGAAGGCCAGTACCCGCCCGGTGAACATCGGCAGCACCTGCCCCTCCAGATCCTCGTGCAGCCGGTCGCGGCGGCGCCCGGCCGGAAGCGCCCGGACCCCGAAACGCAGCTCGGCAACCGTAATGGCCGAGAGATAGAGCGTTTCCAAAGCCTGCGCGTCGAGCCATTCGGCGACGCGCGGTTCGGGAGCTCCGCGCAGCGGCTCCGACACCACGTTGGTGCCCACCAGTATCATTCGAGATCGACCGGCCGGCCCGGAGCCGTGTCGCGCCGCGCGAAGCCCGCGAACTCTTCCTCCGTCAGCCCGGCGCGCCGGCCCACGGCGGTCAGCAGCGACCCCAGCGCGGCCCGGCCTTCCGGCAGCATCGTTTCCTTCAGGATCGCACGAACCTCGGCCTCGGTGCTGCGGCCGCGCAGCGCCGCCCGCGCACGCAGCGCGCGATGCACCTCGTCGGGCACATTGCGAACGGTCAGCATCGGCATGGCAGATAACCCCGGATCCATTATGCATGCATCATGGCCGTATGAAGGCAACAATGCAAGCGCCGATCCCTGCCGAAAAACCGGCGCGCCGCAATCCGAAGCACGGTGCCCGTGTTCGCCGGCATCGACGATCCCACGACACGCGTGCCGCGGTCACCGACGGCGCGGCGACACGCTCGCGGATCGCGAGCCGGACGTCTCGGGGGAGTACCAAAATGTGTGGGGTCAAGTGGCGATGGCAAGCTCGGTCCGGGACCGGATTCACAGGCTCCCTGACCAGAAAATCACCCTGACTCACCTGCCCGCACAACTCTGCACCCCACACTTTTTGGTACTCCCCAGGACATGCGCGCTCCCGGGGCCTTGTCGTCGTGACGGCAAACACCAACGAGTTCAGGCGTGGGCCCGGAATCTCGATCGAGGACTGCAAGCTGGGGACGAAGTATGCTTGGGGATATCGGGACACCCGCTTCGATGACGGATGCGGGGTCGCCGGTGCGGGTTGAGGCGAGGGGGATTGGAGAGTATGCGGATCATGGGTTGCATCGACGTCCGAGACACTGTGCTCGGGGTGAATCCAAGATGAAGCGTATTCTGTTCGCGTGGGCATTGTGCGTGTTGGCCTGGCCGATTCTCGCGGATGACGACGCCCGGGCCAATCGGCTCATGGTCGAGGCCGTGAACCTCATTCAGGCGTCCGAACGCGAGCCGTCAGCGGTCGGAAAGTTCGGACTTTTGAAGCAGGCGCACGACAATCTCGTCGAGATCATCGACCAGTGCCCATCCAGTGACCTGGCGGTAAGGCTGGCAACCGGTCAACCGGTCGGAAGTGTCTCGCTGTCGGGGGTTCGTGAGGCCATGGAGCGTGCGCGCGTTGTGGAGACCGCGAAGCCGGGTGCACCAATCCACGTTTGGCGGCGCGGGTCAGCTGTGGTTGAGGTGGCGTTTTCTCCGACCGGCGACGGATGGGTGCTGATAGCGAGCCGCGATGGCGTGGTGGCGGTTCACGATGCACGCACAGGGGAGCTTCTGGGTACCTGGCAACACGGGTCGCAGATGAGCGCCGCCCTGTCTCCGGACGGGCGTCACGTGCTGACGGCGAGCCAGGACGGCGTGGTTGCCTTGCGCGACGCTCCAACCGGACGGGTGCGCGCGGAATGGCGCCATCGGCGCGCGGTCGGCGCGGTCGCGCTTTCGGGGAACACGGGACGAGCCCTGGTGGGGAGCGGGCGCGCCGCTGTCTTGGTGGATACCCGGACGGCTCAGATCCGGCACGACTGGCGACACGAGTCCCGGGTGACCTCCGTCGCGTACGCCCCGGACGGACGGTGGATCCTGGCGGGCTACGCTGACGGCACGGCATTGCTGGGCAACGCCAGGACCGGAAGGACCATGCATCAGTGGAAGCATCCCGGGTCGGGGGGAGGAGGCGTCACTTCGGCATCTTTCTCCCCGGACGGCACAAGAGTGCTCATCGGGGCAGCGAACCGCCGGGCGGTGTTGCGTGACATCGCAACCGGCAGGGTCGTGCACGAATGGAAGGCCGGTGCCCGGGTGAGGGCCGTCGCTTACTCCGGAAGATGGATATTGGCCGGAGACGACGGCTACGAAGTCGAGCTGCATGACGCACAGACCGGAAGGACAGTACGCAAGTGGCGGTACGACGCCCCTTCCACCACCATCGCCTTCTCCTCCAACGACCGGAGCGCTCTGATGGGCTTCGCCGACGGCACGGTCATTCTCTGCGACATCCGGCTCCCGGAAAGGCGGCGCGGATATGAACGCACTTTTCTCACCCCTGACGGCGGATGCTGGTGATGATCGTCCCGTGGGACGCACAATTCCTGCGAAGCCTCATCGGCTCGACAGCTACTGCACGGATACCCCGATGAAAATCGACGCGATGTTCACACCAATGTTCGCGTAGACCTGCTCGCTCGTCATGGGCGTCCTCCTCAATTCCTCAATGACCCACCTCAAGCTGGGGTTCGAGCTCAAGCGCTACGCAACAGGAGACTCGGAGTCGCGATGCCCGGAAGGGTGCGGTGTCGCCTGTACCGAAGAACCGCCCGGAAAATGACGCGCGCGAGCGAGATTCAACCCCCCGGGACCGGGTCGAATGAGCAGCGTCCGCGCTGTATGAGCCGGCAACGAGGAGTGTCCGATGACCGAACTCATCTTCCCTCGCCGCCCCGGCGAACGAATCTCGCACGACAGCCGTTCCTCCGACGCCGCGAAGGCATGGTGCGACCGGTCCGAATTCGGGTTCCGGTCGGCCCTGCGTCCTTGCGCCGCCCGCGCACTCAGGGTGGGGCTCGTGCTCGTTTCGGCGCTCGGAGCGCTGTCCGTGGTCGCAGGCAACGCACATGGCCAGCCGACCCTGCCCGTCGCGGCGCAGCAGGAGAGCTACGCATTCGGGATCGACAGTCTCGTCTTCGCCGTCACGCGCACCGGAACGGCTGAAGGCGAGAACAACGATTCCGTGACCCTGGTCCCGGGCGAGTCGTTCCCGAATGCGGGCGGTCTCCGATGGAACATCACCTTGGCGGCGCATGAACCGGAGACGGATACGGCGGAATCAGCACGGACCGGGTCGGAGCCACCCTGAGCGGCATCCATCCCTGGGAAAGGGTGCGCTCCCGGAAAGGATGGACGCCAGGGGCGCGGTCGACCTGGATCAAGTGGAGATGCATCGTGAAGCGATTTGGAAGATCGGTCGCCCTCGCCATTCTCGCAAGCCTGCCGGCAAGCAGCGCCGCGGCGGAATTCAGCTACAGCTACCTTGAGCTGATAGCGGACGTGTCCAGAACCGAGAACACGGCCGCCGCGCCATTGGAGGATGATGCGAACGGACAGCTCTTCGGGATCGTCGGCTCCTTTGAAGTGTTCGACTCGTTTTACGTCAAGGGCGCCTGGTCGAGGGAGACCAAGGACTTCAGGAACGAGGTGGCGCTGACGCCCGTTGACCTTGACAGCGAGCAGACGGTGTTCGCCCTGGGCGCGGGGTATCACTACGACGCCGGCGAACGGACCAGCCTCTACGCCGAGGCCCTCGCCATCGTGGATTTCGAGGTCGAGCATCGGATCCCGATCGTTGTTCCCTCTCGGTCCGGGCCGCCGTCCGTATCGACGGCTGACTCCACCATCGACGGCAACGGCTTGAGCGCCGCGGTCGGTGTGCGTCACTGGATCGGCGAAAGGCTCGAGCTCGAAGGCCAGCTCTCGCGCACCCATACCCGCGCGGATGTCGTTCGGACCGGCGGAAAGATCTCTGACTCCGAGACCATGTTCAGGCTCGGCGCACATGTTCATCCCGGTGACCGACTGTCCGTTGGCGCTTTCCTCTCCTACAGCAAGCACACGGACGAGAACTTCGACAACATCAGGAAGCTCGGCGTCTCGCTCCGCTATCACTTTTGATCCTTGTGTCTGGCACCGCAAGGATCGCACTGGATCCTTGCGTTTCCGAGCTCAGTCGGTTTCCGCCATCCCCACCACGTGGACCGGTCTTCGAGTAGTTGCCGGCGCGGGTTACCTCCTACCTCCACTTCGGATCCACGTCCTCCCGCGTGATCGGCTTCAGCGGCGGTGGTGGCGGATGTCGCGCGATGATCTCCCAGCGCTCGTCCTCGGCCACGATCCCGACGAAGGGATGCGAGCTTCTCAGCCGCTGCCCCTCGTCCGACTCGTCGAGGAGGATTGTTCGGATCTCGTTCCAGGGGCGCTTCAGGATCTGCACCCACTCCTCGTGTGCGCGGCTGAGCGGACCGTGGCGACGGCGCCACCGCTCGAGGTTCTCAAGAGCCATGTTGAACAGGCTTGGATCTGCGTCGATCCGCGCGACGACGATCCGCGCCATGTCGAGAGACCGTGCGTCGATCCACGGGTGTCCGATCCCGGTTTGTCTGGAGCTCATGGCGGCCTCATTGGGATTTCGGAGCGTATCCCAAGCGACTTCTGAGGCCCCGAGCGAGAGGTTTCTCGGCGGCGGATCACTTGAGGCGCAATGCCCCGCGCCAACACAGTCGTCCACTTGAGGAGGTAGTCCACCCGGTTGCCCCCGCGTGCTGCCGACAGGGTCAGAGGTCGTGCCGTTTGAGGAACTCAAGCGTTCGCGCCGCGCATTCCTCGGGCTCCTCGAGTTGAAGGAAGTGCGAGGTCTCGGGGATGAAGTCGTAGTCGAGCGCCACGAGCTCGGCAAGATCCATGCTCGGCATGAACGAGTTTCGGACCGTGGGATCGGCGCCAAGGACCTTGGCCGGACAGGTGACGGCGTCGAAGTCCACGGTGCGGACCCCGCTCGACACCTTCATGAGCTTGCGAAAGCCGGTCGCCTGGGTGGCGTAGACCGCGCCCGAGAATGTCGCGCTTCCCGCGTGGTGGACCCCGGTGCCGTACTCGCGCTCGAAAAGGGTGCGGGCGGTGTCCACCATCACGCCGTCGAAGTTCGAGGTCGCGAGCTTCTCCTCCATCCCAAGGAGCCCCGTCACCCAGAGATCGAAGATCCCGGTCACCCGGGTGCCTGCCCCGATCACCAGGCCGTCGCTCATCCCCGCAAGTACGAGCTCCGCCCCCGCATGGACTTCCGACATCCCACCGCCGAGGATGATGTTGTCGGTGCGGCCATTGATCCTTGCCCGTCCACGCACGGTTCGCTCGACGCGCTTCGCCCGGGTGGTGTGGGTCCCTCCCGTGGACTCCGAGAGCGTGCCGCCCACCCGGAGGACCCGGGTGCCCTCTGTCCGCTCGAAGAGGCCTCCGCTGCCGACCTCGAGGCGGTCGGATTCGCCACGACGGACACGGTCGCCGCCCGAGCGCTCCACGATCTCCTTTGCCTGGCGCCTCGATATCGAGGGGCGGGGCATGGTTCACCCGGAGCGCGTGCGAACAAGGCGTGCGCCGCCTGGGTTGCTGCCAGCAATGCGAGCATGGATATCGCCGCGTATATCCGCAATGTCCATGCGCGCCCAAGAGGTTCAGCGCGAATCTCTTGGTGGACCATTCCGGAGTTCTCCTGTGTAGCGTCCGCGCCCGGCCGCAAGCACACGTGTGAGCTTGATGCTTGCGCTTGGGAGCGGTCGGGGCATGTCATGGTGAACCAGGGATACGACCCGCTGGTGGCTATTCAGGGTCCTACGGGGTGGGGGCCGGTGGCGATGCGGTAGTGGACGGCGGCGGCGAGCCCGGCTAGAACGCCATCCGCAGGTCGAGGACTCCCCCGTAGCCCCTGTCGCGCGACCCCAGACCATCGACTCGAATCGCGCAGCCGAGGGTGAAGCGACCCCGGCGATACGTCCCGCCCGCACCGAGCAGCGTCCTCGCGCGAGGGAACTCCGAACGCAGCTCCTCGCCCGACACCTGCACCGACGTCTCTTCGCCGCTCAGGGTCTGCTCCAGACCGAGGGAGCCGTAAAGCGAGAGCCGCTCCTCGGCCCCGCTCAGGGCCACATCGGTCTCGACGAGCCCACCCACGCCGACCGTGAGCCGGTGCGTATCCCCAACCGATACCCGTGCCCGGACCGCGTCGGTGAAGGGGTCGACCGCCAGCCCCGAGCGGTGCAGCCACGCCCTTGCCGTCAGGGTGCTCTCCTCGTCGAGCCCGAAACGCCGCCCCGCCTCGAGCTCGAACCGGTGCGCGAGCGCATCCACCCCCTCGGCGAGCACACCCCGCGTACCCGAGGCGGCGTCCACGTCGTACCACGTGGCCGACAGCCGCCCGTCCCCGTAGTAGCCCTCGCCGCCCCGCCAGGCCAACCCGCCCGAGAGCCCGTAGCCCGTGGCGCCGACCGTGCCCCCGCCCGTCGGGGCCGAGACCTTCGCCGAGCCGGTGACATGCCGCGCACCGAGGGTGCCCGTCACGTGCTCGCCCAACTCCGCATCGACCCCGACCTCCACACCGGCCCGACCGACGTCGTACCGCGCGCCCACGGTGGCGCGCCCGCCCGCCTCGTGGTAGGCCCGCGCACCGTCGAGCTGTATCCACACCGGCGAGTGCGCCGAGTTCAGCCGCGGCGACGAAGTCGGGGCGCCGCCGTGACCATTCAGGCGCAGCATCACCCCCGGCAGGGCCTCGTAGACCGCCGCGCGCGGCCCCCAGCGGTCGATGAATGCGCCCGTAGAGGAGAAATCGAGCCCGCTGAACCCGTCGGCCAGGGTCACGTCCCGCGCACCGTTCGGCGCCCACGCGCCGGTCGGCCCGGTCCGGCTGTCGTACAGCACGGTGCCCGTCACTGCGAAGACGGTCACGCCGCCGTCGTTCCGGATGATGCCGTCGAGGAGGTCGGACACCGGGCGGCCATCGGGCAGCAAATTGACGTGGAGCTTGCGCGAAAACGTCCGGCCGTCGACGACGTTGTCGCCATCGGCCAGGATCGCAACCCCGGACCGCGCGCCGACGCTGCCCATCGGCCCGATGATTATCCGGCCGCCGCCGGCGAGGTAGATGCCTGCCGCGTTGCCGCCGACCACCCGGCCGTTGACCGTCACCGTCTGCCTGCGGTAGCCGCCGGCGTCCAGCGCGGCCGCGTCATACACCGTCCCGTCTTGCCTGACCCTTCCTATCGCAATGCCGAATGCGTACGCTCCCCGAACGTCGATGTTTCCGCCGGCCACGACCGATATGGTCCTCGACTCCTCCGTGCCCCCATGCACAGCCCGGATGCCGTGGGCGCCGGCGCCCGTCGTGGTGATGCTGTGCCCATCCCGCGTGACGATATTGATGGTGCCGTCGTTTTCGAAGCCGCCGACCTTTTCGTGGCCGGCCTGGATGCCGTGGGCTCCCCCACCCCTCGTCTCGATACGGCCGCCTCGCACGTCGATGACGATGTCGCCAACGCTTCTATGCAAAGCAAGGATGCCGGTAGCGAAGGTGTTTCCAGCCGAATTCGACACCGTGCCTTGCGTGGTGATCACGACGTTCTCGGCCTCGATGACGATGTCGCCGCCCCGGGGACCGGCGACGTTGTCGTCAACCTGGGGGCTGCTGTGGAGGGCAAGGACGCCGCGAGCCGCGTAGCCGTTCGTCGTGATCCTGACATCCCGCAGGTCGACCACGATGTCGCCGTTGTCGTCATTCCGCGCCCAGACGCCGTCGCCGAACGTCCCGTGGGTCTCGATCTCGGTGCCACCGGATACCCTGACGACGATGTCGCCCCTGCCTGCATTCCCGCTGAAGGAGCTGTACGCAGTGATACCGTAGGAAACGTCGCCCCGGGTCGCGATGCGGCTGCGCGCCACGTCGATGACGATATCGCCGCCACCCCCCCGGTTGACGGCAAGGACGCCGTGGGACTGCGTGCTTCGGCCGGCGATAGGCAAGTCGGCGACCGCCGTGCTGTCTGCTGCATCTGCGCCTGTGCCGTCGCGAGCCCGAACCCGGCGCCCGTGGCCAGGGCGAGCATGCCGCGGACGACCCGCGCGATACGCCGAGACGCTTCGCCACGCGCGACCCCATCGCGCCGGCGGCGCCCGGCCGTCTCCGGCAATCCCCGGCCCCGACCCGACACCGCAATGCGCGGCGGAACGAAATCCCGCGGCTGCATCCGTTCGACAAGTGTTTCCACGGAGTCCCCTCCTCTTTCTCGACGATGCGCTCTCGACGTCCGTGCTGTACCTCGGTGCCACCGGCGAATCGATCATCTCGACCTCCCCTGGCACCTGAGTCCAACGAGTGAAGGCGCCCCCTGCTCCGAGCGCTCTGGACCTCCGCAGCTGCCCTTCGAGTCAGGCAGTCTGCGAAGCGTCGCGGCTGAAGTCCCAGCGACAGCATTCCCGGTCGCTTCTGCCTCAGCCCTGCGCCCTCCAGTGGCGTCCAATGCACGCATGGCACGCGCACGTCTGTCGTCTCGTTGTGGGTCCAACTTGTTCCCCGGGACGAAGCCCTGCGGGAATTTTAGGTATTTTATATCCGTTTACAAGGCATTTTATGCCCCTCAAGACGCCGCAGATATACGAAATTCGCGGGCATGGACGATCTGATCGAGGAGGTGAACCGGGCTCTGCGCGCCCGGGGCTGGTCGGGGCGGCACGCGTCGAGGCAGATCGGGGGGAGCCCGGAGTTCGTGCGCAACCTGCGCCGGGGCCACGTCGGGACGATCGAGAAGTTCCGAAGCCTCTGTGAAGTGCTCGACATCGAGTTCTACGTGGGTCCTCGCCGTGAGGTGGGGGTCGTCGACGAACGCCGGCTCGAGCAGGCCATCGAAACGGTCGAACACGTGCTCCTTGAATCGGACTTCGTCCTCAATCCAGAGGACAAGGCGAGCGTCGTTTCCGTGGTCTACAGGTTCATCGGCGAGGAGCACTCGCCCACCACCACCGCACGGGTGAAGCGCCTCATCGCAGCGATGACCGGAGGAAGGAGAGGACCAAGGGGGGAGAAAGCAGGCTGAGGTGCCGGAACGTTCAGGGAGCCGGCTACCTGCTTTCCTGTTCCTCGAGGCTCTCCTTCAGTCGCGCTCGAAGCTCTGGCAGTAGTTTCGCCGCGTGCTTCCTCCTATGGTTCCGGGAGGTGCTCGAGCCTGTCTTTCAGATCCGGCTTCGCCAGCGTCGTGAATCCTGACCAGCCTTCGTGTTCATGCAGCACGTCGATCTCGATCCGCCCCAAGAACGCCTCCTCTCCGATCCTGATGCGGTCTTCGGCGGTGAGCGGCGGTTCGCCCGGGCGGTCCGGCATGCGAACCGCGAGTGTGTGGGCGTTGTCCGCCTCTTCGTTTGCCAGCAACGCAACACGAGCCCGCTTCCTCTGCTCTTCGCGCAAGTGAGGTGCAACGGGACTCGCCGAGACCTCGTCGCTGCTCGATCCGTAGGCCGCCTCCACCCACCCAAAGGCATGCGTCAGCTCCTCCTCGCCGAGCTCGTTCGCGATCGCCATCGCAAGGAGTTCGTCCTCTTCGAGCTGCAGCTCGAACCACTCCCTGCCGTTCTTCTCGCCGGGTCCGGAAAAGACCTCGTGCATCATCGTCTGGACGATCGCGGTCAGTGCAGCGATCTTGCGCCGCGCTTCGTTTTCGCCCACTCCCGTCTCCCCAAGTTCCAAGGTACTTCGGCGTGAGCCGCCCGTCGTGGGCGCTCCCTGGTCGCAGTGCGGTGGTCTGGATTTTTCGTTCTCGGTTCCCTTGGGCACAGTGGACGGACGCGATTCCGGCAGCTCCCCCCTCCCGCATCTCCTTTCCGGGAAGGGACGGAGTGCTGTTCCTTTGCCCGACGTTACCGATCACGGAACGTCGCCATGGCTAGCCCGCAAATCTCACCAGCTTCCTGCTGCGGACGCCGATCCATGCGCTGTGACAGGCCGTACTCCCTCAAGCCGCTTCGACGTAGTGTCGACTACGCCTTCAGCGTCCTTCGGTCCGTGCGGCCTGTCACAGCGCCGTCTCGCCGCCCTCGCGACGAAAGCTGGTGAGATTTCCGGGCTAGTGGCTTGGCCGGTGACGCGAGGAAGCGCGCCGGTAGTGCCCCTGGACGATGCGGTCGATCACCATCGCGCAGAACAGGATTGCGAGGCCGGCCAGCATGCCTTGGCCCTTGGCGGCGTACTGGAGCGCGATGAGCACGTCCTGCCCCAGCCCCTTGGCGCCGATGAGCGATGCGATGACCACCATCGAAAGGCACATCAGGATGGTCTGATTGACGCCGGTCATGATCGACGGCATCGCGAGCGGAAGCTCGATGTCCCGGAGCAGGGTCCACCGGGTGCAGCCGAACGCGACCGCGGCCTCCTTGGTACTTTCCGGCACGCCGCGGATCCCGAGCGCGGTCAGACGGATGACCGGCGGCATCCCGAACACGAGCGTGGCCAGCACCCCGGGCGGCTTTCCGGTGCCGAAGAAGGCGATGATCGGAATGAGGTAGACGAAAGCGGGCATCGTCTGCATGAAGTCGAGCACCGGGAGTGCCGCGTTGTAGGCCTTCTGGTTCTTTCCGAACCAGATCCCGAGGGGGAGCCCGAGCAGGACGCAAAGGAATGCGGCGGCGCCGAGAAGGGAGACCGTCACCATGCTCGTTTCCCACAGACCGAACAGGGCCAGGTAGGCGAGCGCGGCGCAGGTGAACACCGCGACGCGAGGCCCCGCGAGCCGCCACGCGACGACCACGATGACGGTCATGACCACCGGCCACGGCGTATCGACGAACACCGTTTCGAGTCCATTCAGAACCGTGGTGATCGCGGCGACGACACCGTGGAAGACGCCGGAACCCTCGATCGAGAGCCAGTCGAACCCCGCATCCAACCAGGTGGACACCGGTGCGTAGAACTGCTTCTTGTCCATCGGGAAACCGGTGAGGTACGGCTCGAGCCCGGGATCGATTCGACCCACCGTGAACCGGTAGAGCGTGAGCGGCACGATGGCCAGCCACAGCAGCCCGCCCAGACCAGCCCTGGTCCAGCTCAGTCCCGACGCCGTTCCTGAAGGGTCTGCTCTGAAGCTCAGGTACTGCTTCTCGTAGCGCATGTTTGCGTAGAAGCCCTGGATGAGACGCAAGCCGATCAGCAGCCCGACACCGACGAGGAGAATCGTCACCGCGCCCTGGGCGGCGAGCACGGCCTCTTCGGCGACGCGCTCGGCCACCTTCTGGAGGTTCTCCGCGCGCTTCAGGAACGAAGCGGCATCGGGATCGCCCGCGAGCTTCGCCGCCTCGTGCTTTGCGAGAAACTCGTTGGACTTGACAGTGAGCTTCTCCAGTCGGGCGAGCTTGTCCGCCCCGAGCTCGCCCCACCAGCCCCTGCCGATCTGGACCAGGGCGAGCACCTCGAGGACCAGGAACGTCCAGAAGAAACCCCACAAACCGCGGGCTGCGCCCCAGAATGGCCCGGCGAGGGCAGCCAGCGCATTCCACGATCGGGGGAACCCGACCGACGATTGAATCTTCTCGAATTCAAGGGCGTAGTACGTTTGTCCGGCGCCGACGAAATCGTCGACCGAAGTCGCGAACCGGTTCGGCTGCGCGGAAAGTCCGGTCTCTTGCATCAGTTGTCACCACCCTTGATCCCTGCGAGGAGCGTCGCCTTGTCGATGACGCCTACGTCCGTGCCGCCCTCGGTAATCACGATGGGCTGATCGGTCGTGGTCGAGAGATCGATCAGCGCGCTCAGATCGGTGTCGTGTGGAGCCCTGGGGGCGAGAATCAGGTCCTCACCCGGGCGAGGCCGGTACGCGTCGACGGGCTCCATGATGGAGTGGGCGAAGAGCAGCTTCAGCGTGGAGATGCCCTCCACGAAGTCCCGCACGTAGTCGTCGATCGGATCCGTGACGATCTCTTCGGGGGTTCCGATCTGCACGATCCGGCCGTCCTTCATGATTGCGATCCGGGTGCCGATGCGGATCGCTTCGTCCAGATCGTGGGTGATGAAGACCGTGGTCTTGTTCAGCTCGGACGAGAGCGCCAGGAACTGCTCCTGAAGCTGGCGCCGGATCAACGGGTCGAGGGCGGAGAACGGCTCGTCCATGAGCAGCACCTCGGGGTCCGAGGCAAGGGCCCGGGCGAGCCCGACCCGTTGCTGCATGCCGCCCGAGAGCTCGCTCGGGAACCGGTCCTCGTAGCCGTCGAGATTGACGAGGCTGAGGCAGCGCTGGGAGACCTCCCAGCGCTTCGACTTCGGCTGTCCCTGCACCTGAAGCGGGAACGCGACGTTGTCCCGCACCGTGCGGTGGGGGAACAACGCCATGTGCTGGAACACCATCCCGATGTGGGCGGCGCGGAGCTCCCTCAGATCACCCTCGCCAAGCGCCAGCACATCCGTTCCGAGCACTTCGATGCGACCGGCAGTGGGCTCGATCAGCCGATTGATGTGACGCACCATGGTCGACTTGCCGGACCCCGACAGTCCCATGACGCAGAAGATCTCTCCACGCGGGATCTCGAACGAGCAATCCGCGATCCCGACCACGCATCCGAACCGGTCGAGCACCTGCGACTTGCCGAGACCCTCCTCAGCGATCGCCCGCATCGCCTCGTCGACCCGGGTGCCGAAGATCTTCCACACGTTTTCCAGCCTGATGACGGGTTCACTCAACTTGCATGCCTCCGGTGGCGATGGATGAGCTCTCGGCGGCTGCCGGAAACTCCTCGTGCACGTCCGCCCGGCCAGCCGCCGTGTTTCCGCAATGGCGCGGACGCCGCCAATAGTGGTCTACTCACGAGGCCATCCAAAGCCGAGACGCAACAACCCATGACCACTTCTTCTCTCGAGCCGCACCGCTGGGGCATCACGAACGACTACGGACCGCTGAAGGACGTGCTTCTCGGCACGCCCGAGTTCTACCGCTGGACCGACGCGGGTCCGATCGCGATGCGCACGCTGAACAACCAGAGGCACACGGGCGTCGAGTTCAACCTCCAGACGGCCATGTCCCAGCACGCCGAAATGGTCTCGATCTACGAGTCGAACGGCGTCAGGTGCCACTACCTGGACTCCGACGAATCCCTGCACCGCAATTTCTTCGCCCGCGACTCGAGCGCCATGACGCCCTGGGGCGCGCTCATCTGCCACATGCAGCTCAAGAACCGGCGTGCCGACTACGTCACCGCCATCCGCTTCTACCAGGACAACGACATTCCGATCTGGCGCTACGCCTCTGCCGGTCACTTCGAGGGCGGCGACTTCAACATCCTGGAGCCGGGGTTCGTGCTCATCGGCTATTGCGGCGAGCGTTCCGAGCGCGAGGGCTCCGGGCAGGTAGCTGGCTGGGTGCGGGATGAGGGATGGGAGGCGGTGGTCGCCCCGATCTCGCGGGACTTCGTGCACATGGACGGGCTGGTGGTGCCGCTCGCGCCGAAGCTGCTCGTGGCCTGCGTCGAAGCGATGGAGGACTGGCTGGTGGCGCTGCTTCACGGGCGCGGATTCGAGTTCGTGGAGGTCGGCTATGCGGAGGCCAGGAACCTCGGGGTCAACCTGGTCGCGCTCGGCAACGACCGGGTGCTGTCGATGCGCGAGTCGCGAAGCCTGAACGCGCGCTTGCGGGCCATGGGGTTCGAGGTCTTCGATCCGGACATGTCGATGTTCACCTTGGGCGGCGGCGGCATCCATTGCCTTTGTCAGGCACTTTGCCGGGACGAGGCCTAGGGCGCCGGGCGGGGGCGGCGGACAACCGACCTTCGCGTTCACCTGCACCGACGGCCCCGGTTTGCGGTCGCGCGCCAGCGACTCGGCTCGCGCTCGCAAGTCGAGCGACGGCTCGCCCGGGGATCAGAGGCGGGCGATACCGCCGGTACCGCCCGTCTCATGCCTCGCTGCCCCTGCACGGACGCGCCCGTGCTGCGTGAACGCCGCCGCGTGGCGCTGGCCCGACCGCACTCCGATAGAAAAGGGGCGCGGGTAACGAACCGATTCGCGGCGCCTACTTCATCCAGGAATCCACCAGCGCGGAGTTGTCCTTCGCCCACTGGACGGCGTAGTCGTTCGGATCGGCCTTGTCGACCACGAGGGCGAACGTCATGCCGGACACCAGATCGGTGGTCAGCTTGACGTTGCTCAGCATGGCGGCGGCTTCGGGATGCGCCTGCTCCAGGGCCGTCGCGTAGTGCACGTGTAGAAACGCCAGGTCCCAGGCGACCGGAGCGTCCGATTTCTCCAGCCACTGCGGATCGTCGGTGGGCTGGATGACGTTCCACTTGGACGCGTCGTACTCGGGCTCCTCGAGGATCACGAGATCGTGCATGGCGAAGACGTGGTTGGGCGTGTAGCAGTAGAACACGTGGTCCGCGTCCTTCGCGACCGCCGCGTCGACGCTCGCCATCGCCAGCGTCTCGTCCATTTCCAGGAGCTCCATCGTCTCGTCGTATCCGTAGCTCTTCGCGCGGATCTTCTCGACGTTCGTCGATGCCCAGCCCGACGCCCCGACCCACACTTCGCCGCGACCGTCGCCGTTGGTGTCGAAGTTCTTCGCCATGTCGGGATCGCTCAGATCGGAGATGTGCGTGATTCCGGTGCGTTCGGCGGTCGCCTTGGTCACGCACATTCCCTGGAACGAAGGAACGCCGTTGGGGCTCATCCTGACGGTGCCCTTCGTCTTCACGAACTTCTCGTGCAGATTGGCTTGGTTGGGAAGCCAGACCTCCGGATGGACGTGCATGCTGCCCGAGTCCATCGCCTCGAAGATGACCGGGTTGGTACCGTTCTGGAGTTCCACCTCCAGGCCGAAGTTCTCCTCCAGCACCACCTTGAGAATGCTCGCGGTCGCGGCGACCGACGGCCAGTTGGGAACGCCGATCACGATGTCCGCGGCCTGGGCCGAAGCCACGCTGGCGGACAGCAAGGCCGCGCCGAGGGCCCTGCGCCAATTGAGTGTCTTCATCGACTTCTCCTCCGAATCGCTTGAGTGACGGCGATGCACGTCGATTGCATCGTCAGGTTCGGCATGGCTGCGCGATTGACTCGTCCCTCCCAACGGTCGTTCCAGCCACACGTCACCGGGGGGCCGTGGTCGTCGTGGCTACCCCGGCCCTCGGAGCGGTGGCCGTTTCTTCGAGTCCTCGCATGTCCGTCATCGCCGTGATTCCTTCTTCGACGGACGGATGATAGGGTTGCATTCAGATAGAAAAAACATCAATCATCAGGTATTAGCATGTAAGGATAATCAAGTATGGAGCCACCAGGTACGACCACCACCCCGCGCCTTCACAAGGCCGACCTCCATCTTCTCGCGGTTTTCACGACAGTCGCCGAGTCCGGCGGATTCGCGGCGGCGCAGGTTTCGCTGAACGTCAGCCAGTCGACCATCAGCCGCCAGATCGGCGATCTGGAAACGCGCCTTGGGATGCGTCTATGTCAACGCGGGCGTGCCGGGTTCCGCCTGACCGACAAGGGACGGATCGTCTACGAGGCATGCCAGCACCTCTCGACCGCGCTCGAGAGTTTCCGCACCACCGTGGGCGCGCTTCGCGGCGAGCTGGTCGGGGACCTTTCCATCGCCGCGATCGACAACTGGGCCACCGAGCGCGGCTATCCAATGGCGGACGTGCTCCGAGCCTTCCGGGCCAAGGCTCGGCAGGTCCATATTCACTTCCACACGCTGGCGCCGGACGAGATCGAGCGCGCCGTCCTGGAGAACCGGGTCAATCTCGGGATCGGCGTCTTCCACCAGCACCGCCCGGGCTTGTCCTACGAGGCGCTCTACGACGATCCGGTCGAGCTTTACTGCGGTTCCGGGCACCCGCTCTTCGACCGGGCGCCGCACGGGCTCGACCGCAACGACGTGCACGAGGTCGACCTGGTTCACCGCGCCTATCTGTCCGAACGGCAGGTCGCGCCGCTGACAGGGGGCCTCGAGTCGACCGCGGCGGCACGCCAGATCGAGGGGGTGTCGTTCCTCATCCTGTCGGACTGGCACATCGGTTATCTGCCCGTTACCTACGCCGAGAGGTGGGTGGAGAGCGGGCGCATGCGAAGCATCCTGCCAGCGACCTACCGCCTCAACACGAAGCTCGAGCTGGTGACTCGCCGTGGCGTGGCGCTGACGCTGGTCGGCCAGACCTTCGCGGAGATCCTGAGGCAGATCACCCGGCCGTTGCGTTGTTGACCCACTCGCTCGCGTCCTTCCCGCTCTTCTGGTTCCTGTTCACTTGGGGGGCGGCGAGGGTAAGGTTCCGAAGGTCCTGCGCGAACCTCGTCCGCGTCGCCCGGTCCGCTGCGCAGAGTCCTGATCGTCGCGCCGTCCTCAGCCGGAAACTCCAGTCGGGCTACGCCCTCCCTGCGTTTCCGGCTCCCGCCGCCCCAAGCCGAAGCCCGACCCCCTCGGACCACCTCAACCCCACGGCCGCAGTGGCAGTGTCTTGCTCCGCCCTCTGGCCTGGTTTCTCTCCGCCGTTGACAGGTGGTGTTGTTTCTCGCTTTCCCTCGTGAGATCCCCCCAGGAATTGCCCGCTCTGTTCCGTAGACGGATTGCCTGGGATGACGGAGCAATCGGGGGACCGGCCGGAGCCGTTGCCGTCGCCGTTCTCATGAATTGTTGTTGCAGAAGCGGTGAGGATGTGGGCGCGAAAGCGCCGAGTGTGGGCAAGGGGTGGGCAAGTGCGCAGCGCTTGTCCAGGCCTTGTCCACGCGTTCCGTAGGACGGCGCTCGGTCCGCAGGACGCGTCCACATCGTCAGCGCTTGGCGCGGCGATGGTCGCCGCCGTAGTCTCGACACCCTTTGCGACGAGAGAGGAGTTGGCCCGCGCGGGGGGATGAACCCCGCCGGGCCACGGCCGGTGCAGCTTCGCTACGAGACGGGGCTTACCGGCGAGGGATACGTTAGGGCCGAGGCGTGGCGCGATGCAAGGCTCAAGCGCTGCCCGAACCACCCGCACGGCGGATGTTCGCTGGCACGCCACGGCACCTACGCGCGCAAGAGCCCGCGCGGGACGAAGATCGCTCGCTGGTACTGCCCTGAGAGCCACACCACCTTCAGCCTGCTGCCGGAGTGTCTGGCCGCACGGTTTCCTGGCGAGTTGGACGAGGTCGAAGCGGTGGTGGCCCACGCCGAGCAGGCCCCGAGCCTGGCCGCCGCGGCCAATGAGCTGCGCCGCGATGCGGTCGAGCTCCCGGGGGCGATGCGCTGGGTCGGGCGCCGGGTGCGTCTCGTCCATCACGTCCTGAGCATCGTCATCGGGCTGGTGCCCGAGTATCTCGTGCGGTGCATCGCCGAGGTGGGCGCGGTGCGTACGCGGCTCCAGACTGACACCGCGTTGCGGGCGTTGCGCACCCTCACCGACGCGCAGCTCCGCGTGCTGCCCGCACCGTTGGGGTTCCAACCTCACCGTCTGAACACGACGAATCGCCTTCGGGCGCCCCAACACAAGATGGGGCCTGACCCGCCACTGAACCGCGCCGGGAATTCCGGAGACTGTTTAGTGTGAGTCACGCGGCCAGCGCCGTGTGCTCGGTTTGTCGATAGTACGCCGCTTCGGCCTCGGCCGGAGGTCGGTCTCCGATCGGCTCGAGGATCCGGCGGTTGTTGAACCAATCGACCCAGTCGAGGGTTGCGAACTCCACTGCTTCGAGGCTCCGCCACGGGCCGCGGGGTCGAATCACCTCGGTCTTGTACAGCCCGATGATGGACTCGGCCAGGGCGTTGTCGTACGAATCGCCAACGCTCCCGACCGACTGCTCGATGCCGGCCTCGGCCAGGCGTTCGGTGTAGCGGATGGACAGATACTGCGACCCGCGGTCGCCGTGGTGGACCAAGGCATCGTGAGAGTCCACCACGCGGGCGTACAGGGCCTGCTCGAGCGCGTCGAGCGCCAGGTCGGTGCGAAGCGAGTTCGACACCCGCCAGCCCACGATGCGCCGGGCATAGGCGTCGATGACGAACGCGACATAGACGAACCCCGCCCAAGTCGCGACGTACGTCAGGTCGGCCAGCCACAAGGCGTTCGGGCGCGGGGCCTGGAACACCCGGTTGACCCGGTCCGCGGGACACGCGAGCGTCGCCACGGGCGTCGTCGTTTTCACCCGCGGGCCCCGCATCACGCCGCGAAGACCAAGCTCGCGCATCAACCGCGCGACCGTACAGCGCGCCACCGCGATGCCCTCACGTTGGAGCTGTCGCCACACCTTGCGAACCCCGTACACCCGGTAGTTCTCCTCCCACACCCGGGCGATGTGCTCGCGCAGTTCCGCGTCGCGATGGGTACGCGCCGGCACCCGGCTGCGGTCCGCATCCCGGGCCTTGCTCTCGTAGTACGTCGACGGGGCGATCGGCAGCTCCGTGCAGATCGGCTCGACCCCGTACTGGCCGCGGTGCGCGTCGATGAACGACGTCATGTTTTGGGTCGGCGGTCGAGCTCCGCCTGGGCAAAATACGCCGAAGCCTTGCGCAGGATCTCGTTCGCCCGACGAAGCTCCAGGTTCTCCCTCTCCAACGCCTTGAGCCGCTCACGCTCCTCGCTCGTCAGCCCGGGTCGAACCCCCGCATCGCGTTCAGCTCGACGAACCCACTTGCGTAGCGTCTCGGCCGAACAGCCCACCTTCGACGACACCGAGACGATCGCCGCCCATTGCGTTTCGTGCCCGCCCTGGGGGTCCAGGACCAACCGCACTGCCCGTTCCCGAAGCTCCGGGGAGTATCTGTTTGAATGTTTCATCGCTCCAGTCTCTCAAGGTTTGGAGCCTCCGGGAAACCCGGTACGGTTCACCACCGGCGCTTGCGTAGCGTCCCCCGTCCCGGGCCGATGCGCCCCACCGACGAGGACCTCGCCCATGAACCACTGCGATGAGGAGCTGCACAAAGCCGTGGCGCTGTTCCGCTACGGCCTCATCGCCGACGTGCTGCGCCTGCCCCCGGGCAGCCGAGACATCCGGCGCACCCTGCACGAGAAGGCCCAGCGCACCTACACCATCCCCGGCACCCGGCGCACCCGCGTCGCCGTCGAGACGATGCGCGATTGGCTGAGCTTGTATCGCACCGGCGGGTTCGAGGCGCTGTATCCGAAGACCCGTGCCGACCGCGGCCAGCCCCGGCGCCTGCCCCCCGAGGTCGCCGAGCTGCTCGTCTCGCTCAAGACCGAGCAGCCCGCGCGCTCGGTCAAAGCCCTCATCGCCATCGCCCGCGAACGCGGCGTCGACCACCCGCTTGCCCCCTCGACCGTGCACCGGCTGCTCTCGCGCGAGGGCCTGCTCGACAAGCGCCCCGGTGAGCCCGTCGCTACCGACCGGCGACGGTTCGCCTTCCGTGACGCCGGGGAGCTTTGGATGAGCGATGTGATGCACGGCCCCAAAGTCAGCGACGGGCGCCGGCGCAGAAAGTCTTTCCTCATCGCGTTCATCGACGACGCCACCCGCGTCATCCTCTTCGCCGCCTTCGCCTACGCGGAGAACACCACCGCGTTGCTGCCCGTGTTCAAGCAGGCCATCGCGCGGCGCGGCCTGCCCGCCCGGCTCTACGTCGACAACGGGGCGAACTTCCGCTCCCAGCAACTTGCGCTCGTGTGCGCGAAACTCGGCATCGTGCTCATCCATTCCCGGCCCTATCAGCCCGCCGGGCGCGGAAAGATCGAGCGCTTCTTCCGAACCCTTCGCGCCGCCTGGCTGCGCCATCTCACCGCTGAGGCCACCACCAGCCTCGACACACTGAACCGCACCCTGTGGGCCTGGGTCGAGGGCGAGTACCACCAATCGCCCCATCGCGGCCTCGACGGGCGCACCCCGCTCGAGCAATGGGCGCTCGCCGGGCACGACGTGCGCTACCTCGACCCCACCACCGACCTCGACGACCTCTTCCTCTTCGAGGCCAAACGCCGCGTGATGAAAGACCGCACGTTGAGCCTGCACGGCCGGCTCTACGAGGTCGATGCCATCCTCGTCGGCGAAACCGTCACCTTGCGTTACGACCCCGATGCACCGCCTTCGCGACCCATCGAGGTCGTCCACGACGGCAACAGTGCAGGACTCGCCACCCGCCTCGACGCCTACGCCAATACCGCCGTCAAGCGCGACCGCCCCTCCTGGCAACTCCAGTGCGACACCCCACCGTCAGAGCCGCCCACCTCGCCTCTGACGATGCGAAACCTCAAGGAGAAGAACTGATGTACCTGCGTCACTTCGCCCTGACCCGGTTGCCCTTCGAAACCCCGGCCCACACCGACGAGCTGTTCGAATCGAACTCCCGCCGCGAGGCCGAGGCTCGGCTCCATCACCTCATCGAACTCAAGGGCATCGGCCTGATGACCGGCGAGGTCGGCTCGGGCAAGACCACCGTATGCCGCCATGTCGCCGCCGACCTGCATCCCGGCCTGCATCGGGTCGGCTACGTCTCGCTGACCACCGGCAACGTGCTCGACATGTACAAGTCCATCGCCTGGGAACTCGGCCTGCCCACCGAACGCTCGCGCGCCACCGCCTACCGCGCCATCCGCGCCGAAATCACCCGACTGGTGTGCGAGGCCAAGCAGCTCCCCGTGCTCGTCATCGACGAAGCCCAGCACCTGCGCAACGACGTCCTGGAAGACCTCCGGCTCCTGACCAACTTCGCTATGGACAGCGAGAACCGCCTGTGCCTGCTGCTCGTCGGGCTCACCGAGCTGCGCCGCCGCCTCGCCATGGCCGTGCACGAATCGCTCTCCCAGCGCCTCGTCGTACGCCACCACCTCGCCGGCATCGACCGCTCGGAACTCGACGACTACCTCGCCCACCGCCTGCGCCTCGCCGGCTGCGAGCTGCCCCTGTTCGAGCCTCCCGCCGTCGAGGCGCTGTTCCAGAGCGCTCGCGGATTGCCCCGGCTCATCAATCGCATCGCCCACTACGCCCTCACCGCCGCCGCGGCGAAAGGCGCCCGCACCGTCTCCGCCGTGCACCTCGAGCACGCCGTCGCGGAGCTGCGGCTGTGAACCTGCCCTACCTCCTCGTGACCCACGAACTCAGCGACGAGGCCGCCGCCCAGCTCTCCGAACTGCTCAACGACCTCGCCGTCGCCTTCGACGGTCAATACTTCGCTCAGATCACCCGCTACTACGACGAACGCCGCGAGAGCGAGCGCTCGTACCATCACAGGCAGCTCGAGCTCTTCGTCAACGACGACGCGGCGTTCTGAATCCCCTGCCCCTCCCGCGAACGCCGACGCCCACCGCGCCCGTTCGTCGACGACGGGCGTGGGGGCTCAACCCTTCTGCGCCACGACCACCGTGTTCAGCGCGACCACCGCGGTGCCGACCTACGTCCGCGCCCGGCTCTCCGACGATGACGGGGCAATGTGAGAAATCGAGCCTCGGTCGATCAGAAACAAACCGAAAAATCGGTTACGAAACTACGTGGGATGCAACAGGTGGCGACGGGCACACCGCTCATCTACACGTACATCAAACCCTACGGCCGCTTCGAGGTCGATTTCGGACAGCGCATCGACTTCGAGAGAAAGGCCGCATGAGCGTCACTATGGGTCTACCCATAAGGACGGGACGCATGAACATTCCGTGCCCTCATTTCCCTGTTCATTTTGAGTAGTGTCCAGGTTAATGTACGGTCCACGTCAACGGCACACCCAAAATGAACAGTTCATCCGCCCGCATCGGCTATGCCAGGGTCTCGACCGCGGACCAGAACCTCGATGCCCAGATGGCGGCGCTTCAGGCTGCGCGCTGCACCATGGTCCGCACCGAGACCGGCGACGGCACCACCCTCGCGGGACGGCCCGAACTGCGGACCATCCTCGATTTCATCCATCCCGGCGAGACGCTGGTGGTCACGCGCATCGACCGCTTGGCGCGCTCGATGCGTGATCTCCAGATCATCGTCGCGACCCTCAAGGACAAGGGCGCCCATCTCGCGGCCACCGAACAGCCCGTGGACACCTCGACCGCGGCCGGCAAGGCGTTCTTCGACATGCTCGGCGTCTTCGCCGAGTTCGAGACCAACCTGCGCCGCGAACGCCAGGCCGAGGGGATCGCCGCAGCGAAGCAACGCGGAGCCTATCGCGGCCGCCCGTCCAGTATCGACAGGGAAGCCATCCAGCATCGGCTGGCCAGCGGCCTGTCGCCGACACAAATCGCCCGCGAACTGGGAATCTCACGCGGAACCGTCTGCAAGGCGAGGGTGGGCATGACGGACGGCGCGTGACGAGGGCGGCCAAGTCCGTGGTCGCGCTACGTTCTTCAAGAGGTCCATATATGCACGTTCGGGCCGTTTGGGCCAGATTGCATCATCCATCCACACGACCCCCATCATCCCAGGGGTCCGAAACGGGTATATTTTTCCTTATATCTGGGTAATTTATGCCTCTCGCTCGCGAAGCGAGTTGGTGCCCGGGGTGCCGGAGGACGTGCAACAGGATCGCAACGGGCGGCGGGGAACCGCTCCCGTCCAGGCCAGCCGTACGGGACCTGGTGCCGAAAAAGGGCATGACGCCTCCCAAGATCGGGCCACCAGAGGTGGAGTCATGTATGTAAATCCCAACCTGATTACGTACCAAGCTCAGCCCGGGCGCGGACACGATGGCCGGTCGCGGTCGGAAGGTCGCTGAAGCGGGCACAACGACGGTCAATCCAGCCGCAAGGTCGCCCCGCAGCCGTCTGAACCCGTGCCAACGCGGTCGGGCCACCGGAAGCTGAGCTTGGTACGTAATCAGGAATCCCAAAGCCATCACAGCCACTGTCTTCCTCACTACTTTCGTCACCGCCGGAGCGGCAGCCGAGACTGGAACGGTGCAGATCGGGGGAGTAACAATCAATCTCGACACCGGTCCTGAACACTGTCTTCTGGACGAAGACGCGCACGAGTTCGACCGCTTGAATCTGGAACGGAACCGTGCCCGTTACCAAGGAGTGAACGTGTTGCTGGCATTGAGCGTGGAATGCGAGCAGCTCGAGCGGCTACGCGCTTTTCAGGGGGGGAGAACACGCTACGCCGCCTTGCTCGTACCGGCTAAGGAAGGGGATCCGTGGAGATTCCTGGACGCCACCAGAGCGGATGCAATCGCCTTCTACAAAAGCATGCTGATGCGAATGCAGGCAGACCACGTCACGGTCGAAGAGATTGTTAGAAGGGTAGCGGATCGAGTTGAGAAGATGGCGGTAGCCGATGGATCCATCGGCAAGTCCGAAGTCATTGGAATCGTGGCAGAGGACGAGAACGCCCTGTATGGCGCAACGCTGATGGGGTTCGAAATCATGGAGGGGGGCAGCGCAACCACGATCCCCACGGTCGTGCTGACCGCCTACAGCCTGGTCGACCAATACCTCGTGACCTACAACCTGCATGGCGACTATGAGGGCGAGAAGACGATCGAGGAGATGACTGCGATGATGAAGATGATGATGGCGAGACTCATCAAGGCCAACACGTGATGGACACCGAACGCCTGGCCGAGGCCAGCATTGAGCAATCGGTCGGGAGCGTTGGCGATTCGTACGACAACGCCCTGGCCGGCGAAGCTGCGAAGCAGAACCATCATCGGGCTGTACAAGGCCGAGGTGATTCGACCCCGCGGCCCGTGGCGGGGCCTGGAAGCGGTGGAGTTCGCAACTCTCGAATGGGTCGACTGGTTCAACAACCGCCGGATCCTCGAGCCGATCGGGAACCGGCCTCCGGCAGAAGCCGAAGCGGCGTACTATCGCCAAAGCGAGCACACGGCCCTGGCCGCGTGACTCACACAAAACAGTCTCCGGAAAACCCGGGGCGGTTCAGTGTCGTTCGCATTCGCAAGCGCGACGGGAAGGAAGTGTGGCGTACCAAGCTCAAGGGCCGGGACCTGGTCGTGGTGGCGATCGAGCCGGATGGCATCTTCGCCTCCACGCGAGGTCGGCTGTGGGCGATCGAGCCGGACACCGGCGCGGTCCGCTGGACGAACGAACTCCCCGGTCTCGGCTACGGCCCCGCCATGATCTCCACGGCGAACCAGATCCCGGTCACCGTGGCGGCAATTCAGGCGGCGGCGCAGGCTTCGGCCCAGATGTCGCCAGCTGCTGGCGCGGCGGCATCGTGACAGTGTCCGAAAACAGGCAGGAGTTGTGCTCACCGGAAACTCGATTCCTGTCTTTCCGGGGGCGGTTCATGGCGTTGTGCCGCGGTCCAACCCCGCCCGGTCAAGTCCTCCCATCAGGCGCAGGTATCATTCGGGCCGCAGATGAGCGAGCCCGCTGAGCCACCATGAAAACACTCTTTCCAATCGTTCTCGCCGCGGTTCTCGCCGCACCCGTACAGGCGGACGATTGCTCCGACTTTCGCCGGTCCGTGCGCGAGCGCGATGCCGCCGTGGCTCTGCTGAGCAAGCCTGCGACGGACGAAGAGACCGCAGGCGAGCTTGTCTCAGGTGCTGCGCTAGCCTATCAACGCCGTGACGCAGCGGAGCGTGCATTGCTCGCCAATCGAGGCGACGACCTGGTTGCGGGCATTGTCAAATCGTTGGACGAGGCCCACACCGACGCGATCACGGCGTCTTCGGCTTTGTCACTCTTGGGGCGTGGACCGCAAGATCCGTCCACCATCGGACTCGAGCGCAAGGTCATGTCGATCCTTTCTGCAATCGAGGAGGTGCGCGATGCCGTGGTCTACACGCTGTGCGAGTAGCTCCGCCGTCGCGGTGATCCTCGCCTCGCGCACGTCCTGATTGACGCGACCGTCGAGCGTTCAAGGGCACGAAGGGCTTGAGGCACGGGAAATGGTTGCGGCACGCCGTGACCCGCGTTGCCTGCCACGAGCGGGCGCCCTCGCGCGCTCGTGAGTGGCGGCGGCAGGGAGCGGTCCAGCGGTCCAGCGGGCCCGGGTCGTGCGGTCAGGTAGCGGACCTGGGGGGTTCGAGGCTGTCGTCGGCGCGCTGGACACCCTCGTCGGTCCGAGGTCGATTCAACGGCATCGCCCGAGCCTGCCCGAGAGCCGAGTGCGACAGGCGGCAGGTACCCCGCGAATTCACCTCCGACGTGAGACTCCCCGAGCCCCTACCGGCCCGCTGAACGGCGCTCTCAGCGCCCGAGGACCCCCAGCCGTACTGGAGCGGAATCGGACGGACTCGACATGGTGGAGTTCAAGTCGATTCCGATGTGCCAGATCCACGGTACCGAGCGGCGTGCCGAAAAAATTTCGACAGGAATTCAGTGCTAATCTCAATCCGCACGATTTCTGTCCGTCCGGACAGAATTCGTTTTGTTGCACAGCGACGCGCCGGTCGGGGACCCGGATGGAATGCGTCTTCCGCTCGCTCGGCACGATGGGCAGGGGGAACCACTTCCTCGAGTTCCAGCGAAGCCGGACCGGAGCCGTGTGGCTGATGCTCCACTCCGGATCGCGCGGGATCGCGTCTCGGATCGGCCTTCACTTCATCGCCGAGGCGAAGGAGCGGACCGAACGCGAAGGCATCGACCCGCCAGAGCGCAACCTCGCGTGGCTCGACGAGGGCTCGGACGCATTCGAGCGCCACTTCGAGGCGGTGCTTGCGCTCCGGAGGGCGCCTCGCACTGACCGACTAGATACGCAGCGAGCCTCATGAGGCACAGATACCACAGCAATAACGTGGTACGAATTGTGGGACGAGCCTCGAAGGGAAACAGAAGATCCTTCCTAGACAGCAAGTTACGAAAGTCGATCACGCTTCGTTGAAGCGCCCGCTCTTGACCATTGCCCGCGCAACAGCCATTTCGTCTTCACTGGGAGAGGAAGTCGATGCCGACATTTCCGTTGCACACCAGACCGGCCCCGCGAGCAGAAAGAAACTGACAACCGCAAGCGTGCGGCAAAGCACAAGGTGCGTCATTGGAGAGCTCGAAAATTCATGGAGAGAAATCTTGAGTAAAAAAGAGGGTGGCGCGTGTAACTGCGCCACCCTCTATCGTTACTCCTTACCTGCCGGTCAGATTCTCATCGAAAGAACCGGCCCCCCGACTGGGAAAACCCTAGTCCGCCTGCTTCCTGGCAGCGAAGGCGCCCAGAACGTTTCCATTCGTGAAATGGCCGTCGAAGGTGCCAGCCGCAGCGCTGGGCATCAACGGGTTGCCGTCAGCGTCCTCATGGAAACGACGCCGGAAGCGGGCCTCGTCCGTGCACGTGATCGCCGCCGCCGTCAGCGCCTCGGCCGGGACATCGCCGGCGAGCGCCAACTCCTCCCCGAACCTCGGGCCGGCCACGATGCCGCGGGACCGGAGCAACGCGAGCACCATCCCGGCCCGGCCCTTCGCCTCGCCCTCGCGGACCGGCGACCGCGAGAGCGGGTCCCCCTCCGGCCGGGTGCCTTCGCGCTCACCCATCGCACGCGCTACCCGCTCGACCCGGCTCACTCCCCGGCGGCGTGGTCCGGGTCGAGCCGCTCCAGGATCCCGTCCAGCTCGTCGAGGCTGTGGTAGCGGATCACGAGACGACCCGAACCCCGCTTGCCGTGCCGGATGCTGACCTCGCTCCCGATGAGATCGCCGAGCCGGGTCTCGAGACGGCCGATGTCCGGGTCCCGTGGCGCTTCCTCCGCACCGCCTTGCGGAGCGCTCCGCATCCGGCGCACCAGCGCCTCGGTCTGCCGTACCGAGAGACCCCGCTCCGCAACGACCCGGGCCGCCTCGCTCTGCTCGGGGCCGGCGAGCGCGAGCAACGCCCGCGCGTGACCCATCTCGAGCTCGCCGGCCTCGAGCCGGCCGTGGACGTCCTCGTTCAGATCGAGCAGCCGCAGCAGGTTCGAAACGGCGGGACGCGACCGGCCCACCGCCTCCGCGACCTCCCGGTGGGTCATGGAGAACTCCTCGATGAGGCGGGCGACCCCTCGGGCCTCCTCCAGGGGAGTCAGGTCCTCGCGCTGGATGTTCTCGATGATCGCGATGCTGAGCGCGACCTCGTCCGAAACCTCGCGCACCACCGCGGGCAGGGTCGCGAGCCCGGCCGCCTGAGCCGCCCGCCAGCGGCGCTCGCCGGCCACGAGCTCGTAGCGGTCCTCCCCCACCGGGCGCACGACCACCGGCTGGATCACCCCGTGCGCACGGACCGACCGGGTGAGATCCTCGAGTGCCTCGGCGTCGATCTGCCGGCGCGGCTGATACGGGCTCCGGCGAATCATCTCCACCGGGACCTCGCGCCCCGCGTCGCCGGGGCCGCTTCCCCCCGGCCCCGGGCCGAGCAGCGCGTCGAGCCCGCGGCCGAGCCCCTTGCTTCGCGGGCTAGCCATGGCGTCGGACCGGCGCCGCGGCGGCGCGGGCGTCGCGGGCCACGATCTCGGAGGCGAGGGCGACGTAGGCGAGGGCCCCCTTCGAGGTCCGGTCGTAGGCAAGGGCCGGCAACCCGTGGCTCGGCGCCTCGGCGAGGCGCACGTTGCGGGGAATGACGGTCATGTACACCCGTTCTCCGAAGTGCTTGACGAGCTGTGCGGAAACCTGGTTCGCGAGGCGGTTGCGGCGGTCGAACATCGTCCGGAGGAGCCCCGCGATCCGGAGATCGGGGTTGAGACGCTCCTTGACCCGCTCCACGGTGTCGACGAGCGCGGCGAGGCCCTCCAGCGCGAAGTACTCGCACTGCATGGGCACCAGCACCGAGTCGGCCGCGCAAAGCCCGTTCACGGTGAGCATGTTGAGCGCGGGCGGGCAGTCCACAATGACGTAGCGATAGCGATCGCGCGAGGGAGCGAGGGCGCTCCGGAGGCGGAGCTCGCAGCCGGGTTCGCCGATGAGCCCGACCTCCGCGGCAGTCAGCTCGCCGTTGCTCGGAACGACGTCGTAGCCCCCCGCCGGCGCCGGGACCACGGTCTCGGCGAGCGGGCGGTGCTCCATCAGGACGTCGTACATGGAGTGCGCAACCCGCCGCTTGTCCACCCCGCTCCCCATGGTGGCGTTTCCCTGGGGATCGGCGTCCGCGAGCAGCACCCGGTGGCCCGCGGCGGCGAGGGATGCGGCGAGGTTCACGCTCGTGGTCGTCTTCCCGACCCCACCCTTCTGGTTGGCGACTGCAATGACCTCGGCTCCCATGCGGAGCTAGATTACCCGATCATCGGAGGATCACGAGGTGACGTTCGGCCTCGAGGCCCGGCACCCGAAGCCGGGCCGTCTCGAAGGGGATTCCCTCCAGCTCCGCCAGCTCGCGGGCCGGATATCGGCCCTTCATCGCGAGGATCGGTCCGCGGCAGCAGGGGGTGGCGAGCGCGCGGACCCGGGCAAGGCTCCCCACCGCCCGCGCCACGACCGCGTCGAAGGGCGCGGGGGGGTCGTATCGCTCGGCCCGTCCCTCGACCACCTCGACGTTGGCGAGCCCGAGCGCGGTTGCCGCGTGGCGGCAGAACCGGGCCTTCTTGCCGTTGCCGTCGAGGAGCACGAAGCGAAGCTCGGGGAGGGCGATGCCGAGGGGGATGCCGGGCAGCCCCGCCCCGCTCCCGAGGTCGAGGACCCGGAAGGGATCTGCACGCGGCGCACCGGCGGGCGGGCGTCCCGCGGAGGGCGGTGCGGAGGGGGGCTCGGGGCGATCCGCTCCCGCCGCGAGGGTCCGGAGCCTCGCCGCGATGCTGAGCGAGTCGAGGAGGTGGCTTCTCACCCATCCGAGCGGGGGAGCGTCCGCGACCAGGTTGTAGGCGCGGTTCCAGCGGCGGAGCTCGGTGAGGAAGGCAAGCAGCCGCTCCGCCTCGGAGGGCGGGAGCCGGAGACCGAGGTCGGCCGCACCGTCCGCAAGCGCCTTCGCCTCTTCGCCCGCCTCCATCGCTCCCGGCGGTGTTGCGTCAGGCGCGCGAGCCGGCGGCCGCGAGGCGGTGGGACGCGAAGCGGCGCGGCGGGAGGCGGTGCGGCGAGAAGCGCGACGGGGCCGATTCCGGGGAGGCATCCGGGGATGCCGCGCTGGACCCGGAGGCGGTCTCGGGGTTCGGCCCGGCGCGGGCCGCCCGATCCGCCGCGAACGCGGTTCGATTCATCGCGGCTCAGCCCCCGTACGCGGCTTCGCGCGCATCGGCCGGGAGCGCCCCGAACCGCTTCAGGTGCACGAGGAGCAGGCTCACCGCGGCGGGAGTGACCCCCGAGACTCTTCCCGCCTGTCCGATCGTGGCTGGCCGATGCAGCGCGAGCTTCTCGCAGACCTCGGTCGACAGACCGCGCACCGCGGAGTAGTCGAACCCGTCCGGGATCCGCAGCTCCTCCCGGGCTCGGGTCCGCGCCACCTCGTCGTCCTGCCGCTCGACGTAGCCGGCGTACTTCGCCTCGATCTCGAGCTGTGCCGCGACCTTCGGGTCACCGATGCCCGGCCCGGCGATGCGCATGAGGTCCGCGTACCCGACCTCCGGACGCCGAAGGAGCTGCCAGGCGGTCTGATCGCGCCCGAGGGGGCGGCCCAGCACCTCGGCCGCGAATGCCTCCGGAATGCGCCCGGGAGCGAATCGCAGCCCCTCGAGGCGCGCCCGCTCGCACTCCAGGGCTTCGCGCCGCGCGCGGAACGCCTCGTAGCGCGCGCCGTCCACGATCCCGAGCTCGCGCCCGGCCGCGGTGAGGCGGAGCTCCGCGTTGTCCTCCCGGAGACGCAGCCGGTACTCGGCCCGGCTCGTGAACATCCGGTACGGCTCGCTCGTCCCGAGCGAGGTGAGGTCGTCGATGAGGACCCCCGCGTACGCCTCGTCGCGCCGGGGCGTCCACGATCCGAGGCCGGCCACCTGCCTCGCCGCGTTGAGACCGGCGACGAGCCCCTGGGCGGCTGCCTCCTCGTACCCGGTGGTGCCGTTGATCTGACCCGCGAAGAAGAGCCCGTCCACCGCGCTCGTCTCGAGCGAAGGGCGAAGGTCCCGGGGGTCGAAGTAGTCGTACTCGATGGCGTAGCCCGGCCGGGTGATGACGGCGCTCTCGAACCCTTCGATCGAGCGCACGAGCTCGTGCTGGACGTCGAACGGGAGACTCGTCGAGATTCCGTTCGGATAGACCTCCGTGGTGTCGAGTCCCTCGGGCTCGACGAAGATCTGGTGCGAAGGCTTGTCTGCGAACCGCACCACCTTGTCCTCCACCGAGGGACAGTAGCGCGGCCCCGCCCCCCTGATGATCCCGGAGTACATGGGCGAACGGTCGAGCCCGCGCCGGATGGCGTCGTGGGTACGCTCGTTGGTGCGCGCGATGTGACAGCACACCTGCCGGGGGCGGACCGGCGGCGGCGTGAAGGAGAACGCCGGCGACGGGTCGTCTCCCGGCTGGACCTCGAGGCGGTCGTAGTCGATCGTCCGGCCGTCCAGGCGTGGCGGCGTGCCCGTCTTGAGGCGTCCGACCCGGAACGGGAGGGCGCGCAGCTTCTCCGCGAGGGCGTTGGCCGGCGGGTCCCCGGCCCGTCCGCCCTGGTAGTTGCCGAGCCCGACGTGGATGCGCCCCCCGAGGAAGGTCCCGGTGGTGAGCACCACCGCGGAGGCCCGGAACGCAAGGCCCATTCGGGTCATGACCCCGGTGACCCGGCAGCGCCCCCCTCCGTCCTCGAGCAGGAGGTCGTCCACCGACTGCTGGAACAGCGAGAGGCCCGGCTGGGAATCGAGCGCGCGGCGGATCTCCACCCGGTAGAGCTGGCGGTCGATCTGGGCCCGCGTCGCCCGCACCGCCGGGCCGCGGCTCGCGTTCAGGGTGCGGAAATGGATGCCGGAACGGTCCGCCGCCCGGGCCATGGCGCCGCCGAGCGCATCGATCTCGCGGACGAGATGCCCCTTGCCGATCCCCCCGATCGCCGGGTTGCAGCTCATCTGGCCGAGCGTCTCGATGCTCTGGGTGAGGAGCAGGGTCCGCGCCCCGGTCCGCGCCGCGGCGAGGGCCGCCTCGGTTCCGGCGTGCCCGCCCCCGACCACGACGACATCGAAGACTTGCGGATGGTTCATCGGCAGAACGCCCCCGGCACGGGCCTCTCGGCGGCGGCGAGCCGGGCGACCGCCCGGCCGGGCGCGGCCAGGGGCCGGTCCGGGCGGCCTTCCGAGCCCGCTCAGTCGGCCGCGGCGGCCGTCTCCATCGTGTTGTCGACGATCACCGGGGTCTCGAAGATCGTGATCCCGGGCTCCGCGCCGTAGCGGTCCGTGATGAACCGCTTCCAGGCGTCGTCGTAGAACGATTCGGCCGCCTCCCGGCTCTCCCAGAGATAGCAGCCCCCGCCGATGCCGGTGGCGGAGTCGAAGAGATAGTACTTGCGCACCAGGCCGGCGAGACCGCGGTACTTGGGAGCGCTGCCCTCGTACGCCTCGCGGGCCTGCTCCAGGGTCGTGCCTTCCTTGAGCGGGAACTGGATGATTGCGGTGATCATGACCTTCTCCGATGGTTCGGGTGGGAGGGCGCGAGCGCCGGCCCGGACTTCTCATTGGATTTCGATGCGAGGGCGTCGAAACGCCGCGGTGACCAGGCGGACGGAGCGAAAGACGCCGAATGCCTAGCCTACACCCAGGCGCCCACGCTGTCGAAGGGGCGCGAGGGAGCACGCCCGGTCACCCCGGCGAAGCGAAACGCGGCGGCTCGGCGGCCACGGCACGAACCGGGGGAACGGCGGGCCGATACGAGCGACCCCGGACGCCGCGCCTTCCATCCCGGGCGCACGAAGCGGCCCGGGTCGGCCGGAGGCACGCGAAGTCAGCCGCCGGCCCGGGGTCTGCGGCCGCGCTCGGCCCACCGGATGGCGGCGAGCATGCCCGCACCGAAGACCGCGAAGGACCCGACCTGGGCGTACAGGGTGCCGTCGAAGCTCTGTCCGACGACTCCCCCGAGCGGCACCGAGATCAGGGTGGCGAGGGAGGCGATCACCGAGGCCCCCACCCCGGCAAGGTGACCGAGGGGCTCCATCGCGAGCGCGTTGAGATTCCCGAAGAGGAGCCCGATGCAGACGAAGACGAACAGGAAGTAGGCCATGAAGAGCCAGAACGGGGGCAGGCCGTCGAAGGGGAACAGGCCGAACCAGGCGGCAGCGGAGACCAGCGCGATGGCGCCCGACGAGACGCTCGAGAGCCGGCGCATCCCGTAGCGCATCACGAGGCGGCTGTTCACGATCGAAGCCAGCCCGATGGCCAGCGCGAGGACCGCGAACCACAGGGGGAAGAGATCGCCGACGGCGTAGCCGTCCTCGAAGATCTGCGGAGCCGAGCTGAGGTAGGCGACGAAAGGAGAGAACGCGAAGCCGGTGGCGACGGTGTATCCCACGGCGGCCCGGATCCCGAGGATCTCCCGCACGGCGCGGCCGATGGCGCGCGGTGAGAGAGGCCGGCGGCGAGCCGCGGGAAGGGTTTCCGGCTGGCGGAGCGCAAGCCACGCGAAGGCGACGGCGCCGATGAGGAAGATGGTGACGAATATCGCCCGCCAGCCCGCCGTCCGGAGCACGGCCAGACCGAGAGCCGGGGCAATGGCCGGGACCAGGATGAAGACCGCCATCACGAATGACATGATGCGGGCCATCGGGCGTCCCTCGTACTGATCGCGAACGAGGGCCACCGTCACGATGCGGGGGGCCGCGACGCCGATTCCCTGGAGAACGCGGCCCGCGATCATCGCCTCGAACGTCGGCGCGAGGACGGACACGACGCACCCGGCCATGAACACCCCGAGGCCGGCGTAGATGGCCAGCTTGCGCCCGATCCGGTCCGAGAGCGGGCCGAAGAAGACCTGGCCGATCCCGAGCCCGAGAAAGAGGGCGGTGACCACGTACTGGACGTCGTTCGGGCGGGGCGCCCCGAGGTCTCGTCCAATCCGGGGAAGCGCCGGCAGCATCGCGTCGATGGCGAGCGCCACGAGCGACATGAGGAGGGCGACGAGGGGGATGAACTCGCCGGTACGAAGCCTTCCCTCCACCGCCCCTGTTCCGCTCATCGCTCCTCCCTCCGGACCCTGGCATTGCATTCCGTGGTCGCTTGCGCGGGCGGCGGTTCCCTGCCCCGACCTGCGTTGCGAGCGCGCATGGTATTGCCCCGGCCTGCCGTGGGGACCGGCTCTCGCATCCTCACGGGGCATTCGGGAGCGACCGGCCGGGGCTCCCGCCCGTAACGATTGCCGGATGCGGGGCCGAACGGTGCGATGGCGGCCCCCCGGTCCGCTCCCCGGAAGACGCCGGGCCCGGCGAACGTCCTGCGACCGGTGCCGCCGCCGCGGGCCGGAATCACGTCTCTCGCCGCGGCAGGACCAGGGTGAGGCCGAGAGCGATGACGGACAGGATCAGCATCGCGACGAATGCGCGGTGATAGGAGCCGTACGCGTCGAAGACCGATGCGCCCGCGAACGCGCCGATCCCGCCCGCGGTGTGATGAACCATGGTGATGAGGCCGCTGACCGTGCCGAGGAGGGCGACGGCCGATATCTCGCGAGCGAAGACCACCGTGAGCGGAGCGGTCATCCAGAAGGTCACCCCGTAGAGCAGGGCCGCCCCCACGATCACGGCCGATTCGGAGCTCACGAGCACGAGCGCGCAGAGAACGCTCCGCAAGGCGAAGCACAGCGCGGTCGGGAAGACCGGTCCGAAGCGGTCGTTCAGCACCCCGGCGAGCAGCACGCCGGCGAGGCCGGTGAGCCCCATGAACGCGAGCATGTGGCCGGCGAGCAGGGAGCCGACCCCTTCGTCCACGGCGAAGGCCACCACGTGGGTGGCGACCAGGAAGTCCTGGAAGCCGCAGATCGCGTAGATGACGAGCAGGACCCGGAGCCGCTTCGACGCGAAGGCTTCGCGGAGCGTCCCCGCCGCTCCGTACGCGGCCGCCGGGGTCCGGGCGCCGGCGCTGCCGCGAGCGGATGCGGCGGCCGGACGCTCGCCCGTCCTCGCCATCACCAGAACCAGCGGCAGAACGCACACCACGGTGGCGACCCCGAGCGCGAGGAACGAGCCGCGCCAGCCGAAGGCGGTGAGCTGGGCGGCCAGCACCGAGATGACCAGGAGCTGCCCCACCCCCATGCCGGAGATGGCGATGCTGTTGGCCATGCCCATCCGATGGGGGTACCAGCGGCTGAGCAGCACCCCGATCGGGGTGACCGAGGTGCCGGCGCTGCCGAGCGCGAATACCACCCCGTAGAACAGGAGCGCCTCCCACGGCTCTTCGATGAGCGCCATCGCGGCGAGACCGGCGGCCGAGGCGAGTACCGAGGCACCGAGCACGATGCGGGCGCCGAGGCGGTCCACGAGCCGGCCGACCAGGGGCAGGGCGCAGGCGGAAAGCACCATGAACACGGTCACGCTGAGCGACAGCGTGCTGCGGCTCCAGACGAGATCGGTCGCCATCGGGTGCAGCAGCAACCCGATCGCGAATCGTGCGCCCCCGTTGAACAGGAGCACGATGAAGCACACGGCGAGCAGGAAACGGGCGGCGGCGTGGTTCAAGAGCCTCGGCCTCGGCGGTGGCGGCTGACGGCCGGCCGCGCGTCGGCGCGAGGAGCGGTCGCCACGGGGCGAAATCCTACACAGATCGAGACGGATCGCCCTCCCTGGGCGTGTCCGGACGCGGCATGCTGGACCCGCGCCACGGGGAGTGGCGGCTACCGCGCAGTGGCTTGGGGTGCCGGAATGGCTATGGTATCGTCGATCGCAACCCGGGTCCGCGCCCATCCGGCCCGCTGCAGGGAGGAGCCAGCCGATGACTCAGCGTGTTCCGACTCCCGTCGCCGTCGAGTATCCGAGCGGCGACGGTAAGCCGATGGCGGAGAACGACTGGCAGTTCCGCGCGATTCTCGATTCCGTCGCCGCCCTCCAGCTCCACTTCCAGGATCGCCCGGACGTGTACGTATCCGGCGACCTTCTCATCTACTACGAGGAAGGCGATCCGCGCGCCCGGGTCGCGCCGGACGTGTTCGTGGTCTTCGGCGTGCCCAACCACAAGCGGCCGATCTACAAGCTGTGGGAGGAAGGCGAGGTGCCCGCCTTCGTCATGGAGGTGGCGTCGCGGGGCACTTGGCGCGAGGACGACGGACGGAAAGCCGCGCTCTACGAGCGGCTCGGGGTGCGCGAGTACTGGCAGTACGACCCGAGGGGGGAATACCTGGGGTTGAAGCTCAAGGGCCGCCGCCTCGTGGGGGGCGCGTACGTGCCGCAGCCGGTGGTGGAGTCGCTGGACGGGACGCTCCTGCTGCGCAGCGAGACGCTGGGCCTCGACTTCCGCGTGAAGGGCGAGGAGATGTACTTCTTCGATCCGGAGACGGGCCAGCGCATCCTCAACGTCCTGGAGCAGGACGCCGCGCGCCGCGCCGCCGAGGCGGCCACGGAGGCCGCCGTAGCCTGGGCCGAGGCGTCCGCGGCCAAGGCCGAGACAGCCGCGTCCCGGGCCATCGTGGCCGAGTCCCGGGTGGAGGCGGCAAAGTCGCGGGCGGAGGCGCAGAACTCCCGGGCCGAGGCGGCAGAGTCGCGGGCGCAGGCGGCCGAAGCGCGCATCGCGGAGCTCGAAGCGCTCCTTCGCGCGGATCGCGGCTGACCGAGCGGCCGGCCGGCCGGCGGCGCCCCGTTCCTTCGTCCGGTCCGGGCGGCGCGGCTATACTTGCCTCCCCTTGCGCGAGCGACCGCCCGACCGCCTCCAAGCCATGCTGTTCCAGGACATGATTCTGGCCCTCGACGCCTATTGGGGCGCCGAGGGGTGCGTCCTCCAGCAGCCCTACGACATGGAGGTGGGGGCCGGCACGTTCCACCCCGCGACGTTCCTGCGCGCGATCGGCCCCGAGCCGTGGCGCGCGGCCTACGTGCAGCCCTCGCGGCGTCCGGCGGACGGACGCTACGGAGAGAACCCCAACCGGCTCCAGCACTACTACCAGTACCAGGTGGTGCTGAAACCGTCGCCCCCCGATGTCCAGGCCCTCTACCTCCGCTCGCTCGAGGCCCTCGACATCGATCCCCTCGTGCACGACATCCGCTTCGTCGAGGACAACTGGCAGTCGCCCACCCTCGGCGCCTGGGGCCTCGGCTGGGAGATCTGGCTGAACGGCATGGAGATCACCCAGTTCACCTACTTCCAGCAGGCAGGCGGGATCGACTGCCGCCCGGTGACCGCCGAGCTCACCTACGGCCTCGAACGGGTGGCGATGTACCTCCAGGGCGTGGACAGCGTCTATGACCTCGCGTGGGCGGACGGGGTGACTTACGGCGACGTTCATCTCCAGAACGAGCAGGAGATGTCCGCCTACAACTTCACGCACGCACCGGTCGATACGCTGTTCGACTGGTTCGAGACCTGCGAGGCGGAAAGCGGCCGCCTCGCAGAGACGGAACTCCCGATCCCCGCGTACGAAATGGTTCTCAAGGCATCGCACGTCTTCAACCTCCTCGATGCGCGGGGGGCGCTCTCGGTGACCGAGCGCCAGCGCTACCTCCTGCGCGTGCGGGCGATCGCCCGGGGTGCGGCCCGCACTTGGCTCGCCCGGCGCGAGCAGCTCGGCTTCCCGCTGCTTCGAAGCCCGGAACGCGCGAAGGCGGCGGCCGGTGACTGAGACGAGCCGGAGCGACCTTCTCGCGGAGGTCGGCACCGAGGAGCTCCCGCCGCAAAGCCTCGAGAGCCTCTCCGATGCCTTCTCGGCCGCGGTTCGGGACGGGCTCGCGCGGGCGGGGCTCGGCTGCCGCGCGGTCGAGCCCTTCGCCACCCCCCGCCGGATCGCACTCATCGCGCGCGGCGTGCCGAACGACGTTCCCGGACGAACCCGCGAGCGCCGGGGGCCGGCCCTCGCGGCCGCGTTCGACGACGGCGGGCAGCCGACCCGGGCCGCCCTCGGGTTCGCCCGCTCCTGCGGAGTGGACGTGGGCGACCTCGACCGGCTCGAAACCCCGAAGGGAGCCTGGCTCGTGCATCGGGTCGAGGAGCCGCCCCGCCCCGCCTCGGACCTCCTGCCGGGGGTGATCGAGACGGCGCTCGCCGACCTTCCCATCGCGCGCCGCATGCGGTGGGGCGACGGTGATGCGGAGTTCGTCCGGCCGGTCCACTGGCTCGTGCTGCTGCTCGGACCCGAGATCGTCGAGGCGACCATCTTCGGCATTCGGTCGGGCCGCGAGACGCGCGGCCACCGTTTTCACCATCCGGACCCGATCCCCCTCGCGAACCCGGGCGAGTACGTGGAGAAGCTCCGCCGTCCCGGGCGCGTCATCGCCTCCTTCGGCGAACGCCGCGCGCTCGTCGAAGCGCTCGTCGCGCGCGCGGCGCACGCCCTCGACGGCCGGGCGGTCGAGGACGGCGCCCTCCTCGACGAGGTGACCGCTCTCGTCGAGTGGCCGGTGGCGGTCACCGGCCGGTTCGAGGAGCGGTTCCTCGAGCTCCCGCGCGGGGTCATCGCGGCCACCCTGCAGGGTCACCAGCGCTACTTCCCCGTCGAGGACGAGCACGGCCGGCTGCGGGCTTCCTTCATCACGATCAGCAATGTCGAGAGCCGCCGGCCGGACGCGGTCCGGGCGGGGAACGAGCGGGTGGTCCGGCCCCGCCTGCAGGACGCCGCGTTCTTCGTCCGCTCCGACCTCGAACGCCCCCTCGGCGCCTGGCGGGCAGCGCTCGACGGGGTCGTGTTCCAGGAGAAGCTCGGCTCGATGGCCGCGAAGTCCGATCGGGTGACGGCTCTCGTGCGTCACGTGGCCCGGGCGGCCGGGCTCGACGCGCAGGAGACGGCCGCCGCGATGCGCGCCGCGGAGCTCTACAAGTGCGATCTCGTGACCGCCATGGTCGGCGAGTTCCCGGACCTCCAGGGCTACATGGGCGCCTGCTACGCGCGGGAGGCCGGGGAACCCGGCGTGGTCGCGGATGCCATCGAGGAGGCATACCTGCCGCGCTTCGCGGGCGACTCGATCCCCCGGACCGCGGCCGGGCGCGCGCTCGCCCTCGCGGAGCGGCTCGACACCCTCGCCGGCATCTTCGGCATCGGCCTCGGTCCCACCGGCGACCGGGATCCGTTCGCGCTGCGGCGGGGCGCGCTCGGGGTGCTCAGAATCCTCGTCGAGGGCGCGATCGACGCGGACCTCGAAGCCCTCGTCCGCCAATCCGTCGAAGGGTACGGGGAGTTGCTCGACGCCGGCCACGAACCGCTCGCCGGCGAGGTCTTCGAGTTCATGATGGAACGCCTGCGGGGCTGGTCGGACGCACCGCCCGACGTATTCGCGGCCGTCCACGCCCGGCGGCCCACCCGCCCCCTCGACTTCGTGCGGCGGATGAACGCGGTGGAATCGTTCCGGGCACTGCCCGAGGCGGCGAGCCTCGCGGCGGCCAACAAGCGGATCGCCAACATCCTGCGGCAGGTGGACGAGATCGAGCCCGGCGCCTCGCACCGCCGGTCCGAGGTGGACCGTTCGCTGTTCGCGGACCCGGTGGAAGGGAGCCTCGCGGCGCAGGTGTTCGCGGTGGCGCCGGGGGTGGAGGCGATGCTCGCGCGGGGCGACTACACCGAGGCGATGACCGCGCTGGCCGGCCTCCGCGAGGGCGTGGACGACTTCTTCGATCGCGTGCAGGTCATGACCGACGACCCGGCGGTGCGGGGGAACCGGCTCGCCCTCCTCGCCCGGATCGGGGACCTGTTCCTCGAGACCGCCGACATCTCGCGCCTTCAGGCCTGACGCCTCGAGCTTGTCCCGGCCGGCCGCACCGACCCGCGAAGCCCGTCCGGTGGTCCGGCGTTCCAACCTGCGCGAAGCGGCCGGCTCGTCCGCGTTCTTCGCGGGGCTCGTGGTATCGACGGTGGTGTTCGCCCTCCTCGCCCCGCTGACCGCACCGTTCCCGTACCGCAGCCGCTACCGCTTCATCACCCGCTGGAGCCGGTTCAACCTCTGGTGGCTCGCAGTGACCTGCGGGCTTCGCTTCATCGTGGAGGGCGCGGGGAACCTGCCGCGGGAGCCGGCCGTCGTGCTCTGCCGCCACGAATCGATGTGGGAGACCCTCGCCCTTCAGACCCTGTTCGCCCCGCAGACCTGGCTGCTCAAGAAGTCGCTGTTGCGCGTGCCCTTCTTCGGGTGGGGGCTCGCGCTGCTCCGCCCGATCGCCATCGACCGCGCGGCGGGGAACGAGGCCATGCGGGCGCTCATCCGGGAGGGAGGGCGCTGCCTCGACGACGGTGCGTGGGTGGTGGTGTTTCCGGAGGGGACCCGGCTCGCGCCGCAGGAGCGCCGGCCGTTTCACCGGGGCGGCGCGCTGCTCGCCAAGCGCACCGGGCGTGCCATCGTGCCCATCGCGCACAACTCCGGGGACTTCTGGCGGCGGCGCCGCTTCATCAAGCGGCCGGGGACCATTCGGCTGGCGATCGGCCCCGCCATCGACTCCGAAGGCGCGAGCGCGACCGAGCTCACCCGCCGCGCCGAAGAATGGATCCACGAGCGGGTGGCGTCGATCCGCCGCCGCCCGGTCGCATGAGCGGCCCGGGTCGTCGCTGCAGCATGAGACCGTGAGGAACCTGGCATGAGCACGAGCACGAACCGACGCCGCATCATCCTCGACTGCGACCCCGGCCGCGACGACGCGATCGCGATCGCGATGACCCTGGCATCGTCCGCGGAGATCGAGCTCGCCGGCATCACCGCCGTCGCCGGCAACGTGCCGCTCGAGATCACCTGGCGCAACGCCCGCTTCCTCTGCGAACTGTGCGGCTTCCCCGGCGTCCCAGTCCATGCGGGCGCCGATCGGCCGCTCGCGCGAGGGCGGGTGACCGCCACCCGGCATCACGGCGAGAGCGGGCTGGAGGGCGTCGAAGTGGGGATGCCCGCCGGTCCGATCGACTTCCACGGGGCGGTCGCCTTCATTGCCGACACCTTGCGGGCGGGCGGCGACGAGGCGATCACCCTGGTCGCGATTGGCCCGCTCACCAATCTCGCCCTGGCCGTCACCGAATACCCCGATCTGCTGCCGAAGGTCCGGGAGATCGTCGTGATGGGCGGCGCCTCGCGGGCCGGCGGCAACGTCACCCCCGCCGCCGAATTCAATATCTACGCCGATCCGCACGCGGCGGCGGTCGTCTTCGACTGCGGGCGTCCGATCACGATCCACGGCCTGGACGTCACCCACCAGGTACTGGCCGCTCCCGGCCACTCCGAGCGCCTGGAACGCATCGGCGGTGAGGCGGCCCGGCGGCTGGCCCCCCTGCTGCATCCCGCCGCCGGGAGCCGGGGGGCCCGGTTCGGCCCGGAGCGCTCGCCGATCCACGACCCCTGCACCATCGCCTGGCTGCTCCAGCCGGAGCTCTTCGCGACCGAGACCGTACCGGTGGCCGTCGAGACCGAGGGGACGCACGCGCTGGGGTCCACCGTGGTCGACTGGTGGGGGGTGACCGGCCGCGAGCCGAACGCCCGCTGGGTGACCGAGGCCGACGGCGAGGCGGTGCTCGACCTCCTCATCGAGCGCGTCGCACGGCTCTGACCCCGATTTCGCACCGAACTGCTGACCAAGCGAGGCCGCCCGGTCGCCGGGGTCAGCCTGGACGACCGGGACGCGCTCTGCGAGCGGATGGACCCACCCGATTGATTGCGGTCGACACCAAACATATTCGCTCACGCGCACCGCGAGGAATCGCCCGAGCATATCGCCGCTCACGCGCGCGTCGATGGATGCAGGCGTGGTTCGACCGGCCTGAAGAGTTCGCTCGCGGGGTTCCGGCATCCCGCCGGAGCGGCGCGGCGTGACGCGCCGGTTCACAGGTCCCCGGTAAGGGCCCGGGCCACGTTGGCGGCGGCCATCTGCTCCCACGCCGCGGGGAGCGAGCCGTCGAGGTCGATGCCGCGGCACGCATCCTCGACGACCACGACCTCGAAGCCCTCCCGGGCGCCGTCGATGGCCGAGTACGCAACGCAGAAGTCGGTCGCGAGACCCGCGAAGAACAGGCGCGAGATGCCGCGGCTTCGCAGGTACCCGGCAAGGCCCGTAGGCGTACGGCGGTCGTTCTCGTAGAACGCCGAGTAGGAATCGATCTCGGGCCGAAAACCCTTGCGGAGCACGAGATCCGCGCCGTCCGTCACGAGGTCCGGGTGGAAGGCGGCCCCGGCGGTGCCCTGCACGCAGTGGTCCGGCCACAGGACCTGCTCGCCGTAGGCAAGCTCCGCCGTCTCGAACGGCGCGCGGCCCGGGTGGCTCGAAGCGAACGAGCGATGGCCGGACGGATGCCAGTCCTGGGTCAGGATGCGGGCGGAGAAGCGGGGCGCAATCCGGTTGATCGCGGGCACCACCGCATCACCGTCCGGCACCTCGAGCGCCCCCCCGGGGCAGAAGTCGTTCTGGACGTCGACCACCACCAGCGCCGCGTCGTCAACCCTCATGACTTCCCTCCGCTTGCCGCCGCCCGGCCGCGAACGCCCACCGCCGCCCGACTCAGGCCTGCTCGATCTCGATGAGCGTCCCGCAGAAATCCTTCGGATGGAGGAAGAGCACCGGCTTGCCGTGCGCACCGATGCGCGGCTCGCCGTCCCCGAGCACCCGGGCGCCGTCGGCCACGAGGCGGTCGCGCGCGGCGCGGATGTCGCTCACCTCGTAGCAGACGTGGTGCGGGCCGCCGTCCGGGTTGCGGGCGAGGAAGCGGGCGATCGGAGAGCCGTCGCCGAGCGGCTCGATCAGCTCGAGCTTCGTGTTGGGCAGCTCCACGAAGACGGTGGTCACCCCATGCTCGGCGAGCGCGACCGGCTCGCTGACCTCCGCCCCCAGGGTATCGCGATAGACCGCCGATGCCCGTTCGAGATCGGGCACCGCGATCGCGACGTGGTTGAGCCGGCCGATCACGGCCTGCCCCTCCGGGCGCCGGCCCGTTCCCCCGTTCCGCCCGCCATGTATCCCACCTCGCGCCGCTGCCCTCGCCCGGCCGTCGTCAGGCGAGGTTCTCGTAGACCGCCTGCTCGAAGGCGAGGTAGAGGGGGAAGGACTTCGCGTCGATGAACGGCAGGACCTGGGTGAGGTAGGCGCCGCCGATGCCCTTCGCGGGATCGATCCAGAAGAAGGAGTTGGCGAGGCCGGCCCAGCCGAGGCTTCCCGCCGACCGCCCGGTCGGCGCATCCTCGGTGTTGATCATGAACGTGAGGCCCCAGGTCTTGGGCATCCCGGGGAAGAACTCCGCATCGTTCGAGAACGGCGGAATCGCGGTCTTGAGCTCGCACACCCGGGAGTCGCCCATCTGGTTGCGGGACATCCTGTCCACGGTCTCCGGCGCGAGGAGCTGCTCGCCGTTCGCCCGGCCCCGGTTGAGGATCATGCGGATGAATCGCAGGTAGTCGCCGACGGTTCCGTAGAGCCCGCCACCGCCCATCTCGAACTCGGGCTCCTGGGGGATCTCCAGCTCCATCTGCGGCGCGAGCGAGCCGTCCTCTCCCCGCATGTGGATCTTCGCGAGCCGCGCCCGCATCGGATCGGTGATCCGGAACGCGGTGTCGTCCATGCCGAGCGGACCGAGGAGGTGGTCCTGGAAGTAGTCTCCGAGCTTCTTTCCGCTCACCGCCTCGACCATCTTTCCCGCCCAGTCGATGCCGATCCCGTAGTCCCAGCGCTCGCCGGGGTCGAAGGTGAGGGGCGTGGTAAGGCACGCATCCCGGCACTCGATGATGCCGGGGGTACCGGTCGCCTCCTGGTACCGGACCATCGCTCCGTTCCAGATGTCGTAGACGAACCCGGACGTGTGGGTGAGGAGGTGACGCAGGGTGATCGCCCCCCGCGCCGGACGGGTACGGGGGCTGCCGTCGTCGTCGAATCCCTCGAGCACGCCCACGTCGGCGAGCTGGGGGATCACGTCGGAGGCGGGAGCATCGAGGTCGAGCCGTCCCTGCTCCACGAGCTGCATCGCGGCGGCGCCGGTAATCGCCTTGGTCATCGACGCGATCCAGCCCACCGTGTCCGGGGTCATCTCGTCGCCGCCCCCGGCGACCCGTTCCCCGAAGCCGCCGAGGTACAGGTCTCCGTCGGCGTTGGTCGCACCCGCGACGACCCCCGCGGCGGCGCCGTTGGAGACTGCATCGCCGAGGAGCGCATCGATCCTGTTGTGCATCGGCATGGTTCTTCCTCCCGATCAAGGTGCGATTCGAATCGATTGTACGCCGATATTCCGCACCCTCCGCCCGCCGGCGCGGGCGGAGGGAACGGGCGCCAGCGCGGGCACGGCGGGGGGAGGGGGTGCGGGCGCTACCCGTACGAAACGCCGGCGACGGACGGCCACTCGTCGACAGGCGGGGGGATCGGGCCCCCGCCACCGCCAATGACGGTCTGGTCGAGGTCGAGGAAGGCGGCGGTCATCATGCCGGACTCTTCGGAAGCGAGGTAGGCGATCGTGCGCGCGACCTCGTCGGGCTTCAGCAGGCGCCCGAACGGCATCCGGGCCTCCGCCTCCGCGAGCCAGTCCTTGCCGCCGCTGTGGTAGCGGCGCTGGATCACGTCCTCCCCGTCCGAATCCATCCAGCCGAGGTTGATCGCATTGGCCCGGATGCGGTGGCGCACCACCGAATAGGCGACGTTCTTGGTGAGGACGTTGAGGGCCCCCTTGGAGGCCGCGTAGGGACACAGGAACGGCTCGCTGCCATGGGACGCGATGCTGGAGACGTTGACGATCGAACCGGCGACGCCCTCGCGGACCATCAGCTTGATCGCGTCCTGCATCAGGAAGAACGGCGCCCGCACGTTGATGGCCATCATGCGGTCGAAGAATTCCGGCGTGGTATCCCAGATCGAGCCGCGCTCGGTCATCGCCGCGACGTTGGCAAGCACGTGCAGGGTCCCGAATGCCTCGTCGGCGGCGGCGATGACCCGGCGGCAGGCATCGACATCGCCCGCATCGGCCTGGACGAACACGGCGCGGCAGCCGCCCTTCGTCAGGTGGTCGGCAACGGCCTGTCCGCGCTCGGCGCTGCGCCCGGTCACGACGATGCCGGCCGCGCCGCGCGCCGCGAACAGCTCGGCAGTGGCACGGCCGAGGCCCTGGGTGCTTCCCGTAATGACGGCGTACTTGCCGGCAAGCGAGCTCGTGTAAGTCATCGGCTCCTCCTCTCTCGGTCACCAGCGCGACCGGCTTGTCGCCCTGAAGTCATCCGCTCTCCGAGGTCATCTGCGCTCGAGATTCCCGCGCCGGCTTGCCCCGCGGGCGCCCGGCTCGCAATTCGGCTCCCCTGCGTCCGGCCTCGGCCCTCGACCCGGCCGATGCGGCCCGGCCGGCCGCTCACCGCATCGCGCGCCGCGTCCGACCCGGCGCTCGCCGCGCGCGAGCACGTCCGGCCTCGGGATTCATCCGAGCACCCGCTCCACCGGCACGGCGCGGACATCCATCTCGAAGGCGAGCCCTTCGACCGGCGGCCGGGCCCAGGTCCAGGTGATCCCGTCCGGCGCCGCGCCCCGCCGCACGATCTCGTCGGCAACAAAGCCGTGGATGTCGTACACCGTGTAGGCCTGGCTCACCGTGGCATCCGCCCACGCGAGCCCGAGCGCGGCCATCCGGTGCTCCATCGCCCCGAGGACGTACCGCGCCTTTTCGCGCATCGCGTCCGGGGAGGTGTCGCCGAGGCGGATGATCCGTTCCCGGTACCCGCCCGGTCCTTCCGGCGCTTCGCCCGAGCCGGCGATGACGAAGCTCTTCGGCCGCGCCGTCCCGTCCGTCGCGGCGGGGACGGTGTACGAGAAGGCGTGGAAGCAGGGCTCGGCCGGGGGATCGATCTCGGGACACACGTTCGACCGGGCGACCGGATTCTCGTCGTCCTCGAAGATGCCCCAGCGTTCGAGGGTGCGGACGTAGGCCCGGTTGAAAGCGATGAAACCTTCCTCCGTAAACTGCCCGGGCGAGCGGAGCTCGCACGCGCAGAACGCGGTGGGCGGCCGGCCGATGCCGCCGAGATACGCCTCGATCCGGCGGAACCCCTCCTCGAGCGGAACGGGGCGGGCGAACCTTGCCCGTTCCATCGCGAATCCCGGTTCCGCCGCGACGCCCCCCGAGTACTGGAACCGCCCCCGGACGTAGCGATACCCGCCGGGCTGAAAAACCGCCGTCTCCGCCATCCCGCTCCTCCTCACGGTACGCCCGTATCCGATGGCGCCGCCACCGTTCCCGGCGCCATCGTACCCGGAAAACGCCGGCGCGAAGCCGCCGGGAACGTGAGCATCCGTCCAGTCGGCCCGGACGAAGCCCGGCCGGCGGCGCTCCTCGCCGACCGGACAAACCGGCGCGGGACCGGGTAAGCGCGGAGGCCGGAAAGGCGTGTGGGCGCCAAGGCCCGGGGCACGGCGCGCGCCGTGGCGGGCGCACCCCGGAACGACCGGCCCGGACCCTTCCCTTGGCGCGGCATCGGGACGATGCGGGACGCCCGGCGAGTGACGCGACCGCAGATCCGATTCTGGTTCAGAATAGCCCGGGAGGCGGCTCGAACGGGGAGGCGGCGGCATGCGTGCAGTGGTTCTCGGGAGCGGGGTCATCGGTACCGCGGCCGCGTACTATCTCGCCCGGGACGGCCACGAGGTCACCGTCATCGAGCGGCACGAGGCGCCGGGCCTCGAGACGAGCTACGCCAACGCCGGCCTCGTGGCGCCGGGGCACAGCTACGCCTGGGCCTCGCCCGCCGCCCCCCGCATCCTCGCCAAGTCGCTCATCGCCGCGGACCAGGCACTGAGGCTCCGGCCCCGGCTGGACCCGCGCATGTGGTCGTGGCTCTGGCAGTTCCTGCTCCAGTGCACGGACGAGCGGGCCCGCGCCAACACGACGCGCAAGCTGCGGCTGTGCCGGTACTCGACGGATCTCCTGACCGAGCTCGCCGCGGACACCGGGGTGCGGTACGACGGTCTCGCGCGCGGCAACCTGTACGTCTACCGAACCGACCGGAGCTTCGAGGCCGGGGTGCGCCGCACCCGGCTCCTCCGCGACCAGGGGCTCGAGCTCGAGGTCCTGGACCGAGACGGCCTCTGCGCCCGCGAGCCCGCTCTCGAGCCGGTCAGGGAGAGGCTCGCGGGCGGCATGTACTCCCCCACCGACCAGAGCGGCGATGCCCGGATGTTCAGCGGCAACCTCGCGCAGCACTGCCGCGAGGCGCTCGGAGTGCAGTTCCGGTTCGGGGTGACCGTGGAAGGGCTCGACTCCGAAGGCAGGCGCATCGCGGGCGTGCGGACCAGCGATGGCGAGGTCCGCGGCGACGTGTTCGTGCTCGCACTCGGCTTCATGAGCCCCTTCCTATCGCGTACCGCCGGTCTGAAGCTCCCCATCTACCCCGTCAAGGGCTACTCGGTGACCATTCCGCGGGGGTCGTCGAACCTCTCGCCGCAGATGGGCGTGTGCGACGAAGACCGCCTCGTGGTGACCTGCCCGATGGGCGAGCGGATCCGGGTCGCGGCCACCGCGGAGTTCAGCGGGTACGACAAGAGCCACCGTCCGGACGATTTCCGGGGGATGCTCAAGTCCGTCCGGGAACTCTTCCCGTCCGCCGGCGACTACGACCGGCCGGAATACTGGGCGGGGCTGCGGCCGATGACCCCGTCCACGGTCCCGATCCTCGGCCGGGCCCGCTACGAAAACCTCTATCTCGATACCGGTCACGGCCACATCGGATGGACGATGGCGTGCGGCTCGGGAAAGATAACCGCGGACCTCGTCGCCGGCCGCGAGCCCGAGATCGACCTCGAGGGCCTCGTCTACGAAAATCGTTAGACCGAAGTTCCTGGGGATTTTGGGGTCAAATCGAGGGTAAGTCATTGACGTAGATCGAAAAATGCCGGAGGGAGGGTGATTTTTGTTCCCATGTATATTGAGAGATATCATTGACATGGTGGATTCGAATTGCTATCTTCGTTCCCATGTACATCGAGACCGTCCCCAACCGCAACTCCCGCCCCGCGATCCTCCTTCGCCAAGGCTGGCGCGAGGGCAAACGGGTGCGCAAGAAAACGCTGGCCAACCTCACCGACTGGCCCTCGGAGAAGGTCGAGGCACTGCGCCAAGTGCTCAAGGGCCGCCGACTCATCGCCCCCGAGGACGCCTTCACGGTCGAACGTTCCCGACCGCACGGTCATGTCGAAGCGTTGCTCACCGTTTGCCGGCGCCTGGGACTGGAGCGGCTCATCGCCGCGAAGCGCTGCCGCGAGCGCGACCGGGTGCTGGCGATGGTGCTCGAACGGTTGCTTCATCCCGCCTCGAAGCTCGCCACTACCCGGCTGTGGCATTGCACGACCTTGGCCGAGGAGCTCGGGGTCGGCGACGACGACGAGGACGACCTGTACGAGGCGATGGACTGGCTGCTCGAACGCCAGGAGCGAATCGAGCAGCGCTTGGCAAAGCGCCATCTGCACGAAGGCGAACCGGTGTTCGCCGACGTGTCGTCAAGCTACTACGAGGGCCGCACCTGCCCGCTGATGCGCTTCGGATACAACCGCGACCGCAAGCGCGGTAAGACACAGCTCGTGTACGCCGTGCTGAGCGCCCCCGGAGGGTGTCCGGTCGCCGTCCAGGCGTATCCGGGAAACACTGCCGACCCGAACACCGTCCCGGACCAGGTGGTGAAGCTCCAGGAGCGCTTCGGGCTTGAACGGGTCGTGCTGGTCGGGGACCGGGGCCTGTTGACGCAGGTCCAGATCGAGCACCTGAAGCGCCACCGGGGTCTGGGATGGGTGAGTGCGCTGAAGTCGTTGCAGGTGCGCGCCCTGGTCGAGCAACACGCGTTGCAGTTGTCGCTGTTTGACGAGCAGAACCTGGCCGAGATCGTCTCGCCGGACTATCCGGGCGAGCGCTTGGTGGCGTGCTACAACCCGCTGCTGGCCGAGGAACGCTCGCGCAAGCGCGAGGAGTTGCTGGCCACGACCGAGGCGGGGTTGGAACGCGTCGCACGCGAGGCGGCGCGGCGCACCCGCACGCCCCTTGGGGCGGCCGAGCTCGGACGCAAGGTCGGGCGGGTGCTGGGGCGACACAAGATGGGCAAGCACTTCGAGTGGGAGGTCAACAACGCCCGGCTGCGGTATCAACGCAACGCCGAGCGGATCGAAGCCGAAGCGCGTCTGGACGGGATCTACGTGCTTCGCACGAGCGAGCCAGCGACGCGGCTGTCGAGCCACGACACGGTGCGCACCTACAAGGGGCTTGCGGACGTGGAGCGCTGGTTCCGCACCCTCAAGGGCCTTGAGGTACGGGTACGGCCCATCCGCCATCGCGAGGAGCGCCGGGTGCGGGCGCACCTGTTCATATGCCTGCTCGCGGGCTACGTGGAATGGCATCTTCGCCGTGCCGTGGCGCCGTTGCTGTTCGACGACGAGACGTTGGACGAGGCGCGCCGCACGCGCGATCCGGTCGCCCCGGCCAAGCCCACACCCCGGGCCCGTAAGAAAAAGGCGCGCCGGCGCACCGACGACGGATTGGCCCTGCACAGCCTGGATACCTTGCTCGCCGAACTCGCGACGCGCTGCCGCAACACCTGCCGGGTGTTGTCGGACCCCACGGCTCCGGCCTTCTCGCTCCTCACCGAGCCCACCCAGACCCAACGGCGCGTCGCCGAACTCATCGAAATGTTCCCAGTACCGGGAATCGCCTGAAGCTGAAAATACGAACGACTGTCAATGAGTTGTTCTATCTCAACGCAGGGAACTTCGGGTTAGAGCGTTCGCGCCACCGCGTGCGGGCGATCGGATGCGGTCGGACTACCCGTTTTCGAGGGAGGGGTCCGAAGCCGAATCAGGGGTCGGGGGACGCGGCGAAGAAGGCGTCGAGGAGGCGGCGGGCGGCGGCAGGCGGGGCGGTGCGCCCGGCCCGCACCTCCTCTTCGACGCGCGCGGCGAGCGGCTCGAGGCGGGGGTCCTCGCGCAGCCGTTCGTAGACCCCGGCCTCGATCTCTTCGCGCAGCCACTCCTCGGCCTGCGCCGTGCGCCGCGCCGCCCAGTCACCGGACGCCTCGAGGGCGGCACGGCATTCGAGGGTGCGCTGCCAGGCCTCTGCGATCCCGGTCCGAGTCAGGGCGGAACAGGACTCGACCTCGGGGGTCCACGCCGGGGTGCGGGGGCGCATCAGGTGAAGGGCGTTCCGGTACTCGGCCACCGTCCGGCCGGCCGCATCGGCCTGCACGCCGTCCGCCTTGTTGACGAGCACGAGGTCCGCGAGCTCCATCACCCCCCGCTTGATGCCCTGGAGCTCGTCCCCCGCGAGCGGCGCGAGGAGGAGCACGAAGAGGTCGGTCATCCCGGCGACCGCGGTCTCCGACTGGCCCACCCCCACCGTCTCCACGACGATCACGTCAAAGCCCGCCGCCTCGCAGAGCACGATCGCCTCGCGCGTGCGGCGCGCGACCCCGCCGAGGGTGCGGCCCGCCGGGGTCGGGCGAATGAACACCTCCGGGCGCTGCGAAAGCTCGGTCATGCGGGTCTTGTCGCCCAGAATCGAGCCGCCCGCGAGCCGCGACGACGGGTCGATGGTGAGCACCGCGATACGGTGGCCGGCTTCGATCGCCCGGAAGCCGAACGCCTCGATGAACGTGGACTTGCCGACCCCGGGCGACCCCGATATGCCGATGCGCACGGTGCCCGCCGGCATCGTGAGGGCTTCGAGCAGCGCAAGCGCCGCGTTCCGGTCCACCGGCCGGGTGGACTCGACCAGGGTGATCGCCTTGGCGAGGGCCCGGACCTCCCCCGCCCGCACCCGTTCCGCGAGGGCCGCGGTGCTCAGCGACCGTGTCGCGTCCCGCCCCTGAAGCTCGTCAATCGCTCCCGCTCGCTCCTCCGGGTCCGAGGACCCCCGTCCCGCACCCGGCACCCGGCCGCCCGACTGCCCGCCATCCGTCACCGCGCTCGAGTCCCGCGACGAGCGGGACCTCGCACGGATGCAGACGCGGGACGCGGGGGCTCGCCGGCCTCCATCACGGCGCCTCGAATTCCACGAGCGGCTGGTCCACGGCGAGGCTCGTCCCGGGCTCCGCGAGGACCGCGGCCACCGTCCCGTCCTGCTCCGCGCGCAGCAGGTTCTCCATCTTCATCGCCTCGACCACCGCCACCTCCTGGCCCGCCTTCACCCGGTCGCCCGGCCCGACCGCGACCCGCACGAGGAGGCCCGGCATCGGCGAAAGGAGAAAGCGCGACAGATCAGGGGGGCGCTTCACCGGCATCAGCGACCGCAGGGCAGCCGCACGCAGGCTCAACACCTGGTAGAGGTCGGCATGGCCGGCGTGCGCCAACCGGAACCCGTGCCGGCGGCGTTCGACCTGGACCGCGAGCGGCGCCCCGTTCACCGTCCCCTCGAAGCAATCGAGCCCGGGCCGCCAAGCGCTCTCGACCCGGTATCGAACGCGGACTTCCTCGACCTCGATCTCGACCAGCCCGCCCGCCCCCCGGGGAAGCGATACCGGGTGCGCGCGCTCGCCGCGGTCGTCTTCCACGGCGGACCCCTCGCCCACCACCACAACGTACTCCCGATCGACTTCGTCGAACGCGGACCCGGTCTCGGGGCGGGATCCGACCGCGGCGTTCAGCCGATCGATCTCCTGCCGCATCCACGCCGCGACGACGATCAGGTGCACGGGCTCGGGCGGAATCACGCGAGCGGCCCCGAACCCGTCCGGGAAATGCTCGTCGATGAAGGCGGTGGAGAGGTCACCGGCCCGGAACGCGGGGTGCCGGGCGAGCGCGGCGAGGAACCCGAGGTTGGTGGTCACCCCGCGCACGGTATATCGATCGAGGGCCATCTCGAGGCGGTCGAGCGCCTCGTTCCGATCCCGGCCGGAGGTGACGAGCTTCGCGATCATGGGGTCGTACCACACCGCGACCTCGCCGCCCTCTTCCACGCCATCGTCGACCCGCACCCCGGCACCCGGATCGGCCGGGCCGCCCGCCGCAGCCGCGGCCCCAGCCGCAGCCGCAGCCGCGCCCTTCGCGCCGGGTGCGCCGGGCGCGCCGGGCGCGCGCGGCGGCCGGTACCGGAGGAGCCGCCCCGTCGAGGGAAGAAAATCCCGCTCGGGGTCCTCCGCGTATACCCGCGCCTCCATCGCCCATCCGTCCATCCGGACCTCGTCCTGGCTGAACGGCAGCGGCTCTCCGGCCGCGATCCGGATCATCCACTCCACGAGGTCAAGTCCGGTGACCGCCTCCGTCACCGGATGCTCGACCTGGAGCCGGGTATTCATCTCGAGGAAGTAGAACCGGCGCTCCGGATCCACGATGAACTCGACGGTGCCGGCCGACACGTAGCCGGCCGCCCGCGCGAGGGCGACCGCCTGCGCCCCCATCCTCTCCCGCATCCCCTCGTCGACAAAGGGGGACGGCGCTTCCTCGAGGACCTTCTGGTGCCGGCGCTGCACCGAGCACTCGCGCTCCCCGAGGTGGAGCACGGCGCCGTGCCGGTCCGCGAGCACCTGGACCTCGATGTGCCGCGGGCGTTCCACGTAGCGCTCGACGAAGATCCGCCCGTCGCCGAAGCTCGCGAGCGCCTCGTTCGTCGCGCCGCGGAATCCGTCGCGGACCTCGTCCTCTCCGGCCGCGATCCGCATCCCCTTTCCGCCGCCGCCCGCCGATGCCTTGAGCATCACCGGGTAGCCGACCTCGCGGGCCACCGCCACCGCCTCCTCCACGCCGGCAAGCGCCCGTCCGACGCCCGGCACGGTATCGACCCCCGCGTCGAAGGCAAGCCGGCGCGACTCGATCTTGTCGCCCATCGCCCGGATCGCGGCCGGCGGCGGCCCGATGAAGGCGATGCCGGCGGCGGAGAGCGCCTCCACGAAGTGCGCGTTCTCGGAGAGGAACCCGTACCCGGGATGCACCGCGTCCGCTCCGGTGGTCCGGGCCGCCTCCACCACCGCCTCGATGTCGAGATAGCTCTCCGCCGACGGGGGCGGGCCCACGCGCACCGCCGCGTCCGCCATCCGTACGTGCGGCGCGCCCTCGTCCGCCTCGGAGTGGATCGCCGCCGTGGAGATCCCCATCCGGCGCGCGGTCCGCGCGATGCGGCTGGCGATCTCGCCCCGGTTCGCGATGAGGATGCGTTCGAAGCTCATCCGTTCGGCCCGCCGGTCGCTAGAGCGGGATGTTGTCGTGCTTCTTCCACGGGTTCTCGAGGCGCTTGCCGCGCAGCATCGCGAGCGCCCCGCAGAGCCGGCGCCGGGTGTCGCGCGGCGGGACCACGTCGTCGATGAAGCCGAGCCGGCCCGCGACGAAGGGGTTGGCGAACTTCGAGCGGTACTCCTCGGTGCGGGCGGCCATCTTCTCCGGGTCGTCCCGGTCCGCCCGGAAGATGATCTCCACCGCCCCCTCCGGCCCCATCACCGCGATCTCGGCCGACGGCCACGCGTAATTCACGTCGCCCCGCAGGTGTTTCGAGGACATGACGTCGTAGGCCCCCCCGTACGCCTTGCGGGTGATGAGGGTCACCTTGGGGACCGTCGCTTCGGCGTAGGCGAAAAGCAGCTTCGCACCGTGGCGGATGATCCCCCCGTACTCCTGGGCGGTGCCGGGAAGGAATCCCGGGACGTCCACGAAAGTGACCAGGGGCAAGTGGAAGCAGTCGCAGAAGCGGACGAACCGGGCCGCCTTGCGGCTCGAGTCGATGTCGAGACACCCCGCGAGCACGGCCGGCTGGTTGGCCACGATGCCGGCCGGCGCCCCGCCGAAGCGGGCGAACCCGGTCACGATGTTGCGGGCGAAGTCGGGCTGGAGCTCGAAGAACTCGCCCTCGTCCACCACCCGCGAGATGAGCTCGTGCATGTCGTACGGCCGGTTGGGATTTGCCGGAACGAGGCGATCGAGGGCGGGCTCCGGCCGGTCGGTCGGGTCCTTCGTCGGGCGCATCGGCGGCATCTCCCGGTTGCTCGCGGGAAGGTAGCCGAGGAACTCGCGCACCCGAAGGAGCGCATCCACGTCGTCCTCGAACGCGAGGTCCGCGACCCCGGAGCGGCCCGTGTGGGTGAGGGCGCCGCCGAGCTCCTCCTGGGTCACCTCCTCGTGGGTCACCGTCTTCACCACCTCGGGTCCGGTGACGAACATGTACGACGAGTCCTTCACCATGAAGATGAAGTCGGTCATCGCCGGCGAGTACACCGCGCCCCCCGCGCACGGACCCATGACCAGCGAGACCTGCGGGATCACCCCCGACGCGAGCACGTTGCGCTGGAACACCTCGGCGTAGCCCGCGAGCGACGCCACCCCCTCCTGGATGCGGGCGCCGCCCGAGTCGTTGAGCCCCACCACCGGGGCGCCCACCTTCATCGCCTGGTCCATCACCTTGCAGATCTTCCGGGCGTGGGCGGCGGAAAGGGAGCCGCCGAAGACGGTGAAGTCCTGGCTGAACGCGAACACCCGCCGCCCGTTCACGAGGCCGTGGCCGATCACCACCCCGTCGCCGGGGATCCGCTGCCGGGCCATCCCGAAGTCGTGGGAATCGTGCTCGACGAACATGTCCCACTCTTCGAAGGACCCTTCGTCGAAGAGCAGCTCGAGGCGCTCGCGCGCGGTGAGCTTGCCCTTGGCGTGCTGGGTCGCGATCCGCCTCTCGCCGCCTCCGAGGCGCGCGGCGGACCGCCGGCGATCGAGCTCCTGGATGATGTCCTGCACGGTGTCGGGAAGGTCCGAGGAGGGGGCCGGGGCGGGGACGAGCGCGAGGGCCGGAGAGCCGGAGGGCCGGTTCCGGCTCAGGCGGCGAGGCGCCGGCCGCGCACGAGCCCGAGGACCTCGCGCGCGGCGGCGGGTATGGACGTTCCGGGGCCGTAGATGGCCGCCACGCCGGCGCGCCGGAGCTCGTCGTGGTCCGCGGGCGGGATCACCCCGCCGCAGACCACTACCACGTCGTCGGCGCCGGCCGCGCGCAACGCCTCGACGAAGCGGGGCACCAGGGTCCGGTGTCCGGCCGCCTGGGTCGAGATCCCCACCACGTGCACATCGTTCTCCACCGCCTGGCGGGCGGCTTCCGCCGGGGTCTGGAAGAGCGGCCCGATGTCCACGTCGAAACCGAGGTCGGCGAACGCGGTGGCGATCACCTTGGCCCCACGGTCATGCCCGTCCTGGCCGAGCTTCGCGACCAGGAGTCGGGGACGCCGCCCCTCGGCCGCCGCGAACGCCTCGACCTCGTCCCGGATGCGGGCGAACTCCTCGTCGCCGGCATACTGCGCGCCGTACACCCCGGCGATGGAACGCACCTCCGCCCGGTGACGGCCCCAGACGTTCTCGAGCGAATCGGTGATCTCGCCGACGGTCGCCCGGGCCCGGGCCGCATCGATGGCGAGCGCGAGGAGGTTCCCTTCACCACTCTCCGCCGACCGGGTGAGGGCGGCAAGGGCGCGCCGGCAGGCGAGGTCGTCCCGCCGCCCGCGCACGCCGGCGAGGCGCCGCACCTGGGCATCGCGCACCGCCGTGTTGTCGATCGCGAGCAGCTCCACTTCGTCCTGACGCTCCGCGCGGAAGCGGTTGACCCCGACCACCGTCTCCTCGCCCCGGTCCACGCGCGCCTGGCGCCGGGCCGCCGACTCCTCGATGCGAAGCTTCGCATGCCGGACTCGACGGCGCGGGTCATCCCGCCGAGCGCCTCGACCTCGTCGATGAGCTCGCGGGCGCGGGCCGCGAGGCTCGCGGTGAGGCTCTCGACGTAGTAGGAGCCGGCGAGCGGGTCGGCCACGCGGGTGATCCCGGTCTCGTGCTGGAGGATGAGCTGGGTGTTGCGGGCGATGCGGGCCGAGAACTCGCTCGGCAGGGCGAGCGCCTCGTCGAAGGCGTTGGTGTGCAGGGACTGGGTGCCGCCGAGCACCGCGGCGAGGGCCTCGATGGCGGTGCGCACGACGTTGTTGTAGGGATCGAGGCTCGTCAGGCTCGCCCCGGAGGTCTGGCAATGGGTGCGGAGCATGAGCGAGCGCGGATCCTTCGGCGCGAACTTTTCCTCCATGAGGGTCGCCCAGAGCCAGCGCGCGGCCCGCAGCTTCGCAACCTCCATGAAGAAGTCCATCCCGATCCCGAAGAAGAACGAGAGCCGGGGCGCGAAGCGGTCCACGTCGAGCCCGCTCGCGAGGGCCGCCCGCACGTACTCGACCCCGTCCGCGAGGGTGAACGCGAGCTCCTGCACACTCGTCGCGCCCGCTTCGAGCATGTGATAGCCGGAGATCGAGATCGGGTTGAAGCGCGGCATGTGCTCGGACGTGTAGCCGATGATGTCGGACACGATCCGCATGGAGGGGGCAGGAGGATAGATATAGGTGTTGCGGACCATGAACTCCTTCAGGATGTCGTTCTGCATGGTGCCGGAGAGGTCGGCGGACGCCACCCCCTGCTCCTCGGCCGCGACCGCGTACATCGCGAAGACCGGCAGCACCGCGCCGTTCATGGTCATCGATACGGACATCCGGTCGAGGGGGATCCCGTCGAACAGGATCTTCATGTCCTCCACGGAGTCGATCGCGACCCCGGCCTTGCCCACGTCCCCCTCGACGCGCTCGTGGTCGGAGTCGTAGCCGCGGTGGGTCGCGAGGTCGAATGCGACCGAGAGCCCCATCTGCCCCGCCTCGAGGTTGCGGCGGTAGAACGCGTTCGACTCCTCGGCCGTCGAATACCCCGCGTACTGGCGGATCGTCCAGGGGCGGCCGGAGTACATCGTCGCCCGCGGACCGCGCACGAAGGGGGGGAGGCCGGGCAGGGTCCCGAGATGGGCGAGGTCGTCGAGATCCGCCTCGGTATAGAGGGCCCTGACCCGGATCCCCTCCGGCGTCTCGACGGCGAGGCCGTCCTCCGAGCCTCCCCGGGTGTCGCGCGCAACGAGCGCCCGCCAGTCGTTCAGGGTCTGCCGCGCCTTCGCCATGCTGCCGCCCCTCCCCTCGTCTCTCGCCCCGCCGCCCGCGTCCCGGCGCCCTTCCGGCGCGGGCCGCTCCGAGCCGATTGCCAAAGATAACCCTTTCCGCCCCCCAATCCATAACCGGCGCGGTGCAGGCGGCGTGCCCGGTCCGGGCGAGCGCCCGATCTGCGACAATGGCCGGGAGGCCACCGAAAGAAGCCGGCAGGACGTTTCGTCCCGGCGGCGCGCCCCATCCCTTCACCCGCCGGAGAGACCCCCATGCAGGCCACCATGACGACTTCGAAGGGCGCCATCAGGCTGAACCTCTTCCCCGAGCAGGCGCCGGTCACGGTGGGGAATTTCGTCAACCTCGCGTCGCGCGGATACTACGACGGGCTCAAGTTCCACCGCGTGATCGCAAACTTCATGGTCCAGGGGGGCTGCCCGCGCGGAACCGGAACCGGGGGACCGGGCTACCAGTTCGAGGACGAGTTCGACCCGTCGCTTCGCCATGACCGGCCGGGACGCCTCTCCATGGCGAACGCCGGCCCCGGCACCAACGGCTCGCAGTTCTTCATCACCCACGTGCCGACGCCGTGGCTGGACGACGCGCATTCGATCTTCGGCGAGGTCGCCGGAGCGGAAGATCAGGACGTCGTCAACGCCATCGGCCAGGGGGATGCCATCGAGTCCATCGCGATCGACGGCGACACCGAGGCGCTCCTCGCCGGGCAGGCCGACCGCATTGCGGAGTGGAACGCCCGCCTCACCCGCTGACGCCGTCCGCCTCACCCCCACCGCGCGGATGGCCACGTACTGGACGACGGCCACCGCCGCCGATCCGACAATCTTCGGCAAGATTACGGACGCCCGCCGGTCAATCGCCATTCTTGACCTGCACCGGGGTACCGACCGCCCTCACCAAAGTCGATTGACACCGTAGCGGTCGAATACGTTGTCGGCAGATACGATCACCAGGTTGTGCGCCAAGCCCTGGGCGATCAGCATTCGATCAAACGGGTCGCGGTGAGGACCGGCAAGTCGCCCGGCACGCTCGGCATCATGAACCGTGATCGCCAGTTCTTCAAAGCCTTGACTGGCGATGCCGCCGGCGACGTCGCTCGCTATCGCCTCGCTTCCCGGCAGCTTGCCAAGGCGGTGCTTGGTGGCGACCTCCCATGCTGACGCTGCGCTGACCACAATGTCGTTCGCATCGTCCTCGATTGCTCGGCGGGCCGCTTCAGACAGCCGACGGTTGCCGGAGAGCCACCAGAGCAAGGCATGCGTATCCAGCAGCATTCGCACGGCTACTACCCTTCCTCCCTCTCCCGCGCCTTCGGCTCACCTTCCCACGCCCTCAGTTCCTCCTCCGGAAGCGGGTCAAAGAAGCTGTCGTCGATGACGAGCTTCCCCTTCATGGCTCCGAATTGCCGCTTCCCCCGCGGCTTGCAACGGACGAGCCGCGCGACCGGTTCACCGCGCCGGGCAATGACCACCTCCTCACCAGCCTCGACCTGCACCAGCAACCGAGACAACTGCGTCTTGGCGTGGTGAACGTTCACTACGGGCATCGGATGGCCCTCGCTCAAGATTTCTAGCTAGAATTTTAGCTAAATGAGCCACCTTGTCAAACCCCATACATCAACCGAATCGATTCGACAGCTTGCCAAGATTTGGAGTCCCAAGACGCGCTTCAGACCCTTGCTTGGGGATAGAATGGGCCGATAGCACAATGTTATCAGCCCATACTATTCCTCCCGTTCTTTCCCCAAGCAGCCACCCGACCACCGGAAACGGTTGATTGCTTGTTCCCCACTGTTCAAAGAGCCTCGGCTACGCACACAGATCCACGCTTCCGGGCCAGTCCCACCCGCACCTTCAAGTCCGGAATAACCGTGAGCAACCTTCATCAAGTTCCTTTTTGGAAATATCCACCTGGTACCTCTGCACAGAGGTCTTGACCGGTCGGGACGGCGCAGACGAGACCAAAGCGGCTCATACATGCTTGATTTTCAATCGATCAAAACTTCTGTGCAGAGATACTAGCGAGGCTGCGCCTCAGACCGACGAGACGTGTTCGAAGCCACCCGACGGTTCTCCAACCCCCGGCGCGCCGTACCAAGAGAAATGCCTGCATTTCTTCTGGTAGCAGCCTCGTACGTTTCATCCACGCAACACCTCTGCAAACTTGACTCAAGGTCGCGGTGCCTCAAGGAGTCCAGGTGCTACGCGCCGCCGGCGGGGGGGTAGCCGATCGAACGGAGGGCGTCGGTGATCTCGTCGAGGATCACCGGGTCGTCGATGGTGGCCGGCAGTCGCCACTCCTCGCCGTTCGCGATCTTCTGCATGGTGCCGCGCAGGATCTTGCCGGAGCGGGTCTTGGGAAGGCGCTCCACCACCACCGCGGTCTTGAACGAGGCCACCGGCCCGATGCGCTCGCGCACGAGGGCCACGGACTCGGACACGATCTCCGCCGAAGTCCGCTCGCAGCCCGCGTTGAGCACCAGGAACCCGAGGGGAGCCTGCCCCTTGAGGGCGTCGTTCACCCCGGCGACGGCGCACTCCGCGACATCCGGGTGGGCGGCGAGGACCTCCTCCATCGCCCCCGTGGACAGGCGGTGCCCGGCCACGTTGATGATGTCGTCGGTGCGGGACATGACGTAGACGTAGTCGTCCTCGTCCATGTACCCCGCGTCCGCGGTCTTGTAGTAGCCCGGGAACTCCTCGAGATAGCTCTCGACGAAGCGCTCCTCGGCCTTCCACAGGGTGGGGAAGGTCCCCGGCGGAAGCGGGAGCTTCACGACGAGCGCGCCGATCCGGCCCCGCTCGACCTCCTCCGCGTTCGTGTCCACCACCCGCACGTCCATGCCCGGCACGCCGCGGGTCGGGGAGCCCTCCTTGACCGGCAGCGGCTCGATGCCGATGCAGTTCGCGCAGATGGACCAGCCCGTCTCGGTCTGCCACCAGTGGTCGATCACCGGCACCCGGAGCTTCTCCCGCGCCCAGTTGAGGGTGTCCGGATCGGTGCGCTCGCCGGCAAGGAACAGGGTGCGGAAGGCGGAGAGATCGTAGCGCCCGACGTGCTCCCCGGCCGGGTCCTCGCGCTTGATCGCCCGGAACGCGGTCGGGGCGGTGAACATCGCCCGCACGTCGTGCTCGGAGATGACCCGCCAGAAGGCGCCGGGATCGGGGGTCCCCACCGGCTTGCCCTCGAACAGCACCGTCGTGTTGCCGGCGAAGAGCGGGGCGTAGACGATGTAGGAGTGCCCCACGACCCAGCCGATGTCCGAGGCGGCCCAGAACACTTCGCCCGGATCGACCCCGTAGATGTTCTTCATCGACCACTTGAGGGCCACGATGTGCCCGCCGTTGTCGCGCACCACCCCCTTCGGCTCGCCGGTCGTGCCGGAGGTGTACAGGATGTAGAGGGGATCGGTGGCCGCGACCGGCACGCACTCGTGCGGCTCGGCGCCGGCGAGGAAGTCCCCCCAGTCGAGGTCGCGCGCCGGGTCGAGCGGCGCGGGGTGCTCGGGGCGCTGGAGGATGACGCACCGATCGGGACGGTGGCGGGCGAGCTCGATCGCGCCATCGAGGAGCGGCTTGTACTCGACGATGCGCCCGGGCTCGATGCCGCACGAGGCGCAGAGGATCACCTTCGGCTCGCAGTCGTCGATGCGTCCGGCGAGCTCCTTCGACGCGAACCCGCCGAACACCACGCTGTGCACCGCCCCGAGGCGCGCGCAGGCGAGCATCGCGACGACCGCCTCGGGCACCATGGGCATGTAGATGACGACCCGGTCGCCCCGCCCGACCCCGAGCCGGGCGAGGGCGCCGGCGCAGCGCGCGGTCTCGTCCTGGAGCTCGCCGTAGGTGCGGCTCGCGTTGCGGCCGGTGATCGGGCTGTCGTAGACGATGGCCGGCTGATCGCCGCGGCCCTGTTCGACGTGCAGATCGACCGCGTTGTAGCAGGTGTTGACCTCGGCTCCCGCGAACCAGCGGTAGAACGGCGCCCGGCCGTCGTCGAGCACCCGATTCCAGCGGCGGTGCCACGAGACGGCCTCGGCCGCCTCCCCCCAGAACCCCTCGGGGTCGCGGAGCGAACGTTCGAATACGGCGTCGAATCGGCTGCTCATGGGTGGATCCCTCGATCCTGTGCACGTTCCGCGAAAGATAACGCTTTCGCCGTCCCCGGAGAACGCCTCGCGGTCCGAAGGGGCTGATCGGCGCTCCGACTCCCGGCGCGCCGCACGCCGCGCCGCACGCCGCGCGGCCGTTGCCCGGCCCGTTCCGGCTCGTGTCCCGGGCGCGTCTCCACCGGCCCCTTCGGACCGCGCCGGCCCGATTTCGACACGCCTCGCCGCGCGCCGGTCCGCCTGATTCGCCCCCAGTTTTTCCACTGCGGTTTCACCCCTTGGCGACAGCCGGCCCACCGGTCGGCCACAACATGTGGGGGGAATGGATTCGCTGGCCACAACATGTTGACTTACACGAGCCGTCTGCTATTGTCGCTGCCCCCCTTCGCGCCTTCGCCGGAGACTGTCATGGATGCAGTCGAGCATAACGTCCTGCCGCTTCGCTTGGCGCTCCGCCCGACGCGGCTGGCGGACATCGAGCTGCAGCCGGCGTCCCTCGACATCTGGGACTCCAAGTACCGGCTCAAGACCAAGACCGGCGAACCTCTCGACAGCGACATCGACGCTACCTACCGGCGGGTCGCCCGCACCGTGGCGGACGTGGAGACCACGCCGGCCGCCCGCAAGCTCTGGTACGAACGGTTCTGCGAGGCGCTCCGCCGGGGCGCGATCCCGGCCGGCCGGATCATCTCGAATGCCGGGGCCCGGGACCACAAGCCCGCGACGTCCACGATCAACTGCACGGTATCGGCCGTCGTCCGGGACTCGATGGACGACATCCTGCGAAAGGTCCACGAGGCCGGCCTCACCCTCAAGGCGGGATGCGGCATCGGATACGAGTTCTCCACCCTGCGGCCGCGCGGGGCGTGGGTCAGTGGAGCGGGCGCGCAGACCTCCGGGCCGCTCTCGTTCATGGACATCTACGACCGGATGTGCTTCACGGTGTCTTCGGCCGGCGGGCGGCGCGGCGCGCAGATGGCCACGTTCGACGTGGGCCATCCCGACGCGATGGAGTTCATCCGGGCGAAGCGCGAGGACGGGCGGCTTCGCCAGTTCAACCTCTCGCTCCTCATCACCCGGGAGTTCGTGGACGCGGTCCGCAACGACCTCCCCTGGAAGCTCGCCTTCCCGATGTCCGCGAGCGAGAAGGAGCAGCTCGATCTCGACGACCCCGAGCAGGTCGTCTGGCGCCGCTGGCCGGCCCACTTCGACAGCTACACCAGCGACGACGAAGGGCGGGTCGCCTGCCGCGTCTACCGGACCCTCCCCGCTCGCCGGATGTGGGACGCGATCATGTCCTCGACGTACGACTTCGCGGAGCCGGGGTTCGTTCTGATCGACGAAATCAACGAGATGAACAACAACTGGTTCTGCGAGGAGATCCGCGCCACCAATCCGTGCGTCACCGGGGACACCTGGGTGCAGACGTCCGGTGGGCCGCGACAGGTCGCGGACCTCGTCGGGCAGCCGTTCGGGGCGGTCGTCGACGGGGCGGCTCATCCGACCGATGCGCGCGGGTTCTTCCCGACCGGAAGAAAGCGCGTCGTCGCCCTCGAGACCGAGGAGGGATACCGCCTGACCCTCACTCCGAACCACCGCGTTCGCCGGGTGGCGGAGGCCTCCCGCTACGCGATGAAGACCGAGTGGACCGAGGCGGCGAGTCTCCGTCCGGGTGACGAGATCGTGCTTCACGATCATCGCGAGGCGCCGGACTGGGGCGGCCCCGGGACGGAACCCGAGGGGTACCTCATCGGCCTGCTCGTCGGGGACGGAACGCTGAAGGAAGATGCCGCGGTACTGTCCGCGTGGCCCGGCGCCCTCGCCGTGAACGGAGGCTACGAGCGCCCGGGAGTGGAGTCCGTCATGAGCGCCGCCCATGCGGCCGCGCGCGAGCTTGCGCACCGCGCCGACTTCCGGGGCTGGCACGCGGTCCCCGGGCGCGGCGAGTATCGAATGAAACTCGGGGCGCTGAAGCGCCTGGCCGGCGACCTCGGCCTTCGTCCGGGCCGGAAGACGATCACGGCGGCCATGCATCGAGCGTCCGCGGCGTTCCAGCGAGGGTTTCTCCGCGGTCTCCTCGACTCCGACGGGAGCGCGCAGGGCGATCAGCGCAAGGGCATCAGCGTACGCCTGGCGCAGCGCGACGAGGCGCTCCTGGTCGAGGCGCAGCGCATGCTCCTTCGCTTGGGCGTCGTCTCGCGGCTCTACCGGAACCGCCGGGAAGCGGACATCAGGCGACTTCCCGACGGTCACGGCGGGTCGCGCGAGTACGGCGTCAAGGCACAGCACGAGCTCGTCATCGCTCGCGAGAACCTCCCGCGGTTCCGGGAGGTGGTCGGATTCAACGACGGCGACAAGGCGCATCGGCTCACGGCCGCGCTCGCCGGCTTTCGCCGCGCCGTCAACCGCGAGCGTTTCACGGCAACCGTGCGGGCAATCGTGCCGTCGGAGGAAACCGAGGTCTTCGACGTCTCGGTTCCCGGCGTCAACGCCTTCGACGCGAACGGCCTCTTCGTCCACAACTGCGGGGAGCAGCCGCTGCCCCCCTATGGCTCGTGCCTCCTCGGGTCGGTGAACCTGACCGGCTTTGTGCACGAGCCGTTCACCGCGAACGCCCGGTTCGACTGGGAGAGCTTCCGCGAGACGGTGGCGGTATTCACCCGGATGCTCGACAACGTGGTGGAGATCAACGGGCTCCCCCTCGAGGAGCAGCGCCGGGAGATCACCGCCAAGCGGCGCCACGGGATGGGCTTCCTCGGCCTCGGCTCCACGCTCGCCCTCCTGGGGCTCCGGTACGGGGGGCCGGAGTCGCTGAAATTCACGGCGGACGTCAGCCGCGAGCTCGCCCTCACCGGCTGGAAGACCGCGCTCGAGCTCGCCGAGGAGAAGGGGCCGGCTCCGATCCTCGAGGACGAGTTCGAAATTACCCCGGCCATGCTCGCCGCCCGGCCGGAGATGGCGCGCGACGGCTTCAAGGCCGGCGACCGCGTGCCGGGCAAGGTCCTGCACGCTCGATACAGCCGCTACATGCAGCGGATCGCGGAGATCGATGCGGAGCTGGTGGGCCGGCTCGCGGAGGTCGGGGCCCGCTTCACCCACCACTCCTCCATCGCCCCCACCGGAACCATCTCGCTCTCGCTCGCGAACAACGCGAGCAACGGGATCGAGCCGAGCTTCGCACACCACTACTCGCGCAACGTCATCCGGACCGGACGCAAGACCAAGGAGAAGGTCGACGTGTGGTCGTTCGAGCTCCTCGCCTACCGCGAACTCGTGAACCCCGAGGCGGGGGGGCTGGACGACCTTCCCGACTACTTCGTGAGCAGCAGCGACATCGCGCCACGTGAGCACGTCGACGTGCAGGCGGCGGCCCAGTACTGGGTGGACTCTTCCATCTCGAAGACCGCCAACGTCCCCACCGACTTCCCGTACGAGGACTTCAAGGACATCTACCTCTACGCGATGGAGAAGGGGCTCAAGGGCTGCACGACGTTCCGGTTCAACCCGGAGACGTTCCAGGGGGTGCTGGTCAAGGAGCAGGACCTCGAGAACACCACGTACCGCTTCACCCTGGACGACGGCGAGGTGCTGGAGGTGCGCGGGAACGAGGAGATCGAGTACGACGGCGAGATCCACACCGCGGCGAACCTCTACGACGCGCTCAAGGAAGGCTACTACGGGAAGCTTTGAGACCGTGGAACCGGGGCCGGCGCCCCCATATCAGGACCAAGAGTCAAGAATCGAGAACAGGGCCGGGATCATGGCAATCAAGGTCGACGGACGCATCGTGAAGTTCGGCGTAGCGGGCGATTCCGCCGCGGCGCAGGCGCGGGCGGCGGACACTTCGAAAAGAGGCGCCTCGCAAGCCTCGGAACCCCGCCCGAGCGCCGACGTCATCCACATGCACGAGCAGCTCGAGCGGCCCGAGGAGCTGGTCGGCGCCACGTACAAGATCAAGACCCCGCTCTCGGAGCACGCCCTGTACGTGACCATCAACGACATCGTCCTCAACCCGGGAACCGAGCACGAGCTGCGCCGGCCGTTCGAGATCTTCATCAACTCCAAGAACATGGAGCACTTCCAGTGGATCGTGGCCCTGACCCGGATCATCTCGGCGGTGTTCCGGAAAGGGGGCGACGTCGCATTCCTGGTCGAGGAGCTCCACTCGGTGTTCGACCCCGGCGGCGGCTACCTCAAGCGCGGGGGCAAGCGCGTTCCCTCGCTGGTGGCCGAGATCGGCACCGTGATCGAGGAGCACCTCATCAAGCTCGGGCTCATGACGCGCGAGGAGCCCGACGAACGCCAGCGGCGCCACATCGACGAGATCCGCCGGGAGCTCGGGTGCGAAGGCGGCGAGTTTCCGGCCGACGCGGCGATCTGCGGGCGATGCAGCACCAAGGCGGCGGTCATGCTCGACGGGTGCATGACCTGCCTCAACTGCGGCGACTCCAAGTGCGGCTGATGCGCAGGACCCACGCCGGAGAAACGTTCCCGCGCGGCGGGTTTCCGTCCCGGCTGGACCGGGTCCGCCACCGGCTAGAACAACGGGCGCCGGAAGGGATGCCGGCTTTAGGCCCGCCGCCTCCCGGCGGCCCAGCGATACGCCGGGAGGCGGCGGGCCTTTTTTCGCTCCCCACCCAATCCGTTGCGCCGGATTCGCCGGCCCGGAGCCGGGCTATCCGGACCGGCTGTGCTCGGGTTCCGGATACTCGTCATATTCGTCGCTGAACTGCCCGCTGCGGCGGTCTTCCACCTTTCCGCCCCGTCGCCGGATCAGCGCGTTGGTGCCCGCGACGGTGCCTTTAACCCGGAAAAATCACCGATTTACTGCTGCGGACGCCAATCTGTCGCTTCGCGCTCCCAAGGTCGCCGCGGTAGCGGGCCGTACTCCCTCAAGCCGCTTCGACAGCGCGAACGCGCTAGTGTCGGCTACGCCTTCGCCAGCGCGTAAGCGCTCTTGCGGTCCGTGCGGCCCGCTACCACGGCATTCTGCTTCGCAGCTTCGCGGCGCCCTCGCGACGAAAATCGGTGATTCTTCCGGGTTAACCCGTCGGGACCGGAGCCAGTGCGCTCGGTCCGTCGCGGCGCGGCGGCACCGCGCGCAAGGCGAGGCCGGGCGGAGGCCTGATCGCCCGGCGGAGAGGAAGGCGGCGCCGGGGCTCTATCCAGCGGGCGGCCAGTGCGCCGATCAGGCGGTTGATCCGCCCGCCTTCTCCGCCGCCCGTCGGTCGGCCAATTCGCGCAATGCGTTGCGGTGCGCAAGATCGGGTTCGCCGCAATTCGCGAGCATCCACGCGCGTACCGCATTGCGGAGCGCGACCGACCGCGACCACCGGTCCGGCTGATCGTCCTCGCTCGCGGCCGGCGCCGCGGGGCGGACGGGCTCACCGATGCGCACGCTCAACGCAGCCCGTCGCGGGAACCACGTCCCGTCTCGCATGACCGAGCGGGTGCCGCGCAAGATCACCGGGACCACCGGCGCCCCCGCATCCACCGCGGCCGCGAACGCGCCCATCTGGAAGGGCAGCAAGCCCGGCATCCGGTGCAAGGTGCCTTCCGGAAAGATGGCGATGCTCGCGCCGGCGCGCAGGCTCTCGGTAAGGGCGCCCGCGTGCTCGACGCCGCGGGCGGCGTCGAAGCGTTCGACGAGGAGCGCACCGATTCCATCGAGGAACCACCTTGCGAGCGGCTTGTCGCGAAGCTCCGCCTTGGCGACGAAGCGCACCGGTACGGGGAGCGCGGCGAACAGCAAGAGGCCATCGAGATAGCTTGCGTGGTTCGAGGCGATCACGCACGCCGCATCCCGTGGGACGTGCGAGCCTCCCTCGACGGCAAGCGGTATGCCGGAAAGCCGGAAGACGGCTCGCCCGGCGTATCGCATGCACCGCCGGCCCAAGGGCGGGTGGCGGGCAAGCACGACGACCGGCCAGGCCGTCGCCGCGGCCACCCCGATCATTCCCCAGACCCATCCCGCGAAGGCGAGATCGCGGGAGCGTGCGGCGGCCCGCCGCGCGAACGGCGCGAGCCCGCTGGCCCCGAGCCGGACCATGCGCAGCCACGCCGGCTCGCTCCGGGACTCGAGGCGTCCTGATCGGTAGAGGTCGGCCATCGCCTGCCGGCGGATCTTCCCGCTCGAAGTCTTGAGCACGGTGTACGGAGGGATCAGGACCACTTCGTCCGCCGGTTGGCCCAGCAGATCCACCGCCACGCGTTCGAGCGCGGCGCGGACTTCCGCGCGCCGCCCGGCGCCTTGCTCCCGCGTCTCCGCCGCCACTACCAACCGCTCGGTACCGGCCTCCGGATCGCCGGCCCCGAACACGGCCACGCATCCCCGCCGCACGCCCTCTACGTCGCCCGCCGCCTGCTCCAGCTCGTAGGGATAGAGATTGCGGCCGGCCCGGATGATGACTTCCTTGACCCGCCCGGTAATGAATATCTCCCCGCCCGCGATATAGGCGAGGTCACCTGATTCCAGCCAGTCGCCGTCGAACAACGCCTGTGTCGCTGCCGCGTTGCGGAAGTAGCCGCTCGTCGTTGCCGGGCCCCGGAACTGAAGCCGCCCCTCCACCCGCTCCGGCGTTTCGCGGCCTCCATCATCCACCGTGCGGGCCTCGAAGCCCGGGATCGGAACTCCGCTGGAAACGAAGGTGAGCACCGAACCGTTCGCAGCGGAAGCCGGGACCGCCCGGCGCTCGCCCTCCATTGCCGTCCGATCGATCGCTTCGACCCGCGGCCCGCGGCCGAGCGGGGTAAACGCGACCCCGAGCGTCGCTTCCGCGAGGCCGTATACCGGGGTAAGCGCCTTCGGATTGAAGCCGTGCGGCTCGTAGCGCCGCGCGAATGCCTCCAGGGAATCGGCGTTGACGGGCTCGGCCCCGTTGAACGCGAGCCGCCACGACGAGAGATCGAGACCTTCGATCTCTTCGTCCGCGATGCGACGGGCGCAAAGCTCGAACGCGAAGTTCGGCCCGCCCGAGATGGTGCCGCCGTAGGTCTGGATGGCCCGCAGCAGGCGGGCGGGCCGGGCGAGGAAGGTGAGCGGCGACATCAGGACGAGCGGGAAGCCGTAAACGAGGCTTCCAAGCCACCCCCCGATGAGACCCATATCGTGGTAGAGCGGGAGCCAACTGACGAATACGTCGCGGGACGACGCCTCGAGCGCCCGCCCCATCGCATGGAGGCTCGCGATGACGTTGCGGTGGGTGAGGACCACCCCTTTCGGCTGGCCGGTGCTTCCCGACGTGTACTGCAGGAAGGCGGTGTCGTCGGGGCCGGGGCTCGCCGCGAAATCGAGGGCGAGCGCCTCGGACTCGTCGAGCTCGCCGGCCGTCGCGAGACCGCACCGGCCGCTGGCCCGAGCCGCGAGCAGCCGCGACACCGCCCGCGCCTCGTCGAACGTGACGAGGTACTGGGCCTCGGCGTTGGCGAGGATCCGCTCGTGCCTGCGGAAGTGGTCCTCGATCTGGGCGATGCGGGCCGGCGGGTAGATCGGTAGAGGCACGGCGCCCGCGAGCTGAACGCCCAGGAAGCACGCTAGATACTCGATCCCGGTGGGGAGCATGATCGCGACCGCCCGGCCGGGCGTGACGCCACGCCGCACGAGCCCGCCCGCGACTCGCCTCGCGCGTTCGAGGAGCTCGCCATAGGTGAGGGGGGTTTCCGCCCCGGTCTCGTCGAGCAGACGCACGTGCACCCGATCGGGGTTGAGCGACGCGTGCTTCGCGAGCGCGTCCACCAGGGTTTCGGCGCTCCACGATACGTCGGCGTCGGACTCGGCGGCCATCGCGGCCGCGGAAGCAACGCGAGCGCCCGCCGGTGGCTCCACCACTCGGACCGGACTCGCATTCGATCCACTCGCACGGGCGGCGCGCAGGGCCCGGAGAAGGTCGCGGGGTGTTTCGGCATCGGCCATCACTCGATCGGGAAAGCTCGCCCCCGCCGCCCGCTCGATTCGCGCAAGGAGCTCCATTCGAGACAAGCTGTCGAGGCCGAGATCCCGCCCCAGATCCGTGTCGAGGCTCACCGCCAGCGCCGCACCCTCCCCCGGGCGGAGCTCGCGTGCGATCTCCGACACGAGCGCGACGAGGGTATCGGCGTCGATTTTGGGAGCCACCTGCCCGGTAGGCGAGACGGGGTCGGCGGGAACGGACATCGAGGCAGGCCGGCGCGCGCTCAGCCTTCCTGGCGAAGCCGGCGCGCGGCGTCGAGCACCGCGGCGACGATGGACTGGTAGCCGGTGCACCGGCAAAGGCTCCCCGAGAGGGCGTCGCGCACCGCTTCCTCATCCGGATCGGGGTTGCGTTCCAGGAACTCGATCGCGGTCATGAGGAACCCGGGGGTACAGAACCCGCACTGCAGGGCGCCGTTGTCGGTGAACGCCTCCTGGAGCGGATGGAGGCTCTCGCCGTCGGCCAGCCCTTCGACGGTTTCGATCCGGTGTCCGTCGGCCTGCACCGCGAACAGGATGCACGAGCGGACCGCGGCGCCGTCGAGCCGCACGGTGCAACAGCCGCAGACCCCGTGCTCGCAGCCGACGTGGGTCCCGGTGAGCCCGAGGGAATGCCGGAGGAAATCCGCCAGGGTGAGCCGTGGCTCGACCCGCCCGTGGTACACCTCGCCGTTGACCGTCACCTCGACGTCGCGAAGCTCATTCACCGCATCGCTCCCGTTCCCGCTCCCGTTCCCTTCGCCCTTTCCGCCTCGCCCGCTTCCCCGGCGGCAACCGTCCTACGCATTCCGGCCGTCCGGTCCGAATCCGCCCTGGCGGCCACCCGCCACCGTTCCCGCCCCTCCATGCGCCCTTCTGCCTATTGCCCGGCGCCGCCGTCCCGCGCCCAGGCCTCCGCCAGTGCGTCCTCGACCAGCACCCCCGCGAGGTGGCGGCGATACCCGGCCGAAGCATGGCCGTCGTCGAGCGGGTCCACCTCGTCCCGGACCGAGGCTGCCGCCGCCGCGAACACCTCGCGTCCGGGCGGCTCCCCTTCGAGCACCGACTCCGCCCGCCGCGCCCGGACCGCCGTGTCCCCGACCCCGATGAGACCGATCCGGGCCGATCGGCAACCGCCCGCCCGGTCCACCTCGAACCGGCACGCGACCCCGGCGAGGGCGAAGTCGCCGCGGCGGCGCGCGAACTCCCGGAACCCCCACCGCGTGCCGTCCGGCCAGGGTGGGAGCCGGATCTCGGCCAGCAGATCCTCCGGCTCGACCGCGGTCTCGAGGATCCCGGTGAAGAATTCTTCCGCGGCGACCGTGCGGGGGGTTGCCCCCGCGCGCCGGATCTCGAAGCGGGCATCCAGCGCAAGGACGATACCCCCCCACTCCGCCGCCGGATCGGCGTGCACGAGGCTGCCCGCGACCGTGCCGCGATTGCGGATCGGCCGGTGCGCGATCCAGGGGAGCACCGCCGCCGCGAGAGGCTGGGAGGCGGTGAACACCGGATCGTCCTCGAGTTCCGCCTGTCGCACGAGCGCCCCGATCGCGAAGCCACCGGCCGCCGATCGTCCGCGTGCGGCAAGGGCGTACACCCGGTTGAGATCGATGATGACCTCGGGCGACACGATCCGCATGTTCAGCATCGGGCCGAGACTCTGGCCACCCGCGAGGAGCTTCGCGTCGTCTCCGTGCTCGGCGAGGAGCGCGAGCACCTCCTCGACGGTGTCGGGGTCGCGGTACACGAACGGGGCGGGTTTCACGCCGGCTCCGCGACGCGCGCCCCGGCCGGAGCCCCGGGGGGGGCCGATGCCCGCGCGCGCTCCCAGACCCGCTCCGGGGTGAGCGGCAGCCGATCGTCGTCGCGCTCCGCATCCCCGAGCGCATCGGCGACCGCGTTCGCGATCGCGCCGCCGACACCCGCGATTCCAACCTCGCCCGCCCCCTTGACCCCGAGCGGGTTCCTCGGCGACGGGGACCGCCCGAGGTCGCGGTGCACGATCGAGGGCACGTCGGTCGTGCCCGGCAGCAGGTAGTCCATGAACGAACCCGACAGGAACTGTCCCGCGCCGTCGTAGCGAAGCTCCTCGAGCAGGGCACCGCCGAGGCCCTGGGCGATCCCACCCTCGATCTGCCCGGCGACGATCGCCGGATTGACGACGCGCCCGACATCGTACAGGAGCCAGATCCGCTCGGGGACGACGAGACCCGTCGCGGTGTCGACTCGCACTCGCGCGACCGCCACGCCGTGGGAGTAGGCCATCTGCTCGCACCGGAAGTAGTGGACCGCTTCGAGGCCGGGCTCGGCGGCGAGATCCGCGAGCGTGCAGGTCCGTCCGTCCGCCCCCCGGACCACACCGCCGGACTCGATGGCGAGATCGCCGGCTTGCACTTGCAGCCGTGCCGCGGCCCGCGCCAGCACCCCGGTCCGAAGCTCGCTTACCGCGGCGTGCACTGCATTTCCGGCCATCACCGTTCCGCGGCTCGCAAAGCTCCCGACGCCGTAGGGGATGAGGTCGGTATCGCCGTGGCGCACGGTGACCCCCGCGTAGTCGATCCCGAGCGCATCTCCCGCGATCTGGGCGAGACAGGTCTCGAGCCCCTGTCCGACGTCCGCCGCCCCGGTCGCGACCACGAGGTCCCCGCTCCGGTCGAGGAACGCCCGCGCCCCCTCGAAGGGACCGGTCCCCGTCTTCTCGACGAAGCACGCGAGGCCCATTCCGAGGCGGTACCGCTCCTCGGTATCCGCCTTCGCGGCACGACCCGCACTTCCTCCGGAATCCGAGCGAGCGCCGGGTCCTCCTGCCACCCGGGCGGGCTCCACACCGGTTCCGGAGCCGGCGGCGGGGATCGCTCCCAGCTCCGTACCCGAGTCCGGACCCTGGCGGGACACCGCGCCACCCCCCGGGACTCCGGAAACCGCGCGGCCGCTCCGGACCGTGTCCGGACTCCGCGGCGAGAAATGGCTGAGCGCCGCCGCCTCGGCGAGCGCCGCCGGATAGTCGCCGCTGTCGTAGGCGACCGCCTCCCCGAGGATGCTGGTGCCCCGCGGGTACGGCATCTGCTCCGGCCGGATGAGGTTTCGCAGTCGAAGCTCGACCGGCCCGATCCCGGTCACCCAAGCGGCGCGGTCGATGAGCCGCTCGCGCGCCGCGTTGCACTCGAAGCGGCCGGGGGCGCGGTAGGTGCCGGTCGGGGTCTTGTTGGTCAGCACGCAGCGCACCCGGCACCGGTACGCCTCCAGCTCGTACGGTCCCGGCAGCATCCCGGCGCTCAGTCCCGGCACCACCGTGCCGTGGGTGCGCAGGTACGCGCCCATGTCGTTGACGAGCTCCGCCCGGAGTCCGAGGAACCGCCCGTCCGGGTCGAGGGCGAGCGCGAGCTCGTACCGCTGCTCGCGCGAGTGGTTGATGGCGCTCAGGTGCTCGACCCGGTCCTCGATCCACTTGACCGGACGCCCGAGCCGGAGCGCCGCGCAGGGGATGAGGAAGTCCTCGGGGTAGAACTCGCCGCGCGCACCGAACCCGCCGCCCACGTCCGGCTCGACGAGGCGGATGCGATGCTCGGGCCAGCCGAGCATCGCGGCGAGCACCCCGCGGTTGAAGTGCGTGACCTTGGTCGGACCCCAGATCGTCAGGCGACCCTGGCCGCGGCCGGCGCCCCGGTCCGGCACGGCAACGAGCCCCCGGGTCTCCATCGGCACCGCCGTGTGCCGGCCGGTGCGGAACGTGAGCCGTACGATCCGGTGGGCCCGCGCAAACGCGGCGTCGATGTCCCCGAAGCCCTCGTCGATGAGCGAGGCGAGGTTGTCGGGAGTGTGGTCGAAGAGGGCCGCGGGCGGCGGCGAGGACGCATCGGTCACCGCCGCAATCGGCTCGAACTCCACCTCCACCCGTTCCGCCGCGTCCTCGGCGGCGGCCCGGCTCCGGGCGACGACGAGGGCGACAGGCTCTCCGACGTAGCGCACCCGGGCGGTCGCGAAGGGATGCTGAAGGTAGCGAAGCAGCCGGTCGTCCGGAACGAGACGCACCGGGATCGGCCGGAGTGCGTCCCCGAGCTCGCGGGCTCCGAAGATCGCCGCGACCCCGGGCACGGCCTGCGCCGCCGTCGTGTCGATCGAGCGGATCCGCGCGTGCGCCCGGGGGCTTCGGACCACCGTGGCATGGAGCATCCCGGGCACGTGCACGTCGTCCACGTAGGTGCCCTCGCCCCGCAGCCGCCGCGGATCCTCGAGCCGGCGGACCGAGCGGCCGACCGCGGCCGAAGCATTGTCCGGAGAACCGTCAGGGGAGCCGTCACCAATTCCCTCGATTCCTCCCCCGGAAAGCGGCTGCGTCTCCATGCGGCGTATTGATAGGGTGGCCGGACGCATCGGTCAAGCGGCGAGCCGCGCACCCGACCGCCCCGCTTCCGACCCGCTCACGCGGGTTCGGCCCCTTGCGCCATCCGGCGGTGCCGGGCGGTCGGCGCGCGGATCACCACCTCAATGACGATGCCGCGAAACGGTTCGCTCCGCTAGCAGGCACGCGGTGTGGGGAGGGATCCGGCATCCGGTCAGGAGGTCGAGGCCGGAGGGGCGGGGGTGATCGCGGCGAGGGCGACGATGCGTTCCGGGGTGAGGGGAAGGACGAGCTCCACTGGCTCCGCGCCGAGGGCGTCGAGCACCGCGTTCACGACCGCGGCGGGTGCGCCGATGATCCCCGACTCGCCCATCCCCTTGATGCCGCTCTCGGTGAACGGGGACGGGGTCTCCATGTGCACGATGTCGATGTCGGGGACGTCGCCCACGGAAGGCACGAGGTAGTCCATCAGGGTCGCGGAGCGGTGCTGGCCGCCCTCGTCGTAGTCGACCGACTCGAGGAGCGCGCACCCGATGCCCTGCGCGACGGCACCCCGGATCTGGCCATCGACCGCGGCGAGATTGACGATGGGGCCGCAGTCCTCGGCCACGACGTAGCGGAGCACGCGCGCCCCGCCGGTCAGCCGATCCACCTCGACGAGGGCCACGTGGGCGGCACAGGACACCGGCACCCCCGGGGGATCGTAGGCGGCGTGGACTTCGAGCCCGGGCTCGAGGCCGGCCGGAAAGGGTTGGAACGGTGCGTGGGCGAGGTGCGCGAGCTCGGCGATCGCGAGGCGCGGCGCGGCGGAGCCCTCGCGCGCGGACAGGGCGTCGTCGGCCGCCACGACCGGGGCGCCCGCGAGATCCGAGACGCGCGCCGCGCCGCTCGCCGGCGGATCGTCGGCACGCGGCCGTTCGTGGCCACCTGCCGCCGGGGTTCCCGCACCCGACGGTTCGAGGCCGCCCGCCGCCAGGTCTTCCGCCCCGGTCCGTTCGACCCCCCCGGCGCCGCCCCGCACCACGAAGCGCACGCGCTCCGGGTTCACCTCCCACCGCGCCGCGGCCACCGCGCAAAGCTTCTCCTTCATCTTCGCCGCGGCGCTGAGCACCGCACCGCCGCCGCTCACCATGGAGCGGCTCGCGAACGTGCCGGAGCCGTAGGGGGTCACCGCGGTGTCGCCGAGCACCACCCGCACCGATTCCTCCGGCACCCCGAGCGCCCGCCCGACCAGCCGGCGGAACGACGCGTGGTGGCTCTGCCCCTGGGAAGGCGTGCTCACGAATACCTCCACCCCGGCCCCCGGGTCGACGCGGAGCACGGCCGAGTCGAAGGCGGGAACATGGGCCATTCCCCGCGTTCGATAGACCGCCCGGTTCATGCCGGTCGGCTCGACGAAGCAGGACATCCCGATCCCGAGCCGGCGGCGGGCGCCCTTCCCCTCGCCGGCGCCGGCGTTGCGCTGCTCGGCTCGCCACCCGGCGTAGGGGGCACGATCGAGGGCGCCCTCGAGAAGCGCCGGATAGTCGCCGCTGTCGTACACCGCCCCGCCGGGACTCTCGTGCGGGAGTTCCTCCGGGCGGAGGAGGTTCCGGCGGCGCACCTCCACGGGGTCGAGACCCGCGGCCCGCGCGATGCGGCTCACGAGCTCTTCGGTCACGAGCGGCCCGAGTGGTACGCCTACCCCGCGGTACGCCCCGGTCGGGAACTTGTGGGTGGCGATGGCGAGGCCCGTGAAGTGGTACCAGGGCACCCGGTAGGGCCCGGGGAGCGCGACCCCCGCGGTCTGCGGATCGAGCGAGCAGGTGAGCGGAAAGGAGGAATACGCGCCCACGTCGCAGAGCGCCTGCGCCCGGATACCCGCGAGGCGACCGTCGGGGTCCGCCGCCGCCTCCGCCTCGACCGTCACGTCCCGCGAATGGAACGCGGCCTGCAGGTGCTCCATCCGGTCCTGGACCCACTTGACCGGACGGCCGAGCCGCATGGCGAGCGCCGCCGCCGCGACCTCCTCCGGGAAGAGCTGCATCTTGGGACCGAAGCCGCCGCCGACGTCCGGGGCGACCACCCGGATGCGGCTCGCCGCAATCCCGAGGCTCCGGGAGAGACCGTCCCGCAGGATATGGGGTACCTGGGTGGAGGAGAAGAACTCGAGCGTGCCGTTCGCCCGGTCCCAGGCCGCCACCGCGCCGCTGCCCTCCATGGGCATGCCCGAGACTCGGGGATGGCGGCACGTGAAACGAACCCGGATCGGCGCCCGCTCGAACCCCTCCCGCTCCCCGGACGACCACTCGGTGCGGAACAGCACGTTGTCCGGCGCGTGCTCGTGCACGAGCGGCGCGTCCCCACGGAACGCCGAACGCGGGTCCGCGACCACCGGGAGCGGGTCGTATTCGACCTCGACGAGAGCGGCCGCGTCCTCTGCGAGGTATCGATTGCTCGCGGCGACCACCGCCACGATCTCCCCGGCGTAGCGCACCGTGTCCGGAGCCACGGGATGCCAGTCGGTCGGCCGGTAGACAGCCGGACCGCCCGAAGCCATCTCCGCCCGGATGGGAGCGACCGTGCCGGCGAGGTCCGCTCCCGTCACCACCGCCACCACCCCCGGCGCGCGTCTCGCCCCACCCGTCTCGATGGAACGGATCCGCGCGTGCGGCCACGGGCTCCGCACGAACGCGAGCTCGAGCGCGCCCGCCGGCCCGATGTCGTCCAGGTACCGGCCCCTTCCGCGTAGAAGTGGCCGGTGCTCGGGGGTGCTGGCTTCGGACATGCCGGGAGGGTACTGCTATGCTTTGACGCGGCGCGGGAAACGGCCGCGATGGTACACCGTGGGGAGGCGCTCGATGGATCTCGGAATGACCGGCAAGGTGGCCCTGGTGACGGGCGGAAGCATCGGCATCGGCAAGGGTATCGCGCGGTCGCTTGCGCGCGAGGGCTGCAAGGTCGCGATCGTCGCCCGCGACGGGGCGCGGCTCCAGGCCGCCGCGGAGGAGATCCAGGGCGAAACGGGCTCGGAGATCGTCGCCTTCCCCGGCGACCTCATGAACAAGGCGGACGCCGACCGGGTGGTCGCGCAGACCGCGGAGCACTTCGGCCGCATCGACATTCTCGTCAACAACGCGGGGGCCGCGCCGGGCGGAGTGATCGAGACCCTCGACGAGGACGACTGGGAGCTCGCGATGGGCCTCAAGTTCATGGGCTATGTGTGGGTGATGCGAGCGACCCTGCCCCACATGAAGGCCCAGGAGCGGGGGCGGGTCGTAAACCTCATCGGCAACGACGGCGTCAAGCAGTCGTACTGGGAAATCGCGCCGGGCGCGGCGAACGCGGCCGGGCAGAACCTCACCATCGCCCTCGCCGGCCAGTACGGCAAGCACAACATCTCCTTCTGCGCGGTGAATCCCGGGCCGGTCCGCACCGAGCGCTGGTCGGGGCTCGTGCGGGCGATGTCCCGCGACATGAACATCAGCATCGAGGAAGCCGACACCCTCGCGCCCCGCAGCATCCCCCTCGGGCGCATCGCGGAGGTCGACGAGGTGGCGGATCTCGTGACCTACCTCGCCTCCGACCGCGCCCACTTCGTGAACGGCACGATGATCGAGATCGACGGAGGCCAGCAGAAGCCCCTCATGGACATGTCGCGCGACCGGCGCTGACACCATGGCAAGCCGGCTCCCATGTATGAGATCCAGTATGGGAAGCAGGCCGTCCGGTCCTTGGCCCGGATGCAGCGGCAGATTGCCGGGCGGATTCGTGCGAAACGTCTCGACGTGGCAACAAGTCCCTACGACGAGCATCGGAATGTGGCAAGGCTCCGGGGCCGCAACGGATATCGGGTGAGGATTGGTGATTGGCGCGCACTCTACGAAGTCGACGACGACACGAAGGTGATTCGGGTCGTCAATGTCTCCCCCCGCGGTAGCGCCTATCGAGAATCACCATGAGCGACAGCAAGGTACAAATCATTCGCCAGAACGGCCAGCCGGCCTTCGCCGTGATCCCGTTTGCCTCCTATGAGGAGATTCTCCGGGCGTTCGAGGACGCAGGAGACGTGCACGCCTTCGACCGAGGCCGGGAAGAGTTGGCGGGAGAGGAGATGGTTCCCGATCGGGTGGTAAGACAGCTCCTCGACGGCGAGCCACCCGTGCGCGTCTGGCGCACCCACCGTGGCCTGACCCTCGCGGAGCTCGCGGAGCACACCGGCACTACCAAGAGCACCCTGTCCTTGATCGAGAACGGAAAGAAGCAAGGGAGCGTCGATCTGTTCCGCCGGATTGCGCGGGTACTCGACGTATCGATTGACGAGTTGGTCGGTTGGAGGGACGAAGACTAGCCCGCAAATCTCACCAGCTTCCTGCTGCGGACGCCGATCCATGCGCTGTGACAGGCCGTACTCCCTCAAGCCGCTTCGACGTAGTGTCGGCTACGCCTTCGCCAGCGCGTACGCGCTCTTTCGGTCCGTGCGGCCTGTCACAGCGCCGTCTCGCCGCCCTCGCGACGAAAGCTGGTGAGATTTCCGGGCTAGCTCCATCCCTATGGCGGGTGTTTCCGCCGGCCGAAACTTGGAGCGAGTCAATGAAGTGGCGCAGCAACCTTCCAACCACCTCCTTCCGAGGCTGCATCGCCTTGCCAAAGGCCAAGATGAGAACTTCCTGACGGAATGTCTCGCCTACGTGCTCTCGACCTTTCTAAAAAGGCACGCCGCCGGCATGAGCAACCGGGCGATTGCGCGCGACCTGGAGATCGACGAAGGGAGCGTCCGGAACATCCTCAAGCGCGGGGTGCGGAACGAGCCATATCAGATAGTAGCGGGGGGTTTGGGGGCTGCCGGCCCGACACTCCGTGAGCGAAGCGAACGCCGATCTGCGGCGGTGGGGTAGACGAGGCTGTTCGGGGCCGGGGGCGCCGGGGTTTCGGGGTTGCTCTCGCTGTCCGCATTTCGAGATCCACCCAACCGGAGCCGTGGTGAGCGAAGCGAGACGCGGTGGAGGGCGGGAGCGGTCAGGCGCTCGGCGAAGCCTCACGGGACGCCACTGCTCGCTACGGCTCCACCTGAGCGGAGCACGTCATATTCGGTTGCCCTCGTGCCGTACGTTGCCTCCCTCGTCCCTGTCCGCCTCGGTGGGAGCCAAGAGCGCCTCTTCTTCGGAAGTGGCCGCGCGGGTCAGCCGGCCGCGCGGGCGACGTGGGCGGCGATGAGGGAGTTGACGCGGGGGGCCGCTTCCATCTGCACCATGTGACCGGCTCCCTCGACGATCTCCACCGTCGCGCCGGCCGCCGCCTCGGCATGCGCGGCGGGGACGATCCGATCCTCGGCGCCCCAGACGACGAGGACCGGGGCGCCCAGTCCGGCAATCACGCCGGATTCCACCCAGCCCTGCGCACCGTCCGGGAACACCCCGTCCGCGAGCTTCTCGAGCGACTCGGTCACGCCGTCGAGCCGCTTGTACCGCAACACCCCGTCCACGAGGGAGCGATTGACGAGCCCCGGGTCCGCGAAGAGGTTCTCGAGCACGGGCTTGAGCTGGCGGCGCGACGTCGAGGAGACGAAGCCATCGATGTACTCGCGGTTGATCTCCGGACCGAGGCCCGCCGAGCACACGAGGGTGACGGAACGCACCCGGCCGGGTGCGGACGCGGCGATCGCGAGCGCAACCGCCCCCCCGAGCGAGTGACCCACGAGATGGGCCGCCTCCACCTCGGTCGCGTTCATGAAGTCGACGACCGCGTTCGCGAGGCCCGGAACGGAAGCGTCGGGGATCGGGGCCGGGGCCGGCCCGTGGCCCGGCAGGTCGAGGGCGAACACGGTCGACTCCGCGGCCAGGGCGTCGAGGTTGAAGAGCCAGTTGTCGAGATCGCCCCCGAATCCATGGATGAGCAGGACCGTCTCCGGGCCCTCGCCCTGCGCGGTGTAGCGCAGGCGCCCGGCCGCCGTCTCCGCATAGCGGTAGGCGAGCCCCTGCTCCTCCTCCTCGTCCTCCTCCTCCGCGGGAACGACGAATCCCGCCACGAAGGCATCGATCTCCTCCTCGCTCACCTCGCCCTGCACCAGGATCCCGAGCAGGGCCTTGACCGGCAGCAGATCACCCTCCTCGGCGACCAGGCGGCGCAGCTTCCCCGCATCGGTCGCCTCGAGCGCGCTCGCAATCTTCTCCGTCTCGATTTCCGCGATCTCGTTTCCGACCGCGATCTCGTCCCCTTCTCCCACAATCCAGCGGGTCACGGTCCCCTCCTTCATGGAGAGGCCCCATTTCGGCATCACGATGGGCGTGATCGTTCCGGGCATCGAATCCTCCTCAGTTGGCGCGGGTCTGGCGAACCGCCGACACGATTCGATCCGCGCCCGGGATGTACAGGTCCTCGAGGGCCGGCGAGAACGGCACCGGGGTATGCGGCGCGGTCACCATCCGCACCCCGGCCTTGAGCGCACCGAACACCTCCTGGGTCACGGTGGCCGAAACGTCCGCGGCGATCGAGCAGCGCGGGTTCGCCTCGTCCACGCAGACGAGCCGCCCGGTGCTCTCGACGCTCTCGAGGACCGTGTCCATGTCGATCGGGGAGAGCGTGCGCAGGTCGATGACCTCGCATTCGACGCCCTCCCTGGCGAGCACGGCGGCGGCGTCGAGCGAGCGTTGCACGGTCTGCCCGTAGGTCACGATGGTCGCGTCGCCGCCTTCGCGGACCACGTTCGCCTCCGCGAACGGAATCGTGTACAGGCCCTCCGGCACCTCGGCCTTCGTGTCGTAGAGGTTCTTGTGCTCGAAGAAGATGACGGGGTCGTTGTCGCGGATGGATTGGACGAGGAGCCCCTTCGCGTCGTAGGCGTTCGACGGAAACACCACCTTGAGGCCCGGGATGTGCGTAAAGACCGGGGTGAGCATCTGCGAGTGCTGGGCGGCGGCCCGGAACCCCGCGCCGGCCATGCAGCGGATGACCACCGGGGTCTCCGCCTTGCCGCCGAACATGTACCGGAACTTGGCGGCCTGGTTGAAGATCTCGTCGAAGCACACGCCCATGAAGTCGACGAACATGAGCTCCGCCACCGGGCGAAGGCCGCTGCAGGCCGCCCCGATCGCCGCGCCGATGAATGCCGACTCGGAGAGCGGGGTATCCATGATCCGGTCGCCGTGCTTGGCGAGCAGGCCCTTGGTAACGCCGAGGGGTCCGCCCCAGGCGTCGTCCTCGCCGGGGCTTCCGGTCCCGCCCGCGATGTCCTCTCCCATGCAGATGACCGTCGGATCCCGGGCCATCTCCTGGTCCAGGGCCTCGTTGACGGCCTCGCTCATGCTGAGATTGCGCGCCATTCGCTGTCTCCTGTTCGGCCCGCGGGCCGTGGCTGTGAACGTTGGTTCGAGTGGTCGGGCCGGATGTCTTTCCGCTACGCGTAGGAGATGTAGACGTCCGTTTCGAGTTCCTCCGGCCCGGGCATCGGCGCCGCCGTTGCATGCGCGACCGCCTCGTCGACGAGGGCCAGCGCCTCGGCGTCGATCGCGTCGAGCGCCGCGGAGTCGATGCCCCCGGCGCCGGTCACCGCCGACCGGAAGATCTTGATGCAGTCATGGTTCTCGCGGAGGTTCTCGACCTCACCCTCCGCCCGGTAGGTCTGCGCATCGCCCTCGAAGTGGCCATAGAACCGATGCATCTTGCACTCCAGGAGCGACGGGCCGCCACCCTCGCGAGCGCGGGCAATCACCTCCCCCGCCGCTTCATGGACGGCGAAGAAGTCGGTGCCGTCCACGGTGACCCCCGGCATCCCGAATCCGGAGGCCCGGTCCACGTAGCTGTCGCATGCGACAGCCCACTCCATCGCGGTGGACTCCGCGTAGCCGTTGTTCTCGACCACGAAGACGACCGGCAGGTTCCATACCGCGGCGAGGTTCAGGCTCTCCAGGAACATCCCCTGGTTGGAAGCGCCGTCTCCGACGAAGCTGATGGCGACCCCGCCGTCCCCCCGCCGCTTGGCCGCGAGGGCGGCGCCGCAGGCGAGCGGCGCCCCCGCCCCCAGAATGCCGTTCGCGCCCATCATCCCCTTGCTGAGATCGGCGATGTGCATCGAGCCGCCCTTGCCCTTGCAGGCGCCGCTCGACTTGCCCCGGATCTCCCCCATCATCGCCTTCACGTCCACCCCCTTGGCGATGCAGTGGCCGTGCCCCCGATGGGTGGAAGCAATGCGGTCATTGTCGCCGAGGTGGAGCATGATCGCCGTCGCGGTTGCCTCCTCGCCGGCATACAGGTGCACGAAGCCCGGGATGTCTCCGCGGGCCACATCGACGTGCAGCCGCTCCTCGAACTCACGGATGGTCTTCATCGTCCGGTACGCGTCGAGCAACGTGTCGCGGTCGATCGAGAACGGTTGGTCGGTCATGTATCGAGTCCTCCGAAGAATGCCGGTTGAGGGTGTGGCTGCCGGCGGCCGCCGGCCGTCAGCGACGATAGCCCGATTTTCCGGGGATCGCGCCGTGCGTCGGGTGTGTCCGAAAAAGACTCCGCAGGGAGTCCGAAGCGGGCTTGCGCCCTGCACACCGTCACCGGCCGAAACTGCCGACGCCGCAAGGGTTTGGAGCCGTTGCGGCGATTGAGCGAGACGACCGGGCCGCGATTTCCGAGCGCGTTCCGCATCGCCTTCCGTGCAACAGAGGTAACAAAATGGGCGTCGCGGCGCAAGCGCAGGGCGCGATGTTACCGCAGCGCAACGGCGGCCATTCCAGCCGGAAGTGCATCGTCGACGCGTCGGGTGTGTCCGAAAAAGACTCCGCAGGGAGTCCGAAGCGGGCTTGCGCCCTGCACACCGTCACCAGCCGAAACAGCCGACGCCGACGGGGTTTGGAGCCGCCGCGACAACGCAGGTGGTGACCCGCATCCTCCGCGTCCCGTTGACGTGGTAAGGAACATTCCTTACAGTCCCGCATGGGACCCGCCGGGGCGAGGTGCGTTGCCGCCTTTCGCGCCGCTCCTTTCGTTGCGACTCGTCGCGCTGAGCGATCCTCTCCACCATCTCCCGTATGTAGTTCTGATACCTGACGTTCGGCGACTTGCCGGCGCGTTTTTCCGTCTCGTCGAGCAGGCCGAAGTCAGAACAGTACGCGCTGCCCAGTCCACCCTTCGCTCCGTGGCAATCGCAGTCGTCGGACTATGCAACTTCCTTACCCCCGCCTGACAAGACCGGCCGCGCCATAGGTGCCGGCCCAAGGGCGTCCTGTTGTATGGATGGAAGCGGCAACGAACCGTCGGCATGCAGCCCGATCCCGGGTCCGGATAGGAGATCCCTTCGAGCCGGGCTGTCGTACTTCGTACCAAGCCTTGGCCAGCCGAGTCTCGGCCCTGCGGGCTTCCATTCCAATCGCGGGTCCCTTGGCGTTCCTCGTCCGCATTCCGACCGCTTCGCTCGCACTTGCCCACCCGGGCTCTCGTTTCCAGGTCCGAGGCCTCCATGCCGCGCAATGCTGCGCGATTCTCGCGGGTCACGCGGCGTTCGGTCGCAAGGTCCGCCGGAGTCAACGGGCACGGCGGGCCAGCCTGGATCCCGCGAGGGGGGCGAAGGATTGACGGGATGTAGCCGGCTGGCTACATTCCGAGCATGATCGAGATCCGCAAGACGGAGGTCTACGCCAGGTGGCTGAACGGCTTGCGGGACGCGGGCGCGCGGGCACGCGTCCTCGTCCGGGTCGAACGTCTGGCAGCGGGAAATCCGGGAGATGTCAGGCCCGTTGGCGAAGGCGTTTCGGAGCTGCGGATCGAATACGGACCGGGCTACCGGGTGTACTTTACGAATCAGGAGCGCATGATCGTCGTTCTGCTGGCCGGCGGGGACAAGCGGACCCAAAGCCGGGATATTGAGACGGCCTTGCGCCTCGCACGAAACCTGTAGGTGGACACCATGACCAGCACCGTCACTTCACCCTACGATGTCGCCGAGCACCTTCGCACGCCGGAGGAAATGGCCGCGTATCTGGAAGCGTGCATGGAGGAGGCCGATGGCGACGCCGCGTTCATCGCCAAGGCGCTGGGCGATATCGCCCGCGCCAAGGGCATGTCGCAAGTTGCGTGCGATGCCGGCCTGTCCCGCGAAAGTCTCTACAAGGCGCTTTCGGGAGACCGCAATCCCAGTCTGGACACGGTGCTCAGGGTCATCGGCGCTCTGGGCCTGAAGTTGCGCGCCGAGCCGGTACTCGATTCGGACGCGGGCGGACAGGCCGCATCGGCGAACCGCTGATATCGCTGACACCTCGTTTCCCTCACGCTTGCCACGCACACCGTCGCCGGATAGCCTGAGTCGGCGCACCTGCACCCTTGGACTGCTCACATGGCAACCGTCCAGCACCCATCGCCGAACCACTGGGTCGTTCACTTGGCATCGCGATCCGACCCCGACAGTGAGGTCACGGTCGAGTTGCGCATGAGCAAGGCTACAGCCGACAAGTTGGCCCACCTGGAGGCTGCGCGGATAGCAGCGCTCAACCCTGATGCGCCCTGTTCGACCACTGAGAATGTCGGTTCCGCGGTTCTTACCATACTGACTTCCATAGCCGCTATCGCCCGCGTCAAGGAACGTACGAGCGACTCGGACCAGCAGCAACTCATCGACCTTATCGAGGACGAGGTGGACGCCGCGCGTGCGGATCGTCCTTGATACCAACGTTCTTGTCAGCGCGCTCATCACGAGGGGCACGCCACCGGACCAGCTCTACCAAGCCTGGCTTCGGAACGACATCGAACTCGTGACATCGGCCGCGCAGATTGACGAAGTCAGTGACGTCTTGTCTCGTCCCCGACTCCGGAAGTACGTCGATCCCGACGAAGCCGCTCAGATGATTTCGGCTATCCATCTACGCGCGATCGTCATCCACGACATGCCGATTCCAAGGCGCTCTCCAGACCCCAAGGACGACGCCATACTCGCCACTGCCGTTGCCGGTGACGCGGAGCTCGTCGAATCTGGTGACAAACGGGACATTCTGGCTCTTCGTGAAGTCGAGGGAATTCCCATCCGCACCGCGCGCCAAGCGCTGCAAATCGCGCTTGTAGTGCCAGCGACCCGACCGAGTTAGGTTCTGGGCAAGAAGGCAGCCCCGGCTCGGCCGATCACTGGGTCAGATCGTCGCCCTCCTTGATGCGCTCGCGAAGCTGGGCGTCTCCTTCGTCGCGATCAAGGAGAACATCCGCATCCTGGGTCGTTGGAGTGCATTTCTGCACGAATCTGGTTCGTACCCTTATCTCAAGGCGATCGACGTCTTTCTCGGGCTCGAACCAAACGGTGAGGAACGAGAGATCAACAGGTTGAAACAAGCTGTAGGGAAATGGCTGCAATGAAGACACCGGGAATGGATGCGAGCAATGGGCAGACGAACCAGAAATGAGCGCGACGCGACAACGCAGGTGGTGACCCGCATCCTCCGCGTCCCGTTGACGTGGTAAGGAACATTCCTTACGGTCCCGCATGGGAAACAAGGAGCGTCGATCATGTCGATCATCCACGAAGTGGCCACGATGACCGCCAAAGGCCAGATCACTGTGCCCAAGCCGATCCGCCAAGCGCTGGGGGCCGACGCCGGCACCAAGGTGGCGTTCGAACTCCTGGAGAACGGACGAGTCGTCGTCAGCCGCGCCGACGATGAGCATGAAGACCCGGCCATCGGGGCGTTCCTCGACCTGCTCGCCCGCGACATCGAAGCCGGCCGACACGTGCAAGGGCTCCCCGACGACCTCGCTCGAGTCATGCTCGAACTTGCCCGACGCAAGGGACCGCTCGACGAAGAGATCGACGGCGACGTGGAGCTGTGATGCAGCACCGGGGATGGACGCTGTTCTTCCACAATTGCCTGATCGAGCAGCTACACAAGCTCACCCACGCGACCCAACGCGCCGAGCGACGCGACCCGCAGGGGTTCGCGTCCTATGCGAACGCGAAGCTCCTCGAAGCAGCCAGCCGGTTGATGCTCGACGTGATCCCGCAAGACCCGGCCCGGGCCGAGTACCGCCAGGGGAACACGCTGGGCGCACGCTACCGCCATTGGCGGCGGGCCAGGATCGGCAGACGATTCCGATTGTTCTTCCGGTACGACGCCAGGGCAAGGGTGATTGTCTACGCGTGGGTCAATGACCAACGCACGCATCCGTGTTCGGTTTAGCTGCGTAGGTCGGATTAGCCGAAGGCGTAATCCGACATTCGACCCTTGTATCATGCAATGTCCTGGCGGGGGAGGAGGCGGCGATGGCGCAGTTGAAGGAGCGGCGCTACGCGGAGAAGTACCGGGGCGCGGGCGAGCCGGTCCACCTGATTGGTGTGGAGTTCAGCCGGGACACCCGCAACGTGGCCGCGTTCGCGGTCGAGCGGGGTTGAGCAGCCGGGCGGTGCCGGCAGATGCAAGCGCCCGGCCGCCGGCGGGCGTCAGTCGCTGGATCGGGCCTGCGCCACGATCGCCTCGAGCAGCGCCCGGCGGTAGTCGGGGCGGTTGCGCAGCGCCGACGTGATGGCCTCCTCTACCCCCGGCACCGCACGCTCCCCCGCCCCCGCCTCCGTCTGCGTCTCCAGCGGAATCACCCGCACCGAACTCTCCAGGTCCAGGATGTCGATCAGCGCGAAGTTCGCCGCGGTCAGCCCGTTGCGCGCCTGCACCAGCGCAAGCTCCCGGTTGGCGATGTCCCCATCGCTCTGCAGAATCTCGCGCGCGGCCAGGTCGCCTGCCCGGATCAGCGCCCGGTTACCCGAGCGCCCCCCTGGGCGCAATGCGACGGCGGTGCCAAGGCGATGACGGGCGGCACGACCCTGCGGGAGGCATGGTCGGCAGCGCACTACCGAACTTCGATCAACGACTCCCCACTACTCAGGGCGCCTTCTATGGTGGCAAGTTGGGGCGCCAGCCCAGCTTGAAGCGAGGCATTGGTGGTATTGCCCACTCGTAGCCACACCACCTGCAATCCGTCGACCCGTCGCGCCCGTTCGGCAAAATCTGCGTCCTTCGACCAGATAACCGCCCCCATCTCTCGCGCCTTGGCCTCGATTGCGTCGTCCGGGGCCGCGCCGAGCCCGAGATCGTTGACGTGAACGGAGCGATGGCCTTTCTCCGCCAACCAACGGGCAAGGCCCGGTGGCAATTGTGCATCGATGAGAAAATGCACCGTCAGGCGGCAAGGATGACGCGGTGCGAGGTCGCGGCCGCGCCATAAGCCAGAGCCGCCTTCAGATCGGCTTCGCTCAGGTAGGGATAGTCGGCCAGGATGTCCGCCGGGAACGCTCCACTTGCCAGCAGATCCAGGATGTCGGATACCCGAACCCGAGTTCCGCGGATGTGCGGGCGGCCGCCACAGATTGCCGGATCCATATGGACGCGATGCGTCCCCGCCCGACTGACGGAATCCGCGCTACCGGCCAGGATGTCCTTCCGGACGCAGATCCACGCGTTTTTTCGCGGCCCTGAGTGTCCGTACGCATTGAGGAACCTCCGCAATGCGTCGGCAAGCTCGGCTTCAAGAGGCGAAGCGGGCGGCACGATGTCGAACCATTCCTTGAGAACCGCCTCGGACCGGTAGGTATCCCGCTGGTCGGTCTTCGACAGGCAAGCCTTCGCGGTACTGCTCGCGTATCCCACGAATTTGGACGGCCCGAAGAGCCACTTTCCGTCATGCGCCCTGTCCGCATACCAAGCGCGCACCATCTTCATCCGCCCGGCAAGTCGCGGTTCCCTGCCGACCTCGATCTTGTATCGGGCGATGTTGTCGATCACCTTGTCCAGGCTATCGACCACGGCATGGGTCATGTCCATCTCCCTTCGCGAGGCGACCAGCGAGGCCGGTTACAGGATACCAGCCAGCTCACGCAGATCGATCCGGTTCCGAGGATAGTGGGCGTGACGTTCACGATGCGCTCTGGCTCGGGGATGGTCATGGAGAACCCCGTGCCAAGTGGTGTACGCCACCGCCTCGCGGACCATGCGCAGCCGGCGTCGTTATCGAACACGGGCGGGCCGCGGTTCCCCGCGAGCCCTTTCGGTTGTCAGACGCGACTCGTCTTGCCCGCGAGCACGCCGTCGAGCGCCGTCAGCAGCACCGCGTCGTCGGCCCGGCGCCCCCCGGGGCACGCGCGCCGGGTCCGCCCGCCGCTCGCTGTTCGGCCGCACAATCCGGGTGGCGCCTGAGGAAGCGCCACCCCCGCACCGAGCCGGCCATCGCCTACCAGCGCAGCGTGAACCGGAACTGCACCCCGTGCTCGGGGGCATCGTCGTTCGCCGGCTCGCGCCGCGTGCCGTCGAGGCTCATCGAACGACGGGGACAGGGCGACCGCCACCAATGTGGTCCCCGAGCTAGGCTCGATGCTCACGGTCAGCCCGCTGAGCGTCGCGTCGCTCGACACCGTGGAATTGTTGGTGACCGCCACCACGCCGCCCGCGCCGGTGGTGAAGTCGCCGAACCTCCCCTCGAACCCGCGCGGTCCGACGACGCACTCCCGCCTGCCAAGCTCCGGGCCGGGGCGGGGCTCGCCCGCGCCCGATGGCCTGTCCACAAGTCGGTGCACTGCGGCCGCTCTGGCGCAATAGGACAGAACATGCGCAGCCATGTCAAGACTTTGTGCCGATAACCTGTTTGAGGTAAATAATTATTATCTACAAGACATATTTATATATGCCCAAACGCGCCGCACGCCGGCGCGGCCGTGCTCCATGGTCGGGGCACCGGCCGGGCCTGTGGCGCGCTCATATCCTGACGAAGCGGTCGAAGCGGCGGGGCGGCGGCGGCGTTCGCGGTAGCGCGCGGCGAAGTCGCGGAACAGCGGCCCGGTCGCGCGCTCGGCCTTCGCGGCCTCGATCTCGGCGAGTGCCATCGCGCGGGCTTGGGTCGCGGTCAGCTCGTCGGCCGTGCCGAGGGTGAGGTTGACGGCGCCGGGCCTGCGCTTGACGCGGACGAAGAAGGTGCGGGTGTCGCCCGCGCCGATCCTGAGCCCGAAGGCGGGCAGGGTGTGGTCGATGACGATGAGCGGGCCGCCAACGCGGTCGCAACGCCACGCCGGGAACCCTCGATGGACTCGAGGGGAACGGATCGGACCACGCGAGCCCCCTCGGGTTTCATGGTCACCGGCACGTATCGCACCTCAGTTGCCTGCCGCCACGTCGGTCGCAAGGGCGGGGCGCTCGCCGACCCGGAAGAGCCCGTGTCGGGCCGCGTAGTTCATGCAGGCATCCACGTCGACGGTCCGGACCGCGTCCGGCTCGAGCACGATGCGAACCTCGTCGTCCTCGCCGAATCCGACCTCGCGCTCGCCGTCGAGGGCGATCATTCCCGCGCGCAGCCGGGGCGTACGGGGGGAACCGGGCGGCAATCGGCGCCAGCCCCGCACTCCGATGGTCCGCAGCCATCCGGGAGCGATGGGCACCTCGATGCGCACCGCAGGACCCTTTTCCTGATTCGATCCATCCTCCGCCGGCGGCTCGATCTCGACCATCACGCCCTCCGGCTCCCGGCGCCCGACCGGGTCCAGAAAACCCGCGATTGCGGAGAGCCCGATCACGCTCGGGTCCGCGAACGTCACGTACAGCTCGCGGAGCGACTCCGGGCGCCACAGGGCGCGGGCCCCCACCACCCGCTCCGCGACCAGCGCGACGTCGACGAGGGCCGGATGATGCTCCGCCCCGTTGATGGATACCATGAGACGCTTGTTCGGGGCGTAGGCCACGTCGGGCGGAACCCGCCCGGTCACCGCGAGGCCGGTGGCGAGGCCGGTCACGGTCGGCTCGCGGTGGTCGGGGAACGCGTTGTTGGTGCCGGTCGAGACACAGGCGATGGGGGTCTTCCCGCAGTCCATCGCAACCGCACGGTGGGTGCCGTCGCCTCCCAGCACCACGATGGCCGCCACCTCCTCGGCCACCATCGCGCGAACCGCGCGGCGAGTATCCTCGACCGTGCCGGTCACCGGGAGGTCGAGATGCCGCAGGGGGGGAAACCGCTCGCCGCCCGTATTCCGGGCACGCTCGATCCCCCGGTCGACATGCGAGCGGATGCCGCCGCGCTCGGGCATTGCAAGCACCTCGGAGACACCGCAGGCCCCGAGGCAGGCGAGCACCCGGAGCACGATGTTGGCCCGATCCGTGATCTGGAGGCTTGCCGCATTGGCGATGACGCGCCGGATATCCCTTGCGGAAAAGGGATTCGCGACGAGACCGACCCGCATTCCGTTCCCTCTCGCTGGCGCCCCGGAGGGCCGCGGGCATTCCCGCCAGCCATGGTGGCCGCCGAAGGTTTGCACGAAACCCCGCCCCGCGCCAGTCGGTGGAAGCCGAAGGCGATCGAGATCCCGCGCGAGATCGACGAGAGCGCCATGCTCGACGGCTGCGGCAATCTCGCGGTGATCCGGCGGATGATCCTGCCCCTCGTCAAGCCGGGACTGGTCGCGACCGCGGTCTTGTGCTTCATCCTCGCCTGGAACGAGTCCCTGCTCGCCAACATCTTCACTCGCCGGGTGGCGGTGACCCTCCCCGTCGGGATCTCCAAGTTCATCACCGAGAAGCGGATCCTCCGGGGGTGCATCACCGCCGCCGCGACCCTAGCCCGGAAATCTCACCAGCTTTCGTCGCGAGGGCGGCGAGACGGCGCTGTGACAAGCCGCACGGACCGAAAGAGCGCGTACGCGCTGGCGAAGGCGTAGCCGACACTAGCGCGTTCGCGCTGTCGAAGCGGCTTGAGGGAGTACGGCCTGTCACAGCGCATGGATCGGCGTCCGCAGCAGGAAGCTGGTGAGATTTGCGGGCTAGCGACGCTCCGGCCCGTGGTTCTGCTATTGTTCTTCCAGCGCAACCTCTTGCGCGGCCTCACGTTCGGGGCCACGCGCGGAAGCACACGGGGGTATGGAATGACGATGGAGCAGGCGTACGACTTTCGGGACGAGAGCGACGCCCTCGCCGCCGTGCTGGACGGGCGGGCGGAGGCGGACTGGGACCGCCCTACCCTGTTCAAGGACTGGACTGCAAACGACGTCATCCGCCATCTCCACTTCTGGAACCGGGGGGCGGATCTCTCCCTCTCGGACCCGGACGGCTTCCAGGACCTCCGGCGCCGGTTCCGCGCCGCGGCGGCCGCGACCAGCCATCGCGCCGCGGAGTCGAGCATGATGGGCGGTCTCGGCGGGCCGGCGCTCCTCGACGACTGGCGCGGCTTGTACCGGGAGATGGCGGAGCGCTGGGCGGAGGTCGACCCCCGCAGGCGCGTCCCCTGGGTCGGGCCGGACATGTCCGCGCGCTCGTCGATCACGGCGCGGCTGATGGAGACCTGGTCCCACGGACAGGCGATCTTCGACCTCTTCGGAATCGAACGGGAGGAGCACGACCGGATCCGGAACGTCGTGTTCCTCGGCGTCAACACCTACGGCTGGACCTGGTCGGTGCGCGAACGCGAACCCCCCGGGCCGATGCCGCACCTGCGGCTCACCGCCCCCTCCGGCGCGGTGTGGGAGTTCGGGGAGGAAGACGGTGAAAACCGCATCGAGGGCCCGGCTGTCGCCTTCGCCCAGGTCGTCGCCCAGACCCGGAACGTCGCGGACACGGACCTTCGGGTGACCGGGCCGGTGGCGGCGCAATGGATGGCGAACGCCCAGTGCTTCGCGGGCCCGGCGGAGACCCCGCCCCCGCCCGGCGCCCGACACCCCACGCGTTCCGATCCGGGATAGCGAATCGGGGACGAACGACGCTCCGCGTCCGGTTGCCAGTCCGGGCGAAGCGTGCTCAGGAAGGCGCGGTGCCCGCCTCTTCCTGCACCGCAAAGAACGATGCGCGGATCGGCTGTTCGGGGAGCTCGATGATCGCTTCGCAGAGCCGCGCCCGGCGCGTGGGCCGACCGCGGACGATCATGCCTTCGTTGCGGCTCGGCATGGGGTTGCGCGCGATGGGGAAGGCGTCCGCGGCGCTGTAGACGCAGATATAGAGCCCGCGCGACGAATCGGAGCGGTTCGGCTCCGAGCCGTGCGCGAGCCGCGTGTGCATGAGGCACACGCTGCCGGCGGCGCCCAGTATCGGCGCTTCACGCGCACGAAGCGTCCGCTCCTGCCCGGGAGCGACGAATCCGGTGAACCGATCGCCGTCGAAGAGAGAGAGCATCGGCCCCCGGTGGCTTCCCGCGACCGCCATCAGGCAGCCGTTGTCCGGCGTCATGTCGTCGATCATCAGCAGGGCGGTGACCACGTCGTCGTTCGTGTGCGGCGTGTAGGCGAAGTCCTGGTGATAGCGCACCTCGGTATTCGCGCCGGGCAGCTTGAGGTTGATCTTGCAGTGATGGTGCTTGACGTCGGGGCCGACGAGGGCGGCAACCATGTCCGTCATCGCCGAGTCGCGCATTGCCTCCATGTATGCCTCGTCGACCTCGCTCGGGTTGTTGACCCTCCGCAGGGCGGGCGAATCCGCGGTGTGCTCCGGCGCAAGATCGAAGCGCGGCCGTCCGTCGACGGTCGGCTCACCGAACGGCTCGTCGTGCGCGCGGCTCTCATCGACCCACCCGGCGAGCACCTCGCGCAAGGCGGCGAGCTGCCGCGCGTCCACCGCGTTCTCGGCGACGATGAATCCATTGCGCCAGAACGCTTCGATCTGTTCCTTCGAGAGCATGGGGCCACCTCCTGTCCCTCGTCCGCCGGAGGAACCGGCCCTGGCCGGCCGCCCGCAGCGGGAAGTTGGAATCCGCGCCGATTCTACGCCTCACCGCGACTCTCCCGCCCGGACCGCACTCGGCGCGACCGGCCCGAGCTCCGCAATCCACGGAATCCGGAATACCGGCTCCGGCCTCTTCGCAAGGGTCGGGCCAAGGCGTGATCCGGCGTGGAGAATCGACCCCGCACCGGGGTGCTCGGCACCCGAACTTGCCCCCTCGTGTGGAGAGGACGAGGGCTTGCCGTCCTTCGGCGATGCCGTCCTCCATGGCCCTGCTCCCCCTTGGTTATGATGGGGCCCGTGATGTCATCCGTCGCAAGGAGCCCCGCCATGGCGGACGTATACGAGAAACGCAGCTACGCACGGGTGCCCGTCGGCTTCGGCCACAAGCCGGGGATCGTGGTGGTGGACTATCAGATGGGCTTCACCGATGCACAGTACCCGCTGGGAGGGGCGCCGCTGGTCATGCGCGGGGTGGAGAACACCCGGCGCCTGCTCGAGAAGGCGCGCAAGTGCGGCGTACCGGTCGCCAACTGCTACACCGCCTACCTCAACGAGGGCGAGATGCCCTACTGGAAGGTAGAGGCGGTGCGCAAGACGTTCCTTCACGGCCACCCGTGCACCGAGCTGGACCCGCGCATCTACGACCCCGAACACGACATCCGGATCTGCAAGACCGCCGGGTCGATCTTCTTCGACACCACCGTCGCTTCATACTTCGTCAAGCAGCGCGTCGACACGGTCATCGTCACCGGCTGCGTGACCAGCGGCTGCATCCGCGCCACGGTGACCGACAGCTTCAGCCACCGCTTCCGCACCATCGTCCCCGAAGACTGCGTCGGCGACCATGACGAGGGCCCGCACCGGGACAACCTGCGCGACATGTCCCGGCGCTACGCCGACGTCTCCGACGCGGATGCGTGCATCGAATACATCGAGGACTGGCGGCGTCGCAACGCGGCCTGAAGAAACTCAGACCTGCGGTGCCGCCACACGATGGCTGAAGTCCGCGGCCGTCCTCAACGGGACTGAACCGCCCGCGCCCACCCTTTCGTCCGTCGCGTCGGGGAAGCTCCAGTCAGGCGGGCGGTCAGCGACCGTCCTCGAGAACCAGCAGCGGCGCTTCGCCGGTGGCATCCGCGAGCCCTCCGGTGGAAACGAGCCTCGACGCCCGTGCGAGGTCGGGAGCCAGCGGGCGGTCACTCCTGAGCGCCGGCACTTCCCGGCGCAACCGTTCGATCACGCGGCCGAGCGGGACGCTGGTCGACAGCGGCGCCCGAAACTCGATTCCCTGCGCGGCGCACAACAGCTCGACACCGAGGATATTCGCGAGATTGGCGTTCATCCGGGCCAGCCGGCGCGCCCCGTGGGCGGCCATCGACACATGGTCTTCCTGGTTGGCGCTGGTCGGCGTCGAATCGGTCGAGCAGGGATTCGCGAGGTGCTTGTTCTCGCTCATCAGGGCCGCCGTGGTCACCTCCGCGCTCATGAAACCGGAGTTCAGCCCGGGATCCGGAGCGAGGAACGGCGGCAGGTCGTACGACAGCGTGGGGTCGACCATCAACGCCACCCGGCGCTGGGCGATGGACCCCATCTCGGCGAGCGCGAGCGCGATCTGGTCGGCCGCGAACGCCACCGGCTCGGCGTGGAAGTTGCCGCCCGAGAGAATGCCGCCATCGGGGCCGAGCACGAGCGGGTTGTCGGTGGCGGCATTGGCCTCGACGACCAGCGTGCGCGCGGCATGGCGAAGCAGGTCGACGCACGCGCCGGTGACCTGCGGTTGGCAGCGGATGCAGTATGCATCCTGGACGCGCGTGTCTCCTTCGCGGTGGCTCTCCCGGATCGCGGAGCCGGACATGAGAGCCCGCATCGCCCGCGCGACATCGATCTGCCCGCGGTGACCGCGCAACGCGTGGATCTCGGCGTGGAGCGGCTCCGTGGACCCCATCATCGCGTCGGTCGAGAGGCACGAGGTCACCACCGCGGCCTCGGCGTTGCGCCACGCCGCGAACAGCGCCGCCAGTGCGTGCGCGGTCGAGAACTGGGTGCCGTTGATGAGGGCGAGCCCTTCCTTCGCCGCGAGCGTGATCGGCTCCAGCCCCGCCTCGGCCAGGGCGGCCGCGCCGGGCAGGGTCCGGCCGTCGCAGGTCGCCTCGCCCTCGCCGATCATCACCGCCGCCATGTGGGCGAGCGGTGCGAGATCCCCCGACGCGCCCACCGACCCTTGCCCCGGAACGACCGGGAGCACGCCCCGGTTGACCATCTCCTCGATCAACTCGATCACCGCCCACCGCACGCCGGACGCACCCCGCCCGAGCGACAGCAGCTTCAACACCATCATCAGGCGGGTGATTTCCGGCGCCGTCGTCGACCCCACCCCGCTCGAGTGCGAGAGGACGAGGTTGCGCTGGAGTCGGGCGGTGTCCTCGGCCGCGATCTTGACCGCCGCAAGCTTCCCGAAACCGGTATTGACGCCATAGACGGCGTGATCGCCGACGGCCGCATCCTCGACCCTCCGGGCAGCGGCCTCGACGGCGCCGCGCGCGCCGCGGTCGAGGCGCACCGGCGCATCCGACCAATGCACCGCGCGAAGCTCGCCGAGCGTCGCCGCTCCCGGCGTGAGAACCCTGGCCGACGACTCGCTCATCCCGCCCCCGTCCCGATGACCCCGGGGCGAGCGTCGTGCACGAACTCCGTCGGCAGGCGGAGCCGGCGACGGCCGTGCGCCCGCGCCCTGGAGACCGGCCAAAGTGCAGGGAGCTTCTTCATGGCGTGGCGAGGAGCGGGTCCTGCGGCACGGAAGTTGCGCGCGCACCCGATCCCGGCGCGCGCGGCGCCGGACCGGAACTCGTTCGCAGACGGTAGAAGCGACCGGGGTGCAGCATGCGCACGTAGGTGATCACGCTGGTGTCGATCCACGTCCGCCGTTCCACCACGAGGAGCGAATCTCCAGTACCCAGATTCAGCCGTTCGGCATGTCGCGCCGACGCCGCGGCGGCGCTGATCACGTGCTCTACCTCGAACCACGGCCGGCGCTCGAGCAGCCAGACGTTGGGAGGGGTGTCACGGAACGACTCCGAGCGCGCATCCGGCACCGCGTCGAGGTTGATCCACCGCTCTTCGAGCTGGAACGGGACGTCGGAGGCGAAGTGCAGGCAGTCGACTCTGAGCGCCTCTCGCGTCTCCGGGATCCCGAGGTGGCCGGCCACGGCGTCGCCCGGACGGACGAGCCGGCGCGCCAGCCGCTGGTACCGATAGCTCGCTCCCTGGCGTTCAATCTCATGGTCGACCCGCGGGATCTCGAGCATCGCGCTGCGGGTGGTCTGCAATGCGACCCGGGTGCCGGAACGGCGGCGACGCTCAACCAACCCCTCGTCGGCCAGCTCCCGCAGCGCGCGGTGCACGGTCATCCTCGCGCAACCGAACGCCTCCGCGAGCTCGCGCTCCTTGGGAATCAGGGTGCCGGGGGGCCAGGCGCCGCCGCGTATCTTCCCGAGAACGTGATGCTTGATCTCGAGGTACGAGCCGCGCGTGCTCATTGCGGGCCAAAGAGCGGGAACGGTTTCATTCGAGACTGCGCTCCTCGGTTTTATGTCTAGATATAATAGATAAGATCTAGGCATAACGCATCCCAGGACGGCATACCGGCGATTCGCCGGCCGGTCCCGCCCACCGCATTGGATCGACCCCGTTCGTGCGGCGCCTGCACGGGCCGCCCGAGGGGCATCACGGAGACCTGCCATGAACGCTCCCCGTCGCAACCAGCGCGATGTCTTCCCGCCGACCGGGCCCGAGATCACCGCGAAATCCTGGCTGACCGAGGCGCCGCTGCGCATGCTCATGAACAATCTGCACCCCGACGTCGCCGAGAACCCCCACGAGCTGGTGGTCTACGGCGGCACCGGTCGCGCCGCGCGCACGTGGAACGATTTCGACCGCATCGTTGCGAGCCTGCGATCGCTCGAGGATGACGAGACCCTGCTCGTCCAGTCCGGCAAGCCCGTCGGCGTGTTCCGCACTCACTCGGACGCCCCGCGGGTGCTCATCGCCAACTCGAACATCGTCCCGCACTGGGCCGACTGGTCGCACTTCCACGAGCTCGATCGCAAGGGACTGATGATGTACGGGCAGATGACGGCGGGCTCGTGGATCTATATCGGTTCGCAGGGGATCGTGCAGGGCACGTACGAGACCTTCGTCGAAGCCGGGCGTCAGCACTACGGAGGCGATCTGCGGGGGCGGTGGATCTTCACCGCGGGCCTTGGCGGCATGGGCGGCGCTCAGCCGCTCGCGGCGGTGATGGCGGGGGCCTCGTGCCTCGTCGTCGAATGCGATCCGAACCGCATCGAGTTCCGGCTGCGCACCCGCTACCTGGACGAGCAGGCGACCGACCTCGACGAGGCGCTGGAGATGATCGAGCGCTGGACCGCGGCCGGCGAGGCACGCTCCGTGGGCCTGCTCGGAAACGCGGCAGAGATCTTTCCCGAGCTCGTGCGGCGCGGGCTGAAGCCGGACATCGTCACCGACCAGACCTCGGCCCACGATCCGATCAACGGCTACCTGCCCAAGGGGTGGTCGCTCGGCGAGTGGCGCGAACGGCGCGAGCGCGACCCCGCGGCGGTGGAGTCCGCCGCGCGGGCGTCGATGAAGGAGCACGTCGCGGCCATGATCGAGTTCTGGAATGCGGGCGTCCCGACGCTCGACTACGGCAACAACATCCGCCAGGTGGCCAAGGAAGAAGGACTCGAGAATGCATTCGCGTTCCCGGGATTCGTTCCGGCCTACATCCGGCCCATGTTCTGCCGGGGCATCGGACCGTTCCGCTGGTGCGCGCTCTCGGGCGACCCGGAAGACATCTTCCGCACCGACGAGAAGGTGAAGGAGCTCATCGCGGACGACGCGCACCTGCACAACTGGCTCGACATGGCGCGCGAGCGCATCAGCTTTCAAGGACTGCCGGCGCGGATCTGCTGGGTGGGGCTCGGGCAGCGGCACCGCCTCGGCCTTGCGTTCAACGAAATGGTGAGGAACGGGGAGCTCAAGGCCCCGATCGTAATCGGGCGCGATCACCTCGACGGCGGCTCGGTCGCTTCGCCGAACCGTGAAACCGAAGCGATGAAGGACGGGTCGGATGCGGTATCGGACTGGCCGTTCCTGAACGCGCTGCTGAACTGCGCATCCGGGGCGACCTGGGTGTCAATCCATCACGGGGGCGGGGTCGGGGTGGGCTATTCGCAGCATGCGGGCATGGTGATCTGCTGCGACGGCACCGACGAGGCGGCGCGCCGAATCGAACGGGTGCTGTGGAACGACCCCGCGACCGGGGTCATGCGTCACGCGGATGCCGGATACGAACTCGCGATCGACTGCGCGCGCGAGCACGGACTCAGCTTGCCGGGGATCCTCGGCTGACGGCCGGCCCGACCATTTCCCGAGCGTACCGATGCCCCCTTGCGAGCACGCCGGGGCAATGCAGGGCCGGAGCCGGCCGGACGGTTCCCTTTCCGCCGAATGAGCCCGCTCCGGGCACGAATGGCCGGCGTGAACCGGCCGGAGTCGGCGGGTCGGCCGGACGGCGAAGACGATGCGCGCTCAGGTCTTGACGGTGAGGCGGCGCGGGACGCTCGCGAGAAGCTCCGGAGCGCCGTTCCGGATGACGATGCTCTCGGTGATCTCGAGCCCCCAATCGTCGAACCAGAGGGCGGTCATGAAGTGGAAGGTCATCCCCGCGCGAAGCTCGCTCCGATCTCCGCGCCGGATGCTCATGGTGCGCTCGCCCCAGTCGGGAGGATAGGAGAGCCCGATCGGGTAGCCGGAGCGGCTGTCCTTGTGGATGTCGTGCTTCTCGAGGGTGCCGAAGAAGGCGCTCGCCACGTCGTCGCAGGTGCTGCCGGCCCGGGCGCGCCCGAGACCTTCGTACATCGCTTCGAGCAGGGCCGCTTCCGCCCGCCGCACGCGGGGCGGCGGCTCGCCGAGGAACACCGTCCGGCATAGCGGACAGTGGTAGCGGCGGTAGCAGCCCGCGACCTCGAAGAAGGTGCCCTCCCCCGCCCGCAGCGGCGCGTCGCTCCAGGTGAGGTGGGCGGCCGAGGCGTCGCGCCCCGACGGCAGCAGGGGAACGATGGCCGGGTAGTCGCCGCCCGCGTCGGGCAGCCCCCTGATCCCGGTGTAGAGGATCTCGGCCGCAAGGTCGTTCTTGCGCCGCCCCGGCTCGGCGATCTCCGCGATCCGCTCGTGCATGAGGGTCACGATCCGGCCCGCGATCCGCATGTACTCGAGCTCGCGCGCCGACTTCACCGCCCGCTGCCAGTTGACGAGGCAGGTGGCATCGACGAGCTCGGCGCCGGGCAGGCAGCGTTCGAGCACCGCGTGGGCGGCAGCCGAATAGTAGTAGTTGTCCATCTCCACCCCGATCCGCATCCGGTCGAATCCGCGCTCCCGGATCACGCAGGAGAGGTGCTCCATGGGATGCCGCTCGGTGGTTTGAACGTAGTGGTCGGGGTAGGCCACCACGTTGTCGCGGGCCATGTAGGCGGTGCGAAGCGCCCCGTTCTCGTCCTGGCCCCGTCCGTACCAGATCGGCTCCCCGGACGGCGGGACGAGCACGCACTGATGGACGTAGAACGACCAGCCGTCGTAGCCGGTGAGCCACGCCATGTTCGAGGGATCGCTCGCGACGAGGAGCTCGATCCCGGCCGCCTCCATGGCCGCCCGCGTCTTCGCGAGCCTCTCCGCGTACTCCTCGCGGGTGAACGGGAGGTCGGGCTCAGGCATCGGTATCGACTCCTCCGGGATCCACCGCCGCCGAGCCGGGCGCGTTCAGAGCCAGTCCGGGACCGGCAGGCCCTTCTCCTCGAGAAAGGCGGGGTTGAAGAGCTTCGACTGGTACCGGGTGCCGTTGTCGCACAGCAGGGTGACGATGGTGTGCCCGGGGCCGAGATCGCGCGCGAGCCGGATGGCCCCCGCCACGTTGATCCCCGAAGACCCCCCGAGGCAGAGCCCTTCCTCCTTGAGAAGCTCGAACACCACCGGCACCGCTTCCTCGTCCGGAATCTGGTACGCATCGTCGATCGGCGCGCCGTCGATGTTCTTCGTGATCCGGCTCTGGCCGATACCTTCGGTGATGGAGCTGCCCTCGGCGGAAATCTCCCCGGTCTTGAAATAGCTGAACATGCCCGCCCCCATGGGGTCGGCGGCGGCGGTCACGATGTCGGAGCGCCGCTCCTTGAGGGCCATGCTGATGCCGGCGAGCGAACCGCCGGTGCCGATCGCGCACACGAACCCGTCCACCCGTCCGTCGGTCTGCTCCCAGATCTCCGGACCGGTCCCGAGAACGTGGGCATCCCGGTTGGCGGTGTTGTCCCACTGGTTCGCCCACAGCACGCCGTTCGGCTCGGTCGCGGCGAGCTCCTTCGCGCGGCGCTCCGAGACCCGAACGTAGTTGCCGGGGTCGCGGTAGGGGGCGGCCGGAACCTCCTCGAGCGTCGCGCCGCACAGGCGCAGCATGTCCTTCTTCTCCTGGCTCTGGGTCTCGGGGATGACGATGAGGGTGCGGTATCCGCGCGCGTTGCCGACCAGGGCGAGGCCGATACCGGTATTGCCGGCCGTCCCCTCGACGATGAGCCCGCCCGGCTTGAGGGTTCCGCGCTCCTCGGCGTCGCGGATGATGTAGAGCGCGGCGCGATCCTTCACCGAGCCGCCGGGATTCAGGAACTCCGCCTTGCCGAGGATGGTGCAGCCGGTGAGGTCCGACGCTTTGCGGAGCCGAATGAGCGGCGTGTTGCCAACCGCCTCGGTCAGTCCATCCACGATCTTCATCAGTTTCTCCTGAGGTGTGCCGGCGCCCGCCGCGCGCCTCCCATTCTCCCACACTGGCCGGCGGTTCAGCGGCGGGACGGGACGGGACGGGGCGGGACGGGACGGGACGGGACGGGGCGGGACGGGGCGGCGTGAAGTCGTGCTGCAACCCGCCGAGCCCGGGTTGACCGGGGCCGGGCCCGAGTTGGACCCGTCCGATGCCGTGGTGTAGGGTGCGGCGATGCCGCTTCGTGCGCTCCGCCATCCCGCCGTCCGCGCCTGGTTCGAGTCCGAGTTCACCGCCCCCACCCCCTGTCAGGCGAAGGCATGGCCCCGGGTCCGGGGCGGCGGGCACACCCTCATCGCCGCGCCCACCGGATCCGGCAAGACCCTGGCGGCGTTCCTCGCGGTCATCGACGAGCTCGCCGAACAAGCACGGCGGGGGATCCTCGACGACACGGTCCGGATCGTCTACGTGTCGCCGCTCAAGGCCCTGTCCTACGACATCGAGCGGAACCTCGAGGCGCCGCTTCGGGGGATCGCGGAGTGGGCCGAGCGCCTCGGCGAGCCGCCGGTCGCGATCCGGGCGATGGTGCGCACCGGCGACACCCCGCCGGCCGTTCGCCAGGCGATGGCCCGGCACCCCCCCCACATCCTCGTTACGACCCCGGAGTCGCTCCACATCCTGCTGACCAGCGAGTCGGGCCGGAATGCGCTCGGCGGCGCCCGCACGGTCATCGTCGACGAGATCCATGCCGTGGCCGGCAACAAGCGCGGCTCCCACCTCGCGCTGACCCTGGAACGGCTGGAAGCGCTCTGCGCCGAGCGCACGAACGAAGCGAGCACCGCAACCGAAGAAACGCCCGCGGCCAGCGCCGGCCGGGGCTTGGACGGGGCGCAACGGGACCTCTTCGGAGGGCTCGCGAACGGCTCGGGGGAGGCGGACGGCGCGGTCCCCGGCGGCGGGGCCTCCAACGGCGACGGGGCGCGGCCGGCCGGCGCGTTCATGGCCAAAGCCGGTACCGGTTCTCCGTCCGCGGACGGCCCGCGCGGACTTCGCCGCATCGGCCTCTCCGCCACCCAGCGCCCGATGGAGCTCATTGCCCGCTTCCTGGTCGGTAACCGGGACGCGCCCTGCGCGTTGATCGACGAGGGCTTTCACCGCCGCCGCGACCTCGCCATCGAGCTGCCCTCCTCCCCCCTCGAGCCGGTGATGCCGACCGAGGTGTGGGACGAGGTCTACGACCGCATCGCGGCGCTCGCCCGCGAGCACCGCACCACCCTCGTCTTCGCGAACACCCGGCGGCTCGTGGAACGGGCCGCCCGGTCTCTCGCCGAACGGCTCGGCGAGAAGGAGGTGGCCTCGCACCACGGGAGCCTGTCGCGCGAGCGGCGCTTCGAGGCGGAGCAGCGCCTCAAGAGCGGCACCCTCACCCTCCTCGTCGCCACCGCGTCCCTCGAGCTCGGCATCGACATCGGCGACGTCGACCTCGTCTGCCAGCTCGGATCGACGCGCAACATCGCGACGTTCCTGCAGCGGGTCGGCCGTTCCGGGCACGGCATCGACGCGACCCCGAAGGGACGGCTCTTTCCCTTGAGCCGGGACGACCTCGTGGAGTGCACGGCGCTGTTCGATGCGGTCCGCCGGGGTGAGCTCGACACCCTTTCCCTGCCGGAACTCCCGCTCGACGTGCTCGCCCAGCAAATCGTGGCCGAGGTCGCGGGGCGGGAATGGAAAACGAGCGAGCTCCTCTCCCTCACGCGGCGCGCGTGGCCCTACCGCGCCCTCGAGACCCAAACGTTCGAGTCGGTGGTCGACATGCTCGCGAACGGGTTCACCACCCGGCGGGGGCGCCGCGGCGCCTTCGTGCACTGGGACCGGGTGAACGGCCGGCTGCGGGCACGGCGCGGGGCACGGATGACCGCCCTCATGAACGCGGGGACGATTGCGGAGAACGCCGACTATGCAGTGGTCCTGGAGCCGTCCGGGACGAAAATCGGCACCCTCAACGAGGATTTCGCGATCGAGACCCTGCCCGGGGACATCTTCCAGCTCGGGCTTCACTCGTGGCGCATCCTGCGGGTGGAGTCGGACCGGATCCGGGTGGAGGACGCCGGCGGCCAGCCCCCCACCATTCCCTTCTGGATCGGCGAGGCGCCGAGCCGGACGGACGCCCTGTCCGCGGCGGTGTCGAGGCTTCGGGAGAGCGTCGGACGGCTCGTCGCCGACGGCCCGGACCTCGCGGCCGGGATCGAGCGGGCGGTCGCCTGGGCGGCCGGGGAGGTCGGTCTGCCGGCGGACGCCGCCCGTCAGCTCGTGGACTACCTCGCGGCCGGGCAGGCGGCGCTCGGGGTCATGCCGTCGGCGACGACCCTGGTCGTCGAGCGCTTCTTCGACGAGTCGGGGGGCATGCAACTCGTCATCCACGCCCCCCTCGGCGGCCGGATCAACCGGGCGTTCGGGCTCGCGCTCCGCAAGCGGTTCTGCCGGCGATTCAACTTCGAGCTCCAGGCGGCCGCCACCGAGGACAACATCGTCCTCTCGCTCGGAGAGACCCACAGCTTCCCGCTCGAGGAGGTGCCCGGATATCTCGCGAGCGCAACCGCCCGGGACGTGCTGGTCCAGGCGCTGCTCGACGCGCCGCTCTTCAACGTCCGCTGGCGCTGGAACGCGAACGTGTCGCTCGCGGTTCCGCGACGCGCGGGCGGCCGCAAGGTGCCGGCCCCGATCCAGCGGATGCAGGCCGAGGACCTCGTTGCGGTGGTGTTCCCCGACCAGATCGCGTGCGCCGAGAACCTGGCGGGGCAGCGGGAGATCCCCGACCACCCTCTCGTGCACCAGACCATCCACGACGCCCTGCACGAGGCGATGGACGCCGGCGGTCTCGTGGAGCTGCTCGAACGCATCGAAGGGAGCGAGGTCACCGTGCACGCGCGCGACCTTCCGGAGCCATCGCCCTTCGCGCACGAGATCCTCAACGCGAAACCCTACGCGTTTCTCGACGATGCGCCGCTCGAGGAACGCCGCACACGGGCGGTGTCGGCGCGGCGCTGGCTCGATCCGGCGAGCGCGGCCGACCTCGGGCGGCTCGACCCCGAGGCCATCGAGCGGGTCCGGGCCGAGGCGTGGCCCGATACCGACACCGCCGACACGCTGCACGATGCCCTCGTCATGCTCGGTTTCCTGACCGAACGGGAGATGCACGGAGCGCTTGGCATTCCGAGCCCGTACCCCGATTTCGAGTCGGCGGCAGCGCGAACCGAACCCCTCGCGACCCTGATCCGAGACCGGCGGGCCGGACGGCTCGCGGGTCCCGGTTCGCGCCCGGCCCCACTCTGGGTCGCGGCGGAGCGCGTCCTCGACGTGCAGGCAGCGCGCCCGGACGGCGTTCTCGTTCTCGACCCCGCCCCCGGGACGGCGCCGCCCGCCTCGCCCGAGGATGCGCTCCGGGAGCTCGTGCGCGGTCGCCTCGGGGGGCTCGGGCCCGTCACCGCGACGGCGATCGCGGCCGATTTCGGGATCGGCGGCGGCCCCGTGCGGGCAGCCCTTGCCGCTCTCGAGAACGAAGGGTTCGTGCTCCGCGGCAACTTCACCGGCCAGGACCGGGGGCCCCGCACGGCCGGTCCGGCCACCGATCGAGAATCCGACCCGGAGCCGGAGTGGTGCGAGCGTCGCCTTCTCGCGCGCATCCACCGCTACACGCTCGCCCGCCTGCGCCGTGAGATCGACCCGGTCGAGCCGGCCGACTACATGCGCTTCCTGTTCGCCTGGCACGGCCTCGACGATCGCCGGGAAGGACCGGCCGGGCTCCTCGCGGTGATCGAGCAGCTCGAGGGCTTCGAGGCCCCGGCGGCCGCGTGGGAGGACTCGGTTTTCGCGGCCCGACTGCGGGGCTACGACCCGACCTGGCTCGACACCCTGTGCCTGACCGGCCGGGTGGTATGGCTCCGGCGCACCGGATCGTCCAGCCCGCACGCGGCCACCACGACCGCGACCCGCCTCGCGTTCATCGACCGCCGCCACCTCGCGGCGTGGCGGCCGGCGGAAGCGAACGAGGATCCCGACGCGCTGAGCGCGATGTCGTCGCGGGCGCGCCGGATCCGCGAGATCCTGCGCACCGGCGGGGCACAGTTCTTCGATGACCTGAAGGTGCAGTCGGGGCTCCTCGCCACGCAGGTCGAGGACGGGCTCGCGGAACTGGTGGCAGGCGGCCACGTGACCGCCGACGGCTACGCGGGGCTCCGCGCCCTCCTGCGCCGGCATCGCCGCACCGGGCCGCGCCGCCGGATGGACCCGTTCGGTGACGCCGGCCGATGGTGCCTGGTCGACTCGCGCCTCCCGCCCGACCACGCCGCCCCAGCCGAGCCGCTCGACCGGATTGCCGACGTGCTGCTCCGGCGCTACGGGGTAGTGTTCCGCAAGGTGCTGGAACGCGAGGCGGGGCTTCCGCCGTGGCGGGAGCTCGTGCGCGTCCTCAGGCGCCGCGAGGACCGGGGCGAGGTGCGGGGCGGGCGCTTCGTCAACCGCTTCAGCGGCGAGCAGTTCGCCCTGCCGGAGGCGGTCGGCGAGCTCCGGCGCATCCGCCGCGCGGCCCCCACCGGACGGATCCTCACCCTGTCCGCGGCGGACCCCCTCAACCTCACCGGCATCTTGACGCCGGGCGAGCGGGTGCCGTCCACGGCGGCCCGTGAAGTGGTGTACCGGGACGGCGAGCCGGCCGGCGACGCCCTGCCGGCCTCGCCCCGGCGGCGGGGGTCCCGCCGCGCCGCAAGAGGCGCCTCCTGGACCCCGCCAATCCGCCGATGACACCCTTCCGGGAGGGTCCTCGCCCCGGCCCGGAAATCAGACCATGGAGTAGCCGCCGCTCACGCTGATGGTCTGGCCGGTGATGTGGCTCGCCCCGTCCGACGCGAGGAACACCGCCATCTTGGCCACGTCGTCGGGAAGCCCGAGCTTGCGGAGCGGGTAGCTCTTCGCGATGCGGGCCTCGAGCTCCGGGTCGAGCTGGCCGGCCGTGCCCTGGGTCTTGGTGTAGCCCGGGCAGACCACGTTGATGTGGATGCCGTTCCGGCCCACCTCGCGCGCGACCGCCTTCGAGAATCCGATGATCCCCGCCTTCGCGCCGGAGTAGACGGCCTGGCGGAACTCGCCTACCCGGGCCGCGTCCGAAGAGATGTTCACGATCTTGCCTCCGCCCTGCGCGACCATCGGGTCGAGGGCGGCGCGGGTGCAGTTGATGGTGCCGAGGAGATTCGTGTTGACCTCGAACGCCCAGTCCTCGGGCGGAGCGTCCATGAACGGTCCGATGCGCCAGGCCCCGGCGCAGTTGACGAGCACGTCCAGCCGGCCGTGCCGATCGACGATTCCCTGGACGGTGGCCTGCGCCTGGTCCCAGGAGGAGATGTCGAGGGTCACCCCCTCCGCCGTGGGACCGGCCCTGGCGGCGACCGCCTTCGCGTTGTCGCCGTTCAGGTCCGCGCTCACCACCGTCGCACCTTCCGCCGCGAGTTGCTCCACGATCGCCTCGCCGATGCCCGAGCCTCCGCCGGTCACCATCGCAATCTTGCCGCTCAGTCCGAGATCCATGCACTTCTCTCCCGTTCAGGGTGCGGTGCGCGCCGCCCGCTCGCTTCTCCTCCGCCGCCCGCGGGCCTTGGCAAGCCGCGGATCATACCGGACCCCCGGCAGGCGGATTGGGATGCCCGAGAGGGCATCTGCCCGCCTCGCAAACGGGTGACAAGGGCCCGGTTGCCGGAAGCAGAATCAGGTCGCTCGCCGCGGGCTCGTCGCCGGCGCTTCGGTGCTACATTCGCCGGCCCACGACGGGAGATCCCGATGCACCGGCACGCCTGCCTGACGTTCGCGCTATTCCTTGCCCTCCCCGCCTCCGTACGAGCCCACATGTGCGGCGACTACCGCCTCGCGATCGATGCCTACATCACGACGACCGAGACCGGAGCCGCTATCGACGAAGCTCTCGAAGCGGCCAGGATGGGCACCCGTGCCGCCCGGGCGAGTCGAAGCGCCATCAAGGCACTGACCGAAGAGGCGGCACTCGAGATCGTCGAAGCCGCCGGTGCGGCCGATGCGCTCGAAGCCGCCGACGCGGCCGGCACCACGCTCGGCGAAGCCTTCGAGACCGTTTACGACAGGGTCAACGAAGCCGCCGCCAAACTCGCCAAAGCGAACACGACTGCGCTCGAACAGACTCGTGTCGACGCGGACGAAGCCGCCGATGCGGCCCTCGATTCGCTCTCGAAGTTCAAGGCGGTGACCCGAAGGACTGCCCTCAAGGCCACGTCCGCCGCCGCCCGAACCTCACCGGGGGCTACCACTTCCAAGGCCCTCATCGCCGCGCACGAGAACATCTTCCGGGCCGCTTGCCTTTAGCAGCCCGGGCACGCGCCGCCCTCGCAATCGCTCCAGCCCTGCGACCAACTGCAGTCGCCGGCCCGGACCTCGAATCGCATGGACTTCTTGCCGTCTCGTACCGGATGACCGTACGACTCGGAGACGATCGAGTATCCGTACCGCTTGTAGTTGGCCGGAAGGCTCTTCTTGAACGACCAGCCGTTGTGGACGTCCCGAAACCTCTCCGCAGCGGCCACGTCTTCCAGCAGGGCGGCAATGTGAGCGGCCCCCAAGACACATTGTCGCTTCAGGCCGAACCACGAAACGAAAAGTGGAACTGATAAAGCAAGAGCACAAGCACGGATGCGGGCTGGCATGCATCGCCATGCTGGCCGGCGAAACCTACCAAGCGGTGCTCAACACAGCCCGGGAATTGTTTAAGGACTTCGGAGAAAAGGAGAAATTCCTCACCTGGCCTTGCCACTTGCGTAAGCTCGCGCCGAAACTTCGATGCCAGCTCGGCCCCAAGGTCCAATTTGGGAACCAGAACCTCAGATTTCTCAACAATTTCACAAACGACATGAGACAGATGAACCTCGATTGTTCGGCCATTCTGGCGATAAATTATCGGCAGTGTGGCGAATGGCATTGGGTCGTCTGGGATCATGAGCGTGGCCGTATCCTCGATCCAAGGAACCGTCGATACACCGGAGAACCTCCGTACAAGCGGATTCGCCCTTGGCACTACCTGAAAGTTCGCGCGGACCGATAGACGAGGCGGCTGAAAGGCCGACCGACCGGCGCGATCAGAGGCGACACAGTTGCCCAATCCGCCTCAAGGCGGCCCCACGCCGACCATCGTCCAGGGCCACATCGGTCTGATTTCCGCAGTGCCGTGACGGCGACCCTGCAGCAAGCAAGCGCTCTCGCAGCGGTCGCGTGACAGACCTCGCTACCCGGTGTTCCGGAGTTCCTCGCGCATGACACGGCGAAGCATGACTTCGAGCTCGCCGCGGGCAAGGGAGTCACGCAACGCCTGGTTGATCAGGGCTTGGTAGCCACGTCCAGACTCGCCGGCCCGCTCCCGGAACATAGCGACAATGTCGCCATCGAGCATGATCGTGATTCGCGGCTTCCCGGGCTCCTTGATAACTGCGCCCCGCTTCGCGTTGCTGATGTCGTATTCGTCGCGCACAGGCTCCTCTCTCGTTCTTCGTGGCACGGCGGGCCGAGACCGGTTGGACCCGAGTCCCGCCCCGATTCGCGTAGAACAGAATCAGCATACTCCCGAAACGATCCCAACCGATGGCAGCGGCGAGATGGCCTGCGCTGATGCTATACCCGTCAGGATCGGCGAACTGAGAATCAGGTCCGCGTAAAGACTACAATGTATGACACTGACAGGCGACCGTGTGAGCCCGATGAGGTTCGAATGGGACGAGTTGAAGGACCGTGACAACCAGCGAAAGCACGGGGTGCCCTTCCAAGACGCCACGACCGCGTTCCAGGACGACTTCGGTCGGCTGATTCCGGACCCCGACCATTCGGCGGGAGAAGAGCGATTCATTCTGCTCGGGATGAGCATCCGCCACGGTCTGCTGGTCGTGTGTCACAGCGAGCCGGAGGCGGACACGATTCGCATCATCTCCGCTCGGAGAGCGGGTCCGCACGAGCGCAGGCAATACGAGGAATTTCGTGATGCGTGATCGGTACGACTTCTCGAGTTCGACGCCGAACCCTTACGCGAGGCGGATGAAGCAGCAGATCACAATCCGCCTGGACCAGGATACGGTCTCGTACTTCAAGGCCATGGCCGACGAGAAGGGAATTCCCTATCAGAGCCTCATCAACCTCTACCTGAGAGATTGCGCGGCCTCGCGGCGAGAGCTGCGTATCGAGTGGACCGAGGGACGCTGATCTACGGGCGACCTCCGGAAGCCGGTCACGGGGAAAGGTAGCCATCGGGACAGGCCGCGCCGGGTCCCCGCGAGTCATGCGTGTTCTTCGGCTTGCGGCCGGGGTGGGACGATGATCTCGCACCTCGGGCCGGTGGCGCGGCCGAGCTTCGCGTCCAGAGTGACGAGAGGACAACCCAGCGCCTCGGCCAACGCAACGTACCAGGCGTCATAGCTGGTCAGGTTGCTGCGCAGTTCCCATATGCGCTCGGCAAATGGCGCAAAGGGAAACAAAGTCAGGTCGAGCCGAAGCAGGTCTCGATATGCGCTGGTGGCCTCGAGGCGTGAGATCTCACCGGCCCGTTCCAGCCTCCGGAGGATGTTGCTCGTCTCGACCAGCACCAGCTCCGGACCGGCCAGAGGGGCATCGGAGACCACGTCTTCTGCCCAGGTACCCACTCGCCCCGAGTCGATCAGCACCGCCACGATCGCGGACGAATCGACGACTGCCGTCACGTCCGGTCGGCGTCACGGGCACGCAAAATGCCGGAAGGCCGGACGCGGGTCTGCGCTGCCTCCTTGCGCTCGCGAACCTGTTGCAGCCACCTGTCCAGAGAAGGTCTGGACGCGATCCGCTCGAGCTCGCAGCGCAGGAACTCCTGCATGGATTGACGCCGTGAAGCGGCGCGGGCGGACAACTCGTCCCGCACCGCCTCGGGCACACCCCTGATGGTGATCTGCACTGCCATGAAAGCACTATGCAGTCGGTGACAGCATCATGCAAGCAACTGCGACTCGCAGTCCGAGATCGGGGCACAAGCCGATGGGAAGGGCCGATCGCAGGGGTCGTGCGCGTGGAGGGGCCACTCGGCCGGGAGGCCTTCCATGTGCCTGGGGTACTTCCGATAATGGCCCCAAGAAGCGAATGTGGTCCAAGGTCCGGAGGAAGCGAACGATGCGGGATGCTCGACAGGGACCCGGATGATGCGCTCCGTCAGATTGCCTCCCGATGCCGAAAATCGACCTGATCGACTGGCGTAGACGACGGGGCGCACCAAGACCTTTCATGCTCGCGAGGCAATCGTTGCGTACCGGGGAGGTGTCGGGACGCCATCAGGGGCGGCTCCAATATCACCCGGCGTTCTGGAGTTCCTCACGCATCACGCGGCGGAGCATGGCTTCGAGCTCGTCGTAGGCAAGGGAGTTGCGCAGTGCCTGGTTGATCAGAGTCTGGTAGCCGCGTCCGGACTCTGCGGCCTGCTCGCGGAACGCAACGAGGACGTCGCTATCGAGCATGATAGTGATTCGCTGCTTTCCGGACTCCTTGATGACTGCGCCCCGGGTCGCGTTGCTGATGTCATATTCCTTGCGCATAGGCACCTCTTTCGTTCTTCGTGGCGCGGCGGGCGGAGATCAGCCGGACGTGCGTCTGGCCCCGGTGCGTGTAGATGACGGCCAGGATACGCCCGTAGGCATCCGAACCCACGGTGAGAAATCGCTGCTCGCCTTCTGCATCCGGATCTTCAACGGTCAATGCCAGCGGGTCGGTCAGGACGAGTTCGGCATCCGCGAAAGCAATTTGATGCTTGGCCAGGTTTTCCTCGGCCTTGCGCCCGTCCCATGAGATGTTCACGAGCAAAAATGTGCATAAAAATATGCATAGTGTCAAGGGAGACCTCAACGACTGCAGCCGTCGGTGCCCGCATTCTGCACATCTCCGATTCAAGCTCGAGTCGATTCTGTCCTCGCTCCAGTCCGCGACCTGGAACAAGGAAGCGAGGGCACCAATGCCCTCGGTGGCTGGGCGCGCAACGGCTTCCGCGCATCTTTGGGTGCCTTTCGGGGATAATCCGCACCCATTTCCGGCACTTGGGAGGGAGGAACCAACGTGGGTACGGAGTCGATCGCGGTGCGCGAGGTTCGCGATTCCGACATGGACGCGGTGGCCGAGATCTACGGTCACCACGTCCGGCACGGCGTCGCGACGTTCGAGTACGAGCCCCCGGACGTGGCCGAGATCCGACGGCGATGCGGCGAGGTGCGCGCGCGCGGGCTTCCCTGGGTCGTCGCGGAACGGGATTCGCGCCTCCTCGGCTTCGCCTACGCTTCGCCCTTCCGGCTGCGGCCGGCGTATCGCTATACGGTCGAGGACTCAGTCTACGTGCATCCGGATACGGTTCGCGAGGGTATCGGCCGCCGGCTGCTCGAAGCGCTGATCGAGGGATGCGAGGCGGCCGGGCGCCGCCGGCTCGTCGCGGTCATCGGGGGGGCGGACGAACGCTCGATCAGGTTCCACCGCAGGTGCGGCTTCGAGGAGGCGGGCCGGATCCGGGGGGCTGGCTGGAAACACGACCGCTGGCTCGACCTCGTCATCATGCAGCGCGGGCTCGGAGCGGGCACTGCGGCGCCTCCGGACCGATGCGCCCCGGTCCGAGACGAGCCGCGGTGAACGCCGGCCCGGCGCGCATCCCCGTCGGCATCAGCAGTTGCCTGCTGGGCGAGGCGGTCCGCTTCGACGGAGGGCACAAGCTCGACCGCTACGTAACCGGGGTGCTCGGCCGCTGCTTCGAGTACGTCGCGTTCTGCCCCGAGGCGTTGGCCGGGCTCGGCATTCCGCGCCCGCCCATCCGCCTCGCCGGCGACCCCGCCGCACCGCGGGCGGTGCGGGTGGGCGACGACTCGGTCGATGTCACGGAGGCGTTGGAGGCGACGGCTCGCCGCGTGATCCCCGAAGTGGAGAGGCTCCGGGGATACATCTTCAAGCGCGGCTCGCCGAGCTGCGGCATGGAGCGGGTCAAGGTCTACCATGCGCCGGGGCGGTCGCCCCGCATGGGCCGCGGGCTCTTCGCCCGCGCGGTCATGGAGGCGTATCCCCTGCTCCCCTGCGAGGAAGAGGGACGGCTGAACGACGCGCCGCTCCGCGAGAGCTTCGTCGAGCGGGTCTTCGCCTTCGACCGGTGGCGGCGGACGATGGCGGACGGGTTCACGCCGGGGCGGCTCGTCGAGTTCCACACCCGGCACAAGCTCCTGCTGCTGTCCCACAGCGAGGTCCACTATCGCGCCGCGGGACGGCTCGTCGCGGAGGCGGGACGGCGGGATCGAACCGAGCTTGCCAGGGAATACCTGTCGGCGTTCATGGAGGGCATGCAGCGGCGCGCCACCCGCCGCCGCCACGCCAACGTCCTCCACCACCTTGCCGGCTATCTCAAGCGCTCGATCGACGCCGGCGACCGGCAGGCGCTCCCCGCGCTCATCGAGGAATACCGCACCGGCGCCATCGCGCTGGCAGTCCCGATCCGGTTCCTGCGACACCACTTCGGACACGCCCCGAACCGCTACGTCGAGATGCAGCACTACCTGGAACCGTGTCCCGACGATCTCGGACTCAGGAACCATCTCTGAGCGCGCCGCGCCTTGCCGCGACCGAAGCACGTCCGGCATACTGCGGCGCGCTCCGGGGCGCCACCGTCCCCACTACCCGACCTCAGGAGAACGTCACAATGCCCGGTCCGCTTGCCGGTATCCGAATCGTGGACCTCACCGCCATGATCTCGGGCCCCGTCGCCACCATGATGCTCGCCGACCAAGGAGCCGAGGTCATCAAGGTCGAGCCCCCCACCGGGGACATCGTGCGGCGCATGGGCCACGACATCGGCGGCGTCACCAGCTCGTTCACGAGCTCCAACCGAGGCAAGAAGTCTGTCATGTTCGACCTCAAGACCGACCTCGGCCGGGGGCTGCTCGACCGGCTGGTGGAGTCGGCGGACGTGTTCATCCAGAACTTCCGTCCCGGCACCGTCGAGCGGATGGGGATCGGGGAGGACGCGGTCCGTGCGCGCCGTCCCGACATCGTCTACGTCTCGATCAGCGGGTTCGGCGAACGCGGACCCTACCGGCACAAGCGGGTCTACGACCCGGTCATCCAGGCCCTGAGCGGGCTCGCGGACATCCAGACGGACCGCGAGACCGGGCGGCCGATGATGATCCGCACCATCATCCCCGACAAGGTGACCGCCCTCACCGCCGCCCAGGCGATCACCGCGGCGCTCCTGCACCGTGAACGCACCGGCGAAGGCCAGCACGTGCGGCTCGCGATGCTGGACGCGATGGTCGCCTTCCTGTGGCCGGAGGGGCTCGTCAACCTCACGGTGGTGGACCGCGAGCTGCCGGAGCCCCGTTCGAGGCTCGCGCCGGACCTCATCTACCGCACCCGGGACGGCTACATCACCGTCGGGGCGGTCTCGGACTCGGAGTGGCAGGGGCTCTGCGCCGCCCTCGACCGGCCCGACTGGCTCGAGAACGAGCTCTACGCCACGCCCCACGACCGCACCGTCAACGTGGTGAAGCGCCTCGAGGAGACCCAGCAGGTACTGCTGCAGCGCACCACCGCGCAGTGGCTCGATCGCCTGGACGCGCACCAGGTGCCCTGCGCCCCGGTGCTCAACCAGCGCGAGCTGGTGGATCACCCCCAGGTCGTCGCGAACGAGTTGGTGGAGCTTCGCACCCACCCCGACATGGGACCGTACCGGCAGGCGCGGCCGGCGGCCCGCTTCGAGGGCTCCCCGTCCGCGATCGCGGGACACGCCCCTCGCCTGGGAGAACATACCCGCGAGGTCCTCGCCGGCCTCGGCCTCGACACCCCCGAGATCGACACCCTCTACGCGGAGCGTGCGGTCGCCTGACCCTCCGGCCCGGCCGGTGGTCGACCTCCCTTCTCGGGCGCCCCGTCGTCGAGGATCATGGCGATGACTTCCTTGAGGTTGCCGTTGAGTTCCTCAAGCGTCTCGCCCTGACTGTGTGCGCCGGGAAAACCGGGGACATAGCCGACGTAGGGCCCGTATCCGGGCAGCGTTCCACGACGGCGGTGCAGGTGTGCATCGGCGTGCCTCGGCGTAGCGACCCGTCTCTGCCCTACCCCGCCTCAATCTGAGGCAGGAAGAAGACCTCGCTGTCCTCGGCGATGGATTCGAGGAACGGCTCCTGGAAGATCTCGCCGTCGATGGCGACGGCGACCCCCTCCCGGAGCCGATCACCGATACCCGGGAACCGGCTGTCGAGGGCCTTCAGGAGCTGGCGGAAGTTCTCGGCCTCCACCTCGACTTCCTTCTGCCCCCCCGCGAGCTCGCGGGCCAGCTCGTTCGGCAGTACCACCGTTGCCACCGCCTAGACTCCTTGAGGCCCCGTCATCGTGACGGTTGAGCCGGATCTGCAAAGCTGTTCCTGATTACCCACAAAGCTCAGGTTGGGGCGGCCGGTTTCCCGGGAGCGCGGGCTTCCAGCCCGCGGGCGGTCCATGCGGGCTGGAAGCCCGCGCTCACAGGAGGCCCACGGTCCCTCGAAGGCGGCGATCCCGGGATTCCCGTGCTCCCAACCTGAGCTTTGTGCGTAATCAGGAAGCTGTTTCGTGGACGAAACGTACGAGGCTGCTACCGGTACGACGCGCCGGGGGTTCAAGAGAAGTCGGGTGGCTTCGAACATGTCTCGTCGGCCTGAGGCGCAGCCTCGCCAGCGCTCCGCTTCTTCCTGCCCGTTCCGCCGCCCGGCGACCCGGGTCGGCTCAGTCGGCCGCCTCGGGCAGCTTCTCGGCGTCGATCGCCGCAAGAAGCCGGGGCGGAGACGCGGGAAGATGGTTCATGCGGGTGCCGCACGCGTGGTAGATCGCATTCGCGACCGCCGCGAGCGGAGGCACGATGGGCACCTCGCCGACCCCCCGCACCCCGTACGGGTGGCGCGGGTTCGGGACCTCGACGAGAACGGTGTCGATCATCGGGAGGTCCGAGGCGACCGGCACCCGGTAGTCGAGGAAGCCCGGATTCTCGAGGGTTCCCGCTTCGCTGTAGACGTACTCCTCGTTGAGCGCCCAGCCGATCCCCTGGACGGCGCCCCCCTGGAGCTGTCCTTCGACATAGCTCGGGTGGATCGCCCGGCCCACGTCCTGCACCGCCGTGTAGCGGAGAACGGTCACCCGGCCCGTGTCCGGGTCGACCTCGACGTCGCAAAGGTGGGTGCCGAAGCCGGGGCCCGCGCCCCGCGCGTTGATGGTCGCCTGTCCGGAAATCGGCCCGCCGGTCTTCGCGGAGTGCTCCGCGAGGGCGGTGAGGGACAACGGCTCGAAGTCGCCCACGTTGCTGCTCGCCGGCCGCGCTTCGCCGTTCTCCCAGACGACTCCCTCCGGATCCACGTCCCAGATCTTCGCGGCACGGCTGCGAAGATCCTCGACGACCTTGTTCGCCGCCTCGACCACCGCCATGCCGACCGCGAACGTCACCCGGCTGCCGCCGGTCATGTCGCTGTAGGGAACCGAGCTCGTGTCGGGCACGATGGGACGGACCCGGTCGTAGTCGATGCCGAGCACTTCCGCGGCCATGATCGCCATCGAGGCGCGCGACCCGCCGATGTCCGGGTTCGGATCGACGACCACCGCCGTACCGTCCTCGTTGATGTGCACCGCCGCGCTCGACTGCCCGCCGATGTTGAACCAGAAGCCGGAAGCGACTCCCCGCCCCTGGTTCGGGCCGAGCTTCGCCCCGTAGTGCTCGTGGGCGATCGCCGCCTCGACCGTCTCCGCGTAGCCGATCTGCCGGAACTTCGGACCGTAGGCCGCCTTCGTGCCCTCGCGGGCCGCGTTGGCGAGGCGAAGCTCGAGCGGGTCCATGCCGAGCTTCTCGGCCAACTCGTCGAGCGCGCTCTCGACCCCGAATGCGGCCATCGGCGCCCCCGGGGCGCGGTAGGCCGCGCACTTCGGGCGGTTGACGACCACGTCGTAGCCCACCGCACGCACGTGGTCGAGGTGATACGGAGCGAACGCGGTCATGCACCCGAGCTGCACCGGCGAGCCCGGGAAGGCCCCTGCCTGGTACCGGAGCTCGGTGTCCCCGGCGGTGATCCGGCCGTCCTTCGTCGCCCCGATCCGCACCTTGACGTGGGTGCTGGACGTGGGGCCGGTCGCCCGGAACACCTCGTCGCGGTCCATCACGATCTTGACCGGACGCCCGGCCTTGCGGGAGAGGGCGACCGCCACCGGCTCGACGTAGACCGTGGTCTTGCCGCCGAAGCCCCCGCCAATCTCGGAGGGCACCACCCGGATGCTGGAGTTCTCGATGCCGAGCAGCTTCGCGCAGTAGGCCCGGACCATGAACTGACCCTGGCTCGAGCACCAGATGGTGCACTGCCCGTCCTCGGCGACGCTCGCGACCGCCGCGTGGGGCTCGATGTAGCCCTGGTGGACCGCTTCGGTGGTGTACTCGCCCTCCACCACCACGTCCGCCGCGGCGAAACCCGTCTCGATGTCCCCGAGCGAGAACTCGACCCGCGACGCGACGTTCGAGGGCCGGTCCGGCTTCGGATCCACTCCCTCGGTGAACATGTCGTCGTGCAACAGGGGGGCGCCGGCCTCCATGGCGTCAAGCACTTCGATGACGTGCGGGAGCACCTCGTACTCCACCCGGATGCGATCGAGGGCCTCCTCGGCCGCCGCCCGGGAGGTCGCGGCCACCGCGGCCACCGGGTGCCCGTCATAGAGCGCCTTGCCGCGAGCCATGACGTTGCACGAGAGGTCGCGGAAGTTCATCGGACCTTCGCCGACCATCAACTCCCCGTCCGGGATGTCCGGGAAGTCGGCGGCGGTCACTACCGCCTTGACCCCCGGCACGGCGTGCGCCGCGCTCGCGTCGATGCCGGCGATCGGGCATGGGCGTGGGGGCTCCGCAGGATGCGGCCGACCAGCATCCCCGGCATCGTGAAGTCCGCGCCGAAGTTCGCGCGCCCCGTGACCTTGTCGATGCCGTCGGGCCGTACCGGTCGGGTGCCGACCCACCTGAACCCGGATGCCGAATCACTCATCGCTCACGCCTCCGCGCGCATTTCCGCCGCCGCCCGCTGCACCGCCCGAACGATCTTGTCGTATCCGGTGCAACGGCAGAGGTTGCCGGCCAGCCAGTACCGGATCTCGGTCTCGCTGGGGTTGAGGTCGCGGTCCAGAAGCGCCTTGGCGGCGACCAGGAAGCCCGGCGTGCAGATGCCGCACTGGAGCGCGGCGTCCTCGAGGAAGATCTGCTGGAGCGGATGGAGCCGGTCTCCGTCCGCCATCCCCTCGATGGTCTCCACCTCGCGGCCCTCGGCCTCCACCGCGAGCGCGAGGCACGAGCACACCAGGCGCCCGTCGAGCATGACGCTGCACGCGCCGCAGTCCCCGGAGCCGCAGCCCTCCTTGCTGCCGGTGAGCCCGAGCTCGTCGCGCAGGGCATCGAGCAGGGTCTGGTCCACCTCGCAGAGGAACTCTCGCGGCTCCCCGTTGACGGTCGTGGTTACGTGTCGCTTGGCCATCGTTCAGTTGCTCCTCGCGCGCTCGCCCGCAATGCCCGCGGCGCGGCGCGCCAAAACGCCGGCCACCTTGATTCGATAGGTCTTCGTGCCCCGTTTGTCGTCGATGGGATTGCACGCGGCGCCGGCGGCCGCGGCGAGGTTCGCCATCGCCTCGTCATCGAGCTTCGTGCCGATGAGCGCTTCCGCCGCCTCGGGAACGAGCAGCGGGCGCGGCGCCACCGCGCCGAGACTCACCCGGGCGCCGGTGCAGGTACCGTCGCCGTCGAGGGTGACGCACACCCCGGCCCCGACCACCGCGATGTCCATCTCCGTGCGGGGAATGAAGCGAAGGTACGCATCCCCGGTGCGGGGCGGGCGCGGCGGGAGGAAGAAGCTCACGATGAACTCCCCGTTGCCGAGGGAGATCTGGCCGGGCGCGGTCACGATGTCCTCCACCCTGGCCTCGCGCCGTCCGTTCGGCCCGGCGATCTCACAGGTGACGCTCGCCGCGATCATCGCCGGAGTGGAGTCGGCCGCCGGCGAACCGTTGCAGAGATTCCCGCCGAGCGAGGCACGCCCCTGGATCTGGGTGGAGCCGATGAGCTCGAATGCCTCGACAATCCCCGGCCACATGGCGACCACCGCCTCGTTCTCGCCGAGGACCGCGCCGGGCACGGCCGCACCGACCCGGAACCCGCCGCCTTCCTCCCTCACTTCGAGGAGCTCCGGGATGTTCTTGAGATCGACGATGAGCTCCGGAGAGACCATCCTCGCTCGCATTTGCACAATGAGATCGGTGCCGCCGGCGAGCGGCCTGGCCTTGCCGCCGGCCTCGGAAAGCAGCGCTACCGCCTCGTCCACCGTGGCCGGCGCTTCAAATCGGATCGACCGCACGATGTCCTCTCCCTCCAATGTCCAGGTGAAAGCCGTAAACCGCGGGGATTCTACACGAGGCGCCGGGCGGCACGCGGGTCGTGTGCGCTCATACCGCCTCGCTCGCGCCCCCGTCGATGTTGATCGCGGTCCCGCTGATGAACGCGGCCCGATCGGAGGCGAGAAAGGCGACCAGGTCGCCGACCTCCTCGGCCTCGCCGTAGCGCCCGACCGGCACGTTCGCGCCCATCCGCTCGTAGTAGGCATCGAGGGTCTCCCCGTCGCGACGGCTCTTTTCCCACCGCCGCTCGTGCTGGGCGGACTTGATGAGCCCGAGGCAGATGGTGTTGACCAGGATGTTCTCCGGCGCGTACTCGTTGGCCATCGCCTTGGTGAGGTTGATGCCGAGGGCGCGGCTCGCCGACGTGGGAAGCGCATTCTTGCGCGGCACCTTCCCCCCCGGGGTCGTCATGTTGATGATGCGGCCACCGCCCCGAGCGCGGAGATGCGGCAGCACCGCCCGCGAGAACCGGATCGCCCCGAACACCTTGATCTCGATGTCTTCGCGCCAGATCGCCTCGGTCGCTTCCAGGAACGGGTGCGCCCGGGAGCCGCCCGCGTTGTTCACCAGGATGTCGATGCCGCCGAAACGCTCGACGGTCGCCGACACCACCCGCTCGACGTCGTCGTCCCGGCACACGTCGCCGGCCACCGCCAGCACCTCGCCGCCGGTGCGGGTGCGGATGTCCTCCGCGGCCTGTTCCAGCACGCCGGCGCGGCGCGCACAGATGGTCACCTTCGCCCCCCCTTCGCTCAGCTTGAGGGCCGACGCCTTGCCGATCCCTTCGCTGCCGCCGGTGATGATCGCGACCTTGTCTTGGAGTCCGAGGTCCATGTCCTCTCCTTTTCCGCTTCCGCTGATTGACTGTCCGCCGCCCGCGCCCGCGCCCCACCCATCCGCCGCCACGGCGACCGGCCGGAGCTCGCCCGGGGCATCAGGAGCAGACGGCTTCGATATGCCGGGCCACCCGCTCCGCGTCGTTCGGCACCACGACCTTGCGCGCGGGCAGATCGTCGAGCCCCGCGAGCCGCGGGTGATCGACCGCCGCCCCGGCCGGAGCCGTATCCGGAAACTTCCCGGGGTGGGCGGTCGCCAAGCACACGGTGGGGGCGGCGCCCCGCAGCTCCTCGGCCACCTTCACCCCAACCGCGGTGTGCGGGTCGAGGACCCGGCCCGTCCTCCGGTACCAGCGTTCGATTGTGGCGAGCGTCTCGGCGCGGTCCGCCCGCCCCGACGCGATCCGATCCGACCCCGGCCGCGCTTCGCGTCCCTCGAGCCGAACCTCGCCCTTCGAATCGAAGGCGGCCATGAAGGCACGGACCGCGGACCCGTCCCGGCCCAGCCGCCACCACAGGTACCGCTCGAAATTGCTCGCGACCTGGATATCCATGGACGGGCTCGAGGTGCGGCGAACCGCGCCGCGCCGATAGACCCCGGTGCGGAAGAATCGGTCGAGGATGTCGTTCTCGTTGGTCGCGAGAATCAGCCGCTCGACCGGGAGACCCATCTCCGCCGCGAGAAACCCCGCGAAGACGTCCCCGAAGTTTCCGGTGGGAACGCTGAAGCTCGCCTTCCCGTTCGAGAGCCGGGACGGAAGGCGGAGCCACGCGTGGAAGTAGTACACCACCTGGGCGAGGAGGCGCACGCAGTTGACCGAGTTGATGGCCCCGAGGCGCCAGCGGGACTTGAACCCGGCATCGTTGAACAGGGCCTTCATGATCCGCTGGCAGTCGTCGAACGTTCCCTCGATCGCGATGCAATGCACGTTTGCATCCGGCGCCGTCGTCATCTGCAGCTCCTGGAGGCGGCTCGTCCTGCCTTCCGGAAACAGGATGAAGACCCGCACGTTCGACTTCCCCCGAAGCGCCGCGATCGCGGCGCTCCCGGTGTCCCCGCTCGTCGCTCCCAGCACGTTCAGGGTCTCGCCGGAACGTTCCAGCTCGTAGTCGAAGAGGTGCCCGATGAGCTGGAGGGCGAGGTCCTTGAAGGCAAGGGTCGGCCCGTGGAAGAGCTCCAGCAGGTACAGGTCCCCCAGCGGGACGAGGGGGGCGATCTCCGGGGTATCGAACCCGGCCGCGTCGCGGGGCGGGGCGTAGCTTCGATCGACGAGCGCCCGAAGGTCGTCCTCCGGGATGTCGTCCGTGAACCGGCGAAGGATCTCGAAGGCGAGCGCCGGATAGGAGAGCCCTCGCCACGACTCGAGGTGCCGGGAAACGTCCGGCAGCCGTTCCGGCATCAGCAACCCGCCGTCCGCCGCCTGCCCGGCCATAAGGGCCGCGCGGAACGCAACCGGCTCTCCCGCGCCTCGCGTGCTCACGTATCGCATGGCGGAAAGTGTATCCGGTACCGGTGCGCCCCCGTACCGCGAGAACCGCTCCCGGGCCGGGCTCTCCGGCCCGGACGGCAGCCCGGAGAGGCGGGGCCGGAGAGCCAATTCATCCTTGGCGCGTGGCCCGGAGGCCGCGTCCGGAGAGCCGATTCATCCTTGGCGCGTGGCCCGGAGGCCGCGTCCGGCCGAACGTTCCGGCTTCGTCTTTCGCGCGGGAATCGACTCGTCGCGAACATGATCTTCCTGAATTACGCACAATCCTCAGCCCCTTCCCGCGGCTTCCCGGGGTCGCGGGCCTCCCGGGAGCGCGGGCTTCCAGCCCGCGGACGGCCGAAGGCCTGCCGTGGTCCACGCGGGCAAGGATGCCCGCGATCCCAGGAGGCCCACGGTCCCTCGAAGCCGACGGTCCCGGGAATCCCGTGGTCCCAACCTGAGCTTTGTGCGTAATCAGAAAGGTCTTTGATCGGCAATGGAAATATTCTTATGAAAATCAATGCCCCTGATTCGAGACCACCGGTTCGCGACCCCGCGCGGGCTTTGTCGGGCGGACGGTTTCCGGTACATTGCGCCTCGTCGTGACCGCCTCGTCCGTCAAGCAATTCCCGGTATCCTGGGAGCAACTCCATCGTGACGCGAAAGCGCTCGCTTGGCGTCTCGCCGACCTCGGGCCGTGGTCGCGCGTCATTGCGGTGACCCGGGGCGGGATGGTGCCTGCGTGCGTGGTGGCGCGCGAACTCGAGGTGCGGGTGGTCGATACGGTCTGCGTCGTGTCCTACGACCACATGCAGCAGGGCGATCTCAAGGTCCTGAAATCGCCCGAGGACACCGACGGCGCAGGCGGCGGGGCGGGACGCACCCTCGTGGTCGACGACCTCGCGGACACCGGGAAGACCCTCACCGCGCTCCGGGAGATGTACCCGCGGGCCCACTTCGCGACCGTGTACGTCAAGCCGGCCGGCCAGCCGATGGTCGACACCTTCATCACCGAGGTGAGCCAGGACACCTGGATTCACCTTCCCTGGGACCTCGAGCTGCGCTTCGCGACTCCGCTCGCGAAGGTGCAGGCGGACGACTGACGATGTCCCGGATCCCGGCGGAGGAGCTCGAGGCGCAGGCGCTCCGGGCCCTTTGCGGGGCCGGCGTGAGCCGGGAGGAAGCCGCGACGGTCGCACGCCACTGCGTCGCGGCGAACCTCGCCGGCCACGACTCGCACGGCGTCATCAACGTTCCCCTCTACATCGAACGGATCGGGAAAGGGCACATCGTGCCCGGCGCCCCGTTCGAGGTCCTGAGCGAGAGCGCGACCACGACCGTCATCGACGGTCACTTCGGCTTCGGCTTCGTCGTCTCCGAGCGCGCGATGCGGATGACCGTCGACAAGGCCGCCCGGGCGGACGTCGCCGTGACCACGATCCGGCGCCAGAGCCACGTCGGGCGCCTCACCGACTACGCCCTGATGGCGGCCGAGGCGGGGATGATCGGGATCATGACCGCCGATTCGGGGCGGACCGCCAAGGCGGTCGCCCCGTTCGGGGGGCGCGAGGCGCGGCTCGGGACGAATCCCATCTGCATCGCCATGCCGTCGAACCTGGAAGCGCCGTTCTTCGTCGACATCGCGACCTCGGCCGCCGCCGCGGGCAAGCTCAAGGTGGCGGCCTCGCGCGGGGAGGCGGTCCCGGCCGGCTGGCTCATCGACCCCGAAGGCCGGGCCACCACCGATCCGCTCGCCCTCGCGGCCGGCGGAGCGGTGCTGCCGCTCGGCGGGGCCGAAGGCCACAAGGGTTACGGGCTGTCAGCCATGGTCGAGGTCCTCTCCGGGGTGCTCACGGGCCTCGGTTTCGGGGTCGACCCGGACGGCCCGCACAACGACGGCGTGTTCATGGCCGCGTTCCGGGTCGGAGCGTTCCGGCCCCTGGAGACCTTTCGCCGCGAGGTGACGGAGTTCGCGGCCTGGCTCAACGCCACGCCGCCGGCGGCCGGCCACGACCGGGTGTACTACCCGGGCGAGATCGAGCACGAACGCACGCGGCGCAATCTTGCCGACGGCATCGAGATCGAGGACGGAACCCGGGCGGCGCTGCAAGCGCTCGCCGGCGCCGGAGCGCACCCCGCCGGATAGGATCGGGAGACCCGAGCCGGACCGCGCCGCAGCTCGGAGCGGAGCGGAGCGGGGACGAGGACGAGTGGACACGAACGTGCACGCGGACCGAGGAGTGGCGCGAACATGAGCACAATGCGGGTGATGCTTCAGATGCCGGCCACCCCCGGCATCCGTTCCGTACTCGATGCGCGAGACGACGTCGAGTACGAGCGGTTTACCGAGCTCTCCGAAGAGAACATCCTCCAGCACATCGCGAACTACGACGGCGCCATCCTCGGCGGCATGGCCCCGTTCACGGCCCGGATCGTCGGCAACGCGCCCCGGCTCAAGGTCGTCTCGCGCCACGGCGTCGGCTACGACAATGTCGACGTCGACGCGCTGACCGCGGCCGGCATCCCCCTCACGGTGACGGGAACCGCGAACTCCGTCACGGTAGCCGAGCATTCCCTGTTCTTCATGATGTCTCTCGCCAAGCACGGCGTGCTGTTCGACCGCGAGGTCCGCAAGGGCAACTGGGGCATCCGCTTCGAGAACACCGCGGTCGATCTCGCCGGGCGAAAGGTATTGATCCTCGGGTTCGGCCGTATCGGACAGCTTCTCGTGAAGCGTTGTCTGGGGATGGACATGGACGTGTGCGTGCACGACCCGTACGCAAGCGAAGAAGCCATCCGCGAGGCGGGGGCGGTGCCGGTGACGGATTGGCGCGCGCTCCTCCCGCAACTCGACTTTCTCTCCGTCAACTGCCCGAAGACGGACGAGACGAAAGGAATGGTAGGTACTGCCGAGCTCGCCGCAATGAAGGGCACGGCCTACGTGGTCAATACCGCCCGGGGTGGAATCGTCGACGAGCCGGCTCTGGTGGACGCCCTCGAGCGCCGGGTCATCGCCGGCGCGGCGATCGACGCATTCGAGGTCGAGCCCGCGACCGCAGACAACCCGCTGTTTGCACTGGACAATATTCTGGTGAGTCCCCACTCCGCCGGCGTCACGGAAGAGTCCATGTTCCGGATGGGGGCCGCATGCGCACAGAACGTAGTCGATTGTTTCGACGGGACGCCGGATCCCGCGAACGTCGTCAACCGGGAGGTGCTGGGCTGAGACCGCCCGGGTATTCGGCATTCCCGGCGGCACGCGCCGGGAATGCACGCCAAGAGACTATTCGACCACTTGCAGATTCTCGGCCGCGAATCGACCGCGGCGGTCCCGTTCGTTCGTAAAGCTCAGGCGCTGGCCTTCGTAGAGGCTGCGCAGGCCGGCTTTCTCCACGGCCGAGATGTGGACGAATACGTCCTTCGAGCCGTCGTCGGGCTGAATGAACCCGAAACCCTTGGTCGCGTTGAACCACTTTACGGTTCCACTTGTCTCCATGGTAGCTCCGTCGGTTGGAAGTTGAACTTGGTGTCGGAAGAGAATGGACTCGCGCGGCCCGAACCCCGCCTCACTCGAGCCGGCGTGGCGATGGCGCGGCTTTTCGCAAGGCGGCGTCGATTTCGGATTGAACGAAGCGGGGCGAGCGGTCGGTATTGTCCCGTCTAGCACGAGCGGTTGCGCTTCAGGATCCGTGGACTCGGGATCCTGCGGCGCGCGGCTTGATGCTATGCCCCCGCGGGGGGCGAGTCAAGGGAACCCACTCGCGGGACGGACGGCCAATTGGCGTCCCCAGGGGGAGTCGAACCCCCGTCGCCGCCGTGAAAGGGCGGTGTCCTGGGCCTCTAGACGATGGGGACGAATTCCTCCGCGCCGGCCGGCGCCTGATACAGCGGCCGGCCGGCGCCGATTCTGGTGGAGCCAGGCGGGATCGAACCGCCGACCTCTACAATGCCATTGTAGCGCTCTCCCAGCTGAGCTATGGCCCCGGGAGGAAGGCGCGAATTTTCGGACCCGGACCGCGTGCCTGTCAAGGCGGAACAGGGGGTCGAGGTCCGATGCCGCACCGCGGTCGAGCCGCCTTGCGGCGAACGCCGCCGCAGGAGCGCCGGCCGCGGCCCGGACCGACCCGCCCGGGAGCTTGCGCCGTCCCGGTACGGCCCGTCAGGCGGCGCGCGCCCGAATGAAGTCGAGAGCGCGGTCGAGGCGAGCCAGGGTTCGGTCGCGGCCGACGAGGGCGAGGGTCACGTCGAAGGGCGGGGAGATGCCGCGCCCGGTCACCGCGACGCGCAGGGGCTGCCCCAGCTTCCCGAGGCCGATCCCCTCTTCGGCGGCGACGCGGGTCACCGCCGCCGCGATGCCGGGAGCGCTCCACACCGGGAGGCTTGCGAGCGTGCCGCGCAGGCTCGCGAGCGGCGAGTACACGACCGGGCGCAGGTGCTTGCGGGCGGCGCCGGGCTCATAGCCGTCGAAGTCGCGATAGAAATAGACGCTCGCCTGCGCCATCTCGCGCAGGGTCGCGGCCCGCTCGCGCAGCGCGACTGCGACGCCGGCCGGTTCGGGACCGCTGCCGGTCTCCAGCCCCAGACTCGCGAGCTGTCTCCCGAGCTCCTCGCCGAGCCGGGCCGGTTCGCTCGCCTTGATGTAGTGACGGTTGAGCCAGTAGAGCTTCTCGGTGTCGAACGAGGCGGCCGCGCGGTTGACGGCGCCGAGATCGAAGAGGGCGATGAGCTCGTCGCGCGTGAAGATCTCCTGGTCCCCGTGCGACCACCCGAGGCGGGCGAGGTGGTTGAGCATGGCTTCGGGCAGGTAGCCGTCGTCGCGGAAGCTCGTGACCGACACCGCCCCGTGGCGCTTCGACAGCCGCTGCCCGTCCCGGCCGAGGATCATGGGGACATGGGCGTAGGCGGGACGCGCCCCCCCAAGCGCCCGCAGGATGTGGATCTGCCGGGGGGTGTTGTTCATGTGGTCGTCGCCGCGGATGACGTGGGTCACGTCCATGTCCAGGTCGTCCACCACCACGCAGAAGTTGTACGTGGGGGTTCCGTCCGCCCGCACGATCACGAGGTCGTCGAGCTCGTCGTTGCGAATGGCCACCCGTCCGCGCACGAGATCGTCGATGACCGTCTCGCCTTCGCGGGGGGTCCGGAACCGGATGGCGGGGGGCTGCGCTCCGGGCCGCGCCCCGTCCCGGCAATGCCCGTCGTAGCGCGGCTTCTCGCGCCGCGCGAGCTGCTCGGCCCGAATGCGGTCGAGCCGCTCCCGGGAGCAATGGCAGCGATACGCCTGGCCCGACGCGATGAGGGACTCGACGGCCTCGCGGTACCGCTGCGTGCGTTCGCTCTGGAACCAGGGGCCCTCGTCCCAGTCGAGCCCGAGCCAGGCCATTCCCTCGAGAATGCCGTCGACCGCTTCGCGCGTGGAGCGCTCGCGATCGGTGTCCTCGATGCGCAGGATGAACTGCCCGCCGTGGCGGCGCGCATGGAGCCAGCAGAAGAGCGCGGTGCGCGCCCCGCCGACATGGAGGAACCCGGTCGGGCTCGGCGCGAATCGGGTGCGAACGGCCATCGCTCCATTCTACCGCCCGGTGCGGCCCACCGTTTCGAGCCGGCTCCGGGCCCGGGCGGCCGGCCGCGCTTTCCTGCCGCTTCGCGTCGCGGCATGAAGCAACCGTGGCTCGGTCGGGCATCGACATCTTCCCCGCAAGAGCGATACAGTGACGAAACCGGCATTTACGTCGGCCGAATCCGTGCTTGCGAGGCAGGTACGACGGTACCGGGTAGTGGCGTGTACACGGCGAAGCTCATCGGGCGAGAACCGGATGAAGCTTCGTCGAGACGAGTGCAGGTTTGCAACGACCGAAGGAGAGAACGAGCCATGAAGAGACAACTGCGGAAAGCCGCGATCGCCGCTGCAGCGGCGATGATCGGCATGGTTGGCAATGCGCACGCGGCCGACGTCACGATCGGTTTCCAGCTCGTGTACGGGCCGTGGAAGGCGAAGATGGAAGAGCTCAAGGCGAACGGCCTCGGAGGCAAGAGCATCGAGTTCGTGAAGTTCACCTCCGGCACCGAGGTGATCAATGCCATGGCCTCGGGCTCGGTGGACATTTCACTCAACGGCTCCTCGCCGACGGCGGCGGGCTACAGCCGGGGCGTCGACCTGCAGGTCATCTACATCTACGACAACATCAACGATGCGGAGGCGCTGGTCGTCGACGACTCCGTCACCGCTCCGCAGGATCTCGCGGGCAAGACGATCGCAGTGCCCTTCGGCTCCACCACTCACTTCCACATGATGTTCGCCCTCGAGCAGTTCAACATCTCGCCGAGGGATATGGAGGTGCTCGACATGTCGCCGCCGGACATGGTCGCGGCCTGGGAGCGCGGCGACATCAACGGCGGGTTCGTCTGGGACCCCGCCCTCGGTCGCATGAAGGGCAAGGGCCGGGTGCTGTTGACGTCGGGTGATCTCAGCAATTGGGGCAAGGCAACCTTCGATGCGATGGTCGCCCGCAAGGGATTCACCGACGAGAATCCGGATTTCGCCTGCGAGTGGGTCAAGATGGTGTCGTCGGCCGATGCCGACTATCGCGCCAACCCGAACGGCTACGGTCCGGGGACCGAAAACGCGATGGGGATTGCCAAGAGCGTCTCCGGCGATGCGGACCAGGTGGGCGGGGTGCTTGCTCTCTACGACTACCCGACCCTCGGGGCGCAGGTTTCCGGTACCTGGCTCGGCGGCGGTGTGCAGAACGCACTGCAGGCGGCATCGGAGTTCCTGGTAGCTCAGGGCAAGCTGGACGAGGTGCTCGACAGCTACGCGGACTCCGCGACGCCGAAGTTTGCGCAGATGGTGCTGGACGGCGGGTGCTGAGCACCGCCAGCCAGCGGTTCGATGGACTCCCGGCCGGGCTCGATCTGCTTCGCAGGGCCCGGCCGGGACGACAGGCGGCGCACCGGGCCGCCGACCCCCGGCAGGATACGGCCCCGGCTCGGGGCCGTACGACGATAGCGGTGTGTCCATGACCGCGCCCATGACCGCGCTCCTCAGCGTCAGTCACGTCGCGATGGAGTTTCCGGCCGTCGAGGGTCTGGGGAGCGTCAAGGCGCTCGAGGACGTGAACCTCGAATTTCGCGAGAATGAGTTCGTGGTGGCGCTCGGCGCATCGGGCTGCGGCAAGACCACGCTGCTCAACGTCATCGCGGGTTTCCTTTCCCCCACTTCCGGAGAGGTCCTGCACAAGGGCACGCCGGTCAGCGGCCCGGGACGAGATCGGGGCGTCGTCTTCCAGAAGCACGCCCTGCTCCCCTGGCTGGACGTGGTCGAGAACACCGAGTTCGGGCTCAAGCTCCAGGGGGTGCCGAGCGGCGAACGCCGGGCCAGGGCCCGTGAGAACCTGGCTCTGGTCGGTCTGTCGGACTTCGAGCGCTACCCCATCTATCAGCTCTCCGGGGGAATGCAGCAGCGGGTCGGTCTCGCCCGGGCGCTTACCTGCGACCCGGACATGCTGCTCATGGACGAGCCGCTCGGAGCCCTCGATGCCTTCACGCGCGAGAACATGCAGGAGCTGATCCTGGACGTGTGGAGAAAGACCCGGAAGGTCGTGTTCTTCATCACCCACAGCGTGGAGGAAGCGCTGTTCATGGCGACCCGGCTCATCGTGATGTCTCCGCGGCCGGGCCGGATCACCCACAAGTACGATCTCGATTTCTGCAATCAGTTCTTCGAGACGGGCGATGCGAGACGAGTCAAGTCGTCAGCCGATTTCATCAAGATTCGCGAAGAAGTCCTGTCGATCATCTACGGTGAAGAGGTTGGCGAGCAGACGCCATGAATCTTGGAATCTTCTTGCGCCGCGCGCCACAGGTGGTCGACCAGTACGGGGCGCCAGGCCGGGGCAGGAGCACCGCGATCAGCGTCGTCACCATCGCGGCGATCCTCGGGAGCTGGTGGCTCGTTACCCAGCTCGAGCTGATCCGTCCTCTGTTCCTGCCGTCACCCGAGATGGTGATCTCGAAGTTCAACAAGATCGCCTGCACGGAGTACTACTTCGAGAAGTTGCTCACCGCGGTCGGCGCGCGGGCCGAGGTCGAGGCGCCGTGCCATGGCTTCAGCGAGCATACCCTGCACGAACACATCCTCTGGAGCCTCTACCGAGTGTTCGGCTCCTTCTTCCTGGCGGTGCTCACCGCGGTCCCCATCGGGGTCGCGATGGGGATGAGCCGTCTCGCACGCGGCGTGTTCGACCCACCGATCGAGTTCTATCGCCCGATCCCGCCGCTCGCCTACCTGCCGTTGACGATCATCTGGTTCGGGATCGGCGAGTCCGGCAAGCTCTTTCTGATTTTTCTGGCCTGCTTCGCGCCCGTGGCCATCAACGCCCGTGCCGGTGTGCGCTCCGTCTCGATCGAGCAGATCCACGCGGCATATTCCATGGGCGCAAGCCGCCAGCAGGTGCTCGGGCAGGTGGTGCTCAAGGCGGCGCTTCCCGAGATCCTCACCGGCATGCGGGTCGCGATCGCTTTCGGCTGGACAACGTTGGTCGCGGCGGAGATGGTCGCGGCCAAGGCCGGGATAGGGGTGATGGTGCTGAACGCGGCCCGATTTCTCGCGACCGACATCGTGTTCCTCGGCATCGTCGTGATCGGCGCCGTCGCATTCGTCTTCGATCTCATCATGCGGAAAATCGAGCGGTCGCTCGTTCCGTGGAAAGGCAAAGTGTGACGATGCATCGCCGCCCCGCGGGGCGGCGGAGCTCGTGGCCGCGGATCAGGGAGTCGGATCGATGACGACGAACGCCAGGAACTTCCCCCGGACCGGCGTCGTGGCGACCGGCATCATCATCATCGGCGCGATCGGCTTCGCCATCGAGATGCTCACGCGCATGCTCGAAGCCTGGCTGCTCCCCTGGAAGGGAACAGGCTGACCGCCTACAATCCGCCGAACGCCGGGCGATTAGCTCAGAGGGAGAGCACTGTCTTCACACGGCAGGGGTCGCTGGTTCAAATCCAGCATCGCCCACCACCACCCCCGGCAGGCCCGTGAGGGCAGCGGACCGGATCGAGATCGCGGAAGGCGATATCACGCGGCCTGAGGTGGACGCGATCGTCAACGCCGCGAACGAGTCGCTGCTCGGCGGAGGGGGCGGGGACGGGCTGTCGCGAAAGGGATGGAAACGCCGCCGCGGACATCCGGGCAGGATGCAGACAAGGCGCGGGAGCTGAAGCGCGACGAGGTCGCTCTCGCGCTGTCCCGGGCGGTGCGCTCGCAACGAGTCATGCCGCGCAACGCCCGGTTGTCCTCATCGGATCGCCCGGCATCGTCTCTCCATGCTCTCGAGCACCGCCTCGTACGCCCGGGGGCTGTCGATCCGCTCGTTTCGCGCGCGGGCCTGCCGCTCCATCCAGGCGACCCCTTCCTCCACCATCCGCTCGATCTCGTCGTACCTCGCCTTCGCCGCAACCTCGACCTCTTCACCGGCCGCGACGAGCGCGGTTTGCTGCGCTGCCCAGCGCCTGAGCGTGTCAACGAGCCTGCTCACCCCGAGTCGCGTGCTCTCGTCGAATACCCGTGCGTGCCTGGCCTCGTGTTCGAGGACCGCGTCCGTGCGGCACCGATCGCCGCGCAGCGTCGCAGCCACCCGCATGCGCCCCGACCCGAATCCGGCGTTGCCTTCGATCCGGCTCACGCACAATCGGCACTCGTCCCCCAGGCAGCGCTGCCGGATCCCCACGTCCACGTCCCACCCGACAGCGGTCTCGATGATGCCGAGGGGTTCTTCCTTGGTGCGGGATCTCGTCCTGAGCTCCTCCTTCGTCGCGTATTCGAATCCACGTGGCGCCTGGTAGCTCGGCACAACCCGGATCTGTACCGCAGGGCACTCTCCAGCAACGCTGGCGGGCGGGGAGGCGATCGCTGCGAGGAGCGCGGCGACGAGGTAGTGCAGGCCCCGCCTCCTCACGCCGCGACGGGCTGAACCAGTTCCGGGGCGTTGTTCCGCGGGTTGTTCACGGCCCGGCCAACCGGCCACCGGTCGAACGGACCCTCGCATGCGGCCCGGGCCATCGCGATCAATCGCTCGCTGGAAGTCGCCGGGTTCAGCCAGTCGTCCACGTCCCCGTCTTCGACGATCACCGGCTGTCGGTGATGGATGTCGGCGAGGGCCGGCGACACCGCGGTCGTGAGGACCGTAAAGGTCTCGACCGGCTCTTCTCCCTTCCCCCAGCACTCCCACAGCCCCGCGAGCGAGAACACCCCTGCATTCTCGCGCCGAATCCAGTACGGCTGCTTCTCCCCGCCCTCTCGGCACCATTCGAACCACCCGTTCACCGGAATGACGCACCGCCGGCGCCGGAACGCCGAACGGAAAGCGGGCTTCTCGTGCACGGTCTCGGAGCGGGCGTTGATCATGCGAGCGCCCATATTGAGGTCCTTGGCCCACGGTGGCACCAGCCCCCAGCGGAGCTTCGCGAGCGTGCGCTCTTCGCCCTCACGCCGGCATGCGACGAAGTCCTGGGTCGGGCAGCCGTTGTAGCGCGGAGCCAGATTGAGCGCCGGCGCCGCTCGTGAGAGCCGGTACTGCGCGAAGAGCGTCTTGAGGTTCAAGTCCTGGGTGATGCGTCCACACATCCCGGTTGCTCCGTCCCGCCGGCGCCGCCACCATCATTGCACGATTCTGAGCCATCGGATAGCATTCGGCTCATGACAAATCTCCATATCCAATCCGTTCGCAGTCCATTCGATGATCCAAGGCTTGCGTCCGCGGCTGTCGCAGCATTGAGCCGGGCCGACGCGATGGGCCTGCTGTCTCGACAGATCACGTGCCTCGACGACAACGCCATGCTGGGGCTGGAGACGGGCATGGCAGAGGCCGGCATCGGTCGAGCCCTCCTTTCCGAACTCCACCGCCTGCCTTGCACCAACCCGGCCCGGCTGTCCGCCCTGTTGGACAAGATAAACGAAGCTCTCGACCAATCGCCCGCCCCTGCGCACGAGTGGCGCGCCCTGCAGCACGTCCTGGGCCTCGAATTGTTGGCCCGGCTCCTCGGCATATCCCAGTCCAGCGCCCGGCGCTACTTGTCAGGCAGCCGATCCACACCCGACACGGTGGCCGCATGTCTTCACTTTCTGGCCTTCGTCGTCGGCGACCTCACAGGCGCGTACAACGACATCGGCGTTCGGCGCTGGTTCGATCGTCCGCGCCAGCGGCTGAACGGCAGCACACCCGCCCAGACGCTCGGCGACCGCTGGTCGCCCGATGACGAGGATCCGCGGCGGGTACGTGAGCTCGCCCGCGCCATCTTGTCATCGCCCATTACGTGATCGCGTTCCGCCACGCCGACCCCCGCTTTCCCTTCCTGCGGGAGGACTCATCGCAGCCCGCGGGCCGATGGAACGACGCCGGCGAGTTGACCCACTATTTCTGCGATACCCCGGACGGCGCGTGGGCCGAGTTCCTTCGCCATGAGGAGATCGACGATCCGCAGGATCTTCCTACCGTCCGCCGTGCGCTCTGGGCGGTCGACATCGCAGAGCCACCATCACTTCAACCTGCTCTGTCGGAGCAGACGCTGACGGGCGGTTCCGAGAGTTGGCCCGCGTGCCGGCAGTTCGCACGACAGCATCGGACGGACAAGGGTGGGATCACCGCGCCTTCAGCCGCGCTTCGGCCGGGTGGCGCCCGCGGCTGGCGGGTGGATGGCGGACTGCAGCCCGGCCCGGAGCGGGACGGCAGGGTTTTCGCACTCTTCGGACCCCGTCCGGATCTCGTCGGCTGGGCCGCAACCGTCGAAGGTCGCCCTGGCGAAGAATTGCTTGCGGCTGTGCGGTACTTGTGATGTTGTGCTCCATTCCGGCCGGCCACATGGGGCTGCGGGTTGCGATGCGGACGAGGTGAGGCTGGACGGCGGGGACACCGCGAGCGGCCGCGAGTGGCGGCTCGGCTGGCGGCTGGGGTCGGTCCGGCGCGACGATCTCGACTTGGAGCCCGGCCTCGATGTCGCCCGCCGCGAGTCCGCGAACGACGGCGCGCCCGAGCACCGCCTCATGCTCCGCGGCGCGCTCGCCTCGCTCCATCGCCGCGACGGTTCCAACCCCTTGGCACGCGGCGGCGTTTCAGATCGAAGACGGTGTGCGGGGCACAGGCGCCCATCGGGCTCCCTGCGGAGCCTCGCACCCGACCTGCCCGGGAGAGCCACACATGAGCGAGCCCAAGGCCCTCACGTTCGACGTGTTCGGTACCGTGGTCGACTGGCGTACCTCGATCGCCCGCGAAGGCCGCGCCTTCGGCGAGCGCCACGGCATCGAGGCGGACTGGGCCCGGTTCGCCGACGACTGGCGAGGGCTCTATCAGCCTTCCCTGTCGCGGGTGCGCAACGGCGAACGCCCCTGGGCGCCGCTCGACGACCTCCACCGGGAAAGCCTTTGCGCGCTCCTCGGCAAGCTCGGGGTCGCCATCGACGAGTTCAATCGGGCGTGGCATCGCCTGGATCCGTGGCCCGACGCCGTCGAGGGGCTCACTCGGCTCAAGCGCCGGTACGTGCTCGCGACCCTCTCGAACGGGAACGTCGCCCTTCTCGTCAACATGGCGAAGCGGGCCGAACTCCCCTGGGACGCGGTGCTCGGGGCGGAGGTCGCGCGCCGCTACAAGCCGCAGCCCGAAACCTATCTCACGACCGCGGACCTGCTCGGACTCCCGCCCGGCGAGTGCATGATGGTCGCGGCCCACAACGACGACCTCCGGGCGGCGGGCTCCCTCGGCTTCCGCACCGCGTTCGTGCGCCGGCCGGCCGAGCACGGCCCGGGCCAGACCCGGGACTTGGGAGCCGAGGACGACTTCGACATCGTCGCGGAAGACTTCATCGATCTCGCGGAGATGCTCGGCGCCTGACCGCGGCGGGAGGGCCCGGGTCCTCGAGCCCCACCATCTCGAAGAGAGCGGCGCGCTCGCGGTCGGGGACGTCCATGAACGCGCCGGCGCGAAGGACCGAGGGGAGTCGGACCGGCCCGAAGCGGATCCGGATGAGCCGGCTGACCCGTACCCCCTGCGACTCCCAAAGGCGATGCACCTCGCGGTTGCGTCCCCCCTCCAGCAACACCCGGTACCAGCGGTTGGCCCCCTCCCCGCCTTGCTCCTCGATGCCGAGGAAGCGGGCCGGACCGTCGTCGAGCTCCACGCCACGCTCGAGGTTCGCGATCATCTCGTCGTCCACCTTGCCCAGGATCCGCACCGCGTACTCGCGAGCCATCCGGTAGCGCGGGTGCATGAGCCGGTGGGCGAGCTCGCCGTGGGTCGCGAACAGCATCAGGCCGGAGGTGTTGATGTCGAGCCGGCCGACGGAGACCCAGCGCTCGGAGCGAAGGCGGGGCAGGCTCTCGAAGACGGTTCGCCGTCCCTCGGGGTCCCGGCGCGTCGTCACCTCGCCGGGCGGCTTGTGATAGAGGAGCAGACGGCACGTCGCGGCGGGCGGAACGAAGACCCGGTGGCCGTCGATCCGCACCCGGTCGCCGGAACGGATCCGGGTGCCGGCGGCGGCCACGCGGCCGTTGACCCGGACCCGGCCCTCCGCGACCCACTGATCCACGGCTCGCCGCGAACCGACTCCGGCCGCGGCGAGGCGCTTCTGGACGCGGTCGGAGGTGGTGTCTTCGACCGGCGGCTCCTCTCCGGCCGGAGACAAGCGTTCCTCCGGTTGCCGGGGAGGTGGCCCGGGGCGGCCGCGACCCTTTCCGGCCGCCTCCGATTTCCTCCCCGAAGGCGCCGCCTGACGCCCCCCGGAGCCCCGTGGCGACGACGCGCGCCGACGATCCCCGGGCGGGCGCCTCTGCGGGGCCGACCCCCCCCGTGCCGGAGCCCTTCGACCCCGCTCCGGCCCGTCCGGGGAGGGAGCCCCGCCGGCGTCCGTCCTCGCCCCCGTTCCTCCGCGTGGGCGGAAGCCGCGTGGAGACGGCCGAGATTCGGTCGGCCCGGAATCGCCCCGCGAAGCCATGTCCCCTCGCGACGACGGGCGCCGCCCCGGCCGCGCCCGGCCCGGATCGGGCGTCCCGCTTCCCGGCGTCTTTCCGCGCCCGCCTTGCCGCGCCGGACCGGGCCGCCCGGGCCGCGCGGGCCGCCTGGGCGAGCGCTCTCCGGACGCACGGGACGGCTCGTCGGAGCCGGCCCGCCTTCGCGAAGCCCCCGGCGGAGCATCGGCACGGCGATTCCCGGTCCGTCCCGTCCCGCGGGCGCCCGGCCTCGACTTCGGGCCGGACCGGCTGCGCGACCCGGAGCCTTTCTCCTTATCCTTCGCCGTGACCTGCTCCTTCTTTCGGGGTCTCCCCGGGGGGCGATTCCGAGCCGGCGGGTCCGTCTCCCGGACCGCCGTCTCCGGCGAGTCCGAGCGCTTGCGTGGTGGGTCCATTGTTTGCTCCCAGGTCTCCGGCCGGAAAGAGATCGGCCGGCTGCACGTCGCGGATCCGATCCAGGGGGGGCAGATCTTCGACGCTCTTGAGCCCGAAGTCGTCGAGGAACTTTCGAGTGATGCCGTACAGCGCGGGCCGGCCCGGGACGTCGCGATGGGAGAGCACCCGGATCCATTCCCGCTCGTGAAGCGTCCGCATGATCGAGGTGCTGACGCCCACCCCGCGCACGTCCTCGATCTCTCCACGGGTGACCGGCTGGCGGTACGCGATGAGCGCGAGGGTCTCGAGCAGCGCCCGCGAATAGCGCGCCGGCCGTTCTCCGAGGAACCGGGCGACCCACCGCGCGTACTCTTCGCGCACCTGATACCGGAACCCGGTCGCCACCTCCCGGAGCTCGAGGCCCCGCCCCTCGCACTCCGCGGCGAGCTCCTCGATCACGCGCCGCACCGCATCGCGCAGCTCCTGCACGCTCATGTCGCTCTCGGTTCCGGCGAGGGCGACGAGCTCGTCGATCGCGACCGGCCCTTCCGCGGCCATCAGCACGACCTCCGCGATGGGCCGGAACTGGTCCTCGAACCGCCCGCTCATGCCGGGCCGCGGACGTGGATCGGGGCGAACGGCCCGGTCTGCACGAGATCGACGAGCCGTTCGCGCCACAGCTCGAGGATCGCGAGCAGGGTCACGACCAACCCCGCCCGCCCCTCCGCCGGGGTGAACAGCGAGGTGAACTCCACGTTCCGGGAGCCGTCGGACCCGAGCCGCGCGAGCACCGAGGCCATGCGCTCTCGGACCGAGAGCGGCTCGCGCATGATGTGGTGGCTCGCGAACATCGCGGCCCGGGACATCACGTCGGCGAGCGCCGCCACCAGGTCTTCGAGCGAAATCCGGGGGGGCGGCCGCCAGGGCTCGATCGCACTCGCGTCCACGCCGGCGACGAAGAAGTCCCGGCCCTCGCGAGACAGGTCGTCGAGCGCCTCGGCGGCACGCCGGTAGCGCTCGTACTCCTGCAGGCGCCGCACGAGGTCGGCGCGCGGGTCCGCCTCCTCCTCCTCCGACACGGCCGGGCGAGGCAACAGGAGGCGCGACTTGATCTCCGCGAGCGTCGCGGCCATCACGAGGTACTCGCCCGCAAGCTCGAGACGCAGCTCGCGCATCAGGTCCACGTACTTGACGTACTGGCGGGTAATCTCCGCGATGGGAATGTTCAGGATGTCGAGATTCTGGCGGCGGATGAGATAGAGAAGGAGGTCGAGCGGCCCCTCGAACGCCTCGATGAATACCTCCAGCGCGTCGGGCGGGATATAGAGGTCCCGGGGCAGCTCGGTGACCGCCGTCCCGTGCACGAACGCGAACGGCATCTCCTGTTGTGCGGGAATCGAAGCGTTCATGACACCCGGGACCGCCGGCGCGGATCCGATTCTCTCACCGATAGTCGAAGCCCATCGACCGGCGCACTTCCTCCATGGTCTCGCCGGCGGTCTCCCGGGCTTCTTCGCAACCTTCCTGGAGGATCGACCGCACCACATCGGGCTCCGATACGTACTCCAGCGCCCGTCGCCGTATGGGTTCGAGCTCCGCGAGCACCGCGTCGATCAACGGCTGCTTGCAATCCAGGCAACCGATGCCGGCGCTACGGCATCCCTCCTGCACCCATTCACGGCACCCCTCGTCGGAGTAGATGAGATGCAGCTTCCAGACCGGACACTTCTCGGGGTCGCCGGGATCGGATCTTCGTACCCGCGCCGGGTCGGTCGGCATCCGGCGCAGCTTCGAGGCAATCCGCTCGGGATCCTCCCGCAGCTCGATGGTGTTGCCGTAGGACTTCGACATCTTCTGGCCGTCGACCCCCGGCATGCGCGACGCGGGCGTGAGCAGCACCTGCGGCTCCGGCAGAATGGCTCGCCCGCCGCCGTCCAGGTTCCCCATCAGCCGTTCCCGATCGCCGATGGAGATGTTCTGCTGCGATTCGAGCAGGGCCCGCGCGGTCGCCAGCGCCTCCTCGTCGCCCTGCTCCTGGTAGCGGCGGCGCAGCTCCCGGTACAGGCGCGCATTGCGCTTGCCCATCTTCCGGGTCGCCGCTTCCACCCGCTCCTCGAAGTCGGGCTCGCGGCCGAATATGAAGTTGAACCGCCGAGCGATCTCCCTCGTCACCTCGACATGGGCGGCCTGGTCTTCGCCCACCGGAACGAGCCCCGCCCGGTAGATGAGGATGTCCGCGCTCTGGAGCACCGGGTAGCCGAGAAAGCCGTACGTGTCGAGGTCGCGCTCGCTCAGGCGTTCCTTCTGGTCCTTGTAGCTCGGAACCCGTTCGAGCCAGCCGAGCGGGGTGACCATGGAGAGCAGCAGATGCAGCTCGGCGTGCTCGGGAATTCGGGACTGGATGAACAACCGGGCGTCGGCGGGGTCGATCCCGCACGCGAGCCAGTCGATCACCATGTCCAGCACCGTATCCGAAATAACCTCGCGCTCGTCGTAGTGGGTGGTCAGGGCGTGCCAGTCGGCCACGAAGAAATAACACTCGTACTCATGCTGAAGCTTGATCCAGTTCATCAGCACGCCCCGATAGTGGCCGAGGTGGAGCCGCCCGGTGGGCCGCATGCCCGAAAGGACGCGCTGCTGATGTCGGGGAACGGTAGCCAAGGTCGAAACGCCGGGAGGAGACGGAAACGAGTGTAACGTATGATCCGGATCCATGAAGAAGCTGCTGTTCGATTTCTTCCCGATCATCCTGTTCTTCGTCGCGTTCAAGCTCGAGGACGACCCGAAGCGCGGGATCATGGTCGCGACGGCGGTCGTCATCGCCGCCACCCTGTTCCAGGTCGGGTACATGCGGCTGCGCCACGGCCGCATCGAGAAGCTGCACCTGGTGACCCTCGTGCTGGTGGTCGCACTCGGGGGTCTCACCCTCGCTCTCGACGACGAGCGCTTCATCAAGTGGAAGCCCACCCTCGTCAACTGGGCATTCGCCATCGTGTTCCTCGGCAGCCAGTTCATCGGCTCCCGGCCGATCGTCCGCCGCCTGATGGAGTCGAGGGTGACGCTGCCCGACACCGCCTGGACCCGCCTCAACCTCGGATGGACCGGGTTCTTCGTGCTCCTCGGCGCCGCCAACCTGTACGTCGCATACCGTTACAGCACCGACGTCTGGGTGGACTTCAAGCTCTTCGGGATCCTCGTCCTGACGCTCATCTTCATCGCCGCACAGACCGTATGGCTGATGCGCCAGATCCGCCACGGGCATGCCGACATCGACGCTTGAGCTCGCCCGCGAGCTCGTTCGCCGCCCTTCGATCACTCCCGATGACGCGGGCTGTCAGACCCTGCTCGCCGAACACCTGCGCCCGCTCGGATTCCAGATCCGCTCGATGCCGTTCGCAGAGGTCAGCAACCTCTGGGCGCGGCGAGGGACGAACCCGCCGCTCTTCGTGTTTCTGGGCCACACCGACGTAGTGCCCCCCGGCCCGGAGGACGCCTGGACGACCCCCCCGTTCGATCCCGTGCTGCGGGACGGCTTTCTCCATGGGCGCGGCGCGGCGGACATGAAGGGCAGTCTCGCCGCCATGGTCACCGCCTGCGCCCGGTTCACCGCGCGCCGGCCGGAGCCGCGGGGCTCGATTGCGATCCTGGTGACGAGCGACGAGGAGGGCCCCGCCGTGGACGGGACCCGCCGGGTGATCGACCGGATCACCGATCCCATCGACTGGTGCGTCGTCGGCGAGCCCTCCAGCAGCGAGCGGGTGGGCGACACGATCAAGCATGGCCGGCGCGGCTCGCTCAATGGCCGGCTCACCGTGCACGGAGTCCAGGGGCACATCGCCTATCCGGACCGGGCGGTGAACCCGATCCACGGCGCCTGCGCCGCGCTCGCGGAGATCCTGGAGATCGGCTGGGACGAGGGAAGCGCCGACTTTCCACCGACCCGCTTCCAGGTATCCAACGTGCGGGCCGGCACCGGGGCGGAAAACGTGATCCCCGCCTCGCTCGAAGCCGATTTCAACCTGCGCTATTCACCGGCCCTGACCGATGCGCAGATCACGGCGCGGGTGGAGTCCGTGCTCGACCGGCACGGGCTTCGATGGGAGGTCGAATGGCGGCACTCCGCAGCTCCCTTCCTGACCCGCGGGGGGCGGCTCGTGGAGGCCGCAAAGTCGGCGATCCGGGAAGTGGCCGGCATCGATCCGGAGCTCTCGACGGCCGGGGGCACCTCGGACGGACGATTCGTCGCTCCGACCGGGGCGGAAGTGATCGAGCTCGGGCCGGTCAATGCCACCATTCACCAGGTCGACGAGCGCGTGTCCTGCGCCGACCTCGACCGGGTGAGCCTGATGTACGAAGGGATCCTGGAGCGGCTCCTCGGTCCGGGCGGCGAAGCGCCCTGACGCCGATGCCGCCGCCCGTCGGGGCGGCCGGCACGGAGACGCACGAAGGGGCGAACCGCCCCCTCACGGGCCGGTGGTCCGCCTGGTCAGCTCCCGGCGAAGGACCGGATCGCGCGCTCCATCCGCGCGATCGCCTCGCTCACGTCCTCGTCGCTGATATTGAGCGGCGGGAGAAGTCGCAGCACGCTCGGGCCCGCCACGAGCACGATCACGCCCTCGTCCGCACAGGCGTCCACCAGCGCCCCCGCCCGGCCCTCGTATGCCTCGGCCAGCTCCGCCCCGATGATGAGACCCTTGCCGCGCACGTCCCGGAACAGTCCGAGCTCGGCGTCGATCCGGTTCAGGAAGAGGCGGAACGCATCGCCCTGGTGGGCGACGTTCGCGAGCAGGTCCGCGGACCCCGCGAGCCGCACCGCCACCCGTGCGGCGGCCGCCGCGACGGGATTTCCACCGAACGTCGAGCCATGGGTGCCGACCGAGAGCGCTCCCGCGGCGCGTGCGCCGACCAGCACCGCCCCCAAGGGCAGACCGCCCCCGAGCGCCTTCGCCATCGTCACCACGTCCGGCTCGAGTCCGAGCTCCCATTCATGGGCGAAAAACTTCCCGGTGCGGCCCATCCCGGACTGGATCTCGTCGAACACCAGCAGCGCCTCGTGCCGGCGGCACAGATCCTGGACATGGCGCAGGAAGCCCTGCCGGGCGGGGGTCACGCCCCCCTCGCCCTGCACCGGTTCGAGCATGACCGCGCAGGTGCGGTCGGAGATCGCGGCTTCGATCGCCTCCGGATCGTTGAACGGGCAATAGGTGAACCCGCCCGGCAACGGCTCGAACCCCTCGTGGTACTTGGGCTGCGCGGTCGCCGTGACGGTCGCCAGGGTGCGGCCGTGAAACGAACCCTCGAAGGTGACGATCTCGCGCTCCCCGGGCTCCCGGCCCGCCTCGGCGGCATGTTTGCGCACGATCTTGATGGCCGCCTCGTTGGCCTCCGCCCCGGAGTTGCAGAAGAACACCCGCTCGGCGAACGTGGCGTCCACCAGCTCCTCCGCGAGTCGCACGGTGGACTCGACGTAATAGAGATTGCTCGCGTGCAGCAACCGCCCCGCCTGTGCCGTCACCGCCTCGATCAGCTCCGGGTGCCGGTGGCCGAAGGAGTTCACGCTGATCCCGGTCGCGAGATCGATGTATTCGCGCCCGTCGAGATCCCACAGGCGGGCTCCCTCGCCATGGTCGAACACCACCGGCTTGGGAGCGTAGTTGGGCACGTAAGTCCGCACCCCGGCCGCGACCAGGGCGTCGGTAGAAGTCTCGGCAGCCATGATTGTCCTCTGTCGTCCCGGGGCAGGCGGCAGAGCCTGCCATCGAAGGCGCGCATTCCATCACAAATGCACGGTCCGAACCAAGTGGTGGACCGATTCCGCCCCCGTCCCGCGCGGGCGGCGAACCGCCATCGCGCCGGGGAGGTCTGGCTTGGCGCCAACGTTGCGCTAGAATCGGGCGCCATGGCGAACACACCGGATCCGATCGGCACCCCCGGCGGGGTGCTGGAGATCGAAGAGTCGAAGCCCAAGGTCGAGGAGCCGCCCCGGTACAAGGTGGTGTTGCTCAACGACGACTATACTCCGATGGAATTCGTGGTCGGGGTGCTCGAGCGGTTCTTCCGCATGGACCGGGAACAGGCCGTCAGGGTGATGCTGCATGTTCATACCCGGGGAAAAGGCGTCTGCGGAACGTTTTCGCGCGAGATCGCGGAGACCAAGGTGAGCAAGGTGAACCAGTTCTCGCGCGATCACCAGCATCCCCTTCTGTGCACCATGGAACACGCTTGAGGCGCGAGATCTCCGTCGAGGTCCGAGGACCCTCCAGATGCTTGGCAAAGAGCTCGAAGCCACCCTGAACGAAGCGTTCCGATCGGCACGCGAGCAGCGCCACGAGTTCATGACGGTGGAGCATCTGCTCCTCGCGTTGCTCTCGAACCGCGATGCGCTGGCGGTGCTTCGCGCCTGCGGAGCGGACATCAAGCAGCTCGAGAGCGACCTTCGCCGGCATCTCGCGGAGACGGTCCCGGCCCTTGATCCCGGCGACGATCGCGAGACCCAGCCTACCCTGGGCTTTCAGCGCGTCCTGCAGCGGTCTCTGTTCCACGTGCAGTCCTCGGGCAAGAAGCAGGTGACGGGCGCCAACGTTCTCGTCGCCCTGTTCGGGGAGCGCGAGGCCCACGCCGCATACCTGCTCAACCGCCAGAGCGTCACCCGTCTCGACGTGGTGAACTACCTCTCCCACGGGATCTCGAAGATCCCGGACGGCGGAGGCGCCAGCCCCCAGCCGACCGGAGGAGAGGAAGACAAGGCAGCCGAACAGGGTGGGAAGTCGCCGCTCGAATCCTTTGCGGTGAACCTCAACCGGCAGGCCGCGGAGGGGCGCACCGACCCCCTCATCGGCCGTCGCCCCGAGGTCGAGCGCACAATCCAGATCCTCTGTCGCCGGCGCAAGAACAACCCGTTGTTCGTGGGCGATGCCGGGGTCGGCAAGACCGCCATCGCAGAGGGGCTTGCCAAGATGATCGTCGAGGGAGATATCCCGGAGGTCATGGCGGACGCCACCATCTACACCCTCGACCTCGGCGCCCTCCTCGCCGGCACGAAGTACCGGGGCGATTTCGAGAAACGCCTGAAAGGGCTGCTCGCCCAGCTCAGCAAGAAACCGAAGTCGGTCCTGTTCATCGACGAGATCCACACCATCATCGGCGCCGGGGCCGCATCGGGGGGGGTCATGGATGCCTCCAACCTCATCAAGCCGATGCTCGCCTCCGGGGAGCTGCGCTGCATCGGCTCGACCACCTACACCGAGTACCGGGGGATCTTCGACAAGGACCGGGCGCTGTCCCGGCGCTTCCAGATGATCGAGGTCAACGAGCCCTCGCTCGAGGAGACCGGCCGGATCCTCAAGGGACTGAAATCGCGGTTCGAGGAGCACCACCAGGTGCGGTTCACCCGCCAGGCCCTCGAGGCGGCGGTGAACCTCGCCGATCGCTACATCAACGATCGGCTGCTTCCCGACAAGGCCATCGACGTGATCGACGAGGCGGGCGCATCCCAGCGCCTGCTCCCGCCGTCGCGGCGAAAGAAGACGATCGGGGTAGCGGAGGTCGAGGCGGTCGTGGCGAAGATCGCACGGGTTCCGCCCCGCTCGGTCTCGCGATCGGATCGGGAAGTCATGCGCCACCTCGACCGCGATCTCAAGCTGCTGGTGTTCGGCCAGGACCGGGCGATCGATACGCTCGTGACGGCGGTCAGGACCGCGCGTTCGGGACTGCGCGATCCGGACCGGCCGGTCGGCTGTTTCCTGCTCGCGGGGCCGACCGGGGTGGGCAAGACGGAGGTGACGCGCCAGCTCGCGATCCTGCTCGGGGTGGAGCTCGTGCGTTTCGACATGTCCGAGTACATGGAGCGGCACACGGTTTCGCGCCTCATCGGGGCCCCGCCCGGGTACGTCGGGTTCGACCAGGGGGGGCTGCTCACCGAGGCGATCACCAAGCACCCCCACTCGGTGCTTCTCCTCGACGAGATCGAAAAGGCGCACCCGGACGTCTTCAACATCCTGCTCCAGGTCATGGACCACGGCACCCTCACCGACAACAACGGGCGCAAGGCCGACTTCCGCAACGTTGCGGTGGTGATGACGACCAACGCGGGGGCCGAGCAGCGACACCGCCGGTCGATGGGCTTCACGACCCAGGACCACTCCCCGGACGCGATGGAAGCGATCACCAAGACGTTCTCCCCCGAGTTCCGCAACCGGCTCGATGCGGTGGTCGAATTCGATCAGCTCGACCGGAGCGTCATCGGCCAGATTGTCGACAAGTTCATTTTCGAGCTCGAGAACCAGCTCGAAGAGAAGCGGGTCACCGTGGAGCTCACCGCGCCCGCGCGGGAGTGGCTGGCCGAGCACGGGTTCGACGCCACGATGGGCGCCCGTCCGATGGCCCGCGTCATCCAGGAACACATCAAGCGCCCGCTCGCCGACGAACTCCTGTTCGGCAGTCTGGTCGGTGGTGGCCACGTGATCGTCCAGTGCGGAGCGGACGGCATCACGCTCGACTGTCAGCCCAACCCTCCCGGGAAATCCCCAGGTCGAACGAGAAACCTGGAAGAGAGACCGGCGGACGTGACGAAGTAGCCCTCCGGTGCGTTTCGCGGGCTTTCTTTGCTGCCTCGCATTTGGCCTCGGGCCGGTCGGGGTGGCGGCCGAGACCCGGGAGCCGGTGTCGATGCATCCCGGCGGGATCGTCGCGCTCACCCGCCTCGGCGACCACCTGCCGCCCGCGGCGGCCGCGGACCCGCGGGCGGCCCGGGCCTTCATCGAGGAACGGATCGCCCCCCATTTCGACTTCGACGTGATGGCCCGCCGGTCGGCCGGCCCTTTCTACCACCGCTTCAGTCGGGCCGAGCGAGAAGCGTTCACGGCCAGGCTTCGCGCGATGTTCATCCAGGCTCTGGCCGAGAACCTGATCTCCGGGACACCAGCGACGCCTCGTGTCGACATCTATCCGACCCGTTTCCTTCGATGGGGAGACGAGGCATCGGTGCTCGCCCGGGTGACGAGCTCTCCATCGGCTCCGATATGGATGATCTATCGATTCCACCGGACTCCGGGGGGATGGAAGGCATTCGATGCGGCCGCCAACGGATTCAGCGCCGTATCCCACTTCAGAGCCCATTTCGCCGCGCTCGCGCGACGGCACGGCCCGGAGGTTCTCCATCGTTGGCCGGAGGACCGAGAATCAACCGTAGGCAAAAAGGGGTAGAGGAATGAAGAAGTCAGATATTTCGTCCCACGTAGCCAGCCAGGGTTCCTTGTCGAAGGCCGCCGCGGACGGCGCGGTGAATGCCGTATTCTCGGCCATCAGCGATGCCCTTGCGAGGGAGGAGGCCGTTACCATCGCGGGGTTCGGCACCTTCTCGACCAAGAGGCGCCCGGCCCGCCAGGGACGCAACCCTCGCACCGGTGAAAGCATCACCATTGCCGCCTCGAAGGTTCCCTCCTTCAAGGCCGGCAAGACTCTGCGCGACACCGTGAACTAGCCTTCGACCGGAGCCGCGGCGCGGGCGAACCCGCCCCCGTCGCGGTACACGGCCGCTACCACGTCGCTGAATCCGCCGGCGTCGTTCGACGAGACCACTCGGAACCGCTCGCGCAGCTCCGGCGCGGCGTTGCCGACAACGAACGCGTTGTCGCTCCATCCGAGCATGTCGGTGTCGTTGTAGTCGTTGCCGACGACGGCGGTCCGGCCGGCATCGAGACGGTGGCGCGCGGCCAGCCAGGCCACCGCGGTCGCCTTGCCGACACCGGGCGGGCGTACCTCGGCCCAGATGGAACGCCCGTCGAGCGGCGATGTGCTCCGGACCACCTCGAACTCCGGGAGCGCGGCGCGCAACCGCTCCAGGAGCGCAGCCTCCCCGGGACCGAGGATGGCCACGAACTGACACGGCTCCGGCATGACGTCGACGCCGCCTCCCGGAACCTCCCCCGCGCGTCCATCGTCCCAGGGAGTCGCGAACTCGCGGTAGCGTCCGATGCGCCGTTCGAAGTCCGGGTTCGCGGTTCGGGCTCGAACGAACCGGAACCGGTGGTCCTCGGGCACCGGGGCGTGGGCCATGAAGTCGACCCCGAATCGGCGGAGGACCTCCGCAACCCGCCGGGCGGCGGGCGCCTCGAATCGGCGCTCGCAGATGATCCGGCCGGATCTCCACTCCAGGATCCCGGCCCCGCTCGACACCACCAGGTAGTCGATCGGGAACCCCTGGTCCAGCACCCGTCTCGCCGCACGCAGCGAGCGCCCGGTCGCGACGACTCGAACGACACCGGCCCGGCCAAGCTCTCGAAGAGCCTCCGCGTCGCGAGGCCCGAGGAGATGGTCCGGACCGAGCAGGGTGCCGTCGAGATCGGTCGCGACGAGCCCGACCCGCGGCGCCGGCGCGGTCACTTCAGCTACCGCCTCTTCGCCAGCGGTGATACCGCTCCAGCCACCTCAGCACGCGCTCCGGAGCGTGCTCGCGCTGCCAGTTTCCGGCCGCGAAGCGAGCGCCTTCCGCCATCGTGGGATAGACGTGTATGGTGCCGAGCAGCTTCTTCAGGCCGAGTTTGTGGCGCATCGCGAGGACGAACTCCATGAGGAGGTCCCCTGCGTGCTCGCCGGCGATGGTGGCCCCGAGGATCCGGTCCTTGCCCGGCGCCGTCAGCACCTTGATCATTCCATGCGCCTCGGAATCGGCGATGGCCCGGTCGAGGTCGTCGAAGCCGTAGCGCGTGACCTCGAACGGGACGCCACGGGCCGACGCCTCGGACTCGTTGAGCCCCACCCGCGCGACCTCGGCTCGGTGAACGTCGCCCACGGCACCACGGAGTAGTCGGCCCGAAATCGCTTGAACCCGCCGAATAGAGCGTTCACTGCCGCGTACCAGGCCTGGTGCGAAGCGGTGTGGGTGAACTGATACGGACCCGCCACGTCGCCGCACGCGAAGATGTTCGGATAGCGGGTGGCGAGAAATTCGTCCGTCTCGACGACCCCGCCCCGCGCCGTATCGATTCCGAGCTCCTCCAGACCGAACCCCTTGGTGCGCGGCGCCCGGCCCACCGCGAGGAGCACGTCGTCGAACTCGATGTCGCGCCTCCCCCCGTCCGGGGTCTCGCAGGCGATCGTCTTGCGATCGCCCTCGCGCCGGAACGCGACCGCGCGGTGCCCGGTGAGCACGTCGACCCCGTCCGCCCGAAGCCGTCCGGCGACGAGCTCGGAGAACTCGGGATCCTCGCGCGGGAGCAGGCGCTCGTGGGTCTGGATCTGGGACACCCGGGAGCCGAGTCGGGCGAAGCACTGCGCGAGCTCGCACCCGATGGGCCCGCCGCCCACGACGACGAGACGGGCCGGCAGGCGCTCGAGCCCCCACACGGTCTCCGACGTCAGGGCGCCGGCCTCCTCGATGCCGGGTATCGGCGGCACGAAGGGAGCGGCCCCGGTCGCGATGACGATGTTGCGGGTGGTGATGGTCCGATCCCCCACGCGCACCGCGAAGGGGGACTCGATGTACGCCTCGCCGCGGACGCACTCGACCCCCAGCCCCTCGTACCGCTCGACCGAGTCGTGCGGGGCGATCCGCTCGATGTTGCCGCGCACCCGGGCCATGACTTCGCCAAAATCGAAGTCCGCATCGGCCCTCCGGACCCCGAACTCTCCCGCGCGAGCGACGTGAGAGAGAAACTTCGCCGAACGGATGAGACTCTTGGAGGGCACGCAACCGGTGTTGAGGCAGTCTCCTCCCATCTCGTCGCGTTCGATGAGGGTGACCCGAGCCCGGACCGTCGCGCCGATGAGCGAGCTCACGAGTCCCGCGGAGCCGGCCCCGATCACAACGAGATCACGGTCGAAACGCTTCGGGCGGCGGTGACCGCGGTAGATCCGCCGGGCGCGGAGCCCATCGACGATCTTCTTTGCAACCAGGGGGAACACGCCGAGCAGGAGGAAGGAGAGCCACAGCGCCGGGGAGAGGATCCCGGCGAGGCTCTCGAGCTCCGCGAGCCGGGTGCCTGCATTCACGTACACCAGGGTCCCGGGAAGCATTCCGGCCTGGCTGACGAATGCGAACACGAGGACCCGCATGGAGGTGAGGCCCATCGCGAGGTTGATGATGAAGAACGGAAACACCGGCACGAGGCGCAGGGTGAAGAGGTAGAACGCCCCGTCCTTGCGGACCCCGCCGTCGATCCGCTCCAACGAACCCTCGAAGCGGCGGCGTACCGCATCGCGGGCGAGGTAGCGGGCGAGAAGGAAGGCGAGCGTTGCACCGAGGGTGGAAGCGAAGGAGACGATGACCGTCCCCCAGCCGAGCCCGAGGATCGCTCCCGCGACGAGGGTCAGAACCGCCGCGCCCGGAAGGGACAGCCCGGTGACCGCGACGTAGACCGCGAAGAACAGGGCGCCGACGAAGAACGGGCGAACGAGGAACAGTTCGTGCAGCCGGCCGCGCTGCGACTGGAGGAAGCCGAGGTCGAGGTAGCGGCCGAGATCGAGCGCGAAGAACAGCACGACGAGCGCCGCGATTGCGGCCAGGACGACGAGCTTGCGCCGGTCCACGGGTCAGGCGGCTCCCCGAACGACCGCCGGGGCGAACCCCGGAGCGAACCTCGCCACGAACGCCGGAGCGAACGCCGGAGGGAACCGGAGCGCGAACCCCGGCGCCGGCCCGGCCTCCTTCCCGGCCCCGCTCCGGCGGGCGCCGCCAGCCGCCCGCTCGGGGCGGAGCGGCGAGGAGGGTCGAAGCGATCGGTGCGAGCCGGCGGGTCTCGCGAAGGCGGGCCGGCTCACGTCCGGGTCAGCAGCCGCATCAGCGAGGACGTATCCCAGCGCCCCCCTCCCATCGCCTGCACTTCGGCGTAGAACTGGTCGACGAGCGCGGTCAGCGGAAGGCGCGCGCCGATCCGATCGCCCTCGGCGAGACACATCCCTAGGTCCTTGCGCATCCAGTCCACCGCGAAGCCGAACTCGAACTCGTCCTTGACCATCGTCGGCATGCGGTTGTGCATCTGCCAGGAACCGGCCGCACCCTGCGAGATCACGTCGAGCACCTTGCCGGCGTCGAGCCCGGCCCGGACCGCGAAGTTGGTCGCCTCGGAAAGGCCCTGCACGACCCCGGCGATGCAGATCTGGTTGACCATCTTGGTGAGCTGACCGGCGCCGGCGGGACCGATGAGCGAACACACCCGTGCATAGCAGTCGATGACGGGAGCCACCCGCTCGAACGTCGCCTCGTCGCCTCCGATCATGACCGCGAGCGCACCGTTCTCGGCTCCGGCCTGTCCGCCCGAGACCGGCGCATCCAGGAATCCGAGAGCCTGTTCTGCGGCCGTGGCATACAGCTCCCGCGCAACCCGAGCCGACGCGGTGGTGTGGTCCACGAAGATCGCCTCGGGCGCCATCCCGGCGAACGCGCCGCTCGGACCCAGCACCACGGATCGCAGGTCGTCGTCGTTGCCGACACAGGCGAATACGATCTCGGCGGCGCGGGCGGAGGCGGCCGGGGAATCCGCGGCCCGGCCCGGGTGCTTCGCAAGCCACTCCTCGGCGCGCGAACGGGTCCGGTTGTAGACGGTGACGTCGTGACCGGCAGCCGCGAGATGCCCGGCCATGGGGAATCCCATGACCCCGAGTCCGATGAACGCCACCTTCCGAGATTCGCCGCCCATTACCTGCTCCGCGACCCGCGACCGGGCGGCACGATACCACAGCGTCGTTCATGCGATCGGGTTCTCGGGACAAGCCGTTCCCGGTCTGCATTTTCCGCCCGCCCGCCCCGGCGGACGGACACCGATCGGTCGCGCCCGGCTCATCCCGCTCGCGGCCGCGGCGATGCATCGCCGACCGGCAGATACACGGTGACCCGCAGCCCCGGCCCGCCGCGTGACGCCTCGTTCTCCGCGAGCTCCACCGTGCCGGCGTGCAGGGCCGCAACCGCCTCCACGAGGGCGAGTCCGAGACCGTTCCCGGCCGTGTTCCGGCTCGCCTCCAGCCGCACGAAGCGCCGGAACACCCGTTCGCGATCGGCTTCGGGAATGCCCGGGCCCTCGTCCCGCACCACGATCCGCCCGCACCGCCCGCCTCCCGGCGCCGGCACCGCGCCCGCCTCGACCACCACCGTTCCCCGGCCGTGCCGGAGGGCGTTGTCGACGAGGTTCGACAGCGCCTGGAACAGGAGGTCGCGGTCGCCGGTCAAGGAGAGCCCGGCCGCCTCGCCAAGAAACGCCACCTGCCGGCCATGCTCCTGCGCGTACGGCTCGTAGAGCTCGACCGCGTCTCGTGCGAGGGCGCCGAGGTCCATCGACGTGAATACTTCCGTGGTCGCCCTGGACTCCACACGAGCGATCCGGAGCAGGGCCGCAAACGTGGCGAGGAGCCGGTCGGACTCACCGATGGCCGCTTCCACCGACTCCGTCGAAGCCTGGCCCAGCCCGCCCGCATCGCGCAGCTCCTCCAGCCGGGTGCGAAGCCGAGTGAGCGGCGTCTTGAGATCGTGCGCGATATCGTCGGACACCCGCCGGATCCCGTCCATGAGCTCCTGGATCCGGTCGAGCATCGCGTTGAGCTGTTCGGCGAGCTGGTCGAAGTCGTCGCGGGTGCCGCGGGTCGGGATCCGGCGCGCGAGGTCGCCGCGCATGATCTCCCGGCTCGCCCGGTTGATCGCATCGATCCGGCGCATGGTGCCCCGGCCCATCGCGAGCGCCCCCATCACCGCGAGAATCAGGGTAAGGCCGAAGCTCCAGGCGAGGGCGAGCCGGATGCGCCGGCACGCCCTGTCGATCTCGTGCATGTCGCGGCCCACGAGAAGCACGAGCCCGCCGGGCAGAGCCGACATCCGGGCCCGGGCGAGATGCGGCGTGTCGTCCGGCTCGCGCGCGGTCCGGAGCGGAAACTCGAGCCAGCCGTCCGGATCGGGCGCGGCATCCGGCCAGCCGCTCACGTTGCCCGCGAGCGCGCGGCGTCCGGCCGTCGCGAAGAGATAGATGAAGGGACCGCGGGGGCTCCGGGCGACCCGGTCATCGAGCACCCGCGAGAACGAGGCGAGCCCGCCCCCGCGGTATCGCGCGGTCAGGCTGCGAATCTCCCGATCGATGGCCGAATCGGCCTCCATCTCCAGGTGCATCGCGGTCGTCCAGTAGACGAATCCGAGCACCACGCAGACCGAGCCCTCGAACAGCAGGAGGTACACCACGGCGAGGCGGAACGTGGAGCTGCGAAGGTAGCGCGCGAAGGCGCTCAATCGCCGGGGTCCCGCAACCGGTAGCCGACTCCCCGCACCGTCTCGATGAGCGGCTCGGAGAACGGCCGGTCCACCTTCGCCCGGAGCCGGGAGACGTGCACGTCCACCACGTTCGTCTGGGGGTCGAAGTGGTAGTCCCAGACGTTCTCCAGCAGCATGGTCCTCGTGACCACCTGCCCTCGATGCCGCATCAGGTACTCGAGCAGCGAGAACTCCCGCGGCAGCAGCCGGATCGGCTCGCCGGCCCGGGTGACCGTCCGGCGCCGCGGGTTCAGCTCGAGGTCGCCCGCCTGGTATACCGTGTGCGTCGCGACTCCGCTGCGGGGACGGCGCTGCAACGCTTCCAGGCGGGCGATCAGCTCGCTGAACGCGAACGGCTTGGTGAGATAGTCGTCGCCGCCGGCCCGAAGGCCCTCGACCCGGTTGTCGACCTCCGCGAGGGCGCTCAGGATCAGTATCGGGGTGGTGTTTCCGGCCGACCGGACGGTCTTGAGCACGGAGAGGCCGTCGAGGCCGGGCAGCATCCGATCGACGACCATCACGTCGTAAGCCTGCTCGAGGGCATGGAACAGGCCGTCACGGCCATCGCGGGCGACATCAACGAGGTATCCATGCTGCCGGAGGCCCTTGGCGATGAACCTCGCCACGACCTCGTCGTCCTCGATGATGAGCGCCCGCATCATGGCCGTATTCTCCGGTCCCCCGGAAGACTATGCGATCTCGATACGCACTGCCACGAAGCGCGGCTGACCGCGCCGCTCGATGAGCAGCAACGCATGCTCGCGTCCGCCGTCGGCCGCCTTGCGAAGCGCCCGCTGCACGTCGGCGCTCTCGGCGACCGGCGCGTTGTCGACGCTGAGCAGCACGTCTCCGCGGCGCAGCCTCGCCTCGGCGGCGGGGCTGTCGGGGCGCACCCCGGCGACCACGAGCTGCCCTTCCCTGCGCTCGAGATACGCGCCCAGTCGCGGTCCGGAAGCGGGCCCCGTTTCCGGCGCTTCGCTCACCGCCTCTTCCCCGGCGCTCGGCCAACCGGCGAGCTCGACCCGGATCTCGAGCGGCTCGCCGTCGCGAACGACGGTAATCACCACGTCGTCCCCGGGCTCCATCGCTCCGATCTCGCGGGCCAGCGCCCTGCCGTCCTCCATGGGCCGGCCGCCGACCGCGGTCACCACGTCGGCGCGACGGATATCGGCACGGGCGGCAGGGCTGTCCGGTGCGACGTCGGCCACGAGCACGCCGGCCGCCGTTTCCATCCCGAGGCTCTCCGCGATCCCGGGAGTGAGCGATTGCAGGGAAACCCCGAGCCAGCCGCGCGAGACCTTGCCCTCCTCGATGAGCTCGGCGATCACCGGGGCGGCGATGGAGGCGGGCACCGCGAAGCCGATCCCGACATTGCCCCCGGCGGGAGCATAGATCGCGGCGTTGACCCCGATGACCCGGCCACGGGTGTCGAACAGCGGCCCGCCCGAGCTCCCGCGGTTGATGGGAGCATCGACCTGCAGGAAATCACCGTTTCCGCCGGCCCGGATATCGCGCCCCCGGGCGGACAGGATCCCGGCCGTGACGGTGCCCCCGAAGCCGAACGGGTTGCCGATCGCGACCACCCAGTCGCCGACGCGCGCGTCGGCGTCGTCGCCGAAGGCAAGCCAGGGCGACGAGCCGTCGCTCTCGATCTCGAGCACCGCGAGGTCGGTCCGCGCATCCCGCCCGACCACCCGTGCCTCGTGACGGGTGCCGTCGTGCAGGGTGACGGAGATCTCCGTCGCATCGGCGACCACATGTTCGCTCGTCACGATGTGGCCCTCCCCGTCGATGAAGAAACCCGAGCCGACGTGCACCCGGGGGTCCGGCGCGGACGGCTGCCGCTCGAAGAACCGCTCGAACGGAGCCTTCTCGAGCCACGGCGGCCGGGGCAGTCCGGCCGAGGCGGCGACCGGCTTCTCGACGGTGACGAACACCACTGCCGGCTGGACCCGTTCGGCGAGGTCCGCGAAGCCGAAGGGCGACGGGGCGGCAAGCTCTCCGATGGGTCCGGCGGATCCGGTGGGTCCGGAGGTCGATACGGCGGAGTTCTGCCCGACGGCCGCGGACTCGGCGGCGCCGAGAACGACCGCGCCGGTGAGAGCGCCCGCGGTGAACAGGGCGATTGCGCCCCGGTGTGGAATGATGGTGGATAGTTTCATGGCGGCATTACCTCCAGCGCAATGACTCGGTTCGAAACGCCCCGCACTCGTGGGGAGTGGACCGAACCCTACGCCGCCAACCCTTACCGCTCTCTTTCCCGATCGTTACGGTCCTGCAATGTTCGCGCGGGCCGGGCGCGCGGGCCGACCGATCACTCCCCGCCGGGGGAGGAGCCGTTCCCGCGGGCGAGCTTGCGGGTGAGGGTGTTGCGTCCCCAGCCGAGCCGCCGGGCCGCTTCGTGCCGGAGTCCGTTGCAGTGCCGGAGGGCGGCGTCGATGAGCACACGCTCGAAACGGGGCCCGGCGTCGTCCATGAGCCTGGTATCTCCCGCCCGCAGCCGCTCGTCCGCCCAGCGGGCGAGCGCACGCTCCCAGCCCCCTTCGGCGGCGTGCGCGCCCTCCCCCGCTCCCCCGTCGGCTCCACTCTCGGCTCCGCTCTCGGTTCCACCTTGGGCCCCACCGTCGGGCGCCCGCAGCTCGGGAGGAAGGTCGCCGGCGCGGATCTCCCGCCCCGCGGCCATCACCGTCAACCAGCGGCAGGTGTTCTCGATCTGGCGCACGTTCCCCGGCCAGGTCAGGCCGGCGATGTGCTCCTGGGTTTCCGGCAGCAGCACCTTGCGCTCGACCCCGAGCTCGGCGGCCGCCTCGGCCAGGAAGTGCCGGGCCAGCGTCACGACGTCGCCGCGCCGTTCCCGCAACGCCGGCACGCGCACTCCGATCACGTTGAGCCGGTGGAACAGGTCCTCGCGGAACCTCCCGTCGCGCACCCGCTGCCCGAGGTCCTGGTGGGTGGCCGCGATGATGCGCACCTCGACCCGCACCGGGGTGTGCCCGCCCACCCGGTAGAACTCCTGGTCGGCCAGCACCCGCAGCAGCCTCGTCTGGAGCTCGGCCGGCATGTCTCCGATCTCGTCGAGAAAGAGGGTGCCCCCGTGCGCCTGCTCGAACCGCCCGCGGTGGCGGGTATGCGCCCCGGTGAACGCGCCCCGTTCGTGGCCGAAGAGCTCCGACTCGAGCAGCTCGGGGGGAACGGCCGGGGTATTGACCGCGATGAAGGGACCGTTCGAGCACGGGCTGTGCTCGTGCAGGGCGCGGGCGACGAGTTCCTTCCCGGTCCCCGACTCGCCGGTGATGAGCACGGTGACGGTGGAGCGCGACAGGCGGCCGATCGCCCGGAACACCTCCTGCATGGCCGAGGCGGACCCCACGATCTTCGCCGGCGGGCGCTCGCTTTCCGCCGCTCCCGCTCCCGCTCCCGCACCGGAGCCGGAGCCAGCGCCGGAGCCGCTCGCCACCGCCCGCTCGGCGACGGACACGACCTCGTCGATGTCGAGCGGCTTGGCCAGAAACTCGAATGCCCCCTCTCGATACGCCGACACCGTGCTGTCGAGATCGGAGTACGCGGTCATCATGACGACGGGCACTTCGGGATGGTCTTCGGCGAGCTTCGAAAGCACGCCGAAACCGTCGGTGCCGGGCATCCGCACGTCGCAGAACAGAGCGTCGGGCCGGCGGGAACCAAGGGCGGAGAGGGCCGCATCTCCGGCCTCGAACGTCCGTACCCGCAGACCCGCCCGGACGAGCGCCTTCTCCAGCACGAACCGGATCGAACGGTCGTCGTCGACCACCCAGATCTCGGCCTCCGGTCGGGTCGTCATCCCTGCGGCGCCGTGATGGGAAGCAGGATGGAGAACGTCGTTTCGCCGGCCTCGCGCTCGTGCTCGATGATCCCGCCGTGGCGGCTCACGAGCGACTGGGCGATGGGCAGTCCCAGCCCGGAGCCCTCGGCATGTCCGCTCACCATGGGGTAGAAGACCGCCTCGGCAAGGTCCGGACGCACGCCCGAACCGTTGTCGATCACGTCGATGCGTCCCGCGAGGGGATGCTGGCGGCGGCCGATGTGCGCCTGGTGGACCACGCGGGTACGGATCACGATTCGATCGCCCTTGGCCTGCATGGCGTTCCTCACCACGTTCAGCACCGCCTGCACGAGCTGGTCGAAGCTCCCCAACAGCGGCGGAATGCTCGGGTCGTAGTCGCGCGCGACCGTGACGCGCGGCGCGGCTTCCGCCTCGACGAGGGCGCACACGTGCTCGGTGACGCGGTGCAGGTTGATGGGCTCGTGCGCCACCGGCGCATCCGGCATCAACAGCCTGTCGACCAGCAGGCTCAGGCGATCCGCCTCGGAGATGACGACCCCGGTGTACTCCGCGAGCTCGCCCGCATCCCTTGCCGCGAGCTCGCGCTCGAGGAGCTGGGCGGCCCCGCGGAGCCCCCCCAGGGGATTCCGGATCTCGTGGGCGAGCCCCCGCACCACCGCTTCCACCGATTCGCTCTGGGTCAACAGCCGGCCCTCGTGGCTCATGCGCTGATAGTTCTCGACGTTCGCCATCTCGAGGAGCACCCCCCCGTCCTCGTCCTCGCCGAGCGGTGTCGCGGTGCAGTCCACCAACCGGCGCCCGAGCCGCATGTTCCGCTCGATGCACGCCCGGCCGCCGGCGAGGGCCCGGCCCGCGAGCTCCGCGCATTCGTCGCCGCGCGCCACCCGGGCGAAGGGCTGCCCGACGCTCTGCCGCGCGCTCGTCTCGAGCAGCGTCTCCGCGGCCGGATTGAGGGCGACCACCCGGAACCGGTCGTCGAGCACGACCACCGCCGTGCTCATGTTCTCCAGGACGCGTTGCCGCAGGACCGCGTGCATGCACCTCCTCGTTCGGGGCGGCCGAGCCCGGGCGGCGCGACTTCGCCGATCCCGGCCGATCCCGGCCGCCCCCGGCCGCCCCCGGCCGGTCCGGTTACAGGCTGTAGTACATGTCGAACTCGCACGGATGAGTGGCCATCAGCATCCGGTCCACTTCCTCCATCTTGAGATCGATGTACGCATCGATCATGTCGTCGCTGAAGACCCCTGAAGCGGTGAGGAACTCCCGATCCTCGTGGAGCTCGTCGAGCGCCTCGGGGAGCGTCGCGCAGATGCGGGGAATGCTCCTCTCCTCCTCGCGGCTGAGCTCGTAGAGGTCGCGATCGATCGGGTCGCCGGGATCGATCCGGTTCGCGATTCCGTCGATCCCCGCCATCATCATCGCCGCGAAGGTGAAGTAGGGGTTGCCGTTCGAATCGGGGAACCGCACTTCGATCCGGGCCGAGTCGGGGTCGTGCACGAAGGGTATCCGGACCGAGGCGGACCGGTTCGTCGCCGAGTAGGCGAGCAGGGTCGGCGCCTCGAAGCCCGGCACGAGCCGCTTGTAGGAGTTGGTGCCGGAGTTCGTGAAGGCGTTGAGGGCCCGGGCGTGCCTGAAGACCCCGCCGATGTACCACAGCGCCTCCTGGGAGAGCCCTCCGTAGAGGTCCCCGGGGAAGAGGTTCCGGCCGCCCTTGGCGAGCGACTGGTGCACGTGCATGCCGTTGCCGTTGTCTCCCACCATGGGCTTGGGCATGAAGGTCGCGGTCATGCCGAAGGAATCGGCGACGTTGTGCACCACGTACTTGAGCATCTGGACCTGGTCGGCCTTCGCGACCAGGGTCGCGGCGCCGGTCCCGATCTCCGCCTGCCCGCCGGTGCCCACCTCGTGGTGGTGCATCTCCACCTCGAGTCCAACCCGCTCCAGGGTGAGGCACATGGCCGACCGGACGTCGAACAGGGAGTCCACCGGAGGCACCGGGAAGTAGCCGCCCTTCAGCCGGATCCGGTGCCCGCGGTTCCCCTCCCACTCGGAGTCCCACGCCCCTTCCGAGGACTTGATCTCGTAGAAGCAATGGTTGATCCCGTCTCCGAAGCGCACGTCGTTGAAGATGAAGAACTCGGGCTCCGGTCCGAAGAGGGCGGAATCGGCTATGCCCGTCGATTTGAGATACCCCTCCGCCCGCCTGGCGATGGTGCGCGGATCGCGGTCGTAGCCTTCCATGGTGGCGGGCTCCAGCACGTCGCAGCGCACGATGAGGGTCGAGTCGTCGCGGAACGGGTCGAGGACGGCGCTTCCGGGATCGGGCATCAGCACCATGTCCGACTTGTCGATGCTTCGCCAGCCGGCGATCGACGAGCCGTCGAACATCTTCCCGATCTCGAAGAATCGATCGTCGACCACCGATGCGGGCACCGTGGAGTGCTGTTCCTTGCCGCGGGTATCCGTGAACCGGAGGTCCACGAACTTCACGTCGTCGTCCCGGATCATCTTGATGACGTCGGTTGGCATTGCCATGTCTTGCTCCTCCGCGGCCACCCCGGGCGGCCGCATGCTTCACACGCGGGGGTTCACCCGAGGTGCAGCAGGAACCGTGCCAATACCCGGCGCACTCGGTTCGCCGAGGGAAGGATGCCGGCGAACCTGCGTCCGCGCCTGCGCCGGGCCGTTCCGTATGCCTGGCCGCCGGCACCCGGGTCGGCGCCATTGCACCGGTCCACTCGTCATTTTGCACCATTTAGGTGCATAAACAGAAGTTGCGCCCTGAAATGGTGCAAACCACACGACCGATGTCGGAAGAGGTTCCATATGCGGGCAGAGACTCCCCCCGAAGTCCCGTCGCCCGACCAGTCAGTGACCTCACGTACCAGTCGGCGCCCCGAAGCGCTCTGGTATCACCACCGACGCTGCGTTATTTCTCTGCGTTCGGCTCCATCGAACACCGTCGTACAATCTTGTATCGTCGCAGTGCTCTGTCGTCCGTATTCGGCGTATCGACAGAGTTGACCAACATCCCGCGTGAGCGGTGACGACGAGCCCTACGACCGATGCACACACGGCTGATAATTGATGGTCGGTTCTGAAGACATGAGTCACGCAAGAGGAACGAATCGCGGCCCACCAAACGATTCGCATCGTTCCAAACCAGCCCCGAAACACGCACGGCAGCCGGAGGTCCCCGAAGATCTGAAACTCATCGAGCTGAAGTACGGCAACGATTGCCGTACCTGCGGTACCGAACTTCCGAAGGGGACCCGAGCGCACTGGTCGCCCTCGACGAGAAGTGCCGTCTGGTGCCAGGGATGCGTACTGGCGCTGAGCGTGCCGTCGGACGCTGATACTTCGACAGATGATCCACAGGGTCGATGGGCAAGGCTCTGCCGGTACCTGAGCAAGAGCGTCCTTGCCGAAATGGCCGACACGCTCGCGAGTTTCCGGAATTCAGAGAGCTGGTTTCCGCATGACGCCGAGTCCGAAGTCCTGGTCATCGGCGACCACGACCGGGCACCGTTTCCGGCAAGGCTGAGCAGACGACTCGACGACTCGGAGCCCCATTCCGCGTTCATCTACGGATGGCCGACACTGGTTGCGATGAATCGGCGGCGCCAACCGATGATCGCGCCACTATTCGTGGTTTCCGTCCGACCCGAACGGCGCGACGACAAGTGGATTGGCCATGCGGAGTCCGAGCCAGAGTTCAATCTCTCGATCGTTGCCGGAGAGCTGTTCGACCTGTCCATGAAGGACGAGATCGATGCCGTCGTGGGCGAAGGACTCCCCTTTGGAGACGCTCCGTCTCTCGTGCGCCTCGCGCGAACGATCGCACGTGTTCTCGGAGTAAGGGTCATATCCGACCTCGACCCGCACTCGCTCGAACGCCGGTGCAACGGCTCTCCTGGATTGCACAACACCGCCATCTGGGTCGCCACCGGCGACGGCCGCAACGCCTACGGTTCCCTCCTCGACGAACTTGAAAAGCTGGCCCATCGGAGGGACTGGCTGAAGACGCCGGCGGCGTGCCTCATTCCGGACTGGCCGGCTGTCGGCGAGCCCGTACGCCGGTCTCCGACGGAACGGCTCGCCGCCCCCCTGCCTTGCAACGACTCTCAGGAACTCACCCTCGACCGTCTCCGGCGCGAACCGCTGACCGTCGTGACCGGCCCGCCCGGCACGGGCAAGACCCAGCTCGTGGTGAACGCTGTCGCGAACGCCTGGCTCGATAGAGAGACGGTGCTCGTCGCCTCGACGAACAACCGCGCCGTGGACGTGGCCGTCGAGCGAGCAAACGAGATCTGCTCCGGAATGCTGCTTCGCACCGGGCGGCGGCAGGACCGCGAGGCGCTGGCAGGGCGGGCCGCGGAGGCTATTGCCGCTGCCACCGAGGAAGAGGAATCGAGTGATGACCTGAAAGGCGTTGCGCGGGAAGCGCACGCTCGTGCAGCGCTCGCGCAGACTGCGGAGCGCTGGGTCCGCCTGTCAGCGGATCTTGCCAAGGTGGGCGAGTTGAACTGGAAGCTCGCCCAATCCGTGGAATCTCTGGAGAGACAAGCCCGCGTGGTCTGGAAACGGGCCCGAGCTCCGGACCTCGACCTTGACTCCGAGTTGGTCGAGCGCCGGGCGCGACGGGTCCAGCGCGCATGGTTCTTCCGCCGTTGGCGGCGGCGACGTGTGCTCAGATCGGTTGGATGCGAAGACCCGGGTGTTCCCCTTGACGTCCTCGCTCGCTGGGCGGCCATCGATCAGGAGCGAGTCGCGTTGATGAACGACCTGTCAGCGACGGAGGACCGGATTGGGGACCCCGATGCGAGTGTGCGTCGAGCCGCCGAGCAATGGTCCACGGCAAGCAAGGCGGCAGCGTTCGAAACGGTCGGGGCGGGGTTCAGAGGCGGGAAGAGCGCTCTTCAGGCGCTGAGCCGCGTCAATCCGGGAGGGAGCCCCTTCGCGAAGACGCTCCGGAGGTGCCTCCGACATGCGCGCGGCTGGGCTTGCACGGCGCTGTCCATGCAACGCAACTTCCCTCTCGAACCGCGGCTCTTCGACCTCGCGATCATCGACGAAGCCAGCCAGTGCAGCCTTGCCGTGGCACTCCCCTTGGCATACCGGGCAAAGCGGCTCGCGGTGATCGGCGACCCGAACCAGCTCACGCCGATCGTGACCCTCCCGGACAGGCGGTTGCGGGCGATTGCGGCGAGCGAACGCCTGGACGACAACGATCTCGTGGACCGCGGACTTCACTACAAGGAAGGCTCGACCTATCGCGCATTCGAATGCGTCGCCGAACGCGAGGAAGGGCAACCGGTCGTTCTCGACGAGCACTATCGCAGCCATCCGTACATCGCCGGTGGTTCAATCGCGAGTTCTATCAGGGAGCACTCACCGTTCTGACCGACACCGCCGGTATGCCGTCCGGTGAAAGAAGCATCGGCTGGTTCGATGTCCGTGGCGAGGCCCGCAGAGGCGAGACCGGGAGTTGGGTGAACGCCGCGGAAGCAGAGGCCGCGGTCCGCATGCTGGCCGACTGGATTCACGATGTCGGCGGGTCCGTTGGCGTGGTGACACCGTTCGCGGCGCAGGCGCTGCTCATTCGCCGCCTCGCACACCGACACCCACTGCTTGGCGATGAGGCTCTGACCGAGGCGGACTTCGAGTGCGGGACGGCGCACAGGTTTCAGGGCGCGGAACGCGACGCAATCATCTTTTCGGCGGTGCTTGCGCCCGGCATCGCAACACGAACCGCATCCTGGGTGGAGCGGGAACGAAATCTCGTCAACGTTGCGGTCAGCCGCGCCAGGAGATCTCTCATGGTCCTGGGTCATCCGGAGATCGGTGCCGCGGGGAGTCCCACTCTCGCGTCACTGCGTTCGTACCTCGTCGAGGCACAGACACGCGACGACGAGGCCGAACACTCGCCATCGGCCAAGTTCCGAACCGACAGCGAGTCCGAAGCACGGCTGCTCGCGGCGATGAGAAACGCCGGAATGCATCCAAGCGCCAAGCTATTCATCCAGGGATACGAGCTCGACTTCGCGCTACTGGAGCAGGGCGTACGGCTGAATGTCGAAGTCGACGGTGACCATCACACCGATGCGAGGGGCAAGCTGCGGCGGCAGGACATCGCCCGCGACCGGATCCTGGCCGGAGCCGGTTGGGAGGTCGTTCGAATTCCGGCCTGGCGCTGCATCTGGGACGCCGAAGCGGCGGCTCGCGAGATTCGGCTGAGGCTCGACACGGCACAAAGGCGCGCGCGACAACCTCCGGCCCAATGAACGCCAACCCGGACTTCGGTACCCTCTCCGGCGATGTTCGCAAGTTCCACATCCTGTGAGCTAGCGCAGTGAACGGGCAACGAGCCGCATCTGTACGGCGGTGCCACGCCCGCTTCTCATCCGATTTCAACGGGCGACGAAACATGCCAGACGAGACGGTCACCCCGGACGCGTTCGTTCGGCGGAGTGACTTCGGCGGATGCCACCCGTCATGAATTCAGTGCCAGACCGACAACCCTTGATCCCGACCCCCGGCGCACGCGTCGTCGTGCGGGACGCGGAATGGATTGTCCGCCGCGCGGATCACGCACCCGGGGGATACCAGATCGTCTGCGATGGGGTTTCCGAGCTCGTACGGGGACGCGAAGCCGTCTTTCTCACCGCCCTGGAGCCCGCCATCGAGGTGCTCGACCCGGCGAAGACGCGGCTCGTCCCCGACGACTCCGCCCAGTTCACCGACAGCATCCTCTACATGGAGAGCCAGCTTCGTCAGGCCGTACCGAGCGACGCGAGTATCCATGTGGGGCACACCGCCGCCATGGACGACGTGTCCTATCAGCTCGAGCCGGCCCGCCTGGCCCTCGCACGGCCCCGCCAGCGCATCCTGATCGCCGATGCCGTCGGCCTCGGCAAGACGCTGGAGGCCGGCATCCTGGTAAGCGAGCTCATCGCCCGGGGGCGCGGGCGGCGCATTCTCGTCCTCGCCATCAAGAGCATGTTGACTCAGTTTCAGAAGGAGTTCTGGAACCGGTTCACCATTCCCCTGACCCGCCTGGATTCCATCGGCATTCAGCGGGTACGCAGCCGAATCCCGACGAATTACAACCCCTTCTACTACTACGACAAGGCCATCATCTCCATTGACACCCTGAAGCAGGATGCGGAGTACCGGACCTACCTTGAACAGGCGAGGTGGGACATCATCGTCATCGATGAGGCACACAACGTCGCCGACCGGGGGACGGGTTCCCTGCGCAGCCGCCTTGCGAAGCTTCTGGCGAGGCAATCCGATACGCTCATCATGCTCTCGGCCACCCCGCACGACGGCAAGGCGCGCAGCTTCGCGAGCCTCGTCAACATGCTGGACGCGACGGCGATCTCCGACCCGGAACACTACATGAAGGACGACTTCCGGCCGGGTCTGGTCATCCGCCGCTTCAAGAAGGACGTGCAGGAGCAGGTGCGCGAGGCGTTCAGCGACCGGGAGGTGTGCCCGCGGCAGTGCCGTGCTTCGGAAGCGGAGGAAGTGGCGTACGACGCGTTGCTGGCCGTTCGGATTGCCGGGCACCGCCCCGACACCGCGAGCCGCGACCTGTTCGCCGTAACGTTGGAAAAGGCCCTCTTTTCAAGCCCGGCGGCCTGTATCGAAACCTTGACCGACCGCATCAAACGGCAGGAGCGCCGGATAGCCGACGGTGACGACATCTCGCCGCGACAAGCCGAGGTCGCCGGATTGCGGAAGCTCCACGCCGCGCTCGAAGGGATCACCCCCGCTACATACTCCAAGTACCAGGCGCTGCTTGCGGCAATCCAGGACGGGCAGCCGTTCGAATGGCAGCCCACCGACCCGGAAGACCGTCTCGTCATCTTCACCGAACGCATCGCCTCGATGGACTGGCTGAAGACACACCTCGGCGCGGATCTGATGCTGAAACCCGATCAGATCGAGACACTCCACGGCGCGATGAGCGACATCGAACAACAGCGCATCGTGGAAGACTTCGGCAACGCCCAACGCCCGGTGCGGCTCCTGCTCTGCTCGGATGTCGCCTCCGAAGGCATCAACCTTCACTACCAATGCCACCGCCTGATCCACTTCGACCTGCCGTGGTCGCTGATGGTCTTTCAGCAGCGCAACGGCCGGGTGGACCGCTATGGCCAGACCGCCACGCCAACAATCGTCTACCTGGTGACCGAGAGCGTCAATCCGACGATTCGGGGCGACACTCGCATCCTCGAAGTGCTGGTGGAGAAGGACGAACAGGCCTACAAGAACATCGGCGACCCGTCGGTGTTCATGGACGTACACGACACCGACGAGGAAGAGAAGTTCACCGGGCGAGCCATCGCGAGCGGCGAATCCGCCGCCGACTTCAAAGGCCGCCTGGATGGCCGCTTGACCGCGGGGCCGAACAAAGGCGAAGGCCTGCTCGCAATGTTTCTGCAACCGGATGGCGGCGAACCCGAGACACTGCCGGCCAAGCTGCCGCCTCCTCCACTCTCTCTCTTCCGAGGCGAGCTCGACTACTGCGAGGCGGCCTTGCATCGACTCCAGACGAGTCGCGGTCATGCCAACAGCGAAGGCGGATCCTCCGCCGAGTCCGCCCGACTTCGTTTTCGGGTCGACGCCGATTCCGAAACCCTGACCCTTGACGCGCCGGACGATCTGGTCGCCCGTTACCGTTACTTGCCGCCGGAGGTCCTCCCGGACAGCCGCCGCTTCATCCTGACCACCAGCCGGCGCCGCATGTCCGAGGCAATCGTCGAGAGCCGCCGGGCGGAATCGACCTGGCCGCCCGTGCACTACCTGTGGCGTCTGAGCCCCGTCGTCGCTTGGCTGAACGACCGGATGCTGGCCGCATTCGGCCGCTCCGAAGCGCCGATTCTTTCCGGCGTACCCGGTCTAGTGACGGACGAGGCGGTGTTTGTCTTCTCCGGCCTGGTACCCAACCAGAAGAGCCATCCCCTTGTCCATGAGTGGATCGCCGTCTCCTTTCGCGACGGCGAGAGACCGGAGTTGATTCCCTTCGGCGAACTGCTCGAGCGGACCGGTCTGGGCCATCGGGCAATCCCCAACCAGCAGCAGCCCGCGGACGTGGCTGCGCTCTCGAGTCTCCTTCCGGCCGCCGTCACCCGAGCCCGCGAACACTTCATCGAACGCCGCAACGTCTTCGAAAGGGCCATTGACGCGAAGCTCGAGGACGAAGTGAGAGCCCTGGACGAGTTCCGGGACCGCCGGCTACGTCAGTTGGAGATCGACTTCCCTCAATCCGATCAGGTGGAACGGTTCAAACGGCACCGGGGCGAGCAAGCCCGCGAGGAAGTCATGGAGGTCCACGACGAATACGTCAGGTGGATCGAGGAGACCATGACCACCGAACCCCACCCGTGGATCAGGGTCGTCTGCGCGATGGCTCCGCTCGCGGGCTGACCCTCACGGCCCGTTCTGCGGAAGGGCGCCCGCGGCCGCATCACGGCGGGTGCGGGTGACGATCCGGGGTGTCGGTGGTACTGTCGCGCCCACCGAATGGGTCCCCGAACCCCGGCCTCGCGCCACAAAGGAGCAAGACGACGAACATCAACGCCAGCATCGTCGACCTCCGGGTCGCCGGCATGGTCGAAGCCCACCCGGAATGGTTCCCGTGGCCGGACGAGGACCGGCGCAAGTCGGCCGCGTTCGTGGTCCTTTGCATGTCCACGGCCCTCGATTTGCCGTTGGAAGACGCAATCGAGCTGCTGACGGACGGCGGCAACGATGCCGGCGTGGACGGTCTCTACATCGGCGACGTCGAGGAAGGCGACTTCGTCGTGACGGTCTTCCAGGGCAAGTACAAGGTCAGGGACCTGCGCGGCACGGCGAACTTCCCGGAGAACGGACTGCAGGCCTCGCTCCGGACGATCGAAGTGTTATTCGATCCCTACCGGGACGTGGCATTGAACGAGAGAATCGCCCCGCCAATCGCGGAGATCCGTTCGCTGATTCTCGACGGCTACATTCCGACCGTCCGGCTGGTTCTCTGCAACAACGGCGCCCGATGGACCGAGCAGGCGGAGGGCTGGGTACGGGAGGCCAAGCAGGTCTACGGTGAACAGCTCGAGGTACTGCACTTCAACCACGACGCCATCGTCCGGTCCCTGCAACGCGGACCGCACATCGACACCGTTCTCGCGCTGAGCGGCGGAATCGTCACCGAAGACCTCAGTTTCAAGCGCGTGCTGCTCGGAAGGATCTCCGTTCACGAGCTCCATCGGCTGTTCGAGGAGCACGGCGATCAATTGCTCGAACGCAATGTCCGTCGCTTCCTGGGACACACCAACCGGATTAACACGGAAATCCGCGACACCCTTCTGGATCCGAACCGGTCTCCCAATTTCTATTTCTACAACAACGGCATCACCGTCATCTGCGATCGCTTCGACTTCAATGCTTTGCAACGGGCCGACCATCAGGTGCAGCTTCGGAACCTGCAAATCGTCAACGGGGGACAGACCTGCAAGACGATCCACCAGACGCTGAGCGACAACCGCGCGTGCGGGGGCGAATCCTCCGTTCTCATCAGGATTTACCAGTTGCCCGACGAATCGAGAGAAGTCGTTGGAGACATCACTAGGGCGACGAACAGCCAGAGTCCGGTGGACCTTCGCGACTTGCGTTCCAACGACGAACTGCAACAGGCGCTGGCGCTCGGCATGGAGCAGTTGGGCTACACCTACAAGCGCCATCGAGACGATTCTGGGGTCGCTGCCGACACGGTAACGAGCGGCATGGTCGCGGAGGCCGTGCTCGCGGTGTGGCGGGAGAGGCCACATCAGGCCAAGTTCCGGCGTCGCGAGCATTTCGGAAAGCTGTACGACACGATCTTCAGGGACCTGAATGCGGCCCAGGCGCTGCTCGCGACGCACATATACCGGATAGTGGAGAGAAGGCGCCGTGAGGGGATGGCGGCGCCACCTGACTTCCTCCCCTATGCCTCGCACCACCTCGCCATGGTGATCGGCCGCGAGCTCCGGGCGGAACCACCGGTCGCGGTTGACGAAATCTCCCACCGGAATTTCGCGGCCATGAAGGACGCGTTGGATGGCGACGGCGATCGCTTCTATGCACTCGCGGTCGAGTCGCTGGGCGACGCAGTTCTAGATTATTACGGGGGTCGCCAAGTGTCCCTTCAGCAACTCGCCGGAACCTTCAGGGGCGGCGGCTTCCTTGAGATGCTGAACGCCAATGGCGCTGCGCCTGCCTGACGCAAGGTGCGGACGCGTTGCGGCGCGGGCAGGATGAACGCTCGCCCCCGCGCCAATACTGGCCGGCCCGCCACGTGGCAGGCCGGACGACTGATTGGAAGCTAGCCGGCCGCCCGCCATGCCCGCCAGCTTCACCGGTATCCAGAACGAGAACGAGTTCTACAGCCACCATTACCTCGCGGAACTCTTCGCCAACGACATCCAGGCGACGACCGCCCGCTGGCGCGAATCCGCCGCCGAAGACGCGAACGGAGCACGGACGCCCGACCAGGCCCTGCGCAACCTCGCCCGGCCCTACCTCAAGTTCCGGCACGAGTTCGGCCGTGAGCGGCGGAACCAGGCCCGCATCGAGCTGCAACGCGACTGGTTCCGCCTGCTCCTGACCACGCTCGGCTACGAATTCGAACCCGCGAACTACCCCCTGGACGATGTGGCTGGTCGGAGCGACCGCCGGGACGACGGGGACGAGATACCCGTGCTACACACCGCCGGCATTCGGCACGGCACCGCGCAGCTTCTCGTCCTCGGCGCCTACGACCCGGACGGGGAAAACGAAGACCCCCTTTCGCTCCGGCCTCACAGGGCGCAGTACCACGGCGAGGCCCCGCCGCCAGCATCGCTGCTGGAGGAAACCTGGGACGACATCATCACCCGCCGCATCTTCGGACATCGGAACCCCGCGCGGTGGGTGATGCTCCTGGCTCCCCGGCAGGTCCTGCTGCTCGAACGGGGCAAATGGACCCACAACCGCCTGCTGCGATTCGTTCTCGACGACATCCTGGGCCGGCGCGAGGCACCCACCCTGCAGGCGACCGCCGCCCTCCTCCACCGCGACTGTCTCCTCCCCGCTGAAGGCATGAGCCTGCACGACACCCTGGACGACAACAGCCACAAGCACGCCTTCGCCGTCTCGACGGACCTCAAGCATGCGCTCCGAGAGTGCATCGAGCTCATCGGCAACGAGGCCATCCGGTACCTGCGCGAGGTCCGCAAGGAGCGGGTGTACGGCCACGACGACAAGAAGCTCGCCGATCAGTTGGGCCGGGAAGCCCTGCGCTACATGTACCGCCTGCTCTTCCTGTTCTACATCGAGGCGCGTCCAGAGCTCGGGTATGCCCCCGTTAACGCCGAACCGTATCGCAAGGGCTACAGCCTGGAGCATCTGCGCGATCTCGAGCTCGTGCGCCTCACCGGCAGTGAGTCCCTGAACGGCTGGTACATCCACGAGAGCGTGCAGACCCTGTTCCGGCTGATCCGGGCAGGCTTCGACGGCGGCGACCCGAACGTCCTTGCCGGTTCACTCCACAACACGTTCCAGATCCGCCCCCTCGACAGCGCCTTGTTTCGCGAGGCTGCGATGCCGCTGCTCGATTCCGTGAAACTTCGCAACGAAGTCCTTCAGCAGGTCATCCGCCTGATATCCCTCACCCGCCCGGCGAGGGGCAGAAACCGCCGCCGCGGCCGCATCTCCTACGCCCAGCTCGGCATCAACCAGCTCGGTGCGGTGTACGAGGCGCTTCTCTCCTACCGTGGCTTCTTCGCCGAAGAGGACCTCTATGAAGTGAAACAGGCGGGAAAGGACCCGGACGAGCTTGCGAACGCCTGGTTCGTGCCCCTCGACGAGCTGCACAAGTACAACCAGGAGGAGCGGGTATTCGAATCGGGCACCGGCGGCCTGCGGAAGCTCAAGGTCCATCCCAAGGGCCGGTTCATCTACCGGCTCGCAGGGCGCGACCGGGAGAAGACAGCCAGCTACTACACCCCCGAGAGCCTCACCAGGTGTGTCGTCAAGTACGCGCTCAAGGAGCTGATCCCGGACGACATGCCGGCGAGTCGAATCCTCGACCTCACTATCTGCGAGCCGGCGATGGGTTCCGCCGCATTCCTGAACGAGGCCGTCAATCAGCTCGCGGAGAAGTACCTGGACCGCCGCCAGCGCGAGTTGAGCAAACGCATCCCGCACTCCGAGTACGCGGACGAGCTTCAAAAGGTGAAGCACTTCATCACCGACCGCAACGTGTTCGGGGTGGACCTCAACCCGGTCGCGGGCGAGCTGGCCGAGGTGTCCTTGTGGCTGAACTGCATCCACAAGGACGGCCACGTGCCGTGGTTCGGTTACCAGCTCGTGACCGGCAACTCGCTGGTGGGTGCGCGGCGTCAGGTGTACGAGAGCGGGAAGCTTGACAAGGGAAACCGCCGCAGTGACCGCTGGTTCAACTTCGCTCCGGAACGGGTGCCGGAAGCCGGGCCGGGCACCGTCTACCACTTCCTCCTGCCAGACCCCGGGATGTCCGACTACCGCAACAAGGCCGCGATGCGCTACGAGGCCGACAACATTGCGCGCATCCGGGAATGGCGGAGGGCGTTCTGCCAACCGTTCGCCGCAGACGAGATCAGCGAGCTGGAAGCTCTCTCCGCCCGCGTGGACGAGCTGTGGGCGTTGCACACCGAGCAGCTTGCCCGCGACCGGCGGGAGACGGAGGACACCCTGCCCGTGTGGGGACAAGAATCCTCGGACAAACCCCGCCAATCCACTAACGTTTGGAAGGACCAGATTCGCGATCAGGGCGTGTTCAGCCGAGGAACCCGCACGGTCAGCCCGTATCGGCGCTTGAAGCTCGTGATGGACTACTGGTGCGCCCTCTGGTTCTGGCCGATCGGAGAGGCTGAACAGCTACCGTCGAGGGACGAATTCCTGAACGAGGTCAGCCTGGTGCTTAAAGGCTCGGTCTTTCAACCGGGCTTGGGGCCTAACCAGACCAAAGACCTGTTCGGTGAAGAGTACACCGAGCACGGCCAAGAGATCGCGAAGCGAATCACCAACGAGATCGGGATGCTGGACCTGGACAAGCTGTTCGAGCAATTCCCGCGCCTCAAGTTCGTGAACGAGATAGCGAACCGGCGGCACTTCCATCATTGGGAGCTCGCATTCGCGGACGTCTTCTACGGGGAGCGCTGTGACGGCAGCCCACGCGGCGGATTCGACTTGGTGCTTGGCAACCCGCCCTGGATTAAGGTGAGGTGGATGGAAGGCGGGGTGCTGGGAGACTACGATCCTGCGCTGGCGCTACACAAGCACTCTGCGGCTGAGTTGACGCATGAGCGCGACGAGGCGTTCGAGAGGCATACCGGTCTGCGCGAAGCCTGGATTGCAGATGTAGAGGATTCGGAGGCGACCCAGGCGTTCCTGAATTCGACGCAGAACTACCCAGTCTTGGCGAAGCAGCAGACGAACCTGTTCAAGTGCTTCCTGCCACAGGCTTGGATGATCGGCCGCGAATCCGGTGTGGCCGGTTTCCTGCACCCGGAAGGCATCTACGACGACCCGAAGGGTGGCGCGTTCCGGCGGGAGGTGTATTCGCGGCTGAAATCGCATTTTCAGTTCTCGAATGAGATGAGACTGTTCGCCGAGATACACCACAGTACATTGTTTAGCGTAAACATATACGGCAGCGAACTTGTCAAGCCGGGATTCGACCACATCGCCAATCTCTACGCGCCAGCGACGGTTGATGCCATATTCGCCCATGATGGGCGCGGCGACGTTCCTGGTCTAAAGGATGAAGAGGGCAGATGGAACACGAACGGACACCTTTCGCGAGCGCTACGGTTAGATGAGACTGCCCTAGCAACGTTCGCGTCGCTATACGACAGCGAGGGCACTCCACCAACCGAAGCACGGCTGCCAGCGCTACACTCCCGCGAGTTGCTGACTGCTGTCGGCAGGCTGGCGAACTACCCTCACCGCCTCTCCGCCTTGCAGGGTACCTTCTCGGCAACAGGGCATTGGCACGAGACTATGTCCCAACGAAACGGCACGATTCGGAAACAGATCCGCTTTCCGTCAAGTCCTTCCGAGTTGGTGGTGTCAGGTCCGCACTTCTCGGTCGGCAACCCGTTCTTCAAGACCCCTCGAGAGCTTTGCAAAAAGAGTAGCGACTACGACTGTCTTGACCTCACCCAGCTTCCTAAGGAATACCTGCCGCGTACGACCTATGTTCCAGGTTGCGACAAGATCGAATACATGCTTCGAACCCCCAGGGTGTCGTGGAAATACGATGGAGACACCGAGCCTCAGTACGTAACGGACTTTTTTCGCGTCGTGAATCGGGAGATGGTCGGTTCGTCATCGTCGCGCACATTCAGCACCGCCCTGATTCCCAAGAAAGTGGCGAGCATTAACACAATTGTTGCCACGGCGTTCCGCAACGTATTCCATTGCGTCGACTATTTCGCCCTTTCGGTTTCCATCGTTCTTGACTTCTTTATCAAGAGCACAGGAGCGGGACATGTAAACCTCGCGATGCTAAACCGCCTCCCGATCCTCACCGACGACTGCCTCCCGTCCATCCGCAACGCGCTTCGTGCGCGAGCCGTGTGCCTATCGTGCCTGACCATCCACTACCTAGACTTGTGGGAAGAGGTATGCGACACCCCACTCCCCGAAGACCCGTCACGCCGCCACATAGACGCGTTCAACGCCGACGCCTGGACAAGCGCAGACCCGCGCCTACCGACCACCTTCTTCGCCGGCCTCTCCCCGACCTGGACGCGCAAAGTTACGCTTCGCACCGATTACTCCCGCCGCCAAGCGCTGGTCGAGATAGATGTTCTCGCCGCCAAAGCCCTCAACCTCTCCTTGGACGAGCTCCTCACCATCTACCGCGTCCAGTTCCCCGTCATGCGCCAGTACGAGGCCGATACCTGGTACGACGCCAACGGTCGCATCGTCTTCACCGCCTCCAAGGGCCTCCCCGGCGTTGGCCTCCCTCGAAAGGCCGAAAGAGGCAACACTTCCTACACCATTGACGCCCCCGACCGACACGCTGTCAACACCGCGCTAGGGTGGGAAGACATCCGGGACCTCGAAACCGGCACGGTCCGACGCCGCATCACGGACAACACCCTTCCCGTCGGCCCGATCCAGCGCCCGATCGAGTACGTCGCCCCGTTCACCCGCCCCGACCGAGAAAAAGACTACCGAATCGCATGGAACACCTTCGCCTCACCGCGCGGCAAGAGCTGAACGGACTTCCGAATGCGCAGAATGCCACTCGTCTCCACCATTGCTGGAAGCACACGAATCGTAGCAATTCACCACTCAATCCGTGCAAACGCGTTCAGAACGAGGACATCGTCATCAGCCCAGACGAAGCCAAGACACCTCGGATTCCTATACGCACTACACATCTACGTATGTACCGACTTGGATCAACGACGCCCCGGCGTGTACTATCCCTATTCTAGCCGCGTTATGCGGAATCCGTCGGTCCAACTTACGAGGCACGACATGCGCACCACAGACACTACTTCCGCAGACCCGGACTATTCATCCAGCATTCTATCTATGCTCATACAAATGCGAATAGACATCGCCTCTTGTTTCATTGAAGATGGCGAACCTGTCCCGGTATATTTTAGAAATAGAGTATTGTTGGAAAATTGGGGGATTATGTAGGAAAGTGCCGAAGCGCCCTCACTCAGGGCGCCGCTTCGGCCGGGGGATGTAGCGCACTTTCACGGGCCGGGTAAGCGCCTCGACCGCCTCCTCGAACGTCGCCCGGACCCGCATGTCCTCCTCAAGTTCCGTCTTCGACGGCTGGTACGTGGGGGCCACCACGTCCACGATGCGCGGCAGTTTCTTCAGCTTGTCAGGCATTCACTTCTTCCCTCTCGCCTGGGCGCTGAAGTCAATTCGTGGGCGCTGCTTGTGGCAATGCGTCTTGGATCTTGTCACGAGATACCACGTATCAGTCGCCAGCCGACGCAGGCGCTCTTCCTCTTCCATTCCCGCCCGGTAGCATTCCTCGACTGTAGCGAGCGAGCGGAGAATGTCGAAACGAACGCATCTCTCGGGCTTGCCCCACGGGCTCTGTGCCAAGACCGCGCACACAGTTTCCGTCGTCAAGGTGTACATCTAACCCGTTCGTGCTCCCGAATCCAGTCCGTTGTCGGCAATGAGGTCGACGTAGCGCAGGCGCTTGCCGTTCATGCCGGTGATGACGGCGGCCATGATGTCGATGGTGTCCTCGTCGCGCAGGTTGTGACGCGCGGCGAACTCCTGAACGTACCGGTCGAGATGCTTAGGACTCATCTTGTGGAAGGTGCCCTTGTGGGCGCGCTTCAGCATCGACCAGAAGCTCTCCGCACCGTTGGTATGGACATCGCCCCGGACGTACTCCTGGGCGCTGTGGTTGACTACTTCGTGCGGATTCGGAAGGGTCTCATAGACCAACGCATCGTCGGTGTAGACCTTGGCGTCAGGGGCCACGTGGGCGGCGACGAAGCCGTGTACGGTCGGCTTGTCGGTGCGTTCGACCACCTGGGCGCGAACCTGATTCGTATCCCGATCCTTCGCCCCCGCGATGGCGGTCTTGCCTACGGCCCCGCGGCCAGTGAGCTCTTCGCGCTTCGACTTTGACATGTTCGCCCGCTTCCCGCCCATGTAGGTCTCATCGACTTCGACCGGGCCGGCGAAGAGACCACTTTCCTGCGTGAGCGCGACCCGAAGCCGGTGCGCGAGGAACCACGCGGAGCGCTGATTGATGGTTAGGTCGCGGTGCAGCTTCATGCTGGACACGCTCTTGAGGCTGGTCGAGACGAGGTACGTCGCAATCATCCACACTTGCAGCCCGAGCTTCGACCCCTCCATGACGGTCCCCGTCTTCGGGCTGAACCGCTTGGCGCACTGCTTCTCGCGGCACCGGTACGGCATCGTCGCGTGCTTTGCGCCCGTCTGGACGTTCAGCGAGCCGCAGTGCGGGCACGCGACCCCGGTCGGCCACCGACGGGCGACGAACCAGGCTTCGGCCGTGGCGTCATCGGGGAACATGCGAAAGATCTGGACGAGGCTGATGCCTTCGCGGAAGCTCTTTCCAGGTGCCTTGTGTGCCATGCCCGTATCCTCTTGAGATACGGAAAGGTTACAAGAAAGTGCCGAAGGCGTCACGGGGGGCTTCGGCACTTTCCTACATAATCCCCGAAAATTGGATAAGAACACACGGACTTAGGATTCGCACTAATCAGAAGAAAACGATAGAGATTTCCGGTTGGATTCGAACTAAGTCGGGAGAATGTTGGACACATCAATTGTGGGTTAGGCGAGACAATGGAGGTCATAGAAAGGCGTTTGTGGACCTCGTTGCATCAAAATATAGTCTATCAAAATCCGACCTAAAGAAAATAGACGTTGATCATGTAGTGAATAAGAAGCGTGTTCAACATCCTGAAGCCTGGATCTTGCTGTTTCCCGTTCCCGCCGGTGCGAATCAAACGTTTGGGAGCATAGTAGAGCGGTGGCTTCCAATAGTCGCAAAGGATGTCGACCGCGTCGATATGACTGCAATAATGTGTTTCAAGCTGTTCTGTGGATGGATTCCAAATGGTCGAAAGGATCTCAAACGGGTGATGCGCGACATTCTTGGACAGATCTATAGCTCGGGATTTTGTGGTCAAATGGAAAGGAACATTAGTCCTTACATCGAAAGTCGACCTCTATATTCGAATGTCCGAGAAGATGAAGCAGACACAACGCCACTCCCCCTGTTCCACGGATATATGGTGCGTTGGATTGGGAAGAGGTAGGGTCCGACAGCTTAGTTGAGGACACGACGCTCTTTACGGTGGCTCGCTCGATTGCGCCGTGCAAGGCGCGGGCGCCGCGGCGCCTTCACTTGGAATCTGTTGTCGATCTGGTCCAGTGTCTGTCGAGCTTCCCACGCGTCGATCTCGATGAGTTGCTCAAACAATCGAGTTCCGATTTCGCGCGTCTCAGACCCTAATCGGTGAAGTGTGACGGCGAGGTCCACGAGTTGCGGTGCGGCAATGGCCGTCCTGGTTCGTATGTCGCCTAACTCCTTCTTCCAAACGGTAATGAGACCCTCGGCAACACGACCAACCAAAGAGGCGTGATGAGGTAGTAGGGTGGCGAGCCGCTCCACAACGAAGGTAGCGTCCAAACGCGGTGCGTCGTTGATCCGTTCCGCGATAATTGTAAGCAGCGTAACCGTGGCGGCGTCTGGTCTCAGTTCGTCAACCAAGCGAAAGACCTCGAATGCGGACACCCAGACACCGGCGTTGGAATCATGCAGCAGGCGCGTCAGAAGACCGTTTCCGCTTGAACGTCGGTGTGCATCACTCCAAAGGTTGGCAGCGGTTAGAGCCGCCCCCGCACGAGCATCCGCTAATTCATGGTTCTCAATTAGATCCTGAAGCCTCGTTTGAGCCCAGACGAGATCGGGCCGCATAAGGGACGCGACTGCGACAATCTCGCCATAGGCTTGTCGTACCGTTCGGCTGCCCGAATCGCGCCAACGATCGAGCTGGGAATTTGGGAAATTCGGGCTCCACGAGTAGGCGTTGGCTAGCAGGTAGGCCGCCTCTTTCGATTCGATCAGATCCGGAATTTCTGAAAGGATGGATTCAAGGATTGCAGCCCTTCGAATGGGTTCGGTGGGATGAAGGGCAGGCAAAAAGCGCAGCACGTGACTCCATGATTGGGGGTCCTTACTGCGTTCCAGATAGTCGCGCAACGTCCGGTCGAGCTGGTCGAATTCCTCGCGTGCAAGACGTATCCGAATCAATGCTTCAAGGACAGGATAGTCTCCACCCGGCACGACAGAGAAGGCACCCATGCCCCAAAGTAGGCTGACATGGACATTGTCATTCTGATCTTTCGGTTCGGCATCATCGGTGCCCAGTACCGTAAACATTTCGGGGTCCGAGTCCGAATCTTCGATTGCCATTTTGATTGTAAGTGGATTCGCAAGCCAACCATCCAGCAGAGCGACTATGTCGTCACCAACTGCAATGCCCCGACCAACCAGTTTCGATACGGCCCGGCCGACCGAAATGCGGAACTCCTCGCCGTCGAAACCTCGCTCGGCAAGGTCTAGAAGGACCTTAAGAACTTCGTCCGGTGCGCCCTCCTCAGACATGGACTCGAGCGCATAGCCTGCGGCCCGGGTGCCACTTTCGGGCTCGACTAATCTAAGCAAACGAATAGCACGCTCCGGATCCCCCTTCGCGAATTCGGAAAACTGCCGTGAGAGTTGAATGTTTCCCCCCACAATGTTTCCTCCTATCATGAAATTGTGAGGATGGTCCCAATCAGAGGCATCCGGTACTGCCCGAAATGCATTGACCACGTCTTCGTCTGAGGCCAGTGCGATTTGATTTGCATCCATTATGGCACGAACAACCTGCACGCCAGTTGAGCGGACCTTAGAGCTTTGGTCGGGAAAAGCTCTTTCTTCCTCCTCGACGTGGCGGTGCGCCTCGGCTGTCAGGCGGTTCTTGGGCAATGCCCGAAGCATGTCCAGCTTGATCTCGCGAATATGCTGGTTCCAACTCCGACGAGCTGTGGGACCGGTCAAATCGGACTGCGCGGGTGGCCTATACTCGTTGAGGGCCGCCTCGAATTGCGCAATATCCTGTTCCGACCAGTGATCGCTAACTGCTCTTACGAGTCTTGAGCTGGTGCTGGTAGAATCGTAGATGGAACCGAGCATGTATCGACGAGGATCTTTCAGTAGGAACGTCAACGCTTGCGATGAAAACCGCTCTGAATCTATAGCAAATGAATGCGCGATCATCCGTTGGACGGGGGCTATGTTCAGCGACTCCAGCCATTCGACCCAATTCAACCATGCTTCGGGATCTGTTCGCACGAGACATTCGGCAGCGGTCTGCAGGCTGAACAGTAGCGGAAATGGCGGTAGGTCCATACCGGGTTCTTGCTCAAATCGGAAATCCGACTCCAGATCGAGTGCGTAACCAAGTGGTCTTTGGCGTTCGGGCGCTACTGCTATAAGTGCTTCGAAGTATTGTTCGAGCCAAGGCCAAAGGATATCCAGGAATGTCGCAGGTGCCTGTTCGGCCAATGTCGGAAGTGTTTCCCAGCCCTGTTCCTGCTCAATCACTTCTACCAGGGAATTTCGTGGATCGTATCCGAGAGCCATTCTAGCTCCTCAATTGAACTGTCGAACTCGGGCGTTGATTTTCTTGCCAGTTCGTCTGCCTTGATCTTCGCAAGGGCTAGCTGATGGTCCAGGCGCGCGCGGACCAGATGCAAGGCGTGCCCCGGTTGCTTGACGCCGATGGTCGCAACCACATGATCGATGCTGAACGCCGCTACTTCGGTCCGACGGATGATTAGACAGGCGAACTCCAGAGCCTTGTCGATCCAGCGAGGAGCAGTCTCAAGAACTCTCCAGCTTCGTATGTCATTGCGACTGTCAGGTTCCCAGCGTTCCAACAATAGCCGCACGACTTCATCCTCAGCGAAGGACCAGGCGCGAGAGAGCACTTGGGTCATTTGATCCGCGGATTCATCGCTCTCGGACATGCTGTCCGCCACGAACGTAGAGCCGAAGCGCTCAAACCATCCTGGGCTGCCACTGAGGGCTCGATATGCGGGCCAGCGTAGATCAGGTAGATCCAATGCTCGTTCCATCAACAGAGCTTCTCGGTCCGTGGGATCGGTCTGGTGGCCGAGGAAATCGACCAGTAGTCGGCGAAGATGCGATCGCAGGTCTGGCGTAGTCCAGATGGCCTCCAACTCGAAATGATAGGTGTTGCGGTCGACCGACCGCAGATAGTTGAGGCCAGCCCAGAGCTTGGGGCGGATAAATAGCGATATCTGGCGTTCCAGGACGTAGGCGGATAGGTGCCCCTTCTGACGTGCGAAGCCGCGGGCGAGCGCATATTCGAACAGAGTTTGATGGGTGAAAGCGATGCTGCCGTCAGCTCGGGCCAACACACCAGCAGCCTCAAGCGCGGCGATGTCTTCTACTCGGCCGTCAAATCGGGCAGTCGCTAGCCGGAGGCTCTCCTCATTGGCCATCAATTCGGCGATCTCGGTCGCGAGAAGACCTCGGCGGCCAGCACCATCGCCGATGAGAACCCGCTCATTCCAAAGGTAATCAAGCATTGCTTGATAGTTGGTGAACGGCTCGAGAGTTTGCGGCTCTTGCTCTGTCAGTCGCAGGTAGGTCGCGAGAGCTTGAGGCGTCCGCATGACCTCCTGGGCGTCCGTCGGCCAACCCGCTGCATGAACGTTGTGCGCATCCAACAGCACCAGGATCTCGCTCCACGCAGGCAGTTCGAGCGTAAGGGATTCGGCTGACACAGCCTTGAGACGAACGTCGCGCTCGAATTCGATCGTGCGTGAGGACAACACGATGTGGATGTTATCGGTCCCGCCAAGCTTTCGGACGAGGTTCAGCAACGCGCTGAGGCGCGCCGTCCGAAGGTCAAGATATCCGGCAAGTGCATCGAGTTGATCGAGAATGAGCAAGGCCGGCTGGAACTTTGCTAGTCGCTGTAGTAGTACGTTGGGAAGTGCGTCCAGCCCCAAGTAGTTTTGAAGATCTTCTTCAGAGGAGATATCAGGGCTGAGAAGGTCGCCCTTGATAGCGAGTACCGGCCAGCCAAGCTCGATAGCGCGATAAGCGAGCGTAGCCAGTAGTGCGGACTTTCCCGCCCCAGGAGTTCCCAGGATCGCCGTTGTCGACGAGATTGAATCTTCAAGGCGTTCAATCAAGCGTGCAGATTCGGGCCGATCGATCTCCTTTCCGTCCGGTAAGGACTTCGGCCAAGCCAGAAGTTCCGCTGAGGCACGGACAAGCTGTTTGTGCACAGCATCACGGCTCTCATATTCCTCAATGCCGACCATACCGAGGAGGTCAGACTCGTTCCGCTCGGCGAGAGCGTTGCGCAGAGCTGAGACGCCGAATTTGCGAAGTACACTGAGCGGATCAGCAACGAAGACGCGTAAAGAACCAGCGTCGGCACCGGTCACTTTCAATGATTCGCTCTTCACGATTTCACGAAGCAGTTTCTCGATCAACGAAAGCCGGGCGTCCAGATCAGGCGGGAATGTTTCGTCGAGGTTGAGAACCAAATCCGGTTGGGGCCTATCCGCGACCGAGGCATTACCGTCCATTCGGTTGACATTTGTCAGCACCGGTTGGGCTGACGCTTCGGACTCGTCAGTCAAAATCCTATCGGAAGATTCCGTACGACTCGCCTCCGATAGTGTGTCAGCAATAGTCGATATCGGAATCGAGCCGCGCGGATGCGGCTCAATTGAAGGAAACGCTTGTGCCCAATGACTCAGCATCTCGAAGGCGAATGCGGCTGCGTGGCATGCGGCAACGGGCTGACGCACTGCATCGGTCTCCGGCAACTTGTCTCGGGCCAAATCCGAGACGCCCCGTACGAGAATACTTGGAACTCTCTCTTGGCTGGCTGCATAGACCGCTCCATAACCCTCCATATCGACCACACAGGTGTCGCCATAACCATCGGCGATCAATACCGCCAACTCGCTTCCTGGATCGGCCAGCACAGCTTCCACCGACGCGATTGGTGCAACCAGTCCGAACGGAGGAAAATCCGTTGGATAGCTTTCTGGCGAAGGAAGGCTACCTCCCTCCGGACCTCGGATTCGGGTCGGCCACGTCTTGTCTCGGCACACCTTTCTGGCGATTTGGATTAGTCTCTGGTCGACCTGGAAGGTTCGTGGACGCCCGGATCGCATTCCTTCGGCATATTTGCCGCCGTAGGGCATATAAACGTGATCGGACACCACGACACTTCCAATTGGAGCGTCTTCGCTCTTTAGGGAACCTCCAATACCGACGAGGATCTGCACCTCGAATTGCGAGAAAAGAGCGTGTGCGTACGTGACAGCACTTTGCGCTGGGTGGGTGCCTGGCCCTGTTTCAGTGACTACAACCAGCCAATCGTTCCCAGGATCCGAGAAGACCCCGCACTCGTAAATCATGCCCGAGCGCTGGTCAGCGACTGATCCGAGGGGTGTCAAGTGACTACGGATTGCCGACATTTCCAGCGGTAGCGCCGTGATGATGAAGGCCCGGTGCAAGCCGCGTTGGTCTGCATCCCTCAAAATGTCCACAGCGCTTCGATAGTTCACGTTGTGGCCTCGCTGGGAAAGAGGTTGAGCGAACGCCGTAGTGTGGCAATGAGACGATCGACGAACGGTTCAGGGTCATTGATTGACCATGTTACGGTAGTGCAGTGGTTGGTATCAAAGTGCGTCTTTTCGGTGTCGAATTTGTTTCCTGATTACGTATCAAGCTCAGCTTGCGACTGCCGGCCGCAGGAAACCGGGGCTCAGGCGGCCACGCAACGACGTTTCCGGCAGCCCGAACGTCGATTCGCGGTCTCCGGCGAGCCATCGAGGTCGATGGCGTTTCGTGCCCGCAGTTCGGCTGAGCTTGGTACGTAATCAGGATTTGTTTGGGGATTATGTAGGAAAGTGCCGAAGCCCCCCGTGACGCCTTCGGCACTTTCTTGTAACCTTTCCGTATCTCAAGAGGATACGGGCATGGCACACAAGGCACCTGGAAAGAGCTTCCGCGAAGGCATCAGCCTCGTCCAGATCTTTCGCATGTTCCCCGATGACGCCACGGCCGAAGCCTGGTTCGTCGCCCGTCGGTGGCCGACCGGGGTCGCGTGCCCGCACTGCGGCTCGCTGAACGTCCAGACGGGCGCAAAGCACGCGACGATGCCGTACCGGTGCCGCGAGAAGCAGTGCGCCAAGCGGTTCAGCCCGAAGACGGGGACCGTCATGGAGGGGTCGAAGCTCGGGCTGCAAGTGTGGATGATTGCGACGTACCTCGTCTCGACCAGCCTCAAGAGCGTGTCCAGCATGAAGCTGCACCGCGACCTAACCATCAATCAGCGCTCCGCGTGGTTCCTCGCGCACCGGCTTCGGGTCGCGCTCACGCAGGAAAGTGGTCTCTTCGCCGGCCCGGTCGAAGTCGATGAGACCTACATGGGCGGGAAGCGGGCGAACATGTCAAAGTCGAAGCGCGAAGAGCTCACTGGCCGCGGGGCCGTAGGCAAGACCGCCATCGCGGGGGCGAAGGATCGGGATACGAATCAGGTTCGCGCCCAGGTGGTCGAACGCACCGACAAGCCGACCGTACACGGCTTCGTCGCCGCCCACGTGGCCCCTGACGCCAAGGTCTACACCGACGATGCGTTGGTCTATGAGACCCTTCCGAATCCGCACGAAGTAGTCAACCACAGCGCCCAGGAGTACGTCCGGGGCGATGTCCATACCAACGGTGCGGAGAGCTTCTGGTCGATGCTGAAGCGCGCCCACAAGGGCACCTTCCACAAGATGAGTCCTAAGCATCTCGACCGGTACGTTCAGGAGTTCGCCGCGCGTCACAACCTGCGCGACGAGGACACCATCGACATCATGGCCGCCGTCATCACCGGCATGAACGGCAAGCGCCTGCGCTACGTCGACCTCATTGCCGACAACGGACTGGATTCGGGAGCACGAACGGGTTAGATGTACACCTTGACGACGGAAACTGTGTGCGCGGTCTTGGCACAGAGCCCGTGGGGCAAGCCCGAGAGATGCGTTCGTTTCGACATTCTCCGCTCGCTCGCTACAGTCGAGGAATGCTACCGGGCGGGAATGGAAGAGGAAGAGCGCCTGCGTCGGCTGGCGACTGATACGTGGTATCTCGTGACAAGATCCAAGACGCATTGCCACAAGCAGCGCCCACGAATTGACTTCAGCGCCCAGGCGAGAGGGAAGAAGTGAATGCCTGACAAGCTGAAGAAACTGCCGCGCATCGTGGACGTGGTGGCCCCCACGTACCAGCCGTCGAAGACGGAACTTGAGGAGGACATGCGGGTCCGGGCGACGTTCGAGGAGGCGGTCGAGGCGCTTACCCGGCCCGTGAAAGTGCGCTACATCCCCCGGCCGAAGCGGCGCCCTGAGTGAGGGCGCTTCGGCACTTTCCTACATAATCCCCAAAAAGATGAGGGGATCGCTGAGGTCGTAACCGATTCTTTTCTGCACTGCGGGCTTGATGAAATCACTTACGAGCGGATCGAGTACAGGGTCATCAAACTTCATCGCGATGAAGCCATAGTGTCCGGCGAAGCGCCCTCGCTTTTCGGCCTCAAAACGTTCCCATCCGGCTAGCGTCAGACCGTAGAGGAAGCCGCTGAGGACTCCAACGTCTCGGGGATTCGGGATCGATTCTCGGCCAAGCCGTCTGCCCATGTTGCGCTCCAGCAGTTCCTGGAGCAAATCGTTGAACATCGTACGATTGAATGCGCCGATGAGTGGTGTGTCCGTCACGTCGTCGATAAAGTAACCCTTTCCCTCCTCCGCAACGTGGTCGCCGATTCGCGCAATCAGATTCGCGGCTTGCGTAGCCGGCGTCGGGAGACGCGCATCGCGTTGGAACGCCTCCATCCAGTCGGTGGCGATGATCACCGGAGAGGTTCCACCCGAAGCGGAGCGAATCGCGTGGCTCAGGGCGGAACGCTGCATGGTGGTCATGCGCCGACGGTCGGGAGCGAACCAAATTGCGAACGCGGTTCCGTCGATCTCGAATCCACCACAGCCGTCGCACCGGAAGGCACGGCTGTCCCTGAGCGTGGGCATCTCCCGACAGAGGCCGAACCTGCCTTCACAAACCGGGCAATTCGTAAGGTTCTGCGCCATGACGAGATATCCCATTCCAAGACTGTCGGGGAACTTGGCATTGTGCGGACGCTTTCCGGAGGCCAGCAACCCTTGGGGGATTGGCGAGCTGACTCTCGGTTCAGGACCTATCTGCCGCGCATATTGTCCCATGCTTCGAGATTTTCGACCGGAATCCCGATCAGAGGGGGGCTTCGTTCAGCATGCGATGCCGAGGGAGGACACTCAGGGATGGCTGCGGATTGCATCCGCAATTCGCTCGATTCCGCTCGGGAGCTGTCCCCAATCCTCCAGTTCGACCCAAGGCAACTGCCGGACGATCCAGGGAATGCCGTGCGCGGGAATGCTCTCACAGTCACCGACCGCGACGGGAATCAAACGGTTGCTGTAACGCTTTGCGCCCAAGGCGTACGACATCTCGCGCCTCACCCGCGGCGAGCTGATCGCGTCCGGCGTCAGCAGGACCACCATCGCATCGGACTTCTCCAGCGCGCGGGCCACCTCGGCCGCCCAGTTTTCGCCGGGAAGGAGATTGAGGTCGGGATCCCAAACTTCCAGTCCCTCATTCCGGAGCGCCTTCGAGAGCTGCTTCGCCAATTCCGCATCGGCGTGGGAATGGCTCACGAAGACCTTCATGGCTGCTCGCCCCTGGGCTGGCCGGGTTCCTCCAAGGAGGCGATCACGGTCGGGGATTGTATCCGGCGGACCGCTCATGCGATTGCCCTTTCGAGCTCGGCGACGAATGCCCTCGTATCCGCGAAGTAGCTCGGGTAGGCGCTGCGCAGGGCGTCCACCGAGGCGACCCGGACGAGCACCGTCTCGGCGCCCGGAAAGTGCTCGATGGCCGCTTCGACCTCCTCGAACGCGCGGATGGCTTCCTCACGCTCGTCGCTAGCATACTCGTTCCAGCGGACTCGGGCCGTCCCGTCGGGCCACGACTCCGTGACGATGTGGAAGTATTCCGGCCGGCCGTTGCGCACGTGGCCCTCCAGGACCTTCAGGGCCTGGCGGTACCTTTCCAGTCGCGCGACCGCGTCGAGAGCGGCGGTGGCGGCCGCGAGGTCACGGCGGAGGAGATCTCTGCTGTCCGCGGTATCCGGAACGAGATGACACCCCTCGCTGACCGCGATCTCCGAACCCATCAATGCGAAGAACCGCAACCAGCCTTCGTCCCCTTCGCTGGACTTGAGCGCCTGGCCGGAGAACGTGCCCACGGTTTCGACAGCGGCCGCCCACGCATGTTGGAGGCGGGAGCGGAGCTGGATCTCGATCCGCATCCCCGCGTAGACCGCCTCACCTTCGTCGCGGGGCTGAAAGCGACTCACCAGGTGGATGCCGCGATAGCCGCTCGCTCTGGGGCTGGTCAGGTAGTCGTCCATGTGGGCCACGCGATGCCGGGACGGGCGGTCCGCGTAGCCGCGTGCGACGCGTCGCACGTCATCCACCGATGGGAGCACGGCACGGCATCCTCCTACATCCTGCATTCGGGCGAGGTTCATGCTGCAGAACCGCCTGAGCTTCGCGTCGATGGACGACAACCGCTTGAGACGCTGCGCGACGAGCGCTTCCTCGCCGAGCGACGTAACCCGCTCCTCAAGCTCCATCCGTACGCGGTCGAGCGGCAGGCTGTGGGCGGCTCGCCAGTTGTTGACGATCTCGCGAGCGTGACGCAGGTCGTTCAGGGAGCTCGAGGGATCGATCAGTGTGGAACCCGCCGCGCCGACCTGCGTTCGTGAGTACTCTGGACGGGTCCGGTCCGTCGGGCCCGGGGCAGAGCCCGATCGGGTTCCTTCGACAAGGGAATCGTCAACGCTCACGAGGGCATCCGCCTCGGGTATGTCAAATCATATACCGCGAACTCGCCAACATTGCCATGCCGGTCCATGCGCGAAGTGTCGCACGCATTCCGCCTGCCGCGATCCGATCTCGGGTCTGTTGCGACAAGCGGCCGAAACCCGAACGAAGAGCATTTCCCGCACCCGTTCGAGCGACGCGGCTGCCTGTTCTTGCTGGACATCGTGAGCGGCACGGTGGAGAGCGGATGAGCTGAGTTCGCGTGATGGTGCCCGGGAGTAAGGAGTCTTCCCAGCATGGAGGTCGCGGGCGTTCGGGGCGCCACGCAGATCGGTAACATGGCGGTGAATCCAGCCCAGAGTGGAGGAAGCGTGGCCGGTGGGGATGCCAGTCGGCACTGATAGCGCGACATTGACGGCGACAGCGTCGATCGCCGACCGTCGGTCCCATCCATGATTCCCTCTACGCTCGCCGCCGAGGTTGCCGCCGCCATTCAGGACTTTCTTGCCACCGGCTTCGGGCCGTCGAACCCCGCGCTGTCAGGCGTGGTCGACGACTTCCTCGCCGACACCGACAACCTGCTCAAGGGTCCGTATCTCTCCGTCGAGCTGCCGTTCCAACGCGCCTCGGAAGGTGGGGAGCCGTTCCCCGAGACGCCGCTCGGCTTCACCCCGTACCGGCACCAGCGCACCGCCTTCGATCGGCTGGCGCGAGGCCAATCCACCGTCATCGCGACGGGAACGGGCTCCGGCAAGACGGAGTGCTTCCTCTATCCGGTGCTCGATCACTGCCGCGAGCGGTCCGGGACCTCCGGCGTCAAGGCCATCTTCATCTATCCCATGAACGCGCTCGCTTCGGATCAGGCGCGGCGGATTGCCGGGATCACCAACCGCACGGAGGTGCTCCGGGGCAAGGTGACCGCGGGACTGTACGTGGGGGAGACCGGTGCCTCGCCCCGGACGCACATGACCGCGGATCACCTGATCGAGAACCGCGACGTGCTGCGCGAGCGCCCGCCGGACATCCTGCTCACCAACTACAAGATGCTCGATCTCCTGCTGACACGGCCCGTCGACTTCCCGCTCTGGCGACACAACGCAAGCGGTGGGCTGCGTTATCTCGTAGTGGACGAGCTCCATACATTCGATGGTGCGCAAGGGACGGATCTCGCCTGTCTCATCCGGCGGCTGCGGGCTCGGCTCCAGGCAAGTGACGGACTCGTCTGCATCGGTACCTCCGCGACCATCGGCGGGGCGGGAGACCATCCCGCCATCCTGGACTACGCCTCGTCCGTCTTCCACCAGCAGTTCTCTTCGGATGCCGTCGTCGGCGAGGTGCGGCAGAGAATCGACGAGTTTCTCGAGAACACCATCATCAGCTCGCACCTCGTGGCGCAGCCACAGCTCGCCGAGCGGATGGACCCGACCCGGTACACGTCGTCCGAGGACTACATCCGATCGCAGCACGATGTGTTCCTCGGAGAAGCCCCGGCCGGGGAGTTCGAATCGCTGGAGTGGCGTCTCGCGCTTGGTCGGAAGCTACGTGAGCACGCCACCTTCGTGAACCTGCTGCGGGTGCTGGATGGGTCGCGACCGACACCGGTCGGAGTGGTGCTGGACCGCCTGCAACGAAGCCTTCCGGTGTCCGGCATCCAGGAGGCGGAGCTCTGCCTGCACGCCCTTTGCGCGCTGGTCTCCGCCGCGCGCCAACGTGAAGGCACGGAGCCCGATGCACCGGACCGACCGCTGCTGAATGTGAAGCTGCACGTCTGGGTGCGGGAGCTGCGCCGGATGGTGTGCAGCCTGTACGAGGAGCGCGAGGACTCCGCTCTCTCGACACCGGATGTGCCCCCGTCGGGAAACGGCGTTGATCGCGGTACGGATCAGAGAGGGAGCTCCGGTTCAGCGCACGAACGGCCGGCGGAGGCTGCAGTCGCGTTGGAGCGGGCGGCGACTGGCGATGCACCCCCCGAAGGGCGCGACGGTCGCGCGAGCGGTCCCGCCCACCGCATCCGCTACGCCGACGACCTCGGCCCCGACGAAGATTCCATTCACCTCCCCCTCATCCAATGCCGCGAGTGCCATGTAACCGGGTGGGGTTGCGTGAAGCACGCCGCGGAGCATCGGGTCGGGCAGGACCTCCGCGTCTTCTACAACCGGTTCTTCCTGCGCGACGTGGACGTGAACTACCTCTTCCCGCTTGCTCCCGACGAACCGCCGCCGCAAAACGTCCGGGGGCGTGAATCCAAGGTCTGCGGCCGCTGCGGCTACCTCCTCTCGACTCGGGACGGCGATGCTTGCCCCGGCTGCGGTCACGATCGACTCACGCGCGTCTTTCGCCCCGACGCGGTCGTTTCCCGGCGGCGCGGCAAGAGAATGCAGCGGGAGCTGAGCCGGGACTGCCAGTATTGCGGGGCGAGAGAGGCGCTCATCATCCTGGGCGCCCGGGCATCCAGCCTGCTCAGCACCGCGCTCGCCCAGTTGTTCGCGTCCCGTCACAACGACGATCACAAGGTCATTGCCTTCTCGGACAACGTGCAGGACGCCGCGCACCGGGGCTCGTTCTTCGCGGCTCGGACCTGGCGCAACGGCATCCGCTCCGCCATCGCCCAAGTAGTCGCGAAACACGAGGGCATCGCACTCGGAGACCTTCCGGATCGGGTCATCGAGTGGTGGGGTCGCCCGGATGTGAACCCCTCCGCGTTCGACGAGAAACGCTTCATCAGCGAGTTCATCGCGCCGGACCGGCTGTGGCTGCGGGATTTCGAGGCGTTGCGAACGAACGGCACGCTTCCCGCCGGTTCGAATCTGCTCTCCCTGGTGGAGCGGCGGGTGCGCTGGGACGCGCTCGGGGAGCTCACCTTCGGCGCCGCAATTGGGCGGACTCTCGAACGGACGCGCGCAGCCGCGGTGGGCGTGGATCGCGAAGCCCTTGAGCGTGCGTCCGGGAAGGCGCTGCTTCGGATCCGTGAGGAATTCGGCGAGCTGAGCGGGATTGACGACCTAACCGCGCTCAACCTGCTGCTCGGGATTCTTCGCCGCATGAAGGATCGCGGTGCGGTTGCGAGCCCGATGTTCGATAGCTACCTCCGAAGCGGCGGTAACCCGTTCGCCATCCGCGACCTCGCTCTCCAAGACTTCGGCCCACGCTCCTCCCTCCCCGTGTTTCCCGCGCCGGTCGCAGAAAGGGATGGCGTGGAGGCGTTGTTCGGGTCCCGCAGGTCCTGGTACGAGACGTGGACGGAGAAGGTGCTGACACCGGTACACCTGCTTGCGGCAAGGCGTGACGCGGCGGAGGTCCTGCTCGTATTGATGAACGCGCTCTGCGACGAGGGGCTGGTGACCCGGCTTCCGGCAAGGAACACGAAGGTGTGGGCACTCGACCCCGCTCTCCTTCATGTCACCACCGATACCGCGGTCATGCGGTGCGAGAATTCGTCGCGCACGCTCGTGGTTCCCGCTGCCGAAGCCGACCTCTGGCACGGTGTTCCCTGCCTCGATCTCGCGGCTCAGGACCGATACGTAAAGGGTGACCCCGGTCGTCCCACCTGGGCCGGGCGCTTGTACGGCCAAGCGGAGATCCGCCGCATCGTATCGGCCGAGCACACCGCGCTCGTGTCCCGGTCCGACCGCGATCGTCTCCAGGAGCGGTTCGCGGCTCAGGACGTCAAACCCTGGGAGCCGAACCTGTTGTCCGCGACGCCAACCCTGGAGCTTGGTGTGGACATCGGCGACCTCTCCACCGTGGTCATGTGCTCCGTCCCCCCGGCGCCGGTCAATTACCTGCAGCGAACCGGCCGCGCGGGAAGGCGCGACGGGAACGCGTTGACCCTCACGGTCGCGGCCGGACGGCCCCACGATCTCTACTACTACGCCGATCCGATGGCGATGTTGGGAAGCGGGGTCGAGCCGCCCGGTATCTTTCTGAACGCGCCCGCGGTGCTGGAACGGCAGCTTACCGCGTTCTGCCTCGATTGCTGGGTGGCCGGCGGCGTGGAGGAGAACGCCATTCCGCGCGCAATCCGCACCGTGCTGAACGACGTGGAGCGAAGAAATGTCCAGGGCTTCCCCTACCCATTCTTCGACTACATTGCCGAGAACGGCGACGACCTGCTCGCGCGATACTTCGACGCATTCGAGTCGCGCCCCGACGCGAACGATGGCCTCGACGAAGCTTCGCGCCAACACCTCCGCAAGTTCCTTCATGGCGCGGACCCCGAGGACTCGCTACGCCTGCGCATCCTGAAACGCCTCGAGGAGGTGGCGGGGGACCGCCGTTCCTTGCGAAACGACGCGGACACCCTGGGACGCCGTATCAGGGCGCTCGAACAGGGTCCTTCCGACGACGAGACCGCGGCACTCATCAAGAATCTCGCCGATGAGCGGAGAGCGTTCCAGGGACTGCTGAAGACGATCAACGAGCGCGAGACCTTCGGATTCCTGACCGACGAAGGACTGCTGCCCAACTACGCCTTCCCGGAGCAGGGGGTGACGCTCAAGTCCGTAATCTTCACGCGCCGCCAGGCGGAGGAGAGTGAGTCGGAATCGGAAGAACGCGACACGATCGTCTATGACTATCTTCGCCCCGCCGCGGCCGCGCTGGGCGAGTTCGCGCCACAGAACGAGTTCTACGCAGGCGGGCGGCGCGTCGCGATTCGGCGCATCGACACCCGTGTATCGCCCATCGAGAGGTGGCGGCTCTGCCCCTCCTGCCCCTATTGCGAGAACATCGAAGCCGGCGACCGCCATAGCGCGTGTCCTCGCTGCGGCGATCCCCTGTGGGGCGACGCCGGCCAGTGCCGGGACATGCTGCGCTTGCGCCTGGTCCATGCCGCCACGCAGGACAGATTCAGCCGCATCATGGACGAACGCGACGACCGCGAACCCCTGTTCTATACCCGACAATTGGTGGCGGACTTCGACCCGGAATCCGTTTCGCGTGCCTATGCGACCCCGGATGCCGAGCAGCCCTTCGGTTTCGAGTATGTCCAGTCGGCCACGTTTCGGGAGATGAACTTCGGCCGCTTGGACGAGCAGGAGTCGCCGACCGCCTTCGCTGGCGAATACATGCCGCGAAAGGGCTTTTCGCTCTGCCGTCGGTGCGGAGGGGTGCAAGACGACCGAGGCGAAATCCAGCACACACACACCTGCAACGCGAGCGGCAATCAATCCATCGCGGACTGCCTGTATCTCTACCGCGAGTTCAAGTCCGAAGCGGTGCGGATGCTCATCCCCGCGGCGGGAAGTATGAACGCCGAAGAGCGCACCAGCTCCTTCATCGCGGCGCTGGAACTGGGGTTGCGGCGCCGGTTCGCAGGTGCCGTGGACCACCTGCGAGTAACGACGTGCAAGTTCCCGACTGCGGAGTCCGCAGCGGGAATCGAGTTCCTGATGCTGTACGACACGGTCCCGGGCGGCACTGGGTATCTCAAGCAGATGATGAACGACCCGGACAACGTGCTCCGCATCTTTCGCATGGCTCGAGATGCTCTCGTGCAGTGCGAGTGCAACGAAGACCCATTGAAGGACGGCTGCTATCGCTGCGTGTACGCCTACCGGCGAAGCCATGAGATGGCCAGCACGTCCCGCAACACGGCACTCGCGGTCCTCAACTCGATGCTCGAGCAGGCAGAGGAACTCAGGCAGGTTGATGGGGGTTTGCGCTCGGTGAAGGTGAACCCGGTGCTGGACAGCGAGCTCGAAGCACGCTTCATCGAGGCTCTTCGCCGCATTGACGTGGACGCGAAACCGGTACGCGTGCAGGAAGAGATTGTTGGCGGCAAACCCGGCTATGTCCTCACCACGGCAGGGCTGACCTACTACGTGGAGGCGCAGGCGGAGATGGGCGAATCCGACGGGGTCGTGGTTGCGAGCCGCCCCGATTTCGTCATTCGTCCCGCGCGACCGTCGGCGGACCAGCCCCCGATCGCCGTCTTCATGGACGGCTTCGAGTACCACCGGGAGAAGACCGGCGAGGACTCCGCCAAGCGATGGGCGCTCGTGAGAGCGGGATATCTCGTGTGGTCACTGACATGGCACGATCTCGACGCGGTGCTCGGCTCGGGCAGCGACGCGCTGGATGTACTGGGCGAAGACGATGGCCGCATGGCGAAGCTGCAGCGAACACTGGACATCCGCTGGGAGACCGGTCCGATCCGCGCTCGACTCTCGGGGCCTTCTCTCGAGCTGCTCGTCCGCTACTTGCAGAAACCCGGTACGGGGGCCTGGAAGCGAGCCGTGTTCACGCACCTCCTTGGTCTCTTCGATTCCGCCAACATGCGAAACGCCGAACTCAAGCGCGAGTTCGCCGACGCCGTCGCCGGAGCGCTGCCACCCATGCTCTCGGACGCCTTCGCCGCCCTGCCCGACGAGACGGCCCACGCCGGCCGGGGCGGATGGCGCAACACGCTCCCGCCCCATACGCAGGTCTTCATGGCCCTGCCGCTGGCCGCGGTCGAGCCTCCGGATCCGGACAGAATGATGGTCGCCCTGCATCTCGACGATGCCGCCCCGGCCGAGAATCGAGACTATCGGCGCGAGTGGAACGGCGTCTTGCAGCTCCACAACCTGCTGCAATTTCTGCCCAACGGCTGGTGGACCACCGCCTCGGGAGTCGAGCGCGATCTGTACCCCGAACTCCCAATCGTCGAGCCCGTCGCCGAAGCACCGGATTTGGGTGCATGGGCCGAAGCGATTTCCCTTGCCGACCCCAAGGTCCATCCCACGATGGAGGAGTTGGCGGCCAAGGGCATCCCGCCGCCGGAAGTCGGGTTCGAGTTGGCCGGCCCCGAAGGCGAAGTCGTTGCCGAGGCGGAGCTCGCCTGGGAAACCGAGCGCGGCGCGGTCCTGCTGGCGCCCGAGGCGCAGCAGCCCTTCGCGGAAGCCGGCTGGCGCACGTTCCCGGCGGACGCATCGGATCTCACCGAGGCCATCCTCGCCTGGTGGGCGGAGGGCCGCCCATGATCGATCCACGAATGGCGATGTCAGCCGACTTCCTGACGGCGTTCGCGAAGCTGCCGGCACAGCAGCAGCGCCAAGTGCGGGCCATGATTGGGCGGTTCGAGCGGGACTCCCGGTCATCGGGGCTCAACTACGAAAAGATTGCCGGCGCGATGGATCCGAACATGCGCTCGATTCGCATCGACGGCAGCTACCGAGCGATCGTCCTGAAGCCGAACGAAGGCAACATCCACGTGCTGTTGTGGGCCGACAAGCACGACGACGCTTACCAGTGGGCCGCCCGGCACTCGTGCAGCGTCAATCCGGAAACCGGGGCGTTGCAGGTATACCAGCCTCGACAGGTCACAGAGAAGGCCGCCGAGCCGTCGCCTGAGGACGAAACAGGCATCTTCGGGCAACTCAAGCGTCGGGAGCTGCTGCGTCTCGGCGTCCCCGCCGACATGATCGGAGAAGTTCTCGGCATCCGCGAAGAGGCGGGTCTGGAGGAGATGGCGCCGCGGCTCCCCGTCGAAGCCTACGAAGCGCTCTTCTTGTACATGGCGGGCGAATCGTACGAGCAGATCGTCCTCGAACGTGAAACGCCGTCGGAGCCGGTGGACACCGCCGACTTCGCGGCCGCGCTCGACCGCGACGACACCCGTTCGCGCTTCGTCGTCATCGAAAACGACCGTGAGCTGGAGGAAATGTTCAGCGCCCCTCTGGAGCGCTGGCGCGTGTTTCTGCACCCGTCGCAGCGCCGCCTGGTCGAGCGCCATTGGAACGGACCGGTGCGCGTGCTGGGCGGCGCCGGCACCGGAAAGACCGTCGTCGCCATGCATCGGGCCCGCTGGCTCGCGAGGAACCTGCCCGAGGGCAGCCGCATCCTTTTCACCACCTTCACCCGCAACCTGGCCGCGGACATCGAGCACAACCTCCGCGCCATCTGCACACTGGAGGAGATGGAGCGCATCGAAGTCGTCAACCTCGACCGCTGGGTGCAGCGCCTTCTTCGGGGAAAGGGCTACCGCTTCCGACTCTCTTTCGAGCGCCACGCGGACGCATGGCGGGAAGCGATGGCGAAGAAGCCCCTTGAGCTCGGGTTCTCCGACCGCTTCTACAACGACGAATGGGAGCAGGTGATCCAGGCCAACGGAGTGGAATCACGGGAGGAGTACCTGCGTGTCGCGAGGACCGGGCGCGGCGTCCGGCTGAACCGGGCGACCCGGGCGGAGGTCTGGCGAGTATTCGAGGAATATCGCGCCCAACTGGCCGAACGCAATGTCATGGAAGTGGCGGATTGCTATCGCGCGGCAGCGGCGCTTCTCGAGCGGGAGCGTTCCGATGCCGACGCCGGTTCCGCGCCGGCGTCAAGGAGCGGAACTTTCGCTTCGGTAGTTGTCGATGAAGCCCAGGACATGGTGGCGCCGGCCTGGCGACTCATCCGCCGAATCGTCCCGAGCGACGCAAACGACGTGTTCATCGTCGGCGACGCTCATCAACGCATCTATTCACGCCATCGCGTCGTTCTGGGTCGTTGTGGCATCGAAATCCGGGGCCGTGCGCGGAAGCTCCGACTGAACTACCGCACCACCGAGGAAACCCGCCGGTGGGCGTCGGGTCTGCTCGAACGCCGCTCGATAGACGACCTGGACGGTGGGCCGGACGACAATCACGGCGTGCGCTCCGTCGCGCACGGCCCGGAACCCCGCACGATGCACTTCCGCACCAGGAACCAACAGGCCGCGTGGATCGTCCGCTACCTGACGGACCTGTCGAGCCGGGAAGAGTCGCTTCGCGGGATCTGCATCGTCGCCCGCACCCGCTATGAACGCGATGCGGTTGGGGAGGAGCTGATGGAGGCTGGTCTGCCCCTGGAACTGTTGGAGGCCGAGGCTCCGGATGATGCTGCCGGCGGCGTGCGTCTGGCCACCATGCACAGGGTGAAGGGTCTGGAATTCGACCGGATGGTAATCGCGAGCGTGAACGAGAACCTCGTTCCGTTGGCCGCCACCGTCCACGAAGATGACAATCGTGAGCGCGCCGCTGCCGAGACCGCCGAACGCGCGCTGCTGTACGTCGCCGCCACCCGCGCCAAGAAGGACCTGACCGTACTGAGCTTCGGGACGCCAAGCCCGTTCCTGAACTGACTGCCGTCGCGCGGCCGGACGCCGGAACTACCCCTCGAATTGGCCCGGACCGATTTTCCGCCACGCGATTACGGCAGCGCGAGGCGATGCCGCGTGGACGCTTTCGGACAGCTCGACCGTCGAAGCGCGGGGCGGGAAGCGAAGGTCAGGCCGTCCCGCCGTTGCCGCCGCCGGCGACGATGGTGATGACGAGCTCGTAGTCGGCGCCGTCCGCGGTGGCGGCGATGCGGTGCCCGTTCAGTCGGCACCAGGCAGGGATGTCGTGGAGCGCCCCCGGATCGGTGCAGGTGACCTCCAGGGTGTCGCCGGGCTCGAGCCCCTTCATCCGCTCCTGGGTGCGAATCACCGGCAGAGGGCAGAGCAGCCGGCGCGCGTCGAGGGTGGCCCGGGCCATGCGCGGATCAGACGTACCAGTCGGAGGGGACCGCGCTCGGGGCGATCGGAGCTACCGAGAGCCGCCGTTCCGGCCGGCCACCGCCGCCGATCGCCACCTCCACCCGCTCCGCGTCGCGCCCCTGGCTGAACCGGGCGGTGAGACGGGCGGCGAGATGGAGGTCCTCGTCGCTCGGCTCCCCGTCCACGAGGGCGAGCGGCCCCGGATGGCTCACCGTCCGAAGATGGATGAACTGCCCGCGGTAGCCGTTCAGGAAGTTGTTCTCGCCCTCCTCGCGCCCGACGATGAGCTTGAAGTGGGGCCGCGGCCGCAGGTGCCGCCCCACCTTGAGGAGCATGATGTCGTCGAGTTCGTAGTCGCGCTTCCCGCGGCTCGCCCAGAGATCGGTGAGCTTGCCGGAGTACTGCCGATCGGTCAGGAAGCAGCATCCCCCCGCCGGCTGCGCGTATTCCTCGATACCGAAGTCGGCCGCAAGGGCGATCTGGGGCTTGCGCGAACGCCCCGTGAAGTCGTGCAGGCGCTCGCGGTCCACCCATCCCTCGAGTTCCGGCAGGGTCGGAGGCAGCCGCTTCGCGCAGAGCGGGCGCAGAAGCCGGTCGTGCGCACCGGATTCGCGCGCCACCACCGGCATGGTTTCGCGCCGCTGCGACTTCGGGCGCTGGCCGATGACCTCGCCGGTGATGATGAAATCGAAGCCCCGCTCCTCCATCCACTCCCGCGCCCGGCCCACCATGAAGGTCTTGCAGTCCAGGCACGGGTTGAGGTTCGCGCCGTAGCCGTGCTTCGGATTGAGGACGACCCGCTTGTACTCCTCGACCACGTCGATGAGGTGCAGCTTGATTCCGAGCTGCTCCGCGACCCAGAGCGCGTTGTTGCGGGGGTTCGCGCCGCTGCCGTTGGCGCGCCGGCGGATCGCGTGGGTATGGCCCTCGACGCAGAACCCGGTGAAAAAGTTGATGCCTTCGACGTGGATCCCCTGGTCGAGGATCGTCCTCGCGGCGAGCATCGAGTCGAGCCCGCCGGAAATGAGGGCGGCCGCCTTGCGGCCCGCCGCCGGCAATGATTGCGCGCTGTTCACGTTCGTAGCGTCACCTTGGGGGAGAGGGAAGCCGCGACTCGAGCGCGTAGAGCTCGGCCGCCCGCTCGCGTCGCCGTACCAGGTGCACCCGTTCCCCGTCGACCATGACCTCGGCCGCGCGGGGGCGCGAATTGTAATTCGAACTCATCACGAATCCATAGGCGCCGGCCGAGCATACCGCGACGAGATCCCCTTGTTCGACGTCGAGCTCCCGGTCCCGGCCGAGGAAGTCCCCGGACTCGCACACCGGGCCGGCCACCGTGTAGATCGCGCCGCCCTCCCCGTCGCGCCGCTCGCAGGGCACGATGCGCGACCACCCTCCGTAGAGCGCCGGCCGGATGAAGTCGTTCATCGCCGCGTCGACGATCGCGAACCGCGCGGCGCCGTTGTCCTTGAGGTACTCGACCCGCGCGAGGAGCACGCCCGCATTGCCCGAGACCGCCCGCCCCGGCTCCAGGTAGACGGTGACCGGGCGGCCGCCGAGGGCGCTCCGCACCACGGCGGCGTACTCGGCCGGTGACGGCGGCGTCTCGTCGCGGTACCGGATCCCGAGCCCGCCTCCGACGTCGACCTCGGTGATCTCGATCCCGTCTCCGGCGAGCTCGTCCACGAGGGCGGCCACCCTCTCGAGTGCGTCCCGGAAGGGATCGAGGGAGGTGATCTGGGAACCGATGTGGCAGCCGACCCCGGCCATCCGGAGCGACGGCAGGCGCGCGCCCATCGCATAGACCGCCCGCGCTTGCGCGATCGGGATGCCGAACTTGCTGCTCCGAAGGCCGGTCGCGATGTGGGGATGGGTCTTCGGATCGACGTCGGGATTGACCCGGAGCGCGACCGGCGCCACCCGGCCGAGGTCGCTCGCCACCGCCGCCAGCCGCTCGAGCTCGGAGACCGACTCCACGTTGAACGATCGGATCTGCGCTTCGAGGCCCGCCCGCATCTCTTCCCCGGACTTGCCTACCCCGGAGAAGATCACGCCCGCCGGGTCACCCCCGGCCGCAAGCACCCGCTGGAGCTCGCCCCCGGAGACGATGTCGAACCCGGCGCCGAGGCGGGCCAGGGCATCGAGCACGGCAAGGTTCGAGTTCGCCTTCACCGCGTAACAGACCTGGTGCGGTATCCCGGACAGGGCGTCGTCGAACGCCCGCCACGCCGCCTCCAGCGCCGCGCGGGAATAGACGTAGAGCGGCGTGCCGAACCGGCCGGCGAGCTCGGAGAGCCGCGACCCTTCGGCGTACAGCGAGCCGCCGCGGTACGGGAACGGTTCGGGCGCCGGCGGATCGCTCGGGACGGGCATGGGCATGGGTACGGACACGGGTTCGGGTACGCGTAGGGGCACGGGTACGCGTATTGGTTCGGGTAAGGGTACGGGAATGGTCAGGCGCGCGCGAGCCGGCCCGCGGCCACCTGGGCCGCCGCCCCGGGCCCGGCGAAGCCCGGTGCGGGCGCCGGCGCCGGAGCAGACCCGGAAAGCGAAGACTTCTTCGGCAGATGGAGGGGCCCCGACTGCCCGCAGCCGCCAAGGGCGAGGATCATCGCCCCGCCCGCCACGACGAGGGCCAGTGCCGCACCGGCCGTGCGGCGGCCACGTTCTCGATTGCGCATAGTCGCCTCCTGGGTCCTCATCTCGACGGTTGCGACCGCCCTCGGTTACCGTGCCGGGGGGTCGAGACCCGTTCGCCGCGGGAGCCGGCCCGTCGCTTGCGAATGCACCGAAGGCACGGAGCGTTGCACAGCACGGGGGATCGCTTCAACATGGAATACGTGCAGGATCCTCCCGTCATTCACGAGCCGCGAGGCCGCCCGCCCACCGCCGCCGTCATCTGGCTGCACGGGCTCGGGGCCGACGGCCACGACTTCGCGCCCATCGTCCCCGAACTCGGCGCGGTCCGGGACTGGACCCGTTTCATGTTCCCCCACGCGCCCGCGCGGCCGGTCTCCATCAACTTCGGAATGAGGATGCGGGCCTGGTACGACATCCGCGACGAGGGGAGCGGCTTCGTGTCCGACGAGGAACACCTTCGCGAATCGCAACGCACCGTCGAATCGCTGATCGAGGGAGAGATCGAGGCCGGCATCCCGGCCGATCGGATCGTGCTCGCCGGCTTTTCCCAGGGCGGGGCGGTCGCCCTCCAGACGGCGCTTCGCCATCCTCGCCCCCTCGCAGGGCTGATGGCGCTCTCCACCTACCTGCCCCTTGCCGATACGCTCGCGGCGGAACGCTCCGCCGCCAACGCGGACATCCCCGTATTCATGGCCCACGGAGAACAGGACCCTCTCATCGGCGTGGGCCGGGCGGCCTCGTCCCGCGACACCCTCCTCGGCCTCCACTACGAGGTGCAGTGGCACACCTATCCGATGCCCCACGCGGTGTGTCCCGAGGAGATACGGGAAATCGGAGCCTGGCTCGCCCGGGTCATACCCGGCCCGGATCCGTCCGGAGGGGGCTGACGGTCAGGCGCCGGGGCGCGGCGCGACGCGCCCGGTCGAGTTCCTGCGCCCGCGGCCGCCGCGTGGCCGATTCTCCCGATGTCCCGCCCGCAGCCGGTTCTTCGGCGGCGGAGCGGACGGCCGGAGCTCGACCAGCATCGACTCGTCGACCCGTTCGGTCGGGATCGGCGATCCGAGCAGCTCCTCGATTTCCACCAGGGAATACACGAAGCGCTCGCACGCGAGGCTGATCGCTTCGCCCTTCTCCCCCACCCGGGCGGTCCGCCCGACGCGGTGCACGTAGTCTTCCGAGTCCTGGGGGAGATCGAAGTTGAAGACGTGGGTCACCCCCGGGATGTGGAGCCCGCGGGCCGCGACGTCCGTCGCGACCAGGGTCGAAACGCCGCCGTTATGGAATTGCTCCAGCAAGGCGAGCCGGCGCCGCTGCGGGACGTCGCCCGAGAGCACCGCGGCCGAGTATCCGTTGCCTTCGAGCGCGCTCCCCAGGCGGTCCGCCATGTGCCGGGTATTGACGAACACGATCGCCCGCTCCACCTCGGGTTGGCGGAGCAGGCCGAGCAGGAGCGGGATCTTCTCGTCCTGTCCCACGTGGAAGAGCCGCTGCGTCACCTCGTCGACCACCACCCGGTCGGGGGGCCGGGTGTCGATCAGGGTCGCCTCGTTCATGTGCTCATACGCAAGCTCGAGGACTCGCTGGGAAAGCGTCGCGGAGAACAGGAAGCTCAGCCGCTCGGCCGGTGGACGCAGGCGCCGGAAAAGGTACCGGATGTCGCGGATGAATCCGAGGTCGAACATCCGGTCGGCCTCGTCGAGAACGAACACCTCCACCGAGCGCAGGTCGTAGAGGCGCTGCCGGTGGTAGTCGATGAGGCGCCCCGGGGTCCCGATGAGGACGTCGAGGCCCTCCTCGATCATGCGCCGCTGGCGGTCGTAGCCCGTGCCGCCGTAGACCACGCCCATGGTGAGCCCGGTATGGCGGCCGATAGTCTCGGCGTCCTTGTGGATCTGGATCGCGAGCTCGCGGGTGGGCGCGACGATGTAGATGCGGGGCCGGCACGAGGGGCCGCTTCGGGACGCCTCCGCTCCTGCCGAAGGCGCCGATTCGGCTCCGTCCGCCGGTGCCGCGGAGGAAGCGCGACGAAGAACCCGGTCCATGGCCGCGATCAGGAAGGCGGCGGTCTTTCCGGTGCCGGTGCGGGCCTGTCCCGCTACGTCGCGGCCAGCGAGGGCGAGCGGAAGGGCCTGGGCCTGGATGGGAGTGCAACGTTCGAATCCAGCCTCCCTCACCCCCTTGAGAATTGTCGGATCGAGTTCCATGTCCTCGAACCGGGTGTCGGTAAAAATGCCGGCGGAATCGGCCGAATCGGCCTCGCCGGGCCGCTTGCAATCACTGTTCAAGTTGTTTCCAATGGGCTGCACGCCCCCTTTGGTGAACGGGAGAAAACCGGAATGAGCGACAAGATTGTCCACCTGTCGGATGCTGGCTTCGAGCAGGACGTGCTCGAGTCCACGAAGCCGGTGCTGGTGGATTACTGGGCCGAATGGTGTGGACCCTGCAAGATGATCGCACCGATTCTCGAAGATATCGCGGAAGAATACGACGGCCGCGTCACGATTGCAAAGTTGAACATCGACGAGAATCCGTCCACCCCGCCGAAATACGGCATCCGCGGCATTCCCACCCTCATGCTGTTCAAGAACGGATCCGTGGAAGCCACCAAGGTCGGCGCCGTCTCCAAGTCGCAGCTCACCGCCTTTCTCGACAGCAACATCTGATCGCGGCTCCGGGCCTCCTTTGCGGTCCGGGGCCAAGCCAGCGGCGCCCTCGCGGCGTGTCCCTGCCGGCGATGCCCCGCCTGGTCAAGGCGGCGTGGAAAGGACCGCCGGGCGGACGCAAGCCCCGGTCGGGGGCGCCATTCGCAACCGAACGCTCCGTCCCCGCCGCCGCACGCCGGAGGCGCGCGGCGGCGGGGCGTCGCGAGCTCAGTCGGCGAAGTCGCGCAACAGCATCCCGGGGCGGGCGCCGTTCTGGATGACGCCGTCCTCGTTCACCACCCGATGGCCGTTGATCCAGACCCCGTCCACCCCGATGGGCGGGGTATCCACGCGGTCCGCCCCGGCCGGCAGGTCCCACTTCCGCTCCCGCTCGCCGCGGCCCACCGTCCCGGCGTCGAAGAGCAGCAGGTCGGCGCATGCGCCCACCTCCAGCCGCCCGCGCTCCTTGATCCGGTAGACGTCGGCCACCCGGCTCGTCACCACGCGGACCGCGTGCTCGAGACTCATGTCCTTGCGGTCCCGCACCCAGTGCCCGAACAGGTGCAGCCCGAACCCCGCGTCGCAGAGGAAGGAGAGGTGGGCGCCGGCATCGGAGAGCCCGATCACCCCGTGCGGATGGTTGAGAAGGTCCCTCACCCGTTCCTCGTCGACGTTGAACAACTTGCAGTCCACGAGCGAGCTCATCTCGCCTTCGAGGCAGTAGTCCAGGAACCAGTCGAAGGGGTCCTTCCCGGCCTCGCGCGCAAGATCGCCGATCACGCGCCCCGCGAAGGGCCGGTTCCCGGGCTTCGCGGTCTCCATGATGCGCGTGTGGTCCCATTGGTAGTAGGAGAACCGATTGGGCACCCCGGTCGTCTTCGCCTCCGCCTTGACCGCCTCCCGGAAGGAGGGATCGGCCAGCACCCGCCGGAACTCCCCAGGGGTCGACGCCTCGATGGCGGGGCGCCAGGCGAGGAGCGCCTCGAGGGGATAGGGGTGATCGAGACAGAACTCCATGCCGAGGGGAAAGCAGCCGACCTGACCCCAGAGCTCGCGGCCGCGGCCTTTCGCCTCCGCGATCTCGTCGAGCTCGCGGAACACCCGATCGGGATCGTTGGGATCCACCAGCATCGCCGCGATCATCACCGGCCGGCCGTTGCGGGCGGAGATCTCCTCGAGCCAGGGAATGGTGCTGGTCATCCCCTTGGTCAGCATGAAGACCCCCTTGCCGACCTCACCGAGCGCGCCCGTCAGCTCGAACATCTCGTGCTCGTCGGCGAGGCGCGACGGCATGGGGATGCCGTTCTCGCCGTTGTGCTGCTCGAGGGTGGTGGTGGAGAAGCCGATGGCGCCGGCGTTCATCGCGTCGATGACGAGCCGCTTCATCTCCGCGACCTCGCTCGCGCTCGCGGCCCTGGACGAGGCCTCCTCGCCGAGCACCCAGGTCCGCACCGACGAATGGCCGACGAAGCAGGCGACGTTCGGCACCGTGCCCTTTCGCTCCAGCATCGCGAGGTACTCGGGATACGTCTCGAAGTCCCAGTCAACCCCGACCCGCAGGGCGTCGAGCGACATGCCCTCGACGTGGGTGAGGTTGCGCAGGGTCCGATCGCGGTCCACCTCGCGGCAGGGCGCAATGGTGAACCCGCAGTTGCCGGCGACGACCGTCGTGACCCCGAGCCCGACGGACGGCGTCGCATAGCCGTCCCAGGTGAGCTGCGCGTCGAAGTGGGTGTGCAGGTCCACGATGCCGGGGCAGAGCACCCGTCCCGCCGCGTCGATCTCCTCGGCGCCGCGCCCGACGTCCGGCCCCATGGCGGCGATCCGCCCCTCGCGCACTGCGAGCGACTCTCCCTCCCGGCGCGGGTTGCCGAGCCCGTCCACCACGGTCGCGTTGCGTATCACCAGGTCATGCACGTCGTTCACCTCCCGTTCATCGGTTTTCGTTCCGCCGGCGCAGCCGAACCCCCGGGACACTCGGGACACCAGGGACACTCGGATCCGTATTCGACCGGCAATCCGGTACGCGCCGTCGGTTCGGTTAGATTATGGCGCAGCCCGGAACGACGAGGAAGCGAGAGCCGATGGAACTCTACGATGTCATGCGAACCACGTTCGCCGCCCGCTCGTATACCGGCGAAGCGATCCCGGACGAGGTGATCTACCGCATCCTCGACCATGCCCGCTTCGCCCCGAGCGGCGGCAATCGCCAGGGCTGGCACGCGGTGGTGGTGCGCGACCCCGGCACCCGCGACGCGCTCGCGGACCTCGCGGTCCCGGCCGCCAAGCGCTACACGGCCCAAATCGCGGCCGGGCAGAGCCCCTGGAACTCGGTCGAGCCGCTCGCGGTCGGACCGGACGAGATCGAGCGCACCGAACCCGCGCGCCGCCTCACCGAGACGTTCCGGGAGGCGTCGGTGGTGCTCGTCGTATGCGTCGATCTCCGCCTCGTCGCCTCCACCGACCAGTACCTGGAACGGGTCGGGGTCATCAGCGGGGCCTCCATCTACCCCTTCGTCTGGAACATCCTGATGGGCGCTCGGCACGAGGGCTACGGAGGCACCATCACCACCCTCGCCATCGCACAGGAAGGCAAGGTCAAGGAGCTGCTCGGGGTGCCGGAGAACGTGGCGGTATGCGCGGTGGTGCCCCTCGGCCGTCCCGTGAAGCAGCTGACGAAGCTCCGGCGGGGGCCGGTCGAGGGTTTCGCGGTGCACGAACGCTGGGACGGGGACGCGCTCGCGCCGCCGGGGGGCGGCGGCTGATCCCCCGTCCACCCTTCCCTCCTCCCCTCGCCCGGTAGCCCGCGCCAGCCAGGCCCCGCCACGGAGAAAGAGGAAATGACGGAAGTCGTTCGTATCGAGCGGGACGACGGCGGCATCGCCGTCCTGACCCTCAACCGGCCACAGGCCCTCAACGCCATCAGCATCGAGCTCGCCGAAGGGCTCGTCGGTGCGCTCGAGGAGTGCGGCGCAGATCCCACGACGCGCGCCGTCGTCCTCACCGGCGCCGGCGAGCGCGCGTTCTCGGCCGGGGTCGACCTCCGCGAGGCGAGCACCATGGAGGTCTCCCGCATCGAGGCGTGGTTCGGGACCGTATGCCGGGCCTATGCCGCCATCCTCGCGATCGACAAGCCGGTCGTGGCGGCCCTCAACGGCCTCGCGGCCGGCGCGGGGTTCCAGATCGCGCTCGTCTCGGATCTCCGGGTCGGACACCCCGGGACCCGGATGGGCCAACCCGAGATCAACGCCGGCCTGCCGAGCATCATGGGCTCGTACTGGATGACCCTGCACCTCGGCTGGGCGAAGAACCAGGAGCTCTCCTATACCGGGCGCTTCATGGACTGCGCCGAGTGCGAGCGCCTCGGCCTGCTGGCCGCGGTGGTGGAGACGGGCGAGGTCCTGGGGCGCGCGAAGGAGCTCGCGGGCGAGCTTGCCGCCAAGGCGCCGGTCGCCTTCCGCCGCACGAAGGCGCGCTTCCGGGAGCTCGCCATGCGGGGGTTCGAAGAGGCGTTCCGGGCCGGCACGCTGGGGCAGCAGGCGGCCTACGCCGAAGGCGTGCCCCAGGCCATCATGGCGAGCTTCCTCGCCCGCCGGTCCTGACGGCCGGCGCCGAGCGAGCCGGCCCGATGACCGAGCCCGACTCCGCTCCCCGCAAGTCCGAGACGCCCCGGACGCCCCACGCCTCCACGGCGTCCCCGAGCCGCGCCAAGCGCTGGCGCGTGCCCGTGACGGCCGTTGCCGTCTTCGGGCTCGGCGCGCTGATCGCGCTCGCGGCGGGGGTCGTCCTGTGGCTCGGACTCGGGAGCGCCGCCGAAAGCACGCGAAGTCTCATCCAGGAACGCTCCGATAGCGCGCTCGACACCCTGGAGCGACAGCTTCGCAGCCGCCTCGATCCGATCACCGAGCAGGCGCGCTGGATCGCCTCCCTGGCCGCCGATGGAAAGCTCGACATCGAGGACGAAGCCCGCCTCGACGCGTTCATGTTCGGCGCGCTCGCGGCCACCCCCCAGGTCGCCGGGATAGGGTTCTTCCACCCCGACGGCACCGGGCGGGTGTGGTACCGGGGAGCACGGGTAGCGGTGCGCGAGGACCGTTCGGCCGATCCGGGCCTGCGCGAGTGGCTGCGGGCTGGCGAGCAGGCCGAAACGTCTGCCTGGCAGAACCCAATCTGGCTCGATACCCTGGACACGGCAGCGATCTTCCACGATTCCCCCCTGCGGCAAGGTGGACGATTCGTCGGCATGCTCGGCCAGGTCGTCCCGATCGCCGAGCTGTCGGAGGACTTCGCGCGAGACGCCCTGCCCTTCACGACTCCATTCGTCATCCATGGAGGCCGGCACCTGCTCGCCCATCCTCAGCTCATCCACTGGTCGCCGCCCGATACGGGAGAGTCCAACCCCCTCGCGACCGTCGAGGAGGTCGGCGATCCAGTGCTCGCGGCCCTCGGGACGACGGCGGTCCGCGAGGGCCAGTGGCTGGTGCGCTCGGGTCCGGAGATCGACGTGAGCTGGGTGGAGCTGGACGGCGTCTGGCACCTCGTGCTCCGCCGCGAGGTATCCCGATACGGGGACTGGACGGTGGGCGTGCACATCGACACCAGCCGGACGGACGACAGCTCGCTGCAACGGATGGCTCGCGCGGGGGGCGGGGGGCTCTCGGTGCTGATCGTCGCGGTCGTGCTCGCGGTCATGGCAGGACGGCGGATCAGCCGGCCGGTTCGGGCCATCGCAGCCGCGGCCCGGGTGGTGGAATCCAATCGCCTCGGCGACGTGCTTCCGCTCCGCCCTAGCTGGATCCGCGAGATGGACGACGCCAACCGATCGTTCAACCGGATGGTCGAGGGCCTTCGCGAGCGGCAGCTCATCCGCCAGACGCTGGGACGCTACGTGCCGGAGAAGGTCGCGCACGCGCTCCTGTCCGCGGGAGGCCGGATCGAGCCGAGCGAGGTACGGGCCTCGGTGCTGTTCTGCGACCTCACGGGATTCACGTCCCTCACCGAGACACTCGGACCGACCGGGATCGTGGACGTCATCAACGACTGGTTCTCACGCATGACCGAGATCCTCGAACGGCGCGGCGGCACCGTCATCCAGTTCCAGGGCGACGCGATCCTCGCCACCTTCAACGTCCCCGTCGCCGATCCCGAGCACGCCCGCCAGGCGGTCCAGTCCGCGCTGGAGATGCGGACCGCGACCCGCCGGCTGACCGCGGACGGGCGCACGCTCCAGTGCCGCATCGGGATCGGCACCGGACCGGTGGTGGCGGGGGCGGTGGGCGCCGCCGGCCGGCTGAGCTATACCGTCTACGGCGACGCGGTCAACCTCGCGGCCCGGCTCGAGGCGCTGAACCGCGAACACGGCACCGCGGTCCTCCTCTGCGGCGAAACCGCAGTCGGGGCGGCGGACCTTCCGATCGAGCCGGCCGGGACCGCCACCGTGCGCGGGCAATCGGTCCCGACCAAGCTGTTCACGGTGCGGGAGGAGGAGGACTGAGGGCAGAGCCGGACGTGCTCCGAGCCACCCTTGCGCGAACATCGAAGTTCGGACCGCGGTCCGGCAGGAGGAGCAGAAGATGAGTGGAATCGAACGAACCATGGTTCCGGGACTCCTGACCCCGGTGAGCCACTACTGCCACGTGGTGCGGGGAGGCGACTACGTCTGGATGTCGGGCATGGTCGGCGCCCGCGAGGACCGGAACGACCTTCCCGACTCGGTCGCCGAGCAGTTCCGGATTGCGCTCGGCGCGGTGGACACCGCGCTTCGAGCGGCGGGCGGCACCGGCCCGGAGAACATCGTCAAGGTGACGGTGTACCTGACGGACGTCAACGACCGCGAGAAGATCAATCCGATCCGCGAGGAATACTTCGGCGAGCACCGGCCCGCCTCGACCCTCGTGGAGGTCTCCGCCCTGGTCTCACCCGCCATGAAGGTCGAGATCGAGGCGGTGGCATATATTGGCGACTGAACGGTTCCCGGGTACGCGGCCCGGTGGATCGTCGCCGAGCGTTGCGCCGCCGGTCGGCTCGACGAAATCGGCAACGAGCGACGCGACTTCCCCGCGCAGGGACGATGTGGGGCTGCCGTTCGCCGACTCGCCCGTCCGGCTGGCAAGTGCGAGCAGCGCGAGAGCGGTGGGAGAGCGCCGGGATGCTCTTGGGCCGAGTGACGCCACCGGAACCGACTCTTTAGCCCGGGAAAATCACCGAGTTTCGTCGCGAGGGCGCCGCGAAGCTGCGAAGCAGAATGCCGTGGTAGCGGGCCGCACGGACCGAAAGAGCGCTTACGCGCTGGCTGAAGGCGTAGCCGACACTAGCGCGTTCGCGCTGTCGAAGCGGCTTGAGGGAATACGGCCCGCTACCGCGAGCACATTGGCGTCCGCGGCAGGAAATCGGTGATTTTTCCGGGTTGGTCAGGTGAGATCCGACGTGCAGGAAAGAACGTACGACTACGTGATCGTGGGGGCGGGCTCGGCCGGGTGCGTGCTCGCCAACCGCCTGTCGGCCGATCCCGGGGTGCGGGTCGCCCTGCTCGAAGCGGGCGGGAAGGACGACTACTTCTGGATCCGAATTCCCATCGGCTACCTCTACACGATGAACAACCCGCGCACCGACTGGTGCCTCGAGACCGAGGCGGAGCCGGGGCTCAACGGGCGCGCCCTCGCCTATCCGCGGGGGCTCGGGCTCGGCGGCTGCTCGTCCATCAACGGCATGATCTACATGCGCGGCCAGGCCCGCGACTACGACCAATGGCGCCAGCTCGGAAACGCGGGATGGAGCTGGGAGGACGTGCTCCCCTACTTCAAGCGGTCCGAGGACCACGTGGACGGGGGGGACGAGCTTCACGGGGCAGGCGGCGAGTGGCGGGTCGAACGCCCGCGGATTTCCTGGGAGCTGCTCGACGCGTTCCGCGAGGCGGCGGCGGAGGTCGGGATCCCGAAGATCGACGACTTCAACCGCGGCGACAACGAGGGGTCGAGCTACTTCGAGGTGAACCAGCGGACCGGGGTTCGCTGGAACACCGCCCGCGGGTTCCTGCGACCGGTGCGGGGGCGGGCGAACCTCGACATCATCACCCATGCCAGGGCGAGGCGGCTCGTGATCGACGCCGGGAACGGCACTCGGCGGGCGACCGGCATCGAGGCCCGCGTGCAGGGTACGGACGTCTCGTTCCGGGCAAGACGCGAAGTCGTCTTGGCGGCGGGGGCGATCGGATCGCCGCATCTCCTGCAGGTGAGCGGCGTCGGCCGCGCCTCGCGGCTGCAGGCGGCCGGCATCCCGGTCGTCCACGACCTCCCCGCGGTCGGCGAGAACCTCCAGGACCACCTCCAGCTCCGCCTCATCTTCCGGGTGCGCAACGTGCGCACCCTCAACGAGCGCGCCGGACGGCTCACCGCCCGCATCGGCATGGGGCTCGAATACCTCCTGTTCCGGCGCGGCCCTCTCACCATGGCGCCGAGCCAGCTCGGGCTGTTCGCGAGATCCGACTCGTCGCGGGAGACCGCGAACCTCCAGTACCACGTGCAGCCGCTCTCCCTCGACCGCTTCGGCGAGCCCCTGCATCCGTTCCCCGCGTTCACCGCCTCGGTGTGCAACGTCCGCCCGGAGAGCCGCGGCACGGTGCTCGCCGCGAGCCCCGATCCGTTCGCGAGCCCCGAGATCCGCCCGAACTACCTGGCCACGCCGGGGGACCGGCAGGTGGCGGTGGAGGCGATCCGGCTCACCCGGCGGATCTGCGCCGCGCCGGCGCTCGCGCCCTACTCGCCGCGCGAGCACCTGCCGGGCGTCGAGATGGAGTCGGACGAGGATATCGCGCGGGCGGCGGGCGACATCGGCACCACCATCTTCCATCCCGTGGGCACGGCCCGGATGGGGCGCGACGGAGCGGTGGACGAGCGCCTGCGGGTGCACGGCATCGAGGGGCTCCGGGTGGCGGACGCCTCCGTCATGCCCACCATCACCTCCGGCAACACCAACTCCCCGACGATCATGATCGCGGAGAAAGCGGCCGACTTCATTCGCGGCGCGGCCTGACCCCGCGGCACGATCATGCCTGCTTCGTGCATCTTGATATCATAAAAGATACGCATCAGGATGACCCTTATGCGCGTTACCCTCACTATCGTCCCGGGTATCCAGCGACTCATTCAGCGCGAAATACGACGCACGGACACGAGTATGAAAGCCATCGTGAACGACGGGCTTCGCCTCGACCTCGGGATGCGAGGCAAACTGCCCCGGCCGCCCCGTTTCAAGGTGAAGCCCCACGCCTTTGGCTTCAAGCCGGAGATCGATCCCGACCGACTCAATCGCCTTGTTGACGAACTGGAGGCCGATGAGCACGCTCAACGGCTCCTCCGGTGACCGTCGCCGACGTCAATCTGCTGGTGCACGCTCACGATTCGCAATCCCGTCGGCACAAGGCGGAGCAAACGTCGCGGGAGACGTTCCGGTTCTTGCGCCAGGTCCGAAACCGTCGGCCGAAATTCGGGCAATTCCAAGGCGCCAGCGCGGCCTTTCCAGGCTGCCGGACGGGGTGGACTGTTCCATTGCGTTGCCCGATACCGTTTGGAACGAGGTCTCGAACGTGACCCTGTCCGTCCTGTCCCTCATCTCCCTGCCGCAAGCCATCCAGGAAGAGATCCGGGCGGTCGACCCGTCGGTCGCGCTCACCATGGCGCCGGGATGGTTCGACGGCGAGATCCGCGAGACGTGGCCCGCCTTCACGACGGAGCGCTATCTGCGCGCGGATTCGAACGGGCAGGGAACGCGGGCGGAGCGGGACGCGCTCCTCGACGAGGCGGAGGTCGTCGTCATCGGCTTCCCCTTCCCGCTCGACATCCGGGCGCGGGCGCCGAAGCTCAAGTGGGTGCACCAGCGCCCGGCCGGAGCTTCGAACCTGCGCCGGGGCGACCTCTGGGATGCCGGCGTAGTGGTCACCTCGTCGCGCGGGCGCGCCCACAACCTGCCGATCGCGGAGTACGTGCTCGCCGGCATCCTGCACTTCGCGAAGGGCCTGCAGGTGGCGGAGGCCGAGCGGGCCGAGCGGCGGTTCCGAGCGTCCGCATACGAGCCCATGCAATTGGCCGGCAAGACGGTCTGCGTGGTCGGGGCCGGGGGCATCGGGCGGGAGGTCGGCCGGCTCTGCGCCGCGGCCGGGATGCGGGTCGTCGGCACGAGGCGCAATCCCGCGCCGCCCGGCGACGGGTTCAGCGAGGTCCGGGGCGCCGGCGGGCTGCTCGACCTGCTGGCGGAAAGCGACTTCGTCGCCGTGTGCTGCCAGTGGACGCCGGAGACCGAGAACCTCATCGGGCCGGAGGCATTCGCGGCCATGAAGGACGGAGCGGTGCTGCTCAACATCGCCCGCGGCGAGATCGTCGACGAGAAGGCGCTGATCGCCGCGCTCGCGGCGGGCAAGCTCCGCGGCGCCGCGCTCGACGTCTACGTCGGCGAGTTCGAACACGCGCCGGACCCGCGCCTCTGGAACGACCGGCGGGTCCTGCTCACCCCGCACATCTCGGCCGCCGCCGACGTCACCAACCACCGGGGCGCCGACCTCTTCGTCGAGAACCTCCGCCGCTACCTCGCCGGCGAGCCCCTCGAGAACGTGATCGACTGGCCGCGCGGCTACTGACCCCGCCTCTTCGAGTCCATTTCGGCCCTGATCGGTCTGTTGTGCGGTCTGACGCGCAGAGGCACCGCCAGCACGCGGCGAGAAGCTCGCGCAGATGGCGGCAAAGGACCTGTGACCGATTGCTCCCGACGCCTTTCGTGCTTCACGTGAAGGCGGCGACGACCTGCGTGGCTTCGAGCTAAAGGCGTCAGAGTCCTTCGGTGCACGCGAGAGTGAGCCCGATCGCTTCCGCACGTTGGTGGATGCGGAACCGGGAGTCGCCGGGGAAGACCGTGAACAGCCGATCGAGCTTCAGGTCGGACAGCGCCGAGTGCATCGAACGCGTCATTGCCGGCGCGCTGGTCCGCTTGAACTCGAACCCGACCCTGCGCCCGCCATGGTCCACGAGCAGGTCGAGCTCCGCGCCCCGATGCGTCGCCCAGTAGTAGCACCGATCCCAGTCGACTCCGAGGACCCGCACGAGCTCCTGCATGGCGAACCCTTCCCAGGACGCACCGGACTTGGGATGGCCCATGAGCGCGGATTCGCCGTCCACACCGAGCAACGCGTGCAGCAGGCCCGTATCGGCCACGTAGACTTTCGGCGCCCTGACCTGCCGCTTCTTCAGGTTCTCGTACCACGGCGGCAGCTTGCGCACCACGAGTGAATCGACGAGCGCATCGACATAGGTGTTGACGGTCGGGGCAGTGGCGCCCAGGGCGCGGCCAACCTCCGCACCGTTCCAGCGATTCCCGTGGTAATGCGCGAGCATGGTCCAGAAACGGCGCATCGTCGCCGCGGGCACCGAGATCCCGAGCTGGGGGAGATCGCGCTCGAGAAACGTGCGAATGAATGCGCCCCGCCACGCAAAGCTCTCCGCGTCGTCCGGAGCGAGAAATGACGGGGGGAAGCCGCCACGCGACCAAAGACGCTGGGCAGCTTCGATACCCGTCTCGCCGATGCCGAATGGTGGAAGCTCGTAGTAGGCAATGCGGCCCGCCAGCGTCTCCGAGGACTGCCGGAGCAGGTCCGGTCCGGCGCTGCCCAGAACGAGAAATCGGGCCGCGTTGTCGGGCCGGTCCACGAGGACGCGCAGCAGTCGAAAGAGCCCTTCCTTGCGCTGGACCTCGTCAATGACCACCAACCCCCGGAGAGGTTCGAGCGTGAGCTTGGGATCAGCCAGCCTCGCTTCGTCCGTCGGATCCTCGAGGTCGAAGAACGTGACCGGCTGCCGCTCACCGCCGATCAGCCCGCGGGCCAGCGTCGTCTTGCCGACCTGCCTCGCGCCAATGAGCCCTACGACGGGGAACCGCCGTACCAGCTCACGGACCGATGCTTCGTGTTGGATGCGAGGAATCATCCGCGGCAGTATACGGGAAAATCAAAACTAGCTCTTTCGATTTTCCTATTTCCAGCCTCCCGATGCACGACGCACGACGGAGAGCCTCCCTCGGCTCGCCGAACCGTGCCTGGCGGCGACTACCACACCTAGCCTGAATTTCCACGCAGGAGAATTTAGCTAACAATTCCGCGGCATCGTTGGAATATCAGACTCGCATCCGAAGGGACATCCCGTTCCACCAAGGCACCGTCACCGGCTCGTCAAGTAGACCGGAGGCGGCGATGATCGGCAAGTGGGCGCGGCGGTGGAATCGCACTTCGACTTCGCGTTCGGTGATCGTCACATCGGCGGGCATGTCGATGAGGTCGCGGAAGATTTGCCGTGCCTGGCACTCGGCGTATCCGCGCATGCGTTGGGCAAGGCGACGATACAGCCCGCTGGCGATCACGAGCAACGTCATGTCGAAGTCCACCTTCATGGCCACCGCCGATGACAGGGCATCGATGTGAAAGAAGCGCACCGCATCGCAGATGGCGTTCTCGATGAGCATGCGCTGGGCGTATCGGGTGATGAGGGTTTTGGGGGTGCGCGTATCGTTGGTCACCAGCACGGTGGGCTGGTCGTGACCGAGGTCGAGGATGTAGAGCTGGCGCAAGCGGCACCCGACGAGCTGGACGTTCTTCTCCCACACTCGGGTGCGGTACTTTCGGGCGGGCACGTCGAGGCGGATGCGTCGCCAAGCCGAGGCGGGGAGGTCGCGGATCTTGGCGAGGATCTTCGGTGAGCGACGGCGCAAGGTGATGAAGGTCACGCCCATCTCGTGGAGACGAGCGAGTCCTGCGTAGGTGGTCAGGCGCGAGTCGAAGACCAGATGCGTGGGCAGCGCACCATGGATGCGTTTCCAGAACGTGAGGAAGCGGAATACCGCTTGGGGCTCCTCGCCCTTGCGCAGGTTGGCATCGGCGTAGCAAAACGCGCGGGCATCGGCGTCCTGGGCGAGGAAGACGAGCACACTGGACTGGCGCCGAGAGCGCTTGGAGACATAGTGGCGTTCGATGCTCGGGTGCGCCCCGTGGTAGGGCACGGAGTGGAAGTCGAGGTCGAACGATTGGGCGGGGAACAACACTTGGTCCCCGAGCACGCCCGCGTGCCAAGCGCCGAGCAAGGCGCTGGTGTGCTTGGGGGTGGTGCGCGAGGAGTACTCGCTGAGATAGCTCTTCTTCGGGATACGGTTGAGTCCGCAGAACAGCCCCAGCCCCTCGTCGGCGACGAGCGCCATCACGTGGCTCTTGCGCTCGATGGCCCACAGCTTGAGCGCGAGACAGGCGCGAAGCGCGTGGGCGCGGGGAATCATCTTCGAGCCGGGCAGCCGGGCGGTGTCAGCCATCTGCTCCAGTCCCAAGCGCACCAGGTCGGGCACGAACAGGAACAATCCCCCGCAGCGCGTGGGGAACAGAGCTGTTATCGGAAGTAGGCCGGCAGCGCGGAAGGCCCCTCCGCAGGACAGGTCCGCGCGCCCCGAGCAGAATGTCTATTCTGTCACGTGCCGTATCGGGGTCGCTTGCGCGCGAGGCGCGGCCCAAGCTCATTGTCATGTCCCTGTGCGAGGTGGTGGCGTCGAACCGCGACCAGATCACGGAACTCACGTCCTTCGTTGTTCACGTAGCCAAGAGGCGGACGGGGGAAAACGACTGCCGACAGCACCGAAAGCACATGCAAGGCGAGACGCACCGCCAGGACCGCCGGAAGGTCTTCCGAAACGCTCGGATCAGGCCTGGGAAACATGCGCCTCGATGCTCGAAGTCGGGTTGAACTCCTTCTCCATCTTCGAAAAGAGGAAAAATGTCTCCTCCACCGAATTGGTGATCAGCAGGACATGGATGAGTTCGAGGCGCTGCATCGGTGGGTCCCATTCCAGGTACTGCGTTCGAATGTCGCGCATCATCTCGCCTCGATCGCCGGTGAGCCGTCTTGCCAGATCCCAAGTCACCGGGTCGTCGGTCTCCATCGCATCGACCAGCGAAAGAAGAACGCCATCGACGCTCTCACAAATAGTCGTCCGCAGTTGAGCGAGGGGGGAGTCGAGCTCCGCCAGGGTCTCGCACAGAACTCCCAGCGCGTCTTCCAGCCAGCCGAGGAGCTTCTGGCGATTTCGCATGGCATTGTGGTCCTCGACACCTTGCATGGGATGAAATGTCTGCAGGTCGTCCAGGAACTCGGTGATGTCGGAGATGAGTTTCCGCGTGCCCGCGCGCAGCGGAGCGAGCCTCTCGCCCCGGCGCACCGCTTCGAAGTACTGGGAGAGATTCTTTATGGCGCGCCTTTGCTCCAGATCGACGAGCATCAGGGAGGTGTCGACGTCCACGGAGGCATGGTCATGGATGAACTGGGGACGGGACAGCTCGTCGGCCGATGATGTCGGCCACAGCCGCTCGAGCACCGAGACCGACCACTCCAGACCGGCGAGCATCACGGGCAGCAGGAACACGCAGAGAAAGACGTAGACGGCGGCGAGCTGCTGGTCCAGGTCCAGCTTGAGGGCAAGGGCCGACGCCTTGATCAACGGAACGCCAAAGTGGACTTCGCAGTACAGGAGCGGAACCAGCACTGCGCAGGTGAGCACGTTGTAGCCCACCAGGTACATGGCGACCTGGCGCGACCGGCCCGTGAGACCAGCGGACAGCAGATAGAGGATTGCACCCGAACCGGCGAGGCTTCCATACATGATCATGATGGCCTGCTCGACGGAGAGGAGTCCGACCGCCGCGAGACTGATGCCGAAGACGGTGACCGCACTCGAGGACTGGACAATGAACGTCAGGATCGCGGCGACCAGGAAGGCGAGTGCGAGCGAATCCCCGGTTCCTTCGAGCATTTCGCGGAACCAGGGCTGCGCGGCAAGAGGCGCCGCAGCGTCCTTGAGGAGGACGAGACCAAGGATGATCAGGGCGCCCCCGAGGAAGGACGCCGCCACGGGCCTGAACCTCGACAGTCGCTCGCTGACCAGGACCGCGCCGGAGAGCCCGAGCACGTAGAGCGAAACGATCTTGATGTCGAAGGTGACGATCACGACGAGGGCGGATACGCCGACGCATCCGCCAAGGATCAGGGCAAGCGCGCCCCGGGTCGTGATGAGCCCGGAGCGAAGGATGCTCACCACGATAAAGGTCATCGCGGACATGCTCTGGGTGATGGCGCCGGCGAGGGCTCCCCAGACAAGGGCCGAGAACCGGTTCCCGGTCCACCGACCTGCGGTCCTTCGCAGCCGACGGGTCGCCAATGCTTTCAGGTTCTCCGTCAGGAACCACATCCCCACGATGAAGAGGCCAAGGCCGCCTGCGACCCCTGCGAGGAGTTCGTTCATGCCTGCGTCGATGTCGCTTTTGAGGCGGTTGCGTTCGCCCCTCCTCGTTGCCCGAGTGCCGTGTTGGACGCGGGGACGTATCTAACCGAGTGCTTCGCGTAATGCCTCGCCGGGCTCGAACGACAGCAACCGACCAAGGAAGCGCCGGACACGAACACCGCAGCCTCCGCTCGGGAACGGCTAATCGGCGCCGGTCCGGGCCGCGCGCCGGTAGACCTCCCGGCGATGCGCGACGCGCAAGACCAGAACACGCAAGACCTCATCCTCGATGCGCACCACGATGCGCCAGTCGCCGACCCGGTAGCGCCAAAGCGGCGCGGCCACGGGGCCGCTCGTGGGGCTTCTCAACGGCGCCCCGAGACCGCGCGGATCGTCCATCTGCGCGAGGCGCTCGCGCAGGAACCGCGTGATGCGGCGCGCAACCTGTTTGTCGAGCGCGTGGAGATCCTTCAGTGCGCCGGCGTCGAACTCAATCCGCCAGGCCAAGCTCGCGCTCCACCTCATCGAGCGTGTAGGTCCGCGACCGGCCGGCCTGGTTGTCGATGAGGCGCTGCTCGGCGAGGTAGAGATCCTCAAGGTCGTCGAGATGCTCGAGGATTGCCTCGCGAGCGTAGAAGGTCTTGGTGCGCCCGGTCGCTTTGGCGAGCCGGTCGAGGCGCTCTTCGATATCGGCCGGCAATCTGATCGCAAGCATCATCGGACCCCAGTGGGTGCTGGACAAGTATAGCGCGCCGGGGGCTCGCATCCCTCCTGGCCCCTTCGGGCGGCTGACACAATGTCTATTCTGTCGCAGGCGTGTGAGTCTGGCGTGACGACTATTCAGAAACCGCAAGCGGCTCGGGTCGTCGCCACCCATGCTAGGAATTCGCCATCTGTGCCAGAGCATCCGTCGCGCCACTGGCCCTCGTAGCCAGGATTTCTCGGCACACCGTCCCATCTTTCAGATCATCGAGAGCATGGTCTGGCGAGTGACACACCCCTTGGCTCGCGAGCTTCGGTGGACGGCATAGCATCGGGAGAAGGACGTTTGACCTGGGCAGGCGGCGCCCGCTACGAGGGCAAGAATCGCGACGGGAAGCGGCACGGCCACGGGACTCTCACCCTTGCGGTGTTCCCGAATATAGATTCTGTTGCATGGCCGTTCGCCAACCAGGACGACGCCGAAGGTGTCGGTGATGCTCCGGAGACGATCATCGACTGGGTCGACATCACGGACGAGCTGCAATGAGGCCCCGTCTACCCTGCAGGTCTCCTAACCTATTGAAACAACTGCCTCTTCTTTCAGGGCGGCGGATTCCTATCCCACAAACTTCCCCACGTTTTTTTGGCGCCGTCTGTGGCTCCTTGAGCGCCTGCGGGATCAGCTCTCTTCGTGCATCGGTTGCGGCTGCCTGTCGCTCGACAGGTGCGCCCTCTACAACCCCGACGATGTGGCCAGTAGCCTGGGCACCGGTCCGCGCTACCTTCTGGGGGACTCCCCTCGGGATCTACGATTCCAGCAGTGACTTGCGGCGTTCGCCGGAAGGTTCTCCCGGGCCCGCAGTCGCCAGCGCCGCGCGGCGAGCTTCAGATGCTCTTCGCGCTCGAAGACGTCGAGTTCGACGCCGGAGCCGGTCCGCCAGATGTAGGGGTCGACGCCGTGCAACCGGCAGGTTGTCGTACCGCAACGTCGCCAACACAATTCCTGACTACGTACCAAGCTCAGCCCCGGCGCGGACACGATGGCCGGTCGTGGTCGGAAGGTCGCTGAAGCGGGCACATCGACGGTCAATCCAGCCGCGAGGTCGCCCCGCAGCCTGAACCCCTGCCAGCGCAGCCCGGAAACCGGAAGCTGAGCTTCGTACGTAATCAGGACATCATTTCTGGAACGCTCACCGTGGACGAAGACGCACGCGCTCGCTTGGCGCACGACCCACTCGGGCCGGGCCGGGTCGATGTGCACGGTCACGACAAATCTCCTCGATGCGGTTTCTCGGGGATGCCAAGCTCCGTCCTTGCGGAATCGGAATCGCGCCTTCGTCGTCGCTTCCCCGTGGCTGGTATAGCATGAGCCAACCCAGCGCGCGTGAAGCGCTTCTCCAGCACCACGCGCCCCGCGCGGTCCATCGCGCACACGTGAAAGGTGTTCTTGCCCAGGTCAATCCCCATTCGGGTAATCTTGTTCATGGTCCGCCTCGCTCCTGAGAGTTGTGGAAAACTCCACCTTGGCCCTTTTGAGGCCGTATGGGAAGCGGGGCGGACCATCCCATCTCCCAGGAGGCCCACGGTCCCTCGAAGGTGGCGATTCCGGGATTGCCGCGCTCCCAACCTGAGCTTCGTGCGTAGTCAGGAAATTTCTTGTCGCTCTTGCCCTACTGGCTGATCGTATTTGGGTTCAAAGCCGACCAGCGGGGCGGAAAGCACTGCAAGCCGCATCGTGACAAGCTCAGGGACAGGCTCGGGAGCCGGGTGCTTCTCAAAGGGGGAGTCAGGGGCTTCACTCGTGGCATATCCACATGAAGAGGGGAGCTGACCGAGTTGCCGGTGGCTTCCGGGCGGTGACGGCCAGCAGCTTCCAGGCGCTACATTTCTGCGATCAGACCTCCCACCAGACGCCGTCGTCCTGCTGCTCGACGTTGTCGAAGAACTCCGCATGTCGGCCCGTCTCGAACGCGTGGATGGGCATCTGCCGGCGCGGGTTCGGCCATGGGGCGCCGGGGGGTGGATCTATCGGGCCGCGTCGCGAATGCGCCGCCGGAAGTCGGTTTCGTCCCGGCACGCTACGGCCGCCGCCATCAGCGCATCGCCCGGAACACTGCCGAACAGCGCCCGGTCCTCGGCCAGGGACGGGGTCACTTCAATGCCCCGGGCGCGGAGTACCGCGAGCGCGTTCGCCGCAGTCGCCTCCCTGCGGCCTTCCTCATGGCCCTTCGCCTCCGCCTGCCGGACGGCCGAGCGGACAATCGATCGGGTGATCGGATCGTCCTCCGGCCCGGTGCCCTCGCGCGCGCCCATCGCCCGTGCGACCCGCTCCAGGGCCGGCCTCGCCCCCGGCGACAGTGGGCCCTCGATCAGGGCAAGGTAGATCTCCTCCGCGCGCCATCCCGGGAACGCGCCGCTCTCTGGCGCCTCCCGATACCGGCCGCCCCGGAGGAGGTGAATGTTGATCCCGGGGGTGCGCATCCGGGACTCCGGCGGCACCAGCACCCACACCTCCGGAAAGCCCCACGCCTCGTATATCCCGAGCTTGCGCCTTCGCACATCCGTGGTGTGGTCCACCTCCAGCACCACGTCCGGCAACGGGTCCTCGTCCACGTCGATCGCCGGCCCGGATACCCGCGAACGGCCCGGGTGCAGATACAGCGCCTCGTCGGCCTGAACGAGCGAATCCTTGTTCCCCGCCGCGTCGAATCGCGCCAGGTCCGCCGAGCCGAAGCTCTCGATCCGCGACCCGCGCAGCGACTCGATCCGCTCCGCCAGCCGGCCCAGCCGCCGGGACGGGCGCTCGTGGTAGATGGTGGTGGGCTCGCGTACCTTCCAGGCGGTCTCGGTGCGGGCCTCCCAGAACTCGAGGCGCCCCTCGTAGCGGTCGAGCTCGCCCGCCGGTAGGTGAAACGGCTCGCAGCCCGGGAAATCTTCCGGCCCATACGCCGCGGGTGAGGATTGCGGGTCGTCAAACGACCCGTCGGCCGGTGAGGAAGGAGCGGGCGGCGCGCCGGAGCGGCGCCGCGCAGGGTCGGTGAACGGGGCTGATCGCGACATGAGCGCCTCCTTGTGCCCGCGCCGGCGCCCTGCCGCCTGAGCCCGACGAGCGGCTTGGTGGTCGGGCGCAGTCTGTCACCGCCGCGCGGGCCGATCAACACCGCCCGCCGTCGGTCCAATCGGCGGGCGGGGCTTGTCCCGGCGGCGCGCCGCCACCATCAGGACCGCTCCCGGCTCGTGGGGTGAAATTTCCCGATCCCGAACGAGCCCTGAACACAACTCACTTTTCGGTATACCAAGACCTGGACAGACGGAAATTCGGGGTTCGAGTGAAGACGAGTATTCGACGGGTTGCGAACGGCGGGCGGGGCTCACGTCACCGCCGTTATGGGACCTCCCACCAGACCCCGTCGTCCTTCTGCTCCACGTTGTCGAAGAACTACGCGAACCGGCCTGTCTCGAACGAGTGGATGGGCACCAGCCGGCGCGGTGCGAGGGCGGCCGCGAAGCGCTTGAGGTCGGCCGCCGAGGCGTGCCCGGAGGTGTGAATGATCTGCAGGGGGATGCCGTGCTCCTCGAGCCATGCTCGCACGCCTCGCGTGCTTTCCGCCCGCGGAAGCAGGCTCTCGTGTCCGTCGTCCGGCGCGTCGAGCGGCAGGCCGACATCGAGCGCGATGCGCTTTCCCTTCGACTCGACCTCGATGCAGGTGCCGCCGATCTCCTTTGTGCCCCGATGGATGCGGATCCTCACGTGTCACCTCGTCCGGCGGTCCTGGCACCCTGCGGGATGGTCATGCGGCCCTGCACGGCGACCGGGGTGAGACGGAACGCACGCGAATATCTTGCGGCGGTCTTGACGTCACCCTGGCGAAGAGCCTGCCGTACATCGTCGAGTCGATACGCGTCTTCAACCGAAAGGTACGGTGACCGTCCTTCAGGCTCTTCCAACAGCTCCACGTCGACTTCTGCGACGTAGTTACCCTCGCGAACGAGCTTCGTCCGCCTTCTTCGGTTCATTCTTGCCTCCGCCGTGAGCCGGGAGGAGGATCAGGGGTCGGCGGCGGCGAGGAGGGCGGCCGCGATCTGCTCCCATTCGTCGTCGAGGGGGGCATCCGAGGCCGGCCGGTCCGCGCGGCGATACCAGTAGCCCGCATTCGCAAGATCGCCTTCGACCCGGTGCAGGTGGGCGTGCACCCAGGCTCCGTCCCGTCCGTTGTCGCTCTGGGCGCAACCGTGAGCCGCGTCCCACTCGTCGCGGGCGAGGTGCCAGAGCGCCTGGAGGGCGGGGGTCAAGCCGCCTGGCGGCTCCGCCGCCGCCTCCGCTCCCGCCGCTCCCGCTCCCGTCGCCGCCGCTCGGAATTCCTTCACGTCCATCATGCTTCTCCTCCGGCCGCGCGGTCGATCGCCTCCGCGAGATCGATCACCCGCTCGGCCTTCTCCACGATTGGATAGTCGATGAAGTAGCCGTCCACCTGAATGGAAGCCGAGCCGCGCGCCTCGGCCTCGCGGAACGCCTCGAGGTAGCGGTGCGCCTGCGCGACCTCCTCGGCGGTGGGCGAGAACGCCTCGTTCACGGGCTCCACCTGCTCGGGGTGGATGCAGAGCTTGCCCTGGAAGCCGAAGTCCCGGGCGAGATCGGCGGAGCGGCGGAGCGAATCGACCTTTCCGATGTGGATGAACACCGTGTCGATCGGCGGCTCCAGCCTCGCCGCCCGGCTCGCGAGCGCGATCGCGGAACGCGCCTGGTCCAGCTCGCGCTCGCCGTCCGTCCAGCGAAGCCCCATGTCGAGGGTGTAGTCTCCCGCCCCGAACGAGAGGCGGCGCGCGCGCGTCCCCGCCCCGCAAATGGACGAGAGGGCCGCGACCCCCTTGCCGGTCTCGATGATCGGGATGATGTCGAAGCCGCCGGGCTCCATCCCGCGCTCGCGCTCGAGCTGCCCGACCACCCAGTCCACCGTCCGGAGGTCCGTCCCCGATTCGAGCTTCGGGAGCACGATCCCGTCCACCCCGGGCCGGACGACGGCCTGGAGATCGCCCCAGCAATACGGGGTATCCACCGCGTTCACCCGGACGTAGCCCCGCGCCCGGTGGGGCCGGTTCACGAGGGCGTCCACGACCACGCTCCGGGTCGCTTCCTTCTCCGCGATCGCCACCGCGTCCTCCAGGTCCAGGATCACGACGTCGACGTCGAGACCCAGGCATTTCTCCACCTTGCGGGGATGGTTGCCGGGGGCGAAGAGAAGCGATCGGAACAGCGGCATGGACGGGCTCCCTCGGTCTCGGAACGGTGAACGGCGCGGTGACGATTCTAATCCGCTGCTACCATGAAGCGCGTTCCGGCCAGGGAGACGAACGAGGGGAGATGCGCCGATGCTGATGTCGTCCACGGACTATCGCGAGTCGCTGCGGGCGTACCGGCCGCGCGTGTTCGTGCAGGGAAGCGGGGTGGAGAGCGTGCCCGACGAGCCGCAGCTCGCCCCCGGCGTCAATGCGGTAGGGGTCACCTACGACTACGCGCGCTCGGAGAAGTACCGCCCGATCGTCACCGCCACCCAGCACACGAGCGGAGCCACCGTCAACCGCTTCCTCCACGTCAACCGCACCACCTCCGACCTCTGAGCACGGGCGGCCCGCGGCCGCTCGAGGCGAACCGCGGGACACGGGACACCGGACACGGGCTACGGGCGGACGTCGCGAGCGGTTCGGCCGGGCGCCCGGAGACCGGGCTTTGCCGATACTCCGGCCTTGCTTCAGCTTCAGGCCGGACCGGCCCGAACACTCGTCGCCTGTCAGGCGGTGAGCGCCTCTCCTTCGCTCGAAGTCACCCGCACGAAATCGTCGAACAGCGTCCTCGTCACGGGTCCGGCCCGACCGCTGCCGACCGGACGCCCATCCACCTGCACGGTGGGCCGGATCTCGGTCGTCGTCCCGGCGAAGAAGACCTCCTCGGCCTCATGGAGCTGCTCGACGGGGATCGCCCGCTCGTCCACGGGGATCCCGAGCGCGTGCGCCCGCTCGAGGACGAAGCCCCGGGTGATCCCGTGCAGGATGTAGTTCGAGGCCGGCGAGGTCGTGAGCGTCCCGTGGAACACCGCGAAGAAATTGTTGTGGGTGCCCTCGAGCGCCATGCCGTCGCGTACCAGGATCGCGTCTTGCGCCCCTGCGTCGGCCGCCGCCTGCTGCGCGAGGACGTTGGCGACGAGGGAGGTCACCTTGACGTCCGCGCGCCCCCACCGGCGGTCGGGGACGGTGATGGCGGAATAGCCTTCCTCCCAACGGCTCCGGGGAGGCCGGACGCACGGGTTCGCGAAACCGTACACCGTGGGCGGGACCGGTTCGGACGGAAATGCATGGCCGCGCGGCGCGACCCCGCGGGTCACCTGCACGTAGACAAAGGAGAACGGCGCCCGGTCGAGGCCGTTCTCGGCGAGCAGCCGGCGATGGATCTCCGGCATCGCGGCCGTATCGTACTCGATGCGAAGCGCCCCGAGGCTGCGGGAAAGCCTGGCGAGGTGGCGGTCGAGCAGAAAGGGCTCACCGTGGTACGCGGGGGTCGCCTCGTACACCCCGTCGCCGAAGAGGAATCCCCGGTCCTCGACCGGTACCACGGCGTCGGACTTCGGCAGGAAGTCGCCGTTCAGGTAGACGATGCTCTCGTTCTTCACGCGGGGCTCCCGGTATCTGCTCCCACCGGCTCCGGATGTCGCAGTCCCGTTTCGTGCAGGAGCGGCAGCACGGTATGGGCAAATCGATCCAGGTCGGGGCCGAAATCGTAGAAGTTGATCTGCGCCCCGTCCACTCCGGCCGCTCGCAGCCGCGCAAACCAGTCCACGATCATGTCCGGGGTGCCGACGAGGTGGATGTTGCCGCCGACCGCCCAATCGAGGCGCCCGTGGGCGTTCCAGGACGCCTGGTCGCCGCCCGCGAAGCTCCCGAAGAAGCTGTCGAGGGCGGCATCGTCGACGCGGGCGAGTATCTCGTCCCGCCACTCGCGGGCTTCCGCAAGGGTCGGCCGGCAGATGACGTGCGGATTGACGAGCACCCGCACCTCGCGCCCCTTCTCCTTCGCCCGCCGCCGGATACCCGCGATGCGCTCGGGCAGGGATCGGCACGCCGCATCCGGGTCCGCCCCGGTCGCGGTGGTCGCGAAGATGATGTCCGTGTGGCTCGTCGCGAAGTCGAGCCCGGCCGGCGACGAGCCCGCGCTCACCAGCACGGGCCGCCCGTTGACCGGCTTCGGATCGACGAACGCCCCCTCGGTCCGGTACCACCGGCCGGCAAAGTCGAACTCCTCGTCCGCGCGCCAGAGCCGCTTCATCACGGTGGTGAACTCGTCCGCCATGGCGTAGCGCTCGTCGTGCGGAATCGGGTCGAAGCCGAACATCCGGCTCTCGACCGCCCGGTAGCCGGTCACGATGTTGAGTCCCCAGCGGCCGCGACTGATGTGATCGATCACCGCTCCGTACTTCGCGAGGTGGAGGGGATGCCAGCCGTAGAGCACGTGAACGGTCGAGATGAGGAGGACGTTGCGGGTAAGCGGCGCGAACGCGGCGCTCGCGATGAACGGGTCGATGGTGCGGCCGCGGAACTCCATCTCGCCGCCGTATCCGCCCTTGCCCAGCCAGGTGGCGAGGGCGAACACGAGATCGAACCCGAGCTCCTCCGCCCGGACCGCGAGCGCGGCGTTGTACTCGAAGGTCCACGAGGTCTCGCGCGGAGCGGCCGAAGGGGTCCACGCCCCGCTCTGGTGGGGAAGAAAGAGCCCGAGCATGAAGGGTTGGCGGACCGCCCGCTCGAACGAGCTCAGCCCGTCGCGGGCGGCGAGATCGGGAGCGGTGCTCATGCGAACCAAGACTCGATTCTCCGTGCTCGCCAGGGTGGGCGGCGGGCCGCCTCGGCCGGATGGTCCAGATTCGGCAGCATGCCCGGGGCGAAACGAGAGCGCCCGCCCGGTAGATTATCGCTTTGCCGGACGGAGAACGATCGACACCGAATGCGAGTCGACTCCGACGCGGCCGGCGGGGTACGCGGCGGGCACCCCAAGCCCGGGCAAAGCGCCGGTGTTGACCGGGCGATTGCCCACTGACCGGCGAATCCGTGACCCGTCGAGCCATTTCCCGTCTTGCCGGATCGGGAACCGATTGCGCAGCGGTCCTCGGAACGAGTCGCGGCCCGGCCGGCTGCCGGGGTTTGCGCCTGCCGGGGAATCGACGGAGTATCTTGCCTGGCCCACGCCCCCCCGGACCCTCGACGCCCCACGGCTCGCGCACATGACCATCGAACCGGATACACGGCCGTTCGACCTCGCGGCCCTCCTCGACGGATCGCTTGCCCAGTGGGCGATCGACGCCCGGGCGGAGCCGGCCGGCAACGGTGCAGTGGTGCGGTGGGGCGCCCGGACCCTGCACCTGGGGCGGCAGCGCAACGGGAAGGGAGGCGGGGCGCCGTGGACGCTTGACGGCGAGCCCCTCGTCTCCGTGCTCGAAGTGCTCCGGAGCTTGCGAATCGCCCTCGACCCGGACTTCGTGCCGATGCGCCTGCGGATCAGCGCCCCACCCCCGAGGGTCGAACCGCCGGCGCGTCGCCCCGCAGGCGCAGACGGAGGCGCAGGCGGGGCCGACGCCATCGGCGAACGGCTTCCCGTCCACGTCCTGACCGGATTCCTCGGAAGCGGCAAGACGACGGTGCTCAACCGCCTGCTCCGCGAGGAAGGGCTGCGCGACACGGCGGTCGTCGTCAACGAGCTCGGCGCCATCGGCATCGACCATCTCCTCGTCGAATCCAGCGACGACGCGGTCGTCGAGCTCGCGGGAGGGTGCCTGTGCTGCACCGTGCGCGGCGACCTTGCCCTGACCCTGAACGACCTCGTCGCGCGGCGCCAGGCTGGCGCCTGCGCACCCTTCTCCCGCATCCTCATCGAGACGAGCGGACTCGCCGACCCGACCCCCGTCGAGTCTCTCATCCTCGCCGATCCGGTGCTGGCCGAGCGCCTGGAATTCGCCGGAGTCTCCACCTGCGTGGACACCGTGACCGGCGATTCGGCGCTGCGCCGATACCGCGAAGCGGTACGCCAGGTCGCGCTCGCCGATCGGCTCATTCTGACCAAGACCGATCTGGCCGCGGTACCCGCCGACCTCGACGAGCGGCTTCGACGCATCAACCCCGGCGCGGAACGGGTCATCGCCGATTTCGGCCGGGTACAGGCCGCGGCCGGAGCTGCCGCAAGCGCGCTTCCCGCGCGCCGGCGCTCCGGCGAGGCGAGTCCCGCCATGCCGGAAGAACCCATCCGGCACGCGGACGGGATCGATACCTTCGTGCTCGTCCGGCCGGACCCGATCCCGGGGGCGGCGCTCACCCTGTTCCTGCGCTCGCTCGTCGAGCATGCGGGCGCCCGGCTGCTGCGGCTCAAGGGTTTCGTGGAGCTCGCGGAAGTGCCGGGACGACCGGTCACGGTGAACGGCGCCGGCCACGTCTTCGAGCCGGTCGAGCCCCGCCCCGGCTGGCCGGACGCCGACCACCGAAGCCGCCTCGTCCTGATCGGCGAGAGCGTATCCGCCGCCTGGTGCGAGCGGCTGCTCGATGCCCTCGCCATGGAAGTCCGGCAAGCGGCCCGGTGCCTCGCACCCCCTCGCTCCTAGCCCGGAGTGGTGGCCGCTCCGGCCTACCGGAGCAGCCCGTAGAGTCCGACGCAGAGCAGGAGACCGAGGGCGACGCGCCGATAGAGCGCCTCGCTCGATCGCCGGAAGAGCTTTGATCCGACCCACGCCGCCGCCATGAACGCGGGCAGCAGGATTGCCGCCGTTGCAAGCGCGCTTCGATCGATGAGCCCGGCCAGCGCCATCATGGCGATCAGGGCCAGGAGGGTGACCGCGAAATAGCCGGTGAAGTTCGCGCGATTGGTCGCGGCCGCGTCCCGGCTGGAAAGGAGGTACGCCATGACGGGTGGATTGCCGAGGCTCGTCGATGCCATCAGCACCCCCGAGAGCGCACCGACCCCGACACTCGCCCACAGCTTCTTCTCCCCGTCGTAACGCCACCCGACCATCAGGACGATGGAGAACGCCACGACGACGAATGCGATCATCCGTGCGGTGAGGTCGGGATCGAGCGAGACCAGGAGCCAGCTTCCCACGGGCATGAGGATCGCGGCCGCAACCCCCATGGGTGCGATCACCCTCCAGTTGATCTCGCGATGGACACCGGGAAGAAGCTGGGCGGTGACCACGATCTCCATGAGGATGATGACGGCAACCGTCTGAACCGGTCCGAACAGAATCGCGAAGACGGGCGCCATCAGCATGCCCGAACCGACGCCGGCGAAACCCCGCATCAGTCCGGCCGCGGCCGCAACCCCGAGGGCGATCAGAAGGCCCTGCGCCGGAACCCCCACTGCCCAGTCCGCGAACGAGCCGATCATCGTCCGATCCGGACCGGCGCACCCTTTTCGGCGCAGGAGAGCCGGCCTTTCCGCGCGTCCCCGGAAGCCGGCATCTCCGCGTCGTTCCCGGCGCGGCCGCAACGCGGATGAGCATCGGCCGGGGCGCGAGTCATGACCTCGGCCTTGCGGATGGTCTCCCTGATTGCGAAATCGCGACCTGCGGCCCACGGAACATGCTCGGATCGTACTCCCACGATTCCGTGATTCGCCACCGGCTCGCGATCGAAACGGACCGTTCTGCGTCCGAGTTCCGCACGAAATGCGGACGCAGGCTCCGGAACCGGTCAGAATGGAGACGCGGCAACATCGGTCAGGGAGAGATGAAAGCCATGTACGACCTCATCATCCGCGGCGATCGGGTGGTCACCCCGCACGGCGTGACCGAAGCCGATCTCGGCATCCGCGACGGACGAATCGCGGCGGTGGCGGAGATCGGGAGTCTCCGCGAAGCCGGCCGGATCATCGACGCACGCGGCCGGATCGTGATGCCGGGCGGCATCGACCCCCACGTGCACTGCGCCTGGCACATTCCCGCCCTCGAAGGCGGCGAGACCCAATACACCGGACCGCCCGCGACGGTGAGCCGCGCGGCGCTCTTCGGCGGCACCACCACGATGATCGACTTCGCGGCGTGGGAGCCTGACGAGACGATCGCCGAGACCATCGCGAAGCGCGACCGCGCGTGGACGGGGCAGTGCTACTGCGACTACTCGTACCACCTCATGCTGCGCGATCGCGTTCCGCCCGAGCGGCTCGAGGAGCTCGGCCGGCTCATCGACGCGGGCTACCCCACCGTCAAGATCTTCACCACCGACATCACCCCGAGCCGGCGCGGGCGCATGATCCGGTTCGGCGACATCTGGGAGATCTTCAAGGTGATCGCCGCCCACGGCGGGCTCGGCGTCATCCACGCCGAAGACGATGACATCGTCATGCACATGTACGACAAGCTCATCGCCGAGAACCGGGCCGAGTTCGAGAACATGGCGGAGGTGCACAACGCCCTCTCCGAAGAGCTCTCCTTCCGCCGGGTGATCCGCCTCGCCGAAAACGTGCCCGGCACCGCGCTCTACATGATGCACACGAGCGCGGCGAGCGGGGTGGAGGCGGTGGCCGAGTCGCGGGCGCGGGGCTTCCCCATCTACGGCGAGACCCTGCACCAGTACCTCATGTTCAGCTCGGACGACTACCGCCGCCCGAACGGGCAGATCTACCACACGTACCCGTCGCTCAAGTCGAAGGCCGACCAGCGGGCCCTGTGGGCGGGGCTTCGCGACGGGGTGATCCACACGGTCGCAACCGACGAGATCTGCTGCACCCTCGCCGTCAAGGTGCAGGGCCGGCGCATCGACGACACCACCGGGGGCAACGCCGGGGTGGAGCCGCGCGTCGCCGTCATGTACACCCAGATGGTGACGGAGCGAGGCTGGCCGCTCGAGACCTTCGTCGACCTCACCTCCACCAACGCCGCAAAGCTGATGGGGCTCTATCCGCGCAAGGGGGCGCTCGCGGTGGGGGCGGACGCGGACGTGACGGTGCTCGACCCGGCCGCCGCGCGCACCGTGCGCAACGCCGACCTCCACGAGTCCGACTACACCCCCTGGGAAGGTCAGGAGGTGTCCGCGTGGCCGGTGGCGACCGTGCTCCACGGCAAGGTCGTGGTCGAGGACGGGGAGTTCCGCGGCGACCTCGCGGACGGGCAGTACCTGCGGCGCAAGATCCCGGAACGGGTGCGGGCCCGCCGCTCCGCCCGCGACTCCTCCGCCACCGACGCGCGATGCGGGTAGCGCGAATCATGAGCGGCTCTCGAGCGACCGGGCCCGACGTCCTGATGCGTCCGGCTCGCGACCCGGCCGGCTGGACGGCCGAGGAGATGGCGGCGGCGGACACCTGGATCCACCCCTTGACCGACCGGGAGCGGGCGGAGGTCCAGGGCGCGGTAGAGGCGGCGATGGCGCGAGGCCTCGACTTCTTCGCGATCGACCGGGATGCCTTCCCCCTCCCCGAGTTCGGGCCGAAGCTGGCCGAGATCCGCGCCGAGCTGCTCCATGGCCGGGGCTTCGTGCTCCTCCGGGGGCTCGACATCGACCTTGCCGACCGGCGACGGTCGGCCGTCGCCTTCTGGGGCATCTCCATGCACCTCGGTGACGAAACGCTCTCCCAGAATGCGAAAGGCCACGTGCTCGGCCATGTCAGGGACATCGGCCAGTCGCGCAGCAATGTGCTCCAGCGCGGGCCCTATTCGCGCGAAGCGATGCCCTACCACTGCGACTGCAGCGATCTCGTCGGGCTCTATTGCCTTCACCCGGCGAAGCGGGGCGGACAGAGCACCATCGTCTCGTCCGTCACCGTCTACAACGAGCTGCTCGAACGGCGCCCGGACCTGGTGGAGGCGTTGACGCAGCCCATCTACCGGGACCGCCGCGGCGAGGTCCCGCCCGGCATGGACGAGTGGTACGCCATCCCGGTGTTCAACGTTCACGATGGCTGGTTTTCGGCCAACATCGAACCCACCTACATCGGGTCGGCCGAACGCTTTGCGGAGGTGCCCCGCAAGAGCAAGCTCCAGCGCGAGGCGATCGCGGAGGTGCAGCGGATTTGCGAGGCGCAGCATTTCTCGATGGGATTTCGCCCCGGTGACATCCAGTTCATCAACAGCCACGTGACGTTTCACACGCGCTCCGCCTACGACGACCATCCCGAGCCCGAGCGCAAGCGCCATCTGTTTCGAATCTGGCTGAAGTGCTTCGACGGGCGTCCGCTCCCGCACTGGTTCCACGATCGGCACGGACCTCGCGGGACGGTCGATCGGCCGGGAGGAATCGTGGGCCCGGGAACGGTGCTGAGCGCGCCGCTGGAAGCGGCCTGAGGCCGCGGGAGGGCTCCAGGCTGCTTCAGCGCAAGCCCGGAAAAATCACCGATTTTCGTCGCGAGGGCGCCGCGAAGCTGCGAAGCAGAATGCCGTGGTAGCGGGCCGCACGGACCGCAAGAGCGCTTACGCGCTGGCTGAAGGCGTAGCCGACACTAGCGCGTTCGCGCTGTCGAAACGGCTTGAGGGAGTACGGCCCGCTACCACGGCGACCTTGGGAGCGCGAAGCGACAGATTGGCGTCCGCAGCAGAAAATCGGTGATTTTTCCGGGCAAGGGTTCGGGACGAGGGAGGCCCCTTTTCGCGCGAGAACGCTCAAGGGGCATGATTGCATGGGAAGCGTTGCATGATGGGCGCCTGTGCGGCGAACGACGCGCCGATTGCGGGGCCACGGATGCCGCTTCATCCAACCGCTCCTTGAGCCATGTTGCAGCTCGACCTTTTTCGCGACGAGCCCCCGCGGCATTCCGGCCAGGCGGGCGCTCGCCACGCCGCAGCGGCGGTTCAGACCCTCGACACCTCACGGGGAAGGCCATGCCGGTGGGCGCGAGGAGAGTGAGCTCCCCGCGCTGCTCTCCGGGGCGACAGGGCCGCCTGGCTGGCGCCGGGCCGCCGCCCCCCGCCATTGACACGACGAAGTCAAATCGGCAACCTGGAATGAACACGTATTCACTGGTGCTCCGGCACGGGCGCCGGTGGCGTTGCCGCCACCGTCTCGCGACTGATCCGCGGAGCCTTCCCGGAACGGGAGGATGCAGGACGTGAACGGCCTGCCGATCCGGATCGAGAACCTGGACGTTTCCTACGGCGACGTTCCGGTCCTCCACGGCATCGACCTCGCGGTCTCTCCCGGCGAGTTCATCGCGCTGCTGGGGGCGTCCGGGTGCGGCAAGACCACGCTGCTTCGCGCGCTCGCAGGATTCATTCCCGTCGCGGCCGGCCGGATCGAGGTAGGCGGGACCCCGGTGGGAGGGCTACCGCCGGAGCGGCGGAACATGGCGATGATGTTCCAGTCCTACGCTCTGTGGCCGCACATGACCGCGGCCCAGAACATCGGCTACGGGCTTCGCCTTCGCCGCTGGCCGAAGGCCCGCATCGAGGAGCGCGTCCGGGAGCTGGTCGCCCTCACCGGCCTCGCAGGACTGGAGAGGCGCAACGTCACCCGCCTCTCCGGCGGACAGCGCCAGCGCGTGGCCCTCGCCCGCGCCCTCGCCATCGATCCGCCCATCCTCCTTCTCGACGAACCGCTCTCGAACCTGGACGCGCGGATCCGGCAGAACATGCGTCACGAGGTGCGAAGCCTCCAGCAGCGCCTCGGCCTCACCACCATCCTCGTGACCCATGACCGGGAAGAGGCCATGTCCATGGCCGACCGCATGGTGATCCTGGACGGCGGGCGGATTGCGCAGGTCGGCACCCCGGAGGAGGTCTACCAGCGCCCGGCCTCGGCCTTCGTCGCCGCCTTCATGGGGGCGGAGAACGCGTATCCGGTGAACGTGCGGCGGGAGAACGGAGCGGTGTTCATCACCGGCCCACACGTCGCCGGGGAGGCGCGCCTCCCCTTTGCCGCCTCTCTCACGCAGGACGGCGTCCACTGTCCGACCGGGAACGACGGTCCCATGGTGGCCCGCTTCCGGAGCGAAGCGGCGGCGCTCTCCGAGTCCAGCCGGCTCCCCGACGAGCATCTTGCGCTTGCCGGGCGGGTGACTCGGCACAGCTACCTCGGCAACAGCTACCGGCACTCGGTCCGCGTGGGCGAGCACGAGTTCCTGGTCGACCACCCCCGGCGCATCGCCGGCGACCAGGCGGTTGCCATCTGCATACCGGCCGGCGCGCTGAACCTGTTCGACCCGGACCAGGATCCCGCCGTGACCGACTCGGCGGCCGATCCGGCCCATTTCATCCCAAACTCGGCAAAGGAGAACTCGCAATGAAATCCCTCGAATGTTTCGAATCCTTCCGGCCCGCCCGCGCCGCGGCCATGGCCGCGGCCCTCGCGGCGGGGCTCGCCGCGGGCAGCGCGAACGCCGAATCGACCCTCAACGTCGCGAGCGGCGGATCGCAGAACATGGTCGACTACGTGACCGACTACCTCGGTCCCCTGTTCGAGGAGCAGAACCCGGGATGGACGGTGCGCGTGGTCGGCACCGGGCCTGGTGACGCGGGCTCGCAGAAGATCAAGGAGAAGCTGGAAGCCCAGGCAGACAACGACGCCTGGGACACCGACGTCATCGCCACCAACCAGAAGAAGACCGGCGAGATGGTCGAGGCGGGCCTGCTGTCCCAGTACCGCTCCGAAATCTCGACCGGCGCCCTCGTCACCCGCGATACGGCCGAGATGGCGCTCGGCACCGATGTCGGCGGCTACGTGATGCCGATGTTCCATAGCCAGACGGCCATCGCCTATTTCCCGGATCTCGTCGAGAACCCGCCCGGGTCCTACGACGAACTGAAGGACTGGGTCAAAGCGCATCCGAAGGCGTTCGGTTACAACGGCATCAAGAACGGGATGTCCGGCGTCGCGTTCCTGGTCGGCTGGATGTACGCCTACGCGGGGAATACCGACCAGGTGATCAACGGCCCCTACGACCCCGCCCTCAAGGACACCTGGGACGGCCCCCTCGCCGACCTCAAGGCATTCAACGAGCACATCACCTTCACCCCCGGCAACGCCGGCACCCTCGACATGCTGAACCGGGGCGAAATCGTCATGGGACCGGTCTGGGTGGACATGTTCTATACGTGGCAGGCCGAAGGCCGGGTGCCGCCGAACATGAAGCTCCTGGTGCTCGGCCCCGGAATGCCCGGTCAGCCCTACTACTACGCGATTCCCGCCAAGGCCGCGAACCGCGATGCGGCCAAGAAGTTCATCGAGCTCGCGACGAGCCCTGCGGTGCAGGCCGAAGGCATCGTCAACCGCTTCAACTGGTACCCGGGAATCGACGCGGAGCACGTCCAGGGCGCGCTCGATCCCGCCGTGTGGCAAAAGATCTTCAGCGACGTGACGCCGGAAGACCTCGCCGCCAAGGGCCGGCCGTTCCCGCTCGGTCCCTTCTTCGCGGACATCAAGGAAGCGTACGAGCAGAAGGTCTCGAACTAGCGTTCGAATCCATGACCCCGCCCCGGCAAGCCTCCGCCCGGAGCCTTGCCGGGGCGGGCCGGCCTCGGCTATCGTGAATCAGGCGTCCCTCCCTCCCCCTCCAGGTTCCGGACCCGCCACGACGAAGACCACCTGCCCCTCCCGCGACCCGCGCGGCCATTTCGGCAGCCTCCTGCTGCTCGCGCCGGCCCTCGTGACCATCGGGCTCCTGTTCCTCTATCCGCTCGGCTATTCGCTCGTGTGGGCGTTCCGCGACGAGGCGCAGGGCGGGTGGTCGCTCGCCAACTTCACCAAGGCGTTCGACTTCTACTCCCTCGACATCCTCTTCACCGTCGTCATCGTGACCCTGGCGACGCTCCTCATCGGGGTCCTCTCGATCGCGATCGGCGGCTATCTCACCCTCGGGGAGAACCGGGCGGCGGTGGCGGTCCTTCGCTGGCTCTACCGCTGGCCGCTCTTCATCCCCTTCGTGGTCGCCGGCCAACTCATGCGGACCTTCCTCGCCAAGAACGGGATGATGAACAACGTGCTGGTCGGCGCCGGGATCCTCGATCCGTTGAGCACGACGAGCTTCCTCGACTGGCGGGGGATCGTGATTACCTTCGTATGGAAGCAGACCCCCTTTGCCGCCCTGCTGGTCGCGGGAGCCATGGCCTCGCTCGACCGTTCGACCATGGAGGCGGCCCGCAACCTCGGGGCGGGTCGCGTGCGGGTGCTCCTCGAGATCGTGGTGCCGCAGGTCGCGACGACCCTCATGGTCGCCCTCATCCTGTCCTACGTGGTGATGATGTCGGTGCTCTCCGTGCCGCTCATGATCAATGCGCAGACCCCGACCATGCTGACGGTGGACATGGCGTGGCGCATCAACTCCTACGGCGACTACCCGGTGGCCAACGCCCTCGGCTTCATCTCCTACGCGATGACCGCGGTCATCGCGTGGCTCTATCTTCGCCAGGGGATCCGCGAGGGAGGGAAGCCGGCGTGATCGCCCGGGCCGCGCTTCCGGCCGCGCTTCCGGCCGTGGTCCGGGCGGTGATTCTCGGCCTCCTCGCGTTCGCCATCTTCGGACCGATCGCGAACCTGCTGCTGTGGGCGGTGACGGAAGTGTGGTACTTCCCCCACAAGCTTCCCGTGGAATGGGGATTCTCGTTCTGGGAGCGGGTCTTTCGCCCGCAGGGGAACGCGATGGAGTCGCTGGTCAACTCGGTGCTCATCGCCCTCGCGACGGTGGCCGCCAGCCTCGCCATCGCGATCCCGGCCGGCCTCGCCCTCGGGCGGGGGAACCTCCCGTGGCGGAGCCTGTTCCTGCTGCTGTTCCTGTTGCCGCAGGCGTTTCCGTCGGTCGCGGTGCATATGAACATCGCCCACATCTTCTACGATTTCGGCCTGAACGGGACCCACGCGGGGGTGGTGCTGGTCCATACCATCCAGGGACTGGTGTTCGCGGTGTGGATTGCGACCGCCGCCTTCGCGGCGGTCGACCGGGAGCTCGAGGAGGCGGCCCGGAACCTCGGCGCATCCGCCTTCGCGGCCTTTCGCACCGTGACCCTGCCGCTCGCCCTGCCGGGCATCCTCGCGAGCGCCATCTTCGTCTTTCTCATCTCGCTCGACGAGTTCACCGGGACCTTCTTCGTCGGGGTGCCCGACATCACCACCATGCCCCTCCTCCTCTTCACCGCGAGCATGGAAGGGAACTACCAGATCGCGTCGATCACCGCCCTCATCCTCCTCGTCCCGTCCGTCGCCTTCATGCTCGTCATCGAGAAGTTCCTGCGCGCCGACGTCCTGGCCAAGGTCGGCACCTGAACACGAGCGAGGCGATGCCGTCCGGTTCGACACCAGACGGGATGGATACGGCGAGTGCGCCGCTCTGACCCCCCTGACGGCGCGGCGCGACGCCCTCCAGGACGGACTGTCCGGGATCTATTGTCGAAGGAAGAACGGCGGCCGGTCTCCGGCATGCGACGTCCTGCCTGTCCGTGATCGTGGTCATGAAGGTTGCGATACCCCTCGCCTCCGGGCAACAATGCGCGGGAAGTCAGGGAAGAAACGACTCTGTACAACGGAGTATGGATCGAGTGACCGAAATGGAATTTCGTCACGCCAACGACGCGACGACGGAGGAATAGAAATGTTACGTACCAGGACAATCGGAGCTCTTGCCTTCTTGGTGACACTGCTTTCCGGCGTTTCCACGGCTATCGCCGCTGACGTGACGTTGCGGTACGCGGGCACGCTGCCCGCGACCCATCACAACGGTGAAGGCCAGTACATGTTGGCGAAGCGCGTACAGGAATTGACCGACGGGTCGGTCGAGATCGAAGTCTACCCGGCAGGTCAACTCTACAAGGCCAGAGAGATCCCCACCGCCATCGTCTCGGGCGGCGCCGACATGGGCTACAACCTGACGAGTGTCTGGTCGACAGACTCGGTGTCCGAGATCAACGATATCCCCTTCCTCTTTGCAAATCATGCACATGCAGCCAAGGCTTGGGCCCCCGATGGAGAATTGATCAAGGCATTTTCCGGACAGATGGAATCTCGCGGCATGAAGACAGTCCACGTGATGTTCTACGGGTCACTGTTCGATTTCGGCAACAACAATCGGCAGATGAGGGAGGCCAGCGACTTTGATGGAATGAAGATTCGTGGCTACGGCCGCCTGGCGGCGGAAGGGCTTCGGGCACTTGGTGCTTCTCCCGTGGTCATGTCTCCCGGCGAAATGTACCTGGCCATCCAACGCGGAACGATCGATGGTGCGATTACTGGTGTAACGTCCCTGAAGAGCCGCAAGATCTGGGAGGTCGTCAAGTACGCAACCGTCACCAGCGCAACCTTTGGCGTCATGGCCGTCAACATCTCACAAACCAAGTGGGACGCTCTCTCGAAGGCACAACAGGATGCATTGCTGGAGGCTGGTCAGGAAGTCTTCGAGTGGTCGGTGACAACAAGCGCTGAAAGAGACAGGGAAGCCCTTGAATTCATCATCGGCGAGGGTGTCGAAACCCATGAACTCACGGCAGATGACAAGGAGGAATGGCGTAAGCTGTTCAAGCCCGCGTATGACGCCTGGGCGCAACGCGCCGGTGCGGAAGAGAAAAAGCTCGTGGAGTGGGTAGGGGCCCAGCAGTAGGCATCCCCCAAGCGTACCCCCACCAGTCCCAGGGGCCCGCTGGGACTGGTGGGACCCAGGGCATGGCACCGGATATCACCAGGACCGTAGCGCCCGCCATGGCAGCCACCGAGGTCGCGCTCGCGGCTCTCATCATCGGATTGTTCGCGTGGCTGCGGCCTGGCATCGCCGGCGTACGGGCGGAAGTGCACGAGATCGGACGCTGGCTGGAAGACCGCCTGCTGGCCGTCGAAGCCCACCTGAGCGGGCTGCGCAAAGGCCTCGGCCTCGCCGCGAGGGTGCGCGCCGAGCTGCCACGCTCCGAGCCCCCGGCCGGGGTTCGGATGGTTGGCTGCTCCGACACCCCCCGCCTGGATGGCGGTATGCGGGATCGGACGCTGCTGCGCCCGCGCCCGGCAGGATCATCGCCGTGAGCTCGCGCGCGTGATTGTAATCATGCGGCGAATGCTGTCCTGGCTCGACAAGGCCATCTGGGCGGTCAGCACCGGGTCGGCATTCGTTTCCGCCACGCTGTTGCTTGTCGTATTCGTGATCATTCAGTACGAAGTGATCATGCGGTTCATCTTCAATTCTCCCACGTACTGGACGCACGAAGTGAGCACTTTCTCCATTTCCTGGGTCGGTTTTCTCGGGGCGGGATACGTTCTGAGGCTGGGCCGGCAGTTGGAGGTGGACGTATTGACGATGCGGATCGGTCACACTGCGCGCCGCCTTCTCGGCACGGCGACAGACGTGATCGGGGGCGTCTTTTGCGGATTCGCAGCATATTTGGGCTATGAGTTTTCGCGTATCGCCTACTTTATGCGGGCTTCCAGCGCGACTGAAATGGACGTTGCGCTCTGGATCCCCTATCTGACCATCCCCATTGGCTTCTCCGTCCTTGCGCTCGAATTTCTTTCCCGGATTCTCGCGAGATGGAATCTCGTCGAGCGGCAAGAACCACCACCTTTCCCGATCAGCTAAAGGCCCGACGATTGGCGTTCGTAATGTTAGCCAGCCTTCTGGCCCTCCTTGCGACCGGAATTCCGGTCGGGATCGGATTGGCGCTCGTCGGTATTTTCACCGGCTATTTTATCATTGGTGACACAAGCTTCCTCGGACTGCCTTCATCGCTATTCGCCGGAACTACCTCGTTCCTGCTGATCGCCATACCGCTCTTCATTCTCATGAGCGAAGTGCTTCGAAGAGGCGGAATCACGGAATTGCTCTTCGAAACGGTAACGCGCTGGGTTGGCCATCTCCCCGGCGGTCTGGCCGCCTCCGCGGTGATCACGAGCGCCATTGGCGCCAGCATCACCGGCAGTTCCGTTGCCAATGCCGCCAGCATGGCAATCGTGGCGGTGCCGCCGATGCTGGCGCGTGGATATGGACGCAAGTTCACCTATGGGCTCATCGCCGCAAGCGGTACGTTGGGGATCATGATCCCGCCTTCGATTCCACTGCTTCTGTATGGCGAAATTACCGAAGAATCGATCGGCACGCTGTTCATAGCGGGCATTGTTCCAGGTCTGGTGCTGACCGCGATACTGGTCGCTTTTTCCGTGTTCGTTTCCGTGTGGGGTGGAACCTACAAGCCCCTGCCAAAGTCACCTTGGTCGGAGACGTTGAAATACACATTCAAGTCCGTACCTGCCCTGCTTTTGCCGGTGATCGTCATCGGCGGCATTTATTCCGGGGTTTTTACTCCCACGGAAGCCGCCGCCATCGGCGTGACGTACGCGCTTGTGATTTCGATCTTCGTCTATCGCTCGGTCAGCTTCAAGGACATCCGCCGGGCATTCATGGATGCGTTCGTGACGTCGGCAATGATCCTGCTTATCATCGCCGGTTCGAACGTCCTCGGGACCGTCGTGACGAAGCTTCAGATCAGTCAGGACCTGCTGATATACGTCAGGGAATTAAATCTGCCACCCTGGGGATTTGTGGCCGCAACGATGGTCTTGTTGTTCTTGCTGGGCATGATTCTGGAAGTCATCTCCATCATCTACATCGTGCTGCCTCTGCTACACCCGATCATCGTGGATATCGGCCTGGATCCCATCTGGTACGCGATTGTGTTTACCCTCAACATGGAGATAGCGCTCATCACCCCGCCGGTGGGGATGGTGCTCTATGTCATGACCGGGATCCTCAGGCGGCCGATCACTGAGCTTATCCAGGGGGTGGTGCCGTTCGTTGTATTGCTCGCCGTGTGTCTTGTCATGTTGATGGCATTTCCGCAGCTTACTTTGTGGCTGCCTTCCGCGCTCAGGTAGAATCCGGGAAAAATGAAATCCGAAAGCAAATTTCTGAATGGCATACTGGCCGTCGAGCGAATAACGCGCGAGGCGTCGTTTGTCGCGGGCCCGGAAGAAGCCCTCTGGACGATCACCCGCACCCTTCCTTCATTGATCGCCGAGGCAAACGCAGTCGATCGGCAGGAAACCCGTGGAAACGGCACTACCGCCGCAGCGGCGTTCATGTTGACGCCGGACAAGCGATTTCATCTCACTACGGCGCCGGTGAATTTCGGTCCGGACCAGCATCATGAAAAGGTCGCCATCGATCTGGGGCATCCCGGCCATGTGGCCCGAACCCGACATGCCCTGTTGCTCCGCAATACCGCGCACCACGAGAACTTTGTCAGAATCCTCAAGACGTTTCGAGCGAAATCGGCCATGTTTGCTCCGCTGATCTGGGACGAGGATTATCTGGGCGTGCTGATCTGCGCGAGCTCGGTGCCGGAAACTTTCTCGGAAGCCGACCTGAGCGTGCACAAGGCGTTTGCCTCGGTGGCGGCGACGCTCTGGATCGCCAAGGACGGGCCGGATTGGCTGGCGACTCTCGACTACGATGCCTTGCCGGAGCGCCATCAGGGGGTGTAGGTCTGGAAGTGGCCGTAGCCGAGCCAGGCAAGCGCGAACGGCTTCCACGGAATCGAGGCGTTTGTGTCGATACGCTGCCGCCAGCTCGCCGGCCGTCAGCCGCCACGGTTCGCCATTGAGAAATCTTGGTCAATCCAGCAAGGCAACGGCACGAATCGGGCTGCCCGTGCCGCCTCGAATCTTCAGAGGAAAGCCGATGAAACGGAACCGGCCCTTGCCGATCAGCTTCTCGAGATTGACCAATCCCTCCATATGGGTAAATCCCATATCCCGACAGACGAGGTGGACCTCGAAATTGTTCTTGCCGGGCCGCCCCGGGCTCACCGCCTCAACCCCGAAACTGGTGATATTCTTGGCGCCGAGCCACTCGGCCGACTCCTTGGTGAGGCCTGGAAAATCTGTCAAGTACCCGGGGGTACCGTAGCATCGGCCAAAAAAATTCATATGCAACAGGACGGTGTCTTTCGGCTTGATCTCGACGCCGGCCGTTTCGATGGCTTGTTCCAGATCCTCGATGGATATGTCGCTCTTGAGCTCCTTGTGGGAAAGATCGAGACAAACGGCTTCGGTAAAGAAGTTCTCAAGCGGGACCTGGTCGATCGATTGGGCGTCCGGCGCAGCGTCAAAATGTATGGGAGCATCGACATGAGTTCCGGTGTGATCGCCCATCGCCAGAGCGAGTGTCTTGCTGGAGAACTTGACGCCTTCGGCCTCTCGAATTTCGTCATGTGTGCTGTAGGTCGTTATCACGATCGACGGATGATTCAAGAGCCTCGGCATCATGTGATAGATATCGCGGCTAAGGTCGACTAGTTGCATCTGTCGTCTCCCTGGAAAAGGCCACTTGCCAAGCGATGCAATGTAGATCAGGGTGATTCGATCGGCAAGCATCTGCTTCCGGCTCGGTCGAAACCATGCAGAGAACGAGCTGGGCGACACACTGCGATGGCGCTCCGAAGCTGACCCGCCCTGGCGGACACCTGGACACCTTGCGGAAGAGACGGGCGTTCGGGGCAATGTACCGTCGGCGCGGGTTATCGGCCGGAGCTCGGCAATCGCCGTGTCCGGGGCGGGTCCGGCGCAGCGGGGCCGGCTGCCACCAGGGCTACGCCCACCGCGGTGAGGGCCATGCCGGCGATCGCGAGCGGAGCGAGCGTCTCCCCGAAGGCGGCCCAGGCCATCAGGGCGGTGACCGGCGGCACGAGGTAGAGGAGGCTCGCGACTCGGGACGCATCGCCGCGGCGAAGCAGCCGATAGAGCAGGAGGGTCGCCGCGATCGAGAGCACCAGCACCGACCAGCCGAGCGCCGCGAAGATCCGCAGCGTCCACTCGACGGGGCGATCGTCCATCCACCACGCGACCGCGAGGGCGGCCGCGCCGGCGAACGCGAGCTGCGCCGCATTGCCGGTGACGAGGTCGATGTGCGCGCAGCGGCGCTTCTGATAGAGCATGCCGAGGGTCATCGCCACGACCGCGACGACGACGGCGGTGAGACCGGCCGGGTTCCCGACCCCGGCGAGCTTGTGGTGGATCACCAGGGTCACGCCGAGAAAGCCGAGCGCGAGCCCCGCGGCCGCGCGCCGGTCGATCCGTTCCCCGATGAGACTGATCGCAAGCGCCGCGGTGAGGAGCGGTTGGGCCCCCATCACGAGCGCCGCGACCCCGGCCTCGACCCCGAGGTCGAGCCCGACCCACACCCCTCCGAGCCCGATCCCGTGGACCAGCAGGCCGACCACCGCCATGTGCCCGTAGTCGATCGCCCGGCTCGCCCACGTGGCGCGAAGCGCGAATGCGGCCATCGCGAGCAGCACGGCGGCCAATCCGAAACGCAAGGCGAGGAATCGCACGGGGCCGGCGTCCGGCAACGCGAGCCGGACCACGAGGTACCCCGTGCACCACAGGACCACGAACAACCCGGGAAGCAGAGCTCGCTGGCCCATCACCGCCTCCGCACGGTCCCGGGCCCCTGCTCGGGCGCGTACCCCCGTACGCACCACGGGTGCACTCCCCGGCCCACGGCCGGTAGAGAACACCCGGAACCGGGGATCAGTGGGTGCCCCGGCGAGCGAGGGTCGGCGTCAGGCTCACGCTCTCCGCCGGGCGGCCGGGCTCGGCAATGCGGGCGACGACGAGCCGCGTGATCTCGTCCACGGTGCGGTCGATGGGATTTCGCACGGTCGTCAGGTTGAAGCAGGCCCACGATGCCATGTCGATGTCGTCGAAACCGATGACCGCGAGACGGCCGAGCGGGAGACTGCCCACCCGCCCGCCTCGTCGCATCGCGGCCGGCGGCACTCGTCGCGAAGTATGAGTGTGGGCGCGGCGACCGTGCAACCGGCCGCCCCGATCACGATTCAGGTGAGCCTCCTGTCACTCACACCGGCGCCGAAGCGGGCTGAGAGGAGCCTGAATCCCGACGCGCGGGCGAACGACGCCTGCGCCGAAGGGCGCGTGGTAGAGTCGGGCGCAGGACGTGCGGAAACGGGATCTCAGAGCATGAGCCGCATCTTCGGCCCGGTTCGCCAGAACGGCTACGTGGTACGCGACATCGAGACGGCGATGGCGCATTGGAGCGAAGTGGCCGGGGTCGGTCCCTGGTTCCATGTCGAGCGCGCCCCGATCCACCACTTCGAGTACCGCGGCCGGCCGTACGAGATTCACCTGTCGATCGCGCTCGCCAATTCCGGGGCGCTTCAGCTCGAGCTGATCCAGCAGCGCAACGACGCGCCGAGCCTGTACCGCGAGTTCCTCGACGCGGGGCAAGAGGGGCTTCAGCACGTGGCGTTCTGGACGGAGAACTTCGACGCCGACCGTGCCCGCGCCCTCGACGCCGGCTTCGTGGTCGGACACGAGGGGAGAATCGGCGACTACGGGCCGTTCGCCTACTTCGACTCGGCCGCCCACCCGGGCTCGGTCATCGAGCTCTCCGACGTGGGCGGCCCGAAACGCCGGCTCTTCGAGCACATCCGGGCCGAGTCGGAGGCATGGGACGGCCGCCACCCGGTCCGCCCGTTCCCGACCGACATCGCCTAGCCGCGCGTTCGCTTCACGCCCTCGGAGGTACGTACTGCACTCATCCAGGGCGCGCAGCCTCCAATCGCGCCGGGTACCGTGTCCGGGGCCGACCGGGAACCTCCCGGCATCACCGGTTCTCGCCCAACCCATACCTTCAGGCGAAAACTCGGACCCGTCCACGAGATCCGGATAGCCAAGATCATGAGCGAGAGAGACCAATCCCTCGACACCCTGCTCGCCCAGGGCGGGCACTTCATCGATACCGGGACCGGCGCCATCGTCCCGCCGATCCATCCCGCCACGACCTATGCGCGCGACAGCCGCTACGAGCTGACGGGTTTCGGTTACAGCCGGAACGCCAACCCGACCGGCGCGCAGGTCGAGGAGGTCCTCGCAAGGCTCGAAGGGGCGGAAGACGCCCTCGTTTTCGCATCCGGGCTCGCGGGCATCGCGACGTTCTTCGACACGGTGCGCGCCGGGGAACGCGTCGTCGCGCCCCGGGTGATGTACCACGGAACCGCGGACTGGCTCCGGCGCCTCTCCGAACGCCGCGGGGTCGCGGTCACGTTCTTCGATGCGACCGCGCCGGGCTCCCTGGAGGCCGCGGTCCGGGCCAGCGAGACCTCGGTGGTCTGGATCGAGCCTTCGGTGAACCCGACCTGGGACGTGATCGACGTGCGGGCGGCCTCCAAGATCGCGCACGCGGCGGGGGCGATCCTCGGCGTCGACGCCACCGTGACCCCGGCGGTGACCCTGCGGGCGCTCGACCTCGGCGCCGACGTGGTCTTCCACTCGGGGACGAAGTATCTCGCCGGGCACAGCGACGTACTGGCCGGGGTGCTCGCGACCCGGGCCGTCGACGAGCGCTGGGAAGACGTCAAGCTCGCCCGCACCCTGATGGGCGGGGTCCTCGGTGCGTTCGAATCGTGGCTGCTGCTCCGCGGCATGCGCACCCTGCACGTGCGTTACGAGCGCCAGGCGGCGAACGCCCTCGCGATCGCCCGGCACTTCGAGCACCACCCCCGGTTGAAGGCGGTGCTCTATCCCGGCCTCGAATCCCACCCCGGGCACGCCGTCGCCAGGCAGCAGATGACCGGAGGGTTCGGGGCAATGCTCTCGCTCCTCGTCGCGGGCGGGACGGAGGACGCGAAGCGGGTGGCGACCCGCACCCGGCTCTTCGTGCCCGCGACCTCGCTCGGCGGGGTCGAGAGCCTCATCGAGCACCGGGCGTCGGTCGAAGGGCCGCACAGCGCCGTTCCCGAGAACCTGCTTCGCCTGTCCGTCGGCATCGAGCGTGCGGACGAGCTCATCTCCGACCTCGAGCAGGCGTTGGCCTGAGGCGGCCGGTGCCGAGCATGGCCCGCGTGCCTGGAGGCCGCCCGCCCGCCGAAGGGCGGCAGCCACCGGCGAAGGCGGATTCCGTTACGCTCTCGGTCCGGCAACTCACGACTGATCTTCATGCACCCCAATCCCGTACATCGACAAGCCTCTCCCGAGTGGAACCTCGAATTCGCGAAGGAACGGGGGTTCGGGGTGCTTGCCGTCGATGACGAGCGCGCGGCGGGCCCCCTCCTCAGCCACATCCCCTTCATCGTGGCGGAGGGTGGCGGCGCGGTTCACGCCCATCTCGTACGGTCGAACCCCATCGCGCGGCGCCTGCTCGCGGGAGAGCGCAGAGCGGTGCTCGCGGTGAGCGGGCCGGACGGCTACGTCTCGCCCGACTGGTACGAGGCGGAGCCGGACCAGGTACCGACGTGGAACTACGTGGCCGTCCACCTCCGGGGGACCCTCCGGCTTCGTCCCGAGGAGACGCTTCGCCCCCATCTCGACGCGCTGTCGGCCCGATTCGAGCACGAGCTCCGGCCGAAGCCCCCGTGGAGAACGTCCAAGGTTTCCGCGGACCGGCTCGCGGGCATGATGCGGGCGATCGTGCCGATCGAGCTCGCGGTGGAGGCGGTGGACGGCACCTGGAAGCTCAACCGGAACAAGACGGACGAGGTTCGGCTGCGGGCCGCGGAGCACATGGGTGAGGAAGGCTTCGGACAGGAGACCGCCCTCCTCGCCCAGCTCATGCGGACCCCGCCGGAAGCGGGGTGAGCCTCGTCCTCGGTCGGGAGCGGAGCGGTCGCGGGGCGCCGTGGAGGGCGGCGGCTGCCGGACGCGGTATCGGGGAGAATCGACAATGACCGGAAGCACCTGGACCAAGGCAGTGCGCCTCGACGCCCTCCAAGACAAGGGCCGGCTGGTGTTTCGCAAGGACGGGCGTCAGATCGCGCTGTTCGACACCCCCGAAGGGGTGCTTGCCTGCAACAACCGCTGCCCGCACGAGGGCTATCCCCTGCGCGAGGGGAACCTCGACGACCAGTGCATCATCACCTGCAACTGGCACAACTGGAAGTTCGACCTGCGAAGCGGACGTAACCTCTACGGCGGGGAAGGACTGCGTACCTACCCGGTCGAGGTCCGCAGCGGCGAGGTCTGGATCGACCTCTCCGACCCTCCGTTTGCAGAGCGCCGCGCCGAGATCCTCGCGAGCCTGGGCGAGGCCCGGGCGGACAATGCCTACAACCGCATGTCGCGCGAGATAGCGCGCCTGCATCGGCTGGGCGCCGATCCCCTTGACGCGCTGCGCGAGGCCATCCACTGGTCCTCGGAGCACATGGAGTTCGGGTGGACCCATGCGTACGCGGGGGTCGCGGACTGGCTCGCCCTCTACGACGAGAACGAAGGCGACGACGAGACCCGTCTCGCCTGCGTGCTGGAGGGCCTCGCGCACATTGCCGACGACGTGCTGCGCGAACCGCGGCATCCGTTCCCCGACGCCGCGGCCCGGGCCTACGAGGAAGAGGCATTCGTCGCCGCGGTCGAGCGTGAGGACGAAGGCGCCGCGGTCGCCATGCTGCGAGGCGGTCTCGCGGCGGGGCTCGGGTTCGCCGATTTCGAGCGAGGCTTGAGCCGCGCCGCGCTCGCCCATTACAACGACTTCGGCCACTCGCTGATCTACGTGACGAAGGCGGGCCGCCTCATCGAGCGGCTCGGTCCCGGCGTCGCCGAGCCGCTCCTCGTCTCGCTCGCCCGCGCAATGGTGTTCGCGACCCGCGAGGACCTGATCCCGGAGTTCCGCGACTACGCGAAGACCCTCACCCGGTGGAGCAAGGCGAAGAACGGCGGCGACCCGGCGCCCGCCGACTGGCGGAGGCTCGGCATCGGAAAGGCGCTCGCGCGTGCCTCCTCGTCGAGCGCGGCGCCGCCGATACGCCTCTTCCACGCCCTCCTCGGCGCGAATGCCCACAATCTCCTCACCTTCGACGCCGAGCACCAGAATCGGGTCCGGGTCCCGATCGACGACAACGTCGGCTGGCTCGACTTCACCCACGGAATCACCTTTGCGAACGCGGTCCGCACCCAGTGCGCCAGGTTCCCGGAACTGTGGCCGCCCGCCCTGCTGCAGATGGCCTGCTTCAGCGGCCGCAACGCGCCCTATACCGATGCCGAGCAGGACCTCGAGGCTTGGCGCGTCGAGGACCCCGACGCCTTTCTCGAGCGTGCGGTCGAGGGGCTCTTCGACCACGGCGCCGGCGAGTTCATCGTTTCGGTGCACCGGCTGAAGACGGTGCTGGCGGCGAGGGAGGAGCTGCGCGCGGGTCCGCCGGCCGAGGTCGCCGGCCTCATCGCGGCCGGACTCAACCGCTTCGTGCACGCGCGCCTGAAACGCCGGCAGGTCCGGCGCAGCGTCTACCAGGCGATGAAGTTCGTCGCCTCCGACGGCTGACAGGACCCACGCCCGGCACCGGCCCTTGCTGCGCAACTCGGGCTCGTAACTGAAGGAAGCGGCGGCGTGACCGTGCTGGCTCCGAACTCGCCACAGAGCCCACGTGCCCGACAGGAAGGCGAATCGGTGGAGAGACAAGGAGGATGCTCGCTTGAGACACCCTGACCGACGAACGGTATCTGCGCAGGAGGCGCTCGAACGGCTCTGGTCCCTTGCAGCTTGCGACCCGGAGGCCCTCGAACGGATCGAGCTCACCGGGGAGGAGCCCGCCCTCGCGTCGGTGTTCCCGGTCGGCACCGCGGCGGGCGCCTGCATCGGGGCGGTGGGGCTTGCCGCGAGCGAGCTCTGGCGGCTTCGCACCGGGGCCGCGCGGCCGGTCCGGGTCGCGATGCGCAATGCCGCCATCGCCTACCGGAGCGAGCACTACCTCCGGATCGACGGGGCGCCGGTCAAGGGGCCGGAACGGGCGCGGTCGTACTTCCGCGACGCTTCGGGGCGGTGGATGCAGCTCCACATGGGGTACGCACATCATCGCGACGGGATCCTGCGCGAGCTCGGCTGCCGGGATGACGGGGCCGAGATCGCGCGCACTTTCGCCCGCCGGGATGCCTTCGAGCTCGAAGACGCCCTGGCCGCCCAGAGCTTGCCGGGCTATGCGATGCGCACCCGCGACGAGTGGATCGCCCACCCTCAAGCCGCAGCCCTCGCCACCGTTCCGGTCATCGAAATCGTGCGGCTCGGCGACGCCGCCCCCCGACCATTGCCCGCGGGCGAGCGGCCGCTCGCCGGGGTCCGGGTGGCCGACCTCACCCGGGTCATCGCGGGACCGGTCTGCGGGCGCACCCTCGCCGCGCACGGTGCGGACGTGCTCCGCATCCACCCCCCACACCTCTCCGAAGTGCCGGTGCTCGCGATGGATGGCGGCCGGGGCAAACGCTGCGCGCACGTGGACCTCCGCGACCCCGATGACCGCCGGGCCTTCGACGCGCTGGTCGAGGACGCCGACGTGTTCGTGCAGGGTTTCCGCCCCGGCGGGCTCGCCTCGCTCGGCTACGCGCCGGAGGCGGTGGCGGAACGCCGGCCCGGGATCGTCTACGTGACCCTGAGCGCGTGGGGAGAAACCGGGCCCTGGGCCGGACGGCACGGATTCGACAGCCTCGTGCAGACCGCTACCGGCATCGTCGCCGAGGGGAGCGCGGCCCGGGGCATCGAGGAGCCGGCGCCTCTCCCCTGTCAGGCCCTCGATCACAGCACCGGCTACCTCGCCGCATTCGGTGCGATGGCCGGACTCGCGCGGCGTGCGACCGAAGGCGGGAGCTGGCTGGTGCGGGTCTCGCTCGCCGCCGCCGGCCGCTGGCTCGACGGGCTCGGGCGCATTGACGGCCTCGCCGCGCCCGACCCGGATCTCGCCGCGGTGGCCGATTGCCTGGAACGGCGGCGGACCGCGTTCGGGGAGATGACCTCGGTGCGGTGCGCGGAGGAGCTGCCGGCGACCCCGCCGGGGTTCGCCCTTCCGTCCGCCCCCCTCGGCTCCCATCCCTGCGAGTGGGCCTGACCCCAGGTTGACACGGTGGGAGGACGTGGGAATCATCCCCGCCCGAATTCAGGCTGGAGGCGGCAGTGACCTATCTTCTCTACGGTGCCCGGGGCTCCGGGTCCTGCGCGGTCGAGTGTGCGCTGGCGGAGATCGGGGTGGACTATGGGCTTCGCAAGATCTCGCTCCGGAACGACGAGCAGCGCGAGGCGGAGTACGAGGCGATCAATCCCCAGCGCAAGGTGCCCGCGCTGGTCATCGATGAGGACCAGCTCCTCACCGAGTCCGTGGCGATCCTCCTGACCCTGGAGGAGCGCCACCCCGAAGCGGGACTGCTGCCACCAAGGGAGACCGCGCAGCGCGCGCACGCCCTTCGCTGGCTCCTCTTCGCCGCGACGGAGATCTATCCGATCGTCGAGATCAACGACTACCCCGAACGCTTCGCTCCTGATTCGGCCCGGGTCAAGGCCATGCGCGAGAGAGCGAGGGAGATCTGGAGGACGAGGTGGCTCCTCGTGGAGGAGAACGTCTCCGGGGAGCCGTATCTGTCGAGTGACGGCTTCTCCCTCACCGACATATACCTCGCGGTGGTCAGCCGCTGGGCGCAGCAGGACAAGTGGCGCCCTGCCCATCTGCCGAAGGTCGAGCGGCTTACGGCGGCGGTCGCCGCCCGCCCCGCCATCGCCCCGGTGTGGGCGCGGCATTTCGGCCCGGCCTGAGCCGCACCGCGCCGCACGCGGGGGTCCGAGAGCCGCAGGCCAGGCACCCCGCACGCCACCGGACGGACGGCCGTCCGGTCAGTCGAGGCGGAGTACCCTCCCGTTACGCTGCGGGCGAAAGCCGCTCCACCTCAATCCGGTTTGCCGTCTTCATCGCCTGAGCGAGGTTCCAGGCCGCTTGCAGCCGGTACCAAGTCTCCGCACCGCCACCGAACGCCTTGTCGAGCCGGATGGCCATCTCGGGGGAGATTCCCGAGCGACAGTTGACGATATCCGAAAGCTGCTTGCGGCTCACCCCGAGCCGGCGCGCCGCCTCCGTCACGGTCAATCCAAGGGGCTCCAGGCAATCATGACGCACGGACAGTCCGGGATGCGGCGGGTTCTTCATCGGCATGTCACGACCCTACTAGTGGTAGTCAACCAGGTCCACATCCCACGCATTCCGCCCGTCGAACCGAAAAACGATGCGCCAGTTGCCCGATACCCGGACGGCCCAGTAACCCTCTCGATCGCCCTTTAGCGGATGCAGGCCGAAACCCGGCAGATCCATGTCCCGGGGTTCGCCCGCTTCGTCGAGACGGGCAAGGACTCGCTCGACCTTGGCGACCAGCGTGGGTGATACACGCCTTCGTTCACCCCTTTCGAACAAGCGCTCAAGGCCTCGGTGGCGGAAGCCGAGAATCATGAACCCATATGTAACCCGACACCGACCAGGTTACAACCGCGGCCATGGAGCCGCGGCGCGCCCCGCTCAGCTCGCGGCCTGGCCGCTCCTTGCCTCGCGCAGGAGCCAGTCCCGGAAGGCCACCACACGGGGGCGGTCCGCCGTCGATTCGGGACAGATCACGTGGTAGGCGAAGTTCACCGGGAAGCTGAGATCGAAGGGCTGCACCAGCCGGCCCGCGCGCAGATCGTCCGCCGCGAGCACGCTCCCGCAGAGCGCGATCCCGAGCCCGTCGCGCGCGGCCTGAAGCGCCATGCTCGGCTGGGTGAAGCGCGGCCCGCGGCGCGCGTCCACCCCCGCCACTCCCGCAGTGATGAGCCAGGTCTCCCAGTCCGGCCACGCCTCGTCGAGCTGCGCGTTGTCCACGTGCAGGAGGGTGTGGCCGCGGATCCGTTCCGGTGAGTCGAGCGCACCCGCCTCCTCGACGAGCTTCGGGCTGCACATCGGGAATATCTCCTCCGACATCAGCCGCACCGCCCGCAGGCCCGGCCGGCCTCCGGGACCGTAGCGGACCGCCAGATCCACGTCGTCGTGCCGGAAGTCCACCAGCCGGGTGGAAGCATCGATGCGCACGTCGAAGGTCGGATGGAGGGACCGGAACCGATCGAGGCGGGGCACCAGCCACTGCGCGCCGAACGATGGCGTGACGCTGACCGTGAGCGGGCGCCGGGCGTCGAATACGCCGAGGTCCTGAATGGCGGCGGCGAGAAGGTCGAAGCCGCGCGTGAGGGCCGGCAGGCACGCCTGGCCGGCATCGGTCAGGAACAGCGCCTTGTTCGCGCGCCGGAACAGGGTGACCCCGAGGTAGTCCTCCAGGGTCTTGACCTGGCGGCTCACCGCCGCCGGGGTGACGTTCAACTCCTCGGCCGCCTTGGTCATGCTGAGGTGCCGGGCGACCGCCTCGAACGCGCGCAGGGCATTGAGCGACGGGAGGCGTCTCTTCATCCCCCGCTCGCCATCCGACCGTTCGGACGGTTCCGGGGGGAGCGGCGACACGGGACGCACGCGGGCGGGGCGCACCCCGCCGACCCCGATTTTCATCCCCTCAGGTACGCTGGTAGATCTCGCTGCCCGCGCGCCGGAACTCCTTCGCCTTCTCGACGAGACCCACCTCCACCGCGTCCTGCACGTTGCCGATGCCGCGCGCCTTTGCATAGTCGCGCACGTCCTGGGTGATCTTCATCGAGCAGAACTTCGGCCCGCACATCGAGCAGAAGTGCGCCACCTTGGCCGAGTCCTTGGGCAGGGTCTCGTCGTGGTACTCGCGCGCCCGCTCGGGGTCGAGCCCGAGGTTGAACTGGTCCTCCCACCGGAACTCGAAGCGGGCCTTCGAGAGCGCGTTGTCCCGGATCTGCGAGCCCGGATGACCCTTGGCGAGGTCCGCCGCATGCGCCGCGATCTTGTAGGTGATGATGCCCTCGCGCACGTCGTGCTTGTTGGGCAGGCCGAGGTGCTCCTTGGGGGTCACGTAGCACAGCATGGCCGTGCCGTACCAGCCGATCTGAGCCGCCCCGATGGCCGAGGTGATGTGGTCGTAGCCGGGGGCGATGTCGGTGGTGAGCGGCCCCAGGGTATAGAACGGCGCCTCCGCGCAGTCCTCGAGCTCGCGCTCCATGTTCTCCTTGATGAGCTGCATCGGGACGTGCCCCGGACCCTCGATCATCACCTGGACATCGTGCTCCCAGGCGATCCCGGTGAGCTCTCCCAGCGTACGGAGCTCCGCGAACTGCGCCTCGTCGTTCGCGTCCGCCACCGACCCCGGGCGGAGCCCGTCGCCGAGGGAGAACGAGACGTCGTAGGCCTGCATGATCTCGCAGATCTCGGGGAAGCGCGTGTAGAGGAAGCTCTCGGTGTGGTGCGCGAGGCACCACTTCGCCATGATGGAGCCGCCCCGGGACACGATGCCGGTCACCCGCTTCGCGGTGAGCGGTACGTGGGCGAGCCGCACCCCGGCGTGGATGGTGAAGTAGTCCACCCCCTGCTCCGCCTGCTCGACGAGGGTGTCGCGGAAGAGCTCCCAGGTGAGGTCCTCGGGCTTGCCCACCTTCTCGAGGGCCTGGTAGATCGGGACCGTCCCGATCGGCACCGGCGAGTTGCGGATGATCCATTCGCGGGTCTCGTGGATGTTCTTGCCCGTCGAGAGGTCCATCAGGGTGTCCCCGCCCCAGCGGGTGGACCACACCATCTTCTCCACCTCCTCCTCGATGGACGAGGTGACCGCCGAGTTGCCGATGTTGGTGTTGACCTTCACGAGGAAGTTGCGGCCAATCACCATCGGCTCGAGCTCGGGGTGGTTGATGTTGGAGGGGATGATGGCGCGCCCGCGCGCCACCTCGTCGCGGACGAACTCGGGGGTCACCCGGTCCGGGATGGCGGCCCCGAACGACTGCCCGGGATGCTGGGCGAGGAGGAGCGCGTCACGCACCTGCTCGCGCCGGAGGTTCTCGCGGATCGCGATGTACTCCATCTCCGGGGTGACGATGCCGCGCCGGGCGTAGTGCATCTGGGTGACGTTGGCCCCCGGGCGGGCGCGGCGCGGGCGCTGGACGTGCTCGAACCGGAGGGCGGCGAGCTTCGGATCCGCGAGTCGCTGGCGTCCGTACTCGGAGCTCGGGCGGTCGAGGACGACGGTATCGCCCCGCGCCTCGATCCAGGGCTCCCGCGTGCGGGGCAGCCCGGCCATCAGATCGATGCGGGCGTCCGGATCGGTGTAGGGGCCGGAGGTGTCGTAGATCGTGAGCGGCGCGTTCTTTTCCGCGCCGAAGCTCGCGGGCGTGTCGCTCAGCACCACCTCGCGCATCCCCACCCGGAGATCGGGGCGAGAGCCCTCGACATGGACCTTGCGCGAGCCCGGAAAGGGGCGGGTGACCTCGTCGGACAACCGGGAGGTGCTTTCGACGAAAGACTTCGGGATTGCACTCATGGCGGCATTCTCTCCGTTCGCGCCCCGGGCGGAACTGCCCGCATCCAGGGCTCGCGCCGGCCTCGCGGGCGGCACAGGAACCCGGACCGGAAGGCGGGGAAGAAGAGAGGCCGCTTGGGGGGGGAAGCTTCCCTCCGCCGGCATCATCCGGTTCAGGTTCAAAGGGTGTCTTCTCAGTCGAGCCCGTGCCCGACACCCCCAGCTTCAAGGACAACCGTAGTCCAAACCGCAGGGCGATGCAAGCGAACGCCCAGATCCGCATCTCCGCGGGCGGACAATTCCAGCCGGCATCGCTCCGCTGCCGCTTCCTGCAGACTCGGCACAGGACGCGACCGCGCTCGCGGTAGCGCCGCGCTGCACCGGCGGCCCAGCGGTCGGCCGCATCCATCCCGTGGATGAGACTTGCCTGGCGGCCCGGGCCGAGTCCGGAGGCGGTCTTCCCAGCGGTCAGGCGGGCCGGCAGCGGAAGCAGTCGCGGGTGTGGTCGTCGACCATTCCGATCGCCTGCAGGAACGAGTAGCAGATGACGGACCCCACGAACTTGAACCCGCGGCGTCCGAGCTCCCGGCTCACCCGGCCGGAGAGCGGGGTCGATGCCGGCACCTCGCCGACGCTCCGCCAACGGTTGACGATCGGGTTGCCGTCCACGAAGCGCCAGAAGAAGGGCGCGAGCCCGCCGTGCTCTTCGACCACCGCGAGCGCAGCCCGCGCGTTGGTCCGGGCGGCCCGGATCTTGAGCCGGTTGCGGACGATGGCGGGGTCCCCCGCGAGGCTTTCGATCTTCGCGTCGTCCCACGCCGCGATCCGGACCGGATCGAAGTCGTCGTAGGCGCTGCGATACCCCTCGCGCTTGCCGAGGATGAGCCGCCAGTTGAGGCCGGCCTGCGCGCCTTCGAGGAGCAGCATCTCGAAGAGGTAGCGATCGTCATGCGAGGCGACCCCCCACTCGTCGTCGTGGTAGGCGACGTAGAGCGGGTCGTTCCCGACCCAGGCGCACCGCACCGGCTCGTCCATGGCCGCGAGTGTGCCCCATGGCGGCCGCAACGGGAAGGCGGGTCCGAACGAGAAGCCGCCGGTCGACCGCTACCCGGATACGGGCGGAACGGACCTGTTTTCGATGGATCGAGAATTTGGGGGGAAGTAGACTGATGTGAACGACATCATCCGACTTCAGGGAATGCCATGAGCCAGATTACCGCGCGCCTTCCGGATGCGGTCGTCGAGGCGCTCGACGAGGCCGCAAGCCGTCTCAAACGCAGCCGGGCGGAACTCGTCCGTCAGGCGATCGAGCGCTACCTCGAAGACTTCGATGACCTCTCGGTGGCCGTCGAACGGCTGCAGGACCCGAACGATCCGGTGCTGGACTGGGATCAGGTCAGGCGTGGGCTTCTCGACAAGGATTAGGCGAAGCGCGGCCCGGGAAATCGAGCGCGTCCCACGGCGCGACCGCGAGCGCATCGTCGAGGCAATCGACCGGCTGGCGGCGAGCCCGTACGCGGGGAATGCTCTGAAGGGCGGGCTGCGCGGCCTCCGGCGCCTTCGGGTGGGGGAGTACCGGGTGCTGTACGAAGTGGAGGAGGATGCACTGGTCGTGCTCGTGGTACGCGTCGCCCACCGGCGTGACGCATACCGCCGCACCGCCCCCTGACGGCTCGCCGCGGTTGCCAACCCGCTCCCCGACGGTCTATGTTGGCCGCCGGCCAGGCGCCCGAACGAGGCCCGCGATGCACGACGGCAACGACATCCCGACCCTGCGGCGGATCCTCCGCGAGACGAAGACCGTCGCCATGGTGGGGCTCTCCGCGAACTGGTTCCGACCGAGCTACTTCGCGGCCAAGTACCTCATCGACCACGGCTACCGGGTCATTCCGGTGACCCCCGCCTACGAGGAGGTGCTGGGCGAGCCCTGCTGCCCGAGCGTGAGCGAGCTTCCCGCGCCCCCCGACGTGGTCGACTGCTTCCGGCGGGCGGAGGAGATCCCGGCCATCGCGGAGCAGGCGGTCGCGATCGGGGCGAAGGTGCTGTGGATGCAGCTCGGCATCGTGAACGAGGAGGCGGCCCGCATCGCCCGCGACGGGGGGCTCGAGGTGGTGATGGACCGCTGCATGAAGATCGAGTACGCGCGCCTGTTCGGCGGACTCAACTTCGTCGGGGTGAATACGCGGGTCGTCTCCGCCAAGCGCCCCCTCAACGTACCGTACTGAACCGAGCCGAGCCGCGGGTGGCGCCGGCCGCCGGCGCCACCGCCATGCGCGGCAGGCGGCACTTGCTCGAAACGGGGGAACCGGCTGATGGCTGATCGCGACTACGGCATCGAGACCCTGTGCCTGCACGCGGGGCAGATCCCCGATCCGGCGACCGGGTCGCGGGCGGTGCCGATCTACCAGACCACCTCCTACGTGTTCGACGACGCGGACCACGCCGCGAGCCTGTTCAACCTCCAGACGTTCGGGAACATCTACACCCGGCTCATGAACCCGACCACTGCCGTGTTCGAGGAGCGGATGGCGGCGCTCGAGGACGGGCGGGCCGGGCTCGCGACCGCGAGCGGACAGGCGGCCGAGACCACTGCCCTGCTCACCCTCCTCGAAGCGGGCGATCACATCGTGTCCGCGAGCACCCTCTACGGCGGCACCCGCTCGCTCTTCGACGTGACGTTCCGGCGGATGGGCATCGACACGGACTTCGTGGATCCGGACGACCCCGAGAACTTCGCCCGCGCGATCACCGGCCGGACGAAGCTCCTCTACGGAGAGACGCTCGGCAACCCCTCCATCAACGTGCTCGACCTCGAGGCGGTCGGGGCGATCGCGGCCGACCGCGGGGTCCCCCTCGTCATCGACAACACGTTCGCGACTCCCTACCTGTGCCGTCCGTTCGAGTGGGGGGCGGACATCGTCGTGCACTCGGCAACCAAGTACATCGGCGGCCACGGCACCAGCATGGGCGGGGTCATTGTCGAGTCGGGACGCTTTCCCTACGACAACGGCAACTTCCCGGGGATGATGGAGCCCTCCAAGGGCTACCACGGGGTCCGCTTCTACGAGACGTTCGGCGACTTCGGCTACACCATGAAGGCACGGTGCGAGACCCTGCGCACGATGGGGGCGGTCTTGAGCCCCTTCAACGCGTTCCTCATGCTGCAGGGGCTCGAGACCCTGCCGGTACGGATGGACCGGCACTGCGACAACGCCCTCGCGGTGGCCCGCCTCCTCGAGGACCATCCCCTCGTCTCGTGGGTGAACTACCCGAGCCTCCCGAGCAGCCGCTACTACGACCTTGCGCTCAAGTACGTGCCGCGGGGCGCAAGCGCGATCCTCACCTTCGGCATCGAGGGCGGACATGCGGCCGGGGTCCAGTTCATCGAAGCGGCTCAGTTCATGAGCCACCTGGCGAACGTGGGCGACGCCCGCACCCTGGTCATCCACCCTGCCTCCACCACCCATCGGCAGCTCTCGGACGAGGAGCAGATCGCGGCCGGGGTGACCCCGGACATGATCCGGATCTCGGTCGGCCTCGAGTCGATCGACGACATCCTCTGGGACATCGACCAGGCCCTGGAGAAGTCGCAGCGCGGCGACTGAGGCGACAGTTCCGGAGGGCCGCGAACCGCGCCGCGGAACGGATCCTCACGCGAACCGGCCGCTTCCGCTTCTAACCTGGAAAAATCACCGATTTTCATCACATCGAGTAGACATCAGATATCATTAGTGGACAGGAGATGGAATATATCTTTTAGATAGAGCATGTTATTTGAAGATGGTCCGGCTCCGAAGTGGCCAGGACATCGCAGTCCGAGCATCCAGATCGCATCCATAGTGTTGCATTTCATGATGCCCATTCGCTATCCCTCCACCCGATGGATCATGCCCACGAAGCTCCCTCCATGCCAAACGGTCGACGCCGGGTGGCGCTGTACAAGGCCCACCTGACGACCCGCACGGTCGCCGACGCAAGCCCCCGAGACCATCGCTACATCGTCTGGGACGACGAGCTGCCGGGGTTCGGGGTGCGGATCAGTCCGTCGGGTCTTCGCTCGTTCATCGTCCAGATTACCGCGCGCGCGAGGGAGGACGCCGGGCAGCAAGCCGCAAGAAGGTGGTCGGACACTTTCCCGCGCTCACGCCCGCCCGGGCCCGCTCGAGGGCCCGGGAGGTGCTGCGCGCCGTCGCCGAGTCGCGCGCGAACGGCGAAGGCGGTACGCTGCTCATCCCCACTGTTGCCTTTCACGTAAATCCGTGAGGGATTTTTCGGATTATTTCTGATCGAGCGAGGCTCGATTTGTCACATTGCTCCGGCTTTGTCGACGAGCAAGGGCAGCGCGGATTGCGCGGGGCGCCCGCGTCGGCGTTGCGTTGGTCGCGGTGATCAGGTGGTTGCGCACACCTACGAAATAATGTGACCGACAACATTCAGGGTCCGCCCGGGACCGGCAAGAGCGCGTTCGCGCGCTACCTCGCAGAGTGCCTTGGCCTCGAGGTTCTACAGAAGCGCGCGTCCGATCTGCTCTCGCCCTGGGTCGGCGAGACCGAGCAGCAGATTGCGGCCGACCGACCTCGAGACTTCCCGGATCGGCGCCCGGAGGTCCAGAACTACCCGCTGGGGGTACCTTCAACGCCGGTCTTCGGAAATATCTCCCGAATGCTGGCGGCAACGCCACTGACCCGTCCACCAATACGGACCAAGTCCCGTTCGCCGAATATGCGCGGTTTCACACAGCCGTTAACACACGCGGCGTAAGTCCGGACCGGGATCGGGACCTCCTCGAGGCGAACGTAACCCTTCGGTCAGGCCGTGTCGTCCTTCTTCCGGTCATGCAGCTACTCGCAAGCCGCTCGGAAGATGTTCTCGTACGCGGCAACGAGGGCCCTTGAGGTCATAGCCCCCGGGGAGGCCCGTGCGGTGGTGGAAGCGGCCCTGAGGGCGGCCTTTCGGGTAACGGCCTTGAACTTCGAGACCACATCAAGGGCCGCGTCCGCCGCTTCGTCTGCTTCTATCCGAGCCTCCTCAAGAGTCGCCGCATTCGCTTCGCCAAGATCGGCGGTGGCTTCCTTGACTCGACTGTAGACAGCCTCGAATGCCTCGGCGCTCAAGGTACTGGTGACATCGGCGGCTTCAAGCGCCCTGACGGCGTCGGCTCCCTTGACAATCTCGAGGGTCGTCTCCTCGTTCAGTGCCTTGATGGCGTTTCGATTCGCCCGGGCGGCCCGTATGCCGCTCCTCGCCGCCTCGAGGGCTTTTTCGACCGCCGCGCGCGCATCCGATACCTCGATGTATGCGTCGATGGCCTGGCGGTAGTCGCTGCATCTGTCGGCGCGTGCCGATGTGGGTAGGGCGAGTGCGAGAATGATGAGGCAGGCGTATCGGCGCATTGGGAGCTCCTCTCTATGGGCTATCGGAAGCGGTGCCGCGGCCTTACCGGCCTGTTCCGATCTCTTCCGTCCTGCGATGGATCTCTCTCCAGGGTTGGAACCTTAAGCATCCCCTCATATTTTCACAAGATGGCGAACATTCTCTTGTATAGCCTGTGTTCGGCCAGCATGGCGGCGAATTCGTCGAGCAACGGTCGCAATCGTTCCGGTGGCCAGTTGGGAATATGTTCATAGAGCATGTGCCCTTGGCGAAACAACGAATGGGTGCGATGTTTCACGGTATTGACCTTCAACCACCGGTCATAGCCGATACGCTCTCCGGCGGCCCCGAGCAATGACAACAACGCAATTGCCAATACACTGAGCAACAACAGCCGGTCGCGGCGCTCGGGGCACGAGGTACGCATCGACGACAAGCCAAGGCCATAGCGCCGGTCCTTCAGGTCGCGAAAGCTCGTTTCGATCCCCCACCGTTTTGCGTAGTATTGGATGAGGAGCCGGGGTGCGGCGTTTCGGTCACTGGCCACCAGACACCAAGTGTCCTTCATGTTCTTGTCGCGCAAGCAAACGACCGTGCCGACGGGCAGCTGGTGAGCGTCGGTGATGTGGGCAGCTCGCAACGTGCGGGTTCGCCCGGCCGGGCCGACCCATTGCGACGCCAAGCGCCGCTCCCCGCTCTCACTGGTGACATAGTAGCTTGCGGGCAGCCGAATCACATAGCCGAATCCCAGCTCTTCGTCCAGGTTTTTGAACAAGTTACAGTCTGCAAACCCCCGGTCCGCGACCACCGTCACCTCTACCCCATCGGGCACCACCTCCGAGAACCGATACAGCAACTCGTCCTCATAACGGTTGCGGTTGTCCTTCAACGTCGCCGTCGATACCGTCTCCCACATCAGGGCCGTGGCCCGGCCATGCTCGGTGAGCATCGACAACATCAACGTATCGTGCCCATCGCGAGCGAAGCTGGTCCAATCCAATGCCACCACGATCTCCTCTCGCGCTCCAATCACATGAGGCACCCAGTGCGAAAAGAAATCGTCCAATTCGATGGCGGTATTGCTGAGCAACCGGTCGACCTGCTTGACGCCGTGTTTGCTCAGGGTGCCACGGGCGTGGGCCAAACCTTGTCCAATGGCATGGACGGCCAAGGAGGCACTGGTCAGGACTCCGAGCGTACCGTAGGCGAGCGACAAGACCCGCTTGGCGTGCAGGTCGCCGTCGTACAGCTCGGTGATGAAGGAAATCAGATGGTCTTCGCGAAGTACGTCTCGGGCTTTCACCATCCACCCTCAGAGGCGAAAACAGTTATTTTGTTTCCAACCTCCTGCCCGTGCAAGTCCGAAGTCGGACTTGGGGGAAAAAGTGGAGCACAATATTCGAGTCAACGGACCCATCGCAGGTGCAAATTGAGTACAAGGAATTAGAAAACTGTGCTTTCGCTATACTGATTTGGATCAAATCAAATCGTTAACAACGATTCCTTACAAAAAAGATGAGGGGATCGCTGAGGGTTGGAACAGCTTCTCCCTGCGCATCGTGACGGTCGTCCGGAACCCCCTAGCGAGCAACGGAAACTCGATGGATGCGGCATGCGAGACTCTCCCGTTAGGGTCGGTTGCTACCGGAACGTCATACAGCTCAAGAGTCCAGTCTCCAACGATGCGCGGGTCGACGCCCGAGAACGCTGCAAAGAGTTCAGCCGCACGGCCGGGACGGATCCGTATGTTGGTGCCCAGAAGCTTGACGCCGCGCAGACTCTCGACGACACCCTCGGTGCTTGAGCAGGGGCGCGTGGCGAAAAGGCTGTGCCGGAGTGCAGATCGGGTAAACAGCGCGTTGTCGTTGCCCGCCGCATCCGACAGCACTGCGTCTATACGGTTGAGGCGAAGAACGTGCCCCGTGTCGTTCCTGATTCTCAATTTGCGGACATAGATACCCTGAAGTGGATCGACAGTCTCAAAAACAGGATATCTCCTGACGTATCGCTTTCCGTTTCTGGTCTTTCTCTCCTTCCGACCGTACTTGAGGTAACTTCCGTCGCACGCTTGGACCCGTACGGGTTGAATGACGTTCTTCGCTTCGCCCAGATCCTCTACGGTGAGGTTCCCGACTCTCTGTATTGAGGTCTCACCAATCGTCTCGATCGAGAACGAGTCGCGGACGACGGTCTTGATTTGAGGTCCGGATGCACCCACGCATCCGCCGACGATCAACGCAGGAATCAGGATCAGCAGGAGCCGCTTCAAGCCGGGTCGCAGGCAGGCATGCCGAGCTCCATGCTTCGCATGCCTCGGTGGAGCAGGCTCTCGTCGTTGTCGGACGTGTGTCATGACGGATGTTCCTTCGTTTCTCGGAGCGATGGCATCACGAGGGCGGAGCGACAGCTTGCAAGGACAAGGACGAGCGCTGAACTCGCCGCAATTCGAGGGGAACTGCGGCGAGCTCGTCGTTGCGCGGGCCCTGACCGTCTCGCGCCCCTAACCCAACTTTACCCTACCCCCCGACACGAGTCTTACAATTCATAAAGTTACGACGTTCGAATCGGGCGTGTGGCACTACATTTGCCCACCGATGGTGATTTCACACGATGGTCTTGCGGGTCGCTCCGGGGGCGGGGTCGATGCCCAAGGCGTCGTAGATGGCCTGCTGGGGCGGTTCGGCGCGGGTGGCTTTACGTACATGCAAGGTGCGCCCATCGGCGCGTCGGAAGGTGGCGGTGATGCGCTGTTGTCCTTCGAGGATCCGTCGAACGGTGTTCCAGCTCGCGTGCTCGCCGGCTTCGCGCAGCCGTCGTCGGATGAGCTGCACGAGCTGGTAGGCGATGACGGAGATGAACAGATGTCCTTCGGCGCGGATGGGCTTGTGGTGGAAGATGGGTCGCAGTCCGAGCTCCGATTTCAGCGAGCGGAAGACGGCCTCGAGGTCGGTGAGGGTGACATAGGTTCGCCACAGGGTTTCCTCGTCCCAATCGGTTTGATTGCTGCGCAGGCAATACACCCCCGGATGGGTCATCATCGAGCCTTCGACCGGGCGGCGGGTGAAGCGCACCGCGGTGGCGCGCTCGGCGCTGGGGTCGGTGTCCAGTTCGATGTCGTAGTGCTGGGCGACGCGTTGGTTTTTCGCCTTGAGCCGACCGATACGTTCCCAGACCTGGTCGACGCGTTTGCGGGTGCGCGGTCGGGACAATCCGTCGGACAGTGCGGTCAGGGCGGTCTCGAAACGCCGGGCGAAGCGCTCGACGATGCCACGTTCCTTGGCGGCGCGTTCCTCGGAGAAGCAGTACAGGCGCGCCTCTTGGCCGTCTTCGGACACAACCTTGTGCAGGTGCACGCCGTGGCGCTGGGCGGTCTCGATGCGCTGCGCCGCGTCGGGGTCGAACTGGCGGATGCGTTCGCGGCTGACCACCAGGTACCGATAGCCGTTGTTGCGCAGCCACTGCACGCGGTCCTCGGTGGCGATTCCGCGGTCCATCACCACGAGCGCCTCGCGCGGGGCGTTGAGCGCTTCGAGCATTTCGGCCACCGTGTGGTGTTCTCGCACGTTGCCGGCGAACACCTTGGAGCGACGCACGAAGCCGCTCGAATCGAGCACCAGTGCCAGGGTGAGCAGGGGGCAATCGGTGCGTTTGTCCTTGGAGTGCCCGCGCTGGGCCTTGGGCTGACGCGCCGCCTCGCCCTCGAAGAAGGTGTTGGTCAGGTCATACAGCGTGACCGTGGGGTGCAGGTCGAACAGCCCCATCGCGCGGTCGAACAGGTGGCGTTCGATGGCCTCGCGGTGGGCCATGAGCGCGTCCGAGGCGCGATACAGCTGCATCGGTCCCATGGTCTGGAAATCCACCTCCAGCAACTCGCCAAGAGCGCTTCGTTCGCCGAGCCAGCGCCGCGTCGCGCGTTCCGAGCCCGGACGAGCCATGCGGGCGATGACCGAGCCGATGGCCGCCGCGCACAGCGACCCGGACAGCCCCAGCTCCGGGAGCCTGGTGCGAAGTGCGAGCTGGTCCATCGCCCACAACCCGACGTGCTCCACGCCGACCGAGCGTGGGCGCACGAGTTCGAACGAATCGACGTCCACTCGTTGGATATCGGGTCCATCGTCGGGGGCGTCGGAGCGCGCGAGCAGTTGGGCGGCGATACGCTGGGCGTGGGTTTCCAGCCCCGGGGGGCCATCGGGGTCGAGTTGGAGCTGGCCGGTGAGGATCTCGTCGATCCGTCGGCAAAGGGCCGGCCAGTGGTGTTGCGCGATCTCGAAGTGTCGTCCCAGATTGAGCAAGGTGCGTTGGCGTACCTTGGAGCCGACTCGCTCGGAGCGAACGAGGCGATGGGTGAAGTACGCCTCGCCGGTGTCGGTGCTACGGGTTTGGGTGCGGCGGATGAACATCGCGGTACGGTAGCGCGTGGGGCGCCCCGATGCAATACATATAGAATATTTTATGGCACTACATCAGCCCCTCCACCATCAATCAATCACTTACGCCCCAAAAACCGCCCAATCCGGGGCAAATCCCGGCCAATCACAGCTCGCAAAGGTAAAGTTGGGCTAAATCAGCGTCAACTCCTCCATCTCCTCGATCTGGCGAAACAGCTCTATGCTCGCCATCTCGTGCTCGGCGCTTACCTCGCGGCTCACGAGCTCGAACTCCTGAATGTCGTTCTCAGCCTTCGGCCGGGCCGGAGCGTTCGTCTTCGACGGACCGGCGGGCTCCGCCTTCTTGGTATCGAGCAGCTTGGCAAAGACAAACGCCTCCTGGTCCTTGTACCGGACTTCGTACCACTTATCGTTCGTCGACGCGGGACCCACCACTTCGACCTGCGAATCTGCCGCAAGAACGCCGAGGATTTGCGCCTGGTTCGAGGGCTTGGCCCGAACATTCGAGTCCTTTGTCGCGAAGTACTGTGTCGTCGGCGCGGGTTGCGTACTCTCTACCGGTTTGTAGGAAGCGGCGTCACCAAGCACTTCACCTTCCGTCCGTTTTTCGACACGGCTGATGCTCTCGACGTAAACGGCCTTGCGTTTCGTGACTTCGCCAAGTACTTCGCTTACCAGCGTGTTGTCGCTCTCAATGCTGGCCCGGACGTTCTTGAGCTCGACCTGCGCCTGCTCGCCAGTCAAGCTCTTGTCACGAAACTTTCGTTCGACCGCGACAATCTGTTCGCTCCGGCACGCGTTCAGACGACGTAGAATCGATCCCATCTCCGTGACTCTACCGGTATCGCGGTGTACGTCGGAAGAAATTGCCTGCCGGAGATCTTCGATATCCTTCGCCCGTTCCGCCTTGGCGCGGAGATAACCCCCGGCCGCACCGGCGAGACCGCCGATAAGCGCGTTGCGAAAGACCTTCTGCCTACGGTTCCCCGCGCGGCCGCCAACGAGTCCCGTAAGGACCCCCGTGGCAACCCCAATCATGACCCCTCCGAGGATATTGGAGCTGAAATGGTCCTGTGTTCCGACGAGCTCCTTCCTGATCGGCTGGCAGGAATCATTCGGGTTGTCATACTTTGCCTGCATGGGCTGCAAGGACAACGCCGACTCCATCGTCTTGCACGACGAGAGTAAAAGACAGCCGGCGAGAAGGTAGATGGAAAGGCCCTTCGAGCCGACTATTGCAATCGAATTCGCTCTCATGATCGCCTCCAGGGTTGGATCGGGAACTGCATGGGTTCAGGGTTGACGCCGCCGCCGACCCATTTTCCGGGCGAACGGCTGTCCGACGTCTCCGCACGCTTTGCTTCGCGGTTCTCGTCGGATGTCCATCGCGCCGTCGCGTCCATTACTCCTTCAACAGCTCTTTGCGGCGCAAAAACGTATCGTCCATCTCCACGCGCCATGATTCGCGCGTGCGTTGGTCAACGATTCCGTGGGCTCGGTGCGCTCTTGCTATCTGATCGCGAAGCGGCGCCCAGATCTTGTCGGTAAGGTCGAATGCGAGGGAATCGAACTCCTTTTCGACTTCACGCATGGCGTTTTGCAGATCGTCCTGATCCGCCTTCGCCAATTCCAGGACGAGCGAGTGAAAGAGGTCGAATTGTACGCTTACCTGCTGGTCCTGTTGCCGGAATCGGTCGGTCAGCTTCCGGATTGCGTCCTCCACGCGTCGACGGTCCCGCGGGCGCAGCTCCTGATCCTTCATCTTGCGCCGTACCTCCCGGCGGGTGAACAGGACCGACAACGTCAAACGTCCGGTGCTGCGTATGCCGGCGCCGGTCAGCACAGCGGTGCGAACGCGTTCGCGCAACATACGCCGCGAGGCATCGGCCAGCCTAGCCTCGCGACGAGCCAACGCCGTTTGGAGTTCCTTCACCTGGACGCTGATGCGCTCGCGGTCGATCTTCCGCACTTCCAGTAGGTGGACGAGATTGTCCATGTTGCGCGCGGTCTCCCGGCCTTCGGTGGCGCGCTTGTCCTGGAGGATGTCGTGGCTGCGTTCCAGATCCTGGCGCAGCGCAATGTTCTGCACGTCCATGGCGTACCGCGCCGCTCCCTCGGTTACGCCGGCAACGAAGAACGGGGCCGACACGACGAAGCGTGCACCCACGAGGTCCGAAGTGCCTTCGCCGCTCAAATGGTCGTACAAGGGCAGCTCGCGTCGATATCCGACGCCGATGACCGCGTCGCTGGTCAGGACCGACCCACCGCGGGTCAGGATCCCCCCGGCATGACCGTGCAACATGTCCGGGCGGGTTGCCCGAAACGGCTCAAGGATGAGCTCCTCGGCGTTCCCGATGACGTCGTATAGGCCAAGCAGGTTTGGCATTCGCGTGCCCACTCCACGTATCGGAGAGACGCCGACACGCGCCGAGAGCTGCACCACCGCGACTTCGCGCAGTTCGGCTTCGCGCACCTCGCCGCTCTTCGTATCGAGCACACGCGGAAGCTGTCGCGTGCGGTCCTCGGGACGGATTCCCGTCAAGCCGCCGCGAGCGGCGAATTCCCATTCCGCCTCGGTCGCAAGGCGCACATAGCCGCTCGAGCCCTGTTCCCAGGGAATAACGGGAGACAGGCCAGCTTCCAGTCGTGAACGGTCGAGAGAGAACAGCCACGAATTGAACTGGCGCGAGAAGACGACCGCATCGAACCAGCTCAGCTTGATCTTGGGCAGTATCCTTGCCGGCGAGGCGGCTTCCGCCCGTTGCTTCGCTGACGCACACTCCGGCGCACCGATCGCGAAACCTCTTCCCGATGCGAACAGGCCATCGTCCAACAGGGCGAACTGCAGGTCGGTCAGCTCGTACTTTCCGAAATAGAAGCTGCGCGAGCTGAGGGCGTCGAGATTGCCGACGATGGGGCGACCGTCCTCGTCCTCGCTGAAGACGCCGCTGATCGGCGCGTTCCAGGGTCCGCGCGTGAATTTCGAGCTAGCGGTGTCGGCGTCGGCGGCGCTACCGAAAGCCGCCACGCGCTGGTCGAGCAGGAAGTGCGCCGGCACGGTGATCTTCCGGAACAGCATTCGATGCCCGCAGGGAAGGGGCACCGCGAGCGTATCGGGGAGCTTCTCACTCGCCTCCACCACCACTTGCGAGCAGAGCGATCCCGCATCGTCGGTCTGCGCCTTTCTCGCTAGCTCCACATACGCTGCAGGGTCGTCGGTGCGGCACCAGTCGGCGCGGAGCGGCGGCTCGGCCACTACCTGGGCGACCCCGTTCGACGCAACGCCGTTGATTATCGAGAGCGAGAGAATAACCACGAGAGCCCGACTATTCATCGCGGAGACCCTCCGAGGGTGCAATCCGGGTCACTCGTAGTGCTGCGATGCTCGATGCGGCAACGGAGATGAGCAGGGTTACGAGTAAACACCCGGCTAGATCCCGGGTGGTCATCTGGGTTACCGCCGAGCCGGGCAACAGTCGGCCCGAGAACGCATGCTCGACAAGAGGGTCGACGACGGCGCAGAGGAATCCCCCGAACAACACTCCCAACACCGCGTAGAGGGCCCCCGACATCAGCGGGAGCATGGATACGTGCAGTTTGGTGTAGCCGAGTAGCATCAGCAGACACAGATCGCGCTGCTTGCGAAGGACGGAGGCATACTGTCCGACCGCGGTTGACATGAGCACGCCCGCGCCCGCAAGCGAGGCGATGACCATCATGAGCCGCGTCAGGTTGGCATCCAGCGCCTGGAAGGTCTCGATCTCCGCCAGCCGCGACCGGGGTTCGAGACCGAGCCGGCTCAGGCGTTCCTGCAAGGCGACGACGTCGCCCATCGACGCGGCAAAGACGCGAAAGCTCGCGTATCTCTCTACCGTTTCCTCCATGACCCGGCCCGGCCAGCTCCAGTCCGGCACCGGCCGCCCCTCGATCATTCGCTCGACGTTGCGAAGGAAGGCGAGTGGTGCGTACGCCGTCTTGCCCTGATCCAGACGGAACGGGAGAACTCCCGAAACGCGCAACGTGCGCCGTTCGATGTAGCGGTCGCCTTGGCCCGGTCGGTCGCTCGCGTTGCCCTCGTAGCGAACAATTGCGGTTACCCGGTGGCCGGTCGCGATCGCGAGCTCGCTCGCAACGGATTCGGCGACGACGATCTCGTCCGGGGAGGAGGGCGGCGCGACGTCCCGCAGAAGCGGATCGCCCTCGGCGGTCGGAACGAGCGTGACCGGAAGACCGCGCGGCCCCGTTTCGGTGTCGGCAACGAGCGTAACGGTGCTGGCAAGAAAACGAGTGCGGGGCACGAGGAAGCCGACTTCCGGCCAAATCGATATCTCGGCGAGATTGTCGAGGGAGTGCCCGCCCTTGCCGACAATGCGCACTTCCAGCAGACGAGGGTCCGATCGAAGCTCGGAAGAAATGGCGGCGACAATGCCATTGCGCATTGAGAGCAATACCAAGAGCGGCGTGATGACCACGGTTACCGCGAATATGGAAAGGAGGGACATATGCCATTCATGGAAGCTGTCCCGTGCCGTAATGAAGGCGATCAGACCGAGAATCCTCATGGCTGCCGTCGCTCGACGGCCCTTGCCAACGAGGGAGGGCGCCGTTCGTCTGTAACCGCCGGGGGGGGCAGGAGCCTGGCCACCACGGTACGGCTCTCCTGGCCGGTTTCGGTCCCGGCCTCGCCGTACTGGCAATCGTCCGTCTCAAGCCTCCATTGCGATAGCTCGAATTCGCGAATCAAATCGTCGTCGTGACTCACGACAAATACCGCGGTCTTGGATGCTTTCGCCTCCTCGCACAACATGTGGAGGGTTTTGCGGGAGTTTTCCCGGTCGAGATTGGCCGTCGGTTCGTCGGCAAGCAGTACGGTCGGGCGTTTGACCAGGGCCCGCACGATTGCCGCCCGCTGGCGTTCGCCGACCGACAGGGCATCGGGGCGCTTCTCGAGCTGCCGTTCGATTTTGAGCTTCGAGGCCAAGCACTTGATTCGGCTCTGCAGATCCTCCGAGCTCAGTGAGCCCGAGAGATCGGCCACCATCAGGTTCTCGCGCACGGTGAGGAACGGAAACAGCCCGCCTTGCTGAAGAACGTAACCGTAGGCGGCGGCTCGAAGCCGCGCTGCTTCCGTCTGAACGCGGTCCCGCAGGACGTTGGTAACGTCTCGTGGCGTCTCGTTCTCCGGCAGCCGCACCATCATCCGCGTGACGGAGTCCGGCCAGAGCACCATCGCGAGAACGTCCAGAAAGGTGCTCTTGCCGCAGCCGCTCGGCCCGGTGAGAGCCGCGGTCTCGCCGGCAATGAGCTGGAACTCGTCGACCTCGAGACGCAGGCACGCTTCGGGAGCCGAACGCGTAATCGACATCCCTTCGATCACCAGGGCCGTATCCTTCATGGGATGCGACTCGCCCCGGGCGCGCTCTCGGCGCCGGACCGGGCCGAGGTGCACAGGCCGGCCGGGAGCGCCGCGGAAGAGACGACACGACCGGCATCGGTGTCTACCCGTCTTCCCATCAGCCCTGCACGTCCCTCGCGGCCGGATGGTTCCGGGCTGGCACGCGCCTCATCGGTCCGTGTTCCACTTCAATATCTCGGAACGCTTCCCGGCCGGTACTCAGGGAAGCAGCCTGAGTTGAATCGGGTAGACGAACTCTCCCGGATCACCCGATCCCAAGTCGAGCCAACCCGTGGTGTCGCCGTTGATGCGGTGATACTGCTCCAGCTTGTAGCCGAGCTGCTCGACCGTCTCGAGCTGAATCGAGGCGTTCGCGAAATCACGAAGGCTGAGATCGAAGATGTTGCTCGTGTAAGGCAACTCCTTCAGGAAGTCGGGCAGGAGAGAACCGATGGTGTCATCCGGGCCCGTCTCGCCGAACCGCAGGTTCGGGTCGACCGAAGTCGAGGCGGAAAGGAGCCGCAGGCGCTCCAACAGAGACTGGGCCGACATACCGGAGCGAAGAGCCTCGTCGAGCAGCAAATCGAGGACCTCGGCCAGCGCATTGAGCTGGTTTCGCGTCAGAAATACGCGTACGTCCAGCGCCTGGTAGAGCGGATTCGCCAGATCCAGGTCCGCGGCCCAGGCGCGGTAGAAGGGAGGGAGCGCTGTTTCTCGTTTCCGACCCAGGTACTGGAGCTGCGCGCGAAACAGTTGATTCTGGACGATAGCGGCCAGACGCGGTTTTGGCTGTCCCTCCGGGTTCTCGTCGAGGGAGGTCGAATCGGTCGCGAATGCTTCCAGCATCACGCGGGCGTTTTGGGGCAGCGTCTCGTCCTCCCGCACCGCTTCGATACTCTCGTCACGCTCGAGCCGCCCGATGAGGCGGCGCAGATTCGCCACCATGGCTTGCATTTCTGCGCGGTATGCCCGCTCGTCCCCCATCGCGAGGGCGATGTAGTTGGACCCCTCGGGGGTGATCGAGATGTCCTGGTACTGTCTTCGGGCGCGCCCCGTGTTATCGCTCTTCTCCGATTCAGGAGTGAGCAGGTGGATCGGGACAATGGCGATGTTCTTACGCTGCGCGTCGCTCAGGACATTCAACGCGTCATACCGGGGGTTGGAGGACAGCGGATCACTGCCGGCACGAGCGCCCGCATCCGTGATCAGCACGATCACGCGCGCATCCATATGGGATGACCAGGAGAGGTTCTCGATTGCGGTACGCAGGCCGGCGAAGGCGTCCTCACGCCAGTCCTGGGTCGACGCTGGCGAGATCTGCGCCTGTCCGAGCTGCTCCTCCAGGGCCGCGATGGCGCCAGATTCCCCGAAATCGCGATAGATCCGGCTGACGTACTCGATTCCCGGATGCGGTGAGGTATTGTCCCGGTAGCCGACCAGAGCAAAATCGACGAAATGCCCGAGGCCCTCGTGTTCGATCTCGCGCGCAAACTTGACGACGACTTCTCGCGCGGCCTGGATGTAGGGTCCCATGGAGCGGGTGGTGTCAATCACGAAGGCAATGCCGATGTCCAGCTCGGACAGGTCAGCCTCGCCGGCCCCCCCCGGTTCCGATTCACCGCCTGCATTGAGCCCCGCCACCTGTACCAGGGTCGCGATATCGCCGGTGTCGGCAACGACCACGTTCGTCCGCCAGTCGAGGATTGGCATCAGATAGGGCCGCGCATCACCGGCTATGGCCTCGGCCGGCTCCACCGCGACAAGTTCTTCGATAGCTCCGGCGGCATCACCACTCTGCACTACGCCGTAGAGGTACGCCACCTCGAGTTCCCGCTGGAAGGAGTCGAGTATTTGGCGAAGGCCCACTTCGTTCTCGAAGAAAAGCACGCGCTGGCGGTTGACGCGGTCGGGGAACTGCATCACCAGCATGTTCCGCCATTCCTCCGTATGGCTGCCGGCAACCCATCCTTCCGATCCCCGTTGAACGCTCTGGCCGACGCGAAGCCACGTCTCGTCTTCCACGACGCACGATTCGTACACGTAGAACACGCTGAACGTCTTGATCTTGTCCGCTTCCGCGGCACCCGGACGCGGGTGCATGACCGCTCCCGGCAGCGACAGGATCCGGCGAAACAGCAGGCTCGAATTGCGTTGGAGCGGCTGCTCCGTATTTCCAGGGCCGGAACATGGCTCGCCGTTGCCAAGCGTGGGTTTCGATGTCGGAGGGAGTGCCGGGGGTGCCGTGGACAGCCGCCGCGCGAGCGCATAGAGGTCGGGACGAAGGCGATCCAGCTTTTCACGGATCCGATCGAGAAGGCGGCTTTCCTCCGCCTCCTTTTCCCGGATGTCGTTGTTCCAGAGTCGAATGTTCGCGGCCGCCTGAGCGCTGCTTGGGCCTTCCCCCGGCAGCTTCCGGCCCCGGTTGCGGGCCGCTAGCGCGTCGAGGCGTCCTTCTTCGGCGACGAGCGCATCCCGGGCTGCTTCGAGCGCCAGAGCCATTCGCGATTCGACCTCGATCGGAGATTGGAAGGACGCCGCATTGGAGCTTGGCGCCGGGTCGTCGCGGTCGGTCGTGGACAGCCGCCGCGCGAGCGAATAGAGGTCGGGACGAAGGCGAGCCAGCTTGTCATGGATCCGTTCGAGAAGGCGGCTTTCCTCCGTCTCCTTTTCCCGGATGTCATTGTTCCAGAGTCGAATGTTCGCGGCCGCCTGAGCGCTGCTCGGGCTTCCCCCCGGCAGCGCGCGGAGGCTGTTGCGGGCCGCTAGTTCGTCGAGGCGTCCTTCTTCGGCGACGAGCGCATCCCGGGCTGCTTCGAGCGCCAGGGTCATCCGCGATTCGACTTCGGCCGGCGACTGGGCGGCGGCTCCGCACGGCAGCAGACAACCGGCGGCGAGCGCCGCCGAGAGCAAGAGGCTCAAGCGCTTCCGGCGCACGGCCGTAACGGAGCACCGAATCCTGCGCATGGGCTAAGGGGCTCTCTTCAGAAGGGACGTGGGGACGAAGCCGGTTCCGTCGGCCGCGACCACGACACTCCACTTGCCTACCAAGTCGTCCACGACCGGGACTACGAGGGTGCCCACGGGCAGGACGGTCGTCGGCGCGCCGCCGGGGGTCTTGCGCAGGTTCACGTCGGCGGAGGTCACCGCCAATCCGACATCGGAGACCTCGAACTCGTACTTCCTCCCTGTGGGCGGTGGAATGGTCTCGAGTGCCTGCGGGGAGAGCGCGGCGATAAGACTCTTCAGCATCTCGATTCGGACGCGGATTCGGGTACCGGCCGCATTGCGCTCGCTCCACTCGGCGATCTGCTCGGCGCTCGCCGGTTGGTCGATGGCGGAGAGACGCACACGCTCCTCCCAAAGTCTGCGTCGCTCCCGTTCGAGTTCGGCGCGCCGGGCGTCGAGCTCCTCGGAAATGCGTTGCAGCGCGGCCGCCTCCGATGCCGAATCGGGCATCGCCCCCGGTGCGAGGCCGGGCGCAGGTTGTTGTGCCCGCGCGGCTGCCGCAACGAGAGCGCTGCCGAGAAGGACTGCGATCAGGGTCGCGGCAACGCGAACATGACTGGTTGATCTCATCGATTTTTTCCTACGCACTTACAGGGTCCAAAGCACCAGACACCCGCCGGTGCCAAGGACAAAATAGGCCACCAGGCCAAGGGTCGTCGCCCGCCCGCCTCTCCCGGCGCCAAAGGTGAGGAGAAGCAGCGCGGCGGACAGCACGAGGGCGAGAGGCGCCCCCCCCCGACCGACAACGGCAGCCAACCGAGCGCGGGCAGTACCGGCTGCATCCACGCGGCGATAGCGACGCCCGCCGCTACCGTGGACAACGGCAGCTCCGTGACCGGAAACCGCCGCAGAGAGGGGCCCGCGAGCGGGGTCAGCGTGAGGGCGAGAGCCGCAATCGCCTTCATGCCGAATGCTACGATCGTAGGGTTGCCGTCTTCGCACGCCGGCATGGGCAAGGAAACGAGCCTAAGCCAGACACCGAAGCCGACGCCGAGCGCCAGCACGCCCATCCCCCCGAGATAAGCCCCTGCCAGACTGCGTCGACCGACGGAGGTGAGGCCCGCCACCCTCCATTCGATTGCGAGAAGAACCGCATAGACCCACAACGCCCCCCAGGCAGACGGGTACGGGGTGTCGATGGATGCTTCGAATTCGTCCTGCCCCAGCCAGAGCCCGCCGCAGGCGAGAAGAGCAAGCAAGAAGGACAGCCCAAGGAGCAAGCGAGCCAGATTTCGCCATCCCTCGGGGCCCTTCGCCGCAGCCAACGTGGACCCGCCCACACGGGGTGCGCCGGCGGCGGCGGCGACGTTCCCGAAGACCGCTCCCAGGATGGCCAGGGCCACGCCGAGAGCGGCGAACCAGGTTGCGCCATCACTCACGCGTCTTCCAGCTCACCGACGATCCGGGAGCGAATCTCGCGTTCGCACGCGGCCGGGAGTCGGTGGGGAGCGTTCATGGCGCGAATGAGGACGCTGCGTCCATGAGCGTCCTGTCCTGCCCATTGCCACATGAGTCCCGCGGCAAGGAGCGTTGCCGAGCTGCGTGCGCCCAAGCGCTCCATCAAGAGGGCCAGCTTGCCGAACTGACGCACGTCGTTTGCGAGCTGGGGCAGCAGTCCGAGTATCTCGATCAGCCTGCGCGTGCGGTTCAGGCAGTCCGACGTGCGCTGGGGCACCTCATGCAGGGCGTGTACGAGGATGGGAAGCTGGTCGCGCCAAGCGTTCCAGAAGCCGCGGTCTCGGGTGGTGGCCACGGTCAGGGCCGCCAGGGCGGCATCCATCTCGCCGCGGCGCAGGGCGACCCGGCCGCGCAGATAGTGCACGTCGGCCTCGCACGCCTCGGGCACGCTGAGCCCCATGGCCTTGTCGAGAGCCGCTTCCGCCTGCTCGGGTTCGTCGTGGCGTAGCGCGATCCGCGCCGACTCGACCGCTGCACGGACCCTGAGCGGCTCATTCGGCGCCGCCAGCAACGGTTCCAGTATCCGTTGCTTGACCTGCGGATCGTTGGCAAAGGCGGCGATGATCAAGCGCTCGCGCGCCGCAGGGGCGATTTCGCGATAGAGCCGCCGGTAACGCATCCCGCAGGTGTCGCCGGCGAACTGGGCGCCGGGAACGTTGAGGCCGGGGTCGAGTGCATCGACACCCTCCGCTTCGAGTTCCTTCCACATCTCCTGCCAAGCCTGCAACGCCGGCTCGATGGCTGCAGGATCTTCCTGTACGGCCGGCTGTTCCGTGGCGGCGTTCGTCATGCAGATCGCCTGCGGCCGGTACAACGCCAGGAGGCCGAGCACCAACACGAGCGCGGAGGCCCAGCCGACACTGACCGGCCGCAAGGACCTCCTATCGACTGCCCGCTCCACGGTTCCACGCCTAGAAATCGAGTTCGAATCGCGTGAAATTTGCGACCCGGCGCTCGATCTTCAAAGGAAACTCGTCGGACCAGAGAAACCAGCGTAGCCAGATCGGCGTCTCGCGCAAGTCGCGGTAGAGCACTTCAAAGGCATCAATGCCGGAAGGATAGACCACGAAGTTAGGCACAAGACCATACCTGCCTCCCCGGTTGTCGATATCTGCAGCGACGGCTTGCACCGTCTCCGGCGTCAACGAAGTCGCCCGCTTGGCGAGCGCTTCGAAATCGGGCACGAAGCTCGCGGAGTACGAATCGAGGTCACGCGGTTCCCTGCGTGCGCTGACGCGAAGTTTGCCGTCTTCGGCATCGACCGTGTTGCGCAGGCCGTCGGCAATCAGGTGTTCGACGTAGCGTTCCTGCTCCCAGCGCACGATCTTGCCGTCGAAGACCAAGTAGTAGTCGAGAAACGGGCGCTCGTCGAGCGCAGGCTGCGCGCGCATAGTGAGGGGCGGTTCGCGATCAAATCGCGGGTCATGCAGGACCGTCGGCTCGGACCGCATGGTGAGGAGTGCGAACATCGTCACAATCAGCATGATCGCTAGCATGTTCGAGGCGACGTCGAGAAAACTCGCGTCGAACGCGCCGTCATTCATCGTCGCTGTCCGATCGCCAACGCGCGAGCAGCGCCGTCGCATCGGCCGCGTCGCCGATGGGGTAGAGCTCCAGCATCACGTAGGGAGGTGCATCGCGGCCGACCGCGATGGGGGCGTTCCGGGTGACGTCCAGAAAGCGCTCGAACGCTTTCAGGAACCGTGTTCGTACCTTGGTGCACTCACCGCTGAGAGCCAGAATCATGCTGCGGAATGGTCTTCCGGCATTGTCCAGCGCGGTCAGCAGTTCGAGGCTTTCCTCGGGTGGGACGGAAGGCCCGGCGCCGCCGTCCGGCCAATGCGCGGCCAACTGCTTCCCATCGACGCAGGTAACGATGCTGTCTACCCCGGGCTGGATGCCCTCCTTCGCCTTGAGCACGTTCTGCACGGCGAACACGACCGCAAAGATGCCGATGGTTCCGAAGACGATGTCGACGAAGGGCAGCAGGCTCAGCCGAACCGTCTGCCCGGAACGGACGCGGTCGCCGCTTGGACCGCTGCGGCTCGTCCTCAACCCCGTGGCTCGTGTACCGCCGGCCACTACCCTTCCAACCCGTCGGACCGGGCAGCCACACGGTCCGGAACGTCGACAGCGGCGCCGTGCTCGCCCCCCTGGGCATGCGCCATCCCCGACACGGCTAGCAGGGCCTGCACTCGGTCGTGGCCCTGCTCCGTCAGCAGGTCTTCTCGTCCTCCGAGGATCATGAGAAGCGCCATGACGGGGATGACAGTGACCAATCCAAGCAGGGTCGTGTCGAAGGCGAACCGGAGGCCGTCAAGCACCGTCATCAGCCCCTCGGACGGCAGACTTCCGCCGCCGCTACCGATCACCGTCTCAAGCCCGCCGATCGAACGAGCGATTCCTACGACGGTGCCGATGAAGCCTAGCAGCGGCAGGACCCACACTGCGAATCGAAGCGGTGCCAGTCCCAGTTCGGCGTAGCGGCGTCGCTGGAGGCCATACCGCTCGGCGGCGTCGTGCGGGTCGTCGGCGACGACGGTCGCCCGATCAGCCTTCCGATCATCGGCATCGACACCCGGACGGAAGGACCGTCCGGAGAGAAGCGCGAGCCAGGAACGGGAAGCGGCCATCGAGGGCGTCCCCCCCAGGTGATGTAAACGATCGCGGTCGATGGTTACCCCGACGAACTGAAGCGTTGCGTAGAATGCGGCGGCGAGGAAAAGAACCAGAATCGCCCGGCTGAACGCGTTCCCGAGAAAGCGCTCGCTCAGGGAGCCGAGTACTTCCCCGGCCTTCCCTTCGAATGGAACCCCCAGGGAGAGATAGCTGCTGACGACCGCAACCGCGACCACCAGCGAAAGAAGCAGGGGCGCTGCGACGGATCGCCGTGTCAGTGCGAGTGCGAGGGCCGCATCGAATGATGACATCGTCAGGTCTGGGCCCGGTTCGGATACCGCCGACTCCAGAGAGATCATGGCCGTTTGGCGCCACCGACGGTCGCAAGCTCGTCGCGCATGGACCGCAACCGATCGCGTTCCGCCTCGAGCTCGCCGGCCGCAGCGGAGAGCCTGCCGTACATCTCCTCGAAGCGCATCTGCTCTTCGCTGTCTTCCGCCGCATCCGCGTAGTCGAGCATCTTCTCCGCTTGCGCCCGGATGTCTTCGATACGAGCATCCAGCCCGGCAAGCACAGCGTCGATCCGGGGAACGATCGCGGCGGCCTCGGCCGGCGGTCCGTCCTCGACCACGCGGTCCGGGGTGACCTCCGAACCCATCGAAGTGGAACCGATCACGAGGTTCGCGGACACCGCGGCCGCGGCGAGCGGCAACGCCCCAAAGACCACGCGAGAGACGATTCCCTGGCGGGCTCCGCGATGCAGAGCCGTAAGTGCCCAGGGGCGATGCAGGGCGGAGAGCCGAGTCATTGCGGGACGGACGGACCGGCAACTTCCTTCGTCTGCTCGACGATTGCGCGCATCGACTCGTTCATCCGACTGAGTTCGCCGCTTACCTTCTCCATGGCTTTGAGTGCCCGGTCCGCCTGCCCCAGCTCGAAATACGCGAGGACGATCTCCCGATCCGAACCGATCTGGTCAAGGAGCGCGACGGATTCCGCTCGCTGGGTAATAATCTGCCTACGCAACCCGTTCGCCTTTTCGACCTTGACGCCCCATTCGTCCGCGATCTGTTTGAAGGCGGGGTTGGTCTCGGATTTCTCCAGCATCTCCTTCTGTCTCTCGTCCCAAGTCTCCATGGCCTTTACGAGAGCGGTCCAGATTTCGCTGTCCTCGTCGAGCTTGTCGTGTACCGCCTCGGCCGAAGACTGCATCCGATCGAGTACCTTCGCGCCTTGCTCGCGGCTGTCGATACTGGTTTTCAATGCTTCTTCCAGCTCGGCGATGTTGTTCTCCAGATCACCGGCGACCGTACGAACATCCTGGAGCAGCTTGCCGATGTCCGGCCCGTCGTCGGACTGGGCTCCGGCAACCAGGGGAACGGCGATGGCAATGCCTGTCACAATTGAGCGCAAGTTCATGTCTGTCTTCCTCCGATTCTGACCTGAAAGTTTGAGAAGTTATGTGCTCACTCCGGAATTGAGCTCGGAACTTCTTGCTCCGCGACCTTCCGAATTCCGGCACCGAGGCTCTGAAGCGAATCCAGCACACGCCGCGTCATCTCGACACTGCGTTCGATGGACGCCACCTTCTGTTCCATGATGCGGATAAACTGCGCGCGAGCTAGCAAGCTCAATGCGCTCTGCGAGTCCCGGCGCCCCTTGACGATCTGGTCCGCCAACTCGTCGTAGTCCTTGAGTGTCTGTTCCAACCGCATGATCTGAGGGTCACGGTTCGGAAAATCTGCCGGCTGTCTCTCAAACCACCGCTTGAAGACGATCACGTTCGCCTTCGCGCCTTCCAGGTTGTCCATGAGGACGCTGTTGGGACCGAGGCGTTCCAGCATCAGGTTGACCTTGTCTTTCATTTGCTGGAAGAACTCGTTGAGCGTCCGGTTGGTGTCCTCCACGCTCATTGTCTTTACGTCACTGAGTGCGGATTCGGCGGAGGCGAGAGCGCCCTGCATGTCGGAGATCATTCCGTCGATCTCGGTATAGCTTGCCGTGATATCCGCTCGGTCGAGCGGGTTATCATCCGCATCGGCGGCGATGGCGCTCGACGTTCCGAAGACCAGTACCATCGCGATGGTGGCAGACATGGCATCTCGAAAAAAGAGGAATTCGAGCATGGCAATCCTGCGCCCGCGGCGTGTTTGCTTCATCTGCACGATATCCGGATCTCCTGATCGAGCTGGGCCAACTCTTCCACCAGTCGATTCTGCTTGCTGGCTGCACGCCGAAGTGCCCGTTCCAGGTCCTGAACGCGATGGGTCATTTCGGTCAGGCGTTGCAGCTCATCCGACAAACGCTGCATGCGAATGGTCGTAATGTCGGGAGCGTTGAATTCCCTATCGGTCCTTCTGCGGAGGTCATCAACGCAAGAGACTAGGCTGACGACAACCTCGGTCGCAGCTTCGATGTCAAGCCTCTGAAGTTTCTTGATTGCCGAAGCGATGCCGTTTACAGTAGGCGCCGCGCAGGCTTGGTCGATATCGCGCAGGTTGTTACGAAAGGTGGGCAGGACATCGTTCACGGTCAGTATGGCCTGACTGAATTCGCGATAGCTCTCGTCCATCTCCGCCATGCCCAAAACCGTGTCTTCGCGCGACCTACATGATGCGTGTTCCGCTGGCGAACCGGCTGCATCGGTGCCGTCGCTGTCGCCTGCCGGAGGCTGGGCGGGAGCGGGAGTGGGACTGGGAGCCGAGACCGGAGCGGGAGCCGGGACGGCCGGCGAAGCGAGAGTCCACCGCCGATTGGCAATTTCCTCGGCGAGTTCGTCAAGCCGGGAGAATGCATCCCTCATCTCGGACGATTCGGCGGGCGCCTCCTGCAGCGTCTGCGCATGCACGCCCGTGATGAGAGAATAGGAGAGGAGAAGAATCGCGCCGTGAGCCGCGGCCAGGATACGGACCGACCGAGATGCGTTCGCGAGAACGGATTTGAGCATGGCCGCGGTCGCCCACTTGCGTCGTCTCGTGTTCGCGCGGCTGCGGGGGACGTCGACGCCTCGTCGATGCGGGGAAAGGTCCGCGCCCGGACGATGAGCCGGGAGCGGACGGTCCAGAGCCCGCGGGGCAGTCGGGGTCACGCGACGTTCGCTCGCCTCGCCGATGCGCCAGTTCTCACAATCTGGCGTGATCTCCGGTCTGGGGTAGTCTCGAGCAACCCACGCCGTACCGGGCGTTGGCAGACGCTTGGTCGGTCCCAAGTCTACGATGCCGCTACCCTTCGGCATGGCTCATTGCATACAACCGCGCAGTCGGTTCGCTCTCATCATCACGTAGAGACCGCGCAACCGTGGGCCGGTGAGAAATGCGGGTCAAATTTCTCCGTGCTGTCGGTCATTCGCCCGTAGACCCGGTACGGTAATAACCTTCTGGAAATATTCACATTTTCAGCCTTCACTCTGTCTCCAAACTTCAGACCTCTGCCTCACACTGATGTCCACATGGTGCTCACGTGGAGAGTAGAGATCCGACACCGCTTGGCAGTCAACGTGTGCCGCGTGCCATCGCCGTTCTGAAAGAGCAGTAGATCGGCCGGAGTGAAAGTGCGGTTTTCTTCGATGGCGTTTTCTTCGAGAGGATTTTGAAGCCCATCTTCTTCGGTTCTTGATCGTGTTCTTCGTCGGGTCCGGTTGGACGGTGTGATCGTGCACGGGCGCGCCATCATCGGCGGTTGGAAGGAGGCCGCCGATGAGCACTCGAAGACGGCGCAAGTGTCGCAATTGCGGGCAATTATTCCGACCCGACCCACGCAGCGTTCGCCATCAGCGCTACTGCTCGGGGAGTGAGTGTCGTCGAGCGAGCAAGGCAGCGAGTCAACGCCGCTGGCTGTTCAAGGCGGCGAACCGGGAGTACTTCCGAGGCCCCGAGCAGGTGGACCGGGTCCGCGCCTGGCGCGCGGCGCATCCGGGCTATGCACGCAACCGCTCCCAGCGCCGGCATGCGTTACAAGAACACTCATCGGCGCAACGCATTGATACCCATGAACAATCAGACGTCTTCGTCGCGCCCGCGCTACAAGAAGTCTCCCGTGCCCAAGCCCTTGTCCTCACGGGACTTATCGCCCATTTGACCGGCGCGGCGTTACAAGAAGACATCGCTTGTGCCTCGCGTCGGCTTCAACAATTGGCCCTCGACCTCATGCAAGGAGACCGAGATGGTGCACAAACGATTGCTGTGTCCGCAGCGTCTGCGCCGGACCCCCGAGCAGTTCAGCTGGGTGGACCACCGCCTGGTGCGTGAACGCCGGCTCGAGCCGTGCCCGGCCGAGGCCTGGGCGCTGTACCTGTTCCTGGTGACCGTGGCCGACGCGCAGGGCCTGAGCTACTACTCCGACGCGTCGCTCACCGCGCGCTTGCCGCTGGACCGCGACCGCCTCGCCCACGCCCGCGACGAGCTCATCGGCGTCGGCCTCATCGCGTTCGAGCCGCCGTTGTACCAGGTCCTGTCGCTGGACCCCGGCGCCACGTCCGCGCGCGACCGCGCACCGCGCAGCTTCGCCGAGGTGCTGCGACACATCGCAGGGCAGCCATGATCGACTACGCAACCTGGCAACACATCGGCCATCTTCACCGGGTCGACAAGCTCACCGTCGCCCAGATCGCCCGGGCGGTGTCGTTGGACGCTCGAACGGTGCACCGCTGGCTCGACGAACCGCGGTTCCGGGCCCGGGCCACCGCGGCACGCCCGAGCAAGCTCGACCCCTACAAGGGCTACATCGTGCGCCTGCTCGAGCACCATCGCTACAGCGCCGTTCAAATCCGCCAACGACTGCGTGAGGCCGGCTACGACGGCGGGCTCACGATCGTGAAGGACTACGTGCGCCAAGTGCGTCCGGTACGCGCCCCGGCGTTCCTTACCCTGCACTTCGCCCCAGGGGAATGCGCCCAGGTGGACTGGGGACACTACGGCTCGGTGCGCGTGGGCAATACCCGAAGACGACTGAGCTTCTTCGTCATGGTGCTTTGCTACAGCCGCATGATGTACGTCGAGTTCACCGTCTCGCAGACCCTCGAGCACTTCCTGGGGTGCCATCTGAACGCGTTTGAGTTCTTCAACGCGCGCGTCCCGGCGCGGATCATGATCGACAACCTTCGCTCCGCGGTGCTGCAACGCTCCGTGGGCCAGGCACCGGTGTTCCACCCCCGTTACGCGGACTTCGCCCGCCACCACCGCTTCGAGATCGCGCCTTGCAACGTCGGCGCCGGGCACGAAAAGGGCCGGGTCGAGGCCGGGGTGGGGTACGTGAAGAAGAACTTCCTCGCCGGGCTCGACATCCCCCACTTCCACGCCCTCAACCCCGCGTGCCGGCACTGGCTCGACACCGTCGCCAACGTGCGCATCCATGGCGAGACCCGAAAGCGTCCGGTGGAGATGTTCGACGAAGAGCGCGACCGGCTCCAGCGCCTGCCCGAGCTCGTCTACGACCTCGGCTCGGTGCACACCGTGCGCGCCTCGAACCGCTTCCGCATCACCTTCGAGACCAACCGGTACTCGGTCCCCGCCGAGTACGCCTCGGCCACACTCACCCTCAAGAGCTACCCCGACCGGCTTTGCATCTACCACCGCGACCGGCTCGTCGCACGACACCGGCGAAGCTACGAGCGACACCGCGACTTCGAGCATCCCGACCATCCCCGCGTCCTGCTCGAACAACGCCGCAAGGCCCGCACCCAGCGCGTGCTCCAGCGCTTCGTGTCACTTACCGCCCGAGCCGACCAGTACTACCAGGAGCTTGCCCAACGACGCCTCAATCCCCTCCATCACGTGCGCAAGATCGTCGCGCTGAGCGAGATCTACGGCACCGACACTACTGCCCGCGCCCTCGACGACGCCTTCGAGCTCGGCGCGTTCTCCAGCGACTACATCACCAATCTGCTCGAGGCGCGGGCGCGAACCCTCCCCGAACCCTCGGCGTTGCATCTGACCCGGCGCGCCGACCTGCTCGACCTCGAGCTCCCCGAGCCCGACCTCTCGATGTACGACCCCTCCGGAGGAATCCCCGATGGCACGCCGAAAGACTGAGCCGAACCTCGACGCCTTCCACGCCCAGCTCGACGAGCTCAAACTCTCGTTCTTCCGCGAGCACTACCCCGACATCGTCCAACGCGCGGCAAAGGAGCAATGGGACCACCTCGCCGTCCTCGAACAACTCGTCGACGGCGAGGCCAACCGACGACGAGACCGCTCGGTCGAACGGCGCATCCGACTCGCTCGATTCCCGGTGAACAAAACCCTCGAATCGTTCGACTGGACCTGGCCAAAGAAGATCAATCAACTCCAGGTCCAGAACCTGTTCCGACTGCGCTTCGTCGAGGACGCCGCCAATGTCGTGTTCGTCGGTGGGGTCGGGTTGGGCAAGTCGCATCTGGTCACCGCGCTGGGGCTGCACGCCTGCCAGCACGGTTACTCCGTGCTGTTCTCCAGCGCCATCGACGCCGTCAACACCCTCGCCGCCGCCAAGGCCGCCGGACAGCTCAAACGCGACCTCGCACGCTTCCTCCGGCCAAGACTCCTGATCCTCGACGAACTCGGATATCTGCCCATCGACAAGACCGGCGCCGACCTGCTGTTCCAGATCATCAGCCATCGCTACGAGCGTGGCTCCATCGCGATCACCACCAACCGCGTCTTCAAGCACTGGCCGGAGATCTTCAATCGCGACGCCACCCTGACCTCCGCCGTCCTCGACCGACTCCTGCACCACGCCGAAACCGTCACCCTCGAGGGCCGCAGCTTCCGAATGAAGGACACCATCGAGAAATAGTCCGTTCACCACCAACGACCGAAACCAGCTCAATGTCCAAACTCATACCGACATCTTCAAACCGGCCGTTTTACGGCAACCTCACACCGGCGGCAGCACCGCGAATTCCGCCATAGGGAGGCTCCTCCGATTCCCGCGCGGTTCCGCGACGCACTTCCCCCCCACACCCGAATTCCGGGAGCACACATCCGCCAGCAGCGGATATCGTGCATGCCATGGCGATCGTCACGTCGTGGCCGCGACCAATTCTTTCGCCGATTAAGCAGGATAAGCGCAGATATGTCAATCTACAGTCTTGTCCCATGAGCAGGGGAGATCTTTGTTCGTCGCGAGGAAGTGGCGTTTGTTCCCGGGAGCCCGGTGGTGGTGGCGAGGAGTGAGGGCGGAGGTGCGGCAGGCACGCGCGGAGGCGGCCGATTGGGTCCGGGAGAGACTGGGCGGGTTGGAATATTCCGGGTGGTAGCGCGTTCCGGGCGAACCGGTCCCTCGGCGCGGTGGTGGAGGGACGCGCCGTACGATAGTGGGGCAGGCAGGGTCTCAGCGTTTGGGCGGTTCGAGGAGCCGACCCAAGGCGTCCTGGGGTCTTCGCGCGTAGTGCCGATGGGCTTGGGGGAGGAAATCGAATCGTCCCTGGATGCGCACGATGGAGATGGCGAGGTTGGTCAGGCAGGCGAGGTTGCGCGGGAGGTGTCCGGTCCGCACCCGACATCGGTCTTCGTCGTAGGAGACGTCGCGCACGTGGTGGAGACGATTCTCGAACCGTCCATGTCCTTTGTTCGAGTAGCGATGCTCGGTGGCGCGCACCTCGGGGCGCTCCCAGTCAAGGCCTTGCAGGTCGATGAGCAGGTCGGGGCGGTTGCCTTTGACCGCGCTCATCACGTAGTGCGCGCCGCACTGCTCGACCAGGCACCGGGCGGTCTCGTTCTGGACATGCATCGCGTCGACGGTCACGACCCGGCCTTGGAGGTCCAGCCCGATGGCCAGGCTGCGAACGGTCGGGATCTCGTTGCTCTTGTGTGCGACCGCTTCCTGCCCGAGCACGTTCCCGGAGCGATGCTCCACGGCCGCCACGAGGTGGTGCTTGCCGTGGGGGTCTTGGCGGGCGGCGCCGCGGATGCGTTTGCCGTCGATGGCCACGGGCTCGGCGGCGCGGCTGTGCTGCGCGGCCCAAGTCCGTGCGGCGCGGTCCAGAACATCGGGGTCCAGCGCGACGAGGACCTTGAAGAACGCGGCCGCCGTCGGCGCGGTGAAGCGCCCCAAGCGCCGGCTGTAGAAGGCCCGAAGGGCACGAAGCTGGTGCTGGGTCAATCCATTGGCGAACTCGGCGAACGCTCGGGTGCCATGGTACCCGGCGAGCTTTGCGGCCACCGCGATGGCCAGGATCGTCGCCAGCGGGTAGCGCCGCCCGCGCGTGCCGCGGAACTCCGGCACGGCGCGAAGACAATCCCACAGGCTTCGCAGCCGATTTGCGTCCACCAAAGCGGGGCAACTCCACATAGACGACCGCCTGGCGCTCAAGATGCCGGGCTGCAATCTTCGTCGTGCTCATTGCGACTCTCCGCATCCGCCAGCCGAATCATCACACGCGCCAGCTCCCGCACCAGACGGTGACGGCTCTCCTGCGGCACCGCGTGCCAGCGATCCCACCGCTCCTCCCACGCCAGCACCGTCAGCAGCGGGAGCTCCCGTTGCTCTTGCGCCATCCACCGCTCCGCATCGCTCCTCGAGAATACAGAGCAGATTACGCAGTGCGACAAAGTCGGACAACGTACCGGCAAGCCGAGGCCCATCAGCCGGCGCCGCGCCGAGGCTGGTCCATGACAGCGGGAGCCAGCACATCGTGCCGTCGGGCAACCGGAGCTTCACCTTCTGACCGCGGATGCCCGTATTGCGCAAGCCGATGACTGTGACAGGTGCACCGTTGTACGGGTGTCTGGGGCGGCAGATCGTGACCGGTTCCGGACTGTCCGGTCGTGGAGAGCCTTCTTGTATAGCGGTGTGTGGTGCTTGTGGAGACGTTCGTCGAGACTCCGCGATTTACCGGCGCGCTCTACAAGGCCTCAGGATGGATCCATGTCGGAACCACCCAGGGCCGGGGACGCTACGACAGACACCCAAACGCGACCAGCCCAAGAAAGACATCTGGCTCCGGCCCCTCCGAAAGAACTGGCGGCGAACTCTCAACCGGTGACATCATGCCCCTCTGTCACCGCGTGACCGAACGAAAACGGCGCGACCGAACCTTTACCGTTCCACGCCGGGCAGTGCCGAGAAATCGGTGGCACGTTGGTGTTCCATGGGTGTTACCCGAGTGGTTACCAAGGGACACGTAGCAACTGCTATGGACGATAAAAAATATTATTTATCAATAGAGTGTAGGATTACCAAAGTCGAAGAAAAACTGAAACGCATATTTCACCGATTTTCGTCGCGAGGGCGCCGCGAAGCTGCGAAGCAGAATGCCGTGGTGGCGGGCCGAACGGACCTCAAGGCGCTGAAGGCGTAGCCGACACTAGCGCGTTCGCGCTGTCGAAGCAGCTTGAGGGAGTACGGCCCGCTACCGCGGCGACCTTGGGAGCGCGAAGCGACAGATTGGCGTCCGTAGCAGGAAATCGGTGATTTTTCCGGGCTAAGGCCGGCCCGCATCCCCATGCGCGCCGTCCGCGAGGTGAACCGCGGGCTGGAAACCCGCGCGCCCCGGCCGCCCCGGCCGCCCCGCGCCTCCCTGCGCGGGCGGTTGCGAGGTCACCCTCCCCGGGCGGCCTTGTAGCGCACGATGGCTTCCTTCAGCTCTTCGTGCTCCTCGCAGCCGGAGCGGCAGAGCTCGCCGAGCTTCGCGAGCTGCTCCTCCGCCCGCGGCAGGTCGTCGAGGGCGAGGTAGAGCTCGCCGAGGTACTCGAGCGCCTCGGTGTGCCGCGGATCGATGGCAAGGGCCCTCGCGTATCCTTCAAGCGCCGGCTCGTACCGCTCGAGCTTGCGATAGCTGAAACCGACGAGGTTCCACGCGTCGGCATCGTCCGAATCCGCGGCAACCGCCTCCTCGAGTGCGACGAGCGCCTCCTCGTAGCGCTCCTCGGAAATCAGCGTCCTCGCTTCGCGCAGCGCGTCGCCGCCGCGGCTGGACGAACTGCCGCCTCCCGCGCCGGCCGCCAACGCTTCGGCTCCGCCTGCGAGCGACGCCGCCAATGCGAGGCCGAGCACCCATGTCCGCTTCGTCGCCACCATGACCGCACCTCCTTTCCGCAACCTGATTGCGCACAATCCTAATCGGATTCGCTCACCCGAAGGCGAAACCCCACTCCGACCCCGAATTCCCCGCCCGCCTGGACCGTTCGCGGGCATCTTGCCGGCGGGGGACGAGCGGTCAGGCGGCGGTCGCGGCGTCGAGCTTCTCCGTGGCCGCCAACCACTCCTCTTCGAGGCGCTCCACCTGCGTCCGGTAGCGCTTGTGGTGGGCGATGAGCTCCGTCACCTCCTCACCGCTCAACCGGTGATAGGAATCGGTGTCGGCGAGCTCGGCGGTGATCGAATCGAGCTTCGACTGCAGCTCCTTCAGTTGATCCTCGATCGCACGGAGCTCGTCGCGGAGGGGCTTGAGCCGGGCTCGCGCCTGCGCTCCGGCGCGCCGCCTCTCGGTCGCGGTATCGCGGACCGCACGCGGTCCGGTGGCGGGCGCCACGGCATCGTCGCGGCCGAGAAGCCAGTCCCGGTAGTCGTCCAGGGTCCCGTCGTAGGGCGTCACCCCGCCGTTCGCGACCAGCAGCAGCTCGTCCACCGTGTTTCCGAGGAGGTGACGGTCGTGGGACACGACGACGAGCGCGCCGCCGTAGGACTGGAGGGCCACCGTGAGGGCGTGGCGCATGTCGAGATCGAGATGGTTCGTCGGCTCGTCGAGGAGCAGCACGGCGGGCTTTCGCCACGCGATGAGGGCGAGGGCGAGCCGGGCCTTCTCGCCGCCCGAGAGCAGGGCCGACCGGCCGAATGCCGCGTCGCCGGAGAACCCCCAGCCACCGAGGTAGTTGCGCATGGCCTGGTCGGTCGCTTCGGGGTCCGCCGCGGCCAGATGCTCCACGGGGCTCATCGACGGCACGAGGGTCTCCATGGTGTGCTGCGCGAAGTAGCCGACCGGGGCGTTCCGCCCGCGCTCGCAGCGGCCCGCAATGAGGGGCAGTTCGCTCGCGATGCCGCGCATCAGGGTCGACTTGCCGGCGCCGTTGCGGCCGAGGAGTCCGATCCGCGCCCCCGCGCGCAGGATGAGGCGCACGCCGGCCAGCACCGGTGAGTCGTCGTACCCGAGGCTCGCATCCTCCATGAGCAACAAGGGGTCCGACATCCTCTCCGGATTCGGAACGGAGAATCGGTAGGCGGAATCAGCGTGGGCGGGGGCAATCAGGGCGAGCCGCTCGAGCTCCTTCATGCGGCTGCGAGCCTGCCGGGCCTTGGTGGCCTTCGCTCCGAAGCGGGCAACAAACGCCTGGATCTCGCGCGCGCGGCGTTGCTGCTTCTCGTAAGTCGCCCGCTCGTTCGCGAGGCGCTCGCTTCGCTGGCGCTCGAACGAGGAGTAGCCGCCGCGGTAGCCGCGGGCGCGCCCGGCTTCGAGGTGGACGATGTCGGTGGCCGTGCGGTCGAGGAAGTCCCGATCGTGGGAAATCAGCAGGGTCGTTGCGGCCCGGCGGACGAGCCACTGCTCGAGCCACATCACCGCGTCGAGATCGAGGTGGTTGGTCGGCTCGTCGAGGAGCAGCAGGTCGGAGCGGCACATCAGGGTCTGCGCGAGGTTGAGCCGGATCCGCCAGCCGCCGGAGAAGTCCGCGACGCAACGGGAGAAGTCGTCCGGGTCGAACCCGAGACCGTCCAGGATCCGTCCCGCCCGCGCCTCCGCGGTGTACCCGTCGATGGCCTCGAGCTCGGCGTAGAGCGTGGCCAGCCGCTGGTGGTCGCCTTGCGCCTCGGCCGCCTCGATCCGGCGCTGCACCGCCCGCAGGGGACGGTCGCCGTCCATCGTCCAGTCGAGGGCGCTCGACGGACTCGCTTCGGTCTCCTGGGCAAGGTGGGCAACGGTCCAGCTCCGCGGAAGCCGGACGTCACCCTCCTCCGGAAGCAGGCGCCGGCGAAGGAGTAGGAAGAGGCTCGACTTGCCGACTCCGTTGCGCCCCACGACACCCGCGCGATGGCCCGCGTGCACGGTGAGGTCGAGTCCCGTGAACAGCGTCTTGTGGCCGCGCTTGAGGGTGACGTTCGTGAGGTGGATCATTGACGGCTTCGCCAGAGGGCGGCGCATTGTAGCCGGCGGCCTTCGCGCCGGCGCCGGTTCCCGGGAGAGTTGCGTGCGCGAGTTCCTAGCCCGGAAATCTCACCAGCTTTCGTCGCGAGGGCGGCGAGACGGCGCTGTGACAGGCCGCACGGACCGAAGGAGCGCGTACGCGCTGGCGAAGGCGTAGCCGACACTACGTCGAAGCGGCTTGAGGGAGTACGGCCTGTCACAGCGCATGGATCGCCGTCCGCAGCAGGAAGCTCGTGAGATTTGCGGGCTAGCCGCAATATCTCACCGATTTTCGTAGCGAGGGCGTCAAGATGCCGTGGTAGCGGGCCGCACGGACTGAAAGACACTGAAGGCGTAGTCGACACTACGTCGAAGCGGCTTGAGGGAGTACGGCCCGCTACCACGGCGACCTTGCGCGAAGCGACAGATTGGCGTCTGCAGCAGGAAATTGGTGAAATATACCAATTGGCATTCGTCCGAAATCGTTCTCTCTACAATTGACTGAAATATAAAATAAATATGACTATCCAGATTCTGCTAGGTCCCACTGTAACCATCTGGGCAACACCAATGGAACACCAGCTCCCTCGATTGATCGGAGCTGCGCCGCATGGAACGTAACTGCTCCGCGTGGACGCGAGCAGCGCGCCTTGTACGCAGCGCGCCGTACGCGGCGCAACCGGTGTCTGGTCAACGCCCCGTGCCCGGGTTCCCGCCCGATAAGGTGTTCCCTTGCGAAGCGTTCGTTCGCGTAGGTCTCGGTACCAGCGCTCCGTGCTCGTCGTGTGGCGAAGCAACCGGGCGACCCCCGCGATGCTCGCGCGGTGCGGCGTACTGCTCGCGCTCGCGGTCGAGTTTGCCGAACACCGAACGCGCCGACAGGCGAGGGACCGACCGCTTGCTCGGGCCGGAAGTGGGCGACTTTCTTGAACTCTAGACCGAAGTTCCCTGTGCTGAGATAGAACAATTCATTGATAGTCATTCGTATTTTCAGCTTCAGACGGTTCTCGGTACTGGGAACATTTCGATGAGTTCGGCGACGCGTCGCTGGGTCTGGGTGGGCTCGGTGAGGAGCGAGAAGGCAGGAGCCGCGGGGTCCGACCGCACCCGGCAGGTGTTGCGGCAGCGCGTCGCGAGCTCGGCGAGCAAGGTATCCAGGCTGTGCAGGGCCAGACCGTCGTCGGTGCGCCGGCGCGCCTTTGGGCCTACCCCGATTCGGTGGACGGTTGAGGGCTGTCGCCACCGGCACTGGGGTGAACGATAGCCGATGGAATGAAATCTCTCTCGGAGACCAGTGTTGAGGGTCTCCCCGGAGGGTGGTTGTGGATCCCCGGCCGGCCGATTCGGAAGGGCTCGAGGTTGGCTTGTTCGTGATGACCCTCGGTGCCCATCGGGCGCCCCGCGGCCGCGCGGCGTTCGAATTCGTTGGGGCTCAGGTACCCCAGCCCAGAGTGCAAGCGGCGGGTGTTGTACCAGGATTCCACGAACGCGAAGATGGCCATGCGTGCTTCGGCCTGGGTCTGAAACGAGCGCCGTTGCAGCAGCTCGCATTCGAGCGTGGCGAAGAAGCTCTCGGCCATCGCGTTGTCGTAGCAGTCGCCTGCCGATCCGGTCGACGTCACCACTCCCATCTCCCGGCATCGCTTGCCGAAGGCGAGGGAGGTGTACTGCGTACCCTTGTCGGAATGATGGATGACCCCTTGGGGGCGGCGCTGTGCGATCGCCATGTTCAGTGCCCCGAGCACCAGCTCGGTGCGAAGATGGTTGGCCATGGCCCACCCGACCACTTTGCGGCTGAACACATCGAGCACGACGGCCAGGTACACAAACCCGGTCCAGGTCGGCACGTAGGTGATGTCGGCGACCCAGATGCGGTCCGGTGCATCGGCCCGGAACTGACGCTCGACCCGGTCCGGAGCCGCACGGCGGCCCGGCTCGCGGCGCGTGGTGTGCGTGCCCCGGCGACGGCTCACCCCGGCCAAGCCGGCCTCACGCATCAGCCGAGCCACGCGCTTGCGGCTCACCGGGCATCCGCGGCGGTGCAGCTCGGCATGGACCCGAGGCACCCCGTAGGTGCCTGCAGAACCCTTGTGGATGGTCCGAACCGTCCCGCGCAGCTCCTCGTCGCGCTGGGCGCGACGCGAACGCCCACGGCCTCGCCACGCGTAGTACCCGCTGGCGGAGACGCCCAGCACTCGGCACATCGTGGCCACCCGATGATGGGCCTGGTTTGCCTTCACGAGCGCGAAGACCTCCCCGGTATCGTGCCGGTCTCCCGAGCGAACCAGGCCGCGGCTTTTTTTAAGATCTCGCGCTCCTCGCGAAGCTGACGGTTCTCGCGACGAAGCCGACGCAGCTCCTCGAGCTCGGAACTCGTCAGACCGTCCTCACGACGGCCCTCGTCGCGATCCGCTTGACGCACCCAGTTGCGGATCGCCGAAGCGGAGCACTCGAACTCGCGGGCCAGCTCCCCGGGCGCGCGGCCCGTGCGAACCAGCTCGACCATCTGGCGCCGGTACTCCGGCGCGTACGGCGGTTGTTTCTTCGACATGTGGACACCTCCTCTGCGCAATGTTCAGGTGTCCACCAAAGCGGGGCAACTTCACTTTTTCTCACGGGCCCGGGGCGTGGGCTTGGCCGCGGCGACTGGATCGCGCGTGCGGCGCGCCTCGTCCAACGTTTCGTCATCGAACAGCAACGGCGCCACGGCCCGGCGAAGATGCCATTCCACATAGCCGGCGAGCAGGCACACGAACAGATGCGCGCGCACCCGACGCTCCTCGCGATGGCGGATGGGGCGAACGCGCACCTCAAGTCCCTTCAGGGTCCGGCCCAATCCGACCAAGGGCAACCACGGAACGAACATCATGTGGCCTCTGAGCAGCGAAGAATGCTACGTCTCTATCGACATTGAGGCGAATGGGGCAGCCAGGATCATCGGCTACGCCAAGTGGCTGATCGATCGGAACGGCCCGGTCGGCGCAGGTTTCGTGATCCGATAGCCGGACAAACCGGCATTCCGGCGCGGGCCCGGGCATGGGCTCCCCATGCGCGAATCAACCGTGGGGAACATGTTCCTCCGTCTCGGCAAAACTGTTGAATTCCCTCTCGAGTTTGGTCAGCACGAAGAAAACTTCCTCCACCGCATTGGTAATCAGCAGGACATTTATCTGTTCCAGTTCCTGCAGTGGCGGGTCCATATCCAGATACTGGAGTCGCACCTTGCGCATCATTGCACCACGGTCGCCGACGAGGTGGCTCGCCATTTCCCAGGACACCCTGTCGTCGGTCTCGATCGCATCGACCAGGGACAGAAGTACGCTGTCGACGCCCTCGCACATGCTCATCCGAAACTGATCGAGGGCGAGCCGGTCACCGATGTCGCCCAGGTTCTCACACAGCACTCCCAGTACGTCCTCCAACCAGAAAATCAGTTTCTGGCGGTTCATCATGACATTGCGGTCCTCGACCGCCTGCAAGGAATGAGTTACATGGAGATCACTTATGAATTCGTCGCATTCAGAGAGCACACTCCGAGACGCATCACGAAGTGGCCCGACGTTCCCATTCTGTCGCGCCATGTCGAAGTATTGTGACAGGGCCTTGAGCACACGCTTCTGTTCGAGGTCGACCAGCATCAGCGATGTCTCGACGTCCACGGAGGCGTGGTCGTGAATGAACCGTGGTCGTGACAACTCGTCGATCTGCGAACTCGGCCACAGTCTGTCGAGAATCGAGACCGATATACCCAGACCAGCGAGCATGAGCGGCAACGGTAACACGTTAAGAAAGACATACACGAACGCCAGTTGACGATCCAGATCCAGATCGAGGGCGAGGACCAGCGCTTTCATCAACGGGATGTCGAAGTAGAGTTCGACGAAGAACAGTGGCACTACAATCGCGCATCTCAGCACATTGTAGGACACGATATACATGGCGACTTGGCGCGAGCGCCCTGCGAGATTGGCAGACAACAGATAGAGGATCGCACTCGAACCGATGTAGCTGCCGTAGATGATCATGATGGTCTGGTCGACGGAGATGACGCCGATCGCCGCCATGCTGATGCCGAATACGGAGACTGCGCTGGACGATTGCACGATGGCCGTCAGGAATGCGGCGACCAGAAAGGCGAGAATCAGTGATTCTCCGGTTCCTTCTACCATATCCCCGAACCAGGGCTGATCAGCAAGCGGCGCCGCGGCGTCCTTGAGAAGGACCAGACCAAGGATGATCATGGCGCCACCGAAGAAAGACGCGGCCAGGGGTCTGAATTTCGACATCCTTTCACTGACCACGACCGCACCGGCGACACCGAGAACATAGAACGAAGCCACCTTGATATCGAAGGTGACAATCAATACGAGAGCCGTTACACCGATACTTCCACCAAGAATCAGTGCGAGTGCTCCCTTGGTCGTGATCAGCCCCGAACGAAGGGTGCTCACCACAATGAAGGTCAATGCGGGCATGCTCTGGGTGATGCCGCCGGCAAGCGTTCCCCAGAGCAGCGCGGAAAATCGGTTCGAGGTCCATCGACCCGCGGTCCTGCGAAGGCGCCGGCTGGCCAATGCCTTCAGATTCTCCGTGAGGAGCCACATCCCCACCATGAAGAGGCCAAGTCCGCCTATCATCCCTCCAAGAAGATCGATCACGGGCGCCTCATCGGTGGTCTTGGTCTTGTCCCGAGGGCGGGGAGCGGGGCATGCGCCCGTCGAGGGTAACGGGAATCTCGATCAGCGAGCCGTGTTTCGCATCGTGTGGGAATGCGCTGCCTCGATGAGTATGGGTGGCCCGTCGGCGCACTCGCTACGTCGGGTGACTCCCGATCCGCGCGCTGGCGGCGCTGCTTGATGTTCAGGTGTCGGGGGGTGCGGCGTCTCGGGCCTTGCGCGCCCTGAGTCCGGACCATGGTCCCGCGTTTGGGTGGCGGTCAGATATAGACAGTTCCGAATCGGCTCTCGGCTCTCTCTACTTATGGAAAGACCCGTGTCCTCCCGCCCCGACCCGCGTATCCAGAGCGCGCGCGAACCTCCGCCCCCATCCGCCGCCGTGCCGAGCGCACGCGCCACCGCCTTCTCACCGTCAACGAGGGTCATCTCTTCGCTCCAGTCGGGCGGTGCCCATCTCCTGCTCTTGTCCGGTCGGTTCGGCCGGTTCGAGTGCCGGTGCGGCACGCCGCCCAACCTGTCTCGAGGCCTCCGCGGCAACTCCTCACTCCACGCCCTCGGCGGGAGGACCACGCGGGAACCTGCTGAACGCCCTCGCGTTATTATTCCCGTTGGTGTGAAGAATTCCAGATGGTTGTTTTTCCGACCCTAGGCGGAATTATTTTGGGCGTATGGCGCCGCTGATTCCGGTGCTCGAAGTGATCGATTTCAGGCGCGCGCCATACCGGCATCGCGCCGCCGTTCCCATTCCGCAGCAACACATCAAGACCGCCTTCAAGGCGCGGGGACAGGCCAGAGTGCCGAAGGCACCCCGCCAGCCGACCGTCGCCGCAGCCCGCCGCCCCCGGACTCAGCCTTCGCCTTGCGCAGCGGGCGCCGCCGCCGGTTTTCCGGCCGCGACGCTCTTTCGCGTCTCCCCCCGCAGCCAGTCCAGGAACGCCCGCGCTTCGGGCTTCTCGCCCGATCCGGGAGCGACCGGGAGGAAATAGCGCGCCGGGGCCGCCACCGGTTCCAACAGCTCCACCAGCGTCCCGCGCTCGAGACAGGGCGCGACCAGCAGGGAGTGACCGAGCGCGACGCCCATGCCCTCGACCGCCGCCTGGACCAACGACCACCGGAACACGCCCTATGAGGTGCGCGGCGGCGTCGCCATTCACGTCGGCCGGCTATGGCCGTTCGCGCAGGAGATGCAGCGCCTCGGGGCCTACTGCTTCGGCTGCCGGGTACACGAATAAGGCAACGAGCTCAAGGGCTCGACCCTGCTCGACCGCAAGCGCTTCCGCTTCGCCGGCCAAGGCGATGTCCTTGCCGACAGGGATCGGCAGGCGCTGTGCCGATCCTTCCTCGCCAAGGGGCGCAGGCACGCCGCTCCGGACCGCACCGAGTTTACCGCCTATGGCCAAGCCTGCCTGCTCATGGCCCGGGAGATCATCGCCCTTCTCAAGCGATACCGGGCCGTGGTGCTGGCCTCCGCCATCCCGCGCGGCATCGTCAGGCCGCCGCACTACCGTTTCGACGACTATCTGAGGAAGGACGCAGTCTTCCTGCTCGAGCGGTTCTTCTACTTCCTCGAGGCGCAACGCGAGCACGGCGTCCTGGTCATGGACGAGACCGACAAGCGCGAGGACCGCAGGTTCGTCGCCCGAATGGAGGAGTACTTCACCAAGACGGCCACCGGCCGGAACAGGACGGCATGGATCGTGCCGACGCCGTTCTTCGTCTCCTCCGACATGGCCTACGCCGTCCAGGCTGCGGACGTGTGCATCTACTGCATCAACTGGGGGTTTCGCCTGCCCGGCCGGGGCATGAACGCCGAACGTCGCGAGGAGATCGCGGCCATGTCTGCAGCCGGCCTGGCCGATCTCCAGTATCGCGGGCAGGGCTACCGCGACGGCCGGGTCTTCGATACTTATGGGGTCGTCTACGTCTCCGATCCCTACGAACCCAGACCGGGGGCATGAAAAAAGAGGCAACGCCCCGCCTGCGGTTCCCACGCATCGAAACGCGGGCTGCATACGGGACCGAGCCTCCACCGGCGGATGTAGTCCGGGGCAGCGCGCACGTCAATGCCTGGTCTTGCCGCGCAGCGCCAGGGCCATTTCACGCTGCGGATTCAGCCGCGGGATCGCCCCGGGCAGGTCGGATTGGCGCAGCGTAACCCGACTGCCGAAGGCACCCCGCGTAGCCGCCCGTCGCCGCGGACTCAGCCTTCGCCTCGCGCGGCGGTCTCCACCGCTGCCTTCCCGTCCGCATCGCTCTTTCCCGTCTCCGCCCGCAGCCAGTCCAGGAACGCCCGCGCCTCGGGCTTCTCGCCCGCTCCGGGAGCCACCGCGAGGAAATAGCGCGCCGGGGCCGCCACCGGCGGTCCCAGCAGCTCCACCAGCGTGCCGCGCTCGAGACAGGGCGCGATCAGCAGCGAGTGACCGAGCGCGACGCCCATGCCCACGACCGCCGCCTGGATCATCATCGAGTAGAGCCGGTAGCCCGACGCCCGGGACATGTCCGGCGCGTCGGCATCCCGGGCGGCAAACCAGTGCGCCCAGTAGTCATCCCAGGCGAGATCGTAGAGCAGCGGCCATCCATGCAGATCGGCCGGCTGCTCGGGCCGCCCCCTCGATGCCAGGAAGGCCGGGCTGCACACCGGGACGAGCGTTTCCTCGAACAGCACCTCGCTCTGCACGGTGCGCGGGACCGAGGCCACGAAGGCGATCCAGACGTCGAACGCGCGCCGTGCGGGATCGACCTCGTGGTGATCGCCGAGCGAGGTCTCGAACTCGATGACGATCTCGGGGTGGGCGCTGCGAAACGCGGCGAGGCGCGGCATCAGCCACATCTCGGCGAACGCCTCGACGGCGACGAGCTTGAGCGCCCCGCCCTTCGCGCCGGCGCGGAACCGCTCGGCGGTGTCGTCGATAGCGGAGAGGGTGTCCTGGACATCGATGAGGAACGCCTGTCCGCGCTCGCTCAGGGCGAGACCGTGCGACCGGCGCTCGAACAGTTCCACCCCGAGGTACTGCTCGAGCTTCCTCACACGATGGGCGACGGCGCCCGACGTCACGCCGAGCTCGCGTGCCGCCTTCGCGAAACTCTGGTGCCGCGCGGCCACTTCGAAGAAACGGATCGCATCGAGTGGCGCCCGGCCTGCCGCGTTGCCCATCGTTCTCGCCCCGTCTCGCGCTGCATCGTCGTGCGCCAATCGGCCCCCTGCGGACCGCCCGGGGCCGGCTCAGTATCGATTCAACCGGAATTCCGGAGCCGGGACCAGAGGCCAAAATCCATCCTGATTACGTACGGTGTGCCGTGGAAAGGCACCGTCCCTCAGCGGGTGCGAACCCCGCCCGGCAAACTGTCGCTCCAGCCGGTAGCAATCGGAGCGGATGATGGAGGTAACGACATCGTTCGAAGCACTTCGGTGGAACGGGTCGCCTCGGGTGATCCAGCGAGCATGCGGGCCGCAACGTGAAGGTACGGCCCATCTTCCACTATGCCCCCGCTCGGGTGCGCGCGCATGTGTTGTTGTGCATGCTCGCGTACTACGTGGAATGGCATATGCGCCAATGGCTCGCGCCGTTGCTGTTCGACGACGACGACCGGGCCGGCGCCCAGGGCGCGCGCGCTTCGGTCGTGGCCCCGGCCGAGGTCTCGTCGTCGGCAAAGGACAAGGCCCGGCGCAAACGCACCGCGGCCGGTTGGCCAGTACACAGCTTCCGCACCCTGCTCGACGACCTGGCCACCATCGCCCGCAACCGAATCGTCCCGCGCTTGCCTGGCGCCCAACCGTTCGACGTTCTCACTCGGCCCACCGCGCTACAGCGCGAGGTCCTCCGACTGCTCGGCGTTCGATTGGAACGTACCCAGTAGCGGAGCCTCAACTTTTTCAATTTGTCCCGAAAATCAATGGAGTAAATCGCCTCGCAACTGGAAGTTCGGGCTAAGCGGTGGAGCCGGATCGGGCGAAGGGCCGAGAGGCCGGACTGGAGCCGTGCCGGGGCGCGGATCGAGCGAGGGGTGAGTCGGCGTCGCGGGACCGGGAGCGGCCGACCGGTCCCGATATGGAACAGGGCCGGGCGCCGAAAGGCCTCGATCGCGACCTCGGGCTGTAGCCCCCCTCGTTGGCAATCTCGGAAGCGGCGGCTCAGGAAACGACGTCGAGCCGTGCCTGTGCGGCGAAGACGCGCTCCGCGAAGGCCGTCCAGCCGTCGCGGTCGAGACCGAGACGAGCGTTCGGCGGATCTCAGAAGTCCTCGGCACCGTCCATCCCGGGCGCCATCTTGTCGGTGCCCGCCGTCCAGACCCGGCCGTCGGAAGCCTCGAACGCGATCCGGATGCGGTGCACCACACCCTCGATCGGTTCGGGAGAAGGCGCGAAGGCGTAGCGCGCGCCGGCGTCCATCGTGAAGGGCTCGGCCATGGAGAATTCCTCGCGCGACAGTTGCGGAACATGAAGCGTGTGGGACTGCTGCATGGGGCAACGTACAGGTTCGAGGGGGAAACCGGCGATGCGGACAGGCCATGCTCGTCCACAAGTGGGGCGACCGGAGTCGTGGGCGTCGGCCTTTTCCTTGTTGTCAGATATTGATAACTTACGTCGATGACGACGCCTGACCGCGATCCCGGGCTCGACACGCCGCTCGACCTTTGCGCCGCAACCTGGGCCCGGAGTCCCTCGAACAGGGCATGGTAGGGGGGCGCAAGCGACGCCGGATCGACGGCGTCGAGACGGTCTTCCATGAAAAGAATAACGTTAAATCAATATGTTAGTAAAGAGAAAGGAAGGCCAAACCACCCCCTGTGATCACTCCGCGGAGAGCGGTCTGCGGACCCGCCGGCTCCAGTCCAGACCCTCGAACAACGCCTCGAACTGCGCCCGCGAAAGGCGTATCACCCGGTCGTGCAGCGCAGGCCCGGCAAAGCGCCTCTGCTCAAGACGCTTCCACGCCAGCACTAGACCCGTCGCGTCCCACCACAGAACCTACACCCGGTCCATGCGCTTGGGCCGAAACATCACCGCCACCCCCGAGTACGGGTCCAGACCCAGCTCGTGCTCGACCACCCCGACGCGGGCGCCAGACCGTCAAGTCCTTTACGGAAATCCACCGGACGTGTGGCCACCACCACCCCCCCCGCACCGATGTTCCCGCGGCGATCATCGAAGCCCCCGCAACGCAGACGCGACCTCCGCGATCCGCCAACCGCCGATATCGCCGTCCAGACGCACCGTCACTCCGCGCGCCTTGATCGAGACCGACGCAATCGAAGCTGGGCCCCTGGCGCTGTCCACCGCCTTCGAGGTAGCCCGGCAGCGATCCGATATGGAGGACGCAATCGAAGCTGGGCCCCTGGCGCTGTCCACCTCCAGCGTGGCGAACGCCGGCTGCGGCTCCGGCTCGACCACCACCGGCTCCGCCGATGACGGCACCGCGAGCTTGCCTTGGCGGGCGAGGCTGCGCCACGACGACAACTGCCAGCGCGATAGCCCGTAGCGCCGTGCTACTTCCCCTACACGCTTCCCAGGCCGCAAGCTCTCGTGCACCACCCGCGCCTTCTCCTCGGCGCTCCAGCGCCCCCGAGACCGTCCCGGACCACGAACCCCAACGCTCTCGCCGCTACGTCGCTTCCCGTCGGTGCCGGAATCTCGTTCCGCCTCTCGCATCGGATGACCCTCCTCGTGAAAAGGGCCATCCAACGTCATCGAATCAGCTATTGGAAGGTGGGGTCGAGCCGTCGTACGGAAATCCCGGCGCGGTTCACTCTGTTGGCGCACAGCGCGCGGATACATTCGGGGTCACCCGTGCGCGTCACGCCGGTGCGGACGGCTTGCCCCGGCCAAGCCGCGGTGTTGAAATGGGGCAATAGGCAAACCGACTCGATGAGCATGGTCCTGGGTTCCACCATTCGTCGCAAACTCGGCATCGCGGTCTTCGCCGTAGCTTTCGTCCTGTTCTTCATGATATTTGGCGCGTTTGCGGTCGGTGCCCCGGTCGCGATTGCGGCGCTCACCGGTCTGCTCTCGGGTATCGTTTTCGCCTATTTCGAGTTGTTCTATGTCCAGGGCCGGGCCGGGCGGTGGCTGAGAAGGAAGCCGCCGCTCGTGCAAGTACCGATCTACGCCGCCTTCCTGTGCGTCGGCTTCGTGGTCATCTTCCACATCGCCTACTACGCGATCGGCCCTATCGCCGGGCTCGGGGCGGCATACTCGCGCCTCGCGGTGACCGTCCCCCTGGTGTTTGTCATCGGCTCCCTGGCGATCGTTTCGCTGCGCGTGATCGGCTATTTCGGCGCTCGCAACCTGTTCAACCTGTTGACGGGCCGCTATCTGCGGCCGACCCTGGAACAGAAGGTGTTCCTGGTGCTTGACCTCAGGGACTCCACGGCCGTCGTCGACGCATTAGGCCATCGGCGCGCCGCGGCGTTCGTCGGGAAGTTCCTTTTCGACGCATCGCGGCCGATCACCGAACACGGAGGCGAGATTTACGTCTACACGGGCGACGGCCTGATTGCGATGTGGGACTGGCCGGCGGCGCTCGCCGGCGGCGCCGCGTTGGCGGCAGTCGACGCGCTTCAGGCATCGATCGAGCGGGAAGGCCCGGCCTACCTGCACGGGTTCGGCCGCGTGCCGAAGTTCGGCGTGGGCATTCATGGCGGCGAGGTCGTAATCGCCGAGCAAGGAGACACCAAGCGCGCCATCGGCATTTTCGGTGACACCATCAACCTGGCCGCGCGTATGGAGGAGATTGCCAAGCAGCGGCGCGTCGGGTGCGTCGTTTCCGCCGACCTCGCGTTGCAGTTCAAGAGAAAGACGACGGATTTCAGCGACCGACGGGAAGAGAGGGTAAAGGGATATCCCCAGCCGATCGCGGTGGTCACCTATCGCTCGGAGGCCGCATGATCTTCGGCTGCTTGCATGTGTTCTTGAACCGGCCCCTGTCTTCTCACCGCCACGGCACGTCTGCGGTGGCGAGAAAGGACTCGATCTCCAGCACCGCTCTCACAACCTCCCGGCCAAGCAGATCCAGCTTCCGGACTTGATCAATGCGCGCGGTGGCTTGCTTGAAATCCGAACTGGGAAGAAGGCTCTCCAACATGCCACATACCGAGGAAAGGGATATGAGGACGATGTCGCGCGCATCGGGAATTTGATCGCTGAACAGAACCCCCATGATGCGGTGCTTCGCTTCCTGAACGGTTCTGGCGTCGACGATCGCGAAGCGCCGGGCCCGAAACACCCACATGAATCTGCCCTCGTTCCGCCGCAGAATTCCGCGTTCCACGAGACGGGTCAGAGAACGGTCGCGAATCTCAATGGCATGACCCGCTATTGTCTTGATCCAATAGCAGGCGTCGTGCATTTCCGCAGATTGCACAATTCGGGCAAGCGTCGTATCGAGCAAGTCGTCGCCCAGCGGGGACCCGTCGATCACGAATAGCCGCTCCGGATCGGTATCAATACGGCCCTCGAGTGCCAAATCCATCAGAACCGCGCCGGCCATCACGCCTTCAAACCACGGTGGAGGAACCTCGACTGACTTGCCGCCCGCGTCGTCGAGCAGAAGCAGCATGATCTCTTCTGCAAGTCTCAGCGTGGTCATCGTTTCCGGATTCTTGGGTGTAAACCTAATCTGTGAAACGGAGTCACCGCATGTGCGGGACGGCGCTTGCATGTCGACAGTTGCATTCGCGCCGCGGTGACCCGCTCCCAGAGAGTCGGACAATCGCCCTGTTCGTGTTGTGCCGGTGGGCGGCCCGGAATGGCCCTCGGTCCTTCGCAGGAGCCCATTCCGCCCACGGGTCCCGGAGAAGCTCGTCTTGAGTCGGCTGAATCGTGAGTGGTGCGCCTGCGGGCTCCCAACGGCGGGGTGAATGGAAAACAGTTCCATGCATACGAGCTGGCCGAGGCCTTCCTGAAACTTCGCCGGGAAGCGCTCAGACCGCCGTGGCGGCGTAGTCGAGTATCCGCAATGGTCCACCGATGTTCATCGCCATCTCGTCGATCTCTCGGTCGAGAATTTCGCCATTGTCGTCGCCGCGCCTTGGAGGACGAGCCGCGCGGACGGTCGGGGAGAAGGGGGCAATTTGTACGCCGGAACGCGGACGCGCCTCGGCTCTCGGCTCTCGGCTCTCTCTACTTATGGGAAGACCCGTGTCCTCCCGCCCCGGCCCGCGCATCCGCAGCACGGGCGAACCTCCGCCCCCATCCGCCGCCGCGTCGAGCGCACGCTCCACCGCCTTCTCACCGTCAACGAGGGTCATCTCTTCACTCCTGCCGGCCGTGCCGATGTGCTGCTCTTCTCCGGTCGGTTCAGCCGGTCCCCAACGCAACCCCCGGGCAGCCCGTCTCGGGGCTGCCGGGACCGCAGCTCTCACCGCGCACTCGGTGGCGGGACCACGCGGGAACCTGCTGAACACGCTCGTACTATTGTTCCCGGTCGGGTGAAAAATTCTAGATGGTTGGTTTTTCGACCCTAGGCCGAATATTCTTGCGCGTATCGCGCCGCCACTTGCGTCTCCGAGGCGACCGATTTCACGCTCGCGCCATCCCCGCATCGCGCCGCCGCTCCCATTGCGCAGGGATGCATCAAGAGCGCTCTCAAGGCACGCGGAGCAGCCGACCGTCGCCCGGACTCAGCCTTCGCCTTGCCCAGCGGGCACCACCGCCGCTGCCTGCCCGGCTGCGTCGCGCTTTCGCGTCTCCGCCCGCAGCCAGTCCAGGAACGCCCGCGCCTCGGGCTTCTCCCCGGACCCGGGAGCTGTCGCGAGGAAATAGCGGGCCGGGGCCGCCACCGGCGGCTCGAACAGACTCACCAGCGTGCCGCGCTCCAGATGGGGCGCGACCAGCAGGGAGTGACCGAGCGCGACGCCCATGCCCTTGAGAGCCGCCTGGACCATCATCGAGTACAGACGGTACCCCGACGCCCGGGACATGTCCGGCGCGCCGGCCTCGCGGCTGGCAAACCAGTGCGCCCAGTAGTCGTCCCAGGCGAGGTCGTAGAGCAGCGGCCACTCATGCAGATCGGCCGGTCGCTCGGGGCGCCCCCGCGATGCCAGCAAGCCCGGGCTGCACACGGGGACGAGCGTCTCCTCGAACAGCACCTCGCTCTGCACGGTGCGCGGGACCGAGGCCACGAAGGCGATCCACACGTCGAACGCGCGTCCGGCGGGATCGACCTCGTGGTGATCGCCGAGCGAGGTCTCGAACTCGATGACGATTTCGGGGTGGGCGCACCGGAACGCGGCGAGGCGCGGCATCAGCCACATCTCGGCGAAGGCCTCGACGGCGACGAGCTTGAGCGCCCCCGCCTTCGCGTCGGCGCGGAACCGCTCGGCGGTCTCGTCGAGAGCGGCGACGGTGTCCTTGACCTCGCCGAGGAACGCCTGTCCACGCACGCTCAGGGCGAGACCGTGCGACTGGCGCTCGAACAGCGCCACCCCGAGGTACTGCTCGAGCTTCCTGACTCGATGGGCGACCGCACCCGACGTCACGCCGAGCTCGCGTGCCGCCTTCGCGAAGCTCTGGTGCCGCGCGGCCACTTCGAAGAAACGCATCGCATCGAGTGGCGCCCGGCCTGCCGCCTTGTCCATCGTTCTCGCCCCGTCTCCCGCCGCATCGTCGTGCGCTGAACCGCTCCCCCGCGGACCGCCCGGGACCGGCTCGCCATCGATTCAACCGGAATTCCGGAGCCGGGACCAGAGGCCACAATCCATTGCGGAATACCGCAAGAACTTTGGGCCTTGCCGGTTGTCCCTCCTTCCCGACGCGATGCCGTGTCCTGCCGCCCATGCCACTGCCAGGGTGTCACCGGGCTCCCCGTCCCCCGCCCTCAGCGGCGCCTCGACCCCCTCCCGGACGGCCCGGTCCCGTCCCCCAGCAGCGCGAGCGCCTGCTCCAGGGTAAGCGATTGCGCCGACACCTCCTTCGGCAACGAGGCGTAGCGGCGCCGGTGCGCAACGAACGGCCCAAAATGCCCCGTCTTGAGCCACACCGGCGCGCCGTCGTCGGGGTGCGCGCCGAGCTCGCGCAGCACCCGCTTCGGCCCGCGCGCCCGGCTCTCGCGCACCGCCTTGTCCGCCAGCACCACCACCGCGCGGTTCACCCCGATGGCGAGCACGTCGTCGTCGTCCGGGATCGCCGCGTAGGTCGAGCCGTGGCGCAGCCACGGGCCGTAGCGTCCGATGCCGGCGAGGATCGGCTCGCCGCTCTCGGGATGGACCCCCACCTCGCGCGGCAGCGCGAGCAGCGCAAGCGCCGAGTCCAGGGTGACGTCCTCGGGCGCCATGCCGCCCGGCACCGACATGCGCGCGGGCTTCGCCCCCGCCGCCCCGTCTCCCTTCTGCACGTAGTGGCCGTGGGGGCCGCGCCGCAGCGTCACCGCGAGCCCGGTCCCGGTCTCGCTCCCCAATGCCTTCGGTCCCGCATGCCCTTCGCCATCGTCGCCGCCTGCCGCGAGCGCGCGGCGGAACCCGCAGGCGGGCCAGCTCCCGCAGCCCACGAACAGGCCGTAGCGGCTCGCTTTCAGCTCCAGCCGCCCCTCGCCGCAGGCCGGGCACCCGCGCGCGTCCTCGCCCGCGCCGTAGATGAACCCCGCGAGCGCCCCCTCGATGGCCGCGATCACGCTCGCGCGCTCCAGCGCCCCCACGCCCTCCAGCGCCTCATGGAAGCCGCTCCAGAAGCCCCCGAGCATCCCCTGCCAGGCGAGAGCGCCGCCGACGACGCGGTCGAGGTCCGCTTCGAGCCCCGCCGTGTAGCCGTACGCCACCCACGTCCCGAAGAACGCCTCGAGGAAGGCGGTGACCACCCGACCGCGCTCCAGCGGCACGAAGAGCCCGCCGGCGAGCGCCACGTAGCCCCGCTCCTGGAGCACACCGACGATCGCGCCATAGGTGGACGGGCGCCCGATCCCGAGCTCTTCGAGCCGGCGCACGAGCCCCCCCTCGGTGTAGCGCGGCGGCGGCGCGGTGACGTGGCGCGTCGCGCTCACGCCTTCGATCCGCACCGCCTGTCCGGGCACGAGTTCGGGCAGGAGCCGGGCGTGCTCGCCGGCGTGCGGCTCCGGCTCGCCGGCGCCCTCGCGGTAGAGGCGAAGGAACCCGTCGAACACCATCGCGCGGCCGGTGGCCGCGAGCACGATGTCCCCGCGCGCCGAGGCGAGCTCCACCTCGACCCGCTCGAAGCGGGCCGAGGCCATCTGGCTCGCCAGGGCGCGGTCGCGGATGAGGGCGTAGAGCCTTGCCTCGTCGCCCTCGAGCCGCCCCTGGAGGCTCTCGGGCGTGCGGGCGAAGTCCGTTGGCCGGATCGCCTCGTGCGCCTCCTGCCCAGCACCCGCCCGACCTTGCGACCGAGCTCCGCCGCCCCAAGGGGCGTGCGGGTACGCCGCGCCGCCTCGCGTGCGACCCGTTCGAGTCCCGCCTCCGTGGCCGCCAGCAACTCCTCGCGCTTGCGCGAGCGTTCCTCGGCCAGCAACGGGTTGTAGCACGCCACCAAGCGCTGGCCCGGATAGTCGCAATTGCGAGCCGCCTGCCGGGGCGTCATCGAAGTGACCGGCTGCGCAATGGCGTCGCTCCCCTCGGCCGACCCTCGCCGGGCGCTCGCCGAGCTTGAGGTGGCCGAGCACGACCGGGTGTTCAGCCTGGGGGACCTCGTCGACCGCGGCCCGGACTCGTTCCAAGCGAAGGAGTGGATGGACGGACGCGACGCGTCCGCGCGCTTCGACGCAAAGGAGATCGAGACCTGGAGCTTCGAGCGTTGCGAGCCGGGACTTGAGCGCCAGCACCGAACCACGAAATGAAGATCCAGCTACTGTCCGACCTGCATCTGGAGCACGGCGGCTTCGTGCCCGAGCACCACCCGGAGGCGGACGTCATCGTCCTTGCCGGTAACCTCGCGCCCTACACCCGAGGCCTCGTCGACCGACTCGGGGAGCGCTGGGCAACCGCTCCGCACGTTCTCTACGTCCTCGGCAACCACGAGTTCTACGGGACCGAGATCGACGAGACAAGAGCGCGGCTCGCCGCCGAGTGCGTCCGCGTCGGGATTCATCTCCTTGATCCGGGGATGGTGCGGATCGATGGGGTCCGCTTCATCGGGGCGACGCTTTGGATCGATCTGGCACTCGACGGCAAGGCGGACGAGATTGGAGCGCACATGCGGGCGAGCCGCGAGATCTCGGACTTCCGGGGCTCGATCCAGCACCGGGGACGAGACTTCACCACTGGAGAGAGCGTGGAGCGCCACCGCTCGGACCGAGCGTTCATCGAGCGCGAACTCGGGGAGGCGGAACGCGAGGGGGAGAGAGCGGTCGTCATCACGCATCATGCGCCGAGTCCACGGTCGGTCCGCCCGTGGTTCCAGGGTGACCCGTTCAACTGCGCGTTCGCCTCGGACCTTGACCGGCTGATCGAGCGGTTCCAACCCGTCCTCTGGCTCCACGGCCACATGCACGATCCGGTCGACGAGGTACTCGGGAGCACGCGGGTCGTTGCGAACCCGGCGGGATACCGCTACGAGGAGAAGCGAGGTTTCGATCCCTCGCTCCTCATCGCCCTGGAGACGGAGAGGTAGACCGTCGGAGCCGAGGAAGACGGAACGAGGGCACGTTCCATCGCATGGCGCCGAGCGGTGTTGCGTGTGTCAAAGCGGCCGGAATGTCTGGAAGTTTCTCCGACGACGGGACGAAGTAGATTGTTGTCGGCGGAGTCTAGGGCGGTGCCCCCGAGAGGCGCCCGCCGGCTGCGCAGTCCGACCGACGTCGAGGAAGTCCGTTCTCCGGCCCGCGTCGATCCGCGACGTGTAACTGGATTCCATGCCCGGGGGGTGCGGGTGGCGTCGCGCGTATTGACAACGAGCCGTCTTCACCCGGTACGGTCGGCGTCTTCAGTGGCGGGCACCGGTGGGGATGGTCAGTGGCCGTACAACGCGACCCCCCCCGGCTCATCCGACACTGTCTGCGGCGCGTCCGGTCGCGGCCGCAATCGCCGCAAGCGATTCGCCGAAATCTGCGTTGTTCGACGAATCCTCCATCACCGAGCCCGCCAGGGCTACGAACTCCCCTCTCTGGCCAACCATCAGGGCATCGATCCGGTCCGCGATCCGTTGTGCGGGCTCACGAAGCTGATCGAGGGTCCACTGCGTCGCATAGTCCTGCGTCACGTCGCCGCGAGTGCGGTGGTTGACCAGGCGTTTGACCAGCGACTCGGGGAGCTTCAGCTCGTGGGCCGCGACCGTGACGAAACAGTTGCGAAGCGCGTGGAACCAGAATGGCTTGCCGCCATGGCGTGCGATGGCGCGATAGTAGTTTCTGGGGCGGCTGAGCGGCTCATCGGGACTCGCCGGCGAAGCGAATACCCACCGTGACCCGCTCGGCCGCGCCTCCGAGCGCCGCGCGAGGAGCGCCGCGAGCTGGCGCGTGACCGGCAGCTCGAGGGGCTCCCCGGTCTTGGTCTCGTCCACGAAGAATCGCCCCTCTCCGAGCACCACCCGGTCCCAGCGAAGCCCCAGCACTTCGCCCGAGCGCATGCCGCTGTACATGCCAAAGCGGAAGAAGTCGCGTAGTTCCGCGCGCCGCAAACCTTCGCGGATCCCGCGCTCCCACGCCGGCAGCACGACCGCCGGGTGCTCGATGCGCCGTCGCTCTAAGCGGTGCGCCCGCCCACCGGCGTGCTTCCACCTCTCGACCGGATTGCGAAGCCCCGGGTGGTCGACCACCGAGCGCCGGTAGGCCCCGCCGAGCACGAACAGCCCCTGGTTCGCCTTCACCCTGCCGTGGCGCTCGGTCACCTCCGCGAAGCGCCGGGCGATGTCCTCGCGCGTCACTTGGTCGAGCCGCCGTCCGAGCCAGCCCTTGAGCCACACCTCGGCGCTTCGCCGGTAGAGCTGCAACGAAACGTCCTTGACGTTCCTCGTCCCGAGCCACCCCTCCACCGCGTCGGCCACGCGTGGCAATCCCCGCTCAAGCGCGCGTTCGCGCGAGGGGTCGCGACCGTCGCGGGCGCGCCCGAGCAGCGCCTGCGCCTGCTTGCGCGCAGCGCCCGGCGTGAGGCCCGGATACCGCCCCAGGGTGAGCTTGCGGTTTCGGTCCGTGCGACGCCCCTCTCCCGTTCGATACTGCACGAAGAACGCCTTCGTCCCCCCGGGCGAGATCCGAACTCCGAAGCCCGCAAGCCGGTCATCCCAGATGACGTAGGGCGCCCCAAGGGCCTCGGCACGCGACACCAGCACCCCGGTGAGGGCGCTCTTTCGAGCCGCCACGCGCTTGCCTCGTGCGCTCACCGCGCGGGGTGTCCTTCGCACCGCAGCGTCGCTGCCGAAATCACAGGCTGCTCGGCGAGCGCCTCAATCCGGTCCGCGATGCGCTGCGACGCCTCGCGAAGCTCTTCGTGTGTCCACTCCGCCGCGTAACCCTCCGTCACGTCCGCGGTCGGCGCATGGTTCACGAGCCGCTTGACCAGGCTCTCTGGCAGCATGAGGTCACGCACCGCCACCGTGATGAAGCAGTTGCGGCAGCCGTGAAACCAGAACTTCGCGCCCGCGCCGTGACTGATGCGGGCGTACCAGTTGCCCGCCCTCGTGTAGGGACCGCGACCCGCCGCACCGGGAAAGACCCACCCCGAGCCCGAGCGCCGCGGCCCGCGGCGGCGCTCGAGCACCTCCATCACCTGTCGGGTGACCGGGAGCTCGAGCGGTCGCCCGCTCTTGGTCTCCTTGACTCGCAGCCAACGCTGCGCCGCGTCGATATCCTCCCATTTGAGTCCCGACACTTCCGAGACGCGAAGCCCCGTGTAAAGGCCCATCCACACCATGTCGCGCACGACCTGGGGAATGTCCCCCTCGAGCCCCCGGCGCCACCGCGGCAGCACCTCGGCCGGCGGCGCGATGGTGCGCCGCAGCGCGCGGTGGAGCCTCCCGCCGCCCATCCGCCACTCCGCCACCGGGTTGCGAAGCTCCTCATGGTTCGCGCACGCCGCGCGGTACACGGCCCCAAGGAGCTTCGCGAGTGCGTTCGCGGCACTCGGCCCCGGGTGCTCGCTCAAGACGAGAAAACGCCGCTCGACGTCCTTGCGACCGAGCTCGTCGAGGCGCCGGTCGAGCCACTGCGGCGCATGGCGTTCGAAGCATCTTCGATACTGTGACATGGATGCGATCCGGGGGCTTGAATCGCAACCTCCTGGCCATTTCGGCGATGGAGAAAGACCTATAACCAGTTCTTTCTATGAGCTATTTGTTATGTCCTGTCCACAAACGATATCTGACGTCTACTCGATTAGCTGAAAATTGGTGAGATATTGCGACTGGACAGCCTCCGTCTCACCGCGCGGTACGCGCAACCCGAGGATCGGGGATGGCAGGCGGGCGGCGGAACCGCTCGTCAGCCGCCGTCGCAGGCGCGGCGCACCTCCTCGACGATGACCGCGAGGCCGCGCTCGATCCGGCTCCAGTCGTCGGCGTAGCTGATGCGGATGCACTCGTGCTTGTGCGGCCAGTCGTCGTCCTCGAGCCCGGGGAAGAAATGGTGACCGGAGACGACGATGACCCCGCGCGCCTTCAGCCGTTCGTAGAGCACCGCGTTGGTGACCGGGGTCCCCGGCGTCCACAGCCACAGGAAGAAAGCGCCCTCGGGCTTGTGGATGCGGATGTCGCAGTCCTCGAGGCCCTCCCGCAGCAGGTCGACCGCACGCTCGGCGCGCTCCGCGTAGTGCGGCCGGATGACATCGCGGGCAAGCGCGAGCACTTCGCCGCTTTCGACGAGATCGGTGGCGAGGGCCGGTCCGAGGCTCCCCGGCGCCAGGCAGAAGATGGCGTTGACCGCCCCGAGGGCAGAGACGATCTCCTCGTTCGCGACCACGATCCCGGTGCGAACGCCCGGCAGTCCGAGCTTCGAGAGGCTCATGCAAAGCACCGTGTTGTCGTCCCAGGCGGGCGCGGCGTCACCGTATACGATGCCGGGGAAGGGAAGTCCGTAGGCGTTGTCCACGATGAGCGGTACGCCGCGGGCACGGGCGAAGGCGCCGAGGCGTTCGAGCTCGTCGTCGGTCACCACGTTGCCGGTCGGGTTGGTGGGCCGCGACACGCAGATCGCGGCTACGTCGTCGACGGCCTCCAAGCCGTCGAAGTCCACACCGTACTTGAACAGCTTGTCTCCGAGCTCGGTGATGGTCGAACGGCGCGACGTGAACATTCCGGGGGAGAGTCCGAGATCGGCGTACCCGATGTACTCGGGCGAGAGCGGCAGCAGGATGCGGGGCGCGCGCCGCGCGCCGCCGCCCGCCGCCGGCCCCGCGAGCAGGTTGAACAGAGCGAGAAATGCGGACTGACTGCCGTTGGTGAGGGCGATGTTGCGTTCGGTCAGATCCCAACCCTGCTCGCGCCGAAGCAATCGAGCGAGGGCGCGGGCGAAGCCACGCTCCCCCTCCGGCGCGTCGTAGGTCCCGATCGCCCGCTCGAACGCGCCGTCGTGCTGCATGAGGGCCTGCATCCGGACCCGAAAGACCATTTCCGCGGCCGGGATGAGGCTCGGATTCCCGCCCCCAAGGTTCATGATGTCGCCGCCCGCCGCCGCGATCTCCCCGAGGTCGTCCATGAGCGAGCGCGTGCCCGACTCACTCGTGAGCCGCTGCCCGAACGCCGAAAGGTTCATGCCTCCTTCCCCTGTTCTCTCTTCCCGGTCACCTTGCGATGCTGCCCGCCGTTCGCGGGGCTCATCGCGCGCGTACGCCCCATCCGAACGCCGAAGTCGTCCCCGCCCGTGCCGGCCGCTCGCCTACGGCGTCGCGGCCGGCCCGGACACGTCCCCGGGCGGATGGAGCAGGTGCTCCACCGGTTCATGCTCCACCTTGCGGTCGTACACCTCGAGGCCCGCGCGCTGGTAGACGCCGAGCGCCCGCGGGTGGTCGAGCGAGCACGTGTGCAGCCACACCCGGTGCGGGCGATAGCTCCAGGCCCGTCCGAGCGCCCAGTCGAGCAGAAAGGCGCCGAAGCCGCACCCCACGTACTCGGGAATGAGGCCGAAATAGGCGATCTCAACCTCCCCCTCGACCCGCCGGTCGAGCTCCGCGTAGCCGGCGGGAACCCCGCGAACGTAGAGGACGAACACCTCCACCCGGTCGTCGTGGATGATCGCGGCGAGCTCTTCATCGCCGAGGCGGCGGCGCATGAACCAGTTCCAGTCGGCGCCGACCGTGTTGTAGAGATAGCGGTAGAACGAGACGGTGGGCCGCTCCGCGCGCAGGATCGCGGTCGGCTCCGCTCGGCCGGACGCCGCAGTGCGCTGAGCCGGCGACGTCATCTCGAGATAGGTGACGGTCACCGGGACGGTCGAGCCGGAGGCGGCTTGCGTCCCCCGAGTGTCGTCCGGCGTCGCGGTATCGGTGTCGGTATCGGCCCCGGCGCCTCTCCCTCCTCCGTCCTTGAACCTCATTTCCTGATCTTCACCCATCACTTCGACCCCGCCGGAGTGGACCCGGTCATCCATCGACTCATGACGGTCCGTTTCTCGACCTCATACCCCAGCCCCTCGTAGAACCGGCGCACCCCTTCGTTTTCCTCCCGGATCATCAGCATCACCTTGGGGGCGCCGAGCCCCTCGAGCCACGTCTGCGCATGCTGCATCAGCTTCCCGCCCAGGCCGTGCGCCCGGTGCTCGGGCGCCACCGCGAGGTAGTACACCCAACCTCGATGTCCGTCGTATCCAGCCATGACGCTGCCGGCGACACGCTCCTCCCCTTCCCCGGTGACGGCCACGAATATTTCGGACGAACCGGCGGCGCGGGCGCAATCGATATCGCGACGCGGATCGTTCCAGGGGCGAACCAGCCCGCACGTGCGCCAGAGATCGACCACCCCCCCGTCGTCTCCGTCCCGAAACGGGCGAATCCGGAACTCGGCCGGCCCCCCGCCCCGTTCCCCCCTCGAGCGTCCTCGCGTCGCGGGCTCGACGCGGCCGGAGTCCGGCCGTCTTGCGTGTGTCGCCATTGCCCTAGGCCGAAAGCTCGGGGCGGCCGGCGAAGAGCTCGAGCGCCTCGGGGTTGGCAAGTGCCTCGCGGTTGCGGATCGGGCGCCCGTGCACGATGTCGCGCACCGCGAGCTCCACGATCTTTCCGTTCCGGGTCCGCGGGATGTCCGCGACCTCGAGGATCCGCGCCGGTACGTGACGCGGGGTCGCGTTGCTGCGAATCTGCCGGCGGATCCGGTCCGCGAGCGCGTCGTCAAGCCGGCGTCCCTCGCCAAGACGCACGAAGAGGACCACCCGCACGTCGCCCTCCCACTCCTGCGCGATGACGATGCTCTCCTGCACCTCGTCGAGCTGCTCGACCTGGCGGTAGATCTCGGCCGTGCCGATCCGGACCCCGCCGGGATTGAGGACCGCGTCGGAGCGGCCGTGGACGACGAGCCCGCCGTGCGCGGTGCGCTCCACCCAGTCGCCGTGATGCCAGACGCCGGGAAACCGCTCGAAATAGGCGCTCCGGTACTTCGCGCCGTCCGGATCGTTCCAGAAGCCGACCGGCATCGAGGGAAAGGGAGCGGTGCAGACGAGCTCTCCCGGCTCGCCCTCCGGGAGCGGGCGGCCTTCGTCGTCGAAGACCTCGACCTGCATCCCGAGGGCGAGACACTGGATCTCGCCCCGCCAGACCGGCACGGCGGGGTTGCCCTGGGCGAAGCACCCGATGATGTCGGTGCCGCCCGTAATCGAGGAGAGCCGGACATCCGTCTTCACGGCGTCGTACACGAAGTCGAAGGTCTCGGGGACGAGCGGCGAGCCGGTGGAGAGGATCGCGCGCACGTTCGAGAGGTCGTGGGTGTCGCGCGGGCGGAGCCCCGACTTCTTCACCGCATCGAGGTACTTGGCGGACGTCCCGAAAATGTCGATCCCGGCCGCGTCGGCGAAGTCGAAGAGCGCACCCATGTCCGGCCAGCCGGGAGAGCCCTCGTAGAGAGCGAGGCACGTCCCGCTCGCGAGTCCCGACACGAGCCAGTTCCACATCATCCAACCGCAGGTGGTGAAGTAGAAGAGGGTGTCGCCGGGGCGCACGTCCGCATGGAGGCGGTGCTCCTTGAGATGCTGGAGCAGGGTCCCCCCGGTGCCGTGGACGATGCACTTCGGGGCGCCGGTGGTCCCGGACGAGTACATGATGTAGAGCGGGTGGTCGAACGCGACCGGCTCGAACTCGATCTCGCGAGCGGGGTGGGCCAGGGTCAGCTCGTCCCAGGAGATCGCGCCCGGCACCGACCGCAGGTCCGGCGCCCGGCGCAGACAGGGGACGATGACGGTGCGCTCGATGCTCGGGACGCCGGCGAGGACCTCCCGGATGCGCTCGAGCGAGTCGATGGCGGCTCCGTTGTAGCGGTAGCCGTCCGCGCCGACGAGGACCTTGGGCTCGATCTGGCCGAAGCGATCGAGCACCCCCTGCACCCCGAAGTCGGGCGAGCACGAGGACCACACCGCCCCGAGGCTGGTCGCGGCGAGCATCGAGATGACGGTCTCGGGGAGGTTCGGCAGGTAGCCCGCGACCCGATCCCCGGGGCCCACCCCGGCCGCCCGGAGCCCTTGCGCGGCGCGCGAGACGTGGTCGTGGAGCTGGCGCCAGGAGATGCGCCGGTCCGAGATCCGATCGGCGCCGGCGGACGGGACTTCTCCTCGAAAGACGATGGCAGGTCCGTCGTCACGGCGGCGAAGGAGGTTCTCGGCGAAGTTGAGGCGGGCGCCAGGAAACCAGCGCGCGCCCGGCATCCGGTCGGCGTCCTCGAGGACGGCGCCACCCTTGTCGGCGGCGACGACCTCGCAGAACTCCCAGACGCTGTCCCAGAACGCGGCCGGCTCCGCCACCGACCAGGCGTGGAGCGCCCCGTAGTCCGGCGCCTCCACCCCGTCCCGCTCGCGCACGAAGGCGGCGAACCGGGTCAACCCGGCCCGCTCGACCTCCTCGCGATCAGGCTCCCACAGCGGCCTGCTCATCGCTCCCGAATCCCGGAACCCACGATCACGCCTTCACGCCATGTCAGATGATCATCCCAGTACATGGTGATAACCATTCCGAGAAATCGGCTGACTACCGGCATGTTGACTCGCAACCTCCCTCATCGCCTGACGACTGACGTGGCACTTTCACCGCTGCCTGCCGGCACGCTCCGAAACCCGACTCCGACCCCGATTTCCTTCGAACCTGGAGATAGAGGCCGTACGGGAAGTACAGCGGAATCTGCAGGCACAGCTTCCGAACGGCGTCGATTCCGGTATGCGCGCGGCCACTGCGTCGGTCCACCACGACGATCTCTCCGACCGGAACCTCCCCCAACGGTGACTCTCCAGCATGCAACGCTACTCGATTCAGCCAGTCCATTCGCGCCGTGCGCGCGGCCCGACGCACGCAGTCGGGGCACGTCGGATTGTAGTAAAGCGCTATCTTCATGGCTCCTGGCTCCCGGCTCCTGGCTCCCGGCTCCTGGCTCCCGGCCCCGCCGTATCCGATTCTCCCCATCAAACCGACGGTGAGCGTTACGCCCGGCTACCGTATCGAGCGGGCGAAGGCACGGACGTCTTCGACGAAGAGATCCGGCTGCTCCATGGCCGCGAAGTGCCCGCCGCGGGGCATCTCGGTCCAGTGGGTCACGTTGTAGACGCGTTCGACGTAGCTTCGCGGCGGCCACGCGAGGAGCTCGGCGGGAAAGAGCGCGCACCCGGTCGGCACCTCGACGCGCCGGCCCTCCGGGGACAGCACGCGACCGCCCTCCTCGCGCCGGCCGTAGTAGATCCAGCTCGCGGTGTTGAACGTGCCGGTAACGAGATAGACCATGATGTTGGCCAGCAGCTCGTCCTTGGTGTAGACGCTCTCGACGTCGTCGCCCTCGGTATCCGACCAGGAGTTGAACTTCTCGACGAGCCACGCCGCGACCCCGACCGGACTGTCCATCATCGCGTAGCTCAGGGTCTGAGGCTTCGTCGCCTGCTGGGTCCGGTAGCCCTCCTCCAGCTCCTGCTCGCGCTCGAAGCGGGCCGCCCAGGCTTCCTCCTCCGCGCCCCGGGGGCCGTCGGGGTGGCGCATGGTCATGATGTTGATGTGGATGGCCCGGCAGGCCTGCGCGTGCTCGTAGCCGAGCCAGCTCGAGACCGCCCCGCCCCAGTCCCCGCCCTGGGCAATGTAGTGGTCGTACCCCAGCGCATCGGTCATCAGGCTGGCGAAGAGGCGGGCCATGCCGCGGGGCCCCATGGGCCGTGGCGGGCGGCCCGAAAAGCCGAACCCGGGCAACGACGGCGCGATCACGTCGAAGGCGTCGCCCGGATCGCCGCCGAAGCGTTCGGGATGGGCGAGCGGCTCGATGACCTCGAGGAACTCGACCACCGATCCGGGCCAGCCGTGCGAGATGAGGAGCGGGGCCGGCGCCGCGCCGCTTCCCCTCTCGTGGATGAAGTGGATGTCGATGCCCTCGACGGGGGCGATGAAGTGCGGGAAGCGGTTGAGGGCGGCTTCCTGGGCCCGCCAGTCGAACTCCTCGACCCAGTAGGCGCACAGTTCCTGCATGTAGTCGAGGTTGGCGCCGTAGGCCCAGCCCCCGTCGTCCGGCATCTCGTGCCAGGCGTATTCGGCGACCCGGGCGCAGATCCGATCAAGGGTTTCGTCGGGGACGGCGATACGCAAGGGTCTGGGTGTACTCATGTCCGCGCTCGCGTGCGCTCGATGTGGCCGGCCGCCGGCCAGGCATCCGGTTCTCCCCCGCCCCGCTCGCCCGGGGGATCCTCGTACGCGGCGGATGCCGGTGGTTCGGACGACCCCGACCGGAGATCGGGACGGTACTCTACAACAACGCCGGTCAGAGCCCGCGCGCTCCCGCGTTTATCATGGGCGGGAGGGGCCGGGCGCCCCTGCGTCCGGCCGAAGGCCGGTTCGGCATCGGAGCCGGCCCGGACTCCGGCCCGGACCGAACCGCCCCGAACGTCGAGATGAAGAACCCGACCGCGGAGCATCAGCGATGAGCGCGAACCCCTACGAAGCCGACCTCGACCCGAACCCCGCGAACTACGCTCCGCTCACTCCCATCGGCTTCCTCGAACGAAGCGCCACCGTCTATCCCGGCCGCACGTCCCTGGTGCACGGGAACCGGCGCCATACCTGGGCCGAGACCTACGCCCGCTGCCGGCGGCTCGCCTCGAGCCTCGCCGCGCGCGGGATCGGCCGGGGCGATACCGTCGCCGTCATGGCCCCCAACGTCCCCGCCGCCTACGAGGCGACTCTCGGGGTGCCAATGCTGGGGGCGGTGGTCAACACCATCAACACCCGGCTCGATGCGAGCACGGTGGCCTTCATCCTGGAGCACGGCGAGGCGAAGGCGATCATCACCGATCGAGAGCTTTCGCCGACCATGGGCGCGGCCCTCGCGAAGCTCGACCGCCCTCCGCTCGTCATCGACATCGACGATCCGGACGCGGCGGGCGGGGAACTGCTGGGCGACCTCGAGTACGAGGCGTTCCTCGCGGGCGGCGACCCGGAGTTCGCCTGGCGGGGGCCGAACGACGAGTGGGACGCGATCTCGCTCAACTACACGTCCGGCACCACCGGCAATCCGAAGGGAGTGGTCTACGCGCACCGGGGGGCGTACATCAACGCGATGACGAACGCGGTCGCCTGGAACATGGCCCACCACCCGGTGTACCTCTGGACCCTGCCGATGTTCCACTGCAACGGCTGGTGCTTTCCGTGGACCCTGGCCGCCGTCGCGGGCACCGGCGTGTGCCTTCGGCGGGTGGACGCGAAGTCCATATACGATGCGATCGCAGACGAAGGCGTCACCCACTTCTGCGGGGCGCCGATCGTCCTCAACTTCATTCTCAATGCGCCGGAGGCGGACAAGCGGCCGCTCGACCGCAGGGTGGAGGTGATGACCGCAGGCGCGGCCCCCCCGGCGGCGGTGCTCGAGGGAATGGAGGCGAGCGGCTTCCGGATCACCCACGTCTACGGGCTCACCGAGACCTACGGCCCGTCCGTCATCTGCTCCTGGAAGCCGGAGTGGGACGAGTTGCCGGCCGGGGAACGGGCGGCGATCAAGGCGCGCCAGGGGGTGAGGTACCACGCGCTCGACGGCCTCGCGGTGATGGACCCCGAGACCATGACCGCGGCGCCCTCCGACGGCGAGACCATGGGCGAGGTGATGCTGCGCGGGAACATCGTCATGAAGGGCTACCTCAAGAACCCCGGCGCGACGCGCGAAGCCTTCGAGGGCGGCTGGTTCCATTCCGGAGACCTGGGGGTGAGCCATCCGGACGGCTACATCCAGCTCAAGGACCGCTCCAAGGACATCATCATCTCCGGGGGCGAGAACATCTCGTCGATCGAGGTCGAGGACACCCTGTACCGGCACCCCGCGGTGCTCGAGGCGGCGGTCGTCGCGAAGCCCGACGACCACTGGGGCGAGACCCCCTGCGCGTTCGTGACCCTGCGGCCGGGGGCGGCGGCGACCGAGCAGGAGATCATCGACTGGTGCCGGAGCGGCCTCGCCCACTTCAAGTGCCCGAAGACGGTGATCTTCGGCGAGCTGCCGAAGACCTCGACGGGCAAGGTCCAGAAGTTCAAGCTTCGCGCGGAGGCGGTCGGGGGCTAGAACCGGACCGTGGGGCGGAGCGAACGGCCACGGCCGCGGACAAACGTTCGCGCGCATGCGATCCGGCGCCTCCCGCCCGGTTGAATTTCCCGCCTCGCTAGAACAACATACGCCCTCCCGCGATTCGGCATCGCACCGGCACGGCCGGCTCGAGACCGATGCGAATCGCACCCGTTCACTCGGCAGCCGCCGCCCCATCGCCGGCCGGTGGCTTGATGGCATGAGAGGTACCGACCGATGGCGACGCTCGCCGATGTACAGGCAATCATTACAGACAACGACATACGGCGGGTGGACCTGCTTGTCACCGACCTCATCGGTCGCTGGCAGCACTTCTCGATCCCCGCTTCGAGGTTGGACGAAAGCATCGTCGAACGCGGGCTCGGCTTCGACGGCTCCAGCCTGCGGGGCTTCCAGTCGATCGACGAATCCGACATGCTGCTTCGCCCGGACCTCGACTCGGCCAAGATCGACCCGACGGAGTCGGAGCCGACCCTAAAGCTGATCTGCGATGTCCACGACCCGATGACCGGCGACAACTACACGCGCGATCCACGCTACGTCGCCACCAAGGCCGAAAAGTTCCTCGCCGGTTCCGGTTTTGCCGACAAGGCGTTCTTCGGCCCGGAGCTCGAGTTCTTCCTCTTCGAGAACGTGCAGTTCGGTCTCAAGATCAACTCCTCGTTCCACGTCGTCGACTCCGACGAGGCCGACTGGAACTCGGGCCGTGACGAGGACGGCAACAACACCGGCTACAAGATCCCGCCCAAGCAGGGCTACACGCCGGTCTCGCCCTTCGACAAGCTCTCGGATCTCCGCTGGGAGATGGCGGAGAAGATGGCGCAGATCGGCACGGAGTTCGAGGTCCACCACCACGAGGTGGCAACCGGCGGACAGGGCGAGATCGCGACCCGCTTCAACACCCTGCGGAACAAGGCGGACGAGACCCAGTGGTACAAGCACATCGTGCGCAACGTGGCCAGGGCGCACGGCAAGTCCGCGACGTTCATGCCCAAGCCCCTGTTCGGCGACAACGGCACCGGCATGCACGTGCACCAGTCCCTCTGGCTCGGCGATCAGCCGATCTTCTTCGATGCGGACGGCTACGCCCAGTTGTCGGAGCTCGCGCGGCACTACATCGGCGGGCTGCTCAGGCACGGCCCGTCGCTCCTCGCCTTCTGCGCCCCGACGACCAATTCCTACAAGCGTCTCGTTCCCGGCTTCGAGGCTCCGACCTATCTCGCCTACTCGCAGCGCAACCGCTCCGCCGCGGTGCGGATCCCGACCTACGAGACCTCGCCGGCGAGCAAGCGCATCGAGTTCCGCCCACCGGATCCTTCAGCCAATATCTACCTCGCGTTTTCCGCGATGATGATGGCGGGCCTGGACGGAATCCGGAACCGGATCGATCCCGGCGACCCCACGGACGTGGACATCTACGAGCTCTCGCCCGAAGACGCGGGGGACATTCCCCAGGTTCCGACCTCGATGGAGGAAGCGGTGGCCGCGCTCGGCGACGATCACGACTACCTGCTCGAGGGCGGGGTCTTCACCCAGGACGTGATCGACCACTACATCGCGTTCAAGCAGCGGGAGTCGCGCGACGTATTCCTCCACCCCGTTCCGGCGGAGTTCTTCCACTACTTCCACATCTAGCCCGGAAAAATCACCGATTTCCTGCTGCGGACGCCAATCTGTCGCTTCGCGCTTGTATGGTCCGCCCCGCATTTGCAAGGGGGGAGCTGTTCGGGCAAGCAGGTTCAGTTGCACACTTGTATCCGGCCTTTGGAGAGGGAACCTCGGTTCCCGGGCCCTGATGGAATCCGCGCACGCCTCGCCTCATCTCCCAAACGGCCTCGAATGGGCCCAGCGCGAGCTCAGGCTCTTGGCATGCCGGTCCGACCTGTCTTGCCATCAACTGCTCTTTTCCCTCGCAACTGTCGGCGAGCTCACTCTCGCCCGGATTCTCGGCCATCGTCGGGCCGAGTGTGGTCGTGGTTCGGCGCCCGGACAGGGCACGCAGCGATGTCCACGGGCTGTCCACGGGCGCGGGCTCCTCAATCGCCCAAGCGCCGGTGGGCAGGCGGTGGACATCGCGGCCTCACGACGGGTCCTCCTTCGCGAACGCTTCCACACCTGCCGTGCCTGCGCAGCCCCGTGTCATGGCCCGCTTACGCCGGCTGAGCGCGATAGTCCTGCTCGCGCGTGAGCAGCGCCCACGCGGTGCGCGCGTTCTTGTTCGCCAACGCCACCGCCGCGATATTCGCCCCACGGCGCCCGTGCACCGACACCGCCCATCGGCTGCGTCGGTCCTCACGCCTGGGTGCCACACGCAACGCCGCGCGCGCCCCGTGAATCAGCAGCGAGCGAAGGTACCGGTCGCCTCGTTTACTGATCCCACCGAGCACCGTGCGGCCCCCGGTCGAGCGCTGGCGCGGGGTCAACCCCAGCCACGCGGCGAACTCCCGGGCACTGCCGAACGCTTGGCCATCGCCCGCCGCAGCCACCAGCGCACTGGCGACCTTCGGCCCCACGCCGGGAATCGTCTGCAAGCGACGACACGCCGGGTCGTCGTGGACCAACGCATCGAGCTGCGCGTCGAAACGCTTCACTCGCTCATCGAGGTGCACCAGTTCCTCGCGCTCGTTGGCCAGCAACTCGCGCATCGCCATGGGCAACCCGTTGTCGGCATCCTCCACCAACTCCGGCACCCGGCGCCGCAACGTCCCAATCCCTTGCGCCACCACCAGCCCGTACTCGAACAGAAACCCCCGCATCTGGTTGGCCAACGCCGTGCGCTGGCTCACCGCCATCGACCGCGCACGATGCAGGTGCTGAAGACTCTGCTGCTCAACCGTCTTGACCGGCACGAAGCGCATCGTCGGACGACCCACCGCCTCGCAGATCGCCTCCGCGTCGCGCCAATCGTTCTTGTTCGACTTCACGTACGCCTTGACGAACTGCGCGCTCATCAGCCGTGCGTCATAGCCCATCGCACGCAGCTCGCGAGCCCAATGATGGGCGCCTCCGCACGCCTCCATTCCCACCACGCACGGCTCGTGGGCACGAACAAACTTCTCCAGCCCCCGACGCGTGAATCGCTTCTCCAACACGACCCGCCCCGACCGATCCATTGCGCACACGTGAAAGGTGTTCTTGCCCAGGTCAATCCCCATTCGGGTAATCTTGCTCATGGTCCGCCTCGCTCCTGGTGTTGTGGAAAACTCCACCTTGGCCCAGCTGAGGCCGTAGGGGAAGCGGGGCGGACCATCCCATCTCCCAAGGTCGCCGTGGTAGCGGGCCATACTCCCTCAAGCCGCTTCGACGTAGTGTTGGCTACGCCTTTGCCAGCACGTAAGCGCTCTTGCGGTCCGTGCGGCCCGCTACCACGGCATTCTGCTTCGCAGCTTCGCGGCGCCCTCGCGACGAAAATCGGTGATTTTCCCGGGCTGGGGAAGGCACGAGGGGCGCCCGCCGGGCCCGGCGGGCACTTCGAGCCGTGGAGACATCGGCACGCCCGACCGGGGCGTGCCGGACGGCCGCCGAACGGCCGGGTCGTCGTCCATTGATCGCGACCGAATTCAGGCTTGCGTCCGGCCGTCTCGTTCGGGCGGTGCTCGTACTGCTGCTCGCGAGCGCCGCGCCCGCACACGGTATCGAGATCGAACGCAGCCCCGCCGACACCCGGGGCTACCGCGCGGTCGTGCTCGGCAACGGACTCGAGGCCCTCGTCGTCTCCGACCCGAGCGCCGACAAGGCGGCGGCCGCGCTCGACGTGAACGTAGGGAGCGCCGACGATCCGGAAGGGCGCCCCGGGCTTGCGCACTTCCTCGAGCACATGCTGTTTCTCGGCACCGAGAAGTATCCGGAACCGGGCGAGTACGACCGGTTCATCACCGAACACGGGGGCTTCAGCAACGCGAGCACCTCGTTTGCGCACACGAACTATTTCTTCGAAGTCGACGCCGCGCATCTGGAAGGCGCTCTCGACCGGTTCGCCCAGTTCTTCATCACCCCTCGATTCAACCGCGAGTACGTCGCGGGCGAACGCCGGATCGTTCACTCCGAGTACGTGTCACGGAGCCGCAACGACCAGTTGCGAAGCCTGGCCGCGTGGAAACAGGCCCTCGACCCGCGACATCCTCTCGCACGGTTCCATGTCGGGACGGCGGCGACGCTCGCGGAGCGTCCCGGCGCCGGTATCCGAGACGAACTGATCGGCTTCTACGAGAGCACCTACTCTTCCCACCTGATGAAGCTGGTGGTCCTCGGCCGCGAGCCCCTCGATGCCCTGGAACGCCTCGTTCGGACCCGATTCTCGGCGGTGAAGCGGCGCCCGGCAGAGCGTCTTCGCATCGCCGCGCCGCTCTTTCGGGAGGGTCTTCTTCCGGCGCGGCTCGACATCGCGCCAATTCGCGAAGCTCGCGCCCTCTCGCTCTCGTTCGCGATCCCGCCGCTGCGGCCGCACTACCGGGTGAAGCCGCTCGCCCTCATCTCGCATCTCGTCGGCCATGAAGGCCGGGGCAGTCTGCTCTCGGCTCTCAAGGAAAAGGGTTGGGCAGAGGGTCTGAGCGCGGGGCCCGGCGTTTCACATCCGGATTTCGCCACGTTCGGCATCACGGTCCGGGCCACCGAGGCGGGGATCGCGAACGCGGACGAGGTCGTCGCTTTCGTGTTTGCGTACCTCGACCTCATCCGCGCGAAGGGGTTGGAGCCGCGCTACCGCGACGAGCTCGCGCGCATGGCGCGGATCGATTTCCGCTTCATGGAGAAGGCGCCCGCTCGCGGCCTCGTGCTGGCTCTCGCGGCGGCCCTGCACCGCTATCCGGTCAACGAGGTCCTGGCCGCACCCTACCGGTACGACGACACCGATCCCGCACTCGGGGAGCGATTTCTCTCCGCCCTCGCCCCCGATCGCGTGCTCCTGACGGTGATCGCGAAGGACGTGGCGACCGACTCCGTTTCACCGTTCTTCGAGGCGCCGTACCGGCTGAGTGCGATACCGCCACGGACCGTAGCGCGTTGGCGGGATCCGGCTCCGGCCGGCAGCCTCGCGCTCCCGGCGCCGAATCCGTTCGTACCGGGCGAGCTCACGCTGATTGAAGCCGGGTCCGCCCCGCCCCATCCGGTTCGCATCGTCGAGCGCCCCGGATTCGACCTGTGGCACCGCGCCGACATCGAGTTCGGCCAGCCCCGCGCGAACTTCCAGTTCACGGTGCGTTCGCCGATTGCCAACGACTCCCCGCGGCACGCGGTGCTGAGCTCGCTGCATTCCCGCCTCGTGGAGGACGCCCTCACCGAGTTCGCGTACCCCGCCGCGCTCGCCGGGCATACGTACCTGCTCTACCGGCATCATCGCGGGATCACCGTCAGGCTCTCGGGCTGGAGCGACAAGCAGCGCGAGGTGCTTGCGCGAATCGTGTCGACCCTGCGCGCGCCGCCGTTCTCCGCGTCGCGATTCGAGGCGGAACGGGAGGAGTACGAGCGAGTGCTCCGAAACCTGGACGAGCGCCCGCCGTATCGGCGCGCGATGAGCGACGTGCGCGAGCTGCTGCTCGCGCCGGAATGGCCCACCGATGCGCTGCTCGCGGCGCTCGACGAGGTGAAGCCGGACGACCTTCGCGGCTACGTCGCGAAGTTCTTTGCGCGAGGCCGCATCGTCGCCCTCGCCCACGGAAACCTCACCGCCCAATCGGCGAAAGAGCTCGGCGGGGTGCTGGAGGACGAGCTGCTCGCGTCGATGCAGACGGTTGCGGTCGCGCGGGGCCGGGTCGCGCGGCTTGATCCGGGGGCGCGCTTCGCGCGGTGGCTCGAAAGCCGCCACGAAGACCATGCCGTCGTCCTCTACCGCCAGGGGCACCGGAGGAGCTGGCGCGAAAGGGCGAAGCTCGCGCTGATCGCGCAGGCGATCGGAAACCGGTTCTTCCACGAGCTCCGGACCGAGCGCAAGATCGGGTACGTCGTCTTCGCCACTCCGCTCACGGTGCGCGACGTGCCGGGCCTTGCGCTGGTCGTTCAGTCCGACACGACTCCGCCCGAGGTCCTCGGTGAGGAGGTGGAAGCCTTTCTCGATCGATTCGACGCCGTGCTTCGCGGCATGTCGAGCGCGGACTTCGAGCGCCATCGCCGAGCGGTGGAGAGCGCGTTGCTGGAGGCGGAGACGCAGCTCGGCGAACGCACTGCGCGGTACTGGACCGAGCTCCACCGGGCGCGGTACGAGTTCGACTCGCGCGCGCGGTTCCTCGCGGCGGTGCGCGCGATCAGCCGGGAAGAGCTCGTGGCGGGGTGGCGCGAGGTGGTCATCGCCCCGGAGTCGGCGCGCGGGGTGGTTGCGGTCGTCTCGGCCCGGAAGCCCCCCGATACCCGCTCCTTGCTCCTTGGCGCGCGGCCGATATTCGATGCCGGTGAATTCAAGCGCGGGCTGCGGTACTTCGACGAGAGATGAACGGCCCAGCCGCGCCCCCCCCCCGAGAGAGCCGGCTCGACCGGCGATTGACGACGGGAAGCAGAGCGCAGGAAGGCCGGTTCACCCTCGAAGCGCGCTCCCGGCACGGGCGGCTTCATTCCCGCGCATGTGTCGTGATCCGTCGAGGCGGCCCGAATCGAACCGCGACGGCGCGTATCGTCCACGCTCCCGTGCCCGGCGCGCTCGCCAATCCCACCGTTACTCACAGGGTGTCTACAGGATCTCTTCGGCGAGGAGGCGCGCCGCCTCCACCGTGGTGTTGCGGGCGAGCAGCGACCCGACGTGGCGCCGGGCGCCCGCCTCCTTCCAGCGCTGGAGCCGGTCCCGGATTCGGTCCGCCGGGCCGACGAGGGCCACATCGTCGATGAGCTGGTCGGGGACCGCGGCGGCGGCTTCGGGCCGGCGGCCGGCGAGGAAGTGGTCCTGGATCGCGACCGCGGCCGCCTCGTAGCCGAGCCGCTTGGTGTAGTCGTTGTAGAAGTTCTTGGTGCGCGCCCCCATGCCGCCGATGTAGAGGGCGAGGTGCTCGCGTATCACGAGGCGCGCGCGGTCGAGATCGTCGTCCAGCACCACCTCGACGAAGGGAGCGATCTCGAACGTCTCGAGGCTCTTGCCGTTCCCGGCCCGCTGGAACCCTTCGTCGAGGGCGCTCTCGAAGAGGTCGAAGCGCTCCGGGTTCATCCACACCGGGAACACCCCGTCCGCCACCTCCGCGCTCGTGCGAAGACCGTTCTCGGTGAAGGCGCCGGTGAAGATGCGAAGCGCGGGGTTCCCGTGCAGGATGCTCTTCAGCGGCTTGCCGAGCCCGGAGGCGTCCTCCCCCCGGTAGGGGATCTGGTAGTGCGCACCTTCGTGGGTCAGGGGCTCCTTGCGGGCGAGGATCTTGCGGATGATCGAGATGTACTCGCGGGTCCGGGTGAGGGGGCGGCCGTAGGGAACGCCGTACCATCCCTCGATGACCTGCGGCCCGCTCGGCCCGACCCCGAGGATGAACCGCCCGCCCGACATCGAGTCCAGGGTCATCGCGGTCATCGCCGCGCAGGCGGGCGCCCGGGCCCCCATCTGGATGATGGCCGTGCCGACGTTGATACGCGACGTGCGAGCCAGGATCCAAGCGGCCGGGGTGACCGCATCCGAACCCCACGCCTCCGACGTCCACACCGAATCGAAGCCGAGATTCTCCGCTTCGAGGATGACGTCCATCGGCACCGACATGTCCGCGGGAGAGTAGCCCGTCACCAGACCGAGTTTCACCGTATGCGCTCCCTATCGAGGTCCAAAAATCCGGCGCACAGGGTAACCCGCCCGCCCCCCACCATGAACCCGGCCGTTCAGTACGCGAGGCACGTCTGAGCCTGGGAAGATCAATGGCCCGCAGAGCGCGCGGTAGCAAAGTCCCTGTTGACAGTCCTGTAGTTATACACTACATATCCTTCATGCGGGAAATTCACTACAGCCGCACGGCCCAAAGAGCCTTGGTCCGAATGCCGCGCAACTGGGCAGAGCGCATCCGGGACAAGATTCAGGGCCTATGCCGACGATCCGGTGTCGCTAGCCCGCAAATCTCACCAGCTTCCTGCTGCGGACGCCGATCCATGCGCTGTGACAGGCCGTACTCCCTCAAGCCGCTTCGACAGCGCGAACGCGCTAGTGTCGGCTACGCCTTCGCCAGCGCGTACACGCTCTTGCGGTCCGTGCGGCCTGTCACAGCGCCGTCTCGCCGCCCTCGCGACGAAAGCTGGTGAGATTTCCGGGCTAGCCAACAACATTACGAGCCTGAAGGGGCGGGGCGGGCTGGTGCGCCTCCGGGTAGGAGACTGGCGCATCATCATGCGTGATGGGACGGTGCTGCACATCCTGAACGTCGCGGGCCGAGGCAGCGCCTACTGAGGAGCAGCTACGATGAACGAAACGGTGACGATCCCCAAGGCCGAGTATGACCGCCTGTGCGCCTTGGAAGAGGAACTCTCGGACATTCAGGCGGCGCTTGCCGTAGAGGCCAGGATCGCTCGCGGCGAGGAAGAGCTGATCCCGGCCAGCGTGGTCGATCGGCTCATCGACGGAGAACCGCCCCTGCGCGTCTGGCGCGAGTTCCGCGATCAGTCACAGGCCGCACTTGCCCGCGCCTCGGGCGTCAACCGGGTACAGATCGTCGAGATCGAGGCCGGCCGCGGCAGCGGGTCCGTTCGCACCCTGCGCAAGCTTGCCGAGGCGCTCGGAGTCGCCGTGGACGACCTGATCCCCGCATCCACGGAAACATCGGAGCGCGGACAATGACAAGCCGGTAGTCCGTCGGACCGCCACGGTCTACGCTCCAAAGACAAACCAAGGCAGCCCCTGCCCGTCGAGCACCTGCGCGAGCACTCGGAGGGTGTCAGCGACTGCCGACATGGGCCGCGCGGTCGAGCAGCGCGCGGACCCGCCGGTGAGTGGCGAAATCGGCACGGCGAACCGCCTCGCTGGGCCAACCGGCCCGGGTGTTGCGCGCCGCCTCGTAGAGATCGATGGAAAGCCGTACCTTCTGCTCGATCGGCAGACTCACCCGGTGCACGCGGGCAAGCCGTTCCGGCGCGCCCCAGTCCCGGCCAGCGTAGCTTCGAAGTTCCTTGGCATCGAATGGTGCGCTCATGGCAGCCGCCATGATACTGCCAACCAATGCAGCGGTGGCGGTTCCAATCCCGGCTTTGGCCGGCCGCGCCCCGGGGACGGACCGCGGCACGTTCCGGCGCCCTCGCGCCATCCGTAGGGAGCTGGAACACCTCGCAAACCATCCGGGCCAGCCCTCCGTCCGACCGCGCGCCGTGCCGACCGTGCGGTAAGATGGCGCCGGGGACACTGTCGAGACTGCGATAAGGGAGTCTTCGCATGTTGCACACCTACAAGGCGCTCCTCGACGATGACCGGGTCCAATGGCTCGAACAGCCGCCGGAGCAGACTGGCACGGCACAAGTCCACATAACGTTCCTGGAAGAATCGGGCCCGGAGTCTACTGTCGAACGCGGCAGAGCCATGGCCGAGGCTTTGGCCGAGCTTGCGAGAAGAGGCGCCTTCGCCGAGATAGCCGATCCCGTCGCCTGGCAGCGAGAAGTTCGCTCCGAACGTACCCTGCCTGACCGGGAGCCCTGATGCTCCTGGACAGCAACGTCATCATCTACGCGGCACGGCCGGAGCACTCCGCACTACGCAAGTTCATCGAAGCCCACGCGCCCGCCGTGTCGATCATCAGCCAGATCGAGGTACTCGGCTACCACAAGCTGAACGAGTCCGATCGCCAATTCCTGGAACGATTCTTTCAGACGGCAGAACGCTTTCCATTGTCCGAATCGGTAGTGCAGTCGGCCATAGAACTTCGACGCCGACGGAAAATGAGCCTCGGCGATTCCATCATTGCAGGCACGGCAATGGTCCACAAACGGACGTTGGCTACTCGAAACATCGACGACTTTCGCTGGATTGATGAGATCGAGCTGCTCGACCCGTTGACCGCCCGCGACTGACCCTGACAGGTACTGCTGAAGGAAGATCTCGGTGGCAATGACCAGATGTGACATCATCAAGGCGGTACAAGAAGGTTCACGCGACGCAAATAAGAAATACGAGAGATGGACGCGAGGCTGGTGGCTACATGACTCTGGCGTCGAGGGCCTCCTCGTCGCCGGCATCGCGGAGGGCTGGGGCGCCAACGAGATCGGCCGGCTCGTGAACTCGGACGCCACAACCGAAGCGCAGGCCGTCATCGCGAGGGTGGCGTTCGCAAGCTTGGGAGAATGCCAGTCAGGCGTAGACTGCGATGCGCTCCGGGGATCGAGCGAGGGCAGAGAAATCGCGGTCATGCGTTATCAGGCCCAGGCTCGATGTTTGGATTGCGGTGGCGACCTGCACCGCATCGGGTAGCCGCAGGTGCGTGTGCGCTCGTATGCGGGCGGCACGATGCGCGATTTCCGCGGTCAGGTCAGCAACGCGCCACGTAGGGGGCGACGTGAGCGTAGCGCGATAGTCGTCGGCTACCGACTCGTGGCCATGACGCAAGGGGCCGGCAAGGACCTCGGCCAGGGTGTCCGTCGTGACTACCAACTCGTAGTCCCCAGCCTCGGCTCTCTCGAAGATCGGCATGAAGCGTGAAGCAAGGACGGGATGATCTTCGAGTACGTAGATGATGGGAGCGCTGTCGACGACGAACCGGCCACGAGCCGGGATACTCGCCACGTCATCTATTGCCATTCGTCTCGCAACCTACCGACGTACTGTGCGGCGTCGCCGTAGCAGCCCCGTGCCGATCCGCGCAACGTGGTCAGCCGCGGCGCCTCCCGCACTACCTTGGAAACCGGAACGATTGCGGCGTACGGCACGCCGTGTCTGGTTACGATCGTTACGGTACCGTCGCGATGCGCTCGGTTCAGTATCTCTGGAAGCCTCTTCCGGGCTTCCTCCGCTCCTGCCGTCTCCATGGGAGTTCACCATCTGTACGGTCCGTACAAAATAAACCATGCCCGAAGACGCTGCCAGCGTTCCTGCGGCCTGTCGAGTAGTCCCACCGAAGGCTGTCGTGTCAAGCCATATACCCATCGGGCCATTCACTCGGATCCGCCGCAGGAATGAATGGCCCCTGCAGCTCCCGACATTCACGGCCGCCGCTCACGGCACGCGACGGGGTTTGCGGACCGGGTGCGGGCGTCCCGCCGTCCCCAAGCCGAAAGTGCCGATCCCAATGCGCCAGGGAGTCTCGGGAAGAGCAGAAGCCAGTGGGCGGCGGGGAGGTCAGTTCCGCTATCATCGCGCCTCGCTGCGCGGGGGGAGGAACTCGCTTGACTACGGAGACGATCGCCGTCATCGGCGGGACCGGGAACATCGGCTATGGGCTCGCGCTCCGCTGGGCGGAGAAGGGCCACCGGGTGCTCATCGGGTCGCGGGCGGCCGACCGGGCGGAAGGCGCCGCGAACGAGCTCCGGGCGAAGCTCGCGGAAGGCCGGGGCGCCGGCGAGATCGCGGGACTCGTGAACCCCGAGGCGGCGGCCGAGGCGGACATCGTGGCGGTGACGGTGCCGTTCGCGGCCCAGCGGCCCACCCTCGAGAGCATCCGCGAAGGATGCCAGGGCAAGATCGTCATCGACGTGACGGTGCCGCTCGTCCCGCCGCGAGTGAGCCGGGTTCAGCTCCCGCCCGAGGACTCCGCCGCCCTCGTGACCCAGGAGCTGCTCGGGGAGGGGGTGCGCGTCGTCTCCGCGTTCCAGAACGTGAGCGCGGTCCATCTCGCGGAGCTCGGCCACCCCGTGGACTGCGACGTGCTCGTCTGCGGCGACGACCCGGAGGCGCGGGAAGTCGTCGTCCGGCTCGCCGCGGAGGCGGGGCTCCGGGGGATCCAGGCCGGCCGTCTCGCCAACTCGGTCGCGGCGGAAGCGCTCACGTCGGTGCTCATCTGGCTCAACCAGCGCCACAAGGTGACCGGCACCGGCATCCGCATCACCGGACTCTCCGAGGAATGACGGACGCGGCTTCCGGGGAACGCCGGACCCCGGCACGGGAGCATCGTCCGGTCGAGAAACCATGCGGTCCTGGAGCGGTGGAGTGACCCTCCCCGCTGGAACGTCGGCGCATTGACCTCGACCGATCGAAAGCCGTACCCCCGTCATGCCCGGCGAACTTCAGCGTGCGCCCTGAACCCGTCGGATTCGCGGTGGCAAGGTACTCGCCCGCAGTTCTCGCCAACTTCCCGCCGGAAACGCCGCGCCACCCGCAGCCGGAGCGGGTGAGACATGCACGCCAGGAAGACGAGCCTCTCTGGTCCATCCAAGCGGGCCGGCAGCACTGCCTGCCTGGTCCGCGCCCCCGGTCGGGCGACATGACCCCCGGGGAGCTGTGGATCAGAGCGATCTCCGGGATCCCCGGGGTCCGGCCCGGAGACGACCTGGCCGAACTCCTCGCGGACGCGATCGTCCGGTCGGGCGAGATGCTTCGCGATGGCGACGTGCTGGTCGTCGCGCAGAAGATCGTGTCCAAGGCGGAGGGCCGGATCGTGCGTCTGGCCGACGTCGTCCCCTCGCCGCGGGCGGTCGAGCTTGCCGCCCGCACGGACAAGGATCCGCGGGCGGTCGAGGTCATCCTCGGGGAATCGGTCGAGGTGCTGCGCGCGGTTCCCGGGGTGCTCATCGTCGAGACCCGCCACGGGATCGTGCTTGCGAACGCCGGTGCCGACATGTCGAACATCGAGCACGACGTTGAAGACGATCACCTGCTTCTGCTTCCCGAGGACCCGGACGCCTGCGCTGACCGCCTCCGCGCCGCGCTTGCCGCGCGCATGGAAGCGGCGGCCGGCTTCGCGGTGGGCACCCCGACGCCCGCGGGCACGGACCGCGGCAGTGATGCAACGGGGTACGCGCGAGCCGGCGCCGGCTCCGACCGGATACCGTCACCCGCGGAAGATTCGCCCGGAGTGCCTCGCGGAACGGTCGGCGGAATCCGACCGGGAACGGTGATGGGGACTCGTACCGGCCCGGGCGGCCGGGGGCAGGGGCTCGGGGTCATCGTGGCCGACAGCGTCGGGCGGGCGTGGCGGGAAGGGACGGTCGGCCTCGCGATCGGGGTGAGCGGGCTGCCCGCCCGCCTCGACCGGCGCGGCGAGCCCGACCTCTTCGGCCGCGCCCTCCACGTCACCGAAGTCGCGATCGCGGACTCGATCGCGTCCGCCGCGTCCATCGTCATGGGAGAGGGAGCGGAGGGGCGGCCGGCCGCCCTGGTCCGCGGGTTCTCCTTCGGGGATCGGAGCGAGACCGAGCGCGCCGGGCGGGCCCGGGATCTCGTCCGCCCCCGCGAACGGGACCTCTTCCGGTGATCCTCGCGCTCGCGGGCGGGGTCGGCGGGGCCAAGCTCGCGGCCGGTCTCCAGGCCGCCCTCGACACCCCGGCCGACCTCCTCACCGTGGTCAATACCGGAGACGACTTCGAGCACCTGGGCTTGAGCATCTGCCCCGATCTCGACACCGTGATGTACACCCTCTCCGGCCGCGCCAACCCGGAGACGGGATGGGGGCTCGCGGGCGAGACGTGGCACTTCCTGGAGGCGCTCGGAGCCCTCGGCGGCGAGGACTGGTTCCGGCTCGGGGACCGCGATCTCGCGACCCACGTCGAGCGGACGAGGCGCCTCCGGGCCGGGGAGACCCTGAGCGAAGTGACCTCCGATCTCTCCGCGCGCCTCGGCGTGCCGTCCCGGATCGCGCCCATGACCGACGAGCAGGTCCGCACCGTCGTCGAGACCGGCGAGGGCGATCTCCCCTTCCAGGAGTACTTCGTTCGCCGGCGCTGCGAGCCCGCGGTGCGGGCTCTCCGCTTCGAGGGCGCGCCGGCGGCCCGGATGTCGGGCGCGTTCGAGTCCGCCCTCGCCGCGCCGGATCTCGAAGCGGTGATCGTCTGTCCGTCCAATCCCTACCTCAGCGTGGACCCGATCCTCACCGTTCCCGGCGCGCGGGCGGCCCTTGTCCGGTGCGCGGCCCCGGTGGTCGCGGTATCGCCCATCGTGGGGGGCCGCGCCATCAAGGGGCCGGCGGCCAAGATCATGGGGGAGCTGGGGGTCGAGGCCTCCGCCGCGGCCGTCGCGGACCGCTACCGCGACTTCCTGGACGGCTTCGTCGTCGACGACACCGACCGTCCGCTCGCCGTGGAGATCGAATCGCAGGGAGCCGGGCCCAGGGTGCACGTGGAGCAGACCGTCATGCGCGCCGACGAAGACCGGACCCGTCTCGCCGCAAGCGTCCTCGGGTTCGCGCGGCTGCTCCGCGAACGATAGGATCGCCGCCCGAACCCCGTCCGCCGGCCACGCCCCACCGTCCCCCGAACGAAGAACCCCGCCTGCCAGCCGCGTCGTGGAAAGCTCGACCTGGATCGTCATCCCCGTCCGCTCGCTCGCCGACGGGAAACGCCGCCTCGCCCCGGTCCTCGATCCGGGCGAGCGGTCCGCCCTCGTGCACCGGCTGTTCGTGCGCACCCTGAAAGCCGCGGTCGAGGCCGGCCCCCCGGTCCTCGTGGTGAGCCCCGACCCCGCCGCCCTCGCCCTCGCCCGCGAGTACGGCGCGGCCGGACTCGAGGAGCCTCGGCCGGTCGAGCTCAATCACGCGCTCGAGCTCGCGGCCCGCGAGGCCGAGAAGCGAGGCGCGGGCGCGCTCCTCGTCGTTTCGGCCGACCTTCCGGACCTCGAAGCGGCGGACCTGCGTGCTATGCTGCCGCCGCCCGCGTGGGATCCGCCTGTACCGGCGACGGATCCGGCCCGGCCCTCGGCGGGCGCGGCGGCGGCAGCACGGGACGGGCGAGGAGCGACCCCGGAGGATGCGGTGGTCAGGATCGCACCGGACGAAGCCGAAACCGGGACGAACGCGCTCTACGTCCGCCCCCCCGCGCTTCTCGCCTTCGAGTACGGCGAGACGAGCTGTCCGCGGCACCTGGAACAGGCCCGGGCACGGGGGGCGCGGATCGAGCGGGTCGATCGGCCGGGTCTGAGGTTCGACCTCGACACGCCGGACGACCTCGAACGCTACGAGCGACGACGCCTCGGGAGATCCCATGGGGAACGCGAAGACCAGTAGCCGAAATGGAGCCGAGACGCAGACCGGGACGAGAGTTCCGCCTCCGTCCCGGGATGATCCGATGCCGGCGTGCGGCCCCGCGGCAGGCGAGATCGGCAGCGAGACCGGAGCCGAGGCCGGGACTCCGCGGTGGGCCGGCTCGCGGCGTCCCGCGCCGGACGAAGCCTTCGAGCTTCTCGATGCGACCGACCTCGACGCCCTGCTCCGCGCCGCGGCGGCGGTGCGCGACGCGGGTCGCGCGGACGTGGTCACCTATTCGCTCAAGGTGTTCATTCCCCTCACCGAGCTTTGCCGAGACGTCTGCCACTACTGCACGTTCGCGAAGGCCCCGCGCCGGCTCCGGGCCGCGTATCTCTCGCCCGACGAGGTGCTCGAGATCGCGCGGGCCGGCGAACGGGCCGGCTGCCGGGAAGCCCTCTTCACCCTGGGCGACAAGCCGGAGCTGCGCTACCGGGCGGCGCGCGAGCAGCTCGCCCGCCTCGGCTACGAGACCACCATCGACTATCTCGTCGCCATGTGCCGGCTCGTCCTGGAGAAGACCCGCCTCCTCCCCCACGTCAATCCGGGGGTGTTGACCGCGGAGGACGTCCGGCGGCTTCGCGCGGTGTCGGTATCGGCCGGGATCATGCTCGAGAGCGCTTCACCGCGGCTCTGCGAGCGGGGCGGCGTCCACTACGGATCGCCCGACAAGCTTCCCGAGGTGCGGCTCGAGACGCTGCGCCGAGGGGGCGAGGCGCGGGTGCCGTTCACGACCGGGATCCTCATCGGCATCGGGGAGACGCGGCGCGAGCGGATCGAGTCGCTCCTCGCGATCCGGGAGATCCAGGACCGCTACGGCCACGTCCAGGAGATCATCGTTCAGAACTTCCGGGCGAAGCCGGGCACCAAGATGGCCGGAGCGCCGGAGCCGACCCTCGAGGACCTGCTCTGGACCGTCGCCGCCGCCCGCCTCGTCTTCGGGACGGAGATGAGCGTGCAGGCGCCGCCCAATCTCTCTCCCGGCGCGGAGCCCCTCCAGCAGCTCGTGGACGCCGGAATCGACGACTGGGGCGGGGTCTCGCCGGTCACAATCGACCACGTGAACCCCGAAGCACCCTGGCCGGAGATCGCCGCGCTCCGGGCCGCAACGGCAGCGGCGGGCAAGCGCCTGGTCCCCCGGCTCCCCTTGTATCCCCGCTACATACGCGATCCGGACACCTGGATCGACCCGAACCTCCGGGCGCGCTGCGCCCGCGCCATCGACACCGAGGGCCACGCTCGCGAGGACCGCTGGGTCGCGGGCGCCTCGCCCTTCGCCCCGCCGGCCGGCCGGAGCGTACCGGGAGCGGAGCGGGACCTCGCCCGGCGCAGCGTGGTCGACATCGCCGCCCGCGCCGCCGGGGGCGAGCGCCTCGACGAAGACGAGATCGTGCGCCTGTTCCAGGCGCGCGGCGGCGACTTCGACGAGGTGTGCGACGCGGCGGACCGGCTGCGCCGCGAGATGTGCGGCGACTCGGTGAGCTACGTCGTCACCCGCAACATCAACTACACCAACGTGTGCTACTTCCGCTGCCAGTTCTGCGCATTCTCCAAGGGGAAGGCGAGCGAGAACCTGCGGGGCAAGCCCTACGACCTCGACCTCGACGAGATCACGCGTCGGGTCCGCGAGGCATGGGACCGCGGGGCGACCGAGGTCTGCATGCAGGGCGGCATCCACCCCGACTACACCGGCCACACCTATCTCAAGCTCTGCCGGGCGGTGAAGGAGGCGGTGCCCGACATCCACGTCCACGCCTTCTCGCCGCTCGAGATCAGCCAGGGGGCGGCGACCGCGGGGCTCCCGGTGCGCGACTTCCTCGGCGCGCTTCGCGACGCGGGGCTCGGCACCCTGCCGGGCACGGCGGCGGAGATCCTCGACGACGAGGTGCGCAAGGTGCTCTGCCCGGACAAGATCCGTACCCGGGAATGGCTCGACGTGGTCGGGACGGCGCACGAGATCGGGCTCCGGTCCACCTCCACCATCATGTTCGGGCACGTCGACGACTACCGATCCTGGGCGCGCCACCTCCTTGCGATCCGGGATCTGCAGGTGCGCACCGGCGGTCTCACCGAGATGGTCCCCCTGCCCTTCGTCCACATGGAAGCGCCCATCTTCCGCAAGGGGTTCGCCCGCGAGGGGCCGACCTTCCGGGAGGCGGTGCTCATGCACGCCGTGTGCCGCCTAGTGCTGCACCCCCGCATCTCCAACATCCAGGTGTCGTGGACGAAGATGGGGCTCGAAGGGGCAAAACGGTGCCTCGAGGCGGGGGCCAACGACCTCGGCGGGACCCTCATGAACGAGAGCATCTCGCGGGCGGCGGGCGCCGCGCACGGGCAGGAGATGCCCCCCGGTTCGATGGAAGAGGCGATCCGCTCCATCGGCCGCACCCCGCGGCAGCGGACCACCCTGTACGAAGACGCCCCGGACGAGCGACGGCTCGCCTCGCTGCAGGCGGCGCCGCTCGCGGAGGTCGTGCTGACCCCCGCCACCAAGTACGCCCGCGTGAACTGACCGCGGCGCCCCGGCCGACCAGGCGATTCGGCCGCCAGCAGCCGGGAAGCGATCAGGGCACCAAAGCGAAGTGGTGTCCGCGGGCGGCGCCCCGGTCAAAGGTGTAAGTCCGGTCACAACCCCGCGCGCGGTTGCGATGCCCGACCAGGCAGTCCGCGAAGTCGGCCCCGCCCGCTTCAAACTCGCGCAACGCGGACCACGCGGTCTCTCGATCCTCGACCAGGAACTCCGCCGCTCGGAGAACCTGACGGAGCACTGAAGCGACCACCCGCCTCTCGTATCGGTAGGCGGCAGTCAGGACCCATGCAAGTTCCACCAGCACCGGCACCCCGACGTATCCGGGCGACTGCGCGGTACACCGGCTCTCGATGAGACGTTCCGCCGCTTCCGCCTGTTCGGGGTCGTCCTGGACGATGTACCGCACGAGGACATTGGTATCCAGGCCGATCATCGCTTGCGGGCGGCCTCCCGCGCGATGGTCTCGTCCATCTCCTCCAGAGTGACCGGGACTTCGGGCTTGGGCACCATCCCCTTGAGCCGTGTAACCGAGACGTTGACGGGCGTGACCCGGACGCAGCCGTCATCCTCGAGAACGAAGTCGATCCTGTCGCCCGCCTTGAGGTGGAGCCGGTCTCGAATGGGCTTGGGGACTGTGACCTGGCCCTTGCTCGTGATCGTCGCCTGCATTACGAAAACCTTGAATCCTTACATTGAAGTAAGGCATTCTGGAGCCTCAAGGATGCGGACTCAACCCTGACGAGTCCTCGCGCCAAGGACGTCGAGGGAGACAACCATGCTCGAGAAGTTCGAACGCTATCCGCTCATGTTCGGGCCGACGCCCATCGAGAAGCTGAGCCGTCTCACGGAGGCGCTCGGCGGCAACGTCGAGATCTGGGCCAAGCGCGACGACTGCAACTCCGGTCTCGCCTTCGGCGGCAACAAGATCCGCAAGCTCGAATACATCATCCCCGACGCGATCGCCTCGAACGCGGACACCCTCGTCACCATCGGCGGCGTCCAGTCGAACCACACCCGCCAGGTTGCGGCGGTCGCAGCCAAGCTCGGCATGAAGTGCCGTCTCGTGCAGGAGAGCTGGGTGCCGTTCGAGGACGCGGTCTACGACCGGGTCGGCAACATCCTGATGAGCCGGGTGATGGGAGCCGAGATCGAGTTCGTCGACGAAGGCTTCGACATCGGCATCCGCGAGAGCTGGGAGCGGGCGCTCGAGGACGTGAGGGCGAAGGGAGGAAAGCCGTACCCGATTCCCGCGGGCGCCTCCGTGCACAAGTACGGCGGCCTCGGCTACGTCGGTTTCGCCGAGGAGGTGCGCGCGCAGGAGGCCGACACGGGGGTCCGGTTCGACTACGTCATCGTCTGCACCGTGACCGGCTCCACCCACGCAGGGATGCTGGTGGGATTCGCCAAGGACGGCCGCGCCCGCAACGTCATCGGGATCGATGCGTCCGCCACCCCCGGGCAGACCAGGGCTCAGGTGTTGGACATCGCCCGGAACACGGCTGATCTCGTCGAACTCGGCCGGGACATCACCGCCGACGACGTCATCCTCGAGGAGGGCTACGCCTGGCCGGCCTACGGCATCCCGTCGGACGAGACGAACGCCGCCATCCGGCTCTGCGCCCGCACCGAGGGGATGATGACGGACCCGGTGTACGAAGGAAAATCCATGCAGGGCCTCATCGATCTCGTCCGCAAGGGGTTCTTCCCTGCCGGATCGAAGGTCCTGTATGCGCATCTCGGAGGCGTGCCCGCGATCAACGCGTACAGCTACGTCTACCGAAACGGCTGATCCCTCCGCTCCGGCCCGGGTACCTCGCACGCCCGCGGCCGCGAACCGTCTCCCGCCCGGACCAGCGTCCATACGTTGCCGACCGCCCCCGGCCCTTCTCGGTTAGCCCAACTTTACCCTACCCCCCGGCACGAGTCTTACAATTCATAAAGTTACGACGTTCGAATCGGGCGTGTGGCACTACATTTGCCCACCGATGGTGATTTCACACGATGGTCTTGCGGGTCGCTCCGGGTGCGGGGTCGATGCCCAGGGCGTCGTAGATGGCCTGCTGGGGCGGTTCGGCGCGGGTGGCTTTACGTACATGCAAGGTGCGCCCATCGGCGCGTCGGAAGGTGGCGGTGATGCGCTGTTGTCCTTCGAGGATCCGTCGAATGGTGTTCCAGCTCGCGTGCTCGCCGGCTTCGCGCAGCCGTCGTCGGATGAGCTGTACGAGCTGGTAGGCGATGACGCAGATGAACAGATGTCCTTCGGCGCGGATGGGCTTGTGGTGGAAGATGGGTCGCAGTCCGAGCTCCGATTTCAGCGAGCGGAAGACGGCCTCGAGGTCGGTGAGGGTGACATAGGTGCGCCACAGGGTTTCCTCGTCCCAATCGGTTTGATTGCTGCGCAGGCAATACACCCCCGGATGGGTCATCATCGAGCCTTCGACCGGGCGGCGGGTGAAGCGCACCGCGGTGGCGCGCTCGGCGCTGGGGTCGGTGTCCAGTTCGATGTCGTAGTGCTGGGCGACGCGTTGGTTTTTCGCCTTGAGCCGACCGATACGTTCCCAGACCTGGTCGACGCGTTTGCGGGTGCGCGGTCGGGACAATCCGTCGGACAGTGCGGTCAGGGCGGTCTCGAAACGCCGGGCGAAGCGCTCGACGATGCCCCGTTCCTTGGCGGCGCGTTCCTCGGAGAAGCAGTACAGGCGCGCCTCGTGGCCGTCTTCGGACACGACCTTGTGCAGGTGCACGCCGTGGCGCTGGGCGGTCTCGATGCGCCGCGCCGCGTCGGGGTCGAACTGGCGGATGCGTTCGCGGCTGACCACCAGGTACCGATAGCCGTTGTTGCGCAGCCACTGCACGCGGTCCTCGGTGGCGATTCCGCGGTCCATCACCACGAGCGCCTCGCGCGGGGCGTTGAGCGCTTCGAGCATTTCGGCCACCGTGTGGTGTTCTCGCACGTTGCCGGCGAACACCTTGGAGCGACGCACGAAGCCGCTCGAATCGAGCACCAGCGCCAGGGTGAGCAGGGGGCAATCGGTGCGTTTGTCCTTGGAGTGCCCGCGCTGGGCGTTGGGCTGACGCGCCGCCTCGCCCTCGAAGAAGGTGTTGGTCAGGTCATACAGCGTGACCGTGGGGTGCAGGTCGAACAGCCCCATCGCGCGGTCGAACAGGTGGCGTTCGATGGCCTCGCGGTGTGCCATGAGCGCGTCGGAGGCGCGATACAGCTGCATCGGCCCCATGGTCTGGAAATCCACCTCCAGCAACTCGCCAAGAGCGCTTCGTTCGCCGAGCCAGCGCCGCGTCGCGCGTTCCGAGCCCGGACGGGCCATGCGGGCGATGACCGAGCCGATGGCCGCCGCGCACAGCGACCCGGACAGCCCCAGCTCCGGGAGCCCGGTGCGAAGTGCGAGCTGGTCCATCGCCCACAACCCCACGTGCTCCACGCCGACCGAGCGTGGGCGCACGAGTTCGAGCGAATCGACGTCCACTCGTTGGATATCGGGTCCATCGTCGGGGGCGTCGGCGCGCGCGAGCAGTTGGGCGGCGATACGCTGGGCGTGGGTTTCCAGCCCCGGGGGGCCATCGGGGTCGAGTTGGAGCTGGCCGGTGAGGATCTCGTCGATCCGTCGGCAAAGGGCCGGCCAGTGGTGTTGCGCGATCTCGAAGTGTCGTCCCAGATTGAGCAAGGTGCGTTGGCGTACCTTGGAGCCGACTCGCTCGGAGCGAACGAGGCGATGGGTGAAGTACGCCTCGCCGGTGTCGGTGCTGCGGGTTTGGGTGCGGCGGATGAACATCGCGGTACGGTAGCGCGTGGGGCGCCCCGATGCAATACATACAGAATATTTTATGGCACTACATCAGCCCCTCCACCATCAATCAATCACTTACGCTCCAAAAACCGCCCAATCCGCGGCAAATACCGGCCAATCACAGCTCGCAAGGGTAAAGTTGGGTTAGGCTTCGACTTTCGTCCGGAGGTATTTTCGATGGAAGAGCTGGGTTCCCTCGCCGGGAACTGGGGCTACCCCACCTCGATCCGCTTCGGGGCGGGGCGCATTCGCGAGCTGCCCGATGCCTGCCGCGAGCTCGCGGTCGGGCGCCCGCTGCTGGTCACGGACCCGGGGCTCGCGGCCCTCCCGATGGTGACCGGCGCAGTGCGCGCCTGCGAGGAGGCGGGGCTCGGCTGCGCGCTGTTCTCGAAGGTGCGCGGCAACCCGGTCGAAGCGAACGTCCTCGACGGAGTGGCAGCGCTTCGCGCCGGGGACCACGACGGGGTCATCGCCTTCGGGGGCGGCAGCGCCCTTGACACCGGGAAGGCGATCGCGCTCATGGTGGGCCAGACCCGGCCCATCTGGGACTTCGAGGACCGCGAGGACTGGTGGACCCGGGTCGAAGAGGCCGGCATGGTGCCGGTGGTCGCCGTCCCCACCACCTCCGGCACCGGGTCGGAGACCGGGCGCGCGTCCGCCATTACCGACACCCGCGGCGACCACGTCAAGCGGATCATCTTCCACCCCGCGATGATGCCCGGCCGGGTGATCCTCGACCCCGAGCTCACCGTGGGCCTTCCCGCCCACCTCACCGCGGCGGTCGGAATGGACGCCCTCTCCCACTGCCTCGAAGCCTTTTCGAGCCCCGTCTTCCACCCCCTCGCCCAAGGGATCGCGCTCGAAGGCATGCGGCTCATCCACGGCGCGCTTCCCGCCGCGGTCGAGGACGGCTCGGACCTCGCCGCGCGCGCCCGCATGCAGGTCGCGGCCTCCATGGGATCGACCGCCTTTCAGAAGGGACTCGGCGCGATGCACTCGCTCAGCCATCCCTGCGGCGCGGTGCTCGACACCCACCACGGCCTCACCAACGCGGTGGTCATGCCCTACGTGCTCGCCTTCAACCGTCCGGCCGTCGAGGACAAGATGGCCGCCCTCGCGCGCTATCTCGATCTGCCGAACCCGTCGTTTGCCGCCGTTCTCGACTGGGTCCTCGGGCTCCGCGAGCGGATCGGCATACCGCACACCCTGAAGGACATCGGCGTGGACGAGCCGTACGCGCGGCGCCTCGCGCCGATGGCGGCGGCCGACCCGTCGTCGCCGACCAATCCGGTCTCCCTCGATGCGAGCCGGCTCGAGGCCCTCTACCTTCGCGCGATCAACGGGGTGCTGTAAGCTGTCCGCTCACCCCCTGCCGCTCGCGCCGACCCCGTAAGGAAGGCGGGCCGGTCTTCAGAATCGGACGATGCCGAACGCCGCCAGGACCTACGTGCGCTGCGTCGACGCGGTCAACCGTCGGGTCGGCCGCGCCGCCAGGTACGTCATCTTCGCGAGACGGCCTGACGATCCTGCTCGTGGACCAGGAGATCCGCCACGCCCTGAAGATCGCGGACTACGTCTACGTGCTCGAGCTCGGGCGCAACAAGTACGAGGGGCCGGTCTCGGAGTTTCAGGATCTCGAGAAGGCGTTCTGGGTAGCGTGAGGCGGGGACGCGCGGCGGCTCGGCGCGGCGAGGCCTGGGTCGGGTCGACCTGGATCGGCTTGGCCTGGATCGGGTCGACCAGGTTCGGCGAGGCTCGGCGACCGGGATCGATCCGGCTGCGGGGCTCGCTCCCTCGCAGAACGTTTCCGCCGAGCGCGGTGCCGGATCCGCGGCGCCGGACCCGCGGAGCGCCGGGACTCGACGGCGGGGCCGGGACCCGGAAATAGAGCCGCTTTCTTGCGGGCGCCGCCGTTCTTCCGTCAGCCGCGTCCGGCGGGCGATCCACCGTCAAGCGCGGCTATCGCGGCGTCGAGCTTGCCCCCGTCGGGATCGGCGAGCGCTGCCTCCCGGAGCGTGCGAAGGCTCGCCGCGGGGTCGGGGGCAGCCGCGCAAGCGGCGAGGCAGCCCATCGTTCGCTCGAAGTTCCGCACCCCCCGCTCGTGGGTGTCGCCGTAGCCCTTGACGAGGTTCGCGCACTTCGCCGCCTCGAGGGCGAGGGTGGGACTCGTCACGCGTGCTTCGCCGACCCGTTCGAGCCAAGTCTCGATCCGCTCCTGCTCCTCGCGAAATCGGTGCATGCCGCGCCGAAGACCCTTGAGCCGGGCGAGGATCCACAACAGGAGAAACCCGGTTACGGAGCTGGTGCGCACGTGCAGCCCGACGTTCAGCCGGCGGCGCCAGCCGCCCCGGTCCGCCGCACGCAGGATGGGCCGCGCGAGCCAGCCCGGAAGGACCGAGCACCACTCGTCCACTCCCGGCTTCAGGAACTCGGTGATGGCGACCGGCTGGCCGGGCTTCGCCCGTACCTCGGCCCGCACCCGCTCGATTCGCGCCCGCCGGGTCTTGAGGTCCGCGACCCGGATGATGTCCTCGAAACACATCCAGAGCGCGAGCTGCCGAGCGGTTTCCCGAACCGCGGCGAGTCCGTCTTCGGGCGAGGCGGCCGCCGGCACGGTCCCCGCGAGCAGCCGCTCGATGCGGTCGAGGTACAGCGCCCCGTAGCGCGCGTCCTGGTAGTCGACGGTGCGCTCGACGCCCATGCGGGCGAACTCGCGGACCGGCTCGGGCAACGCTTCCACGCGGGCGGCGAGGGAGCCCGGCAGACGGTCGGAGGCCGCCTCGGGCTCCACGCCCGGCACTGCCCGATCCGAATCGAGGTCCGCGTCCGAACGTGCGTCCGGCCCCGCCGGCGCATCGTCGTCGTCGAAGAGTCGGAAGCCGGCGTCGAAACCCCGCTGGTTCGCCTCCACTGCAATCCCGGCCCGCTCGATGGCGGCTCGCAGCCGTTCGCGCGGGATCGGAAGCGCCCCGCTCCCCGCGACCGCGCCGAGCAGCACCGAGCTCAGCACCGTGCCGGCCTGCTCGGCGACCTTTCCGAGATCGGTCAGGACGTGTCGGCGCGAGAGCTCGCGCACGGCACGGCGCACGCGCTCGTCGTTGAAGCGGCCATCGCCCATCGCGCTCTTCTCCGCGATGGCGAACATCCGGTGGGTGGAGGCGATGACGGTGGTCCGGTCCGGCGTGATCATGCCGTTCTGGGCGGCCCGGCCGGCTTCGAGGAGCTCTGACGCGACGAGGAGGTCCACGTTGCCCGGCGTGGGAAGGAGGGCCATGACCTCGCCCCCGGAGCCGGAACTGGAGCCGGAACTGGAGCCGGTGGTGGAGGTGGAAGTGGAGGTGGCGACGGAGTCGGGGGTGGAGGCCGAGCCTCGCTGGGGCGAATCGTCCGGCGAGGCAGTGCCGGTCCGGGCGCCGCCGGCGGCGGGGCCATCAGAAGCCAAGACCGCGCCGTCGCCCGGCGCAGAGCCGCCGCCCCCGCCACTCTCGCCGTCACCACGGCCATGCCGGAGGCCGATCTCCAGGTAGTAGGTGGTGGCGCCGGTCCGCTGCGCGACCCCGGGCACCGACGTCGCCTGCACCCTTCTCCCGTCCGTCGAAGCCGCGTCCACGAGCCAGCTCGAGAGCACCCCTCCGCCCTCGCCGCCGAGGGCCGCGATGAGAACCGTCCAGGTACGTTCGGGGGGCTCCGCCGCCGCGCGGTCCTCGGGACCGGAGATGGAGCTCGGGGCGGCGGCAGCCGCGGCGGGGCCGGCGGTAGCCGCGGCGGGGGCGGCGCGCCCCACGGTTTCCGGCGACCCGGAATCCGGGCCGGGAGCGGATTCCGGATTCGGGGTCGTGTCGGCCATGACGGTTCCCGCGTCAGGCGCGGGCGAGCGCGCCGATCACCCGGCTCCTCACCCCGTAGAGGAGCCGGTCCCAGGCCGACGGATTGTTCACGACCTCGGCCCGGAAGAACGACGGGCAGAGCACCGCGGCGTGCGCGACTTCGCCGCAGAGACCGCATCCCACGCAGTCGTTGTTGACGTGGGCGACCGGATCGGTGCGAAGCGGGTCCGAGCTCTCCTTGACGGAGAGGCTCGGACAGCCGGAGAGCCGAATACAGGAGTGATCTCCGGTACACACGTCCTCGTCCACCCCGAACCGGGTGCGCACTACCCGGCGGCCCGCCTTGAGGCGCCGGGTGAACCACGGCCGGTAGCGGCGCTGGCGCATGAGCTGGCACTCGCCGTCCGCGACGATGACCTTGAGTCCCTTGGCCTTGCCGGTGAGGGCGGCGCGCAGGGTCTTCACCATCTTCTCGACGGAGTAGGTCCGGACGCGGCGAACCCACTTCACCCCGACGCCGCGCAGGGCGGCCTCGATAGTCTGGCTGGCGCCCAGGCCCGACTCCTCGAAGTGCACGTTGACACCCGCACGCCCATTCGCACCCCCGCCGACCCGGGTCGACGGGATCGCCTGGCCGCCGGTGGCGGACGTGTACCCGTTGTTCATGACGATGAGCACGTCGTCGGACTTGTTGAACACCGAGCTCGCGACCCCGGTGGTGAGTCCGTTGTGCCAGAACCCGCCGTCGCCCATGATGCTGACGGTGCGCTTGCCCATGTGAGGGCTGATCGCGGCCGAGCTTGCGAGCCCGAGCCCGTAGCCGAGCACGGTGTTGCCGATGTGGAAGGGCGGCAGGGTGGCGAACGTGTGGCAGCCGATGTCGGCGCTCACGTGCATTTCCCCGACCTCGCGCTGCACGATCTTGAGCGCGCTGAACACCGGACGCTCCGGGCAGCCGGTGCAGAATCCGGGCGGGCGGCCGGGGACCGGGGCGGCGAGGATCTCGGCCGCGCGGCGCTTGGCGTCGTCCACCGCCCCAACGACCCCCGGATCGGGCGCCTCGTTGTGTCCGAGGGAGTCGCGAAGGAACGCGTCGACGCCGCGGAGCACGACCTCGCCGGTGTACTCGCCGGCCATCGGGAACGGCCCCTTCCCGGCGAGCTTCGTGTTCACGTCGGCCCGGCGAAGAAGGCTCCCGATCGCTTCCTCGAGGTAGTTGGGCTGCCCCTCCTCCACCACCACCACGGCGCGTTTGCCCGCGCAGAACCCCGAGATCTCCTCCGGTACGAGGGGATAGGTGGCGTTGAGGACGAAGATCGGAATGCGCGAGCTTCCCGTCGGGTCCGCGAACCCGAGGAGCGACAGGGCGCGGAGCACCGCGTTGTACATCCCCCCCTGGGTGATGATCCCGACGGCGTCGATCGCGTCCGGGCCGGACGCCGGAAAGTGCTCGTTGAGGCCGCTCTCGCGGATGAACTCGATGGCGGCCGGCCATCGCTCCTTCACCTTCTTCTGCTCCTGCAGATAGGTGGCGGGCGGGAGGCAGATGCGCTCGTGGTCGAAGCGGGGACCTTCGAGGAACCGGCGGCTCGAGTAGGTGGGCGGGCGGTTCGCCCTGGTGGCGAAGCTTCCGTGGACGTGGCACGCACGGATACGGAGCTCGAGCATCACCGGGGTGTTGCTCGCCTCGGAAAGCTCGAAGCCCTTCTCAACGGCACGCACCATCGCGGGCAGGTTCGGGCGGGGGTCGAGGAGCCACACCTGCGACTTCATGGCGAAGGCGTGGCTTCGCTCCTGGATGATGCTCGCGCCGTCGCCGTAGTCCTCGCCGACCACGATGAGGGCGCCCCCGGTCACCCCGGCGGAGGCGAGGTTCGAAAGCGCGTCGGAGGCGACGTTGGTCCCCACGGTGGACTTCCAGACCGCGCAGCCGCGCACCGGGTAGTTGATCGAGGCGGACAGCATGGCGCAGGCCGCCGCCTCGTTCGCGCACGTCTCGACGTGCACCCCGAGCGAGTCGAGGATCTCGCGGGCGTCGTTGAAGACGTCCATCATGTGGGAGACCGGCGCGCCCTGGTAGCCGCCGACATAGGACACCCCGGACTGGAGCAGCGCCTTGGCGACCGCGAGGATGCCCTCGCCGTGGAAGACGTCGCCTTCGCCGAGCCCGAGGGTCCGAACCTCCTTCGCAAAGCTTCGTTCCGCCATCGTCGTACCGCCTCACGATGCACGCCCACCGGGAGCGCTTTCCGGCATTATAGGTACATGCAGGCGCCTGAAGCACATAAGGGAGCTCGGCAGCAGGGTCATTTCACGCGACGGACCCGGGGAGACGTCAAGGGTCCAAAGGCCGGGGTTGTGTGATCCGAAGCCGTATGGAAGCGCAAACGTGCATGATTGAATTATGAAATGCACTATTATGGGATATTGATTCCCTGAAGGCCGGCATCCGGCCAGCGTGAAACAGCCCTGCCCCGACAGGGCCGGGGGCCTCGTCCGGAGTCGCCCGGAGTCGCCCGGAGTCGTCCGGAGTCGCACGGAGTCGCCCGGAGTCGCCGATCGAGGGCCGTGCTCGAGCCACCCGCCATCCGACCAGGCAAGCGAAACCGGATAGTCCCAAGGCCCCGATCAACCGCAGCCGGCGCAGGAAGCCCACCACATGAGTGCACCTCCATGAGCGCACCTTCTCAGATCTCTCTCCCGCTCTTCGCGCCGGCGCGGGGCGAGGAGGAAGTGCTCGTCCCCGTCCGCATGGTGAACGAGTGGGTCTACTGCCCGAGGCTCGCCTATCTCGAATGGGTGGAGGGGGAATGGGCGGACACCGGCGATACCGCCCAGGGCCGGCGGGTCCATCGCCGGGTCGATACGGAGCGGGGAACGCTTCCGGCCCCGGAGGAGATCGACCAGGAGCTTGCCCGGGCGAACTCGGTCACCCTTTCCTCCGAGGCGCTTGGAATCATCGCGAAGATGGACGTCGTGGAGGCGCAGGACGACCGCGTCGTTCCCGTCGACTTCAAGAAGGGCAAACGGCCGCACGTGGCGGCCGGCGCCTACGAGCCGGAGCGCGTCCAGCTTTGCGCCCAGGGCCTGATCCTGGAGGACAACGGATATACGGTGACGGAGGGCGCGCTCTGGTTCGCGGGATCGCGCGAGCGGGTCTACGTCCGTTTCGACGAGGAGCTGCGCGAGCGGACGCGGGCGGCGATCTCGGAGCTTCGACTCGCGTCGACATCCGGCCGCCGGCCGCCGCCCCTCGAAGACAGCCCCAAGTGCACCCGGTGCTCCCTCGCCGGCATCTGTCTTCCCGACGAGACGAATTTCTTCGACAGGGGCCGGCCGCCCCGTCCGCTCAACCCCGCCGACGACCCTGCCCTTCCACTCTACGTTCAGACGCCGGGCGCGCGGGTCCGGAAGCAGGGGGAGCGGCTCGTGGTCGAAGCCGACGAGCAGAAGGTCGAGGTGCCGCTGATCGACGTGTCGCAAGTCGCCCTGCTCGGGCCGGTCGGGGTCACCACCCCGACCCTGCACGCCCTGATGCGCGCCGAGATCCCGGTGAGCTGGATGTCGTCGGGCGGGTGGCTGCTCGGGCATACGGTCGGGACCGGCAACCGCAACGTCGCGGTGCGCGAGGCACAGTTCCGGGTCGCCGCCGACGAGCGACGCCGCATGTCCTTCTCGCGGGAGCTGGTGGCGGCCAAGATCAGGAACACGCGGACGATGCTCCGCCGGAACTGGCGGCCCGATCGCCCGGCAGACGACCGGGATCGGGTTCTCGCGAGTCTGAGGCGGATCGCTGAGCACGCGCGTAGCGCTCCCGACGAGCCGCGCCTCCTCGGATACGAGGGCGAGGCGGGGGCGGCGTACTTCGGCCATTTCGGGGCCATGCTCGCTCCGGCCGCCGCCGGGGACCTGCCGGCGTTCGAGTTCGCGCGGCGGACGCGTCGCCCGCCGACGGACCCGGTGAACGCGCTGCTCTCGTTCGGCTACTCCTTGCTGACACGGACCCTGCTCACCGCTCTCGCGACGGTGGGTCTCGACCCGTACATGGGCCTGTACCACCGCCCCCGCCATGGGCGGCCCGCCCTCGCCCTCGACCTGATGGAGCCGTTCCGACCGATCATCGCCGACTCCTGCGCGCTACAGGTGATCAACAACGGCGAGGTCCGGATCGACGACTTCACCACCAACGGACCGGCGTGGGCGCTCAACCCGGGCGGGCGAAAGGCCCTGATCGCGGCTTACGAGCGGCGAATGGACCAGGAGACCACCCATCCGGTCTTCGGCTATCGGATCTCCATGCGGCGACTGATCGACGTGCAGGCTCGTCTACTGGCTCGCTACCTGCAGGGCGAGATCCGGACCTACCCTCACTACCTCCCGAGGTAGACCATGGCCAGTGAAAGGCTCTACGTGGTCGCCTACGACATCGCCGACCGCAAGCGATGGCAGAAAGTATTCAAGACGATGAAGGGCTATGGCCATTGGCTCCAGCTTTCCGTATTCCAGTGCCGATTGACCGCGCGCCGGCGGTTTGAGATGACGGAACGCCTGGAGGAGGCCATCAAGCCGTCGGAAGACCACGTCATGATCCTGGACCTCGGGCCGGCAGGCCAGGTCGAGCCGCGGGTGGAGAGCCTCGGCAAGAGCTATGAAGCACCGGAGCGGAGAGCTATCATCGTCTAGCGAGGCGCCTTCAAGCCTGCCGGCTGCCGTACGAGCGCTCCGGTGCACGCGGATCGTCGGCCAGCGCTCGAAACGCCGTAACGCGTTGAGCAGCATGCCGTTCTTTGACAACCCGGAAGCCCGAACCGACCGCTGCCCGCCCGCAGACCAGGCCACTCGGCGGCAGCGCTCGCAAACCGGTGCGTCCCATGCCAGAATTCAACCGCTTGGGACGACGAACATTCCCCGGCGAATTCGCCGGGGCCTCATTGAAGCGCATATTCTCGCCACTGGTAAGCACCGGAGGGACATGCATTCCCCGGCGAATTCGCCGGGGCCTCATTGAAGCCCCATGCGTTCGGATCGCCGGACGAGCCCTCGTTCGACATTCCCCGGCGAATTCGCCGGGGCCTCATTGAAGCGTGCGCGGATTTCGCACCGTGACCGTCTTGAAGTTCGAGCATTCCCCGGCGAATTCGCCGGGGCCTCATTGAAGCCGCATCTCCTGCCGCCAGGGGAAGTGGAAAGGCCGCCGCCATTCCCCGGCGAATTCGCCGGGGCCTCATTGAAGCCGCCAGTTGTAGACCGCCTGGTGTGTGAGCCCGACGCATTCCCCGGCGAATTCGCCGGGGCCTCATTGAAGCACGATCGCCATACAGGCTCTGCCTCAGACCGACGCAACGCGGCGAATCAGTACCAGCGCGCCTTGTCCACGACGTTGCGAAGCGGCTCGCCGGCCAGGAAACGACGCGCATTGTCCGCCAACAACGCATACCGCCGCTCGGCGATGTCCTCCGCGTCGGCCACCGCGACATGCGGCGTCAACAGCACATTCTCCAGCGTCCAGAGTCGATGCTCCGCGGGCAGCGGCTCGATCTCGAACACGTCGAGGCCCGCGCCCGCGATCTCCCCTTCCGCCAGCGCGTCGGTCAGATCATCGAGGCGGGCGGTCATTCCCCGACCGATGTTGATGAAGTACGCTGACGGCTTCATGCGCCGGAAGCGGTCCGCGTTCCACATGAACTCTGTCTCCGGCGTGTGCGGCGCCGTCGTAATGACGAAGTCAGCGACGGGCAGCAAGTCATCGATCGCGCACAGATCGTGGACCTCCGCCGGACAATCATGTTCCGGACGCGGGTCGATTCCGATGACCCTTGCGCCGAGCGCGGAGCACAACCGCGCGGTCTCCGCGCCAATTCCGCCGACCCCATTGATGAGCACCGTTGACCCTACGATATTGACGTAGCCGTGCTTGCGGGCGGCCTGATCCCAGCGGCGGTCCCGTTGCGTTTCCATCCAGTACGGCAGCCCACGCGACAACGCCAGCATGAACATCAGGATGTGGTGGGCGATGTGGTCGGAGTAGATGCCCCGCGGATTCGTGACCACCACCGGATGGTCGATGAGCTCCTGATAGTAGTAGCCCTGGAACGGCCCGGCGAAGGGGCTTTGCAGCCAGCGCAGGTGCTTCGCCGCCGGCAACGCCTCCGGGGGCACCCAACCATAGGCGGCATCGGCCTTCGCGACGACGTCGTGCACCGCCGCATCGTCCTCCGCGACAACCACATCGAACCCGGGCACTTCGTCCTTGAGCCGCTCAACCCAAGCATGCACGTCGTCTTCGATCGGCGGCAGTATTGCAAACAGGAGCTGATTGGACATGACTCTCTTCTCTCGTTTCGTCTCTTCGGACGCCGCGCGCCGGGTCAGGCATTCCCGGTCACCACGTCAGCACCTCACCAGCCGGGAGGAACCCCGGAGAATCCGATACCGCGGAGCGAGAGCGCGATGCCCGAACCGAGCCAAGTCGGTAAGACCGCCACGGTAAACGAAATTCCGCGTGGATGCTGCTCCGGCGCACGGGCATCTGCCCATCGTCCTGGTGAGGAGGCAATTCCCTGCGCGGGGCATACACCCCGGCAGCTCACCGCTCATGTCACAGCCCGAAGGTCCTCGTGCTCAAAGGCGCTTGACATCCTCTCGATCTCATTTGGCGCTATTCCGAGGCGTGCCGAGCGATCGCGCCACCGCCCGACCGCCTGACCCACCTCCGCCGCGATCTCGCGGGCGGCCCGCTCGGCCATGCCGAACATCGGCACGATCCGAAACGCCGTGTCGAGCGACGCCGCCCCGTCGAACTCGTCGATTGCGAGTGCATGGACGCGCGGCTTCACGTCGGTCGGCACGGGGTTGAGATCGTAGGCCGGCGCGAGTCGCCAGCCTTTCCGCGCGCGAAGGAAGCCGTGATTGCGCAGATGGTCGTCGGTATTTGAGATCAGCATGTTGAACACGATCCGCCGCCAGAGCTGGCGAAGATCCTCGTCCACCATCGCTCCTTCGCGACGCAGGAACTCGGCGATCTCGAGATAGCTTCGCATTTCATGATCCGATGCATCGAGGGCGGTGAGAGCGGAGAGGAAGGGAACTCGCTCACCTTGACGGCGATCGAAACGGCGAGCCATCAGAACGGGGCGCTCCGACACAAGCTGCAGCCGCCAGGGCGCGACCTCGACCCCCGCAGCCTCGGCAAGCCCCATGACCGCCGCCTCCCAGCGAGTCACCGGCCAGTCGTCATCACGGCGCGGAAACTTGGCGATCAGCAGGTGACCGTCCTCGCCCCGCACCGACGCCTTGGGCCGCGCACCGCCGAGCGAAGTCCCTGGAGCGAGGAGCAATTGCAGGTCCTCGTCCGTCTCCTCGTCGCCCATGATCCGGCTTGCGGCCCCGAGCAGGCGGGGAAGGTCGACCAGCGGCGGCACCGGCCTGCCCGTCGAGGTGAGAAAGCGCCGGGTCCGCGGATCCTGGAAGCGGAGCGCGCCGAGTCGTGCTTCGTCGTCGACGAGGGTCACGAAGTCGATGGCGCGCAAGGTCCTCGGTTGGCGGCCTTCCACGCGGGCGCTCCGGCGCTCGTTGCGGCGAAGGAGAGTCTGACCCCAGCGATCCGGGGCAGGATCGGTGAAGGCGTTGAACAACGGACCATCGGTGTGGAACGGCCCTCGCGCCAGCGGCAACACCGGAGCGAGGCCGAAGCCGTGCGGGTGCGACAGCCACGAAGGGTCGTACTCGAAGGACGCCGTTTCCCGGGCTCCGCGCGTTCGTGCCCAGAGCTTCCCCACCGGGACGGTCGCACCGGGCAGATCCATGAAGACGAGGACCTCACGTTCCATGGTTGCCGCTCGATGGCTTCGGCCGGGCCGTGCGGATACGTCGAGGAAGGCGTTCCTCTTCGAGGGAGAGCCCTACCGGGTCGTTGGCGGCGTCCGCCAGATCTCCCAGCCGGTCCTCCATTCCGAGGACGAAGAGGACCGAGGCATAGATGCCCATCGAGACGCCGGGATCGCCCTTCTCGACCCGCGTCAGCGTATTGCGGCTGATGAACGCCCGTTCGGCCAGGAGCGCCATGGACAGCCGCCGGCGCCGGCGAGCGGCCGAGAGGTCCAGCCCCAGCTTCTTCAGCGCACGCCTGACGCCGAGGGGAAGAGCCTGTTGGGATCGAGAGGACTTCATGTTCTAAACCGAAGTTCCCTGCGTTGAGATAGAACAACTCATTGACAGTCGTTCGTATTTTCAGCTTCAGGCGATTCCCGGTACTGGGAACATTTCGATGAGTTCGGCGACGCGCCGTTGGGTCTGGGTGGGCTCGGTGAGGAGCGAGAAGGCCGGAGCCGTGGGGTCCGACAACACCCGGCAGGTGTTGCGGCAGCGCGTCGCGAGTTCGGCGAGCAAGGTATCCAGGCTGTGCAGGGCCAATCCGTCGTCGGTGCGCCGGCGCGCCTTTTTCTTACGGGCCCGGGGTGTGGGCTTGGCCGGGGCGACCGGATCGCGCGTGCGGCGCGCCTCGTCCAACGTCTCGTCGTCGAACAGCAACGGCGCCACGGCACGGCGAAGATGCCATTCCACGTAGCCCGCGAGCAGGCATATGAACAGGTGCGCCCGCACCCGGCGCTCCTCGCGATGGCGGATGGGCCGTACCCGTACCTCAAGGCCCTTGAGGGTGCGGAACCAGCGCTCCACGTCCGCAAGCCCCTTGTAGGTGCGCACCGTGTCGTGGCTCGACAGCCGCGTCGCTGGCTCGCTCGTGCGAAGCACGTAGATCCCGTCCAGACGCGCTTCGGCTTCGATCCGCTCGGCGTTGCGTTGATACCGCAGCCGGGCGTTGTTGACCTCCCACTCGAAGTGCTTGCCCATCTTGTGTCGCCCCAGCACCCGCCCGACCTTGCGTCCGAGCTCGGCCGCCCCAAGGGGCGTGCGGGTGCGCCGCGCCGCCTCGCGTGCGACGCGTTCCAACCCCGCCTCGGTCGTGGCCAGCAACTCCTCGCGCTTGCGCGAGCGTTCCTCGGCCAGCAGCGGGTTGTAGCACGCCACCAAGCGCTCGCCCGGATAGTCCGGCGAGACGATCTCGGCCAGGTTCTGCTCGTCAAACAGCGACAACTGCAACGCGTGTTGCTCGACCAGGGCGCGCACCTGCAACGACTTCAGCGCACTCACCCATCCCAGACCCCGGTGGCGCTTCAGGTGCTCGATCTGGACCTGCGTCAACAGGCCCCGGTCCCCGACCAGCACGACCCGTTCAAGCCCGAAGCGCTCCTGGAGCTTCACCACCTGGTCCGGGACGGTGTTCGGGTCGGCAGTGTTTCCCGGATACGCCTGGACGGCGACCGGACACCCTCCGGGGGCGCTCAGCACGGCGTACACGAGCTGTGTCTTACCGCGCTTGCGGTCGCGGTTGTATCCGAAGCGCATCAGCGGGCAGGTGCGGCCCTCGTAGTAGCTTGACGACACGTCGGCGAACACCGGTTCGCCTTCGTGCAGATGGCGCTTTGCCAAGCGCTGCTCGATTCGCTCCTGGCGTTCGAGCAGCCAGTCCATCGCCTCGTACAGGTCGTCCTCGTCGTCGTCGCCGACCCCGAGCTCCTCGGCCAAGGTCGTGCAATGCCACAGCCGGGTAGTGGCGAGCTTCGAGGCGGGATGAAGCAACCGTTCGAGCACCATCGCCAGCACCCGGTCGCGCTCGCGGCAGCGCTTCGCGGCGATGAGCCGCTCCAGTCCCAGGCGCCGGCAAACGGTGAGCAACGCTTCGACATGACCGTGCGGTCGGGAACGTTCGACCGTGAAGGCGTCCTCGGGGGCGATGAGTCGGCGGCCCTTGAGCACTTGGCGCAGTGCCTCGACCTTCTCCGAGGGCCAGTCGGTGAGGTTGGCCAGCGTTTTCTTGCGCACCCGTTTGCCCTCGCGCCAGCCTTGGCGAAGGAGGATCGCGGGGCGGGAGTTGCGGTTGGGGACGGTCTCGATGTACATGGGAACGAAGATAGCAATTCGAATCCACCATGTCAATGATATCTCTCAATATACATGGGAACAAAAATCACCCTCCCTCCGGCATTTTTCGATCTACGTCAATGACTTACCCTCGATTTGACCCCAAAATCCCCAGGAACTTCGGTCTAAAAGATGAGCACTAACGAATGTATAGCACAATATATGGTACTTTATCCGGCTCGTAAAGGTGGAATCCGGCAGTCCGAGTATCTTCACACGCAACCTGGACCGCTGAATGCTCGGGAAGTCCCCGGCCAGTAGAGGAGTCAGCGGGGCTCTCCGCAGCTCCTCGTATCCGGGCTACCAATTTCTATGAGGGGTTCGATCTACCGGGCGTTCAGGTTCTGGTCAATCCAGCGATCGGCCTTGTCCCGGATGATGAAGCCATTCTCGGAAAGCGCCACTGCGCGCGGAAGGTCCTCATGCCCAAAGGCACTCAACGTCCGCTCGCTGTCATCCTGCATGCGGAGTACGAGAGTTCACCCGGCAACCTCGGACTTGGCGTCGCTTCCGCATGCACTTGGTCGGCCGAGTCGGTCAATCGCGGGCAAGAAGCCCCAAACCGAAGTGGCTTCCGAACCCGAGTGCAAGTGGACCGTCCACGGGTACCGGAAAGACGACCTCAAGGAAGACGCCAGCCGTGTCGTGTTGCGCTTCACGGCCGCGAGAGCGGAATCGGTGGAAATGGAGTACCCGGCGCACGGTGCTTCCTGACGAGACTTCCTGCAATTCGGAGATCGCGATTTCAGCGGCATCGAAACCGAAACGCTTGTCCACGCCCATCCTCTTGACGAGGCGCCGAAATTCTGTCGCGTGTCCACCAGCCTTGAGGTGACCCGCTGCCAAGAATGGCGTAGCGCTCGACCACCGACTCGAAGGTCCGAAGATCCGTGCGCTCCCGGCAAAGTCATCCGGTTTGCCGAAGCCTTCAAGAGCCAGCCGCCATTCCTTTGAGCTTGCAACCTCGGAATCGCCGTCCTCCACCCGCCGTTTCGGTTCCAGCCAGAGGCGGGTGATGCGGTCGAGCTTGGCGCGAGTATCCCGGTCGATTCCGCCCGCGATAAACACCGAGATGTGGTCGATCAGCCCGTCCGAATCCGCGTCTTCCGGGAGCCAGAAGGCGTGGCTGTGAGACGGGTCCCGAAGCGGCTTGCCATCGGCCCCGCGACCTGAAATTTGCCACGTCGCCTTCGGCACTCGCCGACCCGATACGCCGTTTTGGTGCCAGCCAAATTGCGAGAGGGTCGCGACCCGCATGAGTTCCCCGATCCTCACCGTGTCTTCAACACGAGGCCGAGGGCGGCCGGCGACGAGGAATCGCGCGACCGTGGGCGAATCCGGGTCGGAGTGTGAACGAGTTCGGCGCGAAGAGACGCGCGGTATCACGCCGATCGCCGCCTTCTTGTCACGTGCGTAGAGGACTTCGCGAGCAGCCGGCGGACGAGCCCAGCCGCGGTCTTGCCAGTCGGCCGTGTCAAGCGTGAGCGCGTCGACGAGTCTCGGCGGCAGGGTATCCGCTCCGCTCCTCTTGCTCTGAAATGCCTTGGCCGTCCGTGCTTCGAGGGTCTGCGCCGAGAGCGGTCTTGTAGCCGCTGCCGAGATGCGCTGCCGCTGCGCTTCCATCAGACGTTCGCGCTCGGCCACGTATGCGGTACGTGAGAGGGGTGCGAGGGCCCGTACTGCATCCCCGGAGAATCCAGTCTCGATGGGGCTACTGTTCGGCTCGCCAGACCAATCCGCGCGAGCCTCGCAGTCCGTCCAACTCTCGGCGCGTCCCAGATAACCGACGGAGAGAGCAAGGTCGGAGGCCAACGCGAACAGTTCGGCATTTAGCGTTACGTCGGGCCACGCTACGACAATCTCTCCCTCCTCCGGCAACCGGACAAAGGCGTCGAAAATCAAGGTCGTCTTGCCGCGCGACTGGGGCATGTAATGGCGGGTGTGCGCGTGGACCGCCCCCTCCGGCAAGCGGTATACGGGTGGAGTCTCGGTGAGTGCGTCGATGAGGTGCCCAAGATCTTTCTCGGACCAGCGTTGGTGGTCGCCCTTGCGCCAATAGACGGCGATAAGCGCGCGAAGCAACCGCCAGGGTTCCGGCGGCCAAGCCACGTCGGCTTCATTGACATTCCGGCCCCAAGGCGTCGCGTGATAGCGACCCGCGGGGAAGCGGAGGCGGAGTGCAAACATGGCCTCACTTCTTATAGGTGACGGTGAGAACGGGGGTTTCCCCGAAGTGTCCACCTGACCGGACTGCCTCGATCAGTCCCGGAAGCTCTCCTTCCAGACCGGTGAGTTCCGGGAGTTCGAATTCTTCAGGGCGGGTAACCGTGATACCGTCCAGATCGAGATCGCAGGCCGTACGAAGGCGTAGGCCCACTTCGAGAAACTTGCGAATCTTGAACAGTGCCAACGCGATCAGCAGCCGTTCGGCTTCAACGCCGAGGCCGAAGGCGTGGATCTGTCGCAGATCGAGGTTGAAATAGGAGGTGATGCTGGTGGCGACCCACTCGTCACGAGTGTAGGGTACGTTACCCTCGCCCTCTTTCAACGATGGATCCACCCGATTGAACTTCACACCCCCACTAGCCGCAACATTTGCATCACTGGCTTCAATGAACGCCGACAACGTCCGTGGCAGCCTAATCACTCCCGCGACCTCTTCAAGGAACACACCGTGAATCAACGAATTGATATCGAACCTCAACAACGCCGGTACGAGTTGCTTTCGGAGGTTGAATGGTCGGTTCTTTTGGAACTTGATGACTCCCTCGACGACTTGTTTCTTGAATTCGTCTGATCTTGCAATGTATTCTGAGTTAATGCGATGCGCCTCTAGGACAGAATTGGTGACAGTCTCCACATCGTCTCCATCACGTTTGACGACCTTGACGTATGGCAGACCCCTGAGCGGCGTGACCCAATCATCCGCTACCTCATCCCAACAAACGGCTTCCAAGCGATTTGCCATCGATTGCGCGCTCTCGACAAGGACCATCTGCCCATTACCGTCCGGGGACTGATAGCGAGCATGGCCGAGATTGGGGAATCCCGTCGGCTGGAATCGGCAGCCCTGTACCGGTTTGAGGTGAGCCTTCAAGAGCAGGCGTGGCTCGTTCTCAAGGAGAGAGAAGTCAAGCGACATCAGATGTCCTCCGCAGATTCGACTCTGTCTTCGGGAATGACGCCGGGATAGGCGCGATTGACCAAGTTCACCAGCCCACGGTCACTGATCGGAATGAGAAGCGAGGCAGCGAGGCGGTCGGCCTGGAGCCCTGCTCCGAGGCGCCCGCCTTCCGCTCGGCCGCGACGGCCTCCCGCGCGAGCCGGGTCGAAGGGAGACGGAAGACCCGACGCACGGGCACGAGCCAGCGCGGCGCGTGTAACCTCATCCGTTGCCCGTCCATCGCGGCTACCGCCCGCGGTACGCAGTCGCGCGATCAGTCCCGGCGGGACCGGTAGTCGTGCCGTCTCAGCAATAGCGCCAATTCTGCGCAGAGTCCGATCCGGCGTGAAGACGGGTTTGAGTGCCGCGTAGGTGAACGGCGCCGGAGCGGCCTGTACATCCCCGCGTCCTGTATGCAGATGCGTCGGCCATGCCCAGATCAACCCGGTGAGCAACGCGGCACAGCGCGCATCGTCGAAATCGCCTGCGAGAAACGCCGCGACATCGGCCAGACGAGTGTGACTTGCGCTGGCGAGTGGCTTGTCATCAAGGCCACGTATTCCCCCCTCAACAAGCCGACGGTCCAACACCACCGTCATGTTGGAGACGAGACTTCCTGCCCCCCATACTACGTTGAGCTCGGTCGTGCTGTCGGACCAGCGACGGCGCTGCCGCAAGCGGTGTCCGTCGGAAAAACTGCCTGCGCTGATCGGGGCGAAGTGGCGGGCCATCGACGGCGCGTTCGATGTCTTCGCCTCTTGCGCCGTGTCGACCCTCCCACCGTTGCGCGCGTCCAATGACTCAGGACCGCCCGTGTCAGACAAGGGGACCCCGAGCCCGGCAAGGGCTACCGCAACTCGGAACTCCGGCGATCCGTCATCCGCAGCCCAGACCCACGCCGGGGAAAGGAGCGGGGGCGGACTCAGACTCTCCCGCGCCTTGGAATTGGTCACCAACCACTGGACAAATCTACCGAGAGCTATCAATGCGTTGCGTGTGCCATCATGGGCTCGACTAACATCCGTCATTTGGAACAGAGCATCCTCCAACCGACGCATGGTCGACCGAGCAGGAGTAGATTTTCCGGCAGAAATCCGTCGTGCTCGTTCCAGCCAGCCGCCGACCTCCAGATCTTCAATCAGATCCCTGCGAGGCCGGTCGGGTACATTGAACCGGCCAAGCGGAGTCGCCTGATAGGGCATCTTGCTGTCGGGTCGGATGAGCGAGTAGCGCTCGAAGCCGTTGATTCCGCGTGACTGTCCGATAAGCGCCACTGATCGAGCGGCGTCCAGGCCCGTGCCGGCAGTACGACGTCCCAGAGTGAGCCGGCCTTCGGCAAAGACCGCCACAATTTCCGAGAACCTCGCGGGTCTGCGCCACAATGGCGTCCAGATTTCCCCACGTGGACGGTTAGGGTCGGCGGAAGAAAGACTACCCGCCCCTGCGCCGACTGATTCGAATGTAAATGGAAAAGCAGCTCGGGCGCCGCTTGTAGCGCCCCAACGCCGGGTCAGGGAGCCGGCGAACACCACAGTCCCTTCCATTGCCAACACGACATCCCATAGGTTAAGTGGGCTGTCGCCTTGGTATCCGGTCGTCGCATTGGCGCCCCCCTGTCCCGGACTGAACTGACCCATCGATCCGGACGATCCCAAGCGTTGACTTGTCCCGAACAACGACGCCTCAAGCTGCTCGGCCGCAGTCGCCTTTGGAATTCCATCGTCGAGTCCAAACAACTGGTTCAAGCACTCGGTAAAGTTCACGCCGAAGTCTCGGCTGCCATCGTTACCTCCGGAACCGAGAAGCGGAGCGGCCACTTCTTCCATTGCAAGGACGTAGCACGCATCGATGTAGGCAAGGTGATCAGCCTCTGTCGTGGCTCTCAACGTTGGCAGCAACAAACTCTTGAACTCCGCTGACTGCCTTTTCGCACACTTCAGTTGCTCTTCGGTGCGTGCCTTTTCTTCACCCCCCAGTTCCTTCAAATCTCTGTTCAGGAACTTCTCTCTTGCACGAGACCTGTCATAGTCGCGCAAGATTTTATTGCAGCGCAGCAATCTGATGGTTTGTCGCATATTCTTGAATCGTGGACTTCCACCTTGCTGAATTGCGCTTGTCAGTTCAGCGCCCGTACGAGACGATTCCGCACCGGCGTCACCTTCAAGGAATCCCGCCCTCCCGTTCCACGGTGCGATGATCGGGCTCGGCGCATAGCTGGCCAGGAAAAACTGGCACAGGGCATCTCTATCGAGCGTAGTTCGCAGATGGAAGCGCTCGTTCTCCCACCAGCCGCGCGCCTTGGGGTCGGCCGCCCGGCCGCTCACGTGATTCGCGTCGGACGAGATCAGACGCAGGATGCCGAGTGCTTTCAGATAGGACGCGAGGGGGGTCGGCGTGCAACCGTCGAGTATCAGGAACTTACTCGTCACCGTAGCACCTTTCCCTTTCCTTGGCGGAAGCTCGCCAGTCGGCAAGTCGCACGAGGGTTTCCATCCAGGCAAGACGAAACGGACCGAACCGGGTCAGCAGATCGCGCGTACGCTCCGTCCAGCTTTCCCTTGTGGTTTCGTCCCAGCCGAGTTCCATCACCGAAAGCGTCAGGCGGCCGCCTGCCCACCGCTCGCCGCCCCCGAGATCGACCGGCCTCAGCTCATCGTCCTCCCATACCCCACGGGCGAACCGCGCTTCGGCGCGGTCGCCGTCGAACGAAGGACGCTCGCTTGGCAACGGTCGCAGATTCATCCTTACCTTGCCGTGATGAGCGGCCACCAGATACGCGATGAGATCGGCGTTCCGGGACCAATCCTCGTGGGCGAGCAGAGCGAGTGCGGAGGCGAGTTCATGGCGAAAGAAGGGCCGTTCGTGACGACTCCGGTTGACGGTCTTGGCGAGGGGAACGTCGCTCTCGGTTCCTCGGTTACCGAGGCCCCGCTGCATCGTGTTCTGAAAAACATCGTGCGCCTTGCCGACATCGTGCCAGCGTGCAGCCCGGACCACCGCAGCGCGGGTGTCGGCATCCACTGCGAGCGCATTGCACAGCGCCTCCGCCTCTGCCGCTACGTGTCCGAGGTGTGCTGATAACAGCACCGGAACGCCGATCTCGCTCAATGGATCCTCGTCGTGTCCGTCTGCTTCGCCGCCCGCCGCCGGGAGGAGAGACTCCGTCGAATCGGTGGTCGTGCCGTCGGCTCCCACGATTGGCCTTGGAACATCTTTCGGATCGCCCGTGAAGCCGGTGCGATTGCTATAGCCGCCCGCCGTCACCCCCGCCAGCAGCGTGAGGCCGGGCCAAGGGTCTTGGTCGAAGCTCAGTCGCATCCAGCCAGGCGGTGTGGTCCCTGTCCATTCCTCTCCGCGCCGCCATTGAGGGTCGCGAATGAACACTTGGGCATCATCCCGTTTTGGCGCCTTCCTCAACCAATTGCGGGCAGCTCCGATGGGGACGGCGCAGAGCTCGTCCGCGCGTGGACGTGGCGGCTCAGTGCCGATGACGGAAAGATCGCGCCAATAGACTCGGACATCCGTATCGTCTGCGTCGCGGACATACGGAGAGATGTCTACATCGAAGCCCGTGAGGTCCGAGTCCGTGTCGAAGAGATCATCAAGATCCTTCCGGCGAATCACGCGCTGCGGCGGGTCGATGTCACCCGGCGCGGAAAGGTTGACGGGCGCAACGTCGGTCAGCGGGTTCAGCCGCTCGCACGCGGCCTTGAGGTCTTCGACCGAGTAGGGAAGCGAGAGAGCCTCGGCAGCCTTGTCGTCCTTTACATCGGCAAGGAGGTCTATCCAGCGGACATCAGCGCCGTCCTCAAGCTCCGCAAAGCGATTCGCGCGGCCGAATCGTTGCACCATGGCAGACCAGGGTGCGAGTTCCGTGAACAAGACCGCCGCCGAAATATCCACGCCGGCCTCTACGGCCTGGGTGGCCACCACAATCAGGTTGCGGCCCTCCCCGTACCCGCTCTCCCCGACGACCTTGTCCATCTCTCTTCGCCGGTCAACGGAACGAAATCGACCGTGGACCAGCGCAAGCTCCGGCGTATTTCCGGGCTTCTGCTTCAGCTCCTTGACGAGCGCGGTGTAGAGTTCCTGCGCCCGTGCCACCCGATTGACGATCACCAGGGTCATGCGACCTTCGCGATGGGCGTCGAGGACCTCGGTGGCAAGTTGGTTCAAGTAGGCGCTGATGTCCGTGGGCCGGGAAGAAGCGGGCACCCCGGAGGCCAGATTCAATGTCTTCTTCGCGGTCGCGAGCCGGGAAAGCCGGGAATCGTCCTCCGACTGCGGATCGACCCGACAGATCGAATCTTCGACCGGTGCGCGGTAATCCACCGTCCTGAGCCAGCCCGGATCAAGCGTGGCGGATATCCAGAGGCTGCGTGCGGGGCAACGCGGCTGTCGGGAAGATTCTGCGGCTCCGATCATTTCACCTCGTCGAAAGGCTTCGAGTTGAGCCGACGTTGCGCGACCCGCCCCCATGAGCTGCACTTCATCGAACACCCACTGCGTGTCTTCGTGAAGCAGCGCAAACTCCATCGGCCAGATCGCGCGCGAAGATGCGTAGCCCCGCATGAGTGCACGGCTGAGAAGCATGTCCTGGGTTCCGACGATGACCGCCGGGCGTTCAGGGTTTTCGAGCCAACGTGCAGCCTCGATGCCGCCCATCAGGACATGGATGTCATCGGGCTCCGGAAGCATCCCTTCGGCTGTCTTTCGGCGTAGCCTGCCAAACCACTGCCTGACCGCGTCCGCTGTCTGTTCGACGAGCGTCCGCATGGGAAGGCACCAGACGAGCCGGCGGGGCGTTGTACTCGGATCACGTATCCGATGCGCCGCCCAGCCGAGCGTAACCCCCGCCGTCTTGCCTGAGCCTGTTGGCGCAATCAGGACTTCGGGCCAATCGCCCGCCGCAAATCGTCGTTGCCAGCGATCCGGGGACTTGTCCCGGCCGAGTGCCAACTCGTAGATATCAGTGCAATCCATCCGCTATTCAGTCTCGATCCGGCCACCCTTGTACTGTGCGCCGCATCGGGGCGCTGTTCCGCCGTGCAGCCCGCTGGCTGTCTTCATCAGCCGATCGCGACCACGGGCGGTCCAGCAAGCACCCAAGTCCACGCTCTTTCCTGGGTCACTACGTTCCTGGGCAACGTCACGCGCTCCCTGCACGCCACCTACCATCACGTGAACTCTTTACGCCTGCCGCGCTATCTCGCCAGGATCTCCTATCGGTTCAATAGTCACTTCTCGCTCCAGGAGATGTTCCTCGACTCGCCCTTGTCGCCTCGCGTACCCCACCCATCCCGTATCGGGTCCTCGATCTGGCCGATTATTATGCAATTTTTAGGATTTAGATCAAGTAATGTTCGAATTTTAAAATAACAATCCGACATCTTCATCGCCGTGCTGGCATCGCGAGACTGGCGTCGCGACATGCCAGCCTCTCAGAGCCGCTCCCGGAACCCGGCCTCACTTCATCGAAATGGCGCGGTGAAGGGCACTTCGCGCCATTTCAAGTGGCGCAATGACTTCTTTTGCGCCAAAATTTGGCGCAAACGCGGTGATTGCGCCAGAAAAACAGGTGACGCGCAGATGGCGAGGCACGTTTCCGAGGCGAAGCTCCAGGCAATAGTCGACGCCGTGGCCCGGCTTCCGGAAGGCGGCTCGGTCGACACCGTCGGCAGCACTCTCGATATCAGCGTCGTCCGGCGCACGCTGCAACGGCGACTCGCCGCACTCGTGGCGGAGGGGCGCCTGATCCGGGACGGAAGGGGTCCGGGTACGCGCTACCGCATTCCGAGCAGCGAGGGCACGTCGTTCGCGCGTTCAGCCGAAACCCGGGCGCCGGCTGCGGCCGACTACCACATTCCGGTCTCCGCCGAAGGAGCGGCGATCAGCCGGGCGGTCCGGGCACCCATCCAGGCGCGTCGGCCGGTCGGCTATCGCCGGGAGTTCCTCGTTGACTACCGCCCCGGCATGACGTGGTATCTCCCGGCGGCGGTCCGGCAACGACTCCTCGCTCTCGGAGACTCTCCGGACCGCGAGCGCCCCGCCGGCACGTATGCGCGCAAGGTCCACGAACGCCTGCTGATCGATCTGTCCTGGAACTCGAGCCGCCTCGAAGGCAATACCTACTCGCTGCTCGACACGCAGCGGCTGATCGAGCTCGGCGAAGCCGCCGAAGGCAACGATGCCCGCGAAACACAGATGATCCTGAACCACAAGGCCGCCATCGACCTGCTGGTCGAGCGGGCCGAGCACGTCGGATTCAACCGCTACACCATCCTGAACCTGCACGCCCTCCTCGCGGAAAACCTGCTCGCGGACTCCGGTGCGTGGGGTCGGCTGCGTTCGACCGGCGTCGACATCGGCGGGTCGTCCTACCATCCCCTGGAGGTACCGCAGCTCATCGAGGAATGCTTCCAGCAGATCCTCGACAAGGCCGCCGCCATTCCCGATCCGTTCGAGCAGGCGTTCTTCGTTCTCGTGCAGCTCCCGTACCTGCAACCGTTCCTGGATGTGAACAAGCGGGTATCTCGGCTTGCCGCCAACCTGCCATTCATTCGCGGGAACCTCTGCCCGCTGTCGTTCGTCGATGTCCCGACCCAGGCGTACGTGGACGGTCTGCTGGGGGTCTACGAACTCAATCGGATAGAACTCCTGCGGGACGTATTCTGCTGGGCCTATGAACGCTCCTGCGCCCGCTATTCGGTGATTCGGCAGTCTCTTGGCGAACCCGATCCGCTTCGGTTACGGCACCGCGCGCTCATCGTGGAGACAATCCGGACCGTCGTCACCGGTGGAATGGACCGAAGGGCCGCGGGAGCGCATATCCGGCAGCGAGCGGCGAAGACGGTGCCGGTCGAGGAGAGGAGCCGATTCGCAGAGCTCGTCGAGACGGACCTCATGTACCTGCACGAAGGCAACATCGCCCGCGCCCGCCTCTTGCCTGGCGAGCTCGAGGCGTGGAAGGCAGGCTGGCGCTGACACTCCACCTGTTCAATGCCATGGCGATGGGAAGGGCCGCCGTACCGCGAACGGAGTGTTCAATGAACTCGTACAGCCGCCGTGGCGGCGGCGGTAGTATCGCCGCCGGGACCGTCACGACAGCAAAGGTACCGAGCGTCGGCGGCGTCCAATGTGGTGGCTACGTGATCACTGGCGGCGGAAACAACGTGGGGTGACCACATGACGAACTGGGAAGAGTGCCCGGCGGTTGAACGGCATCCGGAAAAGGTCAGTGGGGCCTGGGTGTTTCGGGGAATGCGGGTGCCCGTATCCACACTCTTCGAGAATCTCAAGGATGGCGCATCGGTACAACAGTTCCTGGAATGGTTTCCCGGCGTCGATGGCTGGAAGGTGGAGGCGGTTCTTGACCACGAGGTGAAGTCGTTGACGGATTCTCTTCAGCCTTGAGGATTCCGCTTGATCAGGGCACCCCCGTGCCTCTGCGACGGCAGCTCACCGGGCACTCGACCGACACCGCGTTCGAACGTGGATGGTCCAATCTGCATAACGGCGAGCTGCCTGATCGAGCGGAGGAGGATGGCTACCAACCCTTGATTGCCACGGATCAGCATCTCCGGTATCAGCAGAACCTTGCCGCAAGACAACTGGCCGTTCTCGTCCTGCTTTCCACTTCATGGCCGCGCATTCAGTTGCAACTTGAAGATATACGAACGGCTATCAACGGAATGACTCCTCGAGACTACCGCGAGACATCGATTCCTGATTACGCACAAAGCTCAGGTTGGGAGCACGGGATTCCCGGGATCGCCGCCTTCGAGGGACCGTGGGCCTCCTGGGAAGCGCGGGCTTCCAGCCCGCATGGACCGCCCGCGGGCTGGAAGCCCGCGCTCCCGGGAAACCGGCCGCCCCAACCTGAGCTTTGTGCGTAATCAGGTATCGATTTGAGGGCCGCGCAGGCTCCCGTCTTGCCGTCGGCGCCGACAACTTCCGCTCCACGCCCGTAGTACGGCGCGTACTACGCAGCTCTCGGCGTCGGCGACACCTGCCTCACCGCCGGCGCGGAGGCGACGATCGAGGAGATCGTCCCGGTTCAGGTCCGGCATCAGGGCGCGACGGGCCCGCCCCAACCGGTCTGTGCCAGCGTGTCGCGGGGGACGATCAGCCGTGCGGCCATGATTGGGCGCGGTGACGTGCCGATGCGAAGCTCCCCGATGATGCTGAGCAGCATGTACGCCTGCTCGCGGTCGAGATCGGTCCCCGCCGTGACGTAGCCGACCGCGTGCTCCGCCGCGGCTTGCGTCGCGGCCTCGACCGACGGGCCGGTACCCACGAACTGGATCGAGTCCTTGTATTCGATGATCGGATGCTCCACCCGGTGGTTCTTCACCAGGTTGATCCGCGCGGTGACCGTCGAGGTGCACTCGACCCCGGTCCCGGTGATGATGCCGTCGCTGATCGCCGCATGCGGATCGGCGAAGAAGACCATCGCGCCCGGCACCATGACCGGCAGATGGATGCGGCTGCCAACCGCTGCGTCCTTCTGGTCGAAGTCGCCGCCGTAGGCGCCCGCATAGGAGGGCTTGTAGCCTTCCGGCGGCATGGTCGAGACGGTGCCGAGATTCGGGTTGAGCGGCAGCGGGATGCGGTCGGCGAACCACGCCTGGCCGTCGCGCACCGGGCAATGCAGGATCTTGGGCTCTCCGAACTCCCGCCGCAGCACGCCGAAGTCGCGCAGGATCGCGGTCATCCCGTCCGCGTGGACGTCCATGTTCAGGATGTCGATGAGGACCGCATCGCCGGGCTCGGCCCCGCTGACGTGGATCGGTCCGGACACCGGAGCGAGCGGGTGCCCGTCGCAGGCGGGGGTGAACGGGGTCGGGACGTCGCGGATGTCCTCGACGTCCGCAAACGCGCCCCGAACGACGAGCGAGACCTCTTCACCGGACTCGATGGTCTGCACCGGCGGCGTATCCGGGGTGACCGAGAACAGATAGACGGAACTCATGGTGACCTCCCTTGAAGGTGACTTGAATCAGGTGGGCAATCGGCTGAGCAGCGCGCGCACCGCCGCCATGTGATCCTCGGAGAAATCGGTGACGGTGACCACGGCGTCGTCGAAACCGATCTCCGCCAGCAGGCCGAGGCGCGCCCTGGCTTCCTCCCGCCCGCAGCGCAGATCGAGGTAGTCGTCGTCCGCGAGTGGCCCGCCGCCCGCCGTGAAGTCGACCGGGATGTTCGCTGCGACCGTCCGGCCGCCGCCCTCTCCCTTGAAGCGCTTGTACCCTTCTTTCAGGGTCGCGATGTCGGCGAAGTGGGCGGAGCCGATCCATCCGTCATATTCCCTCGCGGCGACCGGTATCCAGCGGCTCCCCGCCCAGCTTCCGACCAAGACCGGCGGGCCGCCTTCGGCCGGGTCGAGAGGCGTCAGGTTGGCCCCCCCCACCGTTTCGCCGCGCCACAGGGCTCGCATGGTCGGCAGCGCTTCGCCGAGGGAGCGGAACCGCGCCCGGTAGTCGTTTCCGGTTGCCTTGAAATCGGCCTCCGTCGAGCCCGCGCCGACGCCGAGCCGCACGCGCCCGCCCGACAGGTAGTGAACGCCGAGAATGCGATGCGCCAGCTCGACGGGCCGGCGCAACGGCACCTGCAGGATGCAGGTGCCGAGCTCGATTCGTTCGGTCACCGCGGCGGCGGCGGCCATGGCGCTCACCGGGTCGACGCGGAAGGCGCCGCGGCCGACCGTGTCGAAGAACCAGACCCCGTCGAATCCGACCGCTTCCGCGGTACGCATCGCGCCCGTGTAGGACCGGCCGGTCGCCGGCTGCGGACCGTGCATGTTCAGGCTGACACCGAGCCGCATCGCTTCCTCGTCGGCAACCGCCGGCTTGTTGCCGCGCCGGCTCAGTCGGCTTCGACGGGTCCGGGCCGGGTTTCCGTCTCCGGCTCCCACCGCCGGTCCGACGTCCCCGCGGGCGTCCCTGCCGGCGCCGCACGCCGGCGGGCGCGGAGGCGCTCGCTCGCGGCGCGGTCGACGACGCCGTCCGCTCCGACGACGCAGCCGTAGTCGCGCTCGGCGCCCTCGGACGTCACGTAGCCCGCGTCGAAGTCACGCTGCACCGCCTCGACGGGGCGCTCAAGCGGGTCCCCGAAGCCCGAGCCGCCGGCGACGCGCAGCTCCGCGTACTCCGCGGCCGTCTCGAGCACCGAGAGCGCACCCACGCCGACGTCCCGCGCCGCGCCGTCGAACCGGCCGACGCTTCCGCCCGACCGGCCGCCCGGCCTCCCGCCGAAGAGTCCCGGCACTTGCCGCAACACCCCAATGGGATAGAGCCCGACCTGGCACGGCTTCCCGTCGTTCTCGAGCTTGCGGGCCGAGATGACCTGGCCGAGCCCGCCCCGCCGCCGCCCCGGCCCGCCGCTGTCGGCCATGAACGCCTTCTCGACGACGAGTGCGGGCACCCGCGTCTCGAAGAGCTCGACCGAGGTGTTCCCCGCGCTCGTCGGGTAGAGCAGGGCCGAATGCCCGTCGCCGTGCTCCGAGGCGCCCTGGCCTCCTCCCTGGAACAGGTGGTCGCTGTAGAAGAGGCCGTCCGGGCCGACGCCGTAGAAGAGCGCGCTCGCGGGCAGGCCGGTGAATGCCTGGACCCGGCCCGAGGCCGCCTCGGCCAGCGCGCCGAACACGTTGGGCGCGATGTACCACCCGGTACGGGTGCGCATGTTCACCGCGAGGGGCCGGTCGCAGTTCATGATGCTCTTCTCGGGCGCGGTCACCTTCATCGGCCGGTAGCAACCGGCGTTGCCCGGCACCTCGGGGGAGAGGATGCACTTGAGCGGATAGGTCGCATGCGCCTTCGTATAGGTCAGGGTGCAGTTGCTGCCGCCCTGATCCATCTGCGGCGGCGCTCCGTCGAAGTCGACCTCGATCTCGTCGCCCTCGATCCTGATCTGGATGGGGAAGCTCAAGTGCGTGTCGAGCCCGTCCGCTTCGACCCGGTGCTCGTAGCGGCCGTCCGGGAGGCTCGCGATCGCCCGGCGCATCGCCGCCTCCGCCCGCTTCTGCACCACCGCGGCAAGCGCCTCGAGATCATGCATGCCGTACTCTTCCATGAACTCGCCGATCCGCTCGGCCCCGGTGAGCCCGGACGCGACGAGGGCGTGCACGTCGCCCAGCACCTGGTCGGGGCGGCGGACGTTCTCGGCGAGGAGGGTGAAGAGGTCCTCGTTGGGCTCGCCGGCCCGGAACAGCTTCATGGGCGGGATCTGGAACCCTTCCTCGTAGATCTCGCGCGCGTGGAGGCTGTCCTTGGTGCCTCCGATGTCCGAAACGTGGCCCACCACTCCGCAGAACGCCACCACCGCTCCCTTGCGAAACACCGGGACGGCAATGGCGATGTCGAAGAGATGCCCGGCGCAGAGCCACGGATCGTTCGTGACGAGCACGTCGCCAGGTTTCAGGGTCTCCGGCGGGTAGCGCTCGATCATCGCGTTCACCGCGATCGGCAGGGTGAGGTTGAAGACCGGCATGGCGCGCGGGGAATGGACGATCTGCCGTCCGCCCGCGTCGAGGATCTCGCATGCGAAGTCCTGCGCCTCGCCGATGATGAGGGAGAACGCGGTGCGGATGACGGTCTGCCAGCACTCCTCCGCGATGTTGATCATCCGGCTCCACATGATCTCGAGCCCGACCGGGTCGGCCTCGATACGGGCCACCGCCTCCGCGAGCGCGGTATCCGCGCCGACGACGATCCGTGAAGGCACGGTCTCGGCGAGGGAGAGGCGAAGGTTCAGGCCCTCGTCCACGGCGAGGGTGCAGGCATCCGGGACGATAGTCGTCGCTTCGCGCTCCTCGACGATTGCCGGACCCTCGACCGTGGTGCCGGCGCCCATCGCGTACCGGTCGTAGACCGGCACGCCGGCAAAGGCGCCGCGCCCCGGCACCCAGGCCCGGCGGCGGCCCTTGAGGGCGGTGCCCGACATTCCGCGGCGGTCGCCGCCGTCGCCCCCCTCGCCTGCGCCGGCGAGCTGAGCCGGCACGTCCGCGGCCGGTCCGGTGCACACCACGCGCCAGTTCAGCACCTCGATCTCGGCCCCGTCGTAGAGGTGGGTGTAGCGGCGCTGGTACTCCGCGGTGAACGCTTCGATCACCTCGGGGAGGTTCTCCGGCGAGAGAGGCTCGGCGGGAAGCGGGACCGAGATCTCGTGCATCTGGCCGCGGAGCCGCATGTCCGCCTGCCGCTGCACGGTGACGGAGCCCTGCGCACCGGCCTCGGGGCAGATCCCCGGTGCAGGCTCTCTTCCGGAACCCACCGCTCCGGGATATCCGCCGGTCGCATCGTTCGTGACCGCAGCGGCCTTCGAATTGCCGCCTCCCACCCCGGCCTCGGCCAAGCGCGCCCGCCCTTGCGCTTCCAGCTCGCCGAGCAGCGCCTCGACGGCAACGAAGTCCGGGTCCGCGATCCGCATCGGCCACGACCTGGCCGCCTCGTAGGCGACGGGGGCGACGAGGAAGCCGAGGGCCGAGGCCGCTCCCGATGCGGGCGGCACCACCACCTCGCGCACCCCGAGCTTGCGGGCGACGCGCGCGGCATGCAGCGGCCCCGCTCCGCCCATCGCCACCATCGCGTAGCGGCGCGGGTCGCGACCCTTCTCGACGATGTGCACGCGGGCGGCCCCCGCCATGTTCTCGCTCACCAAGTCGAAGATGCCCCACGCCGCCTCCTCGCTCGACAGGCCGAGCTCCGCGGCGAGCCCCGCCATCGCGGACTCGGCGGCGCCGGTGTCGAGCGCCATCCTCCCGCCGAGGAAGTAGCCGGGATCGAGGTATCCGAGGAGCAGGTTCGCGTCCGTCACCGTCGGCCGGCCCCCGCCCTGCCCGTAGCAGGCGGGGCCGGGCTCGGCGCCAGCGCTCCCCGGGCCGATCTTCAGCAGTCCGAGCTCGTCCACCCAAGCAATCGAGCCGCCCCCCGCACCGATCTCCATCATGTCGATCACCGGGGCGTGCACCGGGAGGCCGCTTCCCCTCTTGAACCGGCGCACCCGCGCCGCCTCCAGCATGGGCGCGATATCCGGCTCACCGTCCTGGATGAGCGATGCCTTGGCCGTCGTGCCCCCCATGTCGAAGGAGAGGAGGTCGGCGTGCCCGATCGCACGACCGACGAGGGCGCTCGCCTGCGCGCCCCCCGCCGGCCCCGACTCCAGGAACCGGATTGGCAGCGCCTCCGCGGTCTCCGGAGCGGTCAGGCCGCCCGAGGACTGGATGAGGTGGAAACGCCCGCCGAAGCCGCGCTCGCGCAGCACCCGGTCGAGCTTGCGGACGTAGGCGGACATGAGGGGCTGCACGTAGGCGTTCGCGGCGGTGGTCGACGACCGCTCGTACTCGTTGATCTGCGGATGCACTTCGCTCGAGATGGACACCGGAAGGCCCGGGAACTCGGACCGGACGAGATCGCGGACCGTCCGCTCGTGGACCGGGTTCTTGTAGGCATGCAGGAAACAGACCGCGAGCGCTTCCACCCCGTCCTCCACCAGCTCACGAACCTCGCGGCGGACCGCATCCGGATCGATCACCTCGAGCACGGCGCCATCGCGGCTCACACGCTCTCCGATCTCGCGGCGGTCGCGGCGCGCGGCCAGCGGCTCGGGAAACGTCAGGAAGAGATCGTGGATGTCGTAGCGCTGCTCCGTGCCCATCTCCAGGATGTCCCGGAAGCCGCGGGTGGTCAGCAGCCCGAGCCGCGCGCCGCTGCGCTCGATGATGGCGTTGGTCACGAGGGTCGTGCCGTGCACGACGTGGCCGACGTCCTCGAGTTCTACTCCGGCCGCCGCCAGCAGGTCGGACAGGCCCGCGAGCGCCCCGATGGAGGGATCCTCCGGCGTCGTCAGGCACTTGTGCAGATGCAGCCGGCCCTGCGCGCCGCCGACCAGGATGAAGTCGGTGAAGGTACCGCCGATGTCGAAGCCGATGCGACACGGCGCTTGCTCTTTGTTCGCAGCCATTGGGGAGACAGGTCCTGTCGTTCTCTCGGGCACGCGCAGCCCCGGGACCGCTTGCGCATGCATGCCCCCGGCGCCAGCGCAACTCTATCCCACAACCCGCCCCCGCGTCCCGCGGCTAGCCCGGGTTGGGTGACACAAGCTGCTCCTGCGCTGCCCAGAACGGACGCATCGCCTCGACCAGCGACAGATAGGTCCGGTAGCGATGATCATAGTGCGCACGCATCGCCGCAACAGGTTCAAATATCTGACCGACCCTCGTCATCGCGGTCACGCCGGCCTCGTAGTCCGCAAAGATGTCCGCGGCGACTCCCGCCGCGATCGCGGCGCCCAAGGCCCCGGTTTCCTGACACTCGGCTACCGTAATCGGAACGCCCAAGGCGTCCGCCATCATCTGCGGCCAATGCGGGCTTCGGCTGCCGCCGCCGGACAGGGCCGCGCGGTCGATCGTGATGCCCGCCCGGGCCAGGACCTCGATATGGCGCCGATGTTCGAAGACAACGCCCTCGAACAGTGCGCGCAGCAGATGGCCTTCGCCATGCCAGCCGGCCAGTCCGTAGAACCCTGCGCGAAACTCCGCCCCCTGTCCGGAGCCGAAGAGGAAGGGATGAAAATAGGGATCGTCACGCTTCGGCTTTACCTCGGCCATGCTCGCGTTGGCATATTCAAAGGGCGCGTCGCAATGCGTGCCTCGTTCGATGAACTCACGCACATACCATTCCAGGTTGGCGGCGGAGGTCGCGCTGGCTTCAATATTCACGTAGCGGCCGGCACCGAAGCTCGCGACCATGAACATGTCGGGGTTGACGAGAGGCTCGCCCGACAGGACCTGATTGATGCTCCAGGTCCCGAGGATGATGGAGGCTTGTCCAGGACGCGAGACGCCCGAGCCAAGTGCGCTGGACACCACGTCAATCAAACCGCCGCTCACGGGCGTGCCCTCGGCAAGTCCGGCGGCGGCGCGAGCGGTGACGTGCCCGGCGATATCCGACGGGTCGATCAGCCGGGGGAGCTTCTCGCGCGCGTCCTCGAGACCATAGAGCGCCAGCAACGCTTCGTCATAGGCGCAGTCGGGCATCCGCAGCAACCCGCAGCCGCTCATGTCCGAGATCTCGCTCACCCGCACACCGGTCAGCCTGTGCGTGATGAAGTCCTTGCACAGCAAGACGGTGCGCGCCGCACGATAGAGCTCGGGCCGTTCGCGCTTGATCCAGGCGAGCAGGACCGCCGTTTGCGAAGGCCACGGCCTTTGCAGGCACAGCGCGTGCAGCGCATCCCCGTGCCGTGCGGACAGCTCCCTTGCAAGTCCGGCCGCTCGCGTATCGAGCGACTGAATCCCCACAAGGGGTCGTTGGTCTCCGTCCAGCAGATACAAGCCATTGCCATGGCCCGCGCATCCGATTGCGACGATTTGCTCGGGCGCGATCCCGGCGCCAGCGATACAACCGCGGATCACGGTGCAGGCGTTGGCCCACAGTTCGTCGAGATCACGCTCGACATGGCCTGGCTCGGGACACGATGACTGCCCGTGCAGCGACCGGCTCGCGACCTGCCGGCCCCGGAGGTCGAAAAGCACCGCCTTGATGACGGTGTTTCCCGCATCGAGACCCAGGAGATATCGCGACGTCTCAACCACGATGGTAGATGTCCCAGGCTTCTTCGCCCGAGACACCTTGATGGATCATGGCCATCAGCGCCGCGACCACGGCCCGTGGGTTGTCGTGCTGATAGACATTGCGGCCATAGACCATGCCCTTCGCGCCCTGCGCCATCAGCACGGCCGACTTCTCCAGAACGCTCTTGAGGCCCTCCTTGCCGCCGCCGCGCACAAGCACCGGCACGCGCGCGGCTTCGACCACTCGATGGAAGTCTTCGGGATGCTCCGTCGGATCCGCCTTGATGATGTCCGCGCCCATTTCCGAGGCCAACCTGACCAGGGTCGTGATCTTCTCGGCACTACCGTCGACCTGGTAGCCGCCGCGCACCTCGTTGGGCAACATCACGAGCGGCTCGATCATCAGCGGCATTCCGCAGGCGTGACACGCCGCGCGCACCTTCGAGATGTTCTCGACGCACTGACGAAACAAATCGGGCTCGTCGGGCAGCATGAAGAGATTGACGACCACGCACGCTGCGTCCATCTCGAGGGCTCCGATGATCGGGTTGTCGTGGTTCTGCAGCAACGACCACATGACCCGGTGGCGCACGTCGTTGTAGGGATTGCCCATGTCGATCCGCATCACCAGGGCCGGCTTGTCCTTCTCGGATCGCGATTGCAGGAGATCCGCCTGACCATAGGCCATCTGAATCGCGTCCGGCTTCGCGGCAATGAGCGTATCCACGACCGCGGCCATGTCCTCCAGCCCCACCAGAAAGCCGGGTTCGTTGCATACGCCATGGTCGATGGCGACATCGAGGCAGCCGCCGCCGGTGAACATCCGGTTCATGCGGGCTTTGGGGCTTGTGCGCATGGTCTTACTCCTTCAGCTCGCCGGGGCTGGAGAGGCGGGTGGACAGGACGTTGTGATAAGTCTCCAGCTCCGCCAACAAGGTCTCTTTCTCGCGCGCCGCAGTGTCTTCGCTCCAGCCGAGCGCCGGCTGCATGGTTTCAATGATTGCGGCAAGTTTGCCGGCGTCCAACGCGCCGGTAATGGCGAGTGCCGTGCGCCGCAAGACGATATCGGACAGGTGCAGCACGAGCTCGTTGCGCGCCAGGAAGTCGATCTCGCCCCGCGTGTAGGGGCAACCGGGGCCAAGCGACGCCTCGGCCTCAAACCGCGCGCAATGGCCCTGCACCCGCGACGCCGCGGATCCATAGTGGTCGGCCAGGTGTTGTGCGCGATCAGGTGATACGTCGAAGCGTGCAACCAGTTGATCGGTCAGCATCCCGGGTTCCGCGGGATAGTCCTTGCCGCCACCGATTGGCCGATCGAGCGTATTGCATCGGCGGTCCGCGCCCAGCTCCTGCAGCACCAGATCTGCCGTATGTTCGGCGAAAGCCCGGAAAGTCGTCCACTTGCCGCCGATCATGCAAAACTGCGGCGGCTCGCCGTCCAGCCGGCGCACCGAATAGCCGCGGGAAATCCGTCCGGTGAATTCGGCGTCGCTCCGCGGCAAGGGGCGGATTCCGCTGTAGCTGAAGACGATGTCGGAGCGTGAGACCTCGATCTCGGGCAGCAGGAACTTGATCGACGTGAGGAGATAGTCGGTCTCGTCCTCTTCGCAGCGTACGCGCCCGGGTTGATCGACCCGGATATCGGTGGCGCCGACGAGGACGCGACCGAGATAGGGGAAGGTGATGCAGATTCGGCCGTCGTCGTTCTCGAACAGCAACATGTGCCCGTTCAGGGCCGCGAGCAGCGCCGGATTGTTGACAATCAGATGCGAGCCCTTGGTTCCGGAAACCAGGCGGGTGCTCGGGGCGCTGCCGCTTGCCAGCTTCCCGATGGTCTGGTCAAGCCAGGCGCCGGTGGCGTTGACCAGCGCGCGCGCCGTGAGCGGCGCGGTTGTGCCGGCCGCGTTGTCCCGCACGCGGAACCGCCCGTTCCCGTCCGACGAAAGCGTGGCGTAGTTCAGAGCCGGGCATTCGTCCGCGACTTCCTCGACATCACGGAGGAGCTCGATTCCCATCCGCTCGGGGTAGCTGATCCAGGCGTCGAAATACGTTGCGGAAAAGCGAATCCGGGGACCGAGCGCGGGCCATTCCTTGCGAGTCGCCGCCCTGCCGCGGAACGTGTGGCCCGGGAGGACCCGCCGCTTGCGTGTCAGCCAGTCATAGAGCGCCAAGCCCATCTTGATCGGCACCGCCCCGCGGGCGGCGGGCTTTCCGCCGGTGCCCAGGAACCCCGCCGCGGCGTTCAGAAGCCCGGACGTCAGCGATGCAACGGGCACCGTCGTGGGCAACGGGCGCACCATGTGGGGGGCATTGACCAGCAGTGCGTCCCGCTCTCGCAAGGACTCGCGTACGAGCGACAACTCCCCATTCTCGAGATACCGGAGCCCGCCGTGGATCATGCGCGACGGAGCGGCGCTGCAGCCCGAACAGAAATCCGATCGTTCAACCAGCAGCACCCGCAGGCCCTGCAACGCCAGCTCGCGATACACGCCGATACCGTTGATTCCGCCGCCGATGACAACGACGTCAAACGCGCCATCGTCGGCGATGCGGTCCAGCTTCTCCTGGCGAGCCTTGGGCATGACGTCCCCGTTCGCCGGCGCGAGGTCGGCGTGGTTTCCATCACGAATGCATCGGTTCAGCCGTCCATGTCGCGCAAGTGCGCCGCGGCCGATGCGGTGATGGTCCCGAGCTCCTCGGTGGTCAAGGTGATGCGACCAGCCTTCGCGTTCTCGCGCGCCTGGTCCGGGTTCCTCGCCCCGCAAAGCGAAAACGTGATGCCGGGCTGCTGCAGCGTCCAGGCGATGACGACCTGCGTGGGACTCGCATCATGGGTCTCGCAGATCGGGGCGATCGACGCCATCAGCCGGGCAACCTTCTCGCGGTTGGCAACCGAAAAGCGGGGGTTGTCCCTGCGCAGATCGTCCCCGGAAAATGCGCGATCCGGTCCGATCTTCCCGGTCAGAAGCCCGAGGCCGAGCGAGGAATAGCTCATCGTCGAGACCCCGTGCTCACTGCAGATGGGCAACAGGGTCGTCTCGATGTCGCGCTTGAGCATGCTGTATTCCTCTTGAATGGCGTCGAGCCCGCCGGCCTTCACGTATGCGCCGAGCTCTTCAGCGGAGGTGTTGCTCGCGCCAATCGAACGGATCTTGCCCGCGGTCTTCAGGCTCTCGAGGACCTCCATGGTCTCCGCGATGGGAGTGGTGGGGTCCTGCCAATGGGTGATGTAGTGGTCGATGCGATCGGTTCGCAAACGCCTCAGGCTCTGTTCCACCTCAGTAACGATTCCATCACCGCCCAGATAGCGATGAACCGGCTGGCCATCGACGTCGAAGAAGTGATTGCCCTTGCGGGTGTGCCATACCAGGCCGCACTTGGTGGCCAACACCACCTTTTCGCGACGGCCCTCGAGGGCACGCCCGACGATCTCTTCCGCAACGCCTCGCCCGTAGGCCGGCGCGGTGTCGATCAGCGTCACCCCTTCGTCTACCGATGCCTGTATCGCAGCAATGGATTGAGCGGCGTCGGTGCCTCCCCACATCCACCCGCCGATCGCCCAGGTGCCCAGGCCCACCGCCGATGCAACGATGTCGGTGTCGCCGAGCTTCCGGTCCAGCATGTCGCCCTTCATGTCTCATGCACCCTCGATGTCAAGCTGCAAGACGCCGCGTGCCGTCTCTTCGTCCAGCACCACGGCATTGATGTACCTGCCCCCCAGAACCGCTCGGAGGGGACCGACCTTTTCACCCCCCGACACGACTCCGACCGTCGTCGGGATGCGCGCCGCCTGCCCTGGCGGCAATGCGACGAGCCGCGAATTGAACTCGATATCGCTCAACCGTCCGTCGCCATCGATCAGGTGCCCCAGGAATTCGCCGCGCACATCGCTGTTCGCGAGCGCCCGGCGAACGTCCTCCACCGCGGGGTGGGCTTCGTAGAAGGTCGATTGCTCGCCCGCCACCGAACCGATTCCGACCAGGGCAATGGATGCATTGCGGGCGGCATCGAAGACGTCCCGCACGGAGCGAACGGACATCAACATGTCTCGTTCATCCGGGGTCTCCGCGAATAGCGGCGCGTGGATCAGGGTGGCCTGTCCGCCCAGCCTCTCGGCCAGGAGCGTGGCGAGATGGTTGACGTCGGTATAGTGCTGGCCCTGAACCCCGCCCGTCATTGGCGCCACGTTGACGTCCAGGGACCGATCGGTGGACAGGTGCTCGATCGTTGCGCGGACCGCCTTGCCCCCGGAAATCGCGATCGTGTCTCCGTCCCGGACTGCTTCGATCAACAGGTTCCCCGCGGCGGCGCCCACCTGGCCCAGTGTCGTGATCGGGTTGTCGGTGACCGCCGGGACGACGAGGGCGCTGTCAAGAGACCAGCGCGCGATCAGTTCCTGTTCGAGATCGACCAGGCGCTGGTAGGGGCTGTTGATCGAGATCTGCACCATCCCCAATTCACGGCCCTGCTTGATCAGGCGGTTGACCTTGGCCGTGGACAGGTTCAGCAGCGCCGAGATCTCGGACTGCTTCTTTCCTTCCAGAAAATGCATTGCCAGAACGGTATGGATCCGTCGGACCAGATCGAAATCGAGGCTTTCCAGTTCGCCGGCCATGGCCTTTCCTCGTCATTCGCCTCAGGCTGAAGCGCGCCGCTTGTTGAAGTAGTGGTCGAAGGACACCGCCGCGAGCAGGATGGAACCCCGGATGATGTCCTGCCAGTAGACCGATACATCGAGCAGGGTGAGTGAGCTGGATACGACCGAAAGCAGAATCGCTCCCAGGATCCCCCCGAGAATCGTGCCGGTGCCTCCCGACAGACTGGCCCCGCCAATGACCGCCGCGGCAATCACGTTCAGCTCCATCCCGAGCCCGAAGGTCGGCTGGGCCGATCCGAACCGCGCCATGTAGATGATGCCCGCCACCCCGCACAGCGCCGAACACAGCGTGGTGGTCAGAAAGAGGACCTTCTTCGTGCGGATGCCGGAGTATGTCGCGGCCCGTTCATTGCTCCCGGTGTAGAACACCTTGCGGAACATCGTGGTGCGCCGCACCAGGAAATCGAACACCACGACCGAGACGACGAAGACGATGATGATCACCGGGATCGGGCCGATGGCTCCCTGGCCGATGAACTTGAACTCGGGCGGCAGGGTGTAGAGCCCGAGCGGGCGCCCGCCGGTTCCCAGCAGGCACGCGCCCCGGGCGATGACCATCACCGCAAGGGAGACGATGAAATGGTGCAGTCCTACCCGTGTGACGAAGAACCCCATCGTCGCGCCGATCCCGGTACAGGCGGCGATGGAGATCGCCGACGCGACCCACGGATCGACGCCGTTCAGGAACAGCCAGCCCGCGATCACCATGGCCAGGGCCGTCACCGAGCCGACCGAAAGGTCGATCCCGCCCGCAATCAACAGAATCGTCATGCCGATCACCACGATGCCCTCGACCGCGAACACGAGGGTCATCGCACGGATATTCACCCAGGTCAGGAAGTACGGGGAGGCGAACGACATCACCACGCACAGCACCACGATGATCGCGATCAGCCCGGTCTCGCGGGCCCCGAGCAAGGACTTGAGCATCTCTGCCAGCCCGGCTGGCTTGCCGCCTTCCCCCGACATGCGGACCGCTCCGGTCACGACCTCTCGCACTGCATGGTCCCCGCTTCGGCGCCGGTGACCGAGGCGAGGTGCATGATGTTCCCTTCCGTCATGTCGTCGCCGGTGACCTGGCCGCTGATCCGGCCTTCGCGCACGACCAGCACGCGGTCGCAGACGCCGATGAGCTCCGGCAGCTCGGATGAGATGACCACGATGCCGACTCCCTCGCTCGCAAGTCCGCGCAGAATGCCGTGGATCTCGGCCTTCGCGCCCACGTCGACGCCACGCGTCGGCTCGTCGAGAAAGATGACCCGAGGGTTGACCGAGAGCATCTTGGCCAACGCGACCTTTTGCTGATTGCCTCCCGAAAGGGAGGAGACGGGATTGTGGATGTGTCCGTACTTGAGGTCGAGCCGTGCCCCGAGGCGTTCGGCTTGGCCGGCTTCGCGCGATGCGTCGATGACACCTGCCCGCGAAGCCACCTGCGGGAGCGCCAGGGCAGAGACATTTGCCGCGATCGGCATGTCCACAAAGACGCCGTCGCCCTTGCGATCCTCGGACAGGTACGCCATGCCTTCGGCGATGCAGTCGCGATAGTGCGACAGATCGAGCTTGCGGCCCTTCAGCCACACCTCGCCGACAACATCGCCCTCGAGGCGGCAAATCCCCTTGACGATCTCACTGCGCCCCGCGCCGATGAGCCCGGCGATGCCGAGGATTTCCCCGCGCAGGAGCGTGAACGACACGTCGCGGAATCGCTTGGCGTCGCTCAGGTTGCGTACTTCGAGCACGACGTCCGTGCTGGCCTCGGCCGGATCCTGCTTTGCGGGATACAGGTTCTCGATCACCCGCCCGACCATGGCGCTGACGACATCGCCAGGCGCGATGTCGGCCACGTTCCGGGTCATGATGTATCGACCATCACGGAAGACGGTAACGCGGTCGCAGTTCTCGAAGATCTCGACCATGCGGTGCGAGATATAGATGATCGAGATGCCCTGACCGGCGAGCTTGCGCATGATGCCGAAGAGTACTTGCGCCTCTCGATCGGTCAACGCGGCCGTGGGCTCATCCAGAATGAGAATCCGGCAGTCCAAGGTCAGCGCCTTGGCAATCTCTACGAGCTGCCGATACGAGATTGAGAGGTCACGCACGAGCAAATCGGGATCGATGTCGCTGAGCTCCGCGAACACTTCGCGTGCACGGCGACGCAGGTCCTTGTAATCCAGCAGGAATGCGCGACTGGTACTCGTCGTGGACATGAAGATGTTCTCGGCGACCGAGACATCGGGACAAAGAGCGACCTCCTGATGCACGAATCCGACGCCAAGCTGCTGCGCCTCGGCCGGCGACGCGATCCGGACCGGCTGTCCATCGAACATCATCTCGCCGCTGTCCGGCTGAAGGATGCCGTCGATCACGTTCATCAAGGTCGACTTCCCGGCCCCGTTCTCCCCCGCGATTGCATGGATCTCGCCGCGGCGCAGCTCGAAATCCACGCCGCGCAACGCCTGGACCGCGCCGAACGACTTGCTGAGATTCGATATCTTCAGAATGACTTCGGAAGACATGGCGGAGAGGGCCTTTGCTGGCGGGAACGCTCGGAGCGATCCGGAACGAGGAGGCTGTCCGCCGCCTGTCGGGCGATCTGCGGACAGCCTCCTCGTGAGCCTCGGCGGCCCGGATCAACGGTTCGTCATGTAGGCGTTCAGGTCGAACGCATCGGCGTTGTCCTTGGTGATGACCGAAAACCCGTTGTCAATGTACGGGATCCGCATCGGGTTGTAGCCGGAGATCTTGTAGTCGTTGAAGGGATCGATCAGGTCGGAGTGCGCGGCCAGGAAGGTCGCAATGAAACCCACGAAGCCCTGTACGCCCTGATTGGGGCTCAATGCCATGTGGATGTTTCCGGCCTTGATGTGCTCGAGCGTGGTGGGCGTGATGTCCGCGTGCATGACCAGCACGTTCGCCTTGGCCTCCAGCACCGCCGCGACCGCGCCCTCGGCCGACCCGGCCTCGGGGATCCAGATTGCGCCCAGATTGGGATTCGCCTGAATCATCGACGCCGTCGCGCGATAGGCAGCGTTGCTGTCCTGGTTCGACGCTTGCCGACCGACCAGCTTCATGTTGGGGTAGTTCTCCCCCATGTAGCCGATGAGAGCGGTCACGCGAAGGTCGTGGTTGCTCTGGCCCGGGTTTTCAAGCACCGCGTACTCCGCGCTGTCGCCAATCTGCGCCACGATCTCCTCAGCGGCGAACTTCGCTTCCGCCACGTTGTCGGACGTGATGTACGAGGTGCGGTTCGACCTGGGCGAGTCCGCGGCGAAGGTCACGATCTCGATCCCTGCCTCAATGGCGCGGTTGATCGGGTCGATGAAGGGGTCGGCCTGCATCGGGTGGAGCAGGATGCCGGCCGGCTGCTTGACCAGGTCCTGCTCGAAGGACGCGATCTGCTTGGCGATGTCGTAGTCGGGCGTGCCGGAGAAGACCGTTTCGCACCCCCCCATTGCGGCGGCGGCCTGCTTGAAGCCTTCGTAGACCGGCACCCAGTAGGGGTGTGCCGACACCATCACGTTCATGATGTAGGTTTCGCCGGGCTTGCAGGTGAGCTTGCTGTCCGCCTGAGCCGAAGTGCTTGTACCGACCGCCGCCAGAGCGAGCGCGGCGGACGCGACGAGCTGCGTTGCATTTCCGAGTTTCATGCTGTCCTCCTTCGAGTGCCTGCGTTGTCAGTCCTGTGCGCAGCGTCTTCCGGGACGCTGTCTGAAATAAATTTCAGTCATTGATAAATATTGCAGGACGATGCTAGCACTCTTCAGGCAGGTGTCAACACCCAACGCGGCACCCTGGGCGCCCACAACCTGCGTGACGCGGCGGCCGCTCTCCGAACGGCCACGAAGCTTCGAGCTGACTCCGTGGACAAGGCCAGGGCCGCTGGCAACGACGACGCTCTCGGCGCGAGTTCCGGCCCGCCCGCGCCGCGACCCCTCGACAGCGGACCACCCGTCCCGGCGCGGTCCCGTTCCCTGTCCGCCGGGACAAGCCATCGAGGTCACAGGCAAGCATCCGGGCAACCGGTGATGCCTGCTGTCAGCGCACCGGTTGTCGCATTGCGGGAGGATGACCGACGGGCAGGGGCGTCAGAAGCGGGTTCCGGATGGCCCCGGTGTCGGGCGCGGTGGCGCCTCCCTTCGATCCGCCGCGGCCTACAGGAGCCCCACGAGCCGTGGCAGGAAGAGCGGGATGTCCGGCACGTAGGTCACCAGCACCAGGATCGCGGTCATCATCAGCCACGGCCAGAACATGCGCCGCGACACCTGGACGATGCTCCGCTCGGCGATGCTGGAGGCGACGAAGAGGGTAATTCCGTAGGGCGGGGTCACCATCCCGATCGCGAAGTTCATCACCACCACCAGGCCGAAGTGCACCGGATGGATCCCGAAGTCGATCGCAATGGGCATCAGCACCGGCACGAGGATCAGGATGGCGGCGAGGCTCTCCATGAACATCCCCACCGCCATGAGCATGACGTTGATGAGCAGGAGATAGGTCCAGGGCTGCTCGGAAACGGTCTTGATCCAGGCGGCAAGAAGGGCGGGGACGTTGGCGTTCGCCACCAGCCAGCCGAAGATGCTGGCCGTGCCGATGATGATCATCACCGCCGCCGAGAGGGCCGCGGCCCGCAGCACGAGGGCCGGCAGCTCGCGGAATCGGAGGTCGCGATGGATGCCGATCGCGACGGCGAGGCCGTACAGGACGGCGACCGCCGCCGCCTCCGTCGGGGTGAACACGCCCCCCACGATCCCGCCGATGATGATGACCGGCATCCCGAGAGCGGGGAGCGCCCGCACGAAGGTCCGCCGCAGCCGCGCCCCGGTGAACGGCTGCACCTCCCGGTACTGGGGACCGCCCCGCCTCGCATGGAGCCAGGCCGCGAGCAGCAGCCCCGGCACGGTCATGAGCCCCGGCAGCACCCCGGCGAGGAACATGGCCCCCACCGACAGGTTCGACACCAGGGCCACGACCACCATCATGAGGCTGGGCGGGATGACCTGGGCGAGCGAGCCGGAGCACGCGATGACCGCAGCCGAGAAGTCGATGTCGTACCGGCGCCTGCGCAGCTCGGGCTGCATGATCGACGAGATCGCCGCCACATCCGCCGATCCGGACCCCGAGATGGCCGCGAGCCCCGTCGCGGCCACCACCGACACCATGAGGAGGCTTCCCACGATCCACCCCACGAGGGCGGTGGCGAAGTCCACGATTCGCCGCGAGATCCCGCCCGCGTCCATGATCGCTCCGGCGAACACGAAGAACGGGATCGCCATGATGGTGAAGGAATTGAGGCCGTCGTAGATGCGCTGGGAGACGATGGTGAGGGGCACGTCGGTGGTGATGAGCAGGGTCAGGGTGGCCGCGATGCCGAGCACGAAAACGATTGGAGTCCCGATCAACAGGAATGCGAGAAAGGCGGAGAAGGCGAAGATCACGACGCGGAATCTCCCACCTCGGCGACGCGTATGCCGAATGGCTGGTCCCATCGCTCCACCACCCGGGCCACGAGCTCGACGGCGAAGTACATCGCGCCGAGCGGCAGGGAGAGGTAGATGACCCACATCGGAAGCTGGAGCACGGAGGAGGTCTCGAACAGCCATCCGAGCTCGATGAGCGGCAGGCTGCCGTAGACGACGACGCCGAGAAACCAGAGCGCGCCGGCCACGACGAGCAGGCTGAACGCGCGCGCCCAGGCGAGGGGCAGCATGGCCACGAGCGCATCCACCGCCACGTGGAGCCCCCGCCGCATGGCGATCCCGGCCCCCATGAGCACGACCCAGATCTGCGCGTAGCGGGCCGTCTCCTCCGTCCAGGAGATCGAGTAGTTGAAGACGTAGCGTCCGAAGACCTGGGCGAGGACCGCAAGGGTCATGTAGGCGAAGCAGGCGACGACCAGCGCCGCGACCGCGAGACGAACTCCCGCGACGATCCGCGTGAGAACCGCGCCCGCCGCGTTCACCCCGCCGTCACCTCGAACGTCCCCGCCCTTCTCGCGTCAGGAGGCATCTTCCTCCAAGACGAAGCGGCCGGGCGAGCTTGCGCTTCGCCCGGCCAGTCCGCCGTTCGTGGATCGAGATGCGAGGGTCGACCCTACATCGTATCCAGGATCATCTGGAGCAGGCGCTTCTCGTTCTCGTCGGTGAGGAACTCCTCGTAGACCTTCTTCGCCGCTTCACGGAACGGGACCGGATCAAGCGCGGTGATCGTGACCCCCGCCTCCTCGATCTTCCCGAGGCGTCCCGCGTCCACCTCCGCGTAGTGGTCCTGCTCCCACTCCGCCGCCTTCGCCCCGCCCTCGAGGAGCGCGGTCTGGACGTCGGCCGGCAGCGACTGGAACTTCTTCTCCGACATGATGATCGGCGCGGTCAGGATGGTCCAGCCCACCTGCCCCCAATTGGGCGCGACCTCGTAGAACTTCTTCTCGTAGTAGTTCGTGTTGGCCGCCTCGGCGCCGTCCACGACCCCCGTCTGAAGGGAAGAGTAGAGCTCCGCGTAGCTGATGGGGGTGGCGTTCGCCCCGAAGGCGTTCCACGCGGCCATGTGGTACTTGCTCTGCATGGTGCGGATCTTGAGCCCCTGGAGATCCTCGATGCTCGTCACCGGCTCCTTGGTCATCAGATGCCGGACCCCGACGTTGTAGACCCCGAGGAGCCGGATGCCGCGCTTCGCGACGACGGCGTTGATCTCCTGCAGCACCGGCCCGCGCAGCACCTTGATCATGTGGTCTTGGTCGCGGAACAGGAACGGCATGTCGAAGAGCTTGAGCTCCGGCACGAAGTTGGTGAGGGGCGCATTCGAGGGAGAGGTGATGTCGAGGCTCCCGGTCAGCACCTGCTTGATCATCTCGACCTCGCCGCCGAGCTGCATGTTGGGGAAGACCTCGAGCGTCGCCTTGCCGCCGGTTGCCTTCTCGAGGTGCTCGCCGATCATCTGAAGCCCCAGATCCATGGGCTCGCCGGCGTTCTGGGAATGCCCGGCCTTGATCACGATGTCGGCGGCTCCGACCGGGGCCGAGGACAACGCCCCCCCGAGCCCTACGGCGGCGATCGCTCCGGCTACTATCAGCTTTCGCATGGAATTTACTCCTTCAGGTAAAGACTTCGATTGCACGGCGGTGGGGCGCGGGGACCGACCGTCCCCCCGGCCCTCAAGCCGCCTTGGCGGCCAGGACCCCCAGGTCCTCGAGCACCGCGCGCATCTCGCCTCTCGGCCCCTCGGGGAGGGGCAGGCGGGGCGGGCGCGGATTGCCCGCGGGCATTCCCACCATCTCCATCCCCGCCCGGGTGGCGGATACGTAGAGGTCGCCGGCGATGGCATCGAGGAGCGGCAGCAGGCGGTGATACACCTCCCGGCCGGCGTCGGGATTGCCTTGCGTCACCGTCAGGCGGTAGACATCGGCGGAGAGCCTCGGCACGACGTTTCCGCACACCGAGACGTATCCGTCGGCCCCAAGCACCATGGAGTCGTAGGCATGGTAGCCGGCAAAGCAGGTGACCCCGCCCTCGGTCAGACGAGCAATCTCCCGCACCCGCGAGATGTCCCCGCTCGACTCCTTGATGTACCGCACCGCATCGAGCTCGCCGAGGCGGGCCACGAACTCCGGACGCAGATCCACGTTCGAGGTATTGGGGTTGTTGTAGACCATGATCGGGATGGAGATCGCCTCGGCGATCCGGCGGTAGTGCTCGAAGAGCTCGTCCTCGGTCGGAGAGCTGTAGAAGGGCGGCACCACCATCACCCCGTCGGCGCCGAGATGCTCCGCCTCCCGGCTGTAGCGGACCGCCACATCCGTCCACTCCGCGGCAGTGCCGACGACGACGGGGACGCGTCCTCTCACCTGATCGACGAGGATCTCGATGAGTTGGGTGCGCTCGTCGTCGGCGACCGAAAGGAACTCCCCGGTGCTGCCGAGAGGGATGAGCCCCGGCACCCCTTCGCGGATCTGCCAGTCGACGAACCGGCGGGTGGCCGCCTCGTCGATGCCCCGCCCATCCTCGCGAAACGGCGTGACCATCACGGTGAAGCTTCCGCGAAACTGCGTCATCGGTTTCTCCTCGCGAACGTGGCGGCCGATTGCGGCGTTCTCGATACTCGATCAATTCGAGGCCGACTTCAACCCGCGCCTTCGCCGCGCCGTCATGTAATCGTTGCACTGCGGCGGGCGTGAGAAGGCTCCACGCCGTGCTCGGACCTCCGAAGTCAGGCGGAGATCAGGCGGAGATCAGGCGGAGATTCAGGCGACGCCGTGGTCGGCGTAGCGATGAACGTGGAACGGCTCCCGGCAGAGCCCGACACAGAACGCGCTCACCGCGGGCGCGAGGCGCATCACGAGGTCCTTGGACTCGGGGTTCAGGTCGTGAGATTTCCGGCCTTGCCCCGAGCGGCGCGATGACTTGGCCAGATACGGCGAAGCACGTAGCCCCGCCCGGTCACGCCGCCTCGATATCCGTTTGGGCGAAATCCTCACCCTTGAAAAGCAACGGCTCGCCCGTCGCCTTGGCGAGCGCGTAGGCGAAGCAGTCGCCGAAGTTCAGTTTCGCCGGGTGATTGCCCTTGCCGAAGCGGCGCCATGCACGGCGAGCTGCTTCCAGGTGTTCGACCGTGACGGGCACCAGCTCGACCTCCGCGCTTTCCAGGAGCGCGTCGAGCTCGTGCGCTGCCGCGTCACCGCCTCGACGTTCCACGACGATGGATGCTTCCAGCACGTTGGCGACCGACATGCGGCACGGCGAAGCCGCCATGATCGCACCGGCGTGACGCCTCGCATCCGGCTCGCTGAACAGGATCGCCAGCACCGCCGAGCTATCGACAATCACTTGGGCAGGCCCCGGTCGTCATAGAGCAGGTCGCCATGCTCTGCGGCCGATGGCCCCGGCCCCAGCGACTCGGCGCAGCGCCGCCCGATGGCAAGCAGTTCCTCGATGCGGGCATCCACGTCACGCTGGCGCTTCTCGCGTGCAAGGCGTTCGCGCAACGCGACGGTAATGGCGCCGGTCATGGTCTCGCCGGTCAGCCGCGCCAAATCGCGAGCGAGCAGACAGGTTTCGTCATTCTTGATGTTGAGGCCCATGGCCATCCCCGAGGTAGAAGAAGGAACGGTCTTTCTACCCTACGCCACGTCGCTACCACGCGCAACGCCAATGACGAGCATGATCATATGCGTCGCAGTCGCCCCTTCGGAGACCTCCCGGCTGCGATCCTTGAGGGAGGCATCGCCGGTTTCCGACCTGGAAGCCGGTTCTCGGACGCGGCTCGAAGTCACCGCGGAAACCGCTGTCATCGACGTGGCAGTCCACATCAAGGCCGCCATCCGGGGGCGCATGGACGCCGCCCCATCTGACGGCGATGGCGGGCGCGCCTGCGATCCGTAGTTCTGCTTGGCACGATCGGGCGCCCGGCTCGCGCGGGCCGACGGCCCGGATGGTGTCCCCTTCGATCAGGATATCGGCGAAGCCGTCGCCGTCGCCGTCGAGCACCCGCCCGCCCCGGACCACGCGGTGCGGCGGGGTCAACCTCTTCTCTCGTTCGTGTCCGCGGCGAAGGGGCTGGCGACGCCGCGGACCGGGAGACCCCGCCCGCCGGTCACGCGACCGGGGGCAGCTTCACGCTCTACTTCGTGGTGGCCGGTTACTGCGGATCTGGACCCCGCCCGCCGGTCACGCGACCGGAGGCAGCTTCCGGTCGAAGAGGCCGAGCCGGTCCATCACCACCCGCAGCTCCTCGACCTTGGCCGCCGGGAGCGGGAGACGGGGCGGGCGGGGCGGCCCCATGCTGCGGCCAAGGAGCTGGAACGCGGCCTTCATCCCGTGAGCGTAGAGATGGTCGCCGAGCCAGTCGATCACCTGGGCCAGCTCCCGGAACACCGCCCAGGCGCCGGCCCGGTCGTCCTCGTCCACCGCGAGCTCGAACATCCGGGCCGACTCGCGGGGCATGATGTTGGCGCAGACCGACACCCACCCCTCGGCCCCCACCATGAACGACTCGTAGCCGAGATAGCCCGCGAACACGGTCATCCGGTCGCCGCAGAGCTCGTTGATTTGGTACACGCGGCGCGTATCGGTGGTGGATTCCTTGATATACGAGATGTTGTCGATCTCCGCGAGGCGCGCGACGAGCGGGGGCTGCATGTCGAGAACCGTCGAGGCCGGGTGGTTGTAGAGCATGATGGGGATGGACACCGCCTCCGCGATGCGGCGGAAGTGGGTGAAGATCTCCTCCTCGTCGATCCAGGCGTAGTAGGGCGTCATCACCATGGCCGCGTCGGCCCCCAGCGCCTCCGCGTCGCGGGTGTAGCGGATCGCGAAGTCGGTGCTCTCGTGGGTGGTGCTCACCACCACCGGCACCCGGCCCGCCGCCTGCTCGACGGTGATGCGGGCGACCTCGTGGCGCTCTTCGTCGGTGAGCGAGAGGAGCTCGCCGTTGCTCGCGAGCGGGATGAGGCCGTGAATCCCCTCCCCGATCTGGTAGTCCACCAGCCAGCGCAGCATCCGCTCGTCGACGGCGGAGCCGTCCTCGGTGAACGGGGTGATGATGACGGTGTAGGTGCCGCGCAGCTTGTTCTTCATCTCGACGGGTCCTGGTGTGATTGTGACGCCCGGACGTTGGGCGCAACCGACCTACTCGAGCGTGCAGCGGGCATGGCGCTCGATATGGTAATCCTCTCTCGACCACGCAAGCGCGTACCGCCCCACCGCGCCTTCGAGCCGTTCGGCCGCGGCACGCGCGCCGGCATTGACGGCGGCGAGACGCTCGGCCGCAGCCTGCGCATCGCGCGCGAGCTTCGCTTCGTCCACCGTGACCATCCGCCGTCCTTCGAGCACCATGCGTCCGCCGATCATGACCGACTCGACCCCGGTGCCGTCTTCGCCGTGGACGATCTGGTTGACGGGATCGTTCAAGGGCACGTAGTTGATCTGCCCAAGGTCGAGAAAGACGATGTCGGCCTTGCGGCCGGGCTCTATCGCTCCGATCTCGTCGTCGAATCCGAGCACCCCGGCGCTGCCTCGCGTGGCCAGATCGAGGACCTCCCCGGTCTCCAGCCATCGCTCGTAGTCGAGCTCCTGGACGCGCGACACCATCGACGCGATCCGCATCGCCTCGAACATGTTGAGGTTGTCGGAGCAGGTGCAGGCGTCGGTGCCGATTCCGACCCGGACGCCGGCGTCGAGGAGGGCCCGCGCCGCCGCGAGGCCGTTCCCCAGGCGCGCGTTCGAACCCGGATTGTGGGCGACCGCTCCGCCCGCATCCGCGATGCGGCGCATGTCGTCCCGATCGAGCCACACCGCGTGCGCGGCCGTGAAGTGGGGGCCGAGCACGCCGAGCGAGTCGAGGTAGGCGGTCTGGGTCATCCCGTAGAGCCTGATCCCGGCATGGGCCTGGACCTTCGACTCGGCAAGATGGGTATGAAACCCCACCCCGTGCTCGAGCGCCGCGGCCCGCGCCGCCCGAAGGAACTCTTCGCTGCAGTGGTGGGGGATGGTCGGGGCGAGCGCGAGCCGCACCTGGTCGCGGGAGAACGGCCATGCCCGCAGCGCGCGCTCCCAGGCGGCGAGGCTCGCCGCAAACGGCTCCAGCGCAACCGCCTCCGCCTCGCGCCGCAGCGCGGCCGGAAGTGCATCCATCAGGCCCGGAATCGCTTGATGGAACGTCCGGTCGGCCATCATCGGAGCCACGACCGCGCGCATCCCCGCGTCGGCGTAAGCGCGGCCGATCGCTTCGAGCCCCTCCGAAGTCGGAGCGGGGAGCTCGAAATTGAGGTCATAGGCGGCGGTGCATCCCTTGCGCACCATCTCCACCGCTCCGATGAGGGTGGAGAGGTACTTGTCCTCGAGCGTGCGGTTGCCCGTAATCCACGGCGCCGCGTTGAGCAGCAGCTCCAGCGTCCAACGGTCGCCGAGGCTCTTGGCGAGATTGTTGTGGCCGTGCGTGTGGGCGTTCACCAGGCCCGGCATGAGGAGCCGGCCGGTGGCGTCACGGGGGAACGCGTCCGCCGGGGCGGCCATTCCCGGCCGCCCGATCTCGCGCACCGTATCCCCCTCGACGAGCACGTCGGCGGGCTCCGCCGAGTGGCGCTCGATATCGAGCAGCCGCCCGCCCCGGATGATCGTGTGCATGGTTTCCGTGCTCCTCGTTCGAACCCGCTCAGACGATGACCATCTCGTCGCTCTCGGCCGACCAGGGAAAGAAGACCCGCTCGATGATGACCACGAGCTGGAACAGTACCACCCCGAGAACCGACAGCAGGATCAGCGCGCCGAATGCGACCGGGGTGCGGAAGAACGCGGTCGCCGAAACGATGAGGTATCCGAGCCCCTGGTCGGCATTGACGAACTCGCCCACCACCGCCCCCACCACGGAGAGGGCGATCGCGACCTTGAGGCCGCTGAAGACGAACGGAATCGCGTAGGGAAGCCGGATGCGAAGCAGCTCCTGCAGCTTGGAAGCCTTGTAGGAGCGCCCGAGCTCGACCAGGTCGGCCGGCACCGAGAGAAGGCCCACCGCGACCGCAATGACGAGCGGGAAGAACGCGACGAGGAAGGTGACGATGACCCGGGGAAGCTCCGATGCGCCCAGCATCACCACCAGGATGGGGGCGAGCGCCACCTTCGGAATCGACTGTGTGAACACGAGCAAGGGGTAGATCGCGGCCGACACGTAGCGCGAGGAGGTCAGCACAACCGCCAGCGGCACGCTGATGATGACGGAGGCGGCAAACCCGTAGGCCACGGTGCGCATGGTGGCGAGCGCATGGCCCGCCATCGTGTCCGCGACCGCGAAGCTCTCCACCCAGATGAGGCTGGGGGCCGGCAGCAGGTACACCGGGAGCTCGAATGCGTGTACCGACGCCTCCCACACCACGACGAGGACGACGAGCACCGCGCTCGGCAGGACGATCTCGCTGCTTGCGTTCCAGATGCGCCTAAGCCGCCGCCGAGCCGGGGATTGCGGAGCCGTCAGCCCCAAAGATAAGGCGTCGAATTCGTCGGGTGCAGTCTTGGAATTCACTGCGGCCCTCCATTTCAAAGGTGCGAGGCCGTTCCAGAGGCACGTCGATGACCTCCGCAATGCGCCCCGGTCGCGGCGACATGACGATCACCCGGTCGGACAGAAAGACCGCCTCCGTGATCGAATGGGTCACGAACACGATGGTCTTCGGATTCTCGGTCCAGATCCGGAGCAGCTCCAGGCTCATCACCTCGCGCGTGAGGGCGTCGAGGGCCCCGAACGGCTCGTCCATGAGCAGGATGGCGGGATCGTGGATGAGGGCGCGGCAAATCGCGGCGCGCTGCTGCATGCCGCCCGACAGCTCGCGGGGATAGCGGCTCTCGAACCCCTTGAGTCCCACCAGATCGAGAAGCGACTGGGCTCGAGCGCGGCTGCCCCGTCCGATCTCCCGCATCAACTGAAGCGGGAAGAGCACGTTCTCCGTTACGTTCGCCCACGGGAGCAGCGTCGGGCTCTGGAACACGATCCCGATGTCCCGGCGCGGCTCGGTGACCCGCGCGCCATCGATCTCGAGCTCCCCTCGAGTCGGGGCGATGAGCCCCGCCACGAGACGCAGCATCGTCGACTTGCCGCATCCGGACGGACCGACCAGCGATACGAACTCGTTTCGCTCGACCGCGAGCGATACGTCGTACAGCGCGACGACGCTCCCGCCGTCGCGCGAGTGAAACACCTGAGACAGGCGTTCGACGCGAATCACGGCGCGAGGCCGCCCGGTGCGGACAACTGCCTTGCCTACGGTACGAACCGATGATCCACGACCTGGCTGTAGTCCCAGTCGCCGGCGAGTTCCTGCGCGTCCGCGACGATTTCGTAGGTGAACGCCAGCCGGTCCGGGTCGTGCCGGCCAAGTCCGGTTGCGTCCGAGTGGTCGTTGAACACGAAGGTCATGGTCGCGTCGAGGCTTCCCATGCAATCGTCGTGCGCAACCTCCGGCACCCGCTCGACGTGCAGCCGGCACGCTTCGTCACGGTTGTCGCGGGCCCACACCATCGCATTGCGGTTGGCGAGGAGGAAACGGCGCACGAGATCGGGGTTCTCTTCGATCATGTCGTCGCGAGCAATGAGGCCGGTCGCGTAGATCGCGAACCCGGTCTCGACGAACGGCAGCACCACGATCTCTTCTCCGGCGCGCATCGCCGCCTTGTTCTGATAGTAGTGATGCATGGCGAAGAACGGCGCGGCGTCGATCTTGTTCGAGATGAGCAGCGCGGCCATGGCCGATGCGTCCGAGTTCGACCAGACGATCTTGGACGGGTCGGTGCCGGCCCGCTCCGCGACCTTGGGAAAGTAGACGCGGTGGCTGTTCCCGGGCGTAATGCCGATCTTCTTGCCTTCGAGGCCCTGGAAGGTCGTGATTCCGGAGCTCTTGAGCACGAAGAGCGAGTGAGGGGAGTGCGTGTAGGTCTGCATGATCTGCTTGACCGGCACTGCGGTGCGCGCCCGGGCGGTGATGAGAGCGCCGATATCGGCGATGCCGAAGTCGGCCGCTCCGCCTGCGATCTTGATCACGGTATCGCCCGAGCCGTACCCGCGCGTGATGGTGATGTCGATGCCTTGCTCTTCCCAGAATCCCTTGGTCCAGCCTCCGAAATACATGGCGTGCTCGCCGGAGGGGATCCAGTCGGTCTGGAGATGGACCTTGTCGGCGGCAATCGCCGGCGCCGCCGCCAGCAGCAAGGCGGCCCCCAGAGCACCGAGGGCAAGCGAGCGGCGATGCGTTGAACGCTGAGTTCTCATGAAACGTCTCCCAGAGTTGGTGGTGAGCTACGCTCGGGGCGGCGCCGTGGTGCCACCCCCGGCCGAAGCCCGGCCGTGCCCGATCGCATGGCACTCTTCCCTGCCAAGCGCCCCGATCGGAACCGCCACGAGTCTATACCAGACCTGAAACCGCGGCTCCATCCGCTCCGACGGCCCCGGCCGAGCGCCGCCGGACCGAGCCGCAATATCTACCAATTTCCTGCTGCGGACGCCAATCTGTCGCTTCGCGCTCCCAAGGTCGCCGTGGTAGCGGGCCGTACTCCCTCAAGCCGCTTCGACAGCGCGAACGCGCTAGTGTCGACTACGCCTTCGCCAGCGCGTAAGCGCTCTTTCAGTCCGTGCGGCCCGCTACCACGGCATTCTGCTCCGCAGCTTCGCGGCGCCCTCGCGACGAAAATCGGCGAAACGACCAGACCAGATCGACCATCGCGAGCCGATACTCCGGCGCGTACGGCGGATACATCTGCGCGAAAATGCGAGCCGCCCGGTGGCAGGTGGACCCGGGGCATCGTTGAGGTCTCGTCTACGACCCAGTACGCAGGTATCCCCCAGCCGGCCGGAATCGCCGCCTGGTCGAGCAGCCGTCGCCGAAGCGATCTAACGTTTACGAAACCTTTTCACCTCCGCGCACGAGAGTCCTCGAACGGCCTATGAACGCAGCGGCATCGCCCAAGGGTGGAGTGGCGACCCGGTCGCTCCGCGCAGGCGTAACGGCGCCCCGAAAAAGGCAAACTCGTAGACCCGGTCGCGAGCCAGATCCTCGAGCCACATGATTTCCATCATCGGAGCCCCCATCTCCGCGAGGAGATAGGTGTGCACCGGAAGATAGTTCCCGGGAACGTCGGTCGACGGCATGTACTCGACGGTACACTGGTCGGCGCCGACGACCATGGCGCCGTGTCCCTCGACGAGCCACTGTGCAGCTCGGACGTTGATGCCTGGCCCGTTCTGGAGGTATTTTTGCGGGTCGTTCCAGACGGTCATCCGCCCGGTGCGGATTGCCACCAAGTCGCCTTCCTCCAGGCGAATGCGTTGCCGGGCGACCGTAGCCTCCAGATCCTCCGGAGTGATGGGATAGCTGTCGGGCAGCATGGCGACGCCCTTGGTCGTGGCCACGTCGAGCAACACGCCGCGAGCGATGATCGGCGGCATTTTCTCGGCGCCGCATTTCGTCCAGTGCCGGCTGCCAAGATGCTCCTCGGCGGTATAGTGGTTCCAGATCTCGCCCGCGTAACCCCAGTGATTCAGCGTGTCGATGTGCGTGCCGCAGTGCGTATACATGGAGAATGCATCACCCGAGTAGGAGATTTGCTGGTTCACCTCGCGTGACTGCTTCGGCAGGTCGTCGATGATCGTTCCCGAGGGGGTGTGCGTCATCCAGATCTGATAGGAGGGATCCTCGGCCGCGATCCATGTCGGCATCCCCACGAAATACTCGACGGAGAGGTCGTAGTAACGCGACGCGTCCACTCGGGCGAAGATGCGTTGGCGTGACTCCGCGGTGATCAGGTTCAATCGCCCGATTTGGTCGTCGGGGCCGTACGGGCTGGTGCCGATGACGTTTCGGGGCACGGCTTCGAAATCCATCGTTCTCTCCTCTCCTGCTGACGTGTGAGCTGTCGCTAGACTGTCAAGGCCGCTTCGCGAGCGCGACGAGGCGTTTGGGGCCAGAGTTCGGGCTCCACGAGCGGCCCGTAAAGGTCGGGGCGCCGGTCGGCGAACCAATGCGTCTCGAAGCTGCCAGGGGTGTAGACGAATTCCTTCTGCCGGGCCAACGCCAGGTCGAAGTCGGCGAAGATCAGCGCTTCCTCGCTGCCGGCCTCGGCGACAACGGTTCCAGATACGTCGACCAGTTGGGAGCGCCCGAGGAATCTGCCGCCGCGCTCCTCGCCCGCCCGATCGGCCACCGCCAGGAAAACCCGGTTCTCGATTGCGCGAGCACGCGTCAGGATGTCCGGGATCGCGGAGGGGGGTGCCAGCCGCTCCAAGGAGGGCCAATTGCAGGGGACGGCGACAATGTCGGCGCCCTGCAAGGCGAGCAGTCGCGTCGGCTCGGGAAAGCGGATGTCGTAGCAGATGGCCATCCCGATGCGCCCGATGCGTGTCTCGTGAACGGCAAACGGGATATTCCCGTGCGCGGCGAAGCGATCGAGCCCGAGTCCCGGAAGGTGAGTCTTCCGATAAAGAGCGATGAGCCCCTCCGGACCCACCAGCACCGCAGAATTGTAGATTGCGTCCGCACCCTTTTCGAGCAGCCCGACGACGGTGTAGAGGTTCCGACCGGCGCACACCTCGGCGAGACGATCAATCACCGGGCCGGGCACGGGTTCCGCCAAGCGCTCGAGCTCGTCGAGGCTGTTCAGCAGGTAGCCGGAGAGCGCGCACTCGGGAAAGACCACCAGGCGCGCGCCTTGAGCGCCCGCTTCCCCGAGCCGCGCGACGGCCTGGTCGAGATTCCTCTCGTTCGCGCCGAGCTCGGGGGCGGTCTGGGCAACCGCCACCCGCACCGTCGTGGTCGGTCCGTCCTTACCGAGTTCCGATGCCATCATCAACCTCCACGGCCTCCGGCGCGATCTCCCCGAGGGCCAGTCCCGTCTCCGGATCGAAGACGTAAAGCTTGGTCGAGTCGAATCGCACCCGCATCCGGTCTCCGGGACGGGTGCCGTCGCCCACGGATGTCTTGAGCCTGAATTCGATACCGTCGGCACTCAGGGTGACCACCAGCGTGCGCTCGGAGGGCTCGACCACCAGCACCTCTGAGGAAAGTACAGGGGCACCGAGGGGTTCGTCCGAGCGGACAATCGCGATGTCGGCGGGACGCACTCCCAAGCGCACGCGGCCGCTTGGCAGGCGGTCCAGCGCCTGCGCCATGGGCCCGCTCAACGTCAACACTTGTCCGGCGAGCTCAATCGCCGGCCGGTCTATCTGGGAAACAATCTTGCAGTCGAAGAAATTCATGGGTGGATCGCCCATGAAGCTCGCCACGAACTCATTCGCTGGATTGAAATAGACCTCCAGTGGCGGACCCACCTGGACCACTGCTCCTTCGTGGACGACCGCAAGGCGGTCGGCCATCGCCATCGCTTCGGCATAATCCGGGGTCGCATAGATTGTGGTCGTTCCGAGCTGCTTCTGGATGCGCCGCAGCTCCGTGTGCATGCGATTGCGCAACTTGGCGTCCAGATGCGCGATCGGCTCGTCCAGGAGGAAGACGGCCGGCTCTCGGACGAGGGCGCGGCCGAGCGCTACGCGCTGCTTCTGTCCGCCGCTCAGCTGAGTCGGCATGCGGTTCAGGAGCTGGTCAATCTCGAGCATCCCGGCGATCGTGCGCACCCGCTCGTCGAGGGCATCTTGCGTATAGCGCGCGGCCGTTCGCGGGGAGCGGAGCGGGAAGGCGAGATTGTCGTATACGGAGAAGTGAGGGTAGAGCGCGTAGGACTCGAAGGCCATTGCCACATCGCGGTCGCCAGGCTCGAGCGTGGCGGCGTCGCGGCCGCCGATGAAAATTCTTCCGCTCGTCGGCTCAATCAGGCCGGCAATGAGATTCAACGTGGTCGTCTTCCCGGCTCCGGACGGGCCAAGCAGGAAGAAGAATTCGCCATCCTCACAGGCGATGCTCAGTTGATCCACGGCCACCGTCTTGCCGAATCGCTTGGTCAGTGATTGGGTTACGACATCGGCCACCGGACAGGTCCTTTCGCCAGTACCGCGCTAGGTTGCGCGCGTCGAGTCGAGCGCCAACAGGGTGCGTCCACTGGAGCCCTCGAACAGGTGGACACGCGATGGGGAGAAGAACAGGCCGATGGCGTCGCCAGCCTCTCCGATAGCATCCGTCGGGGCCTCCACGACCAGACGCTCACCAGCACAGTCGACCACGAAGCGGTCGTGGTCGCCCAGCCGCTCGCGCATGAGCACCTCGCCCCGAATTGTGATTTCGCCGTCCGGCGGGCGCAGCTCGATATCGATGGGCCGTACGCCCAGCTTGCAGGGACCGAGGGCGGGCATCGCCTGCAGCCGCACTCCGAGGGCGGGGATTCGGACTGGGGGTCCGGTGCCCTCGAGCACCAAGTCATCCTCCTCCTGGGATGCGCTACGGAACTCCAGCATGTTCATCGGCGGTGATCCGATGAAGGACGCCACGAACTCGTTCGCCGGCTGGTCAAACAGCTCGGCCGGCGCGCCCACCTGCTGCAGCTCGCCCAGATGCATCACCGCGATGCGATCGGCCAGCGCCACCGCCTCCTGCTGATCGTGCGTGACGTAGAGCGTGGTTACTCCCAGGCGGCGGTGCAGGCGTTTCAGCTCGGTCCGCATGTCGGCGCGAAGGCGCGCTTCAAGATGTGATATTGGCTCGTCCATGATGAACAGGCGAGGCTCGCGGACGATCGCCCGGCCGATCCCGACGCGCTGCTTCTGTCCGCCACTGAGGTTCTGGATTCGGCGCGGTAGCAATGGGATTATCGAAAGGATCTCCGCGACTTCCCGGATGCGGCGGTCGACCTCGCCCCTCGCGAGACCCCGCGTCCGCAGGGGCGTCGCGATGTTGTCGTAGACGTTCATGTGGGGATAGAGCGCATAGTTTTCGAACACCATCGCGATGTCGCGGTCGCGCGCCGGAACACCTTTCACGCTGCGCTTGTCCATCAGGAGATCGCCAGAGGTGATGACCTCGAGCCCGGCCACCATCCGCATGGTCGATGACTTGCCGCAGCCTGATGGACCCAGAAGGCAGAGGAACTCGCCGTCGCGACAGGTGAGCGACAAGTCGCGTACGGCCTCTACATCGCCGTACTTCTTCCAGACATTGCGCAGCTCGACAGTTGCCATCGCGCAGCCTACTTCACGGCGCCGAAGGTGAGGCCGCGGACGAGATGGCGCTGTAGCAGCACCGTCAGGAAGAAAATCGGGATGACCCCTACCGTGGCGGTGGCCATGAAGGCGCCCCAACGAATACCCATGGATGTCGAGAACCCGGTAATCGCGACGGGTAGCGTCCGCACGTTGTCCGCCGTCAGGATCGCGGCGAACAGGAACTCGTTCCAGGCGAAAATGGCCGAGAAGATTGCGGCGGCCATGATGCCAGGCTTGGCCAGCGGAAGCGCGATCTTCCGGAATACGTCCAATCGCCCATAGCCATCGAGCAACGCCGACTGCTCGAGCTCTATCGGTATTTCCCGAAAGAAACCGATCAATAGCCAGACGACAAATGAAATGTTCATGGCGGTATAGACGATGATCAGGACGAAATGCGTGTCAAGAAGATTGAGCGCCCTGAATACAAAGAACATCGGGAGCACGAATGCAACTGGCGGCGCCATGCGCGTGGAAAGAATGAAGAACGCCAGGTCACGGCTCCCCCTGAAGGAGTAGCGCGCCAAGCCGTACGCGGCGGCAGACCCCAGAATGATTGCCAGCGCCGTGCTGATGATCGTGACCACCGCGCTCGCAAACAACGCCTTCGGGCCGGTCGACGCGCCCATGTAACTGCCGGCCGCCTGTGCCGCGCCCGTCGTACCAGTCAGAACTTCCTGGTAGTTGGCGAGCGTGGGGGTGAAGGTGAACAGGCGGCTGGGATCGAAGATCTCCACGTCCGTCTTGAGCGACGCCAGAACCATGAAGAGCAACGGTGCCAGACAGAATGTGAGATAGGTGAACACGGCAAGGTAGGACCCGAGTGTCACGAGTCGTCGCGCGGTCGCAGCCGCGGCCGGGGCCTGCGCGACGACCGGGTCCCTGGTGGTCGCCTCCGGCGTGATGTCGCTCGCCATGATCCGCCCTCTTTCCCGCACTTCTACGCGAATTCGTCGAGTGCCTGCTCACGGTACATGTAGCGCACGAAGACCTGCGCCGCGATGCTGATGAAGATCAGGAAAAGGATGGACACCGCTGCCGCCAGACCGACGCGGAAGAGCTGCAGTCCCATCACGTAGATGTAGTACGAGAGCGTTTCGGTTCGTCCCGCTGGGCCGCCCTGGGTCAGTATGAAGACGAGGTCCATCAGTTTGAACGCGTCCATGAATCGCAAGAGAAGGATTATGAAAATGACCGGACGCAGCAGCGGAACCGTGATCTTGAAGAAGGTCTCGACCGGCCTCAGACCGTCGAGCGCAGCCGCCTCGTAGACATACTCGGGAAGGCTTCGCAGGCCAGCGACGATCACGATCATGACGAATGGGGTCCACTGCCACACGTCCGCGAGGATCAGCGCGCCCATGGCCCCGGTGGGATGCGGCAGCCAGTTCTGGGTCGGCAAATCCAGCACGCCGAGCAGGACGTTCAGCGGTCCGTACCTGTAGTTCAGGACATAGAACCACACAAGGCCCGTCGCAATCGGCATCACCATGACGGGAAGCACGGCCACGGTCCGGAAAATTCCGAACGCTGGAAGGCGCTTGTTGAAGACAAGGGCGAGTAGGAAACCGAGGATGAATTCGATCGTGACGGCGAGGGAGACGAAGACCGTGCTGCGGAAGATGGCATTCAGGAACCGGCCGTCTCCGACGAGGCTGGAGTAGTTGGCGAGTCCCGCCCAGGTGGGAGTCAACTGCTGGCCGATAGTCCACTCCGTGAAGCTGATGTAGAGCGCATATCCGAACGGGTAGACAAAGACGCCCAGTAGAACGAGCGTCGCCGGGGCGATGAGCACCACGGCCACACGGCGGCGGCTTCGCACAACGCCGCTCGGTGGGTGTGGTACCGCCCCCGTCCTGGCCATTCTCCCTCGCGCCTCCTGCAGGCGGAGCCCGCTCACGGGGCGGAAAGGGAGGCCCCTATCCGCCCCGTACGCGTGCGGCTAGGTCAGCTTCCCGCTCATCTTCAGCGAGGCGACCATATCGTCCTGGACCTTGTCGCAGGCTTCCTTGGGCGTCAGGGCACCGATCAGCATCTCTTGCATGGTGGTACCGAGCGCATCGGCCAAGGCCACGAATTCGGGCACTGGAGCCCGGATCCAAGCCTTGAAGGCATCCTGCTCGACCAGCTCGAGCACGGTCTTGTAGACCGGATGTGCCTCCTGCATCGCCGGATCGCTGATGAGCGAAATTCGAGGGAAGTCGACGTTCCCGTTCTCCATCAGCAGCCGCTCCACGGGCGCGCTCGTATACCAGAGAATAAAGCGCCAGGCGATTTCGGCACGCTCCGGTGAGATTTGGGCGGGCAGACCGAGCACCCAGCCGCCAAAGGAGTTGCGGGGCGGCAAGCCCGGCGCCGACGGCCAGGGGCCCGCCGCATACCTGCCCACGATCTTCGACTTCGTCGGATCGCCGAAGAACGACTCGCGCCCGAACCACGTGAAGCACATGGCCCCCTCGCCCTGCGCGAATCGCCGGGCCTCGTCATCCCAAGCGATGTTCAGGTAGTCGGGCGGGGCGTACTCCGCCATCTGCTTGACCCACTCGGCCGCCTGGACCGCGTTGTCGGTATTCAGCGCCGGCATCCAGTCTCCGCTCCGCCAGTTTGGAAACGCCGGTTGGTCGAAGGCGGCGAGAGCGTGGACCATGGTCTGGCCCAGCGGCGCGCCCCGTCCACCCTTCCAAATGAATCCGTAGACCCCGTTGTCCGGATCGTGGAGCGCCTTGGCTGCGGCGAGGACATCTTCGGTAGTCTTGGGCGGCTGCAAGCCGGCCGCTTCGAGGAGGTCCGTACGCCACCAAAGCAATTCGGCGTGCGGCTGAACCGGAATCCCGTACCGCTTCCCATCCCACACGGTGGCTTCCCAATTCGCCTTGGGAATGTCGTCGATCTTCAACAGCTCCGCGTCTCGCTCCACGAAGTCGTCTAGAGGCCGCAGAGCGTTTGCGCCAATCATCTCGCCCAGCCAGGAAAATTCCCAGCTATAAACGTCGAACGCCGGCGAGGCGCTTGGCGCGTCGAGGAGGATTCTCTGATGCATCGAGTTGAAGTCGACGACCTGCATCGAGATCGTGCCGCCGGCCATTTGATTCAGCTCGCCGATTACCCTCTGCGACGCCTGTGCAAAGGGATCGCCGACAAAGAGCGCCTTGACCTCCGCGCCTTCGAGCGCACTCGACCCGGCAGCCCGAACCGCGGGAGGAACGGCGGCGACCACGCCGGCTGCAAGGCTCGCCTCAAGCAGCTGTCGGCGCGTCAACCCAATTCTTGACAACTGGTTCTTGTTCATTTTCTCCTCCTCAAATAGTGCTCATGAGCAGCCTACCTCCGCACGTCGGAGGGACTGCGCGCGAGAGGCGCCTCGGATAGTGAGGGCGGCTCGTTTCGTCTTCCTTCAACTTTGGCGAGTGCAATCGCGACAATCTCCAGCGCAGCGTCGTCCCCGATGTGGCTCACTTCGACACACGCGCGGGCGGGATACGGTGGGTTGAGATAGCTTACGTAGACGGCATTCATCTCGGCAAAGTCGGCCCAATTCCTCAGATAGATCGTGACTTGAACCAACCCATCAAGGGACGAGCCGGCTGCTGCGAGGATCGCGCTCAGATTGCGCATTGCCAGATGCGTCTCGGGACCGACGCCGCCCGAGGGCAATGACTGGCTCTCAGCGTCAAGCGGCATGACTCCCGCAGTGAACACGAGCCCGCCGGAAAAAATGGCCTGGGAAGTGATGGCCGATTTGGACGGAGCCAGATTGGTCGATATGGGCATTCTTTTCAAATCACCCCCGCCTGGCGGCCCAAAGGGCTCGCGACTCCGCATCACCGGCGGGACGAAAGGCGACCGACCCGCAGGCGCCCGACTGCCTTTAACCAGGACTCACCCTATCTTTCCGCCGAGTGGTTGTCAAACAGACTGCGCGGCGGGGACTTGTCAATGACTTCGTCGACGGAGACTGTTGATTAGATTCACATTTCACGCTGCCTCAGACAGTCGTGCGGAAGCGATAACCTGCGGGAAAGCGCGACTCCGAGCTCCCCCCGACCCCCGCGTCGAGGCCCGCGGTTACGCCCGATTTTGTCTCCGACAATCCCGCGATGGCTCTGTTGCCAAGTCCGGTTGGTTGGTGAAGTGTCTACGTGATCTGCAGCGACGGGTTGGGCGTGAGCGAATTCAACCGACCCCGTCTTCGCTGGCATCGCGGGCGCACTGCATCTTTTCTTCTACACCCTCAGGCGCCAAGGGACGGAGCGCAAGTTCGATGCGCGCGAGCTGAACGCGACGCCGCAGCGCTTCGTCGCGCGCAGTCAGCTCCTCGACTCGACAACATGTTGTGGAGCTGCGCGAGCGGAATCACCGTGTGGACGGCCTACGAAGTGGGCTTCATGTGGGCCTACGCCAACGACCTCGTGCCGTTCTACCTCGATCCGAGCGCCCACCCGGTCTGGTTCGTCCTTGGTTTCGTCGCTGCGTGCGCGATCCCGTTCTTCACGGCGACCCACTTTTTCTTCATCCATCGCCTGCTTCACTGGCATCCGCTCTACCGCATCGCCCACGCCCTGCACCACCGCAACGACAACCTCGGACCCTGGTCTGGGCTCTCGATGCATCCGCTCGAGCACCTCATCTACCTGAGCAGCGTCCTCGTCCACCTGGTGGTGGCCTCGCATCCGCTCCATGTCCTCTTTCACATGCAGTGGAACACCCTGGGGGCGGCGGTCTCCCATGCAGGATTCGAATCGCTGACGTTCCGGGGGAAACCGCACCTGATGCTCGGGTCGTTCCATCACCAGCTTCACCACCGAATGGGCATCTCGAAATGCAACACCATGGATGCGATCTGGATGACCGGATCGCGATGTTCTGACCATTACGGAGGTGGGGCGTGTCAACTAATACATTCAATGTAACCGCTATATTCCACCTCCTGTCCACCAACGATATCTGATGTCTACTTGTTGTGACAAAAATCGGCGAGAGTTTGTGGCTAGCGCCCGGGCCTTGCGCTATCGGTCTCGGCAGGCGGGGCGGAGCAACGATCGATTGAAGCAGTCCAGGCGCGCCCGCTGTGGCGCCGGCGCGGTGCCGCGGCGCGAGGCGGGGCGGAGCAACGGTCAATTGAAGCGGTCCAGGGTATAGGGCGCGAGCTCGCGGCCGGTGCGGCCGGTGCGGAGCAGATCGGCGTTGATGCGGCCGAGCACCGGGCCGAGGGTGAGCCCGTTCACGGTCGTCGCGGTGAAGAAGCCGGGCACGCCCGGCACCTCGCCGAGGATGGGAGCGCCGTCGGCCATCACGTTCATGGCCGCCCAGGTGCGGATGACGTGGAGCGACCGGAGGGCCGGCAGCACCCGATGGGCAACCCAGAGGTTCCCTTCGACGCTCTCGCGCCGCACCCGGGCGCGCGTGCTCCCCGGGTCGAGATCCGACGGCCAGCCGCCACCGATGACGAGGTTCCCCGCCTCCATCTGCTTCATGGTGAGGTGCCGGTCGGCGTAGGCGAGGAGATGCCCGAGAAGCGGTGGCGCGGCCTCGGTGACGATGAGCTGGATGGGGCTCGCCCGGACCGGCAGCGAGACCCCGAGCATGGCGGCGATCCGCGCCGCCCAGCCGCCGGCCGCGTTCAGCAGCCGACCCGCACGGAACGGGCCTCGGGTGGTGTGGAGATGGAATGCGGAACCGGCGCGCTCGATGGCGAGCACCTCGGTCTCCCGGAAGAGACGGGCGCCGGCCGCGAGGGCCGCGTCGAGCACCGCAGGCCCTGCTCGGAGCGGGCTCATCTTCCCTTCCTCGGCGCAGTACGCGGCGCCCGCCAGACCGCGGGAGAGATGGGGCGCCAGCTCGCGCAGCTCCGCGCCGCCGATCATCTCGACCGGCGTGCCGAAGCGGGCCTCGAGCTCCGCCTTGCGGGAGAGCTGCGCCATCTGCTCGCCGGTCTCCGCCACCATGAGGCCCCCGGTCCGGGCGATTTCGAGATCCGCCCCCAGCGCCTCGGCCACTTGCGGCCACAGGCGAGCGGACTCGCGCTGCAGGGGCAGGGTCTGGGCGGCGGGCAGGCCGGCGGCGGAAGCGAGGTCGCCGAAGTCGTAGGCGAGGAGCTGTACGTGAAGGGATCCCGCGTTGTTGCCGGAGGCATGGGCGTTCGGCTGGTCGCGCTCGATGAGGGCGACGTCCACGCCGTCGCGGGCCAGTTCCCAGGCAGTGCAGATACCGATGATCCCGGCGCCGACGATGGCCACTTCGGCTTCCGCCGCCGGCGTGGAGCGTGCTGCTCGCGCGAGCGAGGGGGGCTGCGGCGGCAGGGGCTCGCCCTGATCGTCGTGGCTCCACTCGGGCTTCTCGCGGGCGAGGGCGAGGGCGGGTACCGGCTTCACCGGGAAACGCGGCGCGAAGAGACCGAACGGATCGGGCGCCTCGCCGCGGGCCGCCGCGCACCACGACGCGACCCACGGCCCGCAATAGCGCCCTTGGCACCGGCCCATTCCGGCCCGGGTGAGGCGTTTGAGCGCCCCGGTCTCGTCAGCCCCCGATGCGATGCGAGCGCGAAGTGCGCCCGCCGTCACCGATTCGCAGCGGCACACCGCGACGTCGTCCCCGATGAGGCCGGAGAAATCCCGCGGCGCGGCGAAGATTCTCCAGAGCGCCTCCTGAAAGCGGCGGGCGCGGCCCAGCTCCCGGCGGGCGCTCCGGCGAGCCGCTTCCGTGTCCGGCGGACATTGGCCGCCCAGGTTGCGGGCCGCCGCGAGACCCGCGAGGGTGCCCTGAGCGAGCGCCGCCTGCGCGCCGCCGACGCCCCCGCCGTCGCCGGGGACGAATACCCCGGGGAGGGTGGTCGCGCCGTCGTCGTCGCGCGCAACGGCCAGGGACCCCGAGCCGGCATCCCAGCGGTGCTCGCAGCCGAGAAGGCGCGTGAGCTCGGTCGAGGGATGGAAACCGTAGCCCATGCACACCGCGTCCACGTCGAAGGCCCGCTCGCTGCCCGGAACGATGTTTCCGCCGCGATCGATGCGGGCGAGAACGGCCCGGCACACCCGATCGTCGCGACCCTCGACCCGCACCAGCAGGTGCCGGTAAAGGACCGGTACGCGGCGCCGCACGAGGGATGCCGCGTACCCGAGCCCCTTCCACATGAGCTCCGGCGAGTGCCGGAGCGCGGCGAGGACCGCCCGCGGCCGGGTGGTGGCGGGGGCCGCGGCCTCTGCGACGGCAGCCACCGAGACGCCCCCCGCCGCGAGCTCGCACGCCACCTGCAGATTGAGCGGCCCGTTGCCGGCGATGAGCACCCGTGAGCCCGGGGCGACCCGGTAAGCGCGCGAAAGGGTCTGGGCGGCGCCGGTGGTCATGACCCCGGGGAAGGTCCAACCGGGAACCGGATGAGGTCTCTCGTACGCCCCGGGGGCGACAATGAGCTGGCGCGCGCGGATGCGGCGCGCGATCGCACCCACGAAGACCTCCACCTCTGCCGCACACGACTCCGTGCCCGCCTCGCGCCCGCCGGCGTGGGCGCTCCACACCGTGGCCGAGCCGACGATCTCCACTCCCGCGGCCCGAACCCGCTCGATGAGGCCGGCCCCGGATGCGAACTGCGGGTCGCGCGCCCGGCGCGCGGCAAATCGATGGCTCGGCGCGAGCTGCTTGAAGTACTGGCCGCCCGGCTCCGGCCGCTCGTCGAGGACGGTCGCGATCACGCCGGCCCGGGCGGCGGCCGCGGCCGCGGCGAGCCCGGCCGGACCGGCCCCGATGATCAGGAGGTCCCGATCCTCTTCCGGCAACCGGTCCGCCGGGGGCGGGACGAGAGGAGCGGCCTCCCCCTCGGGGACGGACGTCGCGTCGTCGCGATGCGCGGCGACCTGCATTGCGTCCCGCACCCGGGTCATGCACGCCCGCTGCCCCGGACGCCGGTCCACCGTCACCAGGCACTCGTAGCAGACCCCCATGCCGCAGAAGACGCCGCGCGGGCGACCATCTCGCGCCCGGCGAAACGCCGCAATGCCCGCGGCGGCGAGAGCGGCGGCCACCGTCTCGCCCTCGATCGCCGGTACTGGCTCGCCCTCGAAGTCGATCGACACGAGCGCACCGTTCCGGGCGATGCCCGGCGTCCGCAGGCGAAGGGGGCTCGAGTACTGCTTCATCACGGTGGATTGTCGTCCATCGTTCGGCCGGATGGTCCGAACCCGATCGTCGCACGCGGATGATCCGGCGGCTGAACGGACCCCGGAAGGAGCCTGCATGACCACCATCGCGTCCCATCCAGCGAGGGCGCCGTCCGCGAATATCAGGCGGGTCGGCTCCTGCATTACCCTTCCTGATTACGCACGAAGCCCAGGTCGGGACCACCGCATTCCTGGGACCGCCGCCTTCGAAGGACCGTGGGTCTCCTGGGACCGCCGCCTTCGAGGGACCGTGGGTCTCCTGGGATCGCGGGCATCCTTGCCCGCGTGGACCACGGCAGGCCTTCGGCCGTCCGCGGGCTGGAAGCCCGCGATCCCCGGAGGCCCGCGATCCCGGGAAGCCGCGGGAACGGGCTGAGGATTGTGCGTAATCAGTTTACCCTTTTCGAGGCCTGCTCAGCGTTCGCTGCTCGGTACGGCCTGCATGCTCACCCGGTCCCTGAAGGACCCTCTGCACTGGAAGCTTCAGCCGCTTCGTTACCACCTCCACGACCGTTCCAATCGCTACCGGCTGGAACGACAGTTGCCGGGTGGGAATCTCACCCACTGAGAGAATGCGCCTTCCACGGCGCACTGATTTTTCCGGGTTGGCAACGCTCCGGAAGTTGGTGGCGTAAAGCGACTTGATCCTTCAGGCGTGCCACCGGTCTTTCCAAGAAGTGAACTGGGAGGGTCTGATCCCATACCGCGCGAAGTTGCCCTCGTGCAATGCGAGAAGCTCCCTCTCGGCCAGCTCGCTGAATCGTTGACGGTCTTCCTCGTCGATGCGTTCATGTGCCCATGCGCTGACTCGCAATGCCGCCTCCCTTATGTTCATGCGTTCGCGGACGACTACGGCAACGAGCTCGCGAAGCGCAGCGCGGTGCCGCATGCGAAACGGATCGGGTTCGCCCAACGATTGCCGAACCGCCGCATAGCGCGCCGCCGAGCGTCCGTAGGCCCAAGAGAACACATCTCGAAGCAGCTCGGTGCGATTCAGCTCGTACACGCCAAGTACCGCCTCCGTATAGAGGTCCCTCGGTACGTCGTCGAAGGAAAGTGGGGAAAGGTTGTGCTTGATCAGGGGGATGTTTGCCGCGAGCCGAGACACCCGCTTGTTGACGTCTTCAAATGGCTGCAGATACGGGAGGTGCGCCATCACGAAAAGCCCCTGCTCGAAGGGGTCATTGATGGCCGAAGCCGTGGCAAGTACCCGGTCGAAGCACTCCTCGATGAGCTGCGGCACTTCGAGGGGATGAAAGACCGAACCGCCGATGCCGACGGCGATCTGGCGAAGCCGACCCGCGGCTGCCGGGTCGGGAAGCAGATTGTCCGCGAGCAGCGCATGGAGATTGAGAACGGTGTAGCGGTTGAATCCTACGTCCTCGGCGGCGTTGACCAGAAACTCGATGGCCTCCTTGTGATTGAGAATCATCTGCGCCTCGAGGCGGTCCTTCTCTTCGACCTCCTCGCCGAGCTCAATCAGGCGTGCGGTATCGAGGAGAGAGTAGGTGTTGCCCTCGAGGCGGCTGGAATTCCACGACAGATCGATCAACAGGCGGTTCAGGACCTTCTTGGCATAGGTGCCGGCAGGTTGTTCATCGGCCTGCGCAGCCCCAGTCTCGCGGAGATGAACTCGCTGGTCCTCCGAGAGATAGAAGGTCTCGTTCGGGCGGTATGAATCAAGAAACTCCCGGTTGTAGCCGACGGGGGCACGTGCCTCGCGCGGCTGGCGAACATGGTTCCGGACCTCGATACCGGGATCGGTGAGTGCGGGGATGGCTGTGAGACGGACGCTCGCTCGCGGGAGCCCGGCGGTAGCTTGCACTTGTATGTCGACGACCCTCGGGATGTGATACCGCGCCCAGCGACCCCTGCTCTCCATGACGAGTCGCTTGGCTTCGACAAGCGAGTGAAGACGGTATTGAAGCGTACGACGCGGCGGCGGGGGCTTGAGCGCTTCACTGACTTGAGAGGCCGTCGCCCCTTCAGGGTGGGCCTGCACTGCTTCCAGGATCGGGAGCAGGATCTCTTCCGGAATGCGTCTTGCCACAGGACCCTCCGACCCGCCGGCTGAACACTATGCGCAATGTAGCTCTTAACGCGCAAATATCAAGGCTAGGCGCAAGAATACTTGCGGATAGAACGTTGAGCTTGCGCCAAGGGATGTGAGGCCAGCGGTGGGGTTGGAATGCGCGCTTGCCTGGGGGAACGGCGAGCGCGCCGGAGAGCGCGAGCAGCGCTGCGGCGGCCAGCGCCCGGGTGGAGCGGACGAGCCCGCGCCGCGCGCCGGCGAGGCGCGCGGAGGCCGCCGGCCGGCCGGCGGCGGATACGGTCTGAGATGAGGGACGGCCGCGCGTGGGAGGCCGCCGAGGTCGAAGACGACCCAGCCTGCTTCATGGCCAAAGGTCTCCCAAGCTGAAGGTGATTGCGTCGAACGGCGCGATGGTGACGGGCTCCGCGTCCTTCGCGGACGCGATGAGGTCCCACTCGCCGTCGCGGAACTCGAACGCCTCGAGTGTGCGGTCCGCGGGGTCGATGAGCCAAAGGTGCGCGACGCCTTCGCGGGCGTAGACCGGGCGCTTCGTGTCGAGGTCGAGTTCGCGTGTCTTGGGCGTGAGCACCTCGCACGCCCAATCGGGCGCGAGGGTGACGTAATCCGTCGTCGGGATCGTCGGCATGCGCTCGCGGCGCCAGCCGACGACGTCCGGGACCAGGACGTCCTCGCCGAAGTGGAGCTCGGGCTCGTGCCAGATCCACCAGCCGCCGGGCCCGTCGCGGCCGCTGTCGAACGCCGCCATGAGCACGAACTTGAGATACGTCTTCGCGAGCGCCGCGAGCGGGGGTGGTCGCGGGCTCACGTACAGTCGGCCGTCGAGGATTTCCGCCACCCGGTGCGCGGGCGCGTCGATGACGTCCTGGTAGGTCGCCTGGGGGATTGCGGGGTCGCGGGGGTTCATCCGATGGAGACGAATCGCAGCGCGGTCACGATGGCGATGATGGCGGCGCCGTGGCTCGAGAACGCGGGTAGCGAGCTGCGGCTAGTCCAACTCGGTGTTGGTTCGCAACCACGCTTCGAGCTTGTCGAACTGGAAGTCGCCATTCGCGTAGCGAGCCGAGAGGAAATTCCAAGCGGAGTCCGAGTGCGCCGTGAGCGATACCCCGTTGATCGCGAGAAACGTGTACATCGCCGCGAACGCAGTGCGCTTGTTGCCGTCGATGAACGGGTGATTCCGGGAGAGGCTTTCCCATGGTGCGGCGGCTTCGGCGACCACATCCGGGTAGTATCCGGTCTGCGGCCGGAAAACCGCTGATTCGAGCTGCCCTTGGTCACGAAGCCCGTGTGCTCCGCCGTATCGGTCGATCTGGTCGTCATGAATGGCAAGCACCTCCGTGACCGTCAGATAGTCGGTCACTTCGCGAGCTTCTCGTACAGTGGACCGAACCGAGCGTGACTCTCCTTGTACGCGCTCACCACGTGCGCGCGCGGTTGTTGATGCTTCGCAAGCAAGTCAGCGAATGCTTCGTCGACGAGCGCGTCGATCGGTCGTCTTTCGGCGTTGGCGAGGGCCCGTACACCCTCGAGCAAATCGTGATCGACCTCGGTTGCGAACGGTTGCTTGGTTGCGGCCATGTCGAGCCTCCTGTTCCGGGTCCGATCCTACGTCCAAACGCGGCTGACGAGCTCACGGGCCTCCGCGCCGATCGCGGTGGTGTAGATCGCGGTCGTCGAGAGGGATGCGTGTCCGAGCACCGCGGCGATCGTCGGGAGCGGGACGCCGGCGGTGACCGCCGCGACGCCGAAGCTGTGCCGCAGGCCCCGCGGGCACGCCTGGGGGCCCTCGATGCCGGCGCCGCGCATGATGGCGGCCACTTGGCGGTTCGCGGTCTGGCGGGTGATGGGCCACAGGAGCGATTTTCGGCCCCTCGGGCTTCCCTGCGCCCGGCCAAGTCGGTGTACGAGCTCGAGGGCGTGCACCAAGTCCTCGGGGACCGGAACCGCCCGCCAGTGGCTCCTTCGGCGCTTCAGCGGCGCAATCCGGAGCTCGTTCGCCTCGAGGTCGACGTCGCAGGGGCGCAGAGCGAGGGCCTCGCTCACCCGGGCCCCGGTCATCGCGAGGGTGCGGGCGAGGGTCTGCACCGCGGGCTTCGGGTGCGAGCGCACCGCGGTGGGGGGCGCCCGCTATCCCGCGAACCTCGGCTCCGGCAGGCCGGCGACCCCGAGGCCGTGGACGGCGAAGAGGGCGCCGTCGATGGGCCGGTCGCCCCGCACGTTGCCCGAGTCCCGGATCGAGGGCACGAACAGGACGTCGAGGTCGGGGCCGCCGAACATGACGCTCGCGGGGCGGGTGCAGGGCATGTCGATCATCCGGTCCAGGGCGCCGTCGGGGGCGAAGCGGGCGATCCGTCCCGCGTGCACGAGCGCGCTCCAGAGATAGCCCTCGCTGTCGACCGTGGCGCCGTCCGGGCCGCTGTCCCAGGGGCTCGTGTCGACCGCGACCCGCTCCGCTCCGATGGCGCCCGTTTCCACGTCGTAGTCGTAGGCGAGGATGGCGCGGCGGCCGGTGTCGGCGAAGTAGAAGGTCCCGCCGCCGGGGCTGAAGCACGGCCCGTTGGCGACGATGACCCCGCCCTTCAGGCGGTGCAGCGAGAGGTCGGGGTCGAGGCGGTAGATCGAGCCGCGGGCCTCGCGACCGATCCGGGTCTCCATGGTCCCGGTGAGGAAGCGGCCCTGGCGGTCCACCTTGCCGTCGTTGAAGCGGGTGGCCGGGTCCTTCGCCTCCGGATCGGCGACGAGCACCGCCTCCCCGGTCTCGAAGTCGAAGGTATGAACCCCGGTCCGAAGCGCGATGACCGCGCCGCCGCCCTTGCGGAGCGCCATCGAGCCGATCATCTCCGGGACGTCCCAGTCGCGGCGCTCGCCCGTCGCCCAGTCGCGGCGGCGGATCTTGCGGCCGCGGCTGTCCACCCAGTAGAGGGCCTGCTCCTCGACGTCCCAGAGCGGTCCCTCGCCCAGCAGGTCGATGGTCTCCCCCACCCGTTCGATTCTCGCCATCGATCTCCTCCTCGTCATCGATTGCGGTCAGGGATACCGTCTTCCCGGTCTCGCCCGGCGCAAGGGTCGGCGGGCCCGGCGCGCCGGCCGGTCTCGGCGACGCCCCGCAGGGAACCCTCTCCCGGCAGGTCGATGGCCTCCCCCGCCCGTTCGATCCTCACCGTCATCCGCCCCGTCTACACCACCTCCCGGGTCCGGAAGTCCGCGATCTCGGCCGCCGAGTAGCCGGCCTCGAGAAGCACCTCCTCGGTGTGCTCTCCGGCTTCCGGGCTCGCCCGGCGCATTCGGGGCGGGGTACGGCTCATGTTCACCGCATGGTCGACCACGTGCACATCCCCAAGCGCGGGGTGCTCCACCGGCTTCGCCATGTCGAGATGACGGACCTGGGGATCGGCGAAGGTCTCGTCCACGGAGTAGATGGGACCGCAGGGCACCCCCGCTTCGTTGAGCAGCTCGACCCAATGGGCGCTCGGCTCCTTCCGGGTATGCAGCGCGATCGCTTCGTTCAGGGTGTCGCGATTCTCGTACCGGGCGTGGCCGTCGCAGAACCGGGGGTCGACGAGGAACTCCTCCGCCCCGATCGCCCGGCACAGGCGTGCGAACAGGTGCTCGCCGGCCGCCGCGATGTTGATGTGCCCGTCCGCGGTCTCGAACACCCCGGTCGGTATGCCGGTCGGGTGATTGTTGCCGGCCTGCGGCGGGACCTCGTGCCCGATGGTCCAGCGGGCGGCCTGGAAGTCGAGCATCGCGATCTGGGCCTCGAGGAGCGACGTATGCACCCACTGACCCTCGCCCGACACCTCGCGATCGACAAGGGCGGTCAGGATCCCGATGGCGAGGTACATCCCGGCCGTCAAGTCCGCGATCGGAATCCCGACCCGAACCGGACCCTGGCCGGGGAGCCCGGTGATCGACATGAGCCCCCCCATCCCCTGGGCGATCTGGTCCACCCCGGGGCGGTCCGCGTACGGCCCGTCCTGACCGAAGCCCGAGATGCTGCCGTAGACGATGCGCGGGTTGATCGCGCGAATGGTCTCGTAGTCGATGCCGAGTCGGTGCTTCACCCCCGGGCGGTAGTTCTCCACGATCACGTCCGCCCCGGCCGCGAGGCGCCGGAAGATCGCGACCCCGTCCGGCTCCTTCAGGTTGAGGGTCAGGCTTCGCTTGTTGCGGTGCAGGTTCTGGAAGTCCGGACCGTGGCGGGGGCCGCCCAGCCCGAACGCTTCCTTCGGCCGTTCCTCGATCTTGATAACGTCCGCACCGAGGTCCGCGAGCTGGCGGGCCGCGGTCGGACCCGCGCGGGCGCGGGTGAGGTCGAGGACGCGGAACCGCGAGAGGGCAAGGGTCATGTCGGTTCTCCTTGGACGAGTCGTGTGAACATGATGCGTTCGTACGGGATTCGATGGCTCGAAGACGGGTCCGGGCGGGCGGCGGGGCGGCGCCAACCGCTCCTGGACTCCTTGAGGCGCCGTCGTCGTGACAGTTGAGCCAGATTTGCAAAGCTGTTTCGTGGACGAAACGTACGAGGCTGCTTCCAGTACGGCGCGCCGGGGGTTCAAGAGAAGTCGGGTGGCTTCGAACATGTCTCGTTGGTCTCAGGCGCAGCCTCGCTAGTGGAACGATCCGCCGATGAGATCGCGGGCGATGATGAGCCGCTGGACCTCGCTCGGACCCTCGCCGATGCGCCGGATCCGCATCTCCCGGTACCAGCGCTCCAGGGGAAGGTCCTTGGTGACGCCGTAGCCGCCGTGGATCTGGAGCGCGCGGTCGACCACGCGCCCGCCCGCCTCGCTCGCCACCAGCTTCGCCATCGCCGCCTCCTTCCGGAACGGCTCCCCGAGGTGCGCCTTCTCCGCCGCCGCGAGGGTCAGCCAGCGCGCGGACTCGATGTCCACCTGGCTGTCGATGATCATGTTCTGCACCGACTGGCGGGTCGCAAGCGGCGCCCCGAACGTCTCGCGCAGGCGCGCGTACTCGATGGCCATCTCCTGCGCGGCGATCGCCACCCCGATACAGCCCGCCGCGTACGGAATGCGCTGGCGCGAGAGGCGGTCGTTCGCGATCGCGAACCCGCCCCCGACCTCTCCGAGCACGTTCCCCCCCGGCACCCGCAGGTCCTCGAACTGGAGCTCCGTCGCATAGTTCGCCGAGCGAAGGGTATGCACGACGCGGCGCACATGGAACCCGGGCCAGTCGGTCTCCACGATGAAGCAGGTCACCCCGGCTCGACCCTTGGCCGGATCGGTGCGGGCGAAGACGATCCCGTAGTCGGCGCGGTCCGCTCCCGAGATGAACATCTTCGCGCCGTTGATCACCCAGTCGCCGCCGTCGCGCACCGCGCGGGTCTGGATGGCGCGGGCCGGGTCGCTCCCTCCCGAAGGCTCCGTGAGACCGAAGAACGCCCGCTTCTCGCCCCGCAAGGTCGGACGCAGGTAGCGCTCCTTCTGCTCCTCGGTCGCCTCGTAGAGCTGGGCGAGGCCGACCGCGCCGAACACCCCGTAGCACGGTGCGTAGAGGCCCGCCCGGTGCTGGGCCATCTCGATCGCCATCAGGGTGCGGGTGACGATGTCCACCCCCGGCCCGCCGTACTCCCCCGGGATGTCGAGTCCGTAGAGGCCCATCTCCCGAACCATGCCGGAGAGCCGGGCCTGGTCGGCCGGATCGAGCTCGCTCGCGTCGGGATCGAGATCCGCTTCGAGGGGGATGATCTCCTCGCGGACGAAGCGGCGGACGAGATCGACGAGAAGCCTCTGTTCTTCGCTTGGCTGGAGATTCATCGGCTCCGCTCCATCCACACCGGCCGAACCGGCCGAACCGGCCGCATCGGCCGCACCAGCCACAACGGCCGCAACGCCCACAACGGCCGCAACGCCCGCGACGCCCGAACCGGCCGAACCGGCCGCATCGGCCCCTCACCCGTGATTCCTTGCCGCATCGCCCGCCTCGTCCGCCTGCCGGCCCGCCGCCCGTCGCTCGCCGTCAAGCCGGACGGAGCCGGCCGAGGCCGGGCGGCGCCTCGTTCTCGGGCGGGAGCTCGCCGTGGTCGGCCTGGTGCAGCATCAGCAGCTCGCGGTAGCGGGTGTGATACTGGGAATTGACCTCCACCCGGAACCGGAAGCCCGGTCCTCGGCGAGCGAGCTCCGCCTCGAGCTCGCCCCGAAGGCCGAACCGGGAGCGCCCGCCCGCAACCCCGATGAAGAGCACCGCGCCGGCCCGGTCGGCGAGGTGGTAGACGCCAAGCTGCCCGGGAAGGCGCGCCACCTCGCTCGCCTCGAGCGCCCGCCAGGGCTTCGTCAGCCGGATCGCCATCGCCCGTTTCGCCCGTCTCGTCCGTCTCGTCCGTTTCGCCCGTCCCCGTCCGCCGGTCGGCCGCCCGGCTGGTCGGCGAGGAATTCGCGGGTGAGGCGGACGAACTCCTCCAACCGATCGTGGTGCACCCAGTGCCCCGCCCCCTCGACGTTGACGCCGGCCGCGCCGGCGAAGTGCCCGACCCGTTCATCCGCGGTCGGGTCCGCCGCCCAGCTCTCGGTGCCGCGCACGAGCAGCGTCGGGCAGCGGATCCGCTTCCAGGTCTCCACCGTGTCCGCGGCGCGCATCCCGTGCGGCGGCTGGAGGCGCACGTAGTTGTCGAACTTCCAGCTATAGGTGCCGTCCTCGTTCTGGCTCACCCCGTGCACGGTGAGGTGGCGGGCCTGCTCGGGGGTGAGGTGCGGGTTCTCCTCCTGCATGCGCCGGAAGGCGTCCTCGATGCTCGCGTAGCGCCGCGGCGACCGGCCGGAGAGCTTCCGGATGTCGTCGATCCAGTCGACGAACCGCTCCGGACCCGGGAGCCGTTCCTTCCGCCGCAGGGCGGGCGGCGGCCCCATCCCTTCGATGGCGACGAGCTTTACCACGTTCTCGGGATACAGCCCGGCGTACTGGAGCGAGATGGCGCCCCCCAGCGAATGGGAGACGATGGTGGCGGGCGTGAGGCCGGTCTGGTGCAGCAACTGGGCGATGTCGTAGACGTAGTCGGCCAGCATGTAGGCGCCGCCCTGGATCCACTGCGAGTCCCCGTGGCCCCTGAGGTCGGGGGCGATCACGTGGTGGTCCTCGCGGAACGCCTCCGCCACCCAGTCCCAGCTCCGGCAGTGGTCTCGGCCGCCGTGCACGAGCAGCAGGGGCGGCGCGCCCCGGTTGCCCCAATCCACGTAGTGGAGGCGAAGACGTTGCGAGAAGTAGATGTGGGAGGTCGGTCCATGAATGGGCGGCGCCATACGGGGTATCTTCCGGGTGCGAGGTGGTGGCGGGCGAGTCGAATGTGACGAGGTCGGGCGGGGATTCTACAATCCGAAGCTTGCGCGCATCGCCCGCACGAACGCACGCCGCGAACGCACACCGCGATTGCACACCAGGAACGCCACGAACGCACACCCGCCAGACGAATGCCAAACGATCCGTTCCCCGCCGCCACCGACTTCAAGTCCGTCGCCGAATCCGACTCCGACAGCTTGCGCGCGCTCTTTCGCCCGCGCTCGATCGCGGTGGTCGGGGCCTCCCGCGACCCGGACAAGATCGGGGGACGCATCTTCCGCTACCTCCGCGACCGCGGGTTCGCGGGGCCGGTGTACCCGGTGAGCGCGGGCCCGGATCCGGTGCAGGGAGCCGACCCGGTCCCGTCCCTTCAGGACCTGCCCTCCCCCGCCGACCTGGTGTTCGTCGTGGTGCCCGCTCCGGCGGTGCCCGACGCGGTGCGAGCCGCCGCGGACCGCGGCTGCGGCGCCTGCGTCGTGGTCAGCTCGGGCTTCGCGGAGAGCGGTCCGGACGGCGAGGTGCTCCAGGAACGGCTCGAGGCGATCGCCCGCGACACCGACATGCGCATCGTCGGCCCCAACTGCATGGGCGTCATGAACCCCCGGCTCGGCCTCTACGGCACGTTCATGAGCGCGCTCGACGAAGTCGAGCTCGCGCCCGGGAACGTCGCGCTCATCAGCCAGTCGGGCGCGTTCGGGACCCACGCCGCCCTGCTGCTCCGCAACCGGGGACTCGACCTCAGCATCTGGTGCACGACCGGGAACGAGTGCGACGTGGACGTGGCGGACGGGATCGCGTGCGCGGCGCGGGACGAGGACACCGAGGTCATCGTCGCGTACCTGGAGGGTTGCCAGGACCTCGAGAAACTGGAAGCGGCCCTCGCGGTGGCCGCGGAGACCCGGAAGCCGATCGCGGTCCTCAAGGCCGGCCGGAGCGTCCCCGGCGCCGCCGCGGCCCGCGCCCACACCGCCGCCGACGCCGGAGAGGATGCCCGCTTCTCGGAGATCTTCGATCGAAGGGGAGCCTATCGCGCCCGGTCCATCGAGGAGCTCATCGACGTCGCCGGCGCCTGCGTGGCGAACGCGTTCCCGAACGGACGGCGGGCCGGGCTGATGACCATCTCGGGCGGCGTGGGCGTGGTGATGGCGGACGCCGCGGTGCGGGCGGGGCTCGAGGTAGCTCCGATGCCGGTGCCGGTCGAGGCCGAGCTCAAGGCGCTTCTCCCGTTCGCGTCCGCCCGCAATCCGATCGACTGCACGGCACAGGCGTTCAACGACTGGTCGCTCTTCGACCACTTCCTCGACGCGGTGGTCCGGCGGGGCGGCTACGACTCCATCGTGCTCTTCCTCGCCACGGTCGGCGCCAATCCCGCCGTGATGGACCCGCTCATGAGTCGGCTGGAGGAGGTGCGAACGGCCCATCCCGACCGGGTGATGGCCCTCAGCCTCATCATCGACGACGAGCGCCGGCGACGGCTGGAGCGGGCCGGCTTCCTCGTCTTCGAAGACCCGACCCGCGCGGTGAACACGGTGGCGGCCCTCGCCCACATCGGCGATCACCTGTTCCGCCGCCGGTCGGGCCCGGGCCGGGGCGACGGGAAGTAGAGACGCGGCGCAGCGCAGCGGGGAGGGACGCTCCGGGGAGGGACGCTCCGGGGAGGGACGCTCCGGGGAGGGACGCTCCGGGGAGGGACGCTCCGGGGAGGGACGCTCCGGGGAGGGACGCTCCGGGGAGGGACGCTCCGGGGAGGGACGCTCCGGGGAGGGACGCTCCGGGGAGGGACGCTCCGGGGAGGGACGCTCCGGGGAGGGGCGCCCCCCGCCGGTTCATCGACGCCACCGCGTTCCGCGACGCGCTCGCAGCACGACTCGTAGCGCGCTCAGGCTGCCTCGCGCCGGTTCATCACCGCCACCGCGTTCCGCGATGCGCTCGCGACACGACTCGCGGCGCGCTCAGGCTGCCTCGCGGCGGTTCATCGCCTTCACGGCCGGGAAGACCTCCTCGATGAGGCGCCTCGTCTGGTCGAAGATGTCCTCGTCGGTCGGGCCGATCGGGCGCAGGATGAACTTCGAGACCCCGTTTCGAACGTAGGCGTCGATCCGGGCGACGATGTCGTCCGCCCCGCCGACCACCATCGCGTCCCGCGGGTCCCGGTCCGGGAAGCTTTGCCGGAGCACCCGGAGCCGCTCCTCCACGAACGGCTCCTCCGGGCGGCCGAACCGGTAGTAGAAACCTGCCCCGTAGTGGTCGTGGTCGATGCGGCGCCCGAGATCCCCGCACGCGGCCCGGATGGCGGCGATCGCCCGGCCGGCCTCGTCCGGCGTTTCGCGCCCCGCGAGCCACCCGGTCCCGATGCGCGCGGTGCGCCGGATCGCGGCCCGGCTCGAGCCGCCGATCCACAGGGGGAGGTCGGGCTGCACGGGGAGCGGCGAGATGCTCGCGTTCCGGAACCGGAAGAACTCGCCGTCCGTGGTCACCCGCTCGCCCCGCCACAGCGCCGCGATGATGTCGAGCGCCTCGTCGACGAGCCGCCCGCGACCCTCGGTGGGACGGCCGGTCGCCTTCCAGTCGGGGCCGAGGGTGCTGCCGATCCCGAACGCGGGCAGGAGGCGGCCCTCGCTCAAGAAGTCGATGGTCGCGCACTGCTTGGCAAGGAGCAGCGGGTCCCGCAGACCCACGGACGCCACGTTCATCCCGAACTTGATCCGCCGCGTGGCGCCGGCGAGCGCCGCCATCGTGCTCATGCACTCGAGAATGGGGCGCCGCGACACCAGCCGATCGGTCTGCCAGAGTGAATCGACTCCCCCGTCCTCGCAGAGGTCCACCCATCTCCGGAACGCCGCTCCCGAGGAGAACGGGAGCTCCATGAGACCGAGACCGACTCCTATCGTCATCGTCCACTCCTTCGTATCCGCATTCGGGTTCCTGATTTCGCCCGAAGCTCAGGTTGGGAGCACGGGATTCCCCGGATCGCCGCCATCCAGGGACCGCGGGCCTCCTGGGACCGGCATGCCACGAGCCTGAGCCCGCGCTGGGCCCATTCGAGGCCGTCTGGGAGATGAGGCGAGGCGTGCGCGGATTCCATCAGGGCCCGGGAACCGAGGTTCCCTCTCCACAGGCCGAATACAAGTGTGCAACTGAACCTGCTTGCCCGCACAACTCCTCCCTTGCAAATGCGGGGCGGACCATACAAGCGCGGGCTTCCAGCCCGCATGGACAAGTGCTGACCCGCGGCCCAACGCGGGCTGGAAGCCCGCGCTCCCAGGAAACCGGCGGCCCCAACCTGAGCTTTGCGCGCAATCAGGTTCGGGTTTGCCGGCCGGCGGCCCCCGCAAGGGAGCCGAGGGCGGCCGGGGAGGCGTCCGCGGGAACGCGAGACCCCCGCGCTTCCGACCGGGCGGCGGGCGGCACTCTTCACGCGATCGGGCTCAGGCCTTGGCCGAGGGCCGCTCCCCCACCCGCTCGCGCCACGCCGCGATGTTCTTCAGCTCCGGATCGAGGGGCTGCCCGAGGGGGACGAAGCACTCGATGTTCGCGTAGAGGAGGATGTCGGCCAGGGTGAACCGGTCTCCGCAGACGTAGTCGCGGCCCTCCATCTGGCCGTCGAGCCAAGCGACCCGGTCCGAGGCCGACGCCTGCAGCCCCTCCGCGGCCTCCGGGATCGTATGGATCCGATTCGTGAACATCTTGATGCCCTTGCCGAAGCGGAAGCCGTTCCCCATGGGCTCGCAGATGTAGAGGTCCACCCGCCGCGCCCACATCCGCGCCTCGGCCCGCTCTTCGGGCGTCGCTCCGAGCAACGGGTTCTCCGGATGGAGCTCCTCCAGGTACTCGCAGATCGCGGTGATCTCGGAAACGCAGGTACCGTCGTCCAGCTCGAGAGCGGGGCAGGTGCCATGCGGGTTCTTCGCGAGGTATTCGGGCTCGCGGTTCGTGCCGGCCATGATGTCGACATCCTCGAGCGGGATGTCGATCCCCTTCTCGGCCATGAACATGCGAACGGCGTGGGGGTTGGGTCCGATGGAGTTGTAGAGCTTCATGGTCGATGCCTTCCGGGTAACTCGGCCCGCATGATAACGGGTCGAGGGCTGGACGCTGGCTGGACTCGTGAGCGGCCAGCGCTCTCGGCGCGTCATGGATGAATCGTCCCCGAGTCCTGCTCCCGCGGAATATCCATTCCCTTGCCCTCCCCGGGCGGAGCCCCCGCGCGCGCATGCAGCGGTCAGGCGACCGCGGCCGCCGCCTCTCCGCGCCGGAGCCGCCGGGCGGGCGTGCGCATGGTCACGATCTCCTCGGCCGCGGTCGGGTGGATGGCCATGGTCCGGTCGAACTGGGCCTTGGTGGCCCCGCACTTCATGGCGATCCCGACGCCCTGCATGATCTCGGCCGCATCCGGGTCGAGGAGGTGGCAGCCGACCACCCGATCGGTCGCCGCGTCCACCAGGAGCTTCATGACCGAGCGCTGGTCGCGGCCCGACAGGGTGTGCTTGAGGGGGCGGAAGCTCGCGAGGTAGACGTCGATCTCCGGGTAACGGGATGCGGCCTGCGCCTCGGTGAGCCCGCAGGTCCCGATCGCGGGCTGGCTGAAGACCGCGGTCGGCACGTCCTCGTGGTCGGGCGAGATCGGGTTGTCGTTGAACACCGTCTCCGCGAAGCAGTGCCCCTCCCGGATCGCGACCGGGGTGAGGTTGATCCGGTCGGTCACGTCGCCGACCGCGTAGACGTGGTCGACGTTGCTCCGCGACCACGCATCGACGAGGACCGCTCCGTTCGGCGCGGTCGCGACGCCCGCGTTCGCGAGCCCGAGCCCGGCGGTGTTCGGATGCCGCCCGGTGGCGTACAGGATGAGGTCCGCCTCGAGGGTCTCCGCGCCGCCGGAGCCCCCTTCCTCCTTGCCGCCCGCCGCGGCGAGGACCGCCCGTATTCCGCCTCCGCCCGGGCCGCCGTTCGCCGTCCGCTCGATTGCGGCCACGTTCGCGTTGAAGCGGAGATCGACCCCCCGCCTCAGCATTTCCTCGGCGAGCGCGTTTCGAATGTCGTCGTCGAAACCGCGAAGGAAGAGCGGCCCGCGGTAGAGCTGGGTCACCTCGACCCCGAGGCCCGCGAACATCCCCGCGAGCTCGACCGCGATGTAGCCGCCCCCGACCACGATGAGCCGCTCGGGCAGCCGCTCGAGGTAGAAGACGTCGTCGGAGCGGATGGCGTGCTCGATGCCGGGTATGTCGGGGAGGGACGGCTCGCCGCCGGTCGCGACGAGGATGTGGCGGGTGGAGACCGTGCTTCCGACCACGGAGACGGCGTGCGGGCCGGTGATCGTCGCGCGGGCATCGTAGAGCCGGGCGCCCGCCCCCTCGATGAGGTCCCGGTAGATCCCGTTCAGGCGCCCGATCTCGCGGTCCTTGTTCGCGACGAGGGTGGGCCAGTCGAAGGCCGGGGCAGCGGAGGGTCCGGGAGTCGCCGCCTCCTCGGCCCGCCGCCAGCCGTAACCGGCCGCGTCCTCGAAGTCCTCCGCGAAGTGGGAGGCGTACACGAAGAGCTTTTTCGGGATGCACCCGACGTTGACGCAGGTGCCGCCGAGAAAGCGCTCCTCGGCGACCGCGACGCGCGCGCCGTATCCGGCCGCGATCCGGGCCGCCCGGGTCCCACCGGACCCCGCGCCGATGACGAAGAGATCGTAGTCGAAGTCGCTCACCTGAACCGCCGCTCCACCGTTCCCGTTCGGGACGCGATTCTTTCATATCCAACGGCGGGTTCCCGGCAGGATGTCCCATCCCCGGCACGACCCGGACCGGAACCGGCCGCGCGGACACTTGCGCCCCTCATGGCGACCCGCCGAGGCTGTGAACGTCGGCACATCACGGCCGGTTCCCGGTCGAAATTCCTACCCTCGGCACGACCCGGACCGGAACCGGCCGCGCGGGCACTTGCGCCCCCCATGGCGACCCGTCGAGGCTGCGAACGTCGGCACATCACGGCCGGTTCCCGGCTGGAACTACCACCCTCGGCACCGCCCGGTCCGGATCTTCGCTTTCGGAACAGGGGGCCAAGAACCGGCTACCGCGGAATACCGCCCCGAAGTGAGCGGCCAGGCGCCCGGGCAGGACCACATGGCAGAGCGCGAACCGGCCGATCGCCATCCGGCCGGAGACTCGGCTATAGTCGCGCCCGCCCGGCGGAATCCACCGCGGGTCGCCGGCCTCGTTCCGTGCCAGCGCGACTCTTCGGTGCGGCATGGCGCTCCGCCTCGCCGGCCGCGGCGCGGGGCAACGCGGCGCGGCGCGATTTCCGGAATTGAACCCGCCCTCCCAAGGAGGAGATTCATGGACTGGACACTTCGGCGCGAGCGCTTCCGCGCCATCCTCGAAGGCAACGCTTGCGTGCATCCGGGCTCGGTATTCGATCCGATCTCCGCCCGCATCGCGGAGGACATCGGCTTCGAGGTCGGCATGTTCGCGGGCTCCGTCGCCTCGATGACCGTGCTCGGCGCCCCGGACCTCATCGTGCTCACCCTGAGCGAGTTCGCGGCGCAGACGTACCGCATCAACCGGGCGGGGAACCTCCCGCTTCTCGTGGACGCCGATCACGGCTACGGCAACGCCCTCAACGTCAAGCGCACCGTCGAGGAGCTCGAAACCGCCGGGGTAGCCGCCCTGTCCATCGAGGACACCGATCTCCCCCAGCCTTTCGGCGAGCTCGGGCGCACGCGCCTCCTTTCGGTGGAAGAGGGAGTCGGCAAGATGCGGGCCGCCCTCGCGGGACGGCAGGACCGGCGGCTCGTCGTGGCCGGCCGCACGAGCGCGGCGGCCGTCACCGGCATCGACGACGCGGTCGCGCGCGCCCGGGCCTACGAGGCGACCGGGGTCGACGCGCTCTTCATGGTGGGCATTCGCACCCGTGCGGAGGTCGAGGCGGTCGCCGGCGCGGTCCGGCTCCCGCTCATCCTCGGGGGCGTCGGCCCGGAGCTGACGGACCGAAGCTGGCTTGCCGCGCATCGGGTGCGGGTCGCCCTCCAGGGGCACCAACCCTTCGCCGCGGCGGTGAACGCGGTCTACCGGACCCTCAAGGCGCTCCGCGAAGGCACTCCGCCCGGCGAGCTCGAGGGAGTCGCCCCGCCGGAGCTCATGCGCCGCGTCACCCGCGATGCCGACTACCGGCGCTCGATGGAGGAATTCCTCGCTTGAACCAAGCCGGGGTTGTCGCCAGTCCGTGCGGCCCGGTCGAGGGAGATGCGTCATGACCAGTTGGGGCGAAGACTGGGCCGTCTGAATTTGGGGCTCTACGACTGCGGTACTGGCCGCATGGGTGACGTTGGTAATCGTGTCTGGTCGCCCGGCGGGTGTGTACGTTCGAGTGAGAGAGTGTTCGACCGCCATTGGCGCAGTAGTTGCGGCCAGCGCATTGGCATGGTCCGTATTTTTTCACGCGACGATCCCGAGCGACTACGGCGATCGACAGGCTGCGAGATCCGAGGTCAAAGCTTGCGAAGCTCCGGCAGCAACTCGTCGGAGATCATCCGGATGCTGTGCAGCGCGATGCTGAGCGGCATTCCCGCCCAGTGGGTGCGGAAGGTCAGGTGGTTCACCCCGAACTCCTCCCAGTACGGGCGGAGCTGCTCGTAGCATTCCTCCGGCGAGCCGAGCACGAAGCGGCTCTCCAGGAGGTCGTCGAAGTCCTGGTCGAAGGTCTCGTCCTCCGGCATGACCTTGTCCTGCCCCCACTTCGCGTAGTCCCGGTACTTGCCGGCGAGCCAGGGGCCGGCCATCTCGATCGCGGTCGCCCGGTCCCGGGCGCAGAAGATCTCCTTCACGGCCGGCAGCTCGCGCGGCATCGGCTTGCCCTGCCGCCCGAGCTCGTCGCGGTAGACCGAGAGGTGGTGGCGAATGGTCTCCATCGTGGAGTGCGGATTGATGTACCAGGCATCGCACATGCGCGCCGCCCTGCGGATCGCCCGCTCGTTGTTCGCGGCCAGCCAGATCGGCGGATGGGGGCGCTGCACGGGACGGATGTTCATCCGGACCCCGTCGAGCTTCACCGTATCGCTCTCGTGGCTGACGGATTCTTCGGTCCACAGGCGCTTCACGAGGTCAAGGTACTCCTCGAAGCGCTTCACGCGCTGCCCCTTCGGCACCGCGAACGCGTCGAACTCGACGTCCCGGTACCCGAGCCCGACCCCGAACACGAAGTTTCCGCGGGCGATGACGTCGAGGGAGGCGACGGTCTCGGCCGTGTAGACCGGGTTGTGCAGGCCGAGGAGCAGGATCCCGAGCCCGGTGGTCATCTCGCCCGCTTCGGGGATGAGCCGGGTGAGGAAGGGCACGATCTGGAGCTGCTGGTTGTTGCCCTCGTTGAGGTAGTGCTGGCCGGAGAAGACGGAGTCCCAACCCTTGTCGCGGGCCATGTGGACCATCGCGATCTGATCGTCGAGCGCACTCACCATGTCGGCGTCGAGATACTGCTGGTTGGTGACGAAGAGCCCTACCTTCATGTTCGATTCCTCCTCGAGTCGGGGGCGGCTTGACCGCCGCGGATTATCTCCGGTTCGCCGGAGGCGCGATACCATGGGGCGATGAGCGAGGGACCATCGAGCCCGAGTGCGGGCCGCTCTTCGGACGAGGCCGCCCCGGCGGCGGCCGCAGACCGGTCCGTCCCGCTGCCCGCCGGAAAGCTCGCCCCGGACTTCCTCGCGCGGCTCATCGAAACCGCCCTGCCGCCCGAGGTCCGGCTCGGACCGCGGGTCGGCGAGGACGCGTGCGCGATCGAGGTCGAGGCGGGAACGCTGGTCGCGGCGACGGATCCGATCACCCTCACCGGCTCCGGGGTCGGGGCGCACGCGGTCATCGTCAATGCGAACGACGTGGCGGTGACCGGGGCGCGACCGCGATGGTTTCTCGCGTGCGTGCTGCTGCCCGAGGGGTCGACGGCGCGCGAGGCCGAGGCGCTCTTCGCGGGGATGCGGCGGGCGCTCGAAGAGGTGGGCGCCTCGCTCGTCGGCGGCCATACGGAGGTGACGGGCGCGGTGCGCCAGCCCCTCGTGGTCGGGCAGATGCTCGGGATGGTGGAGGAGCGGACCGTACCGACCGGCGGGCTCCGGCCGGGGGACGCGGTGGTCCAGATCGGGCCCGCGCCGGTCGAGGGGGCGGCGGTGCTCGCCGGCATCCTGGCGCCCGAGCGCCTCGCCGCGGTTTCCGACCGCATGCTCGATGCGGCCCGGTCCGCCCTCGAGGCGCCCGGGATTTCGGTGGTGGAGCCCGCCCTCGCCGCCGCCCGGGCGGGGGCCGCCGCGCTCCACGATCCGACCGAAGGGGGCCTCTCGGCCGGGCTGTACGAGATGGCCGACGCGTCCGGAGTCGCGATCACTCTCAATCCCGAGCGCATCTCCTGGTTCGCGCCCGGGGTGGTGCTCTGCGCCGCCGCGGGGCTCGATCCCTGGGGAACCCTCGCCTCGGGGGCATTGCTCGCGGGGTTCGCCTCGGATCGCCTCGAGGAGGCCATCCGCGACCTCGCATCCGCGGGTCATGCCGCGTCCGTCATCGGCCGGGCGGGCGTCGGGACCGGCGTCTCCTTCGCGAACGGCGCCCCCCTCCCCCGCTACGAACGCGACGAGCTGAGCCGCCTGTAGGCGCGGCCTACGGGGCGTCATTCGGTTACCATTGTGGACTCACCTTTCCGAGGATCGCTGGACCCCATCGAATCGATATACATGTATACTTATCCGAGAATGTTTTGCTTTGTTAGATATAGGGGATGTGCAAGCAAAATTTGGCTCAGCGCTCCTGCGATGCCGATGTCCCGTCACCGGCCGGTCTCGCGCGCGCACAGCTTCGTCCGTCGCCTTGAACATGCGCCCATCCGCCGACCCATGGATGCGTTGAGCGGAGCGGCATGTTCGAGATCGAGTGGGATCCAGCCAAGGCCGCAAGCAACCTCCGGAAGCACAGGATCAGCTTCGAGCTCGCCGCCACGGTCTTCCTGGACCCACTCGCGCGGTCTCTCCCTAACGGGGATCACAGCGAGTTCGAGGAACGGTGGGTAACCATCGGTCACGCTCGGGACGGTAAGCTGCTGGTGGTGTCCCACACCGATTTCCGGAACGAAGACGACAGGATGTCCGTCCGAATCATCTCCGCTCGGCCCGCCACCCCTGACGAGCGGCGTCAATTCGAGTCGGGCGAGTGAAGCGCGAATACGATTTCTCGGCGGCCGAGCGCGGGAGGTTCTTCCGCAGCGACGCGAAGCTGAGCTTCCCCGCCGCTGGCGAGAAGCCGGATTGGGCCGGTCCGGATGGGCGGATCGCTGAGTTCATCGTCCAGGAGGCGAAGAAGACCCTCAGCGCGTACCGCGAGCAGCCGCGTCTCATTACCGAACAGGCCAACGACGAATACGGTACGGCCCACGGCGGCTATGCCCATCGACAACTGTTCGAACTCGTCCAGAACAGCGCCGACGCGTTGCTCGAATCGCCAAAGGGTAAGAGCATCCTGATCCGCCTGACGGAGAGATTTCTCTACTGCGCCGACGACGGAGGTCCTATCGACGAGCAGGGTGTCGTGGGGCTCATGTTCTCCCGCAGGTCGACCAGACGGGACACCGCCGCGATCGGCCGATTCGGTCTCGGTTTCAAGTCCGTCCTGGGTGTGACCGATGCACCCGAGTTGTTCAGTCGCTCGGGTTCCTTCCGATTCGACAGGGCGCGCGCGGCAGAGCGGATAGCGAACGTCGCGCGGGTCGAGCGATACCCGGTCCTGCGTTTGCCCGAGCCCATCGATCCCGATTTGGAGAGGAATGAGGACGAGGAGCTGCGGGAACTGATGAGTTGGGCGACGAATGTAGTGCGTCTTCCGCTCAAATCGGGTGCGCATGGCGACCTTGCGGAGCAGGTGCGCGGCTTCCCGCCGGAGTTTCTCCTTTTCGTCGACCACGCGCGATATCTGACACTTGAGGATGGAGAACTCTCCCGTAATTTCATCCTGCAGGAGCGACAGGGCGAGCTTCATCTCGATACCGGCGAATGCACCACACGTTGGCGCCGATTTCAGACTACCTGTTGCCTTTCCCCCGAAGCGCGGGAAGATTGGTCCTTACATGCAGATAACTTCGAAGCGCCTATCTGGTGGGCGGCGCCGCTTGACCGACTGGACCGTCCCGGCCATTTTTGGGCGTTCTTTCCGACCCACACTGCAAGCCTCGTCGCCGGCATTCTGAACGCACCGTGGAAGACCAATGAGGATCGTCAGATTCTGCTGCCTGGACCGTATAACGAAGAGCTGATTGAAGCGGCGGCAAAGATGATTGCCATCGAAGTACCCACGCTTTCGACGGAAACGGATCCGGCACGTCACCTGGACGCACTGCCGCGCAGACAACAGTCGGGCGACTCTGAGCAGAGCGTGTTGCTTCGCAATCGCCTTCTCTTTCATTTGCGCTAGCGAGAAATTGTTCCCGATCCGTGTGGAACGCTGCGCGCCATCTCAAACATCGCGTATCCTCCGCGAATCCTGACTGAGGGCCCGAACTTGGAGCCACTGGAACGCTGGTCGGCGTACCCGGGCCGACCATCGAACTGGCTTCACCACAGGGCGCTCACTCGCAACCGTCTCACCAGCATCGACGGGCTGTCTTCTCTGCATTCGCATGGTGACTCCCCGGCCGCACCCAGGGCCACAATCGCCCAATGGCTGAACGCACTCGTGAGTTCGGGCTCACACGTCGGTGTCTATTTGGCAATCGAAGAGGTCACGAGCACCAACTGGTTGAAGACACTCGTGAACGAACGAAGGGCAGTTCAGACGGTCTTGTATGAGCTACGCGGGTACGACCGTGTCTACCGGACGGCGCGTACAAGGCTCCGGGACGCGATGGCGGCTGCGCGCGCCAAGGTACGGCCGGAGTCAATCGGAGTGGTCAGTTGAAGCGGACGAAGCTGGCCCGGCCGATGATGGAGGCGTCGTTTCCGGAGTGGAAGCGGGCGAAGGCGGCGCGGAAAGGGCCGCCGAGAGGACGACGTCGACCCACACCAGGCGGTGGTCGGAGGCGTCGATGAGCTCCGCGCCCGGCTCGCCTTCGGCCGGCCAGAACACCCCGGCCCCGATAATCTCGAGGTCGGCCGAAGGCAGCACGTAGTCGACTCGCAGGTTGCCGGGCGCCTCGTCGCCGAAGTCCGCGGTGTCGAAGCGCGGGTCGCCGCGCTGGCCGGCGTTCGCCCCGCCCTGGGCCGCCGCCGCAGCCGCCCCGCCCTCGCTCGCGGGCGTCACCGAGGCGTTCACGAAGGGGTGCCCGGTGAGCTGGCGTGCCGCCCCCGGCACGGACTCTCCGTCCGCCGGATCGGCATTGAGGTCGCCCGCAATCACGAAGTGCGCTCCGCCGGGAAGCCCGCCCCACCGGCCCGCGTCGTCATGGAGGTACCCGGCGCCCGCGATGTAGTCGGCCCAGAACCGGATCTCGTCCGCGTTGCGGGCGCCGTTCCGGTCTTCCGGCCCGTCGAAGACGGGCGGCGTCGGGTGGCTCGCGAGCAGGTGGACGACCGCCCCGCCGATGCGCACGGGAACGTCCCAGTGGCTCTTGGACGAAAGGCGAAGAACCGCGAGCGCTTCGTCGGAGTAAAAGGGCGTGCCGCCGGGCCGGACCGGCAACCGGGCTCCCGGCATGTCCTTCCACCGAAAGGTCCGGAAGGCGCGCGCGCCCTCGACCTCGATCTCGCACTTCGACAGCACGACCATCCCGTACTGCCCCTCGAAGGTGCCGAAGCCGTGAGAATCGCGGGCGCGCTCGAACGTCCCCTCCTCCTCGCCCGCGATTCCGTCGCCGTCGAGGTCAAGCCCGGTCGCGACGCCGGTGTTGGACGGCGCGATGAAGCTGAAGGGCCAGGCGCCGTCCAAATAGTTCGCGACAAAGGCGCGGTCGTTGCCCGCCCCGTAGTCGAACTCGTTGACGAGGATGACGTCCGGATCCACGGCGCGGATGATCGCCGCGACCTTGGCGATCTGCGGGTCCCCGCCTTCCCTCAGCGCAGTGGCCAGCTCTCCCTCCGCTCCACGGTTCATCGACGCGTTGAAAGTCGCGAAGCGCACGCTCTCCGCTCCCGCCTCGGCGGCGAGAACGGCGGCAAGGACGAGCCCGGCAATCAGGGAAATTGTGCGGCGCATCGAGCCTCCGGGAGAAATTCGGCCACATCGTCCACGCCGGGAAACTCAGACCCTTTCGTCGCAGCCGGCGTCCTTCAGAATCCGGTTGGCGGTGTGCCGGCTCCGAAGCTTGCTGGGTATCGAGACCTTGTTCCCCGCGCCGGCACGAGCCCATATCTCATGCGAGCCCTTTCCCTGCCTGATTCGTGTGAACCCCTGCTTGCGAATGGCATCAACGACTTGATCGTAGTAGTTGCTCGGCATCCGTTCCGCTCCAGATTACCGGGACCAACTCCCTCAATGGCTTGGTGAGCAGGTCGTCGTTCGAGACGTGATTCGCGAGGATCAGTTCAGGTGCGATGTCCACCAGGATCTCGCGGAACTCCTCGAGCGTTTCCGCTTCAATGTGCAGGCCAACGATGTCACTGTCCGAACAGAACACCTTGGCTTCCTCGTCCCACACCGCCTTCACGAAAAAGTTCATTCCCCGTCTCTCGGCCGTCAGTAGAGGGATTCGCGGACCCGCGCGCGGATCTCGCGATCGACCTTCTCGCCGTCCGATTCCCCTATGTGGTCCGCGAGCATCTGCCCGAACGACGGGAGGGCGGCCTTTCGGTCCACGCGCGACTCTTCGGCCCACAGGCGGGAGCGCACGAGGGCCTTGGTGCACTGGAGAAAGACCTCCTCGACCTCCACCAGGAGCCCGCTCCGCGGCACCCGACCGTTGACCGCGAGCGGCTCGAGCTGTGCCGGGTCGGTGGTCAGCGTCGCCCGGCCGTTGAGCCGGAGCGTCTCGTCCACACCCGGGATCAGGAACAGCATCCCCACGTAGGGGTTCTCCACGACGTTCGTCAGCGAGTCCGCGCGGTTGTTGCCGCGCCGGTCCGGAAGGAGGATCGTCTTGTCGTCCAGGACCGCGACGAACCCCGCGGGGTCGCCGCGCGGTGAACAATCGACCCGCCCGTCCGCGCCGGCGGACGCGAGGACGACGAACGGACAGAGATCGATGAACCGCCGGCAGTGCCGGTCGAGACGATCGAGCGATTTCCTGATCGCCCGCTCGCTCGGCTCCCCGTAGCTGCTCCGCAGCTCCTCCACCGTCTCGATGACATGCTCCGCCATTGCCCACCTCGCGCCCGTGCTTCGGTCCGTCGCCGATCATGCGCCACCCCGTGCCGATTGCTCAAGTGGTCCTCGGGCAGAACCCGGTAGCCGAGACCGGGCATGCACCGGACGGCCAACGGCAATATGGACAGTTAATCTGACCAGTCATATAATCCGTCCATATTGGAAAGGAGAGCCGAATTGAAGACGATTGGCGCGACGAAGTTCAAGGAACAGTGTCTGGCACTCCTGGATCGCCTGGATGCCGACGGGTTGCTCATTACGAAGCGGGGCAAGCCGGTCGCACGGGTCGTCCCGTATGACCGGAATTCCGCCACGCTCATCGGCAGCCTGCGGGACAAGATCGAGATTCGGGGCGACCTCTTGTCGACTGGAACGCACTGGAACGCGAATGCTGAATCTTGATACTCACATCCTGATTTTCGCTCTTCGCGGCGAACTCCGCGGTCGCGAGCGGGAGTTGCTCGCGCAGAACCGGTGGAGTCTGTCGGCCATCGTTCCATGGGAATTGGCGAAGCTCGCTCAGCTCGGCCGGATCGATATCGACCTCGACGACCGGGACATTGCCCGCACCCTGAGCCTTCTCCATGTATGGCCGATCGACCTGGCGGTTGCACTCGCTTCGACCCGCCTCGACTTCCAAGGCGACCCGGCGGACGAACTCATTGCCGCCACGAGCGTCGTGCACGAGATTCCGTTGGTCACGAGAGATCAGGTCATCCGCAGCTCGGCTGTCGTCCCGTTGGCTTAGCCCCTGCACCTCCTGTCTTGTCCCGCGGACGGCTGACCGCCTCGCGGTGGCCGTCTGGTTGCTGCCGGCCCGGGCGAGGGATCAGGCGAGGCCGTGGCGCTCCAGGAACTCGAGCATGAGGGCCGCGCACTCCGCCGGCTTCTCGATCTGGAGGAAGTGCGAAGCGCCCGGCACGTAGTCGTAGTCGAGGTCGCAGCGCCTCGCGACGTCGTGGAGCACGATGCTCGGCACGAAGGTGCGGGGACCGTTCGGGTCGCCTCCGATCAGCTTGAGCGGGCACGGAAAGCTTCCCATCGCGAGCTCGAAGCTCGAATCGAGGAAGGATTCGAAGACCTGGGCTTCGTGCTCCCGGGGGCAGCAGAGCTCGTAGCCCGGCCCTGCGCCGGCGGTGGGACGGAGCGTCGCCCGCGCGTAGAGCTCCGCCACGCCGGGAAGCAGGCGGTCGAACGCGGTCGCGCCGCGCACGATCGCCGCGAACTCCTCGCGCGTCTCGAACCGCTCCTGCCGGCGCCGGGTGCGGGCGGCAAGCTCGTTCTCCCGCTTCAGGTACTCGCTCTCGAGCCGGTCGCCGTTCGGCGGAGAGAAGGGCGGGTCGAAGAGGACGAGGGCCGCGAACCGGGGCCCCGACCGGAGGGCCTGATAGAGGGCGGTGAGGGCCGACATCGAATGGAACACGCCGACCTTCGGCTTCGCTCCGAAGTGGCGGTCGATCCCCCGGACCACGTGCTCGTTGTCCCAGACGAAGGTCGGAAAGTGGTGCGTCGCGAGGGGAGCGCGCGGGTTCCAGCCGTGACTCCGGAAGTCGTGAACGACGAGGTCGAAACGGTCCGCGAGCCGCGACCAGAACGGGTAGTAGAGGTCGATCGCGAGCCCGTTGCCATGGCTGAGGACGAGCCTCGGACCGTCCGGGTTGCCGTGGCGGCGGAGGACGATGAGGCTCCCGTCCGCCGTTCGGACCTCGCCCGTGGCAAGGGGCTCGGGAACCTCCCAGTGCACGGCGGAGCGCGGGCGGGCGGGCGGGCGGACAGGCGGGAATGACCCGGGCGAGTCGACGGGGGGCGTTGCGCCCGGCCGCGGACCCTGACGCCGGGCGGCTAGCTGCCGGACGGCGGCAGCTTCGGCTCCTTCGCCTCCACCGCACCGCCCGCCTTCTTCCACGCTCCGAAACCGCCCGCGAGGTGGCATACCGGGGTGAGGCCCATCTCCTGCACCGCCCTGGTCGCGAGGGCCGACCGGAGCCCCCCCGCGCAGAAGAACATGAAGCGCTTCCCGGACTGGAACACGTCGCGGGCATAGGGGCTCTCCGGGTCCACCCAGAACTCGAGCATGCCGCGCGGCGCGTGCACCGCACCCGGAATGGCCCCCTCGCGCCACAGCTCGCGCACGTCACGGATATCGACGAAGACCACGTCTTCGTCGCCGTGGCGGCGGAGCGCGTCCTCGACCGTCCAGGTCTCGATCCCGACCTCCGCCTCCGCGCAAAGCTGCTTGATGCCCTTCGTAATCGTCGCCATCGTATCGGCCCTCCCGGCCCATCATTTCAGTTTCCGGCGGACCCGCCGGCCGATCAGCCCGCAAAGCGGCCCGATGCCCTTCGCGGTCGTCCCCATCGCATCGGCCCGGCTGCACCCCGCCCGTCATGCCGGACTGTTGCGAGGGGATCCGGCGGCCCCTCACGCTTGCACCCAGTACGTCTGAACAGTGACTTTGACCGATTGAAAATCAAGCATGCATGAACCGCTTTGGTCTCGTCTGCGCCGTACCAACCGGTCAAGACCTCTGTGCAGAGGTACTAGCCCGAACAAATCACCGATTTCCTGCTGCGGACGCCAATCTGTCGCTTCGCGCTCCCAAGGTCGCCGCGGTACCGGGCCGTACTCCCTCAAGCCGCTTCGACGTAGTGTCGGCTACGCCTGCAGCGTCGTGAGGTCCGTGCGGCCCGCTACCACGGCATTCTGCTTCGCAGCTTCGCGACGCCCTCGCGACGAAAATCGGTGATTTTTCCGGGCTAGTAGGTGGCCCGGCCTCCGCTCGCGTCGAACACCGCGCCGGTCGTGAACGAGTTCTCCTCGGACACGAGCCATGCCACGAGGGCGGCGAGCTCTTCGACCAGCACGAACCGGCCCCGCGGTATCTTCGAGAGCATGTAGTCGATGTGCGCCTGGGTGATCTGCTCGAAGATCCTCGTCCGCGCCGCCGCCGGGGTGATGCAGTTCACCGCGATGTCGCGGTCCGCGAGCTCCTTACCGAGCGACTTGGTGAGAGCGATCACCGCCGCCTTCGCGGCGCTGTACGCGCTCGCGTTCGGGTTGCCTTCCTTGCCCGCGATGGATGCGGTGTTCACGATGCGCCCGTAGCCGCGCTCGATCATGTGCGGCACCACCGCGCGGCAGCAGTAGAAGACTCCGTTGAGGTCGATCTCGACCACCCGGCGCCACTCGTCGATCGGGTACTCCCAGGTGGTGGCGTTGGGCCCCGCAATGCCCGCGTTGTTGACGAGGATGTCGATGCTCCCCGCCGCCCCGATCGTCTCCGCCGCCGCCCGCTCGACGGACTCCGGATCGGCCACGTCCACGACCACCGCGCGCGTGCCGGACCCGAGCGCCCGGGCGGTGGCGCCGAGCTCCTCGGCATCGCGGTCCCAGAGGGTGACCGCGGCGCCCGAGGCGAGGAGGCGCTCCGAGATGGCGCGCCCGATGCCTTGGGCTCCCCCGGTCACGACCGCCCGGCGGCCGTCCAGATCGATTCGATTCATGGTCTCCTTCAACCCCGCGCCGGATGGTCGTCAGCCAGTCGTCAGATGGTCCGCCCGCCGTCCACCGGCAGGCACACCCCGGTCAGGAACTCCGCATCTTCCGAGGCGAGGAACAGGACCGCGTTCGCGATGTCCGCCGGCTGGCTGAGGCGCCCCAGCGGCACCGTGCTCATGAACTTGGCGTGCATCTCGGGGGTGACCTCGCCGCCCAGGAACGCCCCGAGCATCTGGGTCTCGCCCGCCACCGGGCACACCGCGTTCACCCGGATCCGATCCGGGGCGAGCTCGATCGCCATCGACTGGGTGATGGTGTTCACCGCGCCCTTCGAGCCGTTGTACCAGACGAGCCCGGGCCGCGGGCTGATGGCGGCGGTGGACGCGGTGTGGATGATGCACCCGCCGCCCGCCTCCCGCATGAGCGGCACGGTGTGCTTCGCCGACCAGTAGATGGCCTTGACGTTGACCGCGAAGATCCGGTCGAACTCGTCCTCGGTGACGTTCTCCATCGGCTGGTTGCGCTGCGGCACGCCGGCGTTGTTGACCATGATGTCGAGGCCCCCGTACTGCTCGACCGCCTCGCCGACGAGGCGCTCGGTGTCCGCGTCGCTCGACACGTCCGCGTACACGAAGGAGGCTTCGCCCCCCGCCTCGCGGATCGCGTCCTCCACCCGCCGCCCGTCCTGCTCGTTCACGTCGTTGACCACCACCCGGGCGCCCTCGGCCGCGAAGCGCCGGCAGATCCCCTCGCCGAATCCCGCGCCGCCCCCGGTGACGATCGCTACCTTTCCATCGAGACGCATTCTGTCCTCCGTCGCGGATCAGACGCCCGCCGCCGTCCACGGTTCAACCGGGCCGCAAGACTACCTCATTCGACGCGCGATCAGTTCCGCAATCAGTTCCGCTCGAAATGGAGCATCCGTCCGGAAAACGCGTCCCACCGCCGAAGCAACCGTTCTTCCCACCTCTCCACCGAACGCGATACGGTCCGGCAGGCGACGGACGCGAGCCGGGGGCCGGAAGCCGGGGGCCGGGAGCCGGGGGCCGGAAGCCGGGGGCCGGGAGCCGGGGGCCGGGGGCCGGAAGCCGGGAGCCGGGAGCCGAGAGCCGGAAGCCGGGAGCCGGAAGCCGAGAGCCGGAAGCCGGGAGCCGGGAGCCGGGAGCCGGGAGCCGAGGGACGGGGGCCGGGAGGGGCCGAAACGTTCGACTTGCCCGGCCGGCGAGGCGCGGCGCGGTCCTTCGCTCGCACCCGCGGTCAGTCGGCGGACGCGAGCCGGACCATGGCGTCGAGCAGGGTCTGACAGCCGGCCGCGAGGTCCTCGGGGGTCGCGTTCTCGATCTCGTTGTGGCTGATCCCGTCCTCGCACGGCACGAAGACCATGCCGGTCGGGGCGACCCGCGCGACGTAGCAGGCGTCGTGGCCGGCCCCGCTCACGATGTCCATGTGCTCGAAGCCGCCCTCCTCCGCCGCCTCGCGGACCGCCGCGACGCAAGCCTCGTCGAACGGCGTGGCGGGGAAGTGCCAGATCTGCTGCAGGTCGAGCTCGAGCCCGATCTCGCCCGCGATCGACTCGCACGCCGCCTTGAGGTCCGCGTCCATCCGGGCGAGGTTCTCCTCCACCGGGTGGCGGAAATCGACGGTGAAGAAGACCCGCCCCGGGATCGTGTTCCGGGAATTCGGCGAGACGACCAGCATGCCCACCGTGGAGCACGCGTTCGGCTGGTGGGCGAGGCCGATGCGGTTCACCGCGTCCACCATGCGCGAGGCGCCGACGAGCGCGTCGCGCCGCCGGCGCATCGGGGTCGGCCCCGCGTGGGCCTCCATCCCGGTAACCGTGATCTCGTACCAGCGCTGGCCCTGGGCCCCGGTGACGACCCCCACCGTCTTCTTCTCGGCCTCGAGGATGGGACCCTGCTCGATGTGGGCCTCGAGATAGGCGCCGACCGCATGCTCTCCGACCGGCTCCTCGCCCGCGTAGCCGATGCGCGCGAGCTCATCGCCGAACGTCTTGCCGTCGGGATCGGCGCGGGACAGGACGAAGTCGAGATCGAACACCCCGCCGAACGCGCCCGAGGCCATCATCGCGGGCGCGAACCGCGAGCCCTCTTCGTTCGTCCACGCCACCACCTCGATCGGAGCGTCCGTCTCGTAGTCGTAGTCGTTGAGGGTGCGGATGAGCTCGAGCCCCGCGAGCACGCCGTAGGCGCCGTCGAACTTGCCGCCCGTCGGCTGCGAGTCGAGATGGCTGCCGGTCATGACGGGGTCCCGGTCGGGGCTGCGTCCGGGCCGGCGGGCGAAGATGTTCCCGACCTGGTCCACGGCGACCGAGCACCCCGCTTCCTCGCACCAGCGAACGAAGAGGTCGCGCCCCTCGCGGTCGAGGTCGGTGAGGGCGAGCCGGCACACCCCGCCCTTCTCGGTCGCCCCGATCTCCGCGAGCTCCATGAGGCTCGCCCACAGCCGGTCGCCGTTGATCTTGAGATTGTCCACGCGCCTCTCCTCGCTGAGCCCGCTCGTCCCGCAACTCTATTCCATCGCGGCCGGCGGGGGGAACGGTGCGGGGGCCGGCCGGGTCAGGTCGCGGCCGGAAGCGGGCCGGGGTGGCCCGAGTTGGAGAGGACCGGAAGCGGGCCGGCGTGGCCCGAGTTGGGGGGGACCGGAAGCGGGCCGGGGTGGCCGAGTTGGAGAGGACCGGAAGCGGGCCGGCGTGGCCCGAGTTGGGGGGGACCGGAAGCGGGCCGGGGTGGCCCGAGTTGGAGGGGACCGGAAGCGGGCCGGGGTGGCCCGAGTTGGAGGGGAGACGTTCCATCCCGCCTGAAGCGCCGCCCCGCTGGCGCCGGATCGGTCGACCGTCATGCGAAATTCCCCCGCGGCGGCGAGACCCTCCCCCGCCGCACGCAGGTCCACCGTGCCGCGCGAACGTCGAGGCAGTTGCGAGAGAAGGCCCCTATTCGCTCAAATGACGCCCCGAAGCAGCAGCCCACGTCACACGGGAGACCCGAACCATGAACACGGGCGCATTCCTCGCCAAGTCCGCCGTGCGCCACGCCGGCCGACCGGCCCTCGTCCGCGGGGTCGAGACCGTCGCCTCCTACGTGGAGTTCGCCGACACCTCCGCCCGGCTCGCCCGCGGCCTGGTCGAGCGCTTCGGCCTCCGGCCGGGCGACCGGTGCGGGATCGCGATGACCAATGCGCCGGAGTTCATGATCGCCCTGTTCGGGTGCTGGTACGCGAACGTCTGCGCGGTGCCGATGAACGCGAAGCTTCACCGCCGCGAGTTCGCGTACATCCTCGACAACTCCGGCGCCCGCGCCTGCTTCGTGAACGGCGCGCTGGGCGAGACGCTGGCCGGCCTCGACCGCGAAGTCGACTCGCTCGACCACCTGGTGCGGACCGACGACGAGGCGGCCTGGACCGCCCTCCTCGCGGGCGACCCGCTCCCCCTCGCGGACTGCGACCCCTGCGACCCCGCCTGGCTCTTCTACACCAGCGGCACCACCGGCCGGCCGAAGGGGGCCACCCTCACCCACCGCAACCTCGTCTCGCAGACCATGAACTACTTCTGCGACGTCGACACCCTGGGCGAGCACGACTGCATCATCCACTCCGCCCCGATGTCCCACGCCTCCGGCTGCTACGCCCTCCCCCACGTCGCGCGCGCAGCCGCGCAGGTGATCCCCGAGAGCGGCGGGTTCCACCCCGAGGAGATCATCGACCTCCTCGAGCGCCACGCGGGAGCGAGCTTCTTCTTCGCCCCGACCATGATCGTGCGGCTGCTGGAGTCGCCCCGCATCGCGAGCGCGAACCTCGAGCACCTGAAGACCATCATCTATGGCGGCGGTCCGATGTACGTCGAGGACACGCGGCGGGCGCTCGCCGTCCTCGGGCCGAAGCTCGTCCAGATCTACGGGCAGGGAGAGGCGCCGATGACCATCACCGGCCTCGCGCGCGAGCTCCATCTCGACACCGAACACCCCCGCTATCTCGAGCGGCTCGGGTCGGTGGGCACCGCGCGCACGGACGTCGAGGTGCGCATCGTCGGCCCGGACGACGAACCCCTCCCGCCGGGCGAGACGGGCGAGGTGATCCTCCGGGGCGACGTGGTGATGAAGGGCTACTGGAACAACCCGGAGGCGACGCGCGAGACCCTTCGCGGCGGGTGGCTCCATACCGGGGACCTCGGGGTGATGGACGAGGACGGCTTCGTCACCCTCAAGGACCGCTCCAAGGACATGATCATCTCCGGCGGGACCAACATCTACCCGCGCGAGATCGAGGAGGTGCTCCTGCGCCACCCCGAGGTGCTCGAGGCCTCGGTGGTGGGACGGCCCCACCCGGAGTGGGGCGAGGAGGTGGTCGCGTTCGTGGTGGCGACGGCGCCGGGGGCGCGGGTGCCGGAGCCGGAGCTCGATGCGCTCTGCCTGGAGCACATCGCCCGCTTCAAGCGGCCCCGCGACTATCGCTTCATCGACACGCTGCCCAAGAACAACTACGGCAAGGTCCTCAAGACCGAGCTGCGCGCGCGGCTCGCCGCCGAGGCGCAATGACCGCCTCCCGCGTCCGGCCCGCTCCCGCGGTGGAAGGCGCTCCGCGCGAGCACGTCCCCGGCCGCAGCGCGGGTCGAAGCTTGAGCGGAGGCCAGGTCCGAGCCCGAACCCGAACCCGAACTCGAAACCGAAACCGAGCCCGCGCCCGAAACCGAGACCGAAACCGACCGGAGCGACAGGCGCACCGCGGGGACTCCCGCGGTCATCGCTCGACCGATGCCGCCCCCGCGAGGGCCGGATCGGGGTCCAGCGCCCGTTCATGCGCGACGGCGGCTGCAAAATGCTCGTTGCCGAGGTTCTCCACGCGCCAGGCGACCGCGGGCAGGTGGGGGAACCGGAACTCGCCGATTGTCAACCCGCGCCGCATGGCGGGCGGCGCCTCGAAGCCGGCCATGCCGAGATGAAGTCCTGTCCCGAGAGCCTTGACCAGCGCCTCCTTGATCGTCCAGAGACCGTAGAACCGTCCGATCCGCTGGTCTGCGCACGCCGCTTCGATGTCTGCCCGTTCGTCCCGCGTGAGCACGGCCGCCATCAGTCCGTCGAGGTCCCGCCGGGCGACCCGGTCCTCCACATCCACGCCGAGCCGCCCCTCGCGCGCGACCGCGAGCAGTCCGTGCACGCCGCTGTGGCTGACGCTGAAGCTGACCGGAGCCGGGGTGCCGCACAGCAGGGCGAGCGGTTTGCCATGCTCGGACTCGCGGAACGAGAGCTGTTCGTTCCGGCAGCCGAGCCGGCGGCACAGGACGGCGCGGAGCGCCGCGCGGCAAAGGGCGAACTGGCGGCGGCGGCCGGCATGCCGATAGCGATCCCAACGCGACCGCTCTTCCCCGCTCAGACATGCCAGCGCCTGCGCCTCACGGGCGGCATAGGGCGCCAGGTCCACGTGGATGATGTCCGCATCGCCCGTCCTCCGGTACGTGCGCCACCAGCCCTCGGCAACCGATTTCAGCATGAAACATCAACCTGATTACGCACCATCCTCAGCCCGTTCCCGCGGCTTCCCGGGGTCGCGGGCCTCCTGGGAGATGGGCTTGCAGCCCGCGGACGGCCGAAGGCCTGCCGTGGTCCACGCGGGCAAGGATGCCCGCGATCCCAGGAGGCCCACGGTCCCTCGAAGGCGGCGATCCCAGGAATGCGGTGGTCCCAACCTGAGTCTTGTACGTAATCAGGAAAATCAATGAGCCCGGGCGACACCACACTCGTCTCGAAGCGGCAGCGCCGCAGTTTCGGCCCACGACCGAGGCATCGCCGGGCGTGCGACCGACGCGGGCATCGACCGCATCGGCGGATGCACGACGGGTCCAGGGCCGTCCCGGCTCGTGCATGAAAGGAGAACCGCCCAACCCGCGAACCGGTGCGCGACAGCCGCCGGAGCGAGAACCGGGCCGAATCAGCTCCGGTAGCCGGCGTTGATGTCGATGTAGGCGTGGGTGAGGTCGCAGGTCCAGATGGTGTCCCGTCCCGTCCCCACCCCGACGTCCGCTCGCAGCCGCACCTGCGAACCCCCGAGGTGCTCGGTCGCCCGCTCCTCCGAGTAGCCTTCCCGGATCCGGCCGCCCTCGGCGCACTGCTCGTCCCCGATCCACAGGCGGAGCCGGTCGCGCTCGGCCGCCTCCCCCGCCTTGCCGACCGCCATCACCAGCCGGCCCCAGTTCGCGTCCGCCGCCGCGAGCATGGTCTTGACGAGCGGCGAGTTCCCGATGCTCAGCGCAATCCGGCGCGCCGCCGCGTCGCTCTCCGCGCCTTCCACGGTGACCTCGACGAACTTGCTCGCTCCTTCGCCGTCGCGGACGATCTGATGGGCAAGATCGAGCATCGTGGCATCGAGGAGGGCACGGAACCCCGCGAGCCTCGGATCGGACGCCTCGGTGATCGGCGCGGCGGGCTTGACCGCCCCGGTCGCGAAGAAGAGCACCGTATCGCTGGTCGAGGTATCGGAGTCCACCGTGATCCGGTTGAAGCTCCGGTCCACCGCACCGCCGAGCAGCGCCTGCAGCACCGGCGCGGGAAGGTCCGCGTCGGTGAACGCGAACGCGAGCATCGTCGCCATGTCCGGTGCGATCATCCCGCTCCCCTTGGCGATCCCGGCGACGCGCACCGTCTCGCCGTCGAGCCGCGCCTCCCCGCCCGCCCCCTTGGGGAACGTGTCGGTGGTGCGGATGGCGTCGGCCGCGGCCCGCCAGCGCTCCGGGGCGGGCGGTCCGAGGGCTTGCGCCGCCTTCCCCACCGCGTCGCGCATCGCCTGCGCACCGAGCGGCTCGCCGATCACCCCGGTGGAGGCGAGGTAGACGTCCTCGGGGGCCGCGTCGAGCGCACCGGCCACCGCCCGCGCCGAATCGAGCACGGCCGCCTCGCCCGCCGCCCCGGTGAACGCGTTGGCGTTGCCCGCGTTGCACAGCACCGCCCGCGCCGTGCCGCGCCGGACATGCTCCCGGCACCAGTCCACCGGCGCGGACGCGCAGCGCGACCGGGTGAACACCCCGGCGACGCGAGAGCCGGGCGCGAGGGCGGCCAGCATCACGTCGGGGCGCCCCCGGTAGCGGAGCTCGGCCGCGTGGGCGGCGAGCAACAGCCCGGCAACCGGCGGCAGATTGGGAAATGCGGCGGGGGCAAGGGGAGATACCGCGCTGGAATCGCTCACTGAATGCTCCGGATGGCATGATCTGGGGGCAAGACGAGGCAAACCGGGAAACGCCGGTTGCCAAGGGTCCGATCGTGGCAGAATTCCGCATCGGCTCCAACCCGACACGGCGTACTGGGATTTTCCGGCGCGCCGCGGTCCGGGGCCGGCACCCGCGACCCATCGGAACGCAACGATGCCGGAGATCCTCGCGCCCGACGACGTTCCCGCCCTGCTCGGGCCCGGGATGACCGTGTTCGTCGCGGGCGGCGCGAACGAGCCGGCCACGGTGCTCGATGCGATCCGCCGCCGGCCCGCCGCGAGCGCCGACGTCACCTGGATCCAGTCGATCGTTCCCGGCCTCAATCGCTTCGACTTCGCCTCCCTGCACGACGAGGCCCGCGCAATCGCCTTCTTCATCACCCCGGAGACCCGGGCGAGCTACCGGGCGGGACGGATCGACTTCGTTCCCTGCCAGCTCCGGGCGGTCGCCGACCTCCTCGGCGAAGGCCTCGACCTCGACCTCGCCATCGTGAGCGTGTCCGCCCCCCGCGACGGCACATCGGCGCAGGACGCGGCCGACTTCGGCGCGGGCCTCAACTGCGATTTCGTCGACGTCGTCTGCGAGCGCGCCGGGCGGGTCGTCGCCGAGGTGAACTCCGCCCTCCCCGACCCCCCGGACGGGCCCCGCATCGACGCCCGCGGGATCGACTTCGCGGTGCCGGTGAGCCGGGCCCCGGATCCGTTCCCCCTCCCTGCGCCGGACGAGACCGCCCGCGCCATCGCCCGGAATGTCGCCGGACTCGTCCGCGATGGCGACACCATCCAGACCGGCATCGGCTCCATTCCCTACGCGGTGCTCGGCGCCCTCCGGGACAAGAACGATCTCGGCCTGCACTCCGGCATCCTCGACGACGGGGTGATGGAGCTCATCGAGCGCGGGGTAATCACCGGGTCGCGCAAGACCATCGACCGCGGCCGGCACGTCACCGCCTACGCGATCGGCTCCCCGGCCCTGTACGGCTGGCTCGCGGAGCGCGCGGACGTGCGGTTCCGGCCCGTCAACTACACCCACGCAGCCGGGACCCTCGCGCGCATCGACCGCTTCGTCTCGATCAATTCGGCCCTCGAGATCGACCTTGCGGGACAGGTGAACGCGGAGATGATCCGCGGCGCCCAGGTCACCGGCACCGGCGGCTCGGTGGACTTCATGCGGGGCGCGGCGAGCTCGCGGGGCGGGCGCTCCATCGTCGCCCTCGGGGCGACCGCCGCGCAAGGAAAGGTGTCGCGCATCGTGCCGCGCCTCGGCGACGGGAATGCCCCGACGGCGCTGCGCACCGACGTCGACTACGTGGTGACCGAGCACGGGGTCGCGGACCTGCGCTTCCGGCCGGAGCGCGCGCGGGCCGCCGCGCTTGCGGATATCGCGGCCCCGGAGTTCCGGGCCGGGCTGCGTTCGGGAGAGCGCAGATGATGGGATTCACGGTGCTCGACTTCGCCGCGCTGGCCCTTCTGGTCGGGTCCTGGGGCGGCTTCAACGCGATCGTGTTTCGTCCCCGCTCCGGGAAGTGGACCAGCCTCAGCCGGATCATGAGCCGTTACCGGATGAAATGGATGACGGTCATGGCGGCGCGAGAAATGCGGATGGTTGACACCATGATCCAGGGCTCCGTGCTCCAGGGCTGCACGTTCTTCGCATCCACCGCGATCCTGCTCGTGGGCGGGCTCCTCGCCCTGCTCGGGGCGACCGATCGCGCCCTCGGGGTCGTTCAGGGCCTCCCCTTCGCGGTGGAAACGACCCGTACGCTGTGGCATATCAAGGTGCTGGGGCTCATCACGGTGCTCATCTACGCATTCTTCAAGTTCGCGTGGGCACACCGCCTCTATACGTACTGCATCGTCGTCATGGGGGCGACCCCCATGGTGGAGACGCCCGATTCCCCGAGCTTCGCGAGGCGCGGCGCTCGCCTGCTCGATCTCGGCGCCCTCCATTTCGACGGGGGGATACGCGCCTACTACTACACCCTTGCCGCGACCGCCTGGTTCCTGCACCCGATCCTGTTCATGGTCTCCACGTTGTGGGTCACCGCGGTGCTCCTCCGCCGCGAGTTCCGCTCCCGGACCCGCACCATCCTCGCTTCCGAGACCGACTGACCCGCGCCGATGTGGGGGCTTCGACCGGCGGCCTTGCGGCGGGGCCGAAACGCCTGGCTGACCGACCGGCGGTTCATCGCGATCTTCGTCGTCGGCACCCTGATGAGCGTCGTGCGCTGGATCGAGATGCTCGTCTTCGGGGTGTACGTGTACGCCGAGACCCGGTCCGCCACCATCACCGCCGCGATGACCCTGCTGCGGGTGCTGCCCCTTGCGCTCTTCGGCGTCTTCGGGGGGGTGGTCGCGGATCGGGTCGACCGAAGGCGGCTCATGCAATGGGGGCTGGTCGGGATGTGCGGGCTGTCGGCGGGCCTCGCGGTGCTCGCGTGGTCGGGCCGGATCGAGGTGTGGCACCTCGGCGTCGCCGCATTCCTCGGGGGCACTTTCTGGATCACCGACTTCCCGGTCCGCCGGGCGCTCATCGGCGACGTGGTCCGCAGGCCGTTCCTCGGGCGGGCGATGGGAGTCGACACCCTCGCCAACAACGGCACCCGGATGCTGGGGCCCCTCCTCGGAGGAACCCTGCTCGCCACCGTCGGGCTGGCGGGGACTTTCGTGATCTCGGCCGTGCTCCATGCCCTTTGCTGGGTCGCGTTCCAGATGGTGCGCTTCCCGTCGCCCGCCCGGGCAGCCGGGGCGGGCAACGTATGGCGGAGCGTCGCCGAGGGCGTGCGGTACCTGCGCGGCGACCGCCGCCTCGCCAGCGTCCTCGCCATCACCGTGGTGTTCAACCTCTGGGCGTTCCCCATGATCGCCATGATCCCGGTGATCGGCGAGGAGAGCTTCCGGCTCGGCCCCACCGCGGTCGGGATCCTCGCCTCGACGGAAGGGGCCGGCGCCCTCATCGGGTCGATCCTGGTCACGGTCGTCGCGCGTCCGGCCAACTTCATGCGCCTGTACTTCGCGGGCTGCCTGTTCTACCTCGTGTTCTCAATCGCGTTCGCCGCCTCTCCCCTTCCCTGGCTCGGCGGCGCCATGCTGTTCGTGGTCGGCCTCGGGGGCGCCGCGTACGCGGCGATGCAGACCACCCTCGTCATCCTCTCCACGCCGGCGGAGGTGCGGGGCCGGATGATGGGGGTGCTGTCCGTGTGCATCGGGACCGGGCCGCTCGGCTTCTACCACGTCGGCACCCTCGCGGACTGGATCGGCGCGCGCGACGCGGTCGCCCTCATCGGACTGGAGGGGCTCGTCGCCGCCATCGTGGTCTCGTTCGTCTGGCCCGAAATCCACCGGCGGCCGGCGGGACCATCGCGCGCCGCCCGCGGGCGCGGGCGCGGGCGCCAACTCCGGCGCGACGCCGGCCGACCGGACGGCTGAGCCGGCGGTTCTCGCGCCGCCCGGCGGCGAGCCGGGCCCGGCCGCGGACCCGGCCGCGGGAGACGGCCGGGTCATGCAGGCTAGAATGGCCGGAACGGCAGAGCGCGGGGAACAGGGAGCCGGCCATGATTCGCTTGCTGACCTATCGCCTCAACGGGCGCGAACGCACCGATGCGGTGCCGGACAACGTGCTCCTGCTCGACCATCTGCGCGAGGCCGCGGGGCTCACCGGCACCAAGACCGGGTGCGACGGCGGCGAGTGCGGAGCGTGCACGGTCCTCGTCGACGGCACGCCCACCCTTTCGTGCCTCACCCTCGCGGCGACGGTCGGCGGCCGTTCGGTCGAAACGATCGAGTCCCTCGCCGAGGAGGGACGCCTCGCCTTCATCCAGGAAGGCTTCCACCGCAAGCTCGGCTCCCAGTGCGGCTACTGCACGCCGGGGCTCATCATGGCCTCGGAAGCGCTCCTGCGGCGAGACCCCGACCCGACCGAAGACACCATCCGGGAGGCCCTCGGCAGCAACATCTGCCGCTGCACCGGATACGTCAAGATCATCGAGGCAGTGCAGTGGGCAGCACAGGCGGCCGCCGCCTCGCACGACCCGCGAGGTACGCACGTGTGAGCACCCCACCGCCCATGGCGGTACCGCAGCCGGAGGCGGTACCGGCCAGGGTCCGGACCATCGGGGCGTACGTGCCCCTCGTGGACGGACCCGACAAGGTGAGCGGGCGCGCCCGCTACACGGCGGACCTGCCGGCAGTGGACGCTCTCGCCGGCCGCATCCTGCGGAGCCCCTGGGGGCACGCGGCGATCCGGTCCATCGACACCACCGAGGCCGAGGCGCTGCCCGGGGTCCGCGCGGTGGTGACCGGCGCGGACTGCGACCGCACGTTCGGGGTGCTCCCCATCGCGATGCACGAGTACCCCCTCGCCCGCGACCGGGTCCGTTACCGGGGCGAGGCGATCGCGGCGGTGGCGGCGGACGACGACGCGACCGCGGCGCGAGCCCTCGCCCTCATCCGGGTCGAGGTCGAGGAGCTCCCCGCGTACTACACGGCCGAGGCGGCGATCGCCCCCGGCGCGATCGACCTCCACGAGAAGCGCCCCGGCAACGTCGAGCGCGACGTCGAGTTCGAGTTGGGGGACGTGGACTCGGCCCTTGCCGGCGCGGATCTGGTGAGGGAGAAGACCTACCGGTGTGCGGAGGTCTGCCAGGCCCAGATGGAGATGCACGCGGCGCTGGCGGACTACGACCCCGAGCGCGGCCGGCTCACCGTGCACGCGAGCACCCAGGTCCCCTTCTACGTTCACCTCATGCTCGCGCGCTGCCTCGACATGGAGAAGTCGCGCATCCGCGTGGTCAAGCCCCACATCGGGGGCGGCTTCGGCTGCCGCACCGAGGCCCTCCACGTCGAGATCGTCTGCGCCCTCCTCGCCCGAAAGGCCGGCGGGGCGGTGCGCCTCGTCACCACCCGGGAAGAGACCTTCATCACCCACCGGGGCCGTCCGGAGCAATCCATCCGCCTCCGGCTCGGGCTCCGGCGCGACGGGCGCATCACCGGGGTCGAGTGCGAGACCGTGCAGCGGGGCGGGGCCTACTCCGGATACGGGATCGTCACCATCCTCTACTCGGGCTCGCTCCTCTACGCGCTCTACGACATCGAGAACGTCCGCTACCACGGGCGCCGGGTGATCACGAACACGCCCCCGTGCGGCGCGATGCGGGGCCACGGCACGGTCAACGTGCGCTTCGCCTTCGAGGCGCTGCTCGACGAGATGGCGGGGGAGCTCGGACTCGACCCCTTCGCGGTGCGGCGCGCGAACCTCATCGATGCTCCCGCGGTCACCTCGAACGACCTCCTCGTCAACAGCTACGGACTCCCCGAGTGCCTCGACCGGGTGGAGAAGGCGAGCGGCTGGCGCGAGCGGCGCGGGCGCCTCCCTCCCGGCCGCGGGCTCGGGATGGCGTGCTCGCACTACGTGAGCGGCGCGTCGAAGCCCGTCCACTGGACCGGCGAACCGCACGCCACCGTGCACCTCAAGCTCGACTTCGACGGGTCGGTGGTGATCCTGACCGGCGCGCCCGAGATCGGGCAGGGGTCGTCCACGGTCCTCGTCCAGTGCGTGACGGAGGTGCTCGGGGTCGACCCGGGCCGCATCCGCATCGTCGCGAGCGACAGCGAAGTGACCCCGAAGGACAACGGGGCGTACTCCTCCCGGGTCACCGTGATGGTCGGCAACGCGGCCGTACAGGCGGCCGAACGTCTGCTCGGGACACTGACGGAGGCGGCGGCCCGCGAGCTCGAGGTGAGCCCCGAGGACGTGGAGGTCCTGGGCGAGGTGTACCGCGCGGGGAGCCAGGACCGGGGAATCGCCTTCGACGAGGTGGCCGCGGCGGCGCTCCGGGAGAGCGGCACGATTACCGTCAAGGGCAACTTCTCCACCCCGCCGGAGGCGCAGGGGGGGCGCAGGTACCGGGGGGCGACGGTCGGCTCGAGCACCGGCTACAGCTACGCGGCGCAGGTCGTGGAAGTAGCCGTGGACGAGGAGACCGGCCAGGTCACCGTCGAGCAGGTGTGGGTCGCCCACGACTGCGGCAAGGCCCTCAATCGGCTCGCGGTGGAAGGACAGGTCCAGGGATCGGTGTGGATGGGAATGGGACAGGCGATGAGCGAGGAGACGGGGTACGCGAACGGCCTCCTTTCCGCTCCCAACATGCTCGACTACCGGGTGCCGACGATCGCGGACTCGCCCCCCATCGACGTGCAGATCGTGGAGAGCAACGATCCCCTCGGCCCGTTCGGGGCGAAGGAGGCGGGCGAGGGCTCGCTCGCGGGCTTCCTGCCGGCGCTGACGAGCGCGGTTGCGGACGCCATCGGCCTTCGCCTGGACGAGCTGCCGGTCACCCCGGACCGGGTGTGGCGGGCGCTCGAGCGCCGACAGCGGGAAGCGGAGCGCGCGGCGAGGGCGGCGCGCCGTGGGGCAGGGAACGGAGGCATCGCCGCTTCACCGCCGAGCGCCGGGACGCCGCGCGAACCGGCCGCGAAGAAGCGTCCGGTCGAGCCCGAGGCCAAGCCCGAGTCCGAGGCCAGAGCCGGAGCCGGAGCCGGTCCGAAAATCCGGACCGGGGGGAACGCCGGCAAGCCGCCCGGGGCGGCGACTTGAACGTACTTCCCGAGTGGGAGCTTCTCACCCCGGCGAGCATCGACGAGGTGCGCGCCGCCCGCGCCCATCACCCGGGGAGCCGGTTTCTCGGCGGCGGCACCGACCTCGTGGTGAACCTCCGGCGCGGGATCGGCGACCCGCCCGCCACCCTCATCGACATCAACCGCGTCGCGGACATGAGGGGGATCGAGGTCGAGGGCGAGCGGATCCGGATCGGGGCCGGGGTCAACATCAGCGAGCTCGCGGCCGACCCCCGGGTGCGCGAGCGATTCCCGGGGCTCGGGGCGGCGGCGGGCTCGATCGCGGGCCCCACCCACCGCAACATGGGCACGGTCGGCGGCAACCTCTGCCTCGATACCCGCTGCATCTACTACAACCAGAGCGAGTGGTGGCGGGCCGCGAACCGGTATTGCCTCAAGTACGGCGGCGAGATCTGCCACGTCGCACCGAAGAGCCGGATCTGCTACGCGACCTTCAGCGGCGATCTCTCTCCCGCCCTCGCCATCCTCGACGCGGCGGAGGTCGAGGTCGCCGGGGCGCAAGGGCGCCGTACCCTCCCCCTCGAGTCCCTCCATACCGGCGACGGCGAGCGCTACCTCGCGCTCGAGCCGGACGAGTTCGTGGTGGCGGTGCGGGCCCGCCGGCCCGCGGGGCTTCGCACCGGCTACGACAAGGTGCGGGTGCGCCAGTCCATCGACTATCCCCTCGCCGGGGTCGCGGCCGGGGTGGTCCGCGAGGGAGACCGGCTGGCGGACCTCCGGCTCGCGTTCACCGGCACCAACCCGCGTCCGTTCCGGCTGGAGGGCACCGAAGCACTGTGCGGAAACTCCCTCGACGATGAGATAATGGAACGGTTGAGCGGGCTGGTGCGCAGACAGGTCATGGCCATGCGCACCACCTTCACCAGCGGACACTACCGGCGTCACGCGGCAGGGGTGCTGGCCCGGCGCCTGGTCCGCCGTCTCTTCGACGGCGGTTGACCGAGATCGGCCACCGGCACGAGCCGATCGACGTTGAACAGGACAAGGGGCGTACCGTGGGCAACAGCGCCATGTACGAAGCATTGCGGAAGATCGAGGGTGTCTCGGACGAAGAGACCCATGCGGCGGCCGAGGTTGTCTTCAAGCTCTCTTGACGAAGGCGGGGGACCGTGGCGCGGTACGGGCTGAGCCAGCCCGTACCGCGCCGCGAGGACCCGCGGCTGCTCCGCGGCGAAGGGCGCTTCATCGACGACTGGGCGCCCCCCGGCGCCCTGCATGCGGTGGTCCTGCGGGCGCCCTTCGCCCACGCGCGGATTGCCGCCATCGAGACGGACGCGGCGCGGGCGGCGCCGGGGGTGCACGCGGTGTACACCGCGGCGGACCTCGCCGCGGCCGGGTTCGTCGATGTCGCCTGCGTCGCCGGTCCCCCGGAAACCCCGTGGTCCGGACTGCAAGAAGGCGATCAATTCCGCGAGCGTCACCAGCCGGCCCTCGTCACCGGTCGGGTTCGCTTCGTCGGCGAGTGCGTCGCCTTCGTCGTCGCCGAGACCCGCCGGCAGGCGCTCGACGCGAGCGAGCGGATCGAGGTCGACTACGCTCCCCTCCCCGCCGTCACCGCGTGCGACGAGGCTCCGCGGGGGCCGCCGGTATGGGACGACGTCGCCGACAACGTCTCCTTCCGCTGGCAGATCGGCGATGCGGGGGCGACCGAATCCGCGTTCGCGGCGGCCCACCGGATCGTGCGGCGGCGCATCGTCAACAACCGGGCCCAGCTCTGTCCCATGGAGGCCCGCGGCGCGGTCGCCGAATATGACGCGGGGCGGTGGACCCTGCACGTTCCGACCCAGATGCCGCACGGCGTCCGCCGCCAGCTCGCTCTGGTCTTCGACGTCGAGGAGGAACGGATCCGGGTGCTGGTGCACGACGTGGGCGGGGGGTTCGGGGGCAAGAACTCGCTCTACGCGGAGCAGATCCTGTGCGCCCATGCCGCCCGGGACCTCGGACGGCCGGTCAAGTGGGTCGCGGACCGCTCGGAAGCGTTCCTCGGCGACAACCACGGGCGGGACCTCGTAAGCCACGCCGAGCTGGCCCTCGACACGGAGCACCGCATCCTCGGCATCCGGATGCGGAACTACGCGAACCTCGGCGCCTACACCGCTTCGCGGGGCGCAATCCCGCCGACTCTCGGCCCCCTGATGGCCGCGAACACCTACCGCATTCCCGCCCTGCACGTCGACGTGGCCGCCTGCTTCACCCACACCGTGCCCACCGATCCCTATCGGGGGGCAGGGCGGCCGGAGGGCCTCTACGTCGTGGAGCGGCTGATGGACGCGGCGGCCCGGGAGACGGGACTCGGTCCGGTCGAGTTCCGCCGCCGGAACCTCATCCCGCCGGACGCCTTTCCCTACCGCTCCCCGACCGGGCTGCTCTACGACCGGTGCGAGTTCGCCAGGGTGCTCGAAGCCGCCCTCCAACGGGCCGACGCGGCCGGCTTCCCGGCCCGGCGGGCGGAAGCGGCGGCGCGCGGACGGCTCCGCGGGCTCGGCATCGCCAACTACGTCGAGCGCTGCGGCGGCGGGGCGGGGCTCAGCGAGCGCGCCGACCTCCTCCTGGACGAGGACGGGACGGTGACCCTGCTCATCGGCTCGATGTCGAACGGACAGGGGCACGAGACGGCCTACAGCCAGATCCTGAACGAGCAGCTCGACCTGCCGTTCGAGAAGATCCGGGTCGTGCAGGGGGATACCGACCGGGTCGCAAGCGGCACCGGCACCGGCGGCTCGTGGTCCCTGCCGATGGGCGGCGGCGCCCTCGTGCGGGCCGTGGACCGCCTCGTCGAGACCGCGAAGCCGATCGCGGCCGATTCGCTCGAAGCGGCGGCGGCGGACGTGGAGTTCCGGGACGCGGCGTTCCGGGTGGCGGGGACGGACCTCGCCCTCTCCCTCGCCGATACCGCGGCCCGTGCCGCGGCCGACGGACACGTCCGTTCCGACGGAGCTCCGGGACTGGAAGCGGTGGCGGTCTTCAAGCCCGAGAACTACACCTTCCCCTACGGGACGCACCTCTGCGAGGTCGAGGTGGACCCGGAGACGGGGGCGGTGCGGGTCCTCGCCTATACCGCGGTGCACGACTTCGGCCAGATCCTGAACCCGCTCCTCCTCGCGGGCCAGGTGCACGGCGGACTCGCCCAGGGACTCGGTCAGGCCCTCCTCGAGCACACCGTCTACGACGGGGCGGGACAGCTCCTCAGCGGCTCGTTCATGGACTACTGCATCCCCCGTGCGGACGATCTCCCCGACTTCGGGTTCGAACCGTGGGTAACCCCCTCGCCCGGCAACCCGCTCGACATCAAGGGATGCGGCGAAGCGGGGGCGGCCGGCTCTCCCCCGGCCGCGATCAACGCGCTCCTCGACGCGCTCGCCACCGTCGGGGTGGATGACTTCGACATGCCCGCGACCCCGGAGCGGGTCTGGCGCGCCATCCGCGCCGCGCGTTCCGACTCGGCCGACTGACTACCTGTCGCCTCCCGTGATTACCTGGACGGAAACCTGACGGAGTTCTTCACTTCCACGTAAGGTGCCAAGTTGCAACCTTTGTTGATTTACGTGCCATACGACTCGTGAATATTGGCCTTCTTTGCGATATTTGCCGGTGAATCGCCACTGGTCCTGATTTCTTCGGAATACTTGATTCCAAACATTCGTAGCTCCTGAAATCGAGACGCGAGCCCGGCGTCGGAGCGGACGGCTCAGGCGGCTTTGGTCTGGACGGGGCGGACCTCGCCGAGGTGGCTCCGCAGGATGCCGAGCATCCGGCGAAGGGGCTCGGCCGCTCCCCAGAGGAGCTGGTCGCCGACCGAGAACGCGGTGAGGTACTCCCCTCCCATCGCGAGCTTGCGAACCCGGCCGACCGCAACTTCGAGGCGTCCGCTCACCGCGGCCGGGGTGAGCTCGGCGAGGGTCGCCTCCGGGGTGTTCTCGACCACCCGCACCCAATCGTGCGCGTTGGCGATGAGATCCTCGATCTCTTCCAGGGGCCGGTCCTCGCGGAGCTTGACGGTGAACGCCTGGGCGTGACACCGCATGGAGCCGATTCGGACGCAGACCCCGTCGATGGGCACCGGCTCCTCGCTCCCGAGAATCTTGTTTCCTTCTTCGAACCCCTTCCCCTCCTCGCGGCTCCGGCCGTCGCCGACCGGGCGATCGATCCAGGGGAGCAGGCTTGCGGCGAGCGGGGCGCCAAACCGGCTCTGCGGGAAGCCGTCGTCCGCGAGGACCGCCCGCACACTGCGATCGAGCACGAGGGCGGACGAGGCGGGATCCGCGAGGGGCTCGCGCACGGCCTCGCCGATCGCGGCCATTTGCGAGGCGAGCTCGCGCATGTGGCCCGCCCCGGCTCCGGACGCGGCCTGGTAGGTCATGCTCGTCATCCACTCCACGAGACCCGCCTTGAACAGGCCGGCAAGCGCCATCAGCATGAGACTCACGGTGCAGTTGGCCCCGCAGAAATCGCGCCGGCCGCGGGCGAGTCCGCCGGCGATGGCGTCCGCATTGACCGGATCGAGGACAAGCACCGTCTCGGGCTCCATGCGAAGGGCCGAGGCGGCATCGATCCAGTAGCCGTTCCAGCCCGCGGCCCGGAGCCTCGGGTGGACTTCCCGCGTGTAGTCGCCTCCCTGGCAGGTGACGATCACGTCGTGCCGGGCGAGGGCGCCGATGTCGCGCGCGTCGCCGAGGCGCCCGGTATCGAAGCCGAGGCCGGCCGGACCCGGGCCGCCCGGCGCGGAGGTCGAGTAGAACGCAGGCGCGATGCCGGCGAAGTCGCCGTGCCCGCGCATCCGCTCGAGCAGCACGGAGCCGACCAGGCCCCGCCAGCCGACGAACCCGACGTCCACCATGCCGGCCGCCCCCTCTCCCGCTCCGCTCAGGCTGCCTCGAACAGCCCTGCCGCGCCCTGGCCGCCGCCGATGCACATCGTGACGACGCCGTAGCGCTTGCCGCGGTTGCGAAGCTCGCGGACGATGTGCCCGGCGAGGCGCGATCCGGTCATTCCGAACGGATGGCCGATGGAGATGGATCCTCCGTCCACGTTGTAGATCTCGGGGTCGATCTCGAGCCGATCCCGGCAGTACACGCACTGCGAGGCGAACGCCTCGTTGAGCTCCCAGAGGTCGATATCGTCAACCTTGAGACCCGCCTTCTCGAGGAGCTTCGGCACCGCGAACACCGGGCCGATTCCCATCTCGTCCGGCTCGCAGCCGGCTACCGTGAAGCCCCGGAAGAAGGCGAACGGCTCGAGCCCGAGCTGCCGGGCCCGTTCCTCGCTCATCACGAGGGTCATCGAGGCGCCGTCGGAGAGCTGCGAGGAATTGCCCGCGGTCACCGTCCCGTCCTCCTCGAACACGGGCGGCAGGCCCGCGAGCCCTTCCGGCGTGGTGCTCGGGCGGTTGCACTCGTCGCGGTCAACGACGCCGCCGGACTCTTCGGACTCGCCCGTCTTGCGGTCCGTCTTCAGCCAGCGGACGGCCATCGGGTGGATCTCGTCCTCGAACCGGCCCTCAACTTGAGCCCCGGCGGTGCGCTGCTGGCTCGCGAGCGCGTACGCATCCTGGTACTCGCGGCTCAACTGGTAGCGCCGGGCCACCACCTCGGCGGTGTTGCCCATCGCCATGTAGATGTCCGGCTTGTTCTCGAGCAGGGCCGGGTTCTTCGAGATCTCGCCGCCGTTCGCACGCTGCTGGGCGGTGATCGACTCGACCCCTCCGGCCATGATGACGTCCGCGAACCCGCTCGCGACCTGGGTCGCGGCGGTCGCGATGGTGTTGAGCCCGGACGAGCAGAACCGGTTCACGGAGGAACCGGGGACGCTCACCGGAAGCCGCGAGAGGGCGACCGCGAGCCGGCCGATGTTCCCGGTCTGCTCGCCGGTCTGGTCCGCGCAGCCCACGATGCAGTCGTCCACTTCCTCGGGGGAGAGGGCGGGATTGCGGTCGAGCAACCCGTCGATGAGATGAGCGACCATGTCGTCGGAGCGGGTGAGGTTGAAGGTGCCGCGGAAGGACTTGGCGAGTCCGGTCCGGATACTGTCGACGATGACGGCGTCGCGCATGCGAAAGCTCCCCCTGTTGCGTTGGCCCGGCCCCGGGGCTCCGCCCGGGTCGTGGCGACAAGCTGATATCGTGGCGTACGTTGCGAGCGCGCGATCATAGCGGCGGGTGATCGTCGCCGCCACTTTCTTTCCCCCTCCGCACACCGCACCCGGTCGGGTATCGCCCGGGGAAGAGGAGCCCGCCGTTCGGAACTCCCGGCAGGAACAAGCCTGCGACATCGATGGGCGTACCATGAATTTCGGCGGTGCGAGATCGCCGCGTGCACGACAGCGACACGCGAGGTACTGGTAGCCACGCTCCCGGCACTGGTAGCGACACTCGAGGAAAGAGGATGAACCTGCCGATTCTCGTTCCGGGAATCCTGATTGCGGCAGCGGGGCTCGCCTGCGTCCTTTTCCCACAGCCGTTCGTACGTCTTGCCGAAGGTCTGCTTGCGCACCTCGCGGCAAAGTGGATCTCGGGAGGCGTGCGGGTGCTCCTGGGCGCCCTCATCCTCGCCGGTTCGGGCGCGACCCCTTATCCCGTGGCGAACGCCTCGCTCGGAGGGTTGTTGGTGGTCGTGGGGATCGTCCTGCTCTCGCTTTCCCGCCCACGCTTCGAGGCAATCGCCCGGTGGGGGATCGGGCTTCCGCCTGGCGCCATACGGCTCGCCTCGCTGGCTGCGGTCACGCTCGGCGGCTGGCTCTGCTACACGGCGACCGGCGCGGGCTAGCTGCTCCTCGCGCCGGTATCGGTCTCAACCGAATCGTTGAAGGTAATTCTCGATCTTGATGATCGAGCGAGCCCGGATTCCTCCCCTGAATTGGGTCCGAGGTTCCCCCTCGTCCGCCAAATGGATCGCCATCGCCATGCCTCCTGACTGAGAGGGAAGAAAGACAAAGGCCATGACCAAATCGGTCGGCCTTCCTTCGCAAATCACGACGACACGGGGAGAAATCCAATGGCCACCAAGACCGGGGCCCCCTATACGAAGTTGCATTCGGGCTCGTGCCATCCCGGTGCGAGCTCTTCAGGGAGCAGTCAGATGAACAGGCGTAGCCCGGGCGAACGCCCTCGAAGGCGCATCCGCCGCAACCGGTACAGGCCGCTTGCGCGCCCGCCGTTCCGGGAGCAACCGCCCACGCGGACGCCGCTACTGAGTGTCTCGACGGGAGGTCCCCATGGAAAGCTGACCGTTGCCGCCCTGGCGGCCCTGCACTCGCTGTGCCACCGCATCGGACTCACCCCCGACGAGCGCGATGCGGTCACGACCGGATCTCCCGGACTCGGTCCCGATTTCTGGAAGCAGAGCGTCCGGTTCCTCGAGTCGGCGGGCCATGGGTCCGGGCTCTCGCATCGACCTCGGGTACTGGAGGTCGCCGTCGGGCGTGAACACCGGAAGGGTGTGAGTGGAGCTGCCGCCGGCCCACTGCGCTTCGGCCGGGAGCGAGACGGTGAGGAGAGCGAGCCCCGCGAGCGCCGCGAGGCATGCCGTCGAGATGCTCGAAATCAGGCGAGCCACGCCGCTTCCGCGAGGTGCCCTGGATTCCGCTTCGAGGTCGCCTGTGTCCGTTGCCACCGAGAATCGAACGTGCAGCGAACGCTGCCACGGGCGGGCGGAAGCGGTACGGATGCGGCGCCTTCCATGGCATCGGTCCCGCCACAACGGCATGGCGTGGTGGGGGGCATGTCGGGCATCGGGACGGCGATCGACTTCGTCCGGAGACCTGCGGAGCAGCCCGTGCCTCGCAGCCTACTGGGAGAGGTTGGTCAGGTTCCCGGTATTCCGACTGTAGAGGAGGCTCATGACGTGAATCGGGCGGTCGGAAGAGACGATGAGCTGCCACTTGCCCGAACCCGCCTCGAAGCCGCCGCTAAAGTCGCTCCCGCCCTCCTCGATCTCCTTTGCGGTCAGCATCTTCGCCACGCCAGAGGCCAACGTGAGACGCACGGTGCCGCCGGCCGGTGGGTTGCCCGCATCGTCCACGCCGTCGATGGCGATGTTCGCGACGGACGATCCGGGGTTGATGAGTCGCAGGCGGCTCCCCTGATTCTCGTTCTTGCCCGGATTGAAGGTCGGCACGCGGTAGCGCATCGAACCTTCTTCGGTCTCCGCGGCGAGCCGCTGCATGCTGGTGACGAAGCCGTCCGTGGTTCGAACGAAGGCGCGAGCTTCGATGTCGAGATCAGTGGAGATTTCAAGCCGCCAGTTGCCCGAGCCATCGTCCGTGCTACCGGTTAAGCCCTTGCCGCTGTTGCCGTCCTCGAGGTCGATGGAGTTGAAGTGCCGCGTCTGGGAGGCGACGAGCGAGAGCCGGACCTCGCCGGCAGACATCCCGGCATCGTCCGTCGCGTGGATGATGACCGTCCCGGGCTCGTCGGAAAGGTTCGTGATCCGCGCAAATCCCTGAAGACCGCGGGTGTCGTCCTTGGGCATGAAGAGGGGGAAGAGAACCGTCGAAGGCGCCGCCGGCTCGGCATCGTCCAGGTAGGTGACCTTCATTGCCTGGGCTTCGCCCCAGATCCGATAGAGCTTGCGAAACTCGAAGTAGCTGTCTGCAATCTTCTTGAATCCCGCATCGCTCGCGGATCTCTCGGCGACGACTTCCTCCCACGCCTCCTCGAACCGTCTCAAGGTCTCGTCCGGCCAGCGGCGGTACTCGACCCCGTACTTCTCTTCCATCTCTCTCATTGCGACCGGATTCCCGGCTTCCGTCTCCACGAAAGCGACCGTGGTCTGCTCGGCCGCCGCAGCCTTGATCATGGACTTGTAGGCTTCGGGCAACGCGTTGTACCGCGGGAGGTTCATGAGGAGCTCACTGCACGAGACCTGCTGGTGCCAACCCGGGAAGTAGTTGTACTTGGCCACCTCGTGGAACCCGAGGTTGATGTCGACGATCGGCATGGAGAACTCGGTGGCGTCGATTTCGCCGCTGCGAAGTGCCGGCAGGATGTCCCGCCCGGCGAGGAGCAGCGTCGAGACGCCCATCTTCTCCATCACCTCGGCACCGAGACCGAAGAACCGCATCTTGAGCCCCGGGAGCTGCCGGGCGGGATCGGTGATTTCTTCCTTGAACCAGCCCGAGGTCTCCGGGCCGATGCAGAAGCTGTCGAGCGCGGTGACCCCGCGCGCGTTGTAGAGCTCCTCGCGCAGTTCGTGGCCCCCGCCATGCTGCTTCCAGGCGAGAAACTCGCCGAGGTTCGGGCCGAATGGAACCGACGTGAAGAAGATAACGCCCGGACCCAGTATCCCTGTGTGGTAGCCGGGAGTGGTCCAGCCCGCGTCGACGGTGCCCGCAGATACCGCGCCAAGAATCTCCGACACCGGCACGCGTGCGCCCGGTTCGTGGAACGTTACGTCGAATCGTCCGCCGGACATCCCCCGCACCCGTTCCGAGAACCGGACCCCGGAAGCCCCGAGGGCGCGAAGGGTGCTCCCGAAGGCGCTTTGCATGTTCCAGCTTACGCGATCCTGCGAATTCGCTTCCGTCGCGACGACGGCCAGGAACGCGGCGAGTCCCGTGGACAGGATGAATCGTGCATGCGAGTTGAACATTTCTCCTCCCGACTTTGATATATCATTGTTCCTCAGAATATTCTTTCCGATTTAGGTCCCTGCGTGCAACCATTTTCGTCGGGAGGCCGGCGGGAGGATGCCAAGACGAATTCGGGCCCGACCGGCGGAAGCGAGGCGGCGGTAGTCTCAAGCCGCTACACCTATAGGAAGGCGGGCCGCTCGCAGCGCTTACTCTTGAGTGTGCCCGTCGCGCGGATCACCGACATCCTGCTCGAGGTAGACGACGCCACAGGGTTCACCGAGGCCTTCACCCACCTGCGAATCCGTTCGGCCTGCCGCGACCGCGTCGGCCTGCTCAACGTACTTCTCGCTGAAGGGGTCAACCTCGGTCTGCGCAAGATGGCCGAAGTCACGACCACGCACGGATTCTGGGAACTGATGCGCACCGCCCGCTGCCATGTGGAAGGTGAAGCGTACGAACGGGCGTTGTCCATGGTCGTCGAGGCTCAGGCGGTGCTGCCGATGGCGGCCTGCTGGGGCACGGGCCGAACCGCCTCCAGCGACGGCCAGTTCTTGCCAACTGCCGGTAGGGGCGAAGCCATGAACCTGGTGAACGCGAAGTACGGGTTCGAACCCGGCGTCAAGGCATACTCGCACGTCTCCGACCGGTTCTCGCCGTTCGCCACCCGGACGATTCCCGCCACCGTCCACGAAGCTCCCTACATCCTCGACGGTCTCCTGATGAACGAGACCGGGAGGTGCGTGCGCGAACAATACGCCGACAGAGGAGGCTTCACCGACCATGTCTTCGCGGCGTGCTCGATTCTCGGCTATGCGTTCGTCCCGCGCATCCGGGATCTGCCTTCAAAACGGCTCTACGTGTTCGAGCGAGCGGGCGTCCCGAAGCTCCTGCGTCCCCTGGTCGGCGGCAAGGTGAACGCAGACCTGATCGACCGGAACTGGAGGGACATCCTGCGCATCGCCGCCACCATGGCCGCCGGGACCATGCGCCCGAGCCAGATCCTGCGCAAGCTCGCCTCCTATCCCCGCCAGAACGAGCTGGCGGCCGCCCTGCGCGAGGTCGGTCGTGTCGAACGCTCCCTGTTCATGATTGCCTGGGTCACGGATCCTGATATGCGCCGTCGCGCTCAGATCGGATTGAACAAGGGCGAGGCCCATCATGCTCTGTTGCGCGCGATCAACTTCCACCAGCGCGGCGAACTGCGCGACCGCACAGGCGAAGGACAGCACTACCGGATCGCCGGCCTCAACCTGCTGGCCGCGGTCATCATCTACTGGAATACGCTCAAACTCGGCGAGGCTGTCCTCGCTCGCAACCATGCCGGCCTCGAGACCCCGGCCGAGTTCCTTGCGCACGTCTCGCCTCTCGGCTGGGAACACATCAACCTGACCGGCGAATACCGGTGGCCAAGCCCCCATCCGCGTTCGAGCCGAAAACGCTTAGCGTAGGATTCCGCCCCCTCCCGCAAATAACCCGGGATTGCGGTAACGAGTCCGTAAGCTGTTGTTTTCCCGATGCAGAGTCGGCTCATCACTCGATCGGGCGACAAGCCGGCCTTGACGCGTTTTTGTGGTGCGGAAGTGGCTGGCAAGCCCCGAGACGGGCCGTTTGGTCTTCGCCTGTATGGCCTTGACCCCGGTGCCGCGGTGACGGGTGCACACTCGGCGAGGAGCCATCACTCGAAGTGCGCGATGGCGCCGAAGACGTGGAATACGAGCTCACCGGCTGCCGGCGAGGTGACGAGATGCTCCCGCAGCAAGCACCCCAGAGGGTCGGGCTGAGTCAGGACGGCTCCTTACCGTAATCGTACGCACAAACCTTCCGATGACCCCTATAACAGGCAAGGACTTAAAGCAGGATATCCGATGCGTTCAGGTCGGCAATGTCGAAATTCAGAAGAATGATCGTGCCCCCACCAAACCGGGAGAGGTCGATGTGTACGCTACCGTCCGATCTGGACGTTGTAGCGGACGTCACGTCGGAATGGCTTGAGAGATTCAACTCATTGAAATCCATCCTGTCCTCTCCGTCGGTGAAATCGGCAATCGTGTCGTTCCCATGCCTTAAGCCAAAGACGAACGTGTCGTCGCCTTCGCCGCCTTCGAGGCGGTCGTCACCAGCTTCCCCGCGCAGAGTGTCGTTGCCACCCAAGCCCCGGATCCGGTTGCTGCCCGAATCCCCCCGGATGATGTCGTTGCCCATATGGCCGCGCACGTTTTCTATTCTTGAAATCCTGTAGGAAAACGCGCCACCGTTCCACGTGCCTGTGGCCGTGCCCGCCTCCAAGTCCACGTTGAGATTGTCGACGCTGACGGAATAGCCCGGCGAACCGGCCAAATAACTGAAATTCAGACCGTCGGTACCACCGCCACCGTCAATGTCGTCGTCGCCTTGGCGACCCATGAACGTATTGTTGTTCCCATCACCGACCATCACATCCGAGAACTCGGAGCCCAGGATGACTGGCGCATAGCCGCTATTGACCACGATGGCATCCCGGCCTCCGAAGCCATCGTCATCCACAGTATCTGTATCGAGGTCGACGCGGATGCCGTTGCGTGCATCCTTGTAGTCAATGGCAACTCCACCGTAGCCGCTAATTTGGAGGTTAAAGGTGTCGTTGCCGGCACCGCCGCCGACCTGCATCCATTGGTTGTCGACTGTCAGATGGTATGTGTCGCCGAAGGGCGTGCCGTAGAGCCCGAACCCACCGAACGGCCGCACGACAGCAGCGTTCATCGGATTGGCGATGTCTACTATGGTGTCGATGCCGGCGGATCCCTTGTCGACCATGGCGAGGTTCGTGCTGCCATCGATCGTGGCCACAATCCTGCCTGAACTCAGTTCGGAGTAGGTGAGCTCTTGATATGCGCTCGTACCGCTATCGGTGTAGATGATCCTGTCGTCACCGGCCGACCCGTGAACGATGTCGTGCCCCAAGTCGTTATGGCCGGGATTGAGGATGTCGTCGCCTTCGCCGCCTTCGAGGCGGTCGTCACCAGCTTCCCCGCGCAGAGTGTCGTTGCCACCCAAGCCCCGGATCCGGTTGCTGCCCGAATCCCCCCGGATGATGTCGTTGCCCATATGACCGCGCACGTTTTCTATTCTTGAAATCCTGTAGGAAAACGCGCCACCGTTCCACGTGCCTGTGGCCGTGCCCGCCTCCAAGTCCACGTTGAGATTGTCGACGCTGACGGAATAGCCCGGCGAACCGGCCAAATAACTGAAATTCAGACCGTCGGTACCACCGCCACCGTCAATGTCGTCGTCGCCTTGGCGACCCATGAACGTATTGTTGTTCCCATCACCGACCATCACATCCGAGAACTCGGAGCCCAGGATGACTGGCGCATAGCCGCTATTGACCACGATGGCATCCCGGCCTCCGAAGCCATCGTCATCCACAGTATCTGTATCGAGGTCGACGCGGATGCCGTTGCGTGCATCCTTGTAGTCAATGGCAACTCCACCGTAGCCGCTAATTTGGAGGTTAAAGGTGTCGTTGCCGGCACCGCCGCCGACCTGCATCCATTGGTTGTCGACTGTCAGATGGTATGTGTCGCCGAAGGGCGTGCCGTAGAGCCCGAACCCACCGAACGGCCGCACGACAGCAGCGTTCATCGGATTGGCGATGTCTACTATGGTGTCGATGCCGGCGGATCCCTTGTCGACCATGGCGAGGTTCGTGCTGCCATCGATCGTGGCCACAATCCTGCCTGAACTCAGTTCGGAGTAGGTGAGCTCTTGATATGCGCTCGTACCGCTATCGGTGTAGATGATCCTGTCGTCACCGGCCGACCCGTGAACGATGTCGTGCCCCAAGTCGTTATGGCCGGGATTGAGGATGTCGTCGCCTTCGCCGCCCCAGATCTCGTCGCTCCCGGTTCCGCCGCGGATGATGTCGTCATCTTTGGTGGCGGACAGATTGGTTATATGTCCGGTCGGGGTCGACATCAGGCTCATCGCTTGAATCGGCCGATTGGCAGACACGAACAACTGCCACTTGCCCGTACCGTCCCCGAGACCGCCCTCGAAGTCGGACTCCGAATGACCTGTTTCGAGTTCCTGAGCGCTGTACAGACGCGCCGCGTCGGCCGGCAACGAAACTCGCAAATCGCCTCCTGGTGCCGGGTCCCCCCTGTCATCCAGCCCTTCAATTACTACCTCGGTATCGACGCCAGAGGTGTTGATCAGACGAAGAAGGCTTTTCTGGTTGGGGTTGCTCGCCGGATTGAATATCGGCACGTGCCAACGCATCGATTCTCCTTGTGCAACATCGTGGATGCTGGTGAGAAAGCCGTCGGCGGGGGTCCGAATGTAGGCAAGGGGTTCGATGTCAAGATCTGTCTCGAGCTTCAGCCGCCAGTGGCCTTCGCCGCTCCCGGTACTGCCCGTCAGCTCCTTGTCGGAGTTGCCCCGCTCCAGGTCTCCCGAATTGAAATGCCTCGTTTCCTTCGCGTCCAAACTCAGGGTGACGGGGGCGGCTTCTCGGCCGGAATCATCGATGGCGTGAATGGTCACCGTTCCGGCCCGATCGGAACGGTTGATGATTCGTACGAATCCCTGCCGCTCCATGTCGGAAGCCGACATGAACAGAGGCAGGGTATGCGAGTTCTGGGCGAGAGTCGCCGGGGCGTGCGCAAACAGCAACACCAAAGACAGCAACGCGCCATAGGCGACGTTGGACAGATCAGGGTAGCGCATTGCGATTGTCCTATGCTTGCAGGATTCCGTCACGCAAATGATAACACGCACGAGACCTGGAGCGAGGCGGTGGACTCGCTAATCCAAGTTTAACCTACCCAAACACTTTCCCTGCGAAACATATAGTTACGACGTTAGAATCGGGCGTGTGGCACTACATCTGCACGCCGATGGTGATGTCAGACGATGGTCTTTGTGGTCGCTCCGGGTGCCGGGTCGATACCGAGGGCGTCGTAGATGGCCTGCTCGGCGCACAAGCCTGCGGCACTGTACGAAGTCTTCGCGCCCGAGGTCGCTCGCGAGACCTTGCGTCGGCTGGAATTTCGTTTCGTGCCCAAGCACGCGAGCTGGCTCAATATGGTGGAGATCGAGATCGGAGTGCTGGGCAAGCAGTGCCCGGACCGGCGCATTGCCGACCGGGAAACCCTGCGCCACGAGGTGGCGTCCTGGCAACGCCAACGCAACGCCCACGGTGCCAGGGTCGAGCGGCTGTTCGACGTACATCGCGCCCGCAAGAAACTCGGTCGGGTCTACCCTACGCCACTCTCCGATGAACTCGCCAAGGCCGCCTGAACCGGTCAAGACCTCTGTGCAGAGGTACTAATCGGCCGACTCGCGGCGCGCGAGCGGGTCTTCGAGCGGAACCGTGATGTCGGCGTGGATGTGCTGGGTCACTTCCGCGTCGTCAGGCAGGCCCGTCTGGACGATATTGCGTCCGAGGGGCGCGATGGTCGGGATGCGGTCCTCGGCGAGCGGCGCGAGGACCGGCTTGCGGGCCATCGCGGCTTCGACATGAGGCGCCAGATCGGCCTGCTTCCGCGCCTCGCGCTCCGCCTCGTGCGCATGGAAGCGGGGCATCACCCGCGACGCGAAGAGCTCGAGGGACGCGCAGATGTCCTCGTGCCGGTTGCGCCCGCCCTGCTGGATGAAGATCACCTGGTCGACGCCCGCCGCCTCGAACTTGGCGAGGTGATCCGCGAGGTCGTCCGGCGTCCCGATCCCGGAGCCGGAACCGACCTCGGGCAGCTTGTCGCGGGCCGCCTCGAACCGGTCCCAGACGTTGGTGCGGCCCGGGCGGTGGTTCCCGAACACGTAGAAGTGCCCGAGCGAGTAGCCGAAGAAGCGGAAGCCGTCCATGCCGCGGATCCGGGCCTCCTCCGGATCCTCGTGGCAGGAGAATCCGGTGACCATGGCGATGTTGGCGTTCACCGAGTGCCCGATGGGGACGCACTCCTCGGACCGGATGATCTCGTAGTACTCCTTCGCCCAGCGACCGGCGTCCTCCGGGTCGATAAACGCGAACGTGAGCGCCCCGATCCCCGCCCGCGCGGCCATGTGGATGGTCTCGCGCTTCGAGCACGCGACCCAGATGGGCGGATGGGGTTTTTGCAGCGGCTTCGGCACCACGTTGCGGCACGGCATGGAGAAGTACCGGCCGTCGAATCCCGGATAGGGCTCCATCGCCATCATGTTGGCGGTCTGCTCGACCGCCTCCTCCCACATCTCGCGCTTGCCGTCCGGATCGACGCCGAACCCTTCGAGCTCCGTGCGCGACGCCGACTCCCCGGTGCCCCAGTCCACCCGGCCGTCGGAGATGATGTCCAGGGTCGCGAGCCTCTCCGCGACCCTGGCCGGGTGGTTGTAGGCCGGGGGAGCGAGCACCACCCCGTGCCCGAGCCGGATGCGGCTCGTATTGCGGGAACAGGCGCCGAGGAACACTTCCGGAGCGGACGAATGGGCGTACTCCTCGAGGAAGTGGTGCTCCACCTCCCACACGTAGTCGATGCCGAGCCGGTCGGCGAGCTCGACCTGCTCGATCGCGTCCCGAAAGAGGCGGTGCTCGGCGTTCTCCGTCCACGGACGGGGGAGCTGGTGTTCGTATAGGAGTCCGAATTTCATCGTTTCTCACGGTCCGGGCGACAAGCGGGGCAAGTTACCACAGCCGCCGCGCGGCCCGCCCCAAGCGCAATCGCGGACTCCGCGCCGCGGCCGGCCGTCCGGGCGTCGCAGGCTCGGTTCCCGCCCGGGCCGTCCGGGGGTTTCGGCGTGCGCGCCAAGCGCGGTTCAGTCGTCATGAGAGGCTTCTCGGGCGCCCCCGGCTCCAACCAATCCGTCCGATGATCGGCAGCTTGATGGCGGGCGGCCAGACGTGGGCTCCGAACACCATTCCGAGCAGGTTGACCTCCACCCCCTCCGCCGGCCCGGCGACGATGCCCGCGAGACCGAATAACGAGGCCTGCACCCCACCGCCCGGCGAGGCCGAGACGAATTCACCGTCGAGATAGTCCTTGCCGATCGCGGTGGGCGGCAGGTCGAGCCCGAGCTCGGGCACCGCGCGCCCGAGGAAGGCGGTGAACGTATTGGAGTTGGGTCCCGGCCACAGTCGGTAGCGGGTGGCGTACGGATACGCGCGGGCGGCCCGGTCGAGGCGTGCAATGACCTCGTCCACTCCTGCGCCCCGCAGGTCGACCAGCAGTTCGGGCGCCCGACCGAACCAGCGCGCATCGGCCGCGCGCCGGTGGATCATGAGCGAGGTGCCGCCCCAGCGAAGACGCCAGCCAATCACCTCGTAGACGGTGAATTCGGGCGCTCCGTCCGGCTTGACCGCAACCCACGAATGCACGCCGAAGTAGCCGCGCCAGCCCCACGCGCGAGCCGCGTACACCTGCACTACCGCGTCGGTCACCGCGACCGGGTCGGGAGCGAGCCCGACCGGCTCGCGGCTCGCGGTGCGCCAGTCGGGCGCGGTCCACACAATCCACCCGCCGTGTGCCATCAGGACCCCCGCGACCGCCAGGGAGACTCCGATCACCGTTCTCTTCCGGCGCGTCATGCCGGCACGCGACGACCTGCCTCGGGAGCCCGCCGGACGCCAAAGACGACCGCCCGCAACTCGGAAGGACCCGGTGAAGCGGCGGAGATGCGAACGCGGGGCAACGGTCCGCCCCCCGTCAGGCGCGCAACCAGCGCACGGGGGGCTCCAGCTCGACCTCTTCCAGGTTGTCTCCGTCGCCCCCGCGGTCGATGACGACAAAGCGCTGGGGCTCGTCCACCAGAAGCGGGTGGTGCCACGTGCCGGCATGAAGGTTCACGCCCTGGCTGCCCAGGGCCCGAAAGACACGGACACCGGCCACGTCCGCAGTGGAAGCCACCACCACCCACCAGTCGTGCTGGTCGATCGGAATGAACGCCTGACTGCCGAGCGGATGCCGCTCGAGCATGGCCGCTTCGAGCGGGCGCGGACGGCCGAGAAAGAAGTTGACCAGCACCCGGGCGTCGTCGCCGAGAATTTCGGGCGCGAACAGATCGTGCACCCGGGTGGTGAAACCATCGTTGATCTCGAACCGATTCGGGTGCGATGCGTCGATGACGTCGCCGAACGGGGCAAATGCATCGCGGCTGAGCGGCTGCGGCTCAATCATGCCGCGGCGTCCCGAACACCCGGATCCGGGAGATGCCTCCGTCCGGATGGGAATTCACCTTGACGTGGGTGACGGGCGGGTCGGCCTCGATGGGAAAGCGATGGATCCGATCGGCGCCAAGCGGTTGCGCGGCCAGCACTTCGGGCCAGAACATCGCCTGCGTCACCAGCGCATCGTCGCACATTGCCGGCATTTCCGCCGCCTGAACGGATACCGCCGCAGGGAAGTTTCCCTTGAAGTGCCCGGTGTCGATCTCGATCTCGTCCGCCACCCCGGGCACGCCCAGCCCGATGATGATCCACTCGTTGCCCGGCACGCGCCGGCGCGCCGTCTCCCAGCCGTCACCCATGTTGATTCCGCGCCCGGCCATGATGACGGCTTCCGGATCACCGTAGTGGGCGTTGGAGACGGCAACCACCCGCCCGCCGTTCAGCAACGCCGAAAGCTCCAGGCGCCCGCCCGACTCGACGTTTGCGTTCGGCCGGCCGATGACCCGGAGCCGGGCCAGGCCCCCGTCGGGGTAAATGCGAAGACGTATCCAGCGGAAGACGGTGGTCTGGTCCGCGCACTCGGCCGTGTGCTGCGCGTCTCCACCGAGACTCACCTGCGTGGTGAGAGGCTGCCATTCGCCGGAGCCCGGCGCCGGATACTCGTCACCCGTCGCGCCATCCAGGACCGCGCCGGGCGGGTAGTTGCCGGTGAAATGCCGGGTATCCAGCTCGAAGCGGAGCACCCGTCCGGGCACCGCGAGGCGGACGACGCACCAGTCGAAGCCGCCGCCGCGCCGCCGCCGCGACTCCCAGCCATCCATCCACTTGCCGTTTTCGTCGTACCGGCCGGGATCGAATACCGGTTCGCAGTCCTGGACGAGCCGCGACATGGGGGCGAAGAAGTCGTCGCTGCAGGCCACCGCCTCGGCGCCGAACCGGGCGCTGGCCAGATTGATGCCGTCGTTCATTTGCGTCCCGCCGGCGCCCAGTCGTAGACCCGCCGCAGGGTGCCGCCCATCAACGCCGCACGTTCGTCTTCGGTCAGGCGATCGGTCCGGCGAAACGGCTCCACCCCCTGCTCGTAGGTCAGCAGATTGACCGCGCGGGTCCAGTCGGTGCCCCACATGCAGCGATCGATGCCGAAGCCGTCGAAGACGCGCAGTAGCGGGTCCCAGAGATCAGGGTACGGAAAGGGTTCGTGCGAAAGGGTGCAGGCGCCGGAGATCTTCACCATGACGTTCTCGCATTCCGCCAGAGCGAGGAGCCTTTGGAGATCGGCGAACGGCTCGGGGGGAGCCGGCGGTTCGAACGGCTGCCGCAGGCCGAGGTGATCGATGACCAGCACGGTGTCGGGGTGGGCACGGGCGAGCGCGCCGGCCTCGTCCAGGAGGCCCCAGCAAAGCAGGTTGACCGGCAGCGAGTAGCGGGCCGCGGCCGCGAGGACGCGCCCGATTCCGGGGTGGCCAGGATCGATCGAGACGCCGTGCGCCATCATGATCCGGACCGCCACGGCGCCGTCCAGCGCCGCCCAGTCGGCGATCGTCTCGGCTACCGCGGGGTCGGTCGGGTCCACCGGCTTGACGAGTCCGAAACGGCCGGGGTGCGCGGCGTGAACCTCGACCGCATAGCTCGCGTCGAACCGATACATGGTGTACGGGGAGACCAGCAGCGCTCCGTCCACCCCGACCGCGTCCATCGCCGCGACCATGTCGTCGCCGGTGACCTCCGGCGGACCCGCGAGAATCCCGGCCCAGGGGCGGCCGGGATGGTCTCGCTCATAGGCATGGACCTGGGAATCGATCGTCAGCATGGCTCGCGTCCTTGGAGTTCCGGGCGGTGATCTTCAAGCGAGTTGCGTACCGAAATCAATCGAAATCGAAAACATTCAATCAATCGGACGGAACGCTCGGACAAGCTCGAACTCCCGACCGCGTGGTTCGGAATCGGTCGGTCAGGTGCGGCTCGAGCGGAGCGCGCCGGGGTGCCTCGAATCCCGCGGGGCGGCGAAAGCCGGTCGACACATCTCGCACGAGGCAATCGGTGAGCGTCCGGCGCGCCCGTGCGGTGCCGTCAACAGGTTGTATGGCGCGCCCGGAGAGATTCGAACTCCCGACCGCCTGGTTCGTAGCCAGGTACTCTATCCAGACTGAGCTACGGGCGCGCGGAGAAGGGTGCGAAGTATCCGGCGGGGCCGTTGCGACTGTCAACCGGATCGCGGCCGTGATGGTGGCTCGGTTTGCCGTATTTTCGATCCTGCGCTGGGGGCTTCGGGCACCGGACATGCCCGAATCTCCCGCTCGTCCCGGTTTCGAGGCTAGTCCGGAAAAATCATCGATTTTCATCACATTGAGTAGACACCAGATATCATTCGTAGACAGGAAGTGGAAATTAACGTTTATATTGAATTGATTATTTGATACGACCTCACCTCCGAAGTCGTCAGGACATCGCGATTCGAGTAGCCAGATCGCATCCACGGTGTTGCATTTCTTGATGCCCATTTGCTATCCTCCGACGCGATGGATTACGCCCACGAAGCTTCCTCCCTTCCAACCAGCCGACGCCGGGTGGCGCTGCACAAGGCGCGCCTCACGACCCGCACCGTCGACGACGCCAAGCCCCGGGACCGGCGCTACATCGTCTGGGACGACGAGCTGACGGGCTTCGGGGTGCGCGTCAGTCCGTCGGGTCTTCGCTCGTTCATCGTCCAGTACCGCGCCCGCGAGGGAGGACGCCGGGCGGCAAGCCGCAAGAAGGTGCTCGGTCACTTTCCCGCTCTCACGCCCGCCCGGGCCCGTTCCAGGGCCCGGGAAGTGATGCGTGCGGTCGCCGAGTGCCGCGCGAATGGCGAAGGCGGCGCGCTGCCCATCCCCACCCTTCGCCGCGCCTTCGAGGGCTATCTCCGGAGCCGTCCCACCGTCGCTGCGAAGACCCGCTCACAGTATCGAAGACTCCTCGAACGCCATGCGCCGCAATGGCTCGACCAGCGCCTCGACGAGCTCGGGCGCGAGGATGTGGAGCGGCGCTTCCTCGCCTTGAGCGAGCACACCGGGCCAAGTGTCGCGAACGCATTCGTCAAGCTCCTTGGCGCGGTGTACCGCGCGGCGTGCGCGAACCACGACGAGCTTCGCGATCCGGTGGCCGAGTGGCGGATGGGCGGCGGGAAGCTCCACCGCAGGCCGCGGCGCACGATCGCGCCGCCGGCGGAGGTGCTGCCGCGCTGGCGCCGGGGACTCGAGGCGAACGTACCCGAAGTGATGCGCGACATGGTGTGGATGGGCCTTTTCACGGGGCTTCGCGTCTCGGAGGTGTCGGGACTCAAATGGGGGGACATCGACGCGTCGCAAAGCTGGATTCGGATCAAGGAGACAAAGAGCGGGCGCCCGCTCGAGGTGCCGGTCACCCGACAGGTGAGGGGCGTGCTGGAGCGTCGCCGCGAGGCGCCGGGCGCGGACGGCGGGTGGATCTTCCCCGGTCCGGCCGGACGCGGCCCCTACACGAGGGCAGGCGACTGGCACGCCCGGATCAGTCAAGTCGCGGATTCGAAGTTCTGGTTTCACGCCTGCCGCAACAGCTTCATCACGGTGGCGGTGCGCGATCTGATGCTGCCCGAGAGCCTGGTCAAGCGTCTGGTCAACCATGCGCCGTCGCCCGACGTGACGGAGGGGTACGCGGCGGAGTGGACGCGCGAGGAGCTTCGCAAGGCGTCGCAGCGCATCGCGGACCGGGTCGAGGCCCTCGCTTTCGCTGAGCGGCGAGGGCTTCACGCGGCGCCGGCACCGTGAGCGCGCGAGGCAAACGTGTGGCGGCGCGCAAGGGCGCCCTCACCCGGGAGGTGGTGTCCGGGGCCGAGCCCCTTGGGACGCCCTACGTCATCTGGGACGACCGGCTGACGGGCTTCGGGGTCCGGGTCTCGCCCGGCGGGGCGAAGAGCTTCTTCGTGCAGTTTCGAACGGGGGAGGGGCGGCGCACCGACCGGAACCGCAAGCTCACCCTGGGGCGGTATCCGGGGCTCTCACCGGGCGCCGCGCGCAAGCAGGCGCAGGCGCTGCTCGGGCGCGCGCGCGACGGCCGGGACCCCTCGCGCGAACGCGCCCTTGCGCGGGGATTGCCGCGCGTGGGCGAGGCGGTGGAGGCGTGGCTCGGCACGAGGAACGTCGCGGACGCCTCGTTGCGGCTGTACCGGCGAAGCGCCGAAGTGTGGTTGAAGAGCTGGCACGGGCGGCGGCTCGACGAGGTGACGCGCGAGGACGTCGCCGGGCGCTTCGCCGAGGTGACCGAGCGCCACGGCCGGGTGAGGGCGAACCTGGGGCTGTTCGTGCTCGGGGGGGCGTATCGGCGTTGCGCGGTCGACCATCGCGGGCTTCGCGATCCGGTCGAGAGGTGGAAGCACACGGGCGGGCGGGCGCATCGCCTGGAGCGACGGCGCATCGAGCACCCGGCGGTGCTGCTGCCGGCTTGGGAGCGCGGGATCCGCGAAGGGGTCCGGTGCCCGGAGGTTCGGGACTTCTTCCGCTTTGGCCTTTACACCGGGATGCGCCGGGGCGAGGTGCTGGCGTTTCGCTGGGACCGGGTGGCGCTTGAGGAGGGGCGGTTCTGCGTGGACGAGACCAAGGGCGGGGAGCGGCTGGAGCTGCCGGTCACGCGTCAGCTCGCGGTGCTCCTCGCGCGCCGCTGGAAGGCAACGCCGAGTGGGGCTCGGTGGGTGTTCGCTTCGCCGGCCAGTCCCGAGCAGCCGCTCAGCCGCCCCGACAGCTACTATCGCGCCATCGTCCGCCATGGCGGCAAGCCGTTCTGGTACCACGCGCTTCGCAACTGCTTCGTCACCGTCGCGGCGCACGAGCTGAAGCTCCCCGAGTCGCTGGTCAAGCGGCTCGTCAACCACCGCACTCGCGCCAACGTGACGCAGGGCTATGCGACGCAGTGGACGCTCGAGCAGCTTCGCGAGCCCGCGCAACGGATCGCGGATCGGATCGATGCCCTGATTGGCCAGCGGGGAGAGGTCGTAGCCGTGGCGTGCTCGGAGCCGGGGGGCTCGTCTGGTAACGGGACGTCCGTCGAGTCGCATGCGGGGACGGTGGCCGCGACCGGACGCGCCGCGGACCGCGGGGGATGAGCGCCCGGGGTGCCGCGCGGCACCGGCGCCGCTCGTGTTCGGAGCGGCGCGCGTTCGCGTTCTTCCGGGAGCCGGCCGCACGCGCCGTCGCGCGCTGGTGAGTGTCAGCGCACGACGCGTTCGCCCAACCAGTGGCTCAGGTCGACACGCGAGTACCGCACGGCGCGTTCGATTCGCAGGAACACCGGACCCGTCCCTTCCACGCGCCACCGGCGCACCGTGGCGATCGTGCGCCGCACCTCGCTCGCGAGTTCCTCCTCGGTGAGCAGCGACTCGCGCGCGTAGACGAGCGGAGCGCCCGAGCCCGCCCGCGCCGAATCGGAAACCTCCCCGGACAACGCCTCGAGCACCAGACGCCTCTCCCCCGCCCGCAACTTGCGAAGACAGCGCGAGAGGACCGCCGCGTCGAGCGTCTTTCCGGTGTTCGCCTGTGCCTCGCGAAGGAACTCGCGCAGATATCGCGAGGCGGGGGAATCCCCCGCAGGCTCCGGGCGCGATGCACCGCGCTCCATGACATCGAGCACGCCCGCCATGGCATCCGCAGCCTCAAGCAGTGACCGGCTCCAATGTTCGGCGGGGCATTCGTCGAGCGTCCGGATCCGGCACCCGTGCGCCTTCCCCGCCGCGTTGAACCTGTCGGTCTGCGCGATGAGGATCAGCTCCTCGCCGGGCTCGATCGGAAGCGGCGAAGGCGTGTCGAGCCGCACGGCCGGTACCGCCGCCATCGACCGAGTGGATTGACGCCGAAGCGCGACCAGGCACCGCGCGTAGCTCTCCAGACGCACGAGCACCGGCCGGCCCGAGCCGCGCTTGAGCCGATTCCGCGCGATGATCCGGTCGACCGACCGCAAGGAGAGCCCGAGATGCGATGCGAGGTCAACGCGCGTGAGCCAGACCGTGGAGTCCATGGGCGCTTTGGAAGGTGGCCGCGGGGAAATCACCGACATGGGCCACCGCGTCCATTTTCGCGCGGGTCCCGCCCCGCCAACACCTGCGCACCCCGTGTAATGACCTTCTCCTGAGTGCGCGGATGATATGCGGCCGGCCGGCGCTCGCCCTTCCGTAGTGCGGCCGTCAACTCCCCGCCCAGCACCATTGCACGCAGCGTGGGCACTTAGCGAGCGTTCTCCCGTTCGATCGCACACCGCCGCGCGCGCCAGGCCTTGAGTTCGCGCCTCCGCTTCTCGATGCCCTGATTGAGCTCCTTCCGCCCGTCTCCCCGGTGACCGCCCGTCAGGGTGCACCAGGGGGATCGATTCCGCCAGTACGGGGCGTGCGATCAGTCGCGCGCAGGTAGTGGCCACGCCCGGGGTCGGCGACCGGGGAGGAGGTCGCCGACGAATTCGAGGGACGCGACAGCGAGGCGCCCGAGGTCCGGTGGAGGAGAGCAGTCGGGCGAGGGGGGAGGCGAGGGTCATCGAAGCTGTCGAGCACGTCGATGTCGCCGACGAGAAGTGAGCCCGCGGCACGCGCACCAGGGCTACGGCCTTGGCGCCTTCGGCGGGCGCGGGCTGATTACGCCCTATACGGGGCTTGCGCTCTCGGAGACCAGCGGGCGGGCGTGGCGCACCGGCGTTCGCTGGACCCTCGGGCCGGGTGTCGCGTTCGGCGTCGAGGGCACGCGCGGCGAGCCCGCCAACGACGACCCGCCCGAGCACTGCCTCGCCTTCCGCGCGACGCTGCGCTGGTAAGCGGCGCGGCCATGGCCGGCGGCACCGTGCGGGCGGCGCTGCGGCGTCGCTCCCGCACCACGCCGGACAGCATCGGCGACACCGGCCGCGCCGGTGCGCAGCGGTAACGCGCGCACCACTCGCCGATGCGTGCACGGTAACGCGTGGACGGACCTGCCATCGCCTTGAACCCCGGCGGCGGCGCGGTCCGCCGCATCCGTGATCGGTTAAGAAAAATGGGTCGAGGAACTTCGCAGACTCCGAGCCGATGGGAACTCTGTAGGTCGGATTAGCGCAGCGTAATCCGACATGGAGCATCGCCCGATTCGGGCCATGATGTCGGCTTACGCCTTCGGCTAAGCCGACCTACGGGGCTCTCCCCGCCCAGGGTCCTGTAGTGCCGACCTTCCGGGGTCAGCTACGGAAAATCAATGGTCTATCGCCTTTTTGACGCTGAGTTGGCGAAGCCGGGCTAAGCCGACCTACGGGGCTTCACGCGGACGAGCGGTACACCGAGCTTCGCGCCGGGCGTCGAAACCCTGCGGCGAGCAGGGTGCGCCGTGTACGCGGGCGGCCGCATTCCGCGCCGGCAGCGTCCGAAGGGATGGGTGCAGCGAGACCTGGAGACGGACGTGAGCCGGCCGCGACGCTGGACTCTCAACGAAACAAAGCAACTATTGATACGATAATACTGTCACGTCCTCATAATGGTTTGGATGTCGTCCATATGTGCCCTTTCTCGCCATCTCGGCCTGGGGGCGGCGGTGCGTCGCCGCGGTCCGCGTGGGCGCTTGTGGCCGGGGCGTGGCTCGCGCTGTTCGGCGTCCTCGCCCTGCCCGCGGCGACACAGGCGCAGACGGGAACCACCCTGGTCAGCAACATCGGCCAAGGCAACACAGATTCGTTCACGATTCGTCAGAGTTCGCGCGTGATGATGTTTACCACCGGTTCGAATATGTCCCGGTACATTTTGAGCAATGTGGAGATCGTATCCGTCCGTGACGGTATCCAGCCGTTCGACATAAGCCTGTGCACGGTCACCAGGGGTGGCCAGCCCACCGAAAATTGCCACATTCTCGATCGGCCGGGCAGCTTTGCGGCGGGAACACTTTCCTTCGGCGTACCGGCCGCAGTAACGATTTATGATCCGAGTGTTGCTGGCCCAGTCGGCTTTGTATGGCACACGCTCGCGCCGAACACGACCCATGCCCTGCTGTTCAACACCCCTGATTACCTCTTGGAAGTGGGTATCACCACGAACGACGGCGAGGACGCGGGGCACGAGGAAGGCTGGACAATAGGGAACGCGTTCTTGTACGAGTATTTAGGTGCTGGTTGGGTCGCGGACACTTCGGGGAGGTCGTTCCGCATCGCCATCAAGGGCAGTGCGGCGACCGCAACGGAGGACACCCAGCCGCTGCTCTCGGCCGACGCGACACTGAGCGGGTTGACGCTGGCGGACGGCGGCGGCAAAGCGGTAGCCCTGAACGAGACGTTCGCGTGGGACGAGAAGACCTACACGGCGGACGTAGCCAGCAGCGTAGCTTTGGTGACGGTGACTCCGACGACGAACCACGGCCGCGCGAGGGTGACGTACCAGGACGGAAGCGACACGGAGCTTTCCGACGCGGACGCGGACGCCGACGGCCAGCAGGTGTCGCTCGACGTGGGCGCGAACACGATCGAGGTGACGGTGACGGCGGAGGACGGCAGCACGGACGAGACCTACACCGCGACCGTGACGCGGGCGGTCATGGCTCCGCCCAAGAACCTGGCCGCGGCAGCCGTCGCGCCGACCCGGGTCGAGCTCGAATGGGACAGGACCATGCCCTCCCCAAAGGGCCTGGATCACAGGGACTTTCCCGGCTACCGGATTGAAGGGTCCGACAGCAGCAACGGTCCGTGGACGTCGCTCGTGAACGTCACGAACCAGTACGGGACGTTCGATATCTGGTGCGTGTGCTACCCCACGCGATTCAACGACAACACCATCGCTCCCGGGACCACGCGCTACTACCGGGTCCAGGCGGTCGACGGGGACGAACGTCACCACCGGATTCGTCGGAGCGGACATGGCACGCGACGGGTGGCTTGCGGGCATCGCGCTCTCGTACAGCACCGGGGACGGCGACTTCTCGCTCATCGAGGGGGACGACGAGGGCTCGGTCGAGAACTCCCTCACCGCGCTCTACCCGTACGCGAAGCTCGGGCTCGGCGAGAAGGTGGACGTTTGGGGCCTTGCAGGACTTGGGTCGGGCGACCTCACCCTCACCCTCGAGGCGGACGAGGACCGGGCGACGGACGAACGCTACACGACGGACATCGACATGCGCATGGGCGCGCTTGGATTGCGCGGCGAGGTCGTCTCGCCGAAGGCGCCGGGGGGGTTCGCGGTGAACGTCAAGTCCGATGCCTTCTGGGTCCGGATGGACTCGGACGCGATTGCGTCCGAGGACGGGAACCTGCACGCATCGCAAACCGATGCAAGCCGGGTGCGACTCGTGCTCGAGGGCTCGAGAGCAGTCGAGCTCGACGAAGGGACGCTCACCCCGTCGCTCGAGCTCGGGTTGCGCCACGACGGCGGGGACGCGGAGACCGGCACCGGGCTCGAAGCCGGGGCGGGGCTTCGCTACGCGGCGGGGGCGCTCACCATCGGGGCCCAAGTCCGCACCCTCGTCGCGCACGAGGCGTCGGGCTACGAGGAATGGGGCGTGAGCGGCTCGGTGCGGCTCGCCCCCGGCGCGTCGGGTCGGGGGCTCTCGCTCAAGCTCGCGCCCGTGTGGGGAGCACCGTCGAGCGGCGTGGAGCATCTGTGGTCCGCCCGCGATGCGGGGGGGCTCGTCGGGACCGAAGACTTCGAGGCCGGGCGCCGCCTCGAGGCCGAGCTCGGGTACGGCATCGCACTCTCGGGAACGAGGGGACTGCTGACCCCGTACACGGCCCTCTCGTGGCGCCAAGGCGGCGCCCGCACCCACCGCACCGGGGCGCGCTGGCAGCTCGCTCGAGCGGCCGCCGTGGACCTCGAATGGACGCATGAGCCGGGCACCGGCGCAAAGCCTCCGGCAAACGCGCTCATGCTCCGCACGCAAGTGCGGTGGTAGCCCGAACCCGCGCATGAAGCGGGCCCTCGCAGCCCTCGCGGCCTCGGTCGCGGTCACGGGCTGTAAGGGCGGGCCACCGGGAACCTTCACCCCGTCGCCGGGCGACCCGGGCAAGCCCGCCCGGGCCTGCCTCGCGGTCGACGAGGCGCCGCCGCTCGCGATGAGCCGGCCGACCGGATGGCGTGCGAGCGCACGATGCGCGGCTGGTACGCCGAAACCTGGCAGAGGCGCACCCTCGGCAAGCCGAAGTAGCGGTCAGCAGGCTTCGCGAGGCCGACCCGGATTTCGCGGATCGCCGAGGCCAACAAGGCGGCCCGGAACATCCGGGACCGTCTGCATTTCAGAGCGACCTATCTTGCGTCGATGATCCCCCCCCGAGGTCGTGAACGAACCGGTTCCATCTCGCGGCTCAACCAAATTGGTCCGAGTCAGGCAGCCTTGACCTGGCTTTCGATTGCATCGGAACGGTCGGCCTCGACCATTCGCTCATTGCCTTCCCTTTCGGAGATCTTGGGCACGCGGGGATTGAGTGACAGGGCGCGGTGAGCCGAGATCCTGTGTGCCGCGAGGCCGAGTTGCTGTTCGATGTGGACGGCGAGGCGTGTCTTGCCGCTGCCGTTCGCCCCGCAGAACGTGGTGGTGCTGCCGCCGGAGACGGGGAACCGAAGAACTCCATCGGCACCGGGAATCGAGAACTCGGTGGGCATGTTGGTCCGGTCGCTGGACATTCAGGCACGCGCCTTTAGACCGAAGTTCCCTGCGTTGAGATAGAACAACTCATTGACAGTCGTTCGTATTTTCAGCTTCAGGCGATTCCCGGTACTGGGAACATTTCGATGAGTTCGGCGACGCGCCGTTGGGTCTGGGTGGGCTCGGTGAGGAGCGAGAAGGCCGGAGCCGTGGGGTCCGACAACACCCGGCAGGTGTTGCGGCAGCGCGTCGCGAGTTCGGCGAGCAAGGTATCCAGGCTGTGCAGGGCCAATCCGTCGTCGGTGCGCCGGCGCGCCTTTTTCTTACGGGCCCGGGGTGTGGGCTTGGCCGGGGCGACCGGATCGCGCGTGCGGCGCGCCTCGTCCAACGTCTCGTCGTCGAACAGCAACGGCGCCACGGCACGGCGAAGATGCCATTCCACGTAGCCCGCGAGCAGGCATATGAACAGGTGCGCCCGCACCCGGCGCTCCTCGCGATGGCGGATGGGCCGTACCCGTACCTCAAGGCCCTTGAGGGTGCGGAACCAGCGCTCCACGTCCGCAAGCCCCTTGTAGGTGCGCACCGTGTCGTGGCTCGACAGCCGCGTCGCTGGCTCGCTCGTGCGAAGCACGTAGATCCCGTCCAGACGCGCTTCGGCTTCGATCCGCTCGGCGTTGCGTTGATACCGCAGCCGGGCGTTGTTGACCTCCCACTCGAAGTGCTTGCCCATCTTGTGTCGCCCCAGCACCCGCCCGACCTTGCGTCCGAGCTCGGCCGCCCCAAGGGGCGTGCGGGTGCGCCGCGCCGCCTCGCGTGCGACGCGTTCCAACCCCGCCTCGGTCGTGGCCAGCAACTCCTCGCGCTTGCGCGAGCGTTCCTCGGCCAGCAGCGGGTTGTAGCACGCCACCAAGCGCTCGCCCGGATAGTCCGGCGAGACGATCTCGGCCAGGTTCTGCTCGTCAAACAGCGACAACTGCAACGCGTGTTGCTCGACCAGGGCGCGCACCTGCAACGACTTCAGCGCACTCACCCATCCCAGACCCCGGTGGCGCTTCAGGTGCTCGATCTGGACCTGCGTCAACAGGCCCCGGTCCCCGACCAGCACGACCCGTTCAAGCCCGAAGCGCTCCTGGAGCTTCACCACCTGGTCCGGGACGGTGTTCGGGTCGGCAGTGTTTCCCGGATACGCCTGGACGGCGACCGGACACCCTCCGGGGGCGCTCAGCACGGCGTACACGAGCTGTGTCTTACCGCGCTTGCGGTCGCGGTTGTATCCGAAGCGCATCAGCGGGCAGGTGCGGCCCTCGTAGTAGCTTGACGACACGTCGGCGAACACCGGTTCGCCTTCGTGCAGATGGCGCTTTGCCAAGCGCTGCTCGATTCGCTCCTGGCGTTCGAGCAGCCAGTCCATCGCCTCGTACAGGTCGTCCTCGTCGTCGTCGCCGACCCCGAGCTCCTCGGCCAAGGTCGTGCAATGCCACAGCCGGGTAGTGGCGAGCTTCGAGGCGGGATGAAGCAACCGTTCGAGCACCATCGCCAGCACCCGGTCGCGCTCGCGGCAGCGCTTCGCGGCGATGAGCCGCTCCAGTCCCAGGCGCCGGCAAACGGTGAGCAACGCTTCGACATGACCGTGCGGTCGGGAACGTTCGACCGTGAAGGCGTCCTCGGGGGCGATGAGTCGGCGGCCCTTGAGCACTTGGCGCAGTGCCTCGACCTTCTCCGAGGGCCAGTCGGTGAGGTTGGCCAGCGTTTTCTTGCGCACCCGTTTGCCCTCGCGCCAGCCTTGGCGAAGGAGGATCGCGGGGCGGGAGTTGCGGTTGGGGACGGTCTCGATGTACATGGGAACGAAGATAGCAATTCGAATCCACCATGTCAATGATATCTCTCAATATACATGGGAACAAAAATCACCCTCCCTCCGGCATTTTTTCGATCTACGTCAATGACTTACCCTCGATTTGACCCCAAAATCCCCAGGAACTTCGGTTTAGAAATGGGGCAGGTGGGCCGAATTCAGGAACTTCAAGGTGGTGGTGCGGTCGCCGCAGCGGTCTACGGGGTGCTCCGGTGCCCGGCCAAACGGTGAAGTTCCCGCTCATTGGCTCGTCGACATCGCTCAGCATGACGCTGAGTAGCACGGTGAGACGCGCGCGAGAGAGGACGGAAACCTGCGGGAGTGGTGGCGAGCGAAGATGACGGTCGTCGGGTCAATTGCTAAATTGGACGGCCTTGCCAAAGGTTGCCAGCGGGGCGCAAAGGGCGGCCGTGGGGATGTCGCACGGGTGTCGGGAAGCGCATGGCGGGCACGGCGGCGTTTGTCGAATACGGGCGGCGTGGCGAGACACAGGAGGCGGCCGAGGGGACAGATGTTGCAATCCTGGCGCTCACGAAATCCTTACGGCAGCGAAATCATGCACAGGCGGTGTGGTCGTGGATGGAAGCTATAGGATGATGAAAAACAATGAATCGCAAGCCCGCTACCGGGTCGGTGTGGACGTAGGCGGCACTTTCACCGACGTGATCGGCCGCCGGGAGGACCGCGTCTGGTCCGCGAAGGTGCCCTCGTCTCCGAAGGATCCGGTCGCCGGAGTCCTGGCCGGAGTCGAGGCGGTGCTCGCACTGAGCGGCGCAGCGCCGGGGGACATCGATCGCTTCGTGCATGGCACGACCATCGCCACCAACGCGATCCTCGAGGAGAAGGGCGCGCGCATCGGTCTCCTGATGACCGAGGGATTCGAGGACGTGCTGGAGATCGGCCGGCAGAAGCGCTCGCGCATGTACGACCTCTTCATGGCCCCCGAGACGCCGGTCTTTCTCGCCCCCAGGCGCCGCCGCGCGGGAATCACCGAGCGAATCGATTCCGATGGCTCGATTGTCGTTCCGCTCGACGAGACGGGGGTGCGCGAGACCGTGGCGCGTCTGGTCGAGGAGGAAGGAATCGAGGCGGTCGCGGTCTGCTATCTCTTCTCGTTTCGCAATCCCGCCCACGAACGGCGTACGGCCGACATCATCGCGCGCGACTTCCCTCGCCTCGCGATCTCGATTTCATCCGAGGTCGATCCAGTCTTCCGCGAGTACGAGCGCACCTGCGTCACCGCGTTCGACGCCTACGTGCGACCCGTCGTCAACGGCTACCTCGACAGGCTCGACGGTGCGCTCCGGCGCCGCGGCATTCGCGCGCCGCTCCTGATCATGCAGTCGCGCGGGGGTGCCGCCTCCACGCGCCGGACGGTCGCGCGGCCCGTCACCACCCTGCTGAGCGGTCCCGCCGCAGGTGCGCTGGGCGGCCGTTCGGCAGGGGAGCGCTCAGGCCGGCGCGATTTCATCACCCTCGACATCGGCGGGACGAGCTCGGACGTGGCGCTCGCGCGCGGTGGGGCGTCGCTCATCTCGCGCGAGGGACGCATTCGCGGCTATCCGCTCCGGGTGCCGATGGTCGACGTCCACACCATTGGAGCGGGGGGCGGGAGCATCGCGCGGCTCGACGACGCGGGGGTGCTCAAGGTCGGGCCGGAGAGCGCGGGTGCCAGTCCCGGCCCGGCCTGCTACGGACGCGGCGGGTCCGCCCCCACCGTGACCGATGCGAGCCTCGTGCTGGGCTACCTAGATCCCGCGCGGTTCGCCGGCGGCATTCGCCTGCAGATCGATGCGGCGGAACGCGCGGTCGGCCCCCTCGCCGAGGCGATGCAGTGCAGCCTCGCGGAGGCGGCGTTCGGCATCCATACCGTCTGCAACGCCGCGATGGCGGAAGCGGTTCGCATGCTCACGGTGAAGCGCGGCCACGACCCCCGCGGCTTCGCGCTCGTACTGCTCGGGGGCGCCGGCCCGCTCCACGGCGGCGCGATCGCCGAGCGCCTCGCGATCGAGACCCTGATCGTGCCGCCGAGACCCGGCGTGCTGGCCGCCGAGGGGTTGCTCGAAGCGCGCATCCAGTGCGACCGGTACCGCACCTTCGCGACGCGTGCGCAGATCGCGGACCCTGCCTCGATGCGTACCGCCTTCGAAGAGCTGGAGGCCGCTGGGCGCGTCGAAATGAGCCGCGACGGCGTCGCTGCGGATACCATCACCGTGGAACGGTTCGCGGAGATGCGGTACGCGGGCCAGTCCTACGAGCTCGAGGTGCCGCTCGGCCGTGGCGTCGTCGAGGATCGGAGCACTGCCGCGGCGGAGCGTGCCTTTCGCGACCGCTACCGTGAGGTCTACGGTCACGGGAGCCTGGAGGAGGAGGTGGAGTTCGTGAACCTGCGGGTCCTGCTGAGCGGACCGCCCATGACGCCGCCCGTGGCCGCACGCGTTCGCGCCGATCGACCTGCGCCGGCCGTTCCCCGGCCCGCCGCGGTGCGGCCGGCCTTCTTCGGCCACCCGCACGGATGGAGGGACGCGGCCCTCCATGACCGAGCCGCCCTTGCGGTCGGCGCCGCGATCGAGGGACCCGCGATCGTGACCCAGGCCGACACGACGACGGTGATCTACCCTGGCCACCGCGCGGCGGTCGACGATGCCGGCAACCTCGTCGTCACGCGCGGCGGGGGAGCATCGTGAATCAATTCGACCCGATCACGCTCGAGGTGATCCGCAACCGCCTCGACAGCATCGCAGCGGAAATCCAGGCCACGCTGCTGCGGAGCGCCTACTCGGTCATCCTCAAGGAAGGAGAGGACTGCTCCGCGGCGCTGTTCAACGCGCGCGGCGACGTCCTTGCGCAATCGGTCGCGTTGCCGCAGCACATGGCCGCCTTCATCCCCGCGATGGCGCGTCTGCTCGAAGCGTTTCCGGCCTCGGCCTGCCGCGCGGGCGACGTCTACACGATGAACGATCCGCACGACGGCGGCACCCATCTCCCCGATCTCGTGGTCGCGGTGCCGGTCTTCGCCGCCGGCCGGACGGTCGGCTTTTCCGTGTGCCTCGCCCACCAGGAGGACTTCGGAGGCAAGGTGCCGGGCAGCATGCCGACGGATGCGACCGAGATATTCCAGGAGGGGCTCATCCTGCCGCCGCTCAAGCTGTACGACGCGGGCGTCCTCAACGAAACGCTGGTGCAGATCATCCGTCGCAACGTGCGGCTCCCGCGGGTGGTGATGGGCGACATCAGCGCCCAGGTGGCGGCCTCCACGGTTGGACGGGACCGGCTGCAGGCCCTCTTCGAGGAATACGGCGCCGCCACCGACGACTATCTCGACGGGCTTCTCGACTATGCGGAGCGGCTTACCCGCGCCCGCATCGCCGAGATTCCCGACGGTACCTGGCGGTTCACCGACTACATGGACAACGACGGCATCGCGCTCGACCGTCGCGTGCCGATCACCGCGACGGTCCGGATCGAGGGCGATACCGTCACCGTCGACTTCACCGGCACGAGCCCCCAGGTCGCGGGTCCCATCAACGCCCCGTGGTCGGGCGGGGCGGGTTCGGCCTACTTCGCGGTCCGCTGCGTCACCGATCCGTCGATTCCCAACAACCAGGGGTGCTACCGGCCGATCGACGTCGTCATTCCGCAAGGCACGCTCCTCAATCCTCACCATCCGGCGCCGGTCGCGATCCGCGCCCATACCCTGAAGCGGGCCGCCGACGTCGTGCTCGGCGCGCTCGTCCAGGCGGTGCCGGATCGGGTGCCGGCGGCGCCGGCCGGCAGCATCAGCTGCGTCTCGTTCGGAGGCGTCGATCCGCGCACCGGCGAGCGCTTCGGGCTGTCGGACATCGTGGCCGGCGGAAGCGGAGGCCGCCCCGGCGGAGACGGCATCGAGGTGGTGGATACCGACGTCTCGAACTGCATGAACATCCCGGCCGAGGCGATCGAGATGGACTATCCCCTGCGGGTGCAAAGCTACCGGTTGCGGCGTGACAGCGGCGGCGCAGGCCGTTTTCGCGGCGGGACGGGGACGGTCCGGGTGCTTGAGGCGATGCGCGGCGCGATCACCTGCTCGTACCGCTCGGAGCGGCATTTCACGCCGGCCTGGGGCCTGTTCGACGGCCGGCCGGGGGCAGTGTGGAGCACTGAAGTGGTACGGCGTACGGGGGAGGTGGAGGCCGTTCCCTCGAAGCGGGCATTCACCCTTGAGGAGGGAGACGAGCTCAGGATTCTTTCCGGCGGCGGTGGAGGCCACGGCTCCCCCCTGGAACGCGAGCCCCGACGGGTCCTGGTCGACGTGCTCGACGGCAAGGTGTCGGCCGCTGCGGCCCGCTCGATCTACGGCGTGGTGCTGGACCTCGCGGCGCAAGCGATTGACGAGGTGGCGACGAAGGAGTTGCGAGCGCGTTCGCGCGCGGAGAACGTGGGCAAGGGTGCGGTCTGGGATCGGGGATTCGAGAACGTCGAGGAGGCGGCCGCGGATCGGTCGGTCCTCCGTGCGGCGCAAGGGGAGAGCCGGGCACTGTCGGGGACGGAGCGATGAGCGGGACGCGGGCGACGTATCGGCTGGTATAACCCGCACCGTCGTCACCAGGGGCTGGGCTATCACTCACCCATGGACTTCGAGAGCCACCACCAGGAAGCTGCATGAAACCCAAGACATAAACCGTCCACTGAAACGGATCAACTCCAATAAATCGACGAGCTGGGATTCGTCCCATTATCGAAGACCGGGGCAGAGCTACTGTTCGAACTCGTGTCGCAGCGCTACGAGCGCGCGGCGGTCCTCATCACCTCGAATCTTCCCTTCGACGAATGGACCGAGACGTTCGGCTCGGAGCGCCTGACCGGGGCGCTGCTCGACCGTCTCACCCATCATGTCCATATCCTGGAAATGAACGGGGAAAGCTTCCGCCTCAACCATAGCCGCGCGCGGAAAACGGCCCCCGCGGGCTGATCACCACACCGTCGTCAGCCCCAAGCCGAATCCCGACCCCCTCGGACCACCTCACCCCCACCGCCGCGCTGGCAGTGTTTTGCTCCGCCCTTTGGTCTGGTTTCTCTCCGCCGTTGACAAATGTCCTGAGGGATTAGCGGAGTTCCAGGATGATGTTCCCGACCTCGTCCACGCGACCCTCCCAGTCTGGAAAGACGACCGTCGTCGATCCCTCCTCCTCGACAATGGCGGGCCCCCGGAAGCTGGCCTCTGGCGGCAGGAGCGCGCGCCGGTAGACGGGGGCCATGCGCTCGGCCCCGGCGAAGAACACCGCGCGGCTTCCCATGTCGGCCTGCTCCAGACTGCGTCCGTCGCCATCGAGAAGAGGGAAGGAGAGCTTCGGCGCGCGGCCCACGGCCGTTACCCGAAGCGTCACCAACTGGAGGGGGCGGCCCGGCGGCGAGTAGGACCACGCCTCGAAGTAGCGTTTCACGAAGGTCTTGGCGACTTGGTCCCGGTCGAGCGTGCCGGGGGTGACTTCGATGGGCAGCTCATGTGCCTGTCCTTCATAACGGATGCCCAGCGAACAAGCGATGGTTCGATCGGAGTCGGCAACCCTCTCCGACGCCAGCAAGGCCTGACCCTCGGCCACCATCTGGCCCAGCCGCTGCGATACGGCCCCCATGTCCGCATCGTCGAGGAGCGTGAGATGGGTGCGCGCGAGCTCATGGCGAAGATCGGAGGTGAGGAGACCCAGGGCCGAGAAGTTTCCGGGGTAGTTGGGCGAAACTACCCGACGCATCCCCACTTCCTGCGCCACCGCGCATCCGTGCATTGGGCCGGCGCCACCGAACGCGATCAGGGTGAACGCCCGGGGGTCCTCGCCGCGCTCGACGGAGATCTCCCGGATGGCGCCGCTCATGTTGGACTCGGCGATACGCAAAATGCCCTCGGCGACGAAACGAAGGTCCGTGCTGCCCAAGCGCTCGGCAATGCGGGCGACGGCAGCCTCCGCTTTGTCTTTCTTCAGGTTCATGAAGCCGCCCAGTCGGGTGTCGAGGCTGATGCGGTTGAGAACCAGATTGGCATCGGTGACCGTCGCCTCCAAGCCGCCCTGGTCATAGCAGGCGGGGCCGGGCTCGGCTCCGGCACTCTGCGGTCCCACGGCGAACCGGCCGTCAGTGTCAATCCAGCCGATGCTGCCCCCGCCGGCGCCAACCGTGCTGATGTCGAGCTGTGGAATCTTGAGGGGCAGTCCGCTGACGATGCGCTGGACGGCCATGCTGGGTTCGCGATTCTTCACCAGGCAGACATCGGTGCTGGTTCCCCCCATGTCGTAGGTAATGAAGTCCTCGAACCCCATCTGCCGCGACAGGAACAGGCCGGCGGCCACCCCCCCGGCGGGTCCCGACAGCACCGCCGTGACGGGGAACTGCGCGGTTTGTCCGGCCGCCGCCACCCCACCGTTGTTCATCATGATGAGCAGGTCGCGATCGAAGCCCTTCTCGTTCAAACGCTGGCCGAGATCGCCCAGGTAGCGCTCCATGACCGGGCCCAGGTAGGCATTGAAGACAGCGGTCGTGAAGCGCTCGTATTCGCGAATCTGGGGCAGCACCTCGGAGGAGCCGCAAACGAAGCGACCGGGCAGCCGCCTCCGCAAGGCCTCGACCACGGCACGCTCGTGGGCGTCGTTGACGTAGGCGTGGAGAAAGCAAACGGCTACGGCGCGGGCATTGTGCGCCTCGATGTGGCAAACCACATCGTCGAGCGCACTCGTATCCGGCTCGGTCAGGCTTTCGCCATCGTGGGTCATGCGCTCGTCCACTTCCAGGCGCCATGAACGCTTGACCAGAGGTGGTGCCTTGCGAAACCGTGGGTTGAACAGGCCCCCAGTGAACCGCTGACCGGTGCCGATGGCAAGAACGTCCCGGAAACCCTTGGTGAAGACACCGACCGTGGAGGCGCCCTTGCGTTCAATGGCGGTGTTGGTCGCTACGGTGGTCCCGTGCAAACCTCGACTGACCTGTCGGTAGTCGACCCCGACCGCCTCCAGCCCCCGGGTGAACCCATCCGCCTGATTGGCCGGGGTCGAAGGTACCTTGGCCCCCGAAATTCGACCCGTGTCCTCGTCGAACAGAATGACGTCGGTGAAGGTTCCGCCCACGTCCACGCCGAACATCAGCATCTCGTGTCCTCGCCTCGAATGGTTGTTCTCGTCGTCCCTGAACGCACTTCAGGAGTACCGCGTCCTGGGCAGCCAGAGGGCGATCTCCGGGAAGACCGTGATGATAACCACCGCTACCGCGAGCAGCACGACAAAGGGTATGGACGCGATGGCAATGGTACGTATGCTGTGTCCCGAAAGGCCTTGAATCACGAACAGGTTGAACCCCACCGGAGGGGTCACGTTCGCCATTTCGATCACAAGGATCAGATAGACGGCAAACCACACGCGGTCGATCCCGAGCGCATCGATCGTTGGGATGATGACCGGCAGGGTCAGAAGCATGACCGAGTTGGGATCGAGGAACATCCCGAGCAGCACGTAGACCACGCTGAGGAGGAGGAGCACCAGGTAGACGTTGTCCGTCATGGAGACGACCCCGCTGGCGATGGTCGCGGGCAGCTTGATGTAGGCCATTGCCACGCCGAGCAGCGTGGCACCGACGATGATCAGCATGATGAACGATGTGGTCCGGCACGTGGCGACGAGAGCGTTCAGGAACTCCCTTCGACCCAGGCTGCGGCTGGCGACCCCGAGGAGAACGGCGGCGGCCACGCCCATTCCCGCGGCCTCGGTGGGAGTGGCGATGCCGCTATAGATGCTGCCGAGCATGAGAACCATGAGCCCCAGCACCGGCGACATGAGGACGAGGCCCCGCCACCTGTCACGCCATGTATAGGTTTCGGTGACCGGCGGCACGATGTCGGGGGTCACGAGCGCCCGGAACACGATCCACAGGCTGAACAGTCCGGCCACCATCAGTCCCGGGAACACTCCGGCGAGAAAGATCTGACCCACCGACTCACCCACCACCGCGGCATAGATGATGGGAACGACGCTTGGGGGAATCAGCAGGCCGAGAGTGCCCGCCCCAGCCAGCGAGCCGACCGACAGCCGGTCGTCGTAGCCGCGTTCGTGGAGCTGATTGTAGGTGACGCGGCCGATGGTGAGTGTGGTTGCCGTGCTCGATCCCGATACGCCTGCGAAGAACGCGCACCCCGCCACGTTGGTATGGAGGAGACGTCCTGGCAGCCACACCATCCACGGGGCCAAGCCGTCGAACAGCCACCGACTGAGGCGCGTGTTGACCACGAGCTCGCCGGTTAGAACGAACATCGGCAGCGCGGTAAGAACGAACAGACTCGAGCGGTTCCACGTCTGGAGCGCGGCAATCGCGGACATGTTGAAGGGAGTGAATACCTCGGCGGCAAGGATTCCGGTCAATCCCAGGGCCAGGGCGATCCACATGCCGGTCGCCAGCATCACCAGGAGAACGCAGAGAACCAGGGTGGTGATCTCGGGGATCGACAAGCCTTGCAGAAACTCCACGATCAAGATGCTTCTCCGCCGGGGACTCCGGATCGCCGGGCTCGTTCTCCCGGCCTCTGGCTCCGCGGCGATGGTCCGCTCATGGTTCGATTTCGTTGCGTAGAACGCGAATCAATCGGGCCACCAGGGAGAGTCCGAGGACAACCGTCCCGTAGATCAGCGCGGACTGGGGGATCCACAGCGGCGTTTCGATCTGGGACTGCGAATCGGCCTTGGTGACGTAGCTCTGTACGACGAGGTCCAGGAACCACGAGGTCAGATAGAACAAGGACACCAGGGCTACGAGAGCGAAGACGACCTCCAGCCACTTGCGCACCGAGCGGGAGAACTGGTGAAAGAACAACGAGACCCGGATGTGCCCGCCGGTACGAAGCGTGTACCCCAGCGCCGAGAAGGTGACGACGGCGAGCAGGTAGGAGCCAATCTCATCGGCGATCAGCGTCGAGCGGGTGAACACGAGACGCAGCAGCACCTCTCCAAAGACGATTGCCGACATCGCCGCCAAGCCGAACGCCGCCAAGTAGACACTGAACTGATCGAGCCTGTCGATGTACTCGGCGAGACGGCCCACGGCTATGCTCCATCGGTCTTCTCCGGACTTGGCCGTCTTCCCCATTCGCCGGTTTCCTGCTCCGTGCGCGAGTCCGGGCCGCTATTCACGCGGCCCCTGGTCAGCCGCGGGTGATGATCAGATCGCCGAACGCGCCCACCGTTGCCGTCTGTTCGGGACGCAAGAGGGCTGTGGAGTCGAACGCGTTGATCACCGCAGGACCCGTCACGTGATTTCCTGCCAGCAGGCGGGCACGGTCATAGTTGGGGCAGTCTGTCCAGCCACTGCCGCGAAAATACACGGGCCGCGCGCCTGTGTGTGCATCGCCGGGGTCGGCGGCGCCGGCGGCGACCTTGCGAAGCCGCGGCCGCTTGACCTGTCCGATCCCGCGCACCTTGAAATTCACGATCTCCGCCGGATCACCTTCGTCACTGTGCCCGTATGTGCGTTGGTGCGCTTCATGGAAGGCGGTCAGGACCCGCGCCAGGGACTCGGAGCTCACCATGCCGCCGGGAACGGCAACCTCGAGCTCGAAGTTCTGGCGGACGTAGCGCATTTCGAGAAGCCACAAGAGCGACCGGTCTGATTCGGGAATACGCTCACGATTGAGACGCGCCGTGCATTCGCGCTCCACCTCGGCAAGCCCGCCGCGGATGGCGTCCATGTTGTCGGACGAGGCGCGGGTGCGTCGGGTCACGCTCGCCGTCACTTCGACATCGCTGGCGAGCAGCCCCATGGCAGAAAACACCCCCGGATTCGGCGGCACGACGATCCGCTCGATACCGAGCTCTTCTGCCAGATCGCCGGCATGCAACGGGCCGGCGCCGCCGTAGGCAACAAGCGTAAATTGACGCGGGTCGAAGCCACGGGTGACCGAGACCACCCGCAGGATGCGGACCATCTCGGCGTTCACCACGTCGAGAACACCCTGCGCCGCCTCGTCCACGGGCAGGTCGATCCGGCTCGCCAGCTCGGACTGGATCACCTGCGTCGCGAGATCGGGACAGATTTCCATTTCGCCGCCAAGAAGGGTCTCCGCACCGATCCGACCCAAGGCCACGTGAGCGTCGGTCACCGTCGGGCGGATGCCGCCGGTCTCATAACAGGCCGGACCGGGGACGGCGCCGGCGCTTTCGGGCCCCACCTTGAGCAAGCCTGCGACGTCGACCCAGGCAATGCTGCCCCCGCCGGCGCTGCACTCCACCAGGTCGATGGAGGGCGCCTTGATGGGGAGCCCGGTGATTCGGAGGCCGAAGAAACCCGAGGCCTCGCCCCCGACCTCCAGCATGTTCACCATCTCCGGCGTGCCGTCTCGGACGAGGCACGCTTTGGCCGTCGTTCCGCCCATGTCGAAGGAAATGAGGTTGCCGAAGCCGAGCCGCCGACCCAGCTCGGCGGTGGCGATAACCCCGGCGGCCGGCCCCGATTCGATGGTGACGTGGGGACGTGTCACGGCCGTGGCGGCACTCACCATGCCGCCCGACGACTGCATGATGTAAAGGCGAGGCGAGGGGTCGACCTCGGTGTCGATAAGTCGCGCCAACCGGTCGACGTAACGTTGGAACAGGGGTCCCACGTAGGCGGCGGCAGCAGCCGTGCTGGTGCGCTCGAACTCCCGGAACTCGGGACAGAGCTCGGAGGACACGCTGAGGTAGGCGCCATCGAGCGCGTCCTCGAGAATCTCGCGGATACGCCGCTCGTGGACTGGATTGGCGAAGGCATTAATGAGAGAGACGGCGACCGACTGCACATCCGCATCCCGGAAACGCTCCGCCGCCTCCAGGACGTCCGCTTCGTCAAGCGGTACCCGCACTTTGCCGTTGGTGTCGATTCGTTCGTTGACTTCGAGCCGAAGGTGGCGAGGGACAAGCGGCGTCGGCCGATCGACAAACCAGTTGTAGAAGTCCGGGCGGCTTTGTCGGCCAATCTCCAGGATGTCGCGGAATCCCCGAGTCGCGATCAGCCCACAGCGGGCGCCACGGCGCTCGAGGATCGCGTTGGTGTTGACCGTGGTGCCGTGGGCGATCAGATCGAGGCCGGCGATGCCGCCGGCGCGGCGTCCGAACCGGCGAACGCCATCCAGGACGCAACGAGACAGGTCGTCCGGGGTCGAGGGAGTCTTGATCGCCTCGACGGCGCCGCTCCCCTCGTCGAAAAGGACGTGGTCGGTGAACGTGCCGCCGATATCAACTCCGAGTCGCAAGCGCGCCATGGTTCGCCGTGCGCTCCGTCACCTGAACACGCCGTGTGCGTTCATACGGCACCGCCCTGCCCGATTCGGCTCATGGGAAGCAGTAGTGTACCGTCGTGAAGGCGCGGGCGAGCGCGGACACATCGCGGCCGACCGCCTCCGGGTCCTCGCCGTCGAGAACGACGCGCCGGATGAAGGCGGCGATGGCCGTCATCTCGTCGACGCCCATACCGCGCCGGGTCACCGAGGCGGTGCCCATGCGAACCCCCTTCAGCGGCGATCCCGGAGGCAGGCGGATCGGGGTGGCGAAGAGCCCCGCTCTCTCGAGACGCTTGACGGCTTCGACGGCATCACGGCGCCCGGGCTCGAACAGGATCAGGTGGGAACGGGTGTAGCCCAGCTCGCGGGCCAGGACCGGCACGCCCTGCTCGTCCAGCGCGCGAGCCAGGGCCTGAGCGTTGGCGACCACGTCCCGCGCGTAGTCCTTCCAGAACGCCAGCATCTCGGCGAGGGTCACGGCGAGTGCGGCCATGTGATTGTTGGGGTAGCTGGACAGGAGCTGGCTGGTCAGCGTGGTCGTGGCATGGGCGATCTCGGAATCGTTGGTGACGATAATGCCGCCCGTGGGGCCGCAGAATGTCTTGGGGGTCGATCCGGTAACCACATCGGCGCCTTCGGCGATGGGGTCCTGGTACTGGCCGCCCGCGGCGAGGCCCATGGCGTGGGCTCCGTCGTAGAAGACCGCCGCGCCGACGCTCGCCGCCGCCTCCTTCAGCGCACCCACCGGATAAGGGAACAGGATGTAGCCGCTGCCGACCACCACGAGGCGCGGCCTTTCACTGCGAATGGCCTCGGCGGCGCGCTCGGCGTCGGCGGTCAATCGCGCCTCGTCGTAGGGAAGCTCCACGTACTCGTGGCCGAAGAGACGGCCGAAAGTCTGGGGAGTCGTGCTGGGATCGGCGCCGTGAAAACGGGTCTGGGCAAGGATCTTGTCACCCCGCCGGGCCAGAGCGCCGAACACGATTCCGTTGGCCAGCGCGCAGGAGAGGGGCCGAAGCTCCGCGTATCGCACCCCGAACAGCCGCTTGGCCAACTCGGCGGCCATCACCTCCACCCGGTCGATCCACTCGCCGCCGGCGTGGACCCGGCCGCCCGGATGCCCCGCCTGGCGCATCTTGTCGATGAGGCCGGTCCCCAGCATCGCGCGTGCCCGTGGGCTCATAAGACCATGGGAGCCGACCAGGTCGAGGTGGCGATCGAAGCTTGCCTCATGGCTATCGGCGAGCCCGTCGATGGTATCGCACAGCGCCCGGGGATCAGCCTCGCGTGCGTACGCGGCGGCCTCCTCCAGGCTACCGGTCCGCCACAGCTCCATCACGCTCATCTCCGTCCTCCTGGAGGGGAACACCGGCCACCCATGGGGGACCGCTCGGAATCAGTCCGTAGTGCGTCGGCGCCGCTCCTCCGTAGCTTCCAGGTCGATGCCATCGCCCGCCGGCGCGAACACGATGGCGTAGTCGCGCTCGGCAGATTCGCGGCTGACGATTCCATTGACCACGTCCGCGAGGACCCGGGCCGGGTCTCGACTGAGCGGATCTCCATACCCGCCCCCGCCGCCGGTCATCACGGTCACCCGATGACCGACAGGAACGGGAACTTCGCTGCAGTTGCGGGGGAGCGGCCGCGGGCCATCTTCGCCGCCCTCGATGAAGTAACGGGTTCCCATGCCGGGACCCCCACCGTGCATCCCGGGAGCCGGGATCTTGTGACGGTTGGAGTGACTGCCGACATACATGTCCGCAAGCGCGCGATAGCCCTTGCGCACGCCGAGTCCGCCCCGGAACCGCCCGGCGCCGCCGCTGTCGGTGACATACTCCAGGCAGTCCACGAGGATCGGGAACTCCATCTCCATCGCCTCCACCGGCATGTTGATGGCGTCGTTGTGGGGCCCGAGCCCGTCCTTGATCGGACGCGCACCGCCGCCGCCGCCGACCGCCTCCAACACCACAAAGTTGGGCGGCCGCTGACTGGCCAGTACCACGGAGTGGATTCCGTGATTTCCCGCCTCGATATTGTGGCTGACCACATCGCCGAAAGCGTGGAATATCAGGTCGGGTATCAGGACGCAGACCTGGTAGCGCGCGGATATGGGTGACGGCGGCCGGCTGTTCACCACGGTTCCCTCCGGCGCGGTGATTCGGATGCAGCGCCGAAAGCCCTCGTTGGGAATGACGTCCGGATCGGTCAATGACCGAATTGCCCAATAGACGGCCGCCGCGGTCCCCTGATAGGGGCTGTTGCAACCCCAGCGCACGGCGGGGCCGGTACCTGCAAAATCGATCTCCACCTGGGGCTCGGACCCGTGCCGCACCGTGATCTTCACGCAAATAGGCACGGGCTCGTCGCTGTCCACGTCGTCGTCCAGGTAGTCGACGGCGGAGTATTCGCCTTCGGGCAAGCGCGTGATGCCGTGACGGGTCTTGATTTCGGAAACGGTCTGCAGCTCGGCCAGCCCTTGGCGCAAGGTCCCCTCGCTGTAACGTTCGACCAGCTCCTGGAGCCGCCTCTCGCCCAGCTTCAGGCAACCCACGTGGGCGCGGACATCGCCCATGCGGTCCTCCGCGTCGCGGATGTTGAGGAGGATCATCTCGAGCACATCGCGGCGCAGCGTGCCTGCTTCGTAGAGCTTCACGGGCGGAATACGGATTCCCTCCTGGTAGATTTCCGTGGCGTCTCCGATCGACGCCTGTCCGCGGGACTTGCCGCCCATGTCGGGCCAGTGGCCGGTGTTGGCGACAAAGCACAGCAGCTCGTCGCCGACGAACACCGGTGCGGCGAACGTGATGTCGGCCAGATGCGAGGGGCCGCCGCTATAGGCGTCGTTGAGGGCGAACATGTCCCCGGGACGCAGGGTCTCCCGCCCGAACCGTTCGAAGATCGCCGCTCCGGTAAGCTCGAACGAGCTGAGGTGGATGGGAATGCTCATGTCGCTAGGCACCGCAAGACGGCCCCCGGCGTCCATGATGACCGCCGAGCAGTCCTGGCGCTCCTTGATGTTGCTGGAGTAGGCTGACTTGATGAGCGCCGCCAACATCTCGTCGGGGATGGAAATCAGCGCATTGCCCATCACCTCGATGGTCACCGGATCGAGCTGAATGCCCGTCATCCCGCCGCCTCGGGGACGGGCGAGTCGTCCGTGGCTCGGCATTCCTCGGGGTAGAGCACCCCCGGAACGCTTCGAACCCAGATTCTGTCGCCGGCCCCCACACCCAGCACCTTGCACCCCACGGGTCCCAGGAGCAACTGGCCGGAGGCCAGGTCGGCCTCGATGCGGGCCTTGCCGCGCAACGGCACCGAGCGGCCGACGCTGAGGCATTCGAGCACCCGTCCGTCGCCGACACCAAGGTGCCGGGCCAAGTCCGAACTGATCTGGTAGAGCCGGGTTCCGCTGGCGTCAGAATCCGCCGCCGTCTCGACTACCGTCGCGTAGACCCTCGCCTCTCGCAGCTCCCTTCTGCGAGCCTCGGTAGCGCCGAAGTCGACCATACCGGCTTCGATCGCGACGCCGTAGACGTCGCAGGCGCGCTCGGCGGAGACGTAACCCTCGACGACGTCTTCGAGAACACGTTGGACATCCCGGTCCAAAGGATCGCCGTAGCCGCCGGCCCCCCATTTGTCGAAGTAGACGGTATCGTCCTGTTGCAACGGGAACTTGGTGGCCTTGCCGGTGCCGGTGACGCCGCCCGGCCATAGCACCTCCTTGCGGCGAAGCACCGTACAGGTGCTGGGAGCTCCGCCGTAGCCGCCCTCTACCCCGTAGCCCGGCACCAAGCACGGCTCCGACAGATCGCTGACGGCGCTGGCCTTCTCGAGCAATTGCCACCCGCGCCGCATGCCGAGTCCCCCCCGGAACCGGCCGGCGCCACCGCTATCGGGCAGCAAGGAGTTCTCCACGGCGCGGTAGGGCACTTGGTGCTCCCAGACCTCCACCGAGCTGATCCGGCCGAAGTCGCCGCGCTCGAATCCGGCGACGGTGTCATTTCCGTCGCGGTCCGACACCGCACCGGTCCCACCGATGGGCATCTCGTAGAACACGTAGTGACGCTCCTTGATGGGGTCCCACACGGGAAGATAGAGATGCGCCGGGGAGCTGAAGTCGCCCACCGCGTCCTCGGGGCGGATCGACGCCAATGCGCCCATTACCAGCTCGATTACGCGGTAGCCCAGGTCCAGCGACCCGCACATCGCCGAAGGCGGGCGCGCCTCGAAGATCGAGCCGGGCCGGGTGATCACGTCAAAGGGTCGAAAGGCGCCCCCATTAAGCTGGGAATGAGGGTCGAGGAATGCCTTGAGGGCGGTGAAAGCCGCACACGCCGCAGTCGCCGGAGCCCCGTTCATGGGACCGGTAACGCTCGCCGCGCTCTCACCAAAATCCAGGGTCACCAAGGGTCTCGGCGTGTGAGCTACCGAAAGATCGACACGGAGGGGTACCCAGTCCGAGGTGATGCCATCGGAATCCAAGTTTAGCTCGTAGCTGTACGACCCCTCGGGGAGCTTGCAGATCGCCTCTTCCATGCGTTGCTGGCCACGCTCGCGCGTGATCTCGTGGGTGCGCACTATCTGGTCCAGGCCGAAGCTCTCCTGGATCTCGCGGAGCCGCTTGTCGGCCGTCCAAAAGGCGCCCATGACGGCCATGAAGTCACCGCGACGTTCCTCCGGGACTCGTACGTTGGCGAAGAACAGGTCCATGACCGCCTCGTTGGGTTGGCCGCGGTCGTAGACCTTGATGGGCGGCAACAGGACGCCCTCCTGGTAGACCTCGCGGGCATCGGGCGTAATGCTGCCCGCCGCCATGCCGCCAACGTCCGGGTAGTGGACGCGAACGACGATCCAGAAGGTCAGGTTGTCATCCACGAAGTAGGGGTACAAGTGGGCGACATCGTTCATGTGAGTGCCGAGGCGGTAAGGGTCGTTGGTGACGAAGATGTCGCCGGGATAAATGGCGTCGCCGAAACGCTCCTGAACCGCCGGCACGGAATACATGGTGGGGACGATGTGGACCGGGTTGTCCTCGGACAACGCGACCAGCTCGCCATCCGGAGCCAGCAGACCACAGGAGAAATCGTGGGTTTCCCAGATGATGGGGCCGAAGGCGGTCCGGATGATGGTCACCCGCATCTCGCGGATGAAGCTGATGAGCGCGTTCTGAATGACCTCGACGACAATCGGGTCGATGGACGTCCCGTTCATGTCCGGTCCCTTGCCGTGCCCGGAGGCGGCATCACGGAGGCACGCCGCGCGCGGCGGCCAAGAGCGCCCCGTTGTCGGGACGCTCCCGTCATGGCCACGGCGGGCCGATTACGGCTACTTGAGCCCGCGAATCCGCTCGTAATGGTCTACGATTGCCCGCAGCTCGTCGGACGCCTTGTTCTCGAGAAAGTCCTTGCGGATGCCTTCGGTCAATTGGCGCATCTCAAGGATGGTCTCTGCGGAAACCGCGTTGACGGTCATGCCGTTTTCGCGGAGCGTGTCCAGCCCTGTGCGCTCGAGCTCGGGGACGCGCATCCGAAGCCAGTGCTCCACGTCTCGGGCCGCCTCCAGAACGCCGGCTTTCTGATCTCCGGAAAGCTCGGACCAAGCCTCGGTGTTGATGGCCAGGCAATTGAGGCCGCCCGTCGAGAAGCCGGTGAGGTTCGCGTGGGTAACCACTTCCCAAGCCTTGAGACTGATCACGGACGCGATGCTGGTCACCATGCCGTCCACCGTGCCCTGCTGCAAGGCGGTGTAGAGTTCGGTGAAGTCGATGCGCAGGGGCGCCGCCCCCACGGCGTCAAGCATGTCGGTGGTGTTCTTGTCATAGGTGCGCATCTTGACGCCCCTGACGTCGGCGAGCGTGTCAACCACCTTCTTGTTCCAGAAATGCTGAGCCGTGAGGCTGTAGCTCAGCAGACACTTGGCGTTTCGTTCCGCGAACAGCTCATCCAGTCGGCCACGGAACAGGCTGTCGAAGAACGCGAACTCGTCAAACGACGTGATGAAGAAGGGCAGCGTCGTGATCATGATGTCGGGAACCGTTGCCCCTTCGAAGGCGCCGATCGTTTCGCTGATGTCGACCGAACGGTTCTGAAGAATTCGCAACCCGTCGGCCGCCTTGTAGCCGAGCTCGCCGCCGAAATGGACATCGACCGTGACAGAGCCGGCGGTGCGTTCGGATACGCGCTCGGCGAACATCTGGAACGCCTTGGTAGCAAAGTCGTCTTGACTCTTGATGATATTGGCAACGAGCGTGACCTTGCCTTGAGCCTCAGCGGCGAAGCGTTCACCGGTCGCCCCAATTGCCAGGATCGACGCCATCAAGCTGCAAAGGACTACTTTCCGCATGTCTGCTCCTCCCCGCCGGTGTGTCTTGTTCACTGGATGATGCGCCCCGCAAGAATGCCGAGTCAAGCGGAAGCCGTAGAATTGTCCAACACGCGCTCGCCGTGGGCGCCTGAGAACGCGAGGTGAGGGGCTCAATCCCACACCCCGTGCCGACCACCCTCCACGCTCATCTCCGGATTGGAAAGGGCTGCGGCACGGCCGACTGCGGGGAAGCGAGACAAAGCCCGGACCCATACAGTCTCGCCGTCGTGCCCGGCCAGGGCGCGGCGGACGGCGGGGGTTGCCGCCGCTCGCATCCCTTCAAGGTCGGCGTGAACGGCAAGCCTGACGCGGACCGCGGCCGTAGCTGGCGTCACGAGCTCTACAAGGTCGCCGTCCCTGGCCCTGAGCCGCTGGCATACTTCACCCGACGTGAAGACGACGCTGCCATCGGACGCGGTCTCTTCGGCGTTCAGCGTCACCTGCGCCCGATTGCCGCGAAGCCGCCGGCGAAGCACCCGTGTTTTCCTCTCGTCCAGCACCGTGCCGCGGAGAACGACTCCATAGTCTGCACGGGCGCTGTCGGCGCTGACGTAGCCCTCGGCGACATCCATGGCCACCCGGGACGGGTCCCGATCGAGGGGGTCACCGTAGCCTCCGGCGCCCATGGTGCACTTCTCGATCAGATCGTCCGCCCGAAGCGGGAAGTCGACACACTTGCCGGAGACGGGGCCAAGCTCCAGGACGCGGCCGTCGCGCTGGACATGCACCTGCCAGGGCGCGCCAGATTCGCCGCCGAAGACGCCCCAGGGCGGAATTTCGGCCGGATCCATCAAGCAGGTGACGGCACCGGGTCCGTCGAGGAGACGGAGATGCCGGCGCACGCCGAGACCGCCCCGCGCCGCGCCGGGACCGCCGCTGTCTGTCCAAAGCTCGTTGCATTCCACCCGCAGCGTCGGAAACGCGCTCTCGATAATCTCGGTGGCAACGAACCAGCCGAAGTCGCCCTTGTCAAAGTTGGCGGTGGCATCGTAGCCGTCGTGCCCCGCGGTGGCGGCACTGCCGCCCGTGGACATGTCGAAATAGCTGTGTTCGCGATGGCTGGCCTGATCCCAGCCAGAGACGTAGGTGTGAGTCATGCCCCACGAGCCGTGACTGCACATCGCCGACCCGACTGCCGGCGCCAGGGCCCCGGCGACAGCGACGGCACCGGTGTACATGGCGAGGCTCGAGCATCCGCAAGCGGCTGGGTAGGCGGCGCGGAGGATGCTGCCCGTTTCGGTGACCACGGTGACCGGCCGGAACGAGCCGCCGTTGAAGGGGGTGGTCGGGTCCAGGAGCGCCTTGAGAGCGATGAAGGCGGCACCGGGACCGGTCGCCTCGCCTCCGTTGACCGGCTCCGGCACCTGGGGCGACGAGCCCGCGAAGTCGACGGTCGCGGTATCGCCGGCAATTTCGATGCGGACGTTGATCTCGTGCCTCACGTCGGGCCGGCGGGTGGACTCGACGAAGTGGCGATAGGCGTACTCACCATCGGGGAGCCGGGCGATGGCGGCGCGCATAGCGGCCTCGGCCCGATCCAGGAGCACTCGGGCGCAAGCCTCGACGGCCGGCCACCCTGAGCGGGCGATGACATCGGTCATTCTGCCTTCGGCCAAACGCATGGCCCCGAGCATGGCGGCGACGTCGAGGGCGCGCTCGTCGGCGAGGCGAATGTTCGCCCACATCAAATCGAAGACGGCCTCGTTGGGAACGCCCCGCTCGTAGAGCTTGACGAAGGGAATGATCAGACCTTCCTGGTGAATGTCGGTGGCCACTGGCGAGATGCTCCCCAGCGTCATGCCGCCGATGTCCAGGTAGTGGCCGCGCACGGCAGCCCACAGGCACACGGCGCCGTCTTCGAAATGGGGTGCGAGGAACGCTACGTCGTTGAGGTGCGAGCTCAGGATGTAGGGGTCGTTGACCATGAATACATCGCCCGGTGCGATGTCGTCGCCGAACTTCTCCCGGATCCCGCGGACCGCCAGCGTCCCAGGCACCAAGTGGACCGGTGTACCTTCGGTGATGCCGAGAAGCTCGCCCGTCGCCGTCATCAGGGCGCAGGAGAAGTCCTCTGCCTCCTTGATCTGGGATCCGAAGGCAGTCAGCACGATGTCAGCCCGCATCTCGCGGATGACGGAGAGCAGGGCGTTGCGGACAAGCTCGACGGTGACCGGATCGGGGGTCATTCGGCCCCTGCCTGCCCAGCGGCTTTCAGCGCTCGAAGCCGTACAGGCCGGGTGAGCGGCCGTACTTGGCCATCTGGGATTGGGGGAGGTAGCGCTCTTCGATCTCGCGGATCTTTGGAAATCCGACCAGATCGAAATGGCGCAGCCGCGCAAGGGAATGATCGGTCGTCTGGTCCATGAACGCGTTCCAGGCGGGCATTCCCTGCTCCCGGTAACGGTGCAGAAGGTCCCACGAGGCGATGATAGCAGGCTCGCAGATGAGCTCGGCGAGCTGGATGATGCACTGCCCGAGGCCGCGGAGCTCCGCCTCGCTGGGGTGCGGGATGACGGCGTTGAGGCTGCAGAAGAGAGGACCCTCCACGCTGTCGCGGACGGTTCGCATTTCGTCCACCGAGCGCGGCCCCTCCACATAGAGAACGTCGGCGCCTCCTTCCTCCCGGTAGGCGCGGCAGCGGTTCACGGTCTCCTCCATGCCGCCGCCGACGGCGGTCAGGGAATCGACGCGAGCGATGATGACGAAGTCCGGGTCCATCTCCGCCGCGGCGTCACGGGCGGCGCGCAGCTTGCCCACCATCTCCTCGACGGACACTACCTCCTTCCCCTCCACGAAGCCGCAGCGCTTGGGATAGGGTTGGTCTTCGATGTGCAGCCCGGCGACGCCCGCATTGACGAAGGCCTGGGTGGCATAGAACGTGTTGACCGCATTACCAAACCCTTGATCGGCGTCGGCGATTACCGGTATCTCGGTGCGCAGCGCCATGGCCCGCACAATGGCCGTCAGCTCGGGAAGGGAGATCAGACCGGCGTCCGGGTGCCCGAGGAAATGCACGCTCGCCCAGCCTCCGGACAGGGCCACGGCCTGAAAACCCATCGCCTCGGCCATGCGGGCGTGGAGCGCACAGGCGCCGTAGGGCAGAACCAGGGGTTCGTCGGCCTCGATCAGTTGGCGCAGTCGTTGGGACAGGGACTTCGGCATGGCACTACCTCCTGGTGGACGGCGGCGGACTCAAGCTTCGGGACGCAGGAGCGCGGTCAAGGTGTCGATCCGTTCGATGCGATCAATCTCGACGACGCACTCGATGACCTGCTCGAGACGGTCGCGGCCGAGAACGCCGCGACCTAGGCGGCGGAACTTGTCCTCGAGTTCGCCCGTATCCAGGGGGCGCTCCGGATAGGCACCCCGCACCACGGGATCGCTCGCCCGCTCGAGGGTCCGACCGTCGGTCGTATGGATGGTAACCGTGCCCGGCATCTCGCCGCTGAATTCGATCGCCTCGTCGACGCGAAGCTCCATGCGCGTCATCAGCGACCGCACCTCGGGATCGCCCAGGCGGCGCAGCACCTGCTGGGGGTCGGTCATGGGCCCCGGCTCCAGGATCACCAGCGCCAGTGAATATGGCAGGCTGAAGATGGCGTCCTGGTACGTCAAAGCCTCGGTGCGCCACAGGTACTCGGCGAGCCAGCGCTGGCCGTCGACCACCACCCTCGCAACCGCGTCGGCGGTGATGCGGTGATCGCGAACCAGCTCGTAGACGGCATCGATGAGGGGGTGCACCATGGAGGAGTTGCAGCGGGTCTTGAGCTGCACCCGCTCGGTCTCGTAGACCGATCCAAGTCCCTCGGTCAACCAGTCGAGCCGTCCATGCCCCCATGTATAACGCCCCACCCAGCCCAACTGGCCTTCCAGTGGCTCGGGTCCGTCCGTCATGCCGCTGGCGGCCAGGCGGGCGGCGAGCATGCCGTTGAGAACGGCCTTTCCCGCCTCCCAGGCATAGACGGTCCCGCTCCGCGGCGACGATTCACCGAGCTCCTGCAGCCCCGATGTGGACGTGGCGGCGATCCCCAGAGCGTGCCCCATGCGTTCGGCATCGAGCTCCGCGATGCGGGCCGCGGCCACGGCGGCGCAGAATGGCCCTCTAAGCTCCGACCAGAATCCCAAGGCCGAGCTGCTGTAGACGCCGTCATGGGCGGGGGAGGTAGCGCGGGCGATACGGATGCCCACCTCGCTGGCAGCGACCACCGCGGCGATGAACACCCGGCCGCCGGCACCCCGGGCCTCGGCCTCGGCCAGCGCCGCGTGGACGCAATGATGTCCGCTGTGGAAGAGGGACGCGGCGTGCGTATCGTCGTTCATGGGCGCCCAGGCCAGGGTCGCGTTGACCGCCGCCGCGGCCGGCGCGGGAAGCAGGGTCAGGCCGCCGATCGCAGTCGCTTCTTCGACGCCGCCCATTGCCGCCAGCACCTTCGCGGCCTCGAGACCCGGCCCCAGGGAGCGGCCCGACAGCGCCGCGGCGATCTGGTTCAGTACGATGCGCTTGACGTGCTCGACCACCGAAGGCGGGAGGTCCTCGAAGCGCAAAGCGGCGGCATATGCGGCGAGGGCGCGGGTGCTGGCCCCGGTGATCGCCGGCGTCCGGTGATCTCGTGGAAGGTCCATCGGCCTGCTCCCATCCAGTAAACGACCGTCTCCAGGGCGGTACGGAGCGCCGGCATTCTTCCGCGGACGATGGTGCTCCCACGGCCCCACAGGCTGGCGGCTGCCCCCAAGACCCCTTCCACTTCTCTCCCTCAGGAAGCGGTCTCCGACCGGCGCCGTAGCTGCGCCGTCGCGGCGGCGTCCACCGCACGTCCGTCTTGGGTGAGGACGACTCCGTAGGCCTCGCTGGCCTGCTTCGCCGTGACCTTGCCTGCGACCACGTCCGCGCACACCCGGTTCGCGTCGCGCGCCAACGGATCGCCGAACCCGCCGCCGCCCGGGGATATGATACGCAGGAGGTCGCCGTTGTGCAGAGGATGCTCCGACAGGGTGAAGGGCAGCCGCTCCTCCGATTCGGTGCCCGGATTGAGCAGGTAGACCGAAGTACCCCCCGAACCGCCGCCCGCCAGACCCTGGGCGGGATAAGCCTGGCGGGCACTACGCAGGGAGAGAACGGCGCCGTCGACCATGATACGGAGGTCCCGCCGCACGCCGAGCCCGCCCCGAAACGTCCCCGCGCCGCCGGAATCGGTCACCATCTCGTATTCCTCGACGCGCAACGGGAATTCGATCTCCATCACCTCGATGGGCAGGTTCGACGTGTTGGACATGTGAATCTGAGTCACGTCCATGCCGTCGGCGTTGCACAGGGCCCCCTGACCGCCGGCGAAAGTCTCGTAGTCGACGAAGTAGCGCCCTCGCACCGGGTCGGGACCGCCCATGGTGATCCCCTGATAGGGACCTCCTGCCGCCATGGCGCGATCGGGTGCCGCCTGGCCAAGGACGTTCATCAACACGTCGGCGAGGATCATGGATGTGAGGTTTCGCGAGCTTACCCCGCTTGGCGAGCGGGGATTGACCACCGACTCCTCGGGCGCCGTCACCTCTATCGGGCGATACAGCCCTTCGTTGATGGAGAACGCCGGGTCCACCATGGTCTTCACGCAGTAGTAGATGGTTGCCATGGTGTGGGTGAGGGGCACGTTCTTGCCGCTGGGAAGCTGCGCTGCCGCGTCCGAGAAATCGAAATGGAGGCGCCCCTCGCCGACCGTGAGACCGACGGCGAGGCGAACCGGATTGCCCGTAATCCCGTCGTCGTCGAGCCAGTCCTCCGCCCGATAGGTTCCAGGGCGAAGTCTCTCGTCGATGGCGGCCCGGACACGGCGCTCCGTGGCGTCGAGCATGGCAGTGATGCGCGTGGCCATGGCCGCCGCCCCGTGGCGCGCGTAGAGCTCTTGAACACGCTCGATTCCGCGGCGCAATGCCCCCGTCTGGGCATAGAGATCGCCTTCGCTGAAGTGGGGTGTCCGCGAGTTGAGGAGGAACAGCTCCCACACATCGTCGCGGCGCTTGGCGGCCTCGTAGAGTCGCACCGGCGGGATACGGACGCCCTCCTGGAAGATGCTCGTCGAGTCCCCGGACTCGCTGCCCGGCACCCGTCCACCTACGTCCGAGTGGTGGGCAACGGCGGCGGCGAAGGCGATCGGGCGGTTGTCGAAGAAAATGGGGGCCGCCGCCGTGCAGTCATTGAGGTGGGTCACGCCGACGATGTAGGGGTCGTTGGCGAAGAAAATGTCGCCGGGCCGCAGAGTCTCCAGGGGAAAACGCTTCAAAATCGCAGGCACCAAGCCCAGGGTCGAGCCCAGATGGGCCGGGCCGTGGGTGGCGAGCGCCAGGGTGCGCCCGTCCATGTCGCATAAGGAGGTGGAGCAGTCGGCGCGCTCCTTGATATTGGGCGAGCAGGCCGTGCGAATTAGGCTTGCGCACATCTCCAAGGCGGCCGCCTCGAGGCCGCTGGCCACGATCTCGGTCTGGGCAAACGCCAACGACTGTCTCCTCGCAGTGCGGACCGGCCGCTGCTCAAATTCGCATCAAGTGAAGGTTCAAGAGTTCGTCCACGTCCAGCCGAAAGTCCGGCGGCAGCACCGTGGTGGCGTCCATCTGCTCGACGACGGCGGGACCCTCCAGGCGGTCGCCGTCGTCAAGTCTTTCGCGGTCATAGACGGGGCAATCCACAAACCCGCCCGCACCTTCGAAGAAAACGGGGCGTCGAGACGCCGGCTCGGGGCCGCCGCCGCGGGGCGTTCGCGGCCGGTTTCGGAGGCCGGGGCGGGGAACTGGCAACCGGGCCGCGATCCGGAAGGTGACGAACTCGATCTCCTTGTCCCGTTGATCATAACCGTACATACGCCGGTGGACCCCATGAAAGGCTTCGCCCGCACTCTGCCGTGCCGCCGCGTCGAAGGGACCGGCCGGCACCGGCACCGAAAGCTCGAAGTTCTGGCCCACATAACGGGCATCCAGGCTGCGTTCGACAACGAGCCCGCGCGCGTCCAGCCCGCCGCGGGCCAGCGCATCCAGGGCCCGGTCCTCGAGCCCAGCGTAGATCCCGTCCACCTCGTCGGTCACGCCGACCGCGGCGGAGAGGACGATGCGGGTCTGGCTGAAATCGAGCTCCACGTCCTTGGTCAGCACGCCCATGGCACAGAGTACGCCCGGGCTCTCCGGAACGAGAACTGCCATGCCGAGCTCGCGCGCGACATCGGCCGCGTGGAGCGGTCCCGCGCCGCCAAAGGCGACAAGTCCGAAGCTTCCGGGGTCGAGCCCGCGCTCTACCGAAACGACCCGGATTGCCTGCGCGATGCTGGTGGTCGCGACGGCGAGAACTGCGGCGGCGGCTTCTTCCACGACGGTCCCGCGCCGCGCTGCAATCATCCGGTCCAGAGCCGCATGGGCACGCTCTGCGTCGATGGGCAGGGCCCCGCCGAGCAGGTGCCGGGGGTTGAGCCGCCCCAGGACCACGTTGGCGTCGGTCACCGTCGGCTCCTCGCCCCCAGTGCCGTAGCATGCGGGGCCCGGCGCGGCGCCAGCGCTGTGCGGCCCCACCCGCAGCAGACCGCCGGAATCCACCCAGACGATGCTGCTGCCGCCCGCCCCCACGGTGTGAACGTCCACGGCCATGGTGCGCACGGGCAAGCCGTCTATGGTCCGCGTCGTCGTCACGTCCGGGCGGCCGTCGCGGATCAGGCACACGTCGGTGCTGGTACCGCCCATGTCGAGCGTCACGATGTCGGGTCGGCCCGCAAGGGCGGCCAAGTAAGCGGCGCCGCTGACGCCGCCGCTGGGGCCCGAGAACAGGGTGTCGATAGGGCGTTCCCCGCCGAGCTGCGGGCTGACCACGCCCCCCCCGGAGTTCATGATGAAGGGGACTTCGGGGACACCCAGTCCGCGAACCTCCACGCCGAACCTCGCCAGATAGGACCTCATGCGCGGCATCAGGTAGGCATTGACGACGGTCGAGCTGAGCCGCTCGTATTCGCGAAACTCGGGGATTAGCGCCTGGGAGGCCGTAATCGCCCCGTCCGGCCAGCGCTCCCGGACCAAGTCGAGGGCGAGCTGTTCGTGCGCCGGATTGACGTAGGAATTGAGGAAGCAGATGGCGATGCTCTCGACCCCCGAGACGAGCAGGCGATCGAGGGCGCTCGCCAGATCGCCGGCGTCGAGGGGGCGAATCACTGTGCCGTCGGCGGCCATACGCTCATCGACGTCGAGGCGGCGTTCTCGCGGAATCAGCGGCGGCGGCTTCCTGGCGAAGAGATCGTAGACCTGGGGTCGTTTCTGACGACCGATCTCGAGGAGGTCGCGAAATCCCCGCGTGGTGAGCAGCCCGGTCACCGCCCCCTTGCGTTCGAGCAGGGCGTTGGTTGCCACCGTCGTCCCAAGACCGACGAAGGCCACATCAGCCGGGGCAGCGCCGGACATCTCAAGGATTTCGACCAAGCCCGTGATCGGCGCCCGGTGAGGATGGTCCGGCGACGAGGGAAGCTTGTGACGGACGCCTTCGCCGCTCGCCTCGTCGAGAAGATAGAGATCGGTGAAGGTGCCGCCGACATCAATGCCCACACGCAAACGAGCTGGCATCCGCTCGGACTCCGCGCCGCGCCTTCAGCGTTTGTGTCGCGCCGGCCTTGGTTCGCCCCGCCGCACACGGGAGCGGCGGCCGTATCGAGCGGGGCGACCGGGCTTCACCGGCAACGATTCCGGGCCGGAGCGGCTACTGGGTGATCACCGCGGTGGCGGCAATCTCGACCAGAAACTCGGGCTTGACCAGACCACTCTGCACGCACGCACGGGCCGGAGGGTTTTCGGGGAAGTACGACCCGTAGACCTCGTTCATCGCCTGATAGTGGGCCAAGTCCGACAGGAAGATCAGATTGAACACCACGTCCTGCATCGAGCCGCCGGCCGCCTCGAGGACCGCCTTGATGTTGTCCATGACCTGGCGCGTTTGCGCGGCGGGGTCTCCGACACCGACCACGTTCCCGGACGCGTCCATCGCCAGCATTCCCGACGTGACGACGAACTGTCCTGACCGAAACCCAGGCGAGTACGGTGCCAAGGGTGGCGGTGAGCCTGAGGGTAGCACTGGTTTACCAGCCATCGCGTCATTCTCCGTCCTTATGCAAATGTCTTATGCGGCGTACCGGGCTTGAGGACACCCCGCTCCACGCCGCCTTGTCCCCACCAGCGGGCGCCGAGAGCCCGGCACCAGCGGCCCGGCTACCTTAGCGAGTCTTTCGAGGGCATTCCAGCTTTCCCATTGCCGAAGGAGAAAGTTGGATTGTCCGGGCCGGGCGCGGTGCGATGGCCATTCCCCGCCCCGACTTCTCAGGAAGAGTCGAGCCGCTTCCTTGCCACCCCGCGTGCAGGAAGGCGTGTGCAGCAGAGGCCCCCGATCTCAACGAGCCGGCGTGCCACGGCGGCCGCCGGGTTCCGGTGCCTCAAGGAGGAGGAGCAGATGGGGATCTCGTGGCGTATCCTGCCTCCTGTCGGATTTGTGGCGGCCTTCGATGTTATTCGGTGTGGAAGATTGACCCCCTAGGAGTATTCGCGCCGCAGAAAATTCTCGCGGGGAAATTTGCCACTAGAACCCTAGAATGGCCCCTCTGGTGGGACGGTCAGGGAGCGTGCCTATTTTCCAAGCGTCTGGAGCGCGGTCGATTCGTATGGCCGTCGGTCCAGGGCGGAAAGGTGACGTTGACGCCAGCGCAGCTTTCGATGTTGCTCGAGGGGCTGGACTGGCGGTCGCCGCGGCGCACTTGGCGGCCGTTGGTGGTACGCTGAAAAACATTCAGATCTAGCGAGTTAGATATCTTAATGGACGGTTGCGTTTGATACGATGCCGCCATGGTTGCGCTGCCCGACGATGTCGTTACGCTCAACGCGATGGTGCGTTCGGCGCAGGCGCAGATTGCCGCCCGCGAGGCCGACGTTCGCAATCGCGACCTCATCATCGAGAAGCTGCGCCATCAGCTTGCGGGACTGCGTCGGCAGCGCTTCGGAGTAAGCTCGGAGTCGCTCGACCAGCTTGAACTCGCTCTGGAAGACGTGGAGGTCGCGCGGGCAGTCGAGGGCCTGCCGGTGCTCCTCCCTGAACTCCCTCGCTAGCTGCGCCTGTGCCCGACTGTGTCGTTAGCAACGGAGTTCACCTGTCCATTCGCCACCACCGCCTTGGCCAGCGGACGGAAGAATCAGCGGGCCGCGGTTGACATCAAGCGCATTTCTCATTCATTATTTCCAATATACGAAATTAAGATTCCGATTATCAGAAAAACTGCGGAAACGACACCATGCCGAATGGATGGGAAGTCGGTATCGACGTTGGCGGCACGTTCACGGACGTAGTCGCAGTGAAGCGCGCGTGCGGCGAAGCCCGAGCCGCAAAGGTTGCGACTCGCACCGGAGACCGCGTGGCGGGCCTGCTCGCAGCCCTCGAGGCGGTCAGCCTCGACTGGTCGGATGTGGACGATCTCATCCACGGAACGACTCTCATCACCAATGCCATCATCGAGGACGACCTCGCGAAGGTCGCCCTTGTCGCAACACGAGGCTCTTGCGACACCCTGGAAATCGGACGCCAGAACCGGCGCCACCTCTATCGCCTCGATCTTCCGCCGAAAGCGCAGCCCCAAGTGCCTTCCGAGCTCCGTTTCGAGGTGAGCGAACGGATTGACCACGAAGGAAGGGTTCTTGAGGCACTCGACCTCCGGTCGGTCGATGAAGCGGTGCGGAAGATCTGCGCGAGCGGAGCCGATGTGGTTGCGGTCTCGCTGCTTCACTCCTATGCCGAACCCGCCCACGAGGAGGCGCTCGGGGAGCGGCTGCGCGAGCGTATCGCGTTCGTCGCGCTCTCGAGCCGGGTCAACCCGGAGATCCGGGAATACGAGCGCTCCGCGACGACAGCGCTCTGCGCGGGCGTCCTGCCGCTCGCTTCGACGTATCTCGACCAGCGCGAAGCGGCGAAACCGTCCGGGTCGCGGCTGCACTTCTTCCACTCCGCGGGCGGCATGGCTGCGCCCGATGCGCTCCGCGAGCTTCCGCTCGGCCTTGCCGCCTCCGGACCCGCCGCACGAGTCGCCGCCGCCGGGGGTCTCGCCCGGAACCTCGGCGTTGAGCAGGCGTTGAGCTTCGACATGGGAGGCACCACCACCGACGTGTGCCTGATCCTCGACGGCGAGGTGCAAGTGACCAGCGAACGCGAGCTCGGCGGCCGCCCCGTGCGCCAACCCATGGTGGCGGTGGAGTCCATCGGCGCGGGAGGCGGTTCCATCGCCCGGCTCGATCACGGGGCTCTCGTCGTCGGCCCCGAGCGCGCTGGCGCAAAGCCCGGGCCCGCATGCTACGCACTCGGCGGCGACCAGCCCACCGTGACCGACGCGAACCTCGTCCTCGGGTACATGGACCCGGAGCGGCTCATCGGCGACGGCATGCGGCTGGACGAACGCGCGGCGCGCGCCGCCCTCGACCCGATCGCGTTCGCAATGGGGGTGGACGTCGAGACGGCCGCGCTCGGCATCATCCGGGTCGCCAACTCCGCCATGGTGCGGGCGCTACGCCGGGTCACCGTAGAACGCGGCATCGACGGGCGCCGGTGCACCTTGCTCGCCTTCGGTGGGGCCGGGCCCATGCACGCGGTCGAGGTGGCCCGCGCCTTCTCCATCGACACGGTGATCGTGCCCGCTCATTCGGGTGTGTTCTCGGCCCTCGGCTGCGCCGAGGCGGAGATGAGCTACTCCCGGCAACGAACGCTCCGCATGGCAGTTGGCGACTGGGATCGGGAACGTCTCCACCACGCGCGACGGGACCTCGAATCGCGACTCGTCGCCCCCCTGGCGGCGGCCGGACACGACGACAGCGAGGTCACCGTGGAGGAAGTCGCGGCCATCCGATACAGCGGCCAGAGCTATGCCGTCGAGCTCTCCGACCCGCCCTTCGAGGACGCGGCACGCATGGGCGTGCGTTTCTTCGACCGCCACCTGGAGCCTCTACGGTTTCGCGACCGAGGAACCGTGAGAGCTGGTATCCATCCGGACCCGGGCGTTCGTGCCCCGCAGCCGCGACCAAAGTGCGCCGATCCACGAACGCCGGGGAGAGCCGGCTCGGATCCGGTGGCTGCCCTGCACGTTCGTTGCAGGGGAGAAAAGAAGACGCCACGCCACGACCGCGCCGCACTCGTCGCCGAGCGCCCCCTCGAGGGACCGGTCATTGTCGAGGACGCGTGGTCCACGACGGTGGTTCCGCCGGGGGCAACCTTGATCCCCGGCCGTGACGGCCATCTTCGTATCGACACGGGGAGAGCGGCATGACCTTCTCCGTCGACCCCGTAACCCTCGAGGTCATCCGCCACGCGCTGACCGCCACCGCGGAGGAAATGTCCCTGGTGGTGATGCGCTCGGCCCGTTCGCCGCTCCTTCGCGAAGCAGGCGACCTCTCCTCGGCGGTCACCGACGCGGACGGACACCTGGTCGCGCAGGGCCGCGACATCCCCATACACATGGGCGTCATGAGCTTCACCGTGCGCGAATTCCTAAACCGCGTGCCGAAGGCGCGGCTCGCTCCGGGGGACGTCCGGTTCCTCAACCTCCCGGAGGTGGGCGGAAACCATTTGCCGGACGTGAAGGCGATCCGGCCGGATTTCTTCGAGGGAGCGATTCGGGCCTTTGCCGTCAACCTCGCCCACTGGGACGACATCGGCGGCGCCGTTCCCGGGAGCTACTTCGCGGGCGCGACCGACGCCTGGCAGGAAGGCTTGCGCATCCCGCCAGTGCGACTCTTCTCGGCAAGAGGCCCCGATCGGGAGAAGCTGGACTTCGTGCTTGCCAACGTGCGCGGGGCGGCGGAGCGCGAGGGCGACATTCTCGCCCAGATGGCGGCGACCCGGGCAGGTGAGGAACGCCTGCACCAGGTTTTCCGGGACCACGGCACTGACACCGTGCTGGCCGCCATCAGCACCATTCACGACCGGGCGGAGGCGCAGATGCGTTCGGCCCTCGCGGCGGTTCCGGACGGCGCGTACGAGGGCGAGGACTGGCTCGACGACGACGCGGCGGACGGCGGACCGGTCGCGGTGCGAGTCCGGGTGACGGTCCGCGGCGACCGCGCCACCTTCGATTTCTCCGAAACCGCCGACGCAGCCCGCGGGCGCGTCAACACCACGCCGTTCATCGTCTTGGTGGAGAGCTGCGGCGGCGGTGGCTACGGGGCCCCCCAAGCCGTGATTCGGAAGACAGGAACGGAACTCAAACACAAGGAAACAATGCAATGAGGCTCGAAGGGAGGAAGGCGATCGTCACCGGCGCCGCAAAGGGCATGGGGGCGGCGATCACGACGACCCTCGCCCGGGAAGGCGCGGACGTGGTGCTGGCCGCCCGCGACACCACGCCGCTCGAAAAGGTGGCGGAGGAGGTGCGCGCCCTCGGCCGGGACGCCTTCGTGGTGGGCTGCGACGTCACTTCGGATGCCGAGGTCAGGGCCATGGTCGCACGGGCGCTCGACGTGTTCGGCGGGCGCATCGACATCCTCGTCAACGTCGCCGGGGTCACCGGACCAATCGAGACCCCGGTGCAGGACATCGACGTCGCGGACTTCGACTACGTCGTCGCGACCAACGAGCGCGGCACCTTCCTCCCGATCAAGTACGTGGCACCAACCATGATCGCCCAGAACGGGGGCAAGATCGTCAACATCGGGGGGACATCGGGCCTTCGGGGCTACGCCATGCGCACCGCCTACAGCGCATCGAAGTGGGCGGTGCGCGGCATCACCCGGACCGTGGCCCTCGAGCTTGGAAAACACAATATCAACGTAAACGCAGTGTGCCCCGGAATCGTCGACGGCCCGCGCATGCAGAAGCTATGCGAAGAGAAGGCCCGGCTGCACGGCTGGTCCACCGACAGGGTCCATGAGGAATACGTCCAGGAGATGGCGCTCAAGCGCGTGACGACGGCCCAGGACGTGGCCGACGCGGTCCTGTTCATGGCGAGTGAAGACAGCCGTCAGATCACCGGTCAGCACATCGCGGTCGACGGCGGCTGGGACGTGTGACCGAAGCGGCTGGCCAGCATCGGAAGACCAACCATGTTTACACCGTTCGAGCTCGAGATGCCGCGGGACCTCGCGGGCGCCCTCGACGCGCTCGCGGCCGACCGCGAAGCGACGACCGTCCCCTTGGCGGGAGGCACGAACCTCATCGTGGACCTGCCCGCGAAGCGCGAGCGTCCCGATCGGATCATCGGCCTCGGAGAGGTCGCGGAGCTGAAAGGCATGGAGTTCGACAAAGACCGGATCGTCATCGGGGGCGCGACGACGGTCTCCGACCTGCTGCGCTCCGCTGAAATTGCGGAGGCAGCGCCGTCGCTCGTCGAGTCCGCCCGGTTGTTCGCGGGCCTCATGGCGCGCAACACGGCCACCGTCGCCGGCAACATCGCGTGCGGGTCGCCGGCCGCGGACCTCGTGCCACCGCTGCTCTCGCTCGACGCCAACATCACCTGACGAGCGCCGCCGCGTCCCGGACGGTTCCCCTCGACGAGTACTTCCTCGGCTACAAGCGCGACGTCCGCCGCCCGGACGAGCTCATCACCCGGGTCTCGTGGCCGCCTCTCCCCGCGAGCTCTGTCAACGCCTTCTACAAGCTCGCCCGTCGCAAGGGCGATGCGATCACGGTGACCGGGGTGGCGGTCACGATCGCGGCTGTGGGCGGCATCTGCACCCGGGCCCGCATCGCACTCGGTGCCGTCGCGCCCGTCGTGCTCCGCGCGAAGAAGGCCGAGGCGCGGCTCGTGGGCCGCACCCTGACCCCGGCCGTCATCAAGGAGGCAGCGGCCGCGGCGGCCGACGCCACGAGCCCCATCGACGACGTGCGGGCCTCGGCCGAGTACCGGCTCCACACGGTCGAGGCGCACGCCCTACGCGGGCGACTACGTGATGCCGAACACGCTGCACATGCGAGTCGTCCGTGCGGATCTCGCGAGCGCTCGGCTCATGCGCCTCGACGTCTCGAAGGCGCGGGCCTTCGAAGGGGTCGCGTGCGTTCTCACCGGCGCCGACCTTCCCGATCGCACCGCATCCACGGACATCCCGCGGCAAGTCAGCCAGAAGCGGCTCGACACCGGCCAACAGATCCTCGTCACGGAACGGGTCCGGTACTTCGGCGAGCCGCTCGCCCTTGTCGCGGCGGAGACCCGCGACATCGCGGACCACGCCGTGGAACTCGTGGAAGCGGAGCTCGAGCCTCTTCCCGGCGTCTACGACCCCCTCGAAGCGCTGAAGCCCGGCGCACCCATCGTCCAGGGCACGACCAACGTCGTCGCCGAGCGCAGGATCAGGAAGGGCGACGTCGATGCCGGCTTCGCGGACGCGGACATGATCGTCGAGAACACCTACCGCACGCCCTTCCAGGAGCACGCCTTCCTCGAACCCGAGGTGGAGCTCGCCTGGATGGACGAGAACGGCGTCATCAACATCCGGGTCTCGACCCAGGTGATCGAGCACTTCCGGCCGATCGCGGATGCGATCGGGGTGCCCCACAACCGGGTCCGGATCCGCGGCGCCCTCGTCGGAGGCGGGTTCGGCGGCAAGGAGGACCTCACCGTCGAGGCGTACCTCGCCCTCCTCGCGCTCCGGACCCGGCGTCCCGTACGCCTCGAGTACGCGCGCGAGGACTCGTTCGTCGGCCACGACAAGCGCCACCCCCTCGTCAAAACGTACCGCACGGGGGTGACCCGGGACGGCCGAATCACCGCCCTTGACGTCGACATGGTCGCGGACTCCGGAGCCTACGTGTTCCTGAACCCGTACGTCGTGATTTACGAGCTCGTGGCCGCGCCCGGCCCCTATCGGGTCGACAACCTCAACGTCTTCGGCCGGGCTGTCGCGACGAACAACATGTTCACGAGCGCGTTCCGCGGCTTCGGGGCGATGCAGGCCTGCGCGGCCTACGAGCAACAGATGGACGAGGCCGCAAAGGCGATCGGACTCGATCGCATGGAGCTCCGGCGACGCAACTTCCTCAATTCCGGCGAGCCCATTTCGACGGGGTTCGTCCCGCCGAGCGCGATCTGGCCCGAGGAGTGCGCGGCACGGGCCTGGGCCGCGCTCGGCGATCCGACGCCGGCGCGAGGACCGCGCCGGGTCGGGCGCGGCATCGCCTGCTACCAGCAAAGCTACGGGCGGCTCACCTTCCTGCACGACACTTCGGAGGCGTGGGCCGGGGTGGAGATGGACGGCACCGTGGTCGTGCGTTCCGGGGTGACGGACATCGGCGCCGGCCAGGTGTCCGCCCTCGGCCAGATCGCGGTCGAGGTCCTCGGCGTCACCCTGGAAAACGTGGTCATCTACAACAGCGACACCGCCGTCACCCCGCTCGCCGGCACCACCACCGTGACCCGTGCCCTCTACATGACCGGAAACGCAGTGAAGCAAGCGGCGGAAGCGGTTCGCGCGCGGCTCGCCGAACGCGCCGCCCGCGAACTCGGAGTCGCAGCCGACGACATCGACATGGCCTTCAACGAAGTCTTCGTCGCCGACCACCCGGAGCGGTCGATACCCCTTGTCGATCTCGTCCCGATCTGGGGGGCGGAAGGCATCCATCGATCCGAGCTCGCCATGTTCCGGGCGCCCTTTTCCGACTTTCTCGACCCCGGGAGCGGCCAGGGACAGGCCCACCCCGACTATGCGTACGGCGCGCACGCGGTCGAGATCTCGGTGGACGTGGATACGGGGGAGGTCGAGGTACTGAAGAGCGTCGCCGCCCACGACGTCGGACAGTGCATCGCCGACTACCTGGCGCGGACCCGCACCCGGTACACGGAACGAACCAAGGTCGAACAACAGGAGACCCGCCGCGAGATCGATCGGATCCGCGGCGACGGAATCGCGGTTTGCGACAGCGAGCTCGACGCCGGGGTGCTGAGTTACGGACACCCGGTGCGGGTGGCGGGGGGCTGCGTCCTCTACTCGCTCGGCATTACCGGTCTCGCGGACCGCTTCCGCGCCACACCGCGCGAATCGATCCGTGAAAAGCTGTCCGAGGCCGCCTTGGAGCTGGGGAAGAACCTTGGATTTCGGGGCTGAGGATCGCTTCGCCGAAGCCGGGGTTACCGTTCCGACGAACGCGGCCGGGCGGGCCGGATGAGTGGATGACACGCGTGGCGGGCGACGGCATGGCGATCGAGCTGCGCGGAATCGTCAAGCGTGACGGATTGGTGACAGGCCCTCAGCGGAGCGACGCTGTCAATTCGCGACAACGAGTTCTTTACCCTCCTCGGGCCCTCGGGCTGTGGGAAGACCACCCTGCTTCGCATGATCGCGGGCTTCGGAGAGGTGACCGAAGGCGAGATCCGGCTCTACGGGGAGGACATCGGGAACCGTTCCGCCGAGCCGTGATGGCCGAGAAGGGCCGAGGTAGTAAACGGACGCTGTGGGAGAAGTTCGGTCGTTTGCACGCACCGAACTCAACGGCCGGCCGGACCATTCCACGGCTCGGCGGAACGGGTACCCGTACCCGTGCGGCGCAGCGCCGATTAGTCGATGGCACGTTGGTGTTCCATTGGTGTTGCCCAAGTGGTTACAAAGGGAGACGTAGGATCCCTTACGACAAGATAAATGATTATTTTTCAGTATTTTGTAGAAAACCCGGTATCGAGGGAAAGCTAAACGCGTATTTCACCGATTTTCGTCGCGAGGGCGCCGCGAAGCTGCGAAGCAGAATGCCGTGGTCGCGGGCCGCGTCTGCTTACGCAGCTTCGCGGACCGCAAGAGCGCTTACGCGCTGGCGAAGGCGTAGCCGACACTAGCGCGTTCGCGCTGTCGAAGCGGCTTGCGGGAGTACGGCCCGCTACCGCGGCGACCTTGGGAGCGCGAAGCGACAGATTGGCGTCCGCTAGCCAAGAAATCGGTGATTTTTTCGGGCTAGACTGCCGCTCGGGTCGGACGGAAAGAGGAAGACGAGCGATGCCGATGGCAGTGGTGATCCACGAGAAAGGGGCGCCCGGGGTGCTTCGCTGGGAGTCGGTCGACGTACCCGCGCCAGGCCCGGGCGAGGTTCGGCTCCGCAACGAGGCGGTCGGGCTCAACTTCGTCGATACCTATCACCGCCGCGGCATTCCGCACCCTTGGCCGGTGCCCCCGCTTCCAGTCGTCCTGGGCTTCGAGGGCGCCGGCCGCGTCGAAGAGGTCGGCCCCGGCGTCACCGGTTTCGCGGCCGGCGACCGCGTCGCCTACGCCCTGCCGCCCCACGGCGCCTACAGCCAGGTGCGCGTCTATCCCGCGGAGAACCTGCTCAAGGTGCCGGCCGCGCTCGACCATCTCGACGACCGCATCCTCGCCGCCTCGATGCTGAAGGGCCTGACGGTGCAGTTCCTCGTGCGGCGGACGTACCGGGTGGAGCGCGGCGACGTCGTGCTCGTCCACGCGGCCGCGGGGGCCACCGGCCTCCTCCTCTGCCAGTGGACGAGACACCTCGGGGCGACCGTCATCGGTACGGTGAGCTCGGCGGAGAAGGCGGAGCAGGCGCGCGCGGCCGGGGCGGACCATGTCGTCATTCACGGCGAGGGCGATTTCGTCGCCACCGTGCGCGAGGTGACGAACGGCGAGGGCTGCGCCGTCGTCTACGAGTCGATCGGCAGGGACACCTTCCGCCGTTCGCTCGACTGCCTGCGCCCGCTCGGGATGATGGCGAGCTACGGACACGCCTCGGGACCGCCCGATCCGGTCGACGTCATCGAACTCGGGGCGCGTGGATCGCTCTTTCTCACCCGTCCCGCGATCATGCACTACCTTGCGAAACGCGAGGACCTCGAACGAAGCGCAGCGGAGCTGTTCGACGTCCTCGGGCGAGGAGCGGTGCGGCCCGCCGTGAACCATGTCTATCCGCTCACGGATGCCGCCGAGGCCCACCGGGCCCTCGAAGCGAGGGAGACCACCGGCTCGACGGTGTTCCTGCCCTGGGAGTGAACCGAGTGCAGGCAGCCGCCCGGAAGGCCGGATCGGTTCTCAGCCCCGGGGAGCGGGCGGTGAAGCAATGAGTTCGGTCAAGGCGGTGATCTTCGACTGGTCGGGCACCGTGGTCGATTTCGGTTCGCGCGCGCCGGCGACGGCGTTCATCGAGGTGTTCCGGCAGTTCGGCGTCGAGCTGACGATGGCCGAGGCGCGCGGCCCGATGGGCCTGCCGAAAAGGGACCACATCCGGGCGTTGAGCAGCCTGCCGCGGATAGCGGCGGCCTGGCGGGCGGCGCACGACCGCGCGTTCGAGGATGCGGATGTGGACCGGATCCACGAAGTCTTCGAGCCGCTGACCGCCCGCGTGGCCACCCACCACGCCGAACTGGTGCCGGGTACGGCGGAGGTGACGGCGGAACTCCGCCGGCGCGGCATCCGGATCGGCTCGACCACCGGCTACACCCGTCCAATCATGGAGAAGGTGCTGCCGGTCGCCGCCCGGCAGGGATACGCGCCTGACAACGTCGTGTGCGCCGGCGACCTGCCGGCCGGGCGGCCGACGCCGCTCATGATGTACCGGTGCTTCGTCGATCTCGGGGTCTGGCCGGCGGCGGCGGTCGTCAAGGTGGACGACACCGTGCCTGGAATCGAGGAAGCCACCGCCGCCGGGAGCTGGGCGGTCGGGGTCGCGATGTCCGGCAACGCGGTCGGCCTCTCCCGGGAAGAGCTGGCGAGCCTCGATGCAGGCGAGGCGGTGCGCCTTCGCGAGAGCGCCGCGGCGGAGCTGCGCGCCGCCGGCTCACATTACGTCATCGACACCGTCGCCGCCCTGCTGCCGGTCGTCGACGCGATCGACGCCCGGCTCGCCACAGGCGAAATCCCACCCCCTACCAGAGAAAAAACGGCATACCGCGACTGAATCCTTTGCGGATCTGGTATCGTCCGTGAAGAGCCACCGTCCTTTGAGCAGTAACAATGGAGAATTCGCGCAATCGCAGCGTTCCGCATTCCCATATCCTTGTCGATGACACAGATCATGGGTTCTATCGGTCCGAGCCTCTTCCTATGCTCAGCCCGGCTGACACGGCCACATTGACTACCTTTCTCGAGAGCGCCTGCTCGGAACCGAGTCGCTGGCACCGCTTGCCCGAATCCGACCTCGCGTTTCGGGCGACTTCAGACGACGGCGAGACCAACTCGTTCCGCTTCGAGATCCGGGACGATCGCTTTCCCGACGAACCTCGCAGCTACCGTTACGATCGTGAACGCCTCATCCTCTCCTGCACGACCGACCATGCGATGGAACTGCTTGATCTGCCGCACGACCATCGCCTCCCGCGTGACATGGACGACTTTGCGCTGGCCACCTTAGCGATTACCGACCCACGGTTACGCGGAGCACAAGGGTAAAGGCAAAGGCTGTCTCGTATCGTTGCCGTTCCGACCGTCGTCGGGCGGTCCTAAACTTGGACGCGATCGGGGCCGGCGAGTTTTCGATTCAGAAGACATCGTTGTCCAAACGCCTCAATTGATCGCGAACATCATCCAGAGCCTGCCGGTATCCCTCCTGATACGCGCAATACGTGCACCTGTGTCTGCCGTCACCGGCCTGACTTTCAGGTAGTTGGCGCATGACACGGTCCAAGTCCGGCCTAATGTTCTGGCCGCCATGTCTCTCACAATTGCTCATATCTACCTCCGAATGTAAGGCGCCTTTCCGCCGGCTGACGTTGGGGCGGCACCGGAAACGGACGACAAGTTCGAGTCCTGGACATTTGGCGCACGAGGCGCCTTACCAAGGTCACCTGGTGATGGATCAGGATCGACGGAAAGGCGTTTGGTGCTGGTGTCGATGAATGCAGGGTCAATCTCGATGCCGATGAAGCGGCGGCCAAGCTCCAGGGAAGCAACGCCCGTGCTCCCCGATCCTGCGAACGGATCGAGGACGACGTCGCCCACGTTGGTGCTGGCGCGAAGGCACCTCTCGATCAATTCGAGCGGCTTCTGAGTTGGGTGTTTTCCGAATTGCTTTTCGGAGGCGCGAGGGGCGTTCATCCGCCAGACCGTCTTCATCTGCTTGCCGCCGTTCTCGCGGCGCATCTCGTCGTAGTTGAACGTGTACTTGTGACGGCTACCCTTGCCCGACTTGCTCGCCCACAGGACCACTTCCGTCGAGTGGGTGAAGGTCCGGCACCCCAGGTTCGGGGGCGGGTTGGGCTTCTCCCAGATGATGTCGTTGAGCAGCCGGAACCCGTTGCGAAGCAGCGCCATGCCGACGCTGGGGTAGACGTGCAGAGTGCCGGTCACCCAGATTGTGCCGGCCGGCTTCAGCACCCGATAACAGGCGGCCGTCCACTCCAGGTTGAACTCGTGGTCCGCCTCTATCCCTTGGCTCTGATCCCAGTCACCCTTGTTGACACTGACTCTGCGGCCGGCGAAACAAGTGACCCCTCCGTTGGAAAGTAGGTAAGGCGGATCGGTCCAGACACAGTCGACGCTTTCGTCGGGGAGCCGCGACAGCACCTCCAATGCATCACCTCGATACAGCCTGTCGATCCCATCAAGCGATGACCAAGCAAGGTCAGTAGAAGGGGCGACCGAGTCTGCTGTATGGCGAGTCACGATGCCCGGATCGTTGATCAGGTCCGGCGGCATTTCAACTTGCTCCCGGAGTCGCCGCGGGCTTTGGGCGGGGCGCCGTCGGAAGTCAGCATGGGTGACGCGCCCAGGAGCGGCGCTGGCGGAGGGCTTCGTAGAGGAGGATCCCCGCCGCGACCGAGACGTTGAGGCTTGCACCGCCGGCCGTCATCGGGACGGCGACGAGGTGGTCGCAGTGCTCCCGGGTCAGCCGCCGGAGCCCGCCGCTCTCCGCTCCGAGCACGAGGGCGAGCGGGCCGCCGAGGTCGGCGTCCCATGCGCGGACCGCCGCGTCCGGGTCGGCCCCCGCAATCGTCACCCGGCGATCGGCGAGCTCCCGGAGCGCGCGGGCGAGGTTCGGGACCTCCACCACCGGAACCCGCTCCGCCCCGCCCGCCGCGGCCCGGCGAACGGCGGCGGTGACACCTGCCGCCCGGCGGCGCGGCACCACCACCGCGGCGGCCCCCGCCGCGGCCGCGCTTCGCACGCAGGCTCCAAGGTTGTGCGGGTCCTGCACCTGGTCCAGCACGAGGAGCAGCGGCGGCCCGCCCGTCCCGCTCCCCCGGATCGCACGCTCCACCGCGTCGAGGATCGACGGCCAGTCCGCCGCGAGACGGCTCCTGACCCGCGCCACCACCCCTTGGTGCCTCGCACCCGGGGCGAGGCGGTCGAGGGTCTCCCGCTCGCAGCGCCGGACCGCGAGCCCCGCCGCCTCGATCCGTTCCACGAGACGCGCCCCTCGGGACCCGCTCGCCGCGACCCAGACCTCGCGGATGGCCGACGGGTCTTCTTCCAGCACCGCCTCCACCGGGTGCACCCCGTAGACGAGTTCCGCGGCAGGAACCGGCATCGGCTCAGCGGGCCCGGGTCCGAGTTCGGCCCCGGCCGCGCCGCCCCTCGCGCCGCGGTCCGCGCCCGCGTCCGGCCGCGGTCGCGCCATCCGGGTCCACCGGTTCGAGGTGCACCCGCCGCTCGTCCGGGTCGGCTCCGGTGACCCGCACCTCCATCTCGTCTCCCGCCGCGAAACGCCGCCCGGTGGCCTCCCCCTCCAGGTACCGGCCGTCCCGGTCGAACCGGTACCAGTCGCCGCCGAGCGAGCGGACGTGGACCAGGCCGTCCACCTGGAGCCCGTCGAGCCGGACGAACAGCCCGAACGAGACGACCCCGGTAATCCTGCCCGCGAACGCCTCCCCCGTGCGCGTACGAAGGTGCTGGCAGACGAGCCGGGACACGGCATCGCGGGACGCGTCCTCGGCCCGGCGCTCGGTCGCCGAGGTGCTCCGCCCGAGGGCGGCCATCTCCTCCCGGGTGCAGCCGGCGCTCCCCCGCAGCGCCCGGTGCACCAGCAAGTCCGGATAGCGCCGGATCGGGGAGGTGAAATGCGTGTAGCTCTCGAGGGCGAGCCCGAAGTGGCCGATGTTGCCGGGCTGGTAGACGGCCTTCGCCATGGCCCGGAGGAGAGACATGTGCAGGATCTCGGTGTCGGGGCGCCCGGCGGCCCGTTCCGCCGCCGCCGCGAACGCGGCCGGCCGCGGCTCGTCGCCCGGGTCGAAGTCGATCCCGGCCCGGCCGAGAAACGAGCCGAGCTCTCGCAGCCCGTCCTCGTCCGGCGGCGGATGCACCCGGTACAGGAACGGCTCCCGGCTCCGGGCGAGGCGGCGGGCGGCGGCCACGTTCGCCGCGAGCATGCACTCCTCGATGAGCTGATGGGAGACGAGCCGGGGCGCGGGCTCGATGTGCGATACGTCGCCGCCCCGCGCGAGGACGATGCGAGGCTCCCCGATCTCGAGATCGACGGCGCCCCGCCGCCGCCGCGCCCCCCGCAGGGCGTCGTAGACCTCGCGAAGCGCCGCAAGATGGGGCACGAGCCCCCCGAGCTGGCGGCGCGCCCCGGCGTCGCTCCGGAACACCGCCGCCTCTACTTCGTCGTACGTGAGACGCGCCCGCGAGCGCATGATCGCGTCGCGGAAGTACGCCCTCGCGACCCGCCCCCGCCGGTCGACGTGGAGCTCGCTGGCGAGGCAGAGCCGGTCCACCTCGGGGTTGAGCGAGCAGATCCCGTTCGAAAGCCGCTCCGGAAGCATCGGCACCACCCGTCCGGGAAAGTAGGCGGACGTGCCCCGCTCGCATGCTTCCCGGTCGAGGGCCGAACCGGGCTGCACGTAGTGGGATACGTCCGCGATGGCCACCGTGAGCTTCCAGCCTCCCGGCCGCGGGGCGCAGTGCACCGCGTCGTCGAAGTCCTTCGCGTCCGCCCCGTCGATCGTCACCAGGGGGAGCTCGCGCAGGTCGACCCGATCGCCGGCGGGATCCGGCGCCTCGAACGGGAGCCGCTCCGCCTCGGCCAGTACGTCGTCCGGCCAGGTATGGGGCATTCCATACGCCCGGATTGCAATCTCGGCCGCCATGCCCGGCTGGTCCGGATCGCCGAGGCGCTCGACGATACGCCCGATCGGACCGCCGCTGCGCCGGTCTTCGCTGGTCGGCTCGACGAGCTCGACCACCACCATCTCGCCCTCCGGGCCGCTCCCGTCCGGAACCATCACCTCCTGGTGCCGGTTTCGATGATCGGGCGATACCAGGTAGATGCCGTCGGCCCGGAACAGGCGCCCCACCACGGTCCGGGTGTTCCGCTCCAGCACCTCGACCACCACCCCCGACCGCTTGGCGGCGAGCCGGCCGCCCCGCCGGGAGACCCGGACCTCGCAGGCCACCCGATCCCCGTGCATGAGGCCCTGCATCTCCCGTGCCGGAAGGAATACATCCTCTCCACCGTCGTCACGGGCAAGGAACCCGTAGCCGTCACGATGCGCGATCACCCGGCCGGGCACCACTTCAGGGGTGTACAAGCGCCCCCTCCCGGTCACGCAATCCCATGACGGCCGCGGCCAGCCCGCACCCCTGCCTGCATCGCGCGCCGCCATGCGACGCTTGCGCACCGAAGCGCCTCGCCTCCTCGCAAGGCATTCCCATCCACCGGCGGCCTGCGGCGGCAATCCGCGGCCGGCGAGCTCGCCCGCACCGGCACCGTCCAGCCACCGCTTCACGCTCCGCGGCGCCGTGCGGCGGAACCCCCGACATCGCGACCGCGTTCCTCGTCGACGCATCGAGGAACCACCGTCGCGCGGGCTCGCGAACGCGTCGTGTCTTGGAGTTCAACTGTTTCTTGTCATTCCAGAGGCGCTGCCGTACATTTCCCGCCCTTCCACCGGCCGAGGTGGCGGAACTGGTAGACGCGCTAGCTTCAGGTGCTAGTGGGGGTAACCCCGTGGAGGTTCAAATCCTCTCCTCGGCACCACCTGCGCTACCGGCCGTCCAGACGACGCGGACGACGCAGACGACACCGTCCGTGCGCCCGCCGGAAGGCCGCGCCCCGTCGCAGGGCGGGCCCGTATCCGACCCGCTGGCGTTCGAGGGCGACGCGCGATTTCCGGACGCCCCCGTTCATCGAGCGGCGTCCCTCGGCGAGGTCGGCGCCGGAGGCGAAATTCTCGCAGGCGCCCCGCGACCGGCCGGCGCCGGCTCAGGGCAGGTCCATGCCGCGCTGGACGGCGGGACGGGCCATCAGGCTCTCGTACCAGCGCTTCGCGTTCGGGAAGTCCGCGAGGTCGACCTCCTGCCAGTCGTGGCGGAACACCCAGGGCAGGGTCGCGAAGTCCGCGATCGAGAGATCCCCCGCGAGATGCTCGCGGCCGTCCAGGCGCGCATCGAGCACCCCGTAGAGACGCCGGCACTCCCGGTAGTAGCGGTCGATCGCGTAGGGCACCTGCTCCTTCGCGGCCCGCTTGAAGTGATGAACCTGGCCGAAAATCGGCCCCACCCCGCCCATCTGGAACATCAGCCACTGGACCACCTCGTAGCGGGCGGCGGTCTCCTGCGGCATGAACCGCCCGGTCTTCTCTGCGAGATACATCAGGATGGCGCCGGACTCGATGACCGTATAGGGCTTTCCGCCCGGACCGTCGCGGTCGATGATCGCGGGGATCTTGCTGTTCGGGTTGATCGCGACGTACTCCGGGGTGAACTGGTCGTCGCGTGAGATGTCGATGGGGTGAAGCTCGTAGTCGAGGCCGCACTCCTCGAGCATGACGGTGGCCTTGCGGCCGTTCGAGGTCTTCCAGGTATAGCAGTCGATCACGCGGATGTTCCGGCTCGGGCAAGCGCGGCACTCTACCCTACGCCCCCCGCCGCTGCCAGCTTCCGGGTGAGCTCATCCAAGGGGGAGGGTGACCTCGAACGTGGTGCGCTCGGGACCATTCTCGACAAGCCGGGCCCGCCCCCCGTGGTGCTCGGCGATGCGCCGGACCAGGACCAGTCCGAGCCCTACCCCGCGCTCGCCCGCCCTTCCGGGCGGACGCGGCGCCCCGCCCGCCGCCTCGATGCGGAAGAAGGGCTCGAAGATGCGCTCGCGGAGGTGCTCGGGGATCGGCCGCCCACCGTTCGTTACCCGAATCACGGCCTCGGACGCGGGCTCCCCGCGGTGCACGACCTCGGCGGAAATGGGGGAACCGTTCCCGTGCCGGCGCGCGTTCTCCATGAGGTTGCGGACGAGCCGCCGGCCGAGGCGTTCGACGACGGTCGCGATGACCGGTTCGCCGCGGATCTCCGCGCCCACGCGAGCCCCCTCCTCGGCGAGGAGGGCGAGCACATCCACGGGCTCGGCTTGGCCAAGCGACTCCGGAGCGTCGAGTCGGGCGGCGGTGAGCAGCTCCTCGATGAGCTCGTCGAGCTCCGCGATGTCGCGCTCGATGCCGGCCCGCCGCGCCGGGTCGCCCTCCAGCAGCTCGATCGCCATCCGGATCCGGGTGAGCGGGGTGCGAAGCTCGTGCGAAGCTCCGGCGAGGATATGCCGTTGCGCATCCACGAGGCGCTCGATCCGATCCGCGGCCCGGTTGAAGCTCTCCGCCAGGCGGGCGACCTCATCCTTTCCTTCCACTTCGACACGGGCGGAGAGCGAACCCGCCCCGAGTTGGTCCACCCGCGCCTGCAACCGCTCGAGCCGCCGGGTGAGTCCGCGCGCGAGCGGCCAGGCCCCCAACGCAATGGCCGTGGCGAGCAGGGCCAGGGGCCCCAACCAGAGCGGCACCCACCCCGGCAGCCACTGGCTCCAGGCGGGGTTCGACCTTCTCCGAGCGGCAATCCACCGCCCGTCGTCGAGGCGAAAGAGGAACGTTCGCGAGTACGCCCGGGGGGGATGACGCAGGGACGATGCGTCCTCCCGGCGCCACCTGCGAGCGGGCGGCACCGGCGGACCGACCGCGGCCACGAGCCGGCGTGAGGCGTCGTAGAGGGAAACGTCGAGGCGAAAGCGGTCCGCGAGAGTATCGAGCGAACGGCGCACGACGGCAGCGTCCGCTTGCGCCGGAGGAAGAGCCCGGGTCAGGACATAGCCCATCCCGGACCGAAACGCCGGCGGCTCGGCAAAGTCCTCGTCGAACACCACCCGCCCGATCCAGGCGGCCCCGCCCGCCAGCACCGCGAATGCGACGAGGACCAGGAGGAACCCGAGATAGACACGAAGGTAGAGCCTCTTCACGAACCGTTCGCCTGGGCGCCGCCGCCGGAGGAAGGCGAACGCGGGAACACGTACCCGACCCCGCGCACGGTCAGGATCCGCCGGGGGTGGCGGGGATCATCCTCGATGGCCTGCCGGATCCGCGAGACGTGCACGTCGATGCTGCGGTCGAACGCCTCGAGATCCTCGCCTCGCACGAGCTGCATCAGGGCATCACGGGTAAGCACCTGGCCCGCGCGGGTCGCGAGAGCCCAGAGCAGCTCGAACTGGTGGCTCGTGATCGGCCGCTCCTCGCCTTCGAGCCGCACCACCCGTGCGGTGCGATCGATCTCGAGCGCCCCGAAACGAAGCGTCTCCGCGCGCGATCCCGGCCCCTGGCGCCGGCGCAGGATGGCCCGGAGCCGGGCGAGCAGCTCGCGCGGGTTGAAGGGCTTGGGCAGGTAGTCGTCGGCGCCGATCTCGAGACCCACGATCCGGTCCGGTGGATCGCCCCTTGCGGTCAGCATCAGGATGGGCACGTCGGACTCGGCCCGGAGGCGCCGGCAGAGGTCGAGGCCGTCCCCGTCCGGCAGCATGACGTCGAGAATCACCGCGTCGAAGGCCTCCCGCCGGGCGGCGGTGAACCCGTCCGCCGCCGTCTCCCGCGCGGCCACCACGTAGCCGGCGCGCTCGAGGTACTCGCCGAGCATCTCGGCAAGGGCGCGATCGTCATCGACCACGAGGATCCGCCTGCGTTCGACCGCGCCCGCGGACATCCGTTCAGCCTCCTTCGATGAAAGGCGGGGCTGCGGAGCGGGCGTCAGCGAGGCGATCGCTTGCGTCGCGGCGTGCGGAAACGGGATCGGCGGCGAGATCGATTCCAGGCCGCAAAGCCCCGCGCAGCCGCGCCGGCGGCGGGACCGAAGCCCCACCGCCGGCGGACGGTTCCCGGCTCCGCATCATCCCTCGACCGGAATCAGCGCCGGCGCCGGAGCGTCCCGGGCGCCGGGTCGAGCCCGATTCAGCTCTCCTTCCGTCCGGACCGCTCGCGGTGCCGGGAGAGCTCGGAGAGGAGATCCGCGCGCTGCTCCGCGGTGAGCACCGAGCCGACCCGAATCACCGTGTCGAGAGCCCGCCGGCTCTTCCGGTCGACCAGCTCCAGGTGCCTCGCCCGCAGCGCTTCCATCGCCTCGGCATCGAGCTCGGGGCGTTCGAACTCGGCCAGCCATTCGCGGCGAAGGGACCGATGCTCCTCGATCGTGCCCGAGAACGCATCGACGGCCTGTCCGATGATCTCGTCGATGACTTCGCGCTGCTCATCCGTGGCGTCGATCTTGCCCAGCCAGCGGGACGCCCGGTCCCGCATGCGCTCGGTCCACATCGCCGGATCGCCGTGGTGTCCCTTCATGCCCCCCCATCGACCCCAGTGGCTCCAGGCGTCGGTGGACATCACCAGGGCGCCGCCGCCAATCGCGCCCACGACGAACACGGCAACCAGTGCAGCCGCCATCTTCGCGCGCCGGCGCGGCGCTCCGCTCTCGTTTCCTTCGTTGCTCATCGAGCTGTCTCCTGTTGCGTATGGCAGGTGCGCGCATCATGGGGCGACCGCCTTGCTCGATTTCTTCGCCAACGTAAAGTCACGTAAAGTTGAACGGTGGCCTTCCGGCCCGCCGCCGAAGCCAGTTCATGGCGTCGCGCACGACCGTGATCGCGAGCAGCCGGCGCTCGAGCCGCCGCTTGCCGGGGAAGTCGATGAGCACGAGTCCGGCGAGGATCGACAGGAGCCCCTGCCCCGGGAGGACGAGCATGGCCACCCCGGCGAGCACGAACATCCATCCCAGCACGTTGCGCACGACGAACCCCACGCCGCTCGCAAGCAACGAGATGATTCCGCCGTTCGCCGGCGCGAGGGGAGCGAGCCGGGACCTCGAGTAGTGATCGGGAGGCAGGTGGACCAGGATCAGGCTCACCAGCACCCCGGACACCACGAGACTTCCGAGCGAGCCCGCGGCCACCGCCCAGACTACCCACCGGTGCGCCTCGCTCCAGCCCCAGACGGCGCTGATGAGTTCAATCATTGCGCCTCGCCTGCCCTTGGTGGCGCCCGCCAACTGTGCTAAACATCGCGCGCCTCAACGACCAGGCACTTGTTCCATGTCCGTCAATCTCCAGGATCGCAGCCTCCTTCGCATCGGCGACCTCACGCCCGACGAGATCGTCCACCTTCTCGATCTCGCGGCCCGGCTCAAGCGCGAGAAGCGCGAGCGGGCCGAGGTCCGACGACTCGAGGGGCGAAACGTCGCGCTCATCTTCGAGAAGAGCTCCACCCGCACGCGCTGTGCGTTCGAGGTCGCGGCCGCGGACCAGGGGGCGCGCACCACCTGCATCGACAGCTCCGGGTCGCACCTCGGGGCGAAAGAGTCCATGCGCGACACCGCCCGGGTGCTCGGGCGGCTCTTCGACGGGATCGAGTACCGGGGACACGGGCAGCGGTCGATCGAGGAGCTTGCCCGCCACTCCGGGGTGCCGGTGTGGAACGGCCTGACCGACGAGTACCACCCGACGCAGGCCCTGGCCGACCTCATGACCATGCGCGAGCACCGCGCAGGGGAGCTCGCCGGCATCCGGCTCGCCTACCTTGGAGACGCATCGAACAACACGGCCACGTCCCTCATGATGGCGGCGGCCAAGATGGGGGTCGATGCCCGTTTCGCAGCCCCCCGCGCGTGCTGGCCGGACGGGACCGGCCGGACAGAGGCGGAGGCGGCCGCGGCGGCGGCGGGCGGCCGGATTGCGGTCGGAGAAAGCGTCGAAGCCGCGGTCGCCGGCTGCGACTTCGTCTATACCGACGTCTGGGTGTCGCTCGGAGAGCCCGAGGCAGTCTGGGCCGAGCGGATCGAGTGGCTGCGCCCCTACCAGGTCAACCGATCGGTAATGGAGGCGACCGGTAACCCTGATGCCCGCTTCCTGCATTGCCTGCCCGCCTTTCACGATCTCGAGACCACCGTCGGACGCAGCATTCACGAACGGTTCGGCCTCGACGCGATGGAGGTGACGGACGAGGTGTTCGACTCCGATGCATCGGTCGTGTTCGACCAGGCCGAGAACCGGATGCACAGCATCAAGGCGCTGATGGTCGCAACCCTGACTGGAGAGTAGTGCCGCAAGGCAGTGGCGCCGCGCGCGGTCAGAACGGCAGGCGGCGAACGATCGTCTCTTCCCGGTCCGGGCCGGTCGAGATGAGATCGATCGGAGTGTCGAGCAGGGACTCGAGACGGTCGATGTAGGCGCGCGCGTTCTCCGGAAGATTGTTCTCGGAGCGCAGCCCGACCGTGGACTCGGTCCAGCCCGGGCAGTCTTCGTACACCGGCTCGCAGCCGGCCAGGCCTTCCGCACCTGCCGGCGGGGTGGCCCGAATCGCACCCTCGGATCGGTACCCGACACAGATGCGCACCGTGTCGAGTCCGTCGAGGACGTCCAGCTTGGTCAGACACAGGCCGTCCACACCGCTCAACTGAAGCGACTTCCGGAGCGCCACCACGTCCATCCAGCCGCAGCGCCGCGGCCTCCCGGTGGTGGCGCCGACCTCCGCGCCCCGCTCCCCGAGGCGCCGGCCCAGCTCATCGCGCAGCTCGGTCGGGAAGGGACCCGATCCGACCCGGGTCGCGTAGGCCTTGGTGATCCCGAGCACGTGGTCGATCCGGCTCGGACCCGTACCGCTTCCGGTGGCGGCGACTCCGGCCGTGGTATTGGACGAGGTGACGTAGGGGTAGGTGCCATGGTCGACGTCGAGCAGGCTCCCCTGGGCGCCTTCGAAGAGGATGTTCGCCCCCTCCTTGCCGAGTTGGTGGAGCCGTTCGCCGACGTCGTCGACGAGCGGCCCGATGACGTCGACCGTGCCCAGCGCCTCGTCGCACACCGCGTCGGGCGACACCGGGGGGGCATGGTAGTAGCCCGCGAGGACGAAATTGTGAAAGTCGAGGACTTCCTCGACCTTGGCGCGGAACCGGTCGGGGTGGAACAGGTCTCCCACCCGGAGCGCGCGCCGCGCCACCTTGTCTTCGTACGCGGGCCCGATGCCGCGGCGGGTGGTTCCGATCGCCCCGCCCGCCCGATGGGATTCCCGCGCCTCGTCGAGCCTGACGTGGTACGCCAGGATGAGCGGACACGCTTCGCTGAGGACCAGGCGCGAGGTCACCGCGACCCCGCGCGCCTCGACCCTCTCGATCTCCTCGACCAGGGCGTCCGGCGACAGCACGACCCCGTTCCCGATGAGGCACACGACCCCGGGCCGCAGGATGCCCGAGGGGATGACGTGGAGCACCGTCTTCGTGCCTCCCACGACGAGGGTGTGACCCGCGTTGTGTCCTCCCTGAAAGCGGACCACGGCCTGCGCCCGCTCGGTGAGCAGGTCGACGATCTTCCCCTTGCCCTCATCACCCCACTGGGTCCCGACGACGACGACCGATCTACCCATGCTCACCCTCCCCCGAAACCGGGACCGCAACCCAGCGGTCTCCGTCGCGAACGAGCTCCCGGTCGCACTCGAGATCGCGCGCGCCGCCCGCCTGCCCGGGCAGGCGGTGCACCACCCGCTCGCCGGCCGCCCGAAGCTCGCGCACCGCCCGATCGACCCCGTCCGCCTCGCCGGGCCAGGGAGCGAGCACCCCTCCACGGCGCGCCGTCCGGCGCTCACCGATCTGGTACAGGGTCCTCAGGTCCGCGCTGAAGCCGGTGGCCGGACGGGGCATTCCGTCCACCGTGTTCATGCCGTCATAGCGACCGCCGCGGGCGATCTCGCGGCCGTGGCCGGGCACGAATGCGGCGAATCCGACCCCCCCGTGATACCGGTAGCCCCGGAGCTCCGCGAGGTCGAAATGCATGGTCTGGCCGCGACGCCGGAACCCCTCCGAGATGGCGCGCAGATCCCCGAGAGCGGTCTCCACCTCTTCCGGGACCGGCGGATCCCCCGCGAACCGCCCGGCGGCCTCGTCGAGGGTCTCCGGTCCCCCGTTCAGTCCCGCGAGATGCCCGAGCCGTTCGCGCCAGGGCGAAGGCACCCCCTGGAGCAGATCCGCGATCTCGGCCTCGGCCTTGCGCTGCAGGGCCGCGAACAGCGATGCCTGCACCGCGTCGTCGAAGGACGCCCCGCGGGCAAGCCCCCGAAACACCCCGAGGTGCCCTACATCGACGTGCGGCCGCTCGACTCCGGCCGCGCGGAGCATCTCCAGCATGAGACCGATCGCCTCGATGTCGCTCTCCACGCCGGCGTGACCGTAGATCTCCGCCCCCACCTGGATCGGACAGCGCGACCCCGACACCCGGTTCGCCCGTGCGTGCAGCACGGTTCCCGCGTAGCAGAGCCGAACCGGCACCCCTCCGCGCGCGAGCCGATGGGCGTCGATCCGGGCTACCTGGGGCGTCATGTCCGCCCGCACCCCGAGCATCCTCCCCGACGACTGATCGGTCACCTTGAAGGTCCGGAGATCGAGATCGGGGCCGGTGCCGTGGAGAAGGGAATCGAGGTATTCGAGAAAGGGGGGCATCACGAATTCGTACCCCCACGCGGAGAACAGATCGATGGCCGCCCGGCGCAAGTCTTCCAATCCCTGCGCGTCGGGCGGCAGCACCTCCTCGACACCGGCCGGCAGCAGCCACGGACCAGCACCAGCCCGCATCGGTCAACCGCTCAGATAGAGGAGAACGACCCCGGCCACCATGCTCGCGAGGCCCGCGACCCGTAGCGCGTTGTCACCGAGCTCGTTCATGCGCGCGAGCAGCCGGCGGACCAAGGACGGGCTGAGAAACGGCATGATGCCTTCGAGGACGAGCAGAAGCGCGACCGCGTCGAGCAGATTGCCCCACATCGCGCCCGGCGCGGCTATCTCACCGTCTTCCTGCCGCGTACGCCCATTCGCTCGCGACGAAAGTCGGAGAGAGTTCCACGCTAGCGCTCGCCGCCACCCTGCGAGCCCTCACCGCCCAGCGGATCGTTGAAGAAATCGAAGAAATCCCCACCGGGCTGCAGCAGCAGTATGTCCGACTTGCTGCGGAAGGTCGCGGAATAGGCATTGAGGCTGCGATAGAAGCGATAGAAGCCAGGATCTCGCGTGTAGGCCTTCGCATAGATCTCCGTCGCCGCGCCGTCGCCTTCGCCCCGGGTCCGCTCCGCCTCGCGGGTCGCCTCGGCAAGGAGGACCACTCGCTCGCGATCGGCCACCGCCCGGATCTTCTTCGACTCCTCCTCGCCGCGAGACCGCCGGTCCTTCGCGACCTCCTTGCGCTCCGCGGCCATGCGCTGGTAGACCGAGTTGCTGACCGCGTCCTCGAGATCGATGCGCTTGATCCGCACGTCGATGACTTCCATGCCGAGACCCCGGGCCTTCTCGTTGAGCGAAATGGTGAGCTCGTGCATGATCTCGGCCCGATCCTCGGCCACCACCTCGGGAATCGTGCGCCGGCCGAATGCGGACTTGATATCGGTCTGGTTGAGAGCGTGGAGGCGGGAGGCGCCGCGGCGCGGGCTGCCGCCCGTCGCGGTGAAGAACCGCGTGACGTCCGAGATCCGCCACTTGACGTACGAATCGACCTTGACGTTCTTCTTCTCCTTGGTGAGATAAAGCTCCGGAGCGGCATCGAGGGTCTGGATGCGCGCGTCGAACTTCTCGACGTCCTGGAAGAACGGCATCTTGAAGTGCAGACCGGGCGGATAGTCGTCGCGGACGATCTTTCCGAGCTGGAACAGGATGGCGCGCTCGCGTTCGCTGACAACGAACACCGAGAAGCTCGCGACAATGGCCGCGATGATCAGGACGACGATTCCGATGCGAGCGCTCATCACCGCGACCTCCCCCGATTGCGGTCGGTTCCACCGGACCCAACCCGCCCGCTGCCGGTACCGGAACCATCGTACGACGGGACGTAATCTCCGACGTTTTCCTCCCGGCTGCCGCCGGTGAGCAGCTTGTCCAGGGGCACGTACAGCAGATTGTTGCCCCCCTCGATGTCGAGCAGGACCTTCGTTGAGTTCCCGAGAACGTTCTGCATGGCGTCCAGATAGAGCCGCTGGCGCGTCACCTCCGGCGCCTTCGTGTATTCATCGAGGACGCTGGTGAACCTCGAGGCGTCGCCCCGCGCCTCGTTGATCACCCGCTGCTTGTATCCTTCGGCCTCCTGGAGCCTGGCGTTCGCATCGCCCCGGGCCCGCGGCAGGATATCGGCGGCGTAGGCGCGCGCCTCGTTCTTGTACCGCTCTTCGTCCTCGCGCGCCTTCACGGCATCGGAGAAGGCCTCCCGCACCTGGTCGGGCGGCTGCGCCTTCTGCATGTTGACGCTCGCGACGAGCAGGCCGGTCTCGTAGCGGTCGAGGATTTCCTGGGTCAGCTCCCGGACCTGCTCCGCGACGACCGCACGGCCGTCGGTCAGCACGAAGTCCATGATGTTCCGGCCTACCACCTCGCGGACGGCGCTCTCGGTCGCCTGGCGCAGAGAGAGGTCGGGGTCGCGAACCACGAACAGGTAGTTTCGTGCGTCCTTGATCCGATAGAGCACCGCGAACCCGACGTCGACGATGTTCTCGTCGCGCGTCAGCATGAGCGATTCGGGAGGAACGGACTGGTCGCCGGCCTCGCTCCGATAGCCAATCTCGGCCCGCCGGATCTGCTCCACGTTGACCTTCTCGACCGAGTCGACGAAGTAGGGCGCCCAGTGCGGGCCGGGGTCGGTGGTCTCGAGATAGCGACCGAAGCGAAGGACCACGCCCTCTTCGGCCGGTTCCACGATGTAGATTCCCGCGAGTCCCCAGCCCACCAGGAGAACCACGACGACGAGCGCGAGCCCTCGGGTGCCGAAGGAGCGGATACCCTTGCCGCCCCCGCCGGACGTGCCTCCGCCGCCCCCTCGCGAGCCGCCCCCGAAGAGCCCCCGCAGCCGGCGCTGCAGGTTGCCGAGCAGCTCGTCGAGATCCGGAGGCCCCGACTGCCCGCCGCGATTGCCCCACGGGTCGCGGCCGCTGCCATTACCTTCCGGTTGATTCCACGCCATCGAGTCCTGTCCCTCCAAGTCCGCCCGCCGAGGCGCCCTCGCGCGGAGAACGGCCATAAAGTTGCAATTCTGCCTGCGCACGCCTCGGAAAGCCACCGGGCTCCGGGAATCTGCGCGTGAAACGGCGGGCCACCGCCATCGTGCCCGGGGCCGGCGATCCGCGCCGCGCTACGCGGCTACCGCGCCCGGATGCCGGGCCGGAACCGGACCTTGCCACCGCTCCGACCGCCCTCGTCCGGCGCCGGAGACGGCTCCACGTTCGGTCCCGTGCACGCCGCATCGGCGCGCAGGCGGGCGAGATCCCGCTCGGCGATGCGGACCTCGACGATGGACCCGCCGTCGTCGCACGGGCGCTCCTCAAGCACCGCGCCCAGCTCGTAGAGCCGGGCCCGCATCCGGCCGCTTCCGGGCGCAAGGCGCAGCTCGCGGCTCGGACAGGACGTCTCGAAGCGCTCTCCGAGGGCGGCGCCGAGCGCCTCGATCCCCTCGCCGGTCCGCGCGGAGAGCCACACCCGGCGGACCGCTCCGGTGTCGTCCCGCTCCGGCCCCGGCACCGGCCCGGCGCGACGATCGACCTTGTTCATGACCTCGATCTGGGGGAGACCGCCGACATCGATCCCGTCCAGCACCTCGTTCACCCGCTCGGCCCGCTCGCGGCCGCCCGGGCCGCTCGCATCGATGACATGCAGCAGCAGGTCCGCCTGCCGGGTCTCCTCGAGGGTGGCGCGAAAGGCGGCGACCAGCTCGTGCGGCAGGTCGCCCACGAATCCGACCGTATCCACCAGCACGAGAGAGCTTCCGCCCGGCAGCGGCATCCGCCGCAAGGTGGGGTCGAGGGTCGCGAAGAGCTGATCGGCCACGTGCACCCCAGCCCCCGTCAGCCGATTGAACAGGGTCGACTTGCCGGCGTTCGTGTAGCCGACAAGGGAGACCACCGGCACGCCGGAACGCAGGCGGGGGCGGCGGTTGACCTCGCGCCGGCGCTGCACGGCGTCGAGCTGTCGCCCGATCCGCTCGATGCGCTTGCCGATGAGCCTCCGGTCGGTCTCGAGCTGGGTCTCGCCCGGACCGCGGAGCCCGATCCCGCCGCGCTGTCGTTCGAGATGGGTCCACCCGCGCACGAGCCGGGTGGACAGGTGGCGAAGCTGCGCGAGCTCCACCTGCAGCCGGCCCTCGAAGGTGTTCGCGCGTTGCGCGAATATGTCGAGGATGACGCCGATCCGGTCGAGCACACGGCACTTCAGCAGCGCCTCGAGATTGCGCTCCTGGGCCGGGGACAGCCGGTGGTTGAAGATGGCGAGCTCGATCGCGCCCGTCTCCACCCGCTCGCGGAGCTCCTCCGCCTTGCCGGCTCCCACGAAGTACCGCGGATCGCGCCGGCGCGGGGGGGCGACGACCAGATCCACCGGCTCCGCCCCGGTGGCGTGGACCAGCTCGACGAACTCGTCCGTGGCGTGTTGGGGATCCTCGCCGCGGTCCCCCGCGTGCACGAGCAGGGCCCGCGTTCCGGAGGAGGGCCGATCGAACAGATCCGCGACCCCGCCCTTCATCCCGCGCCGCGGACCTCCGGGCGCACGCGGCGACGATGGCCGGACTCGCGCGCGGCCGCGCGGGCGCGGGCTATGAGACCGCCTCCTCGGGGTCGTCGGGAAGGCGCACGTTCCGCGCCGGCACGATGGAGGAGATCGCGTGCTTGTAGATCATCTGGCTGACCGAGTTCTTGAGCAGCACCGCGAAGCGATCGAAGGACTCGATGGTGCCCTGCAGCTTGATTCCGTTGATGAGGAAGATGGAGACCGGAACTCCTTCCAGACGCAATGCGTTCAGAAACGGTTCCTGCAGGGGACGACCCTCGTTCACTCAGCCTTCTCCGGTTGTCGACGGGCGGTTCATTGTATGCGATTGGCGGGCTGGCGCGGCTCGTCCGTGACATTACGCAGGATGTATCCCCGCGCACGCCCCTCGGCGCCGATGGCGGGATCGAGCCAGCAAACGCCGGAGAGCGACCGGAGCCAGGTGAGTTGCCGGCGGGCGAACTGCCGGGTGGCCGCGATCGCCCGCTCCACCATCGCGGCATGGTCCGAGCGACCCTGCAGATGGTCCCAGACCTGGCGGTATCCGACCGCTCGCATCGAGGGGAGATCCGGGCCCACCCCGGGGAGCGCGGCGAGCCCCCGCACTTCGTCCACCAGGCCGTGCTCGATCATCGCTCGAAATCGGGCATCGATCGCCCGGTGCAGATCCGCCCGTTCGGCGGGCGCCACCGCGAGCCGGAGGATCGGGCCGGCCACGCCGGCCGGCCGGGGGGCGCAGCGGTGCCACTCGCTCAAGCGGCGTCCCGACACCTCGAAGACCTCCAGCGCACGCTGAATTCGTTGGGCGTCGTGGGGATGGATCCGCCGCGCCGCGCCCGGGTCCACGGCAGCGAGCCGCGCGTGCAATGCCGGCCATCCAGCTCGTTCGCCCTCCGCGGCCAGCCGCTCCCGAACCGCCGGCGCCGCCCGTGGCAAGGGCGCGAGGCCGCGTTCGAGGGCGCGGAAGTAGAGCAGGGTCCCGCCGACGAGAAGCGGAACACGGCCGCACGCGCGGATCGCCTCGATCTCGCGCATCGCGTCGCGCCGGAACTCGCCGGCCGAGTAGGTCTCGGTCACCTCGCGGATGTCGATGAGCCGATGCGGGGCTCGCACGAGCTCCTCGGGCGACGGCTTCCCGGTCCCGATGTCCATGCCTCGATAGACCATCGCGGAGTCCACGCTCACGATGTCCGCCGGAAGCCGCTCCGCGAGCCGGACCGCCATCGCCGTCTTGCCGGCCGCGGTCGGTCCCATGAGAAAGACGATCGGGGTCACCGGGCGAAGAGTCTCCCGGCATCCCTTTCGCCGAGCTCGCGCGCGAGCGCCGGGACGAGAACCTCTTCGGGCCGCGCGAGAAGCTCTCGGAGCAGGCCGTCGCGCTCCGCCGGGCTCGCCGGCACCGCGCCCGCCGCGACGCGACCGAGGACCTCCGCCAGGTCGCCCGCCGGCGCCTCGATGACCGTGCGCGCGAGGGCCGACGGCTCGCAGTAGCGAAGCCCGCGCGGGACCTCGAGGAGGCTTGCGAGGTCCGGGCCGAGGCGTCGCAGAACCATGCCGTAGCGGGCGACCGCTTCCGGATCGAAGCGGTCCAGCACCGCCTCGGCCAGCCGAACGCGGGTGGGCACGAGCAGGGGGAAGGAGGGCATCGGACGGGCGTCGCTCGCCCGGGCGCAGGCTGCGCGGACGGCCTCGCCGAGCGCGCGCGGGAAGTCGATCACGAACACCCGGCCTTGCAAGTCGGCCACCGCGTACCGCCCGGCGATCCACCCGATGATCGGGTCCTCTCGAGTCGACCCGCGCCCCCCCGACGCGCCGGGGGACGGCGGCCGCGAGGCCGGCCGCGGGCGGTACGCCGGGGCGGGCCTTCCCGGCGGGGCGAAGCCCGGCTCCGGCGAGGCCGCGGGCGGCGCTCCGCCGCCCTGCTCGCCCGGCGGCGGCGCGAACAGCCCGGTCTCCGGCTCCGGCTCCGGCTCCGGCCGGGCCGGACCGTAGTGCGGTGGCGACTCCGCCTCCCGGGCGGCGAGTCCGCCGAGCCCCCCCGCGAGCGAGCGCCGGACCCCGGCCACGAGGAAGTCGTGCACCGCCCGCGGCTGCCGGAACCGCACCTCGTGCTTGCCCGGATGCACGTTGACGTCCACCAGGGCCGGGTCCATCGCGAGAAACAGCACCGAGACCGCTTCGCGTCCCGCGGGGAACCGCCCCTCCAGCGCGACGCGCACGGCATGCCCGAGCGCCCGGTCGCGGACCCCCCGTCCGTTCAGGAAAAAATACTGCCGCGACGCCGAGCCCGTCCCGATCCATCCCCGCAGGTGCAGCCCGTCCGCCGCCGCCGCGACGGTTGCGGCCGACGCCTCGAACCCGCGGCCGAACACCTCGTCGACACGCCCGTCTTCGCGCCGCGCCTGAAAGACGGTACGCCCGCCGTGGCCCAGCCGGAACGCGACGTCCGGGCGGGCGAGGGCGAGGCGCCGCACCGCATCGGCCGCGTGCTGGACCTCGGTACGCTCCGCTCGAAGGAACCGCCGCCGGGCCGGGATGTTGTAGAAGAGGTCCTGGACGTCCACCGTGGTCCCCACCGGGTGGCGGGCCGGCTCCGGACCGTCTCCCTTTCCCCGAACCCGCCAGCCGGACGTCTCGCCGGCGATGCGCGAGGTGAGGGAGAGCCTCGACACCGCCGCGATGCTCGCGAGCGCCTCGCCCCGGAACCCGAGGCTCGCGACGCGGAAGAGATCGTCGACCGAGGCGATCTTGCTCGTCGCGTGGCGCTCGAGCGCGAGAGCGAGGTCCGCGCGCCGGATCCCGCCCCCGTCGTCGGTCACCCGAATCCGCCGGGCACCGCCCGCCTCGAGGTCGATCGTCACCTTGCGCGCCCCCGAATCCAGGCTGTTCTCGACGAGCTCCTTGACCGCCGAGGCGGGCCGTTCGACCACCTCCCCGGCCGCGAGCTGGCTCGCGACCTCCGGCGGCAGGAGCGCGATCGTCGCCGGGAGCGACGGCGGCGAGCCGCCACCGCGAGCGCCGGGCTCGAGGGGATCGCCCTCGGTCTCGCGTTCCCGCGCGGTCACCCGGCTCCGCTCCCGGCTCCGCGTTCGAGCGTCGCAATGGACTCGACGTGGGAGGTGTGGGGGAACATGTCGGCGAGCGCGAGCGCCCGCAGCCGATAGCCGAGCCCGTGCACCAGCGAGCCGAGATCGCGGGCGAGCGTCCCGGGGTGGCACGAGACGTACACGATCCGCTCGGGTCCCGGCGGGGCGAGCGAGCGCAGGGCCTCCTGCGCTCCGCTCCGCGGCGGATCGAGCAGGAGCCGGTTCACCCCTCCCGCGACGTGGGAAGCGAGCGCGTTCGGGCAGGCGAGGTCGGCGACGTGGAACTGCGCCCGGTCGAGCCGGTTTCGCCGCGCATTCTCGCGGGCGCGTTCGACGAGCCTCGGATCGCCCTCGAGCCCGGTCACCGCCACCCCCCGGGACGCGATCGCGAGGGTGAAGTTGCCGATCCCGCAGAAGAGATCGAGCACCCGTCCGGCGGGCCGGAGCTCTTCCACCGCGCGCGCGACGAGAGCCGCGTTCACCTGCGCGTTCACCTGAACGAAGTCCAGTGGATGGAACCGAAGGTCGACCCCGAACCCGTCCAGCCGGTAGGAGAGGTCGGCGTCTCCCGTGAGGTGCACCAACGAATCCGGCCCGCCGGGCTGGAGGGCGACGCCGAGTCCGCTCTCGGCCCCGAAGCGGCGCAGGCGCTCAAGATCCGCCGCACCGAGCGGGTCGAGATGCCGGAACACGAGCATTGCTCCCGCATCGCCCGCGGCGACCTCGATCTGGGGAATGCGTTCGCGCGCGTCCAGGGAGTTGACGAGCGAACGCAGCGCCCCCACGCGCAACCCCACCGCGGGGTGCAGGACGGCGCACGATTCGAGCACGGCGAGCCGGTTTCCGAACTTTTCGCGGAAGCCGACGAGGGCTCCCCCCTTTCCCGGGACGAACCGCACGCCGAGCCGGGCCTTGCGGCGATACCCGAAACGAGGGCCGCGAATCGGTGGATCCACACGTTCGGGCTCGACCCCGGCCGCCGCGAGGGCAGCGAGCACCCCGGCCTCCTTCGCCCGGAGATCGGCATCCGGGTCGAGATGCTGCCACTCGCAGCCTCCGCATCCGTAGAAGTGCGGGCAACCGGGCGCCACCCGGCCGGGCGCGCCGGCGAGCACCTCCACCAGCTCCCCTTCGTCGTCGCGTTTCAGCCGCCGCCGGTAGCGGACCCGGAGCCGTTCGCCCGCGAGCGCCCCCGGCACCCGGATCCGTCGGCCCTCGACCTCCGCGACCCCGCGCCCGCGGTCGTCCACCGAACGGATCTCGACCTCGACCGGCTCCGGCGGCAGCGGGAGGCGCCTGGCCCTCATTGCTCAACGGTCTCCTGCTGCGGGCGCCGATCCGCCCCTTCGCGCTTCCAGGGTCGCCGTGGCGGCAGGACGCGCTCCCTCGAGCCGCTTCGACGGCGAAGCGCGAAGCGCGAAGCGTCAACCACACCCTCGACGCCTCTCGACCCGTGCGCCCCGCCGCCACGGCGCCTCCGCGCCCCCACGACGAAAGCCGGCAACAAATCAGGCCTGGCCCGGCTCACGGACGCCGGCGAACGCCTGGAGATGGTCCCGATCCCGCACCGCCTCGCGCACCAGGGCAAGCTCGTGGGCCAGCTCCGCATCGTCGAGCCGGCTGCGGAGCCGATCGAAGCGAAGGTAGATGAGCCAGGTGAGGAGCGCATCGGCCTCGCAATAGTCGCGAATCGCGGCGAGCTCCCCGGCGAAGTACCGGCCCTCCACGTCCTCCCCGCGCATCTCTCCCTTGCCCGGCAGGCCGAGGAAGCGGGACAGCTCGTCGAGCGGGGCGGCGGACCGAAGCTGATGACCGGAGAACACGTCCATGAGGTCGGTATGCCGCTCGTGATATCGATTGAGATAGTTGTTGAAGCGAAAGTCGGCATCGCGGGTCTCGAAGTAGCGGCCCGAGCTCACCCCGTGGTGGAGCGCCCGGTAGACAAGGAGGGGGAGGTCGAATCCCCCTCCGTTCCAGGTGATGAGCGTCGGCACCCGGAGATCCACCAGCCGGAAGAACGATTCGACGAGTTCCTTCTCGCTCGATTCCGGGGTGCCGAGGGACCAGATCCGGATGTCGGCGTTCTCCCCGGACCGCGCCCTGCGGCGCAGCACGCCGGACACCGCCACCACCCGGTGCAGGTACAGGCGCAGGAACCCGCGGCCGCTCTCCTGCATCCGGAGCTGGCGCATGGCCTTGGCGGTGCTCGGATCGTCGAGGCCCTCGAGCCCGTACAGCCGCCGGCCCGCCTCGACGTCGGGCACCGTCTCGACATCGAACGCGAAGAAATACTCCCCTTCGTGGCCGTGGTTCACGGACCCGGCGCTCCGTCGTCGAGCCGCAGCGAGAGCGCGTACACCCGCGCGTCCTCCCGGCCGCCGGACGCGGCCGGATAGTAGCCGCGCCGCGTCCCGACGAGGACGAAGCCGTGGCCCTCGTACAGCCGCACGGCCGGCCGATTCGAGGGCCGCACCTCGAGGAACATCCGCTCCGCGTTCCGGATCCGGGCGATCCCGAACAGGTGCCGCAGCAACCAGCCCCCCCAGCCGCGGCTGTGCTCGGCGGGATCGATGCAAAGGTTCAGCAGGTGAGCCTCGTTCGCGGCCAGGGACAGGATCCCGTACCCGCGGACACGATTGCCCTCCGCCGCCACGCGACAAAGGTAGCCGGCCCGCAGACAGCTTCGGAACACCTGCTCCGACCAGGGAAACCGGTATGCGCAGGTCTCGATGCCCGACACCGACGGAAGGTCGGCGGGCGTCATCGGACGCGCGGTCGCCCCGTTTACGGTGACCGGGCCGCGATCGAACGTGCGAGACAAAGGTCCTCCCAGGCGGCGCGCTTGTCGCTCGGCCTGCGCAGCAGGTAGGCGGGATGGTACGTCGCGACGACCGGGACCCGCCGGTCGCCCCGCGGATACGCGTGCTCGCGCCCCCGCAGGCGTGCGAGCGGGGCGTTGGTATCGAGAATGGCCTGGGACGCGACCCGCCCTACCGCGAGGATGACGCGCGGTGCGACCAGCTCGATCTGCCGGTCGAGGAAGGGGCCGCACCGCTCGGTCTCCGCGGGTTCGGGGTCCCGGTTCCCGGGTGGCCGGCACTTGACCGTATTGGTGATGAACACCTCCTCGCGGGACAGCCCGAGGGCGAAGAGCATGGCGCCGAGCAGCCGGCCCGCCCGGCCGACGAAGGGCTCTCCCTGCCGGTCCTCGTTGGCGCCGGGTCCCTCTCCGATCACCATCCAGTCGGCATCGCGAGCGCCGGCGCCGAACACCGTGCGCCGGCGAGAACTGTGCAGCGCACAGGCGACGCAGCCCGCCACCGCACTCTCGAGCTCCGGCCACCGGAGGGCGGAGACCGGTGCTCGCGCCTCCGCCGCGGCAGTCTTCGGCGGACCGGCCGCGGACGCTCCCGCTTCGAGCCGGCGGGACGCATCGGGAACGGAAACCGGAACGCAGGCCGGATTCGGATCGGCGGCGGCCGGAACCGGCGCGAATTCCGGGCCAGACCCCGCGGCCGGCGTGGACTCCGGATGCCGCGTCGCCGGCGCGCCGCGGGGCACGAAGACCGTGATCCCCATCCGGGCGAGCAGGCGCCCCCGCTCCGGGCCGGCAATCACGCGTCCGGACGGCGGACCCTCTCACCGGAGGCCATCCTCCGGCGCCGGCGAGCCCGGCGCACCTGTATCAGCGTCTCGACGGGTCCGGACAGGGCGTACAGTCCGAATCCCATGAACAGGAGGAGGGCGGGATCGATTGCGATCAGGGTGAACCCGAGCACGACCACGAGGACGGTGACGAAGTGGATCCGCTCCCGGATGTCGAATTCCTTGAAGCTGCGAAAGCGGATCTTGCTTACCATCAGCAGGCTCGTCAGGATGACCACCACGAAGGTCTCCGGTCCCAGACTCCCGCCCGCGAGGTCCCGGTCCACCCCGACCCAGACCAGGCCGGCCACCACCGCGGCCGCGGCGGGACACGGCAGCCCCTGGAAGTACCGCTTGTCGACGACTCCGACCTGGGTGTTGAACCGGGCGAGCCGAAGGGCGGTCGCGGCCGTGAAGCAGAACCCGGCCAGCCACCCCGCCTTGCCGAACGAATCGAGCGACCAGACCGCCGCGAGCACGACGGGCGCGATCCCGAACGCGACCATGTCGGACAGGCTGTCGTACTCCGCCCCGAACGCGCTCTCGGTCCCGGTGATGCGGGCGATCCGTCCGTCCGCCCAGTCGAACACCATCGCCACGAAGATCGCCATCGCCCCGGCTTCGAATCGTCCCTGGAAGGCGAAGAAGATGGCGTAGAAGCCGCTCAGCAGCGCCGCGGTGGTCAGCAGGTTCGGCAGCAGGTAGATGCCCCTGCTCTTCTTTCGGTCCGGGTTCATGCCTGGCGAGGCTGCGCCTCAGACCGACGAGACATGTCTGTATTCACCCGTCTTCATTCGAAGCCCCGTCGCGCCGTACCGGTAGCAGGCTCGTACCTCTCGTCCGGGAAACCGCTTCGCAAACTTGACTCACCTGTGAACTTCCGGGCCGCTCAAGGATTCTAGTCCGTCCGTCGAGTTCCCGCGAGAGCTTCCAGGATAGCCTGATCCATCCGCCGATTCACGGTTTCTCAATTGCGGCTCTCGTCGACCAGCCGGTTCTCCCGGATCCAGGGCATCATGGCCCGGAGGCGCGCACCCACCTCCTCCACCGGGTGCTCGGCCGCGCGCCGGCGCATCGCCTGCATGACGGGGGTCCCACCCCGGTTCTCGAGGATGAACTCGCGGGCGAATTCGCCGCTGCGGATCTGCTCGAGGATTCGGCGCATTTCGGCCCGCACCGACTCGTCGATGATCCGCGGACCACGCGTGAAGTCGCCGTACTCCGCGGTGTTGGAGACGGAGTAGCGCATGTTGGCAATGCCGCCCTCGTAGATGAGGTCCACGATGAGCTTGGTCTCGTGGAGACACTCGAAGTAGGCCATCTCGGGCGCGTACCCGGCCTCGACGAGCGTGTCGTAGCCGGCCATGATGAGGGCGGAGATCCCGCCGCACAGCACCGCCTGCTCACCGAAGAGGTCGGTCTCCGTCTCCTCCTGGAACGTGGTCTCGATCACCCCCGCACGGCCCGCTCCGATCGCGCACGCGTAGGAGAGCGCGATCTCCTTGGCCATGCCCGACGCATCCTGGTGCACGGCGATGAGACTCGGCGTGCCGTTGCCCGCCACGTAGGTCGACCGCACCAGGTGCCCGGGCGCCTTCGGCGCGACCATGATCGCGTCGAGATCGGGTCGCGGCTGGATCTGGCCGAAGTGGATGTTGAACCCGTGGGCGAAGGCGAGCGCCGCTCCCTCGCGGGCGTGCCCGGCTACGCTCTCGGCGTAGATCTGCGCCTGGTTCTCGTCCGGTGCGAGCATCATCACGATGTCGCTCGCCGCGGCGGCCTCCGCCACCGACGCCACCTCGAGCCCCGCCGCGCGCGCCTTCGCCTCGGAGCCCGACCCCGAACGGAGTCCGACCACCACGTCGACGCCGGACTCGCGAAGATTGTTCGCGTGCGCGTGACCCTGCGAGCCATAGCCGACGACCGCGACCTTGCGGCTCTGCACGACCGAAGCGTCGGCGTCCTTTTCGTAATAGATGTTCATCATGTCCGAATCTCCGATGGTCAGGTTGGTCTGCAGTATCCGGCGACCGCGGCTCGTGCGGCCGGGCCGGACCGGGGCGGTGCGCCGTGGGGGTGGAGGCGGGCCGAACGGGAGGTTCGAGCCGTACCCATCAGGCACGAAGGCTCCGGTCGCCGCGGCCGACGCCCATGGCGCCCGATCGCACGACTTCCAGAATGCACTTCTCGTCGAGCGCGTCGATGAAGGCGTCGAGCTTGTGCCGAGCACCCGTCAGCTCGATGACGAAGCTCGATCCGGCCACGTCGAGAATACGGCCGCGGAAGATCTCGGCCAGGTGCCGCACGTCTTCCCGCCACGGCTCGCTCGCGCGCACCTTGATGAGCATCAGCTCGCGCTCCACGTAGCGCCCGTCCGTGAGGTCGACCAGCTTGATGACGTCGATGAGCTTGTGGAGCTGCTTGGTGATCTGTTCGATCACCGCGTCGTCGCCGCTCGTCGCGAGCGTCAGGCGCGACATCGTGGAGTCCTCGGTCGGTGCGACGCTCAGCGACTCGATGTTGTAGCCCCGCGCGGAGAACAGACCCGCGACCCGGGCCAACGCGCCCGGCTCGTTCTCGAGCAGGATCGAGATGAGGCGCTGCATCGCTCAGGCGAGCTCGCGCAGGACCATGTCGGTCTGGCCCTTGCCCGCCATCATCATCGGATACACGTTTTCCGACTGATCGGTGATGAAATCCATGAACACGAGCCGGTCCTCGAGAGCGAACGCCTCGCGCAATGCCCCCTCGACGTCGCCCGGGCGCTCGACGAGCATCCCGACGTGGCCGAAGCTCTCCGCGAGCTTGACGAAATCGGGGAGAGAATCGAGATACGACTCCGATTCGCGGTTCTCGTACATGAACTCCTGCCACTGCCGCACCATGCCGAGGTAGCGGTTGTTGAGGTTCACGACCTTGATCGGCAGCCGGTACTGCTTCGCGCACGAGAGCTCCTGGATGCACATCACGATGCTCCCTTCGCCCGTGATGCACGCGACCGGCGCATCCGGATACGCGAACTGAACCCCCATCGCGGCCGGCAGGCCGAACCCCATCGTGCCGAGCCCCCCGGAGTTCACCCAGCGGCGCGGCTTGGCAAACGGATAGAACTGCGCCGCCCACATCTGGTGCTGGCCCACGTCGGAGGTCACGAACGCCTCCCCGCCGGTGACCTCGTACAGCTTCTCGATGACGTACTGGGGCTTGATGAGGTCGCTGCCGTGGTCGTAGCGCAGGCAGTCGTTCGCGCGCCACTCGTCGATCCGTTTCCACCAGGCCTTCCGGGCGGACTCGTCGGGACGCCGGTTGCTCTCGCGGAGCGCGGCCAGCAGGTCCTCGAGGATGCTTCGAACCGGCCCCACGATGGGGACGTCGACCTGGATGGTCTTCGAGATGGAGGACGGGTCGATGTCGATGTGGACGATCCGGGCGTGCGGGCAGAACTTCTTCGGATCGCCCACCACCCGGTCGTCGAAGCGCGCGCCGATCGCAATCAGCACGTCGCACTCGTGCATGGCCATGTTGGCCTCGTAGGTGCCGTGCATGCCCAGCATGCCGACGAACTGCGGGTCCGTCCCGGGGTACGCGCCAAGACCCATCAGCGTATTGGTGATCGGATACCCGAGAAGACGCGTGACCTCGACGAGCGCCTCCGACGCGTTGCCGAGCACGACCCCGCCACCGGTATAGATCATCGGCCGCCGGGCGGAGAGGATGAGGTCCGCGGCCTGACGGATCTGGTGCGGATGCCCCCGGGTGACCGGGTTGTAGGAGCGCAGGGAGACCTCGGCCGGATACTCGTACCACGCGCGGTCGGCGGTCACGTCCTTGGGGATGTCCACCACCACCGGACCCGGCCGGCCGCTCTCGGCCACGTAGAACGCTTCGCGAAGCGTGCGGGCGAGGGCGCCCGCGTCCTTCACCAGGTAGTTGTGCTTGACGCACGGGCGGGTGATGCCCACGCAGTCGACTTCCTGGAACGCGTCGCTTCCGATCGCGGGGCGCGGCACCTGTCCGGTGATCACCACCATCGGGGCGGAATCCATGTGGGCGGTCGCGATTCCGGTCACCGCGTTGGTCGCGCCCGGGCCGGAGGTGACGAGCACCACCCCGGCGCGTCCGGTCACCCGCGCGTAGCCGTCCGCCATGTGGGTCGCGCCCTGCTCGTGGCGCACGAGGATGTGCTCGACGTCGTTCTGCTTGTAGAGAGCATCGTAGATGTGCAGGACCGCCCCGCCGGGATATCCGAAGATGTAACGAACCCCGTGGTCCTTGAGGAACCGGACCACGATCTCCGCACCTGTCAACTCCACGTGTTCACCTCTCGAATACGGCCCGCCGGCACGGGCAATCGTCCACCGTCGCGGCCCGGCCCGAAAGCCGTCCCCGTGGCGCCCGCAAGTGGCGCGGCAAGGTAGCTCCAACGGACCCGTCCGTCAACCGCCGGCGCGGTCCGGAAACCCTCGCCACTCAAGGGGAAACGGGTCCGGGAATCGATCGCGCGCGCGGCCGGGGCCGGGAACGCCTTCACCATGGGCATCCGCACGATCGGGGTCAGCCGCATTGCGGCAGCCGACAGATCGACCTGGCGGCGCGGGGGCTTCGCACGCTCGGCGGCGGCGGGCTTCGTCCTGGCGCGGCCGCCACGCGGGCGCCCGGCCGCGGATCCCGGGCCGACCCTTCTCGCGGGCTGGCGCCGACCCTTCCGGGCCGGCTACCCTTCGCACGACCCCGTTCCTGTCCGGCCGCGAGATCGAGGTTGCGATGCCCGCACTGTCCAGTGAAGAGATCGTCACCGTGGTCGACGGCGAGAACCGTCCGATCGCCGAGCTTCCGCGCCACCGCGTGCGCAGCGAGAACCTGCACCATCGGGCGACGTACATCTTCGTCTTCGACCGGCACGGAAGAGTGCTCGTTCAGCGGCGCACCACGATCAAGGACGTCTACCCGGGCCGCTACGACCTCGCGGCGGGCGGAGTCGTCGCGGCCGGGGAGTCGTACGAGGAGTGCGCGGAGCGCGAGGCGGCCGAAGAGCTCGGGATCCGCGGCACGGCCCTCGAGCCGAAGCTCGATCTCTACTACGAGGACGAACGCAACCGCTGCTTCGGCCGGGTGTTCACCTGCGTGCACGACGGTCCGTTCACCCTCCAGCCCGAGGAGGTGGAGAGCGCGGCCTTCCATACCGTGGACGAGATCGCCGCCGGCCGTATCGAGCCCCTCACTCCCGATACCCTGCTCGCTTTCGAGCGGCTTCGCGCGCTCGACTCCGGGCCGGACTCCGGGGGCGGCCCCGGCTGAGGCCGGCCGCGCTCGCGGAACGGGGCACCGCCGGCCGGCCGGCGCAATCTCCGCGCGCGGGCAGCGGGCCGCTCACGATCGAGCGGCCCGGAACCCTCCGCGGTTCGGGGGGAAACGGGTTCGGGATATGATCTCGGCGGCCGCCCGCACCGGAGACGCCTCGACCATGAGAACCTCCCGGATCCTGCTCGCCACGGAAAGGGAAGACCCGTCCGACGCCGAGATCGTGAGCCACCGGCTCATGATCCGGGCCGGCCTCGTCCGCCGTCTCGCGGCCGGACTCTATACCTGGCTTCCGCTCGGCCTCCGGGTGCTGCGCAAGATCGAGAACATCGTGCGCGAGGAGATGGACCGGGCGGGCGCCCAGGAAGTCCTCATGCCCGCGGTGCAGCCCGCCGAGCTGTGGATGGAATCGGGCCGCTGGGAACACTTCGGGCCGGAGCTGCTGCGCCTTCGCGACCGGCACGAGCGCGAATTCTGCGTCGGGCCGACCCACGAGGAGGTCATCACCGACATCGTCCGCCGGGAGGTCCGCAGCTACCGGCAGCTCCCCCTCAACCTGTACCAGATCCAGACCAAGTTCCGGGACGAGGTGCGGCCCCGCTTCGGAGTCATGCGGGCGCGCGAGTTCATCATGAAGGACGCCTACTCGTTCGATCTCGACGAGGCGGGCAGCGCCCGCAGCTACGAGACGATGCGCGACGCCTACCGGCGCATCTTCTCCCGGACGGGCCTCGATTTCCGGGTCGTGGAGGCGGACTCGGGCGCCATCGGGGGCAGCCAATCGGAGGAGTTCCACGTGCTCGCGCAGTCCGGGGAGGACGACATCGCGTTCAACGACGCGGGCACCTATGCCGCCAACCTGGAGCTCACCCCCGCCCCCCCGCCGCCGGGGCGCGGTGCGGCGACCGAAACGATGCGGGAGGTATCGACTCCGGACGTGCGCACCATCGAGGACGTGAGCGGCCTGCTCGGGGTGCCGCCCGAACGGTGCCTCAAGACCCTCTTCGTGGAGGGCGAGGAGGGACCGGTCGGGCTCGTCCTGCGCGGCGATCACGACCTCAACCTGGTCAAGGCGGGCCGCGTCGCCGGGGTGCGGACTCCGGTCGCCCTGGCGTCGCCGGAAGCGGTGCGGGAGGCGGCCGGCGCCGGCGCCGGCGCGGTCGGGCCGGTCGGGCTCGGGGTGCCGGTCGTCGTGGACCGCTGGGCCGCGGCCGCCGCGGACTTCGTCTGCGGGGCGAACCGCGACGAGGCCCACCTCGCCGGCGTCAACTGGGGGCGCGACGCCCCGGAGCCGGCGACCGCGGATCTGCGCAACGCCATCGAGGGGGATCCGAGCCCGGATGGCAAGGGCGCCATCTCCATCCGCCGCGGTATCGAGGTCGGCCACGTGTTCCAGCTCGGCCGCAAGTACAGCGAGTCGATGCACGCGGTGTGCCTCGACGAGAGCGGCCGGGCCCGGACCCTCGAGATGGGCTGCTACGGGATCGGGGTCAGCCGCATCGCGGCGGCCGCGATCGAGCAGAACCACGACGAGAACGGCATCATCTGGCCGGACGCGATCGCACCGTTCGAGGTAGCGCTCCTCCCGGTGAACGCGCACCGATCGGGCCGGGTGCGCGACCGGACGGCCGCGCTCTACGAAGAGCTCCGGGCGGCCGGCGTCGAGGTCCTTCTGGACGATCGGTCGATCCGGCCCGGGGTCATGTTCTCGGAGATGGACCTCATCGGCATCCCCCACCGCCTGGTGCTCGGCGAGCGGCGGCTCGACGAAGGCACGATCGAGTACCGGAGCCGGAGGGGCGGCGAGACCGAGATCGTCCCCCTCGACGAAACGGCCGCCTTTCTCGCCGCCCGCCTCGACCGCCGGCCGGCCGGCTCCTGACCCGCATCGGTCGCCTCGCCGTCCGAAGACGATTCGAGCGGCCGGTCTTCCGGCACGAGCGGCGGCTGCCGTCGGGGACGACCGGCACCCGAATCGCTTGGCGTCACGCCGCCTTCGGCCATTGCAACCTCCCACGGTTCCGGCGTCTGGGCCCGAATCGACCGAAGTCTCTCCGCTCCCGCGCCCATGCGTTCAAGGATGCACCAACGGTCGTGAGTAGTCGCAGCTAGCCCCGCAAATCTCACCAGCTTCCTGCTGCGGACGCCGATCCATGCGCTGTGACAGGCCGTACTCCCTCAAGCCGCTTCGACAGCGCGAACGCGCTAGTGTCGGCTACGCCTTCGCCAGCGCGTACGCGCTCTTTCGGTCCGTGCGGCCTGTCACAGCGCCGTCTCGCCGCCCTCGCGACGAAAGCTGGTGAGATTTCCGGGCTAGCCGTTCCCGGCTCCTTCGATGAGGGAGCGCACGAAGGGGATCGTGACCGGGCGCTGGGCGGCCAGGGAGTGCCGGTCGAGGCGGTCGAGGAGCGCGAGCAGGTGCGGCACATCCCGCCGCTCGCGGGCCACCAGGTAGGCCGCCACCTCCGGGGGAAGCTCGAAGCCACGTGCGTGCGCGCGCGAAACGAGCACCCGCCCGAGCTCCGATTCGTCCAGCCCGGCGAGGCCCAGCACCGGTCCGGAGGCAAGCCGCGAGGCGAGGTCCGGCAGCTCCAGTCCGAGGCGCCCTGGAGGGGAGCGATCCGCGACGACGAGGGGGGTGCCGGCGCTCTCGAGCGCGTTGAAGAGCCGGAACAGAGCCTGCTCCCAGTCGGGGTTTCCGGCCGCTGCCCCGACCCCGTCGAGACACACGAGGCGGGACGTCTCCAGGCTCTCCGTCACCCCCGGCCCGATTCCGGGCTCTCCAGGGTCGAGATAGAAACCCGCCGCGGCGCGGGCGACCGCGATCAGCAGGTGGGTCTTGCCGGTACCAGCGGGACCCGCGAGGTAGAGGTATCGGTCACCGCGGCCGGCCGCCGACTCCCGTATCGCGCGCACCGCCTCGTGGTTGCGTCCCGGCACGAAGTTGTCGAACGACGGCGGCACGTCGGTCGCGAACGCCAGCGGGTACTGGACGACCGGCAGGGTCATGGGAGCCGGCCGTCGCGCGCGAACGCGAACGGATACCGGAACGTGGCGCCGATCATCGCAGTGGACCGTCGAGCGAAGACACCGGCGGAAACCGACATTCCGGGCCGGTCATCACAGTGGGCCGTCGATTCCGGACGTCCACGGATGGCGGAGTTCCGGGCAGCTCATCGCAGCGGACCGTCGATTCCGGACGCCCGCGGATCGTGGTGTCCCGGGCAGCTCATCGCAGCGGAAAGCCGATGCCGGACGCTTGCGGATCGTGGAGTTACCGGGCGTCTCATCGCAGTTGGTAGGCGAGCGCGGACCCTCCTTCACCGCCCTGGTCGGCCGCGCCCGCCGCCGGAACGAGGGTTCGCCCGAAGGCGATCAGCTCGGCAAGCGCCGGCACGCCGCCCTTCGCCCGCAGCACAAAACGCACCCGCGAGGTCTCGACCCGCTCGACCTGCACCGTCTCCACGATGTCGATGGAGGAGAGATAGCGCAGGAGCCGCGCGTAGTCTTCGAGCTGCTCGATCCCGGCCACCGTGATCGGAACGCGGGAGGAGGCCGCCGCCGCGCCGCGCCGCGCGAAGCGTGCCGCGAACCGGTCGGCCACCTCGTGCATGCCCTCGGCGACCACCGCCTCCAGGCTTTCCCCGCTGCTCTCGAATTCCCTCGTCAGGTCTCCGAACAGCGTCCAGCGCGCCTTCCACAACCCGGTTCCGCCCCGGTAGGCCCGACCGGCAAGGACCGCATCCACCGCATAGCGGCGCGACGCGCGCTGGATCGGCTCGGGGAAGCCGCCCCAGAGCGTGGACACGGGCAGGGTCATGCGATCCTCGATGTCGAACAGGGGCAGGATGAACGGCACCCCGCGCTCGCGCGCCGGCTGGTCGATCGCCGCCGCCGCCAGCGAAGTCGAATCCACGAAGGACTTCCGTCCGTGCTCGTCCTCGACGGCGAGCCAGACGATCACCCGCGGCCGCACCGAGCTCCACCGGCCGAGTCCGAGCTGTTCGACGAGCCGGTCGACCGCGCCCGGATCGAACTTCACGGTCAGCCCGTGGGCGTCGCCGGACTCGAAGAGATACTGCAGAACGAATCGCTCCGGGCTCGCGACCGCATCCTTTACGCCCGGAGATTCCTCCGGACGCCGCAAACCGGTCAATCTCACCAGCATGGCTCTCATCGCCCGCGCGAGCGCGAGGTCGAGATTCCCCCGGTCCTGCGCGATCACCTGGGCCGTGTAGAGGTCGGGATACCGGTCGTGCCGCTCGTCCGGCCCGGCGGCCGCCGCCGGCGGACCCGCCCACGACAGACACGCCAGCGCAAGGGCGACGCCCGCGAGTCGCCCGCGGCCCCGCGATGCGGGCAATCGGTTCCGGTCACGATGGGTCATCGCGCCAATCTACAACGCCGCAGCGAAGGTGTCCGGTTTCGGTCTCGATCAGCATCGTGCCAATTTACAATAGGCGCGAGCTTGGCTGAACCGGATGCATAGCAACATGGCCGATACAGGTGCGACCTCCCTCCGCTACCGGGACGCTGGGGTCGATATCGACCGGGGCAACCGGCTCGTCGACCGGATCCGGGCCATCGCCAGCCGTACCTATCGGCCCGGGGTGCTCGGCGGGGTGGGCGGATTCGCGTCGCTCTTCAAGCTCCCCATGGACCGGTACCGGAACCCGGTGCTCGTCACCGCGGCGGACGGCGTCGGCACCAAGCTCCGGCTGGCGGTGCAGACCTCGAGCTACGAGACGGTCGGGATCGATCTCGTGGCGATGTGCGCGAACGACGTGCTCGTACAGGGCGCGGAGCCGGTCCTGTTCCTGGACTACCTGGCCATGGGCCGGCTCGAACTGTCGACGGCCCAGATGGTGATCGAAGGCGTCGCCCGAGGCTGCGAGCTCGCCGGCGCGTCGCTCGTCGGCGGCGAGTGCGCCGAGATGCCGGGCGTCTATTCGAGCGAGGATTTCGATCTCGCCGGATTCTGCCTCGGTCTCGTCGAGGAAGACCGCATCGTGAGCGGCGCGGGGGTCCACCCCGGCGACCGGATCATCGGACTGCCCTCGAGCGGGCTGCACTCGAACGGTTTCTCGCTCGTGCGGAAGGTCCTCGAGGTCTCCGGCGCTTCCCTCACCGCGCCGTTCGACGGCGGCGAGTCCCTCGGGAAGTGCCTGATGACCCCCACCCGGATCTACGTCGGCCCCGTACACGCGCTGATGGAAGAGGTCCCGGTCAAGGGCCTCGCGCACATCACCGGCGGCGGGCTCACCCTCAACATCGGGAGGATCCTGCCCGCGGGGCTGCGCGTACGACTCGACCGCCGGAGCTGGACGGAACCACCGATCGTCCGCTGGGTCCGGGAGACGGGGGGCATCGAGGACCGTGAGATGTTCCGGACCTTCAACTGCGGGATCGGAATGGCGCTCGTCGTCTCCGCCCATCACGTCGACGATGCGTTGCGGATACTCGGGGACGCCGGCGAGGACCCGGCCGTCATCGGCGAGGTGCTGCTGGCCGACGCCCGTCACCGCGAACAGGTCCTCATCGAGTGAACGGCGCGCACGAGTCGAACGAACACCGGCCGCGCGCCCCGTTCCCGGCGCGGCGAGCACCGTCCGCGGGGTGGACCTGGCCGGCGCGGTCGCGAATCGTCGTTCTCGTTTCGGGGCGCGGCACCAACCTCCAGTCGCTCATCGACGCGGGGTGTCCGGTCGCGGAAGTCCTGAGCAACGTCCCCGGGGCTCGCGCACTCGACCGGGCCCGGGCGGCGGGGATTCCGGCCCACACGCTCGATCACCGGTCCTGGCGCGAACGCGCCGGGTTCGACGATGCGCTGGCCGAACGGATAGACGGACCGGGTCGGGCGGATCTCGTCGTGCTGGCCGGATTCATGCGCATCCTCGGGGCCGAATTCACGCGCCGGTTCGCGGGCCGGCTCATCAACGTCCACCCCTCCCTGCTCCCCGCGTTCCCGGGGCTCCGGACCCATGAGAGGGCGATCGAAGCGGGGGTGTCCGAACACGGCTGCACCGTCCATTTCGTGACCGGGGAGCTCGACGCAGGACCGGCTATCGAGCGGGCCCGGGTTCCGGTGCGACGGGAAGATACACCCGATTCCCTGGCCGCGCGCGTCCTCGCGGAAGAGCACCGGCTCCTGCCCCGAACGGTCCATCGGTTCGTGACGGGGCGTCTTCGACTTCGTGGCGGGGATGCCTGGCTCGACGGCCGCCCCGTCCGGCCCGGCTGAGCGCCGCCCCGACCGGAACCCGAAGACCCCGAGCCGGGTCATCGTCTTCGCGAGGGTCGCGCGACGGGCGCCCCGGCCGCCTGCTGCGCGGCGGTGAGGATGCCGCGCAGGATGTTGAGCTCCGCCCGGTCGATGTCCGCCCGGACGACGAGCCGCCGCAACCGCCGCATGAGCAGCCGGGGGCGCTCCGGGTCGAGGTAGCCGATGTCCGCAAGCGCCGTCTCGAAGTGCGCGAACAGCCGCTCGAGGTCGGCCGCCGTCACCTCCCCGGGCCGCTCCTCCCCCGTGCCGCCGCCTCCCGCTCCCAGCCCGGCGCCGGGACCGTGGGGGCACCCCACGACAGCGCCGGCATCCCCGGCGAGCGCCGCCCGGGCCGCGGCCCTCGCGATCTCGTAGGCCGCGATCTGGACCGCCGCGGCGATGTTCAGGGAACGGAAACCGGGATCGGTCGCGATCCGGAGCACCGCCTGGCAGCGATCGATCTCGTCGTTTGCGAGACCGGCGCTCTCCCGCCCGAATACGGCCGCCACCGGGCCCGATGCCGCCCGCGTGACGAGCTCGCGACCGGCTCCCTCCGGATCGAGCTGCACCCACTCGAGACGCCGCGGCCGGGCGGTCGCCGCCACCGCCCACCGGCAGTCGGCAAGGGCTTGCGACAGATCACCGACGACTCGGGCCCGGTCGAGGACGTCGAACGCCCCGGCCGCCCGCTCGGTGGCCTCGGCGCTGGGGTACCGGCGCGGTCGGACCAGCCGCAGATCCCGAAGGCCCATGGTCCGCATGGCACGGGCCACCGCCCCGATGTTTCCCGGGTGAGTCGGCTCGACGAGCACGATCCGCACGTTCGCGAGCGCGTCGGGCGGCGTCATCGACCCGTCATCCGAGCGTTGAAAGGATTGAACGCGCGGCCGCCTCGCCGGTCGCGGACACCGGCGGGCGGTAGAATGGGCGCCGTTTCAACGTGGCGTTCATTTCGTGCACCCCATCGTCAACGTCGCGGTCCGCGCCGCACGCCGGGCCGGAGACATCATATTGCGCTATCACACCCGGGTGGCCGATCTCGAAGTGTCGCGCAAGGGCCAGGGCGATTTCGTCACCGAGGTGGACCGGGCCGCGGAACGCGCAATCGTCTCCACCGTGCGCGAGTTCTATCCCGACCACGGGTTCCTGGGGGAGGAAGGCGGCGCCCGGCCGGGCAAGGAGGAGGTGGTCTGGATCGTCGATCCTCTCGACGGAACCGCCAACTATCTGCGCCAGATCCCCCACTACGCGGTCTCCATCGGCGTGCGCCGGGACAGGCGCCTGGAGCACGCGGTAATCTACGACCCTCGCCGCAACGAGCTCTTCACGGCCACCCGAGGCTGGGGCGCCCAGCTCGACAGCCGGCGCATCCGGGTCAGCCGGCACGACACCCTGGCCGAGGCGGTGCTTGCCCTGTCCATCCCACACACTCTCGACGGACGAACCGGGGAGCCGCTCTCCCATCGCGGGGTGATTCGCCGGCGCACCGGGTCGGCTGCCCTCGATCTCGCCTACGTCGCGGCGGGACGGTTCGACGGTTTCCTGGGCGCCGGGCTGCATGCCTGGGATCTCGCGGCCGGCGTGCTGCTGGTGCGCGAAGCGGGGGGGCTCATGTCCGCCCCGGATGGCGGCGAGGACTTCATGGAACGTGGCGAGATCGTGGCGACCAACCGCCGGCTCTTCCGGGAAACGCTGCGCTGCATCCAGCCGTGAAGCCGCGAGGCCGGTCGAGCCGGCGCCGCGGCTGGCGCTCCCGGGGCGCGGATCAGAGAACGGTGGGCAGGTACTTGCCCGGAACATCCTCGCCGCCGGCGATCCAGGCCATCCGTCCGGCATCGCAAGTCCCGGCGAGGACGAGGCGGCCACCGGCTTCGATGTCGCCACCGACGCCAACCAGGGTCAGGGTGACGGTTCCCGCCGTCGGCCCCACCCCGGCCGCGGCGATCGCGGTCGTGTATTCGCTGCGCCACGCCTCCGGGGGATCGAGTCGCAGGAGGTCATGCCCGGCGCCGTCGAGATTGCCGTCCCCGCACGCCCGGTCGAGCGCGGCCCGGTGCGGGGCGGCGGCGTCCGCCGCCTGCTGGATCTTCGCCCGCACCATGTAGTCGCGCCAAGCGGGCATCGCGACCGCGGCGAGAATGCCGAGGATCGCGACCACAATCATCAGCTCGATGACGGTGAGTCCGTTCTGATTCACGCGCGGGTCCTCGCTTGGGCTACAATCGTCAGGCTTCTCCCGTATCTCGCCGCAAGGCCGCTCTTCCGCATGAAATGCATCGTCGCCATCATCAAACCATTCCGGCTCGACGATGTCCGCGAGGCGTTGTCGGAGATCGGCGTCGCGGGCATGACCGTTTCCGAGGCCAAGGGCTTCGGCCGCCAGAAGGGGCATACGGAGCTGTACCGGGGCGCCGAGTACGTCGTCGATTTTCTCCCGAAGCTGAAGCTCGAGATCGTGGTTGCGGACGACCAGGTGGACGCTTGCATCGAGACCATCACCGAGTCCGCGCGTACCGACAAGATCGGGGACGGAAAGATCTTCGTGTTCCCGGTCGACACGGTGGTGCGCATTCGTACCGGGGAACGCGACGCGCAGGCCATCTAGCGCGCATATTTCACCGATCTCCTGCTGCGGACGCCGGTCCACTCGCGGTAGCGGGCGGCACCGCGGAAGCCGGCCCGCGACTTCGGGGCGGCGGCGTTCGAATCGAGGAGACCACCTTGCGGGAAAACTAGCCCGGCTTCGCCTCAGACCGACGAGGCATGTGATGCTCCGTCGGGCGTGCGGGCGGCTGGGCGGTTTCCCGGGAGCGCGGGCTTCCAGTCCGCGTTGAGCCGCGGGCCGGCGATGGCCCATGCGGGCTGGAAGCCCGCGCTCCCGGGACGCCTCGCGCAGGAACTTGGCTCAACTGCAAGGATGGCGGCGCCTCAAGGCGTCTGACCCGGGTCGGGATGACCCGGATAGTTGCTTCTCAGCACGCGAAGCGAGTCGGCGGCCAGGTCGTCGAGGCCGATCGCACGGTATGACCGGACCACGATCCCGAGCGCGGGCCGAACGGAGGGCGAGCTCGGGAACCTGCTCACGACGTGCTCCGCCCGCTTCGCCGCAGCCACCCATGCCTTCCGCCCGAAATAGAACTCCGCCACCACCAGCTCGTGGCGCGCAAGCGTGTCCCGGAGATCGACCATTCGTTCTCTCACATCGGCCGTGTAGCGCGATTCGGGGAACTGATCGACCAGGGACTTGAAATCGTCGAAGGCGGCCGCGAGCTCGGTCGTGTCGCGCTCCGCCCGGTCGGTCCGAAAGAAGCGGTCGAACCACCCGTAACGGCGGTTGTAGTTTACCAGTCCCTTGATGTAATGAGCGTATGCGACTTCGGGATGCCTCGGATTGAACTCGATGAACCGGTCCGCCTCTTCGATCGCCGAATCCGGTTCCCTGAACTTGTAGTACGCATACACGAGATCGAGCTGGCCCTGCGCGGAGTAGTCCCCGAAGGGGAAGCGCGCGCCCAGCTTTCCGTAGTAGTCGATCGCGGTCTCGAAGTCGCCGTCGTCGAGCGCCGCCTTCGCCTGGCGGTACAATTCCGTCTCCGACAGGTTGCGCGTGGGATCGCTCGAGTCGCCGCTGCCCGTGCAGGCGGCGAGAAAGAGCGCGAAAACGACGGACAAGCCCGCATGTCTCTTCATGGCCGATAGGGTAACCGAACCGCCGGTGCGGTTCACGGTTCCGGAGGAACTCGCGGGGAAGCGGTTCGACGTCGTCCTTGCCGCGCTTGCGCCCGAGTACTCGCGGGCACGGCTCCAGCGGTGGATCCGGGACGGAAGAGCCACCGTGGGACATCGAAGCCGGCGCCCCCGGGACTCGGTCGAAGCCGGTGACCTCATCGAGCTGCAGGTGCCGGCGGAGGACCCCGTACCCTCGCCCCACGCCGCCCAGGCCATCGACCTCGCCGTCCACTACGAGGATGAGAACGTCATCGTCATCGACAAACCGGCCGGGATGGTCGTCCATCCGGGGGCCGGCCGGCCGGACCGGACCCTGGTCAACGCCCTCGTTCACCACGAGCCTCGGCTGGCCGCGGTCCCCCGGGCCGGCCTGGTGCATCGTCTCGACAAGGACACCACCGGTCTTCTGGTCGTCGCCCGTACCCTTGCCGCCCACAAGTCCCTGGTGGAACAGCTCACCGCGCGCACCATCCGCCGCGAGTACCTCGCCGTGGTCCGGGGCCGGGTCATCGCGGGCGGGGTCATCGACGCGCCGATCGGACGCCATCCCGTCCACCGGACCCGGATGGCGGTGGTGCGGCGTCACGGCCGCCGGGCGATCACCCACTACCGGGTCGAGACCCGCTATCGCGCCCACACGGCGCTCTCGGTCCGCCTCGACACCGGGCGCACACATCAGATCCGGGTGCATCTCGCGCACCGCGAATCCCCGATCGTGGGAGATTCCGACTACGGCGGGCGGACCGGACCGCCGGCCGGAGCCACTCCCGGCCTCCAGGAGGCCCTGCGTCGATTCGACCGGCAGGCCCTGCACGCCCGCCGGCTGATCGTCCGCCACCCGGCCACCGGACACGAGTGCGAGTGGACGGCGCCCCCGCCGGACGACCTGAAGGCATTGCTCGCCGCGCTTGCCGCGGATGCCGGGCCGGACGGCACGGCTCGCACGGAGCACGCATGAGCGCTCCGGGGCGCCTGCGTCCGATCATTCCCGATTGGCCGGCGCCCCACCGGGTGCGCGCCGCATCGTCGACACGCACCGGCGGAACGAGCGGCGGGCCGTGGCGGACCCTCAATCTCGGCGACCACGTAGCGGACGACGCCGAGGCGGTAGGCCGGAACCGGGAGCGCCTGCGGAGCGCGCTCGAGCTGCCCGAAGAGCCGCGGTGGCTCGTCCAGCACCACGGCGCGCGGGTCGTGGAAGCGGATGCCGGAGCGAACCGAACCCCGGCCGACGGAATCGTTGCGCGCGAGTCCGGAATCGTCTGCGCGGTGCTGGCGGCCGACTGCATGCCGGTGCTGCTCTGCGACCGCGACGCCACGGTGGTCGCCGCCCTGCACGCCGGCTGGCGGGGAATCGCGGCGGGCATCGTCGAAGCGGGGGTACGCGCGGCCGGCGCCTTCCCGGCGGAGCTGATGGCCTGGCTCGGCCCCGCCATCGGTCCCGAACGCTACGAGGTCAGTCCCGATGTCCGCGATGCCCTCCTCGCCGCCGACCCCGGTGCGGGCGGCGCCTTCCGGCCGGCCGGACCGCCGGAGCGATGGCGGGCCGATCTGGAACGGCTCGTCCGCCGGCGGCTCGCGCGGTGCGGCGTCGGCTCCGTGCATGGAGGAGGCACCTGCACGGCAAGCGATCCCGGGCGGTTCTTTTCCCATCGGCGCGACGGGGTGACCGGCCGGATGGCGACACTCATCTGGCTCGGCTGAGGTGTTCATGATCCTTGCGGCCGCGGCCGGCCTCGTGGCTGGAAGCGTTCTGACCGTCGTCGTCCATAGGCTGCCGATCATGCTGGAGGACGAATGGCAACGGCAGTCGACAGGGGACGGCACGGACCGCCGACCCTCGGCCGGCCTGACGCTTGCGACCCCGCGTTCGCACTGTCCGCGGTGCCGGCAATCCATCCCCTGGTACGGGCTCATCCCCCTCGCCGGATTCGCGCTGCTGGGAGGCCGGTGCGCCCGGTGCCGCGCCCCGATCTCCGTTCGCTACCCGGTGATGGAACTCCTGTGCGCGGCGGCAACCGCTCTGTGCGCCTGGCGTTTCGGCGTCGGCTGGCCGGCGGCCGGGGCCTTCGCCCTCACCTGGGCGCTCATCGCGCTCGCCTTCATCGACCTCAAATGCCGCCTCCTGCCGGATGCGATCACGCTGCCGATGGTCTGGGCGGGAATCGGGTTCAACCTGACCGGCGGGTTCCTGGCGACGCTGCCCGATGCGGTGCTGGGCGCGATGGCGGGCTACGGGGTTCTCTGGCTGGTGCAGCGCATCTACCGCCGCCTGCGGGGCCGGGAAGGTCTCGGTTCGGGCGATCTCAAGCTCACCGCGATGCTGGGCGGCTGGCTCGGCTGGGAGGCTCTTCCCGGGATCGTCTTCCTCGCTTCGCTCGGAGGGATAGGCGCCGGACTGGTGAAGCGCGGTCCGTTCGCCTTCGGGCCGTGGCTCGCCCTCGCGGGCTGGCTCGCCCTCGTTGCCGGGGACCTCGGAGGCTTCATGCTCCCGTGAGTCCGGACCGCCCGCCGGTCCTCGCCGTCACGGCGGACGGCGACTCTCGGGGTGCGGGGCAAGGGGCGGGATGCACGGCATTCGGAACGATCCGGACCCGCAGCGCTCGAACTCCGGCTACGGGCCGAGCTCCCCGGCCGCCCCGCAGCCCGGCGGATCGAGTCAGGCCGCTTCCTGACCCGGATCGGCCGGCTCGCGGGCGGTCTCGGCCTCGAGCCACTCGTCGAGGACCGCCTCGGTATCGGCGCCGAGCAACGGAGCGGCGGTCACCGGGACGTGCGAGTCCGACATCCGGACCGGCCATCCGGGAATGGTGATCGCTCCCCGGGTAGGGTGGTCGACCGTCGCGAACAGCCCGCGCGCCCGCATGTTCTCGTCCTCCCAGAGCTCCTTGGTGCCGAACACCGCCCCCGCCGGCACCCCCGCGGCGCCGAGGGTCTGCATGACCTCCCGCTTGGTGCGGGTCCGCGTCCAGCCGGCGACGAGCGCGTCGACCTCTTCGCGGTGCTCCCCGCGAAGGGCCGGGGTGGCGAACCTCGGATCGTCCAGCCGATCCTCGCGCCCGATCGCGCGCAGGAGACGCACCCAGTGACCGTTGTGGGCACGCGTGGCGTAGACGTAGCAATAGTCGTCCGGACCTTCGCCCTTGCACGGGAACACGTCCATCGGGGCGGTCGGGCCGAGACCCACCCGATTGCCGGTCCGCGTCGGCGACGTGCCTCGCGCCAGCACCTCGGCGTACGACACCCGGCAATAGTTGGTCACCGCGTCCTGCATCGAGACCTCCACCCGCTGGCCGCGCCCGGTCCGCTGGCACTGGATCAGGGCGCCGAGGACGCCGATCGCGCAGTGCAGCCCCGTTCCCGTATCGCCGATCGTGGGACCGGGGCGAATGGGGCGGCCGCCCTCCTCCCCGGTGATGGACAGGGCCCCTCCGGCCGCCTGGCCGATCATGTCGAAGCTGAGGAAGTCCGCGTACGGGCTGTCGGGGGAGAACCCCTTCACGCTCGCGTAGACGATGCCGGGGTTCAGGGTCCGCACTCGTTCCCAGCCGAAACCGAGCCGCTCGATGACCCCTGGCCCGAAGTTCTCCACGAAGACGTCCGCCTTCGGAATGAGAGCCTCGAGGCGCGCCCGCCCGTCTTCCGACTTGAGATCGCAGGTGATGCTTCGCTTGTTCGCGTTGAGCAGCAGGAAGTAGTGGGAATCGAGTCCGGGCGTGTCGGTCGAAGCCTGCCGGCCCTGATCGCCACCGGCCGGGTTCTCGACCTTCACCACGTCCGCGCCGAGCCATGCAAGCGCCTCGGTGCAGGACGGGCCTGCCTCGAACTGGGTGAGATCCAGCACCCGTACACCGGCGAGCGCCTTCGAGTCGCTTCGTTCCATCCGAATGTCATCCTTCTTCGTGGAGTTGCGGGGCAGGCTTCGCCGCCGGACCGAGGTGCTCCCCGAGCAGCGCCACCGCTTCGCGGTACTCGCGCTCCGACACGCCCGCCCGGCCGGCCGGGCGCAGCCGGCCGAGGTCGCGGGTCGCGGGGACCTCGTGGGAACGCCAGCCGTCCAGCACCCGAACGAGCGCCGCCCGATCGTTCATCAGCAGCGCGGCGTCGCAGCCTGCCGCGAGCGCCGCCGCCACCCTCGTCTCGGGCGGGCCGAGGGCTCCCTGGGCCGCGCCCATCGAGAGATCGTCGCTGAACACGATACCAGCAAAGCCGAGATCGCGCCTGAGCACGCCGCGGAGCCACGCCGCGGAGAAGGTCACCGCGGCCCCGGGGTCGACGGCCGGAAACCGGAGATGGCCGGTCATCACCCCGCCGAGACAGGGGGAGAGCGCGGCAAACGGCGCGAGGTCGGACGCTCGCAACCCGGCAAGTGAACGTCCGTCCACTACCGAGTCCAGATGCGTATCGCCCCGCGCCGTCCCGTGCCCGGGAAAATGCTTGCCGACGCCCGCGAAGCCCGCCCGCCCCGCTCCCCGGAGCCAGCTTCGCGCGAGATCCGTCACCGCCTTCGGCTCGGAGTGGAAGGCCCGCTCCCCGATCGTTTCCTCGTTCCCCGTGCCGAGATCGATGACCGGAGCGAAGTCGAGGTCGAGCCCGGCGCGCCGCAGCTCGGTCGCCGCGACGAGCCCTGTCGCCTCCGTGAGCGACCGGGCGAGGTCCGGGTCACGGTCGTATCGCGTCCCGAGGCGGCGCGCGGCGGGAAGCTCGGTGAACCCTTCGCGGAACCGCTGTACGCGCCCTCCCTCGTGGTCCACCGCGACCAGGAGCGGCGGCGCTCGAAGCCCGTGCAGCTCGCCCGTCAGGGCGGCAAGCTGCCGCGGGCCGGCGAAGTTTCGCTCGAAGAGGACCACCCCGCCTATCGCCGGATGCACCGCGATCTCGCGGTCCTCGCGGCTGAGTTGCGGACCGGCGAGATCCATCATGAGGGGGCCGAGATCCGCGGTCCCGCGCCGCTCGCGCGCGACCGCCCGACGACCTGTGCCGGACTGGCCCGTCACCGTGCCTCCCGGCGGCGCGCGACGCGCTCCATCATCTCCCGGGCGATGCGCTCCCCGGTCTCTTCGACCGTCCAGCCGATGCCGAGATCGCGGAGTCGGGTGACCTCGAGATCCGCGTACCCGCATGGCTCGATGCCTCGAAAGGGGGCGAGGTCGAGGTCGACGTTGACCGCGATGCCGTGGTACGTGCAGCCCCGCCGAACCCGCAGCCCGAGAGCGGCGAGCTTGGCATCCTTCACGTAGACCCCGGGCGCTCCCGGGCGCCGGGCGGCGGCCACCCCCGCGAGCCCCACCACGTCGATCACCGCCTGTTCGAGGTCGTGGACGAGTCCACGCACTCCGAATCCGAGCCGGCGAAGGTCGAGCAGGACGTAGACGACCGCCTGACCGGGTCCGTGATAGGTCACCTGCCCCCCGCGGTCCGTCGCGATGACCGGGATCCTCCCCGGGGCATGCACGTGCTCGCGCCGCCCCGCCTGCCCGAGGGTATAGACCGGCGGATGCTCGACCAGCCAGATCTCGTCCGGCAAGTCATCGGTGCGCGAGTCCGTGTACGCACGCATTTCGTCCACCACGCTCCCGCAGTCCCGGCGACCGATCCGGCGAAGACGGATCTCGGGCGGGCGGATCGCTCGCGGCACCGTCCCTCAGCGCCAGAGCAACCAGAACCAGTCCGCGGCGCGGCGATAGAGCGAGCCTTGCGGCACCTCGGCCAGCGCGACCAGCTCGCGTTCGGCGATCTTCTCGTCCTCCAGGGTGACCTCGATGGTGCCGACGCGGCCCGACCGCGGAACGGGCGCGATGAGCGGCTCGTCGAATGCGACCTTCGTATCGACGTGATCCGCCTTGCGGCGCTCGACCGTCAACCACAGGTCCCGGTCCACTCCGGCCGGAACCGACGGGCGGTCACCCGACCATACCCGGACCGTGCCGATCGGCTCGTTCTGCGCGTATATCAGGCTCGTCCGATAGTTCCGGTAACCGTAGTTGAGCAGGGCCTGCGCACCCTGGAATCGCTCCGACGACCCGGGAGCACCCATGAGGACGGCGATGACTCTCATTCCGTCGCGGTCCGCGGACACGGACAGGCAGTACCCGGCCGCCTTCGTATACCCGGTCTTGCCGCCATCCACCGACGGGTCGCTCTTCAACAGCCGATTGCGGTTCGGCTGCTTGATGTCGTTGTAGGTGAACGACTTGAGCGAGTGCCAGCCGTACATCTCGGGGAAGTCCCTCATGAGCGCGCGCATGAGAACGGCGATGTCGCGGGCGGTCGTCAGGTTGCGGGGGTGGGGAAGTCCGTGCGAGTTCGCGTAGCTGGTCCCCGTCATGCCGAGCCGCACCGCGTGCTCGTTCATGAGCTGGACGAACGCCTCCTCGGTGCCGGCCACGTGCTCGGCAAGCGCAACGCTCGCGTCGTTGCCGGACTGCACGATGACTCCCGTCAGGAGGTCCCCGACGGACACCCGGCTCCCGACCTCGATGAACATCTGCGAGCCGCCCATCTTCCATGCCCTGCGACTCACCGTGACCATCTCGTCGAGGGCGATGTCTCCCGCCTCGAGCCGGGAGAACGCGACGTACACGGTCATCAGCTTGACGAGGCTCGCGGGCTCCATCGGCCGGTCGGCGTTGCGTTCCGCGAGAACGCGACCGCTGTGAAAGTCCTGGAGCAGCCAGGCTTCGGCGTCGAGCTGAACCGGGCTCGCCGCGGCCGCGGCGACCGAGAATCCGAGGGCCGCGAGAGCCGCCGGCCAGCGCCATCGCCGGCCCGCCCCACGATCCATCCTTGCATTCACTCTCGCTTCACACATTGTTGTCCTCTGCCGCCTCCTCGTCGCCTGGACCCTCGATGACCACCCGCGCATTGCGCACCCCCGCCGCGTTCAGACCGTCCAGCACCCGGTCCGTCTCATCCGGTCCGGACAGGGGTCCGATGCGGACGCGATGGATGATCCGCTCTTCCTTCTCGACCCAGCGGAGCGACGCCTGCCCGGGCCGCAGCCGTTCCGCCAGCGTGTACGCCTTCGTCGCGTTGTGCTCGTTCGTGTACGCGCCGACCTGAACGAAGTACCGCAACGACTCCGGCGCGGCGCGGGGCGGAGGCCGGGAGCGGCCGTCCTTGCCGGACCCGATGGCCCGGACTTCCACCGGGCCCGAGCCGGGATCCGCGATTCCCAGCTTGACCGCTGCCGCAAAGGACAGGTCGACGATGCGGCCGGGGTGGAACGGACCCCGGTCGTTGATCCGCACCACCGCGCTGCGTCCGTTCTCGAGATGGGTAACCCGGACATACGTGGGAAGAGGAAGGCTTCGATGAGCGGCCGTCATGGCGAACATGTCGTACGGCTCGCGGCTGCTGGTGAGGCGTTTGTGGAACTTGGTCCCGTACCAGGACGCGATCCCCCGTTCGACGTATCCCCGGCTCGACCGCAGGGTTTCGTACGTTCGGCCGAACACCACGTACGCGCGCGGATTGCCGTACCGGCTCGGCAGCTCCGGACTCGGCGCCGCGTCGGGGGTCCGCATCAGCTCGGCGCGAGAAGGCCCCCCGATGGGAGGGCCGTCCCGGGAGGGCTCCCGCTCCCCGCCCCGCTTGGCGTAGAGCGGCTCGCTCGGCGCCCGGACGGGCCCGGCGCCCGGCACCTGCGCGCCGGGAAGCGGCTCGTGCGGCGGCGAGCAGCCCGCGGCTCCCGCGAGGAACGCGATGCAAAGAAACCGCTCGGCACGTCTCACCTATTCGCCCCCGCGCCGGATCTCGACCGCGAGCTGATGAACCGCCATCGCATAGAGGGCGCTCCGGTTGTACCGCGTAATCACGTAGAAGTTCCGAAATCCGGCCCAGTACTCCGGCCCCTCGGCCCCGTCGAGTCGAACGAGCGTGACCGGCGTGTCGGGGGCCGGTGACACCGTACCGTCTTGCGCCCGCACGCCCGCCTCGTGCAGGTCGCGCCACGCGAGCTCCGGACGAAGCTCGCCCACCAGCGCATCGGCGCGTCCGGGGTCGAGCGCCGCTACCGCGATCGCGACCGGCTCCCCGGCCCGCCAGCCGTGCCGACTCAGGTACGAACCGACGCTGCCGACGGCATCGTCCACGCTCCCCGACAGGTCGCGGCGCCCGTCCCCGTCGAAGTCGACCGCGTAGGCGCGATAGCTGCTCGGAATGAACTGGGGAATTCCGATCGCCCCGGCATAGGAGCCCTCGAGGTCGGCGGTGCTCCGATCCTCCTCGCCGAGGAACAGGAGATACTCTTCGAGCTCCCGGCGGAAGAACGCACCCCGGCGGGGCGAGAAGAATGCAAGCGTCGACAGGGCGTCGATGACGCGGTAGCCGCCCGTGTACCGCCCGTAGTAGGTCTCGACGCCGATGATTGCGGCCACGATCTCCGGAGGCACTCCGAAGCGGGCCCTCACCCGATCGAGCACCGGCCGGTGCTCGCGGGCAAACGCCGCGCCGCCGCGAATCCGGGCGCGGGTCACGAATATCTCGCGATAGGCGTGCCACGGCTTCGCCTCGGCCGGTCGGCTGAACGCATCCAGGACCGACTGCTGCCGGCGGGCGTCGCGGAAGATCGCCTGAAGCCAGGCGCCGTCCAGGCCGTGCCGCGACTCGACCTCGTGCATGAACGACCGCACCGCGGCCACCTCGTCCAGCGGCCCGTCCGCGGACCAGGCCGCCGGAGCGAAACCGAACAGGAGACAGACAAGCCCGCGCCGCAGCCGCATCGGATTCCTCCTCTCTAGTCCGCCAGCAATCGCCGGTGCGAGGACATCGACATCACGATCCCGAACGCCGCCATCGTAGTAACCAGGGAAGTGCCGCCGTAGCTTATCAGCGGGAGCGGCAGCCCAACCACCGGCAGAAGCCCGCTCACCATGCCAACGTTCACGAAAACGTGCATGAAGAACGAGAGCACGAGACCGGCCGCGACAAGCCGGCCGAAGGGTTCCTGGGACTGCCCCGCGATCCACAGTCCCCGGAAGATCACGATACCGGCCAGCACGAGCATCACCACGACCCCGAGCAGCCCGAACTCCTCGGCGAGAACCGCGAAGACGAAGTCCGTGGATCGTTCCGGCAGGAAGTCGAGCTGCGACTGCGTCCCGTTGAGCCATCCCTTGCCGTAGAGTCCGCCGGAGCCGATGGCAATCTTGGACTGGAAGACCTGATAGCCGGCGCCGAGCGGATTGCGGTCGGGATCGAGAAAGGAGATGACCCGCTCGCGCTGGTAGTCCTTCAACCAGTACCAGAAGAACGGCAACGACGCGAGCCCCGCGACCGCGAAGGAGACGAGGACCCGCCAGCTCACGCCGGCGATGAACAGCAGGCCCGCTCCGGCCACCGCGATGATGGCCGCCGTTCCGAGATCCGGCTGGAACCCGACAAGGAGAACGGGGACCGCGATGAAGGCGACCGCCCCGACGACCACGGAAAGCCGCAACGCCCCTCCACGCTTCGCCAGGAAGGCAGCCACCATCAGCGGGGTGGCGAGCTTCGCCACCTCGGCCGGCTGGAACTGCAGCCCGCCCACGGAAAGCCATCGCTGCGCGCCCTTCGCCGACGAGCCGATCACGAACACCGCGACGAGCGCCGCGAGGGTGACGGCGTAGAACCAGGGCGCCCACCGGGCGTAGTAGCCGGGCTCGACGTGAGCGAGCGCGACCATGACCCCGCTCCCGACGGCAAGGCGCACGAGCTGGCGATACAGCAGCGGCTCACCGCCCGTCGAATACGCTCCGAGCAGACCGACCCCGGCGAGCAGCACGAGGGCGCATACGAGGGGAACGTCGAACCGTGCGAGACGGGGACGAATCTGGCGAAGGTCCACCGAATCACCTCGCGCCGGTGGCGGCGACCCCGGCCGGCTCGCCGGACCCGCCGCGCAGGTGATGATCGATGACGGTCCGGGCGAGCGGGGCCGCCGCACGGCTGCCCGAACCGCCGTGCTCGACGACCACCGCTATCGCGATGCGGGGATCGTCGGCCGGGGCGAACGCGGCAAAGAGCGCGTGGTCGCGTCGTTCCCAGGGGATTGACTCGAGGTCGTCGGGCGATACCCGGGTCGCCTGACGCACCACCTGGGCCGTCCCCGTCTTGCCCGCAATCCGGTACTCGAGACCCTCGCCGATCCGCCGTGCGGTGCCGAACCCGGCGTGCACCACTCCCTCCATGCCTTCGATGACTCGCGTCCAGTGCTCCTGGCCGCTCGAGGTCACCGGGGGCAGGCGCTCCACGGGCAGGTCGTCCACCGCTCCGTTTCCCTCGATCCGGATCGCCGCCCGCGGCCGGAAGCGGACCCCGCGGCCGGCCACCGTGGCGGTCGCGCTCGCGAGCTGCAGGGGCGTGGACAGCAGGTACCCCTGGCCGATGCCGGAAATGATCGTCTCCCCCGCCGTCCAGGGACGGCCGAGGGCGGCGAGCTTCCACTCGCGCGACGGAACCAGTCCCGGCGCCTCGCGCGGAAGATCCACTCCGGTCGGCCGCCCGAACCCGAATCGGGTGAGATACCCATGAATGCGGGTGATTCCGAGCTTGTACGCGAGCTCGTAGAAGTACACGTCGCAGCTCTCGGAGAGCCCCCGCTTGAGGCCGACCCGCCCGTGCCCGCCGGCTCTCCAGTCGCGGTACTCGTAGGTGGTGCCCGGGAGACGGTAGCTCCCGCCGCACCAGACGCGGCCCAGCGCGAGGTCCAGGGACTGGTCGAGCCCGGCGAAGGCGAGAAAGATCTTGGCGACGGAACCCGGGGGGTACTGGCCGTGAAGAGCGCGGTTGAACATGGGCCGGCCGCGAGCCTCGCTCAGCTTCGCATAGCTGCCTCGGTCGATCCCGTGGACCAGGGGATTCGGATCGAAGGACGGGGCGCTCGCGAAGGCGAGCAGCGCGCCGTCGCGGGGATCGATGGCGACGATCGCGCCCACCCTCCCGGACAACGCCGCGTGCGCCCGGAGCTGCAGCCCCACGTCCAGCCCGATGGTGACGTCCGACCCCGGGACCGGATCGACCGATTCGATCGTCCGCACGACCCGTCCCCGGGCGTCGACCTCCACCTGTTCGAGGCCGGCGTATCCGTGGAGCGTCCGCTCCCACGAGTGTTCCACGCCGGTCTTGCCGATGTAGCGGGTGGCCCGGTAGTGGGGATCGCCTTGCAGCCGGCCCCGCTCCGCGGGATTGATCCGGCCCACGTAGCCCACCACGTGGGCAAGCGCTTCGCCAAAGGGATACTCGCGCACGAGCCGGGTGTGGATGTCGACCCCCGGGAACCGGTGCCGGTTGACCGAGAACACGGCGACCTCCCGTTCGTCTAGGGGGGTCTTGAGCGGGATGCTCTCGAACCCCGGAAGGTGGCGCATCTGCTGCCGGAACTTCTCTTCTTCCGCGTCGTCGATGTTCAGGATCTCGCGGAGACGCTCGAGGACCCGGTCCACTCCTCCCGTCTGCTCCGGCACGATCTCGAGGCTGAACATCGAGAAGTTGCGAGCCAGCACCACTCCGTTCCGATCCCGCACGAGACCGCGCGCGGGAGGAACCGGACGGATCCGGATCCGGTTCTCATGGGACAGCGTCGTGTAGTGCTCGTGCTGCACGACCTGGAGGTACCCGGCCCGCAGAAAGAGGGCGAGAAGACCCGCGCCGGCCAGGCCGGCGCCGACGATGACCCGCGTGCGATACCGGCGTCGTTCGCGCACCGCGCCCCGGCGGAGTGGGTGGAGGCTCACGAGTTGGGTCGTCGGGCCGCCGGCGCCCGAACCCTCATTCGACCTGGTACCGGCGCCGAACGCGCCGCAGGAGAAGAAAGATCCACGGCCAGACCACCGCTCCCGCGAGCGGGACGGACAGGTGCGTCAGCACGTCCACGGGAAGCCCCCGCATCCCGGTGACCCACGAGACGATGAGCTGATCGACCATCATCACCCCGAACACGCTCACCCCCTGCTGCCACAGGGGCAGCAGCCGTACCCGCCGGTACATGCGCCGGGCCAGCCATGCGACCACTCCGAGGCCGAGCGCGTGCTGGCCGACGAGGGTGCCGACGAGGACGTCCAGGATGAGCCCGCACCCCCATCCGGCCAGGACGCCGACCCGCTCGGGCACCGCGAAGCACCAGTACAGCAGCACGAGCGCGACCCAGGGTGGACGCCACGGCGCCGCCCACTCGGCCATCGGCAGGCTGGTGAGAACGAGGGCCGCGGCGAAGCTCGCGACGATGACGCCGACCGGTACGACGGGCGGCCGGTCCATCAGCCGGCATCGCTGCCTTCGGCGGCCCCGTCGGTCGGGAAGACCACGAGCACCTCACGGGCGCGCTTCAGATCCGCGAGCGGCTGGAGACGGACCTCGGCGTATCTCCCCGCTCGAGCCGTCTCCACCCTGACGACGGTAGCGGCCGGATAGCCGGCGGGGAACCTTCCGCCGAGCCCGGAAGAGACGAGCAGATCCCCCACTTCGATGTCGGCGTCCTTGGGCACGTACGCGAGGTCGAGCTCGCCGGTCGGTCCTCGCCCGACCGCGACGCTCCGCAGACCGTTGCGGGACAGCAGGACGGGGAGCGCATGGCTGGAGTCGGTGATGAGGACCACCGTGCTCGATATCGGCCCCGCGTGGTCGACCTGACCGAGGATCCCGGTGGCATCGATCACCGACTGCCCGGGGCGGATCCCGTGCTGCGTGCCCTTGTCGAGGACCAGCCCGCTCGAAGCGGGATCGATGTCCACCCCGAGCACGCTGGCCACCAGCACCCGGTCCTCGATGCGGGCGGAGGATTCGAGGAGTTCGCGCAGGCGGCGGTTCTCTCCTTCCAGCTCCTGGAGCCGCTCGATCCGGGAACCGAGGACGAGCAGCTGATGGCGGAGCCCTTCACTCTCCCGAATGAGGGTACGGCGCGTGGACAGCCACGCCACCGCATCCCGGGGCAGGTCCACGAACAGCGTGTTCACGGCGAGCCGGAGGGGATACACGACCACGGACAGCGCGCTCCGGACCCACACCGCGTGCTGGCGCTGGTGGTCCGACACCATGAGGGCGAGCGAAAGAACGGCACAGACCGCGAGCCGGAGGGTGGGCGACGACGAAGGGGTGAAGAAGTTCATGGTCGAACGTACCGCCCTTCGTCATCGGGCTCGAATCCGCCGGCTCCCGAGCGTTCTTCCGGACGGCCGCCGCCCACGGCCCCTACTCGCTGACGAATACGTTCGACCCGCGCTTGTCGATGAGGTCGAGCGCCCGTCCCCCGCCTCGCGCCACGCAGGTGAGCGGGTCCTCCGCCACCACGACCGGAAGTCCGGTTTCCTCGATGATGAGACGGTCGAGGTCGTGCAGGAGCGCACCGCCGCCGGTCAGCACCATGCCGCGCTCGGCCACGTCGGACCCAAGCTCCGGCGGCGTGTGCTCCAGCGCGGTGCGCACCGCGGTCACGATGCCCGCGAGCGGTTCCTGAAGCGCTTCCAGGACCTCGCTCGAGTCAAGGACGAAGCCACGTGGAATGCCTTCGGCGATGTTGCGGCCGCGGATCTCGATCTCGTGTACCTCGTTGCTCGGAAAGGCGCACCCGATCTCGCACTTCACCCGTTCGGCAGTCGCCTCGCCGATGAGGGTGCCGTAGTTGCGGCGCACGTAGGCGATGATCGCCTCATCGAAGCGGTCGCCTCCGATCCGGACCGACTCCGAGTACACCACGCCGTTGAGCGAGATCACCGCGACCTCCGTGGTGCCCCCCCCGATATCGAGCACCATGGACCCCCGCGCCTCGCTCACCGGAAGACCGGCCCCGATTGCGGCCGCCATCGGCTCCTCCACCAGGTACACGTCGCGCGCCCCCGCACCGGCCGCCGACTCGCGTATGGCCCGCCGCTCGACCTGGGTGGAGCCGCACGGCACGCACACGAGCACCCGCGGGCTCGGCCGGAACAACGTGTTCTCGTGCACCTTGTGAATGAAGTACTGGAGCATCTTCTCGGTCACCGTGAAGTCGGCGATGACGCCGTCCTTCAGGGGACGAATTGCGGTGATGTGGCCGGGGGTCCGGCCCAGCATGTGCTTGGCCTCGTTCCCCACCGCGGCGACCGTCCAGGAGCTGCTGCGAGGCTCCGAGCGCATGGCGACCACGGAAGGCTCGTCCAGCACCACGCCCTTGTCACGGACGTAGATGAGGGTGTTGGCGGTCCCGAGGTCGATGGAGAGGTCAGCGGAAAACAGCCCGCGAAGGAACTTCGGTATCATGGACTGGATTCGCGTTGAACCGAGGTGTCCTCGCCCGACGATCGATGCCTACCGGTGGGCCACCGGGGCGGGGCGGCCCTGAACACCGCCGGGGCGTCGCCCACGAGGCGGGCGACCAATATAGCAGCGAGAACGACTTCATTCCATTGTTTGGACCGGACGCGGGAAAGTTGATGAGCATCAACCACTCCGAAGTCGAGCGGGTCGCCAGGCTCGCGCGGCTGCGAATCGACCCTGCCGATCTCGACGACCGCGCGCGGGATCTCGCCCGGATCCTTGAGCTGTTCGACCGCCTCGCCGCGGTCGATACCCGGGACGTCGAGCCGCTCTCCCACCCCCTCGCCGCGACCCAGCGCCTGCGACCGGACGTCGTGACGGAACAGGTGGACCGGGGGGCGCTTCAGCGAGGCGCTCCGCAGGTCGAGGACGGCATGTACGTGGTGCCGCGAGTCATCGAGCCCCGGTGAGCGTCCCCGATCCGGATTCGGTGGCGGGGATCGCGGCCGGCCTCGCGCGCGGCGATTTCAGCGCCGAGGAGATCGCGCGGCGGTTCCTCGCCCGGATCGAGGCGCTCGACGACCGGCTCAATTCCTACATCACGGTGACGGCGGACCTCGCGATCGAGGAGGCGCGCCGCGCCGACGACGCCCGGCGGCGGAAGTCCGCGGGCTTCCTCGCCGGCGTGCCGGTCGCCCACAAGGACATCTTCTGCACCAGGGGGGTACGCACCACCTGCGGCTCCCGCATGCTCGCGGACCACGTCGCCGCCTACGACGCAACGGTGGTGGAGCGCCTGCGCGCGAGCGGCATGGTCACCCTGGGGAAGACCAACCTCGACGAGTTCGCGATGGGCTCGTCCACCGAGTCGAGCCACTTCGGACCGGTGTGCAATCCATGGGACCCCGAACGGGTGGCGGGCGGATCCTCGGGAGGTTCCGCGGCGGCGGTGGCGGCCGGGCTCGCTCCCATCGCCACCGCCACCGACACCGGCGGGTCCATCCGGCAGCCCGCTGCCCTGTGCGGTCTCACCGGGCTCAAGCCGACCTACGGCCGGGTTTCGCGGCGCGGGCTCGTCGCCTTCGCCTCGAGCTTCGACCAGGGGGGACTCCTCGCCCGCAGCGCGGAGGACATCGCCCTCGTGTTCGGCGAGATGGCGGGATTCGACGAGCTTGACTCCACCAGTCTCGAGACCCCGGTGGACGACTACCGCGCGAGCCTCGAAGCGCCCATCACGGGACTCCGGGTCGGGCTTCCGGAAGAGCACTTCGGGGACGGCGTGGAGGCCGGGGTGCGGGCCGCGGTGGAGGCCGCCGTCCGCGAGCTCGAGCGGCTCGGAGCGACGGTCCGCCCGGTCCGCCTCGAATACACCGACATCGGCATTCCCACCTACTACATGCTCGCCCCCGCCGAGTGCTCCTCGAACCTCTCGCGCTTCGACGGGGTGCGCTACGGGTATCGAGCGCCGAGCGCCTCGAGCGTCGAGGAGCTGTACGTCGAGTCGCGCACCGCGGGATTCGGGGTGGAGGTCAAGCGCCGCATCCTCGCCGGCACCTACGCGCTCAGCAAGGGGTACTACGACGCCTACTACGGCAAGGCCCAGCGGCTGCGCCGGCTCGTCGCGGACGACTACCGGCGCGCGTTCGAGGAGGTGGACGTCATCGCGGGGCCGACGACCCCGACTCCGGCGTTCCGGCTCGGCGACCGCCTCGACGACCCGATCGCCATGTATCTCGCGGACGTCTTCACCGTGGGGGTGAACCTCGCGGGGCTCTGCGCGGTGTCCGTGCCGGCGGGCTTCGCCGGCGGTCTGCCGGTGGGACTGCAGATCACCGGCAACCACCTCGAAGAAGCGCGGCTGCTCAACGTCGCGCACCGTTTCCAGCAGGCGACCGACTGGCACCTCGCGCGCCCGCCGCTCGCGGAGCGCTCCGGGGGGCGCCCGGGATGAGCGGCGCCCGCGAACCCGGTCCGCCTCCCGCGGGGAGGACGGCCCCCTGCGCGGAGAGGTCCGCCGCGCCGCCGGGACGCATCGACGCGGCGCCGGTCCCGCTCCCGCCCGCGGCGAGGGACCGGCGATGAACGGCTGGCAGCCGGTCATCGGGCTGGAGGTGCATGCCCGCCTCCTCACCCGGAGCAAGCTCTTCTCGGGCGCCCCGGCAAGCTACGGAGCGGCGCCCAACACCCAGGCGTGCGCGGTCGATCTCGGGCTTCCCGGGGTGCTCCCGGTGCTCAACCGCGATGCGGTGCGGATGGCGGTCCGGTTCGGTCTCGCGGTCGGAGCCCGCATCGCGCCCCGATGCATCTTCGCGCGCAAGAACTACTTCTACCCGGACCTCCCCAAGGGCTACCAGATCAGCCAGTACGAGGACCCGATTACCGAGGGAGGCTCGATCACGGTCGAGCCGGACGGCGGCGCCCGCCGCGACATCAGGCTCACCCGCGCCCACCTCGAGGAGGACGCCGGCCGGTCGGTGCACGAAGGGTTCGGCGGCGCCACCGGGATCGATCTCAACCGGGCGGGCACCCCGCTCCTCGAGATCGTGACCGAGCCGGTCATCCACGGCGCGGCCGAGGCGGTCGCCTGCATGCGGAAGATCCACACCCTGGTCCGCTGGCTCGGCATCTGCGACGGCAACATGCAGGAAGGCTCGTTCCGCTGCGACGCCAACGTGTCGGTGCGCCCGGCCGGGTCGGAGATGCTCGGCACCCGCACGGAGATCAAGAACGTCAACTCGTTCCGGTTCGTCGAGCGGGCCATCGGCTACGAGATCGAGCGCCAGATCGACCTCATCGAATCCGGGAGCGAGGTCGTCCAGGAGACCCGCCTCTACGACCCCGAGCACCACGAGACCCGGCCGATGCGGGACAAGGAGGAGGCGGACGACTACCGCTACTTCCCCGACCCGGACCTGCTGCCGGTCACCGTCGGCGAAGCATTCGTGGCCGAGGTGCGGGACAGCCTGCCGGAGCTCCCCGACGCGCGGCGCGAACGGCTCATCGACCAGTACGGCCTGGGAGCGGCGGAGGCGGCTCAGCTCGTCGTCCACCGCGAGACGGTGGACTACTTCGAAGCCGTGGTCGAGGCGGCGGGCTCGCCGGACGAAGCGCGCCTCGCGGCGAACTGGGTGAACGGCGATCTGGCCGGGGTGCTCAACCGGGAGGGCCGTCGCATCGACGAAGCGCAGGTCACCGCCGGACAGCTCGGAAGGCTGGTTCGCCGGATCGCCGACGGGACGGTCTCGGGCCGGATGGCCAGGACCGTCTTCGACGCGATGTGGACGTCGGGCGGGGAGCCGGACGCGATCATCGAGGCCCGCGAGCTCCACCAGGTGACCGATGCAGGGGAGATCGAGCGCCTCGTCGACGCCGTGCTCGACGCGCATCCGGCACAGGTCGAGCAGTACCTCGGCGGCGCGGAGAAGGTCCTCGGGTTCTTCGTGGGGCAGGTGATGAAGCGCTCGGGGGGCAAGGCGGACCCCCGCCAGGCGAGCCGGACCCTCCGCGACCGCCTCGCGCGCCGGCAGGGCGGGCCGCCGGCCGGATAGCGAACCTCGGGCTACGCGGCGCGGCGCCCCGAGATCGCCTCGCGCAAGCCTTCAAGGAGGCGTTCGAGCTTCGCCATGCGCTCGCGAAGCTCGGCCTGGCCCTTCTCCACGCCGTCGATGCGCCTGCCAAGGGTGTCGGCCACACCGTCGATGCGCCTGCCGAGCGTGTCCACCACGCGGCCGATGCCCCGGTCCAGCCGGGCGGCGGTCCGGAGGATGAGCACGGCAAGCCCGATACCGACCGCGGCGACGGAGCCGATGATGCTGAAGACCTCGCCCGACATGCCGGCCAGCGTGGCACGGGGCCGCGGCCGCAGACCGGCCGGGCGGCTCAGTCCTCGTCGGCCACCGGCTTGAACTCCGCCATCAGCTTGTCCTGTATGGGCCGGGGCACCGGATCGTAGTGGCTGAACCCCATGGTGAAGCTGCCCGCGCCGCCGGTGACGGACTTGAGCTCGGTCTGGTACCGGGTCAGCTCGCTCAACGGGGCCTGGCCGGAGATCGCCACGTATCCGCCGGCGAGGCTTTCGGTTCCGCCGACCCTCCCCCGCTTGCCCGAGAGGTCGCCGGCGATGTCCCCCATGTTGCCCTGCGGAACCGTCACCTCGAGATCCACCACGGGCTCGAGCACGATGGGCCGCGCCTTGTCCACCGCGTCGAGAAACGCCTTCTTGCCGGCCATCACGAAGGCGATTTCCTTGGAATCCACCGGGTGGTGCTTCCCGTCGTACACCGTCACCTTGACGTCGTCCATCCGGTAGCCCGCGATCGCGCCCGACTCGAGGACCTGGCGGATGCCCTTCTCGACCGCCGGGACGAACTGCGACGGGATGACCCCGCCCACGACCTTGTCGACGAACTCGAAGCCCTCGCCGCGCGCCTTCGGCTCGACCCGCAGGAAGACCTCGCCGAACTGGCCGGCGCCGCCGGTCTGCTTCTTGTGGCGATGGTGCCCCTCGGCGGGGGCGGTGATGGTCTCGCGGTAGGGGATGCGGGGCGGACGGGTCTCCACCTCCACGTGGTAGCGCTCCTTCATCCGCTCCAGCATCATCCGAAGATGCAGCTCTCCGAGACCGCGGATCACCGTCTCCCGGGTCGCGGTGCTGTGCTCGACGTGAACGCTCGGGTCTTCGGCGGCGAGCTTCGAGAGGGTATCGGAGAGCTTCTGCTCGTCGCCGCGGGTCTTGGCCTGAACGGCGAGCCCGTACATCGCCTCGGGCAGGGGGACGGGCTCGGGCAGCGGCGGGTCGCCGCCGCCCGCGTCGTGCAGCACCGCCCCGTAGCCGATCTCGTCCACCTTCGCGACGGCGCAGATGTCGCCCGGCACGCCTTCGTCGATCTCCACGTGCTCCTTGCCCTGCAGGCGGAAGAGGTGTCCCACCTTGAAGGGCTTGCGCCCGTCGTCGATGTGGAGCTGGGTGTCGCGGGTCACCGTGCCGGAGTGGATGCGGAACGCGGAGAGCCTGCCGACGAAGGGATCGATGGTCACCCGGAATACGTGGGCCACCACGCCCGCCTCCTGATCGGGCTCGACCTCGACCGGGGCGCCGTCCGGGGCGGAGAACGCCGGCGGATTCGCGTCGGCCGGGCTCGGCATGAGCCGGGCGAGCACGTCGAGCAGCAGATCGATGCCGGCACCGGAAGCGGCAGAGACGAAGCACACGGGAATGAGGTGCCCCGCGCGGAGCGCGGACCGGAACGCGCCGCGGAGATCGTCGGTGGAGACCTCCCCCTCGTCCAGGAACGTCTCCATCAGCTCCTCGTCCATCTCCACCGCCTGATCCACCACCCGGCTGTGCGCCTCCTCGACCGAGGAGAACTCGGCGGCGGCGGTCGGATCGGGGTTGAAGAAGCAGTCCACCACCTGCTCGCGGCCGGGCGCCGGCAGGTTGATGGGCAGGCACTCGGAGCCGAAGACCTCCTGCAGGTCCTCGACAAGCGCCGCGAGATCCAGATCCGGCGCGTCGATCTTGTTCACGACGACGAGGCGCGCGAGACCGCGCGCGGCCGCCGCCTCCATCATCCGGCGGGCGGTGGTCTGGATGCCGGACCGCGCGTCGACGACCACCGCGGCCGTCTCCACCGCGGCGAGAGCGGGCAGCGCCCGGCCGAGAAAGTCGGGATAGCCCGGCGTGTCGACGAAGCTGACGTGGGCCGAATCGTGGTCGAGACTCGCGACGGCGCTCCACAGCGACTGCAGGTGCGCCCGTTCCTCGGGCTCGTAGTCGCATACCGCGGTGCCCTTCTCCACCGAGCCCGCGGCTCCGATGGCCCCCGCTGCCGCCAGCAGCGACTCGACCAGCGTGGTCTTGCCGCTGCCGCCGTGCCCGACGACCGCGACGTTGCGAATCTCCCGCGTGGCGTGATTCGGCATTCAGTTTCTCCCCTGCGTTCGGACGGCGAACGGTTGAGTATATTCGTGACCCGCAGAGGCGCAAGCAGGGGTTCCCAACGTAATCGGAGACCCGGCGTATTCGTGACCCGCAGAGGCGCAAGCAGGGGTTGCCGACGTGGACCGGAGCCCCGGCATATTCGGGGACTCGACCAGCGCAACCCGGGGTCCCGGCCGCGAACCGGAGCCCCGGCACAGCGGTGCACGGTGCCGGCGGCCCGGGTCTCCGGCCAATCGGCTCTTCAGCCGAGGTGCTCGCGGTGAAGGTACTCGCGGGTCTGCATCTCCTCGAGCCGGCTGCTGGTGCGCCGGAACTCGAACGAGTCGGGTCCCTTCGGGTAGAGCCCGGCCGGCGGGGCGGCGGCCGAGACCACGAGGTTCACCTGCCGGTCGTAGAACTCGTCGACGAGGCTGATGAAGCGACGCACGCGATTGCGGTCGCGGGGCGCGATGACCGGGACGTCGGACAGCAGCACGGTGTGAAAGCAGCGGGCGATCTCGATGTAGTCCGAGGCTCCCCGCGGGCCGTCGCAGAGCTGATCGAACCCGAACCACGCAATCCCCTCCGCGCTGCGCACCGTCGCGATGGGCCGGCCGAGGACCATGAGCGGGCCGTCCTCCACCCGGCCGTTCGGCACGAGGGTCTCGAAGCAGGCCTCGATGCTCGCGTCCGCCGCCGGGCCGAGGGGAGAGTGATAGACGTCCGCCCGTTCGAGGGCGCGCAGGCGATGATCTTCGCTCCCGGCGAGCTCGAGCACCCGGAGCCGCGCCTCGAGCTCCGCGATGGCGGGGAGAAAGCGTTCACGCTGCAGCCCCCCTTCGTACAGCCGGCCGGGCGGAACGTTGGAGGTCGTGACGAGGGTCACCCCCTGCTCGAAGAGACCCCTGAGCAGGCGCCCGAGCAACATGGCGTCCGCGATGTCGCGCACGTGGAACTCGTCGAGGCACAGCACCCGGACCTGCGCGGCCCAGTCCGCCGCGACCGCCCCGAGAGGGTCCTCGGTGCGCCGCCTTCGGAGCCGCTTGAGCTCCTCGTGCACGCTGCTCATGAAGCGGTAGAAGTGCGAGCGGCGCTTGGGCACGCCCGCGAGTCCCTCGAAGAAGTCGTCCATGAGCAGGGTCTTGCCGCGTCCCACGCCGCCCCACAGGTAGAGACCGCGCACGCTCTCCGGCCGGCGACGGAAGTACCGCAGGGGCGATCGCCGCGTAGACCCGTCCAGCGCCCGGTGCAGGGCCTCGAACGCGTCAACGGCGCGCGCCTGCCCGGCGTCGGGCCGCAGCCGGCCGGACGCGAGGGCCGCGGCGTATCGTTCCCTGGGCGAAGACATCCGATCTGGTCCGAACCGTGTCCCGGACCGGAACGCTCACCTTCGGTGCGCCGCCGCCCCGGGTCCGCACGCCCGCGCGGCAGCGACGGGTGAGAGCCCCGGACCGGTCAGCTCCCCAGCGCCTCCTCGACGGCCCGGCCGAGGTCGGCCGTTCGCGCCCGCCCGCCGAGATCCGGGGTCCTGGGCCCTCCCCCGTCCAGCACCGTCTCGATGGCGGTCACGATGTCGGCCGCCGCCTGCGGATGACCCAAGTGCTCGAGCATCATCGCGCCCGACCAGATCTGCCCGATCGGGTTGGCGATGCCCTGCCCCGCGATATCGGGGGCGGACCCGTGCACGGGCTCGAACATCGAGGGGCACTCCCGCTCCGGGTTGAGGTTCGCGGAAGGAGCGATGCCGATCGTGCCCGCGATGGCCGGCCCGAGGTCGGACAGGATGTCGCCGAAGAGATTGCTCCCCACCACCACGTCGAACCAGTCCGGATGGAGAACGAAGTTCGCGGCGAGGATGTCGACGTGGTACCGGGACGTGCGCACGTCGGCGTAACGCTCCGCCATCGCCTCGAAGCGCTCGTCCCAGAACGGCATGGTATGGATGATGCCGTTCGACTTCGTCGCCGACGTGAGATGCTTCGCCTCGCGCGTACGGGCGAGATCGAACGCGTACGCGAGCACCCGGTCCACCCCCTGGCGGGTGAAGATGCTCTCCTGCATGGCCATCTCGTGGTCGGTGCCCTCGTAGAGGCGGCCCCCGATCTCGGAGTATTCGCCTTCGTTGTTCTCGCGCACGACGTAGAAGTCGATGTCTTCCGGACCCCGTCCGCGGAGCGGCGACACCATCCCCGCGAGTACCCGGACCGGGCGCAGGTTGACGTACTGGCGGAACCGGCGGCGGATCGGGATGAGGAGGCCCCAGAGCGAAACGTGGTCGGGCACGCCGGGGAAGCCGACCGCCCCGAGGAAGATCGCGTCGAACCCGGCGAGGCGGTCGAGCCCGTCGGGGGGCATCATCCAGCCCTCGCTCCGGTACGTCTCGCAGCTCCAGGGGAAGTGCTCCCACTCGAGCTCGATCCCGTATCGGCGGGCCGCGGCCTCGACCACCCGGATCCCCTCCGGAACGACTTCTCGGCCGATCCCGTCTCCGGGGATCGCGGCGATTCGATAGCGACTCATGACCGGGGCCTCGCTGCGCGTCGGGTTTGCCGGACGTCCGCGCCGCGGGCTCGGCCGGTGCCGGCCTCTCGCAGTGCGGTGTCTTTCCGGACAACCACGTTGCGGGCTCTTCCCTTCTCGAGGCTGCCCGACGCGGTTGGTAGCCGGATACCGGAATGATAGACTCTGCGCCCGCTCTCCTCATCCTTCACGAGACCGCCCGAACCGACACGTGGAATGAGCGGCCGACTCAAGATCGCCATCATCAGGGAACGGCGGGAAGACGAACCCCGCGTTGCCGCTACTCCCGAGACCGTCGCCAAGCTGCTCCGCACGGCGCAGGGCGTGGAGGTGTGGGTCGAGCGCGGCGCCGGCGAGGCAGCGGGCATCCTGGACTCCGAATACGAGACGGCGGGCGCGAGCGTCCTGCCCGAGCCGGCCGCCGTCCTCGACGGAGCGGCCGTCCAGCTCGCGGTCCGGGCCCCGCCGGACGACGCGATCCCCCACCTTCCGCGCGAGGCGGTGCTGGTGGGGATGCTGGATCCCTACCGCCTGAACGGCCTGCTGGAGACCTACGCGGGGGCCGGCCTCACGACCTTCTCCCTCGAGCTGCTCCCCCGGGTGACCCGCGCCCAGGCGATGGACGTGCTTTCGTCGCAGTCGAACCTCGCGGGCTACAAGGCGGTCATCGACGCGGCGGCCGAGTTCGAGCGGGCCATGCCGCTGATGATGACCGCCGCGGGCACCGTGCCGCCCGCGCGGGTGCTCGTGATGGGGGCCGGGGTGGCCGGGCTTCAGGCCATCGCCACCGCGCGGCGCCTCGGCGCGATCGTGACCGCCACCGACGTACGGCCGGCCGCGCGCGAGCAGGTGGAGAGCCTCGGCGCGACCTTCGTCGGGATCGACGGCCCGGAGGGAGAGAGCGCGGAGACCGAGGGCGGCTACGCGCGCGAGATGAGCGAAGGCTACCGGCGGCGGCAGTCCGAGCTGTTCGCATCGGAGCTCAAGCGCCAGGACATCGTCATCGGCACCGCGCTGGTGCCGGGACGGCCGGCCCCCCGCCTCATCGACGCGGACATGGTCGCGACCATGCGCAAGGGCTCCGTCGTCGTCGACCTCGCGGCCGAGTACGGGGGCAACTGCGAGCTCTCCCGGCCCGGCGAGCGGGTGACCGCGCACGGGGTGACCATTCTCGCGCACCGCAACGTGCCGGGCCGCCTCGCGGCGAGCGCGAGCGCGCTCTATGCCCGCAACCTGCTCGCGTTCCTGACCCCGCTCATCGGCGACGGCGGCCTGCGGTTCGACTGGGACGACGAGATCCTCGCCGCGACCGTCCTCACCCGCGACGGGGCGGTGGTGCACCCGCGCTTCCGATCCTCGCCGTCCGGCGAAGCGGCCGCCGGCAACGGTTGATGGCAGACCCCGGAACCACCGGCGCGGCCGCCGTCGCCGCCGACACCGCGGCCGGCGTCGCGGCGCTCGCGGCGCCCGAGATCGATCCCTTCGTATTCCGCCTCGCCATCTTCGTTCTCGCCATCTTCGTCGGCTACTACGTGGTGTGGAGCGTGACCCCTGCCCTGCACACCCCGCTGATGTCGGTCACCAACGCGGTGTCCTCGGTGATCGTGGTCGGGGCGCTGCTCGCGGTCGGCGTGGAGGCGGCGGGCACCGCCGGCATCGCGGCCAGGGTCCTCGGCTTCATCGCCCTCGTCCTCGCCTCGGTGAACATCTTCGGCGGCTTCCTGGTCACCCAGCGGATGCTCGCGATGTACCAGCGCCAGGACCGCACGGACTCGCGCCGATGACGCCGAGCCTGGCCGCTCTCGCGTACCTCGTCTCCGGGATCCTGTTCATCCTCACCCTGCGGGGGCTCTCGTCGCCGGCCACCTCGCGGCGCGCAAACGTGCTCGGAATGGCCGGGATGGCAATCGCGATCGCGACCACCCTGAGCGTGACCGGGATCACCGACGGCGCCACCGCGCTCCTCATCCTGCTCGGGATCGGCATCGGCGGCTCGATCGGGGCGTTTGCGGCGCGCCGCATCGCGATGACCGCGATGCCGCAGCTCGTGGCTGCCTTCCACAGCCTCGTCGGCCTTGCGGCGGTGCTGGTGGCCGCGGCCGCACTCTACGCTCCGCAGGCGTTCGGCATCGGGGAGCCGGGCCGGATCGGCACGGCCAGCCTCATCGAGATGTCCATCGGCGTCGCCATCGGCGCCATCACCTTCACCGGCTCGATCGTCGCCTTCGTGAAGCTCCAGGGACTCGTATCGGGCGCGCCGGTCGTATTCACCTTGCAGCACCACCTGAACGCGGTCCTCGGGCTCACCCTGATCGGCCTCGCGGTGTGGTTCTGCCTTACCGAGTCCTACGAGGCGTTCTGGCTCGTCACCGGCCTTTCCCTGGCCATCGGAGTGCTCATCATCATCCCGATCGGCGGTGCGGACATGCCGGTCGTGGTTTCGATGCTCAACTCCTATTCCGGCTGGGCGGCCGCCGGCATCGGCTTCACCCTGGAGAACACCGCCCTCATCATCACCGGCGCCCTGGTCGGCGCATCGGGAGCAATCCTGTCCTACATCATGTGCCGGGGCATGAACCGCTCGTTCGTGAGCGTCATCCTCGGCGGATTCGGCGCCGAATCCGAAGGCGTAGCCGGAGTTTCGGCGCGCGAGACGCGTCCGGTGAAGCAGGGAAGCGCGGAGGACGCGGCGTTCATCCTGAAGAACGCCGACTCGCTGGTGATCGTCCCCGGCTACGGGATGGCGGTCGCCCAGGCGCAGCACGCGCTGCGCGAGCTCGCGGACCGCGTGAGGACGCACGGAGGGCGGGTTCGATTCGCCATCCACCCGGTGGCGGGGCGCATGCCGGGGCACATGAACGTGCTCCTGGCCGAGGCCAACGTTCCGTACGGCGAGGTGTTCGAGCTCGACGACATCAACAACGACTTCCCCGGAACCGATGTCGCCCTGGTCATCGGCGCGAACGACGTGACCAACCCGGCCGCCAAGAACGATCCGCAGAGCCCGATCTACGGCATGCCGATCCTGGACGTGGAGCGCTCGCGCACCGTATTGTTCGTCAAGCGGGGCATGGGGGCGGGCTATGCGGGAGTCGAGAACGAGCTTTTCTTCCGCGACAATACGATGATGCTGTTCGGCGACGCCAAGCAGATGGTCGAGGGCGTCCTGAAGGCATTCTGATGGACCTCGACGGCACGGCATCTCCGGCCGGCCGGCACGGTCGGGGGGGCCGCTCGGTCCCGCGATCCGGGCTGGCCCGGAAAAATCACCGATTTCCTGCTGCGGACGCCAATCTGTCGCTTCGCCCATCTCCCAAGGTCGCCGCGGTAGCGGGCCGTACTCCCTCAAGCCGCTTCGACAGCGCGAACGCGCTAGTGTCGGCTACGCCTTCGCCAGCGCGTAAGCGCTCTTTCAGTCCGTGCGGCCCGCTACCACGGCATTGTGCTTCGCAGCTTCGCGGCGCCCTCGCGACGAAAATCGGTGATTTTCCCGGGCTCGCACGACGCGCGGTGACGGGGTGCGCGCGAAGGCTCGTGCTGGCGGGAGCCTTCCTTCTCGCCGCCCTCGGCGGCCCGCCCGCCGGCGCGGGGGAGGCAGGCCCGGCGCAGGCGGAGGCGATCCGGCCCACCGCCGCGCACGCCCGGTCGGCCCGGGCCGTCGTGGAGCTCATGAGCCGCTATCACTATCGCAAGGTCCCGCTCGACGACGAGCTCGGCTCCCGCGTCCTCGATCGCTATATCGACGTCTTCGACCCGAGTCACAGCGTGTTCCTCGCCAGCGACATTGCCGACTTCGACCTCCACCGGACCCGGGTCGACGACGCCCTGCGCCGCGGCCGGCTCGATCTCGCGTTCGACGTGTTCCGCCGCTACCTGCTGCGCATGGAGGACCGGGCGCGGACCGCCTCCGAGCTCGCCGTCGGCGAATTCGATTTCGCCCGGGAAGAGGAGCTCGAGCTCGACCGCGGCGATACACCCTGGCCGCGGAGCGCCGCGACCCTCGACGACTACTGGCGGCGGCGGGTCAAGAACGACATCCTCGAGCTCGAGCTCGCCGGATACGAGCCGGAAGCGATACCGGAATCCCTCCGGGAGCGCTATTCCCGCATGGCACGGCGAGTGCGCCAGATCGACGCCGACGACGTGGTGCAGTACTTCCTCAATGCCTACACCCAGTCGATCGACCCGCACAGCGCCTACTTCTCACCGCGTACGTCCGAGAACTTCCGGATCCGCATGAGCCTTTCGCTCGAAGGGATCGGCGCCGCGCTGCAGACCGCGGGCGAGCACACCGTCGTGCGCCGCATCATCGCCGGGGGCCCGGCGGACCGGAGCGGCCAGCTCGCAGTCGACGACCGGATCATCGGCGTGCAGCAGGCCGGCGAGCTCGAGATGACGGACATCGTGAGCTGGCGGCTGGAGGATGTGGTGAACCTCATCCGTGGCCCGAAGGGCAGCACGGTGCACCTTCAGGTCCTGCCCGCGGGAGCCCCCTCCGGAGCGCCGCGCACGCTCTCCCTGGTACGGGATCGATCGATCTCGACGATCAGTCCGTGTCCCGGGGCATCGTGGAGACGCGGGCGAGCGACGGCTCGCCCGCGCGGGTCGGGGTCATCGACATCCCGTCGTTCTACCTGGACATCGCGGGACGAACCGCCGGGCGCAAGGACTATCGCAGCACGAGCCGGGACGTCCGTCGGCTCATCGAAGAACTTCGCGCGGAGGACATCGACGCGCTGGTCGTGGATCTCCGCGACAACCAGGGCGGCGCGCTGGACGAAGCCCTTCTGGTCGCGGGGCTGTTCATCGAGACCGGGCCGATCGTCCAGATTCGAAGAGCCTCGGGCAGGGCCCAGGTCAAGTGGGACGAAGACCCGTCGGTTGCATGGAACGGGCCGCTCGGGGTGCTGGTGAACCGGAGCAGCGCATCCGCATCGGAGATACTGGCGGGAGCGATCCAGGACTACGGGCGGGGCATCGTGATCGGGACGCGGACCTACGGAAAGGGTACCGTGCAGAACCTCGTCGATCTCCCCTCGTACGGCGGCACCGGGAGGCTCAAGTTGACGGTCTCCCAGTACTTCCGGGTGAATGGCGAAGGAGTCCAGCGCCGCGGAATCGAGCCTGACGTCGATTTCGCGTCGGTCACGGGGGAGGCGCACGGCGGCGAGGGAGATATCGAGAACGCCCTGCCCTGGGCACGGGTGAAGGCGGCGGCCAGATGGCGGGCGACCCCCCGCAACGAAAACGCGATCGCGGCCGCCCGGGATTGGAGCCGCGAACGGCTGCGAGCGGGGGAGCCGTTCCGGGTTCTCCGGGAGGAGCTGGGGAACCGCCGCCGTTGGGACGAGGCGCGCGCCGTCAGTCTGAACCGGAAACGGCGCGAGGCCGAGCACGCCCGGCTCGAGGAGGAGCGCCTCCGGGTCGCCCTCACGCTCGGCCGGGCGACCGACGGCGAGAGCGGCGACGAGACGGCTGCGGACGTGGCGGAAATCCCGGAGCTCCGGGACGCGTTCTTCCTCGCGGAAGCGGCCCGGGTGGTTGCCGACTACCTTTCCTACCGGCCAGGCCGCTCCGGCGCGAGCGCCGCGAACTGAGTGCGGACTCCTCGCCGGTCCTCGGACCGGACCCGGATCACCCCCGCCCGGGACCCGGCGCGGGGAGCCGGTGCGGTCAGTAGATCCCCGCTTCGAGCCCGGCCGAGAGCGCGAGACCCAGCTCCTCGCATCGCTCGAGATGGGCGGAATCGAGCCCCCCGCAGGCGATGATCGGCTCACGCACCTCGCGCAGCGGATATCCTCGGGCAATCCGGCGCAGCGCCTCGAGCGCCCCCCGGCCGTCGTTTCCCGCGCTGATGAAGACCGCGTAGGCGAGCCCCTCGATCAGTCCCTGGGCGGGGTAGTAGGTACGGTCGAAGAAATCCTTCATGCCGCCGGAGAGCTGTCCGAAGTTCTCCGGAGTCCCGAAAGCGACCGCGTCCGCCCGCAACAGGTCGGCGAGGCCGGCGTCCACCGCCCGCCGGAGACGGACTTCGACCCCCGAGACCTCGGGATGCCGGGCGCCGCGCGCGACCGCGCGGGCCATCGCCTCCGTGTGCCCGGTCTGGGTGTGGTAGACGACGAGCAGATGCTTCAAACGGCATCCCGGAGCCTGCCGAGCACCTCCGCGTGAAGCTCCCGGGACGCCGCGGCGAGAATGTGTCCGTCGGAACGGGCGGTCAGCGGTTCGCCCTCCCAGTCGGTGATGACGCCGCCCGCGCCGGTGACGACCGGCGCGAGCGCGAGCAGGTCGTGAGGAGCGAGCTGCGCTTCCATCACCAGGTCGAGATGGCCGGCGGCGAGCTGCGTGTACTGGTAGCAATCGCCCCCGAAGGTTCGGAGCCGGGCGGCGAAGCTCAGCTCGTCGAAGGCGACGACCTCGTCGGAATCGAAGAGGTCCGGGGTGGTGGCGCTCATCCGGGCATCCGCGAGCCGGGCGCACCCGCTGGTCCGGCACGGCCGGCCGTTGAAGCGGGTGGGCTCACCGGCCGTACCGACGTACCGCTCCCCGAGCGCGGGCGCCTCGATCACCCCCAGAATGGGCCGGTCTCCCTCGAGAAAGGCGATCAGCGTTCCGAACAGGGGGCGGCCGGTCACGAAGTTCTTGGTCCCGTCGATGGGATCCAGCGCCCAGCCCCAGCGTGCGCCGGGCGTTCCGGTGCGGCCGAGCTCCTCTCCAATCACCGTGTGCCGGGGAAAGCGCTTGCGAATGAGGGCCGTCAACGTCTCCTCCACCTCGCGGTCGGCGCAGGTGACCGGTGAGCCGTCGGGCTTGTACTGGACCTCGATCGAGGCCCGGAAATCGCGGCGGGCGACCACGCGGGCCGCATCGGCCAAGGTCTCGGCGAAGGCGGCCAACTCAGCCCGGTCCGGTCCGTCGTCCGGCCAAGGGGATGCCAGGTTCATGTCTTCCTCCACATCGCAAAGAAATGGTTCAGGGGACCGGGGCCGAATCCCACATTCAGCTCGCCCGCCGCGGCGAGAGCCCCTCCGAGATACGCCTTGGCCGCCTCCACCGCCTCCGGTACGCCGTCGCCGAGCGCGAGCCGAGCCGCGATCGCCGACGACAGCGTGCACCCGGTTCCGTGGCCGTGACGCGTCGCGACGCGACGCGCACGATACCACCTCGCGAGTCCCGACCCACGCGGCCCGTGCAGCCGGTCACGGCTGAAACGTCCGGGGCGGTGCCCGCCGGTGACCAGCACCCACCCCGCTCCCGTGTCCAGAAGCAGCCGCGCCGCCCGGTCGACCTCAGGGTCGGTGCGGGGCGGTGGCGATCCGGTCAGCCGGGCGAGCTCGTCGACGTTCGGGGTCACCACCGTGACCCGGGGCAGCAGGACGGCGCACACCGCATCCAGCGCCGAGACCGCCTGGAGCGAACGGCCCGTGCTCGCCGCCATGACCGGGTCGTACACCACGTCCGGGGCCTCGTAGCGCGCCAGCACCCTCGCCACCGCCCGCACGACACTCGCGGTCGGCAGCAGCCCGACCTTGACGGCCGAAATCCGGATGTCGCCGAAGACCGCCTCCATCTGCGCCTCGACCATCGCGGCCGAGACCGCGACGGTCCGCTGAACGCACGCCGTATTCTGGGCGGTGACCGCGGTCACCGCCGAGCAGCCGTACACTTCGAGGGCCGCGAACGTCTTGAGGTCGGCCTGTATGCCCGCCCCCGCGCCGCTGTCCGAACCGGCCACCGCCAGCACGTTCGGCACCGCTCTCGAAACCTGCGTACGAGCCGCCGCCATCGAACCGTTCCCTGCCGCCGAATGAGCACTCACGGAGACGAAAGGCTATATTGTGCAGCCCATGAGCATCAATCCCCCCTACCTTCTCTTCTTCGGCGACGCGCACGACGAACTGGCCGCCAAGACCGCGATCGGCGTCTGGCAGTGGCGCCCGGAGGCGTGCGTCGGACAGCTCCGCCTGCCGGGCTGCGTGCCGTCGGTCGACCTGCCCGAGCTCTCGGTGGCCGAAGGGTGGGAGCGGGGCGCCCGCACCCTGCTCGTCGGCGTCGTCAACCGGGGCGGCGTGTTCTCGCAGGACTGGATCGACACCATGGTCGCCGCAATCGAGGCCGGCATGGATCTTGCGAGCGGACTCCACACCCGGCTCGGCAACATCCCGGCCGTGGCGGATGCCGCCCGGCGTTGCGGACGAACCCTGCACGACGTGCGCCACCCCGAGGGGTCGTTCCCGATCGGCACCGGCGAGCCGAGGAGCGGCCGCCGGCTCCTCACCGTCGGAACGGACTGCTCGGTGGGCAAGATGTACACCTCGCTCTGCCTGTACCGCGCGCTCGAAGCACGCGGGGTCGACGCCCACTTCCGGGCGACCGGACAGACCGGCATCTTCATCGAGGGGTCGGGGATCGCGGTGGACGCGCTCGTCTCGGACTTCATGTCCGGTGCGATGGAACGGCTCTGCCCGGCCGCCCCCGATGACCACTGGGACCTCATCGAGGGCCAGGGCTCGCTCTTCCACCCCTCCTACGCGGGCGTGAGCCTCGGACTCCTGCACGGGGCCCAGCCCGATACCCTGGTGCTGTGCCACGAGCCGACCCGTACCCACATGCGGGGCATTCCCGGGCGTGCGCTCCCGGACCTCGCGAGCTGCATCGAAGCCAATCTCGCGGCCGCCCGGGTCGTGAGCCCCGCCGTGCGCTTCGCCGGCGCCGCCATCAACACCAAGGACCTCGGTCCGGAAGAGGCCCGCGCGTTCCTCGAGCGCAGCGAGACCGAGCTCGGCCTTCCGTGCATCGACCCCGCGCGGGGCGGCGTGGACCGCATCCTCGACGCGATGCTCTGACGCCGTGCCCGCCCTCGCGGTGCATCGGGAGTCCTGGCCGCTCGCCGGGGTGTTCCGCATCTCGCGCGGCGCGCGGAGCGTCGTCCGAACGGTCCTGGCGGAGATCCGGGACGGCGACGCCGCGGGCCGGGGCGAATGCGTCCCCTATGCCCACTACGGCGAGACCGTCGACAGCGTGGTCGAGTCCATCGAGGGATTGCGCGGAGACCTCGAAAGAGGCCTCACGCGCGAAGAGCTCGCGGACGCGATGGGCCCGGGCGCGGCCCGGAACGCCATCGACTGCGCCCTGTGGGACCTCGAGGCGAAGCGGACCGGACGGCGGGCGTGGGCCGCGCCGGCGGGATCCCCACCCCGATCCCCTCCGGGATCCGTTCTCACCGCGTACACCCTGAGTCTCGACGAGCCCGGCGAGATGCGCGAGGCCGCCGCCCGCCACGCGGACCGCCCCCTCCTCAAGGTAAAGCTCGACGGCGAGCGGGTGACGGAACGGGTCGCCGCGGTGCGGGCCGGAGCACCCGGGGCCCGCCTCATCGTGGACGCGAACGAAGCGTGGACGGCGGAGACGCTGCGCCGGCGGCTGCCGGAGCTCGCCGGGCTCGGCGTCGAGCTCGTGGAGCAGCCGCTTCCGGCGGGCGCCGACGCGGCGCTCGCCGGGATCGAGCGCGCGGTTCCCGTCGCGGCCGACGAATCCTGCCACACCCGGGCCGAGCTGCCGGGGCTCGCGGGCCGCTACGACATCGTCAACATCAAGCTCGACAAGACCGGAGGGCTCACCGAGGCGCTCGCCCTCCGCGATGCGGCCTCGGCCGCCGGGTTCGGGGTCATGGTGGGGTGCATGCTCGGGACTTCGCTTGCGATGGCGCCCGCACTCCTCGTCGCCCAGGGAGCGCGCTTCGTGGACCTCGACGGCCCCCTCCTCCTCGCCCGCGACCGCGAGCCCGGCCTCGACTACCACCCCGACGGCCGGGTCGACCCGCCCTCTCCCAGCCTCTGGGGCTGACCGGGAATCTCCTTCCGTCCGTTCGCGGACCCGGATCCGTCCGCGGTGGCGGGCCGCGCTCCCTGGAACCTTGCGGGTGCTGAATCGGCCACCGTGTGCCCGGCGTCGATCGCCCCGTCGAAAGGAACGCCACCGCACTCGACAAGGGCGTTTTCCAACAATATTGTTGGCAACAAATTCGTTGGCAACAGTCTTGTTGGGTAACAGGCTTAACTCCCCGGCCTCCGACCTTCTGCTTCCCTTGACGACGGCGCTCGAGCGCGAACTGGGCATGGAACCGAGGGTGGCGAAGGAAATCGAGGAGGTCGCCGAAGACATTCGTCGAGCCATGGAAGAGCAGCGGAAACGAAAATCAGACCGATGCGTGCCGTATGGGAAACGGGACGAAGATCTCTGCCCAGGCTATCCGGGACCTTCGACTCGCCCCGAAGCCCCTCTCCGTGCAACGGGCCATGTTCGCGCGCGACGCAGGGTCGACGCGGCTCTTGCGGCGGCAGCATGGCGGACTCGTCGGAACCCGACCAGGATGAGGATCAGGGCAGGCTGACGGAGACCTCCTCGAGGGGGCGGCGGGCAGGGTTCGGGACCTCCGCCGGATAGCCGTACCAGACGAGGCCCACCACCGTCTCCGCGTCCGGATCGATCCACACGAGGTCGTAGAACCGGGGGTCGCGGGTCACCGCTCCGGTCGTCCACTTGACCCCGACGCCCTCGCCCCACAGGAAGAGCGAGAAGTTGTGGATCGCGCAGCAGCACGCGGCATAGTCCTCGCGGGCGCGCAGGGGGTCGTCGGAGTTGGCCGAGGTCACCACGATCCAGCCCGGGATCCGGCTCCACCGGTCGAGCTTCGCCGCGCCCGCCTCCGGGCCGCTCTTCGCGGTCACGATCTCGGCGTTGAGGCGGGCGATCGCGGCGGCCGTCTCCGGGCCGAGGAGATAGAAGCGCCAGGGTTCGGTCAGGTGGTGGTTGGGAGCCCACCGGGCGAGGTCGAGCGCGCGTCGCGCGAGGTCCGCCGGCGCGGGCTCCTCGCGGAAGTCGTGAATGGTCCGGCGCGAGCGGATGAGACTGGCCGCGCCGCCCGCGGGCGTGGTGACCGGCGTTTCCGGAACCTCGAGCACTTCGTTCATTCGTTTGCTCCTCCTTCTCGACCTTCCGGGTTCGCCGGCCGTGGACGAACCGGAGCCCATCCGCTCTCCATGACCGGCCGCGGCGCGAGCCGGCCGGCCGTCACTGCGAGTCCGCCGGCGCCGCAAGCGCCCACGGCGACATGACGTAGGCGGCTCCGACCCGGCCGCCGTCCCGCAACGCTCCCGCCGCGTTGGGACAAGCATACATCGCCGGATACACCGCGTTCGGCCAGGCCTCGACCGGGTACCGCTCGCGCAGGGCGGCCGCGACCTCCGCCGGAAACCTCGGGTCGACCGAGACGCACTCGCCGCCGCTCGCGTCGATGCGCGGGGCATGGAACGCGTCCTCGAGGCCGAGGCCGAAGTCTACGAGAAACGAAACGAGCTGCATCACCGCGGGCATGATGCGCCGCCCGCCCGAGGCGCCGAGGGCGAACCGGTCCCCGTCGCTCCTCTCCACCACCACCGGGCACATGTTGGACAGCGGCCGGCGCCCCGCCGCGATCGAGTTGGGACGACCGGGGCGCGGGTCGAACCACATCACGCCGTTGTTCATGAGGACGCCGGTCGCCGGGAACATGACCCGGGAGCCGAACAGCGAGAGCAGGGTCTGGGTCAGGGCGACGAGGTTGCCTTGCGCGTCGACCACGCTGAGATGGGTGGTGCAGGCCGGCATGGCGGCTTGCGCATCGTGGCCGTGCTCGGCGAGGCGCTCGGCGTAGGCGGCGGCAAGGGCGTCGGCATACGCGACGGCGAGGTCCGCCTCGGTCCCCGGCAGGGCGCCCCCCGCCGCGGCGCGGCATTCGCCGAAGAGACCGAGCGCCCGCTCGAGGCTCGGCCCGGCGGTGAGTCCGCGGGCCGCATGGACCGTGGCGCCGCCGTAGCGGATGGCGCGCGACTCGCGGACGCGGACCTCCACCCCGGCGAGATCCTCGGCTCCCAGTTTCGCCCCGAGCCGCCGCGCGTCGGCGACGAGCGAGCGGGCGACCGCACCCTCGTAGAAGTCCCGGGGGCCGGCTTGGCCGAGCCGGCGCAGGGTCTCCGCGAGCCCCCCGAGCCGGAGCCGGGGGGGCGGCCCGCCCCACTCCGAGCAAGGCGGGAAACCGTCCGGGAGAAAGACCCGCCGACACTCGTCGTCGGCCGCGAGGCGCGCCGCGGTCGAAGCGATCTTGAGGGTCGCGTACCAGTCGGCGTCGAACCCGCGTTCCGCGAGCTCGATGGCGGGGGCGAGGCAGTCCGCCCAGGAGCGGGTTCCGAACCGTTCGAGGGCCGCCGCCACTCCCGCCGCGTAGGTGGGGACCGCGATCGACAGAGGGCCCATCACGTTCCGGTCCCCCTCGACGGCCGGCCAGTTGAAAAGGTCGGAGCCGCGGCCTTCGTCCAGGGGGTAGTCGGCGGGATCGAGATTCCCGGATGCCACCAGTCCGAAGTCGACCGACCACGCGCGGCCCTCTCCGGCGAGATGAACGATCATCTGCCCGCAGCCGCCGAGCCCGCTCATCCAGGGCTCCACGGTACCGAGGGCGAGCCCGGCGGTCACCGCCGCATCCACCGCGTTGCCGCCCTCGGCGAGCACCCGCGCCCCGATCTCGGACGCCCGGTAGTGCTGGGTCGAGACCACCCCGCCGGACGACCGCACCTCGGGCTTTCGCACGTTCCAGGTCTCGCGCACTTCCGGGATCACCCGTCACCCTCCATACAGATCCGGCTCGCCGGGCGGCCGGGTCTTGAACCGGCGATGCACCCAGAGGTACTGCTCCGGGCACTCGCGTGCCCATCGCTCGATGACTTCGTTGGTCCGGGCCGCGTCGGCGAGCTCGTCTCCGCCCGGAAAGTTCGTGAGGGGAGGCTCGATGACGACCCGGTAGGCGCGACCGCCGGCCGTCCGCTCCACCCGGAACGGAAGCACCGGGGCACCGCTCGCCCCGGCGATGCGGGCGGTGGCGGTCAGGGTGGCCGCCGGTCGGCCGAAGAACGGCGCGAACACGCCGTGCCGGAGCCCGAGATCCTGGTCCGGAGCGTACCACACGGCCCGGTTGGCCCGGAGGCGGCGGAGCATCCCCCGCACGTCCGCGCGATCGAGGAGCCGTCCCCCGAAACGCTGTCGTCCATCCCGCGAAGCCCGCTCCATCGCAGGGTCGGCATGGGGGCGGTACACACCGTCCACGGGGGCGTCGATGCCGAGCCGAGCCGCGCCGATCTCCAGGGTCGTGAAGTGCCCGGCGAGCAGGAGCGCGCCACGCCCGCGGGCGAGCGCCGCGTCGAGGTGCTCGCGGCCGTCCACCCGGACCAGCTCCCGCAGCGCCGCGGGGTCCGCATACCAGGCAAGGGCAACTTCGATCAGGGCGAATCCGAGCGAACGGAAATGACGATCGAGAAGCGCGGTGCGCTCGCGGCCGGTCAGCCCGGGAAAACAGTACGCGAGGTTCGCGGCCGCGATCCGGCGCCGGCGGGAGGCGGCTCGACGCCACGCCACGCCGAGCAGGCACGCGGCCCCCGCCCGCCATCCGGGCGGGCATCGGGCGAGGAGCCGAAGCAGCCGGATGAGGAGCCGGTTCTTCGCCGCGCGGCGCAGGCCGGACGGGAACCCGGATCGGATTCGGGACCCGGCCGGGCGGGAGCGGTCGGCCCGTCGCCGGCCGCGCCCGGATGCCTCGTCCCGATCTTCTTCCCCGATCAGGGCGAGAGCCCTCTCGCGGTCTCCCGGATGGTGGCCCAGGCCGCCTCCACGTGACGGCGTTCGGTCGTCGTCTGCCCAACGCAGAAACGGATCACGAAGGCGTCTCCCACCAGGGTCCGGGTCAGGTACAGCCGGCCGCTGTCGTTCAGCGCCTGCAGCAGCCGCCCGTTGAGCGCGTCGAGCACGCCCGCGTCCTCGACTCCGGGCGGCCGGTAGCGAAAGCACAGGAGCGCCAACCGAGGCGCGACGACGAGATCGAAGTCCTCCTCGGCGTCGATGGCGGCGGCGAGCTCCCGGGTGAGGGCAACATGGCGGCGGACCATCGCCCGGAGTCCCTCGACCCCGTAGCTGCGGATGACGAACCACAGCTTCAGGGCACGGAAGCGCCGTCCGAGGGGGATGCCCCAGTCACGGTAGTCGATGACCCGTCCGTGCTCCGGGGTCCTCAGGTACTCGGGCACGATCTCGAACGTGCGGACGAAGGCGGCGGCATCCCGCACGAAGTGGGCCGAGCAGTCGAAGTTGACCATCATCCACTTGTGGGGATTGACCACGAAGCTGTCCGCGTGCTCCACGCCGTCGAGCATCCAGCGGAATTCGGGGGCGATGGCCGCGGTGCCGGCCCACGCCGCGTCCACGTGGAGCATGACGTCGTGGCGCCGGCAGATCTCGCCGATGGCGTCCAGCCGATCGAATCCCGAGGCGCCGGTCGTGCCGAGGGTGGCGACGACCAGGCTCGGCCTCGCTCCCGCCGCGGCGTCCCGCTCGATCGCCGCCGCGAGCTCGTCGCACCGCATGCCGCCGCCCTCGCCGATCGGGATCGCCCGCAGACTCTCGCTCCCGAGCCCGGCGATGCGCGCCGCCTTTTCGACGGATGAATGCGCTTCGACCGACGTATACAGCCGGAGCCGGTCCTCGCCCGATACCCCGCGGCGGTTCGCCGCGGAGCCGGTCGCCCGCTCCCGGGCGGCGAGGATGGCGCACAGGGTCGCGCTCGACGCGGTGTCCTGGATGACCCCGGAGAAGCCCTCCGGAAGCCCGATCATCTGCCGCAGCCAGTCGAGGACGCGGGTCTCGAGCTCCGTGCCGGCGGGCGATGTCTCCCACAGCATGCAGTTCGCGCCGAGGGTGGCGGTCAGCATCTCGGCGAGCACCGAGGGCGGACTCGAGTTGGCGGGAAAGTACGCGTAGAACGACGGGTGCTGCCAGTGCGTGACCCCGGGGAGCAGATCGTGCTCGAAGTCGGTGAAGATGCGCTCGAACGGCTCGCCCGCTTCCGGCGGGGCGGCAGGCAGCCGGTCCATGATCTCGCCCGGTTGCACGCCGGAACGCACGGGCCGGGACTCGACCGTCTCGAGGTAGTCGGCCATCCAGTCCACGAGACGGTGGGCGTGACGCCGGTACTCCGCGATGTCCATGGGCACTACTCTCCTTCGTACTCGGAGGCGGGCGCCCGGGCCAGCAAGGTCTCGACCGCCCCGGCGGGTGTCGCGTCCCCGCGCACGACGGCCGCCACCTGCTCGGTGATCGGCATCTCGATCCCGAACCGGTCGGCCAGGGCGAGGAGCAGGGGGGCGGCCGTCGCTCCCTCGACCACCCGGCCTGCCCGTTCCCTCGCCTCGCCCGGCGTATCTCCGCCCGCAAGGGCAAGTCCGAAGCGCCGGTTGCGGGACTGGTCGTCGGTGCAGGTGAGGACGAGGTCGCCGAGTCCCGCGAGCCCCATCAGGGTCGCGGGCCGGGCGCCGACGAACCGCCCCAGCCGAAGCATCTCGCCGAGGCCCCGGGAAACGATCGCGGCCCGCGAATTGGCGCCGAGTCCGAGCCCGTCCGCGACCCCCGCCGCCACCGCCAGGACGTTCTTGACCGCCCCCCCGAGGGACACCCCGGCCACGTCGTCGTTGGCATAGGCGCGAAAGCGCGGCCCGTGGAGAAGGCCGGCGAGCCGGCGGGCGCGGTCAAGGTCCGCGCACGCGACGGCAACCGCGGCCGGAAGCCCCTTCGCCACCTCGCCGGCGAACGTCGGCCCCGACACCACCGCGGCCCTCGCCGCGGTGCCGAGGGCATCCACCGCCACCTCGTGCAGCCACCGTCCGGTCCCGGGGTCGAGGCCCTTGGTTGCCCACGTCACCCCGGCATCGTCCCGCGCGGCGCCCGCCACCCGCCCGAGCACGTCCCGGAACGCGTGGCTGGGTACCGCGACCAGGACTTCACCGGCGCTTTCCACCGCCGCCTCCAGCTCGGGCGCGATCGAAAGACAGCGAGGAAAGGAATGGCCGGGGAGATAGCGCCGGTTCTCCCGGTCCCCGGCCAATCGCGCGGCGGCGCCCGCATCGCGGGTCCACAGGTGCACGGCACGGCCGTTTCGGGCCAGCAGCAGGGCGAGCGCGGTCCCCCACGATCCGGCGCCGACGACCGCGATCACCCGCCGCACGCTCCCCGGCCCCGGGCGCCGGACGGGAAACGCGAACGCGTGGGTGTCATCCGGCCGCCGTCCTCGTCAGTCGGCAGGCTCCGGCGCCGCGGCCTGCCGCCGCCGGTAGATCTCCTCGAAATCGGCCGGCTGCATGATGAAGGGCGGGAACCCTCCCCGCACCGACAGCCCGGTCACCGTCTCGCGGGCGTACGGATACAGCATCGCGGGACAGGTCACGCCGAGCGCTCGGGCCAGCTCGTCATCGGTCGCTTCCCCGAGCGCGAACAGCCCCCCGACGACGACCTCGACCACCATGGCCGGCCGGCCCCCGAGGCGCGCCTCGACGTTCACCTGGAGAGTGGCCTCCAGCAGGTTGCCCTCGAACCGGGACCCCCCGGCGTGCATCCGCATGTCCACCTCCGGCTTCCATTCCTCGCCGAAGATGCCCGGCGAGAGCGGATTCTCGAGGGAGAGATCCTTGGTGTAGACGCGCACGAGCTCGAGCTTCATGGAATCGATCCTGCGGCGCGGGCGGGACGAGGCCGGCGGGCGCGCGCCGGTCCGTTCAGTCCTTGGACAGGGGCAGGTCGGCACTCTGCCACGCCAGCATTCCCCCCTGCAGGCGATGGACCCGCTCGAACCCCTCCGACCGGAGGCGCTTGGCCACGCCGGCCGACTGCTGGCCGGTTCGACACGCGGCAATCAGCGGCTTGTGCCGGTACTTCCCCAGCCGGCCGAGACGGGTCTCGACCTGATCGAACGGCACATGAATCGCGTTGACGATGTGACCGTTGCGGAACTCGCCGTCGGGGCGGAGATCGATCACCACCGCATCCTCGCGGCTGATGAGCCGGACCGCGTCGGCGGGCGATAGCTGGCCCGGCCCGGAGGTCGAGACCGACGTCCACACGAGCGCCCCCAGGAGCCCGAAGAAGGCAAGGGCAAGGACCGCGTTGTCGAGCAGGAATGCGGCGAGCTGTTCCATCGGCGCCTGGGCCCGGGACCTCGGAATGTAAAGAAACTCCCGATCCGGCGCGCGGACCGGGAGGGTCCGGTATATTAGCGGTGCGCGCGGCAAACGCCAAAGGAACGCCATGAAAAGACGTACCGGGGCCATCGGTCTCATCGTCCGGGCCGTCGCGCTCTCGGCGGGGCTCGCGCTCTCGGCGGGATCGGCGTCGGGCGACGAGTCGAAGACGCTTCCGGTCGGCCAGCTCAAGGCGTTCGGCGAGATTTTCGACCTCGTCAAGGAGCAGTACATCCACCCGGTGGACGACCGGGAGCTGCTGGAGGACGCGATCCGGGGGATGGTGAGCGGCCTGGACCCGCACTCCGCCTACCTCACCGCCGATGAGCACCGGGAGCTGCAGGAGGGCACCTCGGGCGAGTTCGGCGGGCTCGGCATCGAGATCACCGCCGAAAACGGCCTCATTCGCATCATCACTCCGCTCGACGACAGCCCGGCATACGAAGCGGGGCTCAATCCGGGAGACCTCGTGACCCGGGTGGACGGAGAGTCGGTGCGCGACCTGACCGCGACCGAGGCCGCAAAGCGGATCCGGGGCCAGCCGGGCACCCCCGTGACCCTGACGATCCTGCGCGAAGGCGAGACGGGTTCGCTCGAATTCACCATCGTCCGGGACATCGTCGAGATTGCGAGCGTCAAGTCCGAGCTCATCGAACCGGGTTTCGCGAGCATCCGGATCTCGCGGTTCCAGACCCAGACCGGGACGCGCCTCCTCGAGGCGATCCGGCGCGTGGAGGAAGCGAACGACGGCCCACTGTCCGGAGCGGTCCTCGACCTTCGAAACAACCCCGGGGGCATCCTGTCCGGGGCCGTCTCCGTCGCCGACGCCTTCCTCGACGACGGGCTCATCGTCTACACCCAGGGCCGGGACCCGGACTCGCGCGAGGAGTACTACGCGAAACCATCCGACTTCCTGAGCGGCGTACCCATCGTCGCCCTGGTGAACGGCGGTTCCGCTTCCGCGGCCGAGATCGTCGCCGGCGCCCTGCAGGATCGCCGGCGTGCGGTGATCGCCGGAACCCGGACGTTCGGAAAGGGATCCGTCCAGACCATCGTCAGCCTGGACGACGGTTCCGCGCTGAAGCTCACCACTTCCCGGTACTACACCCCGTCCGGTCACTCGATCCAGGCCCGGGGCATCGTTCCCGACATCGAGCTTCCCGCGCTCCGGGTCGAGGCGGCGGACGCCGGAACCTCCATACTCGAGGACAACCTCCGGGGCCACCTCGAGAGCGACGGCGGCGCTCCCGCGGCAACGCCGTCCGGAACGACGGCCGAGTCGCTTGCGGTGGAAGACTTTCCGCTCTTCCAGGCGATCAATATTCTGAAAGGGCTCGCGCTGCAGCGACCGAGCGCCTGAACGACCGAAGCCGTGCGCGCCTCCGCCGTCATCGCAGTCGTGCTCTCGATCGCCGTGGCCGGCTGGATGCTCTCCGGGCAGCTCGGCGGCAGGCAGACCCGCCCCGCGACGCCGGAGGCGGGTCCCGGGGCGCCGGCGGACCCACCCCCCCGGGTTCGGGTGAAGCGCATGAGCGCGCGCTCCCACGGGGTCGCGATCACGGTCCGGGGGCGTTCGGAAGCCGGCCGGCGGGTGGACCTCCGGGCCGAGACGGACGGGCGGATCGTCGAGGTCGCGGCATCGCGGGGCGACGACGTCCGCAAGGGCAGCGTGCTCGCCCGCCTGTCCGTCGAGGGACGCCTTGCGAAGATCTCGGAGTACAAGGCCCGACTCCGGCAGCGGCGCATTCACTACGAGGCGACGGCGGAGCTCGCCAAGAAGGGGCTCAGCTCGAAGGAAGCGCTGGCGACCGCGACGGCCGACATCGACGCGGCGAACGCCGCGGTGGAGCAGGTCGAGGTGGAGATCGCCCGAACCCGGCTTCGCGCCCCGTTCGACGGCCTCCTGCTCGAGGGACACGCAGAGCGCGGCGACTATCTCAAGAAGGGTGAACGCTTCGGGCGCGTCATCGACCTCGACCCCATTCTCTTCGTCGGGAGCGTGACCGAGCGGTCCGTTGCCCGGCTTCGCCCCGGGCTGCCGGCGGTGGCGAGAAGCCTGGGGGGGGACGAAATCCGGGGTACCTTGCGCTACATCGCGCCGGCGGCGGACCCCGCGACGCGAACGTACCGGATCGAAGTCGAGGCGGAGAACCCCGGCTATCGGATACGCGGAGGCGCCACCGCCGACATCACCATCGAAGTGGAGACCAGGATGGCGCACTTCGTGACCCCCGCTCTCCTGAGTCTCGCCGACGACGGCGCCATCGGACTCAAGACGGTGGACGACGAGAACCGGGTACGCTTCTGGCCGGTCGACATCATCGAGGACACCCCGGACGGGATCTGGCTCGCAGGGCTGCCCCCGGAGATCCGGATCATCACCGTCGGACAGGAATTCGTGGCCGCCGGCCAGGCCGTGAGACCGGTCGGCCCGGACGAGCCGGACGACGGTCCCGGAGGAGGACCGCCCGAGACCGGCGACGAGCCCGGCCGCGAAATGCCGGCCGCGGCGTATCCGGCCGGGGGGACTCCGGCCGGGGGTGCCCCGGAGTCCCCGCCGGCCGCTCCGCCGCGGAGCACCTCGTGACCCTCATCGATGCGGCGGTCAGCCGCTCGCGGACCACTCTCTTGGCTCTCGTACTCGTCCTCGTCACCGGATTCGCCGCCTACGTCCAGATCCCGAAGGAGGCGGATCCCGATATCTCCATTCCCATCGTCTACGTCAACCTGAACCACGAGGGAATCGGGCCGGAAGACGCCGAACGCCTCCTCGCCCGCCCGATGGAGATCGAGCTCCGGTCGATTGCGGGTCTCAAGCAGCTTTCGGCCGCCGCCTATCAGGGCGGCGCCTACCTGCTGCTCGAGTTCGATGCGGGGTTCGACGCCGACCAGGCCCTTTCCGACGTCCGCAAACAGGTGGACAAGGCCAAGCCCGAGCTGCCCGAAGACACCGACGAACCGAGCGTGGTCGAGATCAACCTGAGCGAGTTCCCGGTGATCGTCGTCACCCTGGGAGGAGTCCTCCCCGAGCGCACCCTGCTCCGCATCGCCCGGGATCTCGAGGATCGACTGGAAGCGATTCCGAGCGTCCTCGACGCGAAGATCGGCGGCGACCGCAAGGAGGTCGTGGAGATCATCATCGATCCGATGCTCATGGAGAGCTACGAGATCGACGCCGGGCACGTGCTCCGGCTGGTGGCGCGGTCGAACACGCTCGTCGCGGCCGGGCAGCTCGATACCGGACGGGGCCGTTTCGCGGTGAAGGTGCCGGGGCTCTTCGAGTCCGTGTCCGACATTCTGGACATGCCGCTCAAGGTCTCGGGCGACAGCGCGATCACGGTGCGGGACATCGCCTCGGTGCGCCGCACGTTCAAGGACCACGTGACCATCGCGCGGGTCAACGGAAAGCCGGCCCTCAGTCTGGAGATCTCGAAGCGGGCCGGGGAGAACATCATCGAGACCACCAACGCGGTGCGCCAGGCGGTCGAAGCCGAGCGAGCCCACTGGCCGCCCGGGGTGGAAGTGCAGTTCTCGCAGGACCGGTCGGGCGATATCCGCACCATGCTCAACGATCTCGAGAACAACGTGACGAGCGCAATCGTGCTCGTGATGGTCATCGTCGTGGCCGCCCTCGGGCTGCGTTCGGGATTCCTCGTCGGGATTGCGATCCCGGGTTCCTTTCTCACCGGGATGCTGGTGCTGTCCACCCTCGGACTCACCGTCAACATCGTCGTGCTGTTCTCGCTCATCCTGGCCGTGGGCATGCTCGTCGACGGCGCCATCGTCGTCACCGAGTACGCCGACCGGAAGATGCGCGAAGGCGAGCTGCCGCGGCACGCCTACGTGCTCGCCGCCCGGCGGATGAACTGGCCCATCATCGCATCGACCGCAACCACCCTCGCCGCGTTCGCCCCATTGCTGTTCTGGCCGGGCATCGTCGGCGAGTTCATGAAGTACCTTCCCATCACCCTGCTGGCCACGTTGAGCGCCTCGCTGCTGATGGCGCTCGTGTTCGTGCCGGTCCTCGGCTCCAATCTCGCTCCCGTCACGCGGGGCTTCCTGGTCATCGGAACGACGCTCGCCGGAGGCGTGCTCGTCGGTGAGGTCGAAGCGCAAGTCCTCGCGATGCAGGGCGAGCGCGGCGAGTTCAACACCATCTACATGCTCGCAGGCAACCTGGACAACAGGGGGACGACCCCGAGGACGTCATCGGCACGCTGTCGCTCGAGTTTGCGGACTGGCACGAACGGCGCCCCGCCAACGATATTCTCGCCGAGATCCGGGAGCGCACCGCCCCCCTCGCCGGGATCCTGGTGGAGACCCGGTTCCAGCGGGCGGGACCGCCGGTCGGAAAGCCCGTCGCGTTGCAGCTCACCTCGCGCGACCCGGAGCTGCTGGCGGCGGAAGCGGCCCGCGTCGCCGCATTCTTCCGGAGCCTCTCCGGGCTCAAGGACATCGAGGACGGGAAACCGATCCCCGGGATCGAGTGGGAGATCAGCGTCGACCGCATCCAGGCCGCGAAGTTCGGGCTCGACGTGGCGACCATCGGACAGTTCGTGCAACTCGTCACCCGGGGGCTCAAGATCTCCGACTATCGACCCGACGACAGCGACGAGGAAATCGAGCTCGTGATCCGTTACCCGGAAACGTACCGGACGATCGACGAACTCGACCGGATCCGGATCCCGACCGCCGAAGGCGGCGTGCCGATCGGCAACTTCGTCGAGCGCCGCGCGCGGCCCCGTACCGGAACCCTGCGCCGCACGGGCGCGATGCGCGAGATCTCGGTGCGTGCGGACGTCCTGCCCGGAGTGCTGGCGAACGACAAGGTGCGGGAGATCGGAGAGTGGATCGCCGCCGAGGGCATCGACCCCCGGGTGGAGTGGACGTTTCGCGGTGAGGACGAGGAGCAGCAACAGGCTCGGGAGTTCCTGATCCGGGCGTTCGGGATCGCGCTGTTCGTGATGGCCCTCATTCTCGTGACCCAGTTCAATCGCTTCTACTCCGCCCTCCTCATCCTGTCCGCGGTCGTGCTTTCCACCGTCGGGGTGCTGATCGGACTGCTCGTCACCCGCCAGCCGTTCGGCATCGTAATGAGCGGAATCGGGGTCATCGCCCTCGCCGGTATCGTCGTCAACAACAACATCGTGCTCATCGATACCTTCGACCGGCTGCGCCGGACCATCGCCGACCCGGTCCAGGCGATCCTGCGCACCGGGGCCCAGCGTCTGCGCCCGGTGATCCTCACCACCGTCACGACGATCTGCGGACTGATGCCGATGGTGATGCAGGTCAACATCGACCTCTTCTCGCGGGAGATCACGACCGGCGCCCCTTCCGCCCAGTGGTGGACCCAGCTCGCGACCGCGGTCGCGTTCGGCCTCGCCTTCGCGACGGTCCTCACCCTGGTGGTCACCCCCTGCGCGCTCATGGTCCGGGAGAACTACCGCGCCCGCGCCGCGTCCCGCTGAGCTGCCGCGCCGCCGGCGTCGCGGCGCCGCGACACACCCCTTCGGCTCGGGAGACGTCCGGGCGGGGTTCGTTCCGGCGATTGCGCCGCAGCGTCGCGTCCCGGCTTCGGCTCGGCTCGCCGCCCGGGCGGCGGCATGAAGACGGGAGGAAGATGAACGTCCGGAGCGGTTCCGGGGCGCCGACCCCTTCCGGCTTCCTCCTGCCGCTCGCGGCCACGATGCTCGTGCAGGCAATGACCGCGATGGCGGTGGTCACCGTGCCGGTGCTCGCCCCCGAGATCGCGTCGTCGCTCGCGATCGATACCGCCGCGGTCGGCTTCCATCAGTCGATCGCCTACATCGGGGCCGCGGCGCTCACCCTGGTGAGCGGCTCGCTCGTGCTCCGCCACGGCGGCATCCGGATCAACCAGGCGAGCGTGGCGCTCTCGGCCGCCGGGCTCGGCCTCGTCCTCGCCGGCGCGGTGCCGGCGATCGCACTCGGGGCGATCCTCGCCGGAATGGGCTACGGGCTCGCCACCCCCGGGGCGAGCCACGTGCTCGCCCGGGTCACCCCGCCGGAGCACCGCGGCCTCGTGTTCTCCATCAAGCAGTCCGGGGTCCCGCTCGGAGGGCTGGCCGCGGGGGTGATGCTCCCGCCGGTCGCGGAGCACTACGGGTGGACGTGGGCAATCGCGCTCGCATGCGTCGTAGTGGCGAGCGCGGCGCCGGTCATTCAACGGCTCCGTGCGCCGCTCGACGCCGACCGCGATCCCTCCCACCGCGTGGGCATCGCCGGCGCGCCCGGCGACTCCATCCGACTCGTGCTCGCGACCCCCGCGCTGCGTCCCATCGCGCTCGTCGCGTTCAGCTTCGGAGCCGCACAGCTCACGTTGTTCGCCTTTCTCGTCACCTACCTGGTCGAGCGGGCGGCGCTCGACCTCGTGACGGCCGGGCTGCTGTTCTCGGTCATGCAGGGCGCCGCGTTCTTCGCCAGGGTGGGGTGGGGCTGGGTGAACGACCGCTGGATCCCCGCCCGGCCGCTCCTCGCATTGCTGGGAACCGGCATCATCGCGGCCACCGCAGCCGCCGCCACGTTCTCGAGTGCATGGCCGGTCGCGGGGCTCGCGGTCGTCTGCGCCGCCCTCGGCCTCACCACCGTCGGCTGGAACGGCGTCTACCTCGCGGAGGTCGCCCGGGTGATGCCGATCGAGAAGGTGGGATCGGCGACGGGCGGAGTGCTCATGTTCACGTTCGCCGGGGTCGCGGTCGGACCCTCGAGCTTCGGTGCGATCGTGGCCATGAGCGGAAGCTACACGCCGGCGTTCATCGCCATCGATGCGCTCGTGCTCGCGACCGTCGTCGCGCTCGCCCTCCCACCGAGGTCGAAACGGTAGACCCGTGGTCCAGGTACATTAGGCGACCATGTCGGGGGTGCTCGGGGACATCGGCGGGACCTGGGCGAGGTTCGGCCTGGTCGAGGCGGACGGGACGCTCGGGCCGGTCGCGGTCGGCGAGTGCGGCGACCATGCGGGCCTCGCCGAGGCGCTGGACGCCTACCTCGCGGGCGCGGGGCGGGGCGATCGGCCGCGTCGGGCGGCAATTTCGGTGGCCTGCCCGGTCATCGCAGACCGCGTGAGCCTGACCAACCACCCGTGGTCGTTCTCGATCGAGGAGATCCGCCGGCGCTTCGGCTTCGAGACGCTGGCGGTGGTCAACGACTTCAGCGCCGTCGCTCGCGCGGTGCCCCATCTCGGGGACGCCGACTGCATGCAGGTCGGCGGCGACCGGCCGGCGGCGGGGGCAGCCATCGCGGTGCTCGGCCCCGGCACCGGCCTCGGCGTCTCCGGCCTGGTTCCGGCCGCGGGCGGTGGATGGGCGGTCGTCGAGGGAGAAGGGGGACACGTCACCATGGCCGCGACCGGCCGTCGCGAAGCGGAAGTACTGGCCGAGATCGGCCGCGAGTTCGGCCACGCCTCGGCCGAGCGGGTGCTGTCCGGGCCGGGCCTCGTCAACCTCCACGCCGCACTTTGCCGCCTCGACGGCGAAACGCCCGCCCCGGATCGGACCCCGCACGACATCGTGGCCGGGGGCATCGAACGGCGCTCGCCGCGGTGCGGCGACGTGCTCGACCTTGCGGCGGAGTTTCTCGGCACGTTTGCGGCCGACGTGGCGCTGACCCTCGGCGCGCGCGGTGGAGTCTATATCGGGGGCGGCCTGGTGCCCCGATACGCGCGCCGGTTCGCCGAGTCCGGATTCCGCCGCCGCTTCGAGGACAAGGGGCGGTTCTCGGAGTACCTTGCCGCCATTCCGACCTACCTGATCCTGCACGAGTTCCCCGCCTTCCTGGGGCTCGCTTCCCTGGTCCGCGAGGCGCCGTCCCCCCCGCATCGGTCCGGAGCCGGCTGAGGAACGAGAACGGACCGCGCGAGGCAGGGCGAGTGGCGCGGCCGGATCAGCGTCTGCGGGCGGCCCCGAGAAGGCAGAGCGCGCCGGCGCCCGCGGCCGCGAAACCGGGATAGAGGCCGAGGGCCTCGGCCGGCCGACCGAGCAGGAGCGCTCCCGCGACGACGAGCCCCGCCCCCGCGATCGCGAGCACGATGCGGCCGTCTCCGCGAGCGGGCGCATCGGGGGGCACGGGCGGGGGAGCGGCCGTCTGTCGCCGCAGGTATTCGTGGACGAGCTCGGGCAGCTCCGGCGCCAACCGCATCCAGCGCGGAAGCCGGTCGCGTACGCTCCCCGCGAGCGCCCGCACCGACGCCCTCTCCCGGATCCACTCCTCGAGGAACGGCCGGCCGGTGGCCCACAGATCGAAATCGGGGTAGAGCTGGCGGCCCAGTCCCTCAATGTGCAGCAGCGTCTTCTGCAGCAGAACGAGCTGCGGCTGCACCTCCATCTCGAAACGGCGCGCGGTGCGGAACAGGCGCACGAGGAGCTGCGCGAAGGAGATGTCCTTCAGGGGGCGATGGACGATGGGCTCGCACACGGCGCGGATTGCGGACTCGAGCTCTTCCGCCCGGACGTGGGCCGGCACCCACCCCGAGGCGACGTGCAGCTCCGCCACCTCCCGGTAGTCGCCGCGCAGGAACGCGAAGAGATTCTCCGCGAGGTACCGCTGGTCCTCGGTGCCGAGGCTGCCCATGATCCCGAAGTCCACCGCGACGTAGTGCGGCGACTCGCGGGAGACGAAGATGTTTCCCGGATGCAGGTCGGCGTGGAAGAAGTTGTGACGGAAGACCTGGGTGAAGAAGATCTCCGCGCCCCGCTCCGCGAGCTGCTCGAGATCGAACCCCGCTTCGCGCAGGGCCTCGACGTCGTCCACCGCGATGCCGTCGATCCGATCGAGCACGAGCACGTCGCGCGTGGTATGCGACCAGTGCACCCGAGGCACCTCCAGCAGCCCCGTCCCGAGGAAGTGGCGCCGCAGGGTGGACGCGGCCGCGCCCTCGCGCAGCATGTCGAGCTCGTCGAACAGGATCTTCTCGAACTCGGCGACGACCGCCACCGGATGGAGCCAGCGTACTGCGGGGAAGAACCGTTCCGCGAGTCGGGCCAGCACCCGGAGGAGCCCGACGTCGCGCCGGATCACCTTCTCGAGCGCCGGCCGCACCACCTTGACGACGACCGGAACCCCGCCGGGGAGCCTGGCCTCGTGCACCTGGGCGATTGAGGCGGAAGCGAGCGGCGTCTCGTCGAACGCCTCGAATGCCTCCTCGACGGGCGAGCCGAGCGAGCGCTCCACGATCGTCCGGGCCACCGTGCCCGGGAAAGGCGGCACGTGGTCACGCAGGAGCGCGAGCTCCGTGGCGACGTCATCGGGGACGAGGTCCGGACGCGCGGACAGGGCCTGCCCGAACTTCACGAAGATGGGTCCGAGCGTCTCGAGGGTCCTGCGGATCCGGACCGCGCGCGGCGCGCGGCGCGCATCGTTCCCCCTGCCGGTCCACAGGCCGATCACGACGAGGTCGAGGCGGTACCGCACCGCGACGCCCGCGATGCGGGCCAACCGCAACAACCTCCTCATCGGATCCGGGGGTAACCGGGGTCAGCGCGCCCGGTCGAGCCGTTCCTCGAGCTCCGCCACCTTGTCGATGAGCGCCTCGACGCCGCCGGCGAAGCGTGTGCGGGCCGGAGGATCCGGCACGAGCCGGGCCTCCTCCTCGAGATACTCCGCGAGATCGTCCACGAGCCGGGCCGCCGACTTCCGGGCCTGGACCAACCGCCCGAGCGTCGTGCGGGAAACCGCGTGCGCGACGACCCCGCCCGCCGCACGCGCGAGAAGCGCTTCGTAGTCGGGGTCGATCCGGCGCAGGAGCTCCACGAACCCTGCCCGGGCATCGGAGCTGCCGTGTACTTCGAGCCGGCCGAAGGGCTCCTCGGGCAAGGGCTCGCGGCGGATGGCATGCAGGAACCGGAGAAAATCGGGAACGCTTCCGGCGAGCACCAGGTCGGCGCCGGCCGGCGCGTCCGCCGGCCGTGCGGATCTCTCCACGCCGGCCGCCGCGTCGCCGTCCTCGCCGTCCTCGGCGTCCTCGCGGCTCGGGTCCGTTGCCCGCGCCTCGCCGGAGGCAGGCGGATCGCCGTCTTCCGGCGGCTCGTCCGAGGCCACCGAGGGGCCGGCGGCCACCTTCCCCCGCGGCCCCGGGCCGGCCGCGAGCCCGTCTCGCTCGAGCCGGCGCGGCGGCAGGACGCGGAGCGCGCCGCCCCGCACCTCGACCTCGAGGATCCGGCCCGATCCCCGCACCACGAGCGCGAGGCGCCGGCCCTCGCTCTCATGCAGGAGCTCCGGAAGGTCCGGATCGGCCGCCGCGGCGAGGGCGGAGAACCCGCGGCCGATCCCTTCGAACAGCAGCTCCACCGGGGAGCTCATCGATAGCCTCGATGCACGGCGACCACCCCCGCGCTGAGGTTGAAATACCGGCACCGCCGGAACCCGGCCGCACGCATCATTTCGAGCAGGCCGTCCTGGTCCGGGTGCATGCGGATCGACTCGGCGAGGTAGCGGTACGCGTCCTCGTCGCCGGCCACGAGCCTGCCGAGCCGCGGGAGAACCGAGAAGGAATAGCGGTCGTACAGGGGCCGGAGCGCGGGGACGGTGACCCGGGAGAACTCCAGGACCACGAACCGGCCGGACGGGCGGAGGCTCTCCCGGACCGCCGCGATGGCCCGCTCCATCCGGGTCACGTTGCGGAGTCCGAATCCCATCATCACGCAGTCGAAGCTGCCCGGGGCAAAGGGGAGCTTCTCGGCGTCCGCGCAGACGAAACGGGTCCGGCCGGCCGGAGAGCGGTCCAGGAGCCGGTCCCGGCCAGCCTGCAGCATGCTCGGGTTCAGGTCCGCCACGACCACCTCTCCGGCGCCCCGCGCGAGGGCGAGCCGCGCGAGATCGCCGGTGCCGCCCGCGAGGTCGAGGACCCGATCGCCCGGCCGGATCCGGGCCGCGAGGATGCAGAACCGCTTCCAGAGCCGGTGCAGGCCGAACGACATGAGGTCGTTCATCAGATCGTACCGGGGCGCCACCGACGAGAACACCGCGCCGACCCGCGCCGCCTTGTCGCGCTCCGCGACCTGCTCGTAACCGAAGTGCGTCGTGTTCATCGGCCGGTCCCGCCGCCGGGGCTACAGGATGTAGCGGGTCAGGTCCTCGTTCGCGAGCAGCTCTCCGAGCTCGCGGTCCACGTAGTCCGCGTCGACCACCACCGGCTCGCCCCCGCGGTCGGGCGCCTCGAAGGAGATCGATTCGAGGAGCCTCTCCAACACCGTATGCAGCCGGCGGGCGCCGATGTTCTCGGTACTCTCGTTCACCCGCCACGCGACCTCCGCGATACGCGCCACCCCGTCCTGCGCGAACTCGATCCAAACCTCCTCCGTCCCCATCAGGGCCGCGTACTGCGCGGTCAGGGAGGCGTCCGGCTCGGTCAGGATCCGGACGAAGTCGTCCGCCCGGAGGGCGTCGAGCTCCACCCGGATGGGCAGCCTCCCCTGCAGCTCGGGGATGAGATCGGAGGGGCGCGCGACGTGAAACGCCCCCGACGCGATGAACAGGATGTGGTCGGTGCGCACCATCCCGTACCGGGTGTTCACGGTGCTGCCCTCGACGAGCGGCAGGAGATCGCGCTGCACGCCCTCGCGCGAGACGTCCGAGCCCTGGATCTCGCTGCGCCGAGCCACCTTGTCGATCTCGTCGATGAACACGATGGCGTTCTCCTCGGTGTCGCGCAGCGCCCGGGCCTTGAGCTCCTCGTCGTCGACGAGCTTCGCCGCTTCCTCCTCCGCGAGGAGCCGCATCGCCTCCTTCACCGAGACCGAACGGGTACGGGTACGTCCGGACCCCAGGTTCTGGAACAGCCCCTGGAGCTGGCTCGTCATCTCCTCCATGCCGGGCGGAGCCATGATCTCGACGCCGATCTGCGGCGCGTTCACGTCGATCTCCACCTCGCGCCCGTCGAGCTTCCCCTCGCGGAGCAGCTTGCGGAACTTCTCGCGCGTCTCCAATCCGGACTGGGCGCCGTCGCGCCGGTCTCCCGGCAACAGGACGTCGAGAAGGCGTTCCTCGGCCGCCGCCTCCGCCCGGTGCCGCACCTTGCCCGTCGCGCGCGTGCGGGCCATCGAGATCGCCACGTCGACGAGGTCGCGGATGATCGATTCCACGTCCCGGCCGACGTAGCCCACTTCCGTGAACTTGGTCGCCTCGACCTTGATGAACGGGGCGCTCGCGAGGCGCGCGAGCCGGCGGGCGATCTCCGTCTTGCCGACTCCGGTCGGACCGATCATGAGGATGTTCTTCGGGGTAATCTCGCGGCGGAGCTCTTCGTCGAGCTGAGCCCTCCTCCACCGGTTGCGCAGCGCGATCGCGACCGCCCGCTTCGCCCGGGTCTGCCCGATGATGTGCTTGTCGAGTTCGTGGACGATCTCGCGGGGGGTCATCTCCGACATCGGCTATCCATCCGCCTGCGGTGCGGCGAGCTCCTCCAGGGTGCGCCCCTCGTTGGTGTAGATGCAGATCTCGGCCGCGACCTGAAGGCTCTTCTCGACGATGGCGCGAGCGTCGAGGTCGCTGTTCTCGTACAGCACGCGGGCGGCCGCGAGCGCGTAGGGGCCGCCGGAACCGATGGCGGTCACCGGGTGCTCGGGCTCGACCACGTCGCCGTTTCCGGAAAGCACGAGGGTGACGGAACGGTCCGCGACCACGAGCATCGCTTCGAGCCGGCGCAGGATCCGGTCCGTCCTCCAGTCCTTGGCAAGCTCCACCGCCGCCCGCGAGAGCTGTCCGGAGTGCTGCTCGAGCTTGCCCTCGAAACGCTCGAGCAGGGTGAACGCGTCGGCCGTGCCGCCCGCGAAGCCCGCGAGCACGGTGCCCTGGTAGAGGCGGCGGACCTTCTTCGCGTTTCCCTTGATGACGGTCGTGCCGAGCGTGACCTGTCCGTCCGCTCCGAGCACGACGCGCCCGCCCCGGCGCACGGCGAGCACGGTCGTGCCGATCATCGGGCCGGCCCGGGTCATGAGCGCGGGCCGCCGCCCCGCGCGCGCCGTGCCCGCGGGTGCGCCTCGTCGTATACCGCGGCCAGGCGCTGGAAATCGAGATGGGTGTAGATCTGGGTCGTTCCGAGGTCGGCATGCCCGAGCAGCTCCTGCACGGCCCGGAGGTCTCCGCTCGATTCGAGCAGGTGGCTCGCGAACGAGTGACGGAGCATGTGGGGATGGAGATCGATCCCCTGCCGCGCGGCGAAACGCCGGACCCGATCCTGGATCGCGCGCGCCCCGAGCCGCCTTCCCGCGCGACTGACGAATACCGCCGCCTCGTCCCCGCCCCGCCGGATTGCGAGCCAGCGTCCGAGCGCCTCCCGGGCCTTGCGGCCGACCGGGACGATGCGGCGCTTGGACCCCTTGCCGAGCACGCTCACCAGGCCGGACGAGAGGTCGAGATCGCCGAGGACAAGCCCCTGCACCTCACCGAGCCGGAGACCGGAGGAGTACAGGAGCTCGAGAATCGCGAGGTCGCGCACCGCCTCGTAGCCTTCCGGGGGCTGCCCGTCGAGCAGGTCAGCGGCCTCGTCCGGATCGAGCGACTTCGGAAGGCGCCGGGCAACCTTCGGGGCGCGGACCGAACGGGCGGGGTTGCGATCCGCGAGCCCCTCTCGAATCAGGAAGTCGAGAAAGGTGCGAAGGGCGGACAGGCGCCGCTGGATCGAGCGCCCGGACAGCCCGTTGCGGTGGCACCAGGCCGCGAAGCCCTGGACCTCCACCACGCTGAGCGCCGTCCAGCCGGGCTTCCCGGCCGAGGCGAAGCGACCCGCCGCCGCCAAGAGGTCGCGGCGGTAGGCATCGCGGGTGTGCGGGGAGAGCCGGCGTTCGTGCGCGAGATGGCGCACGAACGCGTCAACCGGCTCCATCCAGGCGGACGGGGCGGATGCCGCCGCCGGGGGACGGGCCGTGCGCGGGTTCGTCGCGGGCTTTCTTTCCATCCAGGTATATTCAGCCGGCAGGACGCCGGAACATACTGGGGCAGGTTATCAGAACGACGCGGGCCGGGGCGATCCGCTGCGCGGATCACACCCCGTCCCGGGGGCACAGATCGGCCACTCGGCACGCCTCGCACCGCGGGCGGCGGGCGGTGCACGTGTAGCGCCCGTGCAGGATGAGCCAGTGATGCGCGTGGCGGCGGAACTCGGCGGGGACGTTCTTCACCAGCCGGTCCTCCACCTCCCGGACGTTGCGCCCCGGCGCGAGCCCGGTCCGGTTCGAGACCCGGAAGATGTGGGTATCCACCGCGATGGTCTCCTCGCCGAACGCGGTGTTGAGCACCACGTTCGCGGTCTTGCGGCCGACGCCGGGAAGGGCTTCGAGCGCGGCCCGCGTTCGAGGGACCTCGCCATCATGGCGTTGTTCCAGCATCTCGCAGGTCCGCACCAGGTTGCGGGCCTTGCTGTTGAACAGCCCGATGGTGCGGATCCGCTCCCGCACGCCCTCGACCCCGAGCTCGACCATCGCCCGCGGGGTCGGCGCGGCCGCGAAGAGGCCGGGAGTTGCCGCGTTCACGCTCTTGTCGGTGGCCTGCGCGGACAGGACCACCGCGACGAGCAGCTCGAAGGGGTTGGCGTACTCGAGCTCGGTGGAGGGGGCCGGGTCCGCCTCCTCCAGCCGTCGAAAGAACGCCCGGACCGTCCCCGGCGACACCCGTTCCCTCCCCCGCTACCGGTCGCGGGAGGCTTCCACCATGGCCTCCACCCGGCTCCGGTCCACGCGCGTGAGCAACGGCTCGAACCGGTCGATCCGATGCTCCCCGCCAGCACCGAGGGGTCGCGCGAGATCGCTCCAGGCGAGGGGCGGAACCCCGAGGAAGCGTTCGGCCCGGGCCACCGTCGCGGGCAGCACCGGCTTCAGAAATCCGGCGAGGAGCCGGAACAGCTCGATGCCGGTCGAGCAGACCGCGTGCGCCCCCGCCCTCCCGGCCGGGTCGCGCGCCGCGACCCACGGCTTGTGTGCGTCGATGTACTGGTTCGCAAGATCGGCGAGGGCCATCACCTCGCGCATCGCCCGGCCGTACTCGCGCGTCTCGTACCAGCCGGCGATGGCGTCGCGCGATTGCGCGAACCGTTCGAACAGCGCAGGGTCGTGGAGCTGCCCGGCGAGGCGCCCGTCCGACAGGTTCTGGAGCAAACGGGCGCAGCGCGACGCGATGTTCACCACCTTGCCCACGAGGTCCGAGTTGACCCGGGCGACGAAGTCCTCGAGGTTCAGATCCATGTCGTCGATGCCGTTCCCGAGCTTGCACGCGAAGTAGTAGCGCAGGTACTCGGGGTCGAGGTGTTCGGCGTAGGTGCGGGCCTGGATGAAGGTGCCCCGGCGCTTCGACATCTTCTCGCCGTTCACGGTGAGAAAGCCGTGGCAGAAGACCGCGGTGGGCTTGCGGTGGCCCCCGCCGTGGAGCACCGCGGGCCAGAACAGCGTGTGGAAGTAGGCGATGTCCTTGCCGATGAAGTGGTAGAGCTCCGCGGTGCTCTCCTCGGCCCAGAAGTCCTCGAACCGGAGCTCGCCGCCCTCCGATTGGACCCGGCGGCACAGGTTCTCGAAGCTCGCCATGTAGCCGATCGGCGCGTCCAGCCAGACGTAGAAGTACTTGCCCGGCCGGTCCGGGATCTCGAAGCCGAAGTAGGGCGCGTTGCGCGAGATGTCCCAGTCCTCCAGCCCCTCCGAGAACCATTCGTCGAGCTTGTTGGCGATCTCGGGCTGAACGCGCCTCCCCTCTCCTTCCCCGGGCGGGCGGAAGGCCTCCCGCACCCAGGTGCGCAGCACCGCGTGGAAGTCCGCCAGCCGGACGAAGACCTGCTCGGAGTCGCGGAACTCCGGAGGGCTTCCCGAGACCACCGAGACCGGATTGCGCAGCTCGCCCGGATCGTAGGTCGCCCCGCACGCCTCGCAACTGTCCCCGAGCTGATCGGTCGCCCCGCACCGGGGACACTCACCCCGGACGTAGCGGTCGGGGAGGAACATTCCGCGCTCGGGGTCGTACAGGCGGGGAATGGTGCGCGCGACGATGTGCCCGCGCTCGCCGAGCGCGCGGTAGATGCGTTCGGAGCACTCCCGGTTCTCCGGCGAGTGGGTGGTGTAGTAGTTGTCGAAGCCGATGTGGAACAGGGCGAAGTCGGCGCGGTGCTCGGCGCCGATCCGTTCGATGAGCTCCTCCGGGGCCACCCCCTCGCGCTCCGCGCTCAGCATGACCGGGGTGCCGTGCGCGTCGTCCGCGCAGACGAAATGGCACTCGGCGCCCCGCATGCGCTGGAACCGCACCCACACGTCGGTCTGGACGTACTCGACCAGGTGGCCGATGTGGATGGGGCCGTTGGCGTAGGGGAGTGCGCTCGTGACGAGGATGCGCCGCCCGGCCGACTGTGCTTCGCTCATGCGGCCGGCAGTCTACATCTTCCCGGCCGGCCGTTGCATCGCTCCGGGGTGTAGAATCCGCGCGCCATGCAGAGCAACGCGCAGGACCTCGAACGCACCCTCTCCGAGTGGGTGGATCCGTATCTCGGCGGACCGCTCGGGAAGGCGGTGAAGTCGGTCGCCCTCGAGGGCGTCCACGCCCGCGCCCGAATCGTCCTCGGCTTTCCCGCCGCCGGATACGCCCCGGAGCTCGAGTCCGCCCTCACCGCGAAGGTGCTCGAAATGCCCGGCGTCGAATCCGCCTCGTTCGACATCGAGTGGCAGATCGTCGCCCACGCGGTGCAGAAGAACGTGCAGCTGCTGGGCGGCATCAAGAACGTCATCGCGATCGCGTCGGGCAAGGGCGGAGTGGGGAAATCGACCGTCGCGGTCAACCTCGCCGTCGCCCTCGCGGCCGAAGGCGCCGGGGTCGGGCTCCTGGACGCGGACATCTACGGCCCGAGCCAGCCCCGAATGCTCGGTGTTTCGGGACGCCCGGAATCACCGGACCAGCGCTCCATCGAACCCATGACCGGGAACGGCATCCAGTCCATGTCCATCGGCTATCTCATCGAGGAAGACACGCCGATGATCTGGCGCGGGCCGATGGTGACCCAAGCCCTCGAGCAGCTTCTCCGCGATACCAACTGGCGCGCCATCGACTATCTCATCGTCGACCTTCCCCCCGGCACCGGGGACATTCAGCTCACCCTCTCGCAGCGAGTCCCGGTGAGCGGCGCGGTCATCGTCACCACTCCCCAGGACGTGGCCCTCGCCGATGCGCGCAAGGGCCTCAAGATGTTCGAGAAGGTCGAGGTCCCGGTGCTCGGCATCATCGAGAACATGAGCACGTTCGTATGCCCGGGGTGCGGCCGGGAGGAGCCGATCTTCGGCACGGGCGGAGGCGAGCGCATGGCCGCAGAGTACGGCGTGACCCTCCTCGGCCAGCTCCCTCTCGCCCGCGAGATCCGGGCCGACGCGGACGAGGGCCGGCCCACCGTCGCCAAGGACCCCGACGGACCGATCGCGCGGAGCTTCCGGGACGCCGCCCGCCGGGTCGCGGCGAAGCTTTCGCTCAATCCGCGGAACTGGTCGCAGGCATTCGGCGAGATCCAGGTCGGCGGCGGCTAACCGCCTTGAGGCGCCACCATCGCTACGGTTGAGCCATGTATTGCGCGACGCGCCCCGGGAGCACGGGGCGTCCTGGCAGCGCGACGCGTCCCGGGAGCACGAGGCGCCCCGGGAACGCGAGGCGTCCCGGGAGTGCGGGCTTCCAGCCCGCATGGTCAATCGCCGGCCCGCGGCCCGACGCGGGCTGGAAGCCCGCGCTCCGGGGAATCAGGCCGGAGACCCCCACGCCCTGGGACGGGCGCCGCGGCCCGGCGGAATCGCACGACCCCGTGCGCGAGATCCTGACCACCGTCCTCGACGGCCCCGCCGCGTGGCGCGGCGACCGGATGGCCGCCCGGAACGACTGGGTGCTCACCCTCGACGACGCGATGGCCGAAGAGCTGGACACGGCGGTGGCCGCAGTCGCGGGGCGCGGGATCGACCTCTTCGAGATCACCCGCGGCGATTTTCCCCTCCCGCGGACGGGGCCGCATTTCGAGGCCATGCTCGACGAGCTCGAGGGCGGCCGCGGCTTCGTCGTGGTGCGGGGGCTTCCCGTCGTTCGCTGGAGCGAGGCCGAGAACCGCGTCGCGATCTGGGGGCTCGGCACCCACCTCGGCCGCCCGGTCGGGCAGGACGTCGCCGGCAGCCTCCTCCACGACGTGCGCGACACCGGTCGCCCCTTCGGCGCCGACCACTCGATCCGGTACTTCCAGACGAGCCACGCAATCCGGCTCCACACCGACGGCGGCGACATCTTCGTGCTCGGATGCGTGCGCGAGGGCGCACGCGGGGGAAGGACTCTCGTGGTCAGCGCAGTCGAGGTGTTCAACGAGATCGTCCGCCGCCGCCCCGACCTCGCGGTCGTGCTGCAGGAGGACTTCTGGGTGGACGCCCGCGGCCAGCGCCCCGACGGCGCCCGCTGCCAGGTGCTGCCGGTCTACACCTGGCACGCGGGCCATCTGAGCGTCCTGCTCAAGGCCGAGTACATCTACTCGGCGCAGCGCTTCGAAGACGTGCCGCGCCTCACCGCGGCACAGACCGAGGCGCTGGAGCTCTTCCGGCGCATCACCGAGGAGCCGGGGGTTGCGCTCGGGCTCGAGCTGCATCCGGGGGACGTGCTGCTCGCGAGCAATCACACCATCGTGCACGGGCGGACGGCGTTCGAGGACCCTCCGGACCCGGCGCATCGCCGCCACCTGCTGCGGCTGTGGCTCACCATCCCCAACGGGCGCCCGCTGCCGCCCCACTACGCCGACACCCGCGAGTACGCCGAGACGTACCGGCAGCGAGTGTCGGCCTGAGAACCGGCGAGGTACCGCATGGCCGTCATGCCCGACCGCTGGATTCGCCGGATGGCCCGCGAGCACGGCCTCATCGACCCTTTCGAGCCCGGCCAGGTCCGCGAGGTCGGCGGCCATCCGGTGATCTCGTGGGGCACCTCGAGCTACGGCTACGACATGCGCTGCGCGGGCGAGTTCAAGGTGTTCACCAACATCAACTCCGCGGTGGTGGACCCGAAGGACTTCACCGAATCGAGCTTCGTCGACATCGAGGCCGAGGTGTGCATCATCCCTCCCAACTCGTTCGCGCTCGCCCGCACCGTGGAGTACTTCCGGATCCCCCGGAACGTGCTCACGATCTGCCTCGGAAAATCGACGTACGCCCGGTGCGGAATCATCGTGAACGTCACGCCGCTGGAGCCTGAATGGGAAGGTCACGTGACCCTCGAGTTCTCCAATACCTCGCCGCTCCCCGCGCGGGTGTACGCCAACGAAGGGGTGGCCCAGGTCGTGTTCCTCCGGGCCGACGAGGTCTGCGAGACCTCGTACCGGGACCGGGGCGGCAAGTACCAGGGGCAGCGCGGAGTGACCCTCCCGCGGGCCTGACCGGCCCCGTCCGTCCGTTCGGCCCGGTCTCCCGAGGATGCCATCGATGCCGGCCGAGCCCGCTGGCCTTGCGCGCCGACTCGCGGCCATCCTCTACGATTCGCTGCTGATGGCGGCCGCCCTGTACGCCGCCGCCATCCCCGCGGTGTGGTTCTACGAAGGCGCGGTGCCGCCGGGCGCGATCGGGTTCCAGGCGTGGCTGGCCTTCGTCGCCTGGCTCTACCTCGCGGTGAGCTGGACCCGCGGCGGCCAGACCCTCGGGATGCGGGCGTGGCGGTGCCGGCTGGTCACCACCGAAGGCGGACCGGTCGGCTGGGGACGGACGGTCGCGCGCTTCGCCGCCGCGATCGTCTCCTGGGCCGCGCTCGGGCTCGGCTTCTGGTGGGCGCTCGCGGACCCCCAACGCCTTTGTTGGCACGACCGATGGTCCGGAACCCGAATCGTCCTGGTGCCACGCTGACGCAGCGCGCTCGCTGGACGCGAACGCCCTTGCTGGCACGACCGATGGTCAGGCACCCGAATCGTTCTGGTGCCACGCTGACGCAGGGCGTTCGCTGGACGCGAACGCCCTTGCTGGCACGACCGATGGTCCGGAACCCGAATCGTCCTGGTGCCACGCTGACGCAGGGCGCTCGCTGGACGCGAACGCCTTTGCTGGCACGACCGATGGTCCGGAACCCGAATCGTTCTGGTGCCACGCTGACGCAGGGCGTTCGCTGGACGCGAACGCCTTTGCTGGCATGACCGATGGTCAGGCACCCGGGTCATCCTCGTGCCACGCTGACGCTCGGGAATCCGGGTCCACTGCCGGGCCGGGCGGCCTCACCCGGCTCCGGCCGTTCGTCCGCCGATCAGAAATTGGAGGAGGTTCTCGCGACCAGCACGCGGAGCATCTCCTCAATCACGCTGAGCCGTTTGTCCAGGTGGACGGTCCGTTCATCGATTCGCCCGACATCCTCTCGCACCTCCTGAATGCTCCGACCAAGCGCCTGCTGGTTCTGGTGCAGGACGCCCATGCCTCCGAGGATGGCGACGACCGCGATGGCGCTCGCCCACTTCAATACGCGGACCTCTCCGCGGATTTCGCTCACTTGCTCGGGAAGTCTCTTCGACCCCCGGAATTCGCCCGAGTGATCGGAAGGGCGTGGGGCCGCGGCGGTTTCGTGCTTCGTCATGTCGGTTCTCCGTCCGTGGTTGGAGGTCGTTCGCCGCGTACCCCCAGCGTACCCCCGACGCGGGCCGGAACGCAACGACCGGCCGGACGCGGATGGCCGCGAAGACGCCCCCTGCTCTGGAGCCGCCCCGGGGCCCGGGCGTGCGACCCCGAGCGACCGTTCCACCGGCTCGACTCCCATTGACCAAGCCCCATGGTGGACGACGGAATCGCACTGCCGCGTCAGCCAGCGTTGCGCCCGGCAAGTCCTTCGAGCCGTTCGACCCAGCGAGCGAAATGAGGACACTCGCGCCGGATCGTCGGCAATCCGATCCGCACCGCTGCCTGAACACCAACGGTCAATTTGTCGCTGGCATACTGAGGGAAGTAGTCGACAATCCGCTTCGACGGAGCGGTACGAGGTCCATCATCGATCAGTTCCGGTGAATTGAAGGAGTCAACGCTCCTTTTCAATCTGTCAACTTCGCGTGTCCGACCCTCATAGTGGTGCGACAGAACGGAGATGTCCGTGAAGAGATACGCCTCATACTCGTGCAACTGGATATGAGGTATGAACCGCCGGTCATCCGTCTCAGTCGCCCATGCTTCCTCCAGTGCTTCAACACGACGATACGGATCGCCTCGATACATCTTCGCCGCTTCGGCTCCGGGGAAACCCTCATGAAGCGCATAGAGATCGATCATCGTAGTGAAGAACGCATCGTTCGCGGAATCCTGCTTGAGGAATCGTACAATGTCCTTCTGCATCGCGTGAAAATGTCGGCCACCCCCTCGATGCGTCCTCTGCCGCTTGTGCGCGTGAGCAATCAGGACGGGATTGTGCATGTAGACTCCGTGCTCGGCCAGATGCGGCCTGAGTACGGTAGCTGCAAACGTCTGCTCGGTCGGCCCCTCGGCAAAGAGATACAGCCGTGCCATCAGTACGGCCCGCCTCCGATGACGTTCTTCTCCCAGATCTCGCCAAGGGAATAGTCATCGAGCCAAGTTTCGAGATCTCCGGCATCGGGCCGGACAAACCCCGACGATTCACCGTCACGCTCGACGACCACGATATCCTTCGGGGCGAACTTGTTCACGAGAGTACTGGACTGAGTGCTGATCAGGATCTGACTGTGGGCGCTCGCGGAACGACACAACGATGCGAGAACATCCAGCGCGTACGGATGAAGGCCGAGCTCGGGCTCGTCGATGACGATCAGGAGGGGCAGTTCGTCGGCGGGCAGCATCAACAGGGAGATCAGGCAGATCACCCGAAGCGTACCGTCGGAAAGCTGGTGCGGACCGAAGATCAGGTCGCTCTCTCGATGGCGCCAGTTCAGGATGATGTCCTTGCCGCCGGCTCCCGTCGGTTCGAGATCGAAACCGGTGAAGAACGGAGCGACCTGCCGGATGGCCTCGACGATTCCATGATAGGTGCCAGGACGGTCCGACCTGAGCCGATGGAGAACTGCCGCGAGGTTGCCGGCGTCCGGCATGGGCCAACGGTCAGCGCCCACGTAGCAGTAACCCCGTACTCTCGACGTGGGGCCGGTGTCGTGGAAGTGAAAGACGCGGCATCCGTTGAGCAGATGCCGAAAGACTCGCGCCGTAGTCGCAGTGGGACCATCTCCGTCCGCGGTACTTCCAATCAGGGTTTCCTTGTGACCCGCGCCGAGATGCTCGTCTCTACTGTTCGTATAGCCAGGTCTACGAAACGACAAGCATTCCTCGGCGAAGATCAACGAGTCTCCGGCAGCATGGAAGAGCCTCATTCGATAGGTATCGACGTCCTTGCTGTCCGTCTCGAACTCGAGCTCCGCCTCCAACTGCGGCGTGGTCCCCGGGCCAAAGTACAGGTTGGAGGTCGCGTGGCCCGTGGACGCAACATGCTGCTGGAGACGCCCGGCCATCATCTCGTTCATCATCTTGAAGAACGCGACGAGGTTGCTCTTGCCCGCCCCGTTGGCGCCGATCAATACGTTGAGAGGGCGCAGCTCCAGCGTCGCCTCCTTGATCGAGCGATAGCCGCGGATGGTTATCGAGTTGAGCTTTGACATGTTCCTGCCGGGCTCCTGTTCAGGGCGGGGCTCCTCGGGCCTTCCTGTCGCCGTATGGCCGTTGGCATGATACCGCGCCGCAGGTCAGCGGATGTCACGCGCCAGCAGCGGATCTTCGTCCCGACGACGCGCCAAAGCGCACGAAGCGGCCGTTGCGGATACGTGCCTGACGTCATCGCCGTCGAACGCGCTCCCGTGAGCGATCCTTCCCCGTACACCCCAGGACCATTGTTTGTTCGCGCTGCGCACCGGCGCCACACTTATTCAACCTATTGATTCCAAGACAATTTTCCGACCGCACCAGCCGATTCTGATGAAGATTCGCGTCTTGGGATAAGTCATTGATTCGACTGAGATCATTACCGAAAAAAATTTACCCTGCCGTACACCCTGTCTGCCACCGAGTCGCCGCAAACCTCACGCGCTTTCGGACGGGTTTCTCCGAACGTGGTAGTGAAGCGCTACCGAGAAACAGGAAGATTGCGGAGCGACTCAACTGTCCCCCGCTCGCAACCCCCCAGCCCTGAACACGGATCATGCCCCGGTCGCCTCGATTTCATGTATTACGGGTATTGTCCTTTTTGCCAGCTCGGTGAGTTCGTTTGCAAAGTAGTTCATGATGTCACCATCACAATTCTCGATCTCCCGCTGCAAGTTCGGACTGATTTTGTTCCAGTCGCTCCATTCCTTCACCCAGCTCCACCACAGCCACGAGTCGTCATCACCGTCACCCTTGCCAAGACTTCGTCGAAGACCATTAACGAGCGAATTTCTTCGCTCCTTCTCATCTCTTGTCATTCCGGTCATGGACCGTGGACTCCGTATGCAAGAGACCCAACTACTCGCACCCTTCGCATCGGCCTCCGGCAGAATAGCAGTACGTGGGAACCCGAATTCTCCCGCGTACTCGACCCAACTATCGTGAAATATCTAGATCTGTTTTGAGTGCCTCTTTTCGTGTACATATTTCCAATTGACTACGATACCTTCGGAGAGATCCCCAAAGGGATTCTCGTCCGAAATCTTGTGCTGGACCTCAGCGATCCCCTCATCTTTTTTGTAAGGAATCGTTGTTAACGATTTGATTTGATCCAAATCAGTATAGCGAAAGCACAGTTTTCTAATTCCTTGTACTCAATTTGCACCTGCGATGGGTCCGTTGACTCGAATATTGTGCTCCACTTTTTCCCCCAAGTCCGACTTCGGACTTGCACGGGCAGGAGGTTGGAAACAAAATAACTGTTTTCGCCTCTGAGGGTGGATGGTGAAAGCCCGAGACGTACTTCGCGAAGACCATCTGATTGCGCATTCCAGTGATTCCGATCACCGATTCCGGTGTGATACCGATCACCGATTCCATGCTTTCCGATCACCAGTCGGAGCGAAGCGACGCGGGTGTCCCATTATGGGGTGAAGTGATCGGTTTGGTTCAACGGTCCGTGTGTCTTTCGCATGGATTCTCCTTTCAGGTTGAGTTGGTAGGCGTTGTGGACGAGCCGGTCGAGGATGGCGTCTGCGAGGGTGGGATCCCCGATCACGGCATGCCAGCTCTTCACGGGCAGTTGCGAGGTCACGATCGTGGAGCTCAGTCCATGGCGGTCCTCGATGATCTCGAGCAGGTCGCGGCGGTTCTCGGCGCTGAGCTTCGACACCCCCCAGTCGTCGATGACCAGGACGGGGGTCTTGGCGATCGAGGCGAGCAGCTTGGCATAGCGCCCGTCGGCGCGCGCGATGGACAACTCGGTGAGCAGGCGTGGGAGGCGCCGGTACGAGGCGGTGTATCCGTTGCGGCACGCGCTGTGAGCGAGGGCGCACGATATCCAACTCTTTCCCACGCCGGCCGGCCCCGTGATCAGGACGTTGAGGTGGTCACGGACCCAGCGCCCGTCGGCCAGCGACAGGACGAGGTCGCGGTCGAGGCCTCGGGGTTGGCGGAAGTCGATGTCCTCGATGCAGGCCGCGTGACGGAGCCGGGCGCGGCGCAGCCGGTTGGTGAGCTGGCGCGAGGCGCGCTCGGTGAGCTCGCGGTCGACAATGAGCCCGAGGCGTTCCTCGAAGCTGAGGGCCTCGATCTCGGATGAGCCGAGCTGCTCGGCCAGGGCCTTGGCCATGGCGGCGCAGCGCAGTTGGTGGAGCTTGTCCACGGTGGGATGAGTCAACATGTCGTGTCTCCTGTCAGTTGTAATAGCTCGCGCCACGAACGTTGGAATGCTCGATGGCGAGGCCGAGCTCGATCTGCTCGCTGGGGCGCTGGTCGAGGCGGTGGTTGAGGATGGATTCGACGCTGCGGTAGCTGTTGGCGCCGAGCGCGACCGCGTGCCCCGCGGCGGCCTCCAGGCGCTCCTCGCCGTAGCTGTCGGCCAGGCGCAGGATGCCCAGGCACGAGCGGAACGCCTGCTGGGGGTGGCGTCTGGACCGAAGCACCGTTTCGATGAGGGTCGCGGTTTGCGGTCCGATGGTTGTGGCCCAGCGGATGAAGCGTTCGGGGGACCACTGGCCCATCTTTCGGTGCTTCTCGGGCATATGCTCGTCGGCGGTGGTATGACGGCCTCGCAGGGGGGAGCGCACGTGGCTGGCGACACGCTCACTGCGGTACAGGCACTCCACGGTGGTGGCGGTCAGGCGCACGTCGAGCTGGCGCCCGACCAGGGCGTGGGGGACGGAGTAGTAATGCCGGTCGACCTCGACGTGGTAGTCGATGTTGACCCGCGCCTTCTTCCACTCGGCGAACACGTAGCGCTCGGCGGGAAGGGGCCGAAGCGCGGGACGGTCGAGCTGCTCGAACAGCGAGCGCCGCGACCCCGGGAGCTTGCGGAACGGGCGGTTGTTGAGCCGCTCCAGCAGCTTCGCGATCGCGGCGTTGAGCTCGGCGAGCGAGAAGAACGTGCGGTTGCGAAGCGCGGCCAGGATCCAGCGCTCGACCACCTGCACTGCCACCTCGGCCTTGGCCTTATCCCTCGGTTTTTTCACCCGTGCCGGGAGTACGGCCACTGCGTAGTGACAGGCCAGGTCGTGGTAGGTGGGATTGGTGTCAGGCTCGTAGCGGTGCGCCCGGCTCACCGCGGAGCGCAGGTTGTCCGGGATGACCAACTCCGTGCTGCCGCCCATGAACTCAAACGCCCGTACATGCGAGGCGATCCAGTCGGGCAGCGTCTGCGTCCAGGTCGCCTCGGCGTAGGTGTAGTTCGACGCCCCCAGCACCGCGACGAAGATCTGCGCCTCGCGAAGCTCTCCGGTGTCGCGGTTCACCACCCCGACCGTGTGCCCGGCGTAGTCGACGAACATCTTCTCGCCCGCACGGTGCTCCTGGCGCATCACGACGTCGACCTTCGCGGCCCACGCCCGGTACCGCGCACAGAACCAGCTGTATTGCATCCCCTCGGGATGAACCGTCTTGTACTCCTCCCACAGCAGTGCGAGCGTCACCCCTTTGCGACGCAGCTCGCGGTGGACCTTGCTCCAGTCCGGAACCGGGAGAGCCCTGGAGTTCGACGCCGGTGTCGGATACAGCCGCTGGAGCAACCCCGCATCGTCGAGCGACTCGGGCAGCGGCCAAGTCAGCCCCTGCAGCTTCGCGCGCACCAGGTACTCCCTCACCGTCGACGGCGAGGCCTTCAGGCTGCGCGACACCGCCCGGACACCCAATCCCGCGTCGTAGTGCAGACGCAGGGCCTCTCGAATCTTACGCATCGACAACCTCCTCTGTGCCACCGTGACGCCCTCCCGAAAGGTCGAAAGGGTCCCACGTGCGCCCGGTTGTCCCGCGTCGTTGAGCTCCGGTGTTCAGACCCCTCTCACCGTTCCAGTGCCCACCCCAAAAGTGATCGGCATGGGACTGGAATCAGTGATCGGCATCGACTGGAATCGGTGATCGGCTTGGAATGGAATCAGTGATCGGTTTGGACTGGAATGGGTGATCGGTTTCGACCGGAATACGCAATCTGATTTCCTTCATCACCGAGCTGTACGACGGCGACCTGCACGCCAAGCGGGTCTTGTCGCTCGCCTACGGTACGCTCGGAGTCCTGACCAGTGCCTCCTTGGCCGTCCATGCCATTGGACAAGGTTTGGCCCACGCCCGTGGCACCCTGAGCAAACACGGCGTCAAGCAGGTCGACCGGTTGCTCAGCAATACCGCCATCGAATTGGACGATTTCTTTTCGCACTGGGTGCCTCATGTGATTGGAGCGCGAGAGGAGATCGTGGTGGCATTGGATTGGACCAGCTTCGCTCGCGATGGGCACGATACGTTGATGTTGTCGATGCTCACCGAGCATGGCCGGGCCACGGCCCTGATGTGGGAGACGGTATCGACGGCGACGTTGAAGGACAACCGCAACCGTTATGAGGACGAGTTGCTGTATCGGTTCTCGGAGGTGGTGCCCGATGGGGTAGAGGTGACGGTGGTCGCGGACCGGGGGTTTGCAGACTGTAACTTGTTCAAAAACCTGGACGAAGAGCTGGGATTCGGCTATGTGATTCGGCTGCCCGCAAGCTACTATGTCACCAGTGAGAGCGGGGAGCGGCGCTTGGCGTCGCAATGGGTCGGCCCGGCCGGGCGAACCCGCACGTTGCGAGCTGCCCACATCACCGACGCTCACCAGCTGCCCGTCGGCACGGTCGTTTGCTTGCGCGACAAGAACATGAAGGACACTTGGTGTCTGGTGGCCAGTGACCGAAACGCCGCACCCCGGCTCCTCATCCAATACTACGCAAAACGGTGGGGGATCGAAACGAGCTTTCGCGACCTGAAGGACCGGCGCTATGGCCTTGGCTTGTCGTCGATGCGTACCTCGTGCCCCGAGCGCCGCGACCGGCTGTTGTTGCTCAGTGTATTGGCAATTGCGTTGTTGTCATTGCTCGGGGCCGCCGGAGAGCGTATCGGCTATGACCGGTGGTTGAAGGTCAATACCGTGAAACATCGCACCCATTCGTTGTTTCGCCAAGGGCACATGCTCTATGAACATATTCCCAACTGGCCACCGGAACGATTGCGACCGTTGCTCGACGAATTCGCCGCCATGCTGGCCGAACACAGGCTATACAAGAGAATGTTCGCCATCTTGTGAAAATATGAGGGGATGCTTAAGGTGCTGGACCCGAATGCACAATCTTCTCAGGAAATCCTCACACACCTTTTTCTTGATCTCTGGCCAGGAATCGTAAATCGCCAAGGCGGTACGCAAACAGCGCGGATCCGACAACGCAAAGTCTCGGACCGCCTTGATCTCGCTGTCGGTGGTCATGGTCTTCCCTCCAATCTGTTGAAAATACAGCTCGGCGTCGCGCAGAAACCAGCGCAGCCGGTCGACCTTACACCGCTTCCCGCACCCCTCAAGTCAGTCGGCGAGCGAAAAGGGGAAGCGAAAGGCGTCTAATTCGTCCGGTCGCTCCTTTTCGCCTTCATGGTACGGAACGATTCCAAAGCGGCCTTTCCATTTCGCCTCGAGATCCTGCGGGTCAACGCTCTGCTCGGACGGACCTTTGCCGGTGGGTGAAAAGTAGAGCAGAAGGAACCGGTCACCGTACTTCTTTTCGAGGTGCTTGAGGTAGTCCTTGACCTGGTTGTTCAGGTCTGGCGCGTAAGGCTTGTTCTCCACAGCAAGGCAGAATGCCTCTCCGTCCGGCGCGTCGATTCGGACGACGACATCAATCAGCCGTCCGGAGGGAATCTTGTGCTCGACAGCGACTGAAGTCCGACACTCGTCGAGGTCGGATCGCAGCGGAAATCCCTTCAGCTCTTCCAACAATGCCTGGAGGAACAGGGTACCCTGACCGTGGCTTGCTCCCGGGTCGAGAAGGTCCGCGATGACTCTGGAAAGGCCCAGCTCATCCGTCCGCAGATAGTCGAAGGTGTTGAATCGCCGTGCGAGGTGCCGGTCGAGCTCGAGGTCGAGTTCCCTTGCCATCTTCAACCGGGGGGCCACCTCCGCGAAGAACCGCTCGTACTCCCTCTCGTCCGCGCACCTCGCTTCGGCGAGCCGCGAATCCAGGCCGGCGAAGAAGCCCTTCATTTCCATGGCATCGAGGATAGCAGCACCGCCCGTCCGGCGACCGGTCCGCCGGCTCGTCCCCTGCCTCCCCCGGTCGCCCCGCGGCGAGGGCCGGGGGCAGGGCGAGACGGACCTGCGGCCGCGGCTTGGCGGAACCGGCCCGGAGCGGGGCGCCGCGCCCCGGTCAGGAAGGGTCGGCGGACCTCGCCACGAGCACGCGAAGCAGCTCCTCGACGTTGGCGAGCCGGCCATCCATTTGCTCCAGCCGGCCGTTGACCTCGACGAGCCCGTTCTCGACGTGACGCAGCCGCCCATCCATCTGGTCCAGCCGGCCATTGACCTCGACGAACCCGTGCTCGACGTGACGCAGCCGGCCATCCTGGCGGTCCAGGCGCTCGTACTGGCGATCCAGCCGTTCACCCAGCGTGATCGTCTGCTGGTAGATGGCCCCGAGGCTCTGGCGAATGTCCTTCTGACCTTCGTCGAACGTGTCGAGCGCCTGGTAGAAGAAGCCCATGGTGCCGACGATGGCGACGAAGGCAAGGGCCGAGGCCCATTTGAGGGATCGGAACTCGCCGCGAGTCTCGCTCACTTCGCGTCCAAGGTCCCGATGCTCGCGGGACTCGCCCGCAGGAAGAGATTGCGGCTGGGCCGCGGCGGATTGGTGGCTCATGGTGCCGATTCTCCGTCCGTGGTTGGAGGTCGTTCGCCGCGTGCGCCCATCGTACGCCCGACGCACGCCGGAAGGCAACGGCGGTCGGGGCACCGATGGCGCGAAGCCGCCCCCTCTTCACGGGTGGCCGGGCCATGGGCGACGAGACCGGGACGGACCGGCTCGGGCGGCGGGTGGCCGGAGGCCGGTTGGTCGCGTCCGGGTCGCTGCCGCGGTTGCGGGGCGGGGGAGAGGGGGGTCGGGGCGGCGGCGGGCAGACCGGCCGGTCGCGGGGCTTGCGGAAGGAGACTGCGGTCAGGGCGCGGGATCGCCGGGGGACAGAAAGGAGGCTGGGGTCAAGGCACGGGGTCGCCGGGGGACAGGAAGGAGGCTGGGGTCAAGGCACGGGGTCGCCGGGGGACAGGAAGGAGGCTGGGGTCAAGGCACGGGGTCGCCGGGGGACAGGAAGCCGATGCGTTCGAGGAGCTCGAGGGTCGGAGCGCTGACCGTGAGATCGGAGAGATCCCCGGGCCGGGCCCAACGGGCCTCCAGGGCGTCGTCCCTGGCGCGCGGCTCTCCGGCCACGTACTCGGCCAGGAGGTCCACGATGACGTAGTGGTAGGCGACTCGCCCCTCCTCGTCGCGGATCACCGAGTCGAACGACCAGACCGGCTCCCCGGCCCGGACCCGGACTCCCGTCTCCTCGCGCACCTCGCGCTCCGTGGCGTGCGCCAGGGTCTCTCCGAGCTCGACGCGACCGCCCGGGACCGCCCACACGCCCCGGCTCGGCGCGCGGCCGCGGCGCACCAGGAGCACCGCGCCGTCGTGGACGACCAGGGCGCCGACGGCGGGGACCGGGGCGGCGGGATAGGTCCGGGAACTCACCCCGCCCGGGCCAGTCGCTCGACCTGGTCGCGGAGCCGGCCGACCGTCCTCCCGAGCTCCTCCGCCCGCTCCCGCTGCTTCTCGACTACCGGGGCGGGAGCCCGCGTCACGAAGGCTTCGTTCGCGAGCTTCGCCTCGACCTGTCCGAGGTCCCGCTCCCGCTTCTCGATCTCGCGCTCGAGGCGCGCACGCTCCGCCGCGAGGTCCACGGTGCCCTCGAACGGAAGCAGGATCTTGAGCGCCCCCGCGAACGCCGCCCCCCCCGGCGGAGGCGGCGCGTCCGGGTCGAGCCACGTGAACCCTTCGAGACGCGCGAGGCTCTCCAGCAGCTCCCGGTGGGCGTCGACCCGTTCGGCATCGAGTGCATCACCGCCCTGCAGGCAGACCGCGACCCGGCGGCCGGGCGCGAGCTCCACCTCGCCCCGCACGTGGCGGACCGCGAGCACGAACGTCTTGATCCACTCGACCTCCGCCTCCGCCGCGGGGTCCGCTTCCCCCGGCTCGGGCCAGGGCTGGAGCATGACGGTCTCGCCCTCGATCCGGGCCGCCGGGGCGACCCGGCGCCAGAGGTCCTCGGTGACGAACGGCATGATGGGGTGCAGGAACCTGAGCAGGGTCTCGAAGACCTCCACCAGGGTCCGGCGGGTGGACTCGCGCGCCGCCTCCGGCACGCCCGTCCCGGCCAGCACCGGCTTGGTCAGCTCCAGGTACCAGTCGCAGAACTCGTTCCACGTGAAGTCGTAGAGGCTGCTCGCGACGTAGTCGAAGCGGTAGGTCTCGAAGCCGTCGCGCACCTGCTCCGCGAGGGCGACGAGCCGCGATCGGATCCACCTGTCCGCGATACATGGAACAACGTCCGACCTGCCCCGCCGATCGGATGGATCGCTTCCATCCGCGATACAAGGCACAACCTCCGACCCGCCCCGCCGGTCGGGTGGATCGCCCCCGTCCGCGGCCCAGGGCACGGCCCCCGGCCCGTCGCCCCGACGGTCGGGCAGATCGCGCCCATCGGCGACCGCAGGCACGGCCCCCAGCCCGCCGTCCCGCCCGCAGGGAAGACCATGCCCGTCGCGAACGCCGGGAGCGGCATCCTCCGGCGGCTCCGACCCGCCGCCCGGCGCGGCGTTTCGCAGCACGTAACGGGCCGCATTCCAGAGCTTGTTGCAGAAGTTCCGATTTCCTTCGATACGGCCGAGGTCGAAGCGGATGTTGCGCCCGTTGGTCGCGAGCGAGCAGAACGTGAAGCGCAGCGCGTCCGTTCCGTACGCCGGGATCCCGTCCGGAAACTGCCGGCGGGTCGCCTCGGCGATGCGCGGCGCATCTGCCGGCTTCATGAGCCCGGTGGTCCGCTTGACGACCAGCGACTCGAGGTCGATGCCGTCGATGAGGTCCAGGGGATCGAGGATGTTCCCCTTCGACTTCGACATCTTCTCCCCGTCCGCGTCGAGCACGAGGCCGTGGATGTACACGTGCTCGAACGGCACGTCGTCCATGAACTCGACGCCCATCATGATCATCCGGGCGACCCAGAAGAAGATGATGTCGAACCCGGTGACGAGAACGCTGGTCGGGTAGAACCCGGCGAGCCGCTCGGACTCCCGCGGCCATCCCAGGGTCGAGAACGGCCACAGGGCGGACGAGAACCAGGTGTCGAGCACGTCCGGGTCGCGCTCCAGCGGGATGTCCGGCCCGAGACCGTGGCGCTCCCGGACCTGCGCTTCGCTCCTTCCCACGTGGATGTTGCCGTCCGGGTCGTACCAGGCCGGGATGCGGTGGCCCCACCAGATCTGGCGGCTGATGCACCAGTCCTCGATGTCGCGCATCCACTGGAAGTAGACCCTGGCCCAGTTCTCGGGCACGAAGCGCACCGCCCCGGTCTCGACGGCGTGGATGGCCGGCTCCGCGAGCGGGGCGGCGCGCACGAACCACTGCGCGGTGAGGCGCGGCTCCACCACCGCGCCGGTCCGCTCGCCGCGCGGGATCTGGTGGCGGCAGGTCTCCACCCGATCGAGCAGCCCCGCTTCCTCGAGGTCCGCCACGATCCGTTCGCGGGCGGCGAAACGGTCGAGTCCGCGGTAGACCTCCGGCGCGTTCTCGTTGAGGGAGGCCACTTCGGTGAAGATGTCGATCGAGGGCAGCCGATGGCGCTCGCCGACCGCGTAGTCGTTGAAGTCGTGGGCGGGGGTGATCTTGAGGCAGCCGGTGCCGAACTCCGGCACCACGGACTCGTCCGCGATGACCGGGATCCGGCGATCGCAGAGCGGAAGCTCGACCTCCCGTCCGACGAGATCCGCATGGCGCGGATCGTCGGGGTGGACGGCCACCGCCACGTCCCCCAGCATGGTCTCGGGACGGGTGGTCGCCACGGTGACGCAGTCGGTCCCGTCGCGCGGCGGGTCGCAGAGCGGATAACGGATGTGCCAGAGGTGGCCGTCCTCTTCCTCCGATTTCACCTCGAGGTCCGAGACGGCGGTACGCAGCACCGGGTCCCAGTTCACGAGCCGCCGGCCGCGGTAGATGAGCCCCTTGTCGTAGAGCCGCACGAAGGTCTCCAGCACCGCTTCGGAGAGCCCTTCGTCCAGGGTGAACCGCTCGGTGTCCCAGTCGACGGAGGCGCCGAGGCGGCGAAGCTGGCGGCGGATGGTTCCACCCGACTCCCGGGTCCAGTCCCACACCCGCTCGACGAACGCCTCGCGCCCGAGCGCCCGCCGGTCCTTCCCCTCGGCTTCGAGCTGGCGCTCGACCACTACCTGGGTCGCGATCCCGGCGTGGTCCGCCCCCATCTGCCACAGGGTGTCGAAACCGCGCATGCGGTGGTAGCGGATGAGGGTGTCCATGATCGTGTCCTGGAACGCATGCCCCATGTGCAGGGTTCCGGTCACGTTCGGCGGCGGGATCATGATGCAGTACGGCCGGCCCTGGCCGCGCGGCGCGAACCGGCCGCCCTCTTCCCAGGCCGCGTACACACCGCTCTCGATGCGGTGGGGATCGTAGGTCGTTTCCATGTGATGGGTACTGCAGAACCGAAAGACGGGGAACGAAGGCGGAGACGAAGGAGCCGGAGGGGCTCAGTCGCGCGGCCGGCTCGACATCCGGACGAGCTCCTCGATGACCTCCGGGAGGATGATCGCGACGTGCTCGCGGACCTGGGCGGCGATATCCGCCGCCGCACGCTGCATCGCCTCTTCGGTGCCGGTCTGGACGATGACGTCGATCTCGTTCGCGAGCCGGTCGATGAGGTGACGATAGACCTCGGGGTCCAGCGACGGCGGCGGTGCGTCGCCGTAGCGCTCGCCGCCCGGATCGTCCACCGGGTCGTCCACCGGGGACTCGAGGCCGAGGTCGAGATCGCCGATGCGGGGAAGGGGTTCGTCCGCGATGAACTCGAACCCGAGCGACAGGGGTATGCGGTCCGCGGTCACCGGCGGCGTGCCCGCCATCGGCCGATGGGGATCGGACTCGCCGGCCACCCATTCCGAGCGGTCGGTGACGGCCGACGGCACCACGTCCCGGAGCAGGGGGAGCGTCTCCGGGCCCGCGCGTTCCTCGGCCGGGCTCTCCCGGCCGGCGGTCCCGCCCGGGCCCGGCGCCGGCGGCACCCCGCGGCCGTCGAGCATCTGCTCGAGCGTCGCGAGCACGTCATCGAGCCGGCCGATCGGGTCGGGCGGCGATTCCGGCCCAGCCGTCCGGCCGCGCTCTTTCGGCCTGTTCCTGCTCCGCTCGCGGGCCATCGGGCTCAGAGCCGGTGGGTCCGGAGCTCGCAGCCATGCGCGCGGTACCGGCGAAATCGCTCGCGGCCGTCGTCCCGGGCGGAGTCCGCTCCGCCGACGACCTCCGCGATCCGCGCAAAGCGCTCGAAGCCGTCCGGCACGCGAGAGTCGAGGTTGAGAAGGACGTCGCCGGCGAACTCGGGCAGCGCGCCCCAACCGATCGTGACCGAGACCCCGCCCGCGGCATCGTTCGCGCCGCACACCGCGTGGGGAACGAAGCTCTCGTCCCGCCAGGTCCAGAGCAGGTCGTCCAGGCGCCGGGCCGACTCCGGCGAGTCGGCGTGCAGGTGCACCCGGTGGCCGTGGCGCCAAGCCTTCTCCGCGATCCGGCACGCGGTCGCGTCGCTCGCGGGGGCCTCCGGCGCCTCGAGGAGATAGAAATCGATCCGTGGCGCGTCCAACGGCGCTACCGTCGCGCCCGGTCGATGAGGTACTGGACGAGAAGCGGTACCGGGCGTCCGGTCGATCCCTTGTTCTTTCCGCTCTCCCACGCGGTGCCCGCGATGTCGAGGTGCGCCCAGCGCCGCTCGCGCGCGAAGCGGGAGAGAAAGACCGCTGCCGTCACCGATCCCGCCGCCCGGCCGCCGACGTTGGCGACGTCCGCGAAGTTGCTCTTCAGCGCTTCCTCGTACTCCGGCCACACCGGAAGCTCCCAGCAACGGTCGCCGGAGCTTTCGGCGGCCGCCAGCAAGGCGTCGCCGAGCTCGCGGGAATTCGTGAAAAGGCCGCTCGCGACGTGGCCGAGCGCGATGATGCACGCACCGGTGAGGGTGGCGACGTCGATGACCGTATCCGGATCGTAGCGCTCCGCGTAGCCGATCGCGTCGCACAGAATGAGCCGTCCCTCGGCATCGGTATTGAGGACCTCGATGGTCTGGCCGGAAAGCGAGGTCACGACGTCGCCCGGTTTGCAGGCCTGGCCGTCGGGAAGATTCTCGACCGCCGGGACGATGGCCGTCACGTTGAGGGGGAGGCCGAGCTGCGCCGCCGCCCGGACCGCCCCGAGCACGCTCGCCGCCCCGCACATGTCGAACTTCATTTCGTCCATGGCCGCGGCCGGCTTGATGGAGATGCCGCCGGAGTCGAACGTCACGCCCTTTCCGACCAGGACGATCGGCGCTTCGTCCCGGTCCCCTCCGGCGTACTCGACGACGATGAGCTTCGGCGGCTGCCGGCTCCCGCGCGCGACCGCGAGCAGGGCGCCCATGCCGAGCTCGCGCATCCGCTCCTCCTCGAGGACTTCGGTGGACACCGCCTCGAACTCACCCGCGAGGGCGACCGCGCAGTCCGCGAGATGAGACGGCGTGCACACGTTGCCGGGCCGGTTGCCGAGGTCGCGGGCGAGACGCTTCCCGCCATCGATCGCGGCCGCTTCGGCCAGCGCGCGGCGCGCGCCGGCGCGGGCGCCGGGACCGCCGCCGGACGAGTGGACCGCCACGCGCCGCAGGCGTGGGCGGGGCGTGCCGTCCTTCTCGGACTTGCCTTCGTCGAACCGGTACGCGACATCGCCGTAGGCTTCCGCGATGCAGCGGATCCGCCAGGCGTCTTCGCGGCCCCGCACGTCCGCCTCGGCGAGGAAATCCGCGGCCCCGCGAGACCCGGTGCCCGCAACCGCCCGTGCGGCCGCCCGGGCCGCCCGCCGGAAGGCGCGGTCGTCGAGACCGAACCGATCCCCGAGCCGCACGAGCAGCACCCGCTTGGCCGGCAGGCCCCGCGGGCGGTGCACGAGGGCGGTCGAGCCGGCGGCCGGGGAGAGGTCGCCGTCCGCGAGCAACTGGCCGAGCGCTCCGCCCGTCGCCTCGTCCGCCTCCCCGGCGGAAGGGGTCAACTCGCGCCGTTCGTACACCCCGAGCACGAGGCAGTCGGTCCGCCTCGAGAGCGGATTGATACGTGCGGTAGAGAATTCGACCATCAACTCGGCCTCGTTTCCCGTATGCTGTAGGCTCGCGCCCGTCGTTCGATCCGGGAGTCCTCGCGCCCGATGGTGGTGCGGCCGCCGAAGACCGGCAACCCTTTGGTGATCCGGTGAATCCGCGAAGTCTAGCTCGCATTTCGCGCAAAGTCCCGGTTTCGCCCGCGGCAACGGAGACTCGATGATCCTGCGCCGCTACCTCGTGCGCGAAACGGTCCTCGCGTTCGCGGCCGTGCTCGCCACCCTGATGCTGGTCGTCATCGCGGCCCGGTTCGCCAACTACCTGGCCGCCGCCGCGGCGGGGCAGATCGGACGCGCGTTCATCCTCGAGCTCGTCGCCCTCAAGTGCGTCGACGCCCTGACCCCGCTGCTTCCGGCCAGCCTGTTCGCGGGGCTCGTCCTCGCTCTCGGGCGGCTGAACCGCGATCACGAGATCGTCGCGATGACCGCGAGCGGACTGAGCCGGGGCGCGCTCGCCGGCACGATGCTCTCCATCGGGCTCGGATTCGCGGCAACCTCGGGCGTGCTGTCCCTGGCGGCCGCCCCGCTGGTGAGCGAACGATTCGAGTCGCTGAAGGTGCACGCCCGCGACTCGGCGGATCTTTCGCGGATCGTCGCGGAGCGCTTCATGCACTTCGGCCGCGCCGACCCCGTCTTCTACGTCGAACGCATCACCGGCGCAGACCGCACGATGGAGCGGGTGTTCATGCACGCATCCCATGGCGAGATGGACGAGGTAATCCTGGCCCCGAACGCCCGCTACGTCTCCGAGACGGACGGCCGGTACGTGGTGCTCGAGGACGGCCGCCGCTACGTGGGGACCCCCGGCGGGGGCGAATGGTCGGCGACCCGCTTCCGGCGCTATACGGTGCGCATCCGGGAGACGGAGGCCCGCACGGCCCGGGACCGGGCGGACACGATGTCGACCCTGCGGCTGTGGGCCGCGAGCCGCACCGATCGGGTTGCGTCCGCCGAGCTCCAGTGGCGCCTGTCGCAGCCGGTGCTGACGCTCGTGCTCGCGGGAGTCGCGTTCGCCCTCTCGGGCAGGTCCCGGGGCCGGTTCGACAGCCTGTTGCTCGGGGCCGTGTGCTACCTCGCCTATCTCGGCCTGGTGATCGGCGCTACCGGAGCGATTCAGTCTGGCGACCTGCCGCCCGGGATCGGGGTGTGGCCGGTACACGCCGGCTTCGCGGCCGCCGCGGCCTTCCTCTTCCTCCGCACCCTGGGTCCGCTGCGAAGCCGGAGACGGATGCGGGGATGATCCTCTACCTCTACATCGCCCGGCACGTGCTCGCCGGGATCCTCGTCGTCTTCACCGGACTCGTCTCGCTGTTCTTCATCGGCGACCTCATCATCGATCTCGACAACGTGGGCCGCGGCGACTTCGACTACACGGCGGCGCTCGCGTTCGTGGTCATGCGCATGCCGGGCCGAATGTACGCCCTGCTGCCCGCGGCCACCCTCATCGGAGGGCTGCTCGGCCTCGGGCGGCTCGCCCACGGCTCGGAGCTCACCGCGATGCGCGCGGCCGGCGCCCCGATCGCCCGGATCATCGGCGCGGCGATGCAGGCGGGCGCGCTGGTCATCGCGGTCGGGATCGTGATCGGAGAATGGCTCGCACCGCCGGCGGAACGGCTCGCGCACGACTGGCGGACCGCCGCCCTGACCGGACAGGCGGGGGCCCGGTCCGGGACCGGTTTCTGGGGCCGGGACGGGCGCCGGTTCCTGCATTTCGGCGAGGTGTTGCCGAACGGACAGCTTCGCGACGTGCGCATGTTCGAGTTCAACGAGGCCGGCCGGCTCGCCGCCGCCTGGCGGGCTCGCCGTGCGTCTTCCCTCGCGGCCCCGAAGAAGGCTTCCGGCCCGCCCGGGAGCGACGCGAAGGAAGGTCTCTGGCGCCTCGAGGAGGTCGAGATCAGCCGTTTGTGGAACGACGGCGTGGAGACGAGGCGGGTCGCGTCGATACTGCAGCGGCTGCCGGCCGGCGCGGACCAGATCGATCGGCTCGCCGCCCGTCCGGGGTGGCTGTCGTTGCCCGAGATCGTTTCCTACATGCGCTACCTGCGCGAGAACGGCCTCAGAACGGCGCACTACGATGCAGCCCTGTGGGGCCGGCTCATGGCCCCGTTCTCCACCGCGGCGATGCTGTTCACCGCGGTGGTGCTGGTGCTGGGGCCGCTCCGGCGGGCGGGGTTCGGGTCCCGCATCGTGGTCGGGGCCGCACTCGGGATCGGCTTCCACATCCTCCAGAAGGTGGTCAGCCAGATGGGCGTCGTGTACGACTGGTTCGCGCCGCTCGCGGCGGCGGCCCCGGTCGCGGCCCTCGGCCTTCTCGGCTGGTGGTGGCTGCGCCGGACGGCGGCCTGAGCGGTCCCGCCGGCCGGCATCGGTCCGCCCCGGGGACGCGCGTCCTCACCCCGCCGCCCGGACGCGGCGCTTCGCCCCCGGCGACCGAGCCCCCTTCCCGCACGAAGCCCCCTCCGGCCCCTCACTTGACTGGGCCGCCGGGATGTGTGACTTTGCCGGTCCCCCCGATTCATCGCCCCGGACGACATGCGACTCAACACCCGGAGTCGATACGCGGTCACGGCCATGCTCGATCTCGCTCTCCACGATGGAGATGGCCCCGTGGCGCTCACCGACATCGCACACCGCCAGGGGATCTCGCTCGCGTTCCTCGAGCAGCTCTTCGCCCGCCTGCGCAAGGCGCGGCTCGTCGCCGGCACCCGCGGCCGGGGCGGCGGCTATCGGCTGTGCCAGCCTCCTTCGCGGGTGGCCGTCGCCGACGTGATCGTGGCCGTGGACCGGACGGTGGACGCCACCCGGTGCGGCGGGCGCGAGAACTGCCAGAGCGACGCACGCTGCCTCACCCACGATCTGTGGACCGAATCTCAGCCTCCACATCCGGGAGTTCCTCGGGGACATCCATCTCGACGACCTCGTGGAGCGCAAGCGGGTCCGCGAGGTGGCGGCCCGCCAGCACCGCCAGTGCCAGCCCGTCGCGCCGCCGCGGCCGCAGGCACTTGACGATCGGACCGGCGCCCCCATCTGAATCCCGACTCCGGCAAGGCCCCCACCATGACCATCCACCTCACCACCTCCGCCGCCGACCGCGTCAAGCGCTTTCTCGCGGGCCGCGAGACGGGGCTCGGGCTTCGCCTCGGCATCCGCAAGAGCGGCTGCTCGGGCTTTGCCTACGTAACCGGAGTAGCGGATGCCATCTCCGAGTCGGACCGGATCTGCGAGAGCCGCGGGGTGAAGGTCGTCGTGGACGCGGACAGCCTCCCCCTCCTCGACGGCACCGAGGTGGACGTGGTGCGCGAAGGGCTGAACGAGGGCTTCGTATTCCACAACCCCAACGTCAAGCATGAGTGCGGCTGCGGCGAGAGCTTCGGCGTCTGACCTCCGGACCCGCCGGCTTCCCGCCGGCACGCACCGCATCACCGCTTCGCGCCGACTCGGCTCCACTGCGAACGGGACGCGAACGGGGCATTCGAGAGGCGTTCCCGCGTTTCGATCTTCGTCGCGGCTTCCCCGCCCGCTCCTGCTAGAATTGGTCGAACCGACGGCGGCCGTGTTCGCGCTCGGGACAGGAGATCCCCAAGCCGCCGGTGAAACCGCCTCCTCGCAAGAGACCGCCTCCATGGCCGCCGAACGTACGTTGTCCATCATCAAGCCCGATGCGGTAGCCGCCGACCGCATCGGCGCGATCTACTCGCGTTTCGAGGAGGTGGGGCTCCGGATCGTCGCCGCCCGCATGCTGCATGCGACCGAAGCCCAGGCGCGGGCGTTCTACGCGGTGCACCGCGAGCGGCCGTTCTACGAGGACCTCGTCGCGTTCATGACCTCCGGTCCGGTCATGGTCCAGGTGATCGAGGGCGAAGGCGCCATCGCCAGGAACCGCGAGATCATGGGCGCGACGAACCCCGCGGAAGCCGCGCCGGGAACCATTCGCGCCGATTTCGCCCGCTCCATCGACGAGAACGCCGTGCACGGCTCCGACGGGCCGGAGACCGCGAAGGAGGAGATCGCCTTCTTCTTCACCCCGGACGAGATCCAGTCCCGCTCCCGATGATCCCGCAGCCGGTCACCGTCGAGCCGCTCCCGGAGCGCCCGGGCCCCGCCTCCGGCCCCGGCGCCGCGGAACGGGTCAACCTGCTCGGCCTGGCCCGCCCGCAGCTCGAATCGTTCTTCACGTCGCTCGGCGAACGCCCCTTCCGGGCCCGCCAGGTCCTCAAGTGGGTCCACGCCCGGGGGGCGAGCGACTTCGAGCCCATGACCGACCTCGGCCGCGCGCTGCGCGAGCGCCTCGCGGAGGTCGCGGAGATCCGGGCGCCGGCCGTGGAGGCGCACCGCACCTCGGCCGACGGCACGCGCAAGTGGCTGTTGCGGGTCGATTCCGGCAACTGCGTCGAGATGGTGTTCATCCCCGAAGGACGACGCGGCACCCTGTGCGTGTCGTCCCAGGTAGGCTGCCCGCTCGACTGCGCGTTCTGCTCCACCGGAAGGCAGGGCTTCAACCGGAACCTCACCGCGGCCGAGATCGCGGGCCAGGTCTGGCTGGCGGTGCGCGAGCTCGACCGTCCGTTGACGAACGTCGTGCTGATGGGAATGGGGGAGCCGCTGCTCAACTTCGACGCGGTGACCGAGGCTATCGATCTGATGCTCGAGGACCTGGCCTACGGGTTCGCGCGGCGGCGGGTGACGCTGAGCACGGCGGGGGTCGTGCCGGCCATCGACCGGCTCGCCCGCCGCGCTCCGGTGAGCCTCGCGGTGTCCCTTCATGCACCCGACGACGCGCTGCGCGACCGCCTCGTGCCCATCAACCGCAAGTACCCCATCGCGGAGCTGCTGGCGGCCTGCCGGCGGTACGCGCAAGCGAACCCGAAACAGAAGATCACCTTCGAGTACGTCATGCTCGACGGCGTGAACGACTCGCCCGAGCACGCGCGCGCCCTCGTTGCGCTGCTCCGCCCGGTTCCCGCGAAGGTCAACCTGATCCCCTTCAACCCCTTTCCCGGGGCCCCTTTCCGCCGATCGCCCGAGACGGTGATCGACGGGTTCCGGGAGCGGCTGAACGCGGCGGGGATCGTCGCCATCACCCGGCGCCCGAGAGGCGACGACATCGACGCGGCGTGCGGGCAGCTCGCCGGAGAGGTGATCGCCCGCGCGGCCCGCGTCCGCCGGGGCGCCCCGGCCGCGGTGTCATGATGTTCCCTCCGCGCGAACGCCGGACGCGGTCGATGTACGCTCGCCGGACGCCCGGAGCGGGCGCCCTCGCGTTGCCGGCACGCTAGCCCCGCGATGGCCGTCTCCGAACTGCTGGACGAGAACGAGGCCGCGCCGGAGAACATCGGCGCGATGCTCCGAGACGCGCGCGAGGCGGCCGGATTCTCGATCGCGGACGTCGCGGAGCGGATGCGCCTCAGCCGCCATCACATCGAGAACCTGGAGGCCGACCGATTCGACCTCTTCCCGGTTTCGGTCTTTCTGCGCGGGTACCTGACCAGCTACGCGCGGCTCGTCGGGATCGACTCTGAACCGCTCCTCGAAGCATACGACCGGCGAGGCTTCGGCCCGCCGCAGCTCCACTCGCAGGACACCACCCCGACGACGGCCCGCGGCTCGGAGTTCACCGTCACGATCACGACCCTCGTCGTGATCGCGGTGCTCATCGCTCTCAGCGCGCTCTGGTGGCGGGAGCAGTGGACGGAGGACGGGGGGATGTCGAGCCCCGCCGTGGAGCAGCCGGACGAGGCAGGCGTTCCTCACGGTATCGGTGAAGGTCCCGGTGAACCGGCCGAGTCCCCGGCCCCGGGCGGCGAAGCCGGGCCGGTGGAGCTGCCCGGCCGCGAGGACGCGGCGGACGCTCCCGAAGGCGAGCCCCCGCCGGTCCCCGCCCGCGCCGAGCCGGCGGAGCCCGCGCCCGCCCCGGTAACGGATTCCGGGGCGCCGGCGGAGGACACCCCACCCGAGGCCGAGGATGCCGGAGCGCCGGCGGAGAGCGTCCCACCCGAGGCCGAGGGTGCCGGAGCGCCGGCGGAGGACGCTTCGGACCAAGTCCCGGGATCGGCCCCCGCCCCCCCGGAAACGGTCGAACCGGGCCCCTCCGGCGAGGCGGAGCGGCCTCCCGCCGGAGCGGCCGGGGAGCCGGCCTCGCTCGTCATCCGGGTCCACGAAGACTGCTGGCTCATGATCCGCGACGCCGAACAGCGCCTCATCTACCGCAACCTCGCGTCCGCCGGCACGGTCCTCGAGCTCTCCGCCGTGCCGCCCGTACGGATCGTGGCGGGCTACGCGAGCGGGATCGAGATCGAGTACAACGGCGTGCCCTTCGACCTCTCGCCCCACGTCGAGCAGGATACCGGCACCGCCCGGTTCCGGCTCGGCTCCTGAGCGGCCGGTGGCTTCGATGCCCGCCTCGGCCGAACTGCCCCGCAAGCCGCTCGCGTCGGTGCGGGGGATGCACGATCTCCTCCCCGGACCGATCGCGTTGTGGCAGCGCTTCGAGGCGACCGCGCGCGCGGTGCTCGACGACTACGGGTTCGAGGAGATCCGCACCCCCCTCCTCGAACGCACCGAGCTCTTCGTCCGCTCGATCGGAGGGGCGACCGACATCGTCGAGAAGGAAATGTATTCCTTCGCCGATCGTGACGGGGACAGCCTCACGCTGCGCCCGGAGCAGACCGCGTGCTGCGTGCGGGCCGGCATCGAGAACGGCTTCATCCACCTCGGCGTCCACCGTCTCTGGTACATGGGTCCGATGTTCCGCCACGAACGTCCCCAGAAGGGCCGGTTCCGCCAGTTCCACCAGCTCGGCGGAGAGATCTTCGGGCCTTCCGGACCGGAGGCGGACGCGGAGATCATCCTGCTCACCGCGCGCCTGTGGCGGCGTCTCGGCCTCGACGGGCTGCGTCTGGAGCTCAACTCTCTCGGCACGCCCGACTCTCGCCGGGCCTATCGCTCGCTTCTCGCGGAGTACCTCCTCGACCGGCGGGCGGACCTCGACGAGGACTCCCGGCGCCGGGCGGATACGAACCCCCTGCGGGTCCTCGACAGCAAGAACCCCGACATGCGGGAGGTCATCGAGGCGGCGCCGAGGCTGATGGACGCCCTCGACCCGGAATCGCGCGATCACTTCGACACCCTCCGCGGGATGCTGGAGGAGGCCGGAGTGCCCTCCACCGTCAACCCCCGCCTGGTGCGGGGTCTCGACTACTACACGAAGACCGTCTTCGAGTGGACCACCGACCGCCTCGGCGCACAGAACGCGGTCTGCGGGGGCGGACGGTACGACGGACTCGTCGAGGAGATCGGCGGCGCCCCGACGCCGGGGGTGGGGTTCTCCGCCGGCATCGAGCGCCTCGTGGCCCTGCTCTCGGAATCGGGGGCGACCGCGGAGCCGGCCCCGCCCGCGGCGTGGGTGGCGGCGGTCGGCCCGGCCGCGGCCCGCGTCGCGCCGGCGGTGGCCGAAGAGCTGCGCGATGCGGGGATGAGCGCGGTGCTGGACGCCGGGGAGGGCGGATTCCGGACCAAGCTTCGCCGCGCCAACCGCAGCGGGGCGGAGATCGCGGTCATCGTCGGCGACGCGGAGGCGGCCGCGGGCGAAGTGAGCATCAAGCCCTTGCGCGCGGACCGCCCGCAGAGCACCGTTGCGCGCACCGCCCTGAAGGACGCGGTCGCCGCCTGGCTTGCGCCCGGCGGCCCGGGAGAGAGCTGAGAGGACCCCATGGAGCTACATCGCACGGACGAGGAACGGCTCGATTCCCTGAAGACCTGGTGGTCCGAGCACGGTCGGTCGCTGATCATCGGCGTGGTGGCCGGGCTCGCCGGGATCTCCGGCTGGACCTTCTGGCAGGGCTACGAGCAGGACCAGGCGGAGGCGGCCTCGGCCCTCTTCCAGGCCGCGAGCGAAGCGGCCGCGGCCGGTGACCACGCCGCCGTCCGGGCAGCGGGGTCCGCTCTCCTCTCCGACCATGCCGGCCGCGCCTACGCCGCCGCCGCCTCCCTGCTCCTCGCGAGGTCGGAAATCATGGAAGGGCGGACCGATGCGGCGAAGGCCCACCTCAAGTGGGTCATCGACCATGCCGAGCTCCCCGAGCTCCGCGAGGTCGCCCGCCTGCGCCTCGCGGAGACGGCCTGGGCGTCCGGCGCCCGGGACGAAGCGAAAGCCCTGCTCGACGAGACGCCGGCGGGGCCGTTCAAGGCCGCGAGCGACGAGCTCCGCGGAGACGTCCACCACGCCGGCGGCGAAGCGGAGAAGGCGCGCGAGGCGTGGGAGCGGGCCGCCGAGGGATACGCCGATTCGCCCGCGAGCCAGCACCGGGTTACCCTGAAGCTGAACGATCTCGGACACCTGAACACTCCCGTAGAGCCATGATGAACGACAGCATCGCGCCGAACCGCACGGACCGCCGAACCTCGACGGCGGACGCCCACCCGCCCGCAGCGCCGTGGCACGGTCGTCACGGCACGGCGCCGGCCGCCGCTTCGCCGCCCGTATCCGGGCCGGCGGAGGCGGCCGCCGGACGCTCCCTCCGAGTCCACGGGGGAAGCGCTCCGCGGCTGCGCCGGCGCCCCGCCGCGAAGCTCGGCGCGCTACCCGCGCTGGGGGCCGCGGTCCTGCTCTCGGGCTGCGCCATCCTCGGCGGAGACCGGGAAGACGAGATCCCCAGCCTCGCGCCGATCGAGCCGCTGGCGGCGGTCGAGACCCCGTGGTCCACCGACGCCGGTTCCGGGACGGGCCGCGACTGGCTGGTCCTCGCGCCCATGGCCGAGAACGGCCGGATCTACGTCGCGGACGCCCGCGGGCGGGTCTCCGCCTACGACGCCGGGAGCGGGCGCTCCGTGTGGCGCACCGATACCGGCGCCGACGTCACCGGCGGGGTCGGGGCCGGCGCCGGCCTGGTCCTCGCCGGCACCGAGGACGGGGAGGTGATCGCCCTCCGGGCGGAGACCGGCGCGGTGGCCTGGCGGGCGCAGCTCACCAGCGAGGTCCTGAGCCGACCCCGGGTCGCCGGCGACCGGGTCGTCGCGCGCACCCTCGACGGCAAGCTGTTCGGGCTCGACGCCGATTCGGGCGAGATACGCTGGAGCTACGACGCAGGCGCGCCGAGCCTCTCGGTACGCGGCACCAGCTCCCCCGTCATCGTGTCCGGCGTCGCGATCGCCGGGTTCGACAACGGCCGGATCGCGGCCGTGCGGAGCGCGACCGGCGAAGTCCTCTGGGAAGGCGTCGTCTCGGACCCGCGCGGGCGCTCGGAGCTCGAACGGCTGGCCGACGTCGACACCGATCCGGTGGTCGAGGGCGGCGTGGTGTACGCCGCGAGCTACGAACGCGCGGTCGCGGCGTTCGATGCCGAGACCGGCCGGGCGCTCTGGCGGCGCGCCATCGCGTCACAATCCGGGCTCGCCGCCGACGGCGACCTTCTCTACGTCGCGGACACCGACGGAGCGGTCCAGGCCCTCGACCGGATCTCCGGAGCGGGGGTGTGGACGCAAGGGTCGCTCGCCGGGCGCGGACCGGCATGGCCGGTCGTGCATGGCCCGTTCGTCGCCCTGACCGACCGCGAGGGCTACGTCCACTGGCTGCGGCGCGAGGACGGCCGGCCGGCGGCTCGCACCCGGTCGGGCGCGGGGCGGATCGCGGGCCCTCCCGCCCGCCACGGCGACGCGCTCATCGCCTACTGGGGAGGGGGAAGGCTCACCGCGTTCAGGGTCCGGTAACCCGCGCCGGGACCCGTCCCCGCCTTGCTTCCCCCATGCTTCCCGTAATCGCCATCGTGGGGCGGCCCAACGTCGGGAAGTCGACCCTGTTCAACCAGCTCACCGGCACCCGGGACGCCATCGTCGCCGACCGTCCGGGCCTTACCCGCGACCGCCGCTACGGGACCGCCCGGCGCCACGGCGGCCGGTTCATCGTGGTGGATACCGGTGGGCTCACCGGCGAATCCGAGGACCTCGCCACCCGCGTCGGGGACCAGGTCCGGCGCGCGCTCGACGAAGCGGACCGGATCGTCCTGATGACGGACGCGCGGGCGGGACGAACCGCGGCCGACGATGCGATCGCGGACCGCATCCGGCGGCTCGGAAAGCCGATCGTCCTCGCGGTCAACAAGACCGACGGCCTGGACGAGCGGACGGCTCTCTCGGAGTTCCACGCGCTCGGTCTCGATGCCCCGACCCCGATCTCGGCCGCCCACGGGCGCGGGCTCGGCGCCCTCGTCCGGGCACTCGTACCGGAGGAGCGGGACGGGCTCGACGACACGGACGCGGCGCAGGCGGCCGGCCACCGGGGGGCGGTGAGAATCGCGATCATCGGCCGACCGAATGCCGGGAAGTCCACCCTCGTCAACCGCCTGCTCGGCGAAGACCGCGTCATCACCCACGATGCGCCGGGGACGACGCGCGACAGCGTGTTCGTGCCGTTCGAGCGCGGCGGGCGGCCGTTCGTGCTCATCGACACGGCCGGCCTCCGGCGCCGCTCGCGCGTCTCCGACCTGGTCGAGAAGATCAGTGCCATCAAGGCGCTGCAGGCCATCGAGGCCGCCAACGTCGCGATCCTGGTGCTCGATGCGGAGGAAGGGGTGTCCGAGCAGGACGCCCGGCTGCTCGGCTACCTGCTCGACGCGGGGCGCGCCCTCGTCATCGCCCAGAACAAGTGGGACCGCCTCGATCCCGGGACGCGGTCCGCGGCGCGCGACGCGGTCTCGCGGCGCCTCGGCTTCATCGACTTCTCGGCCGTGCACACGATCTCCGCCCTGCGGGGAGAAGGGCTGGGGGCGCTGATGCGGTCGGTCGACGCGGCCTGGACGGCCGCCACCACCCGGATGGCGGCCGGCGAGCTCACCCGGACCCTGCAGGACGCCACCGCGCGGCACCCTCCCCCCGCCGTGCGGGGCAGGCGGATCAAGCTGCGCTACGCCCACCAAGGCGGGATCAATCCTCCGGTGGTGGTGGTCCACGGCAACTCGGCGGAGGAGACCCCGGACCCGTACGCACGCTACCTCGCACGCGTGGTCCGGACCCGGTTCGGACTGCACGGGACCCCGCTCCGGATCGTGTTCCGCTCGAACGAGAACCCCTACGCGGGAAAGCGCAATACGCTCACCCCGCGCCAGGCACGGCACCGGAAGCGCCTGTTGCGCCATGCCCGGCGGCGGCGCTGAGCGAGCGGACGCGCCGAAGGAAAGGGGGGACGGGCGGAAGCTACTCGATGTTCTCGGCGAGCACGGTCAGAATCCGGCCGGCGCTCTCGCTCGTATCGCGCCCGCCTTGCGCGTCCTGGACCACGATGCGGGCCGGACGCCCCTCGCCGGGCTCGAGGACGATCCGGAACTCGATGTCCTCCTGCCCCTTCTTCTCGTCCTTGCCGCGCCAGAACGCGAGCCGGCCGAGCCAGCTCCGCTTCTCCTCGCCGGACGCATCCGAATCGATGTAGCGCACGAGAAAGATTCCGCGGCTGCGGTCGAGATCGACCACCGTGAAGCCGCCCCGATCGAGCGCACGCCGGACCAGACGCCAGGCCCGGTCGAACTCTTCGTCGAGAACGATGTGCTGCCCGCCCGCGGCATCGTCCACGATCCTGGCCCGCGGCTCGGGCGCTGCGCCCGCGGCGGCGAGGGCCGCCGGGTCGTCCGCAGCAGCCTCCCCGCGCGCGAGAAAGTGCATGAGGCGGCCGAGCATCTCCGCCTCGAGCGTGGGATCGGAGGGACGCGGAGCCCATGCGTACCCGTCGCCCCGCACCACTTCGTGCGCGCCGCGATGGGTCACGTGGATCTCCGTCACCCCCTGCTCCCCGCTCCGCTCGACGCGCGTCCGGAACCGGTCGCGGACCCCGTAGGTGTAGGCGAAGCGCTTGAACCGCTCCAACGCCCTTCGAAACCCGCCGACGGGCAGGTTCACCCGCTTCTCGGCCCATACGGTCTCCATCACCCCGACCCGGCGATCGTCGGTTTCGAGCGCGAAACCCTGCCGCTCCCAGAACCTCCGGAGGCTGTCCCAGAGGTCGGCAGGCTCGGCTTCGACGACGAGCCACCGAACGCGCCCGTCGCGCTCCACGCGCATGCCCTCCGCGGCCGGCAGCACCGCCTCCTCGGCCGAGCCTTCCCGGGAACCGGCGCCGGGAACGGGATACGCGTCCCGGATCCCGACCCGCGAAAGGTCGGGCGGGACCTCTAGTGAATCCGCGCGGGCGTCGCGCTCGTACGGGGAATCGGCGGAGCGGGCGGGAGGGGGCGGGCCGGACGGCCCGACATAGGAGCACCCTCCGGCGGCGAGGGCCGCCGCCACGAGGGCCGCCGCCGCGCCGCGGAGCCGGTGCGAATGCCGCGCGAGCACGCCCGGACTTCAGGCCGCGACCGGCAACGCGCCTTCCGCTTCGCGGAGGGCGGCGCGGACCGCGTCGTGGTACTCGGCCGACAGGGGGGTCAACGGAAGCCGGATCCCGGCGGGGATGAGCCCCATGTCGTGCAGCAGCCACTTCGCGGGGATCGGGTTCGACTCGATGAAGAGGTTCTTGTGCAGGGCCCGCAGGCGCGTGTCGACCGCCTCCGCCCCCGCGCGGTCCCCGCGCAGGGCCCGGTCGCACATCTCGTGCATGGCCGCCGGGGCGACGTTCGCGGTCACCGAGATGACCCCCTTCCCGCCGGCCAGGATCGTCTCCATGGCGATCGGGTCCTCGCCGCTCACGACCTCGAATCCGTCGGCCGCACGGTCGAGGATCTGCCCGACCCGCGAGAGGTCGCCGGACGCTTCCTTGATGGACACGATGTTCGTGAGCCGGGAGAGCCGGGCCACCGTGTCGGGCTGCATGTCGCAGGCCGTCCGTCCGGGCACGTTGTAGAGGACCTGCGGGACGTCGACCGACTCCGCGATCAGCCTGAAGTGCCGGTACAGGCCCTCCTGGGTGGGCTTGTTGTAGTAGGGCGTCACCAGCAGGCAGCCGTCGGCCCCGAGGGCCGCGGCGTCGCGGGTGAGGTGCAGGGCCTCGGTCGTCGAGTTCGCTCCGGTCCCGGCAATCACCGGCGCCCTTCCCGCCACCGCCTCGATGACCTTGCGGACCACCTCGCGGTGCTCGTCGTGGTCCAGGGTGGCCGACTCGCCGGTGGTCCCGACCGCGATGATGGCATCGGTGCCCGCGGACAGGTGGAACTCGACCAGCCGGGCAAGGGCGGCGGCGTCCACCGCACCGTCTTCTCGCATCGGGGTGACCATGGCCACCATGCTTCCCCGAAACATCGCAACCTCCTTTGCGCTCCACGCGCGCGGATTCTCCGCGGTCGATATTAGCGCATATCCCCCGCAAGCGGGCAGGCGGGAAGGGTCCACGCGGGCAGGGTGCCCATCTCCCGGGAGCATGCCCCCCCGCGAACGCGCAGCAAGCGCGCTTTGGGACGCGACGAGGGCACGATGGGAACGATGTCCCCGCGGGCGCGCAGGAAGTTCGCCCCCTGGGAGATGGTTCGCCCCCTGGGAGATGGGCTTCCAGCCCGCGGATGTCCCGCGCGCGCAGGCAGGGACACGACCGGGCGCCCGGACCGCGATGTTGACAGCCCGGACGGCTCATGGATAATCCGAACCCGGCCGGCAGGACCTCGGAGCTCTGGTCCCCCGCGCGCTTGGCGCGCGGCCGGCCGCGTTTCTCCGCTTGTGGGGCGCCCGGCCCGCGGGACGCCCCGCAGGAAGCCGGGGCCGGTTCCGGCGGACAGGTGCACGTGCAGGTATAGGTATCCTCGGGACCCGTCATGTATCTCCTCTATCTGGACGAATCGGGAACTCATCCCTCCTCGGCCCGCGTCGTGGTCGGCGGGGTCGCGGTGTTCGAGCGTGCCGCGTACTGGCTGAAGCGCGACCTCTCGGACACCGTCGCCCGCTTCTTCCCCCAGGAGCAGCAGCAGATCCCCATCCATGCGGCGCGCCTTCGGGCCACCGGCCCGCGCGGGCTCCCCGACGCCTACGCCGCCGTCAGCGCGGCGGAACGCCGCCGCCTCCTCGACGCGTGCTACTCCACCCTGCTCGTGTCCCGGCACCCGGTGCTCTTCGCGACCGTCGTGGACAAGGAAGCGGCGGCGAGCGGCGAGGCCTACCGCGTCGCGTTCGAGGACGTCGTCAGCCGGTTCGACCTGATGCTGGCCCGCTTCCACGCCGCCAACCGCACCCAGCGCGGGGTGGTCATCACGTCGGAGTCGAGCACGCTGCGCCGCGTGGAGCGGGAATCCGGGCCCTCGGTCTCGGAAGGTACCCAGTGGGGCCGCACCCGGAACCTGTCCGAGGTCCCCCTCTTCGTGCCCAAGTCGCGCACCAGGCTGCTCCAGGCGGCGGGACTCGTGACCAACGAGGTCTGGGGGCGCTACGAGAAGGGCATTTCCCGGCACTTCGACGACATGCTGCCGAAGTTCGACCGCGAGGGAACGCGGCTGCACGGTCTCACCCATCGCACCGGCGGGGTGGACGCCTGCTGGTGCCCCGCCTGCTTCTCCTATCGCGCCGCGAGCGTCACCCACCACGAGGGCGCCCGCGCGGACGCACCCCAGTCCCGGCGGTCCGAGGCGGCCCGCGGGCCGGACGAGGGTGGCCCGCCCGGGTCCCGCCACCGCGACGCCCCGCCCGAGAGCGAGCACCGCCAAGGCGACGCACCGCGCTACCCGTCCCATTCCGACCCCGGAACGGATCCGGATCCGGATCCGGACTCGGATCCGGACCGCCAGCCGGAATCCAACGAGAACCGCACCTCCCCCTGGGACACCTGACCGCTCGCGTACATGAAGGGACCCATCGAATCGCATCTCGTCGTCTCGGCCCTCGGGACCGACCGCCCCACCCTCGTGCGCAGCCTCGCGGCCGCCTTCCGGGACTGCGGCTGCTCCATCAAGGACAGCCGGATGGCGGTCCTCGGCAGCGAGTTCGCGATGGTGCTGCTGCTCGCCGGGCAGTGGAACGCGATCGCGAAGGCGGAGAGCATGCTCCCGAAGCTCGAGTCCGAGCTCGAGATCAGCCTGCAGTCGCGCCGCACCAGCCCGCGCTCGGACACGGCCGGGCTGATTCCCTACGCCGTGGAGGTCATCGCTCTCGACCAGCCGGGCATCGTGCACGACGTGGCGGACTTCTTCGCGCGGCGCGAGATCAACGTCGAGGATCTCATCTCGGTCAGCTACACCGCCCCGCACACCGGCGCGTCGATGTTCTCGCTGCACATGACGGTGGGGATCCCCTCGGACGCCGCGATCGCGGCCGTACGGGGGGAATTCATGGACTTCTGCGACGAGCTCAACCTGGACGCGATGCTGACCCCGGTCCGGTAGCCGCGGGCCCGGCGGGAGCGGGCGCGCCGCGCCCCACCTCCCGGAGCTCGCGGAGCGCGACCGCCATCATCGGATACTCGATCTGCGGCTCCGCCCGCAGGGTGGCGGCAAGCTCGCTCCATCGCTGGAGCGCCCGGGCGTTGGCGTTGCGCCAGGCGCGAAGCGCGGCGTCCGGACGGGCGCCCCCGCCCTCGCGCAGCACCTGGGTCGCGAGCGCCCGGTGCCGGCGCAGGAGGTCCCCGCGAAGGGCGCCCCGGGCGAGCGCCTGCCACCGGTCGGCGCGCGGGAGCGCCGCGATCCTCGCCTGCAGCCAGCCGATCTCGAGCAACGCGTCGACCCCGTACCACGCCCTCGCGGCGAGCTCGATGTCCCCGTCCGTCATCGCGGGCTCCCCCGGGCCGCCGGCGCCGGCGCCGGCGCCGAGGCAGCGCCAGGCCACCTCGGTGATGTCGAGGGCGGAGGGGAGCTGGGAGCAGAGCGCAAGCCGGCCGGCCAGGGCCTCGGGCACTTCCGCCTCCACGAGCCGGGCGCCCGCCGCCCGCACCGCGTCGCGGATCGGCTCGGATGCGAGCTCCGGGATGAGGATGCAAGCCGACCGTACTCCCTCCCGGTACCGGCTCACCACCGAATCGACGGAGAACGGCCGGGGGGCGTTGCGGAGCAGCCACCGGGCGCCCCGGTCCGTGAGCTTGCGGATCTCCAGCACCGCCGCCACGTGCGCGGCGGCGGAGAGATCCGACCGCTCGATGGCGTCGAAGAACTCCGGCAGCCGATAGAGGTTCCGGAGCGCGAACCAGGCCCGGACCGCGTCCTCCGGCGCCGCCCCGATCTCGTCCGCGATCCGGAACGCGAAGGTGATGCCGGCCCGGTTCACGGTCTCGTTGGCGGCCACCGTCGAGATGATCTCGCGGGCCAGCCGGTGGCGGGGGATCCAGGCCGCGAACCGCTCGCGAAGGACGCGCGGGAAATAGGCCGAGAGCTCCGCGGCCATCTCCGGGTCCTCCGGCAGATCGGAGCCGATGAGAGCATCGAAGAGGTCCAGCTTCGCATAGGCCACCAGCACCGCGAGCTCCGGGCCGGCGAAGCCCTCGCCGGCTCGCCGGCGCTCCGCGATCTCGTCCCGGTCCGGCAGCCCCTCCCCCGCCCGGTCGAGCCCCACCGTGCGCTCGAGCCGCTCGATGAAGCGCCCGTGCACCTCGATGAGCGGCACGGCCTGGGTCCTCGCGATCGCGAGCGCCACGGTCTGCAGGTAGTTGTTGCCGAGGACCTGCCCCGCCACCTCGTCCGTCATCGAGTGGAGCAGCGCGCTTCGCTCCGGCGCGTCGAGCGCGCCGCCGCGCACCGCGGCATCGAGGAGGATCTTGATGTTGACCTCGTGGTCGGAGCAGTCGACCCCGCCGGAGTTGTCGATGGCGTCGGTATTGACGAGCCCGCCCGCCTTCGCGTACTCCACCCGGGCCGCCTGGGTGAAGCCGAGGTTGCCGCCCTCCCCGACCAGCCGGCAGCGGAGCTCGCGGCCATTGATCCGGACCGAGTCGTTCGACCGGTCGCCCACCGCCGCATGCGACTCCGACACGGCCTTGACGTAGGTGCCGATGCCCCCGTTCCAGAGGAGGTCCACCGGGGCGCGGAGGATGGCCCGGATGACGTCGCTCGGGGTGCGGGGGGCGGGCTCGCCGGGAACCCCGAGCGCGGCCATGGCCTCCCGCGAGAGGGTGATGGACTTCGCGCTCCGCGGCCAGACCCCGCCCCCCGGCGAGACGAGGTCTTCGCGGTAGTCGCCCCAGGTCGAGCCCGGCAGCCGGAAGAGGCGCTCGCGCTCGGCGAACGACGCCTCGGGATCGGGGTCGGGGTCGACGAAGACGTGGAGGTGGCTGAACGCGGCGACGAGCCGGATGCGGCGCGAGCGGAGCATGCCGTTGCCGAAGACGTCGCCGCTCATGTCGCCGATGCCGGCCACCGTGAAGGACGTCGCGGCGGGGTCGAGCCCGAGCACCCGGAAGTGGCTCTTGACGGACTCCCACGCGCCCCGCGCGGTGATCCCGATCCCCTTGTGGTCGTAGCCGTCCGAGCCCCCCGAGGCGAACGCGTCGCCGAGCCAGAACCCGGCCGCGGCGGAGAGCTCGTTCGCGGTGTCGGAGAAGGTCGCGGTGCCCTTGTCGGCCGCGACCACGAGATAGGGGTCGTCGCCGTCGTGGCGCACGGTGTCGGGCGGGGGCGCGACCCCGTTCTCGGACCCGTTCTCGGAGTAGTTGTCCGTGAGCTCGAGGAGGGCGGAGATGAACTCGCGGTAGCAGGCCCTTCCCTCCTCGGCGAGGGCGGCCCGGTCCGCCGGGGGGCGCTTGAGCACGAAGCCGCCCTTGGAGCCCACCGGAACGATGACCGCGTTCTTCACCATCTGGGTCTTGAGGAGCCCCAGCACCTCGGTCCGGAAGTCCTCGCGCCGGTCCGACCAGCGGATCCCGCCCCGGGCGATCGGACCGCCGCGAAGGTGCACCCCCTCGAGCCGGGGCGAGTACACGAAGATCTCGAAGCGCGGCTTGGGCTCCGGCATCTCGTGCACGCACGACGGATCGAGCTTCAGGGCAAGGCACGGGCGGCGGCCGCCGTCCGGCGCGCGCTGGTAGTAGTTGGTGCGAAGGGTCCCGTCGATGAGCTCGAAGCACACGCGCAGGATGCGGTCCTCGTCGAGGCTCGCGACCGCCTCGAGGCTCCCGAGGATCCGCTCCGCGATCTCGTAGGCGGGGGCGCGGTCCGGGGGCGCGGCCTCGCCGGGGCGCGCAAGAGCGCCGGCCGCCGTCCCGGCGCCGCTCGCCCACGACGGGTCGAAGCGGGCGTGGAACAGGTTGACCAGCTCGCGGACGAGCGCCGGGTGGCTGCTCAGGGTGTCCTCGATGTAGGACTGGCTGAGGCCGAAGCGGACCTGCCGCAGGTACCTGGCGTAGGCCCGGAGCATGGCGATCTCCCGCCAGTCAAGGCCAGGAGAAAGAGCGAGGCGGTTGAAGCCGTCGTCCTCCGCCTCCCCCGACCACACCCGGGCGAAGCACCCCTTGAACGCCTCGCCCACCGCGGCGAGGTCCGCCGCGGAGGCGCCGGCCCGCTGCCGGAGCCCGAAGTCGTGGAGCCACACCGAAGGACCCGCCCCCGCGCGGGGAAGCTCGCGCGGGTGCTCGTCCTCCACCCGCAGGCCCATGTTCTCGAGCATCGGAAGGGAGTCCGAGAGGTGGACCGGCCCCCCGAGGTGGAAGAGCTTGAAGCGGAACGTGCGCGGGTCCGCCCCGGGCAGGCGGAGGAGGTCCATCGCGAGGGGCCCCCGCGGCGGGCCGCCCTCCTCCGGGCCCGCCGGCGGCGCGGCGGCCGCCGCCGCCGCCCCGCCGCCGCCCCGCCCGGAGAGCTCCTCGGTGAGCTCGATGTCCCGGAGGGCCGCCTCGGGGCCGTACCGGCCGCGGTAGCCGGAGCCGAACACCGCCTCGTACCGGCGCCGGAGCGAGGACCCGGCCTCCGCCCCGAACCGCTCGGCGAGCATCCGGGCGAGCGCCGCGCGCCATTCGGCCGCCGCGCTCGCGGCTCCCCCGTCCCCGGTGGTCGCCATGGCCGCCTCCTCGCATCGCCTCGTTGCGCGGCGTGCATCGTAGCAGCCGCGCGCCGCCCCGAGCCTGCCGCCGCCGGCCATCCGCCGCGACGCTCGGTCCGGCACGGTGCGGGCGGGCCCCGCCACCGCCTCCGACCATGCCCGGGCGGGCGGCGCGCGGGGCCGCGAAGCGGGTCGCGCGGCCCTCGTTCGGTGCTATCCTTGTCCTCTGCGGCCAAGCTGAACGGAGTCGCCACCGGGTAGCGCTCCACGGAGGGACCAATGACCGGAACGGCAATTTATCGTGCGCTCGTCGAGGCGGGCGCAAGCGAGGAGCGGGCGAAGGAGGCGGCGGAGAGCGTCGTGTACGGACCCGAAGCGGCAACCCGGTCGGACATCGCCGGGGTCAACGCCAACATCGCCGGGGTCAGGACCGAGATCGCGGAGATGGAGCTGAGGCTCGAACGAAGCCTCCGGGAGACGTCCTTCCGCTTCATGGCCTTGCTGGTCGCGTCGCAGGCGGTGCTCTTCGCGGGGCTGCGGCTGACCGGCGGGGCCTGACCCTCGAAGCCTTCGACGCCGGACCGGGCCGACCGGGTCCGGACCGTCATCGTTCCCGGCCTCTCGCGGTACACCCGGCCGCCGTCGGCGAGCGGATGCGAGCCTGGCCGCCCGGGCCGACGAGTGGTTCAGCGCCGTGGGCGAGAGATTCGACTACGTGGAACAGCGGTTCGAGCAGATGGACCGGCGGTTCGATGGCGTCGAAGCCCTCCTCCGGGAGCTCGTGTCGATGCAGCGAGGGGAAGCCGGACCGCCTCCTGGCACGTGAGTTTGTGTCTTTTTTGCAACACCGTCATTTTTTCCTCACACGGTGTTGCATGTCGTCCAAAGTGGTGTTAGCTTCCCCATTCGCTCCTTCCGAAAGGGGCGTTGCGCAACGTCCTCTGGCCCGCACCGCCACGCGCGGCAAAGGCCGGAGGGAATTCGGACAAGGTTATTCAGAAGGGAATTCACCATGCACAAGAAGGCACTTACAGTAGCGATCGCGGGCGCCCTCGCCGTTCCGATGGCCGCGCACGCGGTCGACTTCACCCTGAGCGGTCAGGTCAGCCGGACGCTGTTCATCAACGACTCCGATACCAGCACCGGTGCCGAGATCCGCGACAACAACGGCGCCACGCGGGTCCGGGCCAACGGCCACAGCGTGATGGAGGACGGCAGCACGCTCGGCATCCAGTTCGAGTACACGGTGGCCACCGGCCTCACGACGGATGATACCGTCCGGCTCCGCCATGCCAATGTCCAGTACACCAACGCCGCCGCGGGCCGCATCACTTTCGGCCAAGGTTTCGAGGCTGGTGAAGGATCCTCGTACCTGGGGCCCGGTGTGACCGGGCTCGGCGCCGGTCAGGACGGCGGGACCATGGGCGCCTACTTCAGCTCTCTGGACGGTGGCGCGCGGACGAACATGGTGCGTTACGACACCCCGGCGATCGGCCCCCTGAGAGCTGCCGTCTCCATAGGCAACAATGACAGCGTTTCGGGGCTGGTTGCGGTGAGCAGCGATTTCGGCGGCACGTCCTTCGGCGCGCAGGTAGGCACCGTTCAGGCCAAGGGCGAGACGGGACAGGCCAGCGCTTCCTTCGGAGTCACCCTTCCGAGCGGGCTGTCCGTCGGCGGTGCGTGGGGCAAGGGCGAAGACCTTGTGGGGAGGGCCGCAGTAGCTGCCGTGGCGAGGTATGTCGCAGTTTCCGCCTCAGGGTTTGCTTCTGACCTAGCAGGTTCTACCGGTGGAACGGCGACCGGCATTACGGCCCAAACCCAAATATCAGCACTTACGCCTGCACAGTTGGCGGCGGCACAAGCGTACATCAACGCCAACCTGTGCATCCCCACCGCCAACGCCAACGCCAACGCGGCCGCCGCGACAGTAGGCAGTGTCGCAGCGACGTGCGCTGCGGTCCCGTATTCGGCTGCGGTTCCCGCAACGACGGTCGACCCGAGCTACTTCCGGCTGGGTATCGGCTACACGTTCGGCGACACCACCGTCGCGGCGAGCTGGTACAACTCCGAGGACTTCGTGTCGACGGGCTCTGAGGGTACCGCCTTCGGCATCGGCGCGTCGCACGCTCTTCCCAAGGTCGGGGCCACGGTTCACGCCTCGGTGCAGAACTACGAGGTCGAAATTGGCGGCACGAGCACGGACGAGACCGTGTTCCAGCTCGGAACGCTCGTCACGTTCTAGACCGCCTGGACATCTCCCGCCTTGTACGGCCCTCCCCCGGTCTCGGGGGAGGGCCGTCCCAACCCCGCAACGGGCCGTAGCGCGGGAGGAGTCGGCACCGAAGCTGCTGGACGTACCCCACCGAACACTGAAGGATGTAGCAAGATGAAGACACGAAGCCTGGTCCTCGCGGCACTCGCCCCGCTGGTCGCGATCAGCGGAGCAAATGCCGCAATGGACGAAATGGAGGCACCGGAAATGCGCGTGTGGAGCGCGGTCCTCAGCGAGCCCAGCGAGGAATCCCCGGGTGCCGCGTTGCAGATTACTGCAAGCAAGTCGGCGAGCGGAAGCAACGGCATGGTCATCGAGAGCGTAGCGCTCATCAGCACGGAGGTCTCGAAGGACGATGAAGGCAACATGACCGAGACGATGAGCTCGGTCGTCTGTGCAGGGCCCGTCATGGTCGAGGGCGGCAGCTTCACGATCGAGGCAGCCCCGATGGAAGAAGAAGGCGAGATGAAGGAAGGCGAGGCCGAAATGGCGGATGCCAGTGCGGAAGGCGATGCCGAGATGGCGGAAGCCGAAGGGTGCGCGTTCTCGGTCTCGGGCGGGGCCAAGAACAGGTACCGCGCATGGCATAGCTGGGATCTTGCGGGCTCGGTCACCATGGGCGAGACGAGCGCGGGCTTCGAGATCGCGGGCGCCGCCCCGGCGATGATCCTCGTGCCGGAGCCCGAGCCGGAAGAGGAAATGTCCGAGGAAGCCAAGGAATCGTCGTAGCACGCACGGGCGGCCGTTTGGAACGACACGACGATCGTCGGGTTCCAGTCGGTCTCGACACCTCCCCGTTCAAGGCCCTCCCCTCCCCGGGAGGGCCTTTTCTTTCCGTGCGCACCCATTTCTCTCGTCGCCGAAGCGCACCCTTCCCGCCTGCGCGGGCTTCCCGCCGGAACGAACGGCCGCCTCCTGGCAGGTAACCGGTCCATCTCTGCCCCGCTGAGGGTTCAGTCTGCCAAGGCGGCGCGTCGATCCAGGGCCGGGGATGTTCCCGGCGTATCCCGGGGACCCGGCCTCACCGCGGGCGCGGCGAAGCGGCGGTTCGGAGTCCATCCCCGAACCGCCAACGAATCCCATCTCCTCTCTCCCCGATTCCTGCGTTTATCGAGCCGAATTCCCCATTGCCCGCCCTCCGGCAACGGCTAGAATGACTGCTGGTACCAGAGTGTCTCCCCACATCGCCGGAAATGACCCCTCGACCGACACCGAGGCCACACGGACAGGGATCACGGTAGAGAACGGTGATGCAGCAATGTCCGACGCGAACAAGATCATCCTCTCCGTATTCGGCTCCACGCTGACCGTCTCGGTGGCCTTGGCCGCCCTCATCCTGACGAGATCGAGCCACACGCGCCAGCAGTTCAGCGAGCAGATCGATCTCGTGCGCCTGTACTCCGATTCGCAGTTCGGGCAACTGCGAGAAGACCTCCGCGAAGTCCGCGGAGACGTGCGAGAACTCCACGGAGAAGTGCACGAACTCCGCGGAGAAGTGCGGGAAGTCCGTGGAGACGTGCGGGAACTCCGTGGTGAGGTGCGGATGCTCGCTGGCCGCCAGGCGAAGGTCGAGGGCCTGCTGTTCGCCGTCCACCCGCCGGGTCTCGTACCGCCTTCCGAAGCGCGGGGCGCGGACTCGTCCGCTTCGCGAACCGGCCCGAAACACTCGCCGGAAAGCAGCTCCCTTTCTCCCGTCCGATAGGTTCGTCTCTACCCCTGCTTGTCGACAGCCCCGCGGAGCGAGAGGACCATCGGACAGGGCGACGGTTCGTCGATAGTCGCTTCGGGACAGAGCGGTGAGGGATCAGAAAGTAAAACGGTCCTCCCCGGGGAAGGGGAGGGCCGTGAAAGGCTGGAGGTGTCGAGACCGATTAGACTCCTTGAGGCACCGCGACCTTGAGTCAAGTTTGCAGAGGCGTTGCGTGGATGAAACGTACGAGGCTGCTACCAGAAGAAATGCAGGCATTTCTCTTGGTACGGCGCGCCGGGGGTTGGAGAACCGTCGGGTGGCTTCGAACACCTCTCGTCGGTCTGAGGCGCAGCCTCGCTAGAACTTGACGCGGGTTCCGACGACGAACACGGTGTCGTCCATCATGTCCATCATGCTTCCATTTCCGTCACCCATGTTCACGTCGTAGTTCTGCACGGCCGCGTAGACCTGCGCCCCTGCCTTGGGGAGGTTGTGGTTCACGCCGATGCCGATGGCGGTGCCCTCCGAGCCCATCATCTTGAAGTCCTCGGAGCTGTACCAGCTCGCCGCACGGCGGTGTTGCCGAACTTGTAGCCAATCGACGCCTGGAAGTAGCTCGGATCGGTCGCCATCACCGCGGCCTTCGCCCCGAGCCTCCTGATTTTCTGCGTATGGCCGGCCGGGCAAGCGTGATTTCCAGCAGGATCGGGTTCGTATGGCATTGTCATGGTCGCATCGGTGTCATCGACGCACACAGACCTCAGCTCGCCTGTCTCCGCGGCCGCTGCGCCCATGGACCCGCCCTTGGCCCAGGCGCCGGATACGGTGAGGCCGCTCGCCATGGAGGCCCCGAACGAGGCGCCGCCGGTCGAAGAGTCGCCCTTCTCCTGAAGGGTCGCGACCTGCGCGCTGAAGGACGTTCCGCCGAACTCGGTTCTCAGGCCGAGCTTGGCCGAGACGCGGTCTCCATTCCCTACCGAGACCGCGGCCGAGAGCGGACCGATGGACGGCGTGTCGTAGCGGATCATGTTCGTCCGGGTGCCTGCATCAAGAGAGCCGAAGTAGCCGCCGAGCTTCGACGATTCCTTCTCCTGGCCGTGGCCGATGCCGAACACCCCGGAGGGATCGGAGTACGCGGAGCTGTCGCCCGCCTCGGAACCCTGGCCGATGGTGATCTTGCCGAACTCTCCGCTGTAGTGGACGTTGGCGTGACGAAGCGTGAGACCGGTACCGTCCCCACCGTCATCGTTGGGCTCCCCGCCTTTGTCGAAACTGCCGCCCTCTTGATACTCGACCTGGATGCCGACCGAGGTGCCGTCCATCCTCTCGCTCGAGCCGGTCCACCGAACGCGGGTGCTGGAGCTGCCGTTGTTCACGACCGCGGCATCGGTGCCGGCGTCGTTGTCCACCACGACGAGCGCCCGGTACGAGAATCTGGCCACTCGCCAGGACGGCCTGGCCACCAAGGAGAACGTTGCCGAGCTGGTCACGCGGTTCGAGATCCTGGCCGCGCGCCAGGACGGTCTCGCCACCAAGGCCGAGGTCGCCGAGCTGGCCGTCCGGCAAGAGACCCTCGCCACCAGGGAAGATGCCGCCGAATTGGGCGCCCGACAAGAGACCCTGGCCACCAAGGCCGAGGTCGCCGACCTCAAGACGGAGGTAGCGGTGATCGAGGCACGGGTCGGCCTCATGCTCTGGCTCTCCCCGATGGTCGGGGGCGGAGTCCTCTTCCTGGTCGTCCGAGCGGTCTGGCCGGGCTGAGCGCGGCGTCCGCAACGACTCCCGTTTCCGTAAGCGTCCCGCAAGCACATCCGCTTCGAGAACCGCCTGCGCCGCTCGCGCGAACGCTTCGGTTCCGGAGCGGTGGCGGATGTGGCCCGTTCCGGCTCGGGGTGGCGTTGGGCGATCGTTCCGGGCGTGGAGAGAATCGGATCCGGCGCGGCGGATCGTCCACGTGAGCGGCGGGGGCCGCGTCGAGCCCCGGATTCGGTCCGCGGGTCGCCGGCCCGTGCGGGGACGACGACCGTCGCTCAGGGTCTCGCCGCTTCCCGGAGGACGGGAAACCCGAGCGCCTCCGCCACCTCGGTCTGCCGGGCGTCGAGGGTGGCGAACGGCAGCTCTTCCGGGTGAGGGGTGACGTAGAGGGCAGCCGCGACATGCCATAGATCCGCGCCCCGCAGGTATCCCGCTTCGAGCACCGTCGCAAGCTCCGGAGCGAGGGTTCTGTCGGGCAGAATCCAGTCGATCCCCGCGATCGCGTTCTCCTGAAAGGTCAGGTTCTCGCGCGCGAACGCCGCCCGCAGCTCGGCTTCGAGCAGGTTGGAGGACACCAGGCAGGTGAACTCGTCCAGCCGCCGGGCCAGCTTCGCCGCGCCCGGTTCGTCGAAGGCGATGGCCGTCAACACCGAGGTGTCGACGTAGGCGAAGCTCACCCGTCGCGCTCGGCGAGAAACCGCGAGAGAGCCCCGGGACGGCGCTCGACCGGCTCGAACGTCCGCCTTGCGGTGGCCGAGCGGACCAGGGAGCCCCGGCGTTCGAGGTCCCGCAGCCGCTCGTCCAGCGTCGGCCGCGGCTGATGCGCGATGGAGCGGATCTCGGCCACCGGCTCGCCTCGGTACGAGACGATGACCGTCTTTCCGGCGCGAACCTGCCGGATGACCTCGGAGAACCGCGCCTTGGCTTCGTAGACCGAGTACGTGATCGCCATGGCGCCAGCTTATCTAGTCAGACTGGTCATGGCAACCCCGGCGGGTTCGGCGGAAGAGTCCCCCGCGTCATCGGAACCCGAACCGAACGCTGGTCGGTACCGGCCTCCTCGGTACGGGAAGCGGATGAATCCCTGTGACGCGCCGAGGAGTTCCCCGGCCCGGAATCGACGTGCCGCCTTGGCAGACTGAACCATCGTCGAGGCGGCGATGGACCGGAAGCCCGCCGGGAGGGAACCGTCCGTTCCGACAGCAAGGCGGTAGAGGTTCTCGTGGAGAAAGAAAAACGGCCCCCCGGGGGAGGGGGAGGACCGCGAAAGGTTGGCGATGTCGAGACCGACCAGAACTTGACGCGGGTTCCGACGACGAACACGGTATCGTCCATGTTCTCCATTCCGTCGCCCATGTCCACGTCGTATGTGGCCTCGACCCGCCGGCGTTTGAGCCCAACTTGTTCAAGTTCGCGCGTTTACGGGGAGGGTGTCTGTCCTGTAGCCGTGACAGCGGGCGCAAGAAATGGAGTTTCGGGGTCGTTGTCCGTAGGGAACGTGGAGTGAGGCGCAGGGGCTTTCCGGCCCCGTAGCCAAGGATCCCGGGCCAGCGCCTTGCCGGCGCTACCGGCGCGTCCGGCGGTCGAGGCAGGACCAGTTCCCTGCGCTCCGCCGGACATCCGAGGCGGTAGACGCCGCGAGCGTCGGAAAACCGACCTGCTATCGAGTTGCGGCGCAGGGAAAGCTCAGGGACGGAAAATTCCCGTTTCGGCGGGGAGATAGAGGCTGGTCGAGAAGAAAAACGGCCCTCCCCCGGGGCGGGGAAGGGCCGTGAAAGGCTGAAGATGTCGAGACCGACTAGAACTTGACGCGGGATCCGATCACGACGACGGTTTCGTCTCTGTCCGTACCAGCCGCCATGTCCTGAACGTCGTAGTTCTGGACCGCGGCGTAGATCTGCGCGGCGACCTTCGGCAGGTTGTGATTGGCGCCAATGCCGATCGCGGTGCCCTCGGATCCATCATTCATGAAGTCGGAGGACTGATACCAAGAGGCGCCGACAGAGGTATCGCCCATGACGTAGCCGAGCGTACCCTGGAAGAAGCTCGGATCGGTTGCACCCTCCGATGCGCCCCAAGCGCCGGAGACGGTGATTCCGGAAGGCAGCTTGATGCCGGCCGACGCGCTGATCGTGCCCGCGTCTCCCGGCATCTGGACGGTGCCGATCCTGGCTCCGAACGAGGTATCGCCAAAGCTCTGGCTGATGGAGACCCCGGCGGATGCCTGGTCGCCGTTTCCGATCGAAATGGCCCCCGAGACCGGGCCGATCGCAGGCGTGTCGTAGCGGATCCGCTCGTTACGGCCAGAACCGCCATCGAGCGAGCCGAAGTAGGCGCCGAGCGTGGATTCGCCCTTGTCCTGACCGTGGCCAAGCCCCATGGTGCCGCTCTTGTCCGAGTACACGGAACTCTCGCCGGCCTGGTCGCCCTGGCCGATGCTGACCTTGCCGAACTCGCCCGAGAAGTAGACTTCGCCGTAGCGGAGCGAAAGACTACCTCCGGCCCCATACTCGAGATTCACGCCGATGGATCCGCCGTCCATCATCTCGCTCGAACCCGTGAAGCGGACCCGGGTGCCGGAGCTGCCGTTGTCCTTCACCGTGGCGCTGGTGCCGCCGCCCAAGTCGGTGACGAAGAGCGCCCGGTTGATGTGGCCGGAGACGGTAAAGTCTACGGCTTGGGCCGCCATGGGGGCCGCGAGCGCGCCCGCGATCGCGACGGTAAGTGCCTTTCAAAGGTTGTTCGTGTCTTGATTCTGAATTTAACTTGATGATAATAAATGAATTAGATACTTCCCTCCGACCACCGTTCGCCTGCGGTTCCGCTTCGCGTAAGCATTTCGCAAGCAGGCTCGTATCCGTTTCGCGCGGTTCACGAGGTGGCGAGAGGGCGCCCCGCCGATCTTCGGCGGACCCTGCCCCATGCCAGGGGCGCGGCCGGCGACGCGATGGCGCGACGCGGGGTCCGCGACCGAAAAGCGCCGGCGGAGGTGCAGGGTGCTTCGGTCAGCCGATTGCCGGCACGAAGGACCGTCGGCCTTCCGCTTCTCCGATTCCGGCTAAGCGGGGTCGTCCGGCTCCGGACCCCGTTTCCGGGTATCCACGGCGATGCTCCCGGCCACCCGCGAGGCGGAGGCCTTCACCGCGTCCCGGGCGAGATGCGCGTAGCGGGCGGTGGTGGTCACGTGGCCGTGTCCGAGCAGCCGGCCGATGGCCGGCAGGCTCTCTCCGATGGCGAGCGCCCATGATGCGAACGAATGGCGGAGGTCGTGAATGCGTACCCCCTCGAGGCCCGCTCGCGACCGGACGCGGTCCCAGTGATCGTTGAGGTTCGAGATACGGCCTCCGGGCTTCCGGCCCGGAAGGACCCAGGGGTTGCCGGGGACCCGGGGGAGGCCCCCGAGAAGGGTCGCCGCAACGCGCGACAACGGAACGACCCGGGCCCCGGTCTTGCTGTCACGAAGGTGGAGCTCGCCGGCCGCGAGATCGACGTCATCCCACCTCAGGGTCAGAATCTCGTTTCGCCGGCAGCCGGTCAGGATCAGCAGCCGGATTGCCGCGACTGCGGACGCCCGCACGGATACCCCGCGCTTCTCCCGGCTCTCGGCCTCGACCTCGTCCAGCACCCGCCCGAGTCGCCGGAACTCTTCCTCCGACAGAAACCGTTCCCGGTGGTGCTCCCGGTATTTGCGGATTGAGCGGCAGGGATGGGTACCCTCGCGCCGCAGGCCCCATGTCTCGGCGAGGCTGAACATCCTGTTCAGAATGGCGAGCACCTGGTTGGCCCGGTAGGGAATGTCGCGCAACCGGTAGTGCAGAGCCGCTACGTGCTCGTGCTCGACCGCCCCGATCGCCATTCGGCCGAGCGCGGGCAGGATCCACTTGGCGAGCGCGCCACGGTAGGACATCACGGTCCACGGCTTGCAGCGTACGGCCACGTGCTCTCGCATGAACCGCTCGGCCAGATCGGTCACGGTGGCCTCACTCTCTCCCGTCCATGCGGTGCGCGCGGGCCCCGGCAGCTCCTCCCCGGCCTTGATGCGCGCGATGATGAGCGCCGCCCGCCGGCGGGCCTGGGAGGCCGTGAGCACCCCGTGCCGGCCTACCGTGACCCGTTTCGACGTTCCCCCCGCGCGGGTCTGGACCAGGTAGACCCTGGCGCCGGAAGGATAGACGCGGACCCCGAATCCGAGAAGCTCGGGATCCCAGAAGATGACGTCCTTGCCCTCGACGAACAGACCTTCGACGGTGCGGTTGGAGATCTTCCGTCCCAGCAGCTTGCTCATGGAGGGACTATGCGCCGCCTCCCTGCCTGTCTTCTTCGCCTCCTGCGCCCCTCCGGTGCCTATTCGCGACAGGGCGCAGGCCGACTCCCCTATTCCTCGGGCAGCGGGGCAGCTCTCTCCGCCAGGAGGTACTCGCCAATGCTGTCGGCGACCCGGGTGGCGGACGCCTTCACCGATTCGCGGGCGAGATGGGCGTATCGCGCGGTGGTCCGCACCCGGCGGTGCCCGAGGAGCTCGCCGATCATCGGGAGGCTCTCCCCGAGCGCGAGCGCGCGGGATGCGAATGAGTGGCGGAGGTCGTGGATGCGGACGTCGTCAAGGCCGGCCCGGGCGCGGACGATCTCCCAGGGGTACTGGAGATTCTTCAAGGGGGCGCCGGGGTTCCGGCCAGGGATGACCCACGGATTGCCGGGTTCCCGGGAAAAACCGGAGAGCACCTCCGCCACCGCCGGCGAAAGGGGCACCAGTCTTGCCCCGGTCTTGCTGTCCGGAAGCCGGAGCTCGCACGCCGCGAGGTCGACGTGCTCCCAGCGGAGCGAGAGGATCTCGCTCCGGCGGCAGCCGGTCATCATCAGCAGGCGGATGGCCGCTACTGCCGCGGGTGACGCACCGCCCGCGCCGCCCTCCGCTTCGTCCAGTACTCTTCCCAAGCGGCGGAATTCTTCCTCGGAGAGGAACCGCTCGTGCGGGCGCTCCCGGTACTTCTCGACCGACCGGCACGGGTTGCCGATGCCCCGCTCCCGGAGCCCGTGCTCCCGGGCCATGTCGAGGATCTGGGCGAGCACCTCGACCGCCCGATTCGCGGCATAGGGCGTTTCGCGGAGCCGGTAGTGAAGGGCCGACACCTGCTCCCGGGTAACGGCCGCGACTGGGGTTCCTCCGAGCGCCGGCACGAGGTGGCGATGGACGACCGCCCGGTAGAGAACCTGGGTCCTCGCCTTGCAGCGCACCGCCACGTGTTCCTGGAGATAGCGTTCCGCCATCACGCCTACCGTGACCGCGATCGATGCCTCCTCGACCCGTACTTCCCAACCCTTGAGGCGCGCGATGATGCGGGCTGCCCGCCGGCGGGCCTCGTCGGCCGAGAGTGCTCCGTGACGACCCACCGTGATCCGCCGGGACCGTCCGCGAACGCGACTCTGGACCACGTAGGACTTGGTTCCCGACGGATAGACCCGCACCCCGAACCCCGGAATGGTTTCATCCCAAAATACCGTGTCCCGGCCCGTGACGGACAGCCGATCAACGGTTCGCTTCGAGATGTTCCAGCCTCGTCCGCCGGCCATGGCGCCGTCGAGCGGTTCCGTCTTCTTCATCGGTCAAAAAAGTCCTGTAATGCCGTAAGCATTCCGTAAGCGAGCGTTACAAATAGAAAGGGTCGCAGACGCAATTCGAACGAAGGGTTCAAACCGGGAGAACGCCCCCCGTCCGGCGAGAATCCTCGGCCCTTCCAGACTTCGACGGCGCCCCGGACCGGGCGAAATTCCACTTCGATTCCCATCGCAACCACTCCCCGACCGGTGTCAACCGCGACCCGGCCACGCCCCCAGTCTGGGACTCTTGGGGCCGCGGAGATTTCGCCGACGCGAAGCGAAGTAGCGAAATTGCGGTCTGGTGGCGAGCCATGCGCCAACCGGACGTCCCGTGACCGCCCGGTCCGCTTCGCGAGCCGGCTTCGCGGCGATCCTCCGGCGGTCTCTTCCCCTGGGCGGTCGTGGATTCCCCGCTCGCTCGGCCCGCGACTCAGCTACTCGGCCCGGCCGCGCCGGGAGGGTCCGTCCGGACATACCGGCCGCTGCCGACCTTCCCCCCACCGAGGACGCCACCGCCTGCCGCACTCCTGCCGGCCCATGATGCATCGACGGGAAAGTAAGCCTTCGGGAGCCTCGTGCCTCCCCCCGGATGGGGGGGGTCGAGGGAGGACGGCCGCCGCCAGCCGCGGCAGATTCATCGGCCTCCGCGCCTCCCGCCATTTCGCCGGAATCGGGAGGTTCCCGTATCCGGGCGACTTCGCCCGGCCGGCCATCTTCGGGCATTCCCCCCCTGTTTGGGGGGCTGCAAGAGGCACTTCGCTTTCCATACTCCACACGATGCACCGGGGATAGACTTAGCCCGGAAATCTCACCAGCTTTCGTCGCGAGGGCGGCGAGACGGCGCTGTGACAGGCCGCACGGACCGAAGGAGCGCGTACGCGCTGGCGAAGGCGTAGTCGACACTAGCGCGTTCGCGCTGTCGAAGCGGCTTGAGGGAGTACGGCCTGTCATAGCGCATGGATCGGCGTCCGCAGCAGGAAGCTGGTGAGATTTGCGGGTTAGTGCGGAACGCAAGCCGATACCGCCGCGGAAGGAAGAACGCGAGCCCCGGCAGGCCCGCGGTCGCCAGGCCCTCAACCGGGGGCCCTGCCCACGGCAGCCCGAACTGCTCCGTCGGGCTACGCTCCGGTTCGAGCCGCCGGGGGGGCGCCTGGAGAAAGGCCAGGTGTTCGTCGAAACCGGTCAGGTTGGCGCACGACCTGCCGTCGGGGAGGGATCCATCGTCATGATCCAACAGGACGTGTTCGACCGTATCGTGGCGTCGTTGCACGAGGCGATGCTCGACGACACCCACTGGATGGCAGCCGCCGCCCTCATCAACGAAGCGTTCGGGGTGAAGGGCAACATGCTGGTGTGCGGCGACGGGCCCTATCGGGCCGGCATCGAAATCTTCTTTGCACGGCATTGCCACCGCGGGCAACGTCACGAGGAATGGGAGCGCCTGTACTTCGATGTCTACCACCCCATGGACGAACGCGTCCCGCGCCTGCGGCGACTGCCCGACAGTCGGCTCGTCCACGTCACCGACCTCTACACCGACGAGGAGATGCAAACCTCCCCGGTGTACAACGAGGCGCTGCCCCTCTTCGACGCCGGGAACAGCCTCAACGTGCGCATGGACGGACCGCATGGCTCGCGCATCGTCTGGGTCCTCGGCGACCCCGTCGATGCGAACGGCTGGTCGTCCGTCCAGGTCGAAACGATCGAGCTTCTCCTTCCACACCTCCGCCAGTTCGTTCGGGTCCGGCAGGCGCTGGCCGATGCGGGGGCCCTGGCGACGTCCCTTGCCGAGCTTCTCGACAACACCCGGTTCGGGGTCATCCAGCTCGACTGGCGCGGTCGGATCGTGGACGCGAACGACCGTGCCCGCGACCTCTTGCGCCGGGCCGACGGGTTGACCGATCAAGGCGGATTCCTTCGCGCATTGTCTCCGGACGACAACACCCAGCTTCAGCGGCTCCTCGCACGCGCGCTTCCGCCCTTCGGCGCCCAGGGCGCGTCCGGTTCGACGGCGGTGTGGCGTTCACCCGAGCTGCCCCGCCTCGTGCTGCACGTGAGCCGCGTGGCGGATGGGGAGACGGGCTTCCGCCCCCGGCGCGTCGCCGCAATCGTGCTGGTCGTCGACCCCGGGCGTCGGTCCCGTATCGATCCGGGCCTCATCGCGGAGACCCTCGGTCTCACGCCGGCGGAGAGCGAGGTGGCGGCACTGCTTGCCGAAGGCAGGACCCTGCGCGACATTGCCGCGGCGACGGGCCGTAGCGAAAGCACGATCCGCTGGCACTTGAAGCATGTCTTCAGCAAGCACGGCATCGCCCGCCAGGCGGAGCTGGTGCGACTGGCGCTCTCGCTCGCGGACCTTCCCGCGCCTCGGGGTTGACGGACCCGGCGGTTTTCCGGCGCCGGCCGGGGTTCGTGGCCATGGCGGCGCGGACGGACGTCCCGGACCGGGACCGGGACCGGGGACCGGGGACCGGGGACGATATAATCGGCCCGAACCCCCCGCTCCCGTCCCGGAAGAAGGACGCTCGCGTGAAGCATTCGGCCGTATCGATCGAAGACAAGTACACCCTCGACTCCGGACGCGTATACATCACCGGGATCCAGGCCCTGGTGCGGCTCCCGATGATGCAGCGCCGGCGCGACCTCGCCGCCGGCCTCGACACCGCCGGCTACATCTCGGGGTACCGCGGCTCCCCCCTCGGCGGCTTCGACAACGCCCTCGTCCAGGCAAGGCCCCTGCTCGAGGATCACCACATCCGCTTCCACCCCGGCCTCAACGAGGACCTCGCGGCCACCGCAGTGTGGGGCTCGCAGCACACCGAGATCTTCCCCGGTGCGAAGTACGATGGCGTATTCGCGATCTGGTACGGCAAGGGACCGGGGGTGGACCGGAGCGGCGACGTGCTCAAGCACGCGAACTTCGCCGGCGCCGGGCGCAACGGCGGCGTCCTTTGCATCGCGGGCGACGACCACGGGGCGAAGTCCTCGTCCATGCCCCACCAGTCGGAGCAGGCGTTCGTCGCCGCCCTGATGCCGGTGCTGAACCCGTCGTCGGTCCAGGAGTACCTCGACCTCGGCCTCTTCGGGTTCGCGGCGAGCCGCTACTCCGGTTGCTGGATGGGGTTCAAGGCGGTCTCGGACACGGTGGAGAGCTCGGCCTCGGTGCTCGTCGACCCGCACCGCCTCCGGTTCACCGAACCGGCCGACTTCGAGCTCCCCGAGGGCGGGCTCAACATCGACGTCGAGTACCGACCGATCCCCTACGAGGAGCGGCTCCTGGAGCAGAAGCTCCCCGCCGTCCTCGCCTTCGCCCGCGCCAACCCGGTGGACCGGGTGGTCATCGCCGCGCCGCGGCCCCGCATCGGGATCGTCACCGCCGGCAAGGCGTACCTGGACCTGCGCCAGGCCCTCGACGATCTCGGGCTCGACGAGGAGGCGGCGGCGGGGCTCGGCCTCTCGGTATACAAGCTCGCCCTCACCTGGCCGATCGAGCCCGAGGGCGTCATCCGGTTCGCGGGGGGGCTCGACGAGCTCATCGTGGTCGAGGAAAAGCGGGGGTTCATCGAGGACCAGTTGACCCGCCTCTTCTACAACCGGGAGGACGCGCCGGCGCGCATCGTCGGCAAGCGCGACGAGGCGGGGCGCGCCCTCCTCCCCGAGCGGGGGGAGCTCTCCGCCGCAATCGTCGCGCGGGCGGTGGCGGCCCGGCTCCGCCGGCCGGGAGCGCCCGGCGCCGAGGACGCGGAGCTCGAACGCCGGCTCGTCCAACGGCTCGCCCGCATCGACCAGATCGCGGACCAGGCCGGAAAGGCCGCCTCGATCCTCTCCCGGTCGCCGTACTTCTGCTCGGGCTGCCCCCACAACACCTCGACCCGCGTCCCGGACGGCTCGCGCGCGATGGCCGGCATCGGCTGCCACGGGATGGCGATGTTCCACCCCGAGCGCCGCACCGCGTACGCGACCCACATGGGCGGCGAGGGCGTGAACTGGATCGGGCACGCGCCGTTCACCGAGGAGAACCACCTCTTCGCCAACCTCGGCGACGGGACCTACGACCACAGCGGGCTCCTCGCGGTGCGGGCCGCGGTCGCGGCCGGGGTCAACATCACCTACAAGATCCTCTACAACGACGCGGTGGCGATGACCGGCGGCCAGCCCCTCGGGAGCGAGGTGCGGGTGGACGCCATCGCGCACCAGATGGTCGCGGAGGGGGCGGAGAAGGTCGTGGTGGTGAGCGACGAGCCGGAGAAGTACCCGGCCGGCTACCTGCCGCGCGGGGTCCCCGTCCACGACCGGGACGACCTCGACCGGGTGCAGCGCGAGCTCCGGGAGACCCCGGGGGTCACCGTGCTCGTCTACGACCAGACCTGCGCGGCGGAGAAGCGCCGGCGGCGCAAGCGCGGGCTGATGGCGGACCCGCCGAAGCGCGCGTTCATCAACCACCTGGTGTGCGAGGGGTGCGGGGACTGCTCGGTCGCGTCCAACTGCGTGTCCGTGCAGCCCCTCGAGACCCGGCTCGGGCGCAAGCGCCGCATCGACCAGTCCAACTGCAACAAGGACTTCTCCTGCGTCAAGGGGTTCTGCCCGAGCTTCGTGACGGTGCACGGCGGGCAGGTTCGGAAGGCGGCCGGCCCGGGGGTCGGCGTGGGCGCCGGCGCCGACGCCGGCGGTCCCGACCCCTTCGCGGAGGTGCCCGAGCCGACGCGGCCGGGCTGCGTCGAGCCCTACGGGATCCTCGTCACCGGCATCGGGGGGACCGGGGTCATCACCATCGGCGCCCTCCTCGGGATGGCCGCCCACGTCGAGGGCAAGGGCGTCACCGTGCTCGACTCGACCGGTCTGTCCCAGAAGAACGGCGCGGTCGCGAGCCACATCCGCATCGCGGAGCGGGTCGAGGACCTCCACGCAACCCGGATCGGGGCCGGCGCGGTCCGCCTCCTCCTCGGCTGCGACATGGTGACCGCGGCCGCCCCGGAAAGCCTCGCGACCATCGACCAGGGCGCGTCGCGGGCCGTCGTCAACGGGGACGTGACCCCGCCCGCCGCCTTCGTCATCGACAACACGATCGACCTCGGGTCGCGGCTCATGGCCCGCCAGATCCAGGACGTCGCGGGCCGGGAGATGGCGGACTTCGTGGAGGCGACCACCCTCGCGACCGCGCTCCTCGGCGACTCGATCGCCACCAACCTCTTCATGGTCGGATACGCGTACCAGAAGGGGCTGGTGCCCCTCGCGGCGGAGTCAATCGAGGCGGCCATCCGCCTGAACGCGGTGGCCGTCGAAGCCAATCGGCAGGCGTTCGGGTGGGGCCGGCTCACGGCCCACGATCCGGCCCGGGTGTGGAAGGTCGCCCGCCCCCTGATGGTCGCGAAGGCCGACGGGGAGGACGATGCGCCGGAGACCCTCGACGCGATCGTCGAGCACCGCGCGGCCTTTCTCCGCGAGTACCAGGACGAGGCGTGGGCCGAGGGCTACCGCCGGACGGTCGAGCGGGTGCGGGCGGCGGAAGTCGAGCGCGCGCCGGGGCGGGGCGGGCTCGCCGAGGCGGTGGCCCGGAACCTCTTCCGGCTCATGTCGTACAAGGACGAGTACGAGGTGGCGCGGCTCTACACGAGCGGCGAGTTCGAGGCCGGGCTCCGCCGCCAGTTCGAGGGCGACTTCCGGCTTCGCTTCCACCTCGCGCCCCCCCTCCTCGCCCGGCGCGACCCCGAGACCGGTGAGCTTCGCAAGCGCGAGTACGGGCCCTGGATGTTCGGAGCCTTCCGGGTGCTCGCGAGGATGCGGCGGCTGCGGGGGACGGCCTTCGACCTCTTCGGGCGGACCGACGAGCGGCGCATGGAGCGCCGGCTCATCGAGGAGTACCGCGAGACGCTCGGCGATGTCCTGGTCCGTCTCACCCCGGCGAACCACGAGACGGCGGTGGCGCTCGCCTGCGTGCCGGAGAGCATCAAGGGCTTCGGGCACGTGAAGGAGCGAAGCGTCGAAGCGGCGACCCGGCGGGCGGCGCGGCTCGCGGCGGAGCTCCGCGACGACGCCGGTTTCGTGCCCGAGTCCGCCGCGGTGCACGCGGCGGCGGGCGGCGGCTGAGCGGAGGGCGGCGGCCGCGGCGGACAGCGGCGGCTGAGCTCGCGGCGGCGACGGGCGGCGGCGACGGGCGGCGGCGACGGGCGGCGGCGGCAGGCGGCGGCGACTGAGCGGGCGGCGACTGAGCGGAGGGCGGCGAAGATGGGACGGAAGATTGCGGTGGTCGGGACCGGGGCGGTCGGCGCCCATACCGGGGGGCATCTCGTTCGCACCGGGCAGGACGTGACCTTTCTCGATCCGTGGCCCGAGCACGTCGAGTACATGAAGGCGCGCGGCATCGAGCTCTTCGGGGTCACCGAGGCGGAGCGGTTCACGGTGCCGGTGCGCGCGCTCCACCTGAGCGAGCTCGAGAGCCTCGCGCGCGAGGCGCCGTTCGACATCGTGTTCCTTTGCACCAAGTCCTACGACACCGCGTGGTCGGCGACGATGATCGCGCCCTTCCTCGCCCCGGACGGCTTCGTGGTGTCGCTCCAGAACTGCATCAACGAGGAGACCATCGCCGGCGTCGTGGGCTGGGGCCGCACCGCGGGGTGCATCGCGAGCGTCATCTCCGTGGAGCTCTTCGAGCCGGGGCACGTGCGGCGGGCGGTGCCGCTCGGCGGCGAGCGCCACACCGTGTTCCGGGTCGGCGAGCCGCACGGCCGGCCGACGGCGCGGGTGGCCGAAGTGGCGGAGATGCTGCGGGCAGCCGACAGCGCCAAGGTCACCACCAACCTGTGGGGCGAACGGTGGTCCAAGCTCACCGCGAACTGCATGCGCAACGCGCTCTCGGCGGCGACCGGGCTCACGAGCCGCGAGAGCGACCTCGACGATGGGTGCCGGCGGCTCGCGATCCGGCTCGCGGCGGAGAGCGCGGCGGTCGGGCGGGCGCTCGGCTACGACCTCGAGATCATCTACGGCTTCGAGCCCGACCTGCTGGTGGCCGCCGCGCAGGGCAGCAACGAGGCGCTGAACACCCTCGAGTCGGACCTCCTCGAGCGGGCCCGCAACGCGACGAGCGGCGGCGGGGGGCACCGCCCGTCGATGGGGCAGGACGTGATGAAGGGCCGGCGGACGGAGATCGACTGGCTGAACGGCTTCGTGGTGCGGCGGGGGGCCGAGATCGGGATGGACGCCCCCGCGAACGCGGCCATCACCGAGGTCGTGAAGCGGGTGGAGCAGCGCGAGGCCGAGCCCCACCCGGACCTCGTGAGCGGCATCTGACGCTTGACGGCGACGACCGGCGCATCGCCGCGCCGGAAAGAGGACGAACATGATGATCGAGGAAGGTGGGCCGGCACCCGATTTCACCCTGGAGGACGCCGGGGGAAACCGGGTTTCGCTCAGGGACTATCGCGGCCGGTACGCCGTGGTGTACTTCTACCCGCGCGACGACACCCCGGGCTGCACCAAGGAGGCGTGCGGCTTTCGCGATCTCCACGATTCGATTCGCGCCCGCGGGGCGGAGGTGCTCGGCATCTCGCCGGACGACGGGGCGGCCCACCGCAAGTTCACCGACAAGTACGACCTGCCGTTCACCCTGCTCTGCGATCCGGAGCGCGAGGTCATGGCGCGCTACGGCGCATGGGGCGAGAAGATGATGTATGGGAAGAAGACGGTGGGGGTGATCCGCTCGACGGTCATCGTCGCGCCGGACGGGACGGTCGCGAAGCACTGGCGGCGCGTGGGGCGGGCGGCGGACCACCCGGCGAAGGTGCTCGAAGTGCTAGCCGCGCTCGCCGCCGGCTGAGGCGTCATTCTCCCGCTCGAACGCCGCGCGCTTCCGGATCTTCTCCTCGTCTCCGCCGGCGGAATGAAGCCGCGATGGGCCGCGGCCGGTGGGATGCCGGCCGGCAGCAAGCGTTCGGCGAAGCCGTGGAATCGTCCGGCTGGCGCGTGAGGTCGGAGTGCGCGGCCGACCGGTTTCCGGCCAACGCGGCCGTTCACCGCCTCCGCCCGCCCGAACCATCACGGCCTGGTCGAACGGTTGTGGCCGGCAATCCGTGCGTTGGGGGGCAAGAAGCGATCCACGGCCACGGGCCGGATGATGCCGGACACGAACGAACCGTCATGCGAACGGTTGGACGGAGGGCGGGAGTGACGCCGCGATGAGCAACGGCCCGGGGCGCTGGGACCCCGGTCAGTACCACAAGTTCTCCGACCATCGGCGCCGGCCCGCGATCGAGCTGCTCGCGCGGGTGCCTCCGGCCGAGCCCGCGCTGGTGGTCGACCTCGGGTGCGGCTCGGGCGAGATCACGCGGTTGATGGCCGAGCGCTGGCCGGGCGCGGCGGTGCAGGGTATCGACAACTCTCGGGACATGCTGGAACGGGCACGATCCGGGGACAGCGGGGGCGCCGCGGCGCGGATCGAGTGGATCGAGGCCGACATCGCGGCCTGGTCCCCGCCCTCGCCTCCGGGGCTCCTCTACGCGAACGCCTCCCTGCAGTGGGTGGACGGGCACGATGCCCTCTTCCCCCGGCTCTTCCGGTCCCTCGCCCCGGGCGGGGTCCTCGCCGTCCAGATGCCCCTCAGCCGGCAGGCGCGCTCCCATGTCCTGATGCACGAGGTCCTCGCCGCCGGCGGGGCGGACGGCGCCCCCATCGGGCCGGAGCCCCTGCGGCGGGAGATCGCCCGCAGGTGGGTGCTCGACCCGCCGGAATACCTCGATCTCCTCGCGGCCGAGGCGGCCGGGGCGGCCGGGGCCGCCCGGCTCGACATCTGGACCACCGAGTACCTCCAGGTGCTCGAAGGCGAGGACCCGGTGCTCGAGTGGGTGAGCGGGACCGGGCTGCGCCCAATCCTGAACGGGCTCTCCGGGGAAGACCGGGACCGCTTCCTCGACCGCTACCGGCAGGCCCTTCGCGACGCCTACCCGCGGCGGCCGGACGGCGCCACGGTGTACCCGTTCCGTCGCCTGTTCATCGTCGCGGTCCGCGGCTGAGCATCGCGCGCCGCCGGGCGCTCTCTTCGCCGCGCTCCCCGGCCGCGGTTCGAAGCCCTGTCGCTTTCTTCCCGATTCGGGGAAAATCGGCCCCATGGAGAGCGAAGTCCATTGCCCCGCGGCGTCCGGCCGCACGCCGGCGGGCGCGGGTTGAGCCATGCTCCTCGCCATTGACGCCGGCAACACCAACATCGTGTTCGCGGTGCACGACGGCGAGCGCATCCGCGGCCAGTGGCGGGCCTCGACGAGCGACACCCGCACCGCGGACGAGCACCTGGTCTGGCTCTCGAGCCTGATGGCGTTCGACGACCTCGACCCGGCCGCCATCGAGCGGGCGATCCTTTCCACGGTGGTGCCCCAGGCGCGGATGGGGCTCGAAGCCCTGTGCCGCCGCTTCTTCGGCTGCGAGGCGATGGTGGTCGGCGACCCCGCCGTCAAGCTGCCCCTCGAGGTGCTCCTCGAGCGGCCGTCGGAGGTCGGGGCGGACCGCCTCGTCAACGCGGTGGCCGCCCACACGACCTACGGCGGGCCCCTCATCGTGGTCGACTTCGGCACCGCCACGACCCTCGACATCGTCGACGGCGACGGCAGCTACGCGGGCGGGATCATCGCCCCCGGCATCAACCTGTCGATGCGCGCCCTGCACACGGCCGCCGCCCAGCTTCCCAACGTCGCGGTCGAGCGCCCGGCGAGCGTCATCGGCAAGAGCACCGTCGGCGCGATGCAGTCGGGGGTGTTCTGGGGTTACGTCGCGCTCGTCGAAGGGCTGGTCGAGCGGGTGCGCGCGGAGTTCGGGGCGCCGATGAAGATCATCGCGACGGGCGGCCTCGCCCCGGTGTTCCGGGCCGGCACCGACCTCATCGAGCATGAGGACCCGGACCTCACGATCCGGGGACTGGTCGAGATCTACCGGTACAATCAGCGGTAGCGGGCCAGCGGCCCGCCGGCGGGGGCTCCCTGCATGAGATCGACTTCACTTCGACGCCGCGGCGCCGGTCACGCATCGCTCCTGCACGTGCTCGCGGCGGTACCGGGGGCGGCGCTCCGCGCCCTCGTCGCCCGCATGCCCGAAGCGCTGTGGCGGGCCCTGCTCGGGATTTGCGGCGCCATCCTGCTGCTCACCCCGCTGCTGCTGTGGGTGTCGTGGTCCCGCTCGGGCTATCTCACGATCCTCGCGAGCGCCGCGGCGGCATTGGGCATCGCGTACCTCCTGGTGCGCCACGCCCCCGAGCACCGCCAGCTCTGACCCCGTGTCCGGCCCGGCGGCTCAGGGGCTTCCCGGGCGCGGCGCGCGGAAGGGGCCGAAGCGGGCGGTGCCGTCGCGTTCGAGCTGGGCCACGAGGTCGATCTCCCAGGCGAGGTACTCGCGCATCGCGTCCTCCACCCCCGCGCCCCGGTCGTAGGGCCGGAGCCAGACGTCGTTGACGTTGGCCGCGATCCGCTCCTCCTCGCCGGCCGCGAGATCGCGCCCGGACGCCGTCCAGGCGGCGGTGCCGCCGTCGAGGACCCGCACGTCGCCCTCCACGTCCCCGGCCGCGAGGGCGGCGAGAATCCCGTCCGGCGAGGTCAGCACGGTCACGGGGCGGGCCGGAAGGGAGGCGAGCCGCTCGGGGAGGTCGGCCCGTACCGCGTGCCAGGCGCCCGGTACGTGCCCGCGCCGGAAGGTGCGGCTGTCCGCGAGATCGAGGGCGAGGGCGCGGTCGCTCTCGATCAGATCTTCGAGCTCTGCCGGCGTCACCGGCGCCGGGGAGGGCGCCGCGGCCGGGCCGGCGGGACCGGACCCGGAAACCAGCTCCTGCGCCTCGAGGGCGCCCCGCACCACGTACGCCGCCCACCCCATCTGCCGGAGCCACGACGCGGTGAGGGTCGCGCGCACCCCGTCGTCGTCGACGAGGGCGACGCGCGCCCCCAAGGCGCCGACGTGCTCGTCGGTCGTCTGCACGAGCTGCCCGCCCGCGACGTGGACCGCGTCCGCGAGGTGGCCTTCGCGGTACTCCTCGGGGCTTCGCACGTCGAAGATGTAGAGCGACCGGCTGCCCGCCTCCGCCCGCCAGGCGGCGAGGGTCGCGGCATCCACGTACTCGACCCCGAAACGCTCGGCCAGCCGCTCCGCCGCCCGCGCCGACCCCTCGCGCCAGGCGGCCCCGCGCGGGGGCGGCCGGTCGTCACGGCCGCGCGCGAGCTCGTAGCCCGAGAGGTGCCAGCCCATGGTGCCGTTGCGAAGCGCGGTCACCCGGTTCGCGATGCCGGCGTTGATGAGCGACTGGGCGCCGATGATGCTGCGGGTGCGGCCCGCGCAGTTCACCACCACGAGCGTCTCGGGGTCGGGCGCCGCGTCTCCCACCCGGTGCACGAGCTCCGCCCCGGGGCAGCAGACCCCGCTCGGGATGCTCATCACCTGGAACTCGTCCATCGGCCGGCTGTCGAGCACCGCGAGGCGCTCTCCCCGGTCGATCATCGCCTTCAGCTCCTCGGCGGAGACCGACGGGGTGCCGAACTCGTGCTCGATGAACTCGCCGAACGCCTTGCTCGGCACGTTGATGCCGGTGAACGCGACGTAGCCGGCCGCCTCCCAGGCCGGCACCCCGCCGGCGAGCACCCGCACGTCCGCATAGCCGAGCGCCGCGAGCTTCGCGGCGCCCCGCTCGGCAAGCCCCTCTCCCGCGTCGCACACGACCACCGGAACGCTCCGCCGCGGCACGAGCCGCGCCACCCGGAACTCGAGACGGCTGAGCGGCAGGCACGACGCGTACAGGAGGTGTCTCTCGCCGAACGCTCCCTGCTCGCGGAGGTCGAGGAGAGCGAGCTCGCCCTCGCCGAGGAGGCGGGCGTGCAGTTGTTCGGGGGAAATCTCGGGAATGCTCATTGGGATACCTCCCACATCGGTTCATCGTTCGTCCGGGGAAGTCGCGGCACCTTCATCGGGGCGCCACCTCCGGGGGCTTGCAGTTCGTTCGGTGAATTCGCGGCAGGTTCATCGGGGCGCCGCCTCCGGGCGTTCACGGATTGTCCGGCGAAGCTGCGGCACGTTCATCGAGCGGCCCCTCCGTCATCGTTCGCAGCTCGTCCGGCGAGATCGCGGAGCGCTCACTGGAGCGCCTCCTCCATTCGTTCGAGGACCTGGGTGAGGATCGCCCGCGAGGTCGCGAAATTGATGCGCACGTGCCCTGCCCCTCCGTCGCCGAAGTCGCGGCCGTCGTTGAAGCCGACCCGCGCCCGGTCGAGAAACCACTGGTACGGGTCCGGGTCCAGTCCGAACCCCCGGCAGTCGAGCCAGCCGAGATAGGTCGCGGCCGGCGACACCATCCGCAGGCCCGGGAGCCGCTCGCCGACGAAGGAGTACAGGAAGTCGCGGTTGCCCTCGAGATGCGCGAGGAGCGCCTCGAGCCACTCGTCGCACTCGGTCCAGGCGATGCGGGTGGCCTCCATTCCAAAGCTGCTCACCGCCCCCCGGATGCGCTCCGGCCAGGCGTTGAACCGTTCCGCGAGCCGGTCCGAGCCGAAGATCACCACCGCGCAGCGAAGGCCCGCGATGTTGAACGACTTGGTGGCGCTCGTCATGGTGACCGTGCGCGCCTGCGCCTCGGGGCCGAGGGACGCGAAGGGGATGTGCCGGGACCCGGGGTAGACGACGTCCGCGTGGATCTCGTCGGCGATCACCACGAGGTCGCGTTCGATCGCGATGCGGGCCACCTCCTCGAGCTCGGCCCGGTCGAATACCCGGCCGAGGGGGTTGTGGGGGGTGCACAGGAGGAGCAGGCGCGTGCGATCGTCGATGGCGGCGCGAAGCGCGTCGAAGTCGATCTCGTAGCGGCCCTCGCCCCGCACCATCGTGCAGTGGTCGAGGCGCCGGCCGGTCTGCGCCACCGCCTGCAGGAAGGGCGGGTAGACCGGGGTCAGGGTGCAGACCCCGTCGCCGGGCTCGGTGTACGCCTCGAGCGCGAGGTGGATGCCCTGCACGATGTCGGCGATCGCGATCATCCGCTCCGGCGCCACCTCCCAGCCGGGGAACCGGCGCGCCGCCCAGGCCGCGAAGGCTTCCGGCAGACCGCTGTCCGGGAACTTCGCGGAGTAGCCGAGATCGTTCCCGCCCATCATCCGCTCGAGCCCGGCGCGGATGGGCTCGGCCGTGTCGAAGTCCATGTCCGCCACCCAGGCCGGCAGGACGTCCGGCGGGTAGCGGTTCCACTTGGCGCCACGGCGGCGCCGGAGGGCCTCCAGGGATATCGCGTCGAACTGGCTCAAGGTCGTGCTCCTCGTGCTCCTCGTGCTCCGGAACCGGCCGCAGGCATCCCGGGGTTCCGATACGATCGTGCCTTCGCCGACCGGACTCGGGAGAACGACCGCTCATGGAACAGGACGTCATTGTAGTAGGCGCGGGCAACGCGGCGCTCTGCGCGGCGCTCGCCGCGCGCGAGCAGGGTGCGCGGGTGACGGTGCTCGAGCGCGCGCCGGAGGCCGAATCGGGCGGCAACAGCCGCTACACCGCGGGGGCGGTGCGGCTCGTCTTCGGCGGGGTGGACGACCTCGTCGAGCTCATGCCGGACCTCACCGAGGACGAGCGCCGGAACGTCGATTTCGGGACCTACACCCGCGAGCAGTACTTCGACGACCTCGGCCGACTCACCCAGTGGCGCTCCGACCCGGACCTTGCCGAAGCCCTCATCGACGGCAGCTTCGACACCCTGCGCTGGATGCGCGGGTATCGCGTCCGGTTCAGCCCCTCCTACGGGCGGCAGGCATTCAAGGTGGACGGGCGCTACAAGTTCTGGGGCGGGCTCGCGGTGGAGGTCTGGGGCGGCGGGCCGGGACTCGTCCAGGCCCTGACCGAAGCGGCCCGCGACCGTGACATCCCCATCCTCTACGGCGCCCGGGGGACGGAGCTCATCGAGGAGGATGCCGGGGTGCGCGGGGTGGTGGTGCGCCGGGGCCGGGAGCGCCTCCGCCTCCGCGCGGAGTCGGTGGTGCTCGCCTGCGGCGGGTTCGAGTCGAACGCCGAGTGGCGCACCCGCTATCTCGGCCCCGGCTGGGATCTCGCCAAGGTGCGGGGGACCCGGTACAACACCGGCGACGGCATCCGCATGGCCCTCGATGCCGGGGCGATGCCTTACGGCCACTGGTCCGGCTGCCACGCGGTGGGGTGGGACCGCAACGCCCCTCCCTTCGGAGACCTCGGGGTCGGGGACAACTTCCAGAAGCACAGCTACCCGCTCGGGATCATGGTGAATGCCGGCGGGGACCGGTTCGTCGACGAGGGAGCGGACTTCCGCAACTACACCTACGCCCGGTACGGCAAGGTCATCCTGGACCAGCCCGACCAGTTCGCGTGGCAGGTCTTCGACTCGAAGGTGCTCCCGCTGCTCCGCGACGAGTACCGGATCCGGGAGGTGACCAAGGTCACGGCCGGCACCGTGGAAGCGCTCGCGGGGAAGCTCGAGGGAGTGGACGCGGCGGCCTTCGTGCGGACCGTGCACGAGTACAACGAGGCGGTGCGGACCGACGTGCCGTTCAATCCGGCCGTCAAGGACGGGCGCGGCACCCGGGGGCTCGCAATCGCGAAGTCGAACTGGGCGAACCGGCTCGACGAGCCGCCGTTCGAGGCCTACCAGATCACGTGCGGGATCACGTTCACGTTCGGGGGCCTGCGGATCGACGAGGTGTGCCGCGTCCTGGACACCGAGGGCGAGCCCATTCCGGGTCTCTACGCGGCCGGGGAGCTGGTCGGCGGCCTCTTCTACTTCAACTACCCGGGGGGCACCGGGCTCGTGTCCGGAGCGGTCTTCGGCCGCCGGGCCGGCGCCGCGGCCGGCCGCCACGCCATCGCCTGAACCTGACCGAGCCGGACGGGCGGGCGGGTGGTTCAGGAGCCGTCCCGCAGGCGCTCGACGCGGGCCTCGATGCGCTCCAGGGCGTTGCGCGCCCCCGCCGCCTCCTCGCGGATCGCCCGCAGGGTCTCCTCGCCCTCGGTGAACGCCACCTCGAGGCGCGCGTCGTGCAGGTTGTTGATCACGACTGCGATCACCAGGTTGATCATGACGACGGCCGCGACAAGCACGAAGCTCACGAAGAAGAGCCAGCTCATCGGATGGAACTCCATCGCGATGTACATCGCGTCCGTCCAGTCCTCGAGGGTCATGACCCGGAACAGGGTGAGCAGGGCGGTGCCGAGCGAGCCCCAGTGCAGCGGATCGTGCTCGCGGAACAGGTTCACCCCGGCCACCGCATAGACGTAGAAGATCACGAAGAGCAGCAGCATCACGTGCCCGAGCCCCGGCAGCGACCGCACGAGGGTCGCGACGATGATCCGGAGCTGGGGTACCACGGTGATGAGACGAAGCACCCGAAGGAGCCGCGCGAGACGCGCGATGAGCGCGAACTCGCCGGTATCGGGAATGAGGGCGAGGACGAGGACGGTGAAGTCGAACAGGTTCCACCCATCCCGGAAGTAGCGCTCGAAGCGGGGCGCGACGGCGGTGAGCTTGATGGCCGCCTCGAGGACGAACACGACCAGGACGGCGTGATAGACCCAGCCGATGAGGGGGCCGAACCGGGCGCCGAGAGCGTGGCTCGTGTCCACGCCGAGCCCGATCGCGGTCGCAAGGATCATCGCGATGACGACGTTGTCGAACGCACGCGTTCCGACCATGCGCTCGCACGCCCGTTGCAGTCGCTTCATGCGGGAATCCTCTCGAATCGGAGTCGGCCGGCCGCCACGGAACGACCGTCCATGAGCCGGCTCGAACTGGACCTCATTCTAGTACCTGTGCACAGAGGCCCTGACCGGTCGCGACGGCCCGGATGAGACCAAAGCGACTCTTGCATACCAGGTTTTCGTTCGATCAAGACCACTGTGCGGGGGAACTGGCGGGCAAGGACGAAGCCGCGCTCACGAAGCCCGGGGAGACGGAGCCGGCGACCTTCCCCCCCCGTCAGACACGCCTCAGGGTCGCCTCGTTTCCAGCGCACGCGGTTCTCTCCACTACACTAGCCCGCATGGAAGTGGCCCATCTCCAGGATCGCGCCCTCCTCGTGAAGCGGCTTCGTCCACATCTGGCCGGCGCCAGGAGAGCGCTGGTGTTCGGTTCGGTCGCCCGTGGCGAAGCAGACGAGTGGAGCGATCTCGACCTCGTCGTGATCGCTGAAACCGACAGAACGTTCTTTGAACGCTTCCGCGACTTCGATGGGCTCTACGAGGTCTGGCCTCGGCTCGATCTGCTCGTCTACACGTCCGCCGAGTTCGAACGGATGGTCGAGGAAGAGAACCCCTTCCTTCTGAGGGTTCTCGAGGAAGGGTTGGACATCCTGTGAAGGCGGCCCGAACCGAAGCGGAGCGCTGGCTGCGTCAAGCTGAGAGCGACCTCGCATTCGCCGAGCTCGGAGCGCGTGAAGGATTCCCGGCGCAAGCGTGCTTCACAAGCCAGCAGGCGGCAGAGAAGGCGCTCAAGGCGATTCACTATCTCTCCGGTGAACGCTTCGTACCCGGACATTCCCTGGTCGAGTTGCTCGAAACAGCGGAGGAACCCACGGGAAGACTTGTCCATCTTCGGGATTCAGCCCGGCAGCTCGACCAGTACTACATCCCGACCCGATATCCCAACGGGCTCCCCGGCGGTATTCCCGCGGAGGTCTTTACCGACTCTCAGGCTGAAGACGCCGTGAGTCGAGCGCGTGCCTTCATCGAGGTCGCCCGCACCCTCCTGTCCGGCTGCTGATATGCCTTGGGAACGTTGTCCAGGGCAAGGCCCCGAATTCCGTTCAGCGACCTTCCCCCTCCCGGGCTTGCAGGCGTTCCCCCCACATGCTCAGGCCGGCCTCGACAATGGTTTCAATTGCGCACCCGGTGTTCAGGTGACGGTGGACTGGCCGCGCGGCCGCCGCCGTCCCGGAAGATGTGGTCGGGGCATGGCGGCCAACGGGGCTCGGAGACGAGGTGCAGGCCCACGCCATCGCGCCGTCTCCCCGGATCAGGTGAACGCCTGGATGCCGGTCTGGGCCCGCCCCAGGATGAGGGCATGGATGTCGTGGGTGCCTTCGTAGGTGTTGACCGTCTCGAGGTTGATGGCATGGCGCATCACGTGGAATTCCTCGTGGATGCCGTTGCCCCCGTGGACGTCGCGGGCCGCCCGCGCGATGTCGAGCGCCTTGCCGCAGTTGTTGCGCTTGACGAGGCTGATGGTCTCGGAGGGGCAGTCCCCCGCGTCCATCCGCCGCCCGGCCGCGAGCGCGCCCTGGAGCCCGAGGGCGATCTCGGTCTGCATGTCCGCGAGCTTGCGCTGCACGAGCTGGTTCGCGGCGAGCGGCCGCCCGAACTGCTTGCGATCGAGGGCGTATTCGCGCGCCGCGTGCCAGCAGGCTTCCGCCGCGCCCATCGCCCCCCACGCGATCCCGTAGCGCGCCCGGTCGAGGCATCCGAACGGCCCGGCGAGGCCGCGCGCGCCCGGAAGCCGGTTCTCCTCCGGGACGAACACCCCGTCCATCACGATCTCGCCGGTGATCGAGCAGCGCATCGACAGCTTGCCGGTGATCTTCGGCGCCGTGAGTCCGGCCATCCCCCGGTCGAGGATGAAGCCGCGGATGACGTCACGCTCCCCGCCGGACCCGTCGGGTTCGCTCACCTTGGCCCAGACCACGAACACGTCGGCGATGGGGGAGTTCGTGATCCAGGTCTTGGCGCCGGTCAGCCGCCAGCCGCCGCCCTGCGCCGGAACCGCACGCGTCCTCATGCCGCCGGGGTCGGAGCCGAAATCCGGCTCGGTGAGCCCGAAGCAGCCCACCCACTCGCCGGTCGCGAGATTCGGGAGGTACTTCTCGCGCTGGGCTTGCGTGCCGTAGGCGTGGATGGGATGCATGACGAGGCTCGACTGCACGCTCATCATGGACCGGTAGCCCGAGTCGACGCGCTCGATCTCGCGCGCGACGAGGCCGTAGGTGGTGTAGTTGGCCCCCGCGCAGCCGTATCCGTCGATGGTGCTGCCGAGGAAGCCGAGCGCGCCGAGATCGCGGAAGATACCCCGGTCCACCCTCTCCTCGCGAAACGCCTCGATCACCCGGGGCATCAGCTCCTCCCGGCAGAACGCCCGCGCCGTGTCGCGCACCATCCGCTCCTCCTCGGCGAGGGCCGCCTCGAGCGCGAAGGGATCGGACCAGTCGAAGACGGGGCGCTTCGCCGGCGCACCCCCTCCGGCCGTAACCGCCGGCGACCCCGAAGCGTCTTTGCGTTGTGTCACCACCTCGTTCCTCCCGTGTCGAGCTTCGCCGTTACGTCCGCCCGCGCATCCGCCGTTCAGCCGAGGCCGACCGCGAAGAACGACTCGAGGTCGTGGCGGGAGTAGGTCCGGAAGGCCATCAGGGTCTCGGTGGAACGGACGCCCTCGAGGTCCGCCACGCGCCCGGTCACCAGGTCGGCGAGGTCGTCGTTCCGCGAGACCCGGACCATGGCCACGAGATCGTAGCGCCCGGCCACCGTGTAGACCTCCGAAATCCCCTCCATTTCCGCGAGCGCTTCGCCGACCGCGATCGTCCGCGTGCGCTCGGTGTTGATGAGCATGATGGCTGTCAGCATGGCCGTCGTCCTCCCCGCGCCCCTCGTCCCGGCGCGTTGGTGTCCAGAGTCCCCGGGGTCCGGGGACGCCCCGGTCCTCCGCCCCCGGCCCCCCTCGGGCCGCGCGTCCGCCCGCTCAGTAGCCCTCGGCGAGCAGCGGGAACGCGCTCACGGCGTGCGGTTCGGCCACCGCCGGGGCGCGATGCAGCCACGTCTCGTCGAGCTCTCCGTATCCGTTCACCCCGAGCAGGCCGAGGCAGATCCGGACCTCGTGCTCGAGGAGCTCGAGCATGCGCACCACCCCGGCCCGGCCCGCCGCCGCGACGGCGAAGCCGGTCAGCCGGCCAATGCCGACCGCGCCGGCCCCGAGGATCATCGCCTTCACCACGTCCGCACCGCGCAGGATGCCTCCGTCCACCATCACCTCGGCCCGGCCGGCGGCCGCCTCGACCACCTCCGGCAGGACCTCGATCGCGCCCCGCCCGTGGTCGAGCTGGCGCCCGCCGTGGTTGGACACGTAGACGACCTCGACCCCGTGCTCGCAGGCGATCTCGGTGTCTTCGGCGGTCGCGATCCCCTTGAGGATGAGCGGGATGTCGAAACGGTCCTTGAGGCGCTTGACGTCATCCCAGGAGAACCGCATCTGGAACTCCGGCCCCACCGCGCGCCGCCGCGCCGTAGTCTTGAAGCGCTTCGAGAGATCGCGCTCGCGCCGCCCGTAGTAGTCGAGGTCCACGGTCAGGGCGAACGCGTCGTAGCCGCACTGCACGGCGCGGCGCGCGTGGTCTTCCACCCAGTCCGCGTCCCCGCGGACGTAGAGCTGGAAGATCTTGGGGCCGCCGGCGGCGGCGCGTGCCACCTCCTCCAGACCCGGCTCGCAGGCCGAGCTCAACATGCTGACCACCCCGTAGTCGATGGCCGCGCGCGCGGTGGTCGCCCCGCCCCCGGGGTCGAAGTCCTGGAGCGAGCCGATGGGAGCCAGCACCACGGGGATGCGCAGCGGAATGCCGAGCAACCGGCCCGAAGGGTCGACCCGGGACACGTCGCGAAGCACCCGGGGCCGGAATGCGAGCTCGTCGAGGGCGAGACGGTTCCGCCGGAACGTCGTCTCGGTCTCCGAGCCGCCGATGAGGTAGTCCCAGGTCCCGGGCTTGAGCCTCGCCCGGGCCGCCTTGACCAGCTCGTGCAGTACCGCGTACTCGTCCTGCAGACCCGATCCGCGACCGCCGTGATCGGGTTCGAGGAAGAGGTCCCGGACCGGGCCGGCCTTGGCCGCCGCCTTTTCCGACACGGCCGGCCCTGCCGGAGCCCGCTGCCGCTTCTCTGCCGCCGCCACCTCAGCTCTCCAGGACCGCGACCACGTCGCCTTCGCCCACGACGTCGTCTTCGGCTACCTGGATCTCCACCAGGCGCCCGCCGACAGGCGCGGCCACCGGGATCTCCATCTTCATCGACTCGAGGACGAGGATCGTGTCGTCGGCGGCCAGCGCATCGCCGACCGCGGCCTCGACCTTCCATACCTTTCCGGCGATGTCGCTCCGAACCTCGGTGGTCGGCACCCCTTGAACCTCCGTTGACGCACCCTGCTTCCGGCGGCGCGATCATGCCCGTTTCGGGAAAGTCTGGCCAGACCGCCGCTCATGCCGTTATCATTGCCGGTCGAGGCGCTCGTTACGCGCCAGCCTCCCCGCACTCCGCTGCACGGACGGCGCAAAAGAGACGTGAACCCAACCGATACGTCCAAGCCGGACTACTACCATCGCGTCGTGGATTGCCAGTGGGCCTGCCCGGCCCATACGCCGGTGCCCGAGTACATCCGGCTCATCGCCGCCCGGCGCTACACCGACGCGTACATGGTGAACTGGTGGTCGAACGTGTTCCCGGGCATCCTCGGGCGCACGTGCGATCGGCCCTGCGAGCCCGCCTGCCGGCGCGACCGGGTGGATGACAAGCCGGTCGCGATCTGCCGGCTGAAGCGGGTCGCGGCCGATCTCCGCGACGACATCACCCCCTATCTGCCCGAAATCCCGAAGGAGAAGAACGGCCGGCGCATCGCCTGCGTGGGCGCGGGTCCGGCCTCGCTCGCGGTCGCGCGCGATCTCATGCCCCTCGGCTACGAAGTCGTCATCTACGACGAGGCGGACCGGGCGGGGGGCATGATGCTGAGCCAGATCCCGGCATTCCGCCTGCCCTACGAGGTGCTCGAGGAAGAGGTCAACTACATCCTGGACCTGGGCGTCGAGCTCCGCCGGAACCACTACGTCGGAAGCCTCGCCGCGCTGCTCGAGCACGAGGAGAACTACGACGCGATCTTCATCGGGACCGGCGCGCCGCGGGGGCGCGAGCTCGACATCCCCGGGCGCCGGGAGGCCGCGGACCACATCAACATCGGCATCGATTGGCTCTCGAGCGTCGCGTTCGAGCACATCGATCGGATCGGCCGCCGGGTGGTGGTGCTCGGCGGCGGCAACACCGCGATGGACTGCTGCCGGACCGCCCGGCGCCTCGGCGGCAAGCAGGTCGACGTGGTCGTGCGCAGCGGCTTCGACGAGATGAAGGCGTCGGAGTGGGAGATCGAGGAAGCGATGGCGGAGGACATCCCCATCCACAACTTCCTCGTCCCCAAGGAGTTCCTGCACGAGGAGGGACGCCTCACCGGGGTGCGCTTCGACCATGTGCGCCGCGAGGTGGACGAGAACGGCCGGCGGCGGCTCGTCCCGACCGGCGAGGAGCGGGTCTTCGAGTGCGACGACGTCCTGGTCGCCATCGGCCAGGAGAACGCGTTCCCCTGGATCGAGCGCGACATCGGGATCGAGTTCGGGAAGTGGGACATGCCGGTGGTGGACCCGGTCACGTTCCGGACCACCCATCCCAGGGTGTTCATCGGCGGGGACGCCGCCTTCGGGCCGGAGAACATCATCTGGGCGGTCGCCCATGCGCACCAGGCCGCGATCTCCATCGACAAGTCGTGCCGCGGGGAGGACCTCCACGACCGCCCGCCCGACCTGGTGACCCTCGTCAGCCAGAAGATGGGCATCCACGAGTGGAGCTACGACAACGACATCGACCACGCCCGGCGCTACGTCGTGCCGCACGCGGACAAGAAGCTCGCGCTCGCGGAGCGGCGGCTGGAGGTCGAGCTCGGCTTCGACGAGGAGCTTGGCTTCAACGAGGCGATGCGTTGCCTCAACTGCGACGTGCAGACGGTCTTCACGGAGAGCCTCTGCATCGAGTGCGACGCGTGCGTGGACGTGTGCCCGACGGACTGCATCACCTTTACGGAGAACGGCGACGAGGCGGACCTTCGCCTCCGGCTCACCGCCCCGGCCGCCAACAAGGAACAGGACATTCTGGTTTCCGACCTCCTCAAGACCGAACGGGTGATGGTCAAGGACGAGGACGTGTGCCTGCACTGCGGGCTGTGCGCCGAACGCTGCCCGACGAGCGCCTGGGACATGCAGAAGTTCCTGCTCGTGACTGCCAAGGCTTGCGAACATGCCTGAGATCCGCGCAGTCAACGACTTCGTCATCAAGTTCGCCAACGTCAACGGGACGGGCTCGGCGAGCGCGAACAACCTGTTCGCGAAGGCGGTGTTCCGGATGGGGGTGCCGGTCAGCCCCCGCAACATCTTCCCCTCGAACATCCAGGGGCTCCCCACCTGGTTCGAGGTGCGGGTGAGCGAGGCGGGCCACCTCGGGCGACGCGGCGGGGTGGACATCATGGTCGCGATGAACCCCGCGACGTTCCGGGACGACGTGGACTCCCTGCTCCCCGGGGGGTACCTGGTCCACGACTCCTCCAAGCCCCTCGACCGGCGCCGGTACCGATCGGACATCAACTGGATCGGGGTCCCCCTCACCGAGATCTGCCTCGCGACGTACGAGGATCCGCGGCAGCGCCAGCTCTTCAAGAACATCGTCTACGTCGGCGCCCTCTCCACCCTCCTCGACATGGAGTTCGAGGCGGTGACGGGCCTCGTCGCCGATCAGTTCCGCGGCAAGGACCGCCTCATCGCCCCCAACGTGCAGGCCCTCGAGCTCGGGAGCGCCTGGGTCCGCGAGAACCTCGACTCGCCCATCGGCATCCGCGTGCACCGGAGCGAGGCGGCCGGCGACCGGATCCTCGTCAACGGCAACTCCGCGGCCGCCCTCGGGTGCGTCTATGCCGGGGCGACGGTGGCGGCCTGGTATCCCATCACCCCCTCGACCTCCCTGGTCGACGCCTTCTCGAGCCACTGCGAGCGGCTTCGCGTGGACCCCGAGACGGGAGATCGGAACTTCGCGGTCGTCCAGGCGGAGGACGAGCTGGCCGCGATCGGCATGGCGATCGGCGCGTGCTGGAACGGCGCGCGCGGGTTTACGGCGACGAGCGGCCCGGGGATCTCGCTCATGACGGAGTTCCTCGGGCTCGCCTACTTCGCCGAGATCCCGGTGGTGCTGTTCAACGTCCAGCGGGGCAGCCCCTCGACCGGCATGCCGACGCGCACCCAGCAGGCGGACATCATCGCCTGCGCGTACGCATCGCACGGCGACACCAAGCACCTGCTGCTCTTCCCGAAGGACCCGACCGAGGCATTCGAGTTCGCGGCCACCGCGTTCGATCTCGCCGAACGGGTGCAGACCCCGGTCATCGTGATGAGCGACCTCGACCTCGGCATGAACGACTGGACCACCGATCCCTTCCGGTGGGACGACGCGCGCCGCTACGACCGGGGCAAGCGGCTCGACGCGGACGGTCTGGAGCGGATGAAGGACTGGGGGCGGTACCTCGACGTGGACGGCGACGGGATTGGGTGGCGCACCATTCCCGCGACCCACCCCGATCGGGGCGCCTACCTGGTGCGGGGCACCTCGCACGACGAGTACGCGCGCTATACCGAGGAAGGCCCGGCTTATCTTCGCAGCATGGAACGGCTCGCACGCAAGTTCGAGACCGCGGCGCGGCTCGTGCCGGCGGCGGTCGCGACTCCGGCCGAGAACGACACCCTGGTGGGCGTCGTCTACTTCGGGACCACCACCGCCGCGATGGAGGAGGCCCTCGAAGTGCTGCGCGCCGAGGGCATCGCGCTCGATGCCCTGCGCATCCGGGCCTTCCCCTTCGGACGCGAGGTGTACGACTTCATCGCGCGCCACGCGACGGTGTTCGTGGCGGAGCAGAACCGGGACGCCCAGATGCGCACCCTGCTCGTCAACGAGGGCGACATCGACCCCGAAAGCCTCGTCTCCGTGCTGCACTACGACGGGCTGCCGATCACGAGCACGTTCATCGCGGACGCGATCCGCAAGCGCCTCGCGCCGGACACGAAGGCGCGCGAGCACCGCCGCCTGCCCCAGGAAGCGGACTGAAACGCCATGAACGCTTCGCGCGACCGCCGCACCACCGCATCCGACGGTACACTTCCGATCATCGACCCGGGCATGCCGGGTCCGGGCGCCGGCCGCGGCCCCGGACGCCAATCGGCAGGACCGAATCCGACGGGACGAAATCCATGACCCACATCGCCAAGCCCCGTTTCAGCCACCCCCTTCTCGGCACCAACGAGCTCGGGCTCTCGCGGCGCGACTACGAGGGGTCGATGTCGACCCTTTGCGCCGGCTGCGGGCACGACTCGATCAGCGCGGCGATCATCCAGGCCTGCGCCGAGATGTCGATGCCGCCGCACATGATGGCCAAGCTCTCCGGGATCGGCTGCTCGTCCAAGACCCCCAACTACTTCCTGTCGAAGTCCCACGGCTTCAACTCGGTGCACGGGCGGATGCCGTCGATCGCGACCGGATCGAGCCTCGCGAACCGCGAGCTCTACTACGTCGGGGTGTCCGGCGACGGGGACACCGCCTCCATCGGGCTCGGGCAGTTCAGTCATGCGGTGCGCCGCCAGGTCAACATGCTGTACGTGGTGGAGAACAACGGCACCTACGGGCTCACCAAGGGCCAGCTCTCGGCGACCGCCGACGTGGGGATGCGGAGCAAGACCGGGGAGATCAATCCCCACGACTCGATCGATCTGGTGAGCCTCGCCCTCCAGCTCGGCGCTTCCTTCGTGGGGCGCGGGTTCTCGGGCGACAAGGAGCAGCTCGTGCCCCTCATCAAGGCCGGGTTCTCGCACCGGGGGTTCGCCCTGCTCGACATCATCTCGCCGTGCGTGACGTTCAACAACCACGCCGAGTCGACCAAGAGCTTCGACTACGTGCGCGAGCACAACGCGGTCATGAACCGGCCGGACTTCGTCCCGCACCAGGAAGAGATCACGATATCGTACGAGGCGGGAGAGAGCCGGGACGTGCGGCTGCACGACGGCGGGACGGTGCGGCTGCACAAGCTCGCCGAAGAATACGACCCGACGGACCGGGTCGCCGCCCTGCACTACGTGCAGGAGCTGCAGACCCGGGGCGAGATCTCGACCGGCCTCATCTTCGTGGACGCGGGCGCGCCGGACCTCCACGAGCGCATGGGCACCCCGGAGGTGCCGCTCAACCGGCTCGGCGAAGCGGCCCTTTGCCCGGGAAGCGCCAAGCTCGAGGCGATCAACGCCCGCCTTCGCTGACCCGGCGACGGAAGTCCGCTTCGTCCGCGCACGCGAGCGCGGCGGCCATCACGATCCCGAGCGAAGCTCCGGCGAAGAGCTCCTGATCCTCCGCGAAGTCCGAACCCGTCCGGATACCACGCTTCCGGAGCACCTCGAGCACCGCTTCCACCCGTTCCGCCAGACGACCGCCCCGGCATCCCTCCGCTCGGCCCTCCTCCCGAGCCTCCGCGTTCAAGGAGCGGGTGAGGGGATCGTCGTCGGGCCGGGTCCCCTCGTGCGCCCCCATCGCCCGCCCGACCCGTTCCAGCGCCCACCAGGCCCGGGTCGAAACCGGATGCTCGGTCAACGCCCGATGAATCTCCACCACCGTCCAGCCCGGAAACGCTCTGCTCTCCGGTGACTCGCGGTAACCGTCGCGCTCGCGCAGGTGAATCGTCAGACCGGGGGTGCGGACCGAGGTCTCATGCGGGACCGAGACCCAGATCTCCGGAAATCCGCACTCCTGGTAGAGCTTGAGCTTCCACCGGCGGACGTCCGTCGTGTGGTCCACCTCCAGGACCACGTCCGGCAGCTCGTCCTCGCCGACGCGCACCACCGGACCCGCCGGGCGCGAACGCGGCCAGTCCAGGTACACGATCTGGTCGGCCTGCATCACCCATCGCCGGCGGCCCGTCGCTTCGCGCCGCACCAGGGACACCGAGCCGTAGCACTCGATGGGCGAGCCGCGCACCGATGCGACCCGACTCGCCAGCACCGCCAGCCGATGGGTCGGCTGCTCGTGCTGCACGTAGACCTCGCGGACCCTCCACGCGGTCTCGGTGCGCGCGTCCCAGAACTCGAGCCGCTCCTCGCTGCGCTCGATCTCACGGGCGGTCATCCGGAACGACTCGCAGCCGGGAAAATCGGGCGGCGTGTCGAGCACCGAGGAGGGCTCCGGCTCACCGGAACCCGGCGACGCGGCCGGGCCTCCGGCGGGTAGCCGAGCGGAAATTGAGGAAGAGGATGATTGCGGCATGTGCGCCTCCTTGTGCCTCTGACGGGCTCATCCCGTCCCTCGAGCGACCCGGCGGATTCTTTCTCTCCGCCGGCCGCCGGCCGCTCGGGCGGACAGGCATTGGGCGAAAGATATTATCCCATCCGTGCTCCGAATCAACCTCGCGCGGTCACCCACGTCTCGGACAGGGCCAGAAAGGACGAAGGGGCGCTTCTCCCGTGCAGGTCCCGCTCCGTTACCGTGCCGGGAAGGCGCCGCCCGCCGAGGAGCACGCTCGCGTCCCGGACGTCGAAGAACAGCGAGTACATCTCGTGGCATCCGGTGGCGGCCCGCTCGGGCGGAAGAGCGATGAAGAACCCGGCCTGGGCCGGAGCCCACCGCAGATCGACCGTGAACCCGGGCGCCGTGAACCGCTCGCGGCACCCACTGCGGGCATCGCCTTCGGACACGTGGGCATCGAGCCTCTCGTAGTCGAGCCGATCCATTTCCGGGGATGACCGGAACTGCGGGAAGTGACGCGCGAAGTCCCTCACCAGCCAGCGCGCGAGGACCTCGTTGTCGTGCAGGCACACGTTCGTCGGCCCGCTGAGGAGAACGAGCACCTTGCCGGTTCCGTGCGGGGAGTACGTCACCCGGAAGTACGACGCGCGCGTCACGTATTCCCCGGCGGGTTCGTGCTTGAGGTAGATCCCGGAGTTGTCGCCGGACCAGGCCACCTCGCCGGGCCGGATCACCTTGCCGTCCACGGCCGCGCCTGCCCCGTCAGCTCGCGCGGTCGGCGTCGAGCCGGGCGGCCACTCCCTGCGCCGCGGCGCTCGCCGCGGGGTAGCGCTCCATGACCTTCGGGTCGTGCCCGGGGATGATGTGGTCCGGAGAGGTCGCGAGCGCGCGCAGCTTCGTGAACCCGGCCAGCATCCCCGCGACGTCGTGCACGATCGGATACGGCGCGTTCTCCTCGACGTTGTCGTAGAAATGGCTCGCGTCGCTCGCGAGCACCACCCACCCGCGCCGCGTCTTGACCCGGACCGACTGGATGCCCAGAGTGTGTCCGCCCACGAGATGCAGCGTGATTCCGGGGGCAAGCTCGGCGTCCCCGGAATGGAATGCGACCCGGCCCTGGTAGACGTGGTCCACCATCTGCGTGACGTGCTGCACGGTGTAGGCGCCGCTGAAGAACGAATGGGCCATGTGCGGGCCGGTCGCGTACTGCATCTCGAGCTCTTGCAGGTGAAAGCGCGCGCCCGGGAAGTCGTCCAGGGTTCCCGCGTGGTCGAAATGGAGGTGGGTCACGATGACGTCGCGAACCTTCGCGGCGTCGACCCCGATCTTCGCGAGCCCTTCGGCCGGCGAGCAGAGCAGCCGCGGCTGCCATCGGTCGCCGGACTCGCACTTGCGGCGCTCGAGCTCGCGGACGTCGAACCCGGTGTCGACGACGAATGCGCGCGCGCGGTTGACGATTGCCCACACGTAGTAGCTGATGGGCTGGAACGTGTCATGGAGGGGGTCGGTCCACGCGTTCGTGATGAACGTCTCGTAGCGGTAGCGCTCCGCCCGGTGCGCGTACTGGATCGCGTAGACCTCCCAGGTGTCGTCTCCGCTCATGACTCACGTGCCTCCGTTCTTCCGTTCTACCGTTCCGGGCTTCCGGCGTGACCGCCGGAAGACTGCCCCGCCCGGTGAAGCGGCAACCCGCCGTCAGCGAAGCGCCGCCTCGAGGCCGCCCTGGAGGATGTCGATCGCGCGGTCGAGCTGACCCTCGGTGGTGCCGAAGGGCGGCACGAAGCGCATGACGTTGCCGTGCTGGCCGCGCACCGAGAAGATCATCCCTTCGCGAAGCGCGTGCCGGTACACCGCCTGCGCTTCCTCTTTCGCCGGGGCCTTGTCGCGGCGGTCCTTCACGAGCTCGACGCCCTGCAGGATGCCCCGCCCGCGGATGTCGCCGATGATCTCGTAGCGTTGCTGGAGGGTACGGACCCGCTCCTGCCAGTAGGCGGAAATACTCCGGGCTCTGCCCGGAATGTCCTCCTCGCGAATGACGTCCAGGCTCGCGCTCCCCGCCGTGCAGGCGATGGGATCGGACGAGTGGGAATGGCCGAACGAGAGCCCGCCCGCGATGGCCCGCTCCTCGATCTCGTCCGAGGTCACCATCGCGCTGACCGCGAGACCTCCGCCGAAGTGCTTCGACACGGTGATGATGTCCGGGACGACCCCCTCCTGCTGGTAGCCGTACATCGTCCCGAGCTTGCCGAGACCGGTCTGCGCCTCGTCGAAGATGAGGAGGGCCCCCCGCGCATGGACCTCCTCCGCGAGGGCCGCCAGGTACCCGGCCGGCATCTCGATGACCCCGCCCGCGCTGACGAGAGGCTCGACGATGACCCCGGCGAGGTTCCCCGGGCATTCGCGATCCAGAAGCTCGAAGCCCATGTCGAGGACCGGGCGCCACCACTCGGGGTTCTCGTTGGCCAGGGGAGAACGGTACGGATAGGGAGTGGGAATGGCGTAGACGTCCGGAATGGACGGCCCGTAGCCCGGCCCCGTGGCGCAATAGCTCACCGCCCGCGTCACGTCGGTGTAGCCGTGAAAGCTCAGGTGAAAGGCCGCGATTCCGCTTCGCCCGGTGCAACGCCGCGCAAACAGCATGGCCGCCTCGTTCGAGTCCGCCCCCGACTGGATGAAGAGAACGCGCTTCAGGGGCGCATCGAGGGTCCCGGCGAGCTTCCGCGCCAGCTCGATCTGGGGCACGTTGTAGTAGACCGAGCTCGCGTGGGTGAGGGTCGCAAGCCCGGCCTGAATGGCGCGCGTGACCGCCGGATGGTTGTGCCCCAGGGCCGAGCACATCTGGCCGGAGTTGAAGTCGAGGTACTCCTTTCCCTCCGTGTCCCAGATGAGCGAGCCCTCGGCCCGGGCCAGGATCGGTCCTTCCGACGCCGGCACGACGTCCGCCAGGAGACCGTTGCGAACCAGGTAAGCCCCGGCCGCATCCCGAAGCTCGTGCGTGTTCATGCGGCGGCCACGGTTCGTGCCTCGACCGCGATCGGCTCGGGCACGAGGGGCGAGTCCGCGCGAAACACGCTGCCCGCCCTCATGCACCAGGCCGGCACGACCAGCCGCTCCGCGACCACTTCCTCGCCGCTGTTGTCGGAGAGCTTGAAGCGGCCGGTCAGGACCTCGAGGACGCTTACGTCCGCCTCGCGTCCCGGCTGCAAGGTTCCGATCTCGTCCTCCATGCCAAGCATCTTCGCGGGGTTGGCGGTTACCGTCGCGACCACTTCGTCGAGATCCAGTCCGAGCGCGAGCAGCTCGCTCATGGCGATGGTGAGGTTGAAGGGCGCGACGCCGAAGAAGGGGTTGTCGGACCGCTCCCGGGCGCTCATCCGCGCCCCGGGCGCCCGCACGTTGTAGCCGTGCAGGTCCGCCCCGAGGGTCCAGGGACGGATACCCGCGTCGAGGGCGCGGCGCGCCATGTCGAAGCTGAAGTGCGAGCCGTGGCCGACGTCGACCTTGACCCCGCGAGCGAGCGCCTCCTCGATGATCGGATGCACCTCTCCCGTCTCGGCCGAAACGAAGCCGCCCGGATGGCGGGTGAAGGGGTGGGCGAGCACGTCGCCCGGGTCGAGCAGGGGGACGACCTCGCGCACGTAGGCGTCGGCGTCGATCGCCACCCCGTCCCGGAGCGGCCAGAGCTGTCCGAGGTGGACGTAGAGCGGGACCCCGGTGCGCCGCGAGATCTCCTTGCCGAGCTTGACCACCTCGACCCCCCAGCGCGATGCGCCGCCGATCTCGGCGTGGGACTTGATTCCCTTGACGAGGTCCCGGTTCTCCTCGATCGCGCGCACCGTATGCTCGACGTTCACCCCGTCCGGCCCGTACAGCTCCGGATACCGGTGGCCTTCCAGCCCCCCGACGAGATAGGTGGAGATGAAGCACAGGACCCGGCTCGCGGCGCGCTCGGCGACGTAGTGGCGGAACCCCGGAATGGTCATGCAGCTCGGGCCGCCCTGATCCACCACGGTGGTGACCCCGGAGCCCACTCCCGCGAGGTCGGGACCGAGGCCGAACTTGCCGGTGACGTGCTCGTACACGTGGGCGTGGGTGTCGATGAGGCCGGGCACCACCAGCTTCCCGGCCGCGTCGATGCGCCGCGGGGCGGCCGCGGGCGGCAGGCTCGGTTCCACCGCTGCCACCCTCCCGTCGCGGAGCCCGACATCGAAGCGCCCGGAGCGCCCCGCCGCGGGATCGATCAGCGTGCCACCGGCGACGATGACGTCATAGGTATCCGCCACCATCTGCTCCCTCCCTCCGCCGCCCGCCGGGTGGCTCCACCGGCGGGCCGCGTCGCCATGCGTTCGATTTCTTGCCGGCATAATACCCTCATCCAACGACCACCGCGGGCGAGGCGATGACGAAGGCGACGGGCGGCATCGGCGAGAGCATTCTGCGACACGAGGACGCCCGGCACCTCTTCGGCGAAGGGGAGTTCGTGGGCGACATCCGGCTGCCGGGCACGCGCGACGTGGCGTTCGTGCGCAGCCCCCTCGCCCACGCGCGGGTGCGCGGGGTGACGAAGCCCAGTGGGCACGACGGCGAGATCTTCACCGCGGCGGACCTCGAGGACGTCGCCCCCATCCACGCTCCCTCCGCCCTTCCCGGCTTCAAGCGATCGCGGCAACCGGTCTTCGCCGCCGACCGGGTGCGTCATGTCGGGGAGATCATCGCGGCCTGCATCGCCGACGACCGGGCCGCGGCCGAGGACCTGGCCGAGGCGGTCGCCCTCGATCTCGAGGAGCTGCCGGCGGTGTACGACTCACGCCAGGGGCGCGAACCCGCCGCCCCGCTCCTCCACGAGGAATGGGGAGACAACGTGTTCCTCGAGTCGGTGACGGGGGCGGACCTCGGCGCTCTCCGCGGCGAGGCCGCGGTCTCCGTCACCCGCACCTTCCGCACCGCTCGCCAGTGCATGTCGCCGCTCGAAGGCCGTGCGGTGCTCGCGTACCGGGACCGGCGCCAGGACATGCTGGTGGTCTACACCTCCTGCCAGATGCCGCACATCGTGCGCAACGGGCTCGCGGAGTGCCTCGGGATCGCACAGGGCCGCATCCGGGTGATCGCTCCGGACGTCGGGGGCGGGTTCGGCTACAAGGGAATCCTTCTCGCCGAGGAGGTGTTCCTCGGCTGGCTCGCGATGCGCTGCGGGCATCCGGTCCGCTGGATCGAGGACCGGCGCGAGCAGCTCACCGGCAATGCGAACTGCCGCGAGCACCATTACGTCATCACCGGCCACGCCGCCGCGGACGGCCGGCTTCTCGGGATCGAGTGCGAGGCGCACGTGGACGCCGGCGCCTACTCCGCCTATCCCTTCTCGGCCGGGCTGGAACCCGCCCAGGTGGGGAGCATCCTTCCCGGGCCCTACGTCTTCGAGGGATACCACTGCCGCACGTGGGCGATGGCGACCAACAAGCCCCCCATCCTCCCCTACCGCGGGGTGGCGCGAACCGGCGTGTGCTTCGCGCTCGAGGTGCTGCTCGACGCGATGGCCCGCGAGCTCGGCATGGACCCGGTCGAGTTCCGCCTCCGGAACCTCGTCCGGCCCGAGCAGATGCCGTTCGAGAACATCACCGCCAAGCACTTCGACAGCGGGGACTATCCGGAGTGTCTCCGGCGAGCCGCCGCGGCCCTCGACGCCCGCCCGGCGCGCGACCGCCGTGCGGACCGGGACCTTCCGCACGGGAGCGGCGACGGGTCCGGGACGCGAGACGAGACCGGCGGCGGACCCCCCGGCGCACCGGCGGCCGGACGAGACGTGCCCGGGCGGTACGTCGGAGCGGGCTTCTCCGTCTTCTGCGAGCAGGCCGCCCACGGCACGTCGGTCTATGCCGCGTGGGGCGTCCCCATGGTCCCGGGCCACGAGCAGGCCACCGCCCGCCTCACCCCGGACGGGGGGCTCGAGCTCCGGGTCGGAGTGCACTCGCACGGTCAGGGCCTCGAGACCACCCTCGCCCAGGTTGCCCACGAGATCCTCGGGATCGACAACCGGGAAGTGAAGGTGGTGCACGGCGACACCGCCTCCACCCCCTACTCGACCGGCACCTGGGGGTCGCGCTGCATGGTGATGGCGGGCGGGGCGGTGGCGACCGCCTGCGAGGCGCTCGCGGAGAGAGTGAAGCACCTCGCCGCCCACCTCCTCCAGGTCGCTCCCGGCGCGGTCGTGCTGCGCGACGGCGGCGCATGGGGACCGGGCGGCGGCCGGGTGAGCCTCGCCGACATCGGCCGGCTGTGGTACCGGCAGCCCGAAAACCTGCCGGACGACGTGGACCCCCAGGGACTCGAGGCCACCCAGGGCTACAAGGCGGTGCGCGATTCCGGCACGTTCTCCTACGCCTGCCACGCCTGTATCGTGGAGGTGGACATCGAGACCGGCGGGGTCGAGATCCTCGACTACGTGGTGGTGGAGGACGGCGGGGTGCTCGTCAACCCGATGATCGTGGACGGCCAGGTCCTCGGCGGCGCCGCGCAGGGGATCGGGACTGCGCTCTACGAAGAAATGCCGTACGACGAGGCGGGCCAGCCGCTCGCCTCCACCCTGGCCGACTACCGGCTGCCGGGCGCCGCGGAGGTGCCCGCGATCCGGATCGAGCACATGGAGACGCCCTCCCCCTACAGCCGTTTCGGCCAGAAGGGCCTCGGCGAGGGCGGGGCGATCGGGCCGCCCGCCGCGATCGCGAACGCGATAAACCAAGCGCTCGCGCCTCTTGGGGTGGAAGTCGATGAGACACCCATCACGCGCGAGCGCCTGCTCAACAAGATCGCACACGCCACAAGGTGACCCCAGCCGTGGCCAACGACTCAAAAGCGCTCGCGCCTCTCGGGGTGGAAGTCAACGAACTCCCCATCACGCGCGAGCGCCTGCTCCAAGAAATCGCACAGGCCAGGACATGATGCCCTGCGTCGCCAATGACTCAAAGGCGCTCGCGCCTCTCGGGGTGGAGGTCGACGAACTTCCCATCACGCGCGAGCGCTTGCTCAACAAGATCGCACACGCCAACACATGATGCACTGCGCCTCCAACGACTCAAACGCGCTCGCGCCTCTTGGGGTGGAAGTCGATGAGACACCCATCACGCGCGAGCGCCTGCTCCAGAAGATCGCACAGGCCAGGACATGAAGTCCGCCGCCTTCGGCTACTCCCGGGCCCGCTCGACCGCTCATGCGGTGGAGCTGCTGGACCGACACCCGGGCAGCCGGCTCATCGCGGGCGGACAGTCCCTCGGGCCGATGCTGAACCTCCGGCTCGCACGACCCGAGCGGCTCGTCGACATCCGCCAGTGCCCCGAGCTCCGCCGGTACGCCGAAACGAACGACGGGGTGGTGTACGGCGCCGGGATCACCCACGCCGAGATCGAAGACGGCGCCGTACCCGATCCGAGCCCGGGGTGGCTGCGCCGCGCGGCTGGCAACATCGCCTACCGGGCGATCCGCAACCGCGGCACGATCGGGGGGAGCCTCGCGCACGCGGACCCGGCCTCGGACTGGCCGGTGGTGCTGGCCGCGGTCGGGGCGGAAGTGTGGATCGAGGGTCCGTCCGGCCTGCGCGCCGAATCGCTCGCCTCGTTTCTCCGCGGGCCGTTCGCGACCTCCCTCGCACCCGGAGAGATCTTGACCGCGGTGCGGGTGCCACGGCCCTCGCCGTCCGCCCGCTTCGGCTACTGCAAGCTCGCCGCGAAGAGCGGCGAGTTCGCGCAGGCCCTCGCCGTCGTGCTCGAAGATCCCGCGCGCGGCACGAACCGAGCGGTAATCGGAGCGATCGAGCGAGTGCCTCTGGTCATCGAGAGCGAAAGCCCGGTCCCCAGCACCGTCTCGGACGCGCAGGCGCTACTGGCCGCACGGCTTCCGGCGGGAAGCGGCGGGCCGGTCCATGCCGCCGCCCTTGCGCGTGCCGCACGGGCCGCCCGCGGTTCCGGCGGGGCCGGCGAGCACCCGCGCTCCGCTCGCTCCGCAGACGCTCCCGCCCGAGACGGATCCGACCCCCACACCGGAACCTCGGCGCCGGCGGGCCGGGAATGGAACGCGAGTGCGGTCGCGGGCCCGATTCCGCCGGAAACGAGCCGGACGCGGGTGCAGGTCCGCCTTGCGGTCAACGGCCGGCCGATCGTGGCCGAGGTCGAGCCGCGCACCCACCTTGCCGACTTCCTTCGCGAACGCCTCCACCTGACCGGAACCCACCTCGGCTGCGAGCACGGGGTCTGCGGGGCGTGCACCGTCCTCATCGACGGGGTTCCGGCCCGCTCGTGCATTGCGTTCGCCGCCGCTTGCGACGGCGCGGACGTGCGAACCATCGAAGGATTCGCCGAAGACGCGCTGATGGACGCGCTTCGCGACGCCTTCACCCGGCGCCATGCGCTGCAATGCGGCTACTGCACCCCCGGAATGCTGGTCAGCGCATGGGACATTGCGTGCCGTTCGCCGGACGCTGGCGAACCCCGGATCCGGGACGAGCTCGCGGGCAATCTCTGCCGCTGCACCGGATACCTCGGCATCGTGGAGGCCATCGGCGACGTCCTGGCCGACTCCAGCCGTCCAAAGCCGAAGCTCCTCTTCGCACCGCTCCCGCCGGCGGCGGCGCGAATGGAGCTTCCCGCCGCGGTTGCGCGCAAGGCGCCGCAGGCGCCCGCGCCGGGCGGTCTCGGCGCGCGGGCGGATCAGGCTACCTCGAAAGAACCCGTGGGCACGTTGCGGGGCCCGGAAGTTTCGCCCGAGTCGAGGTCCGCGCAGCAGGCCGCTTCCGCGGGCATGCCCGATTCCTCCGGGCGGACCTCGACCGCGCCCGACGGCTTCGCGGGCGGGGCCGAGATCGCTTGGCGGACGGTAGTTCCGGCCGCGTCGGAAACGCTCTGGGAGACCCTCCGCGACGTGCCACTGATGGTCGCGGCTCTCCCGGGCGCGGAGCTCACCGGCCCACCCGACGAGCGGCCCCTTCGACTCCGGGTTGCGGTCGCGATCGGCCCGATGCGGGCATCGTTCGACGGCGAGGCCGACGTTGGCTGGGACGACGCGACCTGCTCCGGGCGGATCGTGGGGCAGGCCCATGACGCCGCCTCTCGCTCCTCGAGCGAAGGTCGAATTCGATTTCAGGTCTCCGAGACACCCGAGGGCGGTGCGGCGCTTGACCTCGCCATCGGCTATCGGATCCGGGGGCCGCTCGCCCAGTTCAGCCGCGGGCCGGTCGTGGACGCGGTCATCGAACAGCTTCTCGCTCGCTTCGCGGAGAACCTCGGAGCTGCCGCGGCCGGCGAGGCGGTCTCGGACGTCCCGCCGCCGAGCGGGATCCGGCTCCTCCTCGCAGGCATCAGGTCGGCCATCCGGCGCCGGTTCGTGCGTTGAGCGGCGGCAGGGGAGCCCCCGGTGCGCGGCCGCGGCTCACCGAGGCGGAGGCGAGAGCCGCGGCGAGCCGGTCGACTGGCTGCCGAGCCGAGCCAGCGCGATCTCTTATACTGCACGGGCCGGGCGAATTCGGAGACGACCATGACCGCGTTGACGCGCGAAGAGATCCGAACCTATGAGGGTGACGGCTACGTCGTTCCGTCCTTCCGCGTCCCCGGAGACCGCATGGCCGCGCTGGCCGCCGCGGCCGAGGAAGTCATCGCGGCCAATCCCGACACCCGCCCCGAGCAGCTTCCCAACATCCACATCACGAACGGCGCCGGCACCCACTTGAAGGGCCACCCCGCCTTTCTCGACATCGCCCTCGACGAAGACCTCCTGGACCTCGTCTCCTGCGTGCTCGGCGACGACGTCGTCATGTGGGGGTGCCAGATCTTCTGCAAGCCGGGGTCCGACGGCATGGAGGTGCCGATGCACCAGGACGGCCAGTACTGGCCCATCCGCCCGCTCGCGACGTGCACGGTCTGGCTCGCCATCGACGATTCGGATCGGGAGAACGGGTGTCTTGCCGTGATCCCCGGCTCCCATCGCGACCGCGTGCATTTCCGGCACCGTACCCGCACCGACGAGAACATCGTGCTGAACCAGGCCGTGGACGACCCGAGCGCCTTCGAGCGTCCGGCCGCCTGCGTCGAGCTCGGGCGCGGACAGCTCTCCATGCACGATATCTATCTCATCCACGGGTCCGCGCCGAACACCTCCGGCCGGCGCCGGGCGGGCCTCGCGATCCGCTACATGCCGACCACCTCGTGGTTCCGGCGCGACCTCGAGATGCAGTACGGGGGCTATCCCTCGAACTTCGCGGACCGTCCGATCTGGCTCGCGCGCGGAAGGGATGTCTGCGGCAAGAACGACTTCACGGTCGGACACTCCGCCTGAAGGACTGGCCTACTCCCTCCCGGGAACATGGGACGACAAGGAGGTGCAATTCACGATTGAAACGGAAGCCGAGGAAGATGGACGCTGGATCGCCGAGATTCTCGAGCTTCCGGGCGTAATGAAGTACCTGATTACGTATAGAACTCAGTTTGGGACCACCGCATTCCTGGGATCGCGGGCATCCTTGCCCGCGTGGACCACGGCGGGCCGTCGGCCGTCCGCGGGCTGGAAGCCCGCGCTGTTGATCATGCTCGGCACACGAAAGAAAGAGGGCGCCGAAGCGCCCCCAAGGTTCGCCGAAGCGGCGAAGCCGGTTCAGCCGATGAGGCCCCCGTCGTCACGGGCGATGGCGATGACCGCCGAGCGAGGCGCGGTGTCGCCGCCGTCGGGGAAGTGGCTGTTGCCCCTCTCGCCCGGATGCTGGATGCCGACGAAGACCGTCGTCCGGTCGGCGCTCCACGCGAATCCCGTCACCTCGCACTCCTTCGGTCCCACCATGAAGCGGCGAATCTCGCCCGTCTCCGGGTCTCCCACCAGCATCTGGTTGTTGCCCTGCCCGGCGAACCCGTCCTTGTTCGAGTACTTTCCGTCCGTCTGGATCCAGATCCGTCCCAGGCTGTCGAAGCCGAGTCCGTCCGGCGAGTTGAACATGTTGTCCGGGGTCACGTTCGACGAGCCCGCGTTCTCGTCCGAGTGAACCGTCGGGTTGCCGGCGACCACGTAGAGGTCCCAGTCGAAGCCGGTCGCGAGGTGGTCGCCGCCGTCCGGACGCCAGCGCACGATCTGGCCGTAGAGGTTGCCGATCCGGGGGTTCGGCCCCCCGACTGGGGTCTCGTCGCCGCCCGCGTTCGGCTTCTTGCCGCGATTCTTGTTGTTGGTGAGGCAGCAGTAGACCTCGGCCTTCATCGGGTGCGCGGCCACCCATTCCGGTCGGTCCATGGTAGTCGCACCGACCGCCGACGCGGCAATCCGGGTGTGAATGCAGACCTCCGCCTGGGAGGACATGCCGGTGGACTCGGGGGTGAGCTCGAGCCACTCGCCCTTTCCTTCGTCCGCGAACTTCGCGACGAAGAGCCGCCCGGACTCGAGGAGGTCGGCGTTGTCGCCGCCCTCGGCGTACTTGCCGTCGCTCACGAACTTGTAGAGGAACTCGCCTCGCTCGTCGTCGCCCATGTAGCCGACCACCTGCCCGTTGCCGGCGATGACGATCTCCGCGTTCTCGTGCTTGCAGCGGCCCATCGCGGTCCGCTTCTTCGGCGTCGAATCGGGAGCGAGAGGGTCGATCTCGACGATGTAGCCGTTGCGATTCGACTCGTTGGGGTGCTTCGCGATGTCGAATCGCTCGTCGGCCGTCGCCCACGCGTATCCCCGGTCCTTGGGACCGACGCCGTAACGCTTGAACTCGGGACCGATCTCGATGTCGGGATCGCTCGAGGAGTAGTAGCCGTTGAAGTTCTCCTCGCACGCGAGGTAGGTACCCCAGGGCGTCCGCCCGTTGCCGCAATTGTTCCAGGTGCCAAGGCTCTGAACTCCCTCCGGATCGGCGGCGGTCCTGAGGAGCTCATGTCCCCGCGCCGGCCCGGTGATCTCCATCGGGGCGTCCGCGGTGAACTTCCGGTTGTAGGGGGAGTCCACGACGATCGACCACTTGCCGTCGTTCTCGGCGATCTCGACGACGGACACGCCGTGCGCGGCCTTGCCCTTGCGGACGTCGTCGGCGTTCTCCGGGGCTCCGCTCCCCGACCCGCCGTACATGATCTTGAGGTTCGTGTACTCGTTGTTGACCGCGAGCACGCTCCGGCCTTCTCCGTCGTTGTACAGCGACATGCCGTCGTTGTTGTCGCCGAAGGAGAGCTCCTGGCTCTCCCCCGTTCCGCGCGTCATGTGGTCGAACTCGACCCCGTTGGACCACATCGGATCGCCCCACCTGGCGACGACATGCCAGTTGTAGCCCGAGGGAACGGTGACCGTGTCGAGGCCGTTGGCGGCGACGGGCTCGAACCCGAACCGGTCGGCGGCACGTGCCGAGAGGGGCCGGAGCGCTCCGGCGCTCGCGACGAACGCCGCCGCGCCGAAGGCGACGCTCCCGCCGAGGAAGCCGCGCCGCGAGACCGCCCGCTCCGCCAGCCGACCGAAATCGGTCTCAAGCGGCCGGGGATAGTGGATCTCGTCGAACTCGTCGAATGAAAGCTCGCTCATTTCCGCGATTCGTGTCCTGGACACCTTCTTTCTCCTCGCGCCGCGCCCCGCGGCGTCATCAGTGGTTGGATCCGGCCGAACTGCCGCCGTTTCCCGGGACGGCTGGCGAACCCGCGCCGCCCGTGGGGAATGTTCGCGGCCGCCGGTTGCAACGGCATGACCGGGCTCCTGCCAACGTGTGAATCGCTCACCGGCCCGGGGAATCCTGCCGCCGAGCCGGCCCTTTCCGCTTGGGCATTGACGCCCGAGCGTTCGACTATAGCGCCTCCAGCGGCCGCCGGGACACCGGCAGTCCGTCCGCGAGGGTCGCACCGTCCGCGGCATCGGGATTCCTGACTACGCACGAAGCTCTGTTTGGGGCCGCCGGTTTCCCGGGAGCGCGGGCTTCCAGCCCGCATGGACCGTGCGCGGGCTGGAAGCCCGCGCTCCCGGGAGGCCCACGGCCCCACGAAGACGGCGCTCCCGGAAAACCGGCGGCCCCGACCCGAGCCTTGTGCGTAATCAGGTCGGGATTTGGGTCCCGGGAGGGATCGGGTCCTGCCGCCGGGCGGCGTTGGCCTTCGCGAAGGCCGCCATGTGGAAGGCGGCGTGTGCCGGCCGGTAGGCGTGTTCTCGGCCGACCGGACACGCCCGCCGCGCGAGGCATCCGGATCCGCGGCACTCGCATCGCGGCCGGCCCGTCAGCCAGTCCGCGCAGCCGGCGGCGTCGAACGCGCCCTCGCGCACCGCCCCGACCGGGCAGGGAGCGAGGCACGGCCGGTCCTCGCATTCGTCGCAGGGGCGGCGAGCCGCGGTGTCCGGCCGCGCCGGAAGCTCGAATCGCCGCGGAAACGAGAGCGCCCCGCGGTACGCGTGCCACAGGCCGTAGCGCGGATGGATGAGCGGCCCCATCACCGACGGCCACACCGTGTCGGCGCGGAGCGCCCAGCGGATGAAGGGAAGGAAGGGCGGCCCGCCGAAGGGGAAGAGCGGCTCCGCCCCGAGCCCGCGCGCAAGCTCCGAGACGACCTCGCGCGACCAGGCGTCGAGGGGATGCTCCGTGCGGCCCATGAAGCCGGCCGCGGCGAAGGGCTCCCAGATGCTCGACCCGACGTTTCCGACCAGGACCAGGGTTGCCGCCTCGGCTGCGTTGCGGAGCCGGGGCACCGCGTCCTCGGGCTCGGGATGAAACCCGCCCCGGACCTTCAGCCCGGTGCGCTCAACCGCGGCTGCAATCGTCCCGTACAAATCGACGGAAGGATCCGGCCGGGACGCGGCCCGGGCCGGCTCAGGAGAGCCAGCGCTTGCGGCGCCGGTAGGACTTGGCGTCCCGGAAGCTCTTCCGCTCCCCCGCGCTCACCCCGAGGTAGAACTCCTTCACGTCCTCGTTCTCGGCGAGCGCCTTCGCCTCGCCGTCCATCACGACGCGGCCGGTCTCGAGGATGTAGCCGTAGCTCGCATAGCGAAGCGCAACCGTGGTGTTCTGCTCGGCAAGGAGAAAGGTCACCCCTTCCTTCTCGTTGAGATCCTGCACGATGTCGAAGATCTCCTGCACGAGCTGCGGGGCGAGTCCCATCGACGGCTCGTCGAGCAGGATCACCGACGGCTTGGCCATCAGGGCCCGGCCGATGGCGGTCATCTGCTGCTCGCCGCCCGAGGTGTAGCCGCTCTGGGCGTCCTTGCGCTCGCCAAGGCGAGGGAAGTAACGGTAGACCTTGTCGAGATCCTGGTAGATCGCGGCCCGTCCGTCGCGCCGGGTATAGGCGCCGGTCAGCAGGTTCTCCTCGACGGTGAGATGCTCGAAGCACCGCCGCCCTTCCATCACCTGCACGATGCCCTTGACGACGAGGTCGCTCGGCGAGCCGTGCTGGTCGACTCGCTCCCCCCGAAACTCGATGGTGCCCTTGGTGACCTCGCCCCGCTCGGAACGGAGCAGGTTCGACACCGCCTTCAGGGTCGTGCTCTTGCCCGCCCCGTTCGCACCAAGCAAGGCGACGATGCCGCCCTCGGGCACCTCCAGCGAGACGCCCTTCAGCACGAGGATGACGTGGTCGTAGATGACCTCGATGTTGTTGACCACGAGGAGGGGCTTCGCGTCGCCGGCGGCGGGCTGGGTCTGCATGGACGGGTCTACTCCGAGCAGGGACCTTGAAAAGCCTCCACCCGGCGTGGGCTCAAGCGCCCCGCCGGGTGGAGACGGTTCTCGAAGACACGAAGAAGCAAGCGGGATCAGCCTTCCGCAGAGCAGTCGCGCGGCGTGATGTTGTTCTCCGCGGCGTAAGCGGCGGCCGCCTCTTCGATCATCGGGCGAACGACTTCGCGGATCGGCTCGATCCAGTCGCTCACGAGGTTCCACTTCTCGCCGTCCCACTGCTGGATGAGCACCGGACCATTCCCTTCGTGGTCCTCGCAGGTCACCTTGATGGGCCGGGTGAACCCGCCGAAGCCAAGCTCTTCCAGACGCTTCTCGTCCACGTTGAGGTTCTCGAGGCCCCAGCGAACCTGGGCGCCGCTCATCCGCTCGTTGCCCCAGCGCTTCTGGGCCGTCCGCACCGCCTCGATCCCCAGCATGGCGTTCACGAGGCCCCGGTTGTAGAGGACCTCCCCGAAGCTGTTCTCACGGGCCTTCTCGAGATCGCCGTCGTAGATGAGCTCGATGATGTCCTGGTGGACCTGCGCCGACACTCCCACCGAGTGGAACGTGCCCGCCTTGTAGCCCTTCGCCGCGTCGCCGGCCGGGATGACGTCGTTCTCGCTGCCCGACCACCACACGCCGATGAAGTGGTCCATCGGGAACCTGACGGCGGCCGCCTCCTTGATCGCGACCGAGTTCATCACGCCCCATCCCCACAGGAAGATCCAGTCGGGCTGAAGCCGGCGGATCTGAAGCCACGTGGCCTTCTGCTCCTGCCCCGGATGGTCCACCGCGAGCGTCGTCAACTCGTAGCCATGAATCTCCGACAGCTTCTCGAGGGTCGCGATCGGCTCCTTGCCGTAGGCGCTGTTGTGATAAATGAGAGCGAGCTTCTTGCCCTTCAGGTTCTCCATGCCGCCTTCCTGAGAGCCGACATAGCGGATGAATGCCGAGGCCTGACTCCAGTAGGTGGTCGGGAAGTTGAACGCCCACTTGAACACGCGCCCGTCGGCGGCGGCGGTCCGGCCGTAACCCATCGACAGGATCGGCACCTCGTCGACCGGTGCCTTCGGGATGAGCTGGTAGGTGATGCCGGTGCTGTAGGGATTCACGAGTGACGCGCCGCCGCTCTTGTTCTTGAGCCGCTCGTAGCACTCGACGCCGATCTTCGTGTTGTACTTCGTCTCGCACTCCTCAACCGTGACCTGCACCCCGCCAACCCCGCCGTCGCGGACATTGGTCAGCATGTAGTAGTCGCGCATGCCGTTGGCGGAGGGAATTCCGTTCGGGGCATAGGGTCCGGTCCGGTAGACGAGCATCGGGAAGAACTGCGGATCCTGCGCGTAGGCGGCGGGTGCCGCCGCGAGCGCGCAAAGGCCCACGATGAGGCCGAGGCCGATGGTGGTCAGTTTCTTCATGATCTTCTCCTGCTGGTGTTTTCGTGGTTAACGTCTCGCAAAGTCACAAGTTGCTCGTACTGCTCTAATACGGAAACGGCCATTTGCGCAGCTTCTCCTTGGCGATCTGCCAAAGTCGCGCCAAGCCGCGGGGCTCCACAATCAGAAAATAGACGATGAGGCCCCCGAACACCATCAGCTCGATGTGCTTCTGCAGATCGATGGGCATTACGAGGCCGACAAGCTGGGGTGCGTTGGTGAGAAAGATGGGCAGCAGCACGATGAACGCGGCGCCGAGGAACGATCCGAGCAGGCTCCCGAGCCCGCCGATGATCACCATGAACAGCACCTCGAACGAAAGCTCGATCGAATAGGCTTCGCTCTCCGCGCTGCCGAGATAGAGGCACAGGTACATCGCTCCCGCCACCCCGCAGTAGAACGAGGAGATCGCGAACGCGAGGAGCTTCGTCTGATAGGGCCGGAACCCGACGATCTCCGCTGCGATGTCCATGTCCCGGATCGCCATCCAGGAGCGGCCGACCCGCCCTCGCACGAGATTCTTCGCGACTACCGTGAGCACGATGACCACGACGAGGGCGATGAGATAGCGGGTCTCGGCGGTCGCCTCCGGACCGCCGACCATCACTCCCAGGATCTCGCGCGGCGGAACGGTGATCGTGCCGGACGAGTTGTAGTTGTAGAACCAGGGGACCTTGTTGAACGTCCAGTTGAGGAAGAACTGGGCCGCGAGGGTCGCCACCGCGAGGTAGAAACCCTTGATGCGAAGGCTCGGAATGCCGAACACGAGGCCGACCGCGGCCGCGCACACCCCGGAGAGCAGGAACACCACGATGAGGTTGAGGTCGGGGAACGAGGTGGTGAACTTGTACGCCATGTACCCGCCGACGGCCATGAACGCCGCGGTGCCCAAGCTGAGCTGCCCCGCGTAGCCGGTGAGGAGATTGAGCCCGATGGCGGCGAGCGAGAGAATGAGGAAAGGAATGAGGACCGCCTGGAGCACGTACTCGTTCGCAATGAGCGGCACCGCGATCAGCATCACCGCCACCGCCAGCGCCACCCCCCACCGATCCTGGGCGACAGGCAGCATCGCCTGATCGGCGCCGTACGAAGTCTTGAACTGCCCCGCTTCGCGATAAATCATCGTTCCTGCACCTACACCCGTTCGATGATTCGTTCGCCGAAGAGTCCCTGCGGCCGGAAGAGGAGGAACACGAGGGCCAGGATGTAGGCGAACCAGTTCTCGATGGCGCCCCCGAAGAGCGGCCCCCAGTAGATCTCCGCGACCTTCTCGCCCACCCCGATGATGAGGCCGCCCACGATTGCGCCCGAGATCGAGGTGAGACCACCGAGGATCAGCACCGGGAGCGCCTTGAGCGCGATCAACGACAGCGAGAACTGCACCCCGCTCTTCGTCCCCCACATGATCCCCGCGACGAGGGCCACTCCGCCCGACACCGACCACACGATGACCCAGATGGTCTTCAGAGGAATGCCGACGGAGAGCGCCGCCTGGTGGTCGTCCGCGACCGCCCGGAGGGCCCGCCCGATGGGGGTCTTGGTGAAGAAGATCGCGAGCCCGAACACGAGGACGGCCCCCACCACCGCCGCGATGATGTCGAACTGGCTGAGCAGGATCCCCTGGTACTCGATGACGTCTTCGGGGATCCCGATGTCGAGCCGCTTGACGTTGCTCCCCCACAGGGTCTCGCCGAAGCCCTCGAGGAAGAAGGTGAGCCCGATGGTCGACATGAAGAGGATGAACGGGTCCTGGTTCACGAGGGGACGCAGCATCACCCGCTCGATGACGAGGGCGAGGACGACCATGATCCCGAGGGTCAGGATGACCGCAATCCACGCGGGCACCCCGAGCTCCATCAGCCCGACGAGAGACAGGGCCGCGAACAGCACCATCACCCCTTGCGCGAAGTTGAAGATTTCCGACGCCTTGAAGATGAGCACGAATCCAAGAGCGACGAGCGAATACATCACCCCGGTAAGAAGGCCGTTGAGGACCACCTCGGCAAAGAACACCGGCCCTTCCCACATCTCGGCGAAGGGGGTGAAGAAGATTGCGATCAGTAGTTCCATTCGGGTGCCTGTCCAGCCGCCGTGAGGCGAATTGCATCCGCTCAGTCGTCGTCGTCGTGCGCGACGCCGAGATAGGCGTCCACGACCCGCTGATCGGCCCGCACCTCGTCGGGCGTTCCGTCCGCGATCTTCCGCCCGTAGTCGAGCACCACGACCCGGTCGGAGATGTCCATGACCACGCTCATGTCATGCTCGATGAGCACGATGGTGGTGCCGAACTGGTCATTGGTATCGAGGACGAAACGGCACATGTCCTCCTTTTCTTCCGAGTTCATCCCCGCCATCGGCTCGTCGAGGAGCAGGAGATCGGGCTCCGCCGCGAGGGCCCGTCCAAGCTCCACCCGCTTCTGGAGTCCGTAGGGAAGCCGGTTGACCGGGGTCTTGCGGATCGCCTGGATCTCGAGGAAGTCGATGACGTGCTCGACCGCCTCGCGGTGCTCCATCTCCTCGCGCTTCGCCGGACCGAGGTAGAGCGCCTGCCACAGGAAGTTGCGGTGCATCTTGAGGTTGCGCCCGGTCATGAGGTTGTCGAGCACCGTCATGCCCTTGAACAGGGCGATGTTCTGGAACGTGCGGGCGATTCCGGTCGCGGCCGCCTGGTGGGGCCGCATGCGCGAGCGCTGCACCCCCCGGTAGGTGATCGTGCCTTCCTGCGGGTGGTAGAACCCGTTGATGACGTTGAGCAGGGAGCTCTTGCCGGCCCCGTTGGGGCCGATGATGGCACGGACCTCGCCCCTGCGGATGTCGAAGCTCACCCCGTCGATGGCCCGGATCCCGCCGAACGAGAGGCTGATGTCGTGGACGTCGAGAATCACCTCGCCGGCTGCCACCCCGGCTCCGTTCCCCGTATGCGCTTCGACGACCTGCTCCATCGCGTGCGACCCGAACGAACCTGTGATTCCTGCTTCCGGTAGACCCTGACCGGCGATCGATCTCGTGCCCGGATCCGGCTTCGGTCCGGCCTAGTCCGCCGCCGCGCGCGCCGCGACCGCCAGCCCGCCGCTCGCGTCGCGGATCAGGAGATCGGCGCTGATCGATCCCTTGCGCCCGTCCTCGAAGGTCACCTCGGTGCTGACGTGGCACCGATCCGCCTCCCCGTAGAGCGCATCGATGAGCACCGCGTAGCGATCGGCGATGATGCGCCGGCGCACCTTCTGGGTCCGGGTGAGCTCGCCGTCGTCCGCATCGAGCTCCTTGTGCAGCACGAGGAAACGGCGGATGACGGACCCCGAGAGCTGCGGGTCGGAGGCCAGACCCCGGTTCACCTGCTCGATACACTCGCCGATGAGGTCATAGACCTCGGCATGGCTCGCGAGCTCCTGGTAGCTCGAGTAGGTGAGGCGCCGGCGTTCCGCCCAGTTGCCGACCGCATCGAGGTCGATGTTGACGAACGCGGTCACCCGGTCCCGCCCGTCCCCGAAGCAAACCGCCTCCTTGACGTAGGGGAAGAACTTGAGCTTGTTCTCCAGGTACTTGGGGGCGAAGAGGGAGCCGTCCCGGAGCTTCCCCACGTCCTTCGCGCGATCGATGATGCGAAGATGCCCGTTGCCGTCGAGGATCCCCGCGTCGCCGGTGCGTACCCAGCCGTCCTCGGTCTTGGTCTCCGCCGTCGCCTCGGGGTTCTTGTAGTACTCGTCGAACACCCCCGGGCTGCGATAGAGCACCTCGCCGTCGTCGGTCAGCCTGAGCTCGACGTTCGAGAGCGGCCGGCCCACCGTCTCCGGGTCCACCTCGCCGTCGGGCTGGATGGTGACGAAGACCGACGCCTCCGTCTGCCCGTAGAGCTGCTTGATGTTGATCCCGATCGATCGGTAGAAGTCGAAGATCTCGGGGCCGATCGCCTCGCCGGCGGTGTAGGCGAGATGCACGCGCGAGAACCCGAGGGTGTTGCGGAGCGGGCCGTACACGAGCAGGTTGCCGAGCCGGTAGCGGACACGGTCCGCGCTCGAAACCGCTTCTCCGTCGAGGAGCGCCTTCCCCGCCCGGCCCGCCACGCGCATGAAGTAGTGGAACATCCACTGCTTGAGACGGCTCGCGTCCTCGATGCGGATCATCACGTTCGTCAGCAGGTTCTCGTAGACCCGGGGCGGCGCGAAGTAGAAGGTGGGACCGATCTCCCCGAGATCGGTCATCACCGTGGCCGCGCTCTCGGGGCAGTTGACGCAGAAGCCGGTGAGGTAGGACTGCGCGTAGGAGAAGGTGTTGTCCCCGACCCACGCCATCGGGAGGTAGGCGAGGATGTCCTCGTCCGATGCGAGGCCCTCGAACTCGACCCCCGCCCACGCCTGCTTGAGCACGTTGTCATGCGTCAGCACGACTCCCTTGGGCCGCCCGGTCGTGCCGGACGTATAGAGGATCACGCCGGTGTCCGCTCCCGACCCCTTCTCGATCTCGGCCCGGAAGAAGCCGGGGTTGGCCTCGTTGTGCCTCCGGCCCTCGGCCTGCACGTCGCGGAAGTCGCGGATGAGCTCCGGATCGTAGTGGCGAAGGCCCTTCGGCCAGAGATACACGATGGACTCCATGCCGGCGACCTGCTCGCCGACTTCGAGGAGCTTGTCGACCTGTTCCTGGTCCTGGACCACCGCGAACCGCGCGCCGCTGTGCTCGACCACGTAGGCGAGCTCGTCCGCCACCGAGTCCTGGTACATCGGCACCGGAACCCCGCCGAGGGCCTGGGCGGCGCACATCGACCAGTAGAGCCGGGGGCGGTTGTCGCCGATGACCGCGAGCTTGTCGCCGCGCCGGAAGCCGAGGGCGGCAAGGCCCCCCGCGAGCGCCTCGACCTCGCCGAGGATCTCGTCCCAGTTCCACGACTGCCAGATCCCGAACTCCTTCTCGCGAATGGCGGGACGCCCCGCGAACCGCACCGCGTTGTCGAGGAGCAGCTTCGGGAACGTATCGAGCTCGGGTGCGCGCGGCTGGGCTGGAATTCTCTTGCTGGCCATGGGCAAGGGTTCAACGGTGCAGGGGCGCCTGGTCCGGAATCACGATCCGGAAGGGCAAGGCGCGGATGCTACGGAATCGGCCCCCACCCCGCAACATCCGGACCCGACCGCGGGCAGGGATGACGCTCCTGCCGGGATTGTGATCGCGAACGCCGCTCTCGCCGTCGGACTCGTCAAGCGGCTCTGACCGGCCTCGCGCTCACCGTTCGTTTCGCACCGCTTCGGCTCCCCGGGACGAGCCGCAATTCGCGGCTACGGCGTATGCTGTCGAGGCACGACAGCCGCTCTTGCGGCGAAACAGGGAGCTCTCATGGCCGATCGGTATTCCAATCCCCTCCGGTTGATTGAAGGAAGGAGCGGGTCAGGGCACAGCCGGATGCCGGAGGACGCCGGGGTGCGAGCCCGGGTGGCCGGCGTTCCCGGCCCGAACATCAATTGCGGAACGAAGGATCGATGCGATCGAGCCGGCGCATGAGCGCCTGGAACTCGAGCTCGCCGATTCCCGCCTCGGACTCGAGGAAGCGGTCGGTCTCCTTGACCGAATGCTCGACGACCTGCGGATCGATGAGATGGAGCCGGCCCGCCGCCATCGCGTCGAGCTGAACCTGGCAGGCGCGTTCGAGGCGGTACAGCCAGATGAACGCCTCGGGGATGGTGCGGCCGACGGTGAGGAGCCCGTGATTGCGGAGGATCATCGCCTTGCAATCGCCGAGATCGGCGAGGAGGCGCTCCCGTTCGCCGATGTCGAGGCTCGGCCCCTCGTACTCGTGGTAGGCGAGCCGGCCATGGAACCCGGTCGAGTACATGTGCACCTGGAGGAGGCCGTCCTCAAGCGCGGCGGCGGCCATGCCGGCGCGGGTATGGGTGTGCATGACGCACTTGTTGACGGAGTTCGCCATGTGGATGGCGGAGTGGATGACGAAACCGGCGCGGTTTACCGGATGGTTCGACTCACCGACCACGTTCCCGTCGACGTCGATCCGGACGAGGCTCGAGGCGGTGATCTCCTCGTAGTTGAGCCCGTAGGGATTGATGAGAAACGTCGGGGTCTCGCCCGGGAGGCGCACCGTCAGGTGCCCGTAGATGAGCTCGGACCAGCCGAAGTGCTCGACGAGGCGGTAAGCGGCGGCGAGCTGGACCCGGAGCGTGCGTTCGACGCCCTCGGGGTCGGTTGAAACGGGTTCAACGGCGGACAGGACAGCGCTCATCGAAGTTCTCCCGAGGTGTCGGCGCTTCGATTGTAAAGGGCCGGCGGACGCCGCGAAACTTGACGCCGCATCGGCCGCCGGGCGCGATTCCGAGGCCGCGGCCCCCCGGAACGGGAACGGTCCGTCGGGCGGCCCGCTTTCGCGGGCGCAACGCTAACGGGGCGCGAGCCGGACCGCCCCGTCCATGCGGATCGTCTCCCCGTTCAGGATCGTGTTGTCGATGATGTGCAGCACGAGCCGCGAGAACTCGTCCGGCCGGGCGAGCCGCCGCGGGAACGGGACCGAGTCGCCGAGGCTCTTCTGGATCTCGGGCGGCAGCGAACGGAGCATCGGGGTCTCGACGAGCCCCGGCGCGATGGTGAGCACCCGCACCCCGAACTGGGCGAGCTCGCGCGCGGCGGGGAGCGTGAGCGCGACCACGCCCCCCTTGGACGAGGCGTAGGCGGGCTGCCCCACCTGCCCGTCGTAGGCGGCGACGGACGCAGTATTGATGATGACCCCCCGCTCGCCCGAGTCGTTGACCGGGGAGACGCCCACCATGTCGGCCGCGGCGAGCCGCATGAGGTTGAACGTCCCGACGAGATTGATGTTGATGACCCGGACGAAATCTTCGAGCGGAAGCGGCCCGGTACGCGACACGATCCGTCCGGGGGTCCCGACCCCGGCACAGTTGACGAGGATGCGGGCCGGGCCGTGCGCCCCGCGCGCCGCCGCCACCGCCGTCTCTGCGCTCGCCGCATCGGTGACGTCGCACTCGACGGCGATCCCGCCCGTCTCTTCCGCGACCTGCGAGGCGCCTTCCACGTTCACGTCCAGCACCGCCACCCGGGCGCCCGCGACGGCGAGCGCACGGGCCGTCTCCGCTCCCATGCCCGATCCGCCGCCGGTCACCAGCGCCGCGTGTCCCGCTACGTCCATTCCGCATCCCCTTCCGTCGTAACTGTCGAAACAATGGCCATTTTCGTGCCCTGCATCTCCAGGGGCACTGCGTTCGCCGCGACCTCCGAAATCGCGTCCAGCTTCTCTCGAACCTCCGGGTGCAAGTCGTCCAGAGGCACGTGCTCGGCCAGCTCGTAGAAGCTCTTCTTTGACATGAGGTCCCGAGGCAGGCCGAGCTTCCCGAGGTACTCGCGGAACAGTGGAGTCAGGAAATCGTCGCTCACCTTGGTGTCCGGGTCCCAGGGCGAGCCCCTTCCAAGTCGCTCGAGCGCCGATGCGATCTCGTCAATGGCTTCGCGCATCGCGGCCATTCGCCTGTCGGCTTCGGGTCCGACAAAGAGCGGCACCGGAACGTCGGCCTCGGCGGCCGCTGCCGCATACGACTCAAGCGTTGCCCGCGAACACACGTAGTTCTCAATCTCGCGCCTTTGCCAGACCAGGCAGTCAACCGGGCGCAAGTCCGGCGGCACGGATTCGAGGCGATCGAACAGGGCAACACCGCGAAGATGCGGTATGGCCTCCCTGAGGCCGTGGAAGTGGCGCTGGACCTCCCTGGGCTGGTTGGCCACGTAGTGAACGAAGGGGCGCTCAAGTGCACGGAGCGCGTCGTCGTGGCCAAGCCTTTGTGCGAGTGCACGCAGCACCGAGAGTTCCGTCGACCCTTCGAGATAGAGCACCCAGCCCGTCTGCTCCGCCTGGTAGTACTGCTCGAACCCGATTTCGCGGAGCGCCTTCAATACCTGGCTCCCCCGGTCGCCTTCGGCAAGGCGGTGGGGTCTGCCGACGAAGGCGATGACCAGATCCTTGTCCGCCGCCTCGTTGAGAAGCACTTCGGAGTGACTGGCCGCGATAATCTGGCCACCGCTTTTCCGAGCGGTGTTCGCGAGCAAGAGGTAGATCTGCCGCTGGCGGAGGATCTCGAGGTGCGCATCCGGCTCGTCCAGAAGGAGGACCGCGCCGGGATTCGCATAGAGATAGGCAAGGAGGAGCAGTGTTTGCTGAAGGCCCCGCCCTGCGGACGAGAGATCGAGGGTCACCCGCCGCTCCCGGTAGCTCATCGTGATCTCGCCCCGCTCCGGGACATATCGCGGCGTCTCAAGTGTCGCTCCGAAGAGACGGTCAATCTGCTCGACCAATTCCGCCCATTGCGCCGGCTGATCTTCGTGGACTCGATAGCACAGGTTGCGAAGCACCTCGGCCGTGCGAGCCTCCCCGATGCGCACGTTGACCGCCCCGTCGTCGAGGCGGATTTCGGTTGCCGCAAGACCCGACATCGGCGGGAGAAAGGCAATGTTGGCAGCCCCTGCCTCGTCCGGAATCGGCATCCGCTTCGGCGTCTTGTCTTCCGACATCCGTAGCGGCCGACAGTAGAACGACTCCTCGTTGGCGTAGTCGAACTCGAGCCCGCAGGTCCAACTTCGATCCCGGGTCACTGCGTCCACGGTGACCTCTATCCGTACGTTGGCGGTCCGCTGGCGGCCACCAACCTTGCTCACGTCGCGGACATGCAGGTCACGCCAAAGCAGGTTGGCATATGGCATTGGGATGGAGACGAGGTCGCGACGATTGACGGTCACGCCTGGGCGCTTCTCGGGCGTCGCCCGTCCGGAGCGCCGTTCGTTCCACCGCTTGAGCCCAATGTCCCAGAGCGCGAGCGCCTGCAAGGCCGAGGTCTTCCCGGAGTTGTTCGGGCCGACGAATACGACCGGGCTGCCGAGCTCGATCTCGACCTCTTCGAACCGTTTGAAGTTGCGAATGGTGAGCCTGGTCAGCATCGAACGCCTCTCGCCGGACCGTTGACGATCGACCGCGATCGTCGAACGTCGCGGTCTGGGGCCCTGGAACGGTGGAATTGGCGCTCGCCATCAGCGCCGCGCGACCCGCTACGTCCATTCCGAATCCCTCTACCCTGTCCTGAAGGCACCGGACTCGCCGAGTCGAAGTCTACCGCTTCGCCGAAAGCGGCGGACAGGGTGGGCGCCAAGAAAGACAATGGGGTGTCCCCGGCGCAAGAATCGTCGAATCGTGCGATACGGGTCGCGGGGTTCGGCAGCCGCCGGGCGGCCCGTTCAGCTCGCGGCGGGGGCGGCGAAGTGGCAGGCGCTCGGGTGTCCGCCGGCGCGCTCGGCGAGGCCCGGCTCCTCGGCCGCGCAGCGCGCCTCGGCCCGGTGGCAGCGGGTGCGAAAGCGGCAACCGGACGGCGGATCGATCGGGCTCGGGACTTCGCCCTCGAGGATGATGCGGCGGGTGCGTTCGGCGGGGTCGATCGCGGGCACCGCCGAGAGGAACGCCTGAGTGTAGGGGTGGGTCGGCCTCTCGTAGATCTCCTGCCAGGTGCCGAGCTCGACGAACTTGCCGATCGGGTTTCTCACTATACATGAGCACCTTTTCCTCTCGGGCAGGCCTCCCGCGAGCAACGAGCCCCCTCGGGCATGCGTCCAAACGGTGCGCCGGCGGTTTCCGGTTTCCGGATGCGGCCCGGAGCGAAGGCAGCTTGCCTTCGAGTGCGCGCGCGCCGCCCCCCCGGCCCCCGAGCCGCTCCGGATGCGACGTACACCCGCTCCCCTCAGGGATTGGAATCGCCCTGCTCTCCCCGGCCGCCGATGTCGAACCGCTCCGTGTAGCCGGTCATCTCGAGGTAGCCGTTGCCCGCAACCGGCTGCCCTCGCCGCTCACCGGTGACCCGCACCGCCCCTTCCCAGTAGGCGGGCATGATGCCGCCCTCGGCGAAGACCTCCTGGCCGTCCATGCGCGGGCGCACATCGAGCCGCAGGCCGAAGCCCGGGACCTTCACCTCCCATTCCACGGGGTACTCGGCGCCGGTCGCCTCGCTCCGCCAGCGCCGCCCGGGACGGAGCACCACCCCGCCCGTCCCGATTTGCTGTCCGACGCCGCGCGCATCCACCCGGGTGCCGGAAGTGTCGGGACCGTGGCGGCCCTCGGCGTCGCGAATGCCGAAGAGCATGAGATCGACGCCGTCGTCGAGCTGGATGCTCATCCAGTCCCAGCCGACCTTGTCCTTCAACGGGTAGTCCGCGAAGAACTCGTGGTCCATCCAGGCGAGTCCCGCGACCGCGAACTCCTCGTTTCGGATCAAGACGGTCCCCACGGCTTCCATGCGGGTGAACGAGAAGTAGTGGGAGACGGCCTCCGGGTCGCCTGCCACCTTGCGGCTGACTCCGTCGCGGCCGTGGATGACCGCCGGCTTCCGGGGCTCGAGCGAGAGGTGAAGCGCCGCGTCCCGGTTCATCGCCGTCAGCACCTGGATTGGTCGAACCTCGTCGCCCGGCCGCCACTCGATGCTCCAGTTGGCGTTCCAGATGCGCCGCTTGTCGACGTCGAATCCGGCAATCCCCGGCCCGGCGCGGTTGACGCGCTCGTCGACGACGAAGCGTCGCTCGCGGGTATCGGTGATCGTGAAGTGCGTGAGCCAGGCCTGATCGAGATCCCAGGCCGACGGCTCCGCCCGGTCAATCGCTCGCGTCTTCCGGAAGAACGTGAGCTCGAAGCCGAAGTGCCGGCCGGACGGCGTGAAAAGGTTGCCGGTGTAGTACCACCACTCGGAATCGAACGCCGGGTGCGCGAAGTGGTCCCGCGGGAACTCGAATGCGTAGCCGGGGACGACGCGCCCGGCCCCGGCGTCTCGATCCGCGCCCGCCGCGTACATTGCGGCCCCGAGCACCACCGCCAGCACGCAGATTCGGCCGACTCTCGGCGCGAAGGCGAGGCGGAACCGCATGGCCTTGCCGTTCGATGACGGGCGGCATTCACTTCCACCGCGCGGCCGGCCGCCGGAGGCCCGGGCGCGACCCGGCCGCGCTCGGCCCGGGAACCGCCCCGGGGACCGCCACGCCATCACTCCGCCCTCAGGACTTCGACGGGATTCAGCCGCGACGCGACGCGGGCCGGATAGAGGCCGGCCACGACGCTCGCCACCACGATGGCGCCGAGAGCGCCGGCAAGGAACTCCCAGGGCCAGTGGAGCGGCACGCTCCATCCGAAGGACTGCTTGTGGATCACGCGCAGGATCACCTGCGAGTTCGCGGCGCCGAGCACGAGGCCCACCAGGCTCGCGAGCAGCCCGAGGAGCCCCGCCTGCACCAGCACGAGGCGGCGGACCTGGCCCTTCGAGGCGCCGTGCATGCGAAGCAGTGCGAGCTCGGAGCGCCGGTCGAACACCAGGTTCAGCAACGCCTCGGCCATGCCGAGGATCGCCACGAACATCGCGATCGCCTCGAGGGCATGGGTAATCGCGAACGTGCGGTCGAAGATCCGGATGGCCTCCTCCCGGATGCTCCGGGTCGGGGTCACTTCGACGTCACGGCCGGAGACGGCCCGCGCCAGCGCCGCACCGCTCTCCTCGAAGCCGGCCCCCGGCCGGAGATAGACCCCGGCGCTCGACAGGCGAAGATCGGGGAGATGCTCGCGGAGCGCCTCGCGGTCGCCGATGAGGAGTTCCCGCTCGCCCGAGTAGTCGTAGAAGACCCCGGCGATCCCGAGCTCGACGATACCGGACCCGAGGGCGAGCCGAATGGTGTCGCCGCGGAGCACGTCGTGCCGGTAGCTGAAGAGTTCGCTCACGATCACCCGCCCGCCCGCCGCGAGCTCTCGCCAGATCGCCGCCGGCGCGGCGCCGTCGAGGAATTCGATCCCCGAGTACCGGTCATAGAGCGCCACGTCGGCGAGGCCGAGGGTGGCGGGGGTGTCGCGGTAGCGGATGGAGTAGGTGCGAAAGCGCCCGACGTCCATCACCTCCGGCACCGCCTCGAGCCGCGCCGCCACCTCTTCGCTCATCGTGGACCCGGAGCCGCGGCCGCCCGGCCCGGCCGGGCTCACGTAGTAGTCCGCCTGCAACCGGTACTCCAGCCAGTCGACCACCGCCTCGCGGAAGCTGCCGACGGTCACCCCCATGCTGACGACGAGCGCGGTGGCGACCGCCATCGCGGTCACGATCACCGACGTGCGGCCGAGGGAGGCGGCGAGGCCGCGCGCGGCGATGCCGGCGATGACTCCGAATCGGGCGGCGAGCATCCGACCGGACACGTCGAGCACGAGGGTGGACAGCCTCGGCGAGACCATCGCGACGGCGCCGGCGAGCAGGATCGGCGCGAGGTAGCCCCCGGCGGGGATCCGATCGACGGGCGGCAGCAGGCAGCACGCCACCGCGAGCCCGGTCAGGACGGCCGCCGCGACGGTGGAGCGCCGGCTCGCGGCGCGCACGTCGTAGTCGAGCCGCGCCCGGGCCATCGCTTCGGTCGGCGCCACCCCGGCCGCCTCTCGCGCCGGCCACCAGGCGGACAGGAGCGACGTTCCGAGACCGGCGAGCACCGCCATCGCCACCGTCCAGGGGCGAAACGCGATCTCCCCCGGGGTGCTGCTCACGTAGAGCGAGCTGACCGTCGCGCCGACCGCTTCGACCGCGCCGATCGCGAGCAGCCGCCCGACCAGCAGGCCGGCGGCGGCGCCGAGGATGCCGAACACGGCTCCCTCGATGAGGAATGCCGCCCGCACCATCTCCCGTGACGCCCCCACCGCGCGGAGGATCCCGATCTGTTGGCGGCGGCGGACGACGTAGGCGGTGATCGTGTTGTAGATGAGGAAGGCCCCCACCAGGATCGTGGAGTAGCTCAGCATCCGCAGGTTCCAGCGGAACGCGCGGAGCATCCGGCGGTTGTCCTCGGTGCGGGTCCCCGCGGGCACGATCGAGGCCGCGGGCGGCACCAGCGGCCCGAGCCGGGCGCCCCAGTCCCGGCCGTCGCCGGGGGGCGCATGGACGTAGATCCGGTCGAGCCGCCCGGTGCGCGCGAGCAGTCGCTGCGCGAGTGCGATGTCCGCCAGGAGGAAGCGGCCCGCGCGGGCGCCCGAAGGCTCGACGATTCCCTGCACCACGAGATCCATTCGGCGGTCGCCGGCGACGACGGGCAGCTTGTCGCCGGGAGAGGGGCCGAGCGAAGCGGTCACCCAGACCGACGGGAGGTCGAGCAGCTCGGACACGCCGGGCCGCGGCAGGCTTCCCATCTCCTCCAGCGTCGTGTCCCCGACGAGGTCCAAACCGAACAACGCGACCTCCTCGCCGGTGCCGGGCAGGAGCGCGAAGCCCTCGACGCGCGGCGAGAAGGCGAGCGGCTCCTCGAGGCGCACGAGATCGCCGTATACCGCTTCCGGAATCCCGCCCACCTGGGTGATCTCGTAGCTCGCGGTCCCCTGCAGCGACTCGAGGGACGAGCGGAACGACCCCATCGAGGCTTCGCCCGCGAGGTCCACGGCCACGATGACCGCGACCCCGAGGGTGACCGCGGACACCGTGAGCAGCGCCCGCGCCCGATCCCGGACCATGGGGCGAACGATGAGACGGAAGAGGAGGACGGCTCGTGCCACCGTCGTCTACGGCCCCCCGGGCAGATCCTCGGCGACCAGCTTTCCGTCGCGGAGGATCAGGCGGCGGTCGGACACGGAAGCGGCTTCCAGGCTGTGGGTCGCCATGAGAATGCTGGTGCCCAGTTGCCGCTTCATGTCGAGGAGCAGGTCCATGACCGACTCGGCCGCCCGGTCGTCGAGGCTGCCGGTCGGCTCGTCGGCAAGCAGCAGGCTCGGCTCGTGCACCAGCGCCCGCGCGATGGCGACCCGCTGCATCTCGCCGCCCGACAACTGGTGGGGATGGCGGCCGGCCAGCTCCGGGATACCGACGAGGTCCATCATGTCGAGGGCCCGGCCGCGCGACTTCCGGACCCCCGCGAGCTGCAGCGGCAACTCCACGTTCTCGACCGCGCTCAGGGTCGGCAGCAACTGCAGGAACTGAAAGACGAAGCCGATCCTGCGGCGGCGCAGCTCGGTCAGCGCATCGTCGTCCAGGGTCGAGGTGCGAACCCCTTCGATCTCGACGTGGCCGCGCGAGGGAAGGTCGGCGGCGCCGGCGAGATTGAGCAGGGTGGTCTTGCCGCAGCCGCTCCGGCCGACGAGGGCGACCCACTCGCCCCGACCGACATCGAGGGTGACTCCGTTGAGGGCGGGGACCCGCTGATCCGCAACGGCGTACTGCTTCTCGACGTTCCGGAGACGGAGCACCATGATGAGCGCTCAATCGTACCAGACCAACCGCGCCCGACCGCCATTGCGCCCGGCCGGGCAACTCGCCGGTCTCGATTGCTCCCTTGGCGCCGGGTCGGCCGGAGGCGTACCGCATCGCGGCCCGATGTCCGAGCGCGTTTCGCTGGCCCGGTTCGCCCGCGGGCCTCCTCTCCCCGACCGGATGCGGGCCTCAAGCCAAGCCCGCGCTTGCGGCCAGGAGCCGATGTCGCTATGCGGGATCGTAGAGACGGGGGCGGGGCTCGTCCGGTACCGCCTCGGCCCGGCCGAACTCGATCGAGCGGTCCGCGTGGGTGGGGTCCGGCGAGGCGATGAGGACCGCGTCGACGGCGGCGTAGCGGATGAGCTCGGGACCGGACCCAAAGACGGTGGCGCCGCCGCATTCCCCAGCGAGAGCGGTCGCGCGCGCTTCGTCCAGATCCATGACCGCGACCAACTCCGCCCCGGAAACGCGATGCGCGAGGTTCCGGGCGTGGCGTCCGCCCATGCCCCCCGTTCCGATCACCCCTACGCGCAACGCTCCATCCGTCACCGGCCTGCCCTCCTCGGACCTTCTCTCGGTTACGCGATGTTGGCGCGGATGCGCTCGGCGAGCTTGCCGATCGCGGCGAGGTCGCCCGGCCGCGGCTCCCAGTTGAACAGCAGGTCGTCGTCCGCGCGGCGGGGGATGATGTGGAAGTGCAGGTGAAACACCGACTGCCCGGCGGCCGGTCCGTTCGCCTGCGTGAGGCTGATCCCGGGCGGCTCCAGGGTACGGCGCACCGCGCCCGCGACCCGGCGGGTGGCCGTCACGACGGCGGCGAGAGACTCGTCGTCCGACTCGAAGAGGTTCGGCGCGTGCGCCTTCGGGATCACCAGGCAGTGGCCCTCGTTCGCCGGGTTGATGTCCATGAACGAGAGGATCCGGTCGTCCTCGAGCACCTTGAACGACGGGATATCCCCCGCCACGATGCGGCAGAAGATGCAGTCCGCGTCCGCGTTCATGCCTTCTTTTCGTTCACGGAAATCGACTCCCCCGCAACCCGTCGGCCCGAACGACCGTCCACTCCCATCCCCCGGTCAGCCGCTCCCCTTCGCCTCCGACGAATGCGTGCAGCGGGCTCACTCCGATCCGTTTGCGCTCCGTTCGGGTCCTGGCCGCTCGACGCGCGAAGGCCCGAACCGCTCGGTTGAACTACTTCAGCACGAGGGCGGGCAGCGGGTCGAGGGTCTCGACCTCGACCTCCGGGGCGTCGGGGAGCCGCTCGCGCGCCTGCCCGAAGCGGTTCACCCAGACGACCCGAAACCCGAACGTGGCCGCTCCCGCCGCGTCCCAGGCGTTGGAGGACAGGAAGCAGACCGCTTCGCGCCGCACTCCGAGCCGGTCGCACGCGAGCCGGTACACGTCCGGATGCGGCTTGAAGACGCGGACGTCGTCGACCGACAGCACCGCGTCGAGCCGGCTCTCGAGCCCCGCGCTCGCCACCGCCGCATCGAGCATGGCGCGCGAGCCGTTCGAGAGGATCGCGGTCCGCATGCCGCCGCCGCGAAGGGCGTCGAGCACGCGGTTGACCTCGGGATAGCACGCGAGCGCGCGATACGCTTCGAGCAGGTCGCCGCGAAGGGATGCGTCCTCGATTCCGGCCTCGTCGAGCGCGAAGTCGAGCGAGTCCTCCGTCACCTCCGCGAAGTCCGTCCAGCGGTGCATCAGGCTCCGGAGCCACGTGTACTGGAGCTGTTTCGAACGCCACGTCGCCGAGACCGAGTCGGCCGCCCCGCCGATCCGCGCGCGATGCCGGCCCACGGCGGAGTGGACGTCGAAGAGGGTCCCGTAGGCGTCGAAGACGCAGGCCTCGATCCCGCCCAGCCGGGTGATCTCGTTCACGGCCGCAGCCCCTCTCTCCGCCCGCGCGGAAACGCCTGACGGTCGAGCCCGAGGTCGCCCAGCATCGCCATGTCGGCATCGAGGCTCGGGTTCGGGGTGGTGAGCAACTGGTCCCCACAGAAGATCGAACCCGCGCCGGCGAGGAAGCAGAGAGCCTGCGCTTCCTCGCTGAGGTCGGTCCGCCCCGCCGAGAGCCGGACGACGGAGCGCGGCATCGCGATGCGGGCGACGGCGATGCAGCGCACCAGCTCGAGCGGCGGCAGCCGCTCCGTGCCGTTGAGCGGGGTGCCTTCGACCTGCACGAAGTTGTTGATGGGGACGGACTCGGGGTGCTCCGGGAGATTGGCGAGCTGCACGAGCAGCCCTGCCCGGTCGCGGCGGCTCTCTCCCATGCCGACGATGCCGCCGCAGCAGACCTTGACGCCGGACGCCCGCACGTTGGCGAGGGTGTCGAGGCGATCCTGGTACGTGCGGGTGCTGATGATCTCGCGGTAGTACTCGGGGGAGGTATCGAGGTTGTGGTTGTAGAAGTCGAGACCGGCCCCGGCCAGCTCCTCCGCCTGCCCCGGGGCAAGCATGCCGAGGGTCACGCAGGTCTCCATCGCGAGACCCTTCACCGCCTCGACCAGCTCGCAGACCTTGCGCACCTGCGCGTGGGTGGGGCTTCGCCACGCGGCGCCCATGCAGAAGCGGGTGGACCCGGCCGCCCGGGCCTTCTCCGCCGCCGCCACCACCTGCTCCACGGGAAGGAGATTGTGCGTCCCGACCCCCGTCTCGTAGTGGATGCTCTGCGGGCAGTACTTGCAGTCCTCGGGACAGCCGCCGGTCTTGATGCTGAGCAGGGTGCTCACCTGCACCTCGTTGCTCCGGTGGTGGCGCCGATGGACCGACTGCGCCGCGAACAGGAGGTCGTTCAGCGGCCGGTCGAAGAGCGCCATGACCTCGTCGAGGCGCCAGTCGTGCCGGAGGTCCTGGTCCGCCACGATGCCCTGCCCCGTCAAGAGGTCCTTCTCCGCCAAGATTTCCCGCTCCGTCAAGTCGAATCTCCCGCCGATCCGAGGCCGTGCAGCGTACCGAAACCACCCGCCGAACACTACCGCGGCCGGCGCCGGCCTCGACGAAGGACGGCCCGTCAGTCCGCGACCGCCGCCCGGCCCGGGAGCGGGGGCGCTACGCACGAGAACCCGTCCTCGCCGGCGGACGGGCTCTCGAAGGCGACCCGCCCCGTCTCGGCCGCGCGCGCGTCGAAGCTCCGCTCCTCGAAGGCGACCGCGCCCGACCGCTCGACGCAGACCACCGTGGACGAACGGGTTCCGTACCCCTCCCCGCGGATGAACCGCGCCGAATGGGCTCGTTCGAGCCCCGATCCGCGAAGGTCCGCCTCGGTCGCGGGCTCGTCGTCGGCCAGCAGGGCGAACAGGTCGTCGGGCACGAAGTCCGTGCGAAGGAGCTGCCGGAACCCGGCGAGCCCCTCCGTCACCTTGGGCCACGGCACGTTCAGGCGATCGTTGCTGAGCCCGTGACAGCCGGCCGCAATCTCCGTCATCCGCTCGCCGCCGCGGTTGGTCACGCAGAAGAGCTCGTCGCGATCGCCGAGCAGCAGGTTGAAGCCGCTGTAGCGATCGGCCTCGCGGGCCACCTCGCGAGCGTGCGCCCGCGCCCCGAGGCCGCTTCGAAGATACTCCACCGCGAGACGGCCGCGAGAGGGGGCGTCCGGCCCCGGCGGCGCCGTTCCGCGCACGTTCGTGAGGGCCGCGAACCGCCCGTCCGCGGTCACCCCGAGCCATGTGCCGCCCGCCACGAGGTCCCGGCCGGCGAGGATCCGGCTCCCCGCCGCCGCGCCGTCGCCGCCGTCGCCGCCGACATCACCGTGGAGCGCGACCGGGGCCCGCTTCGCGATGGCCCGCGGCGGCGCACGCACCGCGATCCGCTCACCGTCCGGCGCGCACCGCTCCCCGTCCCACGGCGCGGCCGGGGCGGTCGGCCGCGCGTGGAATTCGTCGCGGTTGGCGGCAACGACGAGCCGGCAGCGGGGATGGGCGCGCCACGCCACGAACACGAGGCACACTACATGTTCCGCCGGTACTGGCCGCCCACCTCGAAGAGGGCATCGGTGATCTGCCCGAGGGAGCAGCACCGCACCGCGTCCATCAGCACCTCGAAGACGTTCTCGTCGCGGATGACCGCCTGCCGGAGACGGTCGAGCATGGCCGGGGACTCGTCCGCGTGCCGGGCCTGGAAGGCACGCAGCCGCTCGATCTGGCCTTCCTTCTCCTCCCCGGTCGACCGCGCGAGGGGGACCGACGTTCCCGTCGCTCCGGACGCCGCCGGGTTGAGGAAGGTGTTGACCCCGACGATGGGCAGGCTCCCGTCGTGCTTGAGCTGCTCGTAGTGGAGCGACTCGTCCTGGATCCGGCCGCGCTGGTAGCCGGTCTCCATCGCCCCGAGCACCCCGGAGCGCTCCGACAGGCGCTCGAACTCCTCGAGCACCGCCTCCTCGACGAGGTCGGTGAGCTCCTCGATCACGAACGAGCCCTGGTTGGGGTTCTCGGTCTTCGCAAGACCCCATTCCCGGTTGATGATGAGCTGGACCGCGACCGCCCGCCGCACGCTCTCCTCGGTCGGAGTGGTGATCGCCTCGTCGTAGGCGTTCGTGTGCAGGCTGTTGCAGTGGTCGTAGGTCCCGATGAGGGCCTGGAGGGTGGTGCGGATGTCGTTGAACTCGATCTCCTGCGCGTGGAGCGACCGCCCGGAGGTCTGGATGTGGTACTTGAGCTTCTGGCTGCGCTCGCTCGCCCCGTACTTCTCCCGCATCGCCACCGCCCAGATCCGCCGCGCGACGCGCCCGAGCACCGAGTACTCGGGGCAGAGCCCGTTGGAGAAGAAGAACGAGAAGTTCGGGGCGAATTCGTCGATGTCCATGCCCCGCGCGAGGTAGGCCTCGACGTAGGTGAATCCGTTCGCGAGGGTGAAGGCGAGCTGGCTGATGGGGTTCGCGCCCGCCTCCGCGATGTGGTAGCCGGAGATCGAGACCGAGTAGAAGTTCCGCACCCGGTTCCGGGTGAAGTGCTCCTGGACGTCGCCCATCACCTTGAGGCTGAACTCGGTCGAGAAGATGCAGGTGTTCTGCCCCTGGTCCTCCTTGAGGATGTCCGCCTGCACCGTGCCGCGCACCCGCTCCAGGGTGGACGCGCGAAGGGCCGCCGCCGCCTCGGCATCGGGCGGACGCCCCTGCTCCGCCTCGAAGGCGGCGCTCTGCTGATCGATCGCGGTGTTGAGGAACATCGCGAGGATGGTGGGGGCGGGGCCGTTGATGGTCATCGACACGGAGGTCGAGGGGTCGCAGAGATCGAACCCGCCGTAGAGCACCTTCATGTCGTCGAGGGTCGCGATCGAGACCCCCGAGTTCCCGACCTTCCCGTAGATGTCCGGCCGGTGGTCGGGGTCGAACCCGTAGAGGGTGACCGAGTCGAACGCGGTGGAGAGCCGCTTCGCCTCGGAGTGCTGCGATAGGTAGTGGAAGCGCTCGTTCGTGCGGGCCGCGTCGCCCTCGCCCGCGAACATGCGAAGCGGGTCCTCGCCCTCGCGCTTGAAGGGGAACACCCCGGCGGTGAACGGGAAGCGCCCCGGCACGTTCTCGCGCATGAGCCAGACGAGGAGATCGCCCTCGTCGCGGTAGCGCGGAAGCGAGATCTTGGGGATCCGGTTCCCGGAGAGGGTGGTGTGGGTGAGCCGGGTGCGGATCGCCCGTCCGCCGGCCCGGACCTCGTGCTCGTCCCCGGTGTACGCTTCGCGAAGCGCCGGCCAGCCATCGAGGAGGGCCCGCGCCTCGGGGTCGAGCGACGCCTCGCGCTCGGCGGCGAGGGACTCGAGGACCGACCTCGCCTCCGGCGCGGTGCCGGGGCCGGGGCCGGGATCGGATTCCGGCTTCGGCTTCGCCGCCGCCGCCGGTCCGGATTCGGGTTCGGGTTCGGGTGGAGCTCCGGAAGCGGCGCCCAGCATCCTTGCCGCCTCGCGGAGCTGCTGCCGCTCGCGCGCGAGCGCCGACTGGGCCTCGACGCGCGCGCGCCACGCCCGCACCGTCTCCGCGACCTCGGCGAGATAGCGCACCCGGGCGGGGGGCACGATCGCGGCCGCCCGCGTGGAGACCCGGGTCTCCACGGCCGGGAGACGGCTCTCCCCCCAGCCGTCCACCGCCCCGGCGAACCCGTTCTCCCGGAGCGCGGCGAGGACCCCCCGGAAGAGCGCGGTCACCCCGTCGTCGTTGAACCGGGACGCGATGGTGCCGTACACCGGGAGGGTGTCGGGCGCGACCCCGGCGAGGCCCCGGTTGCGGGCAAATTGCTTGCGCACGTCACGGAGCGCGTCGGCCGCCCCCTTGCGGTCGAACTTGTTGATGGCGACGACGTCCCCGAAGTCGAGCATGTCGATCTTCTCGAGCTGGCTCGCCGCCCCGAACTCCGGGGTCATGACGTACAGGCTCGCGTCGACGAACGGGGCGAGGGCCGCATCCCCCTGCCCGATGCCGGAGGTCTCGACGATGACGAGGTCGAACCCCGCGAGCTGGACGGCGGCGAGCACGTCCGGCAGGGCGGCCGGGATCTCCTGCCCCGAGGCGCGCGTCGCGAGCGAGCGCATGTAGATGCCGGGGTGGTCGATCGCGTTCATGCGGATGCGGTCGCCGAGGAGGGCGCCGCCGGTCCGGCGCCGCGTGGGGTCCGCGGCGAGGATCGCGATGCGCAGGCGGTCGCCGAACGCGAGCCGCGCCCGGCGCACGAGCTCGTCCGTCACCGACGACTTGCCGGAGCCCCCGGTCCCGGTGATGCCGAGGACGGGCGCGGCCGGCCCCCGGCGCGGCCCCGCGAGCTCCCCGGACGCGGCGAGCCCCCGCTCGATGCACGTGATGGCGCGGGCGAGCGCGCCGAAATCGCCGGCCCGAAGGTCGTCCCACGATACGCGGAGGGCGCCTGCGTCGAGGGCGCCGCGCGCCCGCTCGAACACGTCGTCCATCATCCCCTGGAGACCCATCCGCTGGCCGTCCTCCGGGGTGTAGATGCGGGTGATCCCGTAGTCGTGGAGCTCGCGCACCTCCTCCGGCACGATGACCCCGCCGCCGCCGCCGAAGATGCGGACGTGGCCCGCCCCGCGCTCGCGCAGCATGTCGAGCATGTACCGGAAGTACTCGATGTGGCCGCCCTGGTAGGAGCTGACCGCGATGGCGTGCACATCCTCCTGGAGGGCGGCGGTCACCACCTCCCCGACGGCGCGGTTGTGGCCGAGATGGACCACCTCGGCCCCCGACCCCTGGAGGAGGCGCCGCATGACGTTGATCGCCGCGTCATGGCCGTCGAAAAGGCTCGCGGCGGTGACGAAGCGAAGGGGGAACGCGGGCTCGTCCGCCGCGTGCGCGGCGTCTTCGGAGGCCCGGTAATCGAGGGCAGGCTCGGCCATGGCAATCGGAGTCGGAGTCGGTCGGGTAAACGCCGAACGGTACGCAAGCCGCTCGCCCGCGTCAATTTTCGAGGCCCTGTATTCGAGGCCTCATCTTCGATGGCCCCATCCGACCGGTCCGATCTTCGTTCCTCAATCTTCGGGATTCGTTCTGTCCGGGAAGACTCGACCTCGGCGCCCGGGTGGTACACTGCCCGTCATGGATGACCCGAGACCATGGACGGCCCCCGCGGGCGGCAGCACGCGGGCTTCCGCCAAGCGTTCCGATGCGCACCGCCCGCCTCCCGCTACCGCCCCGGCCCCGGAGTTCCCCGGCTGCAAACCGCGGCGCCTGCCTCGCGGCGAGATCGAGCACTTCGAAGGGCGGATCGAGTTCTGGGACGCCAATACCGAGATCGCTTGGGTCGCGGAGCCGACCAGCCCCTACCACGAACAGCCGGTGGAGACCCTCTCGGCCCTTGCCGACCGGGTCGCCGCCGTGCGCGGCTCGCCCATCAAGTGCTACGGCTCGATGGATCTGTGGCTGCGCGACGAGCACGGCAAGCCGCGGCGCATCCTGCAGGCGGACCAGTCGGTCTATCTGCATCCGAAGCGCGCAGTCCTGCCGGGGCTGTCCGCGATGGTGATCGGCGATCACGACTTTCCCGACATCGTGCTGGAAGTGGACCACTCCACGGACGTGCGCCGGGGCAAGCTCGGGCTGTATGAATCGTGGGGCTTCCCGGAAGTCTGGGTGGAGGTTCCGGACCGGCGGGCGCCCAGCCGCGCGCGGACGCGCAAACCGGGGTTGACGATCCATCTCCTGTCGGATGACGGTGCCTTCCGGGTCTCCCCGGAGAGCCGGGCCTTCCCCGGCTGGCGCGCGGAGGACATCCACGCCGCCCTGAACGAGACGACCGCATCGGAGCGCACCTACGCGATTCTCGAGCGGATCGGCAAGGCGCTCGGCGCCCGCGAGGGCACCGGGCCGGACGACGACCCGTGGCTGCGCTCACAGCGCCGCGAGAGCTTCAGGAGAGGGCAATTCCGTGGTCGAGCTGAAGGTCGAGCCGAAGGCCACGCGGAAGGCCACTCGGAAGGCCACTCGGAAGGCAAGGTGCAAGGCCGGGTGGAGGCCCGGGCCGGGATGGCTCGCCGCATATTGCTCTCGCGGGGCGTCGAGGTCTCCGAGGATTTTCCGGCCAACGTGCCCGCGTTCGCCGATTCGCCCGAGGAGGCCATTGTCACCGCCGCCCTCGCCTGCGAGAGCGAGACCGACTTCCAGGCTCGTCTCCGCCGACGCGATCGCTGACCGAACCAACCCTCCACACGGACGCAGGAGATGCGCGGCGCAACTGCCACCATCCATCCGCGGCGTTTCCGATAGTCAGTCGGACCGAGAAGGAGGAGGCTCATGAGCCCGCTGATACGCGTCGAGATCGACGATTTCGACCCGAGTCCGAGTCATTGCCGGACATCCGCATCCGGCATGGAATTCCCGTGGGAGGACGAGGCCTGAGCGATTCGAAATGCCGGCCAGAGGCGCGAGCGCAGCGATTCGGACTTGGCAGGACAGGTCAGGGGCCGAGCGCGGTGAGCGGCGCCAGCACCACCCCGTCGGGCCGGGTGTAGCCGTGGCCGACCCCGACAATCACCGCGAGCGCGACCGGGGGGCCGGTTCGATCCCGGTTGAAGAGCTTCTTCAACCGGGGTTTCGCAACGTATTCAACCGTAGTTCTGCAACGTATTCGACCGGGATATTGAAACGCATTCGATCGGAGCATCGCATTCGACCCGACGATGACCGAGTCGGCAATGTTCGGTTCGCATTCCACCGGGCGCGCGACACGGACGAAGATCCGGCCGGACGACGGCACGTCGACGACAACGGTCAGGGTCAGGCGGGCACGGCGGCGACGGGGAGGGACTCGAGGCCGCGCAGCACGACCCCACCGCGGTACGCGGGGTGGTCGGCGAGCAGGCGCATCGAGGTGAAGCGCTCCAGCAGGACCTCCAGGGCGACACGCCCTTCGAGGCGCGCGAGCGGCGCCCCGATGCAGTGGTGGAGGCCGCGGCCGAACGAGATGTGGCTGCCCTCGGAGCGGCCGATGTCGAGCCGGTCGGGCTCCTCGAACACCTCCGGGTCCCGGTTGGCCGAGCCGATCAGCAGGACGACGTTCTCGCCGCGCCGCACCGGCGAGCCGTTCACCTCGCAGTCCTCGAGCGCGCCCCGAAAGTCGGTCTGCACCGGCGAGTCGTAGCGCAGCAGCTCCTCCACCGCGGCGGGGATCAGGCTCGGATCCGCCCGCAGGCGCTCGAGCTCGCCCGGATTGCGCAGCAGCGCGAGCATTCCGTTCCCGATGAGGTTGGTGGTGGTCTCGTTGCCGGCAACGAGGAGCAGGCGGAGCATGTTCAGCATCTCGTGCTCGGTGAGGACGTCGCCCTCCTCCTCCGCCTGCGCGAGGGCGCTCACGATGTCGTTCTCCGGCTTCGCGCGCCGGGCCTGGATGATGGGCACGAAGTATTCGTTTAGAGCCTCGCCGGCCTGCGCCGCGATCTCGCGGTCCCGGGGGCCGATCGTCGGCTCGAGGAGGCGGGCGCGCCGGTTGGACCAGGTCCGGAACCGGTCGCGGTCCTCCGGCGGCACTCCCAGCATCTCGGCGATCACGATCACCGGCAGCGGGTTCGCCACCGCTTCCATGAGGTCGAAGCCGGCCGGGTCCACCTCGTCCAGCAGGGTCCTCATGACCCCGCGGATGTGAGGCTCGAGAGCGTTGACCGCCCGCCGGGTGAACGCCTTGTTGACGAGGGCCCGGAGCCGCGTGTGGTCCGGCGGGTCCAGGAACAGCATGGTGTAGTCGTCCGGGGCCGGCAGGGTGGCCTGTTGCCGGCGGTTGAGGTCGCGCTTTCGCGGATCGTTGGAGAAGCGCCGGTGGTCGCGCAGGACCGTGTCCACGTCCGCGTAGCGGGAGAACACCCAGGCGTTCATCAGCCGGCTGCGGTGCACCGGGCTGCGGGCGCGGAGCTTCGCGTAGTCCGGGTAGGGGTCCTGGGCCATCCGCGCCGACAGCGGGTTGTAGACCGCCCCGCTCTGCCAGCGCTCGCGCAGCAGCATGGTGTTGATCACCACCGACCGGATCGCGTCGCCGAGCGCCATCGTCAACTCCTCTCACTTCCCTGCACGGCCGGTCCGGCTCGGGGCGGGGCGCCTCGCAGCCGCTTCCCCGGCACGCCCCGCGCCGTCCGTGCGGACCATAGCACCCCGGTGCGCGCCCACGGTACGCCCAGGGCACGCCCAGAGCACGCCCAGAGCACCCCGGTGCGCGTCCGGGGCACGCCCGGGGCATTGCATCGCCGTTCCCCCTGGCCCGGCCCGTCCGGGATCGAGGGCCGCCGGATACCGGGCCGGGTCGTGCTATCGTGACTCTTCGTTCCGAGCGCAGGAGAGGGAACCGGCGTGAGCGTGCTGTCGCAAGCCGAGGTCGGCGCCTTTCACGCGGAGGGGGTGCTGGTCCCCGAGTTCCGGTTGCCCGAAGACAGGCTCGAGCGCCTCCGGTCCCTCGCCACCCGCCTCGTCGCCGACAACCCGCACATGGGCGACGAGCCGGTCGCCTCTCCCCATGTGCCGGGCTCCGGGGTGCAGAACGTCAGGAGCGACCCCGCCTGGATCGACATCCCGACCTTCCCGCCGCTCCTCGACCTGGTGGAGCAGCTCGTCGGACCCGACGTCATCCTGTGGGGCACCACCCTGTTCCACAAGCCGGCCGGCCTCGACCGCGGCGTGCCCTGGCACCGCGACGGCCGCTACTGGCCGATCAAGCCGCTCGCCACCACCACGGTGTGGATCGCGGTCACCGACTGCACGGTGGACAACGGCTGCCTTCGCGTGGTCCCCGGCTCGCACGCGGCGCGGGAGATCGGGCGCCACTACCGCGACCATAGCGACCGGGTCACGATCCCGGAGACCCTCCACGACGACGAGTTCGACGTGGGCGAGGCCCGGGAGCTGGAGATCGAAGCGGGCCGGATGGCGGTCTTCGACGTCTACATGATCCACGGCTCGAACGCCAACCGGACCGGCGCACCGCGGACCGGATACGCGCTCCGCTACATGCCGGCGACCAGCCACTACGACCACCACGACCTTCCGATACCGGACAGCCGCGGCTCCGCCCACCACACCCGGCCGCTCATCCAGGTCCGCGGCCGGGACGTCTCGGGTCGCAACGACTTCACCATCGGGCACCCGCGCACGCACGGGGCCGCACGGCAGCCGCTGCCGGCCTGAGCCGCCCCCGGAGCCGGGCGCGATCGATCGAGCCGCCGCAAGCCAGTGAATCCCCGCACCGAACGACTTCGTCGCCTTCTCGCCAAGCCGGATCTGGTGGTCCTGCCCGGCTGCCACGACGCGATCAGCGCGCGGATCATGGAGCGGGCCGGATTCCCGGTCGCGTTCATGAGCGGTCTCGCGGTCTCCGCCGCGCGGCTCGGCGCCCCCGACACGGGGCTCATCTCGTTCGGCGAGATGCTGGACCAGGGACGCGACATCTGCGCCGCGGTGTCGATTCCGGTCATCGGCGACGGGGACACGGGGTACGGCAACGCGCTCAACGTCAAGCGCACGGTGGCGGGCTATGCAGGGGCGGGCTTCGCCGCGGTGATGATCGAGGACCAGAGCCTGCCCAAGCGCTGCGGCTTCGCCCGCGGGGTGGAAGTGGTGGAGCGGACCGAAGCGGTGGCCCGGATCAGGGCCGCGGCCGACGCCCGCGACGAGGGCGCGGACATCCTGATCCTCGGGCGCACGGATGCGGCCACCACCATGGGGATCGAGGAAGGGCTGTGGCGGGCGCGGGCCTACCAGGACGCCGGCTGCGACATCGTCTACGTGGAAGGGGCGGAGAGCGCGGCGGACCTCGAGAAGGTGGCGCGGGCGGTCGACCTGCCGAAGATGTACGTCACCGTCGAAGGGGTGCCGGAGCAGAAGGTGAGCGCGGAGGTGCTGGAACACCTCGGGTTCAGGCTCATGCTGTGGGCGGCGACCCTCCTCAACGTGTCGGTGCGGGCCATGGAGGAGGCGTGCGAGGCGATGCGCGCCGGCCGGCATCCCGAGCGCATCGTCTCCTGGCCGCATCTCAACCGGGTCGCCGGCCTCGACGACTACTACGCCGAGGAGGAGCGCTACCGGACGCCGGGGGCGGGGAACGAAGCGCGTTCCGATTCCTGACCACGCCTCCGCTTCTTGCTCCGCCGAGTGACTTACTCGTCGAAGAGATCGGAATGACTCCCGGTGCGCACGAGGTGAAGTTCGTCGCCTCTGACGCCGTAGATTACGAGCCAATCCGGTTCGATATGAGCCTCCCGGTAACCTCTGAGATTTCCACGCAGTGGATGGTCACGATAGCGCTCGGGCAGCCGTTCCTGATGAATCAGCAAGGTCAGGAACGCATCCAGCTTGTCCAGATCCTTGCCTTGTCTCTCGGTCCTCCTCGCGTCGCGTTTGAACCTGGAAGACCGAACCGGGACCAGCATGCTAGGTTTTGAGATCGCGGAACAACTCGTCGGCCGAGTCGAAGCGCTTGCCCCTCCCCTCTTCCAGCTCCTTCACGGCGTCCAAGGTTTCCCGATTGGGTACCTTGACATCGAACGGCATTCGCCGCTCCTCTGCGATACGCACCAACAGCAGACGGATCGCATCAGATACCGACAAGCCCATCGCGTGCAGGGCCTCCGTAGCCCTCGCCTTGGTGTCGCTGTCGATTCGGGCGCGCACAACGGTGTCGGAACTCATCCTGGATGCCCTCCCTTCTTGTAGCCTTAGCGTAGCCACACGTTCTGGATGACGTCAAGGAGAATCCCCTCGGAACCGGGCCTCTTCCTCGGCCGCGTTCGTCTTGCCTGCAACCGCGGGCGCAGAGCGACGCGGGTCTCGTCGCGGGAATCTCCGGCCGACGAACGTGGAAGGCGTCAGAGAGGTGACGCGGGCTTGAGCCTCCGGCGCTGGATCCATCCGCAGGCGCCGATTTCGCGTACGGGTCCAACCGGCCAGCCATCGAATGTATCCTCCCGGTCGGCCAGCCGGGCGGGCGCGTCCGACCCGGCCGGCCCAATCGACGAATGGAGTGCTTGCCACCGCATGACTGCCCCGCCCACCACCGTGACCCGCGCCGCCGCCGACATCGGCGGCACCTTCACCGACGTGGCGGTGCTCACGCCCGACGGACGGCTCGCCACCCGCAAGCTCCCGTCCACCCCGGCGAACTACGCCGACGCGGTGGTCGCGGGGGTGCGGGATCTCCTGGAAGAGCTCGGCTCCCCGCCGGGCGCGCTCGAAGAGCTGCTGCACGGATGCACGGTCGCGACCAACGCGATCCTGGAGGGCAAGGGCGCTCCGACCGCGCTCCTCACCACCCGGGGGTTCAGGGACGTGCTCGAGCTCCGGCGGGTGCGGGTGCCGGAACTGTACGACCCGCTCTACGAGCGCCCGCCGCCGCTCGTGCCGCGGCAGCTCCGCTTCGAGATCGGCGAGCGAACCGGGCCGCGCGGCGAGGTGCTCCGCCCCCTCGGGGAGGCGGAGGAGGCGCAGGTGCGCGCGGCGGCGGAGCGTATCCGGGACGCCGGGATCGAGGCGGTCGCGGTCTGCTACCTCCACTCCTACGCCAACCCCGCTCACGAGCGGCGCACCGGCGAGATCCTCCGCGAGCTGCTTCCCGGCGCCTTCGTCTCGCTCTCGGTGGACGTTCTGCCCCAGAAGCTCGAGTACGAGCGCACCTCCACAACCGTCATCAATGCCTACGTCGGCCCCCCGGTCAAGCGCTACGTCCGCTCGATGGTCTCCGAGCTCCAGCGGGCCGGTATCGGCGGCCGGCTGATGGTGATGCAGTCGAGCGGCGGCATCCTCGACGCGGGCGCGGTCGTGGAGAACCCGGCCCGCATCGTCGAGTGCGGCCCGGCCGCGGGGGTCATCGGCGCCCGGCACTTCGCGGCGCGCGCCGGGTACGAGAACGTGATCACGCTCGACATGGGGGGGACCACCGCCAAGGCCTCGCTCATCGAGGGGGGGCAGGTCCTCTTCGCCGACGAGTACGAGGTGGGCGGAGGCATGTCGTCTCGGAGCGCGCTCATGGGCGGCGGCGGTTACGCGCTCAAGCTCCCCGTCATCGACATCTCCGAGGTCGGGGCGGGCGGCGGGTCGATCGCCTGGCTCGACAAGGCCGGCTCGCTCAAGGTGGGGCCGGAGAGCGCGGGCGCGGTTCCGGGACCGGCGTGCTACGACACCGGGAACGACGAGCCGACGGTGACCGACGCGAACGTGGTCCTCGGCTATCTCAACCCGGAGGCGCTCGCCGGGGGGAGCGTTCCCATTCGCGCAGACCGCGCGCACGAGGCGATCGCCACCCGACTCGCGGGTCCCCTCCGGCGCGGGGTGGTCGAGACCGCGTTCGGCGTCCACGCCGTGGCCAACGCGAACATGATGAAGGCGGTCAAGGCGGTGACCACCTACCGGGGCCGCGACCCCCGCGACTTCACCCTGGCCGCGTTCGGGGGGAGCGGCGGGGTGCACGCGGTGGATCTGGCGCGGGTGCTCCAGGTCCGGCACGTGGTGCTGCCGGTCGCGGCCGGGGTGTTCAGCGCGCTCGGGCTCCTGTTCTCCAACCTCGAGATGAACGAGACCGTCCCGTTCCTGCACCTCGCCGCGGACGCCCCGCTCGACGAAGCCGAGCGCCGCTACGAAGCCCTCGCGGAGCGCATCGCGGCCGTCGTCGGGGGGCCGCGCGAGGCGATCCGGTTCTCGCGCCGGGCCGACGTCCGCTTCGCCGGGCAGGCCTACGAGCTGACCGTGCCGTTCGGCAAGGTGCGGGATGAAGGAGCGGGCGAAGGCGGGAACGAGGACGAGGGCAAGGGCAAGGGCCGCAGCAGCGCATCCGACCCGGACGATTCCCGACTCGACGCGCGGGCCGTCGCCGATCTCTGCGCCCGCTTCGAGGCCGAGCACCTCGCCCGCTACGGCCACGCGTTCTCCGGCGAATTCCCGGTCGAGATCGTGAACCTGCGCCTGGTGGGAACGCGGCGCCCGGCCGGCATCGTGGAACCCGCCCCCTTCGACGCGGCCGCGCGCACCGGCCCCGACGCGCGGCGCGGCGTGTACTTCGGCCCCGGGTCCGGGCTGGTCGGCACGCCGGTCGTCGGGCGGGGCCGGCTTGGCCCGGAGCCCCGGCCCGGCCCCTTCGTCATCGAAGAGTACGAGGGCACGTGCGTCGTGCCCCCGGACTGCACGGCGCGCCTCGACCGGCTCGGCAACGTTATTATCGAGCTGCCGGCGCACTCCGGAGCCACGAAACGGTGAGCGGGACCCGGGCCGACCCGCCCGCGGCCGCCGTCGCCGCCGAGGACGACAGCGAAGACGAGACACCATGGAGAACGCCACCCGTGTCCCGCGGAGCCCGCGGGGAGACCGCCGCATGACCGACCGGCCCGCACGGAGTCCGAAACGCGCATGAACCCCACCGCCCGCGACATCGACCCGTTCCAGCTCGAGCTCCTCAAGAGCTGCTTCGACACCATCGCCGACGACATGGCCCTCACCCTGATGCGCACCGCCCACTCGGGGATCGTGCGCGATTCGCTCGACTTCTCGACCGCCCTCCTTGACGCCGAGGGGCTCACCCTCGCGCAGGGGATCTGCACGCCGATGCACATGGGGAGCTTCCACGACGCGATGCGAAAGCTCATCGCGCAGTACGAAAGAAGCATCGAGCCCGGCGACGTCTTCATCTTCAACGACCCCTACGCCGCGGACGGACAGCACCTCCCCGACATCTACATCACGACTCCCGTCTTCACCGAGGAGAACCGAAGCACGAAGCCCAGGCTCGCCGCCTGGGCAACCACCGTCGCGCACCACTCGGATGTGGGCGGGATCGTCGCCGGGAGCAACGCGCTCGGCGCGGAGGAGATCTTCCAGGAGGGGCTCCGGCTCCCGATCGTCAAGTTCATCGCGGCGGGCGAGCCGAACCGGGCCCTGTGGGACGTGATCGCGCTCAACGTCCGGACCCCCGACAAGGTCATGGGAGACCTCCAGGCCCAGCTCGCGGCGTGCCGGAGCGGGGAGCGCGAGATGCTGGAGCTCTTCGAGCGCTACGGGGTCGATACCGTGCTCCACTACGGCACCCACCTCCAGGACTACGCGGAGCGGCTGACGCGGGCGGAGATCGCCGAGTTCCCGGACGGGGTCTACGAATTCACCGACCACATCGAGGGGCTCGGCGAGGAGCCGGAGCTCGTCGTGCTCAAGGCGAAGGTGACGGTCGCGGGCGACGCGGTCTCGATCGACTGGACCGGCACCTCGGACCAGATCAAGGGCGGCATCAACCCGACCTTCCCCTTCACGAAGGCGTCGTGCTACGCGGCGCTGCGCTCGGTGATGGTGTCCGACATCCCGAACTGCCACGGCTTCACCGTTCCGATCACGGTGACCGCGCCCAAGGGCTCGCTCGTCAATCCGGTCTTTCCGGCTCCCTGCGGCGCGCGCGGCATCACCGGATACCGGATCATCGACTGCCTGTTCGGCGCGCTCGCCACCGCGCTGCCGAACCGGGTGACGGCGGATACCGCGGGCGGGTCCACCCTCCCGACCATCGCCGGCTACCAGAACGGCAAGGCGTTCGTGTTCTGCGAGACGTTCATGGGCACGTGGGGGGCGACGAACGAGCACGACGGCCAGCAGGGCGTGCCCCACATGGGGGCGAACCAGTCGAACGTCTCGATCGAGATGATCGAGTCGGAGTACCCGATCCGGATCAACGAGTACGGGATGCTCGCGGATACGGGCGGGGCCGGGCGCTACCGGGGCGGCCTCGGGCTCGTGCGCGAGTACGAGGTCCTGTCGGACGAGGCGATCCTCAACGTGCGCTCCGACAAGCGCCGCTTTCCGCCGCACGGCCTGTTCGGCGGAAGACCGGGCTCGGCGTCCTGGAACTACGTCAACCCGGGCCGCTCCGACCGGGTCCTGCCGGTGTTGATGACCGAGGTCGAGAAGCTGAAGCGCGGCGACGTGTTCCGCCACGAGATGTCGGGCGGCGGTGGCTACGGCGACCCACTCGAGCGCGACCCCGAGGGGGTGCTCCGCGATGTCGTCGAGGAGAAGGTGACCCCCGAGCACGCCGAGCGCGAGTACGGCGTCGTGCTCGCCGAGGCCGGGGACACCGGCGCCTGGACCCTCGACCTCCCCGCCACCCGGCACCTCCGCGAGCGGATGCGCGCCGCCGCCGCCGACTAGGGCGTGTTCACACTCCTGTCGCTCGAATCCGTATCGTTTGAAAACAACATGTTACATTCATTCCGGAGGCCGGCGGAGCGGCAATTTTCCAGTGCCGAGACCGGTTGATCGATTGTAATTCATTGATTCGAAAGGCGAATGACGCGAGGAACGGAGTATAGTGTGAACACGCCCTAGGCCCGGGCCGCGGTCAGCACTTCCTGGCGCCGGGCGGAGCGGGCTGGCGCCTGCCGGCGATCCTGGCGTTGCATGCAGCGGACAGCGGACGGACTCGTGCCGGCGCCCGGCCTACCAGCGCTCCACCTCCAGGCCGTAAACCCTCGAGAACTCGCCGACGTTTCGGGTGACGAGGACGTGCGAGTTGGCGATGGCGATGGAGGCGATCATGAGATCGTTCCCGCCGATGGGTCGACCTTCTCGGCGAAGCTGCGCCCTTACGATCCCGTAGTGCCGCGCCGACTCGTCGTCGAACGGCAGGGACTCGAAGGCCCGGCAGAAGATTTCGACGCGCTGAAGGTTCTCGGCGAGCCTCGATGAATTCTGCGCCCCGAAGTGCAGCTCCGCCTTCACCACACTGCACAGGCGCACGGAGCCCCGGGAGTGTTCGAGCAAGCGCGCCGGCGCTTGCTCGTCGGCCCGATTGATCAGCGCCACGCAGACGCTGGTATCGAGCAGCCACATTACCGGAAGAGGTCCAGGTCTCCCGGTGGAGGGTCGTCGGGCTCGACAATGTCCCCGCTGCCATGGTGCAGCAGATCGACGAGACTCTCCGGCCACTCGGTCGCCATCGCCTCACGGATGCGCGCGCTCACCCACGCGGAAAGGCTCGTGCGCTCTGCGTCGGCGCACTTCCGCGCGGCCGCGAGCACATCGTCCGGGAGATAGACGGTAACTTGCGCCATATGTCGACTATACGTGCACAAGTATACGTACAGCAATCCCTGAACGGACAGGGCGATGCGCGCGGCCGGCTTGCTCCCCGCCCAGCGCGGCCATCGGCCGGGGTTCGCCCGAGCCGGTGCGGGGGGCAGCGGGCGGGCGGGCCGCGGCGGGTTGGGGCATACTTCGGGCGGGTCCAGCAGGCGCGCGCCGAACGATGAGCTCAGCACCGCTTCCGAACCAGCTTCCGGGTCTCGACTTCGGTCTCGGCGACGAGGCCGACCTCATCCGCGACACCGTGATGCGCTTCGCCTCGGACGAGATCGCGCCCCGGGCGGCGGCCATCGACGAGACGAACGACTTCCCCGCCGACCTCTGGCCCAAGATGGGCGACCTCGGCATCCTCGGGGTCACCGTGGAGGAGGCGTACGGCGGGGTCGGGCTCGGCTACACCGAGCACTGCATCGCGATGGAGGAGGTGAGCCGTGCGTCGGCCTCGGTGGGCCTGAGCTACGGGGCGCACTCGAACCTGTGCGTCAACCAGATCCGGCGGAACGGCACCGAGGCGCAGAAGCACCGCTACCTTCCGCGCCTCATCAGCGGCGAGCACGTCGGCGCCCTCGCGATGAGCGAGACCGGGGCGGGCTCGGACGTGATGAGCATGCGGACGAGGGCCGAGCGCAAGGGGGACCGCTTCATCCTGAACGGCGCCAAGATGTGGATCACGAACGGCCCGGACGCCGACACCCTCGTGGTCTACGCCCGCACCGACCCCGACGCGGGCACCCGCGGGCTCACCGCGTTCCTCGTCGAGAAGGGGTTCCCCGGCTTCACCACCGCGCAAAAGCTCGACAAGCTCGGGATGCGGGGCTCCAACACCTGCGAGCTCCTCTTCGACGACTGCGAGGTGCCGGAGGAGAACGTGCTCGGCGGGGTGGGCGAAGGCGCCCGGGTCCTCATGAGCGGCCTCGACTACGAACGCCTGGTGCTCGCCGCGGGGCCGATCGGGCTCATGCAGGCATGCCTCGACGTGGTGGTCCCCTATGTGCACGTACGCCGGCAGTTCGACCGGCCAATCGGCGAGTTCCAGCTCGTCCAGAGCAAGCTTGCCGACATGTACACCACCCTCAACGCCTGCCGGGCCTACGTGTACGCGGTCGCACAGGCGTGCGACCGGGGCGACGTGACCCGCAAGGACGCGGCCGGCGTCATCCTCTACGCGGCGGAGAAGTCGACGTGGATGGCGCTCGAGGCCATCCAGTGCCTCGGCGGGAACGGCTACGTCAACGAGTTCCCGACCGGGCGGTTCCTCCGCGACGCAAAGCTCTACGAGATCGGGGCCGGCACCTCGGAGATCCGGCGCATGCTCATCGGGCGCGAGCTGTTCCGGGAAACCGCCTGACGGCGGTCGACGCAAGGAGCCGAACGCGATGGCCGTCATCGAAAGCCGCGTGAACCCGCGGTCCGCCGAGTTTCGCGAGAATGCGAAGGCCATGGCCGCGGTCGTCGAGGACCTGCGCGCCAAGGTGGCGGAGGTCGAGCGGGGCGGAGGCGAACGGGCGCGCGAGCGCCACCTCGCCCGCGGCAAGCTCCTCCCGCGCGACCGGGTGCGTGAGCTCCTCGACCCCGGCGCCCCCTTCCTCGAGCTCTCCCAGCTCGCGGCGTGGGACATGTACGGCGGCGACGTGCCGTCGGCGAGCCTCATCACCGGGGTCGGCCGGGTGAGCGGGGTCGAGTGCGTGGTCATCGCGAACGACGCGACGGTGAAGGGCGGCACCTACTACCCGATGGGGGTCAAGAAGCACCTCCGCGCCCAGGAGGTTGCGCTCCAGAACCACCTGCCGTGCATCTACCTGGTGGACTCGGGAGGCGCGTTCCTCCCCCTCCAGGACCAGGTGTTCCCGGACCGCGAGCACTTCGGGCGGGCCTTCTACAACCAGGCGAACATGTCCGCGCAGGGAATCCCCCAGATCGCGGTCGTCATGGGCTCGTGCACGGCGGGCGGCGCCTACGTCCCCGCGATGTGCGACGAGAGCATCATCGTCCGCCAGCAGGGCACGATCTTCCTCGGCGGCCCGCCGCTGGTGAAGGCCGCGATCGGCGAGGTGGTGACCGCGGAGGAGCTGGGGGGCGCGGACGTGCATTCCCGCCAGTCCGGGGTCACCGACCACTACGCCCTCGACGACCACCATGCGCTCGCCATCGCGAGGCGGTGCGTCGCCCATCTCAACCGGCGAAAGAGCGTGCCCCTCGACGTGCGAGAGCCCGCGCCGCCGCGCTACGACCCGGCCGAGCTGGGCGGCATCATCCCCGCCGACCCGCGCCGGCCCTACGAGGTGCGCGAAGTCATCGCGCGGATCGTGGACGCGAGCCGCTTGCACGAGTTCAAGCAGCTCTACGGCACCACCCTCATCTGCGGCTTCGCGCACCTCAACGGCTATCCGGTCGGCATCCTCGCGAACCAGGGGATTCTCTTCTCCGAGTCCTCCCTCAAGGCGGCCCACTTCATCGAGCTCTGCGGGCAGCGCGGGATTCCACTCGTCTTCCTGCAGAACATCACCGGGTACATGGTGGGCCGGAAGTACGAGGCGGGGGGGATCGCGAAGGACGGCGCGAAGATGGTGACCGCGGTCGCGACGGTGCAGGTGCCCAAGCTCACCGTCATCATCGGAGGAAGCTTCGGGGCCGGCAACTACGGCATGTGCGGTCGCGCCTACGGCCCCCGCTTCCTGTGGATGTGGCCGAACGCGCGGATCTCGGTGATGGGAGGCGAACAGGCCGCCTCGGTGCTCGCCCAGGTGCGCCGCGACAACCTCGAGGCGAGCGGGGAGGCCTGGAGCGCGGAGGAGGAGGAGGCGTTCAAGGCCCCGGTGCGCGAGCAGTACGAGCGCGAGGGTCACCCCTACTACGCGAGCGCGCGCCTCTGGGACGACGGCATCGTCGACCCGGCCGAGACGCGCACGGTGCTCTCGCTCGGACTGTCCGCCGCCCTCAACGCCCCGCCCCGCGAGACCCGCTTCGGCGTGTTCCGGATGTAGCCGGCCGGCCTCCGCGACGCCATCACCAGGCACCGCCCCGCCTCCGAGGCGCACTGAGCCCCGCACCCCCACCCACGCCGCGCCGCAAGCGCCGCCGCGGAGTCGAGCTGCGCGCAGCCATTGGAGGAGAGAAACTCGGACCCGAAAACGATTGACAACTGCGAGCCTCAGAGTAGGATTATCCTACATTCGAACCATCACCGGATGAAGAAGTCCATGGCCTTGGTCAGATTGCGCCCCAAGAACCAGATCACGCTCCCGGGGAAGGAGGTGGCTCTCGCCGGACTGAAGGAGGGCGACTTCCTGAACGTCACCGCGGACGGAGCGCGGATCGTGATCACGGCGCAGGAACTCCGCGACCGTGGCGCCGGCTACACGATGTCCGATCTTCTGGGCGCAGCGTCCGGGATCTACCGCTCGGTCGAGGAGATCGATACCGAGATTGCCGATAGCCGTACGGAATGAGCACCGGCGGCCCCATGCTCGGTCGGCGGACCTACCTCGACACCAACCTCTACATCTATGTGTTCGAGGGCATCGAGACGTACCGCACCCGAATGGTCGAGCTACTGTCGGCAATCGATCGCGAGGACGCTACCGTCATCGCGAGCGAGTTGCTCTTCACCGAGATCCTCCCCCGCCCCGTGAAGGACGGGCGGCAAGATCTGGTCGAGCGCTATCTGGACCTGATCCGGAAAACCCCGCGTATCAGCCTTGTGCCGGTCGACCGTTCGGTGATCCTGCGGTCGGTTCACCTGCGAGCGGACTTCGGACTGCGGTCAATGGACGCCCTGCATCTGGCGACCGCCCTTGTCCACGGCTGCAACACCTTCATTACCAACGACCGACGCCTTGCCCGGGTCGACCTGCTCCGGGTGCTCACCCTGCAGGACCTGGACCAGATGACGTCTCCGGCGCGGAAGTAGGCCGCGGCATGGAGGCGGCAGGACGGGGAGCCTCTCTCCCGCCGGTCGTCAGTCGGACTCGATGACGAGGCGATCGCCGGAGGCTTCGTCTTCGTCGATGCCACCGAACGGCGCTGTCTCCTCTTGTCGTCACCGCTCCCGAGACTGCCTAACCCGGAAAAATCACCGATTTCCTGCTGCGGACGCCAATCTGTCGCTTCGCGCTCCCAAGGTCGCCGCGGTAGCGGGCCGTACTCCCTCAAGCCGCTTCGACAGCGCGAACGCGCTAGTGTCGACTACGCCTTCAGCGCCTTTCAGTCCGTGCGGCCCGCTACCACGGAATTCTGCTTCGCAGCTTCGCGGCGCCCTTGCGACGAAAATCGGTGATTTTTCCTGGCTAAACGCCTTGGCGCCGGCCGGCCGCCGGCGGCCGCGCACCCGTCGCCCGGGCCGGCTCGTGGTAGGCTCCCGGCGCCGAGACCGCCGAGACCGGGACGGCGCGGAACGCTACGCGCAGCAATCGAACGCCGGATTTCCTGGGAGGACACGACCATGGAAGGATCGGGCAAAGCGATCGACACCGGCACCGGGTTGCTGCTCGGTCATCTGCGCGACGGCGTGGCGACCTTGACGCTCAATCGGCCAGAGGCACGCAACGCTCTCTCCGATGAACTGACTCCTGCCCTGCGCCGCATGATCGCCCGCTTGGGAAACGACCCGTCCGTCGGCGCGCTCGTCCTCACCGGCGCCGGCACGGCCTTTTGCGCCGGTGGCGACGTAAAGGGCATGGGCGGCGACCCCGGAAGGGAGCGCACGGCCGGCGAAAAGGTGCTGGACCTGCAACAGCGCCAGCGCACCCTGACCGGCGTTCTGGCCGGCCTGCCGGTGCCGACCATCGCGGCCCTGCCCGGGGCGGCGGCCGGCGCCGGTCTGGCCATCGCGCTCGCCTGCGACATCCGCTTCGCCGCCGCCTCCGCCTTCGTCACCACCGGCTACGCGCGCATCGGCCTGAGCGGGGACTATGGCATCACCTGGCTGCTGACCCGGCTCGTCGGCACCGCGAAGGCGCGCGAGTTGATGTTCACGGCCGACCGCATCGATGCCGAGGCCTGCGCCCGCATCGGTCTTGTGAACCGGGTCTTCGCCGACGAGTCGCTGCGCTCGGAAACCGCCGCCTTCGCCGCCCGCCTCGCTGCCGGACCCAGACAGGCGCTCGCCCTGATGAAGCGCAACCTCGACCGTGCGCTCACCTCCGACCTCCTGCAGGCGCTCGACGGAGAGGCGGAGCTTCTCGTCCGGGCCGCAGCGACCGAGGACCACAAGGAAGCGGTCCGCGCCTTCATCGAGAAACGGCCGCCCCGGTTCCGCGCCTGAACGGAAAACCGGGCGAAGGACGTTCAAGCGGCCGCTCATCGCGAGCCGGCCGCAATCGCGCGCGTCGCCATGACCGTCTCCGACCTCGCCCTCATCTCCTGGAGACAGGCGAAGGAGGCGGCCGCGCGTTCGAAGCCCCGCTCACCCAGTCTCCACACCAAGGGCCCGATGCCTGCGAGGTTCGAGTGAGTCGCGCCTTGGCCCGGTCGAACCGTCAACTTCGCCTATGCCCAGGAAATGAGAGCGAGGCCGAACACGGTCACGACGACGCTCGCGATCGCGGCCCGGTGCGGCATGCGCTTCATGACTGCCCAGACAATCAGGGTGATGAAGACGGGCACCATCGACTGAAAGACGGCGACGATTCCTGCCGGTGCGTGCTTGAGGGCGTAGAGGAGAAGGACCGTACCGCACCCCATGGCGACGACCGTGCTGACCACCACGTCCGATATCTGTTTTGCCGTGATGTTCCGGAGTGCCCGCGTGCGGCCCGTGGCCAGGGTAAAGAAGACGGCCGCCGCGAATGCTCCGCTGATTCGCAAGGCCGTCGCTTGCAGGGGGTCGAAGGCGCTGGTGAGGGCGAGCTTCGCGAGCAGGATGCCGCTCGCCTGGAACACGGCGGCAGCCAGGCCGACGATCACCCCGGTCCAGGCAATCCCGGTGATCACTTCGTACCGGTTGCGATCCTCATCCGATCTGATATCGAACAGGGCCATGTTGAGGACCGCGACCAGGATCAGCGCGATGCCGAGATAGGTCCGTAGAGAAAATACCTCCCCCAAGAACGCCGCGCCGAACCCGATCACCATCGGGGAATTCGTGGCCATCAGCACCACGGTCCTGCGCGGGCCGAGCCGGATGGTGGCCGCGTACCTGAGAATGTCACCGAGGAATACGCCGATCGCTCCGGAGAGCATGAGGAGGAGGGCGCCGGACCAGTTGAATGCAGCCCGGGGTCCGAACGCGAGCGCCGCGGCCCAGAGCACCACGAAGCCGATGGCCACGCGGTAGGTGTTGAAGACGACCGGACCTACCTCCTTCACGGTCCGGAAGGTGTAGACGCTGGCCGCGGCCCACAGGAAAGACGAAACCAGGGCGGCGTATGCCGGGAAGGGAATCTCAACCACGCAAAGGGGTCCTCTTCTCGCCGGAGGCCTCGAGTGCGGAGAAGGCAAGCCGCCGTCGGAGCCGTCCGCGGCGGAACGGTTCGACGCGCGGAGCACCGATATCGGTAGCGGCGCTCATTTCGCGGCTCCCGGGACGCCATCGTCGGAAACGGCCGGTCACGGATTCGGCCCGCGAAGAAGCCGGGATCTCGCGGCTCCGCCGGCCCGGTGCGACCGGCGATGCGCCACCTTGGCCCGGGGTACGAGGGGGTGCCGCGCGGGAATCAGGGGCGGTATTGAACGGGCTCATGGAGCAATGCTGAGACTTCAAGTAATATTGAAGTCAAGGCCATGAACACCCGGCAGAATGCAGTGTCCACGCTGTCCATCGGCGAGGTCGCCCGCAGGACGGGCGTCAACACGTCAGCGCTTCGCTTCTACGAGGAAAAGGAGCTGATCCGCTCCATCCGCACCGCGGGCAACCAGCGGTGCTACACCCGCGACGTGATCCGCCGGGTCTCGTTCATCCGAGCGGCCAAGCGGGTCGGCCTGTCGCTGGAGGAGGTCCGCGCGGTCCTCGACGATCTCCCCGCGGGCCGAACCCCCACCCGCAAGGATTGGAATGAGCTCGCCAAGCGGTGGAAGCCGTGGCTCGATGAACGCATCGCGGCCCTCGAGCGCCTTCGCGACCAGTTGGCATCGTGTATCGGCTGCGGCTGCCTGTCGCTCGACACGTGCGCGCTCTACAACCCGGACGACGCGGCGAGCCGCCTCGGCCCCGGTCCTCGCTACCTGATGGGAGATTCGCCGCGGGATGTGCGGCCCGGCCGGTGATGTAGAGCGCTCGAGTATCGTGGCGGCTCCCCGCGCCGACGTACGTAAAGGTCAGTCCGGGGATGGCTCAGCGCCACGTCCAGGGTCATCGCCCTGGCGGATGGGGTTATCCCGTTCTTCGGGACAGGTCAGCGCCTTCTCCGGTAGGCCGAGCTGGACGACTACCGATTCGCAGGACTTGCCAATCGTCGCCAGACAGGGCGTCGTCGGAGGGCTTTTCCGGACCGCCGGGCCGGTAGAAGTATTTGCTGGTCTGAAACATCTGTGATGGGCCGCCCGCGCACCTCATGCGCGCGCACAACGGGGACCGAAACCGCCGAGATGAGGTTTGCAGCCCGGGTCCCTCGGCCTATGCTGGCGGCTCCGTTGGAAGGGTGAACGGAGTCCTCGGCATTGCATTCCAGGGAGGGGACCATGAGTGAGGTGGCGCAGCAGCGCATGGAGTTGGTGGTGCCCGGAGAGCATCCGCGGGAGGTGGCCGCGAACTCCGTGCGAAAAGCACCCGCAAGAGAGGAAGCGATGATGCCCTTGGCGTCCGAGCCCGAGCTTGCGGCGATCGCCTTCGCCCTGGCTGGCTCCGATGCGCCCGTGACCGCAGCCGAACCCGCCATCGTTTCCGGGGATCCGGCTCCGGATCCAGGCCATCTGAAGCAGATTCGCCAAGCCATTGATCGAGGTGACGATCCTCTCGGCAGCGCATTTTGCCGGCTGCGTTCGCCGCAAGTTCGTCGCAAACAAGGCGCAATCTACACCCCGCAGCCGATCGTCGACGCCATGGTTGCATGGGCCGCTGGTGAGGAGGCCCCGGTGCGTGTCGTCGATCCCGGGGCCGGCTCGGGCCGCTTCCTCCTTGCTGCCGGCAGGGTGTTCCCTGACGCCGAGCTGGTTGCCGTCGAGATCGACCCTCTCGCCGCGCTCATGTTGCGGGCCAATGCCGCCACGCTGAACATGGCTGACCGCCTCACGGTCCGTGTCGAGGATTTCCGGGCGGTCGTCCTTCCGCCCGCCGACGGCCCGACGCTGTTTCTCGGCAATCCGCCGTACGTCCGGCACCACGAGATTTCCGCTGACTGGAAACGCTGGATGACGAGTGCTGCCTCCGCCAGCGGCTTCAAGGCCAGCAAGCTCGCAGGCTTGCACATCCATTTCTTTCTGAAGACCCGTGAGCTAGCCCGGACTGGCGATTACGGCGCCTTCGTCACGTCGGCGGAGTGGCTCGACGTGAACTACGGAGACGTCTTGCGCAGACTGCTCACCAACGGCCTCGGCGGCACTTTCGTGCATGTCATCGATCCCCGAGCGATGCCGTTCGTGGATGCGGCGACGACCGGGGCGATCACCTGTTTCCGCGTGGGCGCTCAGGACAGACGGCTCCGACTTCGTTCCGTCGAGAACCTGGATCGTTTGGGTGATTTGCGGGCAGGGCGACCCGTTTCTTGGTCCAGCCTCGAGGAGACTCCACGCTGGTCTTCGCTGCTGCGCCCGCCGGCGGCTCGTACGCCCGGCGGTCGGATGAGTCTCGGCGAGATCGTTCGGGTTCATCGCGGTCAGGTGACCGGTTGCAACGCGGTCTGGATTGCAGGGGACTATCGGGGTGCGATGCCGGAGGCCGTATCGGTGCCTGCCGTTACCAAGGCTCGCGAGCTGTTCCTCGCGGCTCCCCGGCTGGTATCGGTGGCAGGGCTGCGTCGTGTGATTGACCTCCCGGCCGACCTCGGCGAGCTTGGCGAAGAGGAGTACGTTCAGGTCCTTCGCTTCCTCGAATGGGCCAAACTGAGGGGTGCCGATCGTTCGTACGTTGCGAGACACCGGCGCGCATGGTGGGCTGTTGCATTGAGACGTCCGGCCCCGATCCTTTGCACCTACATGGCGCGTCGCCCTCCCGCGTTTGTCAGGAATCCCTGCGGTGCTCGGCACATCAACATCGCTCACGGACTCTATCCGAGAGACCCGTTGCCTGCCGCGATTCTCGACGCTTTGTGTGCATGGCTCCAGGACAACGTCTGCGTTTCTTTCGGGCGGACCTATGCGGGCGGGCTCACGAAGTTCGAGCCGAAGGAACTGGAGCGAATCCCGATACCGACAATGGTGCAACTATATGAGAGCGTCGAGGCGATGGACCTTGGACGAGCTGGCGAACGATTCCAGGCGGTCCAGGGAGTTGTTCCGGAAGCAGCGACTCGAAGAGCCACTCGCGCTGTACTCTGAGTTCTTCAGCGAGTTCGTTCCAATTTTTGGTCGAATCATCGACCGGTTGCCCGCACTGACGGAGGACCTGATCGATCCCGAGACGATGCCTGACCTCGTTCGGGAACGGAACTCCCTTACGGCTTTCCGTTATCTGGCGGCACCGCCCGTATCGGAGGACGATCTCAAGACACTGGCCGAGACGACGTTGTCAGCCACTGCGCTGCGCAGGGATCCGCTGGAGGCCCGTCGCGTCCGAGATATCGTTCTTCACATCATCGACCGGCATCGCTTCCCTTGGATCAGGGAGGAGCGCAGTCCCACCCTCCACGAGCGCGACCGGGCGGTAATTGCTTCCGCCGCAATGGTCGCAGCGCGCAAGGTGGAGACTTCGCGGCGGTCGGGCGCCAAGAAAGAGCAGGAGGAGAACGTCAAGGCCGCGCTTCGAGACATCGGCTTTGCCGAGGTTCCCCCGCGCGGTAGGCCATGACGTTGATCCGGGCGAGGGGGTCCGCCATCGGATAGAGGCGTGGCCTCTCCATTGCCGCGGCGAGAAAGTCGCTCAGCGGTTGCCACTCGTATATCCGGGTGATCAGGCTCTGGGGTATCTGATCGCCGCAGACCGTGTGATTGACGGTCCTGAATCGTCGGAGCGCGGGGTGGCCCGCTTCGAGGCCCCCAATCTCGTCATCGAAGTAGATGTTGTGTTCGCGCGAGTGGGTAAACGCGGACGATTCCAGTACCGGCTCCACCTCGGCCACGCAGCGCCGCAGTGCCTCCGGCCGAATGAGACCCGAGAGACTGAACATTCCGTCTTGCCGCAGCTCGCTCCGGCAGCGGGCGAGCAGAGCCTCACCGGGTGCACCATCTGGCTCGCCCAGGGGAAAACGGTCGAGGTCGAGAAGCTGTCTCATGGAATGGAGCGGCCTCCGGTGGTCCGCGGAATCACATGACTCCGCGCATGGCGATGGGATGCCTGTGCGGGGAGGCGGGGCAGACCGGGCGGCCCGCCCGGGCCGCCGGCCGCACGGCTCGGCGGAACGAAGCCCGCCGGCCGCCGGCTACCGCTACAGCCAGCTCTCCTCCATCGGATACGAGGAGAGCTGCTCGCATCCGTCCGCCGTAATCAGCACCTGCTCTTCGAGCTTGACGGCCTCGCGGCCCCCGGCCGGAGCGGTGAGCGCTTCCACGCACATCACCATGCCTTCTCTGAAGACGCCGTCGTAACCCCTTGCGTCCCAGTCCTGCGGATAGCGGATGCTCGGATACTCGTCGCAAAGCCCCACACCGTGCATCGCGACACTATAGCGCCCGCCCACGAACTCCTCCCCCAGGGGGCGCAGCTTCTCGGTCAGCTCCCGGAACGACACTCCCGGCTTGAGCAGCGCCTTGTTGTGCTGGATCTGGGCGTATGCGTCGGCGTAGATGCGGCGCTGCTCGTCGTTCGGCGGCGCGTCGCAGACCCACGAGCGCGAGATGTCGCAGCAGTAGCCATAGGGGCCGATGAGATCGGTGTCGAAGCCCACCATGTCGCCTCGCTCGATGACCCGCATCGACGATTCCCGGAACCACGGATTGGTGCGCGGTCCCGAGGAGAGCAGGCGGGTCTCGATCCACTCGCCGCCCCCGGCGATGTTGCCGTGGTGCAGCTCCGCCCAGAGGGCGTTCTCCGTAATGCCGGGCCGCATCGCTTCGCGCATCTGCCCGATCGCGCGCTCGCACACCGCGATCGAGTGGCGCATGAGCGCAATCTCGCCCCCGGACTTGATCTCGCGCGCGTTCTCCATCACCTCGAAGCCGTCGAACACTTCGTAGCCGAGGCGCTGCATCTCGATGACGCCCTGAGGCGCGATTCGGTCGATGGCGATTCGCCGGCTACCGCCGTTGTTCTCGCGGATCAGCGAGTCCATGTCCGCGGCCCAGGCCCTCGCCTGGTCCGCGAGTCCGGATCCGGCTCCGAAGTACAGGAACGGGATCGGGGGGCGGACCTCGTCAATCGTGGGGATCTCCGAGCAGAGCAGGTCCTTGCCGCCGTACTCGAAGAGCACCACCGGTCCCTCGGCCGGCACGTAGACGTAGCGGACCTCGTTGTGGGTGCACCAGATCTGCATGTTGGTCGCGTCGACCGCGTAGCGGGTGTTGACCTGGTCGTAGAGGATGATGCCCGCGAGGTCCCGCTCGGCGAGGGCCAGCCGTATCCGTCCGAGCCGGTAGCGGCGCACCTCTTCGAGGTCGGCGGGTGGCGTGCTGTACTCCATGGCCCCGTGCTGGCGGGCGGCGGGACGGATCGTGGGACCGGAACTTGGGTTCATGCGTCGACATCTCTGCGGTTGAAGCGGTACGCCAAGCTCGCCGGCTCGACTCCGGGTGATTATCTCATCCGCGCCGTTGCCCGGGGCGCGGATTCCGGTTCAATTCGATCACCGGCGCGCCTCCCGGCGGCCTCACAATCGGTCCGCCCAAAGCGGTAGTGAGTGGTCGATTCGGAGGCGCTGGACGGGCGGGCTCCCCTCCTCGACTGACGCCGGCCGCCACCAAGTCCATGCGCCGCTGCACCATCCCACTCATGATCACCTCCCTGGAGCGCAATGCCGAGGACTCCGTTCACCGCAACCACGCAACCGCCAGCACAGGCTGGGGGACTCTGGCCGCAAACCTCGGCCTCGGCACGCTCCGGCTTCCCTCGTGGGTGCGGATACCATGCGGGGCCAACCCTTGAGGCATACTGCGGAGCGGTCCTCGCCAGTGTGCTGCCCATGAATTCACCACGGATTCCAAGCCGCCTCCGCGGCTTCCGGTCCTGCCTCGATTCCGGCCTCGGACACGAAGGCGCGATGCACGTTCCCGATAGCGGGGGACTTCCCTGCGGAATTCGGCAGAGAGTGTCGTGTCCCGAGTCCGGCGCGAACCGTCGAGGCAAGCGGAAAGGAGACTGACGGATGTTCAAGCGGCTGCTCGTCGCCAACCGGGGCGAGATCGCCTGCCGGGTGATCCGGACCACCCGGCGGCTCGGAATTCGGTGCATCGCGGTGTATTCCGACGCCGACCAGGGTGCCCTCCACGTCGAGATGGCGGACGAGGCGTACCGCATCGGCCCGCCCCCGGCCCGCGAGAGCTACCTTGACGCGGAGGCGATCCTGGACGCGGCGGCGCGCGGGGGCGCCGACGCGATCCACCCCGGCTACGGCTTTCTCGCCGAGAACGCGGACTTCGCGGAGGCGTGCGCGGCGCGCGGGATCGTTTTCGTCGGCCCGCCCGCGGGCGCGATCCGGGCGATGGGCTCGAAGATCGAGGCGAAGCGGCTCCTGGCCGAGGCCGGGGTGCCGCTGGTGCCGGGCTACCACGGCGCGGACCAGTCGCCGGAGCGGCTCCGGCGCGAGGCGGAGGCGATCGGTTGGCCGGTGCTGCTCAAGGCATCCGCGGGGGGAGGTGGGCGCGGCATGCGGGCGGTGGAGCGGGCCGAGGACTTCGACGCCGCCCTCGCCGGGGCGAAGCGCGAGTCGGTGGCGGCCTTCGGCGACGACTCGATGCTCGTCGAGCGCTACGTGGCGGAGCCGCGGCACGTGGAGGTCCAGGTGTTCGCCGATCGCCACGGCAACTTCGTGCACCTCTTCGAGCGCGACTGCTCGGCCCAGCGCCGGCACCAGAAGGTGATCGAGGAGGCGCCGGCCCCCGGTGTCGAGGGCGAGCTGCGGGCCTCGATGTGCGAGGCGGCGCTCGCGGCGGCCCGCGCCATCGGCTACGAGGGCGCGGGGACCGTCGAGTTCCTGCTGGACCGCGACGGGCACTTCTGGTTCATGGAGATGAACACCCGGCTCCAGGTCGAGCACCCGGTGACCGAGCTCGTGACCGGGACCGATCTCGTCGAATGGCAGCTCCGGGTCGCGGGCGGCGAACCCCTTCCGCGCGCCCAGAGCGAGATCGGCATCCGGGGGAACGCCATCGAGGCGCGGCTGTACGCGGAAGACCCGGCTCGCGGCTTTCTCCCTTCCACCGGGCGATTGGTCCATCTCCGGCTGCCCGAGACCGAAGCATGGCCGGGCGGGGAAGCGGGAGCGGGCGCCGGAACGCCCGCAGAGGCCGGCATCCGCGTCGACACCGGGGTGCGGACCGGGGACACGGTCAGCATGTACTACGACCCCATGATCGCAAAGGTGGTCGCGTGGGGGCCCGATCGGACCGCCGCCGCGGACCGGCTCGCGGATGCGCTCGCCGGGACCGAGGTGGTGGGGCTCGCCGCCAACGCCGGCTTCCTCCGTGCGCTCGTCACCCACCCCCGGTTCCGGGCGGCCGATATCCACACCCGTTTCATCGAGGAGCATCCGGAGGAGCTGTCGCCCGCGGACGCGGAGCCGTTCGCGGATGAGGATCTCGCGGTCGCCGCATGGGCCGTGGCATCGCGCGACGATGCATGTTCCGGCGGAAGCACCGGAGGTGCCGAGGTCACGGGCGGCAGTGATGAAGTCGGCGACCCCTGGTCGCCCTGGAACCGCCGCGACCATTGGCGGGTAAACGGCACGGGCGAGCGGGTCGTTCGCCTTCGCCTCGGCGACGCCAGCGGCGAAATCGTGGAGATTGCGGTACGCGGCGGCGGCGGTGGAGCGACCGGAGCGACCGGCTACGGCGTTCGCCTGCCATCGGGCCGGGAATCCTCGGTGCGCGGCGAACCCGCCGGTGGCGAGAAATGGCTGGTGGATATCGACGGCGCCCGCCATCGCGTGACCGTCGTCGCGCATGGCGAACGGCTCATCGTGTTCCTTGCCGGCCGCCGCCGCGAGTTCGCGCGGCACGACCCCGGCGCGGTGTCCGGGGGGCTCGAGATGGCGGGCGGGCTCACCGCGCCCATGCCGGGACGCATCGTCTCGGTTCTCGTCGAGCCCGGCCAGTCCGTCCGCGAGGGCCAGGCGGTCCTCGTTCTCGAGGCGATGAAGATGGAGCACACCCTCGTCGCCCCGGCGGACGGCACCGTGGAGGAAGTCCGCTTCGCGCCGGGAGACCTCGTGGACGAGGCAACCGAGCTCGTCGTCCTCGCCGCTCCGCCCGACTGATCCGTCTGCTTGAAGGTCGTTCGGCAGAACCCCTCTCTTCACCCTGAATCCACGGAACCGCGTTCGACATCGTCCGGATCGGAGATGTGGGTGCCGAGCACCCGGGCGATGCCCGCGAGCTAACCCGGAAAAATCACCGATTTTCTGCTGCGGACGCCAATCTGTCGCTTCGCGCTCCCAAGGTCGCCGCGGTAGCGGGCCGTACTCCCTCAAACCGCTTCGACAGCGCGAACGGGCTACGCCTTCGCCAGCGCGTACGCGCTCTTTCAGTCCGTGCGGCCCGCTACCACGGCATCTTGACGCCCTCGCGACGAAACTCGGTGATTTTTCCGGGTTAAAAGATGGACGGAGCGGTGAGTCCACGCTCGACCCGCGATATGAAGCCGACGAAGAGGCCGGCAGCGCCCGCCACCTCCTTGAGCGTCAGCCCGAGTCCCCGGCGCCGGTCACGAAACCGCTGCCCGAGCGGGACTCCGCTTTGCTCCTCCCCGCCCGACCTCGCCGCGAGGCCCCTGGCCAACGCCGCACTCCGTCCGAGTTTAAATATCGAAAAATCTCGGCGCAGGCGACTGACCGGAACAACCCCCTCGGACCGTGCGCGGGCGGACCGATGTTCTTGCCGTCAGTCGGATTCCGGGTCTGTCCGAAACGTCACCCGGACAAACCTGCCCCGTTCCTCGTTGACCAGCTCCGGCTCCGTACCATTGAACTCGCGCGTGGCGCGCCGCATGAGCGGCCACCCCCGTCCTCGCCGCTCCATCAGCCGCGCGACGACCATCGCATGCGCCATCGATTCGTTTCGAGAACGCGGGCGGCTGCCCGCTCGGACGCTCTCCACTTCCATGTGGTTGGGAAGGGATCCGGGGCTGGTCACGTCGATTCGGTCGCTGAACACTTCGAAGAGCACCGGCGACCCGGTGATTGCATACTCTCGGTGGATAACGGCATTGACCAACGCCTCGCGAAGCGCCCTCTCCGGAATCAACGAAATATCTTCCCGGAGAATGCCGCGATAGACTTCCCTGCGACCGAGGTTCCTGAACCATCCCACCGAGCGAGTGACCTGGTCTTCCAGTCGTCCGTTGGATTCAGCCACGCTGATGACGTCCGACGCACGGTCCTCGCCCGCGTAGGCAGCACATTGGACCAAGAAGCTCGACGTCTGCGGATGACTCTGCGGATCTCTCCCGAATACCATCACTCCGTAAAGCGTCGCGTGCAGCCATCCATCCGACTCCGCGAGGATCCCCGCGTTTCTCATGTCTTCTTCGACTAGCGGCTGCGGTTCTTCATCGGCCTCGAGACCCTGCGCGTGCATGAAGGACCGGAACACGTTGAGATCGATATCCTCGATACCAGCCGCGCGAATCACCTGTTCTTCGGTCAGCACGAATCCGAAGTTGTTGAACAGCTCCTGGCGCTCACTCGGGGACGGCTCTACGCTGCTTCGTTGACGACGAATCCAGAACCGCCCTCGATAGTGAAGAGGCTCGAAGCCTCGAGGTTGGCGAGGCACCTCGATCCAGTGGACCCACCCGTTCGGGTCTTCATGCCGCCCGCAGCGCGCCGAGACCGCAACACTGCATCCGGTCTGCAGGAAGTCGGTCAGCCGTTCCTGCACGCCATCCGCATTCTCCCTGACGCCGACGATCACCCCCGGATCCTCCACGCCAAGGACAATCAGTCCACCGTCGCCGTTCCCAAAGGCACAAATCGCCCTGCCGATCGCGGACATGCCGCCGAGTCCGCGCTTGAACTCGGTTTCATCGTCTTCGCCTGCCTCGATTCGCCGCAGTACGTCGAGCCATTCCATGCCCGAACCTCAGAAACCGTACTTGCGCCGCCGGAGACGAAACGCCTCATCCCCGCCATCCACCGTACGTACGATTGCGTCCCGGACGGCGGGTTCCTCAATCGCTCCGGAACACGCCACCCGGCCGCGATTCGCGGATGCTTCGAGCTGAATCACCATATCGGCGTCGCCGTTCACGACGACGTTCGGGTTGTGGGTCGCCATGATCACCTGGCGCCGTCCCTTCAGCTTCTTCAGCGCCGGCAACACGGTTTCGAACAGAAACCGGTTGTCGAGCTCATCCTCGGGCTGGTCGATTACGAGCGGACGGCTATCCTCGGTCTCCAGCAAAAGCGACAAGAGGACACTCACCTGCTGCCCTCCGGATAGCGCACTCAGGAGCCGGTAGCTGCCATCGTCCATCCGCATCTCGAGAACGTAACGGTCGTGGCACCGAAGGGACGCCAACTCCCACTGCTTCGCGCGAGTGAGGCTCTCGCGAAAGGTGCTCTGCACGGCGTCGCTCATGCCGACCTGTCCAAGCAAGTCTTCAAGAAGATCAGGCGCGGATTCCGAGTTCGACTGCTCCGACGCATTGGAGCCGTCGAACGCGCTCTTCCAATACCGTTGCCTGTTCAAGTCTTTGCCGAGAAGCTCGGTCAGCTTCTCCGGCGAGGGCTTGCGGTTCTCGGACAGATCGTTCCACCACCTCGTAATACCCTTTTGCTTCAGGTCGCGGAGAAAATCACCGAGAGGCTTGCCGACACCGCTGTCGATTCGGCGGGCGCGAATCCGCCCGACGAATTCTCGCTCTACTTCAGACATCACGCGGTCGAACGCCTCTCTCTGAGCCCCCACGAGTTCTCGACGCTCATCCTGCAGATGGCCGAACGACGTCTCCGATTCGGTGAGTCGCCTTCGCGTCTGGTCCAGGTTTGCCTCGTAGCTCGGAAGGAGAGCTGCCTGCCGATTGAGATCCTGGATCTCCTTGAGCTTTGCGGCGTCGAGTCCGCGCTCCGCCAACGCTCGCTCGACCGTGACCTGAACCCGTTCCTGACGCTTTTCCAGAGACACCACGACCCGGCTTACGTCATCGATCCAGGAAGTCATCTCCTGCTCGGCGGCTCCGATTCGTTCATCCAGCCGTTTCCAGCGGCGCTCCAAATCGAGCTCGCGGGTATCGATGGCCTCAGAGTCAAGAACCTCCGTTGGAACGCGCTCCGAATCCGGGGTCTCAAACGCGGCGATGGATTGAGACAACTCACGGACATCCGAGCGTATGGACTCTGCGCTCCGCTTCGTTACCGTCCATCGCTGCAGGTCCCGACCAGCCCGGTGGAGCACTTCCACCCCGGCTTCCGAGAAAGCGGCAAGGGCATTTCTCGCGCTGCTCGCCCGTTCATGCGCCTGCTCCGCCTCCGCCAGATCTTCGTCCAGCTTGGCGAGCTTCTTGGCCAGCTCCAGGATCCGCCCGTCGAGTTCCTGCAGATCTTCGCTTCGCTTCTCGATCTCCCGTGTTCGCGAAGGGCTCAACTTCGCAAGAATCTCCTCAACCGCCGACGCATCCTCCGACAGGCGTTTCAGCTCGCTCTGCGCGAAGAACTGGGCTGGCCATCGCTCGTAGTTGGAGGCGGCCGGGTTGCCGCCAAGGCAATCGAGCCTGACGTCCGGCGATCCGGCGCCAAACGAATCACGGCCCCTTTCTTCCACAGGATTGCGGATTGATTCCGCGCTCGGCAAGTCGGCCTCGACGTGAACGCGAAGACCGTCGAGCAACGTGCTCTTCCCCGTCATGCTGCCGCCGATGATGCACGTCAGATCGGGGCTGAATCGAACACACGTATCTCCACCTCCACCGCCAAAAAACGAAGCCGCTCCGTGAACCTCGACCTGCCTCAGCCAGGGACGGCCGTTCAACATCACATCCGGCGCCTGGTCGCTCGGAAGCAGGCCGCCATCCTCGCCCCGGTCGAAGGCAATACGCATCCGCGAATCGCTCGCGATGAACGCCTGTCGCAGAGCTTCGATGCGCGGGCTCGCGAGCTTCATCCAGATGTGCCGCTGGCCAAGCTCATCGATAGTGTAGGCATCGCTCGCGTGAAAGAACGCCTGGCGTTGGTCTTCCATGAACGGAAGCAGGAACTTTCCGGGCTTCTTTCTTGAATCGAAGTCCTGCGGGAGCTTGTCATCTCCAAGCTCGTAGCCAGCAAGCCGGCTGCATGGGAATCTTTCCAGAATTCTGCTGCGCATTTCGCGGAGCAATCCGTGATCCCCCTGGAAGTGAGGGGCCAGCGCCATGTAGGACCATGGCGCGTTGGACTCGCCGCTCGCCGATTGGCCCAGATCGAGCGTTTCAAATATCTCCTTGGCGTCTCGTGGAGTAGCTCGAAGCGCCCCATGTACCCAAGGCGCACCACCGTCCATGATGGCGTCGTAGAGAGCGAGGTAGCGGTCGCGGCCGATCTCGGGATCGAAGAGGAAGAGAAGATGGACCCCGCTCGCTCCGTCGTTGACGTTGGGCTCGAACCCGGGAAACACGGCGTAGACCTTCTCGCGGAAGGGAATACCGTCGTCGTCCTTGCCGCGATTCCACTCGTCGACGATATTCCAGACCGAGCTGGTCTCCGGGCCGGCTCCGGCCCGCGGTGAGTGTGGTGTCAGCCCCGCGACCTGCACGCCGCTGGCAACCAACCCCTTGAGAAACAGCCTCGCATAGCGCGAAAGGACTTTGGGGTCCGTCGGATCGCCGGAAAGTCCGTCAGGCAGTCTGGCTCTGCCGCCGACGTGATCATCGATTGTGTGGATATGGAGATCGGCCTTGAACCAGCGTGTGCCGGGCACCGCCTTCTGCCACTCGTCTGCCGGTTGTCGCTCAAAGCTCATCGGCCGTCTCCGCCCGCCAGTTGTCGGGCAGCGTGCTCGAAAGCGCTAGTGTAGCGGAGGGGGCTCCCTCCACCTCCGCCGACAATCTGGTGACGGGCGCCCGGGCTCAGGCGGCGGGTCCGGATGCCCCCCCGTCGCCGGGAGCGGCGGCCGGGGCGCGCACCCGGATGCCGAGCTCGCGCAACTGCTGCGGGGCTGCGTTGGCCGGCGCGCCGGTCAGGGGGCAGTGGGCGGTCTGGGTCTTGGGGAAGGCGATGACGTCCCGGATGGAATCGGCCCCCGCGAGCAGCATGACGATGCGGTCGAGCCCGAACGCGATCCCGCCGTGCGGCGGACACCCGTAGCGGAGCGATTCGAGCAGGAAGCCGAACTTCTCCTCGGCCTCCTCCTCCCCGATCCCGAGCACCCGGAACGCGGCCTGCTGCATCTCGGGACGGTGGATGCGCACCGAGCCGCCCCCGAGCTCGTGGCCATTGACCACGAGGTCGTAGGCCCGCGAAATGCAGTCTCCGGGGGCGAACCGCAGGGTCTCCGGGTCGTCGGTCACCGGAGCGGTGAAGGGATGGTGCAGCGCCGACCACCGCTTCTCGCGCTCATCCCACTCGAACATCGGGAACTCGACCACCCAGAGCGCCTCCCACCCGTCCCCGACGAGTCCCTGGTCCCGGCCGAGCCGGACCCGGAGCGCGCCGAGCGAGTCGTTGACCACCCTTGCCAAGTCCGCGCCGAAGAAGATGAGATCACCGTCCTCGGCCCCGGTCCTCTCGACGATGCCGGCAATCGCCGCATCGTCGAGGAACTTGACGATGGGAGACTGGAGACCGTCGCGCCCCGCCCGGGCGTCGTTCACCCGGATCCAGGCGAGCCCCTTCGCGCCGTACTGACCGACGAACTCGGTGTAGCCGTCGATCCGCGAGCGCGGGATCGCACCCCCACCGGGAACCCGGAGCGCGGCCACCCGTCCCCGCGGATTGCGGGCCGGCCCCGCGAACACCTTGAACTCGGCATCGCGCACGAGATCCGCGACCTCCACGAGCTCCAATCCAATGCGCAGATCCGGCCGGTCGGTGCCGAACCGCTCCATCGCCTCGCGCCAGGTGAGGCGGGGCAGCGGCTCCGGCAGCTCGATGCCCCCCGTGCGGGCGAAGACGTCGCGCACCATTCCCTCGACGAGGTCCAGGAACCGGTCCATCTCCAGGAAGGAGGTCTCGATGTCGATCTGGGTGAACTCGGGCTGTCGGTCGGCGCGAAGGTCCTCGTCCCGGAAGCACCGCACGATCTGGTAGTAGCGCTCGACCCCCGACATCATGAGGAGCTGCTTGAAGAGCTGCGGGGACTGCGGGAGGGCGAAGAAGCGGCCCTGCTGGGTGCGGCTCGGGACGAGGTAGTCCCGCGCCCCCTCGGGGGTCGCCTTGGTCAGCATCGGGGTCTCGACGTCGAGGAAGCCATGGGAATCGAGGTAGGCCCGCACGGTGCGGGTCACCTCGCTTCGCAGCCGCAGGTTCTCGTGCATGCGGGGCCGGCGAAGGTCCACGTAGCGGTACCGGAGCCGGGTCTCCTCGTTCACCGCTTCGTCGTCGAGCTGGAACGGGGGCGTGCGCGACTCGTTCAGCACCTCGATGGTCCCCGCGAGCACCTCCACCCGGCCGGTGGCGAGCTCGGGGTTCTCGGTGCCCTCGGGGCGAAAGCGCACCCGCCCACCGACCCGGAGCACGTACTCGTTCCGCGCGCGGTCGGCGAGCGCGAACGCCTCCGGGGTATCCGGATCGATGACGATCTGGAGCAGGCCGGAGCGGTCGCGGAGGTCGATGAAGATGACCCCGCCGTGGTCGCGCCGCCGATGCAGCCAGCCGCACACCGCGACCGACTCGCCGTCGAGCCTCTCGGTGACTTCCCCGCAGAAATGTGTTCGCACGTGGAGTTCCCTTGACTGAACCGAAGCGCGGCTCGAATCCGCCGCGGAGCATCCGAACCGCCCGCCCCGGCCGGGCGCTCGCTCCCGGGGCAGCGCGCCCATGCCTCACGGCACCCCGCCGGCGCGGACGAGACACTGCTCGCGCCGGAGCGCCATCGGGACACCGGGGCCGAATCGCACCGCGGCCGGTACATGAGTTGCGGAGCCTCATCCGTGGCCGCCGCCCGCGGGACGATTGTACCGCGCGGCGTGCCCCGGGAGGCTCATTCAGCCGCGCGGAACCGGTCGAGTCGGGCGAGCGGGTCCTGGCGATAGAAGCCGCGCAGGTGGGAGTACACGGCCGGATACGCGGCGTCCAGGGCGCCGGGCGTCTCGAAGAAGCACTCGCTTGCTACCGCGAAGAACTCCCCGGGGTCCGCCGCCGCGTACTCGTCGATGGGAGGCGTCTCGCCCGCCTCGATACGGCGGCCCAGGTCCTGGAACGCGGCGCCGAAATCCCGGGACCAGGCGGCCGCGTCCATCCCCGGGTGAAGCGGCGGCCGACCGTTCGCGTCCGCGTCGAGCATGTCGAGCTTGTGCGCCATCTCGTGGATGACGACGTTGTAGCCATCGCCGCGCCCCGATGCCTCCACGTCCTCGAGGGAAAGGACCACCGGCCCGCCGAGCCACGACTCGCCGCTTCGCTCCTCCTCCCATTCGTGCTCGACGCCGGCCTCGTCCACCTCGTGCTCCCGTGAGACGAAGCCCGCGGGATAGACCACGACCGTCCGCCACGATCGGTAGGCGTCGAGCCCGAGGGCGAGGACCGGCAGGCACGCCTGGGCCGCGATGACGGCCACGTCCATCGCGCCGATACGTTGCCCGAGCACCGGCTCGATGGACTTCCCGGCCACGAAGCGCGTGGCGAGATCGCGAAGGCGTGCGCGCTCCTCGTCGTCGAGGGGATCGAGGATCGCGAGGCGGTCGAGCACGGCCGCCCAGTCGGCCTCGTCGATCGCCCTCGCGCGGCGGCGCGGCCACATGGCTCTCTCCAGCCCTCCCCGGTACCCGGGCGACACGATACCCGACCGCCGGCCGCGTTCTCCACCGAGCCCGACAGCCTCCCGAGGGGGCCTGCCCGGCAGGGACCCGGACCCCTCGGGAAAACGTCCGGCCGGCCGGCGTCGCGCAGCGCGTCCATCGAGATTCCGGTTGACGCCGGGCCTTCCCGATCAGCGCCGGAACCGCTCAAGTCTCCGGTCCTTCCTCGAACCCGACCCGGTCGACGATTCGGCTCGCGGCCTTGCGGTAACGAGCGATCTCGCTCAGGGGGAGCGTGTCGGCCCGGAACTCCCCGAACGATTCGATGAACGGGTCCGTGGCCACTCCCGCCTTCACCGGATACTCGAAGTTGCTGCTCGCATACATCATCTGGGCGATGTCGCCGGAGAGGAACTCGAGGAGCCGCACTGCATGCTCGCGGTTCTTCGCGCCCCTGATCACCCCCGCGCCGGAGAGGTTCACGTGCTGGCCGGGTCCGTCCTGATCGAGAAACTGCACCCGGATGGCGCGCGCCCACTCCTGCTGCTCGGACTTCTTCTTGTTGGTCGCCATCTTTCCCATGTAGTAGGTATTGGCGAGCGCGACGTCGCACACCCCTTCGTAGATCGCCTTCGCCTGGGCGCGGTCGTTGCCCTGGGGCTTGCGGGCGAGATTGGCCTTGACGCCCCCGAGCCATTCCTCCGCGGCCGCCTCGCCCTCCCGGGCAACGATCGCCGCGAGGAACGCGACGTTGTAGCCGTGCTTGCCCGAACGCGAGCACACGCGCCCCTTGAACTTCGGATCGGCGAGATCGGACGTCGTCCGGACCTCGTCCGCGGCCACCCGGGTTCGATGCGCGAAGACCACCCGCGCTCGGGTGGTGAGACCGAACCAGAGCCCGTCCGGGTGACGCAGGGAGGAAGGGACGTTCGCTTCGAGGACCGGCGACGCGACGGGTTCGAGGAGCCCCGCCTCGACGAGCCCGTCGAGGCGGCCGATGTCGACGGTGAGGACCGCATCGGCCGGGTTGTTGTCCCCGGCGGCCCGGATCCTGTCGATCATGCCCTTCTTCGCGAAGACGACGTTGACCTCGATCCCGGTCTCTTCGGTGAACTTCGCAAGGATCGGCTCGATGAGGAACGGCTGGCGGTAGGAGTAGAGGTTGACTTCCGCCGCGGCGGCCGGGGCGGCGGCCAGGACCGGCAGGAATGCGGCGAAGAGAGCAGCGGAAAAACGGCGTCTGCCGCGGCGCGGAGAGGGAGCCGGGAGCGTCGCGTGCGCCTCGACCCGCGCCGCGTCGGCGCTCGAGGCCGAGAGATCCGGACTGCGCCGGGGGGGACGAAGCGCTCTCGGACCGGGCCGGGAAACAAGTCGGGAAACGGTGCTTCTCATTTCGGATCTCCTCGATTGACCGATCGGTTGGATGGAGTCGCTATTGTAAATCATAACGATTCGCAATCACAAACTCCTGCCAAGTCCCGAGCTCGCGCTCGTGGTCCGAACTGCTCAAGCAGGCCAAACGCACCAGTCCCGGGAACGCCGCGCCGGCGTCGATCCCGGGACTGGCCACGAGCAGCGCATCCGCCGCACGAGACGGCGGCCGCTCCCCTGGATCGGCCTCACATGCTCAGGCGCCGCCGATCAGCTCCTCGCGGTAGGCGGCGAAGCGTCCCTCCATGAACCCCGTGCTGAGCATGCGGTTGCAGAACATGTCGAGGAAGAATTTCCACTCCGGATCACCGTAGCGACAGGCCCAGGTGTTGGGCAGCAGATCGTAGGGATTGTCCGGATCGATGGGGTGGGCCCAGTCCGCCGCGCCGGCGAATACCTCCATGTCGAAGTCGCCCCCGGTCATCACGTGGGCCTGCTTGGTGCGGACCGGCTCGGCGAGCAGCGAAAGCTGTCCCTGGATCGTCCTGATCTGGGCCTTCGGGAACCGGATCTTGATCTGATTCGCGGAGGCGTCGCCCAGGGTGACGACGAAAATGACGTCCTCGGCATTCAGATCCGCGGCGGTGCGGAACCGATCCTTGTGGTCCTGGTGAGTCACCGCGATGAATCCCTTGTGGTGAATCGGCCCCACGTAGGAGATGACCAGTGCCCTTGGCACCGTGTACGTGAGCGAGGATACGAACAGATCGAAGTCGCCCTTGCGCAGACCCACCGTGGCATTGGCCCAAAGAACCTCCTTGTACTCGATCTCCACCTCGGTTTCCTTGCCGAGAAATTCCGTTGCGTCGTAGAAGATGCCACGCAGCCGGTTGGTCTTGGGATCGAGATAGAAGTTCGGCTTCGTCTGCGAGTAGCCGACCACCAGCTTGCCGGTCCTCTTCATCTTGGCGAGGACGGAGTCCTCGCTGATACCGGTCTTGAGAAGCTGCGCATGCGCGTCCCGGACGGACACGCCGGCCGTCATTGCCCCGGCCGCAGCCACCGTACCACCGACGGCCAACGCCGATTGCATGAAGGAGCGTCGCTTGATGTTCGTAGTGTCAGTCATGGTGTGGTTCTCCTCGGCAGGATGACGACCCGATCCGATCCGGGTCGCACTGGTTGCGGCGGCCGTGTGACCGCCGATTGAGCTTCGAATTCTCACAGGTAGCGTGCCCGAATGCGGTCCGTATACCACTTGAAGAACAGCGAGAGCACCGTGATGACGACGATGTAAACCAGCGCGGTAACGGTGAGGATTCCGATCGGCTCGAACCAGATGGCAGACAGGGTGAGCGCCTGATACATGAGATCCGGTACCGCGATGACCGCCACCAGGGTCGAGGACTTAATCACGACCAGGAACTGGTTCATGATGGACGGTGCCATGGTGTGCATCGCCTGGGGGAGGATGATGCGTCGCATGATCAGCACGCGCGACATGCCTTGAGCACGCGCCGCTTCGATGTGACCGCGATTGACGCCCTCGATACCGGCCCGGAACGTCTCCGCGAGATAGCCCGCGGACTGCGCGGCCAGAGCCACGCATCCGGCCTCCAGCACACTGTTGGGCCAGCCGAACACACCCGGCCAGACGTAGTTGACCCACAGAAGCTGGACATAAATCGGCGTGGCCCGAAAGAACTCGATGAGAATTCGCGCCAGCCACCGCAGGGGCTTGACGTACTGGACCATCAGACACAAGGCAAACCCGACCACCACCGCCCCCACGAAGCCGATGACGGTCACTTGCAAGGTGATCGTGAGACCGTCCCACATGAGATCGCGGTTGCGCCACAGGATCCGCATCCAGGCCGATTCCACTACCGCCTCTCCTGCCTACCTGGACTTCTCTCGCCAGGGGTCGCTGAACCTCTGCGCGAGACTTGCGAAGCTGAAAATGAGCAAGAAATAGATGAGCGCCGCACCGGAATACAGCGGCAGCGCCTTGCTCTCCTGAGCGGATACGATGGAGACTTGGTAGAGCAGATCCGGCACCGCGATGAGCGACACCAGGGTCGTTCCCTTGAACAGCGAGACGAGCTGGTTCATTGCCTCGGGCAACATGTGGCGAACCGCCTGGGGCAGGATGATCCGGCGCAGGGTCAGCATGCGGGACATGCCCAGTGTGCGGGCGGCCTCCACATGACCCGTCGGCACCGCAAGAATGCCCGCGCGGAAGGTCTCCGAGAAATAGCCGCTGGAGGACAGCCCGAGGGCGATGACCGCCGCAATCAACGGTGTGAAGCTGACGTTCTGATTGAGCGCGATGCTCAGCAGCAGCGGGGGCACGTAGAAGATCCAGATCAGCGTGACGTACTCGGGGGCGTTTCTGCACAGCTCCGAGTACACCGTGCCGATGCCTCTCACGACGAAGTTCCCGCTCAGTCGCAGCACCGCGGCAACGAGACCGAGGCCGATCGCGAGACCGACGGTGAGAAAGAACACGTAGAAGTTGTACAGCAGACCCGGGAACAGGACGGCCCGATACTCCCAGAACAGCGCCGGATCGAAGGCTTCGCTCAGGGTCTTGAGGGCGTCGGCGAGCATCTTGCGCGGGTCGCTCAGTGCAGGATGGTGGAGAAGAACTGACGCGTGCGTTCGCTCTTCGGATTCATGATGACCTCCTCCGGCGAGCCCTCCTCCTCGATCAGGCCGTTGTGCAGCAGCATCACGCGATCCGAGACCTCGCGAGCGAATCCGACCTCGTGAGTGACCACAATCATGGTGGTGCCGTCCTCGGCCAGGGCCCGCATGACGCCCAGCACCTCGCCGATCAGCTCAGGGTCCAGTGACGAGGTCGGCTCGTCGAACAGCATGACCTTCGGCTCCATCGCCAGCGCCCGCGCGATCGCAACGCGCTGCTGTTGCCCTCCCGAGAGCCGCGCCGGGTACTGATCCTTCTTGTCGGTCAGATTGACCTTCTCGAGGAGTTGCCGAGCATGCTCCTCGACCTCTCGACGCGGCTGCTTGCGGACCCGCAGGGGCGCCTCGATGATGTTCTCGAAAGCGGTCATGTGCGGCCACAGGTTGAACTGCTGAAACACCATGCCGATGTCCATGCGCAACGTGTTGATCTCCGCCTGGCGCGCGTGTCGGTGTCGACCATCGGGCTCAATGCGAAACCCCATCGGGCGCCCGGCGATATAGGTCTGTCCGGAGGTCGGCTCTTCGAGGAAATTGATGCACCTGAGCAACGTGGTCTTTCCGGAGCCACTGGCGCCAAGCATGGTCAGGACGTCGCCCTGGTGCACTTCCAGGGAAACGCCCTTGAGAACCTCGAGATCACCGAAGCGCTTGTGCAGATCCACGACCTTGACGACCACCTCCGGGTCGACCGGCCGGGATTCATCGCTCATGAGAAGCCTTCCCGAATTGTGGGCTCACGGCTGAGCCTCAGTCTGCGGCCTCGCTCCGCGTGCGTTCACGCAGAGCGTGGGTCGCTCCCTCGTCGACCTGCATGGCATCCACGTCAATGACGACGCCATACTCGTGCCTCGCGCATTGCGCCGAGACTTTCTCATTCAGAACGTCATCGAGGACCCGGGCCGGGTCGCGCTCGAACGGGTCCCCCCAACCGCCGCCGCCGGCAAGCATTGCCCGAAACACGTCTCCTTCGGCCATACCGGACATGAACTTTCCCGGAGGTACGTGCGGCGCGTCGCTGTCGGGGTTGATCACGTTCCTCGCAAAGTCGCCGGGCTTGCCGCCGTAGAGCCCGAACGGCTGAAACTTCTGCCGGTCCCCGCGTACCTGCAGCACCGCCTCGTCCGCCCCCACCAGCCGGTAGTCGCGCACGATGCCGAGCGAGCCGCGGTGCATGCCCGCGCCTCCGGTATCGGGACGAAAGCCGTAGCGCTCGATGCGCAGAGGCTGCTCGACCTCTATCACCTCGGCGGGAGTGTTTGCGTAGTTCACGGCCAGGGACGAGATGCCGTCGATGCCGTCGCGATGGGGCCGACCACCCCAGCCCGAGTACAGGAACTCGAGATTGATGAACGGACGCCCGTCCGGCCGGTAGCCGGCGATGGTCACCCCGTAGTCGCCCTGCACCCCGCAGGCGAAGACCTTGTCGGGCAGCATGCGCGCCAGCGCCCCCCACAGGCAGTCCGTGGCCCGGGTCGCCCCGAGCCCGCGGGCGGCCACCGGAGCGGGGTGCGTGCAGTCGACGAAGCTGCCCGGATTGGTGCGTACCTTGATCGGCCTGAAGAAACCTTCGTTGTTGGGAATACTGGGGTCCATCACCGAGCGAACGCAGGCGTAGGTTGCCGAGCAGGTGAACGAAAAGGGCATGTTGATGGAGCCCTTGACCTGGGCATCGGTACCGCGGAAGTCGGCCGTGATCTCGTCACCTTCCTTGGTGAGCACGACATGGATCCGAATGGGCTCCTCCTGGAAGCCGTCGTCGTCGAGAAAGTCCTCGAACTCCCACTGGCCGTCGGGAAGCGCACGCAGCTCGGCACGGGTGAGCTCTTCCGCGTAGTCCATGAGGTCGCGCATCTGGGCACGCAGGGACTCCACACCGTGGGTCCGCGCAAGGGTCTTCAAGCCTTCCTCCCCCCGCCGGCACGCCGCCACCGTGGCCATGATGTCGCCGAGCACCTTCTCCGGGACGCGCACGTTGGCGCGCATCATCTTGAAGAACACGTCGTCGGGCTCGTCGTTGGTGAAGATGCGGACCGGGGGGATTCTCACCCCCTCCTGGTAGATCTCCACGTTGTCGCACGCATTTCCGCCCGCCACCCGTCCGCCGATGTCCGTCTGGTGCCCGATGGCGGCCGAGAATCCGAGCAATTGGCCGTCGAGAAAGATCGGCTTGAAGACATAGATGTCCGGCAGGTGGGTGCCCCCGCCGAGATAGGGATCGTTGGTGGCGTACACGTCACCGGGGCGGAGCTCCTGACCGTAGTCGCGCAGGATCGACTTCATCGTCGGCGGAAACGATCCCATGTGCAGCGGCAGGCACAGGCCCTGGGCAATCAAGGCCCCGTCAGCGTCCATCAACCCGGTGGAGAAATCCAGGGACTCCTTGATGACGAACGAGCGGGCGGTGCGCACGACCGTGATCGCCATCTCGTCGGCGATCGCCGTCAGTGCGTTCTTCAGCAGCTCGATCTTGACGGGGTCACGTTGGAACCGGGGCATGGATCACTCTCTACTGTTCCAGGTCGATGTCGATGCGGATGTTGTTGGCCTCGTCGACGAAGACCGCCGCGTCGGGGGGCACCACCACCGTCGTGTCGTACTCTTCGACGATCAGCGGTCCGGCGCGCGGGGTGGCGTCGAGATCGGCGCGCTCGATGAGCGGTGCCCTGGTCCAGCCATGCGCCTCGCCGAAGTAGGCGGAACGTCTCGCGGCCCGGTCCGCGGCCCCCCGGCCGGGGCGCGCACCCGCGGCGGCGAGCAACTCGGGCGTGAACTTGTCATCGGAGAGCCCGCGGGCCCGCAGGCGAACGTTGACTATCTCGACCCTCTCTCCCTCCTGGGAACGATGGCCGTAGGTATTCTCGTGCTCACGGTGGAACGCCTCGGCGAGCACGCCAAACAGCTCCCCGGACATGTCGCCGTCGGGGACCTCGATCGTGATCTCCGACGTCTGTCCCGGATAGCGCAGATCCACGAAGCGCTGAATCGTCGTCTGCTCGACGCTGAACCCCTCGCCTTGCAGGGTCTCCAATGCCTCGCTCCCGAGGCGTTGGAAGTGGCCGTCGACAGCCGCCGCGTCGGCGCTCTCGAAATCTCGCCAGAAGGTTTGCACGTACTGATGCTCCACGGTGCTGACGAGCAGACCGAGGGCGCTGAACACGCCGGGCGCGGGCGGCACGACCACGTGCGGCACCTTGGCCTCGCGCGCGAGCGCAGCGCAGTGCACCGGACCGCTGCCGCCGAATGCGAACAGGACGAAGTCCCCCGGATCGCGCCCGATCTCGCTGGACACGGCTCGCACCGCCCGCACCATGTTGGAATTGACGATGGTGTGCACACCGAGGGCCGCCACCTCGGTGTCGAGGTCCAGCGGGCCGGCGATGTGGTCATTCAGGGCTTTCTCGGCAAGGTTCGAGTCGATCTCGAGCTCGCCGCCAACCAGATACCTGGGGTTGAGGTAGCCGAGCACCACGTTGGCGTCGGTGACGGTGGCAGCCGTCCCGCCACGCTGGTAGCAGGCCGGCCCCGGATCGGCGCCGGCGCTCTGAGGGCCCACCCGCAAGGCGCGGCCGCGATCGATCCAGGCGATGCTGCCGCCCCCCGCACCGATTTCCGCCAGATCGATGGCCGGCACCCGCAGCAGGTAGCCACCACCCCTGAGCAGCCGGTGTCCGATGTTGAGCCCGCCGCCGACTTCGTACTCGCTGGTCAGTCGCGGCACTCCGTTCTCGATGAGGCAGGTCTTGGCCGTGGTGCCGCCCATGTCGAACGAGATGAGGTTGGCCATGCCCAGGCTCTTGCCGAACTCCGCCGCCCCCACCACGCCCGCGGCGGGACCTGACTCGATGGAGTAGACCGGGCGCTCCTTCGCGGCGCCGGTGCGGACCGTGCCGCCACTGGACTGCATCACCGTGATGGGGGCCGTCAGCCCCATGCCGGCAAGTCGGGTCTCCAGGTTGGTCAGGTAATGCGCCACCACCGGCTTGACGTACGCGTTGATCACGGTCGTGCTGGTGCGCTCGAACTCCTTGACCTCCGGCAGCACCTCCGAGGAGATGGAGAGATCTACCGCTGGCGCCCGGGCCCTGATGTGCTCGGCGATGCGATGCTCGTGCTCGGGATTCACGTACGAGTTCAGCAGACAGATGGCGATGGAGTCGACCTTGGCGGCGAGCAACCGCGCCGTTGCCGCCTCGACGCTCGCAAGGTCCAGGGCAGTGATCACCTGCCCCTGGAAATCAATGCGTTCGACCACCTCGCGGCGCAGATGCCGCGGCACCAGGGTGGGCGGTTTCTCCCACTCCATGTCGTAGAGGCGTGGATAGCGCAGCCGGCCGATTTCGAGCACGTCCCGAAATCCTTCCGTGGTGATGAGCCCCACCTTGGCTCCGGTGCCGGTGACTACGGTATTGGTGGCGATGGTCGCGGCGTGCACCAGGTGCCTGACGTCGCTCGAATTCACATCGCCGGCGCCTACCATGGCCTCGAGGCCGGTGCAGATCGCGTCGCTGTAATCGTTGCTGGTCGACAAGATCTTGTGGATGGACACCCGACCAGCAGAATCAATGGCGGCAATGTCGGTGAAGGTTCCCCCCACGTCGAAACCGATGCTCTGCATGCATCCCCCCTCAATTGCTCCCAACCGCGTGGGACCGGCGCCGCCGCGCCCCGGCATACTACAGAGGTTGGCGCATCGCAGACAGGACGGTTGCGTGATGCGACGACTTGCCGCCCGGCGATGCAATCACCAGGAACGATCACTTCGACAGCAGCACGCGCCTGCCTGCGAGACTCGTGTTCAATCCGATCCATCGTCGCGGCATGCGGCTCGCGTTCGCGGCGACCATCTGCCGCAACACCGGTGCTGGCGGCCGCCTGGCCGGCCCGAACGCACCGGACTCGACCGAGATCGACCGGGGTCGACCGGGGTCGACCGGGAGGGTCTGCGCATCCGCCGCTCAAGCGGTTCGAGGCCGGCCGGCGCAACGACATATTGTTTTCGTCCATCGAATGGTGGCATTGTTCGAGTGAGGTCGAGGAGAGCATGGAACGCCCAATCTACAAACCCAACGGCACGCCGATCGGGCAGCTCGACACGCCGTCGCTGCAGGTGGACGTGGCCGCCCTCGAGCACAATATCGAGACGGTGCATGGGTTCTTTCGCGAGCGGACCGCGAAGCTGCGCCCGCACGTCGAGGCGCACCGGTGCCCGGCTATCGCCCGCCGGCAACTGGCCGCGCAGGGCACGGTAGGCGGAATCACGGTGACCACGCTCGGACAGGCGGAGGTGTTCGCGCCGGCCGGCTTCACCGACATTCTCGTTGCGAGCGAGATTGTGACGCGCACCAAGATCAGCCGCCTCTGCGCGCTCGCCCGACAGGTGCGAATGACGGTTGCGGTCGACCATCCCGCCAATGTCGGCGATCTGTCCGCCGCCGCATCGTCCAATGCGGTCACCATCGGAATTCTCGTCGACGTGGACAGCGGCGCGAACCGCTGTGGAGTAGCGCCTGGCGAGCCGGCAGTGCACCTCGCGGGATTGGTCCAGGATGCGCCGGGTCTCGAGTTCAACGGACTCATGACATTCACCGGAACTGCCCTCGATTGCGAACCGAAGCCGGACCCGGCCGACTCTCGCCGCCGGGTCCAGAGGATCCTCGACACCCGGGAGGCGGTCGAGAAGGCGGGCATGGAGGTGAAGGTAGTGAGTGCCGGCAGCACCTTCGACTACGAGGTGCTTGGCGACATGGCCGGCGTTACCGAGGTGCCGGCGGGCAGCTACGTGCTGATGGATGCCCGCCATCGCGAGTGCTGCCCGCAGCTCAGGACTGCCGCGCGCGTCATGACCACCGTCATCAGCCGCCCGGAATCGGCGCTCGCGATCACCGACGGCGGCGTGAAGGCGGTCGGCATGGACGGGGGCGATCCGGTCCTGCAGGGCGTATTCCCGGCGCGCGAGGGGGTGCTGACGAACGCGACCGCGTCCTTCGCGGGAGCGGAGCACGGCAAGCTCGACTTGAGCGGCCCGGCCGAATCCGGCATCGAGGTGGGCGACAAGGTCTGGGTCGTTCCCGCCGACATCGGCACCTGCGCCAATCTCCACGATCAGATTCATGCGGTGCGCGACGGCGTGCTCGAAGCGGTGTGGGACGTCTCCGCCCGCGGCCGATATCGCTAGCCCGAGGTATTCGTGTATTCGTCGGGCTCGCAGTCGGTCGTTGAGAACGCCCTCTCGCCGGCGAAGCGCCCGATTCGACCTTCGTTGCGTCCACGACAACCCGAGGTCGGAAAATCGGATGGTTCGCGTGACTGACACGCGCCGCCGAGCTGACTCGACAGACTCACGCCTCAGTCGAACGGACTGCCAGGGCGAGCGGCTCGCATCGAATCAACTGGAGAAGCGCCTTGGAAAGCTATAGGCCGTTGATGGGCACGCCCGTCGAGGATCTGGACACCCCTTGCCTGCTCGTGGAGCTCGACGCGCTCGAGCACAATCAGCAGGTGATCGCGGACACCTATCGGAACACCGTCTGCAAGATGGGGCACCACGTCAAGAACACCAAATGCCCGTTGCTGGCGCACATGCAGTTCAGAGCCGGTGGAACCGAGCAGCGCATCTGCTGCGCCAAGGTCTCCGAGGCGGAGGTGATGGTCGAAGGGGGAATCCGCGATATCTTCGTCGTCAACCAGATCGTGACCGAAGACAAGATCGCGCGGCTGTGCTCACTCGCCAAGCGAGCCACGATTCGGGTGGCGATCGACGACCCGGAGAACGTCCGTATGCTGTCGGCGGCGGCACAGCGTCATGGTGTGAATATCGGTGTGCTCATCGAGGTTGCCACCTCGGGGCGCCGATCCGGGATACGGTGGTCTCACCAGGGCGGAATCGAGAAGGGGGTGGAGCTGGCGAAGCTCGCGCGGGACCTGGGCGGCATCACCTTCAGGGGCGTACAGAGCCATCAATCCCTTCAGGGAAAGCCCGACAAGCAGACTCGGCGCTCGGTGGGCGTGCCGTTCTTCCGGATGTGCCTGGACGTGAAGGACGCGATCGAGGCGGCCGGCATTCCCGTCGAGATCGTCTCCTCCGGCGAGACCTTCTCCTACGACATCGCGGCGACGATCCCGGGCGTTACGGAGGTGGAGGGGGGGACCTACATGCTCATGTCCCATACCTGCGACTACATGTCGGAGTTCCGGATTGCAGCCAAGGTTCTCGGGACTGTCATCAGCACTCCGAGAGCTGGCGTGGCGATCGGGGATATCGGAACGAGGGGGCTTGCCCTGCGCGAAGCCCCGGCGGTCGACGGCATGCCGGGAGTCACCGTCGGCGCACTGCATCCGGAGCATATCGTGCTGTCGGTAGCACCGCCCGCCCATCTGGAAGTTGGCGATCAGTTCCTGCTTGCAAGTGGCCAACAGGACTTCACCACCGACCGCTGGGACCACTACATCGCGGTGCGTGACGGCAGAGTGGAGGCGGTATGGGATATCGCCGCGCGAGGTTGCTTTCACTGATTCAGCGTTTGCGTCACGGCGAGGGCCGCCACCGGAACCCCCGCCCGGATGCCCCGCCGCCGCCCGCCGCGGTCACCACCGGATCGTGCCGCGCAGCATGACGCCGTGCTCGGCGTCGGCGTTCGCGGCCTCGCGCCTGGTGGCGTCGAGTCCGATCGCGAAGCCCGGATCGCCCGGCCGCGCCGAGGTCAGGCGCCAGCCGAGCCGGTAGTCGCGGCTCGTGTCCGAGAGGCCGACGCCGAGATGCGGCGTGCCGGTGAAGCCGCCGCCGAACAGGGCGATGCCGTAGCCAAGCTCCGCCTCCAGACGGCCCGCGCTCGCGGTGCCGCCATTGTCGCCTGCCCCGGCCCCCGAGCCGGGGTCCGCCGCGAGGCCGGCGAGCGTCTCGCGGCCGAGGAGCGCGTCCATGCCGCCCGTTGGCGAGGGGAGGCGCTACCCGACCGAGCGGCTCCAGTGCGGTGCAGGTGTCCACCAAAGCGGGGTAGCTCCACACGGGCGAATGCGGTATCGAAAAGAGAGCCGTGAGTCGCTGTATGTCCAGCAGAGTCCCCACCCACGACAGCCACCGTCACGGTGGCCGGCCAGATGCTGGCTGCACGGGCCTCTGAAGTTGTAGACGGCTGCGCAAGAGCGTGCGCATACGGCGAGCAGCGGGGTGCGCGATGCAGCGGTGGCCTCCGCAGAGCAATGAGACGAAGCGAGGAAGGGATTGCGCGCGGATTGACGCGTACGCTGGGAGAATCCGTACGCTGTACGGAATGCCGGCGGGGCGGGTTTCAGAGGGACCGGGTGGCTGACGGAGCAAGCGCGATTTGCAGTGCTTCGCGCGGGGTGCGGATTGGAATTCCCTCGACCTCCTGGAGCGCCAGAATCCCCGGTTTGTCGCCGGATACCACGAGTTCGGCTTCGCCGGCAACAGCCGCAGCAAGAATGGCGTCGTCCTTCGGGTCTGGAGAACGCCTCGGGATCGGCATGTCGCGGATCACGATTGCCCGCAGGCGGATATCCGCAACCAACTCGGCGGCATCTGCGGGATCGACGTATTTGCGGAGCTTGGGACGGGACAAGACATCGGCGAGTTCGTCAATCTGCGCCGCGCAGGTGACGAGTTCGATCTCGTTGCGAAGCCAGGCTTGGTAGAGCCGGTCTGGCGGCGTCCCCCTCGTTATGAGCGCACTGACGAGGACGTTGGAATCAAGGACGATCCGCACGTGCGGCGCTCACCTCGTCCTCGATGAGATCGATGATTTCCTGTTGGTCGGAGGCGCTTGCACGATCCTTGACGCGGGCGATAGCGGCGGCCGAAGACACAATGGTGAGAACGGCGGAGCCGACGTTCTCCTTGGTTGAACAGGGCGTACCGGGGTTGAGTTCTGCCATTTGCGAAGTCGCCAGGCGAGCGAGATTGTCGGCGGTAGCCTTGCTCATGCGCAGCTCCACCGTGACCTCGCTGTCGGCGTCGGATCGCGATGCTAAGTGAACCACCCAGTGGTTCGACGATGGGTTCAGGACGGTCGCCATGGGAGGGATCCAAGACTGCTGATGCGTCAACTTAGGCTATCGAGCGATGGTGTTCCTGGCAAGTTCGCAGAGGCGGGGCGCAGGAGCGGCGCCGGCGTTTCGCATGGGAGGTGTCAGGCCGGCGGTTCATCACCTGCGCCCGTCCAGGCCAGCACGGCCCGACGGAACGTTTACCCTGCCCGCGGTCGCTCGACCCGAAAATCATGGTTCAGGGTGGACATGTCACCCCCTTCATTGAGTTCAATCCGCTGACCGCTTGTACACGGAACTGAAATCGGCGGAATCAGGCCGATGAAGAAGATGGAAAAAAAACAACTATAAAACGGTTAGTTACGACATGTTATGCAGCTAGCTTGTAAAGTGACGAGGCACAACTGTGCCTTTTGGTCGCTCGGGGAAATGCTGGACCTCGTGACGGACGACGATTTCGAGCCGGCGGGACGTCTGGAGGCAGTGCTGAGCTACAATTTCGTCGCATTCGGCGCGGGAGCGCGGGCGGTGATGCGTCCGAGAATGCACTGATGCTGCGCAGGTAGCTCGAATGGGCGAGACCACACCGGACAATCGGCCGTCCTGGCGGGAACGTCGCCACAGGACCGGGCATGCCCGGTTTCCGAGTCGATTGTTTCTAACACCGTCTCGCTGCACACGGAGTTTCTACTATGCCGTGTCGTATCGAGCGGGCATCTCGGTGATCAATTCGTCTCCCTCTAAACAAACCGATCACCGATACCGTCCTAGTTTCCTGAAGTGGTTGACATTTCTCTGCTCAGTGCCTCCGGCTGATAGCCGGCGAGAAACCTGTAGAGCTTCAGGCTCAGTTCCCGCGCGTCCGACTCCAGCAGCAGCCGGCTGGCTGGTGTGAGCATCATGGTCCGGCAAGGCCCCTGCGCTATGGTGGCAGCCGAGGTGGTGTTCCCGCCAAATGCTGCCCGCCGTTCGACGACATCGCCCGGACCCGACTGGAACAGTACTGCACCTTCGGAGTCATGAACGGAGGCCCGGCCACTGAGCAGAAACTGCAGGCCCTCCGGAGTCTCGCCCAGCGCGGCCAGCGCCTCGCCGGCCTCGTATGTCCGCGGCTCCAGCCAGGGCGTAAGCTCGTCCACCATCTCCTCGAAGATGACTCGCCTGTCCATATATTTCTCCATATCGGAGGCGGTCAGTTCCAGCAGGTGATTGCGCGTACTCTCCGCATCTGACCCTTCCGTTCCCCCCATCGCGAGGACCATGTCCTCGCATCGTTCCAAGGCGTGGTCCATGTCCGCTTCGAACCGCGCTCTGTCCCGAAAGTCAGTGAGCAGGCTCTCCAGATTCTTTTCGAGCTGCTCGGGAGCCGCACTCAGAACCATCCGCGTCCCTGCCGAATTCGCTGCGGTGGCAAACCCGCCGAGCGCATTGACGACCGAAAAATCAAAACCGGAAACAGCAGAAAAATCCAGCACAATGCAAGTCGGAACCGGAGCTTCCCTCAACGATTGCGCCATGCGACTGACCATTCGATGGGCGTTGCCGAAGAAGATGTAGCCGCGTAGCCGGTATCCCCTTATTCGCTTGCCTTGATCCATCAGGATCGCGCGCTCGGGGAGCGAGCGCAGCTTCGCGCTACGGCGCTCTCGCCCGGTGAACTCGTCCTCGACCACCTCCACCTGGCTGAAGCGCAGGGCGAACAAAAACACTGCGACGCTCAGCCCTATGCCGACGCCGACCATGAACCCGAACAGTACGATGGTGACGAAAACGATCAGAACAACGCCGTAGTCCACCCAGTTCAGCCTCTTGCGAGTGGCAAACAGCAGGTCGCCCAGCAGATCGAGGCCGACGAAGAGCAGTAGCCCTCCGATGACCGACGTCGGGAGCACCCCCAGCATCCCGCCGCCGAAGAACAGGGTCAGGCCCAACACGGCGGATGCGACAAGGCCGGTGAGCCGGGTGTCGGCACCGAACATCCAGCTAGGCAGGGAATAGGTGAGTGAATGACATCCGGGCGAGCTGCCCGCTAGACCGGCGACCAGGCCGGCGAACCCCGTCACCTTGAATTCCTTGTTCCAGTCGATATTCGCGCCGGTGGCAATCTCGAGACCGCTCAGAGCAATCAACAGGCTGAAGACCGTCACCGCCGTGCCAATCAGGAGATCCGGGACCAGCGCGGCCAGTACGCCCCAGCTCACGTATCCCAGATCATCAAAGCGGAACGCGGGCCACAAGCCCCCTTCCGCCATGCCCGACAGCAGTAGCCCTGCCGCCTTGGCGTCGTCCACGGAGATGTCGAGAAGGACCAGCACCAGATGATATAGCGCACAAACGAGCACCAGGCTTGCCGCTACGGCCGGAAAGCTGTTCCAGCGCTTCATGATGAAGAGCAGGACGAGGGCATAGGCCGCCCCCGGACCCCATTTCCACAGCACCTCCGGCGCAAAGAATCGGGGAATGCCTTGCCAGTCCGGCGTCACCCCGCTCATCACGGACAGAGCGGCCAGAGACAAGGCCCATCCCGCGCCGGCAAAGAGCCCGCCCATCACGGTATAGGGGATGAAGCGGAACAGATTGGCGAGACGGAAATGCCCGATCGCCAGGCAGCACACCCCCGTGACCGTACCCGCAAGAGCCAGAAAGGCGACCATGGTCATGCGCAGGGCTTCATCTCCCGCGCCGGACAGTCTCGCCGACATCGTGGCAGCGGCTACTGCCAACACCACCGCAGGGATATCCTGTGGTGTGGAAAGCACGCCTCTGATGCCGCTCGTCGAGGCGGTCAGCAGGCAATAGACGACTCCGCCGAGCAGCAGTATGCCCACCCCCTGCGCGGCGAACGGCAGCAGCGGGCCGCTGAAGAGAATCGCCGACAGAGCGAGGCAATGCAGAACAAGAACGGCGCCCATCATCGATCCGGTGAACAGCGAGGGCAGCAGCTTGGCCGAAGGGATTCCGGCGAGAAGCTCACGGCGGAGTGTCATCGGAGATCGCCCTCCAGAGCAGAGGGGTTCCAGCGACCGGAACCGTCCAGAATGATCGCGCCGGTCGGATCGCTCAGGATCGCCGCAAGCGTCTCGTCACCCTCTTCCAGCTCGTCGGGAAGGAGCGCCACGCTCACCGTCGTCCGCATCGCGCCGGGGGGATCGTCGAGGTGCCGCTGCCGCCGGTGAAGTCCGATCTGGCGGTCGCGGTAACGCTGGCCCTTGCCCACGGCACGTGGCAACTCGATGGAGCCCGAGTTGCAGGAGGGCGTCCGATTCGTGGTCGACACCGCACGGCGCGTTGCCGCCACACCGGCGATCTGTTCGTGCTCTGGGACGACACAGGCGTCGTCACCAGGCGCGTCGAGCCCGTGCACCTAGCCGGGCCGCCCAAGCGGCACCTCATCTCGGCCAAACCCAACTAACCGTCCCATAGCTGCCTCGCCGCCGCCGTCCGAATTGTCGGCAAGGTGCTGGGGTAGGTCATTGGGGCCTAGGACCGCGCGCACGATCCGGGGGCCGCACGACCCGCCGTCCGCGGAGTCGGAACTGGGGAGGCGTCAAGCGGACTGGCTGAGCCTAAGCAATAGCCGAGGCTCAGCTCAATTGCACCAAGTGATACCGTACGCAGTGCTGACACCGTGAAGGTCAACTCCGTTCTCAAACAGCCCATCTTGGCGAAGACTACGCAAACCCTAGGGCGCTTCTCAACGGTGGGAATGGCTTTTTTACGGTTTTGGTCAATGACTTACGTAAACACCGAAATGGTGTTTACAGACCCCTTTCGCCCCTTGCGTGCGACGGCGCGACAGCCGCCGCGCGGGTAGTGAGGACGATTCCGCCAACTCAGATAGGGGGTCGGGGTGTCAGCGGGCCCGGCGCTCTCGCTGGACGTGCTACGGGAGGAAGTCGCCGACGGGGTGGCGTGATCTCTACAATGGCTCAGCCCAACTCTGCATTGCCGCCTGTCTTGATTCGAGGCTTCCTGAAGCCGGTCTCCACCGCTCGGCAAAGGAGCAAGTAACCCGCCAGCGCGGGCCGCCGCTTCCGTTTGGGGCCGCGGCGCTTGGCGGCGCACCGGAATCGCGTCACCGACGATGCCTCGACGGCCCGGGGACACGCTGGTCCACTGGACACAGGAGAGCCGAGGCCGGCTACGAATCCGCCTGCAGTGCGTCCTCGGCCGGCGGCAGGATCCCCTGCGTACGGGCGCGATGCACCGCGTCGAACCGCCCGCGCGCACCGAGCTTCGCAAAGAGACCGCGGACGCGGGTCCGTACGCCGTCGTAGCTCAGGTTCAAAGCCTTGGCTATTTCCTTGTCCGTATGCCGTTCCAGAAGCGCGAGGACATCCATCTCGCCGCGGCTCAGCGGCCCGTGCGAGGGCTCCTCCCCGCCGCCCGCGTCGTCGCGCATGGCTTCGCGCAGCCCGGCCGCGGCACTGGCAACGTCGGGATCCGCCCTCTGGGCGTCCGCGACGTCGTCGAGGAGCGCGAGGGCGACGGCCCGCTCGCGCGCGAGCGGCCATACGTAGTCGGTCTCGGCGAACAACAGGAGATAGTCCACGAGGTGCGACTGCGCGCGCGCTCCCTCGCCGGCCCGGTGCTCGAGCACCATCGAGAGCGCGAGGCCCCGCATCCGCGTCCGCACCAGGCTGCGGTCCGCCGCGACCGCCTGCAGCGCGGCGGCGAGCTCCCTCCCTGCGTCGAAGGCGCCCTCTGCGATGAAAAGCCGAAGCCGTGCGCAGGCGAGCATCTCCGCCTCGCGCCAGCTCTGGGTCTCCAGGTCGATACACCCAGCGGTCTCCTCGGGCAGCCGGTTGAGCCGCCATGCGCGGCCCGCCTCCTCGACGTCGCCGCCGGCCACCAGTACCGAGACGCGCAGCGCTGACAGGAACCGCGTGAGCGCCGGCCGCTCGGTGCGCCGCGCGTACTCGCGTGCGTCCTCGACGAGCGTGAGCGCCGCCTGCGGGCCGCCGCGCAGCAACTCGAGATCCGCCCCGGCCCCGATGCTGGCGGCGTAGATGTCGAGCCAGGCGCTGCACTCGCCGAGCAGCCGGGGCGACACCCGAGGCCCGTCCAGCCACGGCGCGCCCGCCGAGCATTCGAGCGCGAGCTCCGCCGCCAGCACCTCGCCGATCATCACCGCCCCCGCATCGCGCAGATGGCTCGCCCTGGCGATCTTCAGCGCACGGTCGTAGCAGTCCCGGGCTTCGCGCGTGCGACCCCGCGCCATGGCGACCGACCCGGCCTGGAAGTCGACATGGGCGAGGTAGGGCGAGCTGCGTCCGAGCTCCCCCCGCGCGTGCCCCGCCCATTCGACCGCCTGCTCGAACGCCGTCGTCTGGTTGTGCGCGATGCACATCCCGAGACTGAACATTCCGCGGAGCAGCGGGTCGGTATCCGCTGCGTTCGCCACGCTCTCCGCGGCCGCCACCGCCGCCATGATCCCACCCCCGTAGGGAACGCAGCCGCACATGTGCAGCAGGCCCTGGACGAAGATGTGGTCGATCTGCAGCGCCCCGTCGTCGCCGCCCTCCCGGTCGCGCGTGAAGCCGGCGGTCTGCGCGGCCGCCGCGCCGTAGACGCGCTTCGCGCCGTCAATGTCGCCCGATGAGGTGAGCATCACGCAGCGCACCAGCGCTGTCCGCGGATACCTCGACAGCACCTCCTCCGTCAGCAGCCCGTCAACGGCGCGAAGCACCTCGAGCCCCTGTTCGAGCCACAGCCTGACGCCCCCCGTGCCCTCCGCGATCCGGCCGAGCAGCTCCGCATCGCCCGCTTCCGCCGCGTAGCGCAGAGCCTCGACCACCTGCCCGCGGCGCGCGAGCCCCCGGGCGATACCGCCGTGGATGGCCCGATAACGGTGTTGCATCCCACGTAGTTTCGTAACCGATTTTTCGGTTTGTTTCTGATCGACCGAGGCTCGATTTCTCACATTGCCCCGTCATCGTCGGAGAGCCGGGCGCGGACGTAGGTCGGCACCGCGGTGGTCGCGCTGAACACGGTGGTCGTGGCGCAGAAGGGTTGAGCCCCCACGCCCGTCGTCGACGAACGGGCGCGGTGGGCGTCGGCGTTCGCGGGAGGGGCAGGGGATTCAGAACGCCGCGTCGTCGTTGACGAAGAGCTCGAGCTGCCTGTGATGGTACGAGCGCTCGCTCTCGCGGCGTTCGTCGTAGTAGCGGGTGATCTGAGCGAAGTATTGACCGTCGAAGGCGACGGCGAGGTCGTTGAGCAGTTCGGAGAGCTGGGCGGCGGCCTCGTCGCTGAGTTCGTGGGTCACGAGGAGGTAGGGCAGGTTCACAGCCGCAGCTCCGCGACGGCGTGCTCGAGGTGCACGGCGGAGACGGTGCGGGCGCCTTTCGCCGCGGCGGCGGTGAGGGCGTAGTGGGCGATGCGATTGATGAGCCGGGGCAATCCGCGAGCGCTCTGGAACAGCGCCTCGACGGCGGGAGGCTCGAACAGGGGCAGCTCGCAGCCGGCGAGGCGCAGGCGGTGGGCGAGGTAGTCGTCGAGTTCCGAGCGGTCGATGCCGGCGAGGTGGTGGCGTACGACGAGGCGCTGGGAGAGCGATTCGTGCACGGCCATGGCGAGGCGGCGGCGCAGCTCGGTGAGCCCGACGAGCAGCAGGCACAGGCGGTTCTCGCTGTCCATAGCGAAGTTGGTCAGGAGCCGGAGGTCTTCCAGGACGTCGTTGCGCAGGTGCTGGGCTTCGTCGATGACGAGCACGGGGAGCTGCTTGGCCTCGCACACCAGTCGGGTGATTTCGGCGCGGATGGCGCGGTAGGCGGTGGCGCGCGAGCGTTCGGTGGGCAGGCCGAGTTCCCAGGCGATGGACTTGTACATGTCGAGCACGTTGCCGGTGGTCAGCGAGACGTAGCCGACCCGATGCAGGCCGGGATGCAGGTCGGCGGCGACATGGCGGCATACGGTGGTCTTGCCCGAGCCGACCTCGCCGGTCATCAGGCCGATGCCCTTGAGTTCGATGAGGTGATGGAGCCGAGCCTCGGCCTCGCGGCGGGAGTTCGATTCGAACAGCTCGTCGGTGTGGGCCGGGGTTTCGAAGGGCAACCGGGTCAGGGCGAAGTGACGCAGGTACATCAGTTCTTCTCCTTGAGGTTTCGCATCGTCAGAGGCGAGGTGGGCGGCTGCGACGGTGGGGTGTCGCACTGGAGTTGCCAGGAGGGGCGGTCGCGCTTGACGGCGGTATTGGCGTAGGCGTCGAGGCGGGTGGCGAGTCCTGCACTGTTGCCGTCGTGGACGACCTCGATGGGTCGCGAAGGCGGTGCATCGGGGTCGTAACGCAAGGTGACGGTTTCGCCGACGAGGATGGCATCGACCTCGTAGAGCCGGCCGTGCAGGCTCAACGTGCGGTCTTTCATCACGCGGCGTTTGGCCTCGAAGAGGAAGAGGTCGTCGAGGTCGGTGGTGGGGTCGAGGTAGCGCACGTCGTGCCCGGCGAGCGCCCATTGCTCGAGCGGGGTGCGCCCGTCGAGGCCGCGATGGGGCGATTGGTGGTACTCGCCCTCGACCCAGGCCCACAGGGTGCGGTTCAGTGTGTCGAGGCTGGTGGTGGCCTCAGCGGTGAGATGGCGCAGCCAGGCGGCGCGAAGGGTTCGGAAGAAGCGCTCGATCTTTCCGCGCCCGGCGGGCTGATAGGGCCGGGAATGGATGAGCACGATGCCGAGTTTCGCGCACACGAGCGCAAGTTGCTGGGAGCGGAAGTTCGCCCCGTTGTCGACGTAGAGCCGGGCGGGCAGGCCGCGCCGCGCGATGGCCTGCTTGAACACGGGCAGCAACGCGGTGGTGTTCTCCGCGTAGGCGAAGGCGGCGAAGAGGATGACGCGGGTGGCGTCGTCGATGAACGCGATGAGGAAAGACTTTCTGCGCCGGCGCCCGTCGCTGACTTTGGGGCCGTGCATCACATCGCTCATCCAAAGCTCCCCGGCGTCACGGAAGGCGAACCGTCGCCGGTCGGTAGCGACGGGCTCACCGGGGCGCTTGTCGAGCAGGCCCTCGCGCGAGAGCAGCCGGTGCACGGTCGAGGGGGCAAGCGGGTGGTCGACGCCGCGTTCGCGGGCGATGGCGATGAGGGCTTTGACCGAGCGCGCGGGCTGCTCGGTCTTGAGCGAGACGAGCAGCTCGGCGACCTCGGGGGGCAGGCGCCGGGGCTGGCCGCGGTCGGCACGGGTCTTCGGATACAGCGCCTCGAACCCGCCGGTGCGATACAAGCTCAGCCAATCGCGCATCGTCTCGACGGCGACGCGGGTGCGCCGGGTGCCGGGGATGGTGTAGGTGCGCTGGGCCTTCTCGTGCAGGGTGCGCCGGATGTCTCGGCTGCCCGGGGGCAGGCGCAGCACGTCGGCGATGAGGCCGTAGCGGAACAGCGCCACGGCTTTGTGCAGCTCCTCATCGCAGTGGTTCATGGGCGAGGTCCTCGTCGGTGGGGCGCATCGGCCCGGGACGGGGGACGCTACGCAAGCGCCGGTGGCGGGTCAGGCCCCATCTTGTGTTGGGGCGCCCGAAGGCGATTCGTCGTGTTCAGACGGTGAGGTTGGAACCCCAACGGTGCGGGCAGCACGCGGAGCTGCGCGTCGGTGAGGGTGCGCAACGCCCGCAACGCGGTGTCAGTCTGGAGCCGCGTACGCACCGCGCCCACCTCGGCGATGCACCGCACGAGATACTCGGGCACCAGCCCGATGACGATGCTCAGGACGTGATGGACGAGACGCACCCGGCGCCCGACCCAGCGCATCGCCCCCGGGAGCTCGACCGCATCGCGGCGCAGCTCATTGGCCGCGGCGGCCAGGCTCGGGGCCTGCTCGGCGTGGGCCACCACCGCTTCGACCTCGTCCAACTCGCCAGGAAACCGTGCGGCCAGACACTCCGGCAGCAGGCTGAAGGTGGTGTGGCTCTCAGGGCAGTACCAGCGAGCGATCTTCGTCCCGCGCGGGCTCTTGCGCGCGTAGGTGCCGTGGCGTGCCAGCGAACATCCGCCGTGCGGGTGGTTCGGGCAGCGCTTGAGCCTTGCATCGCGCCACGCCTCGGCCCTAACGTATCCCTCGCCGGTAAGCCCCGTCTCGTAGCGAAGCTGCACCGGCCGTGGCCCGGCGGGGTTCATCCCCCCGCGCGGGCCAACTCCTCTCTCGTCGCAAAGGGTGTCGAGACTACGGCGGCGACCATCGCCGCGCCAAGCGCTGACGATGTGGACGCGTCCTGCGGACCGAGCGCCGTCCTACGGAACGCGTGGACAAGGCCTGGACAAGCGCTGCGCACTTGCCCACCCCTTGCCCACACTCGGCGCTTTCGCGCCCACATCCTCACCGCTTCTGCAACAACAATTCATGAGAACGGCGACGGCAACGGCTCCGGCCGGTCCCCCGATTGCTCCGTCATCCCAGGCAATCCGTCTACGGAACAGAGCGGGCAATTCCTGGGGGGATCTCACGAGGGAAAGCGAGAAACAACAAACGGTCTGGGTCCTCCTCAAACCGCCGCTTCTCGCAGTAGTCCTTGACGAGCGGGTGCAGCCGGATCGCCGGCCCGCCGCCGCCCGTCGTCGACAGCAGCCCGGCGAGCGCCCCCACCGACGCGATCCGCCGCCCCGAGTTCCGCGCGCCCGTCACCTCGTCGATCAAGTCCGGGTCGAGCCGGTCGAACAACGCGATGTCGAGCACGAAGTCGCGATCGGCGGCCGGGATGCCGCGCCACAGCCGCGTCTCGATCCATCCCGCGGCCGTACGGTCGGCGCCCCCCGGCGCCCCGTGGCGGCTCGCATTGCGGTAGATGCGAAGCGCGATGGGCCAGCCCGCCGAGTCGGCCACCACCGAGGCCAGCTCCCGGCGCGACAGCTTCTCTTCGAAGAACCGCGTGATGTCGGGCCTCGTGAACCGCAGCTCGTCGACCGTCACCGTCGCTTCCCGCCCTTCGAGCGCGAACATCGCGATCTCGAGCCCCGGCGGCTGTTGCCGGAACGCCATCCCGACATGGAGATTGGACGGCGCGCGGCGAAGCAGCGCGTTGAGCGCAGCGACCGCCTCGGGGCTCCGCAGGCACTCCATGTCGTCGAGCGCGAGCACGCAGGGCGCACCGTGGCCGGCGAGCGCGCGGAGCAGCAGCTTGATGCGGTACTCGGCTTGGCTGTCCGCCTCCGTGTCCGGCGCCCCCGCGCCTTCCTCCCGCCCGCCGGCCGGACCGAAGGTTGCGAGCCCGGCCTGCTCGAACGCGAGCGTGAGGTGGGTCGCCACCGACCCCGGTCCGTCCTCCTCGTCGAGCGAGAGCCACGCGGCCGCGATGCCCCGCTCGCGCAGCGCCCGGCAGCGGTGGGCGAGAAGGGCCGTCTTGCCGAACCCGCCCGGGGCGTGCAGCACCGTCAGACGACGATCCAGGAGCGCACAGCGTCCCTCCACCTCCGGACGCTCGACGTAGCCCTCGATGGGGTCCGGCAGCCCCACCTTGTGCCGCAGAAGCCAAGTGGCGTCCGGCGGCGGCGGTTCCACAGTACCCGCCGGATCGGGCCCCACGTCCCCTTCGAGCGCTGTCTGCCCGTTCTCGCCGTCGCGTGTCATCGCCTGGCCCGGCAGTTGCCCGCCCGGCGTTCGAGAGCGGCGCCTGGCCCGGGACCTTCCCGCTTCGCAATGCCCTGCGGTTCGATGCGCAATTTCGACTCCTTCGAATCGCGGGAATTCAATCGGATTGCGCGGCGGCCGGCAGGGCCATCCGCGCGTTCGGGCCGCGCCTCGTCCGATGGCCACGCAAACATACAGTACACACTTCAACCACTCGGTTTTCAATGCCGGGTCGGTTGCATCGCTCCCATCTCCGGCCCGTGTTGGCGCCTACGGCTCGCGAAGGCCCGCGCCGCGGACGGCGCACAGGCTCAAGCGGGCAATCGGAGGTGTTGGGCTGGGCGCCATGCGCGCGCATAGCAGGCTTGAAATAGGAGAAAATCCGGTTGCGGAACGATTACGGATTGATTGAGAGCCAATCAAGCGGGTTGTAGTGACGGACCAAAGACGTATTTATAACAGTCTGTTATTGGGTTCAAGAGGGAGTGGAAGCGATTTAGACCGGCACAACGGTGTCATGAGTCGTCTCCCCTGAGGTGTGGTCGGGTACGAAGACACACCGGTGGACACGCCCGCCGGTGTTCATGACACTGGATTCCGGGAAACGCAGGAGGATTCGATGGACTCGGCGCGATGCAAGGCGCCGATTCGACGGCTCACCTGGACAGGGAGAAGAACACCGTACTGACGGCGGGCACGACATCCCGCCGCGGAACGCGGCTTAGTTCAATCTATATTCTGTCGCATCGAGCCCGTCCGCGGGGGCCTCGGATGGTCGTCTCCACGCTCAGCACCGGGGGAGAGAGGTTGCCCCGCCAGCGGCACAGGGGGCACGCGACGGGTTCATGCCCGCCGCATCCGCTCCGCGTGGGCCGGCGCCATGCCGCCCGATGGTCCTTTCGAACTTGCCGCCATTGCAGAAACCCGGCGCGGATGGACGGGCTCTCAGGACCTGACGCGCGTCTCGCGACCCAGGTACCAAGCGAGCGTCACGAGCACGACAGCGCCGCCAGCGACGGTCGGCATGCGCGGGATCTCGGAGAGGATCAGCCAACCCCACAGCGGCACGAGCGGTACCTCCGATGCGCCGAGCAAGGCGGCCTCGGCGGCTCGGATCCGCAGCACTCCTTCAGCCAGCAGCACCGAGGCGGCAGCATGAACCACCCCGAATCCCGCCAGCAGGACCAGCTCGCGCGCCGAGACGTCGAGCTGAGCGCCCATGATCCAGGCTATTGCGACGAGCTGCAGACACGAGACCGGACCCACCGCCAAGATCATGGGGCGGTCGGGATGACGCCGCATGATGACCATCATCAACGCCATCAGCGCGGTCATGCCGAGAGCCAGCAGATCGCCCGTCAGATCGGGACTCCCCGCCGAGCCTCCCACCATGACCGTGACGCCGGCGAGGCACAGTCCGGCTGCCGCCAGGGTGGCGAGACCGGGCGTCTCGCGCATCCACACCCACGCAATGGCGGCGGCAGCGAAGGGCGCGATGGCATAGATGATTGCCACGTTGGCGACGGCGGTGTTCTTGAACGCGGCAATGAAGCAGACGGTCGCCGCACTGCTGACGGTTGCCGCCGACCATCCCGCCCAACCCAGATGCTTCCAGTCCGCGAGCCCGGCCTGACCGCGACGCCACAACAGCCAAGCCCAGATCACTCCTCCGGCGAGGAGCCCTCGCCAGAGCAGCACGGTCCAGACATCCGCCTCGACGCCCTTGGTGAAAATCCCCGCGGTGCTCCACGCGACCGCCGACAGCACAACGAGGACGCGACCGAGTGCGGCCTGCTTCCCGATATCGTGGTCCAAGACGAACTCCGCATCCGGTGGGTCGGACACGAGTTTCACGGAGGGCTCCTGACAGCGTGGTGTCAGCAGTGATGGAGGCCCACGCCGATGGATCTCTCATCGAGATGCCTTCATGTTCCACCGGGAGTTCCGCCAAGGCCGGGAATCGTCCGCAAGATCGCCATGACTGGATGCCCCGGGCCCGGAGTTGCCGCAGCAACGCATCGTAGAATCCTGCATCGGGGCGTGGCGGGCAGCGCTGATGTCCGCACACCGACGGCCGGTGTCCATCATTGGAGATCCGGACATGAGCAACGGGGAACAGTTCCCGCCCGGAGTCCGTGAACCCCGGACTTCGGAGCAAGAAGACGGGGGCGATCCATCATGCGTCGCGCAGACCGCCTCTTCGAGTTGATCCACCTGCTGCGCCGGGCGCGCAAGGCGATCACCGCCGTAGAGCTTGCCGAGGCGCTGGAGGTCTCCCCGCGCACCATCTATCGCGATGTCGCGGCGCTCATGGCCATGCGGGTGCCGATCGACGGTGCGGCCGGTGTCGGCTACATCATGCGGCCGGGCTACGACCTGCCGCCGTTGATGTTCGACCGTGAGGAGGTCGAGGCGGTCGCGGTCGGATTGCAGCTCTTGAACCGGACCGGCGATCAGGATCTGCAAGCGGCTGCCCGCCGCGTTGCCGCCAAGATCGCCGACGTTCTGCCCGGGCTGCGCGCGGACGAGCTCGACGATGGCCGGTTCGTGGTCTCGGGCTTCGGCACACCGGCGGCGGCCAACATGGGAATGCTGCGGTCCGCAGTCCGCGACAACCGCCACCTTGCCCTCGTCTACCGCGACGAGCGGGAGCGGCTGACCGAGCGCACCTGCTTGCCGCTTGCCGTCATTTACTACATCGAGGTCACGGTGCTGGCGTCCTGGTGTGAGCTGCGCGACGATTTCCGCCACTTTCGCGCCGACCGCATCGTCGCCTGCCATGAGACCGGCGACAGCTTCGCCGACTTGGCCCCGCAGTTGCGACGAGACTGGCGTGCCCGACGGGGCATGCCTTGTCAGGGCTGGGACGGCCGTGATCTTCGCGATTGAGCTCTTCGAGACTCCCAGATTGAGGAAGTGACGGCTCTCGTCCTTCCTGCCATCGAGGCGTGAAACGCCCAACGATCCCTTCGGTCGCCCCAGCTTCTTTCCGGACGACCTGGCTTTCGCATGGCCTTCGCGGGTTCGTTCGGAGATGAGATCGCGTTCGACTTCGGCGAACAGGGTGGTCATGACTTTGGTCTGCAGGTCCTGACGGCTCTCGAAGCGGATGTTCTCCTTGACGGCGACGAAGGCCACCGAGGCTTTGGCAATCGCATCGAGGAGGGCGACGACCTCGCCGAGCGAGCGCCCGAGGCGGGAAAGCTCGCTGACCACGAGCCGGTCGCCCGGTTCCAGCACCGCCATGAGCTGGTCGAGGCGCCGGTGCTTGGCATTGGTGCGCGCCGAGGCGGTAGCCTCGATGAAGTCGTCGATCCGAATCGGCGTGAACACACCCAGGTTGATTTTTCTCTGTTTCTTTCCAACAGTCTCCGACGCCGCAAACAATTCGCCTTGAGTATTGGCGTTGGTACTGGCCGGGTTTGGATCTTCGAGAAAGACAGTCTTGTTTGGCTCGAAAGAATCAAACCTCCACAAAATCCCATCCCCGAAGTCGAAGCACACTGCCGCGGTGGCTTTGCTCCAGTTGTGGAGGAGTTTGCTTTTCCCGAGCCATTCCACCGGAAACGCAAGGGGGTCGAGACGAATCGGATGGCTTGAACGACCCATGTTGAAATAGCTTCTGTCGAGGGTTTGGCTACGGCCATCGGCCCCGCGCCTATCCCCATTCACTATCCCTCCAGGCAATCTTGCTGTAGAAGTCTTCTCGACTACGCATTTCTTCCGGGTGAATCGGCGAATTCTGTATCTCGACAACCAAACCATGCGGAGCCTTTACGTCCGCAATGTGCCTTTCTCCAGTTGCCGAATCGCAATGAACGACTTCTTGCCAGTCAAGCGGGAATCGGTCCTTCCATGACCGATGCCATCCGGATTCCGTTTCCCACCAGGGATCGCAATCCTCCTTCCGTCTGTGAGCCCAATGCCAAGCCACATGCTCACCGCACTTGGCTATCGTTTGCCCTCCGCAACACTGGCATACTCCCCTCAACCGAGGTTGGGCTTCGGCCCGTTCGCCGTCAACGATCGCGTACCTCACCGGGCATCCCCTTCGGATTTCGATCGGATGGCGGGTGGGAAACACCCTGCTCCGTTGCGTTGCGCCGTCGCCATGTGACTACAATTCAGTGCGGAACTCGGTAGATTCGGTTTTCCAGAGGGTCCGAGAGCAAGCGCGCCACACCGGGGACGAGCGGCTGCAATTCGGCCAATCGACTGCGGGGGGCCAGCATGATGATGACCGGGATCGGCAATTCGCTGACGTTCTGCTGATGTTCGATGCCCCGATCCACCGTGACAAGGGCCTCGAAGCCCTCGGCGGCGGCAAGCTGCAGGAGGAGGCCGTTTCCCGTACCTGCCCAACCCATTTCCTGAACCGTGCGCAGCGTGAACGATGCGGGAAAGGACGCGGCAAGGCGCCGCGGCACCGACTCGTCAAGCAGCAGCTTCATCGCTGCCGGTCACCAGCATCGTCATCGCACGTTCCAGCAGCGCGACCGCCTGGGTCCGCGACACGGTCGTGTAGTCCGTCAGGAAATCGTCGAGCCGGTCCCCCGCCTCGAGATGTTCCATCAAAATGCGCACCGGAACCCGGGTCCCGGCGAACACGGGAGTCCCGCCAAGGATCTCCGGATTCCGTTCGATCAGTGGATCGGTCATCGTCATTCCCCAGGTTGGATCCTTTTCTCCGCCTTCACTGCGCCGCTCACACCGGCCCCGCGGTCGGGCCTGGCCGTTCACGGGCGGCCCTGACCGGCATTGGCACGGAGATACGGTTTGCGATCGGAGCGGCCATCATTGCCTCGCAACGAGCGACGCCGAGCTTGCGTCGAATCGGTACCGGGTATCGGTACCGGGTAATTGTAGCGGCTTGAGAGATCATCGGGACTCGGGCGCGAGATCATCGCCGTTTCTGGCTCACATTATCTGAGACTGTAATTCCCGTTCGGCTCAGAATAAATGCGAATGGGCGCGGATTGTGTGCGACAGACTCACATTGCTGAGACTGGGCGGCGGGTCGTGCGAACGACGGACACGCCTCACAACAATACCCCCACGGCATGTCTCCGCTCCGCCGGCTCTCGGGTGCGGCCCGCATCGAGCTGACCGTTCACTGAGTAGCCCTGACGGGCCTGCCGTGGCTCCAGCCGTCAAAACCTGGCGCCAGGGCGGCGGCGATGCTGTCGGTCCCGTTCGGTCGGAACCTCGTCTCGACGACACGGTCGATCCGCATCTGCGCTCGCTCCCCGTCAGAATAGGCGTCATCGGAAGGTTTGTACCCAGAATTACGGTAAGGCCGCGATCGGGGTCGGGACTACGCGCGAAGCTTCGCCGGATAGAGGTTGAGGGGCCGCACGTTGGTGCGGGCGTGGCGGCGGAATTCCCGTCGTAGTCTCCGGTCAGGACGATGTGGTCCCAGCCTTCGTACAGCCAGGGGCTGGCGCCCGGGGCGTCGTCGAGGAGGATCAGTTCCTTCAGGCGCCGGTGACCGCGCATGCGGTGCCGGAAAGCGCGCGGTTCGAAAGGGACGCGTTGCTCTGGGTCTCAGCCTGAGGCAAAGAACGCGCCCAAGATCTGCAATATGAAGCCCGCCGTGAGGAAGGCTAATCCTAGGCAACTAACCCACATGGAACGCGCTGAAAGGCTCTCGTCCTGTCTGGCGCTGGCATCAAGGACTTCGTTTACACGGGCGAGGCGCGAGGCAACCGAGTAGACGCCCTCGGCAACTTCCTTCACGACTTCGATAGTGTTTCCCAGGTTGTGCAGATCGGCAGGATCTCCGCTGCTTCTCGGCGGTTCCTTCCAGCCCGTGTACTTCTCGGCAACGCCCCTCATCCAAGATTCGACCCCCCCGTAGGCTTCTTCCAACTGGTCGTAGAACTCTCGGGTTGCGGCGGATCTCGTTCGTAGAGATCGGTGAAGGCGGATCAGGTCGGCGCCCGGCAAAAGGACACCGACCAGGTCGAGGACGAACCCGGCATCAGCCAGTAGTACGGGAGAATGACCATGGGACGGAGAGCATATAGATACGACATTGCACCGCATAGGGCGCAACGACCACAGCGGTCATGGCCGTCGACGACCGCGTCCGACGCGGCCGCGTCGGGCAGTCCGGACTCCGCGAGACCGCCCGCGCCACAAGGCAGGAACACCGTCGCGTACGAGAGGGACGGCAGCTCCCCGGCGGCGTGGACCCGCGCGGCGTGCACCTCCCCATCGCCCGGGACCACGATCAGCGCGAGGCCCCTCCCCGGGGAGCGCTTGGTCCAGGGCTGTAGGATCCCCGCCGCTCGAGAAAGAAGGCATTCTCTCGCCCCACGGGTTGCGACCCGTCACGTGGATGGTGAAGCCATTGACGGCCGAAGTGGTCCCGGAAGAGCGCTGATCGATGTCTGCACGCCATCCTGCCCGACAGCCTCGTGTCTGTGTTTGCCGACTTCTTTCAATGGAAGCCGCAGCCACCCCGATCGGCAGCGCAGCTTGCGGAAACCACGGCGCGCCTATGCCGCCTCCTCCGCGAGGAGGTCGCGGAACAGCTCGAGCAGAAATCAGCGCCGCTCACCTACCTCGCGAATGCCGCCGCGGCCCTTCACCATCGGGGCCGAGGGGCGTCGGACCTTGCCGACTGGGTTGCCGACCGGGAGAATCGGATGGTCTTCGGGAGCAAGAAGGGGCCTTCGACGATTCGCGCGGGGTAGCGTGCTCGTGACGATGGTATTCGTGGACGGCAACAATGTGATGGGGTCGCGTGCGGACGGTTGGTGGCGCAACCGCGCCGAGGCTGCGCAACGGCTCGTCGCCGAGATCGCCCCGGTGGCGCGCAGCCACGGAGGCGCATGGACGATCGTATTCGATGGACCCGGGCCGCCCGATCTGGCTACGCCACTGGAGTGCCTTTCCGTGGTTCACACCGGGCATGGCCGCAGGGATGGCGCGGACGACCGTATCGTGGAGCTGGTCAGTTCACTTCCGGATCGGGCGGTGGCGCTGGTCTACACGTCCGACGCAGGGCTGCGCGCCCGGGTGCATGCGTTGGGTGCCCGGGTTGCGGGCGCACGGGCGATGCTTGAAGAGATTGCGGCGGTCTCGACACGACGGAGCCGAGCGCAAGCGGCCGCGTACTCGTCCCCCGCGGAGGGTGCCGCGCGTAGCTCGTACACCCCTTTTCGAGCATGCCCGCGAACCCTGGAGACGCCGAGGCTCTGGCTCCGCCCGCCGACGGGGGCTGATCTGGCGCATGTCCAGCGCTACGCCACGCGCGAGGCGTTCTACCGGTACCTCGACATGGATGTCCCGACGCCCGGGTCCGTCGAGCGGTATCTCGATTCGGTCATCGCCGCGTCGGAGGATCCGAACGCGACGGTGTGCGTCTTTGCCATCGAGCCGAAGGAGGCGGGGCGGATCGGTGGGCTCATCCGTATCGAGGTCGATGACGATGCCAGTGGAAGCGGGAACGTCGGGTACAGCCTCGACGACGACTTCCGGGGTCGCGGCTACGCGACCGAAGCGCTCAAGGCGATGGTGCGGCTCGGATTCGAGACGCTGGGACTTGAGCGGATCTGGGCGACCGTGGACACGAGACACGCGCGCTCCTTTCCCATTCGGTGGTGCCGTCGGTGTCTCCCATGCTGCAAACCGCCATAGAGATGGCGGTGAAGGACTTCGGGCCCATTCAAGGACACCCCGTTTCCGTCGAGACCCTCGACGAGAAGTGCTCGGGCAAAGGTGGCCGCGCGGCTGCCGAGGCCGTCGTTGCCGACGCGAAGGTCGTCGGCGTCATCGGGACCTTGTGCTCCGGTGCGGCGGTGCAGGCATCGCCCATCCTCAGCGAGGCGGGTTTTTCGATGGTCTCGCCGGCCAACACTTCGCCTGTGCTGACGTCCGACCTGGCCGGAAACGCCGGCCCGCACTACCACGAGGGCTACTACCGCGTTACCGACAACGACCTCATCGAGGCGAGCGTTGTCGCGCACTTCAGCCACGATGAACTCGGGCTGCGCACGGTGGTGACCGTCCACGATGGCGATCCGTATACGAGCGCCATCGCGAATGCGTTCGCCGTTGCGTTCCGCGAGCACGGCGGCGCGGCTCCGGTCGTCGCCCAGGTGGCAAAAGGCCAGACCGACATGGCCGCCATTCTCGCCCGGTTCGACGAAGCCGACCCCTGTTGGCGTGGCGGGCGGTGCGCGAGTCCGTTGAGGTGAAGCTCCTGAGCGAGGACGGCGAACTTTACATCTTGGCCCAGAGCCGGGCGCGCATCTTGAAGGAGCGCGGCATGCGGCGGCGGCGGTTGCAGAAGCTTTCGCGGACTGCAAGGTGCGATTTCGCCACAGCGGTGCTGGCGGTGACCGCGTTCACGGCTACTCCCCGTCACTCCACCAGCTGCGCAAGGAATCCCAGAGGGGATAGAGTCACTGACCGGAAGACGCGAGCCACCTTAGCCTCCGGCGTTGGCGTGCCACCACTTCTGACATTGACCAGTGCCGATAGACACCATACAATTTTGTGGTGATCAGGAAGTTCCGGCATCGCGGCTTAAGGGAGCTCTACGAGGGTGGCAGATCATCGAAGGTTTCCCAAGGGCACGTCTCCAAGCTCCTGCGCATCCTCACCGCCCTCGATCGATGCACCGGTCCTGACGGCATGGATATCCCCGGCTTCCAGCTTCACCCTCTCAAGGGTCGCCTGCACGGGCGGCACGCAGTATCGGTCTCAGGCAACTGGCGGGTAACGTTTCGGTTCGAGGACGGCCACGCCGTGGATGTCGACTATCTGGATTACCACTAGGAGTCCCGGCTATGGCAATGAACAATCCCGTCCATCCCGGCGCCATCGTCCGCGAGGACTGCTTGAAGCCCTTGGGTCTGTCGGTCACCGAGGGCGCAAAGCGCCTCGGCATCGGGCGCCAGACGCTTTCCAATCTTGTCAACGAAAAGGCATCGGTCTCGATCGAGATGGCCTATCGTCTTTCGAAAGCATTCGGATCGACCCCCGAAACTTGGCTCGGTATGCAGCTTGCCTTCGACCTCGTGCGTTCTCGTCACCTGGAGGGCACCATCCAGATCGAACGAATCCCCGCCGCATGAACTCTCCCCGTCAGCTGAGCGAGAGCCCGTGGGCCACTCGCGCGCGGCGTGCGAGGAGGTGAGCCCGGCCTCAGGTGCCGCGGTAAAGCGATTGCCGAAGAAGGCGTGTCGGTACCCGGCGCTGCCCCGACGGGCGCCGCCGCCGACCAGCCCCGGGCACGGAGCGCAGCGTTGATCACCGCCATCAGATCGTCCACCTCTCAAATTTCCTACAAGTCGGGCCAACGGGTGAATCAACGGATGACTTGATGCAGGGTCCGTTCGGCCCCATCTATCGGGAGTCCGATTCGAAGGCGATGGGGTGGGATATGCGCAGCGATGGACTGCGATCTTCCAAATCATCTGTCCCCCCGTCCCCCCCGCGCGGGCTTACGAAAGGAGTTTGGCATGCACAAGTTGTCTCTCATCGGACAAGGCTCGGCACTCGCTTTCATGGTGCTCGCGAACGTGGCTTACGGCAGCGGCTTCGATTCGGGGCCGCTTGGTGCGGTCAATGTCAAGCGTGGCCAGCCGATCGAGATCCGCGCGCTCCTGTCCCATTCGGTGGTGCCGTCGGTGTCTCCCATGCTGCAAACCGCCATAGAGATGGCGGTGAAGGACTTCGGGCCCATTCAAGGACACCCCGTTTCCGTCGAGACCCTCGACGAGAAGTGCTCGGGCAAAGGTGGCCGCGCGGCTGCCGAGGCCGTCGTTGCCGACGCGAAGGTCGTCGGCGTCATCGGGACCTTGTGCTCCGGTGCGGCGGTGCAGGCATCGCCCATCCTCAGCGATGCGGGTTTTTCGATGGTCTCGCCGGCCAACACTTCGCCTGTGCTGACGTCCGACCTGGCCGGAAACGCCGGCCCGCACTACTACAAGGGGTACCACCGCGTTACCGACAACGACCTCATCGAGGCGAGCGTTGTCGCGCACTTCAGCCACGATGAACTCGGGCTGCGCACGGTGGTGACCGTCCACGATGGCGATCCGTATACGAGCGCCATCGCGAATGCGTTCGCCATTGCGTTCCGCGAGCACGGCGGCGCGGCTCCGGTCGTCGCCCAGGTGGCAAAAGGCCAGACCGACATGGCCGCCATTCTCGCCCGGATCGACGAAGCCGACCCCGATGGCGTGTTCATCCCGCTCTTTCCGGCGGAGGCAGCGTCTCTGATTCAGCAGGCCGCCCTGCTCGACGCCCTGAACGGTGCGACGATCATTGGTGGCGCCGCCCTGTTGGCGAGCGAGTTTCTTGCGTTGCCGGAGTCTGAAGGTCTGTATTTCACGGCGCCTGATCTCGGAGACAGCACGAACACGAACCAGGCGACGGGCAGAAGCGCTGCTGATGTACTGACCGCGTTCGAAGCCGCCGATGGGGGGCCTCCATCGTCCCCGTACTGGGCGCACGGCTATGACGCAACGACGCTGCTGCTCTCGGCCATCGAGCAGGTTTCGGTTCTCGACGGAGGCACGCTCCACATCGACCGCGCGGCACTTCGCGATGCGTTGGATGGCACCGCAAACTTCCAGGGCATCCTCGGCACGATCACCTGCGACGAATTCGGGGACTGCGGTACGGGCCGGAGCGTGATTCATCTTCACGCGGACTCCAGCGTGACCGACCCGTCGCTCCTGCCCATTGTGTACAAGGGCGCGCGGGACTCGCACCTCCCTCAACGGTAGATTCGAAGGAGGGGGGCTGGCTCGGAGCGGGCGGGCGTGTCAAGGGAGGAGAGAAACCAGGCCAGAGGGCGGAGCAAGACTCTGCCACTGCGGCCGTGGGGTACGCTTGCAGCGGGTTGTCTGGCGCTTCGTTCGATCACCTGTTCCTCGGTCGCGGCAGCGCGAAACGCACGTTCCGCTCGCGGACCGTCCAGCGAGCGAGCCGTCTTGAGGGTTGCGTGGGACCCTCAACGCTTCGCCAGACGTGGCATGGTCCGGATCTCCTCGTCCGTGCCTGCCCAGCCCCGGGGCACTCAGGACAAGCGCTGCGACTCTCCTCGTCTGGAGACCGGCCCCCCCGCGCTCTCCTTTCTGATAACCCGCCCCGCCATGGCGCGTTCGTAGCGGCCGCGGTCCACGACCACCTGCCCGTTGACCGCTACGTACTCGATACCCCTCGGATAGCACTTGTTGCCGTCCAGGGCGGCGCTGACGGTGTCGAGGTCGAAGACCGTGATGTCGGCGTCGGCCCCTTCGCGCAGCACTCCCTTGCGCCGCAGGCCCATGGTCCGCGCCGCATAGGACGTCATCTTGCGCACCGCCTCCTCGAGGCGAAGCAGCTTCTTCTCCCGTACGTAGTAGCCGAGGACCCTCGGAAACGACCCGTACTGTCCGATCGACGGGTTGCCTTCCACGAACCCCATCGCGTCGGTCTCGATCATCGTCAGCGGATGCACGACGGCCGTGGCGAGGTCGTCGGTCTGCTTGAAGATGCGGTACATCGTGGCCTGGCAGCACTCCTCCAGCACGAGATCCATCACCGTGGTCTCGGGATCGGTGCCCTTGCGTCGGCTGATCTCGCTGATGGTGAGTCCCTGGAAGTCGTGGTTGGGTTCGCTCAGGACCCGCGCCAGGCGTATCTCGTCCCAGCGGCTGACCGCGGTGTCGGCCGCGACCCGGGCCGTCTCCGCGACCATCGCGTCCTTCATTCGGCTGCGTTGGTCGGGGTCGCGCAGGCGCTGGAAGAGATCCTCCAGACTGCCTTCGCTCACCCAGTGCGGCAGCAGCAGGCGCAGCGTGGTGCCCGCCGCCAGGGGGTAGACGTCGGTGGTGACCTCCAGCCCTTCTTCGCGCGCCCGTTCGATCGTGTCAAGAACCGCGCCGATCTTCCCCACGTTCGCCTCGCCCTGGACTCCGATGTGGGAGATCACCACCGGCAGCTTCGCCTGCCGGCCGACCTCGAAGCTCTCCTCGAGCGATTCGAAGATTCGGTCGCTGTAGTCGCGCATGTGGGTCCCGAACATGCCCCCGCAGGCGGCCGATACCTTCGCGAGTTCGATGACCTCGTCGCTCTGCGCATAGTCGCCGGGTGCGTAGGCGAGCCCGACCGAAAGTCCGAAGGCTCCTGCCACCATCGCTTCGCGGACGGTGGCCTTCATGCGCGCGAGCTCGTCTTCGGTCGGGGGGCGGTTCTCGAAGCCCATCGCGTCGATGCGCACCGTTCCGTGGCCGACCATGGGAACGAAGTTGGTGGGAATGTCGAAGGACTCCAGCTCGCGTAGATATTCGTCGAAGGTACGCCAGCTCCACGACAGCACACCGTCCACCGGAGCCTCGAAGGCGACGTAGGCCTTGAGCAATTCGAGGGTGTCAGGATTGACCGGAGCGGCCGATTCGCCGCACTGCCCCGCGCACTCCGTCGTGATGCCTTGGCGGAGCTTGAAGTCCCGGGGATTGCCGGGATCGAGGACGGTGAAGTCGGCATGGCAGTGCACGTCGATGAACCCCGGCGCCACGTACAGCCCTTCCGCGTCGATGACCCGCTCGGCCTTGTCCTCGATCCGGCCCACGGCGGCGATCGAGCCGTCCTTGACGGCGATATCGGCGCGGAACCACGGGTTGCCGGTGCCGTCGACCACGCGTCCGTCGCGAATCAACAGGTCATACATGAAGTGTCCCTCCGGTCGGTCGGCGCGGGGCAGGGCCGCGGGCCATTGTCACGCGAGGAAGCGTACGCGTCGACCGGGCCCGGGCAACACCGTGTATACCGAGTGGTATTCCTCGAGGGCCGGGAGATGGGCATTGAGGACCTTGCCGAGCGGGGCAAGGTGTGGGCCTTGAACGGGCTCGCGGAGGTGCCGGAAGAGCCGCTCTTCGCTGCGCGCTTGGGCAAGACTGCGCGAGACCGTCCTCCTCACGATGATCAACGGTTCGGCGTGCCGCACGGGATGCACCTCCGCGACCATCACTTCCGCTCCATCGACTCGAACAGGGCCGCAGGCCCTCTTCGCGACACGGTGCTCATGGACCCGGACGAGTACTCCGAGGTTGCGCAGCCGGTTCGGGACGTGGAAGCGGGTGGCGGGTCCCTTACGAACAAGCTTTGCCTCCGCTTCACCAGGTACACGAATCCGGTCCAGGTCGGCACGTAGGTGATATCGGCGACCCAGATGCAGTTCGGCGCATCGGCCTGGAACTGGCGTTCGACCCGGTCCGGAGCCGCACGGTGGCCCGGCTCGCGGCGCGTGGTGCGCGTGCTCCGGCGACGGCTCACCCCGGCCAAGCCGGCCTCACGCATCAGCCGAGCCACGCGCTTGCGACTCACCGGGCATCCGCGGCGGTGCAACTGGGCATGGACCCGAGGCACCCCGTAGGTGCCTCCAGAACCCTTGTGGATGGTCCGAACCGTCCCGCGCAGCTCCTCGTCGCGCTGGGCGCGACGCGAACGCCCACGGCCTCGCCACGCGTAGTACCCGCTGGCGGAGACGCCCAGCACTCGGCACATCGTGGCCACCCGATGATGGGCCTGGTTTGCCTTCACGAGCGCGAAGACCTCCCCGGTATCGTGCCGGTCTCCCGAGCGAACCAGGTCGCGGCTTTTTTTAAGATCTCGCGCTCTTCGCGAAGCTGGCGGTTCTCGCGGCGAAGCCGCCGCAGCTCCTCGAGCTCTGAACTCGTCAGGCCGTCCTCACGACGTCCCTCGTCGCGATCCGCTTGACGCACCCAGTTGCGGATCGCCGACGCGGAGCACTCGAACTCGTGGGCCCGGCCGCCTCCGCGCGGTTCCCTGCCTTCCTTCCGAAGATGCCCATGGGCCTCATCCCTTGCGTCGGACCCGGCGCACCCGTGCGAGAGCGCGCAAGCGAATGAAATCATAGCGTTTTCAACGGGCTGACGGTAGTTCGGGCGGCGCGACGGCCTGCGCCCTCCCGACCCCGCCTGCGCCCCGGGCCCGCTGACCCACGCCCTGCGGGCGCGTTCCGGCGCCCGGGAGTTTCCGTTTCCGCCCCGAACCCACACGCGTTGCGGGAACTGTGCCGAGCCGGACAGCGCAGCGCAGCCGCAGGCGTCGGGCTGACGGGCGTCGGGCGGCTTCGTCGCGCTGTGAAATGTGCCGCTACGCGATACAATCGCCGCGATGAGATTCGCGCACAAGGGCCTGCGGGCACTCTTCGAGCGGGACCGCGCACGGGGGCTGCCGCCGAACCTCGTGCCGCGCATCCGCCGCATCCTGGCCGACCTCGACGTAGCCGAGCGGCCCGGCGACCTCAGCCTGCCGGGGTACCGGCTGCACCCGTTGCGCGGCGACCGCGCAGGCCAGTGGAGCATCCGCGTGAGCGCCAACTGGCGCATCGTTTTCCGGTTCGATAGCGCCGAGGCCGTGGACGTCGAGCTGACCGATTATCACTGACGGAGACCGAAATGAGCCCCATGACCAATCCCCCCCATCCCGGCGAGACGGTCCGCTTCGAGTGCATCCAGGCCGCGGGCCTCACCGTCACCGAGGCTGCACGACGGCTCGGCTGCTCCCGGCCCGCACTGTCGCGCGTCCTGAACGGCCGCGCCGCCGTGTCGCCCGACATGGCGCTGGCGTTCGAGCGCGAGGGCTGGAGCAACGCCGACTTCTGGATACGCCGCCAAGCCGCCTACGATCTGGCGCAGGCGCGCCGGCGAGCGGTTGCGGCGTAAGCGCCCCGGCCGGGCGGCGCGCACCTCGAAGAGTCCCTCGGCCGCCTTTCCCGCTCGCGGCCTCGCGCAGTGCCTTCCCCGCCCGGCGGCGGCCCTGACCGCCCGGCCCGGACGCGGCGCAGGCGTAGCCATCGGCCCCATTCCGAAGGGAATCGAAAGACGCGATTGCAGCGTCCCCCATCACCGTACATCGTAAAGGAGCCGTCACCGATCGGGTCTCCCCAACGATTGGGATTTCGCCGCCGTTGCGCTCGCTAGAGCCCGTTCACGGCACCCTTGAGCGCCTTGCCGGCCCGGAATGCGGGCGCCACCGAGGCCGGTATCGACACGACTTCTCCGGTTCGCAGATTACGGCCCGTGCGTGCCGGCCGGTTCTTCGTCGCGAACGTGCCGAATCCCGCGATGCGCACCGCCTCGTTCTTCGCCAGCGCCTCCCCCCCGGTTATCCTGATCGCGCAGTGGCGAGCCATTGGAGATTGCCGGTGAATTTTCCCCGATGCCATGACAGAATCGAAGACGGGGGACATTGGTGAATCCCGTATGCGAACTGGGTTGCACATGGAATGTTCGACTTCGTGCGAAGCACGATCGCTACCAGGGAAGCATACAAGCGATCGGGCAAGGCGCCCGAGGGTGCCGTGGCGGGATTCTCGTCCTGCCTCGTCATGTCGGTGACGATGATCGCCGAGATATCCTTGAAGACGCTACTGGCTCAGAAAGGGAGGACGCCGTCCGAGTTTCGTAAATGGAAGCACGACCTTCGGAAGCTGTATGGCAAGCTGAAGGACGAAACGGAGACGAGGATCAGTGAGAAATACGACTCCTTGGGGAAACCCTATAGCGGTTGGAAGGGTCCGGACGACCTGGAAACGATAGTTGGAAAGGAAAGACACAACTTCGTGTCGTGGAGATACCTCGCGGAAGGTCACGATGATTCGCTTTCCAGCAACCCCTATCACCTTGCTGCCGTTGCTTACACAATTTTTTCCGTCCATGTAGAAGAGACGGACTTGCCGGAGATCGGGTCGCCATAGCCAGACGTGTTCGGGATGAGCTGCCGAAGTGCTGACGGAAACGCTTCAGCTTCAGGGCGTCGCGCGTGATTGCTTTCTGATTCTTTGGGCAATGTCGCACATGAAGCCGGAGCGTTGCACCGCTCCGGCTTCGTCCTTTTCAGGGTCATTTCATGTCGGTGATCTCCGGTTTGTGGCTGGCGTCTTCGCCGCGTTCGCTCTCTAACTCGTCCACATCTCCATCCAAGAGTCCGAACGTTCCGCGTGCCGGCCGGCTGAAGATCTGTCCTAGCCTGACATAGCGGGACAGAGAACCTACCAACGACCTACGCGCCGCAGCCGTATCCTCACCATCCAATGGCGGACGGGTGTGCGCGCGCGCCGCTGTTGATGCCCATGCCACCTTTCGGCAAACTTGGCGGCGACGAGGAGGTGGCGGCTCGCCTTCACTGAGGGCGTGCCGCCTGGCAGACATTCAAGATGAGGTGCGCGAGGAGAAGATGAGGAGGCCGACCCGCGGCCCTCGCCCAAAGCGGCAGTCATCCCGAACCGGGGTCGGCGTGGCAGCGCTCAAGCCCCGGCGTCGGGTCGCCCGATTATGCCAGACCACCCTCAGTCGTTAAAGCCACCCAATCTCGGGTCGCTTGCGGCCGTCAAGTAGCGTCGATAATTCCCCAGAAAATCGGTTCTGCGGGTGGCGGCCCGCCCACACCCCGGACGGGATGCGGGCTTGCATTTCTTGCCTTTCAGTCCGCCAGCCCCGGATCGGGACCGGAGTAGGTCGAGATAAACCGCTCGATATCCTCTTGATCCATCCCGGCTTGGCGAAGGATAGACTGGGCAGCTTCCGGTGCGTGACTCTGGGTCCTGCGGATAAACACGCGACCAATCCCGCCTTTCTCCTTGAAGATCATTACTCTAGTACCTCTGCACAGAGGTCTTGACCGGTCGGGACGGCGCAGACGAGACCAAAGCGGCTCATACATGCTTGATTTTCAATCGATCAAAACTTCTGTGCAGAGGTACTAGGCGCTTGCCGTTTGAAGACGTAGCCCAAGTCTCTTAGGGCATTAATGAGAGCGGAGTGTGGAACCACGTAGCCCTCCTTCCGCTACCAGGTTCCACGGCACTTCAAACTCGACATCCTCGCCAGCGGGGACGTCTGGAAGATTGGTAGCGCTCCAGCCACGGGCTCGCAGAAACTCGTCAAGCTCGTTATCCTGGAAGAGATCTGCCAACAGTTCTGTGCATGCTTCACCAATCACGCTGTGAAGCTCATCTAGGGAGTTCCCCTCCATCGTTATCCCAAGCGGCTCGCACTCGGCTACCCAGACTCCGCTGGCGGTATGAACGGCTGTCCACTGAAGTCTTGATTCGACCTTGATGCTAATCGTGCTCATGGGTATGAGGTCTCCAGCTTCTTTCCATGCCTGATGCTGAATTGCTCCTTATTTCAATAAGTTATACTGCTTTCGCCTCCCGGCGATTGCGACTGTAACACTTTGTGGATACTTGTGGTGTTCTGCAAGCGCCGCCAAGCATCCGGCCGGGGAGTCGTCGGATAGCGATTTGTTTTATTTGGTGGGCCGTGTTGGAATCGAACCAACGACCACCTGATTAAAAGTCAGATGCTCTACCGACTGAGCTAACGGCCCCCCCTGCGTGCGAATCATACCGTATGGTGCGGCGGGAAGGCGTCGAACCGGACCGGGCGGCGCGGGGGGCGCGCCTCCGGGGAAACGTCGCGGGGGGCTTCCTCAGTCGGCCGCGGCGGCCGGCTTCGATTCGCCTCCGGATTCCTTCTTCGCCGCCGAATCGGACCCGGCCCCGTCCTTCGCCGCATCCTTGGCGTCGCCGCCCGCGGCGGCCTTGTCGCCGGAGTCGCCGCCCGCGTCCTCCTTCTTGTCTCCGCCCTTCCCGCCCTTGTCGCGGAAGTCGGTCACGTACCAGCCGGAGCCCTTGAGGTGGAAAGCGGCAGCGGAGATGAGCTTGGTGACCGGCGCCTTCTCTTCGCACAGGCACTCGGTCAGCCGCGGGTCGCTGAACTTCCGGATGGTCTCGAATACCTTGCCGCACTGCTGGCATTCGTACTCGTAGATGGGCATCGGCAATCCTCTGGAGCACCTGGGCAGAGGGAACGTGGTGTCGCGCGTTCCGCTTTTCAAGGGTGGGTGCGGGCGTGCGGGACCGGTCGCCACGCGGGGCACGCTCCCGCGCCGCCGGGGCGGCAACCGCCGGACGCCCGCCTGATCCATGACGCCCGCGTGATCCATAATGCCCGTGCCCCCATCACCACGGAGCACCGGACATGGGCGAGAAGGTCACCATCGAGATGATCGACGCGATCCAGGACGCATTCAACCGCCACGACGTCGACGGGATCCTGTCCTGGTTCGCGGAGGATTGCGAATGGCTGATGGCTCGCGGGCCGGATTCCCCCGACGCCCGGCGGCTTCGCGGCAAGAAGGCAATCGGGGACGTGCTGCGAGCCCGCTACGAGGTCATTCCGGACATGCGCTGGGACGACGTGACGCACTTCATCTCCGCCGACGGCACGCACGCCGCGTCGGAGTGGACCGTCCGGGGCACGCCCGCCGACGGCGAACCGATCGACTGGCTCGGCTGCGACCTCTGGGAGTTCCGTGACGGCAAGGTGATCCGCAAGGACACCTACTGGAAGTACATCGAGTCCTGAGCGAGCGCCGGCGAGGGGCCGGCCCATCGAGTCCCGACCCTTCGCGGCGCGAGGGGCGGCGACGGCACTTCGAAGTGGAACGCCGCGGCAGCCGGCGCGGTTCCCGCGAGCGAGGGGCCCGGCGCCCGGCGCACGAGACGGGCGATCCGGCCTCGCCCGCGAACGCTTCAGCCGTGCAAGGCTTCCAGGACGGCTTCGCCGAGCTTGGCGGGGGAGCGCGCCACCCGGATACCGGCCCGCTCCATCGCCTCGATCTTGTCTTCCGCCTTGCCGCTCCCGCCCGAGATGATGGCGCCGGCGTGGCCCATGCGGCGCCCCGGCGGCGCGGTCACCCCGGCGATGAAGCCGGCCATCGGCTTCCTTGTCTTCGAGCGCCGGATGAAGTCCGCCGCCTCCTCCTCCGCGCTGCCCCCGATCTCGCCGATCATGATGATCGCCTCGGTCTCTTCGTCGCCCAGGAACATCTCCAGGCAGTCGATGAAGCTGGTGCCGTTCACCGGGTCGCCCCCGATCCCGATGCAGGTGGACTGCCCGAGACCGGCCGCCGTCGTCTGAGCGACCGCCTCGTAGGTGAGGGTGCCGGAGCGCGACACCACCCCCACCCGGCCCCGGCGGTGGATATGGCCCGGCATGATCCCGATCTTGCATTCTTCCGGGGTGATCACCCCGGGGCAGTTCGGGCCGATGAGCCGCGTCCCCGAGCCCTCGATCGCACGCTTGACCCGGACCATGTCGAGCACCGGGATCCCTTCGGTGATGCAGGCGACGAGCGGCACCTCGGCCGCGATCGCTTCCAGGATCGCATCGGCCGCGAACGCCGGCGGCACGTAGATGACGCTGGCGTCGGCCGACGTGCGCTCCACCGCCTCGGCGACCGTGTCGAAGACGGGAAGGCCCAGGTGCTCGCTCCCGCCCTTGCCGGGAGTGACCCCGCCGACCATCCGCGTCCCGTAGGCGATGGCCTGCTCGGAGTGGAACGTTCCCTGTGCCCCGGTGAACCCCTGGCAGATGACCCGGGTCCCGGCATGGACGAGCACCGCCATCAGCCCGCTCCCCGCACCGCTCCGACCACCTGCCGGGCCGCGTCCTCGAGCCCGTCGGCCGAGAGTATGGGAAGGCCCGAGTCGGAGAGAATCGACTTGCCCGTCTCCACGTTGGTTCCTTCGAGGCGCACCACGAGCGGAACCGACAGGTCCACCTCGCGGGCCGCCGCGACCACGCCCTCGGCCACGATGTCGCAGCGCATGATCCCGCCGAAGATGTTGACCAGGATCCCCTTCACGTTCGGGTCGGACAGGATGATCTTGAACGCGGCGGTCACCCGCTCGCGGGTCGCGTTGCCGCCGACGTCGAGAAAGTTCGCGGGCTCGCTCCCGTGGAGCTTGATGATGTCCATGGTGGCCATGGCGAGCCCGGCTCCGTTCACCATGCATCCGATCTCGCCGTCGAGAGAGACGTAATTGAGCTCGTGCCGGCTCGCCTCGACCTCGGTGGGGTCCTCCTCGTCCTCGTCGCGAAGTCCCTCGAGCTCCGGGTGGCGGTACAGCGCGTTGTCGTCGAAGCTCATCTTGGCGTCGAGAGCCACCACGCCGCCCGCGCCGGTGAGGACGAGCGGATTGACCTCGACGATGCTCGCATCGAGCTCGACGAGGGCCCGGTAAAGGTTCGCGAGGAGTCCCGCCCCCGCCCGCGCCGCGCCGCCCGCAAGACCGAGCCCGAACGCCAGGCGGCGCGCATGGAACGGCTGGAACCCGGTCGCCGGGTCGATCGCGATGGTGAGGATCCTGTCCGGGCTCTCCTCCGCGACCTGCTCGATGTCCATCCCGCCCTCGGTGGAAGCCATCGCCATCACCCGGCCGGCGCCCCGGTCCACCAGCATGGCGACGTAGTGCTCGCGCGCGATGTCGCAGCCTTCCTCGACATAGAGCCGCCGCACGACTCGCCCCCCGGCCCCGGTCTGCTTCGTGACGAGCACGCCGCCCAGCATCGCGCACGCGTGCGCCCGCACTTCGTCGAGAGACGCGGCGAGCCGTACCCCGCCCCTGCCCTCGGGATCCCCCTCGAACCGGCCCGCGCCCCGTCCGCCGGCATGGATCTGGGCCTTGACGACCCACGGTCCACCTCCGATCGCCTCGGCCGCCGCGACCGCTTCGTCCGCGGTGAACGCGACGCTGCCCCGCGGCACCGCCACGCCGCGGCTCCGCAACAGCTCCTTCGCCTGGTACTCGTGGACGTTCATGCAGGCTCTCTTCCGGGAGACAGGCGGCCAGCGCCCGGATCGGGCTCGCGGCCGTGGATCACGGGACTACATCACCGCTTCGATTCCGAATCGGGCGAACCCGTTCTCCTTGAAATTCTTCCGGAACATGTCCCGAAGGCGCCCGGCGGCGGCGTCGTACGCCGCTCCGTCGGGCCAGACCGCGCGTGGATTGAGGGACTTCGAATCGACACCCGGGCAGTGCTTCGGCATCCGGAGGTTGAACACCGGATGGTTCTCGTACTCGACGCCGTCCTCGTGCAGCCGGCCCGCGAGCGCCGCGTCGAGCAGGGCGCGCGTGACGCGGATCGGCATCCGGTCGGCCTGCCCCACGGCCCCTCCCGACCACCCGGTGTTCAGCAGGATGCAGCGTGCCTGGTGACGGTCCATCTTGGACCTCAGCAACTCGGCGTAGACGTTGGGCTTGTGGGTCATGAACGGTGCGCCGAAGCAGGAGCTGAACGTCGCCTCGGGCTCCTCGAGCCCGACCTCGGTTCCCGCGAGCTTCGCCGTGAATCCCTGGACGAAGTGGTACATCACGTCCTCGCCGTCCAGAATCGAAACCGGCGGCAAGACCCCGAAGGCGTCCGCGGTGAGCAGCACGATGGTGGCCGGATGTCCCCCGCGCGACCCTTCCGCGACGTTGGGATTGCACGACAGGGGATAGGAGAAGCGGGTGTTCTCGGTGATCGAGGCATCGCCGAGATCGAGGTCCTGCGGATCCGTATCGTCGAACGCGCGCCCGGAAAGGGACGGCACGTTCTCGATGAGCGTACCGGGCATCGACAGCGCGGAGGCGATGACCGGCTCCGCCTCCTTGTCGAGGTTGACGAGCTTCGCGTAGCAGCCGTCCTCGAGGTTCGAGAGGCCCTCCTCCGTCCAGCCGGTCTCGTCGTCGCCGATGAGGCGCCGGTTCGGATCGGCGGAGAGGGTGGTCTTCCCGGTACCGGAAAGACCGAACATGATTGCCGGATCGTCGCACGAGCCGATGTTGCTCGAGCAGTGCATCGACAGGTGTCCGGCGTCCGGCAGAAGGAAGTTCATCACCGTGAAGATGGACTTCTTGACGATTCCGCAGTAGTCCGCCCGCCCGACGACGAGACAGAGGCGATTCCGGAAGTCGATGACGACCGCGCGGTCGGACCGGGTGCCGTCGCGCTCGGGCTCGCAGTGAAACGACTGGACGTTGAGCATCGTCCAGCGCTTCGCCTCCGGGTTGACGAGGCCGGACACGTCGCGCGGAAACATGTTGCGGGCGAACAGCGCATGGGTGGCGTACTCCCCGACGAAGCGGTAGGGGATCGCGTAGGCGGGGTCGACCCCGACGCACCCGTCCTGCACGTACAGCGTCGCACCGGAGGCGTTCAGATGGTCCGTGACGCGCTTCAGCAGCGGTTCGAAATGGTCCGGATCGAAGGGCTTGAGGCTGTCCTTCCACCAGATGCGGCGCTCGACCTCCGGCCATGCGACCGCGAAGGTGTCCTGCACCGGCCGCCCCGTGCAGCTCGGATCGGTGTGAAAGACGAGCGGGCCGTGAACCCCGAGACGAGTCGCGAACGCCTTGCGCTCGGCGTCCCCCCCGCCGACCCGTACCCGGCCCCGGTCGTTCGCGATCGCCTCGTGAAAGAGCTGGGAGGGAGAGAGCTCGTACCGATAGCGGACGGTCTCGAGGCCCAGCGAAGCCTGGAGCGCGTGGCGGACATCCATGGCGAAGTTCCGGACAGGTTCGCGGGATTCTCGCACGGCGTCGATCCGGCTCACAACCGCGAATAGACCTCGATCGCGCCGCCGCCGTTCGATTCGGAGCAACTGTCGCCGCGGAGACCGCAGCTCCTTTCCGGGCGGCGGGCGGTTCGGCCGGGCGGCCGGGCGCCGCGGCGTGTCGCACCGCCGGCGGCGACGGCACGGGATCGGCTCGCCGCCCCTTCCCGCGCGCCGCGATGCGGCGCGTTGCCCGCCAGCCCGGGTCGGCTCGCGGGCCTCGGGATCAGCGACGCATCGACTCGAAGAACTCCCCGTTCGTCTTGGTCGTCTTGAGACGGTCCACGAGGAATTCCATCGCCGCGATCTCCTCCATGGGCTGCAGGAGCTTTCGCAGGATCCAGATCCGCTGCAGCTCCTCGGGGCGGGTGAGGTACTCCTCGCGGCGGGTTCCGGACCGGTTGAAGTTGATCGCGGGGAATATCCGCTTCTCCTGAAGCTTTCTCTCGAGATGGATCTCGTTGTTGCCGGTACCCTTGAACTCCTCGTAGATGACCTCGTCCATGCGCGAGCCGGTATCGATGAGCGCGGTGGACATGATCGTGAGGCTGCCCCCCTCCTCGATGTTGCGCGCCGACCCGAAGAAGCGCTTGGGCCGTTGCAGGGCGTTGGCGTCCACCCCCCCGGTGAGCACCTTGCCGGACGAAGGGACGACCGTGTTGTAGGCCCGCGCGAGGCGGGTAATGGAATCGAGCAGGATGACCACGTCCCGCTTGTGCTCGACGAGCCGTTTCGCCTTCTCGATCACCATTTCGGCTACCTGGACGTGGCGTGAGGCGGGTTCGTCGAACGTGCTCGAGATCACCTCGCCCCGGACCGAGCGCTGCATCTCCGTCACCTCCTCCGGTCTCTCGTCGATGAGGAGAACGATGAGATTCACCTCCGGGTAATTGCGCGAGATCGACTGGGCGATGTTCTGCAGCAGCATCGTCTTGCCGGCCTTCGGCGGGGAAACGATGAGGCCGCGCTGCCCCTTCCCGATCGGAGCGGCGAGATCGATGATTCGGGCGGTGAGATCCTCGGTGCTGCCATTGCCCTGCTCCAGGGTGAAGCGCGCCTCGGGAAAGAGCGGAGTCAGGTTCTCGAAAAGGATCTTGTTGCGGGCGTTCTCGGGTTTGTCCAGGTTGAGCTGGTCCACCTTGAGCAGTGCGAAGTACCGCTCTCCGTCCTTCGGCGGTCGGATCTTGCCGGACACCGTGTCCCCGGTACGAAGCCCGAATCGCCGGATCTGGCTCGGCGAAACGTAGATGTCATCCGGCCCCGCGAGATAGGAGCTGTCCGCGAAACGAAGGAAGCCGAAGCCGTCCTGGAGGATCTCGAGGACTCCGTCGCCCTCGATGTCTTCACCCCGCTTCGCCCGCGCCTTGAGCAGGGAGAAGATGATTTCCTGCTTGCGCATTCGACCGAGACCGTCGAGCCCCATCGACTGGCTGAGATTGAGCAGCGACGGGAGGGGTTTTTTCTTCAGTTCTGTAAGGTTCATATCCAATCAGGCAGGTAAGGAAAGGTGGATGGGACGGGGTGAACGAGCGGCCGAAATCCGCCCCGCCACGGGGCCGGTCAGGCAGCTTCTCATCCCGAAAACTGTATCCGCCCCGAGAAGGAGTCCGGAGCATGTTTCAAGGAGCCGGCGCGAGGGACCCGCGCCCTTCATGCCCTGTCGGAGTGGATTCGCGAATGCCCGCAGCGTTCGGGGGCGAGGCGACCAACCGGACGGGGCGCCCAACGAGGGAAAACGCTAGCACGCTCCGGCAACCGTGTCCAGCATCCGGCCGGAAGATTCGTCCTGCATCATGACGAGCGGATGAATCTCGAGGCAATCGTTTTCGTCGCCGATTCCGGCCGTTTCCATAATAAATTATTATAATTCAATTAATTATCTTCCTTGGAACGTGACTCTCGTGACGAGCCGGCATCGGCGGTCGGAATCAACTCTCCGCGAACCGGTGCCGGAGACGGCGCATCCCCGAGATCCAGCGGTCGTAGTCCGCGGACTTGCGCCGCAGGTACTCGAGCACCTGGGGATGGGGCAGGATGAGGAATTCCTCCCGCGCCATCGTCTCGATGACGCATTCCGCGAGCTCCTCGGGCTCGATCATTCCGTCGACGCTCGCCACCCCCTGCTCGCGCCCCTTGGTCATGGCGGTACGCACCGCCTGCGGGCAGAGCACGGAGACCCGCACCCCGCGATCGCCGTACGCGATGGCGAGGTATTCGGCAAAGGCGACCGCCGCGTGCTTCGTGACGGCGTAGGTCGCGGACCCGACGTGGGTGAGGAGCCCCGCCGCGGAGGCGGTGTTGACGAGGTAGCCGCTCCCGCGGGCCGCCATCTTCGGGGCCACCACCCGGGCCGCGTACACGTGGGCCATGACGTGCAGGTCCCAGTTCAGCCGCCACTCGTCGTCCGGCGCCTCCTCGCCCCCATCGTACGCGACCCCCGCGTTGGAGCAGAACACGTCGATCGGACCGAAACGTTCCTCCGCCGCCGCCGCGAGCGCCTGCACGGCCCGCTCCTCGGTCACGTCGCAAGGTACCGCGAGCCCCCCGATCTCGCCGGCGACCGCCTGCAACGGTTCGCACTGGAGGTCCGCGACCGCCACGCCCTTCGCCCCCTCCCGGGCGAACCGCCGGGCGAGCGCCCGCCCGATGCCACTCGCCGCCCCGGTGACAACCACCACTTTTCCGTCGATGTTCACGCCGTTCCTCCTCGGGCCCAGCCCCGGCCGGAGAGCCCTTCGACTTGCTCGAGCCCGTGCAACGAGGGGTGCCCGGCCGCGCCCCGGACAGCCGCCCCGATCCTGAACGCGACCGGCTCGCGCCGCGCGGGCAGGGCCGTTCCGAATCCTCGTCGGACCGATGTTCGAGCAACCGGGATCACCGGTCCGGGAGGCTAGCCGTCCCCGTTGGCGAGCCGCCACGCCCGAGACGCCCGCACCCGGCAGTATCCTTCGAATCCGAGGGCGGTGTCGGAGCTCGCGTTGCCGTCGAGCCCGCGCTTGTACACCCCCTGGATGATCGCGGCGCTCCGGAACAGGTTGTAGACGAGATAGAAATGCCAGTTCTCGATGCCGTCGAGACCGGCCCTCTCGCAGTAGCGGGCGACGAACTCCTCTTCGGTCGGGATGCCGAGCTCGTGGAGATTGGGCCGGTTCAGCCCATGCTGGTCGTCTTCGTCCGCATAGTAGGTCTGGCAGACGTAGCCGAGGTCGGCGAGGGGGTGGCCGAGGGTCGAGAGTTCCCAGTCGAGGATCGCGACGATGCGGGGCTCGACGGGATGCACGATGGCGTTTCCGAGCCGGTAGTCGCCGTGCACCACCACCGTTTCGGCGGCGGCGGGGATTTGCCGGGGCAGCCACTCCATGAGCGCATCCATCTCCGGGATGTCCTCGGTGCGGGACGCGACGTACTGCTTGCTCCAGCGCGAGATCTGGCGTTCGTAGTAGTTGCCGGGCCGGCCGAAGGAACCGAGTCCCACCGCCTCCGGCGAGACCGCGTGCAGCGCCGCGAGCACGTCGGCGAGATGGCGGTAGATGGGCACGCGCTCGGCGGGCGATGCCTCGGGCATGAGCGGGCTCGCGTAGACGCGGCCCTCCACATTCTCCATCACGTAGAACTTGGTGCCGATGATGCCCGGGTCCTCGCAGAGCAGGTGCATCCGCGGAACCGGCACCGCCGTCGACTCGAGAGCCCTCATGACCCGGTACTCCCGATCCACCTGGTGGGCGGACGGAAGGAGCTCGCCCGGCGGCTGCTTTCGCAGCACGTACTCCCGGTCGCCGGCCGCGAGCAGGAACGTCGGGTTGCTCTGCCCACCCTCGAACTGCCGCACCACGAGCGGGTCGCGGGCGGGAAAGCCCGCCAGCGACGCGCGCAGAAATCTCTCGAGCGCCGGTTCGTCGAAGCGGTGAGCGGGCCGTACCGGCGTCAACTCGGGAATGTCGCTCACGTGCGAGTCCTCATCGGCTGGCGGCGCCGAATGATACCCGTAGCGGTGCGGCGTGCGCACCGCGGGCCGGGACGACGGGTCGCGCCGGAACCCGCCCGCAAACCCGGAGAATGCATTGCACGAAAGCCGGTTGCACTGAACGCGGGCGGCCGCTCCTCGTCGGGTGCGCTCTCGGACTACGGACGGCGAGCCCGTTTCCCACGGGATCGACTCCGAAATCCTGCCGCGAAGCTCCACGATGTCCCGGTCCGGACGGCGCCGTCGTCCAGCTTGCGTCTTCCCGCCGCCGGTCCGCACCTCCGTTCGCCGCCTTCGTTCGCCGCCTTCGTTCGCCGCCTTCGTTCGCCGCCTTCGTTCACCGCCTCCGTTCTTCACCTCGGTTCTCCGCCCGCGTTCGCCGCCTCCGACCCGTCCCGCCACCGCCCGATTCGGGAATCGCGTTCCCGTTTCCGCCCGTATTCGGCCCACGCCCCGCCTCCGGGGATGCGAAGCCCGGCTATACTCTCCTCGCAGACGGGAGCACTCCGCATCCGTATCGGCCCTGGCCGCGACCGCCTCGAATCCGCGGCGCCGGACCGGGACCTCCTCCGTATCAACGGCCGCATCTTCGATCGCATGACGCCAGAGAATTCGGGTCGCGCCTCTCGACACCCCGTAGCGGGTTCCCGCCCTTGCCGGCGCCGTCGCCCGCGAGCGGCGGCCGGCGGCCGGTTGCCCGCACCGGGCGCCCGTACCCCCTGCGTTTCCGTGACAGCCTCGGCGCATGTTCCCCGTATTTGAGCTGGGCGCTCTCAGCGCCCTCGCCCAGGTCATCCTGATCGACGTCGTCCTCGCCGGCGACAACGCGGTCGCGGTGGCGCTCGCCGCGGCCGGCCTCCCCTCGCACCAGCGGCGCAAGGTGATCGTGAGCGGCATCGCGCTCGCGGCGGTGCTGCGCGTGCTCTTCGCCCTCGTCACCGTGCAGCTTCTGAAGGTCCCCGGACTGCTGCTGGTCGGCGGCGTCCTGCTCCTGTGGATCGCGTGCAGGCTCGCGGTCGAGGTCCGCCGCCACGCGCCGGACCCGGGTGGAGCGGCGGCGGACCGGGTGCGGGCGCGGGCGCCCGGAAAGACGGTGCGCCAGGCGATGGTCCAGATCCTGATCGCGGACTTCTCGATGTCCCTCGACAACGTGCTCGGAGTGGCGGCGGTCGCACGCGAACACCCGGTGATCCTGGTCATCGGGCTCGCCCTCTCGGTCGCGTTCATGGGATTCGCCGCGGCGCTCATCGCCCGGCTGCTCGATCGGCGCCGCTGGATCGCGTGGGTGGGAGTGGCGATCATTTTCTGGGTCGGAATCGTGATGGTCTACGAAGGGGGACTGGAAGTCCTCCACTTCGTCCGCGCCTGACGCCCGATCCCATTAGAATCCCCGCGCGCACGGGTGCACCGTCCTTCGGCCACGCGATGGCCGCGGGCCGTGCCTGGAATGCCCGCGCACGGGTGCACCAGCGCAGGCGCCCTGCCCCTGAACGCATTGACCTGGAGTCCCCGCCGCGCGGGGGAGCAGCATGAATTTTCGCGAAGTCGACAGCCGCTACGACGGCGTGCGGATCGAGGAAGAAGTCCTCGAGTGGTGGCGCGCCGAGAAGGTGTTCGAGGCCTGCCAGCGGCAGACCGAAGGCCGCCCCCTCTACGTCTGGAACGAGGGCCCGCCGACCGCAAACGGCCGGCCGGGGCTCCACCACGTCCTCGCCCGCACGTTCAAGGACATGTTTCCCCGCTACAGGACCATGCGCGGCTACCACTGCCCGCGCCGGGCGGGCTGGGACACGCACGGCCTGCCCGTCGAGCACGAGATCGAGAAGGAGCTCGGAATCTTCGACAAGTCCCGGATCGAGCGCGAGGTGGGGGTGGAGGAGTTCACCCGGCGGTGCCGCGAGTCGGTCATGCGCTATATCGGGGACTGGGAGCGCATGACCGAGCGCATGGGCTTCTGGGTGGACATGGGCGACGCCTACTACACCCTCGACAACGCCTATATCGAGTCGGTCTGGAGTCTCCTCAAGACCATCTGGGACAAGGGGCTCCTGTACCGCGGGTACAAGGTCGTTCCCTACGACCCCCGGATCGGGGCGACCCTGTCCTCGCACGAGGTATCGCTCGGCTACCGGGAGGTCGAGGATCCGTCCGTGTACGTCCGCTTCCCGGTCGTGGACGAGACGGCGGCCGGCTCCGCGTCCGAGGGCGGCGGGGGGGTCGCTCGCGAGCGGGAGCGCACAATCTCGTTTCTCGTCTGGACCACGACCCCGTGGACCCTTCCCTCCAACCTCGCCCTCGCCGTGCACCCGGACGTGGACTACGCCTGGGTGCGGGACGGCAACGAGACCCTCATCCTCGCCGCGAAGCGGGTCGAAGCGGTGCTCGGCGACCGGGCGGGGGCGGCGATCGAACGGACCGTCAAGGGGCGCGAGCTCGAGGGACTTCGTTACGAGCCGCCGTTCGACTTCCTGCAGGCGGGGCCGGAAGCGGCCGGCGCGGCCCATCGGGTGAGGACCGCGGACTTCGTGACCACCGAGGAGGGAACCGGGGTCGTGCACGCCGCACCGGCCTACGGGGCGGACGATCTCCGGCTGGGGATGGAACACGGGCTCCCCGTGCTGCACGGGGTCGGGCTCGACGGCCATTTCCTTCCGGAAGCGGCTCCGGTGGCCGGCCGCTTCTTCAAGGACGCCGATCCGGTGCTCGTCGAGCTGCTGCGCGAGAGCGGGCGGCTGTACCGGGCCGAGACCCACGTGCACAACTACCCGCACGGCTGGCGCACCGGCGATCCGCTCATCTACTACGCAAAGCACGCCTGGTACATCCGCACCACCGCCCGGCGCGACCGGCTGGTGGAGCTCAACCGGACCATCAACTGGGTGCCCGAGCACGTACGCGACGGACGCTTCGGCAACTGGCTCGAGCACAACGTGGACTGGGCGCTCTCGCGCGAGCGCTTCTGGGGGACGCCGCTCCCGGTGTGGACGGACGGCGCCGGCGACTTCGTCTGCATCGGCTCGCGGGCGGAGCTCGAGCGGCTCTGCCGGCGGGCGCTCGCAGACGTCGACCTGCACCGGCCCGCGGTGGACGAGATCGAGTTCGTGCACCCGGACAACGGTCGCACCTACCGGCGGGTGCCGGAGGTCATCGACTGCTGGTTCGATTCGGGCGCGATGTCCTACGCCCAGTGGCACTGGCCGTTCGAGAACCGGGAACGATTCGAGGAAGGTTTCCCCGCCGACTACATCTGCGAGGCGGTCGACCAGACGAGAGGCTGGTTCTACACCCTGCACGCCATCTCCACCCTGGTCTCGGACAGCGTGGCCTACCGCAACTGCATCTGCCTCGGACACCTCGTCGACAAGGACGGGAAGAAGATGTCCAAGTCGGTCGGCAACGTCATCGATCCGTGGGAAGTGTTCGACGGGGTGGGCGCGGACCCGCTGCGCTGGTACCTCGCCGCCCGGATCGCCCCCGGAGCCCAGAAGCGGGTCTCGATCGATCTCGTGCGCGAGGTCGCGCAGACCTTCATCAACACCTGGTGGAACACCTACGCGTTCTTCGTGCTCTACGCGCGCCTCGACGAGGTGGACGTAACGGCGGACGTCCCGGTGGCCCGCCGGCCCGAGATCGACCGCTGGATCCTCGCTCTCCTCCAGCGGACGATCGGGACGGCGACCGCGCGCCTGGACGCCTACGACGCGCAAGGGGCGGGACGGGCCATCGAAGCCTTCGTCGGCCAGCTCAGCAACTGGTACGTGCGGCGCAACCGCCGGCGCTTCTGGAAGGCGGCGGCGGGGGAGAACAAGCAGTCCGCCTACCTCACCCTCTACGAGTGCCTCGATGCGACGAACCGGATGATGGCCCCCTTCATGCCGTTCACCGCGGAGGCGGTCCATTCGAACCTCGTCCGGACCGTACATCCGGACGCGGCGGCGAGCGTCCATGTCGCCGAGTGGCCGGAGGTGGACGACGCGAAGAGGAACGACGCGCTCATCGCGGACTTCGATGCCGCCCAGCAGGTCGTCGCCCTCGGGCGCGCGGCGCGCAACACCTCCCGCGTCCGGGTGCGCCAGCCCCTGCCCCGCCTCCTGGTGCGGGCGCCCGACCGGGCCGCCGCGGGCGCGGTCACCCGGCTCGAAGCACACATCCTCGAGGAGCTCAACATCAAGCGGCTCGAGCTCGCGGCCGAGGACGCCGAGCTCGTGGGCTACCGGATCCGGCCGAACCTGCCCCGGCTCGGCCGGCGCTTTCGATCGCTCGTCCCCGCCATCCGGCAGGCGCTCGAAGAGGCATCGGACTCGACGCGCCGGACGATCGCGCGGGCGGTCGCGAACGGCGAAGGCTATCGGCTCCCGGCCGGCGGCGAGACCCTGGACCTCGAGGCGGAGGATTTCCTCGTCGAGAGCACGTCCGCCGAAGGCTACTCTTCGGCCGAGGACGGCGGCTACCTCGTCGGACTCGACACCCGGTTCGACGAAACGCTCCGCCGGGAGGGACTCGCGCGAGAGCTCGTGCGCACCGTGCAGGAGGCACGCAAGCAGGCCGGGCTCGAGGTATCGGACCGGATCCGGCTCCGCGTCGTCGGATCGCCCGCGATCGCCGCCGCCCTCGAGGAGCACCGCGAGTACGTGATGGAGGAGACGCTCAGCCACGAGATCCTGGACAACGGCGCGTTCGGCGCCGAGTACGAGACCGAGCACCGCCTCGACGACGAGCACTGGTCCATCGGCCTCGCCCGGCGCTAGCCCGCAAATCTCACCGACTTTCTGCTGCGGACACCGATCCATGCACTGTGACGGGCCGTACTCCCGCAAGCCGCTTCGACAGCGCGAACGCGCCAGTGTCGGCTACGCCTTCAGCGCCTTTCGGTCCGTGCGGCCCGCCACAGCACTGTCTCGGCGCCCTCGCGACGAAAGTTGGTGAGATTTACGGGCTGGCCCGGAGGAGACGGCGATACCGGCCCGCCTCCGGGCCTTCGCCGCGCGTACTCGCGGAAACCTTGCAGCACGACGGGAGAGACGATGACGACAACCGCTCCGGACCTGGACCTCCACCCGGCGCACCGGATCCCGGACGGATTCCCGCCCGAGGAATGGGCGGTGCGCTGCGATCTCGCCGCCGCCTACCGCCTCTGCGCGCTCTACGGCTGGACCGACCTCAACAACACCCACATCTCGGCCCGGGTCCCCGGCACCGGGGACGAGTTTCTGCTGAACCCCTTCGGCCTCTTCTTCGAGGAGATCACCGCCTCCTCGCTCATCCGGGTGGACCGGCACGGGAACGTGGTGAGCGGCTCGGACTTCGGCATGAACAAGGCGGGGTTCATCATCCACGGCGCGATCCACCTGAACCATCCGAACCTGCACTACGTCATGCACACCCATTCGCGTTACGGGGTGGCGGTGTCGATGCAGAAGGAGGGGCTCCTCCCCAACAGCCAGAAGGCCCTCACCATCCTCGGCTGGACCGGCTACCACGACTACGAAGGCACCGCGACCGAGGCGTACGAACAGCCCCGCATCGTCCGTGACCTCGGGGACCGGCGCCTGCTCATCCTGCGCAACCACGGGCTCCTCTCGGTCGGAGAGACGATGGGCGAGGCGTTCGTGTGGATCTATCGGCTCGAGACCGCCTGCCGCCACCAGATCGACGCGCTCGCGGGCGGCGCCGAACTGCAGCCCCTCTCCCCCGAGACGCAGGAGCGGACCGTCCGGCAGGGGCTCAAGATGTACGGTCGGGGCGGCTTCATCGAGGCCGGCAAGGAATGGCCGGCCCTGCTGCGGCAGCTCGACCGGGCGGGCATGAACGACTACTGCGCCTGACCCGGGCGTGGGGACGGTCCGCGAGCCCCGGCACGCCATACCTGTCCAGCTCCGCTGGAGTCCGATAGTGCTTGCGATCCGATTGCCCACCGATATCGAAGAGCGCCTCGACCGGCTCCCCAAAGCCGCCGGACGCACCAAGACCTTCTACGCGCGCGAAGCGATCCTCGAACATCTGGCGCCGGTATTCCGGCGCGTACGACGAATGAGTTCTTGCCATCGGAACACCTCCTCCTGCGCACAGTTTGAAAGTGTCCACCAACAACTCAACCGAGAACGCGCCATTCACCATCTGTGTGATAACCCACCAATTGCGCTTACGGGATTTCCAGATCCACAAGGGGCGCGTGCTGCTGGCATCCGAACACGTCCGTGTCGTCGAACGCGCCCGAGGAATGCCGCCGCGGCACCGTGACCTTGATGGCGTAGGCCGGCTCGAAAAACACGATGCGGGTGGCGTTCTCGGGATACCGCAGGATCCGGGCCAGATGGGAGGGCGTGAATAGACCCGAGGATTCGGCGCGCCGGTACTCGTCCTCCGATCGGAACAGGATGTCGAAGGTGAGGGCGAAGGGACCCGCGTTCTTGCTACGCAATACCTTCACCATGTCGGCAAGCCTAGGCACTGGCGACCCCCCGCTCGACATTCACGAATTCCATCGGAAAGAGCTCCAGGGGATCATCCACCTCGACCAGGTGGTACACGCTGAACACGTAGGCGGTCCCTACGGAGATATCACACGGGGCGAACGGCACCGCAACGTTTCCGCCCGTCGCCAGGATATTGTCGTAGAAATAATGCAGAAGGTAGTAGCGCGCCACCGAGCAGACGGACTTGGCGATCTCGGGCGTGCGACCAAGCACATCCGTCATCACCATCACCTCGATGGGCAGGGGGCCGACCGCCATTTCCCCCTCGCCCATCGCCCCGTCGATGCCGTACGTGCGGTACTTGAGGCGATAGTCGGCAGGATCGACGTCGCCCTCCAGAATTTCGGTGACGATGGCCGTCACGTCGGCTGTGATGTCCTTGATCTGGCCGACGGCGATGGGGCAGCGGAGGGCACCGAGGGCGAAGCAACGGAATCCGGCACGCTCTACGCCCTCCACCTTGATCGTGTAGGTGGGATTCTCCTCCCAACGACTGCCCGAGACCCGGGTCTTTCGTTCGTCGACGCGTTCGAACTTCGCGGTGGTCAGGTCCAGGCGGCCGCCGGGCTCCACGACCTCGAAGGGATCGGGCTGCTCGTAGAGGCTGTGGGCGGCAACCGAATAGGGCGTGCAATGACGAGCGGGGTTCATGGACTCAAGTTCGAAATGATCGTCGCGAAGATACCCCATGATGGCGTCCCGCCCGCCCGGCTCGGCCGCGAAGGACGCGCACTCGACGACCTTGGCCATGTGCATGGCAAGTCCCTTGTCGAACCCCTTGAATACCGGATAGGCGGCGAATACGGCGGCGTCGCAAGCGCGGCCGGCGATCACTACGTCGGCGCCGTCACCCAGGGCACGGATAAACGGCTCCATTCCCATCTGCCCGACGAGTCGCTCGGCAGCTTGAACGCGTTCCGCCGTAAGGGAGGGCAAGTCGCCGCACGGGGCGACCTTGCCCTTTGCGATCTTCTGCACGAGATAGTCCTTGGCGACTTCGGCGTGGATCACGGCAAGCCGAAACGAAAGGCTGTGGCGCGCCGCGATCTCGAAGAGTATGTCGAGCGTGACGGCGAGATGAGGCTCGCCGCCCGCGGAGCCGGCGCTGCCGACGATCACCGGGACATCGAGCCGCCGGCCGGCGAGCAGCACCAACTCCAGATCCCGGCGGATGACGCCGTGCTCCGATTCGGTTTCGCCAGCGCCGAGGTAGTAGGGGCCGATATCGGTTGATCCCATGTCGGCCCCGATGTAGTCGGGCCGGTTCTCCACCCCGCGGGCGAAGGCCGCGCGCAAGATGCCGTGTCCAAGCTGGCCCGTGGCCGAAAGACAGCGGAGCTCGTTCATTGGACCGCACCTCTCCGGGCCGCCGCAACCTTTCGCCCACGGCCGCGGGCGGGCGCCACGAGAAGCTTCAGCAGCGGCGCCAACGGGGCATCCGGTTTCATGGTCCGGATGGTGTCGACGGCGCGTTGCGCGTTCGCCTCGCCGATCAAGGGGTCCGAGAGCATGCGAAACTTGGCCACCAATTCCTCCCAGGCTGGGGGTCGTTCGGGAGACCATTTCACTTCGTCGACACGGCCGCTCACCCGGCCCCCGCCCTTCAGCCGGACCGTCAGCTCCACCGGCCAAGTGTGCGGATAGGCCTTGCTCATTTGGGGGTCCTCGGTGAGCGTTACGCTCGCGGCGAGGGCGTGCACACGGGGATCGCGGATGCGTTCCCGCGCTAGCTGTCGCGGCGTCAGGGCCCCATCCATCAACGCCACGGCGACGCAATACGGGATCGAGAAATGGGCGTCGATGTAGCCGCTGTCCGGCGTGGCGTATTTGCCGGTACGGAATACGGCGTGATCGTAGGTGCGGATGTCGATCCCCGCGACGTCCTCGACCTTGATCGGGCGCTTGGCCACGATGTCGAGGATGATCTCCACCGGGCCGACGATCAGGTGGCCCACGGGATACGGCTTGAAGGCGACGCGCCGACTGTGCCAGGTGGTGTCCAGGCCGTCGAGCGCCCGCTCGAGCTTCGGGCCGTCGCTCAGCGTATGCAGCGGTGCGTGGTGGCGCGGCGGCTCGCCCTCCAGCGGCACGCCCGCGAAGCCGGCCTTGGCGAGTTGCGCCGCCGCGATCCCGGCCCGGGCCGCCTGGCCCGGAATGCATGCCTTGATGCTGTACGCCTTGAACACGTTGTCGCTGCTCGAGACCGGCATGATCGCCCCGGCGACGCCGAGCGCCGCGGCAAGCCCGTCGGCGTCGAGGCCGAGCAGCCGGCCGGCCGCCACCGCAGCGCCGCACGTCCCGAACGTTCCGAGCCCTTGAAAACCCCGATACCAGTGTCCTGGCTGAATGGTGCTCAAGAGCCGCGTGTGGACCTCGTAGCCGGCGACGATCGCACTCGCGACCGCGCTCCACGGTGCCTTGCGGATCTCGCCGACGGCAAGGGCCGCTGGGATGATGGGGCTGCCGTTGTGCGTGACCACGTCCATGTTCGAGTCCTGGAAATCCAGGGCCTCGGCCAAGGTGCCGTTGGCAAAGGCGGCGAGGTCGGGAACCGTGCGGACGCCGTACCCCAGAACCGTCGCAGTTCCCGGAATAGCGACGGCCTTCAAATACCGTTCCAGGCTTCGCTCGCCGTTTCGCTTAAAGAAATCGACGGCGCCGAGACCGATGCCGACCGCGTCCAGCAGGAACATCCTTGACTGTTCGCGCACATCCTTGGGCAACATGTCGTAGGAAATGCGGGCCGCGAACCCGGCGAGATGCGAAGTGACGTCCATCGTTTCCTCCCCCGATGCTCAGGGAGAGCCTTCTCGACGTCGAGCCCTCTCCTCGGAGCGCGAGCAAGTATGCGACCCCGGCTTGCTCCTTGACAAGCGCGACCCATCCATGGGCGACGGGCGCTCCCAAAATTTCTGTAGCCCCGATCCTCCAAGGCCCGTTATGGTATCTTCAATCAAGAGCACCGTCCAAGGGTAGTCACGCGGACCGGGCCCCGGTAGAAACAAGGGAGATCGTCATGGCCCTGCCCCCAGATCGCCTCGACTATTCCCCGATCATCGAACGGCCGCCGATCCGTTGGCCGAACGGCGCGCGCGTGGCCTTCTGGGTGGCCCCGAACGTGGAGCACTATGAGTACCTCCCGGTCTTCGACGGAAAGCGCAACCCGTGGCCGCGCACGCCCTATCCCGACGTGCAGGGCTACTCCCATTTCGACTACGGCAATCGCGTCGGCTTCTGGCGGATGCTGGAGGTCCTTGATAAGCATCGCATCCGCTGTACGGTATCGCTGAGCCTCTCGGTCCTCTACCATTTTCCCGAGGTAGCGAAGGCGATGATCGAGCGGAACTGGGACTTCATGAGTCATGGTTTCTACAACTCCGAGTACATGACCGCTCTCGATGAGGCGGGCGAGCGAGCTTACCTTCAGGACAATATCGAGACCTTCCGAAAGTACACCGGACGCGACCTCAAAGGATTTTTCGGACCGTCCGCCTCGTGCACCGAGCGTACCCCCGATCTGCTTGCGGAATACGGTATCATCTATCACTGCGATTGGATGCACGACGACCAGCCTACGCCCATCAACGTGAAGACTGGCCGCCTCATCTCGGTGCCGTACTCGGTGGAAACGAACGATGGTGTCGTCTTTCGCACGTTTTGCGACGGCGCCTACTTCGCCCGACTCTGCAAGGCCCAGTTTGACCAACTCTACAAGGAAGGGGCCGATAGCGGGCGGGTCATGTGTATCGCGATCCATCCCTGTTGGACCGGTCAGCCCCATCGCATCCGCTATTTCGACGAAACGCTCGACTACATCATGTCCCACGAGCACGTGTGGATGGCGACGGCGGACGAAATCGCTGAGTTCTACTTGGCTAATTGCTACGACACCATGGTTGCACATTTGGCGAAGTTCAAGTCCTGACGGGAGGAAACCATGGCCCCTGAACGACTGTACGGGATGGACCACGAGCACTACGCGTGGTCTCCGATGCCCAGTCGCTCCACCCTCAAATGGCCAAACGATGCGCGGCTCGCACTATGCGTCATCGTCAACCTGGAGCATCTCGAATGGGAGCCGCCCGCGGACAGCTACCAGTCCCCCAACGTCTATTCGCACTTGGCCATGCAACGGCCTCTGGTCGAGTTCTGGACGATCTCCCACCGGGAATACGGACACCGGATCGGGATCTTCAGAGTGCTCGACGTACTGGAAAAGCATGGGATCACGCCGACCGTTGCCATGGATGCCAAGACCGCGACCCACTATCCCTACCTGGTCAAGCATTGCCAGGCGCGGGGCGCGGAGATCATCGCCCACGGCGTGGCGGCGACGCAGATGGTGACCAGCAACATGAACGAGGACGAGGAGCGCGGATACATCGCCCGGTCGGTCGAAGCCCTCCGCCGGGCCACTGGCTCGGTCCCCAAAGGTTGGTTCGGGCCCGAATACGGCGAGTCGACCCGCACGCCCCGGCTCCTTGCCGAGGCCGGATTCCGCTATGTTTGCGATTGGGCGAACGACGAGCAGCCCTATCGGTTCGACACGCCCACGGGCGAGCTATATTCGTTGCCGGTCATGATCGAGCTGGATGACATCTTCGCCTTGCGGGACCGGCGCTTCCCCGTCGACGGCTACGCCGGCCAACTAAAGGAGGGGTTCGACGTGATGTACCGCGACGGGGCGGCGACGGGACGGCTGTTGGTCCTCAATCTCCATCCGTGGCTGATCGGTCAGCCCTGCCGCATCGGCTTTCTCGACGAGGCGCTCGGCCACATGATGCGGCGGCGGAAAGTATGGAAGGCGACCGGGTCCGAGATCATCGACTGGTACCGGGAAACGGCGGCGCGGGCGGCATAGCGTGCGCCGCGTCGGCTCGGTCTGATACGGCTCGGCGGGGAGTCCCACGATCCGACACCGCAGCTCGCGAGCCAAGGGCTGCGTCACACGCCAGACCATGCTGTCGATGATCTACAAGATGGGCCGATGCGCAGAGAAATCCTGGCGTCGGCTCCGCTGATTCCGACAGCTCGCGAAGGTCATCCAGGGAGTCCGGTTCAACGACGCAATAGAGCTCATCGAGGACAGCAGAGCCGCCGCATGACCAACCCGCCGTACACCAGATTTGACAATAGCTCGCTGGAAACGTCTAATCGAAAACCATACCATTTGGGTCTTCCCAAGAGCTGGTCGGTGAGCCCCTTCACCGAAGCAAGAACGGGGGCCCAGAAGAGGAGGTGAAAGTCATGTCGATCGTAACAAGATTGATGACGTCAGCGGTCCTGTGCGCCGGAATAAGCACGGGAGCGTCCGCGGCGACGGAATGGATCCTCGCCACGGGACTGCCCGACAGCAGCTTTTTCAGCCAGAACTACAAGTTGTTCATCGAGGAGGTGGAAGCCAAGAGCGGCGGGGAGCTCAAAATCCGTTATGCCGGCAATGGCTCGCTCGTGAAGCGCGATGCCATTCGACGCGCCATCCAGACCGGCCAAATTCAGATGGGCGAAGTGGACTTCGTCAATCTCGGAAATGAGGATCCCGTCTTCCGTCTCGATTCATTGCCGGCATTCGCGTCAAGTTACGACGACGCCTGGAGGCTGATGGAAGCGCAAAAGCCCTACGTCGACAAGCTCTTCGCCGAGCGGGGCCTGAAGATTGTTGGGTTCACGCCGTGGCCCGGCCAAGGTTTCTACAGCAAGAAGCCGATCACCAGCCTCGGGGACGCCAAGGGCGTGAAGCTCCGGATTTACTCGCAGCCCACGAAGACGATGGCGCAGATCCTGGGCTTCGAGCCCATCATCCTGCCCGGGTCCGAGGTCACGCAAGCGTTCGCCACCGGCATGATCGACGCCATGTTCACGAGCCCGTCCTTCGGAGCCACCGTGATGCAGGCGTGGGACTACACGGACCATCACCTCTTCGTCGGGGCCATGCATTCGAAGCAGTCCCTCGTGGTCAACGAAGCGGCGTACCGGGCGCTGAGTCCCAAGCTGCAGAACGTTGTTCTCGAGGCGGGCAAGCAAGTGACGGAGCGCGGCTGGAAGATGAGCGAGGAGGACAACGCCAAGGCACTCAAGACGTTCGAGGAACATGGCATGACGGTTCGCTATGCGTGGCCGGAGTTGGAGAAGAAACTCGAAAATGTGGGTAAGGCGCTCATCGAGGAGTGGAAGAAGGAGGCCTCGCCCGGGGCCATGGCGGTAGTTGAGAAATACTACATGAGCGGAGAGAAATAGCACAAGACGAAGGCGCGACCCCGGGAGTAGGCGTGCGGGCCCTTGGAAACTCGGCCCCACCCCGATCGACGGCCTTCGCCCTCTGGCGCGGTTCTGTCGGAAGGCGTGGCGGCAGGTCCGGTATCGTGGCGCGCGCGGCTCCCGGGGTCGTGACTCATGGCCAGCCGCCGCGAGGATCTCGAGAACGGACCATTGCGTCCGCCCGATAGTCACCCGAAGGGTAGGTGACGGCATGGTTCGCCGCGTGCTCGACGGGTTCTATCTCGCGAGCGGATACGTGGCGGCCCTCTTTCTCGTCTGCATCGCCCTCTCCATCCTTTCCCAAGTCGGGGGACGTTTCATCGGAATCGTGATCGAGTCGACGGAGATCTCCGGCTTTTTCCTGGCCGCCACCACCTACTTCGGGCTTGCCTACACGTTCCACAGCGGCGCGCACATCCGCATCAACCTCCTGATCCGCAACGTCACCGGCCCCCGGCGCAAGTGGGTCGAACTCTGGTGCTGCGGCCTCGGAACGGTGGTGCTCGCGTACTTCGCCTACCACGCGGTGATCTTGTGTTGGCAGCTCTATACGTTCGGGGACGTCAGCCGTGGGCTCCACGCCGTGCCGTTCTGGATCCCCGAGATGGGGATGGCCATCGGGCTCATGATGCTGACCATCGCCTTTGCCGACGAAGCCGTCCGCATCCTTCGGGGCGCGACCCCGAGCTACGAGACGCCGGTCGACTCCGGGGCGAATATCCTCGCTGGGGCCGAGCCCGGACAGGCGTACGGCGAGGCCGCATCGGGCGCCCGCGAGAACCGCCCGCCCGATGTCTGAGACCGCGATCGCCGCCGTCGTTCTTTCGGGGGCCCTCGTCATCTTGCTGGCGAGCGGTGTGTGGGTCGCGCTCGCGTTGCTGTGCGTAGGGATTTTGGGCGCGGCGTTCTTCAGTCCGGCACCGGTGGGACCGCTCCTTAGCAGCTCTGTATGGGAGGTGAGTTGGAACTGGGCGCTCACCGCGCTCCCCTTGTTCCTGTGGATGGGCGAAATCCTGTTTCGTTCGCGCCTCTCCGAGGACCTATTCACCGGTCTCGCGCCATGGTTGCGGTGGCTGCCGGGACGATTGCTCCACGTCAATGTCCTGGGCTGCGGTCTCATGGCCGCCGTTTCCGGCTCGTCTCCGGTCACGTGCGCCACCGTCGGACGGATGAGCGTGCCCGAGCTGAAGAAGCTCGGCTACGACGAGCGCATGTCGATCGGCACGCTCGCCGGGTCGGCGACGCTCGGCATTCTGATTCCTCCGTCCATCCAGCTGATCGTCTACGGAATCGTGGCCGAGGTATCGGTCGCTCGCCTCTTCATCGCGGGCATTCTTCCGGGCCTGCTGCTCGTCGGGCTCTTCATGGCCTACGTCGCGGTGTGGGGGAGCCTCAATCGCGACAAGGCGCCGCCCCTCGAGGCCCGGCTCAGCCTTGTGGAGAAGCTGAGGCACTCGCGTCGGCTGATACCCGTGGTGCTTCTCATCGCCGCCGTGATCGGCTCAATCTACGGCGGAATCGCCACGCCCACCGAGGCGGCGGTGGGCGGCGTCATCGGCGCGCTCGCGATATCGGCGGCGACGGGCAGCCTGACGCGCACCGTCCTTCGCGACAGTCTCCTGGGCGCCACGCGCACCTCTTGCATGATCGCCTTCATCGTGGTCTCGGCGCAGTTCCTCTCCATGTCGTTGGGTTTCACCGGGATTCCGACGGAGTTGGCGGCCTGGGTCCAAAGCCTCGGCCTCACCTCCTACGAACTTCTTGCCGTGCTCACGGTTTTCTTCATTGCCCTCGGTTGTCTCCTGGACGGAGTCTCGATGCTCGTCCTCACGGCGGCCATCGTGCTTCCCATGCTGCAGACGGTCGGGATCGATCTTCTTTGGTTTGGAATCTATTTCACGATCGTCGTGGAGATCGCGATGATCACCCCGCCCATCGGGCTCAATCTGTTCGTGCTTCAAGGAATCACCCAACGGGACATCTGGCTCATCTCCAAGGCGGCGGCGCCGATGTTCGCCCTCATGATCGTGGGGCTCGCGCTGATCACGGTGTTTTCCGAGATTGTGCTATTCCTCCCACAGCTCATGTACGCGCGCTAAGGCTTATCCCTGTAACTCCGGTTCGATCAACATTTTGTATGTCGCCGGCTTGATTTCGAGGCCGATGCGGAGGATGGAGGGAAAGGCGGCGTGGCGTGATCGGCGCCGGTTGAATCGGAAGACGAACTCGTCGAGGCAGGATTGCAGGTGTTGGCGTCGGAGGCCGTGGCAGACGCCCGGCGCCCAGGTCTTGAGGTTGGCGAAGACGCGGTGAACCCGGGGCAGGACGATATGGGCGGCCATGTTTCCAACGACGTGTGGATCCCGCTCCGCCGACTGACACGGTTGAGCCTTTGTTCGAAATACCGAAGAAATACAAAGTTCTCAGGATAAGTATCCGGATCTGCCCATAGGGCTCCAAGCCGTCCCACGAGGCCCGCAATCCAATCGGCGGCCTGGATGGTCTGATAACGATGGCTTTCGAGGTTGAACAGCGGCTCGATGAGGTGCGGACGCCGTTCGGGGCCCGCGTACATGCTTCGCGAGAATTCGCCAATCAACGCTGCTCGCTGATCGTGTTCGTCAAGCGCCAGAAGGAAATTGGCTGACGGGTTGCAGTCGACCTCGCAGAACTGATCGATCCGCTTGACTGCTTCGAGAAGGACCTTCGTGTAGAGGCGATTCGGAGAATGCAAGGCCGGTGGAGGAGTCTTCTTGACCCCAACGTAGAGCACGAAGCGGTCCGTACGTCAGTGCTTTTTGGCTGAGCGCCCTCAACCTCACCCAGGTGCACCGGTTTCCCGACATCCGCACCCTCCACTTGGCCGTCAGCCCTCGCAGTCCGCGACGATTGCATCCCACTCGCGGACGCGTTCGTCCTTGTCGCCCATCATCTCCACCAACCGGGCGCGGACGCCAGCCCTGTTGAGACCGTCGCCCAGGGCGCGGACGAGCGCTTCGACATCCGCCAGGTCCTTGCGGCGAAAGAACAGCATCTTCAGCGTAGCCAGGTCTTCCGGCCCGACAATCCAGCCCGGTCTGCCGGCGAAGCTGACCTGCCGTCTGCCACGCTCCAGGCTCGCGTACAAGTCGATGGCAGGCACGAATACATCAAGGCGCATACCATGAATTCGTCCTCTGAACTGACCTTCTTCGACGGCGGTTCGCTCCACCGTCGATACATCGTCCGGCTCGAAGCCGCACCTTTGCAGACAACCGAGGAGCGTGTCGATCTCTTCGGGGACCGCGATGAACACGTTGAGGTCCACGTCCACGGTCGCCCGGGGCGGCGTGTAGTGGCCGAGCGCCAGCGCGCCGCCGATGGCGTAGGAGAGGTCCTCGGCATCCAGGGCGTCCGCGAGACGCCGGGCAAGCGTGGCGGCATCAGGTCTGTCGGGCACTTCGTCTCGCGGCAATGCGCTCGCGGCGCTCCGTTGCGAGGCGGCGAATCAACCGCCGCGAGGACTTCGGCAACGGCACCTGTTCATCCCTGACGGCGGGTGCAACTTCCTCGCTGTCAATCGCCTGGTCATCCAGCAAGCGAACTGCCGCCCGACAGGCGAGACGCAGTGCCTGGTCACGCTCCTCGCCCGTCATCGGCCGCGCGGGATCGTCCTCGTGGAGCTTGGGGATTCGGAGCTTCATACCGCCCTTGGCCGCTTCGCCGATCGACTGGCCCTCCAGCGGATCACATCCCTGCCGGACGCAGGCACCTCAATCGCGCACCGTACCGCCCGGATCCGCCCGCGGCAAGTCCGCGCACTCGGTCGATCTATCCGTTCCGGAAAGAAACCGGCCTGCTCGACCGAAGCTTGCGTGGCTTCATTCCACCTCGTTCTCGAGCACGAGATCGCCGACGCGGATGCGCACGGCGTCGCCCGGCGTCAGGGTGAACTCGTCGGGTGGCACGACGCCCGTGCCGGTCATGAGGAACGCGCCCCCCGGGAAGTCCAGATCGGCGAAGAGCCACTTCGCGATCTCTTCGAGCGAACGCTTGAGCTGCGAGGTACGGGTCTCGCCCTCGAACACCGGCTTGCCGCCGCGCTCGATGACGAGCCGGACGGACAAGTCGCGCATCGCGTCCGGCCCGGTCATCACGATGCCCGGGCCGAGCGCGCAGGAACCGTTGTAGACCTTCGCCTGCGGCAGATAGAGCGGGTTCTCGCCCTCGATGCTGCGCGAGGAGACGTCGTTACCGGCGACATGGCCGACGATCTCTCCCGCCCGGTTCAGCACGAGCGCGAGCTCCGGCTCCGGCACGTCCCAGGTGCTGTCGGGCCGGACCCGGACCCGGCCGCCGTGGCCCATCACCCGCCACCCGTTGGCCTTGAAGAACAACTCGACCCGCTCGGCCTCGTAGACCCGGTCGTAGACGTCCGCGGTATCGGACTCCGCCATCCGGGCCTCCCGGCTGCGGAGGTAGGTGACACCCGCCGCCCACACTTCCTGGTCATCCTCGATCGGGGCGAGCAGGGTGCCCGTGGCCGGGTCGCCGGTACGCGCGCCGGCGAGCGAATCGCAGATCTCCCGGAGCGGGTGCTCAAGCATGCGATCGAGACGAAACCCCTCGGGCAGCCAGTGCCCGTCCACCGCCCAGCGCGGTCCGTGGGATGTCCGGTGGCGTGTCAGGTACATCGAAGGAAGCTCTCCTCAGGCAGGGCGGCGGCGGGTTGCGCGGACCCGGCGCCGGTGATTCGGAGCAGGTACCTGCGCGGCGGGGGGGCGGGGAGACGGAGGTCGGCGCGGGCGCGGCGGGGGACAGTGAAGTGGGGGGCGGCGCGGCCCGCGCGGGGCGCCACTCGCCATGGAAACTCCCGCGAACCGAGGCGGTGGCGAGGCCGGCAACGAAACCGGCGCGACGCCAAGGCGCGAAGCGCATCCGGAACGACCGCGGCGGTTCGGGAGCAACCGCACGCAACCCCGGGAACCGGCCGGAGGGTCTTCGCAGAGGGACCGTCGAGCGCGCGCCGGACGGTCCGGAACGAGCTGACGTACCTGCCCCGAGGGACGAGCCCCGCCGTCTTCCGCAGGAGGGCAGCGCCGGGCGAACCGCCGTATTCCGGATGCCGGTCGCAGTTCGGCTCGTGGCGGACGCCTCCCCGCGAACACGGGCATCGGCGGCCGTCAACTCATTCGTCGGCCCCTTCCCGGCTCGCCGCCTCACCCTGCCGGATTCGGTCGTAGATTTCCTCGCGGTGCACCGCCACCTCGCGCGGAGCGGTCACCCCGATCCGCACCTGCTGGCCCTTGACCTCGAGTACCTTGACTCGGACATCATCCCCGATGACCAGGGTTTCGCCCGCTCGCCGCGTCAGTATGAGCATCACCCTCTCCCCTGCCTTCGGGCAGGCAGCGCCATCATAGCCTATTCGCGGGCGATCCCGCCGACCGTCCGGACCGTGGCCCGGCGCACCGTACCTCCGCGCCCCGGGCCGCGAGCACGATGCGAGCCGGTTCGCGCGATGTATCACATCGTAAAAAGCATGGCGTGGGAATGAAATTCCCCCCCCGCCCGCGGCGGCGGAAGGGACCGGCCGGCACCCCGTCAGTCGGTCTCGAGCCAGCGCTCGACCTCGGGGTCGTCCTCGCCGGGGACGTGCACCACGGTGAACCGGAAGGGGTCCGCGCCGAGCGGCCGGGTGGCGTCGAGTCCCATCTTGTCCACCCTCCCCTCCCGGGCGGAGGGGTCGAGGCGCGAGCCCTGCGCGCCGGGGACGACCACGAGGTCCTCCCCGGCCTGGAACCGGGTCGCCACCGCCCATTCCACCGCTTGCGGGTCGTGCACGTCCACGTCCTCGTCCACCACCACGACCTGCTTGATGTCCGCGTGGCCCGCGAACGCACCCATCATGATGTTGCGCGGCTCGCCGTCCCAGCGCTTGCGGATCTGCACGTAGAGGTGGTACCGGCACACCCCGCCGGCCGGCAGATGGACGTCGAGGACGCTCGGGAAGCTCCGGCGCAGGAGCGAGAGCAGCGACGCTTCGCGCGGGATGGCCCCGAGCAGCAGGTGCTCCATCGCGGCCGGCACGATGGTGTGGAAGAGCGCATCGCGCCGGCGCGTCACCGCATCGACCACCAGCACCTGCCGGTCGCCCGCCGGCCCGTAGTACTGGGGGAACTCGCCGAACGGCCCTTCCGGCGCGCGTTCGTGGGGGAGCAGGCGGCCCTCGATCACGATCTCGGCATCGGCCGGCACCCGCACCGGATTGGTGACGCAGCGCACCACGGGGAGCGGCGCGCCCTGCAGCGCCCCCGCGACCTCGAGCTCGTCCGCGTTGAGCGGCACGATGGCCTGGGAGGCGAGCAGGGTGGCCGGGTCCACGCCGATGACCACCGCGACCGGAAGCGCCTCGCCGCGCGCTTCCGCCGCGTCGTAGAACCGGTGCAGGTCGCGCGGGAGCATGAGGATGCCGAGCCGGTCGGGCCCGCTCACCTGGAGGCGATTGATCGATACGTTCTGGTCCCCCGTCTCGGGATTGGCCGCGATGACGAGGCCGGCGGTGATGTAGGGGCCGCTGTCGTGCTCGTTGTGGACGGGTATCGGGAGGTCGCGTTCGAGGTCCACCTCCCGGCTGACCTCCTCCTGCACGGGCGCACCGTCTTCCACCTCCCGGCAGGGGAGAGGAGACTCGATGGCCCGCTGATAGCAGTCGAGGAGGCCCGCCTCGTCGGTGCCGAGCGCCTCCGCGATCCAGGAGCGGGTCGATACGAGCCCGGAAACGACGGGCATCGAGTGGCGCCCGTCCGGCTCGGGGAAGTACGTCGCCCGCCGGCCGTCGAGGCGCTTCGCGAGCGCGGCGAGGGTGAACCGGAGCGGTATGCCGGGCCGGGCGCGGGCGAGCCGCCCGGACGCCTCCAGCCGGTCCAGCCAGCCGCGCAGCGTCGGCACCGGGTCGTTGCGCATGGCCGCGTCACTCACCGGTGAACACGGGCCGGCGCTTCTCGACGAACGACGCGACCCCTTCCCGGAAGTCGGCCGACGACCGAAGCCGCCCGTAGGTGTTGCCCTCAATCTCGATCCCGGCCTGGAGGGTGGTGTGCTGCGCGGTGTTGAGCACGTCCTTGGCGGCGCGCTGGGCGAGGGGGGAAAAGCCGCGAAGCTCGTCCACGAGGGCATCGGTCGCGGACTCGAGATCGCCGTCCGCGACGCACGTCGTCGCGATGCCCCAGTCGAGCGCTTCCGGTCCCGCGAGCCGGCGCGAACGCATGACCATGTCCTTGGTCCGCGCGACCCCGATCATGTGGAGGAGCCGTATCGACCCCCCTGAGCCGGGGACCATGGCGATGCGCTGCTCCGGCAGGCCGACGACGGCGGTCTCGGACACGATCCGGAAGTCGCACGCGAGGCTGAGCTCGAAGGCGACCCCGAAGCAGTAGCCGCGGATGGCCGCGACGACCGGCTTGCGGCAGCGCTCCGGCGCGGCCACGTTCCGGGCGAGCTCGGAGACGTGTTCCGGGCTTCGCTCCAGGAAGCCGGGGATCTCGCCGCCGCTCGAGAAGTGCTCGCCCTCGGCCCGGAGCACGACGATCCGCACCTCCGCGTCCCGGTCGAGCTCCTCGAACACCAGGCGGAGCTGGTCGCGCTGCGGCATCCGCACGATGTTGAGGGGCGGGCGGCGCAGCACGACGTCCGCCCGCTCGCGCTCAGGGTCGATCTCCACCCGGAAGCCGTCGAGCTTCTCGACGACGCTCGCGACCGTGCTCCGAAAGGCCCTTGTCATGTCCCCGCTCTCCCGATCTTCATTTCTTCTCCTGGACTCCTTGAGGCACCGCGACCTTGAGTCAAGTTTGCAGAGGCGTTGCGTGGTTGAAACGTACGAGGCTGCTACCAGAAGAAATGCAGGCATTTCTCTTGGTACGGCGCGCCGGGGGTTGGAGAACCGTCGGGTGGCTTCGAACACCTCTCGTCGGTCTGAGGCGCAGCCTCGCTGGATCTCCCCGCATTTTCCGGTCACCCGCGTGCGCATCGCATCGTCCACTCGTTCAGCGGGACGGCGCCCACCCGACGCACGGGTCCCTGCCATACGTGCCCGAGCTTAGCCCGGAAAAATCACCGATTTCCTGCTGCGGACGCCAATCTGCTCGCGGTAGCGGGCCGTACTCCCTCAAGCCGCTTCGACGTAGTGTCGACTACGCCTTCGCCAGCGCGTAAGCGCTCTTGAGGTCCGTGCGACCCGCTACCACGGCATTCTGCTTCGCAGCTTCGCGGCGCCCTCGCGACGAAAATCGGTGATTTTTCCGGGTTAGGCCTGCGTGCCCTCGGGCCTCGACCCTCGCGGGCGAGGACCGGGCGCCCGGCCCGTATCGCCCGCTCTGCGATTGCGGCGCCGCGACCCGAACGGTCCGATTCTCGGCCAAGGGCGGACGCGGCGCCCCCGTTCTTCCCCCCCGGTCGAAAAAATTCGCCCATCGCTGCCGGTTGCCGCCCGCGACGCACGGTCAGTCCACCGGCTCGTACTCGCCGGCCACGAGACGCCGGCGGAGGATCTTGCCGACCGGGGACTTCGGGATCTCGCGCAGGAACGTGTAGGCTCGCGGCCGCTTGAAGGCCGGGAGGGTCGACGCCCGGCAATGCTCGTCGAGCGCTCCATCCGCGACCGGCTCGCGCCGGACCACGAACGCGGCCACCCGCTGCCCCCAGCGATCGTCGGGGAGCCCGGCGACTGCCACCTCGGCCACCGCGGGATGCAGGGAGAGCACGTTCTCGACCTCCACGGGGGTGATGTTCTCGCCGCCGCTGATGATCATGTCGTCGACCCGGCCGGTGACGAAGAGGTCCCCTTCCGCGTCCCGGTACCCGGTGTCGCCGGTGAAGTACCAGCCCTGGTGGAGCGCCTTCGCGTCCGCGTCGGGGCGGCGCCAGTACCCGTCGAACGCCTCGTCGTGGTCGAGGCGGACCGCGACCTGGCCCTCCTCGCCGGGTCCCGCGACCACGTCGTCGGGATCGGTCGAGCCGAGGCGCACCACCCGCACCTCCTGGTTGAGGCCGGCCCGGCCGGCGGAGCCCGGCTTGCGCGCCGCCTCCTGAGCGATGGTGAAGGTGAAGACCTCCGACGAGCCGTAGTGATTGACGAAGAGCCGGGGCCGGAAGCCTTCCTCCACCCGCCGCACCAGCGCATCCGTCATCGGCATGCCCGCGAAGCCGACCCGGCGCACGCTCGACACGCGCTCGGGGGTGAACTCCGGGTGGCTCAGGAGGTCGTGGTACAGGGTCGGCACCAGGTACAGGGCAGTGATCCGCTCCGCCTCGATGAGGTCGAGCGCGGCCGCGGCATCGAAGCGCGGCTGGCAGACGAAGCAGCCCCCGAGAAAGGCCGAGGCGAGGAGCGAGCGCACTCCCATCGTGTGGTAGAGGGGCATGACCCCCAGGGTGGACTCGCCGAAGGCGTACTGGTGGTGCGCGATGTGGGCGAGCGCTGCCGCCTGCTCCGCCCGGTGGCGGCGCGGGACCCCCTTGCCGCGGCCGGTGGTTCCGGAGGTGTAGAGCATGACGGAGACGTCCTCGGCCGCGGCCCGAGGGGTGACCCGAGCGCCAGGCTCCGCACTCGGCTCCGCGGCCGGCGCTTCGGTCTCGAATACCTGCTCCCAGGAGTCGGCCGAGACGACCGAGACGGCCGAGCCGTCGATCGCGATGCGCGGAACGGTCGCGGCCGCCGGCGCCGCCGCGGCCTCGGCCGATGCCGGCTCGTACACGAGGGCGCGGGCGTGCGCGTCGCCAATCACGTAGTCGAGCTCGTCGCGGGTGGCCCGCCAGTTGACGGGAGTGATGACCACGCCCGCGAACTGGCACGCCCAATGCAAGGTGGCGGCCTCGAGCCGATTGCGGAGCAAGGTGACGAGGTGGTCGCCGGGGCGGAGCCCGAGCGCGTCGAGCCCCGCGACCGCCCGGCGGATCCGCTCGATCCAGCCGGCGTAGGTCACGCGGCGGTTCCCGTCCACGACGGCGCAGGAGGCGGGGCTTCGGGCCGCCGCCGCGAGGAACGCCCGCCCGAGATCAGGCACCGCCCGGCTCCGGCGGCCCCGGCCCCGGCCCCGGCGCGATGATCGCCCGTCGAATCTCAGGCATCGGGGGCCTGCCTGGCCGCCGCGTCGAGCACCGCGGCGACGATGGGCTCGTAGCCCGTGCAACGGCAAAGGTGTCCGCTCAGCACCGCCCGCACCTCCTCCTCGCCCGGCGCACGGCCTTGCGCCGCGAGCCGCTCGAGCCATTCCGTCATGGTCATCAGGATACCCGGAGTGCAGTACCCGCACTGCAGCGCATGGTGCCGGCGGAACGCCTCCTGGAGCGGCGAATGCATCCCGTGCGCGCCGGCGAGGCCCTCCACGGTGTCCACGCGCCGCCCCTGCACCTGGACTGCGAACACGAGGCAGGCGCGGGCCGGCGCCCCGTCGAGGCGCACGGTGCACGCGCCGCATACGCCGTGCTCGCATCCGACATGGACGCCCCTTCGCCCGAACGCGCCACGCAGGAAGTCGCTGAGGAGCAGGCGGGGGGGCGCCTCCGCGGCGCATCGCTCCCCGTTCAGCACGAACTCGACGAGGTGGCGTTCGCCGGCGCGAAGCCGCCCGCCCGGGCGAGGCGGCGGCTCCGTCTCGCCGCCGCCGGCCGGCTCGGGGTCGGCCTTCGGGCTCTCCGAAGCACCCTGCCGTTGCCACTCGTGCCCGGTTTCATGCGGCGGCGTCCCGGGAGCGCGGGCTTCCAGCCCGCGGTGAACCGAGGTCACGCGGTTGTCCGAGCGGGCTGGAAGCCCGCGCTCCCAGGACACCCGCTCACTCACTTCAGCCGGCCGGCGTCCCGTCGTTCCGAGACGAAGGTTCGCCGGGTCCCTCTCCCGGCTATCGAACGTACCGCCGTTCCCCGGTCCCGGTGCGGTCGGAGGTTCGCCCGGCCGCGGCGATTCGTACCGCCGTGCAGGGGGCGGCGGGGCATCCGCACGCTCCGCACCGGCGGCGGGAGGGCCGGCCGCGGCCCGATCGACCGTCCGCCGGCCGAGGGTGCGGACGAGCCCGCGCCGGTACGCGGCTCCGCCGTCGCCGTCGTCGACGATCTCAAGCTCCGTCGCGAGCTCGGCGAGGGCATCGTCGAGCGCATTGCCCGCGAGCCGCGGCCATTCGCGGACAACCGGGCTATCCGCCACCCCGGCGAATCCGACGACCGTCCGATCCTCGTCCACGAACGCCGCGCAGGCGGCGATCGCGAAGTCGCCGTGGCGAAGCGCGACCTCGTCGAAGGCGTACCGCACGCCCGGCACGGCGCACGGCCAGTGGGTCGCGACCACCATCTCGTCCTCCCGGCACGCGGTCGTGAGGGGCCCTTCGAAGAACGCGCGCGCCGGCACCACGCGCGCGCCGCCCGCCGAACGAAGCCGTACCGTTCCGTCCAGCACCGCGAGGGCGAGGGGGAGCTCGGCGCTCGGGTCGGCGTGGGCGATGGAGCCGCCCACCGTGCCGCGCGCCCGGGTCGGGTAGTGCCCGACGTGGGGGAATGCCTCCGCGAGGAGCGGCAGGCGGCGAGCGAGGTCCGGCCAGCGCTCGAGCGCCGCCTGCGCGACCCCGGCGCCGATCGCGATCTCCGTGCCGTGGTCCACCACCTCCCGGAGCGCTCCGAGCCCGCCGATGTCGATCACCACCGCCGGGGTCACCACCCGGAAGTTCATCATCGGGACGAGGGAGAGGCCCCCCGCGAGGACTCGGGCGTCGTCCCCGGCCTCGCCGAGGGCGGCGAGCGCCTCCTCGACCCCGGCCGGGCGAAGGTAGTCGAACGGCGCCGGCTTCACGAACGCTCTCCCGTGCGGCCTTGGCCGCGGCCCCTCCTCGATTCGTCCCCGCTCCCTCTCTCGCGGCTCCCTCCGAGGCTCGACTCGTCCCGCGCCCCGTACTCCGCCTGGCCGCGGCGCCGCAGGGCGGCCGCGACGTGCGGGGCAAGGCGCGCGGGGAGCAGGGGAAGAGCCGGCGTCTCGCCGATTCCGAGGGCATCCGCGACCGCGTTCGCGATGCACACCGGGGTGCTCATCGACACCCCCTCGCCCACTCCCTTCGCGCCGAGCGGGGTGACGGTGGACGGCAGGTCGTGGTGGATGATGACCGGGGCCGGCACCTCGCACGCGGTCGGAATCGGGTAGTCCGCGAGCGTCCCGGAGAGGAAGGTGCCGTCGGCATCGTAGCGGAGCTCCTCGTAGAGCGCCGCCCCCACACCTTGCGCGAACGCCCCCCGAATCTGCCCGTCCACCATCGCGGGGTGCAGGCGGACCCCCGAGTCATGGCCGGTCACGTAGCGGTCGATGCGCACGCGGGCGGTCACCGGGTCCACCTCGACGCCGCAGTAGTCGAACACGAAGGCATAGGCGCCGGCCCCGTTGATGCGGTCCTTGGAGTCGGGTGGAGCGAGCGCGGGCGGCGACCACATCTCGGTCACCCGGAGCCCCGGCTCCACGCCCTCCGGGAGCGACGATGGCGACCAGTGGAAGACGCCTGCGAGCCGGGCAAGCGCGATGGCGTTGTCGGGGTTGTCCAGCGACTGGACCCGCCCCGCCGCGAAGACGAGCCGATCGGGCCGGGCATTGAGCTCGCGCGCGGCCACCGCCGCGAGGCGTTCGCGAACCCGGAGCGCGGCGCGATGGGCCGCCCCCGCCACCGCCCCCGCGAAGCGGCTCGAATAGTTGCCCGAGGCGATCGACCACGGCTGGGTCTGGGTATCGTGCTCGAGGTTGACGACGATCTCGTCCGGGGCGAGCCCGAGGACCGCGGCCACCACCTGGGCGAGCACGGTGCGGTGGCCCTGGCCCTGGGGCGCCGAGGCCGCGGTCACGGTCACCGCGCCGCCCGGGTCGAGACTCACCGTCGCGGTCGCCACCGCGCCATCCTTGGGACCGGTCCGTGCCCGCACCTGCGGAGCGAGCAGGGTGGTGATGTAGCCCATGTTGGAGATGCTGGTCTCGACGATCACGGCGAACCCGACCCCGTAGAGCCGCCCCTCGCTTCGGGCCGCGCGCCGGCGGGCGAGCAGATCGTCGAGCCCGCCCTCGGCCACCGTCCGATCGACCAGCGCCGGGAAGTCCCCCGAATCGTAGCGCGCGCCGGCCGCCGCCCGGTAGGGAATGGCGCCGGAGGGAACCAGGTTCGCGCGAATGACGTCGAGCGGGTCGAGGTCCAGCTCTTCCGCAATCCGGCGCATCAGCGACTCGAGCGCGAAGAACACCTGGGGGCCGCCGAACCCGCGATTGAGCCCGGTCGGCGTCTTGTTGGTAAGCACCACCCGGTTGTGGACCGCGAGATGCTTGACGTCGTAGCCGCCGGTCATGAGGCCGTGCATGCGATACAGGGTGGCGGGCTCCGGGGCGCGGAGGTAGGCGCCGCAGTCCTCGATCTGGTCGTAGCCGAGCGCCCGCACCCGCCCGTCTCCCTCGACCGCCGCCTCGAGCCGGACCACGCGGTTCGTGGCCGAGGTGGCGGCGGAGAGGTTCTCCATCCGGTCCTGCGCCCAGCGCACCGGCCGCCCGGCGGCGCGGGCCGCGAGCGCGAGAGCCACGATGTCGACGAAGGCGGACTGCTTGACGCCGAAGCTCCCGCCGGAGTTCCGCGCGGCGCGAAGCCGCAGGCGCGAACCCGGCACCCGGAGCGCCCGCGCCATCACGGGATGGAGCGAATACGGCCCCTGGAAGTTGGAATGGACCTCGTAGACGCCTTCGCCCGGCAGCCAGGCCGCGGTGACCACGACCCCCTCGATCGGCGTGCAGACGTTGCGCGGATAGCGGACCTCGACCTCGACCCGGTGCGGCGCGGCCCGGAACGCGGCCTCGGGGTCGCCGTAGCGGAAGCTCCGCTCGTGGACGAGATTCGAGGCCATCGCCTCGTGGAGCAGCGGCGCCGACTCGCCGAGGGCCTCCCGGGGGTCGACGATCGCGGGCCGCGGCGCGTACTCGACCTCCACCCGCTCCACCGCGTCCTCCGCGACGTACCGGTCGCGCGCCACCACCACCGCGACCGGCTCCCCGGCGTACCGCACGCGGCCGGTCGCGAGGCAGCGGTGCTCCACCGGCGCGCGCACCCCGACCAGGAGCGGGTCCGACCAGGCGGCGGCCGCCGGCCCGGTGAGAACCGCGTACACCCCGTCCATCGCGAGCGCTTCGCCCGCATCGACGCCCAAGATATCGGCGTGCGGCCAGGGCGAGCGCACGAAGCAGGCGTGGCCCGCGTCGGGCGCAAGCGGAGCGTCGTCCGCGAACTCGGCTTCTCCGGTGACGAGAGCCGCGTCCTCGACCCGCGGGATCGACCGGCCGATCAACCCGGCGCTCTCCGGCGTTTCATCCCGGTACGAATCTCGGTATCCATCGCGGTATCCATCGCGGTATGCATCGCGGTATGCATCTCAGTATGCATCTCGGACGCTTCCTTGCATCGAGAGTGCCGAACCGGCGCCCCGGCCCCTCGCCGGCCCGCGTCCGCCCGAAGTGAACCCGGCGCCAGCACCGTCACCCGATCCCCCTTCGCCTGATGCGGACGAACAGCAGGAGCGGAAGGGTGACGAACGCGAGCGCCGCGTACAAGGCGAAGGAGTTCGAGTAGCCCACCATCATCGCCTGGCGGTTGACCTCCGCCCCGAACCGGGCAAGCCCGGGCACCGTCTCGAAAGACCACATTCCACCCACCTCGGGGAGCCGGATCCCTTCGGCATACGGCGTGACGTACTCGGCGAGCTCGGCGTACCGGACCTTGGCCGTGCGCACGACCGCGAGCACGCTGACCGAAATGAAGAAGCTCGACCCGAAGTTGCGGAGCAGGTGAAAGAGCGCGGACGCCTCGGGCAGCATCCGGATCGGAAGGGTCGCGAATGCCACCATGGACAGCGGCACCCACATCAGCCCGGTGCCGATCCCCTGCAGGACGCTGTTCCAGGCGACGGACCAGGGATCGACGTCCAGGTTGAACAGAGCCATGTTCCAGCCGCTCCATCCAATCATGGCGAGACCGACGATCATCCCGATCCGCGGATCGAGACCTCCCGTGCGGGCGGAGATGAAGAATCCGATGATCATCCCCGCCCCCCGGGCGGCGAGCAGGGTCCCGATCATGGAGTCCGGATAGCCCATGAGGTTCTGCAGCATCGGGGGGAGGAGCACCGTCGGGGTGAAGTTGAGCATCCCGTACACGAAGACGAGGATGAGCCCGATGGTGAAGTTGCGGTCCCGGAACAGGGCGGGATTGATGAAGGGGTTCTTGGCGGTCGCGGTATGGGCGAGGAACACCCAGATGGCCGCGATCAGAATACCGGCGAAGGTCAGGATCTGGAGCGAATCGAACCAGTCCTCGCGCTCGCCCCGGTCGATGATGAACTGCGCGCAGACAATCGCGATGGAGAAGGCAAGGAAGCCGGTCCAGTCGAGACGCAACCGCTCGCCGCGCGTGTTGTCCCGGATGAAGATGAAGGCGAGGGTGAACGCCGCCGCACAGAGCGGGAGAATGAGCAGGAAGACCCACCGCCAGTTGTACTCTTCGGCAAGATAGCCGCCAATGGCGGGCGCGACGGCAGGGCCGATCACCACCGCCATCCCGAACATCCCCTGGGCCGCGGCGCGGCGGTCGGGCGGATAGGTCGCGATGATGATGGCCTGGCCGAGGGGAACCAGGGGGGCCCCGAAGATCCCCTGGCCGATACGGTACGTGAGGAGCGGGACGAGGCTCTCGGCCGTCGCGCAAAGGAGCGAGCTCACGGCGAACAGCATGACGCTCCAGAGGATGACCCGGCGCTGGCCGAAACGCGCTACCAGCCATCCCGTCATCGGCGTCGCCACCGCGGTGGCGATGACGTTGAGGGTGACGACCCAGGAGACCTGCTCCGGGGTCGCCGAGAGCGCACCCTGGAGCTGGGGCAGGATCACGTTCACGATGGTGACCGTGAGCGCGTAGAGCATCGTGCACGCCGACACCGTGATGAGGATCATCACGCGCGGCGGTTCGGCCGGGCGCGGGGGCGCGGCGGGATGCGCTTCCATATGGAGGTCTCAGGGACGGCGGCGCCATCTTAACCCGCATGGTTCACCGATCTCCTGCTGCGGACGCCGATCCCCTCGCGGTAGCGGGCCGTACTCCCTCAAGCCGCTTCGACAGCGCGAACGCGCGAGTGTCGGCTACGACTTCAGCCAGCGCGCAAGCGCTCTTTCGGTCCGTTCGTCCCGCTACCGCGGCGTTCTGCTTCGCGCTTCGCAGCTTCGCCGGCGCCCTCGCTTCGCTCGCCCCGGTTGCGGGCCGTACTCCCTTGAGCCGCGTCGAACGCGCGCGTGCCGGCTGCCCGCTACGCTCCGCAGTCCCTGCTTCGCTTGCGGGACGGGTTGCGCTGCGGAAGCGACAGCCAATCGATCCCTTTCTGCCGGCGGCCGACCGCGACCGCGGAGACCGGCCCAGCCCGTAGCGGACCGGCAACGACGATGCCCCCGGCATGGCCGCGGCAAATCCGACCGAGACCGTTTCGCTCCAATACCCGCCGCCTCTGGCGCGCCCTCGGAGGTGCGATAATTGGATTATGCTCCTGGCCGCGGTCCCACAACCCCCCGGCCGGGGCCATGGTCGATGACCCGCTCGGGAATTGCCGATATGCCGCGCCCACGCCTCAGCTTCCTGTTCCTGAACGCGGGACACTTCGTCGATCACTTCTTCATGCTCATCTTCGCGACGGTCGCCGCGCTGCGGCTCGCCGGCGAGTGGGGCATGAGCTACGCGGCCCTCATCCCCTACGCGACCCCGGGCTTCATCGCATTCGGGATCGGCGCGATCCCGGCCGGCTGGCTCGCGGACAAGTGGAGCCGGGAAGGGATGATCGTGATCTTCTTCTTCGGCATCGGCGCGAGCTCGATCCTGACCGCCCTCGCGGGGTCTCCGATCGAAATCGCGCTGGGGTTGGCGGCGATTGGTCTGTTCGCCGCGATCTACCATCCGGTCGGCCTTGCCCTGGTCATCCAGGGCCGGGAGAAGACGGGCGTGCCGCTCGCGATCAACGGGATCTTCGGCAACCTGGGGGTCGCGTGCGCGGCGCTCCTCACCGGCTACTTCATCGACACCGCGGGCTGGCGCAACGCGTTCGTGCTGCCCGGGGTGATCTCCATCGGCCTCGGCTTCGCCTACGCCGGCTTCGTGTGGTCCGGGCGCGGCGGACGGGCGGCAGCCGGGCGCGCGGGCGGCGGATTCGCGAAGAGCGCCTCGGGCGGCGGCGTATCGCCCGTCGAGCGCGCGACGTTCGTGCGGGTGCTCGCAATCATCATGTTCACCACCGCGATCGGCGGCCTCATCTTCCAGAGCACCACGTTCGCGCTGCCGAAGATCTTCGACGAGCGGCTCGCCGATCTTGCCGGCTCCGCCACCGCGATCGGGGGCTACGCGTTCGGGGTGTTCACGGTGGCCGCCTTCGCGCAGCTCGCCGTCGGCTATCTCGTCGACCACCATTCGCTGCGCACCGTCTTCGCGTTCGTCGCGGGGCTGCAGGCGGCGTTCTTCGCGATCATGTACCAGCTCACCGGGGTCGCCGCCCTCATCGTGGCAGTCGGTTTCATGCTCGTCGTGTTCGGGCAGATCCCGATCAACGACGTGCTCATCGGGCGGATCACGAAGAGCGAGTGGCGAAGCCGCGTCTATTCCGTCCGCTACATCGTGACGTTCTCCGTGAGCGCGTCGACCCTCCCGCTCATTGCCTGGATTCATGGGAGCTGGGGATTCGGCCGCCTCTTCGTGGTGATGGCCGTCGCGGCGTGCGCCATACTCGCGGCGGTCATGGTGCTGCCGCGCCGGGGTGCGTTCATCGGACGGACGGCCGCCGCCGCGTGAATCGCCCGCCGGGAAGGCCTGTGCCTTCGTTCAGCCACATCCATTCGGGGGAGGCGCGCGCGGACTCGGGAGAGCCGCCGGAGACCGGATCGGAGCTGCCGGTTCGGTGGAGTACCCCGGCACCCGGCCCGAGGCCCGAGATACGTCCTGACGCCGTCGGAGCTGCCAGTTCCGATGGATCCGGATCTGCCAGTTCGGGCAGACCTCCGGCGGCGCCCGGGAGTGCCCCGGCGAACGTCCCGCGGCCCGGGCCGGCGGGCCGTGCGGCTCAGTCCGCGCTGAGGCGCGATCCGACCCGCGCGCATCCGACATCGACCGGGAGCACGCGGAAATGCGGCTGATCCGCCTGCTCAAGAAGGACCTCGCGACGGAGATCTCGTCCTGGGTCGAGCGGGACCTCATCTCCGTCGAGCAGGCCCGCGCGATCTGCCGTCTCTATGGGGTGGACTACGACGAGATACGGAGCCGCTCGACCGCCTACCGCGTGCTGGTGGTCCTCGGGTTCGTGTTCATCGGGCTCGCCCTCATCACCGTGATCGGGGCGAACTGGGACGCGATCCCGCGCGCGGTGCGGATGGGGGGACTGCTTGCCCTGACGGCCGGAACGCACGCCTTCGCGCTGCGGCATCATCTGGCGGACCGGACGTCGCTCGCCACCGGGTTGTTCGTACTCGGCAACCTGTTCTACGGCGCCTCGATCATCCTCATCGCCCAGATCTATCACCTCGGCGAGCACATGCCGGACGGCGTGTTCTGGTGGGCGCTCGGCAGCCTGCCGTTCGCGGTATTGCTGTGCAGCCCCTGGCTCACCCTCTTGAGCGGCCTGCTCTCACTGCTCTGGCTCTACCTGGAGTACCGTACGGGGCTCCTGAACGCGACGTTCCTGTCCTTCGTGTTTCCGGCGTTCCTCGCGGTCGAGCTCTACGTGCTGGCAAGGGCGCGAGCGAGCGCGCTCCTGTTCCTGACCTTCGTCGCCAGCCTCTTCCTGTGGTTCCAGACCGTGCTCGCCACGATCTGGATGGAGGGGCGGGGCCGCGGCCTGGACTGGTCCGATGGGCATCGCTCCTGGTCGGAAGAACATGTCCTCGTGGGGGCGGCGCTGTTCCTCGTGGCCCACGCGGCCGGTCACTGGCTGCATGCGAGGGATGGCGCCAAGGCGAAGGACTATGGTGCGCTCCTGTCCATCTGGACCTTGCGCCTCGCCCTCGTCGGGATGCTCGTCATGAGCTTCGAGCTCCCTTGGGAGAAGTTGATCACCGCGCCGTGGAACCACCAGGCGTCGATGTGGATCGTCGTGGCGGCCCTGGCGGCCGCCGCGCTCTGGTTCGGGTCGAAGACCGGGACGCTCACCCCCCTCCTCCTGTTGGCCGCGCTCGCGGGGGGTACGATGGTCTCGGTGGTCGTCACGGGCGCCCATGCGGACCGGGCCAACCTGGAGGTCCATGCCGCCGTGTTTCAGGTGCTCGACAACGTCGCCCTCGTCGCGGCCGGGACCTGGCTGATCGTCCGCGGCACGGCCACCGGGGCCTCCCATTACTTCTTCCTGGGAGTCGCGACCATCCTGCTGACCGCGTTCATGCGCTACGTGGACCTCATCGGCGAGTACATCGGCGGCGCGGTCCTGTTCATGGCGTTCGCCGCGCTGCTGCTGGGTGCGGCCCGATACTGGAAGCGCCGGCAGAGCCGGGAGGTCCGGCCATGACCCGCTCGAAGGTCGCCGTCGGCCTCGGCGCCGCGATCGCATTCCAGCTCGTCGTGCTGGCCGGCATGGTCGTCTACGCCGCCATGCCGCTCTGGACCGGCACGGAGATTCGCGTGAAGACCGTGCCCGTCGATCCGCGTTCGATATTCCGGGGCAACTACGCGCAACTCGGCTACGAGTTCGCGACCCTTCCGGAAGGCGCCTTGAGTGAAGCCGGGGGGGTTCGCAACGGCGAGGTCGTCTACGTTCGTCTCGAACGGGGCGAGGGCGCCGAGTACGAGTACGCCGGTGTCTCGCTCGAGCCGCCGTCCGAAGGCATCTTTCTGCGGGGAAGGGTCGCCGGCTACCGCCCGCCCTATCAGGTGGTCAGGTACGGGATCGAGGCGTTCTTCGCCCCGAAGGAAAAGGCGCTCAAGCTCGAAAAGGACCTCCGGAACGGCGGCACCGCGATCCTGATGGTCACCGGCAGCGGGAAGGCCGCCCTCAAGGACGTCATCCCGAACCCGGCCCCCGACCCCCGACCTCGACTCCGAACGGGAGTGAGTTGACGACTCGTCGCAAGCCAACGGGCAAGACCCGGCGGCAGTTGCGCATCGACCAGGAAACGCACGGTCAGGCGGCAAGGATGACGCGGTGCGCGGTTGCGGCCGCGCCATAACCCAGGGCCGCCTTCAGATCGGCTTCGCTCAGGTAGGGATAGTCGGCGAGGATGTCCGACGGCAGCGCTCCGCTCGCCAGCAGGTCCAGGATGTCGGACACCCGAACCCGGGTCCCCCGGATGTGCGGCCGGCCGCCGCAGATCGCAGCGTCCAAGCGGATGCGCTGCCAAACCTCCCGACTGACATTATCCGCGCCACCGGCCAGGAGCTCCTTCCGAACGCAGATCCATGCATTTTTGCGCAGGCCGGAATGTCCACAGGAATTGAGAAACCTCAGCAAGGCGCCGGCGAGTTCATCCCCAAGAGGCGAGGCGAGTGGCACAACGTCGAACCATTCCTTGAGAACAGCCACGGCCGGCCGGCCATACCTTCCATCGGTCATCGACAGGTAGGCCTCAGCCGTTAATTTCGCGTACCCAACGAATCTCGACGGCCCAAAAAGCCACGACATTCCGTCATCCGATTTGACGGCATACCAGGCGCGCACGTGCTTCATCCGCCCGGCAACACGGGGATCCTTTCGAATCTCGGTCTGACAGCGGCTGATGTTCTCAACCGCCTTGTTCAGGCTATCGACCAGGGTATGGGTCATGTCCGGCTCCCCTCGTGAGACAGGCTTAGAGGACGGTTGCAGGATACCAGTTCAGGTGGGTCGTATGCTTAAGTCTTCGCACACCTGTAAAGTGCGAATCCCCAAGAATGTTGTCCCTCCGAGCCTCCGATGCGACAGCCAACCATCTTTGATCCGGATATTCCATTTACTGTGCTAAAACGTTTCTTGATTTGCTTCTCATCGTTCTTCCTGCAATCGGTGTAGTGCAACACATAGCCAGCCGCATTTCCGGCTATCTTTGCACCGAGAAATCTGGAAACTTTGTTAATATCATTTTCTATGGGTTTCTTTGCCCAAGCTCTCTTGATTTCGAGAACTGCCTTAACTTCATCCTTGTTCTTGAACCAAAATACGAGATCGAATCTGCTCCTCCTCATTGGCGTTCTTCCTCGGTAGGAATTAGCCAGACCTCCCCCGACTCTTTCTGAAGAAGGGTCAATATACACACAGTACCCATTTCGTTGGAAGCGCCCTTCTGAGTCGAATCTTGCAAAACGGAAAGCGATATAATTCTGAAGAAACGATTCGTGTGATTCCCAAAGATACTGACCGCAGGTCATATCAATATGAAGGGGATTATGTAGGAAAGTGCCGAAGCCCCCCGTGACGCCTTCGGCACTTTCTTGTAACCTTTCCGTATCTCAAGAGGATACGGGCATGGCACACAAGGCACCTGGAAAGAGCTTCCGCGAAGGCATCAGCCTCGTCCAGATCTTTCGCATGTTCCCCGATGACGCCACGGCCGAAGCCTGGTTCGTCGCCCGTCGGTGGCCGACCGGGGTCGCGTGCCCGCACTGCGGCTCGCTGAACGTCCAGACGGGCGCAAAGCACGCGACGATGCCGTACCGGTGCCGCGAGAAGCAGTGCGCCAAGCGGTTCAGCCCGAAGACGGGGACCGTCATGGAGGGGTCGAAGCTCGGGCTGCAAGTGTGGATGATTGCGACGTACCTCGTCTCGACCAGCCTCAAGAGCGTGTCCAGCATGAAGCTGCACCGCGACCTAACCATCAATCAGCGCTCCGCGTGGTTCCTCGCGCACCGGCTTCGGGTCGCGCTCACGCAGGAAAGTGGTCTCTTCGCCGGCCCGGTCGAAGTCGATGAGACCTACATGGGCGGGAAGCGGGCGAACATGTCAAAGTCGAAGCGCGAAGAGCTCACTGGCCGCGGGGCCGTAGGCAAGACCGCCATCGCGGGGGCGAAGGATCGGGATACGAATCAGGTTCGCGCCCAGGTGGTCGAACGCACCGACAAGCCGACCGTACACGGCTTCGTCGCCGCCCACGTGGCCCCTGACGCCAAGGTCTACACCGACGATGCGTTGGTCTATGAGACCCTTCCGAATCCGCACGAAGTAGTCAACCACAGCGCCCAGGAGTACGTCCGGGGCGATGTCCATACCAACGGTGCGGAGAGCTTCTGGTCGATGCTGAAGCGCGCCCACAAGGGCACCTTCCACAAGATGAGTCCTAAGCATCTCGACCGGTACGTTCAGGAGTTCGCCGCGCGTCACAACCTGCGCGACGAGGACACCATCGACATCATGGCCGCCGTCATCACCGGCATGAACGGCAAGCGCCTGCGCTACGTCGACCTCATTGCCGACAACGGACTGGATTCGGGAGCACGAACGGGTTAGATGTACACCTTGACGACGGAAACTGTGTGCGCGGTCTTGGCACAGAGCCCGTGGGGCAAGCCCGAGAGATGCGTTCGTTTCGACATTCTCCGCTCGCTCGCTACAGTCGAGGAATGCTACCGGGCGGGAATGGAAGAGGAAGAGCGCCTGCGTCGGCTGGCGACTGATACGTGGTATCTCGTGACAAGATCCAAGACGCATTGCCACAAGCAGCGCCCACGAATTGACTTCAGCGCCCAGGCGAGAGGGAAGAAGTGAATGCCTGACAAGCTGAAGAAACTGCCGCGCATCGTGGACGTGGTGGCCCCCACGTACCAGCCGTCGAAGACGGAACTTGAGGAGGACATGCGGGTCCGGGCGACGTTCGAGGAGGCGGTCGAGGCGCTTACCCGGCCCGTGAAAGTGCGCTACATCCCCCGGCCGAAGCGGCGCCCTGAGTGAGGGCGCTTCGGCACTTTCCTACATAATCCCCAATATGAAAATGTTGGGCAGCGACCGCTGCATCCAAGATCCTCCTTTCAAAATTTGTAGTCATGATTCTCCTCGTATCTGCGGGAAAAGGGTCTACACCCTTATCGTATTAGACGTCGTAACGGTCACGGTCGTACCTATCCGAACGTTGGCGAGAGTAACACAGCACTCACTTCCGACGTTGTGTTCAAGAGCATGGACGGGCCGCGACAGGCTCCAGTCATCGCACCACGCATCAGCACTTCCACAGGCGAGGAGGCTTCGAGGAAACACCCCGCGTGCGGTGACAGCCTTTGTGCACATCCGGGCACGGCGGTCGTCGCCACCATTATGTTTCGTGGCAGCCATCCCGCTGCCACGACAGAACTCAGTCATCGGACAGGTGCAGGCCGTTGCCCATGCCGTGAGCGGACCGCACGGACATGGCCTCAATCGGCGTCCCTGTCAGTATCTGATACTATCAGACATCAGGAGGATCGCTAGATGCCAAATGTACACCTCACGAAACCCATGGAAGCCTACGTCCGGGGCCAGATCAAGTCCGGGACCTACGCCAATATGAGCGAAGTGGTGCGGGCGGGGATCCGGCTGCTGATGGTACGCGATGGCGCACGCCAGTTCTACGCCTTGAAGGCGGACCTTGAGTACGCCGTGCGTGACGCAGAGACGGGGGAGTTTGCCGACTTCGATCCCCGTGCTTACGAGCTGGACGCCTACCGGTCATGACCTCGGCCACATGACGATCAGGCTATCCCGCTTAGCGCGGCAGGATTTGGACGACATCCGGCGCTATACGCTCGAGACTTGGGGTCGCGACCAGTGGTTAAAGTACTTCCGGGGCCTGGTCCGCACTTTCGAAGACATCACGGCCAATCCCGATGGCGGGCGCGACCGGAGCCTGTTCGCGGCCGGTCTGCGCTCGGTCAACTACGAACGGCACGTAATCTTCTTCGCGCGGATTGTGGCGGCGGGCGGCACCGCAGTGATCCTGCGGATCGTTCATCAACGCCGCAACCTGCCGGCGTTGGTCTACTTCGAGGACATCAGCGTCTGAAGACAGCAGGGTTCTTCCGGTTCAGCCCAAGCACTTTCCAACAATCGTAGTTGGGGCGATATCGCGCCGGGCAGCGAAGGTTCGGGAGGCAATGCACCGGCGGGGGGTGATAGGCTTCTGGGGAACCCGGGGCACGGTGGCGGCGGGCGGCGGCAGGCGATGACGGACGGTACGACTCCGAGGGGGATGCGCAAGGGGCTCACCCGCTACGGGGACGAGGGGTTCTCCCTCTTCCTCCGCAAGGCGTTCATCAAGGCGATGGGATTCTCGGACGACGCGCTCGCGCGCCCGATCGTCGGCATCGCGGACACCGGCAGCGACTACAACGCCTGCCACGCGAGCGTCCCGCGCCTCGTCGAGGCGGTGAAGCGGGGAGTCATGCTCGCGGGCGGGCTGCCGATGGCCTTTCCCACCATCTCCCTCCACGAGTCGTTCGCCCACCCCACCAGCATGTTCCTGCGGAACCTCATGGCGATGGACACCGAGGAGATGGTGCGGGCCCAGCCGATGGACGCGGTCGTCCTCATCGGCGGCTGCGACAAGACGATCCCCGCCCAGCTCATGGCCGCCGCGAGCGCGGACGTGCCGGCCCTCGTCCTTCCCACCGGCCCGATGATGACCGGGCACTACCGGGGCGAGCGGCTCGGGGCGTGCACCGACTGCCGCCGCTTCTGGGGCATGTACCGGGCCGGGGAGCTCGACGACGCCGAGATCGAGGATGTGAACGACCGGCTCGCCCCCACCGCCGGCACCTGCATGGTGATGGGGACCGCGAGCACCATGGCCTGCATGACGGAGGCGCTCGGGATGATGCTGCCGGGCGGGGCCACCATTCCGGCCGTGCACGCGGACCGGGAGCGCTTCGCCGAGCGCACCGGCCGCCGCGCGGTCGAGATCGCGGCTGATGACCTCCGGCCGGAGCGGATCCTGACCGCGGACGCCTTCCACAACTCGCTCGTCACCCTCCAGGCCATCGGCGGATCGACGAACGGGCTCGTGCACATCACTGCGGTCGCCGGCCGGCTCGGGATCGAGATCGACCTCGAGGAGTTCGACGCGATCGGCCGCCGCGTGCCGGTGCTGGTCGACCTCAAGCCCTCCGGCGACCACTACATGGAGCACCTGCACGACGCGGGCGGGCTGAACGCGGTGCTGCGCGAGCTCCGCTCGGAGCTCCGCACGGACGCACCCACCGTATCGGGCCGGAGTCTCGGCGAGAACATCGAGCTCGGCGACCGGGTGCCGGGCCAGACGGTGGTCAGGACCCGGAGCGATCCCATCCACCCGACGGGGGGGATGGCGGTGCTCCGCGGCAACCTCGCCCCCGGCGGGGCGGTCATCAAGCACTCCGCCGCCTCGCCCCGCCTGCTCGACCACGCCGGGCGCGCGGTGGTGTTCGATTCGCTCGGGGACCTCGCGGCGCGCGTCGACGACCCGGCGCTCGACGTCGGACCGGACGATGTCCTCGTGCTCCGCGGGGCGGGGCCGAAGGGCGCGCCCGGCATGCCCGAAGCGGGCTACATCCCGATCCCGAAGAAGCTCGCCGCGCGGGGCGTCAAGGACATGGTGCGGCTCTCGGACGCACGCATGAGCGGCACCGCCTTCGGCACCATCGTCCTGCACGTCAACCCCGAGTCCGCGATCGGCGGGCCGCTCGCCTTCGTCGAGACCGGCGACCGCATCCGGCTCGACGTGCCCGGGCGCCGCCTCGACCTGCTGGTGCCGGACGAGGAGCTCGCGGCGCGGCGCGAGCGGTGGGCCCCGCCCCCGGCTCATCCCGGATCGGAGCGAGGCTACCTCCGCCTCTTCCTCGACACCGTGACGCAGGCCGACCGCGGCTGCGACTTCGACTTCATGGGCGCACGCCCCGCCCCTTCCGTCCGGCCCGCGCCGGAAGCATGATCCGCCGGCGCGGCAACGCTCCCGCCGGCGGCCCAACCGCGTAAGCTGCCGCCGCACGGGACGGCCGGCCAGATCCGGGAGAGAAATCAGATGGCGCAACCACTACCGGAACGGGCCTCGGCCGTCGTCATCGGCGGCGGGGTCATCGGCGCGAGCACCGCCTACCACCTTGCGAGGCTCGGCTGGAGCGACGTGCTGCTCCTCGAGCGAGCGCGGTTCGCGGGCGGGACGACCTGGCACGCGGCCGGCCTCATCGGCACCGTGCGCCCGCACGAGAGCCTGGCGAGGCTCCTCGACTACTCGCGCCGGCTGCTGACGGAGATCGAGGAGGAGACCGGGCAGTCGACCGGGTTCCGGGCGGTCGGAAGCCTCGCCATCGCCCACAGCGCGGACCGATTCGAGGAGCTGAAGCGCCTTGCCGCGACGAGCAACGGGTTCGGGATCACCCGGGTGGAGCTCGTGACCGCGGAGGAGATCGCGTCCCTCTACCCGCTCATCAACAAGGAAGGGCTGATCGGCGGGACCTGGGTCCCGACCGACGGGATGGCGAGCCCCGTCGACGTGGTCGCGGCCCTCGTCCGGGGCGCCCGCGACCGGGGGGCGCGCTGCCTCGAAGGGGTCGCGGTCACCGCCGTCCACCACGAGAACGGCCGGGTCACCGGGGTCGGGACGGACGCCGGGGACGTGCGGACCGATTTCGTCGTGAACTGCGCGGGCCTGTGGGGGCGGGAGATCGGGCGGATGGCGGGGGTCAACGTGCCCCTCTACGCCTGCGAGCACTACTACGCCCACACCGAGAAGATCCCGGATCTCCCCTCCGACCTCCCGACCCTCCGCGACTACGACATCGCGGCCTACATCCGCGAAGACGCGGGGAGCCTCCTCGTCGGGGCGTTCGAGCCGGTCGCCCGCCCCATCGACGTGTCCGAGCTCCCCGCCGACTTCTGCTTCGACGAGTTGCCCGGCCACGCCGAGGAACAGCTCATGCCGATCCTCGAGGACGCCATGCACCGGATACCGGTCCTCGGCGAGATCGGCTGGCGGAGCTTCTTCTGCGGCCCCGAGAGCTTCACCCCCGACGACCAGTTCCACATCGGGGAGGCGCCGGGGCTGCGCAACTTCTTCGTCGCGTGCGGCCTCAACTCGGTGGGCATCCAGTCCGGGGGCGGGGTCGGGAAGGCGGTCGCGGAATGGATGGACCGGGGACACGCCCCGCTCGACCTCGCCGGCAACGACGTCCGGCGGATGGTCCCGGTCCAGGGCACCCGGCGCTACCTCCGGGAGCGGGTGAGCGAGACCCTGGGCCTCCTCTACGCGCGACACTATCCGTACCGGCAGTACGAGACGGCCCGCAACGTGCGCCACTCGCCGCTCCACGAGCGCCTCGCCGCGCGCGGAGCGTGCTTCGGCGAGACGGCCGGATGGGAACGGCCCAACTGGTACGCCCCGCCCGGCGTCGAGCCGGCGTACGAGTACTCCTTCGGCCGCCAGAACTGGTTCGAGCATTCCGCGGGCGAACACCGGGCGGCGCGCGAGGGGACCGCCCTCTTTGACCAGTCGAGCTTCACCAAGTTCCTCGTGGAAGGGCGCGATGCAACCGGTGCGCTGCAACGCATCTGCACTGCCAACGTCGATGTCGATCCGGGGCGCATCGTCTACACCCACTGGCTGAACGAGCGCGGCGGCATCGAGGCGGACCTCACCGTCACCCGCCTCGCGGAGCACCGGTACTGGGTGGTGACCGCGGCGGCGAGCGCGGTCCGCGACCTCGACTGGCTCCACCGCCAGGTTCCGCGGGACGCCGACTGCGTGGTCGCGGACATCACCGCCGGATGGGCGACCCTCGGGGTGATGGGACCGGGCAGCCAGTCCCGCCTCGAGGCGCTGACCGGCGAGGATCTCTCGGCGGGCAGCTTCCCGTTCGGCGCGTCGCGCGAGGTGGAGATCGGCTGCACCCTCGCCCGCGCGACCCGCGTCTCCTACGTCGGCGAGCGGGGCTGGGAGCTCTACGTGCCCGCCAACGAGGCCCGCCACGTCTTCGACGCGCTGATGGACGGAGAAGGAGGGGACGGCGGCGAGGACGCGGGCATCCGGCTCGCCGGCTTCCACGCCCTCGACTCGTGCCGCATCGAGAAGAAGTTCCTCCACTTCGGGCACGACGTGGCGGAAGAGGATACGCCGCTCGAGGCGGGGGTCGGCTTCGTGTGCGACTTCCAGAAGCCGGTGGACTTCATCGGCCGCGACGCCCTCCTGCGCCAGCGCGAGCAGCCGCTTCGAAAGCGCCTGATCCAGTTCCTGCTCGAGGATCCGGAGGCCATCCTCTACCACCACGAACCGATCCTCCGGGACGGAACCGTGGTGGGCTACCTCACCTCCGGCAACTACGGGCACACCCTCGGGGGGTCGGTGGGACTCGGCTACGTGCGCTCGGACGGCGAGGTCAGCGCCCCCTGGGTCGAGGCGGGGCGGTTCGAGATCGACGTGGGGGGCGAGCGCATCCCCGCGCGGGCGAGCCTTCGCGCCATGCACGACCCTACCGGCGCCCGCGCGCGGACCTGAATCCGGACCGGACACCCGGCGAAACACGGCACCGGGAGCGGATGCGGAAGCGCCGCTTCCCGCGTGCGGAAATGAAGACACAACGGCAGGAGATGCATGCATGAAGGCGGCTGACGCGATCGCCGAGATCCTCAAGCGCGAGGGAGTCGACACGCTCATCGGGTACCCGGTGAACCACATCATCGAGCACGCGGCGCGGGCGGACATCCGCACCGTGATCGTCCGCCAGGAGCGGATCGGGCTCCACATGGCCGACGCGATGGCGCGGGTGAGCTCGGGCGACCGGATCGGGGTGTTCGCGATGCAGCACGGGCCGGGGGCGGAGAACGCGTTCGGCGGCGTCGCGCAGGCGTTCGGCGAGTCGGTCCCGATCCTGGTCATGCCGATGGGCTACCCGCGGGACATCGCCCACGTACGGCCGAACTTCAACTCGACCGCAGCCTTCCGCCCGGTCACCAAGTCGTGCGAGCCGGTGACGAGCGCGGCGGAGATCCCCAACGTGCTCCGCCGGGCCTTCACCCAGCTCCGAAACGGACGCCCGGGTCCGGCCGTCGTCGAGGTGCCGGCCGACATCTTCGCGGAGGAGGTCGCCGAGCCGCTAGCCTACGAGCCGGTCATGAGCACCCGCTCGGGGCCGGACCCGCGGGACGTGGAACGCGTCGCCGCCCTCCTCATCGAGGCGGACCGGCCCGTCATCTACGCCGGACAGGGGGTGCACTACGCGCGCGCCTGGCCGGCCCTCCGGCGCCTCGCCGAGCAGCTCGGAGCGCCCGTCACCACCAGCCTCCAGGGCAAGAGCGCGTTCCCCGAGGACCACCCCCTCGCCCTCGGCTCCGGCGGGCTCGCGATCCCGAAGCCGGTCCACACCTTCCTCCACGAGGCGGACCTCATCTTCGGCATCGGGTGCAGCTTCACGCGTACCAACTTCGGGGTCGCGATCCCGGAAGGTCCGACCATCGTGCACGCGACCCTCGACCCCGTCGACCTCAACAAGAACGTGCGCGCCCATCACGCCCTCGTGGGCGACGCCGGCCTCACCCTCGACGCCCTCAACGAGGCGGTGGCGGACCGGCTGGGCGGGGCGCAACGCGACGCCACCCCCGTCGCGGCCCGCATCGCGTCCATCCGCAAGGAGTGGCTCGCCGAGTGGGAGCCGAAGCGAAGCTCGGACGCGGCGCCCCTCTCGCCCTACCGGGTGCTCGCCGACCTCGCCCGCACCGTGGACCCGGCGAACACCGTCATCACCCACGACGCGGGCAGCCCCCGCGACCAGCTCTCCCCGTTCTGGGTGAGCACCGAGCCGCTCAGCTACCTCGGCTGGGGCAAGACGACCCAGCTCGGCTATGGGCTCGGGCTCGCGATGGGGGCGAAGCTCGCGGCGCCGGACAAGCTCTGCATCAACGTGTGGGGCGACGCGGCCATCGGCTTCACCGGCATGGACGTCGAGACCGCGGTGCGCGAACGGATCCCGATCCTGTCCATCCTCCTCAACAACTTCTCGATGGCGATCGAGCTCAAGGTGATGCCGGTGTCGACGGAGAAGTACCGCAGCACCGACATCTCCGGCGACTACGCGGCGATGGCGCGCGCGTTCGGCGCCCACGGCGAGCGGGTGACCGAGCCGGGCGAGATCGTGCCCGCCATCGAGCGCGGGATCCGGGCGACCCGCGAGGGCCAGCCGGCCCTCCTCGAGTTCATCACCGCCAAGGAGACGTCGGTGTCGAAGTTCTGACCGTATTTCTGATATTCGGAAAATATGCTAGTGTTCGCGCCCTATCATGCCATTGCAGGCTGCTGACATGCCGGAGACGCTTGTTGTGTCCAGTCGTGGCCAGATCACGCTGCCCGCCGCAACCCGTAAACAATTCGGGATCAAGGCCGGGGATGTCGTGATTCTCGAGAATCGTGGCGGCGAGATCGTCCTCAAGCCCGGAATGGTCCTCGAGGTCCAGCAGTACAGCGACGATCAGATTGCGCAATGGGACGCGGACGACAAGCTCGGGGAGCGGGAGCGGGCGCGCATGCTGGATGCCGTGACCGGGCGGAAGTGAGGCTGTTTCTCGACGCCAATGTGCTCTTCACCGCCGCGCACAACCCGAGAGGCAAGGCGGCGCTGGCCATCGAGCTCGGCAGGCAGGGGCACTGGGCGCTTGCGACAAGCCTGTACGCGTCGGAAGAAGCCCGTCGCAATCTGGAGAAGAAGTTTCCTCAGTCCCTGGATAGCCTGAACTCGCTGCTGCGGGGCATCCAGCTCGTTGGCCACCACCCTGACCTCCAGTTTCCCGCGGCACTCGTCGAAAAGGACCGGCCCATCTTCCAGGCTGCGGTCGCCTGCGGCGCGACCCATCTGTTGACCGGCGACCTGAAGGATTTTGGCCCCTTCATGAACGCACCGAAGGAGACCTTCGGGATCCTGGTCCAGACGGTCGCGGACTTCCTCCGATCCACCCTGGAGTGAGCCCGGACAGCACTACCCGCGCGGTGAGGACAATCGCACCGGGTGACAATCCCTGCGGGTTGCGCCAGGAAGTCAACCGCCGGACTCGCGGCGAACCGAGGGCGCGCTACCGGGCGGAGTTGCGGTGCGCCCAGGCAACCGCGATCCCGAGACGTTTCGTCTCCGGCAGGCGGTTCGGCAACGGGCGCGACTTCCCGCCGCCGGCGCCCCGGGTGGTCCTGGAGCCGTGCCCGCTATTCCCTCGCCGCTTCCCCGATGTTGTCGACGCCGCGCTGCTCGAGCAGGTGGTCGAGCCAGTCCGGGTCCATCTCCGGCACCGAGGAGAGCAGGAGATCGGTGTATTCGTGGTGGGGCGGGCGGAACATCTCGTCCTTCGGCCCCGCCTCGACCACCCGCCCCTCCTTCATCACCACCACGTCGTCCGCGATCGAGCGCACGGTGGCGAGGTCGTGGGTGATGAACATGTAGGCGAGGTCCAGCTCGTCCTGGAGCCGGCTGAGGAGCCGGAGGATCCCCTCCGCGACGAGCTGATCGAGGGCGCTCGTCACCTCGTCGCAGATGATGAACGAGGGTTCCGCGGCGAGCGCGCGGGCGATCCCCACCCGCTGCTTCTGCCCCCCGGAGAGCTCCGACGGAACACGGTGGTAGAACTGCGAGGGCTCGAGCTCGATCTGGTCGAGCAGCTCGTCCACCCGCTTCTTGAGATTGACGCCGCGCTTCCCGCTGTAGAAGGCGACCGGGCGCCCGATGATCTCGCCGATCCGCTTCTTCGGATTGAGCGCGGTGTCGGCCATCTGGTAGATCATCTGCGCCTGGCGAAGCTGGTCCTTCGTCCGGCTCCGGAAGCTCGCCGGCAGCGCCTCGCCGTTGTAGCGGATCTCGCCCTCCGTCGGAGGGAGGAGGCCGGTGATGCACCGCGCCGCCGTCGACTTGCCGGAGCCCGACTCGCCGACCACCGCCACCGTGCGGCCGCGGTGGATGTCGAAGGAGACGTCTTCGAGCACCTTTACCGGGCCGTAGGCCGCGCTCACCCCGCTCACCGAGATGACGGAGGTCTCGCCCGGGTCGACCGCCGGCTTCTGCTCGCGCCGGAAGCTCCGCACCGCCCAGAGCGACTTGGTGTAGTCCTCCTGGGGTGACGAGAGCATGGACCGGGTATCGGCCTCCTCGACCTCGTCGCCCCGGAGCAGCACCTTGATGCGATCGGCCATCTGCGCGACCACCGCGAGGTCGTGCGTGATGTAGAGCGCGGCGGTGTCGAACTGATCGACGATGTCGCGGATGGCGGCGAGCACCTCGATCTGGGTGGTGACGTCGAGCGCGGTCGTCGGTTCGTCGAAGATGATGAGGTCGGGCCGGCAGCTCATCGCCATCGCGGTCATCGCCCGCTGGAGCTGACCCCCCGAGACCTGGTGCGGGTAGCGGAACCCGATCTCCTCCGGGTTCGGCAGCCGCAGTCGGCGGTAGAGCTCCATCGCATCCTCTTGGCTCTCGCGCCGGGTCCTGATCTTGTGCTGCACGGGCGCGGCGGTGTGCTGGTCGATCAGCTTGTGGGCCGGATTGAACGACGCTGCCGCCGACTGCGCCACGTAGGCGATGCGCGCGCCGCGCAGCATGCGCAGGTCCTCCTCGGGCGAGGAGGTCAGCTCCATGCCGTCGAACTCGATGGTGCCGTCGGAGATGCGGCATCCGTCCCGGGTGAAGCCCATGGCGGCGAGGCCGATGGTGGACTTGCCGGCCCCCGACTCCCCGATGAGGCCCATCACCTCCCCGCGGTGCAGGTCGAGGTCGACGCCGTGCACGATCTCGAACCACTTCTCGTCGGCCCGCCCCTCGATGCGAAGGCCCCGGATCTTCAGCAGAAGGCCCCGTTTCTGTTCCTCGCTCATGGCGTTACTCCTTGAGACCGGAGGAGAGGTGGAGCATCCAGTCCACCACGAAGTTGACGGACACCGTGAGGAGCGCGATCGCGGCGGCCGGGATGAGCGGGATCATCTCGCCGAACGAGATGAGGGTCGCGTTCTCGCGCACCATCGAGCCCCAGTCGGCGGTCGGCGGCTGGATGCCGAGGCCGAGGAAGGAGAGGGCCGAGATGGCGAGGAAGACGAAGCAGAACCTGAGGCCGAACTCCGCAACGAGCGGCGCCGTCGCGTTCGGCAGGATCTCGCTCATGATGAGATACCGCGTCTTTTCGCCGCGCAGCCGCGCCGCCTCGATGTAGTCCATCACCACGATGTTCCCCGCGACGGCCCGGGCGAGCCGGAAGACGAGCGGCGAATAAAGGAGCGCGATCACCAGGATGAGGTTGACGACGTTGGTGCCGACGATGGTGAGGAGGAGCAGGGCGAACACGAGCTGGGGGATCGCCATCAGGGTATCGACGATCCGGCCGAGGGCCTGGTCGACCCAGCCTCCGAGGGTCGCCGCGGTGAGGCCCGCGAGCGACCCTACGAGGAAGGCGATCGCGGTGGTGAACACCGCGATGCCGACCGTGTTCCTCGCCCCGTAGATGATGCGGCTGAACATGTCGCGCCCGAGCTGATCGCCCCCGAGGATCATCTTGTCGTCGGGCGGCGCGTAGGAGCTGCCGATCACCTCCGCCTCCCCGTAGGGGGCGATCACCGGGGCGAAGACGGCGGCCACGATGTAGACCACGATCACGAACAGGCCGAAGGAGGCGGTGAGCGGGGCGCTCCGCATCACCTTGGCCAACCCCCGCGGGAGGGTCTGGACCAGGAACTCCCGGAAGCTGTACGCGAGCCCCGCGGACGCGAACAGGAGCCCGATGGCGATCGCGACGTAGCGCAGCCACACCTCGCCCCCGAGGAGGCCCATCAGGAACGAGGCGAGGGTGAGGCTGAACAGCACCATGAAGGCGTCGCGCCGGTGGTAGTAGGCCGCCACGCACGAGGCACCGATCATGAGCGTGTAGTAGACGATTGCGAAAGTGCTCATGGCGCGCCCCTCACTTCGGATGCCGGAGGCGAGGGTTGGAGAGGATCACCCCCACGTCGGCCACCAGGTTGAGAAGGATGTAGGTCGCGGCGAACACCAGGCAGCAGGCCTGCACCACCGGGAAGTCCCGCTTGGTGACGCTGTCGACGAGGAGCTGGCCCACCCCCGGGTACACGAACACGATCTCGACCAGCACCACCCCGGTGATGAGATAGGCGAGGTTGAGCGCGACCACGTTGATGATCGGGGCGAGCGCGTTCGGGAGGGCGTGCACCGCGATGACCTTCCAGCGAGGCTCGCCCTTGAGCCGCGCCATCTCGATGTACGGCGAGGCGAGAAGGGCGATGATCGCGGCCCGGGTCATGCGCATCATGTGCGCGATGACGACCAGGGTCAGGGTGATGGCGGGGAGCAGGGTGACGAACACCCGATCGGTGAACGGCATGTCCGCGGTCACGCTCGAGATCGAGGGGAACCACGGATTCAGGACCGAGAAGAAGAGGATCAGGATGTAGCCGAGGAAGAACTCGGGCGACGAGATGGAGGTCAGCGTGCTCACGTTCGCGATCCGGTCGAAGACCGATTCGCGGTAGAGCGCGGCCAGCACACCGAGCAGGATCGAGATGGGTATGGAGAACGCCGCCGCCACCGCGGCGAGGAAGAGCGTGTTCGCGAAACGCGGGCCGAGCTGCTGGGCCACCGAACGCTTGTTGGCGAGCGAGACCCCGAAGTCGCCTCGCACCGCGCCGCCCAGCCAGTCGACGTAACGCACCACCGCCGGGCGGTCCAGCCCGAGGTCCTCGCGCATCGCCCTGACCGTCTCCGGGGTCGCGGCCTGGCCGAGGATCTGCTGGGCGAGGTCCCCCGGCAGCAGCTCGACCGCCCCGAAGATGATGATCGAGACGACCAGCAACGTAACGAGCCCGAGCCCGAGCCGCTTGGCCACCAGTGACAGAACGCCCATAACGCTCTTCTCCTCCCCGCCGCAACGGGGGGTTTGCACGCGAACCCGCCGACGGGCGCCGCGCGCGCACGACCCGGCCTAGTTCATGGGGTACGGCAAGCGCGCGCCCTCCGGCGCCGGATCCCTTCGAGCCCCACGGCTCCTTCTTCCCTCATCGTTCGCTGCCGCCGGCCGTCACGGCACCGTGCCGCGCCGGCCGGCGGTTCCCTGCCGGTTCCGGATCAGGCGAACGACCAGCGTTCCATCCAGCGCTCGCCGTCGAGATCCCAGTTCGAGCCCATCTGCTCGGGGGTGGCGACCTTGTCGGACGTCGCGAAGACGTACGAGGCGAACATCGGGACGATGGCCCCTCCCTCGTCGCGCACGAGTTGCTGCATCTCCGCGTACATCTCGCGCCGCTTGGCCTCGTCGACCTCCGCCCGGGCCACGTTGAGCAGCATGTTGAACCGCTCGTGCTCCCACGCGGTGTCGTTCCACGGCCCTCCGGCCGCGTACGCGGTCGAGAACATCTGGTCCTCGACGGGGCGGCCGCCCCAGTAGCACGCGCAGAACGGCTTCTTGTTCCACACGTTCGACCAGTAGCCGTCGTTCGGCTCGCGGATGAGGTTGAGGCTGATTCCGGCCACCTTCGCGCTCTCCGAGAAGAGCGCTCCCGCATCGACGGCGCCCGCGAAGGCCGCGTCCGCAACGCTCAGGTCCACCGTCAGCGAGTCGAGACCGGCCTGCTTGAGGTAGTGCTTCGCCTTGTCCGGGTCGTAGACGCGCTGCTCGAGGTCCTTCGCGAAGAAGCGCTGCCCGGGACCGATGGGATGGTCGTTTCCGACGACGCCGAAGCCCTGCAGGATCTTCTCCACCATCTCCTCGCGGTTGATGGCGTGCTTGATGGCCATGCGCACGTTGTTGTCGTCGAAGGGGGCGACGTTGGTGCGCATCGGGAAGGTGTAGTGCTGGGTGCCGGCGATGGAGTGCACCGCGAGCCCCGCGCGCCGCTTCAGCAGGTGCACAGTCTTGAGGTCCACCCGGTCGATGGCGTCGACCTGGCCGGTGATGAGGGCATTGGTACGGGCGGTCGGGTCCACGATGGTGATCATCTGGATCTCGTCGAAGTGCCCGCGCCCCGAATCCCAGTAGTCGCCGTGCCTCACGAGGTCGATCCGCACCCCCGGATCGAAGCTCTTGATCTTGTACGCGCCGGCGCCGACACCGGACTGCCAGTCGGGCTTTCCGCCCTCGCTCGGCATGACGGGCAGGTGGTAGTCGCTCAGGATGAACGGGAAGTCGGCGTTGCCGGCGCCGAGGGTGAAGGCCACGGTGTGCTTGCCGTCGGCCTTGATGTCGGTGATCGGCTCGACGATGGGCTTGGCCGCGGACGTCGAGTCTTCGCCCCGGTGATGGTTGATGGAGGCGACGACATCCTCAGCGGTCACCTCGCGGCCGTTGCTGTAGGTCACGCCCTGGCGCAGCTTGAAGGTCCAGGTCGCGACGTCGGACGAGGCCTCCCAGCTCTCCGCGAGCTGGCCGGCCAGCGATCCGTCCGCGGCGACCTCCGTCATGTAGATGTTGTACCCGTGGGTCATGGCGATGGTGAAGCCGTTTTCATGGGTACCGGGATCAAGGCTGTCCACGGTCTGACCGTGCGCCTTGCCCACGCGCATGACGCCGCCCTTCTTGGCCGCGTAGACGGGTCCGAAGGGCGTCGCGAGCACCACCGCGCCGGCGGCGCTGTGCTGCAGGAATTGGCGGCGTGTCGTTCCGTTCATTGTTGTGCTCCCTTCTTGGGGACGGATTTCGGCCGGTGGGTGGTGGCCGGTTCGGGCATTCGGCCTATGCTGGCACGAGAATCCGCGCAAGACAAACATGCCCGGCGGGCGGGCCGGTGTCCGCCCCCCTCCGTGCGGAGGTGCGTCATGGATGCACAACCCTGACGGCTAGCCCGCAAATCTCACCAACTTTCGTCGCGAGGGCGCGGAGATGCCGCTGTGACAAGGCGCACGGACCGAAATACGCTGAAGGCGTAGCCGACACTAGCGCGTTCGCGCTGTCGAAGCGGCTTGAGGGAGTACGCCTTGTCACCGCGAGCAGATCCGCGTCCGCAGCAGAAAGTTGGTGAGATTTGCGGGCTAGGTGCCGGTGGGCGCCTTCCGCGAGGATGCCGTCGCCGGTCGGCGCCGCCGGACGGCGCCGACTCCCGGGAAGGGGCCGGGCTACCAGTGCAGGTCGTCGGGAATCGGAAAGTCGCGATAGGGGTCGTCTTCGGCGGCTGCGCCCGGCGCGGGCACGTCGCCGCCCGCCTCCGCGGCGCGGTGGGCGAAGACGATGGGGCGAAGGGCCTGGATCTCGTCCGCAACCGCCGCCGGCACGATGTGGTGGCGGCGGCGGAACCCGACGACGGCGAGCTCCCCGCTCGCGAGCTTCCGGCGCTGCTCGTCCGTGACATATACCCGCCGGACCGTGTTCTCGCGCGTGAAGTTGAACGCGACCTCGGCGTTCCGGTCATTCAGCGCGTGGCCGTCGAGAAGCTCGCGGATCCGGAGGTTCAGGCCCTGGACGGAGGAGTCCTGACCCGGCGGCGGGTCGACCGGCCGCCGGCGGGCGCGCTCGGCCCGCCCCTCGGCCCGCCCGTGTTCCGGGCTCCCGCGCGCGCCGCCCCGGCGATGCCGAGCCTCCCCGTCCCGGCCGGACGGGGCCGCGCCGTCCTTTCGGCGCTCGGCGTCCCCGCCCGAAGTCGAGGGCGATCCCGGCGCCGCGCGGCTTCGCCCGGGCGCCCGCCGGCCCGGCGTGCGCGATCCGTCCTGTGCGTCGCGCCTCCCCCTCGGCTCGCGCCGTTGCTCCCGGCGTTGCTCCGCTTTCGCCTTGCGAAGCTGCTCGGGGGTGGCGAGACCCGCCTTCAACAACTGGTCCTGGAGCGATCCCACGAATTCAGCGACTCCTCGGGGAAAGAAACGGATGCGGGCGGCGGCTCCCGGCGAACCCCTCCGCCGGCACCCGCCCGCCCGCGACGCAGGACAATCTCGTCGCCACGGCAACAATGGTCGCCGCAAGTCTACTGGCCGAGCGGCGGGATGTCAGCCCGTGCACACCCGACATTCGTAGGCGAATCGCCCGTCCGGACCGGGCGTTCGGGCCGTATCGCGGATGTTGAATCCTTTCGGGCCGGACGCCGCGAACGTTCTCGTCGAACGTTGCCGCCGCGGACCCTTCGCAGCCGCCGCACCGAGCCGGTGCAAGGCGGCGGCGGTGCGGCCCGTGACTCGGGCCCCTTTGCCTCCCGGGCCGAACCCTTGGGTTCCCCGAGATCCGCCCCAGGACCCGGCCGGACGAAAGCCGCGGCCTCGCGCAACCGGCATTCCGATCAGCGGGCCGTCCCCGACGGGCCACGCCCGCCCTTGACCAGCCATTGCTCGAACTTCGCCGACAGCTCCCCGTGGCGAGACGCCCACCACTCCGCGTCCGTCTGCAGCGCGTTCCCCATGTTCGCAGCCGCGGTGGGAAGCATGGCCTTCGTGTCGTCATCCACCAGGGCCATCGCCGACATCCTCGCGGGCCCGTACGAGATGTACTTCGTCTGCTCCGCAAGCTGTCCCGAGCTCGTGGCAAATGCGATGAAATCCATTGCCTTGGCGAGGTTGTCGGTCCCCTTGGGGATGCCCCAGGAGTCGATGTCCCAGAGCTGTCCGTCCCAGACGATGGCGAAGTCCTTGCCCTCCTCGACCATCGGGCGGTACATGCGCCCGTTCCAGGCGGAGGTCATGACCGCCGCGCCGGATTCGAGAAGCTGAACCGGCTCCCCGCCGGTGGTCCACCACACGATGCTGGTCCTGATCCGGTCCAGCATGGAGAACGCGCGCTGCTGTCCGTCTTCGGTCTCGAGCGTTGCGTAGACCTCGCCCGGGGCAACACCATCGGCCATCAATGCCCATTCCATGGCCACCCGCGGGTCTCGCCGCAGCCCCCGCTTGCCCGGGTACTTCTTCACGTCGAAGAAGTCGGCGAGCGCGGCCGGTCGGTCGCCCACGATCCGGCTTCCGTCGTAGGCGACGACGGTGGCCCACACCATCTGGCCGACCCCGCACTCGGTGAGGGCTCCGGGGATGAAGTCCTCCGCCACCGGCTTGCCGTCGCCGCCGGCGGCCAGCGCCGCGTGGTCGAACTTCTCGAGGAGACCCTCGCGACATCCGCGGATGAGGTCGGACTGCTCGAAGTCCACCACGTCCCAGACGACGTTCTCGGTCTCGACCTGATCGCGGATCTCTCCGAGGCCGCCGCTGTAGGTCTCCATCTCCACCCATTCGCCGATCCGGCTCCGGAACGGCTTCACGTACGCCAGCATCTGGCTCCGGGTGTAGCTGCCGCCCCACGAGACGACCGTCAGGTCCTTTTGCACCGGCGCCTGCGCGGCCGCACCGGGCACCTGCAGGATGGCAATCGCCAAACCCGCGGCTCCAAGGCGAAGGAATGAATGCATTGCCTTGCTCTCCCCTTGTCGATTCTCGCTGCTTGCGGTAGCCGTCCCCGTACCGGATCGGCCGCTCACCCCGCGGGCTCCGGCTCCGCCGGCCCGTCCGATGCGGGCACGGCGCTCGAATCCTCGTTCAGGGACTTGACGATCCCGAAGGTCATCAACAGCATGATCACGCTGACGGGAAGCGCGGCCGCGATGGCGGCGGTCTGAAGCGCCTTCAGGCCGCCCGCGAGCAGCAGGGCCGCGGCCACGAAGCCCTCGCCGAGCCCCCACACGATCCGGAACCGTTGCGGCGGGTCGTCGTCGCCCATGCTGAGCATGGTGGTGATGACGAGGGTTCCCGAGTCCGAAGAGGTGATGAACCAGGTGGCGAGCAGGAAGGTGGCGAGCGCGGCCATCGCCCAGTTCAGCCAGTTGACGTCCGTCATCCGTTCGATGGTCCCGTACAGCGCGGAGGACAGGTTCCAGTCCCGGACCAACTGGGCGATGCCTGCCGTTCCCACCCCGCCGTCCGCGGTCAGCTCGATGTACATCGCGTTGCCGCCGAAGATGGAGAGCCAGAAGAAGGCGATCGTGGTCGGGACGAACATCACCCCGAGCATGAACTCGCGGATGGTGCGTCCGCGGCTGATCCGGGCGATGAACATGCCGACGAACGGCGCCCAGGAGATCCACCAGCCCCAGTAGAAGATGGTCCAGCCGCCCTGCCAGGCGGAGGCGCCCGGCTCGTTGAAGGTCTGGAAGCCCATGGGAATGACGTTCCACAGATAATCGCCGACCGTGGTCACGAAGAATCCCATCAGCCACTGGAACGGGCCGCCGAACAGGAAGTAGGCGAGCAGCACGACGCTGAGCCAGATGTTCCACTCCGAGATGATGCGGATCCCGTTGCCCACCCCGGATACCGCGGAGAACGTGGCCACGATGGAGATGACCACGATGAGAATGACCTGGGTGGTCGTCCCCGGATCGACGCCGAACAGGTAGTTGAGCCCGGTGGCCATCTGGCTGACCCCGAGACCGAGGGAGGTGGCGACCCCGAACACCGTCCCGAAGACGGCAAGCAGGTCGACCGCATGACCGATCGGACCGTAGATCCGGTCGCCGATGACCGGATAGAGGGCCGAGCGAAGGGTGAGCGGCAGCTTCTTCCGGAACCCGAAGTACGCGAGGCAAAGGCCGATCATCACGTAGACCGCCCAGCCATGGAATCCCCAGTGGAAGTAGGTCACGCGCATCGCGTAGGCCGCCCGCGTCTCGTTCATCGCGGTGACCTGGGCCAGATCAGCGAAGGGATTGTTCGGATAGCCCCAGGGCTGGGTGTTGTCGAAATAGAACATCGGCTCGGCGATCCCGAAGAAGAGCAGCCCGATGCCGACGCCGGCCGAGAACAGCATCGCGAACCAGGAGAAGTTGCTGAACTCCGGCTTGCTGTCGTCGTCCCCGAGCTTGATCGCGCCGTGGCGGCTGCACATCAGGTAGAGGCAGACGAAGAGCATGACCGTGAGCGCGCTGATGTAGTACCAGTTGAGCGCCGACTCGATCCAGCCGCGCACCGCCGAGTAGATCGAGTTGGCGAAATCGACGTTGAGCGCCGTGAAGACCACGAATGCGGCGATCATTCCCTTGGAGGCGATCCCCATGCCGGGGTGAAGTCCCTTCCAGATGCCGGTCTTCGCAACGAGCCCCGGGTGTTTCTCTTGCATGGCCTTCGTCCTTTGTCTGTACGTGCGCTACGGAACCGCGCGTGCCGCGCACGGGCCGACTCGACCGGACGAGAATCCGGCAGGGCGGCTGGAATGCGGGGCGGCCGTCCCGAAACGGGCAGCCGCAGTCCGATGGATGAGCCAGATGGGTACGCTTCGGGAAGCCCGTGACGAACGGAAGGTCTCGGGCCGGTTCAAGAACACCGTTCGCCGCCCCGGGCCGCGCCACCGTTCGAACTCAGCCGAAATCGCCATTTGCAGATCGATACGCTGTGGCTCGAATCGAGTGTAGCACGGGGCATTTCCCCCGCTGCCCGATGCTCGACGGTCGTCCGGGGCCGAGACTTCGCCGGCCCGCCGCGCCCGCTCCGTACACTCGATCCAGCCCATGTTCAATACAATCCCCATGAATTCCCTTACGCCTGACAGGATTCCATGAACAACCCATCCCGCACCCTGCCCTCGGACTCCGAGATCGTCTTTGCCCCGGCGCGCGACCTCGTTCACTGGCTCGGCGAGCGCGAGCTCGGCGCCGAAGAGCTCATGACCCGGTTCCTCGCCCGCATCGAGGAGACGAACCCGGCGGTCAACGCGATCGTCACCCTGCTTCCGGAGGCGGCCCTGGAGGGCGCCCGGGCGGCGGACGCGGCCCTCGCCCGGGGCGAGCCGCCGGGGCCGCTTCACGGGCTGCCGGTCGCGGTCAAGGACCTCACGGTGACCCGGGGCATCCGCACCACGTTCGGGTCGCCAATCTACCGCGATTTCGTTCCCGGCGAGGACGCGCTCTACGTCGAGCGCCTCCGGGCGGCGGGCGCGATCATCATCGGCAAGACCAACACGCCCGAATTCGGCGCGGGTTCCCAGACCTTCAATCCGGTGTTCGGCGCCACCCGGAACCCGTACGCCACCGGACACACCTGCGGAGGCTCGAGCGGGGGCGCGGCGGTCGCCGTGGCGTGCGGGATGCTTCCGCTCGCGGACGGGACCGACATGGGCGGTTCGCTCCGCAACCCCGCTTCCTGGTCCGACGTGGTGGGCTTCCGCACGTCACCGGGGAGGGTCCCGGTCTGGCCCCGCAACATGCTCTACAACCCGCTCGGCGTCGCCGGCCCCATCGCCCGGCACGTGGCCGACGCGGCCCTGCTGCTCTCCGCCATGGCGGGCCCGGATCCGCGGGTGCCGCTTTCCATCGAGACGGCGGGCGCCCGGTTCCGCGAGCCGCTCGAGCGCGACTTCCAGGGGACCCGCGTCGCCTGGAGCCCGACGCTCGGCGGCTACCCCATGGAGCCGGCGGTGCTCGAGGTCTGCGGGGCGGCGGCGGCACGCTTCGCGGAGATCGGCTGCACGGTCGAGGAGGCGGACCCCGACCTTCGCGACGCGGACGAGATCTTCCAGACCCTGCGGGCGTTCTCCTTCGCCATGGCCCACGAGGCGCACATCCGGGACCACCGCGATCAACTGAAGGACACGGTCGTGTGGAACGTCGAGAAGGGGCTCGCCCTCGGGGCGATGGACGTCGCGCACGCCGAGGTGAAGCGAGCCGCGCTCCTCGATCGGGTGGTCGAGTTCTTCGGCCGCTTCGACTACCTCGTGTGCCCAACCACCCAGGTGCCGCCGTTCCCGGTGGACACCGACTGGGTGCGGGAGATCAACGGGGTCCGGCTCGAGACGTACATCGACTGGATGGCCGCGTGCTATGCGATCACGGTGACCGGCTGCCCCTCGATCTCCGTGCCGGCCGGCTTCACCGGGGACGGGCTCCCGGTCGGGATCCAGATCGTCGCCCCGCCGAAGTGCGACTTCGAGGCGCTGCAGCTCGCTCACGCCTACGAGGGCGTCGCCGATTTTGCGTCCCGCCGCCCGCCGCTCTGAGGCCGCGGGCAGGCGACAAACGATCTCCATCTCGCGGCCCTGGCCGGTGAGCAACGCGGCGCAAGAAGGGGTGACGACCGATTCCTCATCGCCATGGTCATGTCTGGTACCGGTCGTGGTGCCGGACCCATTCCATGCTGCAGCCGGGAGCGTCCTCGTCCCGGCCCTTGGGCGCGGTCGAGCAGGTGACAGGCGCCGATGAACCTGTCCAGCCCCCGCGGGCAGGGGAGCACGTGTGAACGACGTTACCCGAATCGTCATATTTTTCAGCCCGCAAGCCCTCCTCGCGACCCCGGTCCGCGTCTGTAGCAGCGTGACCTCGGCTCCTCGCAGCGCCCCGCTGGACATCGATTGCGGGTTTCCCTAAGTTTCCATTTCCGGAAACACATGCATTGCGCTCAGGTTCTACGGAACCGGCGCGAGAGGGAGCTGAACATGAGAACACTGCTACTCGCGGCCCTTGGGGGCGCGCTCGCCGCCGGGACGCTGCCGGCTCTTGCCGACACCACCGACGTTCGCTGGGCGACTACGGTCGTCGTGGCCAAGCAGGGCGATCATTGCGTCGACGATCCGAACTGCATGAACCGCTATCACCCTGCGATTCCCGCGGTTGCGCGTGCGGATCCGGGCGACGTCATCGTCATCCACACGCGGGACGCGCTGGATACGGACCTCACCCTCGATTCCATCGCCGACGACCTCGCCGCCGTCGATCTCAACCTCGTCCATCCCATGACGGGACCGGTCCACATCAACGGCGCAAAGCGCGGGGACGCGCTCGAGGTCGAGCTCCTCGCCATCGCTCCGGACGAATACGGCTACACCCTGATCGTTCCGGGCTTCGGGTTCCTGCGCGATCTCTACCCCGAGCCCTACATCGTGAACTGGCGTTTGACCCCGCGCGGAGCGGTCTCCGACCAGATGCCAGAGGTCACCGTGCCCTACGAGGCGTTCCCGGGCTCCATCGGCGTGCTGCCGGGAGAGCCGGAGATCCAGGCCTGGAAGGCCCGCGAGGCAGCGCTCGCCGAGGCGGGAGGCATCGCACTCACGCCGCAGCCGATGGGCGCGGAGCCGACCGAGGTCTGCGGCCCCTCGGGCAGCCACAAGGATGACTGCCTGCGGACCATCCCGCCCCGTGAGAACGGCGGCAACATGGATGTCCAGCAGATGCAGGTCGGCACCCGGATCACCTTCCCTTGTTTCGTGGACGGTTGCGGCCTGTTCGCCGGAGACGTGCACTACGCCCAGGGAGACGGAGAGGTGTCCGGCACTGCCATCGAGACAGGCGCGGTGGTCACCGTGCGGACCCGTATCCTCCCCGGCCGAGGCAGCGACATGGTGGCGCCCCATGTCTCGGGCAATGACGAGATCCGCGACATCGAGCCCACGCGCTTCCATCAGACGATAGGGCTTCCACTCAAGAATGCGGGAGAGGTCCCCATCTACGTGACCTATCTCGAGTCGAAGAAGATCGCCGCTCTCGAGAACCTGAGCGAGGATCTCACGCTCGCGGCCCGTCACGCGCTGATACAGATGCTCGACTACCTGCAAGCGGAGCACGGGCTGACCCGTGAGCAGGCCTACATTCTGAGCAGCGTCGCGGTGGACCTGCGCGTGGGTCAGGTCGTGGACGTTCCGAACTATGTGGTGACGGCCGTGCTGAACCTCGATGTGTTCGACAAGTATCGCCACTGAGAGAACCATCATCGCGCAAGGGCGCGCCAGCCGGCGCGCCCTTCTCGCAGGGGCCCTCGCGGGCGCAGCGCTGCTTCTTCCGGGCCGGGCGCTTCTCGCCCACACCCCCTACCGCCAGTGGAAGGTGTATCGACAGCGCCATCTCATGCTCGGGGCCTCGCGCGAGGATCCGGCGACCTATCCAAAGGCGAAAGAGATCCGGGCGCTGCTCGAGGAGCATCTCCCCGAGGCCAGCGCCCGGGTCGCCCGGGCCCGGACCCGCAGGCGTCTCGCCGACCTTCTCGCTACGGATCAGCTCCGGATCATCCTGCTCTCGGTCGAGGATGCCTCGGCGCTCAGCCGGGGCCGGCCTCCCTTCACCGGCCCTCTCACGATCCGCACCCTGTGGCGTTTCGGGGATCACGTGTTGGTCGTGCGCGCTTCCTTCCCTCCGGCTCATGCATGGATGCTCGCCCGGACCTTCGTCGAGCACGGCGCAGCGCTCGAGGGGGGGTCCCCGTCCGTGCCGTCGGACGTCGCGGTTCCTCTCCACGAGGGCACCCGTATCGCCCGCGACGGCGGGCCCATGCCCCCGCCTTCCGGAGACATGCGCAACCGGGATCACGAGGCAAAGGACTACCATCACTGAGCTACCGGAATCTCGACGATCACGCCGGGACATCGATGGACCACGAGTCTTTCGAGGCAACCGTGCAGCCAGCGGGACGGCGGCCTTCCGCCAAGTCGAACGGGCGCGTCATCCCTCGAGGAGGGGGACGGACTGAGACTCGTCACTCGGCGAGCCAGGCATCGAAGCGCGCCTTGATCCGGTCGTAGAGGCTCGCGTACCACTCGGTATCCTTCAGGATCGCGGTGCTGAAGTTCGCCGGGCTGGTCGGCAGGTGGGGCCGCATGTCCACCCCCGTCTCCGCGTGCATCGACACGAGCTTCATCGAGGACCGGCGCGCCGGACCGTAGGCGATGTACCTCGCCTGCTCCGCGAGCGGGCGGGTCCCGGTCGCGAAGCGGATGAACTCGAGGACTTCGTCGATGCGCCGCGTTCCGCGGGGGATCCCCCACGAACCGAGCTCGTAGACCTGTCCATCCCAGACAATCTCGATGGGATGGCCCTGAACCGCCGCCGCGTCGAACAGCCGCCCGTTGTACTGGGAGGCGATCACCGCTTCCCCGCTGACGAGCATCTCCACCGGCTCATCCGTGGACGTCCACCACACCACATGGTCCCGGATCCGGTCGAGCCGCTCGAACGCGAGCCGAAGACCGCGCTCGGTGCTGAGAAGCTGGTAGAGGTCCTGGCGCGGCACCCCGTACGACCGGAGCGCCCATTCGAGGTTCGCCTCGGGGCCACGCTGGAGCGCCCTCGTCCCCGGGAACCGGCGAAGGTCGAAGATATCCGCGATCCGGGCCGGGCGCTCCCCCGGGAACGCATCCCGGTTGTAGGCGACCACCATGGCGTAGACGATCTGCGAGACCCCGCACTCGGTGAGCGCCCCGTCGATGAAGTCCCGGGCGGCCGGGGTGCCGTCAGGGGCGGGGTGGAGCCGAGAGTGGTCGATGGGCTCGAGCAGCCCCTGCCGGCAGGCGGCGCGGTTGTCGGCCATCGTCATGTCCATGAGGTCCCAGGTGATGTCGCCGGACCCGACCTGCCGGCGAAGCTCCTCCAGCCCGCCGTCGTACCGTTCGATGTCGATCCGGATGCCGGTCGCTTTCGTGAACGGCTCGAAGTAGGCCTTGACCTGGCTTCGCTCGTACGGCCCCCCCCAGGACGCCACGGTGATGGCGCGGTAGGGGTCAGCCGCGATGGCCGTCGTTCCCACGGCCGGCAGCCCCGCGGCGAGAACCCACACCGCCGCCATCGCCAGCTTTGCCCGCGGACGTTCAGGCACCCGCGTTCTCCTCGCGCCGTATTTCGTCCATCGTGTCCCGATAGGCCTTGACGACGGCCGCCTCCGACACCACTCCCAGCATGCGCCCGCCCTCTTCTTCGTCGAGCACCGGAATGGTCTCCCCGACGAAGTCTCCCATGCGCTCCATCGCGGCCCAGATGGAGGTCCCGGGAGTGAGGACCGGCTCTTCCCGCCTGGCGAGCCCGGACACGGCATTCTCGGAATCGGAACCGGAGCCGGAGCCGGAGCCGGAGCCGGAAACGCCCTCCTCTCCGTCGGCTCCCTCGGCGACGAGTATCTCCGCGAGCTTCACCGAGCCGAGATAGCCCCCGCCGGCATCGATCACGTAGCCCTCGTGCCGGCGCGCGGCGAGGAGGCGCTCCCTCGCCTCGCCAAGGGGCAGGTCGGGGGCGAGGGCGGTGAAGTCCCGGCTGACGTAGTCCTCGATCGGCCGGCGCTCGAGGATCACCCGGTCGCGGCCGGCGGAGAGGTCGAAGCCCCGCATGCGAAGCTGCACGTCGAAGAGCGAACGGCCGAAGACCCGGGACGCGACCAGGTTCGAGAAGACCACGCTCACCATCGCCGCGATCGCGAGGTCGTAGTTCCGGGTGAGCTCGAACACGATGAGGATGGTGGTAAGCGGCGCCCCGATGACCGCGCTCGCGACCGCCACCATGCCGCAGATGGCGTAGATGGCGATGTCGGAGCGCAGATCGCCCACCAGCAGCTCGGCGCCGTTGCCCGCGAACGCCCCGAACAGGATGCCGACGAGGAGGGCGGGGCTCAGCACCCCGCCCGCGAACCCGAAGCCGATGCAGAGCGCGGTGGCGAGGATCTTGGCGACGAGGAGGATTGCGAGCTCGCCGGGGGCGAAGGCGTGGTCGATGACCGCGAAGCGAAGCGCCTCCTTGCCGATGCCGAGGATGTCGGGCATCCCGATCGCGGCGAGCCCGAGGACGGCGCCGGCCAGCATCGGCTTGAGCCAGTCGGCGATGGGCACCCGGCCGGCGAGCCGACCCGCGTGGAGGATGGCGCGCATGTAGGCGACGGCGACGAAGGCGCCGCCGACCCCGATGACGATGAAGCCGAGGAACTCGGGCGCCGCGACCACGTTCATCGCTTCGACGCGAAAGAGGGGCGGGCGCTCGAAGACCACGTTGGCAACGACGTGGCCGACCGCCGCGGCGACGGTGATCGGCGCGAACGCACGGAGCGAATAGTGCCGGAGGATGACCTCGTGGGCGAAGACGAGCCCCGCGAGGGGGGCATTGAACGCGGTCGAGATCGCGGCCGCGACCCCGCAGCCCACCCACACCGTCGCGCTCCGCTCGGTGTGCCGGTTGAGCCGCGCGACGAGGGAGCCGATGGTCCCCCCGAGGTGGGCGAGCGGGCCGTACTGGCCGACGGACGCACCCGCCCCGAGGGACACGAGGCTGGTCAGGGTGGAGAGGAAGCCCGAGCGGAGCGGCACCCGGCCGTCGAGGCCCTGCACGGCGCGGATGACGTCGGGCGGGCCGTGCGGGCGCCGTTCCGGAACCAGATAGCGGTGCACGAGCCCCACGATGAGCCCACCCGCCGCCGGGACGCAGACGGTGGCGATGAGCAGCAGCCTCGCGTCCTCCTGCATGAAGCGGCTGCGGGGCGAGATGAGCAGCCACTCGTTGAGGAGGAAGACGAGGTCCACGAACCCGATGGCGGCGAGGGAGGCGAGCGCCCCCACCACCATCCCGAGGGCGGCGTTCCAGACGATCCGCGCGGCCGCGCTCAGCTCCGGGCCCATCGCCGCGTCACCCCGGCCCGCCGGCCCCACCGCTCACGGCGGAAGTGAACGTATCGACCATCGACATCGCCCGCGCACAGTATCCAGCTACTCTACCGGAGCCTGGAGTTGGAGACGGTCCGCGAAACAACCAGCACGGACGCCCGCGGGCGGCTCGCCATGCTCCGGGACGAGGTCGTCGACACGCGCGAGCCGGTTCTTGTCCCGCGCCGTCGCCGGCAACGCCGATTCGGACGCAACCGCCCGCTCGGCACGGCGCGATTTCCTTGCTCTTGCGGGCCTTTGCCACGATGATTCGGCAGATGGAGAAGCTGATCCCTCGCGAGCGGCTCGTCGAACGGCTTGCCACGCTGTTGGCTCCACGCGGAGAAGTGCTCGAGGCCTATCTCTTTGGATCCTGCGCGCGCGGGCAAGCTCAGCCGCACAGCGACATCGACATTGCCGTGTACATCGACGAGGCTCTCGCCGACAACGGGAACTTCGGTTACCGCGCAAAGCTCACGACGGTTCTCATGGCGGGGCTCGGCTGCAACGACGTCGACGTGGTCGTTCTCAATCGCGCGCCGCCCCTCCTCTACCACCGGGTGCTGCGCGACGGCGTGCGGGTGTTCTCGCGTGAGCTCTCCGCAACCACGACCAGAGAGGGCCAAGCGCTCTCGCGCTACTGCGACTTCGTGCCGCAGCTCGCGAAGATGGAGGCCGCGCGCCGTTTCGCGGAGCACCGCGGCAAGCAATGAGCCCCGGCCGAGCCGACCAGGCCGTGGTGCGCCGCCACCTCGTGGCGTTGCGGGCGGCGGTCATCAATCTGCGCCGGCATGCGGGAGCTTTGCCACATGCACTGCGTTCCGACGCCGATCTTCGTTGGACGGTCGAACGAGGACTCCAGTTGTGCGCGCAAAATGCCCTCGACATCGCTACCCACATCGCGTCCGCGGTCGGCCGCGACGCGGCTGACTATACGTCGGCAATCGACATCCTCGTGGAGGCGCAGGTGCTGCCGCCTGAATTCGGTGGCACAGTTCCGTGAGGTAGCAGGGTTCCGCAACATCCTGGTACACGGCTATCTGGAAGTCGACCTCGATATCGTTTCACGCGTGCTTCTCGAACATCTTGACGACTTTGAACAATTCGCCGTGTACGTGGAGGAATGGCTCTCCAGGTAGAGGTTTACTACCGTTCCACGGTCAAGCCGCCGGCAAAGCCGAGCAGACCGCAAGGCCGTATTTCGATGACAGGTCAGGCAAGGCGAGTAGCGGACGGGCGACCCCGGTCGGACGGACCCTCCCACTCGGGAATCTGCTGATCGTTGCTGAGGCGAAGGCGCTGGAGGCTGACCGCGGAGAATACGTCCTCCAGTAGATGATGGAGCCGCGCTCCGGCGAGCACGTCTTCGAGGTTGCCTTTCGGGAGGTCGAGAGTGGGTAGAGTCGCCGAGGCCTCGAGCGCAAATTGCTCGGTGAGAAGCCGATTGTCCGTGCGGACGTATCCGTGTTCCCACCACTTGACGATCAGGTCTTTCGATCGCCTCAGCGCGAGGTCGGCCGGGAGCTTGTCGCGTTTCTGGCGCTGGTTGACGTTGCGGCTGGCCGGCAGGAGATTCCACAAGTCGCCGCACGGCCAGGCCGACCAGGGAAAGCAATGGTCGATATCGAGATTTGCTCTATGGAGCTTGCTCCCGGTCCACACGCAGCGGAGAAGTCCTTGGTCGAGTAGCTGCACCGCTCGCCTACGAGATACATCGACCGCGGGACCCGGCTCCGACCAAGCCATTCCCCACGTGACGGCGGCTTCGTCGAGCTTCCTCCCCTGGGTCGCGGCGTACTGATGCATCAACCGCATCCACTCGGCGATGAGCGCCGGCTCGATCCAGACGTTGTAGCGCTGAAACGCTCGCCATAGGTGGCGAGGGACGGAGAATTCTCCAAAGCTCCAGAGGTAGGGCGCGTCGAGTCGCCCACCCACCGGCGCGCGTCCGGGCCGTCCGCGTGCGACCGGAAAGATGGGGCTCCCGTCGCGATGGGTAAGGTGCTTGGCAGGCATGTGGGCGATCGTGTTCCGTGCATCCCGCAGTGCACGATGAAGGTCGCCTCGCCTGTCTTCGGCAACTCGCATGGCGACACGAAGATCGACATCCGGGACGCTCATCAGCCGCGGGAGCCCCTCCGGCTGCACGAAGCCGAGGCCTTCGAGCCCGAAATTTCCGGGCATCTGTGGGAGCTCTTGGCTGAGCAGGGGCTTGAAGATTCGAATCCAGTAGAGCGCTACGAGCCCGAAGGGCAGTGTGACGTGGTCGGTCTCGTCGCCCGGACCGTCTGTCGCCCATCCGGCGGCGCCGTCCGCGATCCGGCATAGCACTCGGAGGAGGGCGAGCTTGTACGTGGATGACTTGTCGTCGTTCAGAATGATGTGGCGGAGCAAGGGAAGCGCGCCGGTTCCATCGTCCGGCACCCGGACCGCGATCTGTTCCCACCGGATCGGCGTGCGACCGAGGTAATCGGCTCCGTCGGACCTGCGTTCGACGAAAGCCCCGTGCTGGCGGGCAAGCTCCTCGATCTCCGCCCCCGACACGGGGTACATGTGGCGCGCGGCGACGATCGGTTCGCGCAGCGTGACCGCGATCACCCCTCCCGGCTTGAGCAGGGTGACCAGCTTGCGGAACGCACGCTTCCGGTCCGCGGGGGCGACGTGCATCCAGACCGCGTTGACGAGGATGAAGTCGAACGAGATGCCGGTCCGGAACGTTTTCGTCAGCTCGGGCAGATGGTCCGGGAGGAATTGGACGCCAAGCTCCGGGTGCCATCGTCGTGCCTGCGCCCGCATCGCAGCCGACGGATCGGTGGCGATGACCTCGTGTCCGAGCGACGTGAGCCAGGCCGTATCGCGCCCGCTTCCGGCCCCGACGTCGAGCACGACGGCCCGACGCTTCGGCAGGAGGTCTACCAGCCAAGCGTTGATCTGGTCGGCCGCTACGGACTCGTAGCGCGCAGCCGCCTCTTGCGCATGCGTCTCGTACCAGCCGTCGTGTTCCGTCATGCCGCCATGCCGGGTGCCTCGCGCCGAAGCGCGACGATGGGCAAATTCAATCCGGGTGGATGCGCTTCTCCGACCAGCCGTCCATGCGGTCGCGGTAGAAGGCGAGGTAGCCGGCAATGCCGTCCATCCCGGGGATCGGATGGTCGTAGCTCCAGACCGCGTTCTCGGCCGTCCGTCCGCCCGCTTCGACGGTCCAGTAGCTCGCATCCCCCTTGTACGGGCAGTGGGTGGTGTGCTCGGTGCGGGCGAGAAGGTCCATGCGCACGTCGTCGCGGGGGAAGTAGTGCACCGGGGGGTGGTTCTCCTCGAAGAGCAGCAGCGCCCGGGCGCTGTCGGCCACGACCTCGCCGCCGAGCTCGACCCGCACCCTCCGGGCGCACGGTTCCAGGTCGATGCGCCGGGCCGGGTGGGTGCCCGGAGCGGACGCGGCGGCTGGTTGCTCATGCGTTGCCATCGGCAGGACCTCTCTCGTCACTCGGGCCGGGATTCCCGCCCCGTGCAGGCATCCTCCGTCCCGGGTAACGGCATCGTAGCTCCTTGATCCCGCTCGACCAAGTGCACGGAGGGAATACGGGAGGGCAAATGGGACGCCCCATCCCGCTCCTCGGCGGCGGATGTACGCGGAGAACGGCCGGCTCTGCTATTCTCGCCGCTCGCGGCAAAGGTTCGGATCAACCGGAGCCGCGGGCAGCGCGCTCCAAGGAGGGAAGGAATGAACGGAACGGCACTTTATCGCGCCTTGGTCGAAGCGGGCACGAGCGAAGAACGGGCGAAGGAAGCAGCGGAGAGCGTCGTGTACGCGCGGGAAGGCGCCACCAAGACCGACATCGCGGAGGTCAAGACCGACATCGCTGGGGTCAGAATCGAGCTCGCTCAGGTCAAGACGGAGCTCTCGGACAGAATCGCAGCCCTCGAGGCATCCATGGAGCGGAACTTCCGGACCATGACCTTTCGTCTGATCGGCGTGTTCTTCGCCCTGCAGGCCCTGATGCTCGCCGCGCTCAGATTCACCGGCCCGGCCTGAACCCCGGAGGCGAGCCGGCGCCCCCGGATGGGGAGCGCCGCCGCCCGCCCGCTTCTCGGCGGGCAGGCGGAGGATCAGTCAGCGCCGAAGGCGGGGCCGTTCGGGCGGATGCGCATCCCGGGGCGAAGGCGGGTCCACGGGAGCGCCCCCGGGTCCGCCACCATCGGCCCCGGCGCCACGCAGATCAGCACTTCCGAGGCGATGGGCTCGAAGTCGGCCCGGAAGTGCACCGAGCTCTTGTTCACGATGATCTTCCGGGTGGTCGGCTCGATGCCGCAGTGCCGGTACATCGCCTGGTCGGCGAGCTGCGCCTTGCGGCTCCCGACGAGGATCTGGATGTCGCGGATGCGAAGCGACGCCATCGGCCCGAGGTTCATGTGCGCACCGCCGTACATCGGCCCCGTGCCAACGAACCGCCCGTCGCCCACCTGCTCGACCCGGAACTCCGCCTCGAAGGGCGCGTCACCCGGAATGCCCGACTTGCCGCCGAGCGCAATGTTGATCGCGGAGCCCGCCCCCGCCCCGTGCGCGGCGACCGCCGCCTCGGGGTCGACCAGCATCCCGAGCGCCGCCTGCGGGGCGTCGTTGTCCACCAGCGCGCGGAGCATTCCGGTGGTATCGGAGTCGCCGCCCGCTCCGGGGTTGTCCTGGGTGTCCGCGATGACCACCGGCCGTTCCGCGCGCCGCGCGATCTCGATCGCGGCCCGCACCCCGTCGTCCGGCGAGTAGAGCACCCCGTCGAACTCGCTCTCCCGGCGCTCGATCTCGCTCGCGAGCGCCTCCACCGCCCGCTCGACCTCGTCCCTTGAGCGCCCGTACCCGAACACCGACGGCCCGCAGTGGTGGATGTCCGCGGCCGGGAAGCCCGCGGTCACGGTGAGACTCGCCACTTCCCCGCCTTCGAGCCCGTCGCGCATCTCCATCACCGTGCGCATCGGCTCGCTCGTCGTGCACTGCCAGGTGATCGGGATGATGAACGGAAGCTGGCGAAACGACTTGTGCGCCGCACCGGAGCCGCCGAGCAGTCCGTCGAGGTGCAGCGCGGTGCGCCGCCCCGTATCCGCCATGTCGATGTGCGGATAGGTGCGGTAGCCGACGAGCGCATTCGCATTCCCCACCATTTCCGGCGTCGTGTTGGAGTGGAAGTCGAGCGAGGCGACGACCGGGATGTCGCTTCCGACGAGCGCGCGCACCCGGCGGAGCAGCTCGCCCTCCCCGTCCTCGAGGTGCTCGGTCACCATCGCGCCGTGCAGGCACAGGTACACGGCATCGAACGGCCGCGCGGCCCGCAGGCCGTCGAGGATGAGGCCCGCGATGTGCTCGTAGGCGTGCTCGGTGACGTAGGACGAAGGCGACGTCGCCCCCCAGGTCGTGGGCAGCAGCCGGTGCCCCGCCCGCTGCGCCTCGTCGATGAACCCCGCGATCGAGAGGTTCATGCCGCGCACCCGGTCCGCAAGCCCCGGCCCGGTGGTCAGCCCCGGCCACGGCCCGTCCGCCTCGAAGTCGGCGAGGGTGGCGAGCGAAGGTGCAAACGTGTTGGTCTCGTGCTGAAAGCCGCCGATCGCGATCCGCGCCATCCGTAATCCTCCTGCTGTTCCCCGGCCGGGCGGGCGGGCGCCCGCCGGCCGGTCGATCGATCCGGTCCCGCGGACCGGTCCGGTCCAATCCGGACGGGTCAGCGAGCCGCGAAGTCCATCGCGCCCGACTCAAACCGCGCCGCGGCGCGCTTTCCACACCTCGTAGGCGGCGAGGGTCTCCGGATTCGGCGGATAGCTCTCCGTCACCGTGTAGCCCGCCCGTATGCGCTCCTGGACGAACGTCTCCAGCCGCTCCTGCTCCACGGCGCCCTCCGCCACCTCCTCGACCATCGCCTGCGGGATCACCACCACCCCGTCGCCGTCGCAGACCAGGACATCGCCCGGAATGACCGCCACCGCGCCGCACCCGATGGGGACTTGGCGGTCGCCCATGGCGAGCCCGGTGATGTTGGGCGGCGCGGCGCGCCCGTTGCACCAGACCGGGAACCCGATCGCCAGCACCGCCTCGGCATCGCGGGTGGCGCTGTCCGTTACGCAGGCCGCCACCCCGCGCACGCGCAGCCGCTCGGCGAGGATGTCGCCGAGCGTGCCCACGTCCGCGTTGCCGAGCCCGTCCATGCACAGGATCGCCCCCGGGGGGCAGTCCTCGATCGCCACGCGCTGGTGGTTGTCCGGCGAGCCGAGGATCGCCGGGTCCGAGAGGTCTTCGCGCATCGGGATGAAGCGCACCGTGTACGCCTCGCCGACGATGCGCCCCTGGTCCGGGGCGAGTGGCTGCACGCCGCGCATCGCGGTGGCCCGAAGGCCCCGCTTGATGAGCTGCATGGTCACGGTCGCAGTGCTGCACCCGGCGAGCGCATCGCGGATCTCGGGCTTCATGGAACCTCCGAAACGGCGTTGAATGGCGATGGATGGATGAGATGCGAAAACGCGGGCATGATCCGGCCTCGGCACCAGCCGCGCAAGAGCCGGGCGCCGGCCCGGCGTTCGCGGCCCGACCGCAGCCAACTCTGGAGGAAGAACCATGGCCGGTACTCAAGGCACCACGGTGATCCGAAACGCGGCCTGGGTCGCCTCGTGGGACGGCGAAGGGCACCGCTATCTCCGGGACGCAGACGTCGCGTTCACCGCCGATCGCATCGTCCAGGTCGGTGGCCGCTACGAGGGCGCCGCGGATCGGACCATCGACGGCGCCCGCCGGTTCGTCATGCCGGGGCTCATCAACATCCACTCGCACCCCCATACCGAGCCCTCTAGCAAGGGCGTGCGAGAGGATCACGGGGTCCCGGGGATGTACGACACCGGACTGTACGAACGCTCCTGCGCCTTCTCCCTCGACGAACCCGGCCGGCAGGCGGCGATGGAGATGGCCTACGCCGAGCTCCTGCTCTCCGGCGTCACCACCGTGGCGGACCTCTCGAGCCCGATCGAGGGGTGGCTCGACCGCGCCGGCCGGAGCGGCCTTCGGGTCTACGTCGGCTCGTTCTTCGCCGACGCGTACTGGAAGCTCGAGAACCGGCACGAGCTCGGCTTCGACTGGGACGAGGCGCGCGGGCGGCGCGAGTTCGAGACCTCCATCCGGATCATGGACCTCGCCGAGCAGCACCCGAGCGGGCGCCTGCGCGGCATCGTCTACCCCGGCCAGATCGAGACCTGCACCGAGTCGACGCTCCGCGACGCGGCCGCCCACGCCCGCGAGACCGGGCGCCCGCTCACCACCCACCTCTCGCAGTCGAAGCTCGAGTTCCTCGAGATCGTGCGCCGCCACGGCAAGACCCCGCTCGAGTACGCGGCCGACATCGACTTCCTCGGCCCCGACACCACCCTCGGGCATGCCATCTTCATCGACGAGCACCCGGACATCCGCTGGCGCACCACCGGCGACCTCGACCGGCTCGCCGACTCCGGGACCACCGTTGCGCACTGCCCGTCCCCCTTCGCCCGCTATGGCCACGCGATGGCCCACTTCGGCCGCTATCGGGCGCGCGGGATCAACATGGGGATGGGCACCGACGTCGCCCCCCACAACCTCGTGGAGGAGATGCGGCTCGCGATCATCCTCGCCCGGGTGATGGCGGGCAACATCCGTGCCGTCGACACCCGCGAGCTGTTCCGCGCCGCGACCATCGGCGGGGCGACGGCCCTCGGGCGCGACGACCTCGGGCGGCTCGCGCCGGGAGCGAAGGCGGATCTGGTGCTCCTCGACCTCGATCATCCGGCCATGCGGCCGGCGCGAGACCCCTTGCGGACCTTCGTCTTCGAGGCGGCGGATCGGGCGGTCCGCGAGGTGTTCGTCGACGGCGAGCCGGTGGTCGCGGACGGCAAGCCCCTGCACCTCGATGCGCAGGGAGCGGGGGCCCAGCTCGAGGAGTCGCAGGCGCGGATGCTCGCCGAGGCGCCCGAGCGCGACTTCCTCGGGCGCACGGCAGAGGAGATCGCGCCGCACTCGCTGCCCCTCTGAGCGGGGCGGCGAGCGGGGGGCGCCGTCCAGCGCTCCGCGCTTGCGCCAAGTCGTTCGCCGCGGCGTCTCGGGAGCGCGGGCTTCCAGCCCGCGAGGGCGATTGCGGGCCGGCGTCTCACCGCGGGCCGGAAGCCCGCGCTCCCCGGAAGCCCGTCCACACCCTTTGGCCGACTCATGCCTCGCAGGTCCGAGGCGCTGCCGGTCCAGCCCCTTCGTCGGGCGGGAACCGGCGGCGGCGCGGGCGGTCCTCCGGCCCGCGCTCATTCCGCGCCGCGCGCCGATCCGCCCTCCCCGCGGACCACTCTACGCAGGCGCGGGCGCCCCCTCGGCACCGTCGCCGGGCGCCGCCGGCCCCACCTTCTCGGTCAGCCCGAAGTCGTCCAGGATCGCGTAGAGGGCCGGGACCAGGAACAGCACCTGGAACGTGGCCGCCGCCAGGCCGAACCCGATGCTCACGACGAGCGGCTTCATGACCTGGGCCTGCAGGCTGGTCTCCGTGAGCAGGGGCAGGATCCCCGCCACCGTGGTGAGGGACGTGAGGAGGATCGCCCGGAAACGCTGCCGGGCGGCCCGCCGCGCCGCGTCGGCGGCCGACTCCCCGCCTCGCCGGTGGAGCTTGATGAACGCCACCAGCACGATGGAATTGTTCACCACCACGCCGGCGAGCGAGGCGAATCCGACCATGCTCGGCATGGAGAGATCGAGACCGAGGGCGAAGTGGCCCCAGATCACCCCGACGAGCCCGGCTGGAATCACCGCCATCACCAGGATCGGCTCGGCATAGTTCCGGAACTGGAAGCACAGCAGCAGGAAGACCGCCGCCAGGCCAAGGAGGAAGTTTCGCTGCAGCGAAGCCTCGGTGACCGCCGTCTCCTCGGCCTGGCCTTCCAGCGCGACCGTGACCCCCGGGTACCGGGCCAGCAATTCCGGCAGGAACCGCGCGCGAGTGTCGGCAATGATCTCGTCGGCGTTGGCGACATCGGTGTCCAGGTCGCCCCGAATCGTGACCGCGCGGCGGCCGTCGACCCGGTGGACACGGGAGTAGCCCCGGGTGGACTCGACCGTCGCCACCGCGTCCAGGGGCACCTGGTCGCCGCCCGGGAGGGTCACGGTGAACTGGGCGAGGTCCGCCAGACTGTTGCGGTCCCGGTCGGGGAGCCGGATGTTGATCTCGTAGTCCTCCGGCCCGAGCTGGACCTGCGCCGCGTTGCGGCCGTGGAACGCGGCGCGTAGCTGCCCCGCCACCGCGGACGCGCTGAGCTCGAGGGCGAGCGCGCCTTCGCGCAGGCGAAGCCGCGCCTCGGGCTTTCCGGGACGCAGATCATCGGAGAGGTCCAGCACCCCGCGATAGCCGCGGAGCCACGTGAGAAGCTCGGTCGACGCGCCCTTCAGCTCATCGAGGCGGTCACCCACGAGCCGGATGTCGATGGGCCTTCCGCCCGGCCCGATCTGGGGCTCGGTGAACTTGAGCGCGATGACATCGGGAACATCGCCCACCGCGAGCCGCCACCGCTTGAGCACATCACCCAGCCTCGCGTTCCGGATCTCGGACCGGAGCAGGTCGACGGTCACGGTGGCGAGGTGAGCCCCCGATTCGTGGGCGTCCATGTTGCGGTTGTACTGCACCCCGACGTTGCGCACGAGACTCCGTCCTCCCGGCTGATCGGGTGCGAATTCTTCCCCCACCTCCCGAACTGCCCGGACGACGTGCTCTACCACCGACTCCGTCCGGGCGAGCGGGGTGCCCTGGGGAAGGAGCAGCCTCGCTTCGAGAACATTGCCTTCGATGTCGGGGAAGGCCCGGAACTTGATCTTCCCGCCCGCCACCATGGCGAGGGACGCGAGCAGCAGGGCCGCCAGCAGCCCGACCGTCAAGTAACGCCAGGAAACGGCCCCGTCCACCAGCCGACCGACGAACCCTTCGGTGAAGCGGGCGAGGCCGGCGTCGAACCGGGCGCCGAGACCCCTGCGCCCGGCCCGATCCCCGGACCGCAGCGTGCCCATCAGGTGGTGGGGCAGGATGAGGAACGCCTCGACCAGGCTGAAGGACAGGGTGAGGATGAGGATGACCGGCATGACCTTGAGAATCGACCCGATGTCCCCGCGGAGGAACGCGAGCGCTCCGAAGACGCTCACCGTGGTCAGGAACGAGGCGAGCACCCCCGGCGCCACCTCCTTCGTGCCCTCGACGGCCGCCTCGAGCGGAGAGAGCCCGGCGTGGCGGTGGCGGGCGATGTTCTCCGCGATCACGATGGCGTCGTCCATCAGCAGGCCGACCGCGATCAGCAGGGCCACCATGGTGATCATGTCGAAGGAGTAGCCGATCGCCGCCATGCCGGCGATGGTCCCCATGAACGCCACGGGCAGGCCGGCCGCTACCCAGAAGGAGTAGCGAAGTCCGAAGAACAGCCACATCACCAGGAACACGAGGCCGAGTCCCTGGAGTCCGTTGCGGAGCAGCATGGTCAGCCGGTCGCGGACGATGGAGGCCACGTCGCGGGTGATCTCGAAGGCCATTCCGGGCGGCGCGCGCGCGCGTTCCTCGTCGACATGGGCGCGCAACGCGTCGATGACGTCGAGAATGTCGTCGCCCTTGCCCTTCTCCACGGCCAGGAAGGCGGCGCGCTGCCCGTTGAAGTAGGCCTGATTCTCCTCGCGCTCGAAGCGGTCGGTGATGGTGGCGATGTCGCCGAGCCGAATCGCGGCGCCGCTCTTCGAAGCCACGACCACGAGTCCGTCGAAGTCCCGGGGCCGCCGGCGTTCGTCGTCGAACCGGATGAGCACCGTGGAATTCCGCGTCTCGACCGTGCCGACCGGAAGCTTCAGACTCTGGGCGGCCACCGCGTCGGCGAGGTCGCGAAGGCTGAGGCCGAACTGGCGCATGGTCGAGGCCGGCACCTCGATGCGGACCTGGTGCTGCGAGAAGCCTCGAATCGTGACCTGGGCCACACCGGGAATCGCCAGCAGGTCGTTCTTCATGCGCTCGGCATAGGACTTGAGGCCCACGGGCCGCAGGGGGCCCGCGACCGCGATGAACGCGACGAAGTCCGAGCGCCCGAGCTGGCGCACGACCGGAGCCTCGGCCGCGTCGGGGAAGTCGGCGATGCCATCGATCTCCGTCTTGACGTCATCGAGGAAACGGTCGAGATCGCGCCCCTCGCGCATGACCAGGGTGGCGACGGCGACCCCCTCGCGGGCTTCGCAGCGGGTCTCGTCCCGGTTGTCGATTCCGTCGGCGGCGTCCTCGAGTCGCTGGCAGACCGCCTCTTCCACATCCTCCGCGGTCGCCCCGGGGAACGGAACCCGGACTTCGACCGACCGGGCGGGGATGTCGGGGAACGTCTCGCGCTTGACGGACGGAGCGAATGCGAGCCCTACCACGAGAAAGGCCACCATCAACAGGTTGGCGGCCGTCGGGTGGGCGGCGAAGAACCGGATCATCCGAAGAACCGGATCACCAGGAACCGCATCATCCGCGGATCATCGAACCGGCGTCGCCCCGACCGCTTCGGCAACCAGGGCCGCCAACGCCTCTTCGTCCGCGACCGGCGCGACGAGCATGCCTTCGACGGCAAACGGCAGGTCGGAGATCACCACCTGCTCGCCGGCCTCGAGGCCCGAATCGACGACCACGAAGTTGGTCTGGGCGAAGTCCACGTCGACCTCGCGAATGCGGAGCCGGCCGTCGGGGGCGACAGTGCGAACCCCGCTGTCGTGGAGCGCGCCCCGCGGAATCACCACCGCGCCCGGCAGGGGCCGTCCCCGAACTTCGACCTCGACGTACATGTTCTTCACGAGCGGCGGCCGCTGGCCCGACCCGGCCTGCCGATAGGGGTCGTCCACGGCAACGATGACGCCGACGGTCCGGGTGCGCCGATCCACGGTGTCGCTGATCCGCGAGAAACGCGCCGGCCACTCGGTGTCCCCGCGCCCGGTGCGAAGACGAACGACGGCATCGAGGCCGGCCTCCTCCCGCAGCCGCTGCATGACCGCATCCACCTCCAGCGGCAGTTCGAGATCGGGGGGAAAGAGCGTAAGCAGGTGCCCGATCGGAACCTGGGCGGTGACCTCCGCCACGTCGAGGCTGTCCGCAACCACCAGAACCTTGCCCTGGGTGGCGAACTGGGCCTCCTCGACGTTGACCTCCGCGATCCGGCAGTGGAAGGGAGCGACGATGGTGGTGCGGCGCAGATCCCGCCGCGCCGTCTCCAACCGGGCCTTGAGCTGGTCTCGGGTCGCTTCCAGCACCGCCCGCTCGGCCGGCAGCAGGTTCATCGCATTGCGCAGGTTCTGGAGCGTCTGCTCGCCGGCGAGGACGGCCCGCTCCTCCTGGTCCACCGTGGCCTGGGAGACGGTGCCGTTGCGCGCGAGCCGCCGCTTGCGCTCGAGCTCCTTGCGGCCGAGACCAAGGCTCCGCTCCTCGATGGCGAGCGAGCGTTCCGTATTGAGGGCCCGCACGCCCAGCACCGCGAGCTGGGCTTCCGTCGAACGGATGTTCGCCTCGCTCTGGGCGACGGCGAGGCGGTAGTCGGTGGCGTCGATGCGGAGCAGTTCCGTCCCCGCCGGGAGAATGGCGCCCTTCTCGAGCTCCGGATGACGATAGACGACGGTGCCGCTGACCTCGCCCACCGCCTCCCAGACCCTTCCCGGCGTCACGTTGCCGTAGCCGAGTGCCCGCGGCACGACATCCACCGCCGGTGCCGGCACGACCCGCACCGGAATGGCCCGCTCTTCGGGGGTGACGCGCTGGGGTCCCTCGCGGTTGGTGACCGCGTACCCGACCACCGCCGCCCCCAGGACGACCGGAAGAACGAAGAGCAGCGCTCGGCCCAGCCGGCGAAAGAACGTTTTCATCGTGGCCCTGTTACACCCAGGCGCTGCGGTGCCGCCCAGGGTTGCAGACCCCCGTCAACAGTTGCCGACACCGGACACGTACAGCCGTCCGGCGGCAGCCTCGCACCGTTCTCGGATCGGGTCAACGGCCGAAGATGACAACCGCGCGCGAATGGCGCTAAGCTCGCGCCGCTCGACCATGCGTACGCAATGTCAACTGACCATCCTCCGGAGGACTTGAGAAATGAAGCAACGAATATTGAGAGGAGTCGTCGCCGCCGCAATCGCGGGTGCCGTTTCCGCTTCGGCGCTCGCAGACAGCGCGTTCAAGGCCGTCGTGCACGCCGACCTCAAGAACATCGACCCGATCTGGACGACGGCGTACATCACGCGCAACCACGGCTACATGATCTGGGACACGCTGTTCGCGACGGACGAGAAGTTCGAGATCCAGCCGCAGATGGCCGAATCCGCCACCGTGAGCGAGGACGGCAAGACCTACACCATCAAGCTTCGCCCGGGCCTCAAGTGGCATGACGGCAGCCCCGTCACCCCCGACGACTGCATCGCCTCCATCCAGCGCTGGGGCCAGCGCGACGGGATGGGCCAGCAGATGATGGCCGTCGTGGAGTCCATGGAGGCCGTCGACGACCTCACCTTCACCATCAAGCTCAAGGAGACCTGGGGTCTCGTGCTGGCCGCGCTCGGCAAGATGAGCTCCAACGTCCCCTTCATGATGCCGAAGCACCTCGCGGAGACCGACCCCTTCGAGCAGGTCCCGGACAGCGTCGGCTCCGGCCCCTACGTCTTCGTCAAGGACGAGTGGGTGCCGGGCAGCAAGGTGGTGTACGTCAAGAACCAGGCCTATGTCCCGCGGGACGAGACGCCGAGCGCCGCGGCGGGCGGCAAGCACGTGTACGTCGACCGGTTCGAGTGGCACTACATCCCCGACCACCAGAGCGCGATGAACGCGATCGTCAATGGCGAGGTGGACTACTGGGAAGCGGTGCCGGCTGACCTCGCCCCGGTGGTGGACGCGGCCGAGGGCGTCAGGATCCTGCAGGCTGACCCCTACGGAAGCCAGGGGTGGATGCGCATCAACCACCTGCATGCCCCGTTCAACAACAAGGCCGCCCGGCAGGCGATCCAGTACGTAGTCGATCAGGAGACCTACCTCCAGGCGATCGTCGGCACGCCGGATCTCTACAAGGTCTGTCCTGCGGTGTTCATGTGCGACACCCCGTACGCGACCGATATCGGCTCGGATCGGGTGATGATGCAGGACTTCGACAAGGCGAAGGCGATGCTCAAGGAGGCGGGCTACAACGGGGAGAAGATCGTCCTCATGCACCCGACCGACCTCGCCACCTTGAGCGCGGCGACGCAGGTGACCGCGCAGTTGCTGCGCCAGGCCGGCATCAACCTCGAGGTGCAGGCGATGGACTGGTCGACCCTGACCTCGCGGCGCGCGGAAAAGAAGGCGCCGGAAGAGGGCGGCTGGCACATCTTCCACACCTCCTGGATCGCCCCGGATCTCATCAACCCGGTCGCCAACATCGGCGTTTCGGGCGGCGGGGAGGAGAAGGCCTGGTTCGGCTGGCCGACCGATCCGGAGATCGAGGCGCTCCGGCAGGCGTTCGCCCGCGAGACGAACCCCGCGAAGCAGAAGCAGCTCGCCTCCCAGGTGCAGCAGCGGGCCATGGACACGGTGACCTACATCCCGATCGGGCAGTACCTCCAGTACCGTGCAATTCGGGACAACGTGACGGGTTTTCTGGCTGCCCCGGTCCCGTACTTCTGGAACCTGGGGAAGAGTTGATCCGGATCTGAGCCGACCGGAAAGGCCGGCCGGGGGAAGGGAGGCCTGAAGATCCGGCCGGTACCACACCGGCCCCCGGGGAGCGCCCGCTCCCCGGGGGTGGATTGACGCAGGAGCACTGCACGATGAGCGCCATGCCGGCTGTCGCCCTGGAGGACGCAGAGGCCACGTACCGGGCCGAACCCGCGGAGCACGTTACCGTCACTTCGTTGGGGCCGGCTCTCGGGGCGGAGATCGGCGGCCTTGACCTCGCCCGGCCGCTGACCCCGGCCGAGCTCGACGCGATGCGCGAGGCCCTCCAGACCCACCACATGCTCTGCTTCCGCAACCAGCACCTCGACAGCGACGAGCAGGTCGCGTTCTCGAAGCAGCTCGGCCCCCTCGAGGTCTTCCCGGAGCAGGACAAGACCAAGGGCGAGAGCACCGTCTACAACGTGGCGAACGTCTCGCCGGAGGGCGAGCACCTGCCGGAGGACGACCACCGGGTGGTCTACCAGAAGGTGAACGCGCGCTGGCACACCGACAGCTCGTACCGCTACATCCCTTCGTTCGTGTCGATCATGTACGCCATCCGGGTGCTGCCGGACGGGGCATGGGGCGGCGAGACGGAGTTCTCGAACATGCTCGCCGCGTACGACGCGCTTCCGGACGAGCTGAAGGCCCGGATCGAGCCGCTCCAGATGGTCCACTACTACGAGTTCGGGCGGCGTCTGTTCCGCGAGCTGCCGCCCGTGTCCCATCACGAGAAGGAGCACGTGCCTCCGACCTGCCACCCCCTCGTTCGCATCCACCCGGACCGCGGCCATCGCCGCTCGCTCTACTTCACCACCAACGCCGGCAACGAGGTGAGCGGGATGACGATGGAGGACGGGGTGGCCCTGCACCGCCGGCTCGCGAGCCACGCATCGCGGCCCGAGTTCTGCTACAAGCACCGGTGGCGGCCGAACGACCTCGTGCTCTGGGACAACCGGGTGCTGATGCACCGGGCGAAGGGCTACGACATGGCGCGCTACCCGCGCGTCTTCCGCCGCACCACGGTGGCCGGCTCGGGGCCGATCCTCGGGCCGTACTCGCAGGCCGTGCAGGGCAGGGTCCGGCCGCTCTCCGCCCTCTGATCCGCCGGCAGCTCCCGTTTCAGGCGTCCTCGCCCCAGACCTCGCGGGCCGCCGCGACGACCTGCGCGAGCTTTCGGCGCTGCGTATCGGCGGTGATCGGGTTGCCGCGGACGGTGCTCGCGAAGCCGCACTGCGGGCTCAACCCGAGGCGGTCGAGGGGCGTGAACCGGGACGCCAGATCAAGGCGCCGGGCGAGGCCGGACACGCTCTCGAGCTCCGCGGACTTGCTGCTGACGAGACCGAGGACCGCGCGCTTGCCCTCGGGCAGAAAGCGGAGCGGCTCGAATCCGCCCGCCCGCTCCCCGTCGTATTCGAGGAAGAACACGTCGACGTCGAGCGCGTTGAACAGCCGCTCCCCGACCGGCTCGTAGCCTCCGCTCGCGAGGTGCTTGCCCCGGTGGTTGCCGCGGCATAGATGCAGCCCCGCCACCATGTCCGGCGGCCTGCCGGCGAGGGCGTCATTGATCGACACGATGTAGAGATCGACGAGCGCGTCCGCATCCTCGCCCTCGCTCGCGAGGTGGGCGCGAATATCGGGGTCGCACAGCATGACCAGCGGCACGTCGTCGAGCTGGATGTAGCGGGCGCCCCGGGCCGCGAGATCGGCGATCTCCTCCCGGTAGACCCCTGCGAGCTCGGAGAAATACTCGGTGGGATCGTCGTAGGTGCCGGGGGCGAACGTGGCGCGGCCGCGCCAGAAATGGAAGGTCGGCGGGGAAGGCATGGTGACTTTCGCGGTGGCGCCGGTAACCCCGTGGAGGAAGCTGAACGCGGGTCCGCCGATGCTCTCCCGCCGGCGCACCCTGGCCTGGACCTGCGGCGCGAGGAAGGACAGCTCCTCGCCGGCATCGTCGCGGAACCGGTAGATCGCCTCCGCGGTCCCGAGCCCGGATACAGGGCCGAGGAAGTGTCCCCAGTACGAAGCCCGCCGGAACTCGCCGTCGGTCACCACCCGGAGGCCGACCTCCTCCTGCAGCGCGGCGACCCCGCGGATGCACTCGTCCTGGACCTGCCGGAACCGGGCATCGTCGATGTCGCCGGCGGACCAGGCACGGAAGGCGGCGGTGAGCGACGAGGGCCGAAGGAGGCTCCCGATATGCTCGGCGCGGTAGGGTGGGCCGTTCATCTTCGCTCCTCTCGTGGCGGCTGTCGCCGCCGTTCGCGACGCGGTCGGACCGATGCCGACACGCGCAAGCGTATCGGATGCGGATCTGCGGCGACCGGCGCGGCCGGCCGGTGAAGCCCCCTGGGTCGAGCCGTCCGTCAACCGCTTGACGAGCCCGAGGTGGCGTTTGCGGGTGGAATGGGCCGCCTCCGCTTCCTTCAGCCGCGCGACGGCGGCAGCGAACGAGATCGAACCCGATCTTCGACCATCCATCGGAAAAACGATCGCTCACTCATCGAATTCTCGATTGCGACGTCAGGGTGCACAAGAGAAAGTTTCTCCTCGCGTGATTCCGCTACTATCATCGCAGGTGCACCCCGGCGTGATTCACGCGATCCACGGAGAAAGCAATGGCTGACACCTCCCAACTCCAGAATCCGGACTATCGGCCTCCCATGGGCGAGGCGATACCGCTCGGCATCCAGCACGTCCTGGCGATGTTCGCGGGGAACATCACCGTTCCCCTGCTCATAGCACTCGCCGCGGGACCGCAGTACATCACCGTACTCGTGCAGATCGCGCTGATTGCGGCCGGCGTTGCGACCCTGATCCAGACCATCGGGATCGGCCCGGTCGGCTCCCGGCTCCCCGTCGTTCAGGGCACGAGCTTCGCCTACGTCGGCATCCTCACATCCGCCATCAAGAGCGGCGCGACTCTCGCCGCGGTCTTCGGAGCAACCTTGATCGGCGGACTGTTCCAGATGATTCTGGGCTACTTCATTCCGCAAATTCGAAAGTTCATCCCGGCCCTCGTGTCCGGGGTGGTGGTGATGACCATCGGCTTCACCCTGCTGCCGGTCGGCATCAAGTACTCGGCGGGCTGCGGCGCCTATCCGGCGCCGTTCTGCGAGAAGATTGGATTCGGCGCCGCCACCAATTGGGCGATGGCTCTCTTCGTCATCCTCGCAATCCTGCTGCTCCGCCGCTACGGGCGAGGCATCTGGTCGACCGCATCCGTATTCGTGGGCCTCGTGATCGGCTACCTGGTAGCCATCCCGTTCGGCATGGTCGATCCGAAGTTGGCGGCCAAGATTGGGGAGGTGGCCTGGATCGGACTGCCCGACCAGTGGTTCGGCCTCGAGTTCACCACGACGGCCGCAATCAGCCTGATCGGCCTGATGATCATCATGGCGTTCATCACGACCATCGAGACGGTGGGCGACATCTCGGGGATCACCATGGGCGGCGCAAGCCGGGAGCCGACCGACCGGGAACTCAAGGGCGGCATCATGGCGGACGGTCTCGGCTCCGCGATCGTCGCCCTGTTCGGCGGCCTGCCGAACACGTCGTACAGCCAGAACGTCGGCCTCGTTTCCTTCACCAAGGTGATGAGCCGCCACGTGGTCAGCGTCGGCGCGGTCTTCCTGCTGATTTGCGGGTTCATTCCCAAGCTCGCCGCGATCATCGGAGCGATGCCGCAACCGGTGCTGGGCGGGGCGGCCATCGTCATGTTCGGCCTCATCGTCTCGGCCGGGCTCAAGCTCGTCGCGCAATCCGGCCTCACCACCCGGAACATGTTGATCGCCGCCGTCTCGCTCGGTCTCGGCATGGGCCTGTGGCAGGTCGAGCAGCTCGCGCGCGCGGCCGGATTCGGACCGCTTCCGGTCGATGTCCTGCCGTCGTGGACCCTCCCCCTGTTCGTCTCCGGCATCGTCGTCGCGGGCCTCGCGGCAGCGATCATGAACGCCCTCATGCCCGAGGAGATGGTCGAGGAGATGGCCGACTGACCGGGCACGCGAGACCGGCGGCGTCACTGTCAGGCAAAGGGTGAGGCAGCCCCGCGGGGCTGCCTCACCCTGCCTTCAACCTCGTGTTTTATGGGGTTCCCGGCATTACGGAGGGTGCGGCATCACACCCGGGTCAACGATGCCACGCGCGCGGCGGGGTGGTCAGGCGGCCGGGTGTCAATCGTCGTAGACGCGCTCCGACTCGATCCGCACCGAAGAAAGCTTCTCGGCGACCGCGTCCGGGCTCTTCTGCGCCGCGACCGAGAGCTCCCTCAGCCAGCGACGGTACGCGATCGACACCTTGTCGGAGTGGACCGAGTACTCCTTCGCGGGCGGCGGGATCTCGGGCGGGTTCTGGGCCTCGATCACCGGCAGGTCCTCACTCAGTATCAGGTCCTGGAAATCGAGATGCGGCTGATCGTCGCCGTCCCGATCAGCGGTGCGGCAGGTGAACCAGAAGCTGCGGCACACCCCCGATTCGACCGGTGAAGCGGTCATCCAAAGCTGGCTCCGCTCGCCGTCGGGGAAGAAGAACTCGAGGTTCACCGAGAACGGCATCCAGATGCGGTAGTCCGTCGGCGCCATCAGCGCGACATCGGGAAGCTGCATCTCGGGCGAGGGGATGAACTGAAACCGCAGCTCGCCGTTCAGGCGGTCGACCTTGGCGATCGGCACCACCGTCTGGCGCCGGTCGCCGAGGGAGCCGTCATGCACGAACGGGAAGTGCGAGAGATCGACGAAGTTCTCCAGCCGCCGCGCGGCCGACGTCGGCCAGGTATAGGGCTCGCCCGGCACGCACCGGAAGGCTTCGTCTCCCCACGCGGGGCATCCCGGAATGGACGTCTCCAGGGACGAATCGAGCCGTACCCAGACGAGGTCGCAGGCGACCGACGCGTCGTAGCGCCGGAGCCGGCAATCGTCGGGGATGGGACGGTCGGGGAGCGCCGGGATCTCCCGGCACGCACCATCGGCGGCGTAGAGCCAGCCGTGGTACGCGCAGCGCAGTCCCCCCGCCTCCACGCGTCCGATCGAGAGCCGCGTCGACCGATGGAGGCACCGGTCGGGAAACGCGGCGACCTCACCGTCGATTTCAGCGACAACGAGGCGCTCCCCGAGCAGCGTCACGCCGAGCGGGCGGCTGCCTTCGGCCGCGGCGGCGCGCAGCTCGCCGAGCGTGCACACCGGGTGCCAGAAATAGCGCCAGGTGGAATCTTCGATGTGGCTTCCGGTCATGTTGCTGCGTGCCTTCCCACCGGCCGCCGGTGACGGCGCCAGGGCGGTGCACTGCGCCGACCCTTCACCGGCCCGCCGGCCCGCGGAACGGGGTCACCGGCTTCCACCCTTCCGAGCCCCAACCGGTGCCGGGCCACCGCGTCGATACGCAAGCAACGCGAGTATCCCCCACGAAACACGTCCCTTGATGCTCCGCCAATGCTCCGCGAATTCACCGGCCCGGAATCAACTGGTTCATGGATGCTCCAAAAAAGCCCGCGGGTCTTGTCACTCCGGAACCTTGGTGATGAGCCCGTAGTGCTGGGGCTGGCGGTGCAGGGCGAGGTTGAAGATGTTCTTCTGAATCTCGCCGCAACGGTCGAGGTCGCAGTCCGCGACGATCACCTCGTCCTCGAGGGTCGTGCACATCGCCGCGATCTCGCCGGTCGGCGCGATGATGCAGCTCTGGCCGATAAGGTCGCAGCCTTCCTCCCGTCCCGCCTTCGCGACCCCCACCACCCAGGTCCCGTTCTGGTAGGCCCCGGCCTGCATCGACAAATGGTTGTGGAAGTTCTGGAGATGATCGAGCTGAGGCGCACGCGGATAGTGGACCGGGGTGTTGTAGCCGAGCAGCACGATCTCCACCCCCTGCAACCCCATCACCCGGTACGTCTCCGGCCAGCGCCGGTCGTTGCAGATGCACATGCCGACCCGCCCGTCGAACGCATCGAATACCGGAAAGCCCAGATCGCCCGGCTCGAAGTACGCCTTCTCGAGGTGCTGGAACGGCCAGTCCGGCTCGTGGTTGGAGTGGCCCGGAAGGTGCACCTTGCGGTACTTCCCGGCGATGCGTCCTTCCGGGTCCACGATGATCGACGTGTTGAAGCGCCGCTTCCGGTTCCCCTCGCGCACGATCTCGGCGTAGCCGAGGTAGAAGCCCACCCCGAGCTCGCGCCCGAGGTCGAACAGCGGCGCCGCCGCCGCGTTCGGCATCTCCTCCTCGTAGAACGTGTCGAGTTCCGTTTCCTCCTCCATCCACCAGCGGGGGAAGAAGGTGGTGAGCGCGAGCTCGGGGAATACGACGAGCCGGGCACCCCGGCCGTGGGCGTCGCGCATCATCGCCATCATGCGCGCAACGGTCGACTCCCGCGGCTCGTCGCGGGCGATGGGTCCCATCTGGGCGGCGGCGACGCGAACGAGTCGGCTCATGGAATTGTCTCCTGTCCCTCGCGGATTCCAATACCTTCCCGGAGATTATGCACTCCCGCGCCGTACCGGGCACGTTCTCCCCAACAGCACGAGGAGGCGGGCGGCCAGTCGCGCGTGAGCGACGACGGTCATCTTGAAGGAGCGCCGGATCGGGTCGTCGAGATCGCTGCCGGCAGCGCCTCGATCGACCTGCATGACCAGCTCCGCGGCTATCGGCGAAACGGCGCAGGTCCGACAGGGACCGAACAACCGGCCCGATGGAGCCGGGGCCTTGCTAAGCGGACTGCACTTGAGGTCGTGCAATCGGATCGAGACATGCGAGGCCGGCCTCGTCCACCGCTCGCACTACCCGGGTGGCTACCTCATCCGCGATGGGCAGCAGGGGCGGGCGCGGCATGGCGCAGTCGATGACCCCCAAGTGCTTCAGCCCGGCCTTGATCCGGGTGTGCATGTCCATCCGCGGCGGCGCCCCATAGATCGTGCGCACGACGGGATAGAGCCGGTCGGCTGCCTCCCGCATGGCGCCCAAGTCCAGGGCCTGGGTTGCCCGCCAAAGGTCCGACAGGAGGTGCGGCGTGAGGTTCGCAAGCCCCGAGAGGATCCCGTCGGCGCCCACCGCGCACTGGGCCAGGAACCAGTCGAAATTCGAGGGCAGCATGGCGACGCGCGGAGCCTCCGCCTTCAGGCGCCGGTAGTTGTCCTCGTACGCGGTGATCGTATCGCTGCCTTCCTTGATGGCGACGACCCCCGGCAGCGCGGCGATCCGCATCAGGGTTTCGGTGGGATAGCCGCAGCCCGATCCCAAGGGATACTGGAAGATGGAGACCGGCATGTCGGCCTCCTCCACCACGGTGCGGACATAGGTCACCGGGGCCTCGGTGCCGGCGCCGCCCGCGGCGAAGCTCGGGATGGGGAACAGCACCGCCACGTCGGCGCCATGCACCTTGGCTTCCTTGGCCTGCTCGACGGCTTCCCGCGTGCAATACGGGATGACGCCCGCGAGCAACGGCTTGGAACGGCCGAGGTAATCGCGCGTCGTCTCGATGACCCGGATACGCTCCTCGCGCGTCAGCGCCGCGCCCTCGCCGGCGTGGCCGTTGACGAACACCGCCCCGATGCTCGCGGGCGTGGCGCAGTAGTCGAGCAGCCGCCGATAGCTGTCCCAGTCAATACCGCCCTGCTCGTCGAAAGGCAGCACGGTGGCGACGATGACGTCGGTCAGTTCAACGTGACGCAATTCGCCCTCCTGATCGTGGATCGCGGCCATCGCAGATGGTAACTTCAATCGACGCATTCGGATTACCCCCGCCAACCCTTCGACTGGTCGGCGGATTCAAGAGCAAAGGGGATCGAGCAATGAAGGAACTTCGCGGCAGCTACACGGTGATGGTCACGCCCTTCACGCCGGACGGGGGAGGGGTTGATGAACGGGCGCTCCGCCGCTTTGTGGAATGGCAGATCCAAAGCGGCGTCCCGGGCCTCATCATCCTGGGCAGTACGGGCGAGTTCCTCAGCGTGACCGACGACGAGCGCGCCCTTCTCGTCGAGGCGACCGTCGACCAGGCCGCCGGTCGCGTGCCGGTGGTCGTCGGCACCGCGGCGGAATGGACCCGGACTGCGATCCGCTACAGCAGGGAAGCGGAAGCGGCGGGGGCCGACGCACTGATGATCGTTCCGCCCTACTACTGCGAACCCGACGAGGAGGAGATCTTCCTCCACTACCGGCGCATCGGCGAGGCCGTTTCCCTCCCGATCATGCTCTACAACAACCCCTTCTACGCAAACGTCGATCTCGAGGCACCCCTGGTGGCACGCCTGTCCGAGATCGACACCGTGCGCTACATCAAGGAATCGAGCGGCGACATCTCGCGCATCCAGGCCATTCAACGATTGGCGGGCGATCGCATGACGGTATTCGCCGGATTCCATGCTTACGAGGCGTTCCTGCTCGGGGCCGAGGGGTGGGTCTCCGTTTCCGGCAACGTGATTCCGGAGATGTCCGCGCAACTCTTCGACATCACCGCGAAGGAGGGCAATCACGCGGCCGGCCGGGCGCTCTACGAACGCATGCTGCCGATCGTCAACGCGACCGACGGCTCCGTCGCCCGTACCAAGGCTGCCCTCGAGCTGGTCGGGATGCCTTGCGGAGTTCCTCGTCCGCCCCGCCGACCGGCCGGCGCGGCGGACCGAACCGCGCTCACGCAGATGCTGCGCGATCTCGGCGTGACCGAGTCGCGTCTGGACTTGTCCGCCGCCTGACTCCGCGGGACCGGATGGTTCGGTCCACGAATCGCCCGGCAGGGAATTTGAAGAAGGGGCGCGACCACCGATCGGCCGAACGGGGACGAGCGGTTCCCGGAACGATTGCCCGGGACCGCGGGCGGCCCGACAGCCGCCCCCAATGCGTGTCCCGGCGCGCGGAGGTCAGGAAGCCTTCCGGAGCAGGAGCCCGGACTGTTCCAGCACCTCGCGGACCATCTCCCTTTCAGCGTCGTCCAGCGGGCCGATGGGTGGGCGCACGCGGTCGTTCTCCAGCTTTCCCAGCAGCTTGAGGCAAGTCTTCAGTCTCGCGGTGGCGTGACTGCCGGGAGGGACGCCGTATACCGCCTTGGCGAGCGGGTAGATCACCTCGTGCGCGGCACGGGCGGCAGCCAGATCGCCGGCGCGCACCGCCCGGTCCAGCCTGACGATGGCTTCGGGAATCACGACCGCCAGGCTGACCAGACTTCCCTCGCTGCCGATCACGTAGCTGGTGAACAGATGCTCGTCGCCCGAGCCCATGACGGCCACGTGTGGCGCGACCGCCTTGACAAGCCGCCGATTGGCCTCGTAGGCGGCGACCTCCCAGCTCCCCTCCTTGATTGCGACCACCCGGGGAAGACGCGCGAGCTGCGCCAGCACGTCCGGCGAATAGGCGAAACCTCCGGCCGTGGCCGGCCCCTGAAAAAGCATGACGGGCACGTCGACCGCTTCCAGGATGAGCCGGTGGTGGTTCAACGCCACGCGCGTGTCCTGGCCGAGTGCCCAGGCGTTGGGCGGAAACACCATGATCGCGTCGGCACCGGCCGCGACCACTTCGCAGGCGAGGTCGGCCGCTTCCCGGCTTCCCTCGCGATTGACGCCCGAGACGACGATCGCACGGTCACCGATCTCGCCGGAGACGATCTCCGCCACGCGCCGAGTCTCGCGATTGCTCAGCAGGTAGTTCTCGCCGGCATGGCCGTTGCACAGCACCCCGACGATGCCCGCCACGTCCGCGAGGCCGGCGACATGGCGGGCCAACGCCGTCTCGTCCACCGCATCATCGCGCGTGAAGGGACACAGGGTTGCGGGATAGATACCGTTGAATGCGTTCGGATGCGTGGGGATCATGCTTCTACCTCGGCTGGGCGACTGATTCGTTCCGAGCGTCCGGGGCGGCAACGATCACGTCATCGGTCACGAAGCCCTCGATCTGCTCCTGGTCGTAACCGATCTCGGCGAGAATCTCTCGACTGTGCTCGCCAACGGCGAAAGGGATCCCCCGGTAGTCCGGGAGGTCGCCATCGTAGCGTAGCGGATGGTTCACGAGGGTGGCGGTCCGGTTGCCAACGGGCACCTCACGGAAGCAATGGTTGTAGACCACTTGCGGATCGTCGCGCAGCGCGTCGTAGTCCTGGACCCGTTCGAACCACACGGCGTGAGCATCGAAAGCGGCGGCAAGCTCGGCGCACGGCCAATCACGAAGCTCCGCGGCCACCGCGCGCGCGTAGCGGTCGCGCTCGGCGTAGCGGTCGATGTCGTTGAGCGCCCGCAAGGTGTCGCTATCGAGCGCTTCGGCAATCCTGGCCGCATCGTTCATGGAAAGTGCAACATGGCCGTCGGCAACGGGGTATACGCCATAGGGCGCGTGATGGTACCAACTGCCGACGTGACGATTCCGCGTAAAGACATCCCCGGTTACGGTGCGCGCGTAGTACTTGGTAAGCGCCTCGGTCTGCAAGTCGATCCCGGCATTGAGCAGGCTGCCCTCGACGCGAGTCCCCTCGCCGGTCTGGAGGCGGCGAACGCAGGCGGCGAGAATGCCCATGGCGAGCAAGGCCCCGCCGTGCTGGTCGACGATCGCCGCCCCGACCGCGGTGGGACCGGTCTCATGATTGGCGGTGACGGCCATCAGTCCCGAACGCGCCTGCATCAGCAGATCCTGCCCCGGACGATCCTTCATCGGTCCCGCGGCGCCCAGACCGGTAGCCGACGCATAGATGATGTCGGGCTTGCGACGGCGCAGCGCGGCGTAGCCGAAACCGAGCCGATCCATCACCCCGGGGCGAAAGTTCTCCACCACGACGTCGGCCCGGTCGACGAGCCGATCCATGATGTCCTTCGCGGCGGGTTGCTTGAGATCGATTGCGATGCTTCGCTTGTTGCGATTGGCGCACATCAGAAAGGCGCTGACGCCGTCCACGTAGGACTGTCCGCCCGACCAGTGTCGCTCGAACGCGCCGCCCGGCGGCTCCACCTTGATCACCTCTGCGCCCATATCGGCCAGGTACTGCGTGCACGCCGGGCCCTGCAGGTAATGGCAGAAGCTCAAGATGTTCATTTGGATGAGCATGACGAATCCGCCTCGTTCGGGACCTCGATACTCAGCCGGTGTCGGCCGCTGCAGCAGGTTCGCAGTGAACGACGCCGGCCTCCTCCAGGGCGGCCGCCTCATCGGAGCCGTACCCCAGCTCGCCGAGAATCTCGCGGGTGTGAGCACCCAGCGGCTGGGGCACCAGACGCACTCCGGGCCGTTCTCCGTCATAGGTGACCGGGTGGGCCACCATGGTGATCGGAGCGCCGGTCGCGCCGGCAACCGTGACAAAGGAGCCATTGTGCGCGACCTGGGGGTCCTCCAGGAGCGCGTCGTAGTCCTGGACCGGCGCATGCCACACGGCCGGGTGCCCGGAAAGATGCTCGAGCCATGCGCTGGTCGAGCGCGCAGCCACGACCTCGCGGAGCATCGGGCAGAGCTCTTCGCGGCGCGCGAACGCGTCGGACTCGGATACGCCGGCGAGCATTGGAAGTTCGAATGCGGCCGCCAGCGCCCGCATGCTGGTCATGGAAAGAGCCAGATAGCCGTCCGCCGTGGCGTAGATGCCATACGGCGTGGCGCTGAACCAGGCCGCGATGTTTTCCGGGCCCCGCGGAGATTCGGTGCGATGCCCGTTCAGAAAGCAACTGAGGGATTCGAACTGCATGTCGAGCGCGGCAGACAACAGGTCGACCTCGACGTGACGGCCGCGGCCGCCGTGATTGCGCCCGATTACCGCGGCCAGTATTCCGAGCGCGAAGAGGGCGCCCCCGTGATGATCCACGACCGTCGGCCCCACCGGCACGGGTGGGCCGTCGGAATTCCCGGTGGTCGCCGCCAGACCGGAGAGGGCCTGGACCAGCAGATCCTGGCCCGGGCGATCACGATAGGGCCCCTCGCGACCGTACCCGGTGGCCGATGCGTAGATGACCTTGGGGTTCAGTCGCCGGCAATCCTCGTATCCGAGCCCCAGCTTGTCCAGGGTTCCGGGCCGGAAGTTCTCCATCACCACGTCCGCCGTGCGGATCAGGCGCCGCGCTACCTCCTTTCCGGCCTCCGTCTTGAGGTCGAGCGCAAGGCTTCGCTTGTTCCGCGAAACGCTGAGGTGATTGACGCTCTGACCATCGACGAAGCGATTTCCCACCGCCCAATTGCGATGGAAAGCACCGCCGATCGGTTCGATACCGATCACGTCGGCTCCCAGATCGGCCAGGTACTGCGCGGCCGCCGGTCCCATCAGCATGTGGTTGAAGCTGGCTACCCGAAGGTCCTGGAGAAGATTCATGGCTCAACCAATGAGCGGCACGATCTTCGAATGGATCGCTACGCGCCCGGTGAACGAGACCAATGGTTGGCCTTCGAAGACGAGGGACGGCGGGCGCCCCGCGCGGGGCGCCCGCCCGGACAGTCCGAAGAGTCGACTACATGGCCGCCGCGGCTTCCTCGCGCAGGACGCTCAGGAGATCTTCGGCGCCGAGGTTCTTGGCGAACTCGTCGTGCAGATGCGCCGTCTTGGCTACGAACGGGGCCGTGTCCACTTCGTTGACCTCGATACCCGCCTCGACCACCTGGCGCATGAACCGTTCGTTCGCCTTCTGATCGTAGAACCGGCCCACCTCGGTCGCCTTGGCGCCAGCCTCCAGCACCACCTGCTGCAGGTCGGGGGGCAGCTTGACGTAGGTCTTCTCGCTGATCATGGTGATGCCCGTCGCCACCATGTGGTTGGTGAGCGAGTAGTACTTTACGCCCTCGTAGTGCTTCATGTTCCAAAGGAACATCGGGGAGTTCTCGGCCGCGTCGATGGCCTTGGTCAACAGGCCGGTATATACCTCCGCGAAAGGCATGGCGGTAGGCACCGCACCGAGCGCCTGCCAGCTCTTGACCTGGGTGTCGGACGTCATGACGCGGATCTTCAAGCCCGCGAGATCGTCCGGTGTATTGACGGGGTGCATGCTGTTGTAGACGCTGCGCGTGCCGGCGGTGGTCATGCCGAGGGCCCGCCAGTTGCCCGACTCGCCGACAACGCCGGCCAGCGCCGAGAAGAAGCGGCCGTCACCGGCGACGATCCGCTCTCGATGCTTCGCATTCTGAATGATGTAGGGAACGCCGAGCAGGCCCGCTTTCGGGATGTGCCCGCCGATATTGCCGACCGAAGAGCCGGCGCAGTCCACGGTGCCGATCTTCATGTTCTCGAGCAACTGGGCCTCGCCGCCCAACTGACCGCCGCCGATGACCTTGACCTCGATGCGCCCGGCGGAAAGCGGTTCAACCAGGGTCTTGAACGTCTGCCAGATGACTTCATAGAAGCCGTCCTTCGCCTGATCATGGGCGCAACGCAGGGTGAAGTCGGCCCCCAGGGCCGGTATTGACGCGAAGCCGGAGAAGGCGATTGCCGCGATGCTGCCCAACGCGCGTCTACTTGCCAATTTCATGTTCGGTTTCCTCCTCAGCCTATTGTTGCGAAGTGCTTCGTGGCCTTCCGATGTCTCATCGATTCGCTGGACCCTGGAGGACCCCGGCAGGCCGCATTTGACGCTCGGATTCTAGGTCATCGCAGCAGAGGCGGCAACGAGCCGCGGAGCCAATGGAATTGTCCGCCCTGCTTCGTCGACGGCCGCTTGAGGACCGGAATGCGCACTTCCCGTGGAAGCGAAGCGGGCCAGGATGAAGATTGCCCGGGTTGGCATCGACCTGAACAGGTCGACGTTCCAATTGCGGGCGATGGGCCGCAGCAGGAACGTCGTCGTGGAAAAGCGACTGACTCGACGTGCACCGGCTCGCTTCATGGCCGAGCTCGGGCCGTGTCGGGCCGGCCGGGAGGCGTGCGGCGGGGCGCACCACTGGGAGCGAGTGGCGATATCCGCTAGAGTGAGGCCCGGCACTCGTCACAATCCAGCGTCCGTAACCCCTTGTCGAAAGAGCGGGCGCGCCGTCCAACCCCCCCCGGCCGGGCGGGAACCCAGAGGAGGTAATGAACGCGCGAACGCATCTGGCCCCGTTGAGGCGGCTCAACGATGTGGTCTACCTGACCTTCGAAATCGCCTGCGCCACCCTGTTGACAATCATGATCGTGACCATCTTCGTGCAGGTCCTGGCGCGGTATGTGTTTCTCGCCTCGACCCCGTGGTCGGAGGAGATCGCGGTGTACTGCTTCATCTGCGTAGTGCTGTTCGGGACCAGCATCGGGGTGCGGGATCACAGCCACCTCGTAGCGGACGTGCTTCCGGAAAACTTGCCGGCGACCCTTGACAAAGGGTTGACTGCCCTCAGTCAATCCCTCATTACGGTAGCCGCGCTCGTCTTCTTGTGGTATGGCGCCGACTACGCGCGGCTTGGCATCACACGATTGTCGTTCTCCATGGGCTTTCCCATGGTCTATATCTACATTGCCATGCCCATCGCCGGAGGGGCCATGCTGTTGTTCCTGGTCGAGCGTTTCCACATCCTGTTTGCGGGCGGGCCGGCTCGGTGATAGCACTCCTGTTCGGGGCGTTCTTTGGCCTGATCCTGCTGCGAGTACCCGTCGCGTTTTCCTTGATCCTGGCGTCGCTGCTGGTAATCGTGGTCGAGGGTCTGCCCCCGAATCTGATCGCGCTCCGTATATTCGAGGGCCTTACCCCCTTTCCGATCCTGGCGATCCCGCTGTTCTTCACCCTGGGGTTGCTGTGCAATTCGAGCGGCTTCACGGACCGGATCATGCTGCTCGCTCGGGCCTTGGTGGGCAGGTTTCGGGCCGGGCTCGCCATGGTCAACATCGTCGCCAGCATGCTGTTTGCCGGCATCTCGGGCTCAAGCACGGCCGACACCGCCGGCATCGGTTCGGTGATCATGCCGCAGATGCTGAAGGCGGGTTACAGCCGCCCCTTCACCGTCGCGATCACCGCCTGTTCATCCACCATGGGCAACATCATTCCTCCCAGCATTCTGATGGTGATCTACGGGGCCTTCGGCAACGTGTCCATCGGCATGCTGTTCCTGGGCGGCTTCATTCCGGGGCTGCTGCTGGGCTTCGGCCAGATGGGTCTGGTCTACGTCCTGGCGCGGCGCCTCGATTTCGGCGTCGACGACATGGGAGGGGCGCGGCCCCGCCTCCGGACGGCATTGGGCAAGGGCGCCCTGCCCATGGGAGTACCGGTGGTGATCATCGGCGGTATCGTGGGCGGGGTATTTACCCCTACGGAGTCGGCGGCGATCGCCATCTTCTACGTCCTGCTCCTGAGCGCCGTCGTCTACCGGGAGATGACCTTTCGGTCCTTGATCAGGCTGCTGCGCGAAGGCGGCCGGTTCGTTGCCCTGCCGCTCATCATGACCGCGGCGGCCGCGGTGTTCGCCTGGCTGCTGGCCTATTTCGAGTTTCCACAGACCGTGGTCGGGCTGATGGAGGAATTCGGCGCCAGCCGGTACGGCGTGCTGCTGGCAGTGGTGGTGGTCTTTCTGATCCTGGGAACCTTCCTCGACACCGTGCCGGCCATCATCATGTTCCTGCCCATCGTCCAGGCGCTGGGCGACTCTGCCGGCATTCATCCGGTGCAGATGGGCGTTGTAGTCGTGCTGACCGGTGCGCTCGGGCTGATCACCCCGCCCTACGGGGTCTGTCTGCTCGTCGCGTCCAAGATCATCGACATACACCCCCGCCAGGCGATGGGCATGACGTTGCTTGTGGGCGGGGTAAGTCTCGTCGTGATCCTGCTCGCCGTCTTCGTCGACGACCTCACGCTGATTCTGCCGCGCGCCATCATGCCTCGGTTTTTCTAGACTCCCGGTCCGAGACGTCGCTGGCCAGAATACCGGCCGTGGCCCAGTTCTCCCGCGGCGTATCGAGAATTACCACCTGGACATCCTCCGGCGGCACGGCGATGGATTCGCAAACGCTCCGCGTCACGGCGCGGGCAAGCTCGCGTTTCTGTTTGACGGTGCGCCCTTCCAAGGCGAAGATCTGGACGATCGGCATGAGAATTCCTGGTGCCGCAAGATCGGGTTGCATGTGCAACCGTGCGAAGATACCACCAAGTGGCCCGCATCCCGAGCGATTCGGACCCTGGAGCCGCAAGGATCATGATCGACTTCCACATTCCCGAGGAGATCCGCCTGTTGGTGGATACCGTTCGACGGTTCGTCGAAGCCGAGATCCAACCCCTTGAACAGGAGATGGAGGCCCGGGAGCGCCTGGCGCCCGAGGTGTTGGCAGCCCTCAAGTCCAAGGCCATCAAGCTCGGCCTCTTTGCCATGAACATGCCCGCCGAGGTGGGCGGTGGAGGCCTGAGCGCCGTCGACATGTGCCTGGTCGAAGAGCAGCTCGGCAAGACGTCGGAGGCGCTGATCCGAAACATCTTCGGTCAGGTATATGAAATGCTCACGGCCTGCAGGGGACAGCAACGGGAGGACTATCTGCTGCCCTCGGTCCGGGGCGAACGGATCTGCGCTTTCGGAATCACCGAGCCGGAAGCCGGCTCGGACGCGGCCAACATCCGCACGGCCGCAATCAAGGACGGCGACGCCTACATCCTGAATGGAAGCAAGCACTTCATCAGCGACGGCGATATTGCCGACTTCGCCGTCGTCATGGCGGTAACCGACCCCGAGAAGCGCGCCCGGGGCGGGATCTCCCTGTTCCTGGTCGATCGCGACACGCCCGGATACCGTGTCGGCCGGGTCCAGCCCATGATGGGGCACCTCGGCTGCAACCACACGGAGCTCGTGTTCGAGGATTGCCGGGTCGGCGCCGACAAGATCCTCGGGGAGCCGGGGCAGGGCTTCCGGCTGATCATGAGCACGGTCTCGCGCGTGCGCCTGGCGCACATCGGCGCCCGATCGGTCGGCATGGCAAGCCGGATTCTCGAGCTGGCGCGCAGCCATGCCACGGAACGCCGCCAGTTCGATCAACCCATCGGCGAGTTCCAGATGGTCCAGAAGATGCTGGCCGACATGGCCACCGACATCTTCGCCGCCCGGATGATGATCCTCAATACCGCCTGGGAGCTGGATCAGGGGCTCGATCCGCGCGACAAGCTGTCCATGGTCAAGGTCTACGCCTCGGAGATGATGAACCGGGTGGCCGACCAGGGTATCCAGATTTTCGGCGGCATGGGCTACTGCAAGGAAATACCGCTCGAGCGCATTTATCGAGACAGCCGAATTCTGCGCATCTACGACGGCACTTCGGAAATTCACCGCATGCTTGTCGCCCGCCATTTGTTGCGGAACGGTTTCTACCTGGAGGGAGACCACGTATGACCGAACACGTCGACCCACACCCCTTCCCTCCCTACGAGCGTTCGCTTCCGCGCGTGGGGCAGCGCGCGGAATTCCGCAAGACCATGACGGTAGCGGAGCAGGCGATGTTCACGGGAATCAGCGGGAACCTGCATCCCCTCTACGTGAACGAGGTGCACGCCGCGTCAACGACCGCGCGGAGCCGCCTTGCCTTCGAGCTCGCGGTCGCATCGCTCGCGACGACGGCGCTGGCGGAATTGTCGGGCGCATATTTCCGGCTGGACGGCATCGACCTTTCGTTTCCCGCGATGGTCCGCGTCGGCGATACGGTGGCCGCAGCCGCCGAGGTCGAGGCCGTGGACGGCGCCCGGTTGCGCTGCCGGATCACCTGCACCGTCGACGACGGGCCGATCGTGGCCGAAGGCCATGCGCATCTGAGCGAGATTGACTGAGAGGGCCGCGCACCGTGCACGAGGTCAAACCGCTCGAGGCCATCAACCTGGGCGATCGCGCCACCGTCACCAAGACCATCACCGAGGCCGACGGCGCCATGTACATCGCCTCCACCGGCGATTTCGGTCCCGTTCACGTCGACCAGGGGTACGCCGCGGGCACTCGATTCGGCCAGCGCCTGGCGCCGGGAATCATGGTGGCGGGAATCTGCACCTCCATCCTCACCAGCCACCTGGTCGGCATCCTGGGCGTTTCCATCGAGGACCGATTCTGGTTCACCGGTCCGGTGCTCTACGGCGACACGATCACGTTCGACGTATGGATTGCAGAGAAGCGAGCCGAGGAGCGCACGGTGATCTGGAAGGCAAGCGCCCGCAACCAGAGCGGCCGCGAGGTGTTGAAGGCGCGCGCCATGCTGAAGTGGCCGCGTCCCCGATCGTCGCCGGAATGAAGATGCCGGCTCAACGGATCTCGCCGGCCCGCACCATCACCGAAAGCGACATCGCCCTTTTCGCGGCTCTGAGCGCCGATTTCTCTCCCGTCCACTCGGACGCGACCTACGCCGCACGCGGTGTATTCGGGTCGCGGGTAGCCCATGGTCTGCTTGGCATGAGTCTCGCCGAGGGACTTCTCAGCCGTACCCCCGGCAGGAGGGCGCCCGCCGTCGCCTGGGAGTGGTCTTTCGATGCACCCGTCTTCGCGGGGGATACGATCCACGCGGTCGCTCGGCCGGAGGACCCACCGCCGATGCCCGGCCGACCGGAACTGGAGCGAGTCACCGTCTACCGCCAGGACGGGACGGCGGTCCAGCGGGGCCGGCATGTGCTGCACGATACCGCGAGCACCTTGAATCCCTTCGCGGATGTCATCGTGCGTGAAGGCTCGGCGCCGCCCGCCGCGTCCGTCGATTCGCTGCACCACGACGAGACCGGGGTCTTTTTTGAAGACCTGGATTCCGGCGACCGCTTCACCACGCCCGGCTATACACTCGGCGCCTTCGATCTGGCCGCGTTCGCGGGCCTTACCGGTGACGCGTCGGCAAGTCTCTTCGGGCTCGCTCTGGTCGAAGGTCTGAAGCACTGCCTCGCGCCCGACCGGGGCGTGGGCACTCCGATGGCTTCGCTGTCGTGGCGCTGGCGGCAGGTGTCGGCTCTTCGGGTCGACGACACCGTATTCCTGGAGGTGACCATTCAGGGAAAGCGGGCCAGCCGAAGTCGCACCGACCGGGGGATCATCGCTCAGTCCATCAACCTCGTTGCGGCCGGCCGGGGCATCGTGCAGCATGGACAGCACGTGCAGATGTTCCGCCGCCATCCACCGGGAGCCCTTTGCCCGTGAACCCATCATCCATCGCCGGTATGGAGCGGCTGCACGGCGCGGTCGATTCCCACGTTCACTGCTGCCCGCACATCAACGACCGCACGGCGACCGCCTTCGATGCAGCACGACAGGCGGCCGCGGCGGGCATGAAGGGCCTCGGGCTGATGGATGTATTCGCCAACAGCTCGGGCCTTGCGGCCCTCGCGATGCGAGAGCTCGGCCATCTGGGTGTCGATGTCTTCGGAGGCATCGTTCTCGAGCCCTACGTGGGCGGCCTGTCGGCTCGGGTGGTGGCGACCGCCCTCGACATGGGGTACGGGCCGGGGACCGGCGCGCGCTTTGTCTCTCTCCCCTGCCACCACACCAGGATGGTCGCCGAAGCGGAGGGACGAAGCCCCGCCTACGTGGAGTCCTGCCTTACGATCCCCGAGTCGGGCCCGCTTCCCGACCCCCTTCCCGAAATCATCGATCTGGTGGCGCACAAGGATGTCGTCTTCAATACCGGCCACGTCACCGGACCGGAATGCGTGCGCGTGGTCGAGGAAGCAGCGCGGAGAGGATGCCGCCGGATACTCTGTCCATCGTCGTACTACGACTCACAAACGGTATCCGAGCTGGCGCGCCTGGGGGCTTACGTGGAGTTCGCGTTCTTCGTGATGAGCCACGCCACCCAGATCGGCCAGACGATGATCGACGCGGAGAAACACCGCTTCGCCGCCGTGGACCTGGAGGCGGTGGCCGCGAACATCGAGGCCGCCGGATGCGCCAACGTCGTTCTATCGAGCGACAGCGGCTCCTATGTCCTGGCGCCGCCCGTCGAGGCGCTGCGCGAGTGGCTGGTGATGGTGGCCAGCACCGGCGTGTCCGAAGTCGACCTCCGCGTGATGGTTGCCGACAACCCGGGCTGGTTGTTCAAGGTTCCGGGGTTCGAAACGCGCGAGTAGATGAAGCACCCACACGAGGATGAACCGCAGGCGCGCAGGCCATTGAAATTCATCGTGCTTGCCGTTGCCCGACCCGGAGTCCTGCTGGTCACGTTCAACCGGCCGGAGAAACGCAACGCTCTCTCCGTCGCCATGATGACGGAGATCGCCCGCGCCCTGAGCGACGCCGAAACTGACGACGATATCCGCTGCGCCGTAATGACCGGTGACGACCGGGCCTTTTCCGCGGGGGCCGATATCAAGGATCAGCACGAGCGCGGCTTGGACGCGGCTCTTGCTCCCGCAAAGCTCGCAGCTTGGGAAACGATCCGAAGCTTCTCCAAGCCCTTGCTCGCGGCCGTCAACGGCTACGCCCTGGGCGGGGGCCACGAGCTGGCAATGGCGGCCGACATCGTCATCGCAGGGGAGAGCGCCACCTTCGGACAACCCGAGATCAACCTCGGCATTCATCCGGGGGACGGTGCGACCCAGAGCTTGCCGCGGCTGGTCGGAAAGTCCCTTGCCATGCGCCTCATTCTGAGCGGCCAGTTCATCGACGCCGCGCAAGCCCGCGCCGCCGGCCTGGTCGCCGAGGTGGTCGATGCGGCTCAAACCGTGGAGCGCACCCTGGATCTGGCCGCGGTCATCGCCGGCAAGAACCTCTCCGCCCTGCGGCGTGCAAAGGAATGCGTCCTCCGGGCCTACGAGACACCCCTTTCCGAGGGTCTCCTTTTCGAGCGCCGCAGCTTGGCACGCGCGTTCGAGAGCGAACATCGCGAAGAAGGCATGCGCGCCTTCGTGGAGGATCGATCGGCCCGACGCGGCGAACGGTGACCCGGTGAGTCGAAGCCTTTGCCGGCGGCCCGCGGGCTCCGAATCCGCCAAGAAGTGACTCCAGGATCGAGGCAGCGAGGGGTCGGGCCAGCGCCGTCCCGGGCTCGCGGGCGGCGCAGTTGGCCGCAGGGACGTACGGTTCCGGGCGCGAGAAGCGGCCGGCTCGTTTCCTTCTCCGAAGAGCTTGGCTAAATCGCTCCATCCGCTTCCGTGGGAACCGGGGCGTCGGGCCGAATCAATCCCCGCTGCTCAAGGTCACTCCAGAGCGCCGGCGGGATGCGCTCCGCCATGGCTGCAACGCAGGCTTCCACGTGGGCGGCGTTGCGAGGACCGGGCAGGACCGCCGCGACCGCCGGATGCCCAAGAGGAAATCGCAGTGCGGCGGCCAGCAGGCTCGTACCGTGGCCCGCGCAGACCGCTTCGATGGCCTTCACGCGGCCCAGCGTCTCCGCGTTTGCGGGCCGGTATTCGTAGGTCCCGGGGCCGCCGCTTCCCCGGGCCAGCAGCCCGGAGCCGAACGGCGCACCCACGATGACCGGAATGCCCCGCGATTGGCATAGCGGCAGGAAGCTCTCCAGGCAATCGTGGCGTAGCAGGCTGTACTGGACGGCGAGAAGGAAACAGTCGAAGTCCGCTTCCCGGGCGCATGCCTCCATCACGCGCCAATCGATTGCCCCGATACCAACCGCGCTCACCACACCTTGGCCTCGCAAGTCGCAGAGCGCTGCGTAGGCGCCGTCCATGGCTTGGCGCCGGCGCCGCTCGGCCGCGGCTTCGTTTCCGTGGGTAAAGGGATCGATGTCGTGGATGAGCGCGATGTCGATCCGGTTGGTGCCCAGCCTCAGAAGGCTTTGCTCCATGGAGCGCAAGACCCCGTCGTAGCTGTAGTCGAAGCGGAACGAGTAAGGCAGTGCGCCGGGCTCCGCCGAGCGCTGCGGCGGCAGGGGCTCGTACACTCGCCCCACCTTCGTGGACAACACGTAAGAATCGCGGGGAACGTCGCGCAGTGCGTGGCCGAGCCGCAATTCTCCCAGGCCATTGGCGTAGAACGGCGCCACATCGAAATAGCGCACGCCCGCTGCGAGTGCGGCCGCCACCGTGGCCTGCGCATCCGCCTCGGGAACCGCACCATGGAGGTTTCCGATTCGGGAACAACCGCAGCCCAGCTCCGTGACCACGATCCCGGTTCCCCCCAGGGTCCGAGCCGCCGGAGGGCTATGGGATACGCCCATGACGTTCATCCGATCAGCCAGCTCTCCGGTGGCCAGCTCGTGCTTGTCGTGCAAGAACGGTTCACTTGCCATCCGATCCTCGGCCGACTTCGCCAACTCGGCGTGAGAAAACCGGCAACTCATTGATTCTCAAAAGCCGACCCCGGAAAGGCCGGCACTACGAGACCGCGGGTGGAAAGCACCAAGCCGGGGCCCCGCCCGTGGGCGTCTCGCATCATCGCCATCATACCGGCTCCCGCGGCTCGTCGCGGCCGATGGGCCCCATCTGGGCGGCGGCGACGCGGACGACTCGCCTCATGGAACTGCCCCCTGTCTCTCGCGGATTCCAATCCGTTCCCGGAGACTATGCACTCCCGCACCATATCGGGCACGTTCTCCCCGTTTGCGCGACGAGGGTCGTCTACATTTTCGATGCTCACGACTCCGCCATAGCTCGTCTCGCTGACGAGCAGCGTGAAGAGGTGCCAGCACATCTCGTCGATGCCGCCCGCCGCGAAGCGCACCGTGAGCGAGCCATCGGCATTCTTCTCGATGGACTGGTCCGGATGGAAGACGAAGGTCGACGCATCCCGGAACGCTCCTGCGTCGAACCGGAGGACCACCTCGACGGGCTCTACGACGACGCGGACGCGCCTCAGGCACGGCGCCTGGCTTGCGTGGCTGCGCAGCGCCAGCATCGAGCCCCGGACCGCGCAGCGCCCCCTCGACGCGGCCGAGCACCAGGCCGGGCCGATATTTCGGCGCGTGCGCGTCGGCGACGAGGCGCGCCTGAGTGACCGTGCGGTCCGAGCCATCCCTCGCGAGCTCTTTGCCCTGGTCGGGCTGAGAAAAGATCGACTGGGCTCTCCGTCGTGCATGGCGGGGGGATGATCGGTGGCGCGGGAGTGGTTTCGTGCGCGAGACAGCGCTGGCTATCAATAGCTTACGGTCAGGATGAGCTCGATGGCTCCTCCGCGGCGGTTCGACCGGCCGGATCCTCGAGGGCGAAGATCGGGCCGCGATCGCCGCTGGCGCCGGCGGCTACTGGTGCAGGTGGCAGGCCACGTCGTGGCCCGCGGCTACGGTCCGCATCATGGGGACCTCCGTCAAGCACCGCGGCTCCGCCATCGGGCAGCGGGTATGGAACGCGCAGCCGCCGGGCGGGTTGATGGGGCTCGGGATGTCGCCCTTCAGAATGACCCGCCGCCGCTTCGCCCGGGGATCGGGCACCGGAGCGGCCGAGAGCAGGGCCTGGGTGTACGGGTGCAAGGGCTCCTCGAAGAGCTTGCGCCGGTCCGTCAGCTCCACGATCTTGCCGAGATACATGACCGCCACCCGGTGGCTGATGTGCTCGACCACCGCGAGGTCGTGGCTGATGAAGAGAAAGGCGAGGTTGGCGTCCTGCTGGAGCTCCATCAGCAGGTTGAGGACCTGCGCCTGGACCGATACGTCGAGGGCGGAGACCGGCTCGTCGGCCACGATGAGGGCGGGCTCGAGGGCAAGGGCCCGCGCCACCCCGAGTCGCTGGCGCTGCCCGCCCGAGAATTCGTGCGGATACTTCACCATCGCCTCGCTGGTGAGGCCGACCCGCTCGAAAAGCGCGACGACCCGATCCCGGATCTCGCTCCTGGCGACTACCCCGTAGTTGCGAAGCGGCTCGGCGACGATGGTCGCGGCGGAAAGCCGGGGGTTGAGCGACGCATAGGGGTCCTGGAACACCATCTGCATCTGCCGGCGGAGGGCCCGCAGCCGGTGCACGGGCGCGCGGGTCACGTCCTCCCCGTTCAGCACCACCTGCCCGGCGGTCGGGTCGATGAGGCGCAGGATGGACTTGCCGGCGGTGGACTTGCCGGAACCGCTCTCGCCCACCAGTCCGAGGGTCTCCCCCGCCTGGATATCGAAGGAGATCCCGTCGACCGCGAACACCGATCCGACCCTCCCCCGAAGCAGCCCGCCGTGAACCGGGAAGTGCTTCTTGAGATCGCGAACCTCGAGCACCGTCCGCGCATCTTCGCGTGCGCCGCTCATTCCGGCTGACCCGGCGGTCCCCGCGTCGTGCGCTCCAACCGCCGGCGTCCCGCCGCCGGCGCCGGCGGTTCCATCCCGACCTCGGTTCTGACTCATGCCTGCCCCCTCGCCACGACTGCCTCCCACTCCCAACAGGCCACGAGCCGGTCGGGGGGCCTCTTCTCGAGCGGCGGCGTCTCGCGCCGGCATCGGTCGGTCGCGAACGGGCAGCGAGGTGCGAACGCACAGCCGACGATCTCCTCGCGCAGCGACGGCACGACCCCCGGGATCTCGTTCAGCCGGGTTCCCGCCCCTTCGATGGTCGACAGCTTCGGGATCGAACCCATGAGCCCCAGCGTGTAGGGATGGAAAGGCTGCTCGAACAGATCGTCCGCACTCGCTTCCTCGACCTTGCGCCCCGCGTACATCACGACCACCCGCTGGGCGGTCTCCGCCACCACCCCGAGGTCGTGGGTGATGAAGACGATGGCCGCGCCGATCTTCTCCTTGAGCTGGAGCATGAGATCCAGGATCTGGGCCTGGATGGTCACGTCGAGGGCGGTCGTCGGCTCGTCGGCGATGAGGATCGACGGGTCGCAGGCGAGAGCCATCGCGATCATCACCCGCTGGCGCATCCCCCCCGACATCTGGTGGGGATACTCGTCCGCCCGGCGGCGCGCCTCGGGGATCTGCACGAGATCGATCATCGCGATGGCCTCCGCCTTCGCCGCCCGCTGCGAGAGACCGCGATGCAGCTCCAGCGACTCGGAGATCTGGCGCCCGACCGTCATCACCGGATTGAGCGAGGTCATCGGCTCCTGGAAGACCATCGAGATCCGGTTGCCCCGGACCTCGCGCATCCGCTCCTCGCTCACCTCCAGCAGATTCTCACCCTCGAACCGGATCACCCCCGATTCGATCTTCGCGGGCGGCATCGGGAGCAGCCGCAGGATCGACATCGCGGTGACACTCTTGCCGCAGCCGGATTCGCCGACGATGGAGAGCGTCTCCCCCGGGTCGACGTGAAGGGAGAGCCGCTCCACGGCTCGCACGATCCCGTCCCGGGTCAGAAAGCGGACGCTCAGGTCATCGATCTCGAGCAGTGGGGAGGCGTTGGATTGGCTCATGGGGCTACATCCGCCGGGCGATGCGAGGGTCGAGCGAGTCGCGGAGCCCGTCGCCCAGTATGTTGACGGCGAGAACCGCGATCGCGAGAAACACGCCAGGGAAAAATATCATCCACGGGGCGACCTGCACATAGACCCGGCCTTCCGCCATGATATTCCCCCAGCTCGGGATCTCGGGCGGGGTACCGGCCCCGAGGAACGACAGGATCGCCTCAATGACGATTGCGGACGCACATACGTAGGTCGCCTGGACGATGAGCGGCGCCACCGTGTTGGGGAGGATGTGCATCCACAGGATCTTGGGCAGCCGGGTTCCTCCTGCGACGGCCGCTTCGACGTAGGGCTGCTCGCGGATGGTGAGGACCACGGATCTCACCAGACGGACCACCCGGGGGATCTCCGGTACCGTGATCGCGATGATGACGTTGCCGACGCCGGCTCCGGTGAGCGAGATGAGGGCGATTGCGAGGAGCACTCCGGGGATTGCCATCACCCCGTCCATCACCCGCATCACGATGGTATCGACCCACCGTACGTAGCCCGCGAGGAGCCCGATCGCAAGCCCCGTCGCGACGCTGATGGCGGCCACCGCGAGACCGACGGTGAGTGAGATGCGCGTGCCGTAGATGGTGCGGGCGTAGATGTCGCGTCCGAGGAAGTCGGCCCCGAACCAGAAGTCTCCGCCCGGGGGCTTGAGCCGATTGATGGGATTGAGGCGCACCGGGTCCGGCGCGATGAGCGGCGCGATGAGCGCTACGAAGGCAAGGGCGACGAGGATGATCGCCCCGGCCGCCGCGGTCGGATAGCGCCGCGCGTAGTCCCGGAGCCGGGCGGCGATCTCGCGCCGCCGGTCGGTCAGGGATTGCCTTGCCGGGCCCGGCACGACCGAACCCCGGGCGCCGCCCAAGCGCGAGCCGGAGCCGGAGGCGGGGGCTCGAGGAGCCTCCATCACGGCTGGCGCATCGTCGAAACTGGCCCGGAAGTCAGGGCTCGCGGGCCATCACGCATTTCGGGGCAAGCACTGACCGCGCGTCGGAAGTCACGTTTCACGGTCCATCCCATGTCAGTAGCGGATCCTCGGATCGAGCACGGTGTACGAGAGGTCGATGACGAGGTTCACGATGACGTAGGCGGCGGAGAAGACGAGGATCACGCCCTGGATCACCGGGTAATCGCGGCGCAGCACCGCGTCGATGGTGAGGCGTCCGAGACCGGGAATGTTGAAGACGCTCTCGGTCACCACCACCCCGCCGATGAGGAGGGCGATCCCGATCCCGATGATCGTCACGATGGGTACCGACGCGTTGCGCAGAGCATGACGGATGAGGACCGCCCGGTTGTCGACTCCCTTGGCCCGTGCGGTGCGGATGTAGTCCTCCTGGAGGGTCTCGAGCATGCTCGCCCGCGTGATCCGGGCCATCAGGGCCACGTAGATGACCCCGAGGGCGACGGTCGGCAGGGCGATCGAGTGCAGGAACGGACCGAACCCGTCGAAGATCGACTTGTAGCCCTGCACCGGAAACCAGCCGAGCTGGAGCGAGAACACCCACATGAGCGCGTAGGCGATCACGAACACCGGCACCGAGAAGCCGAGCACCGCGAAGAGCATGATGAGGCGGTCCGTCCAGGTACCCGCTTTCCAGGCGGCGAGGACCCCCATCGGAATGGCGATGACGACGGAGAAGACGAGGGTGGCCGTGGCAAGGGCGAAGGTCGGCTCGAGGCGTTGCCCGATGAGGTGCGCCACCGGCAGGTCCGAGAAGATCGAGACGCCGAGGTCCCCCGAGAGAATCGAGCCGACCCAGGTGAAGAACTGCACGTGGATGGGACGGTCGAGGCCGAGCTGGTGCCGGATGCGGACGATGTCCTCCGGCCTCGCGTAGTCGCCGGCGATGACCGCGGCCGGATCGCCCGGCGTCAGGTGCAGGAGCATGAACACCGCGATCCCCACCACTCCCATCACGGGGATCGTGGCGAGGATCCGATGGACGATGTACGCGTACACGCGAGGAGTCCGTGGAGAAACCGCACCGGGCCGGGAACGGCGGGTGACCGCCCCCGGCCCGATGCCGGATACGCTTCAGACGCGGCCGGTCAGTTCTTCTCGATGTTCCAGAAGAACGGCACCGGCGACACCAGCACTCCCGAGAGCTCCTTGCGCCATGCGACGGGCTGGAACCACTGCCCGTAGTTGACGTAGGGCACGACCTCCTCGAAGAGGCGCCCCTGGAGCTCGTCGATGATCACCTTCTGTTTCGCCGGGTCCGACTCGCGGGCATACATGTCGCGAAGCTCCTCGGTCTTGGCATCCGTTGGCCAGCCGAACCAGGCCGACTCGACGCCGCCGCCCGAGATCCCGATGTTGGCGATCGGCGATGTCACGTCCGCACCCGTGGAGTAGGTGTGGAAGACGTTCCATCCACCGTCCGCCGGCGACTTCTTCTCCGCCCGGCGGGACGTGAGGGTGGACCAGTCCATCGCCTGCACCTCGACGTCCATCCCGATGTCGCGCAGGACCTGTGCGGTCACGAGCGACGCATTGTTGAGCACCGGGATGTCGGTCGGCTGCATGAGGATGATCTTCTCCCCGTTGTAGCCCGCCTCCTTGAGGAGCGCCCGCGCCTTGTCGTAGTCGACCGTCGCGAGGGCCTCCACCCCGACCGAGCTCTCGTTCGGCGTGCCACAGATGAAGTACGCCGCACAGACCCGGTAGAGCTTCGGATCGCCGACGATGGCCCGCAGGTAGTCTTCCTGGTTCACGGCGTAGAGCAGCGCCTGCCGTGCCTTCGGATGGTTGAACGGAAAGTGGAGGTGGTTCGGGCGTAGCCACCCCTGCGTGCCGAGCGGGTCGATGACCGCGAGCTCGATGCCTTCCTGCTTCTCGAGGAGCGGAACCATGTCCACGGCCGGCGTCTCCCAGAGATCCACCTCGCCGTTCACGAGCGCGTTCATGGTCGTGGCCGGATCGGGAATGTAGACCCATTCCACCCGGTCCACCTTGACCACCTTGCCGCCCGCCGCCGCGCTCGCGGGCTCGCTGCGCGGAACGTAGTCCTCGTTCTTGACGTAGACGATCTTCGAGCCCGGGACCCACAGGTCCTTCACGAACTTGAACGGGCCGGAGCCGACGACCGCCGGCACCTGCTCGAACGCGTCGACGTCGGCATGCTCCTTCTTCATCATGAACGGGGTGTTGGAGCTGATCTTGCCGAGCGAGGCGAGCACGAGGCCGTAGGGCTCGTTCAACGTGAGGGTGAAGGTCTTGTCATCGACCACCGCCAGTTCCTTGGTGAACTGGATGAGCTTCTGGCCCATGCCGTCGCGCTTGCCCCAGCGCTTGATGGACGCGACGCAGTCCGCCGCGGTCACCGGGTCGCCGTCGTGCCACTGGAGGCCATCGCGCAGGGTGAAGGAGTAGACGAGGCCGTCCTCGCTCACCGACCAGGCGCCGACCATCTGCGGCTGGATCTCGAGGTTCTCGTCCACCGCGAACAGGGTGTCGTACACCATGTACCCGTGGTTGCGGGTGATGTAGGCGGTGGTCCAAATCGGGTCCAGGTTCTTGAGGTCCGCATGAGGGACGATTCTCAGCACCGTTTCCGCCTGAGCCGCGCCCGGCGCCAACCCAAGTCCCGCCGTGGCGGCAATCGCGAGGGCAGCCGCGGCCGCCCGGAATCCATGCACTCTCATGAATGCGTTCTCCCGTATCTGTTTAAGGGTCGGGGAGATTAGCACAGGAGGAGGCGGCAAACGGGACCGCGGCGGGCTTCCCGAAAGGGGAGCGGTGGGAAGGGCAGAGACCGGGCCGGACGAGCCTTCGCCCCGGCCCCGGACCCGGACCCGGACCGGGGGGTCACCTCATGCGGCGGGCGATGCGCGGATCGAGGGTGTCGCGGAGCCCGTCGCCGAGGAGGTTCACAAAGAGGACCATGAACGCGAGGCAGATTCCGGGATAGAGGAGCATCCAGGGCTTGATCTGAAAGTACACCCGGCCCTCGGCCATCATGTTGCCCCAGCTCGGGATCTCGGGGGGCGTGCCGGCCCCGAGGAAGCTCAGGAGCGCCTCCACGATGACCGCCGCCGCGCAGACGTAGGTCGCCTGGACCATCAGCGGCGCGAACGTATTGGGCAGGATGTGACGGAACAGAATCTTCGGAAGCTTCGTTCCCGAGGAGACCGCGGCCTCCACGTAGGGCATCTCGCGAATCGTGAGCACCACCGCCCGCACGAGGCGGACGACCCTCGGGATCTCCGGCACCGAGATCGCGATGATGACGTTCTGCACGCTCGATCCGAAGAGAGCCATCAACGCGATCGCGAGGAGGATGCTGGGGATCGCCATCAGACCGTCCATGACTCGCATCACGATCGCGTCGAACATCCGGACATAGCCCGCGAGAAGGCCGATGAATAGCCCGAGGCTCGTGCTGAAGGCGGCCACCGCGAGGCCGACGGTAAGGGATATCCGCGCCCCGAAGACCGTTCGCGCGTACACGTCGCGGCCGAGGTGGTCGGTGCCGAACCAGCCGCGGCACGGGGTGCGCGACTCGAAGCCGACCGCCTCCGTCATGCACGGGGGCTTGAGGCGGACGGACGGGTCGAGAGCCATCGGATCCGATGCGAGATAAGGTGCGAACGCGGCCATGAGGGACATCAGGAGCAGCACGCTCGCGCTGATGATGACGGTCGGGTTGCGCCGGGCGAACTCCGTCGCCTGGGCGGCGCGGGCCTGGACCGCTCCATTCGAGAATACGTCGCCGGCGACCGCCACCATGATTCAGACTCCCAAGCTTCCGCCGGCCGCCGCTCCGCGCCGGGGACTCGGCTCGCGAAACGACGCGACGGGCATCCGCATCAGTAGCGGATCCGCGGGTCGAACAGGGTGTAGGCGAGATCCGCGAGCAGGTTGATGAATACGTAGACCCCGGAGAACACGAGGATGATCGCCTGGATCACCGGGTAGTCCCGGTGCAGGATCGCGTCCACCGTCAGGCGCCCGAGTCCGGGAATGTTGAACACGCTCTCGGTCACCACCACCCCTCCGATGAGGAGGGCGATCCCGATCCCGATGATGGTCACGATGGGGACCGCGGCGTTCTTGAGGGCGTGGCGCATGAGCACGATGGGAGAGCTCAAGCCCTTCGCGTGCGCGGTCCGGATGTAGTCCTCGGTGAGCACCTCGAGCACGCTCGCCCGCGAGATCCGTGCGATGAGCGCGGTGTAGATGGTGGAAAGAGCGATGCTCGGCAGGATGATGCTGCGCAGGAACGGCACGAAGCCGTCCGCCAGGGGCTTGTATCCCTGGGCGGGGAGCCACCGGAGCTCGATCGCGAAAACGTACATCAGGATGTATCCGATCACGAAGATGGGAACCGAGAACCCGAGCACCGCGAACACCATCGTCGCCCGGTCCACGAGGGTCCCCGCCCGCCACGCGGCGAACACGCCGAGCGGCACCGCGATGACGATGCTGAGGATGGTGGTCGTGACGCAGAGCGCGAGGGTCGGCTCGAGGCGTTGGCCGATGAGCCTCGTCACCGGCAGGTTGGAAAAGATCGACACCCCGAGGTCGCCGTGGGCAAGCCGGCCGACCCAGCGGGAGAACTGGACGTGGATGGGCTGATCGAGGCCGAGCCGCGCGCGGATCTTCTCGATGTCGGCCGGGTTCGCGTAGTCTCCGGCGATGATCGCGGCCGGGTCGCCGGGAGTGAGGTGCAGCAGCAGAAAGACGAAGATCCCCACCACGGCCATGACCGGGATAACGGCGAGGATCCTGCGCATGACATAGGCGTACATACCCGCCCCCCTGACGACTCCCGCGAGTGTACGTCCGATACCGGCCCCCGGCAAAGCCGCGCGAGGGCATGCGCCACGGTTCAGGCGGGATCGAGGTCCGCGGCGAGCGAAGCGCGAATCGCCTCCGGGGCCGGATCGGCGGCGTGCGGGTACTCCGAATGATCGATGCCGACGGCGATGGGCGCGCCGCCCCGCGCCGCGGCGGCGAGCTCGACGGGAAGCTCGAAGCGAAGGAAGTGGACCGAGGAGGTCTTGTCCTCGGTGGCCCGCTCGAGATCCTCGTCCGCGACGGCCCAGACGGGGTCGGAGTCGCCCACCTTGGCCCAGACCCGGTCCTCGATGCCCACCATCCGGCCGAGGGCAATCCGGCGCTCGTCCTCGTCCTCGAACTCGATCATGAACGTCGCCTTCCAGTTGGAGCCGTCCGGGATGAGCGGGTTGTAGGCCTCGAGCTCGTCTTCGATCTCCGCCGCCTCGAAGATCCGCTCGGTGCGGAGGATCTCCTGCACCTGGTACTGCATGGTCAGGCGATCCTCGAAATGCAGGGTCGCGTTGGGACCGATCGGCAGCCGGCGCGCCCGCTTGTGATGGATCACGCGCTCGCGGAACGAGGGACGCTCGGCCGCGTACCGCTCGAGGCTCAGGAGGTCTTCTCGGGTCAGCTTGTTCATCGGATGGTCTGCCGTTCCGGATTCCAGGTGTCTCGTTCCGAAGGTCCCTGCTCCGCCCGAACCTCGGGGCCGCCGAGGACGTGCTCGTCCAGGCCGCCCGGCGCGGCCCGTCAGATCAAGACCGAGGCGGGACCGGAGGCTGGCGAACGGGAGCGGTTGTCCGCATCAGATCCCGTACGCCTTGCGCAGCAGGGTGAGGGGATGGTCGGCCGAACGGCCGTCGCCGAGACCGTGGGCGATGTGGTTTCCCGCCATGGGGCAATCGCTTCCGAAATGGTCGGGCGCTTCCTCGCGCACCCGCCTGACGACCGGGCGGACGATCCGCATCGAATGCGCATAGCTCTCGCTCTTGACCGCGTAGGTCCCGTCGTGCCCGGAGCAGCGCTCGATCACGCTTACCCGCGTGTCCGGCACCAGGCTGAGCACCTCGCGGGTCTTGGAGCCGATGTTCTGCACCCGCTGATGGCAGGCGGCGTGGTAGGCCACGGTCCCGAGGGTGTGCCGGAAGTCGGTCCGCAGCAGCCCTTCGCGGTGGCGCTGCGCGAGGTACTCGAAGGGATCGAAGATCGCCGCCTTGACCTTCGCCACCCGTTCGTCCTCGGGAAACATGAGCGCAAGCTCCTGCTTGAACATGAGGACGCACGAGGGCACGGGGGCCACGATGTCGAAGCCTTCGTCGACGAGCGGGGCGAGAACGTCGATGTTCTCGTTCTTCGCCTTCTCCACCGACTCGAGGTCCCCGAGCTCCAGGCGCGGCATCCCGCAGCAGCGCTCGGACGGCGCGAGACGCACCGTGATCGCGTTGTGCTCGAAGACGGCCGCGAGGTCCTCCCCGATCCGGGGCTCGTTCCAGTTTCCGTAGCAGGTGCCGAAGAGGACCACCTGCCCCCGGGTACGCGCGCCCGCGACGGGGTCGGCGGCCCGCTCGCCGGCGACCGGCGAAGGGACGGCCGCCGCCTCTCTTCCCGCCGGTTGCGCGGAAGACCGCTTCCGGAGCCGCCGCCGGATCGACTTCGAGTCGTAGGGAGGCAGGTTCGCCTCGCGGTGGATCCCCGCCCCCGCGTCGAGCGCCGCCCGAACCGGCTTCGACCGGTTGGCCGCGTTGACCGCGTTCACGATCACCGGCAGGCTCGCGAATCGGCCGACCATGTCGGTCTTCGTGATCAGCCGGTCGCGGAGCTTCGTCTCGCCGCGGCGGTAGCTCACCGCCTTGGCCCGCAGCATCAGGTGCGGAAAGTCGACGTTCCATTCGTGGGGCGGAACGTACGGGCACTTCGTCATGTAGCAGAGGTCGCAGAGGTAGCACTGCTCGACGACCTTGCCGTAGTCGGAACGGCTGACCCCGTCCACCTCCATCGTCTCGCTCTCGTCCACGAGATCGAAGAGCGTGGGGAAGGCGTTGCACAGGCTCACGCAACGCCGGCAGCCGTGGCAGATGTCGAAGACCCGCTCGAGCTCCGAGTGGAGGGCCTCCTCGTCGTAGAAGTCGGGATTGCGCCAGTCGATGGGATGGCGGGTCGGCGCGTCGAGGCTACCTTCGCGGATCCCGCCGCCCGCGCGAGTGGCGGCGGCGGGGGTTCCCGCTCCGGGACCGGACGGTCCGCCGCGCCCCGCGGCGCCTGCCGCCGGTGCGGGCGGGGGGGCCGCGACGGATTGGGAACCCGTCGCGGAGGAGCCGCCGATTGCGCTGTCTGCCGCCATCTCGTTTCTTCCCGGCCGCAAGCGGCGGCGGGCGCCGCCGCTACGTGAGTCGCCGTCCGTCAGGCGTCCAGCCCGTCGAGCGCCTTCTGGAAGCGGTTGGCGTGGGACCGCTCGGCCTTGGCGAGGGTCTCGAACCAGTCCGCGATCTCCTCGTGTCCTTCGTCGCGAGCCGTCCTGGCCATGCCCGGATACATGTCCGTGTACTCGTGGGTCTCGCCCGCGATCGCGGCCTTGAGGTTGTTGGCGGTGCCGCCGATCGGCAGCCCGGTCGCCGGATCCCCGACCTCCACCAGGTAATCGAGGTGGCCGTGGGCGTGACCGGTCTCGCCTTCCGCAGTGGAGCGGAACACGGCGGAGACGTCGTTGTATCCCTCCACGTCGGCCTTGGCGGCGAAGTAGAGGTAACGGCGGTTCGCCTGCGACTCGCCTGCGAAGGCGTCCTTGAGGTTCTGCTCGGTCTTTGTCCCCTTGAGTGCCATGGTGTCTACCTCCTGGGTGTGGCTGAAAAGAAGCCTTGACGACGGTGGATGGACGGAGAGCATACGGGCTCTCCATTCATAGTCAAAATCGTTTGTTCATATCGTTTTGATAGCTCTCGTCTATGGACGAGCGGACCATCGATCGACGGGAGTCTTCCGGCCCGGTGGGGCGCGGCTCGATCCGGCCGGACGGACCCGGCCCCGAACCGCCGGCGCTCGTGAACGGCCGTGCGCCGCGCACGCTCGAGCGCACTCACACGCCGGCGGGGATCGCCGTCCCGGACCCAAGCGCCTCGCCAACCTCTGCCGCCGGCGCCTTGCGGACGGTGTTCGGGAGATGGCCGAGGACCACGTCGCGCAGGGCATCGAGAACGTGCGGGTTCGGAAAGGACCGCCGGTGGACGAGGCGCACCCGCCGACTTGCCCCCGGGAGATCGAGGGGGCGGGCCACCACGCCGAGATCGGTCATCCACGGCCCGCCGATCGCAAGCGCGGGGACGAGGGTGCAGCCGAAGCCCGCGCCGACGAGCTGGAGCAGCGTCTCGAGGCTGGAGGCGCGGAAGTCGGCCAACTCGCCGTTCGTTTCCGGCCGCCCGCAGAGGTCCGCCACCTGGTCGCTCAGACAGTGGCCGTCGGCGAGCAGCAGCAGCTCGAGCCCGCGCAGCGCCTCGAGGCCGATCTCCTCCATCTCGTTCAACGGGTCGTCGAGGGTGTGGGCGATCCAGAACGGCTCGTCGAAAAGGGCGGTCTCGGCGAGAGCCGGATCGCCCGGGGAGGTCGCGAGGAGCGCCGCATCAATCTCGTGCGACCGGAGCCGGCGCAGCAGCGAGTCGGTGACCTCCTCGGTGAGCACCAGCTTGAGGCCCGGATGGCGCTCGCGCAGCGGACGCAGCACGAGCGGCATCAGGTAGGGGCTCAAGGTCGGGATGACCCCGAGACGCAGCGGCGCCGACAACGGGTCGCGGCGGGCGTCCGCGATGGCCTCGATCCGTTCCACCTCGGCCATGACCCGGCGGGCGCATTCGATGATGTCCTCGCCGGCGGGGGTGACGCTGACGGAACGGTTCGTACGCTCGAAGACCGGCACCCCGAGCCGTTCCTCGAGCTTTCGGATCTGGCCGCTCAGGGTCGGCTGACTGACGTGGCACGCGTCCGCGGCCCGGCCGAAGTGCCGCTCGTCCGCGACGGCTACGAGATACTGCAGATCGCGAAGATTCATCGCCGGTTGCCACGCACCCCCGGGGCCGCCCCGGTCATGCGCACGAGATGCGTGCCGCCGGCCTCGACCGCGCCCCGGCGGCCCGGCCCGCCCGTAGCGGTGCCCGCGCCTTCCCGCGAACCCGGCCCCTGCACCGTTGTATCGAACATCCGAATACCGATCGATTCCTGGTTGAGGACTTCGCGAGACATCAAGCGGCTCAGGTACCAGGGTTCCTTGCGCGAAAGCGGGGAAAGGACCCCGGCCGCGGACGGCTCAAATGACCCGGAGGCGGTCGCGGACTTCGAATACGAGGGCGTCCGCCGCCGCCCCGATGCGCTCCGTCCGGTCCTCGGACGCCCGCGAGCACACCTCGAACTCGCCGTCGGTGATGGCCTGGGTGAACGTGATGAGGGAATCGAACGCGGCCTCGTTGGACGGCCCCGGGGTGAGCCTGCCCAGCTCGCGCCCGACGCGCGCGCGGGTGCGCTTGATCTCGGAGGCGAGCTCGCGCGCCCCGCCGTCTTCCTCCGGCCGCAGCCAGTACCGGATGCCGAGGTTCTCGAGCTGGCGGACGTCGCTCTCGACCCGGTACATGCGTTCCTGGAGCGCCTGGCGGCGGTTCGCGGCGGTGGTGTAGAGGTGGCTCGGCACCGCCGCGATGAGGACCCCGAACGTGATGAGGACGAGGTCGAAGAGGAGATCCATCCACGGACCGTTCACTGCCGCGCTCCGGCTGGTCCGGGCTAACCCGGAAAAATCACCGATTTCTTGGCTAGCGGACGCCAATCTGTCGCTTCGCGCTCCCAAGGTCGCCGCGGTAGCGGGCCGTACTCCCTCAAGCCGCTTCGACAGCGCGAACGCGCCAGTGTCGACTACGCCTTCAGCGCCCTTCAGTACGCGAAGCTGCGCAAGCAGATGCGGCCCGCTACCACGGCATTCTGCTTCGCAGCTTCGCGGCGCCCTCGCGACGAAAATCGGTGATTTTTCCGGGCTACGCTTGGGCGTGGTCGATGTAGGACCAGATCTCCCGCACGAGAATCCCGTCGCGGCTCTCGAGCCGCAGCTTTCGGTGAAGTTGCTCGGCCGTGTAGCCACCCGACCGAACGAGCCCGCCGAACGCCTCGCTGAGGAACGACGAGCCGTATCCCCCGGCGCAGTCGAGATGGAGGACCACCACGTCCTCGACCTCGAGGGCGGGCCGCAGGGTGTCCTCCCGGAATGCCTCCGCGCACCACGGGCCGTCGTCGCGCGAACGGCCCCCCGGACATGGCGAGAAGTCGCGGCCCATGTTGATGGTTCGCATGGATGCTGCCCCTGTGACCGCCCGGCGCCGTCACCGCGGCGTCCGCCTCGCGGCCGACCTTCGTCTCGTTTCAATATTGGGGCCGTCCTTCGGCCATTGCAAGGGCCGCGGATCGAGCTGGAGGGCGAGCAGCGTCACGCGGCTGCATCCCGCGCTTGTGCGGCATCAATCCGGTGTGGAATGATTGCCGTCATTCACCGGAAAGGGGGAGTCCCACAATGCCGAGCGCAAAATCGAACCGATTGATCTTGGCCATTGCAGGAATAACGGCCATCCTGTCCGCGGGCGCCACCCGCGCGTCTGCCGCGGTCGAGCTGACCCTGGTCCATCCGTTCCCCGATTTCCTGATCTACACCAAGCAGTGCAAGCAGCTCGCTGCCGACATCACCGAAGCGTCCAAGGGCAAGGTGTCGATCGACGTCCTTCCCTTCAACTCGATCAAGATGTTCCAGCAGCCGGTGGCCGTCCGCAAGAGTCGGGTCGATATGGTCTGCACGCCGAATGCGTTCTTTGCGAAGGCCGTGCCGGAGAACGAAGCGGTATCGACCTCCGCTTCCAATCCGAAGACCGTGCGCGCGAACGGTGGCTTCGACATGCTGGACAAGGTTCAGCAGGAATACTTCGGCGTGAAGAATCTCGGCTGGACTTCGTCCGGCGGCCGCTTCCGCATCTACATGAAGGACCCGCCGAAATTCAACGCCGAGGGCATGCTGGACCTGTCCGGCGTGAAGCTGCGTGACAATCCGATCTACGGCGCCTTCTTCCGCGCCATGAATGCATCGACCCATCCGCTGCCGGCGACGCAGGTCTATTCCTCCCTCGAGAAGGGCGTGGTCAACGCCAGCGCCTGGGCCACCATCGGACTCAAGGGCCTCAAATGGGACAAGTTCCTGCGCCACGCGGTGGAGCCCGAGTTCTACCACACCGATATTGGCTGGTTCATCAACCTCGAGAAGTGGAACAGCCTCGATGCCGACGTTCGCACGCTCATCCAGGACATGGTGATCGAGAACGAAGAGGCGGTGCGAACGACGCTTCTCGCCGAAGCGAAGACCGAGCGCGCGACGCTGGCCGGGGAAGGCATGGAGTTCCACACCGTGCCGGCGAGCGACGTCTATTCGCGGCTGGCCGTCGATTCGGCCTATGCCCGCATGGTCGAGCGCCTCGAGGAGGCCGGTCGGCCGACCGGCCATGTCGCCAGGCTGCGCGAGCTCTGGCAGGAGCAATAAGCGGCTCGGATCTCGGGTCCCCCGTGCAGGGGGCGGTCCTCGATGGCAAGGGGTCGGCGGCACCGGCGTTTCGATATCGAGACCGACGCCGCGACCTTGCCGCCAGTCCTTCCGCCGGCCGGCTCCGGGCCGGGACGAAGCCGACGGTCCGCGATGCGGGGGTTTGGCCTGACGACGAAACGCGATGAGCCTTCTCCACGCCGTCGGTAGAGCCTGGGCCGGTCTGCTGTGGCTCATGATGGCGTTCGCCGCGAGCTATATCGGCTTCATCATGCTCGCGATCGTCTACATGACGATATTCCGGACCGCGGGCTGGGACTACAACCAGTTCGTCTTCACCCTCATCGAATACGGCTTCATCTACATTCTCTTCCTGGGCTCGCCCTGGCTCGTGCGGACCCGCGGGCATGTCTACATCGAGCTGCTGACCGCAGCCGTGCCCGAGCGCAGCCGGGAGGTGCTGTCGCGTGGGATCGCCGCCCTGTGCGCCCTCATCTGCCTGGTCTGGGTCTGGTACACCTTTCGCATCTTCATCGAGCACGCCGAGGATCCGATCGCCTTCGACGAGCTGCGCGCCGAGCGCGGCATGCGCCTGTGGACGACCAGCATCACCTATCCCGTCGGATTCCTCGCCATGGCGATCGAGTTCCTGCGCTACGTCTTCGGCCGCGAGACGATGCACAGCGGCCAGGCCGGCGTGGGGAACGAGCGGGCCGAGCTCGAAGCAGCCAGGCGCAGTCTCACGCAAGCCCGCTAGCGGGGCTGCACCTCGGATCGACGAGACATGATCGAAGCCATGCGACTTCTCTCGAGCTCCTGGCGCGCCGTGTGCGTAGCCGCCTCGCGCCTTGCGTCCACGAAACGGCTTTCCCAATCCGCCTCAACGTCCAAGATGACCGATCCTCGAGGCGTCTAGATGGAGTGGTACTGGATCCTCCTGGCGCTGTTCGGGTCCACCCTGTTCCTGATGTTCGCCGGACTGCCGGTCGGCATCGCCTTCATCGCCGTCAACACGGTGGCCGCGTTCTTCATCTTCGGCCGGTTCGGCGATTTCGACACCCGGGTCGCGTCCGCCATCGGCCAGCACGTCGACAACGCGTTCGGCAACATGGCGATCTTCGCCATCGTGCCGATTCCCATGTTCCTGCTGATGGGCGAGCTGTTCTTCCATACCGGCCTGGCCAGTCGGATGTTCAACGCCGTCGAGCGGTTGATGGGCCGGGTGCCGGCGCGCCTGTCCTATGTGACGGTGGCGGGGGGCACGGCCTTCGCCACCCTGTCCGGATCGTCGATGGGTTCGACCGCGCTCCTGGGCACCCTGATGGTCCCGGAGATGACGAAGCGGGGCTACAAGAAGAGCATGTCGATCGGTCCGATCCTGGGGACGGGCGGTCTCGCCATGCTGATCCCGCCCTCGGCGCTCGCCGTGCTGCTCGGCACGCTGGCCGAGATCGACATCGGCAAGCTGCTGATTGCCGGCGTCGTGCCCGGTCTGCTCCTGGCGGTGTTCTATGCCATCTTCATCTTCATTCGCGCGACCCTCGATCCCGAGGCCGCCCCGTTCTACGAGACCGAAGCCTTGCCCCTGAGCCGGCGCATCCTCCTGTTCCTTCTCGATGTTCTGCCGATGATCTCGATCATCGTCTTCGTAATCGGCCTGATCATGGGCGGGGTAGCGACGCCGTCCGAATCCGCGGCCTACGGGTGCGTCGGCGTGATCCTGCTGGCAGTAGGATACCTGTTCGCCGCGCCGCTCCTCCGCGGCGATTTCCGGGCGGCCCTGGCCTTCGGGCCACTCTTTGCCGCGGCGATGTGGAAGTCCCTGTGGGGCTCGGGGCGGGTGACGGTGATTGCGCTGATGATTCTGTTCGGCTCGTCCCTGTTCTCCAACGTGCTGGCGGCCTCCGGCTCGAGCGCGGCACTGATCGAGTGGGTCACGGGCTTCGAGGTCTCGCCCCATGTCATGCTCCTGATGATGTTCGGCATCCTGCTGCTGCTCGGCATGTTCATGGACCAGCTCGCCATGATGCTGCTCACCGTTCCGATCTTCTTTCCAATCGTGCTGGGCCTGGATTTTGGCCTGGTGCCGGACGTGAAGCTGGTCTGGTTCGCCGTCATCATGCTGCTCGCGATGGAGATCAGCTTCACCACGCCGCCCTTCGGCCTGCTGCTGTTCGTAATGCAGGGCGTCGCGCCGCCTGGCACGCGCTTCGGCGAGATCTGCGTTGCCGCGCTGCCCTTCATGGGCTGTGCCCTGCTGCTGACCGTGCTCATCGTGATGTTTCCCGTCCTCGCGGTCTGGCTGCCCTGGCTGGGCGGATAGCGCTGCGATTGCAACCGTTGCGCGACGGCTCCGAATGCCATCCCGGCGACTTCGGCGTGTCTTGCTTCTGCGCGACCGTGCCCAACGCCGGGAAGGCGTCGCCCGACAGGCTCCCGGGTGCACTCGAACGTTCATTTCGTCACTGCTCGCGAAGCTCCCGCGAGGCCCGGGCGGCGAGCGCTGCCCCTGCAGCGACTCCCCCATCGGCCACGCCGTCCTCGACAATGGCGATCCGGTCGCAGTCGTCATCGAAAGGGGGCCGTCGCGGATATCGCTCGCCGTCTCTCAGGGCTTGGGCGCGTCGATGCGAGCCCGCCTCGGATCGCGAACGGACATGCCGATTTCCCCCTGCGGTTGGTTGCCGGCAGGGACGAAAGGAGTGCGATTCTGCTTGAAACTGGTTGTTTCTCGATAAAATATGATAATTATTTCAACATGTTAGTATCGAAGATGCGGCCACGGTGTAACATCGCGGCATGGAAGCGATCGAAGAAGTCGACGGAGCGGTCGAGCTCAATCCCGCCGGGCTCGCCGACAAGGCGCCGCTCGAAGCGGCGCGCGCCCTCGCTCCCCTGATCCGCCGGGAGGCCGGCCGCATGCACGAGGAGCGCGAGCTCACCCCGGAGATCGCGAACGCCCTCGCCGACGCACGCCTGTTCCACGTGTTCCTCCCGCGCTCCCTCGGCGGCCGGGAGCTCCCCCAGCCCGAGTATCTCCCGGTGGCCGAGGCGCTCGGCTACGCCGACGCGAGCACCGGCTGGTGCGTGAACCAGGGCGCGGTATTCATGACCAGCTCCGCGTTCATGGACCGGCGGGCCGCGGAGCGGATCTGGAACGGACCACGCACCGTGATCGCGAACGGCCCCTCGCCGACGGCCGAGGCGCGCCGCGTCCCGAACGGGTATCGGCTGACCGGACGCTGGACGTTCTCGAGCGGATTCCCCCACGCGAACTGGCTCGCCGGGCTCGCGGTGCTCGCCGACGAGCACGGCGAGCGCGAACGGCGCGCGAACGGCGAACTGGTGGTCCGGCACATGATCTTCCCCAAGTCCGCGGCGACCCGGCACGATACCTGGCACACGCGCGGCCTCCGGGCGACCGGAAGCTACGACTTCGAGGTGAAGGACGTCTTCGTGCCGGAGGAGTACTCGGTCTGGACCTACGGCGACACGGTGAAGGAGCCGGGCCCCCTCTACGCCTACTCCATGGTCCTGCTCTTCGCGTGCGGCTTCGCTTCGGTCGCCCTCGGGGTGGCGCGGGCCGGGCTCGACGCGTTCATCGACTTCGCGGGCGGCAAGCGGCCCCGCGGCGACCGCACCCGCCTCGCGGACAAGCAGGTGGTCCAGTCGCAGGTCGGGGCGGCGGAGATGAAGTGGCGCTCGGGGCGCTACGGCCTGCACGGAGCGGTGCGCGAGGTCTGGGATCGGGTGTCGGCATCCGGGCGGTTCGAGGTCGCGGACCGGGTCGCCCTCCGGGGCGCGGCAACCCATGCCATCCACCTCGCCAAGGAGACGGTGGACATCGCCTACGAGGCGTGCGGCTCGGACGCCATCTTCGAACGTCACCCGATCCAGCAGCGTTTCCAGGACATCCACACCATCACCCAGCACCTCCAGGGCCGGCTCGCCCACTACGAGACGATCGGGCAGTTCGTGCTCGGCCTCGAACCGGACCGGCAGTGGCTGTAGCCGCTCGCGGGGAACGGCGGCCGACCCGCGGGCCTCCGCCCCGCGTCCGGTCCCGCACCGAACCGGCCCGCCGCCTGCCTTTGACTTGACTCGAAACGACATCACGGAGACCGACCACTGATGAAGATCGGCATCTACATCTTCGCCACCGAGTACACGATCCGGATCGACGAGCTCGCCCGCGAGGCGGAGCAGCGCGGCTTCGAGTCGCTGTTCATCCCGGAGCACACCCACATCCCGGCGAGCCGCCGGAGCCCGTGGCCGGGCGGGGCGGAGCTTCCCCGGGAGTACTGGTATACCCTCGACCCCTTCGTCGCCCTCGGCGTCGCGGCGGCCGCCACCAGCACCATCCGCCTCGGCACCGGGATCTGCCTCCTCACCGAACGCGATCCGATCGTCAACGCGAAGGAGGCGGCGACCCTGGATTTCCTGTCCGGCGGCCGCTTCGAGCTCGCGATCGGGGCGGGCTGGAACGCCGAGGAAATGGAGAACCACGGCACCGCCTTCGCGACCCGCTTCCGGGTGATGAGCGAGCGGGCGCGGGCGATGAAGGTCATCTGGGCGGAAGAGGAACCGGAGTTCCACGGCGAGTTCGTCGACTTCGACCCGATCTGGTCCTACCCGAAGCCGGTCCAGCGGCCGAACCTTCCGATCCTCGTGGGCGGCGAGACCGACCACACCCTGCGGCGGGTCGTCGACTGGGCGGATGGCTGGTTCCCGCGTGGACGCGGGGACTTCGATCCCGCCGAGGGGATGGCGCGGCTCAAGGCGATCGCGGCAGAGGCGGGACGCTCCATGGACACCATCAACGTATCGCTCTTCGGCGCCCAACCGAACCGCGAAGCCCTCGGCCGGGCGGCGCAGGCCGGCATGACGAGGGCCATCCTCGGCCTGCCGTCGAACGATCGGGACGACGTGCTGCGCCGCCTCGACCGCCACGCGGAGCTGCTGTAGAGCGACGGAAGGGAGAGACCGGCCGAGCGGCTGCGGCCGCCGGGCCGGCGTTCACTCAGCCGAGGGTGCCGGTGGCCGCCCGCGCAGGAGCGAAGCGCGGCATCACCTCGCGCGCGAGCCGGGTCAGGGACCGGCGGCAGAACTCGGGGTCGTCCCACTCGTGCGCGGTGACCGTCAGCACCCCGAACTCGCCGACCGTGCCGCGGAGGGCCGCGATCTTCTCCGCCACCGTATCGGGCGACCCCCAGGCCACCATGGACCGGGCGATGTCGGTCCAGTCGGGCGGCTCCTCGCCGGCGTGTCCGTCGGGGTAGAGCAGGTGGAGCGCTCCCCGGTTGCGGAACCCCGCGATGGTGTAGGCGAACCAGTACGCCATCGCGCCGTCGGGGTCGACGAGATAGTCCTCCGCTTCGGCGTCGCTGGAGCCGACCACGACGCTCCGCGCGACCCGCCACACGGCGGGATCGGGACGCCGGCCCGCCGCCTCGCACCCCGCCGCGTACCGCTCCCAGTGCTCGCCGACGTAGCGCGGCTGCACGAGGTTCGCGCCCGAGATCGGAATCCAGTCCCGTTCTCCCGCGAGATACGGAGTGCGCGACCCGGGAGCCATGAGCGACACCGCGATCGGCGGGTGGGGCCGCTGGAACGGCTTCGGGAAGGCGCCCACCCCGAACTCCGCCCGCGAGCGGTCCTCCACCCGGATGTCCCAGTACTCGCCTTCGTGGACGTGGGGCGGATCGTTGTCCCAGATGGCGAGGATCGCATCGATCGACTCGCGCACCATCGCGCCCCGGTCGGTATTCCCGCCCACCTTGAAGAGCTCGAGGTCGGAGGAAAGGCTCCCGGTGCCGATGCCCATCTGGAAGCGCCCGCGCGCGAGGTGGTCGAACATCGCGGCGTGGCTCGCGACCATGGCCGGGTGCTGGAGGGGAAGGCAGAACACCCCGGTTCCGAGCTTGATGCTCCGGGTTTGCTCGATGAGGGTCGCGAGGAACACGAGCGGAGCGGTGATGGGCTCGGTGGTGGTGCTGATGTGCTCCCCGATCCAGCACTCGAGGAAGCCGAGCCGGTCGGCAAGGATGATGGTCTCCCGATCCTCCTCCAGCACCTTCGTGTAGTCGCGCCGGACATCGTGGACCGGCTGCATGAACATGCCGAGCTGCATCGCGTCGCTGCTCCTCTTCTCTTCCACCGCCGCGCGCCATTGTTGCACAGGGGCAAAGCCCCCGGATGAGCGAACCGGGATGAGCGCCCCCGGCTCACCCGCCCGCCGGCCCGCCCGCCGGGCCCGCCCCGGCCGCTTCGCCTTGCTCCGCAGGCCCGACTTCCTCCGGCTCTGGCTCGCGGGTGGGTTCAGCGGCACGATCCGCTGGATCGAGACCCTCGCCATCGGCCTCTACACGTTCCATGAGACCGGCTCGCCGTTCCTGGTGACCGCGATGCTCTTCGCCCGGACCCTGCCCTCCTTGCTGTTCGGCGCCCCGCTCGGCGCCCTCGCCGCCCGTCTCGACCGCAAGCGGCTGCTCGCAACCGGGTACGCGATCCTCACCGTCGCCAGCGTCGTGCTCTTCGCCCTCGCGCACACCGGCCGGCTCGAGATCTGGCACATCGCGGCCGGGGCGGTGCTGAGCGGGTGCGCGTGGGCGATGGATCACCCGGTCCGCCGGACCCTGCTCGGCGAGATCGCGGGAAACCGGCGCCTCGCGATCGCGATGAGCCTCGACATGGCCACCGTCCACGCGACCCGCGCCATCGGCCCCATCGTCGGGGGCGCGCTGCTCCACTGGTACGGCATCGCCGGGGTCTATGCCCTCGCCGTCGTCCTCAACGGAGCGAGCCTCCTGAACGCAACCCGCCTCCGGTTCCGCTCGGCGAACGATGCTCCCTCCCCCACCCTGCGGTTCACGCGCATCCTGTCCGACGGCATCGCGTTCGCTCGCGGCAATCCGTTCGTGCTCGGAGTTCTCACCGTCACCATGATCCTGAACCTGTTCGGGTTCTCCTATGTCTCGATCGCCCCCGTCATCGGGGAAGAGGTGCTCGGTCTCGATCCGGTGCGGGTCGGGTTCATGATGGCGACCGAGGCGTGCGGAGCTTTTTTGGGCTCCCTCGGCCTCGCGACGTTCGTGCGCCCCGCGTGGTACCGGCCAGTCTTCACCGCGGGCGCCGCCGGCTTCATCGCGATGGTGGCCCTGTTCTCGCTCTCCACCTGGTTCTCGGCGTCGCTATTCATCCTGCTGCTCGCGGGACTCTCGGTGTCCGGCTTCGCGGTGATGCAGGGGACGCTGCTCATGCACGGCACGCCGCCGGAGATGCGTTCGCGGGTCATGGGGCTGCTCGCGCTGGCCATCGGGGCGGCGCCGTTCGGGATCCTGCTGGTCGGCGCCCTGTCGGAGTGGCTGGGACCGGCCCGCGCCCTCACCGTCGCCTCGCTCACCGGCCTTACCGCCCTTGCCGCGGCGGCCCTCGTGTGGCGGGCGTTTCGCCGGGCCGCGAATCAGCCCTGAGCCGGCGACGATTCCGGGTTGCCGTGGCTTCGCGACGACGACCGGCCGGACACTCGGGATTGCGCCCGAGGGCGGCCTTCCCGGGACCCGCGGGCGAGATCGGCCGAATTCAGCGCGGACCGACCCCCGAGCGGCCGGGACCGGCGTTCCGCGGCAGCTACACGATGAAGCGGCGCCGGACGAGGGCGACGGAGACGTAGAAGCCGGCCGCCGCAAAGCCGGCGAGCACCGCGAGATGCGCGAGCACATGCTCGACGGGGGCGCCGGTCGCGAGCGGGCGCGCCAGAGCGATGGCGTGGGTGAGGGGGAGCGCCTGAACCGCGTGCTGGAGCGCGTCCGGGAGCGACCCGATCGGATAGAACACGCCGCACAGGATGAACATCGGGGTGATCACGAGGGTGATGTAGTAGCTGAAGAAGTCGTATGACGGAGAGATCGCGCTCATCGCGAGGGCGGGCCCGGCGAAGGCGAGCCCGATGAGGAGGAGGAGCGGGATGCAGAGCAGCGCGTGCGCGCTCGTGACCGCCCCGAGCAGCGCGGCCACGAGCAGGATCGAGCTGCCGGAGATGCAGCCTTTCGTCGCACACCACAACATCTCTCCCGCCACGATGTCGTCGACCTCGAGCGGGGTCGCGAGCATGCCGTCGTAGGTCTTCTGGGGGACCATTCGGGTGTACGCCGAGTAGATCCCCTCGTACGACGCGGACGTCATGGCCGACGAGGCGACCAGCCCGGAGGCGAGAAACGCGAAGTAGTCGATCCCGTCCATCTCGCCGATGAAGCGCCCGAGCCCGAACCCGAGGCCGAGCAGATAGAGAAAGGGCTCGCCGAAGTGGAACAACAGGTTGGACACCATCAACCGGGTCCACACCCGGGCGTTGCGCCGCCATACGGCAAACGCGAGCGAACGCGGCGCGGGAAGACTCCAATGTCCGGCGGGCCACCGCGCCACGTGCGTCAGTCCCGCAGCTCGCGCCCGGTGAGCCGCAGGAACACGTCCTCGAGGTTCGCGGGCCGGTGCAGGTATTCGAGCTCCGGGTAGTCGCGAAGGCTCGCGAGCACGCCCCCCGGCTCGCTCGTATGGCAGTGCCACACGCCGTCGATCGTCTCCACCCGCGCCTGCCGCGCCACCTCGGGAGGCGGCGGCACGTCTCCCGCCCGCACCTCGATCACGCTCGGCTCCACCTCCCCCGCCACCAGCGCCCGCGGCGCGTCCTCGGCCAGGATGCGCCCCCGGTCGATGATCGCGACCCGATCGCAGAGCCGCTCCGCCTCCTCCATGTAGTGGGTGGTGAGCAGCACGGTGGTCCCGCGCTCGGTGAGCGCGCGCAGGCGCGACCAGATGAGATGGCGGATCTGGGGGTCGAGGCCGGTCGTCGGCTCGTCGAGGATGAGCAGCACGGGGTCGTTCACCAGGGCCCGGGCGATGACGAGGCGCCGGCGCATGCCGCCCGACAGCGCCTGTATCCGGTAGTCGGCCCGGTCCGCGAGAGAAACGAACTCCAGGAGCGACTCGAGGAACGGTTGCAAGGGACGGCGGTCGCGCCGCGGGAAATAGGAGGCGTAGACCTTGAGGTTCTCCATCACCGTGAAATCGGGATCGAGGTTGTCGTCCTGCGACACGACCCCGATCCGGGCCCGCACCCGGCGGCCCGCCGCGGGCATCGGTTCGCCGAGCACGGTGAGCGCCCCGCCGCTCGGCGGGGACTGACCGAGGATCATGCGCAAGGTGGTGGTCTTGCCGGCGCCGTTCGGCCCGAGCAAGCCGAAGCACCCGCCGCGCGGAACGCGCAGATCGATGCGATCGACGACCGTGTCGGCGCCGAAACGCTTGACAAGTCCCCGTGCTTCCACGACGCATGGACCGGATGCCGTCAAGTTCCTCGTCCCTCCCGCCCCGGGCGCCCCGGCCGCCGGTCGCCGGGCGCTGCTCCCCGAGCGGCCCGGCCCGGCCCGTATTGTCCGCGCTCCCTTGTCCGGTAACGCCCCCACCCCGAGCCCTCCCGCATTCCGGAGTCCGCCCCCGGCTGAAGGACCGGAGCGCTCGGACCGACTTGACTTCTCGCCGGTCGGATGAGAAGTCTATTCCGCCTTCGCCGCCGCGGGAGACCCTTCATGCAAACCCTGCCGATCATCGAGCTTCGCCGCATCGAAGCCAACGTCATCAAGCCGATCTACGAGGAGATGGTGGCGGAGTTGGGCGAGGAACCCGCCCGCCGGATCCTCGGCCGGGCAATCCGACGCAACGCGATCGAGCAGGGCCGGAGCCTCGCCGAGGCCTCGGACGGACCGCCCGGGATCGAGGCATTCGCAGGACTGCTCGAGCGCTGGAAGGCAAACGGCGCGCTGCGCATGGAAACCCTCGAACAGAACGAGGAGCGGTTCGACTTCAACGTCACCCGCTGCCGGTACGCGGAGATGTACCGTGAGATGGGTCTCGGCGAAATCGGCCACCTCCTCTCCTGCAACCGCGACGGGGCGCTCTGCGAAGGCTACGACCCGCGCCTCGAGCTCACCCGCACCCGGACGATCATGGGCGGGGCAACCCACTGCGACTTCCGCTATCAATGGAAAAACGAAGAGGGAGACTGAACGCTGGCGAAACCCAGTCGACTACTCGCCGTGGAAGAACGAAGATACGACACGAACCTTGCCGTCACGGCACCGTGCCGGCGCCGGCGGGGACGGAGCGAGGATCGAGCGCCCCGCCGTCAGCCCCGGAGGCGGATGCGAGAGACGGCATCCCGCCCCGGGGGCGGCAAGGTTGTATGATTGCGGTCGCGCGACACCATCATCGAACGAGGAGGGCTTCCAATGCCCCTTGACCCGGCAGTCCGGCAACGCATCGACGGCATCGTGGGCGCGGATCGCGTCGTGCTCTTCATGAAGGGCACCCCGGCCATGCCGCAATGCGGGTTCTCGGCTGCGACCACCTCGATCCTGAGCACCCTGGTCCCCGAATACGCAACCTTCAACGTGCTCGAGGACGCGGAGATCCGGGATGGCATCAAGGCCTACTCGGACTGGCCCACGATCCCCCAGCTTTACGTGGAAGGCGAGTTCATGGGCGGCTGCGACATCGTCCGCCAGATGTTCAACAACGGCGAGCTGCACGATGCCCTCGGCCTCGAGCCGCCGGACCGGACCCCACCGGACATCCGCGTCAGCGACTCCGCGGCCGATCTCATCCGGGAAGCCCTGTCCGAACAGCCCGGTGTCGCCGTGCACCTGCGTATCGATGCGAACTGGCAGCACGGTTTCAGCCTGGGCCGAGTGGAAGGCCACGAGATCACCGCGGAATCCAACGGGGTCACCATCCACATGGACGTCGGAACCGCCCCGCGGGCGCGCGGTCTCTCCGTCGATCTCGAAGAGAGCCTGACCGGGGTCACCCTCAAGATCGACAACCCGAACGCGCCGGCCGGCGGCTGAGCGCCGCGCCGCGCCGCGCCGCGGCCGCGCGGCGCTCGCCGGCGGCCGCTCTCGCTCAGTCGGTGAGCGACCGGCCCGCCTGTTCCTGCAGCTCGCCCGACGACGGAGTGCCGTCCTCGGAGTAGTAGCCGGCCGCGCGCTTGGCCATGATCTCCACCTGCGCGTCGTCGGGGACGAGCTCGGGCGGAATCGGGACCTGCCGTTCGATCGATATCCCCTGCGCCTCGATCGCGTCGTGCTTCATGTCGCTCATGGAAACGAAGCGCTCGATGCGCCGGATCCCGAGCCATTGCAGGACATCGGGCATGAGCTCCTGGAAGCGCATGTCCTGCACGCCGGCCACGCATTCGGTGCGCTCGAAGTAGGTTTCCGCCCGATCGCCGCCCGGCTGGCGTTTGCGCGCGTTGTAGACGAGGAACTTGGTGACCTCTCCGAGCGCCCGGCCTTCCTTGCGGTTGTAGACGACGAACCCGGTGCCGCCCGCCTGCGCGGCGGCAATGCACTCTTCAATTCCGTGCGCGAGGTAGGGCCGGCAGGTGCAGATGTCCGAACCGAACACGTCGGAGCCGTTGCACTCGTCGTGCACCCGGCAGGTGACCGCCGCGTCGACACGCGCGGGCGCCCCGATGTCGCCGAATCCGTACACGGTAATCCCGCCCACCGGCGGAAGGAATACCTTGACGTCGGGACGGGTCACGAGCTCGGTGTACATGCCCCCCGACTCCTCGAACAGGGCGCGCCTGAGCTCCGCTTCCCTGATCCCGAAACGAGCCGCGACTCCGGGGAGATACCACACCGGCTCGATGGCGATCTTCGTGACCCGCGCGTCCCCGGCATCGGTCAGCACCTCTCCGTCCGGCGCGAGGCGGCCGGCCTCGATCGCGCTTCGTACCTCCGGCACCGTCAGGTGCGCCTTGGTGACCGCGATGGTCGGCCGGATATCGAGGCCGTCCGCGATGTCGCCGGCAAACGCCTCGCTCACCATGTGCCCCCAGGGGTCCATCGAAACGATGCGCTCCGCGTCCGACCACTGCGGATAGGGTCCGATCGGCTCGGCCGGGGACGTGTCGGTGAAATCGGGGACGTGAACGGGATCCAGCCGCCCCGCCGCCACCGCGAGCGCCCGGTAGAGCGAATACGACCCCGCATGGGCGCCGATGACGTTCCGGCGCGCCCCGTCGCGCACGCTGCCGAGCACCGGCCCGCGCGCCTGCGGGTTCGCCGCCCCCCACTCGATGGCGACCGGTCTCGCGGTACCGCCGGGGTGCGACGACAAGCGGATATGACGCCGCGGCCGCCCGCGGACGGGATCCGCCGGGGCCGCCGCGGTGGCATCCCCCTGCCTCGAGGGGCCGCCGTAATCGTGTGCCTTCATCCGGTGCTCCTGCGGCTTGCCTGCTCCAGGCACGGCCGGCGCTTGCGAACGTGTGATCCTGCCGGAACCCCGGCGCCGGAGTTCGACCCGGTGCAGCCCGGGCCGCCAAGGGTACGAAGGCACGGAAAATAACCGATCCCGGGCCCCGTGCGTACCCCGGCGATCCAGGCGGGTCCGCGCCTTGGCGTCGAATCCCCGAATATGCCGAACGGACGGCGTGGCCACCCCCGAATCGAGCCGGAGGCCATCCGGCGAATGCGCGGCGAACGCCGCTTGACGCAGGCGCGCCTGGCGACGACGATTCGCCGCCGGACTCGGCCCCGTAACGAGTTCGGCCTCATGCTCATGAACGGAACCGGCACTTGAACGTTATCGACGATCCCGCCATCCGCGACCTCTGGGCCGTCGAAGCGGTCCGGGAGCGGTCGAACGACCTGCTCGAACTCGGCGAGCGCGATGCACTCGAGCATTTCGCGATCGATGAGTCACGGCTCGACCCCGCGGCGCGGCTCGTCGCGGAAGTCACCCGCGAGCGCCATCCCGACCTCCGGGTTCCCCTGCACAGCCGCTGGCGTCACCTGGAAGGCGGCCCGGACGGCGCCGGCCGCTGGAACGCCGTCGCCGGCGACGCCGGCCTCGCGGGAGCGGAGCGCGCGCGGAGCGCGGTCGAGCTCGCCGTCGTCAGCGTTCTCCTCGACGCGGGGGCCGGGAGCACGTGGCGGTACCGGGACGAGTTCACTGGGAAGGAGATCGGGCGCAGCGAGGGTCTCGCGGTCGCAACCTTCGACCTCTACCGGCAGGGAACGCTGTCGAGCGACCCCGCTCGGCCGCTGCGGGCCGATGCCCGCGGACTCGCCGGGATCGACCGGACCGCATTCGCGCGGGCGTTTCAGCTCGACGAGCGCAACGCTCTCAGTGGCGTCGGAGGACGGGTTCGCTGCCTTCGCGCCCTTGGCCGGGCGGTCGCGGCGCGGCCCGAATTCGCGCGGTGGATCGAGCCGTCGGGCGGCGCGGTCCGGCGCCTCGGCCACCTCTTCGACCACATCCGGGCCAACGCGCCGGAAGGCCGGCTACCCGCCCGCGACCTCTTCCGCATGGTGCTCTCGGCACTGCGCGGGGTCATCGGACGCGCGCTCGGCGACGTCTGGTTCCATGCCGGAATCCGCCGGCCGGGGCCGACCGACCGGATCCTGGCCCTGCACAAGCTGTTCCAGTGGCTCACCTGGTCCCTCATCGAGCCGCTCGGGGAAGGCGGCGTCGCGGTGACGGAGATCCACGCGCTCACCGGGCTCGCGGAGTACCGCAACGGCGGACTGCTGCTCGACGCGGGGGTGATCGCGCCGCGGCGACCCCTCCCCGACCGGGCGCTTTCCCCGGGCGATCCGATCGTCGTCGAATGGCGCGGCCTTACCGTGGCCCTTCTCGACCGGCTGCGGCCGCGGGTGGCGGCGAAGCTCGGCCTGGCGGAATCGGATTTCTCCATCGGGCAACTCCTCGAAGGGGGAACCTGGTGGGCGGGACGCCGCATTGCGGAGGACTTGCGGGAAGGGGGACCCCCGCCCATCCGAACCGTGAGCGACGGAACGGTATTCTGAAGCCCGCCGAGTCGGCGCGGCGCCTGCGAACCGGAGGCATCCCATGGCGGAAGTACGAGTCATCGACCATCCCCTCGTCCAGCACAAGCTCACCCTCATGCGGCGGCGCGATACCCCGACGGCCAAGTTCCGGGCCCTGCTGCGGGAGATCGCGCTCCTCCTGGGCTACGAGGTTACCCGCGACCTGGCGCTGACCGAGGAACGGATCGAGACCCCGCTCGAGCCCATGACCGCGCCGGTCCTCGCCGGCAAGAAGCTCGTGCTGGTCTCGATCCTGCGAGCGGGAAACGGACTCCTGGAAGGAATGCTGGACCTGATTCCGGCCGCCCGCGTCGGACACATCGGGCTCTACCGGGACCCGGAGTCCCTGATGGCGATCGAGTACTACTTCAAGGTGCCCGAGGACCTGGACGATCGCGAGGTCATCGCGGTCGACCCGATGCTCGCGACCGCTCATTCCGCGATCGCGGCGGTGCACCGGCTGAAGGAAGCGGAAGCGAAGTCCATCCGGCTCGTGTGCCTGGTCGCGGCGCCGGAGGGACTTGAGGCGTTCGGCCGCGAGCACCCCGACGTGCCGGTCTACACCGCCGCCGTCGACGACCGTCTGGACGAGCACGGCTACATCCGCCCCGGCCTCGGAGACGCCGGCGACCGGCTGTACGGCACGAAGTAGGCCGGCCGGGCGTCACCGCCGGCCGGCCCGGGCTTCAGTTGCAGCAGTGGTGCGGGCAGGATTCAGCCGCGGGCGGCGCTTCCTTTCACGTCGGCGGTTCCCCTGCGGCAAGGCCCTTGAGCTCGCCCTGCTCAGGAAATCGCGCGAGCGATTTCTTGGAGAAGACAAGCTGGTCGTCCACTGTGACCTCGAACACCCCGCCGCCCGACTTGACGAGCTCGACATCGGCGCCGAATTCCGCCATCAGATCATCTCTCGCGCTCACGGCGCGAGGCTCGTAGCCTCAAGCTCCGCAGTATTCGATCCGCACCCGCATCGCTTCTCACTCCATGGTTCGTCCGCTCCGCATAGCATATCCCAGACCCCGGCCCCCCGACACGTAGAATCCCGCCCGCGCCGCGCGGACGTTGGTGCGCGCTTGGAGCTTTTGACACCAAGACATCAGACAACTTATGCTTGGATGCATGAGAACGACCCTGACACTGGATGCGGACGTAACTGCCCTGCTCCAACGGATACAGCGGGCTCACGGACGCAGCTTCAAGGCAGTCGTGAACGATGCGTTGCGGCAAGGTTTGCGACAGATGGTCACACCCACCGATCCACCGGTTCACTACCGGACCCCTACCGTCGAGCTCGGGCGATGCCTGGTGGGCAGCCTCGATGATGTCGCCGAGGTGCTTGCAGTGGCGGAAGGTGAACGGTTTCGGTGATCCTCGTCGACGCCAACCTGCTGGTGTACGCCCACGTCGGCTCGTTCCCGCAACACGCCGCAGCTCGTGAATGGCTGGATGAACGAATCAACGGTACGGCACCGGTCGGTCTGCCCTGGCCCAGCCTTCTGGGCTTCGTCCGGCTCGTCAGCAATCCACGGATCTTCGACCGTCCTTCATCGGTGATGACGGCGTGGCGGCAGGTGGAATCGTGGTTGGCCACAAGTTCGGCCTGGATTCCTTTACCGACCGAACGCCACCGGGAGATACTTGCGCCACTCATGAAGAGCGCGGAAGGCCGGGCCAACCTCGTGCCGGATGCCCACGTCGCGGCCCTTGCTATCGAGCATGGGCTCGTCCTGTGCTCGACCGATGGCGACTTCGCCCGCTTCGATGGACTCGAGTGGCTCAACCCGCTCAAGTAGCCTCGGCTCGATCTCGCCTTCGATCTCTCTGGTTATCCGGCATCTTCGAAGCTTGGCATCAAGCAATGGACACAGAGAGATTTCCGCTGCCTGACCGTGCCGCCCGGTAGCCGACAGCACCGATGTTTCCGCTCCACGACGACAACCCGACTCAGCGCACCCCGTACGTCACCATCGCCCTCATCGTGGCGTGCGGACTCGTGTTCCTTTGGCAGATCTCGCTCGACGGCTACGATCGGCAGCATGTGGTGTTCGCCCTCGGCGCCATCCCGGCCGTGCTGTTCGACAAGGCACACCTGCCCGCCGAGCTCGTCCTGGCGCCGGCCTGGGCGACCGCGTTCACGTCGATGTTCATGCACGGCGGCTGGATGCACGTCATCGGGAACATGCTCTATCTCTGGATCTTCGGCAACAACGTCGAGGACGCGATGGGACCGGTGCGGTTCACGTTGTTCTACCTCGTCTGCGGACTGCTCGCGCTCGTCGCCCACGCCGCTCCCAACGCGGCCTCCCAAGTGCCGCTCATCGGAGCGAGCGGGGCGGTATCGGGGGTGCTCGGCGCGTACCTGCTCCTCTATCCGCACGCCCGGGTGCTCGTGGCCATCCCCTTCGGCTTCTTCATCCACACGATGCGGCTCCGCGCGGTCTGGGTGCTGGGCGGCTGGTTCGTGCTGCAGCTCATCAATTCCACCATGGTCGGCGCGGCCGGCGGCGGGGTGGCGTGGGACGCCCATGTCGGCGGCTTTCTCGCCGGCGCGGTCCTGATCCCGTTCTTCAAGCACCGGCACGTGAAACTGTTCGCGCCTGGCCGCAGCCGGATCTGAAACCGGATCGGATGACGGACGTTAGAAGAAGATGAACGATTTTGTCTGCAAGATCGTGATCGATTCGCGTTTTTCGGGCCCGCCCGGACTCGGCAACGGAGGCTATGTGGCCGGGGTGGTCGCGCGGGCGGTGGGAAGCGAAGCAACCGTCACCCTGCGCGCGCCGCAAGCACTTCACCGGCACCGCGGTCTACGGCGAGGCAGGCAACGTGGTGGCGCTCGCCTCCGCGGTCCGGATCGCCCCCGCGAGGGTGGGCCGGGCTCGTGACCACCGCCGGCCAGCAACGAAGGAGCACACGATGACGAAGGAAGCGGCCCGGATCCGGGCGGCGCGGACCACCCCGGCGGCGCAGACGTCGGATGGCGCGAACCCCGCGCGGGTGCGGGTATCGCGGGACGGCGCGATCGCCACCGTCGTCATCGACTCTCCGGCTCGGCGAAACGCACTCAGCGTCGAGATCGCCCTGGGGCTCCAGGATGCGATGGCGGAGCTCGACGCCGACGCCGGGGTCCGCTGCGTGATCCTGCGTGGAGCGGGCGGCAGGGCGTTCAGCGCCGGGGCGGACATCAGCGAGTTCGCGACGTGGCGGGTCAACAAGCGGCGCGGGCGGATCTACGCCGGGATCCTCGGGGCCGCCCTCGAGGCGGTACGCGCCTGCCGCCACCCGACCATCGCGCTCATCGAGGGTGATTGCGTGGGCGGGGGACTCGGGGTCGCGGTCATGTGCGATCTCCGGGTGTGCGGCGCCTCCAGCCGCTTCGGGGTGCCCGTGAAACGGCTCGGCCTCGTCGAGTCGCCGGACGAGCTTGCGCCGCTGGTCGCCAAGCTCGGCGCCAACGCCATGCTGGAGATCCTGCTTCTCGGCGAGGTATTCGGGGCCGAGGACGCGCTTCGGCTCGGCCTCGTCAACCGGGCGGTGCCCGACGACGAGGTGGAGCCCACCGCTCACCGCATGGCGGCGAGCATCGCCGAGGGTGCCCCGCTCTCCGCCCGCTGGCACAAGAAGTTCATCCACCGGCTGCTCGACCCGCGCCCGCTCACCGGAGAGGAACGCGACGAGGGCTTCGACTGCTATGACACCGAGGACTTCCAGATCGGGTTCCGGGCGTTCCTCGCCAAGGAACGGCCGAAGTTCACCGGGAAGTAGCACCGGCACCGGGGATGGAACGGGCGACGGCCCATGCTGCGGCTTGCAATTGACACCGGCGGCACCTTCACCGACTTCGTTCTCCGCGACGAGGCGAGCGGCGCCTCGTGGTTCGCGAAGACCCTCAGCACCCCCTCCGACCCGGCGCGCGCCACCCTGGAGGGCATTGACCGGCTCGCTTCGGCCCGTGCGTTCAGCCTCGCGGAGGTCGGCGAGATCCTGATCGCGACCACCGTCGCGACCAACGCCATCCTGGAACGCAAGGGCGGGCGCACCGCCCTCGTCACCACCCGTGGATTCCGCGACGTGCTCATCATGGGGCGGTCGAAGCGCTTCGACACCTACGACCTCTGGCTCGACAAGCCCCGGCCCCTCGTGCCTCGGCGCGCGATTTTCGAGGTGGAGGAGCGGATCGCCCACGACGGAGAGGTGCTGCGCCCGCTCGACCCGGAGTCGGTCACCGCGGTGGCCGAACGGCTCGCTGCCGACGAGGTGGAGAGCGTCGCGGTATGTCTCCTCCACGCCTACGCCAATCCGACCCACGAACAGGCGGTGGGAACGCTCCTCGCGGAGCGTCTGGGCGGGCCGCCGCGAAACCGGGCGGTGTCGATATCGATCTCCTCGGACGTATCGCCCCGCCGGCGCGAGTACGAGCGGACCAGCACCGTCGTTGCCAACGCCTACGTCAGGCCGATCATCGGCCGGTTCCTCGCCGGGCTGGAGGCCGCCTTCACCTCCCTCGGCTTCGCGGGCGAGCTCCGCGTCATGCAGTCCAACGGAGGGCTCACGACCCCTGCGCTCGCCCGCGAGTACCCGGTCAACATCATCGAGTCGGGACCGGCCGCCGGGGTGCTCGCGTGCCGGGCGACGGGGGCGCGGGAGGACGTGGAGCACGTGGTCACGTTCGACATGGGCGGGACTACCGCCAAGGTCGGGGTCATCGACGGCGGGGAGCCGGCGATTGCCTCGACGTTCGAGGTGGACGGGGTGAACCTGCGCAAGTGGAGCGGGCTGCCCCTCGACGTTCCGGCCGTGGAGCTCGTCGAGATCGGAGCCGGCGGCGGCAGCATCGCATCTGCCGGGCTCGGCGTCGTCGCAGTCGGGCCGCAGAGCGCGGGAGCGGAGCCGGGGCCCGTTTGCTACGGCCGGGGCGGCGGGCGGGCGACCTTGACCGATGCGAACCTCGTTCTCGGCTATCTCGACCCGGAGTCCTTCGCGGGCGGCCAGATCCGGATCGACCGCGCGGCGGCCGAACGCGCGACCCGGGAGCAGATCGGCGAGCCGCTCGGCCTCGACCTCGTCGCCGCGGCGTGGGGAGTGCATCGCATCGCCAACGCGAACATGGAGCGGGCGCTCCGCTCGATGTCCATCGAGCGCGGGCGCGACCCGCGCGACTACGCCATGGTGGCGTTCGGCGGCGCGGGACCGCTCCACGCCTGCGAGCTCGCCCGGGCGCTCGGGATTCCGCGGGTCATCGTTCCGCGGGGAGCGGGGGTCGCGTCCGCCATCGGACTGCTCGAGGCGGAGCGCAGCCTCACCGTTTCCCTCACGCGGACGATCGAGCTGGACACCCCGGGAGCGGCCGGAGACCTGGCCGGGCTCTTCGCCGATCTCGAGGCACGCGCCCGCGACCTCATCGGCGAGTCGGCCCCCTCGGTCGCTTGGCAACGCCACGCGCACCTGCGGTATGCGGGACAGGGATTCGAGCTGCGCATTCCCCTCCCCGGGGGAGCGATCGACGACAAGTTCCCGAAACGGACCCGCGAGGCCTTCGACTCCCGCTACGAGGCGGAGTACGGTTACGCCCAGCGCGACCAGCCGGTGGAGGGGACGGACTGGTTCCTCACCGGCGTCCCCGGCGAAGCACCGGCCGGGGCAGCCGGGATGGAACGACGCGCGAGCCGGGACGGAGGATCGGGTTCGGTCGCGGGCACGACCCCGGACGAGCCGGCAAGCCGGGGGGCGGATGGGAAACCGGACCCCGGCGAGATCCCGGGCGTGGATTGGGGGCCGGCCGGGTCCGGGGAGACCGCGGACGGCACGCGCGCGCCCGGTTCCGCGCGCCCCGAACCGATCGGAACGGTCTGCGCCTGGCTGCCGGAGGCGTCGGGTCGGGGAGATTGGGCCGACTGGCCGGTATTCGACCGGAACGCCCTTCGCGCCGGCGATCGGCTCGCGGGGCCGGCCATCGTGGCCGAGCGCGAGTCGACCACCCTTCTCCCCGCCGGCGATACCGCCCGGGTGAGCGGGAGTGGGAACCTTCTCATCGAGGTATCGGCGAGGGAATCAGGCGGATGAAGAACGGAGGCGCATCAACCATCGATCCGGTGACCCTGAGTGTCCTCTGGAACGGGCTCATCTCCGTCGCGGACGACATGGGAACCACCCTCCGCCACACCGCCTATTCGGCCGCGGTGCGCGAGGGAGACGACTTCTCCACCGGCATCTTCGACGCGCGGGGACGGCTCGTCGCCCAGGGCAACTTCTCGCCCGGGCACCTCGGGTCCATGCCCTACGTGGTGGGGCACGTCCTCGACCACTTCGCCCCCGGGGACTTCGAGCCCGGCGACTGCATCCTCCTCAACGACTCCTTCATGGGGTCGGGGCACTACCCGGACTGCTTCATGACGTCGCCCCTGTTCGTGGACGGACGCCTCGCCGGGTTCGCGGTCAACATCGCCCACCACGTCGACATGGGGGGAGCGGTGCCGGGCTCCCAGATCGTGGACGTGCGCGAAGCGTTTCAGGAGGGGCTCCGCATCCTCCCGGTGCGCATCGCCCGCGCCGGCGAGCTCCAGGAAGACGTCCTCCGGCTCATCCTCGGCAACGTCCGGATGCCCGAGATCGTGCGCGGCGACCTCTTCGCCCAGCGCAACGCCAACGCGGTCGCGGCCGAGCGGTATTCCGGGCTCATCCGCAAGTACGGCTTCGACCTCGTGGAGGCGGCCATCGAGACCATCCTGGACCGCTCCGAGGCGCGGATGCGCGAGCTCATCTCTTCCCTTCCGAACGGGACCTGGAGCCACGAGGACTTCATGGACGACGACGCGCGGGCCGGCGAGCCCCTCCGCTTCCACGTCGAGGTCACGGTGGACGGCGATTCGATCGTCCTCGACTGGTCGGGCAGCAGCGGCCAGGTGGAAGCCGGCATCAACTCCTACATCAACTACACCCGGGCCTATTCGGGATTCGCGGTCAAGGTGTTCACCGATCCGCACCTGCCGCAGAACGAGGGCGTGAACCGGCCCGTCGAGGTGCGCGCCCGCCCGGGATCTTTCTTCAACCCGGAGTTCCCCGCCCCGAGCAGCGGTCGCGCCATCAACCAGATCCGGATGTTCGAAGTGGTGTGCGGCGCGTTCGCCAGGATGCGCCCGGAGCCCGCGATGGCGAGCTTCTCGCACTGGAGCAACCCCGTGATGGGAGGGGTGGACGACCGTCCGGGACGCGGAAACCGCCCCTTCGTCTTCTACGATGTCATCTACGGCGGCTACGGCGGGCGCTCGAACCGGGACGGAGCCGAGGCGCTCTGCCCGGTCTTCAATGCGACCAACATCCCGGTGGAGGTGCACGAGTCCCAGGCTCCGATCCGCGTCAAGCGCCTGGAGTTCGTTCCGAACTCGGCGGGAGCGGGCCGGTTCCGGGGCGGCTGCGGGGTCCGCAAGGACGTCGAGCTCCTCGCGAGCCGCGCCACGGTCTCGCTCTCCGGGGACCGGCACCGCCATGCCCCGCCCGGCCTCGCCGGCGGGCTCCCGGGAAATCGGGCCGAGACCGTGCTGAATCCCGGCCGGGAGGCCGAGCGGCTCGCTTCCAAGGAGACCCGCGACCTCGTGCGGGGCGACGTCCTCAGCTTCCGGCTGAGCGGGGCGGGCGGCTACGGCCCGCCGGCCGAGCGGGACGAGGAGGCCATCCGCCGCGACCTCGCGGACGGGTACGTGACGGCGGGCGCCGCCCGCGAGACCTACGGAATCGATACGGGGAACACGCCATGACCTACGAGAACCTCTCTCCCGAAGCGCTCGAGCTCGAATTCAATCCCCGCACGACGGCCAGGAATCTCGACGAGCGCCTTGCCGCCGGCGCCGCCGCCTCGGCCGAAGCCCGGGCCCGGCTCGATTGCACGCTCGACGTGCGCTACGGCCCGGGCGAGAACGAGACCCTCGACATCTTTCCGGCCGCGAATCCGGGATCGGGGCCGGGCGCGCCGGTCCAGCTCTTCATCCACGGCGGCTACTGGCGCGCGATGGACAAGAACGACTACAGCTTCATCGCCGACGTCTTTCAGCCCGCTGGTGCGACGACGGTGGTCATCAACTACGACCTCTGTCCGGCCGTCACCCTCGACACCATCGTCGAGCAGTCCAACCGGTCGATCGCCTGGACCTGGCGGAACATCGCGGACTACGGCGGTGACCCGGCGCGTCTCTACGTCTCCGGCAACTCCGCGGGCGGCCATCTCACCGCCATGGCCCTCGCCCACGACTGGGAAGCGGACGGCCTTCCCGCGGACATCATCAAGGGCGCGACCCCGATCACGGGGGTGATGGACTGCGAGCCGGTGCTCGACATCACGGTGAACGAGGAAGTGCGCCTCGAGCCGGAGGCGGCGCGTCGCTTGAGCCCCCTGCGCAATCCGCCGCGGCGCGCGCTCCCCCTTCTCGTCGCGGTGGGCGGAACCGAGCCGCGGCTCTGGATCAAGATGTCGGAAGACTACGCGGCCCTTTGCCGGGCGCAGGGCATCGAGTGCGAATACATGGTGATGCCGGGCCACGACCACTTCGACATCAGCCGCGCGGTCGGCGATCCCGAGAGCCCCCTCGCCCGAGCGATGGTCCGCATGATGGACCTGTGACCCCCGTCCCGCCACGGAGTGCGCATCCTCATGAAACTCGAACCCATGGCGCGCGATCTGGGCGCCCTTCTCAAGCAGCGCGGCGAGACGGTCGCGGTGAGCGAATCCTCGACCGGCGGCCTCATCTCCGCCGCCCTGCTCGCGGTCCCCGGCGCATCGGCGTACTTCGTCGGCGGGGCGGTGGTGTACACCGGGGCGTCGCGGCACGGGCTGCTCTCGCTGCCGGCCGAGCTTGCGGCCGAGACGCGGTCCTCGTCGGAGCCCTACGCCGAGATCGGGGCGCGCACCATCCGCGAGCGCCTCGGGACGACATGGGGGCTCGCCGAGACCGGGGCGACCGGGCCGACCGGCAACCGCTACGGCGACGCGGCGGGGCACACCTGTCTCGCCGTGTCCGGGCCGGTCGAGCGTGTCCTCACCCTCGAGACCGGGCGCAACGACCGCGAAGCCAACATGTGGGAGTTCACGAGAGCCGCGCTCGCGCTGCTGCACGAAGCGCTCCGCGGGGCGTGATCGGCTCCCGGCGACCCCCTGGAACGGACCAGCGCCACGCGGCACATGCATTCCTCATGGATGGCGGTCATGGTTGCGGGCGAGCGCCGTGCAGACTTGGCGCGCCTGGCCCGGAAAAATCACCGATTTTCGTCGCGAGGGCGCCGCGAAGCTGCGAAGCAGAATGCCGTGGTAGCGGGCCGCACGGACCGCAAGAGCGCTTACGCGCTGGCTGAAGGCGTAGCCGACACTAGCGCGTTCGCGCTGTCGAAGCGGCTTGAGGGAGTACGGCCCGCTACCGCGGCGACCTTGGGAGCGCGAAGCGACGGATTGGCGTCCGCAGCAGAAAATCGGTGATTTTTCCGGACTGGCTGACACCAACGAGTCGGGCGTGACGAGATGCGACTCGGCAAGGAGTCCGATGGTCGCTCGTACCCCGCGGACGATCATCGGCCGGGAAGATCGCCGGATGGCGGGGGTCCGCAGCCGCCGCGGCAATCCGAGGGGGGCACCGGCGGAAGCCGCGCAGGAGGCCACGCAATGAACCAGAGCGACCTGCTCTCGCGCATGGCGGGGCTGCTGAAGCGCGAGATCGGGCCTGCCGTGGAGGCGGACTACCCGAAGACCCAGGCATTTCTGAGCGCCGTGGTCCTGGAAAAGGTGTCGGCCGAGCTTCGGCTGGCCGAGACGCACGCCGAAGCCGGCGCCGCCGACCGCGCCGCGCTCGTGGCCGAGCTGGACGCCGGCCTGTCCGATGCTCCCGATCCGGTGCGCGAGGCGTTTCGGACCCTGCCGGATGGCGGGGATGCCGCGCTCTGCGCCTTCATCGAAACGCTGTACGGAGCTCGCAACGCACTCGGCCGGGAACGGTTCGACCGGCTGCTGGGCCGCGTCCGGCAGGATCTCCGGCGCGGCATCGACCGCCGGATGGAAATCGCAGCGTGAGCGGGCGGGTGCCGGCCGAGGAGGTGCCGGAAGCCATCCGCGGATACCTGGCCGGGAAGACCCCGGGCGCAAGCGCCATGGTGCTTCGAGACCTGCACCGGATCGCCGTCGGTTGGTCGCACGAGACCTGGCTGTTCGACGCGCACTGGACCGAGGGCGGCGAGGCGCGCTCGGCCGGATACTGCCTGCGCCGCGACCCCGGCAACGCGCTGCTGCGCGAGCTGTCGGATCTCGGCGAGCAGCACCGGACCCTGGCCTGCCTCGCCGGAACCGACCTTCGAACGCCACGGCCCTGCTGGTACGAAGACACGCCGAACGTGCTCGGCGCGCCCTTCCTCGTCATGGAGAAGGTCGAGGGCGAGTGCCCGAACCCCTGGGGCCGTGACGGCCGGCGCTTCTACGCCGAGGCGGCGGAACGCGGCGTCCTGCCCGAGAGCTTCACCGACACGCTGGCGACGCTGCACAACATCGACTGGCAAGCCGCGGGGCTGGACTTCCTGGGCGTGCCGGAGGCCGGGACCACGCAGTTCGCCCTCGGCGAGGTCGCCAAGTGGAAGCGCTTGATCGAGGAGTCCGGGCATGGCCCCGAGCCGGTCGTGACCGACCTCGTGTGCTGGCTGGAGGCGAACGCGCCGGTCACCGAACGGCTGGCGCTCGTCCACGGCGCGTACCGGACCGGCAACCTGCTGGTCAAGGACGACCGAATCTCGGCCGTGCTGGACTGGGAGCTGCAGGTCATCGGCGACCCGATGTACGACGTGGCCTACGTGCTCAGCGATCTGAACCGCGAGGGGAGCGCCCTGCTCTCCAACCTGGTGCCGCGCGACGTGTTCTTCGAGCGGTACGAAGCCGCCACGGATCTGACCATCGACGAAGAGGTCTGCCGCTACTATCGGCTGCTCTACGCGATGCGATCCGCGGCCTTCTGGATGAGCGCGTCGGGGCTCTATCGAGACGGCCGGAGCGAGGACATTCGCCTCGCGCGTACCGCCTGGTCGATCCCGGTGGTGCTGGACCGCGCGGCGCGGGACCTGGGTTACTGACCCGCGCTTCGCTTCTCCCGCATCATCCGCGCGAAACGGTGCATGGGCCACATGTCCTGCTCCTCGCCCCAGGCGACGCCGTCACCGCCGCAGTCCCACCGCACCAGGCTGCTGATGTCGATGAAGGTGTGGCGGTTGATGACGATTCGGCTGACCGGCTCGCCCCTGGCGACGAGCTCGCGGCCTTCCTGGTCGGAAAGGCGGAGCTCCACGCGGGTGGTCGTGCCGGTGTCCGGGTCGCGTTCGCCGACGCGGGCGCCGCCCGCCAGCGAGACGGTGCGGCCGTCGCGGCGAAGGAAGCCGCAGGCGACGACCTCGCCCTCCCGCCGCACGTTGGTGACGGCCAGGAAGCCTGTGTCGGGGTCAGCCATTCCGGTGATGTAGGCGGCGCGGCGCGGCCGGTTCTCGGGCCGGCGCCCCCAGGTCCGGTCGCGCATCCCCAGACAATCGATCTCGATCCGTTCGCCATGCAGCTCGATATGGCCATGCACGCGCCCGAACTGGTCGAAGTGATGCGCCGAGCCGAATGTCGTGCCCGCGGCGGTCAGGGGCTCGGGGGGCATCACGCCGTCGAAGCGAAGGTCCGCCGAGAGCAGTCCCCGCCCGCCGTCGTCGAAGCCGAGCGCATAGGACATGCAGGGCTCGATTACCCGGATCGAGACCCCCGTCGGCAGCCTGATGTCGGTGAGATCCTGGTCCTTCGGGATCGGCAGAGCGGTGTAGTTGGCCGAGAACGGGACTTCCCAGGGCACAGAGGCCGTATCGTCCCAGATCCAGGCCCCGCCGGAGACGATGCCGATGTTCGGGCGCGCCATGGTGTAGAGCCAGCCGCCGAGCTTGCGGTCCGCATGGTGGAACGAGAACCACGCCGTCTCGGTAGCCCACCAGACGTCGCCCATCTGGTCGAAGTGAAAGCCGTCGTCGCTCGGTGTGAATGGCCGGTCATGCATGGTCCGGCTCAGGCATGAACCTCTCCCTCAGCTTGAATTTCTGGATCTTGCCGCTCGGCGTGCGGGGGAACTCGTCGATGACTTCCAGGCGTTCCGGCAGATAGTTGCGCGCGAGCTGGTGGTCCGAGAGCCAGGCGACCATTCCATCCAGGGTCATGCCGGCGCCGTCGCGCAGGGTCACGACCGCACAGCCGCGCTCGCCCAGCCGCGGGTCGGGCAGGCCGATGACCGCGGCGTCGACGATATCGGGATGGCGGTAGAGCAGGTTCTCGACCTCGACGACCGGCACGTTCTCGCCGCCGCGGATGATGATGTCCCGGGAGCGGCCGGTGATGCGGATATAGCCGTCGGGGTCCATCCGTGCGTTGTCACCGGTATCGAACCAGAGGTCCTCGTCCATCTGGCAGGCATCCGGCCGGTTGCAGTAGCCCACGAACAGGGTCGGCCCCCGCGACTGCAGGCGTCCCTCGGTGCCGGCCGGAACGCGGTTGCCGGCGTCGTCCGTGACCCGTACCGCCTGGTGCGCAATGGCGCGGCCGTCCGTGTCGAAGACCTTTTCCTCCGGATCGCCCGGACAGGCCGCGGTGACGATGCCGTTCTCGGTCATGCCCCAGGCGCTCATGACGTAGAGGCCGGGATGCGCGCGGGCGGCCTCGCGCAGCAGGACCCGGGGGATCGGCGCGCCGGCGCAGAGAAACAGGCGCAGGCTCGTGATGTCGAACTCCCGCACCGCGGGGTCGTGCACGAGATCGCTCAGGAACGGGGTTGCGGCCACCGTGATCGTGCAGCGCTCGTCCTGGATAAGCTCGGCCGCAACCCCGGGATTCCAGACGTCCTGCACCACGCTCTTCACCCCGCGCGCGAGCGACATGACGCATGCGTACATGAACCCGGTCTGGTGCGCGAGAGGCGAGCCCATGTAGAGGACGTCGCGCTCGTCCATCCGGAACAGCTCCCACGCGAGCCGCACCTTGGCCAGCAGGGTGTTGGGGGTGTGCATGACGCCCTTCGGCTCCCCGGTCGTGCCGGACGTGTACATCAGCTCGGTGACCTCGTTGGCGCCGGGGCGAAGCGGCGCGAGGCGGGCATCGACATCGACGCCTTGTTCCCGGGGCACGTCCAGAAGGAGATCTTCAAGACTCGTCTCGGGGTTCTCGCCGCCGACGACCAGCACGTGCTCGAGGTCCGGCAGGTCGGGGCGGATGTCGTCGATCATCGCAGGGTAGTCGAAGCCGCGGAACGAGCGGGGCACGACGAGCAGCTTCGTCTTCGGGAAGCCGAGCATGAAGCGCAGCTCGCGCTGGTGGAAGATCGGCATGAGGGGATTGAACACCGCACCGATGCGGGCGCAGGCCGGATAGAGCACGAAATGGTGCCACCAGCCGGGCAGTTGTCCGGCCACGACATCGCCGCGCCCGACCCCCAGCTCGGCCAGGCCCAGCGCCGCCCGATCGGACAGCCGCTTCAGCTCTCCGAACGTGAGCGAGGTCCGCTTCGCGCCGGCCGCCTCGTGGCAGACCGCGGCGACATCGTCGGGCCGGGTGGCCGCGATCCGGTCGAAACGATCGATGATGAGCTCGTCGCCCCAGAGGCCGGCGCCGGTCATCTCCCGGAGCCGGCGGTCCGGGATGACCGCTTCAAGCGCCATCGAGCGCATCCTCGCGAATGAGGTCCGCCGCCTTCTCCGCGATCATGATGACCGGCGCGTTGGTATTGCCCGAGACGAGGGTAGGCATGATCGACGCGTCCGCGACCCGAAGCCGCTCAAGGCCCCGGACCCGGAGGCGATCGTCCACCACCGCCATCGGATCGCTTCCCATCTTGCACGTTCCCACCGGGTGATACACCGTGGTCCCGGTGTCACGGGCAAAGTCGAGCAGCTCGTCGTGAGTCTCGGCATCCGCGCCGGGCTGCAACTCCGGCCCCCGGTAGGGATCCATGGGCGGTGCTTCCACGATCCGGCGCGCGATGCGGGCGCCCTCCACCACCGTGTCGCGATCGACCTGCGAATCGAGGAAGTTCGGGCGGATCGCCGGGGCGGCGAACGGGTCGGGCGTCTTCGCGTGGATCGTTCCGATGGACTCGGGCCGAAGGACGCACAGGGACATCGTCATCCCGGGTTCCCGATCCAGGGTCCGGTCCTGTGATTCCCGGAAGCTCGCCGGGGTCATGAAGTACTGTACGTCCGGGGTCTCGACCCCTTCGCGCGTGCGCACGTAGCCGGTGATGTTCGCCGCGCTCAGGGCGAGGATCCCGGTCCGGTTCCAGAGGTATTTCAGCCCCTCGCGAACCAGCCCCGGCCCGCGGGTCTTCTCGTTGTAGGTGATGGGCCGGGATACCCGCCAGGACATCCGGATCGCGAAATGGTCCTGGAGGTTCTCGCCGACCCCCGGCAGGTGGTGGGCGGTCTCGATGCCGAGCGCGCGCAGCCGCTCGCCGTCCCCGACCCCGGAGAGCTCGAGGATCTGGGGCGAATTGACCGCGCCCCCGCACAGGATCACTTCCCGGCTCGCGCGCACCGCTTTCCGCTCGCCGTGCTGGGAGAACTCCACCCCGACCGCCCGCCTCCCCTCGAGCAGGACCCGGGTGGTGAGCGCGTGGGTCAGGACGGTGAGGTTGGGCCGGGAGCGCACCGGGGCGAGAAAGGCCCGCGCGGTGCTCGCGCGGCGGCCTTTCCGGACGGTGATCTGGCAGTAGGTGAACCCGTCCGGGTCGGCGCCGTTCACGTCCGGGTTGTGGGGGTAGCCGCACGCCTTCGCCGCCTCGATGATGGCGTCGCAGATTGGGTGCGTCTCGACCTGGTCGGTGACGTCGAGGGGCCCGCCGACTCCGTGGAACTCGTCCGCGCCCCGCTCCTGGTTCTCCGAGCGCTTGAAGTACGGCAGCACGTCGTCGAAGGACCAGCCCCGGTTCCCGAGCTGAGCCCAGATGTCGTAGTCGCGCGGATGCCCCCGGATGTAGAGCATCCCGTTGATTGAGCTCGACCCCCCCAGGACCTTGCCGCGCGGGATCGGGATCGGCCGGTTCCGCGTCTTCTCGTCCGGCTCGGAATGGAAGAGCCAGTTCACGGTGGGATCGTTCAGGGTCTTCGCGAAGCCGACCGGGATGTGGATCCACACGTTCTTGTCGCGGCCACCCGCTTCGAGGAGCGCCACCCGATTGCGGGGGTTCTCCGAGAGCCGGTGGGCGAGCACGCAGCCGGCGGAGCCGGCCCCCACGATGATGTAGTCGAACTCCATTGCCTGAATCCTCCTTTGCCGCCAGCGCGTGCCGCCTTCGACCCTGCCAAGGGGGAAGACGACGCAACTCGAGCCCGCCTTCGGAACTACTTCCCGGTGCCGGCGTCGGGGCCGCAGTGTACGCCGAGTGCGGGTATGGTAGATTGCCACCCCGAACGCGGCGCATCTCAAGGAAAGGACTCAAGGAAAGGAGACGAGTCGTGAGCCCCGAGACCATCACCACCGCCGTCGCCGCGGTCGCCATTATCGCCTTCCTGTGGAATCTCCATCGCGATGTCGCGGACCTTCGGGAACGCATGTCCCGGCTCGAAGGCACCGTGGACCTCCTCGCCAAGTTCCTCATTGACCGCGAGCACAAGAAGACGGCACCGTGAGCGGGCTGCCCGGCTCGGCCGCTGCGGCCGATGCCTTCCGTCCACCGAACGACTTTCGGACTTCCCGGATACGCATGACGGCGATGAACACGCCGGCCGCGACGCCGGACCGGGCAACGCTTGCGAGCCAGCCGCCCGCGCAGACCACGGACTCGCCATGGCGCGGGCTTCGACGTGGGGCGACAACGTCCCCATTCCGACTCTACGGATAGCTTCCCCATGAATCAACTCGTCATTCGCGGTGCGACCGTCGTCGACGGTCTCGGCAACGAACCCGTCCGGGCAGATGTCGCGGTTCGCGGCGGGCGCATCAGCGCCGTCGGAGAAGTCCGCGAAGCGGCGGAGCGCGAGATCGATGCGGACGGTCTCACCCTCGCGCCGGGTTTCGTCGATCTGCACACCCACTACGACGCGCAGATCACCTGGGACCGGACTCTCTCGCCGTCGCCCTCGCTCGGGGTGACCACGGTGGTCATGGGCAACTGCGGGTTCGGGATCGTGCCCGCCGCCCCGCCCGTACGGGACCTCATCCTGCGCAACCTCTCGGTCGTCGAAGGCATGGACCTCGATGCCCTGCGCGTGGGGGTGCGGTGGGAGTTCGAGACGTTCGGGGAGTACATGGCGGCGCTGCGCGCGGCCGCCCTCTCGGCGAACGTCGCGGTGCTCGCCGGCCACTCCGTCATTCGCACCGCGGTCATGGGCGAGGCGGCGTCCGAGCGGGCAGAGCCGACCGCGGAAGAGCTCGCCCGGATGCAGGCGCTCGTCGCCGAGGCGATGGACGGCGGGGCGATCGGACTCGGAGCGTCGTACTCCCTCAATCACTCGGGCTACGGGGGCGTGCCGATGCCGTCCACGATCACCGAGCTCTCCGAGCTCGACGCGCTCGTGGGCGCCATGGGGACGCGCCCGGCGGGGATCGTGCAGCTCGCTTCCGGAGCGAAGACCGTCGAGGAGATCGAGGCGATCGCAGGGCGCCACGGACGGGCCGTATTCAAGGCGACCGGAGCGGCGATGTACAACGACCAGGCGCCCGAGCGCTCCATCGAGATGTTCGAAGCGTGCCGGGCCGCGCAGGCGCGCGGCAACCCGGTCTACGTCCAGATCCCCTGCCAGCCCCTCTCGTTCGACTTCACCCTCGCCAACGCCTATCCCTTCTTCAGCCACGACGCGTTTTCGGAGGCGAAGGCGTACACCCCCGAACAGCTCGTCCCCCTCTTCCGGGACCCCGGGTTCCGGCAGCGGTTCCGGGCCAGCCTCGCCGACCCCCGGCCCGGCCTCATCTTCCAGGGCAACTGGAACCGGGTCGTCGTCGCGGTCCCCGCGCTCGCGAAGAACGAGGCCCTCGCGGATCGGACCATCGCCGAGATCGCGGCGGAGCGCGGCGCGGACCCGCTCGACGTGCTGCTCGACCTCGGCCTCGAGGAGAACCTCGAGACCACCTTCATCGGGCAGTTCCTCAACGTCGGGGACGAGGGCGTCGCGCGCCTGCTCCGTCACGACGCGGGAGTCGTCGCGCTCTCCGATGCGGGGGCGCACCTCACGTTCATGTGCGAGGCGGGCTACGGCCTTCACTTCCTCGCCCGCTGGGTGCGGGAGCTCGGGGAGTTCGACATCGCGGACGGGGTGCGGCGGCTCACGAGCCATCCCGCGGACCTCTACGGGATCCCCGACCGCGGCCGGATCGCGGCCGGCGCCTGGGCGGACCTCCTCCTGTTCGACCCGGACACGGTGGGGGTCACGGCCAGCGAGCGGGTCGCGGACCTCCCCGGTGGCGGGAAACGCACGATCCGCCGGCCGATCGGGGTCCACGGCGTCTTGTGCAACGGCGTCGAGGTCTTCGACGGCACCGACTACGTCACGAACGGCCGCGGGCCGGGACAGGTTCTGGACCGTTTCGCGCCGTCGAGCGCCCTTCGCGCGCCCGCCGGTTGAGGAACGGACCCGCCCGACGGCCTACCCGTCCGAATACATCGCGACCGCGGTCAGGAAGAAGCTCGTCCCCTTGGGCCGCGCCGGCTCATCGAAAGCCTTCGCCAGCGCATGGGCGAAACGGTCACCAGGGTTGAGAGCAGCCCGATGGGGCCGCCTGCCGCAGTCGCGGAATGCCGCGCGGGCGACATGCGCCTTGTCGGCATTCACCGGGACGAGCTCGGTCCTGGACTTCGCAATGCACAGATCGAGCTCCCGCGTCCCATATGAATCGTGTCCGGCGGCGCGTCGTGGGGGTTTGCTCGCCGGCAACCCGCGAAGCGGTCGTTCTCACCCGATCACGAGGAGCTTGAGGCCGATGATGCCAAGGGCGGCGAGCAGCCACCTCCGAAACGCGGCCGGCGTGAGACGGGCGCGGAGTCGCGCGCCCGCCGCCATGCCCGCGACCGCCGGCACGACCGCCGCCGCGGACACGTAGCCCACGTCGAGCTGATACGCCCCGTGCAGGATGAGAACGGCCGCGAGGGCCGCGGTCGAGACGCTGAACGCGATGCCCATCATCTGCACGAGCTCGTCGCGGTCGAGGCGAAGTGCCTCCAGATACATCACGATCGGGACCACGAAGGTCCCGGTCACCCCGGTGACGAGGCCGTTCACGAGGCCGATGATCGGGGTCAGCACCGGCTCCGCCCCGGCCGGCGCCGCAAACCGGGCGGTGCGAAGCCCGAGCCCTGCGTAGACGACCAGAACGGCGCCGAGCACCCGCTCCATCGCCTCCGGCGCCGCGAGGAACACGTAGTGATACCCGATCCAGGTCGCGACGGGAATGATCGCGAGGGCGACGCCGAAGCGCCTGAGCAACGCCATCGCGTGACCGCCGATCGCCCCCTGCCAGACATTGGTGACGAAGGACGGGATCACCAGCAGCGGAAGCGCCGCCTCGATGCCGAACGTGGCCGAGAGCAGGGCGACGGCGACCGTGGGAAGCCCTAGGCCGACGACCCCCTTGACGCCTCCCGCGAGCAGGAACACCAGCATGACGATCGTGATCGAGAGCGCGTCCATCGCAATGCCTCTTGAAACGTCCGGCCCACTCCGTGAAACCGGCAGCGGCCAAGCCAGCATATCCCACCAGCCTCTTGGCTGGCGGACGCCACTCGGTCGCTTCGCGCTCACCCGGTTCGCCAGCACCATCGCGACGCGGTTCCTCCTTGTATTCGTGCCACCAGGTCCGCGCCTTCCGGATGAGGGCGCGCTCGTGCAGTTCCTTTCCCGTCTTGTGCGTCATCCATACAGGATGCCTGCGATAAGGATCCCAATCACGAGTGCGCCCTGAAGCTGTAGTGCTTCCGACCCGCCAGGCGTCACGTATCCGGCGAGGACATAGCCGAACATTGCCGCCTCGGCGATGAGGAGAACCAAAATCCAGAGCCAATGCCAGAAGCCCATCGGTCGGCGACCGTGTTCCTGGACTTTCTGCAGATAGTGGGTCGCCTTGTCGTCAAGCGCAGGATCGTCCGCGCGGCGCTGAAGCTGCATGTCGAAATCGGCGCATGGTGCGATTTCGCTCGCGAAGGCGGCGGGCGCCCCACAGGTGTCAGCTTGAGGCGCTCCAGCTCCTCGGCCGTCGCGGGGGCGATACGCGCGCGAAGGGGCATCGCGCCGAGCGCTTCGGCGGTCTTGGTGGCCGCTTCTGGCGTGGGACCGGCCGCGACGGCGCGGCCGGAGAGATCGGAGACGAGACGATCCAGCCGGCGGTCGAGGTTGACTGCGGCATGTCGTGTGCGGTCATGTCGTTCAGACGATATCGAACAGCCGGGCGGCCATTGTGAGGATGATGGCGGACTGGAAGCTGAGGATGGTCAAGATCCATCGGATATCGGTCTTGGTGGCGAGCTGATCACGGTCCGCTGTGGCTGCGTTTCGGAGAGCGGTGGCGATGGCGGCCGCTTGGTCGTGTTCGATCCCCGCAGCTTCGAGGTCGCGCGCGGTTGCGAGTGGGTCGAACGATGTTGTGGCCATGTCGAGCCTCCTGTTTCGGGGGCAATTCTAACTTGATACGTGGGAATAGCGGACCTTCCCTTCCTCGGGGCTTATCGAGTGAGTCTGGCAGGGGAGCGGGGGACAGAATACGGATTTTGTGCCGGAGAGGGAGCTACGCGGGTTCGGCGAGACCGTCGGGGAGGCTGGGCCCGAACGTTCGGGGATTCCATTAATCTTGACCTCCCGAGACGCGGCGGGAAACTGCCTGCGGCATTTGTGTCGTCACGATTCCGTGCGCCATGGCGTGACGGCACATTTGCCGTCAACGCCATCTTCAGTGCCAGTTCCAGCCTCATCTCTCGTTGGACATGAATGGTCCGCCCCTTGCACCGATTCTGGCCAACGATCGGAATTGGCGGGAGCTCGCGTTCCTCCCCTGGCCCGCGCCCGCGTCCTGCCGCGAGTCTCCCCTGCCGGCACGGGACGAGGGAAGACGCGGCCGGGACGGGGGAAGGCTGCCCTTCCCCCGCCTTCGCCCAGGTCTCGATCCGAGCCCCGTCCGCGGGCCGCGGGCGGGGCGATTACCCCGGTCGGTGCTCTTCGGGCACACCCGAGCCCCGGTCTTGGTACCGGGGCCCGGAATCCGCGGCTCAGATCTTGTATCCGAGCTTGCGGGCGCCGTCGACGAAGTTCCGGTACTGGCGCTTCTGGCTGTCGAGTCCGAGGTTCTGGGAGATCTTCACCCATTCCTCGGCCGCCTCGTCCAGCGCCTGCTGGCTGGTCAACTCCCCGGAGATCGCCTTGGAGATGTTGCGCCCCAGGGCGTCCGCGTACTCCGGCGCACCTTCCCAGAAGAACTGCGGATAGCCGACCTCGACGTTGGCGAGCCCCGCGTCCAGGTGGTTTTTCGCCGTGCCGAAGTTCTTGAAGATGCCGGAATTGGTCGGCCACAGCTCGTTGTCCGTTCCACGCTGCGGATTGGCGCCGAGGTAGAGCTGCGCGGCCGCGTCGCCGTAGTGGGTCTTCCCGAACGGATCGGAACCGCAGTACTCGTCCGCGACGATATCGTTGGAGTAATCCGGATGGGACATCCGGTAGATGAAGTAGAAGGCCGCTTCCTTGACGTCCTCCGGAATGTTCTTCGGCACCGACGCGGTCCGGCACCAGAGGGAGATCGCGCGGTTGGTGATCGAACCGTCGTCGTTCTGCCAGCCGGGAACGATGGCCCCGCGCTGGTCCTCCGCGAGCTCCACCCCCTGCTGCTGCACGGTGAACTCGGAGAGGTCGATCCACCACACCGACATCACGTCGGAGCCGGACTGCCAGCGCTGGATGGTCGTGCCGATGTCCATGGCCTCCGCTCCCGGCGGCCCGAACTTGATGATCTCCTTGTACATGTCCAGGGCCTCGGCGGCCTTGCCCTGGTTGATGGTGGGGTTCATGTTCTCGTCGAAGTAGTTGACGCCGGCCGATGCCGCGATGTCCATCCAGAAGCCCCAGCCGAAGTTCGGGGGGTTCACCACCATGGAGGTGCCGTAGACGTTCCGGCTCTTCAGCTCCTCGGTGAAGAACTGGGTGGCGTCGATGAACTCGTTCCAGGTCTTCGGAACCGCGAGCTCGCGCTGGAAACGCTTGGAATACTTCTTCTGCAGCATCGGATCGTCGAAGTACTGCTGCCGGTAGTGCAGGATGTGGATGTCGCCGTCCAACATCATGCCGTACGTCTTCCCGTCCCACTTGGTGTAGAACTCCCGGTAGGCCGGCATCACCCAGTCGAGGTAGTCGCTGGTGCCCGCGTACTTCGCGAGGTAGTCGTCCAGCGGCTCGAGCTGGCCCGTCTCCGCGAACGCGCCGAAGAACAGGCTCGGATACTGCACCCAGTCGAACCGCGGCCGCTTGGAGAGAAGCTGCGGCAGGATCTTCGCCACCGCGTCGCCACCACCGTAGTTCTCTCGGCTCTTGATGCCGACGCCCGCCTCCTTCTTCAGGTGCGGCGACAGCCACAGCGGCGCGTGCAGCCAGTTCGAGTCCTGGAAGTAGGTGAGATCGATGTCGTTGAAGAGCTTCTTGCCGGGCGGCACCGCCTGGGCCCCGAAGGCGCTTCGCGGCAGCACCGACGCAGCGGCCGCCGCACCGGCGCCGGCGGCCGCGTTCCTCAGGAACTTGCGTCGTGTGTAGGCGCTGAAGATGCTCATGTACATTTCTCCTTCTTCGTTCGGGGCGCGTTCGCGCCGCGCCCGGGATTGCGCGCCGGGCCACCGCGGCCCGCCGCCCGTCACTCAGGCGATCAGCTCCTCCGACGACTTGCTGAACACCATTACGTCCCGCGGTGCGTAGTGCATCCGTACCGACTCCCCCCGCGCCGCGCGCGTCTCGGGAGGCGCGAGCGCTCGGAACACGCTCTCGCCGTTGCCGAGGGTCAGGATGACCTGCTCGCCCAGATACTCGCTGATCGTCACCTTCGCGTCCATGCTCGCCCGGCGGCCGTCCCGGCCTCCTCCCAGATGCAGGTTCTGCGGGCGGATGCCGGCTACGAAGTGCTCGTCGCCCGTCTCCGCGAGGCGCGCGGCGCGCTCGGGCTCGAGCGCGAGCGCGAGGTCCGAGTCCTCCACATGGAGCTTCGCCGTCCCGTTCGAGGATTGCAGGCGCGCGCGGAAGAAGTTGGTCGGCGGCTCGCCGATGAAGTCGGCGACGAAGACATTGGCCGGCCGGTGGTAGAGATCGTTCCGCGTCCCCACCTGCTGGAGCTTCGCCTGGCTCATGACGGCCACCCGATCCGCCAGCGCGAGCGCCTCGACCTGGTCGTGGGTCACGTAGATGGTCGTGCGACCGAGGTCCCGGTGGATGCGCTTCAGATCGAACAGCATCCGGAACTTGAGGTGGGCGTCGATGTGACTCATCACCTCGTCCAGGATGAATGCGGCCGGTTCCCGGATGAGCGCGCGGCCGAGGCTTACCCGCTGCTGCTGGCCCCCGGAGAGCGCTCCCGGGGTCTGATCCAGGATGTCATCGAGGCGCAGCATCGCGGCCATCTCCCGCACCCGCGCGCCCCGGTCCGCTTCGGGCAACCCCATTACCTCCAGCGGAAAGGCGAGGTTCTCGGCGACCGTGAAGTTGGGATAGAGCGCGTAGGTCTCGAACGCCATCGCCACGTTGCGCCGCTGCGGGTCCAGCTCGTTCACCCGCCGGCCGTCGAAGGCGATCTCGCCCGACGTGATCTCCTCGAGCCCCACGATCATGCGCAGCGTCGACGTCTTGCCGCAGCCAGACGGGCCGAGCAGCGCGACGAACTCGCCGTCTTCGACTTGAAGGTCGAGATCCTTGACCGCGTGCACCGCTTCCCCGCGCGAGCGGTAGACCTTGTTGACCCCCGTGAGCTTGACCGATGCCATGTCGCTATTGCACCAGATTCGAGCCGCTTCGCGGATCGAAATAGAGGACCGTCTCGGGACACAGCCGGAGCTTCACCCGCTTCCCATAGTCGAACGTGCGGTCGGGCGCGGTGAGGGCAGTGAGCGGCACGCCGCCCGCGTCGGCGAGGAGGACACCGGTCGAGCCGAGCGGTTCGTAGAGTTCCACGGTGGCGTCGAATATGTGCCCGCCGCCGCCGCCGCCGTCGTGGCGGCCGGGATCGAGGGCCGGTCCTGCGCCTGCGCCGGGATCGGCCGCATCTCCTGCCGCTGTCCGGGCATCTTCCCCGGCGCCGTTGTCCAGCACCGAGACGAACTGGGGGCGGATCCCGAGGGTGACCATGGACGTGCCGCCGGCCAGGAGCGCCTCGCGGTGCGCGTCGGCCACCGGGATCGTCAAGCCCTCGCCGCCTCGTCCGGCGTCGCCCGCCGCCACGCAGTGCAGGACGTCGTCCCCCGAGCGCCGGAGCTCCGCGTCGACCACGTTGATCGAGGGCTGGCCGAGGTGCTGGGCGACGAAGAGGGACCCCGGCTTCTCGAAGATCTCGCGGGCGGTCCCCACCTGCACCAGACCGCCCGCGCCCATCACCCCGATACGATCGCCGAGCGACAATGCCTCCGCATAGTCGTGGGTGACGTAGAGGGTGGCCACCCGGCGCAACTCCTCGAGGTCGTGGAACTGCTGCCGGAGCTCGTGGCGGATGCGCGCGTCGAGGTGGCTGATCGGTTCGTCCAGCAGATAGACCTCCGGTTTCGCTACCAGGGTACGCGCGAGGGCGGTGCGCTGCTTCTGCCCGCCGGAGATTTCCCCGGGGCGGCGCTCCAGCAGCTCGTCGATCCGCAGCATCGAAGTCACCTGCCCGATGGTGGCTTCAATCTCGGAACGCGAGAGCCTGCGGGCCCGCAAGGGGCTCGCGATGTTCTCGAAGACGCTGAGATGCGGATAGAGGGCATAGCTCTCGAAGGTCATCGCGACGTTCCGCCGGTAGGGCGGGAGGCCGGTCACGTCCCGGCCGCCGACCAGGATCCGGCCGGCATCGCACCGCTCGAGTCCCGCGACGAGCCGCAGCAGGGTGGTCTTGCCGATGCCGCTCGGGCCGACGATGACGAAGAACTCGCCTTGCGCCACCTGGAGGTCGAGGCGATCGATCACCGGGAAGTCCCAACCCTTGCACAGGCCCTCGATGCGCAGATCCCCCACCGCCCCGGCCCTCTTCCCCGCCTAGCCCTTCACGACGCCGAGGGAGAGGCCCCGAACCATGTAGCGGCGGAGCACGATGAACAGCACGAGCGGCGGCAGCATCGCGATGAGGCTGAACGCCATCTGGAGGTTCCACAGCGTCTGGCTGCCGTGGGTGAAGGTGGGTATGACGATGGTGAAGGTTTTCACCGCCGTCCCGACGAACAGGTTGGCGAAGAGATACTCGTTCCAGGCGAATATCCAGCACAGCATCGCAACCGAGATCATGCCCGGCAGCACGAGCGGCAGGGTCACCTTGAAGAACGCCCTGAGGGGAGGGTATCCGTCGAGGTACGCGGCTTCCTCGAGCTCGCGCGGCGCGTCGCGGAAGAACACCATCATGAGCCAGGTGGCGAGCGGCATGTTGAAGACCAGGTAGAGAATGATGAGCGACAGGTGGCTGTCGGTGCCCCACGGGGTCGCGTCGAACAGGAAGAACATGGGGATCAGCACCGCGACCGGCGGGAACATGCGGTTCGAGAGGATCCAGAACGCGAGGTTCTCGCCGCCCGCCTGGCGCGGAAAACGGGCGAAGGCGTAGCCGGCGAGCGTGCCGAGCACCAGCGAGGCGAGCGTGTTGCCGGTCGCGATGATGAAGCTGTCGACCAGGGCCTGGAAGTTCGAGGCCTCGGCGAAGACCAGCTTGAAGTTCCTGGGGTGCCACACCTCCGGCCAGAAGGTGGGGACCGTCCGATTGGTCTCCGCCGCGTCCTTGAGAGCGGTGATGATCTGCCAGTAGAACGGAAACAGGGTGAGGAGGAGCCACAGCCCCAGGAACACGAGGAGCAGCCCGCGGACCAGCCGGTAGTTCGCCTCGCTCACCGCCGTTCCCGCTCCCGTTCCCGTTCCCGCTCCCGCTCGCTCGTGCGAAGGTCCGTCATGCGATGCCCTGCGCCTTCAGGACCTTCTTGAGATAGCGAAGGAACAGGGTGATCAGGATGGCGGAGAACGCGAAGATGATGATCGCGTAGGCGGCCGCCTCGCTCACCTCGAACTCGCGGATGCCGCGCTGGAAGGCGATGTAGGTCGGCAGCTCGGACGACTGGGCGGGGCCGCCGGAGGTCATGACGTAGACGAGGTCCACGAACTTGAAGGCGTCCATGAAGCGGATGATGAAGGCGATCGCGATCACCTCCTTCAGCATGGGGAGGGTGATGCGCCGGAGCACGAGCCACCCGCTCGCCCCGTCGACGCGGGCCGCCTCGTAGACCGCGGGCGGCAGCGACACCCGGCCGGAATAGATGATGAGGAGCGGCAGGGCGGTCCAGTTCCAGACGTCGGCGATGATGATCGACCAGAGCGATACGCCCGAGTTGAACCACTCGATGTGCTCGCCGATGAGGCCGAGATTCAGGAGCGCCGCGTTGATCGCCCCGTTGGACGGGGTGAGCAGGAATTTCCACAGCACCCCGACGATCGACGGCGGCAGCATCATCGGAAGCACGAGGATGATGAGGAACAGCACGCGCATCCAGTCCCGCCTGACCACCTCGTAGAGGGTCAGCGCGAGGACGGTGGCGAGCAGCACCTGCAGGCAGGCCCCGAACACCAGGTACTGGACCAGATGCTGCACGCTGTCCCAGAAGCGTTCGGAGGTGAGGACGGTGTGGAAGTTCTCCCAGCCGACATAGCTCCAGTTGCCGCGGAAGAGCCGCATCATGTTGGTGTTCTGGAACGCGTGGTAGAACATCCACACGGTGGGGTAGACGACGATGCCGAACAGCACGAGGACCGGTGCCCCGACGAGCGCGATCGGCACCCAGCGGCTGACGATCAGGTTGGGGCGGGACTTCTTGTTGGCGAACCAGTCCGGCAGGGCGCCGGCCTCGCCCGGCGCGGCGCGGGCGGCGGCGCCACTGCCGGCGGCGGCGTTCCGAACGTCACCCGGCGGCACCGCCGCTCCTCCTTGAGACCGCGCTTCGTCCGTACCTCGAGGCAAATGTGCGGATGGCCCGACCCTCGGTGCAAGTCAAAGGAGCTTGGGGGCGAGGATGGGGCCGGCAAGGGCGGCGCCCTGGAGCCACAGGGCGCGGTACAGGCGACCTTCGAGGGCGGCGAGATCGGTCCTTGTCGCGAGATCGGCACGGTCGGCCCCGGCCGCCGTGCGCATCGTCGCGGCGATGGCTTCGGCCTGGGCGCGTTCGATGCCCGCCGCTTCGAGTTCGCGGGCGGCGGCAAGCGAGTCGAAGGATGTCGTTGTCATGACGTGGCCTCCGGGTTGGTTCGTCGATCCGTGAAACTGCCGATCGAGATGCTGCCGGACCGCGTCCGATTGTAATCCGGTTTTCTCTTGCCGGCGGGACTCGGCCAAGTCCTGCCGGACGGCGGTATGGGCGCGACGCACTGCCGTCACGGGCAACGCGGCCGGTCACGATACCGGCGGAGACTCCCCGGCGAGCGGATAATCGGCCTCGGGCGTGTATCGAGCGCCGGACGGCCGCAACACGCTCGACATCAGACGGAACGAAGCGACCGGGGCGCCGGGGGTGCGAAAGAGGGAGTACGCGCCCAGATACTCCGCCAGCAGGGCGGGCGGCGGCGGGCGGCGAAACCGGGCGATGGTGACGTGCGGGGCGAACTTGCGCCGCTCGGGCGGGAAGCCCGCACGGGCGAGCGCCCGCCGGACGGCGGCGGCGAGCGATCCGAGCCCGGCCGCCGGGGACGCCCCGGTCCACAGCACCCGGGGAGGGCCGCGGTGCGGAAAGTATCCGATTCCGTGCAGCTCGACCGCGAGCGGGGGTGCGTCCACGCCGGCCAACGCCTCCTCGATCCGGCGCTGGGCCGAAGGGTCGACCTCGCCGATGAACGCGAGGGTGAGGTGAAGGCCGTCCCCTTCCAGCCAGCGCGCGTCCCGCAGCCCGGCCTGGAGCTCGCCGATGGCTCGTTTCAGCGTCTCGGGCAAGTTGAGCCCCACGAAGAGCCGCGGCACCTCTCCTCTCCTCTTGCCTCGGGCCACGTCCGCAACCGCCCCGGTTTCCCGGCGCGGCGGGCAATTGACACGGTGGCCCCTGACGGCACAATGGATTCCGAAACATCGTACTGCAGGAGCCGGGATGAACCCTCCGCCAAGCGCCGCCAACGTCACCATCAACCCGGATCGCCTGCTCGGCGATCTCCGGCGGCTCCGCGCGTTCGGCGCCTGCGGCATCGGTGTTGTCCGCCAGTCGCTCAGCCCCATCGACATCGAGTCGCGCCACTGGCTCTGCGAACGGATGCGCGAGGCGGGGCTCGACGCCCGAATCGACGGGGTCGGCACGGTGTTCGGCCGCTCTCGGAACCCCGGACGCGCGCTCCTCATCGGCTCCCACACCGACACCCAGCCGCGGGGCGGCTGGCTCGACGGCGCGATGGGGGTCATCTACGGACTGGAGGTCGCACGGGCGCTCGCGGAATGCGAGGAGACGAGCCGGCTCCCGGTCGACGTCGCCTCCTGGATCGACGAGGAGGGCACGTTTGCCACCTGCCTCGGCAGCCAGACGTTCTGTGGCGAGGTGGAACCGGAAGGTGCGGTCCGCGACGCCGCCAACGACGAGGGGAGGTCGCTCGGCGAGGCGCTGCGCGAGGCCGGGCTCGAGGGAGTGACCGTCGAACGGTGCGAGCCGAGCCGCTACGCGGGCTACGCCGAGGCGCACATCGAGCAGGGTCCGTGGCTCGAGCACCAGGGCAAGCGCATCGGCGCGGTCACCGGCATCGTCGGCTCGCGCAACTTCACGGTCGCGTTCGAGGGCCAGCAGAACCACGCCGGCACCACCCCGATGGCGCTCCGGCGCGATGCGGGCCACGCCCTCGTCGAGCTGGCCCACCGGGTCTACGAGACGTTTCCGGAGCACGCGGGCGAGCGGAGCGTGTGGACCATCGGCCGGATCGCGCTCGACCCCGGGGTTCAGAGCATCGTTCCGGGACGCGCAGAGATGCACCTCCAGTTCCGCGATCAGGACGAAGCGGTCCTCGATCGTCTGGAAGCGCACGCCCGCGCCCTCGTCGCCGAGGCCGATGCGCGGGGCCGCGCCGAGGTACGGATGAACGAGGTGGGCAAGCGGTCCATCCCGGCGATGATGGACGGGCGCTTGCGTGCCTGCATCGAGCAGGCCGCCGAGCACCACGCTCCCGGGGACTGGATCGCGATGCCAAGCGCCGCCATCCACGATGCCCAGGTGCTCGCCCGGCACATGCCGGCCGCGATGATGTTCGTGCCGAGCATCGGCGGCGTGAGCCACGCCTTCGAGGAAGACACGAGCGAAGACGACCTCGTCGTCGGCTGCCAGGTGTTCGCGACCGCCGTGGCGAACATGCTGCTCGGCTGACCCCGGCCCCGTCCAGCGGCCGGCGTTGCGGCGGCGGCCGGGCCGGGCCGGGCGAAGGGCTCCCCGCCGCCGCCCGGATCGATGCTCACGCGCCATCCGGTTCGCTCGGATTCTCCGGTGCGAACAGGCTGAGGATGCAGTCGAGCCCCTCGCCGAATGTCCCGGCCCGGGGGAGTCTCTGGCCTACAGCCGGCGCACGTCAGCCAGATTGGCCATCTTGCGGTCCAGCGTCAGAACCTCCAGCCCCTCGCGGGAGTAGCCATCGGCGATGAGGCGGTCGAATACGCCCGGTCCGCCCGATGCCTCGAGGGCTACCATCACCGACGGCCCATTCAACGGGGCAACCAGACCGCTGCGCAGCACGTCGAGCAGGGATGCCCGGGCATCAGCCTTGGACACCCCGTAGTGGTGCTGCACGGCGACGTAAGCTTCACCGATGACCTGATTCGATGCGAACACTTCGCCGCCTTCCTCCATCAAAGCGCTTATCCTGCTGACGCAGTAGTCGAAATCCGCTTCCGGGTCTCCGGTGACGAGCCGCACGAGGACCGAGGTATCAATCCCGCAGCGCCGGGTCATGCGGCTCGTTCCGGAATGTGTCGAGATCGAAGGGCGGATGTCCGGGCGGGATCTTGCTGCGCAACGTTCCCAGGCGGGAATGGTCGACGCGTCTCGCTCGCAGAATGAAGCCGTCGGGCCCTTCGTTCAGCTCGAGCTGGTCGCCGGGAGCCACCCCCAACGCATCCAGCACCCTCGCCGGAAACGTGACTTGGCGTTTCGACGTGATCTTGACAATCATATCCGGTTCCTCCTTACCCAAACAATGAATGCGTAAGGTGCACAAGTCAATGGCCAACGCCTCCGCCCGATGGCGATGATCTTACGCGCGCCGTCAGAACTCGTGCCGCCCTCGGATGAGAAGCCCGGGCGCAGCCGGCCATCCCGGGACCGCCGCCCGTTCGCTACAGCGCAGCCAGGACATCCGCGTATTCCTCGAGCGCCGCCCGGCCCTTCGGCGTCAGGCCGTAGACTCCGCGGGGGGTCCCGAGCGGGCGTTCGAACCAGCCGTAGTGATCGGCGCGCATCATGACCCCGGCCTTGGCGACACCGACGGCGCCGGCCACGAGCGCGGCTTTCGTCGGGCCGTTGAGGCCAAGGTGCGAGGCACAGCGAAGGGCATCCTGCCGGTACGCGGTCATGATCTTGCGCCGGCTCGAACCGCCCTCGTTCGGATCGCCGACCCGGCGCTGAAACTCCCGCAGCAGCCGTCCGAGCCCGGGTTTGCGCTTGCGCGGCCGGTACTCGGCCGGATCGAGCAGCACCTCCACGAACGTCGCCGGCTCGATCCGCACCGTGAGGAGCCCGAGCCCGAGGCGGCGACAGAGCGACAGAGCATCCTGCCGGCGGCCCGTGCGGCGAGAAAACGGCGGAACCGCGAGATAGACGTCGTCCGCGAGGCGCTGCCGCGCAATCCCCTGCAAGACCAGCGGCAGGGAGAAACCGGCCTTCAGCTCGACGATCACGGTCTGCTCCTCTCCCCGGATCGCGACTACATCGCAGCCGTCGACCTCGCCCTTCACGGCGTAACCCTGCGCCTCGAGGAACGCCTTCACCGGCCGATAGAGCTCGGTCTCACGCACGCACCGGACTCTGCCACGGACCGACGGGGCGGGAAAGCGGGCGGCGTGCTCGCGGTATTCGCCGCCCGTCGGCGCGACGCGTCACGGCGCGTTGGCCAACCACCGCCGGAACCTGAAGGAGAGGCGGTGGAGAAGCGGAGATCGATACGGGTGTTCGTCCGCGGCCGCTCATATACTACGCCGCCATCCGTTCGACTCCCCTCACATGATTCAAGATATCGTCCCGGCGTCGGTTGTCGAGATCCTGCTCGCTTCCGGGCTCGACTACGAGGTGATGCCGTGCGACCCGGAACTCGCCGACACCGCGGTGTTCTGCGAGCACTACGGCGTTCCGCCCGAGGACTCCGTGAATACCATCCTCGTCAAGGCCAAGACCGGAGGGGAGCGCTTCGCGGCTTGCGCGCTCCTCGCGCACACCCGCCTCGACGTGAACCGCTGCGTGCGCAAGCGCCTCGCCTCGCGGCGCGTGTCCTTTGCCTCGGCCGCGGAGACCGAGCGGATGACGGGCATGACGGTCGGCGGGGTCACCCCGCTCGGATTGCCGGCGAACCTGCCCCTCTGGGTGGACGCACGAGTCATGGAGCGGAGCGAGATCATCCTCGGCGGCGGCACGCGCCACTCGAAGATCCGCGTCCCCCCGGCCATCTTCGAGCTCACCGCGGGGGCCGAGGTCGTCGATGGACTCGCCGTCGAGCTTGGCGAATGATGGGGAGCGCCGCGTCGTCTTGAGCGATCTCGAACCGTTTCTCCCCCCGGGCGGCGCGGGCGACGGCCGCCTCCCGCGCGCCCTGCACGGCGCACGAGACATCTCGGCCCTCACGGATCATCGAAGATCATGACCGACATCGGCGAGGTCGTCCTCGTCGAGGCGACCCGGGACGACATCGCCCTCGTCCACGACATGGCGCGCTTCTACCTCTACGACATCGCGCGCCAGATCGGCCCGCACGACGAGTGGGTCGCCAACGCCGCGTGGCTGCACGAACGCAAGGACCTCTCGTACGCGTGGAACGAGGGGAACCACCCGTTCCTCATCGAGGCCGGCGGCGCTCTCGCGGGCTTCTGCCTGATCGACCGCTACGCCCTGGTGCCCGACATCGACTGGAACATGAGCCAGTTCTTCGTGATGGGCCCCTGGACCGGGCACGGGGTGGGCCGAAGGGCGGCGGTGACGGCCTTCGAACGGTTCGCGGGCCGCTGGCAGGTGATGCAGGTCCCGGAGAATACAGCCGCGGTGCGGTTCTGGCGCCGGATCATCGATGCCTGGTCGGGCGGCGCCTTCGAGGAACGGCTGATCCCCGAGCCGGAGCGCGGCGACACGCTGCGCAACGTGATGACCTTCACCGCACCGGCACCGCAACCGCGATGAGGTCGGCGGGTCCCAATCCCGAGCTGCCATCGCTGCAGGGTCCAGCGCCGCGCGCCACCCGGGTCAGTGCTCGGCCGCGAAGTCTTCACCACCGGCCTTGGGAACCTGCTGCGCGGCTGACCCTGGCTGAGCACCAACCTCCGACCGAAGCGCACCGGAACGGAGAGCAGTCCGGGCCGAGTGAATCGGTCCGGAGGCTTGCACCTCAAGTTCAACGGTTCCGTTGTCAACGAAATGGTTGACAACGGAACCGTTGAAGCCGATTGGTTCAACAAATCTGTTGAACAGGGATACACCTGAAACCGTCCAGCCGTTTTCCTAACGCCACCATCAATGAAACCAGCCCCTTACATGACGCTCGCCGGTCGAAATCCGACGAATTTAGGTGAAAAGCGGATCGAGTTGCGGAAGTCGGGGTAGCTTCCGACATCCGCAAGCTGATCGAGGCGAAGGTGGGAGCCGGCGACACCGCCTCTTCTGGCACCCCATCCGCCTGACGTTGCTTCGGGAGACTCGTTTCGCTTGGGACTCATCGGTCGAGGCGGTCAGGGAGCGAGCCGTTCCGCGATCTTCGTGAACTGGGCGAGGGCGGCTTCGAGGTCATCGGCGATCTCGGCCGCGATGACGCCGGGCGGGGGCAGCGAGTCGGTGTCGGTGAGGCTGTTGTCCTTGAGCCAGAAGAGGTCAAGGCTGAGCTTGTCGCGCTTCAGGAGGTCTTCGTAGTCGTAGGCCCGCCAACGGCCCTCCGGGGTTTCTTCGGTCCAGGTTGCCTCACGGGCGTGCATGCGGCCCGGCTTGTAGCATTCGACGAACTCGTCGAAGTCCTCGCGGCGGATCGGCTTCTGCTTCAGCGTGAAGTGCAGGTTGGTGCGGAGGTCGTAGACCCACAGCCGGTCGGTCCAGGGCTCGGCCCGGCCTTCCTTCTTGTCGAAGAAGATCACGTTGGCCTTGACGCCAGGCGAGTACCAGATCCCGGTCGGCAGACGCAGCAGGGTGTGGACCCGGCATTTCTCCAGCAGATTCCGGCGCACCTTCTCGCCCGCCCCGCCCTCGAACAGCACGTTGTCCGGCACCACCACCGCCGCCCGCCCGTCGATCTTCAGCAGGGTGTAGATGTGCTGCACGAAGTTGAGCTGCTTGTTGCTGGTCGAGGTCCAGAAGTCCTCCCGGACTACGACCTGATCCTCCCGCTCGGTGTCGCCTTCCTCGTTCACGAACAGGAGACTCTGCTTCTTGCCGAAGGGTGGATTGGCGAGGACCATCGAGTACTCGTCGCCCCACGGCGCGGACAAGCTGTCGTGCCCGGTGTGCACGACCACCCGGTCGCCGCCGATACCGTGCAGACGGGCGTTCATTGCGCACATGCGCCCGACCTTCGGCGACAGCTCCATTCCCTCGACCAGATCGGTCTGCAACGCTCGCAGCTCGTCTCGATCGAGGCTGCTCCCGTAGCGATCGATCACGTATTGGTAGGCGTTGCAGAGGAATCCGCCGGTACCTGCCGCCGGATCGCAGATGCGATCGCCCGGCGCCGGCTGCATGACCTCGCACATGGTCCGGATGACCGGACGCGGGGTGAAGTACTGGCCGGCGCCGCGTGAGGACTCCTGGGCCGAGCGGGCGAGCAGCTCCTCGTAGATCGTGCCCTTCACGTCCACCGGCAACGACAACCAGTCCACGCGGTCGAGCAGATTGACGATGATCTGCTTGAGGAGCGCCGGGTGGTGGATCTCGCAGCGCGCCCCTTTGAAGATGACGCCGAGCATCCCGGGCTCTGCGCCCAGCTTCTCAAGGCTCGTGCGGTACCGGTCTTCCAGCGCGGCGCCGTCGAGGTGGAGCAGCGCGGTCCAGCCGAGTTCCGGCGGCACGATTGGCTCGCGCTCGTAGGGCGGCTTGGTGCGTTGATCCGCCATCTTGAGGAACAGCAGCAGGGTCAGTTGCTCGACATACTCGAAGCAGGAGAGCCCGGCATCCTGCAACACCCCCGCATAGCTCCAGGCCCGCTTGCCGATCTGCGACGCGTCCATGCCCTGAGTCCGCTATACCGTGATGGCCAACGGGTGCCCGATGATCTGCCGATCGGCGGTGAGGAGCTTGAGGCCCTCTTCCTGAGCCTGAACAAGGAGGAGCTCGTCGAACGGATCCTTGTGGGCAATCGGGATTTCAAGCTCGCGCGCGGAGTGCTGCATGGTCATCGCCAGGATGGTCAAGTCCTGCCCTTCGACCATGGCGACCACGGCATTCGGATCGAAAGGGCTCTTGCGCTCTCCTGACGGATGATGGGTACGGTACTTCAGCCGCATCTCCCAGATGGATACCGCGCTCACATAGAGCTGCGCCTCCTGTTCGGCGAAGAACCGGCGTTCGGTATCGGAGAACTTCCCGCGCGTCTCCATCAGATCGTAGAGATAGGACGTATCGAGGAGGATGCGCACGGGCAGCAGCCTATTCGCCTTCGTCAAGTCCCAACACGCGGCGGCTGAACGCCGGATCGTCGAATTCCTTGGGCCACCTCTCTCCGTCTCCCGTGATCCCGAGACGCTGGCGGTCGGCCTCCAACTTGTCGAAGTCGATGCCGCCCCGCTTCTCGCGGCAGCGGACGAGTTCGACGACCGGCTCGCCGTGCTTGGTGATGACGACCCGCTCGCCGTTTTCCGCAGCGGTAACGAGGTCGGGCAGGCGCACTCCCGCTTCGTCCAAGGCGTATTCAGGCACGTTCGAGACTCCCAGGAGGCCAGCCGGAGTCCGAGACTATGCGCCGACCCTCGGGCGCCCGCAAGCGGGCGGTACATCGCCGTGATTCGGATTCCGGGGCGGTCTCGGGAGCGTCACCCCCGGGCGCGTTTCACGTTCGGGGGCGGCGCGATGCGGGCCTTCTACGCTTGGCGACCTGCGCTTCCTGCGCGCGTGCTTCGCGTTCGACGGCAATGCGCTTCAAGAGCTCCGATGCCGGCTCGTCGTTGGGGCTCTGCGGCACGAGCTTACCGGTGAATGCCTGTTTGAGGATCGATTGCCGGAGACCCTGAACGCTCTTCCTCTTGGCGGCGAGATCGGCTTCGAGGCGATCGATGATGGAGAGATGGACTTCGACGATTTCGACAATAGCCCCTTGCTCAGCGGCAGGAGGTAACGGGAATGCAAACGAGGCAAGCTTTGTGCCGTTTACGTTCGCCTGCCCGACAGTCTGGTTCACTACCCGCATTATCCAGGTTCTTCCGAAACCACCGTTTAACGCAAAAGCCACGATCGCCGGATCAACACCTTCAAGAAGACGCACTCGTATCAGATAGGAAGCAAAAGAGCACCGCGAGGGTATTCCCGAATAGACCGCTGTCTTTCCCACCAGTTCTGCACTATTGGTCCGATTGAATAGCAGATCACCTGGTTCGAGAAGCAGGCCGGGAAACGCTTCATATTTCAGATCATCGAGAAACAATCCTCCATCCGAAGTTAGGGGATTATGTAGGAAAGTGCCGAAGCCCCCCGTGACGCCTTCGGCACTTTCTTGTAACCTTTCCGTATCTCAAGAGGATACGGGCATGGCACACAAGGCACCTGGAAAGAGCTTCCGCGAAGGCATCAGCCTCGTCCAGATCTTTCGCATGTTCCCCGATGACGCCACGGCCGAAGCCTGGTTCGTCGCCCGTCGGTGGCCGACCGGGGTCGCGTGCCCGCACTGCGGCTCGCTGAACGTCCAGACGGGCGCAAAGCACGCGACGATGCCGTACCGGTGCCGCGAGAAGCAGTGCGCCAAGCGGTTCAGCCCGAAGACGGGGACCGTCATGGAGGGGTCGAAGCTCGGGCTGCAAGTGTGGATGATTGCGACGTACCTCGTCTCGACCAGCCTCAAGAGCGTGTCCAGCATGAAGCTGCACCGCGACCTAACCATCAATCAGCGCTCCGCGTGGTTCCTCGCGCACCGGCTTCGGGTCGCGCTCACGCAGGAAAGTGGTCTCTTCGCCGGCCCGGTCGAAGTCGATGAGACCTACATGGGCGGGAAGCGGGCGAACATGTCAAAGTCGAAGCGCGAAGAGCTCACTGGCCGCGGGGCCGTAGGCAAGACCGCCATCGCGGGGGCGAAGGATCGGGATACGAATCAGGTTCGCGCCCAGGTGGTCGAACGCACCGACAAGCCGACCGTACACGGCTTCGTCGCCGCCCACGTGGCCCCTGACGCCAAGGTCTACACCGACGATGCGTTGGTCTATGAGACCCTTCCGAATCCGCACGAAGTAGTCAACCACAGCGCCCAGGAGTACGTCCGGGGCGATGTCCATACCAACGGTGCGGAGAGCTTCTGGTCGATGCTGAAGCGCGCCCACAAGGGCACCTTCCACAAGATGAGTCCTAAGCATCTCGACCGGTACGTTCAGGAGTTCGCCGCGCGTCACAACCTGCGCGACGAGGACACCATCGACATCATGGCCGCCGTCATCACCGGCATGAACGGCAAGCGCCTGCGCTACGTCGACCTCATTGCCGACAACGGACTGGATTCGGGAGCACGAACGGGTTAGATGTACACCTTGACGACGGAAACTGTGTGCGCGGTCTTGGCACAGAGCCCGTGGGGCAAGCCCGAGAGATGCGTTCGTTTCGACATTCTCCGCTCGCTCGCTACAGTCGAGGAATGCTACCGGGCGGGAATGGAAGAGGAAGAGCGCCTGCGTCGGCTGGCGACTGATACGTGGTATCTCGTGACAAGATCCAAGACGCATTGCCACAAGCAGCGCCCACGAATTGACTTCAGCGCCCAGGCGAGAGGGAAGAAGTGAATGCCTGACAAGCTGAAGAAACTGCCGCGCATCGTGGACGTGGTGGCCCCCACGTACCAGCCGTCGAAGACGGAACTTGAGGAGGACATGCGGGTCCGGGCGACGTTCGAGGAGGCGGTCGAGGCGCTTACCCGGCCCGTGAAAGTGCGCTACATCCCCCGGCCGAAGCGGCGCCCTGAGTGAGGGCGCTTCGGCACTTTCCTACATAATCCCCCGAAGTTATATTGCCCATCCTCAAGACCGGAACTCCCGAAGAGCCCCCGTCGGCTTTGGCAGAAGATCCGTACTGGATCAGTGACGAACACTGGTCCACGGTCGCCCAGCACCACCCGTCCGGCAGCGGTGGCAGGCCGGTAGTATCGGGCGGAACGGGTTCCTTGTACTTCGCCTTCCAGTTCTTCGGTGGTACCCTGCCCCTCTCTTCGAACTTGCGGAGTTGACCTTCTTCCCAGCGGCGGCGGCGCTCGACGAGGACGCGTCCCAGCAGCTCGGTTGCAGGCTCGGCGTGCGGATGTTGCTCGCGCCAGTCAGCCGTCAACGCTCCTTCCACCGCTGCCTTCAGCACCGACGCGCGATAGAGCTTCAGTTTGCCCCGCGCCCGCTCCAACGCCGCGACGCCATCGTCGAGATCGGTGAACAGTTCGCCGAGCGCACGGACTATGCGAGCTTGCTCAGCCGGCGGCGGAATTGGAATTCTCATGGCTTTCAGAAATGCTCCGGGGACACGCATCTGTCCTACACCGCCGGCCATTGACCGTTGCGCCGAGCGACGGGTCTCATGCTGCAAGAGGAACTGCTCGATCCATTCCGCCCGCACACCCTGCCCAGGTCGGATCGTGTGGAACTCCGTCGAGCCGAAACACACCCGCCCCGGTACATCGGGCACAGCGGTTGTCTTGCCGTTTTCCGTACACGGTGTGATCTTCGCCATGATCACGTCGCCGGAAAGAAACGACGTATAACCCCTCTTCACTTCGCCGTAGCGGCGTGTTTCCGGGGCGACCAATCCGCCTCCTTCGGTCGCCACTGCACGCATCGGGACGAAGGTGACTTCCGTATCGTCATCGACCACACAGCGGTCGAGCGGAGGATTGATTCCTGCGATCTCGCCGAGGGGCGAATCTGACCACCCCGGAGGCAATCCCAATCCCTCGCCGTCGCTCACGACGCCCACCTCAATCCGTCCATGGGTTCAGCAGATCGACCCCGGTGGGGCGAAGTCGGCCTAGTTTCAGGTGGCGGCCGTGAGGCCGCACCGGAGCGCGGTGGCGACCGCACGCGTCCGAAGTCCAGCACCACACCGGCGAGCAGGGACACCTGTCCTGAGGGAACTCGACTAATTGGCGTTCTCGGCACGCGAGACGCTCGTAGTCTTCCGACGACTGCACGACGGCCGCTCTTCTCCCGCGAATGGTGCTCGTTTGCGGGCCTTCCGTGGCTGCATCGCGTATCAGCTCGCTGAAACGCACCTTGGCCTTGTGTACTTGCCAGCTTTGCACGGCAGACTCCTTGGACCATTCCGAGCGAATAACTTAACCAGCCCAATCGAAAACGGATACAGGCCGAAGCAGCCAGTTCCAAACGTCAGCATTTTGCTGAACTTGGAAAGGTGGTCATGGGGCACGGACGATCTCCAGGTCGGGAATACGCGCGAAGTCGCGGTCATGCGCTGCAAGCGGGCAATCCAGCAAAATCGCGGTTGCTGCAACCCACGCATCGGCCGTGTTGAGCCTGCGCCCTGCTCCTTCCCGCTCACTGCGCAAATGAGCGGAGATGTGAACGATTTCAGGGGACGGCCACACCACTTCGTACTGGTCGAGGTCCCGCCTCAACCGGTTCTTCCGCCGATCACCCCAACCCCCCTTGTAGGCACCGAACCAAAGCTCCTCCAATGTCTGGAACGAGATGACGGCACGGCGGCCAGCCAGCCGGTCCTGGTAGTAGACCGCCCGCGAATCCCGGCGGATGAGCAACGAGACAACACTGGTATCGACCACTATGAGCGAGGAACCGTCAGCCATCAGGCGTCCCGGCCCTCGCGGATGGCTCGATCGAAAGACTCCCACTCTTCGTCTGTCAGATCGATGTCGACGACATTTTCCGGATCGAAGACCTTCGGATGGGGGTGGTTATGGAACGCCTCCTTGTCGAACCGCTCGCGCCAAGTGCGCGCCTCGCTGACCTCTTCGACATGAACGGTCGACCAGTCGCCGCTCCGGTTGAACCGACCGCGGCCTCTTACCTCAATGTACCGCGTAGCCAATCTCAGCATCTCACCGTCGAGCGCGGCGTCAAACCGCAATCTCACGTATTCGCCACCGAGTTGGTGAAGTTGCGCCGTCCGCCGGTCCCAATTTACCTCTTTCAGCCAACCTTCCAGGACGGCTTCTTCCGCCTGGGGTGCGAGCTTTGCCGTCCGATGTGTCCGATTGATTTCAACTTTGCGGGGGTCGTCCTCGTCCCCTAGCCATAGACGCACACCTTCTGGCAGGGCCGCCGCAGTATCGTGGAACTGTTCGGTCACAATCCGAGGTAAGGTGGAATCTTCCCTGCCATCCCAAGCGAGGAGTGCTTCGAGCGCCCGAGCCCCGTAGTTGAACAGGTCAGTTTGCCCGTCGGGGGGCGGGTCCAGGGTCAATTGGGCTACAAACGAACCCGATCGAGTCGTGGTCAGCCGCATGTGGCTATGCTCCCGGACCCAATTGGGAAGCTGGCCCGGCCCCGGCTGACGCCCTCCGAGATGGCCGACCATGAGCCGCATTGCGTTCTGGGCGCAATCCAGCACAACGGTAAGGGAATCCACCGGTGCTCCAGATTCGCCAATACTCGGCCCATCAAGCGTTACAACCAATTGATCGTTCGACATATCCTCCTCTTGGAACCGGGACGCGCCACGTAGCGTCACCCTACTCTCGCCACCGGTGTATCAGATTATCACGGCGCTTCGAGCGCCCGATCTCGCGTTTGCAGGTCATCAGACCGGATGGCCACGGTCGGGCGCGGGTCGATGCGATAGCTGAAGCCGCGCCCTGTTCGGGTACGGAGTTGACTCTCTCACGCGGCCAGCCTCTCGTTGAGCTCGGCCATCAGGGGCCGGAGATGGTCGCCGAACAGGGCGTGCGCGCGGCCGAGGCTCCCCTGCTGGCCGAACCAGCCGGTCTCGAAGTCCTCCGGCTCGATGGCGAGGCTGGTAGCGATGTGGTCTGCCATGCGGTCAAGCCATTCGCACTGCTCCACCGTGAACTCGTTGTTGGCGTCGCGTTCGCGGAGCCATGCCTGATAGCGCTCCCGCAGTTCGTCCCGGTAGGGCGCGAGGGTGAAGTGCGGGATCAACGCTCCGCGCACGAGGTTCACGAGATCGGCAAGCGGCTCCCCGCCGCCGCCCGGCGATCCGAGGCCGGCCTTGACCCTGGCCGGCTCCGCCGCCTCGAAGGCGCGCCAGAGCTGGACCGGCGTGACCGCGAGCGGCGGGCGGGCGAGTGCGTCCCGCAGCCGGCGCAGGTCCCGGAGCGAGAGCTTGAGCGGGCGGACGCCGGCGTAGATGACCTGCAGCGCGGTCAGCTCGTCCCGGTGCAGCTCGATCCAGGCGCGGAAGTCCTGCACCGTGGCCCGAGCCTTCTCGACCGCGACCACATCGAATCCGGAGTAGAGCACGTCGTCGATGGTGTGGCGGTCGATGGTCTGCTCGTTCTGCTGTCGGATTTCGAGGATGCGGCGGCGGAGCTCCGGCTTGAGAAAGGGCGTGACGGCTTCCCGGGCAAGCTGCCTGGCGGCCCGGCCGATCTCCTCCTCGGTGGGCTGCTCGGCCGCGTATTGCTCCCTGGCGGCCTGCACTTGAGCATCGCGGTCGGACGCGTGGAGGAGATCGCGGGCAAGGGCCGGCAGCGACTTGCCGCCTGCGAGGTCCTTCAGCTCGTCGAGCTGGGCCGGCGTGAACTCCCTTTGCAGGCGGGCGACCCGGCCGGCGAGCGTGGTCAGGGCATCGGGATCGAGGCCGCCTTGGGCGATGTAGTTGAGCACCTGCTCGAGGGTCTTCGTCGGTTGGCGGTTGAGGGTGCGGGAATCGGTCCTGTCCTGCTCGCAGACGCCCACCGCGTCCACCACGATGAAGCGGTCCTTGACCTTTGCGCTCGGGGTAACGGCGCGCAACTTGTCGGGGGAGACGACGCGCACACCGCGCCCCTTCATCTGCTCGAAGAAACCGGCGGACCGGACGTTCCGCATGAAGAACACGCATTCGATCGGCTTCACGTCGGTGCCAGTGGAGATCATGTCCACGGAAACGGCGATGCGCGGGAAGAAGTCCAAGCGGAAGTTGGCGAGGATCTCGTCCGGGGTGAGATTCGCCGTCCTCACCCATTCCGTCACCTCGGTCTCGGTGCCATCGTCCTCGGTCACTGTCCTCGTGACCTTGGTGTATCCCGTGCGGTAGGTGATCTTCCGGCAGAAATCGTTGCGCTCGGCGAAGACCTCGCGGGCGATTCGCACAATGTCGTCGGCGTGGGAGTCGTCCTTGGCGAAGATCAGGGTCTTGGGTACTTCGTTGCGGCCGGGGAAGGCATCGGGCAGCACCCTGTCCTTGAACTCACGCAGCACGGTGCGGATCTGACTCTCCGAAACGATGTCCCGATCGAGCTGGTTGGCGGTGTAGGTGAGGTCATCCTCAAGGCGTGCCAGCCGTTCCCGGCGGGTCAGCTTGTCGCGCTTGTCCACGTACACGCCGCTCTCGCTCGCTTCGATCCTGGCCCCTTCCTCGGTGACGCGAGTGCGGATGCGGTACACGTCGAAGTCCACGTTCACGCCGTCGACCACCGCCTCGTCGTGGCCGTACTCCATGACGAGGTTCTGGTTGAAGAAGCCGATGGTTCGGCCGGCAGGAGTGGCGGTGAGCCCGATCAGGAAAGAATCGAAGTAGAGCAGTACCTGGCTCCACAGATCGTAGATGGAGCGGTGACATTCGTCGACGATGATGAGGTCGAAGAACTCGGGCGGAATAGCAGGGTTGTATGCCACGTCGGGCGGGTCGCCGCGCCACGGCCGGGCCGAGTCGAAGGCGGAGCCCTCCTCGTTGCCGGCATCGTACTCGGGCTCGCCCTTCAGCATCGAATAGAGCCGCTGGATGGTGGTGATGACCACCTTGGCGGCGGGGTTGATCGAGTTCGTGTCGAGGCGTTGGACGGTATAGAGCTCGGGGAACTTGCGCGGGTCGTCCGGTGGCTCGAAGTTCGCGAACTCGTCATACGCCTGCCGGCCGAGATTTGTGCGGTCCACCAGAAACAGGATGCGGCCGGCCCCGCCGTGCTTCAGCAGGCGATAGACGACGTTGACGGCGGTGAAGGTCTTTCCGGAGCCGGTCGCCATCTGAATCAGGGCGCGCGGGTCGGCATGGGCGAACGACCGTTCGAGGTTGCGGACGGCACGGGACTGGACCGCCCACAGACGGGACTCGTCCAGCATCGGCAGCTCTCTCAGCCGGGAACGCAGGGAGTGAGGCTGTGCCATCCACCCCGCCAGCGTCTCGGGTCTTGGGAAATTGAAGACCTGACGGCTGCGCGGCGCCGGGTCCGACCCGTTTGTGAAGCGGGTCACCGCGCCGTTGGACTCGAACAGGAATGGCAGCGGGTTTTCGTGGACCGAGAGACCGTCCGGCACGCCGTACGAGTACTTTGCCGACTGCGCCTCGACCCCAGTGAGCGAGCCTTCCGCCTTGGCCTCTATGGCACCGACGGCGATGCGGTCGATGTAGAGCAGGTAGTCGGCGAAACCGAAGCCCGACTTCATTGGGAACTCGGTGACCGCGATGCCGAGGCCGGCGCCGAGATCCATGTCCTCACGGCTCTGGACCAGCCAGCCGGCCGCCCGCAGGTTCGCATCGACAACGTGCCGTGCGCGTTGTTCTGGCGTATCCGTCACGTCACCCCCGCCGCGGGATTTCGGCTCTGCCGCCTTCCGCCCTGGCTGGTCCGTTCTCGGTCTTTGCCCGCCGGATCGGTTCGGGCCGGCGTCCCGGTCAGTGCTCCGCGAGGAAGGTGGTGAGGGTGTCGTTGAAGATGTCCGCCGTCTCGACGTTGGTGAAGTGACGGGCGCGGTCGATGACCACGAGCCGCGACCCCGCTATCCGGTCCCGGATCACCTCGTGAGCGGCGACCGGGGTGCCGGGATCGTGCTCGCCGACGACGAGCAGGGTCGGGATCCGGATTTCCGCCAGCCGGTCGGTGAGGTCGAGGTCGCGGATGGCGGCGCAACATCCGGTGAAGCCGGCCACCGCGGTGGCCCGGACCATGTCCCGGACGCGGTCCACCGGCCCGGGCTCGGCCGACCGGAACTCCGGAGAGAACCAGCGGTCGATGGTCGAGTCCACCAGCGACTCCATCCCCCCGGCCCGCGCAGCGGTCATGCGTTCGTTCCAGAGCGCCCGCGCCTCGGGCGGGATCCGGCTCGACGTGTCGCAGAGCGACAGGCTGAGGAAGCGGCCCGGATCCGCGAGGGCCGCGGTCTGTCCGACCATCCCGCCCATCGAGAGGCCGACGAAGTGGGCCTTCTCGATCGCGAGCGCGTCGAGCAGCCCGAGGACGTCGCGCGCGAGCTGGTCGAGGGTGTAGTCGCCCTCCGGCACGTCCGTCCCGCCGTGCCCGCGGGTGTCGTACCGGAGCACGCGGTACCCGGAGAGGACCGGCATCTGGTCGTCCCACATGGCGACGTTCGCGGCGAGGGAATGGCTCATGACGACGACCGGCGCCGTCTCGGGGCCTTCAAGCTCGTAGCGGATCCCGATTCCGTTCGCGGTGATCTTCATGGGTGCGGACTCCGTGGGCTGCTGATATCCATCTGGTTTCCGTCCGGCCGGGCGCCGGTCAGTAGGCGAGGGTCTCCCGGATGGCGTCGGCGATGCGCTGCTGGCTCGGGATCACCTGGCGCTCGAGGGCTTCGTTGTAGGGCATGGGGGTATCGAGGGCGGCCACCCGGGCGACCGGGGCGTCGAGGTAGTCGAACGCCTTCTCCGCGGCCACCGCCGCGACCTCCGCTCCGAACCCGCCCGTCAGGCACGCCTCGTGGGCAACGACGAGCCGCCGGGTCTTGCGAAGCGACGCGAGGAGGGTGTCCTCGTCGAGGGGCTTCAGGGTCCGCGGGTCGATGACCTCCACGCTGTGGCCCTGGCGAGCGAGGCTCTCCGCCGCCGCGAGCGCCCGCGGGACCATGGCCATCGTGGCCACCACCGTGACGTCCGTTCCCTCCCGCTTGACCGCCGCCTTCCCGATCGGGATCGCGTAGGGCTCTTCCGGCACCGGGCCGGGCGGCTCCAGGTACTGGAGCTTGGCCTCGAGGAAGATCACCGGGTTGGAGTCGCGGATGGCCGCGGTGAGGAGCCCCTTCGCCTCGTAGGGACCCGACGGCGCCACCACCACGAGACCGGGCACGTGGGTGAACCACGCCTCGAGGCTCTGGCTGTGCTGCGCCGCGAGCCGGATGCCGCCCCCCTGCGGCCCCCGAATCACCACCGGCACGGTGTTCTTGCCGCCCAGCATGAACCGGAACTTCGCGGCCTGGTTGACCAGCATGTCCATGGTGAGGGCGATGAAGTCGAAGATCTGGATCTCGACGACCGGGCGGAGCCCCGCGATCGCGGCCCCGATCCCGCAGCCGACGAAGCCGGCCTCCGAGATCGGAGTGTCCCGCACCCGGTCCGCTCCGTACTTGTCGAAGAGGCCCTTCGTCGCGCCGAAGATGCCGCCGGTCACGCCCACGTCCTCGCCCATGACGAGGACCCGCGGGTCGCTCTCCATCTCCTGGTGCATCGCCTCGTTGAGCGCGTCCACGAATCCGAGGGCGCGCCCATTGCCGTTGACGTTGGCGAGGCCCGGCTCTTCGAACGCCTCGTGGGGGGCGTACACCGCACCCCGCAGGACGTCGACCTCCGGCTGCCCCGCCGCGCGAGCGAACTCCACGGCCGCGTCGAGCTCCGCGACGACCTCCGATCCGATCCCCTCGATGCCCGCCTCGTCGACGATCTCGACCTCCTTGAGCTCACGCTCCACCCGCCCGATGGGGTCGCGTTCCATCCATTCGGCGTACTCCTCGCTGGTTCTCGGGTCGCGGATGTTCGCCCGCATCGAGTGCCCGCCCCAGCGGTAGGTCATCGCTTCGATGAGCGAGGGGCCTTCCCCGGCCCGGGCCCGCTCGACCGCCTCCCGGACCGCGTCGTGCACCTCCACCACGTCGTTTCCGTCGACGGTGCGCCCGGGGATCCGGTAGGCCGAGGCCCGCTCCGCCACCTGGTCCACGGAGGTCGTGTCGCGGTAGGAGGTCGAGAGCGCGTACTGGTTGTTCTCGCAGACGAAGACGACGGGCAGCTTCCACACCGAGGCGAGGTTGAGCGACTCGTGGAAGACGCCCTGGTTGGAGGCGCCGTCACCGAAGAACGCGACCGCGACCCGGCCCGAGCCGTCGAGCCGGGCGGCGAGGCCCGCGCCGGTGGAAAGCGGCATCGCGGCCCCCACGATCCCGTTCGCGCCCAGGATGTTGAGCCCGAGATCGGCGATGTGCATCGACCCCCCGAGCCCCTGGCAGTAGCCGGACTCGCGGCCCATGAGCTCGGCCATCATGAGGTCGAGCCGCGCGCCCTTGGCGATGCAGTGGCCGTGGCCGCGGTGGTGGCTCGCCATGAAGTCCTCCGGGCCGAGGCTCGCGCAGACTCCCGCCGCGACCGCCTCCTGCCCCACGTAGCTGTGCGCGGTGCCCTTGATCTCGCCGCCCTCGAAGAGCTCCGCGACCTTTTCGTCGAAGGCGCGGATGCGGCGCATCGTGCGGTAGAGATCGACGTGGAGGTCGGGCGGCAGGCGCAGGTTGGTCTTCGACCGGGAGCCGGTCTTGGAGGAACGGGCGGTCTTGGCCATGGGCGGTCTCCTCTGCGGGACGCTCTCGCCACGGGAAACGCGTCGAGAGGTCTGAGGTCTACGGACTCAGGTCGGCGGCAGCCTCCCGGAATGCGGCAGGTGCTCAGGCATCGTCATCCATGCCGGTGATCGAGCCGGTCTGGGACCGGGCGTCGCGCTGCGGCCAGCGTCCGGAGCGCACCTGTCCGAGGAACCACTCCAACGCCTCGTTGAAGAGGAACGGCTCCTCGATGTTGATGGTGTGCCCGGCGTTGGGGAGGGTGATGAGCGCGGCGGACGGTATGGTCCGCTTCATGAACACGTTGGGGGCGAGGCAGGGGTCGTCCTCGTCGCCGGTGAGGATGAGAGTCGGGACCCGCAGCTCCCGCATCCGGTCATCGAGGTCGTAGATCGAGGGACGCTGGCCCTGGATGCCGCGCATCGTGTTCGCGGCGCCGAGCAACGAGTGCTCAGCGAGCTGGTCGCGAAACTCCGCCCAGCCTCGGGGGTCCTTGTTCTCGAACTGGACGCGGGTCGGACCGAGCGCGTACCGCTCGGCGAAAGCGGCCCCGGTCGCGGACTCGATGAACCGTACGATCGTCTCGGTCTCGGCGCGAAACTGCTCGCGCTGGTCGCGCTCGGCCCCGTAGCCGCAGCCCGCGACCACCAGCGAGAGGGCGCGCTCCGGGTGATGGAGACCGAAGTGCAGGGTCGCGAACCCGCCCATGGAGAGCCCGACGATGTGAGCGCGCTCGATTCCAAGGTGGTCGAGGACCGCGAGCGCGTCGAGGCGGGCGCGGTCCTGGGAGTAGCTCGCGGAGTCCTCGGGAACGTCCGACGGCGGGTAGCCCCGCGCGTTGTAGGCGATGCAGCGAAAGGCGCGGCCGAAGTGCCGGACCTGCGGCTCCCATGCCCGGTAGTCGCCGGCGAACTCGTGGATGAAGACGATCGGCTCGCCGCTCCCGGTCTCCTCGTAGTAGAGCGCGATTCCGTCGTCGGTCCTGGCGTATGGCATGGAACTCCTCCTCTTCGCCCAGCCGGCGCCTCCGCGGCGGGTCCGGCTCGCACCGGCTCCAAGTCTAACCGCTCGTCCGCGGCGGCCGGGGTCCGACGCAAACCCTTGGTGGAACGCGCGCCACCCCGTAATCTATCCGCAGGACACGAGCCGCAGGACACGAGGAGAAGACGAGATGGCGGGACCTCTTGACGGAGTACGGGTGCTCGAGCTCACGCGGGTGGGGCCGGGCGCGTTCTGCACCATGATGCTGGCCGACATGGGCGCGGACGTGCTCAAGATCGAGCCGCCGCCGACGGGGGCCCTCCGGGGCTCGGGCGCCTCCCCGGGGCCGGACGAGGCCCGCACCCTCGCGACGAGCTTCACCAACCGCAACAAGCGAAGCCTCACCCTCAACCTCAAGTCGCCGCAGGGGCAGGAGATCCTGCATGGTCTCGTGCGCGAATACGACGTGCTGATGGAAGGGTTCCGGCCGGGGGTGATGGAGCGCCTCGGCGGCGGGTACGAGCGGCTCTCCGAAATCAACCCGCGACTCGTCTACTGCGCCTTGAGCGGCTTCGGGCAGGACGGGCCGTACCGGGACCGCCCCGCCCACGACCTCAACTTCCTCGCTCTCGCCGGGGTGCTCGACCTCATCGGCGAACCGGACGGCGCCCCCGCCATCCCCCTCAACATCATCGCCGACTACGCGGGCGCCTCCATGCACGGGTTCGCCGGCATCCTGCTCGCCCTCTACGCGCGCGAACACACCGGCCGCGGCCAGCTCGTGGACGTCTCCTACCTCGACACCACCATCTCGCTCCTCGCCGCGACCCCGAACATCCGCGACTACTTCTCCCACGGCGAGATGCCGGGCCGCGGCAAGGGGGTCTTCGCCGGGCGCCACGCCTTCTACGGGACCTATGACACCCGCGACGGCAGGCAGATCACCGTCGGCTGCACCGAGCCCTGGCTCTGGAACAACTTCTGCGATGCGGTGGGGCGCCCGCACCTCAAGGAGTGCGGCATGAAGATGGGGGACTTCTCCCGCCCCGCGAGCGAGGCGCACGCGGCGGCGCGCGAGGAGCTCGAGGCGCTCTTCCTCACCCGCGACCGCGACGAGTGGTACGAGCTGCTGGTCGAGGCGGACGTGTGCACCGGCCCGGTCTACTCCGTCCCCGAGGTATTCGCCGACCCCCAGGTCCGGCACCGGCAGATGGCCCTCGACCTCGAGCATCCGCAAGCGGGGACCGTCACCCAGGCCGGGATCGCGATCAAGCTCTCCGAGACGCCGGGCGGGGTGCGGAGCTTCGCCCCCCACATCGGGCAGCACACCGGCGACGTGCTGGGCGCCCTCGGCTACTCGGAGGCGGACGTCGCCCGCCTCCGCGAGCAGCGCATCGTGTAGCCGCAGGCGGCGGGTTACGGCCGGGGAGCGGCGGGGAGCGGCGGCGACCGCCGGTTCCCGGCCGCCGAAGACGTTCTCGGCGGCAGCCTGCCGCCGCACCCCCGCCATTCTTCGTCGCCGACGTCCGGGAAAGCCGTTTTCCGCGGCCCGAACACGCCAGTACCTCTGCACAGTGATCTTGACCAATTGAAAATCTGGTGTACAGGTGCCGTTCTGGTCCCGTCTCCGCGGCCTCAGACGGTCAAGATCACTGTGCAGGGGCACTGGCAGGACATCGGACTACCTCATATCCACTGGCGAGAGCGTCCCGATACCATCCATTCGTCACTCACCTCCTGCCGCGTCGAACAGGTCCCCGACGTCCACTTCGAACTTCGGCAGGGTGGGCGAGCCCGCTCGAGCGCGGCGACCGTAGACGCCGTGCTCGACGTACCCGCCGTCTTCCAGCTTGAGTACGGTGACGGTCTCCGTCCTTGGCTCGACGATCCAGTGTTCGGGGATCACCGCTTCGGCGTAGTCGTCGCGCTTGTGAACAAAGTCTCTTTCAGGATTGTCCGGAATGACGATCTCCACGACCACGTCTGCCCCGGTCCAGAAGCGTTCGCCGCTGCGCCCATCTCGTGCATCGAGGACCAGCAGCAGATCCGGCTCGCGAAACTTGCCCTGGCGTACGCGCAGCCGAAGCGGCGCGAACAGCACCTCTCCGCCCGCAGGCTCCAGGAATGCATGAAATGCCGAGTAGAGAAAGGCGAGAATCCGCTGGTGACCGCGAGATGGCGTCGGCAGTATCTCCAGGTATCCGTCCGTGAACTCCACGAGACGCCGGGTGTGGTCGGTCAGCCAGAGATAGTCGTCATCGCTCCAGCATCCTTGGGGGAGCACCTCCTCCACCAAGTCATTCACCTGCGTCTGCGAGACGGACTCGCCCATCAAGGCCGTTGACATGATCGTTGCCCGTGCGGCACGCATCCGCCGCGAGGATACGCCGGCGAAGCGCCGGACTCCAAGCTCGCCCTGCCCGACTGCCCGAGAGGCCGCCCCCCGCCCGCGAAGGCAGTTCCATTCCATGGAGAACGGCCGCCCCGGGTCAGCGCCGGCGGACAGCGGCCGTGTCCGTGAACGGCGAGTGGTGTGGACCGCCTCACCCCGGCTTGCGACAGCGGCGACGTTGCATGGCCGCTCGCCACGCAGTGGCCGCCGTGCAGCATCTCGCCGCGCCAAGGACGACGTTCCGGATGTACATCGCCGGGCGCAGTGCATCTCTGCCCTCGGTCCCGTACGCTTTGGCCGGGCCAGCACCAAGAGGAAGCACCAAGAGGATTCACCATGGGAGCCGTCAACGTCGAGTACAGCGTGGACCATGCGCTTGAGAAGCTGTTGCAGTCCATCGACCGTCCGGGCGACTTTTGCGCCCACGGCCGATTGTTCGCCCCCATGCCGCGACTGGAGGTCGATGGGGTCGGCATGCTGTCCTTTCCGGTTCCCGAGGCGCAGGTTCACGCCTTGATCGAGGCAGCGGAGCGCGCTCCCTACGGCAAGGGGCCGGACACCCTCGTCGACACCTCGGTCCGCGACTGCTGGCAGATCGATCCCGAGCGTGTCCGATTGGCCGGCGGCGCGTGGCCGGATACGCTCGCGCAGATACTCGACGCGGCGGCGGCGGGCCTCGGCTGCCCGAGCGGCCGGCTCGACGCGCGCTTCTACAAGCTCCTCATCTACGAGACAGGCGGCTTCTTCTCGGCCCACCGCGACACCGAGAAAGCCGACGGGATGATCGCGACCCTGTCGATCTCGTTGCCGGTCACGGGCGAAGGGGGCGAGTTGATCGTCCGCCACCGGGGCCGCGAGATCGCCGTCGACATACACGCCAACGAGCCGTCGGAGCTGGTGTTCGCGGCCTTCTACGCCGACTGCACACACGAGATCCGACCCGTCACCGAGGGTCATCGCCTGTCACTCGTCTTCAACCTGTGTCTTCGCTCCGGTGATACGGATACCCCCCGGGAAGCGCCGGACTACACCGAGCAGGTCGGCATGATTGCGAACCGACTCGTCGAACGGCAGCACGCCGAGGACGGGGCCGACAAGCTGGTCTGGCTGCTCGACCACGAGTACAGCGAGGCGGGACTGTCCTTCGACGCCTTGAAGAACGCCGACGCCGCCCTGGCGGAAACCCTGGCGCTGGCCGCCGAACGCGCCGACTGCGAGCTGTACGCGGCCATTGTCCACATCGAGGAGCATGGCGACGCGACGTATGAAGGCGACTACGTCGACGGTTGGGGCTGGAACGAGGCCAGCGCCGACGACATGGAGATCGGAGAGCTGCACGACAACCGCCACTGGCTCGACGGCTGGGTCGGCCGGGACGGCAGTCAACCGCCGTTCGGCGAGCTGGCGCTGCTACCCGAAGAATTGCTGCCTCGCGGCGCACTCGACGACGCGGAGCCGGACGAGCAGTGGCTGCACGAAGCGTCGGGCAACGAAGGCGTGACCCTGGAGAGAGCCTATCGCCATGCGGCCTTCGTGATCTGGCCGCGGTCGAGGACGCTGGCCATCGTCGCGAGCGGGGGTATCGACGGGGCCGTCGCGTGGGTGGCGGGAGAGCTCGACCGAAACGAGGGGGTTTCGGACGAGCGAATCGGACGGCTCGCCTCGAGGCTCATCGACCTGTGGCCGCCCGGCCGAAACGACGGTGACAAGCAAGGCCGCGTCCGGATGCTCGGCCTGCTGTCCGCAGCCGGGGACAGGGACCGCGCCGTGCGCTTCCTGCGCGAAGTCGTCCTGTCCCGTTACACCGGCAGCGAGAACGAGAATCTGGTGCCTGTGTTGCACCTGATCGGGCCGGACGCCGCCAAACGTTTCCTGCTCGACCTCGCCGGGGTGCGCTTCGCGCTGCGCTCCAAGGAGACACTCGCGCTCTTGCGGCGCCTGGACGAGGAGCACGGCGAGCCCGCGAATTCCGCCTGGGATGGCGCCCTCCGGGAGAGCGTTCGCGCGGTCCTGCTCGCCTTGTCCGCTGCGCTGTCCCCTCCAGCGAAGGACGCCGCGCCGCCACTGGCTCCCGATCACTTCGCGACGGTTAGCGCGCGGCCCGTTCGAGCGGAGGCCGACGCGCCGGGGCGGGGCTCCGGACGGCTGAAGCGGCTCGACGAACAGGCCGTTCGCGATCTCTTCGCGCTGGCCTGGCGCTGGAGGCTGACGAACGAAGCCGAGACTGCGGCCCGCGCTATCGTCGATCAAACGCGGATCGTCGCGCCGGACCGAGCGCTCCCGGCGGCCCTCGGCGAGCTCTCCGAGAAGGAGGAGGGGGTGCCAGACACCGCCGCGTTCGCGATGCTGTGGCGCCACGCAACAGACTTCCTGCTGGCGCGAAGCGCCGAACCCCCCGGAGATCCGCGTGACTGGATCATCGCCGCCGATGTCGCGTGCGCCTGCGAGCTCTGCGACAAGCTCCGAGCCTTCTGCCGGGACCCCGATTCCAGGACGGCACGTTTCCCGTTACGCAAGGATCTCCGCGCCCATCTGCATCAGATCATCGACCGCCACCGGCTGGACATCGATCATGTGACTGAACGCCGCGGCCGGCCGTTTACCCTCGTCTGCACCAAGAACCGCGCGAGCCACAAGCGGCGGCTCGCCGAGTACGGCGAGGACATCGCCTGCATGCGATCGCTGATTCGCTCGGCCCCGAGCGGCGAACAGTCTGCAATCTGCGCGCCAGACCTCGCACGGCTGCGAGTAGCGGTAGCGGCGTCCGGATGAGGTTCTCGGTGCGTCCCGGCGAATGGCTCCCGCAACCCCGACCAATCCTCCGCTGCATGGGAGGAAGGCCCCGTCCCACCGAGGTGGGAACGGGCACATAACGATGCACGGATTCCAGGCCATCTCAGTCTCGGCGCCCGCTAATTTCCAGTTTCGGGCGCACTGTCAGGTCCCTCAATTGCTGTCCGATCGATTCCGGAACTCGGAGGCGAAATCATGCATAGCCGGCCAACGACCACCATGATGGCAGTTCTCCTATTGTTCAGCCCATTGGTCGTGGTAAAATGCTCCAGTGCTAGTGTCTCATCGCCGTTTTGTGGAGACCGGTACACGGAAACTGGGAACTACGGGAAATATGATGCTGAATCGGCGTATGCGTTTGGTCTAAAGATTCAAGATGCCGTACGAAAACGAGACCTCGTGGCACTCTTCTCCCTGGTAAATGGTGAACTAACCAGCGGACCCAAACGAAGATATGCCGAAAAGAGATCTTTCGATGAAGTATTCCCGGAATCTTGGCGATTGGAGATTCTCAACTCCGAACCGGACTGCACGCCGGTAGGCTGGAGAGGATTTATGCTTGCAGGTGGTCGGATCTGGTATCGAAGCAACCCTTTCAGAATTGTTGCTATCAATGGAGGGACGGAAGAGGAGTTTCCACCTGTCCCGACAGGATGGAAAGTTGACGGAAAGATCCTGTCTCCCGAATGTTTCGCGCGCGAGTGGCCGTCCAGCGATAATTTCAAAATATTCCGAGAATTTGCAAGTCAGTTTGGAATCAGAAGCCGTCACCCCGCGCTCAGCGCCTCCCCCGTTCTTCTCGAAGCACCTCGGAGGACGGGGGGTCCAGCTCTATCGGCGGCAGCTCGGCGATCCGCGCGAAGACCTCGTCGCGCGTAGGCCGGAACAGCGAATGCTCGATCTCCCGGAGGACATAGTCCGACATCGACAGGCCGGCGAGGGCCGCCCGGGACTTCAACCGGCGGTGAACCTCGTCCGGCACGTTGCGAATCTGGAGCATTCTGGACATGCGAGGAATGGTGCTTTCATGTTCACAACATGTCAATGCATCATCTCACATGGCGGCCCTTGACCGCGACCGGGCCAGCCGCAATCGACAAAGGAAGACGACACCGAAGCGGGACGTGCCCCGGCCCGCTCGAAGCGGCCCGAACGAGGTAGCGACTCCCTCCTCGGCGCATCCACCGACGCAACGTTCGCGCCTCCCCTCCTCCCGGCCGGCCGTCAGGCCGGATCGCCCCCGTGCTCCATGAAGTCCCGGTCGATCCTGGGTAGCGGCTGGTCCTTGATCGCCGCCTCGAACGCCTGGAGCCGCTTGTAGATCGAGAGGAGCTCGACGATGGTGGTCCAGGAGTTGACGAGGTACTGGAACGAGTTCTCCACCCGGCCGAACGCCCGCACGATCTGCTGCATGACCCCCAGGGTGAAGCCCGCCGCCACGATGGTGGGCCCGAGGGCGATGTAGGGCAGCAGCACCCCCACCTGGAGATACCCGTAGCGGGCGATGTTGAAGTAGAGGTAGTTGAGGTACAGCCGGAAGTAGTTGCGCCGGACGTTGTTGAAGAGCTCGGCGACCGTCGGCGGCTGGGCGCGCTCGGCGTCGTCCTCCCCGTAGACGAGCTCCTTGCGATAGGCGGCCTCGACCCGCTGGTTGCGGAACTCGAGTCCCGGCAGCCGGATCCCCGCGAGGGCGAGCAGCCCCGTGCCGAAGATCGACCACAGGATTGCGACGAACACCAGGGCCTGCGGCACCTCCCCGACGATCGGCAGATGCGTCACGAACGCGGAAAGCCCCCAGAGGATCGGCAGGAAGGCGATCAGGGTCATCGCCGAGTCGATGAGGCTCACCCCGAGGTGCTCCATGATCGCGGAGAAGCGCATGGTGTCCTCCTGCACCCGCTGCGACGCGCCCTCGATGTGGCGGACGCGGCCCCACAGCGACATGTAGTGGTCGTTCATCGCGGTTCGCCAGCGGAAGATGTAGTGGCTGACGAAGAAACGGGTGAAGACCGCGACCGTGATGGCGACGAGGGCGATCTGTCCGAACGTGAGCAACTGGTCGAAATACTCCTCGATCGAGACGCTGTGCGGCGTCGCGAGCGCCTGCTGGACGAGATCGTAAAAGGTGCCGAACCACTCGTTGATCATCACGTCGAGCTGCACCTGAAACCAGGTGACGAAGATGATCGCGGCCGATCCGAACACGGACCATCTCGCCCATCTGTGCGGCGAGAACCGGTACCAGAAGGCGAGAAAGACCGCGTAGGCGAGAATCATGTACTGGTAGAACCAGAACGTTCCGGCGCCCTCTCGGACGTCGGCGTGCGCGGCCCGGGCGGCCGTTTGCTCGGCCTGTAGCGCCGCGTGCGCGGCGCGTGCCGCCTCGTCCGCGCCTTCGCCCAGCTCGGGCAACTCCTCCAACTCCAAGGATTCGGACGGGAATTCGTACCCGAACCACCCGCCGAAGCTGAACGACTCGCCTGCGTCCCGAGCAAATGAGAACCAGAACACCACGCAGGCAATCGACCAGACCGCGAAGGACAGGAAGAAGGGCCTGGGTCTGGGAAAGAACGATTCGAACACGGTCTACCCTCCCGATCGTCGGGGCAATGGGAAACGGCGGCGCCCGGCCGGGAAACCGCCGTTCGTGCTGGAGGATGCTCCTCCGCGAAAAAGGCTCGGCCGCGGGTGAGTCATGCCTGGATCTCGGAGGCCGGGCTGGGCCGGGCCGGGCCGCGCCGGCCGTTCGCTCAACGGCTCAGCCGGCCCCCGGCGGCCGCGGAGCGCCGCGCGAGAGGCGCCCGCCCACGCCTGCGGCGGGCGCCCTCCCCTCCGGCCGCCCGAACGCCCGCCGCGTCAATCCGCGGCGTGGCTCATCTCGAGCGCGATCGGCTCCAGACGCCCGTCCGGGGTGAACGCGAACGGCTCGAGCTCGCCGATCGCCTCCAGGTACGGATGGTCGGCAACCTCCGCGAGCATCGGCTCGGACACCATGACCGTGCCGAGGGTCAGGGTGTCGCGGATGCGCACGATGCGCGCCGCGCCGGACTCCACCCTGAGCGCCGTCTTCGCCCCGAGGGCGACCGCCTCTCGGGCGGTGTGCATGACGATCGGGATCGTGCCTCCGTCGAGATAGTTCGAGGTGATGACGTTGGCCCACGTCGCCCCGTAGTCGATGCGGTCGAACAGGCGGCGGGTGATGACGTCCGCGAGCCCGAGCCCGGTCGCGTTTCCGTGCGTGGTGTCGGTGAGGTCGAGGACCACGATCTTGTTGACCAGCGGATCGTCGAATCCTTCCACCCCGCGGTTGTTCCGCCCGGTGATGTTCGGGTCGAAGCCCGCGCCGCTGATCTCCTTGCCCATGCGATCGATGACGAGGACGTCGATGTCGTGGAAGAAGATACGCCCCATCCGGGCCTTCGCCTCCGCCTGGAGCACGCACTCGCGATCGAACAGGCGGGCGGCGGGGATCGCCTCGACGATCACGGTCTCGTCGTAGGCATTCTCGACGAGTCCGACCCCGAACAGGAACGAAGTGTTCGCGAGAATGTGCTCCGCGACCCTGGGCAGGATCTCCCCGAAGCGGTCCATGCCGTGGAAATGGAGCGCGGTCGCGCCCGCGTGCTTGCCCATGCCGATGCCGATCATCTTGACGATGCCGCTCTCGATGTCGGCCCGGAAGTTGGTATGCGGCTTGATCCGGTTGATGAGCACGATGCCATCCGCCTCGTGCGCGTACCGGTCGACGTGGATCGCGGTGCCGTCGTCGAGTTCGCCGAGGATCACGGTATCCATGGTGGAGCGAACGGGCACCCCCATCGCCGCCTCGGTGATCCCGTAGTTGGCGAGAACCCCGGTCTGGCCGAGCGCGGTCGCGCCGCCGTGGCTGCCCATCGCGGGGAAGATGAAGGGCTCCGCGCCGAAGCGCCGCAGCGCCTCGACCACGGTCTTCGCGGTCTCCGCGATGTTGGCCACGCCGCGGCTCCCGCACCCGACCGCGATGCGCTGCCCGGGCTTGACGAGGCCGGCGACGTCGGGCCGCTCCATCTCGGCGCGCACGGTGGAGGCCACGTCGTCGAGGCGGGTCGGGTCGAAGGTCTGGCGCACGCGGGCCATGCGCGGGAGGGATACGTCGAGACCTCCGGCGATGGGCACTTCGAAGCGGTCGCTCATGTCGGCATCCCTCGAGGATTCGGGAAGGAGCTTACTGTAGCAGCATGCGCACCCTGCCCGCCCCGGCCGCGCCCCGCGTCAGGGCGGCGCCATGCCCTTGTTCCGGAGCTCCTCGACGGCCCCGTCGGTCTTCCGGAGATGGGCGAGCCCCATGCCGCGAAGCACATGATCGGCCTTCGAGAACTGGATGTTCGTGTAGGTCGTGATCTCGACCCGGTTGCCCCAGGGGTCGAGGAAGTCGAGAAACCTCCCGCCGAGGATCTCCACCCCCATCTCCTCGAGGGTCCGGCGCACGAACTCCTTGTCGTCGACCGCGATGCCGAAGTGCCGGTTGTCGTCCGGCCCCTGCCGGCGCCCCCGGGAGAAGTTGATGAACTGGTCCCCGAAGTAGATGATGGCGGCGCTCTCGCTCCGGCGGCTGATCTCGAAGTCGAGGAAGCCGCCGTAGAAGGCGAGCGCCTCGTCGATGTCCCCGACCTCGAGAGCGACGTGATTGATACCGACCGCTCGGGCCTTGGAGGCAGGGCGGTTGTCACTCATGGGCTCCTCCTCGTGCCTGGATGCCGCCGGCAAAGTCTAGCGGGAGAGCGCCCGGACGGCTGCGGTACGATCACGTTCGGGAAAGGGGCGGGAAGCTGCCGGGAAGGGCGTCATGAAACTGTACCGGATGAGATTCATCCTCCGACAACCTTCGGAGGATACCGAGAACAAGTACCTCGCCGAGATACCCGACCTCCCGGGCTGCCGGGCCTGGGGCGACACCGCGGCCCAGGCGCTGGAGAACCTGCAAGGCGTCGCCACGGCGTTCATCGAGTCCTGTCGCGACCGCGGTGAACCCCTTCCTCCGGAAGTCGCGGCGGCGGAGGAGGATCTCGACGAAGACCAGACGGTCAGCGAGGTCATGGTCGCGGCTTGAGGTACCGTGAGCTCACTCGCAAGCTGCGAAGGCTCGGGTGTGAGCTGGACAGACGGGCGCGCGGTGACCATGAGATATGGATTCGCCCGTCCACCCTCGGCAGGACCACCATCCCGAACTGGGGAAGCCGCGACCTGAAGCCGGGGACGGTCTCCGCGATCCTCCGCGACCTGAAGCCGGGGACGGTCTCCGCGATCCTCCGCGACCTCGGAGTCTCCCGCGACGAGTTCGGCCGCGCGTAGAGTCCCGGGCCTCGCGGGAAGGCCCGTTCCTCCGGACCGGGTGATTCCCGGTTCGCCGGACCGGCTGCGGTACGATCGCGTCCCGGACACGGGCGGCAAGACGAGGAAGCACGAATGCCAAAGCTGAGCGACCGGATGGGACACCTCGGGACCGAGACCGCGTTCGAGGTGCTGGCCCGTGCAGAGGAGCTCGCGCGCGGCGGTCGGGACATCATCAACCTCGGGATCGGGCAGCCGGACTTCAAGACGCCGCCCCACATCGTGGAGGCCGCGGTCAAGGCCCTTCGCGACGGCCACCACGGCTACACCCCCGCCCCGGGCATTCCCGCGCTTCGCGAAGCGGTCGCGGCGGACATCGCGGCGCGGCGCGGGGTGGAGGTGGACCCGGCGCGGATCGTCGTCGTGCCGGGCGGGAAGGTGACGATGTTCTTCGCGATCCTCATGTTCGGGGAGCCCGGATCGGAGATCATGTACCCCAATCCCGGCTTTCCCATCTACGAATCGGTCATCGAGTACAGCGGGGCGAAGGCGGTCCCGATCCCGCTGCTGGAGAGCCAGGATTTCTCCTTCGACGCCGAGGCGGTGCTCGCGAGCATCACCCCCGCGACCCGCCTCATCATTCTCAACACGCCCGCCAACCCGACCGGCGGGGCGGTGCCGAAGAGCGAGATCGACAAGCTCGCGGCCGGTCTCGCGGACCATCCCGAGGTGGCCGTGCTGAGCGACGAGATCTACTCGCGCATCCTCTACGACGACCGCGAGCACGCGAGCCTCCTCACCTATCCCGAGATCGCGGACCGCGTCATCCTGCTCGACGGATGGAGCAAGACCTTCGCCATGACCGGCTGGCGGCTCGGGTACGCGGTCTGGCCGGAGGAGCTCTCGGAGCACGCCACCCGGCTCGCCATCAACTGCCACTCGTGCGTGAACGCGCCCACCCAGTTCGCGGGCATCGCGGCGCTCGAGGGGCCGCAGGACGCGGTCGGCGAGATGGTGGCCGCGTTCGACGAGCGCCGCTCGGTTATCGTGGACGGGCTGAACGCCCTGCCCGGCATCTCGTGCCGCACCCCGGGCGGCGCGTTCTACACCTTCCCCAACGTCACCGGGACCGGGCTCGACGCCCGCACCTTCCAGAACCGGCTGCTCGAAGGGGCGGGGGTGGCGACGGTGGCCGGGACGAGCTTCGGGGCGTTCGGCGAGGGGTACGTCCGATTCTCGTACGCGAACAGCGCGGAGAACATCCGCCGCGCCCTCGACCGGGTCGGCGACATGCTGGCCGGGAGCAACGATCCCGCGGCCTGATTGCCGGTGACCGGCCCCCATTGGGTGGTCCACATGAAATGTCGGCCCACGGCCGGCCCGGACTTGGTTCCATGGGCAGGACCGAGGCAGCGGTCGGGCTACGCCCTCCCCGCGTTTCCGGCCGGCGGCGCCTTCTGGTCGAAGGTCCGATTCAGCGCCGTGCGCCGCCCCACGGGCCCCGCCACGAACGCCGGGCGAGAGATCCGGGCTTAGCCCGGAAAATCATCGATTTCCGGCTGCGGACGCCAATCTGTCGCTTCGCGCTCCCAAGGTCGCCGCGGTAGCGGGCCGTACTCCCTCAAGCCGCTTCGACAGCGCGAACGCGCGAGTGTCGGCTACGCCTTCGCCAGCGCGTAAGCGCTCTTGCGGTCCGCGAAGCTGCGTAAGCAGATGCGGCCCGCTACCACGGCATTCTGCTTCGCAGCTTCGCGCGCCTTCGCGACGAAAATCGGTGATTTTGCCGGGTTAGAACGACGCGCAGGCCGTCCCGACCACGCGCAAGACGGCCTCCTGGTCGAACGTTCGCTTGTACGCCTGCGCAATCTCGTCCGTGCGCCGCATCCCTGCATCGCCCGGTCTGACAAGGATGATCACCAGCTTCGTTCGTTCCCTCACGAGCGTGCCGGACGAGTCGCGCCATTGCCCCGCGGCGTCCAGGACGGTCAGGCCGTCGGGGAATCGCGGCGTGATCTCGTCGGCGAGAAACGAGCTCCAGGCCGCGTCGCTTACCGTTTCCACGACCCCTCCGCTCCGCCCGAAGAAGAGCCGGTACTCGCTAAACGGTTCCGTGCCGGCTGGGCAGGGCGGGTTCCCGGCCCGTGACGCGGGGGTCACGGCGGGCGCCAGGACGGCGAGAATCGCGGCGGCGCAGATGCAGTGTGTCCGTTTCTTCATGGCCTTGTTCCACGCCCCCCCGACCGGTCGGTCCGGGATCGGCCCGTATACTAGCCCGCAAATCTCACCAACTTTCGTCGCGAGGGCGCGGAGATGCCGCTGTGACAAGGCGCACGGACCGAAAGAGCGCGTACGCGCTGGCGAAGGCGTAGCCGACACTAGCGCGTTCGCGCTGTCGAAGCGGCTTGAGGGAGTACGCCTTGTCACAGCGAGCAGATCCGCGTCCGCAGCAGAAAGTTGGTGAGATTTCCGGGCTAGCTTCCTTGCGGTGGCGGCAGACCGGGAGCGGGCCTTGCCGGGAATCATGATCACCCCACGCTGACGGGCGGATTGCCTCCCATGAACACGGGCGCAAAGGGCGGAAACAGGCTGGAGCGAGTCGTGGCCGAGGCGCGACGCCAGGCAGAGCAGCGCGAACGGGACTATCGTGCCAGGGCGCTCAAGATGTATCCGTGGATCTGCGGGCGATGCGCGCGTGAATTCACCCGGGAGAATCTGAGTGAACTCACCGTCCATCATCGCGATCATGACCACGACAACAACCCGCCGGACGGCAGCAATTGGGAGCTGCTGTGCGTGTACTGCCACGACAACGAGCACGCTCGCTACGTCGATCACGTGCGAGGGGCCGGCTACGAACCCGCGCCGACCTCGGACGAAGCCACCCATCGACCCTTTGTCGGACTGGAGTCCCTGCTGAACAGGGAGGGCTGATTCAGCTCCTAATCCGCCACGGCGGTGCGCCCATCGACCCGGAGCCGTTACCCCGAGCGGGTGAACTTCTGGAAGCACTGTGGGGTGAAGGGCGCGAGGCGGGCCGCCGCACCCGAGGCGACGGTGACCTCCCCGACGTAGAGGTCGCCTCGCGAGTCCACCCAGAGGCCGTGCGGGGCGATGAAGTTGCCGGGGAGCACCTCCTCCTCGCCGCCGATCCGGCACTGCACCCCGCCGTCCGGGTCGTAGACCCCGACCCGCGCGATCGGCTCGTGCCCGTGGGGCGGGGTGGTCATGAGCCGGAAATGCGGCACGTCGCGGTTCCCGGTCCGGAAGCCGAGCTCGGCCACGTGCACGTTGTCCTGCTCGTCGATGAAGATGTCGTCCGGGCGGTTCACGAAGTCCCAGCTCTTGCGGTACTCGCCCTGCGGCGAGAAGAGCTGGATGCGGGAGTTCTCGCGGTCCGCCACGTAGACGGTGCCCGCCGAGTCCACCGCGATTCCATGGGGAAGGTTGAACTCGCCGGGTGCGCTTCCCGGTCGGCCCCAGGAGAACGCGAGCTTTCCGTCCGCGTCGAAGCGGTGCACCCGGGCGTTCCCGTAGCCGTCCGCGACGTACATGCTCCCGTCGCGGAGCACCGCAACGTTCGTCACCTGGTTGAAAGGCTCGCCGGCGTACTGCACGGGGGAGACGTCCGGCTCGAACCCGGTGTCGGAGCACTGTCCGGACTCGCCCACCGTACGGAGCAGCGTCCCGTCCGTCGTGAACGTGCGGATGGTGTGGTCCCAGCAGTCGACGAGGTGCACCTGGTCGAGATGGTCGATGAAGATCCCGTGCGGCCGGGGGAACATCCCCTCCCCCCAGGCATCCAGGAACTTGCCGTCCTTGTCGAACACGATGAGGGGGTGCTCGCCGCGACAGAAGACGTACACCCGATCGCGGGAGTCGGTCGCGACCCCCGCCACCTCGGTGAACGACCAGCCTTGCGGAAGGTGTTCCCAGCCCTCCGTTACCTCGAACTCGAACCCATGGTGCCCCTTGGACATCTTCCCTTCCTCGTCTGCCTGCGCTTGCCCGCGGGCCTCATTATGCATCGTGGGCGACCGTGCCTTGCAACGGCGAATCGACGCCTGGACTCGTGTCGCGCTTCCATGGAAGCGAAGCGCTCGCAAGCTGCTCGGCCCCCGGACTTCACCTCATGCCAGCCCGGAAAAACCACCGATTTTCGTCGCGAGGGCCGCGAGGACATGATGCGGGTCCCGCCGCGCCGCCGGGATCAGGCGCCGGCGAGGAGCCCGGCGGCGCGATGCACCGCTTCCGCGGCGACGGCGGCGAGCACCACCACCAGCCACGGCGGCCATCGGAGCAGGAAGAGAAGGGCGAAGGCGCCGAGCACCCAGGCGAAATCCTCTGCACCGCGCACGCTCCCCGTGAGCACCGGGTCGTAGAGCGCGGCGAGGAGCAGCCCCACCACCGCCGCGTTCACTCCCGCGAGCGCGGTCCGGGCGCCGCGCCGGCCGCGCAGCCCGCTCCAGTACGGCAACAACCCCGGCACCAGCAGGAAGGAGGGAGCGAAGATTGCGAGGAGGGCGACGAGCGCCCCGGTCATCGGGCTCTCGAACAAGGGGATGTGCGCGCCGAGAAAGGCCGCGATCGTGAAGAGCGGCCCCGGGAGGGCCTGGGCCGCCCCGTAACCCGCAAGGAACGCGTCGTTCGTCACCCAGCCCGGCGCCACCACCTCGGCTTGCAGGAGCGGAAGCACGACGTGGCCGCCGCCGAAGACGAGCGCCCCCGCCCGGTAGAACGAATCGAACACGGCGAGCCCGGGAAATCCCGAGACGCCGGCCGCGAGCGGGAGGGCGGCGAGCGACACGGCGAACGCCCCGAGGAGCAGCGCGCCGGCACGGCGCCGCCCGCGGCCTCCGGCGGCGGACGCAATTCCGGCCCCGCGGGCGTTTCCGGGAGCGGTTTCCGCTTCGAGCAGCCACCACCCGGCCAGCGCTCCCGCCGCGATGATCGCGAGTTGCAACGCGGGGAGCGGAAACAGCAGAAGGACGATGGCGGATGCAAGTCCGATCGCGGTGCGGCGCCGGTCCGTCCACAGGCTCCGCCCCATCGTCCAGCCCGCCTGGGCGACGACCGCGACCGCGACCAGCTTGAGGGCGTGCAGCCACGCCGCCTCGCCGCTCCATCCGAACGCCAAGCCGTAGGCGAAGAGGGTCATGACGATGGCCGAGGGCGCGGTGAAGCCGAGCCAAGCCATGGCCGCGCCCGTGTAGCCGGCGCGCAGGTAGCCGATCGCGAGACCGGTCTGGCTGCTCGCCGGACCGGGCAGGAACTGGCAAAGGGCGACGAGGTCCGCATAGGCCGCCTCGTCGAGCCAGCGCCGGCGCGTGACGAACTCGCCGTGGAAGATTGCGAGGTGCGCCGTCGGCCCGCCGAAGGAGGTGAGGCCGAGACGAAGAAAGATGCCGAAGACCTGCGTCGCGCTCAACACGCCCGGTACTCCTCGACCGTGGCTTCCCTCAGCCGGAGACCGGACCGTCGCGGAGCCCTGCGCCCCCGTCCATGCAGGCCGAACGATGACGAGTGCCGCGCCGTGGCATCGGCGGCGCTCGCACCGGGCGCCTCCATCGGCCCCGTCCGGCGGGATCGCCGACCCGTCTCCGGCACGCCCGCCCCGATCGCAGGACGTATCTCCACCTCTGCCGGGAAGCGGTCCGCCTCGAGCGGATCCGGGGTCCAGGGGTTGCGTCGGCCGGAGCGGGGCAGCCCGGCGCCGTCAATGCACGTCCCAGTCGAGATCGGCGATGATCGGCGCGTGGTCGGATGCGGTCAGCCCTTCCTTCTTCTTGCGGAAATCGCGGTCAATCTCCACGTTGGTCACGCGGTCGACGACCGCACTCGTAGCAAGCAGGAAGTCGATGCGCAATCCCCGCCCCCGAGGGAAGGCCCCGGCTCGATAGTCCCACCAGGAGAATGCCCGGGCGTCGCCGTTTCGCTCCCGGAAGAGATCCCGCAGGCCGAGATCGAGCAGGGCGCCGAACCGCGACCGTTCCTCGCCGGTATGGAAGATGGAGCCATCCCCCTCCTCGCCGCGCCAGGAGTCGACCGGGGCGGGCACGACGTTGAAGTCCCCGCCGAGGACCGCGGCTTCGTCTTCCCCGACCCGGGAGGGCCAGTACCTCGCGAGGTCGTCGAACCACGCGAGCTTGCGCGGGAAGTCCTCGTGCGCGAGGTCCTTGCCGTTCGGGCAGTACACGGTGGCGAATGTCAGCCCGGCGATCCGCGCCCCGACGAGCCTCGCCCCGAACGCTTCCTGGCCGGGCAGCCCGCGAAGGATCGGCTCGGCGGGATGCCGGGTCAGGATCGCGACTCCGTTCCACGCCTTCTGTCCGTACAGCACGACCTCGTAGCCGAGATCGTCGAACGCGGCCGGCGGGAACTCCTCCTCGCTGACCTTGAGCTCCTGCAGGCCGACGATATCGGGCTGGCGCGCTTCGAGCCAGATCCGCACGTAGTCGAGGCGCGCACGCAACCCGTTCACGTTCCACGTCGCGATGCGCATGATCGAATCGTAGCACGCAGCCGGGCGGACCCCACCCCCGCGCGCGGACTCGGAGGCCGTCGCGAGCCTTCGGCGCCAGCGGGCCATTGCCCGTGGACCCCCGCGCGCGGGCCGGAGGCCGACTCGCACGGCATCCTCGCGCGGGCGGGGTCGATCGATACCCGGTCTCGCCCACCCGGCTCGGCCCGGACGCACGACCCCGGCGCATGCGGCAACTCCACAAGTCGGTGACGCAGTTCGGCCGGTCGGGATCGCAGACCGATTGCCTTCGCCGACTTACAATGGGCCGCAATTCGAGGACCACCGGCCGACCTTGGGGATTGCGCGGGGAGACTGACCGATGCTCATCGGGGTGCCGAAGGAGATCAAGGACCACGAATACCGCGTGGGCCTCGCGCCGGACAGCGTGAACGAGGCGGTCCTGCACGGCCACGAGGTCATCGTGGAGCACGGGGCGGGAGCGGGCATCGGCGCCGGCGATGCCGACTACGCCGAGGTGGGCGCGACGATCGCCGCGGACGCGAAGGCGGTGTTCGAGCGGGCGGAGATGATCGTCAAGGTCAAGGAGCCCCAGCCCGGCGAGTGCGCGATGCTGCGCGAGGGACAGGTGCTCTTCACGTACCTCCACCTTGCCCCCGATCCCCGGCAGACAGCGGACCTCGTGGAGAGCGGGGCCGTGTGCATCGCGTACGAGACGGTCACCTCGCCGTCCGGCGGCCTGCCCCTCCTCGCCCCCATGTCGGAGGTCGCCGGGCGGCTCTCGATTCAGGCCGCCGCCCATGCCCTGGAGCGCGTCAACGGCGGGAAGGGGATACTGCTCGGGGGGGTGCCCGGCGTGCTCCCGGCCAAGGTCGTCATCATCGGCGGCGGCGTGGTCGGGACTCACGCCGCACACATCGCGATGGGGATGGGCGCCGACACGTGGGCCATCGACCGCTCCACCGAGGCCCTCAAGGCGCTGTGGCGCCAGTTCGGGCGGCCGCTCGACACCGTGTACTCCACCCGGACCGCGATTGACCGCCACGTCACCGATGCGGACGTGGTGATCGGCGGGGTGCTCATTCCGGGTGCGGCCGCTCCCAAGCTCGTCACCGCCGACATGATCCGCCGCATGAGGCCCGGTTCCGTGGTCGTCGACGTCGCCATCGACCAGGACGGCTGCATCGAGACGTCGCACCCGACGACCCACAGCGATCCGACCTTCATCGTCGACGACGTGGTCCACTACTGCGTCGCGAACATGCCGGGCGCCGTGCCGCGCACGTCCACGTTCGCCCTCAACAACGTGACCCTGCCCCACGTGCTCACCCTCGCGAACAAGGGCTACCGCCGGGCGCTCGCCGACGATCCGCACCTTCGAAACGGCCTGAACGTGCACGCGGGCGCGGTTACGTGCAAGGAGGTGGCGAGCGCCCTCGGCTACGAGTTTCGTCCGCCCCTGGAAGCCCTCGCCGCGTAGGAGCGCAGGGTCCGGAAAGGAAGGAGCGCCGCGGGCCCGGTCCCGCGGGGCGGGGCCCGCCTCACCGGCCCCAGCGCAGCGCCACCGGATCGAGCGGCCGAACGAGATCCATCAGACCCGCCCGGACCTCCGGGGCCAGCGGGCCGAGGGGCGCCCGCACGTGGTCCGACCGGATCACGCCCCCCGCCTGCATGACCACCTTGCACGCACGAAGGCCGCCCTGGCGGTTCTCGTAGTTGATGAGGGGAAGGACGCGGGCGTACGCGGCGGCGGCCTCGTTCCGCCGCCCGTCGCGATGCCCTTCCACGATGGGCTTCAGGAGGTCCGGAACGAGGGCGCTCGGCATGGTTCCGGTCGCCCCGGCATCGAGATCCGCCAGCAGGGTGATGGCCTCCTCGCCGTCGAACGGGCCCTCGATCGCTTCGCCGCCGGCCGCGATCAGCGCTCGGAGCTTGGCCGCGGTCTGGGGAGTCTCGATCTTGAAGTAGGCGACCCCGTCGATGTCGCGCGCGAGACGGGCGAGGAACGGCACGCTGAGCTCCACCCCCGAAAGCGGCGCATCCTGCACCATGATCGGAAGGCCGGCCTCCGCCGCCCGGGCGAACTGATCGCGCGTCTGCTCCTCCGTCCCCTTGAGCGCCGCGCCGTGATAGGGCGGCATCAGCATCACCATCGACGCCCCGAGGTCAGCCGCCTTCCGGCAGCGCTCGACGACGATCCGGGTCGAGAAGTGCGAGGCGGCGACAATGACCGGGACGCGGCCCGCGACGTGCTCGAGGCAGAGGCGGGCGAGGGTCTCGCGCTCGTCGTCGGAGAGCAGGAACTGCTCGGAATAGTTGGCGAGGATGCAAAGGCCGTCCGATCCCTGGTCCACCATGCAGTCGAGCGCCCGCTTCTGCCCCTCGGGGTCGAGGTCCCCGTCCTCGGTGAAGACGGTCGGCACGACCGGCCAGACTCCGCGATACGGTCTTTCCATCCTGCCCGGCTCCCCCCGTTCGAAACCCGACCCGCGGGCCGCCATCATGCGCCCGCTGGGTTACCCTAAGGATACGCCGTTGTCCGGCGTCTCGGACTCGCGCGGGCGAAGCGCGCTTCCGGCCAGGGCCGATATCGGTCCGCGGGGCGAGGCTGGAAACCGTCCATGGACATCATCGAGCGACTCGTCGAACGCGCGAAGGCGCACCGTCGATCCGTAGCCCTGCCGGAGGGCGGCGATACGCGGATCGTCCGCGCGGCGAGACGCCTGCACGACGGGGGCATCGCCCGTCCGGTGCTGGTCGGAGAGCGTGTCGGGCTGGAAGCGAGCGCGGCCGCGGCCGGGGTCTCGCTCGACGGAATCGAGAGCGTATCGCCCTCGACGAGCGAGGCGCTCGACCGGTACGCATCGCTCTACGTCGAAGGCCGGCCGAGGACGAACGAACGGGTAGCGAAGCGGCTGCTCGCGAGGCCGCTCTTCTACGCGGCGATGGCGGTGAGGGCGGGAGACGCGGATGCGCTCGTCGCGGGAGCGAACCAGCCCACGGCCCGGGTAGTCGAGGCCGGGCTGATGTCCGTGGGACTCGCCGAAGGCATCACCACCCCTTCGAGCTTCTTCCTCATCGCCCCCCCGGGCCGCGACGACGCGCTCGTGTTCGCGGACTGCGCGGTCAACGTCGACCCCGATGCCGAAGCCCTCGCGGACATCGCGATCGCCTCGTCGAAGAGCGCCGAGCGGCTTCTCGGGGTCACGCCGCGGGTCGCGATGCTGTCGTTCTCGACCCACGGCAGCGCACGGCACGAGCGGGTCGAGAAGGTCCGCCGGGCGGTGGAGATCGTCCGCGCCCGCGCCCCGGAGCTTGCGGTCGACGGCGAGATCCAGGTCGATGCCGCCCTCGTGCCGAGGGTCGCCGAGACGAAGATTTCCGGCTCGAGCGATGTCGCGGGGCGCGCCAACGTCCTCGTGTTCCCGGACCTCGATGCGGGCAACATCGGCTACAAGCTGAGCGAGCACGTGGGCGGCGCGCGCGCGATCGGACCCTTCCTGCAGGGCTTCGCCCGCCCCGTTTGCGATCTTTCGCGGGGCGCGACGGTGGACGACGTGGTGGCGGCCGCCGCGATCAGCGCGGCGATGTCCTGAACTCCCGGCCCCGTCGGCCGCGGCGGGGCGTGTCGTCGCCCCTCGTGCGTCGTGGGCGAAGACGGGCCGTGGGGCGCGCGGAGACGACGGCGCATGCCGGGGACAAGCCGCCATGCTCCGAACCGCGGACCGGCGCCCCGCGGCACCGGCGGCGCAGCCCCGCGGGCCGGTGGCCGGAGGTCAGCCGCGTTCTTCGATCGGGACGTACTCCCGCGCCCCGGGACCGGTGTAGAGGAGGCGTGGCCGGATCAGGATGTTGTTCTCGAGCTGCTCCATCGCCTGAACCGTCCAGCCCGGGATCCGGCCGATCGCGAAGATCGGCACGAACAGATCCTCCGGGACACCGTGCAGGTAGTAGACGACCCCGGCATAGAAGTCGACGTTCACGTTCACGCCATGCCGGGAATAGGGGCGCATCGCCTCCACGAGCGCCTCGAGGATTTCGTGCCAGTGGGGCTGCCCCATCTCCTCGGACAGGCGCTTCACGCCCTCGCGCATATGCCGCGCCCGCGGGTCTTCGGCCCGATAGACCCGATGGCCGAAGCCCATGATCGGCTCGCGGGCCTTGCGCTTCTCCTTGACGTAGGCCGCCGCCCGGGACGGGTCGCCGATCGCCTTCGCCATGCGCATCACGTTCTCCGCCGCCCCACCATGGGCGGGACCGGAGAGCGCCGCGACGGCCGCGGTGATGCCGGCGTGCAGGTTCGCATCGGTGCTGACGACGACCCGCGCGGTGAACGACGACGCGTTCGAGCCGTGTTCGGCGTGCAGCACCATGTCGGTATCCATCAACGACGAGGCGTCCACGCTCGGGGCCTCGCCCTTGAGCATGTAGAGGAAGTTCGCGGCGTGACCCAGCGCGGCGCTCGCGGGCACCGGATCCCGGTCCTGCCGGAGGTGGTGATGTGCGGCGACGATCATCGGCACCTGCGAGGTGAGCCGGATCCCCTTGCGCCGGGTCGCGTCGAGCGAGTTGTCTCCCGTCTCGGGGTCGCAGGCGGCGAGCGCGGACACCGCGGTGCGCAGCACGTCCATGGGATGCGCATCCCTGACCGCGCGGATGACGTCGTAGATGGCGGCGGGCAGGCGGCGGGCTTCCTTCAGCGCACCGTCGAAGGCGTCGAGCTCGGATCTCGTCGGAAGCTCGCCGTACAGCAGGAGGCAGGCGGTCTCTTCGAAGGACGAACGGGCAGCCAGATCATGGATCGAATATCCACGGTACCTGAGATCGCCGGCCCGGCCGTCGATGAGGGTGGTGGGGGAACGGTCGAAGCAGAGATCCTTGAGGCCCCGATGCACCTCGGGCTGATTCGCATCCGTCATGAGCACCCTCCTTCGGGCATGGGGTCGCAAGCCGGCGGAGGGCGCCCGCCCGCCCGCGCGGCGGGCCGCGGGACCGCGCTCGCACGGCCCGAACCGCCAATTCTATCCCGCGATGCGGGGCGCGACTTTGCACTCGACGGCCGGGCGGCGGAGCTTTCCGGACGACTCCCGCCCGGGCCCGGGCGCGTCGAGTCCCGTTCGCTCGAGGCTCGGACGGGCCGTCCCCGGGCGAGGTTCCCCCGGCCGGATTCGGTTCCCCGCTCTTCCGAACGAGAAATTCGGCAGCGTCTTGTCCGTGCGGGCCAGATCGTCTACTTTGCGCGGCTTCGTTCCAGAACGACAATGCCTTCGGAGACGACCTTGGCAACGAGCGGGAAGACGGCCGAACCCTCCACCCGTCAGGCAAGAAGGCGGACCGGCGCCGAAAAAGGCTCCGGTGCGTCCTCCGCGGCCGAGGGGACGGCCGCGGAAAAGTCCGGGGCCAAAGGATCATCCGCGCCGAAGGCCGCCTCCCCGAAAGCGGCGGGCCGCACGGTCGCTTCTCGCCCCGCGAAGGCAGGAGCCGGCACCAGGGCCGCGGCGCCGGAGAAAGCGCCCCCGGGCGACGTTCCGGAATCGAGCGCCGGCGCTCGGGGAGCCGACACGGCGCCCGCCGGCCGGAAGAAGAGGAGCGTCTCGCGGACCGGGACGGCAGCCAAGTCCCGGGCGAAGCCCACCGCGAAGCCCGCTACGAAGCCCACCGCGAAACCCGCTACGAAGTCCGCCGCAAAGCCCGGCGCGAAGTCCGCCGCGAAACCCGCTACGAAGTCCGCCGCAAAGCCCGCCGCAAAGCCCGCCGCAAAGCCCGCGGCGAAGCCCGGCGCAAAGCCCGCTACGAAGCCCGCCGCGAAGCCCGCCGCAAAGCCCGCCGCGAAGCCCGCCGCAAAGCCCGCCGCGAAGCCCGGCGCGAAGCCCGCCGCGAAGCCCGCCGCGAAGTCCGGCGCGAAGTCGGGAGAGAAGTCCGGAGAGTCCAGGGCCCGGACCGGCGCCGCCCGCGGCTCGAGGTCGGCGAAGACGGCCGATGCCGCGTCTCCCACCCCGCAAGGTGCATCTCCGGCCGCTCCTCCTGTTTCCCCGGAACTGCCCGAAGGCTACATGCCGAACGGCGACGAGGAATACATGGGTCCCCTGCAGACCGAATACTTCCGCCGCAAGCTGAACGACTGGCGGCAGGCGCTGCTGGACGAATCCGAGCAGACCCTGGAATCGATGCGGGACCAGCAGCGTGAAGTGAGCGACGAGGCGGAGCGGGCGAGCCGCGAGACCGAGATGAGCTTCGAGCTTCGCACCCGGGACCGCTACCGCAAGCTCATCCGCAAGATCAACGAGGCGCTCGGCCGCATCGAGGACAGGAGCTACGGATTCTGCGAGGAGACGGGGGATCCGATCGGGCTCGGACGTCTCGAGGCACGGCCGATTGCCACCCTGTCGGTCGAGGCGCAGGAGCGCCGGGAGATGCTGGAGCGCCAGTACCGGCCCTAGTCCGGAAAAATCACCGATTTCTTGGCTAGCGGACGCCAATCTGTCGCTTCGCGCTCCCAAGCTCGCCGCGGTAGCGGGCCGTACTCCCGCAAGCCGCTTCGACAGCGCGAACGCGCTAGTGTCGGCTGCGCCTTCGGCGCCGTTCAGTCCGTGCGGCCCGCTACCACGGCATTCTGCTTCGCAGCTTCGCGGCGCCCTCGCGACGAGAATCGGCGATTTTTTCGGGCTAGCCGCGCGACGCGCGCCCGGGAGCGGGCGCGCCCCTCAGGCCGGAAAAGGCCGATCCCGGCGATGGTCGACGATGCAGAAGAAGCCGAACGGATCGGCCGTTTCGTTTCTGAATTGATGCGACTCCAGGGGCGGGAGGAACGCTACGTCGTTCGGCTTCACCACGACCTCCCCGCTTCCCGTCACCAGCCGCCCTTCGCCGCGGGCGCCGATGATGATGTGGGAATGGACATGCCTCTCGCGGCTGGTATTCCCACCCGCCTCGACCTCGAAGTAGCGGAGATCGCTCCGGGTCGGCTCTCCGAAGCGGCCTACCAGCTCGACGCGGCGAACCCCCCGGAACGGTGGAGCGTGCGAATCGGCCGCGGCGGTCTTGTAGGGAGAGCTCTCGCGGCCGCCCCACTCGTACCCCGGCCGAAAGGGCAGGAACTCGGACTCGGCCGGCGGCTCCTCCCGGGCCGCGGGCTCGACGCGATGCGCCGGAAAGCACCCCGCGATCCGTTCCGCGAACGCCCGGGTCCCGTCCGCGAGCCGCGGCGCGTGGCCCAGCAGCGCGCCGCCGACGAGCAGCACCGAGTCCGCGCCGTAGCCGGCGCAGGCCGCCTCGATTCCGTCGAACTGCAGCCCGCCGGCCGGACACGGCCACGCCGGAGCCAGCTCGCCCAGAGGGGCGGCAAGGCGCTCGCGGATCGCACCGCACGCGCCCGCGGCGAAGCCGAAGCGCCCGCTCGCGTCCGGGAACACCGAGATGTCGACCCCCGCTAGCCGAAAGAGGGTCCCGAGTACCAGGGGCAGGCTCATCCCTTGCACGAGCCCGCCGGCGAGGCTCGGATGAGCCATGAGGACGAGACCGTGGCGGGCGGCAAGCGCGCGCACCGTATCGAGCCCCAGGACGGCGGGACAGAGCAGTACGCCGCGCAGCCCGGCGGCCCGCACGCAGTCGAAATGGAGCTCGATCGATTCGAGAGGGGCCGATACCAGTGGGAAGTAGAGGCAGTTCCGGCCGGTGCGGGCATTTGCGTTCGCCACCGCGTCCCGGCACCGGAGCACTCGCTCGCGGAATCCCGCGAAGTCGGTCACGAGGTTCTGGTCATCCTTGACCAGGTCTCCGCCGCCGAGCGCGAACTCGCCGGCGATGCGGGAGTACTCCGCCACCGGGAGCCCACGCGGCTTGAGCGCGGTGGCGAGCAGGGGTCTCCCGCGGACCCCGGTGATCCGCCGCAGCCCCTCTACGCCGAACCGGGGTCCCGCGAACTCGGCGACGACTTGGGGAGGCAGCGAGAAATCGACGAGACGAACCCCGGGATACAGCGACACGTTGCCGTAGAGAAGGTTGAGAAGCTGCGGAAGCTGTCCGTTCGCGAGATCCCCCGTGTAGCTGATGACGACGCGGTGGGAGGCCCCGGCGGGGCGCGGCGCGGCCGGCTCGGCAGCGGCATCGAGGGACGAGACCGTCTCGACCCGCCCGAGCACCCGCTCGCACACCACGGGGTCCGTCACCAGGTACGGCGGCAGCTCCACGGTCTGCTCGTAGGCGATGCGGCGGGCGAGCCCGGCCACCTCGCCCGGCGTCGATCGCACTTCGTAGGTCGCGAGGATGCGGTCGGAATCGCTCATCGGGGCATTGTAAGGGCCGCTCGGCCCTTCTTTCACGGGGAGGAAGCTCCGGCCTCGCCGAGCGCCTCGCGGAGCGGTCCGAGGTGCCGCTCGTAGTTCCGCCAGCGGTGGACGGACCGCCGGTAGATCGGCTGGCGTACCTGCCAGCCGCTCGCGGTGTGCACCGAACGCTCGGTGAGATGGAAGTCGAGGCACCGATCGTCCCAGTCGAGCCCGCACAACTCGACCAGCCGCCGGCTCTCGGATTCGAAGGACTCGACGAGGGACTCGTAGGGTTGCTCGTGGACGGGCGAGGGGAGCACGGCCCGCCAGTGGCGCATCAGGCGTTCGTAGGCGCGGTACTCGCACGCCAGGGAAGCGAAGTCGTACGAGTAGGCATGTCCCCACTGGAACCGGACCAGGTAGTTCGAAACGCAGACGTCCATCGGGTCGCGGCTGACGTGCACGATGGGGGCGTTGGGCAGCATCGCGGCAATGAGCCCGAGATGACGGTAGTTCTCCGGGAGCTTGTCCGTCGTCCTCGCCGCGGCTCCGGCACGCGCATCGACGTAGTCGAGGTAGTCCCGGGCCGCTGCCTCGAGGTCCGCCCGCGCCAGGGCGGCGGCGGCCACGCGAAGCCCGGAGCCCCCCGACCCCAGGAGCCCCTGCGCGAGGTTGGGGATGCGGATGAGCTCGCCCGCCCCGTGCACCTCGGGGTGGGAGGCGAGGATCTGCTCGACCAGGGTCGTGCCGGAGCGCGGCATCCCCACGATGAAGATGGGCCGCGGAGAGGGGTCCCCCCACCCCCGCACCCGGTCGAACCACGCTTCGTCGAAACCGGCCTCGATGTCCTCCACCAGGCGGTCCAGCTCACCGGAATCGAACGGCGTGTGACGCTCGAGGATCTGGTTTCCCCGCCGGAAGTGCTCGAACGCGAGGTCGTACTCACCGAGATCGTCGTACATCTTGCCAAGAGCGAAATGCACGTCGCCGCGCTCCGGGCCGGGGGCCGAGCGTGCGTCCAGCCGTTCCGCGACCTCCTCCGCCTCCTCGATCTCCGGGCGATCGGCGGGGACGAAGCGCCGGGTCTTGGAATAGTTGAGCCAGACATGGGGATGGCTGGGGCGGCCGTCGATGACCCGGCGGTAGCAACGCCCGGCCTCCTCGAACTCGCCCGCGTCGACGTGCGCCAGCCCGAGCTCGGTCAGCGCGTCCGGGTGGTCCGGGGAGAGGACGAGCGCCCGCTGGTGCGCCTCCATTGCGTCGCGCAGCGACCCCGCGTCGAGCAGCGCGCCGCCCAGACCGATCCAGAACTCGGGATCTTCGGGAAACCGCTCGACGAGCCGGCGGAACTCGGAAACCGCGGCCTCGGGCTCACCCGACCGCCGGAGCGCGCCGCCGAGGTTGAAGCGCGCGTTGACGTGACCCGGATCGAGCTCGAGGGCGGTTCGATAGGCGGCCACCGCATCGCGGACCCGCTCCCGCTCGAGGAGCAGATTCCCGAAGGTCGCGTGCGCGGCGGATTCCCTCGGCTGGCTCGCGACCGCCCGCCCCGCGAGCTCGAGGGCGAGGGAGAGCCGGCCGGTCGAACGCGCGAGCAGCGCATAGTTCAATGCCGCGCCGGGAAACTCCGGTGCGGCCGCGAGCACCTCGCGGTAGCCTGCTTCGGCCGTGGCGAACCGCCCGGCCCGGTGGTCCAGGGAAGCCTGCCGAAACCGTTCGGCAAGACGGGCCGCCGCCCTCGGCCGCAGGCGCGCCGGGAGGCGGGCCCCCGGATCCTTCCCCTTGCGCGCCTTCGATCTGGAGGATCTGCGTCCCATCGGTTCGAGCTGCGGCCCACCCTCGCCGAGCCATTCCCGGATCGCATGGTATCGGATGCACCGCTTCGCATGGCGCGTGCGCGGATCGTTATCATCCGATCCTGCGCTCCCGCCCCCGGCTCGGGTCCGGGATGCCGGACGCCGGACGCCGGACTCGGCGAACCGCGGGAGAATCCGGCGGGGAGCCCGCCATTACCGGGGAGGAACACGACATGACGCTGGAGAGCCATGGACGCTACGCGTACCGGAGCATTCTCGATCGGCCCGACTACAGTTGGCCGGGCGGCAAGCGGCTCGCGGTCTACGTCGCGCTCAACATCGAAGCGTTTCGCTTCGGCCGCGGCAAGGGCGCAGCCATCGCTCCGCCGGACCAGGCGGAGAGCCACAGCATCTACTCCTGGCGCGACTATGGAAACCGCGTCGGCATCTGGCGTCTCCTGGAGCTCTTCGACGAGCTCGAAATTCCCGCCCAGGCCCAGATGAACACCGCGGTCTACGACCTCTACCCGGACATCCCGGAGGCATTGCAACGCCGAGGCGACGAGATCCTCGGTCACGGGGTTACCAACAGCGACGAGCAGGGCGGGCTCGACGAGGGCGCGGAGCGGACCCTGATCGACGAGGTGACCCGCACCATCGAGCGGCACGAGGGCGCACCGCCCGCGGGATGGATGAGCCCCTGGCTGTCGAATTCGGCGGTGACCGTGGACCTGCTGCAGGAGGCGGGCTATCGCTACTTCATGGACTGGACCTGCGACGACCAGCCCATCTGGATGAAGACGCGGGGCGGCCGGATCCTCTCCATGCCCTACCCCATCGAGTGCAACGACACGCGCGGGGTGATCTGGTACCGGTACACGTCGGGCGAGTTCACGGACATGCTGATTGACGGATTCGACGAGATGATGCGCCAGAGCGAAGGGCAGCCGCTGGTCTTCCCGATCTCCCTGCACCCGTTCGTGGTCGGCCGGCCATACCGGATCCGTCAGCTCCGCCGGGTGTTCGAGCACCTGAAGCGACATCGAGACGAGGTCTGGCTGACGCGCCCCCGCGACATCTGCGCGTTCGTCGAGAGCCTGCCTCCCGGAACCGTTCCGGGAGACTGAAGGGACGGGGGCAACAACGGCCATGCGGGACAGGACGTCGCCCCGGTACGTTCGGGACGAATTCCTACGGACGAAAGGGCAAAGCGCTCTATTCCCGAGCCGCTTCGCGGAGGATGATCCACGTTGCCCCCCGAGAGTAGACTACAGGAAGCAGCGATGGCGATTCGCGGAATCGATACCCTCGCCGTTGCCCGGAAGCTCGAAGCGGCAGGCGTCGAGCGCGGTCAGGCCGAGGCGCATGCCGAAGCGATCAACGAGGTCGTGGTGATCAGGTACTCCGAGCTGGCGACCAAGGCCGACCTGGCACGCTTCGCCACCAAGGAGGACCTTGAGCGCTTTGCCACGAAGGAAGACCTCGAGCGCTTTGCCACCAAAGAGGACCTCGAACACTTCGCCACCAAGGAGGACCTCGAGCGAGCCACGAACATGGAAGACTGGGTGGAACGCCTGGCACTCAAGTTCGCCACCAAGGAGGACCTCAAGAACTATCCGACCCGGGACGAGATGAACGCGGCCCTCGCCCGGTTGGAGAAGCGAATGATGGCGATGTGGGCCACGAGCACCGTATCCCTCGCCGGCCTCATCATCGCCATGCCGTTCCTCGCCGGCTGAACGAAGCGGGGCGGGTCGCACCGCACCGCACCGCGGTCAACCCCGATACTTCTTCGCGATCAGGTGGTCCAGGGAGAGGCAGCCCGGGCCGCGGGCCACGATGTAGAGGAGCACGAAGAACCACAGGATGTGGAAGTTCCAGAACCCTCCCGGCGCCACGAACTGGATGACGATGGTCATCACGAACAGCGCCAGGGCGGAGAGCCGGGTGGCGAGCCCCACCACCAGCAGGACCGGCAGGACGTTCTCCGCGAGCGCCGCGAGGTGGGCGGCGACCACCGGCATCGGCAGCCCGAACTCGTGCTCGAACAGGAAGATCGTGCTGTCGGTGACGGTGAATCCGGTCACCTTCAGTTGTCCCGAGATGAAGAAGGTGGGAGCGATGGCCACCCGCGCGAAGAGCCGGAGGAACCAGTCCGGAATGCAGGCCGGAATCGCGTACAGCCGGTCGAGGAGCCCCGCGAGGCCGCCGGCTCCGCCGATTTGTCGAGTCATCTTCTGTCTCCCTCCCGATTCGGGACCGGCCTCACCGTTCACGGGGCCAGTCGAAACTCGGCGAATGTCTCGCCGGCCAGCAGTCCGGAGAGGTGGGCCTGGAGGTCGAACCCCGGGTCCACCGAGCACGCCGACTCATAGGCTGCGCCAAGCGTACGGCCCTTGGCAAGGGCTCCGAGGAACGTGAATCCGGATTCCGCGAGCGTGCGCACCTCGACCTCGGCCCCGGGCCGGACCACCAGCAGCCACTCCGCCCCCCCTTCGACCTCGATCGGAGTTTCCGCCTCCTGGTCCTCGAGCGCGATGCGCCAGATGTTCGAGACCGGATACCGCGAGGCCAGCCGCTGGCAGGATGGATGCGGAACAAGCTCGAGGGCGGCCATCCGCTCCGGAGGTACGGCCGCGAGCTCATCCGTCCGGAGCGGTGCCGCATCGACTGCCAGGTAGGCCCGATGCCAGGCGAGCTCGAGGCGGGCCACGTCCACGAACCATGGATAGCCGCCGGCTGCCTCGTACGAGGCCACGAACTCGGGGAAGTCGAATCCGTACTCGAGAAGCCGGCCGTGGGGCGGAGGATGGGCGCGGGCGTAGTCGCGCGCGACCCGGGAGAAGAAGCCCTCCCCCATCAACCGGACGAGAGCGGGATAAAGCCCTTCCAGCGAACGCACGAGCGCCGATGCGATGTTGTTGCGATAGATGTCGAGACGAGTGCTGGACGGAAGGCCGTTCCGGCGAGACAAGGTGGAAGCAACCGCATCGTCGCCCTGGCCGGCCATTGCCGCCGCGAACGCGGCCTGCAGGGCGGCCAGGTCCCCCGCCGAACGCTCCGGCGCGGGCGCCCGCGACGCGGCGCGGTCGGGAGTGTCCGCCATTTCAGCCGGAACGGACAACGGCGCCGCTCGAAGCGACAAGCGCCTCGCGAGCGACCCGATCCGCGTGGTGGGCTTCGGCCAGCAACACCTCGAACGGCGGAAGGTTCGCATCTCTCTCGATAAGGGTCGGCACCGCACCCCGCCGGCCGATGACCTCACGGTACAACGACCACACTTCCTCGATCACCGGGGAGCCGTGGTCGTCCACCCGGATCGCGTGGCCATCGGCTTCATCCACCGCATGCCCGGCGAGGTGGATCTCCTCGACCGCATCCAGCGCGAACGCCTCGAGCCATGCGCAAGCGTCGAATTCGTGGTTGCTCGCGCACACGAACAGGTTGTTCACGTCGAGCAGGAGTCCGCAGCCGGTGCGCCGAGCGAGCTCGGCCAGGAACTCCGGCTCGGGGATTTCCTCGCGGTCGAACCGCAAATAGGTCGAGGGGTTCTCGATGAGCATGCGCCGCCCGAGGTGATCCTGGGCCCGCGCCACGTTGCCGGCCATCACGTCGAGCGCCTCGCGGGTCATCGGCACCGGCAGCAGATCCGCGAGGAAACGATTCCCGATCCGGCTCCATGAGAGATGCTCGGAAACGACGAAGGGTTCGAAGCGATCGACCAGCGCCTTCAGCCGATCCAGGTGATCCGGAGGCGGCGGATCGCAGGAGCCAAGCGACATGCCCACCCCGTGCAGGGACAGGGGGTAGTCGGCCCGGACCGCCTCCAGGTAGCGAAGCGGCGGCCCGCCATCGAGCATGTAGTTCTCGGGGTGGACCTCGAACCAACCGAGATCCGGCCGGGTGTCGAGAATCGTGCGGTAGTGTTCGGCCTTCAGTCCTACCCCCGCCCGGTCAGGCGGCGGACGGGTAGAGATCGGGGCGCCGGCCGGCGCCGGAGTCGGCGCACCGTTACGCACGGCCGGCGGCCCCGTCGTATTGCGGGAGTCCGCGAAGCTCCGCTGATCAACCTTCGGTGAGGCTGCCGCCGACCAGCTTCTCGCACAGACCGGCGGGCGTCAGCACCCACGCGTTCTTCTGGCCGTCCATGGTCGAGCTCCCCTGGCAGGTAGTGCCTTCTCCGGCCTTGCAGTCGTTCATGCCGGCCTTGGCCACGCCGTAACACTTCTCCATTTCGGCCGCGAGCGCGCCGGCGATCGGAGCAGCGGCGAGGGCGGCGGTCAGCGCACCGGCCACCGCGAACTTCGTGAGAGCGGATGTTTGATCGGCCATTGCCGTATCCTCCAGTTCGATACCGATGGGTCGTCTCGAACGAGACTGCCGGTCGCAGCCTCCGTTCGGCCCCGGTTTTCCCGGGCGCAACGGCTCCCGAGGTTCCGGTACGATCGAATGGTAGTGGATTGGAGAATGGGCATCCATCGGCCGGCCGTTACCGAACATTAATCGCCGCCTCCGGAACAATCCCCGTCGGGCTCGTGCCCCATTGCCCGGCGCTCGAGGTCGCTCCAACGCTCGAAGGCTCCCTCGAGCTCCACCTCGGCTTCCCCGAGCGCCCGGCGCGCACCGGCGATGACCGAAGAAGGCTCTCGATAGAAGGAAGGGTCGGCAAGGCTCTCGTGCAACGCCGCAATGCTGCCCTCGAGGGCCTCGATCCGCTCCGGCAGCGCCTCCATCTCCCGGCGTTCGGAGAACGAGGGGCGGCGGGAGCCGCCGTCCCGGCGCCGCGGCCGCGAAGGGCGCCGCCCCGCGGATCCGCCGTTTCCCGCAACCGGCTTGACCCGGCCCCGCGCTTCGGCGGCCCGTGACCACGCAATCCAGTCGCCGTAGCCTCCGGTGTGCTCGCCGACCCGCCCGCCGCCTTCGAGGACGAAAAGGCTCGTAACCAGATTGTCGAGGAACGCCCGGTCGTGACTGACCAGCAGCAGGGTGCCCTCGAACTCTCCGAGGCGTTCTTCGAGCACGTCGAGGGTCTCCAGGTCGAGGTCGTTGGTGGGTTCGTCCAGCACGAGCAGGTTCGACGGCCGTGCGAACAGACGGGCGAGCAGCAGCCGGTTGCGCTCGCCCCCGGACAGCGCCCGGACCCGATCCTGCGCGCGCCGCGCCGAGAACAGGAAGTCCTTGAGATAGCCCAGCACGTGGACCGATTCCCCGCGCACGGTGAGGTACTCCCCGCCGTCGGCCACTGCGTCCTTGACGGTGGCATCTTCCGGGAGCCGCTCGCGCTCCTGGTCGAAATAGGCGATCTCGAGACCCGTGCCGTGCCGGATCCGGCCCTGCGAGGGCTCGAGGTCCCCAATCAGCAGACGGGCGAGGGTGGTCTTTCCGATGCCGTTCGGTCCGATGATCCCCACCCGGTCTCCGCGCTCGACGAGACAGGAGAATTCATCCACGACCGGTGCTCCTTCATGGCCGAAGGCGACGTCTTCGGCCTCGATCACCCGCCTCCCGGACCGCTCGCCCCTCGCAAGACCGAGCTTGAGTTTCGACGGATCCGGTCGGACCCGCCGGGCGAGGCGCTCCTCGCGCATCTCGACGAGCCGCCGGAGACGACCCATGTTCCGGATCCGACGCGCCTTGACGCCCTGGCGAAGCCACGCCTCCTCACTCGCGAGCCGCCGATCGAACCGCGCCGCCTCGCGTTCCTCGGCCTCCCAGCGTTCGTCGCGCCGGCGAAGGAAATTCGAGTAGTCCCCCGGCCAGGAAGTGACCCGGCCCCGGTCGATCTCCACGATCCGGGTCGCGAGCCGCTCGAGGAACGCGCGATCGTGGGTCGTGAACACGAGGCCGCCGGCAAGTCCTGCGGCCAGCCGCTCCAGCCCCTCGATGGCCGGGATGTCGAGGTGGTTGGTCGGCTCGTCGAGGAGCAGGAGATCGGGCTCCGTTACCAGGGCGCGTGCGATCAGCAAGCGCCGGCGGTAGCCGCCCGAGAGCGACTCGAAAGCGGCGTCCGGGTCGATTCCGGCTTCCTTGAGGGCGTGGTCCGCACGCCACTCGCGCTCCCAGTGCTCCGCCTCCGACACGCCCGCGAATCCTCCCCGAACGACATCGCGGGCGGACCCACCGAGTCCGGCCGGCAGCACCTGGGGAACGAGAGACACCCTGAGCCCCGGCCGGCGTTCGACAAAGCCCGCGTCGGGCTCCCGGAGGCCGGCCAGTATGGAGAGTAACGTGGACTTGCCCGCCCCGTTCCGGCCGGTCACACAGATCCGCTCACCGGCCTCGAGGGCGAGCTCGACATCCTCGAACAGGGCCTCGGCGCCGACGGCGGCGCCAATCCCCCGCGTCCTCAGCAACGGCATGAGAGGAAGGATACCTTGGTCGGAGCCCACCCTACGAGACCGGCGGGGCGGGCGGGCTAGAATCCGCCCTCCTCCGCTCGACATCGAAGACGAATGGGAACATCGATGATCAGGATCGCCCGGTCCCCCGCGATTGCACCGTTGCCGGAACCTCACTTCTCCCCGATCCGGCGGGATGAACCGGCCTCGCGGACGTCCCGAGGACCGGGCGATGCGTAACCTTCGCCACGGCGGTCGCATCCTCGCCGACCAGCTCGCGATCCAGGGTTGCGACCGCGTGTTCCTCGTACCGGGCGAGAGCTTTCTCGCCGCGATCGACGGATTGCACGACCTTCCCGGGATCGAGACGGTGGTCTGCCGCCAGGAGGGCGGCGCGGCGATGATGGCCGAAGCGTACGGCAAGCTCACCGGCCGGCCCGGGGTATGCATGGTCACCCGCGGCCCGGGGGCGACCAACGCCGCGGCCGGGATCCACGTTGCGTTCCAGGATTCGACCCCCCTCGTCCTCGTCATCGGCCAGGTCGGCCGCGGGATGCTGGACCGCGAGGCATTCCAGGAAATGGACTACCGGCGCATGTACGGCGAGATGGCCAAGTGGGTGGCCCAGGTCGACACGACGGAGCGAATCCCGGAGTACGTGAGCCGTGCCTTCCATACCGCGGCATCCGGACGGCCGGGGCCGGTGGTGCTGGCCCTGCCCGAGGACGTGCTCTCGGCCCGCGCGGACGTACCCGACGCCCGCCCCGCCGTGCCCGGGATCCCGAAGGCGGCGGCGGACGACGTGGAGGCGTTCGGGAAGCTCCTCGCGGAGTCCGAACGGCCGATGCTGATCGTCGGGGGCGGGGGCTGGTCGGCTGCCGCCGCCCGTGACCTCGCGCGCTTCTGCGAGGCGCACCACGTGCCGGTCAGCGCCTCATTCCGCTGCCAGGACTACATCGACAACCGACACCCGAACTACTGCGGCCACGCCGGCATCGGGATCAGTCCCCGGATCGTGGACCGTTTCCGCCGATGCGACCTGCTGATCGCCCTCGGCAGCCGGCTCGGGGAGATCACGACGAACGGATACTCCCTCGTCGACATCCCCAACCCGGCGAGCCGATTCGTGCACGTGCACGCGGGGGCGGAGGAGCTCGGCCGGGTGTACCGGCCGGACCTCGCGGTCAACGCATCGGCCGCTTCGTTTGCGGCCGCGATCGCGGAGCTGACGCCCGCCGCCGGTGATTCCCGCCGGACCTGGGCCCGGGAGTGCGCGGCCGAGTACCGGGCCGGCACGCAGCCTCGCCCCACTCCCGGTCGGGCAAGGCTCGAGCACGCGGTGGCCCGCACCCGGAAACGCCTCGACGAAGACGCCATCGTGTGCAACGGGGCCGGGAACTACGCGGCGTGGGTGAACCGCTACTTCGAGTACCGTGCGTACCGTACCCAGCTCGCCCCGACCTCGGGGTCGATGGGCTACGGGGTGCCGGCGGCGGTCGCCGCCGCGCTCGTCCACCCGGACCGCCAGGTGGTCTGCTTCGCGGGCGACGGGTGCTTTCTCATGACCGGCCAGGAGCTCGCGACGGCCAGCCAGTACGGCGCCGATCTGACCGTCATCGTCGCCAACAACGGCATGTACGGGACCATCCGCATGCACCAGGAACGCCACTACCCGGAGCGGGTGCACGGGACCGGGCTCGCCAATCCCGACTTCGCGATGCTCGCCCGCAGCTTCGGCGGCCACGGGGTCCGGGTGGAGACCGACGAGGAGTTCGACGCGGCACTCGACGAAGCGCTCGCCCATCGCGGGCTCTCGCTCATCGAGGTGGTGACGGACCCCCAGGCGCTGTCCCCGGCCGCGACCCTGGACGAAGTGCGGGCCGATGGGCTTGCCCGCCAGAAGGAGACCCCGGCATGAAGCTCGCCGACTTCGACACCCTGACCTTCGATTGCTACGGCACCCTCATCGATTGGGAGACCGGCATCGCGGCGGCCCTAGAGCCCCTCGCCGCGCGGGCCGGGCGAGCGATCGATGCGGGTGAACGGGTCGCCGCGTTCGGCCGCCACGAGCACGAGGAGCAGGCGCGCGCGCCGGGAGCCCTCTACCCCGAGATCCTCGCCGGGGTCCACGCCGCGATTGCCCGCGACTGGGGAATCGATCCGGACCCGGAACTCGCTCGGGCATTCGGCAACTCCGTTCCGGACTGGCCGGCCTTTTCCGACTCCGCCGAGTCGCTCCGGTACCTCAAGCGACACTACCGGCTGGTCATCCTGTCGAACGTCCACCGGGCCGGGTTCGCGGCCAGCAACGAAGAGCTCGAAGTGGAGTTCGACGCGATCTACACCGCCGAGGACATCGGCTCCTACAAGCCCGACCCGCGCCACTTTCGCTACATGCTGGAACACCTCGAGCGTGACTTCGGGGTGGCCAAGAGCGGAATCCTGCACACCGCGGAGAGCCTGTTCCACGACTGCGCGACCGCCCGCTCCCTCGGCGTCGCCACCACCTGGATCCACCGGCGGGCGGGGACGGGCGGGTTCGGGGCGACGCGTGCGGTCGAGGAGCCACCGGACGTCGACTTCTACTTCACCTCGCTTGCGGAAATGGCGGATGCCCATCGGGACGAAGCCGCCGGCGCCGGAGAGGAGGAAGCCACGTGAGTCCCGACCCGTCGCACATCGATGAAGTCCTCGGCTTCTGGTTCGGCGAGCTCACCCCCGACGACTGGTTCGGGGGCGGCGGGGCGGTGGACCATCGGGTCCGGGAACGCTTCCTCGCGCTGCACGAGGCCCTCCGGGACCACGTGCCGGCAAGCTGGCGGACGACTGCGCGCGGGATGCTCGCGGCGGTGATCGCCCTCGACCAGTTTCCGCGCAACGTCTACCGGCGCGATCCACGGTCGTTCGCGGCCGACGCGACGGCCATCGGCCTCGCTAGGGAAGCGATCGAGCGCGGATTCGACCGGAGAATGTCGACGGACGAGCGGAAGTTTCTCTATCTCCCCTTCGAGCACAGCGAGGACCCGGCCGAACAGGCGCGGTCCGTCGAGCTCTTCGCCGCCCTCGACGACGAGGACACCCTCGGCTACGCGGTGCGACACAAGGAGATCGTCGACCGGTTCGGCCGCTTCCCGCACCGCAACGAGGTGCTGGGGCGCGAGTCGACCCCGGAGGAGATCGAGTTCCTGAAGGAGCCCAATTCCTCCTTCTGACCGCCGTCCGGGACTGCCGCTCCGAGCGGTCCGCTACGCGACGACCTCGTAGCCGGCGGTGGTGAGGGCTCCGGCGAGCGCCGCCCGGCCCTTCGCCGAGTACTCGAGGGGATTGGCCCTGGCCGGGTCCTGCTCCGCCTCGACGAGGAACCAGCCTTCGTAGCCGACCGCCATCAGCTCGCGGGCGACGGCGCCGAAATCGATCATCCCGTCGCCGGGAACGGTGAAGACGCCGGCCAATACGGCATCGAGGAACGAGTCCCGCTCCCAATCGATGCCCGCGAGCACGTCGGCCCGCACGTCCTTGCAATGGACGTGGCGGATGCGAGAGCCCCAGCGGGCGATCGCTGCGATCGGATCCCCGCCCGCGAACTGGAGGTGCCCGGTGTCGAACAGCAGGCCCGTCTCGTCCGCGGTGCGCGCGAGGAAGCGTTCGACCTCGTCCTCGAACTGGACGACGGCTCCCATGTGGTGGTGGTAGGCGAACGGCGCCCCGCACGTCTCGTTGACCCACGCGGCGAACTCGTCCACGCGCCGGCCGTAGTCCGCCATCGCGGCGTTCGTCAGGGACGGACGGCGGGAAAGCGGCACCTCGCGTCGGCCTTGAATGGAGTTCGCGGTCTCGCCGTACACGAACGCATAGGCGCCGAGCTCGCGGAATAACCGGACTTGGCCCTCCGCCCGCTTCATCTCCTCTTCGACCGAGTTGTGGAGCAGTTCTCCCGAATACCAGCCCGACACGAGCGCGAGAGCGTGCCTTTCGAGGATCGGCCCGAGCTCGTTCGCGGTCCGGGGGTACTTGCCCCCGGTCTCGGTGCCGGAGTAGCCGGCCTCGGCCATCTCCGCGAGGCACGTGTCGAGCGAGGTGTCGCCGCCGAGCTGCGGCAGGTCGTCGTTCGTCCACGCAATGGGCGCGACGCCGAGGCGTGCCTGCTTCATGGTCCTACACCCCGATCCGCTGGCGGGTCCGCCCCGCCTCGTGCTCGGCCCGTGCGTCGCGTACCGCCTCGCGGGCGCTCACCTCCGGCACCCCGAGATCCCACCAGGCGTCGCCCGGGGTCCAGACCGTCCCGTCCGTCTCGAGGGCGATGACGGTGGTGCGGTCCGTCCCCCGCGCCCACTCGAGGGCGTCCTCGAGGTCCCCGATGCTCTGCACCCGGCGCGCCTGCGCGCCCATCGCCCGGGCGTGGGCCGCGAAGTCGACCGCGAACGGCTCTCCGGCGAGGCGGCTGTCGCGGATGTAGTTGTTGAACGAAGCCCCGCCCTTGAAGTTCTGCAGGCGGTCGATCACCGCGAAGCCCCCGTTGTCGCAGACCACGACGATCAGCTTGTGTCCGGTAAGGACGGAGGAATAGATGTCCGAGTTCATCATGAGGTAGGAGCCGTCCCCGACGAGGGCGTACACCGCCCGGTCGGGGTCGGCCATCGCCGCTCCCCAGCCGCCCGCGATCTCGTACCCCATGCACGAGTACCCGAACTCGAGGTCGAACGTGCCGGGAGATTTGACCTTCCAGTTCTTCATGAGCTCCCCGGGCAGCCCCCCCGCCGCGGTAAGCACGAGGTCTCGCTCGCCGGCCGCCCGGTTGACCGCTCCGATAACCTGGGCGTAGCTCGGGACCGGTGCGTTGCCGGGGCGGGTGGCGGCGTCGACGGTGCGGTTCCACTCCGCGTACTCGCGCCGCGCCCGCGCCGTCCAGTCCGGCTCGGCCGACCAGTCGCCGAGGGCCGCGTCGAGCTCCGCGATCCCCTCGCGCGCGTCGCCCACCACCGGCGCCGCGCGGTGCTTGACCGCATCGAAGCGCGCGGCGTTGACGGCGACGAACCGGGCCTGCGGCGAGAACGCGCTCCACGACCCGGTGGTGAAGTCCTGCAGCCGGGTCCCGATCGCGAGGACGATGTCCGCATCCGCGGCGAGCGCATTGGCCGACGCCGACCCGATGACCCCGACCGGACCCACGTTGACCGGGTCGTCGTGGACCAGCACCCCCCGGCCCGCCACCGTCTCCGCGACCGGGATCCCGCGGCTCGCGGCGAAGGCGGCGAGCTCCGCCTCGGCAAGCGAATAGCGGACCCCGCCGCCCGCGATGATGAGGGGGCGCCGGGCCGCCGCGAGGAGCCGGGCCGCCGCCCCGACCTGGTCCCGATCCGGGCGCGGGCGCGGGATGACGTGGACCACCGGCTCGAAGAACGCCTCCGGGTAGTCGTACGCGAGCTCCTGGGTATCCTGGCAGAGACCGATGAAGGCGGGGCCACAGTCGGCCGGATCGATCATCACGGCGGTCGCCTGGGGAAGGGAGGAAACGATCTGCTCCGGGTGGGTGACGCGGTCCCAGTAGCGGGAGACAGAGCGGAACGCATCGTTGACCGACGTGCTGGGGGCGGCGAAATGCTCGACCTGCTGCAGCACCGGGTCGGGCCGTCGGTTCGCGAAGACGTCGCCCGACAGGATGAGGATCGGCAGCCGGTTCGAGTGGCCGACGGCGGCGGCGGTCACCATGTTGGTGGCCCCCGGCCCGATCGACGAGGTCGCGACCATGATCTGCCGGCGCCGGCGAGCGCGGGCGAAGCCGAGCGCGGCGAGCGCCATCGACTGCTCGTTCTGGCCGCGCCAGGTGGGAAGCTCGTCCCGCACCGCCTCCAGCGCCTCGGCGAGACAGGTCACGTTGCCGTGCCCGAAGATCCCGAATACGCCCGGGAAGAGCCGTTCGCGGCCGCTCTCGGTCTTCACCCACTGGTTGCACAGGTAGCGAACGAGCGCCTGGGCCATGGTGAGTCGTACGGTCTTCACCGCCATGTCCTTCTCCTGTCTCCCGTCTGTCGGGGAGCCCCGGGCCGCCGTCCTTCGATCCGGGCTCCTGCCTTCTCAGCCCGAGCGGGACTCTCCGGCCGGCCCGCCGTCCGGGGGCCGCGGCCGGACGAAGACCGGGCCGCGCATGGTGAGGACGACCTCCTCCCGCTGATTCAGCATTTCCCAATCCATCTGGACGATGCCGCGGTCCGGGTTCGACCTCGACATCCTCCGATCCACCACCGTCACCACCACGCATACCGTATCACCCGGCCGGACCGGCGCCCGCCATCGTATCTCGTCCACGCCCGGAGAACCGAGGCTCGCCTCGGGCGCAAAGGGACGAAGGGCCGTGAACAGGCGAAACGCGATCGTGCCGAGCAGCCAGCCGCTCGCGATGAGCCCGCCGTAGACCGAGCGTCCGGCCGCGACCTTGTCCATGTGAAACGGCTGAGGGTCGTACGCGAACGCCCATTGGAGCATCTCGGCCTCGCTCAGCGTCTTGCCCGGGGTACGAAAGACCCTCCCGACCGCAAAATCCTCGAACCAACCGTTTTCCATTGCGATCTTCGACTCCTTGCCACTGCCGCCCCGCCCGGCGGCTCGTCGTCAATCATGGCACGCCGGGCAGGCCAGCGTCCCCCGCGCGCAGGTTCCGCCAATCCTCATCGCGACGCGCGCGGCGAACGTGTGGAGCGGCGAATTGCGCGGCAGCGGGTCGAGCCGCGCGGCGGACATGGCCGCTACGGCGAGAAGGCGCAGCGAGGGTGCGCGGTGCACAACCGCGGCGAGCCCGGGAGCCGACCCGGCGGATTGGTATCCGCGGCGCAAGATGGGTCAAATATCCGCACCAGCCCCGACCGGCGACTATCCGCGATGCACACCCTGCTCTTCCTCGAACCCGGACATTTCCACGCCGCCCTCATCCTGCGGATGCGAAACCCTCGGGTGGACCCGGCCATCCATCTCTACGCGAGACCCGGCCCGGAACGCGACGCCTTCACTGCCCTCGTCCGCTCCTTCAACGCCCGTACCGGCCATCCGACGGACTGGCATCTGCATGTCCACGAATCCGGCGACCCGGAGCGGACGCTCGTCGAGGAGCGGCACGGAGCCGTCGTCGTCCTCGCCGGCCGGAACCAGCCCAAGCTCGGCGCCATCGCGAGGCTGCATGCGGCGGGGTTCCACGTGCTCGCCGACAAGCCGTGGCTCACCGATCCCTGCGCGCTTCCTTCCCTCCGTCGGGCGACCGCCGGCCCGCCGGTCGCAATGGACATCATGACCTCCCGCCACGAGACGACGGCCCGGCTCACGCCCCGGATCGCGGCGACCGCGGAGCTCTTCGGTGGGTTCGATTCCGGCGGCGAGGAACCGGTCCTCGACCTCCGGTCCGTCCATCACCTGCTCAAGGCGGTAGACGGAAGGCCGCTGCGCCGCCCTCCCTGGTACTACGACACGCGGATCCAGGGCGACGGTCTGGTGGATATCCAGTCCCACATGACCGACCAGGCGCAGTGGCTGCTGGAGGACGACGTCGAACTCGACCGCGAGCGCGACTTCGAGATCGAGGGCGCGGATCGGTGGAGCACGCCGGTGCCGCTCGATCTGTTCCGCACGAGCACGGGACTTGCGGAGTTTCCCGATCCGCTTCGCGACCGGGTGACGGGTGGGACGCTCGCCCTCGCCTGCAACGGGGAGATCCGATACCGGGTTCGCGGCGCCGCCGTGCGCCAGCGGGCCGAGTGGGGGCAGATCGAGCCGGCGGGCGGCGGCGACGCCCACCGCACCACCGTGCGGGGGACGGAAGCGAAGATCGTCGCCCGGCGGGGGCCGGAGACCGCCTTTCGAGCCGAGCTGCACCTGGTCCCGAAGCGGGCAAGCAAGCGCTTCGATGCCCGGGTCGAAGAGGCGCTCGCGAGCTGGCAAGCCGATTTTCCCGGGCTCGCCCGCCGGCCGTCACCCCTCGGGCAGGAGATCGTCATTCCGGACGCGCTCCACACCCCGCACGAGGCCCATTTCGCGATGGTTCTCGACCGATTCCTCGACCACGTGGAAAGCGCCGCGTGGCCGGCCGCCCTGGCCGCCCGTATCCGATCCCGGTACACGCTCCTCGCGAACGCGCACGAACGCTGCCCGCGCACGGTGGACCGTCCGCCCGCACGCGACCCCTGAGCGCGGCCAGGTCGAAGAGCCGGTCCTCCGGCGCGAGCACGGCAGCCGGCCGGGGGCAGCGACTGCGAATGGCCTCCGGACCGTGAATCGGACGTTTCACGGTGGCTCCGGCGAGGCCGGAGCAGGGGCCGGGGACCGGACCACGATGAACGAACCGCGGAGGGCGCAATCGGTGCCGCCACGAGCTCCGGGATCCGAGCGATCCGATCGGAACGTCCTGCGTATCGACAAAGCCGTGCCCGAACCGCAGAATCCGGCCGCCCGGGGCGGGATCCAACGAGCCGCACCCCCGCGGCCCGATGGACTTGAGGAGGAGAGACGCAGATGCCGGACACGAGACACGGGCATTTTCACTGGAACGAGCTGAACACGTGGAACCCAAGTGAAGCGAGGGAGTTCTACGCGCGGACCCTCGGCTGGACCTACGACCGGCTCCCGATGGGAGACGGCGGCGAATACACGGTCTGCATGTCGGGCGGCGAGCCCGTCGGCGGTATCTTCGAGATATGCAAGGGCCAGGGCATGGACGAGGTGCCGGACCACTGGTTCGCCTACATCGCGGTCGACGACGTCGATGCGCGCCTCCGGGAAGTCGGAGCCGCCGGCGGCACGATCTGCCGCGAGCCGTTCGATGTGCCCGGTGTCGGACGCATATCGGTCGTGCAGGACAAGGTGGGTGGCGTCGTCGGCTGGATCACGCCCGCGGAACCGGGATAGCCCCGGCCCCGCCGGCCCGGAAGAGAGCGCCGTCCGGCGCCGCATCGGGATGACGCGGGTGACGCATTCACGAGAGGGGGGGATCCTCGCAAGGACTCCGCTCCGCCTCCGCATCTCCGACAGGCTGTGAAACCCGCGCTAAGATCCTGCTGCCCCGGACACGCGCCGGGAAATGAACCGTTGACTGACCGGAAGAGGGGATGACGCAAATGAAGGCGGTAGTGGCAACCGAGCTCGACAAACTTGCCGTCGTGGACGTGGAGCTCGACCCGCCGCGGAGCGGCGAGGTCAAGGTGCGGATGATGGCGACCGGAGTCTGTCACTCCGACCTTTCCATCCTGAACGGGACCATTCCGAGCGCGTTTCCGGTCGTGCTCGGGCACGAAGGAGCGGGAATCGTCGAGGAGGTCGGCGAAGGGGTGAGCCACGTCCGTCCCGGCGACCACGTGGTGCTCTCCTTCATCCCCCAGTGCGGCGAGTGCTTCCATTGCGTCCACGACGAGCCCTATCTCTGCTCGGTCGCCCCCAACGAAGGCAACCAGCTCGACGGCACCACCCGGGTACACCGTAACGGCGAGGATGTACGGGTGATGTCATTCCTCGGCAACATGGCCGAACAGGCGGTCGTCCCCGGCATCTGCGTCGTTCCCATCGAGAAGGACATCCCCTTCGAGGCGGCCGCCCTCGTCGGATGCGGGGTCACCACCGGCGTCGGGGCGGCCATCAAGACGGCGGCGGTGCGCCCGGGCTCCACGGTGGCGGTGGTCGGATGCGGTGGAGTCGGCCTCTCCGTCATCCAGGGCTGCCGCATCGCCGGTGCGAAGCAGATCATCGCCATCGACCTCTCGGCCGAGAAGATGGAGATGGCGAGGACGTTCGGCGCGACCGACACGATCACCCCGGGAGGCCACGCGCTGCGCGAAATCATGGCGATGACCGGCGGGATCGGCGTGGACTACGCGTTCGAGGTGATCGGCCTCCCCGCGACCATCGAGACCTGCGTCAAGGCCGCGCGCCGGGGCGGAACGGCGGTGCTGGTCGGGGTGGGGCGAGCGGAAGAACGGTTCTCGGTGAACTCCCTCATCCTGCCGCTCACCTCCAAGACGATCCGCGGGTGCATGTACGGCAGCGTCAACTTCAAGGTGGACTTCCCGATGTACCTCGACCTCTACCGGAGGGGACTGCTCGATCTGGACGCCATGGTGACCCGCACCTATGCGCTCGACGAAGCCCCGCAGGCGTTCGAGGACCTCGAGCGAGGGGTGAACGCCCGCGGCGTCATCCTGCACACCTGACCCCGCCCGCGGGCGGCCGGGTCGGCCCGGCCGCGGAGCTCGGTCAGGGCGAGCGGCCCCGGAAGAAGGCGCGGATGTCGGCCGCGAGCAGCTCGGGCTGCTCGAGCGCCGCGAAGTGCCCGCCCCGGGGCATCTCCGTCCAGCGGACGACGTTGTACGCCCGTTCCACCCACTGCCGCGGCCCGACCAGGATCTCCCGGGGGAAGACCGCCATCGCGGTCGGAACCTCGATCCGTTCATCCGCCGCGAGCGTCCCTCGCCGCCCGGTGTGGATGTGCTCGTAGTAGATGCGGGCGGCGGAGGCGATGCTGCCCGTCACCCAGTAGAGCATCAGGTTCGTCAGGAAGTCGTCGCGGGTGACCGCGTTGTCGAGGACGCCGTTGCAGTCGGTCCAGGCGGTGAACTTCTCGAGGAACCACCCGAGCAGACCCGCCGGCGAGTCGTGCAGGCCATACCCGAGCGAGGTCGGGCGCGTGCCCTGGATGGCGAAGTACGCCATGTCCTGCGCGAACACCTCGCGCGCCCTGGCGAGCCAGGCCTTCTCCTCGCCGTCGAGGGGGCGGGCGTCGGCGCCGGTCTTCGCACGGTATCCCTGCATGTTGAGGTGCAACCCCACGACCGATTCGGGATGCCGGAGCGCCATGGCCGATGCGACGAGTGCGCCCCAGTCTCCTCCCTGCGCCGCGTAGCGCTCGTAGCCGAGCACGTCGTGCATGAGCTCGTGCATCAGCTCGCCGATCGCCCCCGGGTGCATGCCCGGCTCGCGCGGCGCCTGCGAGAACGCGTAGCCCGGGAGGGACGGAGCGACGACGTGGAACGCATCTCCGGGCTCGCCGCCATGGCGCTCCGGTCGGGTCAGCATCTCGACCATCTTGTGGAACTCGAAGAACGAACCCGGCCAGCCGTGCTGAACGAGGAGCGGGGTGGCGCCTTCGTGGGGCGAGCGCTCGTGAACGAAATGGATGCGCAGGCCGCCGATCGGAGCGCGGAAATGGTGGAACTGGTTGAGCCCCGCTTCCGCTGACCGCCAGTCGTAGCCGTCGGCCCAGTAGGCGGCATAGCGTCGGACGGCCCCGAGCTCCGCCCCCTGCCGCCACCCGTACGCGTCGATCTGATCGGGCCATCGGGTGCGGGCGAGGCGATCGCCGAGATCGGCGAGCACTGCGTCCGGGACATCGACCCGGAACGGTTCGGGAGCCACCGTCATGCCTCATCCCCCTCGTCGTCGTTCCCGGAGGCTCCTGCTCCGGAAAGGGCAGCGGCCTGCGGGACGGACCCGGACCATTCTCGCAGAGATCGCGCCGGCTCCGGCCTCGGACTCGGCCCGCTTCGCCGGTTCGACCCGAAAAACAAAACTAATTGGACGGACAAATCATAGATTATGTTCAATTTATAATTGTATCTTGTCAGTATCAGGACTTACGACTATACTTATGAATATGGTCTTGAAGTCGTCTGATTGAACGTCCACCCACCGTGAACATCGAGCACCTGAGGACCTTCCTCGACGTCGCGCGCACCGGCAGCTTTCACCGGTCGGCGGAAAGGCTCCATGTGAGCCAGTCGACCGTGAGCGCGCGAATCCGCACCCTGGAGGAGCAGACCGGCCAGGTTCTGTTCCAGCGACTCAAGAACGGGGCGGTGCTGACCGGCCCCGGGCAGCGCATGGCCCCCTACGCGGACACCGCGGTACGCGCATGGGAGCGCGGGCGGCAATACCTCTCGCTCGTGGAGTCGCAGCGCATCGAGTGTGCACTGGGGATCCAGTCCGTTCTCGCCGAGTGGCTCGCGACCGAATGGATCGGATGGGTGAACGAACGCCATCCCGAGATCGCGCTCCGGGTGGAAGCCGGTGACTCGGAGTTGCTCATGCACAGGCTCGACACTGCGCTCGTCGATATCGCGGTGGCGTTCCGGCCCCGAACCAAGCCCGGGTTCAAGATCGAGACCCTCTACACCGACAAGCTCATCTTGGTGTCCAGCGACCAGCGCTCGCTCGACAAGAGCTGGCGTGACGACTACGTCTTCGTGGACTGGGGCGACTCCTTCCGTTCCGCCTACGCGGACGCGTTTCCGGACCAGAGCATGCCGTCGATCCGGACGCCCCTGCCGGGAGTTGCCCTGAATCTCATCCTGCTCCAGGGAGGCGCAGCCTATCTCACCCGATCGCTCGCGGACCCCTGGATCGAGGAGGGACGACTCCACGAGGTGCACGACGCTCCGTTCTTCCCGATATCGGCATACGTGGTCTACCCCGCCGAACCATTGGATCAGGAGATGCAGTCCATCGCGCTCGAGGGGCTGAAGCATATCGTGCGCGATCACCGGTAGCCCACGGGCCGGACTCCTCCGGGCCGGATCGGAACGAGCCGGTTCCCGCACACTCCGCGCGGTAGACTACGCCGGTGAGCGTCACGCCGGATCCCCGGGATACGCGCATCGATTCCGCCTATGCCTGGGCGCGGGTCTTTGCGTCGCTCGCCATCATGGCGGTGGGGTTTGGCGGGCTCTATGCCATCGTCGTCGCCCTGAAGCCCGTCGCGGCCGATCTCGGCGCCAGCCGGGGGGGTGTCTCCTTCGCCTACGCGGCGCTGTTCCTCGGATTCGGCTTCGGCGGGATCCTGATGGGTTGGTGGTCGGATCGGGTCGGCGTCATGTGGCCCACCCTCGCCGGGAGCATCGCGATGGCGTCCGGGCTGTTCCTCGCCGGCCAGGCGACGGCCCTGTGGCAGATCTTGCTCGCATTCGGAATTCTGGTGGGCTTCCTGGGGATGGCCGCGATCATGGTGCCGCTCGTCGCGAACATCACCCACTGGTTCGACCGCCGGCGCGGGATCGCGATCTCCGTCGTGATCAGCGGCTCGTACCTCGCGGGAACGATGTGGCCTCCGTTGCTGCAGATCGGGATCGACGAGCTCGGCTGGCGTGAGACCTGGACCCGGGTCGGCATCGCCTGCATCCTGGTGATGGTGCCGCTTGCCCCGCTGCTCCGCTCGAGGTTGGGCGTGTCGCGGCGCCCCGTGCGGGACGGAACGCGCCGGCGGCGAGCCCTCGGATTCACTCCCACCTCCATGCAGTGCCTGCTGTGCACGGCGGGGCTCGGCTGCTGCATCGCGATGGCGACGCCCCAGGCCCATATCGTCGCGCACGCGACCGACCTCGGACACCCCGCCGCCCGCGGTGCGGAGATGCTCTCGATCGTCTTCTTCAGCGGATTCGTGAGCCGGCTCGCCTACGGCTGGATCTCGGACCGGGTCGGCGGGCTCCGCACCCTGGTGCTCGGCTCGCTGGGGCAGGGGGTGACCATCGCGTTCTTCATCCCGATCGAGGGGTTGATCGAGCTGTATGTCGCGTGTGCCCTGTTCGGACTCAGCCAGGGCGGAATCGTTCCGTCCTACGCCCTGATCGTGCGGCGCTACTTCTATGCCGGAGAGGTCGGATGGCGACTCGGTTGGATCATGCTGTTCACGATGCTCGGCATGGCGTTCGGAGGGTGGCTGGCCGGAGTGCTGTTCGACCTCACCGGCAGCTACACGACCGCCTTCTCGGCCGCGATCGTATTCAACGTGCTCAATCTCCTCATTGCCGGCCTGTTCCTGCTGAGATCTCGGATCCCGGTCTTTGCATGACCGGCCGCGGCGGCGCATGATCGGGGACGGACGGCGCTGCTGCGAAGCATGACCGACACGACGCCGGACGGACGAACGAGGCCGCGGGGCGCGGCGGCGGTCCCCCGCGGCGGGAAGTCCGCCGGAAGCGTGGCGCCCGCGCTAGGAGTTTTCGCATCGGCCGCCGATGCGCTGACGCGCAGGGAACAGTTGATGTGGTCGGACGGCTCGGGCATCGGGTATAAGGGCGGTCGCGCTGGGCGCGAGGCCGTGCAGGCACTGGTGCGTGCATGCCCGTCTAACGGGACGCGCCAGTGCAACGCCCCCGCCATTACAGGAGGAAACGAAATTCCATGAACGACGATAGCGAAATGGTCCGGCTCGCGCCGCCCGACTCCCTGGGCATGGCGATCGGAGAGGCGATGTTCACCCAGCGCGCCATCCGCCGTCTCGATCCCGAGCGGCCGATCACCGACGAGCAGATCCGTACCATTCTCGACGCCGGTTCCAAGGCGCCGAACGGGGCCAATGTGCAGCCCGGCCGCTTCCTGGTCATTCGCGGCCGGGAACGGATCCGCGAATTCGGCGCGCTCTACCACGAGGCGTGGTGGGCAAAGCGCCGGGACGAGTATGGCTGGTCCGGCAAGGCGGACATCCCGGACGGGTCGCCGTACCGGATGCCGGCCCTGCTGGCCGACGAAATTGCGAACGCGCCGCTCGTCGTCCTCGCGTTTTCACTGCCCTCCGGAGTGGCCGCGGCGTCCACCTTCCCGGCCGTGCAGAACATCCTGCTCGCGGCGCGCGCCTTGGGGATCGGCTCGGTGCTCACCACCCTGCATCCGCAGGTCATGGACCGCGTATACGCGATGTTCGGCGTCCCCGCGGAGATGGCGTTCCACTGCTGCATTCCGCTCGGCTATCCGCGCGGCGGGTTCGGTCCCACCGCCCGCTACCCGACTTCGCGTACCACCTCCTGGAACGACTGGAGCAGCCCTCCTCCGTGGGAGTGACAAGATTCTCCGTTCCCCGATGGCGCCGCCGGGGGCTCGAGACCGAAGGGGCGGGTCGCCGGGACCCGCACAGACCAACCGAGGGAGCTCGAAGACGATGCTCACGAAGACCCAGTTGGAGCAATACCGGGAAGACGGGTACGTCGTACCCGACTACCGGCTGCCGGACGAAACCATCGATGCGATCCGCGAGGACCACGATCGACTCCTCGCGAGCCATCCGGAGTTCCTCAACTACTGTCCCAACGTCCTCGCCTTCGATCTCGCGTTCCTCAACCATGCCCGGATACCGGCGGTAGTGGACATGGTCGAGCAGATCCTGGGGCCGGACTTCGCCCTCTGGAACTCGAGCTTCTTCGCCAAGCCGGCCGTCGATGGCCAAGCCACGCCGTGGCACCAGGACGGGGAGTACTGGCCGATCCGGCCGCTCGCGACCTGCACGGTCTGGATCGCGGTGGACGACGCGACGCGCGAGAACGGGTGCCTTCGCTTCATCCGCGGCTCCCACCGGAGCCGGCGCCTGCTCTCCCACCACACCAATTCGAGCCCCGATCTCACGCTCAACCAGGAGCTGGAGGATTCGCAGTACGACGAGTCGCAAGCCGTGGACCTCGTTCTCGAGGCGGGCCAGGTCTCGCTCCACGACGTGTTTCTCGCCCACGGCTCCGAAGCGAACCGTTCCCCCCGTCCCCGCCGGGGGATGACCCTTCGCTACATGCCGACCACGTCGGTGTTCGACCGCGAGATCGCCCGCCGGCTCGCCGACGAGAAGGGGATCATGGACCACACTCGGCGCACCCTGTTCCTGATGCGGGGCGGCGACCCGTCCGGCCGGAACGACTTCCGGCTCCGCTGGTAGCGACCGCGCCGCCGGCCGCCGCCCCGCTGCGCTCCCGGGGGAGCGGGGAGGCGCTTGCCGGATGGCAGCCCGGCGCAGGCTCCCTACCGGAACGCGGGTATCACCTCCTCCGCGATGAGGCGGATGTTCTCGTCGATGTAGTCGTCCGGGCAGGCGGAAGAGAGCATCACCATGCTCGCTCCGGCGTCGACGTACTCGCGGAGCCGCGCCGTCACCTCGGCCGGGGTTCCCGCGAGGGCGTACTTTCCCACCAGGGCGGAAAAATCCTGTGCGTACTGCCGGCTGAGGCGGGAGTTGGCCATCTCCCGAGCCCGGTCCCCGTCCTCGTGGACCGCGGTGAAGATGTAGAGGCCGAAACGGAACCCGACGAGGTCGCGCGACGCCTCCTCGCCGAACGCCCGGATCTTGTCGGTGCTCGCGGCGAGCTGCTCGGGGGTGTACATGTAGGGGAGCCAGCCGTCCCCGAAGCGGGCCGCCCGCTTCATGGCCGCGTCGCGCCGCCCGGCCACCCAGATGGGCGGCGGCGACTGCACCGGCATCGGGTCGATCGAGAAGTCGTTCAGGGTATTGAACCTGCCCGCGTACGACACGTCCCGCCCGGTCCACAGCCGCCGGATGACGTCGAGTGCCTCGTTGGTGCGCGCGCCCCGCTCGCGCACGGGCACCCCGCACGCCTCGAATTCCTTCGGAAACTCGCCGCCGACCCCGACTCCGAAGTGGTAGCGCCCGTTGGAGGCGACGTCGAGCGCGGCCCCCATCTTGGCCGCGAGCGCGGCGGGATAGAGCGGCAGCAGGACCACCGCGCTCAGCAGGCGGATACGGGTGGTCGCGCCGGCCGCGACCGCCAGCGATATGAACGTGTTGGCGGTCGGGACGTGGAACATCACGTGCTCCCCGCACCCCAGCACGTCGAATCCGAGGTCCTCCGCCCGGCGGGCGAACTCCGCGACGCCGTCGGGACTGCGGAGCCCCGTCCCGAACATGAGTTCGCTCAACTGTCCCGCTCCTCTGGTGATGTGTCCGATGGAATGGATGGGTTCGCCGTAGCCGGATTCGCCCCTGAACGTGGGCGATCCCGCCGACCACCCGGCAAATCGTGCGTGCCATAATACCTGCCTGATCCCCCATCCGACCCGAAGCGCGACGCGCGGGGGACCGCGCGCGCCACGACGACAAGGAGCCAAACGGATGTCGAGCAACGGCAAGAATCTCAAGTGGGTAGGCACTCGGCCGGTACGACCGGACGGAGTGGACAAAGTCACCGGGCGGGCGCGCTTCGGCGCGGACTTCTCCCTTCCGAACATGCTGGTCGGAGGTGTCCTTCGAAGCCCCCACGCCCACGCCCGGATTCGCTCCCTCGACACCTCGAAGGCGGAGGCGCTCCCGGGGGTCAAGGCGGTGCTGACGAGCGCCGACCTGCCTCCGCTCCCCGGGGGGTTCGAGCCCGCCGGCGAGGCCATGGTCAACTACCGGGACATGTCCGCGAACATCCTCGCGCGCGGCAAGGTGCTGTACGACGGACACGCGGTCGCGGCGGTCGCCGCCGTCAACCTGACCGTCGTGTCCCGGGCCCTCGACCTCATCGAGGTGGACTACGAGGTGCTGCCCCACGTGATCGACCCCGTCGAGGCGATGGAGCCGGACGCCCCGATCCTGCACGGCGATCTCTTCACCGAAGGGGTCGATCCGAAGCCCGACAAGCCCTCCAACGTCGTCAAGCGGGTCGAGATTGGACAGGGCGACATCGAGGCCGGGTTCGCGGAAGCCGACATCGTGATCGAGCGTGAGTTCGACACCCAGGCGGTCCATCAGGGCTACATCGAGCCGCACGCCTGCGTGGGAAGCGTATCGGAGGACGGCCAGGGGGAGCTCTGGTGCACCACCCAGGGCCAGTACACGGTCCGGGGCTACTGCGCGAAGCTGCTCGGCATGGACATCTCGAAGATTCGGGTCACCCCCTCCGAGATCGGCGGCGGCTTCGGCGGCAAGACGGTGGTGTACCTGGAACCGCTCGCCCTCGGGCTCTCTCGCAAGGCGTGCCAGCCGGTCAAGATGACCATGGGCCGCACGGAGGTCTTCCGGGCCACCGGACCCACCTCGGGCGGCAACGTGCGGGTCAAGATGGGGGTCACCCGGGACGGGCGCATCACCGCCGCCCAGGCGGTCCTCAAGTACCAGGCGGGTGCGTTCGGCGGCTCGCCGGTCCAGCCCGGCTGCATGTGCGCGTTCGCACCCTACGACGTAGCGCACGTCGACGTGGTCGGCTACGACGTGGTCACCAACCGGCCCAAGGTCGCCGCGTACCGGGCGCCCGGGGCGCCCATCTCGGAGTATGCGGTCGAAGCCGTGGTCGACGAGCTCGCCCAGGCCACCGGCATGGACCCAATCGAATTCCGGCTCAACAACGCCGCCCGCGAGGGGACCAAGGCCGCGTACGGACCGAGGTTCGGTCCGGTCGGGCTCGTCAAGACCCTGGAGACGGCAAGGGCCTCAGAGCACTACCGCACGCCGCTCGGACCGAACCAGGGGCGCGGGGTCGCCTCGGGCTTCTGGTTCAACATCGGCGGCGAGACCTGCGCGGCCCTCAACGTCGGCGAGGACGGCACCGTCGCGCTGATGGCCGGCACCCCGGACATCGGCGGCTCCCGCGCCTCGCTCGCCATGATGGCGGCGGAGGAGCTCGGCATCGAGCTCGACAAGGTGCGGCCGATGATCAGCGACACCGCCTCGCTCGGCTACACCTTCCTCACCGGGGGGAGCCGGGTCACGTTCGCGAGCGGGATGGCCGTCGTCGAAGCGGCCCGCTCCCTCATCCAGGACATGCGCGAGCGCGCGGCCAAGATCTGGGACATCCCGCTCGACGCGGTGGTCTGGGAGAACGGGGCGGCACGGCCCACCAGCAGCAACGCGGGCGACTTCGAGCCGCTCGACCTTGCGAGCCTCGCGGCCTCGGCCGGGAAGACCGGCGGCCCCATCAGCGCCGCCGTCTCGCTCAACGCCCAGGGGGCCGGCCCCACCTTCGCCACCCACGTGGTCGACGTGGAGGTGGACCGCGAGACGGGGCTCGTCCAGGTGGTTCGCTACACCGCGGTCCAGGACGCAGGCAAGGCGGTCCACCCGAGCTACGTGGAAGGCCAGATCCAGGGCGGAGCGGTGCAGGGCATCGGCTGGGCGCTCAACGAAGAGTACATCTACAACGAGCACGGACAGCTCGAGAACCCGGGCTTCCTCGACTACCGGGTGCCCGTGTGCTCCGACGTGCCGATGATCGACGCGGTCATCGTGGAGGAGCCGAATCCGCGCCATCCCTACGGGGTGCGAGGCGTGGGCGAGACCCCCATCGTTCCGCCGATGGGCGCCATCACGAACGCGGTGGCGGACGCGATCGGCATCCGCATGACGAGGCTCCCCATGTCGCCGCCACGGGTGCTGGAGGCGCTCGACGCGGCGGCCGCGGCGATGCCGGAAGCGGCCGACTGATCCGCGACAACGAAGGCGCTCCGGGGGCGCTTCCCGGAGCGTCCTGCCGAGGCCCGTTCCGCCACCCATCGACCAGACGAACCGGCGCCGTGTCTCGTGCGGGGTGAGGGTGTGGAAGACCGCTACGACGTGATTGTGATCGGGGGCGGGGTGAGCGGCTGCTCCACCGCCTTCTTCCTCGCATCCGATCCGGCGTTCGACGGCCGCATCCTGGTGGTCGAACGGGACCCCACCTACCAGGATGCCCCGTCCGCGCGCGCGACGGGCGGCATCCGTCAGCAGTTCTCCACCCCGGAGAACGTGCGCATCGGTCTGTTCGGCGCGCACTTCGTCAAGAACGCGGGCGACTACCTGGCCATCGACGGCGAGGCGCCGGATCTTGCGTGGCGCGAAGGCGGCTACCTCCTGCTCGCGACGCCCGAGACCCTTCCGATCATGCGCGGGAACAACGCCGTGCAGCGAGCGCAGGGAGCCGACATTGCGCTCCTGACCCCGCCGGAGCTCGAGCGGAAGTTCGACTGGCTCAACACCGAGGGGATCGCGGGCGGCTGCAACGGGCTGAGCGGCGAGGGATGGGTGGACCCCTACTCGCTCCTCCAGGCATTCCGCCGCAAAGCCCGGTCCCTCGGGGTCGAGCTGGTGCACGACGAAGCCCTCCGCGTCACCCGATCGGGGTCGCGGGTGCGGTCCGTGACCCTGCGGCAGGGAGGGGAGATCTCGGCCGGGGCGGTGGTGAACGCGGCCGGCGCGAGCGGGGTGAAGGAGATCGCGGACACCGTCGAAATCGACCTTCCCATCGAGTCGCGCAAGCGCTGCACGTTCGTGTTCGAGTGCCGGGAGCGGGTCGAGCCCGTCCCCCTCACCATCCTCCCTGAAGGGATCGGCTTCCGCCCCGAGGGACGGACCTACCTCGCCAACCGCGCCCCGCCCCCGGAATTGGACCTTCCCACCCGGGACACGGACATCGACTACGACCTGTTCGAGGAGCACATCTGGCCGGCGCTCGCGGCGCGCGTGCCGGCGTTCGAGGCGATCCGGGTCACGGGCGCGTGGTGCTGCCACTACGACTACAACACCCTCGACGAGAACGCGATCGTGGGGACGGCGCCGGGGCTGGACAACTTCTACGTGCTCGCCGGCTTCTCCGGCCACGGCCTGCAGCAGTCGCCCGCGATGGGTCGCGCGGTGAGCGAGCTCATCCTCTACGGCGAGTACCGGACCCTGGACCTGCGGCGCTTCGGCTACGAACGGATCCTCACCGGCGAGCCGCTCGTCGAGTCCAACTGCTTCTGACGCCTGCCCTAGCCCGGAAATCTCACCAACTTTCGTCGCGAGGGCGCGGAGATGCCGCTGTGACAAGGCGCACGGACCGAAAGAGCGCGTACGCGCTGGCGAAGGCGTAGCCGACACTAGCGCGTTCGCGCTGTCGAAGCGGCTTGAGGGAGTACGCCTTGTCACGGCGAGCAGATCCGCGTCCGCAGCAGAAAGTTGGTGAGATTTCCGGGCTAGGTGCGAACGACCCCCGCTCGTGCGTATCGGCGCGCGGGGGCGGACCGTCTGCCCTTCCCGGAGGAATCAGGGGACGAACTTGTAGCCGCCATCCGCGACGTGGGTCTGGCCAGTGGTGAAGCTCGAGCGCTCGCTCAGCAGGAAGTGCACGAGCTCCGCGATCTCCTCGGCGCGGCCGAAACGCTTGAGCGCCGCCGCCGCGGTCAACCGGGTCCGCGCCTCGTCCGTCACGTCGGCCGTCATGTCGGTCGCGACATAGCCGGGAGCGACCCCGTTGACGCGAACCGCGGGACCGAGCGCGGCGGCGCACTGGCGGACGAAACCGATGACCGCCGCCTTGGAGGTGCCGTAGGCGATCATGCGCTCGACCGATATCGGGTTCGGAACAAGTCCGAGCACCGAGGAGATGCAGACGATCCGGCCGTAGCCGCGCTCCACCATGCCGTCCTTGGCCCGCCAGACGGCATGGAAGGCGCCGTCGAGATTGACTCGCATGATCTCGCGCCAGGTCTCGAAGCCCATGCCGATGGCGTCGGCCGACCGCGCGATGCCCGCGTTGGTCACCAGGAGGTCTACCGGGCCGAGGTCGCGTTCGACGGCGTCGAACATCGCTCCCGTCTCATCGTGATCGCCGGCGTCGGCGAGGTAGATCTCGGCGACAGCTCCCGCGCCCCCGATGAGATCGCGAGTCTCCTCGGCCGCCCTCCGATGGGCGGCATAGTTGACCGCAACCCGCGCGCCGCTCGCCGCGAGGCGAAGGCAGATCGCCCGGCCGATTCCGCGCGAGCCGCCGGTGACGAGCGCCGTGCGCCCCTCGAATTCGCGGTCCGCCATCGGATCGCCCCGCCGCGGCCGCCGGGAAGCGGGTCAAGCGAGTCCGAGCAGCGGCGCGACGTCGGTGCTCTCCCAGCACGGCAGGGCCTCGACCCTCCCCATCCAGGCGCGGAGATTCGGATGCGGATCGAGGGGGAGCTTCTGATACGAATGAAGGTGCATCGGCGCCGCCACGGAGATGTCGGCGATGGTCGGATTGTCCGTACCGCACAGCCAGGCCTGGCCGTCGAGCCGCGCATCGAGAATCGCGGCGTGGTTGTGGAAGTTCGCCCCCTCCGCCTCGAGGACCGCCGCGTCCGGCTCCGATTCGAGGAGCGGCTTCACCACGTTCTCCACCAGGTAGACGTAGCAGGTCGGGAACCAGGCGCTCGCTTCCCAGAGGAGCCAGCGATTGACGTCCGCCCGCGTCGCAAGATCGTCGGGATAGGACGACTCGGCCCCGACCTTGTCGGCCCCGTACTGCAGGATCGCGTTGGACTCCCAAAGCGTGAGATCGCCGTCGGTGAGCGCCGGCAATGCTCCATTGGGGTTGATCGCGAGGTAGTCGGGCTCTTTCTGGCCCTGCGCGAAGTAGTCGACGTTCGCGGATTCGAAATCCACACCCATGAGCTTGAATCCGGCCACGACCTTGCGGCAGTTGACCGTGCGCGGATCGTAGTAGAGCTTCATCGAGATTCTCCTCGTTTCCGGTACGGCCACCCTTTCGCCGGCACCGCTCTGGCGCGACCGGTCGACCGATGCCCGTGGCCGGGGGAGCGTAGCGCGCCGCCGCGGCGCGGTGCAACACGCGCCCGGGTGGAGCCGGCGCGCGGATCGGCACGACGCCCCGAGCTCCGGCATCGGCAAAAACGGGACTGCGTCCCGCCGCAACCCCTGCCCCCACCGGCGGCTTGTGTCGGAGCGGGTGCGGCGCGGAAAATGGGCGGATGGGTGACAGCGAACGAGCGACGGGGGCGGGCGGTCCGCCGGACGATCCGGAGACGGCCGGTCCGGCGACCGACGGCGTGCCGCCGGCGCAGGACGACCGACCCTCCGGCTCCACCGCGCCCGACGAGCCGGCCCCGCGGGCACGGGCCAAGGAACAGCTTCTCGTTCGCTGGGGTTCGTTCCCGCCCCGTTCGATGGAAGGGCTGGATCGCCTGCTCGACGACGCGCTCGCGCGCGCCGGGGGGGCCGAGCCCGAACTCCTGACCGTGATGAATCCGGTGAGCCGTCCGGTGCGGCTGCGCCTCGCTCCGATCGCTGCGGATGCCGACCTCGACCGCATGTACCACCGTGCCTCGGCGGAGCTTTCGGTGAGCGCCGACGGGCACTGCTATCTCGTTTACCGGCAACTCGACGGCGGCGACTACGCGGTGCTCTGGTCGGCCGCCACTTCGCTCCCGGAAGCCCTGCTGTCCCGGCTACCGGATCCGCTTGCAACCGCCCTCCTCGAAACCGATCTCGACGATGCGGGCTAACCCACACGTACCACCAATCTCCTGCTGCGGCCGCCGATCCATCGCTTCGCGCTCACTTCGTTCGCCGCGAATGAATCCGCATTCGGTCTGATGACGGATGGTGGGAGTAGAATTCGGAAGAAGACGATGATTTCCATATTGTTCAAAATTACACATGGTCCTCAGAGTGGGACTGAGCAATCCTGCCCGGAGAATCGGTGAGATATGCGGGCCCGGATCGGACCCTCGCCGGCTTGCTTCGCGGCACTCTTCGCCGCGGCTCTCGCCCTTGCCGTCGCCGTCATCGGCCCCGGCCGCGCCGGCGAGCCGCCGGACGGCGCGGCTGACGCTTCACCCGGTGGCCCGGTGGGGTACGTACGGATCGAGGGCGCCATCGACCGGCTTCAGTCGCGCTACCTTGCCCGCGCGCTGGAGGACGCGCGGGCCGCCGGCATTCGCACCATCGTCATGCACCTCGACACCGACGGCGGGCAGGTGCACTACGCGCGGGAGATGTTCAAGGCCGTCCTGAACCCCTGGAAGGAGCCGGCCGGCGGCGAGCGCGACTCGGAGGCGCCCGCCGCCGCAGCGCACGGATCGGACGCGGAGGACGGGGTCGAGGCCGATGGCACCCCCCGCATGATCGCGTTCGTCGATTTCCGGGCCCTCTCCGCCGGAGCCATGATCGCCTATGCCCACCACGAGATATACCTCTCGGAGGAAGCGAGCATCGGCGACATCGGGGTCATCTTCCGGGGGCCGGACGGGACCATCGAGTACGCCCCGGAAAAGATCGAGACCGTGGTCCGCACCCTCCTCGCCCAGGCCGCGGAGCAACGGGGATGGCCGCGAGGGCCGCTCCTCAAGATGACCGCCCGCAACCAGAACCTCTACCGCATCACGCCGACTGGCGGAGAATCGATCTACGTGATCGAGGACGATCTCGCCACATGGCTGGCCGACCACCCGGAGGTCGACCGGGACGACCCCAACCAGGTGCTCGTGTACCGGGGGCACGATCGCCTCCTCACCCTGACCGGGCGCGAGGCGGTGGCGCTCGGGATGGCGACCGGTCTTGCCGGCGGCCTTCCGGCACTCTACACCCGCCTCGGCATCGACCCGGAGGAGGTCCTGGACCTTCGGCCCGGTCCGGCAGAGCGGACCGCGACCTGGCTCGCGAGCGTCGCACCGATCCTGATGGGCCTTGCCCTGCTCCTCCTGTTCTTCGAGATCAACACACCCGGGGTCGGGCTCTGGGCGCTCCTCGCCGCCGTGTTCGGAAGCCTCTTCCTGTTCGCGCAGTACTACCTCGACCTGGTCGAGCATTTCGAGCTCGCCCTGCTGGTCCTGGGGCTCGCGCTCATTGCGGTCGAGCTCCTGCTGCTGCCCACCAGTGGTCTCCTCGGGATCGCAGGAGGGCTCTGCGTCCTCGCCGGCGCGGTGCTCGCCTTCCTCCCGAACGAGATCGACCTCGCGCCGAGCGATCCGAACTTCCAGGCAGCGCTGTTCGACGCGGCCCTGAAGGGGGGCCTCGCCCTCGCGGTGGCCGGCGCCGGGCTCCTGTTCGTCCTCAAGGTCCTGCCGCACGCCTCGAGGCTGCGGTCCCGGCTCACGGTGGAGGCCGAGATCACCGGCACGAGCGGCACCGCGGGTCAATTCCTGGTCGGCCAGGTCGGCCGGGCGGAGGGAATGCTGCGGCCGGCGGGGACGGTGGTGATCGGCCGGGTCCACCACAGCGCGCGAGCCGAGCACGGCACCTGGATCGCGGCCGGCGAGCCGGTGGAGGTTGTCCGAGCCGAGCTCGGCGAACTGGTGGTGCGCGCCCGTCCGGACGGCGGCGGGACGCCCCCGGGCGGCTGACTCGCCGGCGGGCGGCGCGTTCGCCGCCCCGCGCGGCCGCCAGGGGATCGGCTCCCCGGCTCCCTCGTCCTCGTTCAGTACCGGTAGTACTCGGGCTTGTAGGGTCCTTCGGCGGGTACTCCGATATACCCCGACTGCTCTTCGGAAAGCCGGGTCAGCTTCACTCCGAGCTTCGCAAGATGCAGCCGCGCGACCTTCTCGTCCAGCTTCTTGGGCAGCACGTACACGCGGTTCTCGTACGTCCCGGGGTTGCTCCAGAGCTCGATCTGCGCCACCACCTGGTTCGTGAACGAGCTCGACATGACGAAGCTCGGATGCCCGGTCGCGCAGCCGAGATTCACCAGCCGCCCTTCGGCGAGCAGGATGATGCGCTTGCCGTCCGGGAAGACGATGTGGTCCACCTGCGGCTTGATGTTCTCCCAGGTGTGGTTGCGGAGCGCCTCCACGTCGATCTCGGCGTCGAAATGCCCGATGTTGGCGAGGATCGCGTCGTGCTTCATCGCCCGCATGTGCTCGATGCCGATGACCCGCATGTTGCCGGTTGCGGTCACGAAGATGTCTCCGATCGGGGCCGCCTCCTCCATGGCCACCACCCGGAAGCCCTCCATCGCGGCCTGGAGCGCGCAGATCGGATCGATCTCCGTCACCCACACGATCGCGCCGAGCGAGCGAAGGGCCTGCGCGCAGCCCTTGCCGACGTCCCCGTAGCCCGCGACGACCGCGACCTTGCCGGCCACCATCACGTCGGTGGCCCGCTTGATCCCGTCCACCAGGGACTCGCGGCAGCCGTACAGGTTGTCGAACTTGCTCTTGGTCACCGAGTCGTTGACGTTGAAGGCGGGCACCCGGAGCGTTCCGCCGGCCGCCATCTCGTGAAGCCGGGCCACCCCGGTGGTGGTCTCCTCGGTGAGCCCCCGCACGCCGGCGAGGACGTCGCCGTGCCGTTGGTGCATGACCAGAGTGAGATCCCCTCCGTCGTCGAGCAGCATGTTCGGCCGCCATCCCTCCGGGCCGAAGATGGTCCGCTCGACACACCACCAGTACTCCTCCTCGGTCTCGCCCTTCCATGCGAACACGGGAACCCCGGCGGCGGCCATCGCGGCGGCGGCGTGATCCTGGGTGGAGAAGACGTTGCAGGACGACCACCGGACCTCGGCCCCGATCTCGATGAGGGTCTCGATGAGGACCGCGGTCTGGATCGTCATGTGCAGGCAGCCCGCGATGCGCGCTCCCGCGAGCGGCTTCGCGACGCGGTACTCCTCGCGCATCGCCATGAGGCCCGGCATCTCGTTCTCCGCGATGCCGATCTCCTTGCGGCCCCAGGCCGCGAGGTCGAGGTCCGCGACCTTGTAGTCCGGGCCGCCGGAATCAGGGTGGTTGCTCAATTCTCGTCCTCCTCTTGCGGACTCGTCCCGCGAATCGGTCCCGTCGCGTGGCCGGGACCGCCGGTGCCCGTCACGGTTCTCGCGGCCGAGCCCGGCCTGGCATCGACCGCCCGATCAGCGGCGATCGCCGAACACGACCCTTCCGTCGCCGGGCCGGCGGGTTCGCATCGTTCAAGTCGGGGGCAGCAAGGGATCAGGAAAGCGGCCGGCCCGCCGCATCGGCGAGCGCGGCGGCCCGATCGGTCCGCTCCCAGGTGAAATCGGGTTCGTCCCGCCCGAAATGCCCGAAGGCCGCGGTCGGCCGGTAGATCGGCCGCGCGAGGTCAAGCATTTCGATGATGCCGCCGGGCCGCAGGTCGAAGTGCTCGCGGACCAGGGCGGAGAGCCGGGCTTCGTCGACGCGGGCGGTGCCGAACGTCTCCACGTCCACCGAAACCGGCTCCGATATGCCGATGGCGTAGGCGACCTGCACCTCGCAACGGTCCGCGAGCCCCGCCGCGACCACGTTCTTCGCGACGTACCGGCAGGCATAGGCGGCGGAGCGGTCCACCTTGGAGGGGTCCTTGCCCGAGAACGCCCCGCCCCCATGGCGCGCGAGCCCGCCGTAGGTGTCGACGATGATCTTGCGGCCGGTCAGCCCGCAGTCGCCCACCGGTCCGCCGACCACGAAACGCCCGGTCGGGTTGATGTGGTACCGGGTGGACGCGTCCAGCCACTCGCCCGGCAGCACCGGGCGGATGATCTCATCCATGACCGCCTCCTCGATTTCCCGGGTGCCGACATCTTCGCGGTGCTGCGCGGAAAGGACCACCGCCTCGATGCCGGCCGGCTCTCCGTCCTCGTAGCGAACCGTGACCTGGCTCTTCGCGTCCGGCCGGAGCCAGTCGAGGGCGCCGGAACGCCGCACCTCGGCGTGGCGGCGCATCAGCCGGTGGGCAAGCGTGATGGGAGCGGGGAGAAAGGCGTCCGTCTCGCGCGTCGCGTATCCGAACATCATCCCCTGGTCGCCCGCACCCATTGCCTTGTTGCCGGACTCGTCCACCCCCATCGCGATGTCGGCGGACTGCTGGCCGAGGGCGACGAGCACCGCGCACGTCTCGCCGTCGAATCCGTAGAGAGGGTCGTCGTAACCGATCGCGCACACCCGATCGCGCACCAGGCGCTCGTACTCGATGTGGGCCTTCGTCCGGATCTCGCCCGCCAGCACCACCATGCCGGTCTTGACCAGGGTCTCGCAGGCGACCCGGCTCGTCGGATCCTGGGCAAGCGCGGCGTCGACCACCGAGTCCGAGATCTGGTCGGCGATCTTGTCGGGGTGTCCCTCGGCCACGGACTCCGAGGTCAGGATCTGGGTGCGGGGCATTGATGACTCCGGGTGCGGGGCCGCTGCGTTGCAGAGCGCGATTTTACGCCCTTTGCCGCCCGGGTTTTCAGGCTGAGTCGGGCGCGGCGAAGATCCGTTTTCCGCCGGAAGCGGCCGGGCGCCGCATCGCGCCTCATCTCGCGCCGGCCGCCATCTCCAGCCACACCTTCGCGCGGACCACGCGGCCGGATGGTACCCCCGTGCCAGACGATGGCATAGGATGGAAGTGCCTTCAGCCCAGACCCGAACCGGGAGACGACGAACCTTGAGCGACGCGCCCCTGCACGAGAGCTCCATCGGGAGCCTTGACCTTGTCGGTCGCGGCAAGGTCCGCGACCTCTACGCGGTGGACGACGAATGGCTGCTCATCGTCGCCACCGACCGCCTGTCCGCGTTCGACGTGGTCCTCCCCGATCCGATCCCCGGAAAGGGCGCGGTCCTCACCGGGATCTCCGAATTCTGGTTCCGCCGCACGGCAGAGCTGTCTCGCAATCACCGCACGGAGGCACCGCGGCTCGAAGCCGTGCTGTCCGATCCCGCCGAGCTCGCGCAAGCCCGGGGACGGGCGATGGTCGTGCGGCGGCTCCAACCCCTCCCGATCGAGGCGATCGTCCGGGGCTACCTCATCGGGTCCGGATGGCGGGAGTACCGCGCGACGGGCGGGGTCTCGGGGATCGTGCTGCCGGAGAGCCTCCGCGAGGCGGAGCGCCTCCCCGAGCCGCTGTTCACCCCCTCCACCAAGGCGGAGGCCGGGGAGCACGACGAGAACATCGACTTCGACGCCGCGTGCCGCCTCGTCGGCCAGGACGTCGCCCGCCGCGTCCGCGACGCTTCCCTCGCCCTCTACCGTTTCGCGACGGAGCACGCCCGGGCACGCGGGATCATCATCGCGGACACGAAGTTCGAGTTCGCGGTGGACGGCGACGGCGAGCTCGTCCTCATCGACGAGGTGCTGACCCCGGACTCCTCCCGGTTCTGGCCGGCCGACGAGTACGCCGCGGGGATGAGCCCGCCAAGCTTCGACAAGCAGTTCGTCCGCGACTTCCTCGATACCCTCGACTGGGACAAGCGCCCGCCGGCGCCTTCCCTTCCGGACGAGGTCATCCGGAAGACCACGGAGAAATACCGGGAGGCCGAGCGCCGCCTTCTCGCCTGACGGAGCATGACAACCTGCAGCTTGACAGCATCAATTCCGGTACCTCACCATTGCCGGCAGCCGCGCTCGGAGGCGGCGGCCCCGGCGCCCTGACCTGGGCCAAGGCGCTGCCCGACGCGCGGCTCTGCCGAGCCTTAACGGAGGGCAACTCTCATGGCGAACCACCGGCACAACGAGCCGCTGTCGGACGTGGAATTGCGGGTAAAGGCCCTCGAATCCCTCCTCACCGACAAAGCATTGATCGACGCGGCGGCGGTCGACGATTTGATCGACACCTACGAGAACAAGATTGGGCCGCGCAACGGGGCCAGGGTCGTGGCACGTGCCTGGACAGACCCGAGCTACAGGAGACGGTTGCTCGAGGATGGCAGCGCGGCCATCGCCGAGCTCGGTTTCTCCGGAGTGCAGGGCGAGGATATGGTCGTAGTGGAGAATACCGACGATGTCCACAACGTAGTCGTCTGCACCCTGTGTTCCTGCTACCCATGGCCGACGCTCGGTCTTCCGCCAGTCTGGTACAAGGCGGCTCCATACCGCGCCCGGGTCGTGCGCGATCCCGCCGGCGCGTTGCGGGAGTTCGGGCTGGAATTGCCGGAGGACACCGAGGTTCGCGTCTGGGACAGCAACGCCGAGCTGCGCTATCTGGTGCTGCCCACGCGCCCCGAAGGCACGGAGGGTCTGTCCGAGGACGAGCTGGCCGACCTGGTGACGCGCGACTCCATGATTGGCGTCGGAGTCCCCAAGTCCCCGAACGGCTGACTGAACGGCTGGATGGGGGACACATCGCGCTGAGGAGAGGAACAATGAACGGTATCCATGATTTGGGTGGGATGGACGGCATCGGCCCGATCGAGGCCGAGGAGAACGAGCCCGTCTTCCACGAGGACTGGGAACGGCGCATGTTCGCGGTAATGATCTCGGTCTTCGCCGGCGGAAACTACAACGTCGACGAGTTCCGCCATGCCATCGAGCGCATGAACCCGGCGCATTACCTGGAGACCAGCTACTACGAACACTGGTTGGCCTCGGTCGAGACCAACCTGATCGAGAAGGGCCTGATCACGCGCGAAGAGCTCGACGCGCGCGTGGCCCAGCTTGCAGCGGAGGCCGCGTGATGGCTTTGTTGACCAGAGACATGGTGCCCGGCTTGGTGGCGGGGGGTGCCTCCTGCCGCTCCGATGAGGAGGTGGCGCCAAGATTCACGCTCGGCGACAGCGTCGTCGTGCGCAACCTCAATCCCGCCGGACACACCCGACTGCCGCGCTATGTCCGGGGTAAGCGAGGCGTCGTGGAGCGCGATCACGGCGTTTTTCATTTCCCCGACACCATGGCGCATGGCGGATCCTCCAACGCGCAGCATTGCTACAGCGTGAAGTTCGCCGCCGAGGAGCTTTGGGGGCCGGGCCCCGGCACCCGGGGCGCACTCTACATCGATCTTTTCGACGACTACATGGACCCGGCCTGAACGCAAGCACGGTGACGAGGAAGGCGTGCGAGGAATGCGAAGCCCGCCCAATGATCCGCGCATGCCGCGGATTCCGCAGGACGAAGACGGCCCGGTCTTCAATGCGCCCTGGGAGGCACAGGCATTCGCTCTGTGCCTGACGCTCCATGATGAAGGACATTTTACGTGGCGGGAATGGGTGGATGGTCTCAGTGCCGAAATCAGGGCTGCACAGCAGGGCGGCGACCCCGATCTCGGCGACACCTATTATCTGCACTGGCTCGGCGCCTTGGAAAAGATATTGGACGGCAAGGGGCTGATATCGAGGCGCGAGTTTGCGGAGCGAAAAGAGGAATGGGCGGCCGCCGACCATTCTCGCGAGTTTGGGCAACCACTGGTCCGCGGGGAAGGCTGACGCGCAGATCAACACGAGCGCCGATCGGAGAAGGACAATGAATACAACGTACGACAATGGGGCTTCAATGCTCGCGGCACCGGCGACCCGGAGCCTTTCCGCGGCAGCCGGCGGCCGTCTCTGGGCGGCGGTGATAGCGGGCGCGATGGGCCTGCTCGTTCTCTATGGAGCCGGCTTTGCCAATTCCGCGACCATTCACAACGCCACCCACGACACCCGGCACGCCTTCAGCTTCCCCTGCCACTGAGATCTCCTCGGCGATCTCCTCGACGCCATGCTTCGGGCGATCGTCTTCGCCGCTGCGATCGGCGGCGTGGCCGCCGGCGCTCTTGTGTCGGTAGCCCAGAGCCTGCACATCATTCCGCTGATCCACGAAGCCGAGACCTACGAGTCAACCGGCGCGCACGGCCACGGCCATTCCCTCGATCCTGCCGCCACACCCGGGGAGGACCACGACCTTCCGGCTGCCGCGGCCGGGGAGGAAGGATGGGCTCCGGAGGATGGCTTCGAGCGGACCGCCTACACCATCGGCGCCAACTTCCTCACCGCCATCGCCTATGCCTTGCTGCTTTCGTCGGCTCTTGGGTTCTTCAGACGCCAGGGTTGGCATCAGGGCCTGATCTGGGGTCTCGGCGGGTTTGCCGCCTTCGCCCTGGCCCCGGCGCTCGGCTTGCCGCCGGAAATTCCGGGCGCCGCGACGGTCGAGCTTTCCGCGCGCCAGGTCTGGTGGATCGGCACCGCGGCGGCGACCGCCGCAAGTCTTGGACTGATCACCCTGACGCGGCGATTGCATTGGGCGGTCCTCGGCGTGGGGCTTCTGGCCCTGCCGCATATCATCGGTGCGCCGCAGCCCGAGGCTCACGGCGGCTTGGCGCCCGATTCCCTCGCGCAGGACTTCGCCGCGGCCTCGTTGGTGACAAACCTGTTGTTCTGGGCGGTGCTGGGTCTCGTCACCGGGTCTTGTCACCGCCGCTTCGCGCTGCCGGACTAGGAGGGATCCAGGCCGAGCTCCTCGATCATCCGTTCGCGCATCCTGAACTTCTGGGGCTTGCCGGTGGCGGTCACCGGCATCTCGGAGACGAAGCGCACGTGCCGCGGGATCCGATACGCCCCCGGCAGAACTCGAGGAGTCCCTCTTCAGTGAGGCTGCGGCCGGGCCGCAGCACGACGAAGGCGCAGACCTCCTCGCCGTACCGCTCGTCGGGCACTCCGAACACGTCGGCCGCCGCGACGTCGGGGTGGGTGAGCAGGAAGTCCTCGATCTCCGCCGGGTAGACGTTCTCCCCCCCGCGGATGAGCATGTCCTTGATGCGGCCGACGATGCGGCAGTAGCCCTGCGCGTCGACGGTCGCGAGATCGCCGGTGTGCATCCAGCCGTCCACGATCGCCTCGCGCGTCGCCTCCCGGTCGCCCCAGTAGCCCTGCATCACCGAGTACCCGCGGGTGAGGAGCTCGCCCTGCCCGCCGACCGGCATCGTCCGGCCCGCATCATCCACGATCTTCACCTCGACGTGGGGCTGGATCCGGCCGACCGTCGAGACGCGGTGCGAGAGGTCGTCGTCGACGCTCGACTGGAAGGAAATCGGGCTCGTCTCGGTCATCCCGTAGGCGATGGTGATCTCGCGGCAGCCCATGTCCCGCACCACCCGCCGCATCAGGGTGACCGGGCAGGGCGCCCCGGCCATGATCCCGGTGCGCATGGTGGACAGATCGAAGCGCGGGAAGTCCGGATGGTCCAGCATGGCCGCGAACATCGTCGGCACCCCGTGCACCGCGTTGCAGCGCTCCGCGTCGAGCGCCGCGAGGGTCTCGCCGGCATCGAACGCCTCGCCCGGGAAGATCATGGTCACCCCGTAGGCGGCGGCCGCGAGATTGCCGAGCACCATTCCGAAGCAGTGGTAGAGAGGAACCGGTATGCAGAGCGCCTCCCCGGGTTGAAGGCGCATGGTGCGGGCACAGGAGATGGCGTTGTTGACGATGTTGCGATGGGTGAGGGTGGCCCCCTTCGGCGCCCCCGTCGTGCCGGACGTGAACTGGATGTTGATCGGATCGCTCGACCTCAGCCCCCCCGAGATCGCGTCGAGCCGCCAGCGCTGGCCGCCACCCCCTCGATCCATCACTTCGTCGAAGCCGAGGCAGCCCGGGGCCGGATCGGGGCCGAGCCGGATGACGGTGCGAAGGGCGGGCAGGCGCTCGGCCTGCAGGCGCCCCGGCGGGCAGCGGTCGAGCTCCGGCGCGACCTCCCGCAGCATCTCGAGATAGGCGGAGGTCTTGAGCTGGCGGGCGGTGATGAGCGCCTTCGCGCCGACCTTGTTCAGGGCGTACTCGAGCTCCGACGTGCGGTAGGCGGGATTGACGTTGACGAGAACGAGGCCGATGCGGGCGGTCGCGAACTGCGCGATCAGCCACTCGGGCCGGTTCGGAGCCCAGATCCCGATCCGGTCCCCCTTGTAGAGGCCGAGACTCAAGAGCCCGGCCGCGAATCGGTCTACCCGGCGGGCGAGCTGTTCATAGGTCCAGCGCTCCCCGGCGGCACGGAAGACGGCCGCCGTGCGTTTCCCGTGGCGTCGCACGACCTCCGCGAGGAAGGCGGGAATGGTCGCGTCGATGAGCGGCCGGTCGACCGGCCCCCTGACGTGCGAGAGGCCGTCGACCGGGACGACGCTCCGTGCGCCCGGTCCGGACCTCATGTCACATCCGGCGCCAGTCGTCGGCTTGCTCGAAGGCGGCGGCGGCGCGGTAGATGGTGGCCTCCTGCCACTTCGCGCCCACCAGCATCATCCCCACCGGCAGCCCGTCGCTCATCCCGCACGGAACGGACATGGCCGGGTGGCCGGTCACGTCGAAGGGCGCGGTGTTCGGCAGCATCTCGAACGCGCGCTGGCAGTACAGAGCGAGCGATGCGCCGGGAGGCGGCAACGGCGTCGCCTTCATCGGCAAGGTGGGCATCAGGAGCAGGTCGTAGGCGCTGAACATCTTGTCGTACTCCTCCCGGAGCTGCCGCGCGAGGTTCTGGGCCTTCGCGTAATAGTGTCCGCGGTGGTGCTTCAGGTAGTACTGGCCCATGAACATGCAGATCTTGAGGGTGTCGGACAGCTCGTCCGCGCGGCTTCGCCAGTTGGCGTGGAAGTCGAGCAGCGAGGTGGTGTACATGCCTTTCCAACCGGTGCCCATTCCGTTTCCGTGCATCATCTGGTTGGTAAGGCCCTCGAGCGCGATCGGCGTCCAGATGGCGGGGCCGTTCAGGTGCGCCGGAATCGAGATTTCGTCCACCGACGCGCCGAGCCGCCGTAAGAGCTCCGCACCGGCCCGGACCCTGGCGTCCACGTCCGCCTCCGAGGCGGAATGCCCGAAGCCCTCCTTCACCACCCCGATACGCATGCCACCCGCACCGCGCCCGATGGCGCCGACATAGTCGTCCACCTGCGGATCGTACTGGCGCGGATCGAGGCCGTCCGCCCCCGCGATGGCCTGCAGCATCGCCGCGTTGTCGCGTACGTTCTGGGTCATCGGACCCGTATGGTCAATGGTCGTCTCGATGGGCATGACCCCGGTGTAGGGGACGAGCCCGTGGGTCGGCTTCATCCCGTAGCAGCCGGAGTAGGACGAGGGGATCCGGATCGACCCGCCCTGATCGCCCCCGATCGCCATGTCCACCATCCCGCCGCCGACAAGCGCGGCCGAGCCGGAGGACGATCCCCCGGCCGAGTAGCCGGCCTTGTGCGGGTTCTCCACCGGCCCTGTCGCATTGGTGTGGCTGCCGCCCGAGAGACAGAAGTACTCGCAGTGCGCCTTGCCGGCGATGGTCGCCCCCGCGTCAAGAAGGCGGGTGACGATGGTCGCGTCGACATCCGGCGTGTAGCCCTTGAGGGTGGAGGCGCCATTCATCATCGGCACCCCCGCGAGGCAGACGTTGTCCTTGAGGGCGACCGTCTTGCCGTGGAGAGGCCCGCGCGGTGCACCGCGCACCTCGGTCTTCACGTACCAGGCGTTGAGCGGGTTCTCCTCCGGCGAGGGACGATGGCCGGCGGTGCGGGGATAGAGCACCGGCGGCAGATGATCCGGCATGCCGTCGACGACGTCGTAGGCGTCGAGGGTGCCCTGCATGACGTCGAGGAACTCCTGGACGCGGGCGTCGGGCATGTTCATGCCCAACTCCTCGACGATCTCCTTGAGCTGAGAGTGGGTGGGTCTTTGGACGGTCATGTAGGAAATCCTCTCGTTGGGGGCAGGGCTTGGCCGGCGCGGTTCACTCCCCGGCGGCTCCCCTGCCGACAGTGCAGGCGCGGTTGCGCGCGATGTGCCCCGAGCGGCGGAGGGTGGGGCTGCCGCAAATCCGGCTGCCGCCCGGGCCGGAGCGGACCGTGCCGCGGGTGTTGCCGCGGACGCCGTGGAGATCCGCGGCTGCGAACCGCCGCCACCGAAGCCTGTGAACTCTTCGATCAGCGCGGGATCGGCGACGTCCGACCCCTTGACCTCGCCGGTGATGACGCCCTTTTGCAGCAGCAGGACGCGGTCGGAAAGCTCGGTGATGAAGTCGAGGTTCTGCTCCACCATCACGATGGTGACGCCGTTCTCCCGGTTGAGCTCCCGCAGCAATTCGATGATCGCGTCGACGATGGAGGGCTGGATGCCTTCCGTCGGCTCGTCGAGGAGGATGAGCTCGGGCTCGGAGATGAGGCAGCGGGCGATCGCGAGAAGCTGTTGCTCGCCGCCCGACAGCGCGCCGCCCTCGCGGTCCAGGAGGGGCTCGAGGCGCGGGAAGCGGGCGAGGATCCGCCGGACCGCGTCCTCCTCGTCGCCCCCGTGGGCCGCGATGCCCATGCGGATGTTGTCGTGGACGGTGAGGTTCGGGAAGATGCCCCGCCCCTGCGGCACGTACCCCACCCCGAGTCTCGCCCGCTCGCTCGCCCGCTCCCGGGTGAGGTCGAGACCCGTGTAGCCGATGACCCCTCCGGTCGCGGGAACGATGCCCATGATGGTCTTGAGAAGGGTGGTCTTGCCCATGCCGTTGTGGCCGAGCACCCCCACGATCTCCCCTTCCTCGACCGTGAAGTCCACCCCGTGCAGGACGGGTACCCGGCCGTACCCGGCGCTCAGTCCCTTCACCTCGAGCAGCGCGCTCATGACCCCGTGCTCATGCCCGATGCCCCAGGTAGACCTCGCGGGCGCGCGGGTCGGCCGAGATCGCCTCCATCGTGTCCTCCATCAGGATCCGTCCCTCGTGAAACACGGTCACCAGGTGCGAGATCATCCGGATGAACTGCATGTCGTGCTCGACGACGATGAGGGTCGCGGTTCGATTGATCTCCCGGATGAGCTCCGCCGTCCGGACCGTCTCCTCGTGGGTCATCCCGGCCGCGGGCTCGTCGAGGAGCACGAGCCAGGGCTCCGCTGCGACGACCATGCCGAGCTCCACCCACTGGCGCTGCCCGTGCGCGAGCCGGCCCACCGGGCTCGCGCGGATCTCCCCGAGCCGGAGCCGCTCCAGGGTCTCCGCGGTGAGGCTCCGGGCCCGCGCCGGGGAGTGCCAGCGGCGTGCGGACAGCCAGATGTTCTCCTCGACGGCGAGCCCATCGAACACGTTCGGCACCTGCGTCTTGATGCCGACGCCGAGAGCCGCCACCTCGAACGGCTCCCGGTCCGTGACGTGGATGTCGCGGATCACCACGCTCCCCGCGCTCGCGCGGAGCTGCCCGGTCAGGCACTTGAAGAAGGTGGACTTGCCGGCTCCATTCGGGCCGATGAGACAGCGGAGCTCGTTCTCGTAGAGCGCGAAGTCCACGCGGTCGACCGCCTTGACGCCCCCGAAGTGCATCGAGAGCGCGCGGGTCTCGAGGACGATCTCTCCCTGCCTCATTCCGAGGCCTCCGCCCCGGCGCCGGCATTGTGTCCGCCCCCTCCCCGCGCGCGGCGCATCCGCATCCGCCGCTCGCGGGCCCGCAGGGCGCGCCGGCTCCGCCGGGCCGCCATCCAGCCGGTGACGGTCGGTATCACCCCCTTCGGCACCCCGAGCACGAATACGATGAGGATGATGCCGAGCACGAGGTTGTTGTTGACCGTCGACTGCGTCCCGAGCGCGGAGGTGAGATAGAACAGCCCGAAGGCGCCGAGGATCGGCCCGATGAGAGTCCCCCGGCCTCCGACGATCACCCAGATGATGGTGAGCGCGGCGGTATAGAGATTGAATACGTCCGGGGTCACCCGGCCGACTCCATTGCAGAAGAGCACGCCCGCGAGCCCCGCGATTCCCGCTCCGACGGCGAAGATCGCGAGCTTGTAGAACCGCACGTCGTAGCCGAGGAGCTCCGCCCGAAGCTCGTTCTCGCGGATGGAGACGCAGACCCGGCCGAAGTGGGTGCGGGTGATCCAGCTCGCGAAGACATAGGCGAGGATGAGCCCCCCCATCGCGACGTAGAACAGGTGCTCGGGGAACAGGACGACGGACGGGTCCCAGGGGAGGTTGATCGGCGGCGAGGTGATGCCGTTGAAGCCCCCGAGGAGGGACTTCCCGATCTTGTAGTCGGGTCCCGAGGTCCGCCGGATGAGGCTGTAGAGGATGAGCGAGACGGTGAGGGTGATGACCGCGAGATAGACGTCGCTCACCCGCCCGTAGAACATCACGTACCCGATGATGACGGCGAAGGCCATCGCAACCAGGATCGCGACCAGGATCGCCCAGCTCGATCCCCCGAAGTTGATGGCCGCGATGGTGTAGGCGTAGGCGCCGATGCCGAAGAAGGCGTTCTGCCCGAAGCACAGGATCCCCCCGTAGCCCCAGATGAGCGCGAGGCTCAAGGCGAGCACGGCGAGGGCGATCGCCGTGGTCAGGTTGATGATCGTGAAGAACTCCAGGACCGACGGCGCGACCAGCGTGAACAGCACGCCGATCGCGGCGATGGACAGCATGCCCCGCACGTCCCGGGTGAGGGTCACAGGCTCTTTCGGAAGATGCCGCCGGTGATCCCGCGCGGCATCAGGCGCAGGAGCACGATGGCGGTGAGGAGCAAAGCGACCTCGCCGATCGTCGGGCCGGTCAGGAACGCGGCGATGCCGTTGACCCCGCCGAGCAGCACCGAGGCGGACGCGGTGCCGGCGAGGATCGCGGCCCCGCCGGAGATGACGGTGATGAACGCCTTGGCGATGTACACGGCGCCGATGGTAGGCAGCACCCCCGTCACCGGAGCCAGGAGCCCGCCCGCGAGCCCGGTGACCGCGGCCCCGATCCCGAACGTGACCATGTAGATGCGCGAGGTGGAGACGCCGAGCGCGGACGCCATCTCCGCGTTCTGCATCGTTCCCCGCGCAACCAGTCCGAGATTGGTCATCTTGAGCGCGAGGAAGACCGCGATGCCGAGCGCGGCGGTGATCCCGATGAGCAGCAGCTCATAGGCGGACGAGGTGTACTCGCCGATGGATATCACCCCGAGCGGCGGGGAGATGGTGGTCGCGGTGGAGGCCCCGAAGATCGACGTGACGAGCCCGATGAAGAGCAGGCTCAACCCCCAGGTCGCAAGCAGGGTGTCGATCATCCGGCCGTAGAGCCAGCGGATGAGCAGCCGCTCCACCACCACCCCGATGACGCCGACCACCAGGGGGGCGAGGATCAGCATCGCGATCCAGATGTTGACCCCGGCGTTCGCCGCGATCACCACCGTATAGCCGCCCAGCATGAGGAACTCGCCGTGGGCGAGGTTGATGACCCGCATCATCCCGAAGATGATCGCCAACCCGAGGCTGATCAGCGCCAGGTTGGCGATCCCGTAGAGAATCTGCAGCCCGACGGCGGCGAGGAGGTCCATCGAAGACGCCCGCGCTCCGCCCTGCTCGCTGCCGGCCCGCTCCCTCCCTAGATCTTGATGCCGGCCGCCTCGAGGCCGTTCTCGAACTTGAACACCGCCTGGCTCGGATCGGCCACCAGGTCACACACGAGCAGGGTGTCCGTCGGCGGCTGCGCCTCGTAGGACTCGATGATGTTGAACGCCTGGCCCTGGAGCTCCGCGAGGTACACGGCCTGGAGACAGTGGTTGGTCTTGGGCTCGACCGTCACCGCGCCCGAGGGACCGTCGATCGAGAGCCCCGCGCGCAGCGCCTCGATGACCGGCATCCGCTCCGCGGTACCCGCCTGCTTGACCGCCTCCGCCCACAGGTAGGCGCCTTCGTAGGACCGCGCCGCGAGCTCGTTGAGGGCCGGTGCGCCGTCGCCCATGTAAGCCTTGAAACGGGCCACGAAGTCCTGGTTGGCCGGGGAGTCGATCTCCTCGAAGTAGGAATAGGAGCAGATCATCCCGTTGCCTTCCTCCGCGGAGATGAGCTTGTGCTCGTTGCCGACCCCGAACGTGGTGGAGGCGATCGGCACGCTCTGGTTCATGCCCGACGCCGCGTACTGCCGGTAGAACGAGACGTGCGCGCCGCCCACCAGCGCGGACATCACCATGTCCGGCTTCGCGGCCTGGATCTTCTTGATCGTCGGACCGAAATTGGTGACGTCGAGCGGGAAGAACTCCGTATCCACCGCCTCCCCGCCGTTGTCGGCGACGTACTTCTGCACCCACTGGGCGGTGATCTGGCCGTAGTTGTAGTCCGCGGCCACGATGTACACCTTCTTGCCCCACTTGTTCATCGTGTAGGGCACGAGCTTCTCCACCGTCTGCGCGGGGGTCGAGCCGGTGCAGAAGCAGTTGAGGTCGCACACCCCGCCCTCGTAGAGCGTGTTGTAGAAGTAGAGGGTCTGGAAGCGGCCAAAGGTCGGGCGGATGGCCTCGCGCGAGGCCGAGGTGATGCCGGCGTGGACGACGTCGGCCTTGTCGCCCGCCGCCGCCTGGGTGGCGTACTGGGTGTAGTGCTGGATGGTCGACTGCGGGTCGTAGATCTTGAGCTCGATCTGCTTGCCGAGAAGCCCTCCCGCCGCGTTCAACTCGTCGATGGCCATGCGGGTGGCGTCGACCATCGGCCTGCCGTAGATGTCGAGCCCGCCCGACTGATCGAGGATGCTCACGAACTTGATGGTATCGGCGGCCTGCGCGCGGCCGATGAACGCCGGGGCGGCCAGCGCCGCCGCCGAAGCGGACGCGCCGGCGAGAAAGCGCCTGCGGGAAACGGTCATGATGTCTACTCCTGTGTTGATTCTTGTGGTGCGTCAGGGTTCCAGTTCGAGTCGGGCGGAAACGCGGTGCGCAAGCGGCGCCCCGTCATTCCTCCTTTCCGGACTCCGATCCGCCGTCGCCGCCGTCCCCGCCGCCGCTGTCGAGCGGGGCGCCGAGGCCCCGGACGCCGCCGGCGACGTTGATGCCGACCTCCTCGCCGAGCTTCTTCACCGCGGGAAGCTGGAGGGCGAGCCGCATCACCGCGTCGACGACCTGGTTGACGGCGCTCCCGTCGCCGCCCTGCGGCCCGCCGCCGCCGTCGCTCCCCGCCGACCCACCCATGCCGGTGATCTGGTTGATGCGGATCGTCTCGATCTTCTCCGCGGGCTTCACCATCTTCTCGACGATCCCGGGGAGGGCCTCGATGCGCGCCTGGTCGAGCTTGAGCCCGATGAGCTCGGGGCTTTGCGCGTTCTCCGCCTGAATGAGGGCCGCGGTTCCCTCCGCCCGGGCGAGAAGCTCGTCCTTCTCCGCCACCGCCCGCTCGAGGGTCGCACGGGCCTGGGCCTCGGCCATCGAGATCATCGTGCCGGCTTCGCTCCGCACCCGGGTATCGTCCACCTCCGCCTGCTCGGCGGCCCGGATGAGGGCGAGCGCCTTGTCGCGCTCGGCGGACGCCGTCTCGCGCGCCGTCGCCACCCGCTCCTCGGCTTGCGCCTCGTGGGCGCGGGCGACGTGCACATCGACCTCGGCCCCGGCCTGCTCGATGTGCTTCGCGGCAAGCTTGACCGCGTTGTCCGCCCTCGCCGTCTCGGTCGAGAGCTCGGCGTCGATCTGCTGGCGACGGAGCTCCCGGTCGCGGGCGATCTCGGACATCCGCACCTCGCGCTCGCGCGCGATCCGCGCGGCCTCCCGCCGGCGCTCGGACGCAGACTGCTCCTCGGCCACATCGGCCTGGCTCGCGGCGCGCGTGGTCTCGATCTCGCGCTGCTGGGCGATCGTCGCCTCCTCTTCCTCCTGGGAGAGGCGCAGCTTCTGCTTCGTGGTGTTGAGCAGGCTCTGGCGCACCGAGACCTCGGCGTCCGACTCGATCTCGGCACGCTCCTTCTTGTTGACCGCGATGATCTCGGCGAGGCGGCGCATCCCGAGGGCGTTGAACGCGTTGTTCTCGTCGAGGGCGTGGAAGGGGGTCTGGTCGAGCCGGGTGAGCGACACCGACTCGAGGAGGAGGCCGTTCTGGGCGAGGTCTTCACCCAGTATCGTGCTGACCGCGGCGGTGTACTTCCCGCGTTCGTCCTGCAGGCTCTCCATGGTGTAGCCGGCCGCTACCGAGAGCACCGCGTCCACGAGCTTGCCCTCGAGGGTCTCCGCGAGCTCGGATGCGCGGAAGGTCTTGCCGGCGAGGGCCTGGGCGGCCGTCGCGACCCCGTCCTCCGTGGCCCGGACCCGGACGTAGAACTCCGCGCCGACATCGACGCGCAGGCGGTCCGCGGTAATCACCGAGGCGGGTCCGACCCGCTCGATCTCGAGCTTCGAGGTCCGCATGTTGACCTCGGCCACCTTGTGGAGGAACGGAAGCGCGAGGCAGCCGCCGTCGAGCACGACCTTCTGCCCGCCGAGGCCGGTGCGCACCAGGGCGATCTCGCGATTGGCCTTCGCATAGAACCGGTGGAGGAACCAGATCCCGACCACCAGGACGATGATCAGAACGACGGCAATAACGAACCAGATCACTGCGCCCTCCCCTGCCACCGCGCCGGCGCGCGGACTTCGAGCGGCCGAGGCGCAGGTTAGTGGAACATCGATCTCCGTTTCAACCTGCCGGCCGGGTTCGGGCTCGCGCACCGGCGGCTGATGGAGATCAACCGGGCGGAGCGAAGTCCCGGAGCCGGGCAAAGCAGCCCTCGGCGCGCGCCTTTCCGAAATACGCCTCGTCGGCGGTGATCAGCGTGGCGCCCTCGTGGTGCAGGGCCGTCGCGTGATACAGCGTATCGAAGACATGGTGTCGCAGCCGTGTGGAGAGTTCCACCGCCGTGGCGTAGATCCACGGCCACTCGGCCACCTCCCATTCAACCGATTGCAGATGGAAGCGTCCAACCAATCGGTGATCGATTTCACCGCGATGGGGAGCGTGCCGCGCAGATTCCCGTTCAGGCTGTCTCGCGCACCATCGCAGGCTTGCGGTCGAACCAGGGGCGCGCGGATTCAAGCTGGGCGGAGAACCTGAACAGTGCCGCCTCGTCGCCACAGGGGGCGACGGCCTGCACCGCGACGGGGAGGCCGCCGGCGCTCTCGCCGATCGGAAGCATGATGGCCGGCTGGCCGGTGAGGTTGAACCAGACCGTGAACGGGGAGAAGTGGAAGACGCGGCGCCAGTACTCGTCCACATCGTCCATCATCATGTCGAGCCAGCCGAGCTTGACCGCCGTACCCGTCGCCAGTCCCGGGGTCAGCAGGATGTCGTGGTCGCGATGGAAGGCAGCCATCTGCCGGCCCAGCCGATGCATGGTCTGTGTCGCGCGGACGTAGTCGGCGCTGCTGATGGCTTCGCCCATTTTCGCCGTGAACCAGGTGATGCGTTCGACCTCGTCTTCACGGGCGGCCCGGCCGGCGCTCGGGTGGCTCGACAGGTTGACCACCGTGTTGGCGGCCATCAGGGTGAGGAAGGTCGGCACGACCGCTCCGCCATCGATGGCGGGATCGGCCTCTTCCACGTGGTGCCCGAGATCCGCGGCCAGCGTTGCGGTTGCCTCCAGCACCCGCAGGGCGTCCGCTTCGACCGGGGCGCCGTTCGGTGTCCGGGAGGTAAAGGCAACGCGCAGGGTGCCCGGAGCGGTGGCGACCTCATCCAGGAAAGGCCGCTCCGGCGGTACTGCGCTGTAGGGGTCGCCCGCCCCGGAGCCGCGCGTGGCATCCAGGATCGCGGCGCTGTCGCGCACGCTCAAGCTGACGGCATGTTCGGTGGAAAGACCGTTCAGCCCTTCGCCCATATAGGGCGCCATGGTGTTGCGGCCGCGGGTCGGTTTCAGGCCGACGAGGCCGCAACAGGCGGCCGGCGCACGGATCGAGCCGAAACCGTCCGACGCGTGCGCCGCCGGCAGCATGCGCGCCCCGACCGCGGCGGCAGCGCCGCCGCTTGAGCCGCCGGAAATGCGCGCCTGGTCCCAGGGGTTCTTCGTGGGGCCGTGCAACTGCGGCTCGCAGGTCAGACTGAGGCCGAGCTCACAGGTGTTGGTGCGCCCGAAGATCACCATGCCCGCGCGTTTCAGCCGCTTGACGAGCTCGCTGTCTTCCGCCGGCACGACGTCTTCGAAGAACTTGCAGCCCCGGGTGGTCGGACAGCCAGCGAGGGCGGCGCCGAGGTCCTTCAGGAGATAGGGAACGCCCTTGAGCGGCCCGTCGGGCAGTCCGTCGGCGATGGCCTGACGGCCATGGTCGTAGAGCTTGTTGGTGACCGCGTTGACGGCCCCGTTGCGCGCATCGACCCGCTCGATTGCGGCTTCGAGCAGCTCCTCCGGGGTGGTTTCGCCACGCGCGACCAGCGCGGCCAGGCCGACCGCATCGTGGTCTTCGTAGTCCGTGAAGGCTGCCATCCCATCTCCCCTTCGATGCGGCATTCCGGAAACCGGCAGTCCAGGAAGACCGCAGCGTCCGACCCTTGGCTCTTGCCAGAGTGCCACACGACTCCAGACATCTCCAGGTCAAGTCGGGCCGCTCCCCATATCGGCCTTATCCGGGGGGGAACACTACTTGCACGTCGCGTGGACCCGTCGGATCGGTCCATCAGGATGAGTTGCCCGTATCGGGCTTCAGGCGGGCGTCGATGAGCTGCTCGACCTTCGTGCGAACCTCGTCCGGGGCGTCGTCCAGGACTACCTGGACTTGGAACTTGAGCTGGTAACCGGCGCTGGCCTCGAGCAGATCCGGCACGAGATCGGCGAGGTCCTGGATCTGGTGGCCTTCGATGTTGGTCGCGGGCCGGGTTTGAGTCACTGGGTCCGGCGACGGCCCCGGACCGGCGTCCTGCGAAGGACGCTCCAGCACGAGCCGGCCGGCGTCGCGGTAGGCGCGATGCAGGATCTCCGCATTGTCATCCTTGGTCCGCAGCCAGCGACTGTCTACGCCGGAGGCTATGCTCTCCCGAACCAGGCCCCAGGGCATCGCCTCGCCTTGGGCATGGGACAGGGCTCGGGTGAGGTCGGCACCGTTGGTGCTGCCCTCCTGCCATGCGCCGGGAAGTTCATCTGCCGTCAGCGAACTCCCCGGAACCCGCTCCGGCCTCACCCGCAGCCGCGCGGCGTCGGTCAGGACGTCCTCCGGGACGGGTTCACTCCAGAGGGAAGTGGGGCCGTTGGTGAGCCAGAGAAGACCTTGTTCCACCGCCGCGCCCGCCGCTGCGAGCACGACGCTCGCGTCGCATTGCGGAATCGTCTCCATCTCATCGTAGCCTTCTCGCGGCACGGCCACGGTGTGCCCGCCCTGGAAGTAGGCGACCACGTCGCCCAGCGTCAGGCTGCCCGATTCCCAGAGACCGGGGAGAGCGTTGTCTCCGGGCGCAAGCAACCGGCCGGGAAGCTCGGCCAGCGCCGCCTTCCCGGGAAGCACCACCTGCAACTGGTCGTCCTCCATGGATTCCCGCGGCGGCTCTTCGCGCCACCACGTGCGGCGGCTGCCGTCGGGCCTCGACAGCTCGGCAACGAACAGCCCCCTCTTGATGCCTTGGGCGATGGTGTCGGCGACGATATTCGCCTTGATGAACTTCGGCAGGCGGGGATTCCGGGCGAAGGCGCGGGTCAGCTCGCTGACGAAACGAGCCTCCTCGTTCTCCTGCCAGAGGTCGTACGGGCCGTCGGGCAGGAGCGCCTCCGCATCCACCGCCGTTTCCTTGATGCGCGAACGGTCGTCACCCTTGATCTGCGCGAAAAGCGGCCCACCGTCGGCCGGGAGCCGGAACGCCTGGGTGTCGCCCGCCTCACTCAAGGTCACCACGATGCACCACGCGGCGCGAATGGTGTCCGGTACGCGCCGCCGGGCTTCTTCAAGGCGCTTTCTCAACCGCTCGCCCTGAATCGGATCGACCGTGTGCTCGGTGAGTTGACGCTGCACGTCTTCCCAGCCGAGCAGCGAGCGAACCCCATCGCGCACCGCGGCGATGCCGTCCCGGGAAGGAACCGCCAACACTACAATGTTGCGGTGTACCCGGGGCTTGTCCGATCCCGTAGTCTCGGCGAGGTACCGGCTCGCCACGGCGCTCGGCCGGCCGGACTCCGATGCCGCCTCCGGCCCGAGCACCGCGTAGCGGAACTCGCCGTTGTCTCCGAGGTCCCGAGGAGATTCCGGCAAGTTGTGCACCTGCGCCCCGGCTGCCCGAGCGCCCTCAGTGAGGCGCCGCGTGCGGTGAGCTTCGTCCTTCAGTCGGTGCTCCACCGCGTCGTCGGATACGCGCTGGGTACACGCCTCGTCGTGCATCTGCTTGAGGTTCGGGCGATTGCCGAGGCGCCAGGATCTGGGGAGTGCTCCCGCGGCGCCGTTGTCGTCCAGATCGGCGTCGTCCAGGAACCAGGAGAGCTCTCGCCAGCCTCCCAAGGCCTTGTCAAGGTCGATGGCGTCGGGCGCTCCGGCACCGACCATCCGGACGAGCTCCGGGGTATTCGCCTTGTGTCCGACGGGTTGGGAGTGAAGGAACACGGCCAGCACTGCCTGCTCCGCCTCGCGCTGACTGAGCGCCGGGACCTCCCCCTGAACCCGGCGTGCGGTCTGGAGCTCCTTCTCCAGCAGCGTGCGCCAGTCCGTCCGGGACCCCTCCGATTTCTCTGAACTCGAGATGCCGGCGAGATCGGCCACGGCATCAGATACCCCGTCCGTGCCGGGCGCCGCCAGCAGGGCGGACGGTCCAATCACGGGACACTCGTCCCAACTCTCGGCGTCTCGGAGCGCCGTTGCCAAGGTGCGCAGAATTCCTCGCGTCCGCTGAAACGCCGTCAACTGCGTCCAGCGGCTGTAGAACACGTCGCCGAGATCGGGGTGAAACGGATAGCTCTTGCGGAACCGTTCTTCCTCCTCACTCCTTCTTCTCTTCGTGGCGGGGTCCAGGCTCGCCAAGGCGCCGACGACGCCGATGACGTGGGCATCGCGCGCCCCGGAATCGACCAGGCTCTCCGGTTCGAACAGGCGGCGTCGAAGCACCTCCGCGACATCTTCCTTGGCGACGGGCTGGACTCCTTCCTCTTTCTGCCGGCGAATGACGTCGAACAGGTCGGACTGGATGGCTTGGCCCAACTGATCTTGTTTGCTCTGGTCGGACGCAAGCAGCGACGCCACCAGGGCCGCCCGGTCCACCTTGGTGACCGCCTGCACGAGATGCTGGAAGAAGTCCACGATCCGTTCTCGCCAGACCTGGCCCATACCCGCCTTGCCGCGGGCGTACATCAGCACCTCGTCGACCAGAATCAGAGTACCCAGACCCTGCTCCTGCGGGAGGGCGAGCAGCTTCACCAGGAGCGGCTCGGCGGGCGGGGTCTCGCGCTCCGCGTCCTCGCCGTCGCCATGGATCGTGCGGAGCCCTTGTGCGCCGGCAAGCTGAAACGCGAGCACGCTCCACGGATGCTTCAGTGACCGCGTCTCGCCGTCCGGTGCACGGACTCCGTCGATCCCCCGCTCGACGTCAATCTTGTCGAAGCAGAGCGACACCGGGAACGCCTGCGGCAGCTCCGCCCCCACGTGCTGCCGAAATTCCTGCACGGCCTTCAAACCGGACAGCGCAGCCGGGTCGCGGAACAGGTGGTAGAGCGTGATGAGGGTATGGGTCTTGCCGCCGCCGTAGGTCAGCTCGAGTTGCCGCACCGCCTTGGTGCTCTTCCCGGCGAGTCGTTCCGCCACGTCCTTGACGAGCTCTCGCAGGGCGGGCGTTGCAAATGTCAGGGCGAAAAATCGCTCGGGGTCCTCATAGATGGGCCGCCTCCCCTCGCCGAGGGTGACCTCGTGGAGATCAGCGGCGAACTCTGCCAAGGTCAGCTCGCCGCTTCGCAGCTCGTCCTTGAGGCGGACGACCTGATGCCATGGCGGTGGTCTCGTGGTGCTCATGTCTGGTTCACGCCCGCGTCATCCTTCACCAGCCCCGCCAATGGTTGAAATTGATCGCTGCTTCATCCCCGTTTGCCAATGCCGCGACATAGAGATCCAGGTCCACGGTCAGCAATGGGGCGTCGCCCGACACGACCTCCAGGAGCGCCGCATCGGTGAGGCCCAAACGCGGGAACACATCGCGCCGAACCGCGTCCACGCTGGCGACGACGGTCTCCGGGCTCTGCTCGATGAGAGCACGAAGCGCCAGAAGGAGCCGCGAGCGCTGGGGCTCCCCATGCTGCCCGAGCAGATTGGACGCTTCCGTCAACGTATTGGGCGTCACCCGTACGTTGCCGACCCGGGATATTGCTCGGCTCAGACGGTCGTAGTCCTCGACGGCGAATGTCCTCGTTCTACGGTGCCTGGCAATCAGATCGCGACCAACCAAGCCGACGACGAGCAGGACGATGAGGTTCGCGTCGATGAACAGGGCGCTCGGCATGCGCTATCGGTTTCCCGCGACATCGCGATGCTTGACGGACTGGACACGGCCGCCCTCGTCCTTGATGCGAACGATCTTGAAGTCGCGCTCCGTCGCTAGAGCGCGGACGATGTTGTCCCCCGGGTGACCACCCCAGAAACGCGAGAAGCCGATGGTGACCGCCCAGACTTGGTTCAATTCGTCGAATTCGACCTCTTCGAGCCCGACGTTCTCGATAGGTTCGTCGGAGAATAACTCGACAACGTGCTCCTTTGCCGTCTGCACCGCTTGCTTGACGTCCATGACGCTCTCCTGCGTGTGAGGCAAGGACATTGCCCCGACTTCCACCACCACCCGACACCGCCAGCGGCCACTCGTTCATCGACGTTCGTCCTGGCCATTATGTGGAATGTACATCGAGGCGGAAAGTGCGCTGCCGGGACGGGCCGGCGTCCATAGCGGGCAAGTGGTTCTGGATGGACTCCAGGATCGAGCGTTCCTCGGAGCCACCCTCCGCCAGCTCGAGAACCGCTTGCGTGAGCCGGGTGAAGAGCTCGTGGCGCCTGAAACCGCGTTGTTCGAGGTAGCCGTCCACCCGCCTCCGATCACCGGCCTTCCAGAGCTGCATCAGCTTGTGGAGGCAGTCGATCAACGGGGCCGGAGTGCCGTCCGACGACGGTTCGCCGAGGTTCTGGCCGCGACGCCGGTTCCATGTCTTGAGGCGCACCTCGCCGCCGCCCGTCGCCGTCGCTTCCTCTCCGTCGTCATCGTCTTGCGCCGACCGACGCTTGCCACCGCGAGCCAGAATATCCAGGCGACCCGCGAGGTCCGAATCCGAGAGGTTGCAGGACAGGGCGTAGAGGATGCTGGCTCCGCCGGAAGCCGGCTGCGCGCCGAAGTCGTTGCGGTGCAGGAGATAGTAGGTCGTCACATCGTCCAGCTCGTCGGCGGGCGCGCCGTCCGGATTCAGCAGGCGGCTGACCACGAAGCCCACCACCATGCGCCGCACGTGGCGCAGGAACTCGGCGACCGCGAGTTGCCGGCCGGGAGCGTCCGTGATCTTGACCACCGGATACCGACTGTACGCCTCCAGCGCCGGTCCGGTTGCGGCCCAGACGAAGTCCGGTCCACGGATGCCGGCGTCCCAAAAGTCCCGGAGCTGGGCAGTGATGTTCTTTCGCATTTCATCAAGCACCCGTCGGTCCCAACCGGCACGGGCGGCGGCCGGTCGCTTCCTGCAGACAATCCAAATTGAGGAAGCGAGAGCGGCGGAGGACAACGAACGCTGTCGGTTATGCCGCTCGGTCTGGACGGGCCAGGACCCGGTCACGACGAATCCCGCGCGAATCAGCGCCGACACCAGGGTCTCCCAGGCGTCGGGACTCTTGTTCGCGAAGACGACGACCAGCCGGCCATCGTCGCGAAGCGAAGCATGGAATCGGTCGAAGGCCCGCGCCATGCCATCTTCATAGCTCCGCTTCGAGGCGGAGCGATCACCGCCGAAGCGGCTCGCATCGTCGATCAGCTCACCGTCATTCTCGCCCGCGTCCCACTTGGGTCCTAGCGCCTCAGCAAATGCATCGTGGGTCTCGGGCGAGTGCCCATGGAGCACCCGGCGCAACCAGACATGGAAGAAGTCCATGAGGTCCGAATAGGGAATGGCGTCGTAGTAGGGCGGGTCTGTGCAGATCAGGTCGAATTCACCCAACTGGAGATCGATGGCGGATTGGCGCATCACCGAGGCTGCCGGCGCCGAATCTGTAGCCTCTTGGGTGTGTTCACATACCCGAGCGATCCATTCGATGGCCTGGACGAATCCACCCGTCGTGTCGGTCAGCGGACAAGATTCCGCGAAGTCCCAGACCATGGGTAGTGCAAATCGCGCGAAGGTATTGCGTAGCTGGTCGCGGTTGTTTGTCCAGGTTGCAAGAGCGCTGCAGCGATCGGCGAGTCGGCTGATCGACGGCGCCAGGCAAGCGACAAGCGCCTCGCGCCACTCGGCCGGGTAACCGCAGCCCTCCATCCCCTTCTGAACGATCCTGATGTTCCGAACAATGGCCCCCAGCGCCAGGAGTTGCCGGTTGTTGAACAGCTTGTCCCAGGTGCGAAAACCGTAGCGTGGCATGCGCATCCCAAGGGCCTGCTCGCTGGGCGTCGGCTCTTCCGGAAGTCCGAATGGAATCTCCGCATAGAAGGCCTCGAGCTCCTCCTGCGATACTTCCGCCGCCTCGAACTCCTTCTCGCTCGGCAACCGATACTCCTTCCCCTCCTGCCCGTCCACCACGACGGCCGTCATGCGTGCCCCCAGCCTTACCGCGCGCCCTTGCGCCCGCAGGTCCTGCATGGTCGCGATGGCTCCGCAGCACGGGCATTCGGCACCGCTTCGGCTCATGGTTCCGGCGCCAAGGCCGTCGTCATCGCCGCTCTTTGGAACGTCCCATTCCAACTCGAAATCCACCCCGCTCTTGTCTTCACGAGGTGTCATCGCCAGCAACACACGCTTGTCGCCACGCTTGCAGAGCCAGCGCGTCTTGAGCAGCGGGATCTCGGCCCGGCAGTCCCCGCATTCGGCGGTGCGCGCCCACAGGTACGCCACCGTCGGTTTAGCGACCCAGCGCGGGTTGCGACGCTCCTCCAAGTACAGGGAATCGAATGCTGCGTTGAATTCCTCCACGGACACCTGCCCCTGCGCGTCCGGTTCAAGAAACACCGACGGGCGCGGTTTGAAGCGCTTGGGCGGCAATGAGACTTTGGCACGACGGCCCTTGGTCTTGACCGGCTCGAACTCCGCATAGGTCGGGTAGCGCGACGCAAGGTCCCGGCGCGCGCCCGCCAGTACACGGCGCCCCCACGCACGGAGGTGCCAGGGAAAGTTCGCGCTCGCTTCCGGAGGGCCAACATCGAAGGAGGTCAGTTGCTCCGGCTCTCCGTCTCCGAGCCCGAGACGAACGAGGTGCGACCGCAGGTCGCTCTTTCTCTTGATTCCTCTCGCCTTGAGAAACGCCTCGGCGAAATCCCGGTCCCGCAGGGCGAAGTCCGGCAGAGGCCGGGTCTGCCCGGCCATGAGACGCGGGTAGTGCAGCGTGCATCGCAGAATGAACCACGCTACGGGATTGATGTCCGATGCGGTGACCTCGCACCCGAGCCGCATGGCTTCCAAAGGAATCGCTCCACCCCCCGCGAAGGGGTCGAGCACTTTGGGCGCACGCCCGCCGAACGCCTCGCGAATCTCCTCTCGAAGCCGCCCGAGCTCGGGAGACGATTCACGCCCCCAACGAAGAACGCCGCCGGTCGTCTCTTCCTTCTCTCCACGTTCGGTCACCTTCTTGACGGCACTACCGCCAATCCGCCGCAACAGCTCCCGGCGGCCATCGCTCCCGGGATCGTCTAGCAGCGTCGCCAGCAGCACCGCACGGCTCGCGGCAAGGGGCCGCCGCGCCGGCCAGACGTGCAGGGTGGAGATGTGGCCGTGGCGAACGTTCTTCTCGTGCACCGAGTCGATTGACGCCTCCTTCAGCGGAAACCCCGACTCGATCAGGCGACGGCCGGTACCGCGATCACTCACCGGCCATGCTCCCGCCGGGCAGCGTCCCGCAACTTCGGAGCCATCGACATCCAGACCGCTCCGCTCTATCGTGCAGCAACGTGAATGGAAGGGACTTCATCATGCACTTCGTCTACCCCGCTCATCTCCGGTCCGATCGAACGGGCGAAGTCGTCGTCTCGTTCCGGGACCTGCCGGAATGCCTGACTTCCGGCGCCGATGAAGCCGAAGCGCTCATCGAAGCGGCTGATGCCCTGGAGGAGGCGATCGCCGGCCGGATCAAGCGCGGTGACGACATCCCGGCGCCAAGCGGACGGCAATCCGGCGAACGCCGGGTGGCGGTGCCTTCCGGCATGGCGGCCAAGGCCGCACTGGCGCTCGCCTTCCGGGAGAGCGGCCTTCCCCGCGACGAGTTTGCGGCACTTGCCGGCACGAATGAAGGGTCGATCAGCCGCATGCTCGACCCGAAGCACCGAACCGCGCCCGGTCATATCGAGAGAGTCCTGCGCGTCCTCGGACAGCAGCTCGTGGTCGAAGTCGAGTCGGCCTGAAGTCATCGGAGCGCTCCGGCTTGGCGGACGTTCTTCTCGTGCGCCGAGTCGATGGACGCCTCCTTCAGCGGAAGCGCCGACTCGATCAGGCGGCGGGTGACGTTGCGAGCACTCACCGGCGCTGCTCCCGCCGAGCGGCGTAGATGGTGAGCCGCATCCCGCTGCCGATATCCTCCAGCAAGGGCCGGCGGCCGGACAGCCGCTCGCTCGCGCGCACGAGGTTGAGAAACCCCTCGCCGATCGCCTCCATGTAGGCGCCGCCAGTCACCGAGCTGACGAAATGCCGGAGGAACCCGGCAAGAATCTGGTTGCGGCGGACGGGCTGGCAGGCAGCGTACAACATCTCGGGTGTGAGCTGATTGTAGAGCGAGCCCGGGTTCTGGAAGACGATTCGATCCGGGAACATGTTGATGATGACCTGCGATCCCCGGACCTCGTAGTCGCGATGCACCAGGGCGTTGACGACCGCTTCCTGGAGCGCGCGGTCGTCATAGGCGGGAAAATCATGCCGGCCGCCCCCGTCCTTCACGGAGGCGACCGGATTCAGAGGCGAGGCGCGGAGCCAGGAGACAGTCTGCTCAATCTGTTCCGGCACCGGCCCGAAGAATCGCTTCCCGTCCACCGCGTTGCCGTCCAGCTCATTACAGGTGAAAAAGGCGAGGTCAACGAATGCGCCGGGGAGAAACCGCTCCGGTTGCTCCGCGAACTGCAGAATGCCCACGCAGGTCGGCAAGACGCGACTCTCGACCTCGACCGCGAGCTTGTGCGCGACCAAGGTCTCGCGCCAGTCGTCCGGGGGAGTCCAGTCCGGGAATCGACGCCGGAAGTGCCTTCGCAGGTGTAGGTCATCCAGATCCTCCATGGCAGCGTCGACTATCGGCCGCTCCTCCCACATGTGAGCCGAAGCCATCAGGAAGCTCTCCCGTACGGGGGCGTCTCGGTGTCCGCCGCCCTGACGATGTTCCCCACCGTGATCGTGAACGCGGTGGCGACGTGCTCGGACGCCAGCAGACTCCGAAACGGGTCCTGCACCCGATAGAGCTGCGGCGACGGCGTCGCGCAGTCGAACACCACGTAGAGCCAATAGCGCTCGCCTAGGTTGCACGCCTGCTTCCACTCGTTGAGCTCCATTCGCACCGCGGCCCGCCCGGCGCGGCCCTTGACCTCGATGCTTCGCGCCTCGCCGCCCGGGTACCGGCTGAGCAGGTCGAACCCCGGCCAGTCCGCCAGCCCGGCCGCGCGCGCCTTCTCCGGGGTGGAGACGTCCTGCACCTCCGCTTCGCGATCCGCTTCGGCCTGGGCGGCGACACGCACGGCCATCGCCTCGACGCGTTCGTCCATCTGCTCGATGTCGCTGTCCGGAAGCGGGGGAAGGGCGAGGGCGTGGGCGAGAAAACGAGGCGGACCGGCCACAATCCGGTCCGCAACGCCGTCCAGCTCCCGAAGAGCGCGTTCGCGGGCGCCGGACAGTGCGGCCTGCTCGCGTTTGAGCGCGGCAACGTCTTGCTCGGCCGAGTCCGACGCCGCCCGAGCCAGCTCCGAACGGCGTTTCGCGAGGGCGGCCGACTGAAGGTCGAAGCTGACGTTCACCCGGCGTCGGCGTTCGGGCAATTCGGCGCACCGGGCGGTCCGGCGTTCCTCTACCGCACCCGAGAGGTAACGCTCGAGGTGCACCGACGCTTCGGCTCGCATTGCCGTGGCGCGGCCCGCCAGCGGCACGGAGCCGGGTGCGACGTACGGCGCGCCGTGCAGCACGAGCAATGCGTCGAGTGGAGGTTCCGTCAACGGCTCGTCGCTCCCCTGCCGAAATGCCAGCAGACGGCTCTCCAGGGTGTGCCGGAAGACCTTCTGCGGCGGGGACGAAGGCTCGCCGGGGACCGAGAACCGGGATGCATCTTCTTCGATCGAGAGAGCGGCGAGATGCCACAGACCGGGCTCGCCGGCCCGCGGATCGATGAAGATGGCCCCGCGCCGGGCATGGTGCGAGAACGCGTCGATCACGTGGGCGCACAGCGCGTCGAACACCGGCTCGCCGGGGTGCAGCCAGATACACGTCTCCCCCGGACCGGGCCGGCGAATGCGGAGCCGGGCTCGTACCTCGGGTGGATAACCCTCCAGCGCCGGGAGAAGCGGGTCAAGAGACCCGGGGGTCGCGGGCACCAGAGAGAACACCCCGTCCAGATCCCCCTGGATGTCGATGCCGAGCCGGTCCGCGGCCGATTCGACGAACAGGCGCACGTAAGCCGGAAGAAGGTGCAGGTAGCGTTCCCGATCCAGCTCCCGTCGCATCCCGTCCAGGCGAGGCGCGACCTCGCCAGCCGCGCCGTAGATGTTCGCCTCTCGCTCCTCGATGCCGCGGACGGCGGACTCGGTCACGGCGTGTTCGATGCGCCGCAGGGTGCCCTCCTCTCCCTCGCCGGTGAGCGCGGCCATCATGAAATCGCGGAGGGAGACGTTCTCGAGGAGCCGCCCGATCACGTCGAACACCTTGTCCGAGCTGAGCGCATGGCGGACGCTCTCGAGCTTGTCCAGGAGCACCTTGAGCACCTTGCCTTCGCGGGTACCGCCGGCCACGAGATTGACGACACGGACATCCCGCATCTGGCCGTAACGGTGAATGCGGCCCATCCGCTGCTCGAGGCGCGCCGGATTCCACGGGATGTCGTAGTTCACCATCAAGCGGCAGAACTGGAGGTTGATCCCTTCGCCCGCCGCATCGGTTGCGACGAGAAAGCGTGCACCGTTCGGTTGGCGGAAGCGCTCCACCTGCTCCTCGCGCTCCTGCCATGCCATGCCACCGTGGATGACCGCCACTTGATCCGAGTAGCCGAGGCCCTCGATCCGCCGCACAAGGAAATCCACGGTGTCACGGTGCTCGGAGAAGATCAGCCACTTGTCCTCGGCGTAGAGCGGGTCTTCAAGCACGTCGCGAAGCTTCTCGAACTTCGACTCGTCCCCGGCATCGATGAGCGCACGGGCGCGGGCGCGGAGGTCCTGGAGGACGTCAACCTCACGGCGCAACTCTTCGATGCTGACGGCGGTCACCGCGCCAAGAATCGCATCCTCGAAGTCCTCGCTCCGCTCGCCGGGCGCAGGACCGCCTTCCCGGACATCTTCGTCGGCGCCGTGGGTATCGAAGAAGTCCTCGCGGTGCCTGTCCGCGAGCGCTCGCTGGCGCCGCCCGAGGAGGGTCTCGTCGAGGCGGCCGGACTGCCAGTCGGCAATGTCGCGCTCGAGCTTTTCGCTACGACGCTCGAATGAACGAAGCAGCGCCGAGGTCGAGCTCGCGAGCCGACGCTGGAACACGCCCATCGCGAGCTGCGCGGCGGGCCGGTTGCGCAGAGCCCGGTTGTAGTGCTCGCGGAGATAGTCGGTGGTGCGAAGGTAGAGCGCCTGCTCGCCACTTGTGAGGTCGAAGCTGAACGTGCTGCACGCTCGCTGCCGGTAGAGCGGCTTGCCGTCGAGGTCCACCATCTCCTCCTTCGTCCGCCGGATGAAATGGCGTTGCCGCGCCTCGGAGGGATAGCGCCGCAGCGCCTCCGGCGTGCCGAAGATGTGATGGTCGAGCAGTCGCCAGATGTGAAAGTACGGCGACTCCTTTCCCATGTGAGGCGTGGCGGTGAGGAGCAGGAGATGCTTCGCCGCCCAGGTGAGATCGACGAACCGGGCATCGCGGGAAGTGCCCGAACCTGGGACGTGACGACCGTCAGCGACCCCGGCCAACGCCTCGGCAAGCTCGTATCGACGGGTCTTGGTGATCCGGTGCTCGGTTCGTGAGGCGCTCAGCCGGTGCGCTTCATCGAACACCACCAGGTCGTAGGGCGCGACATTCGGGTCGGAGAGCGCCTCGAACACGCGCTCGGTGGCCATGGTGTCAAGGGAGACGATCACCCGATCGCCACCCGTTCCCGCGAAGGGATTCGAACCGCCCCGGATCTCCGCCCCGGACACGATTCGGAATTGCAGCCGGAACAGGGTGCGCAGCTCGCGTTCCCAGTTGCCGACGAGCCCGGCCGGCGGGACGATCAGCACGCGGCGAATGCGACGGCGGAACAGCATCTCCCGCACATAGAGCCCCGTCATGATGGTCTTGCCGGCTCCGGCGTCGTCGGCAAGCAGAAAGCGTAGCGGCTCCTGCAGCAACATCCGCTCGTAGACCGCGATGCGCTGGTGCGGGAGCGGATCGATCCGGGCCGTCTCGCTCGCGAAGGCCGCGTTGAACTGGTGCCCATGAGCCAGCCGGTGCGCTTCCGCCACCAGAAGGACAGCCGCAGGGTCCCCTGCGAAGTCGAGAGGTACGGAGGTCTCCGACACATGAGCAGCCGATCGAGTGCCGGCCGCCTCGGCTGCCACCGCCTCTTCCAACTCCCGCAGCCGATCAAGCGCCAAGGACCTCGGACGGGACTGCCCTGTCTCCCAGCGATGCACCGTCAGCGGCGTCACCGCCATCCGCGCGGCGAACTGCGCCTGAGTCAGCTCCATCCGCGAGCGGGCGTCGCGCACCCGCTCCGCAAGGTCGTGAAGGGACTGGCTGCTACCCATGAGCCGCACCCTCCGCCGCGGCGCACCCGGCCGTGTGGAAGTATCCACAGAGCCGAACCAACTCCGGATAGCGGGTCACCTTGACTGCGTTCCGACCGTTCTGATCGCATCGGCAATCACGACGAGGGGCAGCACCAGCTTCATGGGGTCGTCCAGCAATGGCATGGCGCCGAAACGCTCGTACCAACGCGCCGCGGACTCATCTTTTGCGTCGATGGCGAGCGCCACGCCGCCCACTTCCATCGCCACCGCCAAAGCCCGCTCGCCAGCCGCCAACAGCAATTCGGCACCAAGCCCCCGACCTTGAACTGAGCGATCGACAGCCAAGCGGGCGAGTCGAAACACCGGCACCGGGTAGCGGCCGATCTTCTTGGTCAAACCAGTAGGTACACGGGCAAATTCAATGGCACCAGGACTGATCGAGTAGTAACCCAGGATGCGCGCCGGCTCGACCGGAGGCACGGCGAGGAAGGTCTTCGCACCGCCGGATTCGTGGTTCTGCCGGGCATAGCGGCGCAAGTAGGCGTTGAGATCAGCCACGCCGCAATCAAAGCTTCTGCGGTCGTGGTGCCGTCCAATGGGTTCCTCACACCAACTCGTCAAGGAAGCTCCGTTCGGGGAGTGCGACGTGCCGCGTCGACGATCCGGGAGGCTATCCACAGAGCAGATTCTGTGCTCCCGAGCCGCCACCTGTCAAACTCGAAAAGGAAGTACGATAACAGGATATATCAATTGATAACTATCTGACTCCTATCCTGTGCAGGTTCCGCGCCAGGAATCCCTGCGAAGCACGGGGGCAACCACGACTCCAAAGCGTCTACGTCGATCCCCCCACCGCGACTTCCTCCGCCACCGCCGATGCCGCTGGGCAACGGCCAACAGCAATCGACTGCCGAGCCCCCAATCCTGAACAGACCAAATCGACAGCGAAGAGCCCGGGCCGCAAGTTCGGCACGTCGCAGCGGCCAAGCTCTCCGGTCAACTCGGCCGGAAGTCAGGCGAATTCAATGGCCCCGTCCGACTCATGGTTCCGCCGGGTGCAGTGGCCTGGACAGTGGTTGAACTCGAACTCCCCCACAATCGAGGCTCCTGCGGTTGTGATGGCGCCCGATGGGTTCGCACGCCAAGTCAGCGAGAGCGCTACGTCCGGGCGATGCGACGCTGCGCGGCAGCGATCAGGGCAGGGGGCGACTTGGGTGGGTTCTCCAGCAGCTCCAGAACGCGCGTGGAATCGCGATCGGACAGTACGATACGCTCGGCTTGGTCGATCGACTTACGAGCGACGGGCAATACGTTTCGCATGATAAAGCTGGTCAGGTCGAGTCGCTCGTGAGCAGCAGCAGCCACCAGTAGTCGCTTCTCTTCCTTGGTCGCTCGCAACTCGATTCTGTCTTCGCGGGCCATGTGAGTGGCTGACATTGCAGCCTCCTTGTCCACCTTTTCTTCCGCACGGATCGTATCCGTACATCCAGAAACGGGGCAACCCCCTTCGTTCGACATCGATGGAAATACCGATTCGAGCTGCTGCAAACGTGCGTCGAAGGCAGGCGGCACCGGGTGGTGCCACAACAGCCCGCTGGCGGGTGAGAGGTCAATGCCGAATCCGGTCGTTGCTCCGATCGCGTCCGCCCAACGGCCGAGGCAGGCGAGAGCGTTCAGTTGTTCGTGCTCCGTGAGAAAGTCTTTCCGCACCTCCTGTCCGCCACCTCGGAAACGCAGGCTCGATCAGGCGGCGGGTATCGTGGCACGAGCCGGCGCCGACGAAACCCGCTCAGAGGAGGCCCTTGCAGAGGCCGCCGTCGACCGGGATCGTGGCCCCGGTAACGTAGCGGCCGCGCGGCGAGACGAGGAACGCCACTACCGAGGCAACCTCCTGCTGTCCTCCTCGACCGAAGAGAAACCTGAAAATTCGAATCATTCATTCGAAATTACATGTTATCCATGCTACCGTGCCTCCATGCTTCACCTGCCCCGCCCACGGGAGCTGGAGGCCGTTCGAGCCAAGCTCCGCCGTGCGCCCATCACCGCACTCCTCGGTCCCCGGCAGTGTGGCAAGACGACGTTGGCCCAGTCATTGAAGACGGAGCATTTCTTCGACCTCGAAGACCCGAGGAGCCTGGCCCGACTGGACGAGCCGCAAACTGCCCTGGAACACTTGAATGGCACCGTCGTGATCGACGAAGTGCAGCGCAAGCCGGATCTCTTTCCACTGCTCCGCGTCCTTGCGGATCGCCAGCCGGCCACCCGATACCTGCTGCTCGGCAGCGCCTCGCCGGACCTGGTGAAGGAGGTCTCCGAGAGTCTCGCCGGTCGGGTCGCGTACCACGACCTTGGCCCCCTGACGGTCGACGAGACCGGCGTCAGCGAATGGCGCAAGCTGTGGCTTCGGGGAGGATTCCCGCGAAGCTATCTGTCCGATGGCGACACGGCCTCCGCTCTCTGGCGGGAAGACTTCATCCGCAGCCACCTGGAACGCGACATCCCCGCCCTCGGGATCTCCATTCCGGCGGAGACCCTGCGTCGATTCTGGGTGATGGTGAGCCACTACCACGGCCAGACCCTCAACCTTTCCGAGCTTGGTCGATCGTTCGGCGTCTCCGATCACACGGTTCGCCGCTACCTCGAAATCCTGAGCGGTACGTTCATGATCCGCCTGCTGCCCCCGTGGCACGCGAACGTCGGCAAGCGGCTCGTGAAGGCGCCCAAGCTGTACATCCGGGACAGCGGACTGTTTCACGCCCTGCACACCATCGCGACATCCGCGCAGTTGGAGTCCCACCCGAAGCTCGGCGCATCATGGGAGGGCTTCGCCATGGAGCAGGCTGTCCGCCTGATGGATGTGCCCCACCCATACTTCTGGCGCACCCACACCGGCGCGGAGCTGGACCTGGTGTGGCAGGCACACGGTGCGCTGTGGGGAATGGAGTTCAAGTACCAGGATGCGCCCCGGATGACGAAGAGCATCCGCGCGGTGCTGCGTGACCTGCCCCTGCAACACCTGTGGATTGTCTATCCCGGCCCCGATCGGTACCGGCTCGACGAGGCGGTCAGCGTGCTGCCCGTGGCCGAGATCCCCGATGTCGCGACCGGCCCGGTCGCCTGAACGGTCGAGCTTCCCCTCGCGAGAGGACGGCTCCCGCGACCGCGCATCCGTGCCGCCGCCGGCTGCCCTGGTGTACATCGGCATGTCCGGGTCACAGACGGTGAAGCCGGCGGCGCGTTTCTTCGTGTCGAGGTCCGGGGGACCCGAGGTCGAGAGCACGCAGTCCCGCGTCAGAGGAGGGCCTTGCAGAGGCCGCCGTCGACGGGGATGGTGGTGCCGGTGACGTAACGGCCGCGCGGCGAGACGAGGAACGCGACCACCGAGGCAACGTCTTCCGGGCGGCCGACGTGGCCGAGTGGTATCTCTCGGGTCAGCTCGCTCATGGCCTCCTCGGACTGGGCGGCCACGAGTCGAAGGCGCGGCGTGTCGATGAGGCCCGGACACAGGGTGTTGATGGTGATCTCGGGCGCGAGCTCGCGCGACAGGGTCTTGGCGAGGCCGATGACGCCGGCCCAGGTGGCGACCGACAGGCCGAAGCCCGGGATCGGCTGGATCGCCGACAGCGCCGTGATGTTGACGATGCTGCCCGCACCGCGGGACTTCATGTGGGGGACGGCGGCGCGAATGCAGCGCACGACGCTCATGAGGTTCTGATCGACGGCTCGGCTCCACGCATGGTCGTCGAAGTCGGTGAAGGCGCCGAGCGGAGGCGCGCCGTCGTTGTTGACCAGGATGTCGACGCCGCCGAACCGGCCCACGGTCTCGTCGACGATGCGAAGGCAGTCCTCCGCCCGGCGGACATCCCCCTGCACCGCGACGACCTCGCCCCCGGTCTCGGCCACCAGCCCGTGCACGGCTTCGACGAGCGCGGGCTCGCGCCGCGCCGTCGCGACGACCCGCGCGCCTTCCTCGACCAGGGTGCGGGCGATCGCAAGGCCGATCCCCTGGCTCGCCCCGTTGACGATGGCGACCCGGCCCTCGATCCCGAGATCCACGCTAGCGCCCCAGGCCGGCGAGAAACGTCTCGGCGTTCCGGTGGAACACCTTCTCGAGCACCTCGTCCTCGTACCCGAGGTTGCGCCAGTCGCCGATCAGCCGCTCGTAGCCGAGGAGAGGATAGTCGGCCCCGAACATGATCCGGTTCTTGAGGCGCCCCCCGATCTCGCGCTTGAGATCGTCCGTCAGGTACTTCGGCGACCAGCCGTGGAGCTCGTACCAGACGTTGGCCTTGTGCAGCAGGACGGCGATCATTTCGGTCTGCCACGGCCAGGCCGGCCGCGCGGCGAGGATCCCGAGATCCGGGAAGCGCGCGGCGACCTGATCGAGATGGCGCGGGTGGCAGTGGTCGAGCAAGATGCCCTTGCCGCCCGGGAAACCGGCGCCGAGCCCCGTCGTGCCGACGAACACCAGGGCCGGCACGTTCGCTTCGATGCACGCCTCGTAGAAGTGGTCGTACGCGGCGTCGCTCGCCGGGACTCCACCGGAACCGGAGGCCGCGAGGCCGACGAACCCGCTCCCCTCGGAGAGGCAGCGCTCGAACTCCTTGAGCGCTGCCCGCCCGGCCTCGGGCTGGAAGTGGAGCCAGTTGCCGAGGATGACGTCCGGGAACCGCCGCTGCGTCTCGAAGGCGTAGTCGTGCAGCTCGCGGGCCTGCTCCACCGGTATGAACTTGGTGAAGCCGAAATCCAGGATGACCCGCACCCCGGCCCGGCGGAAGTCCTCGGCCATCTCCTCCTCGGTCGCGTACTCGGGGGTGGAGCGCCACGTATGGTGCTGCTGCGCGAGCTCCTCGTCCGTCTGCAGCACGTAGCCCCGCCTCGTCTTCCAGTGCGAGTGCATGTCGATCAGCCGCATCCCGGCGCTCCCGAGACCGGAGACCGGCAACCCGCGACGTGACCGTAGCGGCGCCAAGGTTGGGGGGCGTTGCGAGCGGCCTTCACGCGGAAACCCTCCACCGGCGGCCGGAGCCGGGGCGGGACGGGGACAGCGGCGGCGCGGGCGGAGCCGCTGGCGCCCCGGCCATTCCGGGGGCCGGGCGCGTCATTCCGAGGCAATGCCGAGCCCCTCCACGGCGATGTCCCGGAGCGGGCCCTTCTGGACCTTTCCGGTCGGGGTGCGCGGAAGGTCCTCGAGCGTATGCATGAACTCGGGGAGCTTGTAGCGGGCGATCTTGTCGCGGAGGAACGCGACCAGCTCCTCGAAGGCAATGTGCTCCCCGGCCTTCGGCACGATGCAGGCGCAGACCCGCTCCCCGAGCCGGTGGTCCGGGATGCCGACAATCGCGGCGTCGAGCACCTTGGGGTGCTGGTAGAGCACCTCCTCGATCTCGCGCGGGTAGATGTTGGCCCCGCCGCGGATGATCATCTCCTTCGTGCGCCCGACGATGCTGAGGTTCCCCCGTTCGTCGAAGCTCCCCTGGTCGCCCGTATGGAACCAGCCGTCCGCGGTGAAGCTCTCCCGGTTCACCTCCGGGTTGTTGTAGTAGCCGATGGTCACCGACGGCCCGTAGGTCAGGATCTCGCCAACCTCCCCCGCCGCCAGGTCCTCGCCCCGGTCGTTCACCACCCGAATGCCCATCTCCGGCACCGGCCGGCCAACGGTGCCGCAGACCTCCTCCGGGTCGTCGCTCAACAGGGTGTGGGCCTGGGTCCCGCATTCGAGCATCCCGTACATCTCGAGGAGCTGTCCCGGCAGCCGGTCCCGGACCTCCCGGATCACCTCGATCGGGCACGAGGCGCCCCCGGTCATCATCACCTCCACGCTCGTGAGGTCGTGTCGATCGAAGTCCGGCGAGTTCAGCATCGCGACGAGATGCGCCGGGGCGCAGCAGAAGTGGGTGACCCGTTCGCGCTCGATGAGGGCGAGCGCCTCCTCGGGCCGGAAGATGTCCTGGAGGACGAGCCGGCATCCGACGTGGAGGGCCTGGAGGACGTTGAAGAGTCCCCAGTTGAGGCCGGCCGGGAGGAACACGAGGAACGCGCTGTCCCCCGTGATCCGCTGTCCGCGGTTGAGGAACCGGAGGGGGCAGCTCGTGGTGTTGTGGACGTGCAGAACCGCCTTCGGATTCCCCGTGGTGCCCGAGGTGAAGGCGGTACGCTGGAACTGGTCCGCGTGGGGCCGGCGCGCCTCGAGGACCTCGAGCGATACCTCGGGCTCGCCGCCCCCGTCGAGGAACCCGCGGAGGTCGAAATAGCCCTCGGGCACGTCGTCGCCGACGACGAAGACGTGCTCGAGCTTCGGCAGCCGAGGCCGCAGCTCCTCGACCATCGCGAGGTAGTCGAAGCCGCGGAACTCGCGGGGCACGATGAGCACCGACGCCTCGGTGAAGCCGAGGATGAACTCCACCTCACGGCTTCGAAAGTCGCTGTGATACTGGCAGAACGGGACCCCGACGCGCATCGCGGCGTTGATCGCGATGACGAACTCGTTCCAGTTCGGGAGCTGGACGGCGACCACGTCCTCCTCGGTGAGGCCGAGCGCCACGAACCGCGCCGCGAGACCGACCACCCGTTCGTGGTAGGCGGCGTAGTCGAGCCGCGCGCGCCGGTCGACGAGCGCAGTCTTCTCGGGGTGCGCCCGCGCCGCCGCCTCCAGCCACTCGTTCGTGGTCTCCTCGATCCAGTGTCCGGCCTCCCGGAACGCCTGCATGCGGGACGGCGGAATTTGAGGATCGTCTATGCGCACGGGACCTCACATCCGGGTGGACGGTTGCACCGCGAGACGATATCACCGGGTCCCGGCACCGTTCCAGGGCCGGCACGATGGCGATGGGGAGCCGCTCTCGGGAACCCGGCGACGGCAGACCCGATCACAAGGCCGGCAGCGGGGCGGTGTCCGGGCGATGGAGCGTGTTGCGGCGGCAACCAGAGCGGGCCGTGGCTCTGGAGAATCTCCAACGGGTTCGGAACGCACACCCTGTCGCGTTCGGGCCGCACGACCGGTCGGACATGGCCGGCCCGTACGAGAGAGCGCGGCGGCCCTCGCGTGACCGTGCGGCACGGAGGCTGGCGCCGCATCAGGTGGCCTCCTCCATCGCGTCCGCGTAGCGGCCGAGGCAGGCGAGGGCGTTGAGGCGCTCGCGCGCCGAAAGGAGCTCCTGGGCGCGCCTGGCGTTGGCGGCCTTGCCGGCCCATGCGCGAAGGGCCGGGTCCTGGAGCGCGCGCCCGTAGGAGAAGCTGAGCGCCCACGGGAGCTCGGCCGACATCGCGTTCATCGCGTTCAGGTGCGCGGTCGCAAGGGCCGCGCCCTGCCCTCCGGACAGGAACACCACCCCGGGAACGGAAGCGGGAACCGCGTCCCGAAGGCACGCCACGGTGCGCGCGGCCACCTCGTCCACCCCCGCCTGCTCCGCGCAGTCCTTGCCGGAGACGACCATGCTCGGCTTGAGGATCGTTCCCGCGAGGTGGACCCCCTGGGCCTCCATCTCGGCGTACATCGCCCGTTGGGCGCGGACGGTGACCTCGTGACAGCGCCCGATCGCATGGTCGCCGTCCATCAGCACCTCCGGCTCGACAATCGGCACCACCCCCGCCTCCTGGCAGAGGGCCGCGTAGCGCGCGAGGGCATGGGCGTTCGCGTGGATGCATGCCTCGCTCGGCCGGCCGTCGGCGCCGATCGTGATCACCGCCCGCCATTTCGCGAACTTCGCACCGAGCGCCACGTACTCCCGGAGCCGTTCGCGGAGCCCGTCGAGCCCCTCCGTCACCTTCTCGCCCGGGTGGCCGGCGAGGTCCTTCGCCCCGGTGTCCACCTTGATGCCGGGCAGGATCCCCTGGGCTTCGAGCGCCTGGGGGAACCGCACCCCGTCCGACGTGGACTGGCGGAGGGTCTCGTCGAAGAGGATCACGCCGCTCAGGGACTCGCCGCCCCCGGGGGCGGTGATGAGGAGCTCGCGCCACGTCCGGCGGCTCTCCTCCGTCGACTCGAGCCCGATGGTGTCGAAGCGGCGCTTGACCGTCGGCGCGCTCTCGTCCGCGGCGAGGATCCCCTTGCCGCGCGCCACCATCGCGTTCGCGATCCGCTCGAGATTCGTCCTGTCCATCACCTGGTTCCTCCCCTGCTCAATCGTGGTCGTCCGGTGGATGGGCCCGTGCCCGCGCCGCCTCGAGCTCCGCCACCGCGGGCAGCTTCCGGCCCTCGAGAAACTCGAGGAACGCGCCGCCACCGGTCGAGATCCGCGTCACCCCGGCCGAGACTCCGAACGATTCGATGGCGGCGATGGTATCCCCTCCGCCCGCGATCGAGAACGCGGCACTCGCGGCGACCGCCTCGGCGAGCCGCGCCGTCCCCGCCGCGAACGGGCGGTACTCGAAGACCCCGACCGGACCGTTCCAGATGATCGTTCCCGCCTCGCCGATGATCCGGGAGAGGCGTTCCGCGCTCCCCGGCCCGATGTCGAGGATCATTTCCATGGGGCCGACCTCGCGAACCGGCTTCACCACCCCGGTCGAATCCGCGGAGAGCTTCGCCGCGACCACCACGTCACTCGGAAGCACGATCTCGAATCCATCCGCGGAAGCCCGGGCGAGGAGCTCCGCCGCGAACGGAACCCGCTCCTCGTCCACGAGCGAGGCCCCCACCGGATGCCCCGCCGCGGCGAGAAAGGTGTTCGCGATCCCCCCGCCGACGACCAGCCGGTCGACCTGCCCGGCGAGGTTCTCCAGCAATTCGATCTTGCCCGCCACCTTGGCCCCCCCGACCACCGCCACGACCGGCCGGGGCGGCCGATGGAGCGCCTGCCCGAGCGCATCGAGCTCCGCCGAGAGGAGAGGGCCCGCGCAAGATGCGGGGGCGTAGCGGACGACCCCCGCGGTCGACGCGTGCGCCCGGTGGGCGGTCCCGAACGCGTCCATCACGAAGAGGTCGCACGTCGCGGCCATCCGCCGCGAGAGCGTCTCGTCGTTCGCGGTCTCCCCCTTGAGGAAACGCACGTTCTCGGCAAGCGCGAGCTCCCCGGGAGCCGGCGCCGGCCCGGCGCCGCCCGGCCACCCCGCGACGAGCGGGACCGGACGGCCAAGCTCCTCCCCGAGCCGCTCCGCGACCGGGACCATGGAGAACGCGGGATCGAAGCGGCCCTCGGCCGGCCGGCCGAGGTGGGATACCACGGTGACCGCCGCCCCGGCCGCAAGGGCCCGCTCGAAGGTCGGCACGGACGCCCGGATGCGGGCCGCGTTGGCGACCGTGCCGCCCGCGAGAGGGACGTTGAGGTCCGCGCGGACCAGCACGCGCCGGCCCGAGAGGTCGAAGTCGGCCATGCGCGCGATCGCGGGGCTCGCCCGCATCTCTCACCGAACTCCTGCTACGTCCGCCGAACCGTCGCTTCGCGCTCCCGAGGTCGCCGCCGTCACAAGACGCACTCCCTCGAGCCGCTTCGACGGCGTAGCGCGAAGCGAGGCGCCGGCTGCGACTTCAACGTCTTCCGGCCCGCGAAGCTGCGTGAGCAGATGCGCCCGGTCACCGCGTCATTCTGCTTGGCCGCTTCCTGATTCGCCGGACGGCCTCGCCGCGTGCTCCGGTGCGAAATGCGGGCTTGCCATCGCGCACGCCGCTCCCTCACGCATTCACGAACGCGACGGTGGTGTCGAGCATCCGGTTGGAGAAGCCCCACTCGTTGTCGTACCACGAGAGCACCTTCACCTGCCGCCCGCCGAGCACCTTGGTGAGCGGCGCCTCGTAGACCGAGGAGGCCGGATGGTGGTTGAAGTCGACCGATACGAGCGGCTCGTCGTTGTAGGCGAGGATCCCCGCAAGCGATCCCTCGGCGGCATCCCGCATCACGCGGTCGATCTCCTCGACGCTCGTGTCGCGACTCGCGGAGAAGGTGAGGTCCACGAGCGACACGTTGAGGGTCGGCACCCGGAGCGCGAACCCGTCGAGGCGGCCGGCGAGCTCGGGAAGGACCAAGCCGACCGCCGCCGCCGCCCCGGTCCCGGTCGGGATGATGGAGGCCGCCGCCGCCCGCGCCCGCCTGAGATCGGAATGGTAAACATCGTTCAGGCTCTGATCGTTCGTGTACGCGTGGACGGTGGTCATGATCCCGTGCTCGATCCCGATCGCGTCGTGGAGGGGCTTGACGAGCGGGGCGAGGCAGTTGGTCGTGCACGAAGCGTTCGAGATCACCCGGTGGCCGGGCTCCAGGACGTGGTGGTTGACCCCGTACACGATGGTCGCGTCCACGTCCTTGCCGCCCGGCGCGGAGATGACGACCTTCTTCGCCCCCCCCTCGAGGTGGGCGCTCGCCGCCGCCTTGCTCGTGAAACGGCCGGTGCTCTCGATGACCACGTCCACCCCGAGCTCGCCCCACGGCAGCTTCGCGGGATCGCGCTCCGCGAGCACCCGGATGCGGTCGCCGTTGACCGTCATGGCCCCGTCCTCGACCTCGACCGTGCCCGGAAAGCGTCCGTGCACGGTGTCGTAGCGGGTGAGGTGGGCGTTGGTGTTCGCGTCCCCGAGATCGTTCACCGCCACGATCGCGATCTCCTCGGTGCGCCCGCTCTCATGGAGCGCCCGGAGGATGTTCCGCCCGATGCGCCCGTAACCGTTGATCCCGACTCGTATCGCCATGTCTTCCTTCCGCGGATCTGTCTCGATTCCGGCGCGTCGCCGCGCCCCTCAACGCTCCGATGCTTCCGAGCCGGTCGGGCTCCCGACGGTGTGACGAGGCGCCCTGCGCGCTCGCCGCCGCGAGACGACTGCCGGTGCGACCGCCCCGCGCGGCCCCCGGTCCCGCGCCCCCTACTTCGTTCCGGTTTCCATCGTACGCGGACCCGAACGTTCGAGCCGCCCGCGCACCGCCCCGGCCACTTCCTCGGCGGTGAGCCCGAAATGGCGGTACACGTCCGCCGCCGGGGCCGACTCGCCAAACGTGGCGACGCCAATCGGGAGCCCATCGAGGCCGACGTACTTCCGCCAGCCGTCGGGGTGCGAGGCCTCGACGGAGACCCGGAGCCCCTCCGGCGGCAGCACCTCGTTCCGGTAGGCGTCGTCCTGCGCGTCGAAGACGTCGGTCGACGGCATGGAGACGACCCGCACGGCGTAGCCGTCACCGGAGAGCGCGGACGCCGCCTCGACGGCGAGCCCGACCTCCGAGCCGGTGGCGATGATGACCGCGTCGGGTTTCCGGCCCGCCGGCTCCCGAACGAGCACATAGCCGCCGCGTCGGATCGCCTCGATGTGCTCGCGATCTCGCTCCTGGTGCGGGACGCCCTGGCGCGACAGCAGCAGGCAGACCGGTCCGTCCTCGCGCTCGACCGCAATGCGCCACGCTACCGCGGCCTCGACCGTATCGCAGGGGCGCCACACCGACAGGTTCGGGATGAGCCGGAGCGAGGGCGCATGCTCGACCGCCTGGTGAGTCGGTCCGTCCTCCCCGAGCCCGATTGAATCGTGAGTCAGCACGAAGACGGCCCGCAGCCGCATGAGGGCGGCCATGCGAAGCGCGTTCCGCGCGTAGTCGGTGAAGACGAGGAACGTGCCCGCGTAGGGGATCGCCCCGCCGTGGAGGGCCATCCCGTTCACGATCGCGCACATCGCGAACTCGCGCACCCCGAAGTAGATGTAGTTCCCGTCCGGCGCGTCCCGCGTGACCGGCCGCGAGCCGGACCACGTTGTCAGGTTCGATCCAGTGAGATCGGCCGACCCGCCGATGAGCTCCGGGAGGTGGGGGGCGAAGTGTTCGATCGCGATCTGGGAGGCCTGGCGGGTGGCGGCTGCCGCGCCCTCGCGGGCGATCGCGGCGATCGCGGCTTCGCTCACGCTCGGCCAGTCGCCGGGAAGCGTTCCGCGAAGCCGCCGTTCAAGCTCCGCCGCGTGATCCGGCCAGGCGGCCCGATACGCCTCCATGCGCCCGCGCCACGCCTCCTCGAGCTCCGCTCCCCGGGCACGCGCGTCCCAGCCGGCCCGGACCTCGTCAGGGACCTCGAAGGGCGGATGCGTCCACCCCATCGCATCGCGCGCCCCCGCCACTTCTTCCGCTCCGAGGGGGGCGCCGTGGGTGGCCGCGGTGCCCGCCTTGGTCGGGGCGCCCCAGCCGATGGTGGTCCGGCAGCAGATGAGGCTCGGCCGCTCGCCGTCCGCATGCGCGGCCGCGATGGCGGCGTCCACCGCGGGCGAGTCATGGCCGTCCACGTCCCGCACCACGTGCCAGCCGTAGGCCTCGAAGCGGGCCGGCGTGTCGTCGGTGAACCAGCCCGCCACGTCGCCGTCGATGGAGACCCCGTTGTCGTCGTAGAACACGATGAGCTTGCCGAGCCCGAGGGTCCCCGCGAGCGAGCACGCCTCGTGCGAGATTCCTTCCATCAGGCACCCGTCGCCCGCGAAGACGTAGGTGCGATGGTCCACGACGTCGTGCCCCGGCCGGTTGAAGCGCGCCGCGAGCGCCCGCTCGACGACGGCCATGCCCACCGCGTTGGCGAGCCCCTGGCCGAGCGGGCCGGTGGTGGTCTCCACCCCCGGGGTGAGCCGGTACTCCGGGTGGCCGGGGGTGCGGGAATGGAGCTGGCGGAAGTTCTCGAGCTCCGCCACCGGCAGGTCGTAGCCCGCGAGGTGCAGGAGGGCGTAGACGAGCATCGAGCCGTGGCCGTTCGAGAGCACGAACCGATCCCGGTCCGGCCACCCGGGATTGGCGGGGTTGTGGCGGAGGTGACCATTCCAGAGCACCTCGGCGATGTCGGCCATCCCCATGGGCATTCCGGGATGGCCGGACTTCGCGCGCTCGACCGCGTCCATCGCGAGCGCGCGCACCGCGTTCGCAAGCTCCCGCCGCGAGGGCAGGGGCCGGTTCGAGTCATCCGCCGCGGCTACGCGGGAAAGCCCGGAGGCGCCCACCGTCCGAAACGCCAGCGGTTACTGGGGCCGCATGTCGCCCGGATCGATGCCCGCGACGACGTTCGGCTTCTTCATCGCGTCCCGGCGGAACGGCTCGCCGAGCTCCTGGTTCAGGATGACCTCGATGAACGTGGTGACGCCCCGGCCTTGCGCCGCGCAGGACTCGGCGAGCGCGGCGGTCAGCTCCTCCATGGTTTCCACCGCCACGCCCTTCACCCCGCAGGCCTCCGCGACCCTGGCGAAGCTCAGGTCGGGATTCAGCTCGGTGCCGACGAAGTTGTTGTCGTACCAGAGGGTCGTGTTCCGCTTCTCGGCGCCCCACTGGTAGTTGCGGAAGATCACCATGGTGATCGACGGCCACTCCTCGCGCCCGCAGCAGGCCATCTCGCTCATCGAGATGCCGAAGGCGCCGTCGCCCGCGAATCCGATGACCGGCACGTCCGGGCAGCCGATCTTGGCCCCGAGGATGGCCGGGAAACCGTAGCCGCACGGCCCGAAGAGGCCGGGCGCGAGGTACTTCCGCCCCTCCTCGAAGGTTGGATAGGCGTTGCCGATCGCGCAGTTGTTGCCGATGTCGGAGGAGATGATCGCGTCCTTCGGAAGACCCGCCTGGAGGGCGCGCCAGGCCATCCGCGCCGACATCCGGTCGGGCTCGCGCCGGCGGGCGTCCGCGTTCCACGAGGTGCCCGGGTCGTCGTCCTCGTGGTCCATGCTCGACAGGGTCTGGAGCCACGCGGAGCGGGTGCGATGGATGGTGGCACGGCGCTCCTCGCGGCCGGCATCGCCCGCGGTGCCGGAGAGCTGCTCGAGGAGCTGGCTCGCGACCTTCTTGGCGTCGCCGCAGATCCCGACCGTCACCTTCTTGGTGAGGCCGATGCGATCGGGGTTCATGTCCACCTGGACGATCGCCGCCTTGGTCGGCCAGTAGTCGATGCCGTAGCCCGGCAGGGTCGAAAAGGGGTTGAGGCGGGTGCCGAGGGCGAGCACCACGTCGGCCCCGGAGATGAGTTCCATCGCGGCCTTGGAGCCGTTGTAGCCCAGGGGGCCGACCGCGAGGGGGTGGGAACCGGGAAAGCTGTCGTTGTGCTGGTAGCCGGAGCAAACGGGCGCATCGAGGCGTTCGGCGAGGGCCCGACACTCGTCGATCGCATCCCCGATCACGACCCCGCCGCCGGAGAGGATCACCGGGAAGCGTGCCTCCGAAAGCAGCCGCGCCGCCTCGGCGATCGCGCCCTCGCCACCGGCCGAGCGCTCCAGACGCATGATCGGCGGCAGCTCGATGTCGACCTCCTGGGTCCAGAGGTCCCGTGGAACGTTGATCTGCGCGGGGGCGGAGCGGCGCACCGCGTTCTCGATCACCCGGTTGAGCACCTCCGCCACCCGGGACGCGTCGCGCACCTCCTCCTGGTAGCAGACCATCTCCTCGAACAGCGCCATCTGCTCCACCTCCTGGAACCCGCCCTGGCCGATGGTCTTGTTGGCCGCCTGGGGGGTCACGAGGAGCAGCGGGGTGTGGTTCCAGTACGCGGTCTTGACCGGGGTCACGAGGTTCGTGATCCCGGGGCCGTTCTGGCCGATGCACATCGCGATCTTGCCGGTGGCGCGCGTGTAGCCGTCGCACATGAAGCCGGCGTTGCTCTCGTGCGCGACGTCCCAGAAGGTGATTCCGGCCTTCGGGAAGAGGTCCGAAATCGGCATGAAGGCGGAGCCGATGATGCCGAAGACGTGCTCGATTCCGTGCTGTTGCAGGACCTTCACGAAGGCTTCTTCAGTCGTCATTCTCACGGAGGTTCACCCCTTGATTGTCCGGTTCCCGGGCCACGTTCGCGCGCGACGGCCATCGGCGGCGGATGTTATCACCCCGGGGTCGCGATCGTCCGGCCGGGGTTCCCGCTTCCACCTTCGATGGCGGGCACGACCGTCTCCGTCCGTGCGGGAATTTCCCAATCACGGCGGGGCGATTTCCTACGGTGTTCGAGACCGGGGCTGACCTCTCCCGACCCGGCGCCGGACTACGCTTGGCCTCGTGCACGACGAGAACTACAAGAAGCTCTTCGCCTTCCCGCGCATGGTCGAGGACCTGCTGCGCGTCCTGGTCACGAGCGAATGGATCGACGAGGCGGACTTCTCCTCGCTCCGGAAGCTCTCGGCCGAGTACGTGAGCGACGAGCTGCGCCGCCGCCACGGCGACACCGTGTGGCGGGTGCGCATCGGGCACGGCTGGCTGCACGTGCTCGTGCTGCTGGAGTTCCAGTCCCGTGACGACCCGGACATGGCGCTCCGGATCCTGGAGTACACGGCGCTGCTGTACCGCGAGCTCGCCCGCAACAAGGCGCTGGACCCGGACGGCCTTCGCCCACCGGTGCTGCCGGTGGTGCTCTACAACGGCGCGGCGCGCTGGAAGGCGGCGTTGGAGGTGAGAGAGCTGATCTCCCCGGTGGGGTCGTCGCTGTCGCCCTATCAGCCGTCCCAGCGCTACCTGGTGCTTGACGAGCGACACGTCGAGGAGGACGATTGGCCGAGCCGCAACCTGATGACCGCGGTGGTGGGCCTGGAGCAGAGCCGCTCGTCGGTGGACCTCATCCGGGTCGTGGACGCGTTGCAGGCGTGGCTGTCGGACCCTCGCGACCGCGAGCTGAGCCGCGCGTTCGCGCAATGGGTGCGGAGACTGGAGCGGCGGCTTGCACCGGCCGGCGAGGAGGAGCTGCCGTCGGCACCGACGTTGGAGGACGTGAGGATGACGCTGGAGGAACGGGTGAGCCAGTGGCCCGTGCAGTGGTTCGAGGAAGGGCGCGAGCAAGGCCTCGAGCAAGGGATCGAGCACGAACGGGCGCTGTTGTGCCGCCAGGCGGCATCACGGTTCGGAGCGGACACCTCGGCGCCCTTGTCGGCGGCATTGGCCGGTATCGCGGACCCGGACCGCCTTGCCGACATCGGCGACTGGCTCGTGCGCTGCGACACGGGAGAGGAATTCCTCGCCCGCGTGTCGCCCACCCCGGACGGGGAGCAGCTCCCGAAAGGCTGAGCCGGCGGACCGGGGCCAACCGCGCGGGCGCGGGGCTACTCGGCCGCCGCGGCCGGGAGGTCGCCGGCGAACCCCGAAGCGTGGAGGATGATGCGCCTCTTGATCGGGTCGAACCGGTGGGTGGCGGCGAGACCCGCGTTGCGGATCACCCGCACCGGCAGCCCCCGCGCACGGTAGAGACGGTCGAAGCCGTCCACCGCGCAATGCACGGCGAGGTTGTGCGTCTTGCGCCGGCGCTCGTAGCGCAGAAGGGCCGCCCGCCCGCCCGGGTCGCGGCCCCGCGCCGATGCCTCCGCCCCCACTTCGGCCAGCACCGCGGCATCGAGGATCCCGAGGTTGACCCCCTGCCCCGCGAGCGGGTGGATGGTGTGGGCGGCGTCGCCGGCGAGGGCGACCCGCGGCGCCGAGTACGTCGAGGCCTGGATGGCGCGCAGGGGGAAGCCGGCCCGCGGGCCCGCCCATTCGATGGCCCCGAGCCGGCGCTCGAAGGCGGCCTCGAGCTCGCGCCGGAACGCGTCGTCCGCCAGGGCGAGGAGGTACGCCGCGTGTTCGCGCTCGGTCGACCAGACGACCGAGCAAAGACCGTCCGGAAGCGGAAGGAACGCGAGCGGTCCGGCCGGGCGGGCCACCTGCCAGGCGACGTCGCGGTGATGGTGCTCCGGGCGCACGGAGCACACGATGCCGAGCTGGCCGTAGTCGCGGCCCCGAATCGGGATGCCGGCGAGCTTGCGGACGAGAGAATCTCCTCCGTCGGCCCCGACCAGCAGACCCGCGCGGATCCGCGACCGGCCGAGGTCGACGATCACCTCACCCTGCCCGAGATCGAGCCCGCACACCCGCGACGGCCGGCTCCAGGCCACCCCGAGCGACTCGACCGCCTCCTCCAGCGCCTCCGCCGCCACCCGGTTCTCGACGATGTGGCCGAGATGCTCGGCCCCGACCGTTCGCGCGTCGAACCGGATCTCGGCTCCCCCCTTCGCTTCCCAGACCCTCATCCGGCGCAAGGGAGCCGCCCCGGTGATCCGCTCCCACGCCCCGAGCCGGCGGAGGATGCGCTCCGAGGCGACGGTGAGGGCACTCACCCGGCCGTCGCTCTCCGCGCCCCGCTCCCGCCCTTCCACCACCACGACCTCGAACCCGGCCCGGGCGAAGCTCGCGGCCGCGACAAGGCCGGTCAGGCCGCCGCCCGCAACCGCCACGTCGTATCGCTCAGTCGGCACGGACATCGTCTCCCACCCCGTCGAATCGCGCCCCGAGCCCGGCGTGGCGCCCTCGCGCTCCGGCGCCCGCGCCCGCGCCCCGCACCCATCCCGCGCCCATGGTCAGGTTCGCGAATCCTCGCTTCACCGGCCCGAGCCGATCGAGTGCGAACAGCCCGGCCGCGCCCAGCGCCGGCACGAGCGGAGCGCGCGACCCATATATGTGGAGCAGGCTCCCGGTCAGGAGTCTTGCCATGGCATGATCGTTGCGCCGCGCCGCGCCGTATCGCGCGAGCACCGACGCGGGGTCGGCGCCGCCGGCGCTCGCCTCTTCGAGCAACCGGGCCAGCGCCTCCACGTCCCGCAACCCGAGGTTGAAGCCCTGGGCGCCGACCGGGTGCAGGGCGTTCGCCGCGTTTCCGACGAGCACCGTGCGAGGGGCGGTAATGCGGGGTGCGTGGCAGACCCTGAGGGGGTGACGTACCCGCCGCTCGACGTCGCGCAGCTCGCCGAGCCGGCTCCCGAACATCTCGGCGAGGCGCGCCCCGAACCCGGGGCCGTCGAAACCCTCCTCGGCCGCGACCGGCGCCGGCACCGCCCACACGAACCCGCAGCGCTCCTCGCCGAGCGGCAGCAGGGCGAGCGGGCCCCGCTCGGTAAAGCGTTCGAACGCCCGGCCCCGGTGCGGCCGCTCCGGAGCGAGGTCTCCCGCGATCGCGACGTGGTCGCAGCGGTGGACACGGAGCGGCAGCCCGGCCGCCCGCCGCACGGCCGAGTCCGCGCCGTCGGCCCCGACCACCAGCCGGGCGGCGACGGTGACCGGCCCCGCCGGGCCGCCGGCCTCGACGAGCGCGTCGTGCCCGCGCACCTCGACCGCTTCGACCGTGGCCGGGACCCGCTCGAACGCCGCCGTCCCGAGCCCGGTTCGGGAATCGGAATCGGAATCGGGGTCGAGGGCCTCGTTCAACCGCCTCTCGAGGGACCGGGCCGGGACCACGTATCCGAGGGCCTCCACTCCGCACTCCCCGGCCCGGATCCGGGTGAATCCGAGGCCGCCCCGCCGGGACACGTGGACCTCCATGATGGGCGCCGCTTCGCGCCCGACCTCGTCCCACAGGCCGAGCGTCCGATAGAGCCGGGCCGAGCCGTACGACAGGGCGAGGCTGCGCGCGTCGCTGCTCCCGCCTCCACTCGGGTCGAACATCGTGACCGACAGCGGCCACCGGCGAAGCGCCGCCGCGAGGGTGGCGCCGACCAGCCCGCCGCCCACGATCGCGACGTCGCAACGCCGGCTCACCCGGCCGATCCCACGATGCGCTCGAGATCCTCCACCGTCTTCGGGATGGACGAGGACAGGACCTCCGCACCGTCCCGGGTGACCAGCACGACATCCTCGATCCGAATGCCGATGCCGCGCCACGGCGCGGCGACCGCCGACTCCGCAGGGTCGATGTAGAGCCCCGGCTCGATGGTCATCACCATGCCGGGCTCGAGCTCGCGCGACTCTCCGGCCACCCGGTAGTCCGCGACGTCATGGACGTCGAGACCGAGCCAGTGGCCGGTCGGATATGCGCAGAGCCGGCCCATCACGTCGCCGCCGGCCTCCCGGATCACCCCCTGCCCGGCGAGCCCCTCGGCGAGGACCCGGGCCGCCTCCGCGTGCGGCGCCTGCCAGGATCGCCCTGGCCGGACCTCTTCGATGGCGGCGCGCTGCGCCTCCAGCACCAGCTCGTACAGGGTGCGTTGCGGCGCGCTGAACCGCCCGCCGACGGGCCAGGTGCGGCTCACGTCGGCGGCATAGCAGCCGTACTCCGCTCCCGCGTCCACCAGCACGAGATCGCCCTCGCGAAGGGTGCCGGAGTTCGCGGTGTAGTGCGGCCGGCAGGCATTGGAGCCCGCTGCGACGATGCACGGATAGGCGAGGGTCCGGCAGCCGGTCCGATAAAGCTCGTAGAGGAGCTCCGCCTCCACCTCGTACTCCGCGACCCCCGGACGACAGACCGCCATCGCCCGGCGGTGGGCACTCTCGGTGAGCTCGACCGCCTTGCGGATCATCCGCACCTCCGCCCGGCTCTTGTAGAGCCGCATTTCGTGCACGCGAGGGTGCAGGTCCACCAGCTCGGACGGATCCGCCGGACGGGACCGAAGCCGCTCGAGCCAGCCGAGCACCTGCGCGTCGAACGCGGGGTACTCGCCCATCGAATACCAGATGAGGGGGCGGTCCTCGAGAAGACGGGGCAGGATCTCGTCGATGTCGTCGATGGGAAACGCGTCGTCCGCACCGTAGCGGCTGCACGCGCCCTGAAGGCCCGCACGCGGTCCGTGCATGCGCTCTTCGTGCGGGTCGTGCTCGCGGCAGAAGAGCAGGTACTCGCCCGCCCCGCGGCCGGGGAGGAAGAGGGCCACCGCTTCCGGCTCCGGGAATCCCGTGAGATAGAAGAAGTCGCTGTCGGGGCGGTAGGGGTACTCGATATCGCGGTTGCGGCGCACCACGGGTGCGGTGGGCACGATGATCGCGCAACCGTCGTCCGCTTGTTCGAAGAGTTTCCGGCGCCGGCGAGCGTATTCGCGGCGCTCGATGACCGGCTCTCGAACCGGCCGGTACGCGGATGACGAAGCGCGACGCATACCGCGATCCTAGAACGATTCGCGGATCGGACGAAATGGCGCAGGCAACGGCGGGACCGCCGGGCATTGACCGATTGCCGGAACCGCTTCTATAGTCGCATCATGGACTCCCCTCTCGAGACGATGTCGGAGGCGGGTGCGGAGGTCGCCGCGGAGATCCCGGAAGACGCGGCGGCAGCGCCGCCGTCATGGAACGGACTCGGGTTGAGGAATCTGGAGGACCAGATTGACTCGCTGATCGAGGAGTGCGATCGGCTCCGCGAGGAGAACGTCGCGCTCAAGAATCGGCAGACTTCCCTCTCGGGCGAATGCGCCCGGCTGATTGAACGCTCCGAGGCGGTACGCTCGCGGGTCGAGACGATGATCGCCCGGCTCAGGGCGATGGAGGGTTCATGATGGCCAACGAGCCGATTGCGACCAGGGTCAACATCCTCGACAAGGAGTATGCGGTCCGCTGTCTTCCCGAGGAGCAGTCGGCACTCGAGGAATCCGCCCGCTTCCTCACCGAGAAGATGGCGGAGGCAAGATCGAGCGGACGCGCGCTGAGCCACGATCGAATCGCGATCATGACCGCGCTCAACATCGCATCGGAGTACCTGAAGCTCCGGCAAGAGAAGGAAGCGCTCGAAGCCGCGCTCGCCGAGGACATCCACCGGATTGCCTCGAAGCTCGCATCGTCCTCGGGTCGACGCTCAACGCCGGCCCCGTTAGACTAGCCTCCGCCTTCTGCGGTGCCCGTGAGCGGGCGGAAGTCTCTTGAACCGATATTGCGGGCGCTATCGGGGTGGGCTCTAGGAGCCGTTGTGCATGCCGGCCCTCCGGGCGGGACGCCTGAGGCTCCGAACCAGACCCCAGTCTGAACCGGTGGGTTCAAGCGCGACAAACCCGCCACGGCACCGGCGGAAGGCGCACCCCGCGATCCGGAGGGGCAAGCATGGCGCACTGGCTGATGAAGTCCGAACCCTCCGAGTTCGGCATCGACGACCTCGAGGCATGCGGCACCGAGCCCTGGGACGGCATCCGCAACTACCAGGCCCGGAACATGATCCGGGACGAGATGAAGCCCGGCGACCAGGCGTTCTTCTATCACTCGAGCTGCGAGACCCCCGGCATCGTCGGAATCATGGAGATCGCGACGGCCGCGTACCCGGATCCCACGGCCTTCGATCCCGCCGACAAGCACTTCGACCCCGCGAGCGACCCGGAGAATCCCCGCTGGTATCTGGTGGACGTGCGCTTCGGCCGCAAGCTCGCCCGCACGCTCGCGCTATCGGATCTGAAGGCATTTCCTGAGCTCGCCGCACTCCCCCTCGTACGGCGCGGCAACCGGCTCTCCGTGATGCCGGTTGCGAAGGACGAATGGGAGTTCATCCTCTCCCTTGAATAGCGGGACGGAATGCGGGCTAGCGCAGAAACACGCGGTACGCCGGGTTTCCGGTTTCCTCACGGTGCCGGTAACCCACCTCTCCCAGAAAACGGTCGAACTCTTCGTAGCCGCCGGCCGGGACCTGAATGCCCATCAACACCCGCCCATAGGCCGACCCGTGGTTCCGGTAGTGGAAGAGGCTGATGTTCCAGCGTCCCCCGAGGTGAGTGAGAAAGCCGAGCAGGGCGCCCGGGCGTTCCGGGAACTCGAAGCGGAACAGGCGCTCGTCGCTTGCGAAAGCCCGCCCGCCCACCATGTGACGGATGTGCAGCTTCGCCATCTCGTTGTCGCTGAGGTCGAGGACCGGATAGCCGAGCTCGGCGAGGCGACCGATCAACCCGGCGCGGTCCTCGGCCCCGTCGCGCAGCTCGAGCCCGAGAAATATCTGGGCGTCGACACCGCCCGCGTAGCGGTAGTTGAACTCGGTGACGGAGCGCTCGCCGATGCAGCGGCAGAACTCGAGCAGGCTCCCCGCACGCTCGGGTATGGTGACCGCGAGCAACATCTCGAGCTGCTCCCCGACCTCCGCCCGTTCCGCGATGTGGCGCAGGCGATCGAAATTGACGTTGGCGCCGCTGTCGATGGCGACCAGCAGCTCGCCCTCGATCCCCTCGCGCTCCACGTAACGCTTGACGCCCGCGACCCCGAGCGCGCCCGCCGGTTCGGCGATCGTCCGCGTGTTCTGGTAGATGTCCCGGATCGCGGCGCACGTCTCGTCGGTGGTCACGAGAACCACTTCGTCCACGTACTGCCGGGCGAGGCGAAAGGGCTCCTCCCCGACCTGCCGCACCGCCACCCCGTCCGCGAAGAGCCCGACCTCGTCGAGACGCACCGGATGGCCCGCCCGCAGGGCCGCGTGCATCGAAGCGGACTCCTCCGGCTCCACCCCGACGATCCGGACCCCCGGCCAGAGCGGCTTCACGTAGGCGGCGATGCCCGCGATGAGCCCCCCGCCTCCGACGGGGACGAAGATCGCATGCGGGGTTTGCGGCGTCTGGCGCAGGATCTCCATCGCCACCGTGCCCTGTCCCGCGATGACGTCGGGATCGTCGAACGGATGCACGTACACGCGCCCGGTACGCTCCGAGATCTCGCACGCACGGGCGTTCGCCTCGTCGAAGGAGAGCCCGTGGGCGATCACCTCCGCGCCGAGCCGCCGCACCGCATCCATCTTGATCGCGGGGGTCGTCTCCGGCATGACGATGAGCGCCCCGATGCCCAGTCTCCGCGCGGCGAGCGCGACCCCCTGCGCGTGGTTGCCGGCCGAGGCGGCGACCACCCCGCGCGCCGCGTCCGCCTCGGCGAGCCGGACCATCTTGTTGTATGCGCCCCGCACCTTGAACGAGAACACGGGCTGGGTGTCCTCGCGCTTGAGCAGCACCCGGCTGCCGAGACGCTCGGAGAGAAGCGGCATCTCCGAGAGCGGCGTCTCCCGGACGATCTCGTAGACCCTCGACTTGAGGACGCGCTCAAGGTAGCCCGTGGACACGGCTCGTACTGGCACCGGAAAATGGGGCCGGGCATGATACGCCACTCCCGGACGGGGGGACCGCGCCCGCCGTCCGGGTCAACGGGACGCGAGAGCTGAAGCGGATGGACGCCGACACGAAGAAGCGCCTGGCGGCGGAGAGCGCAATCGAGTACGTGGAGATCGGCTCGGTCGTGGGGGTCGGAACCGGGTCCACGACCAACCATTTCATCGATGCGCTCGCCCGCATCCGGCATTGGCTCGACGGTACCGTCGCGAGCTCCGAGGCGACCGCGGCGCGCCTGCGCGAGCGGGGGCTCCGGGTCGCGGACCTGAACTCGGTGGACGAGGTGTCGGTGTACGTCGACGGCGCGGACGAGTGCACGCGCCACCGCCAGCTCGTGAAGGGCGCGGGCGGCGCGCTGACCCGCGAGAAGATCATCGCGGCGGCCGCCCGGCAGTTCGTCTGCATCGTCGACGACTCCAAGCTCGTGGACGTGCTGGGGACCGTCGCTCCGGTTCCCGTGGAGGTCATCCCGATGGCACGGGGGTATGCGGCCCGCCAGATCGTCGCGCTCGGCGGGAACCCGTTCTGGCGGGAAGGCACGGTGACCGACAACGGCAACGTCGTCCTCGAGGTCCTCGGTCTGGACCTCGTCGATCCGGCGGATACCGAAGGCACGCTCAACCAGATTGCGGGCACGGTGGCCAACGGACTGTTCGCGCGGCGCCGGGCGGACGTCGTGCTGGTCGGCGCCGACACCGGGGTTCGGGTCCTCTCGTGACCCGGAAGGGCAAGGGGGCGCGATACCACGCGGAGCCGGGCGCGACGCAGGCCCCGCAGGCCGCCGTCGTCAGGGGGCGGGGGGCGATCTCCAACCGCGGTGGGCGCTACGAATCGTGGTCGCGGGAGAACGCGGACGACGGCTGGGGCTCGATCGAGGAATCGCTCGACGAGATCGCGAGCACGGCGACCACCGTCGAGGTGGATACCAGCCGCAAGGTCATCACCCGCAACGATTCGCCGGACGTGCCCTTCGACCGTTCCATCAATCCCTACCGCGGATGCGAGCACGGCTGCATCTACTGCTATGCGCGCCCGACCCACGCCTGGCTCGGACTGTCTCCGGGGCGAGACTTCGAGACCCGGCTGTTCTACAAGCCCGAGGCCGTCGCGCTGCTCCGGCGCGAGCTGCGGGCGCGCCGCTACCGCCCCGCACCGATGGCCCTCGGGACGAACACCGATCCCTATCAACCGGTCGAACGGCGCCTTCGCCTCACCCGGGGCATCCTGGAGCTGCTGAAGGAATGCTCCCATCCGGCGACGATCGTCACCAAGTCGGTCCTCGTCGAGCGCGACGCCGACCTCCTCTCCTCGATGGCCGCCGAATCGCTGGCCAACGTCTCGATCTCGGTCACGACCCTGAACGACGAGCTCGCCCGGCGCATGGAGCCGCGCGCGGCGGGCCCCCGGCAACGTCTCGCCACGGTCGAGCGCCTGAGCCGCCGCGGCATTCCGGTCCGCGTCCTGGTCGCTCCGGTCATCCCCGGACTCACCGACCACGAGATCGAAACGGTCCTTCGCGCCGCCCGGGACGCGGGCGCCCGCGACGCCGGCTACGTTCTCCTCAGGCTCCCGCTGGAGATCGCGGGCCTGTTCCACGAATGGCTCGACGCACAATACCCCCTTCGCGCCGCCAAGGTGCGGTCGCTCATTCGCCAGACGGCCGGCGGCCGGGACTACCGGAGCGGGTTCGGGACGCGCATGCGCGGGACCGGCCACATCGCCGATCTCATTTCGAGCCGTTTCGAGCAATGCCGCCGGCGGCTGGGATTCGGCGACCTGCCGGCCCTCGATGCGAGCCGGTTCCACCCGCCCGCGGAGCCGGCGGAAGACACCCTCCGGGCGGCGGCCCGCGATCGGGCGGCGGAGGCGGCGGAGGCGGCGGGGCAGCTCGGGCTGCCGTTCTGAGCCGAGGCCGGGCGGGGCTCGAACATTCAGCGCATGGACGTCATCAGCAACTGGTTCCGGCTCCTGCTGGGGAACCCCCAGCTCGTCATCCTCGTGCTCACCATCGTGCTCGGGCTCGGCGCGGTGCTGTGGATCGGCGACATGGTCGCGCCCATACTCGCGAGCGTCATCATCGCCTATCTGCTCGACGGCCTCGCGAACCCGCTCGTGCGCATCCGGATTCCCCGCCTCATCGGGGTTCTGCTCGTCTACGCCGGGTTTCTCGCCCTGCTCGCGTTCATCGTGTTCGCCGTGGCCCCGCTCATGTCGCGGCAGGCCTCCCAGCTCGTCTCCCAGATCCCGGGGATGCTCGCCGAGATCCAGGACGTCCTGATGCGCTTGCCGCATCGCTATCCGGAGTTCATCTCGGAGGTGCAGGTGAACCAGGTCGCCGGAGCCGTCGGCAACGAGATCATGACCCTCGGCCGCCGCATGGTCACCGCATCGGTGTCTTCGGTGTTCGGCGTGATCACCCTCGGCATCTACCTCGTCCTGATGCCGCTCCTCGTGTTCTTCATGCTCAAGGACAAGGACCGGCTCATCGCCTGGGCGGTGGGCTTCCTGCCCCACAATCACGGGCTGCTCGCCCACGTATGGGCGGACGTGCATCGCCAGCTCGGGAACTACGTGCGCGGGAAGATCATCGAGATCCTGGTCGTCTGGGTTGCGACCTACCTCATGTTCGCCCTGTTCGGACTCGACTTCGCCGTGCTCCTCTCCTTCCTGGTCGGGATATCGGTCCTGGTTCCCTACGTCGGGGCGATCGCGGTCACGATCCCGGTGGCGGCGATCGCGTACGTGCAGTGGGGAATCAGCCCCGACTTCGCGTACCTGATGACGGCCTACCTGGTGGTCCAGGTGCTCGACGGAAACGTGCTCGTCCCTCTCCTGTTCTCGGAGGTGGTGAACATGCACCCCATCGCGATCATCGCCTCGGTCCTGGTGTTCGGCGGTCTGTGGGGAGTGTGGGGAGTGTTCTTCGCCATTCCCCTCGGCATCCTGATCCAGTCCGTGCTCCACGCCTGGCCGCGCCGCGAGCAGATCATGGACGACACGGCGTGACTGAAGGAGCGGCCGGGGACACCGCCCTCGACGTTCCGGTCTTCGCCGATGTGGAAGCCGCGGCGCGGCGCATTGCCCCGCACGTTCGCCGCACGCCGGTCGTGACGAGCCGCGGGATCGACCGGGAGGTCGGGGCGCAGATCGCCTTCAAGTGCGAGAACCTCCAGCGGGCCGGGGCGTTCAAGTTCCGAGGCGCCTGCAACGCGGTGCTGTCGCTCCCGGAGCCGGGTGAATCGGGAGGGGTCTGCACCCATTCCTCCGGGAACCACGGCGCGGCCGTCGCGCTCGCCGCCCGCCTGCGCTCGATTCCCGCCACCGTGGTCATGCCCGCCGGGGCGCCCCGCGTCAAGCGCCGGGCCGTCGAATCGTTCGGAGCCGAGGTCATCGAGTGCGAGCCCACCCTGGCCGCACGAGAGGCCACGCTTCGCACGGTAGTGGACCAACGGGGCGGGCGGGTCGTCCATCCCTACGACGACTTCCGGGTGATCGCGGGTCAGGGCACCGTCGCCCTCGAGATCCTCGACGATCCGCGGCCCGCACCGTGGTGCGAGCCGCTCGCGGGACCGGTCGACGCGATCCTGGTTCCGGTGGGCGGGGGCGGCCTGCTCGGCGGAAGCGCCCTCGTGGGGGCGCACCGGCGGTGCCGGGTGTTCGGAGCGGAGCCGGCTGGCGCGGACGACGCGATGCGGTCGCTTCGCGCCGGCCGCATCGTGCCCGTCGAGGCGCCGGACACGATGGCGGACGGGCTTCGCACCTCGCTCGGAGAGCGCAACTTCGCGATCATCCGGCAAACGGTCGAAGACATCCTGACCGTCTCCGAGGACTCGATCCTCGCCGCCATGCGGCTCCTGTGGGAGCGCACGAAACTGGTGGTGGAGCCGTCGGGAGCGGTGCCCCTCGCCGCCCTCCTCGAGCATGGCCCCCCGCGCGGATGCGCCCGGGTCGGGGTCGTCGTGAGCGGAGGCAACGTCGATCTCGACGCGCTCCGCTTCCCGAAGGCCTGAGCCCCCCTCTTCACCGGCCTTCCGGTCGGAGACGGCCGGCGCCGGCCCCTGGCCCGGGTCCCTTCGTTCGCCACGCCGGAGGCGCCCGCGAACGGCTACGCCGGTTCCCCGAGGGCCTTCTCGTCGCCCAGGAGGCTCTCGGCCTCATCCCCCCGATCGACCTCGTGACACTCACGGAATACCCGGAGGGGGCAGCTCACGCAGACGCTCCGGTCGAGGCGGCGGAAGATCGTCTCGATCGCATCTCCCTTGGACTCGAAGATGTTCTCGCGGCCGATCTCGTCCAGGTAGCCGCCTCGCTCGAGCGGCTCGCGGGCCTCTTCCTTGAGCTGGTGCAGGTAGAAGCCGCCTCCGATCGCCTTGCGGTGCCGCGCCTCCCGCGCGAGCAGCTCCGCCCCCGCGACATCCACGAAGTTGATGCTTCGCGCCAACACCAGGAGATGCTTCTGCCGCGGATTGCGCCGGGCGATGACCCGAAGACGCTCCGCGACGTAGTTCACCGCCCCGAAGAAGATGGGGCCGTTGACCCGGAGGATCTTGAACTGCGGACACTCGGGGAGATCCGGATCGGACACGAAGCGGTGGCGCGCGAGGCTCGGATCGGGCAGGCGGGACTGCAGGCTCGGCCGCGATGCACGGCGCAGGAACACCACCAGGGAGAGCATCACTCCGAGGATGATCGCGAACTCGAGCTCGAGCAGCAGGGTCGCCGAGAACGTCATCCACAGGACCACCGCCTCCGACGCGCCGGTGCGCGCGATCCGGCGGATGTTGCGGAAGTCCACCAGGTTCCACGCGATGAGGAACAGGATGCCGGCCATTGCCGCCCGCGGCAGGTACGCAAGCGCCGGCGCGCTCACCCCGACCACCGCCATCAGCAGTACCCCGGCGAATATGGCGGCGAGCGGCGTGCACGCCCCCGCTTCGTAGTTCACCGCGCTCCGGTTGAACGAACCGGTCGCCACGTAGGACGAGAAGAAGCTGCCGACGATGTTCGACAGCCCCTGTCCGATGAACTCCTGGTTGCCGTCGATGAACTGCCCCGACCGGGCCGCGAGCGAGCGGGCGATGGACACCGCCTCGGCGAGCGCGAACAGGGTGACCGCGAAGGCGACGGGAGCGAGCTGCTTGAAGGTCGCGAGGGAGAAGTCCGGAACCGAAAGCGGCGGCAGCGCCGCCGCCACCGTTCCGACCAGGCTCACCGAGCGGTCCCACCGGACGGCCTCGAGGACCTCGTTCACGAGCAGCGCCATCGCGGTGCCCGCGAGGATCGCGGGCAGCATGTACGGCAGCCGCGGCAGCAGGCGCCGCGATACGAGCCCCACTCCGAGAGTGGTGAGGCCGACGAGCGCGGCCGGTGGGTTGATCGAATCGGCATGACCCGCGAGGAACGCGATCGTCGCGAACGCATCGAGGGCGGGCGGGACCCCCACGCCCAGAAAGTGCTCGAGCTGGTTGATCGCGATGAGGATCGCGGCGCCGGCGGTAAACCCCACGATGACCGGGTGGGATACGAAGTTCACGAGCACGCCGAGCCGGGCGATGCCGAGCGCGAACTGGATCACGCCCACCATCAGGGTGAGGGTGATCGCATACGCGACGTACTCCGCGCTCCCGGGTGCCGCGAGGGCGCTGAGCGACGAGAACAGGACGATGGAGGCCGCGGTGGTCGGACCGGAGACCAGCAGGCGGGAAGAGCCGAACAGGGCGGCGACGATGGCCGGGACCATCGCCGCATAGAGCCCGTACTGGGGGGGCATGCCGGCGATGGAGGCGAAGGCGATACCCTGCGGGAGAACGACGAGCACGCCGGTCACGGAGGCCAGCGCGTCGGCACGCACGGAGTCGCGGGTGACGTCGGGCCACCACTGCTGGAACGGCGTGAACTGGCTCTTGACCGAGCGAAACAAGTCTCTTCCAGCCGAACCCGCCCGGCCCGAAAATCTCACCAGCTTCCTTCCGCGGCCGCCAATCTGTCGCTTCGCGCTCCCAAAGTCGCCGCGGTAGCGGGACGTACTCCCTCAAGCCGCTTCGACGCAGGGTCGGCTATGCCTTCGCCAGCGCGCAAGCGCTCTTTCAGTCCGCGAAGGTGCGTAAGCAGATGCGGCCCACTACCACGGCATTCCGCTTCGCGGCTTCGCGGCGGCCCCGCGACGAAAGTCGGTGAGATTTCCAGGCCAGGCTCGGCGCTAATTGAGTTGGATCAGTAAATTATCTTATCATCTTTCGTCGTGTTCCCACACATTTTCGGTCCTTTGATGCTCAGACGATTCCGAAAACGGACCGAGGCGCCCGACAGCTCCGTCCCGGCGACTCGGCTCGCGGTGGCCACGTTGCTGGCCGAGATCGCGCGCGCGGACTTCGAGGTCGACGCTTCCGAACGAACTGCGATCCGCCGGATGCTCGGCGCCGCGTACGGACTCGATCCCGAGTCGGCCGGAGAGCTGGCCACCCAAGCGGAACGGGCGGCGGAGGAAGCGGTCTCGCTGTACGAATTCACCAGCCGGCTGAACGAGGAGCTTTCACCGGAAGAAAAGGTGGAGATCATCGAAATGCTGTGGCGAGTGGCGTTCGCGGACGGACGTCTCGACAAGTATGAAGAGCACCTGGTGCGAAAGGCGGCCGACCTCCTGCACGTGCCGCACCGGCGCTTCATCCGGGCGAAGCTCAAGGCCGAGCGAGAGCCCTCCCCGCCCCGGCCCCCCGCCGCACCCGCCAAGCGATGACGACGAGGAGCGCCGCCACGACGAGCGCCGGATAGTCGCGCCACCTCGCGTAGGGCGTTCGCCCCTCGAGGGGCGGAACGGCGACATCCAGCACGCCCGCTTCGAACAGCGGGGCCGAGGCTGCCGCCCGCCCCAGCGGAGTCACCAGAGCCGAGATGCCGGTGTTGGTCGCGCGAACCAGCCACCGCCCCTGCTCGAGCGCCCGCATCCGGGCCATCTGGAAGTGCTGGTGGGGTCCGGCGGTGTCGCCGAACCAGGCGTCGTTGCTGACGTTCACCAGCAGCGCGGCGTTGCCGAGGCCGCGGGCGCTCGCGGCGCCGAACGTGATCTCGTAGCAGATGGATACCGCGATCTCGTGTCCCCCGGCCCGCAGCGGGATCTGCCGCTCCGCACCCGCGGCGAAGCTCTCGGCGGGCAATCCCAGCCACCGGGCGACCGGCGCCCATACCGTCTCGAACGGAATGCGCTCCGAGAAGGGGACGAGATGGCGCTTGTGATAGTAGCTCGGGGTGTCCGCGGACCGGGGCGACGAGATCCGGGCGACACTGTTGTAGGGATTGCCCGAGGCCGGATCGAAGGAGAGTACGCCTGAGAGCAGCACGTACCCCTCTCGCTCGGCCGCCGCGCCGGCGGCGCGCAGAAAGGAGCCCACCCTGGCCGCAAAGTACGGTATCGCGGTCTCCGGCCACACCACGAGGCCCGCGCCGGGATGCTCGGCGGTCAGCCGCGCATACCGATCGAGGGCCACGCGTCGGGTCGGTTCCAACCACTTCTCGCCCTGCGAGACGTTGCCCTGCACGATCAGCACCCTCACGGGATCTCCGGCCGGCCGCGTCCACTTCGCATGGGCGTCCAGGGCGACCAGGGCCGCACCGCCCACCCACAGCAGGGCCGATACTCCGAGTGCGCAGACCACCGGGCGGTGCCGGGCTGCGCCCACCATGGAGAAGCTCGCGGCGGTGAACGCGACAGCGAGGCCCACCGCGTAGCTTCCCCCGAGCGGGGCGTAGGCGGCGAGCGGAGACTCGAGCCCGGCGTATCCGACCTGCAGCCAGGTAAAGCCGGAGAACAACGTCCCCCGGAGCCACTCGACGAGGATCCACCCCCCCGGGAGCCACCAGAACGCGGCCGCCGCATCCCCTCCGGACCCGGGTCGCGGGCCGGGGCCGCCGAGGAACCTGGCGCTCGCCCATCCGAAGAGCGCGGGATAGAGCGCGAGTACGCACACGAGGAGGGCGGTCAGCGCCGCCGCCGGACCGATGCCGATCTCGCGAAACTGGAAGCTCTCCGCGATCCACCAGATTCCGGCCCCGAACCCGGCCGCCCCGAAGAGCCAGCCGCGCCAGAACGCGCGGCGGGGGCTTGCGCGCAGCACGGCGCGGAACAGCACGGCAAGGGACGCCACCGCGACCACGGCCAGGTTCCAGGGCGAGAACGCGAGAAACAGCAGCCCCCCGGCCGCGATGCACGCTCCGTCCGCCCATGCCGGCGAGCGCATGGCGAACCCCGCCCCTAGGAGTTTTCGCAGCGGGTTTGCTGCGCTGACGCGCAGGGAACTCCAGTTCCATGCAAGTCTGCGCCGCAGAAAATTTTCGCGGCAAAATTTTCCACCAAACCCATCAGAATGCTCCCAATGTTGCTTGTTTCAGGGATTTGTCACCGAAATCGGCGCATTGAAGTGGACTGTATGGGGTCTTGTCCCCACCTCCCTCCTTCGGAAGCGTTCTGCGGCGCACACTCCCGGCGTGGATATCTCACCGGCTTCCGGCTGCGGACGCCAATACACTCGCGGTAGCGGGCCGTACTCCCGCAAGGCGCTTCGACGCAGGGTCGGCTACGCCTTCAGCGCCTTTCGAAAAGAAACGCTCGCGTTTGTTCTGTCCGTTCGTCCCCCTGCCGCCGCGCCCTGGCGCCCTCGCGACGAAAGCCGGCGAGATATCCACGCTACCCCCCTGCCACTACCCGGAACAGATGCACCCGCCGCCGGTCGGCCCGCAGCACCGCGAACCGCAGGTCCCCGAGGGTGAGCTCCTCTCCGCGCTCCGGGAGGTAGCCGAAGGCCTTCACCACGATCCCGCCGACGGTATCGAATTCATCCTCGTCGAAAGCCGTGTCGAACTCGGCGTTGAAGTCTTCCACCGGCATCAGCGCCTTCACGACGAACTCTCCCGGCTCCACCTGCTCGAAGAAGCTTTCCTCGTCGATGTCGTGCTCGTCGTCGATCTTTCCGACGATCTGCTCCAGCACGTCCTCGATCGTCACCAGCCCCGCCAGCCCTCCCCATTCGTTCACCACAATGGCCATGTGGTTGCGGCCGTCCTGAAACTCCTTGAGCAGCACGTTGAGCCGCTTGCTCTCGGGAACGAACCAGGTGGGGCGCATCGCGTCGCGAAGGTCGAAGTCCCGCGCGCGCTCGAGGGCGAAGTACCGGAGGAGATCCTTGGCCAGGAGTATCCCCTCCACGTCGTCGCGGCCGTCCCCGATGACCGGGAAGCGGGAATGGCCCGACTCGACGACGGTGGCGATGAACTCTTCGGGGTTCTTGTCGCGATCCACCACGACCATTCCCGTGCGCGGAATCATGATGTCCCGCACCTGGAGGTGCGCGACCGCGAGCGCCCCCTCGATCATGCCGAGCGCGTCGGAGTTCACGAGGCCCTGGCGCTCGGCGGCGCGCAGCATCCGGATCATCTCTCCGCGGCTGCCCGGCGCCGCGCAGAGCGCGCGCGCGAGCCGCGCTCGCCAGGAATCAACCATCCCGAACCTCGTAGGGATCGGAGACCCCGAGACCGGCGAGGATGCGGCGCTCGATCCCTTCCATGCTCCGCGCCGCGGCAGGTGTATCGTGATCGTATCCGAGCAGATGGAGCACCCCGTGCACGACGAGGTGCGCCCAGTGGTCGCCACGAGGCTTTCCCTGAACCCGGGCTTCGCGGTTCACGACCGGCGCACACAGCACGACGTCCCCGAGCTCGGCGTCCGTGGAGGGTGCCCCGGGCGGGGCGTCGAACGGGAACGAGAGTACGTTCGTCGGACCCGGGGTCCCGCGAAACCGCTCGTTGAGCCGGCGGCCTTCCTCCCGCCCCACGATCCGGACCGTGAGATCCGCCCTCTCGCGCCGGCCCTCCAGGGTGCATTGCACCCAGCGCTCGACGGCCGGGCGCCGGGGCAGGAAACGGGCGCGCGACGCATACTGCACGGCCACCGCCACCTCAGCTCCGGCCTTCCGCCTCTTCGTAGGCATCGAGGATCTGCGCTACGAGCCGGTGCCTCACCACGTCGCGCGAGCTGAACCAGGTAAATCCCACCTCCGGGACGTCCTTCAGCACGTCCTGAACGTGCACGAGGCCCGAAGTCTGGCCGCGCGGCAGATCGATCTGGGTCACGTCACCGGTGATGACCGCCTTCGACCCGAAGCCGATGCGGGTGAGGAACATCTTCATCTGCTCGATGGTGGTGTTCTGCGCCTCGTCGAGAATGATGAACGACTCGTTCAGGGTCCGGCCGCGCATGTAGGCAAGCGGGGCGATCTCGATCGACTGGCGCTCGATGAGCCTCCCGACCCGGTCGAACCCGAGCATCTCGTAGAGCGCGTCGTAGAGTGGGCGGAGATAGGGATCGACCTTCTGGGCGAGGTCTCCGGGGAGGAAGCCGAGGCGCTCGCCCGCCTCCACCGCCGGCCGGGCCAGCACGAGCCGCCGCACCCGCTCGCTCTCCAGCGCCTCCACCGCGCACGCCACCGCGAGGTAGGTCTTTCCGGTCCCGGCCGGACCGATGCCGAAGCTCACGTCTCGTTCCGCGACGTTCCCGACGTAGTGGTGCTGGTGCGCCCCCCGGGTCCGGATCCGGCTCCGCCGGGTCCGGATCTCGGTCTCTCGTGGGACGTCGGAATCGAGCAGCTCGTCCACTCCTGATTTCTGGAGGAAAAGGTGCACCGTGCCGGCGGTCAGGGACTCCTCCTCGGTCGCCGAGTAGAGCCGCTTCAGAACGCGGCAGGCCACCGCGGCCCTCGCCCCGTGCACCTGGAAGCGACTGCCCCGGTTGTCGATGCGCACGTCGAGGGTGCGCTCGAGCTGGCGAAGGTGCTCGTCGAACGGGCCGCAGAGATTCGCGAGACGGGTGTTGTCCGCGGGCTCGAGATCGAACCGGCGGACGGTGGCTGGGTCGGGGTACGGGTCGGGATCGCTCGACCGAGCTGCGGAGGATGGTCGGTGATCGTCGGCGGCCGCGGCGTCCACGCGGGCATTATGCTCCCGCATCCATCCCGCGCAACCTTTTCGCCACGATCGTCCCGCGCAGGGAGTTGGGCAGCGCTTCGTCGATCCTGACGTTCACGAAGCGCCCGATCAGCAGGTCGCCGGACGGGGATGCGAAGTTCACGACCCGGTTGTTGCCGGTGCGCCCCGACAGCATCGCGGGGTCCTTCTTCGACGGACGCTCCACGAGCACGCTCTGCACCGTCCCGACCATGGCCGCCGCGATACGGCCCGCATGACCGGCCAGGCGCGCCTGCAGCTCCGCGAGGCGCACCTTCTTGTCCGCCGGAGGAATGGTATCCGGAAGGTCCGCGGCCGGGGTTCCGGGACGCCGGCTGTAGATGAAGCTGAACGACGTGTCGAATCCGATCTCGTCCACGAGGTCCAGGGTCGCCTGGAAGTCGGCGTCCGTCTCCCCCGGAAATCCCACGATGAAATCCGACGAGATGCTGAGCGCGGGACGCCGCTCGCGAAGCCGCGCCACCGTGTCGCGGTACCGGTCCACCCGCGGCGGGCGGTGCATGAGCTTGAGGACACGGTCACTGCCCGACTGAACGGGAAGGTGCAGGTGACTCGCGAGCTTCGGCACATCCCGGTATGCGTCCACCAGGTCGCGCGACATCTGAGACGGATGCGAGGTGGTGTACCGGATCCGCCCGATCCCTCGGACCCCCGCGGCGGTCGCGATCAACCGGGCGAGGCTCGCGGGCCGTCCGCCGTCGACCGGCCCGCGGTAGGCGTTGACGTTCTGCCCCAGGAAGGTCACCTCGCGCACACCGCGGCCGGCGAGGCCCCGGACTTCATCGAGGACGTCCTCGAACCCCCGGCTGAACTCTTCCCCCCGCGTGTAGGGAACGATGCAGAACGAGCAGTACTTGCTGCACCCCTCCATCACCGATACGAACGCGGTGGGTCCGTTCACCCCGGGCGGGGGAAGGCGATCGAACTTCTCGATCTCGGGAAAGCTCACGTCCACGCGCGGGCCGCGGGCGCGGAGCACATCGTCCAGCATCCCCGGCACCCGCTGGAGGGTCTGGGGGCCGTAGACGATGTCCACGTGGGGCGCGCGGGTGCGGATCGCGTTGCCTTCCTGGCTCGCCACGCATCCCCCCACCCCGATGACGACCCCCGGGCGCAGGCGCTTGAGCGAGCGCCAGCGCCCGAGCTCGGAGAACACCTTCTCCTGCGCCTTCTCCCGCACCGAGCAGGTGTTGACGAGGAGCACATCCGCCTCCTCCGGCCGTTGCGCGAGCTCGAGCCCGTGCGAATGGGCGAGCGCGTCCGCGGTTCGCGCGGAGTCGTACTCGTTCATCTGGCAGCCGAAGGTACGAATGAAAAGCTTTCGAGGAGGATTCATGGATCGCAAACGCGGGCTCAGGAGTTGTAGCTGGTCTCTCCGTGCTCGGCGAGGTCGAGTCCCTGCGCCTCCTGATCGTCATCCACCCGCAGCCCGAGGCTCATGTCCAGGATCTTGAGCAGGAACCAGCTCACGATGGCGCACCATATCACGGTGGCGGCCACCCCGATGAACTGCACTCCGAGCTGTGTCAGCACGTTCATTCCCTCGGAGTAGCCGGTGCCGCCCGGGGTCCCGGCAAGGATTCCGGTGAGGAGCACCCCCGCAATCCCGCCGATCGCGTGGACCGAGAAGACATCGAGGGAGTCGTCCACCTTGAAGCGGCGCTTGACGATGAACGTCGCCCAGAAGCACACGACGCCGGCCGAGATGCCGATGACGAGCGCTCCGGCCGGCCCGACGAAGCCCGCGGCGGGCGTAATCGCGACCAGCCCGGCCACGGCCCCGGTCGCGGCCCCGAGCGCGCTCGGCTTTCCGTACTTCACCCATTCGGTCGCCATCCAGGCGAGAGCCGAGGCCGAGGCCGCCACCTGGGTCGTGAGCATTGCCATGCCCGCGTCGCCGTTCGCGGCCAGCGCGCTCCCGGCGTTGAAACCGAACCAGCCGACCCACAGGAGGGAGGCCCCGGCGATGGTGAACACGAGGTTGTGGGGGGGCATGGGCGTCGACGGAAACCCGCGTCGCCGGCCGGCGACGAGGGCCGCCATGAGGGCCGCCACCCCGGCGTTGACGTGCACGACCGTACCGCCTGCGTAGTCGAGCACCCCGAGCTCGCCGAGCCACCCGCCGCCCCATACCCAGTGGGCGACCGGGAAGTAGACCAGGGTGAGCCAGAGCCCGCTGAACCAGAGCATCGAGGAGAACCGCAACCGCTCCGCCACTCCGCCGAAGACGAGGGCGGGCGTGATGATCGCGAAGGTGAGCTGGAACACCGCGAAGACGCTCTCCGGGACGGTTCCGCTCAGGGAGCCGCGCTCCACCCCGGCGAAGAACGCCTTGTCGAGGCCGCCCGTGAACCAGCCGCCCTCCCCGAACGCGAGGCTGTAGCCGTAGGCGGTCCACAGGACGGTGGCGAGCGCGGCGACCCCCAGGCACTGCATCATGACCGAGAGGACGTTCCGCGCCCGCACCAGCCCTCCGTAGAAGAGCGCCACGCCGGGCAAGGTCATGAGCAGCACGAGGGCGGTCGCGGTCAACATCCAGGCGGTGTCGCCCGTGTCGAGAGAATCCGCCCGCGCCGCGAGCGGCGCGAGCGCGAGGGCTCCCCCGGCCCACCACCGGACCGGCTCTCGCCGCCGGCGGATCATTCGCCGGGCGCCTGCGACCCGCCCTGGCAGAGCGGCGAGTCCGGGGACGCTCCCGCGGCCAGGAACCACTCGTCCGGCGTCACCGCGTGGATCGCGAGTGCGTGGACCGGCCCCGCGAGCTCGGCCGCGAGCACCTGGTTGACGAGACGGTGCCGGCCGAGCAGCCGCTTGCCCTCGAACCGCCGCGACGCGATGACGAGCTTGAAATGCGACTCCGACCCGGGCGGTACGTTGTGCATGTGGCTCTCGTTGGCGACGTCGAGGTGCACGGGGTCGAAATCGGCGTGCAGCTTGGAGCGAATGTCGGCTTCCACACTCATTCGGGCGTTCTCCCCGGTCGAACCCTGCCGGACCGAGACGCGCGAGCCGCGGCGGCGGGGCGCGGCTCCGGTTCCGGTTCCTCGCATTCTCTCATTTCCACGCGAATACCGGCTGCTCGAAATGAGCCACCCGGGTCGCACGGTCCATGAGCAGCCATTCCCGGGCCTGGTAGATCACCGCCGCGGTCGGAGCGAAGATCCGTCCACCGAGCAGCCCGACGGACAACACCGGACGATCGCTCTCCGGAATGGCGGTGGTGGCCGCGAGATCCGGGGCGAGCAACCGGCCGAGCGGCACGAGGTGAGCCCGGGCGACCTCCGTCCGCTCGAGATCGAGCACGGGACGGCGCGGACCCCAGCACACGACCGGGGAGATGACGTACCCCGAGCGGGTCGCATAGTCGTCGAGGCGGCCGAGCACGTCATGCGCGGGCACCTCGAGACCCACCTCCTCGCGGAGCTCGCGCCGGGCGGTATCCGCCGGCAATTCATCTGCGTCCGAGCGGCCGCCCGGTATCGCCCATTGCCCGCTGTGCCGCCGCAACCCTGAAGCACGGCGCGTCAATACGAAGCAGGCTTCGCCGGCTTCGTCGCCGACGATCACGAACGCCACCGCCGCCCGCCGCATCGCGGCGCCGGCCGAGACGCGGCGCGCGTCGATGGCGGCAAGTCGGTCCTCGATCCGCGCCCGCAGGGTGGAGTCGAACGCAAGCGAAGCGGCGGAAGGCTGCATGGCGATCGACTTTAGCACGGGCCGCGCGGGGCGCCGCTCCGGGCGTCGTCGCCGCCCGGCCGCCCGGGCGCCCCGCGAGCCCCGGCACCTTGGCCGCACCAGCCTCCCTCGCGGCCGGACCCCGGCCGGCGGCGCCATCGCGGCCGCCGGACCGTGGCGCCGCCCCTCGAGCTGGGCTAGAATCGCGCGCCCCGTCTCGACCCGAGGCCCGTCTCCATGAAACCGGACATTCATCCCCGGTACGAAGAAATCGCGGTCAGCTGTGCCTGCGGCAACACGTTCCAGACGCGCTCCACCTACGAGGGCGACCTCCACGTGGAGGTCTGCTCCGCCTGCCACCCGTTCTATACCGGGCAGCAGAAGATAGTGGACACCGCCGGGCGCGTCGAGAAGTTCCGCCGCCGCTACGCCATTCGCTAGCCCGGAAAAATCACCGATTTCCTGCTGCGGACGCCAATCTGCTCGCGGTACCGGGCCGTACTCCCTCAAGCCGCTTCGACGTAGTGTCGACTACGCCTTCGCCAGCGCGTAAGCGCTCTTGAGGTCCGTGCGGCCCGCCACCACGGCATCTTGGCGCCCTCGCGACGAAAACCGGTGATTTTTCCGGGCAAGCCCGCGGGTCTCGTCCGCCTTCCGCCCGGCACTCCGAAGCCATCGTCCCGCTCCCGCTCGGTTCGCCGCGGTGACCGGACGTATCCTTTCGAGCCCCTCCAAGGTAGGATCGGCGGACCGGCCCGCCGCACGGGGCGGTCCGTGCGCTTCGTCTGCAGCCCGGGTGGAAGAGGGTGCGGGCCGGCGGGGCACGGGCGGTCGGCACCTGGCGCCGCCGGCGGCATCCACCGGGTCAACTTCACGCCACAATCTCATGCGGTTTTGAACTTTCCGGGACTAACTCTCTGACTGCTTGGGGTACTCGGCCATTTTCCACAGAACTTGTGGATAAGTCTGTGAAGAGCTCCCCGTGAATTGGCAAAAGTCCCTATGATTCAATGGAGTTCTCAAGTATTGTCATTCTTTGACCATAATCAAAATATGGTTTGAATTCAATCAATTATAATGAGTCAAATATTACGGTTCGATGACGCGCCCCCGCTCGCCGCGAAAGTCGAGCGCCATCCAACGGAAAGTGTATAAGTTATCGGGTAAATCATTGACTGACAATGGATCGAGGCAATTTCCTACAAGCCGATAGACGAAATCCTACGGGCGGGAGAACTTTCGTCGCGACGACCGAGAGTGCCCTCGCCGCCGGTTGCGGCCGGCGCGAGTTCCCGCGAGACCGTCGCGCGGACGGACTCTCCGTCCGCCTCTCCATCCCGGGATGCTTCCAATGATGTCAACCCCAGGCTCCGGCTGGGCGAGTAGAGTAATTGCGCGGGTATCACCGAGGCCTATTTCGACGGTGAGTCATTGCTTGCCTCCACCGAATCCAGCTTGCCAGAAGCTCCGAGTCGCGGCCAGCGGTGGACGGATTCTCAAAGTTTCCCGGCGGGGCCGGCGGGCCGGAGACGGCCGCCCCCCCTCCACCCGGCGCCCCGCCGAAGCCAGGACGGCGGGGCGGGTTCCTCGAACGCGGACCCCCAATCGTCCCGCCCATCCGCCACCCCGCCGGGAGACGTTCCGGGCCGGCCCGTCGCGTTGACCCTCTCCGGGTTCTGCTGCACACTACCGCGCGCTTTGGCCGCCGAGATGAACGTGAAGCCCGATATGTGGCAGGCGTGAGGCGCGCTCGGCAGGCCGCTCGGCACATGCCTGCCCTCGCGGCGTGCCCCGCACCCGCCTTCGCCGGCGGCGCGACGCCAGGCACGGCAAGAGCGGCGGCGGGTGCAGGGCGCCATGGCTGCAACGGTGAAGGCACGGGTTCGCCGTGGCCGAAGCTCGCCGGACCGCACGCCTTCCATCTCGCGAAGGGAGCTTCGCGCGAGGAAGCGGATGGATCCGACGATAGGCGCCACATGAGCAGACGGCTCACTGACTGAGGACATCGAAGGCCCGGCCGCGTACTGCGCGAGCCTGAGGCCACGCTGGCGGAACACGAAGGCACACGATCCGATGACAAGATCAGCAATCGTGGCGGGGCTGGCCCTCGGCCTGCTCGCCACCGGGGCGGCCGCGGCCGGCGATCCCGCGGCGGGGAAGCTCAAGGCGGCGGTGTGTTCCGCCTGTCACAGCGCGGACGGAAACAGCGTGAACCCCGCCTGGCCGAAGCTCGCCGGCCAGGGCGCTCCCTACCAGATGCGCCAGATCATGGCCATCCGCTCGCAGCACGGCCGGGCCAACCCGGAAGCGGCCACCATGGTCCCCATGATCGCGAACCTGAGCGACCAGGATCTTGAGGATATCTCGGCGTACTTCGCCACCCGGGTCGCCACCGTGGAAGCGGCGGACCCGGATCTCGCGGAAGCCGGGCGGCGGCTCTATCAGGCCGGGGATGCGACGCGGAACATCCCGTCGTGCATGAGCTGTCACGGCCCGGGCGGACGAGGCAATCGGCTTGCCGCGTTCCCCCAGCTCGGCGGGCAGCACGCCGCGTATTCCGCCAAGCAGCTTCGTGCATACCGCGACGGGGCGCGGACGACCGACCCCGCCGGAATGATGCGGGAGATCGCGAGCCGCCTCTCCGACGCGGACATCGAGGCGGTGTCGGAGTATCTCTCCGGACTCTACCAGGCGGGGGGCTAGACCGGAAAAATCACCGATTTTCGTCGCGAGGGCGCCAAGATGCTCGCGGTAGCGGGCCGCACGGACCTCAAGACACTGAAGGCGTAGCCGACACTAGCGCGTTCGCGCTGTCGAAAGGGAGTACGGCCCGGTACCGCGGCGACCTTGGGAGCGCGAAGCGACAGATTGGCGTCCGCCAGCCAAGAAATCGGTGATTTTTCCGGTCCAGACTCGCGCGGGCCGGCCGGACGCCCGCCGCGGGATCGGACCGAGCCATTCCGCGCCCCGAGAGCCGCACGCCGTCCGTTCCGTGCTCCGGATCGCCTCAACCAGCCACCAGGAGGAGCCCCGAGTGAAGAGCATCGTCGCCGCCCTCTTCGGACTTGCCCTCGCATTCCCCGCCGCCGCGCAACACGAGATCGAGGGGCTTTACCAGAAGCTGCCTTCGGCTCAGCCCACGTCCGATCCCGAGAAGATCGAGGTGGTCGAGGTGTTCTGGTACGGCTGCCCCCACTGCAACCGCTTCCAGCCCTACCTGGAGCGATGGATCGAGACCCTGCCGGACCATGTCCGGTTCGTGCGGATGCCGGCCATTTTCAACGACGTCTGGGAGCTCCACGCCCGCGCCTACTACATTGCGGCCGCGCTCGGGATTCTCGGCGACATCCACCATCTCATCTTCTCCGCGATCCATGACGAGGGGCGAAGCCTCGCGACCATGGACGCGATCCGCAATTTCTTCATCGAGCGGGGAGTGGCCGGGAGCGACTTCGACCGGCACGCCCGCTCCTTCTCGGTCCAGTCCGGGGTCCAGCGGTCGCTCGTCATGCAAGGGCGGTACGGGCTCCGGGGAGTCCCCGTTCTCATCGTGAACGGAAGGTTCCTCGTCAGCGGTGCGACGGCGGGAAGCTACCCGAGGGTCCTTGAGGTCACGAATGCCCTCATTGCCCGCGAGCACGCGGCGGCCGGGGGCTGAGTCGTCCCGGGCCCGTGCGTCTTCCTCCGGCCGGACCGACCGGACCGCGTTCAGCCCTGGCCCCCATCACTCACCAATCTCCTGCTGCGGCCGCCGATCCATTGCTTCGCGCTCACTTCGTTCGCCGCGGCAGCGGGCCGCACTCCCTCAAGAGAGGAAATGCGAGCACTTCCTTTCCGCTTCGACCGCGCGAACGCGCCAGTGTCAACTACGCCTTCAGCCAGCGCGCAGGCGCTCTTTCAGCCCGTTCGTCCCACCACCGCGGCGCCTCGGCGCCCTCGCTACGAAGATCGGTGAGTCATGGGGGCCAGGAATGTGCGCCGCAGAATGCGTCCGAAGGCGGGAGGTAGGGATATGGAGACAGATTTCCGGAAATGGTGCCCGTATTCGGCTGCCGAATCCCAAAAATGGACACGATCGCGGGCAATTCGAGGGTGCTGGTGGGGAATCGTCGCACGAGAATTGTCTGCGGCGCACGCTCCTAGATGCGGATCACGGTGCGGCCGGTGACGGCTCCGGCCATATAGTCCTCGAACACGCCGTGCAGCTCGTCGAGCCCGATCTCCCGGGTCACGATCGTGTCGATGTGGCGGGGCTTGAGATCCGTGCCGCAACGCCCCCACGCGTGCTCGCGAAGCTCCGGCGAGATGGTGACCGAGTTGATTCCGAGCAGGTTCACCCCGCGCAGGATGAAGGGCATCACGGTGGTCGAGAGCTTCACTCCCCCGGCGAGGCCGATGGACGCGATGTTCCCGGCCGGCATCATCGTCCGGGTCAGCCAGGCGAGATGGTCGCCGCCCACGTTGTCGACCGCGCCGGCCCACTGGGCACGCTCCAGGGGACGGCCGCCCATCTCGACCTCGTCGCGCAGCACCACCCGCGCCGCGCCGAGCGACTCGAGCCATGCGGCCGACTCCGCCTTGCCGGTGAACGCCACCACCTCGTAACCGCGGGCGGCAAGCATGTCGACGGCAAAGCTCCCGACTCCCCCGGTGGCGCCGTTCACCAGCACCGGACCGTTCTCCGGCCGCTGCCCGTTGAGCTCGATGCGCTCGATCGCGAGCGCGGCCGTGAACCCCGCGGTCCCGAGCGCCATCGACTCCCGGAGGCTGAGTCCCTCCGGCAGCGGCACCACCGCGTCGGCGGGAACCCGCGCCCGTTCCGCGTAGCCGCCATCGTAGGCCTCGCTCATGTTGGCGCCGGCCACGAGCACCCGGTCACCGGGCGCGAAGCGCGCATCGCAGGACGACTCCACCGTGCCGGACACGTCGACCCCCGCCACCATCGGGAAGCGGCGCATGATCCGACCCTTGCCGGTGACCGCAAGGGCGTCCTTGTAGTTGATGCCGGACCAGGCGGCACGGATGGTGACGTCGCCGTCCGAGAGATCGTCGAGCCCGATGTCGTCGAGGCGCGCCTCGTAGCCGCCGTCGCGTTCATGGACCCGGAATGCGCGAAAAGTGGACATGTAGCCTCCCAATACCTTGAATGCCGCACAGCGCCGCTTCCGGCGGTGCTCGCGCGGCGGTACGCCCGCGACGCCGGGCGCGCGATTCACGCCCGGTCAGCCGGCCGCTTCCCCTTCCTCAATCCACCGGTCGAGAGCCCCGATCAGCTTCCGGGCCTGTTCCGCGCTCGAGATGTTGAACCTGGATCGCTGCTGGTAGCGGTCGTTCCGTTTCTGGTAGCGCCGGATGGTGAACCGTACGGGGCCGTACCCGTCCCGGCGCGCGTCCCAGTCGCGGTACTTGAAGAGCACCGTCGTCCACGCGCCACGGCTCAGGACCTCCTTGCCGAGCTCCTCGACGAGCCGTATCCCTCCTTCGGTGTAGTCGACCGTGAGGTCGTCCGTGGTGGCCGCCATCCGTCCTCCCATGCTGTATTGGAGCGGGCCCACCCCTTCGGCGCGGCGAAGCCGGGGGCCGGCGGGCGGGGAGTGTAGCGAGCCATGGCCGCCGCGCGATACCCCTTCGACGCCCGCGCCGCGGTCGTGGCGCTGCGCGAGGCCGATCCGGCGCTCGGGGTCGCGATCGAGACCTTCGATCCGTTCGCGATGAAGCGCCAGGCGATGCGGACCCCCTTCGAGGCGCTGCTCCGGGCCATCGTCTACCAGCAGCTCTCGGGCCGGGCGGCCGGCGCCATCCATGCGCGGGTGCTCGCCCTCTTCGAAGGTGGCCGGCCGACCCCGGGGGCACTCGCCGCGATGAGCGAGGAGCGACTGCGGGAGGCCGGGCTGTCCCGGGCAAAGGCCCTGGCGGCGCGGGATCTCGCCGCAAAGACGATCGCCCGCGTCGTCCCGGGCGCGCAGGTCTTGCGCCGCCTGTCCGACGACGAGATCGTCACGCGGCTCGTGCAGGTTCGCGGGGTCGGGCGCTGGACGGCGGAGATGCTGCTGATGTCCCACCTCGCGAGGCCCGACGTGCTGCCCGCGACCGACCTCGGGATCCGCCGGGGATTCGCGCGGATCCAGGGCCTCGAGGAGCTGCCGGCGCCGGCGGACCTGCTCGCCCACGGCGAACGCTGGCGCCCGTGGCGGACCGTTGCGTCCTGGTACCTGTGGCGCGCCGCCGACCTCACCGCGGGGATCCCGGACGGCTAGAATACGGACTCGCCGCCGCCCCCTGGAGATCCGATGTCCGCACCGCTCTTCGAACCGGTCCGCCGCGCGCGGATCGGATCCCTCAACCTCGCGTTCGAAGAATACGTCCACGCCGCGACGGGGGCGCGTCACTTTCACCTCGACGCCGAAGACGACAACAACGCGTTCCTCGTCGCCTTCCTGACCGTGCCCCGGGATTCGACGGGGGTCGCCCACATCCTCGAGCACACCTCGCTCTGCGGGAGCCGGCGCTTTCCGGTCCGCGACCCCTTCTTCATGATGATCCGCCGCTCGCTGAACACGTTCATGAACGCTTTCACCGCGAGCGACTGGACCGCCTATCCGTTCGCCACCCGCAACTGCAAGGACTACGACAACCTGCTGGAGGTCTACCTCGACGCGGCCTTCTTCCCGCGTCTCGACCGGATGGACTTCGCCCAGGAGGGCCACCGGATCGAGCGGGCCCGCCCCGGCGACCCGGACTCCGAGCTGATCTACAAGGGCGTGGTGTACAACGAGATGAAGGGAGCGATGAGCCCACCCGTGGCCCAGGTCGGGCAGCGGCTCCAGTCGCTGCTCTTTCCCACCGTCACCTACCACCACAACAGCGGCGGGGAACCGTCCGAGATCCCGTCGCTCACCTGGGAGATGCTCCGCGACTTCCACGCCCGCCAGTACCATCCTTCCAACGCGGTGCTGATGACCTACGGCGACCTCCCCGCGGCGCGGCACCAGGAGGCGTTCGAGCGCCTCGCGCTCGGGCAGTTCGAGCGGCGCGAGATCGACGTGTCGATCCCGGACGAGCAGCGCTACCCCGAACCCCGGCAGACGTTCGATCACTACGCCGCCAACGAGCCCGCGGCCGAGGCCCGCACCCATCACCTGATGAGCTGGCTGCTCGGCCGCGCAGGCGACCCGAACGAGGCGATGCGCGCGCGCCTGCTGGCCGGAGTCCTGCTCGAGCATGGCGGATCGCCGCTTCGACGGGCGCTCGAATCCACCGAGCTCGGCACCGCGCCGTCGGAGCTTTCCGGCCTTGACGACAGCACCCGCGAGGCGACCTTCTCCTGCGGAATAGAGGGCAGCGAGGTGGAGCACGCGGACGCGTTCGAGTCCCTCGTGCTCTCCGTCCTCGACGACGTCGCCCGCGACGGCGTTCCTCGCGAGGAGCTCGAATCGGTGCTCCACCAGATCGAGCTCGGACAGCGCGAGATCACCGGCGGCGGGTTCCCCTACGGCCTGCGGCTCATGGTGCGGGGGCTCGGACCGATCCTGCACGGGGCGGACGGGCTCGCCGCCCTCGACATCGACCCCGCGCTCGAGTCCCTGCGGACGGAGGCCGCCGATCCCGACTTCATCCGGCGCCTGGTGCGCGACACGCTGCTCGACAACCCGCACCGGGTGCGGCTCACCATGGCGCCGGACCCCGAGCTCCCGGGGCGCCGCGCCGCCGAGGAGCGCGAGCGGCTGGAAGCGATCCGCGGGCGGATGTCGGCGGCCGAGCTCGCCTCCGTCGACGAAGCGGCGGCCACCCTCAAGGCGCGGCAGGAGGCCGACGAGGATCCGTCGCTCCTCCCCAAGGTGGGAGTCGAGGACATCCCGGAGGACCTCGCGATCCCCGAGGGACAGGAGGCCTCGTTCGGCCCCGCTCCCGGCGTCTGGTTCCCGGCCGGGACCAACGGGCTGAGCTACCTGCAGGTCGTCGTGGATCTCCCGCCCCTTGCGCCGGAGCTGCTCGCCCTGCTGCCCGCCTATTGCGACTGCGTGACCGAGGTGGGGAGCGCCGGCCGCGACTATCTCGCCACCCAGGCCCGCCAGGCCGCGGTTACCGGAGGACTCGCGGCAAACCTTTCGGTCGGCAGCTCTCTCGACGACATCGAACGCCTGCAGGGCTGCTTCGTGCTGTCCGGCAAGGCCCTCGCCCGAAACCAGGGCGCCCTCGCCGAGATGCTCGCGGAAACCCTCGCTACCCCGCGCTTCGACGAACTGGAGCGCCTGCGCGAGCTCGTCGCCCAGGGCCGAGCCCAGGCCGAGGCGCACGTCACCCGCTCCGGACACGTGCTCGCCATGAGCGCGGCGACGGCGGGGCTCGGCCGGTATGCGGCGCTGGAGGACGATTGGCACGGGATGCGGGGCATCCGGAGCCTGAAAAGCCTCGACGACTCGCTCGCGGAGCGCGGCGCCCTCGCCGACTTCGCGGCCCGGCTCGAAGCGATCCGGGAAGCGATCGGCAAGTCCCGCGTCGAGATCCTGGCCGTGGGCGAGTCGCTGGAGCCGGCCGCCGAGTGCGCCGGCGAGCTGGCCCGAACGATTGCGAACGCGGCGGCACGGAGCACGGCGTTCGATCCCGACTCCGGGGCGGCCCTGCGGGGGCAGGAGTCCTCGCGTGAGGCGTGGCTCACGACCTCGGAGGTGAGCTTCTGCGCGCGCGCCTTCCCGGCCGTACCCCAGGGCCACCCGGATGCCCCGGCCCTGCGGGTGCTCGGCCCCTACCTGCGCAACACGTTCCTGCACCGCGCCATCCGCGAGCAGGGCGGCGCCTACGGCTCGGGCGCGGGCTACGGCGCGGACAGCGGCGCCTTCCGTTTCTTCTCCTATCGCGACCCTCGCATCACCGGCACGTTCGCCGACTTCGAGACCGCGGTGCAGCGAGTCCTCGACGAGCCGCAGGACGAGGCGCATCTCGAGGAAGCGATCCTCGGCGTCATCTCCGATCTCGACCGCCCGAGCTCTCCCGCGGGCCAAGCGATCGGGACCTATTTCGGCACCCGGCACGGCCGCGATCCCGCGCAGCGCCGGCGCTACCGGCGGGCCGTTCTCGGGGTGACGCTGGACGACCTGCGCACGGTAGCGGCCGCATACCTCGTGCCCGAGCGGGCGCGCGACGCGGTGGTGACGAGCGAAGACCTCCTCGCCCGCGAACCGGACCGCGACGGCTTCGAGACGCATCGCCTGTAGGGAGCGGCCCCGGAGAGGAGGGAGCGGCGCGAATCCCATTCCGCGACGGGGCACCGGTTCCCGGATGGATACCGCCGGGGCGCGGCCCGGAACGACGGGCACGGCACGGGAGTCCGGAGGCCATCGTGTATAGTCGCGAAAGCTGTTCCTCGGAGCCGGAAATGGCCTTCATGCTCGACGACCTTCGAATCCAGCGGGCCGCGGCGAGCCGCCGCTCGGAGGTCGATTTCTCCCGACTCGGATTCGGCGACCACTTCGCCGACCACATGTTCAGCCTGCGCTATCGCGACGGGTCGTGGGGACAGCCGGAGATCATTCCCCTGGCACCGATCCCGGTACATCCGGGCTGCCTCGCCCTGCACTACGGACAATCCGTATTCGAGGGGCTGAAGGCGTTTCGGGGCGTGGACGGCAAGGTCCGGGTATTCCGACCGGACCGGAATGCGGCGCGTCTCGCCGACTCGTGCCGGCGGCTTTGCATTCCCCCCCTTCCGGACGGAGTCTTCGAATCGGCGGTCGAGGAAATCGTGCGCATGGAGCACGAGTGGATCCCGGAGCGGCGCGGAGAGGCTCTCTACGTTCGCCCCCTCATCTACGCCGAGGACGCCCATCTGCAGGTCCGCCCGTCCTCGCGTTTCCGCCTGCTCATCTTCACCGCCCCGGTGACCAACTACTACGACCGGGCGGCGGGCGCGGTCTCGCTCAAGGCGCAGGGCCGCTACACCCGCGCCGCCCCGGGCGGGGTCGGATTCGCGAAGACCGGAGGCAACTACGCGGCCGCCCTCTACCCCGCGACCGAGAGCATCGCCGAGGGATTCGACCAGGCCCTGTGGCTCGACGGCGCCGAGCACCGATACGTCGAGGAAGTGGGACAGATGAACATCTTCTTCGACTTCGAGGACCGCGTGGCGACCCCGGAGCTCCGGGGAACGATCCTGCCGGGCGTCACCCGGGAGAGCGTCCTTGCCCTGCTGCGCGATCGCGGCACCGAGGTGGAAGAGCGAGGGATCGCGATCGACGAGGTCATCCGGCGCAGCGAGGACGGAACGCTGCGCGAGGCGTTCGGAGCCGGAACCGCGGCGGTCATCACCCCGATCGGCCGGATCGGCTTCGAAGGGACGATGTACGAGATCAACGGCGGTTCGGCCGGACCGCTCGGCGCGGAGCTCTACGACTCGCTCATCGGCATCCAGCTCGGAGAGCGGGAGGATCGGCACGGGTGGAACCGCATCGTCGACCTGAACATCGCTCCGGCCCAGGCGGCGGACTGACCGGCCGGAGCCGAAGCGTGCGTTCCGCAGGTTGAACATATCTCAATCGTGGCGCACGAATAGTCGCTTGCGCCGACGGCCGCTCCACTCCTAGTCTGGGCCCGGACGATTTGCGAGATTGCTCCATGAGCAATGGATTGAAGGCAGTGGCCGGGGCGGCCGCGTGGACGGATCCTCCGGCGAGCCCCCCGTCTCCCGACAAGCCCGCGGCGGCGGTCTGCGCCGTATGGGAACAGGTCCGCCACGAGGCGGAGCGCGAGCGCGAGCGCGAGCCCGCGCTCGCGGAGTTCCTCGACTCGACGATCCTCTCCCGCAAGGGGCTGGTGGATTCCCTCGCGTGGACCCTGTCCCACGAGCTCGCGAGCCCGATGGTCAGCCAGGCCCGGCTGCAGGAGATCTTCGACGAGGTCCACGCCCGCGACCCCGGCATCGGGGATGCCGCGCGCGCCGACCTGCAGGCGGTTCGGGACCGTGACCCCGCGCTGGAGACCTACTTTCCGGCCCTCCTCTTCTTCAAGGGATACCACGCCCTGCAGGCATACCGGATCGCCCACCGGCTCTGGAACGATGGACGGGATCTCGCCGCGCTCCTCGTGCAGAGCCGCATGGCGCAGGTCTACGGGGTGGACATCCACCCCGCGGCGCGGATCGGCAGAGGCATCATGATCGACCACGGCACGGGGGTCGTGGTGGGAGAGACCGCGGTCATCGAGGACGACGTCTCGATCCTGCACGAGGTGACCCTGGGCGGTACCGGCAAGGAGACGGGCGACCGCCACCCCAAGGTCCGGGCCGGGGTGCTGATCGGCGCGGGTGCGAAGCTGCTCGGAAACGTCGAGATCGGAGCCGGCGCCAAGGTCGGCGCCGGCAGCGTGGTGCTCGCGGACGTGCCCGCCCACCGCACCGTGGTCGGGGTTCCCGCGGAAGTGGTCGGCACCCCCGAGAGCGATACGCCCGCCCTGACCATGGACCACCGGCTGACCTGATCCGATCCGCCGCGGCCGCGCCGGGCGGGCGGTGGCCGAGGAAGAACGGCCAGCCGGCCCGCCCGCATCCGGCCGGCGGGCCCATCTCCGGAACATCGTCCTGCTTCCGGGCCGTCCGGGCCGGACTCGTTGCCTCGTGCGCGCTTCGTTCGTCGGAATCGCCAGGAGGACCGGGCGCGTTCCCGGGGCTACCCGGGCGGCGACCTCCGGACCGGAACCGACAGCGCCAGTTCACCCGCCCGCTCGAAGACGAGGGTGACGGAGATGCTCTCTCCGGTCTCGAGGCGCGAAGAGACCCCCCTCAGCATCACGTGAAGCCCGCCCGGATCGAGCCGGACCGATTCGCCGGGCGGGATCTCGACCGACTCGACGCGGCGCATCTTCATGACTCCGTCCTCGACGACGCTTCGATGGATCATCGTGTGGCCGGCGCGGTCGGCCGCCGCCCCGACGAGACGGTCCGCCGCCTCGCCACGGTTGGTGACCACGAGATAGACCGCGGACACCTTCGAGTCGCCGATGGACGCGCGCGCCCAGGCGCCCTCGACGGAGAGCGCGCCGCTCCCGGCCGCGGGCGAGACCGCCGCGAGCCACCCGACGAGGACTGCCGCCCCCAGCCCGGAAAAATCACCGATTCTCGTCACAAGGGCGCCGCGAAGCTGCGAAGCGGAATGCCGTGGCAGCGCGGAAAATCGATGATTTTCCGCCCCCTTCGGGGACGAACGGATCGGCGGCCGCGGCAGGAGGCGGGGTCGAAACATGCGGATCAGTGACAGAGATAGAAGGGACGGTCCTTCAACATGAGCCAGACCGCCGGCGACGAGCGGATCGCGCTGACAACGCTCTTCGAGGATTCGGGGATGGAGAGCACCACCGCGTTGGAGAATATGGTCTCGTCGACGAAACGGACCGACTCGTGCCGCGCGAGCAGCCGCGACCGCTCCGCTTGCGGGGCGCCGTCCTCGAAGAACACGAGCCAGTCCGCACGGGCGACCCCGTCCGCCCCGACGACGGGCTCCTCCATGGCCCGGATCGCCTCCAGGCGGGGCTGGCCCATCAGGGCGAAGAACGCCATCGCCCGGTCCCCGACGACCGGCCAGTTCGCAATCGCCAGCCCGGCCGCAAAGGCCGCCGCGGCCAGAATCGAAAGCCGGGTGCCGGCCTTCCATCGGGCAGGCGGCGCGCTCGGTCGCTGCGCGTCGATGGACATCCTCGCGAACCCCCGGTGCGCGCTATGATCCGGTTCGGACCGCACGGCAACCCGTGCGGGAGGAAATCGAACGCCGATGCCGAAGCTCGCCCCCGCGCTCGCCGTCGTCGCCATCGCGGCCGCGGCCGGCTTCCTCGCCGGCCGATGGTGGCCGGCGGAACCGCCCTCGCTCCAGGCCTCCACCGCGCTCTTCGGCCAGGAACGCGCCCTCCCCGTCTTCGCGCTCACCGATCATACCGGACGAGCGTACACCCGGCGGGACCTGACCGATAGCTGGACCCTGCTCTTCTTCGGCTACACCCATTGCCCCGACATCTGCCCGATCACCCTCGTGACGATGTCCGCGGCCCTCGATGCGGTCGGCGCGCTCGGCGGCGAAGCGCCGCGGGTGGTCTTCGTGAGCGTCGATCCCGAGCGCGATGCCCCCGGTCACCTGGGCAGCTACGTCACCGAGTTCCGGGAGGACTTCCTCGGCGTCACCGGCCCCCACGAGGAGCTCCGGAAGCTCACGCGAGCCCTGGGAGTGGTCTACGCCCGGGACGGGGACGGCCCGGAGTACCTCGTCGAGCACAGCGCCGCCGTGCTCCTGGTGAATCCGGAGGGCGAGCTCCAGGCCGTCTTCGGTCCGCCACACGAGCCCGACGCGATCGCCCGGGACATCGTCGCCATCCGCAGCTACCTCGAGAGCTGAACCGCTCAGTCCCTGCCGGCTTCCACGATCTTCCCCGCGAGCAGGCCCGGATTGGTGAAACAGGCCTCGTGCCCGCCCGGCATCTGCACGAGGCGGCACAAGCCCAGGCGCGCGGGGAGTCTCGGGCACCAAGCGTATTCCCCCGGCGGCACCGCGATGCCTTCGGTGCAGTCGAGACAGGACCGCGGGTTCAGGGCGCCGCCTCGTCCTGTCCTCGCGACTGGACCCGGTTGCTGACCAGGGCGTCAAATTCGGCGTTCTCCCCCACCAGACCCCAGGTCAGCATCCAGTTGTAGGCGCGCTCGAACTCCTCTTCGCTATACGGCACGGTGTCGACGTAGCGAAGTCGCGGCAAATGGAAATCTGCCGGCGAGAGCTGGCTCGAATACTTCTCGGGGATCTCGTCCAGCAGATAGTGGAGGTATCGCCTCTTGTCCTCGTTGATGAGGCCGACCGCGTTCTTCACTGCCCGCATCAGGGCATCGAACAGATCCTGGCTCATGCTTTCCGACGCATTCTCGGTGCCCTGATAGAAGGTACCGATCAGGAGCTTGCAGCCCTGTTTTTCAGCCAACGTCACCCAGGGTTCCATCAGGGTCGCCGCGTCGACCTCGCCGTCCATCAGGCTCTCGTAGCGCTCCAGCACCGTGCCCGCGTGGACCACGTTGATCTGTTCGCGCGGCAGAAAACCCTCCAGCATGGAGAGCGTGGCGTAGTGCGAGCCTTGATGGAACTGCACGCCGACGCTCTTGTTCGCGAGCGCGATCGGAGCATTGATCGGTGAGTCCGGCCGGGCGAACACCCCTTGGTAAACCATGGACGGACGGCGCGCCACGATCGGGCCATCCGGATTGTCGTAGGCACGTCGAATCTGTCCCCACTCGCACGCCCGGTAAATGTCGGCGCGGCCCTCCTCGAAGGCCTTCTGGTAGTTGGTCGCCGTCACCAGGTGATGATCGTGGCTGCGCGGGTCCGACCAGTCGAATCTGGTCTTGATCCCGGGCGTAGTGATCTCGATCTCGATGCCCTCGTCTTTCACCGTGAAGTCGCGAGCGACGAACCAGTGCAGACCGAGCACTGCCTCGGCGCTCTCCACCACGATCTTTCTCGAATCTGTCGTCGTCATCGTTTCCTCCCCGATTGTCAGTTGACGGCGCCGGTGACGCCCTTCTCATGGAGCCAGCGGCGATACAGGACGGACGGCTTGTCGGCCCGCACGTGCGGCGCGGTCGCAGATACCGGACCTCCCGACGCTGGTTGAATACGAAGAGACGCTCCGGTTGATTGGACGCGACTCGCGGAATTGAGATTTCTTTTCCGGCAACGGCATTCTCACCCAAGCCTGCAAGGCGACCGTGAGCCCGCTCCCCGGTGCGCCGCCGGTTCAGGGCGCCGCCTCGGCGAACTGCGGGAGGGCGTCCTCGAACTCGTACCACGGTGCCTTCGACCCGACGAAGATGTGTCTCTCGACTCCCCGGCCGGGGTCGTCGTCGAGCGAGCCCATGGGGATGATCGCGATGCCGCGCTCCGGGTGGCGCCGGGGAGCGCCGGAGCCGCAGGTCCGGCAGAAGGCGTGGGCGAAGAACCTCGCCCCGGGGAGCCGCCAGGTGACCGCGAGGTCCTCCCCGCGCACGAGACGCACCCCGTCGATGGACGTGAAGCCGTTCGTGGTGTGGGCCGCGGCGCGCGCCCGCCGGCAGCGCGAGCAGTGGCAGTTGTGCACCCTCGTGAACGGCACGGTCACCTCGTAGGCGATTCCGCCGCAAAGACAGCTCCCCCGGAGGCCGCCGGCCTCGATGCGCGCGGCCGGCGGGGGGCGCTCGATGACCGGCATCCCCTTGCGTGGAGGCCAGTCGTCGAAGCCCGGCAGCTCGTCCGCGATCGTGTGCCAGGGAGCCCTGGAGGCGCGAAAGATGTGCACGATCGGACGCACGCCGGGATCGTCGGTGAAGAGCCCCGCCGGAACGAACCACCCGCCGGAAGGGGAACGATCGGGAAGGGAAGAGCCGCAGGCGGCACAAAATGACCGGTGGAAGCCCGGAGAGGACTCGTAGCGCCGAATTGCGTCCTCGCCCGCCGTCCACCGGAACGCGTCGGTGGCGACGCGGGCCATGGTGGCGAACGGGGCACCGTGGTGCTTGCGGCACATCGAGCAGTGGCAGTGGGCCATGTCTCGCACCTCGTCGGCGACGAAGCGCACGGTTGCGCAAAGACAGCTTCCCTCGGTCATGCCGGGCCTCGTGGAAGGGAGAATGCCGGGGCAAGCATAGCGCGAACCGTCCCGCGGCGCCGCCCGCGAGGGTCCGTTCACGCCGCCCCGATTCGGTCCTTCCCGGAACCGGCGGATCGGGGAATCGACTGGGCAAGTCTCGCGTTGGCGTACGGCACCGGCTGGCCCGAGTCCCGGCTCCGAACCCTGGACGCCAGCACGACGCGGTGGCACGAAACGACTCTGCACCGCCCGCGGGGCGGCCTTGTCACGGGGACCGGTCTGGGGTAAAGAGTGCCGCACACGACAGGCTTGCCGCCGCGGAGAGAGGACATGCACGACTGGACGGCCGAAACGCGCACCGATTACGAGCGCAAGGGGTTCGCGTCGCGCGCCGGGTTCGGGCGCAAGCCCGCGTTGCTCGTCATCGACTTCATCAACGGGTTCACGGACCCCGGCACCGATCTCGGCGGCGACTTCACGCGCGAGATCGAGGCGACGGCGCGCCTCCAGGCCGCATTCCGCGCGGCCGGGCTCCCCGTCGCGTACACCACCGTCGCCTACCACCCGGATCTCAGCGACGGCGGGACCTTCGTCAGGAAGGTGCCGGCCCTTGGCCTCCTCGTGCGGGGCACTCCCTGGACCGAGGTGGACGCCCGCCTTCGCCCCGAGCCCGGGGAGATCGTGGCCGAGAAGCAGTTCGCGAGCGCGTTCTTCGGCACCGACATCGACGCGCGCCTCAAGGCATTCGGGGTGGACACCCTCGTCCTCGCCGGCTGCACCACGAGCGGCTGCGTGCGCGCTTCGGCCATCGACTCGATGCAGTACGGCTACCACACCATCGTCGTTCGCGACGCGGTGGGGGACCGGGCGGCGGGGCCGCACGAGGCGAACCTCTTCGACATCGACGCCAAGTACGGCGATGTCGTCGAGAGCGGCGAGGTCCTCGCCTGGCTGGAGGGCGCGCGGGAGCTGGCCGATCCGGAGCGCGCGGTGGACGACTTCCGGCGCTGGTGGTCGTCCGCGGAGGAGGAGGCCCCGGTCCGATGAGCTCGCGCTTCACCTCCCCCTTCGACGATCTCCTGGACAAGAACCGGCGCGAGCTCGACGCCCTTTCTCGCGGTGCCGACCCATCCCGGGCGAGCCGGACCCCGGCTCCGCCCGCGGACCCGCGGCCGGCGGCGGCCCCCACGGCGCCCGCGCCCGAGCCTGCGCCCCGCGAGGACCACCCGGCCGCCGCGGCGGCGGGATCGCCCCCCGCCGCTTCCCCGGCCGAGCACCTCCTCAACGAGCGCTACGGCGACGGCTGGCGGTTCGAGATCACCAGCCGGCGCCGCGAGAAGGACGAGGTCATCGTGGTCGGTACCCTCCGGCTGCCCGGCACGGGCGGGGTGCGCACCCAGTTCGGCTCGGCCCGGATCTCCGCCGGCGTCGGCTCCGCCTCCGGATCGGCCGGCGGGGTCGCCTTCTCGTTCGGCGGAGGAAGCGGCGAGCGCCCGCTCGCGGCGGAGGAAGCCGCGTTCGAGCGGGCGCGCGAGGACGCCCTCGCGAGCTGCGCCGCCCTCCTCTAGACTCCTTGAGGCGCCGTGACCTTACCGGCACGCCGCTCGAGAACCGGATCGACGAGATCCATTCGATCGTCCAGTTCCTCGACCCCGAACTCCTCGGCCCGTTGTTCCGCTTCAACCGCGAGTTCTACGAGGGGGTTGAACGTTACCGTCGAGGACAGCACGAGCCATGGGCGCGTCGACATGGCGGTGGCGTTCAACGACAACGTGTATCTGTTCGAGTTCAAGGTGGTGGAGCTGGCGGGCAAGGGCGCAGCGATGGCGCAGCTACGAAGCCGCGGATACGCCGACAAGTACCGTCACCTCGGCCACCCGATCCACCTCATCGCCGTGGAGTTCAGCCGGGACGCACGCAATCTGGCCGCCTTCGAGGCGGTGCGGGCATAGCGTTCGGCGGGCGGGCTACGCTGCATTCAGCGCATACAGGTCCTCAAGCGAGTACCAATCCTTTCGTCAAGCCGTGTTTGGACAAACCGTACCTTGACAAGGTCTGCTTGGACGTTCCGTGTTCGATGGACGTGGAGGGGATGTGATGGGCCATCCGTTCGAGGCGATTACGCCTTCCAGTTTCGGGTTCCGGCACTGGTCAGATGCTGAGGTCGAGCAGGTTGTAGTCCTTGAGGCCGGCCTTGACCTCCGCGGTCCACCGGCAGACCTCGCCCGACTCGGCGAAGGGCTTGTAGACGAACGGGGTCTCGTCGGGGAAGCGCTGACGCCGGGCGTCGATGGCGTATCCGATCATGCGCGAGCGCCGGCGCCTCGCGGCCGAGGGCGAGAGCGGGCCGGCCCGAACGGTGACTCCCCGAGCCGGAGCACGTTGAGTTGTTGACAGCACTCCCCCAATCCATCAAATTCGCCGGACCACGGTACCGGGGTCGGCCCCGGTTTCCGCAACCATGAAGCCCCGCACGGATGTGCGACGGCGGCGGCGACGGCCGCCGCCGGTCTCCGCCGCGGAGGATCCGATACGGGGCGACGCAAGAGCGAGGCGCGATACATGAGTCCCACCCTGCGAAGCGCGGGCGAACCGGCCCCGCCGTTCCGACTCCCCAACCAGGACGGCGTGCCGAGCGACCTCGCCGAATTTCGGGGCCACTACCTGCTCCTGTGGTGGTATCCCAAGGCCGATACCCCCGGGTGAACGGTGGAGGGCAAGGGGTTCCGTGATCGAATCCCGGAATTTTCCTCCCGCAACGCGATCGTCGTCGGGGTGAGCTGCGACTCGCCGGCGGACAACCGGGCGTTTCGCGACAAGTTCGCCTTCCCGTTCGACCTCCTCTCCGACGAGGACCGGGCGATGTCGATGCGCTACGGCGCGGCGCAGAGCTCGGACCAGAAGCACCCGGCCCGCATCAGCTACCTCATCGACCCCGAGGGGCGCATCGCGCGGGTCTACGGAGCGGTGAAGCCGGCCGAGCATCCGGACGAGGTGCTCGCCGCGCTCGACGAGATCGGATGAACGGCGGGACGCCGGCGGCGGAACACGGACGGCACAAGGCCGGCGGCGGGCGGATGAACCGGCCACGGGCAGGGTAGACCGGACGGCGGCGGGCGAATCACGGGAAGCACGAGGGGGCGATGGGCGCAAGGGTAGGAGTCGACGTCGGGGGCACGAACACCGACCTCGTGCTCGAGTCGGACCGCGGGGTGTTCGTGCACAAGGTCCAGAGCACCCCCGAGGACCAGTCCGTCGGGGTGCTGAAGGGCCTGCTCGAGCTCTGCGAGATGGCCGGGGTCACGCGCGACGACATCGACCTCGTGGTCCATGGCACCACCGTCGCCACCAACATCACCATCGAGCACACCGGCGCGGAGGTGGGCATGCTCACCACCCGCAACTTCCGCGACATCCTGCACATCGCCCGCCACAAGCGCCCCCACAACTTCTCGCTCCACTTCGACGTGCCCTGGCAGTCGCACCCCCTCGTGAAGCGGCGCAACCGGATCCCCGTCACCGAGCGGATCCTGCCCCCGGACGGCCGGGTCGGGACTCCGCTCGACGAGAACGACGTGCTCGAAGCGATCCGTGTCTTCAAGAAACGCGGCATCCGATCCGTCGTCATCGCCTTCCTCTTCTCGTTCATGAACGACGAGCACGAGCAGCGCGCCCTGGCCATCGTCGAGCGCGAGATGCCGGACGCCTACGTCTGCTGCTCCTCGGACGTGGCGAACGTGCTCCGGGAGTACGAACGGTTCTCCACCGCCGCGATGAACGCGTTCATCGGCCCCAAGACGAGCCTGTACCTCACCAACCTCCGGGACCAGCTCGCACACCAGGGCTTTCGCGCGAACCTGCGCCTCATCCAGTCGAACGGCGGGGTATCCACGGTCGAGGCGTGCTCGCGGCGGGCGGTGAACATCCTCATGTCGGGGCCGGCGGGCGGGGTCATCGGCGGGCGGGCGGAAGGGCTGCTGGCCGGCGCCGACAACGTCATCACCGTCGACATCGGCGGCACGTCGGCCGACATCAGCACCGTGCCGGGCGGGCGCATCAAGATCATGAACCCGCGCGACTCCTACGTGAACGGACACCCCATCCTGGTGCCGATGATCGATCTGGTGACCATCGGGGCGGGGGGCGGCTCGATCGCCTACGTCGACTCGGCGGGGGGGTTCCACGTGGGGCCGCGCTCGGCGGGCGCCGACCCGGGCCCCGCGTGCTACGGCAAGGGCGGCGACGAGCCCACGGTCACCGACGCCCAGGTGGCTCTCGGGCGGCTCGATGCGGACAAGATGCTGGGGGGCGATCTTCCGATCGACCCCGACCTCGCGAGCCGCGCCATCGAGCAGAAGGTCGGCAGGAAGCTCGGACTCTCCGTCAAGGACGCGGCCCTCGGCATCATCCGGGTGATCAACTCCAACATGGCGCTCGCGATCCGCTCGAACTCGGTCGCGCGCGGCGTGGACCCCCGCGAGTTCTCCCTGGTGCCGTTCGGGGGGGCGGGCCCGCTGCACGGGGTCGCCCTCGCCGAAGCGGTGTCGGCGCGTGACGTCCTGGTGCCGGTCGCGCCCGGGATCACCGCCGCGATGGGGCTGCTCGAGACGGACATGCAGTACGAGCACGTCCGCTCGTTCATCGCCTCCCTCACCCACATCGACGCGGCGGCGGTGGATCGGCTGAACGCTCTCGTCGAGGAGCTGGTCGGGCACTGCCGGGGCGACCTCGAGAACGACGGGGTGCCGCCGGAACGCCAGACCTTCCAGCGGGTCGCGGAATGCCGCTACCACGGGCAGGGGTTCGAGCTGCGGGCGGAGATCCCGGACGGGCGCCTCGCGGACGGCGACGTCGGCCGCATCATCGAGAGCTTTCATGCCCAGCACCGCCTCGACTACGGCTACGCGTTCGACGACGCCGAGGTGGAGCTCATCACCGTGCGGGTCATCGGCACGGACCGGATCGAGCCGCTCCGGCTCCGGCCGCTCGAACGGGCGAACGGCGCCTCGTACGACGCGGCGCTACTGTACTCGCGACAGACGACCTTCGACGACGGCACGACCGCCGACACCCCCCGCTACGACCGCGGCCAGCTCAGGGCCGGGCACCGCGTGGCCGGGCCGGCTGTGCTCATCCAGCACAACTCCACGGTTCTCGTCCCTCCCGCCTACACGGCCGAGGTAAGCGAGTACGGCAGCCTGCACGTGCGCCGGACCTGACCGGCAAGCGAGGGCGGCGCCTCCGGAACGAAAAGGAGCTAGTCATGGCCAACCGGGAACTCGACCCGATCACCTTGCAGGTCATCAGCGGCGCTCTCGACACCATCGCCGAGGAGATGGGGCACGTGCTCTACCGCATGTCCTTCTCGTCGATCATCCGCGAATCGCAGGACCTTGGCGCCGGGCTCTTCGATACCGAATACAACACCCTGTGCGAGTCGGAGTCGACCCCGCTCCATATCGGATCGCTGCCGGGCTACCTCGAAGGCATCGAGAAGGTGGTGCAGGGGAACTGGTCCGACGGGGACGTCGTCATCCACAACCACCCCTACTACGGGTCGAGCCATTCGCCCGACATTGCGGTCGTCATCCCCATCTTCTACCGCGACCGGCTGGTCGGCTACTCGGCCAACACCGCCCACCACCTCGACATCGGGGCCGCCACCCCGGGCCTCATCATCGACATCCCGGACGTCTACGCCGAGGGGATGCTGTTCGCGGGAACCAAGCTCTACGAAGCGGGGCAGCGCAACGAGGCGATGTGGGACTACATCCGCAACAACTCGCGCGCGTCGCGCCAGCTCCTCGACGACCTCGACGCCCAGATCGCCTCCGCGCGCCTCGGGGTCCGGCGCTTCATCGAGCTCATGGATCGCTTCGGCTACGACGACGTCATCGCGGCCACGCGCCAGCTCATGGACTACACCGAGCGGGTCCTTCGCCAGCGGATCGCGGCGATCCCGGACGGCGAGTACCGGGCGGAAGGATTCCTCGACGACGACGGGCGAAACCGCGACGTGCGGCTCCCGATCAAGGTGTGCGTGCGGATCGAAGGCGACGGCATCGTCGTGGACCTCACCGGCTCGTCGGGCCAGGTCGAGACGGGGTTCAACGTACCCTTCGAGGGCTCGACCAAGGTGGCGTGCTTCTGCGCGATCCGCTCGCTCCTGCTCGACGCGGAGACCTCCGAGATCAAGGTGCCGTCGAACCAGGGCTCGTTCCGCCCGATCAGCGTCATCGCGCCCGAGGGCTCCATCTTCAACCCGCGGTTCCCGGCCGCCGCGGAGGCCCGCTTCTCCCAGATCAACCGGGTCATCGACTTGATCTACAAGGCCCTCAGCCCCGTGCTGCCGGACGAGATCATCGCGGGGAGCTCCGCCACCCTCTCCTTCGCCGCCTACTCCGGGATCCGGCCCTCCGGCGACTACTGGGTGTTCCTGGAAGTGAACGAGGGCTCGTACGGGGGGCGGCCCGCGTCGGACGGCCCGGACTGCATCGACAGCCTCATGGCGAACACCCGCAACAACCCGCTCGAGGACCTCGCGATGCACCTCCCGATGGTGTGCGATCGCTATGAGTTGCGCGACGACATCATGCCCGCCCCCGGACGCTTCCGGGGCGGACTCGGGGTGGTCAAGAAGCAGCGAATGCTGAAGGAAGGGTTCATCACCCACGAGGCGGACCGGCACGAGGACGTGCCGTGGGGGGTCTTCGGCGGCTGGGACGGCGCGGGCGGAAGGCTCGATATCTACAACGACGCCCGCCCCGAGGACGGGCGGGCCATGCCCGCGAAGTTCTCGGGACTGCGAGTCGAGCCGGGCGACGTGATGGCCTTCTATGGCCCGAGCGGCGGCGGGTACGGCGACCCGCTCGAGCGGCCGGCCGAAAAGGTGCTGGAGGACGTGCTGGACGGATTCTTCACCAGCGAAGCGGCGCGCTCGGCGTTCGGGGTGGTGGTGGACCTGGAGGCGGAGACGGTGGACGAAGCGGCGACGGACGCGGCGCGGCGCGAGCTCCGGGCGCGGCCCGGCGCCGAGCGCACGGGCGCGGGAACGGATCTCGGCCCGGTCGCGATCCGGGAAGGCGAGGACCTCGCTTCGGCACGGGCTCCCGGCAGCCGCGACGGCCGGCAGGGCGCGGTTGCCCATTCCTCCGCCGCGATCGGCCGGAGGGCGCGGGCCGCCGCCGCGGGCAGCGGCCGGGAGGCTCCGTCCGGTTACGCAGCCGGCGCAAATGGCGGCGGGTCGGCCGCCGGTGGCATCGCCTCCACTCGCGATGCACAAAGAACCACGGCGGCCGTTTCCTCGCGTGCTCCGGCCCCGCCGGCGACGGCGGCCCGAACGGCAAACGCAGCGGCGGGCGCGAACGGCTCGAACGGCATATCCGGCAACGACACCGCGCTCGCGCTCAGCGCACGGTACGGCGAGGGCTGGAGCTTCGAGATCGTCGGCTACCACCTCGGCGACGACGAGGTGGAGGTCACCGGGCAGCTCCGGGCCAACGGCAGCTCCGTCCAGCGCACCGCCCGCGGAAACGGGAGAGAGATAAGCCTCGGCGATCGCCTGAAGCGCGCGAGCGATACGTGCCTGCGCGACTGTGCCGCCGCCCTCGAAACCCGCCCCTGATCCGTGCCCGTCCACGGACGGATTGAGTGAGGGACAGGACTACAATGGGCTGCAACAAGGCGGGCTCTACGGATCTGCAATGGAAAAAGTCTTTTTCTACTGGGATAACTCCAACATCTTCATCAGCGCTCGTGACGTCGCAGTAGAACGAGAAGGAGCAACCGCCCGTCATCGGGTGCGTGTCCATTTCCGGAATCTCCTGGAACTGGCGCACGCCGGACGTGAGATCGAGCACGCAATCGTCGTCGGCTCCGTTCCTCCCGAGCTGCGACACGTCTGGAACCGTCTTGAAAACGAAGGAGTGACGGTACAGTTGCTGGAACGCGGCGCGATGCAGGGCCGGGAGCAGGGGGTACATCAGACCCTGCAAACCGCGATGCTGCGTGATGCCTTCGACTACAACGGGGATCCCGGTATCGCGGTACTGCTGACCGGAGACGGAAGCGGCTTTATCGACGGCGTCGGTTTTCACGCTGACCTGGAGCGTATGCATGGGCGCCAATGGCGAATCGAAGTGTTGTCCTGGCGGCATAGCTGCAACCGCCGGATGCGCGAATGGGCGGAGCGGAATGGCAAGTTCGTCGCACTGGATGATTTCTACGACAGCATGACCTTCCTGGAGCCACCGATGCCGGGTGAGCCGATTGGCGCTCCGCGTCATGCGGTTCCTGTCGCCATGGGGAAACGTCCATGATGTAGCCGCGGCACTTCGTCCATGCTGAATTCATCATTGTTCCATCGTCTTTCTTGCGGCGTCCCCGCTCCGCGCCTAGGATCGGAACCGGTCCATGGCCGCGGTCATGCCGCGCATCACCAGAGGAGAACAGCATGAGCAGCAGCGCTGCGGCGGTAGCCGAGATTTCCGAGGCGGTGGAGCTTTCCGACGACTTCGCCCACGCCAAGAAGAACGAGGCGGTCTACGTCGAGGGGCGTCGCGACTGGATGAAGTATCGCGAGCTCGGTGTCACCGAGGCGAGCGGCGGGCGCATCCGCGCGCAGGTCACGTCGGCGTCGCAAGGCCTGTCGGAGCCGACCGGCTGGCACGTCCACCATTGCGAGGGACAGCTCGTCTACATGCTGAGCGGCTGGGTCGACCTCGCGTTCGCGGGCGGGAAGACGGTGCGGATCGAGGCCGGCGACAGCCTCTACATTCCGGGCGGCACCCCCCACAACGAGCTCGCGACCTCGGACAAGTTCGAGCTGGTGGAAGTCAGCGTGCCCGCCGACATGGGCACCGAGTCCTGCGACCCGCCCGACGCGTAGGCACCGGGGCGCCGATCTTCTTCGACCGGCGCCCGCATCCTCCGCACGTACTGGGCGCAAGGGGCGGGTTGCAGCCGCATCCTGCGTGTGCATCACCTGTCTAGCCGTCCTCAGCGCTCGCTCTCACGTGCGGCCAGTGCGCCTCGAACCTGAGCCGTGTCCGAGGTTCAGTGCAAGGTCTGCGACGCCGTTCTATCGACGGTCGCCCGGGACTCCACCGCATGGCGGGACCTGTCAACGACATTCCGGTCCCGACAGGCGGCGTTGGGGAGGGCGTACGCCGGATCAAAATGAAAGGGGACGGAACTCACGATGGCAAGTGTAGCGAGCGCGCCCCGGACCCTGCCCGCCCGCGGCCGGGTGCGGCGGGCGGTCGCTTCGCCTGGCGGGCCTTTTTCCGGCGGCACTGCGGAGCCTGGTCCCTGACCGGATCACCGAACAACCTCATCGGCAACCGCACGTCGTCCAGTGCGCGTACAGCTCTTCACGGCGACCGTGAGATCCGTTGACGCAGGGGTATCCGGGGCGCAGCATCGCGCAGGCTGGATTCAGTGGAGAGAGGCACATCCATGGCCGACGCCCCATTCCCATTCACCCAGGCCGAAAAGGCCGAGCGCTTCCACGCCCTGCACCAGGGCGCGGAGCCTTTCATCCTCGCAAACGCGTTCGATGCCGGCTCGGCCCGGATCCTGGCCGGCCTGGGGTTCGAAGCGCTGGGAACGACGAGCGGCGGGTTTGCCGGCACCCTGGGCCGCTGCGACGGCGAGGTCTCGCGCGACGAGGCCCTGGACCACTCGCGCGCCGTCGTGGATGCGGTCGACCTGCCGGTTTCGGCCGATCTGGAGAACGGTTTCGGCCATGAACCCGAGGCCGTGGCGAAAACCGTGACGCAGGCGGCCGAAGCGGGGCTGGTCGGGTGCACGATCGAGGATTTCACCGGCGACACGGACCGTCCGTTCTATGACCGCGATCTGGCTGCGGAACGCATCGTCGCGGCGGCCGAGGCCGCCCGATCGGTCGGCTTTCGTTTCACGCTGACCGCACGGAGCGAGTGTTTCATCCGCGGCCTTCCGGACCTCGACGAGGTCATCGCCCGGCTGCAGGCGTACGAACGCGCCGGGGCCGATGTCCTGATGGCGCCGGCGTTGCCGGACATCGCGGCGGTCGGCGCGGTGTGCCGTGCCGTATCGAAGCCGGTCAACTTCATGGTCGGCGTTGCGGGCAGATCCTTTTGCGTGGCCGATCTCGCGGCGACCGGCGTGCGGCGCATCAGCCTCGCGACATCGCTGTACCGGGCGGCGATGAGCGGCGTGGTCGCGGCAGCGACCGAAGCGATGGAAAAGGGCACCTTCTCCTACGTCGACCAGGTCATGTCGTCCGCGGAGGTCGCCCGCCATATGCGGCGGTGATCCCGGCCTGCGGGCTCATCGGCGCGGCAATGAGAGCCGGTGGGGCTCTTGAACACGGTCAATCGCCGGAGCTGACTGCTCTATACTGGGCTCCGACCGGACGAATCGGAATCGAAAAGGGAACATGAGCGCGGCCCTCCAGCCCATTCCGAGCCAACCGCTCCATCGGCCGATGTCGGCGGAGAGCACCGCGGTGCTCCTCCGCCTTCCACCGGATCTGCATCTCACGGACGATCAGTTCTACGAGTTCTGCCGGCTCAACCGGGAGCTTCGCATCGAACGCACCGCTCAGGGAGGACTCGTGATCATGGCGCCGGCCGGAGGGGATACCAGCGACAAGAATGCAGAGATCACGATGCAGTTGCGGCTCTGGGCGAAGCGGGACGGAACGGGACGAACCTTCGATTCCTCGGGCGGATTCTTGCTTCCGAACGGCGCGACCCGATCACCGGATGCCTCCTGGGTCAGCCACGACCGCCTGGCCGCCCTCACCGCCGAGGAGCGGGCGAAGTTCCTGCCCCTTTGCCCGGACTTCGTCATCGAGCTGCGCTCGCCGATGGACGGCCGGTCCGCGCTCCAGGACAAGATGCGCGAGTACATGGAGAACGGCGCGCAGCTCGGCTGGCTGATCGATCCCTTGGGAAGTCAAGTGTTCGTGTACCGCCCCGGAGCTCCGGTCGAGCGCTTGAAAGGGCCGGAAAGCGTATCCGCCGACCCCGTGCTGCCCGGATTCCGCCTGGAGCTGGCCGAGATCCTGTAATCGCAGGGTACTGGTTCGGCCGTGACACGCGGTCACGGCGGCGTCTGCTGCCCCCTTCGGACGGCGGCGAATTCAGTCCCGGGAAGTGGCGGGCAGGCAATCTCGAGGATTCCGGTTCCAGTGGTTGCCGTCGCTCCTCAAGCCGCGTCTGCCTGTTCCGTTGTCAGCTCGAACACGGTGTCCGTCATCCAGCGCTTGAAGCCGTCGTTGTCCATGAACTGTTTGAAGAGCTGGTTGTCGTCCTTCATCGTTCTCCAGCAATTCCCATCTGTTCTCCGCCGACCTGTCCACCGAATGTTGCCGAAGATGGTTTCGAAGGGGTGCCGGGGTTCCATGGTCGAACAGGATCTTCATGGTCAGGCCGGCGCTTTGAAATGTTCCACTTCATGATTGAGGACAGCCGCCACCTGCCACTCCTTTACCTCCGGATACCATTCCAGAAACTGCTTCATGGTTGCGCCGCTCTCGAGGTTTTCAAAAAGGGCGTATACCGGTACCCTTGTTCCGGAGAAGGCCCAAGCTCCGTTGATCTTGCGGGGGTTGCGCTCCACCGCCGGGCAGGTGTTCCAGTCGGTCATGAAGTCATCTCCCTTTGTGTGGCCGGTACTTCTATCCGCGGGTCGCGGTCAGGACGGTCGTCGTCTTTTCCTTCCGCATTGGCGCAATCGGCTTCCACCGCAACTGCGTCGTCAGGCTCCTCGGGCAGCATGGCCGCCGCCGCTCGCACCTCGAGCTTGCCAGTCACGACATCGGCGATGAGGCGCGTGCGGTATTCGCGGAGGAGGTCGATCTGGCGTTGGGCAACGTCTCTTGCTTCCGCGCACACAGGGGTCCCGCAGCACATCGTCCGCGATGCCCCAGATGTAGTTCGCGATCCAGTTGAGGCCGCCGTTCTCACCTCGCGTTCATCCTCCGATACGACGGTCGTCGCGCACGAGCGACGAGCGTAGTGCTCCGGACCCGATTGGGAAGCCCAGCCGACGCGAGCGGAACGACACCGAGCCTGCGCGTGATTCTGGCTGCGGCCGGCTCCGCAAGCCGAGACCGTCCATCCGATTCGCGACATACCGGAGAGCGAATGCGCTTGACACGCCGGGCGGAGTGGACGCGCCGGACGGTGGCGTGTCTTGCGATCCGACGCGAATTCCCGCCCGGAGGCGGCACTCCGCAAGTCGTGTTCGCTGGCGCGTCATTGCTCTGCCGTTTCCCGCACCTCGGCCCGGAGTTCGTGGCCCTGCGTCACCAACCGGTCGCCTTCCACACCGCACCCGTCGGCGAACACCTGGTCGCACCTCGGCCACACCCAGGATCAAGCATAGCGGAACGTGTGCTCCATCAGCCGACAATCCCGGGGGGGACGTGGCCAAGCCGGCGGCCGAGGCAACGCAGCCCAGTGCGTCGATCGGTCGGTCGGGCAGCGGCAGGCACAACATGACGGACTTCATCTCGGGTTCCGAGCCTCACGAGACAGCCATCTGTATCGAGCCGGGTGCGGAGAGCAAGGGCAGAAGCGTCCCACCGCCGTCGTCTGCCGGACCGTGACGAGCGCGTGGCAACGGGTCACGAGGACGCGGATCTTCGGCGATAACCTCCCCGAATCGTTACGGCGGAACGTGCCACGGCAGCCATCCTCTCCGGATCACGCGGACCACAAGTCCGGTCCGGAGAGAGTGCATGCTGAACGCGTACGAGCAGCGCCTGATGGCCTTCTACCTCGCGAATGCCGCCTCGGCCCTTCACCACCGGGACCGGGAGGCGTCGGACCTCGCCGAATGGATTGCCGACCGCGAGAACCGGGTGGCGTTCGGGAGGAGGAAGCGGCCATCGACCATTCGGGCGGAGAAGCGTGGTCGCGACGAGGGGCTGTCCGGGGGCAACTGGCGCTCGCTCCAGGAAGCCTTGCGCGACGAGTACTCGGCCGCACGGATGGCGCGTCCGGACCGGACCGCGCAGCGGCTCCGCCGCCTCGCGAGGGCGATGGGCCTCTCGCGGACGGACATCGACGTCCTCGAGCTCATCCTCCGCTACCAGGCGCAGCCCGTCATCGAGTCGATGATCGACGACGTGTTCCGGGCGCCGCGGCGGTTCATGACGCCGCTCAACGTCCAGGGTCCGGCGCTCCCCGCGCTCCTTGGCGTATCGGCGAACACCGTCCAGGCGCGCCTCCGGGCGGACGCGCCGCTCGTCCGCTCGGGGCTCGTCTGCGTCGACAGTGACGGGGACTTGAAGGCGCTCGACCGGCTGAACCGGCTCGCCGCCGCTCCGGCCGGCTCCGGAACCGACGTGCACCGTCTGCTCCTCGACGCATCGCCCGCAAGCGAGCTCGAATGGTCGGACTTCGACCACGTGGCCCACGACCGCGACCACATCGAGAGGGTGATCACCGGCGCGCTCGCGAGCGGCGCGCGAGGGGTGAACATCCTCCTCTACGGCCCTCCCGGGACGGGCAAGACCGAGTTCTGCAAGGTCCTCGCCGAGCGGCTCGACGCGTCCCTCTACAGCGTGGGCGAAATCGACGACACGGGCGACGAGCCGGTGCGCGGCGAACGCCTCCAGGAGCTCCGGCTCGCCCAGCGCCTGCTCGCCGGGCACGGCGGGTCGCTCCTCCTCTTCGACGAGATGGAGGACCTTCTCTCCGATCCGTTCCCCGTGTGGGGGCTCCTCGGTCCGCGCTCGCGCATGGCCTTCCGCAACACGGGCTCCAAGGTGTGGCTGGACCGGGTGCCGTCGGCCGAAGAGCGCACGGTCATGAAGGAGGCGACTTGGCACTGGTCGCGGAGCGGGAGGTGCCGGTCGGGCCGATCACACTGACGCAGGCGGGGTACTACATGCGCGACGGACGCCGGGTGCGGCTCACGCGGTACATCGAGATCGATGAGGGTGTGATCCTGGACGACTTGGACGGGTTGCTCGTCCTGGTGGACGACGAGTGGAACGTGGATGTGGCGACCGGCCAACCCCACGCATGGGACGTCGATCCCGCGAGCGGCGGGTTCCGCCCGTGGCTCGGCGTGGTGCGGGTGCGGTTTCGGGCGCGGGGGGATCTTCGCACCGCGGTCAACGAGGTGGGGCACGTCCTCGGGATCGGGACCGCGCCTCGGTATCTTGAGTTGGTGCGCGAGGCGCTTGGGCCTGGCAACCGGTGGTTCTTCGTATCGGAGAACGTGGGGAGAAGGGAGTCAAAGGGGGCAACGAGCTCGGCGCCCGGCGGGCGTTGGCTTATAGGCTCTCCTGGAGTTGCAGCAAAACGCCGTCCTGACCGCGAGTATGGCATCCGGCCGCGGACCTCGGCTCAGTTCAACTGTAATTCTGGAACGGGGCGGGCCGGAGCTTCGGATTGGGCCGTGCCCCGGGGCGTACGGCATCAGCTCGCGATGCCGAGGAAGAGCGCGAGGGCTCGGTTGACGGCGATGATGTCCGTGTTGTCGAGGTGCCCGAAGACGTCGCCGAACCGCCGCGGACTCGCCGAGAAGATCTGATCGATCATGACGAAGGAACGTGTGCGAAGACGATTTTGTTCCGACGGTTCGATGGGTATCCGGATGAGCGGGATGTCGAGTTCAGTGCTGGTCAGCAGCGCGACGGTGCGCGTTGAGGTGAGGTTGGCGGCGAGGTCGGATTGGAGGACGAGGGCCGGGCGCGGTTTGCCGCGCTCGCCCTGGAGCGCGACGGTGACGAGGTCGCCTCGGTTCATCCGCTTTGTTCGGTTTCGAGAGCATCGAGGTGTTCGGCGATGTCGGCCGCGACGGTCTCCTCGATCTGGCGGAGCTCCGGATCGGCTCGGTTTGCCGCATCGGCGATTGCGGCTTGGCGCGCGTATTCCTCGGCGAAGCCCGGGGCGCGGGTGTCGGGCACCCAGATTTGTACGGGGCGAAGTCCCTGTGCTCTGAGGGCGGCGCGTCGCTTTGCGACTCGCTCGGCGCTGGTGGATGCGGTAGCCATGGGGGTCTCCGGATGGGTCGCCGTGCTACATGTAACGTATTTGGTGGTAGAACGGAAGGGCCTCGCGCCCGTCCGGAACATTGCGGGGCCGGGTGCGAAAGGCCGCCGCAGGGTCCGCCGCCGAGGTTCGAGCTCGGGCTCATCCAGGCCGATACCGACCCGGCCACCCTCGCCGAGTGTCTCGTGCGGGACGCGGGCCGGGGCTTCTCGCTCTGCCTCCAGGGTCCGCCCGGGACCGGCAAGAGCGCGTTCGCGCGCTACCTGGCGGAGCGCCTCGGGCTCGAGGTCCTGCAGAAGCGCGCGTCCGACCTGCTCTCGCCCTGGGTCGGCGAGACCGAGCAGCGGATCGCGGACGCGTTCGCCGAGTGCGAGGCGAAGCCGAACCGCCCCCGCCCAATCGGGTTCCGGCCGTAGGGGCAAGGGGCGAGCGGCGAGGGGCAGGAGGGCTTCCGCCCCCTGGGGGTTTCCGTCAATGTCGAAGCAACTTTCCCGGGGACGGTGGAGCGCCGCCCAAACCGAGGCTAGATGTGGCGGCCCACGTCCATATTCCGGTGCAGAATGCGGACGATTTCCACCACGTCCGCACGCACCCGATAGAACATCACGTGCGAGCCTACGGCGGCCTTGCGGTAACCGGCCCGGATGTCTTCGGCCGACCGGCCGGACAGGGTGCCGTCGCCCAGCGCCTCGCAGGCATCACGGATGTCCTGCGTGTAGCGCTCGGCCTGCGCCTCGCCCCAATGGCGAACCGTGTAGTCCCAGATCTCTTCGATGTCGGCCCGGGCCGCCGGAGACAGGGCATAGCCCGCCATGGCGTTCAGGCGGATTTCTTGCGAGCGATGAACGCGTCGAAATCGAACGGAGCGGCGGGACCGGACCGTTCGCCCTCGACCAGGGCGTCGCGTAGCGCTTCCACCCTGGCCTCGTGCTCCTCCAGCAGGCGCAACGCGGCACGCACGACGTCGCTTGCGGAGTTGTAGCGGCCGGACGCGACCCGCTCGCCGATGAAGCCCGTGAAGTGATCGCCAAGCGAGACCGACGTGTTGCGTGGCATGGGGATACTCCTTTGGCGCGCACTATACCAAGATTTGGTACTGGCGCAATTCGCTGCGATGGGCGCTCCGGCGCAACACCTACCAGGCACAAACGGGCTGCCATCACCGGGCTATTGCGAGGATGGGGCTTCGAGACCGTGCGTTCCTCGGCGTCCTCGTCTACAGCTTCGCGCGGGTGAGCGCCGCGGTCACACTCCGGGTCGCCGACTACTACACCCAAGGGAGACGCTCGTTCTTCCGGCTGCTGTCCGGCCGTTGCAGCCACCCCGCCTGTATCGCCTTGGCCTCCGCTTCCACACGCGCGAGAGGGTCCGGCTGGCCGGCAACCCTTCGCGCCGGCGCCGAAGCACCTCGACGACGATGCCTGCTACGCGCCGCTTGCCGCGTCCAGGCTCGTCTCCGACTTCGGCATCGCGCCGGTCCGTTTCCCGTCAACGACCGTCTTGACGGACACAACCGTCTTCACATAGGGTCGTTCTCCTATCCGATACGCCCGTAGGCGGGCATGTATCCCGAGGCCCCTCGTGGTCCGCCACGAGGGGCTTCTTTCTTCTACGAGCTCCGACATGGAGGTCCGGCATGAAAGCCACGGTGTTCATTGATGGCGGTTACCTGCGGGCGCTCGCCCGGAAAGCTGGGTACCGCTACGACCCCAACTGCCGCGGCCCGCGCGCCGCCTCCTCCACCCGGATGCGAATTGGCTCGTCGAGTACGTCCGGTTCTGACGTAGCCGCCCGCTAGCCTCTCCCGGACCGCAAGTCCGGTCCGGAGAGAGTCCATGCTGAACGCGTACGAGCAGCGCCTGATGGCCTTCTACCTCGCGAACGCCGCCGCGGCCCTTCACCACCGGGACCGGGAGGCGTCGGACCTCGCCGAATGGATTGCCGACCGGGAGAACCGGGTGGCGTTCGGGAGGAGGAAGAGGCCATCGACCATTCGGGCGGGGAAGCGTGGTCGCGACGAGGGGATGTCCGGGGGCAACTGGCGCTCGCTCCAGACCGCCTTGCGCGAGGAGTACTCGGTCGCGCGGAAGGCACGCCCTGACCGGACCGCGCAGCGGCTCCGCCGTCTCGCGAAGACAACGGGACTCACGCGCCGGGACGTCGACGTCCTCGAGCTTGTCCTTCGCTACCAGACGCAGCCCGTCATCGAGTCGATGATCGACGACGTGTTCCGGTCATCGAGGAGATTCACGCCGCTCAACGTCCAGAATCCGGCGTTGCCCGCGCTCCTTGGCGTATCGGCGAACACCGTCCAGGGACGGCTGCGGGCGGACGCGCCGCTCGTGCGCTCGGGACTCGTCTCCGTCGACAGCGACGGGGACTTGAAGGCGCTCGACCGGCTGAACCGGCTCGCCGCCGCTCCCGCCGGCTCCGGAACCGACGTGCACCGCCTGCTCCTCGACGCGGCGCCCGCAAGCGAGCTCGAATGGTCGGACTTCGACCACGTGGCCCGCGACCGCGACCACATTGAGAGGGTGATCAAGGGCGTGCTCGCGAGCGGCGCCCCGGGAGTCAACATCCTCCTCTACGGCCCTCCCGGGACGGGCAAGACCGAGTTCTGCAAGGTCCTCGCCGAGCGGCTCGACGCGTCCCTCTACAGCGTGGGCGAGTTCGACGAGAAGGGCGACGAGCCGATGCGCGGCGAACGCCTCCAGGAGCTCCGGCTCGCCCAGCGCCTGCTCGCCGGGCACGGCGGGTCGCTCCTCCTCTTCGACGAGATGGAGGACCTTCTCTCGGACCCGTTCCCCGCGTGGAGGCTCTCCGGTCCGCAGTCACGCATGGCCTTCCGCAACACGGGCTCCAAGGTGTACATGCACCGGCTCCTCGAGGCGGCGCCGACGCCGACCCTCTGGACCATGAACAGCCCCCGCGGGGTGAGCGAGACCATCCTTCGGCGGATGATGTTCGCGCTCGAGCTTCGCCGCCCGACGCCCCGGGTGAGGGCCCGGATCTGGGCGCGGGAGCTCGCGCGCCGCGGCATCGAGGCTCCGAGTGAAGACGTGCTCTCGCTCGCGCGGGAGTTCGAAGCCACCCCCGGGGTGGGGGCCGGGGCGACGGCGGCAGCCGGGCTCGCGGGTGGCGGCATCGAGGCGGTGCGCCACGGGGTCCGGAGCCTGTCGCGGGTGCTCGGGTGCGAGAAGCCGCCGCAGGGTCCGCCGCCAAGGTTCGATCTCGGGCTCATCCACGCCGATACCGATCCGGTCACCCTTGCCGAGTGTCTCGTGCGGGACGCCGACCGGGGCTTCTCGCTCTGCCTTCAGGGTCCGCCCGGGACCGGCAAGAGCGCGTTCGCGCGCTACCTGGCGGAACGCCTCGGACTCGAGGTCCTGCAGAAGCGCGCGTCCGATCTGCTCTCGCCCTGGGTCGGCGAGACCGAGCAGCAGATCGCGGCCGCGTTCGCCGAAGCGCGCGACGCACAAGCCTTTCTCATCTTCGACGAGGCCGACTCGCTCCTCGCCGACCGGCGGTCCGCGCACCGGAGCTGGGAGGTGAGCCAGGTCAACGAGATGCTGACCTGGATGGAGAGCCATCCCCTCCCCTTCGCCTGCACGACGAACTTCGGCGAACACCTCGACCCCGCCACCTTGCGCCGGTTCGTCTTCAAGGTGCGCCTCGACTACCTCGCGCCGGAGCAGGTGGAGGAGGCGTTCCGGGCCTACTTCGCGCTCCCGCCTCCCGACGGCGTCACGAACCTTGCCGCCCTCACGCCCGGGGACTTCGCGGTCGTGCACCGGAAGGCGTGGTTCCTGGCAAAACACGACGAGCCGGAAACACTCGCGGCCATGCTTCGCGCCGAGTGCGACGCGAAGCCGGACCGCCCCCGCCCGATTGGATTCCGGCCGTAGGGGCGAGGGGCGGGGGACGGCGTTCCGCCCCTTCGTGGTTCCGTCCGCCGCAGGCGCCCGCTATCATTCAGGGATGACGGGGCAAATGGTCATTTTCACCACACAATGCGTTACGAACGGATAGAGAACCTCGTGCGACTCGCGGTGCGCCTCCAGGGGACGCCCGGCGGACTGACGCTGGACGAAATTCAGGCCGACTTCTCCGTCAGCCGGAGCACCGCGGAGCGCATGCGCAACGCGGTCGAGGCGGCGTTCGGCCCTCTCGAGCTCGTGGATACGGACGACCCTAAGCGCCGCTGGCGCCTTCGGTCGGACGCCGTTCGCCGGCTCGTCGCGATCGCGCCCGAAGAGCTCGCGGAACTCGAATCCGCCGCCTCGTCACTTGAGCGCGTCGGTCTCGAGGAGCGGGCCGGCACGCTCCGCGAATTCGCGACGAGGGTTCGTGCAATCCTTCGTACGAAATCGCTCGCCCGGATCGAGTCCGAGCTCGCGGCCCTCGTCCAGGCCGAGGGCCTTGCCATGCACGCGGGTCCGAGGCCTCGTCTCGACACGGGCCTGCTCTCCGCCTTGCGAGAAGCGATCACGACGCGCCGGTGGGTGGATTCCGGTACCTCGCGCAGGCGACGGGACGGCGAAGCCGCCAGCGGGTCCGGCCCCTGGGGCTCCTCTACGGAAACCGCGCGTTCCTCGTCGCGTCGAGCGAATGGAAGGAGGAGCCGCGGCTCTGGCGCCTTGCCAACATGAGCGAGCTTCGCATCAGCGACGCGACCTTCGAGCGGGACCCGGACATCGACCTGGAGCGCTACGCGAAGCGCTCGTTCGGAACCTTCCAGGAGGAGCCCGTCGAGGTCGTCCTCCGGTTCGCTCCCGCCGCCGCCGCGGATGCCTCGAACTTCGTCTTCCACCGCTCGCAGTACTGGCCGTACTGCAATCCTTCGGGGTGGACCGCCTTGTACTCGTGCCACGCGCCGCCATTGGAAGAAGTCGAACCGCCGGAGAGATGCGCCCAAACCCGGCGGCGCCGCCAGATCGAAAATGCCAACGCCTCGTGGTTCCATTTCGTCACCGTCTGGCTCCCGGTTACTATCATCGTAACGAATTGAATTATAATTGATTATGGAGTCGGACGGTTCCTCCCTCACGGGATTTTCGAGCTAACGGTCTGGTCGAGAGAGCATGGGATCCACAAGGTGTCGCGGTAGCGGTAGAGTACTTGCATGAAGGTACAAGTTATCTCCTGTGGGCCATTCGCCAACGACAGCGAGCGCAAGGCTATCGAGCAACTCAAGACGAGTCTGATTTCCGAATTGGGTGATGGCGAGTGGCTGCTGTTGACCAACCTTGCGTTCTCCGCCACCCATCGACGCCAATTCGACGAGATCGATGTCGTAGCAATTGGTCCGCCCGGGGTCCGGCTCATCGAGGTCAAGCACTGGACCGAGGCCTGGGTAAACCGGAACGCCGAACGCGTGGAGCACGAAGCCGATCGCGTGACGGACAAGGCGCGCAGGGTCGGGACCACACTACGCCGGAAGATTGCGGCTATTGGCCGGGTGGATGGGGTGTTTCTGGTCACCGAGGACGCCTCCAAGGTCAGACCGCTCGAAGGACGAGAGGTCCGCGGGGTCCGGTTTCACACCTTGAAGGCTTGCCCGAGCGCCTTGGGGCTGGAAGGGGGCGCTTCCCTTTCGCCACAGCAGATCAGGATGGTGGCGAAGGCTCTCTACCCGAAGACTGAGGTGATCGTGGATGGTGCGCTGAGACGCTTGGCCGGCTACGTCAACCTGGAGCTTGAGACGGCTTCGGATGAGCGCTTTCATCGGATCTACAAGGGCACGCATTCCACCCGGCGAAACCGGGTGCTCCTCCATCTCTACGATTTTTCGGCCACGGATCGAGCGAACCCGGAGGCAAAGGCGCGGCGGGAATTCGACGCATTGCACCGGCTGCAATTCCACATTTGGGCGCCGCGCATCGACGATTCGTTCCAGGAGGCACCCGGGTACCCTGGCGAGATGTGGTTCTTCACGATGGCAGATCCGGCGGCGCCCTGCATCGGGGAGCGTGCCGCCGATGATACTTGGAATACGAAGGCGCGCTTGGCGTTTGCCCGACACGCCGTTAACGCACTGTCAGATTTGCACCGAGCGGGCGAGAACGGGGAGCCCATGCTGCACCGGAACCTCACGCCGGATACGGTACTCGTCCGGCACGACAACACCCCGATTCTAACTGGCTTCCACTATGCCCGGATTCCCGCGGACGTCACGGTGGCGGACTCGAGCGCCACATGGAACGAGGGGAACATCGCGGTGGCGCCGGAGGTTCGTACGCTGGGGCTCGGGGGGGCGGATACTCGATCCGACACCTACTCGTTGTCCGCCAGTCTGTCCGTGCTGTTCGCGGAGAGGGATGATGAAGGAAGCAGGAAAGCGAGAGAGGTATTGACCGGGGGGCTAGCGGATGATCCGGGAGCCCGTAGCACCTTGCAGGCACTGCATGACTCGTTGTCGGAGATGTTGGGAGAATCGCCGGAGCCGTCGCCGCCGCCGGCCCGATTCTGGACCGAAGACCAGATAGTGCGCTTTCGCGGTCGGGACTACCGGATCGTCTCTCCCCTCGGCTCAGGCGGTGTCGGAGCCACATTCAAGGTGGTGCGGATTGATCCCTCGACCGGTGGAGACCTCGGTGCCTACGTCGCCAAGGTGGTCCGGGACGAAGAAACCGGCCGGCAGGTTCTCGGGGCGTACAACTTGGTGCACTCACACCTCCATCAATCGGCGGCGCTCTCGACGATCTTCGAGACTGCGGACAGGTGGCGCGACAACGACTTCATTGCATTGATGGCATGGATAGAGGGCGAGCCTCTGAGCGAGCTCGCAGGCGTGCTGCCGCTCCTCGCAGAGGACTTCCAGGAAGAGTCGGAGGAGCCGCTGGTTCTGCGCTGGCTGCGAACGACGTGCGATGCGCTGGACGTTCTGCATCGCAACGGATTGGTGCACGGCGACGTGAGCCCGCGCAATCTGATCGTCTCTGACAGCGAACTCGTTCTGACAGACTACGACTGCGTGACCAAGGTGGGACAACCGCGGGGCGCCCCTGGCACCATCATGTACAGTTCACATACCCATCTTGAAGACCGCCTCACCGAACCCTCCGACGACGTGTTCGCGCTCGCCGCGAGCTTCTTCCACGTGCTGTTCGACAAAGAGCCGTTCTCGTACGACGGTCGTCTGGCCAAGGAACGCGGCTTGAACTGGGGCGACGTCGAGCGCGAGGAGTACCCGACTGTCGCAGTGTTTCTGGACAAGGCGACGGACCCCGATCCGGCGCGGCGATTCGCGTCCGCGACGGAAGCGAAGGCCGTTCTGAGCCCGCCTGTACCTATCGACGCCGCTAATGCAGATGAACCAACAGGCACGGGCGCCGCTGACAGTGCCGCTCTGCCGTCGGAGTCTCCCACCCGCAGCGAGAACGAAGTGCTTTGGCTCCGATCCCTGCTGCAATCCTACCCTGGCTCTCGATGGGGCAATCGCGAGACCCGCGGTTTGGATACGGACTTCGCTGTGGACACCTACGTCGAAACGAAGCTGGAGCAATTGCTCTTCGAACAGATCTCGGAGCGGAGGGTCCGTTTGGTCGTCCTGTGCGGCAACGCCGGCGACGGCAAGACCGCCCTGCTCCAACACTTGGCCGGGCGTCTCGGCTTCGGCGACACCACGTCCGAGACGCGTATACTCGAGAAGCAGCTGGACGACGGCCTGACCGTGCGCATGAATCTCGACGGTTCGGCCTCTTGGCGAGGTCGCTCCGCCGATGAGCTGCTGAACGAGTTTTTGGCGCCGTTCCAGCACGGTGAGCCCGCCGAGGACCTCGTACACCTTCTGGCGATCAACGACGGCCGCCTGTTGGAGTGGATAGAGCTGACTGAAGAACGCACTGACGGTGAGACACCGCTAACCGGCGATCTTGCCAAGCTCCTGGATGCCGACGATCGCGCACCGCCGCCAGCCCATATCCGCTTCATCAGCCTCAACCAACGGTCCCTTGTGGGCGGCGTGACTGCCGACGGAAAGGACATCGAGACCGGTTTCCTCGACGCCCTCGTGGACCGGCTCTACGGCGGCGAGCGCGCTGCGGAATTCTGGACCCCCTGCCAAACCTGCTCCGCGGAGGGCCGTTGCGAGGTCCGTCGAGCCATGCGGTTGTTCGGCCCGGAGTGGCTGCCCGACGTGAGTCCGGAGAAAGAACGGACTCGCGCCCGGCAACGGCTGTTCGAGGCGTTGCAGGCTGTGTATCTCCGCGGCGAAACCCACATCACGGTGCGCGAGCTTCGGGCCTCGCTGGTGTACATCCTGTTCGGCACACATTACTGCTCCGACTACCATAATCCTTCCCATTCCGCTGGTGAACCGCAGCCATATTGGGATCGTGCTTTCGCGCCGGACTCGCTCGCGAAACAGGGCGAAGCGCTGCGGGAGCTGGTCCGCTTCGATCCGGCACTGGAAGCGCATCCAAAGATCGACCGATATCTTTCCCGCTCTGGTGAGTGGGGGGACGAGAGCGGCGCGCAGCGCTCTACGGGTGAGAGAGCACTTGGGTCCGCGAGGCGGAGGGCGTACTTCGAGCTGTCCGAGGAAGAGCTCGAAACCATTTCCGGCAGTCTGGATGCTTTGGGATTGTCGCGCGGCTGTTTTTCTCGCGATTTCCGAGACCTTCCGATACGCGAGGATGCGCGAGAGAATCAGTGCCGCCGCCTCTGCCGGGGAATCTCCCGGCTCGAAGATCTCCCGCCCCAGGCGCTGGACCGCAAAGGCGTCGTGCCGTTACGGATCACGCCTCGAACGCCGACAGAAACGGCGTTCTGGGCGGAGAAGAAGATCGACGACTTCCGTCTAGAGGTGGACCTCCCGAGAGACACTGAGGGTCTCGATCGACTCCAGCGAGAGGCGACTCTGGTCTACCGCTACCGGGACGGGGAAGAGGAGCGGCTTCGCTTGGGCGCCGACTTGTTCCATGTGCTCCGCGAGCTAGACGAGGGCTATCAGTTGGGTGACGTCTCGACCGACGACACGTTCGCTCAGCTTTCAATCTTCGTCCAACGTCTTGTGCGCGAAGATGAACGCCGGGTGCTGGCCTGGAACCCGATGAAGGATGACGTAATCTACGATATCGCGGCAAGGATCATCGAACCCGAGACGCCGGATGCCTTGCAGCAGATGCGCTTTCGACGCTTGGAAGATTCGGATGGCTGACAGCGTCCGTTCCATCGTAGACGACGTATTGTCCCGCGCCATGACGCGGGAAATCTGGTCGGGAGACTACCACAAGGCGTTGCCCGTCACACTGCAGGACTACGAACTATCCGCAGTTCTTCCGGCTGTGTTCTACATGTTTCGTTTTGGTCAGCGGAGAGGTGCAGGCAAGTTTCTTGAGACCTTCGGCTTGAGCGAAGGAACGCCCGCTCAACGCCGGCGGTCGGCGACGGTGGAGCGCATTGCCGAGAAGATCGCCTCATCGCGAGGAGTCGCCGGCTTCGACAGTCCCGAGGGGAAGGCAATCCTAGGTGACCTTCTGCTTTGCTTCTGCCTCGAGAATGCGAAGCACAGCCAGGGCAGAGATCAACAGGTGCAGCGGATCGGCCCTGCCCATTACTTGGCGAGCCGGGTGGACCTGCCCCAGCAGGTGGCCCATCTCCGTTACATCCCGGAGATGATTGTTGCCACGTTGGCCGATCAGGACGGAGAGTACGTCAAGTTGAACGACGAGGGAGACAAGACTTGGTTTGCCGTGGGCAGAGGATACGAAGACAACGTGCTCCTGCGAGCGTTCAGTCAGGGCGTCGTTCGGCAGGGAGACGTATTGGAGAATCTTTCGTCGGATCGGTTCAATGAAGGCGACGTCACCGTAGGGTTGGATCAACTGCTGACCATACGGCTCGCGGGCGAGATCGAAGAAGCGCCATCAGCCGTGCCGGGCCGGCAACAGTCCCGAATCCCCAACCAACGTCCCTTGACGGAGAGCGCTGCGCGGGATTTTTCCGACGACATGCGACGCTTCCTGCGCGCCTATTCGACAGTTCTACCACGCCATGCGCTGGTGGACATGCTGGAATCCTGCATCTCGGTCGGCATGACGACAATTCTATCGAACCTGGTCGAGATGCTGCTCGCTTGGGTGGATCAGGGGCGCGTGCCGGAGCGTTCGGCGCAGAGATCGACGGCAGTGCTAGTGGATTGCTCAAACGGCGTCGATCTCCGACTGCGAGGTTGCGCAGAGCAGTCGATGGGCGATCTCATGCGGCGTATGGAACGCCTTCCCGACGTGTTGATGGTTCTGCGCCTCCTCGACCACCACGCTGTACTCAACAAGAAGGTCAAGAATGAGTCCGTGGCGACTTGGCCCTATGCCACCGACTGGATCAACCTGCTCGGCGACTTGCTGCATAGTCGGCATTCCGAGGCTGGTCGCATCCACTACAGCATCGAAGAGAAGGCGGAGAGACTCGCTGACAAGCTGACCAGCGACTATGACGAAGTCAAAGATATCCTGATCAATTCGGACAGCCAGCCCAATCCGGTCTGGCGCCTCGCTTATGGGCTGACGACATTGATGGGGCCGACGCTCGTACGGCGCAGGTTGTCTGGTTTCATCGATTCCAGCCTGCTCATCGGACGCCCCAACGGCCTCGCCGCAAAGCGGAAGACTTCCCGAGGCGGCAGGCGACGCGATGTTCGTTCTCTCGTCCTGACCGACCCGGTGATCGAGTATCTAGTTCACCTTCATTTGCTGCGAGGTGGGAACAAATCAGGCGTACGCGGACTGTCCTTTGGGGAGTTCATTGACGCTCTGCGCAACCGGTATGGATTCTGTATTGATGTCGCGCCACTTGGAATGAGCATCTCTAACGAGCTCCTTCAGAGGAATCGCGCCATTTTGGAGCGACGACTGCGCGACTTGGGCTACTGGCTGGCGTCAACGACGCTGAGGCCATGAAACGCCTCCGGCCACGATTCAAACCGGCTAGGGAGAACTGACGTGGAGTGGACCGCAACGCATGGACGGTTGCTTGCCAATGCCTTTGAGCAAGTGCTCGGCCACCCGGAGGCCGGCGCCATAGCTTTCACCCGCTGCCTAGCACCGGAGGTGGTAGTCCAACTAGCGGAAGATGAATCGTTCGCCCCGCCGGGCTGGAAGCCCTATCGCGTTGCTGATGTTGGCGATGTCGCCTCGCGCACGATTACCGCCGACGCCGCGGTCGAATGGCGGGAGGCGAAGCGCGCCGCTACTGTGCTGCTTGTGGATACCGCTCGCGCCGGCGCTGGTATGGACGGCATCTACAGCGCGTCAAGGGAAGTGGACGAAGCAAGCTTGTTCGATGTTGCACTCCGGTTGGCTCGCTCAGAAGTGACCCGTCAACTATCCAGCGCAGGCCGTCAGTACGCGGAGAGGGCGGTCCGGATGGCTCGCCGGGTGGGCAGTCGGCACCTTAAGCATCCCCTCATATTTTCACAAGATGGCGAACATTCTCTTGTATAGCCTGTGTTCGGCCAGCATGGCGGCGAATTCGTCGAGCAACGGTCGCAATCGTTCCGGTGGCCAGTTGGGAATATGTTCATAGAGCATGTGCCCTTGGCGAAACAACGAATGGGTGCGATGTTTCACGGTATTGACCTTCAACCACCGGTCATAGCCGATACGCTCTCCGGCGGCCCCGAGCAATGACAACAACGCAATTGCCAATACACTGAGCAACAACAGCCGGTCGCGGCGCTCGGGGCACGAGGTACGCATCGACGACAAGCCAAGGCCATAGCGCCGGTCCTTCAGGTCGCGAAAGCTCGTTTCGATCCCCCACCGTTTTGCGTAGTATTGGATGAGGAGCCGGGGTGCGGCGTTTCGGTCACTGGCCACCAGACACCAAGTGTCCTTCATGTTCTTGTCGCGCAAGCAAACGACCGTGCCGACGGGCAGCTGGTGAGCGTCGGTGATGTGGGCAGCTCGCAACGTGCGGGTTCGCCCGGCCGGGCCGACCCATTGCGACGCCAAGCGCCGCTCCCCGCTCTCACTGGTGACATAGTAGCTTGCGGGCAGCCGAATCACATAGCCGAATCCCAGCTCTTCGTCCAGGTTTTTGAACAAGTTACAGTCTGCAAACCCCCGGTCCGCGACCACCGTCACCTCTACCCCATCGGGCACCACCTCCGAGAACCGATACAGCAACTCGTCCTCATAACGGTTGCGGTTGTCCTTCAACGTCGCCGTCGATACCGTCTCCCACATCAGGGCCGTGGCCCGGCCATGCTCGGTGAGCATCGACAACATCAACGTATCGTGCCCATCGCGAGCGAAGCTGGTCCAATCCAATGCCACCACGATCTCCTCTCGCGCTCCAATCACATGAGGCACCCAGTGCGAAAAGAAATCGTCCAATTCGATGGCGGTATTGCTGAGCAACCGGTCGACCTGCTTGACGCCGTGTTTGCTCAGGGTGCCACGGGCGTGGGCCAAACCTTGTCCAATGGCATGGACGGCCAAGGAGGCACTGGTCAGGACTCCGAGCGTACCGTAGGCGAGCGACAAGACCCGCTTGGCGTGCAGGTCGCCGTCGTACAGCTCGGTGATGAAGGAAATCAGATGGTCTTCGCGAAGTACGTCTCGGGCTTTCACCATCCACCCTCAGAGGCGAAAACAGTTATTTTGTTTCCAACCTCCTGCCCGTGCAAGTCCGAAGTCGGACTTGGGGGAAAAAGTGGAGCACAATATTCGAGTCAACGGACCCATCGCAGGTGCAAATTGAGTACAAGGAATTAGAAAACTGTGCTTTCGCTATACTGATTTGGATCAAATCAAATCGTTAACAACGATTCCTTACAAAAAAGATGAGGGGATCGCTGAGAGTCGGCACAGTGTTTCGCCGTGGGCCGAGTTCGATTTCCTCGTCCATGTGTCCGAACACAAGACTCATCCCGGCACACAATTGCATCGCCTCGGACTCTGGCCCGTCTGCGTGTCCGAGGACTCGGATGCGACATCGGATCTGGAGGTATCCCGCAGACTCGTGGACCGGCTACTTGGCGTCGAATCGGTGGGACTGACCAATCCCGTGCGGATTGATTCACTGCAACTTACGGGCCTAACCGCCGAATCACGGGCAGACCTCGAACGCTTCCTGCACGACGCGGATACCCTGCCCCTCCTGCTCGCAATGGACAGACTGGCAGACCGGAAGCATCTCTGGGTTGGCGTTCTAGGCATCGAGAGTGCGCAGATTCAAGACATCGATCTCGCGTCGTGGCGACTGCGGAACGGCAAGGTCGCCAAATGGTCCGGTTTGGTCGAACGGGACGGTGATCTTGTGCCGAGCTTCATTCTGAAACCCCATGCCGAGTCGTCCGGCGAATACTCCACGCTGGAAGTCAAGTGGAAGCCGCGTCCGGCAAGCATAGCAAAAGGAGCCGTGGACTATCAGGTTGCGGTGCAGACGAACAACATGGAGGAAGAGCTTGCCGTTCGCGAAGTAAGTCACTCGGCGCGCCTTGAAGAGAAATGCCGGTTCAACAACGACGATTTCTCCGATCTCGACGAAGATTCACTGATCTCCGCCAAGGTCGTGGTCTCCGTGGTCGGCAACGACGAGGTTCAGCGGCAGGAAAGCGAAGAATTCCAGATTCGCTTCGGCGATCCACCCGATAAGGCCGCGGGCGGTGCAGGCAAGAAAGTTCGCGCATTCAGCGAAGGGCTGATTGAGCTGGATGACCGAGAGAGCGTCTCCGCCATGGCAAACAGTCCGGCTGGCTTCGAATTTGACGAGAAGAGAAACACGGCGCTGTTGCGCACCAAGGGAGCGAAGCGGCTGAGCTTGCAAGTCCCGTGTCCGCCGCTGATTCGCGAGGTGGAGAAGCAGTGGATGGGCGGCGACGGCGCTCCGGGACGATGGCGCGTCAAGACGCGCGCGTCGGGTGCCAGAGCGGGGGCCGTGGAATTCATCCGATTCGAGATCGGTGAAGGAACGGCTTGGGCCCGAGTCATGACGGAGAGCCGGAGACTGGCTAGGCATTTTCGCGAGGGCTGTGGGGCGGTCGGCCAAGTCTATGATGACCGGTCGAGGGCCTTCGACCACGTGAGGAGCTACATCCTCGCCTGGGCCGCCGTGTTGGAAAACGGCGATTCCTCCCTGGCGCTGTGCAATACCTTGGAGGTGCAATCCCTCGCCGGGCGGACGATCGGCTTGATCGTTCTGCCGATGCACCCGTTGCGCGTTGCGTGGCACGCTGCCTACGACAACCTGGTTCTCCACGCGGCCTTCGAGCAGGACCGGAAAGCGAACGAGGTGCGAACCGAGCTTCGGTGCCTGGACGGCGCCATGTTCCCGGCCGTTCTCCCCAACTCGGACGGCGGGTCGTTCGTCTTCGCCGACACCCTCGGTTTCCATGCAGTAGGAATGGTCCCCGATACGGACAAGGAGCCGAAGGCTGCGGTGGCGATGCTGGCCCGCGCGCTGGGCGAGGGCGAGTCAACCGACAACGCCCCGACGGTTGGAGAACAGAGCGCGAACGTGGTTGGAGACGAAATTGTCAAGTACCTCAGTTGTCACGACACGTCCCGACTTCTCCACGTGCACGCACTTCGGGCGGGAGATGGCCTCACTATCGCCAAGTCGCTCGGTCGTGTGCACGAGCGCCTGCGCGGAGCGGATGACGAAGTCGAAACTGTAGAGGACGAAGCGGCTACTGCTCCGGACGATGGCTTCCAGGGCGCCCCCGCGTTTTCTCTGGAGATGTATCCGTCCCCGGAACAGCGCGGGGTCGCCGGACGGTTCATCGCCGATGCGCGAGAACGGCGCAGGAGCGGCGCCGGGGTGGTGGCAGACTACGATCGGTGGATGCTCGAATCCCTTAGCCTGCCGGGTGGTGTGATCCAGCCGAGGCTCCGCTGGGCGCGCAAGGACCGTTCCGACCCGGAGACCGCGGCCCACGTTGCCGTCGCGTTCGACACGTTTGAATCCGAGGTCGTGGTGGACGAGCTGCGAGCAACCGACGTCAGGCCGTTCCGGGCGTTCGGCCTCCTTTCATTCTATGAGCGCGAATTCACCACGAAGCCTACGCCCCTGTGGCGAAGCACGGTCCCGCGGGCGAAGGATGGCGAGAAGCACCCCTCGGAGCGCGGCCATACCGAACGCCTTGAGCGCGTACAGCGCGCCGTACACGGGGCGGTGGCCCGCAATCTCGGCGCCGAGAATGGTTCGCTGCCGGTGCTCCGCACCGAGGTCTCGCGGGAGAAGGAGGACAGTCTCCGGAATCTCCACCGGGTCTGTGACTGGGTTATTACCCTGGATCGCAATGCCGGCATCGAGTACTTCGATTCCCCCGGGGACAACCAGGACATCTACGATGCGTATGTGATCGACTGCGTCCCGGAACGCGACGATCTGGGTTGTCTGCAACTCATCACCTCCACCAGCAACCTGGACGAGGTGCGCGCGGTGCTCGACGGCGCCCTCGATCGGATGGGGCTCAGCCGTAGCCGCCGTAACGCGGAATTCCTTCTGGCGCATCTCAAGTCCCTCAGCGGCCGGCTCGCAATCCGTCTGACCGGCAACAGACCGCCGATGTCGGAGTTGATCGCGCTGGCCGTCTCCCATGCGAGCTGTCGGCAGGCGCCGGAGGCGGATCCCTGCTGGGTATCGTTGGAGCGCGGCTTTCTTGTTCCGGTGGACGACGTTCGGGATCTCTTGCTGCCGGTGGCTGACAAGGGCGGCGATAAGAAGAAGGACGACTCCAAGCAAGTGCGCCCTGACCTGATCTACGTGACTACCGCGCCGAGGAAGGGGCTGACGTTCCGCTTCGTTGAGGTCAAGTACCGCCGGGATCTGCGTGCCGCGAGGTCGCCAGAGATCCTGCGCAAAGTTCAGGAGCAGGCCGCTGGGCTGCGCAAGCGCTGGGACGACTGGTATTCGCATGAGGTGTGCTCGGCGTTCCGGGCTGTGCGACGCGCCAAGCTCGCCCGCGTACTGCGTTTCTATGCGGACAAGGCGCAGAGGCACCATTTGCCGGCAGCGCGGCACGCGGAATTCGCCGCCGAGATCGACCGCATGATCGAGAGGGGTGGTGACTACGTGCTGAGCGGGGACAACGCCGGCGACCGCGGCTGGGTGTTCTGCCCCGAGTACGCGGGGCGCCAGCCGCTGGAGATTTCTCCTCGCGACTGGAGCACGAAGGTCTTTCTGTTCGGTCCCTGCCTGCTCCCGGACTCGAATGTCAGCCAGGAGACCTTCACCTCCACCTCGCTACCACCGCCGCCGGCGCCCGTGCCCGCGGCAATCCGCGACAATGCACCGTTTGGCGATGTTCCAAGCTCCGATGGTGTGGCTACTGGATCCCTTGCCACTTCCGAGGCAACCGGTGAAGGCAGCAACGGAGAAGTGAGAAACTTGCCTTCGATCGGTCTCGGGGCGGACACGGTGACCAACACAGAGGTCAACTGGCCACTGACCATCCAAGGTAATCCGCATCTCCTGATTGCGGGCCTGCCGGGCATGGGCAAGACCACCTGCCTGCTGAACCTCTGCCGGCAGATGATCGCGGCAAACATCCGGCCAATTGTCTTCTCGTATCATCAGGATATCGACGAGAGACTCGAACGGTCCGTCAACGCGGTACGGTTTATCGACTTCGCTGGTCTGGGCTTCAATCCTCTCCATATTGTGGACCGGAAAAACCGCATGGCGCATCTGGATGTGGCGGGCGCGGTGCGGGACATCTTCGAGGCCATCTATCCTGACCTAGGCGACATTCAGGCGAGTCGCATCCGGAAGGCCATCCGAGATAGCTTCACCGAAGCAGGTTGGGGAGGCGCCCACGCGGCCGACGCGGAACTAAAGGAGCCGGCGTTTCGCCGTTTCCTGGAGATTCTGCGCGCCGACCCGAAACCGAATCAGAGTCTGCGCACACTATTGGAGCGGCTCGACGAGCTCGACGACTACGGTTTCTTCCAAGCAGGCGAGTCTCACGGCAGCCTGTGGGAGAGCGCGCAGCTGACCGTTGTGCGCATTCACACCACGCAAAACGACAACCTGCAACGGGCGTTTGCGGCGCTCGTCTTTTACGGACTTTACAAGGACATGTTCCGCCGCGGTCTACAAGATCGAATCACCCATGCGTTGATCTTCGACGAGGCGCACCGAGCGGCTGGCCTGAAGCTCATCCCCACCATGGCGAAGGAATGCCGGAAGTACGGTATTTCTCTGGTGCTTGCCTCGCAGGAGGCGCGAGACTTCAATGTCTCGGTGTTCTCGGCCATTGCCAACTACCTCGTCCTTCGGCTGAACGAAGCCGACGCAAAGTCGTTGGTGCGCAACGTCTCCAACTCGCAGCAGGAACGCGCGCTCATCGATCGGATAAAGCAGATGGACCGCTTCAAGGCGCTGTACTTCCGCGAAGGGAAGCACCGACCCGCTCATGTCAATCTCTTTCCGTGAGCGCTTATGTTGCACGTTTCCGTAGACGGTTGAAAGCTGCCGTTACCAACCGTTCAGATGTGAATTCGCTCGATGTCGTCGAGCGCGGTCTCCTCGCGCAACCGTTTCGGCAAACCGTGGGGCGGTCGGGCTGCACGCAGGGTACGGGTGTCGAAGGCGGCAGTATCACGTGATTACCGTCTCTGTACAATTGGAGGTCGCACAATGTCTCTTGCTAAAGACCAAGAAGGTGTAGATGCCATCGACGAAGAAACGATTCAAGACTACACCATAATCAAGTGGCGAACCATGAGCGCGGTCGCACAAGAGAATTTCAGAGTACTATTTCGACGCGAGGAGTATTCTGAGCACTTCTCTATATCCTATTTCCAAGCGATTGGCGAACGATGGAGGGAATTGCAACGATTGGACTATCGGTTGTCAATCATGTTCTTCGCTCTGGTCGTCTTCATGGGGGTAGTCGAGTCTGGAACAATTCCTGAAATTTCTATTCTTGGTGTCCGAGTATCAAATGACAACTCTGCGCTTCCGATCTTCGTATTGGTTGCTTCGATGCTTCTGATCTTTTCGTCAACAGCCTCACTACTTGCAGATCGGTACGAATCCGTAATTCGAGCAGTTCCATTCGAGAATCTTGGCGACGATGTACGCAATCTTTTCACAATGCAGTTTGGCTGGGAGCCATCTATGCTCTTCGAAGGGATGACACAGCCCGATAGGAAACAGTTCGCTAGTTTGTTTGTCGTTGCGTTAGTCATGCTAGCCTTCTCCTCCATGGTACTCGCCGCCGTTGTCGTCGAGGCACTACAATTCTTTCTGTTCGTGGGCTCCGTACTATTCGTCTTCGAAAATCCGACATTGCCAGCATATGTAAATGCCCCAATAGTCTTCTTGGCGGGCTGTGCGACTCTGCTCGGCGTTGGTAGCATTATGCTAAAACTTCCTATGCCCTATACAGATTACTCAAACTTGGAAAGATTGAACAAATTGGAACGCGACGACCCTTCTACAGCGTATCGAATCAGGATGCGTATCGCAGAACATGGATTGCGGAAGGAACGCAGAAATGTTGCGGTGCTTCAGATATTCTCCATGCTTGTCGCAATGGTAGTTCTTTATCTCGCCCGATTCGGAAGGGAGTTCTTCTCAGACCTATCCATGTTGGGGCCCTTGGCCGTTGCGTCCTTCGTGCTAGTCTACGTCGTATCTCCGTTGTTGGATAGATTTGAGCGTCGAATAATCCTTGGGGGGATTAGACTAGAGGACGAAAAACTGAGGACGCGTCAATACATTAAGAACAAGAAGACGGTCATCAAAATCCGTATCCTTGTATCGCTAACGTCCGGATTGGTATTTTTCGTCTGGTTTGAGGTTTTCTAGGTAACGGTGTTTATTGCTGATGGACAGCCCCTTGGTTTGGCTATCGCTAGCGTGATGGTTAGCGTCAACTATTTCTTCCGCTGGAAGATCAAATTGTCGTTAACCACGGCAAGTGCGCGTTCGCGCGCTACCGCGCCGAGCGCGTCGGGCTCGAGGTCCTTCAGAAGCGGGCGTCCGACCTGCTCTCGCCCTAGGTGGGCGCGACCGAGCAACAGATCGCGGACGCGTTCGCCGAGGCGCGCGACTCGGAGGCCATCCTCATCTTCGACGAGGCCGACTCGCTCCTCGCCGACCGGCGGTCCGCGCACCGGAGCTGGGAGGTGAGCCAGGTGAACGAGATGCTGACCTGGATGGAGAGCTATCCCCTTCCCTTCGCCTGCACCAAGAACTTCGGCGAGCACCTCGACCCCGCCACCTTGCAGCAGTTCGTCGTCAAGATGTGGCTCGGCTACCTCGCGCCGGAGCAGGTGGAGGAGGCGTTCCGGGCGTACTTCGCGCTCCCGCCACCGGGCGGCCTCACGAACCTTGCCGCCCTCACGCCCGGCGACTTCGCGGTCGTGCACCGGAAGGCGTGGTTCCAGCGGGTGATGCTGAAGAGGGCCGAGCTCGCTCAATGCCACCAGCTCCTCTCGTATGTCGAGCAGCGGTGCTTGGGCGCGATGGTGGGGCCTCGCAAGATCTCGGCCGAAGCGCCGCCGGCGAGGCCGAGCGCGGTAGCGAGGAAGAGAAGGCTCACGGTCGGCGGGCGGAAGCTCATGCGGATGATGATCAGTTGAGCCGACATCTCTCCAAGCGGTGATCTCGGAGATGGGCCGACTCGCGATCAAGGTCGGCGAGGTGCTCGACCGTTTCCTCCACGAGACCTGCATCGACGCGGTCGCCGCCCGAGCGGCGTTTGCGCGGATCCACCGAACTTGGCTGGACGCACTGTATCGGTGAAGGAAAGATTGGTACGGGAGGATCTTTCTGGCCTATCGATCATTGCGAACGGAGACCGCGGGAAGATTCGCGCCGTAGAGTTCTTTCGCGAAGTCCGACGAGCCTGCCGGGACAGGATGCACGTGCGCGCCGGCGCGCCACTTCTTGAGGTTCAGTCCGGGAGTGGCGCAAATGAACGTAACGCACTTGGACGCGGAGTTGGTGTTCTCGAAAAGGGTGTATTGATGTTCAGATCGAGTTGCCCACCCCGATTCTACACCGACAATCAAAATTAGTTATCTTTTCATTTTCGCAATCATTGAGATAATTCTACGAATACTGTCTTTTCCATGGCAAACAATCGAAAGAACTCCATCTCTGTCACGGAAATATTGTGACCATACAATGCCGGTCAAATCAAAATATTGTCTATCATCATCGTCGCATCCTGCTCTCCACACCCCGCCACCACTAAATCCGGTAACGAGGTCGACTCTTGAAGGAATTCTAGTCCTTATGTTTTCGGGCATACCGGCATCAAAAACAACTTCTTCTGCATCATCTGGTTTGCCAAAGTCCAAAATTCTCTTCTCATAATCCCATCCGCCTCTGCTCCATCTATCGCATAATGGAAACAGATATTGCACTACCTCGATGGCAAAATGATGTTCTTTATTTGAAACCGCCATTTCCCTTTCGTAACTGTATCCAGAAACCACATCAACATACAGAACTGTTTTTCTTGTATCGCTGTTTGATGGTCCTTTGAATTCTGGAAATCTGCCTTCCCTCCATTCAAAAAACACATGTCCGAATTGTTCGAAAAACCGGACATGTTCTATATTCATAGGTATCCAAGCAATATCAGGCCCTGAGTCTCTTGGTTCGAAGTTTGTATCATGTCCTCCTTCGAGGATAGACTGGGCAAGATGTATTGTTCTCCAAACTACATGTGTTTCACGGTGCTTACGCGCGATAACATCTATCGTTTCGTTTTGAATCAGATCGTCATTGGGTGTAAACATGCCTCTTATGCAGTGAGCGGCTGTCAAAATCCCTCTTTGGTCACCGACCCTAAGCAATATCCCGGATCCGCTAAGGTCTTCATGTGTCGGCTGGCCTCGCTCTTTTCTCCATTTTCCTAAACGGACAAGATGAGCGCCCGCCCGGGCACCTGCCCAAGAAATTCGCTCTTGATCTTCACGAGTAGGAGTGTTTTTTACGTTCATTGTTGAACCTGTTTTCGCTTGCCCTGATCGCACGCTCTTCCCTACTGTTTGCCACGTGCACGTCCAAACTCGTCTCCTTTGCTTGAGACGACGCGTCAGTAGTCGATTGCATGGTGACTGAGGTATAGATCCTGAGTTTCGTCAGCTACTGAGATCGCCTCTTGCACCGACCGTTCGGTGAGGTCCAGGACACGCAAAGTGCCGTCAGTAACCTGTGCGACAGATTCGATACGATGGAAGCTCTTCCCGTGACTGGCAGCGAACTCGGCCAAACCGCGTAGCTTCGGAAGCGCGTCGGCGAGGTGGTGGCCATGCGGATCCACGATGGAGATATTCACGCTCTCGCTATCGCCGTGGAAGAAGACAAAGTCCGGGCACATCCGGCGCCACTGCCCCTGAGCGTTCTTGTAGGCGATCGCAAGAGCATCTCCGGACGGCCGTGAAGGGTTCCGATACCACGCCTGGAATCCGGAGCGTCGCATCTCCTTGTCGAGCACCCCGATCTCCCACTGGTTCAGCGAGCCGACCGGGAAATTGCCGTCGGCATCGGACATAAGATGTCCCGGCCGGGTCTCCACCTTGTATCCGTCCGCATCTTCGGTTGCTTCCGTGCGCACGCGGGGACGCTGGATCTCGGTCACTTGAGGTTCGGACGACATGCCCCTGATGTCGTCGTAGACCGCGCGCCGCTCGTCGGATAGCTCCTTGATTGCAACGCGGTACTCGCTGAACCACTTCGTGCCCAGTCTGTCGGCTTCCCGGTCGAGCTCTTCTGACACGCCATTCACCTGCGCCAGCGCAGCCACCTTAACGTGGGCGTCGAACAGTCCATCGTCGTCCTCGTCCTCGCTCGCGAGGTAGTCAGCGTACTGTCGGGTGAGGTCCGCCGTAAGCGTGCGACTGGACGCCTTGAAGTCGGCCTCGACGGATTGTTCGTCGGCGGCTTCCACGAACGCTTGGCGCTCGCGAACCTCACCCCCAACGACACGCACGACGAGTGTCTCCCCGTCGACCTCGAGAATCCCCTTGCTGGCTTCCGCCACCTTCTCCTTGTGCTGAGCCAGTAGGCCGTCGAGCTTGGCAAAGAGCTTCCGATATGCGTCCTTGCGTGCATCCGCCCTCAGACCGTCGCGCGATAGCGCTTGGGCGAGGGCCATCAACCTCCCTACCGGGCGCGCGGTCTTGCGCGGCAAAGTCTGCGATGGCAGCGTATCGAATGCTTCCCACACCGCCGGGTCGATTGCTTCGTTGACGCACATGTCAACCGGAGCGACGAGCACGCGGCGGCCGTCCCCGCCCCCCGTGCCGTCCTTGTCGTGTTCCCGGTCATCGACCATGGCCTTCGCGACCCTAGCTGCGGTGTTCCGATCGAAGTGCGGCAGCACGCACTCGACCGAGTTGAGCAGATCGTTCCCAGGCACCCGCCGAGCAAGCGGGGTGCGGACCATCCGTCCAAGGAGCTGAGTGATGTGTGTATCGTCCCTGGCAGGACGAAACGACACCAGCACCTCGGCACGGGGGCAGTCCCAACCCGTCGAGATCGCGTCCTTCGCGAACAGCACTCGGATGTGGGTACGGTCCTGCACCGTCTCGGGTCCGACGTACTCGACTGTTACGCCTCCGAACTCGAACGATTTGTGATCGCCAAACACGTTCGCCATCGCGTCCGATTCGATCTCAGGCCAATGCTCCCGGATGGTGGTCACCGCTGAAAGGAGGAGTTCGTCCGAAGGCGTGTTGGGGACCTGCACGACGAGGAGCGGCACCACTTCGTCCACGCTCGCCCCTTCACGTTTCGCGTAGTCGCGCCAAAGCTCCGTGGCTTGTCTGACCTTTCTGGTTGCACGTCCAAGCAGCACTGTGTCGAACCTACCAGTCTCCGCGGGAAACTCGAGCCGGATGTCGTCCTTGAGCAAACCTGATTCCTGGACCCTCGCTGGGGCGACCAATACGGGAGGGTAGGTGGTCCGGTTCTCGGCCGTCTCCATCGCCTCATTGAAGCGATCTATCGTGGCGGAGATCCCCCACACTATCGGTACCGGCGGGACACCGCTAGTGCCGTTGACGAGCCGCTGCACGATGGTGGCCCTTTCGTGCCGGTCGCTCGTGCTCCGCCGTTTCATCCCTCGGTGAGCCTCGTCGAGGATGAGATACAGCGTCAGGTGCTCGTCGGCGATAGTGTTCGCCAGCGTGTCCCATATTGTGAACGCTCGGGCGTCCGGCATCCCGAGGCCGTACTGGCGTCCATCGTGAGAGTTCTCGGGAGCTCCCCTGACCAAGAGCGACTGCTTCCCCAACTTCTGGGCGTTGAGGAAGTAGACGTTGCCCGGTTCTAGCTTCTCCTGGTTGAACGTGTTCTCGATGACCACTAGGCGCGAGTGGGCGACCCGGTCGGCGGCGTCCAGCAGGCGGAACCGTGTCTGCTCGTTGAGAGACGGGTCGTCGGTGAACCAAAGAACCACCGCGCCAGGGTCGGCCTCGAAGTCGAAGTCCGCGTTGCCGTCGAACAGAGCCTCGATTACTGCCGCCGCCATGACCGTCTTGCCCGCCCCGGTGGTCGCCGTGAGCGAGAACGCGACCGGCGATTGCCATTGATGCCAGTCATTCCGGGCCCGCGCGAGGTGACCCAGCACATTGGCGACGGCCTCGTCCTGATAGTCCTTCAGCGTGTACCGCACCGCTACTCGCGCCCCGCGTTGATCGTGAAGTTCGTGAGGTACGACTCGTAGAGACGGATGGATTCCACCCGTGCCGGAAGCTCGCTGCACACCATCTGGAATGCTCGGTCATCATCCGTGACGATGAACGCCATGCGCACTGACTCGCCCGCAGAGATAGCGGCGAGGAAGTCCTGCGATGCGTCAAGGTCGAATAACACGGCGTACGTATCCGCCACGTCGAAGTCCTGCCTTGCCCTCTCGATCCGGCGTCCGTGTGACCCCGCTCTGAGCCACAGCAACGGGGCGATTGCCTCGAATGCACGGTTATGTGCCACTGGCCGCGGCGCTTCATAGGTCATGGTGAAGAATTCGACGTTCGCCTCGAACCCTTCGGCCATGGGGAACTCGCCGATGAACTTGTAGTCACCTTCTATCTCGTGACCTTCCGGTGTCCTACCGGTGATTGCCGCAGTGATGCGCGGCCTTGTAACGTAGTCGCAGATACCCTGCTGTTCCCAGTTGGAATCGCCAGGCCGTAGCCTGGCTCGCCGGAGCGCCCGACGTTCATCCGCCCCGACCTCATTGTTGGTAATCGAAATGCATTGCCGGCGACCACCATCCTGCCGATTTATTCGCATCACGGCATGCGCAGTCGTTCCAGAGCCGCTGAAGAAATCCAAAATAATCGCGTTCGGTTTGTCACCAACAAATAACCGAAGGCAATCCTCTACAGCGTAGAGACTCTTTGGGAAGGGAAACCTTCTTCCCGGCAATAGTGCTCTCAAGATGCCTGTCCCATGAGCACCTGCTTCGTGACTCTTCTCATTCCAAGAAGTGGTAGGTCGCGATGACTTACCTTCTGGGTTTACCACAATCCAAGAACCATCAGATCTTTTCCCAACCTTAACAAGGAGGCCTTGTTCGGTCTTCTTTATATTGGGTGCAGTAAGATAGGAAAAAATATACGGCTGAAACTCAGAATCCTGATTTGCAGAGACACGAACGAATCCCTTGTCAAGAGCGGTCTTCAAGCTTGGGCCAGTGAGACCCCAGTTTATTTCCATTCCATCGTTTTCTCTAATTGGAAATACTTTGGTGCAGCCAATGAGATCTGGAGAAGTAGCCCTATCTTGATCGTGCGGAAGTGGTTCTCCGATCTTCGCTATGGTGCAGTTAGCATCATCTACATAGATCGGATAAAATTGAGCCTTTCCACCCTTTATTGTTCCTCTTGCAGATTCCAAGTCGGTTCGCCGAAGATAGCGCCACCGCACTTCAACCTCGTTTCCGTCACCACCTTTATCTGGAACAGCGGCTGCCCCAAAAAGCGCGAAGAATATGTATTCATCCGTTCGCGAGAATTCGTTCCAGCGACCGGTTCCCTTCGGATTGATTACGCTAGAGACCATTTGAATTGTAGCTTCAGGAAAAGTCTGCTCAAGTAACAAACCAAGGCGCAGAAATTCTTTTTCATCAATTGTGACAATGAGTACACTTGCAGTTGGATTAAGTAACCTCCTGGCAATGAGTAGACGACGTTCTATCATTGCTAACCATTTCGAATGGCGGTAAGAATCTTCAGCTTCCACATAGTCGTTGTTGTACTTCCAATCTCGAGCCCCTGTGTTGTAAGGGGGGTCGATGTAGATCGCGTCGACTTTGCCCTCGTGAGTGTAGAGCAGAGCTTGGAGCGCGTGGAAGTTCTCGGCGTTGATCAACGTGTGGAACGGCCTATCTCCGCCGCGCTCTACCTTGCCGGTGGACACTAGGCTTGGGTAGATCGGATCTCGGAACTCAGCCACCACGACCAGGTCGTCGACGGCCCGGCTTGCAGTCTGCTTCTCGGCCTCTGAATCCTGGTGCCGAAGGAGGTCGGCCACCCGTCCCTCGTGTTGCATCCCACGTAGTTTCGTAACCGATTTTTCGGTTTGTTTCTGATCGACCGAGGCTCGATTTCTCACATTGCCCCGTCATCGTCGGAGAGCCGGGCGCGGACGTAGGTCGGCACCGCGGTGGTCGCGCTGAACACGGTGGTCGTGGCGCAGAAGGGTTGAGCCCCCACGCCCGTCGTCGACGAACGGGCGCGGTGGGCGTCGGCGTTCGCGGGAGGGGCAGGGGATTCAGAACGCCGCGTCGTCGTTGACGAAGAGCTCGAGCTGCCTGTGATGGTACGAGCGCTCGCTCTCGCGGCGTTCGTCGTAGTAGCGGGTGATCTGAGCGAAGTATTGACCGTCGAAGGCGACGGCGAGGTCGTTGAGCAGTTCGGAGAGCTGGGCGGCGGCCTCGTCGCTGAGTTCGTGGGTCACGAGGAGGTAGGGCAGGTTCACAGCCGCAGCTCCGCGACGGCGTGCTCGAGGTGCACGGCGGAGACGGTGCGGGCGCCTTTCGCCGCGGCGGCGGTGAGGGCGTAGTGGGCGATGCGATTGATGAGCCGGGGCAATCCGCGAGCGCTCTGGAACAGCGCCTCGACGGCGGGAGGCTCGAACAGGGGCAGCTCGCAGCCGGCGAGGCGCAGGCGGTGGGCGAGGTAGTCGTCGAGTTCCGAGCGGTCGATGCCGGCGAGGTGGTGGCGTACGACGAGGCGCTGGGAGAGCGATTCGTGCACGGCCATGGCGAGGCGGCGGCGCAGCTCGGTGAGCCCGACGAGCAGCAGGCACAGGCGGTTCTCGCTGTCCATAGCGAAGTTGGTCAGGAGCCGGAGGTCTTCCAGGACGTCGTTGCGCAGGTGCTGGGCTTCGTCGATGACGAGCACGGGGAGCTGCTTGGCCTCGCACACCAGTCGGGTGATTTCGGCGCGGATGGCGCGGTAGGCGGTGGCGCGCGAGCGTTCGGTGGGCAGGCCGAGTTCCCAGGCGATGGACTTGTACATGTCGAGCACGTTGCCGGTGGTCAGCGAGACGTAGCCGACCCGATGCAGGCCGGGATGCAGGTCGGCGGCGACATGGCGGCATACGGTGGTCTTGCCCGAGCCGACCTCGCCGGTCATCAGGCCGATGCCCTTGAGTTCGATGAGGTGATGGAGCCGAGCCTCGGCCTCGCGGCGGGAGTTCGATTCGAACAGCTCGTCGGTGTGGGCCGGGGTTTCGAAGGGCAACCGGGTCAGGGCGAAGTGACGCAGGTACATCAGTTCTTCTCCTTGAGGTTTCGCATCGTCAGAGGCGAGGTGGGCGGCTCTGACGGTGGGGTGTCGCACTGGAGTTGCCAGGAGGGGCGGTCGCGCTTGACGGCGGTATTGGCGTAGGCGTCGAGGCGGGTGGCGAGTCCTGCACTGTTGCCGTCGTGGACGACCTCGATGGGTCGCGAAGGCGGTGCATCGGGGTCGTAACGCAAGGTGACGGTTTCGCCGACGAGGATGGCATCGACCTCGTAGAGCCGGCCGTGCAGGCTCAACGTGCGGTCTTTCATCACGCGGCGTTTGGCCTCGAAGAGGAAGAGGTCGTCGAGGTCGGTGGTGGGGTCGAGGTAGCGCACGTCGTGCCCGGCGAGCGCCCATTGCTCGAGCGGGGTGCGCCCGTCGAGGCCGCGATGGGGCGATTGGTGGTACTCGCCCTCGACCCAGGCCCACAGGGTGCGGTTCAGTGTGTCGAGGCTGGTGGTGGCCTCAGCGGTGAGATGGCGCAGCCAGGCGGCGCGAAGGGTTCGGAAGAAGCGCTCGATCTTTCCGCGCCCGGCGGGCTGATAGGGCCGGGAATGGATGAGCACGATGCCGAGTTTCGCGCACACGAGCGCAAGTTGCTGGGAGCGGAAGTTCGCCCCGTTGTCGACGTAGAGCCGGGCGGGCAGGCCGCGCCGCGCGATGGCCTGCTTGAACACGGGCAGCAACGCGGTGGTGTTCTCCGCGTAGGCGAAGGCGGCGAAGAGGATGACGCGGGTGGCGTCGTCGATGAACGCGATGAGGAAAGACTTTCTGCGCCGGCGCCCGTCGCTGACTTTGGGGCCGTGCATCACATCGCTCATCCAAAGCTCCCCGGCGTCACGGAAGGCGAACCGTCGCCGGTCGGTAGCGACGGGCTCACCGGGGCGCTTGTCGAGCAGGCCCTCGCGCGAGAGCAGCCGGTGCACGGTCGAGGGGGCAAGCGGGTGGTCGACGCCGCGTTCGCGGGCGATGGCGATGAGGGCTTTGACCGAGCGCGCGGGCTGCTCGGTCTTGAGCGAGACGAGCAGCTCGGCGACCTCGGGGGGCAGGCGCCGGGGCTGGCCGCGGTCGGCACGGGTCTTCGGATACAGCGCCTCGAACCCGCCGGTGCGATACAAGCTCAGCCAATCGCGCATCGTCTCGACGGCGACGCGGGTGCGCCGGGTGCCGGGGATGGTGTAGGTGCGCTGGGCCTTCTCGTGCAGGGTGCGCCGGATGTCTCGGCTGCCCGGGGGCAGGCGCAGCACGTCGGCGATGAGGCCGTAGCGGAACAGCGCCACGGCTTTGTGCAGCTCCTCATCGCAGTGGTTCATGGGCGAGGTCCTCGTCGGTGGGGCGCATCGGCCCGGGACGGGGGACGCTACGCAAGCGCCGGTGGCGGGTCAGGCCCCATCTTGTGTTGGGGCGCCCGAAGGCGATTCGTCGTGTTCAGACGGTGAGGTTGGAACCCCAACGGTGCGGGCAGCACGCGGAGCTGCGCGTCGGTGAGGGTGCGCAACGCCCGCAACGCGGTGTCAGTCTGGAGCCGCGTACGCACCGCGCCCACCTCGGCGATGCACCGCACGAGATACTCGGGCACCAGCCCGATGACGATGCTCAGGACGTGATGGACGAGACGCACCCGGCGCCCGACCCAGCGCATCGCCCCCGGGAGCTCGACCGCATCGCGGCGCAGCTCATTGGCCGCGGCGGCCAGGCTCGGGGCCTGCTCGGCGTGGGCCACCACCGCTTCGACCTCGTCCAACTCGCCAGGAAACCGTGCGGCCAGACACTCCGGCAGCAGGCTGAAGGTGGTGTGGCTCTCAGGGCAGTACCAGCGAGCGATCTTCGTCCCGCGCGGGCTCTTGCGCGCGTAGGTGCCGTGGCGTGCCAGCGAACATCCGCCGTGCGGGTGGTTCGGGCAGCGCTTGAGCCTTGCATCGCGCCACGCCTCGGCCCTAACGTATCCCTCGCCGGTTCAAAGCCCCGTCTCGTAGCGAAGCTGCACCGGCCGTGGCCCGGCGGGGTTCATCCCCCCGCGCGGGCCAACTCCTCTCTCGTCGCAAAGGGTGTCGAGACTACGGCGGCGACCATCGCCGCGCCAAGCGCTGACGATGTGGACGCGTCCTGCGGACCGAGCGCCGTCCTACGGAACGCGTGGACAAGGCCTGGACAAGCGCTGCGCACTTGCCCACCCCTTGCCCACACTCGGCGCTTTCGCGCCCACATCCTCACCGCTTCTGCAACAACAATTCATGAGAACGGCGACGGCAACGGCTCCGGCCGGTCCCCCGATTGCTCCGTCATCCCAGGCAATCCGTCTACGGAACAGAGCGGGCAATTCCTGGGGGGATCTCACGAGGGAAAGCGAGAAACAACACCTCGTTGCTCCGACGAATCCGGGCCACTCGCCACAGCCCTTGGTCGACACCATTCGAGTTCGCACCACGCTCCGGTAGAAACCGGACCTTGTCCCCCTTGCGCACCGGGCGGCGCGGCAGCTCTACGGTCTCCGGGATGTGTCGCTCGAAGTTGAGCCCGAATGCCCGTCGACCGGAAAGCGCCTCCACTTCTCTCTTCAGATCGGCGGCAAGCTGCGGGTCCTGCTTCTCGACCTGCCGGAGCAGGCTGCTCAGCCTCGACACGAACCCCTACTTCTCATCTGACCCGTCTCGGCCTGTGGACGAGGCCAAGACGGCACGTTCGGAGGATGTGACCGCTAGGCGTTCGCGCGTGGGTAGCATCGGCCGCGGACGCTTGCGAACTGTCATCGTGTTTGGAACCGCGTCATGGTGCTCAAGCTGGCTCTCGGGTGTGTCCTTCAAACTTGATTCGCGGATTCATTGTGCAAGCCGGCAGTTTGTCCTTCAACCGTCGTTTCCCCTTCCTCTCCGCAGGGCGGAGCTTTGCCAGCTCTGCCTCCTTCGGTGCTGCTACTCGGTTGCGTGCCTCGCCGCTGCCTCACGGTCTCTCCGGATGACTGTCTGCAGTGACTCCTCTGGCCACAGCTCGAGCTGGTCTGCGGCAGAGGAGCGGGGCACGCCACCGTCTCGGTCCGCTGCACGCGGACAGGACTCCAGAATCGGTCCACCTCCAGAGCCCCGCCGTTCTCGCTTCTGCGTTTCTGGCGGTGCCCCCGGCGCCCTCCCGGCTCTCTCCTGGGCCCAGGTCCAATCCCATACATGTACTCGCCCTCGCGCAGCCACCGCCTGGCCGCGCCCCACGAGCCGAGGAGCCGCACAAGTAGCGTGAACACCGTCCCGCCCTCTCCGGTCTGCTCGTCGCGCCACCGCCCCTCGTACGTGTCGACGACGAGGGAGGCATCCGCACGGTAGTAGTGCCGCTCCGACAGCAGCCACGATGGCCAGTTCGGCGCAGGAGGCGGAAGCAGATGCGCCATGTCGATGACGATGGCGGACGCGACCGCATCCCAGCCGTATCCACGCTTCCGGCAGCGCGGACCTGTCGTTGGAATCTCGGCTACCAAAACAGCCCTGCTTCTTCTTCCAGGTTCCTGCGGCGGATGCTCCAGTCCCACGTCACCTGCTCGAGCGCCTGCCAGTACGCACGACTGCGCTCCCCGTGTAGCAGCCGCAGGAGCTGACGAACGACGACGTAGTCCACCAAGCGGCCGGGGGCCTGAACCGCGCCGGAAAATTCGGAGACCATTCTGTGATGGACTTAGTCAGATGCTGAGGTCGAGGAGGTTGTAGTCCTTGAGGTCGACGTCGGCGGTCCAGCGGCAGACTTCGCCGGACTCGGCGAAGGGACGGTAGACGTAGGCGGTCTCTTCGGGGAAGCGCTGGCGGCGGGCGTCGATGGCGTAGCCGATCATGCGCGCGCGCTGGCGGATTCGCTCGTCGTCGTAGACGGCGGGGGCGTTGTGGACGCCGCCTCCCTGCACGCCGAGCACCGAGGAGTGGCGGTGGAACCCCATGTTCACGGTCACCCGCCACTCGTCGCTCGTGTTCGCGAACGAGCCGTGGAGCACCTGACGGTTGCTGATGACGACGTCCCCCGGCGCGCAGACCATGGGCACCGCGTCCGGCAACCGCTCCGTCCCCGCCTCGGCCACCTTCGCCTTGATGTCGACCTTGCCGAGCCGGTGGGTGCCGGGCACCACCCACACCCCGTTCGCCGGGGTGCAGCCGTAGAGCTGGGCCATGAAGTTGAAGCCGTGCGAGCCCTGGTCCCAGTCGGGGCTCTCCCAGTGGGTGACCCCGTCCTGGTGCCAGGCGACGGAGGCGCCCCGCCCCGGCTCCTTGATGAAGAGGGCGTCGGCGAACGGCACGAAGTCATCGCCGTTGACCGCCGCCGCGACCGCGAGGAGCTCGGGGTGGCCGTAGAGCCGGACGCACGCTTCAGAGAACTGGAGAGACCCGAGGATGAGGTAGACCACCTCCTTCGGGGCGTCCGGGGCCGGAACCGGCTCGGTCATCTTGACCGGGTGCCGGCCGTTCGCGAGGTCGGTACCGCCGAAGGGATCGGCGAGGGGCTTGGACCAGAAGAGGGTCGGGGCCTCGCAGCCGTGGGCAAGGGCGGGCCGACCCTTCGCGTCCACCGGGGAGCCCTGCCCGGTCGGAAGCCGGTCGATGATGTCGAAGAGGTCCGCCTCGACGTCGGCAAGCTCCTCCTCGCCGACCACCCCTTCGAAGACGTAGAAGCCGCACCGCCAGTAGGCGTCGAGGATGTCCGGGTGGAGAGCGCCGTCGGCGGTGAACCGGATCGGGCCGCGGTTCCCGAGCTCGAAGGCGCGCCGTTCGCCGCCCTTGAGGTATGCCTGGAAGGCCGCTTCCTCCGGGCCGTAGTCCACCCGCGCTGGCGCCGGCACCGCCTCGATCGCCGAAGTGCTCATCGTGTCCCCCTTCCCTTCCGGGCCCCTCGAGGAGCCGTCATCTTACCGTTGAAGCGGAGTTCGCGCGGCGGGGCCATGGGGGCGTGGGGTTCCGGCCCACATGGAGAGCCGCTGGCCAGTCTGCCGCCGAACGCGGGCAAGGAAGCCCGCGATGCGCTACGGCGCCGCCGAGAACGCGGACCAGGAGTACCCCAAGCGGATCAGCTACCTTATCGATCCCGAGGGACGCATCGCGCGGGTGTACGGGGCGGTCAAGCCGGCCGAGCATCCGGACGAGGGGCTCGCCGCGCTCGACGAGCTCGGATGAACCGGCCGCGGGCAGCGGCGGCGGCGCAGCAGCGGGTTACGGGCGGCAACACGAGGACGCGATGGGCGCACGGGTAGGAGTCGACGTCGGGGGCACGAACACCGACCTCGTGCTCGAGTCGGACCGCGGGGTGTTCGTGCACAAGGTCCAGAGCACCCCCGAGGACCAGTCCGTCGGGGTGCTGAAGGGCCTGCTCGAGCTCTGCGAGATGGCGGGGGTCACGCGCGACGACATCGACCTCGTGGTCCATGGCACCACCGTCGCGACCAACATCACCATCGAGCACACCGGCGCGGAGGTGGGCATGCTCACCACCCGCAACTTCCGCGACATCCTGCACATCGCCCGCCACAAGCGCCCCCACAACTTCTCGCTCCACTTCGACGTGCCCTGGCAGTCGCACCCGCTCGTCAAGCGGCGCAACCGGATCGCGGTCACCGAGCGCATCCTGCCCCCCGACGGCCGGGTCGGGACTCCGCTCGACGAGAACGACGTGCTCGAGGCGGTCCGCGTCTTCAAGAAGCGCGGGATCCGCTCCGTCGTCATCGGCTTCCTCTTCTCCTTCATGAACGACGAGCACGAGCAGCGCGCCCGCGCCATCGTCGAGCGCGAGATGCCGGAGGCCTACGTCTGCTGCTCCTCGGACGTCGCGAACGTGCTCCGCGAGTACGAGCGCTTCTCGACCGCCGCGATGAACGCCTTCATCGGCCCCAAGACGAGCGTCTACCTGTCCAACCTCAGCGACCAGCTCGCGCGCCAGGGCTTTCGTGCGAACCTTCGCCTCATCCAGTCGAACGGCGGGGTCTCGACCGTCGAGGCGTGCTCGAAGCGGGCCGTCAACATCCTCATGTCGGGGCCCGCGGGCGGGGTCATCGGGGGCCGCGCGGAGGGGCTCCTCGCGGGCGCCGACAACGTCATCACCGTCGACATCGGCGGCACCTCGGCCGACATCAGCACCGTCCCCGCCGGGCGCATCAAGATCATGAACCCGCGCGACTCCTACGTGAGCGGGCATCCGATCCTCGTGCCGATGATCGATCTGGTGACCATCGGGGCGGGGGGCGGCTCGATCGCCTATGTCGACTCGGCGGGCGGGTTCCACGTCGGGCCGCGCTCCGCCGGCGCCGACCCCGGCCCCGCCTGCTACGGCAAGGGCGGGGACGAGCCCACCGTCACCGACGCCCAGGTCGCCCTCGGGCGGCTCGACGCGGACAAGATGCTGGGGGGCGACCTTCCCATCGACCCCGACCTCGCGAGCCGCGCCATCGAGCAGAGGGTCGGCAGCAAGCTCGGCCTCTCCGTCACCGACGCGGCCCTCGGCATCATCCGGGTCATCAACTCGAACATGGCCCTCGCGATCCGCTCGAACTCGGTCGCGCGCGGAGTGGACCCCCGCGAGTTTTCCCTCGTCCCCTTCGGCGGGGCAGGCCCCCTCCACGGGGTCGCCCTCGCCGAGGCGGTGTCGGCACGCGACGTGCTCGTCCCCGTCGCGCCCGGGATCACCGCCGCGATGGGGCTCCTCGAGACCGACATGCAGTACGAGCACGTGCGCTCGTTCATCACCTCCCTCACCCACGTCGACGAGGCGGCGGTCGAGCGGCTGAACACCCTCGTCGAGGAGCTGGTCGGGCACTGCCGGCGCGACCTCGAGAACGACGGGGTGCCGCCCGCGCGCCAGAGCTTCCAGCGGGTCGCGGAATGCCGCTACCACGGGCAGGGCTTCGAGCTCCGGGCGGAGATCCCGGAAGGCCGGCTTGGCATCGGCGACATCGGGCGCATCCTCGAGAGCTTCGACGCCCAGCACCGCCTCGACTACGGCTACGCCTTCGACGACACGGAGGTGGAGCTCATCACGGTGCGGGTCATCGGAACCGACAAGATCGAGCCGTTGCGCCTGCGCCCCCTCGAACGGGCGAACGGCGCCTCGTACGACGCGGCGCTACTGTACTCGCGACAGACGACCTTCGATCCACGTCACGTCGATTTGGCACCCTGAAGACCGCGTCGCAAGAAGATGAGCGCCCTCCGGGCCTGGATCGACGAACGCGAGCGCCGCAGGGAACGCTTGGGAGAAGCCGGTTCGCCGGATCGACAGCTTCGCGCCGCCCAAGGGGTGCCTGACCAAGCCGGGCATGGCGAACCACTCGGGAGACCATTCCTCGGAGTATCCGGGCTTCCCGAAGATGAAGCCCTCATGACCGACCCCGCAGCTTTCATGGTGAAGGGGACCGAGTTCTCGTCGACAGGGTTCAAAGTCGCGCGGGACCGATCCGGAAGTCGTTTCAATTCTTGCGCACCGGGCGCCGCCCGTGGGATGGGCGATGCCCAACGGCGACTGGCACAACGTTCGGAGCTACCCCCACACGACCAGACGAGAAGCGTTCTACGTCGAGAATAGCAAGCCCCGGAGAGCAAACAGGAAGATGCTCAGGCTCATCAGAATGTAGGCAATGATTGTAAGCATGTGCGACAGGGCGGCCCGATTCGTCTTGGGCTCCGGCTCTCTCTTTCGCATCCACCAGCCCGCAAGACTGAAGATACCCCCGGCAATTGCGAGAACAATCGAGAGCGTATGAAGCAGGTTACTCCAATCCAAAGGAAGCCCGACGGAACGACCGCATCGACTCCCGAACATGCCGCCCGCTCAACAACATCCACCTCCTCCGAGAACCTTCGTGGGAACGATTCGCGTCGATTTCAAGATCACCTCCCCACCGGACGACGCAACCACACCCTCGACGAGCACCTGTTCACCGAGCCAATCCGTTGCTCCACCAGGAACCACGACTCGGAGCGGCATCTGGGAGACGTCCTGCAGCAAGAACACTCGGCCGGCGTCGCCTGTCGCGATGACCAAGCCGTACACGACCACCTCTTGCCCGTAGAATTTTTCGCCGTCTGAAAACAGCTCAGCGATGATAGGTCTTTCCGGCAAAGGAGAATCTGCAGACGCCGCTCCACACCCGGCAACGCCGCACGCCACGGCTCCCGCTAGCGCGGCCAGGGTCAGACCCTTGGAAATCCAAACGAGCCGCAAGTCACCCGGCCCCGCGCTTCTGATACGCCTCGACGATATCCGACGCCGACCGGACACCGCTTGCGAACGCGCCGACCGCCTCTTCATACAAGATACCAAGCGCTTCGTGTTTCAACTCGGCGTATCGCCTCTTGGTAAGCAAATCCAACGTACGGGGTCGACCAAGGTCAACGGGAATCTGTGCTCTCACCTTTCCCGGGCTTCTACTCAGCACTATGAGGTTGTCCGCAAATAGAATGGCCTCATCGATCTCGGAGGTGACGAAGAGTATCGTCCGGTTGCTGCCTTCGAAAAGCGTCAGCAGATACTCCTGCATCAGCTCCCTGGTCATCGCATCGAGTCCACGGAACGGCTCATCCATCAACAGCACCGCGGGCTCGTTGATCAGCGCGCGCGCCAATTCCGCCCGCCGCTGCATGCCTCCCGAAAGCTGTGCAGGAAACTTGTCGCGAAAATCCGTCAGCCCGACCGTATCAAGGAGCTGCTCGGCCTTCGCCGTGACCTCGCGCAGTGAAAGCCTCCGCTGAACTTTGGGACCATAAATCACGTTGTCGATGGTCGTCATCCATGGGAAAAGTGCAGTCTCCTGAAACACCACAAGGCGGTCCGGGCCGGGCCCGGTAACCAGCCGGCCGTCCAGTCGTACCTCACCCGCCGTCGCTGGCTCATAGCCGGCAATCAGGTTGATCAGGGTGGTCTTTCCACACCCCGAGGGCCCTACGATCACCGTGAATTTTCCGCGCTCAACCACGAATGAACAATCCTCGACCGCGACCGCCGTGGACGACTCGCCCTCATACCGTTTGGCGACTCCCGTTATTTCGACTTCGCCCGGTCGCCCACCGTCCTCCTGCATCGTCCCGTTCATATCACTCACCCCACTGAGAGAGCCGCATCCCCAGTATCGTCCGGACGCTCAATGCCTAATGAAGTCGTTGCCATGGCGCTGCAAAACCTCCCAGCATACGAATAAGGCCACTGGACAGGTAACCAGCTATGCCAATCGATACCATGCACACAATCACATGAGCCATCGCATTGATTTGGAACGACTGCCAAAGTAGATAACCGAGTCCAGTATCACCCGCAATCATCTCCGATGCTACGACCATTTCCCAAGATATCCCCATTCCTACCGCCATGCCCGTTACGATGGACGGTATTGTCGCCGGAAATATGATCTTCCAAAACAGATCGCGCGGCCTGGAACCCAGCGAAAGGGCCGCATGCTTGTAGGCCGAGCTGATGTTCGAAGCCCCTCCAATCGTATTCAGCAACACGATCCAGAATGCACCGAGAAACACGATGAAGATGACGCTCTGTTCCCGAGTCGGCCAAAAAACGATGGAAATCGGGATCCATGCAACCGGGGGAATCGGGCGCAGGATCTCAATAATGGGAAATATCGTTCCGAACGCCCCTCGACTAATCGCCATCGCCAAGCCGAGCGGGACGCCGATAAACTGAGCGATAATGAAGCCGATGCCAATTCTCTGAAAGCTCTTGAGCCAACCGTTCCAATACTGTTCCGCGACCAGCAAATCAGCCGCGGCAACAACTACCTCCGATGGAGGGGGTACGTCCCCCAGGCCTGGAATTCCAAGAGGACCGGCAAACTGCCACAGGAATGCCAAGGTCCCGACCGAGGCCACGCCAAGTGCGAGGTTGAGTCCCCACAAACTCTTGAGCCAGCGGGTAAACCGATAGCCAAGGGTGAGATTGGGGGGAGTGGCGGTTCGAGGCACCTCATTCATCACGCCAGCTCCCTTTCACCAGCCTCGAACGCGCGCCTGGCTTCCTCGTAAATGGCTACGCCGAGTTCAGATTTCAATTCGAGAAAGCGATCGGTCGTCAACACCCGATGGTCCCGCGGACGCGGAATATCGACCTCGACGATCTGCTTTATCCGGCCCGGCCGGGTGGTCATGACCGCAACACGATCCCCGAGAAAGATTGCCTCTTCCAGGTCGTGGGTGATGAAAAAGATGGTCTTGCGCTCGAAGTCGTAGAGCTCGAGCAAGTGCTCCTGGACCACGCTCTTGGTAAGGGCATCGAGCGCCCTGAACGGCTCGTCAAGCAACAACACCTTGGGATCGCACATGAGCGCTCGCACGATTTCGACGCGCCTTTTCTGGCCACCTGACAGCGCTTCGGGAAACTGGTCGTCAATCCCATGGAGACCGACCCGGCTCATCAGCTCCCGCGCCTTGTCCGCCGCCTCCGCCATCCCGGCGAGGCCGCGCTTGACCGGCCCTGCGGTTACATTCCACAACACCGTCTTCCAGGGAAACAACGCTCCGTGCTGAAATACGACCATCCGATCGGGGCCCGGCAGCAGCTTTTTCCCCGGCGAGGCAAGAAGTTCCCCGTCCATCGCGATGGTACCGGAAGTAAGTCGATCGAATCCGGCGATGGCGTTCAACAATGTTGTCTTGCCGCACCCCGACGGTCCCACGACAACGCAAAATTCCCCCGGCTCGATGCGCAGCGAGACGTCATCGACTGCTACCACATGGATGCCGTCCGGATCATAAATCTTCCCGGCCCCGGTGATTTGCAACCCCCCCGTGGAAACCATCACACCCCCGAAAGAAGCTTCTCGCGCCATCGCATGAGCCGGTTTCCCGCCATGCGCACGAGCGCACTGGAAATGTAGCCAAAAAATCCAAGGGTCGCCATGGTACTGATCATCGTTGGGAATTGTACATAATAGTATGTCTCCCAAACCTTGTAACCAAGCCCCGCACTGCCGGAAAGTATCTCCGCCGCGACCAGCGAAAACCAACAAGCCCCAATCGCGATCTGCAGGCCGACAAAAATGTACGGCAAGGCGCCCGGAATGATGACATGAAAAAGAACCTGCGGCTGGGAAAATCCCAAACACTCTGCCGCGCGAAAATAGGCACGATCAATCGCCTGAACGCCAAGCAAGGTGTTCAGGATGGTCACAAAGAACGCGGCAAGAAAGGTCAGGCCAATGATGGGAATTTCTCTGCCCGGAAGCAGGATGATCGCCAGAGGAATCCATGCCAGGATGGGGATTGGCCTCAACAACTCAAGAATCGGAAACGTCAACCCGAAAAATATCCGTCGCCATCCCATCAATATTCCGATCGCGATGCCGAAGGTGGTTGCAAAGAAGAAAGCGGTGGCTACCCGGACGATGCTGGCCCATATATGACGGTAATACTCGGCAGTGTAAATCGATACTCCAAACACGGGGTCCGGACTGAGCCATTCCTCGAGGCTTTTCACCAGTTTCGGCAATCCTCCGAAGCGCCACACTTCGAACAGGTCGACGAGCAGATACCAGAGAAGGAAAAACGCGGAAATACCCATTACTGCCGCATGGAGCCTGGAACTCCGCAACGTGCGCCCGAGCAGAGAACCCAACGTCATTGCCGTTGCCCTTCCCGCGAGAATACGCGCTCAGTTGTCACGGAAATCAAGTCGGATGAAGAGTTCAAGGTCGGTCGCGGACCCGTCGCAACGACGCTTTGGACGACAAGATGACACGTGAGCGGCCCGGCCGGGGTCGCCCCGGCCGGTCGCTGTCGAAAACGCTCCATTACGCAAACAGCTCAACGTACTCCTCAATTCGCTTGGGATCCTGAATCAGCGGGTAACCCTTCTCCAGCGGGACGGCCTTGAGCGAAATGAGCGGCGAGTCGACTTCCATTTCCTTCATCGCCTGCCGGGCGAGCGAGTCGTCGATTGCACCCGGCAACAGCTCCTTGTGTGGAATAATCTTGTTCTTGGCAAGATAGTCGCGAACGATATCCTGGAGCTCATGGATTTCGTCGTTCCACACGAATAACTTCTCGTCCCGAATCGGTCCGCCGTAATATGGTTCCGGGATGAGTCCTGCCAGCGAGAACCAAAGAGCCCGGTGGCTGAATCCCTTCACGTACTTCTGTGCGATCTGCAATACCTCGGCGTGGTTTCGCGGATCGTAGTACCACATCTGGGTCTCGATTTCAGCCTTGAGCCACGCCTTCACGAGGTCGGGGTTATCATCCATGAAATCCTTCCGGCATACGATGGTTCCCGAATCACGCTCGCCCCAAGGATAACCGGTGGACACCACTCGGGCGAGACCTTCCCCGGCAAGGGTGCTGACCGCAGCTCCCTGGGGGTCCCACGTGCAAGCAGCATCGATCTTCTTTGCACGGAGGTTTGTAGTGATAACACCGATTGGCTGATTGAGGTATTCTGCCGGCTCGATTCCTTCGCGCTTGAGTACATCCTGGAAGAAACGGTCCGAGCAGCTTCCCTTCGGCGTGGCAACCACCTTGTCGCTCATCCAACGGAGTGCTTCCTTCGAATCGCTGAACTCCGGGGCGTCGGTGCGCACCAGCACCTGATAGCAATGATATCCGCTCGGCGAGCTCCCGATGAGGCCGATAGCGCGAATATCAACGCGATCTCGCTTGTAGGTTGCGATCAGACCGGGCGCGTCTCCGTTATGACCGATCATGCTTTTTCCTGCGATCAGCTCATTGGTGACGATTCCGCCCTGGATGGGGTGACTGAACGTCACCTCGCTGCCTTCCGGCAGATATTTCCGCCAGATCTGCTTTTCCTGGTTGATCATGCCGAACCAGCCCTGCGTCCAGTCCGGGCGAATGGCAACATTGAACTCTACCGGTTTGCCCTTTAGCTGCTGGGCGTAGGCGAGATCTCCCCACGGAAACCCTCTCGATGCCATGGCCGCGCCCGCGATGCCGGCGGCGCTTCGGACCATGATCTGCCGACGTGAGTACTTTGGGTGCGACCGCAGCCGCTTTGGAGTCTTGTCCCTGCTCATCTCGTCCACCTCCCGACTGTACCATTAATGCATGTCGTGCCGGCGGTCGCGTGGCCGACTCGGGCCGGGGGCGTTTGCCCCTTCTTGAAGCCGCTCGGTGCACGGTTCTGCCAGCGCAGGCACGTTACTCCCCGCTTCCGGCGTCCTTCTGTCAAGAAGACGACACTTGTTGGCCCGAAGAAGGCTCTCGAGAAGTCGCCTTCGGCTACCCCAGGGTGCCCTTCGAACCCCGCTATTTCAATGAGATCCACGACACCTCGGCGCCTCGAACCGGATTTCGCGAGCATCCCCCAAGAGAAACCGAAAACCTGACCGCCACCGCTAGCGCGGGTCGAGTGCGCCCAAGCGCTCAGGGCGCAGCACGACGACCTGACGCCGCCGAATACGAAGAATGCCCTGCTCCTGAAGCTGGTCCAGCGTCGTCGTCACCCACTGTCGCGAGGCTCCGACCAGGTGCGCAAAGTCCTCGTGGCTAAAGTGCGCATCGATCAAGATTCCTTCCTCGCATGGTTGACCGAAGTGTTCGACAAGCGCCCGAAGGAGCCGGACAATGCGCTCTCCGACAGACCGGGTCCCGAGCATCTGTACCAACGCGGAAAAACAGCGACCCTTGAATTCCAATGCCTCGATGAGACCAATCGCGAAATCCGGCATGGTCTTGACGAATTCTCGCAGGTCGGAGCTACGGAGCTGCAACACTTCCGTCTCCCGTACCGCCACTCCCGACCAACTATGGACGCTCCCTTCGAACACGTCCGGTCCCCCCGCGAAATTTCCCGCCTCCCAATACGCAAGGGTAATCTCCCGACCGGAAGGTGCAGTGTAGAAGGTACGAATCAACCCACTTTCGATTATGAATATTCCGTCATGAACGTCACCTTGGCGAAACAGAACTTCGTTTGGTGTCAGTCTGACATATCGCGCTCGCGCGAGGATCCTTTTCTCATCCGATGCCTTGAGACCGGCGAGGATGTTCGGCGGCGATCGGTGTGGCTCGCGCGGCTCGAAAATTTCGAACAATCCGATGGCCTGAGGCGCAACGTTGGCCCGTTTTCCACCGTTTGTCGCGGACCGCTGCATCCTGTTTTCGTGCTCCTGGCGCGCTAGCGTCGGATCCTGCTTCCTTCCGGGTCGAAGAACGGAGTCTCGCAAATCGTGGCAGAACGAATTCCGGCTCCGGTGTGAACGAGCAGCTCCACACCCGCATCCGAGAACTTCGACGGCACGTACCCGAGACCGATCGTCGCCTTCAGGGTCGGACTGGACGCACCGAACGTCGCCTTGCCGACGATCTCTCCATCGATCTCCAAGGGGCTTCCGGGCGCAACTGCCACTGGACTCCCTTCGACCCTGAAACCTACAAGCTTGCGTTCGATGCCCCGGTCCCTTATTTGAAGCAGCGCCTCACGGCCAATAAAATCCCCTTTGGAGAAGTCGACGTATCGCTCGAGTCCCGCCTCGAACGGGTTGGTTGTCTCGTCGATTTCCCGGGTGTAGACGTGATACACCTTCTCGAGGCGAAACATACCCACTGTCCGATTGCCCGCGAGGGCGATGCCGTCCTCCTGCCCGGCACCGGCCAGCGCATCATACATTGCCCACGCATGGCCGGGGTCATAAAATATCTCGTAGCCAAGCTCGCCGGTCACGCCGAGGCGGGCGACAAGGCAGTCGATTCCTGCAATGGTCCCATTTGCAAATCGGAAATACGGCAGTTTCTCATTGGACACGTCAATGTCGCAGACACGAGAGAGAATCTTCCTGGATGCGGGTCCTTGGACCTCAAGACAGGTCGTTCCGGATGACTGGTCGACCATGTAGGCGTCGAAATTCTCGATTCGGCTGCTTATCCACGGCGGCGATTTTTCGATATTGAATGCCGCAATGGTGAGCAGAAAATTGTCGGGAGCGATACAGAATACGACCAAATCGTCGAAAATGCCGCCATCGTCGTTGCAAAGACTGCTGTAGAAGCACCGCCCAGGCTCCGGTCGAATATCCCTGGCGCAAAGATGCTGCACCGCAAGGTGGGCCTCTCGTCCCTTGACGAAGACTTCGCCCATGGCGTGCCCGTCGAACATCACTGCTCGGCTCCGACATGCTTCGGCCTCTTCGGCCAGAGTGGAGAAATGCGTCGGCATTTCCCAACCCGCAAAGTCAAAGAACTCTGTCGCCCCGTGCGCCATATGTTGACCGAAGTGCGGCGAGCGCTTCAGGATTCGTGTCATTTCTGGACTTCCTCTCGCATGCGGTGTGGAATATTCGAGTCACGATGCCAACGCTGAAAGTGCTCCCGGTGCGTACTCAGAGTCGAACCCTCCTTGAAATACTTGTCGTAGAATTCTACGTCAAGATGATGAGCCTGGATAAAATAGAGCAAATGCATCGTGTCATTGAAGGCTGGAAATTTTCCGTATTCTTCGTAAATGTAGCGACAGATGTCCTTTACACAGGCCACGCCTTCTTCGCTAGTCCCCGGAACAGCCTTCTCGAACTCCTCGTTGCTCACCTTGTGGGGGAGAACCATTCCGCGACGTTCCCAGTCGTCAAGCTTCTCCCCCATTCCTGCAATCGCGGCGTCAACCGCTGAATCCATGTCCTTGAAGTAAGGAGGACAGAAGCCCTCGAAATAGCCGTCCAGTCCGACGGGATTTGGAAGCGGATCTTCCCTGGAAGTCACGAAACGAAAGCCAAGGCCCTTGCAGAGCGGGGTACCGCCCATCACCACGAGCGGTGTGAATCCACCGTGCATCCAGCCGCCGAGGCCGGTCGCAGCCATCGCAAGCTGCATCAAGGTCCCCATCATGGCTCCCTCGGCACAGAGCCAACTGACGATGATCTTTTCAAGGCGCCCGAGCGGAAGTGGCTTGCTGCGATTGAGCAGTCCGTTGCGCGCCCACTTTTCGCACCCGGCCGGTCGCATTCCCTTGCGCTCGTCGACGATGAAGTAACCTCCTCCCCTCGTATAGCGGGCGCCTCCACGGGCATCGCACATGTTCACCATGAGTCGGATAAGATCCTGGCTTACATCCGTCACCGGCATGAACAGGGTCGTGCCAGGCTGGTTGGTAACCCAGAGATTGTGAGCAAACAGACCCGGTTCGGACCGGGGCAGGTCGAAACGGCCGTCGCCGAGCTTGACCGTATGTTCGTCGTAGAATCCCATTACCTTGTCGCGGTCTTCAACTGTCTCATATTCCTTCATTTTCGACATCTTTTGCTTTGTTCCCTGATACAGGAACAATCCATCGTCATTTGTAAAGAACAGGACCGTTCGATGTGCGCCGACCGCACTCGGATGGGTTCGGCCGACCGATTTCACCATGCCGCCCTGGGTGTCGCCCTCGCACAGGATTGCGCCGGTCGCTCCAGTCGCCGCAGCAACCAGCAGGGCGGTCTCATGTTCCGAAAGGGGATAGGGCTCCTTGTCTGATCGATATACAAAGGGGCCGTGCGCCAATTCCATGCCGAAACCGAAACGCCGCGACCGACGACCGGTCAATGCCTCGAAAAGGGGAAAGTTCCATGCCGCCTCGACTTCAGGTCGCAGCCCATAAGGGGTTGTATCGTCAGTCATCTGCCACTCCTCGGTTACTCTTGGATTCGCGGGATTTCTCCCGAATAAACAGGTACGGCAAACGCAGCAGATAAAGGAGCACGGAACGGCTCATCAACTTGGACACAAGGGCGAGCAGGTCGCGCGGCGCAAAATAGGTTCTCGCATCCCATACGCCCATCTTGCCGATCATCACCAGATGATGACCCTCCGTTTCGAAGCCGGCGATTGAAATCTCGAAATCTCCCGCCATGGACTTGATCAGCACGAAACAACTCCTTACGCAGCGGGGCGCTTGCGCCCGAAACGCCGCCACCCGGTCCAACCGCCCGCGCGGAACCCTGCAACGAGTATTAGCGCGGGTACCTCGCTCGTCTGTCAACTGATTGACATTCGGGCCCCGGTACCCGTCCCCGACCGGAGCGTGCCTCGGCATGCGGACCCTTTCGGTGCCGCGGTGGCCCCCGGGCGGCATTGATTCAGGACGCGTGGTTCGGCTCATGAACCGGACGCTGCTTGCCGTCGCGGTCGCCCATCCGCTCCGGGCATCCTGCCGAATGCGACGGTGCGCCCGCCGTCGATGTTGGAGGATCGGCATGAATGACAATGCCCATCCGGGTCTCGACGAGGTCCTCTCCTTCGTGAGCGGCACGTGGCGGTCCTCCTCCAATGACACGAATCGGTACCGGGCCTGCTCACCAATAGACGTGAATGTGGGTGATCGCGATGATGATCGCGATCACCAGGACGACAAAGGGAAGATAGGGTAGAAGTCGGTTGCGCATGGCGGTGTACGATGAACTCTACCAGAGGAGGCGGTCGGGTCTGGGGATCGGAGCATGGGCGAACGGCGACGCGTAACCTGAGCGCCGCGTGCATCGCCGGGCCGGACCGAGCCCCAAGGCTGTGGATCGCTCCGCGCGGCCCCGAAGCCGGGATAGCGGGCCGCCGGACGCTGCCCTCGCGAGCCACCGGAACCCGATCATGGATGCCCCCTGCCCGTCATGGAGTCCCCATTGCGTGCATCCGGTTCAGGCTCCATGCCATGCGGGCGAGCGTCCACGCTCCAGATGCCGCTTCCCCGCCCCGAATCGAGAACCACCGCAACCCCAAGGTTTTCTTGATGTTCCCGCACCGGGTCACGTTTCGACAAGCGAAGACCGCCTCGCCCGGCGGTTCGTCTTCCTCGCCCGCGCTCCCCGCACGAGCGAGCGGCTCCTCGCCCTCCGCCCGGAACTGCTCTCCCAGCTTCAAGCATACGCGCGAAATCGTCCGCCGGAAGCCAGTCCTGGACCGTCGGCGGAAGCAGGTACAGCGTATTCAGGTCGACCGTTCGAAACCTGTCCGACATCCACTTCTCCGCCTTGCCCTCTCCCGCCGGTTGGCCAATCCTAGATCAGCACTCGCAAATCCGACAGTCACCTAGCCCGCAAATCTCACCAACTTTCGTCGCGAGGGCACCGGCGAAGCTGCGAAGCAGAACAGTGCTGTGGCGGGCCGCACGGACCGAAAGGCGCTGAAGGCGTAGTCGACACTAGCGCATTCGCGCTGTCGAAGCGGCTTGCGGGAGTACGGCCCGTCACAGTGCATGGATCGGTGTCCGCAGCAGGAAGCTGGTGAGATTTGCGGGCTAGAGGCGGAAAGGGAGCGGCAAAAAGAAGCTTGCGACGTAGAGCGCACCGGCAAGGCCGGTGATTCCGCCGAGCATGAGTTTCAGGAAATGTTCGGGCACATAGCGCTGTGTCTTCGCGGCACACCACGACCCCAGAACTCCGCCCGCCGCAACCAGCAACCCCCATGCCCATTCAGGGGGAATCACAACGTCGGTCACGGCGGGAACGATGACGCCATAGGTGAACAACGAGACGGCGGAGAGAACAATCACGTAAGGGATCGTTGCCGCCACGAGTACATACATCGGCAGCCCGTAGCACAGCGAGAAGATTGGCACAAGGAGAAACCCGCCCCCGACTCCGAGCGCGGCCGAAACCACTCCGACCACGGCGCCTACGGCAAACAGGAACCGAAGATCCACGGTCCAGGACTCGCCCCAATAACCGATGGTCAGCTTCCCGCCCGAGCGCGCCACCGTCTCGATACCCACCCCGGCAGGGATTCCGGCGGGGGAAAGTCCGGCCGCCCTCCGGACCGCAGCTTCCGCCGCGAACTTGCGCTCGATTCCCTCCGGTCTGCGGCGGATGGAGAAACCCCGCCACGCCGCGTTGCACAGGTGAAATCCTGCCACGGCGAGCGCGACCCCCACCGCCAGGCGAAATGGTTCGGCATCGGACAGCATTTCCATGCGCACGAATGGACCGACCAATCCGCCGACCATCCCGCCGATACAGACCCAAGCCGCGAAGCCCGGATGCCACTGCCGGTTTCGGCGATAACCGAACAGGGCTCCGAGCGGATTGAGAAGAGTGACGAGCTGTACGGTAGGTGTCACGTGGAAGCTGGTGAACTGAAGTACCGACATCGAGTAGGGAAGCGCAAAGATTCCGGCCGCCTCACCGACCAGTGCCATCGTGTAGCCGGTCCAGAACCCCATCCATACGAGGTGCCACAACGGCACGCGCGCGCCGGCGAGTGGAAATTCCACGTCCGAGCCGGGAAGGAAACCGTGCTGGAGAAATGCCGCGATGATCCCGAGGACAATCAGTCCCGCAATGATGGGTAGCTGCTCGTACAGAAACTCCCGGGTGTTGGCTCCGGGCCGCGTCATGTCGTTCCGCCATGGGACTTGGGCCGGCGGACCGCCGAGCAGGCAAGAACACCGGGATCGCAACAGGAACAGCGAAGCGGAATGTTCCGGGAGTGCTTCATGGCCGGGAGCGTGGTCCGGAGAACCGAATCGAAACACCGGTTCCCCGCACGGCCCCGCCTGCTACGACCGACGCTGCTGTCGCCGTTCGACTTCATCGGATTGTCCCACTCCTCTCGAGCACGATGTTGGACCACTCGTCGAGCCGGGCCGTCCATCCGGGCAGAACGACGGTCAGCGAGTTGTCCTCCCCGATGATCGCCGGCCCCCTGACCGGTTGGGCCGTCAAATCGATTCGACCCATCACGTCGGTCTGAATCCAGCCGTGCTCGGGGCCGAAATGGCACTTGCGCATACCCGACGGCCGCCACCCCTCGACGGACGTGAATTCCAGTCGGTCCGGCACTCGAGGCGTATCCGAGAGCCCACGGGCCAGGGCCCGCAGACCGGTAATCTGCACGTTTTCCTCATCCGACCGGTAGCCGGGAGACGCTGTACCGCTTCACGTACCGCGCGCTCGTCCAGCGGTGAGTCCTCGCCGGTGCGCGGATCGACTCGTGAGGGAACCTCCCGGCGCAGGTGTCGGGGAACAGCAGCACGATGTCGGTGAAGGTGCCGCCTACGTCCACACCAAGCCCGATCGAACCGTGCATTCCTTCTTCCCCGCTTCCCGACGCTCCAACCACCGGCCCCGCGCCCCCTGGGACGGCTTCCGCTCCCAGGAATCCGCAGGGACACGGGCAAGGCAAACCGTGGGCGCCGAATGGGGCCGATTTGCACCGTGTCTCCGGATTCTACCGGTTCACTTGCCGGACAAGGACTGAAGCCGGCCGGCAGGGGCGCGCGTCCGGTTGACCATCGCATCAACCTGTCCGGCTCGAATTCCTCCGGCGCTCCGTGAATCCCGCCACCGCCTGCGCCCAATTGGCTCGCCCGAGGCAATGTCCGGGGAACGAGGCCGCCACGATTTCGCCGATTGACACGCACCGGCGCCTGTACCTGGCCTCTTCCGGTGGCCGCGCATGTTCGAATCATCCGACCGGCCAAGACATTGAGCGCGCCTTCGCCGTGGCGTGAGGCGAACGGCGGGCTGGGGTACGGCGATGGCTCACGATATCGATCCGACACGCCTTGAAGTCGTCCGCAACGCGTTGGAGGGAATCGCCGACACCATGGCGATCTCCCTCTATCAGACCGCCCGGTCGGCGGTCGTGCGGCTTGGATGGTGTTTCTCGACCGCCGTCCTCGCGGCGGACGGCGATCTGGCCGGACAGGGCACGTGCCACCCGATTCATCTCGGCGGCATGATGCCGGCCCTCGCCCCGATCACGATCACGATCACCGCCCCGCCAGGGTGTTTCGCAACCCGCTGCCGCCGGCGGCCGTCGCCGCCCGCCAGCTCGGTGGCCGGCGCATCAACCGGAAAACTCCGCCCAGAGCGCCTTGGAGCCTCGGAAGGCAGCATCGCACGCCCGTTCGCCTGAGCGCGCCTTGGCCGGCCGGCCGGCCGGGTCTGGAAAACGGGACTCGACGGGCTTTCTTCCGGGGGCGGCCCGTCGATCCGGCGCCCGATGAGCGCGGCCCGCGCTACGAGGTACGCGATGGCGTGACCTGGCTCAGCAGCGGCTCGCCCGCGCGCCAGCGGTCGAGGTTGTCCGCGAACAGGGCGGCGAAGCGTCGCGGCCAGCCGACGACGTTGTCCGACGCGTGCGGGGTGAGCAGCACGTTGGGCATCGCCCAGAGCGGGCTCTCGGCGGGCAGCGGCTCGGTCTCGAATACGTCGAGATAGGCTCCCCCGAGATGGCCGGAGCGAAGCGCGTCGATGAGGGCCGTCTCGTCGACGATCGCTCCGCGCGAGGTGTTGACGAGATACGCCCCCGGCTTCATCGCCTCGATCACCTCGCGGGAAACGAGCCCGTGCGTCGCCGCGCTCAGCCGCACGTGCACCGACACGAAGTCCGCTTCGGGCAGAAGTGCACCGAGCGCGTCCGGGCCGTGCATCTCGTCGGCGGCCGGATGCGGGGCCGGCCTCCCGCGCACGCCCAGCACCCGCATGCCGAGGGCCTTCGCGTTGCGGGCGACGCATTCTCCGATTTGGCCGAACCCGACCACCAGCAGCGTCCGCCCCTCGAGCGGAGTGAACGATACCGGCCGCCACCGCCGCGCGCGTTGTTGCTCGCCATAGTTGAGGAACCCGCAGCCGAGGGCAAGCATCGCGCCGGTGACGCTCTCCGCGAGGTATGGCGCAAGCACCCCCGCGCCGTTGGTCACCGTGATCCGCTCGGTGTCCCACGGCGCGAGATGGTCGAACCCCGAGCCCCCCACCTGGATCCAGCGCACCGACGGATGGCGTGGAATCGGCGCGTGCGCGGGACCGGGGAATCCGGGATGCTTGACCGAAAACACGACCTCGGGGTCGTGCGCCTCGAGCGACTCGACGACGCCCTCGGCCGTTGCGGCGTAGTCGAACCGCACGTCCGGGAACCGGGCGGCGAGCAGGTCCCGGAAGTCGTCCGGTTCATTGTGGGCGATCAGCACGGGGCGCATCGCTTCACTCCGAGATTCGGGGCTGTTGCCCTCCCGACGTATCGCCGGTACCGAAGCAAACCCGGATCGGTGCCGGGGCTCCCTTCAACGGACGAGAACCGGCCGTCCGGTGTCGGAGGGCGTCCAGGCAAGCCGTCGACCGCGGCCGGCCGGGCGTTCTGCGACCGGACAGGCTCCGGCTCGGAGCGATCCCCACCGCGACCGCGGCGCCAGACGGGCGGGCGGGCGGGCGGATCAGGCGGGCTCGGACTCGGCCGGCTCGACGCGCGCTGCGCAGAGCTTGAAGCCCGGAATCTTGCCGAAGGGATCGAGCTCGGGGCTGGTGAGGACGTTGGCCGCCGCCTCGGCGAAGCAGAAGGGCACGAAGACCATTCCCGGCGGGACGGCGGGGTCGCGCCGGGTCGCGATCTCGATGGCCCCCCGCCGGGTCGAGATCCGTACCGGGGCCCCCGCCACCACGCCCATCCGGCCGAGGTCGGCGGGGGACAGGCTCGCCACCGCTCCCGGCTCGAGAGCATCGAGTATCTCCGCCCGGCGGGTGATCGCCCCGGTATGCCAGTGCTCGAGCTGCCGCCCGGTGGTGAGCACCATCGGATACTCGTCGTCCGGCTCCTCGACCGACGGCACGATCTCCGCCGGCACGAGCTTGACCCGGCCGGTCTCGGTCGGGAACCCGTCGCCGAAGACGATGTCCTCGCCCGGCTGCTCCGGGCCGAGGCACGGATAGGTCACCGCGCTCTCGCGCTCGAGCCGCTCCCAGGTGATGTTGTCGAGCGACGGCATCACCTCCGTCATCTCCCGGAACACGTCGCGCGGGTGCTCGTAGCGCCAGTCGAGCCCGAGGCGGCGCGCGATCTCCTGCACGATCCACCAATCCTGGCGCGCCTCGCCGGGGAGCGCGAGCGCGCGGCGCCCGAGCTGGACCTGGCGGTTCGTGTTGGTGACGGTGCCGTCCTTCTCCGGCCACGCCGACGCGGGCAGGATCACGTCGGCGTGAAACGCGGTCTCGGTGAGGAAGAGATCCTGCACCACGAGGTGCTCGAGCCTGGCGAGCGCCTCGCGGGCGTGCTGCATGTCAGGGTCCGACATCGCAGGGTTCTCCCCCATGATGTACATGCCCTTGATCTCGTCGTCGAGGATCGCATGCATGATCTCGACCACGGTGAGCCCCCGTTCGGGGTCGAGACTGGTGCCCCAGGCGTCCTCGAACCGGGCCCGGACGTCCGCCGCGTCGACCGCCTGGTAGTCGGGAAAGACCATCGGGATGAGGCCGACGTCCGAGGCGCCCTGCACGTTGTTCTGTCCGCGGAGCGGATGCAGCCCGGTGCCGGGGCGCCCCACGTGCCCGGTGATCGCGGCCAGGGCGATGAGGCAGCGCGCGTTGTCCGTCCCGTGCGTGCTCTGCGAGATCCCCATCCCCCAGAAGATGATCCCCGCCTCCGCCCTCGCGTAGGTCCGCGCCACGGTGCGGATGGTGTCGGGATCGATGCCGCACACCGGGGCCATCGCCTCCGGGGTGAACGGCTCGACGTGACGGCGCAGGTTCTCGAATCCCTCGGTCTGGGCGGCGACGTACTGCCGGTCGTAGAGCCCCTCGGCGACGATGACGTTGATGAGGGCGTTCAGGAGCGCGACGTCGGCGCCGGGCCGGAACTGGAGCACGTGGCGCGCGTGCCGGGCGAGGCCGTTCTGGCGCGGGTCCATGACGATGAGGGTCTTCGACTTCGACGCCTGCTTGAAGAAGGTCGCCGCGACCGGGTGGTTCTCGGTCGGGTTCGCGCCGATGACGATGATCACGTCCGAGTCCGCGCACGAGGTGAACGGGGCGGTGACCGCGCCCGAACCGATCCCTTCGAGGAGCGCGACCACCGACGAGGCGTGGCACAGGCGCGTGCAGTGGTCGACGTTGTTGGTCCCGAACCCGGTTCGGATCATCTTCTGGACGAGGTACGCCTCCTCGTTCGACCCCTTGGCGGAGCCGAATCCGGCGAGGGCGTTCCCCCCGTCCCGGTCGCGGATCCGCTTGAGGCCCGCGGCGGCGCGATCGAGCGCCTCCTCCCAGCTCGCCTCCCGGAAATGCGTCCCGGGATTCGCGGGGTCGACCGAGCCCTCCGCGCACTTCGGCGCGTCGTCACGGCGAACGAGCGGGCGGGTGAGCCGGTCCGGGTGCGCGACGTAGTCGAATCCGAAGCGCCCCTTGACGCACAGGCGCTGCTCGTTGGACGGCCCGTTGCGGCCGTCGACGGCCGCGATCCGGTCGCCCCCGATCCGGTACGTGATCTGGCAGCCCACCCCGCAATAGGGGCAGACGCTCTCGACCTCCCGCAGCGCGAGGCGCCGGTCCACCCCCGCCTCGTCCACGAGCGACGCCTCCATGAGCGCCCCGGTCGGACACGCCTGCACGCACTCGCCGCACGCGACGCAGGTGCTCTCGCCCATCGGATCGTCGAAGTCGAAGACGATGCTCGACCCGTGACCCCGGTAGGCCATGCCGATGACGTCGTTCACCTGGACCTCGCGGCACGCCCGCACGCAGAGGTTGCACTGGATGCAGGCGTCGAGCGCGACCCGCATGGCGGGGTGGGAGGGGTCGGGCGCGGGCGGGGACTCGCGCACCGGGAAGCGGCTCTCGTCGAGGCCGATCCGACCCGTCCAGCCCCAGAACCGCGAGTCGTGCTCGCGGGCGGTCTCGCGCGGGGGCTGATCGGCGAGGAGGAGCTCGAACACGGTGCGGCGCGAATGCCGGGCGCGCTCGGTGTCCGTTCGCACGTTCATGCCGGGGGCCGGGCGGCGGATGCAGGACGCGGCGAGGACCCGCTCCCCCTCCACCTCGACCATGCAGGCGCGGCAGTTGCCGTCCGGCCGGTAGCCGGGCTCCGCCGAGTGGCACAGATGCGGGATCGCCACCCCCTCGCGCGCGGCGACCTGCCAGATGGTCTCCCCGTCCGCCGCCGCGACCTCGCGGCCGTCCAGACTGAAGGCGACTGCCTCGCTCATCGTGACTGCTCCCTCCTGTTCGCCCTGCCCGGCGCCGGCGAACCGTCGGCTTCACAGGTTAGCGAGTCCGGCGGGACATGGAAAGATTCACGGCCCACCCGGGCCGGCCTCGTCGGGCGGTCCCCGTGCGACCGTTCTCATCCACGGGCGCGGTCCCGGGGCGGGGCGGAGCTGCGGCCGCGAAACGCGATCCACGCCCCCGAACCGATGATGAGGGCCGCGCCCGCCCAGGTCGCCGCATCGGGCAGGTCCCCGAACACGGCGTACCCGAAGAGGACCGCGGTCACGAGCTCGAAGTAGCCGATGGGCGAGACGGTCGAGGCGGGGGCGCGCTTGAGGGCCTGCACGATGCACAGGTGGGCGAGCGCGCCTACCAGCCCGACTCCGGCGAACGCGGCAAGGTCGCCTGGCGAGACCGGCATGCGTGCGAACCACGGCATCGTGACGGTGGTCACGAGCGCGCCCGCCGCGGCGGTGTAGATGATGAGGGTCTCCGGGGAATCCACGAAGGTCAGTCGCCGGGTCGAGATCTGGTAGACCGCATAGTAGGAGGCCGAGACGAGCACCAGCAGCGCCCAAGGGTCGAAGAGGCGGCTCGCGGGACGGATGATGACGAGGGCGCCGGCGAAACCGATTGCGACCGCCACCCAGCGCGGCAACCCGACCCGCTCGCCGAGCAGCGGGAACGCGAGGACGGTGACGATGATCGGCGCGGTGAACATCAACGCGGACGCGGTCGCGAGCTCGACGAACGGAAGGGCCGTGACAAAGCAGGCGTTCGAGACGAAGAAGATGAGCGAGCGCACGGCCTGGGCCTTCGGCCGCGCGGTGCGAAGGATCGACAGCCCTCGCCGCGACCAGAAGAAGAGCATCATCCAGAGGAAGTGCCCGAGGAAGCGCGCCCACACCACCTGCCACGCGGGGTACTCGCCGGCGAGGTACTTCGCGATGGCGTTCATCGCGGGGATCAGGCTCACCCCGAGCACCATGAACGCAATAGCGACGAGCGGCTCCCGCCCGGTGGCGGAGGTCATCCGCAGCGCACGAGTCCGCGTCTTGCCTCACCGGCGGCGCCACTCACGGCACGATCAGCGGTACGGGAGAAAAGAACGACCTGATGACGTACAAGACTCAGGGTGGGACCACCGGTTTCCTGGGATCGCGGGCTTGCAGCCCGCGGGCGGTCCATGCGGGCTTCAAGCCCGCGCTCCCAGGAGGCCCACGGTCCCTCGACGGCGGCGATCCCGGGAATCCCGTGCTCCCAACCTGAGCTTCGTGCGTAATCAGGAAGAACGATGTGCAACCCCATGCACGGAACGCGAGTCACTCGCCGGCCCGCCGTATAATCCCGAGACGTGTCCGGGGTCTCCCGGTGGCCGCGGCGCCCGAACCACTACGACTCGTTGATGTTGTCATTGGGCCGCCTCTCCCGTGTCCCGGCGGACCCCGCAGCTTGCGCGGTCCGCCGGCGCGGCCGGGCCGGCCGCCTTCGTTCGATGCGAAATTTCGCGTGGCACCGACGAAACAACCGCATGGCCAGCGCAAGACTGATCCGGGCCTGCGTCGCCGGCGGGGTGAAGCGATTCGTCTTCTCGTCGACCGCGGCAGTCTACGGCATTCCCGCGGTGGTCCCGGTGTCCGAAGACATGCCGCAAGGGGGAAAGGCTCATGACGAAGGCTCGCCTCGGACTCATCGGCGACAACATCGCCGCCTCAAAGGCCCCGCGGCTGCACGCGCTCGCGGGCCGCATGCGGGGCATCGAGATCACCTACGACCTGCTGGTTCCAGCCGAGCTCGGGGTCGGGTTCGACGAGCTGTTCGAGCGGTGCGCGGCCGGGGACTACCACGGGATCAACATCACCCACCCCTACAAGGAATCGGCGGCGGCCCGGGTCGAGATCGAGAGCTCCCTGGTCCGCGCGATGGGAGCGGTGAATACGGTGTTGTTCGGGCCGGACGGTCCACGCGGGTTCAACACCGACCACACCGGCTTCATCGCAGCCTGGCGCGCAACGTTCGGAACCGCCGAACCCGGCACGGTCTGCCAGGTGGGGGCGGGCGGGGTCGGAAAAGCGGTCGCGTTCGGATTCGCCGAGCTCGGCGCGAAGGCCATCCGGCTGGTGGACCTCGACCGCGCCAGGGCCGAGGCCCTTGCGGCGACGCTTCGGACCGCCTGCTCCGCAATGGAGGTCACCGCGACGGCGAACCTGGAAGACGCCGCGAGCGGCGCGCGCGGGATCGTCAACTGCTCTCCGGTCGGCATGGTCGGCCATGACGGAACGCCGGCCCCGCGTGCGCTCATGCGTGGGGCGGCGTGGGCGTTCGACGCGGTCTACACCCCGATCGATACCCGCTTTCTCGCCGACGCGACGGCCACCGGCCTCGACACCCTGAGCGGCTACGAGCTCTTCTTCGAGCAGGGAGCGGACTGCACCGAGATCTTCCTCGGCGGCCCGATCGATCGAACCCGGCTCCGGCAGGCGCTGCAAGAACACACATGAGCGACTGCCGCGAACCCTTGCTGCGGCGCGGTCTCGACCGAAGGCCGGGCGATCGACCTCGACGCCGGCGGGCAAGGCGTGCGCCGGGAGCCCTGCGTTTCCGGGTCGGGGACGGAAAGTACCGTCCAGAGTTCTTGATCGAGCCGGATCTTCACAGTTGATTCAAGTTTGCAAAGCTGTTTCGTTGACGAAAGGTACGAGGCTGCTACCGGTAGCGCGCTCCAGGGTTTCAAACGAAGTCGGGTGGCTTCAAACAGGTTTCGTCGGTCCTGGCCCGCATATTTCACCGATCTCCTGCTGCGGGCGCCGATCCATCGCTTCGCGCTCCCAAGGTCGCCGCGGTAGCGGGCCGTACTCCCTCAAGCCGCTTCGACAGCGCGAACGCGCATTTTCGGTCCGTGCGGCCCGCTACCGCGGCGTTCTGCTTCGCAGCTTCGCCGGCGCCCTCGCTACGAAGATCGGTGAAATATGCGGGCTAGGCGCAGCCTCGCCAGTACCTCGGTCTCGCCTTGCCCGTCACGCCGCCGCGGCGGCGGACCGCCGCCGGCGCCGGAACTGTGACAGACCGACCAGCCCGAGCAGGGCCACCCCGACGGGATAGACGAGCCCCTTGGCCGGAAGATCGACCTGTTCGACGTCGACGCCGGTGACATAGTCGCCCCAGTCGAGGCCCGCCTGCTCCGCCATGCCGTTGAAGGCCAGATCGACCACCGCATGGCGCCCGTCCTCCTCCCGCGCGAGCACTACCCCGAAGGTCTCCGCAGGGCTCGCCCCGGAGTTCTCCGGCGTTTCCAGCCGGTACAGCTTGTAACGCTCGCCGTAGTTGGTCTCCCGGGTTACGTGAAGCCGGACGTTCCGCCCCGGCTCGGGCGTGAACTCTCCGGAGACGAAGGCATCGAACTCGACGGGCTCGAAGGGCGGCGCGAGCTTGTCCATGAAGAAGCCGGGGCGAAAGAGCATGAAGCAGGCGAGCGCGAGCAGTACGCCCTCGTACCACCTCACCTTGACGAACATCCAGCCCTGGGTGAGCGAGCTGAAGGCGAGGATCGCGAGCAGCGACATGACCACGACGAGGGCGCCATGCCAGATGCTCTCGATGCCAATCAGCAACAGCTCGGTGTTGAACAGGAAGACGAGCGGGAGGATGGCGGTGCGAATGTCGTAGAGAAAGGACTGCACACCGGTCTTCAGGGGATCGGCCCTCGAGATCGCGGAGGCGGCGAAGGCGGCCAGGCACACCGGCGGCGTCGAATCCGCGAGGAGCCCGTAATAAAGGACGTACAGGTGGACCGCGATCAGCGGCAGGACGAGGCCGGCGGCGTTTCCCAGCTCCACCAGCACGCCGCCGAGCAGGGAGGCGACGACGAGGTAGTTCGCGGTCGTCGGCAGACCCATGCCGAGGACGATGCAGAGCACCGCGGTGAGTCCGAGCAGAATGTAGACGTTGCTGCCGGCGATTGCCTCGACCACGCCGACCATGGCGTTGTTGAGACCGGTCGAGGAGACCGAGCCGACGATGATCCCGGCCGCGGCCACCGCCACCGCGATGCCGATCATGTTGCGCGCCCCCGCGACCATGCCGAGATAGATCTCGGTGAAGCCGTCGCGCACCGCCTCGCCCATCCCTGAGCCGGCGCCGCGGGCCGAGGCGACGACCTGGCGGGCGACGATGATGACCATCAGCGAAAGGATCGAATAGAACACCGCGCTGTGGGCGCTCCACCGCTCGACGATCAGCAGGTAGACGAGGATGATGATCGGAATCAGGTGGTGCAGGCCGCTCAGGAAGGTTGCGCGGAGCGGCGGGATCTCCGCTCTGGGCAACCCGGCGAGGCCGAGCTTCTGGGCTTCCAGGTGCGAGATGTACAGCAGTGCGACGTAGCTCAGCGTTGCGGGGATCGCCGCGGCCACGACCACGTCGAAGTACGAGATGCCGATGAACTCGGCGATGATGAAGGCGGCCGCCCCCATGATCGGCGGCATGATCTGGCCGTTCGTCGAGGCGGCGACCTCGATCGCGCCGGCCTTGACCGCGGGCATTCCCATCCGCCGCATGACGGGGATGGTGAACGTGCCGGTGGTGACGACATTGGCGATCGACGAGCCGGAGATCATGCCCGTCATGCCCGAAGCCAGGATCGCCGCCTTGGCCGGACCGCCGCTGAACCGCCCGACCAGCGCGAACGAGAGGGCGAGGAAGTACTTTCCCGCCCCCGCCTTGTCGAGGAGGGCGCCGAACAGCACGAACAGGAACACGAAACTGACCGAGACGCTGAGCGGGATGCCGAAGACCGCTTCGCCCGTCAGCCACTGATAGCCGATCAGCCGGTTGAGGCTGAGCCCCTTGTGCGACACGATGTCCGGCATCGACTGCCCGAAGATCGAATAGATGAGGAAGACCGCGCAGACGATGACGAGCGGGATGCCGATGGCCCGCCGAGTGGCTTCGAGCAGGAGCGCGATTCCGACCCCGCCGAGGATCGCTTCGACCGGAATGCCGTTCCAGACGTAGAGCACGCCCTGGCGAGATACGAGGCCGCCCCAGCCGAGGAACAGGTAGAAGGCCGCCCCCCAGGCGAGCAGGGCAAAGGCGACGTCAAGGAGGGACAGGCCGCGCCCGCCCCGGCCGCGCGAAAGCGGATAGATCAGGAAGCAGAGCAGGAGCCCGAAGGAGAGGTGAATTCCCCGTGCGGGTACATCGCCGATGATGGCGAAGTCGAGCATGAAGGGGAAAGGAGAGGCGATCCAGAGCTGATAGATCGACCACGCGAAGCAAAGCACGCTGACCAGCACCGCCAGTCGCGGGCCCTGCCGGCGGCCCTGATACTCGACCTCCTCCAGGGTCCGGTCGGAACCGGGGGAGGCAGCCGCCCCGTTCGAATCGTGGTCCGTCACGAGCCCCCGTGCTCAGCTCCCGCGTCCCCGCGGGCCGTTCGCGCCGGCCGGGCCGGCAACGGACCGTGAAGAAGGGATGCGGCCGGCACCCGGTTCCCGGGTGCCGGCCGCGAGGAGCCGGGGCTACATCCAGCCCTGTTCCTTGTAGTACTTCGCCGCTCCCGGATGGAGAGGCGCCGAGAGACCGTCCTTGATCATCGTCGCGGGATCGAGGTTCTGGAAGGCGGGATGCAGGGACCTGAAGTCGTCCAGGTTCTCCATCACCGCCCGGGTGACCTCGTAGACCACGTCCTCGGGCACGTTCTCGTGGCTGACGAAGGTCGCCATCACCCCGAACGTGGTCACGTCCTCGGCGGTGGTCTTGTAGGTCCCGGCGGGTATGGTCGTGAATGCGTAGAACGGATTGTCCGCGACCAGCTTCTGCTCGACCTCGCCCACGAGATTGACGATGTAGGCGTCGCAACCGTCGGTGGCTACCGAGACGCCGGCATTCGGCACCCCGACGGTGTAGCCGTAGGCGTCGATCTTGCCGTCGCACAGGGCCTGCGACTGCTCGGTCGAGGTCAGCTCCGTCGCCACCGCGAGGTCGTCGCTCGTCATGCCGTAGCCGCTCATCAGCACCTCGGTCGTGCCGCGCTGGCCCGAGCCCGGATTGCCGATGTTCATGCGCTTGCCCTTGGTATCCGTGAAGGACGCGATGTCGGAGCCGTCGCCGGCGATGAGATGAAAGGGCTCCGGGTGCACGGAGAACACCGCGCGCAGGCCCGGACAGTTCGTGACCTTCTTCGAGCTCCCGTTGACCGCATGGTGCTGCCAATCGGATTGGGCGACACCGAAATCGAGCTCGCCCTGGCAGATCTGACCAATGTTGTAGGTCGAGCCGCCGGTCGAGGGGGCGGCGCAGCGGATCCCGTGCTTGCGGCCCTTCTTGCGGCCTTCCGCGGCCTCCTTGTGGACCATGCGGCAGACCGAGTTCCCGACGACGAAATAGACGCCGGTCGGCCCGCCGGTGCCGATGGAGATGAATTTGCGCTCCTGCGCACCGGCATCGCCGGCGAGCCCGAGGCTCGCCCCAACGACGGCGACAGCGGCCAGAGTGAGCGTGGTGAGAGTGAGTTTCTTCATGACGCATGTTCCTTCGTATCTTGGTGATCGAACCATACATGTCCTCCGTTACAAATTCACTTGCATCGGACGGGGCTCATGAATTGCGGCTAATGGCCCGACTTGCGGAATCCGGCCCCCTCCGCGTCGAGCGCCTCCGGCTCCCGGCCGAGCCACCGCTTCGCGATGGAGCGCCAGGCCGCGAGTCGGCTGAAGTCGGGGGGATCGAGAAGGGAGTCGTCGTCCCCGAGGAAGGGGCTCGGAAAGAAGATCGAGAGGCCGTTCTCGCCCTTGCCGTTCCACATCTCGAAGCCCCACATGAGCGGCTTCGCGTCGGAGTCGCAGCCCCGGAAGATCTGCGCCCGCGAGGGCCGGCGATGGGCGCGGAGGTCGGGCGGCGTGGGATTCGACTCCGAGCCCCGGTTCTCGCCGATGCAAAGGTGGAAGTGCCCCCCGTTGTCGAACATGACGGTCAGGTAGCCGTCGTAGAGGCTGATGCGCTTCGGTGCGCCCGGACACTTCCACTCGTAGGCGGCGCCCTGAATCAGGGGGCCGAAACGGATCCCCTCGAAGTGGCGCCCGAACACGTCGCGGAGGAACGCGTCCAGGAACGCCTCCTCGAGCGGCAGCGCCCAGACCTCGCGCTTGAGGGTGCCGTCCTCGCGGTGCTCCGTTTCGCTCGGCCGCGGATCGATCGTCCACCGCTCCTCGCCCATGCCGGCCCGGCCTCCCCTGCGCCCCGTGGGATCGGAAGATTCAGGATACGCGAAATCACGGGCGCACCCGCTCATCCCCCGGCGAGGAGCGTTTCCACGTCGAGGGCCGCTTCCAACCCGTCCGCGAGGTCGTCGAGGGCCTGCTCGATCGCGGGCTCGTAGACGAACGCCGACGACGCTCCGGCGCGCACGCTCTCCAGCCAGCGGGCGCGGAACTCGTCGCCGGCGAAGAGCCCGTGCACGTACGAGCCTTCGGTCCGTCCGCCGGCGCTCACCGCACCGTCCGGACCTCGCGGGAGGTGCGCGAAGGGCCGCGCGGTGTCGGGACCCGTGGTGGTTCCCATGTGGATCTCGTACCCGCAAAGCGGCGCGCCGCTCCGCGCGCAGGCCCCGGCGACCGGTTGCACCGACTTCTCGCCCCGCATCACCGTCTCCACGTCGAGCAGTCCGAGGCCGGGCGCTTCGCCGGCCGGGCCGTCGACCCCGTCCGGATCGCGCACCCACCCGCCGAGCATCTGGTACCCGCCGCAAAGGCCGAGCACCCGGCCACCGGCGCGCGCGTGCGCGATGACGTCGTGGTCCCACCCTTGCGAGCGCAGGAACGCGAGATCGCCGAGGGTCGACTTCGTGCCGAGCAGGACCACGACATCGGCGTCGCGGGGCAGCGGGGTGCCCGGCGCGACGAAGGCGAAGTCCACCGCCGGCTCCAGCCGGAGCGGGTCGACGTCGTCGAAGTTGGCGACCCGCGAGAGCCTCGGGGCCACGATGCGGACCCGGTCCCGCTCCGATCCCTCCGGTCGCTCCGCGCGACGGTCAAGGACCACCGCATCCTCCGCCGGAAGCCGGCGGGCGGCGTCAAGCCACGGGATGACCCCCCGGCACGGCCAGCCGGTGCGGCGCTCGATGTCGCGCACGCCGTCCTCGAAGAGCGCCGGATCGCCCCGGAACTTGTTGATCGCGAAGCTCCTCACCATCGCCGCGTCGGCAGGGTCGAGGACCACCCGGGTCCCCGCCAGCGAGGCGATGACCCCGCCGCGGTCGATGTCCGCGAGGAGGCAGACCGGGACCCCCGCGCGGCGGGCGAAGCCCATGTTGGCGATGTCGCGCTCGCGCAGGTTCGTCTCCGCCGCGCTTCCCGCCCCCTCGACGATCACGAGATCGAACGCTCCCGCCAGCCGCTCGAAGCTCTCGAGCACCGGGGCGAGGAGCCGGTCGCGCCGCGCGAGGTAGTCCGCCGCTTCCAGGGTCGAGACCGCGCGCCCGTGCACCACCACCTGCGAGGTCCGGTCGGACTGGGGCTTGAGGAGCACCGGGTTCATGTCCACCGTCGGGGCGATCCCCGCCGCGCGCGCCTGGAGCGCCTGCGCCCGCCCGATCTCGCCCCCGCCGGGGCACGCCGCCGCGTTGTTCGACATGTTCTGCGGCTTGAACGGGGCGACGGAGAGCCCGCGCCGGCGCGCGACCCGGCAAAGGCCCGCGACGATCGTCGACTTCCCGACATCCGAGCCGGTGCCCTGGATCATCAGCGCCCCGCCCCTCACGCCGCCCCCACGCGTACGTTGAGGGGCCCGCCGCCACTCCCTCGAACCGCCGCAAGGATTCCGGACTGCCGATCCGAAACCGACTCGTCCTCGGTGAGCCCGTCGGCCAGGACGCGTCTCTCGCGGAGCCATGCGAGAGATCCCGGCGTCACACTCGCCCCGCTCCCGCACCAAGGACTTCGGCGCCTTCCCGGATCGCCGCCTCGTTCAGCGCTCGATCGAAGGCGACGAAGAGCACCGGGCTCTGAACGCGGCGTTGCAGCACCAGCGAGGACGCCAACTGCAGCGCATCCACCGCCCGCAGCCGATTTCGCTCCAGCAGCTCGCGAGCCGTCCGAACGACCTCCGGCATGAGCTCCACGAGATAGAACGAGTCCAGATCGTCGTCCAGGTCTCGCAGCAATCGATGCCGAAGGGAATCGTCCAGGCGTCCTTCACGGCACCGCCGGGCAAGGGCGGATGCAATCTCCACGGAGGAGAACCGGCTCGTCGCGGGGGTGGTTTCCTTCAGGAGCACCAGCACGCGATCGCTATGGCTCTCCCGGAGGTAGCGCTTGACCAGGGCGCTCGAGTCGAAGTACGCGATCAAAGGCGGTCCTCGCGTTCCTCGCGGATGGCATCCGAAACATCGCCGTCCTTGACCGAGAAAGGCTCCCGTTCGGCCAACCGGGCGCTCGTTCGGGGGGCGAGCAGACCGGCCGCGACGAGGGCGTCCAGTCTTTCCTGTTCCTCCGTCGCGGCGGGCGATACGGGCCGAAGCTCGGCGACCGGAGCACCGCGATCCGTTACCACGATCGTCGCTCCACTCCTTACCTGGCGGAGGTAGGTCCCCAACCGGTTCTTGAGCTCCCGCGAGCCGACCATCATCGCCATAATGTAGCTACTGTAGCCACCTCGACCTCTGCACACAAGCCTCGTCCACCGGACGACGCCGTGAGGTCGAGTTCGTCGTGGCCCGGGCGGGCTGCCTGCCTGGCGATGGAAGACGCCACGTTGGGGTTGAGCGGATTGACGATTGCCTCTCTCGTCCTGGGCACGACGACCAAATCCATGTCTTCCATCGGGATCACCCCGAGCAAGGGCTCGTCTCCCATTACCAACGCGCCCGCAAAGCCGACCCGGTTCCGGTAACGCAGCTCGACTGGTCCCACGTGCGGCACGAGCTTCCGGCTCCCGTCGGCCAGGGTCACCTCCTTGGTGTCCATCTCCTCGAGCTGAAGCTGAATCTGGATGTGCGCCGGAATGCACAGATGCACCGCCCCGGTATCCGCCAACGCGTCAATCTCTACCGCCTCCAGCTCCGGCAGTCTTGGATTCCGCAGATGAATCTTCGCATTCGCCAAGCCCACCGGACTCCCTCCATTTCGCGACTCCGCCCCGATGATCGCGCATGTGGAGACGGGCTGTGCACCCTACCCCTTTTCCCGGCGTCGGGCGAGGCTACACTGCCGCCTCCCGGCCACCCGCAGAGCACCTCCATGTCCGCCAACCACGTCTCCCCCTACATCACCGTCGTCGACGCGGGCGCGGCGCTCGACTTCTACGCCCGGGCATTCGGGGCGGTAGAGTCCGGACCCCGGCTCACCGCCCCCGACGGGAGCATCGTCCACACCGAGTTCCGGATCGGGACCGCGACCGTCATGCTCGCGGAGCACAACCCCGACTTCGGCACCGCCGAACCGCGCTCGCTCGGCGGAACGCCGGTCCGGCTCGCGCTCGACGTCGAGAACGCGGACGCGACGGTGGAAGCGGCGGAGCGGGCGGGCGCCAAGGTCCTCATCCCCGTTGGCGACCAGTTCTACGGATACCGCGCGGGACGCATCGAGGACCCCTTCGGCCACGTCTGGATCGTCTCGCAGCTCATCGAGCCGCTCTCCCAGGAGGAGATGCAGCGCCGCCTCGACGAGATGTTCGCCGGTTGACCTCGCGAAGAACCCTGGCTTCGCGACCGCTTGCTCCGGCAATGCGGCCGTCACGAGGGCGACACGGCTGACCTAACCGCGCTCGTGGCCCGAAAGCGGCCGTGTACCGTGCTCGCAACGGAGCCGCCCACGTACCAAGCGACTCCCAGACGGTCCAGGAGGTCGATGAACGGCGTCAGCGCGGTGACGAGGTCATCGTGCCCGTCCATCCGACGGCTCTCTGGTGACGCTCGACTTCTCGCGCGAGGTCGGCACCGTAGTTCTGCTCGATCCAGAGGAGCTGCACCGCCCGCTCGTCGAGGCCGGGGTTTCGCGCCCGCAACGCAGCACGAGAGAGAGCGATCATCGAGCGGCTGAAACGGAGCCCGGCCCGGAGTCGGCCACCCGGCCCCATGCGCCGCAGTACCGCAAGCTGCGCAGCCTCAGCGCCGCGGCTCGTGTCGCTCCGTGAGGTGTGGCCGACCATCGCCAGCGCAAGTCTACTTCGCAACCGCCTGTCGCTGGAAATCGAATCCGGGATGGAAGCGTGAGCGAAGGCGTGGGGCAGCTCGCTACTCGGAGAACGGAGAGAGGCGGGCTGCGCTGAACGGTGCGGTGTCCGCGGTCTCCCGGGATCCAAACGACGGGGCGGATACCATCTCTCACCGGGAGCCGATTCGGGCTGCGGGCGGAAGAGGGGTAGCCGCGGACCGAGGTGGCCGGGCGAGCACGGCTTCCGGGCGGCGCGCCCCAAAGTATGACCGTTTGCGAACTCGTGTGATCGACCCGGACCTGCGGGTTCATCGGCCGTTTATACCAAAGTTAGCGATATTATGGAAAACCGATAAATTCGCTAACTTCGGCATAAACCATCGGAGGGCGAGGGTCGTTGATGCCGGTATGACCACGTGATACCGTTCCGGCATGACCGTCAAGTCTGCTGTGTCCTTTATCGACGAGCACCATGCCTTCGCGAAGGCAGCGGTGGAGCGGGGCGAGTTCGGGTCGGTGAGCGCCGTCGTCGCGGCCGGCATTCAGAGGCTTCGGGAAGAAGAAGGCGAGCGCAGGGCCATGCTGGACGCCATGGTGGAAGAGATCCGCCGCCGGGCCGAGACCCCGGATGGCGAATTCGTGGAACACGCCCCGGGAGACTTCACGCGAATGCTCGAACGGATGCTCGCGAACCGCGGAAGCGATGACCCGGTTTAGGGTCGTCCGGCATCCGCTCGTCGCGAGAGATATCGCCCGGATCGCCAGCTTCCTGCTCGAACACACGACGCCTCGATCCGTCGCGGAGAAGATCGCCGCTCTCGACAAGGATGCCAGTTCTCTCGCCGAGAACCCTTACCGTGGAACCAGGAGAGACGAGATAACGCCCGGTCTCCGCGCGATCCCGAGCGCCGGCAAAGGGGTGATCGCGTTGGAGGTCCGCGAGGACACCCGCACGGTCCGGATCTTGTCGATAACGTGGGGCGGATTCGACTGGCTCGGGCGAGTCGTGGACCGCGCTCGACATCGCGGCATACCGGGTTAGCGCCGCGGCCGCGGCCGGCAACGCCCTGGAGTGCCGCGGCCGGGTGGCCGGGGGGCTCACCCGGCCGCGAGGTCTTCGAGGACGACGTGGGCGGAGTTCGAGCGCGGGCGCCACAGCCCGCGCTCGACCGCCTCGGCGAGCCGCTCGGCGATCTCGCGGAGCGCGGCCGGGTTGTTCTCGTCGAAGAACGCGCGAACCTCGCGGTCCTCGACATAGGCCTCGAACACCGCGTCGAAGTGGTGGTCGCCGACTGCGCGCGCGGTCGCCGCGAACGCGAACATGTAGTCCACCGTCGCCGCCATCTCGAACGCGCCCTTGTAGCCGTGCCGCATGACCCCCCGGATCCACTTCGGGTTGACCACCCGGGCGCGCACCACGCGGGCGATCTCCTCTTCGAGCCGGCGTATCCGGGGGCTCTCGGGACGCGAGTGGTCGTTGTGCCAGACCGCCGGGCGCGCCCCCGAGAGGTGGTGCACCGCCGCCGCCATGCCCCCCTCGAACTGGTAGTAGTCGTCGGAGTCGAGGAGATCGTGCTCGCGGTTGTCCTGGTTGTGGACCACCGCCTCCACCCCGTGAAGGCGCGTCTCGAACATCGCGTGCTCCGCGGAGCCCTCCGCCTCACCGCCGTATGCGTAGCCGCCCCACACGATCCAGGCGCGGGCGAGGTCGGCCTCCTCGCGCCATCCCCGCTCGTCGATGAGGGCCTGGAGTCCCGCCCCGTAGGCGCCGGGACGCGAGCCGAAGACCCGGTATCCAGCCCGGCGCTCGGCGTCCGCCCGCGACGCCCCGCCGGCCGCGAGGCGCGCGACGTCGGCCGCGTAGGCGGTGGCGAGCGGGTTGCCGCGCTCGGGCTCGTCGAGGCGGGCCACCGCGCGCGCGGCCGCGTCGAAGAGCGCGACCTGGGCCGGGAACGCGTCACGGAAGAACCCCGATACCCGTAGTGTCACGTCGACCCGCGGGCGGTCGAGGAGGCTGAGGGGGAGGATCTCGAAGCCGGTGACCCGCCCGGAGCTCGGCTCCCACGCCGGGCGCACCCCCATCAGGGCGAGCCCCTGGGCGATGTCGTCGCCCCCGGTGCGCATGTTCGACGTGCCCCATGCGGAGAGCGCCATCCGCCGCGGCCACTCGCCCTGCTCCTGGCGGTGGCGCTCGACGAGCAGCTCCGCGGACTTCCAGCCGAGCCGCCAGGCGGCCGCGGTGGGGACGGTGCGGGTATCGACGGAGTAGAAGTTGCGCCCGGTCGGGAGCACGTCGGGCCGACCGCGGGTCGGGGCGCCGGACGGCCCGGGCTCGAGGAAGCGCCCGTCGAGAGCGGTGAGCACCCCCCGGATCTCCGCCTCCGCGCACGCTTCGACCGCGGGCCGGATCCGCTCGTTCGCCTCCGCGAGCACCGCCCGGGTGCCGGCCCACGTCTCCGGGCACGGGCGGCTTCCGCCGACGAGGGCGCGCGCAAGCGCCTCGAGGCGCTCGACGGTGTCCCCCGCCGTCCGCCACGGCGCCGCTTGGCCGTTGGCGAGCGCGTTGGCGAGCGCCGCGGGTCGGGCCCCGGTCCACGCGGCCCCGAGATCGCAGTCGAGCGGGTCGAAGCCGTCGAGCCCGAGATCGCGGGCAAGCGCCCGGGTGATGGACGCGCTCGCGCCCTCGTCCGCGCCGCGGGGCACGCGCACGAGCGCGACCAGGAGGTCGAGAAGCCGCTCCTCGTCCGGGCTCCGGCCGAAGACGTGCAGGCCGTCCCGGATCTGCATCTCCTTGAGCTCGCAGAGATAGGCGTCGAGCTTGCCGAGCGCTGACCCCGCGTCGTCGCCGGGCGCGATGCCACAGTCCCGGTCGAGTCCGAGACGGGCGACCAGCTCGAGGATCTCGTCGCGGAGGACCGCGAGACGCCGCGGGTCCACCCCCGACGCCTCGTAGTACTCGTCGACGAGGCGCTCGAGGTCGGCGAGCGGACCATAGGTCCCCGCCCGGGTGAGGGGCGGGGTGAGGTGGTCGACGATGACCGCCTGGGCGCGGCGCTTCGCCTGGGTGCCCTCGCCCGGGTCGTTGACGATGAACGGATAGACGTGCGGCAGGGGGCCGAGCGCCGCCTCCGGAAAGCACGCGGCGGAGAGGGCGAGGGCCTTGCCGGGCAGCCATTCGAGGTTTCCGTGCTTCCCCATTTGCACCACGGCGTGCACCCGGGCCCGCAGCCAGGCGTAGAACGCGAAGTAGCCGTGCGGGGGGACGAGGTCGGGGTCGTGGTAGGTGGCGGCGGGGTCGATGTGGTAGCCCCGCGCCGGCTGGAGCCCGACCGTGACGTTGCCGAAGCGGATTGCCGGGATCGCGAACGCCGCGCCCGGCACCGGCACCGCCCCCGCGCTCGCGCCGGTGCCTTCCGCCGCCTCCAGGAAGAACGGGTCGCCCTCAGGTTCCCCCCATCGCTCGCGGACGGCCCCCTGCACCGCCCCGGGGAGGGCGGCGAAGAACGCGAGGTAGTCGTCGAGGGCGAGCCGCTCGCGGATCTCGCGCCCGGCGACCCCCGCGTTGGTCGGGCCGGCCACGATCGCCTCGATGAGGGCGTTGCCGCTCGGGGGGATGCCGCCGATCCGGTAGCCCGCGGCAGCGAGCGCGTGCAGGAGCTCGATGGTCCCGGCCGGGGTGTCGAGCCCGACGCCGTTGCCGAGCCGCCCGTCCCGGTTCGGGTAGTTCGCGAGCACGATGGCGACCCGGCGCTCGCCGGCGGGCGTCTCCGCGAGGTCGATCCACGCACGCGCCAGATCGGCGGTGAATGCGACCCGGTCCGCGCGCGGGGCATACGCGACGATCGGGCACTCGGTCAGCGCATCGAACCTCGCCTCGGACTTGAACGACACCGCGCGGGCGATGATGCGGCCGTCCACCTCGGGGAGCGCCACGTTCATCGCGATGTCGCGCGCGGAGAGCCCCTGCGTCCCGCTCTCCCAGTCCTCCTCGCGGCCCCCCGCGAGCACGACCTGGAGCACCGGCCGGCCGCTCGTGTCGAAGGGGGATCGGCGCCGCGCGAGGGCGCCCGGCGCCGAGACCGCGAACCCGGTGGCGTTCAGCACGAGGCGCACCCGCGTGTGCTCGAGCATGCCCTCCACGAGGTCCGCGGAGACCGGGTCCTTGAGGCTCGACACGTAGAGCGGGAGTGCGTTCACGCCGCGCGCGCGCAAGGCGTGCACGAGCGCGTCGACGGGGGCGACATTGGCCGCCTGGACATGCGCGCGGTAAAAGACGATGGCGGCGGCGGGGGCCCCTTCGATCCACCGCGAGACGATCTCCTCGAAGCCGCACGCCCCGACCTCCGGGTGGTAGAGGCCGGCCCGCGGCAGCGGAGCGGGCTCCCGCCACTCGGTCGGGCGCCCGATGAGGTCGGCCGCGAACGCGAGCAGGTTGCGGGAGTTCGCCGGCCCCCCGTGCACGCAGTACTGCCACAGGCGATGGGTGCACTCGGCCGACACGGTGCCGAGGGAAGCGAACGCGGGGTCCGGCTGGTCGTCGCCCGGAAGGAGCGCGAGCGGGATCGACGCGGCCTTGCAGGTCTCCACGATCTGCTCGACCCCGTACGGCCAGTAGCCGGCGCCCCCCAGCACCCGCGCGACGACGAGCTTCGCGTTCGCGACCACCGACTCGACGTAGAGGTCCACCGACATCGGGTGGCCGAGCTGCATGAGGTTCGCGAGCCGGAGCGACGGGAAGTCGTCGGCGAACCCGGCGCGCGCGCCCGCGAGACTCGCGAGCTCGGTGTCCGCGGCGGAGAGGAAGACGAGGTCGCCCGGGGTCTGGCCGAGATCGACCGCCTCGGTCTCGTCGACCGCCGCTCCCGCCTTCGCTCGCAGCAGGTGCACGGGTGCCCTCCCCCCTCGGCTCCCCGGGCTCGGCCCGGCCCGGCCGACTCAGTCCAGCCGACTCGGCCCGGCCGGCTCAGCCCGCCCGGAGCATTTCCCGGACGCGCGGCTCGTCGAGTCCCGTCTCCCCGATCACCACCAGCCGCGAGCGGCGCTCCTCGCCGGCCCGCCACTCGCGGTCGTAGTAGTGCCGGACGCGCTCGCCGACGCCCTGAACGAGGAGGCGCATGTCCTTGCCCGCGACCGCGGCGAAGCCCTTGACGCGCAGGATCCCGTGCGCCGCGACGGTCCCCGCGATCCGGGCCGCGAGCGCGTCCGGACAGTCGACCTCGCCGATCTCCACGCTGAACGTCGTGAAGTCGTCATGGTCGTGCTCGCCCGCCTCGTCGAGATGGGAGGGCCGGGAATCGAGGTCGTCCTCCGCCGCGGCCTCGAGCCCGAGCAGCACGGCCGGGTCCACCGCGCCCTCGCGCGCGACGATCCGTTTCACGGCGGGGCGAAGCATCGACCGGATCTCGTCGCCGATCCGGCGCATCTCGGCCTCGTCGACGAGGTCGGCCTTGTTGAGCACGACGAGGTCCGCGCAGGCGAGCTGCTCCTCGAGCAGCTCTTCGAGCGGGCTCTCGTGGTCGAGGGCGTCGTCGGCCTCGCGCTGCGCCTGGACCGCGGCGGGATCCACCGCGAAGAGCCCCGCCGCGTACGCCGGGGAATCGACCACCGCGACCACCCCGTCCACCGTCACCCGGGTACGCACGCTCGGCCATCCGAACGCCTTGACGAGGGGCTTCGGAAGCGCGAGCCCGGAGGTCTCGATGACGATGTGATCGGGGGGAACGTCCCGGTCGAGCAGGGTCTCGATGGTGGGCAGGAAGTCGTCCGCCACCGTGCAGCAGATGCAGCCGTTGGCGAGCTCGAGGACGTCGTCCTCCTCGCAGCCCTCGATGCCGCAGCCCTTGACGATCTCCGCGTCGATCCCGATGTCGCCGAACTCGTTGATGACGAGGGCGAGGCGCCGGCCGTTCGCGTTGGCGAGGAGGTGGCGGATGAGGCTCGTCTTGCCCGCGCCGAGGAATCCGGTGATCACGGTGGCAGGGATCCGCGTCGTCATGGGCATTCGTCCGTCATCGTTGTCATGGTCCGGACCGCGGCCGGCCCACGGAGGGTGGGGGCGCCTTGAGGACGAGGGGGATCCCCACGGTCACGAGCACCACCCGGTCCGCCCGCGCCGCGAGCGCCTGGTTGAGCCGCCCCGCGTGGTCCCGAAAGGCGCGGGCCATCGGGTTGTCCGGGACCACCCCGAGCCCGACCTCGTTGGCGACGAGGACGACGGGCGCCGGCGGCACCGGCGTCACGGCGAGCGATTCTAAGAGAGACCGCGCCTCGCGGTCGATGTCGCGCCCGGCGTGCACGAGGTTGCCGAGCCACACGGTCAGGCAGTCGACGAGCACCCCGGATGCCCCCGGCGCGTGCGTGCGAAGCGCGGCCGCGAGGTCGAGGGGCGCCTCCACGGTGGTCCAGCCCTCCCCGCGCCGGGCGCGGTGGCGCGCGATCCGCTCGCCCATCTCGTCGTCGATCGCCTCCGCCGTCGCGACGTAGACCGCGCCCGGCCCGGCGACGAGCGACTCCGCGTACGCGCTCTTCCCCGAGCGCGCACCGCCCAGCACGAAGGTCACGGAAGGCAGGGAGTCGGGAGACATGGGGCAACTCCAACACATCGACTGCTTCGGCCGTTCATGCGGAAGCACATCGTTATCCAGGGCCACATCGACGGGATCACGGCGGCTCGGTTCCTTCGGTGAGGATGGAAAGATACCGGTCGTAGACGAACAGCCGGTTTCGGGACCGGCCGGTCAGCTCGCGCGCGATTCCCTGTTCAACCAGAAACTGCATCGACGAGGCGGCCGTCGGAAACGAGAGCGTCGTGTGCGCGGAAACCTCCTTCAGGGACAGGATCGGACGCCGCTTCAACGCGTCGTGCACTCGCAGGACCGAGCCCGCGCGGCGCCCGGCGCGGCGCTCCAGGTCCGCCCGGTCAGACGCGAACATTTCGACCAGACGGCGGGACGTGGCGACCGCACCCTCGGCGGTCGTCCGCACACCTTCGAGAAAGAAGGCGAGCCATGCCTCCCAGTCGCCGGTCCGGCGGACGTGATTCAACAGTTCGTAGTAGTCACCACGATGTTGCTTGAAGTAAAGGCTCAGGTACAGCAGCGGCTGGCGCAGCACGCCCCCGTCGCAGAGCAGGAGGGTGATGAGCAGTCGTCCGACCCGCCCGTTGCCGTCCAGGAAGGGATGGATGGTCTCGAACTGCACGTGGGCCAGTCCCGCCCGAATCAGAACCGGCAGCCCGTCGCCGGCGTGAAAAAAGCGCTCCAGTGCGGCCATGCAATCCGGCACGGCCGTGTGGGGTGGAGGTACGAAGGCGGCGTTGCCGGGCCGGGTGCCGCCGATCCAGTTCTGCGAGCGGCGAAATTCGCCGGACGCCTGCCCGCTGCCTCGCCCGCGTGACAGCAAGACCTCGTGAGTCTCGCGGAGCAGGCGGTTGCAGAGCGGAAAGCCCTCCTCCAAGCGGCGCAGACCGTGCTCGAGAGCCGCCACGTAGTTCGATACTTCGACCACGTCCTCGAACGGGACGCCGGGGGCATCCTCCAGCTCGAACCGCAGGAGATCCGAGAGCGACGACTGCGTTCCCTCGATCTGGGAGGAGAGCACCGCCTCCTTGCGCGCATAGGAGTAGAGAAAGAGCGCCTCGTCGGGAAGGAGCGTGGAGACGGCATCCAACCGTCCGATCGCGAGCGTCGCCGCCTCGAGCGTCCGCTGCATGGACCCCTCCAGCACCACGGGAGGCTTCGGCGGCAGCGGCACCGGCACGAAGGCACGGACTTGCTCGCCGCCCGCATTCGTGGTCTCGTATCGGCCGATCTCTCCGCGCTGCATGCAGGCGAACCCCTATTCAACTTTTCTGAATGGCGTGGATCGTTATTCAAATTTTACCTCAAAATTTTAATAACGTGACGCGCGTGCGGTTCCGAAGCCGGATTTCAGACTCGCTAATCGACCGAGCGCACGGCGACCTGCATGGTCCCCGTCGGAATGCGGGCATCCCGCACCGTACACGCGGACGATTGCGACCGGGTCCAGACGGCTCCCGTGCGACGGAGAGTACCGGAGGGCAGGCATCATCTTCTCCCTGGGGACCAGCAACTTTCCGGGCGGGCGCCCCCAGTGCCGGTTGACCGGCGGGCGGCGCGAGCGCCGATTGACAATCACGGGGACATTCTCTTGAATGGCGTGGTTGCGCGAACGGGTGTCCGCCCCCCACGCAATTCGCGCGAGGGCGGATGAAACGGGAAGCCGGTGCGCTTGGGCAGAGGTGCCGAGGCAAGGCCGGCGCTGCCCCCGCAACGGTAGGCGGCTGGATGGACCCGCGGGCCACCGCGAGCACCGGGCTCGGCGGCCGGCGATTCCTCGCGGAGCGAATGCTCCAGCCGCGAGCCCGGAGACCGGCCCGGATCGCGTCCGAAGCGCGGCTTCGTATCACGGAGGGTGATGCGGGCTCGCCGGCGCCGGGCCTCGTCCGCGCCGATGGGTTCCTCCTTCGAGGCCGTCCACCCAAGGCTCTTCGAGGAGACCCGACATGACCACCACCGCCCCCACCAGGCACGAATCCGGCGCCGCCGTTCGGGCCGGGACGGATCGAAAGCTCGCGGCCCTCTTCGCCGCGGTCCTCGGCCTCGTGATCGTATTTGCAGCCGGATTTGCTCCGAGCGAGGCCGTGCACAACGCGGCCCACGACACCCGCCATTCGTTCGCCGTACCCTGCCATTGACGCGAGGCCGAGCTCCGATGGTTCAGCGAATTCTCCTTGCGAGCGTCGTCGCCGGCGCGGTGGCGGGAATCGCGCTCACCGCGCTCCAGTCGGGAGCCGTCATCCCGCTCCTCCTCGCGGCGGAGACGTACGAGGCCGCGGGCGAGGACCCCGAGCTTCTCCCACACCGCCACGGCGAGCTGGTTCACTCCCATGCCCGCGCGAGTCTCCCGCACGAGCACGACGGCCAGGCCGTCCGGAGCGCGCCCGGAGACCCCGGCCCGATCCCGCACCGCCACGGCGAGCTCACCCACTCCCATGCCTTCGGCGACCTCGCGCACCAGCACGAGGGCCAGGCCCTCGTCTTCGGAAGCGGCGGGACGGCGCCGGCCACGGGAGGCGCGGAGGACCAGTTCCGAACCGCCGGTCACGGCCACGGCGGTGCCTGGTCGCCGGAGGACGGCATCGCGCGTACCTTCTGGACGGCGGTCTCGAACGTCGCGACCGCGATCGGGTTCGCGCTCCTCATCGTCGCGATCTTCGCCTGGCGCGGGAACGCGACCTGGCGCCAGGGCCTCCTCTGGGGGGCCGCCGGTTTCTTCGTCTTCTTCGTGAACCCCGCGATCGGGCTTCGCCCCGAGATCCCGGGCACGTTCGCGGCCGGTCTGCTCGACCGCCAGCTCTGGTGGCTGCTCGCGGTCGCGTGCTCCGCGGCCGGTGTGGGACTGCTGCTCCTCGCGCCCAGGGTCACCGCGAAGGTCGCCGGTGCGGTGCTGCTTGCCGTGCCCCATCTCGCCGGCGCTCCCCACCCCGAGGTTTCGGGTGGGCTCGCGCCGGAGACTCTCGCCGATTCGTTCGTCGTCGCGGCGGTGGCCACCAATGCGGTCTTCTGGCTCGTCCTCGGACTCGCAGCCTCCGTCGCGTTCACCCGGTTCTCACGTAGCTGATCGGGCCCCGCGGGCCGCGCCGCACGCGACGGATCGATGACTCGACCGATGACGATGTCCCAGCCCCTCGACGAAGAAGCGATCAACCGCCGCGCCAACGAGAAGGCGCGAAAGCGCAAGGCGGTGCGGGACCGGATCCTCGCCACCAAGACCATCGAGAAGGGTCTGCTCATCGTTCACACCGGGAAGGGCAAGGGGAAGTCCACCGCCGCGTTCGGCCTCGTCGCCCGGGCCATCGGCAACGGCCTCCGGGTCGGGGTCGTCCAGTACGTCAAGGGCAAGTGGCAGACGGGGGAGCGCTCGGTCCTCGAACACTTCCCGGACCAGGTCGACATCCGCACCATGGGGGAAGGCTTCACCTGGGAGACCCAGGACCGGGCGCGCGACATCCGCGCCGCCGAGGCCGCCTGGGAGACGTCGAAGGAGATGATCGAGGCGTGCCGCGGGGCCGACCCGCGCTACGACCTCGTGCTGCTCGACGAGCTCAACATCGTCCTTCGCTACGGCTACCTGCCGCTCGACGAGGTCTGCGTGTTCCTCGCCGGCAAGCCGCCGGAGCTGCACGTGGTGGTGACCGGCCGGAACGCCAAGCCCGAGCTCCTCGAGGTCGCGGACACGGTCACCGAGATGACCATGGTCAAGCACCACTTCCGGGCCGGGGTGAAGGCCCAGAAGGGCATCGAGTTTTGATCCCGGCCGGCGCCGGTCTACCTCGCCGCCCAGCCGGCCGCCCAGCCGGCCGCCCATCCCGCGGCGAGCAGGGCCGCGAGCAGCGCGGTGGCGACCGCGTAGTGGCGAAGCGCCGCACGCACGTCCTTCGCCCCGAGGTCGCGCCGCCCGTCCCCCATCCAGGCGTCCTCGACGGTACGCCCGCCGTAGCGCCGCGGTCCCGCGATCGCGAACCCGAGGGCGCCCGCCATCGCCGCCTCCGGCCAGCCCGCGTTCACCGAACGATGGCGGCCCGCGTCCCGGAAGGCGGCGCGAACGGCGCCGCCCGCGCTTGCGCCGGGCAGGGCGAGGGCGGCGCCCGCGAGGAGCGCCGCCGCGAGCCGCGCGGGAATCCAGTTCGCCGCATCGTCCACCCGGGCCGCCACCCGGCCGAACCACCGGTAGCGAGGGTCGCGGTGGCCGATCATGCTGTCGAGGGTGTTGATCGCCTTGTAGCCGAGAAGTCCCGGGAAGCCGAGCAGCACGTACCAGAAGAGTGGCGCGACCACCCCGTCCGCAAAGTTCTCGGCCAGCGATTCGATCGCCGCGCGCGCGACGCCGGGGCCATCGAGGCTCGCCGGGTCACGCCCGACGAGGTGGGCAACCGCGGCGCGCGCCTCGGCGATGCCGGCCTCAAGGCTCCGGGCCACCTCGCGCACGTGGTCGTGCAGGCCCCGGTACGCGACGAGGATGCTCGCCGCGGCGGCCTCGATGAGGGCGCCCGCGGGCGCGGCGGACGCGAGCGCGTGGATGAGCACGCCCGCGCCGGCCGCCGCGAGGGTGACGAGGAGCGCGACCGCGCCCCCCCGGGCGAGCCGGCCCGCATCGGATACGGCGGCATCGTTGAGCCTCGCCTCGAGGATCTCGATCCCCTTCCCGAGCAGCGCGACCGGATGCGGCACCCGGCGGTACAGGGCCGGTGGATCGCCCACGACGGCGTCCACCGCGAGCGCGGCCAGGGCGAGGGCGAATGGGTCGAACGCGAGCATGTCTTCGAAGTGCCATGGAGGCCGGCGAGCGGATGTTACCCCGCGAGCCTCGCCCGGCTCCTCCACCCCGTACGGCCGTCCCCCCCCGCCCGACCGGCTGCGGCTCTCGCGATCCCGGCGCCGACCCGTCGCTTCGCGCTCGCCGCGCCTGCCCCGAAAGGGCGGCCTTTCCACGCCCGCGGGCCGAGGACAGCCGGAAAGGCCGTGCCAGCGCGCGCCGGGGTGTCCTCGCCGCCACCGCGGGCGGATGAAGCCCGAACCCAGGGCGCCCGGTCCCAGGGACGGCGAGCCGAAGGAGCCGGAACGTGAGCCGGATCGGGGTGATGGTGTGTGGCCACGGGAGTCGCGACGTGCAGGCGATCACGGAGTTCGAATCGGTCGCCGCCGGCATCCGCGAACGGCTCCCCCAGTACGACGTCGAGAGCGGGTTCCTCGAGTTCGCGACCCCGGTGATCCGCGAGGGGCTCGACAAGCTCCGGGCGCGCGGGAACGAGCTCTGTCTCGCGGTCCCCGGGATGCTGTTTGCGGCCGGCCACGCCAAGAACGACATCCCCTCGGTACTGAACACCTTCGAGGCCGAGCACCCGGAGATGGAGATCCGTTACGCGCGCGAGCTCGGGATCGACGAGAAGCTGCTTCGCGCCGCGGGCGACCGGCTCCGCGCCGCCCTCGACACGGCCGGGCCGGGCGTCCCCCTCCACGAGACGATGCTCGTCGTCGTCGGGCGCGGGGCGTCCGACCCCGATGCGAACGGCAACGTCGCCAAGGTGATGCGGATGCTGTGGGAGGGCTTCGGGTTCGGCTGGGGCGAGACCGCCTATTCCGGGGTCACCTTTCCCCTCGTCGAGCCGGCGCTCGAGCACGCGACGCGGCTCGGCTATCGGCGCATTGTCGTCTTTCCCTACTTCCTCTTCACCGGCGTGCTCGTCAAGCGCATCTACGAGCACACCGATCGGGTGGCCGCCCGGAACCCCGGGATCGAGTTCGTCAAGGCGCCGTACCTCAACGACCACCCCGCGGTGCTCGACGCCTTCGCGGAGCGGGTCGAAGAAACCCTGCGCGGGGCGAACCTGATGAACTGCAAGCTCTGCAAGTACCGGGAGCAGATCCTCGGCTTCGAGGTGGAGAAGGGCCTCCCCCAGGAGAGCCATCACCACCACGTCGAGGGGATCGGGACCGGACTCGGGTCCGGGCACGGGTCCGGCCACGACCACGACCATGACCATGACCATGGCCGTGACCATCGGCACGGCCCCGAGCATCGCGACGACGGCCACGGGGACGCGCACGGCCATGCGCACGCCCACGACCATGGGCGCCACCGTCATGGTCACGAAGACTCCGACCACCACGATCACGGGCAGGTCCACGGCGACTCCCCTCCCGGTCACGGGACAGACCACCACCATCACCATGGACATGGACATGGCGATGGGCACGGACACGGGCACGGCCACCACCCCTATCCGCACGCCGACCACCCGCTCGGTCCCCGGACCCTGAAGCGGAACCCGGAGTGACCGCGCCCCACGCCGGCAGGGAAATGCACGAGCGCGAGGCGCGCGAGGCGCGCGGCCCGGGCGAGAGCCGGCGGCGCCGCGACCGGGCGATCGAAGATCGGGCTGGCGCGACATGACCGTGACGAATTGAACCGGCTGACACGGCGATGAGCCCGCCCGACTACCTCCGCGACCCGGACGAGATCTACCGGCGCTCGTTCGAGATCGTGCGCGCGGAGACCGATCTGTCCCGCCTCCCCGAAGCCTTGCACAACGTGGCGGTTCGCATGGTGCACGCCTGCGGCATGCCGGACGTCGTCGCCGACCTCGACTGGCGCGGCGACCCCGGCCGTGCCGGCCGCGCCGCGCTCGCCGGCGGCCGGCCGGTCCTCACCGACTCGCGCATGGTCGCGGACGGCGTGATCCGCGGGCGTCTGCCGGCCGGAAACTCCGTGCGCTGCTTCCTCGACGATTTGGGGCTCACGGCGCAGGCGCGCCGCGCCGCGACCACCCGCTCCGCGGCTGCCGTCGACCGCTGGCTTCCCCATCTCGGCGGCGCCGTCGTCGCCATCGGCAATGCGCCGACCGCCCTCTTCCGCCTGCTCGAGCTGCTTGGCGAAGGGGCCCCGCCTCCCTCCGTCATCCTCGCTTTTCCGGTCGGCTTCGTCGGCGCCGCGGAGTCGAAACGGGCGCTCGCCGCCGCGGCCGGCGGACCACCCTTCCTCACCCTGCACGGCCGGCGCGGGGGGAGCGCGATGGCGGCGGCGGCGGTGAACGCGATCGCGGAAGGAGGATGACGTGGCCGCCTGGCTCACCATCGTCGGGATCGGGGAGGACGGCCTCGACGGGCTCGGCGCGGCCGCCCGCGCCACCGTCGACGCGGCGGAGACCATCGTCGGCGGCGCCCGCCACCTCGCGATGGTCCCGCCGGACGGGCGCGAGCGCCTCGAGTGGCCGCGCCCGTTCTCCGCCCTCCCCGAAGAGCTCCGCGCCCGCGCGGGACGCCGCGTGTGTGTGCTCGCGACCGGCGATCCCTTCTGCTACGGGGTCGGCACGCCGATCGCGCGGCACTTCCCGCCGGCCGAGATGCAGGTCCACCCCGCACCGTCCGCCTTCAGCCTCGCCTGCGCGCGCCTCGGCTGGAACCTGCCCGACGTCGACACCCTCACCCTGCACGGGCGCCCGCCCGCCGCGTTCCGGGCCGCGATCGGGCCGCGCGCCCGGGTGCTCGTGCTCAGCCACGACGCGGCGACGCCGGAGCGGCTCGCGGGGATGCTCCGCGATGCGGGCTACGGCGAGAGCCGCGTGGTCGTGCTGGAGCATCTCGCGGGAGCGGACGAGCGGGTCCGCGAGACGACCGCCCGCGAGTTCGCGCTCGACGACGTTCGGGACTTCAACACCGTCGCCGTCGAGTGCGCGGCCGCCCCGGACGCGCCGCTCCTCGCCCGAGTCCCGGGCCTTCCGGACGACGCCTTCGAGCACGACGGGCAGCTCACCAAGCGGGCGGTCCGGGCCGCCGCCCTCGCCGCCCTCGCGCCCTTCCCCGGGCATCTGCTCTGGGACGTCGGGGCCGGGTGCGGCTCCATCGGCATCGAGTGGATGCGGGCGGCGCGCGGCGCCCGGGCGATCGCCGTCGAGCGGAGCGCCCGGCGGGCCGGATTCATCGAACGCAACGCGGAGCACCTCGGGACTCCCGGCCTTCGCGTCGTGCAGGGCGAGGCGCCCGAGGTGCTCGAGGACCTCGACGGCCCGCCCGATGCGGTCTTCGCGGGTGGCGGGCTCTCGTCGCCGAACCTGCTCGATACGTGCTGGGAGGCCCTGCCCCCGGGCGGGCGGCTGGTGGCTCACGCGGTGAGCCTCGAAGGCGAGCGCGCCCTCTTCGGCGCGCATGCCGCCTTCGGGGGCGAGCTCACCCGGATCGCGGTGTCCCACGCCGCCCCGCTCGGGCGCTACCACGCCTTCCGGCCCGCGTACCCGGTGACCGAGCTCGCGGCGCGCAAGCGATGAGCGGCACCGGCTCCCTCGTCGGCATCGGCGTCGGCCCCGGCGATCCCGACCTCATCACCTTGAAGGGGCTCCGCGCCCTTCGCGCCGCCCCGGTGCTCGCCTACCCGGCGCCGGAGACCGGCGAGAGCCTCGCCCGTGCGATCGCCGCTCCCCACCTCGAAGGGGCGAGCAAGATCGAGATCCCGATCCGGATGCCGATGGTCGCCGCCCGCTTTCCGGCGCGGGAGGTCTACGACCGGGCCGCGCGGGCGATCGGCGGACACCTTGACGCCGGCCGCGACGTGGCCTGCCTCTGCGAGGGGGATCCGTTCTTCTACGGATCGTTCAGCTTCCTCTTCCAGCGCATGGTCGAGCGGTATCCGGTGCGCGTGATCCCGGGTGTGTCGTCGCTCACCGCGTGCGCCGCGGCGGCGGGCGCCCCGCTCGCGACCAGGAGCGACGTCCTCGCGGTGGTGCCCGCCACCCTCGGCGAGGCCGAGCTTCGCGCCCGGATCGAGGCCGCCGACGCGGCCGCGGTAATCAAGGTCGGCCGGCACCTCGCGAAGGTCCGTGCCGTGCTCGACTCCCTCGGGCTCCTCGCGGGCGCCCACTACATCGAGCGCGCCACCATGGAGAACGAGCGCCGCCTGCCGCTCGCGGACGCCACCGGCACCGACGCCCCCTACTTCTCGATGATCCTCGTCCACCGCCGGGGGTTCGCGTGGAACTGACCAAGCGCGTCGCGGTGGCGAGTTTCTCGGCGAGCGGAGCCGGGCTCGCCCGCCGCGTCGCCACCAGCCTCGGCGACGCGCAGGCTACCTGCTTCTCCATGGTCTTCATCCATGGAGGGAGGTTCGTGTGGAACTGACGGAGCGCGTCGCTTTGGTGGCCCTCACCGCGAGTGGGGGCGGGCTCGCCCGTCGCGTCGCCACCAGCCTCGGCGACGCGGAGCCTCCCTGCTTCTCCATGGTCCTCGTCCATGAGCGGAGGTGTGTGTGAAACTGACGGAGCGCGTCGCGTTGGTGGCCCTCGCCGCGAGTGGGGGCGGGCTCGCCCGCCGGGGCACCACCAGCCTCGGCGACGCGGAAACCCCGTGCTTCTCCATTGCCCTACTCCACGGGCGGAGGTTCGTGTGGCATTGACGGAGCGCGTCGCTTTGGTGGCCCTCTCCGCGAGCGGAACCGGGCTCGCCCGCCGCGTCGCCACCAGCCTCGGCGACGCGGAGCCTCCCTGCTTCTCCGTGGTCCTCGTCCATGAGCGGAGGTGTGTGTGAAACTGACGGAGCGCGTCGCGTTGGTCGCCATCACCGCGGAGGGCGGCGCCCTCGCCCGCCGGATCGCGGACGCCCTCGGTGACGCGGAGGTGCACGGGTTTCGGGGGCGGGCCGGCGACGCCGACGTGTGGTTCACCGAGACGGGCCGGCACATCCGCGAGCTGTTCGAGGCGGGGCGTCCCGTGGCCGGGATCTGCGCGGCCGGCATCCTGGTCCGCTCGGTGGCGCCCGCCCTCGCGGACAAGCGGGCGGAGCCGCCGGTCATCGCGGTCTCCGACGACGGGGCTTTCGCGGTCCCGCTCCTCGGGGGACACCAGGGCGGGGTCGACCTCGCCCGGCGCATCGCGGGCGCGGTCGGCGGGACGGCCGCGATCACCACCGCCGGCGACCGGCGTTTCGGGATCGCCCTCGACGCCCCGCCCGACGGGTGGACCCTCGCGAACCCGGGGGACTACCGGCCCTTCGTCGCCGCCCTGCTCCAGGGGGCGCGGGTGCGCGCGCCGGCGGACATGGCCTCGGAAGCGCCGTGGATCGCGGAGAGCGGGCTCCCCTTCGACGCGAGCCACGGCGACGCGGGCGAGCTCGCGATCCGGGTGGACGACGCGGGCGAACTCGTGATCCGGGTGGACGACGCGAGCGCGGGCGGCGCCCCCGACACCCTCGTCTACCGCCCGCGCCGCCTCGCGATCGGCGTCGGCTGCGAACGGGGGGCGGCGCCGGACGAGATCGAGGCCCTGGCGCGGTCGTGCCTCGACACGGCCGGGCTCGCGCCCGATGCGGTCGCCGGAGTGTTCTCGATCGACCTCAAGTCGGACGAGCCCGCCGTCCACGCCCTCGCCGAATCGCTCGGTGTACCCGTCCGGTTCTTTGCCGCCGCCACCCTGGAGGCGGAGGCGCCGCGGCTCCGGAACCCCTCGGACCTCGTGTACCGCGAGGTCGGATGCCACGGAGTGGCGGAAGGCGCGGCCCTCGCGGCTACGGGGGCGGAGGGCGATTTCGTCGTCGAGAAGACCAAGTCGGCGCGCGGAACGTGCGCGATCGCACGCGCGCCCGCGCCGATCGATGCATCCTCAATCGGTTCGGCGCGCGGCGAGCTCTCCGTGGTCGGAATCGGACCGGGGGATACCGGCACCCTGACCCCGGAGGCGCGCGCCGCCATCGAGACCGCCCGGCACCTCGTCGGGTACCGGCGATACCTCGACCTCGTCGCCGACCTGGTGCGCGTTCAGGTCGTCCATCCCTACGACCTCGGCGAGGAGCGCGCCCGCGCCGCCAGGGCCATCGGCCTTGCCGCCGCGGGGGAACGGGTCGCCCTCATCTGCTCGGGCGATCCCGGCATCTACGCCATGGCCTCGCTCGTCATGGAGATGCTCGACGGCGGGGCGGACCCCGCCTCGCGCCGGATCGCGGTCCGGGTCCTTCCCGGGGTATCCGCCCTCCAGGCCGCCGCGGCCCGCGCCGGCGCGCCGATCGGCCACGACTTCTGCGCCGTATCGCTCTCCGATCTGCTCACCCCGCGCGAGGTCATCGAGGACCGGCTCGCCGCCGCCGCCCGGGCGGACTTCGTGATCGCGCTCTACAACCCGGTGTCGGCGGCCCGGCGCGAGACGTTCGACCGGGCCCTTCGCATTCTGCGCGGGCACCGCGCGGCGGACACCCCGGTCGTGGTCGCGCGCAACCTCGGGCGCGCCGGCGAGCGGGTCGAAGTCACCCCCCTCGACGGCATCGACCCCGAGCGCATCGACATGATGACGGTGCTCATCGTCGGCTCGTCGAAGACCCGGACCTTCGCGCTAGGCGGGGAGACCCGCGCCTACACGCCGCGGGGCTACGACGTCCATGCCGCCGGCCCCACGAGCCACGACGCCGGTGCGGGCCACTGCGCCGGCTCGGACCGCGGGGACGGCTCGGACCGCGGGGACGGCTCGGGCCATTCCACCGGCGCAGGCCACGGGGACGGTGCGGACCACCGGGACGCCACCCGCGAGAGCCGGGCATAGTGACCGTTCACTTCATCGGGGCCGGCCCGGGAGACCCCGAGCTCATCACCGTGCGTGGCCGGCGCCTCATCGAGGCGTGCCCGGTGGTCCTCTACGCGGGCTCCCTCGTGCCGCGCGAGGTGATCGCCTGCGCGCCGGAGGGTGCCCGGGTTCTCGACACCGCGCCCATGACCCTCGACGAGATCGTCGGCGAGATGCGGGCGGCGCACGCGGCCGGGAAGGACGTTGCGCGGGTCCACTCGGGCGATCCGTCCCTTTACGGGGCGATCGGGGAGCAGATGCGGAGGCTCGACGCTCTCGGGATCTCCTACGACGTGACCCCCGGCGTGCCGGCGTACGCCGCGGCCGCCGCCGCCCTCGAACGCGAGCTCACCCTGCCCGGGGTGAGCCAGACCGTCATCCTGACCCGCACGAGCACCCGGAGCTCGCCGATGCCGGACGGCGAGGAGCTGGCCGCGCTTGGCCGCTCCGGGGCGACCCTCGCCGTCCACCTGTCGATCCGGAGCGTCGGCGCGGTGTGCAGCGCGCTCGCCCCCGCCTACGGCGATGACTGCCCGGCCGCGGTCGTCCACCGCGCGAGCTGGCCCGACGAGCGCATCGTCACCGGCACCCTCGGCAACCTCGCGGAAAAAGTGCGCCCCCTTCGGTTCCGGCGCACCGCCCTCATCCTCGTCGGCCGCGTGCTCGGCGCCGAGACCTTCGACGAGAGCGCCCTCTACGACGCCGCGCACCACCACCTTCTTCGCCCGCGGAAGAAGAAGCATCGGGCGAGCTGAGCCACGGAGGGAACAGCACCGTGCGCGGGCATCGCTTGCAACCCGCTACCTGAACCCGAACTCGCGCCGGAACTCCGAGGAATTGAACGTGTCATCCGCCGTGCGCTGCTCCCGGCGTTCCATCTCCTTCAGCAGGTTCCGTGTCCCGGTTCCTCTCGTACAGATAGTGAGCCGTCGCCCGAATCCAGGCGATGAGATCCCACCGGTTTCACACCGAGATGTGTGTCGATGGGGGAGTGCAGCACGTAGACGGCGGGTCCAGGTAGCGTTCTGGCGAAGCGTGCGCTTCTGGTCATCGGGTTGTGAAGGATAAGCGGTGACGATTTTCTCACCACGCATCACCACCTTCTTGCTCTTCAAGCGTCCAAGCGATTGAATTTCCCGCTTGCGACGCCGCTGGCGACCGTTCGGTCGTGGAATCGACGGTGCCTCACCCTGAAGCCCGCAGCCCGTCGCCGGAATCCAGCGACGGCAACCGGGCAATCGCCGCGCCGTTCTTCTGCTCCGCACGCCGCAATTCGTAGAGCTTCTGGAGGTTGAGCCAGAACTCGCCCGACGTTCCGAAGAAGCGCCCCAGGCGCAGCGCCGTGTCGCCGGTGACGGCGCGGCGCCCGTTGAGGATTTCGGTGATTCGGTTCACCGGCACCTCAAGGCGCCGGGCCAGTTCGGCGAAGAGGTGGCTCCGGCGCCACGAACCCCACGAGACCCGACCAACTACCAATCGGACCGGCGAATCCTGGGGTCCATCAAAATCGCATAAAGACAGGACGGACCTCTCAGGTGCTGTATCGACGTAGTTCCTTCGAGAGGCACAAGATCGAACGCCTCTTCACCGAAGCGGATCACGCGGCCTCGCCGACGGTCACACTCACGCGCTTCCCCAGCCGGCGCAGGGCCCGGTCGATCGTTGCGGCCTTGGTGTTGTGTTCGGGATTGAGCATGCGCCGCACCTCGCTCTCGCCAACATCGAGGTCGCGGGCGAGACGGCGTTGCGAGATCCCGGCCTCGCGCCACGCCTCGTAGAGGGCTGCCTTCAGCGCGATCTGCACCGGCGGAACGACCAGGTGCCGTCGCTTGCCGGCGCGCGATGGCTCGGGCAGGTCCCCGCCCTCGCGAATCGTGGTCGCGATGAGCTCACGCAGCAGGTCCTTGGCTTCGTCCAGCGCCTCGTCCCGCGTGGCGCCGTCCGTGGCGCCCCACCCGAAATCTGGGAACACGACCACATGCCGGCCGTCCTCGTCGCGCCCGATCTCGGCGGGATAGTTGTAGGTGTCGGGCATTCGTTCGGTCCTCCGGGGACAAATCCGTGGTTGCGTCTCCTAGAAATCGTCCCTGTCGATCCCAAGGTCGGCGAGCATTTTGCCGAGCAGTCCCTTGCCGATCTCCTTCTTCCGGTCCTTGACGGTCGTCCTCCGATTGCCCGCATAGAGCGTTCCGTGCGAACCGACGCCTTCGGAGGCCACGAAGCGCACCTCCAGATTCCGGCTCCGCGCCCACTTGCGGACCCTCACGATGAACTGCCGCCCGTTCATGTTCGCCACAGTGTGAGCCGGCGCCGGTCCCCGTCAAGGATAGATGCGCATATTTTTCAGCGCAACAATCCTTTCCCCATAGCCGCCTGATCCCGGTTCGACCCCAGGACGCCGCTCGCGCACCGCCGGCCGGTCGGCCGCTGGCGCACCGCCGCGGGGGGAGCCCCCGCCGGATGCCCGCCGTCTCGCCGCAACCGCATACCGCCCGTCGTCGCGTCGCGCCTCCCTCCCGCGGACCGCCGACGCGCGCCGCGCACCGCCGAGAGCGAGAGCTTGGCCGTGAGCGGGGCGGAGCGCCGCCACGAGCGAGGCGCCGCTCACATCGCGCGGGAGCCTCAAGCCACGAGCACCTCGTCGCGCACGTAGTGGAGCCGGATGAGACGCGGACGCTCCATGCCGTCGTCGAAGTAGCAGTCCACCGCTTCCCTGACGTTGCGGCGGAGCTCGTCGAGCGTGTCGCCCTCGGTGTGGATGCCGAAGCCGAGCGCGCTGGCCGAATACCCGGCGTCGAGCTCGTCCTCGCTGACCTCGAAGATGATTTCCGTCCCGGACATCGCTCGCTCCGTTCGGCTTCGCCTGCGCTCCCCCGATTCTACGGCGATCGGCGCACGGGCGAACCTACTCCATGCCGCCGTGCGCGTCGAACCGATTTCCGGCCGACCGGCGCCGCCTTTGCCGCTTCCGGTCTCAGGCCGCGCGGGCCGCGGGCGCCGGTCCGCGGGCGCCGGTCCGCCGGCGCGAATGAATACGCGAATGAATAATGGAAAGCGCGTGGTAATGGTGAGGGCGTTTGCCGACACGCTGCGCCAGATCCACGCCGACCTGGACCCCGATGACGTTCAAATCGATGTCATCGGCAACGCTGACGCGAGCCTGACTGCTTTGAAGGAGGCCTTCCGCTATGCCGCTTTCGCGATCGGGCCGGACGACCTATTCGTCCTCTACTACGCCGGCCACGGCTACCATACCGCCACCGGCAACAGGCTGACCGCCTACGACACGAACCCGCAGAATCTCTCCGACACTACGATCGACCTCACCGAAGACGTCCTCCGACCTCTCGCCGATAGCAAATGCAAGCGTGCCCTTCTCTTCGTCGACGCATGTGCCGAGCATGTCCAGGAGTTCGACCACGCTCGAGACGGGCCCGGTGTCCGTCGAGCGCTATCAGAACCTCCCGATCCCCGTCCTTCATCGCCCCACCTTTCTTCAACGCTCCGTCTCCGCTTATCCACAACGAAGCACGAATACACACCATATACCCCCGCTTCCATGATTCACCCGACATTACGATTTCGGGACGACACCCGTTTGTCCAAGCCGTCGAACGCCGGGCGGCTCGCAGTGGCGGGCATCCGCTGAGGGAGCAGCTCGATTGTTTGCAGCCGCGGACCTCACCCGCCGACCGGACAATCCCACGGGCTGCAGGAACGGTCCCGAATTCCCGGGGCCGCGGCTGAACGACCGTGGTGCCGCGAGGACTTTGTCCGGTTTCCATCGGAAGTTGCCACAGCGCGCACGATCCAGTTATATTCAAATATAATGTTGGAGGTGCATATGCACACGACAAACCTACGCAAAGTCGGCGGCTCGGTCATGCTCGCGGTGCCCCCGGCGCTTCTCGATGTCCTGAACCTCGTGGAGGGTGCCAGGGTAGATATCGGCGTCGAGGACGGCCGCTTGATTGTCGCTCCCAAGACCCGCCCGAGCTACTCGCTCAAGGAATTGCTGGCGCAGTGCGACGACACCGCCCCTGACGACCGCGACGATCGCGCATGGGTCGAAGCCGGCCCTGTGGGTAAAGAACTGCTGTAATGCAGCGGGGCGAAATCTGGCTTGTCAGTCTCGATCCCACGGCCGGTCATGAACAATGGGGGACCCGGCCGGTTGTGATTGTTTCCCCAGCACCCTTCAACGAACTGACCGGCACACCGATCGTCCTTCCCATCACTACGGGTGGAAACTTCGCCCGCCGACGCGGCTTCGCGGTTTCGCTCCACGACGCGGGCACCCGAACGGTCGGCGTGATCCGTTGCGACCAGCCGCGCATCCTCCATCTCGCCGCCCGGAACGGGAAACGCCTCGAAACCGTTCCCGAGCCGATCATGGACGAAGTACTCGCCCGCTTGGCCGCGATCCTGGCATAGACGGCCGACATGGGTTCGATCATGGTGCCAGACGTACGATCCGGTTCGGCGGTTTTCGATGGTCGGTGACGAAGAGCTCAGGGCGAAGCTCGCCAAGGTGGAGGCGCTGTTCCGGGGCGCCGCCGGTCCGGGAGAGCGGGCCGCCGCCGCGGCCGCGATGGACCGGCTGCAAGGCCGCCTGGACGGCCCGGACGGCCCGGACGGCCCGGACGGGGATCACGAACCGGAGGTCGTGAGGTGGTCGTGCTGAAGTTCTCGCTGCCCGACATGTGGTCGGCCAGGCTGTTCATCGCGGTCTGCCGCAAGCACGGCGTGCATCCTTACCGCTATGCGCGCCAACGCCGAACGACAGTCATGGTGCGCGCCTGCGAACGGGACTTCGACCGCGAGGTCTGGCTGGAGTTCAGCATGCTGCACTCCGAGCTCGAGATCTACTTCCAGGACGTCACCGATCACCTCATCACGCGCGCCATGCGGTCGGACGGCGACGACAGCGCTCTCGATCAACCGCAGTTGTCGGCTCGATGAAGCTCCCATGCGGCATGCCCAGCGTCAGTGAGATCGACGAACTCATGAAGCGCTGGAGCCGGGAATGGGTGCCGGAGACGTCCGTCGACTGCCAAGGTGAAGTGTTCAACGTTCTTCCTGATTACGTACGAAGCTCATGTTCGAACTTGCGCACTGGCCCGAGACCCGATCCAGGCGGCGTCCATGGCGTCTTGCAACTCTTTCGGCCAGTGTTGGGCCACCGTCACGCGCTCCCGGCGACGTAAAACGCTGGGATGACCGTGCAGGATGACCTTCGTACGTAATCAGGACGTTATTTGGGAAGCCTCCGAGCGTTACTACGGTTCGAACCACTACGGCATACGCCCGAATTACGAGCGCGTCCTGGGCGAGATGACGTCGCTAGCGAGCTGGCTGTCCCCGCGTCCCTTCGGAAACCCGATAATCGAAGCCATACGTGGCGGTTCGCAAAATGTTCGACACTGCTTCCCGTCGACGACGCCCTCAGGAAAGTTCAGCGGTCCACTCAGGATTGTCCAACATGTCGTACTTCGCGATTACTGCGAATTCTTGAGCACACATAAAACACCGGCGCTTATTGTGGTGCTTGTTATACTTCGCATTTTGTGATAAGTAAGAACTATGGAAGAAAACACAATCCGCCTCCCCCGAGGACGCGCGCAGCTTGTCCGGGTGCTGTCCACAGCCGGCGACGTGATTCACGTCGATGACGTGGTAACTGCCCTCCAACTCGACCGTACCGGCGCCGCCCAGCGTTTGTCCCGCTGGGCTGAACAGGGATGGCTGAGACGAGTGCGCCGTGGTGCCTATGTCGCGGCATCCATCGACACCATGGGGTTAGATCGCGTCCTCGATGACCCATGGGTGCTCGTTCCCGCACTCTTCGCACCAGCCTACATCGGAGGCCGCACAGCAGCCGAGCACTGGGACCTGACCGAACAGATCTTCAAGGATATTTTCTTGATGACCGCACAGCCCGTGCGTCAGAAACGCCAAGAGCGGCACGGCACGCTCTTTTCGCTGAAGCACATCGATGAGCGGAAGATCTTCGGCACGAAGAATGTCTGGCGCCATCAGACGCGAGTGCCCGTCTCCGACGCACACCGTACGATCATCGACATGCTCGACGACCCGGCAATCGGCGGTGGCATCCAGCATGTAGCCGACTGCCTCGCAGCCTATCTGCGACGCGACGATCGCGACGACAAGAAGCTCGTCGATTACGCGATGGGCCTCGGCAACGGTGCTGTCTTCAAGCGCCTCGGGTTTCTGGCCGAGCATTTTCCTGGCGGTGCTGAACTGGGCCGTCTTTGCGAGCAGCATCTGAGCGGCGGTCATGCGAAACTCGATCCGGTCCAGGATGGGACAGTCGTCGTGACGAAATGGCGGCTGCGCGTGCCGACCCGCTGGGCTCGCGAGGAAACAATATGATCGGTAAACGCGAAATCCTCGCGATAGCCCAGCAGACATCGCTCACGCCACACGTCGTGGAGAAAGATTATGTTCTCGGCTGGATGCTCGCCGGCATCTATGGACACAAGGATCTCGCAGAGAGTTGGATATTCAAAGGCGGCACGTGCCTGAAGAAATGCTTCTTCGAGACCTATCGGTTTTCCGAGGATCTCGACTTCACGCTCCGCAAACCAGACCATCTCGACGCCAACTTCTTGAAGGGCGCATTTTCTGAGATCGGTGAATGGATCTATGATCAAACCGGCATTGAGATTCCGGCCGACAAACAGGAATTCGATATCTACCAGAACCCCCGCGGCCAAATCTCGTGCCAGGGCAAGATCAGCTACAAAGGCCCCGTCTCATCGACCCACGCCCTCCCACGCATCAAGCTTGACTTAACCGCCGACGAACGGGTTGTTCTGCCGCCAGTCCGCACCCAGATTTTCCATCCATACAGCGATGCTCCAGAAGATGGCATCGAAGTCCTGGCGTACGATTACATCGAGGCTTTCGCGGAAAAATTCAGAGCACTCGCGGAACGGACACGCCCACGTGATCTCTATGATGTCGTACATCTCTACCGAAATGCCGAAGCACGTCCGGAACCGCAGCGTTTCATGGAAGTCCTGCGCGCCAAGTGTGAATTCAAGGGCATCAGCATTCCGCGCATAGCCGACCTTGAGCCGCACCGTGCGGATCTTGAGGCGGGCTGGATTCATATGCTGGAGCACCAACTCCCCGCGCTGCTCCCGGTCGCGACGTTTTGGGACGCGCTCCCGGAAATCTTCAATTGGCTCAGAGGCGCCATCGCACCGCCCCTTGCGGCGATGCCTATCGGCGCCGGCAACACGCTCATCCGCGAGCGCGTAGTCGACCTGCCCGCAGGCAGCCGAGGACAGAGCCTTATCGAAATGATCCGCTTCGCTGCCGCCAACCGCCTTCTTGTAGAGATCGACTACCGCGACAAGCAGGGCAATCGTTCGACGCGCGCGATCGAAGCCTACTCGCTCCGCCGCTCGCAGGCTGGAGACGTGTTGCTCATGGCCGTACGCTCGGACGGCGGCCAGCCGCGCAGCTATTTGGTCGACAGCATTCTTGGAGTCAAAGCCACCCAAACGTCATTCACGCCGCGGTACCCAATCGAACTAACGCCATCGGGTCCTCAGAGCATTCCGAGAACAGCCAGGTCCAGCTCGGGAAGCGCATTCGGAGCGGGCCGCACACCGACCGTTCGGCGCTCACCTGCACGCAGATCGACCCGAAGCACGGGTTTCCTCCGGGCAGCGAGTGGTCCAACCTACGTCTTCAAATGTAACCTCTGTGGAAAGACCTTCAACAAGAAGAGTTACGATGCGACATTGAACAATCACAAGAATAGGCGGACCGGCTACAAATGCTATGGCATGATCGGTACATTCGTAAGGACGAAATTCTAGCCAGCCGAAACGACGAAACCACGCATCTGGAGGAAGACATGGCTTAGCTGCCGTGTCTGACGTAAGCGCTAATGGGACAGGTAGAGAGTTTTGTGTTGCGATTCCGCACCGAAAACGCCCACGGCGATCCGCTCTGCCAATCGAGTCACCGCGCTCATTGTTTCCGATGCCGCGAACCGCTCCTGTGGCTGGCCAGCGGGCCGCGCCTGGCTCGACCTCGGGAAGCTCTTCCGCATCGAGGACTACCCCTCGAAGGAGGCGCTCCAGGGGAAGTTCTCCATCCGCTACCGCATCACCCCGGTCCAGGATGCAGAGCAGTTCATGGCCAAGCTCGCGACCGACGACGTGGACCGGGTCAAGCGCGACATCGAGAGCCAGATCGAGGAGCGCCTGCACGATGCCGTGGGCGACCTCTACCGGCGCTTCGGCGAGGCCGTCGAGCGCGTCTCGGAGCGCTTGCAGGAGGACGAGAACGGCAAGCCGCTGGTGTTCCGGGATTCGATGATTTCGAACATCTGGGACCTCGTGGACGTGGTGCCGCGTCTCAACATCTTCGGCGACGACGAGCTGGCACGGCTCTGCGAGCAGGTGAAGGAGAAGATTGCGAGCGTCGAGCCGGATGCGCTCCGGCCGTCCAAGTCCTTCGACCCGGTCGCGCGCGCGCGAAGCGCGATGCCGACGAGCTGATGGAGAAGTTCGCGGGCTACTTCGCGGCGCCCGCCGAGCCCGCGCGGGAGGCCGCGTGATGGCCACCCGCGTGCAGACCGAGTCCGCGCAGCGCACCAGCGACTCCGTGACCGAGCTTTTGCGCAAGCAGCCCTTCTTCGGGAGCCTCGCCTTGAGGCTCCCGCTGCGGGCCGACCCGAGCCGGGAGACGCTGGCGAGCGACGGACACGAGATCCGCTACTCGCCCAAGTGGGTAGCCGCCACCGACGCCCACGTCATCGAGACCGCGATGGCGCGCGTGGTCATGGCGTGCGCGCTCAAGCATCACACGCGCCGCGGCGAGCGCGACCCCGAGCGCTGGCAGCTCGCCTCGCAGCTCGTCACCCACACGCTCATTCGCGACGTGGGCTTCACCCTGCCGCCCGACGCCGAGGCGTGGGACGGGGTGAGCGTGGAGGAGGCATACGACCGCCTGCCTGAACCGCGGGAGGACGATTCCGGCGGCGACGGCGAGTCGCCCCCCGCTGGCGCCGACATGGGTGCCCCCGCGGCCGCCGCGACATCCGGCGACAGCGACGAAGCCGCATCCGACAGCCCTTCCGAGTCGTCCGGCGATGACAACGACTCCGACGCGCCCGGTGACAGCGACGGACAGGGGCAGGACGGTCCGGGCGATGACGGCCGGGACGGGGGCGGCCCCTCCGATGCGCCGGCGAGCCACGATCCCTCCGGCACCGGCGAGATCATGGACGCGGGCGCCCGCGGCGACGGCGAGTTCCCGGTGGACGTCACCACCGAGGAACAGGCGTGGGACGAGGCCATGCACCAGGCCATGAACCTCGCCCGGGCCGAGGGCAAGCTGCCGGGCGACGTCGAGGAGACGGTGCGCAACGCCCATGCCAGCACCCTCGATTGGCGGAGTCTCCTGCGCCGCTACATGACCGACGCCGCGCGCCGCGACTATAGCTGGAGCCTTCCCAACCGGCGCTTCATCGACGGCGGCCTCTCTCTCCCCTCCATCCGCTCGGAGGGCATCGACGCGATCGCCGTCATCATCGACACCTCGGGCTCGCTGCCGGCCCAGACCCTCGCGGATTTCTGGACCGAGGTGCGCGAGGTCGCTACCGAGATCCAGCCCGAGAGCGTCCACATCCTCCAGCTCGACGCCGCCGTGCAGGACGCGGCCGAGTACGCGGCCTGCGATCTGCCGGACGAGATTGTCGTCAAGGGCCGGGGCGGCACCGACTTCCGGCCGGGCTTCGCCTGGCTCGACGAACGGGCCATCCGGCCCAGCGTGTGCCTCTATCTCACTGACATGCTGTGTTCCAGCTACCCCGAGGCCGAGCCTGACTTTCCGGTGGTCTGGGCGAACTACGCCGAGCCCCCGGGCGACTGGAATCATGAGCCCTGGGGCGAGCGCATCGACATCCTGTCAGCTTGAAAATCCGCCACCACCTTCGATTCTCGCCGGAGAATCCCGCCGCCACCTGTTTCCCATACTTGTTGTTCAAGCGACGTTCACCGCTTCCTTCAATCCAACAGCCACACGATGGGTAACCTCACCTCGCGAAACCGCTGCCGAAAATCACTCATATGACTCGAACGGAACCTCTACTCCCAACTGAAATTCGGTGACGGATTGCGCGACGACTTGTGCCGGAACACCTGCATAGTGCGGCGATAACGGCTCTCCAGACTCGTATTTGCCCTCGATGCTCTCGGATGAAATTCCAACAACATATCCATCATCCGAGATAATCGGCCCGCCACTGTTACCGGGTCGCGAAATCGCTGAGTACAGGAACAGGCTCTCTCCGCACAACGAAGTCACGAGTTCCCTCGTGACTTCTCCTCGCTGCATGACCAAGCACGCTTCCCTTACGAAAGGAATTCTTGGATACCCCAGCGTGAATACGGTCTTCGCGATTGAAGGCTCACAGAAGACCAGTCCCGGCACCGTGGTCAAGTCTTCCTCCACACGGATCACCGCCACATCAGTCTGGTGGCTCACATGTACTGCACCACCATCTATCGCGCACTGCTTTCCCTGGAACACTTGCTGTCGGTCTACTTCCATGTCCTCAATAACGTGACGGCATGTCAGAATGTGGTTCTTATGGAAGACAATTCCGCTTCCACCGACCGGCGAACAACTCTTCTTGCTTACACCAGTTATATGAACGACAGCCTCTTTGACCTGTTCCAAGATAAAGTCAGCGCCTAACGATTTTGCCAACCATAGCGCTCCTTGCGTCCTCAGCAGAGAATAGTCTCCCATGCAATGGTAGGTGCAAAAAAGCGGCATGCGTCCATCTCGGCCTTGATCTATGAGAATACTGTTTGCTTCCATGGAAACAAGGATGTCCCGAATACGATACACGTAGTTCGTCGGCTGACTTAAAACGCCCACTTTTTTCAAATACTCAAGGAAATCGACGCCCGACAATGGCGGGATCAATTTTCCTTGCTCCCATCCCATTGTCTCGCACACTTCTGTGTAGTTCATGGGGTTGAAGAAGTGCACCGCTTTCAAGGCCACATCCGTTCGCAATGCAACGTCAAACGAACCCACGCTATTGCCTTTAACCCTTCCCGCAGCCATAGCCCGCTCCAACCCGAAACCCCAGCCCGGGCCCGCAACTTCCGTTCAACCTGCCTGTACCTCAAGCGTGGGTATTGCGGAAACGTCCACCGTGCGTTCCGCGATCGCCAGATCGTGACTGCGCTGCAAATTCACCCAGAAGCGGCCGCCGTTGCCGAACAGCTTGCCGAACCGCACCGCCATCTCGGCAGTCACCGGCTGCTTCTCGTTGAGAATGTCGTAGAGCGTCTGCCGCGATATCCCGAGCGCCTCGGCCACCGCCGTCTTGCTCATCGAGAGCGCCGGCAGGATGTCCTCGCGCAGGATTTCTCCGGGATGTGCCGGATCGATCGAAGCGTGCCTTTGGATCATCGGTGATAGTCCTCTATGTCCACGTCCACCGCGCCGTCCTCATCCCAACCGAAGGTGACACGGTAGTTGGCCGTCAGCCGGACCGAGTAGCGCCCCTCCCGGTCGCCCCTCAGGGGATGGAAGTGCGACCCGGGATAGTTCATGTGTTCGGGCCGTTCGGCGGCTTCGAGCGCCGAGAGGATCCGCCGCAGCTTCCGTATCCACCCGGCGTTGACACCTCTTGCCTGCCCCCTGGTCCAGTAGTCCCGAAGCCCCTTGTGCCGAATGCTGCCGATCATGACGACAGAGTGAGGACGCGCGGCATTGTTGTCAAGCGTTACCTTACAATTTCTCCCGCCCCACCGCCCTCCGGAGTGACCGGATGGAGCACTCCGTTCCGCAATTCACAGCCCGAGATCGTGCTCGATCGGCTTCGCCCCCGCCGTCTTCCCGGCCCCACGATCCGGGGACTTATCCGCCACTCGCTCCGACGAATCCGGTGTTGCGGCGCGATCCTTGTGCGCGTCTTTGTCGAGGTCGAGCGACCTCCCTTGCGCCTCTCCGACCCCTTCGAGCGCTGCGATCCGCTCACCCGTGACGGCTTCGAGCTGCTTGCGCAACGCGGCCTTGTCGTCGGTGACCAGCTCGGCGCGGTCGCGCGCCCGGCTGGAGCGAACATTCAACTGCACCCCATCAAGACGTCGAGCGAAGGAGCTTTCGGGTGACGCACCCGTTTCATCCTCTTCACGGACGCGAGTTCGAACTGATTGAGAGCAGCTTCGCACCGGAACCGGTGATCAGTTCCGAACACTTGGCTCGCACTGCCTATGTGTACATCCGCCAATCGACGCCCGACCAGATGGTCGAGATCGGGAGCCGCTGCAACGGTAAGCAGAGCGGGATCAGCTCCACTCCGAGTGTTGCCGGCGGCATTGCCTCGACGGATGGCAGAGACGCCGCCGTCGTTCCCGACCGGACATACTTTACAAACTGGACACTCCGCGCAATGATGGTCCCCTGCAGAAGATTGGGAGCGCGGAGGAGATGGCCGGGCCGGGCGGATCGACGAAAGAGGCGATGGGGTTTCTCGTGGAGGGAATTACGGTGCTGTCGAAGAGCGCCCGGGAGTTCGTCGAGCAACATCCGCGGGAGGCGCGCCTTGCCGTGGCGGTGGCGCTTGAAACGGCCGCCGCGCAACGCGAGGCGGGCGACGGCGAGGTCGATGTGCCGGAGAGGCTGCGGCCGTTCATCGTTCGCCGAACCGGCGGTGACGAAATCCTCGGCGCCTCGGAAGCTGCGGCGCGGCTCGGGGTGTCGCGCACCACCGTCTATGACTGGGTGCAGCGAGGGACGCTGCTTGCATGGAAGTCGACCAAGCGCGGGCTGAGCATTCCGGCCGCGCAGATTCTCGGTCCTGGCGTGGTAGTTGCGGGGCTCGCGGACGTGGTCGGTGTCATCGAAGATCCCGAGTTGGCCTGGTCGTTCCTCACCCAGGAGTGGCCGTTCGAAGACGCGGTGGCGAAGCCTCTCGATCTGCTGAAGTCCGGGCGTATCGGGGATGTGCTGAGTGCGGCGCCCGGATTCGGCGATTCGTTCACGTGAGCCGCGTCCGCTATCCCCGGAACCGGATTGAATCGGCACTCCTGAAGGGTTCCTTGCCGGCCTCCTGCCGGATCATGCCGGCGCGGCATCTGGCCTCTCCTCTGGGTTCCCTTCCTGCCGATTCCCGGTTTTGCTCGCGAGACGCCGGCTACACCGTCCTCTACGCATCGCCCGACTTCGCCACCGCCTTCGTAGAAACCGTGGTACGGGACAGGTTTTCGCGGCGGCGGAACCGGGATGTCGGGTTGAAGGAGATCACGGGACGGGGCTGGACACGGATCTCGGGGCAACCGGGGGCGGAGCTGACACTGCTCGATCTTCGCGGGGACCGCTGTACCAAGATCGGTGCGCCGAGCGATGCAGTTCATGCGCGAAACCACGCGGCGGGGCGCGCATTCGCGAAAGCGATCCATGCGGAGCATCCCGATATCGAGGGGTTGGTCTACGCGTCGCGCCTGACCGGTGAAGACGTCTATGCCGTGTTCGATCGTGGCGTTGGCAAGCTGGAGGCCGCTGAAACGGGGATGCTCATGGACCATCCGGAGCTGCCGGATGTGCTGGCGCGGCACGGAATCGGGCTCGTTCGTTAGCGGCGGGCCGGCACACCTTCGTACCACGATCGTCGATGCCACGATTCCGGATGCAACCGTAAGCGGCGCGGGAACGGGTCCGGTATCACGCGTCCGCACCCGAGCGCGGCGCTATCGTCGGAGGCAAATTCGCGTCGGGCCTTATACGGTGTGATCACGTGGGCGGCATTCAACATCCGCGCGTGACTGCGCAGGTGTGCGCATTTGCGACGGATCGGAGGAATTCACGAGGTCTCCTGTCGGACGCGAACGTCGGGAGCTGTTCCGCGGATCGAACATGGCAGCGTTCCCAAACGCACGTTTCGGAGTGGTTGGTGCCGGCAAAACGCTACGGCCGTCAGCGAGTCGGAAGCCGCCGGGTTCAAGCTGGTGCGCTCGACAGAGCGTGTAGCGAATAGTCGCAGATCGCAGACTGTCATTTGTTCAGGAATATAATGACTGATCGCAATAGAACCAACGACCTAGATACTTATTGCCACTACGTTGGGGAAAGCCGTCTGAACTTCTTCAAGTGTATCTGCCGGTACAATCAACCTGTGTAACTTTTCCGTCAATTCTTGGGGACCAGGGCTTGAAAGTGACGCCGCTTTATCAATACGACGATATGTTGTTTCGCCATCGTAAATCTCCTTCGTCCAGAAGTCAGTGTCAATTTCCAACAGCGTTTGCTTCTCCGCATCATCGAGTGCTCGGCCACGAGGTTCTCCGTTGACGTCGTAACCTGCTGTAATGCGCCACTCTCGTTGCCGGTAATAGCCGAGGGTCGTGTCTGTATGGCGATTGTCGGTTGGATAAAAGAGCGATTGTGCAATGGTAGTAATTCCAATCATTTCTGAAAATGGGGCTCTCTCAAAGGTTAGAAAACGCATGAAATCATGGACCATATTGCGGGATACGAATAGCTATGAATCACACCTCGCTTGTCATCACCATTGTTTAGACACATTACAGAGTGATTTTCGGACGCTGATGCGGATTTCACGCGATCAAGAGATTGAAGTAGATCCCTGATTTGATTCAAATCACTTACTACAAACAACCCGATCAATGCCAAATGGTCATTTTCCGATAGGGCTTGGGGCATGTAGATTACAGGCAGGGCTCCAGCGCGTCGCAGCGCCGCAATGTCAAATTCCATCGCAAACGGGCCAAATGTTTCGGAGTGATTGGTCAATTCATCTGGGGAAAGTTCCGTAAAGCAAATGCGCTGTTGAAATATTCTCAAGGGTGATGCAACTCCGATGCTGAGACCTGGCGGAACGTGCCACTCAACAATTTCGGGGGCGAGCATTAGGCCAGATCCCTTAATCGACTTCAGGATTGACAGTCCACGGGATATTACTTCATGACGTGGCTCCCCGGGGCGTGGTCTCGGAAAGCTGTGATAGAAGTATCTAGATTCAGCCATTCGATTGATCCTGCGTTGTGCCTCGTTGGCATATGGGTGATTCGGGAAATCGACACGAGAGTCTGTTCAAGGGTCTCAATATATCTGGACAGTGGGGGTAGTCGTCCGACAGAGACCGATGCATGCAGGGGCGGCTGGTTTGAACAGATTCGGTCATGTTTTCCGTCTTCCTCGCGTTGGGATTCACGTGTATCGGGTCTTTGCTGCAGTGGCCAGTAAGCAGCGCGGTAGCGTGTCAGTTACGACTGGAGCGCACGGGCGCGCACCACTGTCGAAGCAGAAAATTCGCATCTCGCCGTATAAGGAACCCGCGCGCGAGAGGATTCAAGCTCGGCGCGTGACCGCGCATGTGTGCGCACATTCGACCGATTTGGAAAATCCCGACATCTCCTCTCTGCGATGTTCGTCCCGAACGCCGGGGACGCGATTCGCTGCGAAGGGTGTGATTCGAGGGCTTCCAGGTAAGAGGTGTGCAAGCGTCGGCGTACCCGCGCCGGGTTGTGATGCACATGGCGCAAGCGGACCGGAAGCGGTGGCGCTTCATCTGGGCCGCATCGTTGCGTGTTCGTGGCGACGGAGACGGGTCGTGCAACGGCACACCCCACTCGTTACCGAGTTCAGGACTATGCGGAGTTCGTCTCCGGTCGCACCGGCAATTGGTTCCTGACTGAGTGGTTACGGCGCTCGCCCCTTTCGGTGACTGCGCATAGTTCGGATGACGAAGACCCGACCACCACCCATCTCTACGTCGAAGCCGACCTCGCGATGAGAGAGGCCGCCCTGAAGCGCGTCAATGACCTCGGCCCCAGGCACGTCCGTTTCAAGGCTCCCGACCGCCTCCTCGCCTTCCTGGAAACCCTTTGACTATGCCGAGTCACGCACCTCGAGATCGCCCTCGCTCACGTGATCCGCCAGGCGAACTCCGCATAGTCCTGAACTCGGCATAGCCCCGCCTATGCAAAGCTCCGCATAGGCGGGGCAACTCCACCGTTTCGCATTCGTGTTCCACGTCGTGCAAGCGGCGGTGCGGGGCATCTTTCGCGGGCCGGACGCACCGGACCCGGCGAAAGTGAAGCGCGGATCGCTGCTTGATAGCATCGCAAGCACCGCGTAGGGTGCGGTCAAGAACTAACGGAGGGAACGGCAGTGGCGAGCATCACGATTCGCAATCTCGACGACCACGTGAAAACCGGACTTCGCAAGCGCGCGGCAGTCAATGACCGTTCAATGGAAGAGGAAGTGCGGGTGATCCTGCGCGAGGCGGTCGGGCGGGATGCCGTGCCGGAGAAGGGTCTGGGGACGGCGATTCACGAACTGTTCAAACCCTTCGGCGGAGTCGAGTTGGAATTGCCGCCGCGCGGTCCGATGCGCGAGCCGCCGAGCTTCGACTGAGACGGCCATGGTCTTGCTTGACACGAACGTGGTGTCCGAGATGATGCGTGCCGCGCCGAGCGCGGAGGTTCTTGTCTGGATGGACGCGCTGCCGCCGCACGAGCTGTTCGTGACGGCGGTCACGGAAGCGGAGGTCCGCACCGGCATCGCCATTCTGCCGGCAGGCGCACGCCGCCGGGGTCTGGCGGACGCCGCCGAGCGGACGCTCGGGGGTCTGTTCGCCGGGCGGGTTCTTCCGTTCGACAGCAGTGCGGCGCGTGCCTACGCCGATATTGTTGCCGCAAGCCGCGCTGCCGGACATCCGATCTCGCAGTCGGACTGTCAGATCGCGGCCATCGCGCGCTCGCGGGGCATGGCCGTGGCGACGCGGAACGTGCGGGACTTCTCCGAAACAGGCGTGGAAGTGATCGACCCGTGGGCGAGTGCATGAGGCTGTCGCCAGAACGCATCAAGACGTACCCTCCGCCATGACGCTGGGCAACCGCATACCGCTACGGGAGAGAAAATGATGCCGGTGACTACCGAAGACTTCCAAAGGACCTCCTGATTACGTACCAAGCTCATCCAGTGAGCCAGTCGGCCCCGTATACTTCCAACTAGTTGAAAGATCGGGAGCCAGCCATGGCGCGCAATCGGGTGCAGTTTCAGAAGGGCTACAGCCTCGTGCAGTTCATGGACGACTACGGGACCGAGGAGAAGTGCACGCAGGCGCTGTTTCGTTGGCGTTGGCCGAACGGGTTCGTTTGCCCCCGATGCGAGCATACCGGGCACTGGCGCCATCAAAGCCGGGCGCTGTATCAGTGCCGCCGCTGCCGGCACCAGGTTTCGCTGACCGCGGGCACGATCCTGGCCAGCACGAAGCTGCCGCTTCGCATCTGGTTCCTGGCGATGTACCTGATGAAGCAGACGAAGAACGGGATTTCGGCGCTGGAGCTGTCGCGGCAACTGGCGGTGAGCTACAACACCGCCTGGAAGGTCAAGCACAAGGTGATGCAGGTGATGCAGGAGCGCGATGACACGCGCCCTTTGGGCGGTTGGGTGCAGCTCGATGATGCGTATTGGGGCGGGCAGCGCCACGGGGGGAAATCCGGGCGAGGCGCGCCGGGCAAGACGCCGTTCGTCGCCGCGGTCGAGCTCAATCGGGAGGGCCGGCCGACGAGAATGCGCCTGAGCCGTGTCGGTGGGTTTCGCAGCGAGGAGATCGGGGCCTGGGCCCGGTGCCACCTCGAGCCCGGCACCGTGGTGTGAGCTCGATGTGCGGGAAGGCGTCGTGGAAGCGCGCGGCGGCAGGCGAGAGGACGGTCTCCGGCCAGGGCGGCGTGGCGGTCACGCGCACGACGCCGGTGCGCCCGGCGCGAACGGCGTCCACGGCCTCGTCGGCGGCTCGCGTCCCGGGTGCTGGCACTTGGCATTCGCCTCCCGATGATCCGCCTGTCGCTGTTCGGAGCCGAAACCGCCAGGAGGATTCAGCTCGGGATCGAGTATGCCCCGAACCCGCCATTCGACTCCGGCACTCCCGAACGAGCGGGTGCATCACTTGTATCTATGGACTACGGACCTGTCCCATCGCGAACGCTGAACCTTATCAATGGGCACGATTGTGACAAGTGGGACAAGTGGATGGCAGGACGGGCGAATCACATGGTAGTGTTGAAGAAGACCGACTTCAAACGAAAGGACCTTGATGAGCTAAGCCAAGCGGACATGGAGATTCTCGAGGACGTATGGCGAGAGTTCGGAAAGATGGATCAATGGGAACTCTCCAATTACACCCATGAGCATTGCCCAGAGTGGGAGGACCCGAGCGGCTCCTCGCTGCCAATCCAGGAAAGAAAGAATTTCGAATCGCTCGGGTGGAAAAGAGGAGAAGCCAGACTAGCAGAAGAAGCGATACAAGACCAGAGGAATCTCGATAAAGAGTTTGAACGAGCCTGAGAAGACGGGCATGGAAATAGCCAGAGGATGGTCGATCTTGATCCCGTCAGGTCCAGGCCGCAAGAAACACCTGTTTTTCGTGCTCAACGAAGTGGAAGATACACGGGAGCCGTTCGACACTCAAACGGTCTATTTCGTAGCAGAATGCCTTGGAGCCCTTGCGTCTGCAGGAAAGATGTCCGCGGTGGTGGTCCCACCAATATCCGTTCAATTTGCCGTCTACGGCCAACGGCTTCATCAGAAACTCGGGCACGAAGTGGTGTCGGGGCGATTCCTGCGGTGTCATCGTGGGTGCGTCCTCAATCGTCGCAACACGTCTTGGGGCTGGTCAGGATGTCGGAGCGGACGCTGCGGCCGCCGGGGCATTCCAAGTGGCCGAATTACGACTGTCATGAAGCCTCGTCGCCACATCGTCGCTGTTCAGCTCAGATGCGACCGGAAAGTGGTCTTCTCCATCTCCCCGCCCGACACTGCTCCGCGCGGCGCCGCGAATTCGCGAACCTTAACGTACGCTTCGGCCTGGATCTCCAGAACCTTCGCTTCGGCCTGGATCTCCAGAACCTTCGCGTCGGCCTCCGCCGCGATGATCCTCGCTCGGCCGTAGGGCACGACGCCCTGCGGCTCAGCCCGCCGTGGCGGCGGCCGGGATGTGCGGCGCGTGTGGTTTCGTCACCGTTCGATGCCGCCGCTACCGCGCCAAGGCGGTTCCAAGACCAAGAATCGGACTATCCTTGGCCGATTCGGCCCGCTCAACGCCTTGCCGCGCGTCGGCACCCAACGTCACGGGAGAGACAACATGCCAAGCTACACCTGCATTCGGGCGATCCGCGCCGGGCAGCACGGCATTCGGGTCAACGCACAATGGCGCATCTGCTTCCGTTGGACCGACGACGGGCCGTGCGACGTGGAGATCGTGGACTATCACTGAGGGAGGGTGGCATGAACGCGAAGAACGGCATGAGGCCAGTGCATCCGGGCGAAGTCCTGCGCGAGGAGCTCGATGAGCTCGGGCTGTCCGCCAACGCGCTTTCGAAGGCGCTGGGCGTGCCGGTGAATCGGGTGACGATGATCCTGAATGGCCAGCGGGGCGTGAGCGCGGACACGGCGTTGCGGCTCGCGAGGTATTTCGGCACGACGCCGCAGCTCTGGCTGAACCTGCAGAAGACCTGGGAGCTTCGCCAAGCGGAGATCGAGTCGGGTCGCGAGATTGCCGAGCGCGTGACGCCCCGGCAATCGGCGGCGTGACGGGCGGTGGCCTTCACAGCCATGAAGTCCCATGTCCGGGTAGCGGTCATCGGCGGCGGGGTGGTCGGGTGCAGCGTGCTCTATCACCTCACCCGGCTCGGCTGGAGCGACGTGATGCTCATCGAGCGCTCCGAGCTCACCTCCGGCTCGACCTGGCACGCCGCGGGCGGCTTCCACACCCTGAACGCCGACACCAACATGGCGGCGCTCCAGGGCTACACCATCCGGCTCTACCGCGAGCTGGAGGAGCTCACCGGCCAGTCCTGCGGGCTCCACCACGTGGGCGGTCTCACCCTCGCATCGGACCCGGACCGCCTCGACTTCCTCAAGGCCGAGCGCGCCAAGCACCGCTACATGGGGCTCGAGACCGAGATCGTGGGGCCGGCGGAGATCGCGCGGCTCTCCCCGATCACGAACCCCGAGGGGCTGCTCGGGGCGCTCTACGATCCCCTCGACGGCCACCTCGACCCTTCCGGCACCACCCAGGCGTACGCTCGGGGGGCGCGCATGCAGGGGGCGGAGATCGTGCTCCGCAATCCGGTGCGCGAGCTCCACCCGCGCCCCGACGGGAGCTGGGACGTGGTGACCGCGAAGGGCACGGTCAACGCCGAGTACGTCGTCAACGCGGCGGGGCTCTGGGCGCGGGAGGTGGGCGAGATGGCCGGCGTCTACCTGCCGTGCCACCCGATGGAGCACCAGTACCTCGTCACCGACGACCTCCCCGAGGTCTACGAGCGCGACGACGAGCTGCCGCACTGCATGGACCCGGCCGGCGAGAGCTATCTCCGCCAGGAGGGCCGCGGCCTCGTCATCGGGATGTACGAGCAGCGGTGCGAGCTGTGGGCGGTGGAGGGGACGCCGGAGGACTTCGGGCCGGAGCTCCTTCCCGAGCAGATCGACCGCATCGCGGACAAGCTCGACGTCGCGTACGAGCGCTATCCGGTGCTGCAGACGGCGGGCGTCAAGCGCATCATCAGCGGCCCGTTCACCTTCGCGCCGGACGGCAACCCCCTGGTCGGCCCGGTGCCGGGCCTTCGCAACTACTGGGCGGCGTGCGCGGTGATGGCGGGGTTCAGCCAGGGCGGCGGGGTCGGGCTCGCGCTCGCGGAGTGGATGATCGAGGGCGAGCCCTCGCGCGACATCTTCGCGATGGACGTCGCCCGGTTCGGAGACTGGTGCACCCGGCCCTACACCCGGGCGAAGGTGCGGGAGAACTACCAGCGCCGGTTCGCCGTCTCCTACCCGAACGAGGAGCTCCCCGCCGCTCGCGGGCTGGTGACGACGCCGGCCTACGGCGTGTGGGCGGCGCGCAACGCCGTCTTCGGGGTCGGCTACGGCCTCGAGCACGTCAACTGGTTCGCGCCGGAGGGCGAGGCCGCGTTCGAGGAGCCGAGCTTCCGGCGGTCCAACGCCTTCGCGCCGGTCGCGGCGGAGTGCCGGGCGGTGCGCGAGGCGGTCGGCATCAACGAGATCCACAACTTCGGCAAGTACCTCGTCGAAGGGCCCGAGGCGGAGACGTGGCTCTCGCACCTGATGGCGAACCGGATGCCGGAGGTCGGCCGGATCGCGCTCACCCCGATGCTGAGCCCGAAGGGCCGGCTCGTCGGGGACTTCACGGTGGCACACCTCGCCCCGGAACGGTTCCAGCTCACCGCCTCGTACGCCGCGCAGGCGTTTCACATGCGGTGGTTCGAGGCGCACCTGCCGCCTGCGCCGGGCGGCGGGGTGTCGTTGCGCAACGTCTCGCTCGAGCGCATCGGGTTCCAGATCGCCGGCCCCCGGGCGCGCGACGTGCTGGCCGCGGTGACTGCGGCCGACGTCTCGAACCGGGCGCTACGCTTCTTCGACGCGCGCGAGATGGAGGTGGGGCTCGTCCCCGCGCTGGTGTGCCGCCTCAGCTACACCGGCGATCTCGGCTACGAGATCTACGTGGACTCCGACCACCAGATCGCCCTCTGCCAAGCGCTCGCCGCGGCCGGGGAGGCGCACGGAATGAAGCCGTTCGGCATGCGCGCGATGATGTCGCTCAGGCTCGAGAAGTCGTACGGCGCGTGGATGCGCGAGTACCGGCCGGAGTACACCCCCGCGGAGACCGGCCTCGACCGGTTCGTCGATTTCCGCAAGAACGATTTCATCGGCCGCGACGCCGCGATGCGCGAGCGCGATGCGCCCCCCGGGCGGCGCCTTTGCACGTTCGTGGTCGACGCGCACGACGCGGACGTGTGGGCGGACGAGCCGATCTTCGCGGGGGACGACGTCGTCGGCTTCGTGACCTCCGGCGGCTACGCGCACTGGAGCGAGAAGAGCATCGCGCTCGGATTCGCGCCGGTGGAGCTGATCGACCGCGGGGCCGAGTTCACGATCGAGATTCTCGGCGAGCGGCGCGCGGCAAGCCTCGTCCGCGAGCCGATCCTCGATCCACGGGGCGAGCGCATGCGGGGATGACTGCCCCTTCCCCTTCGCGGGCTCGCGGATGGATCCTCCCGCCCTCCCCGTGCCGGCAAGGGCGGCCAGAGTTGAGAGGCCCTCTCAGGATAACGTGCATCCTGGACCCCCGATGCTGTCCGGACGCGGGCGAAGCGCCCACCCGGATCTCACGAGGACGGGTGCCCCTCGGCGGGAATCGATTTTAGTAGTAACATAATGGCGTGAAGGTCCTGTCCGTCGTCTTCGTCCCTGTGAAGCGCAGGGAAACGCTCACTCGTCGGGGACTGGACATGGCACGGGCTGCCGAGGTGTTCGAGGGGCGCACGTTGACGGTGCAAGACGATCGACGCGATTTCGGCGAAGAACGGTTTGTCACAATCGGTTTTCTGGACCAACGGATGGTGGTGGTCGTCTGGACTGCGCGCAACGGGGCTCGTCGAATCATCAGCATGAGGAAAACCAATGAACGGGAACAAGCGCACTACGGGGTCCGACTGGGACCCGGATGAAGCGCCGGACCTGTCGCGGGACGGCTGGCCAGAGAAATTCGCGAGCGTGTCGGTTCGACGGGGACGTCGTCCGCAAGGGTCTCGCGCGAAGGTAATGACGACGATCCGACTCTCTCCGGAGGTAATCGAGCACTTCCGGGCGGGTGGACCCGGATGGCAGAGCCGAATCGATGCCGTGCTCCAAGAATGGGTGAGGACATCCAGGTGACTGGTTTGCGCTGCCCTGCCCCATCCGGCGTCGCACGCGCCGACGTGCTCGCGCTGGGTCTATGGAGAACATCCCGAGTGTCGTCGCCAACCGCTCGTCCGACTCGTGCCGGATCAGGAGCCGGAGCCTGGTCCTGGTCGCCGCCGTTTCCGGCGCGAGGAGTCCGGACCGGGCTCGCCCCCATCGGCACTGTGCCCCCGGGTCTCCTTCCCGGGGGCTCGACGGCTGCTTTGCGTGCCGGGTACGGTCGCTCGGCGGGCTCCACGATCCCGTCCGGTTGCAACGGGAGACGGATCTCGACTTCTCGATGGACGTGAGTACCCCGAGGACCGCCTGCGCACGAACCTGGTGCGACCGAGCTGATCCCGGCGAGGACGCATGGCGCCTCGTATTCGGGGCGGGCTCCGTTGGGGCACCGTGGGGAAAGGCGGGCTGAGCCCCCATGGAGCAGCTCCCCGTCTTCCTGAACCTCCGCGGCTGGCCGTGCCTGGTGGTCGGGGCCGGGCAGGTCGGAGCGGGCAAGGCCGAGGTGCTCATTGCGGCCGGCGGCCGGGTTCGCATCGTCGCGCCCGAGGCTGGGGCACGCGCCGCGGAGCTCGCGCAGGACGAACTCGTCGAGATGCGGATCGGCCGGTTCGAGGAGTCCGACCTCGAAGGCCGCCGCCTCGTTATCGCGGCGACCGATGACCGGAGGCTCAACCGGCGAATCGTCGAGCTCGCCGAGGCGCGCGGCATCCTCGCGAACAGCGCCTCCGACGCCCGGAGCGGGCACTTCTCCATGCCCGCGATCGTCGATCGCTCCCCGGTGCTCGCGGCCGTCTCTACCGGGGGGGCCTCTCCCTCGCTCGCCCGCTACGTCCGGGCCCGACTCGAGACCCTCATCCCCCAATCCTTCGGGCGGCTCGCGGAGCTCGCGCGCGCGTCCCGGGCCGAGGTCAACACCCGCTTCCCCCGGATCTCCGACCGGCGCGCGTTCTGGGATCGGGTGTTCGAGGGTCCGATCGCGGAGATGGCGTTCGCCGGCCGCCTCGAGGAGGCGCGCGCGGCGCTCGCGGACGCGCTCGAAGCCGAGGACGGCGCCGGGAGCCCCGCCGCCGGGGAGGTCTATCTCGTCGGGGCCGGCCCCGGCGACCCGGACCTCCTCACCTTCCGCGCCATGCGTCTCATGCAGCAGGCGGACGTGGTCGTGTACGACCGGCTCGTGTCACCAGGCGTGCTGGCGCTCGCCCGCCGGGACGCGGAGAAGATCTACGCGGGCAAGCGCCGGAACGAGCATGCGATCCGGCAGCCCGACATCAACCGCCTCCTGGTGCGTCTCGCCCGAGAGGGCCGCCGGGTGCTCCGCCTCAAGGGCGGCGACCCGTTCATCTTCGGCCGCGGCGGCGAGGAGATCGCGACCCTCGCCGACGAACGGATCCCCTTCCAGGTGGTCCCCGGGGTGACCGCGGCGGCGGGGTGCGCCGCGTATGCCGGCATTCCCCTCACCCACCGGGATCACGCGCACGCCTGCACGTTCGTCACCGGCAACCTCGAGAACGGGCGCGCCGCCCTCGACTGGCCGGCGGTGGCGAGGCCGGGCCAGACGATCGTCATCTACATGGGGCTGGTGGGTCTTCGCGAGATCTGCGCCGGGCTCGTCGAGCACGGTCTCGACGCCGCGACCCCGGCCGCCCTCGTCGAGCAGGGAACGACCGAGCGCCAGCGGGTCATCGAGGGCACCCTCGATTCGCTCGCCGACCGCGTGGAAGGCGCCGGCGTCGAGCCCCCGACCCTCGTGATCGTGGGGCACGTCGTCCGGCTGCGGGGCAAGCTCAACTGGTTCAGACCCGATTCGGCCGGTGCGGGAACCGCGCCCCGGCGCGCGCACGCGACCCTCGCCCACATCGGCCCGGAGCCGGCGCTCCCGCCTGCCCGCGACCGGAACGGAAAATGAAGGCAGCGCGGGCCTCGTCCGCGGCCGCAACGGGCCGATTGGACTCGGCACGTTCCTCGACCGGCGCGAATGCACGGTCGAGAGATTCATCGCAGATGAGCTCCCACGCGACAAGCGCAGCCGCCGGCGGCGTCCGGCTCGGGACGCATGGAATCGTGCTCGACTCCGGTCCGGCGCTCCGCCGGCGGGGCAGACCGCGGACGGACGCGCCCGGGGGTCATGCCGCCGGGACGTGCGCCTCGATCCACGCCCGCGCCGCCGCGACCGACTCCACACGCTCGCCGAGAGGCGGGGGCGGACGGGCGATCATGACCACCGGAAGTCCGAGTGCCCGGGCGGCCTCGATCTTGGCCCACGAGGCGGCTCCCCCGCTGTTCTTCGATACGATGACGTCGATCGCGTGCGATTCGAGCAGGCGGCGCTCGGAGTCGAGATCGAACGGCCCGCGCGCGAGAACGACCTCAAAGCGCGCGGGGTCGCGTGTGATTCCGGGGGGCTCCACCGACCGGACGACGAAGAAGACCCCCGGCACCCGGAGAAAGGGCCCGAGATCCCGGCTCCCGATCGCCAGCAGCACCCGCTTGCCGAGGGCGGGCAGCGCCCGTGCGGCGCCAGCGGCATCGGCGGCATCGACCCAGCGGTCCTCGCGCTCGCGCTCCCAGGGCGGGCGATGGAGCACGAGCCGCGGCACCGATGCGCGGTCACAGGCAATGGCGGCGTGGGCGGAGATCGCTTCCGCGTACGGATGCGTCGCGTCGACGACGAGACCGATCCCCGCCTCCCGAAGGTACGCCTCGAGCCCGCCCGCGCCGCCGAACCCCCCCGTGCGGACCGAGGCCGGCACCGGGACGGGCCGGCGCGTGCGGCCGGCGAGCGAGTACGTCGTCTCGACCCTCGGGTTGCCGTCGAGCGCGCGGGCGAGCTCGACCGCCTCCCGGGTCCCGCCGAGGAGGAGCAATCTAACCATTTGCCTGAACGCAGACGCCCCCGGCGCGATCGACGATGACGACTTCGATCTCCACCGCTCCGCGCACCACCTCGAGCGCCTGCTCGCGCGCCGCCTCGGCCACGGCCCGGGCGAGGGGGACCCCGGCGCCCGCGGCGAGGGCAAGCGCCTCGCCGGCCGTGTTCGCGGAACGGATTCGGCCCTGCAGCACCCCATCCGCTCCCCGGCCGGCGGCGCGCTCCGCGAGCCGCTCCGGATCGACCTGGCTCCGCGCGGAGTGAAGATCGAGATGACCGTCCGCGAGCTTCGAGATCTTGGCGAAGCCGCCGCCGATCGTGAGGCGCGGCACCGGATGCCGGCGAAGGTACTTGAGGAGGCCGCCCGCGAAGTCGCCCATGTCGATCATCGCCTCGACGGGGAGACCGTGAAGCCTTTGCACCGCCTCCTCCGACGTGCGGCCGGTGCAGCCGGCGACGTGGGAAAGACCCATCGCGCGCGCAACGTCCACCCCCGAATGGATCGAGTGGATCCACGCCGAGCACGAGTAGGGTATGACGACCCCGGTGGTCCCGAGGATCGAGAGACCCCCGACGATGCCGAGGCGCGGGTTCCAGGTCTTCTCGGCAAGCCGTTCGCCATCGCGCACCCCGATCTCGACCACCACGTCCCCCGCCGCGCCGTGCGCGGCCGCGACCTCGGCGACCGTCTCGCACATCATCCGGCGCGGAACGGGGTTGATCGCGGGCTCGCCGACCGGGACGGGGAGCCCCGGCCGGGTCACCGTCCCGACCCCCGGTCCCGCCCGGAACTCGACCCCGCACCCGGGCGCACCTTCTCGCACCGTGGAGTGGACCAGCGCGAGATGGGTGACGTCGGGGTCGTCGCCCGCGTCCTTGACGATCCCGGCGCGCGCGAAGCCGGCGCCGAGCTCTTCCGTTGCAAGCGCGAACGACGGCCGCCGCCCTTTCGGAAGCTCGATGGTGACCGGATCCGGGAACTCGCCCGTCAGCAGCGCCGTGTACGCGGCGCGGGTCGCGGCCGTCGCGCACGCGCCGGTCGTCCAGCCGCGTCGCAGGCGTTCTCCCTTGGGCGGCGACATGCCGCGATTCTAGCCCGAAGTTCCCTGCGTTGAGATAGAACAACTCATTGACAGTCGTTCGTATTTTCAGCTTCAGGCGATTCCCGGTACTGGGAACATTTCGATGAGTTCGGCGACGCGCCGTTGGGTCTGGGTGGGCTCGGTGAGGAGCGAGAAGGCCGGAGCCGTGGGGTCCGACAACACCCGGCAGGTGTTGCGGCAGCGCGTCGCGAGTTCGGCGAGCAAGGTATCCAGGCTGTGCAGGGCCAATCCGTCGTCGGTGCGCCGGCGCGCCTTTTTCTTACGGGCCCGGGGTGTGGGCTTGGCCGGGGCGACCGGATCGCGCGTGCGGCGCGCCTCGTCCAACGTCTCGTCGTCGAACAGCAACGGCGCCACGGCACGGCGAAGATGCCATTCCACGTAGCCCGCGAGCAGGCATATGAACAGGTGCGCCCGCACCCGGCGCTCCTCGCGATGGCGGATGGGCCGTACCCGTACCTCAAGGCCCTTGAGGGTGCGGAACCAGCGCTCCACGTCCGCAAGCCCCTTGTAGGTGCGCACCGTGTCGTGGCTCGACAGCCGCGTCGCTGGCTCGCTCGTGCGAAGCACGTAGATCCCGTCCAGACGCGCTTCGGCTTCGATCCGCTCGGCGTTGCGTTGATACCGCAGCCGGGCGTTGTTGACCTCCCACTCGAAGTGCTTGCCCATCTTGTGTCGCCCCAGCACCCGCCCGACCTTGCGTCCGAGCTCGGCCGCCCCAAGGGGCGTGCGGGTGCGCCGCGCCGCCTCGCGTGCGACGCGTTCCAACCCCGCCTCGGTCGTGGCCAGCAACTCCTCGCGCTTGCGCGAGCGTTCCTCGGCCAGCAGCGGGTTGTAGCACGCCACCAAGCGCTCGCCCGGATAGTCCGGCGAGACGATCTCGGCCAGGTTCTGCTCGTCAAACAGCGACAACTGCAACGCGTGTTGCTCGACCAGGGCGCGCACCTGCAACGACTTCAGCGCACTCACCCATCCCAGACCCCGGTGGCGCTTCAGGTGCTCGATCTGGACCTGCGTCAACAGGCCCCGGTCCCCGACCAGCACGACCCGTTCAAGCCCGAAGCGCTCCTGGAGCTTCACCACCTGGTCCGGGACGGTGTTCGGGTCGGCAGTGTTTCCCGGATACGCCTGGACGGCGACCGGACACCCTCCGGGGGCGCTCAGCACGGCGTACACGAGCTGTGTCTTACCGCGCTTGCGGTCGCGGTTGTATCCGAAGCGCATCAGCGGGCAGGTGCGGCCCTCGTAGTAGCTTGACGACACGTCGGCGAACACCGGTTCGCCTTCGTGCAGATGGCGCTTTGCCAAGCGCTGCTCGATTCGCTCCTGGCGTTCGAGCAGCCAGTCCATCGCCTCGTACAGGTCGTCCTCGTCGTCGTCGCCGACCCCGAGCTCCTCGGCCAAGGTCGTGCAATGCCACAGCCGGGTAGTGGCGAGCTTCGAGGCGGGATGAAGCAACCGTTCGAGCACCATCGCCAGCACCCGGTCGCGCTCGCGGCAGCGCTTCGCGGCGATGAGCCGCTCCAGTCCCAGGCGCCGGCAAACGGTGAGCAACGCTTCGACATGACCGTGCGGTCGGGAACGTTCGACCGTGAAGGCGTCCTCGGGGGCGATGAGTCGGCGGCCCTTGAGCACTTGGCGCAGTGCCTCGACCTTCTCCGAGGGCCAGTCGGTGAGGTTGGCCAGCGTTTTCTTGCGCACCCGTTTGCCCTCGCGCCAGCCTTGGCGAAGGAGGATCGCGGGGCGGGAGTTGCGGTTGGGGACGGTCTCGATGTACATGGGAACGAAGATAGCAATTCGAATCCACCATGTCAATGATATCTCTCAATATACATGGGAACAAAAATCACCCTCCCTCCGGCATTTTTTCGATCTACGTCAATGACTTACCCTCGATTTGACCCCAAAATCCCCAGGAACTTCGGTCTAGCCCGCAACTCTCGCCGGTCTGCTGCTCCGGGAACCTGCCTGCTCGGGGCGCCGGGGCGCACTTCGTCAAGCAGCGCCGGCCGGGCAAGCGCGTCGGCGTCTGCTGCGACTCCAGCCCGGAAAAATCACCGATTTCCTGCTGCGGACGCCAATCCATCGCTTTGCGCTTCCAAGGTCGCCGCGGTAGCGGGCCGTACTCCCTCAAGCCGCTTCGACAGCGCCAACGCGCTAGACTCCTTGAGGCACCGCGACCTTGAGTCAAGTTTGCAAAGGCGTTGCGTGGAGGAAACGTACGAGGCTGCTACCGGTACGGCGTGCCGGGGGTTGGAGAACCGTCGGGTGGCTTCGAACACGTCTCGTCGGTCTGAGGCGCAGCCTCGCTAGTGTCGACTACGCCTTCGCCAGCGCGTAAGCGCTCTTGCGGTCCGCGAAGCTGCACAAGCAGATTCGGCCCGCTACCGCGGCGTTCTGCTTCGCGCTTCGCGCTTCGCAGCTTCGCCAGCGCCCTCGCTACGAAGATCGGTGAAATATGCGGGCCAACGTTCCTCGGTCCGCGAAGTTGCCGAGGCAAATGCGCCCCACCACAACCGCGTCTCCACGTCCGGGAGACGAAGGCGGGCGAGGGTTGCGAGCCGGAGACGTGCACCGGGGACGGACCGGGAGGCGCCCTGCCGTGACCCGCGGACTCCTCATCGCGGCCCCGGCCTCCGGGAGCGGCAAGACGACGGTCACCCTCGCCCTCCTCCGGCACCTCCGGGACGCGGGGCTGCGGGTCGCATCGCTCAAGGTCGGGCCGGACTACATCGACCCGGCCTTCCACGCCGCCGCGAGCGGGCGGGCCTGCTTCAACGTCGACCCCTGGGCGATGCGCGATTCGACCCTTGCGGCGGCCTTTGCCGCCGCGTCCCGCGATGCGGACCTCGTCATCGCGGAAGGCGTCATGGGGCTCTTCGACGGCGCCACCGCCGAGGAGGGTTCGACCGCGGACGTCGCGGCTCGCATCGGGTGGCCGGTGGTGCTCGTGGTCGACGCGAGCGCAATGGCCGCGTCCGCCGCCGCCGTGGTCCACGGATTCGCGGACTTCCGGGGGGATGTCGAGGTCGCCGCCGTCATCTACAACCGGGTCGGGAGCGACCGCCACGCGGAGCTGCTCGTCGAGGCGACCGCGAAGAAGGGCCGACCGGTGCTCGGGTGCCTCCGCCGCGATCCGTCGCTCGTCCTCCCCGACCGGCACCTCGGCCTGGTGCAGGCGTCGGAGCACCCCGACCTCGAGTCCTTTCTCCGCACCGCCGCGAGGGCAATCGGCAACGCGGTCGACGTCGACGCCCTCCTCCGTCTCGCTCGAAGCGCTCCGTTCGAATCGCCCGCGGATCCCGCCGGCTCCGGACGAACCGATGCAGGGCGAGAACCGCACCGGGGAGGGCGGGCCGTACCGGTCCCTCGTCGCGCGCGCGGTTCGGACACCCCGCCCTCCGAGCCGGGCGCGGCCGGCACCGCCGACACCGCAGGAACGGCCGCGTCTCTCCCCGTGCTCGGGCAGCGGATTGCGGTCGCCCGCGACGAGGCGTTCGCCTTCGTCTATCCCCTCGTTCTCGACGGGTGGCGGCGCGTCGGCGCGGAGATCCTGCCTTTCTCGCCGCTTGGGGATGAATCGCCGTCGCCGGTGGCTGATGCCGTCTACCTCCCCGGCGGGTACCCCGAGCTGCACGCGGGCCGGCTCGCGGCCGCCCGCCGCTTCATCGAGGGCCTGCGCGCCGCCGCCGCGCGCGGCGCCGTCGTCTACGGCGAGTGCGGCGGCTACATGGTGCTCGGCGCGTCCCTCGTCGACGCGGGCGGCGAGGCGCACGAGATGGCGGGTCTGCTGCCGCTTGCGACGACCTTCGCCGAACGCGGCCTGACCCTCGGATACCGGACCGCCCATGTCCTGGCCGGCAACACCCTCGGCCCCGCCGGGACCGGTTTTCGCGGGCACGAGTTCCACTACGCGCGGGTGCTGCGCGAGGACGGCGACGAGGCGCTCTTCCGGTGCGCCGACGCACGCGGGCGCGACCTCGGCCCGGCCGGCCGCCGCGCCGGTAGAATCATGGGGTCGTTCGTACACTTGGTCGATCGGATGGATGAGGGTTGAGCTGAACCTGCCTTCCCGGCCGCCCGCCGGATTCGACCTTCCTGATTGCGTACGAAGCTCGGGCCGGGAGCGCGGACCTCTTGCCCGCGGTGGGCCGACGGCCGTCCATGGCCCACGCGGGCAAGATGCCCGCGCTCCCGGGAAGACGGCGGTCCCAGCCTGAGCTTCGCGCGAAACCAGGTCGACCCTTGAGCCCGCACCGCATGCTCGATCTCCCGGCAGTCCGCACCGACCTCGACGACGCGATTCGGCGCGCCATCGACGCGAAGACGAAGCCGCCGGGCTCGCTCGGCCGCGTCGAGGCGCTTGCCGCGCGGATCGCCCGGATCCAGGGCACCCTCACCCCGCGCCTCCGCCGCTGCCGCCTCACCCTCTTCGCGGGGGACCACGGCGTCGCGAGCGAAGGCGTCTCCGCCTACCCCCAGGCGGTGACGCGGCAGATGGTCGCGAACTTCCTCGCGGGGGGCGGCGCCGCGAACGTCTTCGCGCGGGCGAACGGCGTGGACCTTGCGGTCGTCGATGCGGGCGTCGCCGGCGATCCCCTCGACGCGCCCGGTCTCGTATCGCGAAGGATCGCCCCCGGCACGCGCAACTTCGCGGTCGAGCCGGCAATGACCCGGGAGCAGTACGACGCGGCCCTTCGCGCCGGCGTCAAGCTCGGCGCCGGCGCCGGCCTCGGACGCAGCACCGGGACCGAGGCCGAGGCCAAGGCAAAGGGAGGAGCCGAAGCCGGGGCCGGCGCCGCCGGGGCCGCCGGGGCCGCAGACGCCGCCGCCTTCGGGGAGATGGGGATCGCGAACACGTCCTCGGCGACGCTCATCACTCACAAGCTCACCGGCGCCTCGCTCGACGCGCTGACCGGCCGCGGCACCGGCCTCGACGACGACGGCCTCGCGCACAAGCGCCGGGTGCTCGCGCGCGCCGCCGCGCGCACCCCGGAGCGGCTCGACCCGGGAGCCGCGCTCCGCGAGTACGGCGGCTTCGAGATCGTGATGATGGCCGGTGCGATGATCGGCGCGGCCCGCGCCGGCGCGGTGGTGATCGTGGACGGGTTCATCGCCAGCGCCGCCGCGCTCGCGGCGGACGGACTGGCCCCGGCCCTGCGCGAATACCTCGTCTTCGCACATCGCTCCGCCGAGCCCGGCCACGGGGCGGTGCTCGATGCCCTCGGCGCAAGCCCGCTGCTCGACCTCGGACTGCGACTCGGAGAAGGCACGGGGGCGTTGCTCGCGTGGCCGGTCCTGCGATGCGCCGCGGCGATGCTCGCGGACATGGCGAGCTTCGAGAGCGCGGGAGTGAGCGGGCCGCAGGGGTGAGCCGCGCGCGCGAAGAGCTCGCGGCGCTCGGGCTCGCGGTGAACCTCCTCACGCGCTGGCCGATCCGGTCGCCGGACGCGGAGGTTTCCACCCCGGCGCGGCCCGCTGCCGCCGTCCCCTACTACCCCCTGGTCGGCGTATTGATCGGTGCGTTCGCGGGAGGCGTGTTCTGGCTCGCGCATCTCGTCTTCCCGGTGACCCTCGCCGTCGTGCTCGCCACCGCCGCATCGCTCCTCGCTACCGGCGCGCTCCACGAGGACGGGTTCGCGGACGCCTGCGACGGGCTCGGCGGCGGCACGACTCGCGAACGCGCCCTCGAGATCATGCGCGACAGCCGGCTCGGGACCTATGGCGCGGCCGGGCTGGGGCTGATGCTCGCGGCCAAGGTGCTCGCCCTCGCCGCCGCGCCGGCCGAGGCGATCCCGTGGCTGCTCGTCGCGGCCCATGCCGGCAGCCGGGCGAGCGTGGTGCTCGCGCTCGTCACGGGCACCTACGCGCGGGATACCGGAATCGCGGCGCCGCTCGCCGATGCCGCCCCCTCGGGCGCGGGCATCGCGTTCGCCCTCGTCACCGCAGTCGCGGCGGCCTGCCTGGCGCTCGTCGCGGCGCCGCCCGCGGTGCTCCTCGCGGGACTCGCCGGGCTCGCGCTGGGACACCTCCTCATGCGCCGCGCCTACGAGCGCAAGCTCGGCGGCTATACCGGCGATTGCCTGGGCGCGGTGCAGCAGGCGAGCGAGGTCGGGATGTACCTCGGCGTCGCCGCGGCCCTGTAGAGGCCGGGGAGACCGGAACGCGTGCCGGGCCGGACCTGCCGCGCGGCACCGCGGAGCCCGTCCTTCGCCGCCGCCACCGGTCTCCGAGAGTGCACGAGAATGGCCGGAATTAAAGCCCTGTATTCCTCAAGACCTCTTCGTTGGTATCTCATTGAAAGATATTCCTCTTTATCGCCCGATGGCCAGGAATCAACCCTTCTTCGCCCTGGAACGGCGGCATGTCCGGGCCGGTCGTTCCCGGACGATCTCACGCCGGGGGCAGCATCGCCCATCACCGGTGAATCCGTCATTTCTCGGCGGTTGAAGGAAAGGGGGCCGGCATGCACCTGATTCTGGTCCGCCACACCCGGCCCCTGGTCGCCGCAAACGTCTGCTACGGGGTGACGGACCTGGACCTCGCGCCGACGTTCGACGACGAGGCGGCGCGCGTCGTCGAGGCCCTGCCCCCCGCGGAGCGGCTGGTGACGAGTCCGCTCCACCGCTGCCGGCGGCTCGCGGAGCGGATCGGCGCCGCGCGGTCCCTCACTCCCGTTGTCGACCCCCGGCTCAGGGAGATGGACTTCGGCGCATGGGAGGGCGTTGCGTGGGATGCGATCCCTCGGGAGGAACTGGACGCCTGGGCGGCGGACTTCCTCCATGCCCGCCCCCATGGGGGCGAGAGCGTGCAAATGCTCCATGAGCGCGCCCGGTCCGCGGTCGCCGACTATCGGCGAAGCGGCCTCTCGCACATCGTCGTGACCCACGCCGGGGTCATCAAGGCGGTGCGGGCAAAGAGCGGGCGTCCGGACGCCTGGAAAGGCAGCGTCGATTTCGGCGGCACCGTCCGCCTGCCGCCGGACTGATTCCGGCCGCCGGTCGCTCGCACCCGGAGCCCCGCGTCGAATTTCGCAGAACGGTTGACCGGAATCCCCGACACCGGGGGATCGGACACCCTGAGGCGGACGGCTTTGACCGAAGTTCGCGCGGGCTTCGAGCGGCGCGAAGCGCGCGCCGGCCGGGCCTCATGCTCGTCAACCCTTCCGGTGACGCGGAGCCGCTCGCACGCCCGGTCCCGAATCAGCTTTCGCAGCCGGACAGGGTCTCCTCGACCAGCATGTCCACCACCCGGGCCAGCGCCTCGCGCTCGTCCGCTCCGTCGGCGAGCGCCGCCCGGTAGCACTCGACCTGCCAGTGGGCGCTCGTGCCGCGCTCGATGATGGTGCGGGCGTGCTCGATTTCCGCTACGCAGCCGAAGTGCTCGGCGTCCTCGCGCACCAGCTCGATGATCTCGTCCACGAGATCGGGACAGGGGACCATCTCGCCGCGGCCGAAGTCGATGAGGCCCTCGTCGATCCCGAAGCGGTGGGCGCGCCAGCGGTTCTCCTCGATGAGGAGACGCGGATAGCGGCGCCACCGCTGGTTGCTCCGCTTCAACCGATAGAGGAGCCGCAGCCAGCAGCGGTACAGGGCCGCGATGCAGATCGCGTCGTCGAGACGGGTACACAGATCCGGGATCCGCATCTCGAGAGTGGGGAAACGGGCGCTCGGGCGGATGTCCCACCAAAGCTCGGTGCTGTCACCGATGACGCCGCACTCCACCAGCACCTGAACGTGCCGCTGATACTCGCCGAAGCTCTCGAAGAGCTCGGGGAGGCCGGTTCGCGGCAACTCGTCCCAGACCGCGATCCGGTACGACTTGAGCCCGGTGTCGTTTCCCTGCCAGAAGGGCGAGGAAGTGCTGAGGGCGAGGAAGTGGGGCAGCACGTAGCTCACCTGCCCCATGAAGTCGTTGCGTATCTCGTCTCCGTCCAGCCCCACGTGCACGTGCATGCCGCTGATGAGGAGGCGCCGGGCGACCTCCTGGAGCTGCACGGCGAGAGTGTCGTACCGTTCCTTCCGGGTGCGGCGGATCTCGCGGGCCTGGGCGAACGGATGGGTGGAGGCGGCGATGATCTCGAAGCCGTGCGCCCGGACCGCCTCCGACACGTTCCGCCGAAGGCGGGCGAGGTCGGCGCGCGCCTCCTGCACGGTGTCGGCGACCGCGGTGCCGACCTCGATCTGGCACTGCATGAGCTCGGTGGTGACCTGCTCCCCGAGACGCTCCCGGCACTCCTCCATCATCTTCGGGGGCGCCTCCGGGATGAGGTCCCGGGTCTCGCGATCGACGACGAGGTACTCCTCCTCGATGCCGATCGTGAAGGGGAGGTCAGGCCGCCGCGGGTCCGGATTCGTGCTCATGGACGTCGTCCGGCCGATCCCGCAGCCGGTCGAGCGCAAGGCCGGGGCGCACCTCCCCGGTCGAGGACGCCGTCCAGTCCCCGAGCTCGATGCCGATCATGAAGGGGAGGTCAGGCCGCCGCGGGTCCGAACTCGTGCTCATGGACGTCGTGCGGCCGATCCCGCAGTCGGTCGAGCGCAAGGTTGGAGCGCACCTCCTCGGTGAAGGACTCCATCCAGTCCCCGAGCTCGATGCCGATCGAATCGGCGATCCGGACCATGCGCTCGAAGTTGGACGCGACCGCGCCGGCGTCGGCGACTCCTGCATCGCCCATCTCGGCTTGGAGAGCCTCTCGCGTCCGGGCGAGATGCGCGTCGTCGTGACCGACGGCGGCGGAGGCGAATTCCAGGAGCGCCCGCCCGTGGGGAACCCCGCTCTCGACCGTCGGATCGGCCAGCGCCCCGAGGTTCACCGCCTCGCCGCTCGACCTGCCGCTCTCCCGGAGCAGCGCCGCATGGGCGCTGGTTCAGTAGAAGCAGTCGTTGAGTATCGACACCCGGCCCGCGATCAGCTCGATCTGGGGGCGGGAGAGTGACCCGCCTCCCTTGGTAGCAGACGGATCGCGCACGAGCGCGTGCTCGATGTAGTGGGCGCCGCCAAGGTCGTTCAGGGTCCGGACCTCGTCCGGGGCGAGGCTGAGGGCCCGGATGACGTTGCCGGTCCGCCTCGCCCGCCACAGGTCCGCCTCCGGGCTGCCGGAGTTGTCGAAGGGCACCATCGGGACCCAGGACTCCCCGTCGTGCGCCGCGGTCTCGGGTCGATAGCCGGTCGCCGCGCCGGGCTCCGGCTCGGGAAGCGGATGGAGGGGAACGCCGATCGCACGGCAGAAGCTGTCGATGCTCACTACCGACACGACCGTCCCCACCAGCTCGACGTACCGGGCGTCTGTCAGCCCGGCGGCCACGGTCCGCTCGTACCAGGCGCGGGTCAGACGGCTCGCGTCGTTGACGATGCGGTGGACGGCATCCACCGCCGGAGCGGGCAGCAGGCCGGCGTTCCCGGGGCCGGCGTCGTGCGCGCCGGTCAGGGCATGCGGGGAGAGGGCCGCCCGCAGGCGGCGGCAGTACGCGCAGCCGCCGGCGTGCCTCGCCTCGCGGGCGATGGCGACGCGCTCGATTCCGCTCCAGTTCGCGCCGGGACCGGCGAGGCGCCGCCAGTAGCGGGCATGGGCAGCCGCCAGGTCATCGCGGACGCCGGGCGCTTCGTAGCGAATCTCCATGCTTTCGACTCTAGCACGGTTCCTGCACTTGGACCGCCGCGGATACGGTCAGGAAATCGCGCGTCGGACACCGGCCCGTATGGCGTAGGAATTCATCCCGAAGGCGGCTATCGACGTTGCACCGAGGTTCATCTCCCCTATAGTGGAATCGTGAACACTCGGCTGGCACAATTCGATTCTCATCGTTTCGTCAAACGGTTGACGAGCGCGGGCCTTTCCGAAGAGGTGGCCGAGATCTTGGCCGAAGAGCACTCCAGCCTGGTCCTCCCCGCCGACGTTGCGACCAAGACGGACATCGCCGACGCAAAGGAACCGATTCGGGCTTCCGTAAAAGAAGACATCGCCGACGCAGAGGAACGGATCCGGGCTTCCGCAAGAGAAGACCTTGCCGCCGCAGAAGAACGGATCCGGGCTTCCGCAAGAGAAGACCTTGCCGCCGCAGAAGAACGGATTCGGGCTTCGGTAAGAGAAGACATCGCCGCCGCGGAGGAACGGATTCGGGCTTCCGCAAGAGAAGACCTTGCCGCCGCGGAGGAACGAATCCGGGCTTCCGTAAAAGAAGACATCGCCGCCGCCGAACTGCGCGATCAAGCGAGGCTGACCGCGGCAGTGGCGGACTTCAAGGACGCCCTCGCGGAATACAAGACAAGCACGCTCAAGTGGGTGTTCGGGATGATGATGGCGTTCTCGGGAATCGTCATCACCACCGTCATCACCGCGATTGTCAGCATCAAGTAAGGAGACGCGCGGAGAACCGGTCATCCGCTCGCCGCGAGCCCGCGGACCCAGTCGACGAGAGCGCCGTTCTCGACGCTCGCGTGGAGCGAATGGTCGTCGTCCACCTCGATGAGGCGAACGTGCCCAGGGTCGCCCGCCGCGGCGAGCCGCCGGCTGTGCTCCGGCGGCACGAGGTCGTCCCCGCTTCCGTGTACGATCCACACCGGAACCCCGGGCGGCAGCTCGGCGGGAAGACCGTAGAGCAGTGCGGCCTGGGCGAGCAGCAGGGTCGGGCCGGCCCAGTGACCGCGCTGCAGGAGCGCGACCGCCACCGCCCCGCCGAACGAGGAGCCGGCCAGCACGTCCGGGCCGCCGCCCTCGGACAGAAGGGCCGCGTGCTGCGCGACGCATCCCTCGAAATCCGAGGTGTCCATGGCCGGGGTCGACGCCTCGAAGTGACGGGCGAGGAGGCGTGCCTTGCTGCCGCTCGGGCTCCCTTCGAGGCCGTGTACGAAGTGCACTCGTATCGTCATCTTTCGACTCCCGTGCCGGCGGTCCGCCCCCGGTCCCGTCCGGTCGCGCCGCGCCTCATACCACCGCCGATCCGCCGCACACGTTGAGCACCTGTCCGGTCACGTAGGAAGCGGCCGGGCTCGCGAGGAACAGCGCCGCCCCCGCCACCTCGGACGGTTCGCCGATGCGCCGCAGGGGCAGGCGCTCGGACACCGCCTCGAGCCGTTCGGGATCCGTCCACAGCGCCTTGGCGAAGTCGGTCTTGATGAGGCCGGGGGCGATGGCGTTGACCCGGATCCCGTGGGGGCCGTACTCCACCGCGAGGTTGCGGGCGAGCTGGTGCCCCGCGACCTTGGACATCGCGTACGCCCCGAGATCGGGGCTGCCCTTGAGCCCCGCGATGCTCGCGATGATGACGATCGACCCGTCCTTGCGCTCCACCATGTGCGGGAGCACGAGCCGGCACAGCCAGAACGTGGCGCGCACGTTGGTCTCCATGATCTTGTCGAACGCCGAGTCGGGGATCCCCGCGAGCCCCCCGTGGTAGGGGTTCGCGGCCGCATTCGGCACGCAGGTCGTGATCTTCCCCCACCGGTCGAGGGTGCGGGCCACCAGGGCTTCCAGCTCGTCGAGCTTGCCCGCGTGGCAGGGGATGGAGATGGCCTCGCCCCCGTCGCGGGCGTGGTCGCGGTTGAGCGCCGCGGTCACCGCCTCGCAGGCATCGGCCTTGCGGCTCGAGACGACCACCTTGGCGCCGGCCCGGCAGAAACCGGCCGCGACGGCCTTGCCGATTCCCTTGGTCGAGCCGGTGACGACGGCGACGCACCCCCCGAGATCGAACGGATCCATACCCTGGTCCCCTTGCACATTCGCTTCCACCGCGTTGTGCCGAATTATGCCAATCGCGTCGCCTCGGTGCGCCGCCGATGCCGCCGAACCTTCCCGGGCGAGCCGGGGCCGGCCGGATCGCCCGGTCCTCGCACGCACGACGTCTACGCGGCAACAGCAGCGATCCCCAGCCTTGAGCCAGCCCGGTACGGTCCCTTTGCCGGCGTCGATCCGGCAGCAGGCGATCAGCCGCACGGGGTTCTGTCCGGACGGACGTTCCTCCAGGGTACGGTGATGACTTGCGACGGTATTCGGGCGCCGGTCACGATCGCAGGCACGCGTCTGGCCGAGTGAGTCCACGACGCCGGTGTCGCGTCCTGCGACTTGCCGGGGCCGGATTTCAGACCGAGACACCGCCCTTTGCGGGCCTCGCCTACCTTGGCGCGCCGTTCTCGGCTAGGATTGCCGCCTTCCGGTTCTCTGCGCTTCCGCTCGGCCCCCGGCCGCGGCCGGGGCGTGGGGGCCGGAAACGCCGCATGGGCCACGGCGAGCCCTCACCCCGGTCACGGGCCGGGCGCGGGTGTACGGACCGCACGTAGAACGCAGACGAGGCACCAAGATGAGCAACAGACCTTCCCGCGTACAGGTAACCGAAGTCGGGACCCGCGACGGATTCCAGGCGGAGCCCAGGTTCATTCCCACCGAGACCAAGATCCGGATCATCAACGACCTCGTGGCGGCCGGAGTCCCGCGCCTCGAATACTCGTCGTACATGTCGCCCCGTGCCGTTCCGCAGCTCGCCGATTCGGTCGAGGTGCTGCGGGGTGTGGACCGGGGCTCGACGATGATGGGCCTCATCGCGAACGCCAAGGGCGCGCGGCGCGGCGTCGATGCGGGGGTGGACGAGCTGGTGGTGGTGATCTCGGCTTCCGACAGCCACAACCGGAAGAACGTCAACCGGAGCGTCGACGAGTCCCTCGACGGCTTCGAGGAGGTCGCAATGATCGCGGGCGACGCGAACGTGCCCGTCCACGGCGCGATCGCGACCGCCTTCGGCTGCCCGTTCGAGGGCGACGTGCCTTTCGAGAGAATCGGCTACATCGCGGACCGGTTCGAGAAGCTCGGGTTCGACGGGATCGGTCTCGGCGACACCACCGGAATGGCGACCCCGCCCCTCGTCGCCGGACTCTGCCGGTATCTGCGCGACCGGTTTCCGGAGGCGCCCGTCGCGCTTCACTTCCACAACACGCGCGGCATCGGCCTTTGCAACGTCATGGCCGGGCTCGACGAGGGTATCGACCGGTTCGAGTCCTCGATCGGCGGCCTCGGCGGCTGCCCCTTCGCGCCGGGCGCGACCGGGAACATCTGCACCGAGGACCTCGTCTATCTCCTGCACGAGATGGGCATCGAGACCGGCATCGACCTCGACCGGCTCTGCGAGGTGGCGCGCTACGTCGAGGAAGTGGTGGCGCACGCGCTCCCCGGACAGGTCATGAAGGCGGGAACCCGCGCGCGCCTGCATGCCCTCGACGAGGCGCGCACCGCGACCGGCTGAGCGGCCGGTCGCCAACCTGCACCAAGGCGCATTGCGACGCTTCGTTCGGCCGCGGCCCCTTCGAGGGGAACCGGGCCGGAACGAAACGGGCGCGAGCGCGCAATGACCGGATCGGGGCGGCCGCCAGGGGCCCTTGCCGGGCTCCGGGTCATCGATCTGACCCGGGTGCTGGCGGGGCCCTTCTGCACCCAGCTCCTCGCGGACATGGGGGCGGACGTGGTCAAGATCGAAGGGCCGGACGGCGACCTCGTGCGCCGGACGGGCACCGTCCGCGAGGGCCTTAGCTGGTACTTCGCGCAGTTCAACCGCAACAAGCGTTCGGTCGTCCTCGACCTCTACGGCGAGCCGGGCCGGGCCGCCCTCGCCGATCTCCTCCGCTCCGCGGACGTGCTGGTGGAGAACTACCGGCCCGGGGTGCTGGCGAAGATGGGGTTCGATCCTGAACGAATCGAGGAGATCAACCCTCGCCTCATCGTCGCGAGCGTGAACGGGTACGGGTCCACCGGACCCTACGCGGAGCGCCCCTCCTTCGACTTCATCGCCCAGGCGATGAGCGGCTTCATGGCGACGAGTGGCGCGCCGGACGGCGAGCCGATGCGAAGCGGCCCTCCAATCGGCGACCTCGTTGCGGGGCTCTACGCCGCGTTCGGGGTCGCCTGCGCCCTCCACGCTCGGGGCTCCCGGGCGGGGACGGCAGACGATGCGGGGTCCGCGCCGGAAACCGACCCCCGCACCGGCGCGGGTGCCGGAACCCAAGCGGGAGCGGGAACGGGAGCGGGTACCGGGCAGCATGTCGAGACGAGCCTGATGGGCGGCCTCGTCAGCATGCTCGCGTACATGAGCGCGGAGTACTTCGCGACCGGCCGCCGGCCCGTTCGCACCGGCAACGACCACCCGATAGCCGCCCCCTACGGCCTCTTCGAGGCGAGCGACGGCCACATCGCGGTGGCCCCGCCCGATGACGCGTACGTCCGCCGCTTCTTCCGGGTGATCGGGCTCGAAGCGCTGCTCGACCAGCCCGAGTACGCGACCAACGAGGCCCGTCGCGAACGCCGCCGGGAGCTCACCGAGGCGGTCAACGAGCGGACCCGGTCCCGGTCCGTCGACTACTGGATCGGGCGGCTCAATGACGGGGGATGCCCGTGCGGCCGGGTGATGGACATCCCCGAGGTATTTTCCAACCCGCAGGTGCTCGCCCAGGACCTCGTCCTCGACGTGCCCCACCCGGGGGCCGGGCCGGTCCGCATGACCGGCTTCCCTGTCAAGTTCTCCGCTACCCCGTGCGACATCGTCCGCCCCGCCCCCCGCCTCGGGGAGCACACCGAGGAGGTGCTCGCCGAGATCGGCTACGGGCCGGACCGGATCGCCGCCCTCGCCGCCGCCGAATCGCCGAGCCGGGCGGGACACGACTGAACCCCCGGCAGAGCGAAAGACAGAGAAAGTCGACGACCATGGGCAGTCACCTCCGCTCGATTCCCGGTCTGACTCGGCCCCGCCCTCACAACGGCGGCCGACACGGCAGCGCGCCTTGCGAACGCCGGCACGCGGCCGCCGGCCAGGGTCATTTCGCGCTACGGTTCGGGTTCCAGACCCGGAAAGGCCGGATTGGCGTACTTCGCCAAGGTGCCGGGTCGTGCCTTCCAACCCCACCAGCCGGGTGGCTGCCTTTGCAACGCAACGGCGAAGACAAGGGCAGGATGGTTCCGGGCCGCCAGGTAAGACCGGTTGATTCGGGAGAGCGATCGAATCACTCTGGCGCACACATGGAACGGCCCCCCGCGCCGTTGGCTGAACCGGAAGGAGACACCGATGCTCGATGAAGTGACCGCAACTCCCGATCTGCCGGCGATGGAGCGGCCGATCACGAACGAGCCGATGACCTCGTTCACCCTGTCGTCGGACTACTACACGAGCCCGGCGGTGTACGAACGGGAGAAGGAGGCGATCTTCTACTGCACCTGGCAGTACGTCGCGCATCGCTCCGCGTTCACCGAGGCGGGGGACTACGTGACGCTCCGGATCTGCGACCAGAACATCTTCGTCATGAGGGGGGGCGACGGGGTCCTGCGGGCCTTCTACAACGTGTGCCGCCACCGCGCGCACGAGCTCCTCGCCGAGCCCCACGGGAACGTGAGCTCGGCGATCGTCTGCCCCTATCACGCCTGGACCTTCGAGCGCGAGGGGAACCTTCGCCGCGCCCGCTTCTCCGAGGACCGGCCGGGCTTCGACAAGGCCGACTTCGGGCTTCGCCCGATCCGGCTCGAGGTCTTCTGCGACTGCGTCTTCGTCAACCTCGACGAGGGCGCGGAGAGCCTCGCGAGCTTGGCGGGCGAAATGGAGGAGGACCTTCGCCGCCGCGTGCCCTACCTCGGCGACCTCGAGATGCCCTCCAGGCAGATCGACCTCCTCGGCACCGCTCGCCAGAACGCGGGCTGGAAGGTCGTGGTCGACAACTACGTGGAGTGCTACCACTGCCGCCACGCCCACCCCGACTTCGCGTCACTCGTCAACTTCGACCACTACCAGGTCGACGTCGGGCGCATCTGGTCGCGGCAGCTCGGAGCGGAGGCCCGGCCCTCCAACACCGCCTACGACTTCGACCCCGAGGCGGGCTACGCGGGCGCGATGTTCTGGTACCTGTGGCCGAACACCACCTTCAACATCCTGCCCGGCTCGAACGAGCTGGCCGTGCTCGCGATCCGACCGATTGACCACGAGTGGTCGAGCTTCGAGGGCCACGTCCTCACTGCGGACGGCGAGACCAACGAGGACCGCACCGCCTACACCGCCAACGTGCTCGCGCCCGAGGACATCGCGCTCTGCGAGAGCGTGCAGCGGGGCCTGAAATCGAAGGGCTACGACCAGGGGCCGATCATGGCCGGCGCGGCTCCGACCGGCGAGAACGAGTACGCGATCCACCACTTCCACAAGCTGGTCCACGACGCCCTGAACGGCGCCGCGTAGCCACGCCGCCTCCACCCCGGACCCCACGTCCGACCGCGGATCGTCCCTGCCCGGCGCGGCGCGGCGGGCAGACAATCCGCGCCTTCGCCTCTCTCGCGGCCGACGGGATGCCTGCACCGCACGCCATCGGAGCGCCGGCGCCGGCCTCGCGCCGGCGACAGCTCGTCGTCGCCACCGTCGCGCTCGCGGTGGCGAGCTTCGCGCACGGGCTCACCATGCCCCTGCTCTCGCTGGTGCTCCACCACCAAGGCGTCGAAGAAACCCTCATCGGGCTCAACACCGGCGCCTACTTCATCGCGGTCTTCGCGGTCGCCCCGCTCGCCACGCGGCTGCTGCGGGCCCGCGGCCCCGCCCTGCTGATGCTGGCCTCGATACTCGCGACGGTGGCGCTGCTCGCCCTGCTTCGCGCCTTCCCCAACGTGTGGCTGTGGTTTCCGCTGCGCTTCGCGCTCGGGATAGCGGCGAGCTTCCTGTGGATCGCGGGCGAGGCATGGGTGAACCACTCGGCGTCGGAGACGCACCGGGGTCGCATCATCGCGATCTTCGGCATCGTGGTGTCCGCCGGCTTCGCCCTCGGTCCCCTGATCCTGTCGATGACCGGCGTGGACGGCTGGGCGCCGTTCCTCGTCACCATCGCCCTGCTGCTCGTCGCCGTGGCGGTGCTTGCCGGCGCCCTCGGTTCATCCCCGAAGCTCGAGGGACCGGCCCCCGGGCGGCTCGCGCGCTACGTGCGGCTCGCGCCGGTGGCGATGTTCGGGTACTTCGTGTTCGCCGCCGGCGACGCCATGCTGTTGACCTTCCTTCCGATCTACGCGGTGGGGCGGGGCGTCGAGGAGGCGGACGCCATCCGGCTCCTCACCGTGATGGCGCTCGGGAGCATGGCGTTGCAGTACCCGATCGGGTGGCTCGCGGACCGGGTGAGCAACCGCGCATTGATCGCCGCCATGGCGGTCGCGCTGCTCGGGGGGTCGGCCGGGCTCCCGTGGGTGCTTCCCTACCCCGCGGTGAGCGCCGCGTTCATGTTCCTCTACGGCGGCGCGCTCGGTGCGCTCTATACGCTGTCCCTCGTGCTCGTCGGCCGGCAGTTCAAGGGCGCCGATCTCGGCGCCGCGTCCGCGATGCTCGCCGTCATGTTCTGCATCGCCTCGTTCCTCTGGCCGTCGATCGGCGGCGCGGCCATGGACCGCTTCGGCGCCGATGCGATGCCCGTCTCGCTCGTCGCCGCCTACGCCCTGTTCCTTGCCGTCATGGCCGCGGCATGGCTCCGCGGCCCCGCACGGAAAGCGCGGGCCTGAACCCGCCCGGGCCTTCCCTCGTCGCGCGCCCGTCGAATCACCGACGGGTCGAACCCATCGCGTGGTTTCTTCTGCTCCCATGCCGGTCGCTCGATCCCGGAGCGCGCCTTCCCGGGGAGTCAATCAGATTGACCCGTATCTACCCCGCACGTAGAGTGCGGGCGCCCTGAGCCCCGCCATGGCATCCCTTCTCCCGGCTTTGTCGAGGGCGACATGGACCGCGTATTCATCTATTGGGACAACTCGAACATCTTGCACGAGGCGCAACGCTTGGCCGAAGAGAACGCCGAGGGGCCGGGCGCCCGGTACCGCGTGCGGATCCACTTCGAGAACACGCTGCGTCTGGCCCATGCCGACCGTCCGGTGGAGAAGGCCATTGCGGTCGGTTCCGTACCGCCGGAGCTGCGCCAGTTGTGGAACCGCATGGAAGGCGAGGGCATCGAGGTTCATCTGTTCGATCGAGGCGCTCCCGACCGCGGCGAACAGGAGATGCCGGACCGGGTGCTGCAATTGCGAATGCTGGAAGACGCCCTGGACTACAACGGAGACCCCGGCATCGTGGTGTTGCTGACCGGTGACGGCGCCGGCTATCTGGAAGGCGCGGGCTTTCACAGCACATTGGAGAGGATGCACCGGCGCAACTGGCGGGTGGAAATCCTGTCGTGGGCGCATTCCACGAACCAGCGCATGCGCAGATGGGCGGAGGCAAACGCGATATTCGTGCCGCTCGACGACTTCTACGACGCGATCACGTTCATGGAGCCGTCGCGACCCGGGTTCGAGCTCGCGCCAGCGCGCGCGCAGGCCGAGCTGGACCTTTCCCGCCGGCGAGTCTCCCGGCCGGAAGGCGATGGTCGCACGGCATCTCGATCTGCGAGCGCCGCCGCGCAGGAAATCGATCCGCACCGATGACCGGCACCACCGTGCTACCGGCAATGAGCCGGCCGCCGTCATGCTAGAGTCTCCGCGAAGCTGTCTGATCCGCAACGGGGACCAGCCATGATTTGCGCCACAGTCCGTTACCGGCTGCCGGAGTCCATCGACCACGCAGCCTGCCGCGACCACTTCGAGAAGATCGCGCCCGGCTTCCGGGAGGTGCCGGGGCTCATCAGCAAGCACTTCATCTGCGGCGACCACGGGATCGCGGGCGGCGTCTACCAGTGGGAGACGCGGGAAGACGCCGAGGCGTTCTACTCCGGGCCGTGGCGTGCCGGCATCGTAGAGCGCTACGGGATGGAGCCCGAGATCGAGTACTTCAACGTGTTCTGCGTCACCGACAACGCGGCGGGCGAGGTCCGGATGGTCGAGCCGGCGGAGGAAGCCGAGCCGGCGTGACGGCAATGCGGGGATCGATCGAGCGGAGCGGAGGGGCGATTGCGTACGAGGTGATCGACCACGTACCGGCGTGGGAGGGGCCGGCGCAGGTGATGCTATTTCACCACGGGGTCGCGTCGTGCGCGGCGGCCTGGGACGGCTGGACCCCGGCCCTCGTCGGCCGGTATCGGCTGGTCCGCTTCGACCTTCGCGGCCACGGCGCGAGCCCGCTCCCTCCGGGGTTCGAGTGGTCGCTCGATGCGACGGTGGACGACCTGGGGGCGGTCGCCGACGCGGCCGGCGCGGACCGGTTTCACCTTGTCGGCGAGTCGCTGGGCGGCACGGTCGCCCTCGCGTTCGCGGCCCGGCACCCCGAGCGCGTGCTGTCGCTCACCGTGTCGAACGGGACCCATCTCGGCGGCGCAATCGAGAACCTCGAACCGTGGGAACGCCTCATCCGCGAGGAAGGCATGGACGCGTGGTCGGCGCACCTCATGAAGGAGCGCTTCTTCGACGGCGCCCTCACCCCGGAAATGGCCCGCTGGTACGAGTCGCAGCAGACAAGCGCGGAGCCGGGCGCGGTCCTCGGCGGGGCGGCCATGCTGATCGGGACCGACCTTACCGCGGAGCTCGCCCGGGTGGCCTGCCCGGTCCTGCTGCTGCATCCGGACTCGAGCCCGTTCATCCCGGTCGACGTCATGGCCGCGCTCCAGCGCGCCCTCCCCGACGCCCGCCTCCAGGTGTTCGCGCACGCACGCCACGGCCTGCCGTTCTCGCATGGCGCGGAGTGCGCGGCGGTCGTCGCCCGCTTCATCGACCGCCACACCCCGGATTCCGCCGGCTGACCGCCACGGCGCCAGCCCTTTGCCATCCTGCTCGACGACGACCATGGCTGACTCGCCGTCGGGACCGGGCCGTTAACCGCGCCGTTCAAGTCCCTCCGTACCGCGGCTCGTGGCGCAGCTCCTCGCGAAGGATTCGGCGTAGGGCATCTTCCAGCTCCTCGCGTTCGGTCGCCCGGCGCAGGGTCTCGTTGATCAAGGTCTGGTAGCCGCGCTTCCCGGCTTTCGACTTGAAGTACTCGACGAGGTTCGTGTCCAGGGAGATGGTGATGCGTTGCTTGCGCGGAACGGGCCCGAGCCCGACTCGGAACGTCGCACGGTCCAGATCCGCCTGGGTAACCCCGGGATACTCGTCACGGTCATCGGAGGTTGGCGGAGAAGAGGAGTTGTTCATCGTTGTCGGCCTCGCGCATCGAGATCACGTGGATTTCGTCCGCGGTTTCGGTGTGCACGATCACCATCACCTTCATTTCCGACAGCCCGAGCGTGACCCAACGCCGTTCGCGGTAGTCCTCGCGAGTGTCCTCGAACGTGAATGTCGGCCCCTCGAAGACGCGCTCGGCGAAGACGAAGTCCACGCCGTGCTTCTTCAGATTGGCCAGCCGCTTGGGTTCGTGCCACGTGAAGTCCATGTTGCTCGGTATACATCCAATTATGCATATTTCGGTGCTTGGCGCAGCAACCCGGTGACATCCAGGGTCTCCCGGTCAGATTATGCTGGAGAGACGTGATCTCAAGCCCCAAACCCCACCCCAAGGCCGATCGACCCGTTCCCACCTCCAGCACCGCCTCGCACCGTCGAGTGCGCGAAGGCGGCCGACCGTCGCGACCCGCGCTACGACGCACCGGCGCGGAGGCGACTCCGATACTTCACGCTCAACGCGAGCACTCGCGTTTCTTGATCTTCGCTCATTCGTCCTTGTTATTTGAACGGTTACCGTTAAATTAGCAAGAATGAGTGACCGAATGATCGAGCGGCGACATAAGCGGGACATCCTGCACTTCCTCGAGGAGACGCCCGCCGTCGCGCTCCTCGGGCCGCGCCAGGTCGGCAAGACCACGCTCGCCCGCGCCATCGCGGCCGAGACCCCCGACTGCCTGTACCTCGATCTCGAGAACCCCGAGGACGCGGCCCGCCTCGCGGACCCGGGACGGTATCTCGGTCTCCATGCCGATCGGCTGGTGATCCTGGACGAGATCCAGCGGACGCCCGAGCTCTTCCGGGTGCTTCGCGGGCAGATCGACGAGCGCCGCCGCCAAGGACGGCGGTCGCGGCAGTTTCTCCTCCTCGGGTCCGCATCCGACGCGCTGCTCCGGCAGTCGTCGGAGTCGCTCGCCGGGCGCATCGTCTACCGGGAGCTCCCAGGGCTGAACGCCCTCGAAGTGGGAGTCGAGCACGACCCGCTCTGGATACGGGGCGGCTTTCCCGACTCCTTTACCCACCGGAGCGACGCGGCGAGCGCCCGCTGGCGGCTCAACTTCATCCGCACGTACCTGGAGCGCGACATCCCGCAGCTCGGCGTGCGGGTGCCGGCCGAGACCCTGCGGCGCTTCTGGACGATGCTCGGCCACCGGCAGGGCGGGCTCCTCAACGCCTCCGAGCTCGCGCGAAGCCTCGACGTCTCGGTGCCGGCGGTCAAGCGCTACGTGGACCTCCTGTCGGACCTTATGCTCGTACGCCGGCTGCCTCCCTGGTTCGCCAATGTCGGCAAGCGGCTGGTCAAGACTCCCAAGGTCTACATCCGCGACAGCGGGATCCTGCATTCCCTGCTCGGCCTCGGAAGCCTCGACGACGTGCTCTCCCATCCGGTGGTGGGGGCAAGCTGGGAAGGGTTCGTGCTCGAGAACCTGATCGCGGCCGCCCCCTTCGGGACCGATGCGTCGTTCTACCGCACCCGGGCCGGAGCGGAGATCGACCTCCTGCTCCACCTGCCCGACCGCCGCCTGTGGGCCATCGAGGTCAAGCGAAGCGCCGCACCCAGGGCGGGCAAGGGCTTCGAGCTCGCCGCGACCGACCTCGGAGCGGACGAGCGGTTCGTCGTGCATCCCGGCCGCGAGCCCTTCCCGCTCTCCGCGACCACGACCGCGATCCCCCTCGCGGATCTCATGGAGCGGCTCGAAGCGCTCGCCTGATGTCGCTACAGCTTTCGCCCCACAGCCAGGACAATTCAGAAGTGCAGAGCGAGCCCGCGGCGCGACGGCGCGGCGGTGTGCCAGCGGAGGATGCCGTAGAGTACGGATGATGTCCGACCTCGTACCGCTGGCCGAGCGGCTCCGGCGGCAGACCCGACCCCTTCGGTTCGCCCTCCCGGTCACCCACGTCTACGCCCCGCTCGACTACGCGTGGGCGACGCACCGGCTCTATCTCGAGCGCTACGGGGCCGAGCCGCGGGAGATCCTCTTCGTCGGCATGAACCCCGGCCCGTTCGGGATGGCCCAGAACGGGGTGCCGTTCGGCGATACGGCAATGGTCCGGGACTGGCTCGGGATCGAAGCGCCGGTCGAGCGGCCCACGCACGAGCACCCCAAGCGGCCGGTGCTGGGCTTCCGGATGAGCCGGGGCGAGGTGAGTGGCGCCCGCCTCTGGGGATGGGCAAGGGAGCGCTTCGGGACCCCGGAGCGGTTCTTCCGGCGCGCCTTCGTATGGAACTACTGCCCGCTCTCCTTCATGACCGAGAGCGGACGCAACGTCACCCCCGACAAGCTGCCCCGGGGCGAGCGCGACCCGTTGTTCGCGATCTGCGACGAGGCGCTCGCCGCGGTGATCGCGCACCTTCGGCCGGCGAGGGTGGTCGGGATCGGGGGGTTCGCGGCCCGGCGGGCCGCGCCGCTTGCCCAGGCCGCCGGGGCGAAGAGCGGAACGGCGCCCCATCCGAGCCCGGCGAGCCCCGCCGCGAACCGCGGGTGGCCGGCCATCTTCGACGCCGCCCTCCGCGACCTCGGCATCGATCTCGACCCTTCCGCCGGCTGAGTTCGCGGCTACGGCGCGTTCCAGGCGGCGAGGGCGGCGTCCGCCGCTTCCCCGGCCGGGGCGCGGAAGCCGTGGGCGCGGAGCGCCGTCTCGAGCGCCATGAGGCACACGAGGACGTTCTCCTTGCGGCAGGTGAAGCCCATCGTCCCGATCCGCCAGATGCGGCCGGCGAGCGGGCCGAACGAAGTCCCGATCTCGATCCCGAAATCCTCGAGCATCATGGCCCGCACCGCATCGCCGGGTACCCCCTCGGGGATCCGGACGCCGGTGACGTTGGCCATCTTGTGGGACTGGTCGCCGAAGCGCTCCAGATCCATCGCGTCGAGGCCGGCGGCGAGGGCGCGGCTCGTCCGCGCGTGCCGCTCGAAGCGCGCGTCGAGCCCTTCGACGAGCGCGATGCGGGCACACTCGCGTGCCGCGTACAGCATCGAGGTCGCCTCGGTGTGGTGGTTGAGGCGGCTCTCGCTCCAGTAGTCCATCAGCATGCCGAGGTCGAAGTAGTTCGAACGGATGACGGGACCCGCCGCGGCCTCGAAGCCGTCCGGACGGATGCCCTGCTCGATGTGCCTTCGCTCCCGCACCCGGGCCTCGACGCGCTCGTTGAAGGTGATGGGAGCGGAGCCGGGCGGACCGGAAAGGCACTTCTGGAGGCCGGTGCTCAACACGTCGATCCGCCAGTCGTCCACGCGCACGTCCATGCCGCCGACGGTAGCCGTCGCATCCACGTAGAGGAGCGTGTCGTGCTCGCGGCAGATCGCGCCGATGTCGGCGAGGGGCTGTGCCATGGTGGTCGACGTATCGCCGTGGACCATCGCGACCAGGGCCGGGCGGTGCTCGCGGATGGCGGCGGCGACCTGACCCGCCTCGAACACCGTCCCCCACTCGGTCTCGATGGTCCGCACGTCGGCCCCGCAGCGCGCCGCGACCTCGCAGAGAAGATGGCCGAAGCGCCCGAAAACCGGCACCAGCACCCGGTCGCCCGGGGCGAGCAGGGAGACCATGGCCGCCTCGATCCCGGCCCGGGCGGTCCCGTCCACGAGGAACGTCCACCGGTTGTCGGTGCGAAGCACCTGCCGGTAGAGCGCCATCACCTCGTTCATGTACTCGGTGAACGCCGGGTCGAACTGGCCGAGGAGGGGCATTGACATTGCCCTCAGGACCCGCGGATCGGCATCCACCGGCCCGGGTCCCATCAGCAACCGGGGCGGCGGGTTCAACTCATCGAAGACGTTGCGCATGCCTTCCTCTCATGTCTGTGGCGCATCTTCCGGCGGGCACGGAGGCGTTCACCCGGCCATTCCCGCCAATGGCGGGCAAAATCCCCCGCGGACCTCCCTTCGCCGCCCGGCCGGCCGACACGGCTCCGGTCTCCGCCGCCCGACCTGCGCTCAGGCGGAGCCGGGATGCACCCGGGTGCCCGCATCGCCGTAGACGGCCGCCTCCGCCTCTTCGAGGTGGGCGATGACGGCGAGCTTCCCGGTCTGCTCGACGAAGCGCGCGGCGGCCTCCACCTTCGGGCCCATGCTGCCGGCCGCGAAGTGTCCCTCGCGCTGGTAGGCACGTAGCTCGTCCACCGCCACGCGCTCGAGGGGCGTCTCGCGGACCGTGCCGAAGTGGATGCTGACCCGGGGAACCGCGGTGAGGATGAAGAGGGCATCGAGGTCGAGCACCTTCGCCATCAGGGCGGAGCTGAGGTCCTTGTCGATGACCGCCGCGAGCCCGCGGCGGGTTCCGTCCGGCGCCCGTACGACCGGGATCCCGCCGCCCCCGCCCGCGATCGCCACCGCACCGCTCTCGATCACCGCCTGCACCAGGGAGATGTCCGCGACGTGGCGCGGCTCGGGCGAGGGCACCACCTGGCGCCACCCGCGGCCCGCGTCCTCGCGCATCGTCCAGCCGAGGGTCGCCTGGACCTCCGCCGCCTCGGCCTCGTCGTAGAAATACCCGATGGGCTTGCTCGGGTCCCCGAACGCGGGGTCGGCCGGATCCACCTCCACCTGGGTGAGCAGGCACACCACATGTCTCGGCGAGCCCGCCTTGCGGAGCGCGTTCTCGAGCGCCTGCATCAGGAGGTAGGCGATGCCCCCCTGGCTGTGGGCGACGCAGATGTCGAGGCTCATGGGGGCCACCCGGTCGCGGGCGAGGGTCTGGCGCATCAGGATCTTGCCGACGACCGGGCCGTTGCCGTGGGTGATGACGACCTGGTTGCGGCGCATCAGGATGGGGAGCAGGCTCTCGCCGGTCCGCGCCGCGAGCTCGATCTGCTCTTCCGGGGTGCCCCGAATGTGGCCGGGGTGAATCGCGTTCCCGCCGACCGCGATGAGAAGACGGGAGGGCTCCCCCCGGACGGTCACCGCCTCCCCTCCTCCTCCTGCGGTGCCGCGATGCGGATCGCGGCCTCGACCGCATCCGCGTTGGACTCGGCCACCAGGACCCCGGCCCGCTCCAGGGTCCGCCGCTGCGCGGCGTAGTCCTGGGGGTCGAGCTCGGTACCGCACACCGAGGCGACGACGGGCGGGCGATCGGGAGCGGCGGATTCCAGGGCCCGGGCGACGGGACCGGCCGGATCGGGATGGCTGCCGGTCCCGAGGACGACGTCGAGCACCACCGCCGCGACCGTGGGGTCGGCGAGGGCCTCGGCGAGCGCCCCGGAGCGCATCGCGGGCTCGATCATCGGGTGCGGTCGTCCGACGGTGTACTCGTCCGCCCCGAGGTCGATGAGAGCGTGGCCGAGCGGCGGAGAACCGGACGGGCCGGGCCGATGGGGCGCGCCGCCCGGGGCGAGGGAGGCGGCGCCCGGGATCGGCGCGTTGGAGGCGACGGCGAGTCCGGCGCGGCGCAGGATTGCCTGACCTTCGGCGCAGAGGGTGCCCCCGGAGAAGAGCCCGAGGATCCGGCCGGGCCGTGCCGGGGGAAACGGTTGCCGGTCCGAGGTTCCCGGAGCACTGGCCGCCGGGTCGCGGGGGCTCGCGGCCGGGGCTCGCGTTCCGCGGACCGGGCCGCCCGCTTCGCCGCCCGGGCCACCGCCGAGCGCAAGCCGCGCCGCGTCCCGCAACGTCGGCGCGAGGACCGCGTTCGGCGGCAGCTCCCCGCCGTCCCGGCCGACGAGGCACAGGGTCACCGGCTTCGGGCACGCCGCGAGGCGGGCGAGGAGCGCCGCCTCGGTCCGGGGACCGGGCGGCTTGGAGACGATGACGATGTGCCGCGTACCCGGATCCGATTCGAGCGCGTCGAGGGCCATGAACGTGCCGATTCCGCCGACGTCGTCGCCGAGGTCCCGGCCGCCGACGCCGATCCCGTGGGAGAGGCCGCCGCCGCCGCGATGGACGAGCACGGAGAGCTCCTGGAGCCCGGTCCCGGAGGCGGCAATCGCGCCGATCTCGCCGCGCCGGACCCGGTTCGCGAAGGCGATGGGCGTCCCCGCGATGATCGCGGTGCCGCAGTCCGGCCCCATCAGCGCCAGCCCCCGCGCGCGCGCCTCGCGCTTGAGGGCGACCTCCTCCTCGACCGGCACGTTGTCGCTGAAGACGAGCACGTGGAGGCCGCGGGCGAGCGCCCGCCTCGCCTCGCGGGCCGCAAAGGGACCGGGGACCGACACGATGGCGAGATTGGCGCCGGACAGCGCCTCGCAGGCGGCCCCCAGGCCGGGAAAGCGTGAGGCAGATCGTCCTCCCGGACCCGCCGCCGCCCCGTCGAGCCTCGCTTGCGCCGCGTCGAGGGCCGCGGCGAGAGCCTCCTCGCTCTCCGCGCGGACCGCAAGAACGAGGTCGTCCGGCCCGGCTGCCCGGCCGTCCTCCGTCAACAGGCCCGCCTCGTCGAGGATCGCGAGGTTCGACGGAGAGCCGATCATGAGCGACGCGGTCTCCACCCCCTCGCGCTCCGAGAGCGAAGCGGAGATCCGCATGAGCGCCACGGAGTCGAGATAGAAGCCCCGCCGCACGCGGTTGGCGACGACCGCGCCCGTGTCCATCCCGCGACCTCCCCCTTCGCCCGCGCCGCCCGCGCCGGCGTTCATTCCAGCCCCTCCGCGAGCCCCTCCAAGGCTTTCACGAAGCAATCCATGGGCGCGCGGACCACGCCGGCCCCCACCTGCCCTACCCCCGGCTCGCGATGGGCGATCCCGGTGTTGATGGTCGGAGCGATGCCGCTCGCGACCACGCGCCGTGCGTCGATGCCGGTGGGAACCCCGGCGAAGTCGAGGGCCGGGATCGTCCACTCGGCGTTGCGGGCGAGGGTGATCTCGTACATCCGCCGGGTGTAACCGGCCGCCTCCGCGGCGCTCCCCGCCCCGACGAACCCGGCCACCGCGGGAGCGGCAGCCATGGCGAAGCCGCCGAGCCCCACCGTCTCGACAATCGTGGAATCGCCCATGTCGGGGTTTGCGTCCGCCTCCGTGAAACCGGGGAAGTAGAGCCCGCGCGGCATCTCGACCGGCGCGGTGAACCAGCGGTCGCCGGTGCCGGCGAGGCGGATGCCGAAATCGGTGCCGTTGCGGGACATCGCGGTCACGAGGGAGGCGCCCGCGACCCCGCGGGCGGGGTCCGCGACCGCCTTGCCGAGGGCCATTGCGACGTTGAGGAAGAACTGGTCGTTGCCGGCGATGAAGGCGAGGATCGTGGCCAGGGCCTCCCGATCCTCTACCGAGCGGGCGAGGGCGGGGGCGAGCTCGCGGAGCAGCAGCCCGGTGCAGGCGACGTTGCGCTGGTGCATCTCGTCGCCGGCCGCGAGTCCGCGCGCCACGATCCCCTTGAGGGAAACGCCGCCGCCGCTGCGAAGGGCGGCTCCGAGGGCCGGCCCGAGGACCTCCGCGATCCAGCCGAGCCGCCTCCGCACCTCGGCGTCGTTGCCGCCGAAGCGCATCACCTTTCCGAGCCCCTCGTTGAGGGTGCAGTACGCCCGGTTTCCGAAGGCCCGGTTCTCGACCACCATCACCGGCATGCTCCGGGTGACGATGCCGGTCATCGGCCCTACCGCGTCGTGATGGTGATTGGGCGCGAAGTCGATGCCACCCCGGGCCGCGAGCGCCTGCGCCTCGTCGAGGTCTCGTGCCCATCCCTCGAGTACCGCCGCTCCCGCGACGGCCCCCCGCATCGGGCCGCACATCCGGCTCCACTCGACGGGCGGTCCGGCGTGGAGAAGCAGGCGGTCACGCATGCCGGGCACGACCTCGTCCGCGGGCCGCACGTCGACGAGGACCGGATCGCCGCGGAGCATCCGGTCCACCGCCTCCCGGTTCGCGGCGTCGATCCGATCGCCGGCGGCGGTGCCGGCCTCGAGACGGTCCGCGAGCGCAAGAGCGGACGGCGCGGCGGCGGGCGGCGACCACTCGACCTCGACGACCTCGACCCCGGCGCCCCGCAAGTCGGACGCGAACTGATCGAGGCCGACGTTCACGACCCGGACGGGTCCGGCCAACAGCTCGTTCAAACGAAGCCCCCCATGTCCGGCTCGTCCTCCACGGGGACGGCCGCCCGTTCATCCGGCTCCGGTGCGGCCGGCTCCCCCCGGATCGACTCCGGGCTGCCCGGTCCCCGGCTGCGCGACTCCCGTTCACCGGGATCGAAGGCCTCGAGAAACCGGAGCAGCACCCGCGCCGCGACCCCCGCGTCCGCTTCGGTCATGGATTCCGCCGGATGGTGGCTGATCCCGTCCTTGCAGCGCACGAAGAGCATGCCGACCTCGGTCAGGTGCGCCATCGCCATGGCATCGTGGCCGGCGCCGCTCGGAAGCTCGCGTACCTCGAACCCTTCCGCCGCGATGGCCCGTCCCAGACACTCCATGAGCCGGGGACTGCACTGGCAAGCCCCGGTCTCGTGGGTGGTCACGCAGTCGAACATCACCCCGCGGCGGGCCCCGATCGCCGCGAACGCCTCTTCGATGCTCTGCAGCGCCGTGCGGCGGCGTTCGTCGGTCTCCGCCCGGACGTCGACGGTGAACTCGACGACCCCGGGAATGACGTTGACGGCGCCCGACATGGTCCGGAGAACGCCAACCGTGCCGACCGCTCCGGGGATGTCGAGGCAGATCCGCTCGACCGCGTTCACCGCTTCGGAGGCGGCCGCAAGCGCGTCGTGCCGCAGGTTCATGGGCACGGTCCCGGCGTGGCCGGCGCGCCCGATCACCTCCACCCGGAGCCGGGTGGCGCCGGCGATGGAGGTCACCACGCCGATCGGCCGGTTCTCCGCTTCGAGCACCGGTCCCTGCTCGATGTGCACCTCGACGTACCCCGCGACGTCGGCGCGGCGGTAGCCGGCTTTGCCGACCGCGGCCGGATCGAGTCCGAAGGCGCGCAGCGCCTCGCGGAGGCGCACCCCGTCGTCGTCCACGACGGTAAGGAGCTCCGGATCGAAGTCGCCGGCGGCGGCCCGGCTGCCGATGAGGGTCGCCTGGAACCGGAGGCCTTCCTCGTCCCCGAACGCGAGCACGTCGATCGGATAGTCGAGTCGCTCCCCGCGGTCGTGCAGCGCCTTGAGGCAGGCGATGGGCAGCAGCACGCCGAGCGCTCCGTCGTACTTCCCGGCGTTTCGCACCGTATCGAGATGGGAGCCGAGGATGAGCCGGCGCGCGCCCCGCCGCCGGCCGCGGAAATGGCCGACCACGTTGCCCACCGCGTCGAGGCGTGCGCTCATGCCCGCCTCGCGCATCCGCCGCATGACGATCTCGGCCGCCTGGGCATGCTCCGGGGTGAGGTAGCGGCGGGTGAGCTCGACCGGGTCCTCGCTGCATTGCGCGAGCTCGTCGAGCCACTGCATGATGAGGGGCCCGAGTTCCGTTCGGTCCGCGGCCGCCGGGCCGCTCCCGGGACGCCGGCCGGCCCGGCCCCGGGATACCGCCGGCTCCTCGGGGCCGCCGTCCGACATCGGTCCTGCGCCATCGTCCATCCGTCAATCGACCACCGTTGGCCCGCTCCGCGATTGCCCGGCGTGCGAAGGCAGGACCGGGGCGAACCGCCCGAACTCCCCGGCATATGCCTTGGGCAGCGGGGCGGCATAGCCGCCGACCTTGCTCGTCCTGAGCCCGAGGCCCACCAGCGCCTCGACCATTCGGGTGGCGGCGGCAACCCCGTCGATGACCGGAAGCCCGAGGCGGCGGGTGAGCTCCGCCGCGAGGTCCGCCATCCCCGCGCAGCCGAGCAAGATACATTCCGCACCGTCTTCGCGCACGGCCCGCCCGATCTCCTCCTCGACCTTGCGGACCGCATCCGATGCGGGATCTTCGAGGGCGAGGACGGGCACGTCCGAGGCTCGCACCCGGCAGCGGTCGGCGACCCCGTAGCGGCGGGCGAGCCCTTCGAGGGCCGGCACGGCGCGCTCGAGAGTGGTCACCACCGAGAACCGGCCGCCGAGCATCGTCGCGGCGTGCATTGCCGCCTCGCAGATCCCGAGCACCGGACCCGCGGCCACCGTCCGCGCCGCGTCGAGCCCGGTGTCGTCGAAGCAGGCGATGACGTACCCGTCGAACCCGAGGGACTCGCCCCGGCGGACCTCGTCGAGGAGACCGGGTACCGAGAACGCCTCGTCGTAGTAGCCCTCGATGCTCGCCGGCCCCATGGCCGGGTTGACCGCGGTCACCTCCGTCCCCGGTGACGCGACCGCCCGCCCGGCCGCGCCGATCTTCTCGGTCATCGAGCCGGTGGTGTTCGGATTGACGATGAGTATGCGCATGCCCGCCCTGTCCTCGCGCCGTCCCGGGAATTATCGGGCATGAGCGCGCCGGCTGCGCGCTCGCCTCGAAATCGACCGGGACTTCGACAGAACGGTGGCGGAGGCGCTATCGTGCTGACTCCCTACGGGCCGGATTCGAGGCGACGATGCGAAACCCCGGCACCTCCCTGATCCTGGCCGCCCTGATCCTCGCGCCGCCGCTCGCGGCGCAGCCGGAGGGCAACGCCGAAGCAGCGGGCGTGGAAGCGGCGGGCGAAAAGGTCAAGACCACGCGGAAGGCGGTCGCGAGAGCGGAAGAGCCGGACGCAAGGCGAGCCACGAAGCCGAAGGTCACGGCGCGCGGCCTGATCGAGGGCGCCCTCGACCTGACCCGAGGCATGGCCTCCTACACCCGGCTGGCGATGACCATCCACCGGCCGAACTGGGAACGGCGGCTCGAGCTCGAGGCCTGGACGCGCGGCCGGGAGGACGCCCTGATCCGGTTCACCGCCCCGGCCAAGGAAGCCGGCAACGCGACGCTCAAGAAGGGCAAGCGGATGTGGATGCACTCGCCGAAGCTCAAGCGCGAGGTCCGCCTGCCCGCGAGCATGATGTCGCAAAGCTGGGCCGGGTCCGATTTCTCCTACAACGACCTGTCGCGCACGGACCACTACCTGCACCACTACGACTTCCGGATCACGGCGTCCGTGCAAGACGGCGAGCACACGATCTACACCCTCGAGCTGGTACCCCACGACGACGCGCCCGTGGTGTGGGGCAAGGAAACGATGGTGCTGCGCGATGACTACGTGGTCCTGACCCAGACCTACTTCGACCAGGACCTCGAACCGCTCAAGCAGATGCAGACGATGGAGATCGGCGAGCTCGGCGGCCGCACCATTGGCCTCGCGATGCGCATGGGCGAGGTCGAAGAGCCGGACCGCTGGACCGAGGTGCGCTACACCAGCGCGGATTTCGAAGCCGAGATCGACGACCGCCGGTTCACCACGTTCGCGCTCCGGGGCCGGCGTTGAGCGAGCCGGTCCCGGGCAGCCCCGCGCGCCCCGCCGGCCCGCCGCGGGCGATGTTCGTTCGCGTCGCCTGGCGCAACCTCTGGCGCCGGCGGCTGCGCACCTGGATGTCCGCGGCCGGGATCGGCTTCGCGATCTTCCTCGTATCGACGTTCACGTCTCTGCAGCTCGGTTCCTACGACGCCTGGATCGAGACCGCGACGGGCCTGATGACGGGTCACCTCCAGCTCCAGAATCCGCGTTATTTCGACGACCCGAAGGTCGAGTACACGATGGCCGGCGGCAGCGAACGGGTCGGCGAGCTCGAGAGGGCGCCCGGCGTGGCCGCGGCAACGGCGAGGACCGAGGCGTTCGCCCTGGTGTCCGCCGGCGAGCGCAGCTTCGGCGCCCTGGTCATGGGCGTCGACCCGGAGCGCGAACGACGGATGTTCGCCCTGCCCCACCAGGTGGTCGAAGGCGCCTACCTCCCGCGGTCGGACAGCGCCTTCGTCGCGGCCGCCCTCGCGGCCAACCTCGGGGTCGGGATCGGCGACGAGATCGTCACCCTGGGCTCGATGCCGACCGGCGGGATCGCCGTCCTGGTGCTCACCGTGGACGGAATCTTCCGCACCGGGCAGTCCGAGCTCGACCGCTCGATCCTGCAGGTTCCGATCGCCGCGATGCAACGCGCCTACGAGCTCGGCGACTCGGTGCACCGCGTCGTCGTCGAGACTGCGGACGCCGGGCGGGCCATGGCGGTCAAGGCCCGTCTCGCGGACACCGTCCCGGCCGGCACCCGGCTCCTCGACTGGAACGAGCTGATTCCGGAGCTCGCCAAGGGAATCGAGCTCGACCGCATCTCGGCGCTGATGATCTACTGGCTCCTCATGATCGTCGTGGCGATGTCGGTGGCGAATGCATTCATCATGACGGTATTCGAACGCACCCGTGAATTCGGCATGCTCCAGGCCATCGGCATGCGCCCGAACGCGGTCGTCGGCATGCTCGTCGTCGAGGCCGTCTGCGTGTGGGCGCTCGGCGCCGCGATCGGGCTCGCGCTCGCGACCGCCACCGTCGTCCCCCTGAGCTACACCGGGATCGACGTCGCCGGAATCGAGGGCATGCGGGAGATGGCGGAGGAGGCGATGATGCCGACCCACCTCCGTCCGGCCCTCGGCGTCGACGCGGTGGTCCAGCCGCCGCTCATCATGCTCGCCGGTACGCTGGTTGCGGCACTCATCCCGGCGCTTCGCATGCGACGTCTTCGCGTGGTCGACGCGCTGCGCGCCGAGGAGTAGCCGGCGTGCCGGCCAAGCTCCTGCTTCGGCTCGCCTGGCGCAACATCTGGCGCCACCGGCGGCGCAACGCCATCCTGCTGTCGGCGATCGGCGTCGCGGTGGCCGGGGTCGTGCTCCTGAACACGCTGTTGCGGGGCATGCAGTACGACATGCGGGACGCGGTGATCGACAACCTGACGGGCCACATCAAGGTGCTGATGCCCGGCTATCTCGACGACCCGAGCATCGAGCGGGGCTTCGCTCCCGGCAACGAGTGGCACCTCGACCTCCGGCCCGACGAGGTCGCCGGCTGGGCGGCGCGCGTGCGCGTGCCGGCGGTCATCATGAGCGAGCGCGAGACCCGCGGCATCCAGCTCGTCGGCGTCGACCCGGCCCGCGAAGGGAACTCCTTCCTGGGGGCGGTCGAGATCGACGGCGAAGGGCTGTCGGGCGCCGGGGACCGCCGGCTTCTCATCGGTCATGCCCTGTCCGAACAGCTCGAGACCGCCGCCGGCCGTCGCCTGGTCCTGATCACCCAGGGTGCGGACGGGCGGACGCGCGAGGCGGGGTACCGCATCGCCGGCGTCTACCGGGCCGAGATGGCTGGCCTCGAGAAGTCGTTCGTGTTCACCGGCGTGGACCCCCTGCAGGGGCTGCTCGATTCCGCCGTCATCACGGAGGTATCCGTGCGGCTGACCGAGGACCGCCACGAACGGCGCGTCCTCGACAAGCTGACCGGCGCCTTCACGGGCCTGGACGTCCTGACCTGGCGCGACCTGGAACCCCGGGCGGCAACCATGGTGGCCTTCGCCGACACCGCGGTGTTCATCTACTTCCTCGTCATCATGGGCGCGCTGGTATTCGGGCTGGTCAACACGCTGGTCACCGCGGTGATGGAGCGCGGGCGCGAGATCGGCATGCTGCGGGCGATCGGAATGCGACCGAGGTCGGTGGTCGCGCAGGTCGTGGTCGAGTCGAGCCTCATCATGGCGCTGGGCGTCGCCATCGGCCTCGCCATCGCTTTCGGCGCGTTCTCGCTGATCGCCGAGGGCATCGACCTCTCCGCGTTCGACGAGAGCCTCGCGTCGTTCGGCCTGCGGCCCGTCTTCACGCCCGTGATGGTGCCCCGCGACGTCGTGCTGGTGGCCGTGCTCAGCCTGGCCCTCGGTCTGCTGGCGAGCTTCTACCCGGCACGGCGGGCGGTGAAGCTCAATCCCCTGGACGCGCTCCGGCGGCGGTAGGCCGGGCGCGTCAACGAGAACCCCCTGAAGGAGGGCGCGCACGTGGCGGATCGGGTGGTGGAATGCCGGGGGGTCAACCGGACCTACGAGGAAGAGGCGGTCCCCGTGCACGCGCTGCGCGGCGTGGACTTCGAGCTCGAGAGCGGCGAGTGGGTGAGTCTCGCGGGCCCCTCCGGGTCCGGCAAGTCGACGCTGCTGCACGTGATCGGCGGGCTCGACCGGCCCACCGGGGGAACCGTGGTGGTGGATGACACGGACCTCGACGACCTGTCGGAAGCGGAGCTATCCGACCTTCGCCTGCACCGGATCGGCTTCGTCTTCCAGGCCGGCAACCTGATCCCCGTCCTTTCGGCGCTCGAGAACGTCGAGTTCATCCTTGAGCTCCAGGGGGTTCCCGCCGCGGAGCGCCGGGACCGGGCCGGCGCCGCGCTGGAGTCCCTGGGCCTCGCGGAGCTCGCCGGCCGGCGCCCCGGCAAGATGTCGGGCGGCCAGCAGCAGCGGGTGGCCATCGCCCGCGCGATCGTCGCCGATCCCGTGCTGCTCCTCGCCGACGAGCCGAGCGCGAACCTCGACACGACGACCACCGGGGAGCTCCTCGATCTTCTCCGCCGGCTGAACCGCGAACGCGGCGTCACCATCGTGACCGCGACCCACGATCCCATGGTCATGGGCTACGCAACGCGGCAGGTGAACCTGCGCGACGGCAGGGTGGTGGCCGGTGCGGGCTGACGCGACCGCCGTCGCGGGGCGCTTGCCGATCCCGCGCCGTGCACCCGGTCGCAGGGCATCCCGCCGTGCGGCGGCATGGCTCGCCGCGGGCGTGGGCGCCGCGGTGCTCTCCGCCCACGATGCGCGGGCCGAGCTCCGGGTCTCCACCGGCGCGCCCCGGTCGCAGACGACCGCCGAGCGCCTCCCCGCCGAGGCGTCCTCGGGGGACCGATGGCCCGTCCGGTTCGGCGACATCGAGGCCCGCGTCAAGTGGTACTCGACGGCACGGTCGCTGCCGGCGGGCGACGGGCAACGACGGGCGAGCGGCAAGTCGACGACCGTAGACCACCACGCCGACCTCAGGCTGATGTGGCGGCGGGAAGCCGGTCCGCTGTCCTTCAATGTCCACCACTCCACGATCTGGCTCGAAGGCGACACGCTCGCCGGCACCTCTCCCGGTCTTGCCTTCGACCAGACCCCCACCGGCGACGAGCGGCGCCTGGTCGACCTGACCTGGAACGTGGAGGAGAGCGCCGGGAGACGGCTCCTGCACCGCTTCGACCGCCTTGCGGCCGAGTACCGCACCGAAGGTTGGCGGGTCACCCTCGGCCGCGAGGCCGTCGGCTGGGGCGGAGGCTTCTTCTTCCAGCCGATGGATCTCTTCAGCCCGTTCGCCCCGACGACGATCGACCAGGATTACCGGGCCGGTGACGATCTGCTGCTCGTCGAACGGCTGTTCGAGAGCGGCTCGGAGCTGCAGGCCGTCGCGGTCGGCCGCCGGGGCCGTGACGGCAAGCGCGGCTGGGGGACTTCGAGCGTGGCGGCCAGGTATCGCGGCTTCGTCGGCGAGAACGAGATCGAGCTGATGGCATCGCGCCACCACGGCGACCCGGTGTTCGGCGTGGGCCTTCGCATTCCGGCCGGCGGCGCGCTGCTCCGCTCCGACCTCACCTGGACCCGGACGGTAGACGGTGCGGTCATCTCCGCCCTCGTCAACGCCGACTGCACGTTCGCCATCGGGGGCACGCCGGTGTACGTCTTCGGCGAGTACTTTCACAACGGCTTCGGCGTCGCGCGACTTCCGGGCGACCTCGAGAGGCTGCCGGCGCCCCTGGTCGATCGGGTCAGCCGCGGCGAAGCATTCAACCTGATGCGCAACTACCTGGCCGCGGGAACCACCTTCCGGTGGAACTACTTGCTGAGCCAGAGTCTCTCCGTCATCGCCAACCTGCACGACGCGTCGCTGGTCACGGTCGCGCACCTGACCTGGAACGCGAGCGACGCCTCGAGCCTCCAGGTCGGCGTCACCGCGTCGCTCGGCGATTCCGGGGACGAGTTCGGCGGCGTGGCGGTCGGCGAGGGGCTTACCGTGGGCGGCGGCGAACGCGCGTTCGTGCGCTTCGTGTACCACTTCTGAGCCGCCCCAAGGCGCTCCTGCTCCGCCGCTGGCCGGCCGGCATCGCGGACGTACCGGTGGACTCAACCCTTCGCGTACCTGGTCAACATCTTGTCCAGATGGTTGGCAAACGACTGCCGGTCGCTCTTGCTCAAGGCCGGCGGCCCGCCGGTGTGAATCCCGCTGGCCCGCAACGTATCCATGAAATCGCGCATGTTGAGCCGCTGGCGGATGGTATCGGTGGAATGGAGCTCGCCGCGCGGACTGAGCGCATGGGCGCCGTTCCCAATCACTTCGGCCGCCAGCGGTATGTCGGCGGTGATGACGAGGTCGCCGCTCCCGGCTCTCTTCACGATTTCGTTGTCGGCGACGTCAAACCCCGGGTCTACCTGAACGAACTCGATGAGTGGAGACGCGGGAACACGAACCGGTTGGTTGGCGACCATGGTCACCTTCACGCCGGTCCGTTCGGCTGCCCTGAACAGGATCTCCCTGATCACCACCGGGCACGCATCGGCGTCCACCCAGATCTTCATGTCGCGGCAGATTGTTCCACGATCTGCATGCCCATACCCGCCCCGTCTTCGCGACGGCCCGGGAACGATCGAGGATCATGCTCTCGGACAAGCGGATGTCGAAACGACGCCGAGCGGACGGCGATTCTCCTCCACCCTCGACTTCCTTCGCTGCGGGCTCGCGAGCCCCAATGGCTCGCCACCCGCCTGCCTTGCCATCGGGCCGGGTGCTCGGGCTCAGGCACCCCGCCGCACCCGATCGAGCAGGCGGCGCAATCGGGGCAGGGCCAGGCGATCCTTCTCTCGTGCCGCCGCTTCCTTCGAGCGGATCACGTCTTCAAGCGATGCAACCAGGATGTACAGCCGCTCGGCGACCTCGATCTCGATGGCGGAGCGCCTGAGATCGGCGAATCCCCGGGTCCCGCTCGGTTGCAGCGCGACGTCGAGATCCCCGGCCGCCGTGGTCATGTTTACCACCGCATCCGGAGCCAAGTTGCCGAAGAACCCGGCCGAGCAGTCGAACCGCAGTCCTTCCGGCTCCCCCTCAGCACGGATCCGAGCCCCCAGATCGCGAAGCGCTCCGGCGAGCTGGCCAAGATTCTCGACCGAACGCTCCGGAACGATGTCGATGTCGACCGTCACTCCGACATCGCCGTGGAGCACGGCCGCCATGCCGCCGACCAGCACGAAACGGACCTCCCGCTCCACCAGCGCGGACAGCATCCGCTGCGGGTCAAAGGCGGGGCTGGTCATCGGCACCGGACGCGATTTCGCGGCGTCCGTGGAGCACGAAGCGGGCAACCCGGGTTGCATCCGCGAGCCTCTCCTTCGGGCTTCGGCGAAGGGTTCGCTCGAACATCGCGTCCGTTGCCGGATCGGGCTCCACGAGGGCGACCGACACTTGAAACCCCGCGGCGTGAACGAGGCGCTCCACCATCCGGGTCGAGGGGCTTCGAGCTCCCGACTCGATCCTGCCCACAGTGGACTTGGGCACCCCCGCCCGGCGGGCCAGTTCGGCCTGGGTCAGCCCGGCCCGGCGGCGCGCCTCCTGGACGAGATCCGAGATTGACATGCTCGCCATGATAGCCAATTGGCTATCGATGTGCTGGAGACCAGCCTGCCACCCGCGTCTCCGGCGCGCTCAGGCCGGCGGCTCGGCGGAGCCGATCGCTTCGACCCGTTCGGCCAGCACCGTGACCGATGCCTTGGGCAGTGAGCTGGTAGCGCAGGAAGCTCTGGACGACGTTACGTCGCGCTCCAATTTCTCGCTCCCTCCCCGCCTTTTTTCCCGCCGGCCGTCCGTTCCACAACCGCAGAAGGCGATACGCCCGCAGCACGAGTCCCTTCCCCTGCCGGACCGGCAGGCGGGCCGACTCGCGCAGAAGGTGAAGGTCAAGTCCGCGATACGGTGCTCAAGGTTGGTCCAACTCGCTCGCAAAGCGCACGAACCGTTCCAGGTCACGGGTGACCGGAGGATGGGCGCCACGGAGCTTCGACACCAGAAAGTCCAGGCGATCCCAGTCGTATTCAAGCTCGAAGTAGTAGCGTTTGAAGTACCGGAACTTCAGCAGATCGAACAGTGGAGGAAACGCCTCCTCCGACACCGCCGCCGCCCGGACCCCCTCGATCTCAAGGGTCATCTTCTGAAGCAGATCGTTGCGCCAGCGCGCGGCGTCCAGGTTGTTCTCGAAAGACTGCGAGATCCGGAGAAATATCGTCTCCAGGCAGGTGTAGTAGTTCTCGAGCAGACCCGCGACGATAAGCGCCGACATCGGCGTTCTTCCGAGCTGCGCGATCTCGTGCTCAAGAGCGCTCTCGACCGACCGGTAAACCGCCTCGAGCCGCCGTTGGTGCGCTCCAATCAGCGCGACGAGGTCACGCATCTCTTCGCTCATGAACCAACGCGCCCCGCTTGCGGATGCGTTCGGCGACCTCCGCCGGGACTTTCTCCAGCTCGACGACGTCGACCGGCAGGGTCGTTGCGTTCATCGCGATTCCGAGGACCTGGAAGAACTCCGCCGGTCCGTTCAGCCCCTCGACCGCAATATCCAGATCGGATATCTCACTGAATCTCTTCCTGTCGAGCAGAGACCCCCACTGGTAGATACGGCGCGGATTCACCTGCGCCACGATCTCCTCGACGATCGCGCGCGCGTCCCGGGTAGCTTGCGCGTAGCGTTCGTCAATCCGCGCCCGCCGACGTTCCGCCCTTTCCGCGAGAAACGCACGCGCCTTGTCGAGATCGACTCCGAACTCCTCTCCCATATCGTGGGACTATAGCCGCTTGCCGGCAAGCGCGACTTCGTGGACGACGAAACCCGGCGTCGCACGCGTTGCTCCGGCGGCCGGTTTCCATCGCGCCGGGAAAGACTCGGACGCTGCCGGCCAAGGCGAAGCACCCGCCCCGTCACTCCGATGGGCGTCAGGCGGGCGGATCGAGGCCGATCACCTCCACCAGCTCGGCCACCACCGCGACCGAGTCCTCGTCGTCCGTCGCGAGCTCGATAGGCTCGAAGTCGGGATTGACTGGTTCAAGCACGATCCGGACGTGGCGCCAGCCGTCCTCGTCCGCGGTCTTCTCGCTCCGGTAGCGCTTGACGGTGAACCGCTGTCCGGTGTCGGGATCGACCGTGTCGTGCAACTGGATGAGCACCGTTCGCCCTTGGCGAGTGCCGGTGACGGGGCTCGCGAACAGGCAGTACGCGCCATCAGGTATCCCGGGCTCCATGGACTTCCCTATCACTTGGGCCACGAACATCCCGGGCCGCAGCGGGCGGGCGGTATCGACCGCCACCCACTCCCAATCGGACTCGTCGGGGACGGCCTGCGGGTCTCCGAACGCGCCCGCCGCCGCCTGGAGCGGAACGAACGGCACGGAATTGACGTAGCGTGCGTTCTCGGCGGCCGACGCAACCAGCCGCAGGGGACGGCGCGCCGACGGCGCTCCCGTTGCCCCTCGTCCCCTAAACCAGGAACGATCGTCGCGAACCCGGCTCCTGGTTTCGGGCATGCCGAGATAGCTCGCGAGCCGGCGGAAGTGACGCACCGTCGCGTCTTCGTCGTCGAGCTCGTTAACGGCGATCTCGATCACCTCGTACCCGCGGTTGCGCAGCCACGTGCGGATTGCGCGGTCCCTTTCGGCGGTCTCCGGGTTTCCGTGCAGGTGCGCGCTCAACCCGTCGAGGTAGATGCACACTCCCTCGTCCGGATCGTGGTCCGGGGCGCGGTAGATGACGTCGGGCGTCGTGGTGCCGAGGGCTCGGTCGAGGCGGAGCTGTTCGCCCCGCACCCCTTCGCCGAACCCGGCCGCGAGCAGCAGGTGCCGGAGCTTGATCTCGGCGTCGTTGACCGGCACCGCGTGATCCTCGGGTCCGGCGGCCGGCTGCAACGGCGGGATGTCGTGGTCGATGGAAAGACGCGGCCCCCACTCGTCGAACCGCTCGCGGGCGATCGCGCGTTCCAGGAACCGGTGGTAGTAGGCATTCCGAAAGGTCTGAAGACAGTCGATGCAGGAGGTTCCGCAGACCGCGGGGCAGTCGTCGACGACCTCTCGCGCCGCCCGCGCGATCTCCTCAAAGCGTTCGCAGAGCTGATCGAGGAGGCCAGAGCCGCCCGGCATCGGATCCCACAGCAGCCCGTCCACCTCATCGCGCTCGGCATGGCCGATCACGAGAATCTGCAAGTCGTCCATGTGCATGTCGAGGACACGCGCCGCACCGAAACGGAGTGCTTCGAGCACGCTGTAGGCTGTGGTCGCATCGTCGCACCCGGGAAGCGAGAGCGTGTCCGCCGTCACGTCCGCGTAGAAACCGACTGCTTCCGGCGGACGGCGGCACCGCTCCGCGTGCGCCTTGCGGAACTCCTCGCGCTGCCGCTCGGAGGAGAGCGGGGAGACACTCTGCCCGCATACGGTGCAGACCGGATAGCCGAACTCTTCGTTTCGGCCGATGGCAACCGATGCCCCAACATTGACGAGCCGCATGCGGACCCCGCGCCGGAGCAGCGCGGGCCGCGGACCCCATCGGAACGCCTTTCCGCCGCTGTGCTGGCCGAGTTCCAGCCCGTAGACGGCAACCCCCAACTGAAATCGCAGGTCCTCCTCGTCGGAGATGTGCGAGGTGTGGATGAGATCGGCATCGCAGACCGCCATGGTCTTCAGGACGTGTCCGCCCAGCAGTGAGCCCTCGCCATGGCGACTCGGGGTCACCGCCTGGTGCGCCGTGGAGACCTCGTAGAACGGCATCTCGGCGTGCTCCTCGCCGGTATCGCGGTGAAAGCGACGCGCCACGAAGCGATGACCGTTGGCGTAGATGAGATTGCCTGGAACGTACTCGCGCAAGGCGGCCGCGGGCGCGCGCGGCAAGCTGAAGTCCATGGCTCCCGTGCGCCAAAACGGGATCTCCGCCCAGCCGACCACTGCCCCGGCCTCGAGGCCGTAGCCGGGCAGGAACCCCTCCGCGGCGAGCACGTTGAAGGTGTTGAAGTCGTCATGTCCTTCGGCATCGCTTCGCGACCGCCGGGTGGTGCCCTTGAGCCGTTTCACGAGCCGGTCGCAGCGGCGGAACAGCGCTTCGTCCTCGGGGTCGAGGGTGCCCTGGCTCTCACGCCGGACGTTGAGGCGCCGAATCTGCTCCATCGCCCACCGGAGGCGCCGGCGGAGGCGCGCGACCACGTCCTCCAGAGCGTCAGCGAATGCCTCGACATGGGCGCGGAGCGCCACCGGATCCGTCACGGCGGCGTCCGGCTCCGGCCACCCCTGCCGGAACACCTGGAGCACGCCAGCGGTCAAATCCACCGAGTTGCGCCGCACGAGATCGCGGAGCGGGCTCAAGTCGAACGGCGTGGCCCGCAGCTCGGCCCTATCGAACAGGTACGGGGCCACCCGCGGCGGCAGACAGCGGGCGAGCACCTCGCGGATCTCGTCCCGCTCCGCCTCCAGGCGACCACCGTCGCGTCCATATCGGTGGAGACTCGCGATGATCGTGGCATGGACGTGCTTGGCGACCATCGCCTCGTTGCGCAGGTTGAAGGCGGGCGGGTCGATCCGGCCCGCGAGCAGCTTGAGCGGTTCTGCGAAATAGGCGCGGTCGTGCGAAACAGGTCGACAGTAGGTAATGTCCACGGCCATGCGATGGCGCCGCCCCGCGCGCCCGGCCCGCTGCCAGTAGTTGGCGGGCAACGGAGGGACGTTGCGCATGAGCACCGAGTCGAGCTGACCGATGTCGATGCCGAGCTCCAGCGTCGGCGTGCACACCAGGCAGTTCACGGCGTCGGACGCGCCCTTGAAGAGATTCTCCAGCCGTTCGCGCTCCGCCTGCGGAACCATTGCGGTGTGCTCCTCGGGACGCAGCATCGAGTACGCGCCGTCGAGGAGGTTGAGGTCGTAGTTGTCGTCGTCCTCCCGCACCCACTCGATAACGCCGTCGCAGCGCCACGCGGGGCAGCGGTCGTGAGGCACGTCGCGGGTCGTGGTGCGTCGACAGCTCCGACACCGCCTGACTCCCTGGTTTCGATTCAGGCGCAGGCGATCGGCGCTCACCTGATAGACGCCGTGAACGTTTGGTAATGGCCGGCCCCACGAACCCTTGAGCCGTACCGGCACCAGCAAACCCCGTTCGACCAGGAAATCGAAGAAGTTCTCCAGGAACGGCTCGACGGCCTCCGCCGCCACACCCCACTTCCTCGCGACCTGACGCATCGTGGTGTCGCCGCTCGCGCTCAGCCACTGGGTGACCTGCGCCGCCTTCTCCGTTGCGTCGCGGCGGAGTTTGGTGCCGTTGGGGGCAAGGAAGCTCGGCAGATAGCCCTGCTGGATCTCCCGGTCGCCCTCCATCCACCACTTCGTGAAGATCTCGTGCTCGGGGTCGTGCAGGACGCGCTTTCGCCGCAGATAGTCAAGCACGGAGGCAACGCCCTCGCGGAGGCGCTCCGGAGAGATGCCGAGCCGATGAGCGTTCTCCTGAATCCAGGGCAGGGACGCATCGAGCCCTTCGTACTCGACCTTCATCCGCCCCCAAGGTTCGAGGCCGAGCGCCTGCCGGGACGAGAGCGCCACCTCGCGCAGCACCTGGAAACGAAGGTACTTGCGGCGCTCCTGCGCGTGGCGTCCCCCGGCGCTCTCACGGCGCGCGACCTGCCAGACCTCGGGGATAAGGGCGCGGGAAAGGGTCTCGTCGGCTTCCAGCAGATCATCCAGCCACGCCCCCAGGTCGCCCACCGAGCACGGTTTGGCCCGGATGCCCTCCGCCATCAGTGCCCGCAGGCGGAAGCGGCGCGCATGGTCCTTCATCCAGCCCGCCTGGAACGCGGCGTCCTGGCGGTTGTCGCAGAAGACGAGCAGGCGGCGGCGTTCCGCGTGGTGAACCATGTCCTGGGTGAGGACGTGCACGTCCGAGACGTTGATCGCCCGTACCGCGCGCGCCGGCTCGCGGTAGTGGGCACCCGAGCGGTGACCGATGGCACCGCACGAGAGGCAGCTCGTCAGCGCTCCGGGGTTCGAACCTGAACCGCCCGGTCGAACCGCGTGCAACTGGAAGGTGGCGCCCGCCGTTCCGCAGGACAGGCACCGCGAGACGGCACCGGGATGCGCCGCCCCGCAATGACGGCAGAAGTGGAGCGGCGCGGTGCGGGCGTGAGGCGGCGCTTCGTCGTCATCGTCACCCGCGCCGATCAGGCGGTCGAACAGCACGACGCGGCAGCCGCCGTTCGTCTCCTCGAGAGGTTCCCACCAGCTTCCCTCCGACCCCACCCGGCCCCCGCCTGGCCGCCGCCCGGTGAACGAGAAGTCCTCGAGAAACGCGACGTAGTAGTGCTGCCCGCAAGTGGTGCAGGTCGTCACCGGAAAATGCGCGTGGCGGTCGCCGCCGTCTCCGGGAGGCACCTCGTCCTCCGCGGCGAGCCAAAGGCGGGCGCCCTCCGCATCCTCCTGAAACGTCACCACCGCCCCGCCGATTCCGCGCACGAATCCGTGCACCACCGGCCGCAGCAGGGGACGCCCCTCGCGGCGCGAGGCCGCGCCGAGGGTGAGCCATGCAAGAACCTCGGCTTCCGTCACCGGCCGCCCTGCGCCGGACTCGATGACTTCCGGAAGCTCGTCGAGGGCGCGCGGTGACCGCAGCTCCTCGTTCAGGCGAAACACGATCTCGTTGCGTGACAGAGCCTCGTGCAGCGCTTCCGGCCAGTGGCCTTCACCCAAGGCTTCCCCGGAGAGGGCTCGATAGGCTGCCCGCACGTCGGCTCCGGTTTCGCCCTCGTCCTCCACTGCCTGAACGCATTGATCGAGTATGGCGGCGGGGTCTTCGCCAGGCTCTCGCGGAACGAATCGAGGCGCCGCCGTCCAGACCTCGGCCTCGTAGTCTTCCCCGACCGTCGCAACCGACTCCACCGCGACCCCGAAGAAACGCGATGCGAACTCTTGCGCGGTCCGCGGGTCCTCCCGATTGACGATGGTGGCGGAGGTCGCGACACAGGTCGTATGGCTGGTCTCCGCATTGCAGGACGCGCGGAGGCGCCGGACGAGACAGGCGGTCTCCGCTCCAAGCGCGCCCGTGAACGTATGGGCCTCGTCGAATACCAGGAAGTCGAGCCGTGCATCCAAGAACAGCTCGATGTCTTGCTGCCGGGTGAGGAGCAACTCGAGCTGCTTGACGTTGGTGAGCAGGATCCGAGGCTGCCGACCCGCCGTGCGCATGACCTCCCGTGAACAGACCTCTTCGGCCGGATAGACCGTCTCCCCGCTCCCTTCGCGCCGTGCCCGCGCGAGCCGGGCTTCGTAGTCGGCCCGCGACGACCCCGCCGGCAGCCTGACGCCCGCTACGTCCACCTCGCGCTCGGGGGTCTTGCCGACGTATATGCCGAACGGGATCCCGGTGCCCGCAAGCAAACCGCGAAGCCGCATGAGCTGGTCCTCGGCGAGCGCGTTCATGGGGTAGACGATGACCGAGCTGATGCCGGACGGAGCGCCTTCGTCCCGGAGGGTGAGGCACCGGCTGACGATGGGGTAGAGAAAGCACTCCGTCTTGCCGGACCCGGTGCCGGTGGAGACGAGGGTCGTCCGGCCTTCCGCGATCGCGCGGATGGCGCGCTCCTGGTGGCTGTAGAGACGGGTGATCTCGGCCGGGATCCGCTCACCGAGGTGCGGGTGGAGCAGCCCCTCGCCGACCAGCGAGGAGACCGCCGCGCCCTGTCGGAATGGGCGCGACAGGCTCACATAGGGTCCCTTGAGCAGCGGCGAGCGGCGGGTCTCGTCGAGAGAGAGGAGCTCGCGCATCTGCGCGTGCAGGTGCGGGTCCGCGAAGGGATACGCCGTGAGCTGGTAGCGGAGGAAGCTCCGGACAACATTCTCGGTGTAGGCGACGGGGTTCAGCGCCACGAGGCGGGCCTCACCTCGAGCCGGCTACGCAGGCCCGAAGCTCGTCCGTGACCCACTGATTGAGGCTCTTGCCATCGGCCGCCGCCGCCGTGGCAATGGCCGCGTGCAGCTCCGGCGTAATGCGCACGTTGAACCTCCCGGAGAACTGCTTTCGAGGCTCGACACCGTCCTCCCTGCACATATCCATGAACACCCTGAGAGACGCAGCGCCCTCGCGCCGGAGGCCAGCGATGTCCCGGGCGTAGAAATCCGCGCCGCCGTTCAGACCGACGAACTCGCCCCGAAACATCACGATGTCCGGTTCGAACTGGATGATGGCACGGTAGCCTTCGATCTCCATCGTGTTTCTCATGGCTCCACTCCGTTCCGCTTCAACCAGTCCCGAATGCTGGCCACGGCACCCTTGTCCGTATCGGGCCCGGGGTGCGGGCGGAAAATCGGGGGATCCAAACCGTCGGGCGTGGCGGAGCCGATCGACTATCTTCCAAGGCCGAAAGGAGCTTCGTCCAGCGGTTCCAAGGTCTCATCCACGTCTGGGAAGTCATCGCCCGGAGCGAGCGGCGTCATCGCTGAGAGCACCTGCAACAACGACTTGCGATGAACAGGCTCCAGGATCAGCCGGTCCCCGACCTTTCGGATGGTAGCTTCCCCTCCCGGCAGCTCGAATTCCCGAGGAATGCGAATTGCCTGGTTGGGTCCGATGCGGAACAACCTGACCTGGCGGGCCTGTCCCAACGGTTGTGACTCCATCGAATGGCATATGGTGGAACATGGACCAAGACGAAGCCGAACGCAATTCGATCCGACCAGAGAACCCCCTACGGAAACCGGCGTTCGCGAGTTGACCCCGTAGCGATGGCGGAAGCAGCTCGCGGCTCGTTCGTTCCACGAGAGCCGATTGATCTTTAGGTCCGAGTAGGGCGAAGATCGGAATCTGAAACTCCATTTTTCGACTCAAAATGGAACTTGTAAGTCGATTTTTCAAGATCCCGGACCAGAGCTGCTTTCTGCTCGGCCCCCGTGGAACCGGCAAGTCTACGTGGTTGCGGGACCAGCTCGCCGATGCACTGTACCTGGACCTGCTCGACCCTGCGCTGCATCGCAGCCTCGGCGCCCATCCTGAGCGCCTCCGGGAGCTGCTCGCCGGCTCACCCGGCAAGGACACGGTGGTGATCGACGAGATCCAGCGGGTTCCGGAACTGCTCACGGTCATCCATGCCGTCCTGGAGGAGCCGTCGCCGCCACGCTTCGTACTCACGGGTTCGAGCGCCCGCAAGCTCCGCCGGGGCGGCGTGGACCTGCTGGGAGGCCGGGCAGTGCTCCGCACGATGCATCCCTTCATGGCCGCGGAGCTGCCCGAGTTCGACCTCGATCGGGCGCTCCGGATCGGACTGTTGCCCCTGGTGATGGGTGCGCCCGATCCGTCGGATGTCCTCGACGCCTATGCGAGCCTTTACCTCGACCAGGAGGTGAGAGCGGAGGGCCTCACCCGCAACATCAGCGGATTCACGCGGTTCCTCGAATCGGTCAGCTTTTCCCACGGCGCACAGCTCAACGTCGCCGCGGTTGCGAGGGAATGCGAAGTCGAGCGCAAGGTCGTCGCAGGGTACGTGGGGATCCTGGAGGATCTGCTGCTCGCCTTCCGGCTGCCGGTCTTCCGCAGACGCGCCAAGCGAGCAACCGTTGCCCACGAGAAGATCTACCTGTTCGATGCCGGCGTGTTCCGTTCACTTCGCCCCAAGGGGCCGCTCGACCGCCCCGAGGAGATGGACGGCCAAGCGCTGGAGGGGCTCGTGGCCCAGCATCTCCGGGCTTGGGCCGCATACTCCCGGCACGACGCCGACCTCCACTTCTGGCGGACTCGCGCGGGGGCCGAGGTCGACTTCGTCGTCTACGGGGAATCGGGACTCCAGGCGTTCGAGGTCAAGACCGCCAGCAAGGTGCATTCCGCCGACCTGCGGTCGCTGCGAGCCTTTCGCGACGACTATCCCGAAGCGGAGACCGCAGTGCTCTATCGCGGCTCCGAGCGCATGCGCATCGACGAAATCTGGTGCCTTCCGGTCGCGGACTTCCTCCGCCAGATAACACCGAATCGAGGTCTGCTTGCTTGGTTATGAGCCGGCAAACCTGCCTGCGATACACGCGGCCCCAACAGATTTCCTGATTACGTACAAAGCTCAGCCCGGTCCGGTGGGCTTGACAGGGTCGCGGTGTTCCTGGGGTCGCGGGCATCGGTGCCCGCGGACGGTGCTCGTAGCCCCACTTTCGCGAGCTTGCCGCGGGCTGGAAGTCCGCGCTCCCAGAAGGGAGGCCCGCGACTCTGCGAAGCCGCGCGGCCGGGCTGAGGACCGTGCGTAATCAGGACAGATCTTGGCCACGGAGTCTCGCGTCAAGCAGGGCCACAGAGACCCTCATCCAAGCAGCACGTCGCCACCCTGCGGACGTTTGCGCCTCACCGAGCTTGCCCCGCAGACGTCTGTTCGTCCAGAAGGCGTGCGATAAGATTTCGCAATGGCTCAAGATATTCTTTGTGTTCTTTTCCTTGATTCAAGTCGCGGTCCGCGGCGCGGAGTGCTTCAACGTATTCGTCTCTGTTTTGTCTCAATAATCTCGGCAGTATGGCTGGCCCCTCAATCCAACCACCCGCCTTTACGCAGATGACAAAATAACAACAAGCTCGGGCCGTTCTTCCATTTCCATTGATGAATGGATGAATAAAGTTGAGCCGCCACAGAACGAATGCAGCAAGATAGAATGGATCTTCGCTCTCCCAATGTCTATTGACGAGATTTACAAAATCATCCATTAGCGCGGGGACGCGATAGTACGACGGCGGTCTGAGATCTCCAACCTTCACTTCGCACGGTCGATACTCGCCTGCATACGCATGGAGGCAAGCGATGGCGTGAAAGTTGAGTGCCTTGATCAGGGTCTGCGAGAGTAAAGGGCGATTGGTTTCTAGCGCAACGTTCACCATTGATTGCAGGAAACCAAGCTGCCGGTCAGAGTTTTGATATTCGAGTCTCCGATATATCGGATCATCTTCGCGCATCGTAAGTTCGAAAAGAATCACTTTTCGAACGTTCCGTAGTGTTCATCCACATATTCTTCGACTTCCTTCCTGGTAGCTTCATCATCGCGCCCGACGGCCGACATGATGAATGAAATCCGGAATTCCCTCCGATTCTTGGGAGTGGCCGGGGTGCGTGCCGCCTCTTTCAGGCGGTCCATCAAGTCGTCGGTCTTCGCTTCCGGCATGGTGAGGTCCTCCAAGTGCGCTAGCTGACGCGCCTCGCACGAGGACGAGGCGTGGGAATTGGATGTGCCGTGAGCCTGCACCGTGGCAAGCGCACCCTGCCCGCCGTGCTACGGCGTGGAGCACACGGTCACGTCCCGTACGAGGAGTCGGCGCTACTCCTCGCGCGCGGCCGGGAGGCTCCCATCGGCATGTGGCGGTGCCTTCGGTCGGTGGAAACCATGCGCCGGCGCTTCGACGGCGAGGCGCTCCGATGTGTCGGCGCCGATTGTAACGAATTGATCCTTCACGTTCTTCATGGCGCTTCCTCCTGCAGGCAGGCGATTATCGCCCGGCTCCCGGTCTCATACAAGCGCAACATGTGTCCAGAAACGAAGAACGCTGACGAGGTTACGGTAGCGAACGTATCTGGCGGAGTCCCCGGCAAACCGGAGCGTTGCTCCGGAGGCGCCGAGTGGCTGAGTGACTGGCAGCGGCACTCACGTCCCCGTCGCCTCGAGATCGATGCAGAGCGCCGGGTCGAACCCCCGCTTCCATTCGTGCGCGTACCCGGCTGGGTTGGCGACGAGTCTCGTTTTCCCGAGCCGCTCGTCCACCGGGTCGTGCATGTGGCCGTGGACCCAGAGTTCGGGCTGATATCGCTCGATCAGTCGGTCCAGGTCGGAGGCGAATGCCGGATTCAACGGATCGTCCTGGAACCATCGTCGGATCGAGCGCGGGCTCGGCGCGTGGTGCGTTATCACCACTGCTCTTTCGCCGGCAAGCTCCGCCCGTGCGAGCTCTTCCACGATGAAGTGCCGGCCTTCCCGATGCCGCCGGACGGACTCCCGCGTGCTGAAGTTCCGCCCATGGTGTCGAATCGCGCCGGCGAAGTCCGAAATGCCCCGGCGCAGCCGTCGGTGCGCCCCGGTCTCGTCGGACTTGCCGTAGAGCTCCAGATCCGTCCACAGGGTGGCCCCGATGAAGCGTGTGCCCTCGATTTGGACCGTACTAGGGTCGAGGAGGTGGATCCCGACTTCCGCGCATTCGTCGGCGAGCCGGGCCCTCGCGTCGTCGATCTCCGTGCCGTAGAACTCGTGGTTCCCGAGGACGTAGAGGATGTGCGGGGCACTAGCCCAGAACTCCGAGAGCTTCGCCACGAGTCCCTTCGTATAGGGCGCGAGGTCGCCGGCGAGGACGATGACGTCGGCCTCGGGGTGGTGCGCGGGCACCGGTCCACCATGCTCAAGATGGAGATCGGAGAGGACTTGGATCTTCATGGTTGGTAGCGCAAATGGGGATCGTTCACTCGCACGCAACTGCCGTGTTCGCCGTCCCGCATGAACCGATCCAAAGGGTGCACACAATGGTTGGCACCAATCCGGTGCCAGCGCATCACTGCATGTGAGTCTACCGCTACAGAGCAGGGGCCGGGCCCGTCGCGAACCCAGCATTCCGCCGACTGTCCACCGCCGCCCGCCGTTGAGGAATCCGACGATGCAGTTGGGGCACGTGGCATCGGGCCACAACTTCGCCGCGCCTCATGAGCGCTTATGGCATCATATTGTCAAGTTCGGATAAGATGATAATTTTGAATCAACGCTCATCAAGAAGGATGGTAGGGGATGACCAAGGAGGCCAGCATCGCTTCGAACCTGGCCCGGCTGCGTATGGACCGGCAACTGACCCAGGAGGACCTTGCCGCGAAGGCCGGTCTCTCGCGGGTGGCTCTCGGGAAGATCGAGCGCGGGGCGGTGATCCCGCGTGCGCGAACCCTCGGTCTCCTGGCCGCAGCGCTTGGCGTGCCCCTTGGGGAGCTCGTGACTCCTGTTCGGCCCCTTGAGAGCGTGCGATTCCGGGCACGAGCGCGGGTACACGCACGGGAGCAGATTCTGGCCGAAGTCTCGAAGTGGTTGGACGCCTTTGCCGGGCTTGAAGCAGATCTCGATGAGCGCCAGCCCTTCCGCTTTGCGGTGGAGCATTCCCCGGGTCGCCAAGGCACGCCAGTTGACGACGCGCGCGCCGCTCGCCGGGCGGTCGGGCTTGCACCCGATGAGCCGGTGCGCGACATCTGCGGGCTACTCGAGGAGAACGGGGTGAAGCTCCTCCTTCTGGAGACGAAGCGCGACTCCTTCTTCGGACTGAGCGTCGGGGCACGTGACGGCGGCCCGGCGGTTGTCGTCAACACTTGGGATCGGATCTCCGTCGAGCGCTGGATCTTCACCGCGGCGCACGAACTCGGCCATCTGCTGCTTCATCCGTCCGAGTACCAGCGAGATGCCACCGAATTGCCTATACAGGCAGAACGAGAAGCCGACGCATTCGCCAGCGAGTTCCTGATGCCCGAAGCGGCGTTCGGGGCCGAGTGGGAAGGGACTCGCGGACATCCGCTTCTGGTGCGCGTCCTCAAGGTCAAGCGGATCTTTCGCGTGAGCTACAAGACCGTGCTCTACCGGCTGGTGGAGTCAGGCCGCGAGAACGCGGACGTCTGGCGTGCATTCCAAGGCCAACACCGCCGCCATTTCGGCAAGACGCTTCGCAAGGCCGATGAGCCTGCCGCTCTCGAAACGAGCGAGTTCGCGTGGAACTGGAGCCGGTCCGGGGAGCCCGTAGGCCTCACTCGACATGACTTCATCGAGGATCGGCTGTCGCGGCTCGTGCGGCAGGGGCTCGAGACCAAGCTCCTTTCGCTGGGACGTGCGGCCGAGATTTTGGGACTCGCTCGGGAGGAGATCAGGAAGCGGGCGCGTGAGTGGGCGAGCTGAATTCAGCCGCTCAACGGTGCTGCTCGCCGACGCGGACGTGCTTATCGACTATCGGGAGTCGGATCTGACAATCCTTGGGCTCGTGGCACGGCATGTCGGGCGGATGGCAGTACTCGAGTCGATACTCGACGAAGTCCGAGGTGTCACCCCGACGGAGTGTGCCCAACTCGGAATCGAGATCGTCGAGGTCGAGACGGAGCGGATGCTCCAGGCCGCGGAGGTGGAGTCCAGCGTCTCGTTCAACGATCGCCTCTGCTTGGCCGTGTGTCGCGAGGCGGGATGGACCTGCGTTACGAACGATGGGGCGCTCCGGCGTCTCTGCAGACGACACGGCGTCGAGACACGCTTCGGTCTTGGTCTCATGGTGGACTTGGTTGCCGCTCGCGCCCTCACGCGACGACGCGCCGTCGCGGTCGCGCGCCGGATTCAGGCATCCAATCCATTGCACATCAACGATCGTGTGCTGCGCCAATTCCTGGACGCTCTCGATCGATCCTGATGACGATACCCCGGCACCGTCTTTGTTGGCAGAGGGTTGAACACCGCTCCTCGGCGAATTCAGGTCGGTGGTCCTGACAGGCCGCCGCCAGATCGCGAGGGACGAGCCGTAGAGCCACCATGGGATTCAACCGATGTGCGGAACGCTCCTGGCCCATAGGGTCAGGCGGAGTTCGTCGCCGAAGAGCTCGTACACCGGGCGGCGGCCCAGTGGGCTTCGCCGTCCTCCAGGATCTTCTGGACCCCTTCACCGCGCGACTCCAGGAACACCTGCCCGGTGCGCTTGCTGCGCACCCTCGACAGGAAGCTGGCGAGGAGCTGGTTGCGGGTGAACGTGCGGTAGGGCATGTCGTCGAGGGTGAGGGTGTTGGGCAACCTGCCGGGGCTGTAGAGCTCCAGGCGGTCGGCGAACACGAACAGGCGGATCTTCGAGCCGGCGATGGCGTAGTCGCGGTGGGCCACCGCGTTCACGATGGCTTCGTCAACGACGTCGAGATCGTAGGGGGGATCGCTGATTTTGCCCGGGTCCTTCTTCGGCGAAGCCTGCATGAAGCGGGCGACGAATGCGATGCCGGCATCAATCTGATCGGAGACGGGGCCGGCCAGTCGCTCCGCGTGGACCAGGTCATCCGAGGAGAGGCGGGTCCCGCGGTAGCACGCAGCCTCAACGGACCCGGATTCGAGGAACTCGGTCGGCTCCGTTGCGAAGACGAGCAGACCGGCGACGGTCGGGCGGTCCACCCCGTCCTCGTCCCGGAACGTCACTCGAGTGTTGCGCAGCAGGTCGAGCCAGGGGATGGTCGGCGAACGTCCAAAGAATGCCTCGAGTCGATTGCGGTTCAGGTCGTCCACGGCGGCGGCCGGCACGGGCTGCTCGTCGAATACGTACTCGCGGCCCCGTTGCTGGAAGAGCCGAGCGAGCTCCGGGGGGGGCAGGTCTCGTTTGGTGGACCCGACTCGTGTGTAGTAACGCCCACCCGAGGTTCGGTGCACGTACAGTCCTCGAGGAACCACCATCAGCAGAATTCGGTCATCGACACCTCTGTCACTCGGCAGCAACGCCTTGCGGACGACCGGCCGGATCGGCGGTTCGCAGTTGTGGGTTGCGACGTTGAGAAGCCAGTGCTCGGCCGCATCCAGGCTCTCCGGAGGAATGCCGAGAGCGGCGCCCGAATCGCCGACCCCAAGGAAGACGGCACCCCCTTCCGCGTTCGCAAACGCGACCAGCTCTCCCGCAAGCTCCTCGGTGTTGGGGGATAGCACGCCTCGACTCCCGAATCGCATCTCCTTGAACTCGGCGCGACCGTCTTCGCCCGCGCGGAGCTGATTCAGAATCTCCTCCCTGGTATCGAACATCGAACTACTCTCCTGACCGGGTGACCGGCGACCCGAACGGCGGTCGCCAATCCCAGTTCATATCCGTAGTCAGCATGTCGCGGGTCATTCGAACAGATCCTGCTGCGGATCTTCCGGAGGAGTGCTCGCCCGGTAGTCTGCCCGATCTTCGGCTACCCGCAACCAGCGCTCGGCGGACGGGGATGGGGGGATGTAGCCGCGCCGACGGCGGTAGCCGATGTCGTCCAGGTGGCCGCGGGCGTGGAGTTCGTCAAGGAGTTGACCATAGGCGGAGTCGTCCAGGTGTCCGCCGTCGCGGAGCGCTCCGACGAGCAGCCAGTAGGTGTCTTCGTCGGCGACGCTCCGCGAGCGGATTTCGAGCAGGACCGTCACGTATCCGTCGTCGCCGAGCAGCTCGCGCGTGAACCCGTCCGTGAGGAGGTCGAAGTAGTCTCCGCCGTCGGTGGTGCGGCGCTCGATCACCTCAACGAGGAGAAGGGCATACTCGTGGGCGCCGAGGACGTTCCGTGCGTGGAGGTGGCATTCCCGCCAGGACTCGTCGGCGCTCTGGACGAGCTGCCAATCGTAGAAGCGCGGGCCGAGTCGGCTCGCGACAGGCTGCGGATGTTGGGCACGCTCGTCGTGGCCGAGGCCGTAGTCGGCGAGCCGAAAGGTAACGGGGAGCATCCAGCCTTCGCCGTGATTCTGGGTGAGGAAGGCTTCAATGCCTTTCTCGCGGTCGCCGCCGGCGGCCTGAATCTTCGATTCAAGGTCGTGGAAGGCGACGACGGTAAGGACGGTGTGGCGTAGTTCAGGTAGCTTGTCTTTCTCCAGACGCCAGAACCCCTTTGGATTCGATCCTCTCGTGTACCCCTTTGGGATATCGCATTCCGCCATCAAGTGCGCCACGTCGGAGCGGTTTAGCCCTGCGTCGAGAAGCGTAGTGGCATCGAGAACCGCCCGGTTCCGGACACGTTCGTGCTCAGTCAACGCCCCAACACAACCTGCGCCTTCATTTGGGCGTCCCTTCGACATAGCGAGCCCAATTCTCTCGGTCGAAAATAGGGGTGAGTTGAAAATGAGTGACGACAAGATAGAAAAAACTCTACTGCTGTCAATTCTTCTTTGGAGAGGAGTCTCTTCAATGACAAAGAAATTCAGATTCAATCCAGTCAATCTCATTCGAACTACGAAATCGAACACAAGGCTTGCCAATTGCCGTTGTAAATCAAGAAGATTGTTCAATCCCATTTCAGTATTCAGCGTTCCTACGGAATTTCCACATGGGAGATTCGGCAGAAGAGTACAATAGAAGCTCCTTGAATTTGTTCCAGATCCAATGCTGAGAAACCCCAGTTTTGGGTTGCTCGTGCCCATTGGAGTCAATGCATTCGCTTGATCCATCAGGTACTGAGGTCGAAGAGCTTTTGCGCCCCAAGGAATTGACTCCCACTCAGCCGCACGCCCCCTACCCCGAACCCAGCCTTTTTCACTCCAGTCGAAGAAATTAATGGGGATTATGTAGGAAAGTGCCGAAGCGCCCTCACTCAGGGCGCCGCTTCGGCCGGGGGATGTAGCGCACTTTCACGGGCCGGGTAAGCGCCTCGACCGCCTCCTCGAACGTCGCCCGGACCCGCATGTCCTCCTCAAGTTCCGTCTTCGACGGCTGGTACGTGGGGGCCACCACGTCCACGATGCGCGGCAGTTTCTTCAGCTTGTCAGGCATTCACTTCTTCCCTCTCGCCTGGGCGCTGAAGTCAATTCGTGGGCGCTGCTTGTGGCAATGCGTCTTGGATCTTGTCACGAGATACCACGTATCAGTCGCCAGCCGACGCAGGCGCTCTTCCTCTTCCATTCCCGCCCGGTAGCATTCCTCGACTGTAGCGAGCGAGCGGAGAATGTCGAAACGAACGCATCTCTCGGGCTTGCCCCACGGGCTCTGTGCCAAGACCGCGCACACAGTTTCCGTCGTCAAGGTGTACATCTAACCCGTTCGTGCTCCCGAATCCAGTCCGTTGTCGGCAATGAGGTCGACGTAGCGCAGGCGCTTGCCGTTCATGCCGGTGATGACGGCGGCCATGATGTCGATGGTGTCCTCGTCGCGCAGGTTGTGACGCGCGGCGAACTCCTGAACGTACCGGTCGAGATGCTTAGGACTCATCTTGTGGAAGGTGCCCTTGTGGGCGCGCTTCAGCATCGACCAGAAGCTCTCCGCACCGTTGGTATGGACATCGCCCCGGACGTACTCCTGGGCGCTGTGGTTGACTACTTCGTGCGGATTCGGAAGGGTCTCATAGACCAACGCATCGTCGGTGTAGACCTTGGCGTCAGGGGCCACGTGGGCGGCGACGAAGCCGTGTACGGTCGGCTTGTCGGTGCGTTCGACCACCTGGGCGCGAACCTGATTCGTATCCCGATCCTTCGCCCCCGCGATGGCGGTCTTGCCTACGGCCCCGCGGCCAGTGAGCTCTTCGCGCTTCGACTTTGACATGTTCGCCCGCTTCCCGCCCATGTAGGTCTCATCGACTTCGACCGGGCCGGCGAAGAGACCACTTTCCTGCGTGAGCGCGACCCGAAGCCGGTGCGCGAGGAACCACGCGGAGCGCTGATTGATGGTTAGGTCGCGGTGCAGCTTCATGCTGGACACGCTCTTGAGGCTGGTCGAGACGAGGTACGTCGCAATCATCCACACTTGCAGCCCGAGCTTCGACCCCTCCATGACGGTCCCCGTCTTCGGGCTGAACCGCTTGGCGCACTGCTTCTCGCGGCACCGGTACGGCATCGTCGCGTGCTTTGCGCCCGTCTGGACGTTCAGCGAGCCGCAGTGCGGGCACGCGACCCCGGTCGGCCACCGACGGGCGACGAACCAGGCTTCGGCCGTGGCGTCATCGGGGAACATGCGAAAGATCTGGACGAGGCTGATGCCTTCGCGGAAGCTCTTTCCAGGTGCCTTGTGTGCCATGCCCGTATCCTCTTGAGATACGGAAAGGTTACAAGAAAGTGCCGAAGGCGTCACGGGGGGCTTCGGCACTTTCCTACATAATCCCCAAATTAATCATTCGGCCTTCATACAGTGGCAATCCAATGCCTTCGGTTTTCTCCTCTCGAATCCACGCATCTCCATCCCGCGAGAGGATGACGCCAGGCGGAATCTTTGCGCGTGGGACCGGGAGTCGGTCGTAGGGCGGTTGGGCGCAGCGCAGGCGCCAGTCGGTGCGGACCACGTCGCCGGGCTTCAGCAGGTGACCGTGCACGAAGCGTGCATCGGCCTCGCGTCGTTCGGGACTGGCGGTCGCGTCGAACAACCAGTCTTCGAGTTCGATCTCCACGGGCTCGGGACGGGACGGATCGACGCCAAGCTCTTTCCAGAGCTCCGCGATGGGGCGCCAGTCGCCTAGCAGCCAGCGGCTGTACTCGTCGGGGCGGTAGCCCTTCGCTTCCCAGCGCGGGCGAGGTGAGAATAGGCGGGAGTCGTTCGTCATGTCGAACTCTCTGGCGTAGCGGATGCCCCATCCATCGGGGCCGTCATCGCCAAGGAGCACCGCGTTGGCGTAGATCTTCTCGAGGATCTCCAGGTCGCGCTGCGACTGAATCTCGAGGATGGCGCGGCTCCGGGGGCTGAATCGCTCGACCTGCGCGCGGGTGTAGGGGGTGACGAATTCGTCGGCTCGCGCCCAGTCATCCAGATTTCGGCGCATGAAGGCGGTGCGGATTGCTTCAGTGGCGCCGCCCTTTCCGACGATGACGGGGTTGAACTTCTGGCGGCTGTCGATAGGAAAAATCTTGTCGCGGTTTTCGATGCCGAACAGCCACTCCCATCGGCACCGTTCCATGAACAGGCGGCGGAGCGCGCCCGTACCGGCGTCCGAGTAGAGACCCGACGGAACGACGAAGCCCAGCCGTCCACATGGTTTCAGCAGCGCATGGGCGGCTTCGAGAAAGAGCTTGTAGAGGTTGAGATCCGCCGACCCCTGATGACGAAACGGGTGGTTCGAGTCGCCGAAACCGACAGAGCGCGCGCGGGCTCGCCGCCATTCATCGTGGAGATCGAAGTTCCTGTTGCCTCGCACGACCGAGAAGCGATCCTGGCTCTTGTCGTTCTCTTGCGGGTCGCCGAACGGGCTCGCGGCGTAGCTCATGAAGTTCGACTGGGCTCGGAAGCGGGCGCCGTAGTCGAGCCAGTCGCGCTCCACCGAGGGGGCAGCGAAGTATTCCCGCTGCTTGTCCAGTGCCTCCTGCTTTCCGTAGGAGCGGTAGAGCGGATCGAGGTTCGAGAAGAACTCCTTGGAGACGGGCTTCGCGATGTCCCACGGCGGGTTCCCGAGGATCGCGTCGAAGCCCGAGCCTGCTTTGCGGAACACGTCCGGAAACTCGAGCTCCCAGTGGAAGAACCGCATCGCGGCCGCGATGCGTACGGCTACGGCACGGGTCTCGACCGGCGGGTCGGCAAGGGTACTGGGCAGCGGGGCGTGTTCGATCTCGTCCGCCGGCCAGAACCAGCAAGCGCACCAGAAGTCCATCGCGTGCTTGAGCCAGCGCCAGGGGGGCGACCCGAGGAGCCGCTCCCGGTAGATCCGCGCCCGCTCCGCCGCGTCCTGCACGGGCAGGGCATGCATCTCCCCGAGCACGGCAAGGGCATCGTCGTGGACGGTGACTGACTCTTCGAGCAGGTCCTCCTGAAACAGGTCGCGCCCCTGGAGGAAGAGCCTGAGGTCCGGGGTGAGCCGATCCTTGACGAACGTCTTGATCGCCTTCGTGCGGGCCTCCTTCTCGAAGTGCACGCCGTTCGCGTGGTTCTTGTCGCCGCCCTCCCGATTCTTCCAGGCCATCACCGGGTAGTGCCGGAACTGGTCGAACCACGCGCCGACGAGGGCATTGCCGCACTTCACCTTGTGGTCGAGGAAGCCGAACGGGAGGGTCCGGTCCATGGTCTCGATCCATAGCGACAGGCGGCAGAGCTCGACCGCAAGCGGGTCAAGGTCCACGGCGTAGATGCAGCGCTCCACCACGTGGCGGCGAAGCACCGCTTTCAGGCGCGGCTCGAAGCGCTCGTCGTCCGGTGGACAGGGGATCAGCTCGTCGCCGAGACGGGTGTCGATTACGGCTTCGGGACCATCGCCGCCCGGCTCCGTGGATTCGGCCTCCCGCATTCCGCTATGGCCGGTTCCGTCGCCCCGGAGGCCGAGCAGCCGCACGAGGGAGCGCTCACCGTCGGGCTCGATCCGGCCGTGGTGCTGGAGTGAGGCGTAGAGCGAATCGGTGAGAAACCGAAGCGCGGCGAGGGGGAAGGTCCCGGACCCGCACGCGGGATCGCATACGGTGAGCGCGAGGATCTCCTCGGGCCGCTTCGGCGTCCAGCTCGCGGGCGGCGCGTCCCGGTTCGGCGTGCCATCGGTGCCAGCCGGCGGATCCCAGGCGAGCGGGCGCAAGGTCCGCTGCACGGTGGGCACGGCAAGCCCCGGGCGGGTGTAGAAGCTCCCGGAGCCCTTGCGGGTGCCGCCCCAGCGCACGAGGTACCACTCGCCGGGGAGGACGACGCGGGCGACGAGCTGCCGCGCCTTGGCCCCCACGCGGCTCTCGAACGCGAGCCTGCGTTCCGGCGTGTCCCGGCCCCGTGGCTTCCGGACGAGGCCGGCCACCTCGGCCGCGTGTCGCGCCCACGCCTCCGCCCGCGTGCGGTTCTGCTGCCGCTCGTCCGAGCCGGCCGGGTGAGTGTCCGGAGCGGCGTCCTCGGAGCCTGAGTCCCGCGTTTCGTCCGCGGCCCCCTCCGCGGCTTCGTCGAACAGGTCTCCATCGGTCGGCCCACCCGGGTCGCCGCTTTCCTCCCCGCCCGGGGTCTGCGACTCGCTGGAAGCATCACCGCCCTCCTCCCCTTCCGGCACGTCATCGGTCGCCGACGAGCGATCCTTCAAACGCTCGAACAGGGTCTTGAGCGCCTGGTCCTCCATGGCTTCGAGGCGCGAGAGGGGGAGGGCCGGCTGGTCGCCCACCGCGAGGAAGATCACCGGGTCTCCGGGGGGCGCGGTCTTCAATTCGTAGTCGAGCAGTCCCTCGTAGAGGATACCGATGTACTCGGAGGAGAGGTCGGAGAAGTCCACCGGCACGACCGCCCGGGTGCCGCCCCGCCCTTGGCGGATTCGGATCGTGGTCCGGGTGAGGAGCGTCAGCATCTCATGGACGTCGCGGTCCGGCAGCGCCTCGCCCTCGAAGCACGCATTCTCGAAGACGAATAGCGCTCGGGAGAGACCACCCGTCGCGTCGCGAATCCCCGGCGCGAAGAGATCGCCGCCGTAGGCGGTCACCGGCAGGTCCGGGTGGTGGGAGCCCTCCCGCACGAGCCGGAAGAGGGCCAGCACCCGAGGCCACGCCCCGAAACTCGCCGCAAGGGCGCCCCCACGGGCGGCCTCGCGTTCGAGACCTTCGAGCAGGCCGTTCAGTCCGTAGCTCTCGTGGTAGAGGGCGTTGTCGCGGGGCAGCAGCTCGCGCGACTCCGCGAAGAGGATCACCACGAGCCGCATCGCCACCCGGCAGGCGGCACGATAGATGTCTTCCGGGGTCGCCGCCGGGAGAGATTCTCCTCCGGCGGGCGGAGCTTCGGCCAACGAGACCCCCGCGACATCGGCCAGATACCCGTGGTACTCGGTCAGACTCTCGCTCGGTTCGCCTTCAACCAAGGCGGAAAGCGCTTCGCCGTGGCCGCGGATGAGGATCTCGACCGCCTCGCGCACCCGCTCCCCGAGCACCTCGGAGAGCTCCGCCTGCCCCTTGCGGGTGTCGCGGATCGCTTGCAAGAGCGGCGGCGCGGCGTCCTCGGCCGCGGGCGTCCAGAGCTCCGGGCGGAGCAGGGTTCGAAGCACGGTCACCTGCGGGGAGAGCCCGCCCTCCTCGAACCAGAGATCGAGGTCCCACTCGCACCAGGCGTCATAGTCGAGCCCGGCGAAGACGAGCCGCCACTGCCGGCCGTTCGTGACGAGGGCGAGGTGGTCGCCGCCCGCGCGAAGCCAGCCGAGCACACGGCTCACGACGCGGCGGCCCCGGCCGACGCCGAGACGCCGACCGTCGTCCAGGAACACGGGCAAGCACCCACCGTCCTGGCCGGTCCAGAGATGGCGCGGCTTGACCGTCTCGCCAGTGATCGCGCGCCGCCCCCAGGACGACGCAACGCTGCTCCCGCGCGTCCAGGTGCCGGTCGAAGCGTCGAGCCCGCAGACCTCTTCCAGCACGAAGGCGACGAAGGAGGAAATGGCGGCGCCGCCCTCCCCGCTCGCCTCCGGGAGCGCGCCCCCACGCTGGCGGAGCTGTCCCTCGATGTACCCCTCGAGGGGACCGGGAACGCTACGCGCAAGCGCGGCAAGCCTCGCGCCGTCCAGCAGCAACCCGCCGTGGCGGAGCCGCTCCCACCCGGGCACACCGGGCGGCCCGCGCCGACGCTCAGCCCTCACGGCTGCCCGGCGAGCCGTACGCCGCGGTCATAGCCCCTGCCCGCCGTCGATCCGGGACATGGCCCGATCGAAGGTTCCGACCGGCAGGTGCCCCGCCTTGCGGGCCGCCTCGACGATGAGACAGTCGGTAAACCCCACCGAACTGTCGCGTTCGAACGCCGAGTGCGCCCGCCGGATCACGTCCTCGTCCTGGAGCATCAGGCGGTCGTGCTCCACGAGCATGCCGACCACGGTCGCGATCTGTTCCCGGCTCAGCCCGTACACGGACTCGAGCACCCAGACCGTCTCCGCGAGCACGAGGTGCGAAACCCACGCCCCCTGCCCGACGAACGCCTCGGCCTTTTCGACCTGCGCCGGCTCGTCCCGGACGACGAGCCTCACGAGGACGTTCGTGTCAATCGCCTGCATGCTTGCGCCGCGCCCGGGATCGGATCCCCTCTTCCATGTCGGCAACGCTCCGGGGTTCCGGCGGCGCATCGAACACGGCCTCGTGGATGTCCCTTGACGAGTACTTCGACGCCCGTCGGACGACCACCTCGCCCCCGCTCTCGCACCACTCGATCTTCGAGCCGGGCGTCAATCCAAGCCGGCGACGGATGCGCGCCGGCACCGATACCTGCCCTTGGGCGGTGATCTTCGATTCGATTCGTTCCATCTCTACTCGTCCCGATGCCGCTCCCACCGATTGTCTGCTTCATTACCAGGGTAAATCAAGAGGCGGCCAAGGCAACCATCTCACCTGCGCTGATCTGGCAGACGGATTTCCACCGCGACGGGGAAGACTTGGGCGTCGCCCGCGAAAGAGAAGCGCGCGGGAAGGAGGTGATCCAGGATACGGGAGCGCTCGCGCTGCAACTGCTCGCGGATCTCCTCGTAGTGCTGGCGCCGCCGCCGGAGCTCCTCCTCCTTCTCCTCCAGGGACCGCTCGATCTCCGCGAGGCGCTCGTCCTCGTCGAAGAGCTGGCCCTGGCGGGCCCGGATGGCAAGCAGCTCAATCTCGCGGTCGAGCCGTGCGAGCGTCGATTGCTCGATGAGAGCCGATACCTCGCCCTGGCGTTGCCGGTAGCGCTCATCCTCGCGCCGGCGTGCCGCCTCGCCATCGACCCGAAGCTGGCTCGCCAGTCGTTCAGTGAGCTCCTCCCGGTAGTCGTTCAGCAGTCTCCGGAGGTCCGCGCTCACCTCTTCGAGGATCTCGGCGGCGCGCTCCCGGTCGTCCAGGTTGTCCGCTTCGCCCGCGCCCCGGCGGGTACGGGCCGGGACATGCGGGAGGGGGTCCCCGATCCCGCCGTCCCGGACGGGGAGGGCGAACGTCCGCACCCAGCGGTGGAACGTCTCCCGGAGCTCGTTCACGCCGAGCTCCTCGACGCTGAGAAGGACGACCGCGGCGGCGCCGTCCGGGACCCCTCCCGCGCGCACCGTCCAGCGCGACACCTCGTTCCCCGCTCCCGGATAGCGGCGGCGGGTGAGGACGCCGAGCGCCCGCTGAATAAGCGGATGGGCGAGGTGCATGAGCAACGCGTCGTGGCGGGGCAGGAACACGCTCAGGCGCCCGAGCCGCTCGATGAACGGCTCCGGGCTGAACGCGAGCCGCGGCATCGGCCCGTCCTCGCCGCCCCCCGAGGCGCGGCGGCGCACCGATTCGTCGATGACTTCGCGCCAGCCCGGAAGGTCGGGGCGAACCACCCGGTAGAAGCCGGGCTCCTCGGCGGCCCTGAGCTGCGGCCGGCCAGCGGTGACCGCCATCGCGGCTTCGAGGGTGTCGTGGAGGGCGCTGTCGTCGAGATCGATCTCGCGGGCCAAGGCAGCCAACATCTCCACCTCGCTCCCCTCCTCCCCGGTCAGGGCGTCCGCTTCTTCGCCGGCCCCGAGGACGAAGCCTTCCCGCGCCGCATCGAGCCCACGGTCGAGATCGGCCGCGACCGCATCGGCATTCTCGCCGCCGATCAGGCGCCGGTAGACGGCACGGTCGAAGACTTCGTTGACGGAGCCAAGGTCTTCCCGGATCTCGTCCGCCTTGCGGATCACGTGGTCGAGAAAGCGCAGGTCGGGATCGGTATTGCTGACGAAGTGGTGCACCGTCACGTCGCGGGCTTGGCCGTAGCGGTCGAGCCGGCCGTTGCGCTGCTCGAGGCGCGACGGGTTCCAGGGGCAGTCGTAGTGCAGCAGGTAGCGAGCGGTACGGTGCAGGTTGAGGCCCTCGGACGCGGCGTCCGTGGCGACGAGCACCCGAACCCGCGAAGCCGGATCGTTGAATGCCGCCTTGACGTTCTCGCGGCCGGCCTCGTCCATGCCCTCGGGCCCGCCGGTGCCGAACAGGGTGAGCACCCGGTCGGCCGGATAGCGCTCGCGCAGGCGCCGGGCGAGGTAGTCGAGGGTGGTCTTGTACTCGGTGAACACGATCAGGCGCTCGTCGTCGCGGAACTCGCGACCTGCGCGCAGCAGGCGCTCGATCAACGCGACGAGGGTGTCGAATCGGGCATCGACGACGGGCGTCTGCTCGGTGACCGGAGCACCGTCGAGCGCGAGCCCGAGGGCATCGAGCGCGCGCTCAATTCCTTCGATTTCGTCGCCCACCTCGTCGGAGAAGTTCCTGAGCCATGCCCCGACGACGGTCGCGGCGGTCGCTTCGCGCTGTTCCGCCTCGCGGTCGTCGCCAGTCTCCTGGCGCACGGCCCGCTCGGCCGCGGCAACCTCCGACTCCGCCGCCGGCTCCGTCTGCTGACCGGCGAAGCCCTGCCTCGCGCGGCTCCAGGAATCGGCGAACGCGACGGGACACGAGAGCAACCGCTTGCCGAGAATCTCAACCGCGAAGGTTCCGGCCCGCCGCCGCCGCTTCGTTCCCGCCGCGACGAGCGCGCGCACTGCGGTGCGGAACGCGTCGAACGCGACGGAAAGCCTGTCTTCCCGCGGGTCGGCGTCGATGGGCAAGGCCTGGGGTTCATGGCGGGTACAGAAGCGGGGGCGGTCGCTCCGCGCATTGATGTCGCGTTTGAGCCGCCGAACGACCACGTCCTCGACCCGGCCGCGCATCGCCGCCCCCATCTCGCTCGTCCGGGTGAAGCGCACCGGGTCGAGCATCTCGAGCAGTCCGGTGAAGGACCGGGTATGGCCGTTGTGCGGGGTGGCGGAGAGAAAGAGCCGGTGCTCGAACTGCGGCGCGAGGTGCCTCAGCATTTGGCAGAGCTCGCTGTCCTCGCCGAAGGGAGACGGCATCAGGTTGTGGCACTCGTCGACGATGAGGAGGTCCCAGGGAAGGTGCGGCGATCCCTCCGGCGTGCGGCAGGCCGCGCGGAACTGCTCCAGGACGTCGGGCTGGCGGAGGTAATGGTAGGAGGCGACGATGCGGCTGAACGAGCGCCAGGGGTTCGCGTCCATTCCGAGCCGGCGTCGCAGGCGCTCGGTCTCGTGACGGTCCACCACCTCGAAGCGGAGCGAGAACTTCTCCCGGAGCTCCTCCTGCCACTGTCGGCGGAGCGATGCCGGGGTGAGCACCAGGACTCGCCGGATGCGGCGCCGGAGGAGAAGCTCGGTGAGGATGAGCCCCGCCTCCACCGTCTTCCCGAGGCCGACGTCGTCGGCGATGAGGAGGCTCACCCGCGGCATGCGAAGGGCCTTGAGTAGCGGGACGAGCTGGAAGCTCTCGACGCACACCCCTCCATGGAAGGGGCTCGCAATCGGCTCCCGGTCGAGCGGGCCTTCCCCGTCGGGGTCGAGGTAGGGCGAGAGCGCCGACCAGCGCGCCGCGCGGAGAAGCGCGTCGAAATCCTCGGGAGGCATGGCGCCGCCAGCGTGCGCGGGGGCCGGCAGCGCGTTCGGCTCCAGGAGGTGGCGGTCGGGCTCTATCTCCCAGAGGATGCGTTCCTCGGATGGCGCGTTGTCGTCCTTGTACTCGAGGTGGACGAGGTGGAGGCGCCCCGTCTCGCCGTCGAAGGGCTCAACGGCTGCGACCACCCCGCGCCGGTTGCGGACGGTAGCGAGCATCCCGGCCCGGGGGACGGCGGCGGTTTCACGCGCGGACTCGGGTCGAGGCGTAGTCACGATCCGGCGCTTCGTGGCAGCGGCCGTCGTGGGCCCATGAGGCAACTCCTTCCGGGTGTTTCCTTCGGCAGTGCGCGCGCACCGTTCTCCGTCAATATCTTACGAAATCCAGCGAACCGGCACCCCGATTGGCGAATGCGGCGGGCGGGACCGGGTCCCTCCGCGCGGCCATCGGACCCGGAGACGACGGCGAAGCCGGGGTGCAGGTCAGGCGCCACTGCACCCGAGGACGCGGGCGGCCGAAGGGTTCGACGGCACTCCCGGCCGCTCGGTGGCGCGGCGGGTCAGCCACCGAGGTAGAGCTCGCGGATGCGGTCGTCGTTCACGAGGTCGCGCGACGCACCCTCGAGCGCGACCCGGCCCGTCTCGAGGGCGTAGGCGCGGCTCGACACGCGAAGCGCCATCCGCGAGTTCTGCTCCACGAGGATGAGGCTCACCCGGTCCTCGCGGTTGATCGCGAGGATGGCGTGCGCGATCTCCTGCACGAGCATCGGGGCGAGCCCGAGCGAGGGCTCGTCGAGGAGCAGCAGGCGCGGGCGCGCCATCAGGGCGCGGCCGATGGCGAGCATCTGCTGCTCGCCGCCGCTCATCGTGCCGGCCGCCTGGCTCCGGCGCTCGCGCAGGCGCGGAAACCGCTCGAACACCCGCTCCACGTCCGCCGCGATCGCCCGCCGGCCGCGCCGCAGGAACGCTCCCATGAGCAGGTTGTCCATGACGGAGAGGAAGGGAAAGACCCGCCGCCCCTCCGGCACCATGGCCACCCCGAGGGCCACGATGGCATCCGGACGAAGGCCGTCGATGCGCTCCCCGTCGAGATGGATCTCGCCCGCGGCGAGCCGGGCGAGCCCGGTGATCGCGCGAAGGGTCGTCGTCTTGCCGGCCCCGTTCGCCCCGATGAGGGCCACGATGTCGCCCTCTTCGAGCGCCACCGACACGTCCGTGATGGCGCGCACCTGGTCGTATCGCACCGAGAGGTCCGCGGCCCGGAAGTAGCTCATGCCGGCCCGTCCGTGCCCGCCCGCGCCTTCGGCGCCGCTCCGGCCATCGCTTCCGCCTCCGCCGCCGCCTCCACTTCCGCCTCCGTTCCGCCTCCTCCGCCGCCTTCGCCTCCTCCTCCGCCTTCGACTTCGATTTCGACCTCGTCCTCGGGGCGCCCGAGATAGGCTTCGATGACCCGCTCGTCGCGCTGGATCTCGGCCGGCGCCCCCTCCGCGATCCTGCGGCCGAAGTTGAGCACCACCACCCGGTCGCTGATCCGCATGACCGCCCGCATGTCGTGCTCGACGAGGAGCACGGTGACCCCCCGGTCCCGGATCCCGCGCACCATGTCCATCGCCCGGTTGGTCTCCTCCGGGTTCATGCCCGCGAAGGGCTCGTCGAGCAGCAGGACGCGGGGATTCGCGGCCATCGCGATCGCGATCCCGAGCGCCCGCAGATGCCCGTGGGGCAGATTGCGGGCGGTCTCCCCGGCGACCTCGCCCAGCCCCAGGTAGTCGAGGATCTCGCGGCCGCTCTCCCGGAAGGCGGCCTCCGACGCACGCGCCCGCCGGCTGCCGAAGAAGAAGCCGGCGAGGGTCGCGTCGCCCTGGAGGTGGTGGGCGACGACCACGTTCTCGAGCGCCGTCATCTCCCGGAAGATGGTCGTCTCCTGGAAGGTCCGGACCACCCCGCGCCGGGCGACCGCGTGCGGCGACTCGCCGGTGATCTCCTCCCCGGCGAGCCGGACCCGGCCCGCCGTCGGCCGGAGAAAGGCGGTGATGAGCTTGAACAGGGTGCTCTTGCCGGCCCCGTTCGGGCCGATGATGCTCAGGATCCGACGCTCCTCGACCGCGAACGTCACGTCGTCGACCGCGGTGAGCCCCCCGAAGCGCTTCGTGAGGCCTTCGACCTCGAGCAGGCTCACGGCCGGTTCTCCGGAAGCTGGAGCCATCGCCGCCAGCTCGGGGAGGAGCCGCCGCCCCCGCTCCCCGGCCGGCGAAGGCTCAGCAGCCCGTTCGGCAGCCACACCATGAGCCCGATCATGAGGATGGCGTAGATGAGGGGCTGGTATTCGTTCAGGCCGTGCAGGAACTCGAAGGCGATGAAGAGGACGAACGTGCCCACCAGGGGGCCGAAGACGTAGCCGAGACCGCCGAGAAAGCAATACAGCATCAGGTAGATCGAATCCTGCACCTGGAACGAGGACGGATACACGCTCTGCTGGACGGCGAGGAAGAACGCGCCGCCGATGCCGCCCAGGAACGAGCCGATCGCGAATGCGATGACGCGAAGCCGCGCCACGTTGACCCCGATCGAAGAGGCGAGATCCTCGTTCTGCTGGAGCGAGCGGAAGAGCCAGCCGAGCCGGCTGTTGACGATGCGGTAGAGGGCGGCGAACGTCGCGATGGCGAGGAGGGTCGCGAGGCAGAACAGGGCGACATGGGAGTTCACCTCCCCGAAGTCCGGGATCAGGGTGATCCCGAACACCTCGACCGCCCCCGGAAGCGGAATGTTGAGAATCCCCCGGGGGCCGCCGGTCACCGACGCGAACGACTGGGCGCTGAGGCGCGCCGCCTCCGTCAGGCTCAAGGTCACCATCGCGAAGTAGACGCCCTTCAGCCGCAGGAGCGGGTAGCCGAGCACGCAGGCGAGCAAGGCCGAGGCGAGCCCCGCGAGCGGCAGCGCGATCCAGAACGAGAGCCCGAGCTTGGTGATCGCGATCGCCGCCGCGTACTGGCCGAGGAGGGCGAACGCGCCCTGGCCGATGTGGATGCGGCCGATGTAGAACATGAGCCACACCCCGGCGCTGATGACGCTCAGGGCCAACGCGGTGGTGAGCACGCCGATGTCGTACGGCCGGTGGCCGATCGCGAGGGGCACGCCGACGAGCCAGGCGACGACGACCGCGGCGACGAGGATGGCGACCTTTGAGGACATGTGCTCCGCTCGATCCGCTTTCGACTCAGGCCGGATTCCTGAACCCGATCTCGGTCCCGATCCCGATTCCGATTCCGATCCCGCTCCCGATCTCGTTCACATCGCGCTCCCGCTTCCGGCCTCGGTCTCGGGCACGGGCCGCTCCTAGCCCCAGGGCTTGCCCATGAGGCCCTGGGGCCGGATGGCGAGGAACGCGATCATCGCAATGAAGATCATGAGGTAGGTATCGCCTCCGGGGAAGAAGCGGTAGCCGAGCGACTCCGCCATGCCGAGGATGAAGCCGCCGAGGATGGCCCCCGACACCACCCCGGCGCCCCCGATCATCACCATGATGAAAGCCTTGATCGAGATCCACGTGCCAAGACCGCTGTTCACCCCGGAGATCGCGACGAGCAGGGAGCCGGCGAGCCCCGCGAGCGCGGCGCCGATCGCGAAACCGATCATGCCGTAGCGCTCCACGTTGACCCCCTGGAGGAGGGCCGCCTCCCGGTCCTGCGCGATGGCCCGCAGGCCCCGCCCCACGCGGGTGTGGCGCATGTACACGATGAATCCGACGATGAGCGCGGCCGCGAGCACCATGACGACGATGCGCCCGTAAGGGAGGAACGCATCCCCGATGCGGGCCACGCCCGGCGCGAGCGAAGGCACGCCACGGTGCTTCTCGCCGAAGAAGATGAGGATGAGGCTCTCGAGCAGCAGGGCGGTGCCGGCCGCGAGCAGCATCGAGCTCTCCTCGCGCGCGCTGTGGCGGAGCACGCGGCGAAAGAGCAGCTTGTCGAAGAGCGCCCCGGTCACGCCGAGGGTGAGCGCGGTCGCGACGAGGGCGAGTGGAAACGGCAGGCCCACGACCCCGTAGACGTAGTAGGTCACGAACCCGCCGAGCACGTACATCTGCCCGTGGGCGAAGTTGAGCACGCCCATCAGGCCGAAGATGAGAGTGAGGCCGAGCGCGATGAGGGCGTACTGGCACCCGAGGTAGAGCCCGTTGACGAGGACCTGTTCCATCCGTCTCAGCCCGTTGCGAGCGGTGCCGCGGGAAGGCCGCGAGACGCGGCCATGCGGAGGGCGCCCGGCTCAATCACTCGGCGCCGGCGCCGTGCGGCCCTGCCGGGGCGGCAGCCGCCGGGGTGGCAGCCGCCGGGTCGCGCGGCGCGGTTTCCCGCCTCGCCTCGCGACGCCCGGTCCGGTTCCACCTCATCGCGTTCCGGCCCATGAGGAAGCCGGACGCCGGGGAAGGGAGCGCCCCCTCCCCGGCGCCTGCCGCCGCCCGGAACGGTCTTCCGGGCGGCGGCGACTGAACGGGCCGGCGGGATTGTCCGCGGGCCGCCGCGAGTCCGCCGCTCCCGACTATTCCACCGAACCCACGAAGAGGGTCCGGAACCCGCCGTCGCGGTACTCGTTCACGACCATGGGGATCGGCAACTGGCGAGGCTGCTCGAAGAACCCGGTACCGACGTAGCCGAGCGAGTTCTCGCCCTTGAGGAGCCGGTTCTCGACGTTGAGGTTCGGCATCGCCGCCTGGAACACCGCGATGTCGTCGATCGCCGCCTTGCCGGCGAGCTTCAAGGTCTCGATGATCACCTCGAGGGCGTAGACCTTCGTCCCCGCCTCGTCGTTCCACTCCCCGACGTGCGCGACGTATGCCTCGCGGAACGCGTTCATGTAGTCGTCGGAGATCTCCGGGGTGCTCGCGCCGCCGACCGAGATGAAGCCGTTCGCGGCGTCCCCCGCCACCTCGGACAGGATCTTGGCGTCCTGGGCGGTCTCGGTGCTGAGGAGGCCTCCGTAGCCAAGCTCGCGGGCGCTCTTGATGAGCAGCGGAGCGTCGGACGGGGCCGCGCCGGACAGGACGATGAGATCCGGGTTGAGGGGGACGATCCGCGACATCACCGGGAAGAAGTCGGTGGTCCCGGGCTCGTAGGTGTCTTCGGAGGCGAGCACCTCGAGGCCGAGCATGTTGGCCGCGGCGACGCCCTGCACGCGCTGGTTCAGCGGATCGGACTCGTTGCGCGCGACGAAGGCGACGGACTTGACCCCGCTGTCCGCCATCAGGCGCTTGTAGATGACCGGCCCCGCCTGATAGGACGCGATCATGCCGAGCACCGAATTGCCGCGGGGCGGCGTATAGAGATCCCTGGCGAACGCGTAGGGGAAGTTCATCGCCCCGGCCTCCTCGAGGACCGGCACGATGGCCTGTGCGGTGGTGTCGACGTTCGGCCCGATGATGTACCGGATGCCATCACCGGTGTGCTTCCGAGCCCCGTTGATCGACAGCTTGGGATCGTTCTTGTCGTCGATCGACGAGACCTCGATCATGTACTTCTCACCGTCGATCTCGATCCCGCCCATGTCGTTGTACATCTTGGCGGTGACTTCCGCGCAGTAGCGGTTGACTAGGCCCCAGGAGGCGGCGGGGCCGCTCATGACCCCGAGCACGCCGATCTTGAGGGTGCCGGCGTGGGCGGGCGCGGGCGCGAGCAGGGCGGCGCCGAGCGCCAGGGTGGTGGCCGATACCGCCGTGGCGGTCATGCTTCGCAACGTCTTCATCGTGGAACTCCTTCGGTTGAGGTTGTCTCGCATCGCGCTCCGGAACGAATGCCAGCCGGCCACGCGATCAACGAAGAGCAATCTGCATGCCGGAGTGCCGCGGTGTGCGGGCTCCGTGCGCAGACTCGCGAACGTCCGGCCGCGCAGGCCCTCGGGCCGTGGCGGCCGGTCGCCCCAAACGCCCGGCAGCGTCTTCGAAGTTTGCCGGATCCGTACCGGAGCGGTGAAAAACCTGCGGTCTCCGCACCGGAGCGGCAAAAAACCTGCGGTCTCCGCACCATCTCGGCGCGAGCGGTGCGAATCTTACGCGGGTGTACCATGGCAGCACAATCCCCTCCTTGGCCAGCGACAGGCGGCGAGCCGATGAACGAGACCTACCCGAGAGACATGCGCGGATACGGCCGCCACCCGCCGCATCCCGAATGGCCGGACGACGCCCGGGTCGCGGTGCAGTTCGTCATCAACTACGAGGAAGGAGCGGAGAACTGCATCCTCCACGGCGACCCCGCGTCGGAATCCTTCCTCTCCGAGATCGTGGGCGCCCGCCCCCTCCCCGGCCAGCGCAACATGAACATGGAGTCCCTCTACGAGTTCGGCAGCCGGGCGGGGTTCTGGCGCCTCCACCGCATCTTCACTTCACGGGACGTGCCGGTCACCGTGTACGGCGTTGCGATGGCGCTCGAGCGCAACCCCGAGGCGGTAGCCGCGATGAACGAGGCGAAGTGGGAGATCGCGAGCCACGGCTGGCGCTGGATCGACTACCAGAGCGTCGACGTCGACACCGAACGCGAGCATCTCCGGAAGGCGATCGAGACCCAGACCCGGGTCGCCGGCGAGCGCCCGCTCGGCTGGTACACCGGGCGCAACAGCCCCAATACCCGGCGCCTCGTCGTCGAGGAAGGGGGGTTCGTCTACGACGCGGACTCCTACGCCGACGAGCTCCCCTACTGGAACACCGAGCACGGGCGCCCGCATCTCATCGTGCCCTACACCCTTGACGCCAACGACATGCGGTTCGCGACCCCGCAGGGGTTCAACTCGGGCGACCAGTTCTTCGCCTATCTCCGGGACAGCTTCGACGTGCTCTACGAGGAGGGGGTGGAGACGCCCCGGATGATGTCGGTGGGGCTGCACTGCCGGCTGGTCGGCCGGCCGGGCCGGGCGGCATCCCTCGCCCGCTTCGTCGACCACGTCCGCAACCACGACCGGGTGTGGGTGTGCCGGCGCATCGACATCGCTCGCCACTGGCACGAGCACCATCCCTGGTCGGGCTGACTCCGCCGCGCCGCGCCCGGGCCGCGGGTACCGCAATCGTCCTGGACGGGGGGCCGCTCGCGGCTGAAGCGCCGGCAGGCAGGGGTTCGGCGCCGGAGGCCGTTCTGCTCGGCCCCGTTCCGATCAACCGGCTTCCTGCCCCGGTCGGCCGGCCGCGCTTCGGCGCCGGTGTCGGTGACCCTGCTTGCGCCCCGCAAGGGCCGGGAGTTCAGAACGCGCGCCCGGCGTGGCCGCTCCGGGTGACGGACGTTCCGGCCAGCGACTCCAGCACCTTCGCCACGCACCAGTTGTCCTCGCCGGCGAAACGGGTGATGCCGGCCTGGAACAGCTCGTAGGCCTGGGCCACCGAAAAGAGCGGCGCCCCCACTTCGCGCGCCATGTCCATGACGATGCAAAGGTCCTTGTACATCGTGGCGATGTTGCTGCCGGTGCCGACGAACTCGCGGTCGACGATCCGCTGGATCGCGTTGGCGACGAGCGGCGAACCGGCATCGCTGTTGGCGAACACCCGCTCGAGGGTCGCGCCGGGGAGGCCGGCCTTCGAGCCGAACACGGCGGCCTCGAAGACGCCGGCGAACACCCCCCCGATGAGCGCCTGGAGCGCCGCCTTGGCCACCTGGCCCTGACCGGGCCGGGTGCCGGTCACCACGATCTGCTTCGAAATCGCTTCGAGCACCGGCTGGACCCGTTCGATCGCATCCGGGTCGCCCGCGGGATAGAGGTTGAGCTCGCCGGCATCGGCGCCGTGCTTGCCGCCGGATACCGGGGTGTCGATCAGGGCAAGTCCGAACTCGCCGAGATCGGCCGCGATGCCCTCCGCCTCGGTCGGCCGCACCGTGGCCGAAAGCAGGACGATTCCGCCGGACCGCATCCCCCGCGCGATTCCGGCCGGTCCGAGGGTCGCGTCCCGCGCCTGCTCTCCGCTCAACACCATGACGAAGGCGGCCTCCGAACGCTCTCCCACCGACGCCGCACTCTCGGCGGGGTGTCCTCCCTCGCGTTCCAGCCATTCCAATCGGGCCGGAACACGATCGTATCCATGCACATTGAAGCCGGCGCGAAGAAGGTTCCCGGCCATGCCGGAACCCATGTCGCCCAGCCCGACGAACCCGATGTCTTTCATTTCAACGCTCCTGATGCGACGCCCGGTGGAGAGCTCCGCCGGGTAGGGGTGGTCGAGCCCTGGCCGGTGCAATCGGGACCACCGTCGCTGCGCACCGCGAGCGGTCTGCGTTTCGGATTTCGCGGATTCCGGTCAGTCGACGCACGTTCGCAGACGCGGCTCGGCATTCCGCCTGGCGGCGGGCAGGGACGGCAACCGGCAATTTCGCCGGGGGAGGGGAAAAGGGTCCAAGTCGGAGCGCATCTCGGAGGGAAAGGATCTCAGGGCCGCGAGCATCGCCGCCGCATCCTGGGACCGCTTGACGTGCTCCGCTTCCGGACCAGAAAACACTTTACGTCCGATAGATACGGGACGACAAGGTCGAATTTCGAAAAATTGCCCTGTTTCATTCGATATTTCCGGTTTTTTTCGAATTGACCGATGGTCCTGTCCTGCAACGGCACTCGGAACGTCGGCGCGCAGTTGCGACGCGGGGTAACGTCGCCGGAAAGGATCGCCAGGAAATCACCTGCGCCGTCGCCGGGCCGCAGGGACGGGGACGGGGCCTCGGGCGGGGGACGGGGGCGCGGGCGCGGGCGGGGGACGGGGGACGGGGGCGGCGGGTCGGTTGCCGGAACCCGGCCGGAACCGGTCGCCGGGCTCGGAGTATGATTCGGATCGAGGAATGTTCCATCGACCGGCTTCGCGGCGTTCGACCGGGCGCCCGCCTGCTTCCACGGCGAAGTTGCGCGCGACGAGCGCTTCGGCACGGGTGAGGAGGAGAGAGCATGAAGATCGAGATTGACAGCGCACACGCGGAACGCCTCGCCGCCGGCCACCGGGCCGAGAGCACGCGGCGCCGGGCGGCGGACGCGGGCGGCTCTCGGGCCATCGAAGCGACCGAGTCGCTGGAGGGCCTGCTCCATCCGATACGCCAGGCGGTCCTTTCCCACTGTCCCTCGGTGCGGTTCATGCAAGAGGCGGACACCAAGATCGCGAGGGTCGGACCCGGAGCGCTCCTGTGGACAAGGGCGGTCCCGGTGGGCCCCGACTGCTGGGGCTGCGAGCCCGACCGGCGGCCCGCGTTCCACGTCGCCGCCCACGCGGAGATCGGCGTGAAGGTGCTGTCCGAATCGGAAGGGCAGCCGGGAGCGGGCAACCAGGCGGGCGACCGGGGACGGCTCCACTCCCTGTGGTACTGCGATGCATTCGAAGCGGATCGCTTCGAATGGGCCGAGCTCGGCTTCGTGGTCACCAAGGAGGATGGAGGCATGTTCCCCGGGGAGGGCATCGCCCCCTCCGCCCGCGCCCCGGGCCCGCGGGTGGCCGCCGCCCTCGCAGGTCGTGGCGGGACCCTCCGGCTCGGCTATCCGTTCGTCGCCGTCGCGGGCGAAGACGCGCGCATCGAGTTCGTCGAGCGCTGGCTCGGCTGGTTCGCCGACGCCACCCTGGGAGAGTTCCAGAGGGGAATGCTCGCGCCCATCGATCCCGAGTTCGGACAATGGCGCAGGCAATAGTCGCCGGCCGCCGCGAGGACGGGGGGCGCAAGCGGCTCGCGCTCCCGCACCGCTGGGGCTATCCTTGCGTGAACCGGACCACACAGGGGAGCTGACCCATGGCCCTTGAAACCCCCGCCCTCGCCGGCCTCGGCCTGCCGGAGCTCGCCTCGCGCTACGTCAAGACGGACGAGATCCCGTGGGAGACGATGACGCAGTGCAGCGGCGTGCAGATGAAGGTGCTCGTCCAGGACCAGGACACGGGTCTGTTCACCGGCCTCTTCAAGCTCGATCCGGGCGCCGTGATCCCCGACCACGTGCACAACGAGATCGAGCAGACCTACATTCTCGAAGGCGAGTTCGAGGATGACGACGGGGTCGCCACCGCCGGGGACTTCATCTGGCGCCCGGCCGGCAACCGGCACGAGGCGCGCTCGCCCAAGGGTTGCCTTGTCCTCGGCTTCTTCCTCAAGCCGAACACCTTCCTGTAGCCCCGGCCTGTAGCCCCGGCCTCTCCGGGCGGCGTGCGCCGCCGGCCCGGATGGCTCGGGGACCCGGCCGGCCGCTTCGCCCGAACGCGGCCGCGCCGGCCCGTTGCGGCTCGGCAACGGCCCTCGGGGCGGTACACGATGCTGATCCGCGGCCCGCCCCGCGCCACCTTCGGCACCCGCGAGCCGCTGGCCCCGGCCGCCGCTCAGCGAGCGGCCCGGAGCCGTTTCGCGAGCCGCGACCGGCGCTGCACCGACCCGTCGCGCCGGACCGCGATGGCGAGCGCCCGCGGTTCGGCCACCAGCACCACAAGCCGCTTGCCGCGGGTCACCCCGGTATAGAGGAGGTTGCGCTCGAGCAGCATGTAGTGCTGGGTGGTCAGGGGTATCACCACGGCCGGAAACTCCGACCCCTGGGACTTGTGGACGGTGATGGCGTAGGCAAGGCTCAACTCGTCGAGCTCGTTGAACTCGTAAGGCACCGACCGGCCCTCGAAGTCCACCGTGATCGCCTGCTCCTCGAGGTCCACCGCGATGATCCGTCCGATGTCACCGTTGAAGACCTCCTTCTGGTAGTCGTTCACGTTCTGCAGCACCTTGTCGCCGCGCGCGAACGTCGTCCCGAACCGATTCACGCTGGTGGAGGCCCCGGGATTGAGCCGGGACTGGAGCTCCGCGTTGAGGGCCTGTGCGCCGAGTCCCCCTCGCCGCCCCGGGGTCAGGACCTGGAGGTCCGCCATCGGGTCGATCCCGAAGCGCCGCGGGATCCGTTCCGTGACCACCTGCAGCAGCCGGTCACGCGCTTCCTCGGCGTCGCGGACCGCGATGACGTAGAAGTCGCTCGGCTCCGCGGCCGCGAGGACGGCGCCGGAGCCGGAATCCGCATCGGAGTCCGAACCGGGGCGGTCGGAACGACCCGCCGGGCGGGGATACTCCGGCGATACGCCCCGGTTGATCCGATGCGCGTTGACGACGATGCGGGACGATCCGGCCTGGCGGAAGATCTCGGTGAGCCGAACCGTCGGCACGCGTTCCGATCCGATGACTTCCGCGAGCACGGACCCGGGGCCTACCGACGGGAGCTGATCCACGTCGCCGACAAGGAGTAGCGCGGCGTGTTCCGGAATGGCCCGGAAAAGCTGGTTGGCGAGGACGATGTCGACCATCGACACTTCGTCCACGACCACGAAGTCGGTGTCGAGCGGGTTGTCGGGGCCATGCTTGAAGCCCGCGGTAGCCGGCTCGAACTCGAGCAGCCGGTGGATGGTGGTCGCTTCGAGCCCGGTGGCCTCCGCGAGCCGCTTGGCCGCCCGGCCGGTGGGCGCGCAGAGGCGGGCGCGGACCCCCTTTGCCCGCACGATCTTGAGCACCGCGTTGACGATGGTGGTCTTTCCGACCCCCGGCCCGCCGGTAATGACGGTGACCCGCTCGCGGATTGCGCACGCCACCGCTTCGTGCTGGGAAGCCGAGAGATCGAAGCCCACCCGCTGCTCCACCCACGGGATCGCTTTCTCGGGGTCGATGACGCCCCACGGAGGGCCGCCGTCCGCCAGCAGACGGCTGAGGCGGGCCGCGGTCCCGCGCTCGGAGTGGTACAGGGCGGGGAGGTAGATCCACGACTCCCCCTCGCGCGTCTCGTCCACAAGCATGTCTTCGGCGAGTTCCCGCTCGAGCGCGGACTCCACGACCCCCGGCTCCACGCCGAGCAGCTCGGTCGAGGCGGCGACGAGCGCTCCCCGCTCCCCCGCGCAGTGTCCATCGCCAGCGACCTCCTGCAACACGTGGCGGATCCCCGCCCTCGCCCGCGGAACCGAATCGGGATCGAATCCGATCGACTGCGCGATCACATCCGCCGTGCGGAACCCGATGCCGCGAACGTCGAGAGCGAGCCGGTAGGGGTTCTCGCGCACCCGGTCCATCGCCTCGTCTCCGTAGAGCCGGTAGATACGCACCGCCCGGGCCGCGCCCACCCCGTGCGACTGCAGAAAGACCATGATCTCGCGGACCGCCTTTTGCTCCGCCCACCCGGCCACCACCTGCTCCTGCCGCTTCGGACCGATTCCCGGAAGCTCAAGAAGCCGTGCCGTATCGTTCTCGATGACGTCGAATACCTCCGCGCCGAACGCCCGCACGAGTTGCGCCGCGAAGTGGGGGCCGATGCCCCGGATCATCCCCGAGCCGAGGTACTTTTCGATCCCTTCGAGGGTGCTGGGCGGGACCACGCGCAAGTGCTCCGCCCGGAACTGGAGGCCGTAGCTGCGGTCGTTGACCCAGACCCCGGTTGCTTCGACGAACTCGCCGGGGCCGACGGTGGCCGCGGTCCCGACCACGGTGACCGGCTCGCGCTGCCGGGCCGCGTTGACCCGCAGCACGCAGAAACCGGTCTCCTCACTGTGAAACGTGACGCGCTCCACGGTGCCGGCGACCCGGTTCGGATCTCCGAGTTCGAGCTCGAGGGCCTCTCCGCGCCGTCGCGGCGCGCGTTTCGGGGCCTCGGCCATGGGATCTCCTCTCGGGGCGCCGGCACGGTCCGGCCAACGTACCTTGCCACGCGCGCGCGCGCATCGGCAACGCCGGCCCGACGCTCGCCCGCAGTTTTCACCGATCTCCTACTGCGGACGCCGATCCATCGCTTCGCATCTCCCAAGGTCGCCGCGGTAGCAGGCCGTACTCCCTCAAGCCGCTTCGACAGCGCGAACGCGCTAGGGCGTGTTCACGCTATTCTCCGTTCCTCGCGTCATTCGCCCTTTGAATCAATGAATTACAATCGCTCAACCGGTCTCGACACTGGAAAATTGCCGCTCCGCCAGCCTCCGGAATGAATGCAACATGTTGTTTTCAAACGATACGGATTCGAGCGACAGGAGTGTGAACACGCCCTACCGGCGCCCGCCGCAAACGGTTACCTTTCGCGGCCTGCCCCGGGGCGGCCGCGACGGCTCTCCGGACGGCGGGCAGGCAGGAATACATGCGGGGAACGGAACGGAGCATGGAACGGGTATCGCGGATCGTCGTGGTGGGTGGCGGACAGGCGGGCGGCCAGGCCGTGGACAGCCTTCGCCGAGAGGGGTTCGACGGGGAGATCTTCCTGGTGACGGCGGAGAACCAGCCTCCGTACCAGCGCCCCCCGCTCTCCAAGGACTATCTCGCCGGCCGCTCCGGCCTGGACCGGGTGCTGCTCCGCCCCGAGGCGTTCTACGCCGAGAGCTCCATCGAGCTCGTGACCGGTTCCCCGGTCGTCTCCATCGACCCCGGGGCGCACCGGGTCGAGCTCAAGACCGGCCGCACCCTCGACTACGACCGCCTGCTGCTCGCGACCGGAAGCCGGGTGCGCCGGCTCGACGGAATGCCGGGCTCCGACCTCGAAGGCGTGCTCTACCTTCGCACCATCGAGGACTCGGACCGGATCCGGAGCGCGATGGAGGGCGCCGAGCGGGTCGTGGTCGTGGGAGGTGGCTACATCGGTCTCGAGGTCGCCTCGGTGGCGGTCGAGGCGGGTCTCGCCGTCACCGTCGTCGAAACCCTGCCGCGGCTGCTCTCGCGGGTGGCCACCAGCGAGCTGGCGGCCTTCTACGCGGACCTGCACCGCGGCCGCGGCGTGGACCTCCGGCTTGGGGCGGCGGTCGCCGGCTTTCGCGGCGACGGCGGCGCGGTACGTGCGGTGACGCTCGCCGACGGGAGCGAGATCCCCGCCGATCTCGTGGTGGTGGGCATCGGCATCGAGCCGGTGACGGACCTCGCTCGGGCCGCCGGGATCGACTGCGACAACGGCATCGCGGTGGACTCGGGGTGCCGCACCTCGGCGCCGGACGTCTTCGCGGCCGGCGACTGCACGAGCCACCCGAATGCGTTCTTCGGCCGCCGGGTACGCCTGGAGTCGGTCCCCAACGCGATGGAGCAGGGGCGGGTGGCCGCGGCCACCATGCTCGGCGAGGACCGTTCGTACGAGTCCGAACCCTGGTTCTGGTCCGACCAGCACGGGGTGCGGCTCCAGATGGCGGGACTGTCGGAGGGGGCGGACCGGACGGTCGTCCGCGGCGAGTACGGAGGCGAATCGTTCATCGCCTTCCACCTGCGCGACGGGGTGTTGATCGGAGTGGACGCGATCAACGGCGTGCGCGAGTTCATCTTCTGCCGGCGCCTGGTGGCGGCGCGGGGCCGCCCCGACCCGGCCGCGCTCGCCGACCCCTCGGTCCCCGTCAAGACCCTGCTCTGAGCCGCTCCGGGGATCCGTCCGGCACGGCGCCGCCCGGCGAGGCGGCTTGCGCGGCTCCGGCCCGGACCGACGAGACATGTGGTGCTCCGCAGGGCGTGGGGGCGTCTGACCGGTTTCCTGGGAGCCCGCGCTAGGCCCATTCGAGGCCGTCTGGGAGATGAGGCGAGGCGTGCGCGGATTCCATCAGGGCCCGGGAACCGAGGTTCCCTCTCCAGAGGCCGGATACAAGTGTGCAACTGAACCTGCTTGCCCGAACAGCTCCCCCCTTGCAAATGCGGGGCGGACCATACAAGCGCGGGCTTCCAGCCCGCGTTGGGCCGCGGGGCAACGATTGTCAATGCGGGCTGGAAGCCCGCACTCCCAGGACGCCTCGCGCAAGCCTTGGCTCAACTGCAAGGATGGTGGCGCTTCAAAGTGGCTAGCCCGGAAAAATCACCGATTTTCTGCTGCGGACGCCAATCTGCTCGCGGTAGCGTGCCGTACTCCCTCAAGCCGCTTCAACGTAGTGTCGGCTACGCCTTCGCCAGCGCGTAAGCGCTCTTGCGGTCCGTGCGGCCCGCTACCACCGCATTCTGCTTCGCAGCTTCGCGGCGCCCTCGCGACGAAAATCGGTGATTCTTCCGGGCTAGTCGTGCCCGGCGAGGGCCAGGATCGATTCGAGGAAGAACTCGACCGGAGGAAGGAGAATCCAGGGGAGCACGTTGAGCTCGAGGCCGAGCGGCATGCCGACGAGCGGCGGCAGGACGATCAACCCGATGACGATGGCCATGCCGTAGCGTTCGAGACGGGCATAGCGGATGGCGAGCGCCCGGGGCAGGAGCCCGAGGACCACGCGGCTGCCGTCCAGCGGAGGGATCGGCAGCAGGTTGAACACCGCGAGCACCACGTTCAGCATGAGTGCGTTCTTCAGGTTCTCGAACACCCAGGAGCCGGCGGTCCCGGGAATGAAGACGGCCGCGTAGAGGAGGATGGCAGCCAGGTAGGCCATGACGAGATTGCTGCCGGGGCCGGCGGCCGCGACCCAGATCATGTCGCGCCGCGGACGGCGCAGGCGGGCGAAATCGACCGGCACCGGCTTCGCGTAGCCGAACAGGAACGGCACCCGCATGAGGAGCAGCAACGCCGGAAGGATGATGGTGCCGAAGGGATCGATGTGCCGCGCCGGATTGAAGCTCAGCCTCCCCGCCCGCCGTGCCGTGTCGTCCCCGAGCTTCCAGGCCATCCAGCCGTGCGCCGCCTCGTGCAGCGTGATCGCGGTGACCGCCGGCAACACCCAGACCGAGGCCGTGTACATCAACGTGGAGAGTCCATCCAACATGTGCAGCAATCCGAGTGACCGGGTCGATCCGTCTCGACGGACGGCTCCGCCCCGGCAATCGCGCCCGTCCGGCGGAAGGCGCGATTGTAGAGCCATTGCCGTCCGGCCCGGGTCCGTGCCGCGTCTCGCGGCCCCGTCCACCGGCCGCTCCCACCGCTCGGCGCCCGCCGGGCAATGACCTGCCGTTCCAGTCCTGCGCCCCCCGGTCCGACGGGGCGGCGACGGAGAACCTGAAATGCACATCGACACGCGGCCCGAGGACGTCGGGCTCTCGACCCCGCGCCTCGCCCGGATCTCCGCGTGGATGCGCCGATGGGTGGATTCGGGCCGGCTCCCCGGACTGCTCGTGGCCGTGGTGCGAGACGATCGCCTCGCCTGGATCGAGACCTGCGGCTTGCGGGACGTCGAGGCGGGGCGTCCGGTGGAGCCGGACACCATCTATCGCATCTACTCGATGACCAAGCCGATCGCGACGGTGGCGGCACTGATGCTCTACGAGGACGGCCGCTTCCAGCTCGACGACCCGATCGCGAAGTACATCCCGGCGTTTTCCGGGACGAGGGTGTTCGCGAGCGGCACCGCGGAGTCGTTCGAGACCGATCCGCTCGCCCGCCCGATTACCGTGCACGACCTGATGACCCACACCTCCGGCCTCACCTATGCGTTCCAGCGCGAGCACCCCGTCGACGCGCTCTATCGCCGGCACGGGATCGAGTTCAACGCCAATCTCGGGCCGCTCGCGGAGCTGGTGGACGCCACGGCCGCCCAGCCGCTCGTCTTCCAGCCCGGGGGGCGCTGGAACTACGGCGTTTCGACCGACGTGCTCGGACGCCTCGTCGAAATCTGGTCCGGCCTTCCCTTCGACACCTTCCTCGCGGAGCGGATCTTCTCGCCGCTCGGGATGGTCGATACCGGCTTTCACGTGCCCGAGGGCGAGAGCGAGCGGTTCGCCTCCAACTACACTCGGTCCGACGAGGGCGGACTCGCACTGCTCGACGCCGCCGGCGAGAGCCGCTTCCTCGAGCCCGCGGCCACTCTTTCCGGCGGCGGTGGACTCGTGTCGACCGCGGCGGACTACCTCCGGTTCACCCGGATGCTGCGGGGGCGGGGCGCCCTCGGGGAGGTCCGCCTGCTGGGGCGCAAGACCGTCGAGCACATGACCGCGAACCAGTTGCCCGGCGACCTCGCGGACATGGGCCAACCCACCTTCTCCGAGACCCCGTTCACCGGGGTCGGCTTCGGGCTCGGGGTGTCGGTGATGCTCGATCCGGCCAAGGCGCGGATCGTCGGCTCGCCGGGGGAATACGCCTGGGGCGGCATGGCGAGCACCGCGTTCTGGGTCGATCCGGGCGAGGACCTGATCGTCCTGCTCCTCACCCAGCTCTCGCCGTCGTCGACGTACCCCATCCGGCGCGAGCTTCGGGTACTGACCTACCAGGCGCTGCTCTAGCCCGCAAATCTCACCAGCTTCCTGCTGCGGACGCCGATCCATGCGCTGTGACAGGCCGTACTCCTTCAAACCGCTTCGACAGCGCGAACGCGCTAGTGTCGGCTACGCCTTCGCCAGCGCGTACGCGCTCTTTCGGTCCGTGCGGCCTGTCACAGCGCCGTCTCGCCGCCCTCGCGACGCAGTCCGGTCGTCAGGTCACACGGGCGGCCGCGAGCTCCGGGGGGCGTTCATGCCGGCGCTCCGCCGGCAGGCCCTGCCCTGTCTCGACGGGTGAATCCGTCGAACAGGCCTTCGAGCGTCGCCATGCGTTCTCGCAGATTGGCGACATCGCGCCGCAGTTCCCGCAGTGCCGGGAGAATGAGCGTCGCGAGGCCGATTCCGACCGCGACGACCGATACGATGATGGCGATTGTGCTGCCGTCCATGCTCCTTCCGTGGGATCGAAGCCGTTCGCCGCGTGTGGACCCAGACCCTATCAGGCGGGCCACCGTTCGGCCAACCGCAGTCCTGTCCAGCGAGACGAGGGCCTGAAGGGAGACTTCCGCGCCCCGGGAACGGGCCACCGGCAAGCGCCCTCCGCGAGGGCGATATACTCGTCCGGACTCGTCCTTCACGGGAAGCGGGAGCTCGGGCGTGCGCATTCTGCTGGTCAACGGGAACACCACCGCCGCGATGACGCAGACCCTCGTCGCGACCGCACGGGAGGCGGCCGCGCCCGGCACGGAGATCGCTGCGGCCACCGGCTCGATAGGCGCCGCGGTCGTGAGCCATCGGGCGGAGGAAGCGATCGCGGGGCACGCGATCGTCAAGGCCGTCGCGGACCATGACGGCGCCTTCGACGGGGTGCTCATCGGCGTGTCGACCGATCCCGCCCTCGGCGCGCTGCGCGCCCTGCTCCCGGTACCGGTCGTCGGCATGACGGAAGCGGCGCTCCTCACCGCCTGCATGCTGGGCGGGCGGTTCGGCCTCGTCACATTCAGCCGGGCTTCCGCCCCGGGCTACCGGGAGACCGTCGAGCGCTACGGCCTCGCGAGCCGGCTCGCCGGACTCGGGACCATCGACATCCCGCTCGCGGAAGCCTACGCGAAGCGGGAGAAGCTGACGGAGGCGATCGTCGAGGCGGCGGATGCGCTGATCGACAGGAATGGAGCCGAGGTGCTGATTCTGGCCGGCGCGGCTGCCGCCGGACTCCCCGCCCGGCTGCAGCCCCACGTGCCGGTACCGCTGCTCGACGGCATCGTGTGCGGGGTACGGCTCACCGAGGCGATGATCCGCCTCGGCGCCTCGAAGCCGTCGCGCGGCAGCTACGCCCCCCCGGCGGAGAACCGCTACGTCGGCCTCGACGAGGCGACCGCCCGTCTGCTGCGCGAAAGCTCCGCAACCCCCGACCGAAGCTGAGGGACGGCGCCGCCCCGCTCATCCGGCCGCAATGGGGAGCACCTTCGGCCCGCGGCACCGTCCGAGCATGCAGACTCCCCCGAGACAGGCGCCTGCGTCGAGCGCCGCGGCCGGGATCTCGGCCCCGTCCACGCGAAGGCCGACCCGAACCTCCGGCATCGGCCCTCCGACGTACGCGTCCAGCACGACGCGGAGCGACGCCCTCTTCGCCGGATCCGCCCCCCACGCGAGGGCGCCGGGATTTTCCTCTCCGTCGAGGAGCACGTCGACGCCCGCTTCGGGCACCCGAACGCGCTCCCCGAGCATCCCGCCGATCGGAGTTCCGATGCGCGCGGGCTCGAGGTTCGGAAGCGTTGCCCCGGTCCTCTCGCGTACGCTCGCCCGAAGCCCGGTGAGGGCCCGCAGGAGCCCTTCGAGGCCCGTCGCGGTGGGTACCCCGATGAACCACGCCCCGAGGGCGGCCGCGCCCCGGGCGAGGACCGAGCAGGTGAGCCCCGACGCCGCAGACGCCGCAAGCGGCGCCGAACGTCCGGCGAGAAATGCCACCTGGCGAAGCGCCTCGCTCTCCCCGCCCCGCGCCAGGGCGAACGCCTCGCTCGAACGGACGCGGGCGTCCTCGACGGCCTGCATGAAGCGATCCAGGGCGCCGTCCAGCCAGTCGGCGAGCGGCGGGGTGCGGGCAATCCGCTCGATGTCCGATGCGGGCAGCGCCGATCCGGGCGAGGCCGGTCCGGGCACCCCCAGGGTCAGCTCGATCCGCTCCCCCCGCGCCGCAATCTCCTCGACCTCCGCCGGGACGAAGCGAAGCGACGGCCGGGACCGGTAGACGAGACGGGGAGCCGCCCCACCCGCTCCATTCCGGATCCGCCGCGCGGCGGCGACGGCGGCCCACAGCTTCCAGGTCTGCGGATGGCGGAGAAGCTCGGCCGGCAGCGGCTCCGGCCCCGTTTCCCGGGATGGTCCCGCGTCAGACGACATGGACCTCCACTCCCGGACGCTCGTTCAAGCCGCGGCGACTCTCCAGCACTTCCTGGAGGATCCGGCCGACAACGACGTGACTCACGCCCCTGCACCGCTCGCGGTCGAGACGCACGAGCCCCATCACGGCCCGGACGGCGCATCCCTGGCGCACGATCGCTCCCGAACCGATCCGCACGCCCTCGATCGCCTCGATCCAGCCGGCCCGCGACGCCCCGGGGAAGTGCTTGAGATACCCCTTGATCCACGACGGATCGGTCGCACTGGAAAGGCTTGCACCGAGGTGCGCCACGAGCGCCTCCATCGCCCGGAAGCCTTCGAGGGCAGGGAGACAGGGGCTGGGGGAACCCGCCAGCCTCGCGTGCCAGTCCCCGGCCCCGCCGATCGGCGTCAGCTCCGCGCCGGCCGGGACATGCTCTGCGACGTCGCGATTGCTCATGAGCACGCTCGGGGCCGCGATGTAGCGCGAACTCCCGGGCGCGACGCCGCCGAGCCCTTCGAAGTGGACCAGCACCTGCGCGCCCGCGGGTGACTCGACGCGGCGCATGCCCCACTTCGCCGCCGTCCCACGGGGGTGCCCGAGCCCGGCGATCCGATCCAGCTCCTCGCCCCGCTTCGCCTCCCCACCGTACAGCCGGATCGCTTCGACCGAGTGGCACTCCACGCTCCGGTACCGCAGCGCATCCGGCCGGACCAGGTACTCGAGCTCCCTTCCGTTCACCTCGAAGGGGGTGCCGGGTCCGCTCCAGAGATTCACCGCGGGTACGGTATTCATCCCGACCAGGTCGGGAGGGATCGGCGAAGAGACGCTCAGCCTCTTCGAGAATCCGAGATGGACCTCGTCGCCGGGACGAAGCCGGAGGCCCTCGAGGGAGAAGAATCCGAACTTCTCGGGGAACGCGACGAGCTCTCCGACGAGTCGATGGGCGCGATGTGCACTCGCCCGCACCGGGAGCGCCGCCTCGGCTTCGTCGTAGCCGCGAAGACGCAAGGCCGAGGGCGGTCTGCGCTCGATCTCCCGGCCGCCGCTCCGGCGGACCTCGATCGCGGCGAGGTCCCTCGCAAGCGCGCTCAGCACCTCGGCCGCCACCGCCTCGGCGCCGCCCACGTGGAGGACCAGGGGATCGGGAATCTCCGTACCCCGAAACGCGAGCGAGAGGCCATCCGCAACCTGTCCCGCGGGTTCCAGGCGTTCGATCTCGATCGCGCCGGGCGCGAGATCGACATCCATCGTCGTCGCGAGGCAGACGGGCGCCTGTCCGCCGGGGCCGTAGTCGAGCCTCGTGCCCCGCTCCACACGCCGCCCCTGCCTTCCGCCCGAGAAGCGTACGATGGCCATCGACGGGACGGGCTCGACCAGGGTAGGGGCGAGGAGCGTCAGCACTGCGAGGGGCAGCTCGCTTGCCTGCGACTCGATGAGCAGGCGCAGGCGCGCGGCGAGGAACGCCGAGCTCTCGACCACGCGCTCCACGTGCGGATCACGCGAGCGCCGGGGGCCGATATCGAGCTGGCCGGCGAGGTCCGGGTACCGGCACGCAAGCTCGCGCCCGTGCTCGCGGAGCGCCTCCAGCTCGGCGAGATAGGTCGCGATGAGGGGCTCGTCCATCACTTCACTCCCGCGGCCGGCCCGCCTCGCGAGCCGACCTTCGCCGCGAACGCATCCGCCCCCGCAACGCAAGACGGGCGAGTAATTCGGGCCAGATCCAGGACCTCCGCCCCGAGCCCCCCGTCGCGCCGGGGCACCAGCACGCGGAGCCGGAGCAGGCTCCGATCCTCCCGGTACGTCCTTCCCTCGAGCTCGTAGAGGAACTCGTTCACGTTCCCGACGGGCGTGATCCGGACGTCGTGGAGACGCGGTTCGAACCGCGCGATCGCCTCCCCGATGAGCCCTGCCACGCGTTCGCGGTGCGCCTCGACGAGCGGGCTCATTCCGGGCGGGATGGGGACGCCCCAGCCGACGACCCCTTCCCCCGGGCTGGGGGCGGCCCGGCGGGCTCCCAGCAGATCCTCCAGATCGCGGACGAGCGATTCGCCGCCCGGGCCTTTCCCCTCGAACCGGTCGAAAAGGGGCGTCAGCATGGTGCCTCCTCCCTTGATAAACCCCGCTCGCGCTCCGCCTGGCTTCCCCTCGTGCGTCTCACGCGGTCCAGGCGGGCGCCATGGAGCGGCTGGTCCACGCCGTGCAGGTCCGAGTCCGTCAAGTCCGCGCCGGCCACGTCCGTCCCCTCCATCCGGGCGTTTCGGAATACGCCCCAGGGTGCTTCGAGTCCTCGCGCAACGGCGTGTGTCAGATCGGCCCCGGTCCAGACGCTGCGGGCCGCCCGGGCATCGGTCAGATCGGCACCGCGGAGCTTCGCATTCGGGAACAGGGCCCCACCGATGTTCGCCCTCGCCATGCGGGCTTGCTCCAGGATCGCCTCCGGAAAGATCGAACCGGTGAGCTGCGCTCCTTCCAGGTCCGCCTCCGCCATCAGGCAGTTTGCGAAGATGCACTCCCGGGCGTCGCGGATCCGCGCCCGGCCGAGAACGCTCCCGAAGAAGTTGCAGCGCTCGAACGCAAGCCCCGAGAGGTCTGCCGCGTCTCCCCCCGCCTCGATGAAGCTCGATGCCCGGAAGCGGCCCCGCGGGGCAGCCAGGCGCGAGAGGTCCGCCCCGACGAGGCTCGCCTGCTCCCATCGCGCGTCGGGCGCGTCGATCGCGCCGACCTCAACCCCCGACACGGTGAGCTGGTGCTGGCGCTCCGCACCCGGCCCGAGCGCGAGCCGTTCAATCTCTCCCTCGGACACGATGAGTCGATCGCCTTCGGCCCCAAGCTCGACGGTATCGAGACGGCAGCGGGTCAGGACGAGGCTCCGAAACGGTGCGCCCGTGAGCCGAAGTCCGCCGCCCCGGCAACCAGAGAGGGTCAGGTCCAAAACGGCGCATCCGTCGAGAACGAGGCCGTTCAGCTCGCACTCGAGGAACATGGCGCCGCGAAGGCTCGCGTGGAGCAGGGCGACCCGGTCGAAGGTGCAGCGGTGGAAGATGACCCCGTCCAGCCGTTCGCCCCGGACGCGGCGATCCCGCCACCTGGATCCCGAGATCGGGATACCGGCGCGTCGGTGTCCGTCGGCCAGCTCGGGGAACACGGTCAGATGCCTGCGATCGCGCGCGCGAGCGCGCCGATCCGCGCGCCCATTCCAAGCCACCCGTTGGCGGGATCGGCCCGCACCACTCGCATCGCGGGCCATGCCCGCTCCGGGATCGGACCCGCCCAGAACGGATCGCCGGGGGGCGCGAGGACGATCTCGCACCTTCCTTCCGCCCCCTGTTCCAGAGCGGCGTCCGCGCTCACGACCCGAACGAGCGCGGTGTCGCGGGCAACCGCCTTCCGCGACCCGCAAAGGAGCGAGCCGCGCTCGTCCTCGGGCCAGTCGTGCCCGATCCCGATGCCCTCGCAGAGGACCGGGTCCACCCAGATCCCGTCTCCTTCGATCGGCCCTGCCCTGACCGGGGCCGGCTCCACGAGGTCCACGAGCGCGCCATCGTCGAGCACCAGGTCGGGAGCGCTCTCGTCGGGCGGGAGCACCCCCGCGGCCAGATCCACCGTCCGGACCGCGGCACCCATTCGTTTCACGGACTCGATCCACGGCTCCCAGCGCGTCGGGTGGGTACGCCATACCTCGATGGCCCGCGCCCGAACGAGCGCGTCTGCGCCTCCGCTCGCGGGCTTCGCGCCCGAGAGAAGCTTCAGCAGCCCGCGGCACGGCTCCGCCAGCGCGCCCGCCACGGCGGCCTGCGCGGCGGCTCGATCCCGGTCGCCGGCGAGGATGGCGAGCTCGAGGCGGGCCGCCTCGCGCCAGGGCGCGGGCTCGCGGTTCAGCCGTTCCCCAGCCTCCGCGGCGAGCCCCGCGGTCCACGCGACCCGCGCGAGCGCGGGCAGCATCTCGGGCGGAACGAGCCCTTGGGAGAGGAGGCGCCGGGCGAACGCGGCAAGCTCGGCCGTGTTTGCCAGGCGTGCGAGGGCAGCGGCGGCCACCGCCCCGATCGCCCCCGTTTGCATCGGATCGGCGGTGCTCGCCTCTGCGCTGAGGAACGGGTGAAGGTACGCGAGGGCGGACACGGACCGCCGCGAAGCGAGCGCGGACCGCGCCCCGATGAGCGCGGCAGCAGGGTGAAGGGGGAGGCGCGAGGCGGCAGCCTCCGCACGCGCGTGATCGCCCAGCAGATGGCAGCGCCTGGCGAGGGCGAGCGTTCCCGCCGGATCCCGCCGGCGGGCCAGGCGCTCGAGCTCCTCCAGCCCGGCGACGATCCGTCCCCCGGCGACCAGGGCCTCCGCGCCGACGAGGCTCTTCGCGGCCGATCCGGGGCGCGAGCGGGCCCACCGAAGCGCATCGTCGAGGCGCCCCTCGGCCAGCGCGCGCATGCCCTTCCCTCCGACCGCGGCCGCGGCGAACGGATCGCCTCCCGCGAGGGCGAGCGCGGCCGCGCCATCACCGCTTCGCCCGAGCCAGGCATCGACGAGCGCCCGCGAACCCGGGGGAAGCGGCGGCTCGCGTCGTTTCCGGCGGACTTCAGGGCGCGTGGGCGCCGGCTCGCTTGCATTCATCGCATCACCCTCCTGCTCCGATTCGGCGCAGGCGCCCGCCGGGACAACCCCGGAGCCCCGGACAACCTTCGTCAACTGAAGAGCATGGTGCGCGCGGCAATGCGCGCCTCGCGCGCCGTGTCGCTCACCCATGTCCCGATGCGCTGCACGAAGGTGCCTTCCACCTCGTCGCGCGCGGTCTTCGCACGGCGCACGTCGGTACCGATCTCGGCCACCCGCACCTCCGCGCTCCGCGTGCTCACCCGGCTTACCTCGTGGATGGCCCGCGCGCTTGCGAGCAGCTCGCCGGCGTGAAGGTCCACTCTTTCCCCGCGTACCGACACGCGAGGCGCTTCCAGGACGAGCCCCGACTGCGATGCGATCACGGTGGCGCCGCCGCCCTTGCGCTCCAGCACCGCGATGACGATGCATTCCTCGCCCGTGCGCCACACGAGGATCCGGTCTCCGGGCTCGGGGCGAACCAGGCATGAGCCGGCTCTCGCTGCCGTGGAGCCGCTCTCGAGCCCGATCGCGTCGTGAAGGCACTCCCGCACCACGTCCTCTTCGAGACGTCCGGGCCGCTGCGGCTCGGCGACGGCACGAAGCGCCCGTACCCGGCGGACCGGCCGCTCAAGCGGCGTCCGCGGCATGCCCATTGCGTCCAAGATCCGCTCCTGTCGTTCGTTCCGCGGTAAATCTCGTTCCCTCGAGGTCGCTCTCCAGGATCACCGCGCCCGCGAGCTCCACGTTGCGAAGGTCCACCCCCCGGAGCACCGCGCCGCGCATCCGCACCCGCCTTGCGTCCACCTCCTCCCAGGTGCTGGCGCACAGCCCGCACTCCACCATCGTCGCGCCCGCGATGCACCCGCCCGCGAATGCCGCTCCGGTGAAGTCGCAGCGCTCGAAGCGCGTCCTTTCGTCCATCCGCACGCCGTTGAAGACCGCGCCGCTGAAACCCGTCTCCTCGAACGTGGAGCCTTCGATCGCGCTCTCGTCGAAGTGCACCCGACCGACGAACCCGCAGGTCCTCGCCGACACGCCCTCGAAGCGGCTCCCGGGAAACCCCTTGCCCATCGCCCAGACCTTGTGGAGCGTCACTCCGCGGAGCGTTGTCTCCGGCGCATGGGTGGCGAGGAACGTCACCCGGTCGAGCGCGGTCTCCTCGATTGTCGTGCCGACGAGCAGCCCCTCGACGATCGCCACCTCGCTCCACGCCCCGCGCTCGAAGGTCACGCCGCGAATTGCGGGATCCGTCCATTCCACGCGTTCCAGCCGGCAGTCGCGGAACCTCGACTCGACGAGAGTGAGGTCCGTTGCCTGGACATTCACGAGCTCGCACGAATCGAAGAGGCATCCCTCGAACTTCGCCTGAGCGAGATTCGCGCCGTCGATCCGGCATCTTCTGAGCACGACCCCGCTCCACGTCGAGCCCGCGAGCGATCCGCCCTCGATCCTCACGTCCTCGAGCACCGTGTCGCGCCACGCGGTCCGTTCGGCAAGGAGATGGACGCCCGATCCCCCCCCGATCCGCTGCCCGGCCACCGTCGCGTGCGCCACGTCGGCGTACCTCGGCAGCGATCCGGCGCCAAGCGCCCGGCCGAGCGCCTCGCCGAACCGGGCCGCCTCTCGAGCCGGGAGCGGCGCCCACGCCGTCATCGGCGCGGGGCTGGCCGCGCGTGCGCTCGCGAGCCCGGTGAGGACCTCGTCTGCGTCCATCGCGTCCTTTCCGTGCGCGCGGATGGCGCTCCGCAGGCCGCGCTCGCGCTCGGACGAAAATGCGCTTTCGAGCCGGAGAGCGATCTCGCCGTCGAGCCTCGACCCCCTCCGCTCCGGCGTCTCCTCCTTCGCCGACGGCTCGGCGAGGCCCGCCGCCTCATGCCGCTCGCGCGCCATGGCAAGCGCCCGATCGCCGAGCGCACCGATCGCGTTCGCGTCGAGCGACGCCGGATCCCGTCCCTCGGTGAGCGCCTCGATCTCCTCCCGGATCGCCTGTGCCCGGTCCGGCCCCCGGAACGGGTTCCCACCCGGGATCGGGGAGTTCTCCTGCGCCCAGGCCGTCGCCTCGCTCACCTCAACCCCGACCGGATCGGAGTCCTCCGCCCGTCCAATCGGTGCGTGCAAGGGGCGAAGCGAACGGGGAAGCAGCGGGCGATCGTCGAGCGCCAATGCCGGATCGGTCCACCGATCGACCGCGATCCGCCCGAGCTCCAGCGCTCCCCGCTCCGAATCGCCGTCGTCGTCCAGCGCCGCGACGAGCGCTTCGATCCGGAGCCCCAGGGGATCGTGCGGGTCGAGATCGACCGAGGCGCGCCAGGCCACCGCGGCGAGCCCCGGTCCGGGTGCGACGGCGAGGGTGTGTATCCGCGCGGGAAGGGTCCGCCAGACCCCTTCGCTCGTCCCGCTGGCGATCGAGACCCGCCACGGCGGCACGCGGGCTCGAATGGCGTGCGGCGTGAGTCCCTCGATCCGGATGGGGTCCCGCGGCTCGATGCGCTCCGCCCGGAAAGCCCGGTGGGCCTCGTGGAAGATCTCGGCGCTCGCCCCCGCTCCCCAGCGCCCGCCGCTCCCCCTGGCGTACGCACCCGCCAGGGTCAGCCTCGCGGGATGGTCGGGCGGGGTGGGTCCGAGCCAGATCGGACGCTCCGGCCGATCCCGGTCCATGATCGACGGGGCCTGGCGCCGCCTCCCCCACTCGTTGTCGCGCTCGCACCACACCGCGCCCCGCGGACCGGTGTCGATTGTTGCGTCCCCCGTATTCCGGAGCGCGACGTGCGCCTCGAGCGCGCCGCACTCGATGTCCACCGGCCCCTCCCGCCTCGCCTGCGCTTCGGTGAGAACGAGCAGCTCGGCGCCCGGGAGCGGGGCCATCGTGTCGGGCGGGCCGGCGCCGAGGGCGGCCACGGCCTGGCACCATCTCGCGGGTTCGACGAGCCTTGCGGTCTCGATCTCGAACGCGACGAGGACCGTAGCGGTAAGGCAGTAGCCGGTTTCCGGGCGGTCCACCGCTCTCGCTCCCAGCATCAGAAGGAGGGGATGGACGAGGGCGCGTCCTTCGAACACCTCCCTACGCCCTCCGTCCCGCGATGCCGCGTCCGAGGGAGGCGAAGACGGGGAGCTCGAGCGGCGCCCCGCCGTGGCGGAAGGCCCTCACCGAGAGCCTGAGCTCCGCCTTGCGTCCCGCCTCGTCCACGAGCGGAGCGCGCACGGTCCACCCGCGCCGGGCAAGCGAGTCCAGCAGCCGGAGCAGCGCAGCGCTGCCTTCGAAGCGTTCGACGTGTTCGAGCGACTCTCCCTCCGACCCGCTCGCGAACCGGTACGGAGAATTCCGGGCGAGCTTCAGGCGCAGGGTCACCGGCGTACCGTACCGCCAGGTGAATCCACCCTCTCCGCGTTTCGTCCCCTCGAGCTCGCTCGCGATGAGGTGGTGCGCGTTCTCGTCGGCATCCGGGCGGGCGCGCCACTCGATCCCGAAGCCGATGCACGCGGATCCTCCGTCATCCGTCATCCACAAGGCGCGCTCGAGCTCCAGCTCGGGGACGTAGCGCGCCTCCAGCCCCGAGAGATCGGGGGCGGCCTCGAGGGCGCTCACATACCGGTCCACCGCCTCCCGCGGCGCGTCGGGCGACGCGGGGTCCCCCGAGTAGGGCCAGCTTCGCGCGAGCGCCTCGCCGAACCTGTCCAGCACGCGGTCGCGCGCGGCGAGCAGCTCGTCCTGCCCGAGCTCCCGGCATGCAGTCTCGATCTCCGAACGGACCCGGCGCACCACCCGGCCGAGATACCCCGGCGGAGCCGGCGGGAGCCTCGGATCGGCGCACGCTCCCCGAGGGTCCGCAGCGTAAGCGTCGAGGAACGATTCGAGACCTCCGATCCCGGATCGGACGTCGCCGCGCTCGTAGACATCCAGGGCGCGGGCGAGCGAGCGCCAGCTCCTCGCCGCCTCTCCCCGCGCCTCGTCCGAGAGCGGGAGCAGCGGCTCGGCGTAGCTCCGGTGGAGCTCGCGGATCGCCTCGATCGAGCGCGCGAGCCGTTCGCGTGTCCGCTCGGGGTCCGTGCCCCTGCGCCCGATCTCGATCCGGATCGGATCCATGGCGTAGATCGCGTCCATCCCCAGGCGCAGGTGCGACTCGATCGTGCGGTCGGCCACGGCTCGGGCCTCTCCTCCCGCCTCGGGCCATCCGTGATCCTCGAGCCAACCCGCGATCCGCCGGGTCGTCTCGATCGCGTCCACCAGCTCGCGATCGGGCACCGGCGGCACGCCGTGCGCGGCGGCCGTGCGCAAGGGGACGAGCGCCCCTTCGATCGCCCGCGCCAGATTGGCCGCAAGCCGCTCGCGGGCACGTGCCAGGGTCGCGTCGGCAAGCATCGGCGGGAGGGCCGGCGGCACCTTGGCCTCCAACTCCTCGTATCTCTCGATTCCGGCCCGCGCCGTCCTGACCCGCTCGGCGTCCAGGGTGAGCGGCCCGCTGAGGTCCAGCCGGCCACGACCTTCCCCCGCCTCCAGCCCGAGACGGGCGGCTTCGATCCGGTCCAGCACCTCGAGCCACGCCCGCGCCGCGCTCGAGAGCTGGAGCTTCGTCCCCACGCCGCCCCGCTCCAGCACGGTCCCGAGCCTCGGTCCGGCGATCCGCAGGGCATCCTCGCGCGCTTGCCGGCGAGCGCGGCTGAGCTCGGCCTCCGCCCTCGCCACCCAGCCGCTCTCCACGATCGGGAGGCCGAGCGCGCGGGCGAGCACGGGGAGTATCCGGGTGTGTTGGGGCCGATCCTCCGGGTCCACGAGCCAGGCCGCTGCCGGCTGCCCGAGCGCCTCCCTCGTCCGCCTGAGGGCCGCGTGCCGCTCGGCGCCGGATGCCGCGGCATCGGCCGCCTTCCGCGCGCCCAGGAGGACGGGTCCGTCGAGATATCGTCTCTTCGCCGCTTCGTTCACGCTGGCGAGAAACCCTTCGCGCGCAGCCTCTCGAAGCCGGGCGCCATCCACCACCCCGAGCCGCTCCAGGGTCCGGGCCGCCCCGGTCTCCTCGAGCGCCGCTCCGACCCCTTCAGGCCAGCCCGCTTCGCGCTCCCCGAACGCTTCGTCGAGCAACCCCTCGACACCCGCTTCGCCCGCATCGGCGAGCAGCGCGTCCCACCCCGCGAGCAGCCGATCCGCCCGCGCGGCCCTCTCGATCCACGTCTCGATATCACCTGCGGGAGCGAGCAGGGCCGACGTCCTGCGCTCGATCGCCTCTCCAAGCGGACGCCCGACGTAGCCGACGAGCAGGCCCGCTGCGAGCTCCCGCAGCGCGCCCGCGCCCGGGAGCCATCTCCCGGCCGGCCGGGTCCACGTCGAGCCGCCGGCGTCGGCGAGCTCGAGCGCGAGCTTCGCGATCGAGCCCGTTCGAGCCGGATCGGGCACGAGATCCGCTCTCGCCAGTTGCTCGATCCGCTGCCCCTCCACCGCCTTCGCGAGACTCTCCAGCCGGCCCGCGTCGCGGGCGGCGGTGAGAGCGCCGACCGTTCCGAGGGCGATCCCGGCGATGAGGAGCACGACCGCTCCCTGCATCGGGAGCGGCCCTCTGCGGTCTGGCACGGTGCGGCCCGCGACGACCCCGATCGTCTCCGGGAGCCGTCGGCCCCCGGCGACGAGCGCGGCCAGATCGAGGCATCGCGGCGCTCGCTCGCGGAGCGCGCGAAGGGCCTCTTCAAGATCGTGGCCGAGCTTTCCCGCCACGGCCCCGATCCCGTCTCTCCCCTCGCCCCCGAGCCACGACCGCGCGAGATCCGACTCCAGATCCGACAGCAGCTCCCGCCCCCGGCCCGGACCCGGCTCGACGATGCAGGCCGCTCCTCCCCCGTACTCGCCCGGCAGCACCACGTGGAGGGCCGCGGCAACCCCCGCACCGCGCGCGACGAGCGCCGCGCGGTGCGCCGCCTGCGGCGCGACCATGCCTTGCGCCGCAAGCACGACGAGGGCATCGAATGGCCGGCGCCAGGGCAGACGCCGGGCAAGCCGCCGGAGCGTGCGCTGCGTTGCGTTCGTCGCGTCGATCAGCACCAGCCGCTCCGACGCGCCGAACCGGACCTCCGCTTCCCGTGCGGGCGTCATGCCGAGCTGGCGCTCGATCTCGGCGGAACCCTCCCCGCAGACGACGATGGCCCACGGGGCCTTCTCTCCCCCGATCCGCCCCACCTCCCGGATGGCTCTCCGCAGACTCGGTCGCGCGCCCTCCATCCATCCGGCTCGCACCCGGGGCAGGGCCTCTTCGCGCTCCCCGGCGCGCCGGGCCCGGCGCTCCCTGACCCGTGCGGCGGCCCCGGCGGCCGCCCGCAGCAGCGCTCCGCCGAACAGCCCGAGGAGCTTGCAGACAATCCACACGACGAGCACGAGGGTGACGAGCACGGCCAGGACAAGCACCACGAGGAGCACCTTCTCGAACGTCCCGCCGCCGAGGAGCGAGGCCCCCAGGACGGCAATCCCGCCGAGCACGTCGCTCACCGGTCCGTCCTCGCTTCGAGCAGTTGCTCCACGCGGTCAATCTCCTCCACGAGCGCCTGCGCATCTCGCAGCGGCTCGGCCGCGAGCACCCACCACACCGCCGCTCCGGTAACGAGCCAGATCGCGAGACCGGTGAGGGCCAGGGCGAGGGGGCGAACCCTCGTACGGAGCCGTCGCTCGCCCGCGGGAAGGGAGCATGCGGGCGGCTTGCCCGTTGCCTCGACGAGCGCGGCGATCAGCGCCTCTCGTCTGGGGTCTCCCCGGAGCTCGCCTTCGAATCCGGAGCGGAGCAGGCCGAGGTAGAAGGGCGCCAGCAATCCCGGACCGGCGCCGGCCGCGCCGTTTCCTTCCGGGCGCGCGTACGCCGCGGCTTCGGCGCGCTCGATCACCTCGTGCCCCGCGAGAGCCGATCCGTAGAGCTCGGTCTCGAGGAGGCGCTCGCGCCATGCCCCGAGCCCGCCCGCGGGGTAGTGCAGGATCCGCTCGTCGGCAAGACCCGCAAGCGCGTACCCGATCTCGCGGGCAAGACCCGGATCGGAGGCCGCGAGGGGCGGGAGGCGCCGGATCGTCGTCTCGATCTCCCGTGCGAACCGCCTTCTTGCCGCGTCCATTGCCGCCATGGTCCGGCGCTCGTCCCCTTCGGCCTCGTGCACGCACACGGCCAGCACCCGCTCTTCGTCGTCCAGGAGGTCGAGGAATCCCATGGTCCGGATTGCGATGTCGAGTCCGATGCTCATCTCTCGTCTCCTCTTCCCGGCCGGAACACGAACACCGAACAGGTCGCCTCGCAGGGCATTTCGGCGCGCGATCCGATGGCGAGGTCCACCGAGTGCCCGCGCCATGCCGGGTCTGCTTCAACCCGGTAAAGCTGGACGAGCGGCCCGCTCGCGATCCCCAACTCGGGATCACGGTCCACCGCCCGCCGCACGGCTCCCCCGACGCGCCTCGTCAGCGCCTCTTCAATCCGCTCGGGCGCCCCCAGTGCGGCGCCCTCCAACCAGTGACGGGCGGACGGCAGATCCGCCGCCCTCGCGGTCTCGACCGCGACCACCATGGGTCCGCTCCCGACCCCGTCCACGGTCTGGATCCCGCTCCCCGTCTCGCTCGCCCGAAAGAGCCGGGTGCGGAAGGGAAGGCCGATCGAGACGGCCGCGGCCTCCGCCGCGGCCAGGATTGCGCGCAGCGATCCGCGCTGATCCGCGGGGTCCCAGGCGGGCTCGAAGCGATGTCCAGTCCGTGCGGCGGCTCGAACCGCGAGCGCCAGCCGCAAGGCCTGGGCGGCGAGCACCGTGGGTGAGACGACGGGCCACGACAGGACCCAGTCCATCATCCCGATGTGTTCGGTGAGCGCATCGTGGGTCCGCTCGATCGCCTCCACCCCGGGACGGCGATCCGATCCCGGGATCCGAAGCGACGCCGCGAAGCCCGCGGCGAGCCCGGCGAGGCTTCCCAGGGCGCGGGCCGCGTCCGCGGCGAGGGGGTGTCCGGGCCCGACGAGGAGCGCCGGCGGGGACCAGTCGGGGTCGATCTCGCAGGTCCCCGCCCGAACCCTCGTTCGCACGGCGGGAAGCGAGCGACGCGAGCATGCCGTTCCTCCCGGTGCGAGAACCAGGTCACCCTCTTCGCGGATCCGGACGTCGAACCCGCTCTCGTTCCCGATGGGCGCCTCGACCCGCTCGGCCCGGAACGGCCGCCCGTCCGGGAGTACGCCCTCGCACCCGAGGCGGAGCTCGCCCGAGGCGAGCGCGACCTCGTCCACATCGATGCGGGTGAACCCGAACGCCCAGGGGTCGTGCCCGAGGCCCATCAGGTGGACGAGATGCTCGGTGCGCCGGTCGGTGTCCCTGAAGTGCTCCGGCCGGAGCACCAGGCCGTCCGCCCACGGAACCGGGGCTCCGATCGAAGGGATTCCCGTCATCGTCCGAGCAGCCGGCCGAAGAGCCCGGGCTCCCGAGAGGGCTCTCCCCCCTCGATCCGGCAGCCGTCGTCGTCGATCCCGATCCGGAGCTCGCCGTCACGCGCCACCCGAACCGGCGCCCGCGCGCCGACGTCGCACAGGAGCACTCCGGCCGACCCGCGCCGCGTGCGCAGATCGAACGGTCCGATCGTCGTCCCGGGAACGATCTCCCACCAGTCGTGGACGGCGGTCGGGTGGGCGGCGAGGAACGCATCGCGCCCACCGCCGTCGAACCAGTCCGAGCCCGCCGCGGCGAGAAGGTCTTCGGCAAGCCGCTCGTCGTCGACTCGAACGAGAGAGACGCGAACCGGGCGGCGGCCGTTGGCCTGGGGGGAGAGACTCAGGGTTGCGCTCTCGATCCGCAGCGGCCGGGCAGGCTCGTTGCGGCCAGGGTCCGTCGCGCAGCCGAGCAGGGCGGCCAGGATCCCGGCGATTGCTGCAACAGGTCGTTTCCTCATCGCCTGACTCCGACGTGGGCACTGGAGCAAGACTTTGCCTCGGACCCCGGACAGGGACTTGTCTTCGTGCGACCCATGCTTCGCTCGGGCGACCTATGCTTCGCTCGGGCGACCCGTGCTTCGGTCAGGCGACCCGTGCTTCCCTCGAACGACCCGTGCGCCCGTCCGGCAGCCTGCGCGTCCTTCGGATCGAGCTCGCGTTGTTCGGGCGACCGGCTGCATCGTCGGGCGCTCGCGCGTCCTTCGAGCGGCTCTCTCCTTGTTCAGGGGACGCTCGCGTGGTTCACGCCAAGGTCGCCTCCTGCGCGCGATCTCCACTGGGCGCACCCGCGCAACCAGGGACCGGCGAACGGTCTTTGGCAGCGGAGAAAGCCGGGTGGAACCCGCGAACGCCGCCGACCCGGCCCTCCGGTCGCCAATCCGCCGGTTCGGCGGATGTGTGCATGCGACGTCCGTGCCCGCCGCCTCAATCCCTCCCGCTTCTTCGAGCTACTGCTGTGCCCGCCGCGTTTCTTGTCCCGGGCGGACGTTTCCTGGCCTCGACGCGACCCTGCGGCCTTCTCTCGAGCCCGCCCGCGTCTTGTCTCCACGCGACACCGAGAAGTTTTACAACCTGTTGTTTATCAGGACAAAAATGTCCTGACGAAAGTACAATCAGTCCTCGTTTCCAGTGCCGGAGAGCCGCCATGGCCGAATCCAGTCAAGACCGTGTGGGCAGCATTCGTCCGCCCCGGGTCGATATCCGCTACGAGGTCGAGGAAGGCGGAGCCACCACCTCGCGCGAGCTTCCTCTCGTCGCCGGGATCATCGCGGACCTCTCGGGGGACGCGGACGATCCCACCGAGTACCGGCGCCGGGAGTTCATCGAGATCGAGCCGGGCGGGGTAGATCCGCTGATGCGTCGCCTCGCGCCCGAACTCAAGCTCAGCGTTGCCGACCGCCTGAGCGGAGAGCCCGATCGGGAGATCGGTCTCGAGCTTCGGTTCCGGTCGATGGACGACTTCTCGCCCGTCGGACTGGCGGGGCAGATCCCGCAGACGGCGAAGCTCCTGGAGCACCGGCGGGCGTTGTCCGATCTGTACGGGAAGCTCGAGTCGAACGAGCGCCTCGACGGGATCCTGGACGAGGTGCTCGCGGATCCGGAGAAGCAGGAGCGGCTTCGCTCCGAGCTTGGAGAGGGAGAAGACCAATGAGTGCAAGTGCACGGCAACCGGCGGTGCAGCCGGAATCGGACGGCGGGATCCTGGATCGGATCCTGACCGAGGGGCGCCTCGCGCGCGAGGAGCACCAGGTCGCGGGCGCGCGAACGATGCTCGAAGGCTTCGTTGCGGAGGCGCTCCACGAGGGAGTCCGGATGGACGCGGGCGCCAAGCGGGCGATCGCGGAACGGATCGCCGCCCTCGACCGCCTCATCTCGGCCCAGGTCAACGAGGTCCTGCACCACCCGAAGCTGCAGAAGCTCGAGGCGACCTGGCGGAGCCTGGACAAGCTCGTCGCCGAGAACGACCTGTCGAGCTCGATGCGCGTGCGCGCGCTGAACTGCCACCGCAAGGAGATCGAACGGGACCTGGCACGCGCCCCGGCATTCGACCAGTCACGGCTGTTCAAGTCCGTCTACGAATCCGAGTACGGCACCCTGGGCGGGACGCCGTACACGTTTCTCGTCGGAGAGTTCGAGATCGGGCGTTCACCGAAGGACATCGACTTCGTGCGGCAGACCGCGGCGGTCGCCGCGATGGCGCACACCCCGCTGTACGCATCGGCGTCGCCCGACCTGCTGGACATCGAGGGCTTCGCCGAGCTCGACCGTCCGATCGACCTCGGAGCCATCTTCGATGCGAGCGAGATGGCGAGCTGGCGTTCGCTTCGCGATCATCCCGACTCGCGCTACCTCGTGCTCACTGCGCCCCGCGTGCTCGTCCGCGCGCCCTGGGGCCCGGATTCGGTCGAGGAGATGCATTTCGTCGAGGACGTCGAGGGGCCGGACGCGTCCCGCTATCTGTGGGGAAACGCGGCCTGGCGGGTCGCCGACGTGACGATGAAGAGCTTCGCCCGGTACGGGTGGCCTTGCGCCATCCGGGGCACCGAGGGCGGCGGCAGGGTCGAGAGCCTTCCCCTGCATGTCTTCCCGTCCCTCTCGGGGGCGCGCATCACGCAGTGTCCGACGGAGATCAACATCACCGACCGGCGGGAGAAGGAGCTCTCCGATCAGGGCATCATCGCGCTGTGTCACGCCAAGCACACCGACTACGCGGTCTTCTTCTCCGGCTCCACGGTCCATCGCCCGAAGAAGTACGTCGAGGACGACGCCACCGCCAACGCCCGGCTCTCCGCGAGCCTGCCCTACGTTCTCGCCTGTGCCCGCTTCGCCCACTACCTCATGGCGATCAAGCGCGATCGGATCGGAGCGTTCTCGTCCCGCATCGAGGACGAGCAGATGCTCAATACCTGGATCTCGCAGTACGTGACCGCCGACGACGCCGCCTCCCATGGCGCGAAGGCGCGTTACCCGCTCCGGGAGGCACGGGTGACGGTCGAGGACGTGCCCGGCAAGCCCGGTGTTCGACGGGCCGTCGCACATCTTCGTCCCCACTATCAGCTCGAAGGCCTGAGCGCGTCGCTTCGGCTGGTGGCGGAGCTGCCGGCGCAGGCCTGACTGCGCCCCGGGCGAAGGGACGAGGTCGTCGGCCGGCCGATCGGTCCGGGGCTGCAGCACCCGATGGGGGGCATTCTCGACTCCATCCTGCACGCCCCGGTCCGCCCGCCCGCACCCGGCGCCTGAGCCATGGGCCGTCCCTCGCTCTCGCAGCGCCGTGCGAAGCTCATCGTCGAACGCTCCGGGGCCGGCCGGTTCCGGCGCGGCGCCTTCGATCGACTCGAGGTCGGCAGCGACGGCCTCTTCGAACGCACGGAGGGCTCCCGCGTTCTCCGGGTCGGCGACACCCTCTCGGAACGTGTCGGCGGAACCCACACGACGCGGGCACGTCGTGTCGAGCGAACCGTGCGGGGGCGGACGCGCATCGACGGCCGCGCCGATACGATTCTCCTCGGCGGGGCGATGTCCGATGTCCACGCGGGGGCGGAGCTCGTTCTCGCGGGGATGAGCGACGACCTGCTGCTTGGGGCAGGCGCCCGCGTTACCGCTCCACTCGATCTCTGGCTGACGGGTCTGATTGGGCTCGAGGAGAAGCTTGCGACCTCGGCCTTCGACGGCGCGGTCGTGGACACCGCCCGCACCCTGTTCGAGCGCGAGTACGCCACCGGGGTCCACAATGCGGGAAGCGCCACCTTCTCGGGCGCGGTCTACGCCACGCAGGCGACGGGCTTTCGCCGGCTCATGAAGGTATCAAGCGGGGTCCGCAACCTCTCGTCCGGGGGCGGGGGCGGCAGCGCAAGCGAGAGTTCCTCGTCTTCGGGCCCCTCTTGCGCCGCTGCGTCGCCGGGAGGTTCGCCGGAGCCCGGACTGCTCGGGTCCGCCCAGGCGCCGCGACCGGGCGCCGCCGGCTCCGATTCGGTGGACCTCGCGGGGCTCGCCGGCGAGGCGCAATCGACCGAGGACGCGGCGCACTACCAGCGGGCGGAGGATGTCTCGGAGACCGCGTCCGACCTGCAGGAGACTGCCCGCAACCAGGTAGCCGGCGAGAGCTCGGAAGAAGCCGCGCGCGCGCCTTCTCGCGTGGAGAGCGCCGAGAGACCAGCGGGCGGCTCCTCCCCCGACGGGAGCGGTGATGCGGGCCCGGCGGCGGCCCGGCCGGAGCTCTCCACCCCCGTTCGGGAAGACGCGCTGCAGTACGAACCGGCCTGGGCGCCCCCTTCCACGCATGAGCGCACGTACACCAAGGGACAGGTATCCGTCGGGCAGTCGTTCGACGAGTTCCGCTTCGACGCGGTGGTCGGCGCGCGGCCGGACAAGCTCTTGAGCGACGATGCGCAGGCGAGCATGGACACCGCCGCCTTCCGCATCGTCTACGACGCCCGGCAGGAAGTCACCGACGTGGCGCACGAGGCAGTCCGCCACGCCGATCCGCGGATGAACCCTGCGTCCGTTTCCGAGATGACCTCGGTCGAGGCCCACGAGTATCTCGCCGGGTTGCGGAACGCTGCCGTCGAAGCGGGCGACACCGAGGAGGCGAGGCGCCTTCAGGGTCTCATCGACGAACTCGACCACTATGCGTTCGACCGTTACCTGGCGGGGATCGCGGACGCCGAAGCCACGCACGAGATGACCCCGATGAAGCTCCCTTCGCACGTCGACTCCGATGCGCTGGAGCAACGCCTGAGAGCGCTTGCGGAAGAGCAGTTCGCGCGGATGGACGGCCCCGGCCTCTCCGACGCCGAGCGCCACGAGGCGAGCAAGCTCGGCGGCGCGTACATGATGGCGGCGCAGGACACGAGCCAGGGACTCGATCCGCTCGCCCATGTCCAGGCGGTGCTCGACTCCGGGCTCGATCAGGCAGACGCTCCCATTTACAATCAGGTGGCCTCTCAAATCACCGGCTTCACGGCCCCGGTCGCCATCGCCGCCACCGCGCGCCCCTCGGCCCGTTCGCTCTGGGCGAGGGCCGGTGACATCGCGAGCTCTCTCCTCTCGTTCGTCCGGTTCGATTCGCACCTCGGCAGCGGCGTCACGCACGCGGATGAGCTGTCGGAGGCGAGCCCGCCGATCCGGTTCCTGGACAGCCCGACCGGAATGCGTGTTCCCGACCCCGATCCGCCGCCGGACGCGGCTGTCCACGCCGTCGAATTCGACGCGGACCCCTTTGCCGGCGAGGTCGCTCCGTCTCCCGTCGGACCCGACTCTGCCCGTACCGCTCCTCCCTCCGGAGTACCGGAACCGCCGTCCGCCGTCGCTCCCCGCCTGAGCCCGACCCTGGACGGCGACGGCGCGCACTGGGCGGACCCGAAGGCCCCGCCGGAGGGCTCCGGAACACCGACCTGGGCGCAGCGGCCGAACACCTCGCACGGCACGGCCTAGTCCGGCCCGTCTCCTTCGGCTCGGGAGTAGCGAGTATCCCGCGCTCGTCAAAAGTTATCGCAAACGCGCCATCCTACTTGCTCTCTTGGAACCTCGTGCTCAACATCGGGGCGTGGTCCGAAGCTCATACCGGAGAGCCATCATGCAACCCCAGTCTGTCGTTGCCGGTCTCATCGCTCGCGAGGGGCTCGTGTACTTCCTGTTCCCGCCTCCCGCCGGCCACGGACTCAATCTGTACCGCCGCTACGCGTTCGCGGCTCTCGGCCCGGCCAAGGCGGAACGCCTCCTTCGCGAGGTATGCACCGGCGCCGCAGGGCCAGGGGAACCGCCCCGCGACTGATTGCCGCCCCGGCCCTCCCCGGCCATCTGCCGAGGAGGGTCGGTGGAACGAAAATCTTTTGAAATTCGCTTCCTTCGAACATCGTCGGCGGGTCCGTACGTCCCCCGCCACGCGCCCCGCCATCCTCCCCTGACGCGAGCCCGGCCGGCCGCAGCGCCGATCGGGGCGGCTGCGTGCCCAACACCGGCGGACCAGGTCCGGGACCAGCACGCGCCGGGCCGGTCCCCTCTCGATACGGGGCGGCTCCCCATCTGTCCCGGGTGCCCGGCGGGTCCCCGCGCAGACCGTTCCCCTGCACTGCCCGGCACCGCCTCCCTCCGGCCGGCCGTGCGCCCCCAGTATCCCTCGTGCGGCGAACAAATGTCGTAAACACGCCAAGATGGCACCCAAACCCTTGCCAACCCCCGATTCCCCGGTGCACCTTCGGGGCGTGTTCAAAACCGACGAGGATGTCTCCGATGAACAGCTTCGATTCCATCGACATCCATGAGCCGATCGAGATGCATCTCGAGCCAATCCGGACGCCGGTGAAGACCCCGGAGCGGTCCTCGCGGGCCCCTCGCCGCCCGCACGAAGTCGTGTTCGCATTGATGCCGGCCTTCAACATCGCTTCGTTCGGCGCCAGTCTCGGCCCGATGAGGAAGGCGAACTGCATCAGCGGGCGCGAGCTCTACCGGTGGCAGGTCGCGAGCCTGGACGGCAAGCCGGTGCGGGCGAGCAGCGGGGTTCGGGTCCATGCGGACCTCCCGATCGACGCGGTCGCGAACCCGGACCTGGTCCTCGTGTGTACCGGCGACGACGTCGAGAACCATGTGCACGAGAGGTGCCTTCGCTGGCTCCGGCGCCTGGCCAAGCGCAACGTGGTCCTGGGCGGGATCGACACCGGAGCCTGTCTCCTCGCCAAGAGCGGCGTTTTGCGCGGCTACAGGTGCACCACCCAATGGGACCACCGCGATGCGCTCATCGAGGATCATCCCGAGGTCGTGGTCACCACCGGGGTGTGCGTGTTCGACCGGGATCGGATCACCTGCGCCGGAGGCGACGCCCCGGGAGATCTCATGATGAACTTCATCGCGCGCGAGCATGGACGCCATCTCGCGGCGGCAGTCGCCGAGCAGCTCGTCCACGATCGGATCCGGGGAACCAGGGACGTGCAGCGCCGCCCGCTCGTGCAGCACATCGGCACGGGTCAGCCGCGCCTCGTCGATGCGGTGCAGCTCATGGAAGCGAACCTCGAGGAGCCGTTGGCGGTCGAGCAGATCGCGGATCTGGTGGGGCTCTCGCGCCGCCAGCTCGAACGCCTCTTCCGCCGGCACCTGAAGTGCGTGCCGAGCCGGTACTACCTTCGGGTGCGGCTCGCGAAAGCGCATCACCTGCTCCGCCAGACCTCGCACTCGGTGATGTCGGTCGCGCTCTCGGCGGGGTTCGTCAGCGCCTCGCACTTCTCCAAGGCGTACAAGGACCTCTTCGGCTACCCGCCACGCGAGGAGCGCCGGCCCGAGCACGTTCACCCCGAGATCGGCTTCGCCTGAACTCCCGGCCCCTTCGCCCACATCCCCGTCCGGGGGTGCGGGCGCCGCCCGGCCGCCGCCACCGATACCATCTCGGAACAGGCGGTCAACCGCGCTCCGGCCGTCGGCGAACGGCGCGATCCTGCCGGCCGCGGCCATGCACTTGAGCGATCGGATCCTTCACCCAGACACAGGCGAAGCCCTGGCGGATGACCCACTCCGCCTCCTTGCGCTCAGTCCTCGTGTCGCCGTTGCCGCTCATTCCCCGGTGCCCGTGGCTTCGCTCCAACCCGTGGCGTCGTGGCAGTACGTCCGCACTCGCTGGTCGGTTGGGCGTCGCTCCATGGCGGTCTCGATGAGCACTTCCCGGCAAGTCCGACCGTCGTCCGTTTCGCCGGACTCGAGCACGGTGAACCCACCCGCCGCATAGCCGCTCGCGTCCTCGTTGTTCTGCCAGTAGAGGCCCTGGTCAACCGTCCCGCGCTCGAGCGCCTGCTCAAGGATCGCCCGGGCCTTCGCCCTCGAGCTCGCATCGATCGGCGGCAACGGTCGATCGTTCCTCCTCGCCCTCTCCAGGAAATCCTCCCGGTCGTTCATCCTTGCCGAGAAGAACATGACCGGCGCCGTGATCGGAGCGGTGACGATCGCTCCGACCGTGCCGAGTGGGCCATCTGGTGCGCACCCGGAAATCAGGCTCGCTCCGAGCACCAGCAACGTGATTCTCATCATCCGATCTGCCTCCCACTCCTGCTCATGCTCGTGTCATTAGTCTCGTATGCACTTCGGGCTTGCCGCCTTGCCTCTTCGATGGCGGTCGCCAACTCCGGCGGGTGTTTCATTTCCCGGTCTCCCTCCAGCGTCTCGCCCGCTCAATATGTCGAACGGGCGCGGTCCCGTGACGCCGCACCTTCTTGCACGTGATCCTGCCATTTCGGTTGTCCTCGTAGCGCGCGAGCACGTCGAATCCTTCGCTCGCCGTGCCGCGGGCGCGATGCGCGGAAGGGTGCGGTGTCGCCTGGACCGAAGAAGCGCCCGGCAAATGACGTGCGCGAGCGAGACGCAACCCCTTGGGACCGGCTCGAATGAGCAGCGTCCGTGCTGCATGAGCCGACAACGAGGAGTGCCCGATGGCCGAACGCATCTTCCCTCGCCGCCCCGACCAACGGATCTCGCACGACAGCCGTTCATCCAACGCCCCGACGGCATGGCGCGACCGGTCCGAATGCGCGTTCCGGTCGGCTCTGCGTCCATGCGCCGCCCGCGCACTCAGGGTGGGGCTCGTGCTCGTTTCGGCGCTCGGCGCGCTGTCCGCGGTTGCAGGCAACGCACATGGCCAGCCGAACCTGCCCATCGCGGTGCAGCAGGAGGGCTACGCATTCGGGGTCGACAGTCTCGTCTTCACCGTCACGCGGACCGGAACGGTTGAAGGCGAGAACAACGATTCTGTGACCCTGGTCCAGGACGAACCATTGCCGAATCCGGACCTTCGCCGACGGAACATCACCTTGGCGGAGCATGATTGCGACACGGATACGCCGGAATCAGCGCGGACCGGGTCGGAGCCACCCTGAGCGGCATCCATCCCTGGGAAAGGGTTGCGCTCTCGGAGAGGATGGACGCCTGTGGCGCGGTCGACCTTGACCATGGGGAGATGCATCGTGAAGCGATTTGGAAGACCGGTCGCCCTCGCCATTCTCGCGAGCCTTCCGGCAAGCAGCCAGGCAGCGGAATTCAGCTACAGCTACCTGGAGCTGATGGCGGACGTGTCCAAGACCGAGAACACCGCCACCGCCCCTTTGGAGGATGATGCGGATGGACAGCTCTTCGGGATCGTCGGCTCCTGGGAAGTGTTCGATTCGCTCTACCTGAAGGGCGCCTGGTCGAGGGAGACCAAGGACTTCAGGAACGAGGTGGCGCACACGCCTGTCGACCTTGACAGCAAGCAGACCGTTTTCGCCCTGGGCGCGGGGTATCACTTCGACGCCGGCGAACGGACCAGCATCTATGCCGAGGCCCTCGCCATCGTGGATTTCGAGGTCGAGCATCGGATCCCGATCGTCGTTCCCTCTCAGTCCGGGCCGCCGTCCGTATCAACGGCAGACTCCACCATCGACGGCAATGGCTTGAGCGCCGCGGTCGGGGTGCGTCACTGGATCGGCGAAAGGCTGGAGCTTGAAGGCCAGCTCTCACGCACGCATACCCGCGCGGATGTCGTTCGCACTGGCGCAAGGATCGCTGACGCTGGCGCCGGTGTGGGGCACGCCGTCGAGCGGGGTGGAGCGTCTGTGGTCGGCGCGCGACGCGGCGGGTCTCGCGCCCGGCGGCGAGTTCGAGGCGGAGCGCCGTCTCGAAGGCGAGATCGGCTACGGCTTCGGCGAGTTCGAGGCGGAACGGCGTCTGGAGGGCGAGGTCGGCTACGGCTTCGGCGCGTTCGGCGGACGCGGCGTGATGACGCCCTGGGCGGGTCTCGGGCTCGCGGAGGCCGGCGACCGGACGTGGCGCGCGGGCGCGCGCTGGTCGCCCGCGCCGCACCTCGCGATGAGCCTCGACGTCGCGCGGCGCGAGCCTGCGAACGACGACGCACCCGAGCACGGGGTGCAGTTCCGCCTGACGCTCCGCTGGTAGGCGGCCGCGTCCGGCAGCGAAGCGGATTCGGGCCGGGGTTCCGGTGGCGGCATGGCGGCCGGCGGCGGTCCGCGCGCGTGGCAGTTCCTGAAGCGCAATGACGGCTACGGAGAGGCGCGCCTGTCGCTGGCCGACGACGCGCCGGCGCTCCTGGACGCGCCCTTTCCGAGCCGCCGGCAGACCAGGGCCGACTCTCGAGGCGGCGCGCTGGGGGCTGTTCGCCTTATGTTGACATCAACATAACCGCCTATGCGGAGCTTTGCATAGGCGGGGCAACTCCATTCAGCCTGTTGCCGGACTTTCTGTCGGCCCGGCTGCCGGGGACATTGGACGAGCTCGAAGCGGTCGTGGCGAGGGCCAAGCGGGCCTCGAGCCTTCTCGCGGCGGCGAACGCACTTCGCACCAAAACCACCGTGTGCCGCAACGTCGCCGCCACGCTGCATCCCGGCCGGTACCGCGTGTGCTACGTCTCGCTCACCACCGGCAACGTGCTCGACATGTACAAGTCCATCGGATGGGAGCTCGGCCTTCCCACCGAACGCTCGCGCGCCACCGCCTACCGCGCCATCCGCGCCGAGATCACCCGCCTGGTGTGCGAGGCCAAGCAGCTCCCCGTGCTCGTCATCGACGAAGCGCAGCACCTGCGAAACGACGTCCTGGAAGACCTGCGGCTGCTCACCAACTTCGCCATGGACGCCGAGCATCGCCTTTGCCTGCTCCTGGTCGGGCTGACCGAGCTGCGACGGCGCCTCGCGATGGCCGTGCACGAATCGCTCACCCAGCGCCTCGTCGTGCGCCATCACCTCCCGGGGCTCGAGCGCAATGAACTCGACGACTACCTCACCCATCGACTGCGCCTGGCCGGCTGCGAAATCCCCCTGTTCGAGCCCCCCCCGCCGTCGAGGCGCTGTTCCAGGCCGCGCGCGGGCTGCCCCGGCTCATCAACCCATCGCCCACTACGCGCTGTCCGCCGCTGCACTCGACAACGCCCGAACCGTCAACCCCGAGCACCTCCAGCACGCCGTCGAGGAACTGCGGCCATGAACCTCCCCTGCCTCCTCGTGCCCAACGAGCTCAGCGACGAGGCCGCCGCCCACATCGCCGAACTCCTGAACGACCTCGCCATCGCCTTCGACAACCAATACTTCGCTCAAATCCAACGCCACTACCAACAACTCGAACGACAGCTCCGCGATGAATCCCCCCGCAACGACGCACAGCTCGAACTCTTGGAACCTCCCAACTGGCCGTTCTGAACCGTCTTCCGCATCCACCTGATCACCGCGACCAACGCAACGCCGGCGCGTGCGCCCCGCGCAATCCGCGCTGCCCTTGCTCTCCGACAAAGCCGGAGCAATGCGACAAATCGAGCCTCGCTCGATCAGAAATAATCCGGAAAATCCCTCACGGACTTACGTGAAAGACAACATCCGGGTCCGGCGCTGGGTAGCCGTCGAGCGTAAGGGCAGGCTGAAAGGCCCCAGGCTGGGGGATGGTCTGGGTCGTCCCGTTCGTTTGCGCGCCGGCATTGTTCCGAGGCCTATTCGCGTCTTGTTGAGAAGCGTCGCCGCTGACCGGGAGTGTCACCCGCCGGGACGCCTCAAAGTCTCACTCGCCCCAGAGTTGGGATGCCGGCGTAGCACCCGCGACCGGATCCCCTTGCCTTCCTGAGCTTCGCTGTGCGGCTCCCCCGCGTTGAGCACTCCCTTGCGTCCGTCCCGTCCGCCCCTTGGGTTTCCCATTCTTGGCGACCAGTTGCCATCCAACGGAATATCAATAGTTTAGCCACCACAGATCTGTCTACTGAATGACACTTCGACGCATCAAGATCGTATCGAGAATCCATACCTCGCTGTTTTAGCGGGTAAAACCAAAAGGTACCCTTCCCCGTGGCCTGCGTCACGGACAGAAATCATTGTCGCCAAAGTCGGCCTTTGACGAAGAATCAATCATTTACGACACGATAGGGATGTCGTGAGAGCTCCGGTCCGATGTGAACGAGTTTGCTTGACCGCTTCATCCTGCTGTTCTAGGCGAAGAAATCTAGAATCTCCTTCTCTCGCTTCGTCCGAATCGGACAAGAATGGTGGCCAGGTTTTACGGACAGGAATGGTGGCAAGAGTGCCACTTCCAATGTCATTCGACATCCTAGCGGAGCACGAGCTTGATCGTCTGGCTCGGTACGATCGTCGTCCCGGGAGCGTTGGTGAGGTTCTGCAGCGTCGGCGCGGCAAGCCGCCAGGAAGGGGCGCCGCCCACGCAACAAACGGCCGAGCCCATCATGGGGCGACCGGGGCCGACGACGGTCCCGCTCGCGACCCCGCCGAACGCGCCCCCCTCGTCCCCCGACGTGATCGCGTACATCGAGAGGGTGTTCAGCTCCGGCATCCCGTTGATCATGATCGTGTAGTACGCCGGGATCGCGAGGGCGTTCGAGGCGATGTTCGGGAACGGGGCGGGGATCGCGACGGGCGGGGTCATGCACACGTCCGGCATGGCCATCGACATCCCCGGGCCCCATGTCATCACCGCGCTCACGTATGCAGCTCCAGCCCGGCGTTGACGACGCGCATCCCGTTGCGCATCCGCACCCGCGGCGGGCCGGCCGGCGGCTCGGGCTGCTTCTTGCGGACCGCGCTCGCGATGAGCATGGCGATGCCGGCGGGGAGCGCCACGACTCCCATCGCGATGTCGACGAAGGGCAGCACCGCGCCCACTCCCTTCATGATCCGCGCCGCCTTCGCCTTGAGCGATTTCGCGGGTCCGCCCGGGCCCGGGCTCCCGATGAGGGGCTCGACCACCGTGCCGGCGCTGCGCACGTAGGCGCCGGTGTTCCACATGGCGACCCTGGCCGCCCGGTAGTGCAGCCCCGCGACGTGCACCCTGGCGCCCGCGAATCTCGCGCAGGCCCCGTAGACGTCACCGGTCGCGAGGGCGGAGACCGTCATCGAGGGGCCAGCGTGGACCTTCGTGTAGGCCCCACCGCAGATGATCCCCTCCATGCCCGCCATCCGGGTGATCGAGCCGGTCCAGTTGCGTTCGATCGTCCCTGACATGCGCACCATCCGTTCGTCGAACTCGATCGCGGCCTCGCCCTCGACATCGAGCGCGTCGGTGCCGCCCTCGACGTCGAGCGAGGCATCCCCGTCCACGGTACGTTCGAAGTCCCCGCTGACTTGCGTTCGCGAGTCTCCTTCCACCGTGTCGGTGTACGCCCGGGCCAGCACCGCGGTGGCCCGCTCGCGGAGCACGATCCCTCCCGCCGCCGCCACCCGGAGGCGTTCGTCTCCGTGCCAGGGATCGCGTCCCACTCCGTCCGCATCGCCGCCCTTGTCGAGGAACGGGAGCAGCGCCTCGACCGGGTTCGCCTCCGCGCCTTCGTTCAGGCTCATTCGTCAGGTCTCCAGAGTGACGCCCGATCCGGGCGCGCCGATATGGATCGCGGTTCCATAGGTTTCGGCACCCGCCGCGAAGTTCTCTATCCGGGTGGCGAAGTCATCAATGAGGCTCGAGGCCCGAACGATCCGCGCGCCGGCGAAGTGGCAGTAGGCGAGGTGCGAGCGCACCATCACCCCCGCGATCTCGACCCTTGCCGCGTCGGCCTCCGCCCATCCCCCCCAAGCGAGGTAGTCCACCCAGCCCGAGAGCCGCAGGCACGGCCCGGCGACGACGCCCGCGTAGGCGCCGCCCACGATCGCCTCCGACTCAAGACTCGCGCGATAGTCGACGCCGCCTTCGAGCCGTTCCTCGTACCGTTCTCCGACGAGGAACTGATCGCTCCCCCCCACGGAGCGTTCGTACTTCCCGGCAACGTGCCGCTCCCGGTCCCCGAAGTGCTCGCTCGCGTCGCCCCGCACGTGGGTCCGCGCGTCCTCGAGCTTCGTGTCGTCGTCCCCGGCGGCGCCCCGGTCGATGCGGGCGGCCGCGTCGACCCTCAGATCGGCCTCGCTCACCAATACCTCGCGCCGAAACAGCCGCGCGATCTCCGCCTCCGACAGCGCCGCCTCCTCGCTCATCCCACGATCTCCGCAATGCGCTCGGCCGGGTGGAAGGCCACCCCCAGCCCGGTATCGGCCTGCATCGCCTGGGCCGAACCCCTCGCCACCTCGTCCGGCGCGCGCGCCTCGCTCCACCGTGCTCCCTCGATTTCCGCCCGGAGAGGGCCGTGTACCCGCACCCGCACCCGGTCCCCCCGGCAGCAGGCGGGAGCGAAGCCGTGGACGGCGCCGGCGGACGGAAGGATGAAGGGGAGGCGCACGGCCGTGCGCGCGTCGCACGAGAGCCGCACCGGGATCCGCCCGCGGGCATCGACCGGGACCGGCGCGCCCTCTTCCAGGCCGTCCTCGTCCACCACTCCCGTCAGCGTCCGCGGCGACGGCCAGCCGGCGAGTCGATCGGCACGGGGGCTCGAATCGTACTGCTCGAGGAAACTCTCGTTCCGGTATCCGCGGTCGGCCAGCCGGTGGGTGGTGGCGAGCACCCGCCACTCACGCGTGCCCGCAACGGCCTCGTGGGTCAGCTCGATGCGCCCGCCGCCCCGGATCCCCGGCGCTTCCGAAAGGGCGAACGCCCGGGATACGGAGCCATTCGCGCCGGGGCCGCCCAGCCGCTCCTGGCGGCCGTCCTCCCCGGACGGCGGTCCAGACGGACCCTGCGGACCGCCGGCCGCTTCGTTCGTCGTGCTCGCTTCGGCCGCGCTCTGCGAGCCCCTGCCCGGTGCGCGCTCGACGATCAGCCTTCGCACGCTGAGAGTCCCTCTCCCGAGCCGCGCCTCGAACGACGCGCAGAGCCGCACCGCACCGGTCGTGCCTCGTGTCCGTTCCTCCCCGCGGTCCGTCAGATCCAGTTCGATCTCGCCCGACGCAAGCCCCTGAACCACGATCCGTGCTCCGATGCCGTCGAGGAAGCGCCGGATGAAATCGAGGAGCGGCTCGCCGCTCGCGATCGCGCAGGGAACGTCCTCGAGATCCTCTCCCACTCTCTCCCGGGCCCGCACGGTCGGAAACGAGGGATGGGAGAACTGGAGCGACCCGGCCGCCGCTCCCGCCCCGGCCGCTCGGGCCAGGCACTCGACCACGATGCGGGCCGGCGACAGCGCCGAGAACACCCCGAAGAGCGGTCGGGTCCCGAGGTGCGTCAGCGGATCGGCGACCCGCACGAAAACGGTCGGCGCGGTGTCGGTGCCGGAGCGCACCTCCAGATCGGTGAGGATCGAGGGCCAGCTCCTCACCGGACCCTCCCCCGCCGGAGAGAGGGAGAGTATGACCGGGGAGCCCGGAACGAGCCCATGCTCCTGCGCCCGCGCGAAGAGCGCCGCGGTGGATGCCCGGTCCGCCTGGCGCACCCGCCCCCATCCACTCCAGCCGAGCCCCGCCGCGTGCTCGCGAAGGACGAGCGCCGCGAGGGGCACGATCGGCCCCGTCCCGAGCCTGCCGACGCCGCTCTCCCAGGCAACGGCGCTCATGCCGGCTCCTCGCCGGCCCGCTCGAACGTCCATCCCGACCAGGCCCCCCCGCCGTCGTGCTCGACGATGATCCCCGTCCAGCCGGGCGCGAGCCCGCTGCCGTCGTAGAGCTGCCGCGCCTCGCGGTACACGAATCCATCGATCTCCGCGTGGAACGGATGGTGAACCGTTACCCGGCACGCGTCGCCGTTGCGGTGTACCGGGGCGAGCCCGTGGAGCGCCCCCGCCATCGGGAGGACCATCGGGAGACTGATACGCGCCGCCACGCTCGCCCCATCGCCGGCGCGCCCTCCCCCCGTGAACGGGATCCGGACCGGGATCCTCCCGAGGCGATCGCGCGGCACGGGCTCGTTCGCAAGCACGCCCTCTCCTCCCGCCACGACGGCGGTGACGGTGCGCGGGGCGGGCGGGGCGGGCGCGCAGGGGCGCCATGCGGCGTCTCCCCGAAAGATCAGGGCACGGTTCGCATACGTTCCGCCGCGAACCTCGTGCACGACACGTCCGACCTGCCAGCGCTCGATGTCCGCGAGGTCGAGGGACCGGATCCGGATGAGGCTCCCCGGGCAGAGGAGGGGCTGCCGTGACCCGATCTCGAGGGTGAGCAGATCGATGCATGCACGTTCGGCATCGAGGGCCGCGCGACGGTACGCTTCGTCCGGGCCGACCCCGGCGCCCTCGATGAGAGTCCCGACCGGGAGGTCGGACTCGAACCGCCACACCACCGGCTCCTCGATGTCGTCCAGCACCGCGCCGCGCCGAGCCTGGCCCGCCCGGCCGTGCATGGCGTGGATCCGGACCCCGGCCGGGCCGAGGCATTCCTCGCTTTCGCCCGACACCGGACTCATCTCGATGGGCTCACCAGTGGGGGCCCGATCGGAGAGCGTCCAATCGATCCCTCCGCCGGCGAGCCCGCGCAGCTCGCTCCGAACGCCGAGCGGGGCATGAACTCGTTCCAGCCATTCCCCGAACCGCTCGCCGCATGCGATCGCGTACGGAATCGAGGAGAGGGCCTCGCGTGTCTCGTCGACGACGGTAACCGGTCCGGTCCCGGGCAGCATCGGGGAGAGCGAGGGCGCCGCATCCACACCGGCCGCGAGCGCGAGCGCGCCGCCGGTCATCTCGCCGATCGACCTCCCGGCGAACACGGCCCGAATCGCGACCGGGTAGAGGCGGCGAACAGGGTCAACGAGCTCCACCACGCACTGCGCGCGACTCGCGTCGGGAGGCGGCGGCTCGGGATCGATCCGGGCGATCACGCATGGCCAGGAACGCACCGCCCCCGCCCGGTCCTGCGCCGCCGGACCCTCGTTCGCCAGGGCGAGACGCACGATGACCCCGGCCCCGGGAACGATGCCTCTTGCGAGGACCGCACCGAGGATCTCCCCGATCCCGAGGGGGGTATCCGCGGACAGGGCGAGCACGGCTCGCCCCTCCCAGCCTGCGCCGTACTCCTCCCGCAAGGTGAGGCCCGCGATCGGAATCGGAGCGCTTCCGTCCCCACGGTCGAGATCGAGCGACGCAAGGTAGCGGCTGGTCATCCCGACCACTCGGCCGCCTACAGGACGCTCTGCGTAGCCGTGGACCAGCCTCCCTCGACCGCGCCGGAGTCCACCCCGTCCACGTAGTGCTGCGCGGTCCAGCGGATTTCGGCGTAGGCGAGCGCGAAGACTTCGTCCGGCTCGCCGCCGAGCTCGTTCGTCTCGGGGTCGATCGGGGTGTCGAGTCCTTCCTCGCTCACCATCACCTTGGCGAGCCTGATCTGCTCGACGGGCCGCGACTGCCCCCCGATCATGCGCATGCGGTGCACCTCGACGTCGCCCACGTTCGCGCCGGCCGCGCAGGCGAGCTTGAGCGCCGGCGTGGCCTTGTCGATCGCGTGGAGCATCAGCATCGCGCCGTGCCGCGAGGTGCCCTCGGTGCGCCCGGAGGCCTGGGCCACGACCGGCAGCGATATCGCATGCTTCATCGACATGCACTCGATCCATCCCTCGTAGCCGGAGAGGGTCGCCTCTCCTTCCATCCCGTCGATCTTTACCAGGAAATCGGCCATTGCTCTCTCCTCCGAAGGTCAGGCTTCCACGCCCTGCTGTACGTTCCAGCCCTTCTCGACCGCTCCCCCGGGCACCCCGTGCTCGTAAGGGGTGTAGGTCCAGCGGACGACGGCCGGGTTGAGCCACACTCGCTCGATCTGGCGCGCGCGCGGCACCCCGCGCACGCTCGGGAAGAACGCGCGCGGGGCGACCGGGAGGTCGAGCCGCGCGCGGGCGAGCGCGGAGACGACGGCCCCCATGCCGTGGTACGACGGCGCCATGTCGGTCTCCTCGTCGAGGTGCGGCCCGAGGGCGCTCGCGGACCCGTCCAGCGTCTCCGTCTCGACCCGCGGCACGAAGCACTCGGTCAGGACGTAGGAGAAGTACGGCACGATTCCGGTCTCGAGGGTGCGAAAGCAGGTGAGCTCGACCTCTCCGAGGTTCTCTCCGGCCGAGCAGGCCTGCGAGAGCTTCGGCGACGCGCGGTCCCGATAACGGATGAGCTCGATGCTCGAGTGACGCGAGCGGCCCGCGGTGCGGCCCTGCGACGGCCGGACCCCGCGCGAGAGGTTCAGTCCGATGTGGTCGCGGATCCCGATCGCTTCGACCTGGTCCTCGTAGCCCGAGATCCGGCTCTCCCCCTGGATGTCGGGGAACTTCGCGGCGATGATTGCCATGATGCCAGCCTCCGCAGCTTGCGATTGGATTGGATGCTTACGGTAGACCGGCGAGAGGACCCCGACTTGCCTGGATGGGGCGCGTCGTGGCCCGCGGAGGACGGACCCGGACCGGGGCGCGGGTCGCCCGCGGCTCGCGGATCACGCGCAACGTCGCGCTGATGCGCAGTTTCCCTTCCTTGGCGCCGGCTCCGGTTACCGGCGCCTCGATCACGAAGGTGGCCGCGGCGGCGCCGGTCGCCAGGCTCCGGACCCAGCTTCCCTCCCCGATGGGGATGGACGCCTCGGCGGCGCCGCCCGCGAATCGGAGCGGGGAGTTCTTCGCAAGCCGCAGGCGCGCGCGCAGTCGATCCCCGTAGCGCCATTCGCGGTGCCCGCCCGCCGGCTCCTTCATCCCGTCGAGGCGATACGAGACGAGATGCTCCGCGTTGCGCTCCCGCTCGGGCGCGGTCCGCCACTCGACGGCAAGCTCGAGCACCGGTTCTCCCCCCCGGTTTCGGCGCCACGGCTCGATGATGTGCTTGAGGTCCGGAGACAGCTCTTCGACCTTGCGGCCCTCGGTTCTTCGCAGCAGCTCGCCCAGGGTCGAACGCGGCACGGCCGGCGCCCCGGGCTCGTCCGAGTACGGCCACCGCCAAGCGAGGTGCTCCCGATAGAAGCTTCGGAGACGGCTTTCCACGGCCGCCGCCGACCTCGCTCCGGCCGCCCGGCACACCGCGTCCAGCCGGCGCGCGAAGGCCGCCCGGGCGCGCTCCGGGTAACTTCCCGGTGGAGACCCCCGGTCTCCTTGCAAGGGCTCGCCGCATCCGGCCGCCCCCCGCCTTGCGTAGTCCCCTGCCCGTTCCACCATCCGCGTGAGCACCGACGAGCGGTCCCCGGTCCGGTAGCCGCGAAGCGTCCGTCCGAGCTCCTCCCACTCGAAGCCCCCGAACTCGACCTCCTCCCGGTGCAGCGTGTCCAGCCGCTCGATGCCCGCAACCACGCGATCCAGCACCGCGTGGCGGTCCGTGCCCGCGTCGAACTCGACCGCGAGGGGATCCTCCTCCTCGATGGCGCGGAGCGCCGCGCGGGACGTTGCCTCCTCGAGCCTCGCGCGGACCGATCCGATCCGGATCGCCGCCCGGTATGAGCCCTTCGCCCGGGCGAGACGCTCGATCTCCCGGATCGCGGCCCTCTCCTCCGCGACGAACGACCCGAGGGTGGCGGCCTCGATCCGGTCCGCGGCCTCGTCGAAGGCCGCCGTCTCGATCTCGACCCTCAGCCATTCGCGAAGGCCCCGGTCGACCCCGGTCTCGGCGAGCCGCCGATCGAGCCTCTTCAAGCTCGCGAGAAGGCTCCTCGCCGTGAAGCCGGTCGCAGCCACACTTCGGGACCTTGCGCGGTCCGACGCCAGGAGATCCTCACTCGCGAACGCCTCAAGGGCGCGCAGCAGCCGCCGCGCGGCCGCCGCGAGCGCCGGACCCTCGTCCCCGGCCAGGTCGACGAGCCGGTATGCGCCGCCGAGGCGCAGGCCCTCGATCTCCACCCGTGCCGCTTGTTCGGCACGGCTCGCGGCGGCGCGACCCCTCTCGACGGTCTTCTCGTCCAGCACCCCCCGGGCCCGGGCGAGGATCCGTTCGAGCCCCGGGTCGCTCCCGCCGGACGACAGCCATTGCCCTTCGCCGGCGCCGAGGGCGGTCTCCATCGCCCGAAGGGCCGTCATCCTCGCGCGCCACCCGGTTGCGCCCGCGGCGCGTCTCGCGTGCACCAGCAGCGAGCTCTTCGTGTATCGGTTCCGGGACCACGCCGTCATCGTCCGGGCGAAGCCGCCCTCGATCTCTTCGCTTGGCGGGGCGGGCGCGGCGGGAATCCGGCGGGTTGCGTGGGCCAGGTATCTCCTCCACCTCTCTTCGGATGAATCGTACGCGGCAGCGACGAGGGCGGCCGCACCGGACGACTCCCGTCTCCCGGTCCCCGCGAGCAAGGCGCCCGCCCGGCCCAACCACTCGTCGGGATCGGCCCCCGGTCCGAGGTCGCGCGCGATCCGCTCCCGTACTACCGTTCGCGCCGGACGTACGATCACGTCCGTCACCGCCCGGCGCGCCAGCGTGCGCAGCGCCGCCGATCCCGGGTGGAGACCCGAAAGCGGACTCGAGACGCTCGGCCCTGCCGCACGCTCCAGTGCCGCCGCCGCCCTCGCGTATCGACGCGCCTTCGCCTCGCCCGCGAGCGCGCCCGGGTCCGCACGGGCGCCCGGAAGCACCGGTGCGAGAACGGACAACGCCTGACCCAATCCTGCCGCGCGCTCCGCCTGCGTGAATCCCCCCAGCGCGCCGAGCACGATTCCCGCCGCGAGCGCCGCGGATCCGGCCCATCCCCTCCGGGCGTGCAGGTCCAGGGGCTCGGTGCGGTCCGCGGTGCTCTCGACAGCCGCCGCCAACCCCTGCCCGCCCCACGCAAGCGACGACACGACCAGTGATTCCGATCGCGATCTCCCGATCGCGGCTTCCACCCGAACCTCCAATGGCGTGTCCGGATCGGCGGTCGTCCTCCCGAGATCCGGGCGGCCCGCCCCGTGAAGCCAGGCGTGCACCAGCCGTTCCTGCAGGCCACGGGCGAGGGCGTGCGCGTCCGGAACGGCCGGGTCGGGGCACGGCTCGAAGATCGGGTGGGCGCTCTCGCCCGGGATCACGAGATGCAGCGCGGCGCGAAACCCGAGGCGTCGAGCGAGGCGAGCCGCGTGCTCTGCCCCACCATCCTCCCCCTCCCCTTTCCCCTCGCCCTCTCCGTCGAGACCCACGACGTACCCGATGCCGTCCATGGGCCTGCCCCGCGGGAGCGCCCGGGCGAGGCGGCGCAGACTTCTCTCGCCGGCGCCGGTTGCGTCCGCGACCACCAGTCCGGGTCTCGCGGCGACGCGAAGCACCGCTTCCGGGGGCGGGTCCGTTCCCAAGCCCTCGAGGATCCGGTCTGCATGCCGGCGATCCCCGAGCAGCACCACGCGGACCGCATCCGCGCCCGCGATCCCGATTGCGCGCTTGACGGCCCTTGTCGGTCCGGTACATTCCCGCCCCGGTCCCGATGCAAGGGCGAGCCCGGCCTTGCGCCACGGATATCGGCGCACCCTGAACGACCTCACTCCCCCGCTCCGCACCCCGGCCGGGATGCGATCTCGATTCGCCCATCGGGGGTGCGCCTTGCCTGGAGCGCGCCCGGGGGCGTTCCCTCCGCCAACCGGTTCAATATGTGTTCCGCAAGGGCCGGGCGGACGGAGCGGGCGATGAGCGTGTCGAGCACCCGCGCGCCCTGGCGCGAGGACTTCACCTGCTCGCACAACCAGCCGAGTATCGACTCGTGGAACGAGAGCGGTGCGCGATGCGACGCCGCGTAGAGCTCCGCCAGCCGGCGCAGGCGAAGCGCCGCAATCCTCTCCAGGGTCTCCGCCGAAAGGGCCCGATAGGGCACCACCTGGAGCCGGCCGATGAACGCGGGGGGAAACACGCGGTGCAGATCGGCCAGCATCTCGCGCTCGATGCGCGCCTCGATCTCCGGCCCGCTCCTCGCTCCGATCTCCTCCATCAGCCGGTCGCCGACGTTGCTCGTCAGGATGATGACGGCGTTGGAGAAGTCGGCCTCGATCCCTTCCGCGTCCTCCATCCAGCCGCGGTCGAGGACCTGGTACAGCATCTCGATGACGTCGCGGTGCGCCTTCTCGATCTCGTCGAGCAGCACCACGCAGCAGGGGGTCTTCCGGATCCCTTCCGTCAGCACCCCGCCCTCGCCGTATCCCACGTACCCCGCGGGGGCGCCCTTCAGCCCCGAAACGGTGTGCGCCTCCTGATACTCCGACAGGTTGACGGTGAGGATCCGCCCGGCGAAGAGGGTGTCGGCAAGGGCATGCGCGGTCTCGGTCTTGCCGACCCCGGAGGGGCCGCTGAACAGGAGCGCCCCCACCGGGTGCCGGCGGTCCGACAGTCCGGCGAGCCAGGCGCGGGCCTGGTCCGCGCACCGCCGAAGCGCGTCCGGCTGCCCGACCACGCGCTTCGACAGCGCCTCCTCCAGGGCGAGTCCGCTCGCCGCCGTGTCGCCGAGGAGATTCCGCGACGGCACCCCAGCCAGCTCCGATACGACCCCGTGCACGTCATCCGGGCCAACGCTCCGGCTGCCTTCCTCGCGCATCCTCGCGCGCGCGCACGCCGAGTCGAGGACCGCGATCGCCTTGTCCGGGAGGCGCCTTCCCACGATGTAGCGGTGCGAGAGACGCACGCAGCGCTCGAGGACCGCGTCCTCGCTCACCGCCACCCCGTGGTGCTCGGCGAGCCGGCCGCTCGCCTCGCGCAAGATGGCCAGCGCCTTCTCCTGCCCCGGCTCCTCGATCCGCACCGCGGCGAGGCGTCTCGCGAGCGCGGGATCGGGCTCGATGCAACGCCGCCACTCGCGCCAGCCGCAAGTCGCGAGCATCCGCGTTCCGCTCCGCACCAGCATCCGCAGCAGCTCTGCCCCCGCCCCGCCCGACGGCTCGGCGAGCGCGTCCAGGTCGTCGACGAAGAGGATCGCGTCGGTTCGGCGCGCCTCGGCGAGCACCGTCTCCAGGCGCTCCTGGCCCGCGCCTTGCCACGAGCCTCCGGCCCGAAGCCGCGCGGGGATCAGCTCGCAGACCGGGGTGTCTCGGAGGGCAGCCGGGATCCTCGTCTCGCCAAGCGCGATCGCGCGCGCAAAGGCGAGGGCACACGCGGTCTTGCCCACTCCGGGCTCTCCCACCACGACCGCGGAGCTCTGCCGCCGCCGGAGGAGAATCGCCGCGATCGCGCTCATCTCGCTCTCGAAGCCGACCGCGGGATCGATCTCCCCGCTCCTGGCTCTCGCGATCAGGTCTTCGGCACAGTCCTCAAGCTCCCCCACCGGCGTTCGTATCTCGTCCTCGCCGCTTCGCACCCGAGGCGCAGCGAGCGCGGACGGACCGATTCCGTCGAGCCCGGGCAGTCTTGCGAGGAGCCCCGTCCACTGATCCCGCCTTCGCAGGATCGCCTCGATCCATCGGACCGGCGCAACCGCCTTCTCGCCGTACTCGTCGAGGGCCAGCGAGGTCGCCGCCCGGAGCAGGGCCTCCAGGGCCCCGCCGAACGCGGGGAGGGCCCCGGCCCTGCCTCGAGGCTGGCTCTGAAGAGCGAGGCCGAGGGCGCTCTCCATGGGCTCGTGCCCGATCCCCGCGCGGGTGAGGAGCCTGCGAACATCGGCGCTGGCCGGACGGTCCCGGAGCAGGGTCAGGAGGGCGATCTCCACGCTGACCGCGGCCAGTGCGCCCCGTGCCGCATCTTCGGCGGCCTCGCGGAGCACCCGTTGTCCGTGTGCGTCCTGCTTCTCGCAGAGCTGCCGGACGGTGAGCAAGTTCACCTCCGCTCCTCCCTTGTCCCGATGCAGGCTGGTCGGCCCGGCCGGGGCCGGGCTCGGCCCCCGGACGCCTCCGCGGTGGACCGATCCACGACGCCGCTCTCCGGGCCCGGGTGTCTCAGGTGGCCAGGGTGGGTACGGCCGGCAAATCCCCGGGCCCGGCCTCGGAGCCGGCCTCGGACCCGGCCTCGGTCTCGGGCGCGGACGCATGTGCCCGGTACGGCTCGCGCTGGCTCAGCACGATGCGGTGCAGCTCTCCGCCTCGCTCGAGCACCGAGGCGCGGTGCAGACCAACGCCGTCGAACTCGTAGCGGATCCACTCGATCGGGTTCGCTTCGTCCCGCGGCGACAGCACGTAGCCAACGTGGGTCTCGTGCGGCTCCAGGGTCACGTCCATCTTCCGCGTTACCGCTCCGCTCCCGACCATGAACAGCAGCGCGGCGAGCTTGCCCGCGCGCTCCGCTCGAACCGGCGTCGGTTTGCCGGCTCCCGACGGTACGGTCATGACCCTCCCGCCCGCGCGCCAGATCTCGATCGGGAGCGTCTGGTAGCAAAGTCGGAAGCTCGCGCTCCCGGGGTCCATCTCGAGCCGTGCGGTCTCGCTTCGGCTCTCCTCGCCCCTGGTCACCGTGTGTTCGAGCTGAGCGGTGAACGCGGGCAGGATCCGAAGCTCGTTCGCGAACGCTCGTTCGCCCGCGTCGTCTGCCGCCGCCCCCGCCGTGAGGAGGGCGGCGCCCATCGCGGCGGCCAGGACCGGTCTCGTGGCTCTTGCGCCCATGGTCGTCTCCCGTAGGTTTCGCTTGAGGTCGCCCGCACCGTACAGCCCCTTCCCGCATTCCCGGCGCTGATGGTCCCGTCGCGCCATGCCGACGTCGCTTGGTGACATCTCGGGACCTTCGCGCAGCCGTCGCCGCTGATCCCCGGCGCGTCGCGGGGCGGGGGACGGCCGCGGCGATTGCCCGGGGTGCTAGCAAATGTTAGCGTTTGGTAGCAAATCCGGATCCACCGGCAGAGGAATCATGGGAAAGGTACAGATCAGCGCGAGGGTGGACGAAGTCCTGAAGAACGCCCTGGAGCGGTACTGCAAGTCGAGAGGCATCGTCATGAACCACTTTATTCAGGAGGCGCTGATCGATCGCCTCGAGGAACTGGAGGACATCGAGGATCTGAAGCAGATTCGACACGAACCGACACGTCCGTTGGCCGAAGTGCTCCGGGAACTCGAGCTGAATGGCCAGACATGAGGTCGAGATCTCCCGCACGGCGGAGAGACAGCTACGCAAACTGCCTCGCGCGGACCAGGCACGCGTTGCGCGCGTGATGCTGGCGTTGTCGGATAACCCTTTCCCCAGGGGGACGAGGAAACTCTCGGGACACGACGACGTCTTCCGTGTGCGCGCGGGGCGGTATCGGATTCTCTACAGCGTGTCCGAGACCAGGCTGATCATCGTCGTCCTGAAAGTGGGACACCGCCGGGACGTATACCGATAGCCGGCCGGGAGTCGGGGTCGAGAATTGCGGCCGGAGATCGGAGGGAGATGCGGGTCAGGCGGCGAGGATGTCCCGGGCCGCCCGCTCGCCGGACTCCATGGCTCCCTCCATGCCGCGGGCGGTGTGGGCCAGGTGCTCGCCGCACAGGCGCACCGGGCCGTGCGGGCGCCCCATCTCGGCCGCGAACCGGTTGACCTCCCCGGGCTTGAACCAGGCCCACCCGCCCCGCGCGAAGGGATCCCGGCCCCACGCCCGGAGGCCGAGGAACTCGAGCTGGCCCCGCGCCGCGGGCCGGACCGCCTCGATGGCCTCGCGGACCGCGCGCCCGGCTTCGGCTTCGGGCAGGGCGTCCAGCCGGCGCGCGTTGCGCCCCATCACCCAGGCGGTGAAGCTCGTGACCTCGGCCGGGTCCTCGCCGTTCCGGGACGCGGCCACCATGCCCGCGGGTCCGTTGGTGAACAGGCTCGGCCGATAGCCGTCCCGCTCCCAGAAGGGGGAGCGGTGAGCGAAGTAGACCTGGGTCACGGGCTGGGATTCGAGGCCGTGGACCGCCTCCGCCTGCCGGCCCGTGAACGGGGGGTCGACCGCGATGCCGCGCAGCACGCCGAAGGGGAGCGAGCAAACGACGTGCGGTGCGCAATAGACGGCGCCGCCCGCACAGCGGACCTCGGCCCCCTGCCGCCCGCACGCGATCGCGGTGACCGTCCGGCCGAAGTCGATCTCGCGCCGGAGCGCCCCCGCCATCGCTTCCGGAATGCGCTGCACGCCGTCCCGGGCCGTGTACCCGAGCACCCCTTCGGGGGCGAGCCGGCGTTGCGCCACCGAGAACGCCGCCCGGAAGAACCCCAGCAGGGCCGAGACCCCGCGCGCATCGTCGCCGAAGCTCGGGTTCATCCCGTAGCCGAGCCGGATGGCGGACTCGTCGAACCCGAGGCTCTCCAGCCATTCGTGCACTGGGACGTCGTGCGCCGCGAACCGGGGGTCGAGCCACTCGCCGGGCGAGGACAGCGGGTTCTCCCGGACCGCGAGCACCCGGTGACACGTCCAGGGCATGAGCGCCCGGTCCCCGCCGGGAAAGGAGTTCCGCGGGTGATCGGGCCACTCGGACTGGCGGATCAGCTCGCCGTCCAGCACGAGCTCCTGCTCGCGGAAGAACGCGAGCATCGGCGTCACGTCCACCAGATCCACCCCGAGCCGCTCCGCGGTCCCGATGACCCGGCGGTAGCCCGCGCCGATGTAGGCGCCCCCCGCCTCCTGGCGGTGGCCGAGGCGGCGCATCGAGTGGACGCGGCCGCCGGCCCGCTCCTTCGCTTCCACCACCTGTACGTGCGCCCCATGCGCCTCCAGGTGGAGCGCGGCGGCGAGCCCGGAAAGCCCCGCGCCGATGACGACGACGTCGCTCCGGGCCCGGTGCGCGGGCATGGGTCAGCGCTCCGCGGGCACGGCTGTCCCGGACGGACGAGAGGCGATCTGCCGCGAACGCCGGGGCCTGTCGCTCATGCCGCCGGAACGGGACAAGGGCACCGCGCGGAGCTACCCGGGCGGCAGGGGGTGGCCGCAGAGGGCGAGCTTCGGCGGCCCCGGACGGCCCGAGGGGCAGCAGTCGGCGGGGCAACGGTCGTGGCTCGGCCCCCGCGAGCCGAGCGCGGCCCGCACCGGATTCTCCGTCATCCGCTCGCGGACGAGATCGCGGACCATGCCGACGAACGCGGGGTGGGTACCGACCGTTGCCGCCCGCACCATGTTGAGCCCGAGCTCGTCCGCCCGCTCCTTCGCCTCGACGTCGAGGTCCAGGACCACCTCCAAGTGGTCGCAGACGAAGCCGATGGGCGCAACCACCACGTCCGTCGCGCCTCTTTCCTTCTCCTCGGTCAGGGCGTTCCCGATATCCGGGCCGAGCCATTCGCCGGAGCCGTAGCGCGCGTTCCGGCTCTGGTAGACGAGCCGGCGGCGGGAGGGGGGGCGGCCCAGACCGCCGGCCACCAGGGCGCAGGCTTCGTGGAGCTGGGCCTGGTAGGGCGCGCGGCGGGCCGGGGCTTCCGGCAGGCTGTGGGCGGTGAAGAGGATCGCCGCGTCGCTTCTTCGCTCCTCGGGAACCCGGGCCAGCGCCTCCTCGACCCGCTCGGTGAAGGCGGCGATGAAGCCCGGGTGGTTGTAGCCGTCCCGGAGCCTGTCGATGACCGGCGGCCGGCCGAGCCCCCGGACCGCCTGGTAGAGGTCCTCCCGGTACTTGCGGCAGCCGTTGTAGGAGCCGAAGGTGCTGGTGACGAAGGCGAGGGCGCGCTCGACGCCGTCCGCCTCCATCCGCCACAGGGTGTCCGGCAGCAGGGGGTGCCAGTTGCGGTTGCCCCAATAGACGGGGAGCGCCGGCCCGTGGCGATCGAGCTCCTCGCGCACCGCCGCGATGAGTGCCCGGGTATGGGCGTTGATGGGGCTCACCCCGCCGAAGCGCTCGTAGCGGGCGGCGATGCGCCGCCTGGCCGCGTCCCGGAGGCGCAGGCCGTCGAGCACGTTGTCGAGGAACGGCATGACGTCTTCCATGCCTTCCGGTCCGCCGAAGGAGACGACGAGCAGCGCGTCGTACCGGTTCGCACCGTCGTCGAAGAGCCGTTCCGCGCTCATGGACCGGCGGCCGGCCCTCGCCCCTGCCAGGCCGCCCGGCCGACGAAGAACGGCCCGAGGCTCTCCAGGTACCGGGAGGTCTGCTCCGTGCCCCGCATCGCCTGGACGATGGAGGAGAGGGGGAAGAGGTCCGCGCCGAGCAGCCCGATGATGAAGTCGTTGTCGTGCCGGTCGAGGCCGTGGCAGGCGAGCCGGACGTCGAGGGCGAGCCCGGCGGAGCCGTACCGGTGGCCGAGCGTTCCGTGCTCGGCGAGGATGCGGCGCTGGTAGCCGGAGGTGAGGGCAGCGAAGCCCTTGGAGCGCCGCAGGGGATACCAGATCGCCCAGCGCAGGGCCGGGTCGGTGATGCGCGAGAGCGGCCGCTCGAACAGCACGTGCTCGAGATCCGGCTCGTAGCCGATGGAGTAGGTGCGCCCCAGCATGTCGAACTCGCTCTTGCGGTCCATCCGATCGAAGGGGGGCGCGCCCAGCAGGTCCCGGAAGGTGGTGACGAAGTAGTCCGGATCCTCGCTCGCGGCCACGAGCCCGATGCCGAGGGGGTCGCCGGCGTCGAGATAGAGCGCCCCGGTGACCCCGTTGCGCTCGAGCGCGTCCGCGGCGGCGCCCGCATCACGGCAGTTCCCGAAGGCGGTGAACTTCACGAACAGCCGGCGGTCGAGCGAGATCCGTTCGCCGTCCCGGAAACCCTTTTCGGCGAGGTCGGGCGCGGAAGGCTCGACGGACGGCGTTCGTTCTTTGCTCTCGCTCATGGCTCCCTCGACCAGGAGGTCGTTTCCGTTCGCCGGGGCTCGCCGGCCCGGGGCGTCAGTCGGACTCGCGGTGGACCGCCTCGACCAGCGCCTCCACGCTCTCGATCGGGGTCCCGGGAAGTATGCCGTGACCGAGATTGACGATGTGACCGGTCGGGTCCACCCGGCCGAGGAGCTCCCCGGCCGCCGTTCGGGCGGCGTCCCGTCCGGCGGTGAGGACCGCGGGGTCGATGTTCCCCTGGACCGCTCTCCGGCGCCCGTGCCGGCCCTGGAGGGCGGCGAGGTCGACCCGCCAGTCCACCGCGAGCACCTCCGCGGGCAGGTTCGCGTAGGCATCCACGAGGTGGGGCGCATTCTGCACGAAGAGGATCCGCTTCACCCCGGCGGCGCCGACCGACTCCAGCATGGATTCCAGATGGGGGCGGATGAGACGTTCCCAATCGGAGCGGGAGAGCAGGCCCGCCCAGGAGTCGAATACCTGCACCGCGTCGGCGCCCGCTTCGCCCTGGCGGACGAGATAGCCCGCCATCAGCCGGGAGAGGCGCCCGAGCAGGTCGTCGAGAGCCGCCGGCTGCGCGGCCGCGAACGCGCGCAGGGTCGGGAAGTCCTTCACGCCCCGCCCCTCCACGAGATAGGCGGCGAGGGTCCAGGGCGCGCCGCAGAAGCCGAGCAGCGCGGTGCCGGCCGGCAGGGCGGCGCGGACGTGCCCGAGGGCGGTGATCACCTCCGGCGCCACCTCGCCGGGATCGGGCTCGAGGAGAGCCGCCACCGCCGCCGCGGACCGGATGGGCTCCGCCACCACCGGACCCGGCTCGAAGTCGAAATCGACTCCGAGCGCCGGTACCGGGCTCATGATGTCGGCGAACACGATCGCCGCGTCGAGGGGAAAGCGGCGAAGCGGCTGAAGGGTGACCTCGGCCGCGAGCTCCGGCTCGCCGGCGAGCTCCTTGAAGCCGTAACGCTTCCTGAGCTCCCGGTACTCGGGGAGATAGCGTCCGGCCTGGCGCATGATCCAGAGCGGCCGGCGCGGGACCGGCTCGCGCGCGATCGCACGCTCGAGGAGGGTGCTCGCGGCCGGGCCGTCGAGTCCCAGCTCGCAAGACCGGCCCGAGTCGCCGGCAGCACGGGAAGCCGAGGCGTCTTCCGACCGCTCCGGAGTCTCGACGGCCGGACCCTCGTTGCGTGGACCGCTCAAGCTGTCGGCACCCTGCCCGGCCGGGGCGGCCGGTGCGACGGGGGCGACGGGGCCGGCGGGCGCGACAGGAGCGATGGGGGGCGGCGGAACCCGGGGTTCTCCCCGATCACAGCCACTTCTCCCGGAGCGCGTCCCGGCAGTGGTAGGTGATGATGAGGTCGGCGCCCGCCCGGCGGATGCCCATCAGATTCTCCCGCACGACCCGGGCCTCGTCGAGCCAGCCGTTGGCGGCGGCGGCCTTGACCGCCGCGTACTCGCCGGAGACGTTGTAGGCCGCGAGCGGCAGGGTGGTGACGGCGCGGACCGCCGCGATGACGTCGAGATAGGCGAGGGCGGGCTTCACCATGAGAATGTCCGCGCCCTCGCTCTCGTCGAGCTCCGCTTCCCTGATCGCCTCGAGCCCGTTGCGGCAGTCCATCTGGTAGCTCTGCCGATCGCCGTGGGCTGGGGCGGAGTCCGCCGCATCCCGGAATGGCCCGTAGTACGCGGACGCGTACTTGGCGGTGTACGCGAGCACCGCGACGTTCCCGAGTCCCTCGGCGTCGAGCGCGTCGCGGATGGCCGCGACGCGCCCGTCCATCATGTCCGACGGGGCGACCACGTCGGCGCCGGCCCGAGCGTGGCTGAGCGCGGTCTCCACGAGGGGCCGCAGGGAGCTGTCGTTGTCCACCTCGCCCCCCTCGATCACCCCGCAGTGGCCGTGGTCGGTGTAGGAGCACAGGCACACGTCCGTCATGACCACGAGGCTGTCGCCGAACGCCGCCTTGAGCCGGCTCACCGCCTGCTGCACCGCCCCTTGCGTATCGGCCGCCGCCTCGCCGCCGGGGGACTTCGTGCCCTTGGCCGGGTGGCCGAACAGGAGCACCGAGCGGATGCCGAGCGCGAGGTCCGACTCCACCTGCCCGAGCAGGGTCTCCACCCCCATGAGCGAGATCCCGGGCATGGACGGAACGGGCTCCTCGGCCCGGTCGACGGGCAGGACGAAGTGGGGCAGCACGAACCGGGTCGCAGAGATGTGGGTCTCCGCCACCAGGTTGCGCATCGCCCCGGTCCGGCGCAGCCGGCGCGGCCGTATCCGCCCCGGCAGGGTAATCGTCAGTTCACGCATCTCATCGCCTCCAGAAGTCCGCGCAGGCCGGGCCGGGTCGCCTCACCGGTCACGTCGAGCCCGGCGGCGCGCGCCGCCTCCGTCGTGGCCGGGCCTATGGTGAAGATACCGGGTGCGGTATCCAATCGCACCTGGTTCACGAATCCGGCGACCGCGGAGGGGCTCGCGAGAAAGACATCGTCCACTCCGAGGGCGGAGGCTGCCCGCTTGCAGGCCCGCTCGGAGACGGGCAGCGTACGGTACACGTCGAGCCGGGTGCATGCGCGGCCGGCGGAGCGGAGGGTTTCCTCGAGCGCCCGGCCGGCGTTCTCGGCCACCGCGATCAATACCCGGTCCCGGGGACCGAGCAAAGGGACGAGGGCGCCGACGAGCGACGCGGCGGTCCCGCCGGCGCCGCCGGCGAGATCCACCCGGCCGAGCGCCGCCGCGGCGGCCCGCGCGGTGGCGGGCCCCACCGCCGCCACCCTGACCCTGCCGGGGAGGCCGCCCGGCACTCGGCCCCGCCCCACGCCACCGAGGAGCCGCGCGAACGCAGCCACCCCGCGCCGGGAGGTGAACGCGACCCACCGGGCGCGAGAGAGGTCCGCGGCGAGCCGGGCGCGCAGCTCCGGGGTTTCGAGGTCGCGGCATTCGATGCAGGGAAAGGTCACCGGCGCCGCTCCGAGGGCCTCGATCTCCGCCGCCCAGGCCGCGCAGTCCTCCTCGTCCCGGGTGAGGAGGATCCGGCGCCCGGCGAGGGTGCGCACGGGAATCCGGCCGCTCACCGGCCGCGGGCGGCTCCGGCCCGGGCGGCCGTCAGCGCCCGCCACAGCTCCTCCGCCAGTGCCGGCGGATGCGTGCCCCGCGCGGTCCCGCTTCGCACCTCGCCGTCCCGCTCCACCATGACGACCATCACGCGCTCGTTCCGGGCGGGCTCATGCCGGCACCAGGCGCCGAACGCGAGCTCGCAGCCCCCTTCGAGGCGGGCGAGCAGCGCCCGCTCGGCGCCCACCGCCTCGCGGGTGCGGGCGTGGTCGAGCGGCGCCAGGGCCTCCTGAACCCACTGGTCGGAGCGGCGGCACTGGAGCGCGAGCGCGCCCTGGGCCGGCGCCGGCACGAAGATCTCCGGATCGAGACGGACCACCTCGAGGTCGCCGAGGTCCAGGGCGGATGCACCTCCGAGGGCGCCGGAACGCAGCCGCTCGAGGCCCGCCATCGCGAGCAGGATCGCGTCGTAGCTGCCTTCCCGCAGCCGCCGAATGCGGGTCAGCACGTTCCCGCGGAGCGACTCCGCCCGCACGTCCGGGCGAAGATGCGCGAGCCAGACCTGCCGGCGAACGGAGGCGGTGCCGATGATCGCGCGTTCCCTGACGGGCAGGAACTCGCCGGCGCGGGCGGCGTTGGCGCGGTGGTTGCGGACGATGAGGGCGTCCGACGGATCGAACCGCTCCGGCACCGCCGCCACCGCGAGTTCGTCGGGCGAGTCGGTGGGCAGGTCCTTGTGGGAATGGACCGCGACGTCGACCGCCCCGTCGAGCAACGCCTGCTCGATCTCCCGCACGAACACCCCCTGGGGGCCGATGGCCGCGAAGGTGGGGGCGCTGGACCGGTCCCCGGCGGTGGAGATGACCACGACCTCGGTCTCGTGGCCGAGAAGCTCCAGCCGGGCGGCCGCGCTTGCGGCCTGGATACGCGCCAGGTGGGAGCCGCGAGTGCCGATGCGCAGCTTCACGCGGGTTTCGAACCTCGCCCGGATACGGCATGCGGCCCCGGCGGCCGGGCAACGCCCGGGTCCGCCCGGAGCCTCCCGGCGGGCCGGTCCGGAATCAGGCTCCTACGCCGCCTCGAGCCGCAGGCTCGACAGGCAGTCGTCGTCGAGACACTCGATGGGCGTGAAATCGCGGTGGGCGACCCACTCCGGCCGCTTGAAGCGGCGGATGTGGTTGTCCACCCGACACAGGCTGAGGTACACGATGGTGCGGTCGAAGGGCGACATGTTGCTCGGGCTGCCGTGCACCAGGTTGCCGTTGAACAGAACGAGCGATCCGGCCCGTCCCTTGGGAGCGACGAGGCCGCCCTCCGCGACGAGGCGGGCGATGGTGGCGTTGTCGATGGTCCAGAGGGGGTAGCTCGTGGTCTTGGTGTCGTGGCCGGCCTTCAGGGTCCCCTTCGCGTGGCTGCGGGGAATGAACATCAGCGCGCCGTTGAACTCCGTCACGTCCTCGAGGAACAGGGCGATGTTCATGGCCCGGCACTCCGGCATCTGGTCGTCTCGCGACCAGACCCCGTAGTCCTGGTGCCACTGCCACACGTCCCCGTCGAACGCCGCCTTGGCGTTGATCTTGAACTGGTGCATGTAGACCTCGCCACCGAGGATCTGCTGCACGGGCCGGACGAGGCGCGGATGCCGGGCGAGGCGGCGGTACGCCTCGTTATAGTGCTGGGCGGCGAAGGCGGTGCGCGCCGTCCGGCCGTCCCGCTCGCGCACCACCTCCTTGCGTTCGCAGGCGAATATCTCGTGCGCTTCGTGCAGAAGGAGCTCCGTTTCCGCGCGGTCGAAGACGTTGGGGATGAAGAAATACCCCTCGTCGTCGAACTGCCGGAGCTGTTCGTCGGTGACCTGTAGTGCCATTGCCCTGTCTCCGCTCGTCGCCTCGTCGAGGCGCGCCACGCCGCGGGCAGAGGCCGGTTTGAGCCGGTTCGAACGGAACGCGATCGGAACCACCGGAGCCGGACCCCGCGGCCGCCGTCGATGCTAGCACAACCCCGGCCCCGTCCCGCCCCGGCGCCCCCGGCCCGCGACCGCGATTCAGGTCGCGACCGCCGCCTGGTGGACGACGGCAGCCGATGACGTGGCGACGCTGGCGGCGCCGGCGGGCGAGCCGCTGGCACGCTATCAGCCCTCGCAGCGCTACTTCCTGCTTGACGGGAGGGCGCACGAGGACGACGATCTGCCGCGGGACAACCTGGTGTCGGCGCTGCTCGCTTTCGAGAACAGTCGTTCGCCGCAGGACCTGAAGCGGGCGGCGGGCTCGCGCCGCATGAGAAGCGGAGGTGACATGAGACGAGCTCGCCGAGCCCGCGGCCTCCTCGTCGCGGCGTCAATCTGCGCGGGGTTCGCCATTGCACCCACCGCCGTCCGGGCCGACGTGTTCGAGTCCGAGGAGCACGCGTTCCGGGTGGTCACGGTCACGAGCGGGCTCGATCATCCCTGGGGACTCGCCTTCCTGCCGGACGGCCGGATGCTGGTGACCGAGCGCCCGGGCCGGCTCCGCACGGTGACGGCCGGGCGCCTCGACCCCGAGCCGATGGCCGGCGTGCCGCCGGTCTACGCGAGGGGCCAGAGCGGCCTGTTCGACGTGGCCCTCCACCCGGAATTCCGGGAGAACGGCTGGGTGTACCTGAGCTATGCGGCCGGCAAGCGGGGCCGCACCGGCACCGAGGTCGCCCGCGGGAGGCTTCGAGAAGGGAGGCTCGAAGACGTGGAGGTGCTGTTCCGCGCGTTCCCCAAGACGGCCAGCGGACGCCACTTCGGATCGCGGCTCCGGTTCGCCCCGGCCGGACATCTCTTCGTCTCCCTCGGGGACCGCGGCGACCGGCACCGCGCCCAGGATCCGGGCGACCACACGGGGAGCATCGTCCGGATTCGCGACGACGGCGGCATCCCACCCGACAACCCCTTCGTGGGCGTGGACCGGGCGCGCCCCGAGATCTACACCATCGGGCACCGCAACGTGCAGGGGCTCGCGTTCCACCCGGGGACCGGCGTCCTCTGGGCGCACGAGCACGGGCCGCGGGGCGGCGACGAGGTGAACGTGGTGCGGGCCGGGGTCAACTACGGCTGGCCGGTCATCAGCTACGGGCGCGAGTACGGGACCGGCGCCCCGGTGGGGGAAGGCACCCACCGCGAGGGCATGGCCCAGCCGGCCCTGCAGTGGACGCCATCCATCGCCCCCTCCGGACTCACGGTGTACGACGCAGACCGGTTCCCCGGGTGGCGCGGCAACCTCTTCGTCGGCGCCCTCAAGTTCCGCCTCCTCGCCCGCCTCGTGCTCGACGGCGAACGGGTGGTGCACGAGGAACGGCTGATCGAGAACCGATACGGGCGGATCCGCGACGTGCGGACGGGGCCGGACGGCCTCATCTACCTCCTCACCGACGCCCCCGCGCCCTTGGGCGCCGTCCTCCGCCTCGAGCCCGCCCCCGCCGCATAGCCCGCCCGCCGGCAAGGTACCGTCCACCCGCGCCCGAAGACTCACCGCTCCCTGGCACGGCTTTGAATTCGCGACGAACCAGTCCAGTTCCTTCGGCACTCTTCTGGAGCCGAAGCGAAGTTGCATGTTGCCGGGGTGCGTGCCAAGGTGCCCGCATTCGTCCCTGGACCCCCCATGCGCATTCAACGGCTGACGATCGAGAACCTTCGCTCGATACGAAGCTTCAGGCTCGATCTTGGGCAAACGGGCTCGGCCGGGTGGCACGTCATTCTCGGAGACAACGGCGCCGGCAAGTCCACCGCCGTGCGCGCTCTCGCGTTGGCGCTCATGGGTCCGGCGAACTCCCAAGCTGCCCGTCAAGTCTGGTCGCGCTGGCTCACGACCGGCCGGACGTCCGGCCACGTCGCGGTGACCTTCAGCGGACATGACGAGGACAAATGGACGGGAAAGGGGAACACCAGCAAGCGACCGATTACCGCGAGAGCGAACTTCACGGCTTCGACCCACGAAGACAGGAAGAATGGCGATTCCGTGGAGCTCTCATTCTCCGGAAGCTACGCGAGGAGAACCGTCTGGGGAGACGGATACGGATGGTTCTCCGCTTCGTTCGGACCATTTCGCCGATTCTCCGGTGGCGACCCGCGGATCGATCGGCTCTTCGTATCACATCCCCGACTGGCATCACACCTCAGCGCGTTCGGTGAAGACGTTGCCCTGCGTGAGAGCCTATTGTGGCTTCAGGAACTTCAGGTAAAGAAGCTTGAAAAAGACAGCGAAGCGGAAGCCATACAAGATGCCGCACTCACCTTCATCAATGAGGCCAACTTGCTGCCCCATGGAGCACGCATCACGAACGTGACGTCAGACCGGGTTGAAATCGTCGATGGTCATGGAGCCCGGGTCGATGTCGAGGAAATGAGCGATGGATACCGCTCGATTCTCAGCCTGACTTTCGAGCTGATTCGCCTCATGTTCCGGACGCTTGGAACCGAGACGGCACTGAAGGGGATCAACTTCGACTCAGGAACGATTGCCCTTCCAGGAGTGGTCGCGATCGACGAGGTCGATGCCCATCTGCATCCCGCATGGCAGCAGAGCATCGGCGACTGGTTTGTCGAGCGTTTTCCCGAGACACAGTTCTTCGTAACTACCCATAGTCCGATCGTCTGTCGCGCCGCGCGACGCGGAAGTGTCTGGCTGCTACCGACCCCCGGCTCCGAAGAGGAAGCACGGCGCGTCGTCGGGGCCGAACTGGACCGCCTGACCGACGGCAGCATATTGGACGCCTTCGGCACGGAACTCTTCGGCAAGGAGGTCACCCGTTCCGAGCAATCGAAGATGAAGCTCGAGCGGCTCGCCCGCCTCAATCGAAAGCGCCTGACATCGCGTCTGTCGCCAAGTGAACAAAGTGAGTTGGAGCACCTGCGAACCGCCCTGCCGAGCAACCCGAATGCCACCGCGCCGGGCCGCGTGCGTAAACGTTTCCCGGATACCGCACACCGGCGTAGCCAGGACTGAGGCGTCCATGCGTTCGAACTTGGCCGTGGCGGCCGATTGATCGCGGGATGTTGTATCTGGAAGACCCAAGCCTCGATGCCGCGACGGCGCGAGGCTTGAGAGCGTACCAGACGAAGGCTGACTCCTCTGGCACCTACGCTGAGCGGGTAAACGCCGGCAAGACACTCTTTGACTGTTACAACCGCAAGAAGAATCGTGTGTTCAAGGTCGTTCGCGAGCGGCTCGTGGCGCATGTCTCTCTCACGCGCGGAAATGAACGCAACTTGCGGCAGGTGGACATGGGGACTTCATGACTCGCCCGGCTTGACGGGAACGTAGAAAAAACCTCGGCCCTTCCGCTTGGGCCGGCTTCCTTCGAGATGGCCGGCATCTGCAAGTGCGGTCAGGAGCCTTCCGGCGGAGACCTTGCTGAGTCCGGTCAAATCGGCGACCTCGGTAGAAGAAACACGCCCCCGGGCGCGACTCCAGTCCAGAATGAGCGCTCCCCGTCCTTCAGAGGTACGCAGGGCGGCGAGCCGGTGGGCGAGTCGCCCGCGAGCCGCATTGGAAAGACGGAATGCGCGGGGGTGGTGAGGGGGGATTCCTTGCACCTGTGTAATCAAGGATTCCGAATCGCCGGGGCCGGGATGCGCATCCGCCAGCCGACGGATCGCTTCCTCCGCTTCCGTCTGGGAAGACCGTTGCAGGACTGGAGCCGCGGTGTCCGCGTCCACCCATCCGCGACGGGTCAAGTGCTCGAGCAACAGAAGCGAGTCGACGCTGCCCGCCCGAGAAGGGGTTAGCGCAGCCACCAAGGCGACGATGACAGCATCCGGGTCTCCTCCGAGCAGCACCACTCGGACGTAGGGGCCGTCGATCTCGGAAATGACCGGCGCGGGCCGTCCGATGGCGAGCATGTCCCGCACCATCCTGTCGACCCCGATTCCTTCGCGTTCAGCCAGACCCAGGGCGGCCATGGCCTCGGAAAGGCTTCGATAGCGAGGAACTGCCGGGTGGGTGATGATGTTGTCGGGCGTCACGCCTCCCAGAAACCCTCCGGGCGAGGTCACCGTCAAGGTGTCGCCGATGTGCTCGATAGTGGTCGGCTGCGGCGCCAGCCAATCACGATGGACAACCCCGTTGACGATCGCTTCACGTAGAGTTCTGGTGGGGATGGCCCGGATCCTGCCGTGGGCAAAGCCCTCGGCCGTGTGCGTCACGCGGTTGGACACCCCCCCTGCCCGTTCGACCTCATGCACTTGCGTGACCAGAGGTCCGGCTCCCTCGATGCGCAAGGTACTGTCCCCTCCCGGCATGTCGCGGCGAATGTAGTCGACACCCGGCCAAGGGGTTTCCACAAACAACAAGGACCCCGCATTGGTAAGGTGATGCGTATCCCTGACCAGATTCAGGCGGCGGAGAAGATCGGCGTCGGTGGCATCGGCCAAGTTGGTTCCGACCTCGCCACCGTTGGATTCCCGCAGGTAGCGCCGGGCGACCTCGCAGGCCTCCGGACTGACGTCGGCCAACGTTCGGCCCGACGGCTGATCCGACCAGTCGAAGCCGATCCGCTCCAGCAACCTCGACTGCCATACGACAGGATCCACCTCGACGCAGTTGGCGCCGACGCGCCATCTCAGCTTCCCGCGGTATCGGACGGGGTGGAGTGCCTCGACGCAGGTCAGGATCAAGACTCGGCACCCGTCAAGGTTCGCGGTGCGGGCCGAAACCGTGAGCTGCTGCGATGTGAGCTCCCAGATGCGATGACGCAGCCAGTCCGGATTGAGTTGGGTGCCGATCCGGGTACCGTCGTCGGCGACACCGACGATGAGCGCGCCACCACCCTCCGTGTTCGCCATGCAGGCCATTTCCCCCGCCAGGAAATCGGCCGCTTTCTCGTTGGTCCTCCCACCGGGAAGGACGGCTCCTCCAGGGCCTCGCCGGCCCGGCTCCTCCTTGACGTCCACCCGTTCCGTTTCGATTCATCCGGTCGCCTCACCTTTCGACAATCGATGCAGCGCCCGTTCGACGAGCACATCGATGGGGTCCCGCCAAAGAATTTCCAAAGCCATGAATGGCACCCCCCGGTCCGCGCCTGGAAAAGGTAACTATACTCGCGGATTGACGGTTTAGTTATATTTTATGGAGCAAAAAACAAAGATAATGCGCGATCCGTCGCGTAGGTTATCTTTTCTCGGTCGGCGAGCGAAAGCGACGAGACACTCGGCCGGGGTCGTCTATCATGGCAAGGTGAGGGCTCGGCATCCGACTTGTGGCAGTGGGTGGGCCGAAGAGCCGCAAGTGAACAATGCGCTACGGGGAGTGTGGACGGATGTACACGATTGCGCTGCTGGGAGCCGGGCGCATCGCGAAGGTTCACGTGCAGAGCATCGTCGGACACGCCCGGACGGAGCTCGCCTTCGTGGTGGACGTCGACCGGGCGGCGGCGGAGTCGATGGCCGAGGCGCACGGTGCGAGGGCGGTGGACGCCGACACCGCGCTTGCGGACCCGGAGGTGGCCGCAATCGTCATTGCCTCCTCCACCCCGACGCACTCGGACTACATCGAGGCGGGCGCGGCGGCCGGCAAGCACGTCTTCTGCGAGAAGCCCATCGACCTCGACAGCGCCCGGGTGCGCGAGTGCCTCGCGAACATCGAGGGCTCGGGCATCCGGCTCATCGTCGGGTTCAACCGGCGCTTCGACCCCCACTTCCGGCACCTCAAGTCCGAGCTCGACGCGGGCGCGATCGGAAGGATCGAGCAGCTCCTCATCACCTCGCGCGACCCGGGACTGCCCCCCTCGGACTACCTCCGGGCATCGGGCGGGATCTTCCGGGACATGACCATCCACGACTTCGACCTCGCCCGCTTCCTCCTCGGCGAGGAGCCCGTCGAGCTCTGGGCGAGCGCCTCGACCCTGGTCGATGACGAGGTCGCGGCCCTCGGCGACCACGACACCACCATCGTCGGGATGCGGACCGCGAGCGGCAAGCTCGCCGTCATCAACAACAGTCGCCGCTCGACCTACGGCTACGACCAGCGCATCGAGGCGCACGGGAGCGAGGGCATTCTCTCGGCCGGCAACGTGCCGGAATCGACCCTGGTGCACGGCGGTGCCCACGGCTTCACCGGCCAGAAGGCGATGCACTTCTTCCTGGAGCGCTACTCCGCCGCCTACCGCGCGGAGTGGGACCACTTCGTCAACGTGCTGGACGGGACCGCGGAGCCCACCCCGACCGGCGTCGACGGCGCGCGCGCCCTCGCGATGGCGGACGCCGCCTACGAGTCCCTGGAGACCGGCCGCCGCGTCACCCTCGCGCTCGACTGACCCCCGGTCATCGCCCCGACACAGGCCTGCCGCCCAGTGCGAGCGGCGGGCCGTAACTCCCGCCGGAGGAGTTTTCGACATCGGACACCTCCTCCTGCCCACAGTTTGAAAGTGTCCACCGAACCGGGGCAACTCCAAACATCCCCGCGCACCATCTTTCGCAGGACATTCGCGCCGATGTTTCGCGGGCGCCGACGCGGCGGTGGCCCTGCCCGGTCATCTCGTCCCCGGTCATCTCGTCCACCGTCCCGTCCCGGCGCCCCACCCGGTTCCGCCTGCTCCGGCCGTCCTCTCCGTCGGCGAGACCGTGCGCAGGGAGCGACGATGCGGAGTGATAGAGTGCGTGGCATGAATCGCGCCTCCCCGGAAGAACGCGGGTACTTTCGGCGAGTTGCCGCCGCAAGCCGTTGCATGGACGACGGTAGTCCGCCGGCATCGCTCGCGGAGACGTTCGATCGTCTGGAGGACATGGAACGTCGGCTCGGTCATCTTGGCGGGGCGGGCGACGGCGGCCCGCAGGACGGCGATCTCAAGTCGCACCTCGCCTACCTGGCACGATTGCGGGCGGTTGACCCTTCGTACCGCACTCGGTGACGTCGGCAAGCTGCTCGACGGGTTGTCCATCCGGTGGGCGCTGGCCGGCGGCCTCGCCGCCAACCGTTACCGGCGCTCGCCCCGGAATACCGATGACGTGGACCTGTTGCTCGCGGACGCCGGACCCGGGTCCGACGCTCTGATTTCCGCCCTTGCGGCCGCCGGTTGGTCGGTGCACCGCGCCGACCCGGACGGCGACCTGCTGCGCGCAAGGCATTCCGAGCTCGGTCCGGTCGACTTGCTGATCGCCGGCACCCGTTACCAGCAAGAAGCGCTTCGTCGCGCCCTCGTCGACGCCGAGACGGTCCCCGGCGCCGGAACGGTTCCGGCGCTGACCGTGGAAGACGTCATCGTCCACAAGCTGATCGCCGGGCGATACCGGGATCTCGCCGACATCGAGGATATTCTCGAATCGGAGCACGCGCTCGAGGAGGATTACATCGAGCGCTGGGCGGAGTTCTGGGAGGTGCTCGACCGCTGGCGCCTGCTCAGGACGCGGAGAGGGTAGACACTGCGTGTGCGAACGGACAGACTGGCCCGGCCCTCCCCGACCGGCATCGAGGGCGCGCGCGCTCGCGATGGCCGACGCCGCCTTCGAGTCCGTGGAAACCGGACGGCGCATCCACAATGCCGGGCATGCAATTCGGGAAGCCTCACCTTTCCCGGAAACGGATGCGGTGACGACCGGCGTCGCACACCCACCAACCGCTACCGGCGGTCACCCCATCAAGGAGTGATCACATCCCCCACACCGTGACCGGCGCGCCGCCTTCGGCCTCGTCGCGGCGAAAGATCTTGTCGTTCCACGACCTGCCCTCGGTGCGGTCGAAGACCACCAGGTGCCCTTTCGCCGCCCGGCTGCGATCCATGTAGGCGCGTGTCTGCTCGAGGCCTTCGCGCAGGGTGCGCTCGAGCCCCCGGTGCAGCACCTTGCACTCGATGACGACCTTCTGCGTCTTCCGGCTTTCTCCGGCTGGTGCCTCTCCGCCCGGTCCTCCCACCGGCCAGACGAGCAGAAGGTCCGTCCGCATCCGGCCGAGGCCATACTCGCGTTCGATCCGCCCCCCGCCGTTGACGATCCGCTGCAGGAACGCCTGCAGCAGCAACTGCGGCCCGGCTTCCTTGTACTGGAACCGCTCCACCCAATGCTCCGAATGCTCGCGGAAGAACTCCTGGAACGCCGCCAGCAGCTTGCCGACCCGCAACGCGCCTTCGCCGCCGACATACCAGGCGGGGTCGTGGTGGATCGACATCTCCTGGGTGGTCCAGGTGAGGTCGCGGGGGATCACCTCCCGGTAGATCGGGTTGGCGATGGCGACGGGGCCATCGCGTGCAATGAGGCCGAGGTCCCGCACGTACTCCAGGTCGTCGGCGGCAATCGAGTCGGCGGCCTCGGCGCCGCTCAGCAGCGGCTCGACCACCCGGCGGACCCGTTCCTCCTGGAGCTTGTCGGTGAGCTGATCCAGGTGTGTCTCGCGGCGAAGGATCAGTTGCTCCCGGGCGTCCTGGATGGCATCGGTGGTGATTTTCCGGCTACGTTCGCGCCCCGCCTTGTTGTCGAAGCAGGCTTCGTAGGCGAGGGCATTCACCAGCCACGGCTGGCCCCGGGTCAGCTCCCAGATCGCGGCGCGCGCCTCGCTCACAAACGCCTGGCCGGTATCCTCGGTGTGCTGGGCCAGCAGCGACTCGGTCTCCGGGCGCGAGAAGTCTCCGAGCCGCAGCGACTCGGCGCGGACGTTGAAGGCGCTCCCGCCAGCGATGATCGCATTCTCGGCGGTCGACCGGATGCGGTAGTCGCGCACGTCGCGCACCCCGCACAGGACGACGCTCTGCGGAAACCGGGCCGGGCGTTCCGGGTAACCCGCCCGAAGCTGGCGCAGCACCGCGAGCAGGGTGTCGCCGACCAGCGCGTCGATCTCGTCGATCATGAGCACGAGCGGCTTCGCGTCCGATCCGGCCCATTGCGCCAGCGTCTCCCCCAGGGCATCGTGGGGGCCGGACGCATCGAGAATGCCGGGCCAGACCTCCGCGACGAACCGGTCGTCAAGCGTTTGACGCGCCCCGCGAGCCAGTGCGCTCAGGATGGCGCGCATGGCGGCCCCGACGTCCTCACGTGCGGACTGGCCGCCCTCGACGTTGACGTACACGCAGCGGAACTCGCTGCCGGAGTTCAGCTCGTCGCGGAGCGCGAGGAGCGCCGACGTCTTCCCCGTCTGCCGCGGCGCGTGCAGGACGAAGTACTTCCACTGCCGGATGAGCAGCAGGAGGTCGTCCACATCCAGCCGCGCCAAGGGCGGGACCTGGTAGTGCATCTCCGGGACGACGGGGCCGGCGGTGTTGAAGAAACGCATCGCCCGAGTATCGCACGCCGGCTCCGGCCGCGAAGAGCTGCGAACGACGGCGGGTGTACGTCAGATTCTTGGCCACCCTGGGGACGAAGTCACGATGCCCTCCCCCCGGGTACACCCCGCAACCGGACACCGCCGACCTCACAAATCCGGCGCACGCCCAACCGTACGCCCAACGCCGGCCAGGGTGCACCGCTCACGACCGGCGCCCGGTCAGGGCGGGGTGTCGCCAGGGCGTGTTCACACTCCTGTCGCTCGAATCCGTATCTTTTGAAAACAACATGTTACAGTCATTCCAGAGGCCGGCGGAGCGGCAGCTTTCCAGTGCCGAGACCGGTTGATCGATTGTAATCAATTGATTCGAAAGGCGAATGACGCGAGGAACGGAGAATAGCGTGAACACGCCCTGATCGGGCTCAGCTCGCCGCTGCCGACGGGCACGGAAGTCATGGCTGACTCAGCCATCATTCAGGGAGCCAGGGGCGGGGGGCGGGCCGTAGCCGCCGCCGGAGGGAGTCTCCAGCACGAATACGTCGCCGGCGCCGACACGGCGGTGGTCCTGGCCGGTCATCTCGTCCGCCGTCCCGTCCGCGCGCTCCACCCAGTTGCGCCCGCAGCGGCCGTCCTCGCCGCCGGCAAGGCCGTAGGGCGCGACGATGCGGTGCTGGGACAGAACCGTGAGGTCCATCGCCTCCAGGAACCGGATGCGGCGCCTCGTGCCGTCGCCCCCTCGCCAGCGCCCCGCCCCGCCGCTCCCGCGGCTGACCCCGAAGCTCTCCAGCACCACCGGGTAGCGCCACTCCAGGATCTCGGGATCGGTGAGGCGGGTGTTGGTCATGTTGGTGTGCACGGCCGAGGTGCCGTCGTAGCCCGGCCCCCCGCCCGCCCCCCCGCAGACCGTCTCGTAGTACTGGTGCCGCTCGTTGCCGAACAGGATGTTGTTCATCGTGCCCTGGCTCTCCGCCGCGACCCCGAGCGCGCCGAAGAGGGCGTCGACGAGCGCCTGGCTCGTCTCGACGTTCCCCGCCGCGACCGCCGCCGGGTACTTCGGGGCGAGCATCGAGTCCTCGGGAATGACGATGCGGATGGGCTTGAGACACCCTTCGTTGAGGGGGATGTCGTCCTCGACGAGGCACCGGAACACGTAGAGCACCGCGGACCGCGCGACCGCGGACGGGGCGTTGAAGTTGTTCGGGAGCTGCTCGCTCGTGCCGGTGAAGTCGACGGTGGCTTCGCGCCGCGCCTTGTCGAAGACGATGCGGACCCGGATCCGGCTCCCGACGTCCATCGGGAGGTCGAACTCGCCGTCCCGCATCACGTCGATCACCCGGCGCACCTGCTCCTCGGCGTTGTCCTGCACGTGCTTCATGTAAGCGTGCACCACGTCGAGGCCGAATTCGCCGATCATCCGGCGCACCTCCTGGATCCCCTTCGCGCCGGCCGCGATCTGGGCCTTGAGATCGGCGACGTTCTGGTCCGGGTTGCGGGCCGGCCACCGCCCCGCCCCGAGGTGGGCGCGGAGCTCGGCCTCCAGGAAGCGGCCCCCGTCCACGAGCATGAAGTTGTCGAAGAGGATCCCCTCCTCCTCCACCGTGCGCGCGTCCGGCGGCATCGAGCCCGGCATGGACCCGCCGATGTCCGCGTGGTGGCCGCGGCTCGCGACGAAGAACAGGATGCGGGGCGCGCCGTCCGTGGTCTCGACTTCGGCATCGCCCGCGGCATTGGCTCCGGCTTCGGCTTCGGCTTCGGCTTCGGCTCCGGCTTCGGCTCCGGCATCGGCTCCGGCTTCGGCTCCGGCATCGGCTCCGGCTTCGGCTCCGGCTCCGGCATCGGCTTCGGCTCCGGCATTGGCTCCGGCTCCGGCGCCGCCGTGCGCGCGGGCGCCGGCGGCAGCCGCGGGCTCGCTCTCGCCGAACACCGGAGTGATGACCGTCACGTCCGGCAGGTGGGTGCCGCCGTTGTAGGGCGCGTTCACGCAGTACACGTCGCCCGGCTTCATCCGCCCCCGGTTTTCCCGCGCCACCGTGACCACGCTCTCGCCCATCGAGCCGAGGTGGATGGGGATGTGCGGCGCGTTGGCGACGAGCATCCCGTCCGGGTCGAAGAGCGCGCACGAGAAGTCGAGCCGCTCCTTGATGTTGACTGAGAGGGCGGTGTTCTCGAGGGTGAGCCCCATCTGCTCGGCGATGGACATGAAGCGGTTGTTGAACACCTCCAGCATGACCGGGTCGCAGTCGGTCCCGGCCGCCGATTCGCGGGCAAGCGGAACGATCCGTTCGAGGACGAGGTCGCCGCTCGCGGCGAGGGTCGCCCGCCAGCCGGGCTCCACCACCGTGGTGGCGGTGGATTCGAGAAGGATGGCGGGGCCGTCCAGCGCAACGCCCGCCCCGAGCCCGTCGCGCCGGTAGACCGGCGTCGCTCGCTCCTCGCCGTCGAGCCGGACCCCGACCCGTGCCACGGGCGCCGGCCGCGGACTCGCCTGCGGCCCTTCGCCGGCCCCCTGCCCGCCGCCCGCGGCGAAGGGATTGCCGCTCTCCTCCATCGAGCCGATCGCTTCGACCGAAGCGGCCTCGATGACGAGCGCCTTCCCGGGCATGACGAACCCGTAGCGACGCCGGTGGGCGTCCTCGAAGCGGGCCTTCATCTCGCGCGCATCGCCCGCATCCACGAGATCGGGCGTGTCCGTCCCGTCGTAGCGGATGTGAGCGCGGCGAAGGACCCGGATGCGCTCCTCCCCGATCCCCTGGGCAGCGAGCTCCGCGCGCACCTCGCTCGCGAGCTCGTCGAGGACCCGCCCGAGCGCCTCCGCACCCGCATCGTCGAGCGGGGCCTCCACCGCCCGGTCGCGGAGCGCCCGCACGTCGGCGAGCCCCATCCCGTAGGCGGAGAGCACGCCCGCGAACGGGTGGATCATGACCCGGGTCATGCCGAGCGCATCCGCGACGAGGCAGGCGTGCTGGCCGCCCGCCCCGCCGAAACAGTTCAGCGTATAGCCGGTCACGTCGTAGCCCCGGCGGACCGAGATGGACTTGATCGCGTTCGCCATGTTGTCGACCGCGATGCGCAGGAACCCCTCGGCGGCCTCGACCGCGGACGGGGGAGGCCGGCCCGCGCCGGCCGGACTTGCTCCGATCTCGGCCGCGAGCGCCTCGAACCCGGCCACTACCGCCTCGCGGTCCAGAGGCTCGTCCTGGCCGGGCCCGAACACCCGCGGGAAGAACTCGGGCTGGAGCTTGCCGAGGAGGACGTTGCAGTCGGTGACGCAGAGCGGACCGCCCCGCCGGTAGCAGGCCGGCCCCGGGTCCGCCCCGGCCGACTCGGGGCCCACCCGGTAGCGCGCACCGTCGAAGGAGAGGATCGAGCCGCCGCCCGCCGCCACCGTGTGGATCATCATCATCGGGGCGCGCATGCGCACCCCGGCCACCAGGGTCTCGAACGCGCGCTCGTAGGCGCCGTCGTAGTGGGCGACGTCGGTGGAGGTCCCGCCCATGTCGAAGGAGATGATGCGGGAGCGGCCGGCCCGGGCCGCGGTCTCGACCGCCCCCACGATGCCGCCCGCCGGGCCGGAGAGGATCGCGTCCTTGCCCTGGAACCGCCGGGCGTCGGTGAGCCCCCCGTTCGACTGCATGAACATGAGGCGCACCCCCTCTCCGAGCTCCGCCGCGACCCGAGCGATGTAGCGGCGGAGGAGGGGCGAGAGATAGGCATCGACCACGGTGGTGTCGCCGCGCCCGACGAGCTTCATGAGCGGGCTCGTCTCGTAGCTCGTCGAGACCTGCGTGAACCCGATCGCACGCGCCAGGCGCCCGAGCGCGAGCTCGTGCTCCGGGTGGCGATAGCCGTGCATGAGCACGATGGCGACCGACCGGATCCCGTCCGCGCAGGCCGCCCGCAGCTCCGCTTCCGCGGATGCGAGATCCAGGGGCGTCAGCACCTCGCCGCCGGCCCCGACCCGCACGTCGACCTCGATCACCCGCTCGTAGAGCATCTCGGGAAGCACGATGCGGAGATCGAAGAGGCGCGGCCGGGTCTGGTAGCCGATGCGAAGCGCGTCCCGGAACCCCCGGTTGACGACGAGCAGGGTTCGGTCGCCCTTGCGCTCGAGCAGCGCGTTGGTGGCGACGGTCGTACCCATCTTGACCGCATCGACCCCCCGGACGGGCTCGCCGGGAGCCAGATCGAGGACCTCCCGGATCCCGTGGATGGCGGCGTCCCGGTAGTGCTCGGGGTTGTCGGAGAGGAGCTTGTAGGTGACGAGGGCGCCGTCCGGGCGGCGCGCGACCACATCCGTGAAGGTGCCGCCCCGATCGATCCAGAACTGCCAGCCGCCGCCCGTCGTCGTTCCGCCGCTCATCGCATGCTCCCGGGTAGAAGGCGCAAGAGAACCGCCGCGGCCGCCCGGCCGCCGCCCGCCCCGGTGCTCCGGGGCCGGGCGGAATTATCGCCTCGTTCGCCGCCTCGCACTCGGATCGGAGGGTTGGCCCGGAAAAATCACCGATTTCCTGCTGCGGACGCCAATCTGTCGCTTCGCGCTCCCAAGGTCGCCGTGGTAGCGGGCCGTACTCCCTCAAGCCGCTTCGACAGCGCGAACGCGCTAGTGTCGATCTACGCCTTCAGCATCTTTCAGTCCGTGCGGCCCGCTACCACGGCATTGTGCTTCGCAGCTTCGCGGCGCCCTCGCGACGAAAATCGGTGATTTTTCCGGGTCAGCTGAAGTGCATGGCGCCGTTGATGTCGAGCACCGCCCCGCTGATGTAGCTCGCGACGGGGGACACGAGGAACACGAGCGGCCCGGCGATCTCCTCCGCGCGCGCCATCCGCCCGAGCGGGAACTGGGAGGTGTCGAACGTCTGGCTCGCGGTCATCGGGGTCCTGACCGGTCCCGGGGCCACCGCGTTCACCAGGACATTGTGCGGCGCACCCTGGCGCGACGACCAGCGCACGAAGCTGTGGATGGCCCCCTTGCTCATCACGTAGTGGGGAGCCGCCCGCAGGCCGCCGACCCGGCCGGCGATCGAGCCGACCATCGAGATGCGCCCGCCGCCGCGCTCGGCCATCGAACCCATGAACGCGCGGACGAGATGGATGGGGGCATGCATGTTCACGTTGAACACACGGTCCGCGACCTCGTCCCAGCCCTCGTCGCTCCAGTCGTCGAAAGGACAGATGGCCGCGCAGTCGATGAGGGCGTTCACCGCGCCGCAGGCCGCCGCCCATGCTTCCACCGCCGCGCGGTCGGTCACGTCGAGGGCGGCGGCTTCCGACCGCCCGCCCCGCTCCCGCACCGAGTCGGCGACCGCGTCGGGCGCCTCGAGGTCCGAGACCATGACGTCGGCGCCGAGATCGGCGGCGAGCCGCGCGGCCATCGATCCGATGCCGCCGCCGGCGCCGGTGATCGCGATGCGCATGCCTTCGAGGGTGAACGGGTTCGTCACGGGCGAATCCTCCGGTTGCGGTGTCTTGCCTGTCCATCCTGCCACGAATCGCGGCGCCGGGGATGATCCTTCGAACCGGGGCAGGGTCTGGGGAGGAAACGACGACGACGCGGACTCCGTTACACTCGGGGCGCCCCGAGCGCCTCGCCTCCCACGTCGCAACCGGGACAACCATCCGAACATGGCTTCCGGCTGGCCGCGCATCATCCTCCACGCCGACATGGACGCGTTCTTCGCGGCCGTGGAGCAGCTCGACCGGCCGGAGCTGCGCGGCAAGGCGCTGCTGATCGGGGGCACCGGACCGCGCGGCGTGGTCTCCACCGCGAGCTACGAGGCGCGACCGTTCGGGGTGGGAAGCGCGATGCCGATGGCGCTCGCGCGCCGGCGCTGCCCGCAAGCGCTCGTGCTCCCGCCCCGCTTCGAGCGCTACCGCGCCGTGTCCCGGGTGGTGATGAGGACCCTCGGCGCCTTCTCGCCGCTCGTCGAGCCCCTGAGCGTGGACGAGGCATTCGTCGACATGACCGGGTGCGAGGCGCTCTCCGGCGAACCGGGGGAGATGGGCGAGGCGGTGCGCCGCGCGGTATTCGAGGCGACGAATCTCACCGCCTCGGTGGGAGTCTCCACCACCAAGTACGTGGCGAAGGTCGCGAGCGACCGCGGCAAGCCCGACGGGCTGACCGTCGTCGCCCCGGACGAGGTGACCCGCTTCCTGCACCCGTTGCCGATCGATCGGCTCTGGGGGGTGGGCCCCCGCACCAGGGAGCGGATCGAGGCGCGAGGCATTGCCACCATCGGCGATGTCGCCGCCACCCCCCTCGATACGCTCGAACGCTGGCTCGGCAGCCTCGGCGCCCACGTGCACGCGCTCGCGCACGGGCGGGACGCGAGGGCGGTGGTCCCCGAGCGCGAAGCGAAGAGCATTGGCTCGGAGAACACCCTCGATGTCGACATCGTCGGCGAAGCCGCGATCCACCCGTGGCTGCTGCGGGCGGCGGACACCGTCGCGCGCCGGATGCGGGACGAGGGGCTGGCCGCGCGCGGCGTCCGGGTGAAGCTCCGGACCTCCGACTTCCGGCTGCATACCCGCCAGACCCTCCTCGCGAGCGCCACCCATGCCACGCGGTCGATCGTCGAAGCGGCAGAGGCGCTGCTCCGCGAGTTCGACCTCCGCGCACCGGTGCGCCTCGTCGGGGTCGCCGCGTTCGAGCTGCGCGAAGGGGACGGGAGCGAGGCCGAACAGCTCGATCTCTTCGATGCCCCTCGCGACGTGCACGACGAACGACTCGACCGGACGCTCGACGCGGTGCGCAAACGATTCGGGGAACAGGCGCTTACCCGGGGCCGGAACCTCGACCGGGGCTCTCGCCCCGACATCTGAAAGCCGCCGCTGAGAGCCGCCGCGCTGCTCCAGGGCGGATGCCGGGCCGACGGCCGGCGCGCAACCTCCGCGACGGCCGGCGGGATCAGTCTCCCCCGGACGGAGCCGGATACACGAGCGGAAACTCGGGCCCCGCAAGCGGCTCGCCGTCCTTCAGGTCGACGTCCCGGAACGGCGGCGACCCGAGGCCCCCGAGATCCCGGTAGACCGCGTCGTCGCCCACGAAGCGGGCCGTGAACGCACGCCGCCGCACGGTTTCCGAGACGTTGCCGGGCGCCCCGTGGAGGGTGAGAAAGCTGAACGCGACCGCGTCCCCCGGCTCCATCTCCCAGCCCGCGAGATCGAATTCGTCGCGCCGGGCGGAGATGTCCGGGACCCGCTCGCTCCGGTCGTTCGCGAAGAGGTCGGTGCCGTTGAACCGCATCGGCCGGAAGGTGCACCCCCAGCGGTGTGATCCGCCCACGTACTCGACGGAGGTCTCGCGGGCGACCGGGTCGAGCGCGATCCAGAGGCTCACGGTCTTCTCTCCCGCCATGCAGTAGTAGGGCTGGTCGTGGTGCCAGGGCGTCTCGACCGTCGTGCCCGGCTCCTTGACGAGGATGTGCTCGTGGAAGAAGCGGGCGTGCGCCGAACGCATCAGGGAGGCCGCAATCGCGCCGGCCGGGCTCTCGAACACGAACCGGCGGTACTCCTCGATTCGGTCCCAGTTGCAGTAGTCCTGGAAGAACGGAGGGCTCCCGTCGGGGGGCCGGACGGTGCGCTCGAAGGGGCTCGGGGCGGCCATCCCCGCCGCCACCCCGGCGCGAAGGGGCTCCACCCACTCGCGAAACGCCCCGCGGAGCACCGCGACCCCGCGCTCCTGGAACTCGTCGACCACCCCGGCCGCAATCGCACTGGCGCCCGCCTCGACGTGCGCTCCGGAGCGACTGCAACTGGCTGGAGTGTCCATGAGATGAGTGCTTTGTCCCGACTCGCATAACCCGTTCCGTCCCGAGGCCGGCCGAGGGCCGTACCTCCCCTCGCGCCGCCGCGGACGGCCGCGGACGGCCGATTCCGACCCTCCGGCGCGGCTGCCGATACTACCAGCCAACGACCCCCCGGAGCGGCCCGTCCGGCTTCGGGGCGGCCGCCGCGGGCCTTGCCCCCGGACGGAGCGGGGCGGCCAGCAAGACACGGGGACTAACCCGGAAAAATCACCGATTTTCGTCGCGAGGGCGCCAAGCTGCCGTGGTAGCGGGCCGCACGGACCTCAGGACGCTGAAGGCGTAGTCGACACTACGTCGAAGCGGCTTGAGGGAGTACGGCCCGCTACCGCGGCGACCTTGGGAGCGCGAAGCGACAGATTGGCGTCCGCAGCAGGAAATCGGTGATTTTTCCGGGCTAAGGTCGAACCCAACCCCGCCGCGCGCGGCCGCATCCTCGCGGACGGGGCGCCGGACGGAAGGTTCCAACCTGCGTGCGTCTCAGACGGACGACCGGTTGATCCGGGGCCGCCCCTTGCATTAGCTTCCTTGCTACGGCGGCAGACGGAGGCGGGGCCATGCCGGGATTCATGCTCACTGACCGGCGACGTTCGGGCGCCATCGCCTGCATCGCCGCCGTGGCCCTGCTGCTTTCGGGCCGAGCGGCGCTCGGGTCCGACCCCGGCGCTTCGAAGGAGGCGGCGCCCGGGAGCGGGACCGGAGCCTCCCACCCGCCCGGTACAGCCATTCGCGACTGCGACGCATGCCCGGAGCTGGTCGTGGTCCCGGCCGGCGCCTTCCGGATGGGAGACCTGTCGGGAGGCGGCGACGTCGACGAGCGACCAGTACGAACGGTGACCATCGCGCGCGCGTTTGCCGTCGCCCGGTACGAGACCACGTTCGCCGAGTGGGATGCCTGCGCCGCGGCCGGCGCCTGCCGGCAAGGGGTCGGCGACATCGGCTTCGGCCGGGACGACCGGCCGGTGATGAACGTGACCTGGAACGATGCGCAGGCGTACACGCGATGGCTGTCGCGGCTGACGGGAAAGCCGTTTCGCCTGCCGAGCGAGGCGGAATGGGAGTACGCGGCGCGGGCGGGAAGCGAGACGAGATACCCCTGGGGGGACGAGGTCGGCAGCGGCCGGGCGAACTGCGATGAATGCGGGAGCCGCTGGGACGACGACCGGACCGCCCCCGTCGGATCGTTCCCGGCCAACGCGTTCGGCGTTCACGACATGGTCGGGAACGTGTACGAGTGGGTCGCCGACTGCGGCCGCGACAGCTACGACGCAGCCCCCGCCGACGGCTCGGTCCGGGAGCCGGACGACGGGGGCTGCAAGTGGCGCATGATGCGAGGCGGCTCCTGGCTCAGCCTGCCGCGGGCGAGCCGCCCGGCCAATCGGGTCCGGATCCCCGTCGGATTCGAGGACATCAACGTCGGTTTTCGCGTCGCGCGAAGCCTGTTCTGAACCCCGCCCTCCCGCTCGCCCCGCGGTCCGGGCCGCCGTTCGCGGCCCCGGCGAGGCCACCCCCGGCGAGGCGACGGTGAAGCGGACCCCTGCGAGAATGTCCGCTCAGCCGGCCGCCATCATCGCCGGCATTCCGAGTGCCCGCGCCACCCCTTCGGCATAGTCCGGATGCACGCGCCGGAAATGGGCGAGCTGCCGCTCGACGATCGGCGTCGGAACGCCCTGCATCGAATCGGCGATGTTGGAGAACAGGCGCTGCCGCTGGCTGTCGTCGAACAGCTCGAACAGGGCCCGCGGCTGGCCATGGTCGTCATTCCCGTGCCGGTGGTCGTAGCGATCGGCATCGCCGGAGATCTTCAGGGGCGGCTCGCGATAGCCGGCATCCTCGGCCGGCCCGCCGACGGAGTTCGGTTCGTAGTAGGCATCGGGATTGCCGGGGTCGTTGGCGAAGAACCGCATCGCGCCGTCCTTGTGGTAGTGCCACACCGGGCACTGCGGCAGGTTGACGGGAAGCGTCTCGTAGTGCGTTCCGAGCCGGTAGCGGTGCGCGTCGGCATAGGCGAATGTCCGGGCCTGCAGCATCTTGTCGGGGCTGAAACCGATCCCCGGCACCACGTTCGACGGACTGAACGCGGCCTGCTCGATCTCCGCGAAGTAGTTCTCGGGGTTGCAGTCCAGCTCCACCACCCCGACCTCGACCAGCGGATAGTCGCGGTGCGGCCAGACCTTGGTGAGATCGAACGGGTTGTAGGGAGTCTTCTCCGCATCGCCCTCCGGCATGATCTGGACGTACAGGGTCCAGCGGGGGAACTCACCGCGCTCGATGGCGCCGAAGAGCGCCTCCTGCCAGGACTCGCGCGAACTGCCGATCACCTCGGCGGCCTGCCGGTTCGTGTAGTGCCGGTTCCCCTGGCAGGTCTTGAGGTGGAACTTGACCCAGCACCGCTCCCCGTCGCGGTTCCAGAAGCTGAACGCATGCGAGCCGTAGCCGTTCATGTACATGGGGGCGACCGGCAATCCCCGATCCGACATCAGAATCGTGATCTGATGCAGCGACTCGGGCGACAGTGACCAGAAGTCCCACATCGCGGCCGGCGAACGCAGATTGGTCCGGGGATGGCGCTTCTGGGTCCGGATGAAGTCGGGGAACTTGAGCGGGTCGCGGATGAAGAAGACCGGCGTATTGTTTCCGACGAGATCCAGTTGCCTTCCTCGGTGTAGAACTTGACCGCGAAACCGCGCACGTCGCGTTCCGCGTCCGCAGCGCCGAGCTCGCCGGCGACGGTGGAGAAACGGATCAGCAGGGGCGTCACCCTGCCGATCTCGGAGAAGAGCGTAGCCCGGGTATGTCTGGAGATGTCGCCGGTGGTCCGCAACGTCCCGAAGGCGCCCCACCCCTTCGCGTGCACCACCCGTTCGGGGATCCGCTCCCGGTTCTGGTGAGCGAGCTTCTCGATCAGTTGGTAGTCCTGCAGAAGGACGGGGCCGCGGGGTCCCGCGGTCTGGGTGTTCCGGTTGTCGGCAATCGGCGCTCCGGCGCTGGTGGTCAGGGTCTTCATGATGGGCTCCCGGTTTGCGAGGCGGGTTCCGGTAAACTGGCCGGCGAAACGTATACCCGCCCGCCCGCACCGGCGCCGGACGCGTCCCATCGTGGGAGCGTGGGGTCGCATTCGGGCAACCTTCCGACTGCGAAGAGGCAAAGAGATGTTCAGCACGGCGGTTCCCATCGCCGCGGGCTTCACCCGGCCGATGGTCATCTCCAGCCGCACGGCGCAGGGAAAGTGCAGCGCCACCATCGGCGCCTACGTCGTGCTCAACCACGAGGGCTGGATCCTGACCGCGGGGCACCTGCTCGAGATCGTGCGCCAACAGCAGGAGAGCGCCCGGCGGCACGAGGGCTACCGGGGAAACGTAGTCGAGTTCCACCGCGACACGGCGGCGGACAAGCGCTTCCGCAAGCGGGGGGTGCGTACCTTCCGGCGTCCGGCGGAGGCATCGGTTCGCAACCACTCGGTGTGGTGGGGTATCGATGGCGCCCGCCTGGTCGAAGCGAGGCTCGTGCCCGCGGCGGACCTCGCCCTCGGGCGCCTCGAGCCCTTCGACCCGGCGTCCGTCCCGCGGTTCCCGGTATTGAAGGACCCCTCCCGGGGCTATGCACCGGGCCGAAGCCTCTGCAAGCTGGGCTTCCCCTTGCACCGGATCGATCCCGTCTACGACGAGAACGCGAATACCTTCACCCTGCCTCCGGGGTCGGTGCCGCTGCCGATACTGCCCCTGGAGGGGATGTTCACGAGGGTGGTCAATACCCGGGTGCCGGGGAGCGGGGACGGCGACCCGAGCCGCTTCATCGAGACGTCCACCCCGAGTCTCATCGGCCAGATGGGCGGACCGGTATTCGACTCCGAGGCGGTGGTGTGGGGGATCCAGTCGCACACCATGCACAGTTCTCTCGGATTCCGGCCGCCCGTGCCCGGAGGCCGGGAAGGGCAGGTGGAGCATCAGTTCCTGAACACCGGGCTCGCGGTGCACGCGGAGGTCATCCGCAACGTACTCGACGCCGAGGGCGTCGAGTACGCGAAGGAGTCCTAGCGAGGCTGCGCCTCGGACCACCAGTCACATGGTGCACCCCATGGAGCCTCGGCTTCCTGGGCATCTTGCCCGCGTGAGCGATGGCGGGCCTTCGGATCTCCGCGGGCTGGAAGCCCGCGCTCCCGGGGGCCTCGCAGAAAACTCGGCTCAACCGGAAAGAATATGCGGGAGTACGGGGCGCGACCGCCAGCTTGCGAGGGCCGCCCGCCGGCGGAGAGGGTCAATCGGCTACCCGCTCAGTCGGGAACCCGGTAGTCGCGGATGACGTCCGGATCGGGCTCGGCTCCGAGGCCGGGACCGGTCGGCACCCGGAACCGGCCGCCTTCCACCGGGGAGACGAAGTCGGGGTACAGCGTAGCCTCGAGACGGGTGTAGAAGCGCTCCGTCCAGCTCCCTCCGGGGCGGCCGGTGAGGGGCATCGCGGCGAGGAGCTGGAGGGTCGCGAGCCAGCCCGGCCCGAAGTAGGGCGAGTGGGGCATCACCGTCACCCCCCGCGCCTCGGCGAGCGCTTCCACCTTGCGGAACTCGGTGACCCCGCCCACCTTGGTCACGCTCGGCTGCGCGTAGCGGACCGCGCCCGCGTCGAGCATGCTCCGGAACTCGAAGGCAGTGCAGGCGTTCTCACCGCATGCGAGGTCCACCCCGGACTCGCGCTGAAGACGCGCGAGGGCGCCGAAGTCCTCCGGCGGGAAGATCGGCTCCTCGAGCCAGTGGAGGTCGTAGGGCTTGAGCCGCGCCGCCATCTCTCGCGCCTCGGCGGGGGTCCACGGGCAGTTCGTGTCCACGCAAAGCGGCACCCCCTCCCCCATCGCGGCCCGCGCGGCGGCCACCTCGGGCTCGCCCGTCTCGTGGAGCTTGATGGCCGGATAGCCCTCGTCGAGCGCGACCCGCACCTTCTCCGCCACCAGCTCGGGGTCGCGGTACTTGAGGAGGCTCGCATACCCGGGGATGAGGGGCGGAGAGGCGGGCCCGCCGAGAAGCTGCCCGAGCGGCAGCCCGGCCCGCTTCGCGTTGAGGTCCCAGAGCGCGATGTCGATCCCCGAGAGCGCGAAGATGGTGATGCCGTAGCGGCCGAAGAGGTGCATCGCCTGCTGGAGCTCGCGCATGAGGGCGGCGATGTCGGTCGCATCCCGGCCGATCACGACCGGCCCGACCGTCGCGTCGACCATCGCCCGGACCGCCGGCATGCAGTTGTAGCTGAACGCCTCGCCCCAGCCGACCGCGCCGTCCTCGTCCTCGACCCGCACCAGCAGGATGTTGAGCGCGCTCCACGCCCGCCCGCCCCAGGCCGGCGCCGGACCGCCGTGGTCGTGGGGGATGGCAAGGGGGATGGTGTCGACGCGGGCGATCTTCATCCGTTTCTCCGGTGTGTTCGGTGTCGGCGTCTTCGGGTCGGCGCCTCCGGCGTCTCCGGCGTCCTCGATGTCCCCGGACTCGGGAACGGGTCGCGCTCGGACCTGCCCGCAAGGCGCGCGGCCCGGCGGGCACGCGAGATAGTGTAGCGGCCCGAATCCGGGCCCCGATCCGCCATAATCCGGCGCAAGTCCGCGAACGTGCGCCGGAGCCGAGGGTCCCCGGACCCGTGCCGAGGCCTCGAACGCTCCACTCCCCCCACCCTCCGAACCGCAGGACCGGACCCATGACCAGCCGCGACCATGCCATGGCCCGCGCCGCCGACTACTTCGACGGCGGCGCCTTCGAGACCGACCTCGCACGCCGGGTCGCGATCCCCTCCGAGAGCCAGACCCCGGAAGGGCTGCCCCACTGCGCCCGCTATCTCAGCGAAGAGATGGCCCCCGCTTTCGAGGCGATGGGGTTCGGGTGCCAAACCTTCTCCAACCCGGTCGAGACCGGCGGGCCGATTCTCCTCGCGACCCGGGTCGAGGACGAAGGGCTCCCGACCGTGCTCGGCTACGGCCACGGCGACGTCGTCCGGGGAATGGAGGAGCGCTGGACCCGGGGGGCCGGTCCATGGACGACGGCGCGCGAGGGCGACCGCCTCTATGGCCGGGGGACGGCCGACAACAAGGGCCAGCACACCATCAACATGGCGGCGATGCGCGCGGTGCTGGAGACCCGCGGCGGGAGGCTCGGCTTCAACGCCAAGTTCATGATCGAGACCGGCGAGGAGAACGGCTCGGCCGGAGTGCATGACGTGGTCCGGGCGAACCGGGAAGCCTTTTCGGCCGACGCCTTCATCGCTTCCGACGGCCCGCGGGTACGGATCGATCGGCCCACGGTCTCCCTCGGGGCGCGGGGGGCGATGAACTTCGACCTCCTGTGCCACCTCCACGAGGGCGGCCACCACTCCGGCAACTGGGGCGGCGCACTGCCCGACCCCGCGACGGTCCTCACCCACGCCATCGCCGCCATCGTCGGGCCGAAAGGCCGGATCAAGGTGAAGGAATGGCTCCCGGGGCCGATCCCCAACTCGGTCCGCATGGCGCTCGCGGGGGTGGAGCTCGACGGGGGGCCGGACGGCCCGGCGGTGGACCCGGACTGGGGGGAGCCGGGGCTCACCCCGGCCGAGAATGTCTACGCCTGGAACTCCTTCGCGGTGCTCACGATGGTGACCGGCGACCCCGCCGCCCCGGCCAACGCGATCCAGCCCCTGGCGCGGGCACATTGCCAGCTTCGCTACATCGCCGGGACGGACGTCGAGAACGTGGTGCCGGCGCTTCGCCGCCACCTCGATGCGCACGGGTTCGAGAACGTGCAGGTCCTTCCGCCGCCCCCCGCCAACGCGGCCGGGTTCCCGGCCAGCCGGACCGACCTCGACGACCCGTGGGCCGCCCGGGTGCTCCGATCGATCGAGCGGACGACCGGCCAGAAGCCCGCGATCCTCCCGCAGATGGGCGGCTCGATCTGCAACGACGTCTTCACCGACATCCTCGGCCTCCCCTCGATCTGGATCCCGCATTCCTACACCGCCTGCTTGCAGCACGCCCCCGACGAGCACATCCTCCTGCCGCTCTGCCGGGAGGCGCTGGCCCTGATGGCCGGGCTCTACTGGGACCTCGGCGATCCCGAAGAGGGAACCCCGGACCGAACCTCGTGAAGGGCGTCATCACCGCCCCGCAGCCGGAGGCGGTCGAGGCCGGCGCCGACGTACTCCGCGAGGGCGGAAACGCGGTCGATGCCGCGGTCGCCTGCGCGCTCGCACAGACGGCCGTCGATCCCCTCATGTGCGGGGTGGCGGGCTTCGGCACGATGCACGTCTGCCTGCCTCGGCGCGGCGTGCACCGGGTGCTCGATTTCCACGGCCGCGCCCCGCTCGCCGCCCGCCCCGACATGTGGGCCGATCGGGTGCGGGGCGAGGCCGAGGACGGTTTCGGCTTCCTCCTCGAAGGGGCGGTCAACGAGATCGGCTACCAGTCGATCACGACCCCGATGACCCTGCGCGCGCTCGACGCGGCGCTCACGAGGTTCGGCGGCGGGGAGCTGTCCGATCTCATCCGGCCCGCGATCGCCTGGTGCGAGGACGGCTTCGAGGTCCGGCCCCACGTGAGCGCCTACTGGAACGAGGGGTCCGTCTCGGGCCGGGTCGCCCACACCGAGTACCTCACCCGCTTCGAGGCGACGCGAAAGATCTACCTCCGCGCGGACGGCGGGATCCCGAGAGTGGGCGGTACGCTGAGGAACCCCGACATGGGCCGGACCTACCGGCGCATCGCGGAGCACGGGGCCGAGGACTTCTACACCGGGGAGCTCGCGGCCCGGATCGTCGCCGACCTGGAGCGGGGCGGCGGCCTGCTCTCGGGCGAGGACCTGGCGCAGGCCACCCCGGTCGAGAACGCTCCGCTATGGGGAAGCTACCGCGGCCACCGGGTCGCCACCAACGGCCCGCCGGGGGGCGGGGTGATGGTCCTCGAGATGCTGAACATTCTCGAGAACTTCGACCTCGCGTCGATGGGCCACAACTCGCCCGAGTACATTGCGGTCGTCTCCGAGGCGATGAAGATCGCGACCGTGGACAAGGACACCCGGATCGGCGACCCGCGCTTCTTCGAGACGCCGCTCGACGAGCTCGCCTCGAAGGAGTACGGCGCGCGGATGGCCGAGCGCATCCGCGGGGGAGAGAAGACCCACGTCCCGCGCCTGAACCCCGGCGACGGCGGCGAATCGAGGGACACCACTCACGTGTGCGTCGTGGACGGGGACGGGAACTGCGTCTCGCTCACCCACTCCCTCGGGCGTCCTTCGGGGGTCGTCACCGAGGGGCTCGGCTTCATGTACAACGGCTGCATGGGGGTGTTCGATCCGCGACCGGGAAGGGCGGGCTCGCTCGCGCCCGGAAAGGCGCGGTTCACCGCGATGTGCCCGACAATCCTCTTCGACGAGGAGGGAGCCTGGTACGTCGTCGGCGCTCCGGGGGGGACCTACATCACGATGGGGGTCCTCCAGGGCATCCTCAACGCGGTCGACTTCGGCATGACCGCGCAGGAATCGGTCGCCGCGCCACGCTTCTGCACCACCTCCGACACCATCGACGTCACCAACCGGATCCTCCGCCGGACGGAGCGGGCGCTCCGGGAGATGGGCTATCCGGTGCGCCGATCGGCGCTGAGCTTCCATTTCGCGGGCGTCCACGCACTGCGGCGGACGGCCCGCGGCTGGGAGGGCGGGGCCGACCCGGGCCGCGACGGGATGGCCCTCGCGGTGTAGAGCCGAATCGCACGCCGTTGGGGCACGACGCCCGGACCGGTTCAGAAGGCGGTGAAATACTCCATGTGTTCCCATTCCGAGACGGTCATGAGGTAACGGTCCCATTCGGCGCGTTTGAGCCGAGTCAGATAGGACACGAACTCGTCCCCGAGGGCCGCACGATACATCTGCGACGCCTCGAAACGCTCGATGGCGGCCAGCAGACTGCGGGGCAGGAGCTCGGCGTCGTCGTCATAGGGGTTGGCGAGGGGCGGCGGCGGGGTCAGGCCGTTCTCCAGCCCGTCCAGCCCCGAGAGGATCTGGAAGGCGAGCGCGAAATACGGGTTGGCGGTGCTGTCGGCCACGCGGTTCTCCACCCGGCTGGCCGGGTCGCCGGGCGCCAGGAGCGCACGCAGCATTGCGCCGCGATTGTCCTCGCCCCAGCCGATGCGGTTGGGCGCCAACCGGTAGGCGGTGTAGCGTTTATAGCCGTTCACGGTGGGCGTTGTCGCAATGCAGGAGGCCGCGGCATGACGCAAGAGCCCTGCAATCCAGCCGCTTGCCGTGGGCGTCAGCGCGCCGTCCGCCCCGCATGTGAAGAGGTTCTGTCCGTTCGCATCGGTAACCGACTGGTGGATATGCCAGCCGTTGCTCGCCGCGTTGGGTAGCCTGGGCCGGGCCATGAACGAGGCCAGAAGCCCCTCGCGGTGGCAGACCTCCTTGACCATCGTGCGGAAATTGACGGCCATATCCGCGATCGTCATGGGATCGCCGGGAGCGAAGGTGAACTCGAACTGGCTCGGCCCCATCTCGATCTCAACGCTGCGCACCGGCATACCCATGGACTGCGCGGCGCGGCGGAGCGTATCGAGAAGCGCCTCGGCCTCGCCATAACGGGTTTCGGTCAGATACTGGTGCCCCTGGTTCAGCGCGCGCGTTGCCGGAGGGCGGGCCGGCATGGTGGTGTCGGCGTGCTCGAGCGCCGGATCGGTGACCTCGTAGACCTGAAATTCCACTTCCAGTCCCATGACCGCCCGCAGGTCCCGTTCGGAAAGCCTGTCGCAGGCGGTGCGGAGGATCCGGCGCGCGGCAAAGGGGACAGGCTCCCCTGAAGTCATCGCGACATCGCAATGGATCAGCGCAGAGTGCGGCGACCACGGCAGCACACGGAAAGTGTCCGGCACCGGCACCAGCAAGAGATCGCTTGCCCCGCGCATCGGCGCATCGCCGGTATCGGACCAAACGGGAAACACGGTCCGATGAGAGACGTCCTTGAGCAGCAAGGTGGAGGTGGCGCGAATGCCGGAGGCGAAGGCGTCTGTCAGCGCTTCAGCGGTGATCGTCTTGCCGCGCAATATGCCATGAGGATCGGCAAGGACCATGCGGACGGTCTCGATGCCTTCGGCCTCGACGGTTGCAACCGTCTGCGCCGCGCGGGCGATGTCCTCCCCGGAAAACGCCCCGGATCGCACAAGCGCACCGGCCCGGATCCTGTCTTCGACGCCGCCCATGTTCGCCTGGCGAGGCTGCGCCTCAGACCGACGAGACATGTCTGAACTCACCCGTCTTCATTCGAAGCCCCGTCGCGCCGTACCGGCAGCAGCCTCGTACCTCTCGTCCAGGAAACCGCTTCGCAATCTTGACGCACCTGTGAACTTCCGGGCCGCTCAAGGATTCTGGACCGACGCGTCCCAAAGGCATGCGGCGCGGCGCTCGCGGTCGGCGCGCATGCTGGCGGCTTCCCAGCCGGCGGTCTCCGTAATGGCGTCATTGGACAAGGGTCCGACGATCCTGGTCACGTCAACGCCGTTGCGCATCGGCAAGGCAGTCTCGTCGTTCTCGGCCAATCCCTCTATCGCCGCTCTCAACATCCTGCGATACCGGACAATGCCCACATCGGTCTTGCCCAGATGTTCCCGGGTGCGGTCCTGGATCGGGCCCATGCCTTCGACCGCCCATTGGTCATGCACATTGATGTCGAGCCCCATGCCCGTATAGGTCAGGGTGGACTGCTCCTCCGGATTGAATTGGTAATTGTTGCGCTTGTTCTTCAGCGGCGCGTAAGCGGGCAAGCGGTGCTCTTTCAGCCGCTGCTCACGCATCAGCTTCTTGTCGACCGGTTTGTCGAAGCTTGTGAACAACGAGTACCAATAGCAGTTTTCGTCATCGATCGGCACATGCCACTGGGTGATCGTCATCTCGCGGCTCATCGGGATGCAAATGGCCCCGGGGAAGATCTGGTTCGTGACGCGCACATGGGTCAAACCGTTGTCCATGTGCCTGAGCGCGGTCAGTTTGAGGCCGAAATCGGTTTCTTCGACCCGGAGCTCGGGACGCGGGTACTTGCGCAACAGCCGGGTCATGGGCATGTTGGTGTCGGCCGCGCTGTCGCGGAATTGCTTGCCGTAGCTGTCCTTCGGGTCTTCGTCCTCGAGGAAGCGATGCAGGAAGGAGGCATGGGCGGGGTCGATGCCGATTTCCATCGCCTGCAGCCAGTTGCACTCCCACAAGCCCTTGAACGCGAAAACATGGGTCTCGGGCGCCCGGAAACAGTCGAAATTGGGGAAGCTCGGTGGCTCGTCCGGACCCATATAGGCAAAGACAATGCCGTTCTTCTCGACGACCGGATAAGCGGTTGTCCTGATCCGCTTGTACATCTGCGAACCCTCGGGCTCGCCGGGCTGTTCGACGCATTGGCCGTTGCGATCATAGCGCCAGCCGTGGAAAGGGCAGCGCAGGCCGTTGTCTTCGCGGCGCCCGAAGCACAGATCCGCACCGCGGTGAAGGCAGTGTCGACCGATCAGGCCAAGCTCGCCGTCATTGTCGCGAAACAGCACAAGCCGCTCGCCCAGAAGCGTCACCGGCACCACCGGGCGCTCGCCGTTCAGTTCCTCGACCAGGGCGGCCGGCTGCCAGTATCGGCGCAACACCTCGCCTGCGGGCTGACCTTTGCCTGCGCGGGTGATCCGATCGTTGAGCTCCTGGCTGACCATGGCTTGTCTCCTGCACTTCCGAACATCAGGCGCGATCATCCACGAGGGCGTCGGCGATGGCCGAGAACACGGCGGTGACTGCGGAGGCGGAGTCGGCTTTGGACAAGGATGTGCCGGCGGCGGCGCGCGACGACAGTTCCGTGCGGTTCATTGCTTCCCCCCAGTTCGCGGATGACCGTCGATATTCGACGGCGCGCCCGAGCGTGTCGACCGCGCGCCGGCAAGCCGCGACGCTGTGCATCTCCCCAGAGACGCTCTGCAATGGTAGCGGGTGTTTCCATCATCAGGAACGGGCCGGCCGAACCCCTGCGGACGATGGTCGAAATCCGCGTGTGCGGCGCCTGGTACCTGCCTTCCAGACTCGCGCGTACCGCCCCGGACGGTGCAGCACCGGGGGCGCAGGTGGAGTTGCGATCGAATCCTCACGTCGCCGCGAACGGCGTTACACTCGTATTACGATTTCCCGATCGATAGAGAACCGATGGAACGAGCATGAACCAGGTGAAGATCTCCCCGAAATTCCAGGTCGTGATCCCGAAGGACGTGCGGGAACTCCTCGGTCTCGAGGCAGGCCAGCACCTTCACGTGGTTCCGTACAGGAATCGGATCGAACTCGTACCCGTCCAGGAAATCAAGGAGGTGCGAGGTTTTCTGAGCGGGATGGAGACCCATTTCGAGCGGGAACCGGACCGCGAAATCTGAGAGCCACCGGGGTGCACGGATTGCATCTTGTCGACTCATCGGGCTGGCTCGAGTATTTTGCCGAGGGTCCGAATGCTGGCCGCTTCGCGGAACCGCTCTCCGATCTGACCCGGTTGGTCGTTCCGACCATCATCCTCTACGAAGTCTTTCGGGTGGTGCTGCGAGCGCGCGGCGAGGACGATGCCCTGCGCGCCGCTATTCTGATGCAGCAGGGCCGGGAGGTCCCGCTTTCCTCCACCCTTGCACTCGAAGCCGCCGTACTTGCGCACGAACTGCGCCTCGCGATGGCCGATGCCGTCATCCTCGCGACGGCCCGAGCTACCGTTGCGACACTGTGGACTCAGGACGTGGATTTCGACGGCATCGCCGGGGTCCGTTACTTCACGAAGATCCGGAGCTGAGGTCTGCCGGGCGGGCAGGGGCCACGGGATGGACACGACGGGCTCAACGCCGCCGAACAGGGACGCGGCGCGCGCGCGCCGCTACCGCGAACGCGGCTGGTGGCCGGGCGTGCCCCTCGCCGACCGCTTCGCGCATTTCGTGCGCGGCCGGCCGGCGGCGCCCGCCGTGCTCGACGACCGGGGGCGGCGGCTCAGCCGCGAGCAGCTTTGGGGGGAAGCCGGCCGGCTCGGCGTGGAGCTCGCGGAGCACGGGATCGGGGCGGGCGACATCGTCCTCCTCTTCATGCCGAACCGGGCGGAGTCGCTGGTCGCAATGCTCGCCGCGCTTCGGCGCGGTGCGGTCCCCGCCAACCTGCCGATCCGCACCGACGAGGACACCCTCCGCTACGCGGTCGAGCTCTGCGGGGCCCGGGCGCTCATCACCGTCGAACGGCACGGCCGGATCGAGACCGGGGAGCTCGCCCTCGCCGCGGCGGGGCGGTGCCCCGCGCCACCGGCGGTGGCGACCGTCGCCGGCGACGGGACGCGGCGCTGGCCGGGGCCGAGGCTGGGGCCGAGGCCGAGTTCCGGAGTGGCGGACGGCGGGCCGGGTTCCGGAGTAGCGGGCAGCGGGCCGGGCGCCGGCCCCGCCCCTCCGGTCGAGGGGCTGGACCACCTCATGTTCACGTCGAGCACCACCGGCCGGCCGAAGGCGGTCATGCACACCGCGGACACGCTGGCCGCCCTGAACATCACGTTCGCGGATCGTTTCGGGCTCGGCCCCGATTCGCCGATCTTCATGCCTTCGCCGCTCGGACACAGCGTCGGCGCGATCCACGGCGCCCGCCTTGCGCTGCACACCGGGGCTCCGCTCATCCTCCAGGACCGATGGGACCCGGCGCTCGCCCTCGAGACGGTCGCCGCCCACGGCTGCCGCTTCACCGCCGCCGCGACCCCGTTTCTGAAGGACCTGGTGGACGCGCCCCGGCCGGCCGCCGCCCCGGCCCCGAAGCTCGCGCCAATGTCCTGGTTCCTTTGCGGCGGCGCCCAGGTTCCCCCCTCGCTCATGGAGCAGGCCGAGTCAGCGTTCCCGAACACCCATACCACCGTGCTCTGGGGCATGACCGAGGGCGGGCTCACGACCTGCACCGCCGCCAGCCCCCGCGAGAAGGTGCTGGCGACGGCGGGAGTCGCGCTCCCCGGGCTCGAGCTCCGCACCCTGGGCGAACACGGCGAGGAGACCCCTCCGGGCACCGAGGGCGAGCTCGCGATGCGCGGGCCGGGGGTGTTCGTCGGCTACTTCGCCCAGGAGCCCCTGTACGAATCGCTGCTGACCCGCGACGGCTTGTTCCGCACCGGCGACCTCGCCCGCATCGACGGCGACGGGTACCTCCGGATCACCGGGCGGGTGAAGGACCTCATCATCCGCGGCGGGGTGAACCTCTCCCCGGTCCCCGTCGAGGACGCCCTCGCCGCCTTTCCGGGGGTGCGGGCGGTGGCGGTGGTGGGCTATCCGGACGAGCGCCTCGGCGAGCGGATCTGCGCGGTGGTGGACACGATGGGCGAGGCGCCGCCCCGGCTCGAAGCGCTCGCCCGGTTCCTCCAGGAGCAGGGGCTCTCGAAGCACCTCTGGCCCGAGCTGGTCCGCACCGCCGACGAGTTCCCCCGCACCGCGGCCGGCAAGATCCGGAAGATCGAGCTCCGGGACCGGATCGTCGCGGCGGACCGGGCCGGGATCGCTCCGGCGGAGGATGCGGGCACGGAAGGGAATTCGGGAAGGGAGCGGAAGTTGGCGGAAGAAGCGGGAACCGCGGCCGGCTCGGGAGCCGGGAGGGCGGGACGGTGAAGGTCCGGCTCGGCGACATCGAGGTCGGCTACACGGAGCGGGGCGGCGGCCCGCCGGTGGTCATGGTCCACGGTCTCGCCGAGGACCGGCGAAGCTGGGCGCTCGCCCAGGAGCGGCTCGCCGACTACCGGACGCTCGCATTTGATCTCCGCGGGCACGGCGAGACCACGGCCGGCGACGGGGACGGGGACGGAACCCTGGATCAGCTTGCCGGCGATCTCGCCCGCTTCCTCGAGGCGCTGACCGGGCCCGCCGCCTGCGTCGGCTACTCCCTCGGCGGCACCATCGTGCTCGCGCTCGCCGCCGCCCGCCCCGACCTCGTGACCCGCGCGGTGGTGAGCGGCACCTCGACGGTGGTCGGCCGCGCCGCGGCCGGGTTCTTCGAGGATCGCATCGACCTCGTCCGCACCGACCGCGCGGCGTTCGCGGCCGCGCTCCGGGAAGACACCGCGGCCCAGATCGTCACTTCGGGGGCGGACCTCGACGCGATCACCGCCCGGCGGCTCGAGGCGGTGGGGGACGGCCGCGGATACGTCAACGCGGCGCGCGCGATGCAGGCCCTGCACGCGGCGCCTCTGACCGGAGCGCTCGGGCAACTGCGCTGCCCGGTGGACGTCATCGGGGGCGACGGCGATCGCTTCTGCCCGCGCAGGGCGGCCGACATCATGCTGGCCGAGCTCGCCGACGGCGCGTATCACGAGATCGTGGACTGCGGTCACCTGATGACGGTGGACCAGCCGGAGGCGTACTCTCTCACCCTGCGCGCCGCGCTGGAGCGCCAGCCGAGAGAAGGGGTGAAGCGATGCCGAGGATGACGCGATGCCGAGGATGAAACGATGGTGAAGCGATTCGGGATCTCGCGCGGAGTGAGCCCGCGCGAGCCGCTCGCCGCGGTCGGCGAGCTCGCGCGCGCGGTGGAGGACCACGGCTTCGACGCGTTGTGGTTCATCGACCACCAGCTCGGCATGAAGGACGTGTATGCGGCCATGAACCTCTCGGCGCTCGCGACCGAGCGCATCGAGATCGGGGCCGGGGTGACGAACCTCACCACCCGCCATCCCACGGTCACCGCGAACGCGACCGCCGCCCTCGACGAGATCTCGGGCGGCCGGGCGCTCCTCGGGCTCGGCGCGGGCTGGGTCGCGGTGCACTCCATCGGCCGCGAGCCCGCGCGCCTCGGGGAGATCCGCCGCGGCATCGAGGAGTTCCGCCAGCTCTTCAGCGGCGAGGAAGCCGAGCTCTACGGGACGCGGGTGCGCCTCGCCACCGCCGCCCGCCAGGTGCCGATCTACCTCGCGGTCTCCCAGCCGGGAATGCTGCGGCTCTGCGGCGAGATCTGCGACGGCGCGGTGGTGATGGGGGCGGCCGACCCCGAGTTCTGCCGCTGGCAGCTCGACTTCATCCACGAGGGCCTGGAGCGGGCCGGCCGGGCGCGCGAGGACCTCACCATCGACCTGTTCGTCACGATGAGCGTCGACGACGACGAGAGCGAAGCGGTGAGCGATGTGCGCGCCTGGGCGACGAGCCAGGCGGCGACCTTCCAGGTGTGGAAACGCATTCCCCCGGGCTGGGAGCGGTTCCGGCCCGAATTCCTCCGCGCCCAGCAGAGCTACGAGTACACCGACCACCTGTCGCTTCGCGCCGGCCACAAGGAGCTCGTCAGCCGGGAGTTCGTCCAGTCCGTCGCGATCGCGGGCGGCCGCGAATCATGCATCGAACGGCTGCGCGAGATCGCGGCCCTGGACTTCGACCGGATCACGTTCGCGCTTCTCTCCGGGGGACGCCGCCGCAGGCTCGATCAGCTCGCGACGGAGGTGCTGCCGGGGCTTCGTCCGGAGGGAAGCTGACGCTTCAGGAGGCCGGCATGACGGGAAGCCGGGGCGTCGAGCAGGGCGTTGACCAGGACGTTGGCGAGGGCGATGAGCGGGACGTTGACGAGGGCGATGAGCGGGACGTTGAGCAGGCGGATCGCCGCGTCAACGGTGGCGGGGACGAGAGCCGGGCTCGGTGCGGCGGCCATCCGGGGCGTTGCCACGGACCGCCTTGACCACGGCCGCGCTTGGCGCGCCTCGCGCACGAAGACTCGCGCACGAAGAAGAGTTCCGCCGGGCGCCGGCCGCGTCCGGCGGGCGGCACACACACGCAATACGGGCAATACAGGCAACACAGGCAATACAACGGGAGAACTGCCATGAAGAAACCGAAGCATGCGATCGCGGGAATCGCGGGGTCCGCCATCCTCGCCGGCCTCCTGTTCGTCCTCGGGGCGGGGGCGGCCCCCATCCCCGCCTTCGCGGCGGAGCCGATCCGGATCGGCGACATCAACAGCTACAAGCGCCTCCCGGCCCACACCATCCCGTACAAGATGGGCGTCGAGCTCGCCCTCGAGGAGATCAACGCGGCGGGCGGGGTGCTCGACCGGCCGCTCGAGCTCGTGTCGCGCGACGATGCGGGGAAGCCGGGCGAGGCGGTGAAGATCGCCGAGGAGCTGGTGTCGAAGGACCGGGTCGCCCTCATCTCGGGGTCGCTGTTCTCGCACATCGGGCTCGCGCTCACCTCCTTCGCCGGCGAGAAGAAGGTGCTGTATGTCGCGGCCGAGCCCCTCGCCGACGCGCTCGTGTGGGCCAAGGGCAACCGCTACACCTTCCGGCTTCGCCCGTCCACGTACATGCAGGCATCCATGCTCGCGAGCGAGGCGGCGAAGAATCCCGCGAAACGCTGGGCCACCATCGCACCCAACTACGCCTACGGGAAGGACGCGGTGGCCGCGTTCAAGAAGGTGCTGACGCAGATTCGGCCGGACGTCGAGTTCGTGGCCGAGCAGTGGCCGGGACTGTTCAAGATCGACGCGGGCGCGGAGGTGCAGGCCCTTGCCGCGGCCGAGCCCGAGGCGATCTACAACGTGACCTTCGGGGGCGACCTCGCGAAGTTCGTGCGCGAGGGCAAGCTCCGCGGGCTCTTCGAGAACCGCCTGGTGGTGGGCCTCCTCACCGGCGAGCCCGAGTACCTCGATCCGCTGAAGGGCGAGGCGCCGGAAGGCTGGCTCGTCACCGGCTACCCGTGGTACGACATCGATACCCCCGAGCACGACGCGTTCCTCTCCGCCTACCAGGCGAGGTACGACGACTATCCGCGCATCGGCTCCATCGTGGGCTACAACACGATGCTGACCGTCGCCGCCCTCATCGCCAAGGCCGGCAGCACGGACACCGAGGCGATGGTGGACGCGCTCGAAGGGCTCGGCGTCGACGCCCCGACCGGGCCGCTCATGTTCCGCAAGCTCGACCACCAGTCCACGATGGGGGCCTACGTCGGCTGGACCACACTCGAGGACGGCCGCGGCAAGATGGTCGACTGGACCTACCAGGACGGCGCGGACCACTTCCCGCCCGACGATGAGGTCCGCGCGATGCGCCCGGCGGGCTGACGGCCTGACCGGAGCGAAACGGGCGGGCCGGTCTCGGCCGGACAGGCCGTGACCGCGCCCGCCCTGCACGCGATGCGATTTGCACGGCACCGCACGGCGGGAGCGGCGGGAGCGGCGGGAGCGATGGCCGACCACAACTACTTCGCGAACCTGATCTGGCAGATCGCCGACCTGCTGCGCGGCCCGTACCGGCCCCCGCAGTACGAGCGCGTCATGCTGCCCATGACGGTGCTGCGCCGGTTCGACTGCGTGCTCGCCTCGTCGAAAGCCCAGGTCCTGGCCGAATACGAGCGGCGCAAGGGCGGCAAGGTCGAGGGCGAGGCCCTGGACCTGCGGCTGAACCGGGCCGCCGGGCAACGCTTCCACAATCGCTCCCCGCTCGACTTCGAGAAGCTCAAGGGTGATCCCGACAACATCGAGAGACACCTCGTCAGCTACATCAACGGCTTCTCGCGGAATGTGCGCGACATCTTCGAATCCTTCGAGTTCGAGAACGAGATCGAGCGGATGCGCGAGGCGAACATCCTCTACCTCGTCGTTTCCAAGTTCTGCGACGTCGACCTGCACCCGAACACGGTTCGGAACGAGCAAATGGGGCTCATATTCGAGAACCTCGTCCGGCGCTTCAACGAGCTGGCCAACGAGACCGCGGGCGACCACTTCACGCCGCGCGAGGTCATCCGACTGATGGTGAGCATCCTGTTCATCCAGGACGACAGGCTGCTCGCCACCCCCGGCACGGTCCGCAAGCTGCTCGACCCCGCCTGCGGGACTGGCGGCATGCTGGCGGAGGCGCAGAACTACCTCCGCGAGCACCACGGGGCGGCGAGGCTCTACGTCTACGGGCAGGAATACAACCGGCGCGCGTTCGCCACCGCGTTCGCCGACATGCTGATGAAGCAGGTGAACCAGAACGGCAGCGGCAACAACGTCCGATTCGGGGACAGCCTCACCGACGATCAATTCAAGGATGAGACGTTCGACTACTTCCTCACCAATCCGCCCTTCGGCGTGGACTGGAAGAGGCAGCAGAAGGAGCTCAGGCAGGAGCACGACAAGCGTGGCTTCGACGGCCGCTTCGGCGCCGGGCTGCCGCGCGTCAACGACGGCTCGCTGCTATTCCTGCAACACATGTGGGACAAGCGGGAGCCTGTGCGGCCGGCGGAGCACAAGCATGGCTCCCGGCTCGCCATCGTCTTCAGCGGCTCGCCCCTCTTCACCGGCGGCGCGGGCTCGGGCGAGAGCAACATCCGCAAGTGGATCATCGAGAACGACTGGCTCGAGGCCATCATCGCCCTCCCCGAGCAGATGTTCTACAACACTGGCATCGGCACCTACATCTGGATGCTCACGAACCGCAAGGAGAAGCGGCGCAAGGGCAAGATCCAACTCCTGAATGCGCGCGCCGTGTGGACGGCAGGAGGGAGCGAGGACAGCAAGCGCAGCCTCGGCGACAAGCGCCGCCACCTCACCGGCAGCCAGATCGACGCGATCGTGAAGCTCTACGGCCAGCAGATCGATGGTGAGACCTCCAAGGTATTCGACAACGAGGACTTCGGCTACACCCGCGTGACCGTGGAACGACCGCTACGCCTGCGCTACCACATGACCCTGGAGGACAAGGCTCGCTTCCTCGATGCGTGCCCGCACCTGCTCGACGACGTGCAAGCGATCGACAGGGGACTGGGGCGGGAGCCGGAGCGCGACTGGAATGCGGTGTGGAGCCGCATCGAGGACATGCTGCATTCGCGCAAGTCCCGTTGGAGGGCCCCCGAGCAGAAGCTCTTCCGCAGCGTCTTCACGCAAAAGGACCCCGAAGCCGAGCCGGTCGGCGGTGGCGGGCGCGGCGGTGGATATGAGCCAGATGCCGACCTGCGCGATTTCGAGAACGTGCCGCTCAAGGACGACATCGACGCCTACTTCGAACGCGAGGTACGCCCCCACGTGCCCGACGCCTGGATGGACCGCAGCAAGGACAAGGTCGGCTACGAGATCAGCTTCAACCGGCACTTCTACAAGTACACGCCACCGCGACCACTGGAAGTGATCGACGCGGAGCTGAAGGAAGCGGAGGAGGAGATCTTGCGCTTGCTGCGGGAGGTGACGGAGTGAACCCCCTCGCTTGGACCGACCAACTGCCCGACAACTGGGAAGCGAAGCCTCTGCGCTCTGCGGCGGACTACATTGTCAGCAATGTCGACAAGGTATCGGACGACGACGAGATTCCGGTTCGGCTTTGCAACTATACGGATGTCTACAACAACGAATTCATCACCCCCGCGCTCGACTTCATGCGTGCCACCGCATCGGAGGCTGAGATTGCGAAGTTCGGCCTGGCCGTTGATGACGTGCTCATCACCAAGGACTCAGAATCGTGGGATGACATCGGTGTGCCCGCTCTCGTGCGGGAGACTGCCGACGATCTTGTGTGCGGTTATCACCTCGCTCTTCTTCGTCCCCTCAAACAAAGGATGGACGGGGCTTTTCTGTTCCAGTGCCTCCAGGCGAAGCCGGTCCGGGTGCAGCTTGAGTTGGCGGCAAACGGCGTCACGCGCTACGGGATACCGAAATCCGAAATAGGCACCATGAGGTTGCCGGTTCCACCGCTCCCCCAACAGCGCGCCATCGTCGACTACCTCGATCGCGAGACAGCGCGGCTGGATGGGTTGGTGGCAGCGAAGGAGCGGGTGCTCGGGCTGTTGGCCGAGAAGCGCCGGGCGCTCATCACCCGTGCCGTTACCCGCGGCCTCGACGGCCGTGCCCCTCTCCGCGATTCCGGCACCCCCTGGCTCGGAGAAATCCCGGCCCACTGGGAGATCGTTCGGCTTCGATTCCTCATGACGGACATTGAACAGGGCTGGAGCCCCGAAGCAGCCATCGTCCAACCGGGTCTTGATGAGTGGGGCGTATTGAAGCTCAATGCCGTCAGCCAAGGTCGCTTCGACGAGAGGGCCGCCAAGACTCTCCCGCCGGATGCGCAACCTCGAGTCGGCCTCGAAGTCCACCCCGGCGACGTTCTCGTAACCCGGTCAAACACACCGTCGCTCGTCGGCGACGCATGCTTCGTCGAAACGACAAGGCCAAAACTAATGCTTTCCGACATCATTTACCGGTTGGCAATTCGAACTGGTGTCATCGATGGAAGATTCCTGGTGTCGTTCCTGATACTTCCGCTTGGCCGGATTCAGATCGAGAACGATGCGCGTGGCACGAGTGCCTCCATGGTCAAGATCTCTCAGGAACACATCAAGAACTGGTGGATCCCAGTCCCCCCAATTGCCGAGCAGCGTTCGATCATCGCGGCCCTCGCTGGCCAGACTCGGGTGATCGATCAGACGCGGGCAAGAATCGAACGAACCGTTGCTCTCATCAAGGAACGCCGTTCCGCGCTCATCGCCGCGGCCGTAACCGGCCGGATCGATATCGGAGCCGCCTCGTGAGGTATCGGGAGCCGCTGCCGCAAGGATGCCCGCCTGATGAGGCGGTGGAAGTCTCGACCGAGTGGCAAGTTTTTCGGCTGGTACGCACGAATCCGCCGACGGACAGTGACTTCCGATCGCAACGGGCGGAAAGGCCATCCCACCAATTCCGCGGTGTGACGGAGTGTCAGGCCCGCGGTTTGTCCGTCTTCGCTGCGCGGCAAGACGCGGACCGAGCGTTGAGGCTCCCGAGTCTACGAGGAAGTCTCCTTTGCAGGGTCCAACTCGAAGCGGGCGCGGGCCACATTCAGCAAACCGGCCGCCCCTCCCATCACACTTGGTGGCCGCTGGCCGAATTCAACGTCCTTGCGCGGTGTGCGATGGAGCCGTCATGAAACACATCCGGCATACCAATACGCTCTTCTACTACGACGGACCGCAGGTGTTCGAGGCCCGCGATGCCATCGGCGGGCACTACGTTGCCGTCCTGGCACCCTCTGGTGGAGGTGACGACCGATACCTGGTCGCGGGCGTCAACCCCGAACGGCTGCGGCAATTCCGGTCAGGCGAACACGATCTGCGATCGCTGCTCGTCGAATCGGACGAAGAGGTACGGTATCTGGCAACGGCGGCGGATGGTCTCGATCAACCACTGACACTCGAGCGCTTGCCGAGCTCCTTCATGGTCGGCGAACTTCTCCCCGACTTCGACTTCGTCCTGCATGATCGTTCAGCGGATGACTACGTGCTGAGCGAAGCACGGGCACGAAACAATCTCATCCTTGAACTTGCGGTCGAGCCGCCGGAAGCCGCCGCAGAGCACCGTATTCGGGTGAGTACGCTCGCGGAGATGCTGCTCCGTGTGCAAGCGATGATCAGGCATGCCAGCAGAGCGGTTTCGAAGGAAACTTCTCCCGGCTACCGACGGCCGGATGACGACATGATGGATGTAGTTGTGCCGGCGGCCGCCGGGTCATTCCGGATTGTCCTCGAGGCAGCAAATCTACCGGATTTGTTCGGAGACAGTGTTCTTGGAAGAGCGCTACAGCGGGTCGACACGCTCTTTCGAAATACGGCGGACCCCCTCGAGACACTCGAAGCCGCGCGGGAAAGCCGCGGACACTTGGCAGGAGCATACTTGAGACTCTTGCGTTTTCTGGTCGACCGAAGGACTGGTTTGCGCTACTCGTGGGCGGAGCCGAAGTCCGAACGAACGAGCCATCGTTCAGTATTGCAGGCCGAGGCAGGACCCCTGGTAGAAGCGCTCTCAAGCGTTACCGATCTCGGACATGAGGCAGTCACACTGGAAGGTACGTTCGAAAGATTCAACCGCGGAAGTGGCGCTTGGGGATTGCTCACGACCGGAGGCCAACGGCTGGGGAAAATCCGTGAGGGCGGGCCAAGCCTGGATGGTTTGGAGGTAGGCGGTCGGTATGTCTTCTACTGCGACGAAGTGATCGAGGAAGTTGACATCACGGGCCGCGAGTCACGGACCCTCTACCTGAACCGGCATGAACCCGTGTAAATCAATGCGATGTTTGCGTCGAAAGGACACGTCCGTGCGCGTTGCCGTGGCGGCGAGCTGGTGCCCTGCGCCCAAGTTGCAGGGCAAGTCTCCATGCCATCGGTGGCAAGGCCACCCACGTGGCTCCAGAGGTGAGTATGCGCGATGGACGTCATGAAGAGGAGAGCAAGTGTGGACTGGCGTGACTACATCACCGTGGACCCTGAAGTCTGTCACGGCAAGGCGTGCATCACCGGTACCCGAGTCCTGGTGACCACGGTTCTGGGCAATCTGGCGTCCGGAATGGATTCGGAAGAAATCACGAAGAGCTACCCATCGGATTCGCCCGAAGCCGTCCGAGCGGCGCTATCGTATGCCGCCGCGCTGGCCAGCGAACGGGTCGTTTCGTTGCAGCAGTAGGGAACCCGGCATGCAGTTCAAGCGGGACGAGAATCTGCCGGTGGAGCTGGCGGACATGGCTCGGCAGGCCGGACATGAAGAATCACGCATTCGAGTACGGAAGTGAGATGAAGCACACGGGAGAGCAGGCTTTCGAGACCGTGATCGAGGCGCATCTCCTGGCGAACGGCTATGTATCCATCGCCGGAGACGGTTTCGACCGAGAGCATGCGATCTTTCCCGAGACGGTCCTCGCCTTCATCCGCGAGACGCAGCCCAGGGAGTGGGCGAAGCTGGAGTCGCTGCACGGCGACAGGACCGGAGAGCAGATCCTCGGCGATCTGTGCAAGTGGATGGACATCCACGGCTCGCTCGCCACGTTGCGACACGGGTTCAAGTGCTACGGTCGAACGCTCCACGCGGCGTACTTCAAGGCAGCGCACGAGCTGAATCCGGAGCTGGAGTCCCGCTACGCCGCCAATCGGCTGGGGCTGACCCGCCAGCTCCACTTCTCGCCGCGCTCCGCCCGGAAGTCGCTGGATGTCACGCTGAGCCTGAACGGCATCCCGGTGGCCACGATGGAGCTGAAGAACCCGCTCACGGGCCAGTCGGTCGAGGATGCGCGCCGGCAGTACATGCAGGACCGCGACCCGCGCGAGCCGATCTTCGAATTCAAGCGCCGCACGCTGGTGCACTTTGCCGTGGACACCGAATCGGTGCTCATGACCACCCGACTGGCGGGTGCGGCGACGCACTTTCTTCCCTTCGACAAGGGTTGCGACGGAGCGGCCGGAAACCCGCCCGACCCGGCCGGCCGGACCTACCGCACGGCGTACCTGTGGGAAGAGGCGCTGGAGCGAGACAGCCTGCTCGACCTCCTTGCCCGCTTCATCCACTTGCAGGTCGACGAGAAGCGCGACGACCACGGGCGCAAGGTCAGGGCGGAGTCCATGATCTTCCCCCGCTATCACCAGCTCGAGGCGGTACGCCTGCTGGTGGACGGCGCCCGCGGCGAGGGCGCGGGACACAACTACCTCGTCGAGCATTCCGCGGGCAGCGGCAAGAGCAACACGATTGGTTGGCTGACGCACCGGCTCGCCTCCCTGCATGACGCCGCCAACGAGCGCGTCTTCGACAGCGTGATCGTGGTCACCGATCGCGTCGTGCTCGACCAGCAGCTCCAGGACACGATCTACCAGTTCGAACACAAGCGCGGCGTCGTGCAGCGGATCGACGAAAGCTCGCGACAGCTCGCCGAAGCGCTCGAAAATGCAGTGCCGGTGATCATTACCACCCTGCAGAAATTTCCTTTCGTCTCGCGCCAGTTGCTCAAGATGGCCGAGGAACGCGGGACGACCGGCACGGGAACGATCGCCACCCGGCGTTGCGCCGTCGTCGTCGACGAGGCGCACAGCTCCCAGGGCGGCGAGACTGCGACCGATCTCAAGGAAGTGCTGGGCGGGGAGGAGCTTCGGGAAGAAGCCAGGAACCGTGCGTCCGAGGAAGGCCGGGAAGACCTGGAAGAGCTCTTCCGCAGCATGGCCAAGCGCGGCAAGCAGGCGAACCTGAGCTTCTTCGCGTTCACCGCCACCCCCAAGCACAGGACGCTCGCCGTGTTCGGCCGCGATGGGCGCCCCGTGCACCGCTATACCATGCGGCAGGCGATCGAGGAGGAGTTCATCCTCGACGTGCTGAAGCACTACACCGCGTACGGGACCTACTTCCGGCTGCTCAAGGCATGCGAGGACGACCCCAACGTCGAGCGCAAGAAGGCCGCGCTGGCGCTGGCGCGTTTCATGAGGCTGCACCCGCACAACATCGCGCAGAAGACCGAGGTGATGGTCGAGCACTTCCAGGCGGTCACGCGGCACAAGATTGGCGGCCGGGCCAAGGCGATGGTGGTGACCGGGTCGCGCCTGGAAGCGGTCCGCTACAAGCAGAGCTTCGATCGCTACATCCAGGAAAAGGGCTACGCCATCAAGTCGCTCGTGGCCTTTTCGGGCACCGTGGTGGACGACAGGCTCGCGGGCGTCACCTACACCGAGCCAGGCATGAACCACGGCATCTCCGAGAAGGAGCTGCCCGAGAAGTTCGCTACCGGGGAGTATCAGGTTCTGCTCGTCGCGGAGAAGTACCAGACCGGATTCGATCAACCGCTCCTGCACACGATGTTCGTGGACAAGCGGCTCGCGGGCATCCAGGCCGTGCAGACGTTGTCCCGGTTGAATCGCATTCATCCCCTCAAGGAAGACACCTTCGTTCTCGATTTCGTGAACGACAGGGAGGAGATACGCGAAGCCTTCAAGACCTACTACGAAGGCGCCGAGATGGGCGAGGAAGTCGACCCCGCCCGCATGTACGCGATCAAGGGCGAGCTGGATGCTTCCGGTATCTACCTCCATGATGAGATCGAACGGTTCAGCGCCGTCTACTTCACGCCGAAACGGCGGCAGAGTGCGTCGGATCACCGGACCATGAACGCCGCTCTCGACCCCGCGGTGTCTCGTTTCACCGCCCGCCGGGACGACAGCGAGGAGGAGGCGGAAGACTGGCGCGGCAAGGTGCAGGCGTTCTTGAACCTGTACGGGTTCCTGAGCCAGGTGATTCCGTACCAGGACTCCGATCTCGAGCGGCTGTACGTGTTCCTGCGCCATCTCGCCGCGAAATTGCCGCGTCGCAAGAGTGGCCCGGCATACCGGTTCGATGACGAGGTGCGGCTCGAGTACTACCGCCTGCAGAAGATCAGCGAGGGCTCCATCTCGCTCGGGGACGGCGAGGCGCGGCCCCTCGACGGCCCGACGGAGGTCGGCAGCGGTCTGGTGCAGCCGCAACCCGTACCGCTTTCGCAGCTCATCGACATCATGAACGAGCGCTTCGGCACGGACTTCAACCAGGCCGATCAGCTCTTCTTCGACCAGATCGTCGAAGCGGCCCTGGCCGACGACGGTCTGCGGGAGGCGGCCGCGGTCAACCCGGGCGACAAGTTCGAGCTGGTGTTCAAGGGCCTGTTGGAGAGTCTGTTCGTCGAGCGCATGGATCAGAACGAGGAGATTTTCGTCCGGTTCATGAACGACTCGTCCTTCCAGAAGATCGTGACGACCTGGATGGCGTCGGAAGCGTACCGGCGCCTGAGGAGCGACGATGTCCGCGGAGGAGCCGAACATGCCGGGCCCGGCGCGCTGCCACCTCCACTGCGGATCGTCGAGCCTCAGCCATCGGAACGCTACCTGACCTGCGTTCCGCTCGTCCCCCTCAAGGCCGCCGCGGGCGCATTCAGCGACCCCCAGCGGATCGACGACGATGACTTTGCGTGGGTGGCGGTCGAGACCACGCGCCGCCTCCGTCGCGGAATGTTCGTCGCCCAGGTGGTCGGCAAGTCCATGGAGCCGGCCATCTCCGACAGCGCATACTGCCTCTTCTCGGCGCCCGTCGGGGGCTCTCGCCAAGGCAAGACGGTGCTGGTGCAGATGCGCGACGCCGCCGATCCGGAGAACGGAGAACGCTACACCGTCAAGCGCTACGAGAGCGAGAAAGCGGGCGACGGCGACTCATGGAGGCACACGAAGATCACACTCAGGCCGCTCAACCCGGACTTCGAACCGATCGTGCTGACCGGCGCGGACGAGGAATCGCTGCAGGTCGTGGCGGAGGTCGTCGAGGTGCTCGGCGGGGGATCGTGAGGGCCCTTGCGGCTCCGAGCAAGAAGGAAAGCAGGGACATTCCACAGCAGATACATCCCCACGGCGGCAATCTGATCGCAGGAAATCCTCCACGGACTACACGACGGCGGCGAAGGCACACCGGGGGGGGCCGAAGCCGTGAGTGATCTCGGGTTCTACCTGGTGCAGGCGCTGACGGGCCTCTCGAGCGCATCGGCGCTGTTCCTGGTGGCGTCCGGGCTCTCCATCATCTTCGGGGTGACCCGGGTCGTGAACTTCGCGCACGGCTCGTTCTACATGCTGGGGGCGTACATCGCCTACACCCTCGTCGAGCTCCTCGGCGGGGCGATCGGCTTCTGGGCGGCGGTCCTGCTCGCGGGCCTCGCCGTCGGCGTCATCGGGGTGATCGTCGAGCTCCTGGTCCTGCGGCGGGTGTACCAGGCCCCGGAGCTCTTCCAGCTCGTCGCGACCTTCGGCGTGATCCTCGTCATCCAGGACCTCGCCCTCCTGGTGTGGGGGGCGGAAGACCTGTTCGGCCCGGCGGCGCCGGGGCTCGAGAGCACGGTGAACATTCTCGGCACCCGGCTGCCGGAGTACGACCTCGCCCTCATCACGTTGAGCCTCGTGGTGCTCGGCGCCCTGTGGCTGCTCTTTCAGCGCACCCGCTGGGGCACCCTGGTCCGGGCCGCGACCGAGGACCGGGAGATGGTGGGCGCGCTCGGCGTCAACCAGGCATGGCTGTTCACCGGCACCTTCTTTCTCGGCTCGATGCTCGCCGGCCTCGGCGGGGCGGCCCAGCTCCCGAAAGGCGGCGCGGACCTGTTGATGGACTTCAACATCCTCGCCGCGGTGTTCGTGGTGGTGGTGGTCGGGGGCATGGGCAGCATCGCCGGCGCCTTCCTCGCCGCGGTGCTCATCTCGGAACTCAACGCGTTCGGGATCCTGATCATCCCCCAGAGCACCCTGGTGCTCATGTTCGCGGTGATGGCGGTGGTCCTCATCTTCCGCCCGTGGGGTCTCCTCGGCCGGCCGGAGGCGCCGGGGCAGCACGGGCAGGCCGGCCCGCCCGAGCCACCCCTCCGGCCGCCACCGCCCCGGCTCCGCGCGGCCGGCCTGCTGCTGCTCGGCGGGGTGCTGGTGCTGCCCGTGTTCGCGGACGACTTCACCCTGGTGCTCGCGGTCGAGATCGCGATCATGGCCCTCTTCGCGGCCAGCCTGCACTTCGCCATGGGTCCGGGCGGCATGGTCTCGTTCGGGCACGCCGCCTTCTTCGGCGGGGGCGCCTACGCGGCGGCCCTTCTCGTGAAGTACACGGGCTCGCCGATGGAGGTCGCGCTCCTCTTTGCGCCGGCGATGGCCGGGGTGCTCGCCCTCGTGTTCGGCTGGTTCTGCGTGCGCCTCACCGGCGTCTACCTCGCCATGCTGACCCTCGCCTTCGCTCAAGTCGGGTGGTCGATCGTGTTCCAATGGGGCGAGGTCACCGGGGGCGACGACGGCATCCTCGGCATCTGGCCGAGCGAGTGGGCGAGCGATCGCCTCGCCTTCTACTACCTGTCGGTGCTCGCCTGCGCGGGCGGCATCCTCGCGCTTCAGTACGTGCTCTACTCGCCGTTCGGGTACGCGATGCGCGCGTGCCGCGACTCGGTGGTGCGAAGCGCGTCCATCGGCATCGACGTGCAGCGCCAGCAGTGGTTCGCGTTCGCGTTCTCCGGGGCGCTCGCCGGGCTCGCGGGCGGGCTCTACGTGTTCTCCAAGGGAAGCGTGTTCCCGGACGAGATGTCCATCCCGCGCTCGTTCGATGCGCTCATCATGGTCCTGCTCGGCGGCGTCAAGACCCTGCTCGGCCCCCTTGCCGGGGCCTCGACGTTCACCTGGCTCCAGGACGAGATCTCGCGCCTCGAGTACTGGCGGCTCATCCTCGGGGCGCTGATTATCGCGATCGTCGTCGCCTTTCCCCAGGGGATCGCCGGGTTCCTTCGCGCGCGGGCGGGGCCCTGGTTCGGGGTCCGGGAGATGGAGGCATGACCCCGGGGCGGAGCGGAACCGCCGGGTACGGGGGACCGGCGGGCGGCGCGGGCGGCGCGGGCGGCGCAGTCCCGCGCGCCGTTGCGGGGGGCGCGGGCGCGGTCGGAGAGCGTTCCGGCGCCAGCTCGGAAGCGGGCGGCGCAGGCGCGGCGGGAGAGCGACCCGGCGCCGGCGCGGTCGGAGGGCGTCCCGGCGCCGGCGCGGAAGCGCCCGGCTCGGCGCCCCTTCTCGAGGTGCGCGGGCTCAGCCGCGCCTTCGGCGGGGTGCAGGCGGTCGACGACGTGAGCTTCACCCTGGCACGGGGCCGGCTGCTCGCCCTCATCGGGCCGAACGGCGCCGGCAAGACCACCTGCTTCAACATCATCAACGGCCAGCTCGCGCCGGACCGGGGCTCGATCCGGTTCGGCGGGCGCGAGCTGGTCGGACTCGCGCCGCACCGGATCTGGCGGCTCGGGGTCGGGCGCACGTTCCAGATCACCGCCACCTATCCGAGCATGACGGTGTGCGAGAACGTGCAGATGGCCCTGCTCAGCCACCATCGCAAGCTCCTCTCCCTCAAGGGCCAGGCATCCGCGCTGTACCGGGACGATGCGCTCGCCCTGCTCGAGCGGGTGGGCATGGCCGAGCAGGAGGAACGCCCGTGCAGCGTCCTCGCCTACGGGGACCTCAAGCGGGTCGAGCTCGCCGTCGCGCTCGCCAACGCGCCCTCCCTCCTGCTGATGGACGAGCCGACGGCCGGGATGTCTCCCCACGAGCGGATCGAGCTCATGCAGCTCACGGCCGGGATCGTGGCCGAGCGCAACATCGCGGTCCTCTTCACCGAGCACGACATGGACGTCGTCTTCCGCCACGCGGATCATATCCTGGTGCTCGACCGGGGACGGCTAATCGCCGACGGCTCACCCGAGGCGGTGCGGGCGGACCCGCGGGTGCGAGCGGTCTACCTCGGCTCCGAGGCCGCACCAGGGGCGTGAGCGGCGTCTGCCGATCGTTTCCCGATGCGGCCGCGGGCCGCGCGTTTCGCGCTCCGTCCGCGGGGGCGAACCCTGCTCCCGACTCGAGAGCCGCCCATGGTCAAGGTTCCGATATCAACGTTCCGGGGGTGACCGGCAGCGGACATGGCCGGGAGGCTCCCGAGGCGCCGGGGGCGATACTCGTCGCGAGCCCCGGGATTCGCGGGCACGTATCCTCGTTCATCCTTGCAATCGAGGAGACAAGATCCGAGTTTGCACGGATGGCACGGATGGCGCCGGGCCATGACGGCCCGGATGGACGGCACTGCGCCCACAAGGGCGAGGGGTGAGGTGAGACATGCGGCTCAGCGTACGGGGCCTGCACAGCTACTATGGACGGGCGCACATCCTCGCGGACGTTTCCCTCGAGGCGGCGGCCGGCGAGGTGGTCGCGCTCCTCGGGCGCAACGGCGCCGGCAAGTCGACCACCCTGAAGAGCATCATCGGGCTCGTGCGGCCGGCGGCCGGCACCGTCGAGCTCGACGGCGCCCGCATCAGCGGCGAGCCGCCGCACCGGATCTGCCGGCGCGGGCTCGGCTACGTTCCGGAGGAACGGCGGGTGTTTGCGTCGCTCACGGTGAACGGGAACCTCGAGGTGGGCCGCCAACCTCCTCGCCCCGGCCTCACCCCGTGGACCCCGGCGCGCCTGTTCGCGCTCTTTCCCAACCTCGCCGGGATGGGAGACCGCACGGGCGGGCAGATGAGCGGCGGGGAGCAGCAGATGCTGACCATCGCCCGCACCCTGATGGGCAATCCGGCCCTGGTGCTGCTGGACGAGCCCTCCGAGGGGCTCGCGCCGGTCATCGTGGACGAGATGGTTCGGGCGGTCCGGGCGCTCAAGGAGGAGGGGCTCGCGATCGTCCTCTCGGAGCAGAACGTCAACTTCGCGATGAAGGTCGCGGACCGGGCGTACATCATCGAGAAGGGCCGCATCCGCCACGAATGCACGATGGACGAGCTCATGACCGACGAGTCGATGCGGAGCACCTACCTCACCGTGTAGGTTCGGCCCGAGCGGCCGGGACACTCGTTCCGTCCTCCCTCGGAGGGGCTTCGTGACGAGCGGCACCGAGAGCCGCAGTCGGGAGGGCGGAGCCGATGGTGTATAACGTCCGGCTTCTCATCTCGACCGAAGGAGCCCCGCGATGCTCAAGATCCTCGGACGCCGTACGTCCGGAAACGTGATGAAGCCGCTCTGGGCGGCCGACGAGATCGGACTCGAGTACGAGCAGGCGGACATCGGCGGGAAGTTCGGCGGCAACCGGGAACCCGACTACCTCGCCATGAACCCGATGGGCCTGGTGCCGACCCTGGTCGAGGACGACTTCGTCCTCTGGGAATCGAACGCCGTCACCCGGTACCTTTGCGAGAAATACGGGCGGGGTTCGCTCTGTCCGGCCGATCCGCGGGTGCGGGCCACCGCCGATACCTGGATGGACTGGCAGCAGACCGCGTGCGCGCCCATGATGCTCCCGGTGTTCTGGGGCCTGGTGCGAACGCCCGAGGCGGAGCGCGACTACGACAAGATCAACGCCGGCATCGAGCGCGGCTACGAGATCTGGGGCATTCTCGACCGTCACCTCGGGGGACGGGCGTTCGTCGCCGGCGACGAGCTCACCATGGGCGACATCCCCATCGGACCGCAGGCGCATCGCTGGTTCAACCTGGTCAGCGAGCGCCCGTCGATGCCGAACTTCGAAGCGTGGTACCAGCGGCTCACCGAACGGCCCGCGTTCCGGAAGAACGTGATGATCCCCATCGAATAGAGCCGGTCTCCCCGGCTTCTCCGGGCGGCGTCGTGGGCCGGGAACGCGGCCGTCCGGCGGAGCCGGATTCGGCGCGCGAAGAGGCGCCTGCCTCGGCCGCGTCTCCTCTCCCGTCCCGGTCTTCGCCCGGGCCATCGCGGCCGCCCCCGCGCCCCGTTCCGGGGCCGCGGCGAGCGGCGCCCGGCGCGGCCGCCGTCACCGTCCGCGCGGCGTGGCGGTTCTTCCTGCCTCTCATCTTCATGACCGAGCTCAACGCGATCTCGAAATCGGTCATCCACGCCTTCCTCGCCCGCCTGCCCCACGCCACCACGAGCCTCGCCGGGTTCAGCGTCGCGTTCACCGCCTACTACGCCTTCTCGAGTGCGACCGAGGTCTCCTACCTGGTGTCCATCTCCTGGCTGCGAGACCGGCGCTCAATCGTCCCGCTGCTCCGCTTCTTCTGTCTCATCACGGCCGGACCGGTGACCCTCGCCCTCGCGGTGGCGTTCACCGGGGCCGGAGACTGGCTCTACGGCGGCCTGTTCGGAGCGAGCCCGGCCGCGGTGCGGGAGGCGAAGCTCGCGACGTTCGTCTTCTCCCTGAGCGCTCCGTTCCTCATCGCCCGCGCGTTCACGTTCGGCGTGCTCATGATCAACCGCCGCACCATGCTCATCTCCTGGAGCACCCTCGCCCGGCTCGCATCCCTCGGCGGCTCGCTCGTCATCCTGCCCCGGTTCCTGTCGGGGGCCGCCGCGGGGGCCGCCGCCCTCGTCACCTGCATGGCGGTGGAGGCGATCGTCTCGGGTCTCTTCGCGGCGCGCTACTTCCGGGCGCTTCCGGCCGCCGCCGGGCCGCCGCCTCGCATCCGCGAGCTGTGGCGCTTTGCCTGGCCGCTCATGCTCAACTCGTCGGCCGAGATGGGCACCGTCTTCGTCATCAGCATCTTCCTCGGGCGCCTCCTCGACCCCGATCTCGCCCTCGCCGCCTTCGGCGTCGTGCACGGGCTCACCGGCCTGATGATGAGCCCGCTGCGCAACCTCCTCCACACCGCGCAGACCCTCGCCCGGACCGCGGCGGACCGGGCGGCCCTCCGGCGCTTCTCGGTGCAGGTGGTCGTGGTCTTCGCCCTCATCGCGGTCGGGCTCTTCGACACCCCCTTGAGCCAGGTCGTGCTGGGACGGCTGATGGGGCTCTCGGCGGAGCTCGAGACCGCGTGCGCGCCGGCCATGCGGTTCGCCTTCGTGATGGCGGCGGCGTGGGGCTTCTCCGCCCTCCTCCGGGGCTTCCTCGCCGGTGTGCGGCGCACCGGGAGCCTCGCTCTCACCGGCGCCGGCCGGCTCGTCGTCGCGGCCCTGGTCGGCGCCCTCGCGTTCGCGGCGAACGACCTCGACGGCGCGCTCCTCGGGCTCACCGCCTGGTTCGCGGGCTACGGGGCGGAGGCCGCCTACCTCGCGCTTCGCCTCCGCGCCCGGCGGGCGGGGTGAACGTGGCCGCCTCCGCGCCAGGCGGGCGGGGTGAACGTGGCCGCCTCCGCGCCAGGCGGGCGGTGTGAACGTGGCCGCCTCCGCGAATCCGCCCGCCATCCCGATTGCAGACGGATAACCTATGATCCGTGACCGCACCCGCCTCACGGGAACTGGAGACCCGACATGGAACGAATGACCACCCGACTGCGCAGCCTCCTCGAAGCTCCCGAGCTCCTCATCGCCCCCGGGGTCGCCGAATGCGTGGGCGCGCGGCTCGTCGCCGAGCAGGGCTTCGACGCGCTCTACATGACCGGCGCCGGCACGACCGCGAGCCGGCTCGGCATGCCCGACGTGGGGCTCCTCGGGGTGACCGAGATGGCCGACAACGCGGGAAGGATCGCGGACGCGGCCGGCCTGCCCCTCATCGCCGATGCGGACACCGGTTACGGAGGCCCCATCAACGTCCGCCGGACCATCCAGTGCTATGAGCGGGCGGGGGTCGCGGGGGTGCACATGGAGGACCAGAGCTGGCCGAAGCGCTGCGGGCACCTCGCGGGCAAGACCCTCATCCCGGTGGAGGAGATGTGCGCCAAGGTCCGGGCCGCGGTCGATGCGAGGTCCGACCCCGACTTCGTCGTGATCGCCCGCACCGACGCCATCGCCGTCGAGGGGTTCGAGGCCGCGCTCGAGCGCGCGAAGGCCTACGAGGAAGCGGGAGCGGACGCGCTCTTCGTCGAAGCGCCGACGACGATGGAGGAGGTCGAGACGATCCCGAGGACGTTCTCCCGCCCCACCCTGTACAACATGGCGATGAGCGGCAAGACGCCGGTGCTGCCGGCGAAGGAGATCGAGGCGCTCGGCTTCGGGGTCGTCATCTATCCGGGGCTCTCGCTCTCCGCCGCGATCCCGGCGATCCGCCGTGCGCTCGCGGAGCTGCGGGAGACGGGCGGAATCGAGGCGAGCAGCGCCGAGATGGCGAGCTTCCGCGACTTCTTCGAGCTCATGGGCCTGGAGGCGGTCCAGGGCCTCGAGTCGCGCTACGCGGTGTCGGAGGGTACGCGGGTCGGCTTCGACGACTGAGCCGCCGCCGAAGGCGAAGCGGGGCCGACGGCACGGGCGGGACCAGCACGGAGGGCGCCGGAGGCGTCGCGGGCATCCCTTTCCACCATTGCCTCCCGGCGCCGAGGTGGTTCGGAGCGGGCTCGGCCCCGCCCTCGTTCCACACTGCCGCCAAGTCCAGATTCCTCCAATCCATCGCCACGAAAAGCGTGGGCCATTTCATGTCCACCGACAATCCTCTGGTCCTGCGAGGTCCGGGGTGGATCGCTTCCCGATTCTCTCCGGTCGATGGGCAATGTGACTCATCGCAAGCGGCTCGTGAAAGCTTCCCTTGACGAGGGTCCGACCACCAGGGCTGATAACATGTTTGAATGCCGGTCCCGGCTTCCCCGGCTTGTCCACGGGGCTGCCGGACCGGAGCCCCGGGGAGGAGCAGACCATGAAGCTCAAGGTGGTTGTGCACGAGGCCGAGGAGGGAGGATATTGGGCCGAGGTGCCCGCCATCCCCGGCTGTGCGACACAGGGGGACTCGTTCGAGGAGCTGTTGAGCAACCTCTACGAGGCCGTCGAGGGCTGCCTCTCCGTCGATGTTGACCAAGTCTGCACCTCGGCGAGCGACAGGGTGGTCGAGATCGCGGTGTGAGAGCTGTCAGCGGCAAACGCTTCTGCCGGTTGTTGGAGATACGGGGGTGGAAGCTGATGCGCATCCGCGGCAGCCACCACATCTACGCCAAGAGCGGCTCGGTGGTTCGGATTTCGGTTCCTGTGCATGGGGGCGCATCACTGAGACGTGGCCTGCAGAATCACCTCATGAAGCTCGGCGGGATCGATGAGTCGGAACTATGACCGCTCCGCGGATCGTGTCCCGGTCCGGATGAGACGAGACGGCAGCGCAATAACGCGACCTCCGCCGTGGTCCCTGGTGTGACTCGAGGCTCGCTGCGAGCGCCCGGCGAGGTCGCATCGAGGTACGCCAACGACTCGCTCGCGCACGGCCGATGGTTGACCGCGCCGCATGCGCGGGGCGAATAATCCGCTTCCGGGGAAGACCCGAACGGGGAAGCAGCTCATGAAGGCATCCGACCTCTTCGTCCGCTGCCTGGAGGCGGAAGGCGTCACCCACATCTTCGGCGTGCCGGGCGAAGAGAACGCCGACGTGATGATCTCGCTCATGGAGAGCGGCATCCGGTTCGTGCTCTGCCGGCACGAGCAGGCCGCCGCGTTCGCCGCGGACGCCTACGGGCGCCTGACCGGCAAGGCGGGGGTGTGCCTCGGCACCCTCGGGCCGGGGGCGACCAACCTCGTCACCGGCGTAGCCGACGCCAACATGGACCGGGCGCCCCTCGTTTGCATCATCGGTCAGGGCAGCACCCGGCGCCTGCACAAGGAGAGCCATCAGAACATGGACTCGGTCGCCATGTTCGCGCCGATCACCAAGTGGGCGCACACGATCTGGGACGCGGACACGGTGCCCGAAGTGGTGCGCAAGGCGTTCAAGACGGCCGAGGCCGAGAAGCCGGGCGCGACCCTCGTCGAGTTCCCCGAGGACGTCGCCAAGCAGGAGAGTGACGAGCCGCCGATGGCCGCGGTCAAGACCCGCCGGCCGGGCGCCGACCACAAGGTGGTGCAGCGGGCCGTCGATCTCATCGCGGAGGCGAAACGCCCGCTCATCCTGGCCGGCAACGGCGCGGTTCGCAAGCGTGCCGCCCGGCAGCTCCGGCGCCTCGCCCACAAGACCGGCATCGGCGTCGTCAACACGTTCATGGGAAAGGGGGCGGTACCGATGTCGGACCCGCACTGCCTGTTCACCATGGGCCTTCAGAGCCGCGACTACATCAACGTCGCCCTCGACGCGGCGGACCTCGTGGTGAGCGTCGGCTACGACCTCGTCGAGTACGCGCCGAGCTTCTGGAACCACGACCGGTCGACCCGGATCGTCCACATCGACTTCGAGCCGGCGGAGATCGACAGCCACTACCCGGTCGTCCTCGACATCCAGGCCGACATCGCGGACGCCCTGTGGCAGATCAACGAGGCCCTCAACCACCGCTTCGACAGCGAAGGGAGGCTTCCGCTCTTCGACATCGGGGAACGCCGGAAGCTCCGCGACGCCATCCACGACGATCTCTCGATGGAGAAGGACGACGGCAGCTTCCCGATGAAGCCGCAGAAGATCCTCTGGGACGTGCGGCAGTACCTCGGACCGGACGACATCGTGCTGTCGGACGTCGGGGCCCACAAGATGTGGATCGCCCGCCACTACCAGTGCGAGACCGCGAACACGTGCCTCATCTCGAACGGGTTCTGCTCGATGGGGTTCGCGCTCCCGGGGGCGATGGGCGCGAAGCTCGCCCACCCGGACCGCCGGGTGCTCGCGATCGCGGGCGACGCGGGGTTCCTCATGAACGTGCAGGACCTCGAGACCCTGGTCCGCTACCGACAGAACGCGGTGATCATGGTCTGGGTCGACGGCGAGTACGGCCTCATCAAGTGGAAGCAGCAGAGCCACTTCGACGGCCGCCATTCCGACCTCGCGTTCAACAATCCGGACTTCGAGCTGCTGGCGAAGTCCTTCGGCGCGTGGGGAAGAACGCTCACCGCACCGGGCCAGCTCTCGGGCGCTCTCGACGAGGCGTTCCGGCAGCCGGGCCCGGCCCTCCTCGCCGTCCCGGTGGACTACGGAGAGAACGTCAAGCTCACCAAGCGGCTCGGCAACCTGAACTTCAGCATCTGAGCGCCGGCACGCGCGGCCGCGCTAGGAGTCCGTACCGCATAGAATTTTCGAGGAAAAAATTCCCACTACAACTCCACTACGGCCGAGAAACGGGTCCAAATTAGGGATTCGGCAGTCAAGAATGAGCGCCATGACAACGGATTCGCCCCTTGTTCCCCACCGTTCGGCTCCGAAACGGCAATGTGGTACACACTCCTAGCCCTACCATGTCATGACAAAAGGGTCTGGACATCGTGAGTCCGGTGCTGTATACCGGTATCACGATGGCGCAGTCTCAAATCAGCCGCACCCTGCGCGGTGCGACGCAACGCGCGCGGATTGCCGCGATCCTGTCGCAGGAGCAGTTTGACAGCCGACGGGCCCTGGGACGGCGGGTGTGTGAGGAATTTTCGTTCATCGACGCCACCGGCCGGCTGCAGGTCGCGGGCTGCATGAAGGCGCTGGCGGCGCTGGCCGAGGCGGTACCCGACATCGTCCTGCCGCCGCGCGGTGCGCCGGTACTCGACAACACCGCGCGTCAGCTTGCCACCGATGTCGCAGAACCGGTCGGGGTCCCGGCGCATCCGGCGCAGATCGATGATCTCCAGATCACGGTGGTGGCCACGCGCTCGGACCGCGCACTGTGGAACACGTTGATCGCGCGTGAACACCCGCATGGGATGACGACCTTCGCCGGGTGCCAGGTCCGGTATCTCATCGGTTCGGCGCATGGCTGGCTTGGTGCTGCGGGGTTTTGCGCCGCCGCCCGGCGGGTGACGGTCCGGGACCGATGGATGGCGTGGACCGAGACGCAACGCCTCGATCACCTCCATCGCGTGGTGTGCCTGAGCCGGTTCCTGATCCGCCCATCGGTGCACTGTGCGCATCTGGCCAGTCATGGGCTCAGCCGCATTGTCAAACGGGTACCCCGGGACTTCGAGGCCCGCTACGGGTTTCGTCCTTGGCTGGTGGAGACGTATGCCGATGCTGGCTATGATGGGGTGTGCCTCAGGGCTGCGAATTTCCTGTGCGTCGGTAAGACTTCGGGTCGCGGGCGTGAGGACCGCAACAAGCAGCGCGGCAAGACCGTGAAGACGGTCTTTGTCTACCCGCTGGCCCGCAACTGGCGACGCCGGCTCGGGGTGCGGTGGGTTGACCCGGCCCCGGTTCTGGAGCCCGGTGAGGGGCTGAACGCGTCGGTTTGGGCGCAAAACGAGTTCGGAGGCGCTCCGTTGGACGACAAGCGTCTGGGCGCACGCCTGGTCAAGAGCGCCGGTCTGTTGGCGGCCTATCCGGGCCGCAAGATCAATGCCAACAGCGACAGCGACCGCACGGCGATCAATGCATTCTACCGCCTGATCGAGAAGCCGGTGGAATCGGCGGTCACGGTCCGCAACATCCTGGCACCGCATCGCCAGCGCACTATTGAGCGGGTCCGTGGCCAGCGCACGGTGCTGATGATCCAGGACGGGTCGGATCTGAACTTCAGCACCCGTCCGGGCTGCGACGGGCTGCAGGTGATTGGCAAGAACCAGACCGGCGCCAGGAGCCTGGGGCTGCACCTGCATGCCACACTGGCGACCACCGAGACCGGTCTGCCGCTGGGTGTGCTGCGGCTGGGTTTCGATGCGGTGAAGATCCGCTCGGCGCAGGCCGAGGCCCGCCGCAAGACAGCGCGCTGGCTGGAGGGTCTGGCCGACATTGCCAAAGCGGTGCGTGATGTCGGCGGCAAAACGCGGGTGATCTCGGTGTGCGACCGCGAAGCCGACGCCTTTGAGCTGTTCGACGCGCAACGGCGCTATCCACGCGTGGCGCTGCTGGTGCGCGCGAAACACGACCGGGTGCTCGGCAACAACCAGCCGAAGCTGTTCAGGACCATGAGCGGCGGGGCGCCCGATGGCCGGGTCGATGTCGAGATCGACGGTTTGACCGAGCGGCTCAAGTCCAGCAAGAAGAAGGCGCGTGCGGCGCGGCGCAAACGACTGGCGTGCTGTGAATTGCGGTTCCGCCGGGTGACCCTGCCGGCAACCGGTGCCGTCGCGGACGGCGAACCGGTGACGGTGTCCGCGGTTCACATCGTGGAGAGCGATCCACCGCACGGCGAGGCTCCGGTCCAGTGGTATCTGCTGACCACCGTTGATGTCGGCAATGCCAAGGACGCGGCCGAGGTCGTTGGTTTGTACCTTCAGAGATGGAAGATAGAGGATTTTTTCCGGGTTCTGAAATCGGGCTGTCGGAGCGAATTTCTGCTGTTCCGCACCGCCGAACGGCTGCAGCGAGCGGTCGCGATCAATGCCGTGATCGCCTGGCGCATCATGGTGATGACCCTGCTCGGGCGTCAGGTTCCCCAGTGCGAGCCGACGTTGATGTTCACCGACGATGAACTGGACTTTCTGCGCGACTATGCCCAAGAGCAGGACATGCCGGCTCCGGTGCAGTTGGGCGACGCGGTACGGCTGGTCGCGCATCTGGGCGGCTATCGCGACCGCAAACATGACCCGGAACCGGGAAATCAGATCATGTGGCATGGCCAAGCCCGGCTGAGCAGCGCGGCGCTGGGCCACCGAATCGGGTTCCGGGCCGGTCAGCGCCACGCGTTGCGGCACGAAACCTAGCCTGTTGTCATGTCGCATTTATCATGACTCGGTAGGGCTAGACCGGGAGCGAAGGGCATGTTCGTGGCACGTCGTCGAGGCCAGGTTCTCACGGGCGCTATGCTCGTCACAGCCATCTTGGCTGCGGCTCCCGGTCCGCTCCAGGCGCAAAGCACGATGGGTGCGTCTGCCCGCGATTTGGAGCGCCGGTCGGCCGAGGCAGTGCGACTTGAGCGCGCCCGGGAGCAACGGCGCTTGCGCCTTGAGCAGACGCGCGCGCATGCGCGGATGCCGAGCACGATGTACGCGTCGACGCCTGACCCCGCTCCGCCGCACGCGTTTCCGCCTATCTCACCCTCAACAAGGCAGATGGTGGGACCGGATGCGTCGCCTCTGCCCGCGGCCTCAGGTGCGGCTTCGACCGAACGAACACATCGCATTGTCCTGTTTCCAGCCGCGTCGCGCTGGGAACAGGGGGGGTACCAGGGTTTCGCGCGTGTCATCAATCTCTCCGGGGAAGCAGGCGAGGTGCGAGTCGACCCCGTCGACGACGAGGGGACACCGCACGGCCCGGTGACCCTTCGCATCGATGCGGGCGAGAGCGTACACTTCAACTCCGACGACCTCGAGCGGGGAAACGCGGCCAAGGGGCTCGACGGAGCGACGGGCACCGGCGAGGGCGACTGGCGGCTCGAACTCACCTCCGACCTCGACCTCGAAGTGCTTGCCTACATCCGCACCCGTGACGGCTTCCTCACCGCCATGCACGACCTCGTCCCGGTGAACGGGGACGGTCACCGGGTGGCCATCTTCAATCCTGGGCGCAACGTCAACCAAGTGAGCCGTCTTCGGCTCGTCAACCCGGGCGCGGAAACGGCCGAGGTGCGCATCGAGGGCATCGATGACCGTAGCGCGTCGGCTGCGGGTACCGTTCAACTGAATGTTCCGCCGGGGGCGGCACGCACGGTGAGCGCGCCCGAGCTCGAGTCCGGAGGCGTGGGGTTCACTGGTGCGTTCGGCTTGGGCAAGGGCAAGTGGCGTCTTGTAGTGAGCTCCGCCCAGGCGCTCGAGGTGATGAGCCTGCTCACAAGCCCGACCGGACATCGTACCAATTTGTCCACCTCGCCTGCCAACGCCGAGCTCGACGGGGACACCGTCGTGCACACCGTCCCGCTCTTCCCCTCCGCGGCGCGCAGACTGCGAGAAGGGGTCCAGGGCTTCGTGCGCGTCATCAACCACTTCCTTGAGGCGGGCGTGGTGCACATCGAGGCGTTCGACGACAACGGGGTGCAGTCCCCTCCCATCACCCTCCATATCGACCCGAACGCCGCGGTTCACTTCAATTCCGACGACCTCGAGCAAGGCAACGCGGCCAAAGGGCTCATCTCCGGCGTCGGTACCGGCACGGGAGATTGGCGCCTTCGCCTTCGCTCAACCCTTGAGCTCGAGGTGCTCGCCTACATCCGTACCGATGACGGCTTCCTCACCGGCATGCATGACCTCGTCCCGCACACCGGGTCGGGGCACCGCGTCGCCGTGTTCAACCCCGGTTCCAACCCCAACCAGGTGAGCCGCCTGCGGCTCATCAATTCGGGGGCGCAGCCCGCGAACGTACGTATCGAGGGCGTCGACGACCGCGGTGCAACGCCCGGCGGCTCGGTGCGGCTCGAGATTCCCGCCCGCGGCGCGCGCACCGTCACCTCGCAGGAGCTCGAGTCCGGCGAGGGCGTCCACGGTGCGCTCGGCGACGGCACGGGCAAGTGGCGACTTCTCGTCACGGCCGACCAGCCCATCGACGCGATGAGTCTCCTCTCGAGCCCCACCGGGCACCTCACCAACCTCTCGACCTCAACTGCCGTCGAGTCCGCCGCGAAGGTGTTTCGCGAGCTCATCTCCGGACCTGTGGTGCAGTCGAAGTGCGTTGCCTGCCACGTCCAGGGCGGGGTGTCGGGAAACACCCGGCTCGTGTTCGTGCCCGCATCGACCCCGAATCACGGGATTCGCAATTTCAAGGTCTTCGAGGACTTCCTCGACACGGTCGAGGACGGTGCCGCGCTAGTACTGAACAAGATCCAGGGTGTGGGACACGGCGGCGGGGTGCAGGTCGCGGCGGGCACGGACGAGTTCGCCCACATGGAGCGCTTCCTCGCGCTCTCGGGCGAAGACGTCTCAGGCGCCCCGATCACACCCCAGACCCTCTTCGATACCGTTCGGATGGCCCCGGCGCGCAAGACCCTGCGCCGCGCGGCGTTGATCTTCGCGGGACGCATACCGACCGACGAGGAGTACGCGGCCGCCGAGCGCGGGCCCGCCGCTCTTCGCGCCACTATCCGGGGCCTGATGACGGGGCCGGAGTTCCACGAGTTCCTCATCCGCAGCGCCAACGACCGGTTGCTGACAGATCGGGACATACAGGCCGTCATCAATGAATTTGCGGGCAAATTCGTTGAATTCACCAACGAGAACTATCGCCGTAAGTCGGCCGCTCATGCGAGTGGCTCCGTACGAGACAATAGGGACTACCGGGAGTGGCACAACATCGTGCAATACGGTGGCCGAAGAGCCCCATTGGAGCTTATCGCACACGTGGTGAAGAACGACCTCCCTTACACCGAGATCCTCACCGCCGACTACATCATGGCGAACCCGTGGGCTGCCAGGGCCTACGGCGCACCGACGCACCACTTCGACGACCCAGAGGACATTCACGAGTTCAAGCCCTCGCGAATCGTGAGATATTTTCGAACCGGTGACGGGTTCGAACAAGAAACCGATCGTGTTGTCGATGCACCCCGTATTCTCGATCCTGGGCCCCTAATTACGGACTTTCCTCAAGCGGGCATATTGAACACGCTGGCGTTCCTCCAGCGCTACCCTACGACGGCTACAAACCGCAACCGGGCGCGCTCGCGCTGGATGTACTATCACTTCCTGGGGCTCGACATCGAGAAATCCGCCTCGAGGACCACGGACCCGGTCGCGCTCGCGGATACGAACAATCCCACCATGCGCAACCCGGCGTGCACGGTATGCCACCGCATCATGGACCCAGTGGCCGGCGCGTTTCAGAACTATGGCGACGAGGGACTGTACAAGGACCAATGGGGTGGCGTGGATTCTTTGGACCAGTTCTACAAGGAATCAGGAGGGCAAGAGCGAGTGATTCGGGCCAACTCATGGGAGGACCGGCAGACGTTGTCCTGGCCGCTGTCGTTGGCTGCCGGCGTTCAGACCTTGCGGGTGCTGTACACAAACCACTTCTACGACGAAGTCACTGACGTGGGTGGAGCCGTCTATCTGGATCAACTGAGAGTCACCGATGCGCAGGGCGGAATACTCCTCACTCTCGAACTCGAGGATGTGACGCCGCCGGTGGCTCAATGGGGGCGTTGCGGGGAAAGGAGCCACAACGCGTCCACCGGACGCCAGGACCATCTGGTGCTATGGGGCGGCTATCTCGAGTGCGCACTCTACCTGGACGTTGAGATTCCGAGCGATGGGCACTACCACGTTGGGGTAGTCGGCTGGTCGCGCGGGCGCTTCGAGCAGTATGGAGGGAACGGTTTCGCCAAGCTTGCGGTTGAGGCCAATGCATACCAGATTGGCGACACGTGGTACCGCGACATGCGAGCTCCAGGCTTCGCCGGTGAGTTGGCGCCGAACTCCGACAACAGCGTTCAGTGGCTTGCCAGGCAGATTGTTGCGGACGAGCGCTTCGCCGAGGCGACAGTCAAGTTCTGGTGGCCCGCCATCATGGGCACCGACGTTGCGGAGCCGCCCGAGGACGAAGCGGACGCTGACTTCGAGGGCCTTTTGCTGGCTGCCAACGCTCAGGGCGCGGAGGTGACGAGGCTCGCACGAGGCCTGCGGCGCGGCTTCCACGGCCGAGCGGCGTACAACCTCAAGGACCTGCTCGTCGAGCTCGTGCTCTCGAAATGGTTCCGCGCGGACGCAGTGCCAAACGCGCATCCGGTGCGAACGGTCGCGCTTCTCGACGCGGGCGCAAGACGATTGCTCACGCCGGAGGAACTCGCGCGCAAGACCTCTGCGCTCACTGGTGTTCAATGGGGACGCGAAACGCCCATCAGCAATGCGACGCGAGGGCAATTCAATGCCTTGACCAATCAGTATCGGCTATACTACGGAGGAACCGACTCGGACGGAATTACGGAACGGGCACGCGACATCACCACGGTCATGGCGGGGGTGGCGAAACGGCACGCGTCTGAGGTGAGCTGTCCCGTGGTCATGCGGGACCTTTTCCTTGTCCCGGAAGCGGAAAGGCGGCTATTGGCAGGTATCAACCTTGATGTGACGCCGGGAATGGAGTTTAGTGACTCGTTCAAGATCACGGCCGGATCCCGAACTGATAGGGAGACCCTCTCACTGGAAGGTCATATGACAGCAGGGCCGAAGATCGTGACGTTGACGTACACCAACGACTACTGGCGAGGAGATATGGCAGACCGGAATGTCCATCTCGACCGGATCGATGTACGCAACGCCGCAAGCGGAATCGTCGCGAGCTTCGAATTGGAACAACTGCCGGAGGAGGAGTGCCAAAGCCCGAATGGTGACAACTTTGCACTCTGGTGTCAGAGCTCGGTCGAAATTACGCTGGAAACCCCGGCAACGGGAAGCTACTCGATTGAGGTTGTGGCATGGGCGGATCAGGCGGGCGACGAAGTTCCCCATTTGAACGCAGTCATTGAAGATGCGGGCGGCTCGGGCGTCGGGGCTGAGGTCATCAGGAACAAGCTTGTGGAGCTGCACGAAAAGCTGCTCGGTGTTCAAGTTACGCCCTATTCCCCGGACGTGGAATCTGTCTTCCAGCTCTTCGTCGATGAGATGAAACGGGCCCGCGACGCGCAGAAAGATTGGTTCAATCCCTGGGAATGCGAATGGGCTCAGGACCGCTCATTCTTGGACGGAATCTTGGATGATGCGGTCGTGGAGTACGAGAACGAAGATGATGGGTGGAGGTTCTACGACTATGACTGGGACCGCCTCGGCGAATTCATCAACAGCAGAGACTGGTCAGATCCCAATTCCACCGCTCGGGCATGGGTCATGGTGCTGGCCTACCTGTTGATGGACTACCGGTACCTGTATCTGTAGGTAATGCGGCATGAGACGACGCACCCTGCTCACTGGTTTGTTCGTCGCTAGCGCGATGACGCCGGGCTTCCGCCTGCCGGTGATCCAAGCTTCTGACTACCGCGGTAAGCTCTTCGTATTCGTTCAAGCCGATGGAGGATGGGACCCCACAAGCTTCTGCGATCCAAAGGCCAACACGCCGGGCGAGGCTGTCATCAACCACTGGGCCGAGCGAGAAGAGGTGCGCCAGGCCGGCAACATCGCCTACGCCCCCTTTGCCCGCAACGAGGCATTTTTTCAGAAGTACCACCGCCGGATGCTGATCATTAATGGAGTAGATGCACAGACGAACTCGCACACCGTGGGCATTGTGCACAACTGGAGCGGACGGAACGCGGAAGGCTACCCGACGACGACCGCATTGCTAGCCGCGCACTATGCGGCGGGACTGCCAGTTCCGTATCTGAGCTTCGGAGGGTTCTCCGCGACCTCGGGCCTGACCCGCTTCACCCGCATCGACAACCCCGATCTGCTGCAAAAGATCGCGAACCCGGCGATAGAGTTTTTTGGTGATGCATCCTGGGCGTCGATCGAGTCGCGCCGGGCAGCGACCGCAGTGCGACTGGCGCTGGCGCCCGAGTTGTTGCCGGGCGACGTTCGCCATCGCGAATTCTACCGCTCGGCGTTCGCAACCGAGGGGTTGAAGGCATACGCCGACGCGGTTCCCCTCGAGCACGAGCTTGAGCAAGAGGATAGGTACACGGGCCAATTTCGCAATTACTACAGCTCGTTGCGCCGCCAGGCGCAGCTCACGGTGCTTGCGTTCAAGGCCGGAGTGGCGGTGAGCGCAGATCTGTGGCTCGGGGGGTTCGACACTCACTCGTATCATGACCCCGACCACAAGTGGTTGTTGGGCAATCTCGCCGACTCGGTCGACTACCTGTGGGAGTATGCCGAGGAGCACGGGGTCGCGGATCGCATAGTGGTAGTGATGGGCTCGGACTTCGGGCGTACCAACTTCTACAACTCCGTGCAGGGCAAGGATCACTGGCCCATTGGTAGCTTCATCATCATGGAGAAGAATCAGCGCTGGACGGGGCGGGCAGTAGGCGAGACCGACGGTCTGCACTTCGCGCAACGCATCAACCCTCGCACGCTCCACCGGGACGACCGGAACGGGACCATCATCTACCCGAAGCACGTGCACAAGGCGCTTCGCCGGTATCTTGGGATCGAGCGTACGGTGGGGGCTCGGCGTTTTCCGTTCAACAACACCGAAAACTTCGCGTTCTTCGGCTGAGCGTGAGGCCGCCCCGGCTCCCACGACCCCGAACAACCTGAGCTTCGTGAAGGTGGCGGCGCAGAATCTGAATGCATAGTCCGCTCCAGCACACGCTAGCCCGACTTCCGCAACTCAGCGCCAAAACGGTCGTAAACGATTGATTGTTGTTCGACGGACGCCATAGGTCGGCACTACAAGGCGCCGTTTGGGAAGTGTTTTGGCGGAGGGCTACGCCGAGATGCGCGGCAGCGGCTGTTCGGGTAATCGCAGCTTGAGTTGATGCAGCAGCAGTTGGTGGTCGCGTGTGGGCTGGGTGTGGCGCGGCAACGTCAGATGCCGCCCATCCGCGGTCGGCAGATGGACTTCGACCATTTGCAAGGTGGAGAACTTCTCCAGGATGGCCCGCGGCGTCAGTCCTGGCGCGCATGGTCGAGCCAAGTGTTTCAAGGTCACATACAGGCAGTAGGCGATGAAGGCGAGGAAGATGTGCGCCTCGATGCGGTCCTCGCGTTGATGGAAGATCGGGCGGATCGCCAAGTCGTGCTTGAGCTCCTTGAACGCCTGCTCGATCTCGGTCAGTTGCATGTGTTGCATCCCACGTAGTTTCGTAACCGATTTTTCGGTTTGTTTCTGATCGACCGAGGCTCGATTTCTCACATTGCCCCGTCATCGTCGGAGAGCCGGGCGCGGACGTAGGTCGGCACCGCGGTGGTCGCGCTGAACACGGTGGTCGTGGCGCAGAAGGGTTGAGCCCCCACGCCCGTCGTCGACGAACGGGCGCGGTGGGCGTCGGCGTTCGCGGGAGGGGCAGGGGATTCAGAACGCCGCGTCGTCGTTGACGAAGAGCTCGAGCTGCCTGTGATGGTACGAGCGCTCGCTCTCGCGGCGTTCGTCGTAGTAGCGGGTGATCTGAGCGAAGTATTGACCGTCGAAGGCGACGGCGAGGTCGTTGAGCAGTTCGGAGAGCTGGGCGGCGGCCTCGTCGCTGAGTTCGTGGGTCACGAGGAGGTAGGGCAGGTTCACAGCCGCAGCTCCGCGACGGCGTGCTCGAGGTGCACGGCGGAGACGGTGCGGGCGCCTTTCGCCGCGGCGGCGGTGAGGGCGTAGTGGGCGATGCGATTGATGAGCCGGGGCAATCCGCGAGCGCTCTGGAACAGCGCCTCGACGGCGGGAGGCTCGAACAGGGGCAGCTCGCAGCCGGCGAGGCGCAGGCGGTGGGCGAGGTAGTCGTCGAGTTCCGAGCGGTCGATGCCGGCGAGGTGGTGGCGTACGACGAGGCGCTGGGAGAGCGATTCGTGCACGGCCATGGCGAGGCGGCGGCGCAGCTCGGTGAGCCCGACGAGCAGCAGGCACAGGCGGTTCTCGCTGTCCATAGCGAAGTTGGTCAGGAGCCGGAGGTCTTCCAGGACGTCGTTGCGCAGGTGCTGGGCTTCGTCGATGACGAGCACGGGGAGCTGCTTGGCCTCGCACACCAGTCGGGTGATTTCGGCGCGGATGGCGCGGTAGGCGGTGGCGCGCGAGCGTTCGGTGGGCAGGCCGAGTTCCCAGGCGATGGACTTGTACATGTCGAGCACGTTGCCGGTGGTCAGCGAGACGTAGCCGACCCGATGCAGGCCGGGATGCAGGTCGGCGGCGACATGGCGGCATACGGTGGTCTTGCCCGAGCCGACCTCGCCGGTCATCAGGCCGATGCCCTTGAGTTCGATGAGGTGATGGAGCCGAGCCTCGGCCTCGCGGCGGGAGTTCGATTCGAACAGCTCGTCGGTGTGGGCCGGGGTTTCGAAGGGCAACCGGGTCAGGGCGAAGTGACGCAGGTACATCAGTTCTTCTCCTTGAGGTTTCGCATCGTCAGAGGCGAGGTGGGCGGCTGCGACGGTGGGGTGTCGCACTGGAGTTGCCAGGAGGGGCGGTCGCGCTTGACGGCGGTATTGGCGTAGGCGTCGAGGCGGGTGGCGAGTCCTGCACTGTTGCCGTCGTGGACGACCTCGATGGGTCGCGAAGGCGGTGCATCGGGGTCGTAACGCAAGGTGACGGTTTCGCCGACGAGGATGGCATCGACCTCGTAGAGCCGGCCGTGCAGGCTCAACGTGCGGTCTTTCATCACGCGGCGTTTGGCCTCGAAGAGGAAGAGGTCGTCGAGGTCGGTGGTGGGGTCGAGGTAGCGCACGTCGTGCCCGGCGAGCGCCCATTGCTCGAGCGGGGTGCGCCCGTCGAGGCCGCGATGGGGCGATTGGTGGTACTCGCCCTCGACCCAGGCCCACAGGGTGCGGTTCAGTGTGTCGAGGCTGGTGGTGGCCTCAGCGGTGAGATGGCGCAGCCAGGCGGCGCGAAGGGTTCGGAAGAAGCGCTCGATCTTTCCGCGCCCGGCGGGCTGATAGGGCCGGGAATGGATGAGCACGATGCCGAGTTTCGCGCACACGAGCGCAAGTTGCTGGGAGCGGAAGTTCGCCCCGTTGTCGACGTAGAGCCGGGCGGGCAGGCCGCGCCGCGCGATGGCCTGCTTGAACACGGGCAGCAACGCGGTGGTGTTCTCCGCGTAGGCGAAGGCGGCGAAGAGGATGACGCGGGTGGCGTCGTCGATGAACGCGATGAGGAAAGACTTTCTGCGCCGGCGCCCGTCGCTGACTTTGGGGCCGTGCATCACATCGCTCATCCAAAGCTCCCCGGCGTCACGGAAGGCGAACCGTCGCCGGTCGGTAGCGACGGGCTCACCGGGGCGCTTGTCGAGCAGGCCCTCGCGCGAGAGCAGCCGGTGCACGGTCGAGGGGGCAAGCGGGTGGTCGACGCCGCGTTCGCGGGCGATGGCGATGAGGGCTTTGACCGAGCGCGCGGGCTGCTCGGTCTTGAGCGAGACGAGCAGCTCGGCGACCTCGGGGGGCAGGCGCCGGGGCTGGCCGCGGTCGGCACGGGTCTTCGGATACAGCGCCTCGAACCCGCCGGTGCGATACAAGCTCAGCCAATCGCGCATCGTCTCGACGGCGACGCGGGTGCGCCGGGTGCCGGGGATGGTGTAGGTGCGCTGGGCCTTCTCGTGCAGGGTGCGCCGGATGTCTCGGCTGCCCGGGGGCAGGCGCAGCACGTCGGCGATGAGGCCGTAGCGGAACAGCGCCACGGCTTTGTGCAGCTCCTCATCGCAGTGGTTCATGGGCGAGGTCCTCGTCGGTGGGGCGCATCGGCCCGGGACGGGGGACGCTACGCAAGCGCCGGTGGCGGGTCAGGCCCCATCTTGTGTTGGGGCGCCCGAAGGCGATTCGTCGTGTTCAGACGGTGAGGTTGGAACCCCAACGGTGCGGGCAGCACGCGGAGCTGCGCGTCGGTGAGGGTGCGCAACGCCCGCAACGCGGTGTCAGTCTGGAGCCGCGTACGCACCGCGCCCACCTCGGCGATGCACCGCACGAGATACTCGGGCACCAGCCCGATGACGATGCTCAGGACGTGATGGACGAGACGCACCCGGCGCCCGACCCAGCGCATCGCCCCCGGGAGCTCGACCGCATCGCGGCGCAGCTCATTGGCCGCGGCGGCCAGGCTCGGGGCCTGCTCGGCGTGGGCCACCACCGCTTCGACCTCGTCCAACTCGCCAGGAAACCGTGCGGCCAGACACTCCGGCAGCAGGCTGAAGGTGGTGTGGCTCTCAGGGCAGTACCAGCGAGCGATCTTCGTCCCGCGCGGGCTCTTGCGCGCGTAGGTGCCGTGGCGTGCCAGCGAACATCCGCCGTGCGGGTGGTTCGGGCAGCGCTTGAGCCTTGCATCGCGCCACGCCTCGGCCCTAACGTATCCCTCGCCGGTAAGCCCCGTCTCGTAGCGAAGCTGCACCGGCCGTGGCCCGGCGGGGTTCATCCCCCCGCGCGGGCCAACTCCTCTCTCGTCGCAAAGGGTGTCGAGACTACGGCGGCGACCATCGCCGCGCCAAGCGCTGACGATGTGGACGCGTCCTGCGGACCGAGCGCCGTCCTACGGAACGCGTGGACAAGGCCTGGACAAGCGCTGCGCACTTGCCCACCCCTTGCCCACACTCGGCGCTTTCGCGCCCACATCCTCACCGCTTCTGCAACAACAATTCATGAGAACGGCGACGGCAACGGCTCCGGCCGGTCCCCCGATTGCTCCGTCATCCCAGGCAATCCGTCTACGGAACAGAGCGGGCAATTCCTGGGGGGATCTCACGAGGGAAAGCGAGAAACAACAGCATGTAGTAGGGCCACAGTGTGGCCGGATCCTCTCCGGTCAGATTGGAGCGCAGCAGGTACCGGCCCTCGCGGCGCCGGGCCCGGCGTAGCCGGTCGCGCCGCAGCTCGAAGGTGAAGGTGTCCGCGGTGACGGCCTCGCCGGCCTGGGGCAGGCGGATGTCGACCAAATGATAGGTGCGTCCGGCTTCCTTCTTGGCCGCGCCCAGCTTGAGCAACAGCTCGTCGCGGCTCAACGATTGCCCCCGTAGCTCGTGCAGGCGCCACCACAGCTTCTTCAGTCGGCGCTGGCGCATGCCGTGTCAAGGGCGGAGAGAAACCAGACCAAAGGGCAGAGCAAAACACTGCCACCGCAGCCGTGTGGGTGAGGTGAGGTGGTCGTAGGTGCGTCATGGGTTCCGTCGGCGACGGCTGCGAGCGCCCGGCGAGGTCGCATCGAGGTACGCCAACGACTCGCTCGCGCACGGCCGATGGTTGACCGCGCCGCATGCGCGGGGCGAATAATCCGCTTCCGGGGAAGACCCGAACGGGGAAGCAGCTCATGAAGGCATCCGACCTCTTCGTCCGCTGCCTGGAGGCGGAAGGCGTCACGCACATCTTCGGCGTGCCGGGCGAAGAGAACGCCGACGTGATGATCTCGCTCATGGAGAGCGGCATCCGGTTCGTGCTCTGCCGGCACGAGCAGGCCGCCGCGTTCGCCGCGGACGCCTACGGGCGCCTGACCGGCAAGGCGGGGGTGTGCCTCGGCACCCTCGGGCCGGGGGCGACCAACCTCGTCACCGGCGTAGCCGACGCCAACATGGACCGGGCGCCCCTCGTTTGCATCATCGGTCAGGGCAGCACCCGGCGCCTGCACAAGGAGAGCCATCAGAACATGGACTCGGTCGCCATGTTCGCGCCGATCACCAAGTGGGCGCACACGATCTGGGACGCGGACACGGTGCCCGAAGTGGTGCGCAAGGCGTTCAAGACGGCCGAGGCCGAGAAGCCGGGCGCGACCCTCGTCGAGTTCCCCGAGGACGTCGCCAAGCAGGAGAGTGACGAGCCGCCGATGGCCGCGGTCAAGACCCGCCGGCCGGGCGCCGACCACAAGGTGGTGCAGCGGGCCGTCGATCTCATCGCGGAGGCGAAACGCCCGCTCATCCTGGCCGGCAACGGCGCGGTCCGCAAGCGTGCCGCCCGGCAGCTCCGGCGCCTCGCCCACAAGACCGGCATCGGCGTCGTCAACACGTTCATGGGAAAGGGGGCGGTGCCGATGTCGGACCCGCACTGCCTGTTCACCATGGGCCTTCAGAGCCGCGACTACATCAACGTCGCCCTCGACGCGGCGGACCTCGTGGTGAGCGTCGGCTACGACCTCGTCGAGTACGCGCCGAGCTTCTGGAACCACGACCGGTCGACCCGGATCGTCCACATCGACTTCGAGCCGGCGGAGATCGACAGCCACTACCCGGTCGTCCTCGACATCCAGGCCGACATCGCGGACGCCCTGTGGCAGATCAACGAGGCCCTCAACCACCGCTTCGACAGCGAAGGGAGGCTTCCGCTCTTCGACATCGGGGAACGCCGGAAGCTCCGCGACGCCATCCACGACGATCTCTCGATGGAGAAGGACGACGGCAGCTTCCCGATGAAGCCGCAGAAGATCCTCTGGGACGTGCGGCAGTACCTCGGACCGGACGACATCGTGCTGTCGGACGTCGGGGCCCACAAGATGTGGATCGCCCGCCACTACCAGTGCGAGACCGCGAACACGTGCCTCATCTCGAACGGGTTCTGCTCGATGGGGTTCGCGCTCCCGGGGGCGATGGGCGCGAAGCTCGCCCACCCGGACCGCCGGGTGCTCGCGATCGCGGGCGACGCGGGGTTCCTCATGAACGTGCAGGACCTCGAGACCCTGGTCCGCTACCGGCAGAACGCGGTGATCATGGTCTGGGTCGACGGCGAGTACGGCCTCATCAAGTGGAAGCAGCAGAGCCACTTCGACGGCCGCCATTCCGACCTCGCGTTCAACAATCCGGACTTCGAGCTGCTGGCGAAGTCCTTCGGCGCGTGGGGAAGAACGCTCACCGCACCGGGCCAGCTCTCGGGCGCCCTCGACGAGGCGTTCCGGCAGCCGGGCCCGGCCCTCCTCGCCGTCCCGGTCGACTACGGAGAGAACGTCAAGCTCACCAAGCGGCTCGGCAACCTGAACTTCAGCATCTGAGCGCCGGCACGCGCGGCCGCGCTGGCCCGGAAATCTCACCAACTTTCGTCGCGAGGGCGCGGAGATGCCGCTGTGACAAGGCGCACGGACCGAAAGAGCGCTTACGCGCTGGCGAAGGCGTAGCCGACACTAGCGCGGCCGCGCTGTCGAAGCGGCTTGAGGGAGTACGCCTTGTCACAGCGAGCAGATCCGCGTCCGCAGCAGAAAGTTGGTGAGATTTCCGGGCTCGTCCTCGCGCTACCGATCGAGGGACTCCCGGAGGGCGGCGAGATGTTCCAGGGAGCGCTCGAAGTCGCCCGGCTCGAGCCCGGGCAGGCGGGTGCGCGACGCGATGAGATGGGTCATCGCGAAACGCTCGCGGTAGCGCTCGATCTGATCGCGCACCGCCTCCGGCTCCCCGACCAGCGCCCAGTCCTCGGGCCGGACGCCGGCCCCGCGACGGATCGCGCCGACCGGCGAGCGCGCGAGGGTGGCGGCCTGCTCGGCGAGCCGCTCCCGCGCACCGCGGAGCCGCTCCCGGTCCTGGCTGATGAACGTGGTCCGCATGATCGGCGCTTCGACGGGGGCCGCGGACCCGGCCGCCGCCCACGCCTCCCGGAAGCGCGCGAAGTTCCGGCCGAGCGCGTCCATCGATTCGATCGGCGATGCGAAGTAGGGAAGCCCGAGCCGGCCCGCCTGCTCGAGCGCCCGCGGCCCGAACGCCGCGATCCAGATCGGCGGATGGGGGTCCTGCACCGGACGCGGGACGAGCCGCACCGGCCGGCGGCGAGGCGCCGCGAAGCCTCGTTCGCTCGCCTCTCCCGCCCCTTCATCCAAGCCTTCTGCGCCGGCCGCCTCGTCGCCGGCCTGAACAGGCTTCCCGCCGCCCGTCCTCCGGGCCGACGATTCCGGCTTCGGCTCCGGCTCCGGCTCGCGGACCTCGTCCTCCCAGCCCACCGGTTCCCCCGCCCAGGCCGCCACCATGGCGTCGAGCGCCCGCTCGAAGCGGTCGCGCTTCTCCTTCGCCACTACGTCGAAGGCATCGAAGAGGCCCGCCCGATAGCCCCGCCCCACCCCGAGGATCACGCGGCCCGCGGACAGCCGGTCGAGCACCGCCACCTCCTCGGCTACCTGCACCGGGTGCCGGATGGGAAGGAGGTACGAGCCGGTGCCGATCCGAAGGCGCCGGGTGCGCGCGGCCACCGCGGCGAGCGGAAGGAGCGGCTGGGGAAGCGGGACCCCCTCGTCGAAGTGGAACTCGGGGAGCCAGAACGAGTCGAGGCCGACGGACTCCGCCCGTTCCGCCTGCCGCGCAAACTGCTCCGCCGTGCCGGGCAGGCCCATGTCCCACGCCGTCACCCCGATGTGAAGCCGCCTCCGCTTCCGGTCCTCGCCCATGCCGCCGCTCCCCCTTCCCGGACGCCACCATAACCCGGCCCGCACGGGCATCGGCCGCCCGCCGGCCTGTATACTCGATGCATGGCATCGCTCCCCTCTCCCGAACCCGCTGTCGCGCCGCGGACGCCCTCGCAAGCCGCCGCCGCCCGGCCTTCGTCTCCCGACGCACCGACACGAATCGAGGTCGCCATGCCGCGTGCACTCTTCGATCGGCTGACGCAACACGACGACGCGCCCCGCTGCCGCTACGACGAGCGCTTCCGGATGGGGGAGTTCGTGGCCGAGCCGGGCTTCGCCCATGAAAGCCCGGCGGACGAGACAAGGCTCCTGTTCGGCCGCATCGTGGATGAGCTTGCCGACTCGGGGCATTTCGTTTCCTGGCAGAGCGCCGGTGCATTGCGCCTGCTGAGCGATGACGGCGCGTTCGAGCCCGATGCGAGCTACTACCTGGACCCCGCGGCCGAATGGGTCGTTCGGTCCGTCGAAGGCTATCTCGATGTGCGACTGGGGTATCCGCCGCCGGACCTCGTCGTGGAGATCGACCGAAGCCGCCGATCCCGCCACAAGCTCGCGCCCTACTTCCGGATGGGGATCAAGGAAGCGTGGACCACGAGCCGGGGGGAGGTCGCCTGCATCTGGGCAGCCGACCCCGGATCGCGGGACGGGTTTCGTCTTTCCCCGGAGAGTGGGGTATGGCCCGGCCTCACCCACAGCGACCTCGACCGGCTCTTCTTCCTTCGGGATCCGATCGAAAGGGCCCGGTTTTCTCGCCTCCTCGCCCGCCGCGTGGCGGCCGGGATCGCGCCGCGCCCGCGTTCGGAGTGACGCCGCCACCGGCAGACACCGCCGTGTCCGGGCAAGCCTCAGACACTCCCCTCCCGCACGCCGCCACTGCCGCGCGCTCCGTGTGGATCGCGCCGTCCATCCTTTCCGCCGACTTCGCGCGGCTCGGCGAGGAGGTGGAGGCGGTCGTCCGGGCGGGGGCGGACCTCATCCACTTCGACGTGATGGACAACCACTTCGTCCCGAACCTCACCGTGGGGCCGATGGTGTGCAAGGCCCTGGCCGGCGCGGCCGGGCCAATTCCCGTCGACGTGCACCTCATGGCCCGCCCCGTGGACCGCCTGATCCGCGACTTCGCGGACGCGGGCGCGGCGTGGATCTCGATCCACCCCGAGGGGACGGACCACCTCGACCGATCGCTCGCCCTCATTCGCGACCTCGGCTGCAAGGCGGGCATCGTGCTGAGCCCCGCAACGCCGCTCGACTGGCTCGACTGGACCCTCGACCGGCTCGACCTCGTGCTCGTCATGTCCGTGAACCCGGGGTTCGGAGGGCAGTCGTTCATCCCCGGCACCCTCGCGAAGCTCCGCGCCGCCCGCGACATCTTGACGCGGCACGAAGCGGCGGGCGGGCAGCCGATCCGGCTCGAGGTGGACGGCGGCGTGAAGACCGACAACATCGGGGCGATCGCGGCCGCCGGGGCGGATACGTTCGTCGCGGGATCGGCGGTCTTCGGATCGGACGACTACCCCGGTACGATCGCGGCGATGCGGGCCGCGGCGGAGGCGGCCATCCGGACGGCCGGCGGTGAAACGGACCTCGCGGCGACGACGCGAGCGGCGTCCGCGACCGGCGCCTGAGGCGGGCACGGGAGAAACATTCGACGATGGACATGCAGGCGGCCATCCGGACGGTCGCGGACGGCCGGGACCTCGGCGGCGACTCGATGACCGCGGTCATGCGCACGATCATGACCGGCGAGGCGACCGAGTCGCAGATCGGCGGATTTCTCATCGGGCTTCGCATGAAGGGCGAGACGATCGAGGAGCTCGCCGCCGCCGCCCGGGTCATGCGCGGCCTTGCGGCGAGCGTTCCGATCGAACCCGAAGGGCTGGTCGACACCGCGGGGACCGGGGGCGACGTCTCGGGCACCTTCAACATATCGACGACCGCGGCGCTCATCGCGGCCGGCGCCGGGGTGCGGCTCGCGAAGCACGGCAACCGGGCCGGGTCGAGCCGCTCCGGAAGCGCCGACGTGCTCCAGAGCGCCGGGGTCAACATCGACCTCACGCCGGAGCAGGTGGCCGAATGCATCGACCGCACCGGCTTCGGCTTCATGTTCGCTCCCCACCACCACAGCGCGATGCGCTACGCGGTGGGGCCGCGGCGCGAGATGGGCGCCCGGACCATATTCAACCTGCTCGGGCCGCTCACCAACCCGGCCGGCGCCCCGAACCAGGCGCTCGGGGTGTTCGCGCCCGAGTGGACCGGACCCATCGCCCGGGTGCTCCGCGAGCTCGGCAGCCGCCACGTCCTCGTCTATCACTCGAGGGACGGCCTCGACGAGATCAGCATCGGAGCGCCGACCCTCATCGCGGAGCTCAAGGACGGCGAGGTCCGCGAGTACGAGGTGACGCCGGAGGAATTCGGCCTCGAGCGCCTCCGGTCGGACGCGCAGATGGACTCGCTGCGGGTCGGCAGCCCCGAAGAGAGCGCGGCGCTGATGCGCGACGTGCTCGACGACCGCCCCGGACCTCCGCACGACATCGCCCTCCTCAACGCGGGGGCGGCCATCCACGTCTCCGGGGCCGTGGCGAGCCTTGCCGACGGTATCGAGGCCGCCCGAACGTCGGTCGCGAGCGGCGCGGCGCGCTCGACCCTCGCCGCCCTCGTCGAGGTCTCGAACACCCTCGCGAATCGGTCCTGAGCGCGAAGGCGCCCCTTCCGGCCGAACCGATCCCCATGCTCCTCGACGCTCCTGCCCGCTTGCCCCGGCGCCCTTCGGCGGCGATTCCCGCCCCGCTCGGGGCGGCCGTCCGCGGGGCCGCCCGGCCGGCGCACCCCCGCACTGTCGCCCTCCCCCCGCCTCCGCATCGCGCCCCGGCGACATGAGCGGCCGCGGCATTCCGGACATCCTCGCCCGCATCCTCGAGCGAAAGCACGAGGAGATCGCCGAGGGAGTCCGGGACGTCCCGCTCACGGAAATGCGCCGCCGCGCGGCGGATGCGCCGCCGCCCCGCGGCTTCCGGGCGGCGCTCGAGGCGAAGATCGGCGAGGGACGCCCGGCGGTGATCGCGGAGATCAAGCGAGCCTCGCCGAGCCGGGGCATCATCCGCCGCGACTTCGATCCGCCCGGCATCGCGGCCGGGTACGAACGGGGCGGCGCGGCGGCCCTCTCCGTGCTCACGGACCGCGAGTTCTTTCAGGGAGCGCCCGAGCACCTCCGGGCAGCCCGGGCGGCGACCGCCCTCCCGGTGATCCGCAAGGACTTCCTCATCGACCCCTGGCAGGTCCACGAGGCACGGGCGATGGGGGCGGACTGCGTGCTCCTCATCGTCGCCGCCCTCGACGACGGCGCGCTCCGGGGGCTCGCCGACCTCGCCGGCGAGCTCGGCCTCGACGCCCTCGTCGAGGTGCATGACGAAGCGGAGCTCGATCGTGCGCTCCGGATCCCGGCCCCCCTCGTCGGCATCAACAACCGGGACCTTCGCACCTTCGAGACGAGCCTCGCGACGACGGAGCGTCTCGCGGCGCGGGTCCCCGCGGATCGGCGGACGGTGACCGAGAGCGGGATCGCCTCCCGCGAGGACGTGACCCGGCTCCGCGCCCGCGGCGTCCACGCCTTCCTGGTGGGGGAAGCGTTCATGAGCGCGCCCGACCCCGGCGAACGCCTTGCCGCCCTGTTCGGCGAAGACCGGATTGGGGCGCCGGAATGAGCCGGCTCGACAGCGCCATCCGGCGCCTCATGGCCCAGCGCGCGTGCCTCGATCTCGCGAGCGAGCTGCTCGCCGGGACGCCGGGTCACGTGTTCGAGCTCGGACTCGGCAACGGGCGGACCTACGACCACCTCCGGGAGCGTTTCCCGGACCGCGAGATCTTCGTGTTCGAGAAGAAGATCTCCGCCCATCCGAGCTGCATCCCCGACGACGGTCACCTCTTCCTCGGGGACGTGCTCGAACGGCTCCCCGCGGTGACGGAACGCTTCCGCGGGGCGGTCGCACTCGTGCACGCGGACATCGGCTCGGGGGTGACGGAGGACAATCGCCGGCTCGCGGCGCGGATCTCCCCTCTCCTCTCGCCGCTCCTCGCCCCGGGCGCCGTCGTGTTGACCGACCAGCAGATGACGCTTCCCGCCGCAACTGCGCTCGACCTTCCGGAGGGAGTCGCCCCGGGGCGCTACCACATGGTCCGCAGCACCCCCTGATCGGGCCCTCGGCCCGCTTCCCTTCAGGGGCCGAGAAGCCGGCGGAAGTCGGGCGGCGCCACCGGCACGAGGTCGAAGGCGACGCTGATGCGGCGGGCGTCCGCCGGATAGGGGACGGTGCGGTGGTAGAACCAGGCGGGGAAGATGACGAGGAGCCCCTCCTCGGGACGGATCGCTTCGACCGGCATGGGCTTCACGTCCGGGAAGTTCTCCTCGGGCGCACGTCCGAACTCGATCCAGCCGCGGTGTTCCGGATCGTCCGCGGACACGAAGTCCGGGACCTCGGGATAGTAGACGCCGCTCAGCCAGGCCGCGGGATGGATGTGAGGGATCTGATGCCCCCCGGCGTGCATGACGACTCCCCACATCCTCATCCTGGTGTACGGGGGGCGACACCTGACGACGAGATGATCGGGTTCCGACTCCGCGAATGAGGTCGCGTACCGCTCGATGCAGTCGAGGATCCGCGCCTTGAGGATCATGGCGGGGCCGCTCGGCTCGGTCACCAGCTCGCCCGAGTGCATGCCGTCGCGGGTCGCGTTGTGGGGCGGCGCCCACGTGAGGGAGGGATGGCTCGTGACGTGCCGGGCGAGCGCCTCGTTGAACCGGGCGAGATCGGGATAGTCGGGGGCCGGGTCAATCCGGAAGCGCCCGGCGAGACGCCCGGTGTCGGCGAGCGCCCGCGACTCCTCCTCCCGGCCAAGGTGGTTGAGGAGGATCGCCTTCGCCGCGAGCCCGGTCGCGTCCCCCGGGCGGCGCTCGAGCCAGTCGTCGCAGGCGGCGAGCGCATCCGCTCCGTCCGGGCTTCCCACCCGAAGACGGGCCAGGGCGAGGGCGGCGTGCAGCCGGCCGAGCACGCTGATGACCCGCGGGTGGTCCGGGGTCACGCACGCGAGCGCTCGTTCGAGGGCGGGGATCGCTTCGCCGGCGCGCCCCGTGCGCTGGAGGGCGTCCCCGAGCCCGGACCAGGCGTCGACGTCGCGGGGTGCGAGCTCCGCCGCCTTCCGCCACGCCTCCGCCTCCTCCTCGTGCCGGCCGGCCGCACCGAGCAGGGAGGCGAGGTTCGTCCATCCCGGCAAGTAGGCCGGCACGTGCTCCACCGCGGTGCGATAGGAAGCCTCCGCCTCGCCCGTACGGCCGAGCTCGCGCTGGAGGTTGCCGAGATTGTTCCAGCCGGGCGAGTGGCCCGGATCGGACTCCGTCGCCCGCCGGTAGCTCGCGAGCGCCTCCTCGTCCCGCCCCTGCGCGCGCTCGACGTTGCCGAGCCCGACCCACGCGGGCGCCGCTCCCGGCTGAAGCTCGAGGGCCAGCCGGTAGGACTCTTCCGCTTCCTCCGCCGCCGCCCGGCGCTCGAGCATCACCGCGAGAGCGAAACGGGCCTGAAATTCGCGGGGCGCGATCGTGCAGGCGCGCCGGAAGCAGGCTTCCGCTTCGGCCGCCCGGTCAAGCTCGGCGAATGCCTGGCCCGCGGCAAGCTGGATGCCGGCATCGCGTGGACCGAGCCGGGCCGCTTCCTCGAGAAACCGGAGGGACGCCTCGCGTTCCCCCATTCGGGCGAGGGCGAGGCCCGCGTACAGGCGGGGCTCCGGCAGATCCGGGCGATCGCGCATGACCGCGCCCGCCGCATCGAGGGCCTCGCGCGGCCGGTTCCCGTCCAAGGCGCGCGCCACCTGCTCCAGGCGGTGGCGCAGGCGGTCGTCCGCCTTCCGGCTCAAACGGCCCCCTCCCGCGGCGCGGCGCGGACCGGGCAGCGCTCCGGCGGCGGCCGGAACACGGGCGAACCGACGCCGCCGACTCGTGCCCGGGCCGGGGTGGTCAGTCGGCCGCCTGCGGGAGCGCGGACGAAACCGCCCGGCCGGGAAGGCGATAGAACTCGTGCGCGTTCGCGCAGGTCAGCCGGTGCACCTCGGCTTCCGACAGGTGGGCGAACTGCTCCGCGATGTAGCGGTCCGATTCCGGCCACACCCCGTCGCCGTGGGGGTAGTCCGAACCCCACATGAGGGACTCGAGCCCCATCTCGTCGACCAGCCCCGCGCCGATCCGGTCGAACTGGAACGTCGCCCGGCACTGCCGCCGCCAGTAGTCGCTCGGCTTCATGGTCAGACCGAGGTCGTGGAAGCGGTCCTCCCACTCGAAGTCCATGCGGTCGAGGGCATACGGGATCCAGCCGATGCCGCTCTCCCCCAACGCGACCCGCACGTTGGGATAGCGCTCGAGCACCCCGGCCCCGATGATGGCGGCGAGGATGTTCACGAGGTTCATCTGGAAGCCCGACACCACGGTGAAGAACGCGGGGCGGCGCGCCTCGCTCGGGGCGTTCTGGAGGAGGTTGGGATCGATGGCCGGAAACGTGTGGAAGTGCAGGGGCAGGTCGACTTCCTGCACGACCTGCCAGAGCGGCTCCCAGCAGGGGTGCCACATCGGCTCCATGTCCCACGAGCACGACAGCTCGACGCCCCGGATGCTGCCCATCTTCGCCACCCGCCGGATCTCCGCCACCGCGGCGTCGATGTCGCCATAGGGCAGGCTGGCGAGACCGATGTGCCGGTCCGGGTAGTGGCGGCAGAAGTCCGCGAGCCAGTCGTTGTAGATCCGGAACATCTCGTTCGCGGCCTCGTGGTCCCGTAGCCGGGTCGCCGCCCCGAGAATGCCGTAGAGGACCTCCGCGTCGACCCCGTCGCGCTCCATGTCGCGGATGCGAAGGTGGGGGTCGGACACGCGGCGAATGTCCTGCCGGCCGTCGTCGTAGAGGCCGGTCGCGGCCATCTTGTCCGCCCGGTAGTGCTGACCGGGAACGTATTTCTGCCCGGACGGCCCGACGCCGTTCTTGAGCCCGAAGGAGACGCCGTTGCGGCTGGTCCACCAGGGGCCGTCGGGGCCGTCCGTCACGTAGGGCATGCGGTCCCGGAACCCGGCGCGCGCCTCGGAGACGAAGAGCTCCGGCGGCATCCAGCAGAGGTCGATGTGGCAGTCGGCCGATATCCGTCGATATTCCATGTGCGGCGCCTCCTCGAGCCCGAAAACCGAATCGCCGTTCGAATGTTAGCGCCAATCGCGGCCGGGAGTGAATCGCCGGGCCCGCGCGGGCGCCTACCCGGTCGGCTTGTTGTAGACGTGCTCGATGATGCGAAGGGCGGACACCGCCACCGGCCATCCTCCGTAGTGGGCGAGGTGGAGCATCATCTCCTCGAGCTTCTCCTTCGGGATGCCGAGGTTCTTCGCGCCGTAGAGATGGATCTTGAGCTCGTTCTCGCGGCCGAGGACGGTGAGCGCGGTCAGGGTGATCATCGACCGCTCCTCGAGCTCGAGACCCGGCCGGCTCCAGACGTCGCCGAAGAGGTTCTCGACCGTGGTCCGGAACATTCCGTCCGTCATGGTCCCTTGCTTCGGAGGGCGCCCGAAGAGCCTCTCCATGACCTCGATCCCGGCCTGGTAACGTTCCGATTCCGCCATGATCTGGTTCCTCCCGGTTGGTGGGGCGGTTCTTGTTGCCGCCGTTGACAGTGTCGTCGCGGCCGCTGCCCGGTTTCGGGCGCCCGCGGGTCGTTGTGACATGATCCGGTCACGCGGCGGTTCTCCGGCCGGAACGCGATGGCCCGCCCCCGGCCCAACCCCGGTCCGCGGCCGTCCCGAACGGCTTCGGCGCCGCGCCGATCATACTTTGCAATCGGGGAGGAGCGATGCCGGAAGCTTCGACGCCGGACGTCATGGATACCGCGAGCGCGGCGCTCTGGAGCCCGCCCCTCGGGATTCTCCGCGACGCCCTCGAGGACGGGCTGTCCCGGAACTACCGCCGTGTCGGCGTCCGGGTGAAGCAGTGCCCCGACCTGCGTCGGCTCGGCTGCGCGTGGGAGGGGCTCGGCGGCGCGCCGTGCCTGGTCGAAGTGGGCGGCGAGCCCTGCGCCCACAACCCGCGCTACCGCGACTTGCGCTTCGAGACCGAGGAGATCCTGCGCTACGCCGGTCACCCCGGCCGACAGGTGCTCGGCGCGGGGATGGCCTGCCCGACGACCCTCGGCGGCCATTGCGGCGAGGTGATCGCCAACCACGACACGCGCGCGGTCCCGGCATCGCGGTCGGCCCGCGTCGACGAGCGGGGGCGGTGCCGCGTCGAAGCGTACCCGTCCGGGCGGTTCGCGGGACTCGCGAACCTCTATCTCTCGCGCGGGGAGCCGGGGCCGGTGATCGAGGTCGAGGTCGCTCACCGTACCGGCGGCCGGTAGTCCCGCGACACGAGGTGCATGGCTTCGATCGGTCCCACCTCCCCGTCCCCGATCCGCCGTCGGATCTCCTGGTACTCGGGCAGACAGCGGCGCCGGAACCCGACCGCAACTGACGGAGAGCGCTCCCCGGAGGTGGCGAATTACCCGCCGGGGCCGACGGGGAGCGCTCCCTTCGGCGCCAATGACACATGAACCGGTGGAGGGGGAGCGCTCCCCATAGGTGTTGACAAGCCCGCGGCGGTTCCCGAACCTTCCGCCGCGACTTGAACCAACGCGGAGGATCGCACCCATGGCCGACCTCGTTCTCACCAGCGAGAGCTTCAACGACGGCGACTACCTCGCCAACGACCACGTATTGTCCGAGGCCTACGGTTTCGGCTGTGCGGGTGGCAACCTCTCGCCCCAGCTCTCCTGGAGCGGGGCGCCCGAGGGCACGAAGAGCTTCGCGCTCACCTGCTTCGACCCCGACGCTCCGACCGGGAGCGGATTCTGGCACTGGGTGGCGGTGAACATCCCCGCGGACGTGACCTCGCTCGCCCTTGGAGCGGGCACCGGGGACGGGGCGATGCCGGCCGGGGCGCTCCAGACCCGCACCGACTTCGGGGCGCCGGGATACGGCGGCCCGTGCCCGCCCGAGGGCGACCACCCGCATCGCTATCTCTTCACCCTGCACGCGGTCGGGCTGGAGGGCCTGCCGGTCGAGGCCGACACCTCCGCCGCGGTGGTGGGCTTCATGTTGCACTTCAACACCCTCGCCAAGGCGACGCTGATGGGGCTCTGCAAGCGGTAGCGGGCGCGGAGTCCCGCTCTTCGCCCGGACCAGCGGCCCTCGAACGTCCGTCCCACGATCGACGATGTGGCGACACGGCGCACGGTAGCGACCGGCCCGGGGGCGCCGCTGCGCGACCGCCGGGCGTTCGCAATCTTGATCCGGCTGAAGAACAGGAACTCCTGACCGGGTCCGACGGACGTGTCAAATCGACCACCGCGAGGAGCTTGAATGACGGCGGTAGCTGACCGGGCCGCGATCGCGGGCATCGGGGCGAGCCGCTTCGGGCGGAACCTTCCGGAGAGCCAGCTCGCGCTCGGCGCGGCGGCGTTCCGGGCCGCGCTTGACGACGCGGGGCTCGATCGCGGCGACGTCGACGGGCTCGCGGTGAACCTCGGCTGGCCGCTCGGGCTCGACTACGACCGGATCGCGGAGGCGTTCGGTCTCGACGTGCGCTACGTGAACCAGACGTGGACCCACGGGCGCTTCGTGACGATGGCGCTCCAGCAGGCGGCGCTCGCGGTGGCGGCCGGCCTCGCGGAGGTCGTCGCGTGCGTCGCGGTCGCGAGCTTCACCCGCGAGCGGGACATCCTCGGCGGCCCCGGCGACTTCGAAGGGATTCGCGAGGAAGGGGGCACCCACGCGGAGAATCCACCCTACGGCCTGACCGCACCGGCCGCCGGCGCGGCCTTCGCGTACCGGCGCTACATGTCGCTCTACGGGGCGACGACCGACGCGCTCGGGGAGGTGGCGGTCGCCCTGCGGTCGCATGCGCGCAAGAATCCGAACGCGGTGATGCGAAAGCCGATGACCCTGGACGACCACCGCGCGTCGCGCGAGGTGATCTCGCCGCTCCGGCTCTTCGACTGCTGCATCGTGAGCGACGGGGCGGTGGTGTTGCTGGTGACGTCCGCCGAGCGGGCGCGCGATCTGCGCAAGCCGCCCGTGTTCATCTCCGGCATGCAGGGCATCCGCGCCGGCCGCGACGAGTTCATCTTCGCCCCGCCCGGACTCGGCATCAACCAGCAGCGGCCAGGAAGGGTCGCTCCCCGCTTCGAAGACGGGGATGCCTTCCGCATGGCCGGCATCGAGCGGAGCGACATCGACGGGCTCTACACCTACGACGCCTTCACCCCCCTCGTCCTCTTCGTGCTGGAGCGATTCGGCTTCTGCGCGCCGGGCGAGGCGCACGCGTGGGTACGCGGCGGGCGCATCGCGCTCGGCGGGGCGCTTCCCGTGAACACCTCCGGGGGACTCATGTCGGAGGCCCACGTGAGCGGCTGGAACTCGATCGCCGAAATCGTCCGGCAGTTGCGCGGGGAAGCCGGCGAGCGGCAGATACCGGACGCGAATCACCTCCAGTGGGGGACCATGTGGGGCGATTCGATCGTCTTCCGTCGATGAAGGAGGCGGGAACAACGTGGACGTGACCGCGAAGCCGAAGCCCCGGGTGACCCCGGACAACCGCCCGTTCTGGGACGGGTGCCGCGCGCACGTGCTGAAGCTGCCGTGGTGCGTGGAGTGCGGGCGCGCCTTCCTGCCGCCGGCCCCCGTTTGCCCGCGGTGCTTCGGCGAGCGCCTCGAGTGGCGGGCGGCGAGCGGACGGGGCACGGTCTCGACCTTCGTGGTCGTGCACCAGCCCTGGTTTCCGGCCTTCGCCGGCGATATCCCCTACAACGTCGCCCAGGTCGAGCTGGAGGAAGGGCCGCGCCTCACCACCAGCCTCGTCGGGATCGCCAACGAAGACATCGGGGTCGGACTCGAGGTCGAAGCCGTATTCGACGACCTCGACGACGAAACCACCCTCCCCCGTTTCCGGCCGCGCGGTCCGGGATGATTCAACCGCGTCGGCGCGTGCCGCGGCGCCTGCGCGCGGACAGGAACGCAGGGAACGCCGCTGCGCCGCGAACCCGGACCGTCTCCCGCGACTGATTCCGTCGTACGGCCGTATCGGGTCCGACCAGGCGCCCGGGCGCCCACCCGCGCGACGCCGCGCGCCGTACCGCGGGGTCCCGCCACCAGCGACGGCGCGATGTCCGGCGATGCGAATCTCGGGGTCACCCGGGATAGCGAAAGCCGGTCATCTCCTCGCTGAGCCGCCACAGACGCGCCTGCGCCTCGCGGTCGCGCGAGGCGGGCGAGCTCTCCACCGGGCGGCACTTGACGAAGTAGCGCCCGCTGACCCCCGCCACCGCTTCATCGGCGGCGAGGTAGCAACTGGTCGCGGCGCCCTTCTCCTCGCTGATCGCGAAGAGCCGTTGGGAGGCGATCGCAACGAGACGAGGCAAGCCGGAATTGTTGTGGCCGAAGCGGCTCGCGACGAACCCCGGATGCAGGCAGTTCACGGTCACGCGGCCCGCGCCCAGCCGCTCGGCGAGGCGAGAGGTGAAGAGGATGTTGGCGAGCTTCGACTGCTGGTAGGCGCGCCAGCCGGCGTAGCGCTTCGTCCCCTCGGGATCGTCGAAGTCCACCTGCGGGCCGAGGTGGGCACGCGACGAGACGTTGACGATGCGCCCGGCTTGCGCCGCGCGGAGGCGATCGAGCAGCAGGCCGGTGAGTAGGAACTGGCCCAGATGGTTGAGAGCCCAGGTCATCTCGATGCCGTCGGGGCTCTCGATACGGCGGTGGAACCAGGAGCCGACGTTGTTCACGAGCACGTCGAGACGCGGCAGGCTCGCGACGAGGTGCCCGGCGAGAGAGCGAATGTCCGCCTGCGCCGCGAGATCGGCCAGCTCGAAATCGACCGCGTCGTTGCCGGTCTCCGCCCGGAGGGCCGCCACGCGCATCTCGCCCTTGGCCCGGTTGCGCCCGACGATGATGACGCGCGCCCCGTCCCGCGCGAGGGCGCGGGCGGTCATCCAGCCGATGCCGTCCGTCGCCCCGGTCACCAGACAGGTCCTGCCGCGCATTCCCCTCCCCTGCCTGTCAGCGCCGAAGCGCTCTCCGCCGCCTTCCCGCCCGCCGGCTCTCCCATCCTGACCGCCGGGCACCGGCACAAGGCGGCACGCGAGGACGATCGCGCCCCGAACAAGCGCCCTTGGCGGCGTCCCCGGCGACGCCCTGGCGGGGCGGGCGCCGTACGCGGGGCAGCGCGCCTGCGGCCCGCGATGGCGGCGCGAAGGGACCGATCCTCATCGCGGGTGGAGGCAAGGCCGGGATCGACTCGGTTCCGGCGGCGGGCGCCCCGGCTCAGCCGCCGGCGGCGGCCGCGAAGAGGTCCTTCATCCCGAGCTTTCGCACCTTTCCGGTGGTGGTGAGCGGAAGCTCCCCGGCCGCGACCAGCCGGTAGCGGCGCGGCCGCTTGTACGCGGCGAGGGTAGCCGCGCAGTGTGCGCGGAGCGTCGCCTCGTCGGCCCCCGAGGCGCCGCGGGGCACGACGACGGCGACGACGATCTCGTCGCGCTCGGCGTCCGGCAGCCCGACGACGTACGCCTGCTCCACGCCGGGATTCGACATCAGGACCTCCTCCACCTCGACCGGAGCCACGTTGATGCCCCCGGTCTTGATCATCTCCTTGAGGCGCCCGCGGAAATGGAGGCGGCCGGACTCGTCGAGGTAGCCGAGGTCGCCGGTCTGGAACCAGCCCTCGCCGTCGAACGCCTCCCGGTTCCGGTCCTCGGCCCGGTAGTAGCCGCAGGTGACATAGCCGCGGACCTTGATCTCGCCGACCTCCCCGGCCGGGAGCGGCCCGCGGGTCTCCGGATCCACGACGGCGAGCTCGAACCCCGGGAGCGGGCGCCCCACCGAGGCCGCGCGCAGGTCGATCGGATCGTGGGCGTCGGTGACCGTGCAGTTCGCGTAGGTCTCGGTGAGCCCGTAGACGTTGCAGACCTCGGCCGCGCCGAGATCGGCGAGGAGGCGGACCTGCTCCGGGGTGCCGATGGTGACCCCGGTGCGGAGGCTCGCGAGGCGCTCCCGCCGGCAACCGGGGTGCTCGGCGATCGCCCGCACCATGTTCGGGGTGGCGTAGACCACCGTGCAGCGCTCGCGCTCGATGAGGTCGATCGCCTCTCCGGCCTCGAACCGCTCCTGGAGAACGATGGTGCCGGCGTGGGTCATGAGCGCGAACAGGGCGTTCTCGCAGCCGAGGCCCCAGAAGAGCGAGACCGCGAGCCAGAGACGGTCGCCAACGCGAAGGTGCTGGCGCTCGCCGATGTGCCACATGTTCTCGATGAGGGCGTAGTGCTGGAGCAGGACGCCCTTCGGGGTCGAGGTGGAGCCCGAGGTGTAGAGGATACAGGCGACGTCCGCCGGCTCGACGGCTTCTTCCGCCGCATCGATCACGCCCGCGGGAACCGCCTCGCCGGCCTGCATGACCGACTCCCACGACACCCCGCCCGGCAGCGCGCGGCCATCCGGCGCGATCCGGACCACGTGGCGAAGCTTCGGCAGGCCCTCGGCGGCGGCGATCTCGCGCAGCGCCCCGGTGTAGTCCTGGCCGAGGAACCGGTCCACGGTGACGAGCACGCTCGTGTCCGAGTGATCGAGCATGTAGGCGAGCTCGCGGCGCGTCGCCCAGGTGTTGAGCGAGACCATGACGGCGCCGAGGGCGAAGATCGCGAAATCCGCGATCAGCCACTCCGGCCGGTTTCCCATGAGGATCGCGACCTTGTCGCCGCGGCGCACCCCGAGCGCGTGGAGGCCGCGCGCGAAGCGGCGCACCTCGGCGCGGAACTCCGGATAGCGCAGGCGCCGGCCGCCGCCGACCACGAACTCGATGTCCGGGTGGCGATCCGCGAGCTCGCCGAGCAAAGCGGGCGCGGTCCGGCTGCGCGGCATCGCGGGCGAGCTGGGCGCCGCGGGCGAGCCGGGCGTCGCGGGCGAGCCGGGCGTCGCGGGCGCCGTGCGGCCGGCGCGGGAGCCCGAATCGGAGAGAACGGCGGCGCTCATGCCGGCCGGCCCGAGCACCTCGGGGCGTGATCGCCGCTGCCGATCTTCCGCAACGCCCCCGCGGCATCCCGCAACCGGCCCGCGTCCAGGTGGACGAATGCAAACGCGAGTCGATCCGTCGTCATTGCCTCTCCGATGGGCCGGCGGGTCCGTCAGGCCCTGATCCGGGTGCCGTCCTTGCCGCGGCCGCGGCTCGCGCGCCGGCCGCCCGGCTCCGGACGAAGACTCGGGTGCCACTCGGCGCCGATCCCGCGCGCCTCCTCCTCGGTGTCGATGTCGCGGGCGAGCGACAGGGCGCCGGCGAGGATCGGCACCCGCACCTCGCGCCGCGGATAGCGCCGGCGGTGACCGGAGCTCACCACCACCCGGCGCACCGCCCGGGCGAGCCGTTTGCAGGTCATGTTCCCGGACTTGAGTCCCATCATCACCGCCGCGCCGTCGGCGATCAGGGCGGCGGTCAGGTCGGGAAGTCCCAGGGTGAAAAGCCGGCGGAGGTCCTCGCGCAGGGCGTGCATGAGGACCCCCCGGAACATGGCGTAGCCGCGTTCGCCGATCGGCCGGTTCCGCGTCCGATAGCTGAGCGCGATCAGCCGGTACACCAGCCCGATGCGAAGGGCGTCCGGATCGACGATGAGGAGGTGCCCCGGAAGGACCGTGCGCGGATCGGACTCCGCGTCCGGACGTATCCGGTATTGAGGCTTCCAGGCCGAGGCGCCGAGCGCAGCCGGGTCCTCCGGCACTTCCGAGAGCGGGAAGAACACGTCGCAGGGGGCGTCGTCCGCATACCGGTCCATCACGGTTCGAATCGTCTCGACCTCCGGCAGGATGTCGCCGGCGAGAAATGCGATGGGGCCGTGGGGGTGGTCCTCGCGGACCGCCTCGAACGCCGCGCGAAGGTTGCCTTCGAGCCGCTCGTCGCAGTCGACGAGCCGGGCCCCGTCCACGAGCCCGGCGTAGATCCGCGACGGCCCCGCCACGTAGAGATCCGAGAAGCGGTTCGATGCACTCAGCCGGTCGAGAATGCAGCGCACCAGCGGCTGGCCTTGCACCTGCAGCAGGGCGGGCTTGTAGCCGGTGAGCGCCCGGTACCCCCAGCCCGCCTCGGTCAGCCGGGCGGGGCGCGAATCGCTGCCGGCGAGCAGCACGAGGGGCGGTGCAACGGCCCTCCCCCTGTCGGGCACCGGATCTCGCAGGAGGGCGCCGCCGTCCGTCATCCTTCCACGCTCCGGGAAGGCCGGAATCGCGGACAGCCGCCGCCACCGGCCGCGCGCGGCGGCGCCACCGGCGGCATCGACCATGGGGAGGGGCGGGCGAAGAAATCGCCGCCAGCGTGGCTCAATCGGTACATGCCTCGTTTTTACCATACATTCCCTGCCGATCCGGCCCTTCGCGACTGCTCCAATCGCGGAAAGTCCGCCCGGTCGCGCGTGCAGGGCCGAATCGGACCGGAACGCGTCGCCCCGCGGACCGCCGTCGGCCGGGCGGCCGGCCCCCCGCGCAGGGCCGGACCCTCCCGGACGGCCGGACTCGCGCGGGCGGTCGAGCCCCCGAGCAGCCGGCAGCGTCGATGGCGTCATGCGGTCCACGAGAGTCGGCGGTGCGGCGGTGCGGCGCCGCACCGCCACGCCACCCGGAATGGATTGGAGCGGCCGCGGCGGGTTACATTTCCGGGCGGCACCGTGAGGAGACCCATGCCGCATGTCCATCCAGTTCCACGACCCACGCGCCGATCCGTCGCATCCGGTCGAAGCGTATCGGCTGAAGGCCGCGCTCGACGGACCGATCGCCATCGCAATGCTCGCGAACGGATTCCCCGATTCGGCCGAGTTCCTGGAGGAGCTCGAGGAAGTGCTCGGCGAATCGCTCCCCGGGGCATCCTTCACTCGCTACGACAAGGGCGGGCCGTCGATCCCGGTCACCGCTCACCTCGTGGACGACATCGTCGAACGCTGCGACGCGGTCGTCACCGCCTACGGACATTGAGGGAGTTGCACTTCCGGCACCGTGCGTGACGGGATAGAGCTGGCGCGGCGCGGACTGCCGGCGGTCGCGCTGATCACCGAGGCGTTCTGGCCGCAGGCGGAGTTCGTGGCGCGGGCGGCGGGGATGCCGGGGGCGCCCCGCATCCGGCTTCCGCACCCCGTCGCGGGGACCGGACGGGCGCGGATGGCGGCCATCGCACGCGAGTTCCGCCCGGAGATCCTGGCCGGGCTCGCGGGCGGCGGTTAGCCCGTAAATTTCACCAACTTTCTGCTGCGGACACCGATCCATGCACTGTGACGGGCCGTACTCCCGCAAGCCGCTTCGACAGCGCGAACGCGCTAGTGTCGGCTACGCCTTCAGCGCCTTTCGGTCCGTGCGGCCCGCCACAGCACTGTCTCGGCGCCCTCGCGACGAAAGTTGGTGAGATTTCCGGGCTGGCCCGCGCCAGCGTACGTCCGTTCCCTCTCGAACCGCGACCGGATGCCGGCCGGCATGTCGATTCCGAACCTGCTCAGCGCCGCGGACGAACCGGGCGCCGTCGAGGTGCTGCACGGACTCGAGTGCACCGACGGGCTCCCGGTGGTGGTTCCGACTCCGGAGCGCGTGGACCGGATGGTCCTCGCCACCGGCCTCGACGCCGATCTCGCCGTCGGGGAGATGGGTCCCCAGGGAGGGGCGGCGACGGTCCACAAGATCGCGGTCAACGCGGTCATGGCCGGCTGCCTCGCGGACCACGCCCCGGTCGTGCTCGCCGCCGTGCGCGCGATGTGCGAGCCGGAGTTCGATCTTGCCGAGATGCAGGGCACCACCCATTGCACCGCCCCGCTCGTCATCGTCAACGGCCCGGCGCGCGAGGCTTGCGGCGGCATCGCATCGGGGTTCGGCGCGCTCGGCCCGGGGCACCGCGCGAACGCCTGCATCGGCCGCGCGATCCGGCTCGCGATGACGAACATCGGCGGCGCCCGGCCGGGGCGCTCCGACATGGCCCTGCTCGGACACCCGGGGAAGTTCGCGTACTGCCTGGCGGAGGCGGAGGAGGATTCGCCCTTCCCGCCCTTCCACACCTCTCTCGGCTACGCACCCGAGGCGAGCGTGGTGACGGTGGTGGGGGCGGAAGCTCCCCACTCGGTCATCCACTCGCCGGACGGCGACGACCCGCGCGCCGCGGACCGGCTGCTCGACACGCTCGCCGCGGTGATCGCGAACCAGGGCAGCAACAACATGCACCTCGGGGGCAGGGGAGCGGTCACCGTGGTCCTGAACCCGGACCACGCCGCGGTGCTGGCGGGCGCGGGCCACGGCCGCGCGTCGATCCGCGAAGCCCTGGCGGCGCGGGCGGCCCACCCGCGGCGGGCGATGCGAGCCCTCAACCCCAAGATGGTCCCCGCCGGCGACGACGACGACCTGATCCACGCGGTGCGCGATCCGGCCAACGTCCTCGTCCTCGTGAGCGGGGCGGGCGGGCTCTACTCGATGGTCATGCCCTCGTGGTGCGCCGGCCCCCACTCGAACGTCGCGGTGCACGCCGAGTTCGAGCCCAACCCCTTCTGCGAGGTCCCCTGAGACGGCGGACCGGACCCCGCGGGACACTCACGACATCTTCCCGCCGGCAAGGAGCAGTCATGTCCGAGAACCGACACCGCTCGCTCATCGAGCACCAGGACGACATCGGCGCCTACGTCCCGCCGAACCATCGGGGGACGGTGAACGTGCGGCTCGTGGACGGCGCCTTCTGCGACCGGTTCGAGATGAACCTCGGGACCGTGCAGCCGGGCGGCGAGGCCGAGCCGCACTTCCACGAGATCGAGCACCAGGTCGTGTACGTGCTGGAGGGGGAGTGCGAGGTCACCCTGGGCCAAGACCGCCCGGTGACCTGCGGTCCGGGGACGGTGGTTCGAATCCCGCCGAAGCTCCGCCACCGGGTGGTGGCGACCGGCGAGACCCCCATGCGCGCCATCGTCCTCTACAGCCCCCCGCTGGGACCCCGGAACGAGGTCCCGGTCGGACCGGCCTGAACCGCGCCGGAAACCTCTTCCGGGCCCCTTCTCGAAGTCGAACTCGACCCACCGCCGCCGCCGGCAAGGAGTGAGAGCATGAGCAGCGCCCTCGATGGCATCCGCATCGTCGACATGACGCACAACCAGGCGGGACCCGCCTGCACCCAGGTCCTGGCCTGGCTGGGCGCCGACGTGATCAAGCTGGAGGCGCCCGGAAAGGGCGACGTCGCACGCACCAACATGGCCGACGAGCGCGGCGAGAGCCTGTTCTTCCTGGTGCTGAACGCCAACAAGCGCAGCCTTACCCTGAACCTCAAGACCAGCGACGGCAAGGCGCTGTTCAAGAAGCTGATGACCCGCGCGGACGTGCTGGTGGAGAACTTCTCGCCCGGCGCGCTCGATCGGCTCGGCCTCGGCTACGAGGTGCTCAAGGAGATCAACCCGCGGCTCGTCTACGCCACCGTGAAGGGCTTCGGCACGTACGGACCCTACAGCGGCTTCAAGAGCTTCGAGCCGATCGCGCAGGCCATGGGCGGGGCGATGTGCGTGACCGGCTGGCCGGACCGCCCGCCGAGCCTCCTCTGGCCGGCAATCGGCGACTCCGGCACCGGCATGCACCTCGCGATCGGCATCCTCGCGGCGTTGCAGCAGCGCCACCGGACGGACCGGGGGCAGCACGTGGAGGTCTCGATGCAGGACGCGGTGGCCAACCTCCTTCGCATCAGCCTGCGCGATCATCAGCGTCTCGGCGGGGTGCAGCCGCGCACCGGCAATCAACTGGGCCGGACCGTGCCGGGCTCCACCTACCCCTGCGCGCCCGGCGGGCCGAACGACTACGTCTTCATTTTCGCGCAGGCCCAGATGTGGCCCGCGTTCGTCGAGGCGCTGGATATCGACGAGCTTCGCAACGATCCCCGCTTCGCCACCCCGGAGGCGCGCTGGGTGAACCGCGACGCGCTGAACCCGCTCATCGAAGGCTGGACCCGGCAGCGGACGAAACACGAGGTGATGCGGGCGCTCGGCGCGGCCGGGGTGCCGTGCGGCGCGTGCCAGGACACCGGCGAGGTGCTGGCCGATCCGCACCTCGAGGCGCGCGACATGGTCGTCGAGGTCGACTATCCCGGGCGCGACGGCGCCTACCGGACCGTCGGCTGCCCGGTGAAGCTCTCGGACTCGCCGGTCGAGGTGGCGCGGCCGCCGACCCTGGGCGAGCACACCCGCGACCTGCTGGCGGAGCTGTGCGACGTCGCCCCGGAGGAACTCGCCCGCCTGCAGGAGCAGGGGGTGGCGTAGCGGGGCATCCGCTCAAGCCCAGGGCGGGCCGTCACTGCCGTTCGTCGAGACCCCGCGGGGTTCAACCCGCAACGAAGGGCATGGCGACGATGAGCCCGGCAAGGGATACGGTGCTGACCGCCCACATCCAGACCATTCGCTTCTCGAAGTGCGCCAGCTCTTCCTTCGTGGCGTACCTCTCGAGCGCTCTCGCAAGGTCTTCCTTCGTGGCAAACCGCCCAAGCGCTCTCGCAAGGTCTTCCTTGGTGGCAAACCGCTCAAGATCTTCCTTCGTGGCGTACTTCTCGAGCGCTCTCGCAAGGTCTTCTTTCGTTGCAAACCGCTCAAGGTCTTCCTTGGTGGCAAACCGCCCAAAGTCTTCCTTCGTGGCAAACCGCCCAAGATCGGACTGTGTAGCCAGATCCGAAAATCCCGTCACCACCGTGTCTCTCATCGCTTCCACGCAGGCCTCCGCCTGCCGGCGCTCGAAGCCGGCACCCTCGAGCTTTCGCGCGACGGTGAGGGTATCAATCGCAAGAACCATCCTTCTGCCCTCCGTGGAGTCTACACCCCGTTGAAAGGTGGGATCATCGAACAGACCGTGGCACCGGGAATAGAGCCGGATGCCCGAAAACCGTAGGAATTTGCGCCATCGTACATGGGCTGTTTCGACCGTCACGGGCGGTCCGTTGGCGCCCGCGCGGCCGGCGGGGCGAGCGGCCGGACATCCCGGCCGAAGGGGGACGGCGCGGCGCCCCCGGGCGCCGATCAATACAGGAACTGGCCGCCGTTGACCTGCAGGGTCTGTCCGGTGATGTGGCTCGATTCGCCGGAGAGCAGAAAGACGGCGAGGGAGGCGACATCGTCCGGGGTCGCGATTCGCCCGAGCGGGACCTCGGTCCCCGCTGCGGCGAGCTCCTCCTCGCTCATCCCGTAGCGGGGCTGGGCGGTATCGGTGACGCCGGGGGCGATGGCGTTGACCCGGATACGATGTGGCGCGAGGTCGAGGGCGGTGGCGCGGGTGAGACCGATCACGCCGGCCTTCGACGCGACGTAGTGCACTCCGTTCGGGGAGCAGCGGAACGCGGCGACCGATGCGAGGTTCACGATCGAGCCCCCGTTGCCGGCGTCGATCATGGCCTTCGCGGCGGCCTGCGAGCAGCGGAACGCTCCCTTGAGGTTCACGTCGTGGACGGCGTCCCAGTCCGCGTCGGTGAGGTCCAGGAAGGGGACCCGGGGAAAAATCCCCGCGTTGTTGACGAAGCCGTCGAGCCCGCGGGAGCCGGAGAGATCGAGACCCGCCTCGACGATCCGACGGATGGCCTCCCGGTCGGTGACGCTTCCCTGCACGAGCACCGCCCGCGCGCCGGCCGCCGCGACGTCGTCCGCGACCGCCCGCGCGCCTGCCTCGTCGTCGAGATAGTTGACGACGACGTTCGCACCTTCGCTGGCCGCACTCCGGGCAATCGCGGCGCCGATCCCCTGCTGGGCTCCGGTCACCGCCACCGTCATCTCTTCAAGCCTCATGCTCCACCTCCCTTGATGGACGTTCCTGCCGCGTCACGACGGCATCGGGCGCCGGCACCGGGCACCGGGCACCGGACCCCGCCTCCGGCGATCGGGCGGATCGCGGCCGCGGCGGGCGCCGGCGGGCGCTTCAGCTTTCCGGCCGGCGCGCGACGAAGTCGATCTCCACCCGGACCGCGCGCGCAAGCGCCGTCACCCCGATGCAGGTGCGGGCCGGGAGCCGGTCCGCCGCGAAATAGCCCCGGTAGACGGCGTTCATTGCATCGTAGTCCTCTTCGAAGCGGGTCAGAAAGACCCGCGCCGCGACCACGTGCGTGAGATCCAGGCCAAGCTCGCCCAGCACGATGACGAGATTGTCCATGGTACGCCGGGTCTGGGCCTCGATTCCGGGCGGGATCGCGGCCGAGTCGTCGGCCGGCTCGGTGGGGACCTGCCCGGTCAGGAACACCCAGCCGTCCGCCTCCACCGCGTGGCTGTAGGGCGCTACCGGCTCGGGGGCGGCTCCGAAGAGGTGAAACAGGGCGACGCTCATCATGCTCCTCCGTGCGACGGACGCTCCGTCAACCAAAGCTGCGGATAGCATATTCTCCCGCCTCCGGTTGCGGGGAGGACAGGAACATGACGATATCCCGGGGACACACGGGCGGCTGCCAGTGCGGTGCAATCCGCTACCGGCTTCTGGGGGCGCCGGTGGCGCTCTACGCATGTCACTGCCGGCTTTGCCAGCAGCAGTCGGCGAGCGCGTTCGGCATGTCGATGCTGGTCGAGCGGGACGCAATCGAGTTTTCCGGCGCGGAGCCGCGGGTGTACCTGACGAGCGGCAGCTCCGGTCGCCGAAAGCACTGCGCGTTCTGCGGCGAGTGCGGCACGCGGCTCTACCATACGGGGGACGGCGCGCGGTCCGTGCTCAGCATCAAGGCCGGCTCGCTCGACGATACCTTGAGCCTCACGCCTACGTGCCACCTTTGGACCGGAAGCGCCCAACCGTGGGTCGCGCCCCTTCTCGATGGTGCGGTCTGCTTCGAGAAGGAGCCGGACAGCGACGAGACGCTGCGGGCGCAACTGCGCGCCGCCGCGGCGGGTGCCTCAACGCCTTGAGCGGATTCCGAGGATTGGTCCGACAGCGGAGCCGGGATCGAGAAGACGGCAGATGACTCCCCCGCCCCGGTAGCTGTTCCGGTTGCTGGCGGCGGGGTGGGTGGAATCAGGCCGGATCGCGGGCGAGGCGGGTCTCGACGAGGCGCGCGAAGAAGCTCGCGCCGAGCGGGAGCGCCTCGTCGTTGAAGTCGTAGCCCGGGTTGTGCACCTCGCACGCGCCTTCGGCATCGCCGTTGCCGAGGTTGACGTAACAGCCCGGCACCCGCTCCAGCATGAAGGAGAAGTCCTCCGACGCCATGATGAGCGGGGGGTTGCGCTCCACGTTGTCCGCACCGACCACGTCGGCGCAGATCGAGGCCGCGAGCTCGGCCTCCGTCGGGGCGTTGATGGTCGGACTGAAGATGGGGCGGAAGTCGAAGCGCGCCCGCGCGCCGAAGCTCTCCGCGACCCCCTTCGCGATCCGCTCCAGGGCCCGTTCCACGAGATCCATGACCTCGACCGAGAACGCGCGCACGGTGCCCCCGAGACGGGCGGACTGGGGAATCACGTTGTAGGCGTCGCCCGCGTGCAGCCGGGTCACGGACACGACCGCGGTCTCGGTCGGCGGGACGTTGCGGGCCACCACCGACTGGATCGCGCCCACCAGGTGCGAGGCGGCGATGACCGGGTCCACGCTCGCCTCGGGGCGGGCGCCGTGCGCCCCCACCCCTTCGATGTCGATGTCGAAGAACGCGCCGCCGGCCATCATGGGACCCGAGCGGACCGCGAACTTGCCGACCGGGAGCTTCGGCCGGTTGTGGATGCCGAAGATCGCATCGCACGGGAACTGCTCGAAGAGGCCGTCCTCGATCATCGCCCGGGCGCCGCCCAGCCCCTCCTCGGCCGGCTGGAAGATGAAGAACACCTGCCCCTCGAAGTCGCGGGTCTCCGCGAGGTAGCGGGCCGCCCCGAGGAGCATCGTGGTGTGCCCGTCGTGCCCGCACGCATGCATCCGCCCGTCATGCCGCGATTGGTGCGCGACCCCCGTCGCTTCCTGGATGGGAAGCGCGTCCATGTCCGCCCGGAGCCCCACCGAGCGGGGCGAGTTGCCGACCCGGAGCGCTCCCACGACGCCCGTGCGCCCGATGCCCCGGTAGACCTCGAGCCCGAACTCCTCGAGCCGCTTCGCCACCAGGTCCGAGGTCCGGTGCTCCTCGAAGCCGAGCTCGGGGTGGGCATGGATGTCGCGCCGGAAGGCCGTCATCTCGTCGTGGTACTCGCCGATTCGATCGACTACGGGCATGGACCGGACTCCTCGTTCGCAAGGCGGGACTCGAGCTCGTGGCGCTGCACCTTGCCGGAGGCGCTGCGCGGAAAATCGTCGAAATCGATGAAGCGGATCCCCTTCGGCTGCTTGTAGCCGGCGAGCTGGTCCCGGCAGCGGCGATAGAGGTCGGCGTCCTCCAGGGGGGCGCCGTCGCGGCGCGCGACGAACGCGACCGGCACCTCGCCCCAGCGCGGGTCCGTGCGCCGCACCACCGCGGCCTCCGCGACCCGCGGGTCCGCGAGCAGCACCTGCTCGATCTCGGCCGGATAGATGTTCTCCCCGCCGGACTTGATCATGTACTTCGCCCGGTCCACGAAGTCGAAGGTCCCGTCCTCGTGGCGGACCAGGAGGTCGCCCATGTGGAACCAGCCGTCGCGGAAGTCCTTGGCGTTCGTCTCGTCGGCGCGCCAGTAGCCGCTGAAGAGGGTGGGGCCGCGCACCGCCGCCTCCCCGGGGGTCTCGTCGGGGACGTCGTTTCCGTCCGCATCGACGAGCCGGAACTCGCAGAGCGGGCTCAGGTGCTTGGACAGGCGCTCCGGAACCACCCCGGGCGGCAGGCAGCTCCCCGAGCAGGGCGGGCTCCCCGTCTCGGTCGAGCCGAAGGTGTTGGGGTACGGCGCGTCGAGGAGCGCGGTGAGCTCCGCGATCTCGGCCCTCGGAACGAGGTCCGGCATGACCCCGACCGCCCGCACCCGGACCGGCGGGGACGGTTCGGCCCTGAGGGCGGCGATCATGCGCTCCGTCGTGCCGGGCATGGTGATGAGCCAGCCGAGCGGCTCGCGGGCCGCGATGCGGGCGATTCGCGGCGCGTCGAAGGTTTCCAGGACGATGACCTTGCCGCCGCCGAGCAGGGTTCCGAGCACATGGTCCGCCCCGCCCATGTGGTAGAAGGGCATCCAGGCCACCATCGTGTCGCCGGGGAGGATACCGAAGGACAGGTGCCAGGCGAGGTTGCGGACGAGCTCCGCCCGATGGCTGATCGCGGCCCCCTTGGGGAGCCCGGTGGTGCCGCTCGTGTAGAGGATGAGGAGGATCGCCTCGGGGTCGAGACCGCCGGCGGCGGACGGGGCGGGCGGCTCCGCCTGCGCCCAGCGGGCGGCGAGCGCATCGTCCAGCCGGTGCCGCGCCCCGGCTCCGTCGCCCCGGACCGTGCCGTCCACCTCGTCGAGCAGGGTGGCGAAGCGGTCCGAGACCAGCGTCATCTTCGGCTCGACGAGCGAGATGCAGTGCCGGAGCTCGCGGGCGGTGAGCCGCCAGTTCTGGCAGGCGAGGATGCAGCCGGTGCGGGCACAGGCCAGCATGACGGCGGCGTAGGAGGTGCTGTTCTCGGAGAGGATCGCGACCCGGTCTCCGCGCCCGACTCCGTTGGCGGCGAGCCACCCGGAGACGCGATCCACGAGGCGATCAAGCTCCCGGTAGGTGAGCGCCTGCTCCCCTTCCTCGATCGCGATACGGCCCGGCCAGGTCCGTACCGTGCTCCGGAACACGCCGTCGAGGGTGGACCGGCTCGCGGACGCGACGAGCGCTTCAGGGGAGCCGGCGGTCACGACCACGGAAAAGTTCGGCTTGCGGGTTCACGGGCGGAAGTATAGCGACACACGCCTGGCGCAGAAGACGCCCGGCGTGTGTGTTTGGCGTACGGGCTCGTCGGAGGATGCCGGAGTACGGCGATGGCGCGGGTTGGTGGACGGCCGGTGAGGCAGAGCAACGAACACCGGTTCCCGCCCCGCGAGAGAGACCGGAGACCGTACGCGTTCAGGCGCTGGAAAAGGCACGGGTCTTGGGAACACGGGTCTTGGGAACACGGGTCTTGAGAAATGGATCGCAGGTCGCCAGTCCGTGAACGAGCCCGGCCCACGATCGGAATGCCTCCCGCCGAGCATCTCGCGCATCTCGCCCAGCTCACACCTGCAGCCCCTTCGCTTCGCGCTTCGCCGGCCGCAGAGGCCCGGAACCTGGCCTGATACTTGACTCCGGGCCGGGGCCTGCTCCATGTTCGCGCTCCGGTGCGGCGAATGCGTCCCGGCGCCCGGCCTCCGAACCCCGCAAGCCCGAGGAATGCCCGTTACGATGAACCAGCCAGCCGAAGCCAGGATCGAAGCCTTCGAACGCGACCCCGCCGCGGTCGTCGATACCCTGGTCCGCCGCGGGCGCGCGGCGATGGACGCGTTCGCGGGAGCGAACCAGGCCCGGGTGGACGAGGCGGTGACCGCGATCGCGTGGGCGCTCTACAAGCCGGAGCACGCCGAGGCCCTCGCCCGGATGGCGGTCGAGGACACCGGCATCGGCAACGCCCCCGACAAGGTCGTCAAGAACCAGCGCAAGACCTTCGGCACCCTCCGCGACCTCATGCGGGTGAGGAGCGTCGGGGTCATCGAGGAGAGCCCCGAGCTCGGGCTCGTCAAGTACGCGAAGCCGGTCGGGGTGGTGGGCGCGGTGACTCCCTCCACGAACCCTGCGGCGACCCCCGTCAACAAGGCGATGATGGCCCTCAAGGGACGGAACGCGATCGTCATCGCACCGTCGCCGGCCGGGCTCGCGACGACCACCCGGACCGTGAACCTGATGCGCGCGGAACTCGAGAAGATCGGCGCCCCGGCGGATCTCGTGCAGGTGCTGCCGCCGCCGGCGGACAAGGCGAGCACCCATGCGCTGATGGCGGCATGCGACCTCGTGGTGGTCACCGGCTCGCAGAACAACGTGCGCGACGCGTACCGGAGCGGCACCCCGGCGATCGGCGTCGGGGCGGGCAACGTCCCGGTCATCATCGACGCGAGCGCGAGGCTCCAAGAAGCGGCGGAGAAGATCATGCGATCCAAGTGCTTCGACAACGCGACGTCGTGCTCGTCGGAGAACTCGGTGGTCATCGTCGACGAGGTGTACGACGAGGCGGTCGCCGCCCTCGAGCGGGCCGGCGGGTACCTCGCGAGCGCGGTGGAGAAGGAGGCGATCCGCGGCACGCTCTGGGTGAACGGCAAGCTCAACCGGGGCGTCATCGCGAAGGACGCCGGGGTGTTCGCCGCCGCGTGCGGCCTCGGGGGGCGGGCGCTCGAATCGAAATGCTTCCTGGTCGAGGAGAACGGGGTCGGACGCGACCACCCGTTCTCGGACGAGAAGCTCGCCCTCGTCCTCACCGTGTACCGCGCGGCGAGCTTCGACGACGCCGCCGAGCGGGTGCGCGAGATCCTCGAGTTCAAGGGCCGGGGGCACTCCGTCGGCATCCACACCGAGGAGATGGAGCACGCGCGCCGGCTCGCCGAGGAGCTCGACACCGCCCGCGTCCTCGTGAACATGGCGCATACCTTCGGGAACGGGGGCGGCTTCGACAGCGGGCTCAACTTCACCCTGTCCATGGGCTGCGGGACGTGGCAGGGCAACAGCATCAGCGAGAACCTCAACTACCGCCACTTCCTCAACATCACCCACCTCGCGGTGCCGATCCCGGAGGACCGGCCCTCCGAGGAAGCCCTGTTCGGGGCGCACTGGGAGAAGTACGGGAAGTAGGGCAAGCTGGGGAAGCAGGGAAAGCGGGGGAGAAGCGAGAAGACATGACGGCCCGAGCCGCCGCCCGCGTCGCAAGCGACGCCGCAGCGCCGTACCCGCCGCCCGTCGCGGCGTGCGCGGACCTGTCGGCGGAGGCGGCGGGCGGGACACGACCTCGCTCTCCGGTGACCGGACCGGACGCCTGGCTCGGCCGCGACGTGGACCCGAGCGCGTGCGTCATCGAGCTGGACGAGGCCGCCCTCGACGAGACCCGCGCGCTCGCGGAGCGGATCCGGGCCGCACCGCACCCCATTCTCCTGCGATCTCCGGATGACCACCGGCTCGACGCGGTCCGCGCGGCGTACGCGCGCGCGAAGGACGCGCTCGATCGCGGAGCCGGGATAGCGGTCATCGACCGCCTTCCCCTCGACGGGCTCGACGACGAGACGGCGCGGGCCGTCTTCTGGACGATCGGAAGCATCCTCGCCCGCCCGGTGGCCCAGAAGTGGGACGGCACGATGCTGTACGACGTGACCGATACCGGGCGGACCTTCGGCTACGGGGTACGCGGCTCGTGGACGAACGTGGAGCTCGTCTTCCACACCGACAACGCGTTCGGGGCGGCGGTGCCGCACTACGTTGGGCTGATGTGCATCCGTCCCGCCCGGGAGGGGGGGACCAGCCGGTTCTGCAGCCTCCATTGCGTGCACGACCGCCTGCTCGAACGCCATCCTCGCGCGCTCGAGCGTCTCTATCGGCCGGTGCTCTTCGACCGGCAGGCGGAGCATGCGCCGGGCGCGCCGCGGGTCGCGTGGGCGCCGGTGTTCTCGTTCGACGGCGCCCGGCGGCTCCGCGCCCGCGCCAACGCGAGCCTCATCCGCAAGGGATACGCCGTCGCGGGCTTGCCGATGGACATGGATACGCGCCGCGCGGTGGAGGCGCTCGAAGAGGCGGTGAGCGCGAAGGATCTGTGGTTCGAGCTGCCCCTCGAACGCGGCCAGCTCCAGTACCTCGAGAACCGCCGCGTCGCCCACTACCGCAGCACCTTCACCGACGGCGACGACCCCGCGGCGAAGCGCATGGTCGTTCGCATGTGGCACCGCGACGAGGGCCTCGCGACCTACGACGGATAGCCCACCGCCCGGTTCGCGCCGGCGCCAACCCTCCACCCGTGGCCTGATGACAACCATTTACAGGTTGGCTTGTCCGAAGTCCCCTCGGAGCCACGGCCGAATTTCGTGGCACTTCGTGCTCCATGTCGCAGCCTGTCACAGCTCTGTGTCACAGCTTGTCATAGCTCCTCGTCACGGCTTGTCATAGCTCCTCGTCACGGCTTGTCATAGCGCCCGGAGGGGTCAATGCCGTTTCGAAAATGCTCGCGAACGGCCGGAGTGAAGCTGCTGTTTTCTTCATGCATCTTCTTCGGCATCCAATTGAAAATTGTCTTCTTCACGATCTGACGGCCCAGGAACGGCCCTTCCTGAGCCTGCGATAGCTGCATTTTCGAGCTGATCGTTCTCCGACAGATTCACGCCGTCGGTAGCCGCCGGAAGGTCTTGATGTGATCGCGGAGGGCAGGGGAAGGCGACAGGATCTCCCAGAGCGCCTCCAACTCCTTGTAGGCATCGAAGAACGCCTTGCGCGACTCCGGATCGAGGAAACGCCCGTAGACAATCTTCTCCAGTTGCTCGTCCGCGCTGCCACCGCTCCCCTCGCTGGCCAGGTAGTCCGTTCTTGCCCGCTCGATCCGGTCCAGGAGGTCCGCCAGCAGGAGATCGAGATCCTCGATTACCCCGCTCACGTCGGACGAGTCGAACTTGAGCGCCTTCCGCAGCTCACGGAGCACGCCCACGAAGTCGACGACGAGGCCGATGCGCTTGCGAACGCCGTTCGCGTCCACGTGCGGGCGGTTCACGCGTGCGATGGCCTGCAGCAGGACGTGGTCCCGCATCGGCTTGTCGAGATAGAGGCAGTAGAGAAGCGGCGCGTCGTAGCCCGTCAGCAGCTTGTCGGTGACGATGAGGATCCTCGGATCCTGATCCGGCTTCTTGAACAGGAGGCGTACATCCGTCTCGCGTTCCGGCGAGAGCTGGAGGGCGGCGACGAGCGGGCGTTCGACCGAATCGGCGTCGTCCCTGGTGTAGACCGGGGTAGTCCATTCGGGCGGGAGCCGACTGTCGAGCGCCTGCTTGTACTTGGCACAGGCTTCCCGGTTCACCGCGACCAGGAATGCCTTGTAGCCGAGCGGAGCCACATTCTCTCGGAAGTGCTCGGCGACGAAGTCGGCGACCTTCTCGATACGATCGTCCGCGGCGAGGAAGGTGCGAAGGCCAACCGCCCGGTCGAGGACCCGATTGAGCTCATCGATGTCGGTGACGCCCTCCGCCTCGGCCAGGGAGAAGAATTCCTGATCGAGCCGTTCCGCCGGCACCGTCATCTCGCTCGGCGCCATGGTGTGGCGGATCGGGAGGGTCGTCTCGTCCTCGATCGACTCGGCGATGGTGTACTTGTCGAGATAGCCCTGCTTGTCGTCGGAGCCGAAGGTCTTGAAGGTGCCCTCGCCCTGGTGGGTCCGGGCGATCGGGGTTCCCGTGAATCCGATGATGGTGGCGTTGGGCACCGCCGCCATCAGGTAGGTGCCGAGATCCCTGGCAACCGAGCGGTGCGCCTCGTCGATGAACACGTAGATGTCGTCGCGCGTGTTGGCGTCCTTCTCGATGCCCTCGAACTTGTGGATCATGGAGACGATGAGGCCGCGCTTGTCGGTCTCGAGCAACTCCCGGAGATCGGCCTTGGAGCCCGCGTGCCACACCGCGATGTCCTGTTGCTGCATCTCGCCGAGCAGCCGCTCCACCCAGCCCCGGAGCTGTCCTTCGAGCTCCATCCGGTCCACGACCACGACCACCGTGGCGGCACGGAACCGATCCTTTCGTTCGAGGATCAGGCGAGCGGCGGTCAGCAGCGTGAAGGTCTTGCCGGAGCCTTGCGTGTGCCAGATGAGCCCGCGCCGCTTCGAAGGCGTGGAGCAACGCTCGACGATGCGGTCGACCGCGCGGCGCTGATGCTGGCGGAGCACGGATTTTCGAGTCTCGCCGTCCTCGACGTAATAGAGAATCCAGTCCCGCAGGGTGCGAAGGAAGTCGTTCGGCTCGAAGAACGATTGGACCGCGAACCGGTAGCTCTCCTCCGGGCTCTCCTTCCAGCGCGCCATGAATCGGCGCGACGCATTCCAGGTGACGCCGTACCAGTAGTCGAGGAGGTGGGTCACGTTGAAGAGTTGCGGCGCGCCCATGAGCTCGGGGGTCTCCTTCTCGTAGCGCCGAAGCTGGGTGATGCCGCGGTCGATGGCATCGGCGTCCGCCGGGTTCTTGTGCTCGACGATGGCGACCGGCACCCCGTTGACGAGGAACATCACATCCGCCCGGTTGCCCTTGCGGGCGGGGGGCTTGAGCTTCCATTCCCAGGTGACATGAAAGACGTTGGCGCTTGGCGCCTCGAAGTCGACGAGATGGACCTGACGGTGACGTTGCTCGGCCTCGTCGTACCATTGCCGCTCGCCACGGAGCCACGCGAGCATCTCGCGGTTGCCCTCGATCGTCGGCGGGAGTGCATCGAGCCGCTCGATGGCCGAGCGGACGGCGTCCTCCGTCATGCAGGGGTTGAACCGCCCGAGGGCCGCCCTGATGTCGCCCCTGAACAGCATCCCGGCCTCGCCGCCCCGCCGGTACGATGCTACCTGCGGCGGGAGAGGCGTCCAGCCGATCTCCGCCGCGTGCCGAACCATCGGGAACTGCACGGAGCCCGCCTCGCTGATCCCGAGCTCAGTCATCCCGAACCCCCATCACCAACTCGCGGGAGATTTACACCGCCTGTGGCAAACCGGAGCGTGGCCGGGCCCAATGAGGCGCCCAAATAAGCCGGAATGAGCCGGAATAAGCCGGAATAAGCCGGAATGAGCCGGAATGAGCCGGAATGAGCCGGAATGAGCCGGAATGAGCCGGAATGAGCCGGAATGAGCCGGAATGAGCCGGAATGAGCCGGAATGAGCCGGAATGAGCCGGAATGAGCCGGAATGAGCCAACCGGCTGTTTTACAGACGGTTCCAACGCGCGCCCCGACCGAAACCCTTGGACGTGATCAGTCCCCGCGCCTTCAATATGGCCAAGTCATTGCGCAACTGCCGCTCATTGGCCCGCGGCCCTAGCTGAGCGCGAATCTCGCGCAGCGCCAAGCCGTCATCAGCACGAGCCAACAGGGCGAGAATGGCCTCTTGCCGTTGTGTCGGCCCGGCTACGCCAAGCTGGGGAGCCACGAACTGGCCGTGCCGGAAGCATATGGTCACACAGTCATTGGCGTCCTCGATCTCGAGAGTCGGCAGGCCAGCCTCCCTTGCGACATCCGCCATCTTGAGCGTCCCGCTTCCCCACTCTTCGATGATCCCTCGACGGTAGAAGGTGCGAGCAATCATGGGATTCCACGGTCGCGACTCGTGCGGCACGAACAGCTTCTCCGGGGTCAGCCCGAAGTGCAGAGAGCCGGAGGAGGTCACCTCCAGGCGGTCGTCGTAGATCGCCACCCCTACCGATCCGCCTCCAATCGAGTAATCGCGGTGGCACAAGGCGTTCGCCAGCGCTTCTCGGGTTGCCAGAGGCGGGTAGAGCGGCTCGTCAATCCGCTCGAAGCGGTCTGACTCGAACCGCCCGGCAATGGGGATGCTGTCCCGCAGGAATCGCTCGGCGCTGGCGAGGAGCGCGAAGGCATGGCCGTTGAACTGGCGATTGTCCAGGAACTGCATGCGGTCGACGCCCCGGAACCGGGCAATCCGGAGGAGGCACTGCGGCATCTCGAACTCGAGGCGCTCCCGGTTGCCGAACAGCACCGCCGCCGCCCTCAGCAACGCGCCGTCACGCAGAAGCCCGAGTCCGCGCAACAGATCCGCCGGCTTCCGACTCGGAGGCTCCTCCATTCGGCCGCTTCGGATCGCCTCGGCGGCCGTGCGCCGAATCTCCCCCACCTCCAGATCGTTGATCGACCATCCGGTGGCCGGCTGGTTCTCCCAGCGCTGCTCGCTGTGCATGCGCTCGAAGAGCATCCGGCTGTACTCGTCGGCCGACATTGCCACGGTGGTGTTTCCGACCCGGCGATAGGTGCTGCCCCGATAGCTGTACGGGCTTACCGGCCCGTGGCTCGTGCCGACGACAATCACTTCACGGCCGCTGTCCACACGAACCCGCTCGATCGTCGGAAACGCCGGGGGGTCGATTTGCTGAAGCTCCGCGCTCAACTCCTCGATCGTGCGTGCGCCGACCTGCTGCCCGACCACGACCCCGGCCTGGGTCACCCCGAACAGCACCTGCCCGCCACGCTGATTGAGCATGGCACAGACAGTTCTGGCCGCTTCTCGCCGAGTTCCCGTCGTGCTCTTGAACTCCAGCGTCTCGGATTCACCGGACGCAGCCAGCGCCACGAGCTGCTCAGGCGTCACGATGGCGATCCGTTCTCGGTGGCGCGTGTGTCTGCCTCGCGCTCCGTGGCCCGATTGGCGCCCGGACAATCCCCCTCCGCGTGCGGAACATCGGGATCTGGATGGAGCAGCCCGAACGACACGGCTTCCCGCACCGCCTCGAGCATGTGGCGGAGACGGATTTCGTCACCCTTCGGCATATTGAACCTCCGCCGTGTCCAGAACCTCCTGCCGGAAATAAGGGCTCAGATCCTCGGGTGTTCGCAAGTCCACCTTGCGCCCCGAGAACAACTCGGACAACTTCAGCTCCATGCGGGCAACGTCCAACAACCCCGGGGTTCGGGCCGATTCGAACTCGACCAACACGTTGATATCGCTCTCCGCCCCGAAGTCCTCCCGTAGCGCCGAACCGAAGACGGAGAGCCGCCGGATTCCATGCCCCCGGCAGAATGCGGCAAGGGCATCCCTGAATACCGATACCTGCGGGTTATGGCACGGTAGTCCCCGTTCCGGTCGCGCCACAGTCCACGAAGGGAGTGGCCCAGCCCCCGGCCGAAGCGTCGGGGGTCTTCATCCGTCTGGATGCGTTCGGAGAAGTAGCGGAGGATCGCTTGCTGTACGGGACTGTCGAGCCGTCGCAATTCCCGTCGGGCGCGTTCGTCCCACTCAACGTTCCATGTCAACGCCGGCCTCGAGATCGTCGTGCGTCCAACGCTGCGCGGGTTTCGACAGGCGTTCCTCGGCCAGATGGATGTCCTCGATCTCTTCGAGGTGCATCAGAAGTGCCTCGCGAACGTAGTATGTCTTCGTTCGCCCGGTCTTTCGGGCGATCTCGACCAAGCGTCGTTCGATGTCCTCGGGCAGTCGGACGGACAGCATGTCGACACACCATGGATGCTCGTGTCTCGGGGGAGTCTATCGTGCTCGGCCATGTGCGGCCACAATGCGACGAAGGCCTCCCGACCTACGACGGATAGCGCCCATCGAACGCCGCCCGGCACGTACCGGCCCGGCACCATGTCCGTGTCCTCACCACCGTCGTTCGCAGGGGGGGACTTGAACGCGCCCCATCGGAAGTGCGGCCGCAGTGCATACCGCCGAGAATGTCATCATGAAGGCAGAACCGATATCATGATGGCATGATTCGGACCCAGATCCAGTTGACGGAGGAGCAGGCTCGGGCACTCAAGGCTCGGGCGAGGGCGGAAGAACGCTCGATGTCCGAGCTTGTACGCGAATGCGTCGCCGAGTACCTCTCGAGGCGGCGCACTCCCGACATCCAGGAGCTTGCCAAACGCGCTCGCGGGCTCAAGGGGCGCTTTCGTTCGGGCCACCCCGATCTCGCCGAAGCACACGACCGCTATCTCGACGACGCGTTCGACTCGTGAGCCTCTTCGTCGACACGTCGGCGATCCTCGCGTTCCTCGACGCGGACCAGCCCCGGCACGCCGACGTGATCGACGCATGGAATCAGGCGGTCGCCGAGGGGAGGCCTCTCGCTACTTCGAACTACGTCCTCGTCGAGTCCTTCGCGCTTGTCCAGCGCCGCCTCGGCCTGGAACCGGTGCGTGCGCTGGCCGACATTCTCGTCCCGATGCTTCGCCCGCTCTGGGTCGACGAGGGACTGCATGCGGCGGCGGTGGCCGCATTGCTCGCGGCCAGCCGCAGAAGGCTTTCGCTGGTCGATTGCACGAGCTTCGAGCTGATGCGCCGCCACGGGCTGACGGACGCCCTCGCATTGGATGACGACTTCACCCGTCAAGGCTTCCGACTGCTTCCGGACCCTCGGCCCCGATAGTTGCATGCGATGGTGATGCCTCCCCGCGACGCGCGACGCGACCCCCGGTACGACGTGCTCTTCGAGCCGGTCGCGATCGGCCCGGTGACCGCGAAGAACCGCTTCTATCAGGTGCCGCACTGCAACGGCATGGGCTACCGGGACCCGACCGCGCTCGCCTGGATGCGGGGCGTCAAGGCGGAGGGGGGCTGGGCGGTGGTGTGCACCGAGGAGGTCGAGATCCACCACACCTCGGACATCGCCCCCTACATCGAGCTCCGGCTCTGGGACGACCGCGACGTCCCGGCCCTCGCGCGGGTCGCGGACCGGATCCACGAGTTCGGCGCGCTCGCCGGCATCGAGCTCGCCTACAACGGCCCGAACGGCGCCAACTCCTACGGGCGCGAGGTGCCGCTCGCACCGTCCGGAATGCCGGTCGCGACGTCCGATTACGACCCGGTGCAGGCCCGGGCGATGACGAAGCGGGACATCCGCGACCTCCGGCAGTGGCACCGGGCGGCGGCGATCCGGGCACGGAAGGCCGGCTTCGACCTCGTGTACGTCTACGCCGCCCACTGCCTCAGCATCCTCCACTTCTTCCTCTCCCGGCACCACAACCGCCGGAGCGACGAGTACGGCGGGTCGCCGCGCAACCGGGTGCGCCTTCTCGAGGAGATCCTCACCGACACCCGCGAAGCGGTGGGCGACACGTGCGCGGTGCCGTGCCGGATCTCGACGGACGAGCTGCTCGGCCCGGCCGGCCTGGAGAAGGATGAAGCGGAGGAGATGATCGGCCTCGTCGCCGAGCTCCCCGACCTCTGGGACGTGGCCCTCGCGGCCTGGGAGAACGACTCCCAGACCTCGCGTTTCGGCCCCGAGGGCCGGCAGGAGCCGTTCATCGAAGGGGTGAAGAAGCTCACCACGAAGCCGGTCGTCGGGGTCGGCCGCTACACTTCGCCGGACCGGATGGCGTCGGTCGTCAACAAGGGGATCGCCGACCTCATCGGCTGCGCACGGCCGTCGATCGCGGACCCGTTCCTGCCGAAGAAGGTCGAGGAGGGGCGGCTCGAGGACATCCGCGAGTGCATCGGCTGCAACATCTGCGTCTCCGGCGACTTCACCATGTCGCCCATCCGCTGCACCCAGAACCCGACGATGGGCGAGGAGTGGCGCAAGGGCTGGCACCCGGAGCGCATCCGCCCGCGCGAGTCCGACAAGCCGGTCCTCATCGTCGGGGCGGGTCCGGCCGGGCTGGAGGCGGCGCAGGCCCTCGGCAAGCGCGGCTACGACGTGACCCTGGCCGAGAAGGGCACGGAGCTCGGCGGACGCGTCACGCGCGAGTGCCGGCTGCCGGGGCTCGCCGCCTGGGGGCGTGTCCGGGACTATCGCGAGCAGCAGCTTCACCAGCTTGCGAACGTCGAGACCTACTTCGACTCGGAGCTCGACGTGGACTCCGTCCTCGAGTTCGGCTTCCCGCGGGTCGTCGTCGCCACCGGCGCGCGCTGGCGGACGGACGGCGTCGGACGCCACCGGAAACGGCCCCTGGCCGTCGCGCCGCACGCCCGGGTGCTCTCACCGGACGACGTGATGGACGGCGCCGCGCTGCCGGAGGCGGGGGCGAGGGTCGTCGTCTGGGACGACGACCACTACTACATGGGCGGGGTGGTGGCGGAGCTGCTCGCGGAGCGGGGCTGCGAGACCCACTATCTCACGCCCGCCTCGGAAGCCTCCACCTGGACCCGCAAGACCCTGGAGCAGCACTTCATCCAGGCGCGTCTGCTGGAGAAGGGGGTGACGATCCGGAGCTTCACCGCCCTCGACGCGATCGCGGAGGGTGTGGTCACCGCGTCGTGCGTCTTCACCGGGCGCGCGGAGGAGCTCGAGGCGGACGCGGTGGTCCTCGTCACCTCGCGAACGCCGGAAGACCGCCTCGCGCGCGAGCTTGCGGCCCGCGCCGGCGACTGGGCGGACGCCGGGATCGAGTCGGTCGCCGCGATCGGCGACGCGCTCGCCCCCGCGACCATCGCCCACGCGGTGTACGCGGGGCGCCGCTACGCCGAGGAGCTGGACGGCCCGCCGCAAACCGGCGACGAGGTCCCATTCCGGCGCGAGCTCGCCGAGCTTCTCCCCCTCGGCTAATCTGCGCCCCGCCCCCGCGCGCGGCGATAGGCCGCAGGAACAGGTAGCGGAGCCACAAAGAGCACACCGGTCGGTCTTCTCCACTTGGTACCGGGCGGCGTGATGTGTGATGCGTGATGCGGAAGCTGATAGCATCATTCTCCATCGCAGTCGGTTGGGCATCCACGATGCGAACCACTCTGAATATCGACGACGACCTGTTGATCGCCATCAAGGAAGTCGCGAAACGCCAATCGAAATCCGCTGGTGCCGTAGTCTCGGGTCTGTTGCGGCAATCGTTGGCACGCGGCGGTCAGGATGTACCGCAGGGCCGGGAGGAGGACCCTGTCGCCGAATTCGGCTTTCGCCCATTCCCCAAACGCGGCGGCATCGTCACCAACGAGCTGATCGACAGGCTGCGCGAGGAGGCTGGCGACTGATGCGGGCGTTGCTGGACGTGAACGTCCTGATCGCCTTGCTGGACGCCCAGCATCTGCACCACGAAACCGCCGGTCTCTGGCTGAAGGAGAACATCCGGCACGGCTGGGCAACGTGTCCCATTTCCCAGAACGGGTGCCTGAGGATCATGGCACAGCCTGCGTACCCCAACAGCCTGCCGGCATCCGTCGTCGCCGAACGGCTGCGCGAGGCAACCGCGACCGACCATCACGAATTCTGGCCTGACGAGGTAAGCCTTCTTGACCCGCGCGTTGCCGATTGGGGTCAACTCATCGGCCCCAAACAGATTACCGACGTCTATCTGTTGGCCTTGGCCGTCGAACGGCACGGCCGGTTCGTTACGTTCGACGCACATATCGCGCGAAGCATGGTCAGCGGAGCCGGCGACCAGAGCCTCAGCGTGATTTGACCGTGATCCCTGCCTGTCCGCCGTCGACCGGCGGGCGCTCTGTGCGGCGCAGAACGACGAGGCTCGTGCGGATGGCGAGAGGCGCGGATGCCTGCATGTATCCGCTCACGATGCGTTGAACGTCACCGCCGAACCGGTATCAAACACGAAGGCAATCGAGAAGCGCGGGGGTCAGGACGGCTCGCCGCCAGCCCTGGAATTCCGGCGGGATGGCCTCGTTCTTCAGCGTGGCGGCGAGCAGCGACTCCAGCGCACGCCGGGGCGCCAGGAGCTCCGGTGGCAGCGCGAGGAGTTCCGCCGCCTGCCGGGTCGCGTCCCGCAGCCGCGTGAGCTTGTCGGCGTAGGGACGGAGGTCGGTGGGGTGGTCGGCGTTGGCCGGACCATCCGCGAGGGCCGCGTCGATGCATTCGGCCAGGGTGGACCCGTATCGGCGCCGGACCCGGGCTGACACCCCGGGTGCAGGGTTCAGACGGCCGCCGGTCGGTGCAGTCGTATCGGCAAGCGTGATCAGTGCCTGATCGGGGAGCAGATGCCGGCGAGGCAGGTCGCGAGCCATTGCCTCCGTCTCACGCCAGGCACCGAGCCGGCGCAGCACGGCATGGCGGGCAGGCGCGAGGGCGCCGCGACCGCGTATGCGCAGGTAGGACGCCTCGGGCCGGCTGTCGGCGACGCGGACACGTCGCCGGTGTTCAAGCTCTTCCTCCAACCAGGAGGTCCGTTCCAGTCTGTCCAGCGCGCTCGACAGATGCCGATACAAGGGCAGGAGGTACAGCACGTCGAGGCGGGCGTAGTGCAACTGAGAGGGACTGAGGGGACGCCGGAGCCAGTTGGAGCGCGTTTCTCCTTTCTCGAGGGTGATGTCGAGCAGCGTCGCCACCAGGTCCCGGTAGCTGAGCGAGAATCGATGGCCGGCGAACGCGGCGGCAAGCTGGATGTCGAAGACCCGGCGCGGCGTGGTCCCCGTCATGACCTCCAGCACATCGAGGTCCTCGCCGCAGGCATGCATGACGACGAGCACGGCGGGATCGGACAGCACCTCCGCGAGGGGACCGTAGTCCGATATCTCCGTCGGGTCGACGAGGAGCACGCCGTGCGCGTCGGACACCTGCACGAGCGCCGGGCGCGGATGGTAGGTACGTTCGCGGATGAACTCCGTGTCGAGCCCGATGATCTCCGCCGCGGACCAGCGGCGACAGGCCGTCGTGAGGCCCGCGTCGCTCACGATCATGGCCGGCGCGGGAGCGGTCGCAGGATCAGGCATGTCGGCTCCCCGGGCTCCACCGCCGTCGAGCACGCCCACCGGACCGCCGCAAGCGGAAGGACCGGATGCAGTGCGTGTCATCCAAGAACTGGCTCCGCCCGAACCGCGGCGTCAGAGGGCGAGACCTGCGGCCGCCGCGTGCTCGCGCAGGAACGGCAGGCCGACGTCGATGACTTCCTCGGGATGCTCCGCCACCGGCCTCCAGACCGCGAGACCCGCGGCGATGTCCGGGTCGAGGTGCACGAAGCTCTCCAGCACCACCGGCCCTTCGAACTCCGCCTCCGCGAGGCCGGCGCAAAGACCCGCCCAGTCGAGGGTGCCGCGGCCGGGCACGCCCCGGTTGGCCTCGGAGGCGTGGACGTAGCCGAGATGCGCGCCCGCGTCCGCGATGCCGCGCGCCATCCCCACTTCCTCGATGTTCATGTGGTAGCTGTCGGGATGCACGAACACGTTGTCCGCCCCGACCCGTTCGATCACCTCGACCCCATCCGCCACGGTGTTGACGAGGTGGGTCTCGTAGCGGTTGCAGGGCTCGATCCCGAGCCTCAAGCCCCGCTCCCGGGCCGCACGGGCGCCGCCCTCGACGATGCGCGCCACCGCGTCGCGTTCGCGCACCGTCGGGGGTGCGCCCGAGGTCCTTCCGATCGTGCCGTAGGTCACCCCGCTCAGCGCGATGGCCTCGATGCGCGCGGTGACCTCCAGGGCGCGGGACAGAAAGGCGATCGCGGAGTCGGGATCGCCGGTGGAGTCGATCGCACCGGGAAGGCCGAGCGAACAGGCGAGCCGGATGTCGAACTCCGAAGCTACTGCGCGCGTTGCGCTGGTGTCGATCTCGTCCGGCCGCAGGAGCGGCACCTCCATCAGCTCGACGCCGTGCTCCTTGAGCCACGGCAGGAATCCACGCGCCGCGGCCGGGGTCCAGGCCGGCGCGACGGCCAGGGTATGCACGCCCAGAATCGCCATGGTCTCGATCTCCCCTTTGAGAGGTAACGGGTGAATGGGTTGCCGCTCCCGGAGTCCCGGGCGCCCGTGCACGGCGGGAGCCGGCGGCAGGGCTCGAGAGGCGGGACCGGGCGCGAAGCCGGGCGGAATCGGTCCGCCGCGCCGCGCGCGGAGCGCACTCTGGCCCGACTTCCGCAACTCAGCGCCACAACGATCGTAAACGATTGATTGTTGTTCGACGAACGCCATAGGTCGGCACTACAGGGCGCCGTCGGGTCAGGGGTGGCCCGGAAAGCCGGGAGCGGCGGGCGGCGGCGAGGCACCCGGGCGGGGTTCCGGTGGCGGCCTGGCGGCGGGCGGCGGGGCGCGCGCATGGCAGTTCCTGAAGCGCAATGACGACTATTTCGCAGACACATCCGAGCGGAGTCGATATCCGAGACCTGCAATCGACCGGGTTCGCCGGCACGAAACCGGGCGGCGTGGGCGGTCGTCAAGACGGCGCGGCACTTGAGGTTGGCGCCTTCGAGCCCGCACGTTCCACCTCCTCCAAGGGTAAGGAGTGCCCGAAGCGGGACGCGGTCTTTCCCGTCCCCGTGTTGCTCGTCTGACGCTTCGGGTCAAGTTCCAGGCGGGTTTTGGAAGGCGGCGCACCGGGCGACTCCGCATTATTCGATTCCCAGCACGAACCTCGGGAGGGCCAGGGAGAGGTCGGGAATGAAGGTGACGATGAGCACCATCGGGAGGTGCCCCAGCACGAGGAGCTTCATGGTCGGACCCACGTACTTGTCGAGCGTGAGCTTGCTGACCCCTGCCGCCATGTAGAGCATCGGCGCACAGGGCGGGGACACGTTGCCGAGACCGAGATTGGTGCCGACGATCGCCGCGAAGTGAATTGGATGCACGCCGACTTCCGTCGCCACCGGCAGCAGGATGATCGCCGCGAGCACGCTGCCGGACACGTCGTCCACGATCATGCCGATGAGAAGCAGGATGACGTTGATGATGAGGAGCACGAGCACCCGGTTCTGGGTCAGCTCCACCAGGGCCTCGGCCACTTCCTTCGGCACCTGCTGCAGGATCATCGCGCGGCTCATCACGAACAGGAAGAACAGCACGGCGATGATGGACCCGGTCGTGACCGCCGCGCGGGCGATAGTCGAGGGGAAGTTGCGGAGCGTGAGCCTGCGGTAGAAAAGGGAGCCGGCGGCAACCGCATAGACCAGGGCGATCGCAGCGGCTTCGGTCGGCGTCGCGATCCCGGAATAGATCGTGCCGAGAATGATGACCGGCATGAGAAGCGCCCAGAACGCGTCGATGCCCGTCTTGCCGATTTTTCGCACGGCCTGGCCGAGCGGAAGCGGCTCGTCGACCGTGATCGTCTTCACGTTGCGCAGGAACAGGAAGTTCAGGCCGACATAGACGGCGGTCAGGATGACGCCCGGAACCACGGTGGAGAGGAACGCGGCGCCAACCGACAGCCCGCCGGTGACCGCGAACACGATCATCGGAATGGAGGGCGGGATCAGCAGGGCAAGGACCGAGGAACAGGCGACCAGGGCGGTTGCGTGACCTGCCGGGTATCCCTCCTTGACCATGCGGGGAATCATGATCTGGCCGATGGCGGCGATGGCCGCGGAAGACGATCCGGAGATCGCCCCGAACAGCGCGCAGGTCACGATGGTCACCGCGCCGAGTCCGCCCTTGAGCCGCCCGACGAAGGCGTTGACGAAGTTGAGGAGCCGGTCCGAGATCCCCCCTTCGGCCATCACCGTGCCGGCCATGACGAACAGCGGCAAGGCCAGTAGCGCGAAGCTCGACGTCGTCTGATAGGCGTATGGGATGAGGAAGGAGACGTCCGATCCGGACGCGATGCCGAACACCAGCGCGCCGATGCCGAAAGCGAACGCAATCGGCATCTCCGCCAGGAGCAGGACGACGACCAGTGCGATGGAACCGACGAAGATGAGCACGGCTATTCCTTGTCCGCCGCTCGGAGACTCGACTTCAGATCCACGAACTGGTTGACGGCCTGAAGCACCATGTAGATGGCGGTTGCGGTGAATCCGATGATGAGCGAGGCCGACCACCACCCTTTCGGCCAGCGCATGTACGAGCTCAGTCGGCCCGTGTTGATCTCGAACAGGGCGTACTTGATCGCGTAGTAGCCGAAGACGATGCATGCGGCGATCCCGAGCAGGGTCATCACCAGGCGGATGGCGCGCACCGCGTTCGGGTTCGCAACCACCATCGTGAGGACGCCGCCGTGGATATGCTCGCCGTTGCGCGTGACGTAGGCGACGCCGAGGAAGTAGAACCAGGCGCCGAACAGGAGCGACAGCTCCTCGATGCCCACGAACGGTGAGGCGAAGACGTATCGCAGCACCACCTGGGCGAACATCAGGACGGCGAGGCAAAGGCCGAACGCGATGATGAAGACGTAGAGGGCGCGTTCGAAGACGGACTCGACCGCGACGAGCCAGCGCATCCTGTCCGCGAGCGCGCCCTCGGGAATGGCGGTCAGGTGCGGGGGCGGCTCGGGCTCGGCAAGCTCGGGATCGAAGATGAACGACGCCGTGCCCACGGGCGGTCGGGGGCGCTGTTCGGATTGTCGCTCCATCGCGGCGCCTCCTCGATCAATGGTGCGTCCGGGCGCAGTCGCGCCCGGACGCAAAGCCGGGAGAGCCGTCGGGCCGCGCTACTTGACGCCCGCGACGCTTCGAATCTGGTCCATGATGTCCTTCCCGACCACCGACTCCATTGCCGGCCACTCCTTGTCGTAGACGATCTGCTTGGCGGCGCTCATCTGTTCGTCGCTCAGCTCCACGACGTTGATGCCGGAATCACGGGCTTTGCGCAGGAACTCGTCGCTCTTGCGCTTGGCCTCCTGCCAGGACCACGCGATGGTGCCGTCCGCGGCGCCCTGGAGCGCTGCGCGCACGTCGTCGGGCAGACCCTCCCACCATTGCGTGTTCACGAGCCAGAACGCGACCTCGAAGTAGTCGTTGGTGAGGATGTTGGCTTCGAGGACATCGCGCAGGGTGTAGGTCTCGACCGCGGTCGAGAACGAGCGCGCGTCGACGGTTCCGAGCTGCAGAGCGGTGTGCACCTCGGCAAGAGGAATGGGCACCGCGGCGAAGCCGAGGCTGTTGAAGCGGTCGACGGCGATCGAGAGGCCGGGCACGCGGATCTTCATGCCCGCCGGGTCGGCCGGGAAGTTCAGGGGCAGCTCGCCCACGCCCTTCCTGATGACGACGGAGCCGAAGTCGGTGGGAATGATCCCGATTGCATGCAGGCCGAGGTCGGCCAGCATGTCGTTGTAGACGTCGAGCATGCCCGCGCCGGGGCCGTAGAGGTTTTCCGCCTCCTCCCAGTTCGAGACGATGTAGCCGAGATAGATGAGATCGAGGCGCTTGTCGAAGTCCGACGATGCCCAGGTGAGCGTCATCGGCACGACGCCCTGCATGGACTGCTCGAACAGCGAGGTCCAGTCGCCGAGGTCGCCGCCCGGGTGATAGGCAATCGAGACGCCGGCGTCGTCACCGAGCTCGGACATGAACCGTTCCGAGATGGCATGGAACACGTGATCGGTGTTCATGGCATGGGCAAATATGAACTTCTCCGCGGCATTGGCCGGGGCCGGGGCGGTCGTGGCACCGACCGCAATTGCGGCGGCGGTCAGACCGGGCAAGAGGGATTTTCGAAGCAGGTTCTGCATGGCTCTGTCTCCTTGGTTTCCGACATGGGTTGCCAGCGCAATTCCCCGGGAGCGACGGCCCGAGGGGCACTGGACCTTCACGTAGACCCGCCCGTCCTGCGTTTTCACCGGATAGGTGTTGAGATCGATGCAGGGCGGCGGCGAGACGACCTCGCCCGTCCGGATGTCGAACCGGCCCTGGTGAAGGGGGCATTCGATGACGTGGCCCGTCAGGAGCCCGGCCTCGAGATGCTCGTCTTCGTGGGTGCAATGGCCGTCGGTGCAGTAGAAGCCGTCCACGGCCTTGTAGATCGCGTAGGTGCGGCCCTCGTGGTCCCAGCGAACGAGGTCCTCGTCATCGATGTCGTCGCAGGCGCAGGCGCGGATCCATTCGGCCATGGTCGTACTCCCTATCGACTGAAGACCGGGCGCGCATCGAGCGCCTCGAGGAGGTTCGCGTGCTCGTTGGGCAACATCGAGACGGAGGTCTCGGCGTCGGGGTAGCTGCCGTCCATGACCGCGGATCGATACTCACGCAGGGCGCGCCGGCGCTCGTCGGCAAGCCGTTGGCGGATCGACGGCAGGTCGGCGAAGGCGCGGGCGTGTCCGGGCGGCTGCTCCGATTCCCCGCAGATGTCGACGAGGAACATGAAGATGACGTCGCCGCCGGAGCCCGCGCCGATGGAATGGGTGACGAGCTTCGAGCGGGGGCCAATTTCGGCGAGTGCTTCGGTTGCCACGCATTCGACCTCGGCCGCACAGGCCCCGGCATCCTCCAGGCGGCGGAAATCCTCGGCGAGCTCGATCGCTTCGGCCGCCGTCTTGCCGACGATGCGCAAGCCCCCCCGCTGCGTGGAGAGCCTCGGCACCAGCCCAAGATGGCCCTGAACGGCCAGCCCTTCGCTGGCCAGCATCTCGACCGTGCGCAGGCTCCGCGGCGTATAGACAGCGTCGGCGCCCGCCTCCGCCGCCCTGACGGCGGCGCGCAGGATGTCGTCCGGCGTCAGGTGGGCGGTCATCGGCAGGTCGGCGATGGTGAAGGTCTCGGGCGCGCCCGCCCGAACCGCGGGGAGATCCGCGTCCGAGGTGTTCAGCACGTCGATGCCCGCGGCTGCGCACGCGGCCGCCTCTTCCTCGGTCGCCGGGCAGGTCTGGCACAGCTTGGTGTTGCCCTTGAGCGCGACGAGGTCGGCGACGGTCAGATTTCGCCGGGCGGGTCTGCCGCCGTAGGTGTAGATGCGTTTCACTGCATCGTCGCCCTTGCAATCTTCGTGCAGGGGCCGCCGTCGGTGACCATGTGCGGCGCCTGGCGGATCCAGGCCGCCTTGGTGTTGCGTCCGAGGGAACGCCGGATCACGACCGAGAGGAGATCGAGATTCGTGCGCCAGAAGCCGGGATCGGGCGCCGGCGTCTGGTCGGCGACCGCCTCGTGAAGTCGGGGCAGGGAGTAGAACGGCACCTGCGGATAGAGGTGGTGCTCGACGTGGTTGTTCATGTCGAAGTACAGGAACCGCCCGACCCGGTCGGTTCGGAAGCTTCGCGTGCTCTCGACGATCGAGGGCGAGTCCTCCTGCATCTCGGCGTGCTGGATGATGTTGAACATCAGCATGATCGGACCGCCGAGGAGCCGCGGCAGGACGTAGAACCAGAGCGGCCACGTGAAGCCGGACGCGATCGCGGCGGCGGTGCCGAGATAGAGGAGGCAGAAGAGGCGCGCGTTGCGGGTCATCTTCGGCAGCTCCGCGTCCGGCGCCACCTCGCGCATCAGCGTCGTGTAGCGTCTGGTCGAGAGCTGCCACAGGACCCGGAGCTGGAACCGGTGAAGCGACAGACCGCTCACGTCATGGAGCCAGCCTCTGAAGTCGAGAGGGGTGTCGAACGGCATCTGGCTGTCGAGCCCGACATGCCAGGTGTGGGTGTGGTGGTTGGTGTGGGTATAGCGCCGATGCAAAGGCTCCTCGCCGTAGAGGAGCGAGGTGAGCCAGAAGACCGTTTCGTTGAGCCAACGCGTGCGAAACGCCGTCCCGTGCGCCGTCTCGTGACTGACCGCGTAGGACGGCACGGAGATGACGACGCCGAAGACGAACATCGCCGGCCAGACCCAGGGCGTGCCCAGTGCCAACCAGACGAGAGACCCGGTCAGTGCCATGGCGAGCGCCCACGCGACGAGATGGATCAGGCCGGGCACGTCGCTGCGGCGCGCGAGCGCCTTCAGATGCTTGCGGTCGACCCGGATTCCGGTCGAGGCGGCATTGGTGATGACGCCACGCGTGAGTCGCTCGTGCAGCGTCGATTCGCCTGGAAGGCGCTGCGGACTCGCCTCGCGGCTTTCGCCGCGGAATTGCGTTGTCGCGTCCATGCTCTACCTGGGCATCACCGCGCCATCGGATGCGGGCGCGACATGTTCGGAATAGTGTTTGAGGTAACCGCGCGTGACCCGGGGCTGCGCGGACGCGTGACGGAACCAGCGTTCGGAGAGCACTTCGGTGGCGACATCCAGATCGAGCCTGCGTGCTGCGAGATCGATGCGGATGGGATCGCCGTCCTCGACCAGTGCGATGGGTCCGCCGCGTGCCGCCTCCGGGGTGATGTATCCGATGGCGGGTCCGTGCGTGGCGCCCGAGAAGCGCCCGTCGGTGACCAGCGCAGAGCTGTTGCCGAGGCCGGCCCCCATCAGGGCGGAGGTGGCGCCCAGCATCTCGCGCATGCCCGGGCCGCCCCGCGTGCCTTCGTTGCGGATCACCATGTTGGTCAAGCCGCCCACGGCCATGCCGACCGATGCGAAGGTCTCGCTGTCGGTGACGTGGAAGGTGTTGAACTCGCAGGGCGTTCCACCCGCCATGCGGATCCCCGCCTTGACCGCGTCGCCGACCTGGCGCAGGTGAACGTTCTCGGGGGAGAAATCCTGATACGTGTTGACGACTGCGATCATCGGCCGTTCGAACTCCTCGTCGATCAGCCCGGCGCCCTTGGCCCAGGCCCGTTGCAACGATCGCTCGATCCCGAGAAATTGCTTGTCGCTGCGCACCGCCGCTCCCACCGACGCGGTCCGTATTCGCAGGGACGCCGCCGCGCTCCGGCGTCCCTCCCGATGCCGTTTCGGGGAAGGCTATGGCGCAGGCGGAGCGGTTTCTATATACAGATGAGAAACGATTTATGTACAGTTTCGGGGGAACCGGGACGCTGCCGCATGGCGGCGGCGCAGGCGTCTCCCGGACACCGTCGGGCCGATCCGGACGGAGGGTGCGCCGATGTGCGGCAAGGAGAAAGATGCGCGTGGAGCGGAGAGACCCGATGATCGTGATGGAGGTCGTGATCCGGCCGAAGCTGTGGAAGGCCATCCCCTCGCGTCGGTTGACGGCGGGAGGCGAGGAGTGTGGAGACGCTGCGTGTCAGGGGTTCGTGTCCCGTCGAGGGTGCCGAGCGGGCGCGAATCCGGCGTCGTTGGCGCGCCGCCGCCGCCGTTCACGCCGCAGGGTCGATGGGAGGCCCGGAGATGTATGAGAACATGATCGCGATCGACCGCGAGGCCCAGGAGAGCCTCCAGAAGCAGATCCGGCGCCAGATTGCGATCGGGATCGTCAATCGGCAATACCCGCTGCGCCATCCGCTTCCGTCCATCCGCCAGTTGTCGGCGGAGCTCAAAGTGAGCGTGACAACGGTCGCGCTCGCCTACGAGGAGCTGAAACAGGACGGGTTCGTGGTAGCCCGGAAACGCTCCGGATACTTTGTGAACCAGGACGCGCTCACCGACCCGGGTCATGCGCTGGAGTCGCAGCTCCCGGCCGATATCGCGCCGCCGGACAGGATCGACTACCGGGCGTTCTTCGAGGAACGAAGCTTCAACCTCGAGCGCGTGGTGAAGCCCGCGGACTGTCTCGTGCGCTACCGGTATCCGTTCGTCTGCGGCCTGAGCGATCCGTCGCTGTTCCCGCTCACGAACTGGCGCGAGTGCGTGCGCGATTCGGTCAACGTGGTCGAAGTCAGAACCTGGGCGACCGATTACTCGGCCATCGACGACGAGGTGCTGATCGAGCAGTTGACGCAGCGCGTGCTCGCCAAGCGCGGCATCGTCGCTCACCCCGACGAGGTCCTGGTGACCTTGGGCGGGCAGCAGGCGCTCTACCTTGCGATCAAGCTGTTGCTGTCGGCGGGCGAGACCCTGGGGGTCGAGGACCCCGGTTATCCGGACGTGATCAACATGGCGCGTATCGAGGGGATCGACGTGCAACGGCTGCCGGTCGACCGGGAGGGGCTGGTCCTCTCCGGCGACATGAGCCGTTGCAAATGCCTGTTCGTGACCCCAAGCCATCAGTTTCCGACCACGGTGACGATGTCGCTCGAGCGCAAGCGCGCGCTGCTGGAGCTGACGAAGAAGAACGGCCAGTTCGTGATCGAGGACGACTACGAGGCCGACATCAGCTTCAACATGACGCCGCCGCCGGCGCTGAAGAGCCTCGACCGCTGGGGCAACGTCGTCTATGCGGGCGGGCTGTCGAAGTCGTTGCTGCAGGGTTTGCGCATGGGCTACCTGGTCGGCGACCGCGAATTCATCCGCGAGGCGAGAGCCCTTCGCCATCACATGCTCAGGCACCCCCCGGTCAACAACCAGAGAAGCGTGGCGCTGTTTCTGCAGAGGGGGTACTTCGATCGGTACATTGCGAAGCTGACCGGAATCTACAAGCAGCGATGCGACGTGATGCACGAGGCCCTCGAGCGCCATTTTCCCGGCGCCTCGGCCAAGCCGGAGTATGGCGGCGCCATCGTGTGGCTGAGGTTGCCGGAAGAGGCCGATGCCAGGATTCTGCGTGAGCTTGTCGAGCCCGAAGGCGTGTTCTTCGAGACGGGCGGGTTCACGTTCTCCGACGAGCGCAACAACCGCAATCACATCCGGCTTGGCTATTCGGCGATCGAGAAGTCGCTCATTCCCGAAGGCATCGACAAGATCGCGAAGGCGGTCCCCGATGCGGTGCCTGAAACGCCTGATTGTTGAATCGGGAGGGGACGTGGCCGGTCGTCGCGACGGTGGTCACCGTGCTCGCGACCGCGCTCTGGGGCAGCTTCCTCGTGGTGGTGATGGTGGCCCGCTTCGTGGTGCTCCGCATCCGGGCCGGGCCGAATCCCGACTCATGACGAGCCGGCGGGCGAGGGGCGGCGCAGCGTCTCCGGTACCAGCCACGCGGCGACGACGGCCCCCGCGAAGCCGATGACGCCCGCGAACGCGAGCGTTCCGCCGAGAGCGAGAACACCGGTCGCGGCACCGAGGACGAAGGGGCCGGCCGCATGGCCCGCGTCTCCAAGGAGGCGCCACACCCCGAGGAACTCGCCGCGGTTGGCGCGCGGGGAGAGATCCGCGCCGAGGGCCATGATGATCCCGGTGCCGAACCCGTTGCCGAGGCCGGAGAGAAGGACGACCGCGAGATAGGTCCAGAAAGTGGTGGCGAACGGCAGCAGGGTCAGGCTCGCCCCGAGCACCGCGAGCGAGGGCACCAGGCTCCATTTGCGCCCGCGAAAGTCCATCAGCCACCCGGCCGGATAGAACATGGCCGCGTCGAGGGCAGAGGAGAGCCCGAACGCGAGGCCGACGCTCGCGGCATCGAGCCCGATCGCCGCGCCCCAGAGCGGGATGAGAAGCTGCCGGGCGGAACGCACGAACTGCATCGCGACCGAGGCGAGCCCGCCCCGGGCAAACTCATGCCGATGGTTGCGCACGATCCGCGCGATGACGGCAAGGGGAGGCTGGGCGATTCCGCGGGCACCGGACCGCGAACGCCGGACGAAGACGCCGATCAGCACCAGGCCCGCGACGTTGAGGACCGCGGCGGCGGCGAACGCGGCCCCGAACCCGAACGTCTCGGCGATCAGGCCGCCGGCCACCGGCCCGACGAAGAGCCCCACCCGCTGGATGGCGGCGAGAGCGGTGACTGCCCGGCCCTGGTACGCGGCCGGGCACCGCCGCGCAACGTAGTGCAGCCTTCCCAGCATGAGCGCGCCGAACCCCGCCCCGAGGACGAGGGCGAACAGACCGAGCGTCCACGGATCCCCCGCGAAGGCGAAGCCGCCGCACGCGAGGGCGACGGTCAGGGTGCCCGCCACCATCGTGGTCTTGTCGCCGAGGCGGGTGACCGCGACGCCGGATGGAACGTCGGCGAGCATGGTGCCGAGCCCTCGCATCCCGAGCACCGCGGCGGCGGCGGCCGGCCCCCCGCCGATCTCCAGGACGTAGAGGGGCAGCAGGATGAGGGTGGCCTGGTGCCCGACCGCGATGCAGACGGCCGGGACGTAGACGGGCAGGGCCAAGCGCCCGAGGGCGGTCCGCGCTCCGGTCGAGGGAGACCGCCCCAGGTCAGCGGTTCCGGTTCGGGCGCGCGCGCGGCAGGCGCGACCGGCTCGGCGACCGGCGCGGCCCGGATCGTGCGGGCGGCGGCGACCGGTCGCCGGAACGGCGCGTGCGGAGCCGGACGACCGCAACGGGGCCGATCGCCCGGCGCGGGTCCGGTTCGTCCGTCACCAATCCGCATGCCTTGCCCGGCTTCCTTCGAAGTGGGGCGAAACACCGCCCCGACCGGGTGAACGAACCGATTGACGCTGAACCGTCAGCCGACACCACATCGAAGCGGCTCAGGGGAATACGCCCTCCTTGCAGCAAACGGATCGGAGTCCGCGGGCGAAGACCGGCGAAAAACGAGGGCCAGGGGCGGTTCAGTCGGCGGCGCTCTTCCGGGCCGCGGCCAGCGCGTCGAAGGTCGCCGCCTTCACCGCCGCCGGCACCACCGGCACGTCCTCGCGGGCGATCGGCGGCATGAACCGCTTGCGGGCGACCGCGGCCTCCAGATGGGGCCGGAGCGATTCCGCCTTGCGCGCCTCGCGCGCGGCCACTTCGGCCTGGAACTTCGGCATCACCGTCCGGGCGAACAGATCGAGCGACTCGCAGATGTTCGAGTGGGTGTTGCGCCCCGCCTGCTGCATGAAGATCACCTGGTCGACCCCGGCCTCCTGAAAATCCCGGAGATGGCGCTCCATGTCGTCCGGCGTCCCGATCCCCGCCCCGTCGAACTCCGCCCGGGCGAGGGCGGCCTGGATGAGCCGGTCGGAAGCGTCGCCCCGCTTCTCCACGAACTCGTTCCACATGTCGCTGTAGCCCGGCACGAAGTCCTCCGCCACGAGCTTCTGCTGCGCATACCGGAAGAACTCGAAGTTGTCCTGGCCGCGGCGGATCGCCTCCGCGCGGTCCTCGTGCATCGAGAAGGCGGACACCATGGCGAGGTTCGGATTGACGGCGTGTCCGAGCGGCACGCACTCGTCGCTGCGGATGATGTCGTAGTAGATCTTCGACCAGTTGCGGGCCTCGTCCGGGTCCAGGAAGGCGAATGCGAGCGCCCCGACCCCGTTCCGGGCCGCGACCTTGATGGTCTCGCGGTTCGTGCAGGCCATCCAGACGGGCGGATGGGGACGCTGAATCGGTTTCGGAAGAACGTTGCGGCAGGGCATGGAGAACCCCTCGCCCTCGAAGCCGGGGTAGGGCGTGAGCACCATCATGTTGCAGATCTGCTCGGCCGCTTCCAGGGACCGTGCCCGTTTCGTCTTCGCCTTGATGCCGAAAGCGCCGAGCTCCAGCCGGGTCGCGCCCTCCCCGATCCCGAGGTCCACCCGGCCGTCGGACAGAAGATCCAGGGTCGCGACGCACTCGGCGGTGCGCGCGGGGTGGTTGTAGTTCGGAATCACCTGGCGGATTCCGTGCCCGAGCCGGATGCCCGAGGTGCGGGCGGCCGCGGCGGCGAGGAACACCTCCGGCGCCGACGAGTGGGAGTACTCGTCGAGGAAATGGTGCTCGACCTCCCACGCATAGTCGAAGCCGAGGCGGTCGGCGAGGACCACCTGCTCGAGCGCCTCCTTGAACAGGCGATGCTCGTCGCCTTCATCCCATGGCTTGGGAAGCTGCAGCTCGTAGAAGACCCCGAAGCGCATGCTGATCGTCCCGATTGCGTCGTTCCGAACCCGAAAGCATGGCATTGTCGCGCCGGTTCGGCAACGATGGGACCCGAGCGGCGGGTGCGGGCCGGGTGGAGGTCGGGCGGAGGTCGAGCGGGCCCCGCGGCGGAGCAACCACCTCGCGCGGGGAGAGACGGGGACGGGCCATCCGGCGAGCGGCGAGACAGGTCAGGATGCGGGACGGGTCGGGACAGAAGCGAGAAAAGGGAAGGAAGCGGCTTGATTCGGAAGGTTGAATTCGCGCCGCCGGTCGTCGGGCTCACGGGGGGGATCGCGGCCGGCAAGTCGACGGTGTCCGAGCGGCTCGGCGCGCTCGGAGCGCACATCATCGACGCCGATCGGGTGGGCCATCGGGTTCTCATGCGCGGCGGGGAGGCCTGCGCGGCGGTCGTCGCCGCGTTCGGACCGGAGATCCTCGACGAGTCGGGAGAGATCCTGCGCCCGCGCCTCGGCCGGCTGGTGTTCGGCGATTCGCAGCGGCTCGCCGAGCTCAACCGCCTGACCCACCCTCCGATGAGGGAGCGGATGCGGAGCGAGATCGAACGGGTCCGGGCCCGTCCCTCCCCTCCTCCCTTCATCGTTCTCGACGCGGCGGTGCTGTTCGAGGCCGGATGGGACGAGCTGTGCGACGAGGTCTGGGCGGTCAGCACGTCGCCCGAGCGGGCGCTCGAACGCCTGGTCGCCCGCAATCGCCTGACGCCGGAGGCGGCCCGCGCCCGCATCGACGCACAGCTCGGCAACGCGGAGCGCGAAGCCCGCGCGGACCGTGTCATCCGTAACGACGGCACCCTCGATGCCCTCGCCGCGGCCGTCGATGCGCTGGCCGCGAAGATGGACCGCGGCGCTTGTGGGGCCGCTTCTCCCCCGCTACGCTGACCGGGTGTTGACCCCGTCCTGACCCCGTCCTGACCCCGTCCTGACCCTGTCTTGACCCCGTTTCCAGGAGAGCCACAGAAATGGAACTTGGTCTGTTCACCATGCCTCTGCACCCCCCCGGGGCCAATCTCACCGAAACCCTGAAGGCGGATCTGGACCAGATCGTCAAGCTCGACGAGCTCGGGTACTCCGAGGCGTGGATCGGCGAGCACTTCACGGCGGTGTGGGAGAACATTCCCTCGCCGGAGCTGCTCATCGCGCAGGCGATCCCGCTGACGAAGCAGATCCGGCTCGGGACCGGGGTGAGCTGCATGCCCAACCACAACCCCTTCGTCCTCGCCAACCGGATCGCCCAGCTCGACCACATGGCGGAGGGCCGCTTCAACTGGGGCGTCGGAACCGGGAGCTTCCCCGGCGACATGCGGGTGTTCGGCTACTGGGGAGACAATCCGGCCGTCGACAGCCGGACCTACACCCGGGCCGCCCTGGACACGATCCTCCAGCTCTGGACCGATCCCAAGCCCGGGCTGTACGAGAACGAGGGATTCAGCTTCACGATCCCCGAGCCCGAGGACGACGTCGGGCTTCGCGCCCACATCCGGCCGTACCAGCAGCCGCACCCGCCGATCGGGGTCGCGGGGGTGTCTCCGCGATCGTCCACCCTCAAGATGGCGGCCAGCCGGGGCTGGATCCCGATGTCCATCAACTTGGTCCCGCCGGTTCTCCTCAAGACCCACTGGGACGCCATCGACGAGGGCGCCCGCGAGGCGGGACGGGAAGCGGACTGCGGAGCGTGGCGGGTGGCCCGCGAGGTCCTCGTGGCCGAAACGGGGGCCAAGGCCCGGAAGCTCGCGCGCGAGGGCGTCCTCGCCCGGGATTTCGAGGGGTACTTCTTCCGGCTCCTTCCCAAGGTGGGGATGATGGGGCTCTTCAAGACCGATCCCGACATGGCCGACTCGGACGTCACCGTCGACTATCTCATCGACAACGTGTTCATCGTCGGGAGCGTGGACGAGGTCGCCCAGCAGCTCAACGATCTCCGGGGCGAGATCGGCAAGTTCGGAACCCTGCTCGCCATGGGGCACGAGTGGGACCCCTACGACGCGTGGTACGAGTCGATGTCTCTCCTCAAGAACGAGGTGCTTCCCAAGGTCTCGTAGGCGTCGGACTTGCGCGCCGCGCCCGACGGCTCGGGCGGGTTCCCGGGCGCGGCCCGATCCGAACCGCCGGCGCCCGCGCTGGCGCTGGCGCCAGGGTCGGCGGACGTTCCGGCGGACCCGAATGGCGGCGCGCTCTCCGGGCGGGCGCCTGCGAGCGGCGGCGGCGGCCTGAAGCGTCTCCACCCGCCTCATGGCCTTGCACCCTCGACCTCCCCGGGTCGACCGGACGAGGGCGAGGGCAAGGGCAAGGGCGCGGAGTCGGGGCGGGCCGTGCACCCTCGACTCGCTTCCGGTTCGACCGTATCCTTGGCGAGCAGCATGCCGGGTGGCATGTTCGGGCGGTTGTGGCAGGTGGACTCCCTATCGGATGCGGACATCCTGCCGAAGGCATTGGAATACCGGAGGCATTGAAATGACCATCAAACGCTCCCTGGCGGCGGCAACGATCGGCGCCGCGGCCCTGACCACCGCGATGGCGCTCGCTCCCGTGGCGCACGCCCAGATGAAGCACGAGGGCGTCACCGTCAACATCCTCACCCGGCCGGGACCGGTTATCGCCGGGCGGCTCGAGCAGCGCGGCGAGGAGTTCAAGGCAGCGACCGGCGCGACCATCAAGGTCGCGACGGTGCCGTTCGCCGACCTCTTCCAGAAGCTGCTCACCGACTGGTCGACGGGCACGAACTCGATCGACGTGGGCGTCTTCGCATCGGGCTGGGCAGTCGAGCTCGCGGACAGCGACCTGCTCGCCGACTTGAGCGACTTCGTGGCGAACGACCCCGGCCTCAAGTTCGACGACATCGCCCCCTACTTCCGGGAGTTCAACCAGAAGATCGACGGCAAGACCTACCTCATCACCGTGGACGGCGACTTCCACATGATGTACTACCGCCACGACGTGCTCGCGAAGAACGGCCTTGAGCCGCCGGACACCTGGGACGAGTACCTCGAGGTCGCGGCGGCGGTCCACGGCCAGGACATGAACGGCGACGGCGAGCCCGACTACGGCTCGTGCCTGTTCAAGAAGCGCAACGCGCAGAGCTTCTGGCTGAGCCTCTCGGTCGCCGGCGCCTTCCTGCAGAGCCAGGGCACGGGGCAGGGCATCTTCTTCGACACCGAGACGATGGAGCCCCTGGTCCGGAACGAAGGCTTCGCCGAGGCGCTCCGGATCCTCAAGGAGACCGGCAAGTACGGCCCGCCGGACGAGCTCAACCTCGACGTGACGGACACCCGGCCCATCGTGCTTACGGGACGCTGCGCCCTCCTGCTCGAATGGGGCGACATCGGGCCGCTCTCGATCGACCTCTCCCAGTCGAAGATCGACGGGCTCATCGCCTCCAAGATCCTGCCGGGCTCGCGCCGGGTCGTGGACCGGGCGACCGGAAAGCTCGTGGACTGCACGCCCGAGCTCTGCCCGCACGCGATCGACGGCGTCAACCACACCCCCTTCGCCGCGTTCGGCGGCTGGTCGGGAGCGGTCAACGCCAAGTCGGACCCGGAGGTGATCGCGGCCGCCTACGACTTCCTGTCGTACATGAACGCGCCGGAGCAGTCCAACTTCGACGTGACGCAGGGCTGGACGGGCTACAACCCGTACCGCATCTCGCAGTTCGAGGACATCCAGCCGTGGGTCGACGCGGGCTTCTCGCAGGAGTCTGCCGAGAACTACCTCGGCGCCATCGGGCAGAGCTTGAACAGCCCGAACATGGCCTCCGACCTTCGCATCCCCGGCACCCAGCAGTATGAAGGCATCTGTCTCGACCGAGAGGTCGCCCGATTCCTCGCCGGCGAGATCACGGCCGAGGATACGATGGACAACATCTACGAATGCTGGGAGGAGGTCACCGAGGACTTCGGCCGCGAGCGGCAGGCCGCTCTCTACCGCGCGTCCCTCGGCATCACCAACTAGCCGGAAACCCGTCCCGCCGCGATTGAAGATCGAGAATCGTGGCAACACGGGACGGCGCAATCGGCGGGCGGCGGCCGGGAGAGGACCCGGCCGCCGCCGCAACCACGGTGGCGGCGCGCGGCGGACGGTGGTCGGAGTGGTTCGACCGCCAGTCCCGCCAGCTCTTCATCATGCCCGCCGTGGTCATGATCCTCATCTTCTCGATCTTCCCCCTGATCGCGACCTTCATCCTGTCCCTGTCGCGGGTGCGGCTTCGCGGCGGCGGCTACCGCATGCGGTACGTCGGCGCACGCAATTACGAGAAGCAGCTCTTCGGCTCGGAGCAATGGCACTTCCTCGGCACCTTCGAGGAAGTGAGCCCGCTCGGGTGGATCGTGACCCTTGCCGCGGCCGCCCTCCTCGGCTGGTGGCTCTTCCGGTACTTCCGGGGACGGAGCGGTCGGGTCAGCGTGGTCGGGACGGTCGGCCGGCTGATCACCGCGAGCGTCCTTTTCGGGCTCTCCTTCATGTTCGCCGCGACCCTGTTCAGCGGCACGCGGCTCGGCACCCTCGGGGTGACCCTGTTCTACGTCGTGGTCGGCTGCGGGATCCAGTTCCTGATCGGGCTCGGGCTCGCGATCCTCTGTTCGCAGCCCATACGGGGGCGAACGTTCTTCCGCCTCGTCTTCTTCCTGCCGATGATGGTGACCCCCATCGGCATCGGCTTCACCTTCCGCATGCTGGCCGATACCGGCAAGGGTCCGTTCGCGCCGATCTGGCAGTGGGTGGGCCTCGGCGACTTCGCGTGGGCGGTGAACCCCTGGACGGCGCGCGCCTTCATCATCGTCGGCGATTCCTGGCAGTGGATCCCCTTCATCTTCGTGGTCCTGCTCGCGGCGCTCGAGAACGTTCCCCGCGACCTCGTCGAAGCCGGCCACGTGGACGGAGCCGGGAGCTGGCAGATCTTCCGCGAGATCACGTGGCCGCAGATCGTGCCGGTGGCGGCCACGGTGATGCTCATCCGGGTCATCGAAGGGTTCAAGCTCGTCGACCTGCCCAACATGATGACGGGCGGCGGGCCCGGCATCGCGACCGAGTCGATGACCCTGCATTCGTTCTTCGCGTGGCGGGCGCTGGATCCGGCGCAGTCGGCGGCGATCTCGTACCTGCTGCTCTTCGTGACGGTGGTCCTGTGCGTCTCCTACTTCATGCTGGTGGTCCGAAAGCGGGCCCCGGTGCACGGATGATGTGGGGAATGAACTCGAACGCGGCGCGCACGCCGGCCGCCCGGCCGCCGGCAGGCGGACGGCAAGCTGACGGCAACGGCTGCTCTCGTGCCGGCGAGGCGACCCCGACTTCGCGCCCCGGAGCCCGCCCCGGAGCCCGCCCCGGAGCCCGGCCCGGGACCCGGCGGGCATCACCGGCGATCATCGAGCACGGAAGGGACGGCTGACGGCGATGGCGGAGATTGGAGCCCCACTGTCGGCGAGCGCGCGCGCGAGCGGTCTGAAGCGCTGGTTCGAGCCTACCCGAATCGGCCAGATGTCGACGGGCGGGAGCATCATCGTGTACTCGCTCCTCGTCCTGTGGTCAGCCTTCGTGCTGTTCCCGTTCTACTGGCTGGTCATCACGTCGCTCAAGCTCCCGGTCGATGTATTCGAGGGGCCCTCGTTCCTTCCCTGGATCGACTTTTCGCCCAACCTGCACGCGTGGGCGGACCTGCTCGACTTCAGCGCGAGGTCGCCCCTCGCGGAGACGCTCACGCCGTACCGCAATTCCGTCATCATCGCCTTCTGCTCGACGGCGCTCTGCGTGCTCGTCGGGAGCCTCGCCGCCTATGCCCTCGCCCGGATCGAGTACAAGCCGAAGTTCGGCAACATCCTCATCTTCGTCGCGCTGATGATTGCGGCGGCGGTCGTGGTCGGCGTCCACGGAGTGGACCTCTGGATCGCGGCAGCGGTTGCAGCGGCCCTCTTCATCCTCCTCGCGCGTTCGGTGGGGCGGCACTTCCGGCGCAGCCTCGGCAACGCCGACATCCTGTTCTGGATGATCTCGCAGCGCATCCTGCCGCCGGTGGTCGCGGTGGTGCCGATCTACATGATGTTCCAGAAGGTGGGCTTGCTCGACACCCACTTCGCGATCATCCTCACCTATACCGTCGTCAACCTTCCGATCGTGGTCTGGCTGATGCACGACTTCTTCGTGTCGATCCCCGTGGACCTCGAGGAAAGCGCGCAGCTCGACGGGGCCTCGCGGCTGACGACGTTCTTCGAGATCGTCGTGCCGCTCGCGCGGGCGGGGCTCGCGGCGACCACCCTTCTCGTGCTGATCCTTTCCTGGAACGAGTACCTGGTCGCGCTGTTCCTCTCGACCACCCAGGCCCAGACCCTGCCGATCCTCGTCGCGGGCATGAACGGCGGCGAGAAGGGCATCCTGTGGTGGACGATGGCGGTGGTCATCATCATCATGATCATCCCCGTCATTGCGATGGCCCTGCTCCTGCAGCGCTTCATCTCCAAGGGGATCCTGCTGGGAGCGGTAAAGGGATGAACGAAGTCGGCGCGGCGGTTGGCGGCAGCCGGGAGGCGGCCCGAACGCAGGCGCATTCCCGCGCCCGGCGGCTGTCCATCCAGGGGCTGAACAAGTGGTTCGGCTCCAACCACGTGGTGAAGGACCTCAGCATCGCGGTCGAGCCGAGCGAGTTCCTGGTCCTGCTCGGGCCGTCCGGGTGCGGGAAGACCACCGCGCTCCGGATCATCGCGGGGCTCGAGACCGCGGACTCCGGGGAGGTGCTCCTCGGCGATACCGACGTCACGAACGAGCTGCCGAAGTACCGCGACATCGCGATGGTGTTCCAGTCCTACGCGCTCTACCCCCACAAGACGGTGGCCGAGAACATCGGCTTCCCGCTCAAGGTGCGGGGACTCAAGCCCGACGAGCGGGCGGCGGCAGTGCGCGATGCGGCGGCCCAGGTCCACATGGAGGACCTGCTCCAGCGCTACCCGCGCCAGCTCTCGGGGGGGCAGCGGCAGCGGGTCGCCCTCGCCCGGGCCATCGTGCGCCGGCCCTCCGCTTTCCTGATGGACGAGCCGCTCTCCAACCTCGACGCAAAGCTCCGCGGGTACATGCGCGCGGAGCTCAAGCACATGCAGCACGAGCTGGGGGTGACCACGGTCTACGTGACCCACGACCAGGTCGAGGCGATGACCCTCGCCCACCGGGTCGCCATCATGGACGGCGGGGCGCTGCAGCAGATCGGCTCCCCGCGCGAGGTCTACGACAACCCCGCCAACCTGTTCGTGGCCGGCTTCATGGGTTCTCCGCCGATGAACTTCATCCCCGGCAGCATCGAGAACGGCCGGTTCGAGAGTGGGGGCGGGGTGAGTGTCCCGGTCGAGGGCGAGGGCGTGAAGGGCACCGGCGGGGCGGCCGCGGTCATGGGGTTCCGCCCGGAGGACGCGGAGGTGGCCGATCCGGGAACGGGACACTTCGACGCCACCGTCTACGCGGCCGAGCTCACCGGCGACGTGACCCTGGTCACGGTGGCCCTCGGCGACGACGCGAGCATCGCGGTCAAGATGCCGAAGGAGTACGACGTCGACTTCGACCGCAAGGTGGCGGTGCGCTTTCCGCTGGCGCGGTGTTTCCTCTTCGACGCCGCCACTGGCGACCGCCTGCCGGCCCGCTTCACCGCTCCGGCGGCAACCGGGGCGGCCGCCACCTGAGGCTACGGAACGGTGGCTTCGATTCGTGGCAGAGCGGCGGCCGGCCGCGCACGCCCGGCAATGCCGTCCGAGCGGATCGAGCCCGCCGGCATTCGTGGCATGGGGGCGCCAACAACCCGAACGACTCAGGAGGAAGCGGCATGCTGGAGACACTCGGTGAGGTGCTGCCCGCGTCGGCCCGCCGGTTCGGCGACAAGACGGCGCTCGTATTCGACGGCCGCCGGTTCAACTTCCACGAGCTGAACCAGCTCTCGAACCGGCTCGCCAACAGCCTCCGCGAAATCGGCGTCGAGGCGGGCGATCGGGTCACCCTGTGCGCCCAGAACTCCTGGGAGTGGGTGGTGAGCTACTACGCGATCCACAAGCTGGGCGCGGTCGCCAACCCGATCAACGCGATGCTGACCCCGGAGGAGGTCGGCTTCGTCGTCGGCGACTGCGGCGCCAAGGTGCTGCTCGCGTCACGCGAGAAGGGCGAGCGGCTGCTCGGGCTCCGAGGCGGCGGTGCGGAAGGCGCAGGCGGCAACGGCGCAAGCGGGAGCCTTCGCGAGATCGTCCTCTTCGGCGACGACGCCCCGCCGGCGGGGGCCCGGGCCTTCGAAGACCTCCTGGCCGCGGGGGACCCGGACATGCAGATCGCCCCGGTGCCCGCCGACTCCCTCTCGACCATCTGCTACACCTCCGGCACCACCGGGCATCCCAAGGGGGCCATGCACAGCCACCGCAACGTCCTCGTGAACACCGCAATGACCGCCGTCATGCACGTGCGGACCCCGCAGGACACGGTGGTGACCGCCCTCCCCTGCCCGCACGTCTACGGCAACGTGGTCATGAACGCGAGCCTGCTCTACGGCATGAACCTGGTGCTGCTGCCCGCCTTCGACCCGGCGGAGGTGATGGCGGCGATCGAGGAGCACCGGGCCACCCTGTTCGAGGGCGTGCCGACCATGTTCATGTACATGCTCGCCCACCCCGAGTTCGACCGCTTCGACCTCTCCTCCCTCACCCGATGCACGGTGGGCGGCCAGACCATGCCGGCGGCCAAGATGGAGGAGTTCGAGCGGCGCGCGGGGTGCCCGCTGATCGAGCTCTGGGGCATGACGGAGGTCGCGGGGCCGGGCACCACCACGCCCTTGTACGGCGAGAACCGCCACGGCTCGATCGGGATCCAGTTGCCCCACGTCGAATGCCGCATCGCCGACATCGAAGACGCCTCGAAGACCCTGCCCGCGGATGAGGTCGGAGAGCTCATGGTGCGGGGACCCATCGTCATGCAGGGCTACTACGGCAACGAGGCCGCGACCCGGGAGACGATCGAGCCCGACGGCTGGCTGCATTCGGGCGACCTGGCCCGGCAGGACGAGGACGGATACATCTGGATCGTCGATCGCAGGAAGGACCTGATCCTCACCGCCGGCTTCAACGTCTATCCGGCGGAGCTCGAGCGGGTCATCGCCATGCACCCGGCGGTCGCCCTCGTCGCCGTCGGCCCGCAGCCGGACGAGATGAAGGGCGAGATCGCCAAGGCCTACGTGGTGCTGAAGCCGGGCGCGACGGCGGACGAGGAGAGCATCGTCGCCCACTGCCGCGAGCACCTCGCCGCCTACAAGGTGCCGCGCGCGATCCAGTTCGTGGACGACGTGCCGAAGACCAGCACCGGCAAGATCATGCGCCGCGAGCTGAAGACCCTGGACGCCTGAGACCGCGGCGTCGATCTGTCCTGCGCAGCCGACCGGGAATCGGATACACGGTCCGTTGGCCGTCGATCCGACCCGGGTTCGCGCCGTCTGCGGTCAGATCTCTTCGCTGTACGAATAGTCGCGGTCGAGGCGCCGGGCCATGGCGCGCGCATGGGGCGCGCCCGCGGCGATGAGCGCCAGCAGGTAGTCGTCCTCCGGCAGGCCCGCGAGAGCGGCCTGCGTGCGCAGCTCGTCCAACTGCCTGCCTTCCGGGGGAAGGACCGGCGCGGGCAGAACGACCTTCTCGCGCTCCGGCGGCGGACCGGCCTCCAGTGCCGGGCGGCGGCGGCGCCATTCGGTCACGGCTTCAAAGGCCTGGCCCGCGGCCAGCACGGTCCGGTCGCACAACGGCGCCGCGGCAAGCTGCACCCCCAGCGGCAGACCGCTTTCGGAAAAGCCGGCCGTCACCGTCAGCGCCGGTCCACCGGTCACGTCGAAGGGCGTCGTAATGCTGGGGAAACGCCAGAAGTTCGACGTGTCGTGCGCGTCGAGGCGGGGTGCGGGCCCGGTCGCCGAGGGCGCGATCAGCAGGTCGAAGCGTGCATGTACCGGCTCCATCGCGCGCAGAAGCTGACGCCAGCGCCGGTGCGCCGCGACGTAGTCCTGCGCCGTGAAGCAGACGGCGACCAGCGCGCGGGAGAGGAAGTCCTGGCCGAAGTCGCGCGGGCGGGTCTGGAGGTTGCGCCGGTGAACGTTGAAGAGCTCGCTCTCGGCGATCGTGATCTTGACGTCATACCAGTCCTGCACCGGCGCGATGCGGGCCGTCTCGACCGTGGCGCCGAGGTCGCGGAAGACCTCCGCCATGTGCTCGCAGGCGGCGATCATCTCCGGCCCGACGGTCAGGTCCTCTTCCCAGAAATGGCGCAGCAGGCCGATGCGCAAACCGGCCACGGAGGCCGGCGCCGGCCGTTGCGGCCGGTCGAGGGAGCGCGGGTCCTGCGGGTCGTGTCCGGCCAGCGCATCGAGCAGCAGCGCGCAGTCCTCCGCCGTCCAGGCGAGCGGCCCGCAATGATCGAAGGTGAAGGAGTTGGGGATGACGCCGCGCCGGCTCACCAGCCCGTAGCTCGGCATCAGCCCGGCGACCCCGGAAAGCGCGGCCGGCCCGCGGATGGAACCGCCGGTGTCGGTGCCGAGCGCGCCGAGGCAAAGCCCAGCCGCCACCGCGACGCCGGAACCGCTCGACGAGCCTCCGGTGAAGTGCTCGACATCCCAGGGGTTCCGGGCCGGAGGCCATGGCAGGTCGAAGCTCGGACCCCCGTGGGCGAACTCATGCGTCGCGAGCTTGCCCGTAATGACCGCACCCGCCGCCTTCAGCCGGCGCACCGTTTCGGCGTCATCCGCCGGCACCCGGTCCCGTTGGGTCTTCGAACCGCCGGCGGTCAGCTCCCCCGCGGTGTCGTAGATGTCCTTGAGGGCGACGGTGACGCCGTGCAGCGGCCCGCGCCGGCGTCCCGCGGCAATTTCCTTGTCCGCGGCCCTCGCCGCCGCGCGCGCGCTCTCGGCCATGACCGTCACGTGGCTGTCGAGGCGGGGGTCGAAAGCCTCGATGCGCGCGAGCGTCGCCTCGACCAGCTCGACCGACGACAGCCGCCGCGCCGCGATTTCCCGAGCGGCCCCGGCAAGCGTGAGATGCGCGAGATCGACCATGCGATTGTGCCCTTCTCCGGCCCATGCGGCGAAGCCGCCATTATGCTGCCGGCCGCGCGCCGGGGACACCGCGCCGATGTCGACGGCCAAGAGAACTCGGGTCGATCGGTGGAGCAGGACGCTGCCGTCGAGCCACCGGGGATGAAGTGGTCCGAGCGGGGGTTCCTCACGCGGCAATGGATTCCGCTCGTGGCATCTGTTGCACTTCAGGCCGACCTTGTTCGGAATGCGGGCGCGATGGCATCCTGCGCCCGGTAGCCAGACGACCGCAGTGGCGACGTTTCCGTGCCCGGCGGACCGGGTCAACCGGGTGTTCCAGGCCCTGCGCCCCAATGCCCTGTGGCTCGCGGACCAGCTCGGAAATCTCACCAACTTTCGTCGCGAGGGCGCCGAGACAGTGCTGTGGCGGGCCGCACGGACCGAAAGGCGCTGAAGGCGTAGCCGACACTAGCGCGTTCGCGCTGTCGAAGCGGCTTGCGGGAGTACGGCCCGTCACAGTGCATGGATCGGTGTCCGCAGCAGAAAGTTGGTGAGATTTGCGGGCTAGACGTATGTCGCGACCTGGGCGGGGTTCGTTTACGTCGCGTTCGTCATCGATGCCTATGCCCGGTGCATCGTGGGCTGGCGGGTGTCGAACTCGCTTCGCACTGGTTTGGCGCTTGACGCGCTCGAGCAGGCCCTGTACGCCCGCGTGGTGGACCCTCGCGATGCCTTGGTCCACCACGGTGACCGCGGGTCGCAATATCTGTCCATCCGCTATACCGAACGCCTGGCCGAGGCCGGCATCGAGCAATCGGTCGGGAGCGTCGGCGATTCGTACGATAACGCCCTGGCCGGCGAAGCTGCGAAGCAGAACCATCATCGGGCTGTACAAGGCCGAGGTGATTCGACCCCGCGGCCCGTGGCGAGGCCTGGAGACGGTGGAGTTCGCAATGCTCGAATGGGTCGATTGGTTCAACAACCGACGGATCCTCGAACCGATCGGAAATCGCCCTCCGGCAGAGGCCGAAGCGGCGTGCTATCGCCAAAACGAGCACACGGCTCTGGCCGCGTGACTCAAACAAAACAGTCTCCGGAATTCCCGGGGCGGTTCACTTGGAATGGCAATCCGCGCCATTGCACAGGACCACGAGATCATGGTGCTGATGGGAGTGGATACCCGCAAGGTCTATCTGCTCACCTCGGTCATCGGCGGCGGAATGGCGGGGCTCGCGGCAGCACTCCTAATGCTGCAGTACGACGTTCACCCCTATGTCGGCCTTACGTTCGGCCCGATCACCTTCATCATCTGCGCGCTGGGGGGGCTCGGCAATTTGCTGGGCGGTTTCATCGCTGCATTCGTATTGAGCGAGATCATTTCCATTGATGGGCTATATGGCGAGTTCGAGTGGGGTTATGTCTATGCTTTTGGGATATTCATTGTGATGATGTTCATTCGGCCGCGGGGATTCTTGAGAGGCCAATGATGAAGAGGCCCTGGCCCTGGGTTGTCGGTGGTGTCTTGCTGTCCGTTCCGTTCATCGGAACGCCACAATATTACTTGCATATCCTGATCATGATTCTCATTTGGGCGTTCATCTACACGAGCTGGTCCTTGATGGGTCGATTTCGACTTACCTCTCTCGGCCATGGGGCCTTCATGTGCTCGCCGAATCGTTACGAGTCATCATCGGAACGACCATGGTTGGATTGGACACCTCGATATATGCCGTGATGCTGGTCCTGTTTATCATCTTCATGCCCAAGGGCATCGTCGGTACCCTGCAGGACCGATGGATGAGGCGATTCGCCGGGGCCTCGGTAAGCGCAGTCGCGCCTACCGAAGGTCGTACTCCATGAAAGTGGCTACTTTTCCCAGGGCTTGTAACCCCAGTATCGATCGCCGCTCAAGTGCGGCGGCAATTCGTCGAGTTCGATTTGAACACCGTCCATATTCTCGTGGACAAAGTACGCCATTCCACCGCCGCCTTCGTTCTTGCCGCTTGAGATGACGGAAAACCCCGAGTCGAGCATGACGGATGTCGCTTCGTCGATGTCATCTACGATGAAGCATATGTGGTTGATGGTCTGTCCCCGATTTTTCAGCCATTCTCGTTGAATGGAATTTCCAACGACCGGTTCGATTACCTCGAATCCGATTGGACCCAGTCGCGTGACGTTCGCCTTCATCTTGACACCGTCGACGGGCTTGCCGTGGACTTTGCGGTCGTAATGTATCAATTTAGAGCGTGTGAATGTCTCAAAACCTAAATTTTCGAAAAACTTTGCGGATTCGTCCGCGTTCTCGACAATCACCCCCATGTGGTGGAATCTTGACAAGATTTCTGCAAGGGTCTTTTTTGCCATTTTAACTCCTCCATTTAACCCAGGCCCGGACATCCCGGGGGGTTGGTGTTTCGTCAAGGATAACGCATCGGGATTTCGGATGCACTGCGCGCTGGACAGAGTCAAACTGATGGCAGGCCGTGCGACGCTCTGACCAGATTTATGGTTTCCCTTATTCCGCGTTCCATCGACCATTCCGGGCGATAGCCGACTTCCTCTTCGATGAGATGAGTCTCGAACCTGACCGGATCGCCGGTAAAGCCGCCGGGCAATGTCACGATATCGGTGCCGGGAAGAAGTTCGCGAACATAGTCAGACGCTTCACTGACGGAATGTATGTCACCCATGATCGAGTATGACCTCGTCCTTGTCGTCGACACCTTGCTTGCCATGACCGTGGCCCGTGCGGGATCGTCCACGTAACTCCAGCCGATGACTGCTTCGCCATGAGGAACGCGGCCCGGCTTCCCGATTGCGGGTTTGAGCATTAGCTCACGAACTATCTCGGCGAAGAAACCGCGGCGCTGGCCGCCGCCGTAGACGTGCATATATCTGATGCCTGTAACGTCTACGTCAAATCGATCAAAATAATGTTGCGCAACGACCTCATTAAATGATTTCGTGGCGCCATACATGTTCTGCGGGTAGTGAGGCGCGTCATTGGGGATAAATTCCTGGGCATACATCTCGTGCGGCCCAAACGCGGCATTGGAGCTTGACCACACGACCTTCTTCAAGCCCAGCGTTCTTGCCGCTTCGAATACACAGATCGTGCCCTCGCAGTTGACTTTCAGTGCCATGAGCGGATTCTCATTCGAATCCGAGACCAGAAGCGATGCGGTGTGAACAATCGTTTCCACTTGATTCCTGGTGATCGCACGGAACAGATTGGGCAGATCCGTGACATCTCCCCTCACAATCGTGGCGAGGTCGTCGATTTCTTCATCGGACAACAGACTGGCGAGGACGCTTCGATCCGGCATCCAATCATATACGACAACATGTTCGCCGCCGCGAACGAGGTCACGAACGACGCGCGATCCGATGAGTCCAGTGCCACCCGTAACCAGGTACGTCATTGCTAATGGCCCTCCTCGGAGGCGACGCGTGTGGCGAATCTATCTCCGCGATTCTGCTCGATTCGCTCGCTCCCTACAAGCTCGGGAACTTTCGCGGGGTCTTGTTTGCGGCTCGGAGATGCTGCCGTGGATCAGCGCGGCAGCGCCTTGAGATGTCCTTCCAGCATCCACCGCTGGGCGGTGGACACGCGCAAGTAGGCGACGGTTTTCACGTAATGTCGATGGAACCGTGTTTCCTGCTTTCAATCTTGCACTCATGGAACAGGAAAGTCGTTCACGATGGGCTCGATCATGGCGGCGTGGGGCGGTGAGGCGGATTGAGATTGTCAGTGCAAGGGGGAAGGACGCGCGGCGCGCACATGTGCAGGCCCATTCAGTCCGAGGGCGCTTCTTGTCCGGTGTCCGCCGGGATGAGCCTGTCTGTCGATTGACCGAACTTCACCAGGCTCCCGCTCGGGTCGTAAACATGCAGTTCGTCCATGCCCCAGGGCGTTTCGACGACCTCACCCACATCGAAGCGCTTGGCGAAATCTGCGTGCAGCGCATGAATGTCGTTCACACGGACGTAGCAGGAGGTGTTCTCGGCGATGTGCTTGTCCGTGCAATGCCAGAAGTGGATCTCGATGTGCTCGCGGATGGCGATGCCGTAGTTGTGGTCGCCAAAGTCGTGCGTTTCGAAACCGAGCTTGTGGAAGAAGTCGAGCGAGGCCGCGATATCCAGCGAAGCGAGCACCGGCATGGCACGGTCGAACATGGATGTCTTGTCTGGCATCGGTCATTTTCCTTCCTTTCGGCGTGTGGCTGGCGGTAGCACGCTCTCAGGCGGCCTGGATACCGGTGCCCCGAACCACGGCGCGGTGTCGAGACCGGTGGAGTGCCTCTGGTCGCTACCCGGCGCCCTCGACCGAATGTCGCGCGCCCTCACCTTCCTTCCTTCGAGGCGACATGGCGGTCCAGCCGGCCGCGCAACGCACGCTTCTCCTCCGGCGCCAGCCAGCTCGCTTCGAAGGCGTTGACGGCGAGCTGCACGATCTGATCCCGGGTCAGCTCTGCTGCTTCCCAGGTCGAGACGAGGTTCTCGTTCATGTAGCCCGGAAAGTACGCCGGATCGTCGGAGTTGACGGTTGCCCGCATGCCCTTCTCCAGCATGCGCCGAACCTCCAGGGCCTTGAGGCTCCCCGCGACGTAGCGGTTCGAGATGGGACAGACCGTGACGGCGAGGCCCCGGCGCACGATCTCGTCGCAGAGCGCCTCGTCCTCGAGCGAGTTGACCCCCTTAAGCATCCCCTCATATTTTCACAAGATGGCGAACATTCTCTTGTATAGCCTGTGTTCGGCCAGCATGGCGGCGAATTCGTCGAGCAACGGTCGCAATCGTTCCGGTGGCCAGTTGGGAATATGTTCATAGAGCATGTGCCCTTGGCGAAACAACGAATGGGTGCGATGTTTCACGGTATTGACCTTCAACCACCGGTCATAGCCGATACGCTCTCCGGCGGCCCCGAGCAATGACAACAACGCAATTGCCAATACACTGAGCAACAACAGCCGGTCGCGGCGCTCGGGGCACGAGGTACGCATCGACGACAAGCCAAGGCCATAGCGCCGGTCCTTCAGGTCGCGAAAGCTCGTTTCGATCCCCCACCGTTTTGCGTAGTATTGGATGAGGAGCCGGGGTGCGGCGTTTCGGTCACTGGCCACCAGACACCAAGTGTCCTTCATGTTCTTGTCGCGCAAGCAAACGACCGTGCCGACGGGCAGCTGGTGAGCGTCGGTGATGTGGGCAGCTCGCAACGTGCGGGTTCGCCCGGCCGGGCCGACCCATTGCGACGCCAAGCGCCGCTCCCCGCTCTCACTGGTGACATAGTAGCTTGCGGGCAGCCGAATCACATAGCCGAATCCCAGCTCTTCGTCCAGGTTTTTGAACAAGTTACAGTCTGCAAACCCCCGGTCCGCGACCACCGTCACCTCTACCCCATCGGGCACCACCTCCGAGAACCGATACAGCAACTCGTCCTCATAACGGTTGCGGTTGTCCTTCAACGTCGCCGTCGATACCGTCTCCCACATCAGGGCCGTGGCCCGGCCATGCTCGGTGAGCATCGACAACATCAACGTATCGTGCCCATCGCGAGCGAAGCTGGTCCAATCCAATGCCACCACGATCTCCTCTCGCGCTCCAATCACATGAGGCACCCAGTGCGAAAAGAAATCGTCCAATTCGATGGCGGTATTGCTGAGCAACCGGTCGACCTGCTTGACGCCGTGTTTGCTCAGGGTGCCACGGGCGTGGGCCAAACCTTGTCCAATGGCATGGACGGCCAAGGAGGCACTGGTCAGGACTCCGAGCGTACCGTAGGCGAGCGACAAGACCCGCTTGGCGTGCAGGTCGCCGTCGTACAGCTCGGTGATGAAGGAAATCAGATGGTCTTCGCGAAGTACGTCTCGGGCTTTCACCATCCACCCTCAGAGGCGAAAACAGTTATTTTGTTTCCAACCTCCTGCCCGTGCAAGTCCGAAGTCGGACTTGGGGGAAAAAGTGGAGCACAATATTCGAGTCAACGGACCCATCGCAGGTGCAAATTGAGTACAAGGAATTAGAAAACTGTGCTTTCGCTATACTGATTTGGATCAAATCAAATCGTTAACAACGATTCCTTACAAAAAAGATGAGGGGATCGCTGAGGTTGACCCCGTGGTCGATCCGGTGGACACCGATGACGTCCAGGGTCTGCCAGATGTGCCGGGTGGAGTTCTCCTGGTCCACGTCGCAGTGCATGGTGAGGCGATAGCCCTCGGTGCGCGCCCTCGCAAACACCGCCTTGAACTTGACCGGCGGATTGCCCTTCTCGTCCGAATCCAGTCCCACGCCGACAATCCAGTCCCGGTACGAAAGGGACTCTTCCAGTGTCGCCATCGCTGACTCTGCGCTCATGTCCCGCAGGAAACACATGATGAGCTGGGTGCGAATCCCGAGCCGATCCTGCGCATCCCCTTGCGCCCGGCGAATTCCGCGGATCACCGTGTCAAAGGCGATGCCGCGCGTGGTGTGCGCCTGGGGGTCGAAGAACATCTCGGCATAGAGCACGTTCTGGGAATGCGCCCGAGTCAGGTAGGCGGTCGTCAAGTCGTAGAAGTCCTGCTCGGTCCTGAGGACGCTCATGCCCTCGTAGTAGACCCGGAGGAAGGACGGCAGATCGTCGAAGTCGTAGGCAGCCCGCATCTCCTCGACCGACTGGTAGGGGAGTTCGATGTCGTTTCGCCGTGCGAGCTCGAACTTGAGCTCGGGCTCGAGCGTCCCCTCCACGTGGACGTGCAGCTCGGCCTTCGGCATGCCTTCGATGAAGCGTCTCATGTCCTTCACGGTCTTGGGCCTCCTGTGGTCGTCCGGTCGTTCACTCGCAGACTACTCCGTCCCCATCCCCGTCGCGCATGTAGCGGCAAGCCGGATGCTTCCGGTGAACGGGCGCGATCCCGTCCCGCCGGGCCTCCTTGCACGTGATTCTGCCATTCCGGTTGTCGTCGTAGCGCGCGAGCACGTCGTCTCTTCCGTCTTTGCCCCGACCAGTGCTCCCTGCTGCCGCCGGCGTCGACCGGCACACCGTGGGCTCCATTGCTGTGCTCGCGCGCCCGCGAAGGACTCGCTCCAGTGCTGCCGCCTCTCGTGGATCCACGGTGAGGCCGAGAGAAACCTCCGGCCGTTTGTCGTGGCCCTGCGACAGGATTCGCAAACGGAGGGGTTCGAGGAGAACCCGGACGGCAACTGTCGAACTGCCGAACCCCGCTCCCCTGGAACATCATCCAGCGAGGCTGCGCCTCAGACCGACGAGACGTGTTCGAAGCCACCGGACGGTTCTGCAACCCCCGGCGCGCCGTACCGGTAGCAGCCTCGCACGTTAAGTTCATCCCATGGCTCTGGGTGGCAGGCACCTCGAGTGAACTGTGGTGGCTCATGGTGATTTCGTTGCCCGTCATCCCCCTCGGAGTCTGGCTGGGTGGCGATTGCATCAGAAGCTCGACCAGACCCAGCTCTACCGCCTGTGCTATGGACTGTTGGTGATAACGGCCTCGAAGCTTCCGTGGGACGGAGCAGCCGGCTACCTGGCATGGAATCGCCGCCGCCGGTGGCTCATGAGACGAGCCCGGAAAGCACGAACGAAATCATCGAGACCACGAGCAGGACGGCCATGGCGAGTTTGAAGGCGCAAGCGATCCCCCAAAGGGTCGGCAGCCCGCGCCGGATTTCGAGGGATCCGGCGTCCGGGGTCCCCCATTCGACCCTCGGAACGCCGCTTCCATCCGGGCGGGGCGGGCGGTCTCGCAGAAGACAGCTACACTACGGGCTGCCACCCGCCACCCTCGCCAACCAGGAAACAGCCGGCCAGACACTCCTCCCGCTCGGAGTCGCTTCATCGGGCGCGGGCGGGTCAGGCGGACACTCCGAAAGATGCGCGCAAGTCACGTCATCCATGTCGTGAGCTGCCACGCCGAGGGCGAGGTCGGGGACGTCATCGTCGGCGGGGTGGCGCCGCCGCCCGGCGCGACGCTCTGGGAGCAGAGCCGGTTCATCGCGGAAGACGGGTGGCTGCGCGACGTGGTGCTCAACGAGCCCCGGGGCGGCGTGTTTCGCCACGTGAACCTGCTCGTCCCACCGGTGGACCCGGCCGCCCGGATGGGCTTCGTGATCATGGAGCCCGCCGACACCCCGCCCATGTCCGGCTCCAACAGCCTGTGCGTCGCGACGGTGCTGCTCGAAACCGGGGTCCTCCCGATGACGGAGCCGGAGACGCGCATCGTGCTCGAGGCGCCGGGGGGGCTCATCGAGGTGGCCGCGTCCTGCCGCGGCGGCAAGGTGGAGAGGGTGCGGGTATGGAACGTCCCGTCCTTCGCCGACAAGCTCGATGCGCCGCTCGAGGTGGAGGGATTCGGCACGCTCGAGGTGGACACCGCCTACGGCGGCGACAGCTTCGTCATCGTGGACGCGCCTGGGCTCGGATTCGCGCTCGGCCCCGACGAGGCGCGCAACCTCGCCGAGACCGGCGTTCGCATCACCCGCGCGGCGGACGAGCAGCTCGGCTTCCGGCACCCGGAGCAGCCCGCGTGGGCGCACCTCTCGTTCTGTCAGTTCGCGGCGCCGCTCGAGTACCGGGACGGGGTCGCCCACGGCCGCAACGCGGTCGCCATCCGTCCGGGCAAGGTCGATCGATCGCCCTGCGGGACCGGCTGCTCCGCGCGTCTCGCGGTGCTGCACGCGAAGGGCATTCTCGCGACCGGCGATCCGTTCGTGGGGGTCTCTCCGATCGACTCCCGCTTCGAATGCCGGATCGAACGCGAGGCGAGGGTTGGCGACCGCCCCGCGATCGTGCCTTCGCTCGCCGGGCGGGCCTGGCTGACGGGGACCCACCAGCACACCATCGATCCGGCCGATCCGTGGCCGCGAGGCTATCGCCTGAGCGACACCTGGCCGCAGTATTCGTAAGCGAGCGGCCGGAGGGCGAGCGGCGGGAAGGCGACCCGCAGAAAGGCGAGGTTCAGAACAGGCTGCCGTCGACGGTCAGCGGGACCACCGCGCTCTTGAGAAAGCGGATGAGAGCTCGGTCGGCTTCGGGCGTGCCGATGCGCTCGTAGATGTCCTGGGGGTAGTACATGATCATCACCCACCGGGGATGGTGGTTGTGGACCGTGCGCGTTCTGCGTGTCCAATGCGCTGGTCCGGGCCGATTGCATGTCCCGGTCGCCGGGCCCGACCGGCTTGCAACGACCCAGCGCGCGGCGAGGGCTTACCTGACGGCCGGGCGGGCGTGGTGGGCGGCGATCACCTCCGCGACGCAGCAGGTAAGCCGCTTGCCGGTCGGGATGTGCAGGAACTCGTTCGGACCGTGGGCGTTGGACTCGGGGCCGAGCACCCCGGTGATGAGGAACTGCGCCCGCGGGAACTGCTCGCCGAGCATCCCCATGAACGGGATCGTTCCCCCTTCGCCCATGTACACCGCCTCGGGACCGAAGTACGCCGAGGAAGCGCGGCGTACCGCGCGGTCGAGCCATGGGGCGATGGCGGGCGCCTCCCAGCCGGGCGCGGCGTGGTCGGACGAGAATCGCACCCGCGCCCCGTGCGGCGGCTCGCGCTCGAGAAGCTCGCGCACCGTCTCGGCCGCCGCTTGCGGGTCGCAGGTCGGCGGGAGGCGGAGGGAGAGCTTGACGTCGGTGCGGGGGCGGGCGACGTTGCCCGCGTTGCCGATCTCGGGAAGGCCGCCGGCGCCGGTGATCTCGAGGGCCGGCCGCCACGTGCGGCTGAGCACGAGCTCGACCGGGTCGGTGGTCGCCGGGCCGGCCCCGTCCACGAACGGGAACCTCGCGTGGATTCGATCGCCGAGGACCGCCGCCGCCTCCTCGGCCTGCGCGCGCCGCTCGGGCGGGATCTGCGCGTGCAGGGTGTCGACGAGGATCCGCCCGTCGCGCTCGTCCTCGAGGCGCGAGAGCAACTGGCGAAGGATGCGGAACGTCGAGGGCACCACCCCGCCCGCGTCCCCGGAGTGGACGCCTTCCTCCAGCACCTCGACGCTGAGCGTGCCGCCCGCGATCCCGCGGAGCGAGGTGGTGCACCAGAGCCGCTCGTAGTCGCCGCAGCCGGAATCGAGGCACACGACGAGGCTCGGCGTGCCGATTCGATCGCGGAGCGCCTCGATGTAGTGGGGGAGGTCGTAGCTCCCGCTCTCCTCGCACGCTTCGATGATCACCACGCAGCGCGCGTGCGGGATCCCCTGCTCATGCAGCGCCCCGAGCGCGGCGAGCGAGCCGTAGATCGCGTATCCGTCGTCCGCGCCCCCGCGCCCGTAGAGCCGATCGCCCTTGAGCGTCGGCGTCCAGGGCCCGAGGCCGTCGCGCCAGCCGGTCATCTCGGGCTGCTTGTCGAGGTGGCCGTAGAGGAGCAGGCAGTCGTCGCCTTCACCGGGAACCTCGATGAAGATGAGGGGGGTGCGGCCGGGAAGCCGGACGACCTCGAGCTGCATCCCCCTGGGCGCATGCGCCTCGCACCAGCGCACCATGTGCGAGACCGCGGCCTCCATGTAGCCGTGCTCGGCCCAGTCCGGATCGAAGTGCGGCGACTTGTTGGGAATGCGGATGTACTCGACGAGCTCGGGCACGATGGAATCGTCCCAGAGCTCCTCGACGTGGCGGCGGACTCGATCGGGGTTCATGCGCAACTCGTTCCATGCGGCGGGGCAGCGTGCGGCGCGAGCGCCGCGGGAAGCGAAGCCTACCAGCCGTTGCGCGACGCTTCAGTGCCCTGCTTCCGGGAACCGGGCGACATCCGTGCGTCGTACCCGGGAACCTGGCTACGTACAAAGCTCATCCAGTGAGCCAGTCGGGTCCGTATGGTTGCACCGGATTACGCACGAAGCTCAGGTTGGGAGCACGCGATACCCGGGATCGCCGCCTTCCAGGGACCGTGGGCCTCCCGGGATTGCGGGCTTCCAGCCCGCATGGACCGCCCGCGGGCTGGAAGCCCGCGCTCCCGGGAAACCGCCAGCCCCAACCTGAGCCTTGTGCGCAATCAGGTTCGGGAATGTGTCGATGATCCGTTTGAAGCAGCGTGGCAGAGACACGGCATGGGACGACCGGCGCGTGCGAGCCCAAAGGCCGCCGCCGTCCGGGCATCCACCGCGAAGCCGCCGATGAGGCCGGCCCTATGCGGGCCTCTTGTGGCCGACTGGCGGCCAGTCCGCCAGGGCGGCAGTCGTTGCTTCCATCTCCTTCGCCGTGCCAATGGTGATGCGCAGGCAGTCTTCGAACGCAGGATCCGGGAAGCGCCGGGCGATGATGCCCTTCGACAGCAGGTGACGATTGGCGGCCTCGGCTCCCCGGGCCCCGCGTTCCGGAAATCGCACCATCACGAAATTGGCCTGGCTTGGATAGACCTTGAGCCCCAACCCCGCCAGGCGCTGGCTGAAGCGTGGCAGCCATTCGTCGTTGTGCCGGCGTGAACGCAAGCTGTGCTCGCGGTCGTCGAGCGCCGCGATGGCGGCTGCCATCGCCGGCGCAGTGAGCGGAAACGACGGTTCGAGCCGCTCCAATACGTCGATCACGTGTCGTGGGGCGCAGACCCAGCCGATCCGCATCGCCGCAAGCGCAAAGATCTTCGAAAAGGTCCGCGACATCACCACGTTCTCGGCGTCGAGGCCACTGCCAGGTTCGTAGTCGCGAATGCGCACGTAGTCGGCATAGGCGGCATCGATAATCAGCAGGACGTTCGCGGGAAGACCGGCGTGGAGTCGGCGAATTTCGCTTCCGCCGAGGCAGGTGCTCGTAGGATTGTCCGGATTCGCGATCACCACGATTCGCGTGCGCTCGTTCACCGCGGCCAGGATGGAGTCGACATCGGCCACGAAGTCGCGTTCCGGTGCTGCTACCGGGCGCGCGCCCACACCCATCGCATAGAGCCGGAACTTGCCGAAGCCATTGGCGGGAAAAACCACTTCGGTACCGGACTGCGCATAGGCCTGAACCAGCAGACTGAGCACCTGGTCCGAACCGGCGCCACAGAAAATCCGTTCCGGATCGAGTCCGAAGTGTCGTCCGATCGCGTCGCGAAGCGCGGTGTGTCCGGTCTCGGGGTAAAGGTGCATGGTGTCGAGTGCGGCCGTGGCCGCCGCAACTGCGAGGGGGCTGGGCCCAAACGGGTTCTCGTTCGAGGAGAGCTTGATGACTTCGTTGCGTCCTTCAACCCTGGACAATCCGCGCATGAAGGCAGGCATTTCCAGTATTCCCGGGCGCGGTTCCGGCCTCGGCATGTGCCTTTTCCGAAGGTGACTGGACGGCACTCTGACAGACGCCATCCGGCCCGGCAACGAGGCCCGCCGCGGCCCCGCAGGAGTATCGAGGCCATGCGCGCACCGCGCGCAGGAACGCCCTGACGGCGGCGGCTGCATCGCCGGCCGCGAGACGGGCGGGGTTGCGCCCAGCGGAAATTCACGGGAACACTGCCCTGGCTTCAAACCACGGGATGTCGGCCCGTTCGACCAGCCCGGAAAATCACCGATTTTCGTCGCGAGGGCGCCGCGAAGCTGCGAAGCAGAATGCCGTGGTAGCGGGCCGCACGGACCGAACGACGCTGAAGGCGTAGTCGACACTAGCGCGTTCGCGCTGTCGAAGCGGCTTGAGGGAGTACGGCCCGCTACCGCGGAGACCCTGGGAGCGCGAAGCGACAGATTGGCGTCCGCTAGCCAAGAAATCGGTGATTTTTCCGGGCTAGAATCCCTGTCGATGCACGGCGGGCCTCCGGGAGCGCCGGGAGAGGGGAGCGGAGCCGGTGGAGACCTTCACGATCGTCACGACGGACGCTGACTTCCGATTCGCGTCGCGGATCGGTTTCGGTTCGCCCCGTTTCCACAACCGCGCCCGGGTCGGCGCGCTCCCCGCCCGGCCATGATCAGGCGCTGCACGGCGGACGATTTCGAGCGCGTGCTCGCGATCATCAACGAGGCCGCGCAGGCCTATCGCGGCGTCATCCCGGACGATCGGTGGAAGGACCCCTACATGCCCGCCGAGGAGCTGGCCGACGAGATCGCGGCCGGCATCGCCTTCGACGGATACGAGATCGACGGGACCGGGCTCGTCGGTGTGATGGGCGTCCAGGCGGTCGAGGACGTGACGCTGATCCGCCACGCCTATGTGGCGATGGGCCATCAGCGGTCGGGGATCGGATCGGCGTTGCTCGCCGGACTGCGCGGGCGCCAGGACCGTCCGATCCTCATCGGCACTTGGGCGGCCGCCGACTGGGCGATCGCATTCTATCTTCGGCATGGGTTCGAGCCGGTCCCGGGGCCGGAGAAGTCAAGACTGCTGCGACGCTACTGGACCGTTCCCGAGCGCCAGATCGCGACCTCGGTGGTGCTCGCCGATTCCCGGTGGCGCACTCGCGCGATCGGCAAGCCCACCCCAAAGTAAGACGCGGTGCAGGCGCATGAGGTCGCGGCCATCACGATCGCGGAATACGACCGCATGGCGGCGGCTTACCGTCTCGGCACCGCCAATCACGACGTCAGCCAGAACATCGCCGCCCTGCTCGAGGCGATCGAGGGCGAGTCGCCCCACGTAATCCTCGACCTGGGTTGCGGGCCCGGCCGGGACCTGCGCCGGTTCACCGCGCTCGGCCACGAGGCGGTCGGCCTGGACGGCTCGGGCGAGCTTGCCGCCATCGCGCGCGCCGAGACCGATTGCGAGGTGCTGCACCAGGACTTCCTCGCGCTCGACCTGCCGTTCGCCCGCTTCGACGGGATCTTCGCGAACGCCTCGCTGTTCCACGTGCCGAGCAGCCAGCTCGCCCGGGTCCTCTGCGACCTCGCCTCGACCCTCAAGCCCGGCGGAGTCCTGTTCTGCTCGAACCCGCGAGGCCGCAACGAGGAGGGCTGGGCCGGTGGGCGCTACGGCTGCTTCCACGATCTCGAAACGTGGCGAGCCTACGTCACCGCCGCGGACTTTCGGGAGCTGCACCACTACTACCGCCCGCCGGGCCGGCCACGGGCAGAGCAGCCGTGGCTCGCCACGGTGTGGCGCAAGGGCCGGGAGAACCAACCCCGATAACGACCCGTCGCACCAACGCGAATGGCCGAAGCGGAGCACTCCAGCTCACGAGCCGCCCCCCGGCGTGCGTCCCCCGGGGCGTGCGCCCCGCGCGGGCCAGCTCCACCGCGAAGCCGGCCGGCCGGACCGGCGCCGGTGCTCCGGCGCGCAGGACGAACCAGCTCCTGCCACCTGAACCCCTCCGCCGCACAGTGTGAAAGTGTCCACTCGACCGGGGCGACTCCAGCCCGGGTCGAGGGCCGTGCGGCTCCGGGCGTTGCTCGCCCGGCGCACCACCACTATCGCAGACGAGAAACCAGTTCATCGATCGCGCGATGGATCTCCGCCTCGTCTCGCGCCATCGCGAACACGTAACGGTCGGGGCGGACAATCACCGCCACGGCTTCCTGCGCGGCCAGCCACCGTTCGACTTCCGGTCCGGGCGCATCGATGAAGGCGAGATCGAGGCCGGCCCGGCAACCGTCGACCGGGTGGCGAGTCCGTGCGTCGAGCGGGAGAACCGAGAGCACGGCGAACCGATTGCCCACGGCCTCGTCAAGACGACGGCCGTCGGCCAACCGCGGCTGCGGGAAGACGACGCCACACGCGGGCGGCCCACCCAGCCACACCCCCCGGCCGAGCGGCGGCTGCGGAAAATCGAACAGCCTGGGGCCGCCGGCGCGAATCTCGGCATCGCGAGCCTCGGCCACGCCCGGGTCCGTTGCCTGGATGATGGCGCCAAGGCGCACCGCCAACTCGATGAATGCCCGCACGTGCGGGCTGCGCTCGGCCTCGTAGGTATCGAGCAGCGACTCGTCGGCCGCGCCGGCCACCACCATCCGCAGCTTCCAGGCGAGGTTGGATGCATCCCGAATACCGGCGCACATGCCCTGCCCGAGAAACGGCGGCGTCTGGTGCGCGCTGTCACCGGCCAGCAATACTCGACCGCGGCGCCACGGGGCGGCGATCAGCGAATGGAAGGTATAGACCGCGGAACGTTCGATGCGGGCATCGTCCGGGCCGATGGCGTGGGCGAGCATTGGCCAGAATTGCGCGGGCGTCACGATTTCCGCCTCGTCGTCACCCGGCATGAGCATGATTTCCCAACGATGCCGGGACCCCTTCACGTGCACCCGGGTCATCGGCCGGCGCGGGTCACAGTGCTGGACCGTATGGTCGGGAAGCTGCCTGGCCCGTTCGGAGTGGGGGTTCGCCACGACATCGACGACGAGCCAGGGTTGATCCAGACCCAGGTTCAGCATCGTTGCGCCGATGACGTCTCGCACCAGCGACCGTGCGCCGTCGCAGCCGACGAGGTAGCGCGCCGTCAGCTCTCTCGATGCACCGGTCGCCGCGTCCCGGACGGTGACCGACACATGGTCACCCGCGTCGCAAACTGACAGCGCCTCGTGCCGGAGGCGAACATCGACATTCGCAAAGCGCGCGGCGCCCCTTCGGAGCGCCGCATCGAGCTGCGGCTGATGGAAATACCAGTTGCTCGCCCAGTCATGCTGCCCGGGGCCGTCGGTACTGCGACGGACCATGAGGGTCCGGCCCGCGGCGTTGACGAAGTGCATCCCCTTCGACGATGCCCGCGCGACGTCCGCGACGGCCTCGGCCAGCCCGGCGGCCTGAAAGACGCGCATGACCTCGCCGTCGAAGTGCACGGCTCGAGGCAGGGGATGGACATCCGCATCGCGTTCCAGCACCAGCACTCCAAGCCCGAACTGGCCGAGAAGATTGGCGAGCAGCGCACCGACCGGGCCGAAGCCGACTACGACGACATCGAAGTCCGGCTCAGCCACCCGGCGGCGTACCCATCTGCCGGGCAAGATTCGCCATCCAGGCTTCACGGGTCGCGAATCCTGGCCGCGAACGCGCCAGGCGCTCGGTCTCGGCCAGGATGTCTTCATCGGACCGGGTGAGGTCAACGGGTTCGCGAACCGGTTGCGTGCAATACCAGGGGGTGTCGAAGAACAGCTCGATCCGAGTGCCTTCCGGGTCCTGGAAGTAGAGCGATATGGCATTGCCGTGGGTCACCGGCGCCATCGCGTTCACGCGCTCGCCCTGCAGCACGGCGTGAAAGTGCCGCAGGGCCGCGAGGTCCGGAATGCGGAAGGAGATCTGGTTGACGACATTGAACTCGAGCGCTTGCGGCCGGCCGGTAGCGAGGACGAGCTGGTGGTGCTCGCGCGGCTCCCGACTCAGGAACACGAGCTCGATGCGGCCCGCCGGCGTCTCCAGCTCGCCTCGATCGGTGACGGTGAAGCCCAGCACCCGATGGTAGAAGTCCTCCATCAATGCCAGATCGTGTACGAAGAGGCCCATGTGGCTGAACGCCACCTCCGGTACCGGTGTTTCGCGATTCATGGCGGTCTTTCCTCGTTGTGGACCGATCTCCGGCCGGCCGGTTCAACACGACCCGCGCGAGATCATAGCGACACTTCCACGATGCCCCGTACCGGATAGCTCTTCGACGACACCCAGGCCCGGGGTCCGGTCGCCCGCCGTGCATCGCGCAGGGGTCTCCAATACACTCGCCCGACGCGTCCGATCATGCCAACCCCGGGGGAGCCTTCGATGCGCATCTTCAAGCTACTGACACTTTGCGTCGCAGCCGGCATGAGCACCATGGCGGTGGCCGCCGATCACACGCTGACAATCTCGAGCTGGGCCCCGCCGACCCACGGCATCAACGCCAAGCTGTGGCCGACCCTCATCGAGATGATGGAGCGCGCGACCGGCGGCAAGGTCACCGCCCAGATCAAGTACCGCCTGGGGCCGCCGCCGGCGCAGATGGACCTCGTCCAGGACGGCGCGGCCGACCTGTCGTGGATCTTTCACGGCTACCAGGCGGGCCGGTTCACGGCCACGAAGCTCATCGAGCTTCCGGGTTACGAAGGCAACGCCGAAGCCGCGTCGGTCGCCTACTGGCGCGTGCACGAGGCGCACCTCGCGGCCGCCAACGAGCACAAGGGCGTCAAGCTCATCGGCCTGATGACCCACGGCCCGGCACATCTGCACTCCGCGCGCAAGGTGACCTCGCTGGAGCAGGTGTCGGGGATGAAGCTACGGGTTCCGGGCGGGGTCGGTGGCGATGCCGGCGCCGCGCTTGGCGCCACCGGTATCAAGGTCCCGGCCCCGAAGGTCTACGAGACCCTGGCATCGAATGCCGCGGACGGCGTGGTCATGCCGTTCGAGGCACGCAAGGGGTTCAAGCTGACCGAGGTGGCCCAGAACGTCTACGAGATTCCGGGCGGGCTGTACCGCGGCTCGTTCGCGATCATCATGAACCAGGAGACCTTTGACGGCCTGCCGGCAGACGTACGCAAGGCGCTCGACGAAAACGTCTTCGGCGAACCGGCATCACGCATGGCGGGAACGGTGTGGGATGAGATCGACGTGGCCGGCCGGGAGGTGACGACCAGCACCCCCGACAATTCGATCAATCCGGCCTCCCCGGCCGATGTGGCTGCCTACGGGGCCATCGCCGAGAAGATTCGCACGAACGTGCTTGCCGAGATCGAGGCCAAGGGCATCGACGCCCAGGCGGCGCACGACATGGTCAAGGCCGAGATGGCGAAGAACTAGCCCGGCCACCGTGAGGCCTCGTTGACCAGGCCCCCTCGACCTTCACCGGTTGCGGGGGCCGCGCCCAATGAACCACGTCGTTCGATTCGCGCGCCGGGCGGCCGGCGCACCTGTCCTGCTCGCCGTTACGGCATTGTTCGTCATGATGATCATGACGTTCTTCGATGTCGTGCTGCGCTCGACCATCAACACGCCCATCGAAGCAGCCACCGAGCTGACCAGAATACTCATGGCCATCGTGGTGTTCTCCGCCCTTCCGGTCGTCTCCGGGCGGGCCGAGCACATTACGGTCGATGTGCTCGACTCGATGTTCACCCGTACCGCGGCCCGCTGGCGCGATGTCGCCATCAACCTTGGGTCCGGAACAATGTTGTGGTGGCCGGCCGAGCGCGTCACGGTGTTGGCCGAGCGGGCGCGCAGCTACGGCGACGTCACCGAGTACCTGGGGATTCCCCAGTTCTACATCGGCTGGTTCATTGGCGCGTTCACCTTCGTCACCGCCCTGGTGCTGATCGTGCGCGGGCTGTTGTTGGCGGTCTCACCCGACCTGGTCCGGCCGGCCGATGATTGAAGCGTTGGTCGGCTTCGCCGCGGTGCTGGCCCTCGTCCTGCTCCGCATGCCGATCGCGATCGCGATGGGTCTGGTCGGCATGCTCGGCTACATGCACCTCAACTCCTATCGCGGGGCCATCTCGATGGTCGGCCGGTTGATCATCGACACCACGCAGAACTACGGCCTGTCCGTCGTCCCGCTGTTCATCCTGATGGGATTGTTCGTCAACAAGGGCGGCCTGTCGCGCGAGCTCTACAAGGTCTCCAACGCTTTCCTCGGCCATTTCCGCGGCGGCCTCGCCATGGCGACGATTTGCGCGTGCGCCGGATTCTCGGCTATCTGCGGCTCGTCACTGGCCACGGCCGCGACGATGTCGAAAGTGGCGATGCCGCAGATGCGCCGGTTCGGCTACGACGACAGCCTGTCCACGGCTTCGATTGCGGCTGGCGGCACCCTCGGCATCCTGATCCCGCCTTCGGTCATTCTCGTCATCTACGGGCTGCTGACCGAGACCTCGATCGGCAAGCTGTTCATCGCCGGCATCGTTCCCGGCTTGCTCGGCGTGCTTTGCTACCTGGCCGCGGTCCGATTCACGGTTGCCCGCCGGCCGCAGGCCGGCCCGGCCGGGGAACGGACGAGCTGGGCGGACCGGGGACGGGCCCTACGCGGCGTCTGGGCCGTGCTCCTGCTGTTCTTCCTGGTGATTGGCGGGCTCTATGGCACGCTCGACGTGTGGCCGCTCCATCTCACGTTCTCCCCCACCGAGGCGGCCGGGATGGGCGCAATGGGCGCCTTCATCATCGCACTCGCGCGCGGCACCCTGACCATCAGGGACACGTTCGAGGTGCTTCGCGAGACGGCCTTCACCACCGCCTCGTTGTTCACCGTGCTCATCGGCGCCTGGGTGTTCTCGAACTTCGTGAATCTCGCCGGGCTGCCGGAAGGGCTGCGGGCGCTCGTCACGGACTACGCCGTCTCGCCGGGGACCGTGATGCTGCTCATCCTGCTGGTCTATCTGGCGCTCGGCTGCGTGTTCGAATCGCTGTCGATGCTGCTGCTGACGGTGCCGATCTTCTTCCCGCTGGTAATCAGTCTCGGGTACGACCCCGTCTGGTTCGGCATCATCGTCGTGGTGGTCACGGAGATCAGCCTCATCACGCCGCCGGTCGGACTGAACGTGTTCGTATTGAGAGGCGTCGTCCCCGATGTCTCGACGGGCACCGTCTTTCGCGGCGTCACCCCGTTCTGGACCGTCGACATTGTCCGGCTGGCCCTGCTCGTCATGCTGCCATGGCTGGCCCTGGCGCTACCCAACTCCATGTAGTTGAACCTCCCGGGCCGTTGATATTGTTTGATTGTTTTCTCGATGAAGCCGAGGTAGTCGCCGTTGAATACGTCGCAGGCGGATCCACCGGAGAACGGTAGCAATCCACCCGAAGCCGCCGCCTCATTCTTGACCCGGCTCCGGGATTGACGGCCCGGCACGCTCTGCCAGTGCTCAGCGTGGGAGCGATATCCGGATGATGATATCGCGGTCATAGCCTTGCAAATGTTGGTCGAGAGACCAAGTACGAACACGCCGCGTCTGGTGACGCGCGCACGCAGCAACAGCACTGGTTGCGACGTTGTCAATTTACATGATGCCGCAATTCCTCCATCGCCTGCTCGCTGGCTTGCTCGCGCTCCCGATCCGTTCGGCGACCGCCGCCGCCCTTACCAGCACGTCACCATGCGCGCCGGCTGGTTTGCCCGTCGAACACCGTGTCCGCGGAGATCAGATCCATGTCTTCCAGGATCGCCTGAGCCAGCAGGATCCTGTCCCACGGGTCGCCGTGCTCCCAGTCGAGGCGCGCCGCCCGGACGAGATGCGGCGCGGTGAGACCGAGCTCTTCGAGGCCAGAGGTCCTTGCGGCTTCGGGCAAGTGCATCGCCTCCGGCGGCAGCCGACCGCGGCTCGCCTTGAACAGGAGCTCATACAGGCTCACCGGGCTGTAGAAGACTTCGTTCTCCTCATCCAGGATGAGCGCTCGCGCCGTGTCCGACAGCTTCGGCTCATCAGCGAGCATCCACAGGAGGGCATGGCTGTCGAGAAGCAGTCGCACGGATGAACGCGGGGCTATTGCCCGCCGGCGATCCCGAGGATGTCGGTATCCTTGCCCTCGAGCGTTGCCTGATCGCGCGGCAAGAGCGGCTTCTCAATCGTCTCCACAAGCACGGCCAGAGCGTGGTCGCTCATCAGCTCCCGCAGGACGCCCAGCCTGCGCCGACGCTTGGCTTGCAGCGGAACGAGCTTCGCCACAGGCTGCCGGCCCCGCGCGATGACGACCTCCTCGCCCTGCTCCGCACGTCCGACCATCTCCGCGAGGCGCGCGCGGAACTCGCTGACCGTTACGGGCCGAGGAGGAGACGCCGGGGAGATCTCACCGGGCAACGCAGGGTCGGCCATGATCGCTACTCCCGGTCGGTTCATCTCGACCGACAACTTCAGGGCGGCACCCTAACGCGCCTCGCTCGGATGTACAAGAGTTGTACATTTCAAGCCACGAGTCTGTGTGCGGCATCATCCCGTTGCCGCCGCCGGCCGGCTTGTTCGGCGGCCGTCAACCCGCGGATGCCCGCCATTGCCGGCCGCGACACCGGGGTTGCCGTCCGCGGTGGGAAAGACTACCGGCGCGCCAGGCGTCGGGCGGTGCTGCTCCGCGGGTACCGGGGCTGATGGTGGAGCGCGGCATCGTCCAGCCCGTAAATCTCACCAACTTTCGTCGCGAGGGCGCCGAGACAGTGTTGTGGCGGGCCGCATCTGCTTCGCAGCTTCGCGGACCGAAAGGCGCTGAAGGCGTAGCCGACACCAGCGCGTTCGCGCTGTCGAAGCGGCTTGCGGGAGTACGGCCCGTCACAGTGCATGGATCGGTGTCCGCAGCACAAAGTTGGTGAGATTTTCGGGCCAGGGCCGGGTGAGGGCATTCCCCGTCATCATCGTCAGCGGAGCGGCTCCTTCCCGGCCGGGGAATCGTCGATAATGGGGCGACCATGACCGCACCGCTCCGGATCCTCAAGGATGTATTCGGGTTCGACGCGTTTCGACCCGGGCAGGAAGCCGCCATCGGTGCGCTGCTCGGCGGCCGAAACGTGCTCACGGTGATGCCGACGGGGTCGGGAAAGTCGTTGTGCTTCCAGGTGCCGGCCCTGGCTCTCGACGGGCTCACCGTCGTCGTATCCCCGCTGGTCGCCCTGATGCAGGATCAGGTCTCCGCCCTGCGGCTCGCCGGCGTTGCCGCGGACAGCATCAACTCCTCGCGCGACCGCGCCGACAACGTCGCCGCCTGGCGCCGCGCAACCGCCGGCCGGACGCGGCTTCTCTACATGGCGCCGGAAAGGCTGATGACCGAGCGGATGCTGGCCGCGCTGGCCGGCCTCCCGGTCAAGCTGTTTGCCATCGACGAGGCGCACTGCATCTCCCAGTGGGGGCCGTCCTTCCGCCCGGAATACGAAGACCTCTGCCGGCTGCGAGACCTCTTCCCGGAGGTCCCCATCGCCGCGCTGACGGCGACCGCCGATGCCATTACCCGCGAGGACATCGCCCATCGACTCTTCGCGGGCGAGGCGGAGAGCATCGTGCTCGGGTTCGACCGTCCCAACATCAGGCTGTCGGTGGAGATGAAGCGCGAATGGAAGCGCCAGCTCCGGGACTTCATCGCCCGCCACCGGGGCGAGAGCGGCATCGTCTACTGTCTGTCGCGGAAGAAGACGGAGGAAACCGCCGCCCTGCTGGCCGCGGACGGGGTGCGGGCGCTCGCCTATCACGCGGGGATGGACAAGGAGCGCCGGGAAGCCAATCAGAACACCTTCATGACCGAGCCCGGCGTCGTCATCGTCGCCACCATCGCGTTCGGCATGGGGGTCGACAAGGCCGACGTGCGGTTCGTCTTCCACACCGACCTGCCGGGCAGCATCGAGTCGTACTACCAGGAGATCGGTCGCGCCGGGCGCGACGGCGCCCCGGCGCAAGCCCTCATGCTCTACGGCCTCGCCGACATCCGCATGCGCCGGGTGTTCATCGAGGACGAAGACGCGGGCGCGGAACGAAAGCGGCGCGAGCACAAGCGGCTCGACGCCCTGCTCGGCTACTGCGAGGCGCCGGCCTGTCGCCGGACCACCCTGCTCGACTATTTCGGCGAGCGGGCGGAAGCCTGCGGCAACTGCGACGTCTGTCTCGATCCGGCGGATCGCATCGACGGCACCGAGGACGCCCGGAAGGTCCTGTCGGCGGTCCGTCGGTCGGGCGAACGGTTCGGCGCGGCGCACATCATCGACATCCTGCGCGGGGCGGAAACGGAGAAAATCGCGCGCGCCGGCCACGACCGCCTGCCCACCTTCGGCGCCGGCGCGGGGCGCGGGAAAGCCGAGTGGCAATCCCTGATCCGCCAGATGGTGGCCACCGGGACCCTGCGGCTCGACATCGCGGGCTACGGCGGGCTCGCCATCACCGACAAGGGCCGCGCGCTGTTGCGGGGCGACGGCGTCTTCCAGTATCGCCAAGACACGGTCGCGAGCGCGCCCGCCGCGAGGCGAAGGACGCGCGACACGGTACCCACGTTACCCGATGAGCCCTTGACCGGCGATCAGGCGGCGCTCCTCGGACTTCTCAAGGAGGTTCGACTGCGGCTCGCCAAGGAGCGAGGCGTGCCGGCCTACGTCGTCTTTTCCGACCGGTCGCTCATCGACATGGTGCGGCGGCGCCCGCGCACCGACGAGGATTTCGCCGAGGTCAACGGCGTCGGCGCGGCCAAGCTGAAGGAGTTTGCGGAACCGTTTCTCGCCGCCATCGCGGGCGCCCTGCCCGACGGCGGCCGACCGCCTGGCTGACGGCGGCCGGAAAATCCCGGCCGGCGAAAAACCACTGCCGCCCCCCCGAAGCAGCCGCTCCGGGCGGCCGCGCGGGGATCGTTTTCGGTCAAGCCGGGGAGAGCGGCGCCCCGATCGCCTTCGCGCGGGCGACTACGGGCTAACGCCCGGAGGCGGTCGTGTCGTTCATGCCGAGGTCGCGCTCGAGAGCGACGACGTCCGGCGGGCGCTCGAACGGAGCGGGGGCAGACGCGCCGCGCGTCCGCTCCCGGCCCACCGCGCGGAAGAAGTCCTCGAGGCCGCCCGGCGAGATCAGCCACATCATGACCAGATCGCCGTCGCTCTCGTTCACGATCTCGTGCGTCACGTCCGGGCCGAGAAAGCACGCGGTCCCGGGGACGAGGGAATGGCTCTCCCCGTCCGCGACCACGCTTCCGCGGCCGCGGAAGCAGATCTGGAGCTCGACCTGCTCGCCGTGCGAATGGGGCCGCACCCGCCCGCCGGGCGGGATCGTCTGGTAGCCCATCGACAGCGTGCCGAAGCCCGTATCGGCCGGGACGAGCTTCGGCTCGGCGTGGCCGTTCGCCGGCATCGGCTGCCACCAGGAGCGTCCCTCCTCGGGCTGCACGACGACCGCGCGACCGCGGGCGGCTTCCATTGGGTCCATGGCGTGCTCCTCGCTTCCTCGAACATCGTGAGGCTCGTGGGCCGCATGCCGCATTATGCGCGGCCGGGCCGAAGATGGCGACCGGGCGGCATTCGCCGCGGCGCCGCCTTTGGCAAGCGCGGGGGCGTTCCCCTATGCTTGTCCCGGCAGCCGGGGTGCGGGGCACGACATGAAATTCATCGGGGTCGATATCGGCGGGACGTTCACCGACGTCGTGTTCGCCGACACCCAGACCAACGACATCCGCATCCACAAGGTGCCGACCACCCCGGACGATCCGTCGCTCGGCATGCTCGCCGCGGTGAGCGAGCTCTGCGAGCGGGAGAAGCTCTCTCCGGCCGAGGTCGGGCACCTGTTCCACGGCACCACCATCGCGACCAATGCGATCCTCACCCACGACGGCGCACGCACGGGGATGATCACCAGCGAGGGCTACCGCGACATCGTCCACATCGGGCGCCACCAGCGGCCCCAGCACTACTCCATCCGGCAGGAGATCCCGTGGCAGGATCGGCCGTTCGTCCGCCGCCGCCACCGCCTCACCGTGCCCGAGCGCATCGCGCCGCCCGCGGGCGAGGTCCTCGTCGCCCTCGACGAGGAGGCGGTGCGGCGCGCGGCCCGCCACCTCCGGGATCAGGGCGTGGAGGCGATCGCGGTGTGCTTCCTCTTCTCCTGGATCGACCCCGCCCACGAGGAACGTGCGGCGGCCATCGTGCGCGAGGAGCACCCGGGGTGCTTCGTCACCACCTCCGCCGCCGTGTCGCCCCAGTTCCGGGAGTTCGAACGGTTCACCACCACCGCGATGAACGCGTTCATCGGGCCGCGGATGCGCGACTACATGAACCGCATCGGCGACCGCATGGAGGAGGCGGGGGTCTCGGCGGAGCTCCACGTCATGAGCTCCAACGGCGGCGTGGCCACGGTGCGGACGGTATCCGAGCGACCGGTCGTCACCCTGCTCTCGGGGCCGGCGGCGGGGGTCCTCGGGGGGCGGTGGTCGGGCGAGCTCTCCGGGCGCCGCAAGCTCATCACATTCGACATGGGCGGCACGTCGGCCGATATCGGCATCGTCGACGAGGGCCGCTTCGCCGAGGCGACCGCGCGCGACACCTGGATCGCCGGGTACCCCGTGCTCGTGTCGATGATCGACATCCACACCATCGGGGCGGGCGGCGGCTCGATCGCCCGGGTCGACCAGGGCGGTGGCTTCCGGGTCGGACCCGAGAGCGCGGGGGCGGTGCCCGGGCCCGCCGCCTATGGACGGGGCGGCAGCGAACCCACCGTGACCGACGCGAACGTGGTGCTCGGCCGGCTCGACCGCGACTACTTCCTCGGGGGTGCAATGGCCCTCGACGAGGCGGCGGCCGGCGCCGCCATCGGCCGGCTCGCGGGCCGGCTCGGCCTCGACGAGCGCGAGGCGGCGGAGGGGGTGCTCGCGATCGTGAACGCGAACATGGCGAATGCGATCAGCTCACGCACGGTGCAGAAGGGAGTCGACCCCCGCGATTTCTCCCTGGTCGCATTCGGCGGGGCGGGCCCGCTGCACGCGGTGGAGGTGGCGGCGCGGATCGGGATCCCGGAGGTCATCGTCCCGCCATACCCGGGGATCACCTCCGCGGTCGGGCTCCTCACCACGGAGCTTCGCTACGACGCGGTCAAGACCGAGTTCCAGGTGAGCGACCATCTCGACCTCGACCGCCTCAACCGCGATCTCGCGGCGGTCGAGTCGGGGATCGCGAGGCAGTTCCGGGACGACGGGGTGGATCGCGAGGCGGTCGGATTCGAGCGGTCGGGGGATCTGCGCTACGTCGGGCAGGGCTACGAGCTGCGGGTACCGTTCCCGGACGGCGAGATCGGACCGGCCGAAGTCGAGGAGCTGTTTCGGCGATTCCACGAGCAGCACCGGGCGGAGTACGGGCACGTCTTCGAGGAGAGCCCCATCGAGATCGTGAACGTCCGGGTGGCCGGGGTGGGCCATACCCCCACCATCGGCGCCCCGCCTCCGGTGCGCGGAGAATCGCTCGAGGCGGCCCGGATCAGGACCGGCCGCGGAACCTTCCGTACCGCGGGCGGAGAGCTTGCGGAGGTCGAGACCACGTTCTATCTCCGCGACCGCCTGCCGGCCGGCGAGTCGTTCCCCGGGCCCGCCGTGGTCCTGCAACGCGACTCGACCACGGTAATACCCCCGGGCAGCGCCGCCCGCGCGGACGAGGCGGGCAACCTCATCATCACCATCGAGGATTCACCATGAGCGACAGCCCGACGACGAGCCACGGCGCCGAGGGCGCCGAGGGCGCCGGGAACGGCGGCAACCGGAGCAGCGGTGGCGACGGTGACGGAAGCCGCGCCGCCATTGGCGCCAATGGCGGGAACGGCGGGAACGGCGGGAACGGCGGCAGACCCGCCGGCCGGGACGGAGGCCGCGGCCGCGCCGGCGGCTCCAACCGCCGGGTGGATCCGGTCACCGTGAGCGTCATCCAGGGCGCGCTCGAGAACATCGCGACCGAGATGGGCCACAAGCTCATGCGCATGTCGTACTCGTCGATCATCCGCGAGTCGGAGGACTTCGGAGCCGGCCTGGTGGGCACGGACGGACATGGGCTCGCGGAATCGGCCCAATCCACCCCCCTCCAGTCCGGCCCCATTCCGGGATACGTGCAGGGGATGCTTCGCCAGATGGCCGAGCGCGGCGACGAGATCCGGCCCGGCGACGTCATCATGCACAACGACGCCTACGCCGGCGCGAGCCACGGCCCGGACGTCGCCTTCATCGTTCCCGCGTTCCACCGGGAACGGCTCGTCGGCTTCGCGGTGACCACCGCCCACCACCTCGACATCGGCGCGCTCACCCCCGGGAGCTGCGGCATCGTGGACGCCATCGACGCCTACGCGGAAGGGCTCCAGTTCAAGTCGATCAAGGTGTACGAAGCGGGGCGCAAGATCGTGCCGGTCTGGCAGTTGCTGCGCGACAACATCCGGGCGTCCGACCTCGTGGTCGGCGACATGGAGGCCCAGATCGCGGCCTCGCGGATCGGGGCGGAGCGCTTCGTGGCCCTGCACGAACGCTACGGGGTCACGACCGTGGAGGCGGCGGGCGAAGCGGCGAAGGACCACGCCGAGCGGCTCATGCGCTCCGCCATCGCCGCCCTGCCGGACGGGACCTGGCAAGCCACGACGTTCATCGACGGCTACCTCGACAGCGACGATCCGAAGAAGAAGAACCTGCCCCTCGTCGCCACCATCACCGTGCGCGGCGACGAGATGACGGTGGACCTCACCGGCACCGCCGACCAGGTCCCCGATCGCCCCATCAACATGCCGCTCGTCGGAACGGTGGACATCGCGGTGTGGCTCACCGTGCGCTCGGTGCTCCTCGACACCGCGGTGCACGGACACATCCCGGTCAATTCGGGGCTCGTGCGTCCGATCCGGATCGTCGCGCCGCGCGGCTGCCTCGCGAACCCGATCTTTCCCGCTCCCACCATCGCCCGTTTCTGCCCCGGCAACCAGCTCGCCGACACGGTGATGAAGGCGCTCGCCCAAGCGGTTCCGGAGCAGGTGTCGGCCGGCATCGGCAACCTCAACGTGATCGCGTTCTCCGGGCTCCGCGGCGAGACCCACTGGGTGCACATGGAGATCTTCGAAGGGTCCTACGGGGGGCGCCACGGGATGGACGGCATGGACGCGGTCGATACCCTGTACGCCAATACCCGCAACAATCCCATCGAGGACATCGAGTCGCACCTGCCGCTTCGGGTGCGCCGTTACGAGCTCCGCGAGGACGTGTGCGGGGCGGGCCGGTGGCGGGGCGGCCTCGGCTCGGTGCGCGAGTTCGAGTATCTCGACGACGGCGGCGGCTCGGTGGAGGGTGAAGGGCACGGCTACCGGCCATGGGGTTTCCGGGGCGGCGGCGACGGCTGGCCCTCCTCCCTGGTGCTCGCGCGGGCCGACGGGTCGAACGCGACGCTTCCCTCCAAGGTGCCCCACACGGTGGTCGCGACCGGGGACTGCTTCGTCTGCGAAGGACCGGCCGGCGGCGGCTACGGTGACCCGCTCGAGCGCGACCCGGCTCAGGTGCTCGACGATGTGTTGGACGGCTTGATATCGGCCGAGACGGCCGAGCGCGACTACGCGGTCGTGATTGCGCCCGGCAGCCGGCTCGACGCCGCGGCGACCGAAGCGGCCCGCGCCGCCCGCCGGGGCTGATCTCCCGGCCGGCGGCCGCCTGGCCGCAATATCTCACCGATTTTTCCCGGCTAGGAGTATTCGCAGAACGCTTCCGAAGGCGGGAGGTGGGGACAAGACCCCATACAGTCCACTTCAATGCGCCGATTTCGGTGACAAATCCCTGAAACAAGCAACATTGGGAGCATTCTGATGGGTCTGGTGGAAAATCTTGCCGCGAAAATTTTCTGCGGCGCAGACTCCTAAGACGGGCGGCGCCCGCGAGGACGGCCGCGCAGGACGACCGGACGGTCGAGCACCTCCCGCAGCACAAAGAGCTCGCGCAACGACTCCGGCCCCTGGAGCCGCGCGCGAAGGCGGCGCATCCGGCCGCGGCCGCGGGCGCGTTCCTGCTGCTGGGCGCGGGGGGGACGCGGCTGGCTGCCGCCGGCCGCGGGCGCGGGCGCGGGCGCGTCCGGATGCGGCGAGAAAGGAGCGTCTCCGGGAGTCCGGGCGCCCTGACCACCGTGGAGCCGGGCCGAGCGGCGTTCTCTGGCGGCCGCTGCGATCGATACTCGGGGTGGGCCTCGGCGCGCGGTCTCGGGGCGGCGCCTGCCGCCCTCACCTTCAGGCGCTGGCGACGGATCCGGCGACGCCCGTGCGGGGTGATCCCCGGGCCTGCGCCACGGCGACTCGCCCTCGCGGTCAACCTCCTCGAACGTGGTGTCCCCGCCGCCGTCCTCCTCCTCGTACCCGTACGCCCGGCGGTCGAAGCCCGCCTCCGGTTTCAGCTCTTTCTGCAGCTTCTCAAGTCTGGCGCGAAGCAGGCCTTTCAGTGAATTGGCCATCCCGGTTCCTCAGGTCGCCGCCGCCGGACGGCCGACGACTCCCTCTCGTTCTCGCTCCCCATCGCACGGGCCGGCCCCCCGGAACCGTCCCGGCGCGCGCACGGCTCGAAGCCCCGACCGATTCGGATCGATCACGAAAGACCGCTCCCCGCGATTCGCATTCCCACCGCCCGCGGACACCGATCACCGCCCGGGGACGGCGCCCGCCTCGGGCACCCGGTCAGCCGCACGGGCTCAGCGCGGGTCGGCGCCCGGCGCCGCCGAGCCCGGACCGCCCTCCTCGTCACTCCGTTCTCCCGTTGCGAGGCTCGACCGCATCCTCGTGTCGGCCTGGATGTTCTGCATGCCGTAGTAGTCCATGAGCCCGAGGTTCCCGCTGCGGAACGCGTCCGCGATCGCCTTCGGCACCTCCGCCTCGGCGAGCACCACCTTGGCCTGGTTCTCCTGGACGAGGGCGACCATCTCCTGCTCGCGGGCCACCGCGAGCGCCCGCTGGCGCTCGGCCTGCGCTTGGGCGACCTGCTTCTCGGCCTCGGCCTGGTCGATCTTGAGCCGCGCCCCGACGTTTTCTCCGACGTCCATGTCGGCAATGTCGATCGAGAGGATCTCGAACGCGGTGCCGGAATCGAGGCCGCGTTCCAGCACCACCTTGGAAATCCGATCGGGGTTCTCGAGAACCCGCATGTGGTTCTCCGCGGAGCCGATGGTGGTCACGATGCCTTCGCCGACCCGGGCCACTATCGTTTCCTCGGTGGCGCCGCCGACGAGCCGGTCCAGGTTCGTGCGCACCGTGACCCGGGCCTTCACCTTGAGCTGGATCCCGTCGCCCGCGATCGCGTCGATGGTGCTGCGGGCCATCGTGCCCGACGGCACGTCGATCACCTTCGGGTTGACCGAGGTGTCCACCGCCTCCTTGACGTCCCGCCCCGCGAGGTCGATCGCGCAGGCGCGGTCGTACGAGAGCCCGATGTTCGCCTTCAGGGCGGAGATGAGGGCCTGCACCACCCGCACGACGTTGCCGCCGGCGAGATAGTGCGCTTCGAGCTCGTCGGCGATGATCTCGATGCCGGCCTTGCGGGCCGTGATGCGCGCGGTGACGATGGTGCCGGGGTTCACCTTGCGGAACCGCATGAAGATGATCTGGATGAGGTTCACCGGGGCGTTGGAAAGGATGGACTGCCACCAGAGCCAGAACGAGTTCCAGATGAGAGCGAACACGACGAGAACGATGACCGCGCCGATCGCGATGCCGATGAGTTCGATGATCATGTCGGATTGACCTCCTGGGTTCCCGGAGCGAGTCCCTCGGACCGGCCCGGCAGCGGATGGCGCCGCGATCAGGGCGGCGGTTGCGTCACGAAGATGATCGGGCCGTCGATGCCCTCGACGACGACTTCGGACCCCGCCTCCAGAACGGGGCCTCGCACCTGAACGTCGCACTCGCCTCCCGCGAAGCGCGCCCGACCGACCGGTCGCGCCGAGGTGACCAGCACCCCCTCGGAGCCGGGACCGACCGCGAGCCGCTCGGCGACGTGCCGGTAGCCCGCGTCGGCGACGACTTCGGCCTTGGGAACCGCGGACCGCGACGAGCGGATCCGGACCAGCCCCCATCGGGCCACGAAGAGCGCCCCGACGGGAATCACGATCGCGCTCGCCCAGCCCGCCGCGTCGTGGGCGGCGAACGCGTACCAGATCGAGCCGCCCGCGCACGCGATGGCCGCGATGAGCAGCAGCCCGAAGGAAACCACGAAGACCTCGAGGACGACCAGGATCGCGGCCGCGCCCAGCAGCCCGAGCGATACGAGGAACGCCGTCCAGTCGATTTCCACGCGATCCTCCCCCCCGGGGCGAGGGCGGTCATGCCGGTACCGAAAACCATTCTAAGCCCGTAGAACCCGTTGTGGGGAACGCAAGGACGCGATGCCTACGCCCGCCCGCTCCGATTCCTACGAACGGCGGCCGGAAATCTCCGGAAAGACGCGCCGTTCGCCCCTGTTCCGACCCGCCCGCCCCCTCGCAGAATTCCCGCTCCATGATGGTGGACGGGGCATGGGCAAGAGGAATCCGGCACAACGCGGGCGGAGCGGAACGAGACCGGCGTCCGGAGCGGACTCGGCCGGGCGCAGCGCGGGGCGGGCGACCGGAGCGCGAGACGCCCGTCCACACGGGGCCGGCGCGAAGACCCGGCTCGGGGGCGAGGCGGGGACCAGGGACGGCCGGGAAGCGGCCGGGGCCGTGGGCCGGCGGCCGGCAGCCCGGTTCGGGCTTCGCGTCGCGGTCCCGGTCTCGATCGCGGTGCTCCTTCTCGCCGCCGGCTGCTCGACGCCCCTCCCGGCCGCCCAGGATCGCGAGCTCGCCCCCATCCCGCTCCCGGTGCAGACGCCACCCCCCGTGCCGAAGCCCGATCCGGGGGAGCCGGTCGAGACGTACTCCGTCTCGGTGGAGGACGTCCCCATCCGCGAGCTCCTTTTCGCCCTCGCCCGCGATGCGGGTGTCGACATGGACATCGATCCCGGGATCGAGGCGCGCGTGACCATGAACGCGGTCGAGGAACCGCTCGAGCGCCTGCTCGAGCGCATCTCCCGGCACGCCGCGCTCACCGTCGAGATCGAGGACGGCGCCCTCGTCGTCCGTCGCGACGAGCCCGTGCTGCGCACCTACCCGATCGACTACGTCCTGCTCGACCGCGAGACCGAGACGGTGAACGAGGTGGGAACCGGGGTCGGGAGCGGGATCGAGGCCCCGGCCGGGGAGGAGAACGGCTCGGCCGCGAGCGTGAAGGGAAGGGCGGAGCACCGGTTCTGGGATGGGCTGGTCGAGTCGGTGGGAGGGGTGCTCGGCGAGGCCCCGGACGCGCCCGCGAGCGTGTTCGCGCATCGCGAGACGAGCCTCATCGCGGTGCGGGCGCGTGCCGCCCGCCACCGCGAGGTGGCGCTCCTCCTCGATCGCATCCTCGCCAGCGCACGCCGGCAGGTGCTGATCGAGGCGACGATCGTCGAGGTCGATCTCGACGACCGCTTCCGGGGCGGCGTGGACTTCTCGCGGGTCTTCGGCGAAATCGAGATCGAGTCCAGCCTTCTCGGCGGGAACCTCGCCGCCCCGCCCCTCGCCGGCCTCTCCATTCCCGACCTTTCGCTGACGATCCGGCTCCTCAACGAGTTCGGGGACGTGCGGGTGCTCTCCACCCCGCTCGTCATGTCCCTCAACAACCAGACCGCGATCGTCAAGATCGCCGAGAACCGGGTGTTCTTCACCTCCGAGGTCCGGACCGAGACGAGCGAGACGTCGGTCGAGCGCAACGTCCAGACCAAGCTGCACACGGTCCCGGTCGGACTCATCCTTCTCGTGACCCCATCGGTCGCGGCCGACGGCGAGATCATCCTGAAGATCCGCCCCACGGTTACCCGGGAGAGCGGATTCGTGGTCGACCCGAACCCGGAGCTCGCGGCGGCCGGGGTGGTGAGCCGGATCCCGGAGATCGCGGTCCGCGAGATCGAATCCGTGCTGCGACTGCGAAGCGGCGAGGTCGCGGTGCTCGGGGGCCTCATGCGGGAGGAGGCGCGCGAGGACACGGCGGGGGTTCCGCTCCTCTCCCGGCTGCCGGGGATCGGGGCCGCGTTCCGGTACCGGGACCGGGTCCGGGACAAGACCGAGCTCATCGTGTTCCTGCGTCCGACCGTGGTCCGGGAGCCGAACCTCGCCGGAGACCTCGCGAAGTTCCGCCGGTGGTGGCCGCCGGCGGGCGGGCTCGCCGGGCCGGAGCACGGTACGCGCCATCGCGACCGGACAACCGCAATCGCGGTATCGCCGGCGCCGGCGCCGGCGCCGGCGTCACCGGGCGCGGGCGACTCGGGCCGGTTCCGAATCGATCGTTCGTGGGCCGGGAACCCCGCGGACGGACTTCTCGGCCGGGCCTGGGCGGCGCTTCAGCGGGGCGACCACCGGCTCGCGACAGCCGCCTACCTCGAAGCGCTGGAGGCTCGCCCGGAGGACGCCCTGGCCGGTCTCGCCGCCGCCGCGCTCCGCGAGGGACGAAACGCAACGGCGCGTGCGTGGTACCGGCGCCTGATCGCCCTCGACCCGGAACACGAGATCGGGCGGGCGATGTCGCTCGTGCTCGACCGCGGCCAGAGCCCGGCGGCTCGCGAACGGGCGCTCGCGAGGCGGGTCTCGCTCGCACCGGAGACGGCCTGGCTCCAGGTGGCGCTCGGGAACGCCCTCGCCGGACAGGGAAAATGGGAAGCGGCGGCAAACGCCTATCGAGCCGCCCACCGGGCCGCCCCCTCGAACCCCGATCCGGCATACAACCTCGCGGTCAGCGCGGACCGGCGCGAACGGCCCCGGCTGGCGCTGGACCACTACCGCGACGCGCTGGACCTCGCCGCCCTCTCGCCCCCCGCCTTCGACGTGCGCGCCGTCCGCGAGCGGGTCGCAGCGCTCCAGCGGCTGGCCGAGGCCCGGCCATGACGACTCGACGGGCCGCGCCAGGAGCCGGCACCCCCTCCACCGAGGTTGCCGGCCTCGACCACCTCGGGACCCTGCTCGTCGAGACCGGCGCGATCAGCGAGGACCAGGCCCGGATCGCCCTCACCGAGCAGTCGAGCACGGGGACGCGGTTCGCGGACATTCTCACGAGGCTCGGGTTCGTCACCGAAGCGATCATTCGCGACGCCGTCGGCGGCGCCCTCGGGGTCGAGAGCGTCGACCTCGCCCGGACGGTGGCGGAGCCCGATGCGACGGCGGCGATCCCGGAGCCGGTCGCGCGGCGGTTTCTGGCCGTCGGCCTGACCCTGGAGCGCGACGCGGACGGCGCGACGCGGCGGCTCACCGTCGCGATGGCCGACCCCTTCGACGTGATCGCGCTCGATCACCTCCGATCGCTGTTCGACGACGAGGTGGAGATCGTTCCGTTCCTCGCCGGCCGTTCGGACATCGAGCGATTCCTGGAACGCGCCTGCCGCCACGATCTCTCCGTTTCCGGGATCCTGCACGAGATCGAGACCGGCGAGAGCGACCCGGCCGGCCTCCCGGCGACCGCCGACGAGTACAGCCAGCCGATCGTCCGCCTCGTCGACGTCCTGCTGTCCGACGCGGTGAAACGAGGGGCCTCCGACATCCACTTCGAACCGGAAGCCGGATTTCTCCGAGTCCGCTACCGGATCGACGGAGTGCTGCGCCAGGTACGCAGCCTTCACCGCAGCTACTGGTCCGCCATCGCGGTGCGCCTCAAGGTGATTTGCGGCATGAACATCGCCGAAACGCGGGCTCCCCAGGACGGCCGCATGACCCTCTCCGTCTCCGGCCACGACATCGACTACCGGGTGTCCTCCCTCCCCACCGCGCACGGCGAGAACATCGTGCTGCGGGTGCTCGACCGCAGCCGCGGGATCGTGGCCCTGGACGAGCTGGGGATGTCCCCCGATGCGCTCGCGGAGTTGCGCCGGATGATGGAGCGCCCGGAGGGCGTCATCCTGGTGACCGGACCGACGGGCAGCGGCAAGACCACCACCCTCTATTCGATCCTGACCCACCTCGACCGCGAGGCGGTCAACATCATGACCCTCGAGGATCCGGTCGAGTACCCGATGTCCCGGATCCGCCAGACCTCGATCAACGAAGCGGTCAAGCTCGACTTCGCCAACGGGGTGCGGAGCCTCATGCGGCAGGATCCGGACATCATCCTGGTCGGCGAGATCCGCGACGCGGACACCGCCGCCATGACCTTCCGGGCCGCGATGACCGGCCACCAGGTCTACTCCACCCTGCACACGAACTCCGCGGTCGGCGCGATCCCGCGGCTCCTCGACATCGGAGTCGCCCCCGGCGTGCTCGCCGGACACATCATCGGGATCGTCGCCCAGCGGCTCGTGCGCCGGCTCTGCCCGGCGTGCCGGGAACCGGCCGCGTCGTCCGCCGTCGCGGGTGCGGCGGCGGGCGGCTCGGCGAGGCCGGCACACCGACACCCGCCAGCCGGAACCGAAGCCGAAGCCGGAACCGACGCGGAGCGCGGCGCGGCGCTCCCGCCGTTTCGCGCGGTCGGTTGTCCCCGCTGCGACCACCAGGGCTATCGGGGCCGCATCGCGCTTACCGAGATCCTTCGTTTCGATACGGAGCTCGACGCCCTGGTGGCCCGGCGCGCACCCGCCCATGAACTGTTCGAAGCGGCGGAGCGGCGAGGCTTCGTCTCGCTCGCACGCGACGCGATGCGGCGGGTCGCGGACGGATCTTCGACGGTCGAAGAGATATCGCGGGTCGTGGACCTGACCCGGGACGCCTCCCCGGCCCCGGCCCCTGCCCCAGCCCCCGCGCCCGCGCCGGCCCCCGCTCCGGAACGGGGGACCGAGTAGTGGCCCTCGTCCCGATGCGCTACCGGGCGATGGACCCGCGGGGCCGCATTCGGCGCGGCCGGATGGAGGCCGCGAACGAGCTCGATCTCGAAGCTCGCCTCCGCCGGCTCGATCTGGACCTCATCTCCTGCACGCCCGCCCCCACGGCAAGGACCTGGTCGCTGCATCCCCCGGTACGCCGTGGACAGCTCATCAATTTCTGCTTCCACCTCGAACAACTCCTCGCCGCGAAGGTCCCCATTCCCGAGGCGCTCGCGGATCTCCGCGATTCGGTCAAGGGGTTCCACCTCCGCGAGGTGATCACCGGCATGGTGGAAGCGATCCACGCGGGCGCCAGTCTCTCCGAGGCGATGGCCCGCCATCCCGAAGCGTTCGACTCGATGATGGTCAACCTGATCCGCGCCGGCGAGTCGAGCGGTCAGCTTCCCGCGGTGCTCCGCAGGCTCACCGAGAGTCTGCGCTGGCACGACGAGCAGGCGATGCAGTTCCGCAAGGTGCTCATGGCCCCCGCCCTCGTCGCGGTGGTCATCGGCTGCGTCGTCGTGTTCCTCATGCTCTATCTCGTTCCCCGGCTCGCCGCCTTCATCGAGACCATGGGGGACGAGCTCCCGGCGCATGCTCGGGCCCTCATCGCGGTGTCGCGGTTCTTTCAGGACTGGTGGTACCTCGCGCCCGCGGCCGGAGTCCCTTGGGCCGCTCTCGCGGCCGCGGCGCGCCTGAGCCCGCGCCTTCGCCGAACCATGGACGCGCTCCGGCTCCGGGTCTGGATCGTCGGACCTCTTCGCAAGAAGCTCATCCTTGCCCGGTTCGTCAACTACTTCGCGCTCATGTACGCATCCGGGATGTCCGTGCTCCAGAGCATCCGGATTGGTGAAGGGCTGCTCGGCAACCGGGCGGTGGAGGAAGCGGCCCGCACCGCGGCGAAGCGGATCTCGGAAGGCGCAAGCATCAGCGAAGGCTTCGAGCAGGCAGGGCTGTTCCCGCCGCTCGTGCTCCGGATGCTGCGGGTCGGGGAGAGCACCGGCGCCCTCGATACCGCCCTCTCCAACATCAGCTACTTCTACGAGCGCGACGTGCGGGACGCGGCGGAACGGGTGCAGGGGCTCGCAGGCCCGGCGACGACCCTGGTGCTGGGGGCGCTGCTGCTCTGGGTGGTGGTATCCGTGATGGGCCCGATCTATGAAATGGTCGCCGGCATTTCCCTCTAGGGGCTCCGGCCACTGGGTGCTGATGGTCCGCGCGGGCGGCGTTCGCCTGTTCCGGGGATCGCGCCGCACGCTTGGACCGGCCCTGGATTTCGCGGCGGACGAGGCAGGGTACGCCGGGCTCCGGCGGCATCTCGGGCGCTCTGCCCCGCCGCCCATCCACCTCCTCGTCGACGTGATCGAGGAGGACTTCCAGCGCGAGACGACCCCCCATGTGCATGGCCGCGCCCGGCGGGCGGTCGTCGCCACCCGGAGCGCCCGATTGTTTCCCGGCACGCCCTATGTCTCGGCCCGGCGGGAAGGACGGGCGCCGGAGGGTCGGCGGGACGACCGGGTCCTGTTCTCCGCCATCGTCCGCCCGGAGCGGATCGAACCCTGGCTGGACGTGCTCCGCGGCTACGAGGTGGCAGGGGTCCATTCGCTCCCCATCGCGAGCGCCCGGCTGCTGCGCCTTCTCGGCGCCGATGCGGGGCGGACCCTCCTCGTCACCGCGAGCGGCGAACGGGACCTGCGCCAGACGTTCTTCGAAGACGGACGTCTGGCGTTGAGCCGGCTCGCTCCCCTGCCCCCCGGCGAACCGACGGACCGGGCACGGCGCGTGGTGCCCGAAGTCGAGCGGCTCCTGCATCACCTCGATCGCTCCGGGCGCTCCGGGGAGGGGCTGAAGATCCGTCTCGTAGGGGATGCACACCTGCTGGCCGCAGTCCGGGAGGTGGAGAGCCCCCGCGAGCTCGCCGAGGGGCTCGTCGACACCGTGACGGTCGAGCGCCGGCTCGGGCGCCGCTTCAGGGCGGGGAGCGAAGAAAGCGGTGGCGACGCGAACGAGGGGTGCGACCGGATGTTCGCTCGCCTGATGTTGAGCCGGCGCGTGCCCGATCACTATGCGACGGCGGCGGTGCTCGCGGTGCACCGAACGAAGCAGGCGGGCCGCACGCTCAAGGCGGCCGGGTTGGCGATGCTCCTCGCCGGCGCGGCCTGGAGCGGGTCGGTGTGGCACCGCTCCAACGGCCTCGCCGCGACCGCGGAGGCCTTCGCCCGAGAAGCCAACGACTACGAAGTCCGCTACCGGGCGGAACGGCTGCCGCAATCCAGGGTCGCACCGGACGACGTCCGGCTCGCGGTCGAGACCGCGCAGCGCCTCGATGCCGGCCGGGTCCTTGCGCTTCCGATCCTCCGGACGGTGAGCGACGCGCTGGCGGGATTTCCCGATCTCGCGCTGGAGAGCCTCGAGTGGTTCGAGATCTCGGAGCGCGAAGGATGGGCGGGCCCTCCGGACGAGGACGCGCCGCGAGAGCAATTCCGGGTCGTCCATCTGCGGGGCCGGGTCGAGCCCTTCAACGGGCACTACCGGGCCGCCGCCGACGAGGTCTTCCGATTTGCGGATGGGCTCGAGGCCAATCCACGGCTGAGCGAGGTCGATGTGACGGATCTCCCGCGCGACCCCGGCGGGGGCGGCCTTCGGCACCGGCCGGCAGCCGGCTTCGAGATGAGGATGGTGCTGGATGTTCGGAACGATTGACGTCGAGTGGCGCCGCCTGCGGCTCCCGTTGGCGGTATGCATCGCGGCCGCACTGGCCGGCGGGGCCGCCGCGGCCGCGGCCTGGTGGCACGAGCACCGCATCACGGAAGGGATGGAAGCGACCGAAGCCCGGCTCGCCGAGACGCGCGGGCGCTACTCCGCGCTCGCCGAAGAGCGACGAAAGTGGCGACGCTTCGGCCCCCTGTATCGCCGGTTGGCGGCACACGGGCGGCTCGGCGAGGAGCAGCCCGTACGCTGGACCGAAGCGGTGCGCAGGGCCGCGACCGGAGCCCTCGCCGCCCGCTATCGCCTCGCCTCGCCGCACGTCGTCGAGCGCAGTGGTCCGGTCGAGGTGCGGGCGACCGACATGTCGATCGATCTCGACATGCGGCATGAAGCCGAGCTGCCGGTGTTCATTGCCGCGCTCGAACGCGAGGCGCCCGGCCTGTTCACCGTGTCGGGCTGCCGTCTGGTGCGAACGGAGGCGACGCGCGCCGAGCCGCCGCTGCCCGCCGCCCTCGGTGCAGCGTGCCGTATCCGATGGCAATCCGTCGTCCTCGCCGGGGTGGAACCCGGCTGGACGCCCGCCGCCGGAACGCAGGGCGGGGACGATGCCGGGAACGATGCCGGGGCCGGCCCGGCGGGGGCGAGGCGGGACCTTGCCGAGCCGACATGGGAGACCTTCGGCCGGCTGTTCACGACCGTTGCGCAACGCGCGGCAATCGAATCGGCCCCGGCTGCCAGGGATGCGGCAACGCAAGCGGCCGAGATCCCGGACGGGCCCCCGGCCCGGTCCGAACCGCCGCCGCCGCGCTCGGCCCGCTGGGTTCGCGTCGGCGGAGTGGTGGTCCGTTCCGGCCGCTCGGTCTTTGCCTGGATCGACGGCCGGCGGGTCGCGTACGGCGACGCGCGGTCGGCGGGGGCACCCTTGGCAAGCGCAGGGCCGCCCGGGGTTCGTCTCGACGCGGGGGGGCGCTCGATCATGGTGCGGCCGGGACAGCGTTTCGATCCGCATACGGGTGCGGTTACCGACCCCATCCGTAGGCCGACGGACCGGCTCCGACGAGACCGATCCCTACGAAAGTCGTCCCGTGCGCCTCTCACCGATCCCGCGGTTCCGGGACAGAATTGAACTCCCGGCCGCGCCGCGAACGGGGCCCGACCAAGGGTACGGGGTACCCGGCCCCACGGCAGGTCTCGCCGCGGACCGGCCGACCCGCGGCTCGCGGCGCCGTTTCGCGCGCGGCCGGGTCCAAGCGAGAAGGAGTGGTTCCCGGTGTACACGAGACTTGCCGATACGAGGGGGCCGAGCGGACGCGGCCTGCACCCGCAGCGCGCGGACCGTTCGCCTCGCAGCGCGGAGCGGCCCTCCTTGCACTCGTGCTCGCGCTCGCCCTGGGGTCCGGGCTGGTGACCATCGAGTGGCTGGAGGCGGCCGCGCGTTCGTCCCACGCCGCCCGTCGCACCGAGGCCGCACTCGCGGCAGCGCGCGACGCGCTTATCGGATACGCCGTTTCCTATCCGGATCAGCACTCCGGCCGCCACGGCCCGGGCTACCTCCCATGCCCCGATTCGAGCGGCAACGGATCGCCGAATTCACCGTGTCCCGCCACGTCGCTCGGACGGCTGCCCTGGCGGCGGCTGGGCCTGCACGACCCGCGCGACGGGGCGGGAGAGCGGCTCTGGTACGCGCTCGCCAAGCGGTTCCGGGCGAACGGCTACAAGCATCGGCCGCTCAACGGCGACACCGCCGCGGAGCTCGTGGTGGATGGTCGAAGCGACATCGCGGCCGTGATCCTCGCGCCGGGCCCGGCCCTGCCGTCTCAGGATCGGGTTCCGGATCAATTCGACCCCGCGCAATACCTCGAGGGTGGAAACGAAGCCCCGGGGGGCGGTACCTATGTCTCGCGGAAAACACCGCCGGCCCTTCCGCACGACCGGTTCAACGACCGGGTGGCCGCGATCTCCCGCGACGAGTTGATGGCCGCGGCGGCACGGCGCGCGCTCGCCGCCACCCGCGCAATCCTGACCGAGTATCGCGGTGCGCCCTGGAACACGGGAGCCCTGCCGTGGCTCGGGCCCTGGACCGGACCCGCCGAGGGCACGCTCCCCGTGCCCGGCGTCACCTCCGGTCGTCTCCCCCTCTCACCCAACGGGGGCACGCTCGAGACCTCCTTCCGGGTAACCGGATCGCCGACGGGGGGCTCCGTTTCCGCATCGGGAACGGTCTCCCCCGCCGCCCTGAGCCTGCCCGCCCATGCCCTCGCCGTGCCGGCCGGGAGATGCGCATGGACGGTCGCAGGGCGGATCGACTGCACGGGAGAAAGCCGGACCTTGCCGGAGCCGGGCCGCGAACGGGTGTTCCGGTTCGACCTGCACTTCGCCGGGGACGCCGTGATCCAACCCCCTGCGCCCGCCGATATCCGCCGGCGCACGGTGCACGGAGCCGAGTGGGTCGCGGAATCGCACATCGAGATCCTCGACCGCGCGGGCGGCGCCGAGACCGGACGCGGCGAGATCCGATTCTCCCCGGGTCCGATCCAGGGAGCCCTGGCGGTGGAAGGGGTGGCGTATCCGCTCGGGGTCGGCGACGAGGTGCCGGAGTGGTTGCTCGAGAACGAGTGGCACCGCTTCCTCATGACCGCGGTCGCCCCCGCGTTCGCGGCCGGCGGCCCGGCCGCGTGCGGGATGCCGGGCCGGTGCCTCGAGCTCGTTCGTACCGGCTTCGACGGGCGGAGGGAGGGAAGCGAAGCGATCGCGATAGCCGTCCTTGCCGGAACGGCGCTCCCCCACCAGCACCGGGGGAGCCGAGACCTCTTTCAGTGGTTCGAGGGAGAGAACGCCAATCCGGTCAATCTCCGGTACGAAACGAGACATGCGAGCGAGTCGTTCAACGACCGGGTGGTGGCGATCACGCCTCCGCCGGGGATGCTCACCCCATGACCCGGACGTTGCGGACAAGGAACGGGGCGAAACCGCCGCGGGCAAGAACGGGTGGCGTCGAACCCGCGCGGCCCGTCCGGGCGGCGAACCGGACCGCACGGCCGCCCGGCAGAAGAACCTCCGGATGGCGGCGCAGCGCAGAAACGGCGAGCGGGACCGACTTCGCGAAGTGCGACGGCGCGAAGCAGCCCCCGCGAACGGCGAAGGACATGGAGGGACTTTCGCTGATTGAAGTGGCGATCGCTCTCGCAGTGAGCGCCCTTCTGCTCGGGGGGCTGATGGTCCCGCTCGCCGCCCAGATGGACCGGTACCGGTTGCGCGAGACCGAAGCGGCCCTCGGCCTGGCGCTGGAAGCGCTGCTCGGATACGCGGCGGCGCACGACAACCGGCTGCCGTGCCCGGACATCGACGGTGACGGGATGGAAGACCTGCCCGGCTCGGCGGCGACACCTTGCCGCAGGGTCGAGGGCGAGCTTCCGCGCGCGACGCTGGGGGTCCCGGGCCGGGACGGATGGGGCCGGCCGCTTCGCTACCGGGGCAACGACGCCCTCACCGGACCGCAGGGGATGCCACGGCCGCCGAATACGCGGGGCGGCCTTCGGATAGACAACCCGCGCACTTCGGAGCGCCTGACGGTGGGCGATCCGGAGGCGCCGGCCGCAATCATCTTCTCGTGCGGCGCCAACGGCCGTCCGGACGGCGAGAACGACGGCACGGGCGGCAATCCCGCCGGCTGCTCCAATCCCGTGCGTCCCGATTCCCGCTACGCACACGCGGTACCGGGCCGCCCCGGTTCCGGCGGTTTCGACGACGTCCTCGTCTGGATGTCGAAGAACGTGCTTCTCGGCCGGCTGGTGCGGGCGGGCACCTGGCCGTGAGCGGAGCACGGAGCGTACGGACCCTGGCCGGCCTGCGGTGGCACGGACGGTCCGGATCCCTTTGTCGTCATCACCTGCCTGAAGCGCCGAGCACGCCCCGGCGCCGGAGAAAGTCACATGCACGCAAGGAAAGCCGCGGGCTTCACCCTCATCGAGATCGCCATCGTGCTCGTCGTCATCGGGCTTCTCGTCGGCGCCGTGCTGACCGGCCAGGAGCTCATCGGCAGCGCCCGGGTCCGGAACCTCGCAGACTCGAGCGCCGGGATCCGGTCCGCGTACTTCGCTTTCGTCGATCGCTATCGGCGGGTCCCCGGGGACTGGAACGCGAGCGCCGCCGGCGAAGCGCTCGGCGTCGCCGTGAACGGAGGCGGAAACGACAACGGCCGCATCGACAACGACCCCGGCAGTGAGTGGACCGAGCCGAACGCGCTGTGGGAGCAGCTCGCAAGAGCGGGATTCCTCCAGGGAGGGTTTACCGGCGATGCGGTCGCGCCCACGCCGAGCAACCAGCGGGCCCCGCTCAACCCGTTCAACCGGGTCATGGTTCTCGGCCGCACGGACGACTATCTCCACGCGGGCGGCACGCCCCCGGTGCGGCTCAACCTCGTTCTCGGCCGCGGGCTCCCGATCGATCTCGCGCGCGAGCTCGATATCAAGATCGACGACGGGGTTCCGGACACCGGCGCGCTGCGCCTGACGGTGAGCAGCGGGGCCACGTTCGGCGAGGCGGCGGAGGGCGAAGCGGCCTGCGTGGGGACCGGCGAAGGCGGCGCCCGGATCTACGACGTGGGCAGCGACAGCCAGGACTGCAACGTCACCTACCTCTACTGATCCGGAAGTCGTCTCGCCATACAATCCGGAGTCGATCAATGGACCAACGTACATGATGGTCATGTACGCAGACTTGGACATGGAGGAATGGACATGGAACGATCCCGTCCGATCGAACATTTGGCCGATGCCTTGCAAGCGTGCCTGAACGAGGCTGCGGAGCGCGGTGCGCAAAAGGTCAACCTGAACGAGGCTGCGGAGCGCGGCGCGCAACTTGCTGCGCAAAAGGTCAAGGAGGAACTGGTCCCACGTCTCGACCGCCAGGATGAGACCCTTCGTCTCATATGGAAGCAAGTGAAGGGAAGCGGTCGCCTTCCGATTGACGAGTGAAGGGAGGCCAAGGGCGGTGCGTCAGGTGCCGGGCGCTCCCTCCAGCGGGTCGCCGCCGGGGAGGGTGATGCCGAGGCTCTCCCACATCGCGTCGACGCGGCCCTGGACGTCGCGGCCCATGACGATGGGCCGGCCCCACGCCCGCTCCGTCTCGCCGGGCCACTTGGCCGTAGCGTCGATGCCCATCTTGGAGCCGAGCCCCGCCACCGGCGAGGCGAAGTCGAGGTAGTCGATGGGGGTGTTCTCGACCAGGGTGAGGTCGCGGGCGGGGTCCACCCTCGTCGCGAGCGCCCAGGCCACGTCCTTCCAGTTCCGGACGTCGATGTCGTCGTCCACCACGATGATGATCTTGGTGTACATGAACTGGCGGAGCACCGACCACAGGCCGAACATCACCCGCTTCGCGTGGCCCACGTACTGCTTGTCCATCGAGACGATGCCGATCCGGTACGAGCAGCCCTCGGGGGGGAGGTAGAAGTCGCGGATCTCGGGAAACTGGCGGCGAAGGAGCGGGATGAAGAGCTCGTTCATGGCCGCCCCGAGCACGGCCGGCTCGTCGGGGGGGCGGCCGGTATAGGTGCTGTGGTAGATGGGGTCGCGGCGGTGGGTGATCCGGTCGATGGTGAAGACCGGGAACGTCTCGACGTCGTTGTAGTACCCGGTGTGGTCCCCGAACGGGCCTTCCGGCGCCTCGTCTCCGGGGTGGATGGCGCCCTCGAGCACGATCTCCGCGCTCGCCGGCACCTGGAGGTCGGATCCGAGCGCCCGCGCGACCTCGGTGCGGCCGCCGCGGAGCAGCCCCGCGAACGCGTACTCGGAGAGCGAGTCCGGGATCGGGGTCACCGCGGCGAGGGTCGTCGCCGGGTCCGCCCCGAGGGCCACCGCGACCGGGAACGGCTCCCCCGGCCGCGCCGCGCGCCACGCCTGGTAGTCGAGCGCCCCGCCGCGCTGCGCGAGCCAGCGCATGATGACCCGGTTCCGATCGATGACCTGCTGGCGATAGATGCCGAGGTTCTGCCGGCCCCCGTGCGGCCCCCGGGTGATGACGAGGGCCCAGGTGATGAGCGGCCCGGCGTCCTCCGGCCAGCAGGTCTGCACGGGCCACTCCCCGAGGTCCACCGCGCCGCCCTCCAGCACCACCTCCCGGCAGGGAGGGGAGCGCGTCTCGCGCGGGGACATCGCGAGGACCTGCCGGAAGATGGGAAGCGACTTCCACGCCTCGCGGAGGTCGCGGGGCGGGTCCGGCTGGCGGAGGAAGGCGAGCAGCTCGCCGATCTCGCGAAGCGCCTCGACGCTCTCCGCTCCCATCGCCCGCGCGACCCGGCTCCGGGTCCCGAAGAGGTTGGCGAGCACGGGAACCCGGTGCCCGGCCGGCCGCTCGAAGAGGAGCGCGGGGCCGCCGCCGCGCAGGGTGCGGTCGCACACCGCGGTCATCTCGAGGCGCGGGTCCACCTCGGCGCGCACGCGCACGAGGTCGCCGGACGCTTCGAGGCGCGCGATGAAGTCCCGCAGATCGCGGTAGCGGCGCCGCGACGCGGGGACGGGGGCGGAGGCGGGGGCGGGGGTGCGGTTCACGAAGCCGTCGCCGCGCCCGGTCCGGGGATACCCGAACGGGGCCTTTCGCCGCAGGCCGGACAGGCGGGGTCGCGCCGCACCCGCACGGTCCGCACCCGCATCGAGAGGGCGTCGATCAGCATGAGCCGCCGCCGCAGACCCGACGGCAGGCCGACGATCAGCTTCACCGCCTCCGCGGCCTGGATCGTCCCCGCGATGCCCGCCACCGGCGCGAACACCCCGACCCGCGCGCACGGCTCCTCCGGGTCTCCGGTATCGTCGAACAGGCACCGGTAGCAGGGGGATTCGGGGTCGTTCGGATCGAATACCGCGACCTGCCCTTCCATGCGGATGGCGGCCCCGGATACGTGGGGGGTGCCCGCCGCGAGGCAGGCGGCGTTGATCTCGAAGCGGGTCTCGAAGTTGTCGCTCGCATCGACCACCACGTCCGCCTTGCCCACCTCGCGGACGAGGTCCGGCCCGTCCATCGCCCACGGGATCGCTTCCACCCGGACCTCGGGGTTGATCGCGGCGACCGCGGACCGCGCGGCCGCCACCTTGTCCTCCCCGACGTCGGTGGTGCGGTAGAGGACCTGGCGCTGCAGGTTCGAGAGATCCACCCGGTCGTAGTCGGCGATGGCGAGGGTGCCGATGCCCGCCCCCGCAAGGAACAGTACGGCCGGCGAGCCGAGTCCGCCCGCGCCGACCACCAGCACCCGGGCGGCGGACAGGCGCGCCTGCCCCGCCTCCCCGATCTCCGGAAGCCGAAGGTGACGGCTGTACCGCTCGCGCTGGTCGGGACTCAGCATGTTCACCCTGCGCGGCCGGCCGGTCCGCGGCCCGCCGCCGCCCTCGTCTCCCTCACCGCCCTCGCCGCTGCCGCTTCCGGCCATGTCTTCCCCGGCCCGTCCCCGGCGCGCAGGGTCAGGGCCGCGCGCCCTCGGTCACGCGCTCGCGGCCTTCGAGATCGCAGAAGGTGCGCACGCGGCCGAAGCCCGCCTCGCCGAGCACGCGGCGCACCGCCTCCCCCTGGTCCGCACCGTGCTCGAGCAGCAGCCGGCCCCCCGGCCGAAGGCATCGGCCCGCCTCCCGACCGATCGCCCGGATCGCGGTGAGCCCGTCCCGCCCCCCCACGAGGGCCCGTCGCGGCTCGCGGCGAACGCCGTCCCCCCGAAGGTGCGGATCGTCCGCTCGAAGGTACGGAGGATTGCTCGCGATGAGGGAGAACGCGCCGGATTCGAGAGGGTCGCACCAGGAGCCGCGCCGGAGCTCGACCCGCCCCGGAGCAAGGCGCCGCACGTTGCGGCGCGCGACCGCGAGCGCCTCCGGGTCGATGTCGGTCGCGACGACCTCGGCCCGCTCCGCCTCCCTCGCGACCGCGACGGCGACGGCGACGGCTCCGCATCCCGTCCCGAGGTCCGCGACCCGCACCCCGCCTCCTTCCCCACCGATCTCCCCCGCGGCCGCGAGCACCGCCTCGACGAGCCGCTCCGTCTCGGGCCGCGGGACGAGGGTGGAGCGGTCGACCTCGAAGTCGAGCGACCAGAATTCGCGCCGGCCCGTCATCCACGCGAGCGGCTCGCCGGCCGCCCGCCGCTCGACCAGCTCGCCGAACCGCGTCCGTTCGGCAGGGCCGATCGGCATCTCGGGATGAGCGATGAGCACGGTGCGAGGCAACCCGAGCGCGTGCGCAAGAAGAACGGATGCGTCGAGGCCGGGCGAATCCAGAGGGGGGGAGTCGAGAGCGGCGAGCGCGCGCCGCGCCTCGGCCAGGACCCCGCCCGCGGTTGCCGGCAGGGTCATCCTTCGAGCCCCATCGCCGCGAGCTGGTCGGCCTGGTACGCACTCAGCAACGGATCGATGAGCGGATCGAGATCGCCCTGCAGCACCGCGTCGAGCCGGTACAGGGTGAGATGGATGCGATGGTCGGTGATGCGCCCCTGGGGGAAGTTGTAGGTGCGGACCCGCTGCGAGCGATCGCCGCTCCCCACGAGCAGCCGCCGCTCCGCGGCCCGCTCCGCCGCCTGCCGATCGCGCTCCGCCGCGAGCACGCGGGCGCGAAGCAGCGAGAGGGCGCGCGCCCGGTTCTTGTGCTGCGACCGCTCGTCCTGGCATTCCACCACCATGCCGGTCGGCAGGTGGGTGATGCGAATCGCCGAGTCGGTCGTGTTGACGTGCTGGCCGCCCGCCCCCGACGCCCGGAAAGTGTCCACCTTGAGGTCGCCGGGATCGAGATCCACCTCGCTCACGTCCTCGACCTCGGGCAGCACCGCCACGGTGCACGCGGAAGTGTGGATCCGGCCCTGCGACTCCGTCTCGGGCACCCGTTGCACGCGATGCCCGCCCGACTCGAACTTCAGACGCGAGTACGCCTTGCGGCCGACGACGCGCACCACCACCTCGCGGTACCCACCCTGCTCGCTCTGGCTCTCGCTCATGATCTCCATCTTCCACCGCCGCGCCTCCGCGTACCGGAGGTACATCCGAAGGAGGTCTCCCGCGAAGAGCGCCGCCTCCTCACCTCCCGCGCCGGCCCGGATCTCGAGGAACGTATTGCTGTCGTCGGCCGGGTCCACGGGGATGAGCAGGGTGCGCAGCTCCTCCTCGACCGCGTCGTGCGCGGCCTGCGCTTCACCCAGCTCGTCCCGCGCCAGCTCGCGGATCCCCGAATCGGGGTCTCCGAGCATTTCGCGCGCCGACTCGATGACCTCCAAGGTATCGCGATAACGCCGGTAACACTCCGTGACCGGCTGCAATCCGGAGAGCTCCTTCGCCAGCGACCGAAAGCGAGGCTGATCCGCGATCACGCCCGGGTCCCCGAGCAACCGGCTCAGCTCCTCTCGGCGGACGGAGATCGCCTCCAGCTTTTCCACTACGGAAGGGTGCATTCGGCTATTCTAGCGAGGCTGCCCCCCGGGCCGACGAGACCCGTTCGAAGCCACCCGACTTCGTTCACTGCCTCGACGCGCCATACCGGCAACCGCCTCGTACCTCTCGTCCATGTAACAACTTGACAAACTTGACTAGAATCCTTGAGGCACCGCGACCTTGAGTCAAGTTTGCAGAGGCGTTGCGTGGATGAAACGTACGAGGCCGCTTCCAGAAGAAATGCAGGCATTTCTCTTGGTACGGCGCGCCGGAGGTTGGAGAACCGTCGGGTGGCTTCGAACACGTCTCGTCGGTCCGAGGCGCAGCCTCGCCAGACTGCGAAGAACCGGGCCGCACAGGCATTCTGGATGGCGATGAGCACATTGCGCCCGCACGCCCTCGTTCTCGCGGCCGCCGCCGCGGCGATCCTGCTCGCCGCGAACCCGGCTTCGCCCGCCGGCTCCCCGCCCCGCGAAGCGGAACCTGATTCCGCACGAAGCTCAGGTTGGGAGCACGTAATTCCCGGGATCGCCGCCTTCGAGGGACCGTGGACCTCCTGGGAGCGCGGGCTTCCAGCCCGCGAGCGGCCCATCTCCCAGGAAACCGCCGGCCCCAACCTGAGCTTTGTGCGTGATCAGGAAGCGGAATCCGCCCCCGGATTCCCCCCCGGAATGCTCGGGACGCTGCTCGTCGCGGAAGTTGCAGCGCTCCGGGGCGGCGAAGCGGATGCGGACCGGGCGGTCCGGAGCTACGTCGAAGGCGCCCGCCTGCACGGGGCCCCGTCCCTCGCCGCGCGCGCCGTACGCATCGCGGCCGGCGCCGAACGCTACGGCCTTGCGGCCGACGCTTCCGCGGAATGGCGCCGGCTCGACCCCGAGAGCCGGCTCGCGCGGCGGATGCACGCGCTCGCGCTCGCACGGGCGGACCGGACCGAGGAAGCGGTGGCGGCGTTGCGAAGCATCGCAGGACACTGGGACGAGCCGGGACGAAGCGGCCATGACGTCGTCGTCGAGTTGCTCCGCCAGGAGCCCGACGCCGACCGGCGGATCCGGATCATGGAAGAGGTTGCGGATGCCGGGCCGGAATCGAGGTACGCCCTGGCCCGCGTGCTCGCCGGATCCAATCGGACCGACCGTGCGTTGAAGCTCCTGGAGGTGCTCCGGCGCGAGCGGCCGGCGGACAATCGCTACACGATCACCCAGGCGCTGCTGCTGCACGGCCATGGCGACCGCGACGCCGCCCTGGACGTGCTCGCCGCCCAGGCGGTCGACAACGACGGAGGCGACGGCCTCCTGCTCACCCACGCACGGCTCCTCGCCTCCGCGGGGCGCCGGGAAGAGGCCCGCGACCGGTACGCGGCCCTGCTCGCACACCGCCCGAACGACCTCGATGCGCGGTGGGAGCTCGGCCGGCTGCTGACGACGATGGACCGCTACGACGACGCGCGCCCCCACTTCCGCGAGCTCTACCGCTGGCCGGGATGGCGCGACGGGGCGTGGTACTTCACGGGCCTCATCGACGAAGCGACGGCGGCTCCCGACCAGGCCCTCAGGGCCTATCGGAGAGTGCGCGAGGGGGTCTACTACGTGAGCGCGCGAATCCGCTCGGCGGAGATCATGGCGGACACGGGGCAGCTTCGATGGGCGCGCTGGCACCTGGTCGCCACCCCGCGCCGCGCGGAGAGCGAGGACGTTCGGCTCTATCGGGCGGAGAGCGGCCTGCTCCTCGGTGCGGAACGTCCCCACGAGGCGATGACCGTCCTCGACGGGGCGCTCGACGCCTACCCGGAGCAGGCCGAGCTGCTCTACGCGCGCGCGATGGTCGCGGAGCGGATCGACCGTCTCGACATCCTGGAAAGCGACCTGCGCTCGATCATCGCTCGCGACCCGGATCACGCCGAGGCCCTGAATGCGCTCGGATACACCCTCGCGGACCGCACCGATCGCTACCACGAAGCGCTCGAGCTCGTGGAGCGGGCCCTCGCTCTCGAGCCGGACCAGTACCACATCGTCGACAGCATGGGGTGGGTGCTCTACCGCCTGGGGCGGAACGAGGAGGCGGCGGAGCACCTGCGCCGCTCGTACGAGGGGGAGCGGGATCCCGTGGTCGCCGCCCATCTCGGCGAAGTGCTCTGGGCGCTGGGACTGCGTGACGAGGCCCGCGACATATGGCGCTCCGCCCTCGAGGAAGCTCCGGACAACGCGGTGCTGCTCGAGACGATCGCGCGATTCGGGTCCTGAGATGCATCCTGTCGACGCGAGGCGCCGGCGGCTCTTCGCCTCCGGCGCGCTGGCCCTGCTCCTCGCCGGCTGCTCCCGGGCGCCGTGGCGCCGGGACGGACCTCCCTTGCCGCGCGAGGGGCCTCCGGACGACGTCATCGAGCGCTGGCGCGCGATCGGCAAGCTCGCGGCGCGGACCGGCGACGGCGACGGCGGCGGTAGCTGGAGCGGGTCTCTCGACTGGCGGCAGGTACGCGAGGACTTCCTGCTCCGGCTGAGCGGGCCGTTCGGACAGGGGGCGCTGCAGGTGGAAGGCCGCCCGGGGAAGGTCGAGCTGACGACGGCCCGGGGCGAGCGCCGGAGCGCCCGCACGCCGGAAGCGCTGTTCGTCGGGGAGCTCGGCTGGGATCTGCCGGCGTCGTCCCTCCGGTACTGGATCACCGCCCGCGCGCGGCCCGGCGTCCCCGTACAGGGCTGGACGCTCGACGAGGCCGGGCGGCTCTCGTCGCTCGCGCAACAGGGCTGGCGCTTGGACTACAAGTACCGCGGGGACTCCCGCGGGAATGCCCTTCCGGACCGGATCACCTTGCGGGGCGAAGGCGTCGTGGTCCGGATCGCGATCCGCGACTGGCGCGTCGAGTGATGCGCTGGCCCGCTCCCGCGAAGCTCAACCTGTTTCTTCGCGTCACCGGGCGCCGGACGGACGGACGGCACGATCTCCAGACCGTCTTCCAGCTTCTCGACTTCGGCGACGAGGTGGAGATCACCCCGCGGCGCGACGACCGTATCGTGCTCCTGGACCCGCCCCCCGGCCTCGACGCGAGGAGCGAGCTCTCGGTCCGCGCCGCCAAGCTGCTGCGTGCCCGGACCTCGGCCCGAAGGGGCGTGTCGATCCGCCTCACCAAGCGGATCCCGCGGGGAGCCGGGCTCGGAGGAGGCAGCTCGAATGCGGCGACCACCCTCGTGGCGCTCAACCGGATCTGGGAGACCGGGCTCGACGACCACCGGCTCGCCGCCCTCGGACTCGAGCTCGGTGCGGACGTGCCGGTGTTCGTGCACGGCCGGAGCGGATGGGCGGAGGGGGTCGGGGAACGGCTCCGGGCGCTCCCGCTCCCGCCCCTGTGGTATCTCGTCGTCCACCCGCGGATCTTCGTTTCGACCGCGCAAGTTTTCGCCGATACCCGTTTGACACGGGATTCCCCTCCGCTCAAAATGCCCGCCCTTTCCGCGGGCCGGCCGGTCGACGTCGCCGCCCTGCTCGCCGCGGCCGGCAACGACTGCGAGCCGGTAGTGCGCGTTCGCCATCCGGCGGTCGATGACCTGATCGAATGGCTCAGGCAGCGCGTGGAACGAGCCGACTGGGCAAGGATGACCGGCACCGGTTCGGCGGCCTTCGGGGTGTTTCGGGGAGAGGAGTCCGCGCGGCGGGCGATGCGGGAACTGCCGGAGGGCTGGGACGGCTGGATCGTACGGGGCATCGCCGAATCGCCGTTGCGAAGGAGCGGACCGCGGGGGCCGGCAAGGGGGCTTGCCGCCGGGGAATGCGGATAGCGGCCCGCCGGCCGGACGCGCCACCAGATCTTGGGGTGTAGCCAAGCGGTAAGGCACTGGGTTTTGATCCCAGCATTCCCAGGTTCGAATCCTGGCACCCCAGCCATTCCCCCGGCCGGCCGGCCGGCGGCGGGGCGGCGGGCGGAGAGCCGGGGGCCCCGGACAGGATCGAGAGCGCCACCCAGGATGAGACCCTGGAGCCGAACGCGATGAACGATACCCGATTCGGACTGTTGGGAGATTCGCAGCTACCGCCGTCCTTCGGCGAGTCGCCGCTCGATCCGGATTCCGTGATGATCTTCGCCGGCTCGTCGAGCACGGGGCTGGTGGAGGACGTCTGCGCCCATCTCGGCGCTCCGCCCGGCCGGGCGACGATCGGCCGATTCCGGGACGGCGAGGTCAACGTCGAGATCAACGACTCGGTCCGGGGAAAGGACATATTCATCGTCAACTCCACCTGCCGGCCGGCCAACGAGAACCTGGTGGAGCTCATCATCATGATGGACGCGGTGCGCCGGGCGTCGGCGGGGCGCATCACCGCCGTCATCCCCTACTTCGGCTACGCCCGCCAGGACCGACGCCCGCGCTCCATCCGGGTTCCCATCTCGGCCAAGGTGGTGGCGAACATGATCTCGACCGCGGGGGCGCACCGGGCGTTGACCGTGGACCTTCACGCGGATCAGATCCAGGGGTTCTTCGACATTCCGGTCGACAACATCTACGCCTCCCCGGTCCTGCTCGGCGACATGTGGCGCAAGGAGCTGACCGATCCGATCGTGGTCTCCCCGGACGTGGGGGGCGTGGTGCGGGCCCGGGCGATCGCCAAGCAGCTCGACGACGCGGAGCTCGCCATCATCGACAAGCGCCGGCCGCGGGCGAACGAGGCCCAGGTGATGAACATCATCGGCGAGGTCAAGGGACGAACGTGCCTCATCGTCGACGACATCGCCGATACCGCGGGGACCCTCTGCCAGGGCGCACGCGCCCTGAAGCAGCGGGGCGCGGAACGGGTGTTCGCGTACTGCACGCACGCGGTCCTCTCGGAGCCCGCGGTGGACAACATCGAGCAGTCGGACCTCGACGAGCTGGTCGTCACCGACACCATTCCGCTCGACGAGCGGGCGGCGGCGTGTCCCCGCATTCGCCGGCTCAGCATCGCCGAGCTGCTCGCCGAGAGCATCCTCAGAATCTGCACCGGCCGGTCGGTCGGGGAGCTCTTCATGGAGTAGGCCCGCGGTCCGGCCATGGTCCGATCACGGTCCGATCACGGCCGGCGGCGCGCTGCTCTTTCCGATTCGACGAACCTGTAACGAACCACCACGGAGATCTCGATTCATGGCCGAGTTCGAACTTCACGCGGACATCCGTTCCGGGCAAGGCAAGGGCGCGGTGCGCCGGCTCCGGCGCGAGGGACGGATACCCGCAATCATGTACGGCGCGGCTCAGGCGCCGGTGCCCCTCGAGCTCGCCGAGAACGTGATCCGGCGGCAGCTCTCGAACGAGGCGTTCTTCTCGCACGTGCTCACCGTGAAGGTGGACGGACGCGAGGAGAGGGCGGTCATCAAGAGCCTGCAGCGCCACCCGGCGACCGAGCGCATCCTGCACCTGGACCTCCTGCGGGTGAGCGAGACGCAGCGGCTCACCATGCTCGTGCCCATCCGCTTCGAGAACGAGGAAAGTTCCCCCGGGCGGCGGGCCGGCGGCTCGATCTCCCACCACACCACGGAGGTGGAGATCACCTGTCTGCCCAAGGACCTGCCGGAATACCTCGCGGTCGACACCCTGCACATGGACATTGGCGACAGCATCCACCTGAGCCAGATCCCGCTCCCCGAGGGGGTGGAAATTCCGGCCCTCGTGCATGGTACCGAGCACGATCAGCCGGTGGTCAGCATCCAGGTCTCGCGGGTGACCGAGGTCGAGGAAGTGGCGGAAGACGCGGAGGAGTTCGATCTTCCCTCGGGATCGGAAGCGGGTCCCGACGGCGATCCGGGAGAACCGTCCGGCGGAGACGGCTGAGACGTCCGGGCGCGGTAGCGGAATCGCCGGGGACGGCGGCGCATCGTGGCGGTGCGACCGGAGCTCGTCGTGGGGCTCGGCAACCCGGGGCCGAAGTACGAGTCGACCCGGCACAACGCGGGGTTCTGGCTCGCGGACCGGCTTGCCGAACGCCTCGGGGCGGCCTTCCGGCCAAACCGGCGCTTCTCGCTGGACACCTGCGAGGCCGGCACGGCCGCGGGCCGGGTGCGGCTCGTCAAGCCGGCGACGTACATGAACCGGAGCGGGCAGGCGGTCGGAGCGATCGCGGAGTACTTCCGGATCGCGCCGGCGGCGATCCTCGTGGCGCACGACGACCTCGACCTGCCCCCGGGAACCGTCCGGCTGAAGGAAGGGGGCGGCCACGGGGGACACAACGGGCTGCGTGACATCGCGGCTCATCTGGGAACCCGCGATTTCGCGCGGGTTCGCCTCGGCATCGGCCGCCCGGGCCCCGGGATGGACCCGATCGACTACGTACTGCAGCGCCCCCGGGCGGAGGAGCGGCGCCTCATCGACGACGCGATCGAGCAGGTGCTCGACTGGTCCGGAGCCCTCCTCGCCGGCGATCTGCAGCCGGTCATGAAGGCCCTGCACACGAAGCGGGACGAGGGGGCATCGGCGCGCGAGACGGGCGATGCCCGAGGCCGGGAGGGCCGCGCCGCCGAAGACGCCTCGCCCGACACTCCGTCCGGCCCGGCGGCCTGACGCCCCACCGCCCGCCGGCGGCGCACCGATGGGGTTCAAGTGCGGCATCGTCGGGCTGCCGAACGCCGGCAAGTCCACCCTGTTCAATGCACTCGCCCGGTCCGCGGTCGCGGCCGAGGGCTATCCCTTCTGCACCATCGAGCCCAACGTCGGGGTGGTGCCGGTCCCGGACCCCCGCCTCGAGGCCCTCGCCGCCATCGCACGGCCCGCGCGGGTGGTTCCGGCGAGCATGACCTTCGTCGACGTGGCCGGGCTCGTGGCCGGGGCGTCGCGGGGCGAGGGGCTCGGGAACCGCTTCCTCGGACACATCCGCGAGGTCGACGCGATCGCGCACGTGGTGCGCTGCTTCGAGGCGGAGGGGGTGGCCCACGTCGCGGGCCGGGTGGACCCGGCGGAGGACATCGAGACGATCGACACCGAGCTCGAGCTCGCGGACATCGACACGGTCGAGCGGGCCCTCGCGCGGGCGGAGAAGAACGCGAAGGCCGGGGAGCGGGAAGCTCGGGAGCGCGAGTCGATCATCCGCGAGGTGGCCCGGCACCTCGGGGACGGACGCCCCACCCGGACCCTGGCTCTCGACGCCTCGGCGAACGGCGTGCTTCGGGAGCTCTCCCTCCTCACCGCAAAGCCGGTGATGTTCGTCGCGAACGTCGGGGAAGAGGATGGATTCGAAGGCAACCCCCATCTCGAGGCGGTCCGGGCGGCCGCATCGGGCGCGCAAGCCGGGATGGTCCCGATCTGCGCGGCCATCGAGGCGGAGCTGGTCGGGCTCGACCCGGAGGGACAGCGCGAGTTTCTCGCGGACCTCGGGCTCGAGGAGCCGGGGCTCGACCGCTTCGTGCGGGCTGGCTACGAGCTGCTGGGGCTCCGGACGTTCTTCACCGCGGACGCCAAGGAGGCGCGGGCATGGACGGTGCGGGCGGGAGCAGCCGCGCCGGAGGGAGCGGGCAAGGTTCACACCGACTTCGAGCGGGGCTTCATCCGGGCCGAGGTCGTCACCTACGACGACTTCGTGGCGAACGGCGGCGAGCAGGGCGCGAAGGACGCGGGCCGATGGCGGCTCGAAGGTCGCGACCACGTTATCGAGGAAGGCGACGTCATCCGCTTCCGGTTCAACGTCTGACCCTCGGCCCAAGCGCCCCGAGAACACGTTCTTGGAACGGAGAGTTCTCGCGCACTGCAATCGTGTACTCTATCGTATACACAACAGGCAGGTTGGCAACCATGCGATTCGTCAGTGTTCGCGAGCTTCGAGGGCGTTCCGCGGCCGTATGGAAGGCCTTGGCCGAAGAAAAGGATCTGGTGGTCACTTCCAATGGCAGACCCATTGCCCTGCTGTCGGCGACATCGGACGAATTCCTGGAAGAATCGTTGGGCGCGGTGAGGCGCGCCCGCGCCCAGACCGCCGCGACTGCCATGCAGCAAGCCTCCCTGAAGGCCGGGACCGACCGCATGTCACTTGACGACATCAACGTGGAGATCGTCGCCGCCCGCGCCGCACGCACCCGATGAGAATCGTGCTCGATACGAATGTTCTCGTATCCGCACTGCTTTCCCCCTTCGGTCCGCCGGGAGAAATCCTGCGACTGGTCACGGCCGGGACGATTCGGGTGTGTCATGACGCCCGTATTCTCGGTGAGTACCGCGAGGTACTGCTGCGGCCGGCATTCTCTTTCCGGCCGGCTCACGTGGAATCACTCCTCGACCAGATTGAAGCCGATGGGGTCCCGGTAGCCGCGTTTCCGCTCTCCGAGCGACTGCCGGATCCTGATGACGAGGCGTTCCTGGCGGTGGCTCTTGCCGGCGAAGCCCGAAGCCTGGTGACCGGGAACCTCAAGCACTACCCGGAGCGGAGCCGACAGGGGGTTCGGGTGGTCTCGCCGCGAGAGTTTCTGGAGTCGTACCGCCGAGCGAAGTAGATGCCGCTCCGAGCCACGCCGCAGGCGTCAGACCCGGATCATCGCGAAACGTGTCGTACCGCTGAGCGAAGAAAATACCGCTCCGAGCCTGCTACCGATACCGCCGACGAGGAGTGATCTCGTCGCCGCACCCGTCACCCGCCGCGAATGGATGGCCGCAGGCAGACCGGGCAGCGAGAGGATCTGCCAACCTTCGGATCGCCGCGCGGGCCTGCGCCTTCAGGTATTCGATCCTGATTACGCACAAAGCTCGGGTTGGGGCGGCCGGTTTCGCGGGAGCGCGGGCTTGCAGCTCGCGGGCGGTCCATGCGGGCTGCAAGCCCGCGCTTGTATGGCCCGCCCCGCATTTGCAAGGGAGGAGTTGTGCGGGCAAGCAGGTTCAGTTGCACACTTGTATTCGGCCTGTGGAGAGGGAACCTCGGTTCCCGGGCCCTGATGGAATCCGCGCACGCCTCGCCTCATCTCCCAGGAGGCCCACGGTCCCTCGAAGCCGGCGATCCCGGGATTCCCGTGCCCGGACCGTGGAGCACGGCCGCGCCGGCGTGCGGCGCGTTTGAGAACAAATAAATATGTCTTATAGATAATAATTATTTATCTCAAACAGGTTATCGGCACAAAGTCTTGACATGGCTGCGCATGTTCTGTCCTATTGCGCCAGAGCGGCCGCAGTGCACCGACTTGTGGACGGGCCATCGGGCGCGGGCACCTGACTTCGACAGGGGACGCGCAGGGTACGTCCAGTTCCAATGCGAACGTCGCGTCCGTCGACCCGGCGCGTACAACATTCTCCTCAAATGGGAACTTCGGGTAGCCGCCAGGAACAATGATGTCCCATGTACGAGTCACCGCGGCCAGCAGCGCCTGCATCACGGAGGTCTTGCCCACGCCGTTGACGCCGGCGAGCAGCGTCAGCGATGCGTCGAACGCGAGATCCAGCTCGGCGACGCCCTTGAAGTTGCGCAGCTTCAGAGACTTCAGGTGGAGAAAGCGCGACATTGGCACGTTGCCTCGGTCTTCCGGTACTCGCGGCAGAAATAACCAGGGCAGTCAGGATACCACCGGCGGGCCGCGAGACCGTGCCGGTGCAAAGCGTCCAGGGTCGAGATTCCCGCGCGCCCGCCGGCCCCTCCCGCTCACGCGGCCGGACTCGGCGGCGCCCGCTACAACGCGGAGGAAACCAGCTTGCGGGTGTACTCCGACTCGGGGTTGCGGACGATCGTCCCGGTCTCGCCGCGTTCGACGATCACGCCGGATTTCATGACGAGCACGTTGTCGCACATGAAGGTGACGACGGGCAGATCGTGGGTGACGAGCATCAGCGAGAAGCCGTAGCGGCGCTGAAGATCCTTGAAAAGGTTGAGCACCTGCGCCTGAACGGAGACGTCGAGGGCCGAGGTGGGCTCGTCGAGGAGCAGGAGATCCGGTTGCACCGCCAGCGCCCGGGCGATCGCCGCACGCTGGCGCTGGCCACCCGAGAGCTGGTGCGGCAAAGCCCGCGCCAGGTCCGGGTCCAGGCCGACATCCTCGAGGAGCCACGCCACCTTGCCGGGGATTGCGGCCTTCTCGACATTCCCGAGCAGATTGAAACCGAGCGCAATGGACGCCCCAATCGAGAAGCGTGGGTTGAAGGTCGAATAGGGGTTCTGAAACACGGGCTGGACGCGCTGGCGCAAGCCCCGGACGGCGCTTCGATCCATGGCGGCGACCTCCGTGCCGTCGAAGGTGATTGATCCCGTGTCATAGGGCGTGAGCCGCAGGATGGTCCGAAGCAGGGTGGATTTGCCCGAACCGGACTCTCCGACCACGCCGAGCGCTTCGCCCTCGGCGAGCGAGAAGGAGACGTCGTCGAGCGCGAGGACTCCGGGGCCGCGCCGGAACAGGCCGCCGGTGCGGAAGGTCTTCCTCAGATTCAGCGCATGGAGCAACATCCCTCAGGCCAACCAGCAGCGGGCGGCATGACCCTCGGCGACCTCTCGAAGCGACGGGGGCGAGGCGCAGCGGGATTCGGCGAGCGGGCAACGGTCCCGGAAACGGCAGCCTGCTATCTCCTCGGAAGGCTGCGGGATGCGGCCGGGAATGGTCGACAGGCGTTCGGGGTTTCCGAGCAGGCGGGGGGCGGCGCCCATCAAGGCACGCGTGTAAGGGTGGCGAGGCCGACCGAATATCTCGTCGCGCGCGCCGCTCTCGACAATCTCGCCCGCATACATGACGTAGATCCGGTCGCAGAGACTCGAGACGAGGCCGAGATCGTGCGAGATGAACAGGAAGCTGGCGCCGGTCTGCGCCCGGAGATCCCGGATGAGGGCGATGATCTCGGCTTGAATCGTCACGTCCAGGGCGGTGGTAGGCTCGTCGGCGAGGATCAGGGGCGGCTCCATCGACAGTGCCATCGCGGTCAGCGCTCGCTGCTGCATCCCCCCCGAGAACTGGTGCGGATAGTCGCCGGTGCGGGCCCGGGCGTTGGGAATGCGAACCCGCTCCAGCAGACGCACCACGAGGTCGCGGATATCGGCCGCCGGGCGGCGCGTATGCACCTCGACCGGCTCTCCTACCTGCCGCCCGATCACCTGCACCGGGTTGAGGGCGTGCAGGGCATCTTGGGGAATGAGCGAGATCTCGGCTCCGCGAACCGCCCGCATCTGCCGCGGGGTAAGCGCAAAGAGGTCGCGCGATCGGTACATCGCCCGGCCGGCGGCGACGCGGATCCGGTCGGGCAGCAGACCGATCAGCGATTTGGCGGTCACCGTCTTGCCGCTTCCGGACTCGCCGATGAGGCCCACGATCTCGCCTTCGTCGACACGCAGGGACACGTCGCGGGCGATTGGCGCCGGAGGCAGGGCACGCCGTTCGAGCTCGATCCGCAGGCCCTCGACGCTCAGGAGAGCGCTGCCGCCATCCCGGCCCGCCGGTGTCGCCCTCTCAGCCACGGCTCTCAGCCACGGAGCTTCGGATCCAGCACGTCGCGCAGCCCGTCGCCCAGCAGGTTGAAGCTGAACACGGTCAGGAAGAGGGCGGCGCCGGGCACGAGGCTGATCCACGGCGCCTGGTCGATGAAGCCGCGGCCCGTGTTGATCATGTTGCCCCACGAGGGCTCTGGCGGCTGCGCGCCGAGGCCGAGAAAGGAGAGGGCGGATTCGAGCAGCACCGCGTAGGAAAAGGCTACCGCGGCCTCGACCAGCACCGGCCCGATCACGTTGGGCAGGATCTCTCGCACCACGATGCGCCGGCCGGGCACCCCCAGACAGATCGCGGCCTCGAGAAAGGGCTGGCGCTGGACGGTCTGCGCCACCGCCCGGGTCAGGCGGGCGAACCCGGGGATGAAGATGATGCCGATGGCGAGCATTGCGTTGAGGACCGAGGTGCCGAGATTGGCCATGAGAATGACGGCGAGCAGGATGGCCGGAAAGCAGAACACGATGTCCATGAAGCGCATCAGCACCGCGTCGACCGTGCCGCCGAACCAGGAGGCGAGCAGGCCGATGAGCGTGCCGCCGAGCGCGCCGATCAGCACCGCGACAAGGCCCACGACGATGGAAGTGCGCGACGCCTGGATCACTCGGGAGAGGATGTCTCGCCCCAATTCGTCCGTGCCGAGGAAATGCGCGTCGCTGGGCCCTTCGAGCATCACCAGCACGTCGAGCGCGTAGGGGTCGTAGGGCGCCAGCAACGGCGCGAAGGCCGATGCGAGGAACACCAGGATCACCACGGGCAGGGTCGCGATCACCAGGCCGTAGCGCCGCCAGTTGACCCACCGCAGCATCGTCAGCGCCCCACCTGCACCTGGCGCGGATCGATAATCTGCGCCGCCAGATCGACGATGAGGTTGACGACCAGCACGATGACCGTAATCGACATCGCCGCCGCGAGGAGTACCGGGTAGTCGCGGTTGATGATGCCGACGAGCACCAGCGAACCGATTCCCGGGATGCGGAACACGTCCTCGATGATGACCACGCTTCCGACCAGGAAGCCGAACTCGACCGCACTGACCGTGAAGAAGGGAATGAGAGCGTTGCGAACCACGTGCGCCGTGACGAGCCGGACGTTGGAGACGCCCTTCGAGCGCGCGGTTTCGATGAAGTTCGAGAACGTCACCTCGATCACCGCGGTGCGCATGATCCGGATCAGCAGGCCCGATGAGACTACGCCGAGCGCGATACAGGGCAGCAGCATGCCTCGCAGATTCGCGACCGGGTCTTCGGAGTACGGCGTATAGCCCCCGGTCGGCAGCCAGCCAAGGCGCAGCGAGAAGAAATAGATCAGCAGCGTCGCCAGCCAGAAGTTCGGGGTGGAACCAAACAGCGTCGCCAGTGTGGTGAGGACCCCGTCCGTCCCGCTCTGATGCCGGAAGCCCGCGACCAGACCGAGCGGGATGGCTATCGCGATCGCCACCAGAAACGCCATGCCGGCGAGCTGCAGGGTGATCGGAATCCGCTTGCGCACGTCCGGGCCCACCGCAACCGCGTTCTGGAAGGAGGTGCCGAAGTCCCCCCGCAGCGCCTTGCCCGCCCACTCGACGTATTGCACCGCGAGAGGCCGGTCGAGGCCGTGCTGGTGCTCGAAACGCTTCAGAGCCTGCGGCGTCGCCTGTATCCCGAGCGCCGAGCGCGCGGCCGAGCCGGGCACCACGTTGACCGCCAGGAACAGGACGACCGACGCCACGAAGAGCGTCGGAACGAAAGAGGCAATCCGCCCCAGGACGAGGCGCAGCATCAGGGCATTGCCCCGGCGCGGGCGGGAAAGCAGCTTCCCGCCCGCGCCGCGACGTTCCAGCCGGTCATTCCAGCCAGGCGTCCTTGAGCGTCTTGAGGAACCCGGTGCGCATCGGCTTGAAGTTCTTCAGCCGGTCGGTGTGCGCGGTGAGCACCCAGCCGTTCACGACCGGGATCACATCCATGGTCTCGAGCGACAGCTCCTGCTGCTGCCGGTAGAGCGCCTTGCGTTCCTCGATGGTGGCGGCGGACTTGGCGGCCAGCATCAGGTCGTCCATTTCCTTCGACCCGCCCTTCTGCACGTTGACGGCCGACGTCGTCGCGTAGGTGTTGGTGACGAAGTCGTCCGGATCGGCGAGCGGCGACAGCCAGTACATGACGGTGAGGTCGAAGTTGCTCGGCCCCCAGACCTCGTCCCAGTAGCGCGGCACCTCCATGGTGTCGATCTTCGCGGTGAACCCGATCTGAGAGAGGTTGGCCTGGATGATCGGCGCCATCGACATCATCGGCGGCCAGGAGGAGACCATTGTCAGGCTGATCGACGTGCCCGGCGCCACACCGGCTTCCGCGAGCAGCGCCTTGGCCTTGTCGATGTCGCCTTCGGGTTTGAACACCTCGAGACCCGCGTAGCCCCAGTTCCATTCGGGTATCACGCCGCCGACGATCGGCGTCGCCTGCCCGTAGAAGGCCCCGCGCACGATGGCCGACCGATTGAGGGCGTGGGCGATCGCCTGCCGCACGAGAGGGTTGCCGAGCGTCCCGCGCTCATGGTTCGGCACCATCCAGAAGTATCGCGACCCCTCGATGGAGGCGTCGATCATGCCCGCCTGCGAGATGATCGCGTTCCAGTCCTTGGGCGGCACCTCGTTGGAAAAGTGGATTTCTCCGGACTTGAGGCCGTTCGACAAGGCAGTCGGATCGGAGATGACGCGATAGACCATGCCGTCGAAGTAAGGCCGACCTTCTTCGTAGTAGTCGTCGTTGCGTTCGAAGACGATCGAGTCGCGCGGAGTGTAGGAGACGAACGCGAAGGGTCCGCTTCCCACCGGCTGCGCGTTGAGATCCCACCCCGACTCGACCAGATCCTTCGGCACGATGGAGGAACCCGGGAAGGCCATGTAGATCTCGAAAGGCCCCGTCACGCGGTTCAGCTTGAACTCGACGCTCAGCTCGTCAAACGCCGTCACCTCGTCGATCGTCTCGATCTGCGAGCGGTAGGCGTAGCCCGAGTCCGGATCGAGAATGCGCTCGAAGGAGTAGACCACGTCTTCCGCGGTCAGCGCCTCGCCATTGTGGAAAACGAGGCCCGGGCGAAGCCGGAAGGTCCAGGAGAGGCCGTCCTCCGCGGCCGACCAGCTCTCGGCGATTCCCGCATAGGGTTTCGCGTTCTCATCCAGGTTCAGCAGTGTCGAGTACACCTGCTCGATCACCACGTGCGACATGCCGCTCGGCCCGCGCGCCGGATCGAAGCCGCCCGGATCGGCGGAGAATGCCGCGACCAGCGTGCCGCCGGGCTTGCCTTCCTGCGCCGCCGCATTTCCAACTCCACCAAACGCCGCCAGGGCGCCCGCCGCTGCCACCGCGAGGCCCAGCCCCGCCCTTCGTGTAATCCGCATTTGTTCGTCCCCTCTTCGTTTGCAGCACCGGGCCTGTCGCCCGGAACGACGGTCATGGTAGGAGTGGGCAGGAATGCCGTCAACGAAGCCCTCGGCTTCTCTCAGGGCGTCTGACGCCGCAGCGCAGGATGGACATTGATGCTCCGGCAGCCCGTTCTCGTTGACTCCCGCGCGCGCTCGGGTGACTGCATCAGACCACCGTCGCCGTGGCCGGGACCTCGCGAAGCGGTTACGCCGACCCGCGCGCGACGAAACACGTCTTGCGTTGCGGGTATGCCCGGCGGCGTGGATGCTCTGGCGTCCACGGCAGGCCGCCGGTTGGCTTTGCAGGCTAAGATTCGGCCGGGTTTGGGGCTTGGAGAGTGGCGGAATGGAGTTCGAGGCCGAAACGATCGCGGCGGCGGAGCAAGTGATGGGCGTGCGCTACACCGAGGCGGAGCGCGCCATGATGCAGGGCAACCTCGCACCGCAGATCGAGAACGCCCGCAAGCGGCGCGAGCTGGCCTTCGCCAACGACCTTGCGCCGGCAACCCGTTTCGACCCGCGCCTGCCGGGCTTCCGGACCCCCGCGCCGCAACGACCAGTGCGCTGGAATGAACCGAATCCGGGTCCCTTGCCCTCGGAGGAAGAAGATATCGCCTTCGCCCCCGTCACCCACCTGGCGCACTGGATTCGCGCGGGCAAGCTGACGAGCCGCCGCCTCACTGAAATCTGTCTCTCCCGGATCGATGCGATTGCGCCGCGGCTCGAGTGCTTCGTGACGGTCACCGCGGAACGGGCCCGCGCCGAGGCGGATGCCATGGACGCGCTGTTGCGCGCGGGAACGGCGCTCGGGCCGCTGCACGGGATCCCCTTCGCCCTCAAGGACCTGTTCGATGTTGCCGGCGTGCGCACGACCTGGGGCGCCGAACCCTGGGCTGACCGGATCGCCGAAGGCGATGCGGCGGTGGTGGAGCGCCTGCGTGCAGCCGGTGCGGTGCTGCTCGGCAAGGCGTCGGTGGGCGCCCTGGCCTACGGAGATCTCTGGTTCGGCGGCAAAACCCGCAACCCCTGGAATCCAAACGAGGGGGCGAGCGGATCGAGCGCGGGCTCCGCGGCGGCGACCGCAGCCGGGCTCTGCGCTTTCGCCATCGGCACCGAGACGCTGGGGTCCATCACCTCGCCTTCGCAACGCTGCGGCACCACTGGCCTGCGACCGACCTACGGTCGGGTCTCGCGCACGGGCGGCATGGCGCTTTGCTGGTCGCTCGACAAGGTTGGGCCGATCTGCCGGACGGTCGAGGACACGGGGCTGGTGCTGGCGGCGATCAACGGAGGCGATGCCCGCGACCCCGGCTCGATCGACATGCCCTTCAACCATGACGCGGGAGTGGACCTGACGGGATGCCGCCTGGGCTGGCTGCCCGCCGCCTACGAAGGAGACGAGGTCACGGATGTGGACCGCGCAGCGCTGGAGGCGGCCCGCGACCTCGGGTTCGAGATGATCGAAGCACGCCTGCCCGACCTGCCCTACGACGCCCTGATCGCAACCCTCTACGCAGAGGCAGCGGCGAGCTTCGAGCAGCTCACCCTGAGCGACGCCGACGACCGGCTCCGCCGGCAGGACGAGGGCGCCTGGCCCAACGCCTTCCGCAAGGCCCGCTTTCTTTCCGCGGTCGACCACGTCCAGCTCGACCGGCTGCGTCGAAAGGTGATGGAGGCGCTCGACGCCCTGTTCACGGAAATCGACGTCCTGGTGGGCCCTTTCTCCACCGGCCCGATGCTCATCGCCAGCAATTTCACCGGCCATCCCTGCCTGCATCTTCGGGCCGGCTTCCACCACGTGTCCACCCGCTCGGAGCTGTCCCTGGCCGAGGGTCGCCTCGATCTCGGCGGCGCGATGGAGTCGGAGGAGGCATTCGAGGTCCCGCACGGCGTGTCGCTCTGGGCGGGGCTCTTCGAGGAATCCCGCCTGCTCTCGGTCGGGGCGATGCTGGAGACGGCACTGAATGTCGCCGCGCGCCGTCCGGCCCTTGCGAGATAGTCCGCCCCTCAGTGGCCTGCACCTCGACGGCGCCGGCCGGCCGGCCCGGTGCCGAGTCGGGGGCCTGACCGCAATATCTCACCAATTTCTTGGCTAGCGGACGCCAATCTGTCGCTTCGCGCTCACTATCGGAATGCTCCGGAATCCGCAATCAAGACTGGTTGAACCGCCCCGGGAATTCCGGAGACTGTTTTATGTGAGTCACGCGGCCAGCGCCGTGGCCGTGGCGTTGCCCCAGGACCGTCTGGCCAACGCAGAATCATGAGGTGAACACGACTCCCCGCCTGACCACACCCCGCCCCTTCGCCAAGTTTGCAACACAGCCCCTGTATGACATCTGCGCCAACAAGAGGCGGAACGCTGACGAGGCGGCAACCTATAATGGCCTGATCGCGGTATGGTCGGAACTGACCCGCGAGGCGGCGGCGATCCACGACACACGTGGCGACCCGCAAGGGTCCTTGGAATTGTAGGGACATGAACTACCGCGTTGAAGAAATCGAAAGCCGGCTGCGGTCGGGCGAGGACAGCGGCTGGGAATTCAAGCAGGTCGAGTTTGCCGGGGATCGTCCGAAACGACCGACCCGCGGAGACTGGGCCGACGAAATCGCGGCTTTCGCCAATGCCGCCGGGGGCGTGGTGCTCGCTGGCGTTTCCGACGACGGCAACGTCATCGGCATGTCGCGCGCACAAATCGCGAACCTGGACTCCCTTCTGGTAGAGGTGAGCACCGATACGATCAAGCCCCCCGTTCGCATCCGCACACATCACAAGGAACTGTCCAATGGCAAGTTGGTGCTGCTGACCGAGGTCCCGGGGAGCGATTCCGTACATGAGAGCCCCGGCGGGAGTTACATCCGCGTGGGCGCTTCGAAGCGGCTCATGGGCGGCGACGAGCGGTTGCGCCTGGAGCAACGGCGGTCGCAGGCCCGCTTTCTGTGGTTCGACAAGCAGCCGGTGCCGCAGACCGGATTCAAGACATTGGCCGAGGCGCTCTGGAAACCGTTGCTGAGTGCCGAGGGCGCGGCCGAACCCGAGGCGGCGCTCGGGAAACTGGCGCTCCTGGAAGACGATGAAGCCGGGGTTCTTCGCGCTACCGTCGCCGGCGTGTTGTTGTGCACTCCGAATCCGGAACAATGGCTGCCGAACGCCTGCATCACGGCGACCAGATACCGGGGCGGAGACCGTGCATCGGGCCAGATCGACGCCCGGGAGATCACCGGCCCGCTGAACGAACAGATCGCTGGCGCGGTTGCGTTCGCCGCCAGAAACATGCACGTCGCGGCACGGAAGGATCCGGCCCGTTCGGATCTGCCCCAGTACAGCGAAAAGGCCGTGTTCGAGGCATTGGTCAACGCAGTGGTCCATCGCGACTATTCCATAAGGGGAAGCAAGATTCGTTTGTCGATGTTCGACGATCGCCTGGAGATTCAGTCGCCCGGCTCTTTGCCCAACAACCTGACTGTGGAGAGCATGGCCTCACGGCAGTCGACTCGCAACGAGGTCCTGACCTCCGTATTGGCGCGGATGCCTGTCGGTGGGACCCGTGGCGGCGGAGACAGGCGTTGCTATATGGAGCGCCGCGGCGACGGGGTCCTCATTATCCGCCGGGAAACATGGGAACTGTGCGGGAAATATCCGGAGTACCGGGTCATCGACGATTCGGAAGTCCTTCTTGTCATTCCCGCGACGATGCAGGAACGGAGTCCCGCCCGTGCCGTCATCTCCGTGCGGTCCGGGGACCGGCCCTTGCCGGGCGCCGATCTCCTTCTCTTGTTTCCGAACAAGACCTGGAAGCGTGCAACCACGGACGAGCAGGGCGAAGCGGCGGTCGATCTGCACACGACGCAGCTGCCCATGACCGTGTTCGCGTCCGCGCCGGGGCATGCCGCGCATCTGGAGCGGGATTGGACACCGAGCGAACGAGCGTTTGCAATCGATCTCGCTGCCTTGCCGGAAGGCGGGAGTGTCATTTTTCCGGAGGCCACCGGTCATGTTCCAGGGTTGAAGGGCAGGCTGAATCCCATACGCGATACCCATGACCGGACTTATCTCTATGCGTCGAATATCGCGATCGACGAGGGCGAACAGCAGCCGGTCCACTTCATCCCCGGCGAGGAACTGCAATTGACCGATGCCGAAGGGACCGAACTGCGCGTGCGGATCGTCGATATCGTCGGCCGGTCGGCGCTTGTCGAGTATTTCGATGCCCGGGTAAGTGCGTCGATGACCACGCATTCGCTCCTGAACGACAACGGATAAGGCGCACCGATGACATGGGCAAGGAGATATAGCGTATAGGGTACCCTCGGCATGCAGTCCCCTTCGCGAAATGAATCCGCATTCGGTTTGATGACGGGTGGTCGAAGTTGAAGTCGGAGGGAGAGCGGATCGCCCTACGAATCTGTGGTTTATCAATATGATACGTGGTTGTCAGAGCAGTAATGAGCATTCCTGCACAGAGAATCGGGGAGATGTTGCGGCTGGCCCCGCGTCGGATCCGAATTCCAGCGCGGCCCGATGCTTGGACCAATCCTCCGGGCCAGGGGGCGGCTACGGGCGGCGAGCGGATTCGATGAGTCGCTTGATCTCCCGGATCTCGCGCTCGTGGCCGGACTTGAGGCCCTCCCAGCGAACGTCGTCCATGGTCTCCTGGCGCCAGGCGATGAGGGAGACGACGCACGATTGGGGGTCGCCTTCGAGAACGTCCCCGGGGACCACCCGGACGATGATCCGCGGGACGAGCGAGTCGGGGTCGGGACCCAAGTGGTAGTGGATCGTCGCGCGGCCGGAGTCCGCGTCGATCCGGGCCCATATCGGCTGCTTCGTATCCGGGAAGGCGCCTTCGATCGCTCCATCGGCATGAATCGTCGTCTCGCCCATGCCGACGGCCCAGGACGAGAGGTTCTCCGGTGCCCGCAGGAAAGCCATGGCGGCGCCGGCGGGGCAGTCGATCCGGGCCGAGCAGATGTGGGCCCGTCCGTCGTCCACGGCTACGGTTCCCCCGCGGCTGCACCGGCGAAGGGCGATCCGGATTCCGTCCCTCCGACGAGAGCAACGCCGATCCCGCTCCGAAAGGCCGGCCGCGACAGGCCCTCCTTGCCCGGCGGCGCGGCCGCGCGGAGTATTTCGACGGATTGCTTGCCCGCCGGCGGGAGCAGCTTCGCCATCGGCGCGGATGTCGCTCGGAACCCCAACTCGATCTCCCGCGGCTACTCGAAGCCGTAGTCTCTCTTCGCCCCTTCCCTGGAGACGTAGCCGGCGTCGAGGTCCGCGCGGACGAGCTCGGCGCTCCGGCGCCGGGGGTCGCCGAGCCCGCCGCCGCCCGGCAGCTCCACGATCAACCGGTCGCCGGGCGGGATGGTGTGGACCGCCTTGTCGGTGAACCGCGGCCCGGACTCCAGGCGCGCGGTGCCGCTCCGCCCCGCACGGCCGCCGTCGCGGCCGCGTGGCGGGTTCCGCATCCGGTCGAAGGTGGCGGCCGAGACGGTGAACGGATGCTCCTCCGTGTTGCCGACCTCGATGACCTGGCCGAGTCCGCCCCGAAAGGCGCCGGCCCCGCCGGAATCGGGCAGGAATTCCTTGCGCCAGAACACGAGCGGCGATTCGGATTCCGTGACCTCGACGGGTATGACGCCGACCCCGCTCGGGAAGGCGGTAACGGACAGACCGTCCTTTCCGGGCCGCGCCCCGATCCCGCCCATCCCGACGTTCATCACGTTGAACCGGGATGCGTTGCCGCCGGATGCGGCGCGGCCGCCCTGCGCCCCGCCGTTGGCGAAGGGGAGCACCCAGATGCTGCCGGCGCTCTCCGCCGGGATCTCGCCGGGAAGGGCCTGCGCGAGGCAGCCGAAGGCCACGTCCGGCAACATCTGGCCGATGACGTGCCGTGCCGTCACCGGGCTCGGGTGCACCGGATGGACCGCCGATCCGGCCTCCGCGACGGTCCGGAACACGCTGAGCGACCCGTGGTTGTTCGGCACCGCCGGCGCGACGATGCACTTGAGGCCGAAGCAGGTGTACGCCTCGGTGTAGCAAAGCGGCGAGTTGATCCCGTAGGCCGATGCGCGCGACGTCCCGCCGTAGTCGATCACGATCTCCGACTCCGAGACCGACATCTCCGCCTTGATGAAGACCGGCTCGTCGAAGCCGTCGAGCTCCATTTCGGTCCGGTACCGGCCGTTCGGAACCGACCGGATCGCCTTGATCATCGCGTCGCGCGAGCTCTCGATGATGTAGTCCGCGAGCGGCTCGATGCCGGCGAGGTCGAATTCCGACATCATTTCGCGGAGGCGCTCGGCGCCGGTGTCGTTGCAGCTCACGAGCGACAGGATGTCCCCCCGGACCTCGACCGGGTTGCGGGTATTGGCGAGGAGGATCGTCATGAGGTCGTCGTTCAGCGCACCCTCGTCCCGCAGCTTCATGTGCGGGATCAGCACCCCTTCCTCGTAGATGGACTTGGCTTCCGCGGAGAATCCGCGCCCCCCGACGTCGATGACGTGGCAGGTGGACGCGAGCAGGGCGACCGGCCTTGCGTCGAGACAGGCGGGCGATACGACCACGAAATCGAACAGGTGCCCGGTGCCGAGCCACGGGTCGTTCGTCACGAACACGTCGCCCGGCTTCATCGCCTTCACCGGGAACCGCACCAGGAAGTGCTCCACCGCCCGGGCCATCGTGTTGACGTGCCCCGGGGTGCCGGTGACCGCCTGGGCAATCATGCGGCCTTCGAGATCGTAGATCCCGGCGGAGAGGTCGCCCGCTTCCCGGACGACGGAGCCGAACGCGGTGCGAAGTATCGTCTGCGCCTGCTCCTCGACCACCGCGACGAGCCGATTCCACATCACCTGCCGGTGGATCGCATCCATGGGGGCATTCGGCGCCGCGGCCGGCATGCTCACCGTTCCCTCCCCGCCCGATTGTCCATGACGATGTATTCGAACGAGTTCAGCGTGGCGCTGAACTCGGCGGGAACGAACGTCGCGGTCTCATCCTCCGCGATGACCGCGGGGCCGGCAATCTCCGTTCCGGGCGCAAGCTCGACCCGCGAATAGACGGGACAGGACACGGTCTCCCCCAGGCTCGCGTCGTAGATGCTCCGGTTCCGATCGGCGCGGGCGGGGAATCGGACCGCCGGCATCTCCGCCCTCGAAGCGCGCGGCGCTTCGGTCGCGACGGTCACCGACCAGGAGACGCTCTGAATGTCGAGGCCGTCGATGACAAGACCGTAGACGGCCCGGTAGCGCTCTTCGAAGCGGTCCTTCAGCACCCGGCCGTCGTCCCGGGTGAGCGGCCCGTCGTCCAGCGCGATGCGAAGGTCGTGGCCCTGTCCGACATACCTGAGCTCGACGACCCGGGTGACGACGAGAGCCGCGTCCGGCGGCGCACCGTCGCGTACGACGGCCGTCGCCTCCGCGTGCATCTCGTCGAGCATCGAGTTGATGGCGCCCGCATCGAAGTCGCGGAAATCGACCGGCATCGTTCGCACCACCTCGTAGGCGATCGGCGCGAGCAGGAACCCGATGGCGGATCCCACTCCCGCGCCCCTTGGAATCACCACCCGTTCGATGCCGAGCTTCTGCGCGAGCCTTCCCGCGTGAAGCGGCGCCCCGCCCCCGAACGCGACCATGGTATGGCGCCCGATGACCTTGCCCCGCTCGATGGCGTGGACCCGGGCCGCATTCGCCATGTTCTCGTCCACCATCTCGACGACGCCGACCGCGGGCCAATGGCCGGCGAGCCCGAGCCGCTCGCCGACGTCCCGGCCGAGGGCGTCCACCGCGCGCTCCGTCTCGAGCCCGATCTTCCCGCCCGCGAACCGCTCCGGGTCCAGCTTGCCGAGGACGAGGTTGGCGTCGGTCACGGTCGCCCGCGCTCCGCCCCGCCCGTAGCATGCGGGGCCGGGCTCGGAGCCCGCGCTCGCCGGCCCCACCCGGAGCCGGTTCATCTCGTCGACCTGGGCGATCGAGCCGCCGCCCGCACCGATCTCCACCATTTCGATGACCGGGATGCGGACCGGCAGGCCGCTTCCCTTGAGATCCCGGTACCGGCGGGCCACCTCGAAGGTCCTGGACCGTTCCGGGACGCCGTTCTCGATCAGGCAGATCTTCGCCGTCGTGCCGCCCATGTCCAGGGATAGCGCTTCGGTCAACCCACATTCGCGAGCCACGTGTCCGGCCAGGATCGCTCCCCCGGCGGGACCCGACTCCACGAGGCGAATGGGAAACCGGGCCGCGTTCTCGACGGTGGTCACGCCGCCGCCCGACATCATCAGGTAGAAGGGGCAGGTCATCCCCCGCTCGACCAGACCTTCCCGGAGGCGATGGAGATAGCCGGAGATGAGCGGGCGGACGTAGGCGTTGGCGCAGGTGGTCGAAAAGCGCTCGTACTCCCGGATCTCCGGGCAGACCTCGCTCGACAGGCACACGGTGGCGCCGGGAATCTCGGCGGACAGCACCTCGCGGACGGCCTGCTCGTGGGCGGGATGGGCGTAGGCATGAAGCAGTCCCACCGCCACCGCCTCGACCCCCGCCGCCTTCCACTCGGCCGCAATCGCGCGAACTTGCGCCTCGTCCAGCGGAACCAGTATCCGCCCGCGGGCCGACACCCGTTCGTCGACCTCGCGCCGGAGCGAGCGCGGCACGAGCGGGTCCGGCTTGTCCATGAAGACGTCGTACTGCTCGAACCGCTTTTCCAGACCCATCTCCAGGATGTCGCGAAACCCGCTGGTGGTGAGGAACGCCGTACGCGCGCCCGTGCGCTCGATGAGGGCATTGGTGGCGAGGGTCGTGCCGTGGACGATGACGGCGACCTCCGCGGGGGTGACCCCGCTTCGCTCCAGGACCATCTCGAGGGCTTCGAATACACCCGATTCGGGCGCCCGCGGGGTCGTCAGCACCTTGGCGGAACGGCGCCCGGCCGGGGAATCGAGGACGATGTCGGTGAAGGTGCCCCCGATATCGGCGGCCACCCGTACCCGAGCCCCAACGCCTTGCGTCATCGTCATCGCCACTGCCGTCGCCATCGCCATCGTCGCCGCCATCGCCATCGCGATCACCGCCACGTTCGCCTCCGCCATGGCCGCCGGATTGCGCCATGCCGATCCGAAGCCTCCTCGGCCGGGCGGCATCCTATCGACGGTTCTTCGTTCCTTGCAAGGAACTTGCGGGTTAACCCGGAAATCTCACCAGCTTTCGTCGCGAGGGCGGCGAGACGGCGCTGTGACAGGCCGCATCTGCTTCGCAGCTTCGCGGACCGCAAGAGCGCTTACGCGCTGGCGAAGGCGTAGCCGACACTAGCGCGTTCGCGCTGTCGAAGCGGCTTGAGGGAGTACGGCCGGTCACAGCGCATGGATCGGCGTCCGCAGCAGAAAGCTGGTGAGATTTGCGGATAAACTCGCGGGCGTGAAACCAAGAGCCGCGGGCCCCCTTCGCCCGCGGTTCGCAAGCCGGACCGGACGCCCCGCCATGCACACGCTGGAAACCTGCCTCGCCCTGGACCGCCGCGACCCCCTCGCCCCCTTCGCGGAGCGATTCGACCGCGCCGAGTCCGGCTGCATCCACTTCGATGCCAACTCCATGGGCGCGATGCCGGTGGGCGCGCCGGACCGGATCCGGCGGCTGATGACGGAATGCTGGCGCGACAAGAGCCGGCGGGCGTGGACGAGCGAGGGGTGGGTGGAACGGCCGCGGCAGCTCGGCGCCGACATCTGCCACATGGTCGGGGCGAGTCCCGGGGACGTGGTCGTCTGCGACAACACCACCATCAACCTCTTCAAGATCATCGCCTATGCCTGGAAGCTGCGCGCGGGCGGCGACGTCATCCTGACCGAGTCCCACAACTTCCCCACCGACCTGCACGTCGCCCAGGGCTTCGTGCGGCTGCTGAGCGACCTCGGCGTCGCGGCGAGGATCCGGACCGCGGAGACCCGGGAACAGCTTCCGGACATGCTCGAACGCGATGTCGCCATCGTCTACCTCACCCAGACCGACTACCGGTCGAGCGAACGGTGGAACATCGCGGAGATGAACGAGCGCGCCCGGGCCGTCGGCGCGCTGACGGTCTGGGATCTCTCCCACTCCGCCGGCGCGCTGGACGTGGACCTCGCGGGCACCGGGGCGGACTTTGCGGTGGGGTGCGGCTACAAGTACCTCTGCGGCGGGCCGGGCGGTCCCGCGTTCCTGTTCGTGAACCCGGTGCACCAGGGGGGCGCCTGGCCGGCCATCTCCGGCTGGATGGGACACGCGAAGTGGGATCAGTTCCTCACCGAGTACGAGCCGGACCCGGGAGCGGCCCGGCACCTGACCGGCACCCCGCCGGTCATCGCGAACGAGGTCTTCGCCGCGGCGGCCGAGATCTGGCGCGAGGTCGGCCGGGAAGACGTGGCGAGAAAGCACGAGTCGCTGACCGAGACCCTCATCGCGATCCTCGACCAGGAGTGCGGCCCCCTCGGGGTGGAGATCAACTCTCCGAGAGACTACGCGCGCCGCGGAGGCCACGTCTCGTTCAGCCATCCCGGCGCCGGACCGGTCAGCGAGGCACTGGTGGACCACGGCCTGCTCTCTTCGTTCCGCTACCCGAATTCCATCCGCTTGGGGCTGAGCCCGCTCTATCATCGCCACGAGGACGTCTGGCGGGCGGTGCGAATCGTCAAGGACGTGCTCGCGCGCGAGGCATGGCGGGATCCGAAATACCAGGTCGTTTCGATCTAGTGCCTCTGCACAGAGGTCTTGGCCGGTCGGGACGGCCCAGACGAGACCAAAGCGGCTCATACCTGCTTGATTTTCAATCGATCAACACCTCTGTGCAGAGGTACTAGTGCCGGACGCGAGTGCGATGGCCGAGAGCAGCCTGCCCCGAGTTGCGCGCCACAAGGCGTACTACACCGAGCTCGAGCAGGGGCGGACGTACGTCTGGTGCCGTTGCGGGCGGAGCCGTTCCCAGCCCTATTGCGACGGAAGCCACCGGGGGACCGACTTCAGGCCCGTGCGCTACGTCGCCGCCGAGAAGGCGGAGGAGGTCCTGTTCTGCGGGTGCAAGCACACGAAGACGCCCCCGTTCTGCGACGGTTCGCACAACAGTCTCATCGCCGACTATCCGGAGGACGACCCCGGGAGCGCCGCAAACCGGACGATACCGGAGGTAGCCTGCGCAGAGAGCCCCCGCGCCATCCTCAACGGAGGCTGCTACGTCTTCTCGACCGCACGCGCGCGCAAGACCGAGCGCGGGGCGCTCCGATACTGCACCGTCATCGGGCCGGAGTTCGGATCGATCCACCAGTCGCAGTTCTATCTCGAGGCGGGGGCCGGCGACCCGCCGGTGGTCGCTTTCGGCGAGCGCGACGTGGTCCTGTTCGTCACCGAGGGCGAGGCGGAGGTCACGATCTCGGGGAGGACGTTCACCGCGCCGACCCATTCCGGGGTCTTTGTCGCCCCGGGGGAAGCGTTCCGCGTCGCCGGCAAGGGCGGCAGCGGCCGGACGGTCAAGCTGCTCGCCTCCGCCTGTCCCCGCGCGGGCGCGCCGGAATGGCTCGATCGGATGCCGGACAACTTCGACGCGGCCAACCCGGAACGGGTCGTTCCGCTGGATCCCTCGCAGCGGCAGGGCATGGCCAACCGCTACTTCCAGATGCTCGTGGACAGGTCGGTGGGCTCGAAGGTGGTCACCCAGTTCATCGGCCACATACCGCTCTCGAAGGCCGAACCCCACCGCCATCTCTACGAAGAGGCGCTGATCATCCTCGCCGGCGCGGGCTGCATGTGGACCGAGAACCTCAAGGCCCCGGTCAAGTCGGGCGACGTCATCTTCCTGCCGCGAAAGCAGCTCCATTCCCTCGAAGCGACCAGCCCCGAGGGCATGCTGCTCGTCGGCACCATCTATCCCGGCGACAACCCCGCGATCAACTACTGAATCTCCGCGGGACCATCGCGGAATCTCCGCGTTGCCACGCGGCGGACGCTCGTTCCGACACCCGGCCGGACACCGCAGCGCCTCCCGGCGCTCGCGGGGGAATCCGGCGGAGGCCGGACCGCTTCCAAGGTACTTCCCGAGGAGCGTGAGGCCGTGAAGGATCCCGAGCTCGCCCTGCCGCCCTCCCCCTCCCGAGCCCGGATATCTCACCAACTTTCTGCTGCGGACACCGATCCATGCACTGTGACGGGCCGTACTCCCGCAAGCCGCTTCGACAGCGCGAACGCGCTAGTGTCGGCTACGCCTTCAGCGCCTTTCGGTCCGTGCGGCCCGCCACAGCACTGTCTCGGCGCCCTCGCGACGAAAGTTGGTGAGATTTACGGGCTAGCCGCTACCGAAACGATGCGCCCGTTCGGCCGAATTGCGGATTCCGGAGCAAATCGGGCAGTGGTTCCGGTGGCAAACCGGGCATCTTTTTCGTCTCATACCGGAACGGGTGATCAGCTTCACCGGAATGCCCAGCCGAATGACTCGAATGCGTGCGTGCGTCAGGCGAACACGACCCGCACCTCGCTCACGTCCGGATCCTGCTTCAGCGCCTGCTCGAAGCGCCGCCGGATCGGCTCCGGGGCATCGCTGCCGAGCGCGAGGTCGAGGGGCAGCTCGATCTCCACCTGGATGCGGCCATCGAGATAGTGCAGCGTGATCCGCCGGATCGCCTTCGCCTCCGGAACGTCGGACCATGCCGCCCGCAGCTTCTCCTCGATCTCGCCGCGCAACCCGAGGTGGCGCCCCTGCGCGACCTCCTCGTCGTCTTCCGGGTCGATATGGACCGTCACGTCCTCGACGTCCTGGAACTTGCGAATGAGCTCGGCCCGGGCGGTCTCGCTGATCTGGTGCCCCTCCGATACGCTGAGCTTCGGATCGTCGAGCAGAATGTGCACGTCGACGAGCGTCTTCGGTCCCATCTGGCGCGTTCGCAGCATGTGGAGATCGCGCACCCCGTCGACCTCCATCAGCGCATCGCGGATCGCCTCTACCTGCTCGGGCTCGAGCCCGGTGTCGATCAGCTCCTCGACGCTCCGGCGGGCGAGGCGGTAGCCCATCCTGCCGATCATCCAGGAAACGACCACCGCGGCCAGTGCGTCGAGATAGCCCAGCCCGAGCAGCGCGCCGCCGACCCCGACGATGACGACGATCGACGACGCGGCGTCGCTTCGCGCGTGCCACGCGTTCGCTTCGAGGAGATGGGAGCGGAACCGCCGCGCGGCGCGCGCGGTGTATTGGTAGACCGCCTCCTTGCAGGCGACCGAGAGCGCCGCGATGGCCATTGCCCACCATGCCGGGAGCTGGAGGTCCTCGGGATGGAACAGCCTCCAGAGTGAATCCAGCGCGATCCCGGCGCCGACGGCGATCAGCACGACGCCGAGCGCAACGGTGGCGGCGGTCTCGATCCGCTCGTGCCCATAGGGATGATCGGCATCGGGCTTGGCGTGGGCGAGCCTCGCCGCGAACAGGACGAGCAGGTCGGTGACGAGGTCCGAGAGCGAATGCACGCCGTCGGCGATCAGCGACTGCGACTGCGCCGCGAGTCCGCCCCCGATCTTCGCGAAGGACAGGATCAGATCGACCGCTGCACCGACGAGGGTGACCCGGCGGATGACCGCGTAACGCTCGGGCGCGGCGGCGCGCAGCCGCACAATGCGCTCCCGCCCGGTGCTCGCCGACTCAGCCGGATCGGCCATCGCCGCCGCCCGGTCCCGCCCGGACCCTGATCCCGAGCTCGCCTCCGCCGTCGATCTCGATCACCTCCAGGACCTCGTGACCCTTCCCCATCCACGCCACCGGAACACCGCGCGTCGAACGCGGCGCACCTATCCGGACAGCACCTCCCGGTGCTCGTCGAGGAAGTCGGCGAACGCATCCGCGAAGTCGTCGTAGTCGCCCGCCTCGAGAGGAAGCGAAAGGCTCATGAAGCCCCGGCGCGCGAAGTAGAATCCGCGCCGGATCATCTCGAGGTGGGAGAGGGCGCGCGCGGCGGGCCGGGTGGCCGCGGTATCGGCCGGACGGCGTATCGGCTCCGCCTGCCAGTGGAGCCCGATGATCGAGCCGCAACCGGTCGCCCGGAAGGGAATCCCGCGCTCGTCCGCGGCCTGTTGCAGGCGCCCGCGCAGGGTGTCGCCGTTCGCGTTCAGCCGTACCGCTTCGTCCGGCGTGAAGATATCCCGCAGCCCCACGACGCCCGCCGACATGGTGAGCACGTTGTTGTTGAACGTCCCCGCATGCGGAATTGCGTCCGGGCGGCGCGGGTCGAAGCGTTCCACGAGATCGGCCCGTCCTCCGAACCCGCCGACGGTCAGCCCGCCTCCGATGTACTTCCCGAGGGTCGTGAGGTCGGGAAGGATCCCGAGCTCGCCCTGCCGCCCTCCCGGTCCGAGCCGCGAGGTCATCACCTCGTCGAAGACGAGAACCGCCCCGTGGCGATCGGCGGCCTCCCGCAAGGCGCCGAGGAACTCCGGATCGCCCTCGATGCAGCCCCCCGAGCCCATCATCGGCTCGACGAGGATGGCCGCGAGCTCATTCGCGTGCCGCTCGATGACCGCGAGCGCCGCCTCCGTGTCGTTGTAGGGAGCGAATACGAAGTGAAACGGCGCGTTCACCGGGCCGCTCTCTCCCTCCTTGAAGAACAGCACGCTGCCGTGATACGCGCCCTCGAACACGAGCACCTTCTCGCGTCCCGTCACCGCGCGGGCAAGCCCGATGGCCATCAGGTTCGCCTCCGTTCCGGAGTTGCAGAACCGCACCCGGTCGATGGACGGGAAGCGCGCGCAGACCAGCTCCGCGAGCTCCACCTCGTAGCGGTTCGGGGCGCCGAGGACGATCCCGGCGGCCAGCGCGTCCCGAACCTCCCCGAGGATCCGGGGATTCGAGTGGCCATAGAGCCCCGCGGTGTACTCGCCGAGAAAGTCCCGGTACTCGTGCCCATCGAGGTCCCGGAGCCGCGCTCCTTCGCCCTTCGCCATCGACAGGGGGAACGGGTCGTAGAACAGCACCGTCCGGGTGTTGCCGCCGGGGAGCGACCGGCACGCTTCTTCGTAGCGGGCGGCACTCGCCGGGTTGGCCGCGGCGTACCGTTCCGTCGTCTCGGCGAGCGCGACGTCCAGGGTCAGGTTGCGTGCGGTCATCGGACGAACCTCATGTTTCGGGTTTCGCAAAGATATCGTCCCGCGCCCGCATCATCCACACCGTGCTCCGGGAGAGGAGAGGGATGGAAGGCCGGGCACGGAAGGTCGGGCGATGCGGGCGGGGTATATACTCCCGCGAAACCTGCGGCCGTTCCGAGAGATACATCATGGCTACGTCCCTGTCACACATCCGGGTGCTCGACCTCACGACCCATCTGTCCGGCCCGTGGTGCGCGATGATCCTGGCCGACCACGGCGCCGACGTGGTCAAGGTCGAACGCCCCGGCACCGGCGACGACATGCGGGGCACCCCACCGTTCGTCGAGGGCGAGAGCGCGCCGTTCATGCTCTGGAACCGCAACAAGCGCTCCGTCGCCCTCGACCTCAAGGACGCGGGCGACCTCGCCGTATTCCAGCGGCTCGCATCCACCGCGGACGTGCTGATCGAGAACTTCAAGCCCGGCACCGCCGCCCGTCTCGGCATCGGCTACGACGCCATTCGCGCCCGCAACCCGAGGCTCGTCTATTGCTCCATCTCGGGCTTCGGGCACACCGGACCGTATGCCCCGCGCGGGGGGTTCGACCTCATCGCGTGCGGGATGACCGGCCTCATGAGCATCAACGGCCCTCCGGACGGCCCCCCGTACCGCATCCCGGTTCCGGTCACCGATCTCTGCGCGGGCATGAACGCGGCGATCGGCGTTCTCACCGCGCTCGCCGCGCGGGAGCGCACGGGGCGGGGACAGCACGTCGACACCTCTCTGTTCGAGGCGGGCATCGCGCTCGGGGTGTACGAAGCGGCGGGGGTGTTCACCAACGGAGAGGTTCCCGAGCGGCTCGGGCAGGGCCACCGCGGCAGCGCTCCCTACCAGATGTTCGCGACCGCGGACGGGTACATGACGATCGGCGCCGCCTCGGAGGGGTTCTGGCTGACGGTGTGCCGCATCCTCGGATGCGAGGAATTGACGGACGACCCCCGGTTCAGGACCAAGCCGGACCGGGTGCGCAACGTCCGTGAACTGGAAGCCGCGCTCGATCCCTGGTTCCGACGCGAGACCACCGCCCACTGGTGCGAGCGGTTCGAGGAAGCCGGGGTGCCCGCCGGTCCGGTGCTGAACCACGTCGAGATGCTCCGCGACCCCCAGACCGCCGCCCGCGGGATGATCGCCGAGGTCCATCACCCGAAGGCAGGCCCCATGCAAACGCTCGGCGTCCCGGTCAAGCTCTCGGAGACCCCGGGGGCGGTGCGGCGACCGGCGCCCCTGCTCGGCGAGCACACGCGGGAGGTCACCCGGGAGTGGCTCGCGGGAGAGGAGGCGGAAGCCGCGGACTGAGCGCGGCTACTTGTTGCTGGCGGCCGCCGCGGCCTTGCGCCGCTGGGTCGCCCACGGCCCGGCGGATCGGGACGGATCGTTCTTGGCGTTGAGCGCCTTCACGTAGCGGTTGGCATTGTTCGCCACCGTGACCCGCGACCCGCGGGCGTATCCCTGGATGCTCGTCAGCTCGTTCTTGATGACGTAGCGGTACCAGGTTCCCTTGACCTTCTCGCTGGGCGGTGTGGACTTCTCGATGGATACCAGCTTGAACGTACGCTGATCGACGGTATCGTCACTCACGGGCTCGCCTCGTTTCTATTGTCTCCGGCCCTTCCGGCCGGTCGTCGTACCCTCTGCGAGACAACGGACCCGCAACGGGTTCCGCACGTCATCGCCGCCGGGGCCGGGCCTGTCGTCCGGCCGCACCCGGCATTGCGGTGCGGGCCGCCGATTATACTAAACCTGTACCGAATGATCAGCCCGAAACGGGGAGGCGGAGCCTCCCCGTCTCACTTCGCTCACTGCACGACGGAGCGGGAAGTAGGCACCACCCGGGTCACCTGGATCAGGTCGCGATCGATGAGATCGACCACGTTGGGCGCCACCTCGTTCTTCCAGAAGTCGCTCTCGTAGACCGCCGCGTAGAGCTCCTTGCGATGCTCCTCGCTCTCGAAACGCCGCGTCCAGAAGTAAACGGAGTCGTCGTCCTCTCCGCGGTAGCTCCCGGTGATGACCATCCCCTTGGAGACCTGGAACGGGATGATGGTCCCCTCCATGTACTCGAGCCATTGTTCCATCTTGCCGGGTCGAACCGTGTATCGGCGAAGCTCGTAGAACGCCATCGGCGCCTCTCCCGTGTTGTGCTGCACTGCGCGGGATCATGCACGATGAGTCTCCGCGTGGATAGCCCTGCCAGCTTCCCGCCGTCGCGGAGATCGCGGTTCACCCGCACTGGCCGGCGCGCCCGGAAAGCGGCCCGCCTGCCGGAGTCGAACCCCTGGCCGACTCGTGCTGGCGGTATCGGGTCGGCTGGGTTCGCGCGGGTCGTTCCCGCGGTTCAACGGGCGCTCGAGCCAATCAGCAATCGTCCGTAGAGAAGCACGAATCCCGCAAATGCGCAGGACCACAAGGTGGCGGACAAGGTCCAGAGCGACAGCGCCGATTGCGGAAGTGCGCCACCCAACAGCCGCGCAATCACCGAGGCAACCACCAGCAGGTACAGGACCGTCGTCCCCGCGCCCGCCGTCAGGGCTTCGCCCGCGTGGCCAAGGGTCGCGCGGGTCATGACGGCGAGAGTCATGACGCCGATGGCCCCCGCCATCCAGAGGTGCTGCGCGGCGGCGCCGGCCAGTGCGTCGGGCCACAGGATCGCCGCCCCCACGGCCAGCATTCCGATGGGCACGAAGGCATAGCCCACGTGCAGGATCCAGACCAGCGGCTCCGTACCCGTGCTCATCGCGCGCCAGCGGGAAAGTCGCAGGAACTGCGTCACGCCAGCCGCAAGCAGGAAAATTCCGGTCCCGGACTCATCGGGCATCGCTGCCCAGAAGACCAGCGCCAGCAGGCTCAACACGAGCGCGAGCCTGTCCGGTCGCCCGAACGCCGCGGGTAGCCGATCGCTTCCCCGTTCCAGCAACCAGTTGCGCGTGAACGCGGGCACGATGCGCCCGCCAATCAGCGAGATCAGCATGATCGCGGCCGCAACGCCGATGCGAAGGCCGTACCCCGACGCCGCATGAACGCCCCACGCAGCCTCCCTGTGAAACTGCGCGTTGCCCGCGACGAACGCGCCTGTCAGGGCGATGACGGCCAGGTTGCGCCAATTCTTCGCGGCAACGATCTCGCGCAGCAGGATCCCCCCGAGGACGACGAGAAACGAGAGATCGATCGCCGCCACCGGCACGGGGGGCAGATAGTCCGAGATTGCGATCGCGACCCGGCCGAGGAGCCACAGGATGAAGAGCCCCAGCAGCGTCCATCCGGCAAGCGGCGGCCGGCCCGTCCAACCCGGCACGGCAGTCAGCGTGAACCCCGCGACGACCGCTCCCAAGTAGCCGAACAGCGCTTCATGAGCGTGCCACGACACCGGATCGAACGCGGTCGGGAGCACCGGCTGTCCACGCAGCATCAGTATCCAGAGCGCCATGCTGAGCGCCGCCCAGAGCGCGGCCGAGAGAAAGAACGGCCGGAAACCGAGGGAGAGGAACGCGGGCCCGGACCGCCCCGATATCCGATGTTCGGCGGCCGTCATTCAACGTGCCTCGTTCGGGCGCCTTCCTTCATGGCTCCCCGTTCCTTGCCGTTCTTCGTCCTTCTTGCCTTCCGGTTCGGCCATGGACCTGGAGGGCCGTCACCACCGCTTCGAAAGAGACCGATTCGAGGGACCGTGCCGGCAACAAGCCCTCGGCGGACCGACTCCGGCTCGTCAAGGGCCCGATTGGCGGACAGCGACCGGTTCACCGTCTCTCCGGCCGGATTCGCCGATGTCACCAGCCCGCCGCATAGCCCTCGAAAGCGGCCGGCAGGCGGCGAATGTCCTGGATCAGATCGGGTGGCAGGACAGGACGCATGTCCATCGAGAGGCTGGAATAGACTGCATCCGCCGCGCCACCGAATCGCTTTTCGACGGCCGCGGCGAGTTCGTCATGGCGGCCCACCGCGGCGAACAGCCGCACGGTATCGTCGTCGATCTCGGCTGCGATCCGGTCCCACGCACCTTCCTTGGTCATCCGGTTGAGCTTTCGCCCGAGATCGCCGAGGCCATGCAGATCGAGCACCGGCCAGTAGCCCGGCGTCGAGCCGTAGAAGGCGACGCGGTAACGCACCCACTCGACGGCCTTCGCGACTTCTTCGTCGGTGGCGCCCGTCGCCATGAAGCCGCCGCCGGTCACCTCGAAGGACCCCCGCTTCCGTCCGGTCCGCGCCATGCCTTCGGCGATCCGCGGCATGCAGACTTCCTCCAGGTAACGTCGGGTGCAGAAGCCGTGCAGGCGCACCCCGTCCGCCTCCTCGCCGGCCAGCCGGAGCGAATGTTCGCCGACCGCCGCAATGGTGATCGGCACCATGGGCTGGCCCGTGGACTCCGGCGTGAAGTTCGGCGTCATGAGGGTGAAGGTGTAGTGCCGGCCCTCGAACCGCAGCCGCTCCCCGGTCTCCCAGCACCGCCAGATCGCCCGGAGCGCCTGCACATACTCGCGCAGGCGCGGCACCGGCGCCGACCACGGCACCGAGAACCGCTTCTCGTTGTGGGGGCGGATTTGCGGTCCGATACCGAGCGCGAATCGGCCCCTGGAGGCGTTCTGAAGGTCCCAGCAGGCGCTTGCGACCACCATCGGGCTGCGCGGGAAGGCGATGGCGACGGCGGTCCCGAGCTCCAGCCGCGTCGAAGCGCACGCCGCGACGGCAAGCGCCAGGAAGGGGTCGTGGCGGTTCTCCATCGTCAACGCGGCGTCGAAACCGGCCGCCTCGGCCGCGGCGGCGGCGGCCGGCACGTCATTGAGGTCGTTCTGAGGCAGGGTGGTCAGGATGCGCATCGATGGTCGTGCCTTCTTCGTGGGAGGTGTCGGGCGCCGGCGGTCATGCGGCGGTCGATGGCGAGCTCGGCGCCGGTCGTCCGGGACGAAACGTCCATGAGCGGCATCACGATGCCGGCCGCGAGTTTCTCCGACCTGCCGCGGCGCCCGCCGGGCGCCCGACCGGCCCCCGCCGGGTGATTCACTCGGAACGTTGGTCGAGGGGCGGCCCCGGCTCCACGGGCAGGTCCGGGACGGTGGCCGGGAGAGCGGTCCGGATGGAACGCCATGGTTCCCGTTCTCCCGTGTTCCTGTCGCGCATCGGGTTCCCTCAAGAGTCTACCGGGTTCTCGGTCCCACACGACCCTGTCTCCGTCGCATCGGCACGAAGAGCGAACGCCATACGCGTCGAGGGCGCGCTGACACGATGGATGTAGCGGAATCACCGCGCGAAGCTCGCCGTCTCGATCCTCTTGCCGTCGATCCGCGCAATCGTGAGCTGGCCGTAGCCCCGGGCTTCGATGTGCACCCCGGTATCGATACCGAGCACGTTCTCGTGCCAGGCGGGCTCGCGGACGGGGGTGTGCCCGGTCTCTCCGATCTCGCGCTGCACGTAGCCGCGGCGAGCCCGGCAGAGAACCGGGTTCTCCATGCAGTCGTTGCGTGCGTCGCACCTCTGCTATCCGACTTCGCCATTCAGCAAGCCATACGGACTTCCGCACGGCAATGTGCTTTGCGGGTTTGCCGCCGAGCGCAGGTGGCATCGCTCAGTCGAAAGGGAACGGAACCGGGCAAGAGAAGTCGATATGGAAAACCTCAATTCGCACGCCGCTGCCGCCACGACACTGCATGGCGCAATCCGCAGGCCCCTCACCACCCTGCAGACCTGGCACCGGCGGGCCCGCGCTCGACGCCAGTTGGCGACCCTCAACGACCGGATGCTCGCCGACATCGGGCTGAGCCGGGTCGACTTGACCAAACGCTTCTGGCAGGCGTGAGGCCGGGGGAGGGAGCGACCCGCATTGCGGCGCCGTTCCCGAAGCTTCCGTAGGGTGCAGGTTCCGAGGTCTCGGTCCAGCCCGCGAACATGCCGCCATAGCCGCGACCCGGATGGCGGCGGCACCACTGCTGCAGAGTGGCCGCGGCGGGCAGGCCCTCCAGCAGGATCACCGCGACGGCGGCGGTGCAGACGGTATCGTCGGTGTACTCGCACTCGGGTCCGAAGAACTCGAAGTCCGTCGTCTTGATCCGGTTTCACTCGTACATCGACCCGGCGATGTCCCCGATGACGGCTCCCCACATGGAATTGATGTCCTCTCGATGACGGAGTTGGCAGTGAACTCTGCCACGGTTCGCGCGATGGGTTCCGGTCGCGGCTGCCGTAGATGGGGCGTCTTTGCACCGCCGCGACCGCATCACACGGCCGCAGCACGTGGAGCCTTATCGGCCCCCCGCCAACAGCGGCATGAAGCCCCTGCGGCGGCCGCACGGGAAATGCGTTACGCGAACGGCAGAAGCACCGTCGAGCCGGTGGTACGCCGTTCCTCAATGGCGCGGTGCACTTCGGCGGCCTCGCGCAGCGGATAGCGGTTGCGAACGGTGATCGTCACTGCCCCCGACGAGACGACGTCGAACAATTCCCGCGCCGAGGCGACCAGGTCCTCGCGTTCTTCGACATAGTGCATGAGGGCCGGACGGGTGACGAACAGCGAGCCGCGCGCGCCGAGGTCCACGACATCGACCGGATCCGGCGCGCCCGACGAATGTCCGTAGCTCGCCAGGATGCCGAGCGGGCGCAAACAGTCCAGCGAGCGGGTGAACGTGTCCTTGCCGATGCTCTCGTAAACCACCGGACAGCCCTTGCCCTTCGTCACCTCCATGACCAGCGGCACGAAATCCTCGCGCGAATAGATGGCGACATGGTCGGCGCCGTGCGCCTTGGCAAGCTCGGCCTTCTCGTCGGTCGAGACCGTGCCGATCACGGTCGCGCCCAGATGTCTTGCCCACTGGCACAGGATCAGCCCCATGCCGCCTGCCGCCGCGTGGATCAGCACCGGATCGCCCGGCTGCACCCGGTAGGTTCGGCGGAGAAGATACTGGGCGGTGAGGCCCTTGAGCGTGATGCCGGCCGCGTCTTCCTCGGAGATGCTGTCAGGAAGCCGGACCAGCCGCCTGGCCGCCATCACCCGACGCTGCGCATAGGCGCCGTGCGGTGGGCTGGCATAGCTGACCCGGTCGCCGACCGCGCATTCAGTCACCCCGTCTCCCACCGCTTCGACCGTACCTGCACCCTCGATGCCCATCACGAAGGGCAGCGGCGGCACCGGCCAGGGATGGGGCATGCCGCGCCGGTTATAGGTGTCGATGTAGTTCACCCCGATGGCGCCGTGTCGGATCAGAGCTTCGCCCGGTCCCGGTTCGCCGACCGGCCAGTCCTCCCAGCGGAAGACGTCGGGCGTGCCCTTTTCGTGGATGACTGCTGCTTTGTTGCTCATGGTTACTCCCGCCTTGACGTGCGACCTGAAGCCGTATTGCCGGTCTTCCTTTCCATTTTGCCGCGAGCGACAGGCAGCATGTGCGGTGCCGGTGCCGGATGGAATCCGCTCCATCGGCGACGACGAATCAGCCTGTCGCTCCCCAAGCTCGCTTCCTTGCTGACCAACCGACATCGGACAAGTGCCCTCTTGGCCTTTGGTGGACACCTGCGAGGTGCCCACTCTCCGGTCGCTCGGCTCGTCGAATCTCGGTCTCGTTGGCGCTCTGCCTTTCATGGCTCTGACGCGGGCTCTGACGCGCCGGACCGACAGGGGAGTCCGCAACGCCCTGGAAGCCGGTCCTTTCCCTTCCTGTCCTTGCCTTCGGATCTCGGGTGGCTTGCCCGACGGCGTTTCAGCCGAACGCGGAGAACACCTCCTCGTCGAGTTCCTGGTACGTCTCGGGCTTCTGCGGCTGGATCTGCGGCGTGAACTCGGCGATGCCCAAGGCGACGAAGTCGGCGATCCGGTCGATGACGTACTGCGGCGAGCCGATCATTGCCCAGTCGTTGGGGCCGCGAGCTTCCTTGGCTTGCTTCTCGTCGCGGACGATGCGAATCGGCATGTGCAGGGTCTTCGGGATTTCGTTCGGGTCGCGGCCCACCGCCTCGCAATGACGTTCGAGCACGCCGGTCAGGTGCTTGACCTGCTCCGGACTGGCAATGATGTTCATGATGTCGCCGTACATCGCGAGCGTCTTCAAGGTGCGCTTCTCGCCGTTGCCGCCGACCATGATCGGGATGGGATGGTCGCCGCCTTGGCGTGGTGCGAAAGCGGCTTGCTTGAGCTGGTAGTACTTGCCGTCGAAATCAACGCGCCCTTCGGAGTGGAACAGCAGCCGGATGAGCGCGCAGGCCTCTTCGAGGCGGTCCGAGCGCTCGCGCATGGATGGGAAATCCCAGCCGTAGGCCTCGTGCTCGCGGATGTTCCAGCCGGTGCCGATGCCGAGCATGACGCGGCCGTGGGAGACGACGTCGATGGTGGCCGCCATCTTGGCCGTGAGCGCCGGGTTGCGGTAGGTGTTGCCGGTCACGAGGATGCCGAGCTTCAGCTTCTCGGTGACTGCGGCCACCGACGCCAACAACGACCAGCCCTCCAACGTGGGATGCAGCTCGTGCTCCATGACCTCGTCGGTACGGTGCAGCGGGGGAATGAAGTGATCGTAGGCGTAGACGCTGCTCCAGCGCCCGGCCTCCATCACTTCCAGTATGGCCTTGATTCCTTCCCAGGTCGCGTGTTCGTTGACAAGCTGCGATCCAAACATCCTTCCTCTCCCCGTGCGGTTGCGCCCGACTCGATGAGCCCGTGAAGGCCGTGAATACTAGGGCAAGCTCGCGCGAGAACCCGCCCAAGGGCAGTGGCTTCGGCTTCGCGCGCCCCATGATTGCGAAATTCGCATACCGCTCATCGCGTCGCGACCCCACGGTTCGGGGCGCCACTCGCCCGGGCGGAGCTCGTGGCGTGCCGGAACGAAGCGAGATCAGCCCCAGGCGGGAGCTGTGGGGTGCGATACCCGCCCCGGGCAGGAAGGGGGCCGGACCCTGTGCCAAGTTCCGCTCGTCGCTGGCGGCGTCGGAAGTTCGCATGCGGCGGAACAAGGCTCCGTTCTCGAAGCCCGGTTCAGTACCATGGGTCCGAGTCCGTCCGGGCTCTTTCCCTATCGAAACGGAGACTGGAGATGGCTGCGACCGGTTTGACGAGCGCCGACGAGCTCATGCTGCAGGGCCTTTACTGGTGGGACATCGCGACGTTCTTTCGCTGCCCCGTCGAACGTGACCCGAGCAACTGCGACATCGCTCTCGTCGGTGTGCCGCACTCGACCGGCAACGGAACCACCGAGCGTGACCAGCATCTGGGCCCCCGGGCGGTGCGCGGCGTGTCGGCAATGGCCCGCCGCGTGCACATGGAATTCGCGATCGATCCGTGGGAACGCGCGCGCATCCGCGACATGGGGGACGTGCCGCTGCCCGAGGCCAACGACAACGAGGCTTGCATCGAGCGGATCACCGAGTTCTACCGGGCGATCGACGCGGCTGGCGTCTTCCCGGTCTCGGTCGGCGGAGACCACTCGGTCACCGGTGGAATCATGCAGGCCATCGCCGGGGATGGGGCCCGCCTTACCGGCGGGAGAAAGGCGGCATTCCTGCACTTCGACGCCCACACCGACGCCTACGAGCAGATCCCTCACTTCCTCGGCGCCGTGAAGTCCGCGGCCCACTGGGCGAGCTACCTCGTGCGGGACGGATACGTCGACGCCCGGCGCAGCGTGCAGATCGGCATGCGCGGCAACCCGCGCACGCTGGACTGGCGCAAGCCGAGCGAAGAGCTCGGCTACGAGGTGATCTCCATGGACCGCTACCGCGAGATCGGCCCCGACGAGGCCATGGCGCTGATTGACGAGCGGATTGGCGATGCACCTCTTTACGTCACGTTCGATCTGGACTGTCTCGACCCGACGGTCGCTCCGGCGGTCGCCAACCTCGAGGCCGGTTGCGAGGGCTTCCGGATCGACGAAGTCATGCGGCTCCTGCGATGCGTGCGCGGCAAGAACGTGATCGGCGGAGATGTCGTGTGCCTGATGCCGACCAAGGACCATCCGAACCAGATCACGGCGCATACCGCCTCGGCGATCATGTTCGAGATCGTGAGCCTGGTCGCGGACCGGTTTGGGGGCTAGCGTTCCAGCGTCTCGTGCGAGCGAGGGGCCGTTCCGCCTTGATGGGCTCGCTCCCCGGACCTCACCCTTCGTCCAGACCCTTTTTCCTCAGTAGGCCAGGTTCGCACCGACTGCGAGGTCGTACAGCGTGTTGAACGCCTTGGTGTCCTTCCAGTCCTGCTCCAGCCGCTCCACGGCCCCGATGATCGCGAGATGGTCCTCGACCGTCTCCTTGATGAATTCCCTGGCCTCCGCTTTGCTCTGGAGGCCCCATCCGGCGCCTTCCCCGGTCTCCAGGGCGACCTGGTACGTTCCGGCGCCTTCGAACGGCTTGCTCCAGCCGAGTTCGGGCGGGCAGCCCTGCATCAGCGGCTCCCTCAGAAAGCGCGTGAGCTTCCTCATGCTGAAGTCCTCAGGGAACGAGAGGAGTATGGTCTTGCTCAGCATGTAGTCGAACAACGATGCGCTGATGACGAAGCGGCAGTACCACGGCCTGCTTGCCCCCGGCATGATCGGGCGTGCCGGGTCCTCGATGACGAACGTGAGGGACCGCGTGATGTATTGGTGGTGAAGCGTCTCGAGCCCCTCCGCGGGCGTGTTGTTGACTCCGATCCAGGTCGTGAGGCGGCTTCCGCGAAGCGCCTGCACGACGCCCGGCCAGAGTTCCCGCAGGATCATCTCGTCGATCTCGCGCTCCTCGTCCGGGTTGCTCAGCTTCACCGACAGGTGCTCGCCCCACGGGTCGTCGGCGTGCTCGGCCATGAATCGCTTGAGTTCGCGTTCCTGCCACGGGTCGCCTGACATATTGGTCATCGCCTCTTCGTCTTCATGGTCCCCGAGATGTTGCCTGAACCGTGCCCGGAGATCTGGGTGCCTGCGTTCCGTGCGCCCTTCACGCGCCGGTGCGTGTACGGTCTGCCTCTGTACGGGAAATGACCACTTCGCCGATCTGCCTTGCGCTCTCAGTGGCTCTCTCGCCGGCGATCGCGGCCGAGGCGCAGCCCCGGGCCGTCCGGGAATGCTCCACAATGTGAATCCTGGAACATCGTCCCTGCTTCCAAGAAATGCGCTTATCGGGAGTAGGTGGAGGCGCGGGCCTGACTCTGGTCGGCGCACGCCCGCTCATGTGGCGCTCGCTCCCACTGCCAGCTTTCCGCTCTTCACCTGAACCGAATCGAGTCTGACTTGTCGTGCGATGAAGCACCGGTCCGGAATCGGCAGTCGTTGCCGCCATCTGTACGAGGTCGACCGAGAGCCTGATCGCGGTCCTTTCCGCTTCTCTCCTTCGTTCTCTCGTCATTCCCCTGCGTCAGGTTTTCGGCTCTCGTCGTCTGGCTCAAGTTCAAGCCTTGTCAGTAGATCTTCCGGCGGGGAAGGCAGCTCGTGCAGCGGAATCACTTCCATTTCCAGCGGCTTCGCGATGTCGCTGTCGTCGGAATAGATTGTAGTCTCGCGTTGGGTCCGAGCGATTGCGATGATCTGACGGTCGAACTTCAGCTTGGCACGGGTCGCTTGGGCATCGGGGCGCAAGTTGCGATCCCGGAGGGCATCGCGGGTCATTGCGGCGAGCTCTACAGCGGCGCGCTGGTCAAATGCTTCGACACGGAAGCAACGGGTGGTGTTCAGGATATTCAGGTAGTCAGGTCCTGCTTGGTCGGCGTGCACGACGACCTCGCTGAGGGCCGGGGTCGGAATGACGATGGTCTCGCGTCGAGCTTCGAGAGCTCCGATCAGAAGATCGATGCGTTCCTTCGCGTCAGATATTGGTCTTCCCGTTCTTGGGTCGTTCGGTGTCTTTGCGTCCGGCTCAAGGAAATACATCAGCGCCGTCGCGTCGAAGACGGCCATCAGTGTGCTTCTTCACGGCCGCGCAATCGCTGAAGCTGTGCTGCGGGGTCTTCGAAGTCCTTCCAGCCGCTGCCTTCCACACGGCGCAATCTGTCGGCAACTTCGCCAAGGGGTGCATCGTCGAGTTCCCTGAACTCGCTGATGTTGAACCGCTTCATCTCCCAGCCGCCATCGGCATCATGCTCCCAGCGACCGTCACCTTGCACGCGCAGGGTCGGCCCGTAGAGATGGATGGCAAGACGCTTCGCCATCTCTCGGGTGGCGTTACACACGTGGATCGTGTCGCCATCGCTCAGGTGCGCGGGCACCGTGTCGTCACGGCCGCCGATCCGGATCAGAACACCATCGAGGACGCCGGGCTGGTTGAATGCGCCGAACGTCAATGGTGCCGGTTGCTTGTGGCCGGGAAACCGGATTACTTCGGCACCGTCGCTCTCGCGCAGGCTCCCCGTGGCATTGTCGTGGGCCAGGAAGCGGTTCAGCGCCTTGAACGCCCTGGCTGCGTCCTCGGGAGCCTTGTCGTTCGCGAGGTCGTTGATACGATTCCTCACCTCGGGCACGGCCTCGGGTTCGACCGTTTGTACAAGCACTGTGCTGCCAGGCTCCAGGCGCACGAAGTGCACTTGGTCGACCTTGCCCACGAGCCGCGCCACCTCGGCCATGTATTCGGCCAGACGCGACATGGGCAAGGTCTCGGGACTGTAGGCATCGATCGTGAACCGGTACTCGTGCTGCTCTCTCATGGCTGCGCTCCCGAGCCGGCGCAGATTGCGCCGGAGAGGAAATTGCGCCCTGGACGCCAGCAGCTATCGGGCCACTGTGCGCACCCAAGTGCAAGTTGGAGGCAAAGAAGTCCCGAGGCCGGGAACGGCCGAAGCGGAACGGATCCGGATGGCAAGGCCTGCGGAGCTGTGCGCATCGATTACGGCCCAACACGGCCCATGCTCGCAGGCACTGGCGGCCATGGAAGTGTGGGCGGCGGAATTACCGCGTCCGGTTCCGGTTTACTGCCGCCGATGTACGAGTATGGAGCGCTTGAAACGGATTGTTCAGTCAGGCGGTTTCCAATTCGGAATCAATACGATAACGACCACCGCCACTGACGCATGCAACCGATGGGAACGAAAAATGGCCCTGGGGTTGTGCCCGACAACCAACGAAGCTAGGATGCCATATAAACTAGTTCGTATATCAATGTCAATACGCACTGGTTGAGTGTCACTTCACAGGTGAGGGAGAGAAGCATGTTTCAGAAATTCGGAGCTGTTGGTGCCGTCGCTATGGGGCTTTTGCTCATGACGAGTCCCGACGCAATAGCAGACGAGCCACTCTGCGATCAGGCAGATATCCGCTTGGTAAACTCGATGCGTGAAATTGCGCAACCGTACCACGGGCTTGTCAATGGAGGAGGCAAGGAGCTCGGCGCATGGGCCGGAATCGAGAGCGACAACTATATCCTGCAGCTCAATCAAGGCGATTCCGCCAAGCAGGTGTCGCTCATGCGATCGCTGCTTGCCACCAATCCTGGATGCACTGTCTTCAACGTCGAGCCGGATACCGATCTTGTTGTGCAATCGATGGTCGATACGGCGAATGAGACCGGCGCCTGGATTGTTACCCACTGGGCTCACGGTGGGACGTCGCACCCGTTTGATGACGTGAATGGACAATGGATTGCACACGTCGGTGTCAATAGCTTCGATGCAGGCGTCCTGGTCTCGAAGGTGATGATGGATGCGATCGGCGGTGAGGGCGGAATTGTCGCTCTTCAGGGCAAGCTGGATGTCGATCCTGCACAGAAGCGCTTTGCGGGTCTGTTGGAAGTTCTGAAGGACTATCCGAACGTAACGCTGCTCGATGACCAAACAGCCAATTGGGATCGTACGAAGGCTTTCCCGATCGTCGAGACTTGGCTGGCCAAGTACGGAGACCAGATCAAGGGCGTTTGGGCAGCCAACGACGACATGGCCTTCGGTGCGCTCGAGGCGCTGCGCGCCGCCGGTCTGGTGGGTGAGATCCCCGTCGTCGGCGTAGACGGCATACCCGAGGCTGTCGCAGCAGTTCAGAAGGGCGAAATGGTTGCCACAGTCTCGAGCGACGGGTTCTATCAGGGCAGCATCGGCCTCGCCATGGGAGTGTGTGTTCTCACGGGAGAGGTGGCACTGCCCAAGGATTGGCGACAGGAAGACCGTGAATTCTACCTGCGGCTCGTGCTCATAACTGAAGAGAATGCGGCAAAGTACCTGAGTGAGCCAGACGCTTCGGACTATGCAGCAAACGACTGGCCGTGCGACAAGTTGTTCAGTCGCAACACCGGACCCGCTTACTGAAGATCATTGAGAAGGCTCAGGAACGGGCGCGAGGTGGCGGGTCTTGGGCGGTCGCGCCCAGGCCCGCCAAGCGTCCGGTGCGAAGATGCAAGGGGTGGACCTGCAACCCACTCGAATTGATTCCAGGTTCTCCAATAGCTCCAAAATGAGCTGAATGGCGGACTAGCGCCCCAATGACGGATATCGACCTCCAAACACCCCTTCCCCGCCGGCCAGCTTTCGCGACGGGCGAGGGCGCGATGGGTTCGCTTGGCAAGATCCGTCAGAGGCTGCGCCTCTGGGGCCTGCTGATCGCGCTCATAATCCTTTGTTTGGGATTCACCCTGGCCGATCCCAGCTTCGCTACTGTCCAAAACATCCAGACGATTGCCAATCGCAGTGCGGTCCCTCTGGTCCTTGCCGTTGGCATGACATTCATCCTCATTCAGGGCTCCATCGACCTGTCGATCGAGGGAATCATGGGCGTGAGCTCACTCACGTTTGCCATGGTGGTCCTGAACAGCCGAACGAGCCTTGACCTTGGGCTTTTCGCCATCGTGCTTGCGACCTTCGCCGGGGCCGGTCTCGGCGCGATTAACGGCTTGGTGGTCACGCGGCTTCGCGTCCCCTCCTTCATGGTCACACTCGGGGTCTGGTCATTCAGTTGGGGTGTTGCGATGCTCCTGTCAGGCGGGCAGCCACCTCTCATTCGGGACCAGATGTGGCGTGCCTTCGGGCTCGGCCAGACCTTCGGCATCCCGAACTTGGCGATCGTCGCCCTGTTTTGTCTCGCGGGCGGCTATGTGCTGCAGACGTACACGTGCTTCGGCCGGTACAGCTATGTGATCGGGGGCGGAGAGGATCTCGCGCGCCTGTCGGGCCTGCCCGTCGACAGATACAAGGTACTGGTCTTTGTTTTCTCCGGGTTTCTGGCGGGTCTTGCCGGAGTCATGGAATCAGCTCGCGTCGGAGTCGGACATAGCTCAATCGGACTCGACCAGATGTTCGCGGCCATCACCGCGGTCGTTATCGGTGGAACGCCTTTGAGCGGCGGCCGCGGGGGCGTCCTTCAGTCGGCGATCGGGGTGCTCACTCTCGCGGTGCTGGCCAGTGGAATGATCTTCATCGGCGTGTCGCCGCATCTACAGAAGGCCGTACAAGGGGCGATCGTCATCACCGCGGTTGTGGCTGCGACGTGGCATCTGCGGGAGCGTTTGCGGGTGGTCAAGTGATGGAAACGGTCCTTCGCGTTGACAATCTGAGCAAGAGTTTTCCGGGCGTCAAGGCGCTCGATGACGTGTCAATCGAAGTTGGTGCGCACGAGGTGGTCGGTCTTGTCGGAGAAAATGGTGCCGGAAAGTCGACGTTGCTCAAAGTGGTCGCTGGACTCTATCGGGCTGACAGCGGACGCATCACAGTTCGCGAACGTGAAGTATCGCTGAACAGTGTCACCGCCGCCAATGATGCCGGCATCGGAATGGTCTTCCAGGAACAGTCGCTCCTGCCCAATGTGACTGTGGCGGAGAACATTTTGCTTGGTCATGAGAGTGAAGCGATACGCTTCGGTTTCTATGATTGGACCAAGCTCAACCGTCTTGCGGCGGTACAACTCGGCAAGCTTGGTGCCAAGATTTCGCCGGCTGCGCAGACCGAAACTCTTTCTTTCGTCGAGCGGCAGCTGGTCGAATTCGCAAAGGTTCTCGCCATCGAGGAGCGTACTCATCACGAGCCACTCATCCTCCTCGACGAGCCGACTTCGGTGCTCGAAGCCGAGGAACTCGATACGGTCCTCGACCAGATCGAGCGCCTGCGCGAGCGGGCTTCAATTATCTTTGTCTCCCATCGGCTCGATGAGGTACTTCGCGTTTCCGACCGGATCTATGTCATGACCAACGGTCGCTGCGTGGCGGAACGCGATCCCAAGCAATGCGAGATTGGAGAGTTGCAGCAACTGATGCTGGGTCAAGCGCTCGGTGCCGAGTACGACCGGAAAGCGGCTCCGCACGCTTCGTCCGACACGGCAGCGGTTCGTCTCAGCGTCCGCGAACTCCGCCGCCAAGGCAGCTACGACGCCGTGAGCTTGGACCTGCATGCCGGCGAAGTGCTTGGTATCGCCGGTGTCGAAGGCTCCGGTCGCGAGGCGCTGTGTCGCACGCTGTTCGGTGCGGAAGGTGCCAACGGCGGTGAAATTCTGCTTGACGGCAAGGCCGCGCATTTTGGCAGTTGCGCCGAGGCGGTGCAGGCAGGCATTGGCTATGTGCCGGCAGAACGACGCACCGAAGGCATCATCGGCGGCCTCAGCGTCAAGGAAAACATGACCCTTGCGCATGTCGAGGAAGTGTCACGCGGCCCGGTCCTCGATCTCAAACGTGAGAAAGAAGTAGCACTTCATTGGATCAAGCGCCTACGCATCAGAACCCCGTCAACCGAGACGCCGGCGACCAATCTCAGCGGCGGCAATCAGCAGAAGGTGGTTCTGAGCAAGTGGCTGATGGCAAAGAACTTGAAGATCCTGATCATGGACCATCCCATGCGCGGTTTGGATGTCGGAGCGAAGGCGGAGATCTTCGTCCTTACCCGGGAACTCGCGCAGAGCGGTATCGGCATCGTTCTTATCGCCGACACGCTGGATGAGTTGATCGCTTTGAGCGACACGATCATCGTGATGCGCGACGGGCTCATCTCCCAACGCTTCAACGTCTCCGAGACCGTGCCGACGCGCCTCCAGATTCTCGAACACATGATCTGACACGAAGTCATGCCTTCCCCAGCCGGAGACAACCGCACTATGGTCCACGCAAACTGGGGGCGACTGAGCAGTGCACTCAGGCACGTCGCCCCGGTCATAGTCCTTGTTCTGCTTCTGGGGGTGCTCGGATGGATCGAGCCCTCCTTCCTCTCGCTTTACAGCCTGCGTGTGCTCGCCAGCGAATCGAGCGTTCTCATATTTCTCGCGACCGGCCAGACGCTCGTCATCCTTCTTGGCGGCATCGACCTCTCCATAGCCGCCCTCGCATCGCTGGCATCGGTGCTGATTGCGCTTTCCGTGCCATCGGCCGGCGCCTCCGGTCTCATCGGCGTGCTAGCGCTGACGACCGGGATCGGCGCCGCACAGGGGTATGTTCACGCCCGTACCCAAGTACCGTCTTTCGTTGTAACGCTCGCCGGACTTGGCTTGTGGTCGGGTATCGCTCTCGTCATTGCTCCCGCCACCATTCCCGTCGTGGCCGGATACCCGGTCGTCGGCTGGCTTGGTAGCCGCCTCATTGGCGTGACGGCCTCCTTCGCCTTTGCCGTGGCCGTACTGGTTTTGCTCATGGTGATGCTTCGCTGGCTTCCCTTCGGCCGCTATGTCTATGCGATCGGGAAGGGCGAGGGTGCCGCCATCGTGTCCGGCATACGCGTCGTGAGGGTCAAGATGCTGGCCTTTGCCCTGAGCGGCCTTTTCGCCGGGCTCGCAGGCATGGAGATGGTCGCCCGCACCCACAGCGGCCACCCGACGATCGCCGACGCCCTGTTGCTGCCTTGCATAGCGGCCGTGGTCGTTGGTGGGACCGCGATTACCGGCGGTTCCGGCGGCCTCGGACGAACTCTCGCCGGAGTGCTGACCATCGCCGTGCTCCGCGTCGGCATCGCGGTAGTCGGACTGGATCCCGGCTATGAACCTCTTGCCTACGGCGTCGTGGTGGTGGGCGCTGTGGCACTCACCATCGACCGATCAAAGATGACAATCGTGAAATAGCTTGCCGTGATGCAATCCCGCTGTGGATGTCCTGGTCGGTTTAGCGGCCTTGTAGAAGCGGCGAAGCGGACGGCGAGCGGTGTCCCGTGCCTCTGTGACCGGGTCGAGGAAAGGTGGTCAACACCTCTCGGCGTGCCCCAGGATGAGGGGCAACGAAGCGGAAAAATCACAAGGAGGTATCGAAACTGGTGGGCGGCCGCACAGTAGCCGCATGGCACCGAGCGCGTCTTCGCCATCGAGCCGAAGGAGGCGGGGCGGATCGCAGGGCTCATCCGGATAGGGCTCGACGGCGACGAGAGCGGGCAGGGGAACGTGGGGTTCAGCCTGGATTCCGACTTCCAGGGCCGGGGCTTCGCTATCGAGGCGCTTGAGGAGGTGGTGCGGTTCGGGTTCGAGGAACTCGGGCTTCGTAGGATCTGGGCGACTGTGGACACCCGGAACGAGAAGTCCTGGAAGGTCCTTGAGCGGGCGGGCTTTCGAAGGGAGGATCGGATGTCGGGGCACCGGACCATTGGACGTCGGTCGATTCGCATCTTCTGCTCTCACTCTGTTCCCTCGTTGCTCAATGCCGCCGGCAGCGTTGACCGCGCACGCACGGTCCGTTCGCAGCTGCCCGGGCGCCTGCGCCGTGTTCGTGGCCTTTCTCGCAGCCTCGCATCGCCCGCCGGGTTCTCGGGTTGCGAAGCCAGTTCGGAGAGGCCGTGCGGATTGCTACGCCGAGGTTCTTGCCGCTTCTGCGAACGCCGTGGTGCGGTGGGTCATGGCGCGCGGAAATGAGGCGAGGTCAGCCCCATGCCTGAGCTGGGAGGTGAAATGCCTGCCCCGGCGGAAAGGGGGACGGACCCTGTGTGCACACCCGCTCGCCGCTGGCGGCGTTTGTACCGCGCCTGCAGCGGAGCTTGGCTCTGCTCTCGAAGTCCGCTTCAGTAACATGGGTCCGAGCCCGTCTGGGCTCTTTCCCTGTCGAAACGGAGACTGGAGATGGCTGCGACCGGTTTGACGAGCGCCGACGAGCTCATGCTGCAGAGCCTGTACTGGTGGGACATCGCCACGTTCTTTCGCTGCGCCGTGGAACGTGACCCGAGCAACTGCGACATCGCTCTCGTCGGTGTGCCGCACTCGACCGGCAACGGAACCACCGAGCGTGACCAGCATCTGGGCCCCCGGGCGGTGCGCGGCGTGTCGGCAATGGCCCGCCGCGTGCACATGGAATTCGCAATCGATCCGTGGGAACGCGCGCGCATCCGCGACATGGGGGACGTGCCGCTGCCCGAGGCCAACGACAACGAGGCTTGCATCGAGCGGATCGCCGAGTTCTACCGGGCGATCGACACCGCTGGCGTCTTCCCGGTCTCGGTCGGCGGAGACCACTCGGTCACCGGTGGAATCATGCAGGCCATCGCCGGGGATGGGGCCCGCCTTACCGGCGGGAGAAAGGCGGCATTCCTGCACTTCGACGCCCACACCGACGCCTACGAGCAGATCCCTCACTTCCTCGGCGCCGTGAAGTCCGCGGCCCACTGGGCGAGCTACCTCGTGCGGGACGGATACGTCGACGCCCGGCGCAGCGTGCAGATCGGCATGCGCGGCAACCCGCGCACGCTGGACTGGCGCAAGCCGAGCGAAGAGCTCGGCTACGAGGTGATCTCCATGGACCGCTACCGCGAGATCGGCCCCGACGAGACCATGGCGCTGATTGACGAGCGCATCGGTGATGCACCTCTTTACATCACGTTCGATCTGGACTGTCTCGACCCGACGGTCGCTCCGGCGGTCGCCAACCTCGAGGCCGGTTGCGAGGGCTTCCGGATCGACGAAGTCATGCGGCTCCTGCGATGCGTGCGCGGCAAGAACGTGATCGGGGGAGATGTCGTGTGCCTGATGCCGACCAAGGACCATCCCAACCAGATCACGGCCCATACCGCCTCGGCGATCATGTTCGAGATCGTCAGCTTGGTCGCGGACCGGTTTGGGGGCTAGCGTTCCAGCGTCTCGTGCGAGCGAGGGGCCGTAGCGCACGTCGTGCCCGGCGAGCGCCCATTGCTCGAGCGGGGTGCGCCCGTCGAGGCCGCAATGGGGCGATTGGTGGTACTCGCCCTCGACCCAGGCCCACACGGTGCGGTTCAGTGTGTCGAGGCTGGTGGTGGCCTCAGCGGTGAGGTGGCGCAGCCAGGCGGCGCGAAGCGTCCGGAAGAAGCGTTCGATCTTTCCGCGCCCGGCGGGCTGATAGGGCGTCCCTGTCCCTCACTGAAGCCGCCCGCCACGCGGTGTTCCGCGGCGTTCCGCACCGTTCCCGGCGGTGCCCGTCGCCGCCCGGGGCGCCAACCCGCTGCGCGGGCGCCTGTTGCGACCGGAACCCGGTTGATACCCTTGCCCGGTCATCATGGATTCGCCCCGGAACGCACCGCCGTCGCCGTCGCCGGCGCCTTCACTCGGCGCGACGACCCTGTCCGCCGCGGTGCTGTCAATCGTGCTGATGGGCGACGCGCTCATCTACGTCGTGCTTCCGGTGAGCGCCGGGGCCTTCGGAATCAGCATCGTCTGGGTCGGGGTGCTGCTCTCCGCCAACCGCTTCGTCCGCATCGTGTCCTACGGCGCGATCGCGCGGGCGACCACCGCCTGTGGACTGCGGTTCGCGACGATCGTGGCGTGCATCGGCGGCGCATCGTCGACGGTGATGTACTGGCTCTTCGATGGCGGGTGGCTCCTTCTCGTCGCGCGGCTCCTATGGGGCCTCTCCTTTGCCGGCCTCACCCTCACCACCCTCGCCTATGCGGTCGCGGACCGCCGCCGGGCGGGCACGCGGGTTGGCTTGAGCCGCGCGATCCAGCAGTTCGGCTCCGTTTTCGCCCTGACCGCGGGAGCGTGGATCGCCGGCCAGTTCGGACCCAAGTCGGCGTTCCTCTTTCTCGGACTCGCCTCCTTCCTCGCGCTGCCGTTCGCGCTCGCCCTCCCGCGCGAACGAGCCGTGCCGCGCGCGAGCCGGCCCCGATGGCTCCCGAAACCCCACGCGCTCGACTGGCTGTTCTTTGCCGTCGGGTTCGCGGTCGATGGCGTCTTCGCGATGACGATCACGATCATCCTCGTCGACCTCGTGTCCCTCGAGGCGGCGATCCTCGGCGGCGGCATCGTTCTGTCGCTCCGGCGGGTGGGCGAGGCGGTGTTCGCTCCCATCGGCGGCTGGCTCGGCGACCGGCTGGGCACCGAAGCGGCGCTCTTCGCCGCGACGGCGTTGACCCTGGCGGGTCTCGCCGCCATCGCGCTCGGCGGGGTCTACGCCGGCGCGGGAGCGGTCATTGTCGGACGGGCGGCGCTCGCGGCGCTCGGCCCGGCGACCGTGGCAGTCCGAAGTCCGCCCGAGCACCTGATGCACCGGATGGCGACGATGCAGACGTGGCGCGACTTCGGGGCGGCGCTTGGCCCGCTCCTGTCCGGCTTCTTCCTCGCCGGCTTCGCGATTTTCGAGATCTATCTCGCGCTCGTCCTCATCCTGGCCGTCGCACTTCTCGCGCACGCTTTCCGCCGCGCCTGAGTCGCCGGCATCGGACGCCGGCGATGCGTCGAACGCCGTCTGCACCTTCGACGAGGCGATGCAACGGTACCCGGCAGATCTGAGCGATGGCACCCTTCGCCTCGGCCCTTCTTTGGCCTATCCTCCCCGCCCCTGTCCGAATAGCGGATCCTCCGGAGGGATTGCACTGTGGCCTTCACATCGAACGTCTTCGAGACCCGAACCATCACGCTCGCCGACCGCGAGGAGACCATCGTCGCTGGCGGCCGTCACCTGTTTCCGATCCTGCCTCGAGCATTCGAGGGCATTTCCCAGATCGGCGTCATCGGCTGGTCGTCGCAGGGCCCGGCGCAGGCGCAGAACCTGCGCGAGTCGCTTGAAGGCTCGAACATCAGGGTCAAGGTGGGTCTGCGGGAAGGCTCGGCATCGATGAAGCAGGCTGGGGCGGTCGGCTTCACGAAGGAGAACGGCACGCTCGGCGAGATGTACTCGGTCATCGGCGAGTCCGACATGTCGTTGCTGCTCATCTCCGACGCTGCGTTCGCCGAGAACTACCGGCGCATCTTCGACGCGTTCCGACCCGGCACGACCCTCGGCCTCTCGCATGGCTTCCTGCTTTCCCACCTGCAGGCGAATGGCGAGGATTTCCCCAGCGACATCAACGTGATCGCGGTCTGCCCGAAGGGGATGGGCCCGTCGGTGCGCCGTCTCTACGAGCAGGGCCGCGAGGTGAACGGCGCCGGCATCAACTGCTCTTTCGCGGTTCATCAGGACATCGACGGCCGTGCCACCGACTACGCGCTGGCGTGGGCCGTCGGGCTCGGCTCGCCCTACACCTTCGAGACCACGCTGGAGAGCGAGTACAAGTCGGACATCTTTGGCGAGCGCGGAATCCTGCTCGGCGCCGTGCACGGCATCGCCGAGAGCCTGTACTCGCGCTTCGTCGACAAGGGCGAGGCGAAGGACGAGGCGTTCATCAACAGCGCGGAATCCATCACCGGTCCCATCAGCAATACCATCTCCCGTTCGGGTCTGAGGGCGGTCTACGACGAGCTCGAGGAGAACGAGAAGGCGACCTTTCGCCGGGCTTACAACGCTGCCTACCACCCCTGCCGCGAGATCCTCGAGGAAATCTACGACGACGTGGCCTCCGGCAACGAGGTGCGTAGCGTCATCCAGGCTACCCGCCGCCACGGCCGGTATCCGATGGGCAAGATCGACGGCACCGACATGTGGCAGGTGGGAGAGAAGGTGCGCGCCGACAGCACTCGCAACTACGCGCCGCTTCACGCCGAGACCGCGGGCGTGTGTTGTTTCTCGCTTTCCCTCGTGAGATCCCCCCAGGAATTGCCCGCTCTGTTCCGTAGACGGATTGCCTGGGATGACGGAGCAATCGGGGGACCGGCCGGAGCCGTTGCCGTCGCCGTTCTCATGAATTGTTGTTGCAGAAGCGGTGAGGATGTGGGCGCGAAAGCGCCGAGTGTGGGCAAGGGGTGGGCAAGTGCGCAGCGCTTGTCCAGGCCTTGTCCACGCGTTCCGTAGGACGGCGCTCGGTCCGCAGGACGCGTCCACATCGTCAGCGCTTGGCGCGGCGATGGTCGCCGCCGTAGTCTCGACACCCTTTGCGACGAGAGAGGAGTTGGCCCGCGCGGGGGGATGAACCCCGCCGGGCCACGGCCGGTGCAGCTTCGCTACGAGACGGGGCTTACCGGCGAGGGATACGTTAGGGCCGAGGCGTGGCGCGATGCAAGGCTCAAGCGCTGCCCGAACCACCCGCACGGCGGATGTTCGCTGGCACGCCACGGCACCTACGCGCGCAAGAGCCCGCGCGGGACGAAGATCGCTCGCTGGTACTGCCCTGAGAGCCACACCACCTTCAGCCTGCTGCCGGAGTGTCTGGCCGCACGGTTTCCTGGCGAGTTGGACGAGGTCGAAGCGGTGGTGGCCCACGCCGAGCAGGCCCCGAGCCTGGCCGCCGCGGCCAATGAGCTGCGCCGCGATGCGGTCGAGCTCCCGGGGGCGATGCGCTGGGTCGGGCGCCGGGTGCGTCTCGTCCATCACGTCCTGAGCATCGTCATCGGGCTGGTGCCCGAGTATCTCGTGCGGTGCATCGCCGAGGTGGGCGCGGTGCGTACGCGGCTCCAGACTGACACCGCGTTGCGGGCGTTGCGCACCCTCACCGACGCGCAGCTCCGCGTGCTGCCCGCACCGTTGGGGTTCCAACCTCACCGTCTGAACACGACGAATCGCCTTCGGGCGCCCCAACACAAGATGGGGCCTGACCCGCCACCGGCGCTTGCGTAGCGTCCCCCGTCCCGGGCCGATGCGCCCCACCGACGAGGACCTCGCCCATGAACCACTGCGATGAGGAGCTGCACAAAGCCGTGGCGCTGTTCCGCTACGGCCTCATCGCCGACGTGCTGCGCCTGCCCCCGGGCAGCCGAGACATCCGGCGCACCCTGCACGAGAAGGCCCAGCGCACCTACACCATCCCCGGCACCCGGCGCACCCGCGTCGCCGTCGAGACGATGCGCGATTGGCTGAGCTTGTATCGCACCGGCGGGTTCGAGGCGCTGTATCCGAAGACCCGTGCCGACCGCGGCCAGCCCCGGCGCCTGCCCCCCGAGGTCGCCGAGCTGCTCGTCTCGCTCAAGACCGAGCAGCCCGCGCGCTCGGTCAAAGCCCTCATCGCCATCGCCCGCGAACGCGGCGTCGACCACCCGCTTGCCCCCTCGACCGTGCACCGGCTGCTCTCGCGCGAGGGCCTGCTCGACAAGCGCCCCGGTGAGCCCGTCGCTACCGACCGGCGACGGTTCGCCTTCCGTGACGCCGGGGAGCTTTGGATGAGCGATGTGATGCACGGCCCCAAAGTCAGCGACGGGCGCCGGCGCAGAAAGTCTTTCCTCATCGCGTTCATCGACGACGCCACCCGCGTCATCCTCTTCGCCGCCTTCGCCTACGCGGAGAACACCACCGCGTTGCTGCCCGTGTTCAAGCAGGCCATCGCGCGGCGCGGCCTGCCCGCCCGGCTCTACGTCGACAACGGGGCGAACTTCCGCTCCCAGCAACTTGCGCTCGTGTGCGCGAAACTCGGCATCGTGCTCATCCATTCCCGGCCCTATCAGCCCGCCGGGCGCGGAAAGATCGAGCGCTTCTTCCGAACCCTTCGCGCCGCCTGGCTGCGCCATCTCACCGCTGAGGCCACCACCAGCCTCGACACACTGAACCGCACCCTGTGGGCCTGGGTCGAGGGCGAGTACCACCAATCGCCCCATCGCGGCCTCGACGGGCGCACCCCGCTCGAGCAATGGGCGCTCGCCGGGCACGACGTGCGCTACCTCGACCCCACCACCGACCTCGACGACCTCTTCCTCTTCGAGGCCAAACGCCGCGTGATGAAAGACCGCACGTTGAGCCTGCACGGCCGGCTCTACGAGGTCGATGCCATCCTCGTCGGCGAAACCGTCACCTTGCGTTACGACCCCGATGCACCGCCTTCGCGACCCATCGAGGTCGTCCACGACGGCAACAGTGCAGGACTCGCCACCCGCCTCGACGCCTACGCCAATACCGCCGTCAAGCGCGACCGCCCCTCCTGGCAACTCCAGTGCGACACCCCACCGTCAGAGCCGCCCACCTCGCCTCTGACGATGCGAAACCTCAAGGAGAAGAACTGATGTACCTGCGTCACTTCGCCCTGACCCGGTTGCCCTTCGAAACCCCGGCCCACACCGACGAGCTGTTCGAATCGAACTCCCGCCGCGAGGCCGAGGCTCGGCTCCATCACCTCATCGAACTCAAGGGCATCGGCCTGATGACCGGCGAGGTCGGCTCGGGCAAGACCACCGTATGCCGCCATGTCGCCGCCGACCTGCATCCCGGCCTGCATCGGGTCGGCTACGTCTCGCTGACCACCGGCAACGTGCTCGACATGTACAAGTCCATCGCCTGGGAACTCGGCCTGCCCACCGAACGCTCGCGCGCCACCGCCTACCGCGCCATCCGCGCCGAAATCACCCGACTGGTGTGCGAGGCCAAGCAGCTCCCCGTGCTCGTCATCGACGAAGCCCAGCACCTGCGCAACGACGTCCTGGAAGACCTCCGGCTCCTGACCAACTTCGCTATGGACAGCGAGAACCGCCTGTGCCTGCTGCTCGTCGGGCTCACCGAGCTGCGCCGCCGCCTCGCCATGGCCGTGCACGAATCGCTCTCCCAGCGCCTCGTCGTACGCCACCACCTCGCCGGCATCGACCGCTCGGAACTCGACGACTACCTCGCCCACCGCCTGCGCCTCGCCGGCTGCGAGCTGCCCCTGTTCGAGCCTCCCGCCGTCGAGGCGCTGTTCCAGAGCGCTCGCGGATTGCCCCGGCTCATCAATCGCATCGCCCACTACGCCCTCACCGCCGCCGCGGCGAAAGGCGCCCGCACCGTCTCCGCCGTGCACCTCGAGCACGCCGTCGCGGAGCTGCGGCTGTGAACCTGCCCTACCTCCTCGTGACCCACGAACTCAGCGACGAGGCCGCCGCCCAGCTCTCCGAACTGCTCAACGACCTCGCCGTCGCCTTCGACGGTCAATACTTCGCTCAGATCACCCGCTACTACGACGAACGCCGCGAGAGCGAGCGCTCGTACCATCACAGGCAGCTCGAGCTCTTCGTCAACGACGACGCGGCGTTCTGAATCCCCTGCCCCTCCCGCGAACGCCGACGCCCACCGCGCCCGTTCGTCGACGACGGGCGTGGGGGCTCAACCCTTCTGCGCCACGACCACCGTGTTCAGCGCGACCACCGCGGTGCCGACCTACGTCCGCGCCCGGCTCTCCGACGATGACGGGGCAATGTGAGAAATCGAGCCTCGGTCGATCAGAAACAAACCGAAAAATCGGTTACGAAACTACGTGGGATGCAACAGGCGTGTACCTCGCTTGCATGATGGCCCAGGTCGATCTTCTCTCCGACCGCGGACACCCCTACTCGGAGATCGCGAACGAATCGATCATCGAAGCAGTCGACAGCCTGAATCCCTACATGGACTACAAGGGCGTTTCGTTCATGGTCGACAACTGCTCGACCACGGCGCGGCTCGGGGCCAGGAAGTGGGCGTCGCGCTTCGACTACATCCTGACCCAGCTTGCCTACACCGCCATCGACGAGTATCGGGTCGACGACGAGACGCCGTTCGAGGCGTTCCAGAAGTCGGACATTCACGAGGTCCTCGCGATCTGCGCCGAACTCCGCCCGTCGGTGGACATTGCGGTTGTGCCGCCTCGCGGGTAGTCGCGCCGCACGGGCAGCTGGTCGGCTCGGCGTTTCGCGGTCCAGAGGCGCGGGGGACGAGGTGGCGCAATGTCGAGGCTTCGAGTTGCCGAGTCAATCCGGTGTCTACTGAACCAACGGGAAGCTCACGACGTGGGCTTCTCAATCCCACGCTTGTCCGATGAACTGCTCCACCGATCCTATCCGCGAGCCTCACGCCTGCACCTCGAGGCCCGCGACACCGACGAGGTTCCCGCCGCCGGTGGCTACGACGAACGCATCGAGCATGGCGACGTCAAGGTCTTCCCCGGGTAGCTCGGCTGCGATTAGCAACCTCGAGATGGCATCGAGCTCCTCGCGCTGCGCCGGTCTCAGTTCAAAGGCGGGCGCGTTGCTCCACCGACGACAATTGGAGCGCTGGAGTCAGGACACGTCTCCGGCCTCCAGGGGGATCCCCCTTCGCCTGGCCTTTTCCCAAGCTTCATGCACGTCTCTCGTAAGGGCTGTAAGCGCCTCCCTGTGGGCGTTCCAGACTTCCCTGTCCAACCGACAGAACCACTGCTCCCGGATTTGGTCGGTCGTCGGAGCGTTGGGCGGCTTCTCCAATTCGAACGGAATCGTTTTGCGCAATTCGTCAAACTTCTCCGGACATACATGGACCGCGGCGGGGAAGAAGGTCACGCGCATCTTGCCCGACGCGTCGATGACCAACGAGTGGGAGCCGTAAACATTGACATTCTTGGATAGTCTGATCCTGGGGAGAAAGAAGGTGATGCCCAACTTCACTGCCTTGCCGCTGGACCCGATGCTCAGCGCGTTGACCGCCTCCTGCCACAGGCTTTCGATGTCCAATTCCCTCGCCCGCTCGGCGTGCGCCTTGCGAAGCTCCGCGTCGGAGGGCATTCGTCGACGGCCGACGCCGCCAGTGTCTGCCGCTCGCTCCTCCTGCCTGGCGAGAAGCGTTCTGCCTTTGTACAGATACCCGTGGAACGTCAAAAGTGAGATGTCCACCCCCCTCTCGGCCAGGAATTCGACCATCCGGGTCGCCTTGGTGTCGACGCCGAGACCGACCAGCACCATTCTCGTCGGCCTCAGATCGCTCAGCTCCTTGCCTCCCTGCCGGTCGCTGTACCAAGCTTCGAAGTCGTCAATCTTGGCGACACCGTCCCTGCCCGAGTGCTGGGCGATGTAGCTCGCAAGGTCGGCTTCCGAAAAAGACTCCAGATAGGAGCAGTAGTCGATGATCTGGGCCACTGCGTCCCTCGTCAGCGTTTCGCGCTTCAGCTCGAACACGACGAGCCTGCCTTCGCGTCCACGCCGAGCAGATCGAGAACTCCGCTGTCGGTCTGCGTCTGACGGCCCACGAGGGTCAGATTCGGCATCAGAACGTCCGGGTTCTGGACCAGTACCTCCTCCAACGACTCCTCTGTTTCCACCCGATTGGTCGATTTCAACGGGCTTGCTGCCTTCGATGAGTCGTCGATTTCCCATATCCTGAAGTCGTTCGCCATATCTCCACCCTCGATTCTCCTGCACTGGATCGGCGTTTCCTGACCTCCCCACCCGCGGCAACGCTCGGTTGTCGCGCTGGCGGACGCTATGGTAGGCGCGATCGGTCCCTTCTGCGCCACTGTCGGTGGTCCGCCGAGCACCCGCGCCTCGCTTTCTCGCATCACGGCGAGCTCCTCCGCGGAGACGGTCGCGATCGCGTGCCCTTCGTCGTCCTTGATGACGAGGTCGCGCCCGGCGCGTTCGGCCTCGTTACGCTCGTCCTCGCTCGCCCACTTCATGGCCAGGGCGTGGCGCCGGAATACCGACCACAACTGGACCTCCGTCGGGCTCGCCTCGGCCCTGTACATCCGCTCGTTACCCGTCTCGAGCACGAGCAACGCGCGCGAGCGCGAGCTCCTCGTGGTCGAGCCTCAGGGAAGGGTGTCCTGAGCGGTCGAAGACGATGTCGAGGCCGTGGCTCTCGGCCCGTTCGCGTTCCTCGCAGGTGGTGTTCCGGATCGCGAACACCACGCGCCTCCAGTCGCCCACCCCCGGGTACGCGGCCCCTCGTCGCTCGAGGAGTTCGCGCAGGCGGTCGTCGTCTCCAGGAAGCGCGTGCACCTGGCCCAGTTTACTGGGTCGCGCACATGGCGCCGATCGAGTCCACGGTCCTCTGAACTCGGGCCGTCTCTTCCCTCAGGATGCGCGAGAAGGCCTCTCCCGTCGTTTTCTCCAGGTTTTCTCCCTTCGGAGCCGGTGGAAGCGCGGCCGGCTCCTGCGCCCGTTGGAGAGGCTCTGAGGAGCTCAGGCGGCCGGCGCCGCGCTTGAACGCCGGCCGGGGAGGCTTCGGCGCTCGATGGTGTGACTCGGGCCCGCGGCGCTTGCGCGGTCCGCCTCATCCTCCGCCTTGCCCACCGTCCCCGTCGTGCCCGTCGCGCGCGGACTTGCGTGGCGGCTCGAGGTAGCTCGCGAGGCGAAGGACTGCGCGCCACGCCGCTGCCAGATTCACCACGCCGGCAGCTGCGGCCGTTGCGAGGAACGTCGCTGGCACCAAGTCGGTCTGCCACCTCGCGATTGACAACATGAACAACGCGGCTCCGAGCGCGGCGGCGAGCGCTGCGATGCCGAGCACGAGTCGGCGGAACTCGAGCTCTTCGGCGCTCCGTGCCCTCATCGCGAAGGTGCGTCGCACCAGCCCAAGCGCCCCGGCCACGATGAAGGCTCCTCCACCGCTCCCCAGCAAGGACCAGGCGTCGCCGAGGCTCATCGCGTAGGTGACCGCCTGCGAGGATGGCCCCGGCCCCGTACGCGACGAGGGCGCGTTGCAGCGATGGATGAAGCACGATCACCATGTCGGCCTCCGAAGCTCGGGGCCGGGATGGTAGCGAATACGAGTCGGAGGTTGGCTGCCGACCCCGGCGCCGAGCGTAGAATGGCCCCAGGCTCCTCAATCCGAGCTTCGGTGCCGACATTGACCGACTTCGACTTCAGCCAGATCCGCTTCGACTCGGACTGCATGCAGGTTGTTTCCCTTACCCGCAGGAGCAAGCCGTTGGAGTTGCCGCTTTCGCGCGGACCGCTCAACTTCTCGGTGATGAGGAGTGACGAGAAGTTCTCGAACCGCTGGGGGGTAGACGTCGGCGCGAAGGGGGATGCGTATGTGTACTGCCGCGACAGTCCCGACGCCGAGAAGGTCAGCCTCCATGCCTCCGGGCGAGGGCACATCTCCATCCGCAGTGAGGTCGCGAAGAGCGTCGGCGTGGACAACCGGTTCGGGAACGTGTGGACGGAACCGGACTTTGATACGAACGCCATCGCAACGTTCTCGCTCCTGTTTCCTCCGTGGGGTGTCGGACTGGACCCGGCGGATGTTCCGAAGCGGGGCAGGAAGGACGAACTGCTGATCGTGGGGCACCCGGAGAAGGTGGTGGTGGTTGCCTTCTTCATCGTCGACGCTGGCAGGAACATGCGGGGGCATGTCCCGCACCTCGTGCTCGGCCGGTTGCCGGTCACGGACGGAAAGACCCTTCATGTCATTGCCTGGAAGGAGCCTCAGGGTGACTTGATGGACCTGGTACGACGCGTGTTTCCCCACGCGTCGGCAACGTTTTCCGAACGCGGCCTCGGGGACGACGAATATACCCTGCACGTCCAGGGATACCGGCGGCCGGACTCCGCGTTCATGGTGTGCGTGCCGGTCCGGTACACCTCACCCGAGTCCGAACGGATCATCCAGGACACGTCGGTGAAGCGACGCAAGGCGATGGAGGCGCTCGCAGATCGCTAGACGGCACTACCGCGTCACTTTGCACGATGCCATTCGTGGGCACGAAGCCGCCCTTCGCAGCGGCGGCGCGGCGGGGATCCTGAACGCGGACGTGATCGAGTCCGCTTTGGCGCGTCCGTACCACGGCTACCACCGCTTCATCTACCAGAAAGCGGCGGCGTTGGTCCATGCCGTGGTCTCGAATCATGGATTCGTGGACGGGAACAAGCGCACGGCGCTCTACCTCGTGGAGCTGCTTGTTCAACGAAGCGGGTACTCGTTGGAGGAGGACGACGACGCGGTCGTCGAAATGCTGGTCGCCGTCGCGCGGGGCGACCTCGGATACGACGATCTTGCGTCTTGGTTCCGAAGTCGCTTGGTTCGCCGGCGGCCGTGAGGAAGCTCGCGCAGGTCGCCGTCGTGTGGGAGTGCGCGTTGCGAACGGGCGGACACGAGGCCACGGCGAGGGCTCTCGCCGAGTGGCTGAGTGGATCGGATTTAGTTCGACAATTCGAGGCTGTCCCGCGATAGGCGGATTGGAGGAGACGCGCTGAGTCCCGAATGTGCCCGCGACCGTTCCGCCCAACGTCGCTGGCACCGGGCTCGTCTCTACGGGGTGATTGCTCAGGTCGCCGTTCTCGCCTCCTTTGCCGCGCGAGAAGGGCCATCACGTCGTTCGCTCCAGGATTTCTCCTCTCGGCGTAGGGGGAAGCCCGTCGGGCTCTTGCGCCCGCTGGAGAGGCTCTGAGGAGCTCAGGCGGTTGGACGCCCCCATCGAGCACGGTCCCGATCCGAGATTCGGCCCATATCCAGCCAGACCGCCCGCCCGCGTGTTCACACGCGCGTGCCGGACCGGGCACGCATGGCCCGGTGGCGGCCCAGGACGGTCGTTGCCCTCTTTGTTCTTCGCGCGCGAAGCTCTGCCGCGCACGCTCCCTTTGCCGCCGTCCTGCGCGCCCCAGTTCGATTCCTTGCCTATGCAGGACTCTCGTCGTGTCGTATATACCGCCCCTGCACATCCAACCTCCCATGCCCCTCGGCGCCGTCGCCGGGGTGTTCGAGCCGCTTGGCAAGGAGCACGAACCATGATCCGATCCATTCCCGTTGCTTTCCTCGGTGCGTTCTCTGCCTTCGTTCTACTCGTCTCCGGCGTGGCCTCCGGGCACTGCACATACCGAAAATCACACGTCAACCAGCCCCATCCTCCGCGTGCCGGAAATCTTGGAGCGGACCACCGTGTCTCGATCCTGCTTTTACAAGCAGATCGACTTGGCGCTCGCACCGCCCAACATCTGCCTGAGCGACCGGGCACGCGGGCAGTACGAGCACGTCGTCGACGCCTGGATCGGATCCCGGATGGATCTCCGGTCGCAGATGACCAGGCTGCGCGACTCGGTCACGTTCCCGCATTGGACCCCGGAGATGGCACTCGGGGACTACCCGACCGGGATGCGTCTGCTCAAGCTGTCTGCTGTAGAGAACCGGGTGGGACTCAAGTCGAGCCAGATCTACCGGCTCATCGACTTGGGTTGCTTCCCCGCACCAGTCCCCTTGAGGCAGTGCGCGCGGCGGTGGCTGGAGCACGAGATCGACGAGTGGCTGCGGGGCCGCGTTGCCCTCTCCCTCAAGATCTCCGGTGAGCGCCAGCTGCCTTCGCCGCCGGACGGTAACCGTTCCACGGCTTGACCGAGCGGCCACCTGCGAGGCGTGGTCGTCCCGAGCCTCGCTGTGTGGCTCGCGCAATGGAAGGGCGGTGAGTCTTCACCGCCCTTTCTCATGTTCGGACGTTGGCACCATCATCAGCCCGGGCCCAGCAGTGGCTTCAGGATTGGGCCCTCGGACACGCTCCACTCGCCTGATCCCGTCCCTCCTCCTCTGTTCTTGACCTTCAGCTACCCCCCCCCTGCTTGGGGGCGGATTGGAGGCGCGCGGGAGACGTGCCAAGAGAGCCTCCAGAAAAACTCCCAATCAACACATATATATAGGGTGCGATTCACGGCGGTGAGTGGCGCGCCCGACAGGATTCGAACCTGTGACCTTTGGCTTCGGAGGCCAACACTCTATCCGGCTGAGCTACGGGCGCGAGGGCGCGAAGGATACGCCGCGACGCCCCGCGCGTCCACGACCGCCGCTGGCCGGGCGGGCCGGGCGGGCGGGCCCGCGAACCGATCTATCGGCGCTCGGGGGAACGCTCCCGCACCACGGCCAGGAACGAATCGTGGAGCCGCCGCGCGTTGTCGTTGAACTCGCGCATGTGGGCGTTCGCTCCCGCCTGCATCCGCTCCAGTCCGCCCGCCCCCAGGGTCCGCTCGAGGGCGGCCGCGTACTCCGGGATCTCCCCCCATTCGTGTACCGTGGCGTCGGTCAGCTCCACGTGATACTGGATCCCGAACGCGGAGTCGCCGACCCGGAACGCCTGGACCGGGCATACCGGGGAGCGCGCGAGCACCACCGCATCCGGCGGCAACCGCGTCACCTCCGCCCCGTGCCACTGCAACGCCTTGAAGGATCGGGGGGCGGAACCGATCACGGGATCGCGGCGGCCTTCGCCGGTCAGCTCCACGTCGAGGATCCCGACTTCGGGGGACTGCATGGCCGCGACCTCGCCCCCCAGCGCATCCGCGAGGAGCTGATGGCCGAGGCACACGCCGAGAAAGGGCATCTCCCGCGCGCGCACCGCCTCCGCGATGACGGCCTTCTCCGGTGCGAGCCACGGGTGCACGTCCTCGTCCCAGACGTCCATCGGCCCGCCCATGACCACCATGGCGTCGTAGCCGTCCAGCGATGGGATGGCCTCACCGTGGTCGAGGCGCACCGCATCCCAACGCACGCCGTCCTCGGCCATGAAATCGCGGAGGATGCCGGGGTGCTCGGCGTCGATGTGCTGCAGGACCAGGAACCGCATGCCGGACTACCTCGTTGGCGGCGCAGGATCAGTGACGCAGGATCGCAGGCGCGGTGTCAGCGGGATCAGAAGTCCGTCGGGGCGCCGCCTTCGCGCTTGCGCCGCTCCACGAACTCCGCGAGCTCCTCGCGCCGCGCCTCTTCGAACGGCGGTGGCTCGAACTCCGCGAGGATCTTCTTGAAGAGCGCGTTGGCGCGGCGCGCGGTGTCGACCGAGCCGCCCTCCTCCCAGCTCTCGAAGTTGCTCCAGTCGGAGAGGAACGGACCGTAGAACGCGGTCGCGTACCGCTCCTGGGTGTGCGCACACCCGAAGAAATGCCCGTTCGGCCCCACCTCCCGGATCGCCTCGACCGCGATGTCGTCCTCGGTAGCGGGAACCGGCCTGAGGTAGGCGATCATCTGCTGGAGGGTCTCGCAATCCATCACGAACTTCTCGTAGGAGGCGCAGAGCCCGCCTTCGAGCCAGCCCGCCGCGTGGTAGACCACGTTGACCCCCGCGGACACCGACGCCCACAGCGAGAAGGCGCTCTCCCACGCCGCCTGGGCGTCGGGACAGTTGGCGGCGCAGGCGTTGGAGGCGCGAAGCGGCAGCCCGTAGAAGCGGGCCATCTGTCCCGACATCTGGGTGGCGCGCATGTACTCGGGGGTGCCGAAGGCGGGAGCGCCGGTTCGCATGTCCACGTTCGAGGTGAACGAGCCGATGGCGCAGGGAACGCCGGGGCGGATGCACTGGAGGAGCACGATGGCGGCGAGCCCTTCGGCCACGAACTGGGTCACCGCCCCGGCGAGGGTCACCGGCGCCATGGCGCCCGCGAGGGTGAACGGGCTGACCACGGTGGGCTGTCCGCGGCGCGCGAGCCGCATCGCGCCGTCGAGCATCGGCCAGTCGTGCTTGAGGGGCGACGTCGAGTTGATGTTGGTGTACATGCGCGGCGCGGCCTCGAACTCCTCGTGGGTGAGTCCGGCCGCAATCCGGGTCATCTCCATCACGTCCTCGACCCGTTCGGGGCCGAGCGAGTAGGCGTGCACCACCTTGTCCGTGAGGGTCAGCTTGTCGTGGAGACAGTCCAGGTGGCGCACGGACGGGTGGATATCCAGCGGTTCCACCGGATAGCCGCCGGCGAAGTGGATGCAGTTGAAGTACTGGGTGAGCTTGAGGAAGTCCCGGTAGCTCTCGCGGTCGCCGACCCGACGGCCGCGGTCGAGGTCGGAGCAGTTCGGCGGGCTCGACACGTTGCCGAAGACGATGTGGCGCCCGCCGATCGGGATCCGCCGCGCCGGGTTGCGGGGGGTGATCGTGAACTCGGAGGGCGCGAGCTTCACCTTCTCCATCACGAGCTCGCGGTCCATGCGCACGTTGGCGCCGTCCGGGCTCGTCTCGCACCCGGCGGCGGCGAGGATCTCGCGGGCCTCCTCGTTCAGGAACTCGATGCCGATCTCCTCCAGCACCCGCATCGCGCCGTTGTGGATGGCGTGGACCTGCTCTTCGGTGAGCGGCTCGGTGGGAGCATCCGGGTTGACCGGGATCTCCCAGGGAAGCTGCCGGATCGCGGGCCCGGAGCCGCGCCGGTTGGCGCGGTGCCCTCCCCGCCTGCCTCCCCGGCGCGTGGCTTCCGGCTTCTCTTCGGTGGTCATTCCGCCTGCCTTCGAATCCGCCTGCGGTGCGTTCCGCCCGGACCGTCATGGGACGCTCGCCCCGGCGATGCGCCGCACGGCGCCGTGAACCGGGCGGCACGGCCCGGCGTGCGCGCGCTCGATGGCCGCGTCGGGCGCCGCACGATTCAGACCGTCATGTAGCCGCCGTCCACCGCGAGGGTGACCCCGGTCACGTACTGCGCGAGGTCGGAGACCAGGAAGAGCACCGCGCCCGCGATGTCCTCCGGCGTCCCGTGGCGGCCCAGCGGGATGTGCTGCATGAACCGGGCGAGGAGCTCCGGGTTCTTCTGGATGCCTGCCTCGTTGAGCGGGGTGAAGATGAGCCCGGGCGCGACCGCGTTCACCCGGATGCCGTACGGGGCGAGCTCGGCCGCAAGACCCGTCGTGAAGTTCTTCACCGCCCCCTTGGAAGTGGTGTAGACCACCGAGTTGGGGGTGTGGACGAACGATTGCAGCGAACCCGTGCTGACGATGCGCCCGCGCGTCTCCTTGAGCTGATCGAGGAAGGCGTGGGTGACGTGGAACAGGCCGTTGACGTTGACGTCGATGGTGTCCCGCCAGTCGTCGGCCGCGGTCGGGGAGTCGATCTTCGCGCGCCGCACGATGCCCGCGTTGTTGAACAGGATGGACGCCGGCCCGAAGTCGGCGACGACCCGCGCGGCGAGCTCGCGGCAGGCATCGGCGTCGGTCACGTCGGTGCGATAGGCGCTCGCCGCGTTTCCGATGAGGGATACGGTTTCGTTCGCCCCCTCCTCGTTCCGGTCCACGACGGCGATGCGCGCCCCCGCTTGCGCCATCGCGATCGCGGTGCCGCGCCCGATGCCCGAGCCGCCCCCCGTCACCACCGCGACGTCCCCGTCGAGCAGGCCCTTCGGTACGATCATGGCCATGTCCGCTAGCTCTCCTTCTCGCATTCGCCCCGCCTGAATCTTCGCACGTTGTCCCGGGGATTGCCGCCCCCGGAAGGACGGAACCGCGGGAAGGCATCCGGTCCGGGAGCCGGCCCCGCCGCGACCTGGCCGGGACGGGCGGCGGGGAGCGGCCGGAGGGAGCCCTCGGGCTTGTCGGGACCGGGGCGGTCTGCAATGATCTCGCGCGGATTTACCGGGGAGCCTCCGTGAGCAAGGCCGACGACGTATTCATCCGCCAGTTCATCATCGTCCTCGTGCTCCTCACCGCCTATGGGGTGGGGGCGGGGATTCTCGGAGTCTGGATCGCGGGCTCGGCCCGGGATGCCGCAGCCGGAAGCGAGCGCGCGACCCTGGAACGCATTGCCCCGGTCGGCCGGCTCAAGCTCGGCGAGCCCGGGCAGCGAGCCCGCGCGGAGGCGGAGAAGGCCGCGAGCGAGAGCGCGACGGTCACGGCGGCGGCCGCCGCCACGACCGCGGAATCCACCTCGGGCAGCTCCGGCGCTGCGGGAACGACCGTCGTGGCCGCAGCCTCGCCCGCCGTCTCCACGAGCGCGGGGAGCGAAGCGGTCGCCGCTGCAGCCGTCGATCCGGTCGGCGAGGCCATCTACAAGCAGTACTGCTTTGCCTGCCACCTGACAGGCATTGCGGAGGCGCCCAAGACCGGCGACACGGAGGCATGGGCGCCTCGCGCCGCGGCGGGATTCGACGCTCTCTACAAGACGGTCCTCAGCGGCAAGGGGGCGATGCCCGCGCGCGCCGGCTTCCCGCATCTCTCGGACGAGGAGCTCAAGGCCGGCATCCGCTACCTCCTCGCGGTCGCCAACCTCACCGCCGAGTAGGCCGAATCTCGGCCGCTGCGAACAGGGGAACACGAAACGCGCGGCGATTTCGCCGACATCAAGCGGCAACGCCGGGGCTGTTGGGGTGAAGATGATTCGGCCGACCGAAGTGCAGCCGCGAGAGGACCATCGGATATGGCTGCGATACTCCGACGGCACCTCGGGCGAAGTCGACCTCTCCCATCTCGCCGGCCGGGGCGTATTCAAGGCATGGAACGCCCGCGCCTGCTTCGAATCGGTCCATATCGCGTTGAACGGAGCGATCGCCTGGAACGAAGCCATCGAGCTCTGTCCGGACGCAATCTACATGCGGCTCACCGGCAAGTCCGTTGCGGAGGTGATGCCGGAAGCGCGGGATCTGCTGGTGGATGCCTGAGATCTGCCGGTTCTCTATGGAATCGTCATCCGCATGTACTTCGACGACCACCCGCCTCCCCACTTTCACGCGGTGTATGGCGGAGCGGAAGCGGTGATCGAAATCGACAGTCTGGCAGTACTCTCCGGGCACCTGCCGCCGCGAGCGCGGGGGCTTGTGACCGAATGGGCTTCCCTGCACCGTGAGGAGTTGCGAAGAGCCTGGAGCTGGGCAAGCCGCCTGGAGATCCCGGGAAAGATCGCCCCTCTGGACTGAGCCGGGCCACCGACTGTCCTCGCGTCTCACGTACGAGCGACAACGAAGCAGCGCGTCGGGTGTGAGGCGGTAGTCGATTCGACCGGGTCGTTCAGAGCGCTTCGAGGTTGGCGCAGGCGACGACCAGCCGTTTCGCCCCCGCTCTGGCAAAGTTGACGTGGACCCAGGCGTGGGCTCCGTCGCCTTCGAGGCTCGGGCCACCCCTGCGTCGAACTTGCCGCGGCGGACCCGTGCCCGAGCGCGGGACGTGGCCGACGTCGACCACGAGTCCGCTCGCCCGCTTCAAGCGTCGGCGGAGCGATCGCCGTGCGGCGAGCGAAGACTCGGTTCGGGAGGGGGGTTATGCCGGCGTCAGCACGTGTACTCTGCGCTCGGCGATCAGGTCGCGGGTCTTGGCCGCATATGCCTTCATGTGGGCCGACGCCGCGTGCGCCCCGAGCGCGTCCAGGCTCTCCCATTTCTCGACGACCACGAAACTGTCGTCACCGAAGCGGCTTTGCAGCGGGCCGACATCATCGGCATCGACGGTCGCAACGTATTCGATGCACCCGTCTTCGGCATGGACGGCCGGAACATTGGCCTGAAACGCGGCGAGAACCTGGCTGCGCAGCCCCGGCTTGGCGGTGATCACGGCAACGACGTGGACGATCGACATGGGGTTTCTCCTGCAGGGGTGATGGAACCTCGATGGGAGCTTTCCTTCGAAGTCGGCGGCGTGGACAGCGCCGGTCATTCGTCTCCGAGCATCCAGGCGAGGAAGGACCGTATCCGATTGCGGAATGCCTCGAGGGTCGCCGGCATTCGGGCCTCGAGCGAACGCATGCGCTCGGCGCTCAGCTCCGCCCCGTAGACGTTGCGGAAGACGTGCCGAAACCGGAGATACTCTTCCAGGGACCGGGCAAGGTCGGTGTCGATCACGGCGGGCCGGACGGCCGGGATATCGAGGGCCATGTTTCGGACCAGTTCCCGGTGCCATTGCTCCGCCTGCGGAACCCCGCCGTTCAGCTCGCGGGCGATCCGAACGAACACGCGCTCGAGGCCGTTGCAGAAGTCGTGCAGGATGGAGCCGCGCGCCCGGAGTGCGTAGGTGTCGTCTCCCGGCGGCGCGCCGGCCAGCTCGGCCTCGAGCGCGCCGAGACTTGACAGTTCGGACTCGACCTCGGCGGCGAGCCTGTGCGCCAGCACCTCTTCCGGTTTCAAAGCTCCACTCCCTCTTCGTGCGCGACCCGCCGAAGACCCGGGGTCGCGGTCTCCAGGGGGGTGAGGTCGAGCCGGAACCCGGTCATCGCCGCCGCGCGTGCCGATACGGCATAGAACTCCCGCGCATCGATCCCTTCCACGACCAGGTCGATGTCCGAACGATGGGTGAAGGACCGCCGGGCATCGAAGGCGGACCCGATCCCGACCACTCTGCGCGCACCTTCCCCGACGAGGAACCGGGCGATGCGCCGGGCATCAAAGCATGCGCGGACCCGGTCGCCCGACTCGAAGTGCGTGGCGCGAAGGTGGGCGAGAAGGTCGGCGCGGTCCATGGGGAGAAACTATACGATCCGGACCGGGGCGCGCGAACCTTCCCCCTTCGTGGTCGGACGGGACGACCGGCTCAGATGGCTTCGAGGTTGGCGTAGGCGAGAACCAGCCACTTCGCCCCCGCCGCCGCGAAGTTGACGTGCACGCGGGCGTGGGCCCCGTCGCCCTCCAGGCTCAGGACCACCCCTTCGCCGAACTTGCCGTGGCGGACCCGCTGGCCGAGCGCGAAGGCGTGGCCGCCGTCGGCCGCGAGTGCGCTCGCCGCGGCCTCCCCGGTGGCGAGGCCGCCACCGCCCCACCTGGCGCCTCCGCGCCGGGGCCACCGGTTCGCGCCGGCCCCGGAGCCTACCGGGCGGCTGCCCAGGCGCACCTCATCGACCAGCTCGGACGGGATCTCGCGCAGGAAACGCGAGGGGCTGGGATACCGCTCCTCCCGGTGCAGCCGCCGGCTCTCGGCGTTCGTGAGATAGAGCCGCTGCTTCGCGCGCGTCATGCCGACGTAGCAGAGCCGGCGCTCCTCCTCGAGCTGGGCGTGGTTCTCGATGGAGCGCTGGTGGGGAAAGAGCCCTTCCTCCATTCCGCACAGGAATACGGCCGGAAACTCGAGCCCCTTGGCGGCGTGCAGGGTCATGAGCTGCACGCTGTCCTCGTGCTCGTCGGCCTGCCCCTCCCCGGCCTCCAGCACCGTATGGCGGACGAAGGCGGCGAGCGGGCGGTCCACGAACTCGTCCTCGGGGTCCGGCTCACGGGCGAGCCGGTCCTCGAAGCGCCGTGCGGCGGTGATCAGCTCGTTCAGGTTCTCGAGCCGCGCCTCCGCCCGCTCCCCCTTGTCCTTCTTGTAGTGCTCGGCGATGCCGGAGGTCTCCACCGTCATCGCCACCAGCTCGTCGAGGGGCCGCCCTTCCTCGCTCTCCTCCAGTCGCTCGACGATGCCGAGGAACTCCCGGATCCCGGTTCCCGGACGCCCCGCGATGGAGCCGTCGTTCGCGATCTCGGCCGCCGCCGCCCACAGGGAGAAGCCCCGGGACCGGGCGTGCTCGCGCAGGTGCGCCACGCTCCGCGCGCCGACCCCGCGGGGGGGGGAGTTCACCGCCCGCTCGAACCCCGCGTCGTCGTCGCGCGAGGCGACGAGCCGCAGGTAGGCCACCGCGTCCTTGATCTCCGCCCGCTCGTAGAACCGGAGCCCCCCGTGTATGCGGTAGGCCACGCCCGAGGTGCGCAGCGCATCCTCGATCACCCGCGACTGGGCGCTCGTGCGGTACAGGATCGCGTGGTCGTCGAGGCGCCAGCCTTCGTTCCGCGCCTGCTCGATGCGGCTGACGACGAAGCGCGCCTCGTCCACGTCGTTGTATGCGGAGTACGTGCAGATCGGCTCGCCGCCCGACTTCGAGGTGCGGAGGTTCTTGCCGAGCCGGCCCGCGTTGTTGGCGATGACCGCGTTCGCGGCATCGAGGATCCTGGCCGTGGAGCGGTAGTTCTCCTCCAGCTTGTAGGTCGTGACGCCCTCGAAGTCGCGCGCGAACTTCTGGATGTTCTCGATGCGCGCGCCGCGCCAGCCGTAGATCGACTGGTCGTCGTCTCCCACCATGAAGAGGCGGCCCCGATCGCCCGCGAGGAGGGAAATCCAGGCGTATTGGAGGGCATTGGTGTCCTGGAACTCGTCGACCAGAAGGTGCCCGAAGCGCTCCTGGTACCGGGCGAGGATGTCCGGAAATTCGCGCAGCACCTCCCAGGCCCGGAGCAGCAGCTCCGCGAAGTCGGCGAGCCCGCTCGCGGCGCACGCCGACTCGTACGCCCGGTACACCTCCGCCATGCGCCGCTCCCACCGTTCCCCGGGCTCGGGGAGATGGCGGGCGCGGACGCCCCGCTCCTTCTGGCCGTTGATGAACCCCTGCGCCTGTTTCGGCGGCCAGCTCCCCTCGTCGAGATTCATCTCCCGCATGAGGCGGCGCACCAGGCGAAGCTGATCGTCGCTGTCGGCGATCTGGAAGGCGCCCCCGAGCCCCGCCTCCTCCGGATGGGCACGCAGGAAGCGATGGGCGATGCCGTGGAACGTGCCGACCCACATCCCTCCGATGGGCCGATCGAGGATCGTCTCGATGCGCCCCCGCATCTCGCGCGCCGCCTTGTTGGTGAAGGTCACCGCGAGAATGCCGGACGGCCGCGTCTGTCCGGTTGCGACCAGCCAGGCGACTCGGTGGGCGAGCACCCGGGTCTTCCCGCTCCCCGCGCCGGCGAGCACCAGCGCGTGGCCGGTCTCGGCGGTCACCGCGGCGCACTGCTCGCCGTTGAGCGGCTCGATGATGTGCGTGACGTCGTCCATGCTTCACCCGTTCGGACGAAGCGTGCATTCTACCGGGCCGCCCCCGCGGGAACCGGGCGAGAGAGGCGGGCCCAGCCCGCAGTTTTCGCCCATCTCCTGCTGCGAACACCGATTCATCGCTTCGGGTATCGCGCTTCGCGGCTTCGCCGGCGCCCCCGGTGCGAAGATCGGTGAGACGGGCGGGCTAGAATCGGTCGGAGCATGGAAACGAACGTGAATCAGCCCGCCTCCTCCGCCGCCGCCGCCGGCGCCTCCTCCGGCGCCACCCCGGTGCCGATCCTCGCGGTCGAGGCCCTCACCCGGAGCTTCGGCGGGCTGACTGCGGTGAACCGGTGCTCGTTCGAGATCGAGGCGGGACGGATCACCGGGATCATCGGGCCCAACGGAGCCGGAAAGACCACCATCTTCAACATGGTGGCGGGCGCGCTGCCCCCTTCGTCCGGCCGGATCCTCTTCGACGGCGAGGACGTCGCGGGCCTCCCGACCCACGAGATGTTCCACCGCGGGATCGTCCGCACGTTCCAGATCCCCCACGAGTTCGGTCGGCTGACGGTGCTCGAGAACCTGATGGTGGTGCCCGCCGCCCAGCCCGGGGAACGCCTGTGGCGGGTATGGACCTCCCCCGCCGGGGTGCGGCGCCGCGAGCGCGACGTCCGGGAGCAGGCGGAAAAGGCCCTGCGGTTCCTGACCCTGTGGGAGGTCCGGGACGAGCTGGCCATGAACCTCTCCGGGGGCCAGAAGAAGCTCCTCGAGCTCGGGCGGGCGATGATGACCGAGCCACGGCTGGTCCTGCTCGACGAGCCCGGGGCGGGGGTCAATCCGACCCTGCTCGTCAAGCTCCGGGACATGATCCGCCATCTCAACCGCCGCCTCGGGTACACCTTCGTCATCATCGAGCACGACATGGACCTCATCGCCTCGCTCTGCGAGCGGGTCATCGTGCTCGCCGAGGGGTCGGTCCTCACCGAGGGGCCGATGGCGGCGGTGCGCAGGGACTCACGGGTGATCGACGCCTACCTCGGAGGCGGGGAGGACGGCGCCCCTGCGTCTCGCGCCGGGTACGGCGGCACCGGGCCGGAGCCCGACGGCCGGCCCGGCGCAACGGGGGACGGAGCAACGGCCCGGGCCGGACCCGGGCCAAGCTCCGGACGGACTTCCGGCCGGCGCGGGTCGCCCGATGGCCGCTGAACCGCCGATTCTGCAGCTCGACCGGGTGACCGGCGGCTACGGCGGAGCCGAGATCATCCACGAGATATCGATCACCCTCGGCCGATCCGAGATCGTGACCCTCATCGGGCCGAACGGCGCCGGGAAGTCGAGCGTGATGAACGCGGTGCTCGGGACGCTCGTGATCGGCGGCGGGCGGGTCCGGCTGCAAGGCGAGGACATCACCGGCGCACCTCCCGAGCGCGTGGTGCGCCGGGGTGTGTGCTACGTCCCGCAGACCGCCAACGTCTTTCCCAACCTCACGGTCAACGAGAACCTGGAGATGGGGGCCTACATCCGGACCGACGACTTCCGCCCCCGGATGGAGGAGATGTACGAGATGTTCCCGCCGCTCGCGGAGCGCCGGCGCGATCCGGCCGGCGCCCTCTCCGGCGGACAGCGCCAGATGGTCGCCATCGCCAAGGCGCTCATGGTCGATCCGGTCGTCCTGCTGCTCGACGAGCCGACGGCGGGACTCTCGCCCCGCTTCCGGGGCGAGATCTTCGAGGCGGTGAGGGGCATCAACGCGGGCGGGACCCCGATACTCATGGTGGAGCAGAACGCCCGGCAGGCGCTCGGGATAGCGGACCGCGGATACGTGCTGGTGGACGGCCGCAACCGCATGGACGGCACCGGCGCAGGGCTCCTCGGCGACCCGGACGTGGGCGCGATGTTTCTCGGCGGGAGCGCCGGCACGCCGCCCGAACCGGGGCCGGACAGGACCTCGGGCGGAGCGCCCGCCGAGTCGGCGGGACCGGCGCCGGCTCCCGGGGAGAAACGGCGGTGATGGAGTCCATCAGCTTCCATCGCGGGCTGCAAGCCCGCCCTCCCAGAGGGCCTCGCAGGGGAAGGCGGCGATGATGGACTTCATCAACTTCCACCTGCTTCCGGGTCTCGTGCTCGGCAGCATCTACGCCCTCGGCGCGATCGGGGTCACCCTCACCTTCGGGATCCTTCGCTTCGCGAACTTCGCGCACGGCGAGACGATGACGCTCGGGGCCTACCTGACGCTCACCCTGGTGCTGCTCACCGGGTGGCACGCCCTCCTCTTCCTGCCGGTCACCCTGGCCCTCACCGCCCTCATCGTGCTCGGGATCGACCGGATGTTCTTCCGCCCGCTCCGCCACGCGCCCACCATCATCCTCGTCATCGCCTCGTTCGGGCTGATGCTGATGGTTCGTTCGCTCATCCAGGTCGTATGGGGGACCGAGCTCCAGGGGTTCAGCAAGGGGATCGCGCTCCCCTGGGTCCTCTTCGATTCGCTTCGCGTCTTCCCCAAGCACGTCGTCATCGTCGTCGCCGCCCTCGCCCTGATGCTGGCCGTGCACGTCCTCCTTCGCCACACCCGGACCGGGAAGGCGATGCGCGCGATGTCCGATTCGCCGGAGCTCGCCCGCCTGACCGGCATCGACACCGAGCGCGTGGTCCGGGCGACCTGGATCGTGGGGGCGGGGCTCGCGGCGGCGGCCGGAATCTTCCTTGCCTACGACTCCCACGTGGAAACCCTGATGGGGTTCAAGATGCTGCTTCCGGTCTTCGCCTCGGCGCTCCTCGGCGGCCTCGGCCGGCCTTATGGCGCAATGGCGGGAGGCATCGTCATCGGAGTCGTCGAGGAGCTCTCGACCTACGCGTGGATCGGAACCGAACCCCTGCTCCCCCCCGGCTACAAGGCGGGGGTCGCATTCGCGATCATGGTCGCCATCCTCATCTGGCGGCCGAGCGGGCTGTTCCGGGGCCGGGTGTTCTGAAGGAACCGGCGGGGCGGACATCCGAATGGAACAGCTCTACGGCATCTTCCTCTACGCGGTGTTCCTGCTCACCATGGGCGGCATCTACGCGGTGCTCACCCTGGGGCTCAACATCCAGTGGGGATTCACGGGGCTCTTCAACGCGGGGGTCGCGGGGTTCTTCGCGATCGGCGCCTACACGACGGCCTTCCTCACCACCGCCGCCTCCGGCCGCCACCTCGGCGGATTCGGGCTTCCGGCCGGGGCCGGGATGGCCGCCGCGATGATCGCGAGCGCCCTCATCGCGTGGGGGGTGGCCCGGATCTGCATTCGCCTTCGCAGCGACTACCTCGCCATCGCGACCCTCGGGATCGCCGAAATCCTCCGGCTGGTGCTCAAGAACGAGACCTGGGCGACCAACGGCGCCCGCGGCGTCTCCCTGATCCCGAAGCCGTTCGAGCATCTTCCGGAGCCATGGAACCAGGTCGCGATGCTGATGCTCGTGTTCGCGATCGTGCTCGTGCTCTACGGCCTGCTCGAGCGGGCGCAACGCGCCCCGTGGGGCCGGGTCATGTCCGCCATCCGCGAGAACGAGGCGGCGGCGCGGGCGGCGGGCAAGGACGTCGAGAAGCTCCGCATCGAGGCATTCATCCTCGGCGGGGCGGTCATGGGCCTCGGCGGCGCGCTCATGGCCCATCACATCAAGTTCATCGATCCCAACATGGCCGAGCCGGTGTCCGCCACGTTCCTCGTCTGGGTCATGCTGGTCATCGGCGGAAGCGCCAACAACCGGGGGGCGATCCTCGGGGCGCTCCTGGTCTGGACTATCTGGTCGACGACGGAAATAATCACGACAAGACTACCCGCGGAGTGGGCGCTCAAGGCGGCGTATCTGCGAATCTTCCTCGTAGGGCTCGCGCTGCAGTTCATCCTGCAGCGGTTCCCGGGAGGGATCTTCCGCGAGCGCCGGCTGCGAACCACTGCACCACGATCCAGTCACAGGGGAGGTTCTCACCCATGAAGCACGTCAGACTCCTTGCCGCCTCGGCGGCGCTCCTCGCGGCGGGCAGCACCGCCGCGATGGCGGCCGACGTCAAGGTCGGCTCCGCAGCGGGGATTACCGGACCCATCGAGGGTCTCGTGCCACCCATCCTCGCCGGCCGCAACCTCGCGGCCACCCACGTGAACGAACAGGGGGGCATCCTCGGCGGCGGCACCTACATGCTCGTGCTGGGCGATTCCCAGTGCAATCCGAAGGCCGCGGTGGACGCGGGCACGAAGCTCGTCAACGTCGAGCAGGTGGTGGCGGTCATCGGCCCGAGCTGCTCGGGCGCCACGAACGGGATGGCCCAGTCGGTCAACATTCCGGCCGGAGTGGTGACGCTTTCGGACAGCGCGACCGCACCCATGATCTCGTTTCTCGAGGACAACGACCTCGTGTTCCGGGCCGCGCCGTCCGACGGCTACCAGAGCGGCGCGCTCGCGCAGCACGTCTGGGACAAGGGCCTTCGCAAGATCGCGGTCACCTACGCGAACGACGACTACAACGCCGGCCTCGGCGAAGCGTTCATCGCCGCCTTCGAGCAGATCGGGGGAACGGTCAGCGGAAAGCAGGCCCACGAGCCGGACCGGCAGTCGTACCGTTCCGAGCTCTCCACCCTGGCGGGCGGCGGGGCGGAAGCGCTCGCCGTCTTCGCCTACTACGGCGGGAGCGGGATCACGATCCTGCGCAACAGCCTCGAGAACGCCCTCTTCGACCAGTTCCTCGGGGCGGACGGCATGATGGACAACTCGGTCATCGAGCAGCTCGGGGCCGATACGCTCCGCGGCAAGATCACGCTCTCGCAGCCCGCCCCGGAGGCGGAGGGCGATTCCGGACCCGGCGAGTCGTACACCGCGTTCGCCGAGGCGTTCAAGGCGGCGGGCCACGATCCGGCGGCCCCGTACGTCTCCCACGGCTATGACGTGGCGTTCCTGATGGCGCTGGCCATCGAGAAGGCGGGCGCCGCGGACCGGGGACTGATCTCCGCCGCGCTCCGCGAGGTCGCGAACGCTCCCGGAATGGTGATCCGCCCCGGCGAGTGGGCGAAGGCGAGGGAAGCCATCGCGGCCGGCGAGGACATCAACTACGAGGGCGCGTCGGGCGCCATCGAGTTCGACTCGAACGGGGACGTCGCCGGGGCGACCTACACCTTCAACGGTGTCGGCGACGACGGGACCTGGACCCCCATGAAGTAGGCGGAAGCGCCCTCGACAACCCGCGGCCCGCCCCGGGCGAGCCGCGCCGGACAGGCCCGAAGCGGCGCCCCCGCCGCTTCGGGCCTCTTTTTCCCTGCCGGCTACGCGGAGAGGAAACGGTCGGCCGATGCCTGAATCCGGCGAGCCGACCCATCAAGTACCGACGATCAACGGGTAGTCGAAGGTGTCTCCGATTGACTCGAGCCGTGCGGAGTCGTCTCGTTCCGCCCGGGCTTCGAGCAGTTTCCGGGCGACGTCGCGTGCAATCTCCAACGTCTCGGCCACCGTGCGCCCCTGGGCTACCAGCCCGGGAACCTCGTCGGAGGTCGCCAGATACACGCCCTCGGGCAGTCTCTCGATGTGGAGGTTGACGATCTGTTCCATTGAGACGTCCGGGAGCTTGCAATTCCTGCATGTTCGAGAGCCCCGCGGGCGATGTCAAACGAGATCTCGCTCCGAGCGGACTACTGCCGGAGGGGCTCCATGGCGGCGGCGGACTTCGCGAGGCGGACGAGGTTGATGAACTCCGCCCGGTAGCCGAAGGGGTCGTCGCCGCGGGCTTCCCGAGCGAGGGAGATGACGTCGTCGTAGCCGTAGGCGCCGGTATGGCGGCCGCCCCGGAGGAGCTGCCCGAACCCGGCCACCGCGGCCGCGAAGCGCGCCTCCCGCGGCGCCGCCTCCACGCTCTCGAAGGCGTCGGCCGTGGTCACCGCCCGGTTGATGAGGGTGCTGGTTTCGGCATCCGGCCGCTTGTAGCGGATCTTCAGAAACGCGAGCTCGTCGCCGAATTCGGTGTCCGGCTCCGCCGCTTCCCCGCGCTGGTAGCGAAGCGGCGCGACCCGCTCGGCCCCCGAGCCCACCGGCACCACCTCGTAGATCGCGGTCACCGTGTGGCCGGACCCGATCTCGCCCGCGTCCACCCGGTCGTTGCGGAAGTCCTCGCGGGCGAGCATCCGGGTCTCGTAACCGATCAGCCGGTACTCGCTGATCGCGGCCGGGTTGAACTCCACCTGGATCTTCACGTCCTTCGCGATGGGGAAGAGCATCGAGGTGGCCTCGTCGACGAGCGCCTTGCGCGCTTCGTTCAGGCTGTCGATGTAGGCGGCGTTGCCGTTCCCGTGCTGGGCGAGGCGCTGCATCAGCTCGTCGTTGTAGTTGCCCCTGCCGAACCCGAGCACGGAGAGGAACACCCCGCTCTCGCGCTTGCGTGCGATGAAGCTCTCGAGCTCGTCCGGATCCGTGATGCCGACGTTGAAGTCACCGTCCGTGGCGAGGATCACCCGGTTGACCCCGCCCTCGACGAAGTGCCGCTCGGCGAGGAGATAGGCTTGCCGGACCCCCTCGGCGCCGGCCGTCGTTCCGCCCGCGTCCAGGTGTTCGAGGGCGGCGAGGATCCGCCCCCGTTCGCCGGCCGGGGTCGGTGGGAGCACGGTGCCGGCCGCGCCCGCGTAGACCACGATCGCCACCGTGTCCTCGGGCGCCAGGGTGCCGAGCAGGAGCTTGAGCGAATTGACGACGAGCGGGAGCTTGTTCGGCTCGCCCATCGACCCCGACACGTCGATGAGGAACACGAGGTTCGCGCGGGGCGCCGTTCCCGTGTCGAGCGCGTAGCCCCGGATGCCGATGTGCATGAGGCGGGTGGAATCGTTCCACGGTGTCGGCAGGAGCGAGACGCTGGCCGCGAACGGCGTCTCGCGGCTTTCGGGGCCGGGGTAGTCGTAGGGGAAGTAGTTGACGAGCTCCTCGACGCGCACCGCGGCCTGCTGCGGCAGGACCCCGCCGTTGAGCGAGGCGCGCACGAAGCCGTAGGAAGCGGTGTCCACGTCGATCGAGAAGGTCGACACGGGCTCCTCGGCGACCACCTTGACGGGGTTGGAGTCGAAGTCCGCGAACTGGTCGCGCCCCTGCTCCCGGTAGGAGTCGGCCGGGAACACCTCGCCGTCCGCCGCCACGAGACCGCGCGCCCTTTCCGATGATTTCGGCATCGAGTGGGGCGCCCGGGACACTGGCAGGGTCACGGCAAAGTATCCGCCACTCCCCCTGAAGCGCTCCTCGGCCGCGCTCTCCCGAGCTTCCACCGTCTGTTCATCCTGCATCCGAGCGAGCTCGTACTCGCGTTCGGTCCCGCTCGGTGCCGGCTCGGCCCTGACGCGGTCGGCGGCCATGGGGCGGACCGCTTCCGCCGCAGACACGGCGCTCGTCGCATCTCCTGCGTCCGCTTCGTTCAACTCGCGCTCCGGGGAAGGCGCGGCACCCGGGCCGGCCCCGGGCTCGCCGACGCTTGCGGGCGCGAGGGCGAGGTCTCCCGACAGCGGAGGCGCCACCGAGGTCAGGTGGAAGACGATGCCGGCGAGGAGGGCGAAGCCCGCGATTCCGGCGATTGCGAGGGAGGGGCGCGACATGGGCATGGCGAGTCTCCGTATCCAGGACGTGCCGCGTTTCGGCACCTGCCCCTTCCGACGCGCCCCGCCGGGAATTCCTTGGTGGCGGCGATCGAAGGCCTCCATCGCGGCGGCGGTCGCCCGCTCCCGGGCCGGCTCCGGCGGCCGCGGCGAGGTGGCGCGAAGCGCCGACTCCAGCCTTCCGAGTTCGTCGGTCACGGTGACCCCTCCTCCCCGCCCGCGGCGAGGGCCCGCAAGCGCTTGCGCACCTCGTGCATCCGCCAGGAAACCGTCGATTCGGAGACGCCGAGGACCTCGCCCGCCTCCGCGTGCTTGAGCTCCTCGTCGAGCACGAGGAACACGGTCATCCGCAGGTCCTCCGGCAGCTCGCCGAGGGCACGGCGCAGCCACGACGATTCGCACGTGCGCGAGGCGTGCGAAGCGTCCTCGACCCGCTCCAGGGCCGCCGTCTCCGCGAAGCTCCGCTCGCTGCGCCGCCGCGCGTCCTTGCGGCGGAGCGCATCGCGCGCGGCGTTCACCACCACCCGGTAGAGCCAGGTGGTGAACCGGCTCTGCCCGCGCCACGAGGCGAGCCGCGCCGGCAGGGCGACGCAGACGTCCTGGGCGAGGTCCGCCGCCTCGTCCGCATCCCCGAGCACCCGCGCGCCGACCCGGTAGATGCGGTCGTAGTGGCGCTCGAGGAGCGCGGCGAACGCCTCCCGGTCGCCCGCCGCGGCCCGCCGAGCGAGCGCGCCGTCCTTGTTCTCATCCATACGCAGATATCATCCGCCGCCACGCGGCACTCGTCCATTCGACGCATGCCGCGCCCGAATCCTTGGCGAGCCGGATGGGTGGCCGGATCGGCCCGAGGAGGAGGGCCGTCGCTCACGCCCGCACGGCATCGCGGCTGGACCGGGCGGAGCGATTCCGCCAACCAGGCCGCCGCCTCGAGTCCTCCGGGCTGCGGACGCCGGACGTTGACTTTGCGATTTCGGTCGGAAAAGCTGAAAACGCGCGCGACCATGCCGGGCCGTCGCGCATCCCGGTGCACGACCACCGCTTGCGGGAGCTGATCATGCTTGACCTCGGAGATCGCACGTCCATCTATCAGCCTGAGCAGAAGGCGCGCTACAGCCGGGAGCATGTCGGCAGCGAATATGTCGGGTGGCTCTGCTTCCAATCGGTGTATGACGACCTCGTGCAGACCAGCCCGGACATGTTTCACTGAGACCGGTCGGCGAAGAACCCGCCGGCCCTGGCGCCGGCGAGATGGCGAGAGCGAGAGGGAACTACATGAAGCTTTACGATTTCGGGCCGGCGGTCAACGCCCAGCGGGTCCGCGTCTTCCTGGCCGAGAAGGGGCTGGAAATCCCGACCGAGCAGTTGAACGTGCGCGAGGACAATCAGTTCGTCGAGCCCTTCACCTCGATGAACCCCTTCCACTGCTGGAGAGGCTGGGCCGCGGAAACGAAGTCATCGGGAAATGCGAACCGTGATCTCTTGCGGGCCAACGCGAGGGCGAAGTCCCGCAACTCGGCGTCGGTCTCCCAACCGGGGATGCGCGTCCATCCGGCGACCAGCGCCTTCTCGACGGTCATGGTTCGATCGAGATCGGCAACCAGACAGTCCGCTGCCGTCGCCGAGACACAGGCGAAAGCAGGCCGTTTCAGACGCCGAACGGCCTCCACGTCCTGTTCGCTCATCCGCATCAGCGGTGCGATTTCGACAAATGGCCGCTCGCGGCACCCCCGGACTACATCGCATGTCTGGCTCAGCATCACCATACCGCGTACCTCATCGAGGATTGGCGTGGGTCCGGCTCTCGTCGCTCCACTCGAGTCCTCCAAGGCATCGGCGACCAGGAGCGAAGCCGAGCTATGAGGACGAGAAAGATCGGCGAGGTGCAGGAACTCCAGCCCGGCGTCCAGGCAGACATCTCCCTGGCGCCAAGCCCGAAGTGCCTCATCGATTGCCTGCTCGGCCTCGACCGTCAACAGCATGGAACATCAACTCGTCTTCTTGGTTGTCCGCGCTGCAGCGACCGAGCGGGCTTTGGCCGGCGCATCCGGTCGGGCCTGATCGGCTTCCAGAAGAAGAGGAGGCGCCGGAGGACGGCGCGCATCCCGAGCGGCACGGGAGAGCGGGACGGAGCGATACTCCGGTGAACGGATTCCGCCGGGAAGGGTCCCGGCTTCCTCGAATCGGCCTTGCTCCCACAGATTGAGTACGGAGACGCCGAGTCGTTCATCCACGGCCAAGAGTCGAGCACGAGTGGCGGACTGGTCGCCTTGGTCCAGCCGCCGGATGCCAGCCAATACTCGCCGGATCTTCCGCTCGTGCTCGGCCGAGGCGGACTTGCCGCTGGCCCAGTGATGGAGGCTCCGGCGCGAGACCTTGAACAGATCGCCGAGCTCTTCCCATGTCAAGCCGGACCGCCGACGCATCTCCAGGACGGCCTCACCCGTGGACTCCGATGGAACGGGCTCGATCTGTCCGTCCGGACCAGAGGCCGTGCGTTCGAAAAAAGAAGGAATCTCGTAGGTGCTCGCGGTCACCGATTCCGGCGGGACAGCAACGACCACAATGGCCGCGATGGCGCCGGCCAGGCTCGACCGGTACGTGGCGCCACCCGGAGAGGTTTGCGTTTGGCGGAGGTCTCCTAGATCCGATGCGGGCATGGTTCTCCCCCGTAGAAACGCATGAATTCCTTCGTCACCATCCGCCGAAAGAGCCAGTACAGACATTCCGCGAAGTCCCCCGCCGTCGCCAAAAGCTCTTCGCTCGTGAAGGGTTGCGGCTCGGAGGTGAACATGTCCAGGTCCAGCACCCAGCTCGGCCCGGCGACCGGAGCAATCGAGATTGGATCATGGGTCGCGTTTGGGGGCAGCTTGCCCCAACGCCCCTGAACGCGGCTGCCATTGCGGGCGAGGAACTGTACATCGTTCATGACGTGGACGACTGAATCTCCGAGGGCGGAGGGTGAATCCTCGACTGGAAGCATGATGCCCAGGATCTCCGGTTGAAAAAGGTCATCGACCCGGTCGACCGCTTCGTCGGTCAGGCGATCGATATAGCGCACCCCGAGCCGCTGGGCCTCCGCAGGCCGAAAGACCGACTCGGCTGCGGTGACAACGGCTCGCAGCCGGTCGAGAAAGTCCCTGCGACTGCCGTAGTCCGAGGTATCGAGAGATACGAAATCAACCCCGAGGGAAACCTGCCACCGCGGGTCTCGCGCTCGGTCGACGAGGCGCCAGATAAGCTCCTGATGAATGTCCGGCGGCTCGCCTGCCGTCAGCTCGACGCGGTGAGCCTGATCCCTGGTGAGATGGGGATAGGTCTCGCGAATCGCTTCCTGGAAGACGGCCACCTTGTCAGGGTCCCGGATTGCCAAGATGGGCGGAAACCGTACCTGCGCAATAACTCGCACCAAGGGCGCTCGAGGCAGGGGAACCCCGGCTATCGGCGTGGGGCTTAGCGGCTGCGGCTCTCTCATGTCCCGAGCCCTCCTGCAGGCGCCTTGTGTGAAGTGTAGTGTGAAGCACATTCTCTTGAAAGAGGAATCTCGTTACAGCAGATGAACGTCTTGGGAGGGGGTGCCGGATTGACCTACAGGAATACCGTTGATTTGGTTTTCCATATGAAGACGACGCTCAATATCGAAGAGAGCGTGATGCGCAGGCTGCGGGAAGAGGCGGCGCGGCGCGGCACCACGATGTCCGCCCTCGTGGAGGCGGGGCTCAGGCGTGTCCTCGCCGAACCGGAGGAGCCGCCGGGCGGCCAGCGGGACACTCTTCCGCCCCTGCCGACCTGGAAAAGCGGAGGGCTCCTGGTCGACATTTCCAACCGTGAGGAGCTCTACCGGGTATTGGACGACGACTGAGTGCAGGTCTTCGACACCAACGTCGTTGGTACTACTAATCCATTATTATAAAACGTTTTTTAATCCCACCTCAAAGTCCGAAAGCGTTTAGGCAGCGATTGCGGTTCAACTTCACGCGCCGTTCTGGACCACCTCTACGTCTTGTTGTCGAATCCGTCCTGAGTCGGGTAACCGTTCGGCGAAGCGGTGATGGTCCGGGCGGACGGAGGTGGAGATCGTCTCGTACCGCGCCCGCGCGTTCGCGCCCGCTGCGCACGTGCTCGGCCGCGTGCTCGACCGCTGGCCGCTCGCCGCTTGACCCCAGCCGCGCGATACATATCGCCGGCCCGTCCACCACCGCCCCCGGCGCCGCCGTGCCGGGGGCACGTGCCGCCGGCCCGCCGCCCGCGGCACGCCATCACCCGAAGGAGTCCCCCGCCATGACCGCCCAGACCCTGCCGGACGAACCCAACTTCTGTTTCGTGCCGGCCTACGACGTCGAGACCGAGGTGCAGCAGATCCGCATCGTCATCGAGGGCCTCGCCGGCCACGTCCCGACCGCCCTGATTGCGCTTCATCTCGATGACGCCCTCTCGATCTGCGACAAACTCAATCGGCGTCTCGGGCTGGACCGCGATGCCTGGACGGCGATGGCCGCCGCGTCCATGCGCGCCGGGGACGAGGAACCCGACGGCAATGGCTGGCACTGAGCGCGCGTACGTCGGTGGTTTGCCGTATTCTATACACACGCTATATTCTCAAGCCAAGACAACACCCCCGTACGCTCCGGACGAAGGAGACCGGCATGCCTCAAGTAAACTTCCGCACGTCTAGCGAACGCTTGGCCGTCATCGACCGCGCGGCCGCGATCCGGGGCGTCAGCCGCACCGAGTTCGTGCTCCGCTCCAGCGAGGCGGCGGCGATCGAGATCCTGAACGAGCGTCCCGTCATCGCCCTCGACGACGAGGCCTGGGACGACTTCGTCGCCGCGCTCGACGCACCCGTGGAGCTGGATCCCGCCGTGAAGGCGCGTTACGCGCGCACCCCCCAGTGGGACCGCTAGGCCCGCCGGAGCCGTTCGCACCCCGCCACGACGTCTCGCAGTTCTCCTCGGGCGTCCCGACTCTCGACTCCTGGCTCCGGGGCAAGGCGCGGCTGAACGAGGCCAAGGGCGGCGCCCGCACCTATGTCTCCTGCGACGGCGACCGCGTGGCCGGGTTCTACAGCCTCGCCGCCAGCTCGGTGGAGAGGCGCCGGGTGTCGTCCCGGGTCGGCCGCGGCATGCCGGACCCGGTCCCGGTCATTCTGCTCGGACAGCTCGCGGTCGACGAGCACTACCGGGCCCGGCGCCTCGGCTCCGACCTCCTCGTCGACGCGGCGGGGCGCTGCCTCGCCGCCGCCGGCGTGGTCGGCGCCCGCGCCATCGTCGTGCAGGCCATCGACGAAGGGGCCGCGGCGTTCTACGCGAAGTTCGGCTTCCGCCCGTTCTCCGACCGCGAGCCGCTCATGCTGATCCTGCGGATGTCCGAGATCGAAGGGCTGTTGCGGGCGTGAGCCCCGCCCCGGCCGATGCCCCCCCCGGCGTACCCGCCGCGCCGCTTCCCCTTCCGGCACCCTGCTGCGCAGCCGGCCCGCCGTCCGCCGCGCTCACCCCCGCCGCAAGAGCCAGTACCACGCGATCCACACCGGCACGCTGAGCACCACTGCGTAGAGCGCGATCGCGACCGGGCCGAGCGGACCCGCCACCAGCGACGCCGCAACCGTCACCGCGCCAAGCCCGATCTCCACCGAGATCCTGCTCGTGCCCGGCTCGCGCATCCAGTTCACCGAGAACCTCGTCGACAATGCCCGCCAGCTCGGCATCCCGGTGCAGCGGTGCGCGGCCTGAGCCGCATCGCCACCACGGGCCGCGTCGCCACTCCGGCGAAGAGCCCCCAGCGCGCCGCTTCGAGGTCGGCTTCGGTCTGCCGCCGGAGCGGGAAGGGTGCGTCGAGGAACGAAGGCGCGCCGCCGGCGAACGGCGGGCGAGCCTCCGCGTAGTGGTCATTGCGCTTCAGGAACAGCCATCCGCGCGCAGCGCCCCCCGTCGCCATGCCGCCACCGGAACCCCCGCCGGGATGAGCCGCCGCCGCCCGCCGTTACCAGCGGATCGTGCCGCGCAGCATCAGCCCGTGCTCGGCGTCCGCGTTGGCGGGCTCGCGCCGCGTGGCGTCGAGCCCGATCGCAAACCCGGGATCGCCCTTGCGCGCCGAGGTCAGGCGCCAGCCCACCCGGTAGTCCCGCGCGGTCTCCGAGAAGCCGATGCCGAGGTTGGGCGTGCCGGTGAAGCCGCCGTCGAAGAGCGGCAGCCCAAAGCCGAGCTCCGCCTCCAGGCGGCCCGTGCTCGCGGTTGCGCCGTCGTCGTTGGCGGCGAGCCCGGCCAGCGTCTCGCGCCCGAGCAGCGCGTCCATGCCGCCGGTGGGCGAGCCGCCCCAGGACTGGCGCAGCCTCAGCGCGAGCCCCCGGTCGGTGGTCGGGCGCGGGTCCCAAGTGAGGGAGGCGCTCGCGCCCCACTCGCGGAACCCCGACGCCTCGTGGGCGATCAGCCCGCGGCCCTTGAGGTCGAGCGCCACGCCCTGCCGCGGCGCCGCAAAGGCGAGGCCGCCGCCGGCACCGCGGCCGCGGTCGGCGTGGGCACCGCGATCACCGAATCGTTAACAACGACGTTGGAGAAGGAAGCTGCGTCCAGCCCGTTGATGTCCTGGATCGCGTTGGTGTCGTCGCCGGTGCTGGGGTCGGTGTAATCCAGCGTGACGGTCTGACCGGCCCCGATCAGGGGGGAGAAATCGGTCAGATCCAGGGTACGGAGGTTTGTCTGCAAGCTTATGCTGCCGATAGTCACGGGCGATCCGGCGGCGGTGAGGGTAAACGCGCTGGTCGGCGGCAAGATGTTGCTGAGATTCGCGTTGACAAATAACCAGAGCTTGTTGCCGCCTCCGCGAACATTAAACCGAAGTTCCTGGGGATTTTGGGGTCAAATCGAGGGTAAGTCATTGACGTAGATCGAAAAAATGCCGGAGGGAGGGTGATTTTTGTTCCCATGTATATTGAGAGATATCATTGACATGGTGGATTCGAATTGCTATCTTCGTTCCCATGTACATCGAGACCGTCCCCAACCGCAACTCCCGCCCCGCGATCCTCCTTCGCCAAGGCTGGCGCGAGGGCAAACGGGTGCGCAAGAAAACGCTGGCCAACCTCACCGACTGGCCCTCGGAGAAGGTCGAGGCACTGCGCCAAGTGCTCAAGGGCCGCCGACTCATCGCCCCCGAGGACGCCTTCACGGTCGAACGTTCCCGACCGCACGGTCATGTCGAAGCGTTGCTCACCGTTTGCCGGCGCCTGGGACTGGAGCGGCTCATCGCCGCGAAGCGCTGCCGCGAGCGCGACCGGGTGCTGGCGATGGTGCTCGAACGGTTGCTTCATCCCGCCTCGAAGCTCGCCACTACCCGGCTGTGGCATTGCACGACCTTGGCCGAGGAGCTCGGGGTCGGCGACGACGACGAGGACGACCTGTACGAGGCGATGGACTGGCTGCTCGAACGCCAGGAGCGAATCGAGCAGCGCTTGGCAAAGCGCCATCTGCACGAAGGCGAACCGGTGTTCGCCGACGTGTCGTCAAGCTACTACGAGGGCCGCACCTGCCCGCTGATGCGCTTCGGATACAACCGCGACCGCAAGCGCGGTAAGACACAGCTCGTGTACGCCGTGCTGAGCGCCCCCGGAGGGTGTCCGGTCGCCGTCCAGGCGTATCCGGGAAACACTGCCGACCCGAACACCGTCCCGGACCAGGTGGTGAAGCTCCAGGAGCGCTTCGGGCTTGAACGGGTCGTGCTGGTCGGGGACCGGGGCCTGTTGACGCAGGTCCAGATCGAGCACCTGAAGCGCCACCGGGGTCTGGGATGGGTGAGTGCGCTGAAGTCGTTGCAGGTGCGCGCCCTGGTCGAGCAACACGCGTTGCAGTTGTCGCTGTTTGACGAGCAGAACCTGGCCGAGATCGTCTCGCCGGACTATCCGGGCGAGCGCTTGGTGGCGTGCTACAACCCGCTGCTGGCCGAGGAACGCTCGCGCAAGCGCGAGGAGTTGCTGGCCACGACCGAGGCGGGGTTGGAACGCGTCGCACGCGAGGCGGCGCGGCGCACCCGCACGCCCCTTGGGGCGGCCGAGCTCGGACGCAAGGTCGGGCGGGTGCTGGGGCGACACAAGATGGGCAAGCACTTCGAGTGGGAGGTCAACAACGCCCGGCTGCGGTATCAACGCAACGCCGAGCGGATCGAAGCCGAAGCGCGTCTGGACGGGATCTACGTGCTTCGCACGAGCGAGCCAGCGACGCGGCTGTCGAGCCACGACACGGTGCGCACCTACAAGGGGCTTGCGGACGTGGAGCGCTGGTTCCGCACCCTCAAGGGCCTTGAGGTACGGGTACGGCCCATCCGCCATCGCGAGGAGCGCCGGGTGCGGGCGCACCTGTTCATATGCCTGCTCGCGGGCTACGTGGAATGGCATCTTCGCCGTGCCGTGGCGCCGTTGCTGTTCGACGACGAGACGTTGGACGAGGCGCGCCGCACGCGCGATCCGGTCGCCCCGGCCAAGCCCACACCCCGGGCCCGTAAGAAAAAGGCGCGCCGGCGCACCGACGACGGATTGGCCCTGCACAGCCTGGATACCTTGCTCGCCGAACTCGCGACGCGCTGCCGCAACACCTGCCGGGTGTTGTCGGACCCCACGGCTCCGGCCTTCTCGCTCCTCACCGAGCCCACCCAGACCCAACGGCGCGTCGCCGAACTCATCGAAATGTTCCCAGTACCGGGAATCGCCTGAAGCTGAAAATACGAACGACTGTCAATGAGTTGTTCTATCTCAACGCAGGGAACTTCGGATTAAAGGCCGTGGGCGTGGGCCGGCCGGTGATCGCCTTGAGGGAGAGGCTGACGTCGGTGCCCGCCGACCAGCTGAGGCCGGAATTATCCCAGGATACCGATCTGCCGGACGGCGAAATCGTCCCGTTCGCCAGAACGAACTCGTCGCTGTCTACGACCAGCGTGAGATCGCTCAAGGCCGCCGTCCGGATTCTCTTGTTCAGGGCGAAGTGAAGTGTGTAGGTCACGCCTTCCGGATGAGCTACCTGCTGAGTGAAGACCTCATCAATGGCGTAATCGGTACCGGCGTGGGAAAAGGTCCGGTCGGACAACGTACCGTCCCCTCCGGGTTGGCTGTACCCGATGGTTGAGCCATTTTCCACCGGCGACATGGTGGCCGACCAGATTTCGGTCGTGCTCTGGGCCTGCGCCGGCGGCGCGAGCGCGAGGCCGGCGGCCAGCACGACGCCTGCGAGCCCCGCCGCGGCGAGGGCGGTGCGCCGCGCCGGCCGCAGCAGGCCGCGCAGCCCGCCGCCGGCGGATGCGGCATAGGTAGAAGGTGAGAAGCCGCCGCCCCGGCGGGGCGGCCGGCGGTCAGGCGGCGCTGGCGGGTCGGACTGCTCCCGCGCCCGAGGCGCAGTCATGCGCTCGGCGCTCGGCGCTCGGCGCTCTAATTAAGGTTACGGTTGAACAGACAGCTTCCCACCACTTCGCACAAATCGAACCCATTGCCGCACCGCTCCCGGTTCGCGTCCTGTCACGTGAGCGGCGTCCATGGTTCGCCGCCGACGGAAACGAATCATATCCGCATTTCATGTGGTTGCAAATAGTGATGTTTAAAAGATATACACAAATTATATTTATCCATGATTGCGTTCACCTTCTGCTCGGATATCCCCCTCGGTATACGTACGAGAGGACAACACGAGGAAAACGCAATGCTTTCTGAGCATCGACCCGAGAGGCGGATTGAAAATCTACATTTGTTCAAATACGAAGAACCCAGTCGTCGGACTCCCGGCCGACGGTTCCCGGCGCCCGAATCCGTGCTCTCCCTGCCGCCGTTCGACCGCCCGCGCCTCTTCGAGGCCCCCGCCCGGCTGCGCAGCTTCGCCCATGCGCGAGCGCACCGGCCCCGTCCTGCGCGCGGGCTGCGCGGGCCTGCTCCTGCTCGCCGAGGGCCGCTGCCTCTCCTGGCTCCCGCTTGCCTTCCTCGCCCGCCTTCCCGGGCTCGATCTGAAGCCCCTGCCGCTCACCTTCGACCGGCGCTGCTACCGCACCGGACTCGTCGCCCGGCGCTCCGCCGAGGACCTCGCGCCGGTGCGCCGGTTCGAGCAGATCGTGCGCGACATCGCGCTCGAACGACCCGACGGATCGAACCTGCCGGCCCTGGCGGGCCGCGCACCGTCACGCAGTGCCGTGCGACGCTTGGGCGACGATCGTGCGCTCGTCGTGGGCCGGTCGGGCAACGGTCATGCGTTGTCCGGCGAATCCGGGGACCGTGATACGCTCATTTCGTCAGCCGGCACGATCGATGGATCCCCCGCGCTCGGCCGGACTCGCTCCCCCGCCGCGCTGGATCCCGAGGAGGAGAGGAGACAGATGAAGAAGTCGGAGTTCGCGTCCCACGTCGCCAGCCGGACCTCGCTGACCAAGGCGGGCGCCGAGGCCGCGGTCAACGCCGTGCTCACAACCGTCACCGACACACTCGCCAAGGGCGACACCGTCACCATCGCCGGGTTCGGCACGTTCTCCACGAGGACGCGACCGGCCCGTCGAGGCCGCAACCCGCGGACCGGCGAGCGCATCGCCATCCGGGCCTCGACGGCGCCGTCGTTCAAGGCGGGGAAGACCCTGCGCGACGCGGTCGGTGAGCGGCTCGCGAGAACCCCCGGCAGCTTGGGAAGCGTCGCGATGGCATTGCCGATGGTCACCCGGTGGGGGGTGCACGATGTGGCCGCCTTTCCCACAGACACCCACCTCGGTGCGCCCGGTCTGAATCACGGCCGCTTCCGAACCTGTCTCACGATGACGCTCCCCGATCCCACGCGCCCGGTGCCCATCGAGGACAGCACCCGATGCGACCGGCGCCCTGCCAAGTCGCACGCCCCGATGCTACGAGCCGTCGTGACGTTTGGGGCAGGGAGGAGACGCACGGAATCTCAACCATTCTCCAAACGTGCGAACATGTGCGCAGACCACGCCCGGACATTGGATGCCTGCGGTGTCGCCACTCCTTAATAGAAGGAGATGAAAATTGGTTCCGACGGCAGCCGTACTCCCGCGTGCGCAAGCCACGTACCGCAGCCGTTTCCGCGGCGCTTACGCCCTACATCGCTCACGACCCATGCCACCGTGTCGACCATCCACCGCGAAGTTATCGGCGTCGCGTACCGGTCCGCACGACATTCCCGATCCACTTGCGGTCCGTGGACTCGAGCACGCGGAGCTTCGCGTCGTTTCGGTCAGCCCGACTCCATCCATGGCCGGTGGACAGCATTCGTGTTCGGATAACGGCAGGCTCGACGGAGAAACAAGGACTTCAAGTGGGCGACGACTGCATGTTGTGGAAACGGAAATAGCGTCTGACCCAATCCCGGTAGGCGCGTTCGGTGTGGATCGAATAGTGACGCCGCCGCACGCGGTCGCGCACTTCGTCAAGCAGTCTAATCGACACACGAATCCCCGAGGGTTTGAGTCATGCGTGGAGCTTGGTGAGTCGAGGCGCTGCGCGCCTCTGGGCGATGATATTGCACATGGCAGATCTGCCCGAAACAGGCCGCAATATCGCATTATCAGGCAGATTTGCCCGCTAATCAGTGGTTAGAACTCATGACAGTCTTACCTGACATCGCCGTCGGAGCCATCGGGGCTGCGATAATTGCGGGAGTAGTCTCGCTCCTCGGCCTCGTGATAAGCAAGGAACAGAAGGTCTCAGAGTTCCGTCAAGCCTGGATTGATGCTCTGCGGTCCGACGTTGCTTCCTTGATTTCACACGTGAACGCGATCCACGGTGCCAATCAAGCAGGATTCGGCGGTCCAGGGCAGATGTGGCAACATGCTCGCGAAGATTTCATAGGCGTAAACTCCGCTACAGCGAACATTAGACTACGGTTGAACCCCTCGGAGGAGCAGTGCAAGGAAGTGCTCAGGCTGGTGTCGGAACTGGAACAAGAAATGGCCGTGGGCAGAATGCCGGACCATGCACGGCTCGACGCAATGGAGCACGAACTTGTGGCCTCAGCACAAGTTTTGCTAAAGGCGGAGTGGATGCGGGTTCGAAAGGGGGAGCTCGTCTACCGGGTCGCGAAAGCAGTCGCGGCTGTCGCCATGCTTGCAGGTGTTGGCCTTCTCGTCTATGCGGTGCTGGCTCCGGCAGTCACGCCGTGAGTTCTAACAAGCGCATCGAGCCGGACTGGCCCAAGCGCTGCGCGCTTGTTCCAGCCGCTCATGCTCAACGTTAGGCGGCATGATTGGAACGTTTGATGGAGATTCCAATTCACAAAGACGGAAACGGTCAGCTCTACGTCGAGTGGAGCCAAGGCTGCGGCGGGTACAAACGGGCGTGGATCCGGCGACCGACGGATCCGGAGAAGGACTGGGCGGGCGTCGGACGCTACCTCAACGTGGTTCGCGTGAAGGAACCTCACACCGGGCCGGGGGGGAACTCGACGGATTTTCCGATCTCCTCTGACTTGGGCGATGAGCAGATCCTGGTTGCCTTCGTCACCGCAGTTGCCACGATTACCGGCGGCACTCTGGAATTCTGCTGATGCCCATTCCGTCTAACCCGGCGCTCCAGCCGACGGCCAACCCGCATTGCGGTTTGTCCGCGGCCGACCTTGGTCGTTAGGCCCATCCCAATATGCTCATCTCTGAGCGTGTCGCACTTTGGAGAGCCAACTCGGAGAGGTGCCTCTACTGTGGAGAAGCGATTGCGTTTCGCGATCTCGAGATCGACCACGTAATACCGGACTCGACTGCCCCGAACGCACTACAAAGTCTCAAGGAGAAACTCGGACTCGATGCTGCTTTCGCGCTTGACAGCACCCGGAACCTTGTCCCGACTCACCACGACTGCAATCGAAAGAAGCGAGCAACGCAATTCACCGAAATAGTCTCCGGTACTATCTTGAAATCTGGAACGAAAAGCAGGATGCAATACTCAGAGAGCGCGAGAAATTCGAGAGCAATGCCGGGAGAGACGACCTCTTGGCGCGTCTCACATATCAGATCGAGATGGGAACACTATCGAAGGACCAGATTCATGCCCTTCTACGGTCCCTCCCGACCTCGCAAATTACACCGGAGCGCCTGCCGACAGTTCTCTCCTTCAGCACTGAATGCGAAAACCTAAAGACTACACAGGAACTCGAACAGCAATTGCTGGCGCACTTCAGACAAACATTCCGCCGGCCTGTAGTACGGGCCGAAGCTTCACAGTTCAACGGCGAGTCGCTCTCGATCCGCCTAGCGACCTGGGACTTTGACGTTGACAAGCTGGAGGGATGGAGTCTTTCGCCTTGGGAACTATTGGAGATTGAGGCGGCATCTACCGTCTACGGTTCAGAAGCAGGGTGAAATTTTGTTCGGTGCAAGGATGAGCACGTGATTGGTTGGAATCCGTTGTGGTGGTGCGGTAGCCGGTGGAATGGGAGGAAGGGGAGGTCACGGAGGAGGGTATCTGAGTCGTTTGGAGGGGTATGCAAAGCAAACCGGAAGCTCGGATTGCCCGGCCGGGCGAGCGGGAACGTTGGCGCGGTGGTGGAGCCAAGCGCCGAGGGGTCGCAGTAGCGTGGGGCTCAGCGTTTGGGCGGGTTGATGAGCTGGCGCACGGCGTCCTGGGGCCGCCGAGCGTAGTGCCGGTGGGCTTGGGGGAGGGAGTCGAAGCGCCCCTTGAGGCGAACGATGGAGATGGCGAGGTTCGTGAGGCAGGCGAGATTGCGCGGCAGGTGTCCGGTTCGCACCCGGCAACGGTCTTCGTCGTAGGAGACGTCGCGCACGTGGTGGAGTCGATTTTCGATGCTCCAATGCCCGCGCACCAGGGCCAGGACGACCTGCGAGGTGGCTTGGTCGGGGGGCACGGAGGTCAGGCCGTGTACGGTCTCGTGCTCGACCTTGCCGGTCTTGACGATGCGCCGCTCGCGCTCGATGCGAAAGGCGACCTGACGATGAGGCAGGGGGGCGCGGTCGCGGTGCTCGGTGAGGTCGAGCACCCGGCAGCTTCGCTTCTCGATTCGTCCGTGTCCGTTGTCCGAGGTGTGATGCTCGGTGGCGCGCACCTGGGGAAGCTCCCAATCGAGCCCAGCCAACTCGGCGAGCAAGTTGGGGCAATTGTCCTTGACCGCGGTCATCACGTAGTGCGCGCCGCACTGCTCGACCAAGCACCGGGCGGTGTGGTGGTTGGTGTGCATCGCGTCGAGGGTCACGACGCGGCCGGTGAGGTCGAGCCCGGTGACCAGGGTACGCACGGCCGGGATCTCGTTGCTCTTGTCCTGTACCGCCTCTTGTCCGAGGACGATTCCAGAGCGGTGCTCCGCAGCGGCGACGAGCAGGTGCTTGGCGCCCGGATTGTGCCGGGCGGCACCGCGGATGTACTTCCCGTCGATGGCGACGGGGTCGGTGCGCGAGGCCTGCTGCGCGGCCCAGGTGCGCGCCGCGCGGTCGAGCACATCGGGGTCCAAGTTGGTGAGAACCTTGACGAACGCGGTCGTGGACGGGGCGGTGAAGCGCCCCAGACGGGGGCTGTAGAACGCCCGCAGGGCACGAAGCTGATGCTGGGTCAACGCTTGGGAGAACTCGCCGATTGCGGTCGCACCGTGGTATCCGGCAAGCTTCGCGGCGACCGCGATGGCCAGGATGGTGGCCAGCGGATAGCGCCGCCCGCGCGTGCTGCGGAAATCGGGCACACCATGAAGACACTCCCACAGGCTTCGCAGTCGATGGGCGGTCCACGGTCGCGGGTCGCCTTCGCTTCGCCACTTTGGGGCATCGTCGAGGCGGCACAGTTGCTCGCGCGCGTCGCGGGCCAGCGGGTAGACCAGGACCTCCTTCGGTCTGCCGTGGGGGACCCAGGTCGCGGGCGTGCCGGGCTTGCGGGCAAAGCCGCGGGTGTGGCCCAGCGCCTGCCAGTTCGCCGCCCGGTAGCACGCGCCGGTGAAGCGGGCCGGATCGACGAAGGTTTCTGCGATCAGAATTGGATGGCCATGCATTGCGCGGAAGTCGCCCGAGAGCCGGCGAAGGCTCAGCCCCAGCACCCGCGAAGCGAGGTTCGCCGCGGCGCACTCGGGCAAGATGAGGAACCGCGCGTTGTTGGCGATGAGGTGAAGGCGGCGAAACTGCTGCTCGGGCAGCCACCCGATCCAGCGGTCGCGGGCCCGGAGCTTGAACGCACCGGCGTGCCAACCCACGAGCGCCAGCCAGTGCTCGCCCAGCACTGCGACGTGGCGCACACTTCGCCCGACCAAGCCCCGGAAGGGCAGATAGTGGTGCGCGCCCATCAGCGCATCCCAGCGGATCCTCTCGTCGGCGCCCACCGCGGGGCGGACCGTGACCTCGCGCAGCCGTCGGGAAATCAACTCGAGCATCGTCTTCGCCGGGGTCGATGGGCCTGTGCCCCACTATGGCGCCCTCGACGCCATTTGTCCAGAGACCCAGTTTCGCCTGTCGCATCAATCAGCTACCAGCCAGGAAAAATTGGCCCTGGGTTCAGAAGGAGCCGTGGCCCTAGCGTCAGCAATCGAGGATACGTACAACATATTCTACGCGGAGCGACACGGATGTCCAGAGTGTGGGGGCGAGGTGGTCATGTCAGGATTCGCAGGTGATACGGGGGAGTTCGGATTAGCCACATGTACGGCGTGTGGCTGGGAAGATTACCATCCGTGAGCAACCTGCCTAACGCTGCGAACCAGTTCGCTCCGGCCTACGGCCTCCGCCTGACGGCCAGCCCGCTACGCGGTCTGTCCGCCGCTTATCACTACCGTTAGAGGGAAGCAGAATAGGTCATGGCGTGGTATGAGAATCCAACGATCGCCGCCGTGCTCGGAGGGCTCGCTGGTGCCCTCCTGAGCGCCCTTGCCGCTATCTACGTATGGCGTCGGACGCACAGAATTCGACGCGTGGACTGCGTGGTCACGGATGTTGCGTCGCTCCTCACCTTCTCAGACCGCATTCGTGATGAGCTTCGGGTCACCTTTGCTGGATCCCCCGCCAACGCCGTGTATTTGATGTCTTTGGATGTCGTCAACACAGGTACTGAAGCGGTTCGTAGTCAGCCCATCAATATCCGACTAGCCGAGGGCGCGAGAATCGTTGACTACTCCTACAAGACAGAACCACCCGTCGGGTTCGGCGACATTTATGAGGTCAAAAGAGATGGAAGCGCATTGGACCTAGAAGTCGCGCTGTTAAACCCAGGGGACAGGGTGTCGATCGAGCTTGTATCGCTCGATAATCCCGACGACACACTTGACGTCTACCTCAAGAACGCGAATGTCCAAACGCGAATGTACTCACGAGCATCAGCAGAAAGCACGGTGTTCGACCTCATGAACGACACTCATGTGATGTGGCTCGCGGTGCTCGGCGCTATGCCACTGTTTGGCGGGATCGCAAGGTCACTCATCGACGTGGCTGTTGCGAAGCGGATCGGAAAACTAAGTGACAATCGTGGATCGCCCTCTAACAACAAGCTCCAACGGACCGGCGAGGACGCCGGCCGCTGAGCTTGGGCGTTAGAGTTCGAGACGAAACGCTAATGCACCTGCCCCAATTCATAAAGGACGAACCCATCGCGACCATCCTTGAGGTAACGCAGATTATAGCAGTTGGCTGTGTAAGAGATCTGGATACTGGGGCGCACGGAACCGGCGGGCAGCAGAAGACTAGGAGCTTCCCGACCATGCTCAAGCCCTCGCCGAGCGCCAATTCCCTCAGGGCGAAAGAGTGGCGCAGATCAAGTGACAGCCAAAAGGTCCGGAGGGGAATCCAGATCGGAGGCAAGATCGTCCTCGATCCTCCGGGCGGCAGCCTTCACCGAATGCCGTGCGAGGTGGGCATAGCGTGCGGTCGTCTTGAACCTGTCGGTGGCCGAGGAGCTTGCCGATCATTGGGAGGCTCTGGCCGAGCACCTGCGCACGCGACGCGAATCTGTGGCTGAGATCGTTGTTTCGGTCACCTTCCGCCACGACACCTCGCGCAACCTCGATCCGGCGCTCCACACCCATTCGGTGATCGCGAACATGGTCCGGGACGCCGACGGCAGGGACGCGGCGCCGCCGCGATGCGCGCCCGCGTCGTCAACAAGGCGCTCAGGAACGGCCCCCTCAAGGCCGGGCATGAAGCTCATCGTGTCCGCGAAGGACCGCGTGGTGGGAGTCCAGGGCTACGCCGGCACGGGCAAGACCACTATGCTCAGGCGCGCCCGGGCGCTCATGGAGAAGAAGGGCTACGAGGTCAAGGGCCTCGCGCCCTCGGCCTCCGCTGCGCGCACCGGCGAGCACATCGCGGCGCTCGAGCCGGAGCGGGTGAAGGGCCGCGAAGCGGGATTGGACGGGGCCGGAGTCCCGGTCGCGAGAGTGACGCGTCCGAATCGCGGGAGCGGGACCGGGCGCCGGGGCCGGAGATGGAGCAGGCCCGCGTGCCGAAGGGCATCGAGCGCGACATGGCGCTGTAGGCGGACTGGCAGGACCGGGACGGAATTTCGCTTGCGGATGGCGAACGAACGGGGGTACAGTGACCCCAATTACCCGCCGGCAGCATGCTGTCGGCTCAAGGGCTGCTCCCCGGAGCGGCCCTTGCTTTGTCTGGAGACGGATAATGAGAACGAGGGTCTATGTCGACGGGTTCAACCTGTACTACGGAGCGCTCAAGGGGACGCCCTTCAGGTGGCTCGATCCCGTCCGGCTGACTGCCCTTCTCCTTACCCGCGAGTGTGCGATCAACCGGCTGCGGTACTTCACGGCGCGGGTCTCCGGCTAGCCCGCATGTTGCATGAAGGTCGCGATTTTGTTTTCTGGCGCGTTGTTTGGCTTTCTTCGGAGCGTTTTCGAGAGGTCGGTCGGCGGTTGATGGCCCGGAGGGTCGGTGTGGAGCGGCGGACAGGGACATTTCAGTGTTTTTCAAGCCGCGCGGGCGGTGCGAAGCGCAACGCGCCGCTCCGGGACCGGATTGGAAGTCGTTGTCGTGGACGCGGCCGCGCGGAGCGACGCTATCCGGCGGTCAGCCGATGCACCAGGAGCCGGAACACGGCCTGGTCGGGGCAGGTGCTGGACAGCCGCACCGCCACGGTGCGGGTATTTCGGGTGACCACGGCGCCGATCTTGAGCAGCCGAAGCCGGAGCGTTTGGCATTGCGCTCGGGCCAAGTGCGTCGCGCGCAGCGCGGTGCGGCGCATCGTTTCGAGCAAGGTGTAGGCCAAGGCGGCCAGCAACACCCGGTACTGGTTCGTCCACCACTTCGAGCTCGAGGTGCGGTCGGCAAACAGCGCGAGCTGCTGCTCCTTGATCCGGTTCTCCATGTCGCCGCGCGCGCAGTACACCCGCTCATAGAGTTCGTCCACCTCACCCTCGAGGTTGGTCACGACGAAGCGCGGGTTTCGCCCCTTGGGACCGTGCTCGATGCGGGCGATGACCCGCCGGGTGCGGCGCCAGCTCCCCGCCGCGTACTGGAACTCGTGGAACAACCGATTCTTGCGTCCGGTCGCCTCGAAGCCGTCCTTGGCGACCTCGCACGCCACCTGAACCTCGCGTTCGAGAACCGCATTTCGGGCCAACCCCACGATGTACCGAACGTCGTTGCGATCGCACCAATCGAGCATCCGGTGTCGGCAGAACTCCGAGTCGCCCCGAAACACGATACGAACACCGGGCCATGCCTGGCGCAACCTCTTGACCAGCAACGACAATATCGACCAGGCATGCTTCGACGCATCGATGTTCGAGCGACGAAGGTACGCGACCAGCAACTGCCGGCCGCAGAACACGTACAGCGGAAGAAAGCAGTACCCGTCGTAGTACCCGTGGAAGAACCGCCCGGGTTGGTGACCGTGCACCGGGTCGTCGGTCGCGTCGAAGTCCAGCACCAGTTCCTCGGGCCGGTGCGCGAACGAGGCGATGAATTGCTCCACCAGTTCCTGATGAATCGCAATCGCCCACTGCCGCTCGGCGCGCTGCTCAAATCGGCATAGCGTCGACGAACTCGCCAGCGACTCGTCGCGCTCACACGCCGTCTGAACCACCGGATCGTCGCCAAGGGTGTCGTGGTCGTTCAAATCTTCGTATCCCAACGCCACCGCATGCACGCGCTGACGCACCATCGTCACCACCTCGTGACGAACCTTCCCGCGCTGGCGCTGATCACCGAGCGCACGCGCCACTGCCATGGTCAGCCCCATCCGGCGGTCGACTTCGCGCAACAACAAAGCTCCGCCATTGGAGAAAATCGAACCGCCGGAGAAATTCACCCGAACCTGGCGCTTGCGGCAGTTTGAAAACCCGAAGGTTTCGTGGTTACATTCTGTCACCGTCTGGCTCCCGGTTAGATCCAGTCCAAGTAACTGAATTATAACCGATTATGGAGTCAGACGGTTCCATTTTCGTGGGACTTCCAGGCTAGCCCGTAAATCTCACCAGCTTTCTGCTGCGGACACCGATCCATGCACTGTGACGGGCCGTACTCCCGCAAGCCGCTTCGACGTAGTGTCGGCTACGCCTTCAGCGCCTTTCGGTCCGTGCGCCTTGTCACAGCGGCATCTCCGCGCCCTCGCGACGAAAGTTGGTGAGATTTCCGGGCTAGGCGGCGGCGCCGGTCTCGTCGGGCACGGGGCGGTGCGTCCCGGCCCTGGATTCGCACGAGAGAGTTTTGTGCTGGCTCCTGTTCAATAGCTTTGAACAAGCTGTGGTTGGCAGTATCTCCCTACGGGTTCCCGGGTTCAGTGGCACAACGGAACTCCAAGAATGCAATTTCGTCCGTGCCCGGGGGCCGCTGGGTGGGCGCAGGATTCCGGGTTCACGGCGAACTCACGGAGGGAGATGAGCTTTGTACTGCCAATGGCTCAGCGTGAGGAGCTGGAGCCTGTGCACCTCGATGTTGTCCCAGTTGACCGAGTATTCGTCGTGGCAGCGCCAAATGGGGGGTTCGCCGCTGGCTTGTTTCTCGCTAGTGATAGGCGATCCAAGTCACTCCGGCTCTTCGGCCGTAGCAAGTTCAGCTTTCTCAAAGATCCTTTTGCATTGACTTACGACCGTCCGAGCATCTTCTTGCGATAAGTCAAGCTCGATTCCGTAGTCAGCTTTGACGCGCAAAGCCCGACACTGTTCGAGCATGTAGCCGATACTCATCAAATTTCTGTCCCTTGTGCCCGTAAGCGTGTCGATGAGCCTGCGGTGAGCAGATTTCCCGTCATCCTCAAAGCCGTGGAGGTTGCCGAGGGGCAGACATCGATGATACGCGGCGTAGTAGGCCCGGTTTGCCGCGCCCCTCCAATCGAGTTCGGAGTCTGTCTCGGCCAGGGCCTGAGCTGACTCAAGCAGAAGCTGCGGTTCGACCGACATGGCGTCTCGTCCCTATGACCATCGGTACGAACCGGAAGCCGGGATCGTCCATCAAGTCCGCCTGCGACACGATGCGGTTAGCGAGTTCTTCGTTTAGGCGAACCGCGTGTTCTGGAAACACGCTAACCCGGATCTCGTGAACAAACGCGCGAGGCTTTGTCGGGTCAGGGAAAATCCCTCCAGAGACCACACGCACATTCGCGTCACGAAGAACTTCGTGCGCGATTTGCAAAAGCCGTTGTGCTCCGTCCTCCGTAAATTCTCCGGAGTCAACAGCGCTTACGAGCACTGCAATCAGCGACTCGTGCGGCAAAGGTTCACCGCCGAAAGTTTCGTTCCATTTTTGGCAGAGGTCGGCGGCTTGACGAAAGTGCCCTGACTCGGCAGCGTGACCGATGGCCATCTGGAGCAGATCACGATCACCGGGCGCACAGTCAAAGGCCTTCATTGCCATATGGAATGACTCCGTCATCTCACCGAGCTCGGCCAAGGAGATCGCGAAGTTACGATATGCCTCCGCAGAGTGGCCAGACAGACGCAGGGCGATTTGGTGGTGCTTTCGCACCTCTTCGGAATGTGCTTGGAGGGAGGCGATGGCACCGAGAACCGTGTGGGCACATTCGGGATCCGCGTTCATGAGCGCCCGCGCATTGCGTTCAAGCCGCTGGAGCGCGAAGTCATGGAGCTCATCGGCCTCCGCGATCAGGCGTAGCTCATCGACGACTTGGGCCGACCTAGGTGCACGTGATGGGATGCGGTAGGACATGGGCACTCGCCTCTGAGCGTGGTTCACGACACTCGTTCGTGCCTTGCTGGCGAGGTTAGCACGAGACGCGATCCAGCGCGCGTTGACATGATCGACTGCTGACGGGACCTGTTCGAGGAAAAACGCTGGATTGAGGACGGCTACGCGAACAGCTCGGCTCGCGGTGGGCACGGTCGACGCAGGACCTCCTCGACACGCTCTACAAGCTTGCCGCGTGGAATGTCTCGGTGGTCGCGATGTCCGGGATGACGTTCGAGCGCGGCACGCCGCACGGTCGGATGATGGCGACGGTGCTCGCGGGGATCGCGAAGTTCGAACGGGACCTGATCAGCGAACGGGTGAAATCCGGACTCGCGGCGGTACGGGCGCGAGGGCGGAAGCGAGGGCGCCAGCCTAGCGCTGCCCGTGCCCCACATCTCGTCGCTGGACTTCATGAAGGGGTGAGGTCATCCGTATTCGTCGCGGAGTTCGAAGGCGAAGGTCATGGCCGTGAGTTGGGTATAGCCGTGCCACAGGAACTGCGCACCGGGGGGTTCGCGTGCACGTCCAAGCCACCCGCCGAGGCGTGCGAGCAGTTGAACCGCCTCGCCCAGGTGCTGGGGTGGGGCGAGGTTGCGCGAGCGGGCGAAGGTGGCGAGCACACGCAACTCGATGTCGGAGAACAACACCTCGGCGGGCAGCTCGGGCACCTCGCGCCCGAGCCGGACCACCCTCGAGGTTGGTCACGACGAAACGCGGGTTTCGCCCCTTGGGACCGTGCTCGATGCGGGCGATGACCCGCCGGGTGCGGCGCCAGCTCCGCGCGGCGTACGCGAACTCGTGGAACAACCGATTCTTGCGTCCGGTCGCCTCGAAGCCGTCCTTGGCGACCTCGCACGCCACCTGAACCTCGCGTTCGAGAACCGTATTTCGGGCCAACCCCACGATGTATTGAACGTCGTTGCGATCGCACCAATCGAGCATCCGGTGTCGGCAGAACCCCGAGTCGCCCCGAAACACGATACGAACTTCCGGCCATGCTTGGCGCAACCGCTTGACCAGCAACGACAATATCGACCAGGCATGCTTCGACGCATCGATGTTCGAGGGCCGAAGATACGCGACCAGCAACTGCTGGCCGCAGAACACGTACAGCGGCAGAAAGCAGTAGCAGTCGTAGTACCCGTGGAAGAACCGCCCGGGCTGGTGACCGTGCACCGGGTCGTCGGTCGCGTCGAAGTCCAGCACCAGTTCCTCGGGCCGGTGCGCGAACGAGGCGATGAATTGCTCCACCAGTTCCTGATGAATCGCAATCGCCCACTGCCGCTCGGCGCGCTGCTCAAATCGGCATAGCGTCGACGAACTCGCCAGCGACTCGTCGCGCTCACACGCCGTCTGAACCACCGGATCGTCGCCAAGGGTGTCGTGGTCGTTCAAATCTTCGTATCCCAACGCCACCGCATGCACGCGCTGACGCACCATCGTCACCACCTCGTGACGAACCTTCCCGCGCTGGCGCTGATCACCGAGCGCACGCGCCACTGCCATGGTCAGCCCCATCCGGCGGTCGACTTCGCGCAACAACAAAGCTCCGCCATTGGAGGAAATCGAACCGCCGGAGAAATTCACCCGAACCTGGCGCTTGCGGCAGTTTGAAAACCCGAAGGTTTCGTGGTTACATTCTGTCACCGTCTGGCTCCTGGTTAGATCCAGTCCAAGCAACTGAATTATAACCGTTTATGGGGTCAGACGGTTCCTTTTTCGTGGGATTTCCAGGCAAGGTCGATCCGCGGGCGCCCGCCCGCCAGCGGGTCTATCTGAACGCGCTCGCGACGCTGCCCGAGGTCGAGATCCACTACGGGCGTTTCCTCGCCAAGACGGCCTGGCGTCCGCTCGCCAACCTGCCGGTCGCGGGCAGGCGGATTGAGACGCCCGGGCCGGTCACGCTGCCCGAGGGCAACCATCGTGTGCTCGGCGGGCGCCCCCGGACGCTGCCGGTCGGAACCTATCCGGAGCGGCGCGGCCGCGGCGAAGGCGCCCGGCGCGCGGCCGCAATCCCGATCCCCGACGCCGTGATCGCCGAGTTCCATACCATGGAAGAGAAGGGCTCGGACGTGAATCTCGCCGCCCATCTGCTGAACGATGCCTGGAACGACCGGTTCGAGGCGGCGGTGGTCATCTCGAACGACACCGACCTGGTGGTGCCGATTCGGATGGTGACCGCGCAACGCAAGCGACCGGTCTTCGTCGTGTGCCCGGGCCGTTGGCAGATGGCGCCGCAACTGCGAAACGCCGCGAGCCATGTCCGCCACATCCGCTCCTCGGTACTGAGGGCGGCGCAGCTCCCGAACCCCCTGCCCGGCATCGCGATCTCGAAACCGGAGGGTTGGTGAAGAGGAGGCGAGAGACGGATCGGCCGCTGACAATTCGAGCGATTGGAAAAACGGGTCATGTTGGTCAGAGTCCTTCGGTCTCTCTGCTCCATTCTTCGGTGTTCCGATTCTCACGGCTCGCTTTCCGCCCCTGCCGTGGTCGAGGAGCTGGAGCGTCTCCTCTTCGCTCCTGGTGATGTCCCCGACTTGCATGCTCTGGAGGCTGTTGTCTGGCGCGGGGCGCCCGCAGCATCATTTCCACGCGATATCGAGGCGCTGTTGCCGGACCGCTTGGGCTGGTCGCTTCCCACTCGTGAGGTGCTACACCTCATCAGGTGCTTTGTCCCCGAGGGGGCCGCTATCGTGGACGTGGGCGCTGGCAGCGGATTGTGGATGCGAGTGTTGCAATCCCGATCCTCTGCGTATCCCTACCTCGTGTCCGGTTTCGATTCCAACCCTCGCCATGCCTGTGTCGCCGAACAGTCCTTGAGCTCCTGGTGCCGTTCTGGCGGCCTTCGCGAGGCGTCAGGGCTATTGCTCGTGTCATGGCCTCGATTTGTCCCGGCCCGGAGCAAGCGGCATTCGATGGCCTTTTGGACGGTATGCCGGCTGGTGAATATCTGCTGTACATTGCCCAAGGTTCACCCTTCGGAAGCTGCGCGTGTCCGATCTTCACCGACCGGTTTCACGCTCGATTCGAGCTTTGTGGTTTCGAGCCCATGCCGCGGATTCATCGTCACGATCCCAGCCGTGCCTACGCTTGGCTGTTTCGTCGTGTGCGTTGATGTTGAATCACGGAAGTGAACTCTCAAATACCGCTGCTCTCCTCAAGAGCGGGAACCGGAACGGTCGGGAGCGCACGCACAGTTCCCCGACGATGCCGGTGGCGTCGAGGACGCCGTCGGCGACTGGGACGTCGAGGCTCCGGCGTGCCGCAGCGAGACGAGTGTGGTTGCGTGCGGCCGACGAATGGTTTCCGGTGTTCGGTGTCCGGGCGGGAGAGTGATGGCGGGCGCCAAGGAGGGCCGGTGGTGGCAGGGCACGGCGCTGCGGGCGCTCGCGTACCGGCGCTCGCTCCCCAGGCGGAATCCTCCATCCCGCAGCTCCTGCACCAATTTGTCGCGGTTGCAGTCTCCTCCGCTAGCGGCTGTCTCTATCGCGAGTTCGACAAGATATCGCCAGAGCGCGTCCGCTCTCCCTGCTTCATCGGGATGAAGCGCGTGGGCGGCACGCTCCCTTTGCCACGCTTCGTACGCCGATCCTTGCGCCGTAAAGTCGAAATGCAGGATTTGGAGCCGCGATAACAGACACCAGACGGTCTCTCCATCATGAGCCGCGCCGGCACGCTCCAAATGCACCGTGAACGCATCGACGAAACTCCGCATGGCGTTGTTGGCGGAATGTGGGCGCTCGATCCGCGCCATGAACGTGTTGGCCGAACTCATTCCTTGCGCCCAGACAAGCACATCTTGGTATGGACCCTGGACATTGAGGGGCGACCGATCGACTGCGACCGCGAGTGCGTGGCGGCCGTCGAAGAAGCCCGACTGCTGTGATGCCCGGGCAATCTGGGCGACAACGCTGCCAAACCCCTGATCGGAACGTGTAAACCGGAGGCTGCGTCTGACTTGGACTTCCATGACCGCCGAACTGCCAGCACGGTCGCAGCCGCGAATTACAATATCGTCGAGTGGATGGCCCTCTGCCGCCCTCTGGAATTCGACGCGTTCAATCCTTGCGCCAGGCAGCCCGCGTGGTTCTGCGCCGATCAAGTCCTGATCTATGCGGTCGACGAAGACTCCCCATTCCACGATCCCTGCCATGCCACCGTATTGCAGGCCCGAGAGGATCCGTCTCCATCCTTTCTGACCTGGAACGTCTGCTACGAGTTTCTGAGGGTAACCACGCATCCGCGCGCGTCCGTGTCCCCCTGGACGGCCGGGAAAGCATGGGGTTTCCTCGAAGGCCTGCTGAAGTCCCCCGGCTTCGATCTGCTGACCGCGACGCCGCGCCACGCGGCGGTGCTGGCGCAGACCCTGAGCGAGCTGCCGGATGTGAGCGGGAACCTGTGTCATGACCTTCATACCGCGGTATTGATGCGCGAGCACGGCATCAGCCGGATCTGCACGCGCGACACCGACTTCCATCGGTTCCCGTTTCTCACCGTCGTCGATCCCCTGCGGTAAGGTGTCGGGTCTGGAACCCGGCCAAGAGGAATGCCCGATTGAGCGAACGGACCATCCGCCCCCGCCGAAGCCTCATCTTCGCCCCCGGCAACCGTCCGGAGATGATCCCGAAGGCGCTCGCGACCGGGGCCGACATCGTCACCGTCGACCTCGAGGACGCGATCGCCCCGAACGACAAGGCGGCCGCGCGCGAGCGGACCCTCGGCTGGTTCGCGGAGAACGAGGAGTTCGGCGGGGTCGAGCCGGTGGTCCGGGTGAACTGCCTGCGTTCGGTGGAAGGGCTCGCGGACCTCCAGGCGATCGTCGAATCGCCGCGCCCGCCGCCCGCCATCATGCTGCCGAAGGTCAAGTCGCCCGGCGAGGTGCGGGTGCACGAGGAGCTCGTCGGGCAGGCGGCGCGGCCCATCCGGCTTCACGTCATCATCGAGACCAACGAGGGGCTCGACGCCTGCATCGAGATCGCGCAGTCGAGCGAGCTCGTGGACGCGCTCCTCTTCGGGGGCGTGGACATGGCCGCGGAGCTTCGCGTAGAGCCGACCTGGAACGCCCTCCTCCACGCGCGCTCACGGACCGTGCACGCGGCGGCGAGCGCCGGGGTCGACCTCATCGACGTGCCGTTCCTTGACCTCAACGACATTGAGGGGCTCGCGCGCGAAGCGAGGGCCTGCGCCGAGATCGGCTTCACCGGCAAGGGCGCGATTCACCCGAAGCAGATCCCGGTGCTGAACGAGTGCTTCAGCCCGAGCGAGGAGGAGGTGGAGCGGGCCCGGCGGGTGGTCGCCGAGTTCGACGGGGCCGGCACCGGGCTCGTCGTCATCGACGGGAAGCTCATCGAGAAGCCGGTGCTCAGGAGCATGCACCGCATCCTCGCGATCGCGGACCGGATTCCGCAGGCCGGATAGGCGCGACCACGGCCACGACTCCATCGCAGTCTCACGCCTCGGCGCACTGCCGCGGGCGCCCCACCGAGAGCCGGCATTCACCGTCGGGCGTTAACGTCCGTCACGTCTCATACAGGCGGAAGCCAGCCGATGCAAAGTGACGGTCAAATGCAAACGCTTCGTCGATCCCGTGTGCCTGCATCACGAGAAAGCTCACCTGATCGACCAGGCTGACAGTGCGGCCCGCTTCACGGAGCGCATCGATCGCCCGGCCGTGCAGCGACATCCCCACCCACTCGATTTCGAATGTGCGCGCTTCGGACGCGAATGCAAACATCGCTTTCCGCCCAAGGCGACGGTCCAGCAGCGCCATCGATTCAACCAGAACGTAGCTATGGGTGAACAGCCGACGCCTGGCCTGCAACAGAGTGTCGAACCTGTGGGCCGCGTCAGGATGATTCACGTCTCGACGATCCGCCAGTGCATAGATGGCGGATGTGTCCACGAAGATCACGGTCTCTCCGTCCCGTCCGGGCGGCCGCCGACAGCCTGGGCGAACCACCGGTCATGATCCACCGACACGGGAACGTCCTCCGGCGGGTTCGGATCGGAACCGATGCCTACGAACGTGAAATCCTTGATGGTCTTCCGGGCCTCCGGCGGCGCCGTCCCGAACGTCCTGGCCAGCGTTTCGCGGACGACCGACGCCATCGAACGACCCTCGTCGAAAGCCTGTCGCCGGACAGCCTCGTAGGTTGCGTCGTCCAACTGGATCTGGGTGCGTTTCATTGGTTCGACTCTCGGGTGACTACCATCATGACATCATGCTAACGCATTGACCGGAACCCGGGCAGCCCACCCGCGCACCCCGGTCACCGGGTCGGACGAAACTGGCGGTCGTTCGCCGTCGACGGCAGAGCGTCGCCATGGTACGGTCGAGTGGATCGGCGGGCCGAACACCGAACGGCCGCCAGAGTGGCGACCAGCGGCCGAGCGGAGCACACATGGCCTTCTATGCCGATCTCCACGTCCACTCCAAGTACTCGCGCGCGACGAGCCGGAGCTGCGATCTCGAGCACCTCGCCATCTGGGCCCGCAAGAAGGGCATCGCCATCGTCGGCACCGGCGACTTCACCCATCCCGCGTGGAGGGCCGAGATCAAGGAACGGCTCGTGCCGGCGGAGCCGGGCCTCTATCGCCTTCGGCCCGACCTGGAACGAGCCGTCGAGGAGCAGCTTCCCCCTGCCTGCCGGAGCGAGCGGACCACCACCCGGTTCATGCTGTCGGTGGAGATCTCCACCATCTACAAGAAGCTCGACAGGACCCGGAAGATCCATCACCTGATCTACGCCCCGGACTTCGGCGCGATGGACCGGGTGACCGCGAGCCTGGCCCGGATCGGCAACCTCAACTCGGACGGGCGGCCCATCCTCGGGCTCGATTCCCGGCACCTGCTGGAGATCACCCTCGAATCGGACCCCGGCTCCTATCTCGTCCCCGCCCACATCTGGACCCCCTGGTTCGCCGCACTCGGCTCGAAGTCGGGCTTCGACGCCATCGACGACTGCTACGGAGATCTCGCGCCGCACATCTTCGCGGTCGAGACCGGCCTCTCGTCCGACCCGCCGATGAACTGGCGGGTCTCGTCTCTCGATCGTTTCCGGCTGGTGTCGAACTCCGATGCGCACTCGCCGGAGAAGCTCGGCCGGGAGGTGTGCGTCTTCGACACCGAGCTCGACTACTTCGCCCTTCGCAGGGCGCTGGAGACCGGCGAAGGGTACGGGGGCACGCTCGAGTTCTTTCCCGAAGAGGGCAAGTACCACCTGGACGGCCACCGCAACTGCGAGGTCCGCCTCTCCCCGAACGAGACCCGGCAGAACGAGGGCCGGTGCCCGGTGTGCGGGAAGCCGCTCACCGTCGGCGTCATGCACCGGGTCGAGGACCTCGCGGACCGGCCCGAGGAGGTTGCGCCGCCTGCGACCGCCGGCGCGATGCGCAGCCTGGTCCCGCTGCCCGAGATCCTGTCCGAGATCCACCAGGTCGGACCGAAGAGCCGCCGGGTCGCGCGGGACTACGAGAGCCTCCTCGGCCGGCTCGGGCCGGAGCTCCCGCTCCTCAACACGGTGCCGCTGGAGGACATCCGGCCCGCTTCGTCGTCCCTCGTCGCGGAGGCCGTCTCCCGCCTGCGGCGCGAGGAGGTGGTCCGGGAGGCGGGGTACGACGGGGTGTACGGCACGATTCGCCTGTTCGAGGACGCGGAGCTCCGGCGGTACACCCGCGGCGCATCTCTCTTTGGCGAGGCGCCGGCCGCGCCGCCCCCCTCACCACCGGTCGAACGCGACGGTCCGTCGCTCCAACGCGCCGCCTCGCCCGGCGTTCCGGAAAACGAGGCCGGTGCCGAACCTCGCTCCGCGGAAGCGTCTTCGTCCCCGGCGACTGCACCGCTTTCGGAGGCGGCCTCGACGCGTCTCGGGAGCTCGGCCGACCCGACCCGCCGGCTTCCCGCCACGGACGTCAGCCCTTCACCGCGTGCTCACGAGTTCGCCGTGGTGGCGAGAACGGATGAGACGGTCGGACGGGAGCCGGCCGCGCCGGACGGCCGCTCCGCCGACATCCTGGCCGGGCTCGACGCCGATCAGCGCCGGGCGGCGGAGACCACCGCGGGGCCGCTGCGCATCGTCGCGGGCCCCGGGTCCGGAAAGACCAGGACCCTCACCCACCGCATCGCCCATCTCATTGCGAGCCATGGCGCCTCCCCGGCCGAGTGCCTTGCGATCACCTTCACCCGGAGAGCGGCCGGCGAGATGCGCGAGCGCCTGCGAGCCCTGCTCCCGGAAGCATGGGAAGGCATTGCGCTCCATACGTTCCACTCCTTCGGCCTCTCCGTCCTGCGGGAGCACTGGAACACGGCCGGCCTGCAGCGCGGCTTCCGGGTCGCGCCGGAGGCCGAGCGGATCGAGTTGCTCCGCGATGCCCTCGGTGTTTCCGAGCGGAAGGCGCGCGGGCATCTGGCTGCCATCTCGCGTGCGAGGCGCACCGCCGCTCCGTCGCCGCCGGCCGGCGACGAGCCGAACGAGGCGGGGGAGGCGGGGGAGGCGGGGGAGGTATATCGGAGGCGGATGGAGCTCCGAAACTGGGTCGATTTCGACGATCTCGTCATCCGGGCCGCGGACGTGCTGGAATTCGATCCGTCGATCCGGGCGGAGTACCGGCAGCGGCACCCCTTCGTATCGATCGACGAGTACCAGGACGTCGATGCGCAGCAGGTCCGGCTCGTGAGAATGCTCGTGGCCCCGGACGGCAACGTCTGCGCGATCGGCGATCCGGACCAGGCGATCTACCGCTTCCGGGGCGCGGACGTGCGCTTGTTCTCCGGGTTCCGGCAACACTTTCCGGGGGCCGGGGTCGTGCGGCTGACCCGCAACTACCGCTCCGACCGGAACATCATCGCCCTCTCGTCACAGGTGATCGCGCGGTCGGGCTCCGATCAGCGCTCCGTTCCCGTCATCGAAGATGCGCCCGACCTCGTCACCCTCCACGAAGCCCCGACCGAGAAGGCGGAGGCGGAGTTCATCGTCCAGTCCCTCGAGCAGGCGCTCGGCGGCCACAGCTTCTTCTCCATCGACAGCGGGCGTTCGACGGAGAGCGAGGGGCACGATCTCTCGTTCTCGGACTTCGCCGTGCTCTATCGCACCGAGGCCCAGGCGGCCCCGCTGGTGGAGGCGATCGAGCGCTCGGGGATGCCCTTCCAGCAGCGCTCGCATCACCGCCTGCTGGACCACCCCGGAGTGGCCGAGCTGATTGAAGCCCTGCGCGAGACGTCGGATTCAGGCTCGGTGCGGGAACGGCTCGAAGCGGTTCGCCCCGGCGGCGACGGCGATGCGGTGCAGGAGGGGGCCGCCCGCGAGCTGCTGAGGCCCCTCGCCGAGGCGTGCGGAGACGACACGGACCGCTTCCTCGCGGAGCTCGCGCTCGGCACCGAGGTCGATGCGTGGGACCCGCGGGCCGACCGGATCTCTCTCCTCACCCTGCATGCCGCGAAGGGACTCGAGTTCGACGTCGTCTTCATCGCCGGCTGCGAGGACGGGCTCCTCCCCCTCAAGTGGGGCAAGGCGGAGCCCGGGGATCTCGAGGAGGAGCGGCGCCTCTTCTACGTCGGCGTCACCCGCGCGAGAACGAAGCTCTTCCTCACCCGGGCGGGGAAGCGCCTCTCGCGGGGAAAGGTGCGGGAACGGGCGCCCTCCCCCTACCTCGCCGACATCGACGAGCGGCTCCTCGAACGGCGCCGCTCCCGGCTCCCCGAGAGGGAAGCGAAAGGGCCGGACCCGCAGCTCGACCTCTTCGCTTCCTGAACGCGCGGTTCAGGCGGCGGCGCGGAAGGCGGCGGGACGGAAGGCTTCGCACGTCGCGTCGTAGTCCTCGGAGTTGGTGGCCTGGGGGGCGACCGCCACCGTGTTGACCCCTGCCGCGTAGAACTCCCGGATCCGGCGGTAGCAGGTCTCCCGGTCGCCCCAGACGTACATCCGCTCGACCGCCTCGTCCGGCACCGCGGCCATGATCCGCCCCCGGTCCCGGACCTCGAAGCCCTTTCGGATCTCTTCGGCCGCATCGGGATAGCCCATCCGGCCGATGACGTCCCGGTAGACCGCGGTGGAGCCGTAGAACGAGAAGTCGGTCCGGTAGAACTGGCGGGCCGCCGCGTCGTCGTCCGTCACCCATACCGCGACCCGCTGGGCGACCTCGAGGTCCTCCACCCGGCGGCCCGACCGTTTCGCGCCCCGGTCCACGCACTCGAGCGCCCACGGCACCCGGTCGAGGGGGGTGAAGTGGTTGAGGATCACGCCGTCGGCCACCTCGCCCGCGAGCTCCAGCATCTTCGGCCCCATGCCGGCGAGAAAGATCGGCACGTTGCCGATGATCTCCTCCTTGAGGCGAAAGCCCCGGCTCGAGACCGTGTTCCCCTCGTAGCGGGTCTTCTCCCCCGCGAACAGGCTCCGCACGAGCTCCGTCGTCTCGCGCACCCGGGCGAGCGGCTTCTCGAACGGCACCCCGTACCAGTTCTCCACCATCGTGTGGGTAGAGGAGCCGAGCCCGAGGGCGAACCGGCCGGGGGCCACCCGGTTGACGGCGAGGCTCGACGTCGCGAGCACCGCCGGAACCCGGGTGTAGACGGGGGTGATGCCGGTGCAAAGGCGCACCCGCTCGGTGCGCCCCGCGACGGTGGCCGCGAAGGTCATCGCGTCGCGCATCCCGTCGCCGTCGGGAAACCAGAGGTCATCGAAGCCTTCCCGGTCGGCCCAGAGGGCGCGCTCGAATCCGCCCTCGTGATCGGGGGTGGGGCTGAGATAGAGGCCAAGTCGGTTCAACGTTGCATTCTCCAAAGGTTGCCGTTCAACGAAGACGGGCGCCCGGGTTCGGCTCCGCCGGCTCGCCGTCGCCGCGCTTCCCGGGCTCGTTCCGCGCCGGAGGAGCGCCGGGCAAGGCCCCGGAGACGACGCGCCCGTGTCATTGCTCCCTCGCCGGCTCCGTCCCGGCTCGGCCCGGCCCGGCCCGGCCCGAGCCTACATCGAGAGCCCGAGACGCCCGCGCGTCAACTGGAACTCCGTCACCCCGCGGGACCACAGCCTGGGACGGTAGCGCCGCGAAGCCGCGTCGGCGACCAGGGCGACCAGCTCGTCCATGAGACTCCCGGCGCTTCGGTCGAGGGCCAGCACCCGGTCGAGATCCCCCCCGAAGCGTTCCGCGACCGACGGGTCGGCCGTCACCTGGACGAGGGGGATCATGGGATGGGCCTGAAGCGAGGTGCGTCCGACATGGCAGAGCATGATCTCGACCCCGGTCGCTCCGAGCCCGGTGAACGTCTCCACCGGGTCCTCGGTCGGAGCCTCCATCACGTGGAGACCGGTCTCGTCCGCGGGCTGGCCGAAGGCGAGGGAGGCCGCGGGGACGGCTGCCGCGTCCGGGAAGACGGCTTTGCGGAACGCCCCGCTCCCGAGAAGACCCGGGTTGTCGGGCACGACCACCGTCGCCCCGGCCGCGACGAGGCCGGCCGCGAGCCGTCCGAGCACCTCGCCCATCGCCTCGGGCAACGGACCGTTCGCCGCGAGGGCGATACGCAGCTCCTCCGCCCCGACCGTCTCCCGAGCGAGCCCGGAGGTACCGCCCGGCGCATCTTCCGGCGCATCGTCCGCCTCGGGTCCGCGCACCGGGGCGCGGGACGACGCCATCGCCTCGAGCTGCCCCGCGACCTTGGCGTGCACCTTCGCAATGCCGCCGTCCATCTGCACGCTCGCCCAGCCGAACCGGTCCGCCGCGAACCCCCGCTCGGCGAGGTAGTGGCGCACCGCGTCGTTGTGGGTCTGCTCGCATCCGTGCTCGAGGAGGATCGCGTGGCGCACCGAGCGATGCACGAGGTGCCCGAGCATCGTCCGGAGGTAGAGATCGGCCGCGTTGTTCGACCCGCACCCCTCGGTGTGGACAAGGGCGACGAAGCGCGACACGTCGCTCCAGGGGGGCGGGTCGGCGTCGAGATCCTCCGCGATGAGCCGCGCGACCTGCCCCGAGCAGAGGCTGGTCGGCATCACCAGGGCAAGCTGGTCGGTGGCAACGCCCCGCTCCGTGCGGACCCCGTCGAAGGACAGGGCGATCGGCGGCGCGGCGCGCACCGGCACCGGACGTCCGTTCGGTTGCGGCCGCGCGCGCAGCTCCTGGAGACCGTCGGCCGAGGTCCGCGGCCAGTCGCGCCAGATGGAGACCTGGGCGTGTCCCGCGAGCTCGCCCTTGCTGCGCTCCCCCGAGGCGATGTCGAGGGCGAGCTCGAAGGTCTCCGCCCCGAGCGCGTCCATGTCCATCCCGTCGTTGTAGCGCCCCGCGTTCACGTCCATCTCGTTCGCGAGGAGCTCAAACCGGCCGGTGGTGGTGACGAACTTGAGGGTCGGGACGAACGGAAAGTTGGTGATCGAGCCGTTTCCGGTGATGAACAGGATGAGGTTCGATCCGGCGGCCACCTGCCCCGCGATGCTCTCGAGGTCGTTCCCGGGGCTGTCCATGAAGTAGTAGCCGGGAGGGCGCATCGGCTGCCCGTAGTCGATCACGTAGTCGAGACGAACCTCGGGATCCTTCTTGCGGGCGGCGCCGAGAGACTTGAGAGCGATGTTGTAGAGCCCGCGGAAATTGTTGCCGCCGGAGGGATTGCCCTCCGCGGAGGTGCCGTGGTTCGCGGCGTAGCGCTTGAAGCCCTCGACCTTGTCGAGGAAGCGGCGGGCGGTCGCGGCGTCGCGCACGCTCTCGAGCACGTAGGGCTCGGCCCCGATGAGCTCGTCGGTTTCCGCGAGGTTGGCGGACCCCCCGTGGCGGATGACCTCCTTTGCCACCCAGCCTGCGAGGGCATTGCCGGAGACGCCGGAGAACGCATCGGAGCCCCCGCACTGGAGCGCGAGTCGAAGGCCCCCGGCCGGCTCCGGGGTACGCGCGGCGCCGGCCACCTCGGGCAGCCAGCCTTCGATGAGCGCGAGGGCCCGCGCCACCTCCGTCTCGTAACCGCCGTCGATCCCCAGGAAAGCGTGGAGCACGTGTTCGAGCGGATAGCCGCGCGCGGACATGAACCGCTCGAGATCGTCGCTCGTATAGGACCCCGCGCCGTCGTCGACCGCGAGCACCGCTCCCACGTTGGGATGGACCATGAATCCCGCGAGGACCCGCAGCACGTAGTCGAGGTTGTTCGGGCGGGGACCCCCTCCGCCCTCGGTGTGGGTGACGGCCACGACGCCGTCCACGCCGGGCGGCGCGCGGCGGGCAGCCTGCTCTGCCGCCTGGCGCGCAAATCCGTTGACGCGAGAGGTCACTGCGAGCACCACCACGAAGTTGCGGGTTCCGACCCCGCGCCCTCCGCCTCGCCGGTACCCGTCGAACGTCCGGTCCGAGTCGATCCGTTCGACCTGTTCGCCCGGCCGGAAAGTGCTGTCGGCGAGCTCGTAGGTCTCGATCGTGTCGGTGAAGTTCGCCTCCGCGGGGAGATCGAAGTCGATGTCGCGCTCGGCGAGCGCCTTCAGGATCTTCTCGTTGCAGACGTACTCGCCCGGGGCGAGCGGCCGGTCCGCGATCCCGAAGGGGAGCCCCCAGGACAGGAGCCGGACGCCCTCCGCGATCGGCTCGCGGACGAACCGGTGCCCTTCGAGGACGGTATGGGAGAGCCGGTACGTGCCCTCCCGGTCGGCCACCTCCGCCCCCGCATCGAGGCGCCGGGTCGCGATCGCGACGTTGTCCCCCGCGGCGGGCACCCGGGCCACGCGGTCGAATGCAATGCGCTCGGTCATCGTTCCTCTCCGATCCTCAATTCCGGCACCCCGCCCGTCCCCGGCGAACCGGTCCGACTGCGATACACCCGGCCCGTCCGAGCGGGACCGCATTATCCTGGAAAAACCGCCGGCCGTTGAATCGGGACCCCAACCTTGTCCAATGCCCGGCCTTGTCCCCGGCCTTGTCCCCAACCTTGTCCAATGAACGGCCCGCTTCTCTTCACCTGGCGTGCCACCAACCGTTCGTTCCATCAGCCGCTGCCGAGCGCGGCAGCCGAGATCACGCAATCCCGGGTGAAGGATCGATTTTCCGCTCCCTTTCGGCGCCCGTCCCGCTCCGGGGACGAACATCACGGATTCGGCGCAGCCCGCCCGGAACCCGAACGCTCAGCGACGTCGACGTTCGGCGGGCACCGTCACGACGGAACGGCCGGACCGCCTCCCTGGGAGTGCTCGCGGGCGGTATACGGCGGCGGCTCTTCTTCGCGGACCCGCACAATGCCCTGCCGGCGCCGGCGAACGATCCGGGCCACCGCCTCCGTCCGTTCGGCCAGGGTCCGGCCCAATTGGACCGGCTCCACCGCATCGCACACGTCGGCAGGCGTAAGACCCTCCAGGACTTGCGACGCCGTGAGGAGACGCGGCGGTCCCTCCGGCCGCAGGGCGAGGAAATCGGCCTGGAGCTCCCGCGAGCCCCTGCGCCCGCGAAGACGCCACAGCTCCCGCACCCCCATCTGGCCGTAGCGCTCGATCTTCCCCTCGTCGGCGTTCGTGATCTCGATTTCCACCACCAGGTCGGGACCGGTTTGCTCCAGAAACGCCTCGGCGGCGGCCTCTCCCTCCGCGAAGGCCGCTCGAAAGGCATCCGCGCGGTCACCGACGTAGAACGCGCAGTCGGGCTCCATCCCGGTGCCCGGCGGCTCGCCCTGCCGGCGAAGGCGAGTGGACAGAATCCCCTTCGATGTTCGGCCAAAGCCGTCCGCCGCCACCTCCACGATGTGATCGATGATCTTGGTGAGGTCTTCGTGGAGATGAGAGGGCGCCATCAGGGTGATCAGGCCGCGCACCGGGTCGAGGCAGACCCGGCGGAAGTGCCGGTTCCAGTCGACGGCGGCGAGCTCGGCGACGGTGCCGGCGTCGGCGCGAAGGACATGGATGGTCGAGCCGAGCGGCCCGACGTGCATGGTGGTGACAGGGTCGTTCATGGCGGATACGCCTCCGGTGTGCGAACCAGCGAGCCGGCCGCCGCAAACCGACCGCCCGGAGTATATCCCGCCACCGGCTTCGGAAGACCCTCGAGTGCCGCTGGCCGCCCGTCTCCCTTCGACACGGGCTCGGCCATCCGGGATCGGAGCCTTGCGTCCGTTCGAGGGCATCGACCGGGGGGACGGCGAGGTCCTGGCCCGCATAAATCACCGATTTCTTGGCTGGCGGACGCCAATCCATCGCTTCGCTCCCAAGGTCGCCGCGGTAGCGGGCCGTACTCCTTCAAGCCGCTTCGACAGCGCGAACGCGCCAGTGCCGGCTGCACCTTCAACCAGCGCGCAAGCGCTCTCTCGGTCCGCGAAGCTGCGCAAGCGGATGCGGCCCGCTCACGCGGAAAATCACCGATTTTTCGGGCTGGGACCGGACTGCTTCCATGAGCTGGAAGACCACCCTCGTCCGCGGAAGATCCCGCTTGTCCGGGTCTCCGGTCGCACCGGGAAGGACCCCGGACCCCGAAACCGGTCCGGCAATGCACTCGCGCCGGATAGCGGGACAGGGGCAGCCGGCACCGTCTTGAGCCGGGCGGATCAATCCGGGCCAAGGGGTGCCGCTGCGCTCGCGGGCACCGCTCCATGGCAGAATACTGGCGAAATTCCGGGGAGTTGGGTTGCAGCGCCGATTTTCTGATAGAGTCCGCCGACTGTGCGAAATGGGCCGGGCCCAGCTCGTTCGGAGCCGGGTCGGGCCGCAGTTTGCGCAAAGGGCCGCTACTGAGAGCTCCGAAGCTCCAAAGCTCGGAGCGCCCGGTGCCGGTGAGGATGAAGGAGAGATGTCCGCATCGCTCCAGATTGGAGGAAGAAACATGTTCAAGAAGCATGCACGACTCATCGCGGTTGCAGGCCTCGTCGGGTCCGTGGCCGCGGTGGCCGCGCTCGACGCAAGCGCGCAGGATCGCGTTCGCTGGAAGATGCAGAGCGCGTTCGGAAGCACCCTGGTCCACCTCGGACCCTCCGGCATCCGGTTCGCGGAGCGGATCAACGAGATGTCCGGCGGCAACTTCGAAATCAAGTTCTTCGAGCCGGGCGCCCTGGTGCCGGCCCTCGAGGCCTTCGACGCGGTGTCCAAGGGTTCGGTGGATTCGGCCTGGACCACCCCGGGCTACCACACCGGCAAACTCGGCGGCGCGGTCTCGTTCTTCACCGCCGTCCCGTTCGGGCCGCAGCTCGGCGAGTTCCTCGCCTGGAAGTGGTTCGGCGGCGGTCAGGAGCTCCGCGAAGAGCTCTACAACACGCATGGAGCGACCGCGGTCGACTGTTTCTGCATCGGTCCGGAGACCTCGGGCTGGTTCAAGGAAGAGATCACCAATCCCGCGGAGCAGCTCAAGGGCCTCAAGATGCGGTTCTTCGGCCTCGGCGCGAAGGTGATGCAGAAGATGGGCGTGTCCACGCAGTTGCTCGCGGGGGCGGACATCTACCCGGCCCTCGAGCGCGGCGTCATCGACGCCACCGAGTTCTCGATGCCGACCATCGACATCAAGCTCGGCTTCCACCAGATCGCCAAGAACAACTACTACCCGGGTTGGCACCAGCAGGTCTCGTGCAGCGAGTTCCTGATGAACAAGGCCGCGTACGACGGTCTGCCCGCCGCCTACCAGGCCATGATCAAGGCTTCGGCGGCCGAGCAGGTGGTCTATACCTATGCCGAGACCGAGGCGGCAAATCCGGCGGCGATGATGGAGATGCTCGACAAGTACGGCGTCACCAACCGTCGCTGGGATGACGCGACCCTGGCCACCCTCGAAGGCCACTGGCTCGCGGTGCTGGAAGAGGAAGCGGCCACCGACCCGTCCTGGAAGAAGATTGCGGACAGCTACCTCGGCTTCCGGAATCTCTACCGGATCTGGGGCGACGCCCAGGCCCTGCAAAGCACCTACCAGTAACGGATCCGGCCCAGACGGATTCACTGCCCGTGTAGGGCGCCCGAGGCTCGATCGAGCTTCGGGCGCCCCCTTTTCAGAGACGGATTCAACAACATGGAACGACTCGAAGGTACGGGAAGGAGCGAACGGCCCATCGGGCTCTATATCCTCGGTGCGGCCGTCGCCATCGCGGCGATCGTCTTCATCACCGTCTGGAACCTTCCCGACGCCTCCCGAAAGGAGCTCCTGTGGGTAGTGCAGGACTACCTCCCGATCGTGATGTTCCTGTGCCTCGCGGGCCTGCTGTTCTCGGGTTTCCCGGTGGCGTTCATCCTGGGGGGGCTCGCCCTGCTGTTCGGCCTCATCGGCTATTTCCTCGGCATGTTCTCCCTCATCGAGTTCTTCAACTTCCTGCCGCGGATCTGGGGCCAGGCGGCCGAGAACCTGGTGCTGGTCGCGGTCCCTGCCTTCGTCTTCATGGGCATCATGATGGAACGCAGCGGCATCGCAAACGATCTGCTCTACTGCGTGCAGGTGCTGCTCAAACGGGTCCCCGGGGCGCTCGCCCTCGGAGTGACCATCATGGGGACCATCCTCGCCGCGATGACCGGCATCATCGGTGCATCGGTCACGATGATGACCGCGCTCGCGCTCCCCACCATGCTCAAGCAGAAGTACAGCCCGGCCCTTTCCTGCGGGGTCATTGCCGCCTCGGGCACTCTCGGCATCCTCATCCCGCCGAGCATCATGCTGATCATCATGGCCGACCTCCTGTCCGTGTCGGTCGGCAACGTATTCATGGCCGCCCTGCTGCCGGGGCTCGCTCTCGCCGCGCTCTATCTCACCTTCGTCGTAGCGATCGCGACGATCCGGCCGTCCGTGGCGCCGCCGCTTCCGCCGGAACTCCTGTCGGTGCCGAAGGGAAAGCTCGGTCCGCTGCTCATGCGCGCGTTCTTTCCGCCGGTGTTCCTCATCGGCCTCATCAAGGGCTCGATCCTGTTCGGCTGGGCAACCCCCAGCGAAGCGGGCGCGGTCGGCGCGGTCGGCGCGATGATTCTCGCCATCCTGGCCGGCGCGCTGAGCAAGAAGGTCCTCACCGGAGTGTGTCACACCTCGGCGCGGACCGTGGCGATGATCTTCTTCATCATCATCAGCGCCACCTGCTTCGCCTACGTCTACCGGTCGCTCGGCGGCGACGACATCGTGGAGCACCTCATCTTCGAAGCCGGCCTCACTTCGTGGGGGCTGCTATTCCTGATCATGGCCATCGTGTTCGTGCTCGGGTTCTTCCTCGACTGGATCGAGATCACCCTCATCGTGCTCCCGGTGTTCGCACCGCTCGTGGCGGGGCTCGATTTCGGCGACCACGTCGCCAAGGCGGACATCACCTTCTGGTTCATCATCCTCATGGCGGTCAACCTGCAGACCTCCTTCCTCACCCCGCCATTCGGGTTCGCATTGTTCTACCTCAAGGGGATTGCGCCGAAGGAGATCAAGATCCAGCAGATATACCTGGGCATCATCCCGTTCGTGCTGCTGCAACTGCTGGGAGTGATCCTCGTGCTGTCGTTCCCCGACCTGGCGCTCAAGCTGATGCACGGGGTCTACGACTGACCCGCCGGCGCCCGCCGTGCCGACAGGAGAGAATTGAATGGCCGAACCGGTTCGCAGCGACGACAACTACTGGACCCGGAAAGCGGACCTCCCCGCCGGGGTCAGGATCAGCGAGCGACTGCGAGTCGCGGTGGATCGGGTAGGGCGCTTCGGCTCCTGGTTCATCCTGCCCCTCGTGCTCATCACGTGCTACGACGTGGTCCTGCGCAAGCTCAAGTTCTTCTACGTGTGGGTGCTGGAGACGTTCGGGCGGGTGTGGATCTTCGATTCCACCTTGCTGCAGGAGCTCGAGTGGCATATGCACACGGTGCTGTTCACGCTGGTGCTGGGCTACGGGTACATCCACAACAGCCACGTGCGGGTGGACCTCGTCCGCGAGCACCTCTCCTTCCGCCGCAAGGCGTGGCTCGAGTTCCTCGGGACCTCGTTCTTCCTGATCCCCTATACCTGCATCGTCATCTACTTCGCGTCGATCTACGCCTACGACTCGTTCGTTCGAGACGAGATCTCCGCCTCTTTGGTCGGACTCTCACATCGCTGGATCATCAAGACCGTGTTGGTGGGGGGACTCGTGGTCGCGGCGATCGCAGGGCTGGCCGTATGGCTCCAGACGACAGTGGTGCTGTGGGGGCGCAAAGACCTCCGTTACCCACTAATGACCATGGAGTGGCCGGAGTTCTCGGGGGATACGGTCGAAGGCAAGCGCCGGCTGGTGCTGGACGAAGAAGGGAACGTGGTCGTCGATCCCTCCGCCGACCCCGACGAGTTCGAGCTCCCGCCCGAAGTGGTGGCCCCTTCGCGGGCCGCCTGAGCCCGCTCGCTCGCGTGCCCGCGAGCGGCCTCCATTCGAGTACCGGCCATGCGTCGCCGCCAGCATCCGGTACACCTCAAGGATCTCGACTGGTACAAGTTCGTCCGGCGCTATTTCTGGGACGACGAGACCACGCCCTACCTGGTTTCCGTGGACAGGCTTCACCGCGGGCAGGCCAGGTACGAGATCTTCGCCTACGTCCTGTTCGTTTCGCTGCTGTACGGGGCGGTCACCCTGATCACGATGGGCGGCGGTTCTCCGTACGGACACTCGTTCGGCGCTTCGCTCTATTCCTTCGTAGTGGTCAGCGTTGCGCTCGCCCTCGGCGTCACTCGCCACTACCTCGCGGCCGGCGCGTGCGTGCTTGCCCCGGTCGGCGGTCTTGTATTCAGCGTTTCGTTCGACGTTCACCCGGAGCTGGGAAGCTGGGACCGCGTCCTCCTCATCTCGATGTCCTTGGCATGGCTGCGGTATTCCATGCGACTGATGCACATCGCGAAGCGTTACGGGGAGATGCCCCCGCCTCCGGCCAGAACCTGAACGGGCCAAGTACCCAAGTGCCGTGAATTCGTCCGGTTCAGGCGGTGCGGGCGAGCGGATCGAGCACTCGAAACGGACGGCGGTTATCTGCTCACGCCCGCCGGGCCGGAGTGCCGGGCATAGATGAACCGGCCGAGCGAAGGTGAAACCTGGTTGCACCGGCGGTGGGCGGTCGCGGTTCCAGCCTGGTGGCCGCGGCACCGGCTCGCTTTCGCGGCGATCGGCGGATGCGTCACGGCGGCCGACGTATTCTTCGGGGAGGGATGGAACACCTTCGCCCCGATGCTTGCCTGGGGAATGCTCTTCGGTCTCCACTACATCCTCGCCCAAAGCCTGACCATGGATGACGACCGGGCGGAGGAGCGCACGGAGGACCTGCGGCTTCGGGCCTACGACCAGGGGCACATCGACGACATCGGCGGGCGGCACGATGTCATCATCGACGCCCACCACCACTTGTGGGATCTGGAGCGCAACTACCATCCATGGCTTCGCGACGAGCCGCTCAAGGAGGGGAGGCACGGAGACTACAGCGCGATTCGGAAGAGCTACCTGAGCGACGACTTCCGCAAGGACTGGGACGGGCTCCGGGTCGTCGGGTCGGTATACGTGGAGGCGGAATGGGACCCGGCAGACCCGGCCGGGGAGACGGCCTGGGCGGAGTCGATTGCGGACGAGTCCGGGTTTCCTACCGTCATCGTCGCCCAGGCGTGGCTCGGCCGCGAGGACGTGGAGGAGGTGCTGGCCGCTCAGGCGAGCTTCGACCGGGTACGGGGGGTGCGCGACAGGCCAGCCGCGGCGGTGCACCCGAACGAGGTGGTCCCCTACGCACCGGGGTCGATGAGCGACCCGGCGTGGCAGGAGGGCTACGCGCGGCTCGAGTCCCACGGCCTCTCCTTCGACCTCCAGGCGCCCTTCTGGCATCTGCCGGAGGCGAGGGCGCTCGCCGAACGCTTCCCCGGGATCACGATCATCCTCGACCACACCGGGCTGCCGAACATCCGCAGCCCGGAAGGGCTCGCCGCGTGGCGCAAGTGCATGCGCACGCTCGCCGAGGCGCCGAACACGGCGGTCAAGATCTCGGGGCTCGGGGAGCCGCGGCTACCGCAGTGGTCGGTCCGCACGCACCGGGACGTGGTGCTGGAGACCATTGACATCTTCGGGGTGGACCGCTGCATGTTCGCCAGCAACTACCCCGTGGACCGGCTGTACGCCCCCTACGGGACCATCATGCGCGGCTTCCAGGCGATGACGAGCCGGTTCTCGCTCGCCGAGCGGCGCAGCATGTTCTGCGAGAACGCGATGCGCTGGTACCGGATCGATCCGGAGAGCCTGGCTGAGCCTCCCCCGCCCCCGCGCGGGTCCGCGAAGGAGCGAACCTCGGGTACGCCTCCCGCATGACCGGCCGGTCCGGCCGCCGCTCGCCCGCAGGCGGAGCAGGGCGAGGCCGGTCTCCGGCGGAGGCCGCGCGCCTGGCCCGCATATTTCAACAATCTCCTGCTGCGGGCGCCGATCCATCGCTTCGCGCTCCCAAGGTCGCCGCGGTAGCGGGCCGTACTCCCTCAAGCCGCTTCGACAGCGCGAACGCGTTAGTGTCGGCTACGCCTTCGCCAGCGCGTAAGCGCTCTTTCGGTCCGTTCCTCCCGCTACCGCGGCGTTCTGCTTCGCGCTTCGCGCTTCGCAGCTTCGCCGGCGCCCTCGCTACGAAGATCGGTGAAAACTGCGGCCTGGCCGCTGACGCTCGGGACCTCCTTGCGGACCGCGGCTTGCCGCCCGGTGCGCCGATGGCGAAGGCCTCCGCTTGCCCGACCACGGCATGACCCGCGCCGCCGACACGTTCGTTCACCGCGTCAACCGGCGGTTTTTCTTCGGCTGGCTGATGGTCGCCGCCGGCGCCCTCATCCTCTTCGCGAGCGGCCCCGGCCAGTCGCATACGTTCGGCGTCTTCCTGAACCATGTCGCGGACGACCTCGGCCTCAGCTATACCGAGGTCTCGTTCGCGTACGGAGTCGCGACCCTCGCCGCCGCCTTCGGGTTGCCGTTCGCGGGCCGGCAAGTCGATCGGCGGGGGGCGCGCCGCGTGCTTGCGGTGGTCTCGGCCCTGCTCGGCGCGGCCGCCATCGCGTTCGGCTTCGTCAACGGACTCGTGGTCCTCGCTCTCGGCTTCGCGGCGGTCCGCTATCTCGGACAGGGGTGCCTCTTCCTTGGCACGAGCAACATCATCGCGCAGTGGTTCGAGCGGCAGCGTGGCTTTGCGCTGGGTCTCATCTGGCTCGGGTTCTCCGCGAGCGTGGCGCTGCATCCGCCGTTCGCCCAATGGCTCATCGAGACGGTCGGCTGGCGCGAGGCCTGGTTCTGGCTCGGGATCAGCTCCTGGGCGCTGCTTCTTCTCGCGCTCTGGTTCGTTCGCAACCGGCCCGAGGACGTTGGCCTCCGGCCGGACGGAAGACCCGCGCCCGAACCGGACAGGGGTCCGGAGCCTGGATCGCGACCGCAGATATCCCGGAGGGACGCCGATCGGACGGACGCCGCGTCCGACCCCAGCCCGCCTGGAGCACACGTTCGCGGATCCGAAGCCGCCGCACTCCCGGGAACGGACCAACCCGAGATCACCGGCCTCACGTTGAAGCAGGCGCTCCGCACCTCCACGTTCTGGATCGTCGCGCTCGGACTCTCCCTCCTCTCCCTGCTCATGACCGGGCTCTTTTTCCACCAGGTCGCCGTCTTCCAGCACCGGGGACTCGACCCGCACGTCGCGACGCGTGTCTTCGCGATTACCGCGTTTGTCTCCGTCGTCTCCGCCCCGGTGCTTGGCCGCATCATGGATCGGTCCCCCTCCCGACTGGTTCTCGCCGGCGCGCAAATTGTCATGGCCGCCGCCCTGGTGGCGTTGCACCTCGTCGACGACGTCGCCACCGCGATCGTGTACGCGGTCGTCTTCGGCCTCGCCGGTGCCTGCGTGCAGGTGAACGTGGGCTACCTCTGGGCCGACTACTTCGGCCGCCGGCACCTCGGAAGCATCCAGGGCACGGGCCAGACCGCCCTCATCGTCGGCGCTTCCCTCGGTCCGCTGCCGTTCAGCCTTTCGCTCGACCTCACCGGAGACTATTCCGCGGCGCTGATCGGCTCTGCCTTCGTGAGCGTGGTGGTCGCCATCGCTGCCGCCGTGTTCCTGCGCTACCCGCGACGCCCGGGACCGGCGCCGAAAATCGAGGGCAAGCCGGCTTGACGCCGCCCGCGACCCACGACCGGGACGGGATGGCTTGCTCGCGTTCCGCGGCGATGAACCCGAACTCACTACCCCAGGAACGATCGGTCAAGGAAGCATCCCTTGGAGCATGAAGCGTCGGTTGAGCCGACGGAGAGCTCCGCGAGGCGGGTGCCTGGACTCGGGAATGGACAGACCAGGATGGAAGTCAGAGCATGAGACTCACAGGAATCCGAATGAAGGCCGGGGCCGGAGAACGCAATCAACTGACGGAAGGAGACGCCGAATGAGCCGTATCGCTTCGATCGAGGTCCACCATTACCGTATCCCGCTCCCCGTGGTTCTCTCGGACTCCACCCACGGCGAGATGAGCCACTCCGGGCTCATCGTGGTCCGCGTGCGCGACGACGGCGGACTGGAGGGCGTGGGCTATACCTACACGGTGAACGACATTGGCTCGCGCGCGATCCGCGCCCTCATCGAGCACGATCTCGCACCCGTGCTCGCCGGCGAGGACGCCCGCGATATCGATCGACTCTGGGAACGAATGTGGTGGCACGTGCACTTCTGCGGGCGGGGCGGTGCCGTCGCCTTTGCCATGGCCGCCCTCGACATTGCGCTCTGGGACCTCGAGGGCAAACGGCGCGGCGAACCGCTCTGGCGCCTCCTCGGCGGGCACCGGCGGGAGGTCCCGGCCTACGCGGGCGGGATCGACCTCTACTTCACCCTCGACGCGCTCCGCGAGCAGACCCGGGGGTTCCTCGACCGCGGGTTCGGCGCCATCAAGATGAAGGTCGGGCGGGACCGCCTCTCGGAGGACGTGGAGCGGGTCGCCGCCATCCGCGAGCTCGTGGGTCCGGACTTCCCCCTCATGGTGGACGCCAACATGCGCTGGCGGGTCCACGAAGCGATCACGGCCGCCCGCGCCCTCGCCCCATTCGGGCTGGTCTGGCTGGAGGAGCCGATCATCCCGGACGACGTAAGCGGGCTCGCAAGGGTCGCGGTGGAGGGAGGAATCCCGATCGCGGCCGGAGAGAACCTGCACAGCGTGTACGAGTTCGAGGAGACCATCACCCGCGGCCGGGTGAGCTTTCCCGAACCCGACGCCGCGACTCTCGGCGGGATCACCCCCTGGCTCAAGGTGGCGCGGCTCGCCGAGGCCCGCAACCTCCCGGTGACCTCGCACGGCATCCACGACATCCACGTGCACCTGCTCGGGGCGGTCCCGAACGGTTCCTGGCTCGAGTTCCACGGATTCGGGCTCGAACGGTTCCTCGCCGAGCCCCTCCGCCTCGAGAACGGCCGCGCCACCGCCCCCGACCGTCCCGGGCACGGGGTCGCGCTCGACTTCGACGCCCTCGCCCCCCACGCCGCGTGAGCTACGCCTCTACCGGAGAACGCTCACGGAGGACTCGCGGAGGCGAGCTGTCGAATCGACCGTAGCGCCTCGGAGCGCATCATCCGGGCGCGGCCACCATGATTGCCGGCGACGGGCTGAAAATGCGCGCGCCGGCGAATCTGCCGGAGGCTCGCCCACCCTTCGTTCCGCCCCGGAATCGGCCGCCCGGGGCCAGTGCCCGCGAAAGCGACCGCACGGCCTGAAGCCCCGTTGCAACCCGGCGGCCTTTCAGATCAGGTGAGGGCCTGGGGGCAGGGGCGGCCGGCGAAGAACGCGGCGAGGTTGTCGAGGCAGGTGTTGCCCATCGCCGTCCGCGTCTCGTGAGTGGCGCTCCCGAGGTGCGGCAACATGAACACGTTCTCGAGATCGAGGTAGCCGGGGTGGAGGTTCGGCTCGCCGTCGAAGACGTCGAGACCGGCCGCGGCGACCCGGCCGGAGCGAAGGGCCGCGATGAGCGCCTCGTCGTCCACGATGTTGCCGCGCGCGGTGTTTACCACGATGGCCCCCTCGGGGAGCATCGCGATGCGCTCGGCATCGAGGAACTTGACGGTCTCCGGCGACGACGGGCAGTTGATCGACAGGATGTCGCTCACCGCAAGGAGGTCCACCGGATCGGCGCAAAAGGTCGCGCCCTGCTCCTGCTCCGGGGGAAGCCGCCGGCGATTGTGATAGTGGATTGGCATGTCGAAGCCGCGCGCCCGTCGAGCGAGGGCTTGGCCGATCCGTCCCATGCCGAGGATCCCGAGGCGCTTGCCGGTCACGTGGATGCCGAGCATCAGCATCGTGTGCCAACGGTCCCAGCGGCCGCTCCGCACGAAACGATCCCCCTCCGCTCCGCGCCGGGCGGCCGCGAGAATGCACAGCATCGCGGTATCGGCGGTTGCGTCGGTGAGAACGTCGGGGGTGTTCGTGACCACGACCCCGGTGTCGCGAGCGGCCGGGACGTCGATATGTTCGAAGCCGACCGAATAAGTGGCGACGATTCCGACCGAATCCGCGACCTGCTCGAGTACCTCTCGGTTGAAACGCTCCGTCGGGCAGCACATGACCGCTTCGTGCTCGCGGGCGGCGGCTACCAGCTCCTCCGGCGAATAGACCCGATCGGTCGCGTTCAACGTAGTGCGGTACTCGCGCCGGAGGCGCATCTCGATTTCGGGCGGAAACTGGCGCGTTGCCAGCACCTTCGGCCGTTCTCCGTTCATGGAATCCTCCTCTCTCGCCCGGCTGTTCCGGGCCCAAGCGTCGAAAAGCGTGAATCCTCCCGTGCCTGTTCACGATCGTTCTCTCGGGCCGTTCCCGGCTCCGATTCCGACCGACCGGCCGACCGACCGACCGGCCGGCCGGGAGCCGACCTCATGCCCCGACGAAGCTCGGCGGGCGGCGCTCGGCCATCGCCTTCACTCCTTCCTGCCAGTCCCTCGTCGCCCGGAGCCGCGTCTGTTCCACCAGCTCGTGGTCGGTAGCCCGCGTCACCCGTTCCGCGATGTCGCCACGGACCGTCGCGCGCGTAGCGAGGACCGCGAGCGGGGCCGACGCCGCGATCTCGCGCGCCAGATCGCAGGCCGCATCGCGGACGCGTTCGAGTGGGGCCAGCGCGTCGGCGAGCCCCCACGCAAGGGCTTCCTCGCCCCTGATGCGCCGGCCGGTATAGAACATGAGGGCCGCCCGCTGGCGGCCGATGATCTCCGGCAGGGTGACGGTGAGGCCGAACCCCGGGTGGAACCCGAGGCGGGTGAAGTTCGCGCTGAAGCGGCCCTCGGGGCAGGTCACCCGGAAGTCCGCCGACACCGCGAGCCCGAGGCCGCCGCCGATCGCCGCCCCCTGCACGGCGGCCACCACCGGGGTCTTCGCGCGGAAGATGCGGACCGCGTGCCGGTACAGGTGCCCGCCGCCGCTCGAACCCCGCTCTCCGGTCGCGTCCCGGGCGGCGCCCCCTCCCCCTTGAAAATTGGCGCCCGCGCAGAAGTTCTTTCCTTCAGCGGCAAGCACGATGGCCCGGCACTCGGGATGCTCGTCGAGAGCCTCGTAGGCGTCCGCGATCGCGTTGATGAGATCCACGTCGAAGAAGTTGTGGGGCGGACGCTGGATCTCGACGACCGCGATGTTGCCCTCTTCCAGGGTGACCCCGAGGTCCCCGAAGCTCCCGATGCTGCTCATCCTCGAATCCTCTCCTCTTTTCCTCGACTGCCTCGCCGGCGCCCGAGTCCGATCTCCTTCGCTCCCGGACCTCGGCCGGTCTTCCCTTCCGTCGCCCGGTCCCATCGCCGGCGCCGGAGGCGGCAATCGTTCGTTACCCGCAACCGGTTTCCGGTACGTCCGGGCGCCAGCTCGCGCCGGACCCCGTCCAATGGTGCGGTGGATGGCAGCGGCCGCATTTCTACCAGCCGCCGCCACACCTCCCTCGCCCGAAGGCGACACCGGTGCGACCGCTTACGCCATCTCGCGCACGGCGGCGGCGATCATGTCCTCGGTGACCCGCGCCCGATCCTCGAGCGGGGGAGCATAGGGGATCGGAATGCGGGGCGCCCCCAGGCGGCGCACCGGCGCTCCCAGCTCTTCGGCCACCGTCGCGGCCACCTCGGCCCCGAAGCCGCCCACCGCCACCGCCTCGTGGACCACGAGGAGCCGGCCGGTCCTCGCGACCGAACCGAGGACCTGCGCGCGGTCCCACGGCCAGAGGGTGCGGAGATCGATGACCTCCGCGGAGATCCCCTCCGTCTCGAGCGTCGCGGCGGCGCGCGCGCAGGCGTGCACCATGCGGGACCAGCTCACGACCGTGACGTCTCCACCGGTTCGCTCCAGGCGGGCCACGCCCAGGGGAATCGTCCGATCTTCGTCCTCGGGCACCTCGCCGGTGAGGCCCCAGAGGTTCTTGTGCTCCATGTAGACGACCGGATCGTCGCTGCGGATCGCCGACTTGAGAAGCCCCTTGTTGTCGGCCGGGGTCGCCGGCGCGACGACGACGAGGCCGGGGATGTGCGTGTACCACGCCTCGAGCGACTGCGAGTGCTGGGCGGCGGAAGAGCGCCAGATCCCGATCGGCTCGCGGATGACCATCGGCACCCGGGCCTGGCCGCCGAACATGTACCGTGCCTTGGCCGCCTGGTTGACGAGCTCGTCCACCGCGCAGAGCGCGAAGTCGGAGAAGCGCATCTCCACGATGGGCCGCGTGCCGACCATGGCGGCTCCGACCGACGCGCCCATGATGGACGCCTCCGAGATGGGCGTGTCGCAGATCCGCTCGGGGCCGAACTCGTCCACGAGCCCCGCGTACTGGCCGAAGACCCCGCCGCGCCCGAGATCCTCGCCGAGCGCCCAGACGTCGGGATCGCGGCGCATCTCCTGCGCAATGGCGTTCCGGGCGGCTTGCGCGTAGGAAAGCTCATTCGTCACCCGACCGCTCCCTTTACTCCGCCGCTTCGTGTCGACATGGAGCTCCGCCCCGGAACCGGCGAGTTCCGGCGCCGCCACGGGCCGCTCCTCGCGCATCCGCTCTCTCCCGACCGGTGAGCTTGCTCATCGGCTGGAGGCGCCGGCGGCGCCCGCGGCCGTCTCCTCTCCGGCGGCGACGGTATCGAGCACGTCCTCGAACGCGGAGGAGGCGGGCGGCCAATCCGCCGCGCGGGCCTCCTCGAACACCGCCTCCATCTCCCGAGCCGCCGCGTCGCGGGCCTGGTCGAGCCGCGGCGCTTCCACTCCCGCCTGCTCGAGGAGCGTTTCGCAGCGCGCCACGGGGTCGTCCGCCCAGCGGGCCTCGACCTCCGACGCCTCGCGGTAGGCCCCCTTGTCGGCGGCGGTATGGCCTTCGAGCCGCCAGGTCTTGGCGAGGAGGAAGCGAGGCTCCCCCGCCCGCGCGGCGGCGATGAAGTCGCGCGCCACCGCGTCCACGGCTACGATATCGTTGCCGTCCACCTCCGCCGCTGCGAGCCCGAAGCTCTCCGCCCGCGCCTTGGGACCCGCCCCCGCCGTCAGCGCCTCGGTGCGGGTGGTCGCGGCGAAGCCGTTGTCCTCGCACACGAACAGCACCGGCAGCCGGTATACCGCGGCCCAGTTGAGTCCTTCGAGGAAGGGGCCGCGGTTCACCGCGCCGTCGCCGAAGATGCAGACCACGACACGATCGTCGCCGATACGGGAACGGCGGAGCTTGATCCCGTGCGCCGCGCCGGCCGCGATGAGGATGTTCGCCCCGACCACCCCGTTCGCCCCGAGCATCCCCACCCCGAAGTCGGCGATGTGCATCGATCCACCCTTGCCGCCGCACACCCCGCCTTCGCGCCCGAACAGCTCGCGCATCATGGCGCCGGGGTCCGCGCCCTTGGCGAGGGTGTGGCCGTGGCCGCGGTGGTTGGAGAGGAGAAGGTCGGGGCGGCCGAGGTTGCCGCAGATCCCCGACGCCACCGCCTCCTGGCCGATGGAGGCATGGATCGCACCGGTCGCGAGACCCTCGCGGGCGGCGCGAAGGGCGGCGCGAAGGGCGGCGCGCTCGAACGCCCGGATGCGTTGCATCGTCGCGTAGTGGACGAGGAACCGCTCCGTGTCGAGATTGCGGCGCGAGGTCATCGGACCCGCCTGTCGCACGGTTCGTCCGTGCACCGGTGAACCCGCCGCCGGACCCGCGCGCCCGTCTCGCGTTCGGCCGGCTGCCGCGCCCGTTCCGACGATCCGCCGCTTCGCTTCGTCATGCGCTCGATTCCCATTTCGGCCGGAACCCCGCCAGCCAGCCTGGGGCTCCGACTCCGCCCCTTGCCCCGCTCGGACGCCGGCGCTTCGAAGCCCCTGAAAAGACCGGCGCATTGTAGCCCCGGTGGTGCCCAATCGGCGGGTGCCCGGGACCGGTCTGATATTCTGCCGTCCCCTTCGATCACGGAACAGGAAATGGGCTCACGACTCGCCGGCAAGACCATCCTCCTCACCGCCGCGGCCCAGGGCATCGGCCGGGCGAGCGCCCTCGCCTTCGCGAGCGAAGGAGCGCGGGTAACCGCTACCGACGTCAACGAGGAGAAGCTGGCCGAGCTCACAGGGGTCGCCGGCATCGACACCCGGCGTCTCGACGTGACCGATCCCGCGAACATCGAAGCCGCCGCCCGGGAGGTCGGCCCGCCCGACGTCCTGTTCAACTGCGCGGGGTACGTCCACCACGGCAGCGCGCTCAGCACCGGCGAGGACGAGTGGCGCTTCAGCATGACGATCAACGTCGACAGCATGTACCGAATGATCCGCGCCTTCCTCCCCGGCATGATCGAGCGGGGCGGGGGCTCCATCATCAACATGTCGTCCGTCGCCTCGTCCATCAAGGGAATAGCCAACCGGTTCGTCTACGGCACCACGAAGGCGGCGGTCGTCGGGCTCACCAAGTCGGTCGCCGCCGACTACATCCGCGACGGGATCCGCTGCAACTGCATCTGCCCCGGAACGGTGGAGACCCCGTCGCTCGGAGACCGCATCGCGGCCTTCGACGACCCGGTTCAGGCGCGCAAGGACTTCGTCGCCCGCCAGCCCCTCGGCCGGCTCGGCACGGCGGAGGAGATCGCCTCCATCGCGGTGTGGCTCGCGAGCGACGAATCCACCTACGCCACCGGCACCGCGTTCGTGGTCGACGGGGGGGTATCGCTCTGACCGGACGCCGCTGAGCGCGCGGCGCCGCGGCTCGACCCGATCCCGCCCGGGGGCCGGAGTCGAGCGACGGTTCTTGCCGCGCCCCCTCCCCCTCCTCCTCACCGTCCGCGATGGGCCCTCGCGCGATTCGGGACTCGCGCGCCCGACCATCCCGGTGGGTGAACTCGACGGGGCAACTTTGGTACCGTTCCTCGCGGACCACTTCGGGAAGGACAAGAACCATGGCGAGCCACGTGACCGGCGACGGGGGCATTCCGCCGAGAGATGCAGCCGAGCGCGGCCTGAAACGGGTCATGACCCTGGGCGGCGCGTACGGGACCCGCAACTACACCGTGAAGGACCTCCGGGACCAGAAGGGAAGGCGGGTGCTCGTGGAAACGCTGCCCTTCTCCCCCGAGGAGGCGGCCGCCGCCGAGCAGGCCGGCATCGACACCATGAAGGTGCGCTTCGATCCCCGGCAGCCCGACCTCGCGGCGGCCATCCGGCGGGCTGCGCCCAACACGTTCATGGCTTTCTCCGTGCCGCTCGTGGCCGCCGCGAGCGAGGTCGAGGCGGTGCGGATCGGCTACGACGCGATGGCGGTCGGGGCGGACGCGATCATGTGCCAGTGGAGCCCTCGCTTCGTGGCCGCGGCGGCCGACGCGGGCATCCCGATCCAGGGGCACGCGGGCCTGGTGCCGCGAAAGAGCACCTGGACCGGCGGGCTGCGCGCGGTCGGGAAGACCCTGGACGAAGCGATGTGGGTCTTCCGGGAGATCAAGGCGCTCGAGAATGCCGGCGCCTACGCGGTGGAGGTCGAGGTCATCCCCGCCGAGCTTCTCGCCGAGATCAGCAGGCGGACCCGGCTGCTCACCTCGTCCATCGGCGCGGGCAGCGGCGGCGACATCCAGTTCCTGTTCGCCGAAGACATCCTCGGCAACAACCCGCCGCCGTACCCGCGGCACTCGAAGCAGTACCGTCTCCTCTACAGGATGCAGGAGGAGATGCAGGCCGAGCGGGTGGCCGGTTTCCAGGAATTCGCGGCCGACGTGCGCGAAGGCCGCTTCCCCGGACCGGAGCACGTCGTCCATGCCTCGGACAACCTGATCGGAGCATTCGTCGAAGCCGTCGACGCAGGCGGATGAAGAAGGGCCAGCAGCGCGCGGCGGAGAACGCCCCCTCCCATGAAGACTTCATGGCGGCGTTCCGCGCCGAGGATCTGGTCGCGTCCCTGTCGGGCGATCCGGCCACGGGGATCAACGTGTGCGTCGAGTGCTGCGACCGCCACGCCGGCGACGACGGCGACCGCGTGGCGCTCTGCGGGAAAAGGCCGGTGCAAGTGCGGGCTAGAGAACGAGCGCCCCGACTCGGGCGATGTCTCGAAAGTGAGCATCGAAGGTCAGGACCGATGCGCCCGCCAGAACCGCCGTTGCCGCGATCCAGATATCGTTTGTGGGCAAGGGGCGGCTCGTGCTCCGCAGGTCGACGAAGATCTCCCCGTAGATGCGCGCTACATCCTCGTTTATCGAAAGCGCCTCCACCACCGGGTGGTGCAGAAATTCTCCGAGATCGCCGATATTTTCGTCAGCGCGGGTACCGAGAAGAAAGCCCGCCCAAAGCTCGCCGACTACGACGCTCGGCACGCCGATCCACGACGCGCGGTCCATGTGCCCGACGACGCGCGGCTCGCCTCGCCGAAAGTTGCTGTAGGCCGAGGTGTCGAGGCAGAGTCGCATCACGTCCAGATATCCCGGTCGATCTCTCCAAACGGCGCGACCGATTCCTCGAAACGCCGGAATTCCTCCTCGCTCCAGGCTCCGGACAGACGGCGAAGCCCGTTGCTGCAGCCACGGCCATCCGAGATACCGAGGGCTTCCCTCATCAACGCGAGCACGGTACGGTTGAGGGAGAGGCCGCGGCGGCGCTTCTCCGCCTCAAGAGCCTCGGCGAGCTCGGGCGACACGTTGCGGACGGTCATCGTTTTCATGCCATTTCCCGGCCTGTTCCTGGATCGACATCACTATATGCAGTCTATGAATGCGGATGTTTGCAGTCAAACCCGGTTCGATTGGGGCGCTTCGGTCCGTCGGGTTCCGAATCCGGACCCGGGTCGGGGGCGCAAGGGGCGGGGCGGGCTCCGCCGATCCGCGACCGGTTGGGCGAGGGGCAAGGTGATGCCGGAATGGCAACAGGGCACTCGGAAATCAGCACTTCCTTCGAACGCTCGATCAGAATAGGCTGTCCCCGCGACGAAGGCGCGGCCCGGTCCGGGCCGCGCCGCGCGGGACCGGGCCGGCAGGCTTGCACGGCCGCGCGTCCGGGGCCTTCGTCGGCGCGCGAGGCGCAGTCAGGCGCGCACGAGTCCAACGTCATTGAGGAGTGAGGAGTCGAAGCATGTCAGAACACACCATGATCGGGCCGCGGCCGAGCCGCCGGCGGCTCCTTCAGTACGGCGGCGCCCTCGGAGCGGCAGCCGCCGCATCGTCCTTCATCAGCGTCCGAGCCCTGGCCGCCGACACGGCCGAGGTCAGCATGCAGCTTGGATGGCTCGCGAGCAACGGGATCCTCGGCGAGGTCTGCGCAATGCGGCTCGGCTACTACGCCGAGGAAGGCATCGAGCTCTCCGTGACCCCGGGCGGTCCGGGGGTGGACGGGGTCGCCTCGGTCGCGGCCGGGCGGGCGGGGGTCGGACAGCTCTCGTCCAGCCCCTCCCTGATGCTGGCGCGCTCCGCGGGCATCCCGGTGAAGGCGTTCGCGGCCGGCTACCAGAAGCATCCGTTCACCTACTTCTCGCTCGCGGACAACCCGATCCGCACCCCGCAGGACATGGTCGGGAAGACCATCGCCACCCAGCCGACGGCGGTCATCCTGCTCCGGGCGCTGCTTGCCCTCAACGGCATCGCCGAGGATCAGGTCGAAGTGGTGAAGATGGGCAGCGACATGAACCAGCTCATGACCGGGCAGGCGCAGGCGGTCACCGGATGGATGACCAACACCAACGCGCTCAAGGTCCTCGGGGACGGCCGGGTCGACATGATGCTGTGGGATGCGGGGATCCAGCTCTACGCCAACGTCTACTACACGACGGACGAGATGCTCGCCGAGCACGGGGACGTTCTCGTCCGCTACCTCACCGGCTCCGCCCGCGGATGGGGCTATGCGCGGGAGAACCCGGAGGCGGCTGTCGATCACCTGGTCGAGGAGTACGTGAACCTCGATCGGGCGAGCGAGCTCGACGCGGTGGGACCGGTCCTCGGTTTCTCCTTCGACGACACCACTGCCACCGAGGGCTGGGCGGCCATGAACCCGGACAACTGGCAGAAGCAGATCGACGTCTACGCCGATCTCGAGCAGTTCCAGGGAGACGTACCGGCGGTCGGCGACGTGATGACGACGGACATCCTCGCGGCGACCGAAGCCCTGCGGAAGCAGATCGGGTGAGAGCGGGAGGGCGGCGGCCTGAACAGGGGTGACCGGCGGCGGCGCGACCCGGGGAAGCGCTTCGGGAGTCGCTTCGGATGAGTCCGGTGGCGGCAGAGTCCGCGGCGCCGCCGGCCTCTACCCCGGTCGCCCGGGGGACCGCGGTATCGGTGCGGGACCTCGCGGTACGGTTCGAGAGTGATACCGGCCCGGTCACCGCGCTCGACGGGGTGAGCTTCGACGTGCCCTCCGGTGGGCTTGTCACCATGCTCGGTCCGTCGGGGTGCGGCAAGTCCACCCTTCTCCGGGCGGTTGCGGACCTGGTCCCCGCCAGCGACGGCGAGATCAGCGTGTTCGGCCGCACTCCGGAGGAGGCGAGGCTCGCCCGCGACTTCGCCTTCGTGTTCCAGGACGCCACCCTGCTCCCCTGGCGGAGCGCCATCGACAACGTGCGCCTGCCGCTCGAGGTCGGAGGTCGGGACGGAGTGGTGGAGAAGCACGCGGAGCCGGACGAGCTGCTCTCCCTGGTGGGTCTCTCGGGCCGCGAGGCGGCGCTTCCCCACGAGCTCTCCGGCGGCATGCGGCAGCGGGTGTCGATCGCCCGGGCCCTCGTCTGCCGGCCCCGGGTGCTGCTCATGGACGAGCCCTTCGGCGCCCTCGACGAGATCGCCCGCGACAAGCTCAACGAGGAGCTGCTCCGGATCTGGCGCGAGACGGGCACGACCATCATCTTCGTCACCCATTCGATTCCGGAGGCGACCTTCCTCGGGCAGAAATGCCTGGTGCTGTCGGCGCATCCCGGCCGGGTGCGCGAGTACGTGGACATCGACTTCGGGGGGCCGCGGACCCTTGCGATCCGCGACACCCTCGGGTTCGTGGAGGTCACCGCGCACCTTCGCGGGCTGCTGGAGGAGTCGAGTTGACCGGCCGGGGCGAACGGGACGGCGGGACGACGGCGGCCGGCGGTGGCGGCGCGGGCCGCCCGGCGACGGATCCGGGACGCCGCGACCAGGACCGGGGCCGGTCCCGGGGCGCGTGGCGTCGGCGCGGCCCCGCGATCGCGGCCGCGGTCGGGATGCTCGCGCTCTGGCAGGGCATCGTCTTCGGGTTCGGGGTGCCGACCTGGATCGCCCCGAGCCCGATCCAGGTCCTCCAGGTATTCGTGGAACGGGGCGACATTCTCTGGCTCAACTTCTGGCCGACGCTGATGGAGGCGGCTTCCGGCTTCCTCGTCGGCAACACCGTCGCCGCGGTGCTCGCGGTGTGGTTCGTGCACAGCCAGCTCGCGGAGCGGGCGTTCTATCCCATCGCGGTCTTCATCAACACGATCCCGATCATTGCCGTCGCCCCGATCCTGGTCCTCCTGCTCGGGAACGGCTACGCGCCGAAGATCGTCATCGCCGCCCTCATCTGCTTCTTTCCCACCCTGGTCAACATGGTGCGCGGGTTGAAGGCGGTGAGCCCCCAGATGATCGAGCTGATGCGGGTCCTGTCCGCAAGCGGCCGGGAGGTGCTCTTCAAGGTCCGGCTCCAGAGCTCCCTCCCCTTCCTGTTCGCGGCCCTCAAGATCGCGTCGACCACATGCGTCATCGGGGCCATCGTCGGGGAGTGGATCGGCTCCAACTACGGCCTCGGCGCCCTCATCCTCGAGGCCACCTACAACTACCGGGCGCCGCTCCTCTACGCCACCGTGATCCTCGGCGCCGGGATGGCCGTCACCGCGTTCGCCATCGTCACCCTCGTCGAACGCCGGGTGCTCAAGTGGAAGCCCCCGGAGGTGTTCTGACCCTGGTCTGACCATGGCCGGGATGCGCGCGGGAGTCGCGCGAAGCTACGTGGAGAAAGCTGCATGGAAATGTCCAACTCCTTGATACGGCCTCAATCCAGGGTCCCGGTGGTCGCCGCGTCGGACGTGGTGGTGGTGGGCGGGGGGGCAGCCGGGATCGCGGCCGCCGTCTCCGCCGCCCGCAACGGGGCGAGCGTGACCCTGGTCGAGCGCTATCCCTACCTCGGGGGCCTCGCCTCGGGCGGCATGGTCCTGGTGCTCGACGACATGCACAACGACACCGAGATCTCCGTCCGGGGCCTCGCGATGGAGATGATCGAGCGCATGCACCGCCGCGGGCTCTGCGTATACCCGGCCGAGGCCGACCGCGACCCCGCGGTGCGGGCCTCCGAGGCCATGTGGCGCAAGTGGTCGCGCTGGGGGGTATTCGACTTTCACACTCACACCAAGCCGCACCCCATCATCTTCGCCGCCGCCTTCGACCCGGACGGCTTCAAGCACGCCGCCCTCGACATGGTCGCGGAGGCGGGGGTCGAGCTTCGCCTGCATAGCTGGTTCCAGTCCGCGCTGGTCGAGGACGGACGGGCGGCCGGGGTGGTCGTCGAGACCAAGGAGGGCGCGCAGGCGATCCGCGGCGACGTGGTGATCGACGCGACCGGCGACCTCGACGTCGCCGCGAGCGCGGGCGCCGCGTTCGAGGAGGGCGCCTACATCGTAAGCACCGTATCGCGCATCGGCGGGGTCGACACGGATGCCGCCGAGCGCTTCCAGTTCGAGGAGCCGGAGCGCTTCGCGGAGGTCGATCGCCAGGCGAAGCGCCTCATCGGCGGCTGCTGGCAGTACTGGTGGCTGAAGACCCCGCTCCCCGGCGTCGTCTGGTGCAACTGCCCGCACATGACGGGCTTCGACGGAATGAAGGTGGCGGATCTCACCGCGGCGGAGTTCGAGGGGCGCCGCCGGATGCGCGCCCTCCTCGATTTCGCCCGCGAGAACGTGCCCGGCTTCGAGCGTACGTACTTCGTCGATTTCGCTCCCCAGACCGGGGTACGCCAGACCCGGCTCCTCAAGGGCGAGTACGTCGTCACCAAGGCGGACGTGATGGACCGGGTCCACTTTGCGGATTCGGTCTGCCGCGGCCGCGACTACTACACGCCCTACCGGGCGTTGCTGCCGGTCGGGGTCGAGCAGATGCTGGTCGCCGGCCGCCACTACTCCGCGACCCCGCAGGCGCAGAAGGTGAGCCGCGAGATCCCCCCCTGCATGGCGATGGGCGAGGCGGCCGGTGTCGCGGCCGCGCTCGCCCTCGACGGGGGCATCACCGTCCGGAACGTCGAGGTGCGCCGAATCCAGCAGCGGATGCACGCGCAGGGGGCGGACCCCGGGGACCGCCCGGCGGCCAACGCGCGGACCGCCGCGCCGGAGGCGGCCTGATGCCGGCGCCCGCGAAGAACGGCGCGACCGCCCTCCCCCTCGATGGGGTGCGGGTCCTCGACTTCACCCAGGTGATGATGGGACCGTGCTGCACCCAGATGCTCGGCGACTACGGGGCGGACGTCATCAAGATCGAGCGGGCCGGGATGGGCGACCTCTCGCGCTGGAGCGTCGGCGAGGACCCGGACGGCGGCAACAACCCGGTGTTCGCGAGCCTCAACCGGAACAAGCGAAGCCTGGCCCTCGACCTCAAGTCCGAGGCGGACCGGGACGTCGTGCGGCGGCTCGTCGAGACCGCGGACGTGGTGGTGAACAACTTCCGCCCCGGGGTCATGGAGCGGATGGGCTTCGGCTACGAGGAGCTGAAGCGCATCAACCCGCGCATCATCTGGGCGATGGGGAGCGGTTACGGGCGCGACGGACCCTACGTGAGAAAGGGCGGCCAGGACGTGCTCGCCCAGGCCATGACGGGGGCCATGCACCGGCGGGCCGGGCCGGAGATCCCCCTGTCCATCTACCCGACCGCACTCGCGGACTACGCGGCCGGCATGCACCTGGTGCAGGGCATCCTGCTCGCCCTGCTGCAACGCGAGCGGATCGGCGAGGGCCAGGAGATCTCGGTCTCCCTCTACAACTCGATGCTGGCGATGCAGATGCAGGAGGCCGCCATGCACCTCATGCGCGGGCGCGATCTCAACTGGGCGGCGATGCCGCTCGCCGGCGTGTTCGAGACCACGGACGGCGCCATCGTGATGGTGGGGGCGTTCAAGGAGAACCCGCTCCGCGAGATCTGCCGCGCGCTCGATCTCGACGATCTGTCCGCCGACCCGCGATACGCGAACCTCGAGCAGCAGAAGGCGCACCGACCAGAGCTCCAGGCCATCTTCCGCGAGACGTTCGCCGGCGGTACGACCGCCCGTTGGGTGGAGCGCCTCGAGGCCGTCGACATCCTCTGCGCGCCGGTGCGGTCGCTCGAGGAGGCGCTGGACGATCCCCAGACCGCGTTCAACCGGATGATCGTCGAATCGGAGCCGAGCGCCACCGGGCCGGTACGCCTCCTCGGCTCGCCGATCGAGATGTCGGCCGCCCCCTTCGCGATCCGCCATCCGCCTCCGCGGCTCGGCGAGCACCGCGACGAGGTGCTGGCGGAGCTGGATCGGAGCGGCGAAGAGTCGGCGGCATGAACGACGGCGCCGCAGACGGCGGCGCGGGAGTCCGCTTTCGCCGCGCGGACGGGGTCGCACGGGTCACCCTCGATCGGCCGGACCGCCTGAACGCGGTCGATTCGGCGACGGACGCGGCCCTCAACGAGATCTGGGATGCCGTCGCGCGCGACCCCGGCGTACGCTGCGTCGTGCTCTCCGGGACCGGCCGCGCGTTCTGCGCGGGCGCGGACCTCAAGGAGGACGGCCCCGGCGGCCTCGCCTACTGGGCCCGCTCCGGGCGCCACGGCTTCGGGGGGATCGCGCTCGCCGGACGCCTTCCGGTGCCCATCGTCGGGCGCATCAACGGCATCGCCCTCGGCGGCGGCTTCGAGATGGCGCTTGGATGCGACCTCCTCGTGGCCGCGGAGTCCGCGTCCTTCGGCCTGCCCGAGCCCCGGGTCGGCCGGCTGCCTCTCGATGCCATGGTCACCCTGCCCCGCCGGCTGCCGCGCGCCCTCGCGATGGGCCTCCTCCTCACCGGGCGGCGCATCGGGGCCGCGGAGGCGCTCGCCTCGGGACTCGTCAACGAGGTGGTGCCGGACGCCGAGCTGGACCGGGCGGTGGACGCATGGGTAAAGGACATCCTCGCCTGCGCACCGCTCAGCCTCGGGGCGATCAAGCGGTCCGTCGCGGACACCGCGCACCTCGGGGAGCGAGAAGCCCGGGGCGCCTGCCTCCCGAGCCTCGTCGCCGCCCTCGAGAGCGAGGACGCCGGCGAAGGGGTCGCCGCGTTCCGGGAGAAACGGGCGCCCGTCTGGAAGGGGCGTTGAGTTGAGGGCGCGGGGAGGGGCGGGCGCATGACCTACGTCATTGCCGAAGCGTGCATCGACGTGAAGGACGGCGACTGCACCAACGTCTGCCCGGTCGACTGCATCTACGAGGGCGGCCGGATGTTCTACATCCAGCCGGACGAGTGCGTGAACTGCGCCATCTGCGTCTCGGTATGTCCGGTCGAGGCGATCTTTGCCGAGGAGGATCTGCCCTGCGAGTCCGCCCCGTTCATGGCCGTCAACGCGGAGTTCTTCGGGAGCGGCGTCACCGGCTGGGGCAGCCCCGGCGGCGTCGGTCCGGACTATTGCACCGAAATGGACCATCCGGTGGTCGCGGACTGGGACCCGGACGCGGACGCGGACTAGCGCCCAGGCGGATGCACGCCCCGGTACTGCGCTATTTCGAAGCGGTCGCCGAGGAGGGCTCGATCCGGCGTGCCTCGGAGCGGCTCAGCGTGTCGGCCTCGGCCGTCAACCGGCAGATTCTCAAGCTGGAGAGCCAATTCGGCACGCCGCTCTTCGAGCGGCGCCCGGACGGGATGCGGCTGACCGACAGCGGGCGCCTGGTCCTCGGCCATTTCCGGGCTACGCTCCGGGACTTCGCTCGCCTGAAGAGCGAGGTCGACAACCGCAAGGGCGTGATCAGCGGCACGGTCACCATCCTCACCCTCGACAGCCTCACGGTCCATTTCCTGCCCGAGGCGCTGTCGCCATTCATCGCCGATCACCCGGCCGTGGAGGTCCGGGTGATCTCGGGCGATCCCATGAGGACGACGCAGGCGATCGCCCAGGGCAGCGCCGACCTTGCTCTAACCTTCCACTCCCCGCTCCGCCGCGGGATCAGCGTTCTCGGGCAGGTTCCGTGCGCCATGCACGCCATCATGGCCCCGGACCACGATCTCGCCGGCCAATCCTCCGTGACCCTGGAGGAATGCGGCGCCTATCCGCTCATCTACCAGGAAAGTTCGAGCTCGATGGGCGCCTTCCTCGGCGACGAGATGGAGGCGTTCAAGCGCGCGCACCAGCCCGTGCTGACTTCCAACACCCTGGCCCTCATGAAGCGGCTTCTGCTCCGGGGCGCCGGCGTCGCCTTCTATACCCGTCTCGGCTTCGTGGAGGAGCTCGGCAGCGGACGGCTGGTGGCGGTGCGCCTCGAAGACGAGCGGCTGACCCGGCTCCGGCTCTCCCTCATCATGTCGTCGGATCGTTCGCCGACGGTCGCGGTGCGGACGATGGCCGCGCACCTCAAGGCGGCGCTCGCACGCTTCGCGGCGGACTTCGAGACCCGGGCCGCATGAGCTCGCGGATCCTCTCGTTCCGGCGGCTCCTCGCCGCGCCCGGACGGGAGGCGGTGCTCCGGGATGCGGTCGTGGAGGTGAAGGACGGCCGGATTCGATCGGTGAACTCCGGGGCCGCCGACGCCGGCCGGCGTGCGGAGGAGGATCTCCTCGCGCTGCCCGCAATGGTGAATGCTCACGACCACGGCTACGGGCTTCGACCGCTCGCCCTCGGCGGCGCCGACGACGCCCTCGAGTGCTGGATCGCCTCGCTCACCGGCCGGCCGACCATCGACCCCTGGCTCGAAGCGGCCGTCGCCTTCGGCCGGATGGCGCATTCCGGCATCGGCGCAACCGTGCACTGCCACAACTCGCTCGCCGCGGACCGGCTCGCCGGCGAGGCGGCCGGCGTCGCCCGGGCGGCGGCCGATGTCGGTATCCGGGTCGCCTTCTCGTGCCCGATCCTCGATCGCAACGCCTTCGCCTACGGCGACCAGCGCGCGTTGCTTCCGCACCTCGACCCGGTGGACCAGGCCCGCCTGAACGCGGCCCTGTCCCGCACGGTCCCCGCCGAGCACCTGGTGGACCAGGTGGAGGCGATCGCGACCGCGTTCGAGAGCGAACGGTTCCGGGTGCAGTACGGACCGATCGGGCCGCAGTGGTGCCGGGACTCGACCCTGGAGCGCATCGCGCGGGCCTCGGCGGACCACGACCGTCGCGTCCACATGCACCTGCTGGAGTCGCCGCGGCAGCGCGAGTGGCTGGACTTCACCTATCGGCAGGGCATCCTCCGGCACCTCGACGACATCGGCCTCCTTTCGCCCCGCCTTGCCGTCGCCCACGGCGTGCAGCTCACCGAGCCCGAGTGCGAGCTGCTCGCCGCGCGCGGGGTGACGGTGGCGGTCAACACCTCCTCGAACCTGCGGCTTCGCTCCGGGGTCGCCCCGCTCTCCCGCTTCATCGAGCACGGCGTGCGCTTCGGATTCGGGCTCGACGGCGGCGCTCACGACGACGACCAGGACTACTTCCGGGACCTTCGCCTTACCTGGAGGCTCCACAACGGTACCGGGCTCGAGCCGGCCCTTCCGCCCGCCCGGCTCTTCGAGGGGGTCTACCGCGACGGCGGCCGGATCATCGACGGCGCCGAGGACCACGGGACGATCGCGGCCGGCGCGCGCGCCGACCTCGTGGCCCTCGACTACGCGGCGATGAGCGACGACTTCCTGGTCCCGAGCGAGAACGAAGTGGACGTGTTGCTGACCCGGGCGACCGCGAGCCACGTCCAGCACCTGGTCGTGGACGGGCGCGACGTGCTCCGGGACGGGCGCCTCGCGAACCTCGATCTCGCGGAGATGGAGGCCGAGCTGATGGCCCGCGCCCGGAAGGAGGCCGGGATCCCACCCGAGCAGCCGGCCCGGGACCGCCGCCGCCGCGAGGCGGTACGCCGGTACTACACGGAGAACCGCCACCTCGCCAACCCTTCCGGCTCGGATGCAGGGTAGCCGAGCCCGGAGATCTCGCCGCCATCCCGCTCCCGCACCATCGGGACCATCGTTACGGACCGCACGGGCGCACCTATACTCGGCGCATGGCGGGTGGATTCAAGACCGACGTCCTGGACCGGGCGCTGGAGCGGCAGCGGACGGAACGCGAGAAGCTGCGCCTTGCGGTGCGGGCGCGGGCGTTGCGTCTGCTTGATGAATCGCCGGTCGATCTGGACGAGGCGATCCTGTTCGGCTCCGTCGTTCGCCCCGGCCGCTTCGATGCTCGTTCCGATGTCGATATCGCCGTCCCCGACCTCGAGCCCCGCGCCTACTTCGCGCTCATGGGCCACCTGGAAGAGGGACTGGAGCGCGAGATCGACCTGGTGCCGATCGACACTTGTCATTTCGCCGATTCGATTCGACGGACGGGACTGAGATGGACCCGGATCGGTACGTAGCGTTCGCGGCGCAGGTTCGGGCGCAGCTCCTCGAGATCGCCGCCGTCTACGACCGCATCGATGAGCGAGAACGGGTGTCCGGTCCCGCCGGCCTCGAGAGTCTTGCCCTGCAACTGCACAACCTCTACAGCGCGGCGGAAGGGTTGTTCGAACTTGTTGCGGACGCCTGCGAGAACCATGTCACAGCCGGCTCCGGTTATCACACGGCGCTCCTCAGGCGAATGCGGGTCGCGGTACCCGGCGTCCGGCCGGCCGCCGTGTCCGGTGAAGCTCTATCGCTTCTCGTCAACCTGCGCCGCTTCCGCCACGTCGTCCGGCACGCCTACAGCGCCGAGATCGACGGGAGGCAGCTTCGTATCGTTCTGGAGGACGCCCGGGTTCTCCGGCCGCTGTTGTGGAGGGACGTGGAGGAATTTCTCGCCGAACTCGAGCCGGGGGGTCCGTAGCGCCCGCCGACAGTGCCACGCTCGCCCCCACCGACACGGTTCGTCCTGCGACACGCCTCGGCCAGGTCCTGATCCAGGTCCCGAGAACAGAACGCAATGCGCCGGCCCAAATGGAGGCAAGCCCGGAAAAATCACCGATTTCCTGCTGCGGACGCCAATCTGTCGCTTCGCGCTCCCAAGGTCGCCGCGGTACCGGGCCGTACTCCCTCAAGCCGCTTCGACAGCGCGAACGCGCTTGTCGGCTACGCCTTCGCCAGCGCGTAAGCGCTCTTGCGGTCCGTGCGGCCCGCTACCACGGCATTGTGCTTCGCAGCTTCGCGGCGCCCTCGCGACGAAAATCGGTGATTTTTCCGGGCCAGCGGCTCTCGTCCGACTACCGGCGATGCCACGGCTCGTCGAGCGGCTTCGCGCCGTTGAGCTCGCCGTAGCCGCCGCCGAAGGTGCCCCCCGGGTCCGGCCCGAAGTAGCGGGGGTCGAACGGGTCCGCCGACGGCTGGTAGCGAACGTCGCAGGACAGGCGCACCCGCCCGAGGGGCGAATGGTTGTCGAGCGAGCCGTGCATCGTGAACATGTCGAAGACGAGGATGTCGCCGGGCGCGAAATCGGCGGTCAGCAGGCGGCATCCGCGCTCGCGGGCGAATGCGACGGGATCGTGCGACACCTCCGCCTTCCGGGTATCGTCGAGCTCGATGTCGAACCCGTCGAGGTGCTCCAGGATGTCGTCGAAGCGGCGCGATCCCTCGACCACCACGAGGGAACCGTCGGTCACCGGAACGGGTCCGACGGGAACCCACACCGTGTACATCCGCGGGGTGGCTCGGGTGAAGAACGGAAAATCGTAGTGCAGGCCGGTCGCGCTCCCGGGGGCGCCGGCACGAAGGAAGAGGTAGTCCATGCCGCGGGCCGGCTCGCCCCAGACCGTCTCCATGACCCGGCCGAGGCGCGGGCCGTTGGTCACCCGCCGGAGCGCTGGCATGTCGACCACCGATTTCCAGAACCGGCCGAGATCGCCGGCCACCGTCCGCCGCCGGCTCGCGCCGGTGGCGATGCCGTCCCGGGCGGGCGAATCGATCTCCCCCACCTCGTGAAGCCGTCGGAACACGGCCTCGCGGGCCGCCATGACCTCGCCTTCGTCGAGCACGCCCCGGAGCAGCGCGTAGCCGTCGTCCGCGAGACGCCGTCGGAGCCGATTCGGAGCGACGAGCAGCGCCGACACGTCGGCCAGCTCGCCGACCATCTCGGTCGGAACGGTGCATCCGAAGGCGCGGCAGTCGCCGTTCATATCGGCCGAAGGGTCCGGACGGCAGGCCCCCCGCTCACGCCTGCGAAAGGTCGTGGTTGATCATCCAGTCGATGCCGAAGCGGTCCGTCCAGTTTCCGAAATAGGCGCCCCAGAAGGTCTCCTGCATCGCCATCTTGACCGTGCCGCCAACCGAAAGCCCGGCGAACACGTGGTCGCAGTGCTCCCTGCTCTCGCCCACGACGGAAATCGCGAAGTTGTTGCCCTGCACAGGGGGCGGCCCGAAGGCCGAGGTGCTGTCGCTCCCCATCAGCACGCCGGATCCGATCGGCAGGGAGACGTGCATGATCCGGTCCTTCTCGGACTCCGGCACGTTCATGTCCGGCGGCCCGTCGCCGAAGGCCTGAAGCACCGAGAACTCCCCGCCGAACACCGAGCGATAGAACTCGAACGCTTCACGGCAGTTGCCGTCGAAGAAGAGATAGGTGTTGAGCGACATCGGTGTCTTCCCCGGTTGTTCTGGAACGCATCCCCTCGTCCGAATTATATCCCCGGCCCCTCCTCCACTGGCCGGAGTCCGTCAATCGAAGGGGCGGTCAACGGGGGGAGACGATGAGCCAGACATCGAAAGACTCGATTGCGAGTATCGTGGAGCGCGAGCGCCGAAGCGCCGGAGCGCCGGAGCGCGGGACGCGGGACGCGAGAGCTCGACCGGGAGGAGGGTCCCGGGTTGCAGCGAGAGAATTTTGCTCCGACACCATCAGCGTGCTAGGTTGCGGAACAAGCAGGTATGGCAAAGGAGCCAATCTCATGAAGAAGCTGAGTTCTACACTGGTCTTGCTCGTGCTGTCGGTGAGCGTGGCGAACGCCGGCCAGTATCTACAGGCATCCTCGTCCATTTCCCAATGCCCGGGCACGGCACCTGAAGTAGTCAGGATCGACATAACGGACGCAGCCAACGGCATTGCTCTGGCGGACGACAAGATCACCGTCAGTGAAGCCGGACCATATCTGGTCGTCGCCGCCCCCCAGGTTGGGCGCGAAGGTGCAGGACCGCTGGGCTGTTTTGACTTGTGGCTGCGGGTAAACGGAAGTGATGTGGCCAATTCCAACGTGCAGCTTTGTCAGGATGCCGGCAGCATGGCCAAGGACGTCATCATTTCGCAGGGAATTGTCCCGCTGGAGTCGGGTGACGTTCTGGAGGTACTGATGTCGGCCAATAACCCGGAGGCGAACATCTGCATTGAAGCTATCCAGCCGCCCGGTGAACCATTGGTGCCTTCAATCATTTTCTCGATGATCAAGTAACAAGGCCGTCAAGAATCGGGCCCGGCACGGCAACGGCGGAGGGCCGGCCGGGGGCCGGCCGCTGCAACGCAGGTATCAGGAGGCTCCCTGCGCTGCGTCTTCCATCTCCTTTCCGAAGAGCCGCACCCTCGCGCCGGCCAGCATGGCGACGAGCTTCCTGCGGATGGCCCACAGGCACACGAGGGACGGGAGCACCATCAGGGTCGTGATCACGAAGAACGTTCCCCAGTCTCCTTCCAGCCAGTCGACGAGAGCGCCGGAGGACGCGGCGAAGAGAGTCCTCCCCGCCGTCCCGATCGAGGCGAGCAACGCGTACTGCGTAGCGGTATAGGTCCGGTCCACCAGCATCGAGATGAAGGCGACGAAAGTGACGGTCGCGAAGGCGCTCGTGAGGTCGTCCATCACCACCGCCGCGGCGAACAACGGCTCGGACTTGCCCGCCCAGGCGAGCACCGCGAACAGGAGGTTCGTGAGGGCCATGGCGATCCCGGATACGAACATGGCCCGCACCAGGCCGATCCGGATCGCGAAGAGCCCGCCCAGCACGGTGAACGCCACGGTGGTGACCCAGCCGAGCCCCTTGGAGTACAGGGCGATGTCGGACTTGGAGAACCCGATCTCCTTGTAGAAGATGAGGGACATCCGCCCCAGGAACGCCTCGCCTATCTTGAACAGGAAGATGAAGCCGAGCACGGCGGCCGCGATCGCGAATCCGTTCTGCCGGAAAAAGCTCATCAACGGGCCGATGACGGTTCCGCCGAGCCAGGCGGCGGCGCGGCCGGTCGGGCCGGAGACGGCGAGGCGCGAAGCGATCCGCTCGTCGTCCTCGGCCTGGGCCGCGATGCGTTCCGCCGAGGTCGACTCGCGAACGAACGAGAGTCCGATATTGCAAAGGACGACGACGACCCCGAGCACGAGGAACGTGGCCTGCCAGTAGTCCTCGACCCCCGCGTTCTGGAAGGTCTGGGCCGTCTCCAGCGCGACGATGCCGCCGAGCTTGTACCCCGTCCACCAACCGACGACCGCGGTGGCCGCGCCCGCGGCCATCGCTTCAGCTTCCGCCCGGCCGATCTGCTCGATCCGGAGGGCGTCGATGGTGATGTCCTGGGTCGCGGACGCGATGGCGATGACGAGGCCGATGGCGATGACGCCGGTGAGGTTCGCGGTCGGCTCGACGGCGCTCCACAGGACGAGGCACACCAGGATCACGGCCTGAAGGGTGACGATCCAAGCGCGCCGGTGTCCGAGCCGCTCCGACAGCCAGGGCAACCGGACCCGGTCGATGAGCGGCGCCCAGAGGAAGTTGAAGGCGTAGACGCCGAAGATGAGGCCGGCCCAACCGATGGTGCTGCGGCTGAGGCCGTCTTCCTTGAGCCAGAGGCTGAGGCTGCTCCCGATCAGCACCCATGGAAAGCCGCTGATGATCCCGAGGAGGAAGATGCGGGCCATGCGCCGCTCGAAGTAGACGGCCAGCGAGTCCCCCAGTCTCGTCATGACGGGCCCTCGATCACGCTCTCGTTCCTTGCCCCCGGCGGCGGGCGGCTCAGACCGCGGTCCAGCCGCCGTCGATCATCAGCGCCGATCCGGTCACCAGCGAGGATGCGTCGGAGGCGAGATAGATCACCGCCCCCATCACGTCCTCCACCCGACCGACCGCCCCCGTCGCGATCCGCTGCGTGACGAAGTCGCGAAACTTGGCGTCCTCCAGCATGGGGCGGCTCATGGGAGTCTCGATGAAGGTGGGGCAGATGGTGTTGACCCGAATGCCGTGCTCCGCGAGCTCCCAGGCCATCGCCTTGGTGGCCCCTTCGAGGGCGTGCTTGGTCGCGCAATAGACGGTTCGCTTCGGCCCCCCGACGTGACCCATCTGGGAGGACACGTTGACGATCGAACCCGGGACCCCGGCCTCGACGAGGCCCTCGGCGACGGCCTTCGCGACGAACAGGGCGGACCGTACGTTGAGATCCGAGACGGCCTGGTAGTCCTCTTCCGTCATGTCGAGGAAGTGAGCCGGGCGGTTGGTGCCGGCGTTGTTCACCAGGACCTGGAACGGGCCGCGGGTCGCGATCTCGGCCCTCGCCCGCTCGGTGTCGGTGACGTCGAGGGCGAACGCACGCGCCCGCTCCCCACGATTCCGGATGGCCTCGGCAACGGCTTCGACCTCCGCGCCGCTCCGGGCGGCCAGGACCACCTCCGCGCCCGCCTCGGCGAGCGCGGCGGCCATTGCGAGCCCGAGCCCCCGGCCGGCCCCGGTCACGAGCGCGCGCCGGCCGTCCAGGCGGAAGCTCGGGGTCTTCGGCAGGGTCACGGCCGCCGCCGCACTCATCGTCCGGGACCTCGACACGGCGAAGCTCGACGGTTCAGGCGGGATGGAGTCGACCGCCGCGCCGGGCATCCACGACCGGCGGGCCCCGGATCGATCGAAGTCATCGTGCTCTCACCCCGGACGACACCCTAGACGATGACCGAGAGGTCCACGAGCCAGCCCGGCATGAGGTCGAGCAGCCGGCTCTCGATCATCCGGTCGATGTGAAAGAAGATCGCGACCCCGACCAGCAGCAGCGAGGCGCCCATGACCGGCTTCGCCCACGGCATCCAGGCCATCAGCCGTTCCCGGCGCGCAGTCAGGATCTCCCGCGAGCCGTAGGCGAGCCCCATCAGCACGGTGGAGACCCCGACGCCGAAGGCGAGCATGGTGACCCCGGCCTGCCCCAGGCTCTCGCCGCTGGCCGCGAGGCCGATGGCGCCGCCAAGGGTGGGGCCGACGCAGGGAGACCACACCGCGCCGAGGAGCACGCCCACCGCGAGCTGCCCGGCGGCGCCCGCCCCCTGCACCCGGTCGATCCCGATGTTGGCGCGGTTCGCCACCGGCGACGCGACGCGGGCCAGCAGAGCCTGCGCGCGGGGAACGAGCAGGATCACGCCGAATGCCACCATGACGACCGCGGCAATCCGGTTGATCAGCCCGTCGTCGATGCCCGCCAAGTGGCCGAACGCGGTCACCCCCACGCCAATGACGGCGAACGACAGGGTGAGGCCGACGGCCAGCATCAGGGGCCCCAGGCGGCTGCTCTGAAAGGCGGCGGCGATGATGATGGGCAGGAGCGGCAGCACGCACGGGTTGATCAGGGTCAGGGTGCCCGCGACGTAAGCCCAGACATAAGTCATTGTCGGACGGAGTTTCCTGGTTCGGGGTCGCTGATATCGGGAAGTGCCATGAGCCCGCCGGCTGGATTCTGCCCGGCTTCCGCCTGGCTACATGTTACTTCGAGACGTCGGCGCCTTCCCGGCGCCTTTCCGGCGGCGGCGCGGCGGCTCGGACACGGCGCGCGGCGGCGCGGCTCGGGCTGCATCCGGGATTCCGGTACCGGACATGCACCCACTCCCCGAAGTGGTCTGGAAACGGTCTGTGACGGGGCGGCCCGGGCGGGCGTCTCACCGGCCCGGAGCGGTCTCCGGGCCGGCATTGCATGAGACGAGGGGAGACTAGATCGCGGCCTTGAACAGGGCTTCGATGTCGTCACGGCTCGTGCTGCCGATCACCCGGCCCACCTCCTCGCCGCCGCTCAACATCACCAGGGTGGTGCGCCGCCGCACGGAGTGCTCTTTCGCGATTTCGCTGCCGCTGTGCACGTCCCAGTCGACCTGCATCACGGTGACGGCCTGATAGTCGGGGTTCTCCTTGATCAACGCACTCACGGTGCGTTCTTGCGCTCGGCAGACCCCTCACCATTCGGTGTAGAAGTCGAGGAGCAGGGGTTTCCCGCTCGACAGCGCCTGCTCGTAGGCGTCCGGGCTGTACTTCACGAACGGCAAACCGCCAGCGCGCGCCGCCGGGGCGACGAACGCGAGCGCGGCGGCCGCGGACAGAAGCTGGCGTCGATTCATGGGAACTTCTCCAAGGTGAATCGACGTCGATTATAGCGCCTCCAGGGCGGCGGACCTGCCCGCTCCCTGTCGCCCGGCACTGCCGATCCGCACCCGGACCCGGGATCGGGTTCATACCCAGGTAACTGGTTCCAAAGCGGTTCCCGGAATGAACGAAGCGACTCCGAGAGCGAGGTTGCATTACCACCGACCGGTTGATTCTTCATGACACAAAATGACACTTGGGAGGCTTTCAAGATTCGGCCGGAGGGTCGGGTCGGGTCAGGCGGGGCGGTCGCCGGCGCGGACCGGCGCCGCGCGGCTGTCCACCCCCGGCAGCATCTTCGCGGGGTCGCGGGTCACCACCACGTCGATGATGGTCGGCACGTCGCGCGAGGCCATGCCCGCACGGAACGCCGCCCCGAGGCGGCCCGGATCTTCCACCCGGATGCCCTCGCAGCCGAGGGCGCGGGCGACGGCCGCGTAGTCCGTCTCGCTCAAGTCGCTCGACTGGTAGTTGCCGCCGAACAGGCTGTGCTGGAGCGCCTTGACGTACCCGCTCGCCGCGTTGTTGACGATGGCGAGGGTGAGACCGAGCTTCAGCCGGCGGGCGGTCTCGAGCTCGCCGAGCACCATGTTGAAGCCCCCGTCTCCGGTGAGCCCGACGACGGGGGCGTCGCCCCCCTCGGCGCGCGCCGCGAGCTGGGCGCCCATGGCCCCCGGCAGGCCGTAGCCGATGGACGCGAAACCGCGGTTCGCGACGTAGCAGCGCCCCGCCCGCGGGCTGTCGTAGAGGAGCCCGGTCCAATGGGCCGCGAAGCCACCGTCCACCACCAGGACGCCTTCATCCGGCATGACCTGCTGCAGCTCGCGGATGAGCCGGGCCATGTGGATCGGGCGCTCGTCGGAGGCGTAGCGGGGCTCCGCCTCCTCCCGCCACTTCGCCATCCGGGCCGCGGCGTCCGCGAGCCAGGGTTCGCGCGCGGCCCGGCGGGCGGCCGGATCATCGTCCCCGAGCGCGGCGGCGAGGTCCCGGAGGCCTTCCGCCGCGTCGCCCCACAGCCCCGCGTCCACCCGGTTCGAGCGCCCGATCTCCTCCGCGGTGATGTCGAGCTGGATGAAGGGGATGGAGGCGGGCGGCAGCACGTAGCGCCGGGTCGAGATCTCGCCCATCTTGCAGCCGACCGCGAGCAGACAGTCCGCCTGCTCCATCAGGTCGTTCGCGATGCGGGTCCAGCGCCCGAAGAGGCCGACGCTGAGCGGATGGCCACACGGGAGCGCGCCCTTCCCGCTCAGGGTGTGGGCGACGGGAATGGACTCGGCCTCCGCAAACTCGCGAAGCGCGGCCCAGGCACCGGAAAGGTGGACCCCGCCGCCGGCGAGAACAAGGGGACGCCGGGAGCGTCGAAGCAGGTCTGCCGCCGCTTCCGTCTCCGCCCTGCCGGGCCGGATGCGGCGGGCAGGGATCCGGTTCGCGTCGGCCCGGAGCTCGGCCCTCGGGTAGTCGAACTCGCCGTGCGCCACATCCTCCGGCACGTCGAGCACCACCGGCCCGGGGCGCCCGGAGGTGGCGACGGTGTAGGCGCGGCGCACGAGCTCCGGCATGCGATTCCCGTCCTCGACCCGGATCAGCTCCTTCGCGGCCGGCGCGAGGATCTCGTCCTGGCGCGACTCCTGGGTCATGTTCTTCCACGAGTGTGCGCGGTTCGTGTTGCCGATGATCGCGATGAGGGGAACGCCCGCGTTGAGGGATTCCACGAGCCCGGTCGCGAGGTTCGTCGCGCCGGGGCCAAGGGTCGCATCGCAGACCCCCGGCCGCCCCGTGATCCGGGCGAAGGCGTCGGCCGCGAAGGCGCCGCACCGCTCGTCGTTGATGAGGGTGTGGCTGAGACCGAGCTCCCGGATCGCGTCGTAGAAGGGGAGAAGCTGGAACCCGCCCATCCCGAACATCGGCCCGCACTCGTGGATCTTGAGCATCTCCGCGAGGGCACGGCCTCCGGTCATGCGAAGGGTCGGGTCGTTCGCGATCTCCGTCATCTGTTTCTGCCTCTGCTCTGCGTCCGTCGTTCGGGACTCCGGGTTCGTTGCCCGACTCCAGGTTCACTGCGCGCTGTTCGTTCGTTGCCGGCCGTTCGCTCGGTGCCCGGTTCCATGTTCGGGGCCGGGCGCCCGGCCCGGCCGGCTGCCCGGTCTTCAGCCGTACCGTGCGGTCTCCCGCGAAGGAGTCCGCGCGGCGTGGTCCGCCGGCCCGATCCGGTCCACTCTACCGCTCCGGTCGGCCGGACGATGCGAGCCGCTCTCAGCCGAGCCGCTCCGCGAACTCCGGGACGGTCATGCCGGCGCGAACCCCACGCGACGCCGCGAGGTCGTTCACCGCCGATACGATGCCGGTCTCCCAGGTGGAGCGCGCTTCGCCGATCCGCGCGCTCGCGGCGGCGACCGCCGCGCCCGGGATCTCCTGGGCGTCGAGCACCGGAAGGCGCGCGATGCCCGCTCCCCCGCCCGCGTCGTTGAACACCGCGCCGCACGCCCGGACCCCGAGCCCGTATCCCGGGCGGCCGGGGAGGACCCCGCAGTGGGAGCCGGTCACGACGATGTGGTCGACATCCTCGGCCCGAACGAGGGAGGCGGAATCGCAACCGATGACCGCGGGCTGGCCGTCCCCGGCCGGGCGGAGGACGAACCTCGCCTCCTCCCCGGCCGGCGCTTCCGGTGGAACGTCGGGCACGGCGCGTTCCGCCATCCGCCGCACGGCCTCTGCGCACGGCTGTCCGGGCACGCAGCCGAGAAGGCGCGCCGGCTCGTTGCAGTGACTGATACGCCCGCGAACGCACATGTCCTCGGCGTCGCCGATCCGGGCCGAGTCGTGGGCCACGGTCGCGGCGGGAATGCCGAGCGGCGCGAGCACGGCGAGCGAGCCGATGCCCGCCCCGTCGCGCCCGACCGCGGCGTCGTTGAGAATGACCCCGAGGACCCCCGCCTTCGCCGCGAGGTACCCGCAGTAACGCCCGCCGTGCGACCCCGCGACCACGACCTGCCCGCCGTGCTCCGGGATAACGAAGGTAATGCTGTCGAGGCGGACTTCGGGCATCGCTATCATGGGCGAGTCCGGGAGGAATCAGGATCCACGAACCAGGAGAGAGGGCGGATGAGCGCGTCGAAGTCAGTGATTGTAACCGGGTCGAGCCGCGGCATCGGGGCCGCGATCGCGCGGGCCGCCGCGCGGGACGGCTTCGACGTCTGCGTGAACTACGTGCGCGACGAGGCGGCCGCCAAACGCGTGGCGGACGACGTGCGGGCGGCGGGGCGGCGGGCCGTCGTGGTCCAGGCGGACACCGGCCGGGAGGCCGACATCCTGCGCCTGTTCGCGAGCGCGGAGGCGGAGCTCGGCTGCATCGACGCCCTCGTCAACAACGCCGGAATCTCGGGGGGCCACTCCCTCATCGAGGACGTGACCGCGGAAACTCTCGAAGAAGTGTTCCGGATCAACGTGTCGGGTTACTTCCTCTGCGCGCGGGAAGCGGTCCGGCGGATGTCCACCGCCCGCGGCGGACGGGGCGGCCTCATCGTCAACGTCTCGTCGATCGCCTCGGTCGTCTCCGGCGCCTTCGACTGGGTGCACTACGGCGCGTCGAAGGCCGCCGTCGACACGTTCACCCGCGGTCTCGCCCTCGAGACCGCGGCCCAGGGCATCCGCTGCAACTCGGTCCGCCCCGGCATGGTGGAGACCGACATCCACTGGCCGGGCCGAATCGAGAAGATCGTGCCCACCGTCCCCTTGAAGCGCATCGCCTCCCCCGAGGAGGTGGCCGAGGCCGTGATGTGGCTCCTCTCCGACCGTGCGAGCTACTGCACCGGCTCCCACATCGACGTGACCGGCGGCCGGGGGTAAGTGCGTCAGAGCGGGACGGCGACTACCTCGTAGCCGCCGGGGGCAAGTGCGATCGCGTCCTGGCGGTTCATCTCCAGCGCTTCTCGCAGAACCTCGGTCAACGTCTCGAGCAGTTCTTCGCGCGTTCGTTCCTGGGCATTCACCCCCGGAACCTCCGCGATCCACCCGAGCCACCAGCCTTCGTCCCGGGAGATGATTGCAGTCCAGGAGGCATGATCCATCTTGGTCGTTCCAGGTTGCGGCGGCGTCCACCATTCCAGAGTTTCAGGGGACTCCGCATCGTTGCCTAAAGTATAGATAATTATTTGATAAATAGTAATATTTCTTTGATTTGCGTTTCATGTCGCTTCGTCTATTCTTTCGAAAAAAGTGATAACGAAAGTAACATTGACGAAGCGGCATTGTGTATATTGATACACAACAAGGAATAGGTAGTGGAACGCAACAGCGGCAGGTTGATCCGCATGCTCCGGGAAGACGGCTGGACGCACGTCGCCACGAAGGGCAGCCACTGGCAGTTCACGCACCCCACGAAACGCGGGCGGGTCACCGTGCCCCACCCGAACAAGGACATCCCGCGCGGCACGGTGGCTTCGATCTACCGGCAGGCGGGCTGGAAAGCCTGAGGAGGACGGAACGAATGCGCTACGTATCCTTCATCCACCGGGACGACGCCGGCTACGGCGTCAGCTTCCCCGATTTCCCGGGCTGCGTGTCGGTCGGGGATACCGTCGACGATGCCGTCCGTCACGGCTGCGAAGCCCTCGCCTTTCACGTCGAGGGGCTTTGCGACGACGGCGAGCGCATTCCGCCGCCGCGCTCAATCGAGGCCATCAAGGCCGACCCGGGGCTTGCCGACTGGCGGCGCGGTGCGGACTTCGTCCTGATCCCGCTGCTTCTGGACCGGGGATCCTCGCGGCGGGTCAATATCTCTATCGACCGCGGGCTCCTGGAAGCGATCGACGACGAGGCCAGGCAGCGCCGGATGACCCGCTCGGCCTTCCTGGCGACTGCGGCCCGGCACGAGATCGAGGCCACCTGATCGAAGCCGCCGCGTGTGCCGGCGACTGCGAGTCCAGCGGCCACTGCATGATGGATGCCGCCCGACCGGAGTACGTGATCCTCCCCGCCGGAAGCACCTCGGTAAAGAACAAGCGCCCGCGGGCCGCTCTGGGCAGCGGTACATTTTGTCCGCAATCTTGTCCATTTGACGAGTGCCCTGCTGTTCATGGCCGGAAGTGGGGTCGAGGCTGACGAGCCAGATTGTCGACGACGGCGAGGGCTTCGGGGAGGATGGAGGCGAGCGCGGCGCGCTCGGGCGCCGTGCCGACCGTGATGCGGATGCAGCGGTCGAGGGGCGCGACCCCCGGCATGCGGACGAACACCCCGCGCGTCTCCAGCTCTCGGAGCAGGGCGCGGGCCCGGTCCCCGCCGCCGACGTCGATGGCGACGAAGTTGGTCGCGGACCGGAGGGGGACGAGGCCGAGCGAGTCGGCGAGGCGGGCGTACTCCTCGCGGCCGGCCGCCACCTCCGCGATCACCCCCGCGACGAACTCCGGTTCGCGGAGCGAGGCGAGCGCCCCATCTTGCGCGATCCGGCTCACGCCGAAGTGGTTCCGGATCTTGTTGAGCCCGGTCACGAGGTCGCGGTGGCCGACGCAGTAGCCGATGCGCGCCCCGGCCATCCCATGCGCCTTGGAGAAGGTGCGCAGACGAAGCACGCGCGGGTCGTCCGTTTCCATCGGCCAGTCGGTCCCCTCCGGCGCGAACTCCATGTACGCCTCGTCGAGGGCGAGCACCGCGTTCCCGGGGAGCGCCTCGATGAACGCCCGCACGCGCGCCGCGTCGTGCCAGGTACCCATGGGGTTGTCGGGGTTGGCGAAGTAGACGAGCGCCGCCCCCGACTCGCGGACGGCCCGCACGAGCGCGTCCGGGTCTTCATGGTCGTCGCGGTAGGGCACCGTCACGAGGCGCGCACCGAGTCCCGCGACATGGAAGTTGAACGTCGGATAGGCGCCCGCCGACGTCACCACCGGGGTTCCGCGCTCGGTCAGCATCCGCACCACGAAGCCGAGCAGCTCGTCGATGCCGGCCCCGAGGCAGACCTCGCCAGCGTCGACCCCGTGATGCTCGGCGAGGGCCGCCCGCAGGTCGTGGCCCTCCGGGTCGCCGTACCAGGACACCTGCTCGACCGCCCCGCGCATCGCCGCGGCCGCTCTCGGCGAAACCCCGAAGGCGCTCTCGTTGGCCCCGATTCGCAGATCGAAGGGACGGCCGGTCCGCCGCTCGATGGCTTCGGGGCCGACGAAGGGGGTGGTGGCGGGAAGCTCCCGCACGATGGAGCTGAATGGAATCATGGGCACACGCGAGTGGAACGAGGCGGTGAAGGTGTCAGGGGTCAGGCGTTGGCCGTCCAGGGTCAGGCGTCGACGAGGATGACGTGGAGCCGGCGCGGGCCGTGGGCGCCGAGCTCGAGCTGGAGCTCGATGTCGCCGGTGCGCGACGGGCCGGTGATGAAGTTGACCGTGCGGGGTGGCGCGGGTCGCTCCGCCCGAAGCCTTGCCCAGACGTCTTCGAGATGGGCGACGATACGGTCGCGGGCGAGCACCGCCACATGGGTCTCCGGCAGGAAGTTCAGGGTGGTCGGAGTCGCCCGATCCGACAAGAAGACGAGGGTCCCCGTCTCCGCGATCCCCGCATAGGCGCCGGTCACGCTCACCCGGTCGTCCGGCTCCGCCGCCCGTCGCGCCACCGCGAACTCGTTCGACCAGCGGACCCGCGCCACGAGCGGGTCCGTGGTCACCACGATCTCCTTGTCGAGCCCGAGTCCTTCCAGGTAGTCGGCAACTGCCCGCGAGACGCCATCGATCTCCCGTACCGGGGCGAACGTAGCGGCTACCAGCTCGACCTTTTCCGCGAACCGGGCCGCGAGGTCCCCTTCCACCGGCGGGCGGACGTGCACTTCGTGGGCGGCGATACGCGCCTCAACCTCCTCTCGCCGGGCCGCGGACTTGGCCGGATCGTGATCGAGAGCGGCCCGGACCGCGCCCATGACCCGCGCCCGCGAGTCCGCCGGCGCCCTGCCCGAACCTCCGCTCATGGCCCCGAGTTTCCCGAGGCGCGCTTCGCCTTGCGGACGATCGGAGGCCGAGCGCGCGGCAACCAAAGGAGCGCCGGCAGTCTCGCCCCCCCGAGCGACACTGCAACCGCGCTCATGGCCCCTGGCTCCCCGAGGGGCGCTTCGCCTTGCGGACGATCGGGCGCCGAGCGTGCGGTGCTCGAAAGAGCGCCGGCGGTCTCGCCACCCCGAGGCGCGCCGCAACCGCGCGTCCCGTCATGGTCCGCCCCCGGTCATGGTCCGCCCTGCGTCATGGTCCGCCCCGTCCCCGGTCCTGCCGAGCCGGCGCCACGCACGCTGAAAGGTCTCGCCCTCCGGCGCCGGGAGATCGCGCGCCGCCGTCCAGCCCGCTGCGAGGGGCAGCCGGCGGAAGGCGCCCCGCCGCCGTCCGAGCCAGCCCATCACCCCGATCGCGGCCCCGGTCACGGGCCGATAGAGAGCCGGATGTCGTGCGAGGAATCCCCACGCCGCGAGTCCCAGGCGCGAGGTCCGGGTGCCGAGCCCGCGCTCGAATCCGCGCGTGCGGAGCTTTCGCAGCATGGACGGCAAGGGAATGCTCATCGGACAGACCTGCTCGCAGCGTCCGTTGAGGGTGCAGGCGTTCGGAAGGTGGTGAGCCTTGTCGAGCCCCACGATGAGCGGGGTCAGCACCGAGCCCATCGGCCCGGTGTACACCCAGCCGTAGGCATGCCCGCCCACCGCGTGGTAGACGGGACAGTGGTTGAGGCAGGCGCCGCAGCGGATGCAGCGCAGCATCTCGCGGAACTCGCCGCCCAGCATGGCGGATCGGCCGTTGTCGACCAGCACCACGTGGAACTCCTCGGGGCCGTCGAGGTCCGTGCTCCGGCGCGGGCCGGTGGACACGGTGGTGTACACCGACATCTCCTGCCCGGTAGCGCTCCTCGCGAGGAGCCGGAGGACGGTGCACAGATCCTCGTACCCCGGCAGGACCTTCTCGATGCCGGCAATGACGATGTGCACCCGGGGCAGGGTGTTGCTGAGGTCTCCGTTGCCCTCGTTGGTCACGATGACCGTCGAGCCCGACTCCGCGATGAGGAAGTTCGCCCCGGTGACGCCCACGTCGGCGCGCAGGAAGTCGCGCCGCAGCACCTCCCGCGCCCGGGCCACCAGCTCGGCGTTCCCGAGGCCGGGGGCCCCGAGGCCGAGCGGGGCATGGTGCTTGGCGAACAGGTCGCAGATCTGCTCTCGGGTCTTGTGGATTGCGGGCGCGACGATGTGGCTCGGCGTCTCGTCCGCGAGCTGGATGATGTACTCGCCGAGGTCCGTCTCGACGACCTCGACGTCCGCTTCCTCGAGCGCCTCGTTGAGCGCGACCTCCTCCCCCACCATGGACTTGCCCTTGGTGACGGTGCGGGCATCCGCCTGCCGGCAGATGTCGATGATGCGGGCCCGCGCCTCGGCCGCATCCGCGGCCCAGTGCACCTGCCCGCCCGAGTCGGTGACCTGCGACTCGAACCGCTCCAGGTAGAGATCGAGGTTCGTGAGGGTGTGATCCTTGATGCGGCGGGCCGCCTCGCGCAGCGCCTGGAACTCGGGCAGGGCATCGACCGCCTTTCGCCGGTTGCCGATGAAACCCTGGCGGGCACGATCGAGGGCCACGCGCAGACCCTCGTCGGCGAGCGCCCGCCCGGCGAGGTCCGGAAAGCGGTGGGACTGCGGAATCACCGGCCCTTGCCCGGCCCGTGGACTCGGTGCGGACTAGGTGCGGCCGGGCCCACGAGCAGCGCCCGTTCCGGACGACCGCGACGACCGCGACGACCCCGTTGCCGGCTCGCCGATGCCCCGGTCAGCCATGCCCGCGAGCACCTCGGCGACGTGAAACACGCGCCCGGCCCGGTTCTCGCGGCCCATCCGCCCGGCGATGTTGAGGAGGCAGCCGACGTCTCCCGCGAGCACCGCGTCCGCCCCGGCGGCCGCGATGTTCTCGACCTTCTCGCTCACCATCCGCCCGGAGATCCCGGGATACTTCACGCAGAACGTCCCCCCGAAGCCGCAGCACACCTCCGCGTCGGCCATCTCGACGAGGTCGAGCCCCGCGACCCCGGCGAGAAGACGCCGCGGCTGCTCCCGGACGCCGAGCTCGCGAAGCCCCGAGCACGAGTCGTGGTAGGTCACGCGGCGGACCCCGCTCGGCGCCTCCGCGCCCCGGAGACGCTCGAGCGCCGCCGGGCCGCACACGTCCACCAGGAAGCTCGTGAGCTCCCAGGCGCGGCCGGCGAGCCGCTCGGCCCGTTCCCGCCACCCGGCCTCATCCTCGTCCGCGAACAGCTCGGGCAGGTGACACCGGATCATCCCCGCGCAGGAGCCCGACGGCGCCACCAGGTAGTCGAAGCCCTCGAAGCGCTCGATGATCGAGCGGGCGATCGCGCGGGTCGTCTCCGCGTCGCCGTTGTTGAAGGCGGGCTGGCCGCAACAGGTCTGCCCCGGCGGCACTTCCACCTCGCAGCCGGCCGCTTCGAGGAGGCGCACCGCCGCGAAGCCCGTGGACGGCCGGTAGAGGTCCACCAGGCAGGTGACGAAGAGTCCTACCCGCCGTCGCGGAGCCGCCGATGCCTGGCCTGCCTCGTTCATGGGCGCGGATTGTTCCACGTCGGCCGGCGGCCCGCCAGAATGGCGGCGCGCCAGCGTGGTCGGGTACCCTATGCGCCCCGCGGCACTCCCTCGCTCTCCGTCCCGGCGCAGTCTCGTCTTCCCGGCCGCGCCCGCGAGGAGCGTCCCGGGCGGGGCCGCCGTTCCGTTCGAGATTCGTCATGCAGAATCGAAGCGCCACCGTCAAGCGCAGCACCACCGAGACCCGGATCGAGATAGCCCTCGATCTCGACGGTACCGGCAAGTGCGACATCGTCACCGGTGTTCCGTTCCTTGAGCACATGCTGGACCAGGTGGCGCGTCACGGAGTCGTGGACCTCATGATTCGCGCCGAGGGCGATCTCGAGATCGACGCCCACCACACGGTGGAGGACGTCGGCATCGTCCTCGGGGCGGCGGTGGCCGAAGCGCTCGGAGACAAGAGCGGCATCGTGCGCTACGGGCACGCCTACGTTCCGCTCGACGAGGCGCTTTCGCGGGTGGTCATGGACTTCTCCGGTCGGCCCGGCCTCTGGTACCGGGTGGATTTCTCCCGGCCCCGCATCGGCGATTTCGACGTGGATCTCATGCGCGAGTTCTTTCAGGGGTTCGCCAATTCGGCTCGGGCGACGCTGCACGTCGACAACCTCGAGGGACGCAACTCCCACCACATCGCGGAAACGATGTTCAAGGCATTCGGGCGGGCGCTCCGCATGGCCGTCGCCCGCGACGAGCGCCGGGCGGGAGCCATCCCCTCCACGAAGGGCGTGCTCTGAGCCGCAGGGTCCGGCCGCGCCGGGGTCGCTCCGCCCCCGGGACGCCCGGTTCGACGCGAAGGCAATCAGCCCGGACGCTGAAGTGAGCACTGTCGTGCGAAGGGAAGGGAGGACGGTGCCCGGGTTCGGCACGGCCGGCACATCCACGCGCCGATACGGCCCGGCGAGAAGGGCTGGAACACCGGCCCGGCGCTCGCCACGTCGCCCCTCCAGGGCACCGGAGCGCTAGTCGTGCAGCAGGTCGCGGTCGTCGACTTCGGAATGGGGAACCTCCGCTCCGTCGAGAAGGCGGTCCGGTACGTCGGCGGCGAGTCGGTCGACGTGCTCGTCACCGCCGATCCGGCGCGGGTCGCCGCCGCGGATCGGGTCGTCTTCCCCGGCCAGGGCGCGATCGGGGACTGCATGGCCGAGCTTGCCGCCCACGGCCTCGAACCGTGCGTGCGCGACGCGATCCGGGAGAAGCCGTTCCTCGGCATCTGCATCGGCCTTCAGGCGCTGATGGAGGAGAGCGAGGAGGACGGGGGCACGCGGGGGCTCGCCGCGTTCCGCGGCCGGGTTACCCGTTTTCCGCCCCGCGACCCCGCCACCGGGAACCGGCTCAAGGTTCCGCACATGGGCTGGAACCAGGTCCGGCAGGCGGCGCCGCACCCGCTCTGGCGCGGTATCGAAGACGACGAACGGTTCTACTTCGTCCACAGCTACTACGTCGAGCCCGCGGACCCCGGGCTTGTCGCCGGCAGCACGGACTACGCGGTCCGGTTCACCGCCGCCCTCGCGGCCGGGAACGTGTTCGCGGTCCAGTTCCACCCAGAGAAGAGCCAGCGCCCCGGCCTCCAGCTCCTCAGGAACTTCTTCGACTGGCGCCCCTGAGCCACGGTGCGCTGGCGAATGCCACGATTCCTGTCTTGACACACCGACTGGGATGGAAACCGCGTCACTCGCCCGCCCTGGCGAGCACCCCGGCGATGAGGCGGGGGGAGAGACGGTATCCGGTGTTCGACAGGGCTTCGAGAATGGGACCGACGGCGGCGACCTCCCCTCGGGACTTGGCGGCCAGAATGACGCCGGCGACCCCGACGACGGAAATCTCGCGCGAACGCGCGATTCGTCTTCCTCTCGCGTCGTCGACGAGGAGAAAACTGGCTTCCTCCTGTTCCGCGAGCGCGATCGCTTCAGCCTCTCCCGGACCAAGGAGTCGCGCCAGTTCCCTTCCCAATGCCGAGTTCGCGACGGCTTCAACGGTAATCCACCCCGAATTGAACGCGTCGGCAAGGACCCTCGCGCCAGGCCGATCGGAGTCGAGCGCGAGTTCGGCGTGAACGGCCGGCGGTACGACGACCCGTTCGTATAGCCGCAGCAGCAGTGCGAGTCGCTCAACCCTCGCCAAGGCAATGAGAGGCCCGGTGTCCGCCACCACCGGCCGGTTCATGAGGCCGCACCGAGCTCCTCTTCAAGCTCCTCGGGTGGGTAGTCGACGGCGGGGACCCCCGCTCTGCCGAGCAGGCTCACGAACTCCTCCGGGGTCACGCCCGCGACCTTGGCCGCCCGGGTCAGGGTGGCGTGATTGCTTTCAAAAAGGTGTAGTGCCAAAGCCCGATGGACACCGAGCTCGAGGAGCCGGTCGTCGAAAGGCACGGCCAGGATCGAGGGCCGCCCGTGCTTCGTGATGAGCACCAGACGGCCCTCCTCCGCGTCCTTGAAGAGCTCGCCGGAGCGCTGCCTGAGGTCGCGCGCGCTGAGAACTCCGAGTGAAGCCATGGTTCACGCGTTCCCGATGTATGCATACGAACCGTAGCACAAATCGTCCAATTCCCCCTTCGGCCGGTATTTCGGCCCAGAACCCTTGGCCGCTCCGGGCGCTGGACGCAGAGCGTTCAAGAGGCCGGCGCGCAAGTTGGGGAGGGGGCCGCCCTCTGAGGCGAAGAGGTGGCACCAGTTGCGGTCGAACTCGAACGCCACCGGGTCGCCGGGACCGGGTGCGGAGACGGAATCACGTTGGCGACAAGTAGCCCGAACCGCCGGAACTGCCTCGTCGCCTGGGGGCGACAGATCGCGCAAATCGGTCAGGAGTGCGGAGAAACGCCATCCACCACCGTCCACCTACGGTGGCCGCTCTCCGAACAACCTTCGGTAGTTCCGCGCGAATTTCGCTGGAAGATCGCGTTCATGCCGCCAGTACGCCGCGATCTGACGGACCTTCGCGAAGTCGATATGTCCTGCGTCGAGCATGAGCTTCAGCAGCGAGAGCGTGCCCATGATTTCGATACCGAAGGTCGCGCCCAGCGCCCGCATGTCCCTGTCGTCGGTAACGACGCCGATCTCCAGGACGAAGGCGTGTCCGAGAACGGAGACATCGACCGGAGAGACACCGAGAACATCCGTATCCGCCTGATCTCCGATGAAGTCGATAGCGGTTCGGATCGCCCTCCTCTGCTTCCTTCCGACCTGCAACTGGACCTGACGGTTGTCTCGATACTCGGGCTCGTCAACCCACGGAAACTTGCTGCGCAGTCGCCGGCTACGGGCGAACTCCCGTTCGAACTCCTCAATGAGGTAGAGACAGGTCCGGTCCTCCCCGAACTCGGCAAACAGCAATGGGTGAATGCTCCGAGCCACGCGCAGGTAGGCGTTGGTATCGAGCAACAGTTTTCGCTGCGGCACTCACACCAACTCCGAATGAATTGCCTTCGCGTCGAGCAAGGGGATGTCGAGGATGGACTGCACGTAGCCTGATGAGCGCGGATGTTCCCCGAGATAGGCGGCAAGCGCCTCGAAGAACGGGCTCTCGAAGAACTCGCGGCTGACCCGGATGTAGTCCGCCGGTTCCGGTGCACCCTCGCCGAAGAGCGCTTCGCTGACGGTTCGATACTCGTTGTTGACGTTCCTCGCGGCGCCGTAGATGGCGTTTCCGAGATCGATCACGGGCAGCTCTTCCGACTCCGCATAGCACCGGAGACGTTCGTGGACGGTGATCGGAGAGATGGTGAGTTCCCGGGCAATGTCCTTGATGGCGTTCATCCGGGCGCCACTTGCGCGGAGACTTCTTACGCCCCGGTAGCCTGCCTCGGCCACCTGCCTGGGGTAGAGCAGGGCACTGGCCAGGGAGTCGGCAAAATCCTCACCCGGATCGCCGCGCAGACCGGGAGCCAGGACATGAGCAAGCTCGTGGGCCATCCAGAACTTGAAGTCGTGGGCCTCGCTGTCGAGATTCAGGTAAATCCAAGTGGTGGTGGAATCCGGCAAATAGATGTGCAGCGCGTTCTCGTGTTTCTCCCGTGTGCCCCACAGCACGGGGATCAGCACGGCCTGCAAGTCTCCGAAGCGCCGAATCAGATGCTGGAGGTCGAGCACGTGCGACGCCTCCAGCCCGATCTCCGCTCGGACCGCCGCGGCAACCCGCTCCACGTATTCGTAGTTCAGGCGCGGTTCCTTGAGCACGGGCGGCGCGACAAGCTCATTGAACGGCAGGTAGGGAACGACCGGCGCGAGCAGCCTTCCCATCTTCTGCGCGCGCGCGACATGGGCGTCGGTCGTCTTGCGAGCGCCCTTCTTCCGAAAGGCGACGACCGGATCGGCCGCATCAGGTGTGCGAGCGACCATCTGGTCCAGGGTCAGGCCGAGAAGCAGGGCAAGCCTGAGCAGCTTGTCGGGCCGGGGGGCGGCTCGCCCCCGCAGCCACTTGGAAACGGCCTCGCGCGAGACATCCAGCTCGCGAGCGACGGCCGCCTGATTCAGGCCCGACGACGCCATCGCGTCCCCGATCGCTTCGGTCCAGAGCACTCGCTGCATGACCGAGGAGCTTGCCTCCGCCGTCAACTTTTGTCAACCAAAAACTGACGGGAAGCCCCTAAAATCTCTCCCACCCAAGCTCCGAGTGAATTGTCGGCGACGACCGTGCGTCTCTGCCGGCCCCGGGCGCCAGCGTCGGTGTCCTCGCTGTCCGGAAATTTAACAGCTTTTCTCGCGTTAACGGATTGTCCGTTAACGCCGTTAAATTTGTGTCGGATTGCCGCAATGGACCGTCGCCGCAGTCCATTCGTCCCCGGGGCTGGTCTCCAACCGCCGGATCTGGCCGGTCGGGGGCGCCTCCTTGTGGACACCTCCATCGACATGGACCGCGTCCTGGCCGGACGTTGCATCGCCCTCGATGACGTGAAGCAGTCCACCTCTGGCCGCGATATCGCCGCAAGGCTGCGCGGTCGTCGTCCGGCGACACTCAACACCTTCGCAAGGCCGCGCGGTACCCTACTCGGGTTGGTAGTTGATGCGGGGATAGGCGACCGCCCCCCAGGAAGCGGCACCTGGGTCGCTATCAATATCCAATTGCATGATCTCCAGGACTGTTGGAACCAGGGAGGCCATGATCCTGCTGCCATCATGCACCTGAGACTGGCCCCAACCTTCAGAAAAGGTCGCACCGCCGTGGAACATCTGGTTCCGGAGCGTATAGAGCCTGTCAAAGACGATTCTCAATATCCCGTGAACATCCCGTTCAGAAAGTTTTCTTCGTACACTTGCTGTCTCGCGTTCGAAACGTTCATGCCAATCATCACCTTCCGGCTCACCCTGTACCCACTTCCAGAACGGTGCAAATACGTACTCGTTCTCCAGAAGAATACGAATCGGGCCGGGAAACGCGTCCCAAATGATACTCTCAATTTCGTTTCCCGTATCTCGTTCCAATACCTTCCCAAGGAAGTCGCTGAACTGTCGCCGTTGGGTCAGATTCTCCGAATCCGATGCATCCGATCCATAAGCCGCGTTGAACGCGATCCACAGAAAGATGAACTGCTCTCCTTCGGAGGTGGCTTGTTCACTTCTGTCGAGCCAGCTCCTGGCCCGCCTCATTCGGTCTTCATTGTGCCGGCGCTGGGGAATCCGGTCAGCAGTTCTTGTAATCCTGCGCATGACTGCAAGTCCTGGTTCACGGAAAGACGGGAGGCCGGCAATGCCTCTCAACCGCACCAGGTGCTGGTTTCGACTCCCTCCATGGTAGCCATGGCACTCAGCCGGCCGGTTTGACGTAGATCTTCGAGGGGCCGTTCTTGGTCTTCGGTTCCCGGGTCTTGAACAGATCCGTGCGGGACTTGATCAGCAGGGAGAGCTGCTTGTGGCCGAAGCTGCGGGGGTCGAAGGCGGGGTCGAGCTGTCGCACGTGCTGGCCGACCTCCCCGAGGGAACCCCAGCCGTCGTCCTGGATGGCCATCTCGATCGCCTGCGTGACGGTCTTCGTCCAGCCATCGTCGTCTGCCGATGCCTGGCGTGCCGTCTTCGGCTTGCCTTCCGGAACGAGATTCTCCGTATGGACGAACATCTCGCATGCGTTCACGAACGATTTGGGCGTTCCCGACCGACCGACCCCCATCACGAACAGCCCCTGCTCGCGGATTCTCGTCGCGAGCCGCGTGTAGTCGCTGTCGCTCGAAACGATGCAGAAGCCGCTGACCGTGCCCGAGTGCAGCAGATCCATCGCGTCGATGATGAGGGCGCTGTCCGTCGCATTCTTGCCGGTGGTGTAGCGGAACTGCTGTATCGGCTGAACCGCGTGGGCGTGCAGGGATTCCTTCCACCCGGTCATCTCGCGCTTCGTCCAGTCGCCGTAGATGCGACGAACCGCGATCGTCCCGTACTTCGCCGTCTCGGCCAGCACCTGCACGATCAGCGACGGCTGTGCGTTGTCGCCGTCGATCAGCAGCGCTATGAATCGTGTCTGGCTTGAACTCTCTTGGGCTATGGTCACTTGGGAACTCCCGCGCTCAGTTGAGGCGCGCGCCGCTCTCGGAGTCGAACAGGTGGCACCAGTCGCGGTCGAAGTCGAATGCCACCGGATCGCCGGGACCGAGCGGGGAATCGGGATCGACCTTGGCGACGAGCGGCGCGCTCCCGCCGAACTCGAAGAAGACCAGGGTCTCGTCGCCGAGGGGCTCGGTCAGGGTGACGCGGCCGACTCCGCCGTCGCTCGGAACGAGCCGCACGTGCTCGGCCCGCACCCCGAGGGTCGCGGCGCCGCCCGCCGCCGCGGCCGGGGTTGACGCGGCGAGAGGCTGCACCACCGGCGACGAACGGAACTCGAGGCCGTCTCCTCCTTTGCCGGACACGACCTCGCCTTCGAGGAAGTTCATCGTCGGGACCCCGAAGAACCCCGCCACGAACCGGGTGAAGGGGCGCCGGTAGATCTCCAGGGGCGCCCCCATCTGCTCGATCCGCCCGTCCTGCATCACCACGATGCGGTCCGCCATGGTCATCGCCTCCGCCTGGTCGTGGGTGACGTAGACGAACGTCGCCCGCAGCCGGTGGTGGAGATGCTTGAGCTCCGTTCGCATGTCGAGGCGCAGCTTCGCATCGAGGCTCGAGAGCGGCTCGTCCATGAGAAAGACGGAGGGATCGTTGACGATCGTCCGGGCAAGGGCGACCCGCTGCGCCTCGCCTCCCGAGCATTCGTTCGGGCGCTTGTCGAGCAGCGCGCCGATGTGCATCGCGTCCGCGGCCGCCTTTACCTGGCGCTCCACCTCGGAGTCGTCCGTCTTCTTCACCCGGAGCCCGAACGCGATGTTCTCGAACACCGTCATGTGCGGGAACAGGGCGAGGTCCTGGAACACCATGCCGAGCCCGCGCTCGCCCGGCTCGAGATCGTTCACCACCTGGTCGCCGATCACGATCTCGCCCGACGTGGGGGTCTCGAGGCCGGAGATCATGTTGAGGGTCGTCGTCTTGCCGCAGCCCGACGGCCCCACCATGATCAGGAACTCGCCGTCCGCAATCAGGAGGTTGACGCCGGCCACGGCAACGGTGGGGCCGAAGTGCTTCACGAGGTCGCGCAGAACTATTTCCGCCAAGGCATCTCTCCAGCGCGAGCGCGCCACCCCGCACGCGAACGCGAACGGGCACTCGCACGGGCACGGGCACTCGCACGGGCACTCGCATCCGGTGGCCGCATCTTCCGGGCGGCAGGCTTCACGCGGTTCCGGCCGCTCCCCGCACCGCCGAGACCGGTCTCCCCGCACCGCCGGGCGGCAACGGGACGGTTCGGGTCGACGGCCGGGGCCGGGAGCGGCCTCGCCGTTCGCGCGCCATCCACGAAGCCCGACGCATCCACCGGCGCGCCCGGGCCGGCCGGCTTCCGGTTTGCCGCCCCCGTCCTCACTTCCGGATCATCCCGAAGCTGAAGCCCTTGATGAGATGTTTCTGGATCAGCACCCCGAGAACCACCACCGGGATGGTGATCACCGTCCCGATGGCCGCCTGCGGCCCGTAGAGCCGGCCTTCCGAGGCGCTCTGGAACTTGTTGAGCAGGACCGGGAGCGTGGTCACCTCGGGGTGGGTGAGGGTGAGGGCGAGCAGGAACTCGCTCCAGTTCAGGATGAACACGAAGAGATAGGTCACCACCAGCCCCGACGCGACGAGGGGCAGGACCACCCGGCGCAGGGTGTAGATCCGGCCCGCCCCCATCATCCGCGCCGCGTGCTCGAGGGTGTAGGGCGCCTCGTCGATGAAGCTCAGCATCATCCAGATGACGAACGGCAGGGTGGTCGCCACGTAGAGCGCTCCGAGCCCGAAATAGGTGTCGAACAGCGTGATCCGGGTCCCGAACAGCGCTTCCGTCGTGAAGGGAATCATGATTGCGTAGTACATCAGGATCGGGATCGCGATCACGATGGGAGGCACCATCCGGATGGTGAGGATGATGTGCCGGAACTTGCTCCCCCCGACCGCGAACCGGGAGATCGCGTAGGCGAGGAACACCCCGAGCACGAGCGCGATGAACGACGCGACGCTGCAGATCAGCAGCGAGTCGCCGAGCGCCTTCCAGATGCTGAACGCCTGGTCCGTCGCGTCGCGGCTCAACTCCTCCCCGAGCGCGCTGAACGTGAAGATCTGGTGGTAGTTGTGGATGGTGAAGTCGTGGGGATACCAGTGGGGCGGCCACGAGACCCACTCTCCCGAGTCCTTGAACGAAGTCATCACCATCCAGTAGAGCGGAAAGACGATGAACAGGGTCCACGCGAGCAGGATGGCGTGCCGGACCCATGCCCGCCGGTGGCGCCGGAGGCGGTTCCGGCTCCGCGCGGACGCCATCACCCGGCCCCCCCGGCTGCCATCGCTGCCGTCCCGCTCGCCATCGCGCCGCTCACGCGTCCACCCGCCGCACCGATTCGCGCTGGCGCACGAGCAGCCAGATCCCGAAGAAGATGAACACCGAGAAGAAGATCAGGAGCAGGATGGAGGCGGCCGCGCCATAGCTGTACTTGTGGAACACCCACACCTCCTGCCACAGGTAGTAGGCGATGGTCTGGGTCGAGATGCCGGGGCCGCCGAACGTGAGCAGCACCACCGGGTCGAACATCTTGAGCGCTTCCATCGACCGGATCACCACCGCGATGATGATGGCCGGCTTGAGGAGCGGGAGCTGCACGCGCCAGAAGATCTGCGCGGGGCTCGCCCCGAGGACCCGCGCCGCGTTGACGAGCTGCTGCGGCAGGGCGGCGAAACCGGACAGGAAGATGAGAAACGTGAGCGAGGTCCACTGCCATACGTCGGCGAGGATGATCGCCCACTGCGCCGCCGCCGGATGGGACAGCCACCGGATGCGCGGGTCGATGCCGAACGGCTCCAGAAACGGCGCGAGGATCTCGTTGAGCGGACCGCTGTCGACGTAGATCATCGAGAAGTTGTAGCCGACGACGACCGGCACCACCATCATCGGCGCGAGGAAGATCGTGATGTAGAGCCGCCGTCCGCGGAAGTGCCGGTGGAGCAGGAACGCGAGGACGAAGCCGATCAGCAGCTCGAGGATCACCGCCGCCCCCGCAAAGTAGAACGTGCGCCCCACCGCCATCCAGAACTCGTCCTTGGCGAGCACCCGTCCGTAGTTGAAGAATCCGCTGAAGTGCGCCTGCTCGAACGGCCGGTTCGCGCGCCAGCGAAGCAGGCTGATGTAGATGGTGAGGATGAACGGGATGATGATGACGAGGATGAAGACCGCCTCGACGGCGATGAACGGGATGAGACGAAACACCCGTTCCTGAGCAAGCCACGCCGCCAGCCGCCGGCCGGGCGACGCCAGCCGCGCGGGCGCGCGAGCCGCCGCGCCAGCCACCACCGGTTGCCCGGATTCCGCCATCAGGACTCAACCCGTGGAGAGTAAGGAGGAAGATGGGCAGGCTCGTGCGGGCCGAAGACCCGGCCCGCACGTGCAATCCACTCCGTCCACCGTACGCATCCGCCGTGTCCGCGCAGGGCCCGGACACGACCCCGCGGGTCGGCCCGCTACTCGAACTTGTCGAGGTAGATGCCGCTCTCGACGCCGGCTCGCCAGGAAGCGACCTGGTAGTCCCGGCCGATATCCTCCGTGACGTCGTTCCACCCTTCCTCGATGAGCGCCGCCGCCTCCTCGGCCGTGATGTTCCCATTCATCACGCTCGCAAGATGCTTGTCGAGAATGTTGAAGTACTCGTAGTTGCCCTCGAGGAGCAGCAGCGAGACCGCACTCTTCGAATTCTCCATCGTGGTGTCGAGGAACTGCTGGCCGAACCTGGCGATGATGCCCTCGTTGGTCAGGTTGGAAGTGCGGAACGGGTCCCAGAAGCCCTTGGGATGGGCAATCGCGCGGTCACCCACGCTCTCGCTCGTGAACCACTGGATGAAGTAGTAGGAGAGCTCGGGGTGCTTGCCGTAGCGGCTCACCATGTACCCGGTGCCGGCCGCCTGCGGGGCCCGGCTCACCATGTTGCCGCCGCCGACGTCGACCTTCGGGATGACGCAGGCGAGCTGCTTGCCCTTGATGACGCTGTCCGGGCTGCTGTTCGCGTTCCCCACGATGGACGGGAAGGACATGGCCGAGAAGGCGTTGCCCGTTCGCCAGAACGGATAGATCTGCGGGGTGCCCCAACCCTGGACGTCGGGCGGCATGTACGGGACGATGGAAGCGAACTCATTGATGGCCCGGACGCCGTTCGGGGTATTGATGGTCGGGGTCATGTCCGCGTCGAACATGAGCCCGCCCAGGTAGGCCGGGAAATGCCGGTAGGAGAAATTGATCGAGCGATACGCCACCGCCCCGTAGAGCGGCTTGTCGAACGTCATTCCCCATCTCGTCTCCCCTTCCTTGGTGTTGAAGTAGGCCGCCATCTGCTCCCATTCGGCCATGGTCTCCGGGCAGCCCGGGTCCTTGCCGAACTTCGCCCGGTAGTCTTCCATCACGGCCGGGTTCTCGACGAGATCCTTGCGCAGCACGAGGATGATGTGGTCTCCGTCGAGGACCATGTTGTAGAGCTTGCCCTGGTAGTACTGCTGGAACCGGAGTCCCGGCGCGGTCCCGGAGAAGTCCGGCTGGCCGCGCGCCGCGTACTCGTCGAGCGCGACCACCACGCCCGCGCCGACCGCGTCGGGCATCGAGTAGGGAAAGTCGTTGAAGATGTCGTACACGCCGGTCTTGGCGGTGGCCTCGGCCATGACCTTGGCCGGGATGTCGGTGTACCCGAGCGGGACGTTCTCGATCTCGACCCCGGTGAGCTCCGTCCACTCGCGGGTGAAGTCGGGCATCGAGTTCCGGTAGAGCGAGCTCAGCAGCATGGTGAGCTTCGGGTTCTCGAGGCCGTTCCTCTCGATGTACTCCTTCGCGCCGTTGAGGGCGCGCTCGGCCACCGTCGCTCCCGGCAGAACCTCCGCGGCGATTGCGGGGACCGCCAGCGCGGCCGCCGTGGCGGCCGCCGCCGCTTGGATGAAACAGCGCTTCATGGTTGATCCTCCTCGGGGCAGCGCCGTCCGCGTCGCAGCCTCAAGGGGCGCGGCCCTCGTCTGATCCGAGGCTGCACGGGCGACATGCTAGCCCAGATCGGCGGCCGCGAGCGAATGCGCAAACCGGCGGCCGGGAAGGCGAGAAGGCGAGAAGGCAGGCGAACCGCGTACCCCCGATCGGAGCTGGACCGAAGGCGGAATCGAAGCCGTGGGGCACCGGCGAAGGCGCGGGCGGGGCGGGGCGGGGCGGGGCGGACGCCGCGCCGCGCCCGACCGCCGTGCGGTGGGTGAGCCGCTACGCCCGGCTCACCGTCACGTGCGCGTCCTTTCGCCGATCGAGGTCGGGCAGGAGCTCGGTTCCGAGCCCCGGCCCCTCCGGAGGCAGGATCCAGCCATTCTCGATGACCGGGGTCTTCGTCACGAGCTCGCGGTACCAGCCGGTGTAGAACGACCGCACCGACTCCTGCACGAGGGCGTTCGGCACGCTGAGCGAAAGGTGCACGCAAGCCATGAACGCGACCGGCCCGGAGCAGTCGTGAGGGGCGACCGGCCGGTGGTACGTGTCCGCGAGGGCCGCGATCTTCCGAGCCTCGGTGAGCCCGCCGCACCACGAGACGTCGGGCATGACGATGCCGCACGCCCCGGTCTCCAGCAGGTCGCGGAACTCCCACTTGCCGCCGAGGGTCTCGCTCACGCAGATCGGGACGCGGGTCTTGGAGGCGTAGTCCGACAGGGCGGCGAGGCTGTCCATGCGCACCGGATCCTCGTACCAGAAGGGGTCGAAGGGCTCGAGGGCAGCCGCGATCCTGACCGCGGCGGGGTGCCGCCACAGCGAGTGCAGCTCCACCATGATGTCCATCCGGTCCCCGACCGCCCGGCGGATCTTCCGGAACGGCTCGAGCGCCCGGTCGAGGTCGCGGCCGGAGATGTAGTAGCCGTCCGACTCCACCGCCGCGTGATCGAAGGGCCAGATCTTCATCCCCGTGATGCCCTGATCGAGCAGGCTGTGCGCGAGCTCGTCGGCCCGGTTGAGGAAGGCGTCGAGGTCCTCGTAGGGGCCTTCCGGCGCTCCCTCGAGCCCCCAGTCGTCCGTACCCCAGTCGGGGCGGCTGCGGACGTAGCGGTAGCCCGCGCAGGTGTTGTAGGTGCGGATCCGATCGCGGCAGAGCCCGCCCAGCAACTGGTAGACCGGCTGGCCGGTGGCCTTGCCGAAGAGGTCCCAGAGCGCGACGTCCACCGCCGAGCGGCCGCGCGCCTCCGCCCCGGTGCCCGCGAAACCGATGTAGGGGGTGAGATCCCGGCCGATGCGCTCGATGGCGAGGGGGTCGCGCCCGAGCACCGTCATCGCCGCCGACTCGTGGAGATACGCCTCGACCGCCCGTGCCCCGAAGAACGTCTCCCCGAGCCCGACGAGCCCCTCGTCGGTGTGCACCCGCACCCACAACACGTTGGGAAACTCGTCGAGCCGCACCGTCTCGAGCGCCGTGATCTTCATGCCGTGCTTCCTTCCATCCGGGGTCCAGGTTCCGGCGCGCTACCGGTTGCCGGTGGACCGGCGGCGGCGCCGGCGGGCTCCGGCGCGAGGCATCGTGGCCGGGACCGGGACCGGATCGGAAATCCATACCTTGTCCCGAGATCTCTTCGCAGGGGAGCCGGCGACGCGATCCTTTCACAACGACGGCGCCGATGCGTCCGGCCGGCGGCCCGGGAGGCGAACGCCGCTCATGTCCTGGGCGATTCTCAAAATCCTGATCGCTCGGCCCCGGACGGGGAGAGTTGACCGCACCACGAACAAGGGTGAATATTCGGCCGCATTGGATTCGAGACCATGGATCAGGTCCATGGCATGGAGGCGCGAGATGCAGACCGACAAGCCCCCTTCCGTGACGGTGCGGCCCCGGCAAACCCGGACGGCGCCGGAGTTTCCCGGCTGCCGCCCGGTGCGAATCAGATGCGACGAAATTGCCAGCTACGAGGGCCGGTTCGAGTTCTGGGACGCCGACACCGAAACCGCCTGGATGGTCCGCGACCCGACCAGCGCCACCCACGAGCACCCCTCGCAACGACTCGCCGGCCTCGGCCAGTTGATCGCCGCGGAGCGCGGCTCCCCGATCGAGTGCTTCGGCACGATGGACCTGCTGCTGCGCGACGAGCACGGCGAACGGTCGCGGATCCTGCAGGCGGACCAGTCGGTCTACCTTCATCCGGGGCGCTCGCGGCTGCCGCACGAGGCAGGGATGGTGATCGGCGAGCACGACTTTCCGGACGTCGTGGTGGAGGTGGACCATACGACGGACGTTCGAAGGGGGAAGCTCGGTCTGTACGAGGAGTGGGGCTTTCCCGAGGTGTGGGTGGAGGTTCCGGAGCGTTATGCGCCCAGCCGCCCGGCCGGCCGGTTGCCGGGGCTCGCGATCCACCTCCTGGAGGGCGGGCGCTATCGCACCGCGCCGGTCAGCCGCGCGTTTCCGGGGTGGACGGCGGAGGAGATCCACACCGCGATGAACGAACCGGCGCTGTCGGCGGCGACCGGCGAGGTGCTCGCCCGGGTGGGACGGGCGCTCGGCGAACGGGAAGGCACCGGCCCCGACGACATGCCCTGGCTCCGTGCGCGGCGCCGGGTGGCACGGACCGAAGCGCACGCGCAGGGGCGCGCCGAGGGGCTTGCCGAAGGCCGCGCGGAAGGGCTTGTTCGGGGCCGCGCGGAAGGGCGCCTCGGGGGGCGCGCCGAAACCATGAATGCGGTCGCCGGCGGGATCCTGACCTCGCGGGGGATGCCGGGGCTCGAATTGCCGCTCGATGCCCGGGAGCTGGCCGGGGTGACCGACGGAGAAGTCGTCGACGCCTTGCTTCGGTGCAAGAACGAATCGGACTTCCGGGCCCGGCTGCGAGCCACGCGGCGCCGGTCCGGATAGCACTCGCCAACCCCACGATCGAACCGTCAAGGGGCGCCGCCACGGGCCACGCGTGGAGAGTTGCCCGGTGGCGGACCCTACGGTGTCGATTTGAGCGCACCCCGAACGCCCCTTGACGATCGGGCGGCAAGCGATCCGCGGGCGGTCCATGCGGGCTGGAAGCTCGCGCTTGTATGGTCCGCCCCGCATTTGCAAGGTGAGGAGTTGTGCCGGCAAGCAGGTGCAGTTGCACACTTGTATTCGGCCTGTGGAGAGGGAACCTCGGGTCCCGGGCCCTGATGGAATCCGCGCACGCCTCGCCTCATCTCCCAGACGGCCTCGAATGGGCCCAGCGCGGGCTCAGGCTCGTGGCACCTGTCCGGGCGCAACGTGAGACACTTTCCCGTAGAAGCCACCGGACAGGCCGGTTCCCGTCATGCCCAGCTCCCTTGCCGGCATCGCCCGCTTCCCGCGGGTCCGGCTCGGCCATGCGCCGACGCCGATCGATCCCGCCCCGAACCTCGGCGCGGCGCTCGGCATCGATCTCTGCATCAAGCGCGACGACTGCACCGGGCTCGCCTTCGGCGGCAACAAGGTGCGCCAGCTCGAGTTCCACTTCGGCGAGGCCCGGGCGCGCGGCGCCGACACGGTGCTGGTCACCGGCGCGGTCCAGTCGAACCTGGTGCGCATCGCCGCCGCCGGCGCGCGCCGTCTCGGGATGGGCGTGCACATCCAGCTCGAGGACCGGGTGGCGGACGGCGGCGAGGCTTACCGCACCTCCGGCAACCTGCTGCTCGACCGGGTGCTCGGCGCAACCCTGCACCCGTTCCCCGAGGGCGAGGACGAGGCGGCGGCGGATGCGGCAATGGAGCGGCGCGCGGCGGCGCTCGCGGCCGAGGGCCGCAGGCCCTACGTCATCCATTCCGCCCCCGGGCATCCGCCGCTCGGCGGGCTCGGCTACGTCGTCGCCGCGGAAGAGGTGGTGGAGCAGGCCCGGGATCTCGGCATCGGCTTCGATGCCGTGGTCTGCGCCTCGGGGAGCGCGCTCACCCATGCCGGGATGCTGGTGGGCTTGCGGGCGCTGGGCGAGCGGGTGCCGGTCCTCGGCATCTGCGTGCGTCGCGACGCCGCAAGCCAGGGAGCCCGGGTGGCGCGGGTGGCGGCCGCGCTCGCGGCGATGATCGATTGCCCGGACGCGTTCGGCGCCACCGACGTCGAGGTGAGCGACGCGGCGCACCCGCCGGGCTACGGCCGGCTCAACGAGGCGGTGCGCGAGTCGATGGCGATGGCGGCGGGCCACGAGGGGCTGCTGCTCGACCCGGTCTACACGGCCAAGGCGATGGCGGGGCTGATCGCGCATGTGCGCTCGGGGCGGATCGCGGCGGGCAGCCGGGTGCTGTTCATCCACACCGGCGGCCTGCCGGTGCTCTTCGCCTATGCCGACCGGCTCGGGTGCTGGCTCTCGGAAGCGCCGGACGGACGGGCGCGCTGAGGGGAAGCGGCGCGCCGGGTCAGGGGTAGCGCGGGAAGCCGGGGGCGGCGGGCGGCGGCATCGCGGCCCGCGCCTCGCGCAGGATCCATTCCCGGAACGCCTGCAGCTCGGGCCGCTGCCGCGAGGCGGCCGTGGTGATGAGGCGGCAGCGCTCGGGCGCCTCCTCCTGGCGGTCGAAGAGCGGCACCAGGATCCTTTTCTCCAGCTCGTGGGCGATCAGCATCGAGCGTCCGATCGCGGCCCCGAGTCCGTTCGCGGCCGCCTGGACCAGCATCGAGTAGAGGCGGAAGCCCGAGGCCCGCGAGAGGTCCGGGGTGGGCTCGCCCTGGCGGGCGAACCAGTAGGACCAGTCGACGTCCCAGCCGAGGTCGTAGAGCAGCGGCCAGTCGCACAGCTCGGCCGGGCCGCGGGGGCGGCGGAACGCGGGCGCTAGCGTCCGCGCAGGCGCCTGCGGTCGCCGTGGTGTTCGGTGGTCTCGTGGATGTCGAGGAGGATGCGCCGGACCTCCTCGTAATAGGCGCGACCGCGGCGGTTGAGGTACACGCCGCGGCGCCTTCGCCCGAAGAGCTCGGCGCCGAGATGGCGTTCGAGCATGCGGATGCGGTGGGCGACCGCGGGCGGGGTGACGCCGAGCTCCCTGCCGGCATGGGCGAAGCTCCGGTGCCGGGCGGCGGCTTCGAAGAAGCGCAGGCAGTCGAGGGGCGGCAGGGGTTTCACGAATCAGGCGCCGGGAACCGCGGGGTTGGAGGTAGATAAACAAATATTTCGTAATTGTACAAATATATTTTTCTCTAAACATCTCCCGAGAAAGTCCCACCGGAGTGCCGTTTCGCCCTTGTGGGCGAGCATCTAAGGGGTTTTCCAGCGGAATCTGGGCGGGTGTCTTGAGAAAATTTTATTACTGATGAGGTAGAAAATTATCGTACTTGCAATCGTCTGAAAGTTCGTTATATTCCGCTCCCGTCAAGCGGTGCTGCCATGGACACCGCTGAAGTCACCGGGCGCGAACAGGGGCGGTACGACGATGGACTTGATTTGTGCGAAGTGGTTGGAGACTGTCTGTTCAACCTTAATTGAGAGCGCCGAGCGCCGAGCGCCGAGCGCCGAGCGCCGAGCGCCGAGCGCCGAGCGCCGAGCGCCGAGCGCCGAGCGCCGAGCGCCGAGCGCCGAGCGCCGAGCGCCGAGCGCCGAGCGCCGAGCGCCGAGCGCCGAGCGCCGAGCGCCGAGCGCCGAGCGCCGAGCGCCGAGCGCCGAGCGCCGAGCGCCGAGCGCCGAGCGCCGAGCGCCGAGCGCCGAGCGCCGACGGGCGACGTGTGGCTGCTGCGCCTCGGCGTCGAGGGCTCGCGGCGCTTCGCGCCCGGGGGCGATGGCGCGGGCATGGTGCTGACGCCGTCGTTCGAGTTGGGCGCGCGGCTCGACGGCGGCGACGCCGAGACCGGGCTCGGCGTCGACCTCGGCGGCGGGCTCGCCTTCGCGGCCCCGAAGCAGGGCGTGGCGCTCGACCTGAAGGCGCGCGGGCTCGTCGCCCACGAGGCGTCGGGCTTCCGCGAATGGGGCGCCAGCGCCTCCCTTACCTGGGACCCGCGGCCTTCGACGGACCGGGGGCTCGCGCTGAGGCTGCGCCAGGGCTGGGGCGGCTCGCCCACGGGCGGCATGGACGCGCTCCTCGGCCGCGAGACGCTCGCCGGCCTCGCCGCGGACCCCGGCTCGGGGGCCGGGGCAGGCGACAATGGCGGCACCGCGAGCGCGGGCCGTCTGGAGGCCGAGCTCGGCTACGGCATCGCCCTGTTCGGCGGTGGCTTCACCGGCACGCCGAACCTCGGCTTCGGGCTCTCGGACGCCGGGCGGGACTATCGCCTCGGTTGGCGGTTGACCTCGGCGCGGCGCGGCGACCCCGGCTTCGAGATCGGGCTCGACGCGACGCGCCGCGAGGCGCTGGGCGCCGACGCCGAGCACGGCGTCATGCTGCGCGGCACGATCCGGTGGTGACCGCGGCGGGTGGCGGCGGGGCATCCGGCGGGGGGTCTTGGTGGCGGCATGGCGACGGGCGGCGGTGCGCGCGCATTCGGCACCGGCCGCCGCCTTCGCGCGGTTGGCCTTGGACGTCCCGCGCGCCCGCTCCCGATCGCTCGCACGCGCCACAAGCCCGCAAGGCGCACGGACCGTGCCCGCCGGATGCTCGCGGAGGGCTGACGAAGCGGTGGTGGCGTCAGCCGATCTCGCTTGCCGCGATGCGCAGCTTGCCGCCGGTGGCCGAACGCGGGTGGCGGATGACGATGTCGATATCACGGCCGAGCGCGGTCAGCAGGCGGAACAGGCGCTCCAGGGAATACTCGCGGAAGTCGCCCCTGAGCAGCCGCGACACGTCGGGCTGGGTGAGGCCGAGCAGGCGCGCCGCCTCGGTCTGGGTGATGCCGCGCTGGTGGATGATGGTGTCGATGCGGGTGACGAGGTCCGCCTTGAGCAGATGGGCATCGGCCTCGGGATGGCCGAGGTCCGCGAAGACGTTGCCGCTGCCGCGTTCGACGGTCGAGTCGGATGTGGTCATGGTTCTACCCTCCGCGTGTCCCGGTAATGCTGCTCGGCCGCCCTCAGCCGGCGCCGGACCAGGTCGAGTTCCGGTTTCGGGGTGGCGGCGCCCCGTTTGGCCTTCTTCTGGAAGGCGTGCAGGACATAGACCGCCGTCTCGAACCGGACCGTGTACACGGCCCTGAAGGTGTCGCCGTCATGGCGCGCCACCACCTCCAGCACGCCGGAGCCGAAGCCCTTGAGCGGCTTTGCGTCGCGGTGCCGGAGACCGGTCTGGGCCTGGTAGATCGCAAAGCCCATGCGATCCTGCACGGGATCGGGAAACCGCTTCAGATCCGCCTTGCTCGAACCGACCCATTGGACCGGCTTCAACATGGCATTGTTGGTTCCGGACTATAGGGGTTTCACCATATCGCGACAAGGCGGTTCCTGTCGACGCGCGCCCGGCAGGGTCTGGGCGGTCATGGCTGGGGACTCCTTCGGATGGTGGCGGCAACCGCGGCCGGCGGCACGTGCCCCCGGCACGGCGGCGCCGGGGACGGTGGTGGACGGGCCGGCGATACGTATCGCGCGGGCGGGGTCAGGCGGCGAGCGGCCAGCGTTCGAGGACGCGGTCGAGCACCTGGGCGGCGGGAGCGAAGGCGCGGGCGTGGTATGAGACGATTTCCACCGTACAGCCGATGCGGGTGAGCATGCCCACGTCGGTGTCGGCCGGCCCCTTGATCTCGACCCGGACGGCGCCCATGTCGAGAACCTGTATTGACCTGCCGCCCCGGGACCGCCGGGGGGAGTCCGTCGGAGGTCGGCGGGCCGGCTTTCGAGCTGCCGGACTCCCAGCCGTGTCCGGAGCCCGGCGACGAGGCGGGCGCGACCGGGCGGGCGCGACGGGGCGATCGGGGATCGGGCGGGTCGCGGTGGCCGCGCGGCCGTGGCCGCGCTCCCGGTGGACCGGATGCGGCTGGGGAGGGGTGCCGGGCTCGATGCCAACGAATCGGGGGCCGAGGGGAGGTCCCCTACCGGCACACGAGACGAGGTGAACCGTTGATCCGTTTCCGTGCATCCCGGCTCAGGGCCGCCGTCGCCGCGACCGGTGCGGCGGCGGCCATTTCGGCCCTGGCTCTCTCACCGGCGGCCGATGCGGGCACGAGCGGCCCGGCCATCGCCCCGCCCGCCTCCACCGGCGGGGCGACGACAAGGGCCGCGGGGGCCGTCGCCGGCATTGCAAGCGCAACCGTGCCAGCCGAACGGACCGCCGCCCCGGCCGCCTCCGCCGGCGGGGCGCCGCCGGAGGCTTCTCCCCGGGGCAATTTCTATCTCCGGGCCGGAATATCCCTCGACTGGTCGAAGGAGACACGGTTCCAGGAGAAGGACTGCAGCGCTCCGATACAGCTCTACGGCTGTGGACCGGGCTCCGACGGCGCACCCCTCAGTTCGCTCGGCGATTTCGGAACGATGTCCGGCGTCGAAGTCGGAGTCGGCTACGTCGCTTCCCCGCTTCTCAGGCTCGAAGGCGCCATTCAGTACCGCCCGAGCATTTCCTTCAGTGGTCGCGCCAATTTCCTGCAGGACAAGCAGGTAAACCGAACGCGGACTGTGCGGGCCGATTTGTCCTCCCTCTCTGCGATGCTTGCCGTCTACCTGGACCTGACCGAGCTCGGCCTGCGCCGGCTCGGTCCATTCAGCCCCTTTGTCGGGGGTGGCATGGGCCTTTCCCGCATCGACATCAATGAAACTCGCATGGAATTCCCGGACTCGAAGACGACTACCGTCGTTCGAGGCTGGCGTCGCGTCAACTTCGCCTGGATGCTGATGGCGGGAGTTGCAACACCGCTCGGGGAAAATGCGGTGCTCGACCTTGCCTGGCGTTACACGGATTCAGGAGCCGTCGAGACCGGCCGCGGGGGAGGGGTCGTCTGCCGCATCGAAATGTGCAGTTTCGGGGACTTCCTCAAGCTCGACTTCGCCGAGACCCGGGCGGATCTTGCGAGCCACGGGCTGCACGTATCCGTGCGCTACGCGTTCTGAAGCGCCCGTCCCGGTCCCGGGGCGGCGAGCGTCCCGGCGGACGGATCACTCCCCCCGGTGCGACGCCGTCTTGTCCCCGAGCCCGCGTTCCGCCAGGAGGCGCCGGCAACGCCGGTCTACGGCCGCTTCGCGGTCGCGTGCAGCCTCTTCGAGGTCGCGGTAGAAACGCACTCCCCTCAGGTCGAGGGGGGGAGAACCCGGGACCATCCGCCCCAGAGCGACCGGAGGCGCCGCGCGCGCTCCGGCCCCGGCGGCAACGGCGCCGCCGGCGGCATGTCTTCCACGCGACGAAACCGTTGAACGGGCACGTCACTCCTCCTCGAGACCGAAGGTGCGCCGCAGCGCCGCGGCATCCGCGTGGTCCAGCGACTGCGGGGTATCCCGTTTCATCACGTACAGCATGCGAGGAGTGGCTACCGGCACGGGCTCGCCCTCCAACTCGACCACGCCGGCCTCGATGTCATCGAATTCGAACCGCTCGCCCAACCGCGAGAGGATATCGAGCGTGAAGGCGCCATCGGGAGGACCATACCGGATGACCGGATATTCGCCGGCGAGGTGGCTCGCGTCGATGGTCTCGATATCGGGGTCCGACCACACCGCGGACAGGGCGCGTTTGAGGCTGGCCACGTTGTCCGGGGTAGGCCGCACGAAGAGATCCACGTCCTCGGTCGCCCTCGCGAGTCCGTGCAGACCAAGTGCGACGGCGCCAATCACCACGTAGTCCACGCCTTCGCGATTGAGCGCGCGCAACAGCATCAGAAACCGATCGACGTCGATTACGGGACGAAGCCTGCCGCGCGCATCCCGCGGCGGCTCGAAAACGCATGGATGACCGAGGCATGCATGGCAGCCTACTTTGCGCCGCGTGTCCGGGAAGGGCAACCCGAATGCCCACCGCAGCCCCGCCGGAAGGCCGCCGGTAGGAGCAGGAATGTGGCGGGCGGGGCCGAGGGCCTGCGCGTCGGACGGCGCCCTGCTCCCGCGGCCGCCCGACCTCCGCACGCGCCGGGCTCAGGACAGGAGCTTCAGCCGCGTGACCTGCTCCGGTGGAAGCTCGGCCAGGTAGAGGTTGCCGGCCCGATCGCCCCACAGGCCGTGGGCGCCGTTGATCGCTCCACGGCACCGGCCCGCAAGCTCGCCGGAGGCGTCCAGCATGCTGATGCGCGGAATCTGGTCGGTAACGAAGATGCGCTCGCGATCGTCCACGTAGATCTTCATGGGGTGGTAGAAGTCGCCCCACTCGGCGACAAAGGCGCCCTCGCGATCGAAGACCTGCAACCGGTTGTTCTCCCGATCCGCGACGCAGACGCGATCCCTTCGATCGACCCAGACGCAGTGCGGGGTGGTGAATTCGCCGGAGCCGCCGCCCCGTCCGCCCCATGTCCGAAGCAGCGCGCCGTCCTTCGCAAACCGGTGCACGACCGAATTGCCGTAGCCGTCGGAGACGTAGATCTCGCCGTCCGCGGCCATCGATGCCGCCGTCGGGTGATTGAACGGCGCCTGCCAGCGGGGATCGTGGCGTTCGCCGAGCGCGAACTGGAGATTGCCTTCCGTATCGAAGGCGAGCACCTGATGTGCGTCCCGATCGGCGAGCAGTATGAGGTCTTCCTCGTTGATCGACATGTAGTGGACATCGGCAACCTGGTCTCGCCCCCATGACCGCACGAAGTTGCCGGAGGGATCGAATACCAGGACCGGCGACTCCGCACCGCGGTGGGCGACGTGGACGAAGCCCCTGGAATCGACGACGAGATCGCTGACGAAGCCGAGTGGCTCGTCACCGGACGCCCGGCACCAGCGCCGCTCCACCCGGTACCGCCGGTCACCCAGCGCAACGACGAGTCTGTCTTCGCTCATGATCGTTTCCTCCGGTCGTGGCAGCCGGTCCTGCCCGGCGCGATGCCGCCGGCCGGCTCGTTGTCCGTCCCTGAAGTCGAAGCCGCCCGCCGCCACGGCAGCGGCAGCAGCAGCGGCAGCGAAGACGGAGCGGGGCGGCGCGCGCAGAGCCGAGGCCCGCGCCTCAGATGGCTCCCTGCTCTCGCAGCCGGCCGACCTCCTCCGCGCCGAGGCCGAGGAGCTCGGCATAGACCTCATCGTTGTGCTCGCCGAGGAGCGGCGCCACCTCCGTCCGGACCGGATTGTCCGACATCCGCACCGGCCATCCCGGGATTGCGACATCTCCGCGATCCCGGTGGCGGACCGTCGAGATGATGTCGCGCCGGCGCATGTCCTCGCTCTCGAGGAGCTCCTTGATGTCGTTCACCGCTCCGGCCGGCACCCCCGCGCCGCCGACGGTATCCATCACTTCGTGCTTGGTGCGTTCCCGGGTCCACGCGGTGACCTCGGCCTCGAGCTCCGCACTGTGCGCCATCCGCTGGTAACCGTCCGCGAAGCGCGGATCCTCGAGCAGGTCCTCGCGGCCGATCGCGGCGCAGAAACGCCGCCAGTGCGAATCGATGTCGCGCTGCACGAAGATGTAGCAGAAGTCGTTCGGACCGCCTCCCTTGCAGGGGAAGATGCCGGCCGGCGCCCCGGTTGCGGCCTGGTTCCCGATGCGCGGCGCGGCATGGCCGATGAGTTGCTGGCGCGAGAAGGTGACGCGGCAGAAGTTGAGCATCGCGTCCTGCATCGCCACCCGCACGCGCTGCCCCCGGCCGGTGCGCGACCGCTGGATGACCGCCGACAGGATCGACACCGCGAGGTGCAGCCCGGTCCCGGTATCGCCGATGGTCGCGCCGGGCCGGATCGGCCGGCCGTCCGGCTCGCCGGTGATGCTCATCACCCCGCCCGTCGCCTGCGCGATCATGTCGAACGAACGGAAGTTCGCGTGCGGGCTGTCGTCCGCGAACCCCTTGACCTGGGCGAAGATGCAGCGCGGGTTGATGGCCCGGATCTCGTCCCATCCGAACCCGAGCTTGTCGATCGTCCCCGGCGCGAAGTTCTCCACCACCACGTCCGCGCGCTCGATGAGCCGGCGCAGGAGGTTCTTGCCCGCCTCGGACTTGAGGTTGCAGGTGATCGAGCGCTTGTTGGCGTTGAGGAGGATGAAGTAGAGCGAGTCCATGTCGGGCCGCTCGGAGATCGAGAGCCGCCCCGGGTCCCCGCGCCGCGGCTCCTCGACCTTGATGATGTCGGCACCGTGCCAGGCCAGCGCCTCGGTGCAGGACGGCCCCGCCTCGAACTGGGTGAGATCGACCACGGTGAGCCCGGACAGCGGCGCATCGGTCATGGTTTTCCTCCTCGAAGGGGTCGGTCGCTCGCTCGGTCAGTCGGGCCCCGTCCTCGAAGCCCGGAGCCATCGCCCACAGCATAACCCCGATCCTCGCCGCAAGGCGCGGGGTGCGGCCGTGGCGGAACGGATCCGCTTCGATCCAACAATCCGCCGCCTCGATCGAGCAATCGGCCGCGCGCTGGCCGCGCCGTGGTACTAGAATCGCGGCTCGCTCGCGCGTCGGTACCTCCGCCGCAACGTGGCGCGACCGCCCGGAGGCGCCCGGCGACCGGTCCGAACGACGCGAAGCCGAGAACAATGGGAGGAACGTCCGTGCAGATCACCAACGTGACGGTTGAAGCCTACGACCTCGGCCGCGACTTCCGGTGGGGAGGCAGGCGGTCCATGGACGTGGAGGCAGTGATGCTGACCCTGGAGGGAGACGCCGGCCAGCAGGGGACGGCGCTCGCCTGGACCGCCGAGCTGCCGGTGCGCGCGGTCGTCGCGGCCATCGAGGAGGCCGCCGCGCCGCTTCTCGCGGGTGCCGACCCGTTCGATCGGCCGCGCATCCTCGCGCCGCTCTGGCGCGCGTTCCGCGTCGGCCTGCCGCTCCCGGTCATCGGGATCGTGGACGTGGCGCTCTGGGATCTTGCCGCTCGCTCCGAGGACCTGTCCATCGCGGACATGCTCGGCCGGCGGCGCGACCGCATCCGGGGCTGCGCGAGTGCTCCGCCCGTCGAAACCCCGGAGGACTGCGAGGCGATGGTGGACGAGCTGCTGGAAGCGGGATTCCGGGCGATCAAGCTCCACGTCTGCGGTGATCTCCGGACCGACCTCGCCGTGTGCCGGGCCGCACGGCGGGCGGCCGGAGACGACGTGGACCTCATGATGGACGCGATGGCCGTGTACGACCGGCACTCGGCCCGTACACTCGGCTTCGTGCTGGACGATCTCGACTTCCGGTGGTACGAGGACCCGCTGTCGGACGAGGACCTGGAGGGCTGGAAGGAGCTGAGGCGCCTGCTCGAGATCCCCATCGCGGGAGCGGACTCGGTGCGGTTCACGGCCCGGGACTACGGCCGGCCGGCCGCGTCCGGGGCCTTCGACATCGTGCGCATGGACGCGGCGCGAAACGGCATCACCGAGCTGCGCGCGCTCGCCGACCTCGCCTCGTCCCTCGGGCTGAGGTGCGAAGGCCACAGCTTCGGGTCCGCCCTCGGACAGGCCGCCAATCTCCAGGTCGCCCTGTCCATCGCGAACTGCGACTTCTTCGAGCTGCCGGTCCCGCTGGGAGGACTCGACACCGGCGTCCAGGAGGGCCTGGAGCTCGACGAGGACGGATACGTCCCCGCCCCGGACGGCCCCGGACTCGGGCTCGAGCTCGACCCGGACGCCCTCGCCGCCTGCCGCATCGACTTCAACTGAGGGCACGCACCGCTCGGGCGGCCGGCTTCGGTCCGCCGGCCGGATCCGGTCAGACGCGCAGCCGGAAGGTGAGCGCGGCGGCGACGAGCAGGGCGGCGGCGGCGGTGAGGGACGGCACCTGGAAGCTGTCTCCGATACGGTAGGCGTAGCCGGCGTAGGTGGGGCCGATCATCTGGCCGAGACCGAACGAGGCGGTCGCCAGGCCCACGATCCGGGTCGGGTCGCCGGCGCTCAGTCGCCGGGCGGCGATGAGCCCGAGAGCGGTGATGCCCATGAACGTGGCCCCGAGCACGGCGGCGGCCATCAGCACCGCGGCGGCGCTGGTCTCGAATACGCTCGCAGCGATGCCGACCCCCTCGACCAGGCATGCGAGGGCGAGCGCGGTGCAGTTGCCGAGGCGCTGATCGAGCCACACCCACAGGGCCACCGACGGCGCGGCCGCCAGCCCGACGATCAGCCACACCACTCCCTCGAGGACGGCGACTTCGGGCGTCGTGCGAACCATCTGCGAGATGAAGGTCGCGGTGATCACGTAGCCGAACCCGAACAGGCCGTAAGCCGTGATGAGCGCGGGAAGGCCGCGGCCGGTGGCGCGGGGGCCGCTCGGTGGAGACGCACGTTCCGGGTTCGGCGCTTCGGAGACGAGGCGCGTGCACGCGGCCAGCCCGAGCACCGCGAGCGCTCCGCTGGCCAGCCAGAGGGTGCTCCATTCGACACCCTTCGCGGCGATTCCGGACACGAGCACGGCAGAGACCGCGATTCCGGCGCCGACACCGGCGAACGGCATCCATGACAGCCCGGGGCGTCCGGTGGCGGCGAGCCAGTCGAGGACCAGCGCCGTCGCGAGCACGATCACGACCGCGCTGGCTACCCCGCCGGCGAAGCGCAACACGATGAACGCCGGCATCGCCGCCGTGAGTCCCATCGCCGCGGTGGTCGCCGCGCTCAGCGCCAGCGCGCCAAGCAGCCAGGGCCGGCGGCCACCCGGCATGCGCGCCCGTGCGGCGGCAAGGGCGCCGACCAGGTGGCCGAGAAAGTTGGCGGACGCGACCAGGCCGCCATCGGCCGGCGTGAGACCGAGGTTCTCGGCCATGAACGGCAGGATCGGCGTATAGACGAACCGTCCGATTCCTATCGCCACGGCGAGGGCGACGAGGCCGCCCAGCGCGATGCCGAATGGTGAAGACGCAATGGCCATGGGGCTTCGGATACTACCGCCGCGCGACAACGCTGTCCGACCCATCGATATCGGAGCGGACAAGCACGAGGCGATCCGGACCGCTTGCGCTGTGGCGATCGCTCTGCCCGCGACCGTCGGTCGTCGCCGGGAATGCCTTCAACTCCGGTTGGAAAAGAAATTCACCCGATCGCGGTGCTGGTTGGGGGTGACGGAATGACATTCCGCAACGCGAGCCCTCGTTCAGGGGTAGGCCAATCGCGCATCCACCTCACTTCGGGCCGTGTCCACAGCCCTCGGGGGCCTTCCCGACCATTGCGATCACCTCGGCGCCGGCCCAGCGGATTGGGTGCGACACACGTCAGGGCCTGACGAGCCTGAAATCTTCCCGCAGCTCGGCCACACTGATGCTCCCCCAGCACTTCTGGGTGAGGATGCTCTTGGTCACGTCGCCTTCTCTCGTAAGGTCTCGATCAGGCGTCTGGCATGCGGCGACGCGTCGAAGACCTTCGTAGGATCGGATTGTTCCAGGATGTCAAAGGAGTGGCGCCCCTTGCCGTACTGGCCCTTTTTGCATCGGCGCGTGGCGTTCTTCAACCCGTCGAGCACGTCGGCCTTGGCCACCGCTTCGATTTCTCGCCGGCCGGGGAGAACATTGCGATTGAAGTCGTGACCGAAGTATGCGGCGAGGCCCTCCTTGTCGGCCAGGAACCATGCCTCCATACACTGGACCATCAGGTGGGCATGTTCGTCCGTAACTTCACCCGGTCTGTCCCAACCATCGCGCCGAGCCAAGTGCTGCCAAGGTCCGGAGCCGACTGCGACCGGGTCTTCGCTGTCGACGAGCAGGACGATGAAATCCTCTGCTTTCCTGGATCCCAGCGCTATACGAAACTTGTCGAAGACCATTTCCCTGCCGCCGCAGGCGATGACTTGCGGCATTCGTCCGGCAAGGTTCGCCTTCTCGAAGAAGGAGTTGAAGCCCCTGCGGCACCTCGTGCGCAAGTCCTTAACTGTCGCCCCCTCCCTCGACATAGACCTTGACCTTCACCAGCGATTCCCCCCCAGCTCGCCGGAGGTCCACAGCTCGCCGAGCCGGTACTTCTCGAGCCAATGGGACAGCTCGTCCTTATCCAGGCGCCTGAGCTTCGTCTGCCCGTTCTCCTTCTCGCAGACCACTATGCTCTCGGGCGTATCCGTCAGTGCGTCCACGAGCGTGTCAGAGTGTGTGGTGACAATGAGCTGGCACCGCTCGGAGGTCTCGCGAAGCAGGTCAGCGAGGCCCGGCAGGATGTCGGGATGAAGCCCGAGTTCCGGTTCCTCGATACAGACTAGTGGCGGCAGGCTCGGGTGGCACAAGATGGCCAGCAAGCAAAGATAGCGGAGAGTGCCGTCGGACAATCTCGTGGCGGGAATCGGCTCGCTGCCCTCCTTTAGAAATACTTGGACGCTGCCAGCCTCGACCTGCACATAGTAGTCGTCTATGCCGTGGTAGAGCTTCCGAAGCGCAGTGAGAAACTGCTTCTTCGCCTTCGGATCTCCCTCGAGGCGGTTCAGAATCATTCCAAGGTTCCGGCCGTCTTCCGCAAGTGAGTGGTTCGGGAGATCGGCTTTCTGCGGAAGTCGCGGTGGCGTGTTCCGGCCAAATGACCACTCACGATAGAGATGAATTCCGGCGAAACCAATCCCAAGATGCGTAAGTTCACGATATTGAACTGGGTCCTTGAGCTGGGACAGGATCGATTCACCGGGCCTGATGTCTGTGGGTGGCAGTTCACGCTGGCTTTTCTTCCCGCTCTCGTCGCGGTACGTCAAAGTGACCTTGCCACTTCGACGCTCTAGGAAGCGTTTCGAGCTGTGCTCTCCTTCCTCGGTTCGTTCAACTTCTCCGATCTCCTCATTGAGGCTTGGTATTCCGAACACAAAGTGACCAAACGCAAGAGAGTAGCGAATCGGTTCCTTATCGGAACGGACGAAAGGTTCTCCTACGACCACCTCCACTCGCGCCTCTGTCACCTTCGGTTCACCACGCCAGAGCCAATTGCCGCCCCCGCCTCCCTCGCGTATCGGGACCATGATGTCGCTCGGTGCTGCTCTCAACAGGCCGATCACTTCAATGAGGTTCGACTTGCCGGCGCCGTTCGGGCCGATTAGCACGTTGAGCGGCTTGAGCTCCAGGTCCTGCTCGTCCGGGCCGAATGAGAGTATGTTCTTGAGCTTGATGCGGTGCATGAACATCGCGTGTGCCTCCTCAGCCGATAGCGGCCGGGTGCCGCCCAGCCTAAGCCCAGAGTTTCCGTCTGGTCGCCTCGTCCCGGATCTTGGCGGCCTTCCATCCTTGCTGAACGTCTCGTGCAGAACGCCGGACAAGCCTTCTCGTTCTGCCTTCAACCACCGGTCCCGCCGCGACGATGGCGGGATCGCCGACTGAGGGGTCAGTCGGTCCTCCTGCCAACCACCGGCACCGCCACGCCCCACCCGTGCCGATCGCACGCCTCGCTGCGAAGCACTGGCAAGCCAGCCTCGAGCGCACGCCGGGCCACAATGCCGGGCGACAGGCCCAATTCGGCCGCCAAAGCCCGGAGCTCCTCACGCGTCGCAGTGGATACTGAGACCGTGAACCGCTCCGGATAGTGAATCTCTCTACGCATCTCTGACTCCCTATTTTAGAGATGTAATTAGAACATACTTCATAGATGCTCTCAAGACCGAGACAAACCCCAGCCGCGCGCCCAAGGGCTCACGAAGACACCTCTCGACCGGAGAACACAATGGAGTCAAGATGGGCACCATGAGCACAACCGCGCGCAAGTCTGGCATGGATTCGTCGGGCGTTCCGCCGCCGACGGGCAAGAGCAGGAGCCGATTCCGACCCGTCAGCCTGATCCCCGCCGTCGCGGGTCCAGAAACGATTTTCCAATGAGGAGCAAGAGCCGCATATCAATGGATCGCGCCGTTGCGGCCTACCAGGCTGGCGACTTCGCGAGTGCGCTGCCCTCATTGTGCGCCCACGCCGCCGCAGGGGAAGGCGACGCGGCCCTCTACCTCGCGATGATGTACGAAGGCGGGAAAGGAGTAGCCGAGGACCCGACCGAAGCAGCGCGGTGGTTCAAGGTCGCAGCCGACGCGGGGATTACGCTTGCGCAGTTTCGCCGAGGGATGATCTGCTACCACGGGATCGGAATCGAACCTGATCCCGAGGAAGCCAAGGACCGGTTCGAGGCCGCCCGGGGCAAGCGCGCAGGCAAGGCGGGGTGTCGGGCGTTCAACTTGTTTGGCATCTGATGACATCCATCCCGCGGAGTCGAAGGAGTCGCAACGCGGTGCCGGTCCGGGAACGGGACATTCGCGAAGATCCGTTCAGCAGAAAGCTCTTTCGACCGAAGATCGAAATCAGTCGCACATGGCCTGATTTCCGATTCCGCGCAGCCCGCACATCGTCGCCCACGGCGTTCCCCGAACCGAACGGTCCGTGTGCTGGTATGGTTGTCACGGCGACGGACGAAGGTGCCGCACGCACCGACGGAGACAGCGGATGACCTCCCACAGACTGGGCGTCGACATCGGGGGGACCTTCACCGACATCATCGTCCTCGGGCTGGACGGCACCGTGCACGCCAAGAAGGTTCTCTCGACGCCCGACGACTACAGCCGCGCGATCGAAGACGGCGTAACCCGGCTGCTCGCCGACGCGGGAATCGCGCCCGCCGAGATTTCGGAGTTCGCCCACGGTACGACGGTCGCAACCAATGCACTCATCGAACGCCGGGGCGGCAAGGTCGCTCTGGTCACCACCCGGGGGTTTCGTGATGTTCTCGAGCTCGCCAGGTTTCGTTCGCCGCGGCTGTACGACCTCGGCTTCCGCAAGCCGGAACCTCTGGTAGAGCGCCGTTTTCGCTTCGAGATCGAGGAACGAACGAGTGGCAAGGGCGAGATTCTGACGCCGGTCGACGGGGCGGCCCTGCGCCGGATCGCCGAGCGGATGCGCGAGGAGCGGATGGAGGCGGTCGCCGTCTGCTTCATCAACTCCTATGTGAATCCGGAGAACGAGCTTCAGGCGCGGCGCCAATTGCAGGACCTGCTGCCCGAAGTTCCCATATCGGCTTCCGCCCAGCTCCTCCCCCAGATCCAGGAGTACGAGCGGACTTCGACAACCGTCGTCAACGCCTACATCCGCCCTGTCGTCGAGACGTACGTGACCTCCCTCGAGGCGCGGATGCGGCGCGTCGGCGTGACCATCCCGCTCACCATCATGCAGTCGAACGGCGGGGTCCTGCCGGCCGGACTGGCCGCCGAAAATCCGGTCTGCATCATCGAGTCGGGACCCGCCGCGGGCGTCGTCGGCGCACAACGGCTCGGCGCGCTGGTCGGCGTTCGCGACCTGCTGGTTCTCGACATGGGAGGGACGACCGCCAAGGCGTCGCTCGTCCGCGACGGCGAGTTCACGATCGTCCCGGAGTCGGAGGTTGCGAGCGGCGCGGCGGCCGGCCACCGCCTGCTCCAGGGGGCCGGCTATCCGATTCAGGTCCCTACCATCGACATCGTGGAAGTGGGGGCCGGGGGCGGCAGCATCGCATCGGTCGATGCGGCCGGCGGGTTCCAGGTCGGTCCGCGCAGCGCCGGGGCGGCTCCAGGGCCCGTCTGCTACGCCCGGGGTGGGGAGCATCCGACCGTCACCGACGCGAACCTGGTGCTGGGGTACCTCAACGCGGAGACGCTCGTCGGGGGGGACCTTTCCCTGGACGCGGACGCGGCCCACCGAGTCATCGCCGACCTCGGCAAACGCATCGGCCAATCGAGCATCGACACCGCGTACGGGGTGCACCGGATCGCGAACGCGAACATGATGCGGGCGCTCTCGAGCGTCTCGTCCGAGCGCGGGCTGGACCCGACCGGGTTCACTCTGGTCGCGATCGGAGGGGGCAGCGGCATCCACTCGGCGGGTCTCGCGGAGACGCTCGGGATCCGGCGCATCCTCGCGCCTCCCTTTGCAGGGCTCTTCAGCGCCCTTGGCCTCCTCTTCGCCGACCTGGAGCATCACTTCGTACGGGCCTGCTATCGGCTGATGGCCGATACGACCCCGGACGATTTCAACGCGGCGGTGCAACCGCTCGTCGACGAAGCCCATCGCCTGCTCGCGTCGGAAGGATTCACCGATCCGGGCGGACGCGGCGTGGTGGTCGAAGCAAGCTTGAAATACGTCGGCCAGACCTTCGCTCTCCCCGTTCGTTGCCGGACCTTTCCGGCGGACGCGACCGCGATTGCCGCGTTGGCCGAGGACTTCGCCGACACCCACCACCGCCAATACGGCTACCGCTCGGACGGCGAAGCGTTGCAGATCGTCGCGCTCAAGGTGATCGGCCGCGGCGTTCCGGCCGCTCCCAGGGTCCCCGAGCGCCTCGTGCGAGCCCGGGAGTGGGTCTCCGAGGGAGGGGAGCGGTCGGCGTTCTTCGGCCCGAGCCACGGTTGGCGCCCCGCCGCCATCGTGCCTCGCGCGGGCCTTTGCGAGGCGCCCCGGGAAGGACCGCTCGTCGTGGAGGAGTACGACACGACCATCGTCGTCCCGCCGGGCTGGCAGGCCTCGCGAGACGGCTGGAACAACGTCCTCGTCGACCGCATCTGATGCACCCGACGACGACACACGACAACCTCGGCGAAATCGCAAGGCGCGGCGACCAGCCCGGCCGTGTCTCTCGGAACGCGGAGGCCAGGGTTCGGCGGCGCCGGCCGGCGCTCCGCGTCCAGGCGCGTCGCGCGGACCGCGAGAAGGCGTTCCCGCACGGGGCACGGGAGTAGGAAATTGCAGACGAACCCCTTCACCCGCGAGCTCATCTACAAGGGGCTCGTCACCGTCGCCGACAACATGATTCTCACCGTGGTTCGGACCTCGCGTTCAACCGTGGTCAAGAACAACCTCGATTTCTCGACCTCCGTGTGCGACGGCGACGGTCGGCTCGTGGCCCAGGGTCTCGCCCTGCCGGTGCATCTCGGCGCGACCATGCCGGCGCTCAGGGGATGCCTCGACCACTTCGGCGACGACGTGCAGCCGGGCGACATCTTCGCCAACAACGATCCGTATTCGGGGGCGAGCCATCTCAACGACGTCTTCATGTTCAAGCCGGTGTTCAAGGACGGCGAGCGGATCGCGTTCCTCTCCATCATCCTGCACCACACCGACATGGGCGGGCGCGTCCCGGGCGGAAACGCGCCCGACAGCACCGAGATCTTCCAGGAGGGGCTCCGGATTCCGCCCGCGAAGATCGTCGAGCGCGGTGTGCCCAACGCCACGCTGCTGCGCCTCATCGAAGCCAACGTGCGCGTGCCGGACAAGGTTCTCGGCGACGTGAGGTCCCAGATTGCAGCCCTTTGCGCCGGTGAGCGGCAGCTCCTCGACCAGCTCGAGGCGTATACCGCCGAGGAGCTCCGCGCCTCGATGGCGGACCAGCTCGAGTATGCGGAGCGGCTTACCCGGGCGGGAATCGAGGACCTGCCCGACGGCATCGCGGAGTTCACGGACTGGAATGACGACGACGGGGCCGGCGGGGGGCCGGTCAGGATCCACGTCCGGCTCACGGTCGCAGGCGACGAGATCGAGGTCGACTTCACCGGCACCTCCCCGCAGACGTCGGGCGCGCTCAACCCCAACTACTGGTTTACCGTCTCGTGCGCCTACGCCGCCATCCGCGCGTGCCTCGACCCCGCGATCCCCAACAACGCGGGCTTCTACCGGCCCATCCGGGTAATCGCTCCCGAGGGGTCGTTCGTGAACCCGCGCTTTCCCGCACCGGTCGGAGCACGAGGCCAGAGCGGCTACCGTTGCCGGACCGCTGTCCTCGGGGCGCTTGCGAAGCTCATGCCGGGGCGGATCCCCGCCTGTCCCGGCGGCTCGGAGTTCGGCATCGTGTTCGCCGGCCGCGAAGGCGGTGGTGCACCGTTCCTCTTTCTCGAGTTCCATAACGTGACCGGGCACGGGGGCGGCCCGAACCGGGACGGACAGGATGCGGGCCCATTCAGCCTCGGGGCCCCCGCCAACGTTCCGGTCGAGGTCATCGAAGCGGAGAACCCGCTCCTCGTCGAGCGCTATGGGTTCCTTCCCGACACGGGCGGTCCGGGAGAGCATCGCGGCGCCCTCGGGGTCGTCCGCCAGTACCGGGTGCTTGCCGACGATACGCTGATCCAGGTCCGCTCCGACCGCCAGCGTTTCCGTCCCTGGGGACTGTTCGGCGGGAAGGAGGGAACGTCCGGCCGCTGCATTCTGAATCCCGGCGCCGGCGCCGAGGAACTGCCGTCGAAGTTCATCCGGACGCTCCCGGCCGGGGCCGTATTCCGAAGCGAGATGCCGGGCTCGGGCGGGTACGGAGATCCGTTGGAGCGTGAGCCGGCGCGGGTCCTCGAAGACGTGCGGCAGGCTAAGATGACCCGAGAGCACGCGCTGGCAGAATATGGCGTCGTGATCGACCCCAAGCATCCACAGGTCGACCGGGAGGCGACCGGGGCCCAGCGCGCATCTCGGAGGAGAAACCGGTGACGGAAAGACAACCCAAGGTTTTCAATGAACCGCGCATGCGGGCGATGATGGAGCGCGAGGGCATCGATCTCGTCGTTCTCTCCAACTTCGCGAACTCCGCCTACGCAAGCGGGTTTCTGAACAACGGGGGCCATCTCAGCTACCGCCCCTTCGTGGTCTTCTACTTCCTGGACGAGGCGCGCAAGCCCGCCTTCATCGTCCCGGCCGTCGACCTTCACCTCGCCATGCACTTCACCTGGATCGAGGACGTGCGCGCCTACGCGATGGCCGAGTTCTTCACCGACCTCGACGTCCATTTCTACGACGACTTCCTCTCTGCGGCCCGCGACGTCCTGGCGGAACGCAACGTCACGAATCTGGTCGTCGGGACCGAGAGCGACAACCTGCCGAAGGCGATTCGCGGCGGGCTCGATGCGCTGCTCTCCGAAAACGAGGTCGTGGACGTGAGCAGCAAGATGGACCTCGTCCGCATGGTCAAGACGCCGGTCGAGGTGAGCCGCCTCAGAAAGGCGACGGATATCACCATCAAGGCCCACGAGAGCTTCCGTGCCGCGATCAAGCCCGGCAACACCGATCGCGACCTCTTCACCGCGGCCAACGTGCGCATGTTCGAGGAGGGAGCGGACGGCATCGAGTTCATCAACGTCGGCACCGGGCCCGTGTCGTACGCGGCGCATTGCCCTTACCCGGTCGGGCACGTGCTCGAGGAGGGAGACTTCGTCAAGGTCGACATGGGCGCGCAGTGCCAGGGGTACGGGGCCGACTTCGTCCGTTCCTATTTCATCGGCCGGGCCACCAACCGGCAGAAGACCATCTGGCAGCACTTGAACGACGTCCAGGTCGAGCTCGGGCTATGGCTGCGCCCGGGGGTGACCGGCGGTGAGATATTCGAACGGGGCTACCGCGAGATCAGCCGGCATCTCGACAAATTCCCGCGCGAGTTCATCGGCCACGGCATCGGGCTCGTCGCCCATGAGCAGCCGCGCATGAACCGGCCGAACCGGACCGTGCTCGAACCCGACACCGTCGTCTGCATCGAGTTCAGCTACTACCACGACGGCGTGCGCTTCCACACCGAAGACACGTTCCTCGTGAAAGACGACGGGGTCGAGTTCTGGACGGAGAGCTGCCCGCGCGAGCTGGTGGTCCCGGTGTAACCGGCCGCCGTGCGGCACGGCTCGCGTGCTACGGGCTCCGCGACGGATCGCCGTCCGTCCCCCGGATTCGCCGAAGAGCTGCCGCGTTGCGGGTTCATCGCGGCCCCGCCCCCGGCGGCCGGAGCGAAGGGGACGCACGCAGATCTCCGCCGGCAAGCCACGGGGTCCCGGTTTGCCTGCCATAATGCGGATACGCTCCGCTATTCGAACACACCGGGAAGGCCCGTCATGAAGCGGCTTGTCCACACATGGATCGGCGCCCGTCCCGGAGGATCAGGAGGCACACCATGCTGAGGATCGACAACACCACGCTGAAGGATCGAGTGAGCGAGGTCGAGGCGGACATCAAGGCCCAGAACCTGGACGCGGTTCTGGTCTTCGCCAACGGCAGCGCTTTGGGCTCTCAGAGCAAAATGCACGGCTATCTGCGCTATTTGTGCAACTTCGACGGCCACAACACCACGTCGATGCTGATCCTGGTTCCCGGTCGGGCACCGGTGCTGCTGACCGGCATCATGCCCTTCCTCATGCAGCTTCAGACCAAGGGCACCCTGTGGTTTGACGACGTCCGAAACGTCAAGCCACCGATGTTCGGCCGGGAGGCCGTCAATGTCCTCACCGAGAGGGGCGTCGCCGCGAAGCGTATCGGCTACATCGGCTACGCCGAGACCCCGGCGCCGGTGTGGCTGGCCTTGCAGGAAGGCCTGCCGGGAGTCGAGTGGGAGGACTTCGCGCCCCACATGGACAAGCGCCGCATCCGCAAGGACGACCTGCAGATGTCCTTCCACCGCCGCGCGGCGGAGGTCTGCGACGCCATTTTCCAGACCACGGCCCGGGAAGCGCACAACGGTCTGAAGGGCTACCAGATCCAGGCGGCCATGGAGCAGACGGCCCGGTACGAGGGCTGCGAATACTGCCTGACCTGGCTTACGGTGGCGCCGCGCGCCGACTACCCCCGCTTCTACAAGGAGGAATGCACCCGCGCGCCTCAGAAAGGAGACCAGGTCATTCCCGGGATCTACCTCACCTACGACGGCCACTGGGGCCACGCCATTCGCACGGGCACGGTCGGCGAGCCCACGGACGATCACCGCAAGGTCTACGATATCTGCCGCGAGATGCATGATGCGGCCCTTCAGGCCCTGAAACCGGGCGAGGACCTGTTCGAGGTCAACGCGGCCATGGACCGGGCGCTTCACAAGTACTACGCCGAGGAGGAGGTGGGGCGGTCGCGGGCCGGCCACGGGCTCGGATTTTCCTACGAGGACCCACTGGTCAGCTTGGCCTTCCCCCATCCCTGGGAGGCGGGCAACCGGCCGGAGGACAGCTCCAACTTCATCGAGCTCAAGCCCGGGATGCTGATGGAGATTCACCCCAACGTCTTCGTTCCCGGCGTCGCCGGAGCCATGATCGGCGACATGGTGGCGGTGACCGATACCGGCTACGAAATACTCACCGACTACCCCCGCGACCTCATCTCCTGGTAGTCGGCCGCCGGGAATCGTCCTTGTCCGCGCCCGGAGGCGGTGTTACCGTCCTTGCGGCAGGCGTCCTGCGCTCCCCACTTTCCACAAGGACGCCCGCGGCGCCTGTAACGCGCAAAGGGTCGCGACAGGTATCAACTCAAGAGGGAGGCTAGCCATGAAGCGGATATTCCACATTTTCACCGGTTTCGCGTTCGTCGCGCTGGCCAGCATGCCGGCCGCGTCCAACGCCGCCGACGTCAACATCAAGGTCGCCACCACCGTTTCCACCAAGCACGCCTGGATCAAGGTGCTCGACGTGCTGAAGGCGGAGACGGAAAAGCGCGTCCCGGGCAAAGTGAACTACGAGATCTTCCTGGGTGCCCAGCTCGGCAAGGATCCGGTGGTCCTCTCGGGCGTTCAGTCCGGCACCCACATGATGACCCTGCAGGGCTCTTCGCCGGCCTCGATCATTCCGGAATACACCCTGTTCGACGCGCCGTTCATGTTCAGCAGCCGCGAGCAGGTGAAGCGGATCATCGCCGCCGTGCAGGACGACATCAAGGCCGCGGCGCTCAAGAAGGGCATCATCGTCACCGGCATCGGGGAGCTCGGATTCCGCCAGATCAGCAACAACGTGCGCCCCATCGTGACGCCGGCCGACCTCGACGGAGTGAAGCTCCGCACCCCGGACAACCCGTTCCGCATCACCATCTTCAAACACTTCGGCGCGAACCCGACGCCGATGTCGTTCGCCGAGGTCTACGTGGCGCTTCGCCAGGGCGTGATCGACGGCCAGGAGAACCCGCTCTCCTCCATCAACAGCGCCAAGTTCTACGAGGTGCAGAAGTACATCTCGCTTTCCAACCACGTCTTCACGCCGACCATTATCATGATCAGCAAGCTCCACTGGGACGGCTGGCCGAGCGACGTGCAGACCGCGATCATGGAGGCGAGCGAGGCGGCCATGGCGTTCTCCCATGAACAAAGCGCCGCGAACGAGTCCAAGCTCCGCGCCGGGATGGAGGGGCACTCGAAGTTCAACGACATCGACGCCGCGGCGTTTCGCGAGGCGTCGAAGCCTCTCTACGCGGAGATCGAGAAGAAGGTGGGGAAGGACCTCTGGGCCAAGGTCCTGGCCGCCGCCCAATAACCCTGTCGCAAGGGCACGGCGCTGGGATGCTGAGGGCGGGCCCGCGACCCGCCCTCGACAAGGCGTCGGCAGCGTGTCCGAAGTGACCGTATTCGAGCGTGCGCTCGACCATTCGGTCGAGCGCCTTGTCCGCGCATGCGAGGTCATCACGATCTGTGTCGGCGCGTGGCTGGCCATCGCGCTCATTGCCGGCGTCTTCTTTCGCTACGTACTCAACAACAGCCTCATCTGGGTGGACGAGAGCTCAGGCATGCTCATCGTCTGGCTGATGCTGGCCGTCGCCCCCATCGGCTTTCATCAGAACTTCCACATCTCCGTCACCCTGGTCATCGAAGCCGTGCCGCGCCCGATGCGAGTTCTGCTCGGCATCGCGGTGAACGGCTGCACCGCGCTCCTGTTCGGAATCGCCGGCTACTACGGAATCTTCAACACCATCATCGAGATGGGTTCGGAACTGTCCAGCATGCCGTTCGCCCGCGCGTGGTTCACCTGGGTGCTGCCGGTCGGCTCGGCGGCGGTGCTGCTCGTGTGTCTCAACAACGTGGTCAAGATCCTGAGGCGAGGCGACCTGCTTGAGCGCGGGGAATCGCTCGAATGATCCCGACCCTCGCCGTTCTCGTCACCCTCATCATCCTCGGCGTCCCGGTCGCGGTCGCCCTCGGAGTCACCGCGATCGGATTCCTCGCGACCGGCGTCGTGCCCTTCAACATCGTCGCCTCGCAGATGTTCTCGGGGCTGTCCAACTTCGTGTTCCTGGCGATGCCGATGTTCATGATCGCGGGCGAGATCATGAACCGGGCGGGCATCGCCGAGGACCTGATCGAGCTCGTGAACGCCATGGTCGGCTGGGTTCGGGGCGGGCTCGGGATGGCCAACATCGGCGCCTCCATGGTCTTCGCCGAGATCTCCGGCTCGGCCGTCGCCGACGTCGCCTCCCTCGGCACGATCCTCATTCCCCAGATGGAGAAGAAGGGCTATCCGAGGCCGTTCGCAGCGGCCATCACTTCGGCGTCCGCCTCCATCGCCATCATCATTCCGCCCAGCATCCCGCTCATCATCTATGGCGCCCTCGCCGAAGAGTCGGTGATCAAGCTGTTCATCGCCGGCCTGGTGCCGGGCGTCATCCTGGGCGCCTTCCTGATGGGGTTCACCTACGTCTTCGCGCTCCGCAACGGGTGGCCGGCCGACAGCCGCTTCCAGTTTCTCCGCCTGCTGCGGGCGTTCCGCCGGGCGATCTGGGCGTTGGCCCTCCCGGTCATCATTCTCGGGGGCATCCTCGGCGGCGTCTTCACTCCGACCGAGGCGGCGGCGGTGGCGGTGGCCGCGGCGCTTCTCATCGGCCTCTTCATCACCCGGAGGATCAGCCTGTTCGACATGCCGTCCATCATCCTCGTGGCGGCCAAGCGGACCAGCATCGTGCTCCTCATGGTGTCCACCTCGGCGGTGCTCGGGTGGTACCTCACGAACGAAGGCATTCCCCAGCAGATTGCGGCGCAGGTGATGCAGGTCTCCGACAACCGCTACGTGCTGATGTTCCTCATCAACATCATGCTGATCTTTCTCGGGATGTTCTTGCACGGGGTCGCAGGGTTGATCCTGGTCGTCCCGCTCGCGCTGCCCTTGGTGACGGAGCTCGGCTACGACCCCATCCACTTCGGGATCGTCATGGCCCTCAATTTCTCCATCGGCCAGCAGACCCCGCCCGTCGCCTCGGTGCTGTTCGCCGCCTCCGCCGTGAGCGGCAGCCGTCTCGGCGAGATCATGGTCTACAACAAGTGGTTCATCCTCTGCATCTTCCTGGTCCTTCAGCTCGTCACCTACGTGCCGGAGCTCTCTCTCTGGCTTCCGTCCGCCCTGGTGGACTAGCGACCGGCGGCAGGACACGCATTGATTCGATTCTTCGACCTCGCAACCTCGTTTCGTGACGGCAGCGATTCACCCTGCGCGTATCTCGAGCGCTGCATCGACGCAATCGAGACCCGCGAGCCCACGGTCGGGACGTTCCTCGCCATTTCGCACCCCAAAGGAACCTCAACCGGATTCACTCCATGAAACACAAGACCGATCCGACTCCGCTCACCGCCATGGTGGCGGACTTCTGCGCCTCGACCCGGTACGAAGATCTCCCGGCGGAGGTCGTGAGCCTCGGCAAGAAATCCATCCTGGACAGTCTCGCGACCGCGGTGTCGGGCTCGGTCTCGCCCGCGTGTCGAATCATGCAGCGTTACGTATCGGATCTCGGGTGCCCGGCGCGGACGGCGACGGTCATCGGCACCGATCTTCGATTTCCGCCGCGTTTCGCGGCGCTCGCGAACGGCACCGCCATGCATGTGGACGACTTCGACGACACGTGGCAGTCGGTCCCGGATGGACCTCGCGCCCGCTACCGCGGCCGCATGGGGGTGCATGCCACGGGGCCGGCCCTCGCGTCGGTGCTGGCCGCGGCGGAGGAACACGGGTCCTCGGGCGCCGACGCCCTCGCCGCATGTCTGCTCGGCATCGAGGTGGCCTGCAAGGTGTTCGACGCCACCGATGCGGTCGACATCGACAACTCGCTCCATACGACCGGCACCTGCGCGCTGGTCGGATCCGCCGCCGGGGTCGCGAATCTCCGGGGCCTCGATCCGCGGACCATCCGCTGGACGCTCGGAATCGCGTCCGACGCGGCCGCCGGGCTCACGGTTCAGCTCGGGACGATGGTCAAGTCCTGGCACGCCGGCCGCGCCGCCGAATGCGCGGTGTTCGCGACCGACCTCGCCGCCATGGGGTTTAGCGCGGCCGAGACGGTGCTGGAAGACGAGGGCGGGTACTTCCAGCTCGAAGGCGGCGGATACCGGGAAGCGCCCATCTTCGCCCTGGGCAATCCATGGTGCTTCGTCGACCGGGGGATCTGGCTCAAGCCCTTCCCGACGGGGAGCCTCGGCCATCCGGCCATGACCCAGATGCTGAAGCTCATCCGCGAACACGATGTCCGTCCGGAGACGGTCGCCCGGGTCCGCGTAAAGACCCGCGAGGGCACCTACAAGACCTTGTTCCACCACCGGCCGAAGCGGGAGCTGGAAGCAAAGTTCAGCCTCGAGTTCTGTCTCGCGACCCTGCTCCTGGAGCGGAACCTCGGGCTTCAGCACATCGACGACGCCTTCATCGCCCGGCCCGACCTGCAGGACCTCATCGCGCGGGTGGAATACACCCCGTACACCGAGGACGAGGTGCGGGAAGGCGACTTCACCCTGGTCACCTCGTTCGTCGAGATCGAGCTCGAGGACGGGCGCAAGGTCAGCGGGCGAATCGACTACGGCAAGGGCAGCAAGGCGAACCCCATGACCGACGAAGAAGTGGCCGCGAAGTTCCGCCTCTGCGCCGAGTACGCGGGTCTCTCCGCGGACTGGGCGAACGGCGTGGTCGAGGCGGTCGGGCGCCTCGAAACTCTCGCCGACGTCCGGGAGTTGACCGCACGCCTGGCGCATCCGGCTTCCTGACCGCCAACCGGAAGCTTGGGCTCTATCGGGCCGCCAGGTCGATCAGGATATTGCCGCTCGCGTCCAGCTTCGCGTCGGTGCCGGGGGGAATCAGGCACGTGGAGTCGTACTCCTCGACGATGCACGGGCCCTGGACGCCGTTCTTCAGGTCGGTACGTGAGAGGACCGGTGTTTCCAACCACCCCGTCCCGGGTCCGAAATACGCCTCACGCGACGCCGGGTGGTCGATTTCCCGGTCCGGCGCCAGGTACGCGCCGTGGGGCCGCCGCCCTCTCGGCGCCCCCGTCCCGACGACGTGGGCATTGACCAGCTCCACCGGCTCGTCCGAGCCCGCACGGTGACCGTAGGTGGTCTCGTGCTCGTCACCGAAGGCGACCTCGAGCTTCCGGAGTGCCGCCGCGTCCAGCGGGCCGTCCGGCAGCGGCACGGTCAGCTCGAACATCTGGCCCTTGTAATGAAGGCTGGCAAGACGCTCGCAGACCATTTCTTCGACCTCGAAGCCGTCAGCCGCCAACTGTTGGCGAGCCTTCGCTTCGAGCTCGTCGAACGTCTTCCCCAAGTCTGCGGGCTCGGCATCCGAGAGCAGCGTCTGGACGGTGCGCGCATAGTAGTGCTCGATATCGGCGTAGAGCAGCCCGAACGCCGAGAAGAGCCCCGCATGGGGAGGCACCACGATCCGCGTCATGCCGAGCGCTTCGGCCATGTCGACGGCGAACAGCGCGCCGCTGCCGCCGAACGTCAGCATCACCGCCCGGCGCGGATCGCGGCCGCGCTCCGTCGAGACCGCTCGGATGGCTCGGATCATGTTGGATACGGCAATCTGACGTGCGCCGTAGGCGGCATGCGCCAGCTCGAGGCCAAGCGGCTCGGCGACGGTTTGCCGAAACACCTCCCGGGCTTTTCCGGCATTCAGCATCACGTCTCCACCGCATAGATGGTCGGGGTTCAGGTACCCGAGGATCACGTTCGCGTCGGTCACGGTCGGCCGATCGCCGCCCGCGTCGTAACAGACAGGTCCCGGACTGGCACCCGCGCTCTCCGGCCCGATCCGTAGACTGCCGGCGGCGTCGATCCAGACCAGCGAGCCCCCGCCCGCTCCTACTTCAGCGAGGTCTATGGCCGGTACCTTCAACAGGTAGCCCGCGCCGGTCAGCAGACGCGAGCCCAGCATGATCCCGCCGCCGACGGAGTACTCCTGGGAACGCGTGTACACACCGTTCTCGATGAGCGAGGCCTTGGCGGTCGTGCCGCCCATGTCGAAGCTGACGACGTCCTTGTGTCCGGTCTCTCTGGCCACCGAGTACGCCCCGACGACCCCGCCGGCCGGACCGGACTCGACGATGTTGACAGGATTTCGGGCCGCCTCGGCCGCGGGCGTGAGACCCCCGTTGGATTGCATCAGCAGCACCGGCGCCTCGATTCCCATCGCTTCGAAGTTCTCGTCGAGGCTCGCCAGGTACCGCGACACGATCGGCAGGATGTAGGCGTTGACCACCGTCGTCGACGTGCGCTCATACTCCCTGATCTCGGGGAGAACGTCGAAGCTGATGCAGCGGGGCAGGCCCGGCGCCCGCTCCTCGATCACCGCGGCAATCAACCGTTCGTGTACCGGATTCACGTAAGAGTTGAGCAGGCAAACCGCAATCACGTCGACGTCTTCCGCCAGCAGCCGGTCCACCGCCGCTTCCGCGGCCTCGCGCTCGAGCGCCTTCTCGACCCTGCCGTATGCGTCAATCCGCTCGGGCACCACGACGCGCAGATAGCGTTCTACCAAGGGTGGCGGCTTGATCCACTCCAAGTCATAGAGCCTCGGCATCCGCAGGTTGCGGATCTCCAGGATGTCGCGGAAGCCGTCGGTGCCGATCAAGCCGACCCGCGCACCCTTCAGCTCGAGGATCGCATTGGAGGCAACCGTGGTGCCGTGCATGACCTCGAGAATCTCGGACGGTTCCACTCCCGCTTCATCGAAGACCTGCGCGAGACCTTCGACAATGGCGCGAGCGTAGTCGTCCACGCTCGACGACACCTTCTTGGTGAGCAGACGCCCCTCTTCGTTGATCAGCACGATGTCCGTGAACGTGCCGCCGATGTCCACTCCGACCCGAAAACGGACTTTGGATTCCTTCTGTTTACTTTGATTCTTCATGCGATTATTTCGTACCCCGATGGCCGGGTTTCGCGCGCGCCATTGCGGTGACGCAAGGATTCCGCAAGCAGCGGGATTGCAAATCAGGTCTCCTTGGCCGCCCCTTGTGTCTCGTCACGCCACCCGGATTCGACAAACACTGCCGCAGGTGCGTTTCGCTTCCCGACACCCGTACGACATCCGCTCGACCCCCCTGTGCGCCCCGCTCGCATCCTGGGACGAGACCGGCGAATTTAGCAACTGACCCAACAACGGTCATCTTCGCTCGCCACCACTCCGCCGTGGTTCGGTCATCTCTCCCTCATATCCTCCCGCCACACGGGACGTCCGTCCTCACCTCGCACCAAAGTCACGGGACGGGTGTACAGGAAGAATCCCCAGACACATCCATGCCATCGCCGATGCCCTCATCGAGGCGCACGGCCAGGATGCGACCGAGTGGCTCGAGTGCGGGGGCCGCGAGGCCGTCGAGCGCGGCGTCGCCGGATGGCGCGCCGCGATCGAGGCAGGCGCCTGGATCGACCGCCACTCCTGCGCTCCGCAATGTTCACCGCCCAGGCCATCGCACGCGACATGCAGGCGGCCGGGCGCGGCGGAACCGCCCGGGCGAGCATCGATGCAACCGGGCGCTGCGCCATTGGTGAGACCGACGTCAGGTCGTTGTGCAATGACCGCGCAACGCGGACGGATCGCCTCCGATATCAGCGATGTGCCGACGCGCCCGGTCCGACCGTGTCCGAATCGGGCACCGCTTCGGCACGCAGCTTCAAGCCCAGAGCGCCGACGACCCTGAGCACCGTATCCAGACTTGGATTGCGGTCTCCCGAAAGCGCCTTGTAGAGACTCTCGCGGGACAGGCCGGCATCGCACGCGACCTGCGACATGCCCTTGGCGCGGGCGATGTCGCCCAGCGCCTTGGCGATGAACGCGGCGTCGCCATCGGCCTCCTCCATGGAAGCTTCCAGATACGCAGCCATTTCCTCCGGTGTCCGAAGGTGCTCGGCGACATCGTAGGGTGAAGTGACGGTCTTGGTCATGGTGTCCACCTACAGGTTTCGTGCGAGGCGCAGGGCCGTCTCGATGTCCTGCCGCTGCGTCCCTTTGTCCCCGCCGGCCAGCAGAACGACAATCGTGCGGCCCTGCTTCTTGAAATACACCCGGTAGCCCGGTCCGTAGTCGATCCGCAGCTCCGAAACGCCTTCGCCGACGGGCCTGACATCTCCCGGATTTCCGGCTGCCAGACGTTCGATCCGGACGAGGACGCGAGCCCGGGCGCGCGCGTCCCGCAACCTGTCCAACCACCTGGCGTAGACCTCCGTCTTGCGGACCTCGATCACCCTCGGAATGTAGCCAGTCGGCTACATTCCGTCAATCCTTGCCCCGCCTCGCGGGATCCAGGCTGGCCCGCCGTGCCCGTTGACTCCGGCGGACCTTGCGACTCAACACCGCACCTGATTACGCACAATCCTCAGCCCGGGCCCGGACACGATGACCGCTCGCTGCCGGGACGTCGTTGAAGAGCGCGAAACGATGGTCAATCCAGTCGGAAGGTCGTCACGCAGCCGCCTGAACCCTCGCCAGCGCGGTCCGGCAGCCGGAAGCTGAGCTTCGTGCGTAATCAGGAATCAGGATGACCTCCGCAAACCTCGAGGCCCAGGGGTGGCAACCTGTTCCTGATCCGTTTTGACGGTTCGGCGACCTACGAATTCTGCCCGGCCCCCCGAGGGCTGAAGCCCGGCCCTTAGAGTGCATTTCTACACGAATGTTGTCGGTACCCTATATAGCGTTCACTCGCGTTGCGGCCCGCATGGTCGCTGGATCACCCGAGGCGACCCGTTCCACCGAAGTGCTTCGAACGATGTCGTTACCTCCATCATCCGCTCCGATTGCTACCGGCTGGAGCGACAGTTTGCCGGGCGGGTTTCGCACCCGCTGAGGGACGGTGCCTTTCCACGGCACACGGTACGTAATCAGGAGGGTATTTGTACCTGGTGGCGGTGATGGACTGGGCGAGCCGCTTCGTGCTCTCGTGGCGGTTGTCGAACACGATGGACTGCCGCGTGTGCATCGAGGCGCTCGAGGCGGCCCTTGGCTACGGAACGCCGGAGATCTTCAACACCGACCAAGGTGTGCAATTCACCTCCGTGGCGTTCACCGAGCGGGTTCTGTCGGCCGGGGCGAAGTGCTCGATGGATGGCCGCGGGCGGTGCCTGGACAACGTGTTCATCGAACGGCTGTGGCGGTCGCTGAAGTACGCGGCGGTGTACCTGCACGAGCTGTGCGACGGCTTTGAAGCCGAGCGCGTCATCGCGAACTGGATGCGCTTCTATACCGAGGAGCGCCCGCACAGCGCGCTGGGCGGGCGAACGCCGAGCGAGGCGTACCGCTGGGAGCGTGCGGCGTGAGAGCCGCCGGTGCACTCGCCGACAACGCCGCCCTTGGCGTCGCGCGCGGCGACCATGGTAGGCGCGCCAGTCCTCGACTCCACCGTAATCAGGATATGCTATACGCGGCTTCGAGTCCGTGCCACAGGAGAGACTCGTGATGCTGAGACGAGATGTCCTTCTGGCTGTCGCTCTGTTCTGCGCGACAGGCGTGTCGGCCCCCACGGCGGCTGACTCTTCCCACTTTCTCCCGCTGTTCCCGCCCGCATCGTACCCCGACTGGGCGGGGTTTGCACGAATCATCAATCACTCCGATACCGCGGGAACGGTGTCCATAACGGGAATCGACGACGAGGGTATGGAGTACGGGCCGGTTGAGCTCTCGCTAGCGGCGCGAGCATCGGCACACTTCAACTCCGACGACCTGGAGATGGGGAATCCTGGGAAAGGGCTGCCTGTAGGGTTGGGCAGTGAGGGGCAGGGAGACTGGCGGCTCCGCCTGGAGAGCGACCTTGACATCGAGTCGTTGTCGTACGTCCGCACCGGTGACGGATTCGTGACCGCGATGCACGAGATAGTGCCGGAAGAGGGAATGCGCCATCACGTGCGGTTCTTCAACCCTGGGAGCAACGAGGGGCAGGTCAGCCGGCTGCGCCAGCCGGCTGCGCCTGATTAACGCGGCCGGTGAGAGCGTCGAGGTGACCATTGCGGGACTCGACGACAATGGTGATCCGGCACCAGACGGGGACGTGCGTCTGACTCTCGGTTCCCGGGAGGCACGCACGCTTACCGCGCAGGCGCTCGAGTCGGGTGAAGACGACGGGTTGGCCGGGAGTCTGGGGGACGGGGAGGGGAAGTGGCAGCTCTTCGTCTCCGCCGACGGCCCGATTCGTGTCATGAGCCTGTTGCGGAGTCCTACCGCACACCTGAGCAATCTGTCCGCCGGTGGACTTCGGCAAGTGGACGGCATGCTGGAGGCGGACCCGTCCATTGCCGAATACCTGACCGGTCCGGTCGAACGGGGCGAATCGCCCGGACTCTTTGCCGCGATTGTCGACAAGGAAGGAGTCCACGCCGTTGCGGTCGCTGGGGTCCGCAAGAATGGCTCGTCCCCAGAGCTTACGGTCAACGACTTTCTTCGCATCAACTCCAATACCAAGGCCATGACGTCGACGGTGCTGGCAACCTTGGTCGCGGACGGAACATTCAATGACGGTTGGCAGACCACGATTGCGGACGTTTTTCCCGAGCTGCTCGGCGAAATACACCGGGACTACCACTCCGTCAGTCTACGTCGGCTCGTCACCATGACGGGCGGTCTCCCGCGTAACGCTGGCAACAACTATTGGGATCATTCGCGGCACTATGTCGTTGATGCTCGCTATCGAATTTTGCGGGACTATCTTGAAGATCCGCCGCCAGGGCCCGTTGGCCAGTATAGCTACTCCAATCTCGGATACATGGTCGCGGGGGCCATGGCGGAGAAGGTCACCGGGAAGAGTTGGGAGACCTTGATGGAGGAGCGCCTCTTCACTCCCTTGGGGATGGCTGCTGCGGGATTCAGATTCCAGGAGAGTCCGGACTACAATGAGGACCAGCCGTGGGGGCATTATCGTGACGAAGGAGGATCGTGGAACCCTCAGTGGCTTTGGCGCCCACCGGCATGGGGACCAGCGGCGACGGTTTATCTTTCCATTGAGGATTGGGCCAAGTTCATCGGCCTCTGGTTCCTCGACAGTGAGCCGGCGATCCTTGATCGCGATACCCTGAACGAGATGATCAGTCCAGACTTCGGTACCGCGACTTCATACCCCGATATCTATACCGCTGGCTGGTACGTGCGTAGCCAAGACTCGGCGGAGGGAGTTGTGCTTAGCCACGGCGGTTCGAGTTGTTGTTGGAACACCAGACTCTTGGTCTTCCCAACCCAGGGAGTGGCATTTGTCGCAGCTTCCAATGCCTGGGGGCATGACACCACCGGTGACCTACTCCGCTCCATCACTGGAAGCCTCATGGACCACGATCCGATTCGCAGCGCTGGTCTTGATCCGGCCGCAAAGGATTACGCTCTTGCGCCCGATTGGGATGAGATTGAGATGACGCAGCACGCCCCGGTTGAACGGAAATCCCGGCACCGCGACGATCCATGAAATCGCTCTCGCCTGCCGATAGATGGTGCAGGCGCGGAATCAGGGTCAGGCAGGTATACGCGTGCACCAGGTCAGGTCGTAGGCCTCGCGGCGCTGATGCGGTCTTGTCGGCCGACATGGACACTGCGCGCCGGCGCATCCTGACCCGCACCGCAGTTGTGCGCCGTGGACAGGAAGTACAAAATTCCACCTGATTACGTACGAAGCTCAGCTTCCGGCTGCGGGGCCGCGCTGGCAGGGGTTCAGGCGGCGGCGTGACGACCTTTCCGGCTGGATTGACCGTCGTTTCGCGCTCTCCAACGACCCTCCGACACCGATCGGCGATCGTGTCCGGGCCCGGGCTGAGCATTGTGCGTAATCAGGAAAAATTATTGGGTCATTTTCCAAAAACAACCCTATTTATAGATATTTGAAGTCCCGACATGATTCGATTCCGTCGGCGGCGCGCCAGGGACGGCGGCGAAGTTGCCGGGCGCGAACCGGGAGCAGTGGGGCAATGGGCTCGAATTGTGCGAAGCGGTCGAAAGCTGCCTGTCCGATCGAGGGCGCCGGGGTCGGGACAGCGCCCCGGGCGCGGGAGCGACGCCGCGAGCCGGCACGGTCCGACCGCGGCCGCCCCGCCGGAACCGCCGTCGCCCGGGCTCACGAGTTCCGGGATGCCGGCCCAGGGTCCAGGCGTTCGAGCATGAGGCGCAGGAGCCGGCCGGCGGTTTCGAGCTCCGCGAACGGCAGGCGCTCGAGGAGCCAGGGCACGGAGCGCGGGCGGACGAGGGCGCGCACACCCAGAACCGAAGCCGCGACCGCGCCCACGGCGTGCTCGTCGAGGAGGCGGCCACGAAGGGGGTGCCCGGGCTCGCCGCCTACCTCGCGCTGTGGGCGTTCACGGCGCTGGCGGCGGTGCGCGCGGCGCGCCGCGCCGGGCCGCGCGACCGGGCGCTGCTCGTCTGCGCCGGCGGGGCGCTGGCCGGCTGGTTCGTGCAGAGCCAGACGCTGTTCCCGACGGCCGGGACCTGGCTCGAGCACATGCTGCTGCTGGCGTACCTGGCCCGTCTCGGGGCGGATGGGCGGGAAGCGGCGCCGGAACGCCCGCGGCCGGCGTGGTGGCCGGCCCCCGGCGCGGGCGCGCGCACGGTCGGACGCGCCGCGGCGGTGGCGGCGGCGGTCGCGCTGACCGGAGCGTCCGCGGCGTCGAGCCGGGCCGCGCACGAGGGCGCCGCGGCGCTCTACCGGGCCGAGACCACCGGCGGTCTCGCCTTCGCGGCCCCGCGGCAGGGCGTGGCGCTCGACCTCAAGGGTCGCGGGCTGATCGCCCACGAGGCGTCGGGCTTCCGCGAGTGGGGCGCGAGCGCCTCGCTCACCTGGGACCCGCGCCCGACCACCGACCGGGGGCTCGCGCTGAGGCTGCGCCAGTCCTGGGGCGGCTCGCCCACGGGCGGCATGGACGCGCTGCTCGGGCGCGAGACCCTGGCCGGCCTCGCCGCCGACGACAATGGCGGCACCGCGAGCGCGGGCCGCCTGGAGGCAGAGCTCGGCTACGGGATACCGGCCTTTGACGGCGCCGTCACCGCCACCCCGCACCTCGGCCTCGGGCTCTCGGACACGAGCCGCGACTACCGCCTCGGCTGGCGCCTGAACTCGGCCCGCAAGGGCGATCCCGGCTTCACGATCGGGCTCGACGCCACCCGCCGCGAGGCGCTGGGCGCCGACGCCGAGCACGGCCTGATGCTGCGCGGCACCGTCCATTGGTAGAGGCCGGCGGCGCCCCGGAACAGCGCCTCCACCTTGGCGAGCTTCGCCCTGAGCTATTCGTCACCGACCATTGAAAACCGCCGAACCGGATCGTACCTCTGGCACCATGATCGAACCCATGCCGGCCGTCTATGCCAGGATCGCGGCGAGGCGGGCGAGTACTGCTGTGGCAACTTCTGGACTCCTGGTTCAAGGACTCGGGTCCACCGTGTCCGGGAATGGGGTCGGGGAACCGTCATCGTCCCAGACGACGTCCGGAATCGGCGCCTTGCGCGCAGCGCGCAATTCGACGCGGAGAGCGTCCGTCGCCGGCCCGTCCACGGTCCAGGCTTGCATGTCGACGATGACGCCGTACTCGTCCCGTGCCGACCGTTGACTGACGAGCTCGTTGCGCACGTCACGCAGCACGGCCAGCGGGTCCCGTTCCAGGGGATCACCCCATCCACCGCCACCCGCAAGCACGTAACGGAACACGTCGCCTTTCTTGGCTTCCATGGTGATCTTGGAGGTCACTCTTCGGGGATTGCCGTCGGGGTGCAGCACGCTCTCGCCCGGCTTGCCGGCGCGTCCACCGAACAAGCCGTAAGGGCGCACGGTCTGGCGATCCGCGCGGCACTGCATGACCGCGTTGTCGGCGAGGATCTTGTACTCGCGGTAGAACGGGACGCCGCCCCGGTACTTGCCCGCCCCCGCCCGGTCCGGCGCGAGCTCATAGCGCGGCACTTGAAAGGGTTGCTCGCGTTCGGTCACCTCGATGGACTGCGAGGCGAGATTGACGAACAGGTTGGAGTTTCCCTCGAGACCGTCGGCGAAGGATCTCGCCCCCCAGGTTCCGGCCGTGAAGTCCACATAGACAAAGGGCTCGCGGTCCTTGGTGTAGCCACCGATGGACACGCCGACGTTGCCGCCATCGGACGCGGCCATGGACCGCTCCGGCACCAGGCGCGCGAGCGCACCGAACGCGCAGTCGAGCATCCGGAAGCCGGTGAGCGCGCGCGCCGCGCACGCGCCGGGGTGCACGACGTTTGCGACCGTGCCTTCGGGCGCCGTCACCTCGATCGCACGGAACACCCCATCGTTGTTGGGAATGTCGCCCGGCAAGACGGTCTTCAGGGCCGTGAAGCAAGCCGCCCGGGTCACCGACAGCGTTGCGTTGATGGCACCCCTGACTTGAGCCGCGGTGCCGTCCCAATCGAAGGAGATGCGATCGCCGTGCTTGCGGACGGTCACGAATAGCCGTATCGGCTGGCCGTGATCCACGCCGTCATCGTCGATCCAGTCCTCGAACGACACCGTCCCGTCCGGCAGGGCCGAGATCGCAGCCCGCGTCAAGCGCTCCGTGTAGTTCGTAACCTCGTACATGTAGAGCAGGGAGGTTCGCGTGCCATGACGCTCGATCAGGTTGAAGAGCTGACGGGACGCAATCTCGCACGCGGCGAGCTGGGCGCGCATGTCGCCGAATACCTGGACGGGCACGCGAACATTCTTCTCGATCAAGGACCACAGCGTGTCGTTCAACACCCCCTTGCTCATCAGCTTGAGGGGTGGGATGCGAAGCCCCTCCTGATAGATCTCCGTCGAGTCGGCGGCGTTCGAGCCCGGCACCCGGCCGCCCATGTCGACCTGATGCGCGGTGGTGGAGGCGAACGCGACCCGTTCCGCACCGACGAATATCGGTTTGAAGATGAACACGTCCGGCAAGTGCATGCCGCCCTCGAAGGGGTCGTTCATGATGAACACGTCGCCTTCGTGGATGTCGCCCTCGAACTTGCGGAGCACCGAGGCGAGCGCGGTCTCGATGGCGCCGAGGTGCATGGCAACCGTCAAGCCCTGCGCGATCACTCGGCCGCCTGCGTCCGAGAGCGACGTGGAAAAGTCCATGTTGTCGCGCAGGACCCCCGAATAGGTGGTCCGGCAGATGGTCACCGCCATCTCGTCCGCGATGGCGAAGATGGCGTTCTTGAACAGCTCGAACGCAATCGGGTCCTCGATGTCATTCATGATGCCTGTCACTGTGGAACCGCTCTGGTGTGAATATCGGTCGTGACGCTATCGCTATCGCCCTGCGCGGCGGTCAGGAGATTGCGATTCGAGAACAGCCTTCGTTTCCGCGAACCACGTGCGAAGCACGATGCCGTCGTTGATCTCGGTGGAATAGGGAACGGATATAAGCCTTCCCGACCGCACCTTGATCGGAACCGGCTGATCGTCGTGGACCCAGTCGCAGTGATAGAGGATCCCCGCCTCGGCCAGCAGGTCCGGGGTTCGATCCGTGCCGGAGAAGGACGGACCGAAGAATCCCTTCAACCGATCGCCGGTATGGCGCTGCAGGCGATCGACGTTGTCCCGGATGAAGCTCCGTTCTTCTTCCTCGGAGTAAGTGGTGATGTACTGCGTGTTGTAGAGCCCGTGGCTCATGAACGCCCATCCCCGGGCGACCATGGCGTCCTTGACTTCCGGGAAGTGGTCGAGGACGGCGAGGTTGAGGGAAACGGTGCACCGCACCGCGTGCCGGTCGAGCACTTCGAGCATGCGCCAGAACCCGACCCGGTTGCCGTAGTCGCAGTACGAGTATTGCTGGACGTCGGGATAAGGAGAACGGGGATAGGGGTCCCGTTTGCCGTCGAATCGCGGGATGTACTCGTAGTGCTCGACGTTGGGGGATACCCAGAGCGCCACCCGCGCCCCGCCGGGCCACGTGATGCGCGGACGGTCGATGATGGGGCTGTAGTCGACCCGGTCGGGCGCCAAGGCCATGGAATCAGTCTCCTTCCGACACCGCCGCAAGACCCTCCGGGTCCTGGTCCCTGAACCACGCTGCGATCTGCCCGCCGGTCATGAAGACGGTGTCGTCGCGGGCCATCAGCATGTCGAGGACGCGGGTCAGCACGGGCACCCGCATCGGTATGGCCGCCACGTGGGGATGGAGCGCAAGGGTGAGTACCCTTGGCCCCGACGACAGCTCGCTCTCGAACGTCTCTACGGTGTACGCGAACCGCTGGAACCATTCATCGGCCGTCTGCTTGTGCATCGAGAACGCGATCACATCGTTCAGCTCGAGCGCATAGGGCAGCGCGATCATCGGACCGTACCGCGTGCGCATCCAGCACGGAAGGTCGTCGAACTGCCATTCGTAGATGTACTCGAACCCGTGCTTTCGCAAGAGATCCGGCGTTTCCATGGACTCCCCGGAACCCGGCCCGAGCCAGCCGCGGGGCGGATAGCCGGCAAAGCGGGTAAGGCGCTCCACGACCTCGGCGATGACCGCTTCCTCGTCCTCCTCGTAACGGAGCGACCGCTGGACGATCTGGTGACCCGTGACTTCCCACGCCGCTTCGAGCGCCGCCTCGGCGCAGCTCGGGTAGTAGTCGGGGAACGCCGCGTTCATGAAGTTGCTGGCCGGGAGACCCCGCTCGCCGAGGATCCGGATGAGGCGCGGCACGCCGCAGCGAAGACCGTACTCCACCCAACTGAAGTTCGGAATGTCCGGAGTCTCGGGCTTGCCGTGAGCGGTGACGAAGATCGAACGCGGCATGGGCTGGCCGAAGGGCCAGATCTCGAGATTCACGACCACGTGGACCATGAGCGGCTTGCCGCCCGGAGGCTCGAAGCGCGGACGCTCCGTGGCGAGCTGGAACGGGATGCGCGGGTTGTTCTCCATCGCGTTCGGCCTCCTTCGACCGTTCGAAACCGCTCCCCGCCCTCCGACCCGATCCCGGTGTCGGAGTCAGCCGCGGAGCAGGTCCATCAGCGGGGCGATCGACCCGTCGCCCTCGAGGTTGGCGATGAGGTCGGCGGCCGAACGGGCCTTCGCCTCTCCGAGCACGGGACTCACCACCATGAGGAACTTCTCCTCGAGCTCCTCCCACGCCGGCGGCCGGGAGTCCGACCATTTGACCTTGTCGATACGTCGCGACCGGGTCGTGCCGTCGCTCATCCGCACGACCACCTCGAGCGGCCATTCGGCCGGGAACCGGGCGCTCATCTCGGGGTCCTCCGTGACCACCACCCGCGAAGCCAGCTCGTGCACCTGCGGGTTCGCGATGAAGTCGTTGCGAAGCTGGCGCGGTGTCATCTCCTTCTCGATGAGCGTCGCGGCGACGCAGAACGGCATGGAGAAATGGCAGTCGACGTAGTTGCTCTCGGGGGTAGAGTACTTCTTGCCGCAGCCGTGAACCGCCGCCTGGTAGGTCGCGATGTCCACGGCGTCGACCTCGCCCGCGTCGATCGGGGCCTCGGCGAGGAGGTCCAGCACCGCCTCCACGGGCCCGACGATCAGGTGGCCGAGGGGATAGGGCTTGAAGGCCACGTCCCGGCTGTGCCACTTCTCTGCGAATCCCTCGAGCGCCCTCTCCAGATCCGGTCCGTCGCTCAGGATGTGGAGCGCGGCGTGATAACGGGGCGGCTCGCCCTCGAGCGGCCCGGCCCGATACCCGGACCGGGCGAGAAACGCCGAGGACACGCCGCACGTTGCACCCTGGCCACCGTGCACGGGCTTGGCGCTGTGGCCGCGGAACTCGTTGTCGCCGTTGGACACGGGCATGATGAAGCCGGAGACGCCGAGGGCCGCGGCAATGCCGCCCGCGTCGAGCCCGAGCAGCCGGCCCGCTGCAACCGCCGCGCCCGAGGTCCCGAACGTGCCGGCGCTCTGGAACCCGCGGTACCAATGGCCCGGCTGGACGGTGGTGAGGAGCCGGGTGTGCACCTCGTAGCCGGCGACGATCGCGGTGCAGAGCTCCCCCCACGGGGCTGAGACGTGCTCCGCCACGGCCAGAGCCGCGGGCAGCACGGGGGTGCCGTTGTGGGTCAGGTTGCCGAGGTTCGAATCCGAGTAGTCCAGCACCTCCATCATGCACCCGTTGGCGAACGCCGCCATCATGGGCGAGGTCCGAATGCCGTGTCCGACCACCGTCGACGGACCGTCCGGCGGCGCCACCGCTTTCAGGTAGTTCACCAGCATTCGGTCGTCGTTCTCGCGTGCGTACGCGGCGGCGGCGACCATCACCGCCGCCCCGTCCAGCAGGAACATGCGGCCGCGCTCGACGACGTCCGAAGGCAGCGTTTCGTAGGAAAGCTCCCCGGCGAACGACGCGAGGCGGCGCGTGACATCGATCTGAGCCAACTCGGTCCCTCCCGTTCCCCCGGTGCATTGCGCTTCCCGGGCGGAACTCGATTCTCGCCAGTCGACCATGTTACCTCCGAGAAGCAACGAATCCGCCGCGCATGGAATCGAGAACCGGACGAAACCTCCGGCCCGAACCGGGCAATACGCTTGCCCCGGAAAACGTGACGGTGCCGGCGGACGACCGAATGCGTCCCTCGGCGGGAGCGGTTGCGAAGTCGCAGACCGCGGACCGGCAGAGCATTACGGGCGGAGCCGAGACCCTGTCTCTCGCGCGGCTCGAGCTGCGCAGCGCCGGAGAGCGTGTACGATCGAGGCGCTTGCCAGGGAGTTCCCATGGACTCAGGCCGCGATCAAATCACCACCGAGGTCATCGCGCACCGTTTCGCGGCCGCGGCCGACGAAATGATGGCCACCCTGGTCAAGACCGCGTATTCCCCGAACATCAAGGAGCGGCGGGACTGTTCGGTCGCGATCTTCGACACCGCGGGCAACCTCCTCGCCCTGACCGCCATCGCCCCCGTCCATCTGAGCTCGCTCCTCGGTCTCGTGGAGAACATCACGCGGCGCTATCCGCTGGACCGTTTTCGCCCCGGTGACGGCTTCCTTACGAACGATCCGTACGTGGGCGGCGGCTCGCACCTGCCCGATCTGACACTGGCGAGCCCGGTCTTCTTCGATGGCCGGCCCGTGGCGTTCGTCGCCAACATCGCCCACCACTCCGACATCGGCGGCAAGGTGGCCGGCAGCGAGAGCGCCGATTGCACCAGCATCTTCCAGGAGGGGCTGCGGATTCCTCCCGTCAAGCTGCTCGACGAGGGGGAGCTGTGCCGCGACGTGCTCGAGTTCGTGCGTCTCAACTCCCGTACGCCGCGCGAGCGCGAGGGCGACCTGCGGGCGCAAATCGCGACCAACGCCACCGGGGTTCGGCGCGTGCAGGAGTGCTTTGCCCGCTTCGGGGCCGATACCGTGCACCAGGGCGCGAGAGCGCTCCTCGACTACGCGGAGACGCGGACGCGGGCCGAGATTGCGGCGCTGCCGGACGGAATCTACGAGAACGAAGAAGTCCTCGACAACGACGGCGTGGCCGACGGGATCGTTCGCCTGCGGGTCGAGATCACGATTCGCGGCGACCGAATTCATTTCGACTTCACCGGCACCGACGGACAGATCGCGGGCGCCCGCAACATGCCGCTCGCGGCCACGTTGTCCGCCGTGTACTACGCGGTCAAGGCGGTGACGGATCCGGCACTGCCTCCGAACTCCGGATATTTCCGCGCCATCGGGGTCACCGCACCGGAAGGCACGGTCGTGAACTGCCGCCCCCCCGCCGCCGTCGGCGATCGGAGCGCGACCGGCAACGTGCTCGGCGATCTGCTGCTGGGCGCACTCGCCGAGGCGGCGCCGGACCGGGTGATGGCCGGTTGCGGTCCGCTTCACGGGCTCATCTTCAGCGGCGTCGACCCGCGCCGGGACGAGTACTTCGTCGACTACGAGACCTACGCCGGGGCGTCCGGCGCGCTCTCCTTTCTCGACGGCAAGGACGCGGTTCGGGTCCACGTCTCGGGCGCGGCGAACCTGCCCATCGAATCGGTGGAGCAGGAGTTCCCGCTGACCGTCGGCCGTTACGAGCTGATCGCCGACTCGGGCGGACCGGGACGGCGCAGGGGCGGCCTCGCGACTCGCCGTGACGTCACCGTCCGGGCGCAGGAAGGGCGGCTCGCGGGACGAGGGCTGCGCCAATCTCGCGGCGCGTCCGGACTCTTCGGCGGAAGTACGGGGCGCCCCGGCGTCTTCATTCTGGACCCGGGCGGAAATCGCGAAAAGCGGCTTCCGGGCTCGTTTTCCGAGCTCGAAGTGGAGGTCGGCGCGACCGTGCGGGTCGAAACGCCCTCAGGAGCGGGTTTCGGCGACTCGTGGGAGCGCGAGCCGGAAATGGTGCGCGACGACGTGATTGCGGGCAAGGTCACGGTGTCTGCGGCGGAGCACGCCTATGGTGTCGCGCTCGCCGACGGTGGAGTTGATGCACTGCGAACCGCGGCCCTGCGAGGAGCCCGCCGGAAACCGAACCGTGTCGGCTGAACGCTACGTCCTCGGTGTCGACGTCGGCGGGACGTTCACCGACTTTGCGCTCGTTCGCCTCTCGGACGGAAATACGTGGTTCCTGAAGACTCCCTCGACTCCGGACGATCCCTCACGCGCGATTGCGGCCGGAATTCCGGAACTGCTGGACCAGGCGGCGGCCGGCGCCGAGGACATCCGCTACTTCGGTCACGGCACGACCGTCGCCACCAATGCGCTCATCACGGACGACACGGCCGTTACGGGACTCATCGCTACCGAGGGGTTTCGCGACATCCTGGAGATCCGCCGCCAGCGCCAACCCCACAACTACGACATTCGAATTCCGAAGCCCCCGCCCCTCGTGCCGCGCCACCTTCGGCGCGAAATCGAAGAACGCACCTATCTCTTCGGACCGTCCGACGTGCCGCCCGACCTCGGTGCGCTGGACGGAATCCTCGACGACTTTCGCGGTGAAGGCGTGGAGGCGGTGGCCATCAGCTTTCTGCACAGCTACCACAACCCGGCCCACGAGGCCGCAGTCGCGGCCGCGGTGCGAGAAAGCTTGCCCGGCGCCTTCATCTGTGCATCGCACGAAGTCGTGGCCGAGTTCCGGGAATACGAGCGAACCACGACGACGGTGCTGAACGCGTCTTTGGGTCCGGTCGTGAGCCGTTACCTCGAGCGCCTCGGGGAACGGGCCCAAGCGATGGGTATCGTGACTCCGAGGATCCTTCAGTCTCACGGCGGTGTCGCCTCGCTTCGGGAGGCAGGCGCGATGGCGGGCCGCTGCCTGATGTCGGGGCCGGCGGCGGGAGTCACCGGCGCCGGTTTTCTCGCCGGCCGGGCCGCGTGTCCGGACGTCATCACCTTCGACGTCGGGGGAACGAGCACCGACGTCTGCCTGGTCGAGAACAACCGGCCGCTCGTCGCCAAGGAGCGGGACGTGAGGGGGCATCCCGTCCGGTTCCCGATGGTCGATGTGCATTCGGTAGGCGCCGGAGGGGGCAGCATCGCACGCGTGGACACCGGCGGCTTCGTGCACGTGGGTCCCCGGAGCGCCGGCGCCAATCCGGGCCCCGCCTGCTACGGTCTGGGGGGAACCGAACCCACCGTGACGGACGCCAACGTCGTGCTCGGACGCCTTTGCGCCGACACCCTGCTCGGCGGCCGCATGACCCTGCGCCCCGATCTCGCGCGCCGCGCAATCGCCGACAAGGTGGCGGCTCCGATGGGGCTCGGGGTCGAGGAGGCGGCCCAAGCGGTGCTCACCATTCTCAACGAGAACCTGATCCAGGCGATTCGCGTGATTTCGGTGGAGAAGGGTTTCGATCCACGGCACTTCACCCTGGTGGCGTTCGGGGGCGCAGGTCCTCTCCTCGCCTCCGCGCTGGCCCGCGAGCTCACCATGGCAAGAGTCATGGTGCCTCCCGGTCCAGGTCTGCTGTGCGCGCTCGGCCTCCTGGTCGCCGACGTGCGCTCCGATTTCGGCCTGACGCGGATCGCGCATCTGGACGACCTCGGCTGCGCCGGCATCAACGCCACCTTCGCGGAAGTCGAGCGGAGAGCGCTCGAGTGGTTCGACCGGGAAGGCGTGGAGCCCGACGAGCGCACCCTGCGCCGGGCCATCGACATGCGCTACGTCGGACAGAGCCACGAGATCACGGTCGCGGTTCAGGAGCGAAAGTTCTCCGGCCCCGACCTGGCAACGCTGATCGCCGCCTTTCGCCAGGAACACGAAAGGGTGTACGGCTACGCGCCGGATGCTCCGGTGCAGTTGGTGACCTTTCGGGTGACCGCCCTCGCCCGGGTGACGGCGCCCCCGGTGGCGGGAGCCGGCGGAGCGCGCGGCGACCTGCGCGCTGCGCACCGCACGAGGCGCCAAGTGCACTTTGCGGAGCTCGGCGGCTTTGTGGAGTGCCCGATCTACGACCGCGAGCTGATCCCGCGCGGTGCCGATCTCGAAGGGCCCGCGATCCTCGAGCAGATGGATTCGACGACCGTCGTGCTGCCCGGGCAGGTCGCCCGCAGCGACGACCAGGGAAACTTGAACCTCGCGTTCTTGTCGCCCGGGAATGACGCAGAGGTCGGAGGGGTTGCGCTCGCATGACGGACGGGCGCAAGACGGAGGGGCCATGAACAAGGATTCCGCGGGTTACCAGGTCTGGCTCGACGGCGGCATGGTCGCGCCGGAAGACGCCAAGGTGAGCGTCCTCACGGCGACCGCCATGCGCGGGGCGAACGTCTACGAGGGATTGCGGGCCTATTGGAGCGAGGAACGGGAAAACCTGTTCGTCTGGAAGTTGGATCAGCACCTCGAGCGCCTGTTCATCAACATGAAGATCATGCGGATGACGCCCCCCTACCGCTTCGACGAGTACCGGCAGGCGGTGCTCGACTGGGCGCGCGCCAACCGGTTCCGGGAGGACGTCCACATGCGCCTGGTGACGTACTTCGGTTACGGCGGGGCCGGGGACGTCAAGAAGTACCGGCCCGAGGAGATCGAGATCGGCGCGTGGGTGGCGGGGGGACCCCGCCCCCACGACGACGCCCTCGAGAACGGCATCCACGTGTGTGTCAGCAGTTGGCGGCGCATCCACGACGACTCGATGCCGGCCCGCGTGAAGGTCGGGTCCAACTACCAGAACAGCCGTCTCGCGGGAGTGGAAGCGCGCGTCAACGGCTACGACGACGCCCTGATTCTGAACCGGGACGGCAAGCTCGCCGAAGCCCCCGGCGCGAACGTGATGCTGGTGCGGGACGGACAGTTGATCACGCCATCGGTGACCGCGGGAATACTCGAAGGGATCACCCGGGCCACCTTGATGGGGCTCTTTGCGAAGGTCCGGAATCGCCCGGCGGTGGAACGGGAGGTGGACCGCACCGAGCTCTACCTTGCCGACGAGATCCTGATCTGCGGCTCGGCCGAGGAAGTGACGCCCGTCGTCTCGGTGGACCGGATACCGGTCGGCGCCGGGAATCCCGGACCCCTCACCCGGCAGCTTCAGGAGGCGTTCTTTCGCGCGACCCGCGGCCAGGACCCGGAGTACTCCGACGTGCTCACCCCGGTCTACTGATACGCATCGGGCGGCACCCCGATTCGATTGCCCGAGGGCAGGCCATGGCCGCACCCGACGTCCTGACGACCGAGGTCATCGCTCATCGGCTCCACTCGACGGCCGAGGAGATGTTCGCCACCCTGGTGAAGACGGCCTATTCGCCCAACATCAAGGAGCGCAGGGATTGCTCGACCGCCATCTTCAATGCGGACGGCGACGCGCTTGCGCTGGGGACCTCCTCTCCCATTCATTTCGGGTCAATGCTGGGGATGGTGGACAACCTCGCCCGCCGGTACCCGCCGCACGAGCTGCGGCCGGGAGACGTATTCCTGACCAACGACCCGTATATCGGCGGGGGCTCGCACCTGCCGGACCTGACGGCCACGAGTCCCGTCTTCCACGAGAACCGGCTGGTGGGATTCGTGGCCAGCCTCGCTCACCACTCCGACATCGGCGGCAAGGTCGCGGGCAGCGAGAGTGCGGACTGCACGAGCATCTTCCAGGAAGGGCTGCGAATCCCACCAGTTCGGCTCGCAAGGGGCGGAGTGCTCTGCGAGGACGTGCTCGAAATCGTTCTCATCAATTCCCGGACGCCGGGCGAGCGAACCGGCGACATCAAGGCCCAGCTCGCCGCCAACGCGGTGGGCGCGCGAAGGGTGCAGGAAACCTTCGACCGCTTCGGCGCCGATTCGGTCCATGCCGCCGCCGCGGCTCTGCTCGACTATTCCGAGGCGCGGACGCGCGCCGCGATCGCCAAGATGCCGGATGGACGCTACGAGAACGAACTGTTTCTCGACCACGACGGCGTCGGGGAGGCGGCCGTACGTCTCAAGGTCACGGTCGGCATCGCGGGCGACGGCATCGAGTTCGACTTCGCAGGCACCGACCCGCAGGTGGCAGGCGCGCGCAATTGCGTCCTCAACGCGACCGAAGCAAGCGTCTATCAGGCGGTCAAGGTAGTTGCGGACCCCAGCCTTCCGCCGAACGCCGGGTACTTTCGCGCCATCGAAGTGAGGGTTCCACCCGGCAGCGTGCTCAACTGCCGGCCGCCCGCCGCCGTCGGCGACCGCTCGCCCACGACCAACATGCTCGGCGATCTGTTGCACGGCGCCCTGTTCGAGGCGGTGCCGGAGCGCGTAATGGCCGGCTGCGGGCCGCGCCAGGGAATCATCTTCAGCGGCGTCGACCACCGCTGGAGCGAGTACTTCGTCGACTACGAGATCTTCGCCGGAGGCTCCGGCGCCCTGTTCGATCACGACGGCAAGGACGCGGTCCGGGTCCATGCCACCATCGCCAACAGCACGCCGGCCGAAGCGACGGAGCAGGAGTTTCCCCTCATCGTCCGGCGCTCGGAGCTTGTCCCCGACTCCGGCGGGGCGGGGAAATTCCGCGGCGGACTCGCCATGCGCACCGACATCGCGATGTGGGGCGCGGAACCGAAGGTTTCAGGGCGAGGGATGCGGCAAACGATGCCCGCCGAGGGGTTGAATGGCGGCGGCTCGGGGGCGTCGGGCCGTTTCCTCCTGTATCCGGGAGGCGATCAGGAGCGCCGCCTCCCCGGCGTGTTCTCGGAGCTTCCGGTCGCATCCGGGACGACGATTCGAGTGGAAACACCGGGCGGCGCGGGCTACGGCGACCCCCTGGAACGGGATCCCGCACTCGTGCTGGCCGACGTGCGCGCCGGCAAGGTCAGCCCGGACGCGGCGAAGGAACACTACGGCGTGGTGCTGGAAAATGGTCGTATCGACCCTGCGCGGACCGAGGCGCTGAGGCGTCCCACGAGGGAACGGTGCTCTCCCGGGCGGACCGCCGGTTAGATTTTCCCGATCCGCTCGGCCTTCTCGCCATCGCGGCTCGGTGGAACGGTTGCGTTCCGTGCGTTGCAACGCCGATTGGTCGGGGCCACGTTGGTGTTCCATCGGTGTTTCCCAAGTGGTTACAAAGGGACACGCAGGAACCCTTACAGCAAAAAAATATTATTTTTCAGTATGTTGTAGAAATCTTGGTGTCGAGGAAAAGCCGAACACGCATATCACCGATTGTCATCGCGAGGGCGCCGCGAAGCTGCGAAGCAGAATGCCGTGGCAGCGGGCCGCATCTGTTTTCGCAGCTTCGCGGACTGAACGAGCGCTTGCGCGCTGGCTGAAGGCGTAGTCGACACTCGCGCGTTCACGCTGTCGAAGCGGCTTGAGGGAGTACGGCCCGCTTCCACGGCGGCCTTGGGAGCGCGAAGCGACAGATTGGCGCTCTCGCAACGAAAATCGGTGAGATATTGCGGCTACCCTCGGCAGGCAGCACGGTCTACCCTGATCCGGCCCCCCATCCCCCCGGAGGCTGATTGGATGACTTCGCCGGACCCCTATGTGCCTGCCGACGCGACCGCCGTCATCGAGGACACCGTCGTCGGAGCCGGGCTGCCCTGGAGCGGGCGCGTCGCCCCGGGCGAGCACCTGGTGCTCGTCGACCTCGAAGGCCAGCAGGCAATCGACTTCCTCTGCTACAACGCCAGCGACCCCGAGGAGCGCTACCACGCGCCGAACACCGTCAAGCTGCAGGGCAACATCTACCTCGGCCAGGGCTCGGTGCTATGGTCCGTGCGCGCCCGCAAGATGATGACGATCGTCGAAGATACCTGCGGCGGACACGACACGATCTTCGGGTGCTGCTCGTTCGAGCTCGACGACGTCCGGTACGGCGCCCGCAACCCGCGCGCGTGCCAGCAGAACTTCGAGTCCGAGCTCGCCCGCCACGGGCTCGGCGCGCCGGCCGTCGTGCCCAACATCAACTTCTTCATGAGGGTGCCGGTCACGGCCGACGGAAGCGCCCGGATCGACGATGGATGGTCCAGGCCCGGCGATCACGTCACCCTGCGCGCGGAAATGGACGTCCTCGTCGTCATCTCGAACTGCCCGGAGGCACTGAACCCCGCCACCGGTGCCGGACCTACTCCGGTACGTGCGATTCGGTATCGACGCTGACCGCAAACGAATGCGGCGGGGCACCGCCACGCCTATCCACGATGGTCCTCGGCGGCATCCTGGGGGGCGAACCCGAGCACCTCGCGGGCGTGCGAGAGATCGCGATAGCCCCACTTGTTGTCGGATTGGACGAAGAAGATGTCGTATCCGAGCGAGTCGTCCGCGTCGACGGCAAGCTCGATGGCATTGACGATGTCGCGCTGGCTGCACCACACGGAAAAAATTCGCGCACCGACCGGCCGGTCCACGGCGTTGACGTAGCCGATGCGCAACGAGAGTACGGACAGATCGAAGGTGTCCGCATAGTAGCGCGCGAGGGACTCGCCCCAGACCTTGGTGCTCGCGTACGGGCCGTTCGGGCGCGTGGCCATGTCGTGGCGAATCCGCACCCAGTCCTCCGGCACGTCGTCGTACCGGCCCTCGACGATCGCGCGGTACGGCTCCTCGCGCTCCCAGCCGGCGACGGTGGCGCCCGAGCTCGCGAACACCACGCGCTTGCAGCCGGCGAGCCGGGCAGCCTCCAGCACGTTCCGGGTGCCGATGACATTGGTATCGCGAAGATCCTCCCAGGTATGGCGGTCCCCCGCCTTCGCGGCAAGGTGAATGACGGTGTCCTGGCCCTCGAAGGCAGACCGTATCGCGTCGAGGTCGGAGAGATCGGCGCTAACCGTCGTCACGCCGGGCACGTCACTGCGATTCAGCGCGGTGAGTCGCGATCGGGGCTCAAAGCGCCGGCGCGCCGCGCCGCCGATGAGGCCGCTCATGCCGGTGATGAGAATGTTGTCGGTCACGCGCCGTCCGGCTCCTTCGTGATCGACTCGCCTTCCTCGCCCCAGTTGCGCGTTTCGGATTGAAGGGCGGGCATGATTTCGTCGAAACCCTCTCTTCGCTCCAATCGCCGGGCGGAGGTCGCGATTCGCCGGCCGAGAGCCCTGGCCGACTCGCGCATGTCGGGGCGCTGCTCGGCGAAGCAACGGATCCAGCGAGTCTGAAGTCGCTGGACGCGGACGAGGCGTTCGACGGTATCCCGCGGCTCCTCCACCGGCCCGTCAGAGTAGCGCGCGCCGTGGGCCTCATTCTACTCCCGTCCCTGGCTTTGGAATTTTCCTCGGCCATTGCCAGAATCGGAACATCCCTTCGTCGCCGCCTGAATGCGGGGTCGGGCCGAGTCGGGCCGCACCGCCGGCCCGTCCCCTCGAAGTGCCGAAGGCACCCCTCGACCGCCCGCGATCTACCGCCTCCAGTCGTCTCCGGGGTTGAACTCGGCGCCCTCGGCGAGCACGCCCTGTCCCGGAACGAAGTTCACCTCGATCCGGATCCCGTCCGGATCTTCGCAAAGGACGTAGTAGTAGCCATGCGCCCACGGCCCTTCCCTGGCCGGACTGACGACGTGCGCCCCAATCTCCTCGAGAACCGTCTCGACCTTGTCCACGTCCTCGCGCGAACGGGCTCTGAAGCAGATGTGATGGAGACCCACCCGGCCCTGCACGAAACGCTCCCCCGCGTGCTCGGGCTTGCACGGCTGAAGGCCGAGCGCGGTGCGGCCACCGACGAAGTAGCACATGTTGCTGCCGTCGAAGACGCACTCGAGGCCGAGCGCGGGCATCAGCCGGGAGTAGAACGCCTTGGCCTCGTCGTACCGGCTGACGGTGAGCATGACGTGCGCCATTCCGTTCACTTCGATCATGACTTCCTCGCTGCGCGGAAACGGACTCGTTCGCGCCGGCGGCGAAAACCGGCCGCCTGCTGAGCGTCTCAGGACGAGGGCTCGCTTCGGGATGTGAAGCCTTCGCCCGGCGGCGTACATCGTATCGCGGGGGCCGGCTGGCCGGCCGCGGGACGCCCGGCACGGGCGGCTCACATCGCGCGCGCGGCCCGGTGGCCCTCGAACACCGCCTCGAAGGTGCCGCGCGGGGCGGTTGCGTCGCCGATGGTCTCGACGGAGATCCCGCGGGCCCGGACCATGTCCTCGATCGCGTTCTCGGACTGGCGCCCGGTCACCATGACGATCGTGTCCGCCTTCAACGTGAGTGTGTGCTCGGAGTAGTGCACGTTGTAGAGCTCGACCGTGCTTCCGCTGATGCTCCGGACGAAGTGGTTGACGATGATCTCGACCCCGGTCTCGAAGAGCTTCGGCAGGATCCAGTCGTGGTAGACATCCGCCATGGTCTCCATGCCGACCATGGGCCACCGGGTTACCAGCCGCACCTTCGCGGCCCCACCCTGCCGGATCTTGACCGCCGTCAGCGGCGCGATCGCGTTCGAGACGTCGTCCACGACCATCACTTCGCCACGAGGGACGGCCGCGCCGGTGAGAACCGCGTCCCAACCAATGCAACGCCCGGTCTCCCAGCCGGGAAGGGCCTCCGCGGTCCACCCCTGAAAGCCGTCCACGCACACCCGGGACCCGGTGGCGACCACGACGTGGTCCGGGTCCTCGCGGGCGAGCACGTCGTCGAGATTGCCGGCATCCACGGGATGCTTCGCGACGATCTCCGCCCCGTTCTTGCGGGCCTGTCGATCGAGCCAGGTCCACGCGGAAGCGAACTCCCCGCGGTCGGGGAGCAGGGACTGGATGCGCACGTGTCCGCCGGTCTCCGACTCACGCTCGTAAACCTTGACCCGATGGCCGCGCGCCGCCGCCACCCGCGCGCATTCGAGCCCCGCCGGCCCGCCGCCGACGATGAGCACCTTCTTCGAGGCCGATACCCGGTCGAGCGTGGTCACCCCCCATACCCCTTCGCGGCCGATGGTCGGGTTGTAGACGCACTGCACGCGCTGGCCCGTGGCGGCGTTGCGCCAGCACAGGTTCGCGGCGACGCAGCGGCGGATGTCGTCCTCGCGGCCCTCGCGCGCCTTGTTCGCCCACTCGGGGTCGGTGAAGAGCTGTCGCGCCAGGCAGACGGCGTCGCCGTGGCCGTCCTTGAGGAGCTGCTCCGCGACGTCGGGGGTGGTGATCCGGCCGACCAGCAGGACCGGCTTGGACGACACCTTGCGCACCTCGCCCGCGTATTCCTTCTCCCAGCCGCCCTCGAAGTGCATCGGGGTGTGGATGAAGGAGTGATGGACGCCCGCGGAGACGCTGACGTAGTCGAGATCGACCAGCCTTTCGAGGTCGCGGACGATCTCCTTCACCTGGTCGATCTCGAGGTCGCCCGGCCAGAAGGACGTGGAATTGATCCGGTACCCCATGAACGCATCCCGGCCGATCGCGCCGCGGATGGCGTTCATCGCCTCGACCGGGAAGCGCAGCCGCCCTTCATGCGAGCCGCCCCACCGGTCGGTGCGCTTGTTGTAGAGCGGGGACAGGAACTGCCAGGGCAGGTAGCCGTGGCTCAGGTGGAATTCGACGCCGTCGAGGCCCGCCGCCATGGATCGCCGGGCCGCGGCGGCATAGGCGTCGATGAGCTCGAGGATCTCCTCATCGGTCATCGCCTTGGGCGTCGATCCTCCGGGGAACTCGCCGAGCGGCACCTGGCTCGGGGAGAGCGTGTACCAGCTTGCATCGAGCGGAGCGGCGGGGTCCTGCTTCGGAAACGGCAGCCCGCGCACCCCGGAGTGCCATAGCTGAATGGCAAGCCGAGCCCCCTCGGCGTGAACCGCTTCGGCCACGCGCGCCAGCGGCTCGATGTTGTCGTCGTTGTAGAGCTGCGGCGTGAGGAGCGGCGCGGCGAGCGAGTCGGCATGAACGTGAGACGCACCGATGATGATGAGCCCGACCCCGCCGCGCGCGCGTTCCCGGTAGTACTCGGTCGCCATGTCGGTGAGGACGCCGCCGTTGTCGACCCAGGTGGGGCACGTCGGCGGGAACACGACGCGGTTCCGGATCTCGGTCCTGCGGAGCCGCCAGGGCGAAAAGGTCCAGGGGTACTTGCTCGCCATCCGCTTCCTCCCGACCCGATCCCCCGGCGCGGCGGGCGGATGTGCGGCGAGAAGAAACACGACCGCCCGATCCGCACCGCCCGGCGAGTGTGGTCGGGACCTCGTGGGAGAGTCAAGGCTCCGGGAGTCCGCCAACCCGCCGCGCTCGGCCGGCGCCGGAGCGGGTCGCCCCCATCGGGACGCCGCCGCCGGCTCCCGGAATTCACGTCTCGAGGCGGTGCTCCACGCGACCGCGAGCGCCGGGCTCAGGCTGATGCAATTCTTGGTTCGCTGATCTTTCTCGGACGAGCGAGGTAATACCGCAGACGATATGTTTCCGAATAACATATTGATTTTATAAAATTTTCAGATCTGGAAATGCACCCCATTCACACTTGGAGCAGTTTGACTTATGTTCCGCGGCTCTGCTACAAACCGCTGGTCGTGAACAGAAAACGGAGCAGCAAAATGCCCTTTACCCGGGCGGCGTCAGTCGCAATTCTCGGAATCCTTGCCCTCTTCAGCTCCACGGCCGCATTCAGCGAGGTGCGCACCGGCGGGACCCTGGTGGTGGCGACCACCAACGACACGCCCGATCTGGACATCCAGAAGTACATCAGCAGCTCGCAACACAATGCCCTCATGCCGTTGTACAACGGCCTGGTGGAGAAGGACTGGACGGCAGACGAGCAATTCCACCCCATCGTACCGGGGCTCGCCACGAGCTGGAGCGTTTCGGACGATGGCAAGACGTATACCTTCAACCTGCGCAAGGGCGTGAAGTTTCACGATGGAACTCCCTTCAACGCCGAGGCCGCCCACTTCAACTTCCAGCGAATGACGGACAAGGACTCGCCGTATTACGACCAGCAGGTCGGCAGCACCGCGACAGGCGTGCTGAAGGGCCTCAAGGGCTCGAGGGTGGTGGACGAGCACACGTTCGAGGTGGAGCTGGCACAGGCGAACGTCGGGTTCATCGAAGCCATCGCAAGCCTTCCCAACTACTACATGATCAGCCCGGCCGCCATCATGGAATTCGGCAACGAAGGCATCGGACAGCACGCGGTGGGCACCGGTCCGTTCCGGCTCGTCGAGTGGGTGCGGGGTCAGCGCACCGTGATGGCTCGCAACGACGACTATTGGGGCAAGAAGCCCTACGTGGACCGGATGGTGTATCGGCCCATCATCGAGCCGGCGGCGCGGGTAGCGGCGCTGAAGGCCGGCGAGGTCCACATCGCGTGGGACATTCCCGTGGACCAGGTCGAGCCCCTCCAGGCCAACCCACGGTTCAACGTCTTTCTCCGGGGCCTGCCCGCGACCAAGGTGATCGAATGCTGGCAGGCGAGCGGGCCTTTCTCTGACCGGCGGGTACGAAAGGCGGTCAACATGGCCATCGACCGGAAGACGCTGGCCGAGGTCATCCTCAAGGGCACGGCCATTCCGGCGACGCAGCTCTACGGTGTCGGCTCGGCCTCGTTCGACCCGGACCTTCCTCTGTTCGAAAAATACGATCCGGAGGAAGCGAAGAAGATCCTGGCCGAGACGGACTACCCCGACGGGTTCGAGTTCTTCGTGATTACCTCACCCGAGAACGAACCCGTGGCGGGCGCCCTGCAAGCCTACGAGTTCGTCCAGGCCAACCTGAAGGCCATCGGAGTCAAGATGGAGATCCGGGTGCGGGACAACGCCGAATTCGGCGCCGCCTACATGCGCGTGAAGGCGGACGACGAATGCGTCACCTTCGACCGGGGCTACGACACCGACTTCATCCTGGACATGGGGTACTACGGTCCGCAGTGCGTCCCCAACGGGATGAACAACCAGTGCCACCAGAATCCCGACGTCGATCGGTTGATGGAGATGGCGTATACGGCAGGCAGCATCGAGGAATGGCGGGACCTGCACCGGCAGGCCCAGAAACACATCATCGACAACAGCGGGAGCTTTCCGCTGGTGCACGGATTGCGGCCGATGGCTTCGATGAAGCAGGTACGCGACTGGCTGCCGGCCAAGGCGTGGCTCCAGTTCCCGGGATACGCGTGGATCGCGGACGAATAGGTCGGATCAATCGCGCGGCATGAACTGCCGACCGCCGGCGCTCTCGGCCTCGGGGGACCGGCGGTCGTTCGTTTCGAGCGCCGGGGCCGAGTCGCTCCGGCATTCGTGGCCGCGCGCCGGGCCGGCGGCGCGCGCGGGCCGGGGACGTACTGATCCTCGAATGGGCGCCTTGCCGCGCACCTCCCCGGCATAGCCGAGCGAGCCTCCCGGCGCAATGTTGCGGTTCCTGGCCTGGCGGCTCTTCTATCTGATCCCGGTGCTCCTCGGCGCGTCGGCCGTCGTATTCACCCTCATCCAGCTTGCTCCCGGAGACCCCATCGACGTCTTGATGGGCATCTTCGCCTCTCCCGAAGCGCGAGAGGCCCTGCGCGAGAAATACGGCCTCAACGACCCTGCCTACGTGCAGTATTTCCGATGGCTCGGGCACATCCTGCAGGGAGACTGGGGGGTCTCCATCCAGCAGCGCCGCCCCGTGCTGGCCCTGGTGATGGAGAAGTTCTGGATCACCATGCTGCTGACCGGGGCGGCGGGACTGTTCGCCATCGTGGTCGGGGTGGGGGCGGGGGTCCTCGCCGCGGTCAAGCAGAATTCCTTGACCGACCGAGTGATCCTCTTGTTGTCGGTGTTCTCGCTCAGCATGCCGGCGTACTGGCTCGGCCTGGTCTTCATCTTCCTGTTCTCGGTCACCCTCGGCTGGCTGCCGACAGGCGGGATGCGTTCGTTCATGGGGGAGAAGTCCAACCTGGACGTACTCGAGCACATGATCATGCCCGGCGTGGTGGCGGGCCTGACCCCGGCCGCGATCATCGCCCGCGTGAGCCGCGCGGCCATGCTGGAGGGGATGCGGCTCGACTACATGACGGCACTCAGGGCGAAGGGGCTCTCGGAAGGGGCCGTCATCCTCCGCCACGCGCTGCGCAACGCCCTGCCGACCATCGTGAACATGACCGGGCTGCAGATCGGCTACCTCATCCTCGGCGCCGCGCTGTTCGTGGAGATCATCTTCAGTTGGCCGGGGCTCGGCTACGAGATCTACAAGTCGGTGATTGGTCGCGACATGCCGATGATGCTCGGGCTGGTGCTGTTCAGCACGATCGTGTTCGTGCTGCTGAATCTCATCGTGGACGTGGTCTATCGGATCATCAACCCGCGGGTGCGGGGCGAGTAGGCGACCGAATTGGACTTGGCGGGCAAGGAATTGATGCAGGCGGACGTTTCCGCGAGTGAATCCGCGAGACGGGGATTGCCGTGGTTGGTATCCGCGGTCCGCAGCCACCAGGGGATCGCGGTCGGCGCGGTCATCGTGTCGGTCGTGGTCCTCGTCGCGGTGCTCGCTCCGTTCCTGAGTCCATACGACCCGAACGAGATCCACCCCATCGACCGCCTCAAGGGAATTGGAACCCCGGGCTACCTGCTGGGCACCGACATCCAGGGCCGGGACATGTTGAGCCGCCTCGCATGGGGCTCGCGAACCTCCCTCGCGATTGCGGTCGTACCGCTCGCGGTCGCGGGGTTGATCGGCCTCACGCTGGGCTCGTTTGCGGCCTACGGAGGCGGGGTTTCGGAGACCCTGATCATGCGCGGGATGGACGTGATCTTCGGCCTTCCTCCGATTCTGCTCGCGATCGCGATGGCCGCGACCCTTGGACCAGGGCTGTTCAACCTCATCCTGAGCCTGACGATCGTGCTGATACCGCCAATGACCCGGGTCACCGCCCAGGTCGTCGCGATCTTGCGCGAACAGACCTTCGTGGATGCCGCCCGCGCGAGCGGCGCCCGCGATCTGCAGATCATCTTCCACCATATCCTCCCGAACAGCGTGGCCCCGGTGCTGGCCTACGCGACCTCGCTTGCCGGGGCGATGGTGGTCTTCGGGGCCGGGATCAGCTTCATCGGTCTCGGAATTCAACCTCCGCAGGCGGACTGGGGACGCATGATCAACGACGGCCGCGAGGTCCTCGACCTCATGCCGCACGTCTCCACCTTGCCCGGCATCGCGATCGTCGTGCTCGCCGCGGGATTCAACTTCCTCGGCGACGGCCTGCGCGACCTGCTGGACCCGCGCATGAAGGTCTAGCGTGCCGATCTCACCGAGTTCGTGCTGCGGACGCCGGCCCATCGCCGCGGCGTGTCCGTGCCCTCGCGACGAACGCCGGCGCGAACGGCACGCCAAGCGGCGCGCCGCCCGGCACGGGAGCTTCCGGCAAGGATGAAACACTCGGAGCTGTTGCGAGTCGAGGGACTCAAGACCTGGTTCTACTCCCGGCACGGGGTGGTGAAGGCGGTAGACGGGATCGACTTCTCGATCGGCGAAGGCGAACATCTCGGATTGGTGGGAGAGTCGGGCAGCGGCAAGAGCGTGACCGCACTCTCCATACTGAGACTCGTTCGCGATCCGCCCGGCAGGATCGTGGATGGCACGATTGTGTTCGAAGGACGGGACCTTCTCGCCCTGCCGGAAGAGCAGATGCGCCGGATCCGGGGGCGAAGGATCTCCATGGTGTTCCAGGATCCGGCAAGCCATCTCGATCCGGTCATGAAGGTCGGGGACTGGATCGCGGAAGCGATCGCGCTTCACAGGGGCGCGAGCCGGAAGGAGGCCGTCGCCGAAGCGGCCCGGCTGCTTCAGGTACTCAAGGTGCCGTCTCCACGCGATGTCCTCCACGCCTATCCCTTCCAGTTGAGCGGCGGGATGTGCCAGCGGATCCTCATTGCCACCGCCATGGCAACCGAGCCGCTGCTGATCATTGCCGACGAGGCGACCAGCGCGCTGGACGTCACGGTCCAGGCGAGCATCCTGCGAACCCTGGGAGAGCTGACCGAGACCATTGGAACGGCCGTCCTGCTGACGACGCATAACATGCGAGTGGTGAGGAAGGCGTGTTCGCGCGTCATGGTCATGTACGCCGGGCGGATCGTGGAGAACTGTCGCACCGAGCACCTCTTCGAAAGGCCGATGCACCCCTACACCGTCGGTCTTCTCAACGCGGTGCCTTCCCTCGATCGAATCGGCAACCCCCTGATCCCGATGCTCGGAGAGCCGCCCCTCCCGACCGAGTCCCCGCCCGGTTGCGCGTTCTACGCTCGATGCCCGATTCGCCGCCCGGTGTGCCAGGAGCAGCGGCCACCGCTTCTCGAGGTCGAGCCGGGACGGTTCAGCGCCTGCCTGTTCGCGGAGGAAGCCGGTGGCCGCCGATAGCCTGCTCCGGGTCGAAGGGCTGCGGAAGTACTACGAGGCTCGCGGAAACGCGTTCATTCAGGCGGCGAGACGGCCCGTCAAGGCCGTTGACGACGTGAGCTTCACCGTCCAGCCGGGTGAAGTGGTGGCCGTCGTCGGTGAATCGGGATGCGGGAAGTCCACCCTGGGTCGTCTCGTCATCCGTCTCCTCGAACCGACCGCCGGAACCATTACGTTCAACGGCAACGACATCACTCGCCTCGGCGGCGAAGAGCTGCGCCGGACCCGGCTGCTCATGCAGATGGTGTTCCAGGATCCGTTCAGCTCCCTCAATCCGCGTATGACGGTGGGCGATGCCATCGCCTATCCGCTCCGGATTCACGGCCTCGACGAGGACCGGAAGCAAAGGGTCGTGGAGCTCCTCGAGCGGGTGGGCCTGAGCGCCATGCACTCCCGCCGGCTTCCGCATGAGCTGAGTGGCGGTCAGCGCCAGCGAATCGGGATCGCCCGCGCAATCGCCGTCAACCCCAGGCTCGTCGTTCTGGACGAGCCGGTAGCGGCGCTCGACCTGTCCGCACAGGCCCACGTGCTCAACCTGTTCAAGGAGCTGCAGCGTGACATGGGAATGGCGTATCTGTTCATTACCCATGACCTCAGCGTCGCCGAATTCATGGCCGACCGCATCCTGGTGATGTACGCGGGCAAGCTCATGGAGATCGGCGACCGCAAGAGCCTGTTTGAACATCCCAGACACCCCTATACGGAGGCCCTTCTCTCGGCGGCGGTCCTCGGAAACTGGGGCGACGCGGTCAGGGAGACGATTCTCGAAGGCGATCCACCGAGCCCGATCTCTCCCCCGGACGGATGCCGATTCCATCCGCGGTGCCCGTATGCGGAACCCGTCTGCGAGTTGGAGGAGCCTTCGCTCACGCAGCTCGATACCGGCCAGGTGGCGGCCTGTCACCGGCTGACGGGAAAGCTCGGCCGGCCGGCGGACGCGCCGACGTAACCTCTCGCGCCAGCGGGAACCCGCCGGCGGGCGGCGGCAAGGAACCTGCCGGCGGGCGGCGGCAAGGCCCAGACCGCCGGGGTCCATCCGCACCGGCGAGAAAATCTTGCCGTGACCGTGGGCCGGTTTCGCTCCGCCGCTCTCATGCTTGCATGAACCGGCACGCCGGCCCGGACTCGACCGGGCGCTGCGAACACCCGATCATGGCCAAGCCCGAAGTCCGGCGCGCGCTCGCCTATGCCGTTCCCCATGAGGACATCCACAAGAAGGTGTACTTCGGCGGCGGCCACGTGATCAAGACAATCACTCCGCGTATCTATCCGAACTCGACGGACAAGTTCTGGCCGTATCACGAGAACCTGGAAAAGGCGAAGATGCTGCTCGCCGAAGCCGGATACCCGGATGGATTCGACATGACCATCTCGTACGACATGGCGATCTCCGAGATGGAGGAGACCTGCACCCTGATCAAGAAGCAACTTCGAGAAGATCGGGATCCGCGTACAATTGCAGGGGCTTCCGTCCGCGGTGTATTCCGACACCAAGTTCAGCCGCAAGCAGATGGCGCATTGCGACAATTTCCGGCCTGATTACGCACAAAGCTCAGGTTGGGGCGACCGGTTTCCTGGGAGCGCGGGCTTGCCCGCTACGCGCGCGAGGGGATCATGCGGGCCGCCGACATCGTCCAGGCGTTTCCCGTATTCATCTTTGCCCTCGCCCTGGCGGGGTTCCGAAGCCCGGGGGCGGTGAACGTGATCGCGGCCCTGGCGTTTCTCAATATCCCCTTCTTCCTTCGCATCACGCGCGGGGCGGTGCTCCAGGTGCGAGAGAGGCCGTTCATCGAAGCGGCACGATGCGTCGGCAACTCCGGGTGGCGGCGTTGATTGTCTCGCGCGACCTGGGCGTAGTGGCCCACTATTGCCGGGATGTCGCGGTCATGTACGCGGGCCGGATCGTCGAGCAGACGGACGTGAACACGTTCTTCCGCCAGCCGCTTCACCCCTACAGCGTGGGGCGGCTGCGCGCCGCGGCGGCGGCGCGGGACCGGGCGGGCGGGCGGACTGAAGCGACGGAGCTGGTTCCTGCCGCGGCCCGCGGTTGCGCCTATGCGCCGCGGTGCACATTGGTGGAGCCGGCATGCCGGGAATCCGTACCGGAGCTCGCCGCTCCGGAGTCCGACCGGTGGGTCCGCTGCCTGCGGGCGGACGCGATCGCGAAGGGCGAGGTGTCGGTCTGATGTCTTCGTCCATTCTCGTCGTCGAGGGGCTGGTCAAGCATTTCCCCATGGACCGCCGCCACACGGTGCGCGCCGTAAACGATGTGTCCTTCGAGATCGGGCCCGGCGAAGCACTCGCCCTGGTCGGTGAAAGCGGCTCCGGAAAGACGACCACGGGGCGTTGCATCCTGCGGCTCATCGAACCGACGGCGGGGAATATCCGATTCGGCGGGACGGGCCTCCTTGCGCTGGACGCCCGATCATTCCGAGCGTTGCGTCCACGCATCCAGCGGAAAGCAACTCCCCCAGTCGACCGATTCCTGGTAGGCGTGAGCCGCTCGGATGAGCTCTTCCTCGCGAAAGTACGGGGCGACGAGCTGCATGCCGACCGGCATTCCGGTCACCCCCGCACACGGTACGCTGAGGCTCGGGAAACCGGTGTAGTTGAAGGGAGCCGTGTTGAAGATGATAAGCCCGAGATCGTCGCCTTGTTCACCACCGAAAAGGGTGCGATCGAAGGCTTCCACATAGTCCCGGGGTTCCGCGTAGGGGTGGGACCGGATCGGGACCGTGGGCATCGCGAGCAGGTCGACCTCGGCAAAGGCATCGAGGTATTGCCGCACGATGACCGGGCGGACGTTCTGCGCCTTCGCGTAGAGCCGGCCGTTGTACCGCTCTCTCGCGTAGGTTGCCGAGAGCAGCATCACCTTGAAGTTCAGCGGAAGCTCGTGACTGTGGCTTCGTTTCGCGCGGCCGAACGTCGCCATGAGGGAAGACGGATAGAAAGACTTTGCCAGTCCTCCGCCGAGGTTCGTATCGTAGGCGAGCCTCGCTCCTTCCAGATACAGGGGGATGACCGCCGCCGACGCCGTCGGGTGATCGGCCACCGATACCCGGTGAAGGGTTGCGCCCGCTCGCTCCAGGACGGCAAGTGCTTCGTGCACGGCGTCGTCGACGGCCGGTTCGCCGTTCTCGACCCCGAAGCCTTGTTCGAGGATCCCGATGCGCAAGCCGTCGACCCCCTTGCCGAGCGAACCACGGTAGCTGGGCAGATCGGCGGGCACGGAGGCCTGTCTCGGGTCGTAGCCGTCTCGCCCCGCGACGCATTCGAGCACCGTCGCGAGGTCGTCGACGGTTCGCGTCATGGGGCCGGTATAGTCGATCGTAGGCTCGAGACCGAAGACCCCGGTATGAGGGATCAGGCCGTGGGTCGCCATCAGTCCCACGCATCCGCTCCACGCGGACGGGATCCGTACCGACCCCCCCTGGTCCCCGCCGAACGCGAGGTCGACATGGCCGCCGGCCACGGCCGCAGCGGAGCCGGAAGACGAGCCGCCGGTGACGTATTCGGGATTGTGGGGATTCAAGGGCCGGCCGAAATCGCCCACCCCTGCAAACCCGGGGCCACCGAAGGAGAAATCCTCCATGTTCATCTTGCCGGTGATCACTGCACCGGCGTCGAGGAGGCGGGTCACGACGGTCGCATCGAAATCCGGTATGTAGCCATCCAGGAAGTACGACCCGAGGGTCATGGGAACGCCGGCGACGGCGGTGTGATCCTTGAGGCCCACGGTCCTGCCCTTGAGGGGACCTTCCGCCGCTCCCTCCACCCGGCAGATGCGAATGAATGCGTTAAGCGGGTCTTCGTCCGGCGTAGGACGACGGCCGGGGTCGCGCTCCACGAATCGCAGCGGCGGCCTGTCTTCCGGAATGCGGAGCTCATGAAACGCTTCCAGCGCATCGATATGTTCGAGCATGCGAGTGCGAAAGATCCGGGCCTCGGTCCGGGTGAGATGAATCCCCAGCTCCTTGGCAAGCTCGATTACGTCGTTCTTCTCCGGACGCTGAAACGGCATGTTCCGCTTCCTCGTGTGTGTTGCAAACAGGGGCTATCATCTCACTTTCATGGATCCGGGGCGCCGGGCGGAAGGAGACGAGGCCGGGCCAAAACGAGGAGGAAGCAATGTCCGATCGACCGCTTCACTACCAGGGCCTGGTGCAAGTCGGGAAGCACATCCACCGCGGAGAAATCACCTCGGTCGAGGTGACCCAAGCCATTCTGGATCGCATCGCCGCGCTCGACGGCAGCCTGCATGCGTTCTCGGTCCTCATGGCGGATTCGGCGATGGAAGCGGCGGAAGCGGCGGACCGGGAGATCGAGGCAGGAAACATCCGAGGACCGCTGCACGGGGTCCCCGTCGCGGTCAAGGATCTGTGCCGGACGAAGGGGGTGCGGACGCGGGCCGGAATGCCCCTCCTGAATGACTACGTACCGGACTACGACAGCACCGCGGTGGTGCGGTTCCGGGAAGCCGGCGCAATCCTGCTTGGAAAGCTCGAGCTCACGGAGGGCGCGTTCGCCTGCCATCACCCGGAGGTGACGGCTCCGGTAAACCCATGGAACGCGGACTATTGGCCGGGCGCCTCGTCGAGCGGCTCGGGGGCCGCAACCGCGGCGGGCCTTTGCTACGGCTCGCTCGGCTCCGATACGGGCGGGTCGATACGATTCCCCTCCCTCGCCTGCGGCGTGACCGGGCTGAAACCGACCTGGGGCCGGGTCAGCCGCTACGGCGTGTTCATGCTGTCGGACACCCTGGACCACCTCGGGCCGATGGCGCGGACGGCGGAGGACTGCGCCGCGGTGCTGGCCGCCATCGCCGGCCGCGACGACCACGACCACCACACGGCGGTCGAGCCGGTTCCGGACTATTTGGCCGCCCTTGGAAAAGGCGCCAACGGGCTCCGGATCGGTTGGGATGAGGGCCACGCGACGCTCGATGTGCACTCCGAGGTCGCGGCGGGTGTACGCGAGTCGCTTCGGGTTCTCGAACGGGCAGGAGCCGAAGTGGTGGAGGTATCCATCCCCGATACTCAAGAAATCATCGCGAACTGGGCGGTGCTCTGCGCGGTGGAAACGGCGGTGACCCACGAGGATACCTATCCTTCGCAAGAGAGCGCCTACGGCCGCGAGCTCAAATCCCATATCGATTTCGGCCGTGCCGCGACCAGTCTCGACGTCGGTCGGGCCAACGCTTGCCGGAACCATTGGCGGGGCACCCTCGCACGGCTGTTCGAGACGGTCGACATGTTCATCGCGCCGCCGTATCCGGACGTGACGCCGACGATCGAGGGGTTTGGCGCGGTCATGGATGCGTCGGACGGGCTTTACCGGCTCACCCGCTACACGGCGCCGCACGACATGTCGGGCAGCCCCACCATCTCACTGCCGTGCGGGTTCAACTCGGCCGGGCTGCCCCTCGGCTTTCAGCTCATCGGGCGAGACTTCAGCGAGGACCTGCTTCTGCGCGCGGGCCATGCCTACCAGCAGGAAACCGACTGGCATCGCCGGCACCCGACGAAGTAGGTCGAGAACCGGAATGGCCGCACCGGGTCGGGGCAGGCGGCGGGCGGCGGGCGGCGGGCGGCGCTGACGCCGGCGAAACGACATCCATGCCCGTAGCCGTGCGCCGTCAGTCAACAGGGAAGTTGATCGCTTCGACCAGCTCCTCGAAGCGGTCGATGCGCGACTCGAGCATCGCCACCGTGCCGCGCCAGAAGTCGGGTTGGGCGAGATCCACATCGAGATGTTTCGCGGCGAGGTCTTCCGCGGTCATCCGCCCGGTGTCCCGGAGCAGCGCCTCGTAGCGCGGAAAGAACTCGTCGCCGAGCGCGGCGCGGCGGGCATGGACCCCGAGGCTGAAGAGATATCCGAAGAGGTACGGGAAGTTGTAGAAGCCGAGATCCGAGATGTAGAAGTGCAGCTTGTTGGCCCAGAAGAGCGGGTCCGGCTCGGCGAGGCTGTCGCCGTACCACTTCTCCCATGCCGCGCTCATCATCTCGTTCAACTCGGCCGGCCGGAGGGGACGCGCCGCCCGCGCCTCGTAGAAGCTCTTCTCGAACTCGAAGCGGGCCGGGATATTGAGAATGAACGCCACGAACGCGCTCGCTTCCTCCCAGACGATGGCGAGCTCGTCCGCCGGCGTGCCGGCCCGCTCAAGCAGGGCGTCGCGCACGATCGCCTCGCCGAACGTGCTCGCGGTCTCGGCGAGCGACATGCCGTAGCGGCGCTGGCAGTCCGGAAGATCGCGCATCACCCACGAGTGGTACGCGTGGCCCAGCTCGTGCGCGAGGGTGATGACGTCGCTCGCACCGCCCGTATAGGTCATGTAGACACGCGGGGTGCGGGACTTGTCGAAGCCCGTGCAGTAGGCGCCGGGGCGCTTGCGCCCGCCCACGGTCCCCTCGATCCAGCGCTTGTCCGCCATCATCTTCACGAACTCGCCCATCCGCGGGGCAACCGAGCCATGCGACGCGGCGATGAGGTCCACCGCCTCCGGGTACGCGATCGGCGCTCCGCCGTCACCGGAAGCCGCGGGGGCCGGAGCCCGCTGGTCCCACGGTCCGTAGCGTTCCTTCCCGTACGCCCGCGCCTGGAGCCGGGCGGCGCGGCGGGCGAGAGGAGCGGCTTCCCGGGCAACTTCCAGGATGGTGTCCAGGGTCGGACGCGAGATGCGGTTGAGATGCAGGGGCGCATCGAGGAAGTGGACGGGCCGGCCGTCACGCGAACGCCTCCGGCACATCTCGAGGCGCCATCCCGCGATGGCGTTGATCGCCGCCGCGCACGACTCGGCGTGCTCCTCCCAGGCTCCGTTGATGGCCCGCCAGGCGTTCTCGCGGAGCGCGTCGTCCGGCTTCAGCATCAGACCGCTCGCCTCCGCGAGCCCCATGGTCCGCGGCTCGTTGCCGGTCATCACCTCGCAGGTGAGGGTGCCCGAGAGCTGGTCGTAGAGGCGACCCCAGGCATGTATTCCGTCCTCCGCGAGCCCGGCCGCGAGGGTCTCTTCGTCGATGTTCAGGAGCTCGTGCCGGCGCTTGCGCGAGTGCTCCACGGAGAACCGGGCCGGAGCCGTCGCGGCGTCCGCGAGCCACGCCTCGACCACCTCGTCCGGCGCCCGGTCCAGGAACTGCGACAGGGGCTCGGCAAGCTCGACGAAGCGCTTCCGGAACGACTGCAGGCGGCCGCGGAGGTTCTGTGCGCCGTCGTCGCCGCTGTCGACGCTGAGCCGGCAGTTCGCGTACACCCCGGGGTCGCGAAGCAGGCGGGCCCCTTCCTCGGACAGCGCAAAGACCTTGCGGGCGGCCTCGATGCCCCCCTGTGCCGCCCCCGCGGTCAGCCCGCCCGCGGCATCGAGCAGCGGGCTCAACACGGCATTGAGCCGTTCGACCTCGTCGAGGAGCGAGGTGAGCCGCGCCAGATCCTCCTCGATCTCCGCCGAGTCCGGCGCGGGGTACTCGCTCGCGAGGTCCCAGCTCACGCCGTGCACGGCTGGCCCGTCTTCGACACCTGTCTTCATCGCCTCTCCAATGCTGCCCGCCGCCTTCCAATGTTTCCGTTGCGCCGACCGGGCGCGCGCCCGCCATCGGCCGCGACGCTCGCGCCTGCCTCCATTGTCGCAGGACCGCAGATTGCAGAGGTACTCGAACGAGACTCGGCCGCCGCCCGACCCGGAGCAAGACGCCCCCGCAAAATGTCACGAGGAGGCGCGGCCGGCGAGCCGCTCGTGCCGTGGCTGGCCAAGGGGGACGCGAGAGCCGGTCGACGAAGATCAGCCTCTTGTCCCACCCCCGCACGCCGGGGTTGACGCATCAGCATCACGCCAGCCGTGACCCCATGACCGGGCGTCGCCGCCCGCGGGCCTCCGGTAGAATCGCCGCATGAATACTCGACCAGGGGATGCCGGGATGTCGTCCAGGGCGCGCGCGCGCCGGAAATGGCCGGTTCGCAAGCTGCACCTGGAAGACGATCCGGGGGATGACCTGAGCACAACGACCACGGCGGAGGAGCGGCTCGCGATGATGTGGCCGCTGGCCACCGAAGCGTGGTCCCTGACCGGCCGGCCAATGCCGGAGTACGAACGAGGAGATGCTCCGGTCAGACGACTGCTGCCCGGTATGTCGAAGTAGCGGCTTGAACGAAGACTTCAAGGACGTCCTCGCCGAATTGCTGTCGGCTCGGGCGCGATTCCTGGTGGTCGGAGCCCATGCGGTGGCCGTGCACGGGATTCCCCGGGCGACCGGCGCCCTCGACGCGTGTATTGATTCCCATGCGGAGAACGTTCGTCTCGTCTGGGCGGCGCTCATTCGATTCGGCGCTCCGGTGGAAGCCCTCGGAGTCACCTTGCCGGACCTTGCAAAGCCGGAAATGATCGTTCAGATCGGTCTCCCGCCGCGCCGAATCGACGTCATGACCAGCGTGACGGGGCTGGCTTTCGAGGACGCGTGGGCCAGCCGGGCAACCCATCGAGTTGACCGCCTCGAAGTACCCTTCATCGGGCGAGCCGCCTTGATCCGGAACAAGCGAGCCGCCGGCCGGCCGAAGGATCTGGCCGACATCGATGCTCTCGAACGGCGGGAGGCAAGCCGCGAATCATGATGGACGGACCGATACGCTCTTCGCCCGGCAAGCGCATCGCGAGGGCGCCGGCGGTTTGCCGGCCAAATTCACCCTTGGTCAAGAACGGTCACGGCGATATTTGACCAGTGTGTAAAAACGCCGTAGTCTCGGACCGTGGCCGGGACTACCCGATATCTCGCGGCGCAGGTCGAGACCGATCTCAAACGAAAGATGGTATTCGTCTCGGGTCCGCGCCAGGTCGGCAAGACCACCCTGGCCCGCGATCTGCCGGATGCCGGAGCGGGCTACCTCAACTGGGACGTCGCGGCACATCGGGAGCACATCCTGCGGCGAGAGCTTCCGCCCGCGAAGCTGTGGATATTCGACGAGATCCACAAGTACCGGCATTGGCGCAGCTATCTGAAAGGGTTGTACGACAGCCGCCGGGAAGGGCAACGGATACTCGTCACCGGAAGCGGCCGGCTGGACCTCTACCGATTCGGCGGCGATTCGTTGCAGGGGCGCTATCACCTGCTGCGCCTGCATCCCTTCTCCGTGGCCGAGCTGGATTTGACCACCTCGACCGATCTCGGCGATCTGATGCGACTCGGCGGCTTTCCGGAGCCGTGGCTTTCGGGCAGCGAACGCGAGAGCCGGCGCTGGTCTCGCGAGTACCGGGCGCGGCTCGTCCAGGAGGAGGTCACCACGCTGGAGCGGATCCGGGACCTCGGCCAGTTGGAGCTGATGATGGTAATGCTGCCGGAACGGGTCGGGTCCCCACTCTCGGTCAACGCACTGCGCGAAGACTTGCAGGTGAGCCACAAGACGGCGAGCGCCTGGCTCGACGCGATGGAGCGCCTGTACGCGATCTTTCGTCTGACGCCGTTCGGCTCGCCCCGCGTCCGGGCCGTCAAGAAGGAACGCAAGCACTATCACCTCGACTGGACCGTCGTACCCGAGGAAGGGCCCCGCTTCGAGAATCTCGTGGCCTGCCACCTGCTGAAGTGGGTTCATCATCAGCAGGATGCCGAGGGACTCGACGCGGAGCTGCGTTACTTTCGCGACAAGGACGGCCGGGAAGTGGACTTCGTCGTCGAAGTGCAGGGGCGTGCGCCTCTGCTCGTCGAGTGCAAGTGGTCGGATGCCGACGTGGACCGAAGCCTCAAGTATCTGAACGCGAGACTTCCGCGGGCCGAAGCATGGCAGGTCTCGGCCACCGGAACGAAGGACTACATTACGCCCGAGGGCATTCGGGTGGCCCCGGCGCCGAGGCTGTTGGGCAATCTCGTCTGAATCGGCAATGGCGGTGGTCCGGCGCCGGCCCGGAGCCCGTTTGGTGCTCGGCGCGGATCATGAGGCTCGGTCGGCGTCAAGCGTACGGTGTGGCCGAGTGCCATGATGGGTGTGGTTTCTCGCATTCTCTCGTGGAATCCTCCGGGGATTTGACCGGATTGTTCCGGTGACGGGATTCCTGGGATGACGGAGCAATCCGGGCCCGGTCCGGTACCGTCGAAGTTTCCTTTCACATGAATCGTTGTTGCACAAGCGGCGAGGGTGTGGACGCGAGAGCGGCGAGTGTGGGCACGCGGTGGACAAGTGCCCGGCACTTGTCCACGGGGTGTCCACACGGTCGGTAGGACGGGGCTCGGTCCGAAGGACGCGTCCACACCGTCAGCGCTTGGCGTGGCGGCGGACGCGCTCGTACTCTGGGGGTCCGACTGGCACAGAGAGGAGTTGGCCCGCACGGGAAGCCCCCCGCCGGGCCACGGCCGGTGCAGCTTCGATACCCATCGCGGCACACCGGCGAGTCATGCGTTAGAGCCCGGGCGTGGCGCGATGCAAGGCTTTCGCGCTGTCCGAACCACCCGCACGGGGGCTGTTCGTTCGCGCGCCACGGCACCTACGCGCGCAAGACCCGGTGCCCTCCGGCCAATTCTTGATTCTGGAACTCGGCCACCGCCGAATCGATCGTTTTGATCGTCAAGTAGATGGCACTCTGGAACTTGCCCTCTCGCCAAGAGCGGCGGCAATTCTCTGTCGTGAGACCCGACGGGCGCTGAAGGCGTGTCTTCTCGACCCTCTCGAGGATGAGGAAACTGGATGACATTGGACATGAAGGTTGCCCTCGACTATGCCTTCTCATAGCCGCGAGGCGCCAGCCTACATTCTACCGAGCCGGGGCTGCCACCCCGGCTCTTTCACGTCTCAGTCCTTGAGTAGCACGCCGTACCCGCTGTCGCGCAAGAACCTCTGCATCTGGGCACGCTCGTTCAGCGTTTCCTTGTACTCGCGCAGATTGGTCAGCGTGTCCCCAGTCACCGATGCTACGAGTAATAGGGCTTGCTCTATCTCGCCTGATGTTGGATGGCGGTGGGACCGAGAACTCGAGCATCTTCTTCACGCTCTCGCGCGAGATCCCGAAATGGCGCGCCGCCGCGCGCTCGCTCATCCCGTCCCGGCACGCCAGACGGACCTTGCGATACAGCTCCATCCGCTTCGCGGCTCGCAAGCTCGCGTGCGAATCCTCCCGCCCTCCCCACCACCGGAAAGGGCTGACACACTGGCAGAGTCTTGCTCCGCCGCGGCAGGACCATCCCGCCGCTACCGTGGTCTAGTTTTGCGCCGCCGTTTGCACCCCTCTCACCGACATCGAGGTCGGCGACGTGATGGGCGGCGTTGTCATTCGTATCCCGATGGATTGACGGCGGGCGCAATCGGGCGCGACCGGCGCGTGCCAGATGATCGATATTTCTGCTCACCGGTTTGCAATGTAATGATCCACTCCGATACCCACAGCAACGCTGCCTCCGCAACCCGGTGTTCTCGGAGGTCCGGCATTCCGTGCCGCGCGGTCGGGTCGGGTCAGGCGCTCGGGCGGCCCTAATATGGCCCGGCACGAGAACGTTCCCGAAGGCTGTACAAGCCTCGTTCAGGCGAGGCCGACGGATAGCCAAAATCATTCCTGATTACGTACGAAGGTCATCCTGCACGGTCATCCCAGCGATTTACGTCGCCGGGAGCGCGTGACGGTGGCCCAACACTGGCCGAAAGAGTTGCAAGACGCCATGGACGCCGCCTGGATCGGGTCTCGGGCCAGTGCGCAAGTTCGAACATGAGCTTCGTACGTAATCAGGAAATCATTTCATGCCTTCGGGGTGGGCCGGCGCCGGACCATGAGCGTTTGGACAGGATTGTGATCTGGGAAGTTGTCAGGGTGGCGGAAGGCTGGAGTTTGGTACCGGAGGGATGCAATCCCTGCCGCTCGGTGGTCGAGTACCCCGAGCGCAAGCGTGAACGGTTCCTGACCGCCGAGGTGTTCACGAAGCTCGGCAAGGTGCTGGAGGAAGTCGAGACGCGCGGCGGCGCGGCGGCTTCCGCTGTGGCCGCGCTTCGGCTTCTCATGCTGACCGGCTGCCGGCGGTCGCAAATCAACACTTGTTCTCCATGAGCATCTCCGCAACCTCTCCGGCAACGGATGCAACCGATGCTCGGGCCGGTTGGAAACGGTGCATCGGTCGGCAACCCGGCGTCCGGTCGGCCAACGACGGTACCCGCTTGGCGTGCAGGTCTCCGTGGTACAGGGGGGGCACGTGTGCGACCGGACAGCCCGCCTGACGAGCCGCGAGCGGTGTCCAATGCCCTTCGGCCATCTTGGCCTGAAGCTTCATCGACGCCGCCCGGCCACGATCGCGCCGGTTCAGCGTGCTCCTGGCCATCATCCACTCGACCGCCGTCGCGCAGTCTCGCAACCATCGAGCACTCGACAGTGTCGCCGTCCGTCGATATCGACGTAAGGGAGGCTCTCAAAATCCAGCCCGAGGCACGGGAGCTGCCTGGAAGTCGTTGAATTTGCTCGATCCGAAATGCCTCCAGCGATACACAAGAGCAATTTTGAGAACCTCCCGCAAGGCAAGGAGATGGTCGGAACTACTGAAATGGTACACTGCGATGCAGAACGAGGCTCCCGTATCCGGGAAATGGACGGCCTCAAGAAGAAAGTGGAGATGCTGATGAAACAACGTTGGCGTAAGTCACCGCGAAGCCGAAACACGGGCTTTCAATAACCAGCTATCCGACAGAGGAGGACATACTGATGCAAGCGAACAAAAAGGAACTTCATCGCCGCGATTTCCTGAAGGTTTCGACCGCCTCAGCAGCCACGGCAGTCGGAGCATTCGCGTTGGCTGGGAACACGGCTGCCAGTGCGGCAGCGCAGGCCACTGATGACAGCGGGTCAACAGTGGTTGCCAAGGCGTCAATGACCGAAGAAGACATCGTCGCTCTTCCGCGCGTCAAGCTTGATCTTGTCGCCCCGCCCTTCGTTCCGAAGCACGATCAGGTCGCATCCGGCGGGCCGAAGGTGATCGAAGTCACAATGACCGCCAAAGAGATGCGTTGGGCCGTCGATGACGCAGGCGCCGAAGTCTGGGCCAGTACATTCGACGGTTCGGTTCCTGGTCCGCTGATCGTCTGCCATCAGGACGACTACGTCGAGTTGACGCTCAAGAACCCGGCGGGAAACATGATGGAACACAATATCGATTTCCACGCATCGACGGGTGCATTGGGCGGCGGAGGGCTGACGCTCATCCGGCCCGGTGAGGAGACAGTGTTGCGCTTCAAGGCCACAAAGCCGGGCGTCTTTATCTATCACTGCGCCCCCGGCGGTCCGATGATTCCCTATCACGTCGTGCATGGGATGAACGGCGCCATCATGGTCCTGCCCCGCGAAGGTCTGACCGACGGGAAAGGCAATCCGCTCTCTTATGACCGCGCATACTATGTCGGAGAGCAGGACTTCTACATCCCGAAGGATGAAAGCGGCGAATGGAAAGTCTATGGCGGACCAGCCCAGAACTTCGCCGACGTCTTTCCGATCATGAGCTCTCTGGTTCCGACCCATGTCGTGTTCAACGGCAAGGTCGGTGCCTTGACAGGCGAGGGGGCCATGCAGGCGAACGTCGGTGAGACCGTGCTGTTCATCCACTCACAAGCTAACCGTGACTCGCGCCCGCATCTGATCGGTGGTCACGGCGACTATGTCTGGGAAACCGGCTCTTTCGCCGATGTGCCGGCGACCGGTCTCGAAACTTGGTTGATCCGCGGAGGCTCGGCGGGCGCAGCGATGTACACTTTCCGTCAGCCGGGTGTGTACGCTTACCTGAACCACAACCTCATCGAAGCGGTTCAACTAGGCGCTTTGTCGCATGTCGTCGTCGATGGTGAGTGGGACGACAACTTGATGAAGCAGGTGAAAAAGCCAAGTCGTATGGCCTGATGATCAAGTAGAAATATCAGCCACGTGAGGCAGCTCGATTGGCATTCGGTGAAATGAAGACAAAGAGTCTCGTCTCTCTGTCTCTCTTGGCAGGTTGATTGGCGTTCGGTGTTGGCTCAGCGGCCTCCTGGCTGCTGAGCCAAACCACTTTGGGCATCAGCGGCATGGATCGTCTTGCCGCCGATCTCTTGCCAGACTCGTTTTCAACGGTTTGATTTGAAGTATCCATTATTATCAATCGGATAGGGATCACCGAAGAGGCCTTGGCACCACATTTCCGGCCTCCTCCGCGAGGAGGTCGGGCAGTTGCATGGGCTCGTGGCCAGCGGGAATTTGCGGATCAGGCGGCGCTCCGGGCGTCACCTCCCTGTGGCGCATCGACTTGGCGGATGGTGTTCGGCAGGCGCACGCCGACGCGCTGAACAATCTTTCCGGCCACGCCCTGTATCTTGCTGCGCAGGACGAATCGCTTGGCGTCGTATTCGAGTTGCGTCTCGGTCACGGCGTTGAGGTCGCGCACAATGTCGGCCCGCTCCGCCTCGACGCCCGCTTCCTCGATGCGACGGAAGAGCTCCTTCTGCAGCACCATCGCCAGGAACGAGCAGAACACATGCCCGCGGATGGTGGCGTCGGTCCTGTGGAAGGCCGGCCGGGTGTCGAGCAGGGCCTTCGCCGTGCGGAAGGTCTGCTCGACCATCCATAGCTGCTTGTTGCGCAGGGCGGTCTCGCGAGCCTCGAACGGTGTGTTGGTGCGCAGCAACCAGAGGCCGTCGTACTTCTCCTCCTCGCGCGCCTTCTCGACATCGATCTCGAAGTAGTCCCTCTGCGCCTTGAGGAAGCGCGCGTACCCCTTGCTGCCGATCAGCTCCTTCACCGCGCCCTTGTTCAGCTTCTTCGCGAGGCCGGCGAGGATGGCTTCCCGGTCGGCCGCGTCCTTGTGTGCCTGGGCCGGGTTGCGGCACACCACATAGTGGCGCGGCGGCGCATCGGACACCCCGCGCACCTCCCGTCCACTTCCTTGCTTGAACCGGATCAATCCTCCAATCCTCGCCGTGATACCGGCCCCGACGCCCAGCGTGAAATCACCCTGGAAGGTTCGCGGACCGGCCTCTACTTCTGCTTCTGGCTGGCATAGTAGGCGGCGAGGTCATCGATGTCGGCATCGCGCAGTCCGGCCGACATCGGCGCCATTAACGGGTCCTTGCGCTCGCCCGAGCGGAATGCCTTCATCTGTTTCACGAGGTAAGCTTCGTGCTGGCCCGCGAGCTTCGGCCACAGTGGATTGGTACTGTTTCCGTCCAACCCGTGGCACGCCGAGCACAGCAGGGCTTTCGCTTTCCCCGCCGCGGCATCGCCGGCGTGGGCCGGTGCAATCGGCGTCGATGCGGATATGAAGGCAGCGACAGTTATGTACGCCCGAATCATGATCAACGCTCTTTTTCGAACCCGCGTGGCCGGCGCCGCGATTTCGCCGCAGCCGGAAGAATTGAACGTCGCCGAGAAACTGTAGCACATCGTCATGCAAGGCGATTCTTTCGTTCAGTGTCGATTGGCCGGAGGTGGGATGTTGATCCTGTTGTGCCGTTGCGATGGGTGTTTGGAGAGGCATGAGCGAAGATTTTGACCGATGAACCGGCACCGAACGGGTAGGTCACGGGATGGTCGGGGCGGTTTGGGGGGTTGGCGGGCAGGGAGCGGGCACGAGGGTGCTCGCCCTGGTTGTGACCCCTGAAGGGTTTCCGCTGGCCTACGAGGTGATGCCGGGCAACACCAGCGACAACACGACGCTGGCGCGGTTCCTGGCGAAGATCGAGGCGCAGTACGGGCGCTCCGATCGGGTCTGGATCATGGACCGGGGCATTCCGACCGAGGAGACGTTGGCGGCGATGCGCGGGGGCGAGGCGCCGGTGCACTACCTGGTCGGCACCCCCAAGGGGCGCTTGACGCGCCTGGAGCAATCGTTTGTGGGCCTGCCCTGGCGGGCGGTTCGCGAGTCGGTCGAGGTGAAGCTGTTGGCCCAGGACGGGTAGCTGTACATCCTGGCCCAGAGCCGGGCGCGCATCTTCAAGGAGAGCGGCATGCGCCAGCGCCGGCTGAGGAAACTGTGGCGGCGCCTGCACGAGCTACGCGGGCAATCGCTGAGCCGCGACGAGCTGTTGCTCAAGCTGGGCGCGGCCTAGAAGGAAGCCGGACGCGCTTTCCATCTGGTCGACATCCGCCTGCCCCAGGCCGGCGAGGCCGTCACCGCGCACACCTTCGCCTTCGAGCTGCGCCGCGACCGGCTGCGCCGGGCCCGGCGCCGCGAGGGCCGGTACCTGCTGCGCTCCAATCTGACCGGCGAGGACCCGGCCACGCTGTGGCGGTACTACATGCAACTGACCGAGATCGAGCAGGCGTTCAAGGAACTCAAGCACGACTTGGCGATCCGCCCGATCTTCCATCAACGTGAGGAACGGATCGAGGCGCACATCTTCGTCGCGTTCATCGCCTACTGCCTGCACGTCACCTTGAAACACATCGCCCGGCCGTGCGCGCCGGGACTCACGCCGCGGGCCATCCTGGAGAAGTTCTCCACCTTGCAGATGGTCGATGTCCATCTGCCGACCGCCGACGGGCGGCATCTGACGTTGCCGCGCCACACCCAGCCCACACGCGACCACCAACTGCTGCTGCATCAACTCAAGCTGCAATTGCCCGAACAGCCGCTGCCGCGCATCTCCGCGTAGCCCTCCGCCAAGACACTTCCCAAACGGCGCCTTGTAGTGCCGACCTATCGCGTCCGTCGACCAATAATCAATCGGTTACGACCGTTTTGGCGCCGAGTTACGGCCATGTCCAGGGACCGGTAGAACTCCTCGCGCACCGCGTACCGCTGGACATGGGGCACGTCCGCCCTCGTTGGCGCACGGAGCCGTAGTACCGCGCCAATGGACGCCCCTGTGACCCGCGCGGGCCGCCGACGCGTTCGTTCCCTCGACGCTACTCCAGCGAAGACGCCCTTGTCTCCGCAATGGTGAACCGCCAGGCGCCGGAGCCGGGTCCGCCCAGACGTCAGCCGACAGCATCACGGAGCCCCTTCGCGGTCTTGAAGGACGGCACCCTGGAAGCGGCGATCGCGATGCTCTCGCTCGTGCGTGGATTCCTGACGAGGCCCCTCTTCGCGTGCAGGGGTGTACGATTCGAGGATCTGTTTACGCTATGGGAGACAATCCGTGCGCCGCTTGATGTCGGGATAATGGTAAATTCGGAGCGGCGTCGTGCAAGAGGTAAACTACACGGCTCGTGGACCACGAAGTCGTTGAGCATGGCGAAACTGGTAGGCATTGGTATTTCGTCCTGACGTCAATGGATAGCAACGAACGGAGTGCAAGATACCAATGGAAAAACTCAGCGCCACACAGATCAATCGAATTCTCTCGTATGCCGGGTTTGTCTTGGTATCATATGAGCTAATCAAAGGAATGATAGTGCGTCCAGTTCAGGTATTTTATAATAATACTACTTTCGGTGAGAAGATGCCGTTCAAAAGCTACGAAATAGACGTTTTGTCCCGCAGTAGGAATGAATTCGAAGCATGCCTTCTATATTTGAAGGATCTTATGGAAGCGATTGACGATAGAGATTTTGCAACACACTGTCACCTGTGCCATGGACCCTGGATAACGCCCTCCCGAGGCGGAGACCTCACGCCCTGTTGCCCCCCGCGGAGCCAGTGCCTCATCGGATACCGGAGCCAACGCCGGCACGTCACCGTCCCCGAACGGACGCGAGATCTTTTCTCCTCCGTGGCTCTCTCCGGACACGGACTGCTCTGTCCCGCAGATTGCCGATAAATTATCAATAGTTGACTGTGATATGTTGCGCGGATGGACGAGCCGCTGGACAGCATCAATGCAAAGCGGCGAATTCGGCACATTATCGACAACGGCACGGTGCAATGGACCAATCATGCGCTACAGCGGCTCTCGGAACGGCGGCTGACCACCGTCGACTGCGTGAACGTGCTGCGAGCCGGCGTGGTCGACTGGGCCCGAGTTTCAGAACGGGACGTGGCGCTACTCCGTGCGTGGCGGCTGGATCACCGTCGTCATCGCGTTTCGCTCTGAAGAGACGCTAGTCGGAGGTAACTGCCATGAAATGTCTGAACTGCGGCCACACGATGGCCACGCGGCGGGAGAACGTGAAGTACGACGCCTCCGGACTGCATGGTGTCACGCTCGTCGGCGTCGAGGTCAACCGGTGTGCCAACTGCGGCGACTACCAGGTCGCGATCCCGCACATCGCCGAACTGCACCGGGTCATGGCGAATTCGGTCGTTCGCAAGCCGACGCGTCTCACTCCCGCGGAGATCCGCTTCCTGCGCAAGTCCCTCGGGTGGTCCGGCCACGACTTTGCCGACCACATGGGAGTCACCATCGAAACTGTCTCTCGCTGGGAGAACGGCAAGACGGCGATGGGGCCACAGGCTGATCGCCTCCTTCGCCTCATGGTGCTCCACGAGGAGCCCGCGGAGCACTTCGATCTGGCCGAGTTGAAGGGTATCGCCCAAGGAACCCCCACGGAACTGCCCACCCGACTCGTGGCGGGCAATACCGGCTGGGCTGCCGAAGCGGGGTAACTGCTTCAAAATACGACTGTAGCGCACACACTTGGCCGCCCCACCTCCCGGCTGTCCAGGAGCAGGATAGAGGGCAACCGGTGAGGACGACTCTCGAAGACGTGCGCGAGCAGGCGCGGGCGAGGGGCTGGCGCCGGAAGAAGCCGACGAGCAACGCGAGCGGCTCCTCGCCGGCTTTCGCTGGATCCTTGTGGACGAGTACCAGGACATCAACGCGGACCAGTACGAGTTGATATCGGCATTGGCCGGACGAACCCTGGAGGAGGAGGACCGCAAGCTCACCCTCTTTGCGGTAGGAGACGATGACCAGAACACCTACGCCTTCAACGGCGCCTCGGTGGAGTTCATCCGCCGCTTCGAGGCGGACTACGGGCCGAAGCCCGCCTTCCTGGTCGACAACTACCGTTCCACAGACCATATCGTCGCGGCGGCCAATGCGCTGATCGAGCCGGCGCGCCATCGGATGAAGACCGGACATCCCATCCGGCATCGACCGGGCGCGCGCGAAGAATGTGCCCGGCGGCGACTGGGATGGGCTCGAGTTCGATCACGTGACGGTGCTGGACGGAGGCTGGGACCGCGTCGGCGCCGGGGAGGTAGTGTCAGGAATTCCGTGTTTGGGCCGCCTTGGCCGGCTCTGGTCGGTCCGACCGTCGTCCCCCGCCGATCGTTCCGAGAAGGGACCTCCACCGTCGACCGTGACGAAGAGACGCCAAGCCCGTCCCCCTGCGACCAGCATCCGTTGCCACGGTCAAGCGAGGTTGAATTGGTAGAATTCCTGGCTGGAACAACATAAGGCGCCCGAAGAAACAGAACATGGCCAAGGAACCTGTACCGCCGCCGTCGAGACAACCTCCGAATGCCAGGGACGTGACAAGTCTGGGCGTATCGCCCAAACCACCGACCGCGGTCAAGCCGCCGCCGCCTCCCGCCCCGCCGCCGAAGAAACAGGGATAGCGAGTGAGTTCCTCGGGAATGACCGGGGCGGAGGTATCGGACGCGGTGGAATGGGCACGCGACGATGTCGCGGACGACATTCGCAGCCGCGGGTTCAGCAAGCCGAACCCACATCCATGACAAGCTCAGCGCTTCGCCCCGCAACCGCCGCCGATGCCGCCGGCATCGCCGAGTGCGTGCGCGCCGCCTACTCCCACTACATCGAACGCATCGGCGAGCCGCCGGGCCCGATGCTCGACGACTATGACGAGGTCGTCCGCGAGCACCGTGCGTACGTCATCGAGGACGGCGGCGAGATCATCGGGGCGCTCGTGCTCATGGACAGGGAGGACGGCCTCCTCTTCGACAACGTCGCGGTGCGGCCTTCACGGCAGGGCGAGGGGATCGGCCGCCGCCTCATGGAGCACGCGGAGTCCGAAGCACGGCGGCTGGGGCACGGACACCTCGATCTCTACACCCACCAGCAGATGACCGAGAACATCTCGATATACGCCCGTCTCGGTTACGTGGAGATCGATCGCCGCACCGAGCGCGGTTTTCCGCGCGTGTACATGCGAAAGCGTCTCTGAACCCGGAGCCGGAGGCGCCTGCGCCTGCCGAGTCCGCCGCCCCGGGGCTTCCCGGGACGGGCGACGCGCGGTCCCGCTACCCCGGTCCCGCTACCCCGGAGGATGGGCCATGCCGCCCGGGGGGCGGGGCTGCGCGATGCGGCGGAGCATCACTTCGTCGCCCTCGCCGACCCCGAGCACGCGGCGGCCGAACTCGTCCAGCCCGAGCGTGCTGGTGCCGGCTTCTCCTTCCTCGACCCGCACCCAGGCCCGGAGCGGGGCCGGGTGCGCGCCGAGCAGTTCCACCAGGTCGTCGTCCGTGACGCCGAGGCGCTCCGCGTTCGCGGGCGCGAGGCGGACCGTACGGCGCCGGCCTCGGACCCCGGTGTAGGGGTCAGTCTCGTCCGCCCGCACCGGGAGGCGAAAACGCGCGCGCCCGGAAGCCTCGCGGGCGGCCGCCGTCGCCTCCCCGTCCACCTCTCCGGCCGCGTCCAGCACCACTCCATAGCCCTCACGGGCACGCTCCGCCGACACGAACCCCGCCCGCACGTCCGCGCGCACCGCTTCGGGGTTGCGCTGCAAGGGATCGCCGTAGCCACCTCCTCCGGCCGACTCCATGATCACCACGTCGTCCCTGCGCACGGGATGACCGGTGACCTTGCCCGGGGTGGGGAATTCGTTCTCGGCGCCGCCGCGCCGCACCGCCACCCGATAGGAGTGGGAGCTCGCCCCCCCGGCAACCCCGAACGGCGGGATCGCGGCGCGGTCGCTCAGCACCGAGTAGCTGCCCTCCTCGCCGAGCACCCGGATCTCCCGGTGCAGGCCGAGCCCGCCCCGGTGCGCGCCTTCACCCCCGGAGTCCGCCCGCAGCTCGCACCGCTCCACGAGGAGCGGCATCTCGTTCTCGATGGACTCCGCGGTCTGGATGGTGCGGATGTTGCCGAAATCGACGTTGGCGAACGCACTCGAACCGTCCGCCCCGGCGAGCCCCCCGTTCCCTCCCGCCGGCGCCTCGTAGTAGACGTACTGCCGCCCGCGCCGGTGGTTGTAGCCGCCGATCGAGTTCGGGAACGACGTGCCGCACAGATCGCCCGACACCCGCTCGGGGATGATCTGCGCGAGAGCGCCCAGGGCCACCGACACGGCGCGCTTTCGCACTTCGCCATGGGCGCCGGCTGGGGCGTCGCTTCGAACGTCCACCACGCTCGCCGCCGGCGCCCGGAGCTCGATGGGCCGGAAGGCGCCTTCGTTCACCGCCCCGCCCGGGTCCAGGGTGGACTTGACGGCCACGAACACCCCCGCCCCGGTCACCGCGAGCGACGAGTTCACCACCCCCGGAACCTGGGGATTCGAGCCCGCGAAGTCGGCCACGATGCCGTCGCCGGCGACGGTGAGCTCGAGTCGGACGAGCACCGGGTCGAGCCGACCGTCCTCGTAGTATTCGAGGTAGTCCTCGTAGCAGTAGTCCCCATCGGGGAGCTCCGCGATCCGCTCCCGGAGACGGCGCTCCGTGCGGTCGAGATTGATCCGGACCGCGGCATGGACCGTGTCGGCCCCGTACCGTTCGTACATCCGGCGGATCCGCCGTTCCGCCACCCGGCACGCGCCGAGCGAGGCGTTGAAGTCGCCTTCACGCTCCTCCGGGACCCGCATGTTGGCCATGAGCAAGGTCATGGCGGAGCGGTTGAGCCGGCCCCGCTCCAGGATCTTGATCGGCGGGATCCGCACCCCTTCCTGGTAGATGTTGGTCGACAGCCCCGAATAGCTTCCCGGCACCATCCCGCCGACGTCCACCCAGTGGGCCCGCACCGCGGGGAAGACGAGGACGTTCCCGGCCTCGTCGAAGACCGGATGCACCAAGGTCACGTCGTTGAGATGGGTGCCGCCCCGGTAGGGATCGTTCAGCAGCACGACGTCGCCCGGATGGAGGTCGTCCCCGAAGTCCTCGAACATGCATCGCACCCCCCACGGCAGGGGAAGCACGTGTCCGGGATGGTCCCAGGACTGCGCGACCATCTCTCCGCCCGGCCCGAAGAGCGCACACGAGAAGTCGTCGAACTCGTAGATGACGGACGAGAACGAGGAGCGGATGATGGTCGCCCGCATCTCCCGCACGATTGCGATGAGACCCTCGCAGACCACCTCGAGAGTGATCGGGTCCACCCCCGCGTGCTCCGGCCCGGACGCCGGCGGCGGCGCGCTCGCGGACGCGGAGGCGCCCGAGGATCCGGACCTCGCTCCGGCGGACGGGGCCGGCGCGGCCGGGCGGGGAAGGGTCTGCGAAGCGCTCATGTGTCACCTCTGTTGAGAATCAGGTCTCCCGAATCGAGGACCCGGAAGCGCCACTCGGGCGGCACCACGGTGGTGGCGCCCTCCTCCTCCACGATCGCCGGCCCTGCGAGGGAGGCCCCGGCCGGCAGCCGGCTCCGCTCCAGCACCGGGGTGTCGAAGAACCGGCCGGAAAGGAACACGGCGCGCGTCTCGACCCGGGCGCCGGCGATGTCTCCCTCCACGTTCCAGGCGCCGAACGCGGGCTTGCTGCTCCGGCCGATCCCGGTCAGACGGAAGCTCACCACTTCGGTCTCGCCGTCGTTGCGATGCCCGAAACGCCGCTCGTGGGTATCGTTGAAGGCGGCCTCCAGCTCCTCCACGGTGGTCATGTCCGGGGGCGCCTCCACGTCGATCTCCCAGCTCTGGCCAAGATAACGCATGCCGAGGGCCCGCCGGGAGGAGAAGTCCGCGGGCGCCACTCCCTCCGCTTCGAGGCTCCGGCGGGCCTCCGCCTCCAGCCGATCGAGCCCGTCCCCGAGTTCGGTGAACGACGACAGACGCCGGGGAAGCAGGGTGCGGGTCTTCACGAAGTCCTGCCTGACGTCGGAGATGAGCGACCCGAGAGCCGCGAAATTGCCGGGCCCCACGGGCACGAGCACCTGCTCGATCTCAAGCTCATCCGCGATGAAGGCGCCGTGCATCGGACCTGCGCCGCCGTAGGCGACGAGGGTGAAGTCGCGCGGATCGTAGCCCTTCGCCACCGAGATCTGCTTGATCGCGCTCACCATCCGGGCGACCGCGATGCGCACCACCCCCTCCGCGGCCGCCTCGTCGGTCAGCGTATCGAGACCGAGGGTGCGGATCGCCCGGCGGGCGAGGTCCTCGTCAAGCGCGATCCGGCCGGCGAGACGCACGCCCGGCTTCAGCCGATGGAGCACGACGTTCGCGTCGGTCACCGTCGGCTCCCGGCCGCCCTGGCCGTAGCAGGCGGGTCCGGGGTCGGCGCCGGCGCTGCGCGGCCCCACCATGAGGATGTCGCCCGCGTCCATCCACGCGACGCTCCCGCCCCCGGCGCCGACCGCGTTGATCTCGGTCTGAGGGGTGCGGTTCGCGTACGGACCCACGAATTGCTCGTTGGTAAGCGGGACGACGAGCTCCTCGATGAGACACACGTCGGTGCTGGTGCCGCCCATGTCGTAGGTGATGAGGTCGGGGAGGTCGAGCCGCTGGCCGAGATGGGCGGCCGCCGCCACACCCCCGGCCGGCCCCGACAGCACCGTGGCGACCGGTAGCCGGCGGGCGCGCCCGGCGGTCGCGACCCCGCCGTTGGAGGTCATGATGAACACCGGACCCTGATAGCCGCGTTCCGCGACCGCCGCCTGGAGCCGGGCCAGGTAGCCGTCGATGAGGGGGCCGATGTAGGCGTTGAGGGCGGTCGTGTTGAAGCGCTCGTACTCCCGGAACTCCGGCAGCACCTCGCTCGAAGCGGTGACGAACCCCGCGCAAGGTGCGTTCCCGTCGCCTCCCCCACGCACGAGCGCGGCCACCGCCCGCTCGTGGTCCGGGTTGGCGTAGCTGTGCAGGAAGCACACCGCGACCGCGACGCCGGGCGGCAGGCTCTCCACCGCGGCGCGCGCCTGGTCGAGGTCGAGCGGACGGAGGACGCCGCCGTCCCAGGCGACCCGCTCGTCAATCTCGAGCGTGCGGCTGCGGGGAACGAGGGGCGGCGGCTTCTGGGTGGTGATGTCATAGAGGACCGTACGATTCGTACGTGCGATCTCCAGCACATCCCGGAACCCGGCCGTGGTCAGCATCCAGACCTCGGCCCCGCGACCCTCGAGCACCGCGTTCGTGCCGATGGTGACGCCGTGGATGAAGCGCTGCACCTGTGCGAGGTCGACACCGAGGCGTTCGAGCACGTCGAGGACCGCGCGCGCGGGGTCCGCCGGCGTGGAGGGGGCCTTTGCATAGCGAAGCAACCCGGCTGCGTCGTCGAATACCGCCGCGTCGGTAAAGGTTCCGCCCACGTCCACTCCGACGTGGAAACTGGCTTGTGGCGTGTCCATGTTTCTCCGAACGTTCGCGCCGCGGCCTGCTGCCGCGACGGCGTCTCGCCTGTTCATCGAGGCCGGCGAATGTCGCACCGACCTGCGTTCGTCCGTCCGCCGGAATCCGCCCCTGAATGTTCACCACTCGAGGCAGGACACGCGTAGCGAAGAGCCTGCCCTCCGGTGCCCTGCCCGTCGCGGCCTCACTTCCGGGGAAGCCCGGGGGGCCGTTGGCCCGCAGGGGCGCGGCGCATGATGCCACCGGCAGGGAGGTTCGGAAAGAGCCCCGCGTTCCGCCGCATGCCAAGGAGGCGAGCAAATGCCCCGGAAGCGCTCATTGCGCGCGGTCCGTGACCGCGGATACGGAGCCCCGTTGCCTGTTCCGACCCGCGTTGCGCAAGACGCAACGCCGCGTGATGGAGAATCGTGTTCCGTGCGTGCTACGCTTGCCCGGAACCAATCATCAGGAGAGCGACATGCGCCTGTCCACCCGTTCCGTATTTGCGGCCGCTGCCGCGGCGATACTCAGCGCAGCCTCCATTGCATCCATTTCCGGCGCCGCGCAGGCGGCCTGGGAGCCGAAGAAGCCCGTCGACTTCGTGATCATGGCCGGCAAGGGCGGCGGCGCCGACAAGATGGCGCGCCTGATGCAGACCATCGTCGAGAAGCACGACATGTCCTCGAAGCCCCTCATCCCCATCAACAAGCCGGGGGGGTCCGGGGCGGAGGCACTCGTCCACCTCAAGCAGAAGGCGGGCGACGACCATACGATCATGGTCACCCTGAACAGCTTCTACACCACCCCCCTGCGCCAGCCGGCCCTCGACGTCGACATCATGACCTTCACTCCCATCGCCCGCATGGCGCAGGACACCTTCCTGCTGTGGGTGCACGCCGACTCCGACATCAACACGGTGGACGAATTCGTCGAAGCGGCCAAGGCCGCCGGCAACAACTGGATCATGGCCGGCACCGGCAAGGGCCAGGAGGATCAGCTCCTGACCACCTTCCTCAATGACGCCTACGACCTCGACATGAAGTACGTGCCGTTCAAGGGCGGGGGCCGGGTCGCCAAGGAGCTCGCCGGCAAGAACTCGAACTCCACGGTGAACAACCCCTCCGAGCAGCTCGGCTTCTACGAGGCGGGGAAGACCCGGCCGCTCGCCGCGTTCACCCCGGAACGGCTCGAGCTGTTCTCCGACGCCCCCACCTTCCGCGAGCTCGGCCAGGACTTCGTGTACTTCATGCAGCGTTCCGTTGTCGGGGCGCCGGGCATGAGCGCCGAGGCGGCCGCCTTCTACCAGGACCTCTTCTCGAGGGTGTTCGGGACCGAGGAATGGCAGAAGTACCGCCGGGACAAGAGCCTGTATGGCGAGCTGCTCTCCGGGGACGAGTTGAAGGCCTACTGGGAGCGCGAGCGCGCGATCCACGAGGTGATGCTCAAGGAGATCGGCGAGATCCAGTAGCCGGATCCTCCAGCCGTAGCAGCGCAGCCTCACGCAAGGCCGGGGCGACCGATCGCCCCGGCCTTGCGTTCATGCTGCCCCAATGCATCACTAGTCCAGTCCCGGCCATCAAGTTTCACTCATGCGTCAAGCGGAGCTGGTTCTCGCCTTGATCATGGGGTTGGTATCGGCCGGCCTCATGTGGAAGAGCGCCGAGCTTCCCATCGGCTGGATCCCGGATGAGGGCCCGGGCGGCGGTGCGTTCCCGTTCTGGCTGTCGGCGGGGATGCTGGTGTGCTGCGCCTGGATCCTGATCCGGAGGGTCCGCCAGCCGACCGGCTCCGGGACCGACAGCAGTCCCTACTTCCCACCGGAAACGCGGACCCGGATCCTCGTGGTCACCGCCGCCCTCGCCGTGATGATCGGGCTCGTCCACGTGATCGGAATATACGGGTCGGTGCCGCTCTTTCTCGTCTTCTACCTCCGCGGACTCGGGCGCCATAGCTGGGCGCTCGCCGGCGCCTTCGCGGTGGCGACCCCCATCGTGACTTTCTTCTTCTTCGAGGTGGCCCTCAGGATCACCCTGCCGAAGGGTCGTACCGAGCCTCTTTTCTATCCCCTCTACGACTGGTTCATGTGAGCATCCATCCCGTTGCGAGGACGCGAGGTCACGTGAGATCGAGGGGCCTTGACATGGGCGGTGCAACCCGCACGAGACGGGAAGCCGCGCCGGATGATGCGAATCGTCTCCTCCGAACCCTCATGAGTTTCCGTCCGGATCGCTGATGGAAATCCTGTCGCACCTCCTGGAAGGATTCGGGATCGCATTCCTGCCGCTCAACCTCGGGCTGGCGATATTCGGATGCCTGCTCGGGCTCTTCATCGGAGCGATGCCGGGCCTCGGGTCCGTGAACGGGGTGGCGATCCTCCTGCCGCTCACCTTCCTCGTGCCGCCGACCTCCGCGGTGATCTTCCTCGGCTCGATCTACTACGGCGCAATGTACGGTGGAGCGATCAGCTCCATCATGCTCGGCATCCCCGGCGCATCGACCGCGGTGGCGACCACCTTCGACGGCCGCCCGCTCGCCCGCAAGGGCCTCGCCGACCGCGCGCTCGTCGCCGCGGCCGCCGCTTCGTTCGTCGGCGGCACGATCTCGATCGTGCTCTTCACCCTGTTCGCTCCTCCGCTCGCCGAGGTGGCGCTCGTATTCGGGGCGCCCGAGGAATTCGCCCTGATGCTCCTCGCGTTCGCGACCTTCATCGGACTCGGCGGCGACGACATCGCCAAGACGTTCTTCTCCATCTTCATCGGGCTCGTGCTGAGCGCGGTAGGCCTCGACATCATGAGCGGCCAGCCACGGCTCATCTTCTTCGACATTCCAGGCTTCTTCCACGGCATCAACTTCCTGGTGCTCGCGATCGGCATCTATGGAATCGGCGAGATCCTCTGGACGATCGAGACGAGCCACAAGGGCGTGGAGGTCGCCCAGGCCCGGTTCTCGATCCCGCGCTTCATGGATTCGCTCCGCAGTCTCGCCGGAACCGCGAAGACGATGCTGATGGGGTCGTTCCTCGGCTACTTCGTCGGCGTCCTGCCGGCGGCGGGCGCGACCCCCGGCTCCCTCATGGCCTACGGGGTCGCCAAGTCGATATCGAAGGACCCGGACTCGTTCGGCAAGGGCAACGTGGACGGGGTGGTCGCGCCGGAATCCGCCAACAACGCGGCGAGCACGGGGGCGATGCTGCCGATGCTCACGCTCGGCATACCAGGCTCGCCGACGACCGCGATCCTGCTCGGCGGCATGGTGATCTGGGGCCTCGAGCCGGGGCCGATGCTCTTCATCGAGCACACCGACTTCGTCTGGGGGCTCATCGCCAGCCTCTACGCCGCGAACCTCTTCGCGCTCATTCTCAACCTTGCCTTCATCCCGGCGTTCATCGCGGTGCTGCGGCTTCCGTTCACCATCCTCGCCCCCGTCATCTTCATCCTGTGCGTGGTGGGCGGATACGCGCCCACCCAGGACATGCACGACGTCTGGCTGATGTTTCTCTTCGGCGTCGTCGGGTACCTGCTGCGCAAGCTCGACTATCCGATGGCCCCGGCGGTCCTCGCGATCGTGCTGGGGCCGCTCGCGGAGACGTCCATGCGCCAGTCGCTCCTCATCGGCCACGGCTCGCCGGCAATCTTCTTCGAGCGGCCCATCTCGGGCGGGATCATGCTGGTCGCGCTCGCGTTGCTCGCGATCCCCCTGTTCCAGCTCGTTCGGCGCGCGGCGCGCCGCCGCTCCGCCTCGTAAGGCGAGGACCGGGTTCAGGGAGCGGCTTTTTCGGCCTGCCCCAGCGCTTCGAGGGCCGTGGCCAGGATATCGCTCGAGAGCAGGCCGGCGGTGGCGTACTGGAGCTCCGGCTTGTCGTGGTCGAGGAACCGATCGGGAAGGACCATGGGACGGACCTTGAGACCGCCGTCCAGAATGCCGTTCCCGGCCAGGAAGTGCAGCACCTGCGCGCCGAATCCGCCAATCGCGCCTTCCTCGATGGTGATGAGCAGTTCGTGCTCCCGGGCAAGATCGCGCACCAGCTCCTCGTCGAGAGGCTTCGCGAACCTCGCATCGGCCACCGTCGCGGCAATGCCGCGCTCGGCGAGCTCCTCGGCCGCGGACAGCGCCTCGTGCAACCGCCCGCCATAGGAGAGGATGGCAACCGAGGTCCCCTCACGCAGAATACGGCCCTTGCCGATCTCCAGGATCTCCCCGCGCTCCGGCAGGGTGACACCGAACCCGGCGCCCCGCGGGTAGCGGAACCCGCACGGCCGGTCATCGATGGCCGCCGCGGTTCGGACCATGTGGACCAGCTCGCTCTCGTCCGCCGCCGCCATCAGCACCATGCCCGGCAGACAGCCGAGATAGGCGATGTCGTACGCCCCGGCATGGGTCTGCCCGTCCGCCCCCACCAGGCCCGCCCGATCCATGGCGAACCGAACCGGGAGGCCCTGGATCGCCACGTCGTGCACGATCTGGTCATAGGCGCGCTGCAGGAACGTCGAGTAGATCACGGCGAAGGGCTTCATTCCGTCCGCGGCGAGGCCGGCCGCGAAGGTCACCGCGTGCTGCTCCGCAAGCCCGACGTCGAAAGACCGCTCGGGGAAGACCTGTCCGAACAAGTCGACCCCGGTTCCCGACGGCATCGCGGCGGTGATCGCGCAGATGCGGTCGTCCAGGCGCGCCTCCGTCACCAGGCTCTGGGCGAACACCTTGGTAAAGGAGGGGGCATTGGAGCTGGACGCCTTCTGGGACCCGGTGTCGACGTCGAAGCTGGACACCCCGTGGTACTTGTCCGCGGACTCCTCCGCCGGAGCATAGCCCTTTCCCTTCTGGGTGCAGACGTGGACCAGGATCGGACCGGAGGCGGCATCGTCCCGCACGTTCCGGAGGATGGGCAGAAGATGGTCGAGGTTGTGGCCGTCGATCGGCCCCACGTAGTAGAAGCCCAACTCTTCGAACAGCGTGCCGCCGGTCACCAGGCCGCGGGCATACTTCTCGACCCGCTTGACCCCGTGCTCGACCACCCGCGGGAATCGCTCCGCCGCGTGTCGCGCGATGTCCCGGATCGAGCGGTAGCGCTTGGAAGAGATGAGCCGTGAGAGATATCCGCTCATCGCCCCGACCGGCGGGGCGATCGACATCTCGTTGTCGTTGAGGACCACGATGAGACGGGTGTCCATCGAGCCGGCGTTGTTCAAGCCTTCGTACGCCATTCCGCCGGTGAGCGCCCCATCGCCGATGACCGCGACGACCTGGTTCTTCCGGCCCTGCAGATCGCGCGAGACGGCAAACCCGAGCGCCGACGAGATCGAGGTCGACGCGTGTGCGGCGCCGAAGGGGTCGTACTCGCTCTCCGACCGCTTGGTGAACCCCGACAGCCCGCCTCCCTGGCGGAGGGTGCGGATTCGCGCGCGCCGGCCGGTCAGGATCTTGTGCGGGTAGCACTGATGCCCGACATCCCAGATCAGAATGTCTTCGGGGGTATTGAAGAGGTAGTGAAGGGCGACCGTAAGCTCGACCACTCCGATCCCGGCCCCCAGGTGGCCTCCGGTGTGGGAGACCGCGTCGATCGTCTCGGCACGGATCTCGTCGGCGAGCGATTTCAGCTCCCGCACGGACATTCCACGCAGGTCGTGGGGCCATTCGACCAGGTCGAGAAGCGGGGTTTCGATGGGCATGCCGTATTCCTCGTCAGCTTCGACGCGCCAGAACATACTCGCCGAAGGCCTGCAACGGCCCGGCCCGCTCGCCGAATCCTTCCAGCCGGGCAACCGCCCGCTCGACGAGGGCGCCCGCCTCTCGCCTGGCGCCCTCCACGCCCAGGGTGGCGATGAAGGTCGCCTTTCCGGCGGCGGCATCCTTGCCGACCGTCTTCCCGAGGGCGGCCTCGTCCCCGACCACGTCCAGCACGTCGTCGATGACCTGGAAGGCGAGCCCGACATCGTAGCCGAACTCGCGCAGGGGCCGGCGAAACTCCGCATCGCGGCCGGCGAGGATAGCGCCGGCCTCGCAACTGAACGCGATCAGCGCGCCGGTCTTCATGCGCTCGAGGTGGACAATCAGCTCGTAGTCAGCGCCGCCGCGCTCCGCGGCCAGATCGATCATCTGACCGCCGACCATGCCGTTGCCCCCCGCCGCCCGCGTCATCGCCCGCACGAGCTCGCAACGGACCGACGGGTCCGGATGCACCCTGGGATCGGCGGCGAGCTCGAAGGCGAGCGTCAACAGCGCATCGCCGGCAAGGATTGCGGTCGCCTCGTCGAAGGCCACGTGACAGGAGGGCTTGCCTCGGCGCAGGTCATCGTCGTCCATCGCCGGCAGATCGTCGTGGATGAGGGAGTAGCCATGAACCATCTCCATGACCGCGGCCACCAGCAATGCGCCGTCGTCGTCAGCGCCTGCCAGCCGCGCCCCGGACCGGACCAGGAACGCCCGCAGCCGCTTCCCGCCGCCAAGGATGCTGTAGCGCATCGCTTCGAACAGCCGTGCTTGCGCGCCGGCCGGCCGGGGCAGCTCGGCGTCGAGGATCGCCTCGACCGCCGACGCCGTCTCGGTCAGTGCTTCGGCAAGACCGGCCTCGATCGAAGGATCATCCACGTTCGAAAGGCTCCATTCCACTTGCTCCCGCCGCTTGCAGCGCGTCCTCCGCGGGGTCCATGATTCGGAGCGAGCGGCTGGAGATCGCATCCGCCGGCGCCCCGCCTGCTCAAGCGCCCGGGCGAGTGAACCATAACCGGACAACATCACTCAAGCAGCGTTGGATCCAGATCCCAGGCCCTACTCATGGTCAAGACCGTACTCCTCGCCTTCTCGACGATCGTGCACCTGCTCCTGGCCGGCACCGCCTTCGCCCAGTCGATAGAGGCCGCCCGCGCCGCTCAGGACGAGGGCCGATTCCTGGAGGCGGTGAAGCTGGCCGAGGCCCTCGGGACCTCCGCCGAATACGCGCTCGCCGCGGAATCGCTGGCGATCCACGGCTACTACCTCGCCAGGGACCCCGAGAAGGAGGCGCTGTTCAACCGTGCGATACGGCTGGCGGAAGAAGCGGTCCAACTCGACGCGGCCAACGCGCAGGCGCATCTTCAATCGGCGCACGTCATGGGCCGGCACGCGCAGACGATCGGCGCGGCAAAGGCCATCGGCAAGGGATACGTGGAGAAGGTGCGCCAATCGCTCGAGGACGCGCTCGCCCTGGAGCCGGAAATGGCGGCCGCGCATCTGAGCCTCGCGACCTGGCACGCGGAAGCTATCAACGGGGCAGGGATCGCGGCACGCCTGGTCTACGGCGCTTCCAGGAAGCGCGCCCGTGCCCACTACGCGCGCGCCGTGAAGCTCGCGCCCGACGCGAAGGTGGTGTACGTCGAATACGCGCTCGGGCTGTTGCTCCTGAACGAGAAGAAGAACCGCAAGCGGGCGCGCGAGCTGCTCGAGCGCGCGATCGAAACGCGGTCGAAGGACGCCTACGACCGCCTGCTGCATGAACGAGCGCTCGAAAAGCTGGCAAGTCTCGATGGCGCGTAGCCGGCCGGCGACCGCCGCGCGGGACACCGGGGTTCCTCTGGACGGCCCGCGGACGCAGGGCGGGCTGCTGCGCGGGCGCGTTGCGCCGGGTTCCGCGGTCGAGTTCGAGGGAGTGCCGGTACGGGTTTCGGCGGATGGATGGTTCCTCATCGGCTTCGGACGGGACGCGCCCCCGGAAGCGGAACTCGCAGTGGCATTCCCGGACGGACGGCGCGAAGGGCTGGTGCTGGAGGTGGCGTCGCGCGAGTACCGGATCGAACGCATCGACGGGCTGCCGCCAAGCAAGGTGGCGCCGCGCAGCGAAGAAGACCTTGCGAGGATCCGTGCGGAGGCCAGGATGGTCGAGCAGGCGCGCTCGTTCGACGACCCTCGAACCGATTTCCTGAGCGGCTTCCGGTGGCCACTCAAGGGCCGGATCAGCGGCGTCTACGGCTCGCAGCGGATCCTCAACGGCGAGCCGCGCCAGCCGCACTACGGGATCGACATCGCGGCCCCGACCGGCACGAAGGTCGGGGCGCCGGCGGGCGGGGAGGCAACTCTTGCGCATCCGGACATGCTCCTGTCCGGCGGCACCCTCATCGTCGACCACGGCCACGGGCTGTCGTCGGCATTCCTGCATCTCGCGCGCATCCTGGTCGAACGGGGCGAGCGCGTCGCGCAAGGGCAGACCATCGCGGAAGTCGGGGCGACCGGCCGCGCCACCGGGCCGCATCTCGACTGGCGGATCAACCTCTTCGACCGGCGCCTCGACCCGGCGCTGCTCGCGGGCCCCATGCCGAAGTAGCCCGGCCGCTCCTCGCTCTGCGCACCGCCTTTCGATGTTTCTCGCATCGGACAACCAGCCTGTCGAAGCAGGACGCACCTCGTGCCCGTTCGCGGCTCTCCGGCCTTCTCGCCGAGCCGTGGCAGCCGCGACGTGGCGGTCACCGGAACTCGGAACGGAACGTCCACGTCCCCGAAGGTATCGAATCAGGTGGTGGCGCTGCGTTCCCCGCCCACGCCGAGCGACCTCGCGAGGGCCGGAATGCTCTCGATCGGCAGCACCGAGATCCGATCGTCGAGCGGATACGCCTCGTCTCCGGGGTACACCACGAAGAGATGCTCCAGCTCGAGATCATCCAGTGCCACTCGCATGGAGCGCGTTGTGCCGGGAGCGTCGGCGAGCTTGCATTCGAACCCGTAACGCCGGCCGCCGCGCGTGATGAGCAAGTCGAGCTCGGCACCGCCGTGCGTCGCCCAGAAGCAGACCGCGCCGGTTTCGAACGCACCCGCAAGCTGCTCGACCGCGAAGCCCTCGAAGGAAGCACCGACCTTCGGGTGACCAGCCACCTCCGCGCCGGTGTCCAATGTGAGGAGGGTGTGCAGGAGCCCGCTGTCCCGAAGGTAAATCTTGGGGGACTTGACCTGACGTTTCCGGACGTTTGCGAACCAGGGAGGAAGCGCCCGCACCATGAAGGCGCCGGTCAGAATGTCGAGATACCTCCGCGCCGTGCCTTCGTTCGATCCGAGAGCGCGGGCGAACTCGGCCGCGTTCCTCATGATAATCCTTGAAAATCCTCATTTCAAATACGGATTTTCAAGAAAAATAATCGCTGCAACACAAGAACGCCAAACCACCGGTATCCATCCCTTTGGCTGGACCACGAATGCGCTTGCGGCGGCAGGTTGGTGGTACGGGTACCGTACCGCCCTGATCACGACCGCAACCTCGTGCTCAAGGCGGCGGAAGGGGGCGTGAGGCTCAACCGGTTCGTGAGCGCGCGGCCTGCAGGCTGATTTGCTGACCTTTTATGGTCTATATTCAGTCCGAAACCGGAGACGCCCCATGAAACTGTCCGAACAGATCAAGCCGATCAGCTATCTCAAGGCCCACGCGGCCGAGATCGCGCGCACCCTCGGGGAGCAGCAGCAGCCCCTGATCATCACCCAGAATGGCGAAGCCAAGATGGTCGTGCAGGATATCGACAGCTATGAACGGATGCAGGAGACCGTCTCATTGCTCAAGATCCTCGCGCTGGGCAACCGCCAGATCGAAGCGGGGCAAGTGGAGCCTGCCGCTGAAGTCATCGCACGGCTTCGGAAGCGACGACAGGCTGGCTGATACCTTTCCTGGTGCAGTTGACCGACGATGCGGCACGCGACCTGGAGGATATCTGCGATTACATCGATCGGCACGAGGCCCCGGGCAGGGCGGACCATGTGCTGGAACAAATCGAAAGGTCGTTCAGCAGCCTTTCCGAGCATCCCCACCGCGGAAACTACCCCAGGGAATTGCTTGACGTCGGGATTCGGGAGTACCGCGAAGTCTTCTTCAAACCCTACCGCATCATCTATCGGGTGAAGGAACACGATGTCCATGTGCTCGTGATCGCCGACGGACGACGCGACATGCGGGCGTTGCTCGAACGGCGCTTGCTGCAAGCATGATCCAATTCGGCGCAGCTTCGTCGAAGCGCATCAGGACTTCACGAGTGAGCTCGACGTCGCGGAGCTTCCGCTCGACCCGGATGAGCCGTTCTGCCCCCCCGCGAGCACAGGGCAAGACCTGCGTGCCGCGGCGCATTCGGCGACAACGAAGACCATGACGGGAACGAGCACGAAGCTGACGGCGGCGGTGGAGACCTGGTTCGCCGAGCTCGGGCGTTTGCGCGCGTCGGGCGGCGCGACCGGCGAGCGGTCGAGCTACGGGCCGTTCGCGAAGCTGCTCGACGCCGTCGGTGCGACCCTGAGACCCAAGGTGTTCTGCGTGGTGGAGCCCGCCGATCAGGGCGTGGGCCATCCGGACTTCGGGCTCTACACGGCGAAGCAGGTGCAGAAGGGCCGGCCGCGCAAGGGGCAGATCCCGGAACGCGGCGTGGTGGAGGTGAAGTCGCCGCAGGAGGAGACCCGAGCGAGAGCGGTGCGCGAGCAGGTGACCCGGTACTGGGGCCGCTACCGCCTGGTGCTGGTGACGAATCTTCGCGAATTCGCGCTCATCGGCCCGGACGCGGCCGGTGGAGAGGCGACGCTCGAGTCGTACCGTGTGGCCGAGAGCGAGGCGGCATTCGTCCGGATCCTGGAAAGGCCGCGCGCCTTCGCCCGCGGGGCGGCCGGCGCCGGCCTCGGTGAATACCTCGCCCGCGCGCTGTCGCACCGGGCGGCCCTCGCCGAGCCGAAGGACCTCGCCTGGCTGCTTGCGTCCTATGCCCGCGACGGACTCGCGCGCGTCGAGGCGGCGGGCGACGCGTCCTCGCTCGCGGCGGTGCGGTCGGCACTCGAAGAGGCGCTCGGCGTCCGCTTCGAGGGCGAGAAGGGCGCGCGCTTCTTCCACTCGACCCTGGTGCAGACCCTCTTCTACGGCGTCTTCTCCGCCTGGGTGCTCTGGGCACGGCAGTTGCCGCCGCCGACCGGCGGCTTCGACTGGCGCACCGCGGTCTGGCATCTCCGCGCCCCGGTGCTGCGGGCGCTGTTCCAGCAGCTTTCCGACCCCGGCCGCCTGCATCCCCTCGGCCTCGTCGAGGTGCTGGACTGGACGGCGGCGGCGCTCGACCGGGTGGACCGGCCCTCCTTCTTCGCCCGCTTCAACGAGGGCGAGGCGGTGCCCTATTTCTACGAGCCGTTCCTCGAAGCCTTCGACCCGGGACTCCGCAAGCAGTTGGGCGTCTGGTACACCCCGGTGGAGGTGGTCCGCTACATGGTCGCCCGCGTGGACAGGGCGCTGAAGGACGATCTCGGCATCGCGGACGGGCTCGCGGCGGAGAACGTCTATGTGCTGGACCCGTGCTGTGGCACCGGGGCCTATCTCGCCGAGGTGCTGCGCCGCATCGCCGCCAACCTCGAAGGACGCGGCCTCGGCGCGCTTGCCGGCGCGCGAGTCAAGCAGGCGGCGACCGAACGCGTATTCGGCTTCGAGATCATGCCCGCCCCCTTCGTGGTCGCCCATCTGCAAGTAGGGCTCACCATGCAGGACCTCGACGCGCCGCTGGCCGACGACGGGACGGAGCGCGCCAGCGTCTTCCTAACCAACGCGCTCACCGGCTGGGAACCGAGAACGACGAAGCCCTTGCCTTTCCCGGAGTTGGAGGAAGAGCGCGACCGAGCGGAACGGGTGAAGCAGGAGACGCCAATCCTCGTGATCCTCGGCAACCCGCCCTACAACGGCTTCGCCGGCATGGCGGTGGACGAAGAACGGGAACTCTCGGAAGCGTACCGCTCGACCAAGCGGGTACGCCGGCCGGAGGGCCAGGGACTGAACGATCTCTATGTCCGCTTCTTCCGCATGGCGGAACGGCGCATCGCGGAGAAGACGGGGCGGGGCGTGGTCTGCTTCATCTCCAACTACTCCTGGCTCGAAGGGCTGTCGTTTACGGGAATGCGGGAGCGGTACCTGGAAGCGTTCGACGCGATCCGCGTCGACTGCCTGAACGGCGACAAGTACAAGACCGGCAAGGTCGCGCCGGACGGATCGCCAGACCCGAGCATCTTCTCGACGGAGGGCGACCCGGTCGGCATCCAGGTCGGAACCGCGATCGCGACCTTGGTGCGCAAGGCCGATCACGCGCCCACCGACAAGATCAGCTTCCGGAACCTCTGGGGACAGGCGAAACGCGAGGAACTGCTGGAATCGTCAGAAATAGAGCCGGCGCACGCCTACGAGGATATCGATCCGATTCTGCCGCTCGGCCTGCCCTTCGTGCAAACGGCGATCAGCGAAGGTTGGTTCGATTGGCCAGGCCTGCCCGATCTGTTCCCGGTGTCGTTTCCCGGCGTCAAGACCAGTCGCGACGGGTTTCTCGTCGATATCAATCTCGACCGGCTCAGGGGACGCGTCTCGGAATATTTCAATGCGGATTTGAGCCACGAGGATATCGCGCGCATCTATCCGAGCGCGATGAACGCCACAACGCGGTTCGACGCCCGCGCGGTGCGAGATGCGTTACTCGCGCGTGGCGGGCCGGATGAGGCCGGATACATCCGCTTCGCCTACCGGCCGTTTGACAACCGCTGGCTCTATTGGGAAGCGGAAACGAAACTGCTTGACGAAAAACGCGCCGACTACAGGCAGCATGTGTTCGAGGGGAATGTATGCATCGAAGCGCGCGAACGAGAAACCAAGGAAGACTTCTCAAGGGGAACCCTAGTTGCTCATCTTGCCGACAACTTTGGCAATGGACTTTCGAGCTTCTTCCCCATCTGGTTTCGCGACGAAGGTATTGGACACGACGCCGACAGCGCGTGCCGCGCCAACCTCTCGGGTGCCGCCCAACGCTATCTCGACGGTTTAGGCATGGGTGTAGAAGACCTGTTTCACCATGTCCTCGCCACCCTCCACAATCCCGCCTACCGCGAGGCCAATGCCGGGGCGCTCAGGATGGAATGGCCCCGCATCCCGCTTCCCGGTTGGTCCGGCGGCGCAACCGAAGGCGCGGCAGAGGCACTCGCAACGTCGGCGGCGCGCGGGCGCGAACTCGCGACCTTGCTCGACCCTGAGACGCCCGTTCCGAGCGTCACCGAACCACCGCTCCGCCCGGAGATTGCAGCCATCGCCGTTCCCGCCACAACGGACGGACGCAACATGGCGGGCGACGACTTCGCGTTGACGGCGGGATGGGGACACTATGGAGCAGGCGATGCCGTGATGCCGGGCCAGGGCCGCGTGGTCGAGCGGGCCTATACGCCCGACGAACGTACCACTCCGGGCGACGCCATATCCACACTTGGCGAGACCACCTTCGACATTTATCTCAACACCCGTGTTTTCTGGCGAAACGTCCCCGCCGCCGTCTGGACCTACAAGCTCGGCGGCTACCGGGTGCTCAAGAAATGGCTCTCGTACCGCGAACACTCCGTCCTCGACCGACCGCTTTCGCCCGAGGAAGTCCAGCACTTCACCGACACCGCCCGCCGGGTCGCAGCCATCTTGGCGACTGTATCATCCGATGATCTCGGACCCGCACGGTCGTCTGCCGGATGACGCGCACGAAATGAAACCCACCGCGTACATCGAAAGGGGATTATGTAGGAAAGTGCCGAAGCGCCCTCACTCAGGGCGCCGCTTCGGCCGGGGGATGTAGCGCACTTTCACGGGCCGGGTAAGCGCCTCGACCGCCTCCTCGAACGTCGCCCGGACCCGCATGTCCTCCTCAAGTTCCGTCTTCGACGGCTGGTACGTGGGGGCCACCACGTCCACGATGCGCGGCAGTTTCTTCAGCTTGTCAGGCATTCACTTCTTCCCTCTCGCCTGGGCGCTGAAGTCAATTCGTGGGCGCTGCTTGTGGCAATGCGTCTTGGATCTTGTCACGAGATACCACGTATCAGTCGCCAGCCGACGCAGGCGCTCTTCCTCTTCCATTCCCGCCCGGTAGCATTCCTCGACTGTAGCGAGCGAGCGGAGAATGTCGAAACGAACGCATCTCTCGGGCTTGCCCCACGGGCTCTGTGCCAAGACCGCGCACACAGTTTCCGTCGTCAAGGTGTACATCTAACCCGTTCGTGCTCCCGAATCCAGTCCGTTGTCGGCAATGAGGTCGACGTAGCGCAGGCGCTTGCCGTTCATGCCGGTGATGACGGCGGCCATGATGTCGATGGTGTCCTCGTCGCGCAGGTTGTGACGCGCGGCGAACTCCTGAACGTACCGGTCGAGATGCTTAGGACTCATCTTGTGGAAGGTGCCCTTGTGGGCGCGCTTCAGCATCGACCAGAAGCTCTCCGCACCGTTGGTATGGACATCGCCCCGGACGTACTCCTGGGCGCTGTGGTTGACTACTTCGTGCGGATTCGGAAGGGTCTCATAGACCAACGCATCGTCGGTGTAGACCTTGGCGTCAGGGGCCACGTGGGCGGCGACGAAGCCGTGTACGGTCGGCTTGTCGGTGCGTTCGACCACCTGGGCGCGAACCTGATTCGTATCCCGATCCTTCGCCCCCGCGATGGCGGTCTTGCCTACGGCCCCGCGGCCAGTGAGCTCTTCGCGCTTCGACTTTGACATGTTCGCCCGCTTCCCGCCCATGTAGGTCTCATCGACTTCGACCGGGCCGGCGAAGAGACCACTTTCCTGCGTGAGCGCGACCCGAAGCCGGTGCGCGAGGAACCACGCGGAGCGCTGATTGATGGTTAGGTCGCGGTGCAGCTTCATGCTGGACACGCTCTTGAGGCTGGTCGAGACGAGGTACGTCGCAATCATCCACACTTGCAGCCCGAGCTTCGACCCCTCCATGACGGTCCCCGTCTTCGGGCTGAACCGCTTGGCGCACTGCTTCTCGCGGCACCGGTACGGCATCGTCGCGTGCTTTGCGCCCGTCTGGACGTTCAGCGAGCCGCAGTGCGGGCACGCGACCCCGGTCGGCCACCGACGGGCGACGAACCAGGCTTCGGCCGTGGCGTCATCGGGGAACATGCGAAAGATCTGGACGAGGCTGATGCCTTCGCGGAAGCTCTTTCCAGGTGCCTTGTGTGCCATGCCCGTATCCTCTTGAGATACGGAAAGGTTACAAGAAAGTGCCGAAGGCGTCACGGGGGGCTTCGGCACTTTCCTACATAATCCCCCATCGAAACATCTGTCGTCAGCTATCTCACCGCGTAGCCTTCCCGAGACGTCGTTATCGCAGCGTATCAACAGGTCACCCGAGAGTGGTGGCACAACGCTCGAGACAGGTTCGACCTCATGGCGTCAGAACTGGTTATGGCTGAAGCCGGCGCTGGAGACGCAGATGCCGCCCGCGCCCGCCTGGAAGGGCTCAAGGCGGTCACGCTCCTTGAGGCGATGGAGGGTGCCGCAGAACTCACGCAGAGATTGCTCGACCTGGAGGCGGTTCCGCGCAAAGCCGCGGAAGATGCTGCACACGATGCCATCGCCGTCACGAACGGAGTCGACTACCTGGTGACGTGGAACTTCCGGCACATCGCCCATGCCGCCATGCGATCCCGAATCGAACGAGTCTGCAGGGAGGCAGGTTACGAACCCGCAATCATTTGCACGCCCAACGAACTGATGGAGCCCGGCCATGCCGACACATCAGACTGACCCGATCATTGCCGAAATCCGAGCCGTGCGAGACGAACACGCAGCCCGGCTCGGTTACGACGTGAAGGCGATCTTCAGGGACATTCAAGCCAGGCAAGAAGCTTCCGGGTGCAAATATGTCCGCTATCCTGCCCGGCGCTCCACCCCGGAATCAGCGGATCGGGCGACGCCTTGATCCCGGAGGTCAGAACCGCGCCATTGAACATGCCTTCTGTCGCGACGTCCCTGCCCCCGTCCGGAGCCACAGGCTTGCCAGCCAACAGGTGTTCAAGAAATGGCCCTCCCCTCCATACCCGGCGGGCCATCAAGACCAAGGATATACGGCACTTCATGGCCAGTTCCCGGCATACCGCGGGGATTTTGCTGGCCTCGCCATTGAGGAGCGCCGATCATGCGCACTGAGAAATCTTGGCCCGATTGCACATTTACGTGGGAGCCCGAAGATCAGGAGCATTTTTGCGGCTCACATTGGGATCCGATATATGAAGACACCGCCGCGGCCAAACGGCTACGGTCGGGGTTCGCAATGAGGGACGAGTGGAAATCGGAAATTCATTTGGATGGTTCCGCGATATTCGTGCCCGTTTCCGGATGGGATCGTGATGATTATTCGAAGCGCCTGCCCGATGTCGCGTGACCAGACGAAGGCGGCGAGCCCGTAGTGACTGTCGTTCGCCATGCGGACCGCGTCGTCGATATCGTCCCAGCGGAGCGCGACGAGCACCGGGCCGAAGATCTCCTCGCGGGCGAGGCGCCAGTCGTTCGAGGCGTCGGCGACGATCGCCGGGCGGGCGAAGAACCCTTCGCTCAGGGGACCGATCTCGGGCGGCAGCCCGCCCATCACGAGCCTCGCGTCCGACCGCTCGAGCCCTTCCCCGACGTAGCCGCACACCTTCCGGAACTGCTTCTCGTTGATGATGGCGCCCATGTCGGTGGACTCGTCGAGGGGGTCGCCGAGCTTCAAGTCCGAGATGCGGGCGACGAGCTTCTCCAGGAACTCGCCGAAGATGCTCGCGTGCAGAAAGAGGCGCGAGCCCGCATCCGTTCGCCCGCCAGTTCCCGGAGCTCATCCCGTGCGAGTCCGCGTCGGGTCGGGCGCGGACCCCTGCTCGCGGGTTGCTGATGCCCGATACATGAGAAACACTCTTGGAGTCGGCTTGGGATTGAGGCCGACCAGTGCCCGCCAAGGGGGATCGTCGTCATGACAGACTACGCAAGCCTGAACGAGTTGGCGATGGGTGAGCTGAAAAAGAACCGCAGAGCATTCAATGGGATGCAGCGCGAACTCGAGCGTGAGCACTCTGGACGGATTGCATTGCTCCACGACGGCGAACTCGTTTCGATTTTCAACGATCGGGGGGATGCGTATGTCATCGGCTGCGAGCGCTTCGGCGAAGGTCGCTTTTCGATCAAGAAGATCGGCGCTCCACCGGCCTCGTTTGGCGCCGCTGCCTCGTACACCGAATTCGCGGCGCTCGACGGGTGAGTCGGTGTGCCCTCCTTTCGCGGACACATCGTCGATCGACAGGCTTTCCTGACGGTTCGGGTATCCAGGCCACAGTTACAGCCCGATCAAGCGGTTCATAGCGAAGCGTTTCGGGCATTGCTGGATACCGGGGGCCACCATCACCGCAGTGTCCCAGAATGTCGTCGATGCCCTTCACCTGACACCTGCCGGCTGGCAGGCGGTTACCGGGGTGCATGGAACCTCCGACTTGCCCACCTATGCTATCAGCCTTGGAGTACCGATTACCGAGCGGATCGCCAGTCCGCACGGGGAGTTTGACCACACTTTTTCACGCGGCAGAGACCTGACGGAGGTCACGCTGATGGCTTCTCAGCCGTCGACTTTTGACGTATTGCTCGGCATGGACCTGCTTGAAGGGTTCCATCTGACCATCTATTCGGACCTGTTCATCCTCAGCAACTGATTCGGAAACCCGGCGCACCCCTCCGCGCAGCACGAGAGTGTTCACAACAAAGCGACTTCTGCGGAGGGTGTGACCCCGCGACGGCTACGGGGCGGGAACGCCGAGGTTGACGGTGACGCTCTTCTTCTGGGTGAAGCTGTCGAGCATGCCTTCGAGGGAGAACTCGCGCCCGATGCCGCTCTGCTTGACGCCGCCGTAGGACTGGCCGAGCACCTGGCCGACCCCCTGGTTGACCTGCACCCAGCCCGCCTCAACCCGGTGCGCGGTCCGAAGCGCCTGCCCGATGTCGCGCGACCAGATGAACGCCGCGAGCCCGTAATGGCTGTCGTTCGCCATGCGGACCGCGTCGTCGATATCGTCCCAGCGGATGGCGACGAGCACCGGGCCGAAGATCTCCTCGCGGGCGAGGCGCCAGTCGTTCGAGGCATCGGCGAAGATCGTGGGGCGAGCGAAGAACCCCTCGCTCAGCGGGCCGGTCTCGGGCGGCAGCCCGCCCATCATCAGCCTCGCGTCCGACCGTTCGAGCCCCTCCCCGACGTAGCCGCACACCTTCCGGAACTGCTTCTCGTTGATGATGGCGCCCATGTCGGTGGATTCGTCGAGCGGATCACCGAGCTTCAGATCCGCGGTGCGGGCGACGAGCTGTTCCAGGAACTCGTCGAAGATGCTCGCGTGCAGGAAGAGGCGAGAGCCCGCGGTGCAGGACTGACTCTGCCGGGTGAAGCGCATTGCGGCGATGATGCCGTCCACCACCCAGTCCTCGTTCGCGTCCGGGAACACGATCGACGGGCTCTTTCCACCGAGCTCGAGCGACACGGGCACGATGCGCCGGGCCGCCTCCTCCATGATGATCTTCCCGACCTCGGTGGAGCCGGTGAACGAGAGCTTGCGCACGCCGGGGTGCGCACTGAGGGCGGCGCCGCAGTCGTGGCCGTAGCCGGTGAGGACGTTGAGCACCGCGGGCGGCAGATGTTCCTGGCAGATTCCGGCAAGCGTGAGCACGCCGAGCGGCGCGTCCTCGGCCGCCTTCAGCACCACCGTGTTCCCGGTGCAAAGGGCGGGGGCGATCTTGAGCGCCGCGAGCAGCACCGGCGCGTTCCAGGGGATGATTGCGCCCACCACCCCGATGGGCTCGCGGCGGGTGTAGCTCAGCACGTGCTCGCCGAGCGGCAGGGTCTCACCCTTGAGCTCGCTCGCGAGGCCGCCGAAGTAGCGGAAGATGTCCGCAGTGAGCGCCGCCTCCGGGCGGGCCTGGGTGCGGAGCGCGTTGCCGGTCTCGGTGGCGATGGTGCGGGCGAGCTCCTCGGTCTTCGCCTCGACCGCATCGGCGATCCGAAGCAGCATCCGGCCGCGGTCACGCGGCGGCACGTCGCGCCAGCCCGCGAAAGCGCCGGCCGCGGCCTGCACCGCCCGATCGACGTCCTCGGCGCCGGCGCGCGGCACATGGGCGAAGATGCCCCGGTTCGCGGGGTTCTGTACGGCGATCGTCTCGCCCGAGGCGCTGTCGACGAAGTCGCCTCCAAGCAGCATCCGGGAGGCGCCGGCAACGGCGGTTTCTTGCATGGTCGCGGTGCTCCGATTCGAAGATGAGGAAAGCGTGCACCGTTGACGGTTGGTGATCAACCGCCGCGAGCATCAGTTGACGGCGCCGGTGACGCCCATCTCATGGAGCCAGCGGCGATACAGGACGGACAGCTTGTCGGCCCGCACGTGCAGCTCACGCCGGAGCTCTTCCGGGATGAGCGCCGGCCGTTGGCCGTTCACGATCGGCTGATCCTGACCGAAGATCTCGTTGTTGCGGGCCGTGATCCGGGCTCCAGCACCGTCCTTGTCGTAGTTGGCGGACGTGAGCACCCAGAGGAGGGACCGATCGTCCTCGACCGGGGTCACGGGCATGAAATGCGAGAATCGGCGTTGGTCGCCGAGGTCCTTCGTCAGATAAGGCATCAGTGGGCGCGGGCACCAGAACGTGTAAATGCTCTGCACCGGCATCCGGCGGTGATCACCAGCCGGTTGGAACACCTGAACCGGGCTGGTGCGCAATCCGTCCGTCGATTGCTGCACCTCGTATTCACCGATCGCATCGGGATCCCCTTCCTGGCCGAGCATGGCATCGTGCACGAACGGAAAATGGGTGACGTCCAGCACGTTTTCGACCACTCGCGGGCCGCTGCTGTCAAACTCGTAGGGGCCGGTGTGCACCTTGTCGTAGTCCGCGTCATCCCACTCGGGGTGCAGCGGAAGATCGGCCGCCGGCTCTCCCATGCACACCCACACGAAGCCGTAGTTCTCCTGGCAATGGTAGGTGATGGCACGGGCGCGTTGTGGAATGGGCTCATCGGGCTGGGACGGGATCAGCGTGCAACGGCCTTCGCGGTTGTAGCGCCAGCCATGATAGGGACAAACCATCTCGCCCTTGTGCACCCTGCCCATCGAGAAGCGCGAACCGCGATGAATGCAGAGGTCGAGCCAGGCCATGGCCACACCGCCCGAACGCCACAGCACCAAGTCCTCACCGAGCAGACGAATCGGCTGAATCGCGCCCTCGTGCAGATCGCACGAGCGATACACCACGTGCCAGTCGTTGCGGATGGCCTGGTCGGCGATCATGGCGGCTCCTTGCGCGGGATGAGCAGCGCGGTCAGGGCGCCCGGCGCTGACCATCGGGCCGGGCCGACGCCGGGCCGGGCCGGGCCGGCGCCGGGAAGATGATAGGGTTCGCGACACGGCCGTGCAATTGGGCCGGCACCGGCAAACTGCCGACCATATCGACCCGATCCGCGGCGGAGAAACAGGACATGGCCAGACTGGATCGACGGGTGGCAATCATCACCGGCGGGGGGCGCGGGATCGGCGCGGTCTACGCCAAGGCGCTCGCCGCGGAGGGGGCGAGGATCACCGTTGCCGACATCATCGACACCGCCAACACCGTCAACGTCGTGAAGCAAGCGGGCGGGGAGGCGATCGGCGTGCATTGCGACGTGACCAGGCCCGAGGACGTCCGGGCCATGGTCGTCGAGACGATCGAGGCGTTCGGCAAGGTGGATATCCTGGTGACCAACGCGGCACTGTTCGCCGACCTCGAGTTCAAGCCATTCATGGAGATCGACGAGGCCGAGTGGGATCGCGTCATGCAGGTCAACCTCCGCGGCGTGTTCACCTGCGTCAAGGCGGTGGTGCCCGAGATGCAGCGAAACGGCTACGGGAAGATCGTCAACATCTCCTCGGGCACCGTGTTCAAGGGCACTCCGATGATGCTGCACTACGTGAGCTCCAAGGGCGCGGTCGTCGCCTTCACCCGCGCCCTGGCCCGAGAGGTGGGCGACGCAGGGATCCGGGTCAATGCTCTGGCGCCCGGCTTGACGATGAGCGAGGAGGTCGCGGGCAAGCAACAATGGGCCGCGATCAAGGACGCCAATGCCGCCACCCGCGCCATCAAGCGCGACGAGACGCCCGAGGATCTGATCGGCACGATGCTGTTCTTGTGCTCTTCGGACAGTGACTTCGTGACCGGCCAGACGCTCGTGTGCGACGGCGGCTCGGTGATGCGTTGAGCGTCGGGGCAGGCAAGGCCGGCGCGGTCCTGGATGGATGCGGGCGAGTTGCCGAGCCGCATCGGATCAGGGCGCTACAGACTCAGGCGCTCTTGAAGCGCCCGGCTTGGGGCGGGCGCCGTAGAGCGCTTGGCTTGTCAGAGGTGCGTTGCATCGCCAATGCGACCAGAATTCAGGTCGACCCGAATCGGGACCACCATTGAAAACACTACCGCTCTCGGAAGCCAGGACGAAGCTCGGCAGGCTCATCGACGAGATCCAAGGCCGTGACGAAGCAGTGACGATTACCAGAAATGGTCGGCCGGTCGCGGTTCTCGTCAGCGCTGACGAATTCGATAGCTGGAGAGAGACCCTCTCGATCAGGGCGGACGAACGGTTGTGCGATGAGATAGGCCAGGGTCTCGACGAGATCAAGGAACGAAACGCGAAGCTCTACGCACCGGAAGACCTGTTCGACTAGCGGCCGCAACCGTGTACGAGCCGCGGTTCCTCTGCTCCTCGTCGTCCCATCGGCGAGACGCCTTCTCAAGCCGGGCGCGGGGTGGCGGGCGGCTCGCCGGTTGGTCTACCCTGCCGCGCCTTCATCGAGGAGAACGAACATGCAGCTTCTACACACGATGCTCCGGGTGGGCGACCTGCAGCGCTCCATCGACTTCTACACGAAGACGATCGGCATGGACCTGCTGCGCACCACCGAGCGCCCCGAGCAGAAGTACACCCTCGCCTTCGTGGCCTTCGCGGGCGGCAACAAGAACGGCGAGGCGGAGCTCGAGCTCACCTACAACCACGGCGTATCGGACTACGACCTCGGCAGCGCGTACGGGCACATCGCGCTTGGAGTGGAGAACGTCGCCAGGACGTGCGCGCGGATCCGCGAGGCGGGCGGCAACGTCACGCGCGAGCCGGGCCCGGTGAAGGGCGGCTCCACCGTGATCGCCTTCGTGGAGGATCCGGACGGCTACAAGGTCGAGCTGATCGAGACCGCTTCGCGCGAGATCTGAACCCGCGCTCTTTCCCTCCGGGTGTTGGCGGCTGCACACGAGCGCATGGATGGAACCCGGAAAGTTGCGTTTGCACGCGGCCGGCCTGAGGGGTCGTGCTCCGTGCAGGCTGGGTGGATTGCTTGGGGGCGCTCGCTACACCCGCCAGGTATGGCCGCTGCGGAGCAGGGCGTCGAGGTCACCGGTACCGCCCCGATCCCGGCGGACCTGTTCGCGCTGGGCGGAGACCGCTTCCACGTACTCGGGCGCGGGGTCGCAGTGGATCACCCCCGTCGCGACCGGGAAGTCCGGCGGACCCATCGGAACGAGCAACTGGGCGAGCACCCGGTTGGTCTCGTCGTGGATGCAGACGTCCTCGTCGGTCACTCCCTCGCGGCCGGGCTCCACAACGTCCAGCCGCAAGCGGCGCGGGTCGAGCTTCAGGCCCATCTCGCCGTTGCGGCCGAAGCGGAGCGGCTCGCCGTGGCGCACTTCGATCTGCGCGACGGGCGCCCGGTCGCGCGCCGTGAACTCGGCGAACGCGCCGTCGTTGTACACCGGGCAGTTCTGGTAGATCTCGATGAAGGAGGCGCCCCGGTGCGCGTGGGCGCGCCGCACCACGTCCGCGAGCCGCGGCCGGACGGTGTCGATCCCGCGGCCGATGAACCGCGCGCCGGCCCCGAGCGCGAACGCGAGCGGTGAAACCGGGTGATCCACCGAGCCCTCGGGGGTGGACGGGGTACGGGTGCCTTCGCGCGAAGTCGGCGAGTACTGGCCCTTGGTGAGCCCGTACGCCTCGTTGTTGAACAGCAGCACCTTCACGTCGACGTTGCGCCTGAGCAGGTGCAGCAGGTGATTGCCCCCGATGCTGAGCCCGTCCCCGTCGCCGGTCACGAGCCACACGTCGAGCTCCGGGTTCGTGAGCTTCACCCCGGTTGCGAACGCGGGTGCCCGCCCATGAATGGTGTGCATCCCGTACGTGTCCATGTAGTACGGGAACCGGGACGCGCAGCCGATGCCGGAGATGAACGCGATCCGCTCCCGCGGGATCCCGAACTCCGGCATGAGCTGCTGGATCGTCTTGAGGATCGCGTAGTCGCCGCAGCCAGGGCACCACCGGACCTCCTGGTCCGTGGCGAAGTCCTTCGCCGTCAACGCCACCGCCACTCCCGTACCCGGCTCCGAGGCAGGCGCCGCCGGCTTGACGCGAGCGCTCACCGCCGCGCTCACGACCGCACCTCCACGCGCTTCCGGATCTCGGCCTCGAGCTCGTTCACCCGGAACGGCCGGCCGGCTACCTTCGAGAGCCCGGCGGCGTCGACCAGGTATTCCGAACGGAGCAGCCGGCGGAGCTGCCCCTTGTTCATCTCCGGAACGAGGACGGAGCCGAAGGAACGGAGCAAGGACCCGAGGTTCCGCGGCAGGGGCCAGAGATGGCGGACATGCACATGGGCGACGTCGAGGCCGTCCGCCCGCACCCGCCGCACCGCCTCGTGGATTGCACCCCACGTGGAGCCCCAGCCGACCACCGCGAGCCGGGCGCCCGCTTCGCCGGCTTCGAGCCCCTGGTCGGGGATGCCCTCCGCGATTCCGTCGATCTTGGCCGTGCGCGCATCGGTCATCCGCTGGTGGTTGTCCGGATCGTAGGAAATGTTTCCGCTGTCGTAGCCCTTCTCGATCCCGCCCACCCGGTGCTCGAGCCCCGGGGTGCCCGGCCGCACCCAGGGACGGGCGAGGGTATCCGGATCCCGAAGGTACGGATGGAACCCCTCCGGATCGGTCCGGAAGTCCGGCGGGAAGGGCTCGTAGCCCGAGACGTCGGGGATCCGCCATGGCTCGGAGGCGTTGGCGAGGTAGGCGTCGCTCAGCACGATGACCGGGGTCATGTAACGGGTCGCGATGCGGGCCGCCTCCACCGCAGTGTCGAAGCACTCCACGGGACTCGCCGCAGCCAGCACCGGCAGCGGGACATCCGCCGCCCGGCCGAAGACGGCCTGGTAGAGGTCCGACTGCTCGGCCTTGGTCGGCATGCCCGTGGACGGCCCGGCGCGCTGGGTGTTGATCACGATGAGCGGGAGCTCCACCGTCGCCGCGTAGGTGATCGCCTCCGTCTTGAGCGCGATCCCGGGGCCGGAGCTCGAGGTCACCCCGAGCCCGCCCGCCCAGGACGCGCCGATCGCGGCGCACACGGCCGCCATCTCGTCCTCCGCCTGGAACGTCGTCACCCCGAACTCCTTGCGCGCGGCGAGGGCGTGCAGCAGGTTCGAGGCGGGGGTAATCGGATAGGACGCGAACGTGATCGGGAGTTCGGAGAGCCGGCTCGCCGCGAGCAGACCGAAGGCCATCGCCTCGGTCCCGTTGACGTTGCGGTAGAGGCCGGGCGGCGTATCGCGCCGGGGGGGCACGTCGTAGGGTCCTGTCTCGCCGGGAAGCTCGGCGGTCTCCCCGAATGCGTGCCCGGCGTTCAGGGCCGCGATGTTCGCGTCCCGAATGGCGGGAAGATGGGCGAACTTGGTCGCGAGCCCGTCCACGGTGGGCTCGCGCTCCCGGCCGTAGAGCCACATCAGCAGCCCCAGCACCCACATGTTCTTGCAGCGCACGGCCTGCTTGTGGGTGAGGCCGAATTCGGCCACCGCCTCCTGGACCTGGCGCGTGATGTCGACCTCGATCCGCCGGTGCTCGGAAAGCTCGCCGTTGTCCAGCGGGTTCCGGTCGTAGCCCGCCTTGCGGACGTTCTTCGCTCCGAACGCACCCGTGTCGACGATGAGGAGCCCGCCCGGATGGAGATCCGCCAGGTTGGTGCGAAGGGCGGCCGGGTTCATGGCCACGAGGACGTCGAGGTCGTCGCCCGGGGTCGTGATCTCGCCGGTGCCGAAGTTGATCTGGAATGCGGAAACCCCGAACAGGGTGCCGGCGGGAGCGCGGATCTCGGCCGGGAAATCGGGAAACGTGGCGAGATCGTTTCCGTGGACCGCCGTGGCGTCGGTGAACTGGAGACCGGCGAGCTGCATCCCGTCGCCCGAGTCGCCCGCGAAACGGACGACGACCTCCGAGAGCACCTCGCGGTCACCCGACCGCTCGGTCTTCACAAGCCCCTCAACTGCCGCCATCGCTCCCGCTCCGGAATGGAGCCGCGCACCCGGGCGCGGCCAAGCAGACCATTGTAACGCTTGCAAGTCCTTTCCGGGCTACGGTAGCTGCCGAGACCTCCAGGCGCCGGCGAACGGTCCTCCCGTGCCGGTTCACCGAAGCAGGCCCGAATACGACTCCTGGATGTCGCCTCTCTCGCGGAAGTAGGTTGTGGAAGCGTCGCGCCGGGGCTGGAAGTCCCAGGGCGTGTGCGCTCCGGTGCCGAGGGCCGCACTCACGAGTCGGCGAGCTGCCTGGCTCTCGCGCACCGCTCCGCCGAGGGTACCGACATCCCAGGTCCGGGCCACGACCGCCTCCAGCTCCGCGCGCACGCCGGCCGAGGCGTCAGTCCCGGCCAGGTTCTCGAGCTCGTCCGGATCGGCGTCGAGGTCGAAGAGGAGAGGCGGATCCTCGGGGCTCGAAATGAGCTTGTGCGGACCCTTGCGGACCATCAGGAGGGGCCCGGACACACCCTCCGCGGTGTACTCCGCGCACACCAGGTCCGGCCAGTCGGAGGCGCCGCCCCGCGAGGCGAGCGGAACGAGGGAACGGCCGTCGATCGGGACTGCGAGGTCCGGCAAGGCGCCGCCCTGCGCCGCTTCGAGCAGAGTGGGAAAGAGATCGAGGTGGGAGACGTTCTCCGACACCCGGCGAGGGCCGAACGCGAACGGGGCATGCACGATGAGAGGCACCCGCACGGACCATTCGAAGAACGACATCTTGAAGAACAGGCCGCGCTCGCCGAGCGAGTCGCCATGATCGGAGGTGAAGACGATCAGGGTGTCGCCCGCCGCCCCGATGTCTTCGAGGGTCGCGAGCAGCCTGCCCACCTTCGCATCCACGTAGCTCGTCATCGCGTAATAGGCGCGGCGCATGCGGAGCACGTCCGCCTCGCCGATCGCGTCGCGGTGGCGACCGGTCAGGAACCAGTGGCGGCGGCTGTGCGGATCGCGCTCGTCGAGGGGGATGTCGGGGACACGAGGCGGGTCGATCTCGACATCGCGGTAGACATCCCACCAGCGAGGCGGGGCGAGGTAGGGATCGTGGGGCGAGATGAACGACGCGGTGAGGGCGAACGGCCGGTCGTCCCCTCCGTCCGCGTGCTCGTGCAGCCAGCGCACCGCCTCGAACTCCACCTCGTCGTCGAAGGCGACGTTGACGCTTCGCCGGTGTACCCCGGAGTCGAGCACCGCACGCATGCTGTGGTACCACTCGAGCCAGCTCTCGCCGCCGAGCCGCCAGTCCGGCGACCACAGGCAGTCGGACGGATAGATGTCGGTGGTGACCCGCTCCTCGTATCCGTGGAGCTGGTCGGGGCCGATGAAGTGCATCTTGCCCGCAAGACAGGTCCGGTAGCCGGCGAGGCGAAGGTAGTGGTGAAAGGTAGGCACCGTGGCCGGGAACTCGGCCGCGTTGTCGAACGCGCCGATCCGGGACGGGAGCCGCCCGCTCAGCATCGAGGCCCGCGCCGGCGCACAGAGCGGGAAGTTGCAGTAGGCGTTCTCGAACACGACGCCTTCCTCGGCGAGGCGGTCGATATGCGGGGTGCGCACCCGCGGGTGGCCGTACGCCGGAAGCAGGTGCGGCGCGAGCTGATCGGCCATGATGAGGAGGAGGTTCGGACGCTTCGCCATCGCGCTCGCTCCAACGGCAGGAACCGCGCGTTATGTACGCCTACCCGCCGGAGAGGGTCAAGGTGGCGGCGGCGATACCCCCGGAGTCAGGCTGTATCGCATTCGCTCGCTTCCTCGCCATCTGCGCCCTCCAGCCTGTTCGATCACGACTTCAGGGTGGACCGCTTCGATGAGGGTAGGTTTCCAGGCTAGCATGGAGGCCGACGCGGCGGCCGTCCGAAGAATTCACCCGCATGTCGGTTGCCGCCGGGCGTGCTTCGGTGAGAGGAGATTGCAATGAAGGTTCTGGCCGGGACGACGGACGGTATCTACGCGGTCGAGGAGGGGGACGTTCACCGTCTGCTCGAGTGCCGCTGCGTTCGCGAGATGGTTCGCCTGGACGGTAGCCTGTTCGCGGGCACGGACGCGGGGCTCTTCTGCTCCGACGGCGAAGGGGAGAGCTGGACGCCTGCAGGATTGGCGGACCGGGAAGTCTGGCAGATCCGAGGCGCGGGAGGCCGCGTCGTGTACGCGAGCACCCAGCCGGCCGGACTGTTCCGCAGCGACGATGCGGGGGCGACCTGGGTGGAGGTCGAATCGTTCGCCCGGGCTCCGGAAGCCGCGGACTGGTGCCTGCCGGTGACGCCGCCGGAGGCGGCTCGGGCCCGGGCGCTCGTCATCGAGCGCGACGACCCCCGGCGTATCCGGGTGGGGGTCGAGGTGGGCGGCGTCATGCGCACCGACGACGCGGGCGAGACGTGGCGGCATGGCCTTCCTGGCGAGAATCCGGACCTGCACATGATGTTCGCTCACCCCGAGCGGTCGAACGTGCTGTTCGCCTCGACCGGGTACGGACGGCCGGACGGCGAGGCGGAACGGGTTGAAGGCAATGCCGGGGTGTTTCGCTCCCGCGACTTCGGCGCGAGCTGGAGCTACGTGTGGCGCGGCGTCACCCCTCGGTACTCGAGGCCGATGTGCGTCGACCATCGCGCGCCGCACGGGATCACGGTGGGAAGCGCCCCGTCCGCCCGCTCGAGCTGCAAAGATGAGCAGGGCGGCGCCCAGGCAATGCTGTTTCGCTCGGAGAACGAGGGCGAGACGTGGCGCTCGCTCTGCGACCCTGCGCATTCGCCCTCGCAGGCCAACTTCCATGGTCTCGCCCCGGATCCGGAGCGCCCCGGCGGCGTCGTGGTCGGCACCGACACCGGGGAGGTCTGGCGCGTGAACGACGACGCCGAGTGGACCATGCTGGGTTACGGAATGCCGCTCGTGGCGTCGATTCTGCCGCTCTGACCGGGCACGCACCCCGTAAATCGACCACGGACGGTCGCCGCCAACCGCCATCGGACTCGGCAACGAAGGAACGGGACGATGGCCCGCCCGCCCGCGACGAATCGATCGGGAGGTGGGCGGGGATATGGACGACCCCGGCAGCGCACGTGGTGCGCTCCCCGCGTTCGACACCGCGGCACGGCCCGGAACGGCCCAGCGCCGATAGTCTGTCCCCGCGCGGTCCCCTCGTTCAGTTGTAGAAACGCTGCTTGGCGCGTCCGGCTTCGCGCGCCGCGACAAGCTCCCGGGTCTTCGGGTCGCCGGTCACCTCCGCGCCGACGACCTCCCACCACACGCCCGAGTCGGGGGTGAAGCGATACTTCTCCGTCTCCACGACAATCATGCACGACCTCGTCTCGCGCCGTGCCGCGGCGAGGGCGTCGCGGATCTCCTGCTCCGTATTGGCGAGCCACGCGCGAAGCCCGATGCTCTCGGCGTTCTTGACGTAGTCGATCTCGAGGAACGGCCCGTCGTCCAGGCGCCGGCTCCGCGGGTCGCGGATCCTGAACTCGTTGCCGAGGCTGTGACCGACGAGGGCCTTCTGGTGGCCGTGGATGGATTGGAAGCCGAAGTTGACGTTGAGCACCACGGTCACCTTGGTGCGCTCCTGCATGGCGGTCACCAGCTCCATGGGGTGCATCTGGTAGTTGCCGTCGCCCATCAGGATCAGCACCTCGCCACCCTCCTGGGCGAGGCGAACGCCGATTGCAGCGGGAATGTCGTAGCCCATGCACGAGTTGCCGAACTCGAGATGCAGGTTCCGGCCCCGGCTCGCATCGAACAGCTTGGTGAGATCCGCCGGAATCGTCCCCGCGGCGGCGACCAGGGTGTCGCCTTCTCGCATGGAGTCGTTGATGATGCCGATAAGGTGGCCTTGGCTCATCCTCTCGTTCGACCGCTCCGTGAAGACCTCCGCGCCCAGCAGCTCGTTCCAGGCCCGCTTCCGGGACGCCACCTCCTCGGTGTACGCGGGATCGGGCCGGATGCCGGCGGCGGTGGCCTCCGCGCTGAGCGCCCGCAGGGCCTCCCGGGCGTCGGCCAGGATCGGCATCGCGCCGATCTTGTACGCATCGTGCGCGCCGACGTTGATGCTCACGAACTTGACGCCAGGGTGCTGGAAGGCCGAGTTCGATCCCGTCACGAAGTCGGCGAGCCGCGTTCCGATGCAGATGACCAGATCCGCCGACTTGCCGAAGTTCGCGGCGGGCTGCGTCCCCAGGTGGCCGGTGCCTCCGACCAGCATCGGGGAATCGTTGCGAATCGCGCCTCGCCCCGCATGGGTCTCGCCGACCGGAATGCCGAAGGCCTCCGCAACCGCCGTCAGCTCGTCCCACGCCTCCGAGTAGTGCACCCCGCCCCCGGCGATGATGTACGGCCGTCTGGCCGCCTTCAGCAGTGCAACCGCCTCCGCAATGCGCCGGGCGTCGGGCTGCCTGCGTTCGATTCGCCATACCTTCTTGTCGAAGAAGTTCACCGGATAGTCGAACGCGTATCCCTGGATATCCTGCGGCAACGCGACCGTCACCGCCCCGGTCCCCGCGGGATCCGTCAGGATTCGCATCGCCTCGGGCAGCGAGAACAGGATCTGTTCCGGTCGCGTGATGCGATCGAAGAACCGGGAGACCACCCGGAAGCAATCCGTGACGCTCATGTCCATGGATACCGGGTGCTCGATATCCTGCAGGACCTGGCCCTGGAATCGTGACGCATAGTAGTCGGACGGCAGCAGGAGGACGGGCAGGCGGCAGATGGTGGCGGTCGTCGCCCCGGTGAGCATGTTGGTCGTCCCGGGGCCGATCGACGACGTGCAAGCCATCGTCGCGAGCCGGCGGTTGGACCGCGCGAAGCCGGACGCGGCGTGGACCATCGATTGCTCGTTCGCGGGCTGGTGAAAGGGAAGATCCCGACCGTACTCGACGAGCGCCTGGCTCAGTCCGGAAACGTTGCCGTGTCCGAGGATGCCCCACACCCCTTGAATGAACCGCCTTTCGATGCCGTCACGCTCGCTGAACTGGACTTGCAGGTACTTCACGATGGCCTGGGAGAGGGTCAGCCGTATGGTCTCTTGGGCCGTGTAGAACTTCATTGCCCTTCCTCGCGTCCCGACCCATTGTGCCGGCGGATGCTCTCGCGAGCGTACGATGGCCGATGATCCGCTGCAACCAACCCTTCCGTACGCCGCCGCCCGCACAACGACGCCGGTCCCACCTCACCTCGACCGACGACTTGAACGCACGATATCGTCAACCGCATCTCGTATCCGTGGATCTGGCCGGGGCCGATGAAGTGCATCTTGCCCCCAAGACAGGTCCGGTAGCCGGCGAGGCGAAGGTAGTGGTGAAAGGCAGGCACCGTGGCCGGGAACTCGGCCGCATTGTCGAACGCGCCGATCCGGGACGGGAGCCGCCCGCTCAGCATCGAGGCCCGCGCCGGCGCACAGAGCGGGAAGTTGCAGCAGGCGTTCTCGAGCACGACGCCTTCCTCGGCGAGGCGGTCGATATGCGGGGTGCGCACCCGCGGGTGGCCGTACGCGTGTTCTACGGTTTGTACAAGGACATGTTCCGCCGGGGCATCCAGGGTCGGATCACTCATGCACTGGTCTTCGACGAAGCGCATCGCGCCGCCCGGCTGAAGCTCATTCCCACGATGGCCAAGGAATGCCGCAAGTACGGGATATCGCTGGTATTGGCATCCCAGGAGGCGCGTGATTTCGACACCTCCGTGTTCTCGGCCATTGCCAATTACCTCGTCCTCCGTTCGACGGATACGGATGCAAAGTTTCTCGTCAGGAACGTCTCGAACTCGCGGCAGGAGCACGCGCTGATCGACCGGATCAAGCAGATGGACAGGTTCAAGGCGCTCTATTTCGCGGAAGGCAAGAGCCGGCCGTCTCAGGTAGCCTTGTCTCCGTAGCGGCAGGCAGATGGACGCGGCCAAGCGAAAGGTGGAGGTTCTGCCATGACGAGATCGTTGACCATTGACTACGGCGATAATGTCCTGCTGGCCTTGGGCTTGACTCCGGATGAGTTCCGCGAAGAGGCAAGGCTCCTCATTGCGGTGAAGCTCTATGAGATGGGCCGATTGTCCACCGGTGCGGCGGCCGGATTGGCGGACGTACCCAAGCCGTTGTTCTTGACGAAGCTGGCTGACTACGGCGTCGACACGTTCGACCTGTCCGAGGAAGAGCTTCAGCGCGACCTGTCCGGTGCGCGACGTCATCTGTAACACATCGCCGTTGCAGTACCTGCACCAGGCGGATCTGCTCCACCTGCTACCGGACTTGTTCGGCTCAGTGCAGGTTCCTTCGGCGGTAGCGGTTGAGTTGGCCGAAGGCAGGAGGCGAGGGGTCCACCTCCCGGAGCTGGCGCAACTTCCCTGGGTGACGGTGCGATCGGTGCGTGAGCGCAAGTTGTTGCCGCTCGTCACGAGTCTCGGAAATGGAGAGAAGGAGGTTCTCGCGCTGGGACTGGAGGCATCGGATCATCTGCTTGTATTGGATGACCGAGACGCGCGCCGGCACGCCATCGCGGCAGGGCTGAAGATCACGGGGACACTGGGTATTCTGGTGTTGGCGAAGGAACGCGGCCTTCTCGATTCGGTTCAGCCCGCGCTCAATCGGCTCCAGGCACTACGATTTTGGCTCAACACCTCGACGCGCCGGACGGTTCTCGATCTGGCCAACGAAAAACCCTGAGTGCCGCGCCGACGTCCTTCACGACCGCTAACACCTGCGCTGTCGCGCCGTCTCGCCGGGTATGCGGCGGCACTCATCCTCGGTCGTAACTGCTCACCCGATCTTAGTAGCCGCATGACGAATTCGTAGGGCACGAAGAGAGCTGAACTTAATCTGAGAGAGGTGGCGACTCCTTCACCTGTCCTGTGGTAGGACACGAGCCGTTTCACCGGGACGCAGGGCCAGCCGTGAGTCGACGGTACACCTCGGTTCCGTCGAGGGCATCGTTCATCAGGACCAGCGATCCGGGCGTTTCCCCGACATGGTTGCGTGCCTGCGGGTCGGCCCCCGCATCGAGGAGCCTCGCAACCACTTCGGGCACGGTGTTCCAGCGTGCTGCCAGATGCAAGGGCGTCATTCCCCCATCCTGGCGCGCCTCCAAATCGGCTCCGGCGTGCAGGAGGGTCCTCACCATTACGAAACAATTCGGAATGTGGTATGGGCACGCCAACCACCGTGCCGCGACATGCAGGGGCGTCATTCCCCCATCCTGCCGGGCCTCCAGATCCGCTCCGGCGTCCACAAGCGCCATGACCGCCTGCGAAGCGGAGGCATTCGCCGCCGCAACGTGCAGGGGCGACCTGCCCTCGACGTCAATCGCGTTCGGAACGGCCCCGGCGTCCAGAAGGGCCACGACCCCCTTCAGTGGGCCCCAACTGCGCACCGCGACGTGCAAGGGGACCGTGCCCTCATCGTCGCTTGCGTTCGGATCGGCCCCGGCGTCCAGGAGCGCCGTGATGACCGACACCCAGTCGGTAGTACGCTCTGCCGCCGCTGCGAGGTGCAGGGGCGCCGTGCCGCGATGGTCTCTTGCATTCGGATCGGCCCCGGCACCCAACAGGGCCGCAATCACCGCAGAGGAATCTTCCATCAACACGTCGGCTTCCGCCGCTGCCCGGTGCAAGGGCGTCCTGCCTTCATCGTCGCTTGCGTTCGGATCAGCCCCCGCATCGAGGAGCGCCAGAATCAATTCGAGGTCGACATGCTCGGACTGGGTGGGGTTCGAGCGCATCGCCGCGTGCAAGGGCGTCAGGCCATGCTGCTGCCGTGTCCCCGGGTTCGCTCCGGCGTTCAGGAAGACCGCAATCATCTCGAGCGGTTGCTTGTCCGCCACCGCCGAGTACAGAGGTGTCCGTCCTTCTTCATCCCGAGCCTCGAGCTCGGCGCCCGCGTGCAGAAGTGCCGCGACAGCCGCCGGAGATTCGTTGCTCGTCGCCGCCAGGTGCAGAGGTGACTTTCCACCTTTGTCCCGGGCCCCGAGCTCGGCGCCCGCATCCAGGAGTGCTTCGATGACGGCCGGGGACTCGTTTCCGGACACCGCTTCGTGCAGGGCCGTCCGTCCTTCGTCGTTGCGTGCCTCCAACGAGGCCCCGGCCTCCAGCAGTGCCGTCACCAAACCCGGGAACTTGCCGATGGCGGCCGCCCGATGCAGCGTGGAATCCCCATCCCCGTTCCGTGCCCTCGGATCGGCTCCTGCCGCAAGCAGCAACTCCACCGCCGCCGGATTGCCGGCGGCACGGTGCAGCGGCGTGTCTCCGGAATGGTTCCTCGCCGCAATGTTCGCTCCCGCTGCAAGCAGCAACTCCACCACCGCCGGATTGTCCGCGGCGCGATGCAGCGGCGTGTCGCCGGAATGGTTCCTCGCGGCAATGTTCGCTCCCGCCGCAAGCAGCAACTCCACCACCGCCGGATTGTCGGCGGCGCGATGCAGCGGCGTGTCGCCGGCATGATTGCTCCCGGCCACATCGGCTCCTCGGCTCACAAGCAGCGCCGCGACTGCAGGGTTTGCGTTCTCGCTCGCCTCGTGCAACGGCGTTGTACCTGCCCAGAACCGGTGCGACCTCCGATACCCTCGAAAACTCACGGCTTGCACAGCTTCGTCAGCTTCGACATTCACATCGGCGACGGCTCCGAGCAGCACCGCAACGACCGCAGGGTCGGGGTTCGAGCGTGCGGCACCGAGGAAGGCATGAATCGCATGGTGCTCCATGCCCGCGCCTTGACCGGCAATCGCGTCGATGAGCAACTGCACCACTTCGGGTTCTTCGCCATGCACTGCCGCCAGAAACAAGGGACTCGCATGTCGCAAACGCAGGTTGCGGCTGCCTGTCCCCCCCGGCGGGATCGGATCCGCTCCCGCCTCCAGGAGCGCGGAGACCACCGCCGGCGAATCGCTGAACCGTGCTGCGAAGCGCAGAGGCACCCGACCACTGTATTTCCCGTCCTCCGCGTTCGGGTCCGCACCGGCTGCGATGCAGCGAGCCACGTCGTCGCCCGTGGCGCTTGCGAAGAATTCCGCGGTGTTCCACGTCTCGCACGACACCTGCGCCGCGGCCGTCGAGCACAGAGCGATGCACATCGCAGCCGTGTGGGCGCCCATCGATCGCATGGTCATATGGCTCCTTCCTGAAAATCGAGAGGCCGGCTGCGTTGCCCGGGAAACGCGACGCCGTGCCCTGAGCTTTGTTGTGAACATCGTTCTCCCTCCTCTTCATCGGGTTGGTTTGCCGGGGGCGTGGCTCCTTCGTCCAACCTGCCAGTGCAGTCGAACATCACCGCTGTCTTCCGGGCCACGATTGCCAGTGGATGCATCTGCCGATTCAATCGTCCGGGGTCCTTTGCTTGAATTTCTTGCTTCCGTCAGTTTGAGACGGGGACAAGGACCGGCTCCTCCCACATCACGCCCACCGTGGCAATCGTCAATGCTGCGATGACTCGGCCGTTCTTCATGGCGCCGCCGGTTTGATCAGGATGTCGGAGTCGCATCGCTCGAGCGCGGGGCCGATCTGGTCGTCCAGCATGAGTTCGGTGCACACCTAAAAAACTCGGACCCGGGCCACGTACGGGGCTTCAGGGTCCAGGTGCGTGCTCTCGGGAGTTCCTCGTCGAGCCGGAGCCCCGCAGTCTTGAGTTTGCGGGTCAGTATATGTTCCGCTGCTTGCAATCATCGAGCGTTCTGCTCGCAAACATCCGCGAATTCTGCTCGTGGAGACACAGCGGCGCACACAACGGCGCACACCGGAGTGCGGAACCCCAGCCCTCGGACGTCCGACGGAAGGCGTCCTCACGGTCTTTCACGCGACTATCGGGTGTGCGCATCGCGGAGCCGTCGGTAGGCTTGCGTTCCGCCGAGGTCGTTGTTCGTGCGGGCCCAATCCCACGGCGTCCACGCCCGCTCGTCGAGCGCCTTCGGGTCGGCTCCGGCATCCAGCAGCGCCGCGACCACGGCTGGGACATCCCCGTCCGCCGCCACGTGCAGGGGCGTCATTCCCCGGGACTCACGTGCCTCGATATCGGCGCCGGCGTCGAGCAGCGCCGCGATCACGGAAGGGGAATCGCTGGAATCCGCTGCGAGATGCAGGGGCGTCCAGTCGCCATGGGTCCGTGCGTTCGGATCCGCTCCGGCGTTCAGGAGCACGTTGACCACCTCCGGGATGACTGCCGCGGAGCGGCCCTTGCGCGTAGCCGCGTGCAGGGGCGTCATACCGCTGTGGTTCCGCGCCTCCAGGTCCGCTCCGGCGCTCAGCAGGGCGACCACCATCTCCGCGTACTCGGCGCCCTCCGCAACCGAGTACAGGGGTGTCCGCCCGGATTCGTCGCGGGCTTCGATGTCGGCTCCCGCCTCCACGAGCGCGGCGACAAACTGAGGGGATTCCATTGGCCTCTCGACCCAGTGCAGGGGCGTGCGACCGTCCTCGTCCCGCGCGTCCACCTCGGCGCCCGCGTGGACAAGCGCCGCGACGATAGCGCGTGGCTCGTATTTTCCCGACACCATGTGCAGGGCAGTCCGCCCGCTCTCGTCCCGTGCCCGGACGTCCGCGCCGGCATCGAGCAGTGCGGTGACGTTCCTGGATCCACCCTCGGCCGCGGCCCAGTGCAGAGGCGTCTGACCGTCCTCGTCCCGCGCCTGCGGATCGGCACCGGCATCCAGCAGCACCGCGATCGCCGCCCAGGAGATGCTCCTCACCGTGAGGTGCAAGGGCGTCGAGCCGTGTTCGGTCCGTGCGTTCGGATCGGCTCCGGCATCGAGGAGCATCTCGAACACTTCGTTGCAAGTGCCCAGGCGCGCCGCCGCGTGCAACGGCGTCCATCCGCTGTCGTTCGGTGCCTCCACCTCCGCTCCGGCCTCCAGAAGGGCGGCAACCACCGCAGGCACCGCGGGGTACTCGTTGGTTCCCATCGCGCGATACAAGGGTGTGCTTCCCCACATGTCCCGCGCCTTGATGTCGGCGCCGGCATCCACGAGCGCCGCGACGACCGCCGGGGATTCGTTGTAGTGCGCGGCCGAGTGCAGGGGTGTCTGTCCGAACTCGTCCCGGGCGGCGACCTCCGCGCCGGCATCCACAAGCGTGGCGACGACCGCCGGGGACTCGTTGTAGCGGGCGGCCCAGTGCAGGGGGGTCCTGTCATCCTCGTCCCGGGCCGCGACCTCCGCGCCCGCCTCCAGAAGCGTGGCGACGACGGCCTCGGAGTGGTTCCACTTCGCGGCCCAGTGCAGGGGCGTGCGTCGGGTGTCGTCCCGGGCTTCGATCTCGGCTCCGGCATCGAGAAGCGCCGCGACGACCGCGGGTGACGCGTTGCTCCCGGCTGCCCAGTGCAGGGCCGTGCGTCCTTCCTCGTCGCGCACCTCCAGGTCCGCACCGGTCTTCAGCAACTCCGTCACTACCGAGGGGTCGGGGTTCCGGGCCGCCGCGCGGTGCAGGGCGATCTGGTCACGTTTCCCTCGCACCCGCTGGTCATGTTTCCCTCGCACCCGGTAACTGTCCCCCGCCTCGTGCTGCCACACCACTTCCGGGTCGATGCCGTGGGCCGCGGCCAGGTGCAAGGGCCCCGGAGTCGGGGGATGCGCGGTCGTCGGGACTGACCCCGCGGCGCAATTCGTGCAAGCCGCCGTCATGTCCCGGCCAACCCGGAAACCCGCATCGTCGTCGGGGACGCCGGACGAGACCCGCGCCGCCTGGGACACGGCGTCCGCCGGAGCGGCGATCACCGACAGCGAAAGCCATGCCGCCGCGCCCGCCATCGCGAACACGATGCCGGTCCCGGCGGTCTCTCGGACGCCTCATGCGAGGCCACGGGTTCGGTGTGTCACGGGAGCTGTCTCCAAGCGTTCGTCGTCGTGGTACCGCAGACGAGTTCCCACGCACGTCCATGCGGTCATTGGGTGCGCGCATCGCGGAGCCGCCGGTGTGCGTCCGTCCCATCGAGGCCACAGTTCATGCGGGCGAAGTCCCACGGCGTACTCCCATCCTGGTCGCGGACCGTCGGGTCGGCTCCGGCGTCCAGCAGCACCGCGATCACCGCAGGGGAACGGCAACTGTCCGCGGCGAGATGCAAGGGCGTCATTCCCCCGTGGTCGCGTGCCTCGATATTCGCGCCGGCATCGAGCAATGCGGCGACGTTCTCGGGTCCACCCTCGTTCGCCGCAAGGTGCAGAGGCGTTCGGCCGTCCTCGTTCGGCGTCTCCGGATCGGCACCTGCATCCAGCAGCACCGCGATCGCCGCCGAGGAGATGCTCTTCACCGCGAGATGCAGGGGCGTGCGGCCGTCTTCGGTCCGTGCGTTCGGATCGGCTCCGGCATCGAGGAGCATGAGGAGCATCTCGAGCACTTCGCTCCACGTGCCCACGTTCGCCGCTGCGTGCAACGGCGTCCATCCTCCTCCCAACTTTTGCCGCGCATCCACATCGGCACCGGCGGCAAGCAGGACTTGTATGACCTCGGCGCGTTCGGAGCAATATCCGAAGTCTCGGTCGACACACACGTCCCAATATCGAAACCGCGGTGCTGCGCTTCGCCAAACACCCCGATGTCGCTTTCACCAACAATCGTGCCGAGCGCGACCTGCGCATGGCCAAGGTCAAGCAGAAAGTCTCCGGATGCTTCCGCACCCGCAAGTACGCCGAAGCCTATTGCCGAATCTCAAGCTATCTGCAGTCCATGGTGAACCAGGGTTACAACCCGCTGGTGGCCATCCAGATCGCTCTCGCCGGGCGTGCCGTTGAAAATATGCCCGAGTAGTTACCCTCGGTCAAGGGTGCGTTCGAGGGCCGTGAGGAGCCGGTCGACGTCTTCATCCGTGTTGTAGAGGTGGGGCGTCACCCGCATCGAGGCGCCGCGCACGCTGACGTGGACCTGCTCCGCGGCGAGGGCGGCGAGGAGCCCCGCCGGAAGCTCTCCTCCCGGGAAGCGCAGCCCGAGGAAGTGCCCGGCACGAAGGGCGGCCGGCGCCGAATCGAGCCCGAGACGAGCGGCGCGAGCGGCAACGTCGGCGGTACGGGCGGCGAGCGTCGCCTCGATGGCCTCGACGCCCCACTCCAGGATCTGATCGAGCGCGGCGTTCAGCATCGGAACCAGGATGAAGTTCGAGCGCTCCCCCACGTCGAAGCGGCGGGCGCCCGGCTGGTATTCGTCGCGGTAGTCGACGAGCCGGGCAAAGTCCTCCGCCCCGGCTCGCCCGATCCAGTTGAACTCAATCGGCCTTCCGCCCCGATGCTCCGGCGCTATCCAGAGAAAACCGAGTGAATAGGGACCGAGCAGCCACTTGTAGCCCGCGCAGACCACGTAGTCCGGCTGCACCGCACCCGCATCGAACCAGAGGGCGCCGGCCGACTGGGTGAGGTCCAGCACGAGTGCGGCGCCCACCTCGCGGCACCGGGCGCCGATCCGCACGAGGTCGAGCAGCCCGCCGTCCGTCCAGTGGCAGTGGGGGAGGGCGACGACCGCGGTGCGCTCGTCGATCGCGGCGAGCGCCGCACGCGACCAGTCGTCGTCGTCCGGCCGGGCGATCGTCACGAGCCTCGCGCCGCGCGTCTGCGCGACCTCCCGCCATGCGTAGACGTTGGATGGAAACTGCTCGGCCAGCACCACGATCCCGTCCCCCGGCGCCACCTCGATATTGCGCGCCGCGCACGAGAGCCCGTAGCTCGCGGACGGGACCAGGGCCACTCCTTCGGCATCGGCTCCGATGATTCTCGCGAACCGCTCCCGGGCCCGTTCCCCGTCCTCGAAGAAGTCGTCGGGGGAGATGCCCCACGGCCGGGCCTTGGCCCGTATCCCGCGGTCGCCCGCCTCGACCACGGGGTGCATGAGCGGTCCCATGTACGCGCAGTTGAGGTAGGCCACCTCATCCGGAATGTCGAAGAGATGGCGCTGGTTCGCGATGTGGTGGGTCGAGGTGCCGTTCGTCACATTGTACCTCCGGAAGATCTCGTCATCGTCAGGGAATGGATCCCGTGCGGACGCGCCGCACGCGCGTTCGCGATGCGGCGGCTACCCCGCGACGGCGGGAACGACGTCCTCCGCGATCCGGTCGATCACCTCCCGGATCTCGGCCGCCGTGGGGTAGAAGACGTCCCAGACGATCTCCTGCACGCCGGCCGCCGCATAGGCGGCGATGTCCTCCACGATCCGGCCGGGCTCGCCGGTCATCACCCCATCGCGTTCCCCGCCCAGGCGGATGGGGCAGCGGAACACGGTCGGCACGTCGGCCGGGTCGCGGCCCCGGGCCTCGCACATCCGGTCGAGCTGGTCCCGCTTTGCCTTGAGCTCCGCCGGGTCGAGGCCGGCCGGAGCGCGGAGCCCGATCGGGTGCCATCCGTCCCCGAGCTCCGCCGTGCGCCGGAGCGCGCGGCCCGTATGGCCGCCGACGAGGAGCGGGATGCCCCCCGCCTGCGCCGGCTTGGGCGAGCAGTCGATGTTCGAATACCGGTAGAACTCGCCGGAGAACTCGGGCCGCTCCTCCGTCCACAGGTTCCGGAAGATCCGCATGTACTCGTCGGTGCGGGGCCCTCGCTCCGCGAAATGGCCGGGGATCCCGAGCGCCCGGTACTCGGCCTCCCACCACCCCGTCCCGACGCCGAGGAATATCCGCCCGCCCGACATCGCGTCCGCGGTCGCGCACAGCTTCGCGGTCACGATGGGGTTGCGGTAGCTGATGATGAGCACGCTGGTCCCGATCCGGATCCGGCTGGTGGCGCCGGCGAGGAACGAGACGGTCGCGAGCGGTTCGTAGTAGTCATGGGCATCCGCAATCGCGAACTGGCCTTGTGGGTGGTACGGGTAGTTGTCGGTAGTCTCCTGCGGCACGACGATGTGATCGGAGATGGTGACCGAGTGGAAGCCGAGGCTCTCCGCCTGCCGGGTAACCCCGACGAGGTTCTCCGGGGTTGCGAGCGATCCGCGGCTGATGAGGCTGATGCCGAATTTCATGAAGCTGTTTTCCCTGGTTTGACACGATGGAGAGCCGGTCGGTCGCTCCGCTGTCCGGCGGAGCGCTTCCGCGGCAAATTTAATGCATCCGGAGGGGTCGAGCGGACTACACTCGCCTCGGGCCCGCGAGTTCTCCTGCTTCCCGTTCCGATGGCCGATTGTCCGCCCGCATCGACTCCCGTTTCGTCCACCGGCGCGTGCGCAGCGAACCGGTCGGACGGCGCACGACTCCCTCTGCGTGCCCGGCGAGCCGGGACGTGGACCTTGCCGGCCGCAAGCATACCCCGGGCACGGGACCCGAGTGCACCAATTCTCGATTCCACCCTCTGTCCGGGTTCGCCGGAGCGAGCCGAAACCACCTGAAAAGGAGGCCGGATTGAAGCGTTCGACCAAGATCGCCGGAGGCTCGATCGCGGTGTTGCTACTGGCCGCCGGGGGGACACTCTTCTTCTCCCAATCCCGCGTGTCCTCGCTGCTCAAGGCCGCTCTCGGAATCGAGACGGCCGCGGAGGAGCTCCTGACGGAAGCCGTGGGAACCGACGTGACCATCGAGTCGATCGACGTGTCGCTCGCCGCCGGCGAGATGACGATTCGTGGTCTGGCGGTCGCAAATCCCGACGGGTTCCATACCGAACATGCGCTCGAGGCAGACGAGATCCGCGTCGCAATGGAACTGGGGTCTCTGCTCGAAGATACCGTGGTCGTCCGCGAGATCGCGGTCGAGAAACCACTCGTCACCTATGAGCTCGGCCCGGAGGGAAGCAACCTTGAAGCCATCCAGCGCAACGTGAATTCCTTCGCCGCACCCGGAGAGGGGCCGCGTGGCGGCGCGCCCGCAAGGCCCGCAGCGAGGATCCTGATCAAGAACCTCTACATTCGCGACGGGAGGGTCGCGGCGAGTGCGGTCTTTCTCGAGGGAAAGTCATGGAAGGCGCCGCTTCCGGACATCCATCTCGAAAACATCTCCTCCGGAGAGGGCGGGACCGCGGCCGCCGGCATCATCGAAGAGATCACCTCCGAGATCGTGACCAGCGCACGGCAGTCCGTGGCTCCGATCCGCGAGCTCGCCGGCGAAGTCAGCGAACGGCTCGCCGGTAGTGCGGCGAAACTCGTCGAGGACGTCAAGCGGAAGATCGAGAAGGGGGCCGGATCCGCCCGAGAATCCTTGGAGCAGGGGTCCGAGTCTGGCCGGGAGACCTTGGAGCAGGCGTCCGAATCCGCCCGAGAGACCCTGAAACAGAAAGCTGAAACCGCTCGCGAGACCCTGGAGAAAGGAGCTGAATCGGCCCAAAAGGCCCTCGGGGAAGGTGCCGAATCCACCCGGGAAGCACTCGAGAAGGGTACGGAGTCGGCCCGCAAGGCTCTGGGGAAAGGAACGGACAAGGTCAAGAAAACGCTGGAGAAGCTCCTCGGGAAGCGAACGGAATGAACCAGGCGCGGATCGCTTCGCCGCCGCGGAGCCAGCCCGGAAAAGTCACCGATTTCTTGGCTGGCGGACGACAATCTGTCGCTTCGCGGCGCCCTCGCGACGAAAATCGGTGATTCTTCCGGGCTAGAAACGGAACGCGGCGGGGCGAAACGCGTCGCAGGATCGACGCTGATCCGCGGGATCGTCCGAGGGGCAGGCGATGATATGGGTGGTGATGCCGCCCGCGGCGAGTTCGCGCACCCGCTCCCGGCACTCGTCGGCCGTCCCGAGGATCGCGATCTCGTCGACCAGGGTGTCGTCGAGGGCGCCCGTGGTCCGATCCCGGTCGCGCGCGGCCCATCCCGCCTCGATGGTGGCCGCCGCCTCCTCGAATCCCGCCCAGGCGAGAAACCGGTTGTACACGGGGGTCGCGTAGTACGGTGCGAACCGCCGCCGGAACAGAGCACGGGCGGCCGGCTTGTCGTCGGTCACGAGCACCTGGTGCCGGCAGACGATCTCCCGGTCCGCCAGCGAGCGGCCCGCCCGGCGGGCGCCCCGCTCGATGTGCTCCATGATCTTCGCAAGCGCCCGGATCGGGAACAGGTTCACCACCACCCCGTCGCCCACCTCGCCCGCAAGCTCCAGCATCCGGCCGCGGAGCGCAGCGAGATGGATCGGAACCGCCCCGGCCGGGAGCGGCGGCTGCCGGTAGCCGTGGCTGCGGAGCGTCTCCCCATCGAAGCCGCTCCGCTCGCCGGCAAGGAGCGCGCGCACGAGGGTCGCCGTCTCACGAACCCGGGTGAGCGGCTTCGCGAACTCCACCCCGTGCCACTGCTCCATCATGGTCTGGCTCGACGACCCGAGACCGAGGATGAACCGCCCGCCGCAGGCGTGGTGGAGAGCATGGGCGGATGCCGCGAACACGGCCGGGGTGCGCGTGTAGACGGGGATGATGGCGGTCCCGATCCGCACCCGGCGGGTCTCCACCCCGATGGCGGCGGCGAGCGAGAGCGCGTCGATGCCGCCCGAATCGGAGAACCATACGTCGTCGAAGCCCTCTTCCTCGGCCCAACGGGCGTGGCGCAGGGTGGCTTCGACCCCGGGCTGGATGGGAGCGGTGACCGCGATGCGTCGAGGATGGCTCAAATCGAAAGCACTCCGAAGGGTATTTCCATTTCCTCGGGCGAAAGCCCGCCGTGGTCGCCGGGATGGCGGCTCTCGAACCGGCCCTCCTCGTACCACCAGACGGCGCGTCCCGGGCGGGGAAGGATAACTGCGTTGCCCACCCGTTCGAGGAAACGGCGCGACGGCGGGGTATCGCCGAAGTACCCGGCGGCGACGAGGTCGCGCACCGGGCGCACCTCGGCCACGCCGGCGAGGGCGTCCCGGATCGCGCCCACCGCCCGGTCGAAGCAGTCTTCGCGAAGGTGAAGGAAGAAGTCGCGGGGTGATCCGGCCGGGACCTTGAGCCGGCCGGCGGCGCCGCACTGGAGCCACCCCTCGACCTCCGGCAGCACCCGGTTGAGATAGACGGCGCGCGCCGGATCGTGCGCCATCATCCCGTGGTCGGCGATGAGGACGACGCAGGTCTTGCCGGCCGACCCCCGGCCCAGGCGGGAGCTCGAACCCGGTTCGTCCTGACCGGAGCGCCGCCGGCCCCGTGGTTCCGCCCCGCGCTCTCGCTCGAGCACCGTGAAGAACCTGCGTTCGAGCTCGCCGAAAAAGCGCCGGACGGCCCGCCTCAGCGCCGGCGAATCGGGTCCGGAGCGGTGCGCGGTTCGGTCGATCCCACCGTAGTAGTAGTGAATCAGCCGGGGTTCCGGTCCGCCGGGCGCCGCGACCGTGCCGGCGAGCGAATCCAGTCCTCGGGCGAGGCCCTTCCAGGGCACCTCCGAGGTTCCGCGGGTGAACGCGTCGTTGAACGGCGAGGGCGTGAACTCGGCCGGCGTCACCGAGATCGACCGCACCCCCCGGGCGGCGAGGCGCTCGTGCAGCGTCTCCCCGTCGAACAGCGTTTGGGGGGCGAGGTCGAGCCCGTTGCGGCCCTTGTCGCCCGCCCGCGAGCTGAGGAGGGGCGCGATCATCTCGCCCGCCGCCGGCTCGTACTGGAACCACTCGTAGATTCCGCTCTCCCCCGGGGTCTGGCCGGAGTGCAGGCACGCGACGTGGGCGGAGGTGGTGGACGGAAAGAGGGCGGTGAGCTTGGACACCGTTCCGTGGCGAAGGAAGCGGGCGAGGGCCGGGGTGCTCTCCGCGAACGCCTCGAAGAAGCGCCAACCGAAGGCGTCGATGAACAGGACCACGACGGTATCCGGCCGGTCGGCGAGGGGTCCGAGCGCGTCGGGCGGCAGGGTCCGGGAGTTCGGCTCACCGGTGAGCGCGGCCTGAAGCGTCCAGGGAATGCGCGAGAAGCAGTACGAATCGTAGAGCGGGCGGATCTCGCACGGACCCGCGGCGGCGGCCGCGACCGCGTCGATGGACCGGCGATTCAGCATGAAGCCGCGCTCCGCAATCAAACCTTGACGATGCCGGAAAGACAACACTCCCATTCCGGCGCTTCCGGCGATGGTGAATCGACCCGCTCTGCGGTGTGTCGACCCGGATGTCGGAGTCGTTTCCGGTGCGGTCCCGCCATTCAAGTCCTGGCGGATCGTCCCTTGGCGTCAGCCACTTTCATCAGTATACGTTCGGGTTTCAGCAAAGAAACCACGGCAGGACACGGCAGCCCTTGAAGACGAAGCTCTCGGCTCCCCCGTGAACCAGGATGCCGCCCCCGTTCGGGTTGGAGGGAATCGACCTCCACCACACGAGGGCGGCGACCGCGTCAGCCGCGAAATCGTGTGCACACCGACATCGTCCGGCGAATCCCGGCACCAGACCGGACCGGCGATCGTGCCCGAGTCAAAGCGGGATTCCCTCGATGGCAGCCTCTGGAAAATCACCGGAAGTTCTCCATTGATGTTGCATCTCATTTGAGATACAAACTCCTCGACAGGAGGATCGACCCATGCCTGCCCAGACCTCGATGCTGCATGTCCGTGTGGATGACGGGCTCAAGTCCAAAGCCGCCGATGCCCTCGCCGGCGTCGGCCTGACACTCTCCGATGCCGTGCGCATCCTGCTGACCCGTATCGCCGCCGAAGGCGGCTTGCCGGCTGGCCTGACCGTGGACCGGGAAGCCTACGACGCCTGGTTCCGGACCAAGGTTCAGGAAGCCCTGGATAGTCCACTTTCCCCTGCTCCCCACGATCAGGTGATGGACGACGCCCAAGCGCTGATCGACGCGAATCGCCGTGCCCGACTTTGACTCGAAATGTTGATTGTTTCACCGCAAAGACTACGGATCACAACAAGAGAGGCTCTCAAGTCCGGTCTCGGAATAATCCGGGCACACGGCGGCGCGTGAAAAGGGCAACCAGAGAAGGGGCGGACTGAGACTCCACCACGGACCAATGGGGGACGGGGACGGCTTGACGGCAGTCCAACCAGTGGGTCAGGGGGTCGCCCGTGTTGGCGCGGGGCGGGACGGCTACGTCTTTGCGGCTAACCGGGCAATGAATTCGCGGTGCTCCGGCGACCGGAGCCCCTTGTCCAACTCCGCCAGCGCATCAGCCAGATCTCCTTCCAGGAGGGAGCGGACTGCAAGGCGCAGCCCGGGGAAGGCGCGGCTTCGGAGGACACCTGCGCGGTCGCTTGGCAGTTGACGGTATTCACCGTCCGCAAGCTCGAACCAGTCGATGCGACTCTCGCGTGTCCGCCAGATGATGTACTCCTGCACGCCGTTTCGCCGATAGATGTTGCGCTTCGCGTGCATGTCCATCGAGGCACTGCTTGCGGCGACCTCGACGATCAGCTCCGGTGCACCCTCGAGATAGTCGTCATCGCTCACCCGGGACTGGCCGCCTGCTTCCTCGTCGATCCACAACAGCACGTCGGGCTGGGGCTCGTTGTCGAGATCGAGACGGACGGTGGCGTTGTCGGCCACGCTGACCCCCGGCGTGTGCGCGGCATACACGAGCAGCACTCCGTGAACCGCGGAATGTGGTCTTGCATGGCCGGTCAAGTGGACGGGTGACGGCGTGTAGACGACTCCGTCGATCAACTCCGCCTTCTTGACGTCCGGCTGCCTTCTTGACGTCCGGCTGCGCCGCGTAGCGGCGTTCGAACTCACACCGCGTGAGCCGGTCCCCGTTCTCCAGCTCGGGGATGGGCTCCGAGGCCGGACTCGTGGCCTCGTCGGGAACACCGGTCATGGAGGGAACGTCGAACTCAGTCATGTGCGGCCCCTCCGGCCGTGGACCCGGATTTCATTGTGGCACCGCGGCCCCCGTGCACACCGATCGCCGATGTGTCGATGACCGGCAGGCCGTTCTTGTCGTACCCGAGAAGTTCCTCGGGATCTGTGTCATCGAGAACCGGAAGGGATGCACAGTGCAGGGCAATGTCGTCGAGCTCCCCGCCGAGGCTCCGGCCGGAGCGTTGGCGGGGGACCCGCTCCGGACAATTGTGCAAGGCCCCGGTGACCGCCTGCGTCCTGATCTCTCCCGTGAGCCTCGCCAGAGCTTCTGCGAGCGCCTCGGTTGTGCGGTTCCGGATGTTCAGGGCCATCCGTTTTCATTACGTGTAGAAGCGGATCTAAATCGTAGCACCGATGACCGCTGGACAACTGCACAACGAGCCCGCCATTGCCCCACAACCCGAACGGATCGCGAGTGGGGCAAAGGGTCGTTTGCCGGATCCGCGCCGTGCCCCGTCGGCGACTCGTCCGAGCGACGGCGACCCGAGCCGCCCGCGGCCGAAGCCCTTGCGACCGGTCCCGAACCCGGGGACGACGAGTAGCCGGGCGCGCACGCCGCGACTTCGGGCGGCACGACACGGCCGGGACCGCGAGCCCGCACCCTGGCGAGTCGTTCCGGGCGCCCACCGGCGCATCCGGGTGCCTGCCGCGCCGGTAGCCGGACCGGCCCGTCTACAATCCCCGGCCTTGCGGTCCGCACCCGGGGCGCCTCCATACCCCTCTCGTTCGGCCGCCGACCGCATACCCGGCCCCGCCCGTCCGGCGGTGCGCGGGGCAATCGGACACTCTCAGGAGGACTTGCATGACGCCCGGAACTTCGAGCTCCACCGCCGCCGCGGGCGGAAACCTCATCACCGGACGGTCCGCCTTTCTCTCGCTGCTCCGCGACGAGGGGGTCGATCGCCTGTTCGGCAACCCGGGCACCACCGAGCTTCCCATCATGCACGCCCTGAGCGGCGAGCCGGACATGGGCTACGTGCTCGGCCTCCAGGAGGGGATCGTGGTCGCGATGGCGGACGGCTACGCCCGCGCGAGCGGCCGCCTCGCGGCCTGCAACGTCCACGTCGCGCCCGGGCTCGGCAACGCGATGGGTTCGCTCTACAACGCGAAATTCTGGGGGTCGCCGGTGCTGGTGACCGCGGGACAGCAGGAGATTGGGCATGGCCTCACCGAGCCCCTTCTCTACGATTCGCTCGTCCCCATCGCCGAGCCGCTCGTCAAGTGGGCGGTGGAGGTGCACCGCCTCGAGGACCTGCCCCGCATCGTGCGCCGCGCGGCCAAGATCGCGCTGACCCCTCCGACCGGTCCGGTCTTCATCTCCCTCCCCGGCGACATCCTCAACCAGGCGGCGGCCATCGACCTTGGCGCCCCCACCCGGGTGGACGCGGCCGGACGGCCCGGGGACGACGCGCTTGCCGGGCTCGCCCGGAGACTGCTCCGGGCCGAGCGTCCGGTCATCGTGAGCGGCCACGAGGTAGCGACGAGCGATGCCCTCGAGGAGGCGGCACGCCTCGCCGAGGTGCTCGGGGCCCCCGTGTACCAGCAGACCGTGCCGTACGGTGCGCACTTCCCGTCCGAGCATCCCGCCTTTCTCGGCGCCCTCACCCGCGTCCAGAAGCAGGTGCGCGAGGCGCTCGCCCCCTACGACCTCGCGGTATTCCTCGGCTCCGACGTGCTGCGGATGTCGGTGTGGAGCGAGATCGAGCCGTTGCCGGACGGCCTCCCGGTGGTGCAGATCGGGCTTCGCGACTGGGAGATGGGCAAGAACTACCCGGCCGAGACCGCGATCCGGGCAGACGTGAAGGAAACCCTGCGCGCGCTCCTTCCGGTTCTCGAGAACGGCCGGGACGAGGCCGGGCGGAGCGCGGCCACGGCCCGGCTCGCCGCCTGCGCGGACCGGAACTGGGCGGCGAAGCGCGCACGCCTTCGGGCGGCGGCGGAAGAGGCGCAGGCGAAGGACCCGATCGCGCCCGCGGCGGCGGTGCGCCACCTCGTCGATGCGCTGCCCCGCAACGCGGTGTTCGTGGACGAAGGGCTCACGACCTCGAACACGGTCCTCGGGCAGTACCCGTTCCGGGACCCCAAGAGCTACTTCGGACTCGCGAGCGGCGGGATCGGGTTCGCGGTGCCGGGAGCGATCGGCATCCACATGGCGGCGCCCGACCGCCCCTGCGTCGCCCTCATCGGCGACGGCAGCGCGATGTACAACGTGCAGGCCCTGTGGACGGCCGCGCACCTCGACCTCCCGATCACCTACGTCATCGCGAACAACCGGAGCTACCGCATCCTCAAGGACCGGCTCATCGCCTTCCATGGCGACGACAACTTCACCGGCATGGACTTTCAGTCCCCCCGCATCGACTTCGTGGGACTCGCCGAGTCGATGGGGGTCTCCGCCCGCCGGGTCGAGCGCGCGACCGACCTCGGGGACGCGGTGCGCGAATCGATCGCGGCCGGCAAGCCACGGCTCCTCGACGTCACCATCTCCAACGGCTACGACACCTGACCCGCCAGCGTTTGCGGAAGGCGGTGATCTCGTCTTGAGGTATCTCGACGTGTCCACTCATGCCTGAGGCACTCCGTTGTGTCGTCTCCAGGCAGTCGGAACCTCGCCTCTACCTTCGAGGTCCGAAGTCGATCGGAAGTGGATTGTCAGAGCGCGCGAATCGGGCCGGGATAGCGCGCGACGACCTGATCCGCGGTCACGAGTGTGAGCCCTTCGACCCGGGCCTGCGCGATCAGGAGCCGGTCGAAGGGATCCTTGTGGATCGGAGGGAGAAGATCCACCGCCACGGCGTGGGCGCCGGTCACGGCCAACTCCACGTAGCCGTTCTCCAGCAACCCGCGCCGCAGCACCCGCGGGTCGACTCTGAAATCCGCCCGCCCGAGCCCGCTCTTGATGGCAACCTCCCAGAGTGATGCAGCGCTGAAGAACAGCTTGGCATCCTGGTCCTCAAGCAGCGCTCGCACGTCATCCGGCAGCCGCTCCGGCACGCCCGCCGCCCAGAGCAGAACGTGCGTGTCCAGAAGAAGATTCACCCGTCTCCTTCGAACAGGGCCTCGATCTCGGCAGAGCCCAGCCGGTCGAAATCTTCCGGCACCGAGATCTGTCCGGCCAGAAAGCCGAGCCGGCGCGTCGCCCCGACATCCGGCGCTTCGACGGCGATGACCTTGACGACGGGCTTGCCCGCACGCGCGATGATGAACGGCTCACCATTCGCCGCAGCCTCGACGAGGCGCGAGAGATGGGTCTTGGCTTCGTGCATGTTGACGGTGCGCATGACGGATTACCAAACTTAGTCCAGATAACTTAGTCGAAAAGGAGACGCCCCGCAACCGGGGGCTGGGCGGCCCCGGTTCCGGCGGGAACGGTCTCCGCGCTCAGGCGCGCGCCGCCTTCGCCTCGCGCCGGCAGCGGTGCAGGATCCACTCGGTATATCCGTTCGGCTGATCGCGCCCAGTGAGCACGAGATCGAGCGCGGCCCGGTACTCGATGCTCTGGTGCGTGTCGGGCGACATCGGGCGGTAGGCCGGGTCGCCCGCGTTCTGCCGGTCCACCACCGCCGCCATGCGCTCGAACGTCGCGCGCACCTGCGCCTCGTCGGTCACGCCGTGACGGAGCCAGTTCGCAATGTGCTGGCTCGAGATGCGCAGGGTCGCCCGATCCTCCATCAGGGCGGTGTCGCTGATGTCGGGCACCTTCGAGCACCCCACTCCCTGACCGACCCAGCGCACGACATAGCCGAGGATCCCTTGCGCGTTGTTGTCGAGCTCGTTCCGGATCTCGTCCGGCGCGAGGTTCCGGCCCGCGAGGAGCGGGATCGAGAGGATGTCGCCGAGCGACGCCCGCCCGCGCCGGGCAATCTCCTTCTGGCGTTCCGCCACGTTCTCGCGGTGATAGTGCACCGCATGCAGGGTGGCGGCGGTCGGCGAGGGGACCCACGCGGTGCTCGCGCCGGCACGGGGATGGCCGATCTTCTGCGCCATCATGTCGGCCATCGCCTCCGGCGCGGCCCACATCCCCTTGCCGATCTGAGCGCGGCCCGCGAGCCCCGCGGCGAGGCCGACGCCGACATTCCAGTCCTCGTACGCCGCAATCCAGCGCTGCGCCTTCATCTCCGTCTTCGGGATGATCGGCCCCGCTTCCATCGAGGTGTGGATCTCGTCGCCGGTGCGGTCGAGGAAGCCGGTGTTGATGAAGATGACCCTGGATTTCGCGGCGCGGATGCACTCGGCGAGGTTCACGGTGGTGCGCCGCTCCTCGTCCATGATGCCGATCTTGACCGTGCCTCGGGCCAGACCGAGCGCGTCCTCGACCCGCTCGAACAGCTCGACGGTGGCCGTGATCTCCTCCGGGCCGTGGAGCTTCGGCTTGACGACGTAGATGCTGCCCGTGCGGCTGTTCGCGAGCTCGCCGCGGCCGTCGAGGTCATGCTTCGCGGCAAGCACCGTGACCATCGCGTCGAGGAAGCCTTCCGGGATCTCGTTGCCGTCCGCGTCGAGGACTGCATCCGTGTACATGTGGATGCCGACGTTTCGCACCAGCATGAGGCTGCGCCCGGGAAGCTCGATGGAGCCGCCGCCGGGGGCGCGGTAGGTGCGGTTGGGGTTCAGGCGCCGGACGACCTGCCTGCTCCCCTTGGCGAACGACGCTTCGAGGGTGCCCTTCATCAGCCCCAGCCAGTTGCGGTACACCTGCGTCTTGTCCTCGGCGTCGACGGCGGAGACCGCGTCCTCGCAGTCTTCGATGGTGGTGATCGCCGCCTCGATCACGATGTCCTTGACGCTGGCCGGGCTCAGGTTCCGGATCTCGTGCTCGGGGTCGATGTGCAGCTCGACGTGCAGCCGGTGGTTCCTCAGCAGCACGCAGGAGAGCTGCCCGGCGCGCTCCCGGTACCCCGCGAGCTGCCCGGGGTCCGCGAGCCCCGTCCGCGAGCCGCCGGCGAGGACGGCCTCCAGCTCGACGCCATCGCCCCCGCGTTCGCGCAGGGTGTACTCGATGACGGCGGCGTGCGATCCGCCCGCGAGGGGGGCCGTCCCGTCGAGGAAGTCGTTCGTCCACGCGATCACGCGGCGGCCTCGTTCGGGGTCGAACCCCCCGGACCCCGAGTCATCGTCGCCACGGGGGATGACGTCGGTGCCGTACAGCGCGTCGTAGAGGCTGCCCCAGCGGGCATTGGCGGCATTGAGCGCGTACCGGGCGTTGTCGACCGGAACGACGAGCTGAGGTCCGGCGACGAGCGCGATCTCGTCGTCGACGTTCGCGGTCTCGATCCGGAAGTCCTCGCCGGCCGGGAGCAGGTATCCGATCGATTCCAGGAAGGCCCGGTACTCGGCCGGATCGACGGGACGCGCGGTGCGCTCCGCGTGCCATGCGTCGATCTGCGCCTGGAGCCGGCCCCGCCGATCGAGCAGCGCGCGGTTGTTCGGCCCGAGATCCCGGACGATGTCCGCGAGCGAGCGCCAGAACGCCTCCGGCTCGATACCCGTCCCGGGGGCGATCTCGTCGTTGACGAGGTCGTGCAGGCACCTGGCGACGCCGAGGCCGCCATGCTCCACTGCGTCTCTCATCTTTTGCGGACTCCGAATCAGGTGTCGACGGGCTTCAGCAGCGGGACCTTGGCCTTGGCGTAGGTCTGCTTCTCGACGAGCTTTCCGTCGGCAAAGTGCAGGATGTCGAGGCCGCGCCACCCGCCCGGCCCCTTGCCGGTCGTCATCGTGCAGGTCCAACTGATGAGGACCTTGCCCGCTTCGGCATCCGCAAAGAGGTCTTCCTGCTCGAACCGTACCGCTCCGTACGCGCCCCGGAACTGAGGGTCGAAGGCGGCCCGGATCGCTTCCCGACCCTCGTGCCGAACGCCGTGGAACTCGTCGTAGACCGCGTCGGCGGCGAAGAAGCTCATCACGCCGTCGAGGTCGTCGCGGTTGAAGGCGTCGGTAAACCGGATTGCGATGTCTTCAAGGGAATGCTTGTCCATGGGGGTCTCTCCGTTTCGCGGCCGGTCATGCCGGCTGGGAGGGCGGTCCGACCGTTCCAGCCGGCTCATGCAGCGCGGAAGATGTTCCTCGCTTCCGCGGCTGTCCGGATCGTGGGTCGAGCGCGAGCCCGGAGCAACTGGGGCAACTACTGGTACCTCGGCCGTGCCGCGGCCCCTGGCGACCGAACCCGAGCCCGAGCCCGAGCCCAGGCGGCCCGTACTTCGTCACCACCACGGTTCCGACGGGTCAGGGGCGGTACGTGAAGCGGGCCGGGCCGGGCTCGCGGAGCGGCGCGGCCAGGTTCGCGAACTCGCAGAGCAGGGAACGGGTGTCGCGCGGATCGATGATCTCCTCCACCCAGTAGGTCTCGGCGGTCCGGAACGGCGAGCGCGCCAGCTCCAGGCGCTCCTCGATTTCGCGCAGCGTCGCCGCCCGGTCCTTCGCCGCTTCGAGCTCCGCCTTGTACGCGGCCTCGATCCCTCCCTCCACCGGGAGCGAGCCCCAGTCCGCGGACGGCCACGCGTAGCGGTAGCGCAGGCGAGCGGTGTTCATGTGGGCGGCCCCGGCCACCCCGAAGCACTTGCGCACGATGACGCTGCACCAGGGGACGGTCGTCTGGAAGACGGAGGCGAGCGCGCGGGCGCCGTGCCGGATGGTCCCCGCCCGCTCGGCCTGGGTGCCGATCAGGAACCCGGGGATGTCCACGAGGTGGACGATCGGGACGTGGAATGTCTCGGCGAGCTCGGCGAAGCGGGTCATCTTGAGCGAGGCGTCCGCCGTCCACGCCCCTCCGTAGAAGTAGGGGTCCTCCGCCACGACGGCGACCGGCCAGCCGTCCAGGCGCGCGAGTCCGGTGATGAGGGAGCGCCCCCACGCCTTGCCGATCTCGAAGAACGAGCCGCGGTCCACCAGCGCCTCGATGATCGGGCGCATGCGGTAGACCTTGCGCCGGTTGCGCGGGATCGCGCGGATGAGCCAGTCCTCGCGCCGCGCCGGATCGTCGTCGGTGGGGCCGCGCGGCGGCAGCTCGTACACCGACTGGGGAAGGTAGGAGAGGAAGCGGCGGGCGTGGGCGAACGCCTCCGCCTCCGAATCGACCACCGCGTCCACCGCTCCGATGCCGGCGTGCATGTCCGCGCGGCCGAGCTCCTCCTTGTCGACCGTCTCCCCGATCCGGGCCACCACCGGCGGCCCGGCCACGAATACCTGCGACGTGCCCCGCACCAGCACCGAGTAGTGGCTCGTCACGAGCCGTGCGGACCCGAGCCCCGCGATCGAGCCGAGTCCGAGGCCGATGACCGGGACGGTCGCAAGGTTTGCGACCGCGTGCTCCCAACCGATGGCCTGACTCACGTAGGTGCGGCCCTCGGTCTCGATGGTCTTGACCGAGCCGCCGCCCCCCGTGCCGTCCACGAGCCGCACGAGCGGGAGGCGGAGCTCGCGCGCCATCTGCTCCGCCGCGACCATCTTGTCCCAGATGGAGGCGTCCGCCGCGCCGCCCCGCACGGTGAAGTCGTCGCCCTCGACCACCACCCGGCGGCCGTCGAGATCGCCTCGGCCGTAGATGAAGTTGGCGGGCCGAAGTCCGGTCAGTCGCCCTTCCTCGTCGTAGGAGGCGACACCGGTAACCGAGCCGATCTCATGGAACGTGCCGGGGTCGAGGAGTCCGTCCACCCGTTCGCGCACCGTGAGCTTGCCCTGGCCGTGGTGACGCGCGACCTTCTCCGGGCCACCCATCTCGCTGACGAACTGCTGCCGCCGGCGGAGCTCCTCGAGCTCGGGCTCCCAGCCCTTGTCCTTGTCCTTGCCGCCCATGCTCTCGGGTGATTCAGGATTGGTGCTCATCGTCCTGCTGCCGCCTCGCGCCGCGGTCGCGATATCACCGGTCTCGCCGCTCAGACGCCGAGCGCCGCGCGGAAGCGGCGGTGGGCATCGAGGTGTTGGCCCAGGTCGGAGTATCCGTAGTCGATGGTCCGGAAGGTGACGTGGGTCGCTCCCGAAGCCTCCCAGGTCCGGGCGTCCTCCGCCCAGCGCTCCGGATCGTCGCCGTGGGCGTGCACCGTCGCGTCGATCCCGATCCCGGCGGGGTCGCGGCCCGCCTCCCGCGCGAAGCCGTGGAACTGCTCAATCGCGGCCCGTCCCTCGTCGCCGCAGGGGGTACGCGGGTTCATCAGCCAGCCGTCGCCGAGACGCGCGGCCCGCCGGATCGCGACCGCCTCGAACGCCCCGAACCACACCGGGATGGGGCGCTGCACGGGCGGCGGATTAATCCCGACGTCGCTCAGGCGGTGCCAGCGGCCCTCGAAGGTGACGAGGTCCTCGCTCCAGAGTCGGCGGAGCACCTCCACCTGCTCCTCCACCCGCCGGCCGCGGTCGCGGAAGTTCTCGTTCAGCGCCTCGAACTCGACCGCGTTCCAGCCGATGCCGATGCCGAGGCGCGTGCGCCCGCCGTCGAGGACGTCGAGCTCCGCCGCCTGCTTGGCGACGAGCGCGGTCTGGCGCTGCGAAAGGATGAGGATCGCGGTGGTGAACTCGATGCGTTCGGTCACCGCCGCGAGGTGGGCGAAGAGCAGGAGCGGCTCGTGGAACATCCGTTCTCGCGTGTAGAACTTCGCGTGCGGCGGGCCGCTCGGGGTGCGCGCCCCGAGCACGTGGTCGATCGCGGTCAGGTGGTCGAACCCGAGCCCCTCCACCGCCTGCACGTAGTCCCGGATCACGGCCGGGTCGGCCCCGATCTCGGTCTGCGGAAAGACCGCCCCAATTCGCATCGTCTCCCTCCACGTTCGGCACGCCCGTGGCCAGCATAGCCCGGTTCAGAGCCGGCGTGAACCCGCTCCCCCTCTGCCCGCCGACCGTGGCAACGCGTGCCGGCGGACGGGGCGAGTTCTTGGCCAAGGAGAATCGGACTTGGGAAGAGCGGCGGTCGCGATCGCGGCCGGCGCAGATGGCTCCCGGAGGTGGCAGCCGGCGCGGGGGCACACCCCGACCAGCAGCGCAGGCCGGATTGGCGAAGCGCAATCCGACAGGGAGCGTTCCCCGACATGCGGGTGGATTGTCGGGTTCCGCCTTCGGCCAGCCCGGAAAAATCGGTGAGACATTGCGGTTAGAAGAGGGAACGGGGGTTTCAGATCCGGATGACCTGGCCGGGGCGGGCGGTCGTCCATTCGCGCCCCGGCTCCCGGAGCGCCGCCACCGCCCGGTGAAGCCGCGCCTTGTACTCGCGGGCGTGGTGCGAGACGACCACCCGCGGGACCTCCGCCCGGGCCGCGAGCCCGCGGAGCTCCGCGAGGGTCGAATGGCCGGGCACCTTGCGCCGTACCGAGTAGAGCTCGTGGAACAGGACGTCCACGCCCCGGTAGAGGGCCTCGGTCGCGGCGCTCGGCGCGCCGTCCCCGCTGAACGCGCACGACGACCCCTGCGCCTCGAAACGCACGCTCAGGTTCAGCACGCCATGGTCGGAGCGGGCGCAGGCGAGCGACAGCCCGCCGAAGTCGAGGCGCCTCGCCGGCGAGACGGTGACGAACTCGAGCGGGAACGGGAGATGCCCGCGCATCCCGGGATAACCGAGGTCGAGCGCGCGGCGGACGAAGCTGCCGACCCCGGAATGGCCGATGACCGGGAGCGGCCGCTCGCGCCGCTCGATGAGGAAGCGCCCGATGAGCGGGACGATGCCGAAGGAGTGATCCGCGTGGGTGTGGGTGAGGTAGACGGCGTCCAGCTTGCGGTGGAGCCCGCTCGCCCAGAGCCGCTCCGGGATCTGGTAGCCGCAGTCCAGGAGCACCGTGGGCAGGCCCGGGCCTTGCAGCAGGAACGAGTTGTTGCCGAGGCCCGAGTCGAACGCCTCACCAGTGCCGATGACCGTGACTTTCATCGTCCGCCCTCACGCCGCGGCCCGAAGATCGAGCTGCTCCCGGACCTCGCCCGGACCGAGCACCCGGACATTCATGGCGCGCAGGAGCTCCCGGGCGCGGGACACGAGGTCCGCGTTCGAAGCGTGCACCCCTCGCTCGAGGTAGAGATTGTCCTCGAGACCGACCCGGACGTTCCCGCCGGCCAGCACCGCCATCGCCACGAAGGGGAGCTGCATGCGCCCGATCGAGAACGTCGACCAGTGGGTGCCGGGAGGAAGCTGGTTGACCATGGCGAGCAGGGTCCCGGGGTCGTCCGGCGCGCCGTACGGGATGCCCATGCAGAGCTGCACCATGAGGGGAGACTCGATGAGCCCCTCGTCGACCATCCGCTTCACGAACACGAGGTGGCCGGTATCGAAGACTTCCAGCTCCGGCCGTACCCCGAGCTCCCTCACCCGCTTCGCCATCGCGCGGAGTATGGAAGGGGTGTTGGTCATCACGTAGTCGCCCTCGGCGAAGTTCATCGTGCCGCAGTCGAGGGTGCAGATCTCGGGGCGGAGCTCCTCGACGTGGGCGAGGCGCTCGATCGGACCCGCCATGTCGGTTCCCTCCGGATTGAGGGGGAGCGGGTGCTCGCCCGACCCGAACACCAGGTCCCCACCCATTCCGGCGGTGAGGTTGAGGACCACGTCGGTCCCCGATTCGCGGATGCGCTCGACCGCTTCCCGAAAGAGCGCCGGGTCGCGCGCGCCGCGCCCCGTCTCGGGATCGCGCACGTGGACGTGGACGATGGCGGCGCCGGCCCGCGCCGCCTCGATGGCGGAATCCGCGATCTCGGCCGGGGTGACCGGGATGGCGGGGTGCTTGTCCACCGTATCGCCGGCGCCGGTGATCGCGCAGGTGATGAAGGCGTTCCAGTTCATCGGCTCGGTCCTCGGGCTGGGGTTGGCGCTCACGAACGAACGGATCCGGAGACAGCGTGCACCCCGCCTCCGGGCAAAATCAACCTCCCCGGCCGGAATGTCCCGCGCGGCTCGCCGCTCTTCGTACCACGACATCGAGGTGCGGTGATGACGGGAACCGTGCTCGCGCATCCTTCCGGGCCAGGAAACATCACCTGACTACGCACAAAGCTCAGGTTGGGAGCACGCGATTCCCGGGATCGCCGCATTCCGGGGAGCGCGGGCCTCCGGGGAGGGCCCGGGAACCGAGGTTCCCTCTCCACAGGCCGAATACAAGTGTGCAACTGAACCTGCTTGCCCGAACAGCTCCTCCCTTGCAAATGCGGGGCGGACCATACAAGCGCGGGCTTCCAGCCCGCGGGCGGTCCATGCGGGCTCGAAGCTCGCGCTCCCAGGAAACCGGCGACCCCAACCTGAGCGTTGTGCGAAATCAGGAAACATCATTCCGGCGGTATGCGGGGGCGCCGGCCGGCGAACGACGTCCACGCAGCCCGAGACAGTACGAGCCGCCGCCGCGTCGAGGCCCGGGGTGTCGAATCTTCGGTCTCCACAAGACGAGGATTGACGGGCGATGCCGGCTATAGTTCGCTGTTTGGCCAGAGGCGGGAACCGACGAACATGCTGCGCCCCGAATTCGAGACCCTCGAACAGAACGGAATCACCACCGTCGCGCTTCCGCGGATCGCGGACCCCTCGGTCATTCCCCTCTGGTTCGGCGAAGGCGACGCCGTAACCCCGGACTTCATCCGGGAGGCGGCAAAACGAGCCCTCGACGACGGGCTCACCTTCTATAACCACCCCGCCGGCCGGGCGGACCTTCGCGAGGCGATCAAGACCTACCTCGACCGGTTGTACGGGATTGACCTCGCGGCCGGCCGCATCGTGGTGCCCGGCTCCACGATGCTCGGCATCTTCATGGCGGCGCGGATGGCGCTCGGCGCCGGCGACCACGGGATCATCGTATGTCCGGCCTGGCCGAACATCGACCGTTCGTTCCAGATGACGGGAGGCAGCTTCGACTTCGTCCGCCAGCGGCTCGAGCCGGGCGGATGGCGGCTCGAGCTCGATGACGTGTTCGCGGCGGTGCGGCCGAACACCACGACCATCTTCCTGAACAGCCCCTGCAACCCCACCGGGTGGGTGATGTCGAGCGAGGAGCAAGTCCGGCTCCTCGACTTCTGCCGCGAGCGCGGCATCGTCATCATCGCGGACGAGGTCTATCACCGGAACGTGTTCGAGGGCGAGGTCGCTCCCTCGTTCCTGTCCGTCGCGGCCCCGGAGGACCCGGTCATCGTGATCAACGGGTTCTCGAAGGCATTCGCGATGACCGGCTGGCGTCTCGGCTGGATGGTCGTTCCGGCCGGCTACGAGGAACGGATGAGCGCCTACTCCGAGTGCTGCAACACGGGAGCGCCCAACTTCCTCCAGAGTGCCGGGATCGCGGCCCTTGCCGAGGGCGACCCGTTCGTGCGGGAGATGCGCGAACACTACCGCGCGGGGCGCCGGGCGGTGATGGAGATCCTCGCTCCGCACCCGCGCATCGAGCTGAGCGAGCCCGTCGGCGCGTTCTATGCCTTCCCGCAGGTTCGCGGCCTCCGGGACAGCCTCGGCTTCGCTCGGGGCCTGCTCGCGGAAGAGGATGTGGGGACCGCACCCGGCTACACGTTCGGCCCGGGCAACCAGGACCACTTCCGGATCTGCTTCGCGAAGTCGCACGAGCACCTCGAGACGGCCCTTCACCGCATCATCCGCTACCTCGACCGCCACGACAACGACTTCGGCTGAGTTCCCGCACCGGCCGCTCCTCGCATCTGGCCGCCTGCATCGCGGCGGCGTACTTCCCTGACGCCACCGGCCCTTCGACAGGACCGCGCCGGTGACACACGGCAGCCCGGCCGGTTCGGCATCGACGATCCGTGGCAGGTACATCTTCGGCCGATCCCGGCAAGCAGCGCGGCCCCGGCGACCGGCCGTCCGATCACGCCGTTGTCGAAAGTCGCCGGCGGGTGATTCCGCGGATGCTCAGAGGGTGCAGTCGGTCCAGGCGCCGCCCGCATCGGAAGAGGCCTTGGCGGCGGTGATGAAGGCGAGGCCGCGCGCGCCGTCCTCGACGGTCGGGAAGTCGAGGGCGAGAGGGTCCGCGGGTGTGCCCGTGAGGCGCGCCGCGACCGCCTCGGCCACGTCGGAGTAGAGGTTCGCGAACGCCTCGTGGAGGCCCTCGGGATGGCCGACGGCGATGCGGCTCGCCCGCTGCGCCGCCGGCTTGAGCCCCGGCCCACCGCGGCTGAGCATCCTGCGCGGCTCGCCGAGCCGCATGTGGGTGAGCCACGTCGGATCTTCCTGGAACCATTCGAGGCCACCTTCGGCGCCATGGACCCGGAACCTGAGCCCGTGCTCAGCTCCCGCCGCAGTCTGGGTGACCCACAGGATCCCGCGCGCGCCGTTCGCGTAGCGGAGCAGCACGCCGGCGGTATCGTCGAACCGGCGCCCGGGCACCACCGGCCCGACATCGGCGCAAACCGCCTGCGGCTCCATTCCGGTGACCGCGTGCAGCAGGTGCCATGCGTGGGTGCCGATATCTCCGAGGATCGCCGACGGCCCCGAACGGGCGGCATCGAAGCGCCAGTAG